>CBDCKF010000002.1:0-4556585 GCA_965218085.1 Terriglobia bacterium | reverse complement strand
TTGCTTGGGGCCAACGCGAAGGTCACGCCTCTAACAGCTGTATTCACAGGCCTTCAGTCTGGCGAATTGGATGGTCAGGAAAACCCTTTTGAAAACGTTGTCACCTACAACCTCCACCACGCCCAGCGTTATTACACTGAGACTTATCATTCGTACTTGTCTCGGCCAATTTTCGTTCACCGACCTTCATTTGATGTCTGGCCTGATGCACTGCGAATGGAGATGCGCGCGGGGGTCAAAGAAGCGGTAACCCTTCAGCGGCAGCTGCATGATCAGGCAGAAATCGATTCTGCTGAGATTATTCGTGAGGATGGTGGGGAAATTGTTACGCTCACGCCGCAGCAACGCCAAGCGTTTATCGATGCCGTTGCGCCTATTTACGCAGACGTTCAGAATCAATACGATCGCGAGCTGCTGAATCTGGTAGGTCTATAATCACCAATTGTCAGCGACTGATCAGCTTGTAGAGACGTTCGTCCCAAAGACTTCCTGCCATCATGTTCAATACGAACTGCATCGCGGGGCAGTTCGCTGGTGACGTGAGTTCTGCTGTCCCTTCCTGACTTCCGCTGAAATCCATTGTCAGTGCCCGATCAATCCTGTTAGCGGAAACGGAGATTTCGTTGCCGCTCTATCCACCCGTTTTGCTAGACTGCCCCCAGCGATCTAAGTCCCGATCTGAGAAGCAACTGACCATGGAACCGGGCACCAAACTTGCCCATTGCGAAATCCTCTCTGCCATCGGTAAAGACGGTATGGGTGAAGTGTGGAAGGCCAAGGACACCCAACTAGGCCGTGAAGTAGCTATTAAGACCCTCCCTGAAGAGTTGGCTAAGGACGCCGACAGCTTAGCTAGGTTTGAACGTGAAGCCAAACTCCTAGCCTCACTGAATCACCCCAATATAGCGGCTATATACGGACTGGAAGAATCCAACTGCACACGGTTCCTCGTCTTGGAGTGGGTGGACCCGGACACGCTAGCTGACCCAATCAAACATGGGCCGATCTCCCTTGAGGAGTCGCTCAAACTGGCCCTCCAGATAGCTGAAGCCTTAGAAGCGGCCTATGAAAAGGGGGTCATCCATAGAGACCTCAAACCCGCCAAGATCAAGGTCACGCCAGACGGCAAAGTGAAGCTGCTTGATTTTGGCCTGGCCAAAGCGTTCGCAGGCGATGACAACGATGTCAGCGTGTCGAATTCACCCACGCTGAGCATGGCCGCGACCCAGCAAGGAATCTTATGGGGTACTGCGGCATAAATGTCGCCCGAACAGGCCAAGGGACAAGAAGTCGATAAACGCGCCGACATCTGGGCGTTCGGTTGCGTCTTGTATGAAATGCTGACGGGGCGGCAAACCTGGGCTGGCCCGACGGCAACGGACATGATTGCGGCGGCTGGAGAGACTACGGCCGCGGATAAGAAATCTCTACGGGGAGGCAATAATGAACACAAAGACAATCAGCGTAGGCCTATTGATTCTGAGTACCGGCTTCGTATTTTCCCAGATGGCGGGTGCGCAGGGCACGGGCGCCAATGTCGATACGATCACCCAGTTGACGGATAACGTCTATCGGCGCGGCCCCACCTCGAACGTCTTCATGGTGACGGACGAGGGCATCATCATGGTCGATGCCACTTGCGATGGGGGAGGTATGGAGTGGCTCAAGGAAGAGTTAGATCGCCGGTTTGGCGTCCCGGTGAAGTACGTCATCCTGAGTCACGACCACGAGATGCACATCTGCGGGCTGCAAGCCTTCGATGACACGGCGGTGACGATCGGCCACAAGAACATCAGAGAGCACATTATTAGAGAAGACCGGAATACATCCGTACCCGATGTCGTCTTCGAGGGGGATAACCTGGAGATCTATCTCGGTGGTCAGAGGGCGATCGTGTACTATTTCGGTCCCCTCCACAGCGACAATCTGGTCCAGGTTCACTTTCCAGACGAAGGCGTGATGGTCGCGACGGATCTGGTTCGCGCCGGCAAGTCGATCGGACTGCCCGACTACCGCGACTCGAACGTGAACAACATGATCGAGGCGCTCTGGCATTTATCTAAACTGGATAACGTCGATATCGTGGTTCCCGGTCACGCGGGCCTCGCCGATCAGCAATCGTTTACCTTCTATCGTGAGTATCTGATCGCTCTCAGGGAGCGGGTACTGGACGAGATGGTGGAGGGCGCTCCAATCGAGGAGATTCTGGAGCGGGTCACGATGGAGGATTTCTCCGACTACGGCAACTACGACAACTGGCTTCGCGCCAATGTCATCTCCATGTGGGATTATCTCTATCGGTACAGGGAGCCGAGCCAGGGCGTGGGGGACTACCAGAATGTGTATCCCATCGGTTTCCCGATCGGTGCTCCGGAGTAAGCGCGAGCGAGGACTACCCTACGCATGGATAGAACCCCTGGCTGGATTGCCGCGCTGGCACTCACCGGCTGGGCCGGATATCCGGCTCAAGCTACACGCTGGTCCAGCGATCCGAATCAACATCTTCACAAACTGGTTTGAAGAACTGAAGGAACGGGTGCCGGTGCCCTAGTTATTCGAGGTCAGAGCCTGTTAAATCACGTTCTCGGACATTGACATTTTTCCGTAACAGGCGAGAGCCGGTTGAATCTTTGGGTTTCTGGGTTGGAGGGGTGTAGTCAACCCACCAAAGGGCCGTGAGGGCCACCCAGGCCGGAGTACAGGCCCGCGCTCTAGTGAAAGCGAACCTTGTCCAAATGCAATAGAGTGATCCATTCCATGAAACCCGGCGTGACAGCTTCGATCGCAGCAGCCTTGAAGATGGCTGGAGTCAGTACGCTTGGGGACTTTCTCTGGGCGGACGTTCTTCCGCAGCCGCATCCGGCGCTCTACGGTGTCATCCATGGCGGGATGCTCTTCCTCTGCGTCGGCCTAATTCTTGGCGCATCAGCCAGACGGCCCTTGACCGGTGCCATCGGAGCGGCGGCGATCGGCACACTGGCGTCAGTGGGTTTCTATGCGTTCGTTCCGTTTGCGGGATATTCGGTGATGTTTCCGCTTTGGATCGGTGTATGGGTAGCCCTCGGCGTTTTGCACGAAAGTCTTCACCTGCGGCGAGTCGCGCTTCGCGTCGCGTTGACCCGGGGGGGGCTTGCGGCAATTGCCGCCGGGTCAGCATTCTACTTGGTTTCGGGGATCTGGTTTCCCTTCGATCCGCGGGGTTGGGATTTCACGGTGCACTTCGGCGCGTGGACGATCGCATACTTCCCCGGGTTCGCAGCTCTACTCATCAGAAGATCCGACTTTCGGAGGCGAACAAACTCTAACGTTGGACGTTCGGGTGCCGTGGTCGGGAGAGACGGATCAGACTGAAAATTTCAGCGTCCGGCTCGGCAAGCTAAAAGTCCGCTTCTCTTCCGCCCGACCTCCCTTTTTCCGTTCTCAAGTCCTGTATCTGGACTCCTGTGTCAAGTAGGCGCAGCTATCCTGTGCTCTTTCTTGATTGATGATGTTTTCAGCCAGCTAACTGGTGTTTCGAGTTGAGTAGCAGGTCGACTGCAGTCGTATCTCCGGCCTCTTAAATGGAACGTTTACAGTTCCGGGCCATGATGGAATTCGCTGTTTCCCCACGTCGGTCTGATCGTTGCGCCATCAATTCAAGACATCATCGCAGCCAGCTGAAGGGTAGTTGGGACTCTACTTCAGGCCGCCTGATAGGCGGCCTGGTAATCACAGTCCCGTGTCCAAACGGCCCAGACTCTACGGCCAGTGTGTTGGCCAGAGCAACCGTTGCCTTGTTGGGGCCGCGGATCTTGTGAAGGTGGAGACCCCACCGTTGAAGCGGTGTCGGGGTCGCACTCTTTCGATGCGAATTCCACAACAGGAAACGGCCTCCACGGCTGACTCTGCAGTCTAGTTTCAGTTCATCCGTAGTGTTGCCTCGGTATAAGATACCTAGAAGCAGAAACATAACCGGTGGAAGCGCATTCGTCGGCCTGTTTAATAGACCGCAAGACACGGTGGAGTTAGCCGAGTCTCACTGCAGCCTACTACTATGTTATCCGGCAAGGAATTTCTAGATGAAGTACTTCACTAGATCAGAATGGATGATTTTAGCCGGGTTGTTCGTGCTCAGTTTCATTCCCGTATCCGCAGGTATATTCCGTCTTGTAGAGCTTGGTGGCGAAGCTGTCCCGAATTCAGTTGAAACCTTCGATGGCGGTTCAGTTCATCAGTTAAGCCACCTTTGACGGATCGTCGCCAGTGACCAGGTCGTTGAGTTTGGCCTGGAGCATCCAGAGATCCTTATATCCCAGAATTCTGCGGAAGTTTTTCTCGGTATCGAGGAAGGAGGCCGCCGCCCATCGCAGGGCCATGTCGGCATTCTTCCATCGGCCCACACGACGGGTCCGGATACGCATCCCGGAGTGCGAACTGTCGATGAGGTTCGTCGACCCCAGACAACGGCGAAGAGCCGGAGACAGTTCGAGACGGTTGATGGTGAACATTTCGTCGAGTCCTTCCTTGAGACTGGCCGCAGCATCCGGATGCTGAGACCGCAACCATTCGGCTTGCTTTCGGATCCGGGCGATGCCTTCCTTCCACGGCAAGCGGAACGCGGCTTTCATGACGGAAACGACCTGCGGAGCCAATTCGTCGGGGAGCTTCGCCGCGACGTTCCGGATCTTGTGGTTGCGGCATCGCTGGACCGGATTCTGACGGCCAAAGACCTTGTCGATCGCGCTCCGCAGCGCTTTTGCGCCGTCAATGACGAACAGGTACCGCCGACCTGGATCGATGCCCCGGTCGACGAGATCCTCCAGCAGCGTGACCGCCGTGGCCGCGTTCTCGCTCGCGCCGTCCTTTATTCCCAGGACGACCTTCTCGCCGCTGGAATCCACGCCCACGGCGCAAAGCACGTGAAATTCTCCGAAGATCACGCCGTCCAGATAGA
Source organism: Terriglobia bacterium (assembly GCA_965218085.1). Taxonomy (GTDB): domain Bacteria; phylum Acidobacteriota; class Terriglobia; order 20CM-2-55-15; family 20CM-2-55-15. The sequence continues at coordinate 4,551,652 of CBDCKF010000002.1, read as the reverse complement.
TCACCAGGAACTCCCGGTCCTCGAACCGGCGTTCGCTCAGCCGCTTCAACTCCTTCCCGCTCTGCTCAACGAATTCCCGGCTCACCGACGACTTGCTGACACCGACCGTGTCGGCCATCTGGGGAATGACCCGTTCGTATTGCCGGGTCGAGACGTTCGACATCAGGATCTCCAGAACCCGGCTGCCGATCGTCCCGTTCGCGTTGATCGCCTCGTAGGCCGGGATCTCGACCTCCTGGCCTTTACCCCGCCCCTTCTTCCGAAGTCGGGGCTTTCGGACTCGCAGCTTGCGATCCGACAGCCGCACGCTGCCAGCCTGCCTGCCGTGCCAACGAATCGACTCCTTCGCCCGGCCCCGCTGCTTCTCTCCGGCCACACCCTGCGCCGACAACTGCAACACGGCCTCGATACTGGCACGTCCCAACACGTCGATCAACTCGTCGATCGCCATCCGCGACCCTTCGATCAGCTCGACCATCGGCAGCAGAATCTGCCCGTTCTCTGTCAAATATTCCGCCAACGACTGGCTGTCGTCGCGGCTCACGATTCGGTATGCTTTCATTCGGCGGTTCCTCCTCTGTAAGGTTTCCCAACCCCGATTCTACGGAGTCGGAAGGATGGAACCGCCATCTAACTTTCAACTAGAAATCGGACACCTTCCTTGGTGGCGGCGCAGCGATGTTACCTGAAAATCCGCGTGTGACTGCGGCTCCCATTCCGGTTGTGTTGCACATTATCTGCGTTACTCTTTACTGCTACCTCGGAGCCTTCCAATTTCTCCCGAGCATCCGCCGTCACAGCCCCACGTTGCACCGTTACAACGGCCGCCTCATGGTTGTTTCAGGAATCGTTTCGGCTCTTTCAGGTCTGTGGATGACGCACTTTTATTCCTTCCCCTACGGACTCCAAGGCGATCTTCTATACAGCGTTCGCATTCTGCTGGGCTCCGCCATGGTCGTGTTCGTTGTTCTGGGCATAGCCGCCATTCTAAGGCGTGACATTGTTCGGCATAGTTCATGGATGATTCGCGCCTATGCCATCGGCCAAGGAGCGTCCACTCAGGGGCTTTTGCTCATGCCTATGTCTATAATTAGCGAAGAACCGAGTGGCTTCACCAGAGATATATTGATGACATTCGCCTGGATAATAAATATTTCCGTAGCTGAATGGATCATCCAAAAAATGTTCACAAAAGTGGATAACAAGTCGCTCAACACGGACCCTTTGACTTCGCTCAGGGCCGGTTAGCTTAGCGTTGGGCCGACAGCGAAAGAGCGTGCTCATGACTGTTGATATCGCGGGGTTCACCCCGCTGATCCAAGTGTTCGACATGCCGGCATCCGTTGCATTCTATCGTGACGTCCTTGGCTTTCAGGTTGTCGCTCAATCGGAGCCGGGGGAACACTTCGACTGGGGAATGCTGAGGAGGGGCCACATGGTCTTGATGCTCAACACGGCATACGAGCAAGAGCATCGACCGCGCGAACCAGACCCGACTCGCACAGCGGCCCACGGCGATACGGCGTTGTTCTTCGAGTGTCCCGACCCGGATGCAGCGTACGCGTACTTTCAGTCCAAGAGCGTAAACGCGAAAGCCCCTGTGGTCGCGCGCTACGGCATGAAGCAGGTGTACGCCACCGATCCCGACGGCTATCAACTGTGCTTTCAGTGCGAAGCGGTCCAACACGCGGCTGCACCTGACGGTGGCCAACGCAGTTGATCCACCACCCGTTAAATGGCCGAACTTTCCGCGCTACCGGCGGATTGTTTCGTAGGACACAACGACTCCTCGTTTGGCCAGCAGGTCCTCGACATCTACGAAACTGATACCGAATCTGTAGGAGAGCCGGACGGTGTGGCTAATGATTTCGCGCGGATAGCGGTGCCCGTCATAGAGGGATCGGGTGGATTTCATGCCGCAAGTTGGGCAGTAATGGATCCAAGTTGACAGTACGTGAGTTTTGTCTCTTTCCGAGCGTGACGCTGTCGCAAGATAGATCGACGATCAAGGTACGACAACGGATAGAATGGGACCGTGGATCTGCGGTCAACGTCAGGAATGGAGATGACCCCTTGAAGAATTCGGTTTGGCACAGGTACTGGTCATGTGGAGCGGCGACGGTGATCACAGTTGGGGTAGCACTTACTGCCCCGTTAGAACCGATGGCTGCAGTCACTGAAGCAGCAACGTCCACGAAGGCACCGCAACTGGCAGCGACTCGGGCGGAGACCGAAACCGAACCAACGGCGTCCGAGTTTGTCATCCCACGTGTGAGCGCAGCCCCTCGGCTCGAGGATTACATCTCTCCAAACGGTTCTCCAGTGGGTGTTCTTGTGACGGGATTTCGTCAGCGGTGACCCGGAGACGGAACTCCAATCAGCCAGCCGACACGAGCGTATCTGTCCTACGACAGCCAGAATCTCTATGTCGTGTTCGTGTGTGAAGACGCCGACGCCGCCAACCTCCGGGCCAACCTCGCCAAACGCGAGATCATCGGGGATGATGATCGAGTGACCGTCTATCTAGACACTTACGACGACAACCGCCGGGCCTACGTCTTTTCGGCAAACGCACTCGGCGTTCAGCAGGATGGATTCTTTACCGAAGGACAGGGGCAGGATCGGGAGTTTGACACGGTTTGGTATTCGGAGGGGCAGTTGTTTGAAGGAGGCTATGCAGTCTTGATGCGCATACCGTTCAGGAGTGTCCGTTTTTCCGATGAGTCCCTCGGCCGTTGGGGAATTGCATTCCGACGAACGATCGAGCGGGAGGCCGAGGAGTCATATTGGCCATTCATCACAACTCGAACCCATGGATTCATCGTTCAGTTCGGAAGCATGACCGGCCTCGCAGACGTCTCTGGAAGCCGCAACATCCGACTGATTCCGTATGCCAACCTTGCCCATGCACGTCTGCTCGATAGAAAACAATCCACATTCGTGACCGAGCAGGACGCTCGTGTGGGACTGGATGCTAAGTTCGTCTTCAGTGACAATGTCACTCTTGATCTCACAGTTAACCCAGACTTCAGCCAGGTTGAATCCGACGATCCTCAGGTGACGGTCAATCAGAGATTTGAAGTTTTATTCCCCGAGAAACGACCGTTCTTTACCGAGAACGCCGCGTACTTCCGGACTCCTATCAACCTCTTCTTCTCAAGACGCATCGTTGATCCGGCTTTGGGAGCCCGCTTCACGGGGAGAAGCGGCGGATGGACCATAGGTGTTCTGGCGGCGAACGACCGTGCAGCGGATCGAAGTCTACCCGGATCCCACGATCTCGCTGGTGTTGAAGCGAAGACGGGTGTTCTGCGCATTCAGCGAGATATCGGAGAGCAGTCCCACGTGGGCGGAATCTTCACGGCCAGAGAATTCGGCGACGATTTCAACCGCGTTGCCGGTTTCGACACCTACTTACAGTTGTCGCCGAGCTGGTCGTTCATCGGCCAGGCGGTCAGAAGTATGGACCGCGATTTGATCCGTAGAGAGCGTGATGGAACAGCCTTTACAGGCAGCCTGGACTATTCCAGTCGGAGTTTCGTCTCTTCTACCAGCTATGCCGATCTTGATCCGAACTTCCGTTCCCGCCTGGGCTTTGTCCGCCGCGTGGATGTCCGGCAGGGGACGCAGTCGGTGGGTTATCGCTGGTGGCCGGAGGGCGGACGGCTGCAGAGCTTTGGACCTTCCTTTTCCGCGAGTGCCAATTGGGATCACAGTGGCCGCCTCCAGGACTGGTCTGGATTTGCAGATTTCGCAGTCGACCTCACCGGTCAGACTTTCCTCAACTTCTCAAGAACAGACGATTACGAATTCTTTGGACGCGGGTTTCGGAAGAGCCGATATGATGTCTCCTTCTCTACCGGCTGGTTGACATGGTTGTCGATCGGTGGAAAATGGGGCCAGGGTGATGTGATCAACTTCAATCCGGCGGCAGGCCAGACCTCCTTTCTGGCCAATGACATGACCGCCTCCTTGTCGATGACGTTACGGCCCTCTCCACGCCTGCGAATCGATGCCACGTATCTCTATGACAGACTTGGAACCGGGGCCAACCCCGAACCCGGCCTGCCCGCCCGAACCCCGATATTCAACAACCATCTGGCCCGGTCCAAGCTCAACTACCAGTTCACCCGAGAGCTTTCGCTCCGGCTTATTCTCGATTACTTTGCGTTGCTGCCGAACACGTCTCTGAGTTCTGTAGAACCCTTCAAAGGATTCACCTCCGATGTGCTGCTGGAATACCGGCTCAATCCCTGGACGGCAGTAGTTGTGTGCGTCAAGTTCTGCAAAAAGTATTTCCGAAAAATTCAGTTCTTGAGTGTCGATCGCCGTCGGGCCTGTGGGAATGTGGGAAAGCTGAACGTTTTTGGCGAAGCTTTTCCAAGCCTCAGAGGGAATCCGCGCCTTTTGGCGGATTTCCTCTGAGGCGTCATTTCCATCAGGCCTCTGCGTTTCTTTCTTTTTTGGTTCTTTTTCTTTCTTTCGTCCCCTCGAAAGTTTTCCACAGCGATTGTTCGCTCCAGGATGCTCTGTAATCGCCGATCGACATCCGAGTCGATCATTGGGGTCGGCCCGTTGGGACGCGTTTAGGCAGCCGGCGTCTGACGGTGCCAGTCCCTTTTGTGTTCCTTCAACAGGTCCATGTTCAAGTAGCGGATCGCTTCGATCCAGTTCTCGTGCGTTTCGGTGGTCAGCGCCCGAATCAAACGCAGACAGCTGGCTGCGTTGGGGAATATCCGCACCACGCGCGTTCGCCGTTTGATCTCTTCGTTGAGCCGTTCCAGCATATTGGTGGATTTCATGTGTTTGTGATGCTGAAGCGGCAGCGTGTAGAAGCTTAGTGTCTCGTCGATATTGTCTTCGACCCAGTCGCAGAGTTTGGAATATTTCTGCCCCCACTTGCTCAACCATGTCGCCAGGTCCTGCCGCACTTCCTGGAGGTCCCGCCGGTCGTAGAGCCAACGCAGTTCCTGGAGACAATCGTCATCGGCTTTGCGCGGCAGATAATCCAATGCGTTTCTCAGAAAGTGGACGTAGCAGCGTTGCCAGATCGCTTCGGGCAGGACTTCTGCGATGGCTTTCTTCAACCCGGCATGATCGTCGGTCACCACGAACTCCACGCCGCACAAGCCGCGTTGTTTCAAACTCAGTAACAGTTCCCGCCAACTGGTCGTGCTTTCCCGTTCCGCCAGTTCCACCGCCAACACACCGCGCCTCCCGTCCCAGTTGATTCCGATCGCCACCAGAACTGCTCGGCTCCGGATGACCCCGTCTTCGCGCACCTTCTCGTAGCGCGCATCCAGAATCAGGTACGGGTATTCTTCCTCCAATGCTCGCGTCGCAAACTTTTTCAGCTCCGTGTCCAGTGTCTTATTAATCCGGCTGATCGTGCTGGCCGAAAACGAATGCCCGCATAATTCTTCGGTGATGGCCTTGACCTTGCGCGTCGACACGCCCTGCACGTACATCTCGGCCAAGCTGGCCACCAAAGCTTTCTCGCTGCGTTGGTAGCGTTCAAACACTTCCGTGCTGAACCGCCCGGCCCGGTCCTGCGGCACGCGCAGCTCCAGCTTGCCCACCCGCGTGACCAGGTCCCGCCCGTAATAGCCACTCCGATATCCGGTCCGCCCCGCCGTTCGTTCACTCTTGGCCGCGGCCACAACCTGCTCCATCTCCCCCTCGAGAATTTCCTGAACCACCTCCTGCACGACGCTTTTCAGCAGATCCTTTTCCTCTCCTAACAGTTCTTTCCAATCCACTCCCTTTCGCTTAATCTTAGTTCGGGCCATCGGTTCATCTCCTTCGTTTCAAAGTTGTTGGTTGCCAACTTTCTCGGAGATACCCTGGCCCCTTCCTATTTCAGGACCCCTTTTTTGCAGAAACTCTGAAACATAACCACGGCAGTCTTTGCCGGTTACACCGACCAGCGGGAACACTTCGCGATGAATCCGCTTTCCGCGCCAGGCTCGTTCACGGACGACTCCTTTGTCCCTGTAGGCCGACAGTTCTTCGTCAAGCTAAGTTATTTGCTCTTTCAATAGATCGAATTCCAGCACGGTTGCCTACCGCTGAGATCCTGAACCGCCCCGGGTCTTCCGGAGACGGTTTTAGTTGACACTTTCGAAATAGAGAGTGAGCCGTTCATTACTTCGATTTTGGATGGAATTGGGCCGGCAACCAAGGACCCAATCTCGTGAAGCACACCCTCGGATTGGACGCGTGTCAGAGCCGATTCTGTCGGCACCTACGGTAGACTGAACGCCACCAACTCGGCTGGATGTTGGCTGTCTCCAATCGCTACTAGCAGCCTGTCGGACTTGACCGTAGCAACGGCGCGTCTCCGAGCGTGTGATTGAACATTGACGAGACGATCGACCTGAGACGTCGCAAGAGAGAGCCGGATTCGGACGCCAGAGATCCACGCAGGAGCCCGGAGTCGCGTTTTTGGCGTCCGGACGGGCGGCTGGAGCGGGGATCAGTCGGGCAGGAGACCTGCCCGGAGAGATTGAACAGGCGTTTCAGGTTCCAGGCGATGCTGACCAGTGTCCATTCACCGGATACCGGGTCGAGTCCCCTGAGGTGAAACTGCCGGAATCCCAGCACGGATTTGACGATTCCAAACACCGGCTCGACCGTGGACTTGCGCTGAGCGTAAACGGCCCGGCCCTCGATCGTCGATAGCCGATGGGCCATGGCGTCGACCGGGTTCGCGTCGGGCGACAGCGGTGGCGGTTCGGTCCAACGCTGTTCCACCGGTGGATGATGGCGCTCACGGCCCATGGCGATGTAGGGCATCACGCCGGCCGTTTCGCACGCCTTCACGTTCCCTTCGCTGTAGTAGCCATTGTCGGCCAGTATCGCCTCGACCTTTCCCAGCGGTTGAGGCAGTGCATCGAGAGTCCCGAGCGCCGGTTCGATTTCCTGTTTGTCGTTGGCGTGCGTTGTGACGGATTCGGTGACGATGAGCAGGGTCTCGGTGTCGACCCCCGCCTGCACGTTATAGGCTTGCTGGAAACTCTTCCCGCCCGCCGGCATGATGCGCGATTCCTCGTCGGTCAGATTGATCTGGTCGTTCGGGCGCACGCCCGATTGGGGCGGTTGCGGCGGCTTGCCTCCCGGCCGTTTCCCGGTCGCTTTGGCCCGGGCCTTGCGTTGGGCCATCTTGGCCTCGTACTCGGCCTGCTCGGCCGCATGGCGTTCCGCAGCGCGCGCCTCCATCTTCGCTTTCGCCTCGGCGATCGCTTTCAGCCGGTCCTCGCGCCGCTTCAGTTCGGCCGGGATGTCCATTCCCTCCGGCACTTCCGCGTCGGCCGCCGCCGCCAACTCCATCAGGCGCGCGACTTCGGCCTTCAACTGTTCTTCCAACTCCGTCGCGTGCCCCCAGCTCAACGCGCTATGTTTCGATGCATTCGCCTGGACCTTGCTCCCATCCAGACTGATCTTCCCCAGCTTCAAAAATCCCATCGTCCGCGCCAGCAGAAGAATCTGCACGAACAACGGCTTCAACTGCTTCAGAAACCGCTTCCGAAACGCCGCGATCGTGTCGTGATCTGGATGCGTGTTCGCCGCGATATATCGGAACGCCAGCGAATCCCACGTCGCCTGTTCCAGTTTCCGGCTCGCAAACACTCCCGTCGCGTATCCGTAGAACAGCAACGCCAGCAGCATCTCCGGATGGTAGGCCTTCGAACCCCGCCCCGCGTACTCCTTCTCCAGGTCACGCAGGTCCAGCTTCGTCACCACCTCTACAACGAACCGCGCCAGGTGCTCTTCCGGAAGCCAATCCTGGACCGACGGCGGCAACAAGTACGGCGTGTCTCGATCCACAGCAAGAAATCGTTCGCTCATGCCCCTGTTTCTCGCATGCCCGACATCCAACTCCGGCCCCAAAAGTCCGACAGGCTGCTAGGATGTATTGCCGGCCCCCGAACATGTAGCTGATCGGTGGTCCTGTCGTACCCGCAGGGAGTTCCGTTTCCCACCGGGTTTCTCCCGTTGCCTTGTCGTAGGCGCGGAACTTGTTACCACCACTGTTCGTTACGATCTCGGCCGGCATTCCCGGCGGGACTCGCGGGTCAATGTCGACATCGATGTTCGTCAAGCCTTCGCCCATGAACAACAGGGTTTTGGTAAGCAGAGGCGAAGGCCGCCCGGGGTTGCCGAGCGGCCCTAGATTCAGATGTTCAATCGCCGGGTGATCACGGGGGCCGTCTCCATTCGGAACCATCCAAACGTGCTCACCAGTATTCATGTCGATGGCAGTAATCCTCCCGTAAGGAGGCTTGAACAGCGGCAGTCCACGCGGCCCGGCAATCCAACGTCGCGTACCCTTCACGTACCGTAGGTTCTCTCGTTCAGGATCGCCTGCCTGGAGATCGGCCACGAACGGCGCTGTAATCGACGGGACATACAAATAGCCCGTGTCAGGATCGAACGCCGCTCCCTGCACATCACCTCCGCCCTGCGAACCTGGAAGTTGAATCGTTCCCAGCGTGTCATTAGGGCCATCGCCGCGAATCGATGGTGGAGTGAACAGGGGACCCGTGACGTACCGCCGCACGATCCCAATCGCTTCAGCGCGAAGCTCCGGTGTGAAATTGATCAGATTGTCCTCGATGGAGCCTTGCAGGTCGAATGGTGCTGGCACTGTCGGGAACGGTTGGGTCGGAGAAGTCTGCTCGCCCGGTGTCGTCGACTGCTGTACGACACGCTCGTCAATCGGCCAGACCGGCTCGCCAGTCTCGCGATCAAAAACGAAAGTGAACGCCTGCTTTGTGATCTGCGCGACTGCTTTGATCGGCTGGCCATCCACCGTGATGTCCATCAAAATGGGTGCTGCGGGAAGGTCGTAATCCCACAAGCCGTGATGCACGGTTTGGAAGTGCCATACTCTCTCCCCGGTCTCCGCATCCACCGCGACGAGACTTTGACCGAACAGGTTGTCGCCAATCCGGTGACCACCATACATGTCATTCGTCGGTGACGAGATCGGCATGTATACGTAACCGAGATCTTCATCGGCGCTGAACAACGCCCACACGGGTGCATGGCCCGTATAAGACCATGCGTTGTCTTCCCAAGTGTCGGTACCGAACTCTCCAGCTTGAGGAATAGTGTGGTACACCCAACGTAGCTCGCCAGTACGTACATCGAAAGCACGCACATCGCCTCTTATGGCCTCTTTGGTCGCAAACGTATCCGACATCGAATGACCCACGACGACCACGTCCCGCACAACCAGCGGCGCGCCGCCCCATCGGTAGAACGCACCTTCAGCTAAACCGATCCTCAGATCGACCCGGCCCGAGTCACCGAAATCAGCATACAGCTCTCCCGTCTCCGCGTTGAGGGCGTACATATACTGTCCGCGTTGGACGAGGATCCGTCCGTCGGCTCCGTCAGACCAGTACGCCACGCCGCGGGTGCTCACTCCAGCGAGCTCCTCGCCAACAGGAGGTTCCTGAACCCAGATTGTCTCGCCCGTTCCTGGATCAAACGCTTCGACGAGGCCGATACCGTTCGGAATGAAAGCGACACCATCCACCACGAGCGGGAGGGTGGGATAATTGTGCGAGAAGCTAAGCTCTGGATTCCCACCTAGGTAATATTCATCTACGATTGGGCGTCGCCAAGCGATCTGTAGCCTGTTGACATTGCTGTCGTCGATCTGACCGAGTGGAGTGTACTTAGTGCTGCCGAGATCACCGCCGAACGCACGCCACTCGCCGTCGTCGTCGCCCCTCTGAGCCTTGACAGACGGAATCAGCAATAACGTGCTGATCACGACACCGCACCACAGTGGAAAGAATCTCGTGGTCATCTTCAGGCCCTCCAATGTCAGAAGTCGCAGGGCAATAATGGGCTAACTGAGTCTTTAGCGGATGTTAGTTTGGCCTTCCAACCATGTCAAAAGCAAATGTGCTGTGAATCGTCAACCATCCAGATCGTCCGATACGATTGCGCCCGCCCCACACCGTAGGTCAACATCGTGTAGTGGCCAGTAACACCCGAATCGGGAGCAGCGTTGCGGCCAAACGGCGTTGGATTCTAGGAGTCGGCAACGAGTAAATGGCCTTACATTGCGAGGCGGCGACGACAACGAAGACAATGCCGTTTCGCCGCAACCCTTTGGGCCGATGGGGGTTGCCGGCGATATCTTTGTTGCGAGCCGTTGTCGATGTGAAGACATCGACTTCCGTCTCGCGCCTCGATCTCCCCGGCAAGACCCATCGGCGCTGCTCCTGATTCGGGTGTTACAGGTCACTCGTATGAGGAAATGAACGGGTACCGGTGCCGTGATCGGTAAGAGATGACCGGCCTCTCAGCCTCAATCACCAATCGATCCCCAATTCGTAGCCAGATGCTCAGCCGTCCTCCACGCCAGGGCTTGGGCAGTCAGCGTCGGGTTGCGCGCCCCGCTGGTTCCCATTACGGAACCACCGAGGATGCCAAGGTTCGGAACCTCGTGCGAAAAACCCCACCGGTCCACAACGTTCGTATCCGGATTGTCCCCCATCCGAGTGCCCCCGTAGGCGTGCGTGGACGGGCCCATAGTACCGATACCGGCCTTAACGGTTTCCACGGCGCCAGCCGCCATAAACCATTCGACCATTTTGTCCTGCGTAAACGCAGCAATCTTCCTCTCGTTGTCCTTGAAGTCGGCTGTGATCCGGCACACGGGAAATCCGAGGGGATCGGTGACTGTCGGGTCAAGATCGAGGTAGTTGTCTTCGTATGGCAGCGTCGTTTTCTGAATGTAGGTGTTGGTCCATCGGTCCGCGTTCTGTTTGATAAAAGCCTTCCAGGCAGAGCCCCACCTGGGCGCCCTCCCAAAGGTATCCATCTCTGCGGCAGCGATCGGTCGCCTTTCGGTGTAGATCCAGAGGTTTCCCCCGCCAACGAAATCCAGGCTGGTGTGGTCGAAGTTGTCGTCGGCCCAGTCGTCGACAGCGACGCCCTGTGCCGCAGACCCATACCACTTGTTCAGGTTCCATGGGAACAGCGCAGTTACACCCGCACCCGTTGCATGGCTGAAGTAGTGCCTGCCGACTTGACCATGATTGTTTGAGAGCCCATTGGGATAAGGCTCCGATTTCGAGAGCAAGAGTGTGCGGACGTTTTCGTATGTGTAGCTTGAGAGGAGTACCACGTCCGCAGGCTGGAAATATTCCTGACCGTCCTTGAGGTAGGTCACCCCGGTGGCGCGACCGCCATTGTCGACCTCAATCGCGGTGACATGGGCCTGAGTGACCACACCGAAGTTTCCCGTTTCCTGTGCCTTGGGGATCGTTGACACTGCCGTGGAACTCTTGGCATCCACGTGACAACCTCCTCTAGAGCAGAAGCCGTGATAGACACAGCCGGAACGCCCCTCATAGATTTGAGAATTGATTGCGGCCGGACCCGGAAACGAATGCCAGCCGAGCGTTCTTGCGGCGTCTCCCATGTGTTCAGTAAATCCAGTACCCCGGAGCGGCGGCATCGGATATTCACGGCTGCGCGGTCCCTCAAAGATGTTGCCACCCGTATCAATCGTTCCGTTAACGTTTCCCGCCTTGCCCGATACTCCTACCTCATACTCCACCTTGTCGTAAGAGGGTTCCAGTTCTTCGAGGCCGAAGGGCCAGTCTTCGACAGTTGAACCGTCTGGAATTCGCGAGGCTCCGTACCTTCGCGTCGTTTCGCTCACGACCTTGAAATCCCACGGGTTGAGGCGCCAGCTCTGGCCCCAATAGTGGAGAGATGTGCCCCCGACTGCGTTCATCATCGGGTGGATCGATCGCCGGGGTGAATACGGCGCCGATTCGCTCCGTCGATGAGTGGGCACCTCACGGTTTGCCTTCTGTACCGATTGCGGCCATCCCCGAACGTTGTTCCGCAGTTCGTCGGGAGCGAAGTCGCGTGCGGTGAGCCAGGTCCCAGCCTCGAGGCCTATTACTTCGAGTCCTGCACGCGCCAGAGGAAGGGCTGCGACACCTCCCACCGCTCCAACCCCAATTATGACAACATCGGTGGGCTGCAATATCGTGGCCATCGCTCATGCACCTCCCTTCGTGAACATCGTATAGTCATATGCGGATCGGTGGATCGGCGTCGGACCCTCGTCCATACGCTGCTGGTCGGGGGTCACTATAGTTCGGACACCCGGGTAAGCGATCAGGTCCCAACCGACGAAGTTGGCATTTCCACCGTAGTAAGGATCACAGAACGTGCCTTCGATCGTATGCGTTCTTAGAAGGTTGAAAAACGCGGACGAGTCTGGAGTGAACCCCGTAGCCACATTCGAGTCCATATCGTTCAATACTGCGTCCTGGTCCGAGGTCGCAAGCTCCGTGAATCGGGCTCCCCTGGACGCTACTGCGTAGCGGTTGAGGGCCTCAAGTCCCGAAGAGTACGCACTCCGTGACGATGCGAGTGGACCCGTGAGTGCGCGGTCGATGTAGTGTGCGGCACGGGCCTCGGCCGCCCCTGGCCCATTATCGTCGGTGGGGATCAATCTGCCGACAATTGCCTCAAGCGTGTCGGACTCGGCCGCCGTAAGCGTTTCAAAAGGTTCCTGCGGAGATTCGGAGGCTTCGGTCGGCACAATCACCGACAATGGAAGGGCGGTCACAGCTCCAACAATGCCGACTCGCTTTAGCAGCTCCCTTCTTGAGAAACCTCCGCTGTTCGGCAGTTGGGAAATCCCTGTGACGCCATCGGACTCTGTGACGGATTTCGGCTTCCTCCGGTCTGTCTTCGGATAGTCGGGTTGATTGTACCCATGAGTTCCGGATGCGGGATCTGGTTCCCCTGGGCTATCTGATTTCCTGACCATGCGGTGCCTCCTCAATCCCTCGATAATGAGAGCTCAAACTGTTTCGTTCGGTCACGTGGTTGTTGAACTGTGGTTCAGTCGGACCGAAGATAAAGCTATAAGCGATCCAGTTACAAGCGAATTCAGCGAAGCCAGGGGCACGCCCACATATCGTCCTGAACTGGTTTGAAGAACTGAAGGAACGGGTGCCGGTGCCCCGATTTTCGAGTTCAAGGTAACGACACATCATCTTGTTGGAAGTTGAGGATTGGCAAAAATAAGGCAGTTGCCCTTTTCCTTTCCAATAACCTTCCCACCTAGATAGACTTACCAGAATTTCGCTGCTTCTTTCGGCGACACACTGAAATCATGGAACCCGGCACCCAACTCGGCCACTACGAAGTCCTCTCTTCCATTAACTAAGACGGTATGGCGGAAGTGTGGCGTGCGGGGGCACCAAGCTGGGGCGGGAAGCGATCGGAGGCCCTTGCCTGTCCGCCTGAGCTCGGCGAAAGCGGCGTGAACTGCCGCGACGGAAAACCTGTGGAATTCCCCCACTGAGGAGGATCGAGAGATGAGGCTGCTAATGACCGCCGTCGCTCTGGTGATGGTCCCCTCGCCAGCTTATGCCCAACTTGCCGTGCCCAACGATGCAGGGCTGACCTACGGGCACGTGCACCTGAACGTGACCGACATGGAACTGCATAAGCGGTTGTGGGTCGAGCATTTTGGCGTCGTCGTGACCCAGAAGGGTCAGCTGACCGCCGTCCGTTTACCCAACTTTCTGGTGGCACTCAGCGACGGCGAGCCGACCGGCGGATCGCAGGGTTCGGTCATCGATCACTTCGGCTTCAAGGTCCGGAATCTCGCGAAGTTCCTCGCCGAATGGAGCGCCGCCGGCTATGGGGTCGACTCGGAGTTTACCGGCGCCGAAGGCCAACCCAACGCCTACGTGACGATGCCCGATAATGTGCGGGTCGAGTTGCAGGAAGATCAGGGCTTGTCGGTGGAAGTGTCCGGCTACCACATTCACTTTTTCACATCGGAGTATGAGGAGCTGCTCGACTGGTATCTGGACGTGTTCGGGCTCGAAAAGCGCTCGCGTGGCCGCATCGAGACGACCACCAACGTGCCTGGTATGAACATGAGCTTCGGCGACGCGCGTGGAGAGGCGGCCCCCAGTCGTGGGCGGTCGATCGACCACATCGGGTTCGAGATCGACGACCTGGAAGCCTTCTGCGAGGAGCTCAAGTCGAAGGGTATCGAGTTCGACGTCGAATATCGCGAGGTCGACAGCATCGGGCTGAAAATCGCGTTCATCACCGATCCTGCGGGCACCTACATCGAGCTGACCGAAGGTTACGACTCGTACTGACGTGTCGTCGGCCGGCCGGAGAGCAGGGGAGCGCAGGGTCGTCACGATCTGACGAGTTCTCGGACTATATCTTGCGTCGCCGTATCCTCAACGCAGCTAATCGCCCGGCCTACCTGACAAATATCTCCATGATGTCCACCGGGGACGCACTGCTGTTACGGAAGCCGTGTCGTGTCCCAACGTTCATATAATACGGCTGCCAGGGTGGCAACTCCACCGACTGACTGCCTTCGAGATCGAGCGTCATTGCACCTGTAATCGGTACAAAAAGGTGGAATTTGACGTCGTCATGGGAGTGCATCACCCGCGCTCCACCCGCCTCTACCACGACCCGGAGCGCACGAACCTCCGGTTGATCACGTAGCACTGCATTGCTCACGCCCACATTGCCGGTACCGATGAGCGGCCGGAGCGGAGTCGAGAGGTCACCGGTGACAATTGTGGTTTGCGCCGCCAGCGCGACCAAGGAAAGCAATGCGGGTCCGATCACGAGAACGGCAAATCGTCGCATGGAGTCCTCCTTAAGATAAGTGGTTGACCGACTGCCGCGGCTTATCTTGAGAAACGCGGATTGTTACCCACAGCGTTAACCCGACGCCCACGTAAGATAACTCGCCCAGAAATCACCCTCTCCCTGCCGAGAACCGTTCCGGCAGACTTCCGATTACTTTACCCTACAGAAGGCTGGCCGTCGCCGCAAACCGTTGAAATCCATTCTCAAGTCCTCATAAATCATCTTGACGGAAGTTGAGAATTTTCTAGGCAATTAGAGTCGCTTTGGTAAGCGTGACCGGATTTTTCGGAAACTTGCGCGGAGACGTACGAATAGAAAAGACCCAAGCCCAAGGAATGCCGAAAACAATACCCTTCCAAACTTTGGCACCCCCTGAGATCCCATTGCGGCTAAGCTGGGATGATGAAAAAAACCCCCGCGGCTGGCGACACGGTCGATACGGAGGTCAGCCCTCGTGGGGCTCTCGAGTTGCTGTCCCAGCGCGAGGTGGAGCAGCTTCGGTTCGCGGCTAAGTCGGGGGAGAACTCCCAGCTCTTCGACCTGCTTCGGCGCTGTGCACTCGCCGTCATGAACTCGGGCAGCGAGGATGACGATGCCGCCGCAGTATTCGACCGCTATCGTGATTTCTCGGTCGAGATCGTACAACGCACGCGTGGACTCAAACTCAAGATCACGAATGCGCCGGCCAGTTCGTTTGTCGACGGTCGGATCATCGAGGGAATTCGCCAGCACCTGTTCGCCGTGTTGCGAGATCTCGTTTACATCCGCACCGAGATCGAGCAGAGCGAACGATTCGATCTCGACCGGGGAGACAGTGTCACGGATGCCATCTTCCACATCCTGAAACACGCACGAATCCTGAATCCTGATCTCCGACCCAACCTCGTCGTGTGTTGGGGTGGGCACGCTGTGTCTCGCACCGAATACGAGTACGCGAAACGGGTCGGGTATCACCTGGGCTTGCGTGGCCTCGACGTGTGCACAGGCTGCGGTCCGGGCGCCATGAAAGGGCCAATGAAAGGAGCCGCTATAGGCCACGCCAAGCAGCGCTTGCGCGATGCTCGTTACGTGGGTCTGACCGAGCCCGGGATCATTGCGGCCGAACCACCGAATCCGATGGTCAACCACCTCGTCGTCCTGCCCGACATCGAAAAACGCCTGGAGGCGTTCGTGCGCATCGGCCACGGTGTCATAATTTTTCCGGGCGGTGTGGGCACAGTTGAGGAAATCCTGTACTTGCTAGGTGTGCTGATGGACCCGGCCAATGCGGATCAATATCTGCCCGTCGTTCTTACCGGCCCGGAGGAAAGCCGTGACTACTTCGAGCAAATCGACCACTTCATCGCCGAGACCTTAGGAAAGGAGGCCCGCAACCGCTATCTAATCATCATCAACGATGAGCGGGAGGTCGCCCGGCACATGGGTCGAAGCGTCCGCAAGGTTCAAACCCGACGACGCAAGAGTGGCGATGCCTTCTACTTCAATTGGCTATTAAATGTTCCCAGCGATTATCAGCGTCCGTTTGGCGTGAGTCATGAAGCGGTTGCAGATCTACTGCTCCATCGCGATCTGCCGATTCACGACCTGGCATCGAATCTACGTCGCGCCTTTTCCGCCATTGTGACGGGAAATGTCAAAGACCACGGAATTCGACTTATCCGGCGGCATGGACCGTTCGAGATACGCGGGGATCATGCCATCATGGAGTTGTTGGATACGATGCTTGGCAGCTTCGTAGATCAGGGACGCATGAAAATTGCCAGCGGGTCCTACAAACCCTGCTATCGAGTCGTCGCGTCATAAACCTGAAACAACGGGAGCAGGGGAGGGACCCACTCAGAATCCCAGTGACGCAGATCTTACCGATCACCCTCATTCAGAACTGGAATCTTCAAAATAACCAGTGATCCCATCACACAACCTGACTCTTAACCATCTGTCCACCTCGGTGATTCTGGATATTTCCGTCTCATTCCTCTTTCTCAACTCCTCATAAATCCCCGTCTCGGACGTTGAGAATTGGCCAACATACGGGAGTTGAGCCTTTTCTTGCCAATAACCCGCCGAACTCGATAGACTTGTCGGAATCTCTCTGTTCTGTTTGGCTGCATACGGCTGGTCGGTGTGTAGGCACTGATGTAGCGTCCGTTTCACAGGAACGTTCACGAGATTCTTCGAGGAAAGATATGCGCCGTCTACGGTTCGTTTGTGCAAGCATCGCTTTACTACTGGCTGCCCTGCCAATCACCGCGTCTGCTCATCACTCAGTTGCTGGGCTCTTTGATCGGGGTGCGATCATTGAAGCTGAGGGGGAGCTGACTCGTGTGTTCTGGAGGAATCCGCATGTCCGATTCTGGATAACGGATGCCAACGGAAAAGACTGGCAAATCGAATCGGACTCTGTGGCTACTTTGGAGCGATATGGGGTAACACGTAGTCTATTTGTTGAAGGTCAGACAATAAGAACCGCAGGCAATCCCTCCAGGCGAACGGATAACTCCCTCTACGCAAGTAATGTTTTGTTGTCGGATGGTAGAGAAGTGCTGATCGGATCGAACGCAACGGCCCGCTGGTCAAACGAGACCATTGATTTCGAGGAGCGTGATCCATTAGCAGCGGCCAGCGTGATAGCGGCCGAAGAAAACGCCGATGGGATCTTTCGAGTCTGGAGTACCTCCGAGCCTCAGCGATGGACCGTAGCGCGCACCGAGGCGGCAGAGGCCGATAGAGCCGCGTGGGACGCGCTCCGCGATGATCCAAGGTTGCAGTGTATAGCGCCTGGCATGGTGGATGCCATGGCGTCCCCGTATCCGATAGAGCTGGCACAAGAGAGTGACGACATAATCGTTATCAGAATGGAAGAGTGGGACGGAGTTCGTCGGATTCACATGAACACGCCGAACCCCGCCGCCGACTTTCCGGCAAACCCGATGGGATACTCGGTCGGTCACTGGGAAGGTAACACCCTAGTTGTGTCGACGAATCGCATCAACTGGCCTTATTTTGACAACGAGGGGACTCCCCAGAGCGAAGACGTAGAGATGATTGAGCGTTTCACGCTGAGCGACGATGAGCAGCGTATGAGTTGGGAGGCGATCATAACCGACCCGGCAAACCTGGCTGAGCCTGCTGTCGTCCGGCTGGGCTACTCTTGGGTACCCGGAGAGGAGATCAAGGAATTTAACTGCGGTCTTTGAACGGTACTGCAACTTAAGCTGTTGGGTGGTGTTCTCGCCGACGTCTGCCACCTCTAGGTCATTGATTCCTGGTCTCAGCTTCAGCAAATTCCGTCCTCAAAACGGACGAATTCTGCTTAAATTGACAGTGCCGTCCGGTACGTCCGGCAGTTCCGGCGGCTGCGGTCGAGACCGGACCAGCGACAAACGGTTTTGCGCTCTCCCTTGCGGATAAGAAATTTACTGCCGGAGGGCTTCGATCGCTTCCATAGCCGCCCGGCGAAAGCCTATGTCCCCGGTTTCGACTACTTTCTGGAATTGAACGATGGCTTCGGCGTTCTTGCCTTGACTGGCCAGAACCGACCCAAGACCGAACTGGGCGGGGACGAGGTTCGGGTTGATCCTCAGAGCCTCTTGATAGTGGATGAGTGCCTGCTCCGTCTGCCCTCCCATTGACATAACATCTCCGAGCAAGCTACGCACGTTGGCCAAGCCAGGATCCCTGGGAGCGGCCTGCCCGATCGCCCTGTCGAGGTAGGATTGCGCCCGCCGAAGATTCCCACGCCCGACAAAGACGTTTGCTAGATTTGTGTAAGGACCCGTGAAATCCGGCTGGACTCGAATGGCTTGACTGAACGCTTCTTCAGCTTCGACGACGTCCCCCATCTGCGCCAGGATGCGTCCTAGATTGTTGTGGGTCGGTGGAAAGTCAGGATTTAGAGACAGTGCATTCTCGAGAGTCGCCACAGCCTCGCTGAGCCTTCCCATTCCGCGATAAACCATCGCGAGATCGTTGAGCACAGTCTCATCTGTTGACAGCCTCCCGGCCCGTTCCAGAAACTCGACGCCGCGTTCCGACTGTCCCACGCTTGCGAGTGATAGTCCCAGCATATGAAGAGCCGACCAAAAATCAGGACGACGTTCCAATGCTTCCTGATACATCGGGATTGCAAGCTGGGGCGCATTCGCATTGCGATAGGCTTCGGCCATCACGAAATAGAATGCGCCCTCGTCCGGTCGGTATCTATCGATGGCCGCCCTGAGGCGGAGAATACCCTCATTCAAATTGGAATTCTGAATCACCTGGGCGACGGCGACATAGAGCTCGTTGTCTGCGGTGGGCGGCAGGTCTGGGGGATAATACAAGGCGACTTCGCCGGTGTAATCGTTTTCGTTCGTCCCGGCAGCCTCTTCTGTGATGGGCGCCAACAGATCGCGGGAGGGTCTATTACGCTGGATGTAATGGTCCGTCATCACGACATGAACGACGTCATCGGTCCGACGCTTGGGCATGTGACAGGAGACGCAGTCTGGTGAAGAAGGATGCCCTCCGGTGGCTGTCAGGTTCGTAACTCGGTCTTCGTGGCAGCTCTGACATACTGAGGCATAAAGTCCGGTAGCTTCCTCGCCCCGTGGAACGCTATGCGGATCATGACAGGTTGTGCAGGTCAGCGCCCCGCCGCTTTCTAGAAAACACGCAGACTGGCGAAGTCTATAAGCCTGATTCACGATTTCAAACTTTTCATTACCTTCAGGGCCGGGCGCATGATCGAAATGAATGGCGTATTCGGCGAGCGGTTCGCCTGGGCGATAGGAGAAGACACCGCGATCGAAGCGGCGCACCGAAGAAGGCAGTGGCGCGCTGGTGGATTCGAGATGGCACTGCATGCATACTTCGAGGTTCCGCTCGGATGAAAGTCTCGTAGGATTCACGATTGCTGATCGAATCATGTCGATGGTTGAATTCTCTGCTTCGGTGGCACGAATATGAGCGCCACCCGGTCCGTGGCATCTTTGGCAGTCAATTCCTTCAGGGATTCTTCCTGGGAACGCGGCGTCGCCGCCACTCGGATCTGAATTTTCTCCAATCCCGGGGTATGCATTGTGGCAGAACATGCATTCGAGTGAAATCGAGCGCCGGAAGTCCTGGTGGTCCGGCCGGTCGTATCCAGGGTTCATGTCCCAATAACCACCCTCTTCGGAATACCAAGCTACCGGAAGTTGAATCAGCTTCTTTTGCTCGTTGAGATGCAGGTAGGCGCGCGAATGATTGCCGGAGCCGAGGACGTAGTGAATTTCCTTTTCTACGGCGTTGATCGGGTCTCCATCGGGACCTAATTGGTGCCGTCGTTGGAAATAACGTCCGTCTCGCTCGTACATCGTGTAATACCGGTCCGAGAGACGGTGATAAAAGGTGTTTTCTGTTTCGAAATCTTCAATAGTATTGGCGGGACCCAAGCGAGAGAAAGACCTGCCCATCCCAGTATCCTGATATGTCTGGTATATAGCCTGGTGGCACGACGCGCACGTCGAGGTATTGACATAGTCGCCTGCTGTTCCTATCCGCTGTGAGTCGTTCTGCCAAATTTTGGGTGGAGTCAAAAAAAGCAAGCCCGCGGTCAACATTAGTGCCAAGGCTAGGACTACTGAACGCAAACGCTTCTTTTGGCGAAACAGTGGCATTCGACCCTCTGTTTGACGAAACGCTTCCAAGTTACGAATCAATTCGAAGCAGTCGAACTAAATTACCGCCGAGGATCGCCTCCTTCTCAGCGTCAGACAAGAACGGGGCACCCACAATCAAATCTATGGTGTCGGGCCACGGGAAAGGTATGTCCGACCCGTAGACGACCTGGCTGGCGTCCATCTCAGCGACCAGATGCCGTAGGCCCTCTTCTGAAAAAACCATCGAATCCACAAGGATTTGGTCCTTCAGGTATTCGCTCGGGCGTTTCTGGTTAGCACAATTCGCGTTATTCCTTGCGCATGCGACCTCTGTGCGCCCGAGGTATGATGGCAGATAGCCACCCCCGTGAGCGCCACAGATTCTCAAACCCGGAAAGCGATCCAGTGTTCCATCGAAGATCATATTGGTCAGGAAGACGGTGGTTTCCAGCGGATTTCCAATAATATTGCCCTGATTGCCCCTTCCACTGAGTCCGTTCTCGCTGACAACATTTTGCGCATTGTTGGGATGCACGAACACAGGGGACCCAAGTTCCTCGGCTTTTGCCCAGAACGGGTCGAACCTGGGCGACGAGGGCACCTCGCCGGCCACGTGACCGCCGATTGAAGCGCCCCGGTGACCCAACTCGTTAACGGCAAACTCCAACTGCTCGGCCGCCAGGTCGGGATACTGCAAAGCGACCGACGTCAAGGCTACAAAACGATCCGAGTGAGTATCACACCATTCGGACAGCTTCTCGTCATGAAGCTGGACGATTTGGCGCGCGAGGTCACGATCCGCTGCGTACCACCAAAACCGGTTAATGCTCAAAGCAGCAACATCAATGCCTCGTGCATCCATAGCTTCGATGCGCTGAGGCCCCAGGGTCCAAGGGTCGGGAAAGTCGACGTCGGCAAAGTCCGTACCTTGGAGGATACCTGTCACTTCTTGAAACACGCAGTGAGCATGAATATCGACCGTCTTGACGCGTCTACCTGCAACGAATACTTCCTTGCGTGCCGATTGTGCCCCAGCATGAAGCCCGCGGCCCAGCAAATACATCCCGACCGTCGTGCCCCCCACAGTCTTAAGGAAATCTCTTCGATTTGGCATATCTAGCCGCCTCCTACTCTTCTTGGCCAGGCGCTCTCCTTTGGCACTCGGGATCGCTCATTCGGGTTGTCGGTGCGAAAGATTCGCATAGTATAGCGTAGCCTCGAACGCCATCATTCACTATCTTCGGACATGATCCGCAGTCATCACTTGATTACGATCAGCCTGCGATACAGCGCGATCGCTCAGTGCAGCCGACCCGCCCACTCCCAAATCAAGACCGTCCTGAACTGGTTTGAGGAACTAAAGGAACGGGTGCCGGTTCCTTAGCTTGTGTCCGAGCGAACTTCCTTGACTGCGTCAGCACGCTACCGGAAACCAATCCAGATGCCTGTGTTGTCGCCTTCGCGGAGATGTGATTCTCAGGGAGACCGTAGGGTTCTGCGCCCCGGCGTGGTGAGAGAGTTGCAGTTTCGTCTAGGGGCCTCCGAGGACGCGTAGCGGAAAGTGCCGCGCGATCATGTCGAAATCCCGATCATTGGTGAGGAAGTCCAGATCGTGGCCAATGGCGAGTTGCGCGAGAATGGCGTCGACAGTTTGGATCTGTATGCCTTTCTGTCTGCAGGTACGCTGCAAGGCGGCCGCCTCGATATGGTCGGACAAATCCGGGACGATCACGGGAAAACTTGAAAGACGATTGACCAGACGTTCACGCTGCTTCGGTCCGCGGAGTCCCTGCAGCAATTCCTGGACGATGATTCCTGTCGTGAACAGCAGGTCTCCACGATCGATGCATTGCTTTAGGCTGGCGACGGCATCACTTTCAGGGGCATCACGCCGCAAAGCCAACGACCAAACGCTCGTGTCGACCAGGATGTTCACTTCCTCTGACGGGCAGCTTTGTAGTCGTAGCTCGGATCCCAGTCGAGCTTTCCGAAGAGCTCGACGATCCGAGGTTGTTCCCGGCGGGCAATAAACTCCTTCAGCGCCTTTGTGACGGCAGACTTTTTTGTCGCCTCCCCGCTCACCCTCAAAGCTTTCTCGAGCAGGTCTGGATCCAAAGCCAGATTCGTAGCCATGTGTAAGTCCCCACACATAATACTACACATGATCGTGCGCAACTCAATCGGAGTTTCATGGCGCACCGGTTCCCGTAGTGTCGCCTATGCTCCAAGGTGGATTCTGCTGGAAGTTCTCGCTTCATTGGGTTTCAAGATACGGACTAAGCGGTTATACGACCAGGTGACTCTCCGATTGCTGTTAACAGACAACGACGATCAGCTGAAACGAAGCGGTTTCTCACTGTCCGCTGATGCCCGTTTCTCGGGCACTGACACTTTTCTTGATTACAAATCACGTATCTGGGGTTAACTTTGACGCTGACTCATCATTCATGGCTTGATCAGCCGACTTCGGTTCGGTGCTTTTCAAGGAGGCTCTAATGAGAAGAATCGCGTGCATCCTGGTCCTGGGATCGGTTTGGGTCCTCACTATCGGAGCCCAGCCTCAGGTGGACCGAGGTCCGACGTGGGCATTCCAGCTCACCGAACCTGACCGTCCCACCAGTCCTGAGGAGTCGGGACCGGTCCGGACACCCGGTAGCGCGAGAACCTATACGCGTGAAGAGATAGGGGACTTGTCCAATCCGCCCGACTGGTTCCCCGACGAGAACGCCCCCAAACCGGACATCATTCTCCGGGGGCACGGTGCGGCATTCGCTTGCGGCTCCTGCCACCTGATGAGCGGACTCGGCCATCCCGAATCCGCCGATCTCGCGGGTCTTTCAAGTTCATACATCGTTCGCCAGCTCGAGGACTTCAGGAGCGGGGTCAGGCAAGACTTTTCCCGGATGAACACCATCGCGGAGGCCATGACGGATGAGGAGATGCGGCAAGCCGCCGACTGGTTCTCAAGCTTGAGGCCCACCCCCTGGAACAGGGTCGTCGAAACCGATACCGTGCCGAGGACCTATGTCGGCGAAGGCCGTATGCGCTTCGCGCACCCGGATGGAACGACCGAGCCTATCGGCAACCGCATCATCACCTTGCCCGAGGAGCCGGGGCGGGCCAGGAACCGCGACCCGAAGTCCGGTTTCATCGCCTACGTGCCTAGCGGCACGATAGCCCGTGGAGAAGAACTGGTGAGGACCGGAGGTGGGGGCCAGACGATCGCGTGCACCATCTGTCACGGCGATGATCTCCGGGGTCTGGCCAGCGTGCCGCGGCTCGCCGGCCTCCATTCGATCTATCTCGCCCGCCAGCTTTATCTGTTTAAGAACGGAGAGAGAGACGGTCTCGATGCCGAGCTGATGGAGAGGTCCGTTGCCCAGCTGAACGACGAAGATATCGTGGCGATTTCGGCGTATCTCGGTTCCCTGGCTCCCTGACGTCATCTTCAAGAGGAAACGCGTCAGCCAGATCGAGAGTGGAGAACTCCGGGTCAGTGAGGCATCCCGTCTTACCAGATCGCACGGGAAGTGATCGGCCGCTGGAGACGACAGTACGCGGCCAACCAACGGGTGCGGAGGACTTCAATACGAGAACGGGGACTGGAGAAAAAGAATCAAGGTCTGAAATTCAATCTCCGCCGTACGGGTTGGAGGGGCGCCCCCCTCCATTCATCGGCGCGCAGAGCAGGTCGTTGATTCCCGAGAACAATCCGTACCAGCCAAAATTGTTTACCGGACGGGCGTCGCGCGCTTCTTTTTTCCAGGTCTTTATGTCGGAAACCCAGGGCTCGGTGTAATACAACGGGTCGTACAGGATCAGTTCAAGCTCGATCGTGTTTTCTTCAGTCCGCGTGTAGCGCTCGGTAAACTGAGACGCGTCACTCTTTGGATAACCTGAGGCAGAGAGCCAGGCACGGCCATCGAGACCGATTGTCTCAACGACAAGCGTGTTTCCTTCCCAGTGGCCGACCGACATTCCCATCCACGCCACCCCGATGTTCGCCAGATTGTCTCCCGAAGGCAGTTCCCGCCCGTCCATCCAGATTTCGCGCAGCATTCGTTCCTCTTGCCAGATCTGCAGAATCCGGTCCGGGAGCACGATCACTTCGTGATGATCATGGTTGCGATCGACCATGATCGCCGGAAAACCTTTCGGATTACACGTCAGGGAAGGATAGTTGGAATCGGCGGGGTCGGCGGTAAGACGGGTCGGAAGATACGTCTCCATGCGCGCCTCGCCTTCCGGCGTCAGGGGAGGGTTCGTGCCATCCGGGCCGTGACTCCCGGCGCCGCCAACCCGGAACCAGATGCCCGAGAAATCGCGCGCATCATACAAGGTGTTGTAGGGCGCTTCTACAAAATATTCTCGCGGTAAGTTCCCTGAAGGGTCGAGTATCAGACGTTGAGCCGCGGCGACTTCGGTGACGGCTATCGAGCCGAAATACAGCGCTGCCAAAGGCAACACAAAACTCACGCAACGAATTTTCATTTGGGACTCCTAATCTGCACTCTTATTCGGCTCGATTTTCGTGCTCTTGAGCTTACTCGACTCGTCGATGTCGTTCAACGGTTCCCCCTGGGGGCGGCTGCTACCGAGACCCACATCGTCCTCGACTGGTTTGAAGAACTGAAGGAACGGGTGCCGGTCCAGTAGACGAGCGTGAAAATGATTCTCGACTCCTGATAAATCCGGTGATCTCAATCCGTCGATGCAATACTTCACCGACGCCAAGCCCAATGGGGCGCTGCGCCCGCTGACGGTATCGTCCGTCCCACGTATGGACACCGCCGTCTAAGCAGAAGCAGGCCGATGCGCCCGGAGGAAGGAACGTATCTGGCGCACCGCCAGGGGAATTCGCTCCGGAGGCTCCTTCCACGGGAACATGCTCACTTCGGCCTGTGGCGCGAGCATCGCGGCCTCCATGGCAACCACGTACGGATGGGCCGGGGTCTCATCCGGCAGGATCAGTACGGGCGTCTGGCAATTGCGGACGAAATCGCGTGTCACGGTAATGACGAAGTCGACGTTGCGGTACATCTTGGTCAGAAATGCGTCAACCATCTCCACCGTGAACTCGGGCCGGTGCTGGACGATCTCGGAGCCCCAGCCGCTCATGTTGCCCTCGTAGAAGCGGTCGGGCGCCTCCACGCGGAACCCGACGGGCTGCGCCAACACCGCCGCGACGACACGATCCGGCGCCCGCTCCAGCAGGTTCCAGATGAGGGGGCCACCGACGCAGAAGCCTATCACCATGAACTTATCGATGCCCAGGTGATCCATCAGACCGATATGGTCATCGGTATATGAGTCCCACGGCCTGTCGACCTCGAGCGGGCCCGAGGACTGGCCGGGAATCGCGTTGCGCAGGTCCGCCGTGATGCAGCGGTACTCTCCACTGAACTCCTCGATCGGGTTGAAGGGGTGGCGGGCTAGGGCGGACATCGTCGAGTTCAATCCCCCACCGGGGATGATCAACAACGGAAAGCCGGTACCGAACTCCTCATAGCGGATGCGAACGGGGCCTCTTTCGTAAAAGGAGCCACCGCCCCCCTGCCCCGTCTGCCGAGCGAACGCGCGCGGTGCTGCGGCCATCGCCGCCGCCGCCGCTCCCGCTGCCAGTATTTTGCGTCTGATCGGATCCATAGTCGATGTCCTCCCTGGTGATTATTGCACCCGGTGGGTGCGGCTTAGAGCGCCAGAGCGCTGTCCTGTTGAGTCTCGAAAATATATCATGGTCTTCTTGGAAGAGCGGGCCGAAATGGAAGAAGCCGAGCGCCCAGGAATCAACGTCGTCCTGGACGGTTTTGGGGAACTGAAGGAACAGGTGCTCGTGCCCCAATTTACGAGGGTCGAATCCTGACAATTCCCTTTCGCGGACAATGACAATTGGCTGAAACTCTAGGGTTTCTGAATGTCTAACATTATCGATTCTCGGGCGTTGACACTGATCTTGCTCAAGCAAAATTCCTAGCAGCCCGTGGCAGAGGTCTCGAGGGCCGCGCGCAGGGGTCTTCGGGTTGCAGGCGCGAAGTGAGGAGCGGGCACCGAGGTTTGAAACCGAGGCTGCGGGTGCCGTCTTCACATCGTGACCGACGAGCGATAAAGCCTGTAGCCCGAACCCCCCTGCGCCCGTAGGGTTACGGCGAAACGGGGCCGTCTTCGTTGTCGCCGACTCCTCCCAATGAATGCGCATTGTCTCGTCGTCGTCTCCTAGAATCCGGCCCCGTTTGGCCGTAACGCGGCCCTCGAGACTTCTGCCACGGGCTGCTAGCATCTGCTCCGCGCAAATGGCGTCCCGATCCAATTAAATTGATGATGCCCCCGAGGCGGAATGAGCGTTACCGTCCATATTCTGTCCATTGACAGGACCGCGCCGGGGGGCACTCCTGGAAGCCGCTACCTTGCCGCAGGAATGTCCAACGGCGAAGGTTTTGTCTCATGCGAGCCGGACCGAGCGGGCCCGGCAGGCGTATCTACTCCGGACGGGCGAGACTCGCCGTATCGCCGAACACGGCCCGAACGGCAGCGATGGCGCATTCATCGTCGACACTGCCAACACCGCCGCCGGCGCCGACGGCGCCGACGATCTGGCCTTCGACATAGATTGGAAAGCCGCCCGGTTGCGGAAAATCGCCGACCCATTCCGGCGCGCGGTTGACTTGATTGTTGACGCGGTCGAACAATTCTACGGTCGCCCGTCGCCAGCGCGCCGCCGTCTTGGCTTTCAGTTGCGCTGTCATGCTCCCGGTTTCGGTGGTGTCTTCGGCGGCTTGAAAGGCAAGCAGGTTTCCGTAGGGATCCACTACCGCGATGGCAATATTCGCGCTATCGCGTGCCGCGATCGCCATGCACGAGGCCACGATCTGACTGGCCGCATAATTGGTCAAAAATTTTCGTTCCATCGTCAACGCCTGCGCAGCCGCTGACGTGGTGACGAAGGTGGCAATCGCTGCGGCAACGGCAATAAGCCAAGAACGGTTTAACATCGCAAATCCTCCTAGATGCCCCTTTGGTGGCTCAGATTCCACATTCGCTTCAGGGGCTATTGGCCGGGCCGACAAGGCACAATTACCCCGCCACCGGGTCAATTCAATATTATTCGTCATTATGGCTACACGCGGCGGACGATTCGTGGTTTCAAATTCTGAAGGAACTCGTGCCGGTGACAATAAGCCGGCGGTCCGTCCCCGTCTACCGTTGAAATCGATTCTCAAATCCTGACAGATTCTCTTGTCGGAAATCGAGAATGGGCCAAAATAAGGGGCTCAACCCTTTCCTTGCCAATAACCCTGCCATGTCGTTAGACTTGCCAGAATTTCACGCTTCGTTTCGGAACACACTTAATCATGGAATCCGGCGACAAACTCGGCCAATCCAAGATCCGCTCCCCTCTCGGAAAGGGCGGCATGGAAGAGGGATCTGCCAGCAGTCTTCTCAGAGACGACTGCACTTTGTCGGTAGATCCCTGGGACGGAAAACTATCAACTGAATGGATATTGGAACTGAATGGATATTGAAATGAGATACATCTCCGGGCTCGTGTTTTTGGCAGCGTCTTTAGTGTTGACCAGCGCGTCAGCAGGGGCTTTTCAACGGACCCACGACTTGGGCGTTACTCCGGACCGGGTTCACTGGGGCTATTACGACGGCGGCCTAGAGCCGGTTCTGACGATCGCATCCGGCGACACCGTTCGTGTGGAAACCCTCCTGGCCGGGGGGCTGGAACGGCTTCGACTGGCCGGCGCCCTCGAAGATGAAATTCCTGAGGCGCTGAAAGTGGTCGAGGAAACCATCAGGGATCGAGGTCCGGGTGCCCATCCGATGACGGGCCCGATCTACGTCGAGGGAGCCGAGCCCGGAGATGTGCTTGAGGTGCAGATCCTGGGCTTCGAGTTCCTCCATCCTTTCGGTGTCAGTGCTTTTCTGCCGGGGGCGGGGACGCTCCCGGACGATTTCCCCTACATGCGGTTAAAACTCACTCGCTTCGATCCCGAAACCGGCACGGTTGCCTTCGCTCCTGGCATCACGCTCAAACTGGCACCGTTTTTCGGTTCGATCGGCGTCGGTCCGCACCCGATTCTAGGCCGGATCAATAGCAACCCGCCGGGCCACCACGTGGGAAACCTCGACAACAAGGACCTCGTCGCGGGGTCGACTCTTTACCTGCCTGTCCATGTCCCCGGCGCCCTGCTCTCGTTCGGCGACGGCCACGGTTTACAGGGCGACGGTGAAGTCGCGCTGACGGCCCTGGAGACTTCGCTGCGCGGGACGGTCCGGATCATTCTGCACAAGGACCTCACG
This sequence comes from Terriglobia bacterium, assembly GCA_965218085.1. GTDB lineage: Bacteria > Acidobacteriota > Terriglobia > 20CM-2-55-15 > 20CM-2-55-15. Next base: position 4,523,042 of record CBDCKF010000002.1, on the reverse strand, counting down.
CTCACGCGGCCACGGGCTGAAACGCCCACCCACTTCATCACGATGGGATTGCACCCGGACCTGGATACGGCGGCGGAGATGGCCACGCGCGAGATGATCGACTTCCTGGTTACCGAAAAGGGAATGGAACGAGGGACCGCCTACATCCTCTGTTCTCTGGCCATGGACCTCGCCGTCACGCAGCTTGTGGACGGGACCAAAGGCATCCACGCGAAGATCGCGAAGTCGATCTTTGAATAGGACGTCGGTCCACGACCGGTGGCAAAAAGGTTGTCGGTCAGCATCGACAACTTACGCCGTGTGGTGACTTTCTGTCTCTCCTCCGAATTTAAGCCGTTGATACTGCATCTCAGCTCCGAAAGCCGCCGGTCCCCCAAGCCGGCGGGTTCTGCTTAACCGGGCCCTAAACCTGAGGCGGTTTTTTGCGCACTACCGTAGAGAAATCTGTATACAATCGGGCTCTCTTCTTGGTGAGAGCGTCGGAGCTTGACTCATTCTGGTTCCGGAGGACGTTGATGCAATGACGTCGTACAGGTCACTGGTGCCCCAACAGTAAACTCGAACCCTGGAAACATTTGATGACAACCCTCGCGAGTCGCGCTGCGGAAATGTTCGTGAAACATCGGAAATATCTTTTTGACTGCGTGCAGCCCATGTACGAGGAGCCGCTCGCTCTCGAGGAAGGTTCCGGGAGCTGGGTGAAGGACGTAGGGGGCGAAGAATACCTGGACCTCTTTGCGGGCATCCTGACGACATCCCTGGGACACTGCCATCCTGATGTGGTGTCGGCGGTGCAGGATCAGGTGTCGCGACTGGGACACGTCTCGAACTTGTATGTGACCGAGAAGCAGATTGATGCGGCTCGGCGTCTCGCCGCGATCACCCCCGGGAACCTCAACCGTACCTTCTTCACGAACAGCGGAACTGAAGCGATCGAGACGGCGCTTATCGCTGCGCGATTGCACACGGGTCGCACTGAAATCGTGGCCCTGCGGCACGCTTACCATGGCAGGACACCCACTTCGTTAACGGCCCAGGCGCCCTGGAGGCCTTTGCCCAGCAACGTGGCGGGCATCAGCCATGCGCTTTCGCCCTACCCCTACCGTGCCGCCTTCGGTGATGTGTCCGATGGGGAGTTGGTCGAGATATACGCCAACGACCTCATCGAGGTCATCGAGACAACGACGAATGGAGAGCCCGCCGCTTTTATCGCGGAGACCCTCTTGGGCGTGGGTGGCTACATTGTCCCGCCGCACGGGTATTTCAAACGAATGGCCGAAGTGATCCGATCTTACGGAGGGCTCTTCATCTCGGACGAAGTCCAGACCGGCTGCGGTCGCACGGGGGATCACTGGTTCGGGATCGAGCATTGGGAAGTGATTCCAGACATCATGGTCGTGGCGAAAGGGATCGCAGGCGGTCTGCCGGTCGGGGCCACGGTAACGACGGATGCGATCGCCAGTAGTTGGCGGGGTAAAACCATTTCAACCTTCGGTGGAAACCCTGTTTGCATGGCCGCGATGGCGACTGTGATGGATGTGATGAGGACGGAGAAAGTCCCCGTCCGTGCTCGGGAAAGGGGCGATCAGCTGCGCCAGGGTCTGGAAACGATAGCAACTGATTACCCGTGGATCGGGGAAGTCCGGGGCATGGGGCTGATGCAGGCCTTGGAACTGGTGAAGGATCCGTCGACGAAGGAGCCGGCCCCGGATTTGGCCAATGAGTTGCTCCACCGGACCAAGGATGAGCGACTCCTCGTTGGCCTCGGCGGTCTCCATGGGCAGGTCGTCCGCTTGGGTCCGTCATTGCTGATTTCGGCAGACGAGATCGACGAGGCGCTTGAACGGCTTTCCCGCGCATGTGCTGCAGTGGACGACGGGAGACGATGATCGCAGGCCTTCCCTTCGGCACGTGGATCCTGATGGCACTGGCGACCTTGCTGGGGCTGATCTTGGTTTTCGTCAACTACAGAATCCACTCGAGGGCCGAACGTAAGGACACCGGCCGCAGGCGAGGACACGGCGACGATGGCTGAAGCTGAAGTGATCGGAGTCCTAATCGTCTACTTTGTGATCCTGATCGGAATCGGATGGTGGGCAAGCCGGGATACAAAGTCGGTGGCCGGGTTCTATCTCGCCGATAAGGCTCTTCCATCCTGGGTAATCGCTTTCTCGGCCAATACGACCGGCGAGAGCGCCTGGCTCCTGCTGGGCCTGACCGGGATGGGCTACGTGGTCGGCTTTCACGCTCTCTGGATTGTTTTCGGTGAGGTGATGGGCGTGGCCCTCGCCTGGTCCGTGGTGGCTCGTCCCTTTAAGACATTCACGGATCGCTATGACGCGATCACGGTTCCCGACTACCTGAGCGAACGATTTCTCGACCGCAGCCACAGGATTCGTGTGGTCAGCGCCGTCATCATCTTTACGATGGTGGGCGCATACACTGCGGCGCAGCTCACCGCATCGGGAAAGGCCTTCTCTTCCTTCCTGGGGACGAGCTACGAAGGGGGAGTGGTCATCGGCGCTATAGTGATTCTCCTCTACACCTCAATCGGCGGGTTCAAGGCGGTTGCATACAGCGACCTTGTGCAAGGCGTGCTGATGTTCGCCAGCCTACTGCTACTTCCGATTGTCGGTATCTGGCAGGCGGGAGGATGGCGCGAATTAATGGTCGGCATCGCCCGGATCGATCCGACCCTCCTGACTCCGATGGGTGGCTATGGCTTGTCGGTGGCTGGAGTCGCGAGTGCTGTCGGATTCGCAGGAATCGGCCTGGCTTTCCTCGGAGCGCCACAACTGCTGACCCGGTTCATGTCGGCCCGGGACCGGGGTCACATTCTGAAAGGCGGGCCGATCGCCGTTGTTTGCATCATCGTGTTCGATATCGGCGCCGTGCTGACGGGGATAGCCGGGCGATTTCTCTTCCCGGGTCTGGAGGATCCGGAAACAGTTCTTCCTGTCATGTCCACCACGCTCTTTCCGCCGATCCTGACCGGAATCGTACTGGTGGTGGTTCTTGCCGCCATCATGTCGACCGTTGACTCGCTCCTGATCCTGGCCTCCTCGGCTGTGGTCAGAGACGTCGTCCAGCAGGTTTTTAAACCCGATCTTTCCGATCTTCAATTCTCTGTGCTCGGTAAAGCTCTGACCATTATCATCGGTCTGGGCGGGTTGTTGACGGCGCTCGGGGAGAGTCGAACTATCTTCTGGTTCGTCCTGTTCGCCTGGTCGGGTTTGGCGTCGGCATTTACACCTGTAGTTCTCTGCTCGTTGTTCTGGAAGCGTACCACCAAGGCGGGTGCCGTCTGGGGAATGATCGCAGGCTTTATCACGACCGTGGTCTGGGTGTTGATGTTCAAAGAGCAATTCTACGACCTGTACGAGATGATCCCCGGCTTCGGGGCCGGCTTTCTCGTCACGATAGCAGTCAGTCTCGCTACGGAGCCACCCCCTGGTGCGGACGCCGAGTTGGACGAGGTCCGCCGTGTTGTGGGAGGGCCGTTTTCACCTGCCCCATCTCCCAGCGTAGATGACCGCTTGACCTTGGAGGGTGAGGGAAAATGACCGGAGCACCGATCCCGAATTTTATTGCGGGAAAATGGGTCGACGCGTCGGGCGCCGACACTCTCCCGGTAGACAACCCCGCCACAAGCGAAACGATTGCTCAAGTGCCGCTCAGCGGTTTGGCCGAAGTCCAAAAGGCGGTCGAAGCGGCTCGGAAGGCGTTCGCGGGTTGGCGCGAAACGCCACCCGTGGAACGTGTGCGCGTTTTATTTCGTCTCAAGATGTTGCTGGAAGAAAATCTCGAAGACCTCGGCCGGAGCCTGACCCTCGAACACGGGAAGGTCGTCCGGGAATCCAAGGGAGAAATCCGTAGAGGCATCGAGAACGTGGAACATGCTTGCGGTATTCCGACCTTGATGCAGGGCACAACGCTGGAGGACGTGGCGGCCGGCATAGACTGCGAAACGATTCGCCAGCCCCTGGGGGTTTTTGCCGTAATCACGCCGTACAATTTTCCGGTGATGATACCGCTCTGGTTCTGGCCCTATGCCGTGGCCACTGGCAACACCGTCGTACTCAAACCGAGCGAACAGGACCCACTCACCCATCAGAAGATCGTTGATCTTGCCACCGAAGCCGGGTTGCCGCCCGGCGTGCTCAACGTCGTCCACGGCGATCGGACGGTGGTGGACGCTTTGATCGATCATCCCGACATCGTCGGTGTTTCTTTCGTCGGATCGAGCCCGGTCGCCAAGAGCGTTTACCGGAAGGCGGCGGCGGGAAAACGCGTGCAGGCGCTCGGAGGGGCAAAAAATCACATCGTCGTCTTTCCCGATGCGGACTTCGACCAGACAGCGGCGGCGGTGATTTCGTCCGTGTACGGCTCCACCGGACAGCGTTGTCTTGCCGGGAGCGTCGTCGTCGGAGTCGGGGAAGCGTACGAGCCGATACGCGAGCGCGTTCTCGATGGCGCGGCGTCGTTGAAACTCGGTGATGGGCTTCGGCAGGACAGCGATATGGGACCGTTAATCTCCGCCCGACATCGTGACAAGGTTGAGCAGTTCATCGACCGCGGGGCCGCCGAAGGCGGCCCCGCGGTGCTTGATGGCCGGAACCGATCCGTGGCTTCGCGCCCGTCCGGCTACTGGGTCGGGCCGACGGTCTTCGAGAACGTGAAACCCGCTATGGTCATGGGCAGAGAGGAGATCTTCGGGCCGGTTGCCAGCCTGAGCCATGCCCCCAGCCTGGATGATGCCTTGGCCGTTATCCACCAAAACCACTACGGCAATGCCGTGTCTGTCTTCACTGCAAGCGGGAGTATCGCTCGGGAGTTTCGCTACCGTGCTGGAATAAGCATGATTGGCATCAACATCGGGGTCGTCGGTCCCATGGCCTTTTTCCCCTTCGGTGGATCAAGAGGTTCCTTCTATGGTGACCTCAAGGCTCAAGGCCAGGACGCTGTTCAATTTTTTACCGACAAGCGCGTAGTGATTTCGAAGTGGTGAGCCGGTAGGGAAGTGCCAACGTAACATCGTCCGGACCCGTTGATGCCGTTTGAACCCGGGTCGCTCATACTGCGACAGTGGCGTCTCGTAAATTGTTTCGAGGAAATGTTGGGCGGGGGATTCGAACTCCCGGCCTCCTGCTCCCAAAGCGGATTCCAGCGTTTTTCGCATCTTATTCAAAATAGTCGACTTGCGATCATATTGAAAACAAAAGGTGTGGTTGGTTTCGCGCGGTTTCGTTTGGAACGGTTTGGAATCGTGAGGATTCCAGCAGCTACAAATCTATCTACACTGGCTTCGCGGAGGCGAAAAACCGGTACGGATCAGAGGACGATTAGCCACTTGCAGGTCAGCCGCGACTGATTTTGCAGTCCGGGACCTGAACGTAACAAGACTCGCTGTTTCAATAGGTTGTCCGAATTGAGTGGAATTTGGTGATGCGAATCATAGAGTCTAATAGTCCGCCGACGATTTGCTGCCCTTGTTCGACTTTCTGTTGTCGCTCCTTGATGGTCAAAATCGGCTCACTAATAGGAAGCCGTCAAGGCACCCCCAAGTCTACTCACGTCCATCAACATCCCAGAAATCCGGGTCGACGAGGATCCCGTCTGACATGTCAACCTCGATGGTGCGGACTTGTTCGATGTTGACGGCGTTCATGACACCTACGGTCAGTGCCGCTCCCGAGATGCCAAACGGGGCGAACTCAATGCTCGCAGAAAGCCCGGCCTCAACGAGCTCGCGATCAGTGAGGTGTGCATGGCGGCGCGCCTGGCCCCGTAGCTCTTCGTGGGTGAACGAACAGCCGTCTTCAGAAAAGCGCACCATGAGCTCACAGTTGCTGAAATAATGGACCCCTCCGATGCCGATGACTTCGTTTTGGAGTGCACGCAACCTTTCGCGAAGGCCGGGTGGGATGCCTCCGCCCGATTCGATCTGTGCCTTCCGGATTGCCTGTGAAAATTCATTGACCCGATCGACCTCACTATCGAGTTTCAATATTGGGTTCGGCGATGTAGTCTCGCGGTAGTTTTGCCCTTGGACCACCTCGATGAGGAACCGATGCATCGCCTCGTTTGCGAACGTACCCAAGTAGCTCACGACCGAACTCGCCCTCTGGTCCCAATAGGACATCTGCATGCTGCCGCCACCGATGTCCCACACGACGAGGCGCTCTCTAGCGAGGCCGACCTTGAGCGCGGCAGCGAAGAAACCGAGCCGCGCTTCTTCTTCCTGTGAAATCAGATCGACTCGAAATCCTGTTTGTCGCCGGATCCGTTCAAGGACATTCTGTGCATGAAGCCTATCCACCACCCGGAAGGCCGAGGTCGCGACGGCGGAAAAGGCCTCGGCTCCGTGCTCAAGCGCCACTGCTTCTAGATCCTGGATGGCAGCCAGACCCTGGAGAATGACGTCGTCCTTGAAGACCTTTCTCCCGTCCTCAGCATCCACTGTGCCCTTTGCATATTCGACCTTATGCTCGAGCTTCGCGCCAGGAGCCGGGGCCAGGACTTGAACAACGCGGTCCTCACAGTAATCGATGCGCGCGACGACCATCTTCGTGGTGGTTGATCCGATGTCGAGCGCAGCTCTCACCTGCTCGCAGGCGGCCGCATCGGTCACTATCAGGAACATGCCGATCGCTGATACGGCGAAGGCGAAGAACCAACTCGGCTTCAATGATTTGTTCATGACGCGATCCAATATGATTTTGAAAGTGTTTTGCCGATCATCGAACCCACACAGACGCCTTTAGCTCTTCAAACCAGTTCAAGATGACGTTGACTTTCTGCGTGCGGCCTTCGGTGCTTCGGTTCCCTGCGGGCAAGAGGGCAACAAATTGCTGGCCATCAGGCCGTACGTCGTAATTCACGAACGGTCCCGCGTTTAACACCCAACGTACCGGAAACAGTGGGACCGGAGTTTCCCAGTCGAATGTGGGTTCGCTTATGGTCTCAACTGCCCAAAGTTGGCCATCATTGAGGAAGAACAACTCGTTTCCGTATCGAGCCCACACAGGAAAGTTGGCGCCTCCTTCGGTAATTTTCCATTTGGAACTCGAGCTGATCGGGTAATCCTGGACATAGACCTCGAATTCACCAGTTTCATTCGTCGAATAGGCGAACCTCTTCCCGTCCGGCGAGAAAGCGGCATCTCTCTCGCTGTACAGCTCCGTCAACAAGGCATTGTGTTGTATGCCGCCATCAGAACATACCGAAAGCTCGGTCACACCACCGCTGCCATTCCAGAAAAGCACACATCCATCTGGGGACCAGGAATATGGCCCAGCAATACCGAATTCTTCGCTGGCAGTGCTGACGAGTTCAGGTTCGCCGCGACGTTCGGAGGGAATGTTCCATAAAGAATCCCCTCTCAGAACGGTGACTTGTGTCCCGTCTGGAGTCCACAATGGCACCTCGCTACTTTCAAACGTCAGTTGCGTGAATCGACGGCGCGGAATGTCATAAACAAAGATGTTTGCACCGTTGTCTTCGTCGAGTTGAACGGCAAGACGAGTCCCATCTGGCGAGAACCTTGGATAGCGGTAGCGGCCCGGACCGGAAAGCGTTTCAAGCCTACCACTGCGATCGGCGAGAACCAGTTCAACCTCTTCCACGACAGGAACGAACACCAGCGTTCCATCATCGCCGAACGCAAACTGCGGGAAGTCATCAAACATGAACACATTCTCGATCACCGGTACGGGAGAGCCAATGACCTCCACCCGGTCAGCATCGAACTCGACGGCGAACAACCCTCCATCTCGGTAGTAGACCAGATGCCCGGACGAGGCATACCGTGGAACACGCCCGCGCTCGAGGACAAGCTTCCGCTCACCGGTTTCTAACGACTGCGCAACAAGTCGGGCTTCGTCCCAGTTTGTGCCAGTGACGAGGTCCGTAAAGAGCATCCACTTTCCGCCAGGAAGGACTTCAGGATATTCGAGGTCTGAGTGGTCAGCCAGTTCCGCGAACGTCTCGATCTCGCCACCTGTCGCGGCCACCTGAAACAGGTCGCTGGGTCCGATCCGGCCGAAGAAAATGTTGTCATCCTCTCCCCATGTGCCGGCCATCCCTTGAACGACGTCTGCCACAACCCGGGGCACGCCTCCTGCTAGGGCTACTGTCTTGAGTTGGGTTGGGGTAAAGAACCCAACCGACTGGCTGTTGGGTGAAAAGAACGGAAACAACGCCTGTTCGGTTCCAGGAATCGGTGTGGACACCAGCTCATTCATCCTTCGCCGGTAGAGCTGACCGTTGGCTGGGTATACAAGCTCCCGGCCGTTCGACGACAAGGCGATGGTATCGCGGGTGGTCAATGGCCTTACCAAGTCAACCGCAAACCGTGTGACCGGAAGCAGCGGTGTCGGCCAGAGTTGCCAAACGGCTAGACCGATCATTACGCTGGTGAGCCCGAATCCCACAACCCAAGGAAGCAGTCGCCGTAACTCCATCCGAGGTTCGCCTCTTGCAAACGGTAGGGCAAAGACACCGTTCGGATCGGCGAGCACTGTCTGAATGTCTACCCGCACATCCCCAATGTCTTGCCATCTGTTTTGCGCGTCTTTCCGTAGACAACGCTCCAGCAACTCGCCAAGTCTCGGATGTAAATTCGCAGGCAACACGCTCCAGTCCGGTTCCTCGCGTAACACCGCCGCCAGAACGTCTGTTACGTCACTTTCGGGAAACGCACTACGTCCGGTTAACATCTCATAGAGCACGCAGCCGAATGCCCACACGTCGGTGCGCTTGTCCACCCTCCGACCCCGAGCCTGTTCTGGAGACATATATGCCGCAGTGCCCAGGATGGCTCCTGGTTCCGTCGCGAGTGAGCTGGAGGTGGTGTCAGCGTCGGACAAACCGGAATCTACGCCGTCCCCAGCGAACGTCTTGGCCAGCCCGAAGTCCAATACCTTCACGTTGCCATCAGGCCTAACCTTGATGTTAGCGGGCTTGAGATCGCGGTGAACGACACCCTGTTCATGGGCGGCCTCAAGAGCTTCAGCTATCTGGAGCGCGAGTTGAAGCGATTCTTCAACGGGTATGGCTCCATGTCGTAGCCGGTCCGCCAACGTATTGCCTTCGACAAATTCCAGAACAAGAAACTGAGTACCCTTCGATTGTTCTTGATCGTAGATGGCACCGATATTCGGATGGTTGAGAGACGCGAGCAACTTAGCCTCCCGCTTGAAGCGGGAAACGCGATCGGAGTCCTGGGTGAACTCCTCGGGAAGCAGCTTAAGAGCTACCTGGCGTCCGAGCTTCTGGTCCTTGGCCTGATATACGAGCCCCATGGCTCCTCGACCTATATAAGTAATCTCTGAGTATCTGCCGAGGTCAGGTAGCTGACGACGGCCATGGAGCTTCGCTCCAAGCGCGTCCTCGTTTTCGAAATGATCTTTGAGCTCGGAAGCAAGGTCTGCATGATCCCCGAGGTATCTTTCCCTTAGGGTCCGCAGCTCCGGCGAATCAAGCTGCACCGACTCGGCCTCATCGATGTAATTGGAGAGCACCTGGTCCAGGCGTTCTCGGCCAGAGGCAGAACTCGAGTCGTTGTTCATGACTTTTTGGATCCGTGATCCCAGAGTCTACATCAGGTCTTACTTGGCGTCTCCTAAATCCAGGCCTTCCTTCTACTGTCCTCCGGTCCGCCACACTGTTCAGAAACGCCCGATGATCTGTGATCCTTGTCACGCCGGATGATCCGGTTCCTCCCCTCTGTGACCAAGACGCCAAACCGGGCGGAACAAACCGCAAAATATCTCAAGCTACCGCTGCTGACGTATATGGGTTCTGGGATTTCCGCGGTCTCTTCTCTCCAGTTTGTCGTCTTAGGCTTCGAAGGCAGATATATGACTCTGTCGAACCATTCTGGAACGCGGTTCGATGACACAAAGGAGGAATTGACTATGGGTCTACTCGACGAACCGAAATCGAATTCGCAAGAGGAACACACTTCAGAAAAGGCCAAGAAAGCCATCCGTGCCGGCCTGGGGGCTTCCTGGAAAGGTATCCGTCTTATCTCCCAGATAAAATCGACGGCTTCGTTAATCCTATCGGCGAAAAACTTCGCTGTCGTAGGGTCGATCCTGGGAGTATTGGCCTTGCTCGGCGCCGGGATCCTGGAGACCGTCAACCAGGACTCCTACCAGGTAAGGCAGATGATCGTTACCGGCAAGATGGACGCGAAGCTCATGCCGGGGATGTGGCTTCAGTTATTCAGCAACGTCGTGACCTGGCCAAAAGCAGAAACCTTCGTCTTCGAGGATGACGGAGGAGGAACGGCACGATCCATCGAGGTGAGGTTCAACGATGGGTCTCTCTGTGACGTGTCAGGCACCTTACGAGTCATCCTTCCCAGTTCAGAGCAACAAGCCATCGACGTGGTGACCAAGTACGGTTATGCCGACTATCGGGATCTGGAGCAGAAGCTCATCCTTCCCGTTGTCAGGAACGCTCTTCGCGTTACTGCAAACTTGATGTCTGCACGAGAGTCCTATTCGGAGAGGCGTGCGGATTATGTCTTCTGGGCCTGGGACCAAATCCAAAATGGGCTGTATGAAACCGAGGAAGAGACGCGAAAGGTTGTAGATCCGGTGTCGGGACAGGAGGTCACCAAGACCTTCAAGATCATCAAGAAGCAGGAAAACGGGGATCCTGTCTATCAGCAGAATCCGCTGGACGGGCTCGGGCTTACTCTGGGCAACTTCGAAGTTAAGCTGTTTGATTACACCGATAAGGTGCGCGAACAAATCAGCACACAGCAAACCGCGCTCATGGCGGTCGCGACCGCGATGGCCAAGGCCCAGCAAGCCGAACAGGAAGCTCTGATGGTTGAGGCGGAAGGAATTGCGAACGTGGCGCGCGAGCGGTACGAAGAAGAGCAGATGAAAATTCGAGCGGTGGTCCAGGCTCGGGAACGACTGGAGGTCGCGGAGTTTGAAAAATCCAGGGCCATGGTGGAAGCACAGCAGCGGCTCGAAGTCGCGGAGCTCGACAGACAGGCCGCCGCCGCCAAGAAACAGGAAGAGATTCTCCTTGGCCAGGGAGAAGCAGAAAGAAAGCGCCTTGTCCTCCAGGCCGACGGGGCGTTGCAGGAAAAACTGCAAGCCTATGTACAGGCGCAACAGGTCTGGGCGAGTGCTTACGCCCAGCGGCAGGTTCCAACACTCGTCATGGGTGGCGGCGGAGCGGGCGATACAGACCAGACATCGACTGATTTCGTTCAAATGATGCAACTTATCGTGGCCCAGCAGATGGGCCTGGATCTTTCGGTCCCGACGGGAGCAACTCGCGGTGCACGATAGACGCGGTGTAGAGCTGGTGGCCGCGAGCGCGGCCGCCACCTTTCGGTTCGTAGATGCTCAAGATTGGTTTGGAGTACACTTGGGCCACGAACTGTCCCCCTGTACCCAGAGTCGCTGGCAATGCCAACCGAACTTACACTTAAACTCCCCCTGGATTCTTACCGGCCCTACCTCATGGGGCTGGCCCGTGTTCTGTTGGCCAACGCGGGTCCGGTGCGCATCAAGGTTGACGCATCGGATCTCGTCCAGGACGTAATGCTGAAAGCCCATGAGCGCAGGAAACAATTCATAGGTGAAACCCCGGAAGAATTTATGGGCTGGCTGCGACAGATTCTGAAGTACGAGCTGATCGATAAGGAGCGCCACTTCCTCCGGAAGAAACGGGACGCTGCAGTGGAACAGGTGTATCAGGAAACGATAAACAAGTCCGACGATCGAATGATCCGGATGCCTGTGTTGAAGCAGACGTCGCCGAGTCAGCATGTGGCCCGGCACGAACGTCAGTTGCTTCTGGCAAAGGCACTAGAAACTCTCCCTGAAGATCAGCGAACCGCCGTCGAGCTCCGGCATCTAGGAGACTGGTCGCAGGAGCAGCTCGCCGAATTCATGAATCGGACTAAAGCGAGCGTCGCGGGCCTGTTGAGACGAGGACTGAAGGCATTGCGCGAGGAACTGGAGCGGTTAGAGCAACCACCTTTGTAAAACCAGATAGACGCATGAAGAAGCTTTCCGAATCTCGTGTTGTTACCCAATACGTGGACGACGTGCTGGTCCGGTACATCGACGAAGCCGAGGCCGTTGGGAGCGATTCGATCCAACTGGGCCTGCTGCGAGAACGATACCTTGGGGATCATTTGGAAGTCGCGACTGATCTCCGCAGTCACTTCCGGAACGAAGACGCAGTTCAAGGGCGATTCGACTGCGTTTACGATTCTCCGCCGGAGTCCGAGCGGTACACCGAGGTTAAACGACTGGGTGAGGGCGGGCAGTCCGTGGTGTACAAGGCCTTCGATCAAGAGCTGAAGACATGGGTCGCTCTGAAGGTCAGCAAGTCCCAAGCCTTGGCCACAGCCGCAGAAGCGCAGCGCTTCCGGTTCGAAGCCCAGAGCATGGCGCAGCTCAAGCATCCCAACGTCGCGCGAGTGTTCGACGTCAAGGATTACAGGGGACGTCCCTTCTTGAGCATGGAGTTTATCTCCGGCGGGAATCTCGAGACGCATCTGGACCGATTCATCAACGATCCACGATCTGCCGCGAGGCTGATGGTAAGCGTATCGCGAGCGGTTCATTACGCCCACCAACGGCGAATACTCCATCGCGACTTGAAGCCGTCGAACATTTTGTTGGACACCGATGAAGCTGAGTCGGACCGTCCATATGTCAGCGACTTTGGACTGGCAAAGCCGATTGACGCTGAAACCTTGCAGAGGGAGCGGGAGGCAGACGCGGATCCGGACATGACCACGTATGGGAGGATTGTGGGAACTGCCAGTTATATGTCGCCTGAACAGGCCAGTGGAAAAGACGTGACCACGTTGAGCGACGTTTATGGACTCGGGACCATCCTATACGCTTTGCAAACCGGTGAGGCGCCCTTTCGGGGAGAAACGCTTGAGGAAACCTTGCAGCTCGTCTCCGATCCGGTCCAGAAACCGAGACGTCCGCGAGATTTGAATCCGGGAGTCAACCCCACATTGGAAGCAATATGCCTGAAGTGTCTCGAGAAGAAACGACGAAACCGCTACCGATCTGCCGAGGGTTTGGCGAAGGATCTCGATCGCTGGTTAGCGAACCTGCCGACTGAGGCCAGGCCTCCGAATCCGCTGGATCGCCTTCTGCTCTGGTGCCGGAGAAACCCCGTCGGAGTTGGCCTTGCTACGGTTCTGCTGGCCCTGTTGACGTTGGTCGGGCTGAACGTAACGGACCGCCTTGGCGAACCCCGCCGGACCCAGGCGACGATGGTCCGACAACAGGCTGAGACACTCGAGATCCGACTCCAACAGCTCAGCTAGGCTGTTGCGTCAGCTGCCGGGAACCCACAAGTTGGAGCACTTCTGGTGCAACAGGACCAGCCGAACCTGCAGGCATTCATGTTAGAAACCGGTAACAGTCGTGTCGATCTGAACGGGTCGTCTCCCTTCGAAAGCTGGTTCGTTATTGACCGGCGTAACGGGGCGATCGTGGCGCGTTGGCCGGAGATGTCGCCAGACACGGAAGGTGTCGATTTTGGCGGCCGCGACTACGTTAGGGGATTGAGCGATGCAGCAGATGAGGACGGCACCTACATCTCGCAGGTGTTTAAAGCTCTTTCCGACGAGCTGTATAAGTTCGGAATCTCTGCATGGGTGCGGCACGACGGAGAGAACGTTGGTGTTGTTGTGGCGACGGTCACGACCAGTCGGCAGATGGGCCTGCCCGGAATAGAGGGCCAAGGATTTGTCACGGCGCTTCTCGCCCGTAGGGACTCTTTCGTGGTGCCCGGAGAGACCGGGACACCTCCGGAAGGTGCGTCAGACTTCGTTGTCTTGCTGCACCCGGGCTACGAACGGGGAATTGAGCCCGTATGGTTTCCGGAGGGATATTTGGCCGCCCTGGAATCCGGATCCACCGGGCAGTACGAGGATCCGGTCGCACTGTTGGATGACGAGGACGCCCGCGAATACGGCGGCCGCTGGGTTGCGAGTTTCGATCCCGTCGCCGATTCGGAGTTCGTCGTCCTCGTCCAGAGGGCATACGCGCCGCTGATGCCCACGGAACTGTGGATCGTCGTCGTGCTGGTGCTGGCGGCAGTATTGCTGACGTTGGCTATTAAGTACGTGTTCCCGCGCTCCACGAAGCCCGTTGCGGCGTGATAAGAGCTTCCCAGTGGATCTCCACTCGAACCCGTCGGCCAATCCCGCGACATTAGAGCTCGTCCGCTCCGCACTTGACTCGATATTTGGCTGATCCGCGGTTCGTTCAGCACTTCTTGTCGTCTTTGTCAGTAGAGCAAATGAAAAGATGATGGGTCCTGTGTTTCGGATTCAGGTCGAGGCCGCTCGGGACAGGCCGACCGACTGACAGCTTCGTCGAACTGATAGCCGGTGCGTTCTGGCGAAAAACTGTGCGGCTTCTCGTTTCTCGGACGGCCCTAGAGTTTTTTTCGATCAGGTCCTTCAGCGCTCTGTTCTCCAAGGCCAGATCCGCGTACATGCGCTTCAGTTGGCTCAACTCCGCTTCAGTCTCTTTGCGCCGCTTCAGATCAGCCGCACTCATGCCGCCGTACTTCGTTTTCCACGTGTAGTAGGCCGCATCGCTGATCCCGTGTTTCCGGCATATCTCCTTCACCGGACGTCCGCTGTCAGCCTCCTTCAAAATCGAAACGATCTGCGTCTCCGTGAATCGGGACTTTTTCATGGGAACTCCTGGATCCTAATATGCCAGAAAGATCCACTTATGACCTGTCACTCAAATAGGGAAGCTTACGACGTTGACTAATAAGTTACCGTCTTCCACGAAGCCCGTACCCCTGTGATGAGAGTGTCCCAAGGGAAGCGCATTCGGACCCGGCTCTCAATCCCGCGACATTAGCGCCCGGCCACTGGGCATGTTTCCTGAAATTTTTCTAACACACGGTTCGTTCAACACTTCTTGTCGTCTTTGTCTGTAGCGATTAAGAGGATGAACGGATTTATCAAAAGGAGGCTAATGAGCAGGAAGCACTGGTGGGAGGAAAACCCCAAACCGGAATTTGATTATCTCTATCAGGGTCTGAAAGAAGAAGATGCTCGCATTGGGAGAGACTTCTCAACTTACCGAGGCGAGCTTGATGACAGTGGAGGTGAACGGCTCATATCCCTCCTGGAAGCCCCATTTTGTGCTTTAGGGATGGGCATAGTCATCAGTGGTTTTCTTGTGTACCTCTCTCTTTGTCTTATCAGAGGAGGGGTTGGTTTATTCATGGACCAGCGCCCCAGTTTTGCTCTGCCGAAGTTTGATGACACTACCGCAAATAGAAGTGGACCCCATCGGTTGGACAGCTTGGCAGCCATTTTAAGGTGGATTCCACGGTTAATCATGCTGCCGAAGGTACCGTTGTGATTCCGTCGTAGACCTCGCCCGGGGTGAGATCGCCGAGGGCGGAATGGGGCCGACGGTCATTGTAGTACTCCATCCAATCCCGTATATGAATATCCGCATCTTTGAAATCCTCGAAGGCGTTCAGGTAGACGCATTCGTATTTCAGTGAGCGCCAGAGACGCTCGATGAACACGTTGTCCATCCACTGGCCTTTGCCGTCCATCGAGATCCGAACGTTGTGATGCTTTAGAACATCGGTCCAGGCGGTGCTGGTGAACTGGCTGCCTTGATCGGTGTTGAAGATTTCCGGACAGCCGTAGCGTTCGATGGCTTCTTCAAGAGCCTCGACACACATCGCCGTATCCTGCGTGTTTGAGAGTCGCCAGGCCAGAACCTTGCGGGAATGCCAGTCCATGATCGCCACCACATACAAGAATCCGTGTGCCATCGGGATATAGCTCAGGTCGGCGCACCAAGCTTGATTCACCCGCCGGATGCGGATATCGCCCAGTAGGTAGGGGTACACGACCTGACCCGGAGCCTGTCGGGATGTAAACGGTCGTGGCGCGACCGATCGCAGACCCATCAGTCGCATCAGGCGACGCACTCGCTTCCGGCCCACTCGATGCCCAGCGCGGCGTAGCTCGCGCGTCATCTGACGCGATCCGTACCAGGGCATTTCCAGGTACAGTCGGTCGATGACACGCATCAGAGCCAGATTCCGTTCACTCTCACCCCGTGGCCGGTAGTACCAACTCGACCGGCTGATGCCGATCAATGCGCACTGTCGCGCCACGCTCAACTTCTGGTGCCGGTGTTTGACCATCCGTCGCCTCCGATCCACGCTCATCGATCGAAGGCTTTGGCCAAAAAATCCCGCTCCACCACCAGTTCCCCGATCTTGGCCTGTAGCCTCTGAATCTCGTCCTCGCGGTTTCGGTCCCTTGGGCTCTTACCCCGTTGGAACGTTTCCTTCACCCCATCCAGAGCCTCGCGCTTCCACTTTGCGATCATGTTCGGGTGCACCTGGTAACGGGCTGCAAGCTCCGCCACCGTGCCGTCGCCCCTCATTGCCGCCAGCGCCACCTTCGCTTTGAACTCCGCTGAAAAATTCCGTCGTTTCGCCATTGTCATAAGGTCCTTTCATCTGTGCAAAATCCACCTTATAACGCTGTCCGAATTTTGGGGGCCACTTCTAATCACTTCGTAGTGCTTTCTTGCTTGGGTTTAGCTCTGTGGATTGTTGCTTTGATGATTATCAGGAGCTTTCAGTAAAGGAGAAAAAGTCATGGAACAAACACTGGTAAGAACATCAGGGAGGGACAAGTTTACGGTCGGTGCAGAGTGGTTAGAAGGTTTTGGCTTTCCTCGGGAAGTTTTTGAACCGAGAGATGAGCAAGAAACCCTCGAAGAGGGTTTCGGTACTTACTGGAGCCAACATGGAGGAAAACGCAAGATTGAGGCTATTCAGATCGCCAGGTCAGCCGTGATGGCCGAGAGCCCTGAAGAATTCAGAACTGAGTTCCAGAACCTCGAGAGAACCACGTTCCTGGATGTGACCGAAACACATCTCGATCAGCAGATTCTCCAGGATCTGGCTATCAACCGTTTTTCTGACACTTCTGTTTTTGCAATTCCCAAAACACCTCTTCCTAGCAATCAGACCAGTG
The DNA here is from genome assembly GCA_965218085.1 of Terriglobia bacterium. Taxonomy (GTDB): domain Bacteria; phylum Acidobacteriota; class Terriglobia; order 20CM-2-55-15; family 20CM-2-55-15. The sequence continues at coordinate 4,505,998 of CBDCKF010000002.1, read as the reverse complement.
CTACGTTCCGAAGAGGCGATACCAGATGGTACTTGCAACGGTACAGGGAGCGAGACCACTTTTCTAAGATCCCTTACCTGGCTCAGTATGCACTTCAGTATTGCAAGAAGCAGCAGTTCCCGTTCCAGCGATACTGGCTCTGCGAGGATTTTCCTGAAGAAGCGCAGAAAGATCCTGTCATTCTTGGCGAATGGAAGGTAGGAGAGAATTGCGCACTTTTCACCTTATGCCGTTGGTAGGGACAGGCAACTAGATCAAGAACCAAGGTGAGCTCCTCTTATGGACGCATTCTCCTTAACTTGACGGTACTGTTTCATGTTCTCTTGACCGTGGCGGATGTTTGTTTCTTCTTGCGTCGACGATCATTCTGTCCAGAATCCCTGACCTCTCCCTCAGTCCCCTGAGATAGTTTGATATCAGCGAATCCGCCATCGCCTCGGCCGACTCCCCTTTCATCACAACCTTGTCGGTAAGCTGCACTGCGCAGATTCCGTGAACCCCGGCCCACAGGATGTGTGCGTGATGAAGTAGATTCTTCTTGCGACCAGAGGGGAAGAGCGGTGCGATGACCTGCTCGACCAGCTGAAGCAGCCTGTATGCCTTCTCGTGATACCAGTCCGGAACCAGCTGGCCTTCGGGCAAGTGGTGCTCGAACATGACGTTCCAGAGCTTTGGATGCTTCCAAACGAACGCAATGTAGCTGCGGGCCACTGATTTCAGTCTGGCTTCCAGACCGCCAGTGTTCGTTGCCAATTCAGACAGCAGCCCGTGCAGCCTATCCAGTGTGTTACCCAAAAGCTGCAGCACCAGGTCATCCACGTTTTCGAACACGTTGTACAGCGTGCCCGGCACGTAGCCCATTCTGGCCGCTATGTTCCTGACGGTCAGTCCCCGATAGCCGTCCATCTTTGCGATGCTCCATGCGGCGTCGAGGACCAAGCTCCTAAGCTGTGCATGGCGAATTGCTAATCTGTGGCGAATCCCATTGAGACGTTTGGACTTAGATGATTTTCACGGACACACCGGAGTTGACGTGAACAGAATATGTAGTACGCACCTTGAAGCAATCGATCCTTCAACCTACTGGTTAAAAGACAGGCAATCCCTCTGGATTCAGCTGGCTGTTGTTGAGGCTTGAGGAACTGCGAGGAAAGCCACAGCTACAGAGTCGTTTACAGGTCGGATTCTGCGGCATGCCGTATTCCTTGTATCTCGTTGATTCGAAAAGTCGGGGCGGGGAGATTCGAACTCCCGGCCTCCTGCTCCCAAAGCCGATCACGGCATTTTTCGCATCTTCCTCAAAATAGGCGACTTTCGATCTGATTGAAATCAAAGGTGTTGTTGGTTTCGCGTGGTTTCGTGTGGGACGGTTTGGAAGCGTGGGGATTCCAGCAGCTACAAATCTATCTACACCGGCTTCGCCGAGGCGAAACGCCGGAAGGGATCAGATGACAATTGGCCCCGCCAGTTCAGCCGCGAGGGATTTATCGGTACGGTCAATTTAACCCTGTTCGGGTCAGCGTCAGGGCGAGTTAGTCCGAGATCAGGCCGCTGTCACCGCATCCCTTGAGCCACTGGAACGTTGGCGGTCTATCACCGTTGGGGTATCCTAGCTGAAGAAGCGATTCCGCTGAGCGGTCGAGGAGGACGTAACGGATGCGCGTCGTCGAAAAGCAGATTCTCGAGCAACTTAAGCACTTGCGGCCTGACCAGAAGCGCCAGTTGTTGGAACTTGCCCGCAAATTTGCTGACGAGAAGGGCCGTGGTTTGCCAGGAACAGCTTTAACGGAATTCGGTGGACTAATTGGGCAGGAAGATTTGAGAGAAATGCAGACGGCGATTGACGAAGGCTGTGAGACCATCGACGTCGATGAGTGGTAGATACCTCCTCGATACCAATATTGTTATTGCCATTTTCGCCAGGGATCCTCAGGTGTACCAACGCCTCGAGTTGGCCGGTGAAGTCTTTCTTCCGAGTATCGTTCTGGGCGAGTTGTACTTCGGCGCCTGCAAGTCTCGGCACGTCGAGTCCAATTTGGCCAAGGTCGATGAGTTTGCTGCGGCTAACATCGTCTTGGCCTGTGATCTGGATACGGCGCAGCATTACGGTGACTTGAAGAGTCAACTGAGTACGAAAGGACGCCATCTGCCGGAGAACGATATATGGATCGCGGCAGTTACTCGCCAACATGGTCTCACCCTTGTGTCACGTGACGCTCATTTCGACGAAGTGCTGGGTTTGTCCGTAGAGGCCTGGTAGTTCAGAGCCACGCGCAGCCGCACATCGAGCCCGATCGGAAGCGACCGGGCTGGTTAGAATCCCCGAGATAAGAAGAGTCGAAATTCCAACGGTTCTCGCGACACATTGTTGTTATTTCGCTACCGACACGCTGCGACATGCCCGCACTCGAAGCAAGCAGGTGGCGATGAATTTTCCGGCCTCAGCAAGAGGGCTGAAATTCAATCTCCGCCGACTCCTCCGAACTGATTCAGCGGCGCGCAGAGCAGATCGTTGAGTCCCGAAAACAATCCGTGCCATCCGAAGTTGTTCACCGGACGGGCGTCACGCGCTTCTTTTTTCCAGACCTTTATGTCGGACGTCCAGGGTGCGGTGTAGTACTTCGGGTCGTACATTGTTATTTCAAGTTCCAGCGTCCTCTCGTCGGTGCGTGTGTATCGCTCGATAAAGCGGGCCTCATCACTCTTTGGAAAACCATAGGCATCGAGCCAGGCTCTGTCGTCGAGTGCGATAGTCTCGACGACAAGAGTGTTTCTGTCCCATTTGCCCACAGACAGGCCCATCCACGACGGGCCAATGTTCGCCAGATTGTCTCCCGAAGGCAGTTCCCGCCCGTCCATCCAGATCTCGCGCAGCATGCGTTCCTCTTGCCAGATCTGGTGAATCCGGTCCGGGAGCGTGATCACTTCGTGATGATCATGGTTGAGATCGGCGACGATCGCCGGAAAGCCTTTCGGATTACACGTTGCTGCGGGATAGTTTGTTTCCTCGTAGCTGGCGACGGCTTCGGTAATTTCCGGCGTGTAGCTGCGCGTGGGGCGATGGGTCTTCATCAGCGCCAGGCCTTCCGCGGTCAGGGGAGGGTTTGAGCGTTCGGGGCCATGACTCCAGTCGCCGCCAACCAGAAACCAGATTCCCGAGAAATCTCGCGCGTCATAGTATGTGCCGTAAGGCACTTCGACAAAATATTCTCGTGGCAGGTTCCCTATTGGGTCGATTACAGGACGTTGAGCCGCGAAGATGTCTGTGACGGTTACCTGGCCGAAACACGTCCCGGCCAAAACCACTATGAAACTCAGGTAGCGAATTTGCATCGGGGACTCCTAATCTGAATTGCTGTTTGAGCCGTTGTGCGTGTCCTGAGATTACCCGACTCGTCGATGTCGTTCAACGGCATTGTCGGGCCGACATCGTCCTGATTGGTGTTCTGCGCATCAGAGAAGTCCGTGAAGTCGAGTCCCTGGGTCATCACGTACGTCAGGCGTTCAATGTCGTTATAGAACTTGCCTCAGCGTTCAGACAATCGCTTCGAATCATGACTCTCCGTTTTTCGTGCACGGGCGGCGTCGAGAAGATTTAGTATATTCCAGTCTCCTGTTCCGCCAACCCTCTGAGGATGTGTGACTCCCTCCATCTCTTGTTCTGAATGACGATTTCTACGTCCTCCTCGAGCCGAGAGCAGGAATCAATCGATTTGAACCGATGGTGCGAGCCGAAAACGCCGTCAGGCAGCGTGATTTCACCCTACCGCGGCTGTTTACCGATACTCATATGCTTCGTCGTGGTGTCCTGATACCATTCGGGACGAAACCGTGCAAACCCGGTTTGTCTTTGCCAATGCGATGCCGCTTGAGTCCCTGGGGAGCGTTTTGCCCTCACGTGAAGCTGCCCATCCTGCGCCGTCACGGTCCATGCGTTTGCCGTTCGTGCCACATTGATCCGGAACTTACGAGCATGGGGAAGCGTTGCCGGCAATTGGCAATTCCAGTTTCAGCCAGGAGGTTCTTATGCGCCATGTGACAGTCATTTCGCTTCTAATTTCGATCACGCTCTTTTTGGCAACAGCATGTTCAACGGCGCCTGCGCCCGAGACACCGGTCCCGGATCCCGTTACAGTCTTCGAGGGGGCACGGCTCATTCTCGGGGACGGCAGGGAGGCGATCGAGGATGCCGCATTCGGAGTTCAGAACGGTCAGTTTACCGCGGTCGGCCCGAGCGGACAGCTCGACATTCCGGCCGGGGCGGAGCGTGTGGATTTGATCGGCAAGACTGTAATGCCGGCGATTATCGACACGCACAAGCACCTGGCGAACAATCGAGAGGATCTCGTCGATCAGCTGCAACGGATGGCGTACTACGGCATTGGCGTGGCGATGAGCCTCGGCCACGATGTCGGCGATCTGGCGTTCGAGGTGCGGCAAGAAACGATTCCCAACGCCGCGCGATCCCTCACCGCAGGATTTGGGATTACGGCGCCCGAGCCGGGACGCACAGAGGAGGCGTACTGGGTTACAAGCGAAGGCGAGGCCCGGACGGCTGTCAGGGAACTGGCCGAGAAGAGGGTCGATCTGGTCAAGCTCTGGGTGGACGATCGGAACGGCGAGTACGAGAAGCTGGGCCCGGCGCTCTACGGCGCCATCATCGACGAGGCTCACAGTCACAACCTCCGTACCACAGCGCATATTTTTGCGCTCGAGGATGCGAAGGGTCTCCTGCGGGCGGGTCTGGACGCGTTTGCTCACTCGGTTCGAGACCGGGACGTCGACGATGAATTTGTCGAGCTGATCCGGGAGCGCCCGAATTTTGTGCTTGTGCCGAACCTTGCGGATCGAGGCGTGGCGGTGGACATGAGCTGGTTGAGTGAAACGCTGCCGGCAGAGGAGGTCGAGCGGCTTCAGGCGGGGGCCACGGACCGGCCCGAGGCTCAAGAGACCTTCGGAATCCAGGCCCGAAATCTGGCCCGACTCAACGCAGAGGGCGTACGGATAGCCCTCGGCACCGACGGCAGCCCCGCATGGAGGGCGCATGTTGAAATGGTGGACATGGTGGCGGCGGGGATGACACCGGCCGAAGTGATCATGGCCGCGACCAGCAATGCGGCGGATTTCCTGCAACTGGCTGACGTCGGCACCGTCGACGCGGGCAAGAGCGCGGATTTCATCGTGCTGGACGCCAATCCCCTCGACGATATCACCAATACGCGGCTGATCGACGCCGTCTATCTCCGCGGCGATGTGGTCGACCGTGAGGCCTTGAGGGCACAGTGGACCGGCCAGACATCCGAGTGACGGTGAGAATCACGATTCAAGTACAGGAACTGACAAGTTGAGGAGAATCCGTCCTTCTTAGAGACGGATTCTCTGGATACCGAGACCCGAAATCAATGATGTGGACTTCCCGTTCGAGCGGTCGATTAGTATGTTATCGGAACCGGAGGTGACCTGCGCGGTGGGTAAACCCCCTTCGCCTTCACTTGTCAGGTTCGCCAGCCCAGAAAATCAACCATGCGTCTGTGGGGTGAAAAACTCCGCGCCCGTCCCTAACAGCCCGTGGCAGAAGTCTCGAGGGCCGCGTTACGGCCAAACGGGGCTGGATTCCAGGAGGCGACTTGGCGACGACCAGACGTCACGACGACGAGACAATGCGCATTCATTGGGAGGAGTCGGCGACAACGAAGACGGCCCCGTTTCGCCGTAACCCTTCGGGCGCAGGGGGGTTCGGGCCACAGGCTTTGTCCCTCGTCGGTCACGATGGTAAGACATCGCTCCGCTCCTCACTTCGCGCCTGCAACCCGAAGACCCCTGAGCGCGGCCCTTGAGACTTCTGCCACGGGCTGCTAACCCTTGACCTTGAACCGGGAACTCACGACCCCAAGGCGGCACGCGTCCGTTCGACCAACGAATTGTCCGGGTCGCCGCTACCCTTGAGATAGAAAGCGCTTGTCGCCAGAAACGGGTTACGCCATCGAGGGCTGACCTTAAAGTAATCCTCCAGAACCGCAGCGCTGAATTTGTAATCGTGGGCGTTCCGCCCCTTCAAAAAGATCAAACGTCTGGCAGCGTTCATCAGTCCCCGCACGTCACCGCCATCATCCAGGTACCGTCGAACTTTTCTCGAAGCATTCATCCGGTCGGTACTCATGTCGCTGAAGATTTCTTCAATTGCCCCGGACGATTCCGTGATCGCCAGGGGCTGCACGTCATTGATTCCGATATCGGGGACCGTACCCCTCAGCGACTCCCGGAACATCGGAAGGAAGGCGCAGTTCTGAAGGAGTAGACGCTTTCTCGTGTTTTCATCGCCGCAGGCCTGGAAGCCATAACGGAGAGCGTTCGTTGAGGTTACCGCGTGCAACGCGACGATTCCCGGCTGTCGCATCAGCAGTTCCCCGGCCCCGAGAAAGAGCGCGTCCCAGACCGACTGCGGCGATTCACCTCGCCCGATCAGTGCCGCCGCCATGTTGCAGGCGTCGTCGTTGGATCCCTCATGGAGTACGGCCAGCATCTCCCGGGTCGCACCCTCATCGAGTCTTCCGCTCATCCACTCCGGCCCGAATCCGTCGGCCAGTTCCTGGTTTCGCCGCCAGGGCCGGTCCGCTGCATCGTCGCTGAGGGCCGGAGTGGTGTTGGGGAGTTCGTGGGACAGGAGTGCAAGGGCCAGGGAGCGCAAGACCGGCTCGGCATGTTGCCAGCCGACGAACTGAAGCGTCCGCCAACTATTGGCTACGAAAATCGCCTTATGGCCGATCGAGCGGAAATCACGGCAGCCGAAGCGGTAGAAGAGGTCATAGATCTCGTTGGCCCCCGCCGAGCGCGCGAGCCCGGCTACGGCTCCATCGACCCTTTCTTCATCCCAGATCTCCATCGCATCGATGAAGGCTGCCTTCGCCCGGTGCGGTGCGGGTACGGTGCTTTCGTCGACCGGTGCCATACGCCATCCAGTCTGGCTCTGCTCCTCCGCCTGCGAATCCTTGAACTCATCGAGGGCCCAGAATATGGGCAACCAGCGATCGCTCTCCGGGGAGGCCAGGCTGGCCATGTGCGCTGCATTGACCACCAGGACCGTATGGAACTTGAATCCCACGCCGGGACGCGGCTGCACATTACGGATGGACGCAAGAAACACGGCCGCCACCACCTGCTGGTAGGTTACGCCTTGGTGAATTCTTTGGGCCACCTGTTCCAGGAGTTCCGACCGCGGAGTGTCCTCGATCAAGCGGACCAGAGGCTCGATGTCGCTGTCGAGTTTCACCAGTCCAGCGTCCAGAGTCGCCTCCTGGGCGGATACAGGTGGCAATTTCGCAAGAAACGTCAAGCTCCCAAGACTCATTGCGGTTCCACCCGCGCCCGCGAATTTTAAAAACTGTCGACGTGTGGTCCTTTCTGCCATAGCGTCCTCCAACAGTTAAAGGTTGTTCGAATTGAGTGGCAATTCGCAAGCTACAGGGACAGCATCGCGCCTGTGAGCGGCCTATTAGCGGCCATGGAAACTTCGGAAACGTCGGGCTGTGGGGAATGGGTCGGGACCGAAAGGCCGCGAAGCGGGGAATCTTGCCCGATATCCGCTCCCCGGCCACCGAGTTGGACCACTACTTCTTCACGATCTTCTTGACCCGTCCTCCCAGCGCGCCCGTGTCGGCCAGATACAGGTCGCCCGTCTCCCTGTCCAGGCTGATGTTGTGCGGCCGGGCTTCGATGCCCTGAATCCTGTCGACGACCTCGCCGTCGCGCACGGCAACGATCTGCTCGCCGTCCGAGTCGCCAATGTAAACGGTGTTGTTCGCGTCCACTGCCAGACCCGAGCCCCGCTGCATCCCGAGATCGCGCCACTCGTCCAGCAGAGCGCCCTCCTGAGTGAAGATCTGTATACGGGGGTCTTCAAGGTGACCGTCCAGGACCACCAGGCGGCCTCTGGAATCAACCTGGACCCCGTGCACTCCCTCCAGTTGACCCGTACCCTTGCCCGCGAGGCCACCGATGACGTTGATGAACGTCCCGTCTTTCGAAAAATGGACAACGCGGTGATTGACGTATCCGTCCGCGACGAAAATGTCACCGTTCGGGGCAACGGTGACGTGGGCCGCGCGAGTAAACGACGTTCTGGAAGTGTCGTCCCCGCCGACATCCTTCGTACCAAGAGTCATCAGCCGCTCTCCGTCCCGGGTGTACTTGTAAATCACATGGCTGCTTCGGTCTCCAATCCAGAGGAATCCCTGAAGGTCGACATAAATGTTATGCGCATCCTCGAACAGCCCCTCACCCCAGGAATTCTGGAGTTTGCCTTCTCGATCGAAGATGAGCACCTGCGGGGTGGATCGCTTCAGTACAAAGATTGAACCTTTGCTATCGGCGGCGACTGACCGCGTATCGGATCTCTCTCCCCCCGGCGTGTTGACATGGGGAGAACCAAAAGTCGTGACCTCGTAGTTGGGATTCGTAGTCTGGGCCCAAGCCATCGAACCCAACGCCAAAATCGCCAACGTCATACAAATGGATCTTTTCATGGGAAACTCCTGCGGCTGATTGATCGATGAGCGTCGCTTTGGATCGTATTCTGTCCCGCTCAGTTCCTCTTGTCAACAAACCCGTTACCACTGTTAGATCGAAGCACGAGGCATTGTCAACTTACGGTCTGAACAGCGATCTGGGGCCAGACGGCATGACTGATGATGTCGACCCGATAGCGATATCCGTGACCGAGGGATCGGGCGTTTTTCATCCGGCCAGTGTGGCAGGCATGGTCTCGGGTTGACAATACCTGTTGGTCTAACCTTCCGTGCAGTCGAATGGTAAAACCTGGTCTCCTGGCACCCATACCCAAGACTTCGTCAGGACCGCTGGCTCGGTGAAAAGGGCTGGATCCGTGATTGTAAGCTCGTAGTCGAGGCGAGCCCCGTCCGCGCTCGGTGTAAAGCGCTCGACCAGCTCGATCGCCTCCCCTTGGGGCAGACCGTTCTGACTGAAGTAACGCCAGCTTATACGGTCCGTCCGCACCACAAGAGTGCGTCCTTCCCAGTCCCCGACTGAGTGGCCGAGAGGCGTCGCCTGGATCGATTGATCCGACGGTTCACTTCGCATTGAGATGACCCGAACGGTGTCGTATTCCTCCAGTCGAAGGAGAATCTGGTCTCCTTGATCCACGAACTCCATCGGGTTGGGTTGCGACATGATCAACGGCATGCCCTTGGCCGTGCATTCGAGGAAGGGGTTATCGGGCGATAGGGGGTCCCACTGAGCTTGAGCGACGCGGGCCTCCTCGGTTAATTGGTAGCTCGCGTTGCTACTGAGAGGCAGAGGCACACCGTCGGTGCTCCACACGCGGAAAAGGCCTAGTGAGGGATCGGAGCTCGGGGTACCCGGTGTCTCATCCCGGCCGGTACCGACCGTGTTGTTCGTCCAGCGCGCGACCGGGGTATCGAGGAGAACTTCCCGGCCATCGGGTAGCAGCATATTGATGGCATACACTGCATTCGCAGAACGTCTGGAAGGAAATCCTGCCACCGTTACCGTCTGTCCAACAGCGACCAGTTCAGCCGATACACCAACCCGTGCGAGTCGGGTCACCGGGATACTCTCAACATTCCAGAGAGCCGTCCCGCCTAGCGGATCCCTTGCGTTGATCGTGAAACGAAGGTGCGGGTTTCTCCATAGAAGACGGGTGATTTCGCCTTCAACCTCAATGATCTGATCCGTATGGAAAGTAACCTGGGCGGCATGGTGTCCCAAAGCTACGGTTGAGGAAGCGACGGCAACCAGACCCACAAGGGCAGGTGCCATTGCTTTAATGAAAATGCTGCATCTTCGAGACTCAAGCGAGAATGTCTTCATATCTCCCCCCTGTAAAAATGAACCTACTACTAACGAAAGGGCGTTTCAACTCATTCTGAGCAGAGGCCGCCTCGAAGCCATCAGCCTGCCTTAGTCCGGTTGATGCTCAGAGTCGGCTCGGAGGTCTATTTTTGCAATACTCAGTTCACGTCACCGACCGTATTCCTGTTGCTGGAGCCTGGCGATTGCCGCATACTTTCCTCCTCGAGAGCTTGGTTTCCAGGCTCACGTAAGCCTTAGTTTTCCGAATCGTGAAACCAAGAGGTGCTTGATGAGCATTGAACGCATTGTTGCTGCTGTGGTTGTTCTCCTGGTGTTTGTGGTGATGGGTGGGGTGGATTCCCGGGCCCACCACTCCACCTCGGGCTACGACCTACAGCGCACGATTACGATGACGGGAATCGTTACGGAATTTCGGTGGATCAACCCCCATACGTTTCTTGCCTGGGTGGTGAGGGACGAAGACGGAAACGAGGTGGAGTGGACGGGTGAAATGCTGTCCGTACAGACGGTGACCAGTTGGGGCTTGACCCGTGGCTCGTTCAATCCGGGAGACCAAGTGACCGTTACCGGCTTTCCTTCGAGGACGGGCACCCCTAACAGTATGATTCAAAAGATTGTGATGACTGCGGATGGCAGTGTTGTGGTGGATCGAACTGGGAATGAAGACCCCGACGGAATCCCGTAGGCATAGTGGCCTGTAACAGAGGTATCGCTAGCGGCGTTCGGGCCCAACGGCACCGGATTCTAGGCGCGACGAAGGAGGCAATGCTCTTTCATTGTGAGTGAGGAGCAACAACGAAGACGGTGCCGTTGGGCCCGAACCCCTTGGGCCGATGGGGGTTGGGGTCGATCTCTTTGTCGCTCGTCGGTCACGATGAAAAAGCGGCGCCCGCGGCCTCGGTTCCAGACCTCGGTGGCCCTCCTCGCTCCTCGACCTCGACAGCAAGACCCATCGGCGCCACTGGCGATACCTCTGTTACAGGCCACTAGGGCAGGGACTTGGGTCGATTGGAATGCGGAGGCGCCGCTTCGCATGGCGAGAAGGTTCATGTGGCTGACACTTCAGATATTGGGGACATACGACAGATGCGAAATCTAATTAGTATCTCGATTACCTCGGTGATGATTTTGATGGTTTCTTTGCCGGCCGCGTCCGCTCAGACCTCGGAAGGGCCCACCTGGCTACCCTGTGCACAATGCATGGATGAAGAGACAACAGCCACGGCACGGGCCCAGACAGCAGACCTACCCTTTGATGGTGGCGACCTGGGGGGAGTTTGGGGCCCGAAGCCCCGGTTGGAACGGCAACTCAGCGTGCCGCCTCCTCGCCTGACGGCGTTGGGACAAGAAAAGTACGATGCCACAAGGGCCGACGAAACGCCGGACGGGGTGACGATTTCCAATACGAAGGACCCTCTTCTGATCTGCGATCCGATGGGTTGGCCTCGCTTGCTCACTTATAACTACGGATTCGAGTTCGTCCAGCTACCTGACAGGATGTTCCAGTTTTTTGAGTGGGGCCATACGTGGCGCACTATCTGGACGGACGGACGGGCCCTTCCCGAGAATCCGGATCCGCGGTGGTTGGGATACGCTGTAGGCCGGTGGGAGGGAGACACGTTCGTTGTCGAGTCCAACGGCTTTGACGAGAGGTCATGGCTGTCAGAAAACGTGCAAGACCGTCGGTGGGGCTGGCCGCATAGTGAGGAGATGCGGCTCGAGGAACGCTACCGACGGTTGAGCCATAACGAGATCGAGGTCACGCTGACCATCATCGACCCGAACACCTACACCGAGCCCTGGGTCACTACCGGCCGTATCTTTCTGACCCCAGGGGCCGAGATCGGGGAGTATTTATGCGTGCCGTCCGACGCTGCCCTATACAACGACCGCGTGTTGCGAGGCTTGCTTGGCCCACCTTCCGAGTTTTGAAAACGGAGCATGTCGCACAAATGCAAGTATGCGACGGAGCTGGGTTTGAAAGTGACAACGGAGGTTCCCCCTACAGTCGGGCACCAACTGGAACTCCCGGTTCCTTAACTTCCGAAACTCCCAAAACTCCCGAGTTCAACTCCTGACAAATCCCCGCGTTGGAAGCCCGCTCTTTCGCGACCTGGGCGGACACGGTAGGTCGATCGACTCGCGCCGCCCTGCGCGTCTGGAATACCCTCCTGATCCGGGCACCCGCTTGCGCAAGGATCCAAATCTGGCTCTTCCTCGATGGTGCTTTTGTCGCTCGCCACCGCGACATTATATTTATCCTGACTGCACGTCCTATGGCTGCTGCTGGATGAGGGCGCGGGCGAGACTTTGCGGATCGGGTCGGAGGTCGTCATCTCCCGCCGGCATCCCGCTGACAGAGAGCATGTAGGCGATGACATCGACGTACTCTTCGTCGGGCAGAGAGCCCGGATTGCTTTCTGGCATCGTCGCACGCGTGTATTCGAACAGTGTGGCAAGCGATCTTCCCTCCCAGTCGCGGAGGAACCCCGCCCGTGCCAGAGGGGGCGTGGACCGCATATCTGGATCGTCCGGAGCGCCATTCAACCTCCGGCCGTGACACGTGGCACAGGTACCCGCATACACCGTCTGGCCCCGTAGCGCCTGCGTGGCGGTGAATACGCCTTCCCAGACCGATGCCATCTGACCCGCTTCCTCAAGCCCCTCCAGCACCGCTGCCACTTCTTCGGTGCTTACACTGCCGAAGTCGTTCGCCCACGCGTTGCGAACGTAGTTTGCCAGGGATGCAATTTCCTCCGCCCCCAGATCAGGGAATGGAGGCATCGTGCCTTCGCCCTGGCGGATATGGCTGACAATCCGAACAGGGTCGCTGAGCTGGTCATTGCCGTCCAGGGCTGGGAACGTAGGCGGACTCCCTGCGCCGGAGTTCATATGGCAAAGCGCGCAGTTAGCCAGGAAGAGTTGCTGCCCCTCTAAGACCGTGTCGTTAGCTTGCTGAGCAACCCCAACCGGTGCCATGACAAACGCAAGACCCAGAACGCCCAGTGCGACCTTCATCATCAGACCTCCTCCAATTCGTGGCGGTATGGGGGATCAGGACCAGATATCGGCATCCGAGAGCTCCAGGTCCAAAGCAAGCTCCGCCCGGATCGTAATGTCAGCCTTCACCTCGAAATCGCTGCGAAAGGGGAAGTAATTCTTTCCGGAAACAAAGAGTCTGTACTCGCCCTTCGGGACCCTCACCTCGGCCACGCCGTTCTCGCCTGTGAAGGCTCGGTATGGGTGGACAACAACCTGGGCACCCTTGACCGGCGTCTGTTTTTCAATGTCTATGGCCTCGACCGTCAAGACGTACTCGGGTGTGGGAACGACTCTCACGCCAAAACCGGCGATACCGTCGGTGTGCGGGGCATCCAGACCGGTCCCTGGAGCCCTGGCTTCCCATGCATAGAGTCCCTCCGTGTCCGGGGCTGTCAGGTCCATCTCCGTGTAGTAAAGGGCTGCGGTGCCGGGCCAGACGTCATCGCTCAGTGTGGACCCTGCCAGCTTTTTCCTGTCGTGGTCGCGGACCTCGAGTGCCCAACCGTCGGGCCGGCACTGGGCCGAGCACCGGACCCCGAACTTGATGCTAAACTGCTCGCCGCATTCGATGGTTGAGGGTGCGTCCCATACGACGATGTGCGTGCTGTGCGGTTTGACGGTGAAGGAAAACGGCGCCGACATTTCCTCATGCGAAATGCCTGCCTTCGTACGTGCCGGGCACACGGCTAGCCATGTATAGGACCCCGGCCTAAGGGGCGCCTTCACCACGAACTCACCTGTCTCGTTGGTCTCACCGTCGAATGCGCCAAGCTCAATGCTTGCTGCCAAAGCGCCGTCTTGGTCCTTGATCAGGAGGGTCTTTCCCCGCAGGTCTCCTGCCGGGGAGGCCGACACCTTGCCCTTCAGAGTCATGTCGGCGCCGGCATCGATCTCACTGGGCGACACCTCGCAGCTCAACGCGCTGATCTTGCGCGTCATATCGTCTTCTGGGGCCATGGGTGGTGAGCTCTTCCGGTGGGGTAGGATCCCCACCGGAAATCAATGTCGCTACGGGCTGGACGGCTCTTCGACGGCATGCGTCCCGGCGATATAGCCATGGACGTGACCTTTGCCCAAGCCATGCTTGTTGAAGCCGCCCACGGCCTCGCCTCCGGCATAGAGACCGGGAATGACTTGGCCTTGCATGTCCACGACCTGCTGCCGGCCGTTGACCCGCAGGCCGCCGTAGGAATCGTGCCAGATCACCATGATCGAGAGCGCGTAGAAGGGCGGCGTCGCGATCGGGTTCATGGGTGCATCGGCCTCGCGCTCGAATTCGGGATCGGCGCCCGCGTCCACATAACCGTTCCAGTTGTCGACGGTCTCGGCCAGAAATTTCAGCGGCACGCGCTGGAACTCATGGCCCGAGGCGATTTGTGCGGCCAGGTCCTCGATGGTATCGGCTTTAAAGAAGTAGCCGTTGTCGGACACATAGGGGTACCAAAGCTCCCATCCGGTACGCTCGACCGCGTCCTGGTCGAAGATCGCCCAAAGCGGTCCGGAGTAGTAGTCCGGAGCCTCGGATCCCTCGTTCAATGCCAGCGCGGCATCGAGGCCGTGGTCATAGTTATACATCTCCCTGACCCACTCCTTCCGGCAATTGCGCCAGTCGAGCGGCGTGTGCTCAAGCCCCCGCCCCGGGGCGCCACCGTCGCCCGGGTAGCGGTTTAAACCGGGCCTGACGGGAAGACGGACCTCGCTGAAGAAACGCTTCCCGACCTGGTTTACGGCGATAAACTCTTCGAAGCCGGCGTTGCCGACATTGATACCCGCAGAGCCGCGGAAACCGAAAGTCGGGTGACCGGGCATCATGGTGGTATAGGCATCCCGGGTGCCCAGGCGCGTGGAGATGTGGAACGTCGTGCCATACGAGAGGTTCTGCTGCATGCCCGCGAGGTTGGCGCCAACCCTCAAGCCGGCCTTGAGAGCAGTTGCGTCCTGACCATGGGGGCCCTGCAGGGCCACACCGCTGGTCGGGAAGGCGGGTTCCCGCAACGCGGGGTAGAACATGCTGCGTACCTCGGGATTGCCGGCGTGACCGCCGCTGGCAAGAATGACCCCTCCGCGGGCCCTGATGTTCACCGTCTCCCGCCGCTCGTCGACATTGCCGTTCTGCCAATAGCTCTGCATAAGCTCGCCGGTCTCAGGGTGCTGCCCCGGCGAATATTGTGCTCTGAACCCCAGAATTCTGCCCGAGAAAGGCTGCTCACGGATGAGCTCGTCAAAACGGCGGTGAAGCATGAACTCGACACCCTTCTCACGGGCCGAGAACTCCAGCGGCCGGGAGAGGGCTACACCGTTTCCGACGGCGTTGGGTCCGGCAAAGCGGCTCATGTCTGTCATCTGCACCGGCGCGAATGCGCTCGTGCGCTCAGGATCGGCGCGGCCGGCATCCTCCGCGGTGATGGTTCCCGCCTTCATGTCCGTCTTATCGCCCAGCATGAGGAAGCAGCGCGCGCCCCTTGCACGCGACAAGCCTCCGCCGCCATGCGTGCCGTTGACCCGCGCGAACCGGACATAGTTGTCCATCAGGAATTGCCGGGTGGCCGGGCAGTTCTCGGCCCAGGAGCGCACCAACTCCCGCTCGTTGTACCTGTACGGGCTCTGGGATTTGGGGTCGACGACCGACCAGTCGGTGATGTCCGTGAACAGGAGATCGACGCTGTCGTCGAGTTCTTCCGGATCCTCGACCGAAGCTACGGAGATGAACCCCTCTTTGTCGCTCTCGCCCTTCATGTCCCTCTGCTGGACCGGGTCGCCTCCGCCGAGCGAAACGAAGGACCCGCTGTGCAGCATCCGGCCGCCAAGGTCGAAATTCTGATCGACCACCAGCACACTGGCCCCGAGATCCCTCGCGCGAATGGCCGCAGTCAGGCCTGCGCACCCACCCCCCGCGATGACAACATCCACTTCATAGTCCCAGACGATGCCTTCAGCCGCAGTCGCGGAGACTTGCGCTTGCGCCTGTTCTGGCTCGAACATCGCGGCCGCACCCAGCCCGGCAGCAGCTCCTGTCTTGACGAAATCTCGTCTGTTGAGACCGTTCTTGTTCCGAGGTTTCGGATCGTTCCGCTCATTGTCGCTTTTCTTGGCCATGTTGAGTCCTCCCGGCATTGTCAACTTAACATTGGTGGCCATCGGAGGATAGGAAAAATTAGGAGGCATTTCTCAAGACATTCTCAACTTACGGCCTGAACACCGAACTGACGCCAGACGGCTGCAGGTTTGTCAAATTGCCGTGACCGCTTCTCAAATCGCAAACTAACGTGCCCTCAACGTTCGGTGGTGAATCGATTTCAATTTGGGCCTTCCGACTCTGAAGAGATTTAGGACAAGTCTATGAACAGACAGGAATCGTTGAGTTTGGGAAGGCGACTTGAATTTCCTCACCTGCCGTTTTCCTTGTCGTGTGGGTCGGTGCAAAACTTCAGCGCGATTCTTGAGATACTGGGCGGTGTCATGGTTGAGGGAAGGCATGATGGTCCCGAGCGCAGCGCCGTAACTATTCAACTTGTTCATGACCCGGCGAAACGGAACCTTCCTCTGACCCTTCAAGAGATTTAGAAAGAAGCGATCCGCCGCACGTCGGTTGCGCCGGGACTGGCTTTCAAAGAAGCGCTCTTTGTTGACGGTCTTACTTTTGAACTCGCGGCGGTTGCATGGACCGCTGCGGCCTCATCGTCGTGCGTCTCGAGCATCGTCGATAACTGTGTGATGTCGATCAGGTTCCGAACCCGCTCCGTCGGCTTCAACAGCGTGACCGTGACCGCGAAATCCCCCAGTGTCTTACAGATGAGAATGATCTCTTCGAGTCCGGCGCTGTCGATATAGGAAACTTTACTCAGGTTCAGGACGAGTTTGATCCCTCTTTCTCCGACGAGCGGGCTTACGGCCTCGCGAAACGGCAATACGGATTCGCCTGCACACGATCGACCTGCCATGTCGATGATCAGTACGCCACGGACGGTCCGCGTATTCAGAGACAGTGTCATAACCACCTTCGGTTTATTACCTGATTGACGACATAGAACGCTCACTGATCGTTGAAAACGTTCCGGGTAATGCCAGTTGCCGAGAGCTTCCTCTCCACGCTGAAGAAGCTTCGGATTCGTTGGCGGATTTATGCAACCCGAGACGAAGCTCGGGCCGATATATTCGATTTCATCGAGTTATTCTACAACTCACAACGGCGACGCAGTCACGTCGGCGGCGTGTCCCCACAGCAGTTTGAGGCCGACTATCTTAAGAGGCTCAAGGGTGTCTAGAAAACCCTGGGCATTCCACTTCAGCGTATCGCAACACGCTGCGGCTCATCCGCTCCTCCTCCCAAGATTGCCGGAAGCAAGTAACAAATAAGCTTGACAAACGACACCAATGAACGGCCCTATGAAATGAACGACTGATTGCCTCTGAAACCACTTCAAGAATAAAGGTTTGAGGTTTGAACCAATTTTCTGATGACTGAGCGAAACTGGGATTCAAATAACAATCCGATCGAGTCGAGCGTGACGCTGCCGACTACGCTCTTGCTCAAGTCACTCGTCGGCCAGAAGATCGGCAGATATGAGGTCCGTGCGTTAGAGGGTGCCGGGGGGATGGGAGAAGTGTACCGGGCACACGACCCCTTGCTGAGACGTGACGTGGCGATCAAGCGTATCGCACAAAAACTCCATGGTGATGCCACCTATCGCGAGCAGTTTCTGAAGGAAGCACGCCGTTTGGCTGACCTCAACTGCGAGAACATCGCCTCTCTCTACGACATCGTTGAAGAAAATGGGGATTCGCTACTGGTTATGGAATATGTTCGTGGCTCGACTCTGCGTGACCGACTCCGGAAGCCTCTGAACACTAAAGAGTTCTACAGTCTCGCAACCCAGTGCTTAAATGCAGTACAAGCGTTCCACGGATGCGGCATCGTCCACCGCGACATCAAACCGGGCAACATCCTTTTAACTTCGGATTTTAAAGTCAAGATATGCGATTTCGGCTTAGCTCAGAGACCCTCTGATTTTAGTACGGGTGGCATTCGACATGATGACGTCGTTGGAACTCCCGGATACATCGCACCGGAAGTTTTGAGGACTGGTCGAGCGGCCAGCTCGGCCGATATCTATTCTCTGGGTGTCGTTTTTTACGAGGCATTGCGAGGCGAGCGGCCTCCCCGACCAAGCGATGTAGAAACGAAGAATGAACGTCAGACTCCAATCAACGTTAGGCTTAAGATTGCGCCCACTCAACGCCTCCTCACGGCGATGATAGACCCGGATCCAGCTAAAAGACCGACTGCTGTGGCGGCCAAGGCCCAGGTCGAGAGTCTTGCCCGGCCTCGGTCGCCTCGAGTTCTTCAGATGGCCGCAGCGGTGGTCGCCGCAGTCGCTCTCGCGTGGCTGTTACCGCAGTCCGAAGTGGCGCCTTTCGGGGAAGGAGTTCAGGTCCTTTTGGCCGACATCGTGAACAATACCCCAGCCCCTGTGTTCGACAGGACTCTCAAACAAGCGCTCGCGATAACATTGGAAGAGTCTCCGTTTCTCCAGATATTTTCAGACGCCGGTGTCCGGGCGACTCTGTCCCAGATGGAACGTTCACCCGATCAACTCGTCACTCCAGCCCTGGCTCCCGAAATATGTGAACGCGCCGGTATCGGAGCCCTCATCAGTGGTGAAATCAACCCTCTCAATGACAGCTACGTGATCAACTTGAACGCCATGAACTGTGTCTCCGGCGACGTGATCAGCCGGGAATAGGTCGAAGCTCCGACGAAGAACGACGTGCTCGCTGCCGTCAGCACTGCTGCCGTCGGTCTTCGCGCGGCACTCGGCGAATCACTCCAAAGCATCGAAACCTTAAACACACCGATTGAGCAGGCCACGACAGGATCTTTGGAGGCTTTGAGATCCCTCAGCCTGGGTGACGCCGAGCGCGCACGTGGCGAGTATGCCGAAGCGATCCCTTTCTACGAGGCTGCTATCGATTTGGATCCCGGATTCGCGTTGGCTTACGGACGCCTTGGTGCTGCCTATGACAACCTTGGCGAAGGCGATCTCGCTTTTGAATACAAGAAGCGGGCATATGACTTGAGAGACGAGGTCAGCACCCGGGAACGCTTCTACATCACGTCATGGTACCAGGCCCGCGTCTCACGAGAGATTGACAAGGCTCGTGCCACCTACCTGCTGTGGCAAGAGACCTATCCCCGAGACACCGAGCCAGTCACTAATCTGGCCTACTTATATTTGATCAGCGGCCAGTTCGGCGAGGGCCTGGAGCAGATTTCCCGGGCCGTAGAAATAGAGCCGCATCCACTCAATTACCTCAGTTTAGTCGCGGCGAACATGGCTCTCGATAGGATCGAGGAAGCCCGGCGAGTTGCCCAGATAGCCATTGATTCGGGATATGGCAGCGTAAACTTACTAACGGAGCTATACAGACTCCACGTCCTTCAAGGTGACCTCGAGGCTGCCCGAGAGTTGTCCGATAGGGCCACGGGCACACCGCAAGAATACAGCATGCTTGAGACACGGGCTCACGTCGTCGCCTCGCAGGGGAAACTCCAGGAAGCAGGAAGGCTCTTCCGCCGGGCCAGCGATCTGGCGCGCTCCGCAACCCTTTTCGAAACTGCGGGACGCATTGTCGCTGAAGAAGCGTTCGTAGCGGCCATCCACGGCAACTTGACCGAGGCCAGCAATCTCGCCCAGACGGCCCTCGCCATTCATGGAGGGGAATCGGTAAAGTTGATTGCAGCCTTGAGCCTCGCTTTGGCTGGAGAGAGTCTCCCCGCGCTCGACCTCGTGGAGGAACTCTCGGCGAGCTTCCCTCTGGATACACTACTCCACTCGGTTTCACTCCCCGTGATCCATGCCGCCCTGCTGCTGAATGAGGAAGAACTGTTTGACGCCGTGCGTGAACTCGAATCCGCACAACCATACGAACGAGCCCACCTTGAAGCCCCGTATATAAGAGGCGTCACTCATCTGGCCGCGAACCAGCCGGGCGAAGCCAAGGCAGAGTTTCAGAAAATTCTCGCGAGTCCGGGGGCCGCAAGCGCTAACGTTTCGAGCCTGACTATTCATTCATTGGCTCACCTCGGTCTGGCTCGGAGCGAAGCCTTAGCCGGAAACGTTGAAGCAAGCCGCGATGCATACGAGAGATTGTTTCTCGTATGGCAAGATGCGGATCCAAGGCTGAAACTACTACTAGAAGCTCAATCGGAATACGAATCCTTAGGCTAGCCCGGCCCATCTTGCGACGGACGGGGCGGAAGGACTTCGCCCACAAACAGGATCAGAATGCTAGCCGCGTCTAATCCATCCAGTCCGAGAGTTTTATTCAGAGTACTGTCTACGAACCCGGCGGTTGCACAGACGTGAAGGTCGAGTCCGGTAGCTACCAGGTGAATGTTTTCTGAAACGTGACCGGCGTCCAGGAGCCCCAAGCGATAAGAACGGATTGCATACTTGCGCGCCAGGTGGCCGAATCGGCACGTGAGCACCAAGGCCACGGCGGCAGCCGACAGTTCTGCCTGCCATAAGACTTCGTCGCGAAGCCAGGTGCGAAACTGCCCTTCGTGTAATCTTCCCAGCTCGTTGTTCAAGCTATCGAAATGATAGATACCAGGCCGAACCCCCTCCACATTCATGACGATCGGATATACCTCGACGGAACCGAGGTTGCCAGAGCTCGGACAGTTTCTTTGGTAGCGCACAGTGTCGTCTCTTTTGAGAACTTGCCTCACGCCATTGCCGAGGTGAAGGAGGGTAGACAGGCGTTTTTCTGAAAGTGGTTCGCTGGAAAATTCACGGGTGCTCACGCGCTGGGAGATGGCTCCCTCGACCGATCGTGACACCCTTTCCCGATCCGAAGAGAGGGGTACGCGTGGCACACCGGGAAGACGTTCAGGAGGTTCCGAAGCATGATTCCGAACCCCGGCTTCGAAATTCGCCTGATAGGCCTTGACGTCTTTCTTGGTAACACGCCGATTTGCGCTGGCCAGATGGTATTCCTCGGCGAGCGTTCCGAGTCGAGCATCCAGGAAGATTTTGTCGCGTTCTTTCATTACTCGGTTATGGGAAAGGGTGGGGAATCGCATTGAAATCAGAAACTCGCGGATTCTCGAACCCAGCGGCTCTCGCTAAGCGCGGGGTTCCAAGCCACCGGATGTTGTGGTCCGCAGAGAGCGGGATCAGTTCCGGAACAACCACTTTCACAACATGACCCAGCGTTGCGACCTCGGGTGCCGTGACTTCTTTCCAGAGCACGGTCAGGCCTCTCTCTTCCCACGACTGCGCGAGGATGGATAGACTTTTCATGTTGGCCTGAACCTCAATCCACTCTTTTCGAAGAAACTCATGAAAGGCAAAGGCGTCGAATTCGTTGAGAAAATCGATCGAATCCGGTGGGAGGCGGCCACTTGCAAACAATGCGGCGTGGTCTTCGAGCTTCCGAACCCAACTGAATTCTGTCAAAGAAGGTAGGTCCTTGGGTACCCTCTTTCGCAGATTGACGATGAGCGAAGCTGCTTCGTCCATGGCCTTGGCACAAGCTGACACAGGGTTTCTCGAGCAACCCGCACCGACAACGACATATGGATATCGATCGTTCTTGATGACGCAAAACACTGTCGGGATCTTGAGGTCCGATGTGATATCAAACAACTGGAATGAAAGTCCAGCTGATTCCAGTCTTGCGATTCGGTCAGCTATGGAGCACGGGATGTCGTTGCCGTCGAGGCGGATCATGGGGCTCGGGGATCGGGTCCACCACATCAACATGATCGCATCCCGTTCAATTACCTCGCAGAGTCCCGCCAGAACAGCTTCCGCAACATCATGATGAAACGCCAGGCCTGTCGATATCGGTGGCACCAACATGGGTTCGTCTTTAGCCCGAAAATTGAGGTGAACGGACCCAGCGGGCACGAGCACGGGACGCCCGTCAGCTAATCTGTGCATTGGAGCATGGGTAATCGGAACTTCGGGTTCGACCCCGCGTAAGGTCGCAGGGCATTGCTCGTCGGAAGCGCATACTGGAAAACGTCCATAGAGTTCACCTTCCGACTGCCGCATCGAGACACTCTGGGGTTCGATCGCGCTTAAACCGCTGTAGCGCTCGACGGCCTCACCCAAGGCTTTCTGGAGTGCCTCTATCGAGTCGATCGACGCCCCAGCAGCCGTAAAGGGAGACCGAGCAAACAAGGAACCGGGAGGAACCCTCGCGAGTTCGATCGCGAAGATATACCAAGACAAAGACTGGAATCCGGGTCGCAGGGCCGCGAGAGAACGGATAGGACCAAATCGCGAATCCACCCAGTCCAGTACGGGCCGTAGCCTGCCGGGATCGGGAATCCACAATTCGTCAGTTACCACTCTTGTTCTCCACAGTCGAGTTGGATCCCCGATAGCAATCCGGGCACCGCGGCACGCGAAGAATATGATTGGATTCGAAAGTACCGTCAAGCAATCCAACGCGCAGAACCGTATCGAGGAGGGTCGGCGACGAAAATTCCGAGCTGATTCGAAGGACTTCAGTCACGAGTAGGCCTGCCCCTAAAGCGGCAGTCGACACGGTTTCGCCTTTCGGAGCGGTGTGGCCGGCGGCCCTTTCGGCACCCAAGTCCGACTGGTAGAGGGCTTCTTCGATCGAGTTATCGCTCGCGCTTAGTTGGCGCAGTCGCATGCACGTATAACACGAAGATTCGTACGGTTGAATGTAGGGCCCAACATCGAGGTGCGGTCCGTCCAGGTTTCCATGTATCCACTCGGAATTGGCGTTAAGCGCGATTCGGTTTATTTCATGGAACAGACCCATGGGTCCGTTGATTGTAGCCGCCACAACGAGGGTTTCGGGCTTAACCCATTTCCGCAACTGCTCGGCGGCTCGATCAACCGATGTAGTTTGCAACGCAACAAACTCAATTGGAGGCTCTGTCGAATCCTTCAAGACCTCTTCAAGTATTCCATCATCATCCCAACCGAGCACTCGAACTGTGGAGTATCCAGATCGGGAAAGCAGATCGAACACTGCACTCCCGAGCAGACCTGTTGCCACAAGAACGAGGTCGTGGTCTCTGATTCGTTCCTGGACTTCATGTGAAGACTCTGCGGCACGCGTTAAGTTGACGTGCCGGCCCCAAAACAGCATCTGGCGTAACATCGTCCGATCCTCGGAGCCGGCGGTAATTCCCGGCCCTTCCAGATGCGAGGAATCCCAAAGCAAATCACTCGTGTACAGGCGCCACAGTGTCCTCAGTAGATTGACGGGTTGCAGAGCTTTCGGACGCATGTCCAGAATTCGGTCAACAGTGCGGGTACCGTTCAGCAACGGCACGAGAAAACGAAGAGATGCGTCGTGTGGGGCGTGGAAGATTGTCGGCCTGTTGCAACCACGGAAATAAACCCCACCGTCGGGCATATTAAACATTCTGACATCCGGCGCAAGCAGCGGTTTCAGGGGGAACCGGAGGTTGGGGTCGCGGAATCTGGCCCTTATTCTATTGGCTTCGACACTGTTAAAGCTCATTGGAGTCAGGGTCCGCAATCAGTCGACGGAACTCCGAGCCCCGACCTTACGCTGCGCAGCTGGCAAAGGCTCTGCGGCAAAGTAACGAAGGAAAGGAGGACAAACGGTTAATGCTGTTCTAGGACACGGGGCCGGAAACTCATGCCTCACACAAGCCCCGTGTCTTTTAATGGTAGGACAATCTCAACTTTACTCACCCGGTTCTTCGCCAGGTCCCACACCCGGATCCTCAGGCGGCGCTTCGAAACATCTATCCGAAAAACAAAACCAATGGCAACCGAAGGTGAAGAAGCAATTCATTGAGAAACCGAACGAACCAGGACCGATGTGCGACCGAGGCGGAAACTGGACCTGGTCCACATCCAATTCCTCCCAACGTCTCTTCAGATCACGCAGGTGCTCTCGATATTCTTCTTCGGACATGGGGCCGAACAATCTGGGGTCGAAAGGTGACATGGCTTACCTCTGAATGGTCCGGTTATCGGAGATCGTTATTGCGCACATTAATGAGCGCTATTTGAAGTGTCAACATATTTCGAGGTCCTCAGCCGGCAGCGCTGATCTACGAGAGAACACTTATGGAGTGGCTTTCTGTTCGAAATACTGGCCAATCACCTGTACGAGAGCAGGGAGAAAAGGCTCGACCTTAAGAAATGAAGGCCGCCCGGCCGGGTCAATCAATTCCCAAGGGCAGGTTTGGCAACTTCCAGTTCGGCGGAGAGATCAAGGCGAAGTGTCTATGGGGTCCTGTCGGATTTGGATTCGTCTTGGGCGGACAGACAGCGCCGAACTTGTCCTGTCCGAACAACAAGTGGGTGGAAGCAATCGGTGGTATGACTTTTACCCGGGGACAACGGTAATCTTCTTGAAGGTGTCGGCCTCGACGAGCCCCCCACAGTTGGTCAAAAACGCCGGGAATCATGTAACCGTCGATGCTGCAAGATTCCCGGTTTGTGCGTCAGGAGGCGCCCCACAGGTTTCATGCAAGGAGGTGCTTATTGCATCGTGTACATCGGGCTGAGCTCTTGTTTTTCCTGATCTTCCAACGCGGCCGCGACAGCAGGATGAACAATTTGGCCATTCGCGACATTGACCGCGTCGCGCATCACTGGATCCGACAAACCCTGCTCAGAAGCCAGGCGAATGGCGTAAGGGAGCAAGGCGCTGGAAAGAGCCTGCGAGCTTGTTCGCGGCACCGCACCCGGCATGTTGGTGACCCCAAAGTGGATTACGCCGTCGTGGACATAGGTGGGATTCTCATAGTTCGTCGCACGGATCGTCTCGACGCAGCCGCCCTGATCCACTGACACATCAACGATCACGCTGCCGGGCTTCATTCCGGCGACCATGTCGGCAGTAACCGTCCGGGGCGCTCGTCGGCCCGGGATCAGCACGGCGCCGACCAGTAGATCCGCGTCGTAGACGGCCTCAGCGATCAAGGACGGATATGCGGGCAGCCCCGTGACGTTGGGTCCGAGCGCGTGCATCCGCGCTAGGCTTTCGCTGTTGCGGTCGAACACTGTCACGCGAGCCCCAAGCTGGGCGGCTACCGCGGCCGCGCCTCCACCAACTTTGCCGGCACCCAGAACGACCACATGGCCGCGCTCGGACGACGCTAGGCCGCCGAGCATCAAACCGCGGCCTCCATCGTACCCATGCAGGAGCGTGGTTCCGATATGGACAGCCAGCCGGCCGGCGATTTCGCTCATCGGAGCCAATACGGGAAGCTTTCCGTTCGCTCGGACAGCTTCAAAAGCAACTGCGGTCAGGCCTTTCTTCCGCAGCACCCGAGCCAGTTCCGGATTTGCCGCCAGATGCAGGAAACCGAACAACAGGTGGTCGTCCCTCAACAGGTCGTACTCCGGTTCGATGGGTTCTTTCACTTTGAGGATCATCTCGGCGCCGCCATAGAGGCCAGCGGCGTCCTCAATAATATGGACGCCGACCCTACGATAATCCTGATCCGAATACCCGCTACCGAGGCCTGCCCCGGACTGCAAACAGACTTCGTGGCCATGCCGAACCAGCTCGGCGGCGGCGGGCGGGATCAATGCCACACGACCCTCTTTCGCCTTTATTTCCTTTGGAATACCAATATGCATGGCACCTCCTCGTGTGGAGACTACTCTCGAATCTGGGATCCGGTGAAAATCGGCCTCCCATTATTAGACGTAGCACTATGTTCAAAGTTTTACGCCGTCTGGCTGCACCCAAAAATCGAACCACTTACGAGTCAAAGACTCCGTCTGCAGGCCGTATCGCAATAGGGGCTGATCATTGACTACGCTCTAACTTTTCGGCCGAAGGCACTCGATCCTCACTTCACTAATTCCATGACAAGCAAGGCCCTGACAAGCGATTTCGTCCTTAGCGCGCCGCAGTACTGTCAAGTCAAGCCATTCTGTGGCGTTCCCGCCGCCAGTTACCACCTTAAGTCATTAAGTCAGGGTCTCGGTTTCAGCAGAATCCGTCCCAAAAATGGACGCTTCTCCGTAACTTGGCAGTACCTCTAGCAATTACGCAGCAATTACGGGCCCAAAGTTACGGGCCCAAGTTGACAATGCCGTCTCCCGAAATCAAAGGTTTGCTGGACGGACGAGGTTTTGGCGAAGCGCAGACCTTCTTCAGTAGCGGAAAGTGTACTGGAACTTTGCCGATACTTTGCTTTCTTGAGGATTGAATCGATTAGCCTCATCCGGATTCTGAATCCACCCCTGGCTGAATGAAAAGAAAAAGTCATTCCCGGGCCGCAAGGTCCATCGGGCACGGCTCTGCCACCCCAGATTCCGAGATTTGTTGTCGTATTGAACGAGGTTGGAGAACGACAGGAAAGGCGAAGGTGTATAGTTCGCACGCCACGTCAGGATTCGGGCGACGAAATTGCCTTCGGGCAAGCGGGCAAAGGTCTGGCTCGTGTTGAATCTGAGGGTGAACCAGGGCGGGATCTTGTAGGTGAGCGCAGTGTTGACTTCGTGGGCGCGCCCTGACCAGTAGTTGCCTGATTTCCACTCGAAACCCACGGCCAGCCTTCGCTTGTTCGCGGTCGTCGCGCGATTCCTGAAGCGTGTAAAGCGGTATTCGCCGGGCGGAAGAATGATGCCGGGAAAAATCTCAAACGGGGCAAACAAGCGTTCGTACATAACGGTTGGCCAAAAAACGGCGTGGATGGCGTCACCGGACTTGAAGTGCCAGTCGATCGGCCCCGGGACATGAAGGTTCCAGCTCTCGACCTCTCCGTTATCGAGTCGTGTGAACCGGGTGTAGAACACGCCCATGAACATCTGCTGTATGCCCAGGAACTCTTCCGGTCGAGGATTGTACCGGCCTCCGATCCTGAGGAGACGCAAATTGCTACGTCCGACGAAACCCAGCGCGGGCTTGAAATGTTCTTCGACCTCGCGCCAGGTAAACTCCATCTCGACGAGATCGTTCGGATAATCGAGGGAGACGCCATAGGACGAGTCTTGATCGGTAGTACCTTCGTTCCGGCTCTTCAGAGCGTACGCGTTCAAAATCAGATTCTTCGAATTGCCTAACAACTGGGAAGTCCCAAGGCGCAGATCTGCTCCGAAGGTCTGGCTCGAAATCGGGAGTGCCGGGTCGCCGTGCGTAAGTATTCCGCCGATGTAGGACTGCTCCAGCAAATTCACTTTGGCGCGTCCTACGAAGAAGTTCTTTGCGGGAGTCCCCGGTAAATCCCGCGTGCGCACGTCAAGTACGCCGATGTCGACTCTACCGACTTTGCCGGTCAACTTTGTTCCAAAATCAATAGGAACCTCTGTTCCGGAAAGCAGTCCGATCCGGCGGCTGAAAAACGGGTTGACTTCAAATCGGGTCGGGGCAAGGAAGCCCGGTGCCCTCACGGAAGTATTGGAAAAGGCAAAAACACCGGCATCCTCCAGAAAGAACGTTCGCTTTTCTGGAAAGAATAATGAGAAGCGCGAAAGGTTGATTTGGCGCCCGTCGACCTCCGTTTCGCCGAAATCCGTATTCGCCGTCGCCGAGACCTTCAGGTTGGGTGTGATGTTGTAGAACATGTCGAGCCCCGGCTTGCCGGTGATCGTATCGTTCGAATTGGCATTGGTATGTAGCCAGCGACCACTGGTGAAAGGCCTTATATCCAGTCCGATGCCTTGCGTAATGCCGTCGAGGTTGGTGATTTCTCCGGCTTCCGAGACCTGGCGGAACGCAGTTTCCAAACGCGCTCCGGACCAGCGATTCTCCTCCAACTTCCGCTGGATCCGTCGAGCGATGTTGAATCCCCAATCCGTTCCCCCGGAAGCAAAACCCAGACTCTTGAAGGGAATTGCGAATTCGGCGGACCACCCCTGATCCGTGCGCTGGATCCGCACGTCCCAGATAGCATCCCAGTTCATGTTCGATTGACCGTTTGCGAACAGGAGGCCGTCTACGAGAGCGCCGGCCGGATTCGTGGCAAAGTAAAAGGCGTTGCGCTGATCCCGATACGTGTCGAGCAGGATTTCGATCCGGTCGTCGGAGCCCAGATTGGCGTCGCGCGCCATCTGTGTGCCGATGATCTGGTCCGGCTCGGAGTCGTAGCACATGACGCCAATGTAAAGAAAGGTTTGATCGCGGAGCAGGGTGACTTCCGTCCTCTCCGTCGGTCTTTCTCCGGTTGCCGGT
The DNA here is from genome assembly GCA_965218085.1 of Terriglobia bacterium. GTDB lineage: Bacteria > Acidobacteriota > Terriglobia > 20CM-2-55-15 > 20CM-2-55-15. Next base: position 4,477,948 of record CBDCKF010000002.1, on the reverse strand, counting down.
TCCCTCTGCGTCAACGCGCCAATCGTCGGCGCCATCTGCCAGTCACGTTCGTCGAGCAATCCGTCAACGGTAATTTCCGACGTGATTACAGTGACAATTGCGGGACTCCCCTGCTCTGACAGACCGGATGCTTGAGGTAGCGCCGTCGCCAGCGGTGGCCCTTCGATTAAGACCCATATGAGGACTATCGTGCGGATATAGAAATTGTTATTCATTGACCGTTATTGTCAACGCTAGGTCCAAATGACGCGCTGGTACTGGATTCGAGCAGGTTTATCATGCGACCGTGACCGCTTCTCAAGTCGCGAAAGAACGTGCTCCGAACAAATGGTGGTGAACCGCTTTGATTCTGTGCGGTCCTAAGCGGAAGAGATTCAGAACGACACCATGAACCGAAAGGAAGAGTCGACCCTGTCTTCGCTTCAAACGCTTCGCATATTCGGGCCCGAATTTCCCCCACCAACGGCGGATTGTTTCGTACGACACAACGACGCCTCGTTCGCCAATCAGATCCTCGACATTTCGGAAGCTGATGCCAAATCTATAGTACAGCCAGACTACATGGCTGATGATTTCGCGTGGCAAGCGGTGCCCACAATCGATGGATCGAGTGGATTTCATGTTGCAAGTCTGTCAGTAATGGACCCAAGTTTACAGTACCTTTCCTAACGATCGCACTCGACACCGGCATCCGACTCGACTCCGAATTCTCTGTGCTGACTTGGGAGCACGTCGTTCTCAATCCCGCTGGTGGTGCCAACTACGGGTATATCCACGTTCCACGGAGCCACACGAAGAACCCGAAGCGAACCCTTTCTATTAGGGGCAGAGTGACGAAAGTCCTGAAACGGCGTTACGAGGAGGTGGGAGAGCCGAGGACGGGTTTCGCGTTCGCTAGAAAGGATGGCTCACGGGTTCCTTCCGCCACGATCGACCCTCAGCACGAACGAGCGGTGGCGAAACTTCCCTTCAAGTTTCGAATCAATGATTTTCGGCTCACCTTTCTAACTCGCCTGGTTGAATCCAGTGCCGACGCCTTCAGGATCATGAAGCTGGCCGGCCATGGCTCCGTTTCGATCCCGAAGCGATCCGCGGAGTCCTTGGCAACGAGGTTCGAATGAAAACACGAACGGTCTGCTCCGACAGTATTTCCCTAAAGGGAGGGACTTGTCCCTACACTCACAGGAGCATCTCGATATGATCGCAAGGAAGCTCAACGGACGACCTCGTGAGACGCTGGAGTTCGCTAATCCGGCAGAGACCTTAAACGCACGTGTTGCATCGACCGATTGATCTGGCACATCTTCTCGGACCTTGAGAACCGCCATTTTTAAGGCCTTTTCTCATAGTCCGACAATGTCGTTTGTTGATGAGATGGACTCCTTTTTCTCACACGTACACGTGTTTAGCCCGCACCATGCGAGGCTCAAAGTGACTTTGGCACTTTGATGCCGATTAGGTCACCAAAGAGGAGTCCATTCCATCAACAAATCCTCTTGTTGAAGTGCGCCCCTTCGATTGGACACTTTTCATAAAATATAGGTCACATCGGTAGGCCCGGTTTTTACCTGACAAGGGTTGTGGGTAGAAGCCAAGGAGTCCGATAGCGATGGGACAAATTCGACGGCGATTCAAAGTTGAATTTAAAGCGGAAGTTAGTGCTGCAGATCGAGTCGGGAGAACTTCGTGTGAGACAACGCGAATTTACGTATTATCCGTAAAGCCAAGTGTTCGGCGCTGGAACGTCTGGCCGGTGGCAAAGCAGGTCAACGCCGGCTACAAAGAAATTGCTGACAATGATCCGCTGGTTTACTACGTTGATGTCGCGACTCCGTTTCTCAATAGTGATGGAAGTGCGATGACGGACATCTTCGTGGAAGACAATCTCCACCTTAACGACTTGGGGAACTCAATCTGGGGCGCCACCATTAAGGCGGCATTGATGCCCATGGAGGTCAGCCTTCGGCATTCTCCGGCGGTTTGGAATTCCTTCTCGGTGAGATGAGGCACGGCCCTAAACAGCATTATGCGGAATCAGAGGCCTCCATCGGCTTGAGAGTTTTAGGCCGCGGTCGCCGCAAGGGTCTAAAATCACCGTTAGCCGAAGAATCCCCCCTGTCCTTTCTACCCAATAACTGCCGACTTGACTGACCGGGCATCTGGAGCGACCGTCCGTATCCCTAATGGCCATGGTCGGCGGTTGATCTGCGCTGAGGCTAAACTCCCCGCGAATATCTGGCACGCCATCTTCGTCCACATCTACTTCATAGTGTCCGTCATCGAACAGATGAAGTGCAATGTCGCCAGATTGCCATAAGCCTGTGACTTGGCTTATTTTGATCCGAGGTGTGAGTTCCCAGACTGTTCCATAAAGCGAGGCGGCACTCAGAGAGACCACCAGACTCAGAGTCGCAAAAAGTGTGAAAGTTCGTTTCATGGTAATAGTTCTCTTTTCTTGCCGTTGATGTTTTAAATCAAAGTGTCTCTGCCTTGCAGGTAACCCATTTTCCATTTCGTTTATGAGTGATCCGAACGCGCTCCTCATGTTCGAGTTGTTCCAATCGCTTCTCCACACCAATCATGTCCTCTCCTAGCTGCGAATCTACTAAGGAAGATAAGCACGACGGCAGCCAATTAATGTAATAACCGTAAATTGGGCAAGGATGCCCGGGCACGGGGCAGGAAAATCACGGACGATTTCTAGAGGATGGTCTTCGGCCGCCATCCTTTTGACGACGTTGTCATATGGCTGTCGGTCCTCTCAACCTCGCAGGACATGTTTCGTCACGACTCGGGCTCCGACACCGCTTCCGCCGGAGAGTTCCAATCCTCGCATCCGATCCGGACAGACGATTCCGTCGCCAAAATGGCTGGATTTCGTTTAACTTGACAGTACCCAAGATTCGCGAAGATTTACTGAGTACGGTTGGGGGAAACCCAGTCTCGAATGAAGAGGCCCGCCAGCATTCGGTGGATCGTGAGCCTGCAACGAATCGTGAGGCGTTCGGGTTAGAATCGCCTGAACAGTTTTCAAGGAGAGCGCTATGAAGACCACAAGCGGCTTGTTCCGTTCTGGTGTTGCTGTAGCGGGGGGCGCGTTGATCGTTGCTCTAGCAGCGTGCCAGTCGCAGGATAGTTCCGAATTGGCAATCGATAACGACGATGTCGGCGGCGTTGTCACGAGCGAAAACGGCCCGGAAGCCGGCGTCTGGGTGATCGCAGAAACCGATGACTTCCAAACGCGTTTTGCGCGGATCGTGGTAACCGACGACGCGGGCCGTTACGTCATCCCCGATCTTCCCGACGCGGACTACAGCGTCTGGGTTCGTGGCTACGGACTCGCTGACTCCGCGAAGGTCGCCGCCTCACCGGGCGAAATGCTCAATCTTGCGGCGAGCGTCGCTCCGAGCCCCGCCGTAGAAGCCCAGGTGTACCCGGCGAGCTACTGGTATTCCATGATGGGCCTGCCTGATGAAAGCGAGCTTTCGCAGATTCCTGGTGGCTTGAACGAGTATCTCGCATCGATGAAGAATAACGGCTGCATCGGGTGCCATCAGTTGGGCCAAGAGTCGACGCGCACGATCCCTGAAGAGCTTGGAGAGTTTGAATCTTCGGTCGATGCCTGGATGCGGCGTCTCGCGGCCGGGCAAGCTGGAGAGAATATGGTGGGACAAATCACCGGGCGTTTGCAGGGAATCCCGTTGACGTACCTGGCCGATTGGACCGACCGCGTGGCCGCCGGAGAGCTTCCGTCAACCCAGCCCCAGCGCCCATCCGGTTTGGAGCGCAATGTTGTTGCGACGATCCGGGATTGGGCCAGCCCTTCGGTCTATATGCACGACCTTGCCTCTACCGACCGTCGCGATCCGACCGTCAACAGCTATGGCCAGATCTATGGTGCTCCCGAGCTCAGCACCGATGACTTTCCGATCCTGGATCCGATCGCCAACATCGACACGAATTTCAGGGCTCAAGTCCAGGACCCGAACACACCCACGACGGCAAGCACGCCGCCGTTCCAGTCATCGCCGTACTGGGGTGACGAGGTCATCTGGGACAGCCAGGCCAACGCGCATAACCCGATGATAGACCACCTGGGCCGCGTTTGGTATACAGCCCGAGGTCGTGGGCCTGAGAATCCCGATTTCTGCTTGGAAGGCTCCGACCACCCCTCTGCACAAGCTTTCCCCAACCCTCGGGCGGGGCGGCAACTGGCCGTCTATGAACCAGAGACCGGGGAGTACACGTTCGTTGATACCTGCTTCAGCACGCACCACCTGCAGTTCGCCGAGGACGAGAACCACACACTGTGGACGAGCGGCGGCGGCTCGGTCGTTGGTTGGTTGAACACGCGCATGTACGACGAAACCGGGGACGCCGCCCGATCCCAGGGCTGGGCGCCGCTGGTGTTGGACACCAATGGCAACGGCCGGCTCGACGACTGGGTTGAACCCGACGCACCCGTGAACCCGTCTCTCGACACGCGCATCGATGGGGGCTACTACGCCGTCATGCCGAACCCCGTGGACGGCTCGGTCTGGGGATCTGACAGAAATCCATATCCCGGCTCCATTGTCCGATTCGATCCGGAAACCCGGCTTGCGGAAACCTACAGTGTGCCGCTGCCGGGGTTCAGCGTGCGCGGCGCAGACATCGACCGTAACGGTGTCGTCTGGGTGTCCTTGGGCAGCGGCCACTTGGGCGAATTCGACCGCAGCAAATGCGAGGGGCCGTTGAATGGACCCACGGCCACTGGAGATCATTGCCCGGAGGGTTGGACCTTCCATCCGTTACCCGGCCCGGGGTTTGACGATCTGCCGGAGTTCAGCGTGGAATCGAGTTACTACACCTGGGTCGATCAGCACAATACGTCGGGACTCGGCGAGAACGTGCCGATCGCAACGGGCAATTTATCCGACGGCGTTCACGCTCTGGTGGACGGAGAGTTCATGACCCTCCGGATTCCCTATCCCCTGGGCTTTTACACCAAGGGCTTCGACGGCCGTATCGACGACCCGAATGCCGGCTGGAAGGGCCGCGGGCTCTGGGTGTCTGAAGGCGACCGCACGCCGTGGCTCATGGAAGGCGGTACAGGAAACCGGCCACTGATTGTACAGTTCCAGGTGCGGCCGGACCCCCTGGCAAGATAGGGCAATTCAGAGGACAAATTTAACTCTGCAGTGGTCACTAGTGGCCTGTAACAGAGGTATTGACAGCAGCGCCGATGGGTCTTGCCGGTGAGGTCGAGGCGCGAGACGGAAATCGATGCTCTGACATCGATGACGGCTCGCAACGACGAGATCGCCCCCAACCCCCATCGGCCCAAAGGGTTCGGGCCCAACGGGACCGTCTGCGTCGTTGCACCTTCTCGGAATGAAAGAGCATCGCCTCGGGCGGCGCGCCTCGCATTCGATCCCGTTGCGCTCCGAACGCTGCTATCAATACCTCTGTTACAGGCCACTAGGTCGGGATGAAGAGTCGCCGATCCCGCTATCGTCTGGCGGCGGGAGACAGAGAAGCCTTCGAGTAGGCGTCCGATCTTGTCTGGCTGAAAACCTAAGGGGAAAGCTCTTGCTGATACATGGGACGGGCGAGGGTGCGGTCCTACTCGGGCATACGATGCGGATGATCGATGCCCTGATTAAAGCAGATAAGCAGTTTGACCTGCTCCTCATGCCTGGAGAAACCCATTTGACCTTCAACGTGTGGATGGGCTAAGGCCTGGATGCGCGGTTGCGTTACTTTGAAGAGCATTTGAATCCTTAGAGGTGATCTGTTTCTTTTCAGTCTCAGGTCCTGTTCAATCATCTTGTAGGCAGTTGACTTTTTGGACCACCCGAAGGTTTTCGCAGCTTTTTAACTTAATTCTACGAAAAATAGCAATTAGAATCCTTCCAGCCGTAGTTCCAACGGAGTTGCGGTCAGGGCCTAGCAGCCCGTGGCAGAAGTGAGATTCTCTGACACAGTCGTAACGTCGGATTCGATAGCCACGTTGGGCTCGATATCCAGCTGACGGAGTTCATGATGCGTTTGAAGCGCCATCTGGACGCAGAAGAGCACGATTTGAGCGGCAAAGTATGCCGCAGACCGGTCCTGCAGGCTCCGTGGCGTGCCCTGCCCGAACTTCTGGCGCAGGATCAACGCCAGGTTCAAGGCCGCGTAGTGAACCAGGATCCGTTTCAGGATATTTTCCCGTCCTCGAAGGTGAACCCGTCGCATGCCGCCGGTTTCCAGACCGTGAGCGAAGGGTCGTTCCAGCATCATGCCGCGATGCCGCAACAACTCCTTGCCGCGTTCTCCACGGATTCGACGGCGATTGGCATAGACAGCCTGTTGTTCGTCCGGCTTGTTCTTCCAGCGGCGACGGCCCCGATCCGGTTCCGAGATGTAGGTGCGTATCCCCAATTCGCGAAGATCGACCATCGTTTCGTTGCTGTGATATCCCTTATCGGCGACGACTTCAGAAAACCAATCTTCTCGAATCTGCGCTTCGGTTTTCGGGTTGCTTGCCAGCTTCTCCATGTTCTCGGCCGTGCGGATCAACGTCTCTTTGATTGTCGTCGTATCCCCGGTGGCAGCACCCTGAACCGTCACCCCCAGCACGACGCCGGTCTTCATATCCACAGCGTGTTCCAGCTTGTGAGCCAAATGCGTGCGGCCGTCTTTCATCTTGGTGATCTGCGCATCCGCGTCGTCGGGATGCACCCAGTCGTCGTTCGATCCCTTCTTCGGCCGTTTCCGGTCCAGTCGCGCCAGTTCGGCTCGTGTCGGCGTTTCAATGCCCGAAGCGTGGGCCAACTCCTTCAGAAAGTCCTCATAACTGTTCCTGGTGTCTCGCCGCACGATCGACCGCATTGCCGCGTTCGCTTCCAGCGTCGTCGCGTCCACGCCAACCGTCTTCCCGTCGATCAACCCGTGCCCGGCCAGCCGCTCCAGCATCCAGTGGAACACCTGGGCATGGGTTTCCAGATCGATCAGCCGGCGTGTCCGCGACACGCTGGAATGATCCGGGGTACCATCGGTCAGCCCAATGCCCAGAAACTCCCGCAGGCTCAGCGAGTCGGCACACCGCCAGGCGATGCCGCGTTCCGAGTCAATCCCTTCGAAGTAGCCGACCAGCAGCATCCGAAAGTACACACCCGGCACGACACCGGGCCGACCCATCACCGGGGCGTAGAACTTCTGGCAGGCTTCTTCAACAAACGGGTCGAATCCGTCTTCTTCCAGAATCCGGTTCACCCGTTCGTAGAACACGTGTCCTTTGGTCCGCGGCAACTCCTGTGTCGCGATCCACAGCGATTCCTGGCGTCGTCTCTTTCGTCCCATGCCCATATCCCGTCCTCCTTCACTCATCATTCTTCGCGATACGGTCGCATCGGGTCCGTTTGAATCTGTGAAGTGGACTTTAACCACGGGCTGCTAGCGGCCCTTGTTGGCTTTCAGGCTGCCGGGCCCAAAAGATTTCGTATAAGGTGTTCTGGCTGGGATGATCCACAGAGAAACCATCTTTTAGAAAATCCCTGATGACCTCCTCGGAACTCATAAGTGAACTCAGTAGTGTCCCAACGTTAGTTGAATAGATTCAGTTGTTTGGAGTTCTCCGAGTCTGAATCTTGATAGTCGAGGGCGGAAAGGGCCTTTAAAAGGGGCGTTTTTTCGAAAACGGTGACGCTGACGATCTGGAGAATTCGGTAGAGACTGGCGTTGACATTGAGCCGTTTTTTCACGATGGCAACAAGCAAATAGACCGAGATGGCGGTCCAGATTTGAGTCTTCAGCGCATTGGGGGTTGTGCCGTAGAACGCCTTGATGCGTAGGTGCTGTTTGATCCACTTGAAGAACAGTTCGACCTGCCAGCGGCAGCGATAGAGTTGGGCAATGGTCGCCGCTGGCAGCGCGAAATTGTTGGTCAGGAAGACGAGGTACTTGTTGTGCTCTCGATCGAGAAAGCGAATGCGGCGGAGTTTTTCTGGATAGCGCTTGCGAGAGTAAAAGCCGCGTAGGCTGATGATCTGATCGCTGAGGACTCCGGTGGACTTGTCCACATCGAGTGAATAAAGACGATTGAAGACGAAATTCTTTTTCGCGCGTGTCACGAAGAACGCCGCCGCGACACTGATTTTGTACAGGCGCCGGAAATCCAGATAACCGCGATCCATGATGTAGAAGGCTCCGGGCTCGAAGGCGAGTTGATCCAGAAGATGGAGGTCGTGAACTTTGCCGTGTGTAATCAGGATAAAGGAAGGAATATTGCCGCGCAGATCCAGAACCGTGTGCAGTTTGACAGCTCCCTTGTGCTTGCGGAAGCGTGCCCACGGGAACAGGGAAAGACACAGATCGATCGTTGTGGCATCGAGTGCGTAAACCGTCTGCTTGAGGTCGACACCGAAACTGTCGCCAACATAGAGCTCGCGAGCCATGGAGATCAGCGTCTGGGCGAAGTCGGCATAGATACGCCAATCGCGCACCTGATTCGCATTCGCAAGGGTGTTGCGGGAGACGCGGCTGCGAATGCCCATGTGATAAAGCTTCGTGCCAGCCGAACGCAGACAGGCTTCGATATCGCGCAGACTCTCCCGGTAGGTCAATTGCGCGAACGCCATGCACAGAAACTGATCCCAGCAGGAAAAACGTTGGAGTTTGTAGTTGCCACGGTAGCGATCGACGCATCGACGAAAGTCTTGACGGGGAAGAAAGTCCATCAGCTGAGAGAAGATCGTCTTGCCGGAATTCATAGGCCGCCTCCTGCCGCAAAGTCGCGGAAGGATGCCGCCAGTACGCAATCAAATTCAAATCGATTTTGGCTCTCAGCCGATCTAACATGACCATTCTCAATAACCTATGGGCGACGCCCATCTAAACGTTGGGACACTACTGAAGTGAACTAGCAAAAGTTCAGCATCTCTTCGAGTGGAAACTTGTGCCCGATACAGGTTCCGGATCAGAGCAAAGATCTCAACCGCGTATGTGGATTCGGGGCACGGGCAAGGATGGGCCCGACGGCTTGGTATTCGAAGCGATGGGAGCAGTTTGCTACATACAGACCGGAACGCCGTATGGTGATGCCATGTGCATGGAAGCAGCCAATACACTCGGGTTGTCGGAGACTGATGCCAGAGACTTGCTTGATGCCTCAAACGACTCTACATGGCGACCGGTGGATGGACGGCGCGAGCCGGATCCACGCATGGAGTCGCTAAGGAAACGGCTGGCCGAGGCAGTTCGCCTCAGAATCTCAATATTCAAACTCGACGACAGGGTCAAGGTCACAAAAGGGTCTCGTTCCGAGTTGGGGACCATCATGAGAATTTCTCACCTTCCAATGATTAGTGGCCAAGCCAGAGCACCCAGGCCAGATCCTCGTGTTTACGTAGTTCAATTCGACGATGGGGCAATTCATCAATGCATGTATGACGAAATAGAGCCTGAGTAGACATCTTTACCTAGCTCATGCCCATCACTCTAGTCGGCGGCGCCGGGACATAACGATTCGCCGAAGCGGACCCACGGGGAATTTATGTAAATCATCTTCCCGGACGTTGAGAATTTGCCAAATTTCGGCAGTTGACCCTTTCCTTGCCAATAACCCTCCTATGTAGATAGACTTACAAGAATTTCGCTGCTCCACGCGGCGACACACAAAATCATGGAATCTGGCACCAAACTCGGCCACTACGTGATCGGCACACTCTTAGGTAAGGGTGGAATGGGTGAAGTTTGGCGTGCCAAGGACACGAAACTTGGGCGTGAAGTAGCGATCAAGACGCTGCCCGAGGAGTTTGTCCAGGATGCGGATCGTCTCGTACGGTTTGAACGTGAAGCGAATCTTCTGGAGTGACTGAATCACCCTAACTAACATTGCTGCGGTCTGTCACTGAATACGGCGAACGTGACTCGCAAGACTTATTCTGAAGGGGGCTGAAATGCAATTTGGCACTTTGATGTTGTGGTGTCTGGCCATTACTTTGGGCCCGATGGAGCTGCTGGCGCAGACTGGAAGAGTTTGGACCCGGGAGGAGATTGTCTCTCATGCGATCAATCCATCCAGGGAGCTGCAGCTGGAAGCATGGCCGCCACACAACATCATCGCTAACGTCCACTACGTGGGCACTCGGAATCTGAGCGCGTTTCTGATCACTACGCCGGAGGGGCACATCCTGATCGACAGCACTTTCGAAGAGACGCTGCCTATGGTTCGGCAATCGATTGAAACGTTGGGATTCCGCGTTGAGGATATTCGAATCATCCTCGGCAGCCATGCGCACGGGGACCATATGGCAGGTAGCGCGCTGCTCAAAGAGTGGACTGGAGCCGATATCATGGTCATGGCCGAGGACGTGCCGCTTTTCGAGCGGGTAACCCCAGAAGGGACAGCGTCCCCATCCATCGATCGGGTGCTCCATCACGGCGATGAGGTGACGCTCGGCTCCACGACCTTGACGGCCATTCTCACTCCCGGACATACTCCCGGTACCACGACTTGGGTTCTGACAGCTGAGGAAGACGGCAGCGAGTATGACGTCGTGATACTGGGCGGTTCGGTAACTCCACGTCAGCAGCTCGTTGGTGAACCCGAGTTGCAGAATCAGTTCCAGGGCACTTTCGAAATCCATCGGTCACTGGAATGCGACGTGCCTCTCGGAGCGCACACGCCGATGCATCGTATGGAGGAGAAATACGCGAAATTGGGAGCCGGGCCCAACCCATACATCGATCCGCAAGGTTGCCAGGACGAGATGTCCCGGCAGGAGCAGTTCTTCGAATTTAGACTTGAAGATCAGAGACGAGAGCAGCAAGGAAATTAGACTGAATTTCATCGACTCCACCTTCCGGCGTCATGGACCTCCAAAGACAGCTTTTGGAGCCGTTCTTGAACCCGTGGCACCTCGTGGAGATGCAGTCGCCCACTTTCGCGCTGTCTGCATTCGAGATTTCAGTGCCTGCTATATCCCGTTGTAGGCCAGTGACTTTTCATTCCTGTCGGATCCACATGCTTTGCTAGATCTAAGTTCTCAACCGTCGGCTGCTTGACGATCGGGCTGATGGCGAGGTAGACCTGAGCATAGGAGTAGGAACTTTCGCCTTCGCTAGATGATCCAAAAGGAACTCCCGAGACGAACATGTCGGATTTGATGACATCACGACTGGGCGAAGTAATGGCATTGGCCACAGCAATCACCTGGGCCTCCGCGGTAATACTCTTTAAGAAAAGCGGTGAGAAGGTTCATCCAATCGGTCTGAACCAGTTTAAGAATCTCCTTGCGCTTCTACTTCTGATACCGACAATGCTGATCATGTCAAGGGCATTCCTTCCTTCGGCTTCGGTGACTGACTATGCGGTTTTGCTTGCGAGTGGCGCATTAGGGATTGGGCTTGCAGACACGTTGTTCTTCCATAGCCTGAACATCCTCGGTGCCGGAAGATCAGCGATCGTCGATTGTCTCTACAGCCCCTTCATCATAGGGCTGTCGTTGTTGTGGCTCGGCGAATCGCTGGGTATCGTCCAAGGAATAGGAGCGATCCTGATTGTTTCGGCTGTTTTTACGATCTCCGGAGAAAAGGACACAACGTCGATAGACCGAAAGCAACTGCTGCTCGGTGTTGTGTGGGGTGCGTTGGCAATGGTAACGATGGCCGTAGGCATCGTAATGGCGAAGCCTGTCCTTGACCGAAGCGACCTCCTTTGGGTGACGTTTACCAGATTGATTGGCGGAGTCTCGGTGCTCTTCGTGTACCTGCTACGTCATCCGAGTCGTCGGGCTATCGTTCAGTCGGTTATCGTCGCTAGCCACCGGTCTTATACGTTTCTGGGATCGTTTATCGGAGGATACGTGGCAATGATTATGTGGTTGGCGGGCATGAAGTTCACCCAGGCTTCTGTTGCGGCCGCGCTTAACCAGACGAGCGCCATTTTCATATTCATCTTTGCGGCGCTCTTTCTCAAGGAACGAATTACGGTGATACGAGTGGTTGCCATCGGTATTGGCGTTACGGGTGCGGTCATGGTAGGGGCTGGCTGAGTTCGCTTCCAGGTAGGCGCGAGATAGCGCAAACACCGCACAAAATCAGAAGCAGGATAGATATGATGACGCCAACGATAACTACAGCCTGAATCATCGGTTCCATTGTCCCCATTCCGCCGCGACGTCACGCAGCCTGAGCCTATCGGTCTGTGCGACGACCTCCAACCTGCCTGTGCCTTGATTTTCGATGTCAAGTCCTGAGAAATCATCCTCCCGGACCTTGAGAACTCCCGTTTTTACGCCTTTTTTCAACGTTCGAGAGTGTCGTTTCTCAGAACTCGAGAATTTGATAGCAGCTAAATCCCTCCCTTAGTATTCTTGATCGAGTTTCTCTCGGTTCTTTCGGTTACACATTTTAAACATGGAGTACGGCACGATGCTCGCCCACTACGAGATCCTGTCGGTTCTCGGCAAAAACGATGGGAGAACTGTGGCATAGGCAGATTAAGATGCTCGAGCGTGAGGTAGCCCGGGTCGTTGCCAATCGGGGCTGGATTTTAGGAGACGACGACGCGACAATGCTTATTCATTGGAAGGAGTCGGCGACAACGAAGACAGCCCCGTTTCGCCGCAACCCTTTGGGCGCATGGGCCGTTGGGTTGCAGGCTTTGTCCGGCATCGCTAAGGCTGGTCACGATGTAAAGACGGCGCCTGCGGCCTCGGTTTCAAACCTCGGTGGCCGCTCCTCACTTCGCGCCTGCAACCCGAAAGCCCCTGCGCGCGGTCCTCGAGACTTCTGCCACGGGCGGCTGGGGTCCGAAATGCTCTAATGGTGAATTAGACGGGAGGTAGCAGTTCATGGGAAAGAAGCGAAAAGAGTCTATCGGCCGACGCAGTTTCCTGAAAGGTGCAGCGGGAAGCGGAGCGGCGCTTGTTGCGAGTGCCCCCGTAGCTGGCGCGCAGTCTGGGCCCGGCCCCACATCGGCGGAGCCGCGTGAAGGGGCCGCGGCGGCAGGCGGCCGGCCGGGGTCCGACTTCATGATGGACGTCATAAAACCACTCGGGTTTGAGTACATGTCGATCAATCCCCATTCCAGCTCCCGTGGTCTACAGGAATCCATCATCAACTACAGTGGAAACCGCGATCCGGAACTGATCACCTGCCTCCACGAAGAGGCGGCCGTCGCCATGGCGCATGGATATTTCAAAATTGAAGGCAAACCGATGGCTGCGCTGATATACGGATCCGTCGGTTTGCAGCATGCCTCAATGGCGGTCTACAGCGCGTTTTGCGACCGCGTGCCTATTTACCTGATGATGGGCAACGAATTGGAGAATCCCAATTCAAGAAGCGTGCAGGATCCTGCGGCGATGGTGCGCGACTTTACCAAATGGGACGATGCACCTGTCTCGCTCGATCAATTTGCCAATTCTGCGGTGCGCGCCTATTCCGTCGCAATGACCCCGCCGACAATGCCTGTTGTATTGTCGGTAGACGAGCGTTTGCAGGAAAATCGGATTGCCAGAGGCACTCGTTTGCGCGTCCCGAAGCTCTCTCTGAATGCTCCGGCCCAGGGCGATGCCGCTGCTGTGGCCGAGGTTGCGCGCCTGCTGGTCAACGCTGAGTTTCCGGTCTTGGCCGTCGAGCGCGCTGCGCGAACCGAAGCCGGTCTCAGCTATATCATCGAATTGGCGGAACTCCTGCAGGCTGCGGTCGTAGACACGATCCAGCGCATGAATTTCCCCTCGCGCCATCCCCTCAGCCAGGACAGCGGTGTGTTTCGCAGTGCGGACGTCGTCCTGGCGCTTGAGCACCCGCGACTTTCGCGGTCGAGCCTGATGCAGGATGCAACGCTGCTCAGCATCAGCTCACATGACCTTTTCACGCGGAGCAACTACTGGGATTTCGGAAGCTACCAGGAAGCGGATGTGGCGATCGCAGCCGATGCGGAGGCCACGCTTCCCCTCCTGATCGAAGAAGTCAAGCGCCGGGTTACCGGCGATCGACAACGGGTGTTCGAAGCGCGTCGCGCGACGCTGGAGGATCGGTCCCAGCGTGCCCTCGAGCGAAACCGGCAGCTCGCGGCCTCGGGCTGGAACGGCAGTCCGATCAGCACCGCCCGTGTCGCGGCCGAACTCTGGGCAGAGATCAAGAACAAGGACTGGTCCCTGGTTTCCCGAAGTGATGGAATGAACGAGTGGGCATGGAAGCTCTGGGATTTCCAGAAGTATCATCACCACATCGGTCAGTCCGGCTCGGTCGGCGTAGGCTACAGCAACCCGGCTTCGGTGGGCGCCGCTCTAGCAAACCGGAAGCACGGACGTCTGAGCATCAACCTGCAGAACGACGGCGACCTCATGTTTCTCCCCGGGACCTTATGGACCGCTGCGCATCACAAGATTCCGATGTTGACCGTCATGCACAACAACCGGGCGTACAACCGGGAAGTGATGTGGGTCGCGCGCACGGCCGCCGAGCGGGAGCGCGACGTCACCCGATCCGACATCGGCAACTCCATTGACAATCCCAACATTGACTATGCCAAACTCGCCGAAAGCATGGGATGGTACGCCGAGGGTCCTATAGAAAATCCCATGGACCTGGGACCGGCCATCCGCCGGGCCCTTGCGGTTGTCGAGCGGGGCGAGCCGGCGTTGCTGGACACGATCACACAACCCATTTAGGAGGTTCCTGTGAGTCGTTTACTTATGGTTCGCTGGTCGGTCAAACCGTCTTCCTGGGCCCTGGGCGTGGCGGTGCTGCTGCTTGTCGTCCCGGTGGGGTGGGTCGAGGCTCAGCAGTTGCCGGTCGCGGTTGACGCCGCGCCTGGAGGAAACGTCGAAGACGGAAAGCGGAGCCTGACAACCTATACCTGCTCCTCCTGCCACGGTTATTCAGGCCACGGCGGGGTCGACGTAGGCGCTCCCCGCATCGCCACGACTTCAATGTCCCTTGCCGACTTTACGCAATACGTGCGGCAGGCCAGCGGTTCTTCAATGCCTCGGTTTGGGTCCGAAATCCTACCCGACACGGTGCTGGCGGATATTTATGCTTTTCTGAAATCCATCCCACCGCCACCCGAATCCAGGAGCATTCCTCTGCTGAACGATCAGTAAAGAAGGCCTCAACTTTCCCGGGTCAAGTCCTGACCAATCATCTTGTCGGACGTTGACCCTTTCGAAATAGAGAATGAGACGAATCCGGAGTGACGGGGCGCTACTTTTCAGAATTGTACGTCGACTGTTAATTTTGATCGTCCTTCTGGTCTCGGCCGGCCTGGCAACCTCCTGCGCCCTGCGTTCGGGACAGCGTTATCTTCACTTCACGACGATAACGCCGCTCGAACGCCAAGGTACCCTTATCCTGGGCTTCATGGGAGGACGCGATTCCTGGCGCAACACCGAGGTCGGCGTGGGCCGCCTTGCCCAGAGGTTGCGCGAACGCCCCATGTCAAGAGTTCATGTGGAAACTGTCGAGAATAGGCACAGGGATCTGGCTGTTCGCCTTGTGAACGCGTCCCTGGATTGGAACCACGACGGCCGCCTCCAAGAGGCGGAACGCGTGAACGCCCGGATCATTGTCTACGGCCAGAGTTTCGGGGCGGCCGCGGTCGTCAAGTTTGCCCGGCAACTCGATGCGCTCGGCGTTCCTATCCTCTTGACGGTTCAGGTAGACAGTGTTGGTCGAAACGACGCTGTTATTCCCCCCAACGTTCGTCGGGCAGCTAACCTCTACCAGGACAGTGGATGGCTGATCCGGGGAGAAGCCCCGATCCGGGCTGAGGATTCGGAACGCACCGAGATACTTGATAACTTTCGCTTCCAGTACGACAACTCGGACGTCGATCTTTCGGACCTGCCATGGTACAAAACCATTGGCCGCGTCGCGCACGCCAAGATGGACCGTGACCCGGCCGTTTGGCAGAAAGTGGAAGAGTTAATCCTCAGCGTTCTGTAACGTCCTTTGTTGGAGTCCGATACGGCGAGCATCAACATCGTCCAGAACTGGCTTGAAGAACTGAAGGCACGGGTGCCGGTCCAATAGATGACCTTAAAAACCATTCTCAAGTCCTGTATCTGGACTCCTTCTGTCAAGTAGGCACAGCTATCCTGTGCTCTTTCCTGATGGTATTGTCAAGTTGTTCATCAAAACCCGAATTGAGGTTTGAATCTTGTCCGTCGATCATCCTGCCGTAACCGCATTCCAAGTCGCGAAAGAACGTTCTCGGAGCATTCGATGATGAACCGATTTCAGCCGGTGACGAGAGAGTCGGAAAAGATTCAGAATCAGACCGTGAACCGAGAGGAATCGTTGACTCTGAGCTGGCGACTTGAACCTTCTCATCTGCCGCTCGCGTTGTCTGGTCGGTTGGTGTGAGACTTCAGCTCGATTGTTCGAGTACTGGTCGGTGTCATGGTTGACCGAAGGCGTAATCGTCCGGATCGCAGCGCCGTAACTCTTCAACTTGTCCGTGACCAAGCGACATGGCACCTTCCCTTGACCCTTCAAGAGCTTGATAAAGAAGCGCTCCGCTGCACGACGGTTGCGCCGCGACTGGACGAGGATGTCGATCAGATCCCCATCTTGATCGACCGCACGCCAGAGATAATGCCGCTTGCCGTTGATCGTGATGAACACTTCGTCCAGGAACCACGTATCGCCGAGGCGGCCTTGACGTCGCTTCAGTTTACGTGCGTATTCCGGACCGAACTTCAAACACCATTGTCGGATGGTTTCGTAGGAAACGATGATCCCGCGCTTCGCGAGCAAATCTTCCACATCGCGGAAGCTCAGACAGAACCGATAGTAATGCCAAATCGCGTGACTGATGATTGCGGCGGGGAATCGGTGTCCGTGGTATGGGGATCGATGGCGTTTCATGGATTCAGTTTGCCAGCGACGCGTCAACCTGACAATGCCGACGGAATTGGTGTCAGACACTGATTGTCTTGACCCTACATTGTTGATTTTACTGACTTGGAAAATAGTGACGTAGGATCCTGACACCATTAATATTTCTTCCTGAGGTTTGCCAGGTTGATCTCAATAGACTGTTTCGACTGGAGCAGTTCCGAGTGCAGGTCCCGATCCCTTTTGGCTGGTCGCTGGATGTGGGGCCGTTCTTCAAGGAATGGCAACAGACGTTTCTGGATCTGCTGGGGCAGCACGCTTTCCAGATATTCCAGAGCCGTGCCACGGAGCTGCGGATCATCTGTGTACAGACCTTTCAACGCGATCTGGAGTGGTTCCTTGTCGTGGAACAGGGACAGAAGCTGAAATACGTGCTTCAGGTTCAAGTCCGCTCGCTCTCCCAGGAGGCGGTCCGTCTCCGAAGATTTGTCTAAGTCCAGAAGCCGACGCCCTGCCCATACAGTCGGATCAGAGTCGAGTTCCCTTAACACGACTGTCTGGATCCACTCCTCTGGAATCTTAGTTTTTGGTAGGCGAGTCCGAATCGCGGACAGGGCCGAAGCGCACTGATACCGGACTTCGAACCTCTCGTCTTCCAGACCAGACAGCAGCGCGCCGACAGCCCGTGGGGAGTCACACACCGAAAGCACCCGAGGAATTCTCCTCCGGACGGAAAACGCGGAGCCCGGATCGAGAAGCGCGTCGGTTAGCCCCTCAACAATTTTGTCCGAGATGCCCCGTAGGGCTTGAACTGCGTCTCTCGAAACCTCATCCCAGGCAAGAAGAGAGATCGCTTGTGCCGATACGGCTAGGTCGAGTCTCTGTTTCAACCGAGTCCGGACACGCCCTGGGTTGTCGGATCTGAGGTCTGACATAGCACTCATGACCGCGTCATCCACGATCGGAGCCTGCCGCAGGTGCCGCCCCGCGCCCTCTCTCGCCGCCATCGAGCGTCCCTGTTTCGAAAGCGACCTCATTCCGAGAACCCGACTCAAATCGAGGCTGCTGAGCGTTTGCATCACAGATGAGTCAATCGTAGCAACAGAGTTCGCAAGGTTTAGCTCATCGGCGCGGTCGACCAGGTGGCCTTTCAGCGAATCGACGTAGCCCTGCTTAAGGCGACCGGTCAAAAAGAGAGCCAAGACAGCCAGAGCGATAGCGCCCGCCAGCATCGCCGATATTTCCGTAGCCGAATCGATAAACAGGTTCAGAATCAGGTAAACCAGAATCGCCCCCACACCGTCGGCCAGACGGTCGAACCCCACGTCGACGATGGGTTTTGCCGTTCGCTTCTGACCCAGAGGCACAGACGTGTACAGCAATTCGTATCCGGATCTGAACAGGGAACTCCGGACGGCTGCTTCACCTCCGCGGGCCAGAGCACTCGTTGGAAGGACAGGCATTACCAGCATGGCGAGGCTACCGATGGCTGTCATCGATGGAAGGAACGAAATTGTGCCCGACAGGCCGAGTTTTTCCAGTGCCGCGCGACCCAGGGTCGTCTGCAGGATAAACGTCGCCAGCCCCACCCCAGCGTAGAACGCAGCGAAGAAACGCGCCAGCTCCGCATCGCTGCTCGCAGCTTCAACGGCCCGGAATTTGAAGACGTAGTCCATCAGCGTCGCAATCAGGCCCGTCACCAGGACCAGGAACGCGATGTTTCTGAGGTAGGAGACGCTGCCGACAAACCGCAGCCCGGAAAACAACGACGCCATTTCGGGTCCGGAGCGGGAAGGATGATGGGAAGCGATGGACGACCGCACCTTATAGACCAACAAACCACTCAGCAGGTGCATTCCACCCAGCAGGGGCAACATCGTCGAGACAGTGAACAGCACAGCCACCTGTGCTGTAACCAGACCGCCCACCAGGCCGCCAAGTGCTGCCGATGCCGCGATAAGGCCAATTTTTCGTTTCGCGGTCCGAGGATCGAAACGCTCGTTGACGATGGACCAGAACCCTGAAATAACGAAGGCACCGAAGGCGGCTACGTGGAGATAAAACACTACAGTGGCCAACCGCGGAGCCTGATACCAAAGGGCCCATTCCGCAATCAGTAGGGTCGCACTGAGGCAGAACGCCGCCGGCACCAGACGTTGTGGCGTCAGCCGTGCCATTGCGCGCGAAGCCCAAAGCAGCGCCACAACGGAAAACACTGAGGCTGCAATCAACATCGCCGGCAATAACTCGATGTCAAAGTTGGAAAGAAATAACGCATCGCGCGTCGCTTTAGCGCCGATCTGAGCCGCGATCATTACAGCGGCTCCCGCTGCCGCAACTCGTGCGGCCCAGTCGGTGTCGGAAATGTTCTTCATAACCCAGCCTCGCCCAACCGTTTCGCCAGTGCGATTCAGCTATTCCCCAACAAGATTCGGAACCCCAAAGCTAGCAGTGCACCGAGCACGGCATCCACAAAGAAGTGATACCGACGGACGACAGTGCTTACGGCGATGCTCACCGACAACCACAAGAAGACCGCCCCCGCCAGCGGAGCAATCTCTAGCAGGACAAGTGACGCGGCGATAGTAGCGGCAACGTGCCCGCTTGGAAACGTGTTCGCCCCGATTCCAAACCAGTCCAATATCCAGAGGTTCAAAGCCCGGTGCTTTTCGGTCCATTCACGGCGCGAATCGACGCCCGAACCAGGCACGAGCCGCGGCGGCAGCGTCGGCGCGAAAGGCAGCATCACATAACAGGAATAGGACGATAGAAGGACTACGGTCCAGAAGTGATCCACCTCGCCGCCGCCGAAGCCAAAAAACAACATTACACCCAGAGCAAGCGGGATCAGCGGGTAGGCAAAGAGGTAAACAACTTCAAGATATGAGACGATCAGCCTCGACCCGACCACGGATGCGACACTTCGAAGCTCCACACCGAGCCGGTCATCAACTCCCTGTAACCAGGACTGCAACCTTACCGAAGGTTCGATGTAGAACTGACCCGCTTGCCAATACGCAATCAGAATCGTGACAGTCGGAAGCCAGTTGCGCACTGTGCTGCTCCAGTCTCCGCCCAGGACTGATGCAGAGAAACGTCCAGCCAGCGTCAAGAATATTCCGATTCCGGCCAATGTTATGATGTGTCGGCGACGTAGCCCCGGCAGGCGCCGCACTCACGCTACGCCTGAGAGAAATACAAAGTACACAAGGTTAATCCACTCGGCCGCGCGCATTGGTTTTAAGAGGGAAGTTGCGAGTGGACGTCAATTGGGACCCAAAAGACGCCTCTAGTGTAAACGGGAGTTCCACCATTGCCGTGCGTAGGCGACCCGCATCAAAGATCGCTGCGAAAAAGGCAAATACGAGAGACCCGCCATAAGAGTGTCACCGCTCGCATTGGTCCTTCTAAAAGCAAGCATCTGTTCGATTGTCTGGGAAATCCGATGCTCGATCAAACCACATTTGTTAAGCGAAGTTAAAGGTTTTTGAGCGGTTGTAGATCTGGCTTACGGGCGCCATTCGACCAGCCCGACGAGCCCCCACGGTACGACCAGCACAGGTTTAGTTGCGCCGACCGACATCCAGTTACGCTTCCAGCGTTCGTCTTGGGGAATCGGCGGGGGGAGGCTTGGCGTGTTCGAACCATTATTGCTGCGGCACTCCGAAGGTCCAACCTACGATGTCTCCCCGAACTGTGAGCGCTTCCTGACGCCCACAGAGGGCGCAACACCCGATGGAAACGCATCACCCCTACAGATCATCACCGTCCTTAACTGGTTTGAAGAACTCAAAGAGCGAGTGCCGGTTCCGTGATTTTTTCGGGTCAAGTCCTGATAAATCTTCTTGATGAGATGGACTCCTCTTGGGTGACTTAAACGGCATCAAAGTGCCAAAGTCACTTTGAGCCTCGCATGGTGCGGGCTAAACACGTGAGCGTGTTAACAAAAAGGAGTCCGAGATGAAGGATAGAACGATCGCAGTGGATCTGGCAAAGAATGTTTTTGAGATTGGGATTTCAGAGCGGCCCGGACATTTGAAGGAGACGTGCCGTCTGAGCCGAGGGAAGTTTCTTGAGTTTTTCGTGGATCAGGAACCGTCGAGAGTCGTGATGGAGGCCTGTGGGTCATCGCACTACTGGGGGCGGGAGATCGAGAAGCTGGGACACGAAGTAAAGTTAATCTCAGCGCAGTATGTGGCGCCCTACGTGCAACGGAACAAGAACGACCGGACGGATGTGAAAGGAATGTTAGAGGCGGATCGCAACAGCGCAATCTATCCGGTACCGGTCAAGACGGTAGCGCAGCAGCAACTGACCGCGTTGCACCGGCTGCGGTCGGGGTGGATGGAGACGCGCACGTCGCGCATCAACACGCTTCGGGGACTGCTCCGGGAGTTTGGTTGCGTTATACCTACTGGCGCGCATCATCTGGTGCCGGGAGTGATGGGGTTGATCGAAGACGCGGATGTGGAGATCCCCAGTGTCGTTCGGGAGATGTTTCACCAGGTCTGTGAAGAGATACGTGAACTGGAAGCGCACATGCGGTCGGTGGAAGAACAACTGAAGGCACTGGCCCAACAAACACCGGATGTGGCGCGTCTCCAAACGATCCCGGGAATCGGCCTGTTAACCGCCACGGCGCTGGTGGGCTTTGTGGGCGACATTCACCGCTTCGGCTCTTGCCGCCGCTTTGCCAGCTACCTGGGGCTCACACCCCGGGAGCGTTCCAGTGGAGAGCGACGGCGACTGGGGAGAATCAGCAAACGCGGGGATTCCTATCTCCGGATGCTGTTGATCCACGGCGGCCGCTCTCTGTTGTGGAGCGCGCACCGGCGGAATGCGAAACCGTCACCGCTGCAGCAATGGGGCCTTCGGATTCACAAAACCCGCGGTCACAATAAGGCGACGGTGGCGCTGGCCAACAAGCTGGCCCGCACGGTTTGGGCCGTCTGGAAACGTGGATCCCAGTATCAGGCCGACCGCAAGGCGGCCTGACACAGGGATCGAATATCCTTTCAGCGAACTGCGATGAGATCGAGTTGATGACGCACCGGTCGGACCGGCGCGGGGATAGGCCGACAACGTCCGTGGCCCTTTTGAGGCCGTCTTTCTCGGTTGGCCCCCCGCGCGCGAAATTCATCATGGCCCGGAACACAATAGTTCCACTTAAGAGGCCGGAGATACGGGTGCAGTCGACCAGTCATGCAACCTGAAACCGCAGCAGTACTCTGAATAGAATTTTCAGAAAAAGAAGACAGGAGAGTTGCGCCTACTTGACAAGAGTAGTCCAGATACGGACGTTGAGATTTGGGCGTGTAGTCAGCCTTCTCAGTAGTTTTGCTTTTTCACTTCGTTCTGCGAATAATTTGCACTTCGTTTCTGTGAATATTAGGAACTAGAATCCTTACCAACCAACAGTCCTCCTGATTCGGAGTCGCGGTCAAGGCTGACAGTTCCTTAACTTAACTTTCGGGCTGCCGGACCCAGCAGCGATTCGACGGAGATAGATAAGGATTCTGATCACATTGCTTCGCTTCAGAGTCGGCGACAGGGTCAGTGTGAAGGACACAACACTAGGGCTTGGCCCGGGAACCGGGACGATCATTGATATTTCTTACGTTTCCAAACACCCGAGGCTAGACGATCCCTCGGACGATCCTCGCGTATACGTGCTGCAACTTGAGGATTGGTCAGTGCGTCGATTCACGGGTAATGAAATCGAACCCGAATTTAACGACTGACAAAACGCTACCAGTTTCCTGATTTTCGAATTCAAGTCCTGATAAATCTTGTCGGAAGTTGAGAATTATGTATTTAGTTCAGGGTGAGGTTGTCATCGAATTTTAGGCCATTGTAGGCATGCAAAAGAGCGCAGATCAGACATCTATCGGCAAAGCAGCCATCTTACGAGAACGGCGTTTGGAGGACATGTAATGGTAAGCGTTGGCCGAATTCAAACCATCGTGGGTGCGATCGGACTACTCATGCTGGCCGGAAGCGTGGTGAAGGTCCAGGATCGCAGCGCCGATTGCACTGAGCCATATCAGCAGCGTGCGCTGGATATTTATAGGACGTCAATCACTTATCGGACTGCTGCATCTCACGGCCAAGTTCCGGATCTAGCAAACTATTTAGTCGATCAATTCCGGGCTGGCGGTTTTACGGACGAAGACATTCATATCCTAGTCAAGTACGGAACCGATCTTCGCCGCCCACATTACCTTTGATCACGCAAGCCGCAGCGTCAGATTCTCAGATTCGAGCGGAAATCTTTTTCCGCCCAAGCGGCCTCAACGGATACGATTACGTTGAATTTGGTCTCCGCTCTCGAATTCATGAGGTAAACGCTCGGATGTTCGGCTGGTTTCGAGATCAGCGGCGGGAAAGGATCCGGGCCCGTCCGTTGCCGGCGGCTTGGAACGCCGTGCTTGAAGCTCTGCCTATCTACCGTCGGCTTCCCGACGCGGATCGGGGCGAGCTTCGTGGGTACATACAGGTTTTCCTCGGCGAGAAGCGCTTCGAAGGCTGTGGAGGTTTGGAGCTCACCGATCGCATACGAGTCACGATCGCCGCCTATGCCTCGATTCTGCTGCTGCACCGCGAGAGCGATTATTACCCGCAGTTGGAAAGCATCCTCGTTTACCCCCACGCCTACGAAGCACCGAACGAACGTCACCTGGGCGACTACCTAGTCGAAGAAGGCACCGAGATCCGCGAAGGCGAATCCTGGTACCGGGGAGCGATGGTCCTGTCCTGGGAAGACGTCCAGCAGGGCGCGGCCGGCCAGAAGGACAGCGAAAATGTCGTATTCCATGAATTCGCCCACCAACTCGACGACGAATCCGGCGCGGCCGACGGCACACCGGTTCTGAAAAGCCGGGACCAGTGGCGGGCCTGGGTGGAGGTATTCCAGCACGAATTCGAAGTCCTCCGGGACGCCGCCGATCGGGGCCGCCCCACGGTACTCGACCCATACGGTGCCGAGAGCCCCTCGGAGTTCTTCGCCGTTGCGACCGAATGCTTCTTCGAACGCCCCCGAGACTTACGGCAACGGCACCGGGAACTTTACGAACAGCTCCGAGAGTTTTACCAGCAGGATCCGGCACAATGGTAGTGCATTGGTAACGAACACAGCTCTTCATTAGCAATCGTGCCCCAATTGCCAAGGTAGACGCCCCGGGCTCGCCCGCCTCCTTTTGCCGGTCCCGCGCAACGACTTGTTCGGTTTCTCTCGTCGAGTGCGCAGAGGAGCGTGGCCTGAACGGTATAGAGTGGGCAGGAGCCAAGGTAATACTTGATAATTCAGGCTAGACGCGGGGAAAATTCCACACCCCACCCTGAATTAAAGACTGCGGCATGGAGTACCTGTTTGTCAGCCTCACGGCACTGGCCGTATCGGGGCTCACCCTGTTTTCTGGCTTTGGCCTTGGCACCTTGCTGATGCCGGCCTTCGCCGTATTCTTCCCGGTACCCACCGCCATTGCCGCTACCGCAGTGGTGCACCTGGCCAACAATCTCTTCAAGCTGGGACTTGTGGGCAAACACGCGGATTGGCGGGTCGTCATGCGCTTCAGCCTGCCTGCGGCCCTTGCCGCGATAGTGGGAGCAAGCGTGCTGATCAGTTTTGCCGGGCTGGCGCCGCTGGCCAACTACGAACTGTTCGGGCGCGACTTCTTCGTCACACCCGTGAAACTCGCAATCGGGATTATTATCGTCAGCTTCGCGGTCCTGGAATTGAGCCGGGCGTTCGCCACACTGGCCATTCCACCCAGCTTTCTGCCATTGGGTGGATTGCTTTCCGGGTTCTTTGGTGGCCTGTCGGGAAACCAGGGCGCCTTGCGCTCTGCATTTCTTATCAGGTCGGGCCTCAGCAAGAAGGCCTTCGTTGCGACCGGTGTCGTTTCAGCCGTCATCGTCGACAGCGTGCGGCTAACGGTCTACGGCCTGTCCTACTTCGCAGTAGCGTTGTTGCATGGATCGGGGCGGAGATGGAATTCGCCCTTTCCCAAGCGGTAGCGTCAGGCGATACGCTCGAACACAGGCCGTCCGAGTGCGGTCATTGTGTTCAGGACTTTTTGGCCGAGTTGGATCTCCGTGATCTGCCTGGAGAAGCTGCGGGATTGGAGTCTGCGGCCGATGACACCCTTCCAACGGCCGATCTGCGTTTCTATCCGGCTGCGCTGGTTGTACCCTGTGGCCACTTGCCAGGCCATGCGGCCGTTGCTGCGGATCTGAGCAATATGGCGATCCCGAACGGTTGGATCCCGCGCCGATTGCGGTCGGATCGCTGCGTTCTTTGGCGGCGGTATAACCACATCCAGGGTCTCCCCATACCGTTCCCTCAGCAGATCTCGTGTAGACGCTCCATCATAGGCGCCGTCAGCCAGAAAGCCCGCGACCGGGGCATCGAGTTGATCCAGGAGCCCGGGTAATGCAGTGCTGTCTCCAACGTCATCGTGAGTCAGATTGGCGCAAACAATCGCACCGCTGGCCAGGTCCAGTCCGAGGTGGAGTTTGCGCCAGCGGCGGCGTATTCCCTTGATTTTATGCTTCTGCGCGAGCCATTCCCCTTCGCCGAAGATCTTGAGGCCGGTACTGTCCACCACCAGATGGACAGGCACAGATCCGGCTTGCATCATCACCTGAGCGATGCTCAAGCCGTTTGCACGACCGGACAGTGTGGAGAAGTCCGGCACCCGTATATCCAGCCCCATGAGCGTGCCGATGGATCCCATAAGTCCCTGCGTTTGCCGCAACCCAAGCCGATACGCCGTGCGCAGCGTCAGGCATGTCTCGATCGCCAGATCCGAGTATCTCCGCTGGCCACCCCGTGACGTGCGGCGCGGCGCGCTCCACACACTTTGAGCCTCCTCACTGACCCAGATCGTCAGATCACCCCGCTGGCGCAGGCTCTCGTTATATTCCGCCCAGTTGATCACCCGATACTGCGCCTTATCAAACTTGTGCCGTCGGGCTGCGTTGAACTTATGTGGCATCTAAGTTATCCCCGGTGTTGAAAAACACGATGATAAGGCATCCTTCGGGATGATCCATGCAACAAGGTTCTTCGGACGATGACCGGCACGTGGCCGCCTTCTGGGGCGGCGCAGCCATCGCGATCGGCCGGCAGGGAGTCCGGTATTTTCCAGACGGCGTGACGATGATGAACACCTGGGTGGATTCGGCACGGCGGTTCAAGGATATTGCCGCCGAGGCCGGAGCCGATACGATCCTCACGCCGACATACAGCCACGGGAACATTCCGGAGAAGGAGCGCGTGTGGAGAATCATGAATCCGACGGCAACGCGAGATGTAGAATACCGATATGGAGGCTTGTTCTTTGATTACGAGGGTGAGCCCCATTCGTTTGTCAACCGAGACGCTGTCAACCGTTTCTTCACCGTCCTCGTCGAGTGCTATCAAGCTCAACTGGCTTTCCGAGAGTAGAAAAGGACGGGTTTTCGTATGGCTGGGCGACGGCTGCGTCGATGCCTACCACTTGTTATTGTGTCGGCGCACTTTTGAGACTTTTCTTGCTTACCCAACCCACCCTGTAGTTAGATCTAGCAGATAACTCAGTCGAGGAAGCGCAGCAACCGCAAAACGGATTTCAGTCTGGAGGGCTCGATGAAGCTAACGAAACCAGCGTGGTCGGGTGCATTTGCCGCGGGTGTGGCCCTGTTCCTGGCAGGACTCCCCCTCGAGGCACACCATTCGTTTGCGGCCCAATACGATTCGAATGCGCCGATCACGGTCGAAGGCCAAGTCACGGAAGTGCAGTGGAGAAACCCGCACATCTACTTGTTCGTGGATGTAGAAGACGACAGCGGCGAGGTGGAGAATTGGGCCATCGAAGGTGGCACGCCGAACAGTCTCTTCAGGAGAGGCTGGCGGAAAGACGATCTGAAGGTTGGAGATAGCCTCAGAGTGGAGGGCTTCCGGGCCAGAGACGGGTCGAACCTCATCAACGGGCGAAACGTGACGTTGCCCGATGGTCGTCGGGTGTACGGAGGTTCGGCCAACGATGGAAGTCCTTCCGGGCCTAGAGGAAACAACTAGACAACTATTCAGGAGCCAAGGCCGCTCTGGACAGCGTCACCGTCAGAGACTTTGGGCAATCGCGACGTGCGGCATCGTTTGCGTTGGACAGCACGAATTAAAATCAGCTAATAGGCGAGTCGAATCCCGGTCTGGATCCCGCGAACCCGAATCGTGATTCGATATGGAGGCTCAGCATGAGCAAGCGTTTTTCGGTTTTAACTTTTGCCGCGTGGGCACAGTTCTGCGCTTTAGTCCTCGTGGTGATCCCCGCCCAGGCGCAATTGAGTGCGCCCGGATCCGGGTTGGAAGGTGCCTGGTGGTATTTGGGAGAAGCCTCTCCATCTGGGCCCGTGGATATCGGGCCCGTGGACTTCAGCGGTGTTTGGACTGGACAGACGACCAGGGACCTCTCCCAGGCCACTCTGCCGGGTGATGAAATGATCCTCACCGCGTATGGATACGAAAGATATCAGACCGTCGACCACGCGAAGGATCCCAATACATTCTGCCTCCCCCCGGGTCCGGCCAGGATGGTCATCCGGAGGCATCCCACCATGATTGTTCAGCGCCCTGACGTGCTCGTGATCCTCAGCGAATCTCAGTACACTTTCCGCCTGATCTATACGGACGGGCGGGATCATCCCGAATACATTCATGAGTATCCGGAATGGACGGGGCACGGTCTCGGCAAGTGGGAGGGAGACTCCTTGGTTGTGGACACAGTGGGCATCAATGACCGAACGTGGCTGGACATTTCCGGTCACGAACACAGTGACCAGCTGCATCTCACCGAACGATTTCGCCTGGCCGACCCAAACACGATCGAGTACACGGTGACGTATACGGATCCCGTGTTTTTCGTGAAGCCGTTTACGACGATACAGACGCTTGAGCGCGTGACGGCTCCCGACCGGATCATGTCTCATGCCTGCATGGACTACGAAAGGGACATCGAGCACCTTCAGCCCACCATCGGCGGGACCGGCCTGGACATAGCGGTGTACCAAGATGAGAACGGGAACATTAATCGTCCTGTGGTCGAGCCGCCAGAGTAAAAGTCTGAAGGAAAATCATCTCGCACCGAGTCTCGCCCGGCGAACTGCAACCGCCGTTTCGCTAAAATTCACTGGGAATAATGGTGCACATACTATCCAGGAATAGTTGTAAGAACCTTCTCGTCCCCATCGGGCCGAGGGCTCTTATTTCTCCTATACTCAGTATTGTTTAGTTAAAGATAAGTAGCCTGGAAGGACCTCGCCCACAGGTCAGCGGACTATGGACTTTGACAGCGGTTTCGGCTATCGGCGACCTACACATAGAATCGAGCAGATTAGCTGACTCGGCATCTTATCCGTCTCCCTTTTCTCTAAGCCGCCCAATCACTGCCGTCCCTCATTCGCGGCTTCTTCCGCCGCCCTCTCCTTCGCCTCTATGAGGCGCTCGCCGGCCAGGGCTGCCCCAACACTGATGTCACCCTCGACACACGCGTACTCAAGCATCTGATAAGTGTCGTCTTTCTGCCAGGGAAGCATGAAAGTCCACGGTCGGGTCCACATTGTCGGATCCTCGAGCGTGGCGTAGTAATGGATCCGGGTCGGGCTGACCGGTACGAAATGTTCAGTCAGGTGAAAGTTCCCGAAGGTGATTCCTCTGGGGATGAATGGCGCTTTTGATGAAGCCCCGGGCTCGGTGGCTGGCCGTCGACTGCCGGTCCCAGTTTGCTTGTCCGTGAAGTTCGCCGTCTCGACGACGAGGGTATTCCCCTCCCAGCGACCACGAGAGTCCCCATTCCACTGGCGGACGTCTGAGTCCAGATGCGGACGTCCGTCAAGCGGGATGACGCGGGTGTCCAATCGCTCGCGGACCAGCACCACCCACCCAGGCGACTGCATAATGAGCGTTCCACTGTTGTAGTCCATCGGACCCTGAGGCGTGTGTCCCGAAATGCAACGCGACATCGACCAGAAGTCTTCCCATGAATCGTATCGGCCGCGTCCAGGCGCACTCATAGCAGCGTCAAACGAGTCCAACCTCTCGACCGCTTCTGGCGTCAGCGGGGGCTTTCTCCCATCCGGAGGATCCACGACCAGCGACGTTCTCCTGTCTCTTACGAAGTTCCGATTGTTCCAGAAGTCATTGTAGCCCGTCATTTCCGGCGGATTGGCCTCTTCCCATTCAGCCCATTCTTGATCCGTCAAAACCGGTTTTCCCTCAAATCCTTCGGGTCGTTCCATCGGGATCCTGCTCAGAAAGTCCCATGTGCCTTGGAGGTCCGGATCGCCCCATGGCGTGGCCGGAGGCGTGTAGGTCGTTGGAGGCGGAGGCCACGTCGCCGTTATGGCGTCGGACTGGGGTAGGGCTTCCGACGGGGTCTGGCCGGCGACAGGTACCACGGCCGGGGACCCGGACACAATCAGAACAGACAAAACGACCCCTGCAATAAGAACTCGACAAAACATCTAAGACCTCCCGTGAACGAGCCGCATCACTCAACCACCCTCGGACGAATGGGCGTGTGGCCGGGGATAGGTTCTGAGACCACGCTGTTCCGCAAAGTCCCAAGGTTCCCGATCGTGATCTCCACGAGCTGCCCTTCCGCGAAAGTCATGGTGGGCTGAGGCACTCCCGTCGCGATGACGTCTCCCGGCATGAGCGTCATCCGTTCGCTCAGGTAGGCAATCGTCTCTTCCACGGTGAAGGTGAGAAACGACGTGTTGCCATTGGGCACCGGCCATACGTGACGTTCCCCGTTAATAAATCCCGCGACCTCCACGTTATTCGGATCCGGGACGTCCTCCTTCAGGGTGAGATAGGGCCCGAGCGGGGTAAACGAGTCCAACGACTTACTCATGGACCCGCCCTGGGTTCCATGTTGCCCTTGCGGAAGGTCCCGGGAACTCACGTCATTCATGCTGGTAAACCCGACGACATAGTCCATCGCCTCCGATGCAGGTACCGCCCGGGAGGTTCTGCCGATCACGACGGCAAACTCCGGCTCATGCACGCCCGTCGTCAACAACCCCCACAGGTTAATGTCGGTTTCGTGCCCGGTCAGTGAAGCCGGCGACTTGAAGAAGAAGCTCGGATATTCCACGTTGTCATAGTTGCCGGGCGTACCGTCCGGCCCTCTCCGCTGGTAGGCACCCGCCAGCGACATGACCTTCGAAGGGTTCGGAATCGGGGGAAGATAACTGACGCTCGAGGGTGGGTGGAACACGCGTCGACTGCCGCCGGGCTCCATGAAGTTTCCCCCTGCCCTGATCCTCGTCATCGTATCGTGGAGGGACCGTACCCCTTGAATCGGCACGTCGCCCGCCTCGATCAACGATCGCATGTCGACGGGAATCGCCGGCACGGTCCGAGCCTCCGGCGCGCCCGAACGGTGTAGATACGTGATCGCGTTGTGCACATCGACGATAGCCTGATCACCGTTTCCCCGAGTCGTCCCCAGCCGCGGACCGCTGCCTGCGACTTCGAAGGTCAGCAGCCTGAAGGTCTCGTCGCCAGCTTGCTGCGCGAAGCCTCGTTCCGACGTCAATGCCAATACCGCCAAGGCGGCGACCACCGCCAGGACTCCACTGTGACGCGCGTACTTAGAATGTGTTATCGCTTCCATGACGATCTCCGTTATCGTTCTTGAGTAACGATGCTTTCGGCCCCGTTCCTCCGCTTCAACTCCCCCCAGACTGAGGTCATACCTCCGCCCTAGAACGAGTGTTCTTGTCGGATTCTACCCAGTTCAGGCCACTAGAGGGCATAAAAACGGGTGAAATCTGAGAAAGTGGACGCCGAATCGACCGCCGCTTCTACGTGGCCGTCGGATCAGTAACGGTCCAAGCCTTCGGTCAGCTCGATGACGACGCCCGACCAGTCGGTGAACGAAGCGGACCTCAGCCCGAGGCTTTCGTTCTCGTGGTACTCGACGTCGAACGAAATACCTTGCGCCGCAAGGCTCTTGCAGAACGCCTCCAGGTTGCCGACCTCGATCTATAGGAAAATCAAAATCTCATTTCTGGTGTCCCGGAGACCTGTCTGACGAACCTGGTAGCGCAGGGGAGGGCGGTCAAATTATTGGGGCCGCGAAATGAAGAGTCCCGTTGTCCCCGGATGTCAACGGACACTGTTGTCCATAGTGGGACAGTTAACGAAGAAAGAGCCCCCATTTCTGGGAGCTCTAGAACTTCATCGGATTCCTTTGGAACCCGATGAAGTGGAGGCGGCGGGAATCGAACCCGCGTCCGAAAACGTTCAACAGAAGAGTCTACATGCTTGTCAGGTTCCTATTTGTCTCGTGTCCCGGCCCGAAGGCCCCTGCAACCCGGTCGGAACACCAGCCCGTTAAGTGTCACCTGCCGCCGCCGGGCCAGCCGCGACAGGCTATCCTGCAAAAAGTGACGCCCTTTAATCAACCTACAGGCGAATTAATCAAGGACGTGGCTGGGTATTAAGCAGCCAATGCTAACTGATTGTCAGCAGTTGATTGTTTCCCACGTTTTAACGAGGTACATGGGCCTCGGCATGCATCTCCTGCATCTTCGCATCCGTCGAAACCGGTGCGCCCCCGCAGGTCTATCTGATTATATAGGTTTCTCTCATTTTAAAGGGGTCAGAGGGGTCTGAGCCCTATGTTCTTTTTTTTGCCGGCTACTAACTCCTTTTTAAGTTGTTACCAACAATGGTCTTACAGGTCCTTATGCTATAATCTGGCCTTTCTCCGGAGGATTGTCCAAGCGTGTCTGCCAAGGTTCCCCAAGACCCTGCCAAGGGAAAAGTGTCCGTTGACCGGCTTCTCGAAGCGGCCGCTCCGCATCTTTCAACCGAACTCGATCGCATGGTCGAAGAGTTTCGCGCCACTTTGGAAGCGGAAGCCAACGTGCGCCTCAAGAAAGCGGTGCTCGATAAAGAAGCTGAGTTTCGAACACGGGCCGCCGAAGACGAGCAGCGGGTTCGTGAAGAGACCGGGCAGACGGTACGTGTCGAGGTCACGGCCGAGTTAGAAACGCGCTTCAAGGAACAATTGGCCGGGGAGCTCGAAGGCTTGAAACGAAACCTTCAGAATGAAGCGGCAGATGCACTCGAGCGATGGAAGCAAGAGAGGCTCGGCTTGGTCGCTGAAGCGGAGAGCTGGCGTTTGATGGCAGAGTTCCATCGACGTGTTGGAGATGCGGCGTCTCAGACCGAGATCCTACGGCGGTTCCTGGCCGCTGCGGAGCATCTTTCCGAAGGTGTGGCGATCTATCTCAATAAGCCTGACGGACTAGCCCTGTGGAACGCGCAGGGTGATACGTCTTTTCCCGATTTGGTTTCCGAGGACACTATCGATCCCCAATGGTATTTCACCCCGATCGTCGTTCAATCCAAGACCATCGCGGCCGTCTGCGCTTCGGGGATTGCCGACCGGGAGGCGTTCGGCATCATTACGGATGCGCTGAAACGGGCGATCGAGAACTTCGGGCTTCGAATACGTTTCTTTGGCCGCGGTGGAGCGTCTGAGTCCGATGTCGTGGAGAGCGCGTCAGACGGGACCGACCCGCTCGAAGGCGACGGTGCCGATCTGGGTGCGGATGCGCGCCGGCTGGCACGTATGCTCGTGTCCGAGATCAAGTTGGGACATGAGAAGCAGGTTCTCGAAGGCCGGGTCCGTGCGGATCTATATTCCCGCTTGCAGACAGAGATCGATACGGGTCGCGAGACCTATCGGAGACAAGTCGAGGAGCTCGACTCAGACTACTTCCACGAAGAGCTCGTCAAGATACTTGCCGAAAACGACCCCCAGCGACTGGGTGAGGATTACCCGGGTCCAAGTGCTCTGTAGAAGCCATATCGGTGCCATGTCGTTCCTCGTTCGAATCGAGCGGACATCTCCGCGCCCGTCGCATCTCGAGTCGCGTGCCGTTGCGCTTCAAACGGTGTTACCTGCCACCGCCTGAGAGCGATGTTCAAGAAAGCCATTTCACAGAAAGCCGGGCAGTTTACTGAGTCCGTGATCCGGGAGATGACCCGGCTTTCCATGGAACACGGCGCGGTCAATCTCTCACAGGGTTATCCGGATTTCCCTGCTCCGGAAATTCTCAAGCAAGCAGCGGCCGACGCCGTGTTTGCCGACCTCAACCAGTACGCCATCACATGGGGTGCGAAAAACTTCAGAGACGCTCTTGCTCAGAAAACTAAGCGTTTCATGGGAATCGACATCGATCCGGAGACGGAGATCACGGTGGCATGCGGGGCGACCGAAGCGATGATGGACGTCTTGATGGCGGTCATCAATCCCGGTGACGAGGTCATCGTTTTTGAACCTTTCTACGAGAACTATGGGCCGGACGCCATTATTTCAGGTGCGACGCCACGTTACGTCGCGCTCCATTGTCCGGATTGGACCTTCGACGAGGCACAGTTGGAAGCTGCCTTCAACGAGCGGACGAAGGCCATCATCATTAATACACCGAACAACCCGACTGGGAAAGTTTTCTCCAAGGACGAACTGGAATGCATCGGTCGCCTCTGCCAGCGGTGGGATGTCCTGGCCGTCACTGACGAGATATATGAACATATTGTCTACGATGGCGCACGCCACGTTTCGATGATTTTGATCGACGGAATGCGAGAGCGGACGGTTGTGATTGGCAGCATGTCGAAGACCTACAGCGTAACAGGCTGGAGGGTCGGGTATTCGATCGCACCTCCGCGCGTCGCGGAAGCGATACGCAAAATGCATGATTTCATCAGCGTTGGTGCTGCGGCACCGTTACAGGAAGCCGGCGTCATCGCAATGGGGCTGCCGGATCGCTACTACGACGAACTTGCCGAG
Organism: Terriglobia bacterium; assembly: GCA_965218085.1. Classification (GTDB taxonomy): domain Bacteria; phylum Acidobacteriota; class Terriglobia; order 20CM-2-55-15; family 20CM-2-55-15. Next base: position 4,444,283 of record CBDCKF010000002.1, on the reverse strand, counting down.
AGCTATCAGAAGCGCCGAGACAGGTTGATCCAGATTCTCGAGGCCGCTGGCTTCGACCCCATGGTGCCGCAAGGCGCCTATTACGTGATGAGCGACATCTCGGGATGGGGCTACCCTGACGACGTCGAGTTCTGTCGGTTCCTGGTCACGGAAGTGAGGGTTGCCGCCGTACCGGCAAGCAGCTTTTTCAGCAAACCCGCTGACGGAAAAGACTTGATCCGCTTCACGTTTTGTAAGAGGGACGAAACCCTGGCTCTTGCGGAAGAACGGTTGATGGCTGCGAAGGACATTGCCGAACGGAAGATGAGCGCGAAATCGTGATAGACGCAGACGAAAGTCGATTCTGTCCGTCCAATAGTTCGTTGCTTTTCGGCGCCTCTTCTTTGATCGAACGTGGCTCGAACGTGCGGCAGGGTTCGCCGAGAGCGCTCGGTGAGCTATAATCAGCGAAGCAAATAACTTACTTACACGGGGAAGGTTGACCCATGGAAAGACGACGCATCCTCTATTCCGGCTTCATCGTGATTACCCTGGCACTAGGGATCGCGATCGGCACGATCGTATCGGAACGGGTTACGGCGACGCAGCAGCCCAACGTACTCACCGTGCCCGATCCCGTGACGCTATCGAATGGATTCGCCAGCATTGCGAACGAAGTTGGACCCGCCGTAGTCAACATCGACGTGGAATCCACTCGGGAAACAGGCGGGCTGGCGGTGCCTGATCAATTCCGGGACTTCTTCGATTTCTTCGGGGATCAGGCGCCCCAGCCTGATCAGAGCCGGCCCGTCCAGAGTCTCGGCTCCGGTTTCATCGTTGATGAAGCCGGCTACATCCTGACCAACAACCATGTGATCGAAGGGGCGGACGTCATTACGGTCCGGCTCAACGACGATTCCGAGTATGAGGGAACTATCATCGGGGTGGACGAGGAAACCGACCTGGCTGTCGTCAAGATTGACGCTGGCCAAGACCTGCCGACCGCGAGGATGGGAAATTCCGATGCCGTCAACTCGGGGGACTGGGTGCTGGCCCTGGGCAGTCCGTTTGGGTTCGAGCGGACTCTGACGGCAGGTATCATCAGCGCCAAAGGGCGGGATGTTCCCGGCGGTCGACAGTTTCAGCGGTTCATCCAGACCGATGCTGCGATCAATCCCGGTAACAGTGGAGGGCCGCTGGTCAATATGGCGGGGGAGGTCATCGGGGTGAACACTGCGATTATCTCCAACACGCAGCAGTTTGCCGGCCTCGGATTCGCACTGCCTTCGAACGTCGCGATTGATGTCTACAACCAGATCGTCACTGGCGGTCGCGTGACACGCGGATCGATCGGCATCACTTATGACGCAAATCCGGATCCAGCTTTGATACGCGCTTTCGGCCTGGACCATGGGGTTGTGGTTTCAAGTGTGTATCCAGGCGGTCCCGCTGAGGCAGCAGGATTCCAGGCAAGCGATGTCATTACCGATATCGCCGGTGAGCCCGTAAGCGACGGCGATGCCTTGCTCAGTGTTGTCGCCAGGCAGCGGGTTGGTGAAACAGTTCCAATTAAGGTTTATCGTTCCGGAGACGAATTGACACTGAATGTCCGGATCGCGGATCGCGAGATACTTTTCGGAGACCAGACGGCTGCGGTCGAACCGCCAATTGGCAGTGGGGACGTTGAGACCGAATTGGGAATTCGGGTACAGGACATCACGCCGCAAGCACGGTCGCTACCCGGTGGCCGGGATCTGCGTGGTGTAATGATCGAATCGGTCGAAGCCGGCAGTGAAGCGGACGAAGCGGGTCTGGCGCGTGGCATGATCATTTCCCGAATCGTTGCCGGACGTCAAAACATGGAAATTTCCAGCGTTGCCGATTTTTCTGCCGCGGTGGGGGACCTGGAATCAGGTACGACGATCGCCTTCATGGTTCTGATCCGAAATCCTCAGACGAACGATTTCCAAAATCAGTTCCTGCCGATGACGGTGCCATAAGCCCGAAGCGGCAAATCGATCAAAGAAGGGGCGCCTGATGGCGCCCCTTCTTGCTTGATAGAAGCCAAAGAGAATGTGATAGATGAATAGGAATCAACCGAGAGACGCAAAGGACGCAGAGATTTTGTTTCTTTTCTTTGCGCCCTCTGCGTCCTCTGCGCCTTTGCGTTAAAAATAGATACAGGGATCGTAACAGGTCGATATGAGCGAGCGAAACTGGGAGTTGATGTTGGATCCGGCATTGGACGGCGAGACGAATATGGCCGTCGATAGCGGTCTTCTTTCAGAGGTAGAACAGGCCGACTTGCCGCTGACCGTCTTACGGTTTTACGCCTGGGTCCAGCCCACGATCTCTGTGGGCCGCAATCAGAGTATGGAGAAGGCCGTCGACCTCGAATTTTGCAACTCCCACGGCCTCAGTGTCGTCCAGCGCCCGACCGGTGGCCACGCAGTTCTGCATGGTGACGAACTTACGTACGCGATCGCCTCCAACGATCTGTCTCAGTTCGACGGTGGTTCGATATATAGCACCTATCGGCGAATATCGGAGGCTTTGTCGCTGGGCTATCGCCGCTTGGGTATTGAATCGATTCTTTCCCCTGAGACGGTTCGGCGAAATGGAGAGAAGAGGCGCCAGAAAATAGCCTACGACGACCCCTGCTTTGTCTCCCCATCGCGGTATGAATTACTGGTTGATGGCCGAAAACTAGTGGGGAGTGCGCAGCGGCGGCTCCGCCGGGGTTTCCTCCAGCATGGTTCGATGCCGATCACCTGCGATCGCGGCCTGCTTGCGCGGTCAACCCGGTTTGAAGACCCGGAGGCCCTGGAGTGCGGGATGTTGGGTATCGCGGATTGTCTGGACGTGCACCCCAGTATCGAGGACATGGCTTCGGTTTTCGTTCAAGCCTTCGAGGACTATTTTGAAACCCGTTTCAAGCGTCGGATTGGAATATCGACCGCTTCTACGGGGCTGCGTTGACACCTCGGGTGCCGGGTGTTATATGGTTCAACTATGGTAGATAAAGTGGCCAGTGGAGGTGGCTTGGACGAACGGGGCCAAGAGATTCTACGACTGATCGTCGGTGAATATATTCGCTCGGGTGAACCGGTCGGTTCGCGCACCATATCCAAGATGATGCAGCGGCGGATTTCTCCAGCCACTGTCCGCAACATCATGGCGGATCTGGAAGAGGCGGGATTCCTGGTTCAACCCCACACCTCGGCCGGCCGTGTGCCCTCGGAAATTGGCTACCGGTTTTATGTAGATGGCCTGGGGCATACAGCGAAGCCAACGCGCTCTGCCGAAGACTACATCAACCAGGCGCTTGCCGGGGCCAGCAGTCGCGAAGGCATGATGTCGACGGCCTGCCATCTCTTGTCGGACATATCGCACAACGTGGGCATCGTCATCTCCCCGCCGATCGAGATCAGCGTCATGCAACATATCGAGTTTGTTCGACTCGACGACGAAAAAATCCTGGTGATTCTGGTGTCGCAATCCGGCCTTGTGCAGCAGAAATTGATCCGCGTAAGAGATGCGTTCACTCAGGACCAGCTGACACGCGCGGGTAACTACCTCGTCGAGCGATTTACGGGAACAACACTGCCCGAGATCCGAAGAGAGCTCGTAGAGATGATACGCGAAGAGCGCATGCTGTACGACCGCTTGCTGGCGCATCTGCTCGAGTCCTGGAGTGAAAGTTTTCATGAGGAAGACACCTCCGCAGAGTTCGTCTATGTGCAAGGTACTGGAAACATATTGTCAAAAGTCGACTTTCGGGACATGGCACGGATCGAAGAACTATTCCGTTTGTTCGAGGAAAAGGATCGTCTCGTTAAGATACTGAACGAATGTCTGCCGAGCGACCCGGAGGAGCGCGTTCAAATTATGATCGGGTCCGAACTCGGTGCGTCGTGCATGCAGGGTTTAACCTTCATCACGTCACCCTACGGACGGAGAGACGGTACTGCGGGCTTTCTCGGAATCATTGGGCCGACCCGGATGGAGTACCGCAAGGGGATTTCAGTGGTCGGTTACGTGGCGGACGTTTTCGACCGGATGATCAGCGCCTGAGCCGCCTCCCATCTTCCTGTATTCCAACAAACCTGCCTGCCGCCGCCCTGAGAGGCGTAGTCGCGTCCTGTTATAATGAGCGCTTGGCTTGCCGATAGCGGTGGCTGCGGAATGACCGGCAAGTAAACGAAACCAACCGATGAGTGAAGAAATCGAAAATCAAGAGTCGACGCTCGAACCCGAAGACACTTCGGACCCGGGTTTGGATGCCGATCTTGATCCCATCGCGATGGCCCGGAGCGTTCAACAAGTGACATCTGAACGCGACGACTTTAAAGACCGCTTGCTCCGGAAGCAGGCAGAGTTTGAAAATTTTAAGAAACGAACGGACCGGGAACGCGCCGAATTTGTCAAGTACGCTTCAGCGGAGTTAATGCGAGAGGTGTTGAATGTCGTGGATTCATTCGAGCTTGCCCTGAACGATGCGGGTTCCGGAGATGGAGAAGAGCAGAGGGTTCGGCAGGGCTTCGACTTGATCTACAAGCAGTTGTTGGACAGTCTGAAGCGTTTCGGTTTGGAAATTATTGAGGCGAAGGGTCATCCCTTTGACCCCAACGTTCACGAAGCGGTCAACACCGAGGTATCCATCGAGACGCCGGAAGGAACGGTTGTTGCGGAGTTAAGGAGAGGATATCTGTTGCAGGGGAAGTTGCTCCGCCCGGCGATGGTGACTGTGGCCCGAGCGCCGGTGGGCGAATCGGGCGAGAGGAGCGACGGGTAATGTTGTCCATTTGGCCGGACTCGGGGGAGTTTGTCGAGTGAGCGCAAAGCGCGATTATTACGAAGTCATAGGTGTCGGGCGCGGTGCTTCCGAGCAGGAGATTAAGAGCGCCTACCGAAAATTGGCGCTCGAATACCATCCCGACAGAAACCCCGGGGACCAACAAGCGGAAGAGCGTTTCAAAGAAGCTGCGGAAGCCTACTCGGTGCTCGGCGACTCGGAAAAGCGTGGCCGATACGATCGTTTCGGGCATGCCGGCGTCGGCGGCGCTGCCGGTCCCGGAGCCAGCGGTTTCGATCCCAGTGTTTTCTCCGACTTCAGTGACATCCTTGGAGATCTCTTCGGATTTGGCGACGCTTTTGGAGGGTCCGGCCCCCGGGGCTCCCGGTCGGCGAACCGCGGCGCCGACCTCCGCTATGATCTTGAACTGAGCTTTGAAGAGGCGGCTTTCGGAAAGCTTACCCGCATCAAAGTCCCCCACCACGAAACATGCTCGGAGTGTGAGGGCGTCGGCGCTCTTAAGGGAAGTGGCCCCGCGACGTGCCCCACCTGTAACGGATACGGCCAGGTCCGCTATCAGCAGGGCTTTTTTTCCATCACCCGTACATGCAGCCAGTGTCAGGGGAGTGGTCAGTTCATTAAGGATCCGTGCAAGCACTGCCATGGCGACGGTCGGGTCGTTAAAGAGAAAACCCTCGAACTCAAGATACCGGCGGGGGTCGATTCCGGCTCACGGCTCAGAGTCTCGAATGAAGGTGACGCCGGCCCTCGTGGAGGCGCTCCGGGTGATCTCTATGTCTTGATCAACGTCGGTGAACATGAGTTTTTCGAGCGCCGTGATGACGATCTCTTCTGCCACATTCCAATTTCCGTGACTCAGGCGACACTCGGAGCCGAAATCTCGGTACCGACTCTGGATGGGGAAGAAATCCTGAAAATTCCTGCAGGTACGCAGCCTGACAGCGTGTTTCGCATTCGAAGGGCGGGTATTGCGGAGGCCAATGGCCGGGGCAGGGGAGACCTCTACGTCAACATCAATGTGCGTGTGCCTACGAAATTGACTCGCGAACAGCGCGAAATCCTGTCGAAGCTGGCTGAAACAGAAGAAGCCGAGAACAAGCCCATTCAGAAGAAGATTCTGGAAAAGGTGAAGGAAATTTTCGGCTGATACGACTGACTACTCCTGGCGTGACCACACTCTATCCTTCAGCCAAAAGAGATCTACCGAGAGGCGCAGAGACGCAACGGTTCATTGTCTTGTGGCTTTTAGGTCTTCTGCGTCTCTCGGTTGAAATGCCGACTGCTCAATCCAGCTTTGTAATGCGCTCGAGTCACTGATGTCCTGGCTGACCATTACGGTTGATGTTCCCGAGGAGCTGAAGGATGCGTTCGTTGGCGAATTTTCGCGCGACCGTATTCTTGGTGTATGGGAAAAACCCGCACCCGGCGATCAGCGAATCGAACTCGTTCTCTATTTCGAAGAAGCGCGGACACCGCCCCTCGTTGAAGCCCGTGTCGGCCGCCTATTCGAGCGCAACGGTTATCCGGTATCGGAGGTACGGTTTGGGGCCCAGGAACAGGAAGATTGGACCCGGGAGTGGCGAAAGGGTTATTCGAGCTTTTCCATCGGAGGCCGTTTTCAAGTCGTTCCCAGCTGGGAGAAGGCCGCAGACGTTGATTCCGAGCGGATTGTGTTGGGCATTGACCCCGGCCTTGCCTTTGGAACCGGGACTCATGAAACCACGCAGCTGATGCTGGAGTCGCTCGAGGCGATGGAGATAGGACAAGGTCCTGTCGTCGATCTGGGAACTGGATCCGGAATTCTGACGATCGCAGCCGCTAAACTCGGTTTTGCAGTTCAAGCTGCGTGTGATGTGGATGCGGATGCCCTGTATGTTACCCGGGAGAACCTTCGCCGCAATGGTGTCAGTGTGCCTGTGTTTGTTGGCAGCATTGACGCATTGCGCACAGGGTGTGCCCACCTGGTTTTGGCGAATCTGACATGCGACGTCATAGGAAAACTTCTTGGTGAAATCGGCCGCATCCTAAGACCCGGTGGAGTTGCTGTTCTTTCAGGCATTCTCGATTCTCAGGTTGATGCCCTCAGGGAGACGGTTCGTGTGGAGGGATTTGAGAGCCAAAGCGAGTTTACACGTGGCGAGTGGATTGCCATGAAGGTTCAGCCCCGTGGCGATTAAGTCCGTATATTGGCCCGATCCTGAAATTCGAGATGGTCTTCTTTCCGTCGGCGGCGAGGAACACCAACACCTCAAAGTGTCTCGCACTGGAGTGGGCGAGGGCGTTGAGGTATTCGATGGTGGGGGGCGCGTCTGGGAGGGGCAAGTTGCCGCACTGGGTTCGACCTCGACTGAAATCAGGATTCTTGTTCACCGTAGCCTGCCGCCACCGGTGGAGATCGTTCTGGCCCAAGCATTGATTAAGAACACGGCTTTCGAGTGGGTGCTCGAAAAGGCCGTAGAAGTGGGCGTTACGCGGATCATTCTGTTTCGCGCCAAGCGTTCGAACGCTTCGGGACCGGGGCGTGAGAAACGCTGGAAGCGCATCATCGTGGAGGCCGCGAAACAGTCCAAACATTACCATCTTCCGCGTCTCGACGCCGTCACCGATATAGACCATGTACTGACGGTGGATGGGGGATCGAAGATTGTGTTTGCCCTTGAGAGTGAGGGTCCGTTAGAGTCGGCTCTTTCCGATCCTCCGGTCGTGTACATGATTGGGCCTGAGGGAGGTTGGGTTCCTGAAGAGCTGGAGGCCAGCCGTGTCCAGGGATTCGCTGAGGTTCGTCTGGGATCTCACGTAATGCGTGCCGAGACAGCCGCCATCGTCGCGGGGGGGCTTATCGCTCATCAACTGGGAGCTTTGTGACATTGGATTCAACCCAACACTTTCGTCGAATCATCCGGGGAACCATCGCATTGATTGTCGGTGTGGTCTTCCTCATTCCAGCAAACCTCATCGCACAACAACGGCCTCTTCTCACGGAGGACCCCAGGTTGATACCGGAGGGAAATGTGGTTCTCGAGAACGGCCTGGGTTATTTCGAACGGGCACGTTTCCCGGTATCGGGTCTGGGTGGGGACCAATTCTCAGCGTTAACCGGTGGCGTCCACTTCGGCCTCGGTTCGCGTGCCGAGTTCCAGATGACCGGTACACTGCACAACTTCCTTTGGGTCAACGAGGGTGGGACCGGACGGCGCAACGATTGGGGCGACGGGGTGATTGCCACCAAGATCGCGATTCTGAGCCAGTCCGGATCTCTACCGGATATCAGTTTTCAGCCGTCGATCGTTCTTCCGAATGCGAGTAACGAAAGCGGTCTGGGGACGGACGGTACCCATTTCCTGGGAAAGGTCCTGGTCGGTAAGTCCTTCGGGCCGGTGTATATTTTTGGAAACATCGGTCTCGGCATACTCGACGACGCGGTACGGGCGGCTGCGCAGCAGGACGTGCTCCTCTACGGCCTGGCCGCTATTGTCCCGGTTGCCGGGAGTACGAGTCTGGCATTCGAGGTCAACGGTCTGGAAAATTTTCAGTCGTTTCCAACATTGGGTGGTGAAGATAGAGCTCAGGTCCGTTTTGGTCTCCGGTGGCAGGCACTCGGCCTGGACTGGGATGTGGGCGCCACTGCGGGTCTGACGGATCTGGATCATCGGGTGGGAGTTGTTTTCGGGACGACCCACAGTTTTACGCTGTGGCAGTAGGGGATGAGTCGTGGAAGTCTGGTGATTGAGGGTTTGGGGGCTCGAGATCATTTTCTTACTCTGAACGCCTCGGCTGCCGCTTCGTTGTTGACCCGTACCGTCGGACCGGTGCGGGTCGTTTTGGGGGACTGCTGCGACATTTCGTTCATCCCTATACGCTTCGCCATCAGGATGATGGTGAGGGTCGCCGGTCGTTCGGCCAGGATGGCGAATCATTTTCCTATACTGAACGCCTCGGCTACCGCCTCTTTAATGTGAAAGCCGTTCCCCCGCACGGGGGACCGTGCGGGGCCTTTTCGGGACTGCTTCAACAATCCGTTGATCCCTATAGGCCTTGCCATCAGGATGATGGTGAGGGTCGCCGGTCGTTCACACAAGATGTCTGAATGAACGACCTAGCGAAATCCGATATCCCGGACGTTTGACTCAGGGAACTAGCAGGATGCTGAAAAAGCCTTCCCTGGCTTTTTCAGCATCGCCACTCGCGAGGCGCGACTCCCTCGTGGCTCACATTTTCAACGGCTTGTAGCCGTCGAAAATGGCGGCACGTCCTGTGCCGCGGCGCAGGCTGTCGAAAAACCGAGTTTTTCAGCAGCCTGCTAGCCCCTATATTTCACGGATAGGACCAGAAAAGGCCGCCCTGTTTGGCATAAAGCGTTTAACGAGAAACGTTTAAAAACCCAAACGGAGACGGCCCTTATGAGAACAGAGTGTAACCAAGCCACGTTCGAATTTCACGGACTTTTTCAACGGAAAGTGAAGGCGCGATTCGACGGCGGAAAGATCACCTCCGACGCGGGTGTTCTGCTGTTGAGGGAAGTCGAGAAGCGGACGGGTTTGATCGCCGGACTGGAGCAGTGTTTTACCGATCACCGGGACCCGAGGTTGATCGAACACAGCGTGAAGGAGTTGTTGGGCCAGCGGATTTATGGGCTGTGCTTGGGCTATGAGGACCTGAACGACCACGACCAGCTACGGACCGATCCGATGCTGGCCGTGGCGGTGGAGAAGGCCGATCCGCTGGGGGAAAACCGGCGGCAGGCCGGAGACCGGGGAAAGGCGTTGGCAGGCAAGTGCACGCTGAACCGGTTGGAACTGACCGCAGAGCAGGTCGATGGCCAGGAGCGGTACAAGAAGATCGCCATGGATGGCGACAAGATCGACCGGTGGATGGTCGACGCGTTTATCGCGGCCCACGAATCGGAGCCCTCTGAGATCGTTCTGGACCTGGATGCCACCGACGATACGATCCATGGCAACCAGGAAGGACGGTTCTTTCACGGCTACTACGGCCACTACTGCTACCTGCCGTTGTACATCTTCTCGGGAGAACATCTGCTGTGCGCCCGGCTCCGGCGTTCCAACATTGACGGGGCCGACGGAGCGGTGGATGAGTTAGAGCGCATCGTCGGTCAGATCCGACAGGTGTGGCCCACAGTATCGATCATCATCCGGGCCGACTCGGGCTTTTGCAGGGATGAACTGCTCGCCTGGTGTGAATCCCATCCGGTCGATTATGTGATCGGGTTGGCCAAGAACAGTCGTCTCAAGCAAGAAATCGCTGAAGAAATGGTTCAGGCGGAAGCGGAGTTTAACGCCACCGGGAAACCGGCGCGGGTGTTTAAGGATTTCCAGTACCGGACTCTAAACAGCTGGACCCGCGCGCGACGCGTCGTCGGCAAGGCGGAGTTCCTGGACAAGGGCGCCAATCCCCGATTCATCGTGACCTCCCTGCCGCCGGAACGCTTCCAAGCCCGCGCTTTGTATGAGGACTTCTACTGCGCGCGGGGCGACATGGAGAACCGTATCAAGGAACAGCAGTTGGACCTATTTGCGGACCGGACCAGCGCGGCGACCATGCGCGCCAATCAGCTCCGGCTCTATCTCTCCTCAGCTGCGTACATGCTCATGCATGCCCTGCGACGCCTCGGGCTCAAAGATACCGCGATGGCCCATGCCCAGTGCGGGACCATCCGTCTGAAGCTTCTCAAAATCGGCGCCCGAATCCGCCTGACGGTCCGCAACGTCTGGATCTCGATGTCGGAGGCCTATCCCTATCCCGAAACCTTCGCCCTTATCATGCGGAACCTGCAGTCGATTCCGCTTCGTTGCTGACGACACGATTCACCCACAACCGAAAAACTCACTTCTTCATCTGCACAGGGCCGAGGTCTGCCTCCACACGCCGAATCATGTCCCTGTCGTGCCAAACGAGTCGACCTCACGTCCTCAACAACGACTGATTCCCCCGATTCACCGACTCCAGGATTCAGAACTCGCCGCAATTCGTTTCTCGTACCCGAAAACCAGCCGATTCCCGGATTGGTGACCCATCCGGGCTAGTGACCAGTAGCTCTGGATCCATCGGTTCAAGCCCCTCCCGGTAAGCGTCATTGGTCAGGAAGTCATCGTTGATTCCGAGTTTTCTAACTCATCACTCATCACTTCTTTTAACCCCTTCCGATTCATTCCTGAATCTTCTAGAATATTTTGGACAGGTCTGCCAGCCGGAACTTAAGCGAAGGTCAGTTCAATGAACGTGGAACAATCACCAGTCGGGGGAACTCTGCCTTCCCAGGAGCCGATCGAGCCGCGCCAGCCCAGTCTTTTGAGTGAGATACAGGGATGGGCCCGAGACGTATTCTTTGCGATCGGAGCAGCAATCATAATTGTTGTCTTCTTCTATCAACCGGTGAAGGTCGAAGGGACGAGCATGCTTCCGGAGCTGGTCGATCAAGAGCGGATCTTTGTAAACAAGTTCCTCTACAGGATTGACCAGATCGAGCGCGGCGATATCGTGGTCTTCTGGTACCCACTCGATCCGACAAAGTCCTATATCAAGCGTATCGTCGGTCTTCCAGGTGATGTCGTCGACGTTCGGGAAGGCGAAGTACTTGTGAATGGACAACTGCTTGACGAGGACTATGTGCCCGCGAATTTTTTCGATCGTCGGAGCTTCTCGCCGGTCTATGTCGAACCCGGTCACTACTATGTCCTGGGTGACCATCGCGATCAATCCAACGACAGCCGTATGTGGGGCCTTGTCCCTGATCAGAATATTTACGGCAAAGCGGTCTTCCGATACTGGCCAGTAAACAAGATGGGTTCCATCGATTGATGAAAGCGACATTGCTTCTCGAAGACGGACGCGTGTTCCATGGCGAAGGACATGGGTTTCGAGGAGAGGCCGTCGGGGAAGTCGTTTTCAATACGTCGATGTCCGGCTACCAGGAAATTCTCACCGACCCGTCCTATGCCGGCCAGATCGTGACTATGACCTACCCCTTGATTGGTAATACCGGGATCAATGTTGAGGACACCGAGTCACGGCGGCCTTTTCTTGAGGCATTCGTAGTGCGGCGGCTGACGTCCCATCCGAGCAACTGGCGGATGTCGGAGCCCTTAGACGAATACCTGCGGCGCCATAAGATCCCCGCCATTTCCGATATCGACACGCGGGCCCTGGTGCGTCACATCCGAAGCCGGGGAGCGATGCGCGCGATCGTTTCCCTCGTCGATCACGATCTGGACTCACTGGGAGGCAAGGTCAAAGGCTCCCCCGAAATGGTCGGACGCGATCTGGCGAGCACCGTAACGACGCCGGAACGCTATGAAGCCAAGAGCAAACCGGTGGACTTCGTCGAGTTTTCGAACCTGGGGTCCGGGCAGACTGTGGCTGAGGCCGGATGGCATGTTGTGGCTTATGATTTCGGAATCAAGACCAATATTCTTCGCGATCTGAGCCACCATGGTGCCCGGGTCACGGTGGTCCCATCGACAGCGAGCGCTCGAGAAGTTCTTGCCCTTGATCCGGATGGCATATTTCTGTCCAACGGTCCCGGCGATCCGGAAGCTGTGGATTACGCGGTTCGGAATGTTCGCGATTTGATCGGCAAGAAGCCGGTTTTCGGAATATGCCTGGGACATCAGATTATGGCTCTTGCATTGGGCGCCCGAACGTTCAAATTGCCGTTCGGACACCATGGTGGCAACCAACCGGTGATGCATATCGACAGCGGTCGTGTGGAGATCACGGCGCAGAATCACGGCTTCGCTGTGGATCCGGAGAGCCTTAACGACGAAGAGGTTCGGATCACGCATCTGAATCTCAACGACCAGACGATCGAGGGTATCGAACACCGGAAACTGCCCGTATTCAGTGTGCAATATCACCCGGAATCCTCTCCGGGTCCGCACGATTCCTACTATTTGTTCCAGATGTTTTTCGACAACATCCGCGATGCCAAAACGCAGTGACATTTCGAAAATTCTGATCATCGGGTCTGGCCCGATCGTGATCGGACAAGCATGCGAGTTTGACTATTCAGGCACTCAAGCCTGCAAGGCATTGCGTGAGGAAGGCTATGAAATCGTTCTGGTGAACTCGAACCCTGCGACGATCATGACCGATCCGGACCTGGCTGACCGTACGTATTTGGAGCCGTTGACGACGGACTTTCTGAGCCAGATTATTGCCCGCGAAAAGCCGGACGCCTTATTGCCCACAGTCGGGGGACAAACAGCTCTCAACCTTGCTGTTGAGCTGGCTGAGGCCGGAGTGCTCGAAAAGCACAATGTGGAGATGATCGGCGCCAAGCTGATGGCCGTCAAACTGGCTGAAGACCGATTGCTCTTCAAGGAAGCCATGAAGGAGATTGGTCTGGCGACGCCGGACAGTGCCGTTGTGAGCAACATGCGCGAAGCGGAACGCATCGTTGACCAGATCGGTTTTCCCGCCGTGATTCGGCCATCGTTTACGCTCGGCGGAATCGGTGGTGGTGTGGCCTTTAACAGCGAGGAATACCAGAAGACCGTAGAGAGAGGTCTCGATCTGAGCCCAGTCCATCAGGTGCTGGTCGAACAGTCGGTGATTGGCTGGAAGGAATACGAATTGGAAGTGATGCGGGACGTCAAGGATAACGTTGTCGTCATTTGCTCGATCGAAAACTTCGATCCCATGGGGGTTCATACAGGCGATTCCGTGACAGTCGCACCCGTTCAAACATTGACGGACAGAGAATACCAACGCATGCGGGATGCGGCGATTGCGGTGATTCGCAAAGTTGGCGTGGAAACGGGGGGATCGAATATCCAGTTCGCTGTGAATCCTGAAGACGGGCAACTGGTGGTCATCGAAATGAATCCGCGTGTGTCTCGCAGTTCGGCTCTGGCTTCTAAAGCTACGGGTTTCCCGATCGCCAAAATCGCCGCCAAACTCGCAATCGGGTACACGCTGGATGAAATCCCGAACGATATTACTCAGAAAACACCGGCGTCGTTAGAGCCCATGCTCGACTATGTCGTTGTGAAGATCCCGAAGTGGGCTTTCGAAAAATTTAAAGATGCCGCGCCCCTCCTGGGTACGCAGATGAAATCAGTCGGCGAGGTAATGGCGATCGGGAGCACCTTCAAGGAAGCGATGTTCAAGGGTGTGCGATCACTGGAAGCGGGACGAAATCCGGGATCGGAAAAGATTGACCCGGAGCAGGTGCGGCACAATCTGACTACACCGAATCCGGAGCGATTTCACTACGTGATGCACGCGCTGTCCGGTGGAATGTCCGTCCGGGAGATCAAGGAGCTGACCGGAATTGATCCGTGGTTCCTGAACGAATTGAGGGAGGTCGTGGAACTGGCGTCGCGCATTCAAAATGAAGACACGCTTGGTGCCGAGCTCTTATTGGAGGCGAAACGCAGCGGATTTTCAGACCACCGCATCGCATCGCTGCGTGGTTTGGAGGTATCGGAAATCACCCGCGCCCGCCAGCAGTTCTCTGTAAAACCCGTGTACAAGCGTGTTGACACCTGCGCTGCAGAATTCGAGTCGTTTACACCGTATCTGTATTCAACGTATGAGAGCGAATCCGAATCTGATCCGACAGACGCCAGAAAGATCATGATCCTCGGAAGTGGGCCGAATCGCATTGGGCAGGGGATCGAGTTCGACTACTGTTGTTGTCACGCGTCGTTCGCCCTTAAGGAAGCGGGTTGCGAGACGATCATGGTCAATTGTAATCCGGAGACTGTATCGACGGACTACGACACCTCCGATCGCCTCTATTTCGAACCGCTGACACTGGAAGACGTACTTCACATCGTCGAAGTGGAGCAGCCGGCGGGCGTCGTTGTCCAGTTCGGCGGGCAGACGCCGTTGAACCTCGCTCTCGACCTACAGGCGGCCGGGGTACCTATCATCGGAACGTCGCCGCAATCGATCGATCTGGCCGAGGACCGCGAGCGTTTCGACCGTCTCCTGACCGAGTTGGATATTCCCCAGCCTCCAAACGGAATGGCTGTGTCCCTGGAAGAGGCGCACGCGGTCGCCGAGAAAATCGGCTATCCGGTTCTTGTGCGGCCATCCTATGTGCTTGGCGGGCGCGCGATGGTAATTGCCTATGACGAACGTGCTCTCGATGAGTATATGGCCGAAGCCGTAGAGGTGTCGCGGGCGCGTCCGATTTTGATCGACCGCTTCCTGGAAGATGCGATGGAAATCGATGTGGATGCCCTGTCGGACGGTAAGCGGGTCGTAATCGGCGGCATCATGGAGCATATCGAACAAGCAGGCGTCCATTCCGGTGACAGTTCCTGTGTACTGCCAACCTACCAGTTGAGCGAGGCGCATCGGGAGACGATCCGGCGCTACACCGTCGATCTTGGACTTGCGCTGAACATCGTCGGGTTGATGAACGTCCAGTTTGCTGTCCAAAAGGATGCCGTGTATGTCCTGGAGGTTAATCCGCGGGCTTCACGGACGGTTCCATTCGTCAGCAAAGCCACAGGCGTACCGCTGGCGAAGGTCGCGGCCCGGATCATGTTGGGTGAGAGCCTCGATTCGTTCAACCTGCCTGACGAGTTGTCGGTGTCCCAGTATTTCGTCAAGTCGCCTGTCTTTCCCTTCGCTCGATTCCCGGGAGCCGATCCGATTCTCGGTCCTGAAATGAAGTCCACAGGCGAGGTAATGGGCATTGGTGATTCTTTCGGCAAGGCCTATATCAAAGCTCAGATCAGCGCGGGGACCGTCCTGCCACGTTCGGGAACGGCCTTTTTGAGCGTCAATCAACAGGACAAGAGATTCGTTGCGGACATCGCGGCAGAATTGCTGTCGATGGGCTTCAAGATCATCGCGACCTCCGGCACAGCGAACGTGCTGAAGATGGCGGGCATCGAAGCGACTCCGATCTACAAGGTGAACGAAGGCCGTCCACACATTGTTGACCGGATCAAAAGCGGGGAAGTGGACTTCGTCATCAATACACCTCTCGGCCGTGAGTCTTTCTTTGACGAGAAAGCCATCCGAAGTGCCGCGATGCACTACCGCATCCCCTGCATTACCACCTTCTCCGGCGCCCTGGCCGCAGTTAACGGCATTCGTGATCTCCAGCGAGAATCTCTCGTCGTCTGCACTCTCCAGGAATATCACTCTCAGACCGGGTCGACTCTCCGAAAATCGTAAGACGGAGACGGAATAGGTCCAGTCTCTCAGCCGTTGTCGATCAGGCCTTCGCGAATAGCGTAGTGGATTAACTCTCCGAGCGTGCGGAGGCCGAGTTTGTCCATGATGTGCTGCCGGTGAGTATGGATGGTTTTTGGGCTGACGAACAAGGCATCGGCGATTGCCGTCGAAGATTTGCCTTCCGCCAGGAGATAGAAAACTTCCTTTTCCCGAGGCGTCAGCAGATCCAGACTGCGTTGTGACTGCTCCTTCGCGTGTTCCAGATTGGCCAATATCTGAGTCACGTCCGGAGAAAAGACCGACCCACCTTCGTTAATCGTTCGAACGGCTGTCAGGAGTTCGTCGTCGAGCGAATCTTTCAAGAGGTATCCCGAGGCTCCGGCAGTCACGGCGTTGGCGATGACCTGCCGTTCGAGATGAACCGTCAGAACCAGGACCCGGGAGTCTCCCTGCATCGAGATCTGACGGGCTACAGCCACTCGTTGTAAGATGCACTATCTGTTTTCGGTTTGACCGGACGGTCCGGACCATTTTCAATGCCATTCGACAGCTTGCAGGACTTCGTAGCGTACCTTGAAGCGAGGGGCAAGCTGCGCCGCATCCGCGCCGAGGTCAATCCCATGCTGGAAGCTGGGGAAATCGCCCAGCGCGTCTTGAACGAAGGTGGGCCGGCCCTTTTGTTCGAGCGTCCCACCGGATCGAACTTCCCACTATTGATGAACCTGTTTGGTACTGCAGACCGGGTGATCGACGCACTGGGCCAGGAGCCCGGGAGTGTGGCGGAAGAACTGCTGATGGCAGCCCAGAGCATCAATCCTCCGACACTCGGGAAACTGTGGGGCTCACGACGGACCATCGCCAAGGCGCTGCTGTCACAGCCTCGGTCCAGAAGTCGGGCCGCATGCCAGGAAGTGATCGAGACCGCCAATCTCAATCGCTTGCCGGTGCTTCAGTGCTGGCCCGGTGATGCGGGAAGATTCATCACCTACGGCACGGTCATAACGCGCCATCCCGAAACTCAGCGCCGAAACTTTGGCCTGTATCGCATGCAGGTTTTCGATCAGAGCTCTACCGGAATGCACTGGCAGAGCATGAAAGGAGGCCGGGGACACTACTGGGAAGCGGAAAGACGCGGTGAAGACCTCGAGGTGGCCGTCGTCATCGGCTGCAACCCCATCCTCATGATAGCAGCCATCCTGCCGCTTCCGGAGGACATGGACGAAGTCGCTTTTGCGGGTTTCTTGATGGGGCGTGGGGTCAGGATGACACCGGCGACTTCGATCCACGCTATGGTGCCGGCAAACGCCGAATTCGTCCTCGAAGGTATTGTGCCGGCGGGTGAACGTCGGGTCGAAGGGCCCTTCGGTGATCACTTCGGCCACTATTCGGATTCGGCCGAGTTCCCCGTGTTTCATGTGCGACGATTGACGCGGCGGAAAGACCCTGTCTATGTTGCGACGGTTGTGGGTAAGCCCCCTCAGGAGGACAAGTTCATCGGCATGGCGGCCGGCCAGATGATCGGTCCGTTGATTCGACTGATCAATCCAAACGTCGTTCACATGCATGCATACGTTGGAGCCGGCTTTCATAACCTTCTTGTGGTTGCTGTTGAGGAGCGTCATCCCCGCGAAGTATTGAAAACGGCGATGTCCTTACTGGGGACAGGGCAGTTATCTCTCACGAAAGTGATGATTCTCATTCGGGGGGACCAGAATCCCGCTGATTTCCGTCGAGTTCTGACCGAGATTTGGCATCGCAGTAAACTGGCCGATCGTGTTCTGCTGCTTCCCGTAGCGCCTCTCGACACTCTGGATTTCACCTCGTTCAAGATGCACCTGGGTAGCAAGCTGGTAATCGACGCGACAGGCCCGATTTTGCGGGCTGACCCCCCGAAGCTCCGGGATGCTCCCGACCGGTTTGATTCCCGCATCGAAGGCTGGAAGCTTCTTGACGGCGGATGGCTGATCATCGTTGTCAGTCAGGGGGCAAGGGAAGTGCTTGAGGGCTTGATCAGAGCGTCGCTTGATGTCAGCTTCATCGTGACGGTCAGCGCCGACGTCGATCTGGAGGATGATGAGAACCTGCAATGGGGCATATTTACGCGCTTCGACCCGGCCCGGGACATGATATTCGAGAAGCAGGAGTTCGTCGGGGCCCGTCCCGAATATAGCGGATGCGTCGGAATAGATGCGACGTGGAAGGAAGGTTATCCCGCGCCGTTGGAAATGGATGAGGACACAGTTAAGTTGGTTGATCGGAGATGGGATGAGTATTGGAAGTAGTATGAGTAGACAGTTCAGAGTTGGGGGATGGTGCTTTTAACTCATCACTGTTAAGTCCCCACCCAGCTATACTAAAGACATGGTGGAAAGAAACAAACTGCAGGTTCGATGCACATGCTGTGAAGCGACCTTGACCGTCGACTCCCAGTCCGGAGAAGTACTGTTTACGAAACAGCCTGAGAAAAAAACCGTTTCGTTCGAGGACGCAGTGAGCCAGGTGAGAAAGAATCAGGAGACGGCTTCGGATAGGTTTGACGAGGCGTTCGAGAAAGAGAAAGGCCGCAAGGACCTGATCGATCTAAAATTCAAAGAGGCTATGGAGCGTGCCGACGAGTTGGAGATGCCGATCCGGGACATCGACCTCGACTGATACAGAGACCCGACGAGTCTTACTTCAACACGAAGCAAACGAAGATAAACGAAGGAACACGGAGATTACGATATTAGTGGCCGTCGTTTATCTTCGTTTCGAAAGGACCTGTTCGCACCATCCGCCGGGGCCGGGATTTGCCATCGCCACCGGCGTTGTTTCCGCCGTTAATCTTTACTCGAATCCGGGGCCGACCCGGCGCTTGTCTTTTGGTCTCGAAGGACTGCCCTGCGTGAGAGCTTGACCTTGTTGCCTTCCATTGCAATGACCTTCACCATCAACTGATCGCCTTCGTTGAGCTCGTCGCGAACCTCTCGGATGCGGTGCTCAGCGATTTCTGAGATGTGGAGCAATCCATCCGTGCCCGGAAAAATTTCGACGAAAGCACCGAAATCTACAATCCGCACAATTTTACCCAGATAAGTCTTTCCCACCTCCGGTGTGGCTGTCAGATCTTCGATGATCCCGATGGCTTTCATGGCCGACGGTCCGTCAGAGGATGCGACATTGACGGTGCCGTCGTCGTTGACGTCGATCTTGACACCGGTGCGTTCTACGATTGACCGGATCATCTTGCCGCCAGGGCCGATCACGTCCCGGATCTTGTCGACAGGTATCTTGAGCGTATGTATCCGGGGTGCGTACGGGGAGATGTCTTCCTTGTGAGCGGTGATCGCCGAGTCCATCTTGTCGAGGATGTGCATCCGGCCGCCTTTGGCCTGTTCCATTGCCTTGGACATGATTTCGAACGTGACGTTCGTGATCTTGATATCCATCTGCAGGGCAGTGATGCCCTCGCGAGTCCCCGCGACCTTGAAGTCCATGTCGCCATAATGATCTTCAGCGCCGGCAATGTCGCTCAATACAGCATACTTGTCGTCTTCGGATACCAATCCCATAGCGACTCCCGCGACAGGCCTCTTCATCGGAACGCCGGCCTCCATCAAGGCCAGGCTGGCTCCACAAACTGTCGCCATCGAGGATGATCCGTTGGATTCCAAAATCTCGGATACGACGCGGACCGTATACGGAAACTCTTCTTCACTTGGGAGCATTGGCAGAATGGCCCGCTCGGCCAGGTTGCCATGTCCCATTTCGCGGCGGCTCGTTCCCATCATCCGGCGCACTTCGCCCACCGAGAACGGAGGAAAATTGTAGTGCATCAGGAATCGTTTGAACGACTCACCCTCCAATCGGTCCATCCTTTGAGCATCGTTTGAAGTTCCCAGTGTCGTTGTCACCAGCGCCTGGGTTTCTCCCCGAGTGAAAATCGCCGACCCATGGGTTCGCGGCAAAACGCCTGTTTCGATCCAAATGGGCCGGATTTCGTCGGTCGCCCGGTGGTCGGGGCGGGTGTTGTTGTGGAGAATCTGGTCCCGGAAGATTTTTTCTTTCAATGTGCTGAACGCGCTTTTCACATCTTTCAGAGTTTCTTCCTCGACCTCACCAAAGCTTTCAATGGTCTTGGCCTTGGCATCGTCCACTTTCGCGTAGCTGGTAAGTTTGTCGTACTTTTGGGTGTCTAGCGCGTCTTCGAGTTCGTCTCGAATGAGTTTTGCGACCTTGCTCTCGATGTCCTCGCTCAGCGCAGGCACTTGAAACTCTAATTTCTTGGGCCGGATCTTGTCGTAGAGTTCCTTTTCCATCTCGATGATCAGCTTGACCGCATCGTGGCCAAACGATATCGCTTCGATCATCACTTCTTCAGAAACCTCGTTCGCTCCGGCCTCGACCATAGTGACGCCATCTTCGGTTCCGGCAACGACTAGGCTCATCCGGCTTTTTTCCAGTTGCGCGTAGGTCGGGTTGATGACGTATGTGCCATCGATTAGTCCGACGCGAACGGCCGCGATCGGTTGCGTGAACGGCAGTACGGAAAGATAGAGCGCCGTCGATGCGCCCACGATACTCAATGTTGACGGGTCGTTGTCCTCGTCGGCCGAGAGGACCATGGCGATGACCTGTGTTTCGTTTCGATAGCCCTCCGGAAATAACGGTCGAATCGGCCTGTCGATCATGCGGCTCGTTAGAACTTCACGCTCTCCCGGTCTGCCTTCGCGTTTAAAGAAGCCACCAGGAATCTTTCCTGCTGCGTAGAAATTTTCTCTATGGTCGCAGGTGAGCGGAAAGAAGTGAGCGTTAGCGCTGGCTTCCTTGGCGCCACATGCTGTGACGAGTACGACCGTATCTCCGTAACGGATGTAGGCGGCACCGTCGGCCTGAGTGGCGAGCTTTCCAGTTTCTATTGACAACTCCAGGTTGCCAATCATTCGGCTTACTTTGTGAACGTTCATAGTTGTGTCAATTTCCTTTGATCGGCGCCGACGCGGGGCTGGGGCAAGAAACGATGGATCGCTCCCTGCTCAGGACCGTTCGCTTACTCCCAAAAAATATAGTTTTGGGATGCCATATTTGACTGGGTTGGACTGGTCGATCGGAGTTCTTGAACAGGATCCGGCCCGGTTACTTGCGGAGCCCCAGCTTTTGAATCACCCCTTTGTAACGACCCACTTCGTGTCGTTTGAGGTACTCAAGGAGGCGACGCCGGCGGCCGACCAATTTCAGCAGGCCCCGGCGGGAGGCATGATCCTTCTTGTGTGTCTTGAAATGCTCAGTCAGGTAAGAAATTCTTTCACTGAGTATCGCGATCTGAACTTCGGGCGACCCCGTATCCGAAGGATGGATTCGATATTGGTCGATGATCGAGCCTTTGGATTCCGTCGTCAGAGCCATTCTTTACTTTATTTTCTCCCTCAAAATTTAAAGATTCAGAGTAACACAACTTGGGGGTGCGCCCAACCTCTTTCAATGGCTGCAATGGCTATAAGTTGGCTTTTTTTGTTGAAGATGCGAAGAGGTGACCTGTCTTGATCGGTCGGAATCGCCCGTCCGTTCCGGATGCTTTTTTCGAACTGGGGACCGACCTCAATCCGGGCCAGATTAGACATCAATTGCTCGGGAGGAATGACGTCATCCCAGGATGCGTCCTCCGGCCCAATCGCTTCTCCGACGTCGAACGCACCTACCCGCGTCCGCCGGAGAGAGAACAGATGTCCACCCGTTTCGAGTTTCTCGCCGAGGTCCCGTGCCATGCTTCGGATATAGGTCCCGTGCGAACAGACGATCCTGAAAGTGATCCGCCCGGCTTCGAACGCTTCGAGATCGAACGCCTGGATTTCGACTGGAACGGGTTCCAGATCTACCGGGTGGCCTTTGCGTGCAAGTTTGTAAGCTCTCACGCCTTCAATTTTTTTCGCAGAATAGGCCGGTGGAACCTGCTGGATCGTTCCCGTGAGGGACGCCATCGCCTCCAACAGAGCCTCGCGATGGATATCGACAGGCTGCGGTTCTCCCAGCGGATCACCCTCGAGATCGCAGGTCGTCGTTGCCCAGCCCAAACGGATCTCTCCGGTATATTCCTTGGGTGAAGAGGGGAGGAAGCGCGCCAGGCGCGTGGCCTTTCCGAGCGTCAAAGGAAGCACTCCCGTGGCTGCCGGGTCCAGAGTGCCCAAATGGCCGACTCGGCGGGTGTCCAGTCGTTTTCGAACACGGCTCACGACGTCGTGGGATGTCATTCCCCCTGGCTTGTCAATGATGAGGACGCCGTTCAACTGGATTTTAAATCAGATCCGCGATACTCAGGCGCGCTTACACAGGAAGCTACGGAATCCATTTCGTTTTGAATCGAAGATACGATCTGTTGCTGCACCTTGCGAAGCGAGCCCACCATCTGACAGCCCGCGGCTTTGCGGTGTCCACCGCCACCGAATTTAGCGGCAACTGTAGATACGTCGACTTCGTTCTTCGACCGCATGCTGATGCGGATCGAGCCATCCTCCAGTTCGCGAAGAAGTACGGCGACTTCGATCCCGGCGATCGTCAGAGGATAGTTAACCAAACCTTCGATGTCGTCGCCATCCGCAAGTCCCAGGTCATCCTGCCGGAGTACAGTGGAGACGACTCTGCGGCTGGCATGGAACTCCATCGCGTTCAGGATCTTCCCCATTGCTCGTACCTTCTGAAGCGGGTTGGTATGAAACATTCGCATTGCGATTCCAGATACGTCTGCGCCATGGTCTGCAAGTTCAGCCGCCAGCCGGAACGTGTCGCCAGTTGTCGATGAAAACTGGAAGGAACCGGTATCTGTCAGTACAGCAACGTAGATGTTTGTCGCAATCTGCTGAGTCATCCCGACGCCCAGAGCTTTCATGAGGCGATAAATCATCTGGCCGACCGCGCAAGCGGAGGGTTCGATCCAACTTACGTTTCCAAACGGCTTGGTAGAGTGGTGATGGTCGATGTTGACGGTGAAACCTTTGTCCAATCCGGCAATTCCCGGACGGCTGATGTTGCCGCATTCCAGGACGAACGTTACCTCGTGGGATTTACCTACGCGACTGGCCACGCGGACCTGATCAGCACCGGGCAGGGAGCCGTAGCGGGTGGGCACGGGATCCCGGCTCAGCATTTCGACGTTCTTTCCGAGCGCTTGAAGGATCAAGCCGAGCGCGAACTGGGATCCCAGGGAGTCGCCATCGGGCCGAACGTGGCTGACGACAAGAAAGTCTGAATGCGACTGGATAGTTTCGACGACTCTCTGAATCATTGTTCCTCAGAATCAATCTGAGCCAGAAGCTCTTCGATTCTCATTTCCTTTTCAACAGACTCATCGTAGTCGAATGTCAGTTCCGGAGTCCTTTTAAGGTGCGGCAGCCGGTGACTCAACTGTCTTCGAAGAAAGCTCTTGGCGGAATCAAGCCCTTCGAGAGCCGTCTTGCGCTCACCATCGCCCCCTAACGTGCTGACATAGACGCGGGCGTATCTCATGTCGTTTGAGACGCGGACGTCCGTCACTGCGATCATTTCCACACGTGGATCGTCGATCTCGCTTTCGACGAGTGCGCCCAGTTCGGTTCGCAGTTGTTGTGCCAGGCGTTCCAATCTTTTCTTTTCAGCCATTACAGGAACTCGATATTTCCACTTATCGTACAGTCGGGCAAGATCCGCTCGACCTCATCGAGGGCCAGGTTCAACTGCTTTTCCAGGTAGCCTGCGTCGGGCCCAATACTGACGACGCCGACCGCTGATCGTTGCCAGAGGTCCTGGTGGTCCAGTTCGGATATAGAAACGTTGAAGCGTTTGCGCAACCGATCTTTCAGGCTTCGCAAGGCCATTCGTTTATCTTTTAGTGAATGTGCGTAGGGGATATGGACGTCGAGTTGGAGCAGCCCGATATGCATGAGAAAGCAGTTAAGAGCTGAAAGTTATGAGTGAAGATTTGACAGCCTATGCATGGTCGACTCACCCATAACTTTTAACTCGCCCCAGCGAAGATCGCGCATTAAATTCCAATTTCCGCAGCGACTTGCTCAGTCGAGAAGGCTTCAATGACGTCTCCAATTTTGACGTCGTTATACCCCTGTAATCCGATGCCACATTCGTAGCCGGAACGGACCTCCGCGGCGTCGTCTTTGAATCGTTTCAGCGATCCAATCTTGCCTTCGAAAATGACGACGTTGTCACGTAACAATCTGATTTGCGCGTTACGGATAAGTCGGCCATCGGTAACGTAACTACCGGCAATCGTTCCAATCTTCGGAACGCGGAAGGTATCGCGAACCTCCGCAGCCCCCATGTATGTTTCTTTCGTTACCGGCTCCAGGACACCCACCATCGCCTGTTTCATTTCGTCCACGACGTTGTAGATGACGGTGTGCAACCGGATGTCGACGTTCTCGTGGGCCGCGATTTCCACAGCTTTCTTCTCAGGCCGGACATTGAAACCGACGATAATGGCATCCGAGGTGGCTGCAAGCAGTACGTCGTACTCGGTGATTGCGCCGACGGCGGCGTGTATGATCCGAACCTTAACCTTAGCTGTTTCGAGCTTGTTCAGCATTTCGGTCAGTACCTCCGTCGAACCCTGAACATCGCCCTTTAAGACAATTGGGACTTCCTTGACTTCGCCCTTTTCCATTCGAACATGCAGCTGATCCAATGTCAGCCGGGACTTCTTTGCAAGGGCTACGTCGCGCAACTGCTCCTGACGGAACTGTGAAATTTGGCGAGCCTTTGAGTCGTCAGTGATCACCTGGAAAGCGTCGCCGGCCATCGGGAGTCCTTGAAGGCCTAACACTTCCACGGGAACCGACGGGCCTGCAGTGTCTACCTGTTTCCCGTTTTCGTCATACATCGCACGAACCTTGCCATAGACGGCGCCGACAATGAAGTTGTCTCCAACTTTCAAGGTTCCGTTTTGTACCAGCATAGTCGCGACGTTTCCGCGTCCTTTGTCAAGTTTCGCTTCCAGAGCGGTGCCCATCGCCGGAAAATTCGGGTCTCCTTTGAGCTGCCGCATATCGACCACGAGCAGAATCATTTCCAACAAGAGATCGAGGTTGGTCTTTTGCTTTGCTGAAACTTCGACCATGACCGTGTCCCCACCCCAGTCTTCAGCCAGGAGTTCCTTCTCGGCAAGCTCGCGTTTGACCTTCTCGACATTGGCGTTCGGAACATCGATCTTGTTGATCGCAACCAGAAGAGGAACGTTAGCGGCCTTTGTATGGGAAATCGATTCTAAGGTCTGTGGCATGACGCCGTCGTCGGCCGCCACCACGAGAATTACGATGTCGGTGACCGAAGCCCCACGCGCTCTCATCAGTGTGAAGGCCTCGTGACCCGGTGTGTCGAGGAACGTCAGCTTTCGTTCGCCTATCTGGACCTGGTACGCGCCGATATGTTGGGTGATGCCTCCGTGCTCGGAGTCGGTCACGCGCGATTCCCGAATCGCGTCCAGAAGAGAGGTCTTGCCGTGATCGACATGTCCCATGATGGTAATTACAGGAGGGCGTGACTCCATATTTTCAGGTTCGCTCACCTCGACTGCTTCCAGCATGACGCTTTCTTCGAACGTGACAAAATCAGCCTCTGCGTTGAAATCCTTACAGAGCTCTATGGCCAGGTCCTTGTCAAGCGACTGATTGATCGTTGCGAACATCCCGCAGTCCATCAGTTTCTTGATCACGTCTTTTGATCGTGCTTCCAGTTTTTCGGCCAAGTCCTTGACCGTCAGATTTTCGGTCAACGTGACCCGACGAAACTCGCGTACCACTTCCGGCTTGGGTTGGGGCATTGGCCGTCGTTCCATCGTTCGCGCGACACGCTGAGCCCGGGTCTGCCTCGGACGGTCGCGACGTGTGTCATGCCTGGGCGGTAGTGGACCTCTAGGACGGGAAGGAGCCGAACTTCGTTGTCCAGGCCGAACGGGCGCGGATCGTCCGTCACGCTTGGGCACGGGTCTGCGGCCCGGAGTGGGAACCGGTCGATTCTGCTGGCGAAGTCGCTCCTGGGCTAACTGCTGCATGGTCTTGCGCGCTTCGACCGGCCGTGCCTGGGCAGCAGGTTTCTGGGCAGCAGGTGCTTTGATGTCAGTCTCGGTCTCGGCTGGCTTTTCAGGCGGACCAACCGCAGGTGTCCCAGCTACGGCTGGTGTGGCTGGAGTTCTTGCAGAATCTGTCGCGATCTCGACGGGTTCAGCCGGCTTTTCGACAGTGGCTGATGGCGGAGCTGTTTCTACAGGTTCGACGGGCTTGGGCTTGGCCTTGACCAACTTGGGTTCGGGCGTTACTTTTTCCGGCTTCTTCTCATCCGGTTGAACCTTAGTTTTTGTACTCTTCGCGGTCTTAGCTTTAGCTTTCTTCGCCTTGGTCTTCTTCTTGGGTTTTTCGATGACGAGGACGCCGAGAGTCTGTCTCAACTGCTCCGCCATACGGTCTTCGACCGTGTTGGAGTGTGATGTGACAGGTGCACCCAGGTGCTGTAACTCTCGAATCACTTCGCTATTGTCGCGATTGAGTTCGCGCGCTAGCTGGTAGACTCGCAGCTTACCCATTCTGTACCCTTAACCTCGCCATTGCAGAAATCCAAACACACAGAATAGCATCTAGCAGCCCGTGGCAGAAGTCTCAAGGGCCGCGTTACGGCCAAACGGGGCTGGATTCTAGGAGGCGACGACGAGACAATGCTAACTCATTGGGAGGAGTCGGCGACAACGAAGACGGCCCCGTTTCGCCGTAACCCTTTGGGCGCAGGGGGGTTCGGGCCGCAGGCTTTGTCCCTCGTCGGTCACGATGGAAAAACATCGTTCCGCTCCTCACTTCGCGCCTGCAACCCGAACACCCCTGCGCGCGGTCCTCGAGACTTCTGCCACGGGCTGCTAGGCCTGTGGAGTGATGCGGAGGCACCTCACGCGGTGTTTCTTCGCGTATTTCGTCCCCACGACAACCGCCCTGGCTTTGTCCTTTGAGTGTTTGTCCCATTTTCCCTTATTTGCTTTCCGTGTCCCCAGTAATTTCTGCGGCCTCAGTTTCGACCGCCTCGTCAACCTCGTTCACTTCGACCTCCGCATCTGAGACGCTATCGCCAACCTGAAGCGGAGGGGTATCCGCATCGGAAGTCTCAGGCGTCGCAGCCGCGTCATTTTCCGGGAGACTGTTTCCAGCAACGCCGTTTTCCGGGATACTTTCTGGCCCCAAGCTATCCGGTTGCACACTTTCCGGCCCCGGGGCGTCTTCTGCTTCGGATTTGCCAAACATACGCTCCTGTGTCGAACGTTCGAGCTCGTCTTCATAGGTCGGCATTGCGGCATAGTATTCGGACAATTCGTCGCGGATCTTGTCGATCGTTTTGCCGCCTATCCCGGGAAGAGCTTCAAGGTCTTCTGGCGCCAGATCGGCCAACTGTTCGACAGTCGTAATTTCCGCCAAGGCGAGTTTACTGATAATGCCCGGTGTCAGACCTCCAATGGATTTCAGCGGTGTTGCCGCCTGCAAGCGACCGATCTGATCTTCGATTTCGGCGCGCTTCTCCGCTTCGCTCTTGATGTCGATCCGCCACCCGATGAGCTTTGAAGCCAGTCTGACGTTCTGGCCCTTTTTGCCTATTGCCAGCGAAAGCTGACTGTCTTCGACCACGATTTCCATGACCCGGGGCGGTTCTTCGTCATCTTCTCGCTCGACATTCGGAGTGTCCAGGATCGAGACACGGCTGACCTGTGCGGGGCTGATTGCGTTCGTCGCAAACGTCTCGAGGTCGTCAGACCACTGGATAATGTCGATCTTTTCCCCTCTCAGTTCACGAATAATCGATTGGACACGACTCCCTTTCATGCCAACGCAAGCGCCAACCGGGTCGACGTCCCGCTCCCTTGAGGTGACGGCAATCTTGGTCCGTTCACCCGCCTCCCGGGCGATACTTCGAATCTGCACAGTGCCGTCATAAATCTCGGGCACTTCGGTCTGGAATAAGTTTTGAACAAGGATCGAGTCCGCTCGGGAAACGATCACCTGCGGTCCGCGGGTCGTCTTTTCAACTCGAACGATAACAACCCGCATGCGGTCACCGACCGTGAAGCTTTCCAGGCGAGATTGTTCTCTGCGTGGAAGTCGGCCCTCGGTCTTACCCAACTCCACGATGATGTCGCCGTTTTCGAAGCGCTTGACAATACAGTTGACGATCTCGCCCACATGTTCGTGGTATTCGGCGTATACGCTTTCTCTTTCGGCTTCTCGAACCTTTTGGAAAATGACCTGCTTGGCCATCTGCGCCGCGATCCGTCCCAGTCCTTCGGTCGGTTTTTGAAATTCCAATTCGTCATCGACCTGGACGCCGTCTCTGAGTGCCTGCGCTTCTTCCAGAGAGATCTCGAGTACTTCGTCTTTGACATTTTCGACAACCTTCTTAACGCCGAACACTTCGATTTCGCCCGATTCCGGATTGATTCTGGATCGAAGTTCTTCTTCGGTCTTGAAGTACTTCCGAGACGCCGCCACAATTGCATCTTCGATGGCATCGATCACGACTTGCGGATCGATCCCTTTTTCCCGGCTTATCTGATCGATCGTCTGGAACAACACATTAGACATCGTTACCGACTCCTTGGACGGCGCATCATTTCAAAGCCCCAGTCTACTTCCAAGCGTGCCTCTCGGATCAGGTCGAACGGTATTTCCCTTAGCTCGCCCTTCGGCATCTCCAGTTGAACGTTGTCCCCCTGGAACCCCCGAAGGCGACCCTTAAATACCTTCTGGTTGTGAAGCGGAGATTGAGTCTGGATCTTTACCAAATGCCCTTCGAACCGCACAAAGTCGTTCCTTCTGACCAGTTTGCGATCCAGACCCGGTGAGGAAACTTCCAGCGTGTACGAAAATTGGATTAAATCTTCGACATCGAGAACCGTTCCAACCTGCTCACTGATCAGTGCGCAATCGCCGTGCGAAACCCCGTCTTCCTTGTCGATGAAAATTCGAAGGATCCGGTTTCGTCCCGCACCTTTGAGTTCAAGGTCAACCAGTTCAAATCCTTCGGCATCAACAATTTCACCAACAAGTTGACGTATTTGATCCAGCTCAACTCCCATGCAAACAAAAAGTGGGCTCAGCGGCCCACTTTCGTCTACAGAAAAAGTATAGGTTCGCAGGTCACTGAAATCAACCGGTTAATTGGTAATCGCGAATTGCAATCAGAGGGGATCAGTCGGGCTGCGGCATGCAGACCCGGGTCAAAACCGCATGTTGACCGAAAAGAGGAAGAATCCCGTATTTGGGATTCTGTGACTGAATGGGAGTGTACTGGGTCAGCAGTCCCGTGCTTAATAGTTTCGTTCACGTCCGATCGGAGCATTTTTATTATTCTGAACGCCTCGGCTGCCGCGTCTTTACTCTGAAAGCGGTCCACCCGCAGCGAGGAACGCTGCGGGTCTTACTGGGACCGGATCCAGCGTTTCGTCGATCACAATAGGCCGCGCCATCAGGATGATGGCGTGGGTCGCCCCTCGTTCGGTCAGGATGCCCGAATGAACGACCGAGCGAAATCTTCTCCGAACATCGAATCGTTCGGATGACGAAGGGCAGCCGGATTTGTTTGTCACGACTGATCGCTAAGCCAGGACGTACTTCAGCACTAGAATGACCATCGTCGAGACGAACCCGATGGCTGCGTTGTACTCGCGATTGGCAATATAGCACTCCAGGGAAAACGACTCGAAGATCTTCGAACTCAGCAGTCGGGGCAGAAAGCTGGGGACGCTCCGGCGAAAGTCTTCGAACTCCGAGCCGAACGCACCACGCAAATAAGCTTCTTCGTTCTTTATTACGACCGGAAAAATCACTGCCGATGGGACAACGAGAAGCATCACCGCGCTGAGGCTGCCGCTCATGATTGCAAAGCCCAACGCCAGAAGAAAGCTCCCGAAATACAGGGGGTTCCGCGTCATTCTGTAAGGTCCCTGCTGGGCCAGGGACTTGTTCTTGCGGATGACCCCCGCAGCGGATCCTCGAAATATGATGCCTGCCACGGCGATGGGAAACCCAAAAGCCAACGTCGTTATGGTGGGTCTTGCAAGGTATAGGACGGCGGCGGCAAGGGCGAAACCGAGCGGAACGCGTGCGCGTGCGAGACGCTTGAGCATCAGCGTTGAGCGATCTTGGAATTTCGGATTCGGGGCGGTTCGAAACTCAAACGCTTCTTGCAGGCCTCGTAGACCTGATGGGCCGATATTTCCTTGAGGCAGTTGAGATGCTCGAGTGGACAGGCGTCTCGTTCGTAGCAGGGCCGGCAATCCAAGCGGCGCTCGACGACGATGTCCTCGCGTTTGAATGGGCCGTTGCGGTCGCTGCTGGTCGGACCAAAGATCGCAACGACGGGCACTCCAACTGCGGCCGCGAAATGCATGGGTCCGGTATCTCCTCCGACGAAGAGACGCGCACGTTCGCACAACGCGACGAGTTCGGGAAGGGTGGAGCTGATCTTGAGGATGTCGGGACCCGCCACCGCTTCGATCCGGCTGACGATGTCGTCCTCGCCCGGGCCCCACGTCAGTGCGACCGGCAGGCCGTCGTCCATCAGTTTTCTCGCCAGTGCCCCGAAACGCTCAGGCTCCCAGCGCTTCGTGACCCAGTTTCCACCCGGATTGATCAGCACGAAATCTTTGGCATCACCCAGTTTTCGTTCGATAGCGTCCCGAGTTGAGGCGGAAGCCTCAAGTGGCACAGGTGTGTCCCAGTTCGGTGAAATACCCAATGGTTTGAGCAATTCCATCTGCTGGTCAATGATGTGGACACGGCGCGGCTTGACAACCTCGGTATAGAAGAAACGGCTGGCGGATTCTTTTAGAAAATCCCTTTCCCATCCGATCCGGACTGGGGCTGCCGAGAGATAGCCGACAAAAGCGGATTTCAGCAATCCTTGAAAATCGATCGTGCAGTCGTAGCCGTCGGTACGCAGCGCCCATACAAAATCCAGAATTTCCTTGGCGCTGCCGATACCTGGACTGTATCGCCACTGGTAGGTGTCGATCGGCACCAGTCGTACACCGAGACCACTCATTTCAACGACGACCTTGTTCTTTCGTTCGATGAGCCAGTCGATTTCCGCGTCGGGAAACTGATGGAGTAGTTGGCTTACTGATGGCAGGCAGTGGATGATGTCACCCAGGGAGCCAAACTTAATAACGAGAATGCGTTTGGGTGCAGCCGCCGTTTTTTCGCTTCTGACTTGCGGGTTCATTGCTGTCCTCATTGAAACAGTTCAGACGCTACCACAAGAAGTGACATGTGACGAGAGACGAGTGACGGGTTAGCAGCCCGTGGGAGAAGTCTCGAGGGGCGCGTTACGGTCAAACGGGGCTGGATTCTAGGAGGCGGCGACGAAACAATGCGCATTCATTGGGAGGAGTCGGCGACAACGAAGACGGTCCCGTTTCGCCGTAACCCTTCGGGCGCAGGGGGGTTCGGGCCTCAGGCTTTGTCGTTCGTCGGTCACGATGTAAAAACATCGCTCCGCTCCTCACTTCGCGCCCGCAACCCGAAGATCCCTGTGCGCGACCCTTGAGGCTCCTGCCACGGGCTGTTAGGGTATCGACTTCTGATTCCGCCGTTTTCTGCTTGTCACTGCTCACTCATCACTTTCGCCGTCAGTCCTCAGCATCGCGTTCCAGTATTCGCGTCAACGTGTCCTTTGTAGAGTGATCCTTCGGATCGCCGGCGATCCGGACTTCGCCTCCATGGCGGGCGACTTGTTCGCGTTCGGGAACAGTATCCTCGGTGTAGTCGGTTCCTTTCGTATGGACGTCCGGATGCAGGGAATCAATGATAGTGGAAACATCGAGTTCCCCGAACGTCACGACGTAATCGACGCACCGCAGCGCGGATACCAGAGCCACCCGCTCGTCCAAGGTCAGGATGGGACGCCCCGGTCCCTTCAGCCTGCGAACGGAATCGTCGTCGTTGAGGGCCACAACGAGCACGTCGCCGTAACTTCTGGCGTCGGTGAGATAGCGGACGTGTCCGACGTGGAGGATGTCGAAGCATCCGTTTGCCAGGACCACGCGCAACCCTGAAACCAGCGCGGGTAATTCGTCGAGTTTGCGGAGTTTCATTTAATCTTGGGCAGTATCGCTAGTGACGGCTTCAGTGAGTTCTTTTCGGGTTACTGTTCGAGTCCCATGTTTCATGACGGCGATGCCTCCGGCGTAGTTGGCGAGCCGAGCCGCATCGGAGAAAGGAGCTCCAGCGGACAAGGCCAGCGTAAATACAGCAATGACCGTGTCACCCGCTCCGGTCACGTCCGCGATCTCGTCCGTGCCGTAGATTGAAATATGGATCGTCTTCCGACCGCGTTCGAACAAGGCCATCCCGTCCTTTCCACGCGTGACGAGGAGGGCTTGATGTTTGAGCCGGCGTAACAGTGCCCGGCCAGCGCTCTCCAGCTTGTTCAAATCGTTTCCGATCCTGATCCCAAGGGCGTCTTCGACTTCAGATTCGTTGGGTGTCGCGGCGGTCAGGCCCTGATACTCGGCGATTCGGTACCGGGAGTCGAGGGTCACCGGAGGGGCGATCCTTCTAAATTCGGCGGTCATTTCGGGCTGGACCAAACCGTAGCCGTAGTCGGAAACCAACACGGCGTCCGCTTTCTTGAGACGGGAGCGTAAAGCGCGGCCGATTGTGCGCTGCCCCACTGTACCTCTTAACGGCGTTCCGTCATCCAAGCGCAGCACCTGCTGCTGGTATGCGTGAGCGCCTCCGGCCAGGATCCGCGTCTTGGTCGGCGTCCGGTACGATTTCACCGTCCGGATGCCGCCCGTGTCAACATTCAGTGAGGCGAAGTAGTCGACTAATTGTCGCCCTTCCGGGTCGTCGCCAACAATCCCCACTGGAACAGGTCGGGCGCCCATAGCCCAGAGATTGTGCACGGCGTTCGCGGCGCCACCGGGCACCATCTGCGTCTCCCGTTGAGACAGAATCAATATGGGGGCCTCTCGAGAAATGCGGGAGATTTCTCCGTAAAGGAAGACATCTGCGATCAGGTCGCCAAACACCACCACCCGCCGACCCTGAAATTTGTCGATTATGGAGCTGAGCGTCATCTTCCCTTCCGTATGAGTTCTGCAGCTTCGGCCAGGTCTTCAGCGAACAGGTCGGGCTGGATCTCTTCATCCTGATATCGCTCGCGTTCTTTACTGCCGTCGCCCGTCATCACCAGTATCGTTCGGGTACCCGCAGCCTTGCCCGTTCGCACGTCGAGATAGCGATCTCCCACCATATAAGAATTGCCGAGATCAATTCCTAATTCCTTTTGGCCTTTGTAGAGCATTCCAGGCCGAGGTTTCCGGCAAGGGCAGCCCGACTCCGGCAGGTGCGGGCAGAAATAGGCGTCGTCCAACCGGGCGCCGGACCGCCCGATCTCGTCCTGGAGACGACGATGGACTCGATTGACCATGCGTTCTGTGAAGTAGCCCCTCTCGACACCCGACTGATTCGTCGCCAGAATCACACGCATCCCGGTTTCATTGATCTTGCGTATGGCTTCGCCGGTCCACGGGAAGACCTGGTAGAGAGAAACGTCATACATGTAGCCGATCTCTTCGGAAACCGTTCCATCCCGGTCCAGAAAAACTGCCCTCTGGCTTCCGTTCCGTTTACTCATGAGCTTGGTTTTGAAGAGTCTAGTGGCCTGTACCACCCAAATCGGGACCAGCGTTCGGGCCAAACGGTGTTGGATTCCAGGAGGCAACAACGTGACGACACGACGTCTCGGCGACGAGTAAATGCTCCTACATTGCGAGGGGCTGACGACGACGAAGACAATGCCGTTTCGCTGGAACCCTCCGGGTCGATGGGGGTTGCCGGCGATATGTTCGTTACGAGCCGTCGTCGGTGTGAAGACATCGACTTCCGTCTCGCGCCTCGATCTCTCCCCCAAGACCCATCGGCGCTGGTCCCGATTTGGGTGGTACAGGTCACTAGTGTCCTCGGTCACAAATTTGCTGCTGAGTTAGTTTGTCTCAGTCCGACCCGATTATCTTATGACTCTCGGCGCCTCGGCTACCGCGTCTCTAGTATGAAAGCAGTCCACCCGCACCGTCAGACCGGTGCGGGTCCTTCTGGGGCCCGCTTCAACATTCCGTCAATCCCTAAGGCCTCACCATCAGGATGATGGCGAGGGTCGCCGGTCGTTCAGACAGGATGTCTGAATGAACGACCGAGCGAGATCTTCTAACAATGGCGAACCGGTCGGACGATTTGGCTCATCCGGATTCGACTTTAGCCACGGGCTGCTCGAAGAAGGTTCATCCCTTTCGCCGCTTTGAATACGTCGTCCACCGTGACGGCTTCCATACACCGGTGATCGATCGGACATTCTCTGAGGAGGCACGGGCTGCACGAAACCTCGTGCCGCACGACACGAGTCCTTGGTCCGACAGGCCGGGTAACTTCTGAGTCAGTGGAGCCAAAGACCGCGACCGTTGGAATGCCCAGTGCCGCTGCCATGTGCATCGGCCCGGAATCGTTGGTGATTATCAGCGATGCGAGCGACAACACACCCAAGAGGGTTTCCAGATCCGTACGACCCGTAAGCGCTACGGCCGGATGTCGCATGCGACTGCGAATGCGGTCAGCGATAGGGGTTTCTGAAGCCGAACCCACCACCACGGTTTGAAGTTGGAACTCTTCGGCAATCTGATCGGCCGCCTGTGCAAAGCGATCCTCGTGCCAGCGCTTGGCGGAACCAAAGGCTGCACCCGGATTCAGAACCAGTAGTCCAGCGTGCGGATCCAGGCTTTCCGATTCGAGCAGTCGCCGTGCGGCGCTCCGTTCTTCTTCGCTTGCCACTATCTCCGTCGTCGGTTCCTCCACAACTCCGAATACAGATCGTATCAGGTCCAGATAGTAAGCCACCTGATGCCGTTTCTCCCCCGGACGGGCGGCGCGCTGAGTGAGCAGGAAGCCCCGGCCGTCGGTTGCGTACCCGACGCGCTCAGGAATACCGGCCGCGAATACAGTGAGAGCGGATTCGAATGAGTTTGGAAACAGCAAAGCCATGTCGAATCCTCTTTGACGGATCTCACGTGAGCTGCCAAACCATTCGCGAAGTCTCGGCCTCGGTTGCGTCCAGACTTCATCAATGAATGGCGCAGAGCGGAACAGTCCACCAACCCAAGGGCGGACCAGAAGTGTGATTCTGCTATGAGGGAAGCGAGCGCGGACGGCCTTGATTGCAGGCACGCACAAGACCGCATCTCCGACCCAGTTGGGTCCGCGAATCACTATGCTACGGGGTTCCATTGATCCGTTCGAGAATGAGGTCTCGAAGTTCTTCGAAGCGCCGTATCTTAGCAGAAATACGAAGGAAGTAAAAATCACTCCCAGGCAGTCGGACGGCATCTTTTTCAGTCGTTATACATGCTCCGGGGCCCAGGTCGGCCAGTTCTTTGGGGCGGTACCTGTGGTGGTCGGGAAATATTTTCTTTCGATGCGGCCGTAGTCCCATATCGTCGAGTGCGCGGAAGAAGCGTTCCGGTTTTGCGATCCCGGCGAATGCAGACAGAGGCATTCCGGCGAACGAGTCGGGAGGGATGAAGTTTCCATCTTTTACGATACCGTCCACGATTGTGTCGACGCCGAAACGCGGAACAGAGAGATGAGGAACGGGAGCGAAATCTGACTCGTGAACCAGAGCCGCATGTGCTCTTTGAAGCGCAGATCGCGGTTCACGCCACCGTCCTCGTGGAAGCAGACAGTCTTCTTCCGCCCAGTCGACGGGGTCGACCGTCACGAGGTCAACGTCGCGATGCAGGCGCCTATGTTGAAAACCGTCGTCGAGAATAAACAGATCACCCAGCTTCGCTGATTGAGCAAGTAGGCCGGCCCGATAACGATCCGCTCCTACGACAACGGCAACACCAGGGAGGCGAATGGCCATCAGGGAGGGTTCGTCCCCGGCTTTGGGCCAGTCCACTTCCGGCCCCTCACCCCGGCTGACGACGACGATTCCATGGGTGCGCCGTCGATAGCCGCGCGACAGCACAACAGGGCGATAGCCCAGGTTCCGGAATTGAGTTGCCAACTCGATGACGACGGGTGTTTTCCCAGTACCCCCAAGTGTGAGGTTGCCGACGCTGATCACGGGATGACTGAGACGCCGGGTGGAGATCAGTCCGGTGTCGTAAAGACGGGCCCGTGTCTTTACAAAAGTCCCGTATATGCGGCTCATCGACTGATCGCCCTTTCGCTGTCGGGATCGAGCGATACGCGAACGGCTTCCAGGAAGCGTGCCGTGGCGCCTCGGTTGTTCTCCACCAGTTGGCGGGCGTTTCGACCCATCTCGGCTGCGGCCGCCGGTGAGTCCAGCAGCGTGCGGACGTGGTGTACGAGTCCGTCGACGTCTGCAACTTGTATAGCGGCACGTGCGTCGAGAAACGTGCGTGCCATGTCCCGGAAATTCTCCATGTGCGGGCCAAAGACGACAGGTTTCGAAAATAGAGCCGGCTCCAGTACGTTGTGACCACCACGCTGTACCAGAGTGCCTCCCATGAAAACCAATGTGGCATATTCAAACACCGAAGTCAGTTCACCGATGGTATCGAGCAACAGGATGTCCGTTGGTTTTGTCTCAGCTGTGAGCGTGGATCGTCGGACGTAGGTCGACCCGTTCGATTGAAGCATCCGCTCAACTTCACCGAACCTTTCTGGAAGCCTGGGTGCGATCAATAACTTCAACCGGGGTTGCGTTTCCCGCAATCGACGATAGGCTTCGAGCACTAACGGCTCCTCTTCCCCAGCCGTGCTCGCGGCCACGATGAGCGGCTGCGACTGACTAAGCGTGGCCTTGAACATAGATTCCAGTTCACGTACGGATCCTCTCAGGTCGTACTTTAGATTTCCGAATACCACGACTTTGTCTTTGGGAGCTCCGATCGAGCGGATTCTGTCCGCGTCCATCTCCGACTGCATTCCCAAGACGCGGTATTGCCGCAATACCCTTCCCAGCCATCGCCGCGCCAGACGGTACTGTTTGTAGGACTGATCCGAGATTCGTCCGTTGACCATGAAAACAGGGATCTTCCGGCGATCGCACTCTCGCATGAAATTAGGCCATATCTCAGTCTCCGCAACGACGATCAGGTCGGGCTGGATCCGATCCAGACACCGCCGGACGGCGCTGGGGAAATCCAGGGGAAAGTAGATCACACGATCGAGATCCGAACGTTCCAGAGCCAGAGTGCGGCCGGTTGCTGTTGTCGTGGAGATGACAATCTTTTTTTGGGGGAACTGACGGCGAAGCCCGCCGAGTAGGGAGTCCACAGCCTTCACTTCGCCAACCGACACGGCGTGGACCCAGACCGTCGGAACGACTCCTTCAAAGTCGACGAATCCGAGTCTTTCTCTGATGGACGGCAGGTATTTTCGAAAGCGAATCAGGTAGTAGGGAAGCGTAATAACGAGACCCAGACCCAGAACGGCCGTGTACAGCACGTACATGTTTGGCCAGTATATTCTGAAAGTTCAAGAGATCGGTTATCATGAATGGTTTCTTTCGTCTGCCTGTTCCCGGTTCTCCACCACGGTGTCGGTGGATTGTTGGAGTAAATCTTACGTTGGAGAGGATTCATGGCTATAAAGGTTGGGATTAATGGTTTTGGTCGGATCGGCAGGAACTTTTATCGTGCGGTTCGCGGTGACGCGGATATCGAAATCGTCGCGCTCAACGACATTACCGACCCGCCGACGCTGGCGCACTTGCTCAAGTACGATTCGGTTCTTGGCAACCTCGATTCCGATGTAGGGACCGTTGAGGGCGGGTTATCGATTGACGGGAAGTCGATCCAGGTTTCGAGCGAAAGAGATCCAGCCAAGATCGATTGGTCGGGTTATGGCGTCGACCTTGTTTTAGAGTCGACCGGTTTCTTCGCGACCGGAGAAGAGGCAGCAAAGCATATGCGGGGATCGGTACAAAAAGTCATCATTTCAGCACCTGCAAAGGGCGAAGACATCACCATTTGCGTCGGTGTGAACGACGAAAAGTACGACAAGACGAAGCATCACATTATTTCCAATGCGTCCTGCACGACGAATTGCCTGTCCCCGGTGGCCAAGGTGCTCCATGAGTCATTTCAAATCGAGAGTGGCCTGATGACGACAGTTCACTCCTACACGAACGATCAGAAACTCCTGGATTTGCCGCACGGCGATCTGCGCCGTGCGCGCGCCGCTGGATTGTCGATGATTCCAACCTCAACGGGAGCCGCTAAGGCCATTGGTCTGGTTATGCCGGAGCTGAAGGGGAAATTGGACGGAATCGCGATTCGTGTTCCGACTCCGAACGTGTCCATAGTGGATCTGACGGTTAAGACCTCAAAGCCGGTTGCGGCCGAAGCCGCGAACCATGTTCTTCAGGAAGCAGCGAATGGGCCATTGAAAGGCGTTCTTGAGTATTCGGAGAAAGAGCTCGTATCGGTCGATTTTTTGCGAAATCCCCATTCATCGATTGTTGACGCACCGCTGACGAAGTCTCTGGGTGACAACTTGCTCAAAGTCTTTGCCTGGTACGACAACGAGTGGGGCTTCAGTTGCAGGCTGCGTGAC
Organism: Terriglobia bacterium; assembly: GCA_965218085.1. Taxonomy (GTDB): domain Bacteria; phylum Acidobacteriota; class Terriglobia; order 20CM-2-55-15; family 20CM-2-55-15. The sequence continues at coordinate 4,405,757 of CBDCKF010000002.1, read as the reverse complement.
TTGATCAAGATCGTAATGAAGTGACCGGTTGAGAGTTAAAAGTTAAGAGTTTCCGTGTGATATCTACTAACTCATAACTTTTAACTACTTCAGGCTGCCAGACTGCTTCAAGGTGAAAAAGTTATCAATCACCGATCTGGATCTCTCCGGCCGGCGTGTGTTCATGCGTGTCGACTTCAACGTCCCCATGTCGAGAGGCCAGATTTCAGACGATTCCCGCATCCGGGCAGCTCTGGAGTCCATCAAATACGTACTCGGGAAGGGCGGCCGTCTCGTTCTAGCTTCTCACATGGGGAGGCCCGGCGGTCAATCCAAGCCCGAGCTGAGTCTCCGTCCGGTCTCTGTGCGCTTGAGTGAACTGTTGGGCGGTCGGGTCAATTTCGCTCCCGACTGCGTTGGGCCCGAAGTCGAAGCCATGGTAGAACGGCTGGAAGAAGGGGCCTCATTGCTTCTGGAGAATTTGCGTTTTCATCCGGAGGAAGAAACCAACGAGTCTGAATTCGCCGCCGGCCTTGCCCGGTTGTGCGACGTGTACGTAAATGACGCGTTTGGAGCGGCTCACCGTGCGCATGCATCGACCGTCGGCATCGTCTCGCACCTTGAACAGGCAGGGGCCGGCTTCCTGATGGGATGGGAAGTGGAAGCGCTGGGACGGGCACTTGAGGAGCCGGCGCATCCCTACGTATCGGTTATCGGTGGTGCGAAAATTTCCGGAAAAATAGAATTGATTGAGAACTTTATCGGCATCGCCGATGACATCCTGATTGGCGGCGCTATGGCGTATACATTTCTGCGGGCACGCGGTGTGGCCACGGGAAAATCGCTTGTGGAAGAAGACCGGGTGGGCCTGGCGCAGGAACTATTGGCATCAGCCCAACAGAATGGCCGGAGGATTCTATTGCCCGAAGACCACGTCGTTGCACGGGGCTTAGACAGCGACGATGTCCGCACGGTTGGGATTGGCGATACGGCACCGGAAGAGATGGGCCTCGACATCGGACCCCGAACCATTGAACGTTACAGTGAAGTAATTGGCGCCGCCAGGACCGTTGTGTGGAACGGACCGATGGGCGTTTTCGAGAACGCGAACTTCGCAGAGGGGACACTTGCCGTGGGCCGGGCCGTGGCGAATTCGAGCGCGTTTTCCATCGTGGGCGGCGGCGATTCGGCTGCCGCAGTTCACGCTTCCGGTCTGGCGGACGCGATCAGTCACGTCTCCACCGGTGGCGGCGCGGCTTTGGAGTTTCTTTCGGGAAGGCAGTTGCCGGGCGTCGATGCCTTGACCGATCGTTAGGTGGATAGGAGACTAGAAAGTAGAGATGCGTCGAGAGATTATTGCTGGAAATTGGAAGTTGTTCAAAACACTGGCCGAGACTCGCGAATTCTTTGATGCGCTGCTTCCGAGTATCGCTGATGTTGATCACTGCGAGGTGATCGTCGCACCCCCGTTTACTGTCCTGTCGGCCGCCGCAGATGCAGTGCGTGGAACTGGGGTAGCGATATCGGGGCAGGATGTGTATTGGGAGGGAGAAGGTGCTTTCACCGGAGAGGTGTCGGCGCCAATGCTGCGCGATGCGGGCTGTGATTACTCGATCATCGGACATTCCGAGCGGCGGCAACTATTTGGCGAGACGGATGAGACCGTATCCCGAAAGATTTCGGCCGTGTTGGCGCAGGAGATGAAAGCGATCGTATGCGTGGGCGAGTCACTCGAGGAAAGAGAGAGGGGGAGTGCGGAAAAGCTGGTGGAGCGCCAACTTGAGGCGGGGCTGGCTCAATTGACTGCACCCGAGCTTTCCAATATCATTGTCGCCTATGAACCCGTCTGGGCGATCGGGACGGGCCGGACCGCAACGCCTGAGATCGCCGGACAAATGCATGCCACAATTCGGGGGGTCGTTTCAGAGACTTACGGGCAGACTACCGCGGAGTCGCTGAGGGTTCTCTATGGCGGCAGTGTCAAGCCTGATAGCATTGCCGATCTGATGGCGCAACCCGATATCGATGGAGCCCTCGTGGGCGGCGCGAGTCTCGATGCGCAGTCGTTTGCGGCCATAGTCCGTTACGGAGTATCTTGATCACTATTTCGTCATGATTACAATTCTGACCATCATCCACGTTGTCGTATCGGTCTTTCTCATCCTTGTCGTGCTTTTGCAGCAGGGCAAAGGGCAGGACTTTGCGGGTACGTTCGGGGGAGGCGGGACGCAGGCTTCCTTTGGAGCCCGGAGTTCCACAACGATCCTTCATCGCTTGACGACCGTAGCAGCGGTGATGTTCATGGTGACGTCGTTGTCGCTGACGGTTCTGATTTCGCAGCCGGGTACGGGCTCCGTCATCGGCGACGATACCGGGCCGGTCAACGTCGAACCCATTACTGATGAAGTCGCACCGCCCGACGCCGGCATTGCTGAGCCGACTCCGGAGGAGACACCTGAGCCCTAGGCGGACACGGATAATTAGCTAGCCGAAGTGGTGGAACTGGCAGACACGCCATCTTGAGGGGGTGGTGCCTTCGGGTGTGCGGGTTCGAATCCCGCCTTCGGCATGACTCGCAGGAAGCGGAACGCGCACAATGTGCCCGCTCCGCTTTTTTCGTGGATTCGAGATCTCCAGGAATTCGACCCTTACAACGCGTGATCCGAGGCACCCTGCATTGGCAACACGGAAAACACCGGGAGGGTGCGCGATCAGGCCTTTTGCAGGAAATCAATACAGGAGATTCTGGCGGGGCTCAGGTGAGAGGACCCCGCCAGCATTCTGAATTTTCAGGCTAGAACGAATTGCCGATGTAAGGCATCATCCGGCCGAAATAGATGACCCCAAACCACAGCGCGATCGTAGACACGGCCATGATTTTCGCCGTCATCGAAGGAACATCATCGGCTTTCACGGCCCAGGCGTCATCGAACACCGTAAAGTAGATGATGTTCATTCCAGCCAGCAGCACCAAGACAATCTTGGCAATGAACGATACGTTGCTCGTGTATTGAGCCGTGGCCCCGATAAAGAAGAGCATGCCCGTTGAGAGATTGATGGCAAAAGCGGCCATTCCCCAGGGTAGGAGCGCGTGCAGTGATGCATAGGAGATGCCCTTTACGACACCCAGCATCCGCAGATTGATGAGGAGCACGACACCGAACAAAAGGGCCATTCCGATAAAGTGAAAAATTTCGGCTAAGGGCCAAACCCACGGTCTGACGATAATGAAATTTTCGATCGTTGCGGTAACGGACTCGGGGTTCAGGGTGGCTTCCACCGGTAACCCTGTTCCAGCGTCTACGGCGCGAATTTCAGGATGAGAGATTTCACCGCCGGCCGTGCCTGTATTTATCATCAGAGCCACTGTCACGATGCCGAGCAGCAGGACGACGGTCGAGTTCCACTGTTTTTCCGCGCCGAAGCGGCGGAACTCCCAGAGTCCGAGCCAGGCGAAACCGGCCGTTATTCCTGCGAACAGGAATGCGACCAGTGCTTTGTCCTGGTGTGCCTGGATCAAGGCCTCTGAGGTGCCAACTTGAGCTGCAATAATCTCCGAAGCCGCACTGCCGCTCAAATACGTTGGAATCACCAGGATTCCCGTGACTAAGAAGAGTCCAAGGGCGAATCGTTTCACTTCATTGTTTTTCCCTACAAGAGCGAGGACGAACAGAGCGAGCCCGATGACCGTGCCGATCGTCGGAAAGTGATTCAGAATGATGTGAACATGGGCCAAATTCATAGATGACTCCTGTAGGACGCTATCTTCGAATAAACAAACCGTTTAATGAATCGAAGTTTGCCAACGGTACCGGCCCCGGATTTGTTGAAACAGGAGAAAGTTTACAAAAGGCGGGAGTTATAAGCAATCAAACTCTGAGGGGAGCAGATTGACACTCTACCCCTAAGCCAGAACTCCAGATTATATCCAACCTCTACTATCGGAGCGTTTCACCTTCTTGGGCTCTATCGAAACCGGTCACGCTCGAAACGGCGCGATTCATATAATCGGAGGCACTATTTTGACGCCCCGTCAGGAATCGGGACAGTTGTCGACGCACGTCTATTTCCTGGGGCGAAGTGGAAACTATTCTTTCTAAAGGCTCAATTGTGGCCGTTCAAACTTGGTTCGCAAATTGCTTTTTCAAAAGCAGCCGACCAAGGAGTGTGGCCTTATGCTTCCGATTCGAATCAAGTTTGATCCACGGTATCAACAGGTCAAGCTAGAGGAGTACGCCGACGATTATCTGTTCGAAGACGGCGAAGATTACTACCTCTTTGCTGAAGATCCCAGTATCGATCTTGGAGTCGAGGACCTCGATCTGGGAACCGACGACTTCGACGATATCTCTTTGATCGAAGAGTAGTCCTGATATTTCGATTCTCCTGTGTCCTTTCCAATGGCGCAACCTGATGGCTGCGCCTTTTTGTTTGTTCAAGGTTGAGAGTCATGAGTGTCCAGGACGCTCTCATAGCTTTTGACTTTCCCCGTGAAATCTGCCGTTTCAACGAGTGACGTCTACGGCTCCAACGAGTGTCGCCGTCGTGTTTACGGCTCCAACGAGTGTCGCCGTGTATGTGCACCGCTGACTCTCTTTCCGCGACTCTGCTAAAATCGGATTGGATGTCAGAGATTCCAAAGGGCCTGAATCGAAAGCTTGTGCGGCAGTCGCTGGAACGGGTGAAGTCGGTCTCTCAAATTGGCGCCCGTATCGCTGCCGTCAGCGAACAATTTCTCGATCGCCCGTACAAGAAAAACATGCTGATCGGTGCCGTCGATCGGAAGGAAGTGTTTACGGCGTCCTTCGATGGATTCGATTGCGTCACCTTTATTGAGACGGTTCTATCGCTTGCGCGGGCATCCACTACCGACGAGTTCATCGAGAACCTCCGGCACATTCGCTACGCTAAAGGTGTCGTGGACTGGAAGCAGCGAAACCATTACATGACGACATGGATCCGGAACAACAAGCGTGCCGGAGTCGTCCGTGATCGGACTCAGGGACGGGGAGTCGTCGAGAGACGTCGATGTCTCCGCGCACTCAGCGGACTGCCTGAGAGAACCGTTCGGGTCCGTTCAATTCCCAAGCGTGACTTCATGAGGCGTCAACAGGACGTTCAGACAGGGGACCTCATTTTCTTTGCGTCAACGCGCCCTGACCGTGATGTGTTTCACTGCGGGCTTCTGATACGCGACGATATTGTTCGAATGCGGCACGCTCCCCTGAGCCGTGGATACGTCGTAGACCAGGATCTGGCTGAGTTTCTCAGCGCAAATCGAATGAGCGGCGTAATCGTGGTTCGCCCGCGGGAGCTCGTTCGTACTGGATAATGACCTCAGTTAATTATCTGCCGGATGGCTCCGCCGCGACACTGCAGCGACTCCTTTCAGACGCGACTGAACATGTCCTTTTCATTGCCGATCCTCGATATAAACTCGAGTTGCAGACGTTTACGCTCCACAGGATGATCGAAGTCCTGGACGCGCGCGATGCGGGTCTTGTCTATGCCGACTCGGTGGATCGATCCCGGATCGACTACCAGAGCGGCAGCCTGCGTGACGACTTTGATTTTGGTCCCCTGGTCGTTGTTTCCGTTCCCCGAGCCCGAGAAGCCCTCGAGCGTCATGGAACTCTCGACACGAAGCTTCAATGGGGAGCGATGTACGATTTGCGCCTGAAATTGTCCGTCGACTATCCAATCGTCCGCATACCGGAACCGCTCTACACTGCAAAAGATCCGGATACGCGCACGACTGGCGAACGCCAGTTTGATTATCTGGATTCATCACAGTTGGACTATCAGGACGAAATGGAATCGGTCATCACAAACCATCTCAAACGAATCGGAGCCTTTTTGCCTCCGCGGAAAGGGCAGATACCGCCGACTGACGCTGTCTTTCCCGTAAAAGCGACAATCGTGATACCGGTCCGTAACCGCGGAGGAACGATCGGAGACGCCGTCAAGAGCGCGCTGAGCCAGGAGGCCGATTTCGCCTTCAACGTCATTGTCGTGGATAACCATTCGACGGACTCAACCGCTAGTGTGATCGCTTCTCATACCGATCCCCGGTTGGTCCGGAAGGTTCCAGAGGGCCACGACCTTGGAATTGGCGGTTGTTGGAACGAAGCCATTTTTTTTCCGGGATGTGGTCGCTTCGCGGTTCAACTGGATTCCGATGATCTGTTCCTGAATACCGGTGTCCTTTCCCGGGTCGTTCAGGAAATGGAATCGAATCAATACGCGATGCTGGCTGGCTCCTACACGACGGTGGATTTCGACCTGAAAGAGATAGTCCCGGGATTGGTGGCGCACACGGAGTGGTCGGCCGACAACGGGCACAATAACCTGTTGCGAGTCAACGGGCTGGGCGCGCCGCGCGCATACGACTTAGCGGTGGTTCGGCAAATCGGGTTCCCCAACGTCAGCTATGGTGAAGATTATGCCGTAGGTCTCCGTGTTTCGCGTGAATACGAGATCGGACGGATCTATGATTCGTTATATCTGTGCCGCCGATGGGCGGAGAATACAGACGCCGATCTTTCTCCGGAGCTATCGAATATCCGTAATAGTTACAAAGATTGGCTACGCACGGTTGAACTCCAGGCTCGGATTCAGGACTGTCGTGCCGGCGGTGGAGTGCGTGGCGGACTCCAGGATGTACGGTGAACTGGGATGAACGAATACTGGTTCCTCTGGAGCCGGTATCAGTCCTTGACGCGATCGATCGCCTATTCGAATCTCAGATAGAGGAATGGCCACAGCTAAAGTATGGCGTGGAGGGTTTAACACGAGCGCGATCCCGGGAATTCGTCGTCAATGGCTTTCCCGTCGTTGCTCGCCATATCCCGCATCGAATCGGGAGTACGACAGCACGTGTCGATCCTGAAGCGGTCCGGAAAAGGCCATGTTTTTTGTGTGCTGAAAACCTGCCCGATCCGGAGAAAGCGCTGGTTTTCGATCAGAAGTTCGTGATCGCATGCAATCCGTTTCCAATTCTCGACAATCATCTGTCCATCGTCTTACGGGAACATACGCCCCAGCGAATCGAAGGCCACTTCATGACGATGCTCGAACTGGGGGCCCAACTGCCGGGCTACGTCATCCTGTACAACGGTCCGGAGTGCGGTGCCTCCGCTCCGGATCACATGCACTTTCAAGCATGCCTTTTTGATGGCATGCCTTTTGTTGAGGATCTGGAGCACGCATCCGGCGGCGTCATCCCGGACTATCCCCGGAGCGTTTTTGTTTTAAGAGACTCGGATCGGGTCCGGTTGAGCCGGCGGTTTTCCAAACTATTCCTCAGTCTCGAAGCCCACAGCAGGGACCGCGTCGAACCCATGTTCAATCTTGTAGCCCTTTATCGCGATGGGGATTGGGTCGTCGTCGTGTTTCCACGATCCAAGCATCGCCCCCAGGTCTTTCACACGGGGGAATTGACCTGGACTCCCGGTGCCATCGATCTGTGCGGCGTGGTCGTGCTTCCCGTCGAGTCCGATCTCGATCGGATCACAGCCGCGGACATTCAGAAGGTTTTTGGAGAAGTGTCGCTGGAGGCGCAGACGGTAAAGACAATTGCCCGCACATTGAGGCTGGTGTGAACATCGCTGTTGGACTCGTTGAACGGCGTTCTTCGTTTCGTGTAGCGCTCAACGGGGAATTTAAGAGTGCGTCCGGTCAAACGTATGCATCAGGCGAATACGAATTCAAAAGACCGGTCGATCTGAACCCCTCTCATCCCGAGACTGACTCGTTTACGGTCGACGATGTGACCATCGGTGTAGGCTTTCATTGGCAGCGGCAGCAACGGCAAGGCTTTCGAGGAGGCTTGCGCCTTGTGAAAGCAGCCGATGGCTTGACGCTCATCAATGACGTGGAGCTGGATGCATATGTCGAGAGCGTGATTTCGTCCGAAATGAGCGCGAACAGCCCTCCGGAGCTACTCAAGGCGCATGCTGTTGTCTCACGAAGCTGGCTCGTATCCCAGATTAGAAACAGCGGCCTCGGTCAGGCGTTTCGTTCCCAAGAACAGATCGGTCCCAATGAGTGGGAAATCCTTTGCTGGTACGGCAAGGAATTCCACGACCAATTTGACGTATGTGCCGACGACCACTGCCAACGTTACCAGGGGCTGGATCCGGACGGATCTGAAACCACAAAACGGGCGGTTCGCGAAACAGCTGGACTGTTTTTGTGTTTTGAGGGAGATGTGTGTGACGCACGCTTTTCAAAGTGTTGTGGTGGTGTAAGCGAAGATTATCGTTCGGCGTGGGAAGATCGTTCCGTGCCTTATCTGACTCCAGTTTTTGATGGGAGGGGAAGCATTCCCAAGGTTGACGCCGATTGGATTCGTGCCCGCCCGGATGCATACTGCAACACTCGGGATCCCGATCTGCTTTCTCGGATCCTTCCCCGATTTGATCAGGAGACGATTGATTTCTATCGTTGGCGCGTCGACTATTCCTCCAGCGAACTGGCTGAACTTGTGCACACCCATACCGGTGTTGATCTGGGAGGGAATCTCAGACTGATTTCCCTGGACAGGGGCACCTCCGGAAGAATAGTTAAACTCAGGATTGAAGGCAGCTCCGGTGCGGTCAATATTGGAAAGGAACTGGAGATCCGCCGGGTGTTGTCCTCCTCACATCTTTACAGTTCTGCTTTCGTCGCGGAGCGAAACCCGGGAGGAATAACCTTGATCGGTGCCGGATGGGGGCACGGAGTGGGATTGTGTCAAATTGGCGCTGGCGTGATGGGCCTTAGTGGCTTTTCCTATGAAGAAATTCTCGAACACTACTATCCGGGCACATCAATAAAAACGGGTTCGGCAGAGATCGGCTCGGAAGAGACGGGTATGGAGCCGAGCCGTTGAGGATCATCGGGTGGGATCGGGATGGGTGTGGTCACTGCCCTCGAGGTATTTCTCCGGATCTTTCTTGAAGGCTTCCATGTCGGCCTTCATGCAGAAGTAGTAGGTCTTTCCCCGGTACTCAGCTGATAGTTCGGGGTCTCGCGGTACGGCGATGTTGCACACCGGATCTATCGAGCGTTCGTTGGCCGGCTCTGCTCGTTCGGCCTCTTCGGCCTCCTGCTTCCCGGCGAGGATCGACGGCGCCCAGATCAAACCGCACGCGACGGCGAGCACCAGTGCAGAGACAATGCCTTTCCTCAAATGATCTATCCTCCCAAGCTATATGTGAATTGAATAACCGTTGGGAGCCAATTGCAAGGGAAAATCCGTTCCTTGCCGTGGCGTGTACCGCGGGCTGATGATGTATTGGACGGTTTGGACACCCTGATGTTAGTCGATTTGCAAGGGCTTGTAGGCGCCTTGATTGCGCGTGATGGACGTAATTCGGGCTGCTAGAAGCCCGTGGCAGCAGTCTGGAGGGCCGCGTTACGGCCAAACGGGGCTGGATTCTAGGAGACGACGACGAAACAATGCTCATTCATTGGAAGGAGTCGGCGACAACGAAGACGGCCCCGTTTCGCCGTAACCCTTTGGGCGCATGGGGGTTCGGGCCGCAGGCTTTGTCCCTCGTCGGTCACGATGAAAAGACATCGTTCCGCGCCTCACTTCGCGCCTGCAACCCGAAGACCCCTGCGCGCGGCCCTCGAGACTTCTGCCACGGACTGCTACGGCCGGATATTTATCGCTGTATCTATTTCAACTGATTACGGCTTCCGAATTTTGGAAATGAAGCGACCGTCCCGGAGGATTCTCTATGAAGGGTTCACAAATATGCGTAAAGGTGTAAAATATGCGTGGTCGTCTCCACGGGATGACCTGGTAGCGCCTGACGCAAGGAACTCTGCGGGTTCCGGGATCAGGCATTTTTTTTGAAGACGTTTCGTGTGGAGATCGGATGGGTGTTCACAAGTGTCACGTGGGCTGTGTTTGGGTCCTGTTCTTAGCCGTCGTCGTTGTCGCAGTACCACGCAATTTTGAAGTCGAAATGCACGCCAAGGCTGCGTCGATGAGAGAGGTGCTTCCTCCTCCTCCTGTGTTTGTCGAAGGAATGTTCGAGCGTAACGAGACACTTTCAACCACGCTTGTGGGACACGACGTGTCACACGCAGTGTCTTACGCGATCGGTGAGGCTGTAGGTTCCGTTTTCAACGTCCGGAGTTTTCGACCGGGCCATTCATACCGTCTGCTGGTGGAACCCGATGGCGACATCCTGACCTTCGAGTATTCCGTTGACGACGAGAGCGTACTCAAGGTTGTACGAGACGACGATGGGTTCATTGCCAGAGTTGAGGCCCTACCACTCGAAACCCGGACTGACACGATTTCCGCGACGGTCGTCAATTCCCTTTGGGGCGCTCTGGAAGGCTTTCCTAAAGGAGACTGGCTGGTTATGGAACTGGCCAGCATCTTTGAGGCACAAGTCGACTTCTATAAGGACATTCGTTCCGGTGATGCGATCCGCTTGATCGTCGATGCGAAATATCACGACGGTCAATTTGTAAAATACGGCCCCGTGATTGCTGCCGAGTTTGTGAACAAGGGAAAGTCCATGCAGGCTTACCGGTTCCGCGAGGAGTACTACGACGAGAACGGTATGAGCGCTCGACGTTCTCTGCTTCCGTCGCCGTTGCAGTTTACGCGTATCAGCTCGGGATTCAGCTATAACCGGCTCCACCCGATCTACAATATCGTCCGGCCCCATCTCGGTGTCGACTACGCTGCACCCACGGGAACGCCGGTCTGGGCGGTATCGACAGGCACCGTCACTTTTGCCGGGACGAACGGTGGTTTCGGTCGAATGGTAACGCTGCGTCATCCCAACGGCATGACAACCTCATACGCCCATTTGTCTTCGATTGGCGTCCGCGTAGGGGAGCGGGTGATACAGAAAGAGACAATCGGACACGTCGGAATGACCGGCACGGCGACCGGCCCGCATCTCGACTATCGGATGACTGTTAACGGTCGCGTAGTCGATCCGAGGACCGTACGGGCGGATCCGCCGAGACCGATCGCGGCAGAGCTTCGGGGCGATTTTGGGCGCTTTATTCTGGACCCCCGGTTCCGTCTTCAGAACTTGGGACAGATAACCAATAACCGTATCGATCTCGCTGAATAAGACCCTTAGTTGCTGTTGAAGGTCATTTGAAGAACCTTGTCGAGCTGATCCAGATGCTCTGGCTCTCCGTGTAAGACAAGATTGTCACGCCGCCTCCATTGGGTACCTTCTTCCATTAATTCTTTAAACTCGTTCGCGTCTGTTGCGGACGGAAAAACGTAGGTCTCGAAGCGAAATCCTTCGACTCGCGTCGCTGCAAACATGCATCGAAAATAGCGACCTTCGAGTGCGGGGTACTTGCGACTTGCCATCGTTCCGTAGTCGTCCATGAAGTCTTCTTCATGGGGGTCGAGGTTCGAGCGACGCATTCGGTCCATGAAATCGTTCCAGTTCATGGCTTTTCGAGAAGGCGTTCAAAAACCGATGCTTCTGTCGTCGGTTTGTTGCACACGTAGTTTTCACACACATACGCGGTTGGCTTTCCATCGACCAAATCCCTGTTTTTCAGCAGCGCAATGTGGTCCGAATCGCCTGCGGCGACGACGGTACGCGGAAGGTAGCGCCTTCTCAGAGCCGGTAGGAAAGGGTCGGGTTGTCCGGCGAGAGCCACTTCCTGCGACGGACCCGTCAGGAAGTCGCCTGCGGCAAGCATTCTCCCGAAACCGGAAGGGAATCGGCGAATATAGTCGGTAACGCTTTGGCAGATCCGTTCCGATTTGTCCGTGAAATCCCTGCGGTCAAGAACTTTGCCGAGGCGTGCCAGAAGATCCGCGGCTACCGAATTTCCCGAAGGTGTCGCGTTGTCAAAGTATTCTTTTGTCCGAGCTACCAGGGCCTCATGATCGTTACTGGTAAAGAAGAAACCTCCGTGTTGTTCATCCCAGAAATTGTCGATCATATGTTCGGTCAGTTGAAGGCATGACTCAAGCCACCGTTCATTGAAGGTCAGTTCATAGAGGCCGAGGAGGCCGTCCGCCAGATTGGCGTAGTCGTCGATGTAGCCGTTGAACCGGGCCTGACCATCCTTGAATGAATGCAGGAGCTGATGGCCGTCCCACATTACAGAAAGTATGAATTCGGCGTTCGATTCCGCGACCTGCCGATAATCGGCCCGGTCAAAACAGGCTGCCGCATCTGCGTACGTTCGCAGCATTAACCCGTTCCAGCCGGTTAGAATCTTTTCGTCCCGACCGGGCCGCACACGTGTTTCGCGACGCTCCAATAGTCGTTGGCGCGCACCGTCCATCCATTCATCCAGCCGGTCCGTGGAGATACCTTCACCTTTGGCGAAATCGTCGGGAAAGAGTGGAACGTTCAGTATGTTTTGCCCTTCAAAGTTGCCAGATTTGGTGACATCGAGATATCGGGAGAGGATGTCCGCGTTGGGGCCCACAACTTCATCGAACTCGGCTTGATTCCAAACATAGAACTTTCCTTCGACGCCCTCGCTGTCCGCGTCAAGAGTCGAGTAGAAGCCGCCCCCAGGGTCCCGCAATTCGCGTTCCACGAAATCGAGAGTTTCTTCGACAATCTTTTGGTACAGGGGGAAACCGGTAACCTTAAACGCATCGACATAAACGCGACCCAGGAGCGCGTTGTCATACAGCATCTTTTCAAAGTGGGGGGCGAGCCATCGTTCGTCGGTAGAATAACGGTGGAAACCGCCACCCAGTTGATCGTAGATTCCACCAAAAGCCATTTTATGGAGGGTCAGATTCGCAATCCGAAGAGAGACTTCGTTATCCGTTCTGTGATGATGACGCAGAAGGAAATCGATTGTCATACTCGGAGGGAATTTTGGCGCGGAGCCGAAGCCTCCGTGGTTTGTGTCGAAGTTCGAAGCGATTCCGCGTTGCGCCTGCTCCATAAGATCCAGGTCAATCTGGCCGTCGGCGTCGGCTCGGGTGGCTTGTGAGTTTATCTGTTCGATCAGCGTCTGTGCGTTCTTGACGACCTCGTCTCGCCTCTCCCGGTAGGCCTCTGAGATCGTGCGGAGAACTCTGCGGAATCCGGGCCTGTTGTACCGGTCGTCAGGGGGGAAATACGTACCTCCATAGAAGGGTTTTGCGTCGGGTGTCAGGAATATCGTCAGTGGCCAGCCACCGCTCCCGGTCATCAACTGGACGGCGCTCATGTAAATCTGATCCAGATCGGGCCGTTCCTCGCGGTCGACCTTGATATTGACGAAGTTGTTGTTCATCTGTTCCGCGATGGAGCTTTCTTCAAACGACTCGTGTTCCATCACGTGACACCAGTGACATGCCGAATATCCGATGCTGAGGAGAATCGGTTTGTCTTCTTCTTTCGCCTTACGCAGCGCTTCGTCACTCCATGGAAACCAATTGACGGGGTTATGGGCGTGCTGCAATAGGTAAGGGCTGGATTCTTTGGCGAGGTGGTTCGTAAAACGGGGACCGGCCATTATTGAGACCCTTCAGTTATGACGTCCGCTGCGCGCGCTACGTGTTCCGCAGGCGAATCAGTGCTGGTTTACCGGGTTCGTCACTCCGCCGTGGTGGCGAGGAGCCGTTCGAGTTCGTTGAGGTCGATTGACCAGTGGGAGGCGTACCAGATCGGAACTTCGTTCGCGATGGCTATCATTTGGGGTGATTGATGGCGTATGCCCGTATGATCTGCGATCACCGCGGATAGGTTTCGATCCTCGACAACATGGATCGTGCCGAACGGAACATTCCGATGTTGCGACAGAAAACCCTCGACTTCGGCCAGGAGGTTGGAACTGATGTTGCAGGAGGTGCTGTGCTTGAATATGAGGACAGGCTCAGATTTGGACAACTCGAGCATTTGAGTCCAATCCTCAAAACTCCGCAGTCTGGAACTCGCCTCTTTCGTCACTTCGAGACACCCGTTTCCGCTGATCGATTCATGCGATTGTCGAAACACTGCCATTGCCTGCTTTTATTCACTCCTCCTGTTTCTTACTATATCAGAGGTAGGCGGCTCGGGTGGCCAAGCAGCGGGGAGAGGGAATCATGCCAAGCACAGAAATCACTGACGATCTCGAACTACTATTGCAAGTCTTGCCTGCCGACATAAGAACAGCGTTGGATCGGGAAGATGGCGCTGAGGAGCTGATAGAGATTCTCTTAGATCTCGGCCGGCGGCCGGAAGCACGATTTCCCGATCGATCCCTATATCTGAGGGACGAAACCGTACGAAAGGACGAGCTCGACCATGTCGTGAAGGGAGTCGGTTCCTTTACGGGGGATAACCGCGCGGGGATCGAACGCACCTTACATCGAATTTCGGCTATTCGTAACCGTCGGAACGACGTGGTGGGATTGACGTGCCGTGTTGGCCGGGCTGTCTTCGGGACCGTCGACATTTTGCGGGACGTCATCGAGTCTGGCAAGAGCCTGTTATTGCTTGGACGTCCGGGGATCGGCAAGACAACCCTTCTACGCGAAAGCGCTCGGGTGCTTTCCACCGAACTGAATAAACGCGTCATTGTCGTCGATACCTCCAATGAAATTGCGGGCGACGGGGATATCCCCCATCCGGGGATCGGTAGCGCTCGACGGATGCAGGTTCCGCGGCCCGCATTGCAGCATTCGGTGATGATTGAAGCGGTCGAGAATCACATGCCCGAGGTGATCGTTATCGACGAAATCGGAACCGAGGCTGAAGCGATGGCCGCACGTACGATTGCCGAGCGGGGGGTCCAACTGATCGCTACGGCTCACGGCAATTCAATGGACAATCTGCTGATGAATCCAACTCTTTCAGACTTGCTTGGAGGCATTCACGCTGTGACCCTCGGCGACGACGAAGCCCGCCGCCGCCGCACACAGAAGACAGTTTTGGAACGAAAGGCCCCGCCGACGTTCGACACTCTGGTCGAGATCCGAACCCGAGACCGCTTGTCCGTCTACCACGAGACAGCACAGGTGGTCGATGAGTTTCTTAGGGGACGAACGATTCGTGCAGAAGTGCGTTTGCGTGGTCCTGACGGGTATGAGATCGTGAGCGACCGGGATGGGGCAGTCAAGCTCTCCGGGGACGCTTCCCATCGACCCGCCTCGCGCATTCGGCGTACTAACGGATCAGGGACTCGCACTAAGACACTTCGAATCTTTCCCTATGGGGTTAGCAAAGATCGGCTCTCACGAGCCATCAGCGAACTCGGAGTCCCGGCTGCGATTTCGAGAATGCCAGCGGACGCCAACCTCGTTCTCACCTTGAAGGCACACGAGAAAAGGCAGCCGCGCACCTTGTTGGAACTGGAGGAACGCGGGCTGGAAGTCGCCGTCATTCGCAGCAACACGCTCAACCAGATCAAGGCCTTCCTCGCTGACACTTTCGGGCTGGAGCAGCAGGGTGACGCTGAAGAAGAAGCCCTCCGCGAAGCCCGCGAAGGTGTGGATAGAGTTCTGGACTACGGCAAGCCCGTGGAGCTGTCACCGCAGGCTTCCCCGATCCGGCGCCTGCAGCACATGCTGGTCGAAGAAATGGGTTTGGGATCTTACAGTCGCGGGGAAATGCCCTGGCGCCATGTAATAGTCCTGCCCACCCGTGGATAGAAGAATTTTCAACGCAGAGACGCAGAGAATAAGAAAAGATAGCTTGTGTAAGATTCAGTGTGATGAAAGCTTGGTGGGTTCCCGACGACTGTTTTTCCAACTCAACGGCCTTTGATCGAGCTAGTCGTGGACAACCTATCCTGTCTTTTCTTCCTCTGCGTCTCTGCGTCTTTGCGTTCTGATTTTATGTTCCGATATCTATCTTGCGCAGGTTTCGGCGCGACCGCCGTCGATCGAGTAGGTGGCGCCGGTGATCCACGTGGCGAGACCTGAGGCCAGGTACATGATCAGGTCAGCGACCTCCTCAGGCTTTCCAATGCGCCCGATTGGATGCGTGGTCTTACCGCGCTCGACGAAGGCCTCATAGGCTTCCGATTCCATACCCGAGCGCAGATGTAGGTTTGTTCTTACAACGCCGGGATTGACCGCGTTGACGCGTACCCCTTTGGGCGCTAAATCCAACGCAGCGCAACGCGTCAATTGGTCCAGTGCCGCCTTGCTGACACAGTAGGCGAGAACTCCGGGGAACGCCCTCAGGCCTGTGACGCTCGATACGTTGACGACGTTTCCTTTTCTCTCAATGATTGACGGCAGGCACAGTTGCGTGAGATGAAAAATAGAACGGACGTTGATGCCCATCATCGTGTCGAAGTCTGTCAACGATGTGTCTTCGATACCTCCGGTCGATATAATGCCCGCAGCGTTGACAAGCACGTCAACGCCGCCGAGGTCACCCACCAGGGCTTTCACGCACTCGGACGTTTCGTTTTCCAACAGCAGATCGGCCCGATAACACCGTATTCCTCTAGTAGACAAGTCGTCCAAGGTGGAGGAATGTCTTCCGATGCCTGCGACCCTCGCGCCTCGCCGGGCGAATCCCAGAGCTGTCGCGTTTCCGATACCGCTGGTTGCACCGGTCACGACAACGACTTTATTTTCGAAATCCATTTTGCTATTCCGTAAAGACGAGTTCCAAGGCCCAGAGCTCGGTCTTTCGGACTTCGAGCGCCGCAACCAACCAACCGCCAGCCGGAAGGTGGTCAAATGATGGCCATATCTCCACGGGGACTTCTCCGTTTCTGTCGGCCGGAATCCGGCCGCTCTCTGAATAGACCGGCCCGGTTGGACTCCAGACCCCGAAAACAGGGTCGGCAACGTCTGCGATCCGATTGGGGCGGCTGCCATCCCAGTCGGCAGTCCACAGACCGGCACCGTACCAATAGGTAATACGACTGCCGTCTGGCGAGAACCGGGGGGCGTACCCGCCTTCGTTCAGTTTCAGCCGTTGTCCGCCGGACGAGGGAATAGTCCACAGCGCCAGTTGGCCGTCACGCTCGGAAGTAAAAATAATAGATCGGCCGTCCGGGGACCAGTCGGGTACGTCGTCGATTTCGGCGGCATCAGTGAGTTGTTCCGGAACACCCGTCCGAACATCGACTTTCCAGATGTCTTTGTTGCCGTCCAAATCGATTCTGGAATAGACAATTTCGTTGCCGCTCGGCGAAAAGCGAGGGTGTCTTCCAAGTGCGATATAACGAGGATCTCCGCCATCCTGCCGAGCGACCCATATCTCGAAGCGGCTTTCGTTTTCTACCGTGTAGGCGATCAGAGCTCCGTCTTTTGAAATCGCTGGATCAAACTCCAGACGCTCGGTTGCCACCAACGATCGGCCGTCGGAGGTCCGGATGTCGGAGTCGATGAAGTGTCGTGGCAGGATGATTCGTCGACCATGAACGCCAATTTTTATCGGGGCCAGCGAGCGTCCCATCATGGGTGCCGTCAAGGGAACGACGGTTGATTCGTCGAGGTCCACATACCAGACCGCGAGTCCCCCCCCGCGGTCCGTCATGTATACCAGGTGTCGATCGTCGATGATCCATTCTGCGGCAGTAGGATTTTCGGCGCTCCTGTCCGCAATTATCGGAATAGCGTCCCCGGTCGATGTGTCGGCGATCCAGATTTCGCCCCGGAGGTTGAGCATCGAGAGGATGAACAGGATCTGGCTCCCACTATGCGAAAAACGTGGTAACCGGATCCTTACGTCGGGATTGGCGTTGGCTGGAACGATCTCGCGCGCGTCCCCTCCAGTTGCGGTAGCGACCCAGAGTCCGCCGCCACGCACAAATGTAGTCTGGCCGGTTGCGGACCAGGAGAGATCCGCCGCGTCGGCTATGAATAACTCTTCTGAGCGACTTTCTGGCTCAATCACTAATGTGTCTTGCTCGCGTGTGAACGTGATCCGGTCCCCGTCCGGTGTCCAAGCCGGGGACGACTCAGCCTCCGCCGTGTCGGTCAACTGCAACCGTGTGTCGCTGTCGGTATTGGTGAACCAGAGGTTGCCTGAAGAGATCACCGCGTACCGAATACCGTCGGGGGCAACGGCTACCTCGGTTTCTACGCCATCGATGTCCATGAGGGCGCTGACTGTGGGTGCTCCCAGGAACTGTTCAGCGGGCGGAATCAGCGTAATGAGGCCGGCGACCACGCCTATCAGCACCGTTACGACGGCCATCGGGATCAAGGGGAGGCGCATAAGCCGGGATGATAGCACGGATTGTTCCGCTCTAAAGGGCAAGAAACTATCGATTTTTCAGTAGCTTAAGCACTGATGATCGGGTATTCTGACGGGGAAATCATCGACGATGGTGCGGTTTTGGGATTTCAACCGTCTAAAACCCAGACGCCCGGTATTCATGAAAAGTTCGAGATTTGCCCGGCGGAAACTGAGGGCTTTAGAGAAATGGCCAAAGTTATTGACAGCAAACGGATTAAGAGCCAGCCGACGATGTGCCTGCAATGTCATCTTGTCGTCAGCATGTTTCACGAGTCGGATGCCGACGCCCGTCAGGGTGCATGGGAATGTCCGAACTGTGGACACAAATATCCTTTTGCACACTGGAAAATAAAGAAGCAAACCAAGGGTAAGAACAGGGCCGCGTAAGGCTTTCGAATCCGGTGGTTTCGTCTGGCGAACCACCTCCCTCCCAGGTATCCGAAAACCCCGCAGCCAGTCGAATCCGGCGGGCCGGGCAACCCCATCTCCGATTTAGGCTGCGTCTCTTGCCGTGTAGATTCGCTCGAAAAATTCCGCATCTGCCTGCGTCAGAATCGAAGTTGTGCGAACTCCAACGAAGCGACTCACTGTTACGATCGGCATACTGATCGGAATGTTCCTGGCGGCACTTGAGGCCACCGTTGTCGGCACTGCGATGCCGACTGTGATTTCCGCTCTGGGTGGGCTCGAACTCTACAGTTGGGTTTTTTCAGCCTACCTGCTGGCCTCGACCGTGACAGTCCCTGCGTGGGGCAAGCTGAGCGATCTGTACGGTCGCCGGCCCCTCTACTTGTGGGCGATTTCGATTTTTCTATTGGGCTCCATTCTCTCCGGCCAGGCCCAGTCCATGACTCAGCTCATTGCCTTTCGAGCGGTTCAGGGATTGGGCGCAGGTGGCCTATTGCCGCTTGCCATGACAATCGCCGCTGAACTGTACACGCCTGTCGAACGAGCCCGTATCCAGGGGTACTTCAGCGGAGTTTGGGGTTTGGCTTCGATTGTCGGGCCCTTGCTGGGCGGAATCATCACTGAGCAAATCAGCTGGAGGTGGATTTTCTATTTGAATATTCCCTTTGGTCTCGCTGCGGCCGTCATTATCGGGACTCAGTTTGTGGAGCAGCCAACAGAAGGAAAACGCAGAGAGATCGACGTGTTCGGCATGCTTTCGTTCACGGTATCGGTGACCTTGCTGATGCTGTTGCTGGTCCGTAACGGAGAAACCTTCCAGTTGCTTTCGTCAACAAACCTCGCATTGGCAGCGAGTTCCGTTGTGGCTATGTTCTTGTTCGTCAGTGCGGAAAGGCGGGCACACGAGCCTCTGATACCTGTAGATCTTCTGCGCCATCGTGTGGTTTATAGCGCGGTGATCAATGGATTTCTGTCCGGAATGGCAATTTTCGGATTGATATCGTTCATTCCGCTTTTTGTTCAAGGCGTCATGGGGACTGGAGCTACACGTGCCGGTTCGGTCCTGACGCCGCTGCTGATGGGTTGGGTCGTCTTCTCGATTGTCGGGGGCCGGCTGTTGCTGTGGTTTCACTTCCGATGGGTTATGTTGGCCGGCATGTTACTCATGGTGGCTGGATTCCTATCGCTCATCATGATGACGAGCCAGACCGAAATCCGCGTCGTGTTGTGGAATGTTGGCCTGGTCGGGTCGGGAATGGGCTTGGTCATGATTACGCAGCTCATTGCCGTGCAGTCCTCCGTATCTCGTGAGCAGCTCGGTATTGCAACGTCAACGGCTCAGTTCTTTCGCAGCATCGGAGGCGCAGTCGGTGTTGCCATAATGGGTGCTGTGATGGCACGGGGCATGACGACCCAGATTGCAGCGCTCGGATCCAAAGTGGGACCTGGAGGAGAGCTGGGTTTCCAGCAATTGGTTGACGATCCGAACGCGTTCCTGCAGCCGGCGATTCGTGACACTGTGTCACCCGAACTCGTAGTGGCGTTCCAGACTATCCTGGCGAATTCACTTCACTCGGTCTTCATTGTAGGCACCGTTGTGAGTGTTCTTGGCCTTCTCTCGGTTGCTCTGATGCCTTCCGCAGGACTGACAAAACGCTAACAGCCCATGGCAGAAGTCTCGAGGGCCGCGTTACGGCCAAACGGGGCCGGATTTTAGGAGGCGACGACGAAACAATGCTCATTCATTGGGAGGAGTCGGCGACAAAGAAGACGGCCCCGTTTCGCCGTAACCCTTCGGGCGCAGGGGGGGTCGGGCCGCAGGCTTTGTCCCTCGTCGGTCACGATGATAAGACATCGCTCCGCTCCTCACTTCGCGCCTGCAACCCGAAGACCCCTGCGCGCGGCCCTCGAGGCTCCTGCCACGGGCTGTTAAGAAAGTGAAACTTCCCGGTAGTTTTTATTCCCGTCCAACTATTGCCGTTGCTGTGGATCTGATCGGTAAAGTCTTGGTCCGTCCGCTCGATGGAGGACCCGCTGCCGGAATGATTGTCGAAACCGAAGCCTATATTGGGGAGGACGATTTGGCGTGTCATGCGTCTAAGGGTAGAACTCTTCGTACAGAGGTGATGTTCGGAGAGCCGGGTTACGCGTATGTGTTCGTAGTTTACGGCTTCCATTGTTGTCTGAACGCCGTGACCGAACCCGACGGATACCCCGCCGCTGTTTTGATTCGGGCGATCGAACCCCTAGAAGGTTTGGAGATGATGAGAAAAAACCGGCATCGCGCGTCGCGAGATACTGATATTGGCAGCGGGCCGGCGAAATTGTGTCAGGCCATGGCTGTCGACAAGAGCATGAATGACGTGAGCCTGGAAGGGGATTCACTGTGGATTGAAGACCGGAGTCTTGACCCCGGGCAAATTGTCGCCAGTTCCCGTATCGGGGTGGATTACGCCGGAGCGTATCGCAACAAACCGTGGAGGTTTTTCGCAGCCCACAGTCCCCACGTGTCCCCACATCGGTTCAATAAATCGCCGACGGCGTTGGGACCCGATCCCTCTGAGTCATATTGACGCATAAACTGTTGAGGAGAATCATGATACGAACCGGTAGGAGCCTTCTATTCTTGACTCTGCTAGCTGTGTGGGCAGTGCCCGCAGCCGCTTTTCCCGCGTTTCTCCAGATATTTCAGGCGGACCCCCTCCGCAACCCCGCGGTTGACGGTTGTGTCGTGTGCCACGTCGATCCGGGTGGTGGTGGACCCAGAAACGAATTCGGACTGGCCTTTGCTGACAGCGGGATGACGATCACTCCTTTGCTGCGATCTCAATTCTCCGATCGTTTTACGTACAGATCTACTCCGCTGGGGGGTACGACGATTCTGCATTTTTCAGATCCCGACAACGCCGCTTTGGTTGTGGAAGTAGAGGGCGTGAGGTATTCGGCAGATCTTGCCTCAGGGGGCGTGGCGTCGGGTGCAGGGTCCGTGCCAGAGGCCCAGGCCAGACCCGAGGGACAGGACGGAGCCGAGGTCCCGGCAGCTGCCGCGATATCTGTCAGCCCGGTCGATTCCTTCACTTCGGAAGGTGCGTTCTTTGGCCCGCGGATCGTGAATCTGCCCAATGGCAAGGGGATGGAGCGTGGGGGTGTCGAGTTCTTAATCGGACATCGTTTTACTTTCCCCATCTTCGACAGGGATTCGCCTCGAAATCTGTTCGGTTTCGATAGCAGCGCCTTGGTAACTTTCGGTGTTCAGGTCGGTTTAACCGATTGGATGAGCGTTTCGGCAATGCGCAGCAACCTGGATCGGACCATAGAACTTGGTTCTCAGTTCCAACTTTCCACCCAGAGTGCCGAAGCTCCGCTTTCGACTCAATTTCGAGTCGGGATTGAAGGCCGAAACAACTTTCAGGAGAGGTTTGCGCCGTTTGTGCAATTTGTTTCTACGCGGAGTTTTGGAGATCGCTTGTCGCTATCCGTCGCTCCAAGCATCGCCTTCAACACGAGAAACCTGGATATCAACCGGGACCGCCTGTTCGGCGGGGAATATGACTATACGTTCGCCGTCGGGCTTGGCGCCGGCCTGCGGCTGCTTCCGAGCGTATCGGTAGTTGGGGAGTACGTTCCCCGGGCCGGTTTCCGGGGTGTACGGTCCGGCGACCCGCGCAAGCTCGTCGATCGCCCGGCTGTTTCAGTGGGAATTCAAAAGGCGACGTTCAGGCATACCTTCGAGTTCGTTCTATCCACTGCCCGTCCGTTGACGACGGCCCAGTACACCGTGAACGGTAGCGATTCGTTCAAAGTGGGTTTCAATATTTACCGGCGGCTGCGATAGCTTCAAGGATTTGTGCGTTCGTGGGAAGTTCCGCCTGATTCGGGCTGACAGCAATCCATTGGATCTTCTGCGCGTCATCCAGAAGGAATGCTGCAGGGTGAGCGATTCGATACGCATCGAGCCCGAACGGATGATAGACACCGTATGCTTTCGTGGTCTCCCGAGATTCGTCGAATAGGATCGGGAACTTGTAATTGTGTTTCTTCACAAATTTCTTCGCGCTTTGGATGCCGTCGATTTTCTGGGCTGCGATGCAGATGATCCTAATCTCTCTCCGATCAAATTCGTCCCAGTCTGACTCCAACTGAGTCAGTTGCTTCCGGCAGTTGGGTCACCAGGTTCCCCGCAGGAACAACACGAGGGACTTCCTACCCCGCAGGTCTCGATCGGTGATGGTTTCGCCGGTCGCCGTTTGTAGCTCGAATTCGGGAGCCTGATCCCCTCTGACGAGCGCGTCGCTGTGGTCTTTGAACATAATTTGACGTGCTCATTCTACCGCGAATCGACGAGGAGGGACTGTGGGGTGAGCGGGATGCCTTCTCGTGCGGGTGGTCTTAGGTGGAGGGATGCTACAGGAAGGCTACGATCGGAGTGAACCCGAGTCCGAACATCCTTCTACGGTCGCCCCCTGCCGTCTGGGCGGCCCGGCGGTCCGTTCGTGGATGGATCCTCGGGCGGACGACCCAGCGGCCGTCCGGGTGCCGAGGCGCTCGCCGGCGGGGGGCCGTTTCGACTGGCGATCGGCACGGATAGTGCCGCAGTGAGCTGCCCTCCCGTGGTGAGTTCGCCACCCGGGCGGCTCAAGGGTACCGTCGCCGTGTCTTCGGGTGCGGGTTCGCTGGCAGTTGTCGGGATGACAACTGCGGCCGTCACGCCGGCGGCTGTAGCTGCTGTCGCGGCAGCAACTGACGCGACCGAAGTCACGGTGGACGTCGCAGCTCCTGCCGCAGCTCCGGCTGCACCACCGGCCGCACCGCCTGCGCCCGCTCCGGCACCCGCTCCGCCACCGGCCGCACCACCTCCAGCCCCACCGCCGCCCGCTGCGCCACCGCCGCCACCTCCAGCAACACCTGGTCTTGGTATCAGTGCCAACAGTGCAACGATTGGAGTGAAACCGACACCCCGAATGGCCGTTACCTGCTGACCGTCGGTAATCGTGACAGTCTGCTGTGTGATGCGTTCGGTGACGTCTTCGAGGCCTTCATTCAGAGCGTGGGTGCTCTGGGTTTCGTTGGGGACGACCTGTGTTCCTTCCGTTCCTCTTATTGCGGCTACGGCCGTCGGCGTTTCCAAAGTGGTTTCCGTGCCGGCAATCTGCTGGATGTCGAAGAACAGGTTGCCCAATCCCTGGCTGATCCGGCGGAAGATACCGGTGGGCTGGGGTTGTTCCTCGATCGTGACCGTGGTACCGACGTCCAGACTGATCAGGCTCTGGTCGGTAAAGAGGATGTCGGCACGACCTTGAAGTGTGCTGACTGTATCTCCGTTGAACAGGGCGATTCCGGGGTTGTCGACGCGCGTCGTCAGCGTTGTGTTGACGCGTTGCAGCCGGACATCGCCTTCGACAGCCTCGAATTGAGCAATCGGATTGGGCGCCTGCAGGAGTCCGAACGTCGGGCTGGCAACCGGGATTGAGAAAGTCGGCACCAGCGAGGCAATCAATATTTCTCCACCGTTAACATTCCGGATCGCACCATGTTCCTGTCTTTCGAGGATGCTCAGGGCGCCGCCACGGCTCTCAACACGGTCCTCGTCTTCGGGGATGGCCAGGATTTCACCCGACACCGCGTCAAACGAGGGGTTGGGCCGGACTTCGAGCTGCGGCGTAGTGATCTGAAATTCGAATTCGTCGGGGAAGTTGAACGCCAGAGAACCGGAGCTGAGGACGATGGTCAGGGGTTGGGCACGGACTATTTCCAGGTAGGTTGATTGTCCGATTTCCATACGGGCGCCGCCAAGGCGGAGCACGCCGCCACTCGAGGATGCAGTTCGAATCGTGTCTCCTTCAAAGAGTGTAGCGTCGTTTGTGAGACGCCGGCCCGATCTCTCGACAGTACCCAGGAGAACGATGTCGCCGACGACGGACGGGGGCTCGGCTCGGAGCCCGACCGGTAAGAGGGTCAATAGCATGAACATGGCAGTTCCGAGCGCTAATGCTTTCTGA
Source organism: Terriglobia bacterium (assembly GCA_965218085.1). GTDB lineage: Bacteria > Acidobacteriota > Terriglobia > 20CM-2-55-15 > 20CM-2-55-15. Next base: position 4,381,246 of record CBDCKF010000002.1, on the reverse strand, counting down.
CCGAAATGTGAGGCAACGTTACTCATCCTGCTATTTCTCATCAAATTTATGAACCGTATCAAACTCCGACTCGGCGCCAACGAACTCGAGGCGGCACTTTTCGATTCGTGTCTTCATCATACGCGAAGGACCATCCCCGGGGGCAAGTCTCATTACGTGATTAAATGCCTGCTCGGCACCGTCGAAATCGGCCTTCCGGTACAGCTCCAGCGCGTGCTCAAAAATTGTCCGAATTTCGTCCCACTTTGGATCGACGATCAGCTCGATCGATCCCTGCCGCCGGTCACTGCGTCGCCGTTCTCCGTGCCGTCCCGCGACGTACGCGCCCTTGAATCGCTTCCAAAGATTCGGGTCGCTACGGCGCTCCGACACTCGTTGTTCCTTTTCCGGCTGCCGTAATCCAAGTGGTTCGTAAATCGTTACAGCATGTTCTTTGCCCTTCACCGTAACGCGGTCCAACTCCCGGAAGAAGATGCGGTCTTTGACTCTTTCATAGGTGCTGTCGCTAATCAGAATGCTCGTGCCGTAGTACTTGTTAAGCGGCTCCAGCCGCGCTCCCAGGTTCACATCGTCGCCCATCACCGTGTAGCTGAATCGATGTTGTGAGCCCATGTTGCCGACAACCATATCTCCGGTGTTGACGCCGATGCGGATGTCGAAGACATGTCCTCCGGGCAAATTGACTGTTTCCTGTATTCGCCGGACCGCTTGCATCATTTCCAGTGCGGCGATAGTTGCGCGGAGGGGATGTTCCTCTGTTTCGACAGGATGTCCCCAGAAACACATGACCGCATCCCCGATCAATTTGTCCAATGTGCCCTGGTTCTTAAATATGATCTCGGTCATCTCGTCGAAGTAAGTGTTGAGGAAGCCGACCAGTTCCTGAGGCGTCATCTGCTCTGAAAACGTGCTGAAACCCCGGATGTCGGAGAACAGGACAGTCAGGCTGTGTTTTTCGCCACCCAACTTGAGCTTGTCAGGTTGCTCGATGACCTGGTCGATAACCGCCTGATCAAGGTAGTGCGAGAAGACTTGTTTAGTCCGTTTCTTTTCCCGTTCTTCGGTGAGGTACTTGTAGGAGATCAGTGATCCGCTCGTGAAAACCAGAGCCAGTCCCGGATACACGTAGCTCAGCACCCACGTGAATTGTAGAAAGATCCAGACGTTCAGGCCGGTGAACCCGAGCAATCCCACCACCGTGTAAATGATGCTTCGCATCGCGCCCATGTTCGGAAGATACCAGGACACAAGAACGCCGCCGATCAGGATCAGGAGCAGGTCGATCATTGAGGCCACGGTGCCGCGTACCAGGTAGCTTTGCTGGAGAATGTTGTCGATGACGTTTGCGTGCACTTCGACACCGGGAAGGACCGGGTCGAAAGGCGTTGGGAGCACGTCCCCCAGTCCGATCGACGTGGGACCGACGATCACGATCTTGTCACGCAGTGCTGCGGCATCCACGCGTCCTTCTTCGACGTCGATCCAGGATACCGTCGGATAGGTGTTGGCCGGGCCGTTAAAATTGACCATATAACGCCCGTACCGGTCGGTCGGGATGATGTAATCACCGACCTGTACCTGTTCCATCCGGCCGTCTTGCATCGTCACGCCCACCGATGGTGCACCGAGGTATCGCTTCAGCAGTTGCAGGTCGAGTGAAGGATACAATCGCCCGCCCCACTCGATGAATTGCGGCTGATATCTGGGGGAGCCGTCGGAATCCGTGTGGACGTTGACGGACCCGAAGGACGCCGCCGCCCGGGTCAGTGACGGCAGATTCATTACGAGCGAATTGCCCTGAATGAGTGTTTCGCCGCCTTCTACGCCACTGGTACGGAGTGAAGGGTACACCTGTTTTTCGATGACGATTTCCTGGAATTCGTCACTCAACTCTCCCCGCTCGCCGCTCTGTCCCGTCGTTGCTTCCAGCTCGAAATAGGTGCCCAACACAACATTGCCCGCATTTTCAATCGCTTCAGCGAATAGGCGGTCGTTTTCAGGGTCGGTGGGGTCGACTTCGCTGTAGGTGATGTCGAAGCCGATGACCCCAGCCCCTGCCTGGTTCAGCTGATCGACCAAGCGTGCCGCATGATGACGCTCGAAAAGACGGGCGGAACCCAGCGCTTCCAGGGACCTGTCGTCCAGCGCGACCAGGACCAGGTCGTTTCCGGGCGCTCTTTCTCCGCGCATTCTGAATTTGGTGTCGAGCCACTGCATGTCCAGGCTCGTCAGGAAGCTTTCCGTCGTCCAGTCCAAGCGGTTAGCCGCCAGAAGGGTGAACGAAAGCGTGAGGAAGACACCCAGAACGGTTGGGAGGCGGCGTTTCATGCTGATTGACCCCTGCAGCTGGATCGACTGCGTATGTTAGGGAGTTTATAAGGCGGCACTCTACGTTAAAGGCAAGGTACGGTCAAGGCTTGTTATAATTTTTGAGATAGTCCGTAAACCCTTGCTGTTCTAGGACTCGGCGGCCTCTGCTTCCGTGTTTCAAGATAGCGACTTCAGCGGTACCAGGTATTTTGCCGAATCCCAAGCTCGACGCGAAATTGAAGACGATCCCAACCGGTCCGGGTGTGTACCTATATCGGGACGCGGGAAGGGTGGTTCTCTATGTCGGAAAGGCCAAATCCTTGCGGAACCGCGTCCGCACTTACTTTCAGGAATCCCGCACACACGATCCCCGGCGGGATCGAATGATGGATCAAATTTGGGATGTGGAGTTTATCGTTACCGACACCGAGGGCGAGGCGCTGGCGCTGGAAAACAACCTGATCAAGCAGAACAAACCGAGGTACAACGTACTGCTTCGGGACGACAAGACATACCCCTTTATCAAACTCACTCTCAACGAACCGTATCCTAAGGCGTTGATCACACGGCGAGTCCGCAAGGATGGCGCCCTCTACTTCGGTCCTTTCTTCCCGGGCGGTCTCGCTCGACGAACTTTGCGACTGATCGAACGGCATTTTCTGGTTCGCAACTGTAACATCCGGATTGACGGTAAGCGGGGACGCCCATGCCTGCAGTACTACATTCATCGATGCATGGGGCCGTGCGTCGAGGAGCTTTCGAGCCGTGAATCGTACATGGAATCGGTTCAGGATGTTCGTCTATTCCTGGAAGGGCGGACCCGAGATCTCATTGACCGGTTAAAGGGGAAGATGGCCGTTGCGGCAGACAGCCAGCAGTACGAGGCCGCGGGTCACCACCGTGATGCGATTCGGACGATTCAACAGGTGGCCGAACGGCAGAAAATGGCCTCGGCCGGATCCGATGACATCGACATATTCGGTTTGCACCGGGATGGGCTTCAGGTCGCCGTTTCCGCGTTCCATATGCGTGGGGGTAGGGTCGTCAATAAGAAAGAACTCTTTTGGGAGGACCAGGAAAGTTTCGATCCGATGGAGTTTCTGGGTGCGCTGTTAAAGCAGTACTACCTGGATGCGCCGTTTATCCCTGTTGAGATCCATGTGCCGATTGCTTTCGAGGACCAGGAGATCCTGGCCGACCGTTTGACTGCGAAGAAGGGGCGGAAGGTGGAAATTCGGACGCCGGTACGTGGATCTAAGCGGGAGATGATGGAATTGGTGCGCCGTAATGCCAAGCTGTCATTTGATCAACGATTCCGTACGGCAACCCCCTCGGCTTCAACGATTGCCCGTGAGGTCGAAGAGACCCTCGAATTAGAGAAGGCGCCCAAGAGGGTTGAGGCCTTCGACATATCGAACCTCCAGGGAAGTGATATTGTCGCTTCAATGGTTGTCTGGCGTGAAGGGGGTATGAGGAAGTCTGAATGTCGCCGCTTCGTGGTTCGGTCCGTTTCGGGTAAACCGGACGATTTCAAGAGTATGCGCGAGGTTGTCGCCCGTCGTTACCGCCGTGTGATGGAAGAGAAACAGAAAATGCCCGACATCATCCTCATCGATGGCGGGCTCGGCCAGCTCCACGCCGCTCAGGCGGCTCTGGATGATCTGAATATCGTTGATCAGCCGTTGGCGAGTATCGCCAAGCGTGAGGAAATTATCTATATCGCAGGCCGCGAAGACGAGCCGATCATGCTCGATCCCCGTTCCCCGGTCCTGCGCCTGATTCAGCAGATCCGCGACGAAAGTCACCGTTTCGCCGTCACTTTTCACCGGCAGCGCCGGGCGAAACGGGGCCGCGCAACCGAGCTCACAGACATCGCAGGCGTCGGGGGGCGGACGGCACGTAAATTGCTTGATCACTTTGGTTCTTTAAAGAAGGTGAGTGAAGCATCCATTGAAGACCTGTCGAAGGTGGCGAACCGGCGCCAGGTGGAATCGATTCGTCGCCACTTCAAAACGACCTAGTGTCCTGAGTCACTAATTCGCTCCGTATTAGCGTGTCTCAGTCCGACCCGATTATCTTATTACTCTGGACGCCTCGGCTACCGCCTCGTTGTCCACCCGCACCGCCGGTCCGGTGCGGGTCCTTCTGGGGACCACTTCAACATTCCGTCGATCGCTATAGGCCTCGCTATCAGGATGATAGCGGGGGTCGCCGGTCGTTCGGCCAGGATGGCCGTATGAACGACCGAGCGAAATCTTATATCGAAAACCTCCGAGTCAGGACATTAGCAAAGAGTAGACATCCACTACGGAGTGCTCGGGCGCGCGCTCCTCTGTTCCCAAACGCTCCTGTGTTACTATCGGTTTAGGTCAATGGGAGGTCGATATGAGCAGTAGCTTTGGAGACAAGTTTCTTTATTTCCTAGCCGGCGCAGGAGTGGGTGGCGCGGTCGCGCTGCTGTTTGCACCCCAGTCCGGCGAGGAAACGCGCGACGATATTTCCAGACGGGCGCTGGAGGGACGCGAGTTTCTGGACGGCAAGGTTGAAGAGAGTCGACACTTCGTGAAAGACGGCGGCCGTCGCGTCGGCCAGGAAGTGACGTCTTTGGTCGATCGTGGCAAGGGTGAAGTCAGTGACCTGGTGGATAAGGGCAAAGACGCGTTCGAGAAGCGGAAAGGGCAAATTAGTGCAGCCTTTGAAGCTGGCAAAGAGGCCTATCTTCAGGAGAAGGACACCACAGACTGATCGGAGGATGCCTTGGAAGGATTGCTGACTCTTTTTGTCGCTCTGACCGCCGCTGCCGTGATGCTGCAGGCCGGTATATTGCTGAGCCTATATCTACTGTCGAAGCGCGTCTTCGGGCAGATCGAACTCACACTGGGCCAACTCCGCGAGTTGATGCCGTCCCTGAAGACGGTCACCGACAACCTGAAAACCGTGTCTGAAGATGTCGTTGAGGTGGGCCGGGCCGCTCGAGAGCAGGTACACAACGTCGAAGAAATGATCGGAGAGACCGGCCGAACACTGCAGGATCAACTCGAGAGGGTCGATCGCATGAGCCGGGATGTCAGCGAACGCGTCAACGAGACTGTCGACGTTGTTCAGGACTCTATCATTCGGCCGGTTCGGGAAGTGGGTGCGTTGGCGCGAGGTGTCAGTAAGGGTCTCGAGTTCCTCTTACATCGGAAAGACCGCGGCTCGGCCGGCGAAACCCGACACGACGAAGAACTCTTCATATAGTGGCCTGTACGCCCCTTCGGCAATAATCCCGAGCATGGAGTGTACGCGTCACGAGCAAACTGAGCGGGTCCGCCGTTCGTCCTCCGTTCTGGAAACACTCGGAGACAGTCCCGCAGTCCACCGGTGGCGTCGCTTGTATTTCGAGGGCTGATGCCGCACTCCGACCATATCGAGATCCCGCTCTTTCCACTCCCCAACATCGTGCTCTTCCCAAGCGTCCGACTGCCTCTACATATATTCGAAGAGCGGTACAAGACGATGATCGAGACGTGTATCGGTAGTGAGATGCCTTTCGGCGTCGTCTTGTTCCAAGGCGATACCGAAAAAGCTTCGAATATCGAGAAAGTAGGTGTGCTTACGCGTGTTGTTCGGGTTGAGCGGCTCGACGACGGCCGCCTGAACATAATGACCGAGGGCGAGGAACGATTCCGGATTTTGGAACTCAGGGAACCGGAGCCTTTTTGGAGAGCCGTTGTAGAAACCATCGATGACATGGACGGCTCGGGACCTGTCCTTGAAGAAGTACAGGCTGAAGTGGGTGAACTCTATATCGATGCCTACAGGAAGGGCGTAGAACTGACAGGGGAAAGACCCGCTGAGTTGGAACTTCCCGATTCCGCTTCTGAACTTTCATTCATGGTTGCGTATGTGCTGGACATGAAGTTGAGCGAGAAACAGAGCTTGCTCGAAATGACCTCAGCGGAGGATAGGTTGGGCGCCCTGATTGACTACCTTAAGAGTGCGAACGAAAATCTTCGACAGCAGCTCCACCAGAAGCGGACCGCTGAGAAGGCTCGCGGTAATGGTGATTTGGGTCGTCCCAAGGGCTCGTAAGCTTCTTGTAGACGTGGATACTTCGTTCGGTAGGTCTCTCAAGTAGGGGCCGTGTTCGATACGGAGCCTTAGGTGTCCGTCCACGGACACCCCAGATGATGTCGGTGTTTGTAGATAGATGAATCTTTCGAAACAACCATCTGAATCGGGCAAGCCGAACTCCGAGTGTGGTGCGTCCAGAGTCGGACTGATCATAGCTACTCTAGTCATTGTGATAGCCGTTGGTGTCATGGGCTATTTGATCCTGGAAGAGATGTCGAACATTGAAGACCGCGTTGGTGCGGTGGGTACGCGGGTAGACGAGATGGGTGCGCAGGTATCCGAAGCCCTCGACGTGGCAGTCGGCGCAGCGGAGTCGGCACAAGAAGCGATGACGCGTGCTACAGATGCCGAGGAAAGTGCACTGGAAGCTGCGCGCACTCGTGGTGTTGCGGAAGAAGAGAGGCGGAATGCGGAATCGGGACGCGCGGAAGCTGAGGCACTGGCAGCTTCGGCCGCAGCCGAGGCTGCCACAGCCCGTCGGGAAGCGGAACAAATCCAACGGGAACGCCAGGCGGAACTGGACCGGTTGGAGCGAGTCCTCGGTGAGTTCGTGGAGACACGTCGGACCGCATTGGGCTTGGTCATGAACCTCGGAACCGACGCGATCGAATTTGAATTCGATCGGGCTGAATTAGGCTTCGAGGAGCGCGAACTATTGAGCCGAATATCCGGGGTTCTCCTGACCTCGACTGGCTATTCCGTTTACGTCTACGGACACACCGACGACGTAGGTACGGAAGAATACAATCAACAGCTGTCTGAGAGACGCGCAGAATCGGTCCGCGACTACCTTGTCGAGTCCGGCATCAGTGCCGACATCCTTACGACGCGCGGCTACGGTCAGTCGAGTCCCCGCGTCGCGGGGACCAGCGCTGAAGCACGCGCCAGCAATCGCCGCGTCGAAGTTGGCATTGTCGACGTTACCGTGGACGTCCTGGGTGAAGTTCCTCCCTCGCCCTGAGCCCAGCCTGTAGAGCGACTCAGGCCGGACGTTTTTTTAATCACAAAGGCGCGGAGGGATTTTGTCCCTCTGCCGCCGTGCCTTCGTGGCTCAACAAAATTCCCGTAAGGTAGAATCTCAGAACGCTATGGGCGACTTGTATCGATCGTTAAGAGTGTTCTGGATGCCGTCGGCGACGCTGTCGGAAGCCCTGGGTCGACCCGTCGTATTTGTGCCGGTGTGCATACCCACCCTGTTCGCAGCCCTGACGAGCCTGATCGTCTATTTCAAATTTCCACCTGCTGATCCTTCCCTGCGGGGCATCTGGCAAATCGGCCTCGTGGTCGCAATGTTGGGTCCTGCTGTGCTTGTCTTTTTGATTTCGGGTCTGTTCTTTGCGATGTTTTCTTTGTTCGGGCGCTGGGGTAGTTACAGGAGTTTTGTGTCCGTTACGGCCCTGGCTTTTATTCCTTCAGCCTTCTACCACCTGGCGCAGAGTTTCGTTCTCGTGAACGCTAGCCCACAGGAAATGCCTTCATTACAAGTGGGTCGACTGAGTATCGCCCGTGTGCTTGATCCCGACTCGGCATCGGCAGAGCTCTTCGTGGCTGCCAGCATGATCGACGTAATTTCAATATGGGTGATCGTCTTGTTAGTGGTGGGCTATCGATTCCTCGGAGGGGAATCCTCGCCTCGTTTGGGCCCCGCCGTGGTGATCGGAGGATGGATGGTGTACGCCACTCTTCGAATCGCCTTTGCCAGTTCGCTTAGTTTCTAGTCAGGCGAGATGCTTAGCGGGCTGGCTGAGGGGCCGGCTGCGGCCGGCTTCGACTGGATGGTCGTTTCGAACAGGCGAATCCGGCGCAGGAAAATGTCCCCCAGGTAGAGTAACAGGGCGACAACGGCCATATACGGCCACAAGGGTGTGGGTCTTTCTATGTTTTCCGGTCTCGAGCGGAAAATGTCGCTTGCATCGGCGTTGAAGATCCCGCCTGTAACGGCACTCAGTTCTCTCAGGAGTTCGGTATCGGGCGGATAGAAGTGATATTCCTCAGGGTAGGAGTAGGGCAAAATGCGCGACGCTCCAACCTCATCCCCGGCCAATCGAAACAGGTAGGGGCCCCTCTGGTCCACGAGGAACTCACCTTCATAGTTGCCGGGGCCGGAATGACGGAGATTGACGACCGATACGTTTTGCTGCGGATCGACCACGCTGAGCTGAGACGTCAACTGTTCCCGGAAGCTGCCGTCTTCTTCGAGGGCTGTGATCGAGATCTGGGCCTGGTCACCCACCTTGTCGATCTGTAAATCGAGTTGGCCATCGTCCCCCCGCCTCATTGTTTCGCGTACCAGCTGAGGCCAGAGCTTGCTATATCCATCCCATTCGAGCCATTCAGCGGCCCAGCGGTCTTTAACGTCGGAGGTGAAGGCCACGGTCTTTCCTAAGCCGTACTGCCAACGTGCCAGGACCGGCTTCTCGACATCGGACTCCAACAGTATTTCGGCCGTTTCTTTTCCGAGAGTGGATACGTAGCCGAGCAAAGGCGGGCTGGTTGAGAAATCGATCCCCTTAAACGCTTCGACTTCCTTTAGAACAACCGGTTGGAAGGGTTCCTCCAGTAGTGTGCCCTGTGTCGCGAGTTCCGCTTCGTCTGTGAAAACCTGCGGCACACGGTTGGCGTCCTCCATGAAGTAGGTCCGGCCGCTGCCCCACGTCGAAATGTTGGCCAGGAGTTCGCGATCTGCGCCATTGCCCACTGCCACCGTGGAAACCGTGATCGTTTCCTCGCCCATTCGCAGGACCAGCTCCTCAAAATCTTCAGGGAGCGATCGGCCGTCCGACAGCAGAATGACATGCTTGACTTCCGACTCAACGTCGATCAGCACTTCGTAGGCTTCTTCCAATGCAGGATAAATGTTGGTTTCTCCGCCGGCAATGATTCTGCTGATTCTCCGGTTGATCTCTTCGCGATCGTCTGCCTCCCGTAGATCGACAGGCCAGTAATGGTCATAGTCGAATGCGACGATGCCGATCAGGTGATCGTCCCTAAGTACATCCACGGCAGCCTTGGAAGCTTCTTTGGCGAGTTCGAGTTTTTCTCCCCCCATGCTGCCGGACTTGTCGAGGACGATGATCAGAGCGACGGATGGCCTTTCCAGGTCGAACTTGACAGGCAGAATCTCTTCAATCGCCGTTTCAGAATAGCCCTCTTCGCCGTAAACGGATTCGCCGCCGACCAGAAGAAAACCGCCGCCCAGTTCCCGGACGTAGACAGCCAGCGATTCCATTTCGACCGGTGTCATCGTATCTGCTTCAACATCGCTCAATATGATTGCGGCGTAAGTATCCAACTCGTCCAAAAGCAAGGGGATTTCTCCGGGTGTGGCGAATCGGACTTCGATACCCTCACCCTCGAGAACGTTCCGGAGGTAATCGGCGCTCTCGGATCGCCCTTCGATATAGAGAATGCGGGGCGGTCCGTCGACGACTACGGATTGTCGAAAGACGTTGTTGTCCGGGAAACGGTCACCGCCGATCCTCACTTCTGCTTCGATCATAGTCGGTCCCGTGTCGGTAGGCCGGATTTCGAAAGCAATGCGGTTGATTCCCAGTTCCAGTGCAACCTCCCGAGTTACAGGCTCGTCGGTGCCGAAGCGAAGTTCGACTGCACCCGTCGTGGCGACTTGGCTCTCGATGAGAACTTCTAGCGGGAACAACTCTTCCTCGGTGACCGTTGCCGGAGCCATGACCTCTTCCACCCAAGCGTCAGCGCCCGCTCGAGCTGCGACAGGTCGTGTGAAAACTTCGACGTTTTCCTGATTCATCCGAAGGATTGAGTCCTTTACCGCGCCTGCGTTTTCATTGCCGTCCGATATGAGCACCAGACGCTTGAGATGATTTGGAGCAAAACTGCGGGATGCCTGGGTCAAGGCGCCTTCGAGGTCAGTGGCACTCTGGTCGATTGCTCCATCGGTCGGAACGCTGGTTATCTGAACTGTTCTCAGCTCGTCCAGTTCTTCAAATACGAGCGAGTTTGAGGCGAACGGTATGAACCGGGAGTGGTTCGCCTCACCTGCCGCATCGGTCTCCTCGATCCAATCGATCGCTTCTGAAATGGCCTGAGGCGAGACACTCTGGGAAACGTCAAGCAGGTAGATCACCGAGACCCAGCCGCCGGAACGGTTCAGGACCGGTTGCATCAGCGCTAATGCGAGGCACAGCACAATCGCGGAGCGGATAAGGGTTCCGAGCTTCAGATGACCCGGACTCAGGTCCATCAGGGTTCGCCGGCTCACCCACCAGAAGAAAGGAATCGCCGTAAGCAATAACAGTGGCCAATATGTCTGGAAGGTGATCATAAGAGTTTTCTTATGTTCTTAACAGATTGCTCACAAAGTCGCCTCAGAGAGTGATTCGCCGGTTATAGGTCCACCATTCGATACCGACTAACAGCAAAGCTGTATACAGCATAAACGACCAGAGTTCATTGCCTGTCAGAATCATGCCCAGTCCCGATCCCGAATCCGACGTCATTGAAGTCCGATTGACATTTGAGAGTCTGGAATCTGTGAGATTTGCAGCAACCCGAATACGGCGTCCTTCGGAAATAGCCGTGTAGAGGTCAGATTCTGTAACCTCGATAACTTGCCGTCCGAATCGAATTCCAGTGGATACCGCTGTCCCGTCGAGACGCGTCACGGAGGTGGTATCTGGCGGCAGTTCGATTTCGCCCAAACCGTGCCGTTCTGCCAGTCCTTCTCCGGAGAACCAGGCCATGACATTTTCGACGAAGATCGGGAAGCCCAGGTGAAACGCGAAATCAGAGGCCGTGAGATCAAAAGCCACGAAGACAGCTCTGGGTCCGGTCGGGCCGGTTTGAACTAATATTAAAGGGGTATCGTCCGATGCCGCGACGACCGTGCGGCCCTCCGCATTGCCGTCCAAGTCCAACACTTGAGACTCATCGATTTTCAAATCGTAAACGGGTACCGATTGCATGACCGGGTGGTCTTCGTTCCAAGTGGTAATGATCAGATCTTCCTGGATTCCGATTTCGTTCGGTAACCAGTCGACGCCTCCGGAGCCAAACACCAGACTGGGTCGGGTCGGGGCTTCTTCTGGAACAAAGCCTTCGAACACATAAGCATCTGCGCTGGGATCGTTCACAAAATCCGCAGGGCGGACAACGCTCAATTCAACTCTCGGGGAGAGCTCCAGCAAGGTTTCCAGGTATCCGCCGACAGAGTCGGTGACCAGCGTTACCTGGTTGTTCGTGGGCGTTGGAAGGTAGCTGAATGCTACGTCATCCAGCGCGAGTGCATCTCCGGGCGCTTGCACGCTGACGCGCATGCCTCCACCCTGGAAGTCGGCAAGATCCAACGAAATACTCCACGGTTGTTCCGGATTGAGAGTGAGATCCTGCGTCAGCCGTTGTCCCCCCACGCCGCTGAGCATGACCCGAGCGTCCTTAGCTTCATCCGAATAGTTCACCACTTCTAGATACGCCATGTAACCGGACCGGCTCGTGGGATCGACCTGGACGTCGAACGCCGTAATCCCGACATTGTCGGCGGACTCAAATACCGTTACCGGAATCACCGATTCAGGCACCACCACGGGAGCGACGCCATCGGTAATGAAATAGACACTGGCAACTTCCTCCGGAAGTGTCGGGAACCGTCCGGTTCCGCCAAAGGGACGCATCCGCCGAATAGCGCGAGAGATCTCGTTTCGATCCTCGGTCAACGGTGTCAGGACCCGTCCGGCGGTGTCCGCAACCATGATGCCTGAAGTCGAATAGCTATTGAGGATCTGTTCGCTTTCATTGATGGCCAATTCCCAACGCGTCTGTCCCGAAGCCGTTCGGGTTTCCATCGATGGAGATGTATCGAGCACGATAATCACGGGTCCTACCGGGCCCTCAAATGCTCCAACGAAATACGGTCGTCCGAGGGCGAGCGCGATCAGCAGCGCGATCGTTAGAGCAATGGCCAGCGAAATCCATCGCCGCAACTTCTCCCACAGGGATACCGAATCCCTGTGGTCGAGGATTCGCTGCCAGAGAAGAGAGGAACCCACGACGACACGGCGATGACGGAGCTTGAGGAAAAACAGGACCAACACAGCGCCTACGGTCAACGCCGCAAGCAACAGAGCCTGGGCCGTGGACAATGCGAGAAAACTCATTTTAGGAATCTACCCTGACGAAATACCTGGAGTATCAGGTCTTCGAACGGGAAATCGGTAACCGTCCGCACGTAACCCAACTGGTACTTAACACAATGATGCCCCAGTTCGTCCGAAAATTGGGTCATCTCTTTCTTGTACGCCGCAAGCAGTTCCGGCGTTACTGCCACGTCCCGGCTGATACGGCTTTCAGAGTCAACCAACTGCAGTTGACCACTGATGCCCGGATCCACGTCTTCGTGTGCAGCAACTTGGACAATGAACACGTCGTGTCTGAAGTAGCGAAGCATATTCAATCCGCGCTCAAATCCGTTGGGATCGAAGAAATCGGAGATCACCACCGCCAGGCCGCGGCGTCGATTGCCGGTGCAGAAAACTTTGAAGGCTTCCTGAGCATGGGTTTCTCCACCCGCCTCGATCTCCGACAGGAATCCGAACACGCGGAAGACCTGGCCTTTGCCCCGTTGAGGGGATAGTTCACGCTGGATTCCCCTGGCGTAGGCGACAACGGTGACACGGTCCAGATTGGCCAGGCCGATATAGCACAAGGCGGCTGCTACATTGCGGGCGTAGTCCAGTTTCGAAGGCGATCCGTAGCTCATCGATTGGCTGCAGTCGATGAACACATATATGGGCAGGTCCTCTTCCTCTTCGTAGAGCCGCAGCAGAAGCTTGCCGAGCCGAAGATAGGTCTTCCAGTCCAGATATCGGAAGTCATCTCCGGGCACATAACCGCGATAGTCGGCAAATTCGAGTCCAGACCCGAGTTTTTTGGCCCGCCTTTCCGCTTTGAGTTGACCTGAGAAGCGCTTGGAAACCAACGCCAGGTACTCCAGCTTTCGCATGAAGTGTTCGTCGAATCCCGCGATGGCTGTCGTCGGCATTTAGGGGCCGGGTGTGTCTCTCAGGATGGCTTCCAGGATCGAGTCGGTCTCGATCTGTTCAGCTTCACCTTCGAAGTTCAGCAGCACGCGATGCCGGAGTATCGAAAGCGCGATCGCGCGGATATCCTCGGCGGAAACATGAACTCGATTGTTCAACAGGGCGCGAATCTTGCCGCCCAATACAAGCGCCTGGGCGCCACGCGGACTTGCTCCATAACGAACATACTGGTTCGTCATCGCGTGAGCCTCAGGTGTGTCCGGGTGTGTGGCCAGAATCAGTCGCACCGCGTACTCCTGCACTGGGCGTGCGATCGGAATGGCCAGAACTGTTTCGCGCATTTCAAGAATCTGCGGGCCTGCCAGCACACGGTCCGGCGCTGGCTCAGCAACCTTGGTCGTCCGGTTCAGGATGATGTGCATGCTTTGAACACTTGGATAGCCCACTCTCAATTTCATGAAGAAGCGGTCCAACTGGGCTTCCGGCAGTGGATACGTGCCTTCCATTTCGAGCGGATTCTGAGTCGCCAAGACGAAGAACGGTAACTCCAGCTCGTAGCTTACCTTGCCTACCGTCACCGTCTTCTCCTGCATGGCTTCCAGCAGGGCCGACTGTGTTTTGGGTGTGGCCCGGTTGATTTCGTCTGCCAGAATGATGTTCCCAAACAGAGGTCCCTGTTGAAACTGCAGGAGTTTTTCGCCGGCTTCGTTTTCCTGGATGACGTTGGTCCCCGTTATGTCGGCAGGCATGAGGTCGGGCGTGAATTGTATTCGGGAGAAACGAAGCTTCAAGGCCCCGCTGAGCGTCTGCACAAGCTTTGTTTTACCGAGTCCGGGTACGCCTTCCAGGAGGACATGACCTTTGGCGAGCAGCCCCATCAGAATACCTTCGATAATCTCGTCGTAACCGACGATGACCTTGGAGACTTCTGTTCTGACTCGATTGAACCGTTGTTGGAACAGTTCGATTTGCTGGTCCAGTTCTACAATCATTGTTCGGCCCGAATGGCCTCGAAATACTGCTTGATGAGGTTCTGGTATTCTCGCGGGATCCGGTCGGGGTTCAGCAGATCCTGCTGTGCTGGGGTCAAATCGGACGGTGCGTTCCTGTAGTCGAGAACCGAATCCTCCCTGCGTGAGGACAACTCTGGCATTTCTTCCTCAGGGTCGCTGGGGAGCTCCACCATCTGTACCTCGACGAGCTCTTCCTGGAGCAGAACTTCCAGACTTGTCGCCGCTCCCTCATTGATCGCAGGCGAATAGCCGTATCCCATCGGGATCATCCCGCTGCTATCGGTGTTGATGTTGCCGCTGTTCGCTCCCGGCGCATCAAGGGATTCTTGTCCGCCTTCACCACCAGACCCCGGTTCCGAGTCCAATCCCGACATATCCTGGCCAGTCGTTTCTTCGTTACCGGCGCTTTCCCCCTGTGCCGGTTGCGGCGTGCCTTCTGCATCTGAAACCTGCATTTCGCTCTGCTCATCCAGCCCCGGAGTGACGGATTCGTCCTGGAAATCGAACTCCGCAAATTCGCCTGCTGCCTCCGCTTGTCTCAGAGCGTCCTGAAGCGCGTCCATCCGAGCGGCCGCCTCGTTCTGCAATCGCTGGCTCTCAATAATGTCAGCCAGACGGTTCAGCGATTCTGCGGATTCGAGCAAGGCCTGCTCGACCCCTTCCAGGTTCTCATTCTCCAGTTCTGCTGCTGCTGCCTCCATCTGGTTGGCGAGATCTTCCAGGCCGGGCCGCCTGTTCGACGCGGCTTCCTCAAGTGCATCACTCAGGTCCGATGCAGGTTCACGGCCTGTGCTGAGCTCTTCGGCAAGCTCCTCGATTTCCGTAGCCGCATCACCAATGTTGCCCTCAACGAGTCCCTGTCCAGCAGCTTGAGTGTCCTCCGACTGCTGGAGGTCCTCACCAACTTCTTCTAGGCCTTCCAGAATACCGGTGACGGTGAGGTTCCCTTCGTCGATGAGCGACTCGACATCCTCCATTTGTTGTTCCGCCTCTTCGAGCCCGATCTCAGAGTTTTCTAGCGACTCGAGCAGTGCCTGGAACTCCTCGATACTCTGAGACGGTTGCAGTTCTTCAGCTCGGTCGAGCAGTTCTTCTATTTCGTCGAAGAGTTCCTCGGTTTCGAGTGGTTCATCAACCTCCGCCGATGTGCTCGAAAAAAGATCGTTCGCTCCGGGTTCAATCGGGGCAAGATTGAGGGCGACCAAAAGAACAAGCCCTCCCGCGGCGACGTAGGAGGTCGGTGGAAAGATTCTAGGATACAGGTCCCTGATGTCCAAGCCCCGGACAGTGGCGGCTGCGCGACGGACCTGAAGGTCGATCCATGGACTGTTGGCGTCCTGGTTCAGGAACCAGTACGCACTGAGGACTTCATCCTTTAAGCTTGCCTGTCGATCGACGTCGGCGGCCGCCTCAGACAGGCCAGTCCGTCTACCCAGGCTCCTGACGACGTAAGCGGCGAGCGCAGCCAACCAGAGAACCCAGAACGACACAAGAGCCGTCCGACCCAGCGAAAAGAAAAGATTGACGACTGTTACGAATACAGCGATGGCGATAAAGACGGAGAGGGCTGAAGCGATTCGTCCGATCAGGCGGTTCGTCCGAATGCGGAATTCGGCCCTGGCAAGGCTCTCAATTATGATTTCCCGGTCCGACATCTACAGTTAATATGCCTTCCTGTCGCGTATTATTCTTCGAATCCACACGATGAACGCCATTTCTGTCGAATCCGTGGAATCTCTGGAATCCTTTAGAAACCCGCGTAACCCTACCATACCTTATGCCGGCGTTCGATGGGAAGATGGATCTACTTATAATTCAATTACTTGGGTCGCCCAAAGGCACTTGGTCGACCACTTTCAGGCCGTAGCCCTTCAGCGCAACTAACTTTCTTGGGTGGTTCGTCAAAATGCGCAGTGTACGAATGTTCATAGCCGCCAGAATCTGAATACCGATCCCGTATTCCCTCTGTTCGCCCTTGAGCCCGATCGTTTCGTTCACATCAACGTCGTGCTTGCCGTGATATTCCAGTTGGCGGCCGTCAATCGAATCCACGATGTTGAAGCCACGACCCGTCTGATGGAGGTAAAGCAGGACTCCCCGATCTTCGGCTGCAATCATCTCCAGTGCCCGTTCGATTTGTGCCCGGCAGTGGCATTGTGTCGACCCAAAGACATCGCCCGTAAGGCAGTGAGAGTGGACGCGTACGAGAACGTCCTCTCCGTTTTCGATATCGCCCCGAACCAGGGCGACGTGGGTTTCGCCGTCGATGGTACTTTCGAAGGCAATCATCTGAAAGTCGCCGTATTCAGTCGGCAGAACTGTTTCCGAAACTTTTCGGACAAAGCGCTCCGTTCGGAGCCGGTACCGGATGACGTCGGCAACTGTGACAATCAGTATGCCGTGCCTTTCGGCGAATTCGAAGAGATCGGGTGTGCGGGCCATTGTGCCGTCCTCACGCATGATCTCGCAGATGACGGCGCTGGCATTGAGCCCCGCGATTCGGGCAAGGTCGACCGAGGCTTCGGTCTGGCCGGCTCGGATCAGAACCCCCCCGTCCCGTGCCCGCAGTGGGAAGATATGACCCGGACGTGCCAGGTCGCTGGCTTCCGTCGAAGGGTCGATAGCTGTCAGAATCGTCTGGGCCCTGTCCGGCGCCGAAATTCCCGTCGACACATTGCGTTTGGCTTCGACCGAAACACAGAACGCCGTGCCGTAGGTGGAGGTGTTGGTAGTATCGGAAACCATCAAGGGAATCTGGAGGGTGTCGAGCCGGTTTCCCGCCATCGGGAGACAGATTAATCCCCGTCCATGCGTCGCCATGAAGTTGATCGCGTCCGGCGTCACCATTTCGGCGGCAATCATCAAGTCCCCTTCGTTCTCCCGATCTTCGTCATCGACGATGATGATCATTCGACCGTTTTTGATTTCTACGATCGCCTCGTCTACTTCTGCAAACGTCACCTATTTACTTGGCTCCCTCAATGTGTTTCAGATAACCGGCGACAAGCTTTTCAACGTACTTGGCCAGGACATCAAATTCGACGTTGACCTGATCTCCCGGTTTGCGATGTTGCAGGTTCGTATGTTCCAGAGTGAACGGAATGATCGCGATCGCGAACGTTTGTTCTTCCAGCGCGGAAACCGTCAGGCTGATCCCGTCTACAGCCACCGATCCTTTCCAAACCAAAGGCGACGAATCGCTCGAGTCATACTCGATCCGGAGAATCCAGTCGTCGCCTGCCCGGTTAAAGCTATGGATTCTGCCGACGCCATCGACATGGCCTTGAACGATATGGCCGCCGAATCGTCCATCCGCCCGCATCGAGCGTTCAAGATTTACGTGTGTGCCCTCAGTGGCACGTTGGAGCGTTGTGCGTTCGACCGTCTCGCGTGACAGGTCGGCCGTAAACGTATCGCCCTTCACTTCGCGAGCCGTAATGCAGACACCGTCGGTGGCGACGCTGGATCCCGCTTCGATCCCCGAGATCACTCCGGGGGCCCGAATGGCGACACGCCGGAAGTCGCCGGTGTCGGTTACCGCGACGATCTCGCCCACCTCTTCAATGATCCCTGTAAACATAACCTGTAATCATCAAGTCCGGTCCTACGCGTTCAACCTCCCAGTTTCTAACACCTACGGCGTCGGACAGACTGTCGACTCCATCCGACCCGAAAGCCGGTATTTCACGACCGCCGAGAATCCGGGGGGCGACGAAAACGACTATTTTATCAATGATGCCCCATCTGAGCGCATCGAATGCCAGATCAGGGCCGCATTCGATCATTAACGTTTGGACGTCACGACGGGCCAGATCGCGTGCCACATCCATCAGGCCTGTCGTTCCGGACACCACTTCGTGAGACGTGGGGAGCTCCATATGCGGCACCTGCGTGTACACGACAACTCCAGGCGAGGAAAAGATCCGGAGGTGTGAGCCGAGCCGCCCGCGTCGATCAATGACAGCACGGATCAGGGGTCGGCGCCGTTTGATTCCACTACGGTCCGTCAACAGGGGATCGTCGCCGAGCACCGTTCCGCTACCCGTCAGCAACGCGTCCGCTCCGTGCCGAAGGAGTTGAACGCGGTTGCGGGATTCTTCGGACGTGATCCATCGCGACTCGCCACCGCCGGTTGCAATTTTTCCATCCAATGACATTGCGACCTTGAGAAGGCCAAACGGCCGGTCGCTTTGGGTCGAATGGACGAACGCCTCGTTGATCGCATGCGCCGCCGGCTGGCAAAGCCCGCACTCGACCTCGATGCCGGCTTGGCTGAGTATTTCGATCCCGCGCCCGTCGACCTTCGGATTCGGATCTTCCATGGCCACAACGATCCGTTTGATTCCGGAATCGACGATGGCTTCGGTGCAAGGCGGGGTTCGACCCTGGTGCACGCAGGGCTCCAGATTCACATACAGAGTAGCCCCGCGTGCCCGTTCGCCCGCGAGTTCCATTGCCAGGATTTCAGCGTGGTGTACGCCGTCCCAGGTGTAGAAACCCTCGCCGACGATTTCTCCGTCGCGGACAATGACCGCCCCGACCATGGCTCCGGGACTGGTGAGTCCTCGGCCGCGATCTGCCAACTTCAACGCCCGCTTCATGTACCGCTCGTCGTTCATTGCAAAACCCTGATCGATTCGACAATACCGAAGATATCGATCTTCAACACGAAGTTCACGAAGTAGTGTGTTCGGCCAGAAGTTCGGTGCTCAAAAGCTTCGTCCCGGACCGATCGGATCATCTGCTTACTCTGAACGCACGGACTCGCCTCATTGTTCACCCGCACCGTGGGACCGGTGCGGGTCGTGTTTAAGAGCTGTTTTAACAGTCCGTCGATCCCGATAGGCCTCGCCATCAGGAAGATGGCGAGGGTCGCCGGTCGTTCAGACAGGATGTCTGATCGAACGACCGAGCGAAATCTTTTGTCACGGGCAAGTTGATTCCATACCGATGTGGACGCCCTTGACTCCACTGACCGTTAGGCCCCACACGAAGATACCAAGATCACGAAGAAACCCATGCGATTTGAACCCCGTCGGTGTGCTTCATATCTTCGTGTAGAAGCCATGAGGTGAGATCTGAGTGTTGGTGTACTCGTTGGCTTCACGCTGCAAACAGGGAGTCGACGAAATCGTCGGCGGAAAACTCGATGAGGTCGTCGATCTTTTCACCCGTGCCGATGAATCGAATCGGGATCTGCAGCTCTTTGACGATGGATGTCACGACGCCTCCCTTGGCGGTGCCATCCAACTTCGTCAGTACCAGACCTGTCAGAACAGCCGTCTTGGTGAATTCCCGCGCCTGAATGATTCCATTCTGTCCCGTCGTTGCATCCAAGACCAGCAGGACTTCGTGCGGCGCGTCCGGGACTTCGCGTGCCGCGATGCGAGACATTTTTTCCAGTTCCGCCATCAGGTTGCTCTTGGTATGCAGGCGGCCTGCGGTGTCGACGATCACATAATCGACCCCGCGCGCTTTCGCCGAACGGAGGGCATCGAATAGTACCGCCGAGGGATCTGCCCCGGGCTTCTGCTTCACGATAGGGACGCCGATGCGCTCAGCCCATATTTCGAGTTGCTCAATAGCTGCAGCCCGGAACGTATCGGCGGCGCAGAGCATGACTTTCTTGTCGTCGGCAACAAAGCGGCTTGCGAGTTTCGCGATGGTCGTCGTCTTGCCGACTCCATTCACTCCAACGACGAGGATAACGAATGGGTTGCCCGGGGCAACTTCCGCAGATGCCCGGGCCTCTATTTCGAGGGTCTTTCTGAGTTCCGTCTTCAAGGCTTCTCGCAGTTCGATGGGATCTTTCAACGTGTCCCGCGACACCTGGTCCCGGATTGCGTCTAGAATCTCGGTGGTCGTTCCGACTCCAATGTCAGCCCCGATCATGATGGCTTCAAGATCCTCCAGCAGTTCGGAATCGATCTCCTTCTTACCTTCGACCAGCTCTTCGAGCCTCTCGGTAAATTCATGTTTCGTTCGCGAGACGGCATTCTGAATCTTCTCGACGACGCTGGGGTCCTTAGGCTTCGGTGTTCCAAAAAGAGTGATGAATTCCATTGCCTGGGAACCTACTCCTCTTTCAATTCCCGCACCATGAGTTCGTTGATCGCGTGCTGAGGATCCTTACCTTCATAAAGGACAGAATAAACCGCCCGGGCGATGGGCATTTCGACCGAAAGCTTCTCCGCAAGAGCTACAGTTGATTCACTTGTCTTTATGCCTTCCGCGACCATCCGCATGCTCGAAATGATTTCGTCACGCTTCCTGCCCTCGCCTAAAGCGACTCCGACCTGGCGGTTACGGCTGAGATGTCCCGTACATGTCAGGACGAGATCTCCCAGGCCGGCCAGGCCCGCTAAGGTGTTCGGCTCTCCCCCACAGGCCTCGGCGAGTCTCATGATTTCGGCGAGTCCCCGCGTAATCAACGCTGCAGTGGCGTTGTGCCCAAGCTTCAAACCCGATACGACTCCGGCGGCGATTGCTATGATGTTCTTGACGGAAGCTCCGATCTCGACGCCAACGATATCCGGATTGGTATACAGCCGAAAATGGGGCGCCGACAACTCCTGCTGCAAACGCAGCCTCAGTTCTTCGTCTGGACTTGCCACGACGAGTGCCGTTGGTTCACCGCGGGCGACTTCGAGTGCGAAAGTGGGCCCTGAGATGGCTGCGATCTTTGGGGAGAACTTCGGAGAGATCACGTTTTCGATGACCTCTGACATACGCATCAGCGAACCGTTTTCGATGCCCTTGGTTGCCGTAACGAAAAGCATATCCGGCTGTGCACACGGCAGCATGTGTTCGTAGACACTCCGGCAGACATGGGAAGGAACGGCGCTGATGACGATTTTCGCGCCTTCGATTGTCTCCTCGATCGACGCGCTGGGATGGACCGATTCGGGAATAGCAATACCGGGTAGATAAATCGGATTCCTTCGATCGCGAAGAATGGCTTCAACCAGCTCGGGCTCATAGACCCACAGCCGAACCCGTTTGTTGGCCCGGGCCATCGCAATGGACAGGGCCGTACCCCACCCCCCAGCACCGACAACTGCTATTGAATCGGTCATGCTATTCCAGACGGTAGTCGCCCAGTTTCTTGTAAACTGCGCCGGACGGGTTGAGCCGACTTTCGTACAGGTGGAATCGGTCCACCGTGAACTCTCCGAAATCGCTGTTTCGAAACCGATCTGCCGCCTGAACGAGCTTCGGATTGATGCGCCCATTCCCTCGACTTCGAGCCAAGGTCAGATGAGGTTTGAATTTTCGACGCTCTGGAAGAAAGTCCAGTTCGATCATCTGTTCGTCCACATCGGCCGCCAGCTGTTCCACGGCATTCGAGGAAACGCCCACCCACAACACCCGCGCGGCTCCAATGTTCGGGAAGAAGCCTACACTGGAAACAGAAACTTTGAAAGCGGCTCTCCGAATCGTTCCAAGTCGGTCTTCAATGGCTCCCAACCGGGGTTGTGGTACTTCTCCCAGAAACTTTAAAGTCAGATGTATCGATTCGGAACGCACCCAGCGGAGGTTGCCCGCATAGGGTTCCAACTCGCCTCGCATTTCGGACAAGGACTCGACGATGGAGGGGGCCAGATCGATTGCGACAAACAGACGCACGCTCAGAGGGTTTCAAGATACCGTCGCACCATGTCCAAAGCGGCCTGGGAGGATTGCCAACGGACTCTGTCGCGCGCACCTGGAAATACGAATTGCAGGTGCCGGATACCTTCGGGTCCTGACACGGCCACATGTACCGTACCGACTGGTTTCTCTGGTGTGCCTCCGTTGGGACCTGCTATACCGGTAATGCCTACGCCGATTGTCGAACCTATTTTTTCTCGAACGCTCTCGGCGAGTCCAACAGCGACTTCCTTGCTTACCGCCCCTTCCATTTCCAGAACCAACGGCGGGATACCCACCAGGGTAATCTTGGACTCGTTGCTGTAGGTCACGATTCCGGAGGTGAAATACCGGGAGCTTCCCGGAACCGAAGTCAAGCGCTCGGCCATCAGTCCTCCGGTGCAGGACTCCGCGACCGCGATCGTGGCGCCCTTCATTACGAGATACATCCCCACGACTTCTTCCATTTCCTGATCGGACCGGGCAAATACGAATTCCCCAAGTTCCTGATCGATTTGATTTCCGAGTTCTTCAACTAATCGATCGGCTTCTTTTACTGTCTTAGCACGCGCGATCAGATGAATATCAACTTGCCCCGGTCTTGCGAGAACAGTCGTTTCCGGATTCTTGTACTTTGTGTAGATTGGTGCGATACGGGCGTCGAGCGTAGATTCCCCAAGCCCGGTAGTTCTGTAGATGCGGCCCGACATTGCGAGCGAACCGGCCATCTTTGTCAGCCGCGGACAGCAATTTCTCTCAAACATCGGTTCAAGTTCCCGAGGTGGTCCGGGAAGCAAAATCAGAGTGTTTTTTTCGTTGGAGATCCACAGTCCCGGTGCGGTGCCGTTTAGATTGTCCAAGACTTCCGCGCCTGCCGGAACCAGTGCCTGGCGTGCGTTGTTTGCGGGCATCTCCATGGACTTTTGGGCGAACCGTGCCTTGAGTTTCCCGAGCACAGCATCGTCCAAGACCAGTTGACGGCGTGTTACCTGGGCAACGGCTTTCCGGGTGATGTCGTCTTCAGTCGGGCCCAGGCCACCGATCGTGATAACGATGGGTGTGCGATCGATCGCCGATTTCAGGGCGTGTTCGAGTTTGTCTTCATGGTCTCCAGCGATGGTGCGCATCGCTACTGCAATTCCCATCCGGTTGAGTTGTTCGGTCAGAAAGACGGAATTCGTATCCTTGAATCGGGGAGTCAGCAGCTCCGAACCAATCGCGATGATTTCTGCTGTCAACATAGAGAGAACCGAAGGTAAAAGGGAGGCACAGTGACACTACTCGTGACCTGTACCACCCGAATCGGGAGCAGCGCCGATGGGTCTTGCCGGGGAGATCGAGGCGCGAGACGGAAGTCGATGTCTTCACATCGACGACGGCTCGTAACAAAGAAATCGCCGGCAACCCCCATCGGCCCACAGGGTTCGGGCGTTACGGCAGTGTCTTCGTTGTTGCCGCCGCCTCGCAATGTAGGGCCATTTACTCGTTGCCGTGACGTCGTGTCGTCACGTTGTTGCCTCCTGGAATCCAACGCCGTTTGGCCCGAACGCCGCTAACGATACCTCTGTTACAGGTCACTAGGGTAGAGGTCTTCCCATGGTTCCAGCGTGGACCCTGTACACCGAAGAGGCATCCGCTACGATCATGTTTTCGGCGTAATCAAACGCCAGGCCGACCAGTCCCAAGCCCGAAACGAAAAGTTCGGGTGTCCGGCGAGTACCGGTGAAGCGGAGTATGCCGCGTCGTCCTCTGTAGGAGGCGACGACGTACAAATTGCCTTCGATATCGAAGGCGATCCCCTGCGGTCTACCGAGGCCCGTAAAGAACTTTTCGACTTCACCTGTAGGCGAGATCCTGTGGATCGAGTCGAAGCTCGACGTCGTCGGGCCGGAAACATACAGATAGTCGTCCAGGCCGTAAGCGATATGGTAGGCAGCCATGCTGGGCTCCAGCGTTGCAAAGACAAAGATCTCGCGGCTCGGGCTGATCTTGAAGATGCTGCCGCTCCGGTCGCCGACGTAAAGATTACTCTTCCTGTCGAAAGCTAGGCCCGTGGCGATTCCCATGCTTTCGATATAGATTTCCGCCTTTCCGCTGGGATCTACTTTGTAGACATTGCCCTCATGCCGGCTCGACACAAAGAGTTCCCCCTCCGACCCGAACGCAAGTCCCGTGGCGTTTATGATCTCAACTGTGTGGGGGGTGACCGCACCGCTGGGGGTGATTTTGTAGATCGAGACCGGGGTCTTCTGGCTCCTGCGGCCGCTGTAAGTCGCGAAAATATTGCCCTCGCTATCGACCGCGGGATTGGCGACCGGATGCAGGTTGGTTGCCAGGCGTTTGCCCACCTCGTAGGGAAACGGGGGACTCGAATCGCCATTGTTTGCGACGGATAGTTCGGAAGTACCCGTTTCGGACGAAGACTCTGGAACTTTCGCTACGATCACCTCGTTCGATGCGATCGTGACCTGTGCCTCGTAGTCGCCAAAACGCACTTCGGGTTGCCGATCTCCGTGGAGTTCGACGCCTCCGTACTCGATCATCACCTCGCCTCCCGGGAGAGCTGCCTGGGGAAGCACGCGTTTGATCGTAATGTCGCTCATCAGACTCTTGCCGTCAGGAACTTTAGAAACATCAAAGCTATCAGACCGTATATCCCGGCTCCGACGTCATCCGCCACCACTCCAAAACCGCGTGGCAGCCGCTCAAGCCGGCGGAGCGGAAAGGGCTTAAGGATATCGAAAAACCGAAAAAGCAAAAAGCCGAGAAACACCTCTACCGCGATCGCCGAGGTTCCTGAACGGCTTACGAATCCAATCGTAATCATCTGCCCGATGACTTCGTCGATGACTATTTTCGATGCGTCGTGCCCGTAAATCCGCTCCACGTGACCGGCTGACCATATTCCCGCAACCAGGATTGCGGCTAACAGCGGCCAATAAAGGTTATACCAACCGCAGTAGGTGATGAGCCCGAACAGCCCGATACCGACAAGAGATCCCATCGTGCCGGGGGCCTTGGGTGCGAATCCCGCACCACCTGCTGTTGCGACTGCGACAGCGATCCGATCCAGAGGCGTCCGAGACTCGGTCGGTTGGGCTCGTTCAGTCGTCTTCGCCGTTTCCATCGGAATCGTCGGAATCTCCAAGTGCGCTCTCTTCAGACGGAAATCGGTAGACTTCCGAAGCCCACTTGCCCAAGTCGATCGTCTTGCATCGTTCTGAACAGAACGGGCGAAACGGATTCTTTCGGTAAGCTGTTTTCTTTCCGCATGTTGGGCACTGGGCCGGCATTGTGGCTATGGACTTTAGACTGACTATAGATTGGCGATAATTCGACCCAGAAGGTCGTACTCCATGCTGTCCGTGATTTCTGTTAGATAAAACCTGCCGCTTTCGGGCTGTTCCTCGGCCGTGTCAGTGATCAGGATCTTCCCGTCAATCTCCGGCGCTTGTGTTTCCATCCGTCCTTCCAGCAAGAGGTCCGATTCCGACGAGACACCCTCGAGAAGAACGGGTACCTGACGGCCGATGAGTTTCTGTAGTTCTTTGCGTGAAATGTTCGCCTGTTTCTCCATCAAAACGTGTCGCCTTTCGACGGCGAGATCGCGCGGAACCTTGCAATCGAGATTTTCAGCAAACGTGCCTTCTTCGTCTGAGTAAACGAAGACACCGAGGTTGTCGAAGTGCACGCTATCGACAAACTGAACCAGTTCCTGGAAGTCCCTTTCCGTTTCGCCCGGGAAACCTACTATGAACGAGGTTCTCAGTCCGGCCGCCGGAACGAGTGTCCGAATCCGTTCGACTTGCTGTTCAAACGCCGAACGCCCGCCTCCTCGCCGCATGCGCTCAAGAATTCGGGGGCTTGCGTGTTGGTAAGGAATATCGAAGTAATTGCACAAGCTCTTTTCGCTCCCGATCAGCCGGACCATAGAGTCTGAGAGAAGATTGGGATAACAGTAGAGCAGTCGTATCCAGGCGAGCCCGTCAACTGCGAGAAGCCCTTCAAGCAAACGCAGAATACCGTCCCTCATGCCGAGATCCTTGCCGTAGGCCAGCGTGTCCTGGGAAACGATAACGATTTCCCGGACACCGCCGTCGGCCAGTTTCCGGGCTTCGGCGACCAGATTGTCGACAGAGCGGCTTCTAAAGCTGCCTCTGAAGCCAGGAATGGCACAGAAGGCACAGGTGTGGTCGCAACCCTCAGAAATCTTCAGGTACGCCATGTGGGACGGCGTCGTCAGAATTCTTGGAATCGTCGGTACTTCGCGCGAAGTGTATAGCGCGTCGATCGAGAGTTCGGGGACAGGATCGTCGCCTGCGAGTTGTACGGCCTCGAGAATGCTTCCAAGTTCGTCCGGACCGAAGACGTAATCGATTTCAGGAATCTCGCTCTGTATCTCTTCGCGGTATCGCTGGGCCAGGCACCCTGCGACGACCAATTTCTTGCAACACCCCTCTTCCTTCAAGCGGGCCATTTCAAAAATCGTGTCCACTGACTCTTCCTTCGCGCTGTCGATGAAGCCGCAGGTGTTGACGACAATCACGTCGGCCGATTCCTGATCGGCGGTGATCTCATAGCCCTGCTCGGTCAGCGTCCCGAGCATGACTTCGCTGTCGACAAGATTTTTGGGGCAGCCCAGGCTGACGAAACCGATTCGCGTTGCCTTGTTAAGAGTTGTTTTTGACATTTAACGACGGCCTTACGCACTCTTGAGTTGCTGGATCGTTTACTCAAGGTCTACGTATTCTTCAGAGGTGACCGGGGAGCTACTGTAGCGGGCCTTTTCAAAAATGTTGAGCGCCACTGCGACGAGGTGCTTGCGGCCTTCGTCAGGGAGTTCCCCCATCCATTCCCTCCATGTCTGGTGGGGCAGACGGGCGCCGGAGCGCGGCGCAGCCAGTGCAGCGGCCCGGTAAAACAGCTGTGTCACGACGTCCCTGTCGGCATCACCTCTGCCCAAGCGCAGATTCCAGATTTTCAATTGCGTGCGGATCGTTGATCGATATTTTGCTCCGAGTCCCAGCATCGCGACCGTCAGCACCAGAAACCAGAACCATCGGGTCTCGACAACCGCACGTATCCGTGCGGAAACTCGATCCGATAGGACTTGGCTTTGGGCGGCCCATGAGTCGGACCGGCTGCGGAGCGAGCTCTGCAGACTTCGAACGGTCTCGGTCGCGCTTCGGAACAACTGCAGTTGTGTTCCGGAATCGTAGGTCAGGATGTAGGCGTTCCAGAACAGTTCGGCTGCATCAATATAGTGGGAGATGAGGACCAGCATACTGAGCTCGTTCCGGTTGGGATTAGGAGGCGTCGGGTCGAACTCCATCCACCCCTGCCCGGGCACGTAGGCCTCGATCCAACTGTGCGCGTCGGACTGCCGGACGATGTAAGAGTCTCCAATCGAGTTGTACTCGCCGGCCAGAAACCCGTTGACCATCCGCGTCGGGATGCCCAGGGTTCTGAGCATAATGGCCATTGACGAAGCGAAGTATTCGCAGTGCCCGGCGCGGGCGTCAAACAGAAACGTGCTCAGAGGTTGTTCACCCGGGTCCCAGGTCAGTTGGAGAGAGTATGCGAGATTGGTCCGCAGGTAGGTTTCAATCAGAGCGGCCTTGTCAAGCACCGTTTCGGCTCCCCCGGCAACCGTTTCGGCCAGATCGACGATCCTGGGATCCAGGTCCGAAGGCAACTGAAGGTAGATCTCCGCATTCTCAGGCAGTGGGTCCGTGTCGTTCGTCGTGTCCGCGGTCGCGTTTCTCAATGGGATTTCGGAAAGAACCTCATATTGAGTCCGCCGCACCGCGCGAACCCTCTGGTAGACAGCATCGGCGTTGTCACGTTCGAGACCTCGAAAATCTCCGGCGATGGATCGGATGACGTGGGGGCCAAACAGCGTGGGCGTGGCCAGAGCTTCAAGGAAGATTTCGAACCGGACGGCCTCTCCGGTCCCCGTCATCGGCTGAATCCGGTATTCATCGCCCCCCGCGCGGGATCGCCGCAGGCCCTGACGCCGCCGGCGTGACTTGGACCAGGTGTGGCCGTCAAAGGTATCCAGGGCGAGACCTCGCCACTTCGGCACTACGGATGGAGAGCCGTCGAGGATCCGCGTCCGCATGACCAGAGCCGAGCTCAGTTTGACCTCACCGATTTCCCCTAACTCCACCGTGTCGGTAAAACCGGAGAGCAGCAACGCCTGGGTAGCCGCGCGACTGAAATAACCTGTTCCGATCCGCGGCATGGCGAAGAAAAGTCCTAGACCGATAATTACGATCCAGACCGTCGCCCACACACTCATTCCGCCCAGGGGGCCATCGATCGGAACGCGTCCGGGGTCCGATGTTTCTCTCTGGGAACGGTGAATGTCGAAGCTCATCAGCGTCGAAACCAGCGCAACCAGGAAGAAAAATAGTGTGAAGACGAAAGAGATGTCGATGGTCAGCGAAGATGCTGCAAGCACTTGTAAGAAGGCGAGGAGAATCAAGTACAGATAGTCTTTGTCTACCTTCTTCTGGGCCAGTTTTGCGAGTTCCAGAAAGAGAACCAGGTGGATGATCGCGCTGATGAACGATCCGGAGAGAATCAGGCTGTCCAGAACGAAGAAGAATATGTAGCCGAGCGAGAGAAAAAACGCGCCACGCGCGCTGAGCAACGGAGGCTGCCCCTTTAGAACTCTGTTGGTCGTCACGCCAAAGACGGCAAGAAACAACACGATGGACCCGATGTCGATCCGGCCGGTTTCCACCAGAGCTACGAACGCTGTGAGAATCAGCGCATGGAATGAGATTTGGAAGTAGCGTTCCATTGCGTGCGTGTGTTGGACGGGCTACGCAGAGAAAATACGACCGTCCCACTCTCGCTGGAGCCAACGAACCCGGCACCCGGTGTCATTTCGACCAATGCCAGATAGCAAAGAATTGATTGTAGCAGGTTGTTGGACTGTCCCGCCGGCGAGCCCCAGTCGTCGGACAACAGCGCAACTTCCGCACCGTCTTGTGAAAGGTACAGGGCCAGAGATGCCGCTTGGGAAACAAGGTTTTCAAAGCGTTCTTCATCTCCGGCTTGTCCATAGCGGTCAAAGACCAACAGCACACTTCGGCTTTCTTCAGCCGCGAATTCGCGTGTCTTCAGCGAAGCGGTTTTCGCCGATGCCTTCCAGTCGACGTGCCGCGCATTGTCGGAAGACATATAGTCGCGGATCATGTATAAGTCCAGGCCCTGCCCCCGTTCGAAGCGTTCCGATGAGCCCATGACGTCGTCGATGGCAACATCGAGGATTTCATTTGGCAGGATCTCGGGGAACGCGATACATGTGGCGTTGACTTGAAAGGGACGTCCTTTGACTATGAAACCGAAAGGATATCGCGATTCGAGATGCACTTCATCGAGACTGTGCCGACCCCTTCTGGAGACAACGGCTTCGATGTTGCGAGTGTCCTGGTCGCGGGCCTGGACCAGAGGTACGTAGTAGCGAGCGAATTCGAACGGGCTCGGGTCAACGGGGCCTACGCCGAGGGAGAACGTCGGGAACACCCGCTTCGGGTTCTTCACTGCTAGCCTCATCTGAAAAGGCTGTCTGGCAAAGCAATATTCCGGCAGTCGCGCCGTTACCCTCACGACACGAAAGTTGAGTCCCGAAAGGAATCCGGAGAGAAGCACGACTGCTAACAATGCCGAAAGGATCATGTAAAGCAGGTTGTTGCTCGTATTGATTGCGGCCGAAAGCACGATCACAGTGGCCGCAATGTAAATCCATCCTTCGCGAGTCAAACGGTATTGTGTGAAGAACGGCAACCAGTCCCAGTCGACGCCCGCCGCAAGACGTGGTACAAAACGCACGCCCACCCATATGGCTATCGACAAGGCAATGAAGGCTCCGATTCCAGCGGAGACGATCTGCCCGTCACGCGCCGAGCTGTTGGAATAGAGCGCAGCAAGCATCGCAATGCCGAGCAGCACCATCGACTTTAGGAAATGTCGTGCCATCAGGCTGTGGCGTTGCCGCTCGGAGCGAAGTTCTTGGACAAGTGTCCGCAGGCGTTTACGTATGGGCGTGCGCAAAATGCTGGGTGTTCTCGCCATATGAGAAAGAGTCTAATTAGGCCGGTACGGCGACGCGGTCGAGGATTTCTCTCAGGAGAGTCGTCGAACCCTGCTGGTGGCCTGCGCTCGAGCGTGCCAGGACAAGTCGGTGCCCAAAAACGTTTGGAACCAGGGTCTTTACGTCGTCCGGCAGCACGTAATCGCGGCCTTGAACTAAGGCCAGTCCCTGCGATGCGCGGAACAGAGCGGCCGTGCCCCGCGGGCTGACGCCCAGTTCAATTTCGCCATGATTGCGGGTGTGGTTGACGATCTCGACCATGTAATCGACGAGAGCATCGCCGACGTGAACCCTGCGACATTCGTGCTGGAGTTCTATGACCTCTGCCGGACTGAGGACCGATTCCAGAGCCCGGTTGTTGTTCCCATTACTGTAACGCCCCAGAATCTCTTTTTCTGCGGACGCATCCGGATAGCCGATCTCGATATTCATCAGAAAGCGATCCAACTGCGATTCTGGAAGAGGATAGGTCCCGTGGTGTTCGACCGGGTTTTGGGTGGCGAGAACCATGAACGGACGGGGCAATGGGTGTGTGAAGTTATCGATCGTGACCTGATTCTCGTTCATCGCTTCCAGCAGCGCGCTCTGCGTTTTCGGTGTCGTCCGATTGATTTCGTCTGCCAGGACGATGTTGGCGAAGATAGGCCCCTGCTTAAACTCGAACTCCTGGACGTTCGGGTTGTAGATCGCGACGCCCAGCACATCGGACGGAAGAAGATCGCTGGTGAATTGAAGTCGATTAAACTTCGATCCGAGAGCCATCGCCATCGCGTGGCCCAGAGTCGTTTTGCCTACGCCCGGAACATCCTCGATTAGCAAATGCCCTTCGGCCAGGAGCGCGACGACGGCCAACTCGATCGTCTGCGGCTTCCCCTTGATTACCTTGCCGATCGTTCTGCACAGGTCGAGGGTTTTCTGGTGGACGTTCTGGATCGTGCTACTCATGGGTTTGGCCGATTGTAGCATGGGGTCAGGCGGCCGGCTTTTCGCCAGCTAACAGCGTCATTCGAGGACAGTTTGTCTGCGTCTGCCCCGCCTCGAAACAGGCCTGCGTCACAAAGGCATCTCGCACTTTTTTAGGCCGGATTCCCCGCACGATCCGGAATTTGTTGATCGTTGTGTTTCAAGGGTTTAGCTCCCAGGTCACCGAACTGATCTTTGGCATGCGTACCTTTGCCGAGAATCAGCTCAAGAACCTGACACCTGACGCGTTGATCGGCGACTCTTCGGTTCACCGCCTGATGGAAGAAGGGTTGCCCAGCGACCTGCTGACCCGGTGTGCCGAAACCGACGACATCGACATGGTCGCTCAGCTGCGGCGGCCACTTCCTCTTGCTTCCCGAGAATACTGTGGTCGCCGTCTGCTGGAGCGGCGTGTTAGGCGGCGCATCAACGGTCTGCACCGATATGCTCGAGCCACGATGAACGGAGCATCTCTATACTCATCCCGGTCAGTTCCTCAAGCTTTCCATGCGGGTCAGGCTCAGGTATAAGGTCAACGATTGGCTCGATTCCAAGGAGCCCCACCAAGAACTTACTGAACGATGCCGCACATCCGTAAAAAATCGGTGCGACTTCCCGTCGCCGCTGCCGTAAGCTGTCGGGTGCACCGGGCGCACCGATAAAAGGCATAACCTCGGCTCCCGCAGGCAACGAGAGCATCCGGGCGCATCCGCTGTCCATCTCATCCGCCGAGCCGAGGTCGAAGACATCGCCCTCCGGAATACCCGTTTGTGCTGAAACTGTCTTAGCGATGTAGTCGGTTAAGCCTTCCGTCAGCCAGAGTGGCCAGGAAGCGTAGGCAGCACGAGCTTCCTCTTCGTCGGCGTACTCCTCTGGGAGATATGGGGCCGGCGGATTCAGAAGGGCATGAGTCGTCTCGTGGAGAATGGGAGCTCTCCCGTCTTGGAGTAACTCGAAGGGAATAAAGACCCAGCCATCAGGGTTGGCGTGCGAACCAAAACGGCTGGGATGGAAGTAATACTCGACACGAGGCCTCCGGAAGCGTTGCCACCGGCGTGGTCCATAGGTGAATCCTTCGACTGCCTCAAGTCCACGACTCAGGCGTTCTACGAGGGACCTTCTCTCAGCACTAGATAGCGTGTCGGGTGGCAACCAGACAACCACGCGGCCGACCTCAACGCGTACACCATTTTCAGTGAGGTAGGCGACGCGTTCACTGTCATTCTCTCGTGGGCCGATGGTTTCAGGCTGTTGCTGGATTTCGGCAGCACGAGCCAATGGTGAAAAGCCGCCGAAAGACAGGAACAAGCTGGTACAGAGGACTGTGGTCGCAACCGCGCGCTCCGTGCGGCACAAGTATTGTTGGATCATTTCATGCTCCTCTCCTGCACGGCCCGCCTAACATCTAAGTCGACTGCACGACGCAAATCCCGAAGCTGCTTCTCGGAGCGGCTTTTGTGTATTGCGGTGGCTGCGTCGACCCGTGATGTAAGTGATTTACTGGGCATATTTTATACCTCTAGCGAACCGGCAAGGACAACGCAATTATGTTGCTCGATCAGCGGCATAATTTCCTAACTGGATATGCGACTTGGGTTAGAGAGTGTCGAAGGGACTGCGGACGCCCAGTCCGCGGCGGTTGAGGACATAGGTATAGACCATTGTGGTCCTCACGTCCTGATGGCCGAGCAATTCCTGGACACTTCGTATGTCGTATCCGTCCTCCAGGAGATGGGTGGCGAAACTGTGTCTCAGCGTGTGGCAACTTGCAGGTTTAGCGATTCCCGCGCCAATTGCAGCGGCCTTGACCGCGCTTTGGATCACGGATTCGTGCATTCTGTAGCGGTGGCCTGCTTCTGTTCCTCCATGCCATACGGGTTTCACCGGGACGTGTAGATGTCACAAATAGGGATGTCTTGGAAGGACCGCCCTTGCCTGTCTGCGCGTCACGACCATAAATTCAATAAAGGCCATCGGGTGTTATATTTACTTTTTCGACAATTGTCCGGATAGTCGTCCGGGAGATGACCGGTCCTGAAATGAGCCGATAGACCATGCGTAAAGAGATGCAACACGCCCAGCGGATTGTTATCAAGCTGGGAACACGGCTGCTGACCAAGAAAGATGGCGGCGTGGCCGCGTCCCGGCTGGGGAAGCTTGTGTCTCAGTGCGCCCATCTGGCTCAAGACGAGGGGAAGAAGATTATTCTGGTGTCGTCAGGTGCCGTTGGATTGGGTCAAATCTCACTCGGAATCGGAAAGTTATCGGATGTCTCGGCGAAACAAGCGTGTGCGGCTGTGGGCCAGGGCCTGTTGATGCAACGGTACCAGCAATACTTTGCCCGCCACGGCTTGTTGACGGCCCAACTGCTGGTGACCGCCGACGATTTTTCCGACCGGCGACGGTATCTGAACCTTCGCGAAACCTTGGAACGGCTGCTCTCCTACAATGTGATTCCCGTCGTGAACGAAAACGATTCCGTATCGACGATGGAACTCCAGGAGGACGCGCGGACTCACAGCTTCGGGGACAACGATCTGCTTTCCGCGCTGGTGGCTTCCAAATTGGGTGCGGATCTGCTTCTCATACTGACCGACGTTGACGGAATCTACGACAGTCATCCAAAGAAGAATCCCAACGCGAAACCGATCGAGAAACTGGATGATTTCGACGACTTGAAGCAACTTGATCTGAAAGGCCAGTCCGCCTATGGGCGGGGCGGCGTCAACTCGAAGATCGAGGCCGCCCGGTTGGCATCGCTCGGCGGCGTCAGCACCGTGATCGCCTCCGGGCTCAAGAAAGATGCCATCCTTCAATGCGCGGGCACGCTCGTGAGACCTAAGTTGAAACTGAAAGACCGGCAGCTCTGGATCGGTCATTCATCTGGTTTTGGCGGTGTGATCCAGATCAACCGCGGAGCAGCCGAAGCCTTGATCAAGAAAAAGGCCAGTCTGCTGCCCAGCGGGGTGACCGGTGTCCGCGGCTCGTTTGGCGCGAATGAGGTCGTCAGCGTTGAAACCGAGCAAGGCAGGGAGATCGGCCGCGGCATCGTTTATTTCTCTTCTCACCAGATCGCCGAGATTCAGGGCTGTCATAGCCGGGAAATCTCTGAGAAACTGGGACAAACGGATCATCAGGAAATCATTCACAGAGATCATCTGGTGATTTTTGGAGAGAACGGATGACCACCCGTATTGAGTCTAGGCAAGGGGAGAGGGTCGATACCGAGACGCTTCTAAAACGGTCCAAGAACGCATTTTTTCAGATCAGCACTCTTAACGAAGAGGTCCGCAACAAGGCTCTGCAGACCTTCGCACGCCTGACGGAGGAAGCCGGAGCGTTTCTATTGGCTGAGAACGCCAGGGATCTCGACTCTGCCCAGGGAAAGATCAAGAACACTCTTTACAAGAGGCTTCAGCTCGATGCGGGAAAGCTGGCGCAGGTCGTTCAAGGCATACGTGACGTCGCGGCCCTCCCAGATCCAATCGGCCAGGTGCTGGAGAGCACCACACTGGATTCCGGGCTCGAACTGGAAAAGTTGTCCGTGCCCCTCGGGGTGATTGCCATGGTCTTTGAGTCCCGGCCCGACGTGATCCCCCAGATCCTGTCGCTGGCTCTCAAGAGCGGGAACGCAGTGGTCTTAAAGGGCGGCCGGGAGGCACTCAATTCCAATCACGCCTTCATGGCGATTGTTTCGAAGTTGGAAGAGGAGACTCCGGAACTGCCGTCCGGGTGGGCTCAACTCGTAGATACCAGGGAAGGTTTTCAGGAACTGCTGTCCTACCCGGAATGGGTCGACCTGGTTATTCCGCGGGGCTCCAATGAACTGGTCCGGCAAATTATGAATTCGACCCAGATTCCGGTCCTCGGCCATGCCGAAGGTATCTGTCATATCTACATTCATGAGAAGGCGGACATTAACACGGCAGTCGAGGTCGCCATCGATTCCAAAGCTCAGTATCCCGCGGTGTGTAACGCCCTTGAGACATTGTTGATCGACGGAAAAATCGCTGAGGCGTTTCTGCCTGTCTTTGGCCGGGCTGCCTCCGATGCGAATGTTCAGCTCAAAGGCTGTCCGCGAACCCGTCAGGTTTTGCCACAAGCCGAGGCAGCGACCGAGGAAGACTGGACCACGGAGTATGGAGATCTGACGCTTTCCCTAAAAGTGGTGGACGGCCTTGAAGAAGCGGTTGTTCACATCAATCGTTTCGGTTCGCATCACACGGACGGAATAATTTCCGAGGACGCCCGAGTCCGGGAAATATTTCTCCAAAAGGTTGATTCGGCTACGGTCGTGGCGAACGCCTCCACGCGGTTTGCCGATGGATTCCGGTTTGGACTCGGTGCCGAAGTCGGCACCAGTACCCTCAAGATACACGCCCGTGGTCCCGTCGGACTCGAAGGCCTCACGATTTACAAGTATGTCTTACGAGGAGAGGGGCAGGTGGTGGCTGAATATGTCGGCGAGAACGCGAAGCCCTTCCTGCACCAGCGGCGAGACAGTTAAGACTTCAACACGAAGGGAACGCAGGAAAACCAAGTTCTAAGACTTAGAAACTCACTTCTTTTCTTCGTTAACTTCGTTTCGTTCGTGTTGAAAATTCCCCCTAGGAGTCTGCGCGGCAGAAGGACCGGAATTGGGCGGATAGAGATCGAAGATAGGACATGTCACGAACATATCGAACCTATATCCCAGAACAGAGCCTGCTGCTGCCGCCGTCGTTGAGAGATTGGTTGGCCGAAGATCACCTGTCGTACTTCATATCGGACGCGGTGGACGCCATGGATTTGAGCGCGTTTGAGCAGCGGTATGGAACGGACGGACCGGGCAATCAAGCGTACGATCCGCGGATGATGGTGAAGGTGTTGATCTACGGGTACGCGACCGGGGTGTTCTCGTCGCGGAAGATCGCGGCGAAGTTGACCGACGACGTGGCGTTCCGGATGTTGGGAGCGGAGAACTTTCCGGCGCACCGTACGATCTCGGATTTTCGCAAACTGCATCTTGAGGAGTTCGGGAACCTGTTTGTGCAAGTGGTGATGATGGCGCGGGAAGCGAGACTGGTGAAGATGGGAACCGTGGCGGTGGACGGAACCAAGATGCGGGCGAATGCGAGCAAACGCAAAGCGATGAGCTATGAACGGATGAAGAAGCAGGAGACCGAATTGGGCGAACAGATTCGGGATCTGTTGAACCGGGCTACGGCGACCGATGAGGAAGAAGACCAGCGATACGGCAAGGACCGGCGCGGCGACGAACTGCCCGATGGGTTGTCGACCCGCAAAAAGCGATTGGCCACGATCCAGGCAGCAATGAAACGGCTCGAAGAACGTCAGATGGCTGCGGACCAGGAAGCGGGACGGGAACCGGGAGACGACAAACCCGGATGCGGAAAGAAGCCATTCAAACGCCCCATGGGCGAGCCCAAACCGACGGCCCAGGACAACTTCACAGATCCGGAAAGCCGGATCATGAAAACCTCCACTGAAGGGTTCCAGCAATGCTACAACGCGCAGGCGGTGGTGGATTCCGAGGCCCGGATCATCGTAGCGACAACGGTGAGTTCCAATGCGTCCGACGCGGGACAGTTGGAACCGACCCTGGATGCGTTGAACAACAACCTGGGAGAGCATCCCGAACGTGTACTGGCCGATGCGGGATATCGATCCGAGTCGAATCTAGGGATGTTGGAACAACGTCAGATTGACGGGTATGTTGCCATGGGTCGCGAGAAGAATCTGGCCGATGTTCCACTCCCACCCAAAGACACTGCTGTTGGCCGGATGATGAGAAAGATGAAAACCAAGCGTGGGCGCGACCGCTACCGGGCCAGAAAGCACATTGGCGAGCCGCCCTTCGGGTGGATCAAGTCGGTGCTCGGATTCCGACAGTTCAGTCTACGCGGTTTGGACAAAGTGACCGGTGAGTGGAACCTGCTCACTCTGGCGGTGAACTTACGGCGGATGAACGGGATGATCGAATGGGCATAATCCGGAAAACCGGAACCCAGCAGACCCGATACACGCCCAATTACTGGTATCCGTACAGCTCTGAACTCCTCGTATCGGAAGAATCGATGGGTTCTCCTCCGAAGACCCTCTCAAATCCCAATAAATTCGAGTTCTTCGCGCTCTGCCGCGCAGACTCCTAGCCTTTCGCTTCAAACGCCGCTATCGCGTCCTCATGCTGCAGGATAAATTCCAGATCGTCGATGCCCTGCAACAGGCAGTTCCGCGCGAAGGGGTCGATATCAAAGCTGAAGGACAGGGAATCGGCGGTAACGGTGTTGCTCTCCAGGTCGATAGTGAAGTGGGCACCTGTCGCTGCAGCCTTCAAGCAGGCTTCGTGCGTTGGCGCATCCACTGTGATCGGCAGCAGGCCGTTCCGTAAAGAATTCTTGTGAAAAATGTCTGCGAATCCGGGCGCGATTACCGCGTTGATGCCATGGTCGATGAGGGCCCAGACCGCGTGCTCTCTGGAGCTTCCGCATCCGAAGTTCTTACCTGTAATCAGCAAGCGGGCGTCGTTTGCGCCGGGATCATTCAGGAGGAAACCTTCCCGTGGCTGACCGTCCCCATCATATCGCCAGTCATGAAACAGGTGATCTCCCAGACCCACCTTGTTTGTGGTTCTCAGGTATCGGGCGGGGATGATCTGGTCGGTGTCGATGTCCTCCAGGGGAAGACACGCTGCGGACGAAACCAAAGTTTCGAATTTCTTCATCGTTGGAACCTTAATTGGATATGAACTCTCTCGGGTCCGCGACTTTGCCGGCCACGGCCGATGCCGCTGCGGTCAGGGGAGATCCCAGCATGGTCCGACCGCCCTGTCCCTGCCGCCCCTCAAAGTTTCGATTGCTTGTGCTCACCGAGCGTTCCCCCGGCCGCAACTGATCCCCGTTCATTGCCAAGCACATGCTGCATCCGGGCCGACGCCACTGGGCGCCGGCTTCTTCGAAAATGCGGTCCATCCCTTCGCTCTCGGCCTGAGCGCGGACCTGTTCCGATCCGGGAACGATCAAAGCGCGGACACCTTCGCTGACCTTTCGGCCCTTGAGAATACTTGCGGCTTCCCGCATGTCGGAGATCCGCGAGTTGGTGCAACTTCCGATGAAAACCACATCCACCTTCTGCCCGATCAACGGTTCTCCGGCTACGAGGTCCATGTACTTCAGTGCCGCTTCGAGTTGATCGCGTTCTACGGCGTTATCTATGTCTGCAGGGCTCGGTATCCCTTCCCGGATGGGTGCGCACATTGACGGATTCGTGCCGAAGCTGATCATCGGCTCCAGCGCCGAAGCATTGATTGTCACTGTCTTGTCATAGAACGCTTCCGGGTCGCTGGGTAACTGACGCCATTTTTCAATGGCGCGATCCCAGGCACCCCCCTTCGGTGCAAACTCCCGTCCGGACATGTACTCGTAGGTCGTGTCATCCGGAGCGACGAGTCCGGCGCGCGCGCCGCCCTCAATAGACATGTTACAAATCGTCATCCGGGCTTCCATCCCGAGACTTCGAATCGCCGAACCCGTGTACTCGATGACGCGGCCCGTACCGCCTCCGATGCCGATCTGTGAGATCAAGGCGAGAATCATGTCCTTGCTGGCGACGCCGGCTTGAAGCTGGCCCTGGAAATCTACCTTGAAGTTGCCGACCTTGCTTTCAAGCAGGCACTGAGACACGAGCACATGCTCGACTTCAGTGGTTCCGATGCCGAAGGCCAGAGTTCCAAAGGCTCCGTGTGTCGAGGTATGGCTATCGCCACAAACCAGCGTCAAGCCGGGTTGGGTCAGTCCCAGCTCCGGACCGATGACGTGAACGATGCCGCGCCGGCTATCGCCGATCGTGTACATGCGTATCCCGAAATCCGCACAACTCTGCTCCAGGCTCCGGAGCTGTTCAACGGCCAGCTCGCCCGCGTCGGCGATGTTCTGGCTGATGGTCGGAGTGACGTGGTCTGCCGTCGCCAGTGTCCGATCCGGCCGGCGGACTTTGAGTCCCCGTTTGCGGATTCCTGTAAATGCTTGAGGAGAAGTGACTTCATGGATCAAATGAAGGTCTATATAAAGGATGGAGGGCGTTTCGTCGCCTTCCACAACAACGTGGTCATCCCAAATCTTGTCGTATAGCGTCCTGGCTTTCGGGTTCGTCATGTCAGTGAATTATATTGCATTTTCGAGTGGCTTCTTGATATTCTACCTACCGATCGGTCGGTAGGTTATGGCAAATCGGAACGGCACTTCAAAACTGAAGCAGAAATCAACTGCGCCGCGGGACAAAGTATACGAGATCGCGGCGGAAGTTTTTCATCGAAAGGGTTACGACAACACTTCGATGAATGATATCGCAGAGGCTGTCGGTCTGACCAAGGCCGGTTTGTATCACCACGTCACCAGCAAAGAAAGTCTGCTCTTTACCATTCTCGACTACGGAATGGACATGACCGAGGCATACGTTGTCGATCCCCTGGAATCAATAGCAGACCCAGTCCGCCGCCTCAAGAAGATGATCGAATTGCACCTGAAGCTGATTCTGGAGGGACGGAAGTTGGCGGTAACCGGACTTCTGCACGAGTGCCAGGGTCTTTCGAGGCCGCATCAGGCCAAGATCAACCGTCGGAAGAAGCAATATGTCCGGCGCGTCACCGAGCTCGTGAGTGAGGTGATGCAAAAATCGAATGGCAAAGCGACCGAACCGGCCGACCCCAAGGTAGCCGCGCTGGCCTTGCTTGGGATGTTGAATTGGACGTACCAATGGTACAAGCCTTCAGGTTCGGTCAAACCGGACGAAGTTGTGCGTGAGTTTCAGGATTTGTTTATCCACGGTCTGCTTGGAACACAGGAATTAGGGGAGCCGGAGTTGAGGGAGATGGAAGCATAAGAGGCTGGCGTTCCAGGTTCCGAGGAGGCCGGACGTCGATCAACCGTCGTTAGCCCGGATCGAGGGCCCACGGGCCCAATGCTAAGGAATTGCCATGAATCGGATTGCGATTTTTGACACCACGCTGAGAGATGGGGAACAGGCCCCCGGCTTCAGCATGAACATTGAGGATAAACTCCGGCTGGCGCGCCAACTGGAGCGTTTACAGGTGGACGTTGTCGAGGCGGGCTTCCCCATTGCCTCGGACGGAGATTTTGAGGCCGTTAAGCGTATTGCTGCTGAAGTGAGGGAAACCTCCATTGCG
Source organism: Terriglobia bacterium (assembly GCA_965218085.1). Classification (GTDB taxonomy): domain Bacteria; phylum Acidobacteriota; class Terriglobia; order 20CM-2-55-15; family 20CM-2-55-15. The sequence continues at coordinate 4,340,917 of CBDCKF010000002.1, read as the reverse complement.
GGCCTTGCCCGTGCGGCGGCCGGCGACATCCGTCGCTGTTGGGAGGCGCTTGAAGGTGCTGCACGGCCGCGGATCCACACCTTTCTGGCCACGAGCGATATCCATTTAAAGCACAAGCTGCTCAAGACACGGGAAGAAGCTCTGGAAATGGTGGTGAAGTCCGTAGAACTGGCGCGGTCTTTGTGTGACGACGTCGAGTTTTCCGCCGAAGATGCAGGCCGCTCCGATCCGGAGTATCTCTATGCCGTGATCGAAGCGGCTATTGAAGCCGGCGCCGGGGTCGTCAACATTCCCGACACCGTGGGCTATTGTCTGCCGTCGGAGTACGGAGAGTTGATCCACGGCCTCCGGAACGTTAAGGGTATCGAGAACGTCACCATCAGCACGCACTGTCACAACGACCTGGGTGTGGCCGTGGCCAACTCCCTTGCGGGAGTGCAGAACGGCGCCCGTCAGGTCGAGTGCGCAATCAACGGGATCGGGGAGCGTGCCGGCAACGCTTCACTCGAGGAAATCGTCATGGCCATCGCGGTCCATAAAGGTTTGCTCGATATGGAAACAGGTGTCAACACACAGGAAATCTACAGAACAAGTCAGGTTCTGTCGAGTTTGACGGGAATGGAAGTCCAGGCGAATAAAGCCATCGTCGGTAAGAACGCCTTTGCGCACGAAGCGGGGATTCATCAGGACGGCGTGCTGAAAGAAACCCTGACCTACGAAATCATGACGCCGGAGTCTGTGGGTGTCCCTCAGAACCAGATTGTGCTGGGGAAACACTCCGGCCGCCACGGGCTGGCTGCGCGCTACCGCGAGATGGGATACCAACTCAGCGAAGCGGATCTGGCGCGGGCCTACATGCTGTTTACGAAGTTGGCTGACCGGAAGAAGACCATCTACGACGAGGATCTGGTGGTAATCATCAACGATGGACTGACCAACGTTCCAGCGGCGTTTGCCCTGAAGCATTTCCATATCGTCGGCAAGTCTGACGCTGTGTCGACGGTGACCTTGAGTCTGGAGAAAGACGGTGTGATGTACACCGATTCCGCAACCGGAGACGGCCCCGTCGATGCCACCGTTCGCGTGGTCAATCAGATCACCGGTTGTAAGGGTAAGGTCCTTGGATTTTCGGCGAAGTCCGTCACCGAAGGCAGCGAAGCCGTCGGAGAAGTTCTCATGCAGGTTGAAGTTGAGGGTAAGACGATTGCCGGCCGTGCGGCGAGTACCGACTTGAACATCGCGGCCACACGGGCTTACCTGGATTCAATTAACAAGGCCTTATGGACAGGATCAAGAAGCCACGACAAGGCGGCGGGAGAGTAGGGAATATGGAAGGGCGTATCGCATTTCTGCCCGGAGACGGCGTTGGTCCGGAGGTACTCGGTGAAGCACGCCGTGTGCTGGAAGCAATCGGAGAGGCATACGGGCATCGATTTGAAATCATCGAAGGCGCGATGGGGGCTGGGGCTTTAGAAACGACCGGCGAGTCGCTACCGGAGCTAACACGCGAACTGGTAACCCAGGTCGATGCCGTCCTCCTCGGAGCCGTCGGATTCGCATCGCAGCCGACCGATCTCACCGTTCCCGATCCCGCGAAAGGCCTGCTGGAGCTTCGCAAACTGCTGGGTAACTACGCCAATATTCGCCCGGTCGCGGTGCCCGACACGATCCTGGATCGATCTCCGTTTCGAGCGGAACACATCCGGGGTGTGGATTTGGTCGTGGTACGCGAGTTGTTGGGTGGCATTTATTTCGGACTGCCGAGAGGTCTTGATCACGGAATCGCACACAACACCGAGGTGTACACCGAAGAAGAGGTTCGTCGGATTGCCAAGATGGCGTTCGAGATTGCGCGGGAACGCCGCAAGAATGTGGTGTCGATTGATAAATCGAATGTCCTCGAGTCCTCCGTTCTGTGGCGCCGCGTCGCGACCGACGTTTCGCGCGAATATGCCGACGTCGAATTCAGCAGCATGCTGGTCGACAACTGCGCGATGCAACTCATTGCCAATCCGCGCCAGTTCGACGTCATTCTGACGAACAACATCTTTGGCGATATCTTGAGCGACGAGGCTTCGGTTCTGGCAGGGAGCCTGGGCATGTTGCCGTCTGCCAGTATCGGAGCAACGATTGGCTTGTATGAGCCTGTGCACGGTACGGCGCCCGACATTGCGGGCAAAGGGATTGCCAACCCGATTGGAGCGATTCTTTCGGTGGCCATGATGCTTGAACTGACTTTCAAGCTTACCGCTGAAGCTGCCGCAATCCGTGCGGGTGTGGACAGGGCCCTCGCTGAAGGTTACCGGACGGCCGATCTTCTCTCCGACGGAGATGGGCAAGCGACTTCGACCGCCGAGATGGGTGAGTTTGTTGTGGAATCGCTCGCGTCGTCGAAAGCAAGTTAAGAGAAGTTTCAAGGCGCGTGGAGTTTTTCCTCCGAAGTTAAAAGCGAATGAAGGAAAACACGGAAATAAGGGAAACAAAGGACGCAAAAGAGTTGAACCGGTTTAGCAAGCATCTGACCCAGGCGTATGACCGTCCTGCGGCCCGGGCGATGCTGCTCGGGGCCGGTTTGTCGGAATCGGACCTCGATCGGGCTCAGGTCGGGATCATCAGCACGGGATTTGAAGGCAATCCCTGCAACATGCATTTGAACCGCCTGGCCAGCGAGGCCAAAGAGGGCGTTCGGTCATCCGATCTGGTGGGACTCGTTTCCAACACCATCGGCGTCAGCGACGGCATCTCGATGGGGACCTTCGGAATGCGGTATTCGCTGCCGTCGAGAGACTTGATCGCGGACTCCATCGAGACGATTGCTTCAGCCCAACACTACGACGGCCTGATAACAGTCATGGGCTGTGACAAGAACATGCCGGGAGCGATGATCGCCATGGCCCGTCTCAACCGTCCGGCGCTCATGATCTATGGCGGGACCATTGCTTCCGGACGTCTCAATGGAGACAAGCTCGATGTGATTTCCTCTTTCGAGGCATTGGGTCAACACATCGCCGGGAAGATCACCTTGGAAAAGTTCCAGGAAGTCGTCCGTCAGAGCTGTCCCGGTGCGGGTGCCTGCGGGGGGATGTTTACGGCCAATACGATGGCGAGCGCGATCGAGGTCATGGGGATGAGCCTGCCCTACAGTTCTTCCAATCCCGCCGAAAGCAAAGAGAAAGCGGCCGAGTGCCGCAGCGCGGGGCCGGCGCTCCGTTCGCTGTTGGACAAGAACCTGCGGCCTCGGGATATTTTGACGCGCAAGTCCTTTGAGAATGCCATTACGCTGACGATCGTTTTGGGTGGATCGACGAACGCAGTCCTCCATCTTCTGGCCATTGCCAGAACGCTTCAGGTCGATCTTACGGTCGATGATTTTCAGGAAATCAGCAGTCGGGTACCTCTCCTGGCGGATTTCAGGCCGAGCGGCCCGTATTTGATGGAAGACCTCCATGCGATCGGTGGAACGCCGGCCGTTATCAGGATGCTTTTGGAACAGGGACTGCTGCATGGCGATTGTATGACCGTTACTGGAGCAACGCTTGGGGAAAACGTGGCCGATATCCAGCCTCTCCAGAGTGGTCAAAAGATCGTCCGTAACCCGGACGATCCGATCAGCACGCGGGGGCATTTGAGGATCCTTTACGGAAATCTTGCTGAGAAGGGTGCGGTAGCGAAAATCACCGGTAAGGAAGGCGAGACTTTCGAAGGCCCGGCCAGGGTTTTTGACAGCGAGGCGGATGCGAACGCGAGTATTGCAGCCGGAGCCGTAAAAGCAGGCGACGTTGTCGTGATTCGGTACGAGGGCCCCCGAGGTGGACCCGGGATGCCGGAAATGCTGACCCCAAGCTCGATGATTATGGGGGCCGGCCTGGGCAAGGACGTCGCGTTGATTACGGACGGCCGTTTTTCCGGTGGAACACACGGTTTCGTCGTGGGCCATATCACTCCGGAAGCTCAGGATGGCGGTCTGATCGCGCTCCTCAAGGATGGCGATCGCATACGGATCGATGCCGTCAACAACACGATCGATCTGGATGTGGATTCCGACGAAATAGATGCGCGCCGGGCCCGGTGGTCGGCGCCGCCCCTACGTGTAAGTTCGGGCGCCCTCTACAAATATGCCGGGACCGTATCACCCGCGTCAGAAGGCTGTACGACAGACGGAGCGTGAGATGTCGCGAAGCAAGACAACCGTAAGCAGGGAAGACGAAACCCTCAGCGCTGCCAATCCGGAAACGAAAGCGCAGCAAGCTTCAGGGCCTCAGAACTTTGTCCAACCGCCACAGACAGTGTCGGGATCGGAAGCGGTCGTGCTGTCATTGCTGCAGGGAGGCGTCCGTACGGTTTTCGGCTACCCGGGTGGCGCCATCATGCCCGTATACGACGCCCTTTTCGAGTACGACCATCAGATTCGACACATTCTCGTCCGTCACGAACAGGGATCGATTCATGCCGCCCAAGGCTACGCCCGCGCATCGGGAAGGCCGGGCGTGTGCATTGCTACATCCGGACCCGGAGCGACGAACCTGATCACTGGAATTGCGGACGCGAAGATGGACAGTACGCCCGTTGTATGTATAACCGGGCAAGTGCCATTGAAGATGCTCGGTTCGGACGCCTTTCAGGAGACGGACATCATCTCGGTGAGCGCGCCGTTGACAAAGTGGAACTACCAGATCACGCGGCCCGAAGAGATCCCCGAAGTGATTGCCAAAGCCCTTTATATCGCACGGTCGGGACGGCCCGGACCCGTGTTGATCGATATCACGAAGAATGCTCAGATCGGTACTCTCGACTACCGGCCGGTGCGTGTCGACGATGTCCGGGGTTACCGGCCACGGCCCAGATTGGAACCTGGCAGTGTCAAGGCTGCGGCCCGATTGATCGACCAGTCACGAAAACCCTTCGTTCTGGTGGGTCAGGGCGTCCTGATTTCCGAGGCACAGGCCGAACTCCAGGCCCTGGTCGAAAAGGCGGGACTCCCGTTTGCGTGCACATTACTGGGACTGTCGGCGTTGCCCAGCCGTCACCCGCTACACACCGGCATGCTGGGCATGCATGGAAACTACGGGCCGAACGTCAAGACCAACGCGTGCGATCTCTTGATCGCCGTTGGAATGCGGTTCGATGACCGCGTTACCGGTGACCTTTCCAAGTATGCGCGGCAGGCGAAGGTCATCCATATCGATATCGATCGCTCTGAAATCGACAAAAACGTCAAGACCGATGTTGCGATCGTTGCCGATGCCAAGGAAGCTCTTTGGGCGCTCGCCGGGTCGGTCAGACCGGCATCTCATGAGGAGTGGCTCGCCGAGTTTCGAGAGTGCGACAGGATCGAACTCGACCGGGTCATTCAAAAAGACATTCATCCCGACTCTCCTGGGCTTCGGATGGCGGAAGTCATCCATCAGTTATCCGAACGCAGCGAAGGGAAAGCCATCATCGTCACTGACGTTGGGCAACACCAGATGGCTGCGGCCCGCTATTACAAGTTCGATGAAGGCAGCGGCACCATAACCTCGGGCGGCCTCGGGACGATGGGGTTTGCCCTCCCGGCAGCGATTGGCGCAGCTGTCGCACGGCAGGACCGGCCGATTGTCGCCATTATTGGTGACGGTGGGTTCCAGATGACCCTCCAGGAGTTGGGAACGATTTTCCAGGCGAAGATTCCTGTCAAGATGATGATCCTGAACAACGAGTACCTGGGAATGGTGCGTCAGTGGCAACAGTTGTTCTTTTCGCGCCGTTACTCGGCGACCGAATTGATGAATCCGGATTTCGTGGCGGTTGCGGCAGCATACGGTATGGAAGGAAAGCGGGTGAATCAAAGAGAACATCTCGGTGAGGCGATTGACCAGATGCTGGGGTCGGAGTCGTCTTTTCTGCTGGAAGTGGTGGTGGAACGGGAGGACAACGTGTTCCCGATGGTCCCTTCCGGTGCGGCCTGTTCCGAGATCCGCTTGGAGTAGGCCCTTTAGAGGCAATCATTGGACCCGCAATTTACAGTTTCGGTGCTCACGGAGAATGACTCGGCTTCTCTGTTGCGTTTAGCGGCCTGCCTGGGGCGGCACCGCGTGAAGATTGAAAGCTTCACCTCCACGAATGGTGACGCATCCAGGCTGTATCAGCACACCGTCGTTGTTCGGGCAAGCCCGGACCGGGTACGCCGGGCTGTCAAGCAAATCGGTGCGGCTGTGGGTGTGCTCGAGGTGAACTACCACCGCGAAGTTGATACCCATGAGCGGCAAGTGGCCCTGTTTAAACTGTCCATCGACGCGGCCGCAGTTGGAAATTCTGTCGGCAAAATTGTGCGGACGAGCCGCGCGCGGATCCTCATAGCGGGTTCGGGCTATGTCGTAGTGGAAAAGACCGGATCGAAGGACGAGATCGAAGAGTTGTTCAGCAGATTGGAGCCTTTTGGCGTAATGGAGTTCGTGAGGTCAGGAAGTATAACCGTCACGAAGCCCTCACTTGCCCAAATGGATGAGCAATGAGTTGGGGACGGACGAAATTCCTCACTCCCCAAAACGGAGGTTAAGCAGCATGGCAAAGATACGTTTCGGCGATGTCGAGGAAAATGTGACCACACGAGAAGAGTGGCCTTTGGATAAGTCTCGCGAGACTCTGAAGGATGAAACCATTGCGGTCCTGGGATACGGGGTCCAGGGGCCCGGACAGGCGCTGAATCTAAAAGACAATGGATTCAATGTCATTGTGGGGCAGAGGAAAGGCTCCCGTTCGTGGGACAAGGCCGTTCAAGACGGGTGGGTCGAACGCGAGAGCCTGTTTGAGATCGAAGAAGCGGCCGCGCGTGGAACGATCATTCAGTATCTGCTTTCCGATGCCGGCCAGATCGCACAGTGGGACAAGGTGAAGCCACATCTGACCGCGGGCAAGTGCCTTTACTTCTCCCACGGCTTCGCAATCACGTTCAAGGATCAGACCCATGTCATTCCTCCCGATGATGTCGACGTCGTTCTGATCGCCCCCAAAGGTTCAGGAACGTCGCTGCGTCGCCTCTTCGTCGCCGGGAAGGGATTGAACTCCAGCTACGCGGTCTTCCAGGACGCAACCGGGCGTGCGAGGGAGCGCGTCATATCGCTCGGCATTGGCGTTGGTTCCGGCTACCTGTTCGAGACCGACTTCCGAAAAGAAGTCTATTCGGATTTAACCGGGGAACGCGGCGTATTGATGGGCGCTATCGCGGGAGTGTTTGAAGCGCAGTTCAACGTTCTCCGAAAGAACGGCCACTCTCCTTCAGAGGCTTTCAACGAGACGGTTGAAGAATTGACCCAGAGTTTGATGCCGCTGGTGGCCGAAAACGGTATGGATTGGATGTATGCCAATTGTTCCACGACAGCTCAACGTGGAGCACTGGATTGGCGTCACAAGTTCCGCGAAGCCGTGACACCGGTGTATGAGGAGCTTTACGAGAGCGTGCGCTCGGGCAAGGAAGCCCAAATCGTCATCGAATCTTGCAGCAAGGACGATTATCGGGACCGGCTCGAAGCGGAATTGGACGCGTTGGGTAGCGAAGAGATCTGGCGCACCGGGAAGCAAGTCCGGCAGTTACGGCCCGAATCCAAGACGGATCGCCCGGTGAAGGAAACAACCGGAGCGGCTGCAGCGAAGGAAGCGCAAGTAGCCAAGTGACACAGCCCGAAACTCCCGAACTGACCTGGCGTCCGGGGACGGACGCCATTGGGAGGGCTGCGAACCGTGTGAAAAGCGTCGTCGTCCATACTCCCATGGAACACGACGTAAATCTTTCCGAAGACTACGCAGCCCAGGTCCTGCTCAAGCGAGAAGATCTGCAGGTTGTCCGTTCCTACAAGATTCGGGGCGCCTACAACAGGGTCCGCAGTTGTTCGGACGAGGAACTCCTGAAGGGAGTTTCGTGCGCAAGTGCGGGCAACCATGCCCAGGGCGTCGCTTACGCCGCCAGAAAACTTGGAATTCACGCGACCATCTACATGCCCCTGACTACGCCGAGTCAGAAGATAGAACGAGTGCGCGCGCTTGGCGGATCGTGGGTCGATATCGAGTTGGTTGGCGACGTCTTTGACGACGCTGAACAGGAAGCGGTCCGGCGAACGGAAGTCGACGGGTCCATCTATGTCCATCCGTTTGACGATCCCATCGTGATCGAAGGCCAGGGAACGGTGGGGATCGAGATGCTCGAGGACGCCGGTGACTCGATCGACATCATGTTTCTACCAGTCGGCGGCGGCGGATTGGCCGCCGGCGTGGGCAGTTGGGTCAAAGCGGTATCCCCGGAAACCGAGATCATCGGAGTGCAGCCCGAAGGAGCGCCTTCGATGGTCGCAGCCTTTCGTGCCGGCCACCCGGTCCGGCTCGAAACGATTGACGCTTTCACCGATGGCGCGGCCGTTCAGAGGGTCGGGGACTTGAGCTTCGAGATCTGCAGGGAGGTGCTCGACAAGGTTGTAACTGTTCCCGAGGGACGCTTATGCGCCACGATTCTCAGGCTATATAACGAACATGGAATCATTGTCGAACCCGCCGGAGCGTTGGCCATCGCTGCGCTGGAAGACTTTCGGGATCGCGTCAAGGGAAAGACGGTAGGGTGTCTCGTCAGCGGTGGCAATAACGACTTTCGGAGAATCGAAGAGATCCGGGAGCGCGCGCTGATCTACGAAGGCGTGAAACACTATTTCATCGTGCGTTTTCCGCAGCGTGCCGGCGCGCTCCGCCAGTTCGTGGTTGATGTCCTGGGACCGGGCGACGACATCACACACTTCGCGTATTCCAAGAAGACGGACCGCGAGAGAGGTCCGGCGGTGGTCGGTGTGGAGTTGAGAAACAAGGAAGACCTGGAGCCCTTGATCGGGCGAATGAAAGAACTGGGTTTCTTTGGAGAGTATCTGAACGACAATCCCGACTTGCTCCGTTACCTGGTCTAAGAAAATAGGGTCAGAGCCCTATTTCCCCTATTTTGCCTTCCATTTATTCCGGTTATTAAATCGGTAAATAGGGCTCCGACCCCTTTTTCTTTTGCACGATGACACGGAGGCTAAATGTTTTTCGAGATATTATTGTTGGGAAGCGTGAAGCGGGTAAACGCGGCATCGGAAAGGTAGGCTAGGCCAAATGTCCCTCTCTAAAGCGATGGGAACAGCCGAATACGACATCGTATACCAGGGGCAACCCGGTGCGTTTAGTGAGGACGCCGCCTACGATTTTGTATCCAGAGACTCCCGGCTCCTCGGGTTGAAGACGCTTCAGGATGTGTTCGACAGTGTCGAAGGGGGTCAGGCCCCTTACGCGGTCATTCCCGTCGAGAACACGCTCGCCGGCCCGATCGATGAAACATACGATCTGCTTGCCCAGAACAATCTGATCATCATTGACGAGACGGTGCAGACCATTTCGCATTGCCTGATCGTTCCAAAAGGGACGCCGATCGAAGACGTCGGGAGGGTTCTCTCCCATCCGATCGCATTGGCCCAATGTGAGCAGTCCTTGAAAATCCAACTAAAAATGGAGCCCGTACCCGCATTCGATACGGCAGGCGCGGTCGAGTGGGTCATCCGGGAAAAGACACCTCACACGGGTGCAATCGGGAGCGCACGTAGCGCGGAGGTTTACGGTGGAGAGATTTTGCGCTCAGGCATCCAGGACCATCCCGAAAACTACACACGCTTCCTGCTCATGTGCGCTCCGGACAATTCCGAAGCCGAGAGACCATCGAGCGATTCACTGAAGACCAGCATTTGTTTTCAGGTGCCGCATTCCGAGCGGCGAGACTCCGGAGTACTTCGGCCTTTCGTCGAGTGCGGGATTCCGCTGACCAACGTGCTGTCACGTCCTGTTCGAGGGTCCGATTCCGAGTCGGTCTATCATGTGGACTTCATCGGTACGATGGAGAGCCCGCGGGTCGGGGAGGTGATTACCCAGCTCAAACGGGGAACACGCGCCGTGAAAATTATCGGAACCTATCCCTTGCGTGTTGCGACGATCCGGGAGGTCGTTCGCAGCGGCCTACCTTAAACCTCAACATCCTCAACCACTACGAACACGCGACGAACACACGACCGGCGAGGTAACGCGAAATGGCTTTGACACCCTCCACAATGCTTCCCCTGGGCACGCCGGTGCCGGCGTTCAGTCTGCCCGCCACCGACGGTCAGGTGGTATCGTCCGATGACTTCCCGGATCGGAAGGGACTCCTGGTCATGTTCATCTGTAACTACTGCCCCTTCGTCAAACATATCCGTGCTGGCCTTGCGCAGTTTACCCGCGAATATGAAGACACAGGCCTTGCCATCGTAGGGATCAGCTCTAACGATACCGTTGCTTTTCCCGAAGACGATTTGGCGCATATGAGAGAGGAAGCACAAAGCGCGGGCTACGTATTTCCGTACCTGTTCGACGAAACCCAGTCGGTGGCAAAGGCCTATCAAGCCGCATGCACGCCGGACTTTTTCCTTTTTGACGCCAGTCGGCGGCTCGTGTACAGAGGACGGTTTGATGGAAGCCGTCCCAGCAACGAGATCCCCGTCAGCGGCGCCGATCTACGGGCCGCAGTGGACGCTGTGCTCGAAGGACGCTCGGTATCCCAGGACCAGACGCCGAGTGCGGGTTGCAACATCAAGTGGATCGAGGGCAACGCTCCGGACTACTCTCAGGGTTAGCAGCCCGTGGCAGAAGTCTCGAGGGCCGCGTTACGGCCAAACGGGGCTGAATTCTAGGAGGCGACGACGCAACAATGCGCATTCATTGTGAGGAGTCGGCGACAACGAAGACGGCCCCGTTTCGCCGTAACCCCTTGGGCGCAGGAAGGTTCGGGCCGCAGGCTTTGTCCCTCGTCGGTCACGATGTAAAGACATCGTTCCGCTCCTCACTTCGCGCCTACAACCCGAAGACCCCTGCGCGCGACTCTCGAGACTTCTGCCACGGGCTGCTAGGTAGTCAAAAACTCTCCACTGGGGTGGCAGAACGGTTGTGACCGAGCCCTTTAATTACGACGCGCTTCTCGTTTCGGCCGACGATCCCTATCCGACATACAAATGGATGCGGGACGAGGATCCGGCACACCACTCCCGAACAGAAGACATTTGGGTGATTACCCGTTTTGACGACGTGGCCGCCGCGCTCAGGGATTGGAAGACCTGGTCTTCCCAGCGCCGAGGCAACCTCTTGCACGACAGGCCCGAACGCATTGGCAAGACCTTAGGTACGACCGACCCTCCCGCACACGAAACCGCCCGCGGTCTTGTGGATCAGGCGTTTACGACGCGCACGGTCGAGGCGATGCGCCCGAGAATTGCAGCCCTGGTCGCGCGCCTGGTGGCCGAGGCTCGTCAGAAAGGATCATTCGAGTTTGTTGCCGACATCTCGGCGCCCCTCAACGCGGCCGTTCTTGGCGGCATGTTCGGTGTCCCGCAAGCGGATTTCATCCGCCTACGCGGGTGGCTGGACGACTTCTTTCTGTCCGAACGAGCAGCCGAAGGAATCGAAACCAAACAGACGGTTGCGATGCGAAATCTTCAGGAGTACGTCGACGCGCTGGCTGAGGAGCGTATCGCCGCGCCCTCGAACGATCTACTCAGCGCGATGCTCGTGGCCGAAGAGAATGGGAGCAAACTGGCATTGGAGCAAGTGGTCATGACGACGATGACGTTTCTGACCGCGGGATTCGAATCGGTGAATAACCTGTTCACGAACCTGAGTTACGCCTTGGCCGTCCATAAGGATGTCTGGACTGAACTCCGAAGCTATTCCGAATTGATGCCGCAGTTTGTGGAGGAGGCCATGCGCTGGGATGCGCCGGCCCAGGGTTTTGTTCGCACCCCCACACACGATGTCGAACTGCATGGTAAGACCATTGCCGAAAACGCCCAGGTCCTGCTTCACATAGGAGCTGCGAATCGTGACGAGCGTCACTTCGCCAATCCCGACGTGCTCGACATCCACCGTCCGAAGCAACGCCATCTGGGGATGGGCATGGGTGTCCATTTTTGCGTGGGCGCCCCGCTGGGCCGGATGATGGCCCAGTTACTTTTTGGAGAACTAATCAAGGCAAGCCGGCGCTGGGAGGTCGACACCGCCCACGCCACTCGGGTGACAACACCCAATTTCCGGGGTTTCTCAAAACTACCGACAGAGATCTAGGACTTGCGGACCCAACCGTAGAGGATGTGGTCGGGTTCCCACGTCCGTCCTGATACGTTCCATTTCCCGATGCTCATGCGGTTCTCTCTGTCGTCTAAGCTTTAGCGGTGACACAGAAAATACCCTGTTCCGGGAATTCTGAAAACCTGATTGCGATGAAGGACCATAATTGAAGGAGGGTCTTTGGAATTTTCGCAATCGTGAATACCGGGCTTGATGTCTTTGTCCCCACATTTCGAACGGCTGCGATAGGATGACCTTGATGGGTATGGCTGCCCTGACCGTTCGCCTGGCGATATTAAGAGAAGGGATACAGTATGAGTACGGACCTGAATGCCATCCTTATACAAAATATTGAGGTCGCTCCGGGGCTAGCGATTATGCGCGTTGTACCCGAGGGCTGGGAATTGCCGGATTTCACGCCAGGGCAGTTCTCGGTCTTGGGACTTCCCGGGAGCGCTCCACGTTGTGAGGCGTGTGAACCTGAAGAGAAAATTGTCAATGCCGACAAGCTGATCAAGCGGGCGTTCTCGATCGCTTCATCGCCGCTTGCGAAAGAATACATGGAGTTCTACGTCGTTCTGGTGCCTGACGGCGCCCTCACTCCTCGTTTGTTCGCGCTGTCGCTCGGAGATCGACTTTGGTTGTCGCCGAAGACTACCGGTGCGTTCACGCTCCAGGACACGCCCACCGATAAGCACCTCGTATTGATCTCTACGGGCACCGGACTCGCTCCGTACCTCAGTATGCTTCGAACTCAGCTCACCTGTGGGGACGAGAGAAAATTCGCTGTCCTTCACGGTGTTCGTCATTCGTGCGATCTGGGTTACAGAAGTGAGCTGATGACCTTGGACAGGATTTGCTCAAACTTTACCTACATTCCCATCATCAGCCGTCCCAAGGTAGAAGTCGCTCCCTGGGGTGGTGCGGCCGGCTATGTTCAGGACCTCTGGGGAAGCACCGAGCTAACAGACGCCTGGGGATTCAATCCGTCCCCCGAAGATACGCACGTCTTCGTTTGTGGCAATCCCGCCATGATCGAGGACGTGGTGAAGATTTTGGAAGGGGGGGGATTCCAGGAACACAAAAAGAAGGAGCCGGGCCAGATCCACGTCGAAAAATACTGGTAGCTGTCTGGAAGCTTTGCTCACAGCGGCGGCGGATTACCGGCAGAAGACAAAACAGTCAGGAGACTCCTCCATATCGGAGTCGGGTCACAGGTCAGGGTGAGGCAAGATGTCCAACAACGATATACACGATGCGGTGATCATTGGTACGGGTCAGGCCGGGAAACCGCTGGCCGTAAGCCTGGCGAAGGCCGGGTGGAAGACCGCAGTAGTCGAACGGGATGCGGTCGGTGGCTCTTGCATCAACGTGGGTTGTACGCCCACGAAGACGATGGTTGCAAGCGCCCGAGTCGCGCACCTTGCCAGTCGAGGCGCAGACTACGGCATCATTTCCGGTCCCGTAACCGTTGACCTCGCCCGGGTGCGCCAACGGAAGCGGGACGTAGTGACGAGTTTTCGAGTGGGTAGTGAGAAGGGACTGGAGCGCACCCGCGGTTTGGAACTGGTGCGCGGAGAGGCACGCTTCCAGGATCCTCATGCTGTTGAAGTGACGACTGCGGCAGGTGAGACACGGATATTGAATGCCCGTAAAATCTTTATAAATACAGGCACTCGCCCTGCGATTCCCCCCAACATCAACCCTCCTGACGTAGGCGTACTGGATAACGCTTCGATCATGGAACTCGACACAGTTCCCGAGCATCTTCTTGTGCTCGGTGGCGGTTACATTGGATTGGAATTTGGACAAATGTTCCGCCGGTTTGGCAGTGAAGTGACCATTGTTCAACGTGGACCACAGCTGCTCGGTCGCGAAGACTCGGACGTTGCAGCTGAAATTGCAGAGATTCTGCGCGGAGAGGGCGTAGAGGTTCTACTCGAATCTGAAGCGATTACCGTGTCGCGAGGAGATGATGGACAGATTGAGTTGACCGTGCGTACTCCGGATGGTGATCGGATAAAATCCGGCTCCCATCTTCTCGCTGCTGCCGGACGTGTGCCAAACAGTGATCGCCTCAATCTGGCGGGGGCAGGTATCGAAACCGACGGGCGAGGCTTCGTCAAGGTCAACGAACGGCTCGAGTCGAGCGTTGAAAGCGTTTATGCCTTGGGCGATGTTAAAGGTGGACCCGCGTTTACCCACATTGCATACGACGACTTCCGGATCGTCGAAACGAATTTGCTCAAGGGCGGGATGGCCACGACCGAAGGCCGGTTGGTACCCTACACCGTATTCATTGACCCTCAACTTGGAAGGGTCGGTCTTACGGAAACCGAAGCCCGTCAGGAGGGACGCAATATTCGTGTGGCAAAGCTACCGATGACCCACGTAGCGCGTGCCATCGAGATGGACGAGACGCGGGGATTCATGAAGGCGATCGTCGATGCGGACACGGATCGCATCCTCGGATGCGCCATCCTCGGAATCGAGGGCGGCGAAGTGATGTCCGTGATGCAAATGGCAATGATGGGAGGTGTTGCCTACACCGCTATCCGTGACGCTGTCTTCGCTCATCCGACGCTTGCCGAATCCCTGAACAACTTGTTTATGTCCATGAAGCAGTAGCCTTTGATGAGGCTCCGCCCCGTCAAACGTGCTTCTCCCTATCGTGGTGTGCACAAGAGTTGAAAAGACACGGGTTGGAAACGAAGATGTCAGAAGGGAGCTGTCACAGCCCGAGCCAACCCGCCGCCCACACTCTTGAAGAATCGGCCGACCTGTTGAGTCCACATGTCGCGGATGTCCTCGTTAGAAATCATGCTTCGGTAGTTGTGCGAGTTCCATGCGGGAAACCAGACTGTATTTAGCAAGTGTTTGGGGAATTCCCTCCAGACCAAACCGGTTGCCCGATCAAGCATGTAGTTATCCTGATCAAAACTGGGATCCAGTTCCAGCAGGATTCCCGCAATGGTTATTTGTGACTTGATAAAGAGTGCGATGTTGAAGCGGGTTTGAAATCCGGCTGTAGCGAGCCCAACTATGAGGTTCTGAAGCGTCGGGAATATCGTGGACTTCTGCTCCACGACCTCGGCCACGATCTCTTTTATCGTGTCGTATTCTGTGTCCGACGCCGGCGGCCATTCCTCAATCAACGCCCCCACATTGTTTTCTATGCGCTTGGTGTTTCCGAGATGGACGCCGAGCACCAGTTGGACGAGTTGTTCCCGCTGCGCGCGCGGGAAACTGCCGTAGAGTCCCCAATCCAATAGAGCGATCTGATACGGATCCGATGCGTCTTCAGAAATATGGAAGACATTCCCGGCGTGAGGATCGCCGTGGAAGATGGCTTCCTCCGCGCGTGAGAATATGACGTCGATGGTGAGAGCGTCGCTCAGGCGCTCGGCCATCTCTTTCCGTGCGGCTGGCTGGCCCAGATGCGCGTCCGTAATTTTGTTTCCAACCACAAATTCCATCGCTGTAACGTTCTCTGTCGAAATCGGATACAGGTGGGGTACTCGGATTGCCGTGTTATCGGCATAGTAGGTTTCAGCCAATCTCAGGTTACGCTGCTCATCGACAATGCGAATTTCGCTCGAAAGTGCTGTTTTTACATCCCGAAAGGTATCCGAGAGCGGAACGTCACCGAGGCCGTAGACACTGCTGTTTTCCTCGAAGAACAGGGAGAGTTGATCGAGTATTTCAAGTTCCCGCGGCAGAGACTCCAGGACATAAGGCTTTACGACCTTGAAAACAATACTTTCTTCTCCGTCTTCGTCTGTTCCGGCGAGCGTCGCTCGGATTACGGCTCCGACACTGGCTTCAGCGAGGATTTCTTCAGCCAATCGGACTTGAAATGTATCGAGCGCTTCTTGGCCGATGTCCGCCTCGATGAATCCAGCAATTTCATCACGATCTGATGTGGCAATGCCGTTCTCGAGAGTCTGTAGGGACAGACGGAGATCCGGTGACAGGTTTGGGTTACGCGCCAGAATCTGGCCAATCTTCTGCAGGGAGGGTGTTCTGTCAGTGAACTTGATCAAGCGGTCGCCTCTGCTTGACCCTGCGGGCAGGTATACCAAGTTCAGAATTCGCGCGAAAAGATGTTCCTCGCCCAAACCATCGAGGAAAAACAACAGTGAATCGTGAACCACGGGAATCCAATCTGATGCGCCTTCAGGTACAACGTCGAGAACACTGGAATGGTGTATCAGCAATTCCAGAATGTCCCTGCGGAACGGTTCCAGGTCGATTGAACGCAGCAAAGCCAAGGCTTCAGAACGGGGTACCGGAGGCGTAGCTCCGGCTGGGCGGGGACTCAGGAACTGCTGAACTAGGCTCTGAGATTCGACATCCAATTGCGGTAGCACGGTGTTCAGCAAGCGGACACCTGCCAGGTCAGCGTCGAAACTTGTGTAATGTGCTGCTTGAGTCGGCAGGTCCAGTTGCGCCCCAGCCGCCCCACTCGCCCCACCCAACGCGTTTGCGAGGCACAAGAGAGGGATGATTGCGGTCCTCGAAAGCCTAGATAAGATCATTAGTAGAGTTGTGCAACCACAAAGGACAGTCTTCCTGCGCGTTCAACTTGAAAGACCAGAGACTCTCCGGGCTGCTGTCTGCTGAGAATGAATTCTAAATCGGAAACAGTGCGCAATCCCTGTCCGTTCACAGTAAAAAGCACATCTCCGGGTTCGAACAATCCCCGGGGTGCGTCAGCTGAAAGCGCCAGATCCGTTACCAGTATGCCGTCGGGCATCCGCAGAACGGGGAGTAATCCGCGTACCGTGTCGTCCACGGGAACCGTCAGGATTCCGAGCCGCGATACCAACTGCTGCTCCATTTCAACGAATCGTACGACGCTCTGCGGTTCGTCTCCGCGAGTCCGGACCGTGACGGGTTGGACAAAAGTTTCACCGTTGCGTAATAACTCTAAGCGAGCTGATCGATTTGGCAATTGCCCATATAGATTCACCATGAGCTGTCGGGCGTTTTCGATCGGCTTTTCGTTAAGACTGAGCACGATGTCGCCTATCAATACTCCGGCTTCGTAGGCGGATCCTCCAACGAACACATCGGAGAGAATGACACCAAAATCGCGTTCCAGTCCAAGGCCTGCAGCCAATTCGGGTGTAATCGTCTGAGCCTGGATTCCGATTTCTCCCCGGGTGAAGACCCCATGCTCCCGCAATTGTTCCACGATTGACGCGACGATGTTACTCGGTACCGCAAACCCCAATCCCGCACTGGCTCCGGACGGTGAAACGATCATGGTGTTGATGCCGACGACTCGACGCTCTACGTCAACCAGAGGCCCGCCACTATTGCCCGGGTTAATCGGTGCGTCCGTCTGCATGTAGATCATCGCGCTTTCAGGTTCGAGCTGCCGGGCCACGGAGCTGACGATGCCCATAGTGACCGAGTTGTCCAACCCCAAGGGGCTGCCGAATGCCAGAACCAACTGGCCTTGCCGGACCCGTTCGGAATCCGCCAACCGCAGCGCAGGTAGGCCGCTCGATTCAACTTTGAGTAAAGCCAAGTCTGTTTCCAGGTCAATCCCGGCGATTTCGGCGTCGAGTCTCCTTCCTTGGCGGCGCAACACGCTCTGGCCGGGAGGGCCGTCGAATGAAGCAAGTTGGACCTGGATTTGGGTAGCACCGGACACGACGTGCGCGTTTGTCACAATGTAACCATCCTCGCTCAGGATCACTCCCGAGCCAGGGCTTGACTGTATTGCGACGGCATCGAGAATCGGGGCGTATGCGTTACTTTCGATCTGGACGACGCTGGGGAGAACCTCTTCAGCGAGTTGGGCGATCGATCGATTGAGTTCACTCAACGAGGCCTGACCGAGAGCAGTCGTGGCGCAGAAGAGGCTTACACAGACACCCCCGAACACTATGCGGAAAATTGCGGCCGGAACCCTTCGCGGTCGATCACCAATTCTGAAGTGCTTTGACGGGCATACCGGTACGCTCCGGGTTTCTACCGATATGATCCGTTTCTTCATAACAGTCATCATTGTGCCGCGCACAGGTACTGTCAATAAAATGTTGTCTGTCGAAGCGCATTGTTAACGAACACATGGCGCCACTGCTTCATGCCCCATCGCCGCAACATCGTTTCTGGATTTCAGACCTGCGCCCCGTGAGATCCGCACTAGCAGGATGCTGAAAAAGCCTTCCTTGGCTTTTTCAGCGTCGCCACTCGCGAGGCGCGACTCCCTCGCGGCTCACATTTTCAATGGCTTGCAGCCATCGAAAATGGCGGCACGTCCTGTGCCGCAGCGCAGACTGTCGAAAAACTGAGTTTTTCAGCAGCCTGCTAGTGGCCTGTAACAGAGGTATGGATAGCAGCGTTCGGAGCGCAACGGGATCGAATGCGAGGCGCGCCGCCCGAGGCAATGCTCTTTCATTCCGAGAAGGTGCAACGACGCAGACGGTCCCGTTGGGCCCGAACCCTTTGGGCCGATGGGGGTTGCCGGCGATCTCGTCGTTGCGAGCCGTCATCGATGTCAGAGCATCGATATCCGTCTCGCGCCTCGACCTCGCCGGCAAGACCCATCGGCGCTGCTGTCAATACCTCTGTTACAGGTCACTAGCGTCAGGATCAGACGAAAGGGGGAAATTTTACCGGGTCTTGGCTGTGCATCAGCGCGTAGACCGCCTCGACGATCTGTTCACGATTGGGCTTGGAAAAATAGTCCCCATCGGAACCGTAGGCCGGTCGATGCGCCTGGGCAGTCAGTGTTTTTGGCGGACTATCCAGCCACTCGAAGCCCCCCTGACGTTCAAGCACTTCCTGCATCATGTAAGCCGTCGCTCCACCGGGGCAGTCCTCATCCAGAAAAAGAATTCGATTGGTTTTCTTGAGCGATTCCACGATGACGCCATCGAAGTCGAAGGGGAGCAAAGTGCGCACGTCGATGATCTCGGCTTCGATACCGACTTTCTCGAGTAAAGTTGCAGCCGCTTCGGCGATGGCACAGCATGCGCCATAGGTGACTATCGTGACGTCCCCACCGTGCCGTAAGATCTCGGGCACTCCCAGCGGGACGCTAAACTCGCCGATATTCTCCGGCATCGCTTCTTTTACCCGATAGCCGTTCAAAACTTCGACAATCAGGGCCGCGTCATCGGAACGGAGAATCGTGTTGTAGAACCCGGCCGCCTGGACCGAGTTTCTGGGGACACAAACATAGATGCCGCGAACGAGATTGATGATTCCGGCCATGGGCGAGCCCGAATGCCATATGCCTTCGAGTCGATGGCCTCGCGTCTTGATGATGACCGGCGCTTTCTGCCCTCCGCTCGTGCGCCAGCGCAGAGATGCCAGATCGTCGGAAATGATCTGGAGGGCGTAGAGGATGTAGTCCAGGTATTGAATCTCCGCAATAGGGCGGAGGCCCCGCAGGGCCATTCCAATTGCCTGGCCCACGATGGTGGCCTCCCGAATGCCGGTGTCTGTAATCCTTTCTGGACCGTATTTTTCCTGCAGGTGGGCCCAACCCTGGTTGACGCCTCCGAGGAAGCCGACATCTTCTCCAAGCGCGATCAGGTTGGGAAAGCGCGAAAAAGCGGCGTCCATACAGGCCTGGATAATTTCAAACCCTTTGAGAACGGGACGTTCACCCGAATATATGGCCGGCACGACAGGGACCGCCAGTGCGGATTCAGAGGATTCGCTATAGAGGTCTGAACCGTAACGCCGCAGGTTCACCGCATCCTGCTCCCGCTTCCATGTCCGCAGTGGGGCAGTGTCAGCAACTTCGTCTTTTACCGTAAGAAGAATTTCCGTTACGGACGCCATGATGTCCCTGCGCAGGGGTATTCGTATCTGCTCAAGGGACTGCCGCAGCCCGGTTATTGTTCCTGCGTTCCCGGATGTTTCTTCGAGTGTCTTCATCATCGAGAGCGCAGCGTTTCGCTCGCGTTCGATCGGAGCCCGGAATTCCGACCACGCCTTGTCGCGCGCCGTCAGGACGCTCTGGTTCTCCTCTTCTTCGAGTGCGTCTAGCTCCTCTGAACCGGCGAAGCCCTTTTCCAGAATCCATTTCCGCATCTTGGAGAGGCAATCGTGTTCCTTCTCCCAGTCCAACCGTTGCTGCGACTTATAGCGTTCATGGTTTCCCGATGTGGAATGGCCCAGCGGCTGCGTCAGCTCAGTGACATGAATAATTTCGGGTGCATGGTCTTCACGGATGCGTTCGGACGCTTCCAGATAGGTGGCACAAAGTTCAGGGTAGTCCCATCCTTTCGCCACATAAATGTCGAGCCCGGGCCGGCCGCCCGGCCGACGTCGAAAGCCTTCGAGAATGCGGCCGATATCTCCTTTCGTCATCTGAAAAGAGTTGGGGACGGAAATTCCGAATCCGTCATCCCAGATCGACAGCAGCATCGGTGCCTGGAGGACGCCCACGGCGTTGACCGCTTCCCAGAAGACGCCCTCGGCACAACTGGCGTTTCCGATCGTACCGAAGGCGACCTCGTCACCGTTGTTGGAAAAAGACTTTCCCAGTTCCTTCAGGCTTTCCACTTCCCGGTAAAGTTTCGATGCATAGGCGAGCCCCACAAGCCGGGGCATCTGGGCACCGGTGGGAGAAAGATCGGCCGACGAGTTATAACGATCCACCTGAGGTTCGAAGTTTCCGTTCTCGTCTAAAAGCCGGGTGGCAAAGTGACCCGCCATCGACCGGCCGCCGAAAGCGGGCTCTGCCGCGAGATCCGCATGGGCGTAGAGTTGGGCAAAGAACTGTTCGGGAGTCAGGAGATCCAAGGCAAACATGAAGGTCTGGTCCCGGTAGTAACCCGCCCGGAAGTCACCCTTCTTGAAGGCGTAGGCCATCGCCATCTGGGCAACTTCCTTCCCGGCACCAAAGATTCCGAACTTTGCTTTACCTGAGAAAACTTCCTTGCGGCCCAGGACACTGCAGTGGCGGCTGCGAATCCCGAGGCGGTAATCCCGCAGGACGGAATCCCGATTCCATGTCAGCGCCTCAGGTCCTTTTTTGAATGGGCTGGTTAGGGACATGATTAATGAGGAAACTATTCTGCCACGGTCGGGGCCGTTTGATGCACTGGGTTCTGTTCTAAGGCTTTCATTGACCTTAAGTCCTCCAATTTTATAGACTCCACGTGGTTTCAGATCGCCGTGAATGTGGTTTCAGATTGCTGTGATTCCGGTCCGGGGTCTGGAACCGCCTGATTGGATTTCTAGCGCTGATTGTGTCCATGCGGAAACGACTGCGGAACACCGACTTCGAGCACGTCCGCTTCTTCTTGGGGAGTTAATTAACATTATGGAATTTCTGGCCGAACAGGTTGGTTTCATCAACTCTACAGTGGTTCCCTGGGTGCTGCGTCTCGTCATGCTGGGTTTAGGGTTATCGTTAACGTTGGGCGACTTCAAGCGGGTGATCACGTTTCCGAAGGCCGCTGCGGTTGGCCTCACGGCTCAATTGATCGGTCTGCCGGTCACGGCGTTCGCCCTGGCGTGGATCTTTGGCCCGGTGCCCACGGTCGCGGTCGGTCTGGTCATTCTTGCGATATGCCCCAGTGGCGTGACGTCCAATGCTTACACGTTTGCAGCGCGAGGTGACGTCCCCCTCTGCGTCACGCTGGCGGCGGTCACAAGCGTCATTACGGTGTTCACGATTCCGTTCCTGACCTATCTGGCGCTTCTGACTTTTATGGGGCAGGATCAGAGACCCGAGTTGCCGGTGCTGCTCATGCTCCGGGATTTGATGATGCTGACGCTGCTCCCGATCGCCATAGGTATGACCATTCGCTACCGCTGGTCGGTGTTCGCAAAGAAAGCTGAGGAACCCATCCGGAAAATGGTTCTCTACCTGCTGTACCTTGTGCTGATCCTCGGTGTGCTTTCCAGCTGGCAGGTCATCGTGGAGCAGATCACGACCGTGGGGCTGCTGGTCATCACGATGAATTTGCTGACCATGGGATTGGGCTACGGTCTGGGCAAGCTGTTCAAGTTGCCCGCACCCCAGGTCGTAACCATCACCTATGAGGTGGGTGTGCAGAACCTGGCTCTGGCCTTTGCGATCACGTTTAACATCCTCCAGAATCCGGATCTTGCGGTCGCGGCCTTGATCTATGCGGCGATCATGCCCTTGACGGCCCTTATTTTTATCCGTTTCGCGCGACGATTGATTGAAGCCGAGCAAGCCACCGCGGCAGCAGCGTAAGTAAGCCGCATTGGAAAAATAGAAAACCTTCCGGCAGATAATCTCTGTCGGAAGGCTTTTGCGCGTTTGTTCAGAGCCAGGAGTCGTCGCAGGCTGATCCGTCAGCTCTACGCTACTCCTCGCGTCGTCTCTTCTTCCGTTCGGCAGTGGTGGAATAACCCCGATCGCGGTCGATGTCCACAACGTGAACTGTCACCGAATCCAATGCCGGCAGATTGCCTACGAAGCGGTCGATCGCGTTTCCGAGGGTTTCCGAGGCCCGTCTACGAACGGAGGCCGTGCGTCCGGGTTTGTCGTTACCGGCCGCGAACGTAAGGTGTAGGAAGCCCCTGGAGGGATCCCCACCGACGCCTGAATGATGCACAGGGATCAACGCGTGTTTGAGATTGCTCTTGTTGATCACTGGGACTTGCTCCGGTCGATGGGGTGCGTCCCGCGCCGGCTGGCCTTCCTGCCCGGGTTCGTCGATCGCAGGCCTATCCATATGGAGACCGGCCACGACCTCAACAAGGTGATCGAGAAGTTTGCGGGCATCGAAGCCTGTGGCGTCTATAAATTCAACCCGCAACCACTCTTCCGGCACTTCGAGTCTCAAGTGCGGCATCAGGCCCCCCTGAAATCGTAAAGCTTGCGCGGATTGACCACGAGAATCTGCCGCAACAGGGCGGGCTCGTTGTGCGCTACAGGCCAGATCCAGTGGTTGGCGATGTCGCCATCATTGGGCATCTTGTTGGGCGGGTCCCCTCTGGGTGTCGTGACCACGGTGTTCATATTCGGGCGTGGCCGGTCAGTGCCGCTGATGACATTTCCCGGAAAGTGCTCCAGTAAGGCGTGCGCGAACTTCAGGGCGATCGCCCAATCCTCGGGGCGTGCGGACCGCGTGTGACGGTCCGGAGAAGTCAGTTTCCAGAAAATCCCGTCCCGGCTCCCACCCAGTTCAAGCAGTCGTTTGAAATAATCATTGTTTTCGACCGGTACTGTGACATCGGGCCGTCCCATGTGGTCAATGATGACGGGCGTGGGGAGAGAAACGATCAATGGTTCCATCTCCTCAAAGCTGTCCGGGAGGAAATATAAATCGGTGTGCCAGCCCAGAGGCGCGATCCTTTCCGCGATGCGACGGATCACGTTCGTCGGAGCCGCTTCGCTCGTGATGTGCGGCAGAAAAGCAAAACGCACCCCCCGAACGCCGGCTTCATGCATGCGCCGGAGTTGGGCCCGGGTCACATCTTCTGTGACGCTGACGACGCCTCCCGCCCTCCCATCCATGTGTTCCAGTGCATCGATAACGACTGCGTTGTCGGTGCCGTGGCAGGTCGCAGCCACGACGACGAAACCCCAGAAACCCATCTGTTGGATGAGGATTTCTTCTTGTTCAGCCCAAGGTGCCGGGAAGGGCTGATACTTGGATGCCCGAGACAGAGGAAACCGGTCGAAAGGTCCGATCACGTGCATATGGGCATCGATCGCGCCTTCCGGCATGGGGAAGATGAGCGGCGCGGGGTGGGGATCCTGCTTTACGTAAGGTTCAGTGCTCATAGTGATCGTCTAGTGGCCTGTACCACCAAAATCGGGACCAGCGTTCGGGCCAAACGGCGTTGGATTCTAGGAGTCGGCGACGAGTAAATGCTCCCACATTGCGAGGAGCTGACGACGACGAAGACAATGCGGATTCGCTGGAACCCTCCGGGCCGATGGGGGTTGCCGGCGATATCTTCGTTACGAGCCGTCGTCGATGTGAAGACATCGACTTCCGTCTCGCGCCTCGATCTCTCCGGCAAGACCCATCGGCGCTGGTCCCGATTTGGGTGGTACAGGTCACTATGCTGTGCAGTCCTCGTACTGTGTGTGCTGTGTCCCATCTTGATCGCCTGAGGTCGGATGTCGGGTCCAGGATCGTTGAAGATTTCTAATCAGCAGAGCCGGGTCCAGATAGAAAGGAGGAGCCACGCTCCTTCACTAAGGCGACGCACTCTTCCAGCAAGACTCCTTGTGTGATTTTCGGCGGAGCTCCGAACCCCGGAATGTCTGTTTCGACAAGGATCGGATGGTTGGAGCTGACACCGCCCAAGGCTTCGGTCGGCGCACCGATCACCACGCGCCCTATCCCTGTGCGTCGGATCGCGTAGGAGCACAAAATGCAGGGCTCCACATTGGTAAACAACGTATATTCGTGCAAGTCAACGGAACCTGTGGCTTGCACGGCTTTGCGGATAGCGAGGACTTCAGCGTGAGCTGTGACATCCATAGAGGATTGTGTTGCTTCGGAAGCTTCGGCGATTACCCGGCCCTCACCGAAGACGATGGCCCCCACCGGGGATTCGCCCTTCAGGGCCGCCCCATGTCCGATATCGATACACTGCCGCATGTACGTTTCGTCGAGTGACGAGGTGTTATCGTCTGCCATCGTGTTGTCTTCTTACCGCGACGAACGCGATCTCGATCGATCCTAGCAGGATGCTGAAAAAGCCATCCATGACTTTTCCAGCAACGCCATCCGAGAAGTGTGATTCTCGCATGGCTTACATTTTCAACGGCTTAAAGCCATCGAAAATGGCATCACATCCTATGCCGCACAGCAGGTTGCCGAAAAACGGAAGTTTTTCAGCAGCCTGCTAAAGAGGGCGTCGTCCCAGCTTGATGCCCATCGCCTTGAGGCGGGAACGCAATGTTGAGGCGTTAACGCCGAGTAATTCGGCCGTACCCTCCGGACCCGCAATTCTCCAGTCGGTTTTCTCGAGCGCAGCAATCAGGTTGCCGTGTTCCAGGTTCTTCAACTGCGCATAGGTGAGAATGCTAGTTTGCGCCTGGGATCCACTGGTCTCGTCTGGAGCTGGGGGCTCTCCGGGTTCCGGTACGTCCAGGTTCAGAGCTGCCCCCCGAGCCGTGATGACCGCGCGCTCGATCACGTTTTGGAGCTCTCGCACGTTGCCCGGCCATTCGTAGCTCTGAAGCGCCTGTATCTGGACTCGCTTGAGCCTGGGGGGCGGCACACCCATACGTCGGCAAACCTTCTCGATACAGTCCATCGCAAGTGCAGGTATGTCCTCCAAGCGCTCTCTGAGAGGTGAGACAGTGATCGGAAATACATTGAGTCGATAGTACAGGTCTTCTCGAAACCGGCCGGCTTTCACATATTCTTCCAGAGACCGATTCGTCGCTGCGATGACGCGCACGTTCACTGTGTGGGTTTCCCCATCTCCGACACGCTCGAAGGTGCCTTCCTGCAACACCCGAAGTAACTTGCTCTGAAGATCGGGAGGAATCTCGGAGACCTCATCGAGAAACAAGGTCGCCTGGTGGGCCAATTGGAAGCGTCCAACCCGATTCCTGACCGCGCCGGTAAAGGCACCCTTGGTATGTCCGAAGAACTCGCTTTCGAATAATTCCTTCGGGATCGCCGCGCAATTGACCTTGACCATGGGGCGCTGATTTCGGCGGCTTCGCTCGTGAATGGCTCGAGCGATCAGTTCCTTGCCCGTTCCGGACTCACCTGAAATCAGGACCGTACTATCGGTAGGCGCGACCAGGCCAACCTGGTTGAGGACTTTCCCGAGCGTTTCGCTTTCACCGACGATGCCATTAAAGGCGTGAGCGGTTCGAACTTCCTCCTGCAGGTATTCGTTCTCGAGCTCAACCTTTTTCCTGAGTTGTTCGATTTCATCGAAGGCCCGCGCATTCGCTATAGCGGCAGCGGCGTGGTCGGCGAACGCGCGCAGCCACATGAACTCCTGCTCGTCGATAACCTTGTTGCATGGATCATCCCGAAGGATGCCTTATCATCGTGTTTTTCAACACCGGGGATAACTTAGATGCCACATAAGTTCAACGCAGCCCGACGGCACAAGTTTGATAAGGCGCAGTATCGGGTGATCAACTGGGCGGAATATAACGAGAGCCTGCGCCAGCGGGGTGATCTGAGGATCTGGGTCAGTGAGGAGGCTCAAAGTGTGTGGAGCGCGCCGCGCCGCACGTCACGGGGTGGCCAGCGGAGATACTCGGATCTGGCGATCGAGACATGCCTGACGCTGCGCACGGCGTATCGGCTTGGGTTGCGGCAAACGCAGGGACTTATGGGATCCATCGGCACGCTCATGGGGCTGGATATACGGGTGCCGGACTTCTCCACACTGTCGCGTCGTGCAAACGGCTTGAGCATCGCTCAGGTGATGATGCAAGCCGGATCTGTGCCTGTCCATCTGGTGGTGGACAGTACCGGCCTCAAGATCTTCGGCGAAGGGGAATGGCTCGCGCAGAAGCATAAAATCAAGGGAATACGCCGCCGCTGGCGCAAACTCCACCTCGGACTGGACCTGGCCAGCGGTGCGATTGTTTGCGCCAATCTGACTCACGATGACGTTGGAGACAGCACTGCATTACCCGGGCTCCTGGATCAACTCGATGCCCCGGTCGCGGGCTTTCTGGCTGACGGCGCCTATGATGGAGCGTCTACACGAGATCTGCTGAGGGAACGGTATGGGGAGACCCTGGATGTGGTTATACCGCCGCCAAAGAACGCAGCGATCCGACCGCAATCGGCGCGGGATCCAACCGTTCGGGATCGCCATATTGCTCAGATCCGCAGCAACGGCCGCATGGCCTGGCAAGTGGCCACAGGGTACAACCGGCGCAGCCGGATAGAAACGCAGATCGGCCGTTGGAAGGGTGTCATCGGCCGCAGACTCCAATCCCGCAGCTTCTCCAGGCAGATCACGGAGATCCAACTCGGCCAAAAAGTCCTGAACACAATGACCGCACTCGGACGGCCTGTGTTCGAGCGTATCGCCTGACGCTACCGCTTGGGAAAGGGCGAATTCCATCTCCGCCCCGATCCATGCAACAACGCTGGGTGGAGACGACTTTGTCGACGGCGCAACGATCCTGGTCAACGGGAGATCGATATCAACGCGGTTCAACTCGAGCAGTTCGTTGAGTGGGACACTGCCCGCGCTTGCGGCCGGGACGCATTCGGTTACGGTGCAGAATCCGGGAACCTCAGAGTCGAATTCACTGGAGTACACCGCCTTAGAACAACCCAATCCGGCACCCATCATCTCGTCCATCACGGATCCGGACACGGTGGACGAGGGCGACACGGTGACGGTGACCGGTAGCGGATTCATACCCGAGACCGAACTGCTGTTGGATGATCGTGCCCTTTCCGTGACGCGGGTTTCATCGACGACCCTCACGTATATTGTTCCCGCTGGTGGGAACGACGACGGCTCCCATACCCTCACCGCCACCAATCCCGCCTCCTCCGGCGGCGGGGGTGGCTCCGATACATTCTCCTTTACGACGGGCAGCGATCCCGACAATCTGTTCCTGGCCGGATTCGGGACCATCCTTGTCAACACAGACTCTGTAGTCAGCGTCAGCATCAACAACGTTCAGACCGGTGCAACGACGGTGACCCTGACTTCCAGCACTCCGACCAATGCCGGTTTCCTGGTGGGCGGGTCCACGGTGAGTTCGACGACGGTGCAGATTCCTGCAGGGAGCCTTTCAACGACGGCGACCCTTCGTGGCCTCGTTGCCGGAACGACTACCATCAGCGCTTCGGCTTCTGGAGTTTCAACAGTCTCGGGCCCCCTGGTTGTGGTGAGTGCTTTCGGCACGATCAGTGTGTCGCCGTCCGGCACGATTACGATCCCGCAGGGAGGCTCGGCGGCGTTTACCGTGACCCGGACGAGCGATACTCAAAGTTCAGAACTCGAGATCGGTACGAGCACAGCGGCAACCGGTATTGCAAGCGTTGGATCGAGTCTAGAGTTTTCAAGTGGGAGCCTTACGGCTACCGGGACACTCACTGGAACTGCGGTGGGTTCAACGACGCTTACCGTGGCCGGACCACGCGCTCCATCCCTGCTGAACGGCGAGGTTCTCAACTTCGTGCCGTCCGGAGTGTCCGTGCCCGAGACCGTCGCCCAGCAGACTTCGGGCACAGCCGTGACTTTTGGAGGATCGACCGACGACGGGTCACAATTGGTTGGTTCGGCGACGACACCCGTCTTACCATTCTCATTCCCGTTCTTCGGGACGAACCACACATCCCTTTACGTCAACATCAACGGCAACCTGACGTTTGGCAGCGGAGACAGCACGTTCAACTTTAGTGAATCTACCTTTTTACAGAGAGCACGGATTTCCGCCTTGGCTACGGACTTTGTTCTGGCTTCCGGGAGCAGCGTATTTACGAACGCGGTCACCGTCGGTGGTACCCAGGCCTTTGTCATCACGTATCAGTAGTGTCCCAACGTTTAGATGGGCGTCGCCCATAGGTTATTGAGAATGGTCATGTTAGATCGGCTGAGAGCCAAAATCGATTTGAATTTGATTGCGTACTGGCGGCATCCTTCCGCGACTTTGCGGCAGGAGGCGGCCTATGAATTCCGGCAAGACGATCTTCTCTCAGCTGATGGACTTTCTTCCCCGTCAAGACTTTCGTCGATGCGTCGATCGCTACCGTGGCAACTACAAACTCCAACGTTTTTCCTGCTGGGATCAGTTTCTGTGCATGGCGTTCGCGCAATTGACCTACCGGGAGAGTCTGCGCGATATCGAAGCCTGTCTGCGTTCGGCTGGCACGAAGCTTTATCACATGGGCATTCGCAGCCGCGTCTCCCGCAACACCCTTGCGAATGCGAATCAGGTGCGCGATTGGCGTATCTATGCCGACTTCGCCCAGACGCTGATCTCCATGGCTCGCGAGCTCTATGTTGGCGACAGTTTCGGTGTCGACCTCAAGCAGACGGTTTACGCACTCGATGCCACAACGATCGATCTGTGTCTTTCCCTGTTCCCGTGGGCACGCTTCCGCAAGCACAAGGGAGCTGTCAAACTGCACACGGTTCTGGATCTGCGCGGCAATATTCCTTCCTTTATCCTGATTACACACGGCAAAGTTCACGACCTCCATCTTCTGGATCAACTCGCCTTCGAGCCCGGAGCCTTCTACATCATGGATCGCGGTTATCTGGATTTCCGGCGCCTGTACAAAATCAGTGTCGCGGCGGCGTTCTTCGTGACACGCGCGAAAAAGAATTTCGTCTTCAATCGTCTTTATTCACTCGATGTGGACAAGTCCACCGGAGTCCTCAGCGATCAGATCATCAGCCTACGCGGCTTTTACTCTCGCAAGCGCTATCCAGAAAAACTCCGCCGCATTCGCTTTCTCGATCGAGAGCACAACAAGTACCTCGTCTTCCTGACCAACAATTTCGCGCTGCCAGCGGCGACCATTGCCCAACTCTATCGCTGCCGCTGGCAGGTCGAACTGTTCTTCAAGTGGATCAAACAGCACCTACGCATCAAGGCGTTCTACGGCACAACCCCCAATGCGCTGAAGACTCAAATCTGGACCGCCATCTCGGTCTATTTGCTTGTTGCCATCGTGAAAAAACGGCTCAATGTCAACGCCAGTCTCTACCGAATTCTCCAGATCGTCAGCGTCACCGTTTTCGAAAAAACGCCCCTTTTAAAGGCCCTTTCCGCCCTCGACTATCAAGATTCAGACTCGGAGAACTCCAAACAACTGAATCTATTCAACTAACGTTGGGACACTACTGATCACGTATGAGAAGATGGGACTCTTCGGACAGAGTTCCCTTGGAGGCCTCAGCACCTTCCAGATCGTCCTCTTCTCGACGGGTGCGATCCAGTTCCGCTACGTCGACATCAACAACGCAGTTTCGACAACCGAATCCGACTTCTGGGTTGGTGTTTCACCGGACGTTCCGCAGTACAACCGTCCGCACGGGATCTGGAGCGACAGTACGAACCTGTACGTGACCGAACGCGGCAACGACAGTGTGCGTCAGATTTCTCTGTCCACGGGCCGAGTAACGACGCTGGCCGGGGGAACCAGCGGGACCGCAGACGGAACGGGTACGGCGGCCCAGTTCAACGAAACGGCCGGTATCTGGGGCGACGGTGGGGGCAACCTGTACGTTGCGGAGCGGAACAACTTCGCAATCCGGAAGGTCGTCATCGCGACCGGCGTGGTCACAACGATTGCCGGTCTGAAAGGGACATCGGGGATGGTCAACGGCACAGGGACCGTTGCTCGATTCGGCGAATTGGGCGGCCTCTGGGGCGACACCACTGGCAACCTGTATGTGGCCGATGCCGCCAACCACGTCATCAGGAAAATCGTGATCTCAACGGGCGAAGTCTCTACACTGGCCGGTACCTTCGGCGCGACTGGGTTGGTTGACGACACGGGCGCGGCGGCCCGCTTCCACGAACCGTGGGGTGTTACCGGCGATGATCTCGGCAACCTGTATGTGGGCGAAGATACCAATGCTTCGATACGGAAGATCGTGATCGCGACCGGAGCGGTGACGACGCTTGCCGGATCGGCATCATCGGGGACCGCTGATGGAACGGGTGCCGCCGCAGGGTTGAATCGACCGAGAGGTCTCTGGCTCGACGGTCTGGGGAACCTGTATGTGTCCGAGGTGGGCAACGATGCCATCCGGAAGGTGGTCGTTTCGACGGGAGCGGTGACGACGCTTGCCGGCCTGAAGGGAACCGCGGATTTTGCTGACGGCGTGGGAACTGCGGCAAGGTTTGACTTCCCCAATGCAATCTTCGGCGACGCAACGTACCTCTATATCGTCGATGACCGCAACCATGTGATCCGCCGAATGCGGATATCCACCCTGGAAGTGACTTCCTTATCAGGCTGGGTCGACAATTCCGGCCTCCGTAGTGGCACCGGCGCCCTGACTCCCTCACCGCAGGCAGCTGTTCGTGAGGGCATTAACACGCTTCCGAACGGGTTTATCTTCGAGAAAGCGAATCCGAGTACGCAGATTTCGGCTGTTACGAGGACCGTGATCGTAACCGCTACTCCAACGCTGACCACTGTCAGCCCGAACACAGGGGCACAGGGAGCGGCCGTGGCCGTCACACTGACAGGAACAGGTTTTGTTACCGGTGCTACAAACGTTGCTGTGTCTGGGTCCGACGTGGCCGTATCGGCCGTCAGCGTTTCGAGTACCACATCTCTGACCGCGACGTTCACCCTCGGCAGCAGCGCTGCCCTCAGCGGTCGAACGGTTACCGTGACAACCGGCGCCGGAACGAGTGGATCGCAAACTTTCACTGTAGTGCTCGCGGCACCCACGATCACGGGCCTCATGCCGAGCTCCGGCACCCAGGGCGCCACGGTCCCTGTTACGATCAGCGGAACGAATTTCTCCGGGACGGCGGTCAATATCAGTGGAACAGGCGCCCTTGTTTCTGGTTTCACAGTTGATAGCACAACACAGATTACGGCGGCATTGATTCTGAGCGGAGCGCCTGGAACGCGAACGATCACGGTGACCACCTCGGGGGGAACGAGCAACACATCGAACTTCACGATCAACTCCGGTGACATCACGGGCTCGGGATCCTTTGATCTGGAGGCTGCCTCGCTCGCCGGAAGCCAGGGTTTCGGGTCGGAAGACGGGACGGGATCTGCCGCAGCGTTTAACAGGCCCAACGGATCCTGGTCGGACGGCACGAATCTCTTTGTTTCCGATTTCGTGAACCATACGATCCGGAAGATCGTAATCTCGAGTGGTGTCGTGACGACGCTGGCCGGTTCCCCGGGCGTGAGTGGGTCGACTGATGGAACCGGCTCCGTTGCGCGATTCAATGGCCCGGTGGGAATCGTGGGAGACGGTTCCGGAAACCTGTTCGTAGCGGATCACAACAACCATACGATCCGGAAAATCGTGATTTCGACTGGAGTCGTAACCACGCACGCCGGATCGGCCGGTATCAGCGGGACAGCTGATGGCACGGGTTCGGCGGCACGATTCAACCTCCCGTTTGGGATTTCCTGCTGCGGTGGTTCTCCTTCCGCCCTCTACGTTACCGATAGCGGCAATCACACGATCCGGGAGGTCGTCCTCTCATCCGCTGTCGTGACGACCCCGGTGGGCGTGGCCGGAACCGCAGGATTCGTAGACGCGTCGGATAACAGCGCAAAGTTCAATACGCCCAAGGGTCTCACGGAAATCAGCGGCCTCCTCTATGTGGCGGACTCGGGCAACAACGCGATCCGAAAAGTCACGACCGCGGGAACACACATCGTGACGACCTTTGCCGGGAGCACCTCTGGTCTCTCCGGTTCCACCGACGCTACAGGCACGTCGGCGCTATTCAACGGTCCCGTGGGTGTTGCTAAGGAAGGCACGACCAATCTGTATGTCGGCGACCGGCTCAACCATACGATTCGAAAGATCGTGATCTCAAGCCAAGTAGTGTCGACCTTTGGCGGTTCTGCCGGAAGCAGCGGCTTCGTCGATGGAAACGCCAGTATCGTGCGGTTCAACCAACCCGGATTCGTATTCATAGCAAACCAGACCCTGTTCGCTTCCGATGAGCTGAACCATTCGATCCGGAAGACCGGTCTCCCGGGCGTGTCCTTCTCGACGCTGGCCGGAAGTCCGAATCCGAAGAGTGGCACAACGGATGAGACGGGAGACAAGGCCCGGTTCAATTTCCCGGGTGGAACCTGGGGTGACGGAGCCGGAAACCTTTACGTTTCCGACACGAACAACCACACGATCAGGAAGGTGGTGTTGTCGAGTGGGGTTGTGACGACTCTGGCTGGAACGGCAGGTAGTTCTGGAACGACCGATGGCACGGGTTCAGCGGCGCGGTTCAGTTTTCCCGAAGGCCTGTGGGGCGACGGCCTGGGCAATCTCTATTTGGCCGATACCGGTAGTCATACGATCCGCAAGATCGTGATCGCGACAGGAGTCGTGACCACGCTGGCCGGCAGCGGGGGATCCTCCGGGACAACCGACGCGACCGGTGCGTCAGCACGGTTCAATTCTCCTCACGCCCTCTGGGGCGATGCGGCGACGCTGTATGTCGCCGACAAGGACAATCACGCAATCCGAAAGATTGTTGTTTCTTCTGGAGTGGTGACGACTTTCGCGGGTCTGGCAGGAACAAGTGGATCGACCGATGCCAGTGGTACTTCGGCTCGTTTCAATCTCCCGCTAGGTATCTGGGGTGATGACGTGAACCTGTACGTGGCGGAAGGCGGAAATTATACGATCCGCAAGATTGTCATTTCCAATCAAGCAGTCACAACGTTTGCAGGAGTATCGGGAACGTCCGGAACGGACAATGGCACGGGGACCGGGGCCAAGTTCAGTTTCCCGCATTCTGTCTGGGGTGACGGAACCAACTTGTGGGTCGTTGAATTAAGCAACCACACGATCCGGAGGGTCGTGATTTCCAGCGCTGCCGTCACGACTCCGGCCGGATCGGCCGGCAACTCTGGCTTTGTCAACGATACCGGAAGCGCGGCTCGTTTCAACACACCACAAACCATTTGGGGTGACGGTAACAACCTGTATATCTCTGGCGGAAACAACCACCAGATTCGAAAACTTATCGAAGACGATTAGAGTAGTCTGGGCTGGGCATCCGATTTCCTGTAACGACATAGCAGACGGGAATCTCACCGCCCTTTCACGCCTTTTTTCTGGTCGATGCCGCACAACCCGCTGACTTCCAACGCACACTCTCAAGTAAACCTCTTTACAAGCCCCCGGCCTCAGGATAAGTTAAGCATCTCGTTTTATTTAGCTCGGGGACACGCACACGCATGAGATTTCTATCGGCTAAAGTTGCAGTTGTAGTCCTGCATCTGCTTACAGCCGCTCTGCTGTTTTCTGTCCCCCTCTCCGCCCAGACCATCCTTGATTTCCCCCGCGTGGTGTCGAGTGCGGATGTGTTCACCGGACTGGCGGTAGTTAGCTGAATCAAGCCCGAACGATCTTTTCGCGCCCTTGACTCAAATCTCGAGTCGCATTCCGAGTGTCCACGACCAAACCTGAGCATTCTACAATCCACGAATAGTCGATCTGCGTATGATCAGTCGCTATCACAACGGCATCCTGTTTTTCCAGAAGATCTGCGGTTAAGTCCGCAGAAGACAGATCCGAAAAGTCGTAGTGCCGCATCTTATGGAGTACCGGCACAAATGGATCGTGGTAGAGGAGTTCTGCGCCTTTCTCTTTCAACAGGCTCATGATTTCCATGGCGGGCGACTCGCGCGTGTCGTCGACGTCTTTCTTGTAGGCGACACCGAGAATCAGGATCTTCGCCCCGCGGATCGACTTGCCGTGGTCGTTCAATCCCCATGCGGTCTTTTCTACAACAAACCGTGGTATGGCCGTGTTGACTTCGCCAGCCAGCTCTATAAAGCGTGTCGCAAACCCGTGCTCACGGGCTTTCCAGGCAAGATAAAAAGGATCGATCGGGATGCAGTGTCCGCCCAGGCCGGGGCCGGGGTAGAACGGCGTAAATCCAAACGGCTTCGTCTTGGCGGCCTCGATGACCTCCCAGATGTCGATGTCCATCCGGTCGCAGAGTAGTTTTAACTCGTTGACCAGCGCGATGTTGACCGAGCGGTAGATGTTTTCGAGCAGCTTGACCAACTCCGCGGTGTCCGTCGAAGACACGGGCACGAGTTCGTCGATGACCTGTCCGTAGAGTGCCTTGGCAACCGACAGGCAGTTGTCGGTCGTCCCGCCGATCACCTTGGGAATCGTCTGTGTTGAGAACTGCGCGTTGCCCGGGTCTTCGCGTTCAGGAGAGTAGGCGAGAAAGTAGTTTTCGCCCGCTTGAAGCCCCGATTTCCCAAAGCGTTCGAGTAAAACCTCTCTCGTTGTTCCCGGATACGTCGTGCTTTCAAGGACAATGAGTTGACCCTCGTGGAGCGTCTTGCTCACGGCATCAGCCGTGCTCTCGACGTACTGCATGTCGGGTTCGCGGTTGTCGTTCAGCGGTGTAGGCACGCAGATGATGATGCAGTCGGCTTCGGCAAGGTTCGAGAAATCCGAGGTCGCTTCGAAGCGGGCATTATTTCGAAGCTCCGCCACGCGAGAGGCTGCGACGTGCCCAATGTACGATTGGCCCTCGTTGAGTTGGCTGATCTTCTCTGGATCGACATCAAACCCGATGACAGGGAAACCGACCTCTCCAAAGCGGAGTACTAACGGGAGACCGACATAACCCAGACCGATGACGCCGACAACGGCATCATGAGATTCGATCTTCGCGATGAGCGTGTCCCTGATCATTCAAAAAACTCCCGAATCTTTTCGATGACATAGTCGATCTCGGCTTCTTCCAGTTCCGGGAAAATTGGCAAAGCCAGACATGTGCGGGCCGTTTCTTCCGCGCGCGGGAAGTCGCCGGGAGAACCGCACACGGCGCCCAGGCCCCGTTGGAGATGCAGGGGGATGGAATAGTAGATCGCGGTTCCGACGCCGTGGCCGGACAGATACTCTTTGAGCGCGTCCCTTTCGGATGTCCGAATCACAAACTGATTGTATACGGCTTTGTTGTGTGGGGCGGGCGTTGGCAGCGTAACCGCTCCTTCCAGACCTGCCAGATAGCGCCCGGCGATCTGGCGCCTCCGCTCGTTCCATTCGTCCACGTAGGGCAGTCGGACCGATATCGCGGCGGCCTGGAGGGAATCCAGCCGGCTGTTGATGCCCAGCACGTTGTGTTCGTGCTCGTTCTCGAGTCCATGCGCCCGGAGCAGGCGCAAGCGGTCTGCTGTCTGCGAGTCATGCGTCACCACCATGCCGGCATCCCCGATCGCTGCCAGGTTCTTGGTCGGATAGAACGAGAGACACCCACAGAAGCCCATCGTCCCCGCCGCTCGCCCACGAAGTTTCGCACCGAATGCCTGTGCGACGTCTTCGATGATGAGGACACCATGGTCCGCCGCGATGGCCTGGATTCGGAGCATGTCGGCGCAGTCGCCGAAAAGGTGGCTTACGATCACGGCGCGGGTGCTGGGGGTGATCTTTCGCCGGATTTCATCGGGATCGATCTGAAAGGTCTGAAAGTCGATGTCCGCAAAGACGACTCGCGCTCCGAGCCGCACTGGGGAAGAGGCCGTCGAAAAAAAACTGAATGCAGGAACGATCACTTCCGATCCGGGGCCGATCTCCGCGGCCATCAGTGCCAGCATCAGAGCATCCGAACCGTTCGCGACACCGACGGCCTGCTGGGCCGAAAGTTTTTCTGAGACGGCGGTTTCCGCCTGCTCGACGGCGGGCCCTAAGATAAACTGTTGGGAATCAATGACCTCCAGTAGGGCCGAATCCAGTTCGGCGCGAATGCGCGACGTCTGTCGTTTGAGATCGAAAAAGGGTACTTTCATTAAGTCTGCAGTGATACGGGAATGAAATCGCTGGCCTTTAGGGACAGGTGTCCCATAAACTTCCGGTTAAACGTGTGCGCGCGTTGGCCGTCTAAACGGTTTAGCGTATTTGGTTTGACGCTCTAAATCAACTCCCCGCTCCACACGGAGTTGGGGTTGAAGCTTAAGACGCTCTGAACACCACGAAATGGAGTCGAGATGCCGCAGATGATGTCCCAAATAGTGTTCTCACGACGGTTAACGTCCATTGCTTTCAGCCTGATGCTCATTCCAGTTCTCGTTTCCATCCCTACCCGCTCCCAGGATGGCGGAATACGGGAAGAACAACCCCCCATTGCCGTAGAGGAAATTATCAGCCAGTTTGCCAGTATGGAGTCGGAGTTCAGACTGGCCCGTGGCAATTACACCTATCGCCAGGATGTCACCGTCCAGGAATTGAATGCGCGTGACCGCGTTATCGGCGAATACCATATGATCAGCGACATTCTCTTCGAGCCCGACGGTCTCTCGCGGACCGAGAAGGTCGTCTTTGCACCTCAGAGTACGCTCGAGGGCATTCAGCTCACGCCGCAGGATCTGGACGATATTCGCGACATCCAACCGTTCGTTCTTACGACGGAAGACTTGAATCTCTACGATGTCGAGTATCTTGGCAAGGAACTGATCGACGAGATCGACACCTACGTTTTCCATGTCGGTCCGAAAGTGCTCGAAGAGGGCGAGCGTTATTTCGAAGGCCAGATCTGGGTGGATGATCTCGACCTGCAGATCGTAAAGACTTTTGGAAAGGCCGTACCCGACATCACGGAGAACGGCCAGGAGAACCTGTTTCCGCGTTTCGAAACCTACCGGGAACAAATCGACGACTATTGGTTCCCGACGTATACCCGAGCCGTCGACACCTTGAATTTTTCCAGCGGTCCCAAAAAGATCCGACAGGTCATCCGGTATGAAAACTACAAGCAATTCGCCTCAGACGTCACTCTGACCTTCGGCGAGGAAATCGAGGACGAAGCCGGCGCCGGCTCTGTGGATTCTGCGGATCCGGCCCCTCCCCAGCAGTAGATGGAGCCTCCCGGACGGGCCCGTAGATGACGGGCCTGTCCGGTCTATAACCCCCAACAACCACAGAAGATAAGCCTCCCTTTTCTCCGAATCCCCCTGTGCTAAACTGATATCGAAATCAGCCTAAGGAGTCACTATGTCGGGTCATTCCAAGTGGCACAGTATCAAACACAAGAAAGCCGCAACCGACGCGAAGCGCGGCAGATCCTTCACGAAAGCGATCAAGGAAATTACGATCGCCGCGCGGCTCGGAGGTGGCGATGCTGAAGCCAACCCGAGGCTACGTAAGGCTGTCAGCGACGCGAAAGCGCTGAACATGCCGGCGGACAACATCAAGCGCGCCATCCTGAAGGGGACGGGTGAACTCGAAGGCACCGCGATCGAAGAGATCATTTACGAAGGTTATGGCCCCGGAGGGGTGGCGTTAATGGTCGAGGTGCTGACTGATAATCGGAACCGGACTGTGGGTGAACTGCGTTATGTCTTGAGCAAAAACGGCGGCAAACTGGGCGAGAACGGCTGTGTCGCGTGGATGTTCACCAAACGTGGCTACATCCTGGTGCCGGCAGCAGACCTGGACGAAGACACAGCAATGAATGCCGCGATTGAGGCCGGTGCAGAAGACTTCGCTGCTCAGGAAGATCAGTACGAGATTCTGACCGAACCCGAATCGTTCCATGCGGTGCTTGGAGAGCTCAAAGAAAAGGGTATCGAGCCCGGGACGGCGGAACTCTCCATGATCCCTCAGAACTACATCAAGCTAGAGGGCAAACCTGCCCAGCAGATGATTAAGCTAATGGACGCGCTCGACGACCACGAGGACGTCCAGAACGTGTACGCAAACTTCGACATCGAAGAATCGGAACTCGCTGACGTTACGTAGCTGCGGTCGCGATCCGTTGCGAGCCCCGTTATTGGCCCAATCAGGCCCGTATTGAGCCCGTTTTTATGCGGATTCTTGGAGTAGATTGCGGTTCCAGGGTGACCGGATACGGTGTGATTGAAACCGGGACCGATCGCTATCGCTATGTTGATTGCGGCGCGATTCGGACCAAGACAGCCGATCCTCTGGCTATCCGCCTGCAATCAATTCATGCCGGTCTCCGGGAAATCATTAGAGACCACACGCCTGATGTGGCCGCGTTCGAAAGCGTCTTTCATGCGGCCAATGCCCAGAGTGCCCTCAAACTCGGCCACGTCAGAGGCGTGTCGATATTCGCCGCAGCGCAGGCGGGAGTTCCGGTTTACGAGTATTCCGCCCTCCAGGTGAAGTCTGCCGTGACGGGTTACGGCAGAGCCGAGAAGGCGCAGGTGCAGCAGATGGTGCGATCCTTGCTACGATTAGCCGAAGTTCCGGAACCGCATGATGCTTCCGACGCGCTGGCCGTGGCAATTTGCCATGCGCAGAGCTACCGTTTTGAGGAGGCGACCGCAAGCGGTGACTAATCTGATTCTCTTCTCGCTTCTGGCGCTCTTCCCCCAGAGCAACTTCACCAGTTTCAACTTTTGCCGGGATGGCCTGGGTGGTACAGGTGAGGTGCAGTGCATCCAACTCGACCCTTCGGGTCAAGGGACCTTCATGCTGACGTACGCGGATGCCGATACAGTAGATGTAGAGTTGCAGTTGTCGGCCTCGGGAACCGGTAAGTTTATTGATTTGCTGGCTGAAACCGACTACCTGGCGGATGCGGACAGCTACGATTCCGGCCGTGAGGTATTGAGCGTTGGACTCAAAACCCTGACGCTGGAAGGACCCGCGGGAAGCCGGGAAGCGGCCTTCTACCTGGCCACAGCGCGTGAGGCCACTGAACTGGCTGCGTTTTTCGATCGCTTGATCACCCAGGAGATGCTCCTGCTGGACATTGAGACCGCCTTGCAGTTCGATCGCTTGGGCATTCCGGAGAGGCTGGATCAGATCGAAAGAGACCTTGCCAGGGACCGACTGGCAGACGCGCGGCGACTGATTCCGATGCTCGAACGCCTCGCTGCCGACACGCGGGTTGTGAACTATGCGCGCACGACGGCAATGCGATTGAAGGAAGAAATTGAGGCAGGCAACTGAAACGTGAACCGAATTCTTATCACACTACTTTCGCTCTCGCTTGGCTTGCCGGCCCTGGGCCAGGAGAGTATCCAAGGTGACGCCCCCGGCAACGCTCAGGACGGAGCCCGGATCGTAGCGCGCGGCGACCTGGTTGAGATCACCGGTAGGAGTTCCGATGGCCAGATTGTTCGAGAGTCCCTGGAGGAAGGCGATGTGCTTCGGACCGGGCCTGCGTCTTTTGCTGTGATCGACGTGGATCCTGGAATCCGATTGACGATGGGACCCAGTGCCGTCGTTGGACTGGAATCGCTGGACGCCCTGCCCTCGATCCGCCTCGAGCAGGGTAGAGTCCGCATCCAGACCAACTCATGGGCTGTTCGCGTCCGGTCTTCTGTCGGTGATTTCCTCGTGTCGGAGGCGCCAGGCGAAGCGGAACTGGAACTCTCAGAGGGCAGGGTCATCCTCCAGGTGTTTTCTGGAGGTCTCACGATGGAAAACGTCAATACGGAAGCTGTCGTCTTTCGAGCCTCCGGCGAGCGCGCCGCCCGTGTCTTCCAGGTGGGTTCCACCTCTCGTCCCCGGGGCACCCAGGAAACCCTCTATCCCGAGGCATGGTTCCCGAACGTCTACGTCGGATATCCGGGTCTCCCGTACGAAGTCCCCTCCAACACACAACCCAGCGGAAATCGTCCAGGCCGCGGCCGGCGTCAATGACAAGTGACGACAGTTAAGACTTAAGAGGGTGGTGTGAGGATCGAAAGCTCCAAAAGCTTCGTTACCTTCGTGTCTTCGTGTTGAAAAAGCCTTTGCGCCTTTGCGGTCAATAGGTCTCAGGAAACGACTACCCCCGCATACCCCACCACACGCTCCCGATCCCCAAATGCGTCCCCTGAAGTTGCATAGCGGACCAGCTCGGCATTGGATGCGCCCAGGCGATTAGCCGCGACGAGCATCGCCGTTGCCGGACCAAATCCACACATGGAGATTCCTTCCGAGAGAACGACGTTGTAGAGTCCCTCCGCATCGCGTACCAACATGCGGTCGATCGCCTTGTTGTCCTTGAGTCGCGTGGCTTGGTCGTCTTCGTAGTGGTTCATGTCGCTCGAGGCGACGATCAGGATCTCCCCGGAGTTCCCATCGATGACCTCGGCCATGGCATTGCCAAGGCGTTTGAACACGCTGAGGTCGGACGTTCCGACAGCGATCGGAACGAATCGCAGCTCGGACTGTGTCAGAAATTGAAGAAACGGCAGCTGGACTTCCAAAGCGTGCTCTCTTCGATGGGCTTCAGCGTCCTCTTCGAGGTCCGGATCCAGGGCCATCAGCCGTGTCGCCAGGTCCGTGTCGAGGGCGACGTTTCCGATGGGCGTTTCCCATTCCCCCGCACTCATTACGGCCAGAGGTCGGCCAAGCCCCGTATGATTGGGGCAGAGGATGATGAAGCGCTTGGGCAGCTGAATGCTGGAGTAGACGGCTCCGGCGACATGTCCCGAATAAACATAGCCTGCGTGGGGGACGACAACCCCCAGTGCACGGAGCCGTTCTTCAGATGGTGTCGTGAAGCCGCGGAGAGTTTCTCGAAGAGTATCCCGATCTTCGGGATAAAAGGTGCCGGCGACAGTCGGCGGGCGAGTCATAATTTATTCTGGAGCGAAGGTGAGCGCCTAAACGGCGATTCAGCTACTCGCCGACGGAATTGTAGAAGCCTTTTTTGTGGCGAACTTTGA
The DNA here is from genome assembly GCA_965218085.1 of Terriglobia bacterium. Lineage (GTDB taxonomy): Bacteria > Acidobacteriota > Terriglobia > 20CM-2-55-15 > 20CM-2-55-15. The sequence goes on along the minus strand of CBDCKF010000002.1, from coordinate 4,299,557 downwards.
GCTCGTCCAGGTCTCCGTCGCCATCCACATCAATGTCGTTGACTTCGACCCGGATCTCTCGTAGGTCATTGTCTTCCTCAAGATCTCTCGGCACGAATCCCAGGCTGTACTGGTTCCTCAGATGGATGCTCACGGTTTCGTAGATGCCGGGGTATTCCCCATCAAAACGCGGGAAGAAGGCGGTGCCGCCAGTGACCCGAGCCAGGGTTTGAAGGGCGTTTCTTGCCTGGAGCATCTGCATCCGGGCGATGTTGCCCATGCGATCTTCGTTAAAAAGGAAAAAAGACTGACCCATTCCCACGGGGTAGATCATCGTGTCGGAGGACTCCGCCTGCCGAAGCATGTCGCCGTAGTTTCGTTTGCTGAACGTGTCGATACCGCTGCTCAACAGGAAGATCGCCTTCTTTCCATCGATATTGTCCATCCGCTCCAGTGCGAAGCCGACGGCGTCGTAAAGAGCCGTTTCCCTGAAGCCCGGAAACTGGAGGCTCCGCAGACCGTTAAACAGTTCGTTCTGGTTTTGCGTGAAGTCGGTGACGATCTGGGGCCGGAGGTCGTAACTGATGATGGCCGCCCAATCGTTTTCGCGGAGCGATTGAATGAATCCTGCTGAAGGGCCGATCACATCGTCGTAGTAGTAGGTGAAGGTGTCGCCGAACTCAATCACGATGACGACCGTCAGCGGCGTATCCGTAGGGCTGAAGTTCGTAACCAGCTGTTCTTCGTCGTCCACGAAGATGCGGAAGTCTTGTTTCTCCAATCCGGAGATCGGGTTGTCGTTTCTGTCGGTTACAACGACATCTACATTAACGACCTCGATGTCGATCGAGAGAGCGAAGCGATCATCAACGTCCAGATCTGGGGCTCCGTCCCGTTCCGGAAGCGGCGGGAGGGGAATATCTGCTCCGACGTTTCGCCTCGGGCCTTGAGCCAGGGCGAAACCCACACCACACACAATCAAAACGGCGAGAGTAAGCAATCGTTTGGGAATCATCCGCAAATCTCCTTAGATGCTGTTGCTAGAGCGTACATCGGCCAGCCAAACGACGCAATATCTTCAGCACGGGACCGGAACAGGAATTGGGCGGGCCGGGGTTCGTGTCGACCTTATGATTTAGACGCAGATCGGCGAAAATCGTCGCCAGACCGGCCCCCAACGTAGGTTTACATTGGAATATTCGGCTTCGGAGACTATCGTGTTTCCCCATGTTACCCGCGGGGACCGCCGCGCTGTGTCAGGAGTATATCTTTTCGAGGAGACCGAAAATGATTACTGAGAGTGCAATCGTTGCCATCGGGGGCCTGATCGCTGTGATCGCACTCCTGTTCTTGATGATCACACGCTTTAAATGGCACGTGTTCATCGCGCTCCTGGTACCGATCGTATTGTTTGCCCTTCTGCCAGGCATCGATCGGGGTGCGTTCATCACTGCTTTTGAGCAGGGGTTTGGAGGCACGATTGAAAGCATCGCGGTTGTCATTGTGGTCGGATCTATCATTGCGGAGGCGCTCAAACACACGGGTGGAATCGAGCGCATAACTTCTTCGATGATCCGCTGGGTGGGGGAAAAGCGCATGCCGCTGGCTCTGACGATGAGTGGCTGGATCATCGGTCTGGCCATTTTTTCCGACGTCGGCTACGTGATTCTCAATCCCCTCGTCCATTCCGCCGCGATCAGGAGCGCTCTGAATATGAGCGTCATGGCCACGGGCCTGGTTGGCGCGATGCAGATGACACATGCGATGGTTCCGCCCACGCCGGGCCCATTGGCCGCTGCCGCGCTGGTCGGTGCTGATCTGGGGACGGTGATCGTCTACGGAGGACTGGCCACCTTGATCGCTTCGTTGGCCGGGTGGGTTTTTGCCCTGGTTGTCGGACCCCATATCGACTCTCCACCATCGGAAGAATTCGTGGGTCAATCGTTCATAGAACAGGGCCGAGAATCGGAATTGCCTTCAACGTGGCGGGCCTACGCGCCGATCCTCATTCCCTTGGTCCTGATCGCCGGACAGAGTGCGGCGCGACTGATGTTGTCCGATGAGCACATCGTGAATATGGTGATGCTCTATCTGGGCTGGCCCGTCGTGGCCCTCGGCATTGGCGTCCTGCTGGCATACCGGAACACCACTCGGGACCAGGCGGCGGCCCGCACCGGCGAATGGGTCGAGAACGCGCTTCGGACCTCGGCCATGATCATCATGGTTACGGGACTGGGCGGCGCTCTCAGTCAGATACTTCGCGGAACGCCGGCAGTCGAAACAATCGCCACTGCTGTTGCTTTCACGGGGCTGGCTCCGATTTTCCTGCCTTTCGTTCTCGGTATCGTCGGTAACGTGATCACGGGCTCGACAACGGTGGGCGTCATCACGGCCGCTTCGGTTGTCTCTCCCATCATGGGCACGCTGGGTCTCAGCCCCGAGGCGACGATGCTGGCCGGCGCGGCCGGGTCCATCATCATCAAGTTCCCGAACTCGAGTTACTTTTGGGTTTGCACCTCGCTTTCAAGGATGTCACTCAAGGCGGCCCTGATGTCATACGGCGGCGTGACGTTCGTGAACGGGACTGTTGCGATGGTGGTGGTGTACGCGTTGTGGGCGATCGGTTTAATCTGACGATAGTCGCTAAGTTCTTCCACTCGTATCGAAGGTGCTGGCGCTGGACTCCACCCGCTCCCGAATGTGACTGAGGGTCTTGGAACCATTGTTTTTTCGAAGTTGACTGACGTCACCACCGAATGCTTCTACCCATCGATCCGAGATTTCGTTGATGAAGAAATCGCTCAGTTCGCGATTCGCGTCACTGAAAATCTTCCTGACTGTATTGTCGTCCAAGTCGGTCATATTGATTGGAATTTGGTCAAGTGACCAATCCTGGCTGACGTATCGATCGTAGAAGTCCTGGTCGTCTTTGATTCGCCCCGTTTCTTTGCACCAATCGAACAATCCCGTTCCGGGAAACGGAACGCACCCGAAAATCTTGTTCGATCGAAACTCGCCGTACGAGATTTTCTTCAACATTTGGACTGTATCTTTCAGCGTTTCCTCGTTTTCGCCCGGCTGTCCAAACATGAACGCATATTCGGCAAAGATACCGGCTTCGCGCGTCAATCTGATCGCACTGTAGATTTGGTCCGTTGTCGTTTTCTTTGACATTGTTCGGAGAATCTCGTTGTTCCCGGATTCAAGGCCGTAGAACACTGAAATGCGACCGGAGTCCTTAAGTAGCTTGATGATCCCCGGGGTAACCGTGTTTACCCGGCCGTTGCAGTTGTAGCGGATCTTCAGTCCGCGTTCGATGACGGCCTGGCAGAAATTCGTTATTTTCTCCTGACTCAGCATCAACAGATCGTCGACCATATAGAAACCGTCTAGTCGGTACTTGTCGACCAGGTATTCCATTTCATCGACGATGTCCTCATACGGCCGTATCCGGTAGGCGCTGGCTCGATAGCAGAAATTACAGGCGTACGGGCACCCGCGGCCTGTCACAATCGGCATGATCCGTTCGTCTTGCCTGAACGGGTGAAACTTGCCGGTGTGCAAATATGACTCTATTGGGTATAAGTCGAGAGCCGGCCATCCCACCTCGTCTCTAGTAGCCTGCCGGGGCAGCAGTGGAATTCCGTTGTCGATGAATTCGCCGTCGGCGATATAGGCGATGCCCTGGACATCTTCCATATTTCGATTGCCCGCGATTGCGTCCATCAAATGGACGATTGTGATCTCAGCCTCTCCGATCGTTGCGATATCGGCCCGGGTTCGTCTCAGAACGAACTCCGGTATGGGACTTGGCAAGGAGCCGCCAAGAATGATGGTTGCATCGGGAACTACGGCGCGAATGATATTGCATATTCTTTCGACCTCCCGAATCATTGGGTAGAGTGCTCCCATCGCGAAGATCTTGATGCCACTTCCAACAATCACCTTAGCGATTTCAATGTCGTCATGCATGTGGACTGAAAAATCCTTGAGCACGACATCGACGTCGCACCGCTGCATCGCAGTTGCAACATAGCCAGGTCCCAGAGGCATTAGTTTCTTACGGTAGTGGTCGTCAGGAACGATCAGCATTACTTTCATCCCGCCCAGGCTCGGGTAGTCCATCGGGATGAACTTATCGGTCCGTTGGGCCGATGCCCACGGGTCTGTAGTAAAACTTGTCGGATCCAGCTGGACGTTCGTCATTTTGCCTCCGAGTTCAGTCGGGTGAGTCACGTTGCTCGATTGAAGACAGGCACTGCTCTTCGCCAGTTCGAATCTTACTTAAGAGGCTGAAATACGTCAAGTTAGCCACACGCGCCGACGCCCCTGCGGTGGCTACGTTGGTGGTGCCTTAAGTGATAGCCGTCCCTTACGGGGAATGGCGGAGTCGTCGATCCCTGCTCGTGCTGGGACCCATGTTGATTGTAAGGTGCTCTTCCCACTCAGTCATGTGACTGTCTGATATTACCTCCTCTTGTCGGTTTGGGAGGGGTGATTGTTCGGCAAGAACTGAGAGCCAGGAATGATCATTTACAGGGCGGGTGTGGCAACCAGACCGCCGGACTGCTGAGAATCAGGGCACTATGTATCCGATTCCACTGCCCGCCAGTATCCTTCGTATCGTTCGACACCAGCATTGATATTCGAAAGCTCGGGTTCAGCCTTCAGGAGGTCGAGTATGTCGTTCATCAGAAACAAAGGTTTCCGGGGATAGAGCCGATTGTAAACCTCGCGGGCGAAGTCCAGGTCACGCTCATAGTCGATTGTCCAACGATGTTGGGAAAGGTTTTCCGTATGCTCAAAACCCAGTATCTTGAACTCACCCGGATTCCTGAAAACGTAAGGTGTCAAACATTCTCGTTCTGAGGGCCGGTCTGCTCTTTCCCACGTTCTTTCCAGACAATCGAAGGTCATAACCTCTATATCGATACCCTCTGGGTATGAGACCGGAATACTCCCATCGTAGCTGCAGTTCGCAACGTAGTCTGGCGGGGGAGACGTTTCGATCAACATCCTCACAGCGCGATCGATAATCTCCGGATCTTTGAAGGGATCATCTGGCGTTATTCTTACGACCACGTCCGCTCCCATATTTCTAGCAGCCTTGTAGACCCGATCCAATACGTCGTTCTCTTCGCCGAGAAACATTTTCATTCCTTGCCGTTCCAGAAAGCGCCGCAGTGGGGCGTCCCCCGGCTCGAGGGTCGTTGCGACAAGCACCTCGTCGATAGTCCGAGCAGCCTTCACTCGTTCGATCACATGCCACAACAGCGGCTGTCCGTAAATATCCATAAGTACCTTTCCGGGAAGCCTGCTAGACCCCAGTCGTGCGTGAATAATCGCTGCGATCACCGCGGTTCAATGTCCTCTGTGGATACTGTTCAGCTCAAACACTGTTCGGTTGTTCGGCTGACTGCGTTCGGAAGAGACCTACTTGGCGGTCAGCAAATTCAGAAATCCGCTAAACACGTTCTTCAGCAAAGATGGAATCTCGCCAAAGCTTAGTGGAATCCGGGCGAAGGGGTCAATTGTTGTCATGAAGGCGGACCTGCCGCGTTGCTCCGGACCCGCTAGCGAGAACGATCGCTTCATATACAGAGGACGCCTCGCTGCCATGGATTGCATTTTTTGAGTAGTAGAGAATCCCATCGATGGAACGACTCGCAAGCCAATATCTCTTGACCCATCGATCATCGTGCACGATCAGAGGCACGCCAAAATTACGGCACTGATTGATTGAAGTCTGCGCTCCGGGCCGTCTTTACATCACGACGAATCCCGGCGTTCAGGTTTTGAGCCCCTAGGGAGAGTACCTGGGCCTGATTCCAATCCCCAGGCCTCCGATTTCGCTTACGTTCTCTGGACCGCAAAAGAGAACCCTCTATGTCGATACGCACGGTGCCGTAGGCCCGGACGGAACGGTCTATGAAGTTCCGGAGGGACAGCGGAACATGGGCCTGACGCTATACAAGATCCCGGTGTTGGCCGCAGGTTTCGAAGGCCGCGCGAAGTAGTCAAATACCATGAGCCAGTCCGCTCCCACGGCCTGCTAACGGAGTGCGAAACTCTGTTCCGCCAGATCGACTATGTAGCGGCCGATGACGAGTGAGGAGGTTGCCCCGGGAGAGGGTGCGTTGAGTACGTGGACTGCGTTGGGTGTCTGTTCGATACGGAAGTCATCCAGAAGCGAACCATCGGGCGCCACTGCCTGAGCCCGGACGCCAGAACCTCCCGGACCCAGATCGCTCGATGTCACCGCGGGTATCAGTTGCTGAAGACTTTTGACGAACACGCTCTTCCTGAACGATCTGTTGATCTCCCACGCGGCGATCTTCCATTCGCGAAAAGCCAGTCGCCAGAATCCTGCGTAACCCAAAATGCCGGCCAATTCGACAAGTGAAATGTCCCGCTTGCGGTAACCCTCTCTTTTCGTCGCGAGCACAGCGTTCGGCCCCGCCTCCACAAAGCCCTTCATCGTCTGTGTGAAGTGGACTCCCAAAAAGGGGAAGGCCGGATCGGGAACTGGGTATATCAGGCCTTTGACGAGGGATTCCTTTTCTTTGACCAGCGTGTAATATTCGCCCCGAAACGGGATGATTCTAAGATTCGGCCGAACACCCATCATTTGAGCCACGACGTCGGAGTGCAATCCCGCGCAGTTGACGACGTTCCGTGTCTTGAACCGACCCGCATCGGTCTCGAGTATCGTTTCGTCGCCGCGCTTCATGACGCGTGTCAAACGGGTGTTGAAATGTGCCTCACCCCCACCCTGTCGCACCTTATCCAAATAAACCCGGGCGACTTTGCGAAAGTCGACAATTCCGGTTCCGGGAGCCCACAGTGCTTTGATGGAACGGACATGAGGCTCAATTTCCTGGATCCGCTCCGGTCCGACGAGTTCCAGCCTGTCGACCTTATTCGCCGTTCCACGCTCAAGAAGAGTCTGCAGTCGAGGGATCTCCTCTTCGCGTTTCGCAACGATCAGCTTGCCGCATGTCCACGTCGGAATTTCGTTATCGATGCAGAACTGCGTCATCGATCGGCGGCCTTCGACGCAAAACCGCGCCTTGAACGACCCCGGCTTGTAATAGATCCCTGAGTGAATAACACCGCTGTTGTGGCCGGATTGTTGGGACGCGGGGTGCGGGTCCTTCTCGATGACCGAGACTCTCAGGTCCGGATGCCTGTCGAGCAGATGCATTGCGGTCGAGAGGCCGATCAGTCCGGCGCCGATTACGGTGACGTCGTAAGGTTTGGTCGTCGACAAGGATTCTCCGTCCGGTGTTCTCAGACAGCCCTCGCGATCAGTAAACACCTTGACCTACATTATCATTCGCAGAGTCGAATCATTGGTACAGAGACATCCGCGATAGGAAAAAGCTAGCGGCAGGTTCGAAATCGTTGCCAGGCAGGTCGGTTGGTCACTAGTGGCCTGTAACAGAGGTATTGACAGCAGCGCCGATGGGTCTTGCCGGTGAGGTCGAGGCGCGAGACGGAAATCGATGCTCTGACATCGATGACGGCTCGCAACGACGAGATCGCCGGCAACCCCCATCGGCCCAAAGGGTTCGGGCGGAACGGGACCGTCTGCGTCGTTGCACCTTCTCGGAATGAAAGAGCATTGCCTCGGGCGGCGCGCCTCGCATTCGATCCCGTTGCGCTCCGAACGCTGCTATCCATACCTCTGTTACAGGCCACTCGATGCCAAGAGTTATCCGCGGAGGCATGGCCGAGCGGTCGTAGGGGGTGGTCTTGAAAACCAAGCTCGCAAGGTGTCGTTTTCTTCGCTCAATCTCTTCGATAATTTCCATGGATTCACTCATTCCGGGCTCAATTCACGTTCCGCTATCTCAAGGTGAAGACGGGCATCTGCATAGTTGGGGTTGATTTCCAATGATTCCTGAAAGTAGGGGATGGCATCCGCGTAGCGCCCGCTGTTGAGAAGAGCGATGCCCATGTAGTCGCGGGCGACTTCATTGAGCGGTCCCAACTCGATGGCCTTTTCGAAGTTGTCGATCGCACCTTCATAGTTGCCGTCCGCCTCCAACTGCACGCCGCCCAGATACAAGTAGGCCCAGTCACCAGCCGGGTTTACTTCCAGGGCCCGTGTCAATAATCGGCGGGCATCCGAATATTCCTGGGTCCGGGCAGCCAGCGCGCCCAGGCCGATCAGAGCACGATACTCTTCATATGGAGTGAAGTAGTAGTGACCAAGTTCGACTGATCGAAGCGCAGTCTCGAAGTGCGCACGAGCTGCCACGTCATTTCCATTCCTCAGTTCGATATCGCCCAGATTGCTTTGAAACTGGGCGTTTTGATCATTAGCTGCCAACGTAATTCGGTAGAGACTCTCGCTGTTTTGCCACGCCGCAGTGCGTACGATTGATGTGAAGACAAGTAAAAGGATCACAGCCCAAGCGAGTGAAAACCGGTATTTGTGTCGTGTACGGTCCAGGAGTGAGGCCACGAGAAACGCGGTCGCCAGTGTAGGGATGTAAAGGTACCGTTCTGCGAAGAACGCGCCACTGATTCCATTAAAATAAAGGACCGGGATCAGTGTCACGACGAAGGCGGCAAGGATCGACGGTAACTCCGGAAGTTTCCGGCGGAATCGCCAGGACAGGAAGCCCGCGGTTCCCAGCACGAGCACAGCTGTTACCGCTTCTGTGATTCTAAAGCTCAATGAAATAGGAATAAGATGGTAAGCACTGAGCGGAAACGGGACCAACGCGTAGCGCAGGTAGTCGGCAACCACTTGGAAGCCAAGCGAGATCCAGTCCATCCAGCTCGCCTCCACCACCTGCGAGGTGGCAAAGCTCCCTAGAACCTGGAATCGTACAAACGCATAGGCGAATAGCATCGCCAGATAAGGTGCCATCTCACGGACAATTTCACGTCCGGAGAACCGCGAACCGCCCGAACGGAGAGACCTCGTAAGGAGTAATACGCAGGGGAGAGTAACCGCCATTTCCTTGGCAAGCAGCGCAAGGAAGAAGACACACGCGGAGCCCCATAGTAACCACGGTCTTTCCTGTTTCCTGTAGAGCAGGTACAACCACATTGCCAGGAAGTAAAAGGCACCCGCACTGACGTCCGGCACTCCGGCAATCCACGCCACCGCCTCGGTGTGCACCGGATGTGCAGCAAACACGGAGGCAGCCAGCAGAGACGCCTGCCGTGAAAAGGAGAGTTCAATCAGGATTCGCCACAAAACGAGGACGGCGATGATGTGATAGAGGATACTCAGCAGATGGTAGGACCACGGAGCCAGTCCCGCGATGCTGTAAGCAACGGCATATGTCACCGTCTGAACCGGTCTGTAGAAATTCGTCTGAGTTTCAGCGGAAACGGCAAAATCCCAAAAAGCGGAACCGAACGCCGAGGGAACACCGGCGAGGCTGCGGATTGCCGGATTCTTGACGACCTGAACTTCATCATCCCAGACGAAGTCGCCTCGTACACTGTTGCCAAACACGATCAGCGACAGCAGAACGAGTAGCATCCATTCTTTGTGACGAAATCGTAACAACGTTACCCGTCCCCAGGAAACGGGTCCAGCCGAACGCCCCCCGCCTTGCGTGTTGGTTCCGACCCCACGAGGTAGGCTACCATCACTCAGGTGTTGCTCGACGAATCTGCGTCGGCGATTCTGGAAAAACCGCATCTTGAAGCGAAACCATACGATAAGTGAATTTGCGGTTTCTCATTAAGTGCAAGAAAACGGCGGCGTTACGGTGTTAACATTTTCAACGGAGGAATGGCCGAGTGGTTGAAGGCGGTGGTGTTGAAAATCAATCAGATGATGGCTCGTCCTTTCTGTTCAATCAGTTAGTCGTCTCGTGATAGCCCGTGTTTCCTCTTGTTCAGGCTGTTCTGTGGTAGATATTGTGGTAAGAAGACTTTTCGTTGCACTCTCCGTCAAACCGGAAGGGACAGCCGTTGTGGGTCCCCGTGATATGATTTTTTGAGCAATGCGAAGCCTCTCCAAACTCGTCGCAGCAACGCTGCTCCTGGGATTCCTGGGAGTCAACGTATTCGTAACGCTCTGCGTGATGGCGGCACCGGGGATGCCCGAATGTCCAATGCCAATGGGGGACTCCGAAGCGCCTGCATGGAGTGCCGGTTACGACTGCTGCGCCTCATGTCTCCGAAGCGCGACCTTACCGGAAAACGTTGGCTTCGGCGCTCCGATTGGTCTCGCTGTTTTCCCGTCGTCCGACACGTATTCTTTCTCAGAAGGGAATCCTGCGTTCGATCTCGACGAGGAAGTCCCACACGTAATAGCTACAACTTCCCCACCCGTTTTTCTCCTGAATAGCGCTTTCCTGATCTAGCCGAGGCACACACTCCCTCTTTCGTTCCGACACTCTCTCTGTCTTAAGAAGTGAGGTTAGATCCTTATGCCAGTTTTCTTTGCAGTGCTGCTGCTGTTTGCCCAGCTGTCTGTGCCGACGGTCGACGATCTCGACGATCTTGTGAAGATTGCCCTGGAGCAGAACCCCGAGATTGAATCTGCCCGCCGAAGGTGGGAGGCCGCATCGGCGCGTCCATCGCAGGCACGTGCGCTGCCGAATCCGAGGGTCAGCTTCGGATATTGGAATGCCGGCAGTCCATTCCCCGGTACTTCTCTCGGTGAGAACCCCATGAGTTTCGTCGAGCCAATGGTGACCCAGCGCCTTCCTTTCCCTGGCAAGCTCGGATTGCGCGGGGAAATCGCTCAGGCGGAAGCCGACCGCGCAGGCCGGATGTACGACGCGGCGAGGCTCCGGGTAATGAGCGACTTGAAGCGTGCGTACTTTGACCTGTACCACGTGGAGCGGTCGATCGAAACAGTGGAACAGAGCCGCGTGCTCCTGAACCGATTCGTTAGTGTTGCACGAAGCCGCTACGAAGTTGGGACGGGTCTGCAGCAGGATGTCTTGCGGGCGCAAGTGGAAGAAACGCTGCTCGAAGACCGGTTGGCGGTCCTCACCCAGCGGGCTGGTTCGCTCGCCGCGCACATCAATCAGCTGCTGCATCGGGCCCCGGACACGGTGGTACACACCACTCCCGACGTCAGTCTGTCGGTGCTCGACTACCTGTCTGAACAGCTCTATGCGATCGCCGAGGAAGCCAATCCTCTTCTCGCCGCGCGCCGGCTCAATATTGATCGCGACGCGAGCGCGCTGGGGTTGGCGCGGAAGGAACATCTTCCGGATTTCGACGTTAAGGTCGGCCGCATGTTCATGGGTTCTTTCGACGATATGTGGGAGGCATCGATTTCGGCCGAGATCCCATTGTTCTTCTGGCAAAAAGAACGGCGAGGCGTTGAGCAGGCTGCATCGACCCTCCAAATGTCACGACACGAGTTTGAAGCGTCCGGTCAGGCACTCTTCCGTCAGGTAACCGATCTTTACCTCTTGGTGCAGAGGACGGATCGTCTTGAGAGTCTGTATCGAGAAGCCGTCATTCCGCAAGCGTCGTTAACGTTAGAGTCTTCGCTCGCGGCATACCGTGTGGGGGATCTCGATTTCCTCGGGGTCCTGGACAACTGGTCGACGCTGCTGGACTTCGAGGTCGAGTACTACGCGCAGCTCGCCGAACACGAGAAGGCGCTGGCGGGTCTCGAAGAGCTGACGGGCCTCGAACTGATCGAGACAGGAGGCTCGGAATGACGACGTTGCTTTGGTTGCTATTGATGGCGCAGTCAGCGGGGACACCCGGGGGATGGACTCTCGATGTGCGGCATGAACACGCGTTTGGCGCATGCGAGGGTCAGCTGGTTGTTGCGGAGGAGTCGGTTCGATACGACACTCTGAACGAAGATCACGCTCGACACTGGAGCTATCCGGAGATCGAGTCCTTCGAAATAGTGTCGCCCAATCAGATTCGGATTCAAACCTACGAAAGCGATGGTGCTCTAAAACTTTGGAGAGATCGGGCCTTCGAGTTCCGGCTGGACGACGCGTCCCTCGGTGGGGCTGTGTTCGCTTTTCTGGAAGAGCGCAGCCCTCGACCTGTGCGTACTCGGATCGTTCCCGACTCGTTTGGCTCCGAGAGCGGAAGCGGCACTTCCGTTGCCGGGACCGTCCGAACCCTGCAGGAAGTTCCTGTCCGGCACGACCATCTTTTTGGCGGGTGTCAGGGCATGCTCAACATCACAGAGAATACGATCATCTACGTTACGGAGAATCCGAACGATTCCCGCATCTGGCGACTGGCTGACGTGGAATCGTTTGCGTCGGTTGACGATTTCGATTTCAGGATTTCGACTCGAAACGAAACCTTCCATTTCGATCTGAAGGTCCCCTTGAACAGGGAAACGTACCAGCACATCTGGAACAGGGTTTACGAGCCTCAGATTCAGACCTATCGGGGGACTGTCCAATGAAACGCATTCTATTGAAGGCTGGTGTCGTGACGCTGGTGGCGCTGGCTGTGGGATCGGTCTATCTCTACCGCGATGTGTATCGCCAGTACCTGCCGGGGAATAACGGGTCGGAGTCGGGTGTGCCAGCGGACGCGGCTATTTCGGAGACCACTCCCGCGGGAACACGCGAGAACCCTTATATCGGCCAGGGCGTGATTCAGGAATTGCACGCCGACGAACGCCAGATCGTTCTCGCGCATCAGGAAATTCCCGGGCTCATGGGAGCTATGACAATGGGGTTCCCGATGTCCGACGACATTGCAATCGACGCCCTGACGATTGGCGAGGAGGTCCGGTTCCACATCGAGGCCATCGAGGGCAGTGGTCTGACGCCTACTTATCAGGTCTTTGCCGTCTTGGCCAACGCTGCTGCGGGCTCGACGACGCTGGAGGACAGTCAGGCGATGTTCACCGTCGATCAAGGCCGTCAGCAACTCATCGGTGTCCGGACCGCTCCGGTAACGTATCAGACCCTCGACCGGACGCTACGCACGATCGGCACTGTGGCGCTGGACGAGACGCGGATGAGCGAAGTGCATCCTAAAGTCGCGGGATGGATCGAGGAATCGTTCGTGGATTTCCAGTACCAGCACGTGCAGGAGGGCGATCCACTGTTCACGCTGTACAGCCCTGAACTGGTTGCCACACAAGAGGAGTACCTGTTGGCCCTCCGGGGTCTGGACACACTGGGCGAGAGCCGGTTTCCGTCTGTGGCACTGGGTGCCGAAGATCTGGTGAGGGCGGCGCGGCGCCGGCTGGGATTGTGGGACATCACTCCTGAACAGATCGCGCGGTTAGAGGAAGCCCGAGAACCACTCCGGGCGATGACGATCTATTCATCGGTTACCGGCCATGTGATGAGGCGGAACGCCTTCCCCGGACAGCGGGTCACGCCGGAAACGATGCTGTATGAGATCGCGGACCACTCCGTCGTCTGGGTCAAGGCCGACGTGTATGAAAACGACATCGCGTGGATCCGGGAAGGACAGCGCGCGGTGATGCGTGTCCAGGCGCTCCCGGGACGCGAGTTTACCGGTCGTGTGACGTTCATCGATCCGCATGTGAACGAACAGACGCGGACGCTGACGGTTCGTGTCGAGTTCGCGAACGCCGATCTCGCACTCAAGCCGGGTATGTATGCCGATCTTGAGCTTGGTGCATCTATGGGACGCCGGCTGATGGTTCCTGAATCTGCGGTGTTGCCGACTGGGTTGCGGAATGTCGTATTCGTCGACCGAGGCGCCGGGCGCATGGAAATCCGGGACGTTCGACTCGGAACGAGGGTCAGCGATCACTACGAGGTCCTTGGAGGTCTCGCCGAGGGCGAGGTTGTGGTGACTTCCGGTAACTTCCTGATCGACGCGGAGAGCAAGCTGCAAGCGGCCGAACCCATCCTGGCCGGAGAGAACCCGCAATGATCGAGCGACTCATTGATTTCAGCGCCCGGCAGCGCTTCCTCGTCTTCGTCCTGGTCGCCTTCGCTCTCGCTTGGGGACTCTGGGCGCTGGTCAACGTCCCTCTCGATGCAGTGCCCGACCTTTCCGACACGCAGGTCATCGTTTTTACTGAGTGGGCTGGACAAAGTCCGGATCTGGTCGAAGATCAGATCACCTACCCCATTGTCAGCTCGATGGTCGCTGCGCCGCAGGTCCAGCTGGTGCGGGGGCTCTCCGACTTCGGCTTTTCCTACGTGTACATCATCTTCGAGGACGGAACCGACATCTACTGGGCACGCAGCCGCGTGATCGAATACCTCAGCAAGATCAGCGGCCAACTCCCCGACGGAGTCAATCCGACGCTCGGTCCCGACGCCACGGCGGTCGGTTGGGTGTTTCAGTACGCCCTCGTAGACGAGACCGGCCAGATGGATCTGCAGCAGCTCCGCAGTTTTCAGGATTGGACGCTGCGCTATGCCCTGGAATCCGTCGACGGAGTCGCCGAGGTGGCCAGCATCGGCGGGTTCGTCAAGCAGTACCAGGTGAACGTGGACCCCAACAAGCTGCTGGGTTACAACATCCCCCTCAGCCGGGTCATCGACGCAATTCGGCGCAGCAACAGCGACGTGGGCGGAAGGTCGTTGGAGATCGCGACCACCGAGTACATGGTGCGTGGCCGCGGCTATGTGACTTCGACCCAGGATCTGGAACAGGTTCCGGTTGGCGTGAGTGGGTCGGGAACGCCCATCCTCGTACGGGACCTGGGCAACGTGCAACTCGGTCCCGGCATGCGGCGCGGTGTGGCCGAACTGGACGGTCGCGGTGAAACCGTTGGCGGTATCGTGGTGATGCGCTACGGCGAAGACGCTATCGACGTGATCGCCCGCGTCAAGCAACGCCTGGCTGAAATCGCACCTACGCTGCCCCCGGGCGTCGAGATCATCACGACATACGACAGGTCGGAACTGATTCTCAGCGCGATCGACACGCTTCGTAGCGCCCTTACCGAAGAGATGGTCGTCGTCAGCATTGTCATCATCTTCTTCCTGCTTCATTTTCGGACTTCTCTGGTGCCGATCATCGTCCTCCCGATTGCCGTTACCCTGTCGTTCATCCCGATGTATTACATGGGTCTGAATGCCAGCATCATGTCGTTGGGAGGGATTGCCGTCGCCATTGGCGCGATGGTTGACGCCTCGATCGTTCTGGTCGAGAACGCCCACAAGAAATTGGATCACTGGGAGAGGGCCGGCCGGCCCGGCGAACGACTCGACGTCCTGGTCGAGTCGTTCAAAGAAGTGGGGCGAACGGTCTTTTTCGCTCTGCTCGTAATCACCGTGTCCTTCCTGCCGGTATTCACGCTCCAGGCGCAGGAGGGGCGCCTCTTCAAGCCACTCGCCTACACGAAGACGTTTTCAATGGCATTTGCCGCCATTCTGGCAGTGACGCTGGTCCCCGCCCTTGGGGCCATTCTTATCCGGGGCCGCATCCGATCCGAAGACAGGCACCCGATCAGCCGGGTGCTGTTTTGGCTGTACACGCCGGTCTTGAATTTTGTGGTGCGCTTTCCCAAGACAGTCATTGCAGTCGCCTTAGCTCTGATCCTGTCAACGATTCCGGTGTTCCAGGGGCTGGGATCCGAGTTCATGCCTCCTTTGAACGAGGGCACCATCCTGTTCATGCCGACAGCGGTACCCGGCATGCCGATCGCCGAAGCAGGGCGGATTCTTCAAATCCAGGACAGGATTCTGGCCGAGGTGCCGGAGGTCGAACGCGTATTTGGCAAGATCGGGCGATCCACGACGTCGACCGATTCTGCCCCTCTGAGCATGGCGGAAACCACAATATTGCTCAAGGACCAGAGTGAGTGGCGCACGGTGAGCGACGACCGCTGGCACTCGAGATGGGCTCCGGACTGGCTACGGGCCCCCCTCAACTGGCTGTGGCCTGAAGAACGGCCGATGTCATGGAATGAGCTTATCGCGGAGCTCGACCCACAAGTAAAGGTACCCGGCATGCCCAATATCTGGTGGATGCCGATCCAGACACGGACCGAGATGCTCAATACCGGGATCCGCAGCAACCTGGGGATCAAAGTCTTCGGCAGCGACCTGAACGAAATTGAACGTGTTGCGCTCGATGTCGAGCGCGCGCTGCAAGCGGTCGAAGGCACGCGCAGCGCATTTGCGGATCGCGTCACCGGTGGATACTTTCTCGACTTCACGGTGCGCCGCAGCGAGGCCGCACGCTACGGCCTGACGGTGCGGGATGTTCAGGACATCATCGAGTCCGCGGTTGGCGGCAAGGATGTGTCGTACACGGTGGAGGGCAGGGAGCGATACCCCATCAATGTCCGGTATCTGCGGGAGCTGCGGGACGATCCCGACCGGCTCGGTCAGATTCTGATTCCCACGCCGTCGGGCGCTCAGATTCCCATATCGCTTCTGGCTGATATTACTTACACAACCGGCCCGCCGATGATCCGGGACGAAAATGCCCAACTGGTGGGGTACGTGTTCGTGGACGTAAGCGATCCCGATTACGAAGGGTATGTGGAGCGAGCGCAGCAGATCATCGGAAACGAAGTGACGCTGCCGGTGGGATACCGACTGGAGTGGGCAGGCCAGTATCAGTACCTGCAGCGCATGCAGGAGCGACTCAAGGTTGTCATACCCCTTACGTTATTTCTCGTGTTCTTTCTCTTGTACCTGAACTTCAAAGACTGGCGAAAAACCGTAATCCTTCTGATGGCGATACCGTTTTCGCTGATTGGCGGTTTCTGGCTTCTCTATCTGCTCGACTACAACCTGAGCATTGCTGTCTGGGTCGGGATGATCGCCCTTGCTGGATTGGCAGCCGAGACCGGAGCTGTCATGTTGCTGTATTTGGATTTGGCGTATGAAAAGGCGAAGACCACCGGACGGATGCGGAGCTTTGTTGACTTGAAGGAAGCGATACACCAAGGTGCAGTGCAGCGCGTGCGTCCCAAAGTCATGGCCGTAGGGACAACGATGATCGGACTGATGCCAATCCTGTGGACGAGTACGACCGAGATCGGTGCCGACGTGATGAAGCGTATCGCCGCGCCGATGGTCGGCGGCCTGGTGACATCGTTCCTGCTCACACTGACCATCTATCCCGCGATCTTCGCCGTCTGGAAGCGCGTGGAGATGGAGGGTTGGTCTGCGATTCTTACACAACCGGTCCTGCCGGAACCGATTGGGCCACCGACGATACCCGCCGTATCTTCGGGTTGGAGATGGGCGGCAATCGCATCGGTCGTGGTCCTCTCGACAACATTCGGCCTGGCCTGGATGAACCGATCGGCAGGCGATGATGTTCTGTCGGCTGCGATCATCCACACCCAACAGCAGAATGAATTCGAGATCTACCTGCGGCATTCGGAAGGCGCGTTCCGCTCTGGAGCCAACGCGTTTGGCCTTGAGATCCTCGACGCTGTAACTGGCGGGCCGGTTTCGGCTTCGAACGTCAACGTCGCGCTCTTCATGCCGGCGATGGGGGCGATGCAGGCGATGAATGCGACTGCAGATGTCGCACCTGCCGAGGCCGGGCACTGGCGCGGAACGATCGACGTGCCAATGGCGGGCGAGTGGCGTGTCACGGTCGGTTTCGACAGCCCAGGGGGAACCTCGGAAATCACTTTTTCGACAGCCGCACGCTGAAGATGCTGCGCAGTGTTCCGCATGCCGGTCAACAGATGGAAGGCGATCGCGACTGCGGCCCCTCGACTGGCGCTCCTGCGAGCTGCCTCAAACCAAGCCCCGTGGGTGTCCATGGGTTCGCGGGAAATCCACTATAGGTGAATTTGCCGGGAGTCGATAAGTACAAGAAAAGGCCTACGTTACCGTGCTAATATTTGGAGATTATATACTAGGGTTGACACCTTCGCATGGATACCCAAGTATATAGATATGAAAACAACAACACAATCAATTAGAAAAGGCATTTCATTGCTGGAGTTGAGTGCCATGTTTCCGGATGAGACCACAGCCCGTCACTGGTTCGAATCCATCATGTGGCCTGAAGGTCAGCGCGTATGTCCAGAGTGCGTAAGCGAGAATACGTATGAGTGCAGTCATGCAAAGATGCCGTATCGATGTCGAGACTGCCGGAAGTACTTCAGCGTCAAGACTGGAACGGTCATGGCCGGGTCACCGATACCTCTCCTGAAATGGCTCTATGCAATCTATCTCGACACGACATCATTGAAGGGTGTTGCCAGTACAAAGCTCCATCGTGATTTGAAGATCACGCAGAAGTCTGCCTGGCACATGCAGCAACGTATCCGAGAGGCGTTCACTGGACAGGATGAACGGTTCGCCGGTCCGGTTGAAGCCGATGAAACCTACATGGGCGGAAAAGACTACAACAAGCATATGCGGAACCGGAAGAAACTTGGGCGTGGACCCGTCACTAAGACGGCAGTCGTCGGTGTAAAAGATCGTCAGACGAAACGTGTCGCCGCACGTGTCGTTCGGTCCACTGACTCTAAAACGCTTCAGAGCTTTGTCAGAGAACATACAACCGAAGATACGACGGTGTACACGGATGAATCCCGCGCCTACGACGGGTTGACAAACCGTTTTTCTGTAAAACATGGTGTGGGGTCTTATGTGAACGGTCGCATTCATATAAACGGAATCGAGAGCTTCTGGTCCATGTTGAAGCGGGCTCACAAGGGGACGTTTCACAAGATGTCACCGAAGCACCTTCAACGGTATGTAAATGAGTTCGCAACACGGCATAACTTCCGTGATCTGGATACGATCGATCAGATGGGAATTGTGACAGCAGGGTTGGTAGGACGCTTCCTGCCATATCGTGAATTGATCCGCCCGAATGGGCTTTCATCGGAGGCTAGAAGTTGTGGTTAAAGAACACAGATTAGTTTTTGATATTGAGGACCTCTCCTGTTTGGCATATGGATGTCCACATTGCAAACAGGAAATCACCTATCGCTTGGACGGCAAATGTCGTCCAAGTACAACGTGTCATGGGTGTGGTGAGTCGTTGACCCGCGAGTTCGATATGAAGAGTGAGGATGCTCGATTCAAATTGATATCGACGCTACGGCGGCTGATAGATGAGGAAGACCCAAAGGTGCAGGTCAAGTTCGTTGTGAACGAAGTGGAGGATGAGTAAAACAGATAGCAAACGTTCACCCTACCCAGAAGAAGAACTGGCGCTCGCCGTTCGCCCCGATCAGGGCTTGGGCCAGATACTCGGAACCTTCGATATCGTAAGTCATTTTTCCCATCGCACCTCCACCTGGAGCATTGTAAAAGTCCACAAATGCAATGCGGTCATCGGCACCCAGATAACCATTCCAGATGTCGAGGACATCCATACCCAAACTCTGGACTTCTGGATCGTGGCTGAAGAAGAGAGCCGCCATTCCAGGTGTCACATGGATTTTGAGTGTGGATTCTTCCCGGTCACCAAAGACACGTTCAACGACATCGATATTGCAGAGCAGTATGCGAAGCTCCAATGGAACATTGCCCATCATTCGGATGTCACCTCGGCATTGCGCGGCGACTTCCGTATTCCAGACCAGCATTGTGAACAAGAGGGTGAGACACAGGACGATGCGGGACTTCATGATTTTATCTCCTTGGCCCGGGATGGTGGTGTCGGGCCTTGCAACGTTCACAGAGATAGTGAAGTTCCCGCGTATTCGCCAAGAGCACAAGGAGCTACCTCATGCTTGGATACATGGCTGTTGTATTAAGCAGGAAACCCGACAGATCGGGAATCCCTGTGAAACGTTGCGAGATGAATTGTACTAGCAGAAGGAGGTCAATGTGAACGTTAAACGTGATAGGTTTTGCGGATGGCATGGATTGATTGGGCTTTCCTCCCGGCCCGACTTTTTGGGAGGCGTGTGATGATGAAGTTTTTTAGAGAACTTATGAAGGATGTGGCACGAGACGTTCTAGACGAAGGGAAGTTCACCATCGAGCATGAGGGAATGGAGTTCATTGTGCGACCGGTTGGTAAGGAGGTCTCGATCCCACATACAGATGGTCCAGACATGACGTTCCATGTTGAGTCCAAGAAGGACGGAAAAGAGAAATGAAAAAGAAAACAACCAAGACAAACAAATCCAAGAAGAAGATCAAGCGCGGTCTCAAAGCCAACTACAAAGGGGCGACTCCTGAGCAGGTGGGGCGTGCCGTGTTGCGGTTTCGTAAGAAGAAGAGGTAGGGATGGGTTCAACCCTAATATATAATCTCCTAATATTTTCAACGGAGGAATGGCCGAGTGGTTGAAGGCGGTGGTCTTGAAAACCATTGTGCTGGAAACGGCACCGGGGGTTCGAATCCCTCTTCCTCCGCTTTACTTTCATTGGTTTGCTGCTGCGACGACACAGAGCAGGGTGTTTTCACCACTGGGAAAATCTTCCTTGCTTCAATGCGGTCGTTTCTTCAGATCATGCCAGTCACCGCAATTTTTTGGCGCGTTTGTGCGGCGGCGTCCAAGCTTTGTAGACAGGTGGGTGAATGCCGGCGGGAAGCTGGCGCCGCACTTCACCCGGAGCGCCGGCAAAATAGTCCCGACGCAAGCGAGGCTTCAATTTGACGAGTCCGGAGGGCTCGCGGCCGTTATCCATTCGCCACTCGGCGTCGCGTCGGAAAGCATCACCATCGAGGTCGCCGCCCTGTCCACTGATGTGGTAGACCCCTTGCCCCCAGCGATAAACGTATCCTCCGGGCTCACTGACTATGGTGGTCACATTGCCGGCCGCTTCCAGCCGACACCTGAAGATCTGATCTTCTCCGCTGTCGAGTTCGTTCGGATAGCCACCGACGCTCAGCGCGTGCCGGGGACTGCACGCCACTTCAATCGAAACTGCCGATGGACGCCAGGCATTGCCGGCAATGTGGTAGCACCGTTGGGATACCACGGCCCGGGCGCCTGGATGCTTGAGCGGCAGAACCAGTCGATTCACGTACCAGGGAAGTGCCAAGTCGTCGTCGTCCAGCCAGACGAAGTACTCCCCCGACGCGGCTCGGAGCATGCCGTTGCGCTTCGCACCCAGAGTCATGTGCGGTTGTGCATTGAAGATTCGGACCAACGGATTGTCACAGACAAGGGTCTGCCGGCCGCAATCGTTACCCACGAGAATCTCCAGGCGGCCCCCGTAGTCCTGGTGGAGAGCGCAGTACAGCGATTCCTCCAGCCAGGAGACTCGAGCGTAAGTCGGGATCAGGATCGAAACGAACGGCAACATGGATTGAAAAGAAACCACGCCAGGCAACGAATCACAAAATCAGTTTGAAAACCTGAGTCCAGCTTTCCAGAGATGCAGCAGCGCCACTAAGCAACTCGGCACGTTCTCTCGCGCGGTGAGCCATCTCTAGACGAAGACCGGGTTCGTAGGCCATCTTGCTGGCCCAGTAGATGAAGTCTCGCTCATGGTCACACAGCCATCCGGTGACTCCGTGTTCGATCTGGCGGCGCCAACCGCCGCGGTTGTCCACGATCAGGACCGAGCCGCTCGCCATAGCCTCAAACCCGACCCGGGGCCAATTCTCAGTTGTGTCCATCGGCTGGAGCACGATTTCGCAGTGCGTATAAAATTCTTGTTGGCTGCACTCGTTCTGGTCTACGGCGGTTTTGATCCAATCGTACGGCTTGCCGATTTTCTCTTCCGATCTGCTGTCGAAGCCCAGAAAAATTCCTCGCTTGAACTTAGGTGCCACGAAGTACTCGTAGATATGGAGCGTGTTCCTGGAGTACTTGTCCGTATCCTGTCTCGATATGCGTCCGCAACCGAAGAATTCCTCGCAGCGCTGTTCGACAAAAGGAAATCGCGACTTGTCGAAATGAGGCACGAAGGTCAGGAAGTTCGCCCGGGCACTCGGATTCAGAGCGTCGAGGATGGGTGCGTTCTTGTTGCGAACGTCCTCATTCTGGTAAAGGAATGTCCGAATCCGGCCCTCCTCCATTCGTCGCTTCTCCTGTTCGAAAAGCCACGTCATGCAGTTAACGAAGACTGTGTTTGTGGAGTACTTGCAGATCAGGTCGAGGTTGTCGAGAAATTCGGCGTTGCAAAAGCCGAAGACCGGCGCATCCGGCTCAATCGCCGAGAACTCGTCGTGGTCATGCACATGAACGCCACTGCCGACCAGCTCTGGATAGAGCGGTTCGTTCTTATACCCTGGACAGCTCGGAACAATGTGAACCTTCAGTCCTAGCTGTTGCCAGACGGAAATTTGGTGATGGAGTTCGGTACCAGCGCCACCGTAGAGGCTGGGGAATCCATAGACAAAGAGGTTCCTGTCCATGAGGCATCCTGGCCGGCGATGAGAGTTCAGGGCCGCGGGTTGGATCCCCGAGACGGCCTGGGAAATGGATCGGCCGGGTCTCTCCCCGTGATCTTCCAGACGATGATGGCCAGGATCTGGCGGAAAGTACCGAGAGGATATAGGTTTCGCGGAGCCCGTGTCGCCACCTCGATACCGAGTTCGTCGTCATGGTATGCAAGCCCGTCCTGGGTCACTCGCTTGGCCATGCTGTCTCCTTCCGAAACTTCATCTGCAGCAGTTTCCTCGCCAGCTCAATCCGAGCACACCGCCCCCTCCAACAATGTTTTCCCATAACCACAGGCGATAGACCCGGGCCGATCCGGTGAGCCAGGGATCAAAGACAAGGCCACTCTTCCACGGTCTCCCCTTGGGCCAGACTATGACCGCCTTGTGCCAGACACAACGAAGCTCGCAAATATGCCAGCACTGAATGTTCGGCACCGCACAGAGTGCTTGATAAACAGCGGCCTGCCAGTCCGCGCAAGAACCGAAGTTGCCCCACCAAGTGGAGATGTTGCCGTGCGGGCCCCATACCCAGCCTGCTGCAAGGTTTGTCGTGACCGTCGTCGAGTAGGCCGTTGCAAGCGCTGTCAACTCCCTGCGGATCCTTGCCTGGGTGCAGCCTTCTTCGCTGGAAGATGAAGAACTGCTCGATAACGAGGAACTGGATGAGGATCTCGATGAACTCGACGACGAACTCGAGGCAGATGAAGAGGAACTCGACGAACTGGACGAACTGGACGAACTCGACGACGAACTCGACGACGAGCTCGAAGATGATGAGGAGCTGCCGGTCGGAGCCACCGGCGGTGGAGCGACAGCCGGAGGTCCGGGAGCTACCGCTGCCCGGTGCCGGCAGAGCACTTTGCCGGGAGGCAGCGTAATGGCGGGGTCGATGAAACCGCACAGGATCTCAGCCCCAAGGCCCGGGACAAGACAGGAATCGTCGTGGGGATTGTGTTCGCCGAATCCGCAAACTGGGGGATCGTGGAGATGATCGGGCACGTCACACTCCTGCGAAATTGGAAGCTGCCGGGCCAGCGTAGGATGGGTGCAGTTTCTTGTCAAGCGTTTTGCTAAGACGGCGTGCTTGCGAGCTAGCTAACGTGGAAAGCGCCCGGGCCGTCGCGGCTGGCACTAAAATACTGCTACGGATCGAGGTTGAGCGACCATCCGATCAGCGCGGTTTCAGGCTGGCCATCCCGGCCTCGACTGACGATTACACCCATGGTCAAAAGTCTACGGACGTCGGGTAAATGGGACGTCGCGGGGTCGTGTTTGGTTGGTTCCCAACCGGGGGTTCGAATCCCTCTTCCTCCGTCGCATTGGACGCTCCTTTCGGTTTCCAATCCTCTGATACGCAGCCGTAAAGCTCCAGAGCGTGGCGGACGAGTAGTGGCGCGGTATGCAACAAATGTGCTCTGCTATAGTCCGGCGAATGAGATGCTGAAGAAAACGGGCCCATACGCACACTCATGAACGGACTTACTCAGGCTGACTGCCTAATACTCGATATCGATTGGCTGATCACCGTCGATGAGGGACGGCGCGTTATTCGCGATGCAGGCATCGCGATCGGCGGTGGACGCTTTCAGGCCGTGGGAAAGTCTGCGGATATTCGGGCAACGTGGCGGGCGGATCAAGTTGTCGTGGCCAGCGGGATGGTGGGTCTGCCGGGGCTGATCGACAGTCATCTCCATTCTTCGTTTCAACTTTCCAGGGGTCTGGCGGACGAGGTGGCCACACGCGCGTTTCTCTTCGAGCATATGTTTCCCTACGAAGGCGCGATGTCCGAAGACGACGTCAGCGTCAGTGCGTTGTTTGCCACTATGGAACTCTTGCGTCATGGCGTAACGTGTTTCGTGGACCCCGGAAACTACTATCCGGAGGCCACCGGGCGGGCGGCTCTCAAAACCGGAATGCGGGCTGTTCTTGGGCGCAGCGCGTTTGATCTGACACAGGCTGTTTCCGGAATTCTTCCGGAAGGCATGATTGAGACAACCCAGCAGGCGCTCGAGGGCAGCGAAGAGCTGATCGAATTCGTAAGCAAAGACCCGAGCGGTAGATTGCGTGCCAGCGTGTCATTTCGGGGCTTGAGCAATTCAACCGACCGTTTGATCGAGGGGTGTAAAGAGCTTGCCGACAAGCACGCTTGCATTCTTCAGACTCATGCTTGCTTCAATTACTCGACGCACGACGACTCAATCGCCCACTTTCAGGTTCCGGAGATCGAGCGTCTTGAGAATTTGGGAGTGTTGGATGAGCACACTCTGCTGGCGCATTCCGGGTGGTTGGAACCGCGGGAGGTGGAAATTATTGCTCGTCGTCGCCCCAGTCTTGTGGCGGCCCCCAGCTCCAGTCTTCACAATGGTTACGGTAATTTTACCCGGGGACGCCTGCCTGAGCTTATGGAGATGGGTGTCAATGTGGGCATCGGTTCTGATCACGCATGTTCCGGGATTACCGACATCGTTCAGGAGATGCGCCTGTTTGCGGGTGTTTACAAGGAACTGGCCATGAATCCCCGTGTCGTTCCACCTGAGCAGGTCGTGGAAATGGCGACGATCAACGGTGCCCGCTGCGCGGGTCTGGAGGGCGAAATCGGTAGCGTGGAAGTTGGAAAACAGGCCGATCTCGTCTTATTCGATACTCGGTGGCCCGAGTGGCAGCCACTATACAATCCCGTTTCCAATCTCGTCTATTCGGCAACGGGCAATTCCGCTTCGGAAGTATTCGTGATGGGCGAACGGGTGGTTACCGAAGGGCACTTGACCCGGCTCGATGAAGAGGAGATTTGTGTCGGCGTGGCGGAAGTCGCAGCGAGTCTGAGTAAGAAGTTAGATGTGGAACGGTTGATCCACTTGCGTTGGCCTGTCGTATGAAATAGGGCTCTGACCCTATTTTTCGATCGGGAGTTCGGAGCGATTGCCCCATTCCCCCCACGATCCCAGATAGTTTCGGACCCTTGGGTAAGCGATCAGGCGTAATGCCAGGTAGGTGTTAGCCGACCGGTATCCGCCCTGGCAGTAAGGGATAACCTCACGATCAGGTGTCACGCCGATCCCCCTGTACTGAGCTGCAAGGTCTTGGGCCGACTTGAATGTTCCGTCGGGCTTCAGGTTGTTTTTCCATTCCAGGTGCACGGCGCCGGGAATCCGGCCGCCTCGGGCTGATCGAACCAACGTTG
This sequence comes from Terriglobia bacterium, assembly GCA_965218085.1. Classification (GTDB taxonomy): domain Bacteria; phylum Acidobacteriota; class Terriglobia; order 20CM-2-55-15; family 20CM-2-55-15. The sequence goes on along the minus strand of CBDCKF010000002.1, from coordinate 4,274,210 downwards.
CATTGTGTTCGGCTTCCGTCCGGGCGTCCACGATAGCCGTTTCAGCCTTTCCCAGTCGTACCAGAATGTCGTCCGCCGTGGCCAGCAGTTCGGGCCGTAGGTTCGCCTTGAAGTTACTCCTGGCGGGTGTGTCGGCGTCCTGAGTTGTGGGAAATCCAGCCGCCGACCACGCTTCGAATCCTCCGTTCAACAGATGGACGTTGGCGTGACCGAAAAACTCCAGGAACCAGAACAGGCGTGCCCCGCGCTCGCCGCTGATACGATCGTAGATGACCACGCGGCTGCCGGTCGACACCCCTTTGGCCCCGATCAAATGCTCGATAATCCAGAGAAACGCCGCCAGGGGCTCGGGGCGAGTGTCGACGAGGCTGATGCCGAAAATATCCAGACTCCTCGCTCCCGGGATGTGACCGTTGGCAAAATCCTCTGGAGGTCGCAGGTCCAGGATGATCAGGTCAGGATCGTCTTGGCGATTCTGTAGTTCCTCTGCTGACCAGATCAGGTGGGCGTTGTGATAATCCATTCCTACAGTCCAAAGAAGTGACACGTGAAGAGTGATCAGCCCTGACCCTCCAAAATTGCTCTCAGCTCCGACAGGGAACCAACGATATATTGCGGCCGAGCGTGTTGGGGTGTCCATTTCTGCTGGCCGGTATCGATCCAGACCGAATCCAGCCCGGACGCTTCGGCTCCGTCGACATCGATGTCCAGCCTGTCTCCGATGAACAGTGCGTCATCCGGAGTGATCTCGAGTCGTTTCAGCGTCTGTTCGAATATTCTTGGATGGGGTTTTCGCCATCCAAGTTCGTCCGACACCACAATGACCTCGAACATATTCCGTACACCATATCTTTCCAAACATGCATACAGCGTCGGCGAGTAATCGAAGTTGGATATCATTGCCAGCCGGTAGCCTGCCTGAAGTGCCCATTCCAGCAGTTGGTGGCTCTTGGAGCGAATCTCCAAGGCCGCCCCGAAGTGTTCCATGTGGGTTTCGGCAAGCCGTTGGGGGAGATCCGGGGCAAAGGTGCTGGCATCCTTTCCGAGTAGTTCCAGCATAATTCGAAACCGGTCGGCACTCGGGATCTCCCTGAGATCTGTCTTGCGTCGACGGTAAGCCTCGGCAGAGCTTTCAAGAAATGCGTCTATAAAATCTTCGAATCGAAGCTCTCCGTCTTCTTTCGTATAGACTTCATAAACCCGGGGAGCTGTTGTGTGTCCGGTGTCTTTCCCGATCTTGTGTTCGGGTAGCCGCTTGCGTTCAATGTGAATGACGGTATCGAACGCATCGAATATCAAAGTTGAATAGCTTTTCATTCGTTCGTTAGAATTGAGGTTATTGTAACAGCCTGGATCGCCCGCGGTCGGGACGGTCCGGGGACCGATAAGGAAACGTCTGTCATATGATCAGCGTTCAAAATCTCACCAAGCGTTACGATACGACGATAGCCATTGCCGACGTCAGCTTCACCGTCGAGGCCGGCGAGGTGCTCGGCTTCCTCGGTCCCAACGGTGCGGGAAAAACGACGACGATGCGGGCCATTGCGGGTTACCTCCCGACGCAGGAGGGTCGCATTACTGTCGATGGGTTTGATGTATTTGAGGAACCGTTGGAGGTACGCCGCCGTATCGGCTACCTCCCGGAAAACCCGCCGCTCTATCCGGAAATGACAGTTGAGGGTTACCTCCGTTTTGTCGCAAAGATCAAAGGAGTACCCAGGATTGAGATCGCTGATGAAGTCACGCGTGTCATGGAAACAGCGAGTATCCTCGATGTCGCGAACCGGATTACCGGACGTCTATCCAAGGGATACAAGCAACGAGTTGGCCTCGCTCAGGCGCTGTTGAACGATCCTCCGGTTCTGGTACTGGACGAGCCCACCGTCGGACTGGATCCCAATCAGATCCACGAAGTACGGGAGCTCATTAAGGAATGGTCGGGAGACCACACCGTCATCCTATCCACGCATATTCTCCCGGAAGTGGAGCAGACCTGCAGCCGCGTTGTCATTATCGATCGCGGCCGGATCATCGCGATGGATACCCCGGAAAATCTGGTACACCAGTTGAAAGGCGCTGAACTGACTCTCGTCGAAGTTGCGGGACCGCTGGAAGATATCCTCGAACGGTTTCGAGCGATGGAGGGCGTCGTCAGTGCTCACGACATGGGTTCGTCCGACCCCCGGCATCGCGTTCAGGTGGAGACAGACCTCGCCGACGACATTCGTCCGCGCCTGGCCCGAATAATCGTCGAGGGTGGATGGGATTTGTTCGAAATGCAATCGTCCCGAATGAGCCTGGAGGACATCTTCATTAAGCTGACGACCAGCGATGTCGAAGCCACCCCGGTCGATGCCGAAGACTTGGCCGTTGGCCCCGATCCCGGTTCAGACAATACGGAAGACATTGGCAGTTCTGGCACCGATATGGAGGCCAACGCGTGAAGAACATCCTTGCCATCGTTGAGAGAGAGCTGCGGGCATACTTTGCGTCTCCGGTCGCCTATGTGGTGCTGACGATCTTCGTTCTCCTGTCCGGTGTGTTTTTTCAGACGATTCTGCGGCAGATCATCCAGATGGCCACGGTCAACGCGCTCCAGAGCCAGCGGTTTGGGACCGCTCCGCAGCCGATAGACATGCCGGGCCTGATCAGTCAGAGTTTCATGGGGACTCTGAGCGTGGTCCTGCTGTTCATGTTGCCGATGATCACGATGGGACTGTTCTCGGAAGAGAAAAAAAGAGGGACGATTGAACTCCTCTTGACGGCTCCCGTCACTGACTTTCAGGTCGTCATGGGAAAGTATTTGGCGGCTGTTTCCTTTTACGCGATCATGCTGGCGACGACCTGGGTGCCGATCTCAGTGTTGTTCATCTACGCTGATCCGGCCTGGGGTCCGATATTGACGGGATATCTCGGGTTGTTGCTTTATGGTGTAGGCCTCCTGGCTATAGGTCTGTTCATCTCCACGCTGACGGAAAATCAGATCATCGCAGGCGTGTTGAGTTTCGGAACCATTCTCATGCTCTGGATGGTGGATGCCGTCGCGCAGAGCGCTACTGCGACCACGCGGGGCGTACTCGGCTACCTTTCGATACTGGGACATCTGGACGACTTCATCCGCGGCGTCTTGACGACGTCACACGTCATCTTTTATCTTTCGCTCATGACACTGGGCTTGTTCCTGACGTATCGATCGGTGGATTCCATGCGTTGGAGGGGTTGAGCATTGAAAAACTGGATGAGTAAGCTCGATCTATTGGGGCTGTTCGTGATTGCTGCGGCCCTGATCAGCTATTCCGTGCGTACGATCTGGAGCGTGTACGAGACCGTGGCACTGACCCTCGGCGCCGTCTTCATCGTTACGGCGCTCGTTTCGAAGCGCGCTCAGATCCAGGCGGGCATGCGGGGGCGCAAGGCGCGCTACGGAGCCAACTCCTTGACTTCGGTTCTGCTCCTGGTTGGCGTCCTTGGGTTCGTGAACTACATCGTTTTTCAAAACGATCAACGTCTGGATCTGACCACCGAGAGAATTTATAGCCTGTCCGATCAATCCGCGAGTGTGGCCGACCAACTCGAACAGGATGTCCATATAAGGGCTTTTTATCCGGGTGGGGATGATCGGGCGGTTCGCGAACTGCTGGATCTTTACCGCGGCCGCAGTTCTCGAATCACTTATGAGTTTGTCGATCCCGACCGGCAACCGCAGTTGGCCGAGCAGTTTGATGTCACCGTCTACGGAATTTTCAACAACCAGATCAACGGGGCGAGCCTCAATTATGGCACCGTCGTTCTGGAGACAGCCGGTTTCGAGGAACGCATTGAGAAGCAATCGCAGCCCCTTTTTGAAGAAGATGTTACCAACGCTATGATCAAACTGGTTAAAGGGGAGCAGAAGGCGATCTATTTCATCGAGGGCCACGGAGAGAAACTGATCGCTGAGACCGAACGCGATGGGCTCGATGCAGCCCGCACTTCGCTGGAGAGGGAGAACTACATCGTCGAAAGTTTGAATCTGGTCCGGGTCGATGAGGTGCCCTCGGATGCTGCGGTGTTGATATGGCCTGGACCCACAACTGAACCCTTCCCTGAAGAGATCGACATGGTCGATGCCTACCTGAGGGCCGGAGGCAGCGTCATGGTCATGCTCGACCCGCCACCTGCGGCATCGCTTGGCGATCTCCTCGACCGGTGGGAGGTGTCTGCGGGTGACAACTTCGTTGTGGATGCCAGCGGTGTGGGTCGCCTGTTGGGAGCCGGCCCGGAAATCCCCTTGGTTTCGCAATACGGTGCGCACGCGATCACCGACGGCTTCAACGTGATGACGTTCTTTCCCCTCGCTCGGTCGATAACTGCGACGGCCGCGGGCCCGGAGGGTTCGAATGCCATCAATTTGCTGACTACGGGAAACAGCAGTTGGGGTGAAAGCAATCTGGACAGTTCCGAAGCGAGTTTCGATCCCGAGGTGGATCTTGGTGGACCGGTGAACATTGGACTGGTCCTGACCCGGGATATCGGGGCGGAGGATTTGGCGCGATTCATTGTCGTCGGTGATTCGGATTTTGCTTCCAACGGCTTCTTTAGTTTGCAGGGGAACGGAAATCTGTTCTTGAATGCGGTGAGTTGGCTCGCCGAGGATGAGAGTTTCATTTCCATCCGACCGAGAGCGCCCGAGGATCGACCGTTCAACCTGACCGAATCTCAGGGACGTATCACTTATTATATTTCGCTGGTATTGCTGCCACTTTTCATTCTTGCGGCAGGAATTTCAGTATGGGTGAAGCGCCGCGGGCAGTAGAAGCCCGCTGTTGGATAATTCGCGGTACACGCTATGCAGTTCAAAGGTACGGCTGCACTGTTCGGCCTCCTGCTCGTTCTGGGTGGATGGGTCTATTGGACCGACATACGAGGTCGTGAGGAACGGGAACGGGCCTCCGAAGAGGCGGCCCTGGCCTTTCCGGCAGACTACGAAAACATCCGCCGGATCCGGCTGGTCTATCCCGACCGTTCTATCGAAGGTGTGCGAAGTGACGCCGGTTGGGACTTCGTTTCCCCGCCAGGCCTCGAAACCGACCCGAGTGCGTGGGATTTGCTTGCGTCCAACGTCCCCAGAATCGGAAGGGACGACACGATCGTTTCGGACGCGACGGATCTGGCTGCGTTCGGACTGGCCAGCCCCGGTATCGAGGTTGGGGTCGAGCTGGAGGACGGGCGCGAGGAAGAGATTCTCTTTGGTCGGGAGAATCCCGGTGGGACGCACTATTACGCCAAGCTCGCTTCCAGCGACGAAATTTTTCTTGCACCCAGTTCTTGGATCTCAACCGTAACCAAGGAAGTCAATGATCTTCGCGACAAGTCGGTCCTTCGCTTTGAGCAGGACTCGATCGACCGTATCGAGATTAGCGGCCAAACCAACGTAACTCTCAGCCTTGAAGAAGAGTGGTCGCTTGTGACGCCGATCCAGTGGCCTGCGGATTCCATCGAGGTGAGTACGTTTCTCGGAGCCGTGGGATTTGCTCGAGCGACCGGGTTTGCCGACGGGGAACTTACGGACGCGGATCTGGGGCTGGCCGTACCCCGGCTTCGCATCGTTCTTCACGACAACGGAACCGATGGGGATCGCGTCCTGCTTATCGGCGGCCAACCCGACAATGAACCGGAGCGTTATTTCGCGAAAGACGCTTCGCGAGACGTTGTCTTCATCGTCGAGGGCGACATTGTAGAGATTAGCGAGCAGCCGATTTTTGATTGGCGTGACAAAACAATCGCGGAATTTGATCGGCCGCAGGTTACGGCCATTCGGTTTGAGAGAGAAGATGACAGCTTCCGACTGGCCATGGGAGGGGAGGGTTGGGAGTTGCCCGACCAGCGTCCAGCCACTCTGGAAACAATTTCCCTCATGTTCAACGCCGTCGAATTCGAGCGCGTTACCGATATTATCGATGCCCCCGGACCTCTGGATGGGTACGGCCTGGATCCGCCCCGGCTGAGGGTCGTTTTCGAGGCGGATGGTGAGGAACTGTTGGCCTTTGGTTTTGGGGATGACACTGCCAATGGTGACGAATTGTATTGGAAGTCGGAGACGGAGGCACGGGTCAAGGTCGTATCGAAGGATGTTTTTGACCGCTTTGACGTCACCGCCGAAGATCTTCTCGATACCGGGGAACTCGAGACCCCGTAGATCCCACCGACTGTTATGGCCAACTTTCCCAACGAGCCCAACACTTCAGGAACCGAGTCCCGATCTCACTCAGTCGATCTCGAACCCCAGGAGTCCTCCATTCGAGGGCTGATGAGGGCTATCGCTTCCAGCATCGCTGAGGGCATCCGCCAAAATAGGCTTTCTACAGTCCTGGCACTGATTGCCCTTTTGGTTTTCATACCTCTGGCCGGAATTCGATACGATGAGCGTCCTCGTTACCGGCAGGTCATTCTTCCAGAGGTTGAACGTCTTGAGGCCCTTTACCACGCGGCAATCAAGCGATCTGAAGACGGCCCGACCGAAACCTGGCAGCTCTACCACTTCATAGATGCCCACCGCCGAGCGAGGGATGTTCTCGATTATTTGAAAACTCGGAAGCCGGTGACCGGGCCGGGCATTCGGGCCCACGGCGATCTCATCTTGTACTACGAGTTGGTCAATGAACACTTCGCCATCCTCCGAACCGAGATGAGTCTGGCGCTGGACCTGGATTTTCTCTCCCGCTGGAAGGAGGTCGAACGGGAACTAGAGCCGATTTACGACCGCTGGACCCATTGGGTGGAGAGCTGACCGAATTCCCCTCGCCGTAACTGACAAAATCCGGTATGACGGACAATTTATATGGATTTTGGTAGTTTCCCTGGCACGCCGATTGCTAAACCACACATTTCATTGATCGATCGATTTGGCATGTGATGTGCTCATTATCACTTGGGATGGCGATGATCCCGTTCGGCTGGTTTGCCAGGGAAGGCGATCCGAGACTCGGAGCCGGCATTTGAAGACGGGACGAGATGAGATGAGTGGAGGAGAGGGGGAGTGGGATGGTGGAGGCCTGATCAACTTGCTCTCTCCGTTGTTGTTTATAAGTAAGCCCCGCCTTAGACCGGAATCTCAGTCCGGCTGGTTTCAGTAGAAACCTGCACAGACACTTGCCAGCCTGCAATATAGTGTGTCGGTGGAGGGCGTGCGTGCGAATCCCGCAGGCGCAAGTCACACCGGCCGGGCGAAGCTTCCGCACGCAGCCAGTCAAACTCAGTCGAACGCGTAACTTCCTAGTAAACCGGGACGTATTAGACTGATGGAGATCGATCGCGAACTTGTCGTGCGGGCAAAGCACGGCGAAACTCAAGCGCAAGAAGAACTTGTCGCACAGCTTGCGCCGATGGTCTTTCGCCTGGCTAGCCGATTCTTTCGCTCTCGGGAGGACGTCGAAGATCTCTCTCAGGAGGCGTTCGTCCGGTTCTTCGATAAGATTGACCGGGTTCGCCCCGGCGACAACGTAGCCGGTTGGGTTTCCAGAGTGACGATCAACGTTTGTTACGATCGCCTCAGGAAATTCCGGCGCGAGAAGCTGGCGTTTGAACAGTACCGGGTCGAGCCCTCTCCTCCGAGCGCGCCCGGGATCGACGACTACGAATGGGTGTGGGTTGCCGTCAACACGCTGGATGCCAAGCTGCGAATACCTCTTATTTTGAAGGAGGTCGAAGAGTTGTCAATCAAGGAAATCTCCGACATAATGGGCCTCAGTATTTCAAACGTCAAAATTCGCCTGTACCGCGCCCGCAAGAAACTTGCCGCCATGCTGGGAGATCAGACTGAGGGCCCGTTACCCTCAGCCCAGGAGCGTTCATCGTGAATGAATTTCTTCCAAAAGGGTTTGTCGATAGTGAACGTCGCCGCACTTTCGTTCCCGACGGAACTTTCGCACGGCGCGTTATGGCCGAGATCCGCCCGATAAACCAGTCCGCGGCCGCAGTTTGGGACTTTGTGCCGGTGTTCGCCCGTCCGATGATCGCCGTCATGACGTGCGTCCTGTTGATCATTCTCGGTATTCAGGTCTTCCTGCCACAATCACCCGGCGTCGGGATTGTTGATGCCTATCTGGAAATGGATCAGGCGCCTGCAGACCAGTGGCTCTATCGAAACGCTGAACTGCCTGAAGGACCCGATCTGTTGGTTGAGATCAGCCTCACGGAGTAGTAGTGGAGTCGTGATGAAACGAACTGTTCAAGCGAAACTGTTGATTCTGGCTGTTTTTGTCGTTGGACTGTTATCCGGCGCCATTCTGATGGACGTCTATGAGACGCGTGTTTTTAGTAGCAACGAGCGCGGTAGAGGCGGCGTCTCCTATGTCGAGTATCTTCAGTTGACCGAAGAACAGGAAGCAGGCGTCGAAGTCATACTCGAAGGCACGCGCGAAGGTTTTCGTGAGCTGCGCAGGCAGACTCGACCATTGTATGAGCAGTTGAGCGAGAACACTCAAACCCAAATTCGGGAGTTACTGACCGAACCCCAGCAGGCGCTCTATAGCGAGTGGATCGAAGACCTCCGCGAACGGCGAAGTCGGGGCCGGGAATAGGCGTACCGCGTAGACGTTTGTTCTGGATGAAGAGGCGCGGGTCCAGAGACGGGTTCCGCGCCATTTTTGTGTCTATAATATCCGGTCAGGTAGCGGGCGGACACATCAGTAGCGGTCCTATCAATAGTTGGTTCGGTCCAATATTGCAAGACCCTTCACCACAGTATCCGCTCATTAATCGCCCTATGGACTATTTCGAATACAACGATAACGAGCTGGTCTGTGAAGGCGTTTCACTTGACGCGATCGCCGAATCCGTAGGCACTCCTGTCTACGTTTACAGCCAGGCGACGCTCCGGCGTCACGTGCGCGTTCTTGACGCGGCCTTTGGCGGTAGGCCACACCGCTTGTGTTATGCCGTCAAAGCGAATTCAAACCTGACCCTTCTGAGACGTTTCGCGGAATGGGGGACCGGCTTTGAAGTCGTGTCGGGAGGCGAGTTGTTTCGAGTACTTGAGGCTGGCGCTTCGCCCGAAAGCGTCATTCTTTCGGGCGTGGGAAAGACACGTGACGAAATTCGTCATGCGCTGGACGCGGGCGTTCTTTTCCTCAGTGTCGAATCCCAGCCGGAGCTCGAGTTAATCTCAGAAGTAGCGGTCCTAACCGGACACTCCGCGCGCGTTGTGTTTCGGATCAACCCGGATGTGGATCCACGCACGCATCCGTACATATCGACGGGTCTCGAACGAAACAAGTTTGGAATCAGTCTTTCCGATGCCTCTTCCGTCATTCAGGCTGGAACTTCGTTGCCGGGCGTTTCCATAGTGGGCGTCGGGTGTCATATCGGCTCTCAAATTACGGAATTGGGACCATTTGAGGAAGCGATTGCCGGCATCGTCGACCTGGCCCGTGATCTTCGGCGTCAAGGAATCGCTCTCGAGTATCTGGATGTGGGCGGCGGCCTCGGGATCTCGTACGATACTGAGGAGCCTCCCTCGTTGGAAGCCTATGCGGGAACCGTCCGCACGGCCAGCGAGGACCTCGGTTTGACTCTCATTTTGGAGCCGGGACGTGTCATCGTGGGCAATGCCGGTATCCTCCTGTGCCGCGTGATCCGTAAGAAGATTCACGGGGACAAACGTTTCGTGATTGTTGATGCGGGTATGAACGATCTGATCCGCCCCGCGCTCTACGATTCCTTTCACCGGGTGATACCGGTGCTTCCCCGAGAAGGAAAGGAAGTCGTCGATGTCGTCGGTCCGATTTGCGAGTCTGCGGATTTCATCGCACAGGATCGCGAATTAGGTCGAGTAGAGGCCGGAGATCTCGTGGCAGTCATGACGGCCGGTGCCTATGGATTTAGTTTGGCGTCGAACTACAATTCGCGGCCCCGTCCTGCAGAGGTTCTCGTTGACGGTGACAGCTTTTCTGTCGTCCGTCGTCGGGAATCCTATGAAGATTTGATCCGTCTAGAAAAATAGAAGACAAGCGAAGACGAAAGCCATGAATCGGCATCGCGCTGGTCCGTGTTTAAGAACATTGGGTGAATGCGAGACTAGCGAACTCCATTGGAAGATCGGTGATTAACAATTTAGTCCGGGTTCGATCCAATCATCTTCTTACTCTTGACGCCTCGGCTACCGCGTCTTTACTCTGAAAGCGGTCCACCCGCACCGTCGGACCGGTGCGGGTCCGTTCTAGCCCGCATTTCTCACAAGTTGTCTGCTGCAGCGCCGCATCCATCCGCCAGGACTGCGTTGCGCTTGGTCGGGCTCCTCAACGTACTGTCAAGTACGCTTCGATCGCCCTCCCGGCGCCCGCCTTGTCCTGCCGGGGTCTGCGACGCTTCGCGACGACAACTCGTGAGAAATGCGGGCTAGCAGCCCGTGGTAGATCTCTCCGCTGGGGACAGGTAGCTCCTTTTCGCAATCGAATGCCGGTGTAACTCATTGATTTTAGGATGGCGCAAAAATGGTGACAATCCCTGGAGTCACGGATCGTACTTCTGCCACGGGCTGCTAGGACGTGCTTCAACGTTGGGTCAATCCCAGTAGGCCTCGCCATCAGGATGATGGCGAGGGTCGCCGGTCGTTCAGACAGGATGTCTGAATGAACGACCGAGCGAAATCTTATATCGGGAAGTTTCACCCGAGAACCCTAACGCGCCCCCAATTCCTCGAGACTGGCCCGCAGAACGTCGACCAGCGAATCCACATCGAACAATCCGCGCCGCAGTATCGCCCCATCCGGCCCCACGACGGTGAACGCTCCTGCCGGTGTCCCCAGCAGCGAGGAACCGCGGTTGGACAGCAATGGGAACGTAATGTTTCCGGGACGTATGTCCGAACTTAAAGGCACCCCGACAAATCTGAAGCGTGCGTCCGTACTGTAGGCGGTGTATGCATCTTCGAAGGCGTCATGCCCGGTTCGGTCGAAAACGCCCAGGACGAGTATCGATCCCGAGTAGTCGGCCAGCGTCTGCGAATAGCCGGCCCTATCGGTGACGTAGAATTCCCGGGCTACGTCCGGGAGCGGGGGAACCACCGTATCGGGACCCGTCGTCAGGCCATCCAAATCAGGGACGGCTTCGCCCTCTGCCGGCTTGGCCCGAAGAATGTCCCCTCCTTCAGCGGCCTTCAATACAGGGCCCTCATCAGTAGAGTCGGCCACCGTCGCTTCTTCCAGTGCGGGTGCTACCTCCGGGTCAAGTATTCCTATTCCCATCCAAAGAGCGAGGGCAATGGCTCCGACACCTGCGAAAGCTCCCGCCAGGCGCATCGGCCGAAGGTTCAGGCGAGCCCCGCTTTCCGTCCGGGCCAGTTGATGCTCGAAATAAGCACGCACTCGCTTGTCGATCTCACCGTATCCTTCCACTTCATGTCGGCATTCGTCGCACGTTTCGAGGTGTGATTCGATGCGTGTTCGGACTTCCGAATCGGCACTATCGGAGAGGAAGTCCTCCAGTCTGGATTCGACCCACTGACAATCGTTGCTCATAGTTTCAAGGCCTTCTTGAGGCGCTTTCTCCCGTAGAAAATCCGCGACTTCACAGTCCCTTCGGGAATCTCCAGGATTTCTGCGATTTCGGGAATCGTCATACCTTTCACCGCCAGCATCAGCAGCGGTACCCGGAATTCTTCGGGCAAGCGCTTCATCTGCCGGTCCACATCAATGAGTGCCTCTCGGTCGATGCGGGCCGATCCGTCAGCGGCATCAAAGGTACGTACCTGTCCGTGGGAATCTTCCCTTTCAAGGTCGCTAAAAAACGTCCATCGTTTGACCATCCGCATGAAACTCTTGCGATGGTTGATCGAGACGCGTACAACGATCCGGGCCATCCACATCCGAAGCGGACAATCGCCGCGGAAATTCTTAAGTCCGCGGTGAGCTCGCATCAGCGCTTCCTGGACGATGTCTTCGGCGTCGGACACATTCCGCGCCGATGCGACCGCGATGCGCATCAGGTAGGGCCGATGTTCTTCGGCGGCCCGTTCAAAATCGAGAGGGCTATCTGTCTCCGCAGGAACAACTTGCTCCTGATCGCTACTTTTAAGGACAGTGTTGGGGGCTAAAGAGTTCACGGCTAAATGGGATTCGCCGGTGCGCTATCGGACTCGTCGGATGCTACCACCCGTATTGGCCCGGATACGAGGGCACTAAAATCCGTTGAGCTTTTCCTGAACCACTTCCCGCTCTTCCGGTTCCTCGGCCAGTTCGAGGGATCTTTGATACGAAGCCCGGGCTTCTCCAGGGCGCTCGGTAAGGAGGTACAGGTCCCCCAGATGTTCGTGCAGGTTGGGATCCTTGGGTGAGAAAATGATTGCCCGCTTGAGGTAGCGTTCCGCCAGTTCAAGTTCGTCGAGCCTGTAGTATGCCCACCCAAGGCTGTCCAGATACGCGCCGTTAATCGGGTCCGCGGCAACGGCGACCTCGATCATCGCCAGAGCCTCTTCGAGTTTGCTGTTGTTGTTGGCCAGCATGTAGCCGAGATAATTGAGAACAGCGGGGTTGTCGGCGTTGATGTCTAATGCCATGCGAAAAGCGGCCTCCGCATCGTCGTATTGCCGTTGCTTCTCATGGAGAGCTCCCTGCAGGAAGTAGACTTCCTCCCGATTCTCGAACCGCTCCATCATTTCGTCGAGGACTTCTTCCGCGCCTTCATAATTCCTCGTCCGTTCATGAATCGAAAACATGGTCGAGTAAACACCGAAATTGTTTTCCTCAGCCGCAGCCATCGCCTGGAGCAGTTCCAGGGCTGCCTCAACCCGACCCTGTTCGGCGATCAGATCAGCCCGCTGTAGTCGCAACTGCGGGTTCGTTGGAAATGCGTCCAGAGCTTCGTTGCAGACTTGGAGAGCACGATCCACTTGTCCCGCCGTCTGATAGGTATCGACAATGTACGACTCGATGGTCCCATCTCTGTTCGACGTGAGGTCCTTCATCTGATCGAATGTATCGACCGCATCGTCATATGCTTCAAGACGGGTCTGCAGCAGGGCGACGTTAGTCATAAAGATTCTTCGGTTGCCGCGTTCACCCTCGGTGTAGCGGCCGTTAGGCCGCTCCGTGTCCTCTAGCAGTTGCTCGAGCTGAGTGAGGCTCTCTTCGAAGTTCCCCTCGTCGCGTTCCATCAAGGCCAGGTCGAACTGGATTTCAGGACTGTTCGGCACCAAGCGGTTGGCCTCTTCGAGGTGATCCCGTGCTGCTTCATAATTCATCCGCTGGCGCTCGATCTGTCCGAGCCGCAAATGGGCAATCGGATCGTTCGGTTCCAATGCGATGAGTTCTTCATAGCGCTGGGCTGCGTCTTCCAGCCGTCCTGAAACGAGCAGTGCTCGCGCAGCTTCCCGGAGTAGATCGGCATCTTCGGGATCCAGAACCAGGGCATTCGCGTAGGCTGTGGCTGCACTATCCCAGTCCTCGGCGCGAACGTAGGACTCCCCCAGAAGAGCGAGGACGGCGCGGGAACCGGGCTGGTCCTCGGAGAATCCCCGGAGTATTTCGATGGCCTCATCCACGTTCCCGGCTTCCAGTTGCAGCTCGGCGAGCGAGATCGCGCCTTCTTCAGAACCGGGAGAGATTTCCAGAACGTCCCGGTAGACCTGGGCCGCCCGTTCGGGTTCGTCCCGGAATCGATACAGGCGTCCGAGCATGAGGTACGCGTCCCGCTCGCTTGGTTCCAGGCGAACGACCTCTTCGAGTTCCTCAATCGCACGATCCACGATTTCGGGAGCGACTCCGCGTCCTTCCGTGGCGTTGCTAAGGAGTCCCGTATATATCGAGCTGAGGAGCTGATGGGCATCCAGGTTGTCGGGATCGGCACGGATCGCCCGCTCCGCATAGTCGATTGCGTCCCGGACCTGTTGGTGGCTGAAATAGCTGGATGCCATTTCGGAATAGATGGCCGAGTTGGTCGGATCAATCGCCAGCGCCTGCTCGTATTCGTCCAGGGCGCCTTCCCAGTCGCCTTCGGCCTCGAGCGTCCGGCCTATGGCGAAGTGATAGTAGGCTTCGGCCGCCTGCGACACTCCTTCTTGTGACTGGGAGAATCCTGGGCTTACGGTGAGCACCGATAGGACTGAGCCTGCAAGCAGGCCTGAAATGAGTGTTTTCATAGTTCTCGATCCAAGCAGCCGGTCAACAACCTTCTAATTTTGTTCATTATATGTCGACGGGCCTATTTCTTCATGTATTGATTGGACCGCGGCGAGAGGAAATTGGAGTCAGAGCCCTATTTCCCCGATTTGACGCTCCATCCGGTCCCGTCAATAAATAGGGATATAGGACTCTGACCCCAATTTTTCAGTGTTTGAAATGCCGGGTTCCAGTGAAGACCATTGTGATGTCGTGTTCGGTGGCCGCGGCGATCACCTCTTCGTCACGGCGCGACCCCCCGGGCTGTATCACAGCGCGGATTCCCGCTTCCGCGGCAGCGTCCAAGCCATCTCGAAACGGGAAGAAGGCATCCGACGCCATAACCGTGCCCTCTGCGCTGGGGCGTGCTTTTGCGACGCTGATCTTAACCGAGTCGACACGACTCATCTGTCCCGCTCCAACGCCTGAGGTTCTTCCGTTGGAGGCGAGGACAATCGCGTTGGATTTAACGTGCCGGGCGACCTTCCATGCAAAGCGCAAGTCGCGCCATTCGGCTTCGGACGGTTCCCGCGGGGTTGCCACTCGGATAGAAGATCCGGCCAGTTCGTTGGACGCATCGGTGTCCTGCACCAAAATGCCGCCCAGCACCCGGCGGATTTCTAGTCCGGCGGTGCCTTCCGGAACGGTAGGGTCATTGAGTTCCAGCACGCGAAGATTTTTCTTTTGGGCAAAGACCTCTTTGGCTTCGTCTTCAATCGTGGGTGCGATGATAGCTTCAACGAAAAGCTTCGCCATTTGCTCGGCGGTTGCCCCGTCCAGAGGCCGATTCACCGCGATAATCGATCCGAATGCCGATACGGGATCGGCATCCAGTGCTTTCACGTATGCGTCGTGAAGGTCAGTCCCCAAGGCCGCGCCGCACGGGTTCGTATGTTTGATGATCGCGCATGCCGGATCTTCAAATTCAAATATCAGGGCCCAGGCCGCCTGGAGGTCCACCAGATTGTTGTAGGAGAGTTCCTTTCCCTGTAGCTGCCGGGCGGCCGCCAGTCCATGAATGGATTCGGAACCCCAACGGTAAAAAGCGGCGCTCTGGTGGGGGTTTTCCCCGTAGCGGAGCTCGGAAACCCGTTCGAAGTCCATGAACAACTTCGGCGGAAAAAGGTTTTCTCCGGGCAGGACCGGTCCGCTGTCGGTCCAGTTCACCTGAGACAGATACTGAGCGATTGCGCCGTCGTACTGCCCCGTGTGAACAAAGCTCTTTTGTGCGAGTGAAAACAGGCGCGAGGGAGACAGTGTGCCGCTGCCCTGGTCTAGTTCCTGAATAATGGCCGGATAGTCATCCGGATCGGTGACCACGGCGACATCATTGAAATTCTTCGAACCCGCTCT
The DNA here is from genome assembly GCA_965218085.1 of Terriglobia bacterium. Taxonomy (GTDB): domain Bacteria; phylum Acidobacteriota; class Terriglobia; order 20CM-2-55-15; family 20CM-2-55-15. The sequence continues at coordinate 4,258,722 of CBDCKF010000002.1, read as the reverse complement.
CAGCATCGACGGACCCCCAATGTCGATGTTCTCGATGATGTCTTCGAATTTGGCGCCGGCTTTGCGCGTGGTTTCGACGAAAGGGTAGAGGTTCACGCATATCAGATCGATGTGGCCGATGTTGTGTTCGTCCAGTTGAGCCTGGTGGGCTGGATTCTCGCGAACGGCTAGGATCCCGGCGTGAATACGTGGGTGTAAGGTTTTTACCCGGCCGTCGAGAACTTCGGGGAAGCCGGTTATATCGGAGACCTCTCGAACTTCGATTCCTTCCTTCGCCAGCAAACGCGCAGTACCCCCGGTCGAGAGTATCTCGACACCCATGTTCCGGAGTGCCCGTGCGAAATCTGCAATTCCGCGTTTATCAAAAACGCTGATGAGCGCCCGCTCGATTTTCTTCAACTTGTGCTCCTAGCAGCCCGTGGCAGAAGTCTCGAGGGCCGCGCGCAGGGGTCTTCGGGTTGCAGGCGCGAAGTGAGGAGCGGCCACCAAGGTTTGAAACCGAGGCCGCAGGCGCCGTCTCTACATCGTGACCAGCTTTAGCGATGCCGGACAAAGCCTGTGGCCCGAAACCCCCTGCGCCCAGAGGGTTACGGCGAAACGGGGCCGTCTTCGTTGTCGCCGACTCCTCCCAATGAATTAGCATTGTCTCGTCGTCGTAACGTCTGGTCGTCGTCAAGTCGCCTCCTGGAATCCAGCCCCGTTTGGCCGTAACGCAGCCCTCGAGACTTCTGCCACGGGCTGCTGGCTGTCGATGGCGTGTCTGCTTGCTTATCTCAAAGCGCCGTTAACGGAGGTCCAGACGTAGAGCCAGACGTTAGCGACATCAGTAACTGCATGGGAAAAGGCGATGGAGGCAAAACCGAATTCCGGGGACAGTTCCACGTTCTCAGACCGGTTGGGAAGTTCCGAGCTCCGTCCAAAACGGCTTAGAAGCCGCTCACGTTCTTCGTTCCGGACACGCAGGTAATCCGGAAGGTTTCCTGCCTCGATTACGGGATGCCAACCGTAGAAGACAAGCGCGAAATTCTGTTGCTGCGATGCTACCAGTCGGTCCATGCCCGGATCATTCAAGGCCGCGATTGCACAACCAGCATCCCTCATGGCGCTGATCGCGCGTGTAAGACTGCCGTTGGGACTGGAAAACTCCTCGATCGCCTGCCGCACGGCCCTCTCTACCGGAGTCGTCGTGCACGACGGGGCGAGTGAGAATTCGATGTCTTCCAGAAGTTGTTTCAGCGGCAGGGGCAGCATGTCCGTCGCATTGCTGAAAATGTCTGAATAGGCGGCGTCGGGCCAGGCTACGGCCGGCTGAGCCAACGCCAGCAGAATCAGGATAGACAGGCAAATAGTCGATGAACGCAGCATGGCTTTCGTTGAGATTCTCTATGCGCCGTGTACCAAGACCGGTCCCCAATTGTAAATCAAGGTTCTGTGTGCTGAAATGGGCGTCATGAAGGCTCTCCGCCAAATTCCCCCGGTAAACGATGTTTTGGAGCGCGAGGAACTGTCCGACTACGGGCCAGTCCTCGATCAGCCTTTCGTTTCAAGGCTATTGAATGCCTTGCTGGTGGAAACGCGCGCCCGGTTGCGATCAGAGGATTCTGAGGCTTCCCCTGAGGCTTCCAGGGAAGAGCTGAGCCGAGAGATTGCAATTGAACTGTGCCACCGGATCGGGCGCTTGCTCACGCCCTCGCTAACGCGTGTCATCAATGCGTCGGGCGTTGTCCTTCATACGAACCTCGGAAGGGCACCGCTACCCGCAGCGGCGATCGATCATCTGCGGGACGTGGCGTTGGGCTATTCCAATCTGGAGTTCAATCTTGAGGACGGAACCCGTGGCAAGAGGGACGACCACGTTGCCGGTTTGATCAACGAGCTGTTGGGATCGGAAGCGGCGCTTGTGGTCAACAACAACGCCGCTGCCGTTTTGTTAGTGCTCAATTCTCTGGCTGAGGGTGGTGAAGTCCTGGTGTCTCGGGGTGAAGAGGTGGAGATCGGGGGCTCTTTCAGAATTCCCGAGGTGATGGTCAAGAGCGGCGCCCGGCTCCGCGAGATCGGGACAACCAACCGGACACGGATCGAGGACTATGAAGCAGGGGCGGGTCCCGAAACGCGATTGCTGCTCCGAGTCCATCCCAGTAATTTCAGAGTTGTTGGTTTCACCGAGCGGCCTTCGCTCAAAGATTTTGTGGAATTGGGGCGCAGGTCCGGCGTCCCAACTTTTGAAGATATTGGAAGCGGATACCTGGCGGACATGTTGAACGCGGCGCTTGCCGACGAGCCGCTTCCGAGGGACAGTATCGACGCCGGTGTCGACATCGTTTCCTTCAGCGGCGACAAACTGATGGGCGGCCCCCAGGCCGGAATCGTTGCAGGCCGGAAGGCATTGATCGATCGAATTCGCGAGAATCCGCTGTTTCGGGCTCTCCGTGTCGACAAGCTAAGCTTGTCGACCTTGGAGACCGTCCTGCTCATGCACTTGAGAGGCAAAGCGGGTGACATTCCGGCGCTGGGAATGCTGAGCGCCGGTGAATCCGAACTCCGCGACCGGTCTGAGGCGATGGCGCGCCGGGCGCACAACCCGGGCGTTCTGTCGATTCCCTTGAAGTCGGTTGTCGGTGGAGGCTCCGTGCCGGGCGTCGATATCCAGTCCTGGGGTATCGCGCTATCTCCTGAGAAAAATTCCGCTACAAACTTGGAAATCCGGTTCCGGCAGGCCACCCCGCCCGTCATAGTCCGGATCGAAGATGAGCGCGTACTCCTGGATTTGCGTACGGTGTCCCGAGATGAAGAGGATGCTCTTCTCGACGTGATCGCGGAAGTTATGAGTGCTTAGTGGCCTGATGCCGAAGTTCGGTGCTTGACAGTTTCGTCCGATTCCGATCGGAGCATCTTCTTACTCTAGACGCCTCGGCTCCGCCTCGTTGTCCACCTGCACCGCCGAGCCGGTGCAGGTCCTTCTAGGGCCTGCTTCAACATTCCGTTGATCCCAACAGGCCTCGCCATCAGTGAGGATGGCGAGGGTCGCCGGTCGTTCGGCCAGGATGGCCGATTGAACGACCGAGCGAAATCTTAAATCGAGAATGTTTGGGCGCATCCACTGGCCCGCAACAGGAGAACAGCGAGCCGCCGTCCACTCACTTACTCCCGCACGCGTTCGACGTACTTGCCTTCCTGAGTCTCAACCCGTACAACCTCACCTTCGGATATGAAGTGGGGCACCCCGACAACGAGTCCCGTTTCCGTCTTAGCCGGCTTGAGCACGTTGCTGACCGTAGCGGTGCGCATTCCCGGTTCGGTTTCTACGATCTTGAGATCGACCGTCGCAGGCAGGGCGATGCCAACGGCTTCTTCTTCGTAAAACTCGACTTCGATCTTCGCGTTCGCGACCAAGTACTGCATGGAGTTGCCGAGGATTTCAGACGTGAAGTGAGTTTGCTCGTACGTTTCGGTATCCATGAAGAAATGTGTATCCGTCTCGCTGTAAAGGTACTCCATTTCGCGTTTGTCGAGAATCGCCCGCTCGACCGTGTCGTCAGAACGAAAACGGCGCTCGACAATCGCGCCCGAGCGCAGATTCTTCAGTTTGGTTTGCATGAACCCGTGGCCCTTGCCCGGCGTCAGGTGCTGAAAGTCCACGACGCGAAACAGGTCGTTTTCTATGCGGATAATGTTTCCGTTGCGCAGTTGGGTCGATTGAATCATATGAATTATTTCCAGAAAAGTGACCAATGAACGGAGAAGTTAAGAATTTTAGATTAAAAATTAACAGATAAGAACGGGAATCGCTGCTCCGGGGCTCTTGATCTTTAACTATGAACTTGTAATTTTTAATTCTTAAATATCTTCACTATGGCTCGTCACTGCCCCGCTCCATCAACGCTTCGATCTCATCGACCTCCCGGGGGAAGTCTGAAAGCATGCGGTAACCGGTTTCCGTGACGACCACGTCGTCTTCAATCCGTACGCCGATGTTTTCCTCCGGGATATAAATTCCCGGTTCCACCGTCAACACCATGTTGGGTTCCAACTCGCGGCGTGTGTCGCCGACGTCATGAACGTGGAGGCCGATATGGTGGCTGGTGCCGTGAAAAAAGTAGTCGCCGTAGCCCTTCGACTCGATATATTCCCGGGCCGCGGCATGGATACCGTCGGGTCCGCCTGTCCGTGCGCCGGGCCTCACCCGTTCCAGGGCCGCTTTCTGTGCATCCAGTACAATCTGATATATCTCCCGCTGCCTCTCGGTAAACTTTCCGTTGACAGGGTATGTCCGCGTGACATCGGCCGTGTAGCCGCCATATTCGGCACCGATATCGACAACGACCATGTCTCCGTCAAGCATCCGGCGGTCATTGCGGTCGTAGTGGAGGATGGAGGCGAACGGACCCGAGCCCACGATCGACGGGAAGGCCGGCCGTGCGGCCCCACCTTGCCGGAACTCGTATTCGATCGTGGCTTCCACCTCGTATTCCATGGCCCCGGGCCGAATGATCGAGGCCGCCGCCTGATGCGCGTTCATCGTAAGTTCGATCGCTCTTTCGAGTAAGGAGATTTCGGTCGGAGCCTTAACCTGACGCATAGCAGCGATCGCTGGTCTGACGTCCTCGAAGTTAGCTCTCGGTGCGACCTCACGTATTTGCGAGAGATTGGATTCCTCATCGGTCAATGCGTGTATCGTGTTTGTATCTTCCAGAATAGCCTCGAGCCTATCTCCAAACCTGTCCACCTCCTCGACCGTCATAAATCCGGTTTGATCGGCCGCTTCGGTACCCGGGCCCAACTTGACTCCGGTCCAGCGTTCCTCGTCCAGATCCCGGGCAGGGATAAACAGAAACTCCCGCACATCCTCACCTGTGGCATCGAGTAAGAGAATGGAGTCGGGTTCGGTAAATCCCGTGAGGTAGTAGAAATTGTCTTCTTGCTGGTACTCGGTAAGACCCTCTGCAGGGGCTGCGGAGAGGACGATGGCACCGTCCAGTTCCGACGCCAGTTGTTGCCGACGGGCCTGGTACTGCTCCAGGGGTTCCCGTTGGATTCCCAAAGCGACCGTTGTGACGAGCATCAAACACGTGAACGCGATTTGTTTCATGACCACCTCAGACTGGAGTTCTGATTCAGGACACCAAAATGTCCGTGGCAAAGGCCGCCAGCAAAAACAGGCTGACGTACCCATTCAGGGTGAAGAACGCCACGTTTACCCGGCTCAAATCGTCGGGCCGAACGATGCGATGTTCCCAATACAGTATCGCAGCTACGACTGCGATTCCGCCATACGCGACCGCGCCCAAGTTGCTGAGCCAGGCGACACCCAACAGCACGATCACGGTTAGGACGTGAAGAAGGGAGGATACAACGAGCGCCCGGTGCTTACCCCATCGAGCAGGAATCGAAAACAATCGGCTTTGCCGGTCGAACTCCATGTCCTGACAAGAGTAGATGAGATCGAATCCAGCGATCCACAGCATGACCGTAAATCCCAGTAGTATCGGAGACACCGCGAACTCTCCACTGATGGCCAGCCATGCTCCCAAGGGCGCGAGTCCAATCGCGAATCCGAGCACAAAGTGGCTGAGCAAGGTAAACCGCTTCGTATAGGAATAGGCCAGCAGGACCAGGAGCGTTGGGACCGACAGGTACAGACACAGCCGATTCAACATTCCAGCAGAAATCAGGAACAACGCGGACATGGCTGCCGTGAAAATGACTGCAAAGTTCATCGAAAGCCGGCCTGAAGGCAGGGCACGTTCCCGGGTTCTGGGATTTGCCCGGTCGTAGTCCAGGTCTACGATCCGGTTGAAGGTCATCGCGGCACTTCGAGCGGCGACCATCGCGACAACGATCCAGAAAACCTGCCGGAGGCTGGGGAGACCGTCCTGGGCGAGCAGCGCGGCGATTAGAGCAAACGGCAGTGCGAACACCGTATGCTCGAACGTGATCATCTGGAGTGTTATCTTGAGTTTATGCCACACTGTGCGCTGTCCTCAAAGCCTCACAATAGCCAAACAGCGGTGTGGAGCGCCAGTAGTTTTTGGGTATAGTGGCAAGTGAGGAACAGGAGTCTCGTTCATAAATTGTCGCGTGTCACCCGTCACTTCTTCCAATGACCGAAGCAGAAATCAAACGTGTTCTTGAGAGTTACCGGAAAGGCGAACTGTCGGAGGCTGCTGCCCTCGACCGGTTTCGGAACATGCCCTACGAGGACCTGGAATTTGCGAACGTGGACCACCATCGCATCGTCCGGCAGGGTTATCCCGAGGTGGTATTCGGGGCCGGAAAGACCGACGAGCAAGTGGTCGAAATCGTACGTGCCATGCTGGAACGGGATCACAACGTCCTTGTGACCCGGTCCAGTGCCTCGGCCTACGAAGGTGTGCGGGCTCTGGCGCCGGAGGCCCGCTTCCATGCCGGTTCCGGAGCGATCTCGATCATCAAGGATGCGTCGTTGAAAGGGAAAGGAACGGTTCTGGTCCTTTCGGCGGGCACCTCCGATATCCCCGTAGCTGAGGAAGCCGTAGTGACTCTCGAGGTGATGGGTAACACGGTGGAATCCGTCTATGACGTCGGGGTCGCCGGTTTGCATCGACTTCTGAACCGGCTGGATCGTTTGAACGACGCCCGGGTCCTAATCGTCGTGGCCGGAATGGAGGGGGCGTTGCCCAGCGTTGCCGGTGGACTCGTTGGAGTGCCGGTGATCGCGGTACCCACCAGCATCGGTTACGGAGCGAGCTTTGGCGGCGTGGCTGCGTTGCTGGGAATGCTCAACTCATGTTCCGCGAACGTCAGCGTGGTCAACATTGACAACGGCTATGGTGCCGGCGTCGTTGCAAGTCTGATCAATCGGCTTTGAACTCGGGTGGCGAGTATTGTAAGTCTAACGTTCCCGAAACAAGATTTCGCTCGGTCGTTCGATCAGACATCCTGTCTGAACGACCGGCGACCCCCGCCATCATCCTGATGGCGGGGCCTCTAGGATTGACGGAACGTTGAAGCAGGCGTCAGAAGGACCCGCGTCGGTCCACCGGCGCGGGTGGACGGCTTTGAGAATAAAGACGCGGAGCCGAGGCGTCTAGAGTAATAAGAAGATGATCGGATCGGACACGAACGAAACTATTAAGCACCGAACTTGTAAGCGAGGACACTAGCCGCGAATCCGATGGATTTCTCTCTCGAACCCCTGGAATACGATCGGCTCAAGAAACTCCTGGAGCCCTACGTCCGAACTCCGGGAGGCCGGGCCCGGCTGGATGATCTCAAACCCGTTACCAGTAAAGATACGCTCCGAGCCCAGCACGCCCTGAATCGGGAAGCGATGGTGTATCTCCGTGATCACCGTCTCGGGTTTGGGGACATCACCCTTCTGCCATCCGTCGTGGATCGACTCAGTCTTGCCGGCGTAACCCTGGGCATCGAAGAGGTCGAAGCCGTCGCCCAGTTCCTCACCGAAGCCGAATCCCTCCGCACACGATGGAAGGAGGACGCCCATGATTTTCCCTTGCTAGCTCAAAAGGGGCAGGCTTTTCCCGATCTCAAAAACCTCCGCTCCCTGCTGGGTCGGGCCATCCGTGCCGGGGAAGTCAACGAAGATTACAGCTCGACGCTCAAGCGGCTTCGGCGTGAACTGGAAAAGACCCGCGGACGATTGAACCGCAAGCTGGAATCGATCTTGAAGAGCAAGGAAGTTTCCCCCCGTCTTCAGGATGAGCTGGTCACCATGCGCAATGGCAGATACGTCATACCGATCCGAACCGAACAGAGGGGTAGCGTCGACGGAATCGTTCACGCAACGTCTTCCAGCGGTGCGACCGTCTTCATGGAGCCCCTCGAGACGCTAGAGATGAACAACGACATCGTGCGTTTGGCAGAAGAGGAGGCACGCGAAGTTCAAAGGATATTGGGCGAGTTGACGGATCGCATTCAGAACTCCGCGGATGATCTGAGCGCCGCCGCCCTATTGCGTGCCGAAATGGACGTGCTTTTCGGCATTGCGGCCTGGGGGAGGGATTTCGATTGTGTGAGCCCTGAGTTTTCCGATGATGCCCTTCGGCTCGTAGCGGCGCGCCACCCAATCCTGGATGCAGGGCTACGGTCTGAAGGCGGGCAGATGGTCCCATTGACCTTGGAGATGGAGGCCGATGAACGTGTGCTGGTGATTAGCGGCCCGAACGCCGGAGGGAAGACCATTGTACTGAAGACTCTGGGCTTGTTGTCCCTGATGGCCCAGTCCGGGATTCCAGTCCCTGCCGAGAGAGCTGATCTTCCGATCCTGGATCACGTTTTGGCGGACATTGGCGATCAGCAGTCGATTGCGAATCAGCTCAGTACGTTTTCGGCTCACGTCCTGTCTGTCTCTGGAATGATCGCCACCGCTTCCGATAATTCTTTGATCCTACTCGACGAAATCGGTTCGAGCACCGAGCCGACCGAGGGTGCGGCGCTGGCTACTGCGGTCCTAGAGCATTTTCGCAGCGTCGGGTCGCTCACAATCGCGTCGACCCACTACAACAGACTCAAAATGTATGCTGAGACGACGGAAGGTGTCCGGAATGCTGCGATGGAATTCAACGAGGCAACGCTGGAACCGACCTACCGGTTAATCGACGGCCTGGCTGGACAGTCGAGCGGTCTGAATATCGCAGAGCGGCTGCGCCTTCCTTCAGAGCTCATCGAAACAGCCAGAAAGTCGCTGGATCGAAGCGAACTGGATGCGGCCCGTTACGTTCAGGAACTCCAGGGCCGGGTTAGAAACCTGGAAGGCGAGAAGCGGGCCCTCGAGGCCGAGCGGCATGATTTTGAGGAGTGGAAGGCCGGAATGCGCGCCCGCCTCGAAGACGAACGCCGTGAGGAACGGCTTAGCATCGAAGCCCACCTGGATACGATTGTCGCCGAACTACGTGATGCGGCTGCCAAAGAACTCAACGCTGCGGGCCGCGAGGCCAAGAAACGCTTCGAAAAAACGCTGGATCGGGCCAAGGTACAAGCGACTGAGCAAATCCGCCGCGTAGGGCGGCCAAGCAAACCGGGGACCGCAGATAATCCCTCCATACCGGCCACAGCACCTCCGGAGGCCGGTTCTCGGGTTCGGGTGCTTTCGCTGGGCGTCGAGGGAACGGTTTCCGAGGTGATGGCCTCCGAGGTTGAAGTGGCGATCGGCAATATGAAAATGCGGCGGCCTTTCAATGACATCGAGATCGTGGCACCGCCTCTGGAATTGCCCCGGAACGTCCGGTTCGATTTTTCCGAGAAACATATGGATTCGAACGAAATCAACCTGATCGGTTGCCGGGCCGATGAGGCGATCTCTCGCCTGGACAAATTTCTGGACGATGCCTTCCTGATCGGGCTTTCGAGCATTCGCATTGTCCACGGAGCTGGCATGGGAGTTCTCAGACGTGCGGTATCTGAGTACCTGGAATCGCATCCCCAGGTGTCCGGCTTCGAACCGGCCCCCCAGAACCAGGGTGGTGGCGGTGCAACGCTTGCGACTCTGAAAGACTGAAAGAAGAAGTCGAAAACACTCGGGGCGAACAATCAATACAGTCGGCTTAACTGTCCGAATCAAATTCGCCCGCTAAGTGCTTATAAAAGGCATGGGCAGCCGTTGTGCCACCCGACTCTAGGCGAAATAATGAGCCCCGGCGCGATAGAAGCGGGGAGGCAGGCCCAGGTTGACAGCGCCCTTCGGAGTTTGCCACAGGCTGCTGCCTTCAGCGGTTGAAGTAGTCTCGGAGCTCCTCTGTGTCGGTGGTTTTCGTCATGGCAACCATGAGGAGCACCCGGGCTTTCTGGGGAGTCAAGTTGTCCGCTTGCACGGCGCCGATGTTCAACAATTCGACGTTGATCGCGTAGAGCGGGACGATCCGTCCGGTCAGTACTCGCGAACTGATCACGACCGGGATTCCGCGTGCGCGTACCGCGCGTAGTGATTCCAGTGTCCGGTCGCTCACGTGGGCGAGGCCGAGGCCCGCGATCACAACACCGTCAAGGTTTCCGTCCTCGAGAAGCAGCTCAATGGCTCGACCATCGGATCCTGCATACTCACTGATAATCACGACGTTCCCCAACTCCACTTCTGTGTCGAGCAAGATGGTTTGGCGACGAAAGGGCGCCCTGTAGAAGCGGATTTGCTCGATATCCGCGACACCGAGGAGACCAAAGTCGAGCGTTTGGAAGGTCTCAACGTCGAGCGTGTTGGTCTTGGTGACCTCTCGTGCTGCGTTAATTTGTCCGTTCATGACGACCATCGTGCCCATGCCGACTGCTTCAGGAGACGCGGCGACGCGAACGGCGTTCAGCATGTTTCGTGGTCCGTCGGAGTCGAAGTAGGTGGGGGCTCTCTGCGCGCCAACCAAGACGACCGGCTTGTCGCTCGTTACCGTGAGATCCAAAAAATACGCCGTTTCCTCGAGCGTATCCGTGCCGTGCGTCACGACGAGGCCCGCGACATCCGGCATCGCGAGGAGCTCGTTCGCTCTCGTGGAGAGCCGGAGCCAGATGTCGGGGGTCATGTTCCGACTGTTCACGTTCGCAATCTCCTCGACGGTGATCCGAGCGATCTCGTCCAGGCCCGGGACCGCGTTTACGATCTCGTCGCCAGTCAAGGCGACGCGCAGCGCACCGATCGCGTCGTCGTACGTGCTGGCGATCGTACCTCCCGTAGCGAGGACGACGATCCGCGGCAGGTCTTCCTGAGCGAGGGCGATGACCGACGACACCACCATGGCGGTAGCAAAGATTGCGGATAGTAGGAAACGCCTCATCAATCGTGAGAATAAGCGTTTCAAACGGAGAGGGTCAAGCTTGGCAGGCAGTTTGCAGGAGTGCCTGTATACCCCAAAACTGTACATGTGACTGTCTGATTCACGTGAAATCCCGTTTTTAGTCTTATTCATCCAGGGCTACCCGGCACCAAACTCGCTCATTACCGGGATATTTGCGAATTTGCGGTGAACGGAGTTTCTGGTTTGTACTACAAGTTCGCGATCCTACCGGAGTCACTCCCATTCCAGGCAGTCTTCCTGTCCCGAAAGACCACCTTAGTCCCTGGGGGCGAGGACACTGGTGTTGCTATTTTCCCGGACGATAGTAAAATTGTTCGATTCTCGTACGCTTGATACGGCCTGCCACCCTGAATGAGCAATTTAGCTGAATCAATTCGCCTGTCTGCCGACATCGTGCGCGTGATTTCCGATTACGTGACGCTGAAGGGGACGGGTAAGACTTTGAAAGGACTCTGTCCGTTTCATTCCGAGAAAACGCCTTCCTTTTCCGTTCACGGAGAGAAGCAGATTTTCCATTGTTTCGGGTGTGGTGTCGGCGGTGACGTCTTTAAGTTCGTTATGTTGACGGAAGGTGTCACCTTTCCGGAATCTATCCAGATCGTGGCCGAAAAGTGCGGGATACCCCTGCCTAAGGTTTCCACACGGAATGATCCCTCGGCCAGGGAGCGCGAAGCCCTACTGGAGATCTACGAGCAGGCCGAGAAGTATTTTGCCCGCCGCCTGAGCACGCCTGAGGCGCGAGGCGCGCGCCAAATTCTGGAGGATCGCGAAATTCAATCCGAGTTCATTGAGCGTTTCGGTCTTGGTTACGCACCGACCCACGGCTTGTTGAAGGCTCTCAATCCGACGGAACCGTTACGTTCCGGCCTCTTTCAGAAGAATGATAGTGGAGAGTTTTACGATCGGTTTCGCCGACGCCTGATGTTTCCAATCTGGAACGAGCGAGGCAAGGTGATCGCATTTGGCGGGCGCATTATCGGAGACGGCCAGCCAAAATACCTGAATTCGCCTGAATCTGCCCTCTACTCGAAGTCCTTTGTCCTGTACGGCCTGCATCTGGCCAAGAACGAAGCTCGAAAGGCGGGCCGGATGGTGGTCGTTGAGGGTTACTTCGACTGCCTGAGTCTGCATCAGAACGGGATCGAAAACGTTGTCGCATCCTGCGGAACGAGTCTGACCGCTCAGCAAGTTGGAATTTTGAAGCGCTGCGTTCCAGAGGTGATCGTCAACTACGACCCGGATGCCGCCGGTCAGAACGCGGCCAAGCGGTCGATCCAACTTCTGCTCGAACGGGGTTTGACGGTCCGAATCCTCACCTTACCGGGTGGGATGGATCCCGATGACTTTGTCCGCAAGGAGGGCCCCGAGGCCTATCGTCGCCAAGTGGATCAGGCTCCGTATTTCTGGGAATTCCTGATAGCCCGGGCCCAGGCTGAAGTAGATCTTTCGCGGCCGGAGGTGAAATCCCGGGTACTCGGAGAGATTCTCGGATACGTGACTACAATTTCCGATCGTGTCGTTCAACTGGAGATTACACGCATTGTCGGCGAAAAACTTGGACTGCCCGCCGATCTGATCATGGATCAGCTCAAGGCCGGAAGGAAGCCGACCGTGGGGACGGACCCGAGCGCCCAAAACCAGAAAACAGGCGGCGGCGCCCGTAAACAGAAGCTGACGTTGGCGGAAAAGCAGATTATTCAGGCTGTGCTCCAGGACCCGGGGGTTGCCGCATCGCTTGAGCCCTTCGCAGGTGGGGAGTTCCTGTCGGGTATTTGGGCGGGGCGCCTCATTGAAAAACTGATCCGGGAGCCCGGTGTAAATATAGAGCATGCCCTGGACGGTTTGGGCGATGAAGAGCTCGAACAGGAAGTTCGGGCCGCTGCTTTGGAGCCGTTTGGAAAGATCTCCACTGAGGTCGCTGTTGTCTCGATGGGGCAACTCTATCAGGATCATCTCGTCAAAACAGAGAGAGAGATTCGCCAGCAACTGCAGTCTTATAAGTCTGGCGCGGCACCACCGGAACTGGTGCGACGGCAAATGGCGATTGTCACGGAGAAATCACGCCTTAAGGCCATGCAGCAATAAAATCGCTGGAATTATAGAAAAATTGCACTTAAACCCTTGAAAATGAATCGTAAACGCCTATTTTTGAGTACCGGTTCAAATGCGTCCAAGTGACTCACCACGGAATCAGGCTTCCTTCCGAGCGCGGCGATTACGCATAAATGCTTCATATGACTAGACGATTAGTACCTGGAGGATCATGAAAATCGAAGAGAAGTACGACGAAGTACAAAAGCTGATCGACATGGGTAAGGAGAAGGGTTATCTGCTCTATGACGAAGTCAGCAGGATTCTTCCCCCTGAGGTCACAGCGTCGGCAGAGGATCTTGAGGAACTGTTCGTCGCGTTCGGAACCGTCGGAATCGAAGTCATCGAGACCGAGGATCAGTCTTTCGCCACAGACAAGCAGACCCGCGAGAAGAAGGCGGAGGGTGAGGCTAAACCCGCCAACGTCGAATTGGATCTGACTCCAGGGGCCCTGGAGAAAACCAACGACCCGGTTCGGATGTACCTCCGGGAAATGGGTACGGTGCCGTTGCTGACGCGTGACGGAGAGGTGGAGATCGCAAAGAGGATCGAACGGGGGCAGTTGCGCGTACTCCAGGCCGTGTCCCGTTCACCGATTGTCATTCGACACATTATGAGCGTGGGCGATGAACTCAAGAAGGACCCCAGCATCATCAAAGATATCATTCTGTTCAAAGAAGAGGATCTTACCGAGGACAGAATAGAAGCGAAGCATGCTGAAACCGTCGAAACCATCGCCAAGATCGGTAAGGGATATCGTCGGACGATTACGCTGCTGACCAAGCTGGGTTCCGTTCCAAAAACGCGAAAGCCTAAAGAAAACAGGAAGGCTCGGTGGAAACTCGGGCGGCATCGGGTGAAGTTGTCGCTTCTGGTTCGGAGCCTGGCCTATTCGATAAGTCAGAAAATGGCCTTGATTCTCCTCATACGTGAAGCGGTCGGTACAGTTCGGCCTCTCGAATGCGAGTTGGCCCGGTTGCAGCGGAAGGCTGATCATACGAAGAAGGACTATCGTAAAAACGTCCAGAAGGAAATCCGTGCGGTAAAGCAGAAGCTAAAAGCTTTCGAAGAAGAAAACAAAACGACGGTTCTGGAGGTTCGGCGGACGCTTCAGACCGTTGTTCGCGGCCAGATCGAGGCGGAGAATGCTAAGCGGGAACTCGTCGAAGCCAACCTGAGGCTGGTCGTATCGATTGCCAAGAAGTACACGAATCGCGGCTTACAGTTTCTGGACCTGATTCAGGAAGGCAACATCGGATTGATGAAAGCCGTCGATAAATTCGAATACCGGCGGGGCTATAAGTTTTCGACGTATGCAACATGGTGGATCCGTCAGGCGATCACCCGAGCTATCGCCGATCAGGCGAGAACGATCCGTATTCCGGTCCATATGATCGAGACGATCAACAAGTTGATACGTACGTCGCGCGCGCTGGTTCAGGAACTGGGCAGGGAACCGACCAGCGAAGAGATTGCTGAGCGAATGGACATCGACGTATCCAAAGTGCGTAAGGTTCGAAAGATCGCCCAGGAACCGATTTCCCTGGAGACACCGATCGGCGAAGAGGAAGATTCGCATTTAGGTGACTTCATCGAAGACCGGGGTGTCGTGTCTCCATCCGATGCCGTCATCAACGTTAACTTGAAGGAAATGACTGAACAGGTTTTGAACACACTCACGCCGCGCGAAGAGCGCGTGATCAAGATGCGATTCGGGTTGGAAGACGGTACCGAGCACACCTTGGAAGAAGTGGGACAGAACTTTGCCGTGACGCGCGAGCGGATCCGGCAAATCGAAGCCAAGGCGCTCCGGAAATTGAGGCATCCCAGCCGCAGCCGAAGGTTGCGAGCCTTCCTCGATGGCACCGGACGTGACTAGTGGCCTGTACCACCCAAATCGGGACCAGCGTTCGGGCCAAACGGCGTTGGATTCCAGGAGGCGACTTGGCGACGACGCGACGTCGCGGCGACGAGGAAATGATTCTTCATTCCGAGGAGCGGACGACAACGAAGACAATGCCGTTTCGCCGCAACCCCATGGGTCGATGGGGGTTGCCGGCAATATCATTGTTACGGGCCGTCGTCGATGCGAAAACATCGACTTCCGTCTCGCGCCGCGATCTTGCCGGCAAGACCCATCGGCGCTGGTCCCGATTTGGGTGGTACAGGTCACTGATACACGGATTGCGCAGATTGAGAGTCTCAGATTGCGCGGATCCAGAAGCGGATTAGTCTGTGTAATCCGCGTATACGGGCCCATAGCTCAGTCGGTTAGAGCCCCCGGCTCATAACCGGGTTGTCGTAGGTTCGAGTCCTACTGGGCCCATTTTTTGGAACACAGTAGTGGGGAGTTGTCTGAGGTGACTGGAGTGTGCCGGTTTGACTCTCTACCCGGCGAATACCTCGAGAGGAAGCCTGCCCGCGAAGCCCACAAATCGTAGATGCATATTGATCTGAAAAAACTGATTCGACTGCAGGCTATCGACCTGGCCATTCAGGAACTGCGCCGGGAGACCGGTGCGTTTCCCGCGAAATCCAAGGCCTTGGATGAAAAGCTGAGTAATGCACTTGCGGGGGTGGAAAAGACCAAGGGCGCGATCAAGAGCAATCAGTCCGGGCGCAAGGAACAGGAATCCAAAGTCACGGACCTTGAGGCGAAAGTTTCCAAGTACCGGGAACAGTTGATGTCGGTCAAGACCAATGAGGAATACAAGGCGATGGTCAAGGAGATCGATTACAGCCAGGAAGCAATCAGCAAGGTCGAAGACCAGATCCTTACGCTGATGGAAGCATCCGAGACCCTGGCCCAGGAATTGAAAGCCGCGGAGGCTGTTCTCCGTGAAGACGAAAAGATTGTTCAAACCGACCGCGTCAGCCTGGAAGAAATTAACCGCAAGGACACCGCAGCGCTTGAGGCCTATCTTGAAGAGCGGACGGGTCTGGAAAAAGAGATTAGTGAGGACGTACTCAAGCGTTATGAAAAAGTGCGCCACGCACGGGGCGGAATCGCGCTGGCATCCGCCACCAACGAAGAGTGTGACGTTTGTAACGTTCGCATGCGTCCGCAGGTCTTTCAGGAAGTTCGCAGAAACGACAACATCATCGCCTGCGAAAGCTGCCGTCGCATCCTGTACGATCCGGAAAACCTAGATCATCCCTTCGAAGTAGTATGACCATGGAGGTCTATATCGATGGCGGTTCCAGGGGGAATCCTGGCCCCGCGGGCATTGGTGTGTATTTCCCGGGGCTTGCCAGGATTGCGGAATATCTGGGCACTCAGACGAACAATTTTGCGGAGTACTCTGCCTTGGTTTTGGCACTGAAGTTCGCAGTGTCCCAACGTTCGGACACGCTGAAGGTGTATTCCGATTCCGAACTCGTCGTCAAACAAATCCAGGGAAGTTATAAGGTGCGGAACGAAAACATCCGCCCGCTATACCAGAGCGCAATCCGGTGGATCGCGTTGATCCCCCATTTCTCTATCGAGCATGTCCGTCGCGAGTTCAACGTGGACGCCGACGGCCTAGCCAACGACGCCATGGATTCCAGGGCGAATCTCATCGAGTGGGAATAAAATGGTGTCAGGGCCCTATTCCCCTTGTTTCAAGCTACATTTATTCCAGTCTTGAATAGGGGAATTAGGGCTCTGACACCATTTTGTTGAGGAACAATGTCTGACGTTGTCTACGACTTTGAAAAAGTCGAAAAAAAGTGGCGGCAATACTGGGTTGATACGAACCTTTACGAGGCCAGCAACGACGATCCTCGCCCCAAGTACTATTGCCTGGACATGTTCCCATACACTTCAGGAACGGGTCTCCACGTAGGTCACTGGCGCAGCTATGTCCTCCCCGACGCTTGGTCTCGCTATAAGGTTCTTCGAGGCTTCAACGTTCTGCATCCCATGGGATGGGATGCCTTCGGTCTTCCCGCTGAAAACGACGCTATAAAAAACGGCATCCATCCGGCGATCAACACCCGGCGCAACATCGAAAATTTCAGGCGACAGCTCAACGAGATGAGTCCCATGTACGACTGGACCCGTGAGATCGATACGACGGATCCGGACTACTACAAGTGGACCCAATGGATTTTCGTCAAGATGTTCAAGGAAGGTCTAGCCTACCAGGCGTCGATGCCGATCAACTGGTGCCCCAGTTGTAAGATCGGCCTCGCGAACGAAGAAGTGGTAGGCGGGGAGTGTGATCGTTGCGGAACGCGGGTCGGAAAGAAAGACATGCGGCAGTGGATGCTGCGGATTACGAAATATGCGGACCGCTTGCTGGATGGTTTGGAACCGCTGGAATGGCCAGAAAAGGTCAAGACGATGCAGCGGAACTGGATTGGCAGGTCCGAAGGTGTGGAAGCCACGTTCACGGCTATCGATCCTGACGGTAACGAGCATCCGTTGGTTATCTTCACGACCCGTCCCGACACACTATTTGGCGCGACCTACATGGTGCTGGCGCCGGAACATCCCCTGGTGCCTGTCCTGACCGAAACCGACCGCGCCGAGGGCGTGGCCGCCTACGTCGAGGCGGCGCGAATCCAGTCGGACCTCGACCGGACCACCGTGGCGAAGGAAAAATCGGGTCTGTTCACAGGGTCCTGCGCTCTCAACCCGGTAAACGGCGAGAAGATTCCCATATGGGTCGCGGACTACGTTCTGATGGGTTACGGGACCGGGGCGATCATGGCGGTTCCCGCCCACGACGAGCGAGACTACGCGTTCGCCAGGAAATTCGATCTGGAAATTCGCGAGGTGATCGCATCCGAGGAAGGCGTTTCCGACGCTGCCTACGCCGGGGACGGAGAGATGATCCAGTCGGGAGAGTTCAACGGCATGGACTCGGCCGCTGGAAGGAAGGCGGTCGTTGCTTTTCTCGAAGACAAGCAGCTCGGACGGGGAACTCTTCAATACCGGCTGCGCGATTGGGTATTCTCGCGCCAACGTTATTGGGGTGAGCCCATTCCGATTGTCCACTGTAGCAAATGTGGGCCGGTTCCTGTGGACGAAGCCGATCTTCCGGTACGACTGCCGGACGTAGACCGTTACGAACCTACGGGCACGGGCGAGTCGCCACTGGCCGCCATGGAAGAATGGGTGCGGGTCCCGTGTCCGGGTTGCGGTGAGGAGGGCCGTCGTGATACTGACGTCATGCCGCAGTGGGCCGGGTCGTCCTGGTACTTCCTGCGCTACACCTCACCCCATGACGACGACCAGCTGTTGAGCGAAGCCGGAAAGGTTTGGTTGCCGGTCGACATGTATGTCGGAGGGGTCGAACACGCCATCCTTCACCTTCTCTATGCGCGTTTTTTTACGATGTTCCTTTACGACATCGACGTGGTCGAGTTCGAAGAGCCCTTCGTCCGTCTCTTGAATCAGGGCATGATCACCCGCAAGGGAAAAGGCGGGCGTGTCGAGAAGATGTCCAAATCGAAAGGGAACGTCGTCAACCCGG
Organism: Terriglobia bacterium; assembly: GCA_965218085.1. Classification (GTDB taxonomy): domain Bacteria; phylum Acidobacteriota; class Terriglobia; order 20CM-2-55-15; family 20CM-2-55-15. Next base: position 4,240,391 of record CBDCKF010000002.1, on the reverse strand, counting down.
ACGATCTGGTACGAAGCCATGGCTGCGACTCCCTCCGTCTATATGAGCTTTTCGTCGGTCCGCCCGAGATGGACGCCGAATGGAGCGACCGTGGCATCGATGGAGTGCATCGGTTCCTGAAGCGTGCCTGGAACTGGATTCTCGATCACAACGGGGCATGGCCCGAGACAGCATCTCGAGAAATGTTGGTCCAGCGGCATATTCTGGTCAAGACGGTCACCGAGCGGCTCGAAGCGTTTCGTCTGAATACGGTTGTCAGTGCGATGATGGAATTTCTGAACGAAGTTCTGGCGATCGGAGACGCACCAGATCGGGAAACTGTCGAGGCATTTTTGATTCTGATGTCCCCCTTTGCGCCTCACTTCGCGGAAGAATTATGGGTGACCACGGGCCACGAACCATCGATTTTCAAACAGACCTGGCCGGATTGGGATGAAACCTACACCAAGTTCGACACCGTTACGGTGGCTGTTCAGATCAACGGTAAGATGCGCGGCAAGGTCACCGTAGATGTGGATTCCGAAGAATCCGTTGTCCTGGGCGCGGCAACAGAAGACTCCGTTGTGAGCCGACATCTGGAGGGCAAAGAGATCCGGAAGAAGATCTACGTCAAGAACAAAATCCTGAACTTGGTCGTCGGCTAAATCCTGCAACCTTTTCTCAGAACGAAAAGGGCGAATTTTCAACACGAAGATACGAAGGTCACGAAGGGTCTAAGGTTCGGACCAAAAACCTTCATGGTCCTTCGATTCCTTCGTTAACTTCGTGTTGAAAGGTCTTTGGTCTCAGTCCGTGGCGCGTGTTTCGTCCAGACCGGAGATCGCGAGAATGGTGGTCAGGACCACCTGGATGCCTTTGACCGTTCCCGGTTTTTCCACGTCGACCCATTCGTCCAGAGAGTGGCTGCGGCCGCCCATGCCGCCCCGGTCGATCGTAACCGCAGGAATGCCGAGGCTGATCGGAATATTGGCATCGGTGCTGGAGCGGCTGTAGGTGGGTTCGATCCCGAAAGCGCGGAAGGAGGCCGCTGTGTTTTCGACCAGGGGCGTGTCCAACGAGATCTCTCCCGAAGGCCGATCCCCGATGACCTCGATGTCGACTTCGATCGGGCCTTGTCCGGTGGAGCGTGCTTCGTTTTCCTCAGCCACCGCTTCGTACATCAATTCGAGGAAACTTTCCGCGACGCCTTCGAGTCGTTCTCGCTCTTCCGACCGAATGTCGACTTCCATCCACGATTCGAAAGGAATCGAGTTGACAGACGTGCCCCCCCCGATCACTCCCACGTTGAATGTCGTCTTGGGATCTTCAGGGACTACGAGTCCGGACAGTTTTCGGATTGCATTGCCCATTGCGAACGCAGGGCTGACCAGCCCGAACGCGTTGTAACTGTGTCCGCCGGGTCCGGAGAAAGTGACGCGGTACCGCTTACTTCCGAGAGCGGCGTTGGTGATGTCGACCTGACGCCCACCTTCGACGGAAACGAAGCCTTCCATCCGATCGCTGTAAGGGCCTTCGAGGAAAAGGTGCTTCATGCCCCGGAGGTCACCCGGGCCTTCCTCGCCAACGTTACCTACAAATAGAACGTCTCCAGCGGTCTGGATTCGGGCGGCGTCCATCGCGCGAATCACGGCGAGCAACAGGGCCAGTCCGGCGGTGTCGTCGCCGATCCCCGGCGCCGATAGCCGTGTGCCCTCACGCCGGACACGCACATCGGTCCCTTCGGGAAAGACAGTGTCCAGGTGAGCTGCTACGACCAGCAAGGGACCGTCGCCCCCGGGACGGATGCCCATGACGTTGCCTACGGCATCGCTTTCCACAGAGTCCAATCCCAGTTGTTGAAGTTTCTCCAGGTAGGCTTCCCCGCGTGCGGACTCCATGAACGGCGGCGCGGGGATCTCCGTCAGCTCGATCAGTTCCTCGACGAAAAGGGGATAGTCTTCGTCGATGAACGCCAGCGCCCGTTGGTAGCCTTCATGTGCTTGGATACCGGCGACCCGTTCGTTGGGCGTTTGTCCGGCCAGTGTGACGACTCCCAAGAGGAGAAGCACCACCAGAGCAACTGATTCTTGGCTACGAATCTTCATACAGAGTTCGTCTGCAAATCTTCATAAACAACGCTACCGCCGACGATCGTTGCGACGGCTTTACCCTTGAACGTCCAACCGTCGAACGGGCTGTTCCGTCCGAGTGACCGCGACGCTTCGACGTCGAACGTCCATGTTCGGGCCGGGTCGATGATCGTGACGTCCGCCGCGGATCCGGAGTAGAGCCCCCAGGGTTCAACCCTCATGATCCGTTGTGGGTTAATCGAGAATAACTCGATCAGCCGCTCCAAAGGAAGTTCCAGCCGAGTCATTGCGAGTCCGACGGCCGTTTCCAGGCCCGTGATTCCGAACGGCGCGCGGTCAAATTCTAACATTTTGAGGTTTACATGATGGGGTGCGTGGTCGGTGGCGATAGCGTCCACGGTTCCATCCCGGAGTCCCCCGATGATGGCATCCACATCTCCTTGCGACCGCAGCGGCGGCTTCATCTTGGCGTTGGTGTTGTAACCTTCGACGGCATTTTCGGTCAGCGCGAAGTGATGGGGTGTCGCTTCGGCCGTTACCGGAAGCTCTTGTGATTTGGCGCTTCGTATCATCTCTACAGCACCGGCTGTGCTCAGGTGGGCGACGTGGTACCTGGCGCCAGTGAGCTCGGTTAGTGTGAGATCTCTGGCGACGATGGAATCCTCCGCGGCGGCCGGAATGCCTTTCAGCCCCATCCGCGTCGAGACCGCTCCTTCGTGCATCACGCCGCCTGAAGACAAATCCAGGTCTTCGCAATGTTGGATCACGGGAAGGTCGAACAGCTTGGAATATTCCATGGCCCGGCGGAAGATGCGTGCGTTCATGACGGGTTTGCCATCGTCGGAAATGGCTACAATACCTTCGGCAACCATCTCGCCGATTTCAGCCAGAGTTTCGCCAGCCTGTCCTTTGGTGATCGCGCCGATCGGAAACACACGTGACGGTGAATGGCGCCGCGCCTCGGAAACGACGAACTGTGCCAGGGAAGCGTTGTCGATCGGGGGTCGAGTGTTGGGCATCGCGGCGACGGCCGTGAAACCGCCCGCTGCGGCTGCCTCGCCTCCCGTGCGGATGGTTTCGGCTTCTTCGGTGCCCGGCTCGCGGAGGTGGACGTGAATATCGAAAAAGCCGGGAGCGATGACGAGTCCCTCAGCGTCGAGAGTGACGGCGTCGGCAACGTCCACCTGTCCGAGGGTCTGGATTCTCCCATCCTCGATCAGGAGGTCTCCAAGCTGATCGATTCCGCGTGCTGGATCGATCAGGCGACCTCCCCGGACGACGATCCGTTTTGCTTCCTTCAGAGACATCAAACTCCTCCCAGGAGACGGTAGAGGATTGCCATTCGGACGGCTACACCTGCTGAAACCTGATCGAGAATCACCGAGTACGGCCCATCGGCGACTTCGGCATCGATTTCGATGCCCCGGTTGATCGGACCCGGATGCATCACGACCACATCGGGTTTCGCCAGTTGAATGCGCTTCGATGTCAGTCCGAAGTATCTACAGTACTCCCGTGTTGATGGGAAGAATGAATCGGCCATCCGTTCGAACTGGACCCGCAGCATCATGACGACATCGGCATCGGCGAGGGCCTCGTCCATCGAGTGGGTCACGTGGACGAAGGGATTCTCCCTGCGATTAATTCGATCGATGTCGGGAGGCAGCAAGGTGGGGGGCGCCGCGAGCCAGACATGAGATCCGCATGCCGTCAGCGCCAGGAGATTGGATCGCGCGACCCGGCTATGCAGGATGTCTCCCACTATCGCTACTCTGAGGCCGTCGAGGCGGCCCTTGTGTTTGCGTATCGTGAAGGCGTCCAGGAGTGCCTGGGTGGGATGCTCGTGAGCGCCGTCACCTGCGTTTACGACCGACGCCCGCGTGTGTTTGGCGATTTCGTGGGGCACTCCGGCTGAAGCGTGGCGAATCACGATACAGTCGGGCGCCATCGCATCGAGCGTTTGCGCCGTATCCCGGAGAGTTTCCCCTTTGGAGACGCTACTTCCCGAGGATGACACGTTGACCACGTCAGCAGAGAGTCTCTTTCCCGCGACCTCGAAGGAAGTGCGCGTCCTGGTCGAAGCCTCGAAGAAAAGGTTGATGACCGTCTTGCCCCGAAGCGTCGGCACTTTCTTGACGGGCCGCCTGGCGATTTCCTCGAAGCTTTCCGCAGACTCGAGTATCTGAGCGATCTCGTCTGTCCCCATGCCTGCGATTCCAAGCAGGTCCTGTTTTTCCTTCGCTGGCGGTGTGCTCATTCTGCGATCTTGTCCATTACCCAGCTGCCATCTTCGCCGTCTACTTCTCTGACGCGGACATCGATAATTGCGTCGCGCTCGGATTCCACCGTGCGGCCCACGAAGTTCGGCTGAATCGGTAGTTCGCGATGTCCCCGGTCGATGAGAACAGCCAGTTGCAGCGATCGGATCCTGCCGTAGTCGTTCAGTGCTTCCATTGCTGCCCGAATGGTCCGGCCCGTGTAGAGCACGTCGTCGACTAAGATGACGTTCTTATCGTTGATATCGGTGGGCAGTTCCGTCTTCCGGACGACGGGCTGGGACGACACCATCGTCAGATCGTCGCGGTAGAGATTGATGTCGAGCTTGCCGACCTCGGCCGCCTCACCCCGGGCCTCCATATTTTCAGACAGGCGACGGGCCAGGGGGCCTCCTCTGCGTTCGATACCAAGCAGGATAACGGGGCGGTCGGGATTGGCCGTGAGGATTTCCGAAGTCATCGCCTCCAGTGTTTGCCGCATGTCGTCGGCGCTCATCAACTGGTAGCGGGCCTTCAATGCCATCAACCTAAGATTATATGATAGATTCATTTCAGTATGAGTTGGGTTCCGGACCTATCCGTGGAAATAGCAGGGATAGTGTTTTCGAATCCCGTCATACTTGCCAGCGGAACCGTCGGCTACGGTGAGGAGTTTGAAGGCCTCATCGATCTTTCCCGAGTCGGTGGCATTGCCGTCAAAGGCACCTCGCTCGCACCCATCGAGGGAAACCCTTCCCCACGCCTCTTTCCAACCCCATCGGGCATGTTGAACTCCATCGGTTTGCAGAACGTCGGGGTGGACCGATTCATCAAGGAGAAGATGCCATTTCTAAGGAAATCCGGCTGTCAGGTCCTTGTGAACGTTTTCGGGTTTACGCCCGATGAATATGTGGGGGTAGTCGAGCGCTTGAACGACTGCGACGGGATCGCTGCGTACGAATTGAACATATCCTGTCCTAACACCGAGCAGGGCGGCATGGTCTTCGGGACACGTGAAGACGCGACGCGCGACTTGGTCAACCGTGTCAAGGCGCGTTCTTCTCGTCCAATCATAGTCAAGCTATCCCCGAACGTCACCGACATCGCGGCCGTCGCTCAGGCGGCGGAAGATGCCGGCGCGGATGCGCTGACTGTGGCAAACACCTTCCTCGCAATGGCGATCGACTCCGATACTTACCGTCCCCGGATCGAAAACATCACGGCCGGGCTTTCCGGGCCGGCCATCCGTCCAATCACGCTCCGCATGGTTTATGAATGTGCAGCCACGGCAAAGATTCCCATCTTCGGTCTGGGTGGCATCGATTCAGGAAACGATGCCGTCGAGTACTTCCTTGCAGGCGCGTCGGCCGTTCAGGTAGGGACCGCGCATTTCAAAGATCCGGGATCTTCCGTCAGGATCGTTCGGGAAATAGAACAGTTCTTGAAGCGGAAGAGTATTTCTTCGGTGAAGGACCTCGTTGGGCGAATCGATACTGCACAATCGGCCGGTGATGAACAACGAGCGTAACGCCCGTCCGGTCATCGTCGCTCTTGATGTCGGATCCGGTGGGGAGGCCTTAGGTCTTGTAGCCCAACTCAAGGGTCTCGCCGGGATGTTCAAGGTTGGTAACGAACTCTTCGTGGCCGAGGGTCCTGACGTTGTCCGAGCCATTGTCGATAAGGGCGATCGCGTCTTTCTGGACCTGAAGCTTCACGATATTCCCAACACGGTTTCGAAAGCGGCTGTCGAAGCTGGGAAGCTGGGCGTCTCGATGCTGACCGTCCATGCTGCGGGTGGCTCCGAGATGATCCAGGCCACGCGAAAGGCCTTGGAAGACCGGTTCGGAGAGGACCGGCCTGCCGTCGTCGCCGTGACGGTCCTGACCAGCATTGACGATGAAACGCTATCGCGGACCGGCGTGGCCAGCACGTCCGACGATCAAGTGCGGCGTCTTGCCGGCTTGGCCGTTGAAGCTGGTGCGGACGGGGTTGTGTGCTCCCCAGCGGAAATACAGTTACTGAGGAATGATATGGGTTCGAAGCCGACGATAGTGACACCCGGCATTCGCATGCCGACGCAATCGGCAGACGACCAGAAGCGCGTCGCGACTCCCCGGGCAGCTCTCGATGAAGGCGCCGATTGGCTCGTGGTTGGCCGCTATGTCAACAGCGCCGAAGAACCCAGGGCCGCCCTGCTCGAAGTGATCCGGTCGATGAAATGATTGGTTGGCGATTTGAAAGCAGCGAAGAGGGCCGGTCCGCTCAATTGGTGAAGAACGATATCAAGGTTCGGTTACATAATTTCAGGCAAGTCGAGGGCACCGTGGAGGACTCGAACGATCTCAATCGGTCGTTTTCCTGGATCGTAAACAACGAGGTAGGAATAGAGCGGCCAGAACTTCACGGCCTGGTCTGTAAGGTCCCCTCGCGTGTGGCCCAGTTCCGGTTGGTGTGCTAGCCCGGATGGGTCACCAATCCGGGAATCGGCTGGTTTTCGGGTACGAGAAACGAATTGCGGCGAGTTCTGAATCCTGGAGTCGGTGAATCGGGGGAATCAGTCGTTGTTGAGGACGTGAGGTCGACTCGTTTGGCACGACAGGGACATGATTCGGCGTGTGGAGGCAGACCTCGGCCCTGTGCAGATGAAGAAGTGAGTTTTTCGGTTGTGGGTGAATCGTGTCGTCAGCAACGAAGCGGAATCGACTGCAGGTTCCGCATGATAAGGGCGAAGGTTTCGGGATAGGGATAGGCCTCCGACATCGAGATCCAGACGTTGCGGACCGTCAGGCGGATTCGGGCGCCGATTTTGAGAAGCTTCAGACGGATGGTCCCGCACTGGGCATGGGCCATCGCGGTATCTTTGAGCCCGAGGCGTCGCAGGGCATGCATGAGCATGTACGCAGCTGAGGAGAGATAGAGCCGGAGCTGATTGGCGCGCATGGTCGCCGCGCTGGTCCGGTCCGCAAATAGGTCCAACTGCTGTTCCTTGATACGGTTCTCCATGTCGCCCCGCGCGCAGTAGAAGTCCTCATACAAAGCGCGGGCTTGGAAGCGTTCCGGCGGCAGGGAGGTCACGATGAATCGGGGATTGGCGCCCTTGTCCAGGAACTCCGCCTTGCCGACGACGCGTCGCGCGCGGGTCCAGCTGTTTAGAGTCCGGTACTGGAAATCCTTAAACACCCGCGCCGGTTTCCCGGTGGCGTTAAACTCCGCTTCCGCCTGAACCATTTCTTCAGCGATTTCTTGCTTGAGACGACTGTTCTTGGCCAACCCGATCACATAATCGACCGGATGGGATTCACACCAGGCGAGCAGTTCATCCCTGCAAAAGCCCGAGTCGGCCCGGATGATGATCGATACTGTGGGCCACACCTGTCGGATCTGACCGACGATGCGCTCTAACTCATCCACCGCTCCGTCGGCCCCGTCAATGTTGGAACGCCGGAGCCGGGCGCACAGCAGATGTTCTCCCGAGAAGATGTACAACGGCAGGTAGCAGTAGTGGCCGTAGTAGCCGTGAAAGAACCGTCCTTCCTGGTTGCCATGGATCGTATCGTCGGTGGCATCCAGGTCCAGAACGATCTCAGAGGGCTCCGATTCGTGGGCCGCGATAAACGCGTCGACCATCCACCGGTCGATCTTGTCGCCATCCATGGCGATCTTCTTGTACCGCTCCTGGCCATCGACCTGCTCTGCGGTCAGTTCCAACCGGTTCAGCGTGCACTTGCCTGCCAACGCCTTTCCCCGGTCTCCGGCCTGCCGCCGGTTTTCCCCCAGCGGATCGGCCTTCTCCACCGCCACGGCCAGCATCGGATCGGTCCGTAGCTGGTCGTGGTCGTTCAGGTCCTCATAGCCCAAGCACAGCCCATAAATCCGCTGGCCCAACAACTCCTTCACGCTGTGTTCGATCAACCTCGGGTCCCGGTGATCGGTAAAACACTGCTCCAGTCCGGCGATCAAACCCGTCCGCTTCTCGACTTCCCTCAACAGCAGAACACCCGCGTCGGAGGTGATCTTTCCGCCGTCGAATCGCGCCTTCACTTTCCGTTGAAAAAGTCCGTGAAATTCGAACGTGGCTTGGTTACACTCTGTTCTCATAAGGGCCGTCTCCGTTTGGGTTTTTAAACGTTTCTCGTTAAACGCTTTATGCCAAACAGGGCGGCCTTTTCTGGTCCTATCCGTGAAATATAGGGGCTAGTAGTTCAAATGCCTTGCGGAATTCTTTCTCGACCTTTTCGGCGGTTTCAACACTGTCTTCGGCAATAAAAAGCCAAATTTCGTCGAGGTCCTCCAGAGCTTCGGGAGAAACGATAAACCGGGATCGTTTCACTTCGTGCTGTTCGCGCGGCGCCTTTCGTGTCTCACCTGGAGCTGCTTGAACGCTTCTTCTCCATCGATACCCTTACCTTGAGCCAGCGATTCCAGTCCTTGCGCGATCTGCCGTCGAATCTCATCCCTTTGAAGCAGAATGCGTCTGTCTTTGTCTTCCATAAGCCGCAAAGCTTCACGGACCACTTCGCTCGCGGAGTTATACCGGCCGCTCCGGACTTTGCTGTGCACAAGCTCTTCGAGCTCGGGTGTGAGGTTAACGTTCATGAAGGGCGTTAGATCGTTACATTCTGAGCGACTTGTCAATCTTTGTCAATCTTGGACAGAGAACGGCGCAAGGCCGACTGGCTTGTCGTTGGCGGCTGCAACAGTGAGCCCATTCAAGTTGTGGGTGTCCCGAATTCGCTCACACTTCTCGGCATCTGTCACCTGTCACTTCTTCAGGGCGCCGGCGCCCGTTCCATTAGCTCCTCAAACCAGTTCAGGACGACGGGTCAACGAAACCTTCTAGCGAATGAGCTCGATCTCGGCGACGTGTCCTGAAGCCCCGGCGAGCGCGGCATCTCGTGTAGTGAGGGTCGCGTCGAGTACTTCGGCGAGAGCGACATAGGCCGCATCGTACGCTGTCAGGTCGTGGCGCAGCGCCCAAATCCTTGGGAGAAATACGTCATGCGGGTAACGGTTCAGGCCGAGGTCGGCGAGATCATTTAACGCTTGATCGCTCCGCTCCGTATGTATTTCGCCGGAGAGGGTGTAGCGGCGCAACACCTGAGCAATTTCGAGGTCGAGCAGATGCGGGGCATGCAGTGTTTCGTTTGGATCAAACAGCCTCTCGGTTACCCTTCCGGATGCCGGTGTTCGGAGCAGCACCTCGAGAAGGGCGGGGGCATCGATGACAATCACCGGCGTTCGCGCTCGGCCCGCACGGCTTTGGCGGGAGGGACTCGCGGCCGGACAGACTCCCGACCTTCTAAACGCCGGCGCAAGTCATTGACTGAGGGACGCTCTGCGATCTGTGCGACTGCCTGGAGCAGGTAGTCGGAGAGCGAAAGCCCTTCCATCGCGGCTCGGGCTTTCAGTTTTCGATGAAGCTCGTCCGGAACATGTCTGAGCTGAATCATCTTGGCCATGCAAAAGGCCTATTTGCATGTGGCGTACATGTCAAGAGCGTGGTGCGCGCAGCCGGACGAGCATGGGTGGCGAATATCTACGGAACATGCCCAGGCTCGCGAACTGAATGGCGGGCGCGTCCAGTGGGTCGAGGTCTGCTACTGTCCGATCCCGCTTGCCGAAGAGCGTCCGGACTGATTCTTCCAGTCCGCGGGTGTGTGCGCGTGAAGGTGCCCAATGGCGGCGCTGAGCTTTCCTGGGAGTTTCTTCGAGTGTCTGCTTATAGACTCTTGATTGACTGGTGGCCTGTAACAGAGGTATTGATAGCAGCGTTCGGAGCGCAACGGGATCGAATGCGAGGCGCGCCGCCCGAGGCAATGCTCTTTCATTCCGAGAAGGTGCAACGACGCAGACGGTCCCGTTGGACCCGAACCCTTTGGGCCGATGGAGGTTGCCGGCGATCTCGTCGTTGCGAGCCGTCATCGATGTCAGAGCATCGATTTCCGTCTCGCGCCTCGACCTCGCCGGCAAGACCCATCGGCGCTGCTGTCAATACCTCTGTTACAGGTCACTAGTCTCCGGGGTCAGTTACACTCGGGGAACGCAACAGCTCCCAGAGACGCGGCGAAACGGAGGGGAGAACACACATGCAGACCGGTTCGACACCTGAATTGCTGCTCGAGCGAGCTCGGGAGTGCCGCTTTTGCCAGGACGATCTGCGGGCCCTCCAAAGCGAGTTGCCCGATGACGACGAACAGCTCGACCACCTTTTGAGCAAAGCGGTCAGCGGAAGGGACGATACCGCTTTCACACACTTGCTCATTGCCGCGCTTGACCTGGGCCGGCCCGTCGATGCACGGCACATAGCCGGCGGCGCCGTCCTCCTGCCCGATCCAAGCCTCTTGTCCGCGGTCGCGATGCGCTGTAGGGGCAACGTGGCCGATGCGATGGTCGAAGCCGTTCGGCGCGGTGGAATGGGAAATGAGCGGGAAGCCGCTGCTCTCCTGATCGGCGGAAAGTGGTCGAAGGAGCGCGGTGACCCCACGGTCTCACCTGAGCTGGTCGCGCGGGCTCGCATTCTTTCCCGTCAGGCGGGCGAGAATCCGATCGTCTGGATGCTGCTCAGAGGTCTCGCAGACCTGATCGAGGACGAAAACCTGGCGTCCACTCTGGGCGGTGACGACACGGAGGCCTGGAGTAGTGCCGAGCGTGAACTTGCCGAGGACTTTCTCAAGCATGGGGACGATCCGGTGTTCGAGCTTGTCCCGGAGAGGCCCGAACGCTACCAGGTTTCCGGATACACCGTGCGGCGGGCCGTACCGAAGGTAGGCCGGAACGATGCGTGTCCGTGTGGCAGCGGGAAGAAATACAAGAGATGTTGTGCCGACAAAGACCAGGAGCGATTGAGCCACTCTTCCGATGTTCCCGGCGTCACCGTCGAGGAGTTGCGCCGCAGCCCGGAGAACTATCTGAGGGTCGACCGCCTTCTGGACATGCGTTCCTATGAGCTCGCGCGGCTCGACCCGGCGCGCGTCAGTCAGGACATGCGTTCCCTGCTTGTCCAACGCCTTCTGGTTTACGAAGAGCTTGAAGCGGCGGTGTCCTTTTTCGAAACGCTTGGGCTCGGTCCGGACCTCGAAGACTGCTGGTACGACACCGTATCTCTTGTCACGCACGAGTCGCGAAGAGACCTCCTGGAGCGGCTGGTCGCAGTCCAGAAGAAATCGGAGGTTCCGGCCGCTCCGCTGGATCTCGGAGCGCGACTCTTGCTCGCCGGCGAAGAGGACCAGCCTTTGGAAATGATCGAGGCAGCAGTCCAGGAATCCCTCCGGACCGATGATGTGTCGAAGATCGTGGACATGTCCTACGACTTGCTGCATAGCCGCACGCCGGCCCTTGGGATTCTCGTTGCGCGCGGCGTTTTGCCAATCTGTGATCCTTTCGACGCGTCGATGCTGTTTGAAGAGCTCCTCACAATCCGGGATGAACTCTACTTGGCTCCGACGGATCCGCTCGAGGAAACCCTCGACCGTATATTCCTGCACGATGCGAGCGGCGACTACGAGCAATCAGAGGCTTCGAAGCAGGCCCGCGAACTTTTGGAGTCGAAGCGGGCAGAGGCGTCCGCGCTGAGAATTCAACTGGCCAAACTCCACACGGAGCTCGAACAGCGCCGGGCGGAAACGGCCAAGGAACCGGAACAAACAAAGGCCGAGGCGCAGCCGGTGGATCGAGCGATCGACCCGATGGTTTCGGAGCTTCGCGGGAAGATCGAGTCTCTCAAAGGTGAGCTCAAGCAGCACCACCTTGAGCGGAATCAACTGCGGCGCGAAGTGCGGGCGGCTCACAAGAATCTCGAGACGCTTCGCGAAACGCAGGCGCAATCCAACGCCGGAAAGACCGCTGACCCGGTGGAAGCGCAAACCGACGCTGAGGAAGAATCGATGTTTGTGGCGGAGCAGTTTCTGGGCTCCCAGCCCTTGCGGAATCCTTCCTATCCCAAGCGCTTCCGCGAGCAACTTGACGCCGTGCCGGAGCCGGTGGCTCGAGAGACCATCCGCCTCGTCGGCAGGCTTGGGGCCGGAGACGCCGCTGCGTTCCACGGCACCAAACGGTTGAAGCGCCGGCACGAGGTCCTTCGACAGCGTGTGGGGCGCCAGCACCGTCTCTTGTTTCGCCTGCACGAAAAGATATTGGAAGTCGTTGCCTTGATCCACCGCCGCGATTTGGAGCGGACGATCAAGCGATTGGGGTAGCCCGTCTAGATCGAGCGCCGCTGCGTGAACAAAGGCGAGAAAATACTTTCGCCAGGCGTCCTCTGGGAATCGGAAGAAGTTCGGGATCTCTTGGGCCGATACATCAACCCTGGAACAGACGGATCGCGGCAATCCCCGCCGCGCCCGCATCGGTAACCTGAGCCGTATTCTCGGAAGTGATCCCTCCGATCGCAAGCACTGGCATGGTCGCGGCGGCCGCAGCGGCTTCACGGAGCCAATCCACTCCGACTGGCGTCTTACCGGGTGTCTCGAAGACCGGACCGAACACGGCGAAATCTGCTCCCTCAGTTTCGGCTCGGCGTACTTCTTCGAGCGTGTGCGTGGAGACTCCGACCATTTCAATCAGAGGTCGAACTGCCGAGATCGGCATGCCGTTGGCAGGAAGATGAACGCCGTCGGCGCCTGCAGCCAGCGCCACGTCCAGACGGTCGTTGACCAGCACCTTCGTTCCACTTCCCTTGACCGTTTCCAGGACAGCCCGGACCAGCTCGCAGAGGGCAACCGCCTCCAGGTCCTTTTCACGAACCTGGATCATATCGACGCCGTTGGCCGCCGCACGTTCGGCCACTGAGACGACGTTGGCCGACCTGCGGTCTGTCACGTAGTAACGGATCATTTTGCGGATTTTGGGGAATACGAAGCGAAAAACCGCCGGATTTCAGAGATACCGATCAGGCAGTTCAATCCTCCCAGCGCCGTCACGGCGCTACGGATGAAGGTACTGAGTAAGAGGGGACGAATGCCCGGAACATATAAGAAGAGGAGGTTGTACTCCCAGAGCGCGGACCAGGGAACGTAGATCAGAAACAATCCGATCTCGAAACAGAAGAGGATAACCCCTACGCCGAACACTCGATTCATGACGTTCAGTTACGTGCGTTCGAGGCCGGGGTTACTTCCTGAGTTCCTTGATTCGGGCTGCCTTGCCGCGTAGTTCCCTGATGTAATAGAGCTTTGCGCGTCGGACTCGGCCATACCGAAGCACTTCGATCTTGTCGATCGTCTTCGAGTGAATTGGAAACACCCTTTCCACTCCTTGTCCGAATGAGATCTTTCGAACTGTGAATGTCTCCCGAATGCCGCCGTGCTTTCGTGCGATACACACTCCTTCAAAGATCTGGATACGTTCCTTTTCACCTTCCCGAATGCGGACGTGGACCTTTAACGTGTCACCGGGTTTGAACTCCGGCAGGTCATCCCGAAGCTGTTGTTCTTCCAAATCGTTTATGATGTTCATAATGCCTCATTTTTCGGCAACGCAAATGTCGTTGCCGATTCCCCGGCCAGCAACGCAGATGTGGTTGCCGATTTCCGTTCGTCCACTCAAGCGTGGTTGCCGATTTCCTCTTTCTTCTCCAACGCCTGGAGATCTGAATCCGTCAGAAGGTTCGTATCCATCAGGTCGGGTCTGTTCTTCAGGGTCTTTTTGAGGGATTGGGTTCGCCGCCATCTGGAAATAGCCGCGTGATCTCCCGACAACAAAATATCGGGTACGCACAAACCCCGAAACTCTGCCGGCCGAGTGTAGTGCGGATGCTCCACCTGCGTGCCGATCGTTTCAGGATCAGAAAAGGAATCCTTCAAGATCGATTCCTCTTTACCAACGGCGCCCGGTACGTAGCGCGTGACCGCGTCGACAACCACGGCAGCGGCCACCTCTCCGCCGGAAATGATGTAATCTCCGATCGATATTTCCGTTGTGGCCAGGTGTTCGGTGACGCGTTCATCGATTCCTTCGTAGCGTCCGCAAATGAGGACGATCTGATCTGCCTGTGACAACCTGAGCGCTTCGGCTTGTGAAAAGCGTCGACCCGAGGCGCTGAGTACAACAATCTCAAACGATTTTCCCGCCTTCGGAAGAGCCTCGACCGCTTTGAAGATCGGTTCCGGCTTCAGCACCATACCTTCACCACCACCGAATGGTCGATCGTCGACCGTGTTGTGGCGGTCTTCGGTGTATGTCCTCAAATCGTGTACCTGCGTCTCGATCAATTCTCGCTCGCGAGCTCTCCGGATGATCCCGTGATTGAGGGGTCCCTCGAAGAAGTCGGGGAAGATCGTAATGATGTCAAAATCCAGTGCCGACATATCTGCTCAACTTGCTTGTCGAATTCAACGCAGAGACGCAGAGAACGCGGAGTACGCAGAGTAAATCGGAGATCGATTTTCTATCTGGCCTTTGCGTTCTCTGCGTCTCTGCGTCGAGTTCTTCACTTCTTATTCACTTCAATCAAGCCTTCGGGCAGCTCGACGTCGATCCGCTTGCTCCCGGTATCGATGTTTTTCAGAAACGTCTGTACGAACGGGACGAGGATCTCTTCGCCTTCCCGGTCCAGTCGCAACAGAGTCGTGTTCCCATAATCGAGAACTTCCACAACAGTTCCAATGACTTCACCTTCCTGGTAGACCGCGCAGCCTTCTAAGTCAAAACTGTAAAAGGAGCCTTGCTCTGCTTCGGGCCAATCTTTCTTCGGGATCCAGATTCGTCCTCCAATCCATCCTTCGGCTTGGGAGATCGAATCGATGTCTTTCAGCTTGGCGACCCAGCGTCCATGCTGAAATCGAAACTTCTCTATTTCCGTTTCGACCCGTTTCTCGTTCTCGCCTTCCAGAGTCAAGATCACAGCCCGTCCAGCTTCAAACAGCCGGGAATCATCGAACTCGATGCGGACCCTAACCATGCCGTCGAGGCCCTGGGCACGTGTGATGTAAGCGATGGGAACGAGAGGTTCCTGGTGACGGCTGATGGGTTTACTCCAGGATTTCCAGTGTGAACCGCTTCTTCAGCTTCATTCCGGCTGCGCCGAGAATGGTTCGAATGGATCGCGCCGTCCGACCCTGTTTGCCAATCACCTTGCCGAGGTCACTCGGAGCCACGCGTAACTCAAGAACAGTCGTCTGTTCTCCTTCGATCGCGTTAACGGCGACTTCGTCGGGACTGTCCACCAGCGCCTTTGCGATCTGTTCAACAAGCTCTTTCATGCCACCTCAGGTACAACATTAAGTACAGGTGTTCGAGCCAGCAGCAGAACTTCGCCGAGGGACTTCCCGAGGGACTAACTAGTGCTACACGATTTCCCTCTTGTGCAGAATGCTGCGTACCGTGTCAGACGGCTGTGCCCCTTTGGAGAGCCAGTAGCGCGCCCGGTCCTCGTTCACCTCGACGTGTGCCGGGTTAGTGAGGGGGTTATACTGGCCCAGAATCTCTAGAAAGCGGCCGTTTTGCGCCCGTTTCTTCTCGATAACTACGATTCTGTAATACGGGCGCTTCTTCGAACCAATCCGGGTCAGACGCATCGCTACCAAATCATCGGCCTCCAATATTTGTCAACATTGCAAGAAGACGCCCCTCGGTCAACGACTCAAGTCGAGGCGACTCTGGGCGTCCCTGCTAAATATCCTAAAATTATAGTTTTCCAGCGAAAACTACGTCAATAACGAATTGATGGACGGTGGGTGTCTACATCGGCATCTGAGGAAGGCGAAAACCTTTCATCCGTTTGCCTTTTTTCCCCTTTTTCCTCTTTTTGGTCCCTCCACCGGTCATGCCTTTCATCATCTTGAGCGTCTGGACGTACTGCTTGAGCATCTGGTTGACCTGTTGGACCGAGGTCCCACTGCCTTTGGCGATCCTCTTTCGGCGGCTTCCTTTTATTATCTGGTGGTTACGGCGTTCCTTGGCCGTCATCGAGTTGATGATGGCTTCGGTGCGTCCCAGTTCTTTCTCATCGACCTGGACCTTGCCGAGGTCCTTGAACGGTCCGACATTCGGGAGCATTCCGAGGATCTGCTCGAGCGAACCCATTTTCCGGATCTGCCGCAACTGGTCGCGGAAATCCTCCAGCGTGAATGTACTCTTGAGGACCTTTTTTTGGAGCTCGAGGGCCTTTTCCTGGTCGATCGTCTCCTCGGCCTTCTCGATCAACGACAGAATATCGCCCATCCCCAGTATCCGTGACACGAACCGGTCGGGATGGAACTGCTCCAGCGCGTCATATTTTTCACCGGTCCCCACGAACTTGATCGGCATGCTGGTGACCGCGTTGATCGACAGGGCCGCGCCGCCTCGGGCGTCGCCGTCGAGTTTCGTCAAGATGAAGCCGGTGAAGTCCAGCTGACGGTGGAACTGCTCTGCGCTACGGACCGCATCCTGTCCAAGCATCGCGTCGGCGACGAACAGAATTTCCTGAGGGTTCAGGGCGTCTTTGATTTCTCTGAGCTCCGTCATCAGTGCGTCGTCTATGTGGAGCCTGCCGGCCGTATCGATGATCAGGACGTCGTGAGCGCTGTCTCTGGCCTCCTGAAGAGCTCTCAGGGAGAGATCGAGCGGCGCAGCGCCCGGCTCTCCTTCCCAGACTGGAGCTTCGATCTCAGCTGCTATGACGCGTAGTTGGTCGCGCGCGGCAGGGCGGTAAACGTCCACCGATACCAACATGGGGCGATGTCCCTGTTTCTGGAGCAGTCGAGCGAGTTTTCCGCTCGACGTTGTCTTGCCCGACCCCTGGAGACCGACCAGCAGAATGACAGTCGGAGGCTGGGACGCGAATTTAATGCGCGCCGTCTCACCGCCCAGAATCTGGACCATCTCGTCACGGACAACTTTGATGACCTGTTGCCCGGGACTGAGGCTCCCAAGGACTTCCTGCCCCAGCGCCTTTTCCTTGACACGGTCGGTGAACTCCCGGACGACCTTGAAGTTTACATCCGCCTCGAGCAGGGCCATCCGGATCTCTTTGAGAGCTTCCTCGATGTGTTCTGCCGTCAGCTTCCCTTCGCCACGAAGGTTCTTAAAGACCTGCTGCAGTCTGTCAGACAGATTTTCAAACATCAAAAAGCTTCGAAACCTGGAGAGGATTCAACCGAGAGACGCAAAGACGCAGAGGCAGATATATCTTTCTCTTCCTTCGATTGCGGCCTCTGCGACCTCCGCGTCTCTGCGTTAAACACATATTTCACTACCGAATTCTACTGTCCCCGCCGGACTCTCTGGATCGACCGGGCTTTGCCCGTTTCTGAATCCACATCGATCACGGCGGCGTTCACCTGGGCATCGTCGGTAGCAGGTTCAAAACGTACCGGGATCTGTTTATGATATCGCTCCATCACGGATTCGCGGCTCATTCCGATGACGGAATCGAAAGGTCCGGTCATGCCCACGTCGGTTTGATAGGCCGTGCCTTGGGGTAACACCCTCTCGTCTGCGGTCGGGATATGGGTGTGGCTTCCCAGAACAGCAGACACCCTTCCGTCCAAATACCAGCCCATGGCGACTTTCTCAGCAGTGGCTTCGGCATGGATGTCGACCACCACTACCCGGGTATGATTCGGTATCTGGGCGAGCTCACGGTCAACCGCCCGAAACGGATCGTCGATGGGCGGCATGAATGAAAGGCCCTGGATGTTGACTACCGCGACGGATTCCCCGCCGGCCGAGTCGACCACGACCCTACCGTGGCCGGGATTCGTGGGAGGATAGTTGGCCGGCCGAACAAGTCGCCGCTGCGTGTCCAGATAGGGCAGGATTTCTTTCTTGTCCCAGACGTGGTTTCCCGAAGTCAGGACATCCACGCCCCAGCCGAGGAGTTCATCCGCAATCTTCGGCGTCACACCAAAGCCGGCGGCCGCGTTTTCGCAGTTCGAGATCGTGAAATCGATTGCGTACTCTTCCTGAATTGATTTCAGGTGCTCGCGGAGCACTTCACGCCCGGCACGGGCGACGATGTCGCCTATGAATAGAATGTTCATGAAAGCAAAAAACCCCGCTTGGCCGTGTGGCACCCTTATTTGAGTCTGTCGAAACAGGGTGGGTGTCCTATTCGCGCTTTAGGGAGTCATCAACCCGTAGGGATGACCCACACACCACGCGAGAATCGGACCCCCTCAAATAAGACATAGGTCAAATAATGTCGCACCAACACGCGCTTTGCAGGGCAATTCGATTGTAGGTGAATCTCTGAAACCAGGTCAAACGGCCTGGTCGCAATTTGGGAGGAATAGTTTCAACACGAAGACACGAAGTGACCAGAGTTCAGGGTGTCTAGGGCAAACAAAGAAGCTTCGTTGTCCTTCGTTTACTTCGTGTTGAAACTCTTACAGCTCTTTGTCGATTGCAGCGAGCAACTTCTTCGTGCCTGCACGGACAGCCGATTCGAGCTTTTTCGAGCCGCCGTCTTTTTGACGCGTTTCTTCGGCCAGATGCAGGGCGGTCAGGATGGCCACCTTGAGAGAGTCGACCGTCCCGGTCTGTTCAGCGATTTCCCTCATCCGGTGATCCACCACCTCAGCCAGTTCCAGAATTTCGTCTCGTTTGGCCGGTGTATTGAGGCGCAAGGGGTACCGCTGGTCGTAAATTTCGATTTCGACAATGTCGCTCTTGTCCTTCTTAGACAACTTGCTTCTCGCTGATTTTGGCAATGCTTTCGATCAGGTTTTTGACACGGCTGCGGACCACGCTGCGTTCCTTGCGGAGCCCGTCCAAGTCCTTTTCGAGCAGTTTAATTTGGCGACGTGCCTCGGCGAGTTCGATTTCGGTTGCTCCTTGCTCCTTTCGCGTCTTCTGGAGCGCATCCAGAATCCGTCCTACGCGGTCCTCAAGGGCTTTGAATCTTTCAAGGGCTTCCGTCGGGCCAGACTTCATAACTGTTTCAGCTCCGTAGCTTCACCCCGATTTCTTCGAGCTGATCAAGGATTTTACGGTCGAACTCCTGCACTTCGTCATCCGTCAGCGTGCGCGTCGAGGACTGGTATACAAGCCCTACGGCCAGGCTGTAACACGATTCAGGAAATGGGCCCGCATCGAGCATATCGAATGGATCGACGGTGACGAGCTCCCCGATTCCGGTGGCCCGGACTGCCGTCAACACGTCCGAGTATTGTATTTTCCGGTCGAGCAGCAATGATAGATCGTGTCGTATGGCAGGGTACTTCGGAATCGCGGCGGCTGCAACGTTCCTGAGTCCGGCCGTATAAAGTTCTTCGATCGCGATCTCCGCGACGTACACCTTCTGTCGCAGCTTGAACAGATCACCGACGCCGTGGCCGAGTTCCCCCAGCCTCGCAACAGACCCAATCCGTATGCTCCGGCCTGGATGATAGTAGGGTTCTAGATCGTCCGTCGACGAGTCGGTATTAACGGAAAAACAGTCGAGTAGAGTTTCGATGTTGCCTTTCAGGTTGTAGAAGTCCGACTCGAACGACGCATGATGAATGGATCCTGGCCGCGTGGCGCCAGTTTGGGCGATAACCAACTGCCGGTACTCTCCACTCGTAGGGTAGACCTTGCCAATTTCGTAGAGAAGAACGTTTCGAATACCACGGTTCAGGTTCCATTGCAGCGATCGCATCATGCTGGGAACCAACGAGGTTCGCAGGATGGGTGCTTCTTCGGAAAGCGGATTTTTCAGAGCGACCGGCTCGATTCCCGGGGCGAACCGTTCTTCCGTCTCCCTGTCGCTGAAGGCGATGCTGCAGGCTTCGGAGTATCCCATTCCGGATAACAGATCCCGGATCCGCGTCTCTTCGACCTGCCACGGGAGCGGCTCTCCGTGGGCGCTCCATGCCGGAAGAGTCGATGGGAAGCGGTCGTAACCGTAGATACGCGCCACTTCCTCGATCAGGTCTTCTTCGCCGCTCACATCGTGCCGGTGACTGGGTATGTCCACGTTCCAACCTTTGGAATCTGCTCCCCGGCCAACATCAAACCCCAAACCCGAGAAGATACGGGTGACCTCGATATCCGGAATCTCCATGCCGAGATATTCGCGGATGCGTGTCCGTCGCAGACGCGCTCTGGATTTCTCGGTCTTATGTGACGGATAAACATCGATCACGCCTTCGTAAACTTTGCCTCCTGCGATCTCCCCGATGAGTTGCGCCGCCCGGTCGCATGCGGCGCGGGCCATTTCGATGTCGGCGCCCCGTTCGAAGCGATAGGATGCTTCCGTGCTGAGGTTTACCGCTCGGGCGGTCTTGCGTATCGAGAGCGGATCAAACCAGGCACTTTCAAGCAGAACGTTCTTGGTGGAGGCAGAAATCTCGGTCTCTTCACCGCCCATAATTCCTGCCAGCGCCACTGCGTTTCTTCCGTCGGCGATCACGAGCATAGATGGGTCCAGTTCCCTCTTTATGCCATCCAGCGTTGTGAGCGTTTCATCCGGTTCGGCCCGGCGCACGATGATTTTCTTATCCGCCAAGGTGTCGGCGTCGAAAGCGTGGAGCGGGTGACCCAGTTCCATCAGGACGTAATTGGTGATGTCGGCGACATTGTTGACGGAGCGGATTCCAAGGGCTTCAATACGCTGGACAAGCCAGTCGGGTGATTTTCCGATCGTGACACCTTCGATGTAGCGGCCACAATATCGCTTACAGAGATCCTCGTCGGTGATGGAAATCGAAAACGCGGCCTCAGCCGCGCGATCGATTTCGGCCACTTCGAGCGAAGGCAGGCTGACTTCCTTCCCATAGAGTGTGGCCACCTCTCGCGCGACACCGAGGTGAGAAAGACAATCGCCCCGGTTCGTAGTGATGTCCAGATCGAGAATGATGTCGTTTCCGTTCTCCTCGATCGCGTCAACCGCGAGTCCTGCGAGAGAGAGTTTCTCGCCGAGCCGAGACGCATTCTCAGGAGTGGGAACGAATTCTTTGAGCCAGTTGAGGCTGATCCGCATGTCGATTCGTTAGGGCCGGTCTATCGTCAGAACTGCTCGAGAAACCGCAGGTCGTTTTCGAACAACAAGGGTAAATCACTGATCCTGTACTTGATCATTGCGTACCGGTCGATGCCCATCCCAAAGGCGAACCCGCTGTAACGTTCGGGGTCGTATTTTACAAAACTATAAAGAATCGGATTCACCATGCCCGCGCCCATCGTTTCAATCCAACCGGTCTGCTTGCATACACGACAGCCACTGCCTTTGCAGAAGGGACAAGAGATGTCGACTTCCGCGCTGGGTTCTGTAAAAGGGAAGAAGCTTGGGCGAAAGCGTGTCTCGGTGTTCGCACCAAAGAACCGGTGATGGAAGAGCTCCAGAGTGCCTTTCAGATCCGCAAAGGTGATTCCTTCAGCAACGACCAAGCCTTCGATCTGGTGGAACATCGGCGTGTGCGTCGCGTCCAGATCATCATGGCGAAAGACGCGTCCCGGGCAGATGATACGGATCGGAGGTTGCCGTTGCTCCATAGTCCTCACCTGGACCGGAGAGGTGTGTGTCCTGAGAACGACGTCATCAGAAACATAGAAGGTGTCGGACGGATCTCGCGCCGGATGTCCTGGAGGGATGTTGAGGGCCTCGAAATTATAATAGGTGGATTCGACTTCTGGGCCGTCTTCTACCGTGTAGCCCATCGAGAGGAATATGGACTCCATCTCGGCACGAACGAGCGTGACGGGATGCCGATGCCCGATACGGGGCAGTGATCCCGGAAGGCTTACGTCCAGGGTTTCTTCGACGATCTGCTGTTGTCGCGCTTGGGTTGCAACCGCTTCTTCCACTTCAGCGAGCGACGCCTCGATCTTTTGCTTCAGCGCGTTGCCGAACTTGCCGAACTCGGAACGCTCGTCCTTCGGTAAGGAACGTAGCGACTGCAGTTTGAGTGTCAGGAGACCGGATTTCCGGGAAAGATATCGGGAGCGGATTTCTTCCAGAGACTGGAGGTCTGTGGCGGAGCTCCTGTCCCGTTCGAATTGCTCGCCAATTTTGCGGAGCTGTTCGATTCCTGAACCGGAAGCCATCGGCCTAGTGGCCTGTAACAGAGATATCGCAAGCGGCGCCGATGGGTCTTGCTCGGCGAGATCGCGGAGCGAGGAGGGAATGATGCTGTTTCATCATGACCGACGAGTGACAATGATATCGACAGCAACCCCCATCGGCCCGAAGGGTTCGGGCGGAACAGGGCCGTCTTCGCTGTCGAACTACTACTTTAAGACATGCTTGACGAGCGATCATCGGCTCCTAGAATCCGGCCCCGTTGCGCTCCGAACGCCACTGGCGACATCTCTGTTGCAGGCCACTATGCGGCTTGGCCGATAGCTGCTTTCGCATTCTCCGCCAGTTGAGCGAAACCTGCGGGATCCGCTATGGCGATATCTGCAAGAACCTTGCGGTCCAGTTCGATTCCGGCTTTCTTCAGCCCGGAGATGAACTGGTTATAGTTGATACCGTTCTCTCGCGCCGCGGCTCCAATGCGTATGATCCAAAGCCGACGGAAATCGCGTTTACGCGCTCGACGGTCGCGGTAAGCGTACTGGAGTGCGCGATCCACGGATTCCGAGGCGAACTTGACGAGCTTGCTCTTGTTAAGGAAGTAGCCCTTGGCCGCCTTAAGAATTTTTTTCCGGCGATCGTGTCTTTTGGTTCCTCTTTTAACTCTTGGCACTTCTAAATTAACCTCAAACCTATAGTGATCAGTTTCCTATCCGTATGGAAGCATTTCCCGGACTTTCTTGAAGTCTGAAGCCTCGAGGATCGCAGGCTTTCCTAAGTGCCGTTTTCGCTTCTGTGATTTCTTGGTCAGAATGTGACGCTGGAATGAATGTCTGCGTTTGACCTTCCCGGTGCCCGTTATCTTGAATCGTTTGCGCGCCCCCCGATGTGTCTTGAGTTTGTACATGAGTTCTGCTTTCCTGTCTTTTACGTCTTTTATTTTTTGGGCGCGAATATGGCGACGAGGTTGTTGCCTTCCATCTTGGGCCGGTTCTCCACAGTTCCGACGTCTTCCAACTCTTCAACCAGTCTCTGGATCAACGCTCTTCCAATCTCTTTGTGGACGATTTCACGACCTCGGAACCAAACGTTCGCTTTAACTTTGTCGCCCTGATTCAGGAAGCGAATGATGTGGTTCTTCTTGAACTCGTAGTCGTGTTCGTCGGTGTTGGGCCGGAACTTGACTTCCTTGACGGTGATGCTCTTCTGATGCTTCCTTGCCTCGTGAGCCTTCCGTTTCATCTGGTAGCGGTACTTGCCGTAATCCATGATCCGGCAAACTGGCGGTTTGCCGTTCGGCGCGACCTCTACTAGATCAAGGCCTCTTTCCTCCGCTATTCCAATCGCCGCTCCCGGCGTCATCAATCCTAGCTGGGTGCCCTCTTCATCAATCACGCGAATCTCGGTGGCCCTGATTCGATGGTTGACTCTTGTCCGGTCTGGGCGCGGTCGTCCGGAAAATTTCTTCACTCTTGACAATCGCTAAACATAACAAAAACAACGGGGCATTTGCAATCTAAGGCTCCCACGTCCGGGGGTCAGACGGCGGCTAGAAACGACTCTTCAGTCTGATGGATTTCTTCTCGTCAATGGTCTTGTGCCGTTCGTTTCATTGATATACCTTAAGCCAATGGGATATATCGTCGCTGAAACACCCGTCGGGCCCCTGACCCTCGTGTCCGGCGGCAAAGGCCTAAAGATATTGTCTTTTGGAAGGAAGATACCTCCCGAGCTTCCGCTCGATCCGGAGGGGAACGCGCCGGCAATGGATCAGCTCAACGAATATTTCGCCGGCGTTCGGCGTGACTTTGATCTCCGGCTGGACCTGGAAGGGACACCGTTCCAGCAGAGCGTATGGCAGGCCCTCCTAGGCATCCCTTATGGCGAAACCCGCAGCTATGGCGAGATTGCCCGTGCGATCGGAAAGCCAGCAGCTGCTCGCGCTGTCGGGATGGCTAACCACAACAACCCCGTTTCTATAATTGTTCCCTGTCACAGGGTGATAGGCCACGACGGTCGCCTCGTAGGCTACGGTGGCGGCCTTGATGTAAAGACAGCACTGCTCAAACTGGAAGGATCCTCAACACTCAAGGAGCCAAAAGTCACGCACCCGCGTGGCCTTTCGACGGCTTCCCAGCCGATTCTTTTTTCGTAGTCGGCAATCCCGGCTTCTCCAATCCAATGCAATAATGGGAGCTTCGTCCGGCCCGGGGCCGGCTCCCGGAGTCGTCGGTGACAAGTGACACCCAATGAATAAAGAAGAGCTTGAGACAATACGGCACTCGCTGGCGCATCTGATGGCAGCCAGCATCCAGGATTTTTACCCTGAGGCGAAATTCGGCGTCGGTCCCGTCATCACAGACGGCTTCTACTACGACGTCTATCTTGACACCCCGCTTACACCTGAAGACCTTGAGAAGATTGAGCAACGGATGCGGCGCAAGGTGAGTGAAAAACTCGCCTTTGAGCGATCAGAAATGCCCATTGCGGATGCCATTGAGCGTTTCGACGGGATGGGGCAGAGTTTTAAGGTCGAACTGTTGAACGATCTCAAGAATTGGGGCACCACGGCGGTCAAAGACCTGGGGGATGAGAACCTCGTCGGTGGCAACGTCGATAACGTCAGCATCTATGAAACGGGAGGTTTCGTCGACCTCTGCCGTGGTCCCCATATCGAAAATACCGGCGCCGTTCGTCCAGACGCATTCAAGCTCACACGCGTTTCCGGCGCTTACTGGCGTGGCGATCAGGCCCGCGACCAGATGCAACGTGTCTACGGGGTTGCCTTCCACACAAAGAAGGAACTGAAGGAATATTTTGTCCGGCTTGAGGAGGCCAAGAAGAGGGACCATCGCCGCTTGGGTGTCGATTTGGATCTGTTCAGCATCAATCCCGACACCGTTGGGGGTGGACTGGTTCTCTGGCACCCAAAAGGCGGGCTGATTCGGTATCTCGTCGAGGAATATTGCAAGGCCGAGCATCTGAAAGGCGGCTACGATTTTGTTTACACGCCCCACATCGGCCGCGCATCGCTGTGGGAAACCAGCGGCCATCTCGACTTTTATAAGGACGGCATGTATGCGCCGGTGACGATCGACGAGCAGGAATTCTATCTGAAACCGATGAACTGCCCGTTCCACGTAGACATCTTCAAGAGCAGTGTGCGTTCCTACCGGGACCTTCCAATTCGATTTGCCGAATGGGGGACCGTGTACCGGTACGAACGGAGCGGCGTCTTACACGGGCTGACCCGTGTGAGGGGATTCACTCAGGACGACGCCCATTTGTTCTGCCGGCCGGATCAGATGCCCGCTGAGATCGACAAAGTCTTGAACTTCAGTCTGGATATCCTTCGCGCGTTCGGGTTTAAAGATTTCAAACTCTTCCTGAGCACGCGTCCCGAAAAGCGTGTCGGTGACGACGCCAAATGGGCCGAGGCCGAGGTCGCACTCGAAGAGGCGCTCAGAAGATTGGGCTTGCCGTTTGAAGTCAACGAGGCCGATGGCGCCTTCTATGGTCCGAAAATCGATATCAACGTCAACGATGCGATCGGGCGGCAATGGCAATTGAGCACGATTCAGTTCGATTTCAACCTTCCCGAACGCTTCGACCTGAGCTTCATCGGCGAAGATGGAGCGGGGCACCGGCCCTACATGATTCATCGGGCTCTCTTGGGTAGCATGGAACGGTTCTTCGGAATCCTGATCGAGCACCACAGTGGTGCTTTTCCGGTCTGGCTTGCGCCCATTCAAGCCATCTTAATTCCAATTGCTGACCGCCATGTCGAATACTGCCAGGGACTCGTGGAGAAGTTGAAGGCCGAGGGGCTTCGGGTGGAAATCGACGACGGTGGCGACCGTATGAACGCCAAGATCCGCAAGGCTCAGCTGCAGAAGATTCCCTACATGCTCGTAGCGGGAGACAAGGAAGTGGAAGCCGGCGCTGTAGCGGTTCGCTTACGATCTGGAGTAGACCTCAAGGCCAAATCGATCGACGAGTTCCTCTCCCTCGCCCGGGAAGCTATCTCCGCCCGGACGTAGGGGAAATTTCAACGCAGAGGCGCAGAGAACGCAGAGTGCGCAGAGTCCGATATGTAGTTTCGCTCTGCGTCCTCAGCGCCTTTGCGTCTCTGCGTTGAGGATCCCTTCTTCGAATTACACTCATTGGTAGAATATTAGGAAACGGTTTGGGTCCAGTTCCGTCTCATTACTGACCGGTGAAACTTTATGTGTGGCCTGGATTACATTTCCTCCGAGATCGGCCTGTTCGAATGATTCGAATGTCAATATCCGCGAAGGCAGTTGTCATGATGGCTGGACTGTACCTGCTGGTGGGTTGCGCGTCCGCTCCTCAGCTTCCCAGAGAATATGAGGTTTTGGGCCTCGTTTCCGAGATTCCAGAAGATAGAAACAGTGTCGTATTGCTTCATGACACGATTCCTGGCTACATGCAGTCGATGACAATGCCGTTTTCCGTCACAGACCCCAGTCTTCTCGACGGTGTCGAGGTGGGTACCGAAGTCCGGTTTCATCTCGTCGTCGACGCCAATGGGGCAGTGATCAGTGAGATAGAGGAGGCTCCGGGGTATTCCGAAATGTTTCCGGACTTTGAATTGAGTACGCTTGAGGGCCGAACGATTTATTCATCCCAACTTGGTGGGAAAGTTTCCGTAATCAACTTCTGGGCTTCGTGGTGCGCGCCCTGTCGGGAAGAGATGCCGTGGCTGGTCGAGATGACAGACTTGTATGACGAGGCGGAATTCGGTGTCGTCGGTATCACGCAGGATCCAGAAAACACCGACGCAATTATCGAATTTCTTGCGGATATTGACGTCAATTATCCGATCGTGATGACCGACTTCGAAGTTGAATCCAAAGCAGGCGGTGTTTACGGCATCCCAACGACGTTCATTCTGGATCGTAGCGGGCGGGTTGCCTACAAGCACGTCGGTCTTGGGGACGAAGAGGAACTACGGAGTACGATCGAGGGTCTCTTCTGATGCTGTTGCCGTCGATGCCCATTCCTACGTTCGCGGGCGCGGGCGCGACGTTCCCAAAATGCAAGGTGCCCAACGATTCCGTCATCACGCTGGCGGTTATGAATAACAACTGCCTACAGATGTTCATGATGGGTCAGCCCTTAGATCTAGCCAGTGAAGACTCCAGAGACCTGGCCGCCTACGTTGCGAGTCTGAGCAACGGAGAGGAAGTACAGATCGGCAATTTATTTCGCAGGACGGGCACTTCGGATTCGATTTGCCCTCTGTCGGGCCGCTGAATCAAATTCGAAGTGTTCGTCGCCTTACCCTCCTGTTTTACCGTTTTAATTGCAGTCGTTACCCCTCTCAAACGTGAACGCGGGTTCGGGGTTAGCACCCCGCGTCGTTCTTGCTGACAGCCACGCATGGTATATTTGTCCGGCTTATCTTCGTTGTTTTAAGGGGACTTACAAGATGCGGCTTGTTAGTGGAATAATTGCGGTCTTCCTGATGCTGAGCGCCACAATCGCAGGTCAGGCGCAGTCGATTACGGGTTCCATTCTCGGTGACATCGTCGATGCCTCGGGCGCCGCTCTTCCGGGTGTGACCGTCAACGTGACCCATAGGGCCACCGGTGCAAGCCGTGAGGTGCTGACAAACGGGGTAGGTGCCTACAGGGTGACGGGCTTGCAGCCCGCCGAATATGAAATCGCGGTCCAACTCGAGGGATTCCGTTCCGCGACGCGCGCAGGAGTCGTTCTACCCATCCAGGGCGAAATCAAGATCGACTTCACCATGGAAGTGGGGCAGGTGACCGAGTCCATCACCGTAACCGGCGAGGCGCCCCTTGTCCGTCCGACCGCGAACAGTATCCAGACCGTGGTCGACAATTTTCGGGTCGAGGGACTGCCCCTGAAGAATCGTGACTTCATGGATCTCGCCTTGCTCGCGCCGGGGGTGTTGCTCGATCAGAGTTCTGTCCGCTCGGGTGCAACCGATTCCATCAGCTTCTTTGGAATGGATGAACCGCACAAGGCGATCTGGCTAGATGGTGTCGATTTCAACGACGAAGTCGTCGGGGGTGGGACCAATATCTCCGGTGCGACCCGAACCCGCCTGGGCCAGGAAGCGATTCAGGAGTTTCAGGTGATGTCGACCGGTTACTCACCGGAGTTTGGACGAAGCGGCAGTGGGGCGATCAACGTCGTGCTGAAGTCGGGCGGTAACGACATCCACGGCAGCGCTTTCTATTTCATTCGGGACGACGCTTTCGACAAGCCTGCCTTCCGTCTCAGAGGCGGCGTTCCGTTTCAGGACGGCGATGTCCCCGAGTTCAGGACCGAGCAGTATGGCGGAACCGTTGGTGGGCCGATCGCCCGGGACAGGGCGTTCTATTTCTTTTCGTTTGAACGCAAAACCAACTCGGGCAGTTCTCAGATTACGATTCCGGATTCGGTCAAAACGTTCGTGGATTCGCTCAACCTCGGTTACGACACACGCAGCTCAGTTTCACAGGAACGGCAACAGTACAACGCGATCGGCAAGTTCACGTTCAACCTGGACGAGGACAATACGCTGCACCTCACCTATCTTTATGACGACGACAACGATTTGAACAAGGACATCGGAGGTGAAGACGCTGCCGACCGGGGTTTTGATGATCTCAACAACTCGTACTTCGCGACCGCAAACTGGACCTCACTGATCGGCGCGAATACAGTGAACGAATTGCGTATCAACCGCTCGAGCCAGCGGCTGTTCCGCAGCATTCGAAAAGACTCCCTCTTCCTCCCCAGCTTGATCTTTCCCTCTGTCAACATCGGTTTGGACGGCAGCGCGACGCCACAGGGACGCAACCAGAAGAATTGGATCATCGCCAACACGACGACTTACCAATGGGGTGACCACACGCTGAAATGGGGCGGAGAGATGAACGACATCGTGGCTACCAACGATACGAACGAAGACTTTAACGGTTCTTTCGTATTCGAAACCGATGCGGCTCCGTTCTTACCCGTCGAATACAGTTCCGGTTTCAACCTGCAGTTCGCTCGGGGAGATTCCAGCGATCCCACGATCACCCGGGTCGATCGCGATATGGACATGTATGGTCTGTTCGTCAACGACACCTGGCGCCTGACGCCTACCCTGACCCTCAACATGGGTTTGCGCTATGATCTGCGTGTGCTCGAAGGCGACCTCGGCGGTCCCGATCCCTTCGAACAACCCGGCTTCTCCCGTGACACCCCCGAAGATGTCTGGTTGAACGTAGCCCTGGGATCGGCGGGCACGCTGGGTCTCCAACCCTGGCGCCCGACCCCGACCGACACTCTGGATCTGTCTCCGAGGGTGGGCTTTGCCTGGGACGTTCTCGGGACGGGGCGTGCGGTGATTCGTGGCAGTTATGGGATTTTCCACGACCGTGTCCCGACTCTGACTCACCGCGGAATCGTCAACAGCTATAACGGTCTGAATATTCAGACCGTCAGGGAACGGGATCCAATAGTCGTCCAGAGTTTGTTCCCAATCCCTCCGGCGGGGGACGCCCTGCCTGCGGGTTCGACCACGGTGCCGTCTCCGAATGGAGACACACCCTACACCCAACATACAAGCGCCGGTTTTCAGTACGAGATCTCGCCGAACATGGCCGTGTCGGCCGACTTCACCCACATACTGGGACTGAATTTTCTGATGACCCGGAACGTCAACGCGCGACTGTCCAACGGGGAGTGCCCGTTTGATGCCGCCTTGATGGCGAATGGACTGACGAATTCACTCTGTAGCTTTCGAATGACCATGGGACACGACCAGAGCGGGCGGATTCACGTGAATTCGCTTTCTCTTCGGCTCGACCGATCATTTTCAAATGGCTTCGGTTTTCTCCTGGGTTACACGGTGGGGAGCGCGAAGGAGTTCAATCGGGGCGGGTTCCCTGTAATCATAGGTGTCGCTCCTTCTGATCCGAACGACAAGTTCGGAGACATACATTTTGGCCCCGCCGAAAACGATGTGCGGCACCGCCTGACGGCCAACCTCATTTACGAACTGCCCTACGACATTAATGTGAGCACGATCGTCACGGCCAACAGCGCAGCGCCCTATGATCGGACGACCGGTCGCGACAACAACGGCGACGGCTTCCGCAACGACCGCTCTCCCGGTGTGGGTGTCCATTCCGAGCGCGGAGATAGCTTCTTCAACACGGATCTTAGGTTGAGCAAGCGGTTCTTCATCGACGAAACGAAGAATGTCGAGGTGTTGTGGGAGATGTTCAATGTGTTCAACACTGCCAACCTGCTTCGTTTCAACGGGAACGAGTCGTCGGTGTCTTTTGGGCAGGCCCGATCGGTACTACGGCCCTTCCAGGCGCAATTCGGGCTCAAGTTCACGTTCTAAGAAGATAAGAGACAAGGGGGATAACCTGCTAAATCTCCTCGTCTTACGCTGAACCTCTCCGCGTCCGTGTTGGTGGCGGTTATAAGACCCCGTGATCGGAGTTCTCTGTCCGTTTTCTTGTGCTAGTATGTGCCTTCCTGAAAACCTCCAAATCGCACCCATGTCGTTGGTTGCATATGGGGGAACGCTGGTGCGTCTGAACATGTGCGAGATGGAATAGGACTTACCTAAACCAGATCTAGGAGCGATCGGTGCCGTCGGAATTGTTACAACAGGGTGTGCAGTTGATGCTGGCCGGGATGGGAGTCGTCTTCTCTCTTCTGGGCCTTCTTGTTCTCGCTCTCAAGCTGATGTCACGGGTGGCGGGAATGTTGGAACCGCCACAACCCGTCGTTGCAACTTCCGGTGCCGGGAACGGACCCGACGTCGATGATCCGGAACTGATTGCCGCCGTAACGTCAGCTGTTCGGGCGAACCGCGGAGAAACTCAGAATTAGAGACGTGCAGAACTAGAACCACGAATGAAGAAACCCCTAGGTGTTACAGACGTAGTGTTGAGGGATGGCCACCAGTCCTTGCTGGCCACCCGCATGCGAATCGAAGACATGCTCCCGATTTGTGGCAGCCTGGATCAAGTCGGGCTGTGGTCGGCGGAGGTTTGGGGCGGCGCCACTTTTGACGCATGCATCCGTTTCCTGGGGGAGGATCCCTGGGAACGATTGCGCCAGTTCCGCAAGGCAATGCCGAATACCCGGATGCAGATGTTACTCCGGGGTCAGAACCTGCTCGGGTATCGACACTACGCCGACGATGTCGTCGAATCCTTTGTCGCCTCGGCGGCCGAAAACGGGATGGACGTGTTTCGCATCTTTGATGCGATGAACGACATCCGGAATCTCGAGACGGCCGTTCGAGCCACCCTAAAAGAGGGTAAGCACGCTCAGGGGACTATCGCCTATACCATTAGCCCGGTCCATACCATGGATACCTGGGTCGAGATGGGCAAGAAGTTGGAAGATCTCGGATGCCAGTCGATCTGCATCAAAGACATGGCGGGTTTGCTCCGGCCCTATGTCGCCGAAGACATGGTTTCGCGATTGAAGGATGCGGTATCGGTACCCATTGCGATGCAGTCCCACGCGACGACCGGAATGAGTACGTCGACCGCTGTCAAGGCAGTGGAGGCGGGTCTGGACATGGTCGACACCTCGATTTCTTCGATGAGCCACACCTACGGCCACTCGGCCACTGAATCCCTTGTTGCCATCCTCCAGGGCACTGATCGCGATACGGGACTTGATCTCAAGCTTCTCGAAAGCATCGCCGGCTATTTCCGGGAAATTCGCAAGAAGTATGCCAAGTTTGAAGGTTCGCTCAGGGGTGTTGATTCTAGAATTCTCGTCGCCCAGGTTCCTGGAGGCATGCTCACCAACATGGAAAACCAATTGCGACAGCAGAACGCGACCGACCGGTTTGACGAAGTCCTCGAAGAGATGCCTCGCGTTCGCGAAGAACTTGGATTCATTCCCCTGGTCACCCCGACCTCGCAGATCGTGGGCAGTCAGTCCATCCTCAACGTGCTGTCGGGGGAACGCTACAAGTCGATCACCAAAGAAACCGCTGCTGTTCTGAAAGGTGAGTACGGGCGCACACCCGCGGAGGTGGACCAAGCGCTGCAGAAGCGTGTGCTGAACGGTGCCGATCCGGTGACGTGCCGTCCAGCCGACCTTTTGGAACCTGAGATGACTCGCCTCACGACCGAACTGGACCGGATCGCGAAAGAGAAAGGGATTCGGCGCGCGGACAATCCCGTCGAAGATGTATTGACTTATGCGCTGTTTCTGAAGGTCGGTCTGGACTTCCTCAAGAATCGGGGCAATCCGGAAGCGTTCGAAGCACCGCCCTGGCTGAAGGGCGATGTCCCGGCGGCTGAGGCGAAGACTGAGGGGCATACGTCCCCGCAGGGGAGCACCCCGGGCGTGCCTACCCGGTACCGGGTTGTGGTCAATGGGAAGCAGTACGAAGTCGACGTGACGCCGGAAGGGGCCGTCACCTCGATGAGATCGGCAGGATCAGCGCCAGAGGCTACGCCCATTCCTGCCACGTCTGCGATACCCGTTGCCGAACCTACCCGCGGAGGTGTGCCCCTGGCCTCTCCTCTGACGGGAACCGTCCTGCGCTTGTCCTGTCAGGCGGGGCAGGTCGTTCAGACCGGTGACGTGGTGGTTATTCTGGAAGCCATGAAGATGGAAACCGAGGTTCGTGCCGACCGCTCGGGGACGATTGTTTCCATCGCCGTAAGAGAAGGCGATTCGGCTCAGGCCGGCGAAGCTCTTCTCTATATCGGGTAGTCTACTCATACCTAATGCAATCGGACCTTCTTTCAAGATTTTGGGCTGCTACCGGAATCGCTCACCTCGAATTCGGCCAGATCCTCATGATCGCGATCGGCGGCGTGTTGATCTATCTCGCGATCGCTAAAAACTTCGAGCCTCTCCTATTGGTTCCAATCGGTTTCGGGGCGATCCTGAGCAACATACCGGTGGCTGACATCAGCGGTCCCGAAGGACTGTTGGGATATTTGTATGCCGGCGGTGTGTCGACGGGTATTTTCCCCTTGCTGATTTTTATGGGCGTTGGAGCCCATACCGACTTTGGAGCGTTGATTGCCAATCCACCCACCCTATTGTTGGGTGCGGCCGCACAGTTTGGAATTTTCTTTACCTTAATCGGTTCTCTGGCCATGAACGCGATTCCGGGCCTGGACTTCTCCCTTTCCGACGCTGCTGCAATCGGGATTATTGGTGGTGCAGATGGTCCGACGGCGATCTTTCTGGCCTCCCGTTTGAGTCCGTCTCTGCTGGGAGCGATTGCCGTCGCCGCCTATTCGTATATGGCTCTGGTCCCGATCATCCAACCGCCCATCATGAGAGCGCTGACTACGGAGTCCGAGCGAAGGGTTGTGATGAAACAACTCCGGCCAGTCTCGTGGACGGAACGGGTCATGTTCCCCTTTACCGTCCTTTTTCTGGTGGTCGTGTTGGTGCCGTCCGCCACGCCTTTGATCGGGATGCTGGTATTCGGAAACCTTCTCAAGGAGTGCGGCGTCGTTGATCGGCTCTCGAAGGCGGCGCAGAACGAGATTATCAATGTGGTGACGATCTTTCTCGGGCTTGCGGTGGGTTCCAGACTGAGTGCCCAGGAGTTCTTGAACGGCGAGACGGTCGGGATCCTCTTAATCGGGTTGGTGGCATTCGCGGTAGGCACGGCCACTGGCGTTCTGATGGGAAAGGCCATGCACCGCTTGACGGGTGGCAAGGTCAATCCTCTGATTGGTGCAGCTGGCGTTTCCGCCGTTCCGATGGCCGCGCGCGTGGTCAACAAAGTAGGGCTGGAAGCCAACCATCACAACCATCTGCTGATGCACGCGATGGGCCCGAACGTGGCCGGCGTCATCGGCTCCGCAGTCGCCGCCGGTTTCCTCCTCTCACTTTTAGGCTAGTGGCCTGTAACAGAGGTATTGACAGCAGCGCCGATGGGTCTTGCCGGCGAGGTTGAGGCGGGAGACGGAAATCGATGCTCTGACATCGATGACGGCTCGCAACGACGAAATCGCCGGCAACTCCCATCGGCCCAAAGGGTTCGGGCCCAACGGGACCGTCTGCGTCGTTGCACCTTCTCGGAATGAAAGAGCATTGCCTCGGGCGGCGCGCCTCGCATTCGATCCCGTTGCGCTCCGAACGCTGCTGGCAATACCTCTGTTACAGGCCACTAGTCGCCGGGTCAGTACGCAGAGACGCAGAGGGAGCAGAGAAACAAGGCTATCTTCATTTTGCGCTCTCTGCGCCCTCTGCGTCTCTGGGTTGATAATTCTCTTCTGGTCCCCGTCACTCAGTACGCGTCACTTCCGACTCACTTCTCGAAGCGTTCGATGTCACCCGGTCGCCGGAGCATTTTGTCCACTTCACCGATGTGCTGCACCTCAAGGAAAATATGTTCTCTGGCGTACTCTTCGAGCATGACGTCGTCTCCCTCCACCAGATCGAGCAGGCTCTCGTAGTGCTTCAGCGTCGCTTTTTCGTGACCCAGGGACTCCCGGAGAATGTCTCCAATGTCGTGCTTTTGGGTTTCGAGGAGAGGTCCGATACCGAGCGAAGGATGGGCGCCGAGCTGCGTGACGAGTTCACCTGCCGCACGGGCATGCGCCAGTGACTCGTCGGCTTGCGTCCCAAGCCAGCTGACAATCGGGATGCGGTTGTAGCCATACACCATGAAAGAGTAGTGTGTGTAATGGATAGCGCCCGCGAGTTCCATCTCCAGAACCTTATTCAGCGTATCGATAACCTTCTTTTTCAGCCGTGCTTTCATCGGACCTCCCGTCGAGGGAACGTTGGGATAAAAATGTTGAAAGTTAAATAGTTAGTCCTGCCGATCGACCCGTTCATCGTTCTTAGTTTATAACTCATAAATTCTGACTCTGCAGCCCATTCGCTCTCTCCCACATTTCTGTGACGTGCATTGACTTGCACAAAGGTTCGAATTCCGGTCGAGGCCCCGCCCAAACGAGAGCGTCCACTGTCTCGAAGACTTCGGCGTCGGTCCGCAGTGTTGCGAGCCGTCGAAACAGCATGCCGTCGTCCCATTGGTTGGCCAGTGCCGCGGCCAATTTGTTCGCACTCCGGACGGACACGTCCCAGTCCTGGGCGTTCTTTGGAATGTTCTCCAAGTGGGGGTATCGTGCGAGCACCTTCGCGGCGGATTTGGCGCCCCAACCAGGCAGGCCCGGAAAACCATCGGCCGCATCCCCGACAAGTGCCAGGTAGTCCGGTATCGATTCAGGAAAAATTCCAAACTTCGACCGCACGCCTCCTTCGTCGCGAACTTCCCGTTTTCGCCGATCGAATTGAACGATTCGATCTCCAACCACGCATTGGGCCAGGTCCTTGTCGGGTGTGCAGATCAACACGCGTGTGACCCGGGTGTCTTCGGAAGCGCGTCGGGCAGCGGTGGCCATGGCATCGTCGGCTTCCTGTTCAACCATCGCCCAGACCACGACACCCATCGCACGGAGGGCGTTTTCGAGGGGAACGAACTGAGAAAACAGTGCAGGATCGATGCCCGCGCCCGTCTTGTAACCTGGATACAGATCGTTGCGAAAGGATTCAATCACGTGGTCGGTTGCCACCCCGATGTGCGTGGCCCCGGCTGCCAGCATGCCGAGCAACGAGTTCAGTACGCCGCGAATAGCTCCGATTTCATTGCCGTTCTCATCCGATGAGGACGGGACAGCGAAAAAATGTCGAAACAGTTCGTACGTTCCATCTATCAAATGAACTTCCACCAATACATCTTACCCCGCCCTAATGTCGGTAGCTCCCAAGCACTGTACGGACGAACTCGCAGACTTTTGTCACAGACTGCTAAGATAAGAAAAATGCGGAAACGTTACTTAGGAGTATTGCAATGGAAGTAGCCGTGATCGGGCCCGGAACCATGGGCCTGATGGTCGCCCAGAGATTCGTTAGCACAGGGGTTTGTAAAGCTGCGAATCTCCGGTTGTGCCGGGTGGAGCCGGAACGCCTCATGGAGGTGGAACGTGTCCTGCCGCAGGCCCGGATCCTCACAGACAACCCTGAGGCAGTCGAGAACGCGGAAATTGTTGTGCTCGCGATCAAGCCGAAGTTTGTTGGATCGGTGAGCGCCGAATTGAAGAACAAGATCCGCGATGATGCGCTTGTCATCTCCGTAGTCACCGGACTCAATCTGGGAAGAATGCAAAAACAGTTGGGCCATCGGAACGTAGTCCGTACCAGTACGAACATCGGTATCGGGGTCGGTGTGGCGACGACTTATTGGATCGCCGGCCCGGATGTGACGCCTGAAGCCCGGGAACGTACCACAAAGATCGTGAGCACTTGGGGTGACGAATTCGAATGTGATGACGAATCCCTTTTGGATATTGCGATGGTTGGCGTCGGTTCGGGACCTGCGCTCGTCATCGAGTTTGTCCAGGCGTTGACGCGCGCGATGGTGACCCAGGGAATGCCACACGATCTTGCGGAACGGGGGATTTTGTCGTTGCTTCGAGGAACTGTCGACCTTCGGAATGCTGCCAGCGACCGGGCAATCTCCGAGTTTCAGCAGGAAGTGATCACGCCCGGAGGCATCACCGCCGAAGCGCTCCTTGCGATGGAGGAAGGGAAGTTCCGGGCGACTGTAATTAACGCTTTCCGGAGCGCTCACGAAAAGGTTTCGCGGTTGGTGCCGGTTGACGAGGATTAGCAGATAAAGTTCGCGCTCTAAAGCAGGTTAAATATTCCGAGCCCTCAGCGCGCCACCGTGTGTAATCACCTTGTCGGCGTCAGAAACATCAAGAACGTCCAACTGGGCTCAAGCGTCCGTGCCGCGGGCCGCGTGACGCTGGGTTTGGACTTTCATGCCTTCCGGCTCGCTGATCCCAGCGAGAACCTCTACAACGTTGGGAGCGTTCCTGCGGTTCGAACGCTCCGCGGGGGCACCTCCAATACCAAGGTTGGTAGTGAACTGGATTTGTCTGTCTCGCTTCCAGTCGGCATTACCGTAACATTGGCGCGTGGGGTTGGACATATGTTTCCCGGCCCGTTTCTGGCAGAAAACTCCCAGCGTGAAGGAAACACATTCACATATTTGTCAATCGACTATCGATTCTGAAAAGACCCGCACTATGAGGGGAATCGTCATAATTACGCGCGTTCCCAGATGGCTCGTGAAGGCCAGTAATGCGATACGATTGATCTGCCAATGCCGATAAGCATCGAAATCAGCAGCGACATGATGGAGGCGGTCGTCGAGGTCAAGCTGGACGAGAACGAGGAATTCGACGTCCCCGCGATCAAACGCGAGTTGAAGGCCGCCGGTGTTAACTACGGAATCAACGACGGAGCCTGCGAGGAACTTGTCAAGCTAACCGAAGGACAGCCATCTGGTAGCGCTGTTCGCTTGGCGGTTGCTTCGGGCACCCCTGCGATTGACGGAGAAGACGGGTCTGTGCGAATGATCGTCGAATCCAATCGGGAGTCGATCGGAGTGGAAGGCGAAGCAGGCAACATCGATTTTCATGAACGCGGTTCCTTCACTCCCGTAGAGAAAGGCGAACTCATAGCCGAAATAACCCTGCATACGTCCGGGACGGCCGGGAAGAATGTCAGCGGCGGGGCGATCCCGGCAACAGCCGGGCAGCGGGCCTCTCTGACTGCCGGAGAGGGAGCCAGCCTTGTCGCCGAGGGAACCGAATTGCGTGCGACGCGCGGAGGTGACTTGCGCCGCAAGCAGGACCGCATCGAGGTGACCGATCTCATACGGGTCGCCGGAAATCTAGATTTCGGCATGGGAAGCATCGAATGCGAAGGTTCGGTGCGTGTGGAAGGTGACGTTCTTCCTGAATTTCATATCCGCGCGGGTGGCGACCTGGTCATCCGACAGGGCGCCATACGGGGCAGCCGCATAACGGCGAAGGGGAACATCAAAGTCGGGTATGTCAGTAACTCGTATGTGGAATGCGAGAGTGAGGTCTCGATCTTGAAAGAAGTCCTTCACAGTACCGTCTTATCTGAGGACGCCATCACGCTGTCGGCAACAGGCAGGGTTGTAGGCGGTCGGCTGCACGCCCAGAAGCTTGTTGAGGTGGGTGTTGCCGGAGACCCCAAGGGGCATCGGACGGTGCTCGGTGCGGGCACTGATCCGATTAAGAACCTGGAAGAGGCCAAGCTGTCAGCCCGAATCCGACAGGGACAGTCCGTTTAGACGAAGGTCCACGAAATGAAAGAGTTGGCCTCTCCGGACCGACACGAGGAGATCGAAAAACTTCTTTCAAGAGAAGTTATGAAGCAAGAAGCGCGCACTGAAGAATTGGGCAAGTTGCAGGAGGG
Organism: Terriglobia bacterium; assembly: GCA_965218085.1. GTDB lineage: Bacteria > Acidobacteriota > Terriglobia > 20CM-2-55-15 > 20CM-2-55-15. The sequence goes on along the minus strand of CBDCKF010000002.1, from coordinate 4,201,869 downwards.
AAAACTCGATCTGGGCGAGTGCCTCATCAAGATTCGCAAAAGCGCCCATCCGGGGGTTCACGTCCAGATCGGGCCGGGAGAATTGGTGATCGAAGAGGAGTATAGAAGTGCGACGTTTCACTACGACCAGGAGTCGGGTGAGGTGGTCGGGATGTTGGGCTCCGGAGGAAGAAAATGACGGTTCGAGATGCAATGAGCACGAAATTGATAACGCTCGGCGAGAACGATTCCGTTTTGGCGGGTTTGAAACTGCTCGTCAAAGAAGGGGTCGGTGGCGCACCTGTTGTCTCCGTAGACCTGCGGCTCATAGGCATGGTGACTGAGTTCGACCTGTTACTGGGCATCGATTACGTGGGTGAGGCTATGCCTGTTTCACGCGTGATGAGTCGCGACGTCGTTTCAATCGAAGCCGATGCCGACCTGGAAGAGGCGCGTAAGCTGGTTTTGACGAACAACTGGCGTCGCCTGCCCGTGGTCGAGGGCGACAAACTGGTCGGCATGTTGTCTCGCCGCGACATACTTCGTGTCTGGTTTGGGCTTTAGCACGGGCGCGACCGACGCCGGGAACTGCCTGGAACCGATCCCTTGACTGCCGCTTCAGTGACGAGATGGCCGCGTTTGCGTTTCTTGCCGGCTCCGGGTACTTCCCAGGTAGATTGCTCCCAACGCCAGAGCCGCGCCACTGATAGCGGTGAGGCTCATCACTCTTCCGAAAAAGAGCCTGTCCCAAACGAAGGTCAGCGTGGGCTGCGACAGCAGGATCAACCCGGCGCGCGATGCGTCCACTTTGGCGATTCCACGGCTGATGGCGATCCAGCCCAGGGAATGACTGAAAATTCCATAAGCAGCCAACGAGGACCAACTCGCAAGATTGGGAATACGAAAGCCCTCGCCCAGCGCCAATGCCTCAGCACCCATAATCGCGGCGGTAACGAACGAAATAATCATCAGGTTTGCTGATGCCGACAGCCGGGGTGTATCCGACTGGGACTTACGCAAGACCAGCAGGTAAAGCGCGTAGGCGAGTGCCGAAATCAGTCCAAGGTAGACACCCAATTGATAGTTGGCCTCAAGCGTGTTCGGGTCGAATCCGACGACCAGGAATAGTCCGGCCACCGCTAAGGGAATCGAAATCAGAAACCGCCACCCCAATGCCTCTTTGAAGACAAGGGCTCCGAAGCCCGCCAGAAAGAAGACCTGGAAATTGGCGATCAGCGTTGCCAGCCCGGGCCCGACGAACAGGATCGAGCGGTGCCAGAAACTGAGATCCGCCGCAAAGAAAGCCGCCGCGACGATCGCCACCAGGAACGGACGTCCCCCGCGCCATAGCGCTTCTCGCCGGGAAAGCACGACGATCAGGAGGAATATGCCGCCTAAAAGATTCCGGTAGAACCCCGATACGGTCGGGCCAACGTCGGCGTGTTGAACCCATACCGCAGAAAAGCTGATCAGCGCCGCGCCAACGCTGATTTCGATGTAGCCTTGCCGGGTGTCGCTGTTTGTTCTGTGAGGGGGCATTGGAATTGCTGTCTCAACTTTCTCTGCCCAATCGATCACCGTCTGAGTCCACCCGAGAACTTTTCGGATGCTTTTCCTGGGCCGTCGCCGAACAGAAACGTTGTAGTTCTCGTTGTGGGAGGGAATCGAACCCGGAATGAGTCCGCCGGTGACGGAATCTGAGTTTTGGTTTTGGGAAGTCCGTGGGTGTGGGCCGTCAGTCCTTGTTTTTCGGGGCCTCGTTCGGGGTTTCGATCGGGGCCTCGGGTAAACCGCTGACCCTTAAGTTGAGCGAGGGATAGTATTCCAGGACCAATTCATCCCTTCTCCGCATGCTTCGCTCATGCGGCCACTGCCCATATACAAAGCCCTCGGGTTGTTCCTCTTGGAACTCGGGCCGAGTGAGTAGTGCGAGCAGGCTTGTCCGGATGTTGTCTGAGTACCCGATAAATACCCAGCCTTCATCACGGAACAGCCCGAAGACCCCCGCCTCCTCGGCAGAGTGATTCATTATCCCGGAATGGGTAAATGCATACCCCGTCTTGTCCTGCCAGGGCATATTTCTGTCGTTCCCCTTAATTCGTTTCGGCTGAGAGTCCTGCTGGCACCGAAACCTTTCGATCCGAGGCACGTAGTATAGCTCGGACGGAAACGTTCTTGCCAAATTTCTGATATTGGTCAGAAGGGAGTAATCGCCGCGTAAATCGTTGACGGTGAACGCTTCGAAAGGCTTAGATTAACGTCGAAACCGTATCTGATCGTGTTTTACTGGGAGCGTGACGAGGGTAAGTAGTGTCGGCATGAAAGCCAGTGAGTCTTGCAGGATCCGGACCTGGTGTGGCTCAAGGCTCAGATCTTCCGAGAACAGGCGCGGAGAGGGCAAACATTACCATGAGTGACTTCTGAATGACTCGTGTCCTGGAAACAAGCCGACTCGTCCTCGGTCAACTTACAAACTCTGACGCCGAGAACTTGCTCGGAATATTTTCCGATTCTGAAGCCATGCGGTTCTATCCGGGAACCAAGAATCGTGACGAAACCCTCGCCTGGATTCAATGGAACCTCGACAGTTACGTTGAACACGGATTCGGCCTGTGGGCCGCACGGCTCAAAGATGCGGGCGAGTTCGTGGGACAATGTGGTTTCATCTGGCAGCCTGACGTCGAAGGTCAAGATGAAACGGAGATCGGATACTTGTTTCTGAGGGCACATTGGAATCGCGGCCTGGCGACTGAAGCTGCCATTGCATGCCGCGATTACGGATTTGAAACACTGAAGCTCGAGCACCTCGTCTCGTTGATTGATCCGGAGAACCACGCGTCGCGTCGCGTGGCCGAAAAGGTTGGAATGGGCATCGAGAAAAATATTCGAATCGAGCGTTGGAACAAGCAGCTATATGTCTACGGGATGACTGCGACCGAAGCTTAACTTGGGAAAATAGGCGCGCTCGGCTTTAGACGACTCAAAATTGAATCCCGTTCGAAGAGAACCTGCATACCGCGCGCGATGACGTCGCTGGTGCCCGTATCAATGGGCACACCCGCCCACGTCTCGTCGGTGAGGCCAAACTCGATCTCGGGTCCGCCGACATACCACCCGCGTAGAGAACTCAGCTTGCCGTAGTTTTCGACTTGCTGGCGTTTAATCGTTCCGTAGCGTTCCGTCCACTCGGTGTTCAGCAGATATCTTTCAGGTGTGGTGGCGACGATCACCAGATCGACATCCGAATCCTCGCGTCCTGTATTTCGAGCGTGGGAGCCCAAGAGTGCGATTGCACGTATATCCTCCTGCGCCGCGGCCCACTCGGTGAATGCGCTGAGAAACGCCTGGATTCGATCCGACACTTATCGTGTACCTTCAGCCGGCCCGAAGAAGACAAGCAATTCCAGATTTTCCTCTATATCGTGGAATCGATGAGTTTCCTTTGCCGGCACGAACAGAATGTCACCGGCGTCGACTGCCAGGTCTCCTTCACCGGAGAGAAAGCGGGCGCGTCCGGAGATTACGTAATAGACTTCTTCTTCGTTGTGCGGCAACTGGGCGTCCGACGCGCCGGCTTTCAATCGGTATATTCCAGCGCTGAGGTCCGTGGTGCGAAGGAATTCCAGGTAGGCTCTACCCTTGGCTTCGAGATCGCACGATCGGTAGATGTTCATAGCCCATTCTATCGTGACACATTGAGTCGAGCCGCGAACTGCGAGGTGACGGCGTCACGGCGATCGATTCAAAAAGGAGACACTTTCATGGCAGACCTTGTTCCTCAAAATTTCGAAAATCACGCCGTCAAGCCCAGCCCGTGGCTTCTGGCCCTCCTGCTCATCCTGACCGGGTTCGTTTCAGCCTTGGTGGGACTGGTTCTGCTGGGCCGTAGTGTGGGTCCGTATTTAATCGGCGCTGGAGTGTTGCTGAATTGTGCCGGGAGTTTTGTCGGTGTCGGGCTCGTCCGTATATATGCGTTGAAATTGCAGGACCGGATCATTCGGGCTGAAATGCGCCAGCGGCTGGAGAAAATCCTGCCCGCGGAAGGGCACGCATGTATTCAAGATTTTATACTTAAACAGCTTATCGGAATCCGCTTCGCCTCGGACGCGGAGTTGCCCGCTCTGCTACAGAAGGCCGTAGACGAGGACATTCAGGACGCTGCCGTGATCAAGATGATGGTCCGGGATTGGCAGGGCGATTATCTTCGAGTCTAATTCGAGTCTAATTAGACCTTGCTGAAGCGCGTGCTGTTGGCGGTGGAACGCGAAGTCAGGAGGTCTTTAGAACTTGACTCGCTCTCGCACGGGTGCCATCCTTCATGCTTTAAGAACAGCGATATAGCCATATTTCACTAACCATTTTCCAGGAGGAAAATAATGCGATCACGCACAATCCTAAGTGTTCTGTGCATCGTGGCCCTGTTTGCGGTTCCCGCATCCGCGCAGTACACGGACAGCATGCAGACAGGCAAAGCCGAGTTGCAGTCGGCCGGAATTCTGACATTCGGCCCCGGAGGCGTTCTGTTCGTCGGCGACTCGATGGGCGCCGCCGTTTATGCGATAGACACTGGCGACGCTACGGCTGGTGCAGCCCAGAGAGTGAACATTGAGAGCATCAACACTCAGGTTGCCGCCTTGCTCGGCACGGCTCCCGATCAAATTTTGATCAACGACATGGCCGTGAATCCGATTTCGAAGAACGTCTACCTTTCCGTTTCCCGCGGAACAGGTCCAGATGCGATTCCGGTCATTCTCCGGGTGACGGCGAGCGGTTCGATCGACGAAGTGTCTCTCGACAACGTTGCCCACTCCAAAGTGATGCTGCCGAACGCCCCGGCACTGGGCACGGGCCGGGCCTCGCGGGCGCGCCTGGAGACAATCACAGACCTGGCCTTCGCTGACGGCCGCGTATATATCGCCGGCCTGTCCAACGAAGAATTTTCTTCTAAGTTAAGGTCGGTCCCGTTCCCGTTCGAGAGCATCGATGAGGGAACCAGCATTGAGATTTTCCACGGCAACCACGGTCGTCTGGAGACCAACTCCCCCGTCCGGACATTCGTTCCCTACACTATCAACAACGAGCCCCACATTCTCGCAGCGTACACCTGCACACCGCTGGTGACGTTCCCGGTCGCCGACCTGCAGCCCGGGCAGAAGATTCTGGGCCACACGATTGCTGAGTTGGGCAACCGGAATCGGCCGCTCGACATGATCATCTATAGCAAAGGCGGATCCGATCACATCTTGATGAGCAACAACAGCCGCGGTGTGATGAAGATGTCGGCCGACGGCCTGAACGGCTTCGATCACATCGGCTCTCCACTGAGGGATGAAGCGACTGCGGGAGTACCGTACGAAACCCTTGACCTGGGCGGCGTGGAACAACTCGATCAGTTGGGCACCGGACTGGCCTTGATCCTGACTCGCGCGGACAGCGGTTCGGTCAATTTGCAGACGATCGCGCTGCCGTAATCGAGTTAGGGAACTCCCGACTCAAACGGTGCGGGTCTCTTAGGATCCGCACCGTCTTCCAAACATCGTGATCCATCACCGCGCAATCCTCTCAGTACTTTTCTGTCTGGCGACGGCTTTCTCACTGACAGCCACAGCTTCGGCTCAGGAAATCCGTTTCGATGGCTCGACGTTCCGTGTTGTCAACTGGGATGACGTGGCGCGGGCAGCGGACCTTTCTGTCGAAGACCAAGCCCGCTTGTTTGCTGTGTACGTGGACGTGTCGGGCCCGAACTCGACGGCTCAGCTTCCTGCAGTTTCGGGTTCCTATCGCCTGGAGGCGGGTGTCCTTGTCTTCGAACCGCGTTACCCCCCGGCTCCGGGTGTGTCGTATCGCGTGGTTGTCGATCCCGGGGCACTCGACCTTCCCGGCTCATCGTCGACCCTTACCTTCGACGTATTGCGCCCCCAGACGCCACCCACTGTTATAGAGCACGTGTATCCGTCGACCGACGTGCTGCCGGAAAACCAGTTAAAGCTCTACGTCCATTTTTCCGCCGCTATGGCGCGCGGCGAGGCATACAGCCATATCCGTCTGCTCGACGCGGACGGTACGGAAGTCCAGCTCGCCTTTCTGGAGTTGGATCAGGAACTGTGGACGCGCGATTTTCGGCGCTTCACGATTCTGTTCGATCCCGGGCGTATCAAGACCGGCCTTGTACCAAATTTGGAAGAGGGGCGGGCGCTTGTCCCCGGCCGTACCTATACTCTGGTGATCGGAAGCGAGTGGCGGGATGCGAACAGCCAGCCGCTTGCGAGCGAACACCGGAAAACATTCCGCGCCGGTCCCTTCGACGATGTCGCTCCGGATATTTCGACATGGCGTCTCAGTGTGCCGGATGCGGGGACCACCGATCCGGTGACCCTTAGGTTTCCCGAGCCCATGGACCATGGGCAATTGGACGGACTGATTGCCATCGTCAACACTCGGGGAGACGCGCTTGAGGGCAGCGTGGAAGTCGGGGATGAAGAAACACGATGGCTGTTTGTTCCAGCCAGTCCATGGGAAGCGGGTAACTATGAACTGGTCGCCGGGACCGAACTGGAAGACCTTGCCGGTAACGCTCTGAATGGCCTGTTCGAAGTCGATGTTTTTGACGTTGACGAGGCTGAAGCCGTGCCTGAAACCGAATCGCTCCCCTTCTCGATTTCTCCACGCTAGAGAATTGATTTCGAAGTTCCGTGCTTAAAGGGTCCATCCCCGTCCGATCCGATCATCTTCTTACTCTGAACGCCTCGGCTACCGCGTCTTTACTCTGAAAGCGGTCCACCCGCACCGTCGGACCGGTGCGGTCCGTTTTAGGACGGACCTCAACGATTCATTCCCAATAGGCCTTTCCATCGGGATGATGGAAAGGGTCGCCGGTCATTCAGACAGAATGTCTGAATGACCGAGCGAAATCTTATGCGGGAACTTCAAACCGGAGAACATGGAAAGGAGTCACCCCGACCCTTCAGTGCATCACTCAGATCGCGTTGATAGCAAAGCCAGGGTTGCCCAGCCACTGGTCGAAATATGCTCGGCGTAGCTCTGATTGCCCGACGGACGGGTCGTTTCGATCCAACCGCCATCCTCAAGCTGCGAGCCGCGAAGGTAGGCCCGTCCCCGGGCAATGGCTTCGGCGACGGGTGGGGACGGCGAGCTCTCCCGGAGCCTGGCCAGGGCCAGCAAAGCCAGGGCCGAATCGAAGGGTTCCGATGGCGTTCGGGGGAAGGGGCCCCAGCCGCCGTCACTCGACTGCCCATTCAATATCCAATCCAAGGCCTTCCGGGTCTGCGCGCGCGCGTCCGGTCCGCCACGATCCTGAAGAGCGAGAACTAGTGCTGCAGCATCCATGATGGGACCGATCGGTGCCTGGATGAGCCAGCTGTCGGCCCGTGCAATCGAATCCGCGAATCGCTCCCTGTCGGCGGTTTCGAGCGAGCGCCGGGACATGTACGTTGCCAGGGTGCGACCGTAAGTGGCCGGTAAAGCGATCATGGAATCGTCGCCTTCGACCCGCCACGAGCCGTCAGCGTCTTGATCTTCGACCAGCATTTCGGAAGCTTCGATCAAGGGTTCGGGATCGTACACCACACCGGTTCGGACGGCTTCGGCCAGCGCCGCTGCGAATTGAATGCGGGCGAGTTTCTTATCACTACCGACCGGGTTGCCCGGGCTCAGCTCCCATTGGGCGGGCGCCAGAAGCCATTCCCGGGTATCCGCGATGGACTCGTCGGCTATGGAGTAGCCCAGCTGGCGAGCCCGAAACAGTGCCCGAGCCGCATCGCCGTTGTTGTGGCAGGAAAAGCAATTCGTTTCCCGCGGCCAGGCGGGAACTTCCTGTTCGAGATATGTTAGGGCTTTTTCTTCGCTGGATTCCGTGGCGACTTGGGCGGTGTTCGGGTGCGGGGATAAAAATACGACTGCCGCCGCTGCTGCGGTAATCGTGATGTGTATGCTTTTCTGGAAACCCATCGCGACGAGCATAGCACCGCGAGATCCGTTCGACTACCCTGGCGTGGCCCGAGGGGCTCTGTCCGAGGTCGCCGAGCGGCGTCGGGCCGAGTAAGTCTAGCGGATCTACAGGTCGGCGTTCCCTATAGCGTCGCTCGATGAAGAGTCTTCGTTGTCGAAAAGTTCTTCCGCGAATGTGTCTATCCAGTCGATAGCGTAGTTCAGTCGAAAATTTTGGTCTGAGGTGAGTGCGTCCATGGGGTGCCGCCTCCTTGCGGCAAGGGGGCACGATAGATTCTGCCCCGGTTCCTGAAAGTCAGGGATTCTCTGACTCCCCAATACATTCACCTTTTGCCAGGCTTGAGTCAAGAAAATTGCCCGGGGGCTGAACGATTACTTGAAACCGATGTCCACATTTGACTCCCACCATGGGTTCGGCCGGCAATATCAGTTGATAACAAGGGTGCTATGGTATGTCGATACCGAGTTTTTCTTAGGGCGAAGGCAAACTGGAGTCAGTGGCGAATCAAGGAGGTTGGAGATGGGAGAGTTCGTGAAAGCGACGGGCAAAGACGAGATTCCGTCCGGGCAAGGAAAAACAGTTGAGGTGGGTGGCCACAATGTCGCCGTCTTCAATGTCGATGGTACGTTCTACGCGATCGGCGGTTCGTGCACTCACCAGGGTGCGCCGCTGTCCGGCGGCACTGTTGCTGGCAATGTCGTCACCTGCCCATGGCACGGTGCCCGGTTCGATATCACGAGCGGCAAACCGCTGTCGCCTCCGGCATCCGGCGGTGTCGATTGCTACAACGTGCGTGTCAAAGACGACAACATCGAGATCGAAGTCTGACGTCATGTGTACGGTTCGGCGCTGTCGCTCCGCTCATCGAGTCGGAGACAAATGGCCAGCACCGCTTAAAGGCCCGAGACGACGCGCAATGAGCGGATGACCAAAAACGACGACGAAAATGATCGCAACCCCTGCGTAGAAAACAGGATCAAGTTCTCGTTGCTCGCCGAGTAGGACAATGGCGAGTACGATTGCGTATACCGGCTCCATGTTGACAGCGAGTGTTGTCGTGAAGGCCGAGAGGTGTCGAAGCGCGACCAGCGACAGCGCGTAGGGTAGCAGCGTGCATCCCATTGCCAGTACAAGCAGCAATAGGGCATCCTGACGGGCCGGCATGACAAAACTCTTACCGAACATCGGAAATAGCGGTGCCAAAAGTGTCAGAAATACAGCTCCCGATCCCATCTCCAGTCCCGTGATGCTCAAGGCATTGCTGCCTTCCACAAAGCGTTTGTTGAGTGCCGAGAAGATTGAAACGAAGAACGCGGACAAAACGCCGACGGTAATACCCATTCGCATTCCAGTCGGAGTGCCGCCGACCACGAGCACGATGCCCGGGATCACTGCCAGCCCGAATAGCAGTTCACGCACATCGAAGCGTCGCCGGACGACTACAGGCTCGACGAAAGCGACGAACATAGGGGCCAGTGCGAGACAGGCCACAGCGACCGACGCATTGGACAACTTGATCGCGCCATAGAACGTGAGCCAGTGCATGGCCACGAGCACGCCGATCCCGGAGTACGTCGCTATTGACCGCGGCGAGAGTGTGGCAAGCCCTGTCCAAAATCGACCGACAAACAGCAGTGCTGCCGTCACCAGTGTCATCCGCCACCAGACGAGCGGCAGGGCAGGCAGGGTGATCACCTTGCCAAGGATTGCGGTGAATCCCCAGAGAATGACGCAGAAATGGATCTGCAGCCAGGCGCGGTTAGCGGGGGACATGAGACGACTTGACCCTCGTCGTTATCCGGAGTCTTCTGGTGCCAGACATTCTGCGTCGTGCGGTTCAGCCCACATGCTGATGCAATAATTCCAAGGTGCGTTCGCGGGCCAACTTGGCCGCGTCCGCGTTGTAAGAGCCTCGTTGATCGCAATTGAAGCCGTGGTCCGCCGCGTAGATATGCACGGGTAGCGAGGGATGAACCTTCTTGAATTCCTCGACCGAGGCCACCGGGATGTGCTGATCCTGTTCACCGAAATGGAGGACGACCGGACACTTGGGCTGTTCAGAGGCCAGATCGGGCACGCCCCCGCCGTAATAGGGCACCGCCGCCGCGATTCCGTCGATGCGCGAAGCGGAAAGCCACGTCATGCGTCCGCCGAAACAAAATCCCACGACACCCACCTTGCCGGCACTGGATGCCGTTTCCACTGCAGCGCGAATATCCAGAAGGGCTTTGTCTTCGTCGACTTTTTGCATGTAGCCGAAACCTTCTTGCATCGTCTCCTCAGTGTACTCATCCATCGTCACGCCGCGCTCGATCCGATCGAATAGCGCGGGCGCGATGACCAGGTAGCCTTCAGCGGCATACCCGTCCGCCACACTGCGGATATGGCTGTTGACCCCCCATATTTCTTGTATCAATACCAATCCGCCGCGCGGTTCGCCATCCGGTTCAGCCCGATATGCGGAAATGGTCTGGCCGTCTTGTGTCTTAAGGTCAATCATCTGTCCCATGGCTTGTTGCCTCCAGTTGGCATGTGGATATCGTTTCGGTTCGAGGGAAACACTCTAGCGATCGGCGAATCGAAGTTCAACAGAGATGTGGAAACGTTCGGGTCAGTGATCTCCGGGGCCGGGGTGTCGCGAGCCGAACTTCTCTTATGAAATCCACACGCTGACAAACGCCAGAATTAGAATCGCGACAAGTGCCGCGAGCGAGCCCGAAGCCAACCACAACGCCCTGCGGTGAACCGCATATGCGCTCCCGACGAGCGCAATCGGTATGCCGGGACCGGCGAGGGCCATACAGTTTCCGGCGCCCGTGAGGTAGAAGCTGAAAGAAAGTGCCAGTGCGGCAGCCACCAGGCCCAGCTTAGGTTTATCTAAGACTGCGCCTGTCGCATCCAGAGCCACGGACAAGATAATCGCGGGCCACCCGAACACCACTGCAGGCCACCAATTGGCATGGGACGTTCCTCTGGAAGAATGATTGCGTGTTCATAAGAATATCAGCTGCCTCTGTGGTGCAGGGCACGATGGTCGGCCCGGCCAAGAGCCCAAAACTTATTACCGGGAGACTGCGGCTACCCGGAGAGCAGGAGCGTTCTGGACTTTATTCTTTGACCGCAACCAAGGTGTTTAATATGATCTCCCGAGTCTTCGCAGCAAACATCGAGGAGGCGGTCCTGCCTCCCAAAGCAGGCGCATTTTTACCAAGTCACTGGAACGAGGGAGTACCACGCTGTCTACAACAGTAAGGTCCTTGACTATCGTTTTCGGAATGTTCCTACTGACCGGAACGTGGGCCTTGGGACAGGGCCAGGTTGGAGAAGCGGACGAAGAGGGGTTTATCGCTCTTCAGCCTGAAGCCGTGAGCCCGGAAATTCGAGATGAGCTTACGCGGGTTTATATCACCGGCCATCCCGACGAACCCGGCATCTATGTTTATCGGAATAGATTCGCCCCTGGGGGGAGCAGCCGACCGCACTTTCACAGCCAGGATCGGTACATCACGGTGATTAAGGGGACATGGTGGGTTGCGCTCGGTCCCGATGCCGCAGTCTACGATCCCGAGAAGATGGTGCCGATGAAGGCTGGCAGCTTTGTAAAGCACCCGGCGGGTGGTGTTCACTACGACGGAGCTAAGGACGAAGAGGTCATCGTGCAGATAATCGGCATGGGTCCGGTGACGACCACTCAACTCAACTCCGAGACAGATCCCGAGTAGGACACGAACGAAGCGATATTCCTGACTCGCGCGACTCGCAAGGTTACTGAGACGCGAGCGACGCCGGGTTCTACTGCAACGTAAAGTTGAGGCTCACCGTGGTCGCAACTTCCACGGGCCGTCCATCGACGGTGTACGGCAGATACAGCCACTGCTCTACCGCCGTTACGGCTGCCATGGCCAACAACGGATGACCCTCGATGACTTGCAGCGCTGACACCCCTCCTTGATCGTCAATGACAACATCCAGCACAACCGTGCCTTGGACCCCGGATTCTCTCGCTTCATCGGGATATCTGGGGGTGACGTTGTAAGTGAGCCGTTGGGCCATCTCTTCGGAGCTGACACGCACCTGAGCTGCGACTGGCGAACTAGCAGACGAAATGAGGCACGCCATCACGATGAGACCCGCCGCTAACGTTCCCGCTCGCATATCGTTTCTTCCTGTTCATATAGAGTATTCCCAGCAATTTTTGTTCCCCATTTTATCTTCTCTTCGTTTGAACGGAAAAACTAAGGGTTCTCGCTTCAGCAGCGTCCGCATTGACTGAAGTCAGTTCCCAGCCGAGTACTGTTAAAACTCGCAGTTTTCGATCCCGCTTGGCCCGACAAGTTCCGGAAAGCACGCCCTGCAACAGCATGCGTTGTCGTTGTTTGGATCGCCGGATGGCTTGAACTCGTTGGAAGGACGGCAAACTTGGAACTGCGTGCCAAACCGGCACCCGACCTTTTGCAGACAGCTTCTGCTTCATCCGGTCCTCAATCAGACCCGCCGGATCTGAAGAGAGTCTTTTGATTTTTTCTAGAAGATTCTGTCTGAAATATTCTGACGCGCCAACCTGACTGTCATCGAGCTACATCAGGCGCTTCTGTTAGAATCACTCCGGTCGAGCGCTATGAAACGTTGATGGGATGGTGCACGAGGATCCTTGGCGAATCTCAAAAAAGGGGACCATCGATGCACGAAAAGAGGGTTGTTGAGCGAGGAAGCAGGTTAATGCCTCCTCCAGTTGCGGTTTGTACCGTTTTCCTGTTGTTATTCTCCGTACAATTTGCAGAAGGCCTTTACGCCCAGTCCGTAGCGGAGCAGCTTGAGGCCATGCGGGCCGAGATACGACAGTTGCGCAGTGAACTGGATGGCGTCAAGAGCGAATTGAATGGCGTCAATGTTGAGCTGCGGCGCACGCAGGAGGCCATGCAGATTCCGGTGCGTCTTGCCTCGCTCGAGCCTGTCGTGGTTACGCTTACGCCGGCGCAGGCCGGCCTCGGAGTGCTGACCGACCAACAGGGAGGACTCACGCCGGCCGAATCGCTGCCACTGATGCAGACTCAGCTTCAGGAACTCGCGCGGACGAAAGTCGAGACCAACTCGCGCTTCTCGATGCGGCTGTTCGGTACCATCGTGTCCAATACCTTCTTGAATTCGGGGGAACCCAACTGGCTGGACCTGGGCGGAAACGTCGTCAAACCCGGTCCACCGGCGGGGCTTCCAGCCGGCTCCTTTACATCCACACTGCGCCAGTCCCGCTTGGGAGCGATACTGGATGGCCCCCAGGTGGGTTCCTTCAGGAGCAGCGCCCTTGTGGCTTTCGACTTCTTCGGGGGCTTGCCCAACTTCCAGACTTCGCCAGTACTCGGTGTACCGAGACTGCTTTACGGCTACATGAGGTTCGAAAACGAAAGAACCGCATTCCAGATCGGTCAAGACCATATGATTCTGGCGCCGAAGAACCCGACTTCTCTGACCGGTATGGCGTTCCCGACGCTTTTCCGTGCAGGCAACTTATACCTTCGTGTGCCGCAGATTCGGGCCGAACGTACCCTGGCTGAAGGCCAAATCGGCCAGCTACGCGTCGTTGGCGGAATCCTCGCGCCCATCGCGGGAGATACGGTGGGGGCGAAGGGCTACCAGTTTGTGCCTCCCAACGGCGCTGGCGAGCGATCGCGGACTCCCGGTTTTCAGTCGCGACTGTCGTGGCGCGCCACGCCTGACGGTCCGTACGAGCAACCTGACTGGGAATTCGGTGTGTCCTCACACTATTCCCGAGAGCGTTATACGAGCGGGATCAGTCCTAGCTGGACAGTGGCCGCGGACTTCGACGCTACGGTCGGGTGGTTTGGCATCGGCGGTGAGTTCTTTGCAGGAAGAAACATCGATGCGTTCGGGGCATCACTGGCGCAGATTGCAAAGTCCAGGGGAGGCTTCATCGAAGGTCGGATTGCTGCCACAGATCGCTGGGAGTTTAACGGTGGATACGGCACAGACCGCCTCTACGACCGGACCCGTTTCCCTGGTGCCCTGGCACAAAACGCGGGGGCCTTTGGCAATACGATATACCGGGTGACTCCGGAAATCGCCGTGTCTTTCGAATACCTTCATCTTAGAACGACGCCTGCGAACGGCGGTGTCCGGCAGAACAATCACTTTGACCTGACCTTTGCATAAGCGTTGTTGCATGGATCGGGGCGGAGATGGAATTCGCCCTTTCCCAAGCGGTAGCGTCAGGCGATACGCTCGAACACAGGCCGTCCGAGTGCGGTCATTGTGTTCAGGACTTTTTGGCCGAGTTGGATCTCCGTGATCTGCCTGGAGAAGCTGCGGGATTGGAGTCTGCGGCCGATGACACCCTTCCAACGGCCGATCTGCGTTTCTATCCGGCTGCGCGGGTTGTACCCTGTGGCCACTTGCCAGGCCATGCGGCCGTTGCTGCGGATCTGAGCAATATGGCGATCCCGAACGGTTGGATCCCGCGCCGATTGCGGTCGGATCGCTGCGTTCTTTGGCGGCGGTATAACCACATCCAGGGTCTCCCCATACCGTTCCCTCAGCAGATCTCGTGTAGACGCTCCATCATAGGCGCCGTCAGCCAGAAAGCCCGTGACCGGGGCATCGAGTTGATCCAGGAGCCCGGGTAATGCAGTGCTGTCTCCAACGTCATCGTGAGTCAGATTGGCGCAAACAATCGCACCGCTGGCCAGGTCCAGTCCGAGGTGGAGTTTGCGCCAGCGGCGGCGTATTCCCTTGATTTTATGCTTCTGCGCGAGCCATTCCCCTTCGCCGAAGATCTTGAGGCCGGTACTGTCCACCACCAGATGGACAGGCACAGATCCGGCTTGCATCATCACCTGAGCGATGCTCAAGCCGTTTGCACGACGCGACAGTGTGGAGAAGTCCGGCACCCGTATATCCAGCCCCATGAGCGTGCCGATGGATCCCATAAGTCCCTGCGTTTGCCGCAACCCAAGCCGATACGCCGTGCGCAGCGTCAGGCATGTCTCGATCGCCAGATCCGAGTATCTCCGCTGGCCACCCCGTGACGTGCGGCGCGGCGCGCTCCACACACTTTGAGCCTCCTCACTGACCCAGATCGTCAGATCACCCCGCTGGCGCAGGCTCTCGTTATATTCCGCCCAGTTGATCACCCGATACTGCGCCTTATCAAACTTGTGCCGTCGGGCTGCGTTGAACTTATGTGGCATCTAAGTTATCCCCGGTGTTGAAAAACACGATGATAAGGCATCCTTCGGGATGATCCATGCAACAAGGTTTCGCCGATAAGGGATATCACAGCAACGAAACGATGGTCGATCTTCGCGAATTGGGGATACGCACCTACATCTCGGAACCGGATCGGGGCCGTCGCCGCTGGAAGAACAAGCCGGACGAACAACAGGCTGTCTATGCCAATCGCCGTCGAATCCGTGGAGAACGCGGCAAGGAGTTGTTGCGGCATCGCGGCATGATGCTGGAACGACCCTTCGCTCACGGTCTGGAAACCGGCGGCATGCGACGGGTTCACCTTCGAGGACGGGAAAATATCCTGAAACGGATCCTGGTTCACTACGCGGCCTTGAACCTGGCGTTGATCCTGCGCCAGAAGTTCGGGCAGGGCACGCCACGGAGCCTGCAGGACCGGTCTGCGGCATACTTTGCCGCTCAAATCGTGCTCTTCTGCGTCCAGATGGCGCTTCAAACGCATCATGAACTCCGTCAGCTGGATATCGAGCCCAACGTGGCTATCGAATCCGACGTTACGACTGTGTCAGAGAATCTCACTTCTGCCACGGGCTGCTAGGCGATTGCTCGAACGCACCCACAGACCGAATCTGGACGTTTCGATGGGAACACCTCTCTAGCCGATGCCGGGAGTATTATTTCGGCGGGAAGCTCGACGGATTGTCATGAATCGTTTGAGTAACGACGAGGCCAGAGAGGAGGCGCTCGTTTTGGAGTGACCATTGAGCGACAAGCTACGGCGGCGTTTGTATTAACCTTGCTCGCAGGACTGTGAGCCGGGAAGCGCCTAGCCACGGACTGGTTTTGACCGGCTACCCTACGTATACTGGGTGGCAATTCGGAGGGAGTAAAAATCGTGGCCAAATGGAAGTTCTTCCACAAGTACGGGTGAGGGAGTTGCGAGAAGACGGAAGCGTGGCTTTCGCAAAACGGTATCGCATTTCAGTCGATCGACGTCCTGACGCACCCCCCCTCGATGGAGGAGTTTCAACGCATCGCTAGTACCCTCGGAGGTGGCAAAGCGCTGTTGAACTCTGGCAAGGTAAAGGACCCCGATTACAAGGCAAACATTGCCGGTCGTGAACTCAGCGACGACGAGCTATTGCAGATCCTTCACCGCTATCCCGACCTGCTGCATAAACCAATTCTATTCGACGGCGAGCGGGCAGTGACCGGCTACGTCCCGGAGGAAATGGAAGCTGTGGTTAAAGCTGCGCAGTAGGCCGAATGCAGGCCCTCTCGGACATGGCGAATGCCCACTCGGGCCTCGACACAGTAATCTAATGCCGGTGCCGCATCAAAGAAGCTCTGCTCCGGAAGGTCGTCCCTACCCGCGCCCAGCGGCCCGATGAACGCCGACTGACGAACACCCATGCGAAGGATGCGTCCACAAGTTCTCATCGTGGACCTCGCCGATTCACCTATCGACTTGAGGTGATCCTCGTCAACTAGGACTAATGGGGCCGGTGGCATTTTCACTGGACAACTACAGGAAAGCGTCAACTCCCATCTTTTGCCCAATTCTCAAGGTCCGCGAAGATGATTTCTCAGGACTTGAACATTGCAGCTCATCCTGCCGTCGTGCATCAGTCTGGGGTCTTCTTTTTCTAAGTTACAGGCGAGACTTCGGATTGTCGCCCTTATAGTGAAACGGCAGCATTCCCAAGCAAACTGCCAGCAGCCCCGAGAAAAGCCACGACGCCACTCTGAGGAAGGTATTCATGATTCTCTTATTATAGCAACGGTGATCCGATCTTAACGTCCGAGAAGATGATTTCTAGGACTTGAGAATCATTTTCACAGTCATCTACGGCACCGACTGAAGTCGGTTCATCACGGAACGTTGAAAGCGCGATCTTTCACGGTGTGGGCAGCGGTGACAGCGGCGTAGGGTGCATCCAAGGCCTCATTTTGCCTCGAGTCGTTTAACTTGACTGTACCGTTGAACGCTTCGGCTCGGAACTCGAGGCTCCGAGTTTCAGAGACGGAGAAGATTCTCGACAACGCCCAGCGCTTCGAGCCCAGCCGCCTCCTATTCCGCGTCTGCGACATGCTCTTCGCGTCCGCTCAGGTTTCTTGTTGTCTCCCCAGGTGCCCTCCTTTGCTAGACTGCGCAACAGGTACTGATCTAATGAGCACTACTAGGGGAATGGGTTGACTCGGAGGAAAACTTTTCTTGCCGGTGCGAGCCGTCCGACGGGTTTCCTTCTGCGCTTGGAGGTGAGATATGAAGCCTAGCAGTACGAATGAAAGTCGCGAATGGAATGCCGTCCAGCGGAGGCGGGAGTTTCTAGCCGGTCTGGGGGCCGCGGGCGCGGGCGTCCTCCTATCGGGTTGTGACGTCGGGGAGCAAGGCGCCCAGGCTCCCCCAGGAGATGATCCCGCGTTGTTGATGGAGGTCGCGCAGGCCGCCGCGTTGATGTCCACCACCACGTCACCTCGCCCGGCTGGTTCATGGAATTGGAGGCGGCCGATCTGGTGCCAAACGCCAGGGTTGGATGGACGCCGGAAGCGTCGATCGAGGCAATGGACGGCTCGGGGACGGCGACGGCGCTGATTTCTACGGGACAGGCAGGTGGGGCTTTTACCCCCGACCGTCTCAGACAGAGGGGCGTTTCGGAGGCCCAGGGGGCGGAAACCATCCGCCGACTGGCTCGGGAGTCGAACGAATACGGAACCGGGCTGGCGTCGGATTACCCCGGTCGCTTCATCTTGATGGCGGCGCTTCCGATGCCCGAAGTCGACAACAGCCTCCTAGAGCTGGAGTACGCATTGGATTCGTTGAATGCCGGTGCTGCGTTTCTGCCGACCAGCTATGGCGACAGATACATCGGCGATCCGGCTTTCACTCCGCTTCTCGAGGAGCTCAATCGCCGCAGCGTGACCGTCTACACGCATCCGACGGATGCGGCCTGCTGCATCAACATCATTCCAGGCCTCCTCCCGAATACCGTTGAGTACGGGACCGACACGACCCGGATGATCATGAGCATCCTCGTCAACGACGTACCTAGCCGGTTCCCCAACATCCGGTGGATCTTTTCGCATGCCGGGGGCACGATGCCGTTCCTTGTCCAGCGCATCGTCGGAGGTGGCGCCGAACTCGACGATGACCTTGAGGCTACAGCGGAACCCGGTTCGAGGCTCGAACACCTCCGCAGCTTCTACTACGACTGCGCCGCGACCGCGAATTCGGTGTCGATGGGTGCGCTCAAGCGGGTGGTGGGAATCGACCAGATGGTGTTCGGAACCGATTTTCCGTACGGCGACAGGGACCGTTATGTTCGAGGACTTGCCGGCGCGCGCGGCGTCCTCAACGCCGAAGATCTCGAGCAGCTCTACCGGACTAATGTCGAGCGGATCGTTCCGCGGCTTGCAACGGGATCCGTATAGGCAGGGCAGGCACTCTCCGAAAGGAGCTCGCGGCACTGGTGCCGCCGTACTAACTTGGCCGGGTGCTGAAAACCGGTGATACCCCGAATCTGTCGCTACACTCACAGGAGCATTTGGACTTCATCGCAAGGAGGCTCAGGGACAGGCAGACCGCTCACCGGTTCCCTCTGTCCGGATTGGAGCCTCCCAGAAATATCGTGGATCCATCAGACAACGTGATATTTCCGCCGTTGGCCCGCCTCAATCCTTCGGCCTTGGCCCTGTAACCTCGGACCGTGATCTCTGTTCCAACCGGCAGGGAATTACGCGTAAAGCCTCTCCTGTACAAAGAGTTCGGAGCGCCGGCTTCGATTTCCCAAGCTTCCGTTGTCCCGTCGTCAAGCCTGACGTCTATCATGATCCAACTGTGCGGATTTATCAGTTCCACCCTCGTGATCGTTCCCTGCAACTCGACTGGCCTGGTCGAGTCATACTCCGAGGTAAACGCATGATGTGCCCCGGCCGGCGCAACTGTCAGGAGCAGTAAACTACACAAGCCGAGAACAACAGCCAGTTTTTTGGTTCGCATCCGATACACCTCCTTCTTGGTCACACCCATTCTCGCTTGTGAGGTCCCCACGCACACCAAAAGCGCAATATTCTTCACTATTGGGCCTGCTCAAGCAGCGTGCGAGATCCCCTGATTGTGCCCTCAATCATTCTGTAGTTCCCCTCGTGACAGGCGAACTCATATATATGTTCCGGAAGCTGATACTCCTGATCGCTCTTAAAGGGGAGGATGAATGTCCAGGGTTCGGTCCACGTCGTGGGATCATTGACCGTGACCTCGTACTCGATCGTTTTCTCGTCGATCCTCGTGAAGCGTTCCACAAACTCCATGTCGCCCATGGGATGCCGAAAAGCCGTCTGCTTGTCCGTGAAACTGGTCAGGTTGACAACCAGCGTATCGCCCTCCCAGTGGCCCCTGGAACGGCCGTTCCATTGGCGGATGCTCCCATCCAGAGCTGAAAGTGAGTCCAAAGGTATGATGCGAGCGTCGTGCAACCTCTCGTAGTGAAGCACGACGTATCCAGGCGTCTGCACAATCTGAACGCCATTGTTGTACCCTCCCCCGGTTCGCGGTACGGGGCTTGCCTGGCAACGGTTGTACGTGGAAAGGTCGGTCCAGATATTATAAACCGTGTCCAGGGTGATTTCGCCATCAACCCCAACTCTCGACACACGCCTCGACTCTGCTTCGGCTTCGCGCTCGGCCATCTCCGATTGCGCTCTTGGCGTCAACGGAGGTATGCGCCCGTCTGGTGGGTCTACAATCAGCGACGTGCGGTTGCTGGGCATTCCCCGCTCGCCCGCCGCCCAGATTCGGTCATAGCTGTTGGGAACTGGGGCGCCCTCGGCCGGACGGTTGGGTATTACATACCGCTCGGCAACTTGTGCTTCCAGTTCAGCCAGCTCCGCTTCGGTGTAAGTCTCCTGGTCGCCAAGCGCTTCCGGTCTTTCCATCGGCGTGGTCGTCGCGAACGTGAACACGCCCTGCAGGTCCGGGTCCCCCCACGCTGTCCGTTGCGTCGCTCCGCCTGGTGCCTGACCCGCAAGAGGTGTCCCTACCAGCAGGACGAGGGCAAAGACCGTCGCCAGTACCCTCATTCGGGTGAGAAATCGATCGCTCATCTGAAACCTCCTGTCTGTTGTTCCCAACCCCAGTTCAGTCGTTCGCGTCCTCAATGAAGTGCCCGTACATGAATTCTTCAGCGAATTCTATGCACTTGAATTCCAAGAGTTCCGCCTGTTCTTCGATGCGCCGATAGAGCGGCATGCGGATCGTCCACGGCCGCGTAAACACGTTCGGGTCCTCAATAGTCGCTTCGTACATCAAGTGATTCGGACTGATCGGAGTATAACGCTCCACCACATGGACGGCCTCGCTATAGAAATTCCCCGCACGGTCAAGCCACGTCCGGCCGAGCTGATCCGTTACGTCGACCACCAGCGTATCTCCTTCCCAGCGGCCGATCGACCAGCCCATCCATGACACATTGGGACTCGGTGGCTGGCGATCGAGATGGATCTGGCGAGTTGCACTCGCGTATTCATAGGAGATCAAGATCAATCCCGGAGTATGGAAAATCTGGAACGGAAAGGGCATGTAGGTGGCGCGCGGTACTCCCGGAAGATAACATTTGGCCTCCGGATCCCCAGCTGTCTCATTGGTGAGAAGGTCCGAGGGCCGAGTGAACCGCTCGTCGAAGTGCTCTCTCTGTTTTTCCGCGGCCCACGGCTGATAGGGAATCTCATTGCCCTCGATTACGCCATGCCCTGCGGGCACAGCCCCGATCGCACCGAGGAGTTCGGGGAACGCGGAAGATCCCGCCGCATGGGGCCGGATGTCCCAATGGGCCGTGTTGAGAGCCTGCCAGATACCGTTCAGATCAGGGTTGTCTGCTCCGACCAAACGGGGTGCGTTATAGGATGCGTCCTGAGCGGCGGCCGGCGCGACCGCCATCGCGAGGACCCCCATCACGGCGGCAGCAACGATCACAAGGAGCACGCTTCTAGGCCTATTTCGCATGCAACGATTCCATTTTCCAGTGGACTGCTTTCTTAGCATGTGAGTGTACACCGGGACCTCGAGTGAAGCGAAGCCGTTTCCTGTAGCGTGAATAAATGGAGTATAGGAGCCACGGAAACTCGCGATTTTGGCCGGTGAAGCTGGCTGGCGAAGAAGCCATTTGAAAGGGCAGTGCTGACTGAGGCCGTAGCTTCTGGAACTGGACACACCTCGCCGATACCACCTGCACCTACAGGGTCGATGATTTTGTATGGACCGGGCTTCGTGCCCACTGACAACGAAATAATCCCCCTCAAATGGTAACTGAAATTTACGAAGTCAATAATCTCGCTAAATATTACGAAGAAAGAGAGTTGAGGTCAATCACAGCCATAGGGACGCATTGCGCCCTCGGCCAGCGTGTCGCCCGCAGGTTCGAGAACCAAGAACCGCGTCCCCTTGAACTATTCCAGGCCGTATATCGCAGCAATGTTGGGATGGTTCAGCGAGGCAAGGAGTTTGGCTTCGCGTTCGAAGCGTGCGAGACGATCCGCATCACGAGCAAACTCCTCTGGCAGAGTCTTGATCGCTACTTCACGCCCCAGCTTCGTGTCCTTCGCACGCCACACCTCTCCCATTCCACCCTTACCAAGGAGACTAGGATCTCGTAGTGGCCGAGTTTGGTGCCAGATCCCATGTGTAAAGTGTGCAGCTAAACGATCAGTGAAAAACTGAATTAATCTGACTACAGAGTGCAGTTATTGGCAAGAAAAGGGTCAAGTCCTCGCAAACGACGTTCCCGGACGTTGAAAATAGGCCCGAAAACAGGCGTTCTCAACGTCCGGGAAGATGATTTCTCAGGACTTGACCTCGAAAATCACGGCACCGGCAACCGTTCCTTCTGTTCCACGGATGTTTGATTAGGAATGCGGTGGGCTCATGGGAGTGCGTCTGGTCCAGTTGAATGTTCCGCCGGAACTGCCCTGTCGCTGAGTGCCTCGGTTTTCAGCAAATCTCGCGGCAAGGCGACGGTAAAAACAGAGCCCTTGCCAAGCTCGCTCTCGACCTCGATCCGTCCCTCGTACTGCCGCATAATGTTGTCACAGATGGAAAGCCCGAGCGCGGTGGCGGTGCGATCGCCTTTGGTGGTGAAGTTCGGCTCGAAAACGTTTTCGATGCGTTCCTTCGGGATCCCCCTGCCGGTATCCTGGATCACAACGCGAATCTCGTTACCCTCCGCGAACGTTCTTATCTTGATCCTGCCTGGGCCGTCAATTGCTTGCGATGCGTTGCGCAGGATATTCAGAAAAACCTGATTCAAGCGCCGCAGGTAGCAGACGATAGGCCCAAAGTCGCCGTAGTCTGTCAATACTTCGACCCTCCCCTTGAGTTCGTGATCGATGAGCGTAAGCGTGCTGTTGATACCCTCGTGGATGTCACACCGTTTTAAGTCCGCCTCGTCCAGGCGTGTGAACGAACGCAGGCTATTTACGATTTCGGTGATCCGCTCGGTACCCTTGCCGATGACGCGATCGGCTTCGAGGATGGTTCCGAGGATGACGTCGAGCCTGCGATCCGACGGCGACGCGGGTGCGGCCTCACCAAGGTGCTTCTGGAGCTTCTCGACGGCCTCCGTCAATGTGGCGCGCATGCTTTGGATGGCGCCAATCGGAGAATTGATCTCGTGGGCGATACCGCGCACGAGTCTGCCAAGCGCGGCCATCCGTTCCGACTGGATGAGTTGGACCTCTTTCTCTTTGAGCTCTCGAAGCGCGTGTTCGAGATCGAGCTGCGTCTGTTTCTTTTCCGTGATGTCCCGCGCGATACCCACAAAATTCATGACGTTGCCTTCGCTGTCCTTGAGACACGAAGCATTGGTCGTGTGCCAGCGCCAGCCGCCATCTTTGTGTTTGACGCGGTACTCGATACCGCTCTTCCTCGAGCCCGTTTCGATGACCGTGTTCAGGAACGCGTAGCACTTGTCAAGGTCGTCCGGATGGACGCGCGGTGCAAAACTGGTCCCCACGACTTCAGACACCTCATCACCGAGGATGTCGGTCCAGTTGGGGGAGGCGTAGGTGAAGACGCCTTCGGGTGTGAGGAGGTAGATGATGTCATTGGCGTTCTCGACGAGGCTGCGAAAACGTTGCTCGCTATGCCGGAGCGCCTCCTCGGACGCCTTGCGGTCAGTGATGTCGTTCAGACCCACGACGATTACATTCTCGCCCCGGAGCGTCGTCGCAACGACGGATGCCAGCGCCCAACGCTCCTTTCCGCCCGACCCTAGTAGCCGCAACTCATAGTTGCTCACGCGTCCGCTGCGTTCGACATCTTCTAGTAGCGCCTGCCGGTCATTGGGGTCAGCATAAAAGTCCGGGGTTTTCCTGCCGATGAGCTCTGCGCCCGTCACGTTGAGATACGCCCCAAGATTGTCATTTGCGTACACAACGGCCCCGTCGGACACGCGGCTTATTAGCAGTGGAACGGGCGCCGCATCCAGGATCGTCCGAATCTCATCGGTGTGATCTGCCAATGGCTTGCCCGCCAAGAGAACCTCCAGCGCGACATCGGAGCAGCCCAATTGGCCAACGACCCCGTGCCGTGAAAATCTCGGTAAATACTATGGGAGGAGAGAGTTGGAAGCAATCAAACAGTCACTTTGCGTATTACCGCCAAACCGTGCTTGTGCTTGAGAGCGCGATGCGTCTTGCCACCCCTGTACTGAGAAGCTCGCTAGTTTTACTTATTGGCCAGAGTTTTATCCTGACCGCCAGATCTTCACCGGTTAAGACCTTGGGCGCTATCGACGACGAGTAACGCCGCTTCGTTTACCGATCCAAATCCTAAATCCTGGAAGATCGGTCTTAAGACAGTAGCGTTCTTCGGTGGCCGTCGGGTACTTCAAATCTGAGAATGTTGTGGACACTGTCCGGGCATGTTGACCGAGAAGAGTGAGGGTGCTGGGAACCCGTTGAAGCAGCAATCGAAGAGTCCGAGCGCCTGTCGCAGCTTAACGTCTCAGAAGGTGACCTATGGTTATTTGGAGCAACCATGTCAATCTAAGGTTTGGCGGTTTCCCAACCAAGCACGTTCCTAAACACAAGGCGGCCTAACCGTACTAATCTGGCGTTATTTTAGTTCCTAGGCACTTCTCCGCGAAGGTCAACGTCAAGAAATATTTCTCAGGATTTGAGAATCGATTTCAGCGGTAGGCAGGAAGGAACGACGTGCTTCACTGCACCGGCACCCGTTCCTTCAGTTCTTACGCTCGCTAGGCACTTTCACGCAACGAAAATTCACGTAGATTTCAGTAGATTGCTTACCTGATGCGCTGGCGGTCTGCAGAAGGCTGCGGACAGGGAGTCGATTCATTCTTGATAGAACCACCCGTCCCGCCGACTTGATGGCGCCCGAGACCGTGAGGCCCAGGCAGTCGCGTCCCGACGGTCAGCAGATGTCCTAGGAAAGAGCTTGATTTTCAGCCTGTCCAACATTTATAGTCTTCGGCGACAACTGATCAAAACCACTTAGCAAATGCCTGAAGGAGCCCAAGGATGGGCCATGGCAGCAAAACGCCATGACTTCAAAAAGGATGATTGAAGTCTTTAGTGATGGATGTTACCTCTGCCAACGGGCCATCCGCCTGGTTGAGACACTGACTGGGGATTCCTCTGACATAAAGGTTCTCGACATGCGCGACGCTGAAATTGCCGCTGGGGCTGATCGTTGCGGTGTTGAGAGGTTACCTGCGATAGCCATCGACGGGAAGCTGACGGACTGCACCATCAGAATGACCAAGAAGGATCTTCGAGCCGCTAGCGTTGGAAGGCCGAGCACGAAACAGCTGGGGAATGCAAAGGCTGGCTCTGCGGGTCGGACGGGGTGACCTGATCTGTCACGTGTCAAGACGTGCCGACTGCGAAAACCACCGAGGTTAGCGAGTTCATAAATAGAATCTCATCAGCGACAATCAAAAATCCCAATGGGAGTACGTTTGGAGGGTTTGCAATGCCAAGGTTTGAAACTGGTCAAGTCGTGCGTCCCACTCGATACGACGGTGAAGTTTCTGGCGTCATTGTGGCATTTACTCCAAACGAGGATGGAGTCGAAAGCGCCGACATCTACGAAGTCGCGCTCGGTAGCGGCAGCTACTGTCCGTTCTTTGCGTGTGAGCTAGAAGAAGCCGGTGAAATTCAGACACCCCGGGAGCTTCGCATCAGGAACCACTACCTTTTTTCGTGACCTTCCGTTAATCACGAGGCCGTTGCCCCCGTCTCGTATCCCTCGGCTGTGAACAGCGCGAGGGTCATTTCTCATTCAGTTTCGATTTCATGACCCGTGAACCGACGCACGGCCCCATCGTCAAGTTGCAGCACGTACACGCGGGGATCGCGCGTGGGATTGTCTGGCTCCGGATCTTTGGAGACGTAAGAAATATCGATGATCGTCCCCGTTCCCGAGGCAAGTTCTGCTGTTGTGTCCGTTACCCTGACTCGGTCGCCGACTCTGAAACGGGGCATCGACTGGAATCCTTCCTAATAGAGGGCGTCCTGTTCTATTGTTGTCGGGACCGGCAGCCTGAAAACTAACTTAAAGAACTACCAGGCCCTCACCGCGACTCCAAATCAGGAGGACTCACGCGGATAGAAAGATTCTAATTCCTGTGATTGATAGAATTAAATGAAAAAGCCGTGAAAACGTTGCGTGGTCCAGAATGTCAACGTCAACGAGATGATTTGTCGTTACCTTGAGAATGGATTTCAGCGGTAGTCAGGGACGATTCTTGCCAGAATCTCACATTATGCTGGAACCGGCCACGTTTCCTAATCACAGGAAAGAAGAAGGTTACGGAGGAGGCGCAGTGCGAGTTTGATTGACTAACAATCAACCAATTGATACTAGTCGCAGCAATTCTTGCTAATCGGAGTATTGGATGTCATTTTCATTGGACACGCGCCACATTCGGGGCGTCGTTCTGCTAGATCTGTCTGGGCGCTTGACAGTTGGTGATTCCATATTGCTCCTGCACAATACGGTCCGCAGCTTGGCCGACAAGGGCAGTCGCAAATTTGTGCTGAATCTTGCCAGCCTTTCTTACATTGATAGCTATGGGCTCGGAGAACTGATTGCCTGCTTTACGTCGCTGCGAAATCAAGGGGGCAACATGAGTCTACTGAATCCAACCGAACGGACCACTAAGCTCCTCGAACTGACTAGGCTTTCGACGATGGTGTTCGACGTGTTCGATGATGAAGAACAGGCTATCGAGGCACAAGCGAGCATCGCTGCAACGAGCAGCTAGGCCGAATTTCTCAAGGTTCGAGAAGATGATTTCTCAGGACTTGACCTCGAAAATCAGGGAACCGGGACCGGTTCCTTCAGTTCTTCAAACCAGTTTAAGACGAAGTTGATTTGGGGGCGGGTCGCTTCGGCCCCTCCCCCTTCTGCCTCCTGCGACTTAACATAACACCCCAACTGCGACAGTTCCGCCCTGAGTCTTGCCACCCCCTGAACTGCGAACCCCGCTTGTTTTACTCATCCACGCAGCATCCACTCCGAACTTCTCATAAGTTCGGGCTGTCGGATTGCTCAACGCTCCCCTGCGGTCGGCCGTACGAGAGACTCCGGGACGGAGGCACGACTGCTCAAGTGGTCTATAATACGGAACGGCTGTTTTCACTATGTTGTGTCCAGGAGATTTGGCGAGCATTGACCGTCGTAGCGTCTGTCATCCAGATCTCTGGACCATCAAAGATTTGGGGGTTTGACTACAATGCGAAATCGAATCATGATCTCGGCGGTGCTCGTAGCGTCGGTGATGTGCCTATCGCTCGCGCTGGCCCCCGACAGTCGAGCAAGCGCTCAGGCTCAAGTCCCGGAGGGCTGGAACCCTTGCCCGCGGTGCCAGAACAACGCGGACAGGACCGAAGCCCGGCTGAGGAACAACATCGACGAGATCACGGACTACGATAGGCGCGATCTGTCGGGAGTATGGGGATATAACGGCGTCAACAATTCCTTGCTGAACGCGCCACCGTTTACAGAGTACGGACAGGAACTCTACGAGGCCACCCGGGGCGAAGAATTTACATCGGACGGGCTACCGCTCTACAGTCGAGGTTCAGAGAAAGACTACGGGCTCCTGGCCTGTGATCCACTGGGCTGGCCCCGGATGTTTGACTACAACTACGGGTTCGAGTTTGTGATGCTGCCTGACCGGGTGCTCCAGTTCTTCGAACTTGAGCATACGTGGCGCACCATCTGGACCGACGGACGGGAGCTTCCCGAGGATCCCCCGGTACTGAACTGGCTGGGCTGGAGCATCGGCCACTGGGAGGGAGACACGCTCGTAATTGAGTCGTCCGGATTTGACGAGCGGTCCTGGATCGATAGAACCTCCGCCCAGGGCAACCAGCCTGGCGGCGGCTTACCTCACAGCAACCAGATGCGGGTCGTCGAACGCTGGACGCGAGTGGAATACGGCACGCTGGAAGCCCAAGTGACGATATACGATCCGTTGGTGTATACCGAGCCGTTTGTGGGAGAGACGGGCTTGATCGGCCTGGTTCCCGACACGGAGATCTGGGAGAACATGTGCGTGGCAAGCGAGATGGCTCCGTTTAACGAGAACGCCGACTCTCTGTGAAACGGTCCGCAGTTTTGGCCCGCCGATATTGGTGACGCTTCGCTTGGAGATCGCCTCCTCAACATTAATCGAGTCGATCTCCACGAAAGCAAACACCTGCGGAAGGCGGGCGTTTGGCCGGGTTTCGATTTCTACAGAAATCACTCTGGCCACCTGTACTATCAGGCCTCTCTAATCGCCCGCCATGATTTCGATCGACAGGTTTCCAACGTAAGTTTGCTGTAGACGCGAACAAATTTCCCTGGCTCGCGTGGCCCTACAAGCTATGTGACAGCGTGATTTGGGAATCTACCTGACTGGCCGCAGGCGTTTGGAACAAGCATAGGCAGGACCCAGGAGCGAGGCCGTGCCTGTTTTTGTACGTGCCCTTGCGGGCATCGGGAAGTTGTCTGTTGTTTCGAAGCTGGGCACCGGCGACCTTTCGACAGCCATTCGACACCAATAGCAATGACCCAACCCGAGCAGGCCGACCCGCCGAGAACAGAGGCAGATGCTTCCTTGGCACTATCGGACCGGTCGCTCGGTTGGATTTTGGTGTTACTGGCTGGCAGTGGATGTGCTGCACTCATCTACGAGATCGTCTGGTTTCAGCAGTTGCAATTGGTGATCGGCTCCACTGCCCTGTCCCTGGGTCTGCTTCTGGCTACTTACATGGGAGGTCTGTTCCTCGGCAGTGTTCTGTTGGGGCAGATAATCTCCGCGAGACATCATCCTTTACGTCTCTATGCCGCACTCGAATTGGGAATAGGTGTGTCGGGCGTTCTGATTTTGTTCGGACTTCCCTATGTCGGGCGGTTTTACGTTGCCGGCGCCGCTGAAGGTCTCCCAGTCCTCGTATTGCGGGGATTGATGTGCGCGGCCTGCCTCCTGCCACCCACGATACTCATGGGGGCAACTTTCCCTGTCGTTTCCCGGTGGATCAAACTAACGAAATCAGGCGTTTCGCGAATGGGCCTCTTCTATGGCGCGAACATCGCGGGAGCCGTGGCCGGTTGCCTGTTTGCAGGATTCTATTTGCTGAGAGTCCATGATCTGCTGGTAGCGACCTATGTGGCCGTCGCAATGAATTTGGTTGTTGCCGTGGCCGGTTTCGCCCTGGCAACCTGGACTCGCTACCATCCCCCACCTGACACCGTCAGCGCGTATCACGCCCCAGGTGTTCGAGGCCCAACTGCCATATATATTGCAACGGCCCTCTCAGGACTTTGCGCCCTCGGAGCCCAGGTCGTCTGGACGCGCCTCCTGGCCGTGCTGCTCGGTGCGACCGTTTACACATTCTCAATAATCCTCGCAGTCTTCTTAATTGGATTGGGCATCGGCAGCGGCATTGGGTCACTCCTGGCGCGACGGATCGAGCGTCCAAGACTGGCGCTCGGTGTCTGCCAGATGCTGTTGGCCGCTGCGATCGCATGGACGGCGTGGACCATTGCGAAGTCGCTGCCATACTGGCCGATTGATCCGACGCTTGCCCTCAGCCCCTGGTTCAACTTCCAGGTGGATCTGCTGCGGACGCTCTGGACGATCCTTCCGGCAACACTGCTCTGGGGAGCGAGTTTTCCGATAGCGCTTGCGGCTCTTGCTTCGCCTGAACAGGATCCCGGGCGGCTAGCGGGACTCGCTTATGGAGCGAACACCTTCGGTGCGATTGTCGGAGCTGTGGGGTTCAGTTTCGTATTCATTCCGCGGATAGGAACACTCCACGCTCAGCAGGTATTGATCGGACTCTCATTCGTCGCGGCGCTGATCATGCTCACACCGCTCGGCCGGCCCTCTGTCCCGAACGGCCTTTATGGAGAACCGTTCATTGGAAAGCGAGGCATGGCGAGCTTGGTGGCCTCGGTGGTCCTGGCCCTTGCTCTAATCGGGACCGTGTCCGAAGTCCCCTGGCAGGTGATCGCATACGGACGGCGTACCGCCTTGATGATGGGTACCGGGCTGGGCGGCGGCGAAACGGATTCCAGCAATGTCCTGTACAGGGGCGAGGGTCTGAACTCGTCGCTCGTCATTACGGAGCAATCGGGCCAGCGGATTATCTATGTCAATGGCAACGTGGAAGCTTCCACTGACCCGGACGACATGCGCCTCCAGCGGATGGCGGGACATATTCCGGCCTTGGTTCATCCCGAGCCTCGCGATGTGCTCGTAGTGGGCTTCGGGGCGGGCACAACGGCCGGCACGTTCGTGACTCACCCTCAAGTCGAAAATATTGTAATCGCAGAACTGGAAGCTTTGATTCCTCCGGCTTCAGGACGATTCTTCGAGAGAGAAAACTACGGAGTATTGGATGATGAGAGGACCCGGATCATCTACGATGATGGCCGGCATTATCTGCTGACAAGCGACGAGCGGTTCGACGTCATCACTTCAGATCCGGTTCATCTCTGGGTAAAAGGCACTTCCGCTCTTTATTCAAAGGAATACTTCGAATTGGTGCGTGGTCACTTGAGTCCGGGTGGGGTTGCCGCCCAGTGGCTGCCGCTTTACGATGGCGACGTAAACACCGTCAAAAGTGTACTGGCCACTTTCTTCGAAGTGTTTCCCAGCGGTACCGTTTGGACCAACATTATCGGGAACCGTGGATTTGATCTGGTTCTCCTGGGCCAGACGGCTCCGACCCGAATAAATGTCGACGCATTCCAACAGCGGTTGTCCCGACCCGATCATGCTGCCGTCGTCACTTCGCTCCGTAGCGTTGGTTTCAACACCGGAGTGGATGTACTGACGGCATACCTGGGGCAGGCATCCGATCTCAGGCCGTGGCTGATGGATGCGCAAATTAATCTGGATCGGAACATGCGGCTACAATATCTGGCGGGATTCGAAATCAACCGCACGGGGCCCAGCCGGGTCTACCAGGAGCTTCGGGCTTATCGCCGATTTCCTGACGGCGTCTTCGTGGGATCGGACCGGTTCATCCAGCTACTGAGGGCAGTGTTCTAAGTCCAGTAAACCCTCACCCCTATACGTCGTCAGAGTAACTCCGTCGGTTTCAACGGAGATCGATTTGATCGCAAGAAACCGTTGGCCGTCAGGAGACCGTCGTAGGTCCGACCAGCCCCATCACGAGGGCGTGGACGCCGGTGGATTTTTCAAAGCCGTAAATCTGACGGAAAATTTCGCTTTCTGTCGTTCCTGGAGGCCACACGATCCTCCCTGATCTCCTTCAGAGCCGAAGAAGCCAAGGGCACTCGGTGGGCGAGACCGTTCTTGGATCGCCCAAGACCGCTTCGAGAAATAGCCTAACGGCTGCTCCTCGCCCCTCGGGGCACGGTCTTGCCGTAGACCTCGATCGCGGCGAGATGGATATACCCGCCGGTGCCGTGGCCGCTGCCGGGATACAGGTCGGCGAAGCCAACTTCCGCGACACGGGTGAGGTCCGGATTGGGGGCCCAGACTTCGTTCGTCGGGGACCGGCCGCTGTTGACCGTGACCATGCGCTCCGGCTCCAGCTTGATCCAGCGAATATCGGTCAGGGAGAACTCGCTTAGGGTGAGCTTGGGCACCGAAGAGAAAGTCCGGTCGCCGACCAGCAGGGTGCCGTCGGCCAGCTTTACGACGGGACGCACGACATGGAAACCCGAAGTCTTCGTGAACCACCGGACGTTGGCCAGGCCGGTGAGATCGACATAGTTGCCGTTCTTCATCCCGAAGGTGATGGCAAAGGGACCTTCGGCCGTCCCCGTCCACACGCCGTAGGGCCGAACGTCGCTCCCCGGATTGCCCGTGGTCAGGATCTGCTTGGCTCCCGGCCCGTAATAGTGGATCTCCACGTTCGGATCGGCGATGTTTTCCTGAACCGGCGTGTAGCGGACGGAGGTGTCCTCCTGGCTGGCCGGCCGCACCCAATCCACTTTCAGGAACAGCGGGGCCACCATCTGCGCCGGGCGCTCCTGGGCCAAGGCGCCGGAAAGCATCCCGAACATACCGAATACCGCAATCAATCCAATCGTTGTGTTTACCGTCACCGAACGTCGCATGAAGACCTCCCGTTTCGTGGCACAGGGCCCGAGGCATGGAAATAGCTGCGCTGAGTGTACTCCCCGTCCCCCGGCGCACGCAATGCGGAGCTCCCATGCGGAACTCCCATCACGTTGTCCAAGAGGTATCGGGAGTTGAGCTTTACCGGGCAGGACATTATCAGGATGAAAGTCGCCGTGGCAGACGGCCGTTCCTTCGCGTAGCTTGCACAGGCGGACCCGGGCGATGTCTCGTCGGGCGGCGGGCAGCTCGGCCCGGGCAATCAAGCTCTCGAGTTGTTCGTCCTGCGACGGCAGCTGGTCGACGCCAGACGCGTGGACCGAGACGTAAAGCTCGGCCAGCATGCGCCCGAACGCAAACAGCTTAAGCGCCTGCGTGTCGCCCCACCACAAACACCTCAGCAAGCCGGCCCTTGCCGATCAACTGCAGATCGCCCATGCGATGAACCCCGTCTTCACGTCGCTGCACTCGACGGTTACGTGGGCGCAACCCGCAAGCGACAGCGCGGATTTCATCTTCTCGATGGAGGGCAGCGGCCGAGGGTTGAGCTACGCTCCATGGACGAATGAGACTACAAGCAGGATTGGGAATCGATCAGAACCGCAGTTGTCCCTATCGGCGACCATACAGGCATCTGGATTTAAAAAGCTCTGTTCAGCGGGTGGAGAAACGGTTTTTCTGGATTAGAAAGGCGATTCGTAACAAGAGAAAACGATGCCCTACGGGACCGGCACCCGGTCCTTTAGTTCCTCAAACCAGTTCAGGACGATGTTGATCTGGGGGCGGGCTGCTCCGGCAGTACCCGTACCATCTAAGGGGAGCGCGACGAGCGGTCGTTGGTCGTCGGGGGGTAACGGCGTAGTTTCTATACGCCCCTTGCACATAAAATCCCTGGACCGGGAGCGGACGCTCGGTTCCAAATGCAAACGGACCATCGGTTGTAATATCAACAGCCGCCCACTGCCCATTGGGTTTCAAGAAGAATAGTTCATCCCCATCGGCTGACCACTGCGGATCTTGTCCTTCCTTCTGGTTGCTAAGTGATTTTTGTACCTTCAACTTGTAAGGCGGAGACCCGCACCAACAGCGAACAAAAAAATTTCAAAAAAAGAGCAAGTAGGTGTAGTTTTTCAGGTTTAGGGGCATGATCAATACGGACCGAGAAGCTGTCGACTCCCGGCGATGCCTGCGATTGCTAGAGCTGACCGAACAGGGGGATATAGATGTCGGAGCCCAAGCCTGGCGAGGTCACCGCATTGCTCGAGGCCTGCAACAACGGCGAGCAGCAGGCTCTGGACGAACTAGCCCCGCTGATGCGGATAAGTAAAACAAGCGGGATTCCGAGTGCCGGGGGGTGGCAAGACGCAGAAGACCATGGGCGATCTCGGCGTGGCGAGAGCTTGAGAGCCAGCCTCGTTACGATTGCGCTCCTAGCTCCGTTCGGGAGCCTTTCAGCCCAGACGCCGGAACAGCCATCGGCAGATCCGATCGCGATCGACGTCATGACGTTCAACATCCGGACGTCGCTGGGCCGCGACGGTGAAAACGTATGGCCGAACCGCAAAGAGCTGGTGGCGGAGACGATCGAGCGCTTCGACCCGGACATCGTGGGGCTACAAGAGGCGCTGTCAGAGCAGATCGATTTCCTCGAGACCGAGCTACCGCAGTACCGCTGGGTGGGGGTCGACCGCGGGCTGAATGGCGGTATCGGATTGAGCGAAGCCACGCCCATCTTCTACAGATACGAGGAGCTCGTCCCCATCGAGTCGGGCACGTTCTGGCTGTCGGACGACCTCGGTCCTCCGTCTCGCCGTCGTCGAGTCTCGCGGATCGTCACCTGGGCACGCTTCCATCATTTGGCGACCCGCCAACAGATCTACGCGTTCAACACCCACTTCACCCTACGTCGCGGTCAGCGGCAGATCGAGTCGGCAGAGCGCATCAACGAGCGTGTCGCCGCACTACCACCCGGAAGCTCGGTGATCGTCATGGGGGACTTCAACGCCGTCGCCGAGTCGAGCAGGACGTGGGAGGTCGCGACAAGCCAGGGTCTGCGCGACGCGTGGCTGATCGCTGGAGAGCGGCGTGGTCCGCCCCTGACGTCGAACGGCTTCGGTCCCCCGGCCGAGGGAAGGGAAGGTCGGATCGATTGGGTGCTCGTGAGCGACCCGATCGAGGTGCTTGCCGTCGCCACGATCGTGCACAGCGCCGACGGTCGGTACCCATCGGACCACTATCCCGTGCTGGCGAAGCTCCTCATTCCGCCGGGCTGAGCGGCCCGCTCGCCCCGCCGTCTGGACGCGATCGCTCCCGCTGGCCGCCGGGAGAACGTCGTCTTCCGGTGCCGTTGGCCCTGCCCAGGCTTGCCGCCCCGTCAGCATTTCATGCAAGACGCAGCTGAACGCCCAGATGTCGGTGCGCTTATCGACTTCTTGTCCCTTAGCCTGTTCCGGTGACATATACGCCGCTGTCCCGAGAATCACTCCTTGCTGAGTTGCAGCCATACTGAGCGTCGGGGAGTTGGACACGCTCGCTTCCACTTCACCTTCAAACGCCTTTGCTAGTCCGAAGTCGAGCACCTTAATTTTTCCGTCCGGCGTGACTTTGACGTTGGCGGGTTTCAGGTCGCGGTGGATGACTCCGTTTTCATGGGCTGCTTCGATACTACTTTCCGAAGAGAACGAATCTGGGGGTACACTCACAGGAACATTTGGACGCGGTGGCACGGCAGCTCAACGAGCGGCCACGCAAGACTCTGGAGTTCGCAACTCCAGCAGAAACATTTAATGCATGTGTTGCATCAACCGGTTGATCCGGCAGACATTGTCGGACAGTGAGAAAAGGCCTAAAAAAAGGGGTTCTCAACGTCCGACAAGATGATTTATCAGGGCTCGAGAATCCTTTGGGGCCAGAGCCAACTCACGTAATCAGAGCAAACACGGCGATTGCTGACGCGCCAACTGCCTGAAGATGCTCTGTCAGTAGAGGGACGTAATCAAATCAATACCCGCTCGTAATCGATCACGCCACTCACGTTCGACTTCGGGTGTCCAGTCCGGATCCATTTGCTTCACGGTCTGGCACACGCTATCTAGCCAGACTTCGTACAACTCCGGTCTAATGTTCAGCTGCGTGCGTCCATGCGAATAGCCGATGCTCTCCAGCGTCTCTCGCGCTTGAACGTCGTCTACGCTCCGCGTGACCATGATGTACACAGTAGCTCGGAGCAGTTTTCGCTGTTTCTCGAAATCCGTCATCGCAAACAGCGGTCCGATCTCTGGTGATGAGTTGAGAAAGACACCATAGAACCGCTCTGCGAAGTTCCCCGCGGCCTCGCACCGATCAAAACTAGCACGCACTGGGTCTTTCCCCACCATAGGACATCTCCAAGGATGATCTCAATCCGATCCTGACAGCAAGAAGGGTGACACAAGCGAATCCGTGAAACAAACCCGCAAAAGGGCTAGAGGCCCTTACGCTGTGCTTGTCTAATATACCGGGTAAAGGTGGGTGGGGGATGTCGCCCCAGAAACCACAATAAAAACAGAGGTTCTCAAGGTCCGACAAGATGATTTCTCAGGACTTGACACCGAAAACTGCGGTACCGGCACCCGTTCCTTCAGTTCTTCAATCCAGTTCAGGACGATGTTGATTCTTGGGCGCTCGGTTTCTTCCAAGTCGGCCCGCTACTCGGGAGTTGGCACGACGATTCAGTAAACATTACGGCGTTGGTGGGAAGTAATAGGCTCGATGTCTTGATCGTCGATTACGCCACAATGAATCGCTTGCAGTTGCCGGACTAACGGGCGAGACTAAAAACACACGAGCGTCGGCAGACAACCTGGCGTTCTCGCCTGCTTAACAAATCATCGGAGGAAAGTATCATGCGCGGAGCAATGCTATTTGCGGCCGGACTCTTCGTTGGGTTGGCCGTAAGTGTGGGGATGGCGCAAAACGCCAACAGTAATGTCGTGATGATGAATCACGTGGGCATCAACGTGCCGGACATCCCCGATGCAATGACATACTACACTGAGACAATGGGCTACCGGGAAGCGTTCCGTCTCAACGACGACAACGGGCAGCCGAGGCTGGTCTACATGCACATCAGCGAAAACACGTTCCTTGAGCTCGGGCAGGCGAACGCGCAACGGCCTGCAGGTTTCACCCATTATGGGCTGCACGTCGAGAACGTGGCAGACGCCGTCGCACGGTTCAGAAGGGACGGCGCAACCGTCAGTGATACCCGCAACAGCGATACCAACGCGATCCTCGCCAACATCACTGATCCGTACATGGGCCGCATCGAATTGGCCGAACTCCCTCCGGAATCCCTGCATTACCAGGCCATTCAGAGCTGGAATTGAGAAGGAGCATTGACATGAAGGCTTCAGGTTTCGTGAGGTTCTCGTCGATGGTGGTGATCGCTGCCGTCGGGATTGCCCTGCTGGCTGCGAGGACTTCTTAATGGCCGAGTTTGGTGCCGGATTCCATCGTTCTGGTGTGTAGTGAAATGGATTGCTAAAAACTCGCTAAACGATACTAGGGTGGTCGTTATTAAACGTAATCAGAAGGTCAAGTCCTGAGAAACGACATTCTCGGACGTTGAGAAACCTCAGTAATTTGCCAATTCTCAAGGTCCGCGAAGATGATTTCTCGGGACTTGACCTCGAAAATCACGGGACCGGCGCCCGTTCTCGCAGTTCTTCAAACCAGTTGAGGACGTGATGATCTGCAGCGTGGACGCTCTGACGGTGGGCCAATCCTTTTGACCTAGAACCCTGTCGTTCGAATCTTGATCTCGGAAGAGAGCGTCCGATGTACTGGACAGCGAGTGGCGATCTCTAGTAGCCGCGTTCGCTGGGCTTCGTCTAGATTACCTTCCAGGCGGATTTTACTCTGGATTTCATCGAGCATCCCCTTTTTCGTCTCGCAGTCCGCACAATCCTCGGCATGAATCCGCGCGTGACTGAGCCGCACTTCGACGCCCTCCAGCAACCATCCTTTCCGCTCCGCATACATGCGAAGTGTAATGGACGTTCAAGTTCCGAGTGAAGTAAGCAAGTAATCATAGGGCCCGGGTCCGCGATCGGAGCCGCCATAAGACTCCGGTTCGTCTCCCAGGAATCTGTGACTCCCGGATTCAACCTCCTGTGTAAATCTCTCCCCTGACACGGAACGGACAACTACATCGAAAGCCATATCGACCTCCTTACCTCGATCTGAATGTCGTTCTAGCCGTACTTAGATCAATGTTCCTTGAGTCTTGCCTAGAAAATCTTCCGGCATGATGGCGAAGTGATCATCCAGACTCGTATCTCCCTGTGAATCGTTCGGTGAAACCCGGGACTTCTGGTCAGCACTCTGACGGCGGGAGACGGCGTCGATTAATCTAACTGCCTTAACCTCAAGATGTAATCACTTTTCCATCTGCGCCGCAGCACATGCTGTCTTCGGGTTCTTCCTGACGATCGATGGCAATCCCAGCTTTCTCCAACCGATCCTCGAATCCTTCCCGCCAGCCAGGCGACAAGGCGCGGATCTGAATCACCTTTTTGCAGTCCGCGAGGTTCTCGCGGTCGAAGTAGTATAAGTGGCATACGTCCCGAACGCTCATTCTGGTGGGGTCCCGTGTCAGGACTTCGAATGTGTCACCAGCGCCAACTTCACCTTCTTGCAGCACCCTAAAATATAATCCCACGCGGCAACTCTGAAGAAACATTTTCGGAAATTGAACGTTCTCCATCTTGATGCCGAGCCGGTAGCAGGGGACCCGTGGCTGTGTGACCTCGACCCGGGCATCTCCGACTCCAAAAACATCGCCGACGTGGATCTCGTCTTCCGGCATTCCCTCAACGGTGAAATTTTCTCCGAACTGCGGATGTTTGAAATCGTCGCGGTCGAGTTCCCGTGACCAGTGGTCATAGTTCTCGATTGTGTATACACAGGCGGCTTTGTAAATTCCCCCGTGGCCTTTCAAATCCACCTGCTGATCGCCGTCCAGATTCAAGGTTCGAAGCATCACGCGGCCCCCGACCGGTTCTTTGAAGATTCCTGTGGCGACCATCTTGCCCTGGTAGGGCACTTCTTTCCTGAGCGATACACTTACGGTGACAAGCTTCATGAGGTTCACTCCTTCATCTGACGACGGTTAAGCCGTTGGATGGATCCGATCAGAAAAGCGTCCCTTGGTTGTTCAATGGGTTCTGTTCGAAAATGTGCGGACAGGCCACGGCAGACCCGTCGCAAATGTAGTTTACTTCCAACTGAACGTGAAATTCCGGCAAGTCTGACTACAGGAGAGGGTTATTGGCAAGGAAAAGGTCAACTCTCGTTATTTTGGCCAATTCTCAAGGTCCGAGAAGATGATTTATCAGGAGTTGAGAATGGATTTTAGTGGTAGACAGAGACGGAAGACCCGCGTTACGGCACGGGCACCCATTTTTCTTTGTCATACGCGTCCAGTGAGCTTATCCTTCCTGAAAAGTCATGAGATTGAAGGTTCCATGCATCGCGGTTGTTTTTGGCGCTTGGGCGAATCCGTTGGGCCAGGGGAGATTGCGACCCGTCGCTATTCTTTCCGAATTTCGGAGGTATTGCTGATGAAAATGAATCTTGTGGGAATCATGCTGGTTGGGATACTTGCCAGCAGTGTCCCCGTCAACGGACACCATTCCTTTGCTGCCGTATTTGATGCCAACGACCTGATCGATCTGACTGGGACTGTGACCAAGGTGGAGTGGATGAACCCCCACACTTGGTTCTACATTGACGTGAAGAACGAGCGTGGCGAGGTCGAAAACTGGGGTCTAGAGATGGGTGGCCCCAACGGTCTGCTGCGTCGCGGTTGGAACCGCAACTCACTGCAGGTAGGAGATGTGGTAACCGTGGTCGCCTTCCGAGCAAGGAATGGCAGCCTCAACGGGGCTGGCCAGACCGTCACGCTTTCGACAGGTCAAAGCCTGTTTGGCGGACAAAACCCAAACAACTAGCCGGGTTCGGCACTAACCGTTTTCTAAGAACGCACTCCACAAGACGGCCCTCAGAGAAACAACGCCGCATGGGTCAGCGCCGAGAACCCCGTCGGGGATTGGACTTCCCAGGGTTTTCTAGACACCTGAGAGCACATTCCTAAGGTCGTCAACGTCCGGAAAGGCCCGGCTAATTCGGGGTCAGTTCGAAGTACCTGTTGTTCACACAGACCCAGTCCAGCAGGTCCGTGTCCGGCAACAAGTCCCAGCCGAAAGAAACCGTCCACTCCTCGGCATACGCCTTCGGGTCGTCGACAGTGATCTGGACCTCCATGTGACCGAAGTCGACCCGGTGGAACCGCTCGACAAGGCGCAGGGCGTCGCTGTGCGGATGGCCGGAGTCGTCAAGCCATGTCCCCTCGTGGTGACCGACAGATTCCACGACAAGCGTGTCGCCTTCCCACCTCCCCACGGAATAACCGAACCAGGCCGGCTCGGGCTCGTCCGGCAGGGGACGGCCGTCGGTGAAGATCTGACGGTAGGAGTGGTAAGCTTCAAACAGCATCACGAGCAGGCCGGGGTTCTGGATGACCTTCCTCGGGGTGCGGTGCGTATCGAAATCGGTCACGCTGTGCGGGAGGCATCCCGCGCTGGGGCGGTCCAGGCCCTCGTTCGCCAGACGCTCCCGGTACAACTGCTCGGCCCACGGCTCCATGCGAACCTCGATGTCCGCCGCGAGATTATTGAGATACCTCCCCGTCGGCGTGACCCAGATTCCGGAAAGATCCGGCGTCCCATCCGCTGTCCGCGGCGCGGGCGCCTCGAGATTGGGCGTACCGTCGGGCAGGCGCGGGATTCCCGGTGTCGGATAGTTGAGCCACTGCGCCTCGGCCGTCGAGAGCCCCAGCACCGAGGCCACCAGGCCCGCCGCAACAGCCAGCTTCGTCTTCATGCGTCCCTCCAGTCAGCGATCCAATCCGCGCGCGCTCGAACGATGCGCACATGGCTGTGTAACGCGAAATCGGACCAGTCGTGTGGTCAATTTTTCAGTGTCTCTGAGAGAACTTATCGTTCCTTGAGAATTGTTTTCAAGACAGAATGGCACACTACGGCACCGGCACGTCTTCCTTCAGTTCTTCAAACCAATTGAGGACGATGTTGATCTGCTGGCGGCAGGCCCCAGCTATCGCGCTCATCGACTGCCTGCATTGCGGAGCATTTGTACTATTTCACGATGTCCTTGTTGGGTTGCTATGTTGAGAGCCGTTGCACCATTGCTGGCCCGAACGTTGACATCGGCACCTGCTTCGATCAACATCCTCACGACAGTTGTGAGCCCTGCATTTACAGCGAATATCAGTGGTGTCCAACTATTGTTGTCGGTCAGCTCTGATTCGACTCCGGCAGCAAGCAACGGGCTTACGATGCCATCGTCACCGCGCACAGAGGCAAGTATCAGCGCCGTGAATTCGCTTTCATTTTGTGCCGGATACCATCTTTCTAACGTGTACAGAAACGAGCCGTGAAAATCTGGCTAAATATTGCTACATGGGAGGGTTATTGGCAAGAAAAGCGTCGATGCCCGACTTTCGCCCATTTCTCAACGTCCGGTTGAGCTGGCAGACATCGTCGGACGCTGAGATGCGATGCGTTCACTTCCGCCCGGATTGCATTGAAAATAGGCCTGTTGAGCCGGATCCGTGATCTCAACTCCCCACTGGGAAACGGGAAATGTTCTTCGCAATGATTACCCGCGATAAATGCCGAATCGATTACCGATTCCGGGACCGCCCATTGCTCACTCCTTGGGAACAAATGGCGGGTAATCTGCTCTTCTGTCATTCCCATATGTGCGGGTGCTCGGAACGTTACGAGGTGCGGAACCGGGCAGCTGAGTGCCGCGGGGTCTGTCAAGGTAGGTAGCGAGCGAGTTTAGTTGAGAAAAATGAGTACGAAACAATGGAGACATGCTACGGACGGTTAGCTCTACTCTGGACTACGAGTTCCTCACCTGCAGGAAACTCATCAGCCTACTGTCGGCGTGCTCGAGGATGTAGCCATGGAACACCCATCCGCCCGAGGTTTGATTTCCGGGCTACTTACCGAGAGCTTCTACCTGTCACGCGCGGCCGGTGTCTTCGAATTTAGTGACCAAGCGCGTGATGGTCCGGCTCCAACCTTGAACACCTCGGCGCAGCGGTGTCAGAATCGGATCCTTGTTCTCCAGATAAACGGCCGGGATAACGAAGTTGTTGCTCGGCGTATCGTCGTCAACGCACTCCGTCTCGATCAACTGGAAGGTGAAATTTGAATGCCGTTTGGCTCTTCAGTCCATGCTGCGAACCGTATTCCCCTTGCTGAGGCCCCGATGATCGCCATACACTTACCCCGTCTCCATCGCGAAAAGCTTCTTGTTGCGCTTATCGGCATCCTCGGGGATGATTGACGGCGCTCGAGCCCTAGACCAGCGCGCGTTCGTAAAGGTAGGCGGCGGGCGGGGGTTTAGCGATTATCTGAACGTTTGCTATTGGCCAGAGTCGTTCGCTAACAGTTGATTTGCACGCCTTTTCAGAATATGCGAATGTCCGTTTTTTGGCCGAAAGCGTTCATTCGCTGAGCGATGAGATTCAACACTGGGAAGAAGAATGAATATCTACCTGGACCGATCTATCCAGATTTGACCCTAGAGGGTATCGGCGGTTATGGTCTGAGCAACTGAATTTAGGAACCCTTGCAAGCGCCTGACAGCTCGCGCCCTGGGCGGCTCTCGCTGAGGCGCACGTCGGTTGGGAACTTCGCGGAGGCAAGTTATGAACAAAGGTATTCTAACGATGGCGGCGATCTTTGGAGGTCTCCTGGTGATCGTCCTCCTGGGCAGCCGAATGGGCGGTCCGCCCGAGCAACAACCGCCGGGTGCCGGATTCGCAGCGATCCCGGGACTGAAGGGCGGGCAGGACATTTTCGGGCCGTACGAGGTGGTCGAGAACTGGCCGAAACCAATGTCGGAGAGCCTCCCCGGACACGAAGGCTGGACCTATTCGATCACGATGGACGTCTTTGCCGAGAGCCCGGACCGGGTGTTCCTCGTGCAAAAAGGCGAACTGCCGCTCATTGAGCAGAGGCCCGAGAGCATTTGGCTACCGGAGCTCGGGGCCGGCCTGCAGTTCCCCAACTTTCGCTTGCCGCTGCGGCAGGCCGGCAACTCCATCCCGAACGGGGACCAACTGCAGGCGGAAGGGAATGGCAGGCCGGGCATCGACTGGCGGTGGGAGCACTGCGTCCTCGTCGTGGATTCGGAAGGCAACATCGTCGAGGAGTGGACGCAATGGGACGATCTCTGGTACCGGCCGCATGACGTAGAGATCAGCCCCTACGATCCGGAAAAGCACGTCTGGATCGTGGACGCGGACGGGCATGCGGTTCACAAGTTCACCAACGATGGAAAAGAGTTGGTCCTGACGCTGGGGACACCGGGCGAGCCGGGCGAGGACGGCACTCATCTCCGCCGCCCGACGTTTCTCGCGTTCATGGATGAGAACACGATGTACCTGGCCGACGGGTACGACAACACGCGGGTCATCAAGTACGACATGGACGGCAACATCCTCGGGCAGTGGGGTGAGGCAGGCACCCCCCCGAACGAGACCCGACCCGGCTACTGGAACAACGTGCACGGCATCGCCGTTGACCCCACGACCCGGCGGGTGTACGTCAACGATCGCGCCAACAGCCGAGTCCATGTCTTCGACGAGAACGGCAATTACCTGGACGAATGGAATTTCGGCCCGCGGCCACCCATGGACATTCACAGCTTCATCGTCACCAGCGACCAGAAGCTGTGGGCGGCCGACCAGGGTACGCACAAAATCCTAGGCTATGACCTGGATGGGAACTTCATATACTCCTGGGGCAGCTGGGGCGAGTATCCCGGCGGTATGTGGGGGGTGCACGGAATGTCCACCGACACGGAGGGCAATTTCTACACGGCATCTGTAAACAACGGCCGGATCCAGAAGTTCCGACCCCGAGAAGGCGCCAATCCGGAATTCCTGGTCGGCAAGCCGTGGCCGGGGGTCTGGTAGAGATTTCGGCCGAGAGGACGGGGCCAGAAATGCGCTACGGCATCTCGGCCAATTGACGGAGTAAGACTCCCTTCGGGCTATCAGCTGGCACGAACCGCTGCACCCGTTCGCCGGCGAAAACTTCACCGGTATAAATGTTGCCGTCTCTGTCCACTGCGATCATGTGCAGACCGAAGAACTGACCTCCGTTCTCGCCCATGCCGCCCATCTCTCCCATGACCGTCCCGTCCTCGCGGTTCAAGAACCAGATCTTATTGTTCGTCAGATCTGAGATATAGAGGAACTGCTGCTCGGGGTCGGGCGAGAACGCGACCCCACCCGTGGAGCCGCCAATCCCTGTGCCGGGTGCGACGATCAACTCGCTGAGGAATTCGCCGTCCTTGGTCGTGACGTGGATGCGGTTCGCGTTTCGGTCTGCCGCGTACACGAGACCATCGTTGGAGACATTTAGGGTCAGGTGACCCGCGAAGTCTCGCGGCATTGGGCCGTTGGGCGTGTAGGCGTGATCGGTGTCGTCGGTGCTGATGTCTGCCAGCGCTTTACCATACGCGCCCCATCCTCGCTTGAATTCGAATGTATCCAAAGCGAAGACGAGCACGCGTCCGCCGAGATAATTATCAGCGACGTACATCTCGTTGTCGGCTTCGATGATTCTGATTTCTTCCAGACCGCCCACGATCATCGGAGTCTCCGGCGGATACATTTCGCGATACGCGACACGCGCGGCCTCGGCCCTTAGATCCGCTTCAGGGTCGGGGGCACGAGCCGGTCTCGCCGGCGGTGGCAGGAACCGATAGACGGCGCCGGCACTGCCTTGGCCGGGCACCCGCTGGGGGAGCGGTCGAAGCCCGACAGCTGCGCCGTTCTCCCGTTCTGGTGCCCGCGCGACTTCGGCGACAACCTGGCCGGTCTGCGGGTCGTATTTGCGGACCGTGTCCTGCCCGATGTAGACGAAACCCTCATCGTCCACGTCCATTCCGTGCCCC
The DNA here is from genome assembly GCA_965218085.1 of Terriglobia bacterium. Taxonomy (GTDB): domain Bacteria; phylum Acidobacteriota; class Terriglobia; order 20CM-2-55-15; family 20CM-2-55-15. The sequence goes on along the minus strand of CBDCKF010000002.1, from coordinate 4,158,078 downwards.
TGCGGCGCATTGAAGGAGCCGATAACGTTACCTGCCTTGTCGAAGTGAATCATCGTCGGAGAGCGCACGCAGCACGCCGCAATCGGAGGCGAAAGTTCGGCGTGCAATTCGATAGCAGTCAGATCGTTCGGGCGAGTCAGCGCCCAGACGTCGCCGCTACTGTCCACGGCCAAGCCGGTGACCCCACCCATCTTCCAGTTGTCGGGTAGCGCTTGCGGCCACGTGGGATCGAAAAGGTAGCTGGGCGCGGTTTGCGCCGGGGTTTCACTGCTCGCACACGAAACTGTGAAGGCCGTAGCGGCGATCAGGGTCACCATGGCCCGGATTGTCGAATTCCACCTCATGATATGGTCCCTTCCTGCGCCCGGAAATTTGTGCCTCCAGTTCAATCGCCCGAAACCTTCCGGTCTCGCGAACGCGTCGGTCGCAGTATATCGGTCGAGTGGGTCTTTGTGAACTCTTACCGCCCTCCTTAGCGATTTGTGAGAGATGTACACTGCGACTAAGCGTAAGAGATCGGGTCGCCGACGATGGGCACGATGTCACCGCAGAGGGTTCCGAGGCGCGTCACAATCCGGTCCACCGTAGCTGGCTGCACGCTCCCTTCTGGCCATTTGGCGGGCAATATGAGATTTCGTTTCGCCTCGGTCTACTTGTCCTAGTAAACTGCGTCCAGCTATCTAAGTCTTCATTTGACAGACTCTTGACCATGGAATCCGAGTGCAAACTCGGCCGCAGTTCCGCAGCGAGACGCGAAACACGCCGAGCGCCCTTGTTCGGTGGCAGAATAGAAAGGAAAGGGAAAACAATGACGAGTATTTTAGAGGATCGATTTGCGGGTCCAGGATCTCCCAGGAACATGGAACTCGGTTACTTGTTCCTGCGCATCTTTTTGGGGATGAATTTGTTTAATCATGGGCTTATGCGATTTCTCACCGGCCTCACCGCATGGGAGCAGCCGTTGGCAGAGACGTTCGTTAACACTTATTTGCCGATGCCAATGGTTCACTTTGCCCTTTATCTGATCCCATTCGTCGAATTTATCATCGGTACGTTTCTCCTCCTCGGTTTATTGACCCAGCGGGCGCTACTGGGAAGCCTCTTGCTCTTTACCGTCCTGATGTATGGACATACAGTGCGACAGAACTGGGAGGGCGCGCATCTCATGATGCACTACGGGGTGTACTGCTGGATTTTGTTGGCCTTTCGCCGATACAACTGGCTGGCTCTGGACAAGCGCAAAACGAAAGCGACCTAGCGCTGGAACGAAGAGATCCAGCCCAGGAGGAGATGTTTCCAGTGTAGGTCCAGGAGTCACCGTTCCAAGATCCTCCGGTGCGCGGAACTGAATGCGATCGTCGCTAGCGGCGATTGAACGGGCGAAATGTCCAATGTTGCTACCGCACAAAAACGTAGGCTGCTCCTGAGTCCGGAGCCGAGTTGTCGGTCTCGTCGCCGTTGAATTCTCCAGCAGCGCTGTCTTCGAAGCGCGCGCCCACCGCCATTACTGTGCCGTCCCGGCTGAGAGCGACAGAGCTGCCAAACTCGTCGAATTGCTCCGTGTTCGTGCCCTTGACGTAGACCTGATGGGTCCAGGTGCCGCCGCTCCCCACATAGACGTAAACCGCGCGGCTTCCTGGGCCGAGTCGTCGTCCTGATCCCCGGCGAAGCCAGTCGCCGCGCTGTCTTCGTTGGGCGCACCGACAACCAGAGTAGTGCCGTCGCCGCTCAGGGCCAGGCGGACGCCGAACCAGTCTTCATGTCCGGCGTTCGAGGCTTTGATATACGCCTCTTGCAACCACCGACTTTCCGTACTGGCGAACACGTAGGCGGCTCCGACGGAGGTATTCGTGGTTTGATCGGCGCCGCCCTGATCGCCCGGATTGACACCGGTGAGAAAACTATCTTCGTCGGCTGCACCGGCCGCCACCGTGTCGCCGTCATCGCTGATGGCGACCCACGCTCCCATCGAGTCCCCCGCCTCCATGTTCGAGGCCTGCAGGCGGGCCTGCTCGGACCACCGATCGCCGATGCGTGTAAAAATGTAGCCGGCCCCTCGCCCACCGTCTTCGTCGTACGCCCCGGCGGCCAGCGTACCGCCGTTGCCGTCGAGTGCGACCGCGTAGCCGAACAGTACGTTCGCACGGGGATTGGAGCTCTTGACATAAGCCTGCTGCGACCACCTTCCATCGCCGCGCCGGACAAATACGTATACGGCACCGGCAGCCATAGCCGAGTTGTCCGACTCGTTGCCATCGATTCCGCTGGCCGCACTGTCTTCACTTGGGGCTCCGACGGCGATGGTGTCCCCGCCGTCGCTCATGGCGATTGTGTAGCCGAAAGTGTCCGCTTCTCCGGGTTCACCCGTGTTTGAGGCCTTCATATAGGCGTCCTGCGACCAGGAGGTCCCGGTGCGCGTAAAGACATACACGGCGCCGGACTGGTTGACGGAGTCGTCGTCCTGGTCGCCATTGATACCGGTAGCGTTGCTGTCCTCGAAGTACGCGGACACGGCCAGTGTGTTGCCGGCCGCGCTCAAGGCAAGGGCGGAACCGAACTGGTCGTTCGATCCGGTGTTGGAGGCTTTAATGAATGCCTGCTGGGACCAGCCCCCGTCTGTGCGGGTGAAGACGTATACGGCGCCCGAGCTGTAAGCGGAGTCATCGGCGGGGTCGGGATGCTCGTCATAGATGCCGGTGACCGCACTCCCGTCCATCGGAGCGCCGACGGCGAGCGTCGTGCCGTCGGCGCTGAGGGCGATCGCGTATCCGAACTGGTCTCCCGCGCCCGGGATCGAAGCTTTGATGTAAGCCTCCTGTGTCCATGCGGGTGGAGTGGTCTGCGCCGCAGGCGCCCCCGCTGCGGTTCCCCCGTCGTGAGCGCAGGCGGCGACCACAAGCAGCCCGGCGGCCAGAGCTTTTCTGCTACTCATCGTGCCTCCAACGCCGGGTCCCACGTTGAGGCCTACCTTTCCGCGCACGGGCCGGGTTCGCGGGGTTGGCCCGGATCGTTGCCGCGGAAAATCTCCTTTCCATTCGCGTCGATCACCCGGGCCCCTTCAGAGAGGCTCCTGTAGGGTTGGCCGTTCTTGCGACTTCGGCCGACCATGGTGACCCGGTCTCCCGCCTTGATCACATCCTCATTCCAGCACCAAGCCCTCAAGCCCATCGGACGACCCAGTTCTCCCATCCACCGAACCGTGTTGTCGTCGGCTTCCGTGACCTCGAGCAGGAGGAACGAATGGGGATTGATGAGCTGAAGCTCTAGGACGGTTCCCGATACTGTGGTCAGGGTCTCCTCATAGCGGCCGGCATCTCCATGATGTGCGACGGCGGACCCCGACATCACAATAAGACTAACGGCCATTACTGACTCACGTGCCAATAGGCTGTGCATGAGCTAAAAACCTCCTGATGACGAACAGTTTATATACTAGACATCATAGGAGGTCAAAATCTTCTGGGGTTTCGACCGCGGGGATTTCTACGCTTTCGCCAAGATGAGGAGACTGGGTCTGCTGAGGGGGCAGTAGGGCGAGGTGCTTTGCGACGACTATCTGATTCACGGTCGTCTACTCCACCGGCACCCGTTCCTTCAGTTCTTCAAACCAGTTTAGGTCGCACGATTGCCTCCATCAGCCGTCGCTTTTGTCATGCTGTGCCCGCTGCGAGTCTATTTGGGCCACGGAATTCGAGTCAGACTCATCCGTATACTTCCTGGGCGGTGGCACGATCGAGTCGGGAGCCGACCCAGAATCCATCTCATCTTCGGACACGCGGTAAAGCTGGGGCGCGCTGCGGTTGACGTGTAACTGGAAAACGTCGGGCCGGTTGTAATGGCCGGCGAAATCGTGGCGCAGCTTCATGCCGATGCCCACTTCCAGGTTGCACTGGGCGTAAAGTATTCCCTCTTCAGGGCCCATGGGGCCGGCCAGGATACGGCTGTTGGGTCCGACGATGAGGCTGCCCCCACAAGCGTCGGGATTGAGCAGAAATTTCTCCCCTTCGGGTCCGACCTGGAGCTTCTGGATCATGTCATCATCGACTGTACCGCAGGCGGAGACCACGAAAGCTTTGCTCATCTGGGCAAACGCCTGTGAATCTACGGCGACTCGATTACGTAGCGGGTCACCGCTGGTGGGAAAATGGTTGGGCCAGCTCATCACGTGAATCCGGCTGCCTTCCGCCGTCAGTCCGAACACCGCCAGGGGATTAGAGTTCTCGCCGCAAATCAACCCGCTTACCGGCCCGAACTCGGTCTGAAACGCCCCGAAGGTATCGCCGAAGCCGCCCATGTGCACGAGGCGTTCGCCCACGGTTGGCATGAGCTTCTGGTGCTTGCCGACGAGCTCACCGTCCGGTCCGATCCAGATCTGACTATTGAACATCGTGCCGAGGGTGTTTGGCAGTTTCTCGCACACTCCCATCACGACATAGGCGTTGGCGTCCCGGGCGGCGCTCGAGAGCGCTTCTGTTTGGGCCCCCGGAATCTCCACCGAGTTCTTGAAGAGCTCCACTGCGAGCTGGTTTGCGATCACGCCGGTCGCTGGATGGTGGTGATACCAGACCGGGTGGGCAGGAATGAAACCCTCGGGGAAGGCTACAATCTGAGCGCCGTTGGCGCCAGCCTCGCGGATCAGCCGGCACGCCTTGTCGGTCGAGCCTTCACGATCCAGGAATACTGACGCGGCCTGGACCGCAGCCACCTTCACAACAGGGTATTGATCGCCCATGGTCGCCTCCTATGAGACGTTATTATGCTTTAAGTGGGCCTCCCGGAAAGGCAAAGGAGGGTTATAGGCAAGAAAAGTCTCAAGTCCATCAATGATCAATAAACGATATCGTCGGACTTGATAAACCCCAGTAATTCGCCAATTCTCAACTTCCGACACGAGGATATGTTGTTGAGAATGGATTTCAGGTTTCTTGAGGTTGGAAACTTGACTACGGCACCCGTTCCTTCAGTTCTTCAAACCAGTTTGTGACGGTGACCATTCGCTTATTGTAGGAACTTCGGATGTGATAGAGTTTGCCGAAATCAACATCGAACAGTGATTCAAACTCAAAGGAAAAGGACCATGGTGCGCTATTTGACCCTTTTAATTTGCAGCGTCTTGCTTTTGGCCAGTTGGAGCGCGACTGAAGCGAACGCCCAGGGTGCGGCGGATGCGCAGACTCATGTGGCCGCAGCCAGGGCTGCCGCGTACGAGCCAGGTCAGGACTTTAGCGGTAGCCCTTTTGACCTTTGCGCTGAACCCAGTCCAGCCGCCGCCCGGCCCGCAGCCGCACCCACCGCTGCGCCTGCCGTCCCACGAACGATACCGCCTCGTTCCGAATGGTACACAGACCCAGTGAAGGTATTCGACAACCTGTACTATGTCGGTGGCTCCAGGGACGACAACTTTAACGTATGGGCGGTGACGACCTCGGAGGGAATTATTCTGATCAATTCGGGTCAAGATTACAACGTTGAGGAATTGATCGTCAACGGGTTAGAGAAGCTGGGTCTCGATCCGGGACGGATCAAATATGTCATCGTGAATGAAGGCGAACCTCAGTTTTATGGGGGATCCAAACTTCTTCAGGACCGTTACGAAGCGCGCGTCCTGATATCCGAGGCGGATTGGGATGTCATAGCCAGGTCGAATGTTCCGGCGGAAACCAAGCCAAGGAAAGACATGGTCATCACGGATGCTCAGGAACTGACGCTGGGTGATGTTACGGTGAGCCTGTATGTGACGCCGGGCCACACCCCGGGTAGCGTTTCGCTTCTGATCTCACCGCTGAAGGATGGAAACCAAAGACATGTGGGCAGCGTAGTTGGCGGCCGAGGTGCCGGGGGATCTCAGCTGCAAAACGGGGTCCGGTATTATCCGACTGAAGTCGAAAGTATGAGACTGTGGAGCACGTCGCTCAAGCGGTTCAAGAGCCTGGCGGAAAGCGCCGGCGCGGATGCCTTTCTTTCGCTCCATCATAGTTGGGATAAGACCTTGGACAAGCTTCACGCTTTGAATTTCCGTCAGCCGGGCGATTCTCACACACTTGTCAGCGAGACAGCCACCGGGCGGTATCTAACGGTTGTTTCCGAATGCATGGATGCCCAATTGTCGTGGAGGTCAGGCAATTAGTCTTCGCGGTCACGAACCGCGCCCAGAGCATAAGCGAAGGCAGACCGCTTGATGGTTCCCACTGTCCGGATTGGATCCCCCCAGATTTATGATGGATCCATCAGACAACGTGATACTCCCGCCGTTGGCCGGCCTCAATCGATCGTACTTGGCCCTGTAACCTCGGAGTGTGATCTCTATTCCAACCGGCAGGGAATGCCACGTGACGGCGCCTGTTGTTGGAACCGAAAACATCGAAAATCGAAACATAGGGCTCTGACCCGCTTTCTTACAGACAGCGGCCGATCGCGTCGATCGTCTCGTCGATGTCGGACTCGGTATGAGCGGTCGAGATGAACGCCGCTTCAAACTGTGAGGGAGGCCAGTAGATGCCTTCGGCCAGCATCTTTCGAAAAAATCGCTCGAAGCGGTTCGTATCGGAGGCCTTGGCCGAGGGGAAATCGCTTACAGTCTGGTCTGCGAAGAAGAGTGTCAACATCGATCCCACACGATTCACCTGAAGGCGCGCCCCCCGTTCGAGGGCCGTTTCGTTGATGCCGCGCTCCAGACGAGACCCCAGCGTCTCCAATTTCTCGTAAGGGTCCCCCACCCCCAGACCCCGCAAGCATTCCAATCCGGCGGCAACCGCCAACGGGTTGCCCGACAGCGTTCCAGCCTGATAGACGGGCCCCACTGGCGCCACCCGATCCATGATGTCCCCGCGCCCACCGTAGGCTCCAACCGGCAATCCCCCGCCGATGATCTTCCCAAGCGCCGTCAGATCCGGCCGGATGCCGTACAGGTTCTGCGCGCCGCCTGGCGACAAGCGGAAACCCGTCATCACCTCATCGAAAATCAGAATCGTACCCGAGGCTGTGGTCAGTTCTCGAAGCAGTTCAAGAAAACCGGACTCGGGCGCTACGCAGCCCATATTCCCCGCAACCGGTTCGACAATCACGCACGCGATCTCGTCGCCCATACGCCCGAACAGGTCCTTGATACCGCTCGGGTCGTTGTATCCCGCAACCAGTGTTAACTCGGCCAATGCGGACGGAACGCCGGGACTATCCGGCAAGCCCAGAGTCAGGACGCCGGAACCGGCTTTCACCAGCAGGCTGTCACCATGTCCGTGGTAGCAGCCTTCGAACTTCAGAATCTTGTCTCTTCCGGTGAATCCCCGCGCGAGACGAATCGCACTCATCGTTGCTTCGGTTCCCGAATTTACAAGCCTCAACTTATCGATCGACGGAAACATGCCACAGATCAGCTCGGCCAGCTCCACCTCCAACTCCGTGGGCGCACCGAACGATGTTCCCATCTCGTCAATCACTTGTCGGAGCCGCCGAGTAACAGCTTTGGACTGGTGCCCGTCGATCAGCGGGCCCCAGGATCCGATGTAGTCGATATAGGAACGACCATCGACATCCCAAATCCGTGAGCCTTCGCCTTTCTGAATAAACACGGGATCGCCGCCGACGGCCTTGAACGCTCTGACCGGTGAATTGACGCCTCCGGGTATGACGCGTTTCGCCCGATTGAATAGGGATTCGGATTTGCTCATATCGTTAAGTATCTTTGAAAAGTTTGAGGGAGAATTTTAACCACAGCGGCGCGGAAGCAGAGTGAAGAAGTTAAGAGCTAAGGTTTTTCTAGTATCCTCGGTTGGAAATTCGGAACCTAAGAGTTTGATCGTACTCCGATCCGATTATCTTCTTACTCTGACGCCTCGGCTCCGCGTCTTTACTCTGAAAGCGGTCCACCCGCACCGTCGGACCGGTGCGGGTCATTTCTGGGAACCACTGCAACATTTTGTCGTTCCCTTTAGGCCCCGCCATCAGGATGATGGCGGGGGTCGCCGGTCGTTCAGACAGGATGTCTGAATGAACGACCGAACGAAATCCTACATCGCAAGTTCTAACCGCAGATGCGCGTTCCCAATCGTCACTTCCCTTCCAGCTGCATCCTTACCTACAGCATCCCCGCAAGTTCCGGAGCGAAATACGTCATGATGACGTCTGCTCCCGCGCGTTTGATCGAAATAACGGATTCCAGAATGCTTTTCTCGCGATCGATCCAGCCGTTCGACGCGGCTGCTTCGATCATCGAATACTCACCGCTCACCTGAAACGCAGCAATCGGCGCGTTGAAGGCATTCCGTGCACGGTGGATGACATCGAGGTAAGCCAAAGCCGGTTTGACCATAACGATGTCTGCGCCCTCTTCGAGATCCAATTCAATTTCCCGAAGTGCTTCCCGAACGTTCGGAGGGTCCATCTGGTAACCCCGCCGGTCACCGAACTGAGGTGCGGATCCCGCGGCTTCGCGAAAGGGGCCATAGAAGGCCGAGCAGTACTTGGCCGCGTAGGACATGATTGGAATGTGGTCGAGATGGAGTTCATCCAGCTTGGATCGAATCGCAGCCACCCGGCCGTCCATCATGTCCGATGGCGCCACCATGTCGGCCCCTGCACGAACCTGGCTCAGCGCCGTCTCAGCCAGCAGTTCAAGAGAGGCGTCGTTTTCCACAACCCCGTCGCGAATCACACCGCAGTGGCCGTGGTCGGTGTACTCACACACGCACACGTCCGCCACAAGAATGAGTTCATCGACACTTTTTCTGATCTCTTTGAGCGCCTGCTGCACGATCCCGTTCTCGTCATACGCCCCGCTAGCCACAGCATCCTTGGACTCAGGAATCCCAAAGAGCATGAGACCGCCAATTCCTGCCTTCTCTACCTCGCAGGCAATTTTCACCGCCTCGTCGACCGACACGTTGTACTGTCCGGGCATTGACGGAATCTCGTTCCGCACCCCTGTGCCCGGACAAACGAAAATGGGATAGATGAGTGCCTCCGGGCTCAGGCGTGTTTCCTGAACCAGCGACCGAAGCCGATCCTTGCGCCTCAGCCGGCGCATGCGATGGAGGGGGAAGGGCATGGTTAATCGTGGGTCTTAGAAAAGGCTGTCCTGTCCAAGGTTGCCTATTGCTCCAAGATCTTTCAGGGAAAAAGAAAACCGGAAACGACTTTCCCGGCGGGGACCCAGGTCGAACTGCATGAACGCAAGGTGCAGTCCGTAGCAGTCGGTATTATAGCTAAGCTGTGCGGTTGAGGCCTGCAAAATAGATTGATCGACATTGTATGCAAAGCTGACAGCGCCGTTTAATCCCAGACGGTTCGAATTGCCAAATCCCAGAGTCGCTCGGATCTGATTATTCGGCAACTGAATCAGGCTCCTTCGAGTAAAGAAGTAGGCGACGTTGTAGAACGAGGGGCCCGCCTGGTAACGCCCGATGATGCCGGTACTTCTAAACTGTCTCCGAACGGTGTCGTAATCGACCTGCAGATCGGTGCTGATGCCAGCGCGCGGCGAAAAACGGAGCAGGGACACCAGCGGTGAAAAACGCCGTGCCTCGTCTGCAAAACCAAAGCCCGTCAAGTCCAGAAGCGGTTCCAATGCAGAGTCACGTCCCGGCACCAAAGCGCCCCCAAAGGTCGGGTTCGCATAATATTTCTGTGTCAAACTCCAGCTGAGGACCTCGCGGTCCGTGAAAAACCGATTGGTAATTCCATAGCGAACTTCATTGGTATCGACGAACAAATCCGTGTCGTCAATCAACAGAGTGTTGCCAAACTCATCGACACCCGTGACGTAACGGTACTCGACGTTAGGCTCGATCACATGCCTCCAATTGCTGTACTGCTTCTTCAACTGCGGCCCACTGAACACAAAACCGTAGTCGAAGGCGAAGCGATTCAGGGAATCGCGCTGATCTCCAACATTCTGCCTGTCTGAATAATAGGTTTCCCGAATACCAAGCTGGTGACTCCAACCAAAGGCCGCTCCACGCAAGATCGGTATCTCTAGTCTCGGATGGATGTCCACCCGCCCGACAAGCGCGGAGCTTCTGACCGCCTCATCGCGACGATGCAAACCCGACACGCTGCCGTCGAAGCTGAAGTACACGGGCAAGTCCCCGACCGGGCGGTCGTGCACGGCCATCTCCAGCGAGGGGAGCTTGCGAATAATTGCCGTCGGCTGGTCTACGAAGAAGGTGCCCTGCCGCGTATAAAGGAAGTTGTAGCTCACACCAGGGGTGTTGTAGGTAGCGAATGCCCGCGAGCGTTCCGTTGGAGAGGAGATCACATCAAATCCTTCCTCGAACACCTGGCGGAACACGAAGGAACTGACCAGGTTCATGTCAGCGACAACACGCAGGTCGTTACGTTCGGTGTAGGCCAGAATCCGTGCGCTTTTCCCACCCTGGCCTTTGCGGTCATCGGCAAAAAAGCTGTCGATTTCGATCCGGGATCGATCGTTGGGAACCGCGCGAAACCGAGCAGCGCCGGCCAGACCGCGCAAGGTGAAATACTCGCCGGTCACGGTGAGATCGGCACTCCGGTTGATGACGTAATAGAACGACTCGCTAACGCTCCTTCCCTTCGTTGTGGAGGTGGAAGTCTGAGGAGTGAGAAAACCGGAGGAACGCGGCCGGCTGGCCACAGGCGCGCTGATGTAGGGCATGTAGAAGACCGGAACACCCTTCAGTCTCAATATCGAATGGACGGCCTGCACGTTTGCGTCCGGGTCGATCGTCGTCCGTGGCGTACGGAATTCCCATCCTGGATTCCCTTCGTCGTCGCATGTGGTGACCTTCGCGTCGAAAAGCTCATAGCGACCGTCTTCCAGCCGGTAAGCCTCAGCCGCCTCAATCAGATAGCTCGGACCCAATGCACCCGACGCTTCAGTCAAAACACCCGCCGTCGTGTTCAGATTGATTTCAAGGCGCCGCCCGGTCAGATGCTCGTCGCCACGCACGAATGTCACGCCGTTGGCGGCTTCCAGCGTCTGAGTGGATTCGTCGTAAACGATCGTATCCGCTTCTACGCGCATATCCCGGAAAGTGACGACAACATCGCCGGAATAGGTCAGGACGGTGCCTGTGCGTTCAAGCCGGTCGGCACTGGCGACGAGTTCGTCCTGCTGAGGTGTGATCAGAAGAAAGGCTAATATCCATCCATGCATAGCTTATGTGAACCAAAAGGGACGTACACTTCAGTTAAATCACATTCGAATGCCTGCCGCAAGAACCGTGATAAAATTCAGTCGAATGCAACGGAAAGGTGGCAGGACGGTCATCGACTTATCTAAGATCCAGCCTGGACTGGATTTCGATGACGAAGACTACGCTGCCGAATTCACCCTGCCCGAATACCAGCGCGGTCTTCTCCTCTCCCGAACCTACGCAATGTTGACCGATCTCGTGATTGTTTTCGGCCTCTATATGATCTTCCTGATATCGACTGTCTCTGAAATGCCAGTGCCAATTCCCCTGAACCGTCGAATCCTTGGAATCTACTGTGCTGCCTACTTGCTCTTCCTGGTCGTTTACTTTTTCCTGTTCATGTTGAGTATGAGCCAGACGACAGGCATGCGCATCCATCGCCTGGTCGCAGTCAACCGCAACGGCGACCGCCTGGGTCCCACCGAAGCATTTCTAAGAAGCTTTGGCTACCTGATTTCAGTTGTGCCGCTCCTTTTTGGTTTTCTTTGGGCATTTATCGACCCGGAACATCTGACTTGGGCCGACAAGGTCTCAGGTACCTTCGTCAAACGCATCTGACCGCCTCGGTTAAAATAAGCAGATGGAAAACTTCGCGCTCATAGCGCTGGTCGAACAGCTAAAAACCGTGACCGACGGGATGGTCGTAAGGCGAATCACACAACACCACCGAAACGCGTTCCTCCTGCAGACACGATCCGTCAGGATACCGGCGTTGAAACTCTCGATCGATTCGCGAAATCCTATCATCTACGTTTCCGGAGAGCGTCCACCGGTCGAAGCAGTCACGAGCGATTTCCTGATGATTCTTCGAAAACACCTGGTTTCGGCTCGACTTCTTGAAATAGACAAGCCTCTATCCGAGCGAATCGTGGAGTTGAAGTTCAAGACGGCTCTCCCGGCCCAGGAGCTTCAAACAGTTTTTCTCGTCGCAGAACTCTTGCCGAATTCGCCAAACCTTTTCCTCCTGGACCGGGCCCGCAACGTTTTGGGATCTGCTGTGGCTCCGGGTCGCCAACGTGGAATGGGTGATTATGCCGAATACGCCTATCCGAAGACCGATAAGACGGATCTCGCGTTGACGCGTGAAGACGACCGTTCATGGTTTGACGAACCTGAGTTCGCGAAGGACCCCAAAAACTGGCTCATTCGTAACGTGGCCGGAGTTGGACCGCTATTGGCCGCTGAAATCCTCCATCGCCAGGATGCTTCGAAGAACGAATTGCCCGAAGAAATGAAGGAGATGATCGATCGTCTCCTCGAACCGGCATCGACGGCATGGGCGTACTCTGGGAAGCCCCTCAGCGTCATCATGGAGCGCAACGACCTCGAAGGCTTGCGCCGAACCATCCTCACGCCAATCGAATTGGAATCCCTTGCGCGAACAACCCACAGCGTCGGGACGTATCCCGGCATGCTGGAGGCCACTCGGATTGTCTCGGATGAATTGGAGTCGCGAATCCTGCTGGAACAGGCAAAGTCACCGCGGATGAGACAGATTCGGGTTCGACTGCGGCGTCTGCGACACCAGCACGAACAGCTGCTTGATCGAAAACGGAGATACAGCGAGGCCAAAGAACTTCAGACCCGTGCCCAGATGCTGGTGGCCAGCGGCGTCGACATGGATCGTCATCACGAAAATGTCGAAGTCACCGACTACTTCGGAGACGGTCCTCAATCGCGGACTATCGAGTTGGACCCGTCAAAAACGCTGCGCGAGAACGTAAACAAGTTATTCAAGCAACATAAGAAAGCTGGGCGCGGTATGGAGATGGTTCTCTCGCAACTGTCGAAACTGGAATTTACCAAATCCGGGCTCGAAGCCGAGGCCGCCCGATTGGAATCCGTCACTGCCTGGGACACGTTGACAGCGCTGGCGGGCACCGCGAATTCGCCTCGGTCAAGACCTGATTCCGGGAAGTCCCCTCGCTCGGGCGCTCGCAAGCGACGCTCCATACGGATGGACGGACACGAAGTTCTCGTCGGGAGAAACGGTCGGGAGAACGACGAACTGACGTTCAAAGTTGCGACTGGAGATGATTTTTGGTTCCATGTCGCCGGCTACACCGGCTCTCACGTCATCGTCAGGAACCCAGCCAAAGACACCGAGTTGGAATCATCGCTTCTGATCCGTGCCGCGCAGTTGGCGGCTTACTACTCTCAAGCCAGGAACTCCAACAAGGTGCAGGTGCATTACACGCGGCGCAAATTCGTGTCGAAACCCAAGAGGGCCAAACCGGGCCTGGTTCGGCTGCGGGAATTCAAGACCGTTACCGTTGAACCTCGCAATTGGGATCACGTGAACCCAGGCACCGGAAACGTCCAGGTCCAAGTGGAAGAGTAAGGGACGGATATTTACAGAAGATGAATCAAGACGACTCACAGCTAGAACCTGCAGATTCGGCCCTACGTGTCACAAGACTTCCGATTCGCCTGTCGGTTCTGTTTTTTGTGGGCATCCTGGTCTCGGGATCGACGGCGCTCGGCTTCTACTATTACTATGTGTATAGCCCTCCCCTGATCGCAGCCGATATCTTTATGGACGCGATGGAAACCCAGAGCCGTGAGCTACTGCGAGCTAACATCCTCATCCGTGTCGGCGATAACTCCGATGATCTGCGAGAACCAACAGACATCGAGATCGAGGTGTTGCTGTCGGAACCATTTGAACGGGGCCGGATACTTGACCAAAGACGCAGGGAAGGTACTGACCGCAGCTATCACTCTCTGGTTTATCGGGAACCGGACGGCCAGGTCTATGCCCTTCTCGTCGCCGAGTTTGAGGGTTCCTACCACGTTGTCGTACCGGACTCTCCGAAGAGCGACCGGCAAATCTATCTGTGGGATTACGTTTGGACGAACTGAGAGCTTTCCGATATACTTTTTCACGTATCTAACTTGTCCATTCATGCTGCCCCATGGTCTGGAGAGCCTGAAGGATAGAACCGGAGGAACTCCATGTTTAGATTGGGTTTACCGGAGCTGGTGATCCTCTTGATCATCATCTTCTTCTTGTTCGGCGCAAAGCGCCTACCTGAGATGGGGAAGGGTATTGGCGAAGGTATCAAGAACTTCAAGAGATCCATAAAGGGAGACGACTCCGAAGAAACCGCGTCGAAAAAAGAGGGGTAGGCGACGACCCTCTTCAGCTTGCCACTGGTTTTACGCTGGTTTTAAATTGATATCGAGGCGGCCGTTTAGGCCGCCTTTTTTTGTGCGCGGATTGCACGGAATCGTAGAAGTGAGTCGCGGATTACACGGTTTAAGAGCCTATCTATCTTCGACCTCTCCAGAATCTGTTCTAATCCGTTCAGTCCGCATTACAATATCTTCCTACTATTTCCGACACGTCGCGTGACACGCTCCCTGTCCAGGTATTCTAATAACGGAATCGCGTATTTGCGGGAGACGCCGATCAGATCTTTAAATTCTCCGACACCGAGGCTGGGGCTGGATGCTTTAAAGGAGCGCAGTTTCTCTACGACCTCATTCATCACGCCCCGTCCCACAATCAATTCTTCACTGACCTTCACTAAGGCTCCATCCTGGATCATCAACCGCAGTATCTTCCAGGTCTTCTGACGATCCAGGCCGAGTTTGCTAATGACCTCTTCAGCAGGGGCAACCTGGAAACCGCGTCGCCGAAATTCTTGGGCCAAACGCTCCCGAATCTTAATTTCCTCATCTTCCAAAGTCACCACACGTCCGAAGGCGTGGACGAGTTCCTGCGCGAGCGTAATTTTCTCCCGGACCTCGAGATCGTCCAGGACCGCCTGGAAAACAAGATTGGAACTCCGCCGAAAGAGGCTATTCCTCAGTTGTTCCCGGGATACTCCATGGGATAGAGGCTCGGCCTTGTGAAATTCAACAACATAAGCCAATACCTGGGACACCGCTTCCTGGAATGCGGACCCGGACACCACCGTGTGAGGCGATTCCGAGAGAAAACGCACAGCTCCGGTCGCCTCCAGCCGATCCAGCTGTTGCCGGACTGTAGTCTGTGCGATTCCCACCTTCCCGACAAGATCCGTGAGAGTACTGGCTCCCAACCCCGCCTCGTCAATGAGGACCATCAGTCGATCTTCGAGCGTCCCGTCCTTAAAAGTTGCCAACCGCGCGGTAATACGGCTGTCCCGCAGCCGATGCTTCTTCGGATCGGCTTCCAGGATTTCACCGCCTCCGATCGTGATCATGGGCGAGTACTGTCGAACTATAAAACGGTCTCCGGGAAACGCTGCGACAGGTTCTTCCAGCCGTATCTGGACCATGCTGTTGCCACCGGGTTCGAGCCGATCGCCCTCCAGGAGCGAGACATAACCCATGATCTCCGCCGTTCCCACATGGAATCGAATGCGTCTCCGTCGGCTGATCGGTCCTGCGGCCGATGGAAGCAAGTCGAGATGACAGTCGAACATCGAGGCGGCCCGAAGCGTGCCGGGCTCTGTTAGTACCATGCCCCGATTCACGTCCCGAACATCGACGCCCTGAAGATTGATTGCCGTTCTCTGACCGGCGGCGGCGGCATCCACTGCACGGCCATGAACCTGCAAGCCCCGAATGCGCGCGATGCTACCTGAGGGCAACAACTGGACTTCATCGTCCTTCCGGATAGATCCAGAGATAAGGGTGCCGGTCACCACGGTTCCGAATCCCTTCATAGTGAAACAACGGTCCACCGGAAGGCGGAAAATCTGTGATGTGTCTTTCGGTACCACTTCGGCCGCCACTTGCCGTAGAGTTTCGATGAGTTCGGTTTTCCCTTCCCCGGTGCGCGCACTCGCTCGAACGACCGGTGCGCCGCCGAGAAACGTGGTCTCCAGATATTCCCGAACTTCGAGCTCCACCAGATCGGCAATTTCTTTATCAACGGCATCGACTTTGGTAATCACCGTCAACCCATGAGGCACGTGGAGTAAGGAGCAGATGTCCATATGTTCCCGGGTCTGGGGCATGATGGATTCGTCCGCCGCCACCACAAGCATCACCACGTCGATGCCTCCAATACCGGCAAGCATATTCTTGATGAACTTTTCGTGACCGGGCACGTCGACAAAACCCACCCGTGTCGTTTCGTCCAGGTCGAGATTCGCAAAACCGATATCGATCGTGATGCCGCGTTCCTTCTCTTCTTTGAGGCGGTCGGCGTCGATACCCGTGAGCGACTCAACCAGCGACGTCTTACCGTGGTCGATATGACCGGCCGTACCGACGATGATGTGTGGCATATCAGTGTCCTGAGTTCGAAATACGGCGCTGAACGGTTTCGGGCTGATTCGATCCAGTTATCTTATTACTCTAACGCACGGGCTCGCCTCGTTACTGTGAAAGCCGTTCCCCCGCACCGTCGGACCGGTGCGGGGCCTCTTGGGGCTTGCTCGACATTCCGCCTATCTTACAGGCCCCGCCATCAGGATGATGGTGGGGGTCGCCGGTCGTTCGGCCCAACGCGCTTGACACGACAGAGACGGTCAGCCGTTTGAACGACCGAGCGAAATCTTATATCGCGGATTTTCGAATCAGGACACAAGACCGTGACGTATCAGCAAATCGTAAGTCAGCGGCAGGGGCAACCCCATTACGTTCGCGTAATTGCCTTCGATTCTCGGAATGAAAACGGATGCGAAGCCCTGAATGCCGTATCCCCCGGCTTTGTCGAAAACTTCTTCGCAGCGAATGTAGTCGTCGATCATTTCCGATTGCAGATCGTTGAACCAGACCCGCGTCTCTTCCAATCCTTCATGTCGCGTGTTCTTGGCCGCATGGATCGTCGACACGGCCGTATAAACATTATGCTGACGGCCCGACAGCATCCGAAGCATCCGCCGGGCATCATCCGCGTCCATGGGTTTGCCCAAGATCTCACCGTCCAGAGACACGATCGTATCCGCCGAGAGCACCACGGCATCCGGAACCTGATCGGCTACCGCTTCACCTTTCTCTCGAGCGGTACGCCTGACGAAATCCAGGTCGGTCTCACATGCACGTAGTAATTCGTCGACATCGGAGGAAACGATTTCGAAAGGAACACCCAGTAAACCCAGCAACTCCCGGCGCCGCGGGGATTCCGACGCCAGGACCAGACGCACCTTCGGCATGGACGGATTCTAACACGCAGTTGGCGGGCACGTGGGCCAGCAACAGAGAAGAGGAAACGGCCGAATCTTACTTAAACTTGCTCTTGAGGTCCGCCAGCAACGCAACGTAGATGGGACTGCAAAACTCCGCCGTTTCCTGATCCTTGCCGTTCCAGGTGGAGGACCATTCAACGTAGGATGTATCGGTATCGGTGACCGGGGACACTTGGAGCAATCGGTCATCAACAGCGAACTTTGCTTCGCTACGTTTCCAGTCAACAGGTTCTTTCATCATTGCCTCTGTATCAGACCGACTGCTGCCATTCCTTGAGGGCAAAATAGACTGCAAACACTGAAATGACCGGGCGACTCATCTGCCACGCAGCCACCGCAATAATTCCTGCTGTGACGAGCGAAAGACCCGACGCCAGGGAGTATCCAAGATCACTTCCGACATCGCTTAAGAGAGAGCGGGCCACCTGTCCCCCGTCGAGCGGCCATATCGGCAGCAGGTTAACCAAACTCCAAACGACATTGATCTGGACCAGGTGAAAATAAAGAGCTCCAACCAGACCGCTCGAAGTCGATCCCATAAGTGGAATCGTCACGTAGGCGATCAGAGCCAATAGAAGGCCGGCCATAGGACCGCTGAAAGCGACGACCGAGTGGCGCCATCCTGTGAGAGGTGAAGTGTGGTTCTCCGGAATCGTGAGTCCCCCCATGCTGTAGAGAACCACGCGTGAGCGTCGCCCGAAAAACAACGCACTGGAAATGTGCCCCAGTTCATGGACAAGAATGGAAACGAACACCACACCGACCCATACGAACTGTTCCACCAGAGGCAGATTCCATCCAAGGGCGAACACAATGATCCAAAACATGGGATGGACTCGAACACGAATGGCAGAGAAACCGAACCGCAGGTCGAGGCGGGTAGCGGGGGGTTCCGAGAACATGCGTATAGGTTAACCCGCCCGATCGACGGAATATGTGAATCAATAGAAGGATAGGAGAATTTCGGGATGCGCGATGAGTCGCTCGGGTAAGCGGCCTTGAAGCTGGCCTTTACTCGTAGCGTAAAGCGTCGATCGGATCCAAGCCCGCAGCCTTATGCGCCGGGTAGTATCCGAAGAAGACTCCGACTGCCGCTGCAAATCCAAACGAAATCGATACGGAAGCTACAGACACGAGCGTCGACCATCCGAGGAATTCGCCTACGGCGTAAGACAAGCCACTTCCCAGCACGACACCAATCAGACCGCCGGCCATGCTGAGAATGATGGACTCGGCCAGAAACTGAAGACGGATGTATCCCGGTCGTGAGCCGACAGCCATTCGGATGCCGATCTCCCGGGTTCGCTCGGTGACGGAAACCAGCATGATGTTCATAATCCCGATCCCTCCAACAAGGAGGGAAATCGCAGCAATACTTCCCAGCAACAAGGTCATGACTAAAGTGGTTTGTTCAGCCGCGTCCGCGATTTCAGTCAAATTGCCGATTCTGAAATCGTCTTCTTGCCCCTGCCCGATGTTGTGGCGTTGCCGGAGTAGATCAGTGATCAAAGTATCGGCGACGAGTGTCGCGCTCTGACTGACGGTCCGGAGCATTATCTGGTTGATCCGGGGGATTGACTGACCCAGCAGTTTCTTTTGGGCTGCGGTGTAAGGCATCAAAACCGTATCGTCCTGGTCCTGCCCCATCCCGGTCTGACCGCGTTCTTCAAGCACTCCGATCACGCGGAACGGAAGATTCCTCAGGCGCACGGTCTGCCCGATCGGAGTCACCCCTTCAAAGAGAGCGTCGGCAACGGACTTCCCGATGACAATGACACGGGAGGCCGAAACGATGTCGAGTTCAGTGAAGAACTCCCCATCGGCAACTTCCCAATCGCGGATCTCCGCGTACTGCTCGTTTGTACCCCTAACCTGGGCATACCAGTTCTGGTTTCCAAAAACCAACTGGCCATTCGCATTGACGATGGGTGTTGCCGCTTGAACAATCGGGATCTCTCCCAAAATCGCGTTGACGTCAGCTGCGGTCAGTCCTCCACCCTGGCCGGTACTCAGCCGGGCGCCCCCGGCCCCACGATTGCCACTGGGAAACACGTACATGACGTTGGTCCCCATACTCTGCATCTGATCCTGGACCATCGCTTGGGCACCCTGCCCGATCGATACCATAGCGATTACCGCTCCGACGCCGATAATTATGCCGAGCATGGTGAGGGCCGAACGCATCTTGTTGCGTCCCAAAGCCCAGAAAGCGATTCGAAGTATCGCCATCGATCTCATTCTTCGAAGTCCTCCTCGTCCTCCGGAAGCTGGAGCAACGCCTCCCGCGCATTGCGGCGATTTTCTACCGGATAATCCTTACGTACCCGACCGTCCTGGAACAAGATCACGCGCTTCGCATAGTCGGCGATATCGGTCTCGTGAGTCACCACGATGATCGTCATACCTCGCTCATCGTTCAGCTGCTGAAACACCGCCATTAACTCGACCGAAGTCCGCGTGTCCAAGGCACCCGTCGGCTCGTCTGCGAGGATGATCGCAGGATTGTTTACCAGAGCGCGTGCAATTGCCACACGCTGTTGCTGGCCTCCGGAGAGCTGGCTGGGCAGATTCTTTTCTTTGTCTGAAAGACCGACGATTCGAAGAGCCTCTCGAGCGCGCTCAGTCCGCTCTCGCGCCCCCACGCCTGCATAGATCAGCGGCAGTTCGACGTTCTCAATCGCCGAAGTCCGGGACACCAGATTGAAGCTCTGGAAAATGAAACCCACCTTCTGGTTCCGGATGTCCGCCAGATTGGCCTTGGAAACTTCGGCGACGTCCAGGCCATCGATCATGTAGGATCCCCGCGTAGCATGATCCAGACACCCGATGATGTTCATCATCGTGGATTTGCCCGAACCCGACGGTCCCATGATCGCGACGAACTCTCCACCGCCTACCGCCAGAGACACGCCACGCAAGGCATGGACCTCGATGTCGCCCATCGTATAGACCTTGTGGACGTGATCCAGACGGATAACGGCGTGAGTCGGAGTCCTCACCGCTAAGGAGTCCTTCGTCACTGTCGGTTCCGATACGGACGACACTTAACGGAAGCCTCTTCCGCCGCCAAAACCACCGCCCGGGAATCTACCAAATCCTCCGACCCTGGGCCGATCGACTGGATCCGCCCCTTGAGAGGAATCACCGATGATCAGGGCGTCGCCTTCTGCGAGTTCGCCCGCAACGACTTCCGTACGGGAGCCATCGGTGATTCCCAACAAGACGTTGCGCATCTGGGGAACGCCGGCAGCACTCAAAACCCACACGCGACCTGGGCGTGGGGGACTCGGCGCGACTTCCCGGAATTGAATTTTCTCGCCGACATCCCAGAGCTGACCCGGAGCCGCAGCCGCGGCATCGCCTGCAACTGCCGGAGAAGGACCGCCGCCCGGAAAACCACCCCTACGTCCATCGCCACCGTCGGGAAATCCGCCGCTACGTCGATCACCACGCCCTTCGCCACGACCGCCGTTTCCCTGGAAACCCAGCCCCCTGCCCGGTATAGCTGGCCCCGGGGCCGGAGCCGCTTCCGTTGGACTGACTTCTGGCGCCGTACCTAGGTTCGCCACAACATCAATACCACCACCCGGGCCACCACCGGTCTGTCGCAGTTCGGCGGGATCAGCATCAGGCGGGTTGTAACGCAATGCCGCATTGGGAATGCCCAGGGCCTCATCGCGGCGGTCAACGGTCACACTAATATTCGCCGTCATACCCGGCTTCAACTTCAAATCCTGGTTGGAAACACCCACGATGACGTCGTAGGTCACCACATTCTGAACGGTCTGAGGATTGAGACGGATCTCCTCGATCTGCCCACGAAATCGCTCGTCTGGAAACGCATCGACGGTGAATTGCACACCGTTACTCTGGGCCAGTTTCCCGATATCGGCTTCGTCGATGCTGGCGTTGACCCGCATCCGGCCCAGGTCGTTTGCAATCATGAAAAGCGTCGGCGCCGACATGCTAGCTGCCACAGTCTGTCCCACGTCGACTTCTCGAGATATGACGACACCGTCAACCGGCGAGGTGATGTCGGTGTACTCCAGATTGATCTCGGCACGGTTCACGTCGGCTTCAGACTGAACGACCTGTGCGAGAGCCTGTTCCAGGCCTGCCTGGCGCGAGATTATCTGGGCTTCTGCCTGCTCGATGGCCGCCTCGGCTTGAGCCAGACGCGCCGCTGCAGCTTGGGCCGTGGCCCGGGAATTTTCAAGGTCGGTCTGCGAAAGCAAGTCGGTTTCGGCCAGTTCTTCCGAACGCCCGTAGAGAATTGCAGCTCTTTCGGATTCAACCCGTGAGGCTTCCAGACTCGCCAACGAACTTTCGAGACTGGCTCGAGCGTTGGTCAGATCGGCTTCGGCAGTGCGTACTCGGGCCTCGGTCGAAACCAGACTGGCCCTGGAATTCTCCAACTGGGCCTCGAAGTTCCGCGGGTCGAGTTTGGCCAATAGCTGGCCGGCGCTGACGACGGAATTAAAGTCGGCGTATAAGGTCTGTATTTGACCCGACACCTGCGAACCCACCTGGACGGTAAGAACGGCCTCGACTGTGCCTGTCGCGCTGACCGTGTTCTGGATCGTGCCCCGCGCCACGCTGGCGGTGAAGAATTCGTACTCTTCGTCGCCTTCGCCGAACATGGTGAAGCTCACGATGGCGATAACGGCGACCCCCAGAAGAAGGCTTATTGAGACTTTCAGGCTCGTTTTCATGGTTTGGGGAGATCCTCTTTGAGATAGTCCAGGCCAAGCCTTTGACGCCTCCCGGAAACTCTCGTTTGTTAAAAGAGCCTAAAAGGAATATCGTCTGGCCGCCTTTTCTAAACCTATACGAATAAAGGATATAGAAAGTTACCATAACAGATTGAATGATCGGCTCAAAAGTGTTCCTCTAGAAGCTTGCCGATTCCGGGGAAGGACGCTGCAAATATCAACTCCGATCGGAAAACCCGGGCATATATCGAAATCTCAAGTGTCCGTCCCACCTACTGAGGAGACAGCCATTATGTTTATTGCTATGAACCGTTTCCGGATTGCGGCGGGTCACGAACAAGACTTCGAAGACCTTTGGAAGAACCGCCAATCCTATCTCGACAAGGTTGCCGGCTTCCGGGAGTTCAGCCTCCTGAAAGGACCGGCGGACGAGAACGCCACCCTCTATGCCTCGCACTCCACATGGGATTCCCAGAAGGCATTCGAGGACTGGACCAATTCCGAAGCATTTCAGAAAGCTCATGGACAGGCGCGTGCGCCGGAAGGCACTTATCTTGGACACCCTCAATTCGAAGGATTCGAGGTCATCCTTCAGTAATGCCTCGTAACGGAGAGCCGTGGGTTTGCTGTTTTAATTCAGATTTGGATCGACCGTCTCATACCCGACCGGCCCCATACTCAGGTGCCCCTTACACTGAGGTTGCTGTGCCATGACGAGTTCCGATGTCAGAGTCAACGTCGAGGAACTGATCGATCGTCGACATTGGAGCGAGCTCAAGGAGGCTGTTGCCGAATGGCCGGCTCCCGAGCTTGCTGAACTCGTCCTCGAACGGGACACTCCAGACCGTTTGTTGCTCTTTCGTGTGCTTACACGAAACCTCTCGGGCGAGGTATTTTCTCACCTCGACTCCGAAGCCCAGAACGCCCTTCTGGGAGAACTGAATACCGACGAAATCAGGCGGCTGATCACCAATCTGGAGCCGGACGATCGAACACACCTGTTCGAGGAGTTGCCGGACCGCGTCGTTCAGCGTTTGCTCAACCTGTTGAGCCCCGACGACCTCAAGGCTGCCCGTCTCCTCCTGAGTTACCCGGATGAAAGCGTCGGCCGCCTGATGACTCCGGAATACGTTGCGATTCGACCCGACTGGACTATCGAGCAGGCTCTGCGGCACATTCGCGTTCGGGGACGCGATCGCGAAGTGGTCACGACCATCTACGTCACCGACGCGCATTGGAAGTTTCTCGACGCGGTGGATCTGCCGCGATTGATCCTGGCCGAACTGGATCAAACCGTGGAAGAGATTCTCCTCGAACACGAAGCTATCAGCTTATCCCCGTTCGATGACCGTGAGGAAGCCGTCAGGAAAATGGGCAAGTACGATCTGTTCGTGCTCCCGGTGGTGGGGGCCGACGGAGTTCTGATCGGCATTGTGACGGCAGACGATGTCCTCGACGTCGCTGAAGAAGAAGCGACCGAGGACTTCCAGCTATCCGCCGCTGTCGAACCCCTGAAGATCAGCTATTCGGAAGCCGGCATTTTTTCGCTTTTCAGAAAACGAATTCCGTGGCTGTTGGCGCTCGTCCTGGTCAACCTCGGAGCGGCCGGCGTGATCGCTGCGTACGAAGAAACCCTTGCGGCACTGATCTCACTGGCCTTCTTCATACCCTTGCTGATGGGAAGCGGTGGTAACGCGGGAGCACAGTCGGCCACCCTCGTGGTGAGGGCGCTGGCGACGGGAGACCTTGACCGCTCCCGTTGGCTGCCCACACTCCTCAAGGAAATCGCGGTTGGCGCAACCCTCGGGGCAACCATGAGCCTGTCTGCGTGGCTGCTCGGCCTGTTTCAGGGCGGCGCCGAAGTCGCTACCGTGGTTGCAGTGGCAATGTTTCTGATCGTTCTCGCCTCCAACCTCATCGGCGTCATCGTACCGTTCCTGCTCACCCGGGCCGGCATCGACCCCGCGGTGGCCAGCAGCCCCCTGATCACTTCGGTGGCCGACATTGCCGGTCTGGCTATCTATTTTGCGATCGCAACCTGGGTCCTGGGAGCGTTCGTTCCCGTGGCTTAGCTCTGAACTCGGTGCAGGTTCCGCACATTCCTGTTCGCCGGAGTCAGAAAATTCCTTACCCGGATTCGAACCCACGTGTACGAAGACTGGCCTCAGGGCAGCGGCTTGAGATATCGTTGTGGTGACAACAATGCATAGCCTTCGATGCGAACGAGGGCAGGAGCGTCAATTCTCATGAAGCGAACCGCGTACGGAGTATTTCTATTTTCGTTTTGTATCACCGCCATTGTGAGCTGTGCAGGGCCGGTCGAGCCCGTCGGGACCGAACCGGTCGTCATTCCGGACCTGGGGGAACTTGAGTTGCCTCAGATCGTTGCGATGCCAGATGGCGGACTGCTCATGGCATGGACGGTCCGCAGACCCGGAGGCTTCTTCCGCGGTTTCGACCTTTTGGTCAGCACGAGTCGGGACAACACTCTTTCCGAACCCATCCAGGTGAATGCCGCTGACGTACCGCTCCACTCGATTCCAATTGATGAAATGCGGCCCGCCATCGCCTTTGGACCCGATGGAGCGGTCGCCCTCGCCTGGACAGACGACTTCTTCGACATCCGGGTCGCGACGTCTTCCGACGGAGGACAGAGCTTCTCTCCGTCCGTGCGATTGAATCAGGATGAGGGAGATGCGTTACAGGAGTTTCCCGATATTGCTTTCGGTCCCGACGGTGTTCTGCACGCGGTCTGGCTGGATCCGCGGATCGCAGAAGAAGGCCTCGAAGAACCGGCGGACCTCTACTACGCCCGCATTGTAGAAGGTATGGTCACTGAACAGAATCTGACCGAATCGCAGGAAAGTTCCGTATGCGGCTGCTGTCTGCCCAACATTAACATCGAACCCGACGGCAGTCTTGCGGTCGCCTTCAGAAATACGACCCCAAGCGGCTACCGTGATCCCTTCAGGGTCGTCGGCACGTCCGACGGTCAGTTTGAAGAGCCGGCACCGGTCAGCCCGCCGATATGGCAGATCGAGGCCTGTCCCATAGCTGGACCGATCGGGGTCGACGACATGACCCTCTGGTTCGATGGATCGACCGGGCAGAAACGTCTCCTTTCGGCCTGGGACCCGGACCAGATGCCCGATGTCGTTTTGGAGGACTCCGACGAACGGTTCCTGGACTACCCTCCCCGACGTGTCTCAGGTACGCCCGCTCAGACAACGCTTCTGCTGGTACCGGCTCAGCCGTCGGGTTACCTCTTGAATCGTGAGGGGCACGCGTGGACTGTCGTTGCAGACGATCTACCCGCCTGGGCCACCAGCGCGGCCTTCCACGAGGGACGCCTGTATCTCGTTGGTGCGGACCTCAGCGCCTTCCAGTCCGAAACACGGGACTTTGAAATCCCGGACTAGCAGCCGGGGTATTGTCAGGTAAACACTCCCGCCTACACAATGGCGGAACGAAAACGCGTCGATCTCGCAACATCAGGCATCGTTTCCCGCCGGCGATCATCAGCCATACCGTCTGGCTGTATTATCGATTCAGTCTCAGCTTCCGGGAGGTAGAGGATTTGCTCGCCGAGCGCGGTGTCAATGTGACGCATGAAACGATCCGGCAGTGGGCAATCAAATTCGGAGCTCAATACGCTCGCCGATTGAAACGTCGTCAGGGCCGTCTCGGCGACACATGGTATAAGGACGAGGTCTTCGTCACCATCAACGGTGAACGTCAGCATCTTTGGCGTGCAGTCGATCAGGATGGCGACGTGATCGACATTCTCCTACAAGCCCGTCGAGGCGGGCGGCGCGGAGATTCTTGCGGAAGCTCCTAAAAAGTCACCGACGTAAACGGTTTCGCCTCGTTACCGACAAACTGGGAAGCTACCGTGTCGCGCATAGAGAAGTCATGCCCTTGGTGACTCATGACACGGACCGATACGCGAACAATCGAGCGGAGATATCGCACCAGCCAACACGACAACGGGAGCGTCAGATGCGAGGCTTCAAATCACCGGATCAGGCCCAGCGATTCTTACATGTTCACGGAGTGATTCAGAATCTATTCCGGCTGAGTCGGCACCGGCTCAGGTCGGTTCATCACCGAATGCTACGGGAACGATCTTTCAATGTGTGGGCAGCGGTGACAGCGGCCTGACCTTGGGCCACCCAGCCCCGTTATGACTTGAGTTCGTTAAATTGGCAGTACCCGTGGGCAGATGGTACAGGCCTCGACAGTGGGAGCGCCAGTAGTAGTTATCCAGATCTACGGCCGTTGATCGCGCAACCGCAGCTCTTGCGCGGGTTGGTATGCCGCCCGGAGCATGGTGGGCGCGATTACGGTTGCCGTGATTTTACGGGTATTCTATCGTCCGCGCTGCCGGCGATACTCAGCCAGACGCGCCTCCATTATTCTCAATCGCTCGCCGAGCTGCCCGTTTCCACCGCCAACTTCACTCCCGTCAGGCCGCGTGATGAAGGTCCATTCCACCATGTTCGATCCGTCTCGTGACGGGCGGCCCAATATGTGGATTCGATCCCCGGGCTTGAACTGATCCAACGTCCAGCCTGCTCGCCGGAGATTGATGACGCTGTCTCCCTCCGCCATCCAGGATTCTGTTTCACCTTGCTCATTCGTCACGTCAAAGTAAATCCGCGAATGCGGGTTGATCGCTCGAAATTCGGTCACCACGCCTTCGATTTCCATGCGCTCATCGACGATGTAGTGTGCCGCGGGGTTATGGTGGGCGAAGGCGGGCAATGAAACCAGCAGTGCGCCAAAGACAAAGGTCAAGCTTTTGCCTGTCATCATCTCACTGTCCTCCACATCAGCGTTGCCCGGAGATCGACTCGCAAGGGGCATCCAGCAAATCCACCTCGGGCGTAAGGAGTCTAGTATGTTCTAGCACCAGCGGTTCTCGAAACATGACCGGATCGATCAGCGTGAACTGCATGTGCAGTCGGCGGCCATCCTCGCTGAGGGTGTAGCGCTCAATACTGCTCGCGTTATCGGCGTTGTGAATAGCCAGGTTGTCTTCGGCGACGTTAGCCGCGACATTCACGGTGTCCACCACCAGCGTAGATCCCTCGTACCAACCAATCGAATGACCCAGCGGGCTGGGTTGTGCGTCTTGTGGATGACCGCGTCCATCCGTGTAGATGACCCGGTCCGACGCCATGTCTTCTGCCCTGATGACGATGCGGTCGTCGTTCTGCTCGATCAGGATAGGGTCGTTGTGCAGTGTGGTGCGAAAGGCCCCGAAGTACTCACACTGAATAGAGGGATCGTCGGCGTGGTCGTACGTTGCCGCGTAGTCTGTACCTCCTTCGGTTAACAGAGCTGCAATGGCTTGTTGGTTGTGATCGCGGACGGCTTGCCGGATTTCTGCGGCTGACAGATGGTCGTTCTCCGGGAGCAGGAGCTCACGAAGGTACTCGTAGCTTTCCCGGGTACAGTTGCAGGCAAAGAGATCCTCGAGGGTCCAATCTGGGTGCTCGACAGAGGTTGTGGTCGTGCTCCACATGCCCGACAGGGCCGGAGGCGGCTGCTCCTGGGCCCCGGCGAGCGGTATGCCGAGAACGAGAGTGCCCGCGACGGCCGCGCCAAGGAGTTTATGTTTGGCGACCCTCGCGAAGTTACGCGGCAGCGGGACTCCGCGCGGGGCGATAACGAGCCTCATGATTCCTCAATGACGGGCAGTTCCGTTTCTGAGTCGATTTTACCTGACTCGGCTACGGATTGGACCGCAAATTCAATGCTGAGGTTGATTTTTTGCTTGCCGATACAGGCCACCCACACGTGATATCGCCCTAAGTGCTTCTGCGGATCAAATCTTGCGCAAATCCTAGTAAACTACCGCTAGCCCGCCGAAGCGGGTTAGGAGGAGAACAAGAAATGGCATACGAGCTCTTAGGTAAGGATTTCACCCCTCCGGACGTGCAAGGAAAGGTCACGGGCAGAGCAAAGTACGCCGAGGATTTTCGGGCCGAGGGCATGGCGTTTTGTAAGCTCTTGACCAGCCCAGGGTATTGTCAATTTGGCTCGATGCCTGCAGACTGACAGGATGAGAAGCACTCGCTCCCGCTACCACGGACACCGCTATCCACACGAAATCATTAGCCATGCAGTCTGGCTCTACTACACATTCGGTATCAGCCTCCGAGATGTCGAGGATCTGCTCGCCGAACGAGGGATCATCGTGTCGTACGAAACGATTCGGCGGTGGTGTGCGAAGTTCGGGCTCGACTATGTCAAGCGCCTGAAGCGACAACAAGGTCGACTCGGAGATACGTGGTTCCTCGACGAGGTTTTCGTGACGATCAACGGTGAACGGCAATATCTGTGGCGGGCCGTCGATCAAGACGGCGACGTGATCGATATCCTCGTTCAGTCCCGGCGGAACCGTCGGGCAGCAGAGCGCTTCTTTCGCAAGCTCTTGAAGGGACGAGGGAAAGTTCCGTTTCGCCTGGTCACGGACAAATTAAAGAGCTACGGTGCGGCGCTGCGGACGATCATGCCTTCGGTGAACCATGACACCGGACGATACGCGAACAATCGAGCGGAAGTCTCACACCAGCCAACCCGGCAGCGAGAACGACAGATGAGACGGTTCAAGTCCCCACAACAATCTCAACTCTTCCTTTCCGTGCATGGTGTCGTTCTGAATCTTTTCCGACTGGGACGACATCGGCTGAAATCGGCTCATCACCGGATGCTCCGAGAACGTTCTTTCGCGACTTGGAATGTGGTCACGGTAGGTTGATCAACCGGTGACCGCAGTGCATTGGTTTGGCCGTTTGGCAACCAAGTTGACAATGCCCCTGGTTATGACACAGCGTTGTTGCATGGATCGGGGCGGAGATGGAATTCGCCCTTTCCCAAGCGGTAGCGTCAGGCGATACGCTCGAACACAGGCCGTCCGAGTGCGGTCATTGTGTTCAGGACTTTTTGGCCGAGTTGGATCTCCGTGATCTGCCTGGAGAAGCTGCGGGATTGGAGTCTGCGGCCGATGACACCCTTCCAACGGCCGATCTGCGTTTCTATCCGGCTGCGCTGGTTGTACCCTGTGGCCACTTGCCAGGCCATGCGGCCGTTGCTGCGGATCTGAGCAATATGGCGATCCCGAACGGTTGGATCCCGCGCCGATTGCGGTCGGATCGCTGCGTTCTTTGGCGGCGGTATAACCACATCCAGGGTCTCCCCATACCGTTCCCTCAGCAGATCTCGTGTAGACGCTCCATCATAGGCGCCGTCAGCCAGAAAGCCCGCGACCGGGGCATCGAGTTGATCCAGGAGCCCGGGTAATGCAGTGCTGTCTCCAACGTCATCGTGAGTCAGATTGGCGCAAACAATCGCACCGCTGGCCAGGTCCAGTCCGAGGTGGAGTTTGCGCCAGCGGCGGCGTATTCCCTTGATTTTATGCTTCTGCGCGAGCCATTCCCCTTCGCCGAAGATCTTGAGGCCGGTACTGTCCACCACCAGATGGACAGGCACAGATCCGGCTTGCATCATCACCTGAGCGATGCTCAAGCCGTTTGCACGACGCGACAGTGTGGAGAAGTCCGGCACCCGTATATCCAGCCCCATGAGCGTGCCGATGGAACCCATAAGTCCCTGCGTTTGCCGCAACCCAAGCCGATACGCCGTGCGCAGCGTCAGGCATGTCTCGATCGCCAGATCCGAGTATCTCCGCTGGCCACCCCGTGACGTGCGGCGCGGCGCGCTCCACACACTTTGAGCCTCCTCACTGACCCAGATCGTCAGATCACCCCGCTGGCGCAGGCTCTCGTTATATTCCGCCCAGTTGATCACCCGATACTGCGCCTTATCAAACTTGTGCCGTCGGGCTGCGTTGAACTTATGTGGCATCTAGGTTATCCCCTGTATTGAAAAACACGATGATAAGGCATCCTTCGGGATGATCCATGCAACAAGGTTCTGAAAGACTTGTTCAAGTACTCGCCTGTTCACAACTTCATCCGTCAACCGGTCAATGTTGATGCTGCGGTTGAAATACTGACTGCCTAAGGTGGTTGGGGGCTCCGACGACGCGAGCTACTTCGCCGGGGCCGAACTCGTCACCGACGGCGGAATGATTCAGGTCTAGATGCGATGACTGCTATCGCACAACAAAATGTTTGCAACACTAAATCAGTAGTGTCCCAACGTTTAGATGGGCGTCGCCCACAGGTTATTGAGAATGGTCATGTTAGATCGGCTGAGAGCCAAAATCGATTTGAATTTGATTGCGTACTGGCGGCATCCTTCCGCGACTTTGCGGCAGGAGGCGGCCTATGAATTCCGGCAAGACGATCTTCTCTCAGCTGATGGACTTTCTTCCCCGTCAAGACTTTCGTCGATGCGTCGATCGCTACCGTGGCAACTACAAACTCCAACGTTTTTCCTGCTGGGATCAGTTTCTGTGCATGGCGTTCGCGCAATTGACCTACCGGGAGAGTCTGCGCGATATCGAAGCCTGTCTGCGTTCGGCTGGCACGAAGCTTTATCACATGGGCATTCGCAGCCGCGTCTCCCGCAACACCCTTGCGAATGCGAATCAGGTGCGCGATTGGCGTATCTATGCCGACTTCGCCCAGACGCTGATCTCCATGGCTCGCGAGCTCTATGTTGGCGACAGTTTCGGTGTCGACCTCAAGCAGACGGTTTACGCACTCGATGCCACAACGATCGATCTGTGTCTTTCCCTGTTCCCGTGGGCACGCTTCCGCAAGCACAAGGGAGCTGTCAAACTGCACACGGTTCTGGATCTGCGCGGCAATATTCCTTCCTTTATCCTGATTACACACGGCAAAGTTCACGACCTCCATCTTCTGGATCAACTCGCCTTCGAGCCCGGAGCCTTCTACATCATGGATCGCGGTTATCTGGATTTCCGGCGCCTGTACAAAATCAGTGTCGCGGCGGCGTTCTTCGTGACACGCGCGAAAAAGAATTTCGTCTTCAATCGTCTTTATTCACTCGATGTGGACAAGTCCACCGGAGTCCTCAGCGATCAGATCATCAGCCTACGCGGCTTTTACTCTCGCAAGCGCTATCCAGAAAAACTCCGCCGCATTCGCTTTCTCGATCGAGAGCACAACAAGTACCTCGTCTTCCTGACCAACAATTTCGCGCTGCCAGCGGCGACCATTGCCCAACTCTATCGCTGCCGCTGGCAGGTCGAACTGTTCTTCAAGTGGATCAAACAGCACCTACGCATCAAGGCGTTCTACGGCACAACCCCCAATGCGCTGAAGACTCAAATCTGGACCGCCATCTCGGTCTATTTGCTTGTTGCCATCGTGAAAAAACGGCTCAATGTCAACGCCAGTCTCTACCGAATTCTCCAGATCGTCAGCGTCACCGTTTTCGAAAAAACGCCCCTTTTAAAGGCCCTTTCCGCCCTCGACTATCAAGATTCAGACTCGGAGAACTCCAAACAACTGAATCTATTCAACTAACGTTGGGACACTACTGACACTAAATAAGGAGTGAACCCCATGACTAACGCACCTACCAAGGTAAGCGAGCAGGACCTGATTGCCAAGGTCGTCCAACACTACATCGATGGCGCAAAATCAGGCAAAGGCGACGATATGAAACCCGCCTTCCACGAAGATGCGACGATCTTCGGTTATGCCGGGGCCGACTTGTTCGCCGGCCCTATCCAGCGGCTTTTTGACTGGGTTGACGAGAACGATCCAGCGACGAGGCTCCATGCGCGGATCGCCAGCATCGAAATCGTAGACTCCGTGGCCACCGTAAGGCTCGAGCTCGACAACTGGATCGACTACCGCTACACGGACATGTTCACCCTGCTCAAAGTCGACGGGGAGTGGAAGATTATGAACAAGGTTTTCCATTTGCACTCGTGAGGGAGGCAAACACCGTGACCAGTATCCGCACGCGACGAGAGCTCGCGAAAACGCAAGATGAAAGCCTGGCGCGGCGCGGCAGCCGCGTCAATCGCTGGATCGTGCTTAAGAGGAATCCGGAAGGCGAGCCCAGGCCCTCCGATTTCGAAGTGGTAACGGCGGAGGTTCCGCCCATTGCCGAGGGCCAGATGCTGCTCCGCACCAAGTGGCTCACGCTGGACCCGTACATGCGCGGCCTCGACGCCTCCGGCCCCATGAACAACAAGCGGAGCGTGGGCTCCACCATCGTGGGTGGCACCGTGTCGGAGGTGGTCGAGAGCCGAGCGCGCGCGTGGAACGAGGGCGATCTCGTCGTCGGTTACTACGGGTGGCAAGAATACAGTGTCGCCACGCCTGAAGACCTGCAGTGGGGCAACGAGGCCATGCCCATCGAGAAGTGGGATGGCTCGCTCGGCCCAACGTCCACCGCGCTCGGCATCCTGGGGATGACCGGCTACGCTGCGTATGCCGGCCTGCTCAACGTGGCCACCATCAAGGCGGGAGAAACGGTGGTCGTGAGCGCGGCCAGCGGTGCGGTCGGACAGGTCGTCGGGCAGTTGGCGAAAATCCACGGCTGCCGGGCGGTCGGCATCGCGGGCGGGCCTCAGAAGTGCGCTTACTGCGTCGATGAGCTCGGCTTCGACGCTTGCATCGACTACAAGGCAGGCGACCTTCCCACAGGATTGGCGGCGGCCGTGCCCGACGGCATCGACGTCTACTTCGAGAACGTTGGCGGCGAAGTGCTCGAGGCAGTGATCTCGCTACTGAACTCAGGTTGCCGCGTGCCGGTGGCCGGATGGGTGAGCCAATACAACATCCCCCGCAACGACACACCTTGGGAACAACAACAGGCAACACCGCTAAAGCGGCTGCGCGAGGCGGGGCTGAAGGACCTCAGCGAGGAGGGCTCCACCGAGGGATTCCGATTCTTCCATTTTTTCGAGCTTGCTGCTCGGCAACCGAACGCCGGCGAAGCGTTGCGAACCATGTCGGGCTGGATCAAAGAGGGCAAGCTCAAGTATCGCGAGAGCGTCACCCACGGGCTGGACAGCTCCGTGGACGCCTTCATCGGCATGCTGCGGGGCGAAAACTTTGGCAAGACGATGGTCCAGATCTCGTGAGCGGGGACCGTCTGCGCATCAGCGAATGGCTAGTCGTCAACCTGGGGCGTTGAGATTGGATCGGTAAACGAAACGCCGTTTATCGGTCCCCAACCGTGGGCATCCTTCGACGATCGCCCGCCTCCGACGAATTGATCTCCCCTTTCTGCTTTGTCCTTGACGAAACTTACATCGTAAGCTTACACTGTAAGTTGCCCGGTGGTTATACGCCTTGTGAATCCCCGGAGGAGAAAGCATAAAGAACCCGACCGCAATCGTCGGGTCCAACAAGCGCGCTGTGCCATTCGAAGCGCGCTGCAGGAGATGGCCCATGACTTCGCCCCGCACTTCCTTGACCCGTGACCGAGTGCTTCGCGTCGCCATCTCCTTGGCTGACGAGAAGGGAATCGAATCACTTTCCATGCGGAAGCTCGGCCAAGAACTTGGCGTCGAGGCGATGTCGCTCTACAACCACGTTGCCAACAAGGACGATCTCCTGGACGGCATCGTCGAAATTGTCGTGGGCGAGTTTGCAATTCCGAGCGACGACGCCGACTGGAGAGTGGCTCTGCGTGAGACGGCAAAGTTGGCTCACGAAGTACTGCTTCGCCACCCATGGGCGCCAGCTCTTATCGAGTCACGAGTGACGCCTAGTCCCGTGAGGGTCCGATACGCCGACGCCACAATCGGTACGTTTCGACGAGCCGGCTTTTCGATCGACCTTGCCTACAGAGCGCAACTCATCATCGACAGTTACGTGTATGGCTTCACGCTCCATGAGGCTAGCCGGCCTTTCACCGCTGAAGAACAGCGCGACGTGGCGGCCACTCTGCGATTGTACGTTGAGCCCGACGAGTATCCGTACCTCACCGAGATGATGGAATTCATCACGACAGGCCGTACCAGCAAGGCTGCCGGGAAGGACGCCGTGGCGAACGAGTTGGAGTTCGACTTCGGCCTCGACTTGATCCTCGACAGCCTGGCGAAGCTTCTGCCCTAGACACTCAATGCAGTCAGATCCGAGCGACGAAGGGAGGATTCAGATGCAACAAGCAACGTTTTGGGATGGGAGGGCGGAAAAGTACGATGAGGATATCCGCACTCATGATTCACTCTACACAAGAACCATCACGCATACCACGGCACTGCTGACCAACTCGGATGTAGTGCTCGATCTTGGTTGTGGATCTGGGGAGATAGGCCTCGACATCGCACGCCATGTGCAGCGGTTGCACGGTATCGATGTGTCGACGAAGATGATTGAGTTGGCAACTCAGAAGGCCCGCGCTCGTAACGTTCGTAACGTCGAATTCTGCCAAGCCAATGCATTTGACCAAAGGCTGGCAGGAAGATCCTTGTCGGCTGTTACTGCTTTCAACGTGTTTCATCTACTGGACGATCTCGACGGCGTGTTGGCTCGACTACATGCCGTGCTTGAGCCAGGAGGACTGTTGGTTTCACAGACTCCGTGCCTCGGTGAGCGGAATTGGCTTGTCAGGACGTTACTGCGGGTTGCTCAGTTGATTGGCTTTGCACCGCCGATTCGCAGGATCACTTTCGCTGCGTTGGAGTCACTCGTGTCCAGCAACGGTTTCGAGATTCTCGAGAGCGAAGTCTGGGATGAAGAGAGCGCCGTTCAACGGGTGGTTGCGAGGAGACAAGACAGCCCTCAAGACCATTCTGGCAAAGGTGGTGCCAAACCGCGCTCGAGGTCCGAAGGATCAGGAGACGCCGAGGAATGAATCTTCCAACGATGGATCGGTGGTTTCGCCGATCGGGATCCCTGGTCTTGGATAGGTCCTGCCTAGTCGTCTAGCGTTTAGGAATCGGCAGCATTAACGACCGAGAAGTCGGCTTCGGGGAAGTTATCGGAGAGAGATGACGGTTCAAGTCCTGATAAATCATCTTCGCGGAAGTTGAAAAAATCCCCAAAACCCCCGATATTTGGCCTATTTCTCAACTGACGAGAACGTCGTTTAACATGCCCTGAGATTTTTCTAGGCGGTAACCCCCCTAGATAGATAGACTTGCCAAAGTTTTGAAGTTCCGTTCGCTCATGCACTAAAACGATGGAATCCGGTACCAAACTCGGCCACTACACGATTTCGTCCCTCATCGGTAAGGGGGGATGGGCGAGGTGTACCAGGCTAAGGACGAGACGTTGGGGCAACAGGTTGCCATCAAGGCCCTGCCTGAAGAGTTCACACAGGATGCGGATCGTGCCGCGCGCTTCTGGGAGTACTGGAAGCGAATGGTGCCCATCGACTTTTAGAATGTAAACCGAGAGTTGGGGTGGTGGCTATGCTGAAAAGAACGTTGCTGATATGTGTGGCGTGGGCGGTTTCGGCCGGTTTGGCCTCGGGCGAGATAGGAGGCCAGGGACCCCAGCAGCCTGGTGGACGAGGAGGGGCACCCTCGACTTCGACGCCGCCTCCGCTACGAGGGCGGGTGGTTACGAACGCACCTCAGTTTGAGGTCCATCCCATTGAAGTCCGCCTCGAAGATGTGTCATCCCGTGTGTTGGAAAGGGCCTATACGGACGGGGCGGGAGATTTTAGCTTCTTGTCACCTTTCAATTCCGGTTCCTCTCTCTTCTTCGTGATTGAAGTGGACGGGTTCGAGCCGGTCCGGCAGCGCGTGGAAATGGAGGTGACCCGGAGGCAAGGCCAGGAAGCCTTCCCCACGACGGTTTTCCTGGAGCGATCGAATGTCGTCGCCGTTCGGCGCGACGGGGTTGATCCGAGCGCGGTGGACTTGCGCCAGTTGCTCGCCGACATTCCTGCAGAAGCGATCGAAGAATTCAGGGAGGCGGCAGACGAGTCTGAAAAAGGAAATTACGAGAACGCGGCCGAACACCTCGAAAAAGCGGTAGAGCTCGCCCCAGACTATTACGACGCTCAGAACGCCCTGGGCGTCGAATACACGCGACTCGGTCGCTACCGAGACGCAGAGAGGGCCCTGGTGCTCGCGACGGAGCTGAACCCAAACGTGGCATTGCCGCTAATCAACCTCGGTTTCCTGTACCTCCAGGTGAACGATCTGCAGGGTGATGCGGGACAGATCGAAGAGGCGGCCTCGACGCTCGAGAGAGCGGTGGAGTTGCTGGAGCGCGCAGCCGAACTGGAGGCGTTGTCTACCTCCGCGCGATATTACCTTGGAACTGCACTGTACAGGTCGGGCTCGTTTGAACGCGCCGCGCTGATGCTAGACCGCGCGCTTGAGCTGGATGTAGAGATGGATATGGCCAGACTCATCTTGGTCAACGTCCAGGTAGCCCAAAGGGATTACCGGGGTGCACTGGAACAACTGACAGCGTACCTGGAAACGAATCCGGAAGACCCACGACGTGAGGCCTTCGAAACAATGAAGGCGGAACTCGAAGGGCTGTTGGAACCCTAGCACTGTGTGCGGATAAGCGATATAAGCAGGGTCTGACGACTATGGCAACGCTGACAATGTCGTCGTATGGGTGTTATGTCAACCCGCGTGCCGCCGAAGGTCGTCGCGCGGTTTGTTCCTTCTAGCGAAGACCGCTTTCAGGGGAGTGCCTGAGCGAAAGACCCCGCCGGGCCACCTCAGTCAACCACTCCAGCGTCGCGTCCGCACATTCGATCAGTACGGTCTGATAACGCTCGACAGCATCGCTGCTTACGAACGGATGCGGATCGCCCGGACCCCGAAACCTCAGGGCTTTGAGTTTCTCGAGAGTTTGGTCGTAATTCGTGTGACTCGATAGATGAACGTCGGCCCGGGCATTCAGCACGATGTCCCGGAAACGGTCCGCCTGCGCCCGGTAAATGCTGACGGCCTCTAACGGATCCGCGTAGTGCCCGAATCCAAAGGCGGTGCCTCCCCACAAGGCGCCGAGGTGCCGACTTTCTCCATCCCTGAGCGGAAACAGCGTTGAAATCGTGGCGGGGGTGTGACCCGGCGTCACATACAGAGTCAGCGTCGTGTCGCCAAGCGTCAATTCCATACCGTCGCTGGCCACCAGGTCTCTCCTGGGCTTGACCTCTTCTGGAGCATTGGAGTTCTCGACCAGTTCCCAATCTCTTTCGCCCATGATGACCCTCGCGCCGTAACGGTCCTGGAGGGTTCTGGCTCCGCGATAATGGTCGGAGTGGCCGTGGCCGATGATGACATACCTGATATCCGCCGGATCGAGACCGAACGCGCGCAACCCGTCGATGATTTGCGCTTCAACCATGTATTCGAAAGCCGTATCGTGCAGGATGATCCCCTCGGATGTGGTCACTGCCCACATCGAATGGTGATTGTCCCCGACGTAATACAAGTTGTCGAACACCTTCACGGGCTCTTGGTACCATGCCCCGCGCGGGGGAGTTCCGTTAAAGACGAGGTTCGTATTGTGGTGGCCGAAAACGCCTTGGAACCATGCCTCGCCCGGCGGAGCGTCGGCAACCGATACGCCGCCTCGAGTGTCCGGGTCATTGACCAACACCCCGTCCGTGACCATCCTACGGCGCGGGGGACGCTCGCCGCAGAGTTGATCGAAAAGCCCGGAGAAATCATGTCCCGGACGGTGCGCTGCAGCCATGGCTGTCGCCACATGAGAATCGCCTGCGGTGACGGTTTCCTGGGCATTTGCATCGGTCACGACCCAATCCGCCAGAAGTAAGAAGCCACAGAGCGCTAGTGCCAAACCGTACTTCCCAAGCATACTCAATCCTCCTTCGGTAGGATATTGGGATTCGATTGGTGTTGAAATTGACGGGATTGTATCACAACGGAACTGAACGAACCTGCGTCAGCGTTGTGTCGTAATCTTCGCTGCTCCACTGGACCCGCTCGCAATGAATTCGAACCGCCGAGGAGATGAGTATAGGCGAAATAAGAGGCCTCGTCGCGATGATGATCGGGAAAATATGCACCGATTCCGAGGCCAAGGTCACGCGAATCCGGTCGGCGACGTGACCTGAAGAGTCAAAGCGGAAAAATGACTCGCGATGGGGGTCAAGTCGGGGCGATCCCTATCGGAGGTATAGACACACGAATTCCATCGAGACGATTCCGGTTCAGCGTTTCATGCCCATTCCAATTGTGGGTCGTCCCCGGATTCGGCCTGCGCAATGGGAGGCGCGCGGGAAGGCAGACCGAGACAGTCCAGGATCTTCCTGACCGCTTCCGGCGACTGAATCGCTGCGAGAATCTTCATCGGGCCATGGCATTGGGGACATTCCAGGACATCAATCGCGAAGACGCGGCGCATCAACGGTGACTAAGAATAACTGGCGCTGAGATCTCCCACAACCCTGTATCTCCTTCGGCTGGGTGTCGTTTCTGCGTGCGATTCCCAGCCATCGGAAGCAGGATAATCTGATGCATCAGTTCCCTTAGTAGCAATTCGTTCTTCGAAGTGCAGACGATCTGGTTAAGTCGCGGTCTGTCCCACGCATCAACATCGTCCTGAAATGGTTTGAAGAACTGAAGGAGAGGGTTCCGGTTCCCTGATTTTCGAGGTCAAGTCCTGATAAATCATCTTGTCGGAAGTTGAGAATTGAACTCACCACTTCCCCGTAAACCGACTATACGTCCATAGAACCGTTCCTTTGACACATTACATCTTCTACGTTGTCATCGAGTTCCAGATGTCGTAGTTAGACGGAATAGGAACACTAATGCCCGAACAGAGCGACTACCTAGAAGCTTTCGCCTCCGTCGCGGTCAAGATCAAGTGATCTTTCTCAGTCATTGCCCACATTGAGCCGCCCGGCCGAATTCACGGCCGTTTGGCCAGTAACGATAGTAGCGAAGTCATGGCCGAGAATCTTAGCGCAGGTGCTCGTTGAAGAAGTCCATCGTGCGTTGCCAGGCGAGATCCGCCGCCGCCTTGTTGTAGCGGAGGTCGTCCGTATCGCCGTTGAAGTTATGTTGGGCACCTTCATACATGTAGGCCCTGTAGTCTGTTCCCGCCGCTCGGAGAGCAGCCTCGTACATCGGCCATCCCGCGTTTACACGTTCATCCAGTCCGGCATAGTGAAGCAACAAGGGAGTTCTGATCTTCGAAACCTCTGTCGCCTCGGGCTGCACGCCATAGTAAGACACGGCCGCATCGAGGTCCGGCATCCGTACAGCGAGACTGTTCACCATGCCTCCGCCCCAACAGAAGCCCACGACTCCGATTCTATTAGTCGTCGCCGAATGATTCCTTAAGAAATTCACGGCGGCGATGAAGTCCTCGGTTCTCTTATCGGGATCCAACTGAGCCATCAGCGCCTGCGCTCCCTCACGCGTACCGGGATGTCCCCCAAGTGGAGCTATCGCGTCCGGTGCGAAGGCCACGAAACCCTCGAGTGCTGCGCGTCGGGCGATGTCTTCGTGATGCGCGTAGAGGCCTTGGCCGCCATGGATACAGACGACGCCCGGCAGCGGGCCCGGAGCATCTGCAGGTCTTGCGAAATACCCGCCCATCCCCCTGTGGCCCTCGGGGGAAGCAAACTGCAAATACTCGGTCCAAACTCGCGGGTCGTTTGCCGCGGTAATTTGACCCGCAGCATAGTTTGGGGTAAGCGCATCGAGTATCGCTAGAGCGGTCAAACCGGCCAACGCCAGCTTCCCTACGCCGTCAAGAAACGCGCGGCGATCAATGAAGCCGTGAATGTAATTGTCGACGAACTTCATGACTTCCGGAGAAAGGTCTTTCGCCTCAAGGCGTTTCCCCTCGCCTTGGATTTCTTCATTTTCCATACGGAACTCCTTCGGCTTGCACGCCAGTCCGCCCGATAAAGTTGTCGGTCCATGCCCTTCGGTAGGGCCATCCCATGAAGTATCCATCCTCACCGATCGGTTTGTCAGTAATTATGATCTCCACATTCATCGATCCCTCTATTTTAAAACCTACTGAATTTCGGCTTGCTGTGACGGAACCGGTTTGTCGAATGCGTAGCGTGTGGTGTCATGATTAGCCGAAGGCACGATCGCTCGGTGTGGGGTGCCCTCCACGATGTGACAGCGAACGGCGAACGATTCGTGATGGCCCGGGACGCCGAGATCACAGCCAGCGAGGCAGAGCCAGACCTAATTAACATCGTCCTCAACTGGCTTGAAGAACTGACCGAACGAGTGCCGGTCCCATAAATTTCGAGGTCAAGTCCTGACAAATCATCTTCCCGGACGCTGAGAATTGGGCAAACTGCAGGGGTTTCTTACTGTCGAACAATGTCGTTTGTCAGGACTTGAGAATTTCTTGCGTCTAACTCCCTCCCTCAGTACTCTTTATCCAGTTTTTCACGGCTCCCTCTGGGCCGCCCGCAAGGTCAAGCAGAGGGTGTTATTACCTCTGCTTGTCTGTAACGTCCATCTATGGCGGAAGGTTCCCATGGCCTTGATCACTCGTCGTGTCTTCCTTGCGCAGTCGGCCCGCGTGGTCGGTGGTGGCCTCTCGGCGTTCGGGGCGCTACAGTTGGTATCCTGTGTGCGTCGGCCAGCCATTCGGCTGCCCAGGAGCGCCCCTCGGGGCTACGGCCCGCTCCAGCACGCCGGTCCTGAGCTGGCACTACCCACAGGTTTCCAGTATCGAGTGTTCGGAGTTGAGGGGTCAACTATGTCGGACGGCCGGCCAACGCCACGATTGCATGACGGCATGGCGGCCTTCCCGCTTCCCAACGGCAACGTTCGTCTTATCCGCAACCACGAGGTGAACAATGAGCCGCAGAGTGGAGCCGCATTCGGCAACCGCGGACGGGCATACGACCCGTTGGCGGGCGGGGGAACAACCTCGCTCGAGATCGACCCCGTGACGCGAGAAGTCGTTCGTGACTTCGCGAGCCTCTCCGGAAGCATGCGAAACTGCGCCGGCGGCCCCACGCCGTGGCAGTCATGGCTTACCTGCGAGGAGCACTTCGGCGATCAGCGGCAAGGCTATCAGCAACCGCACGGCTATGTCTTCGACGTCCCGGTGTCCGCCGAAGAGGACGTGTCGGCGGTACCGCTCCTCGCCCTGGGGCGGTTCGTCCACGAGGCCGTGGCGGTCGATCCCGCGACGGGGATCGTCTACGAAACCGAAGATCAAAGACAGGCCGGCTTCTATCGCTTCGTTCCGGAGGGGCCTTACCAACCGGGAGAGCGTCCTGATCTTACGAGCGGCCGTTTGCAGATGCTGGCCGTTCGGGATCAACCGCAGTACGACACGGGAACCGGGCAGACTCCGGGCGCTGTGCTCCCCGTCGACTGGGTGAACATCCGGGACCCGGACCCTGCAGGGGAGGCCGTCGCGGTGACCGCTGTCGTCCAGCAAGGATGGGATCAGGGTGGGGCGCGGTTCGCAAGCATCGAAGGCTGCTGGTATGAGGACGGCGCTATCTACTTCGCCTGCACCAACGGGGGCGATGCCGAAGAGGGCCAAATCTGGCGCCACCGTCCGGCCTCGGACGGCGGAGACCTCACGCTTGTGTTCGAGTCTCCGGGACCGGACGTTCTCAAGCGCCCGGACAACATTTGCACCACGCCCAAGGGGGCATTGGTGATATGCGAAGACGGGCCCGGCTCGTGCTTCCTCCGTGGCCTGACCCGGGAGGGCGAGATCTTCGACTTCGCCCAGAATATCGCGAACGACTCCGAGCTCGCCGGAGCCACGTTCAGCCCGGATGGGCAGACGTTGTTTCTCAACATTCAGGAGACTGGACAGACGGTGGCAATCTGGGGACCGTGGGAGTCGGGCCCTTTCTAGCCGACACTGGGCCCTGCCCCGACATAAGAGTTGTCGCGTCCAGCGTCCAGACGATGCGTGGCTTTCCCGGCAAGCCGGTGACCACCTTACGTCGCTCCCCTGGACTGAGAGCGGGATTGAACCATTCCACGGCGTCTGGGTCGGGCGCGACTTCAGTTTCCACCAGGATACGCTCGAACAGGTAGTCCAGGTTCCACTCGCCGCCCACGGGCAGTGAGATTCATGTGGTGCACGGAGACCCCCGTCGAGGGTCGCCGCTTTCATTTGCCTGCTTTGAAGTCTCGTCTGGGTTCGATGCGGACCCGTTCGCGAATGCCGTCTCGGCTCAGGGAGTGCGTGCGTGGCCTACCGGGCCACGTACTTCGTGATGCCACCGCCGGCGACCGGACGCGA
Source organism: Terriglobia bacterium (assembly GCA_965218085.1). GTDB lineage: Bacteria > Acidobacteriota > Terriglobia > 20CM-2-55-15 > 20CM-2-55-15. The sequence goes on along the minus strand of CBDCKF010000002.1, from coordinate 4,115,971 downwards.
TCCGGGGCCTTCTGCGGCGTAGATGTTGCCGTCGGCGTCAACCGCCACGCCTTCGCCGGCCACGCCCTGCAACACGCGTGTGTCGTGGGCGTGTGGCGGCACGAAGGCCGTCACTCGGTCCTCGCCCGCGGGACCGATCCGCACCCCGGTGCGCCATCCCGGATGGCGCTGGGCGTCGGATTCCGAATCAATTGCGTAGAGCGTGTCGTCGTCAGTGATGAACAGCCCGCTGACCCGGCTGTAGTGCAAATACGTGTCGAGCAGCTCGCCGTCCTGGCTGAAGATTTGAATCCGATGATTGCCGCGGTCGGCCACATACAGACGGCCCTCGGAGTCGAACTCCAGCGCGTGCGGCGTGCGGAACTGGCCTGGTCTGAAACCGAGCTCGCCCCACGAGGTGATGAAGTTGCCCTCCCTGTCAAATTTCAGGATGCGCCCCGTGGCGCCCGGAGGCGGATCCGGACTCTGGCCGCTGTGTCCGTCGGCGACGAAGATGTCACCGTTCGGCGCAGTGATCACGTCGCACGGCTCGTTAAGCTGACCCGGACCGCTGCCCGGTTGTCCGGGGGTCCCCAAGCGCAGGAGCTCCTCGCCGTCCGGGCTGAACTTGATGACCTGATGCCCCTTCGTCCCGGCCTCGTTGCCCTGGGAGTCGGTAGCCCAGACGTTGCCCTCCGCATCGACGTGGAGCCCATGCGGGAGCACGAACAGCCCCGCGCCAAAGCTCGTCATCATCTCGCCGGTGTCCTTGTTGAACTTGAAGATCGGATCCCGATCGGGATTCTCCTCGCAACCCCCTGCCAGCGCCAGCCCGCCGCAACGGTCGTAGGTCCAGATATGCCCATCGGGACCGATATCGATGCCGGCCGTCGATCCCCACTCCCGTCCATCCGGAAGCGGTGCCCAGTTCAGCATCACTTCACCGGTGGGGTTCGGCAGCTGCCGGTCGACGAATTCACTCGAGGTCGCGGTCGACCCGGCGGCTGTTCCCATCTCCGGCTCAGGCGGGGGGGTGCCAGCGCACGCGGCGAGCATCATGTATGCCGTGGCAACGAGCGCCAGGCCGCATCGACTGAGGAACAACCATCGTATGTCACTCATTTTTCTTCTCCTTCATGTCTCCGGTCCGGTCGGAGTCGGTGCACGGCGGGGGGGCGGAGCCACCAGCGTGACCGACATCCAGTTCTGAGAATCCCCGTTGGTTTCTGAATGTTCTCCGCCCCCGATTGAATCAGCGCAACGCCATCGCCGCCAGACCGTCTTCGAGCTGAACGATGACGTACTGTCTTCCTTCGTGGACCCAACTCGACATGCCGTACCGGGAAACGTCCGGTATCTCCACAGCCCCGACACGCTCACCGGTCTGCTTGTCGATTGCGAACAGGTGCGGCGTGCCATCGCTTGTCTGACCTGAAGCCAGGAGCAGCGTAGGCGTCGTCAACATCGCGGCCTGGCCGAGGCGGCCGGGATTCGTCGGAACACCTTCGATCCCCTGGAGCAACGGGTGATTCCGGATCAGCTCCTGTTGCTCTCGAGGCGCATCCCCGTGAGGGATCACCCAGAGGTGTTCCCCTGTATTCATATCGATTGCCGTGATCCGCCCGACCGGTCCCCTCCAGATTGAGAGCCCATCGAGGGTATCCGTGCTGGGCGGGGCTTCCACGTCGATCGCTCTCGAGTAGTCGGAGTGGGTGGTACCCGTCTGCGCGGGTCCGTCCAATGGGGAGTCCGACGCCGGTGCGAGATGGATCGTGGAGCATGCGCTTTGGGAGTTGATGAAGATCACGCCCGCCACCGGATCGGCGACAGGCGGTCCCGTAATGTTCGCGCCGCCGCCCCCGCCCGGACACGCCCGGGCCGGCACCAGCAGTTCCGGGTCGCCGACATAGGTCGGCGGGCTGAACAGGGGGACAAACAGGTTGTTGTCAAGCGCCACTTCCATCGCCCTGCGTTTGATCTCGGGCGTATATTCGATGAGCTGTTCCTCAGTTCTCCCCTGGATGTCGAACGGCGCCGGTTTGGTCGGGAACGGTTGCGTTCGAGAGAGCTGCTCACCGGGTACCCGGGATTGAGGTACGGGCCGTTCCTCGATGGGCCAGATCGGCTCACCGGTCTCCCGGTTGAAAGCGTAAACGAACGCCTGCTTGGTGACCTGGAAGACGCCGGGGATCTCATCCCCGTCGACCGTCACGTCCATCAGTATCGGCGCCGTCGGGGTGTCGTAGTTCCAGATGTCGTGATGGACCAGTTGGAAATGCCAGGCCCGGTTACCGGTCTCGACATCGAGGGCGATCAGGCTCGTGCCGAATAAGTTATCGCCGGGATGGAACCCGCCATAGTAATCGATGGTGGGACCATTCGTCGGAACGTAGACCAATCCGAGCTCCGGATCGGCGGATAGCGGCGCCCAGGACGAGACATCGCCCGTCCACTGCCAGGCATCGTTCTCCCACGTCTCGTGTCCCAACTCGCCCGGTCGCGGAATGACGTGGAACTTCCACTTGAACTGGCCGGTCCGCGCATCGAACGCGAGGATGTCGCCGGGAACATTCTCGATGCGGGTCTGGTTGTACCCCTGCTCCGCGGAGTTCCCCACGACGACGGTGCCGTTCACAACGATGGGCGGGGACGATGCCGTGATGTAGCCCAGCTCCAGGGGGATCCCGTAGTAAGGATCGTACGCTTCGCCGGATTCCAGCCACCGGTCCCAATCCGCGATGAGGGGTGGCAGCAGATCCACGACGCCCGTTTCCGGGAAGCCCTCGAGCGGTATCCTCGTGCCCCAGTTCTCAAGGTGCAGGCCGGTCTCGGCATCGATGGCGTGGAGGAAAAATGCGGGTGTCGCTAGAAATATGACGCCGCGGCCGTCGATCTCACCGTACGCGATTCCTTTTCCGTAACCCTTTCGCATGGAGTACTCGTAGCGCGCGGTCATCGGCTCAGAATAACTCCAGAGAAGCTCTCCCGTTTCGGGATCTAGAGCCACGATATGCCGACGCTCGCCGGTGACCGTGATCAACTTACCGTCGACGTAGGTGGGCGTTGACCGCGGGGTACTTGAGCCGAAACTCGCCGCGTTCCACTCCCATACGACCTCCAGGTTCTCGAAGTTGGAGGCAGCGATTTCACTCGCCTGGGTGTAGCGCGTGTGCCAGGCGTCCCCGCCGATGTAGGACCACTGCCCGTTCTCGACTCCCGGTCCCTGGGACAAGACCACCGCAGGCGCAATAACCAGCACGCCGAGTGCCGGGATGAGCCACTTGCAAGTCACCGACCGCTGCCACCATTTGTCCTTAACTTTCATCTCTATCCCCCAAGGGTCGACCCGCCTTTTTCTCGAGTTGGGGCGGGGGGTGACCCGGACTGGTCCGAAATGATTTCAGAATTCTCCTGCTATTCTACTCAATTAGGCTCCCGGACACGGAACAGAAAAATGAGCATTTCCGTGGAGCCGACGATCGCGCGGTTCGGAACCCGGGCAGGCGCGACCTAAATCGGAGTTCCATCTCAGGTCTAATGGTTGAACACGCGTTCCTACCCGATAGATGAAGCGGAAGCTCAGGGAACCTAAGTCCCGTTGTTAGACCTTGACCTCTCAGGCCGCGATGAATCGCGATCACGGACGTTGAGTATTGGACGCGTTGCTGCTTCTTGGACGTCCCACAACGTCGCATAACAGTACCTGACAGCTTGCTTTCTTATAACCCCCGGTGTCGATAGACTTGTTCCGCTTGTCGGAGCAGTACCAAGCCACGAATCGACCCACGGAGATCGAGGCGTGGTAGCGCCTTATGTAGACTTCATGGAAACTCAGCCTGCCCCGCCAGGTTCTTACCGCTAGTCCCGATCCCGAAGCCCACGACTTGTCGCACACTCTCCTTAGTTTCATCATTCCGGGACCTCTTGTTCCACCTATACACCCGCTTGCGGCTCCTGCGCGTAATGTATACTCAGGATTCCAATCCTTGTACTAATCATAAGAACAACAGCATTTGAAGGGTGTAATGAAATTACTTCGCCTTGGGTTGATCTGTATCTTTCTAACACCATCGGCATTCGGACAGCTGACCGCCCGTAATCCGGTCGACGAACTGAAGGACCACCTGACCCAGGCGCTGGAAGAAGCAGGGGTCCCTCTCACCCCGGACCAGGAAAGGCAGTTAGCGCTGCTGGTTGAGGAAGAGCGCCAGGGGGCGGAAAACCTGTTTGGCGAAACGTGGGATTTCAGTCAGGGCCCGCCCCAGGGCGAGCAGCAGGATCAGGCCCTGGCCGGCATCCGGTGGATGTATGTCGCGTTGAGGAACAGGCTTCCCGTCTACCTGACCGAGGCGCAGAAAGCGGCATGGCAGAGCTACCAGATCGAGCAGGATGTGGCATTTTTCGAGGAAGACTCTGCGACCGGAGATGCTGGGAGCGGAAGAATCCAACAGATCCGTGTCACAAACAATGCATTCAATGTCGAAACCGGCCACGCCAACGGGCAGGGCCTGCATGACCTGGGAGCGAAAACAGAAGTGATCGAGCGGGGCGGTGTCGGAGCCGTCCATGGCAGTTTTGCATCAACATTTCAAGACGAGTCGCTGAACGCCCGCAATCCCTTTGCCCGCAACAAACCGCCCTACTATGAACGGACCATCGACGGAAATATCAGTGGCCCCGTCATTGGAGACCGGCTCTCTCTGAACTTCACAGTCAGCGACAACAAACAGGAAAACGTCGGCACTGTTAAGGCGGAAACACCGACTGGACCGTTTTCGCTGGGCATCACGCGGCCCACCCTGAATCGCTACTACGACCTCAAGGGCGTGCTGCAGCTCGCTAATGCCCATTCGCTGAATATGGGTTTCCAATACGCCACCCGGGACAGTAGGAATGAAAACGTCGGCGATTTCGCCTTGCCCGAACGCGCCTCGCGTACACAAACACGGGACTACATGGTCGATCTCCGCGAAATCTGGACCCTGTCGGAGCGAACCGTCCACGACATCCGCTTTATATGGCGACGCGATCATAGCGAGACCAATCCCTTCAGTGATGCTCAAGCGATCATTGTCAAGGACGCCTTCACCGGTGGCGGGGCGCAGAACCGCAGGCGGGTGGACGGGGATGAGTACGAATTGTCTAATCTGATCTACTTTGTCGGGGAAAACGTAACCATGCGGAGCGGATTTCAGATGTTGCACCGGGGCGAACGCTCGATCTCGGAAGACAACTTCACCGGGGAATTCACGTTTTCCGACCTAGCCAGTTACCGCACCGGCACACCGCTGCACTATAGGGTGACGTGTTGCGATCCTCTGTTCGAATTGAGCCGCACACAGATCAGCCTTTTTTCTCAGAACGATTTCAAACTGTCGAACACTTTCACGCTGATGCTGGGGGTACGCTACCAGGGACAAACCAAAATCAGCGATTGGGGCAACGTAGATCCACGGATCGGCTTTGCATATGCGCTCGGCAATGAGACCGTCATCCGGGGAGGCTTCGGTGTTTTCTCCCAGTGGGTCAATTTCAATACACTTGCCAATACCCGTCTCGACGGGCAACGGGTATACGAAATCCGGATCGATAATCCAGGATGGCCGGATCCGTTCGCATCGGGGAGCATCCGGCCTCGGTCCCGTCGTCAGATTGCCCCGGATATGAGAATTGCGTATTTTCCCGTAGGACAATTGAGCGTGGAACGCAGTTTGCCCAACAATCTCTTTGTGACCTTGGGCTACGACTTCACTCGAGCGGTCAAGTCGCCTCGAACCCGGGACATCAATGCGCCGTTACCGGAAACGGGCATCCGGCCGAATCCCAATGAAGGCCAGGTGCTTCAATGGCAGAGTAGCGGCCTGTCACGGTACCATCACGTGAGAGCCTCATTGCGGCAGCGCTTCAGCATCTTCGTTGTCACTGCAAACTACATTTACGTACATAGTCTCAGTAACCAGGAAGATCGGAGGGGCTTCAGGGTGTCCTCGCCTGTCGACAGCTATGACCTCAGTAAGGAATGGGGTAAGCCAGAACGTCCGCGCCACCACCTCAGTGCCAGCGTCAATGCCCGGTTGCCGTTGGATGTCTACCTGACGACCGTCATCGAAGCCCGGAGCGGTGGTTTCTACACCATCAGAACGGGGAAGGACGACAACGGGGACGGAGTCAGCAATGACCGGCCTCCCGGCGTTGTCAAAAACAGCGAGGTCGGACCGAACTACTTCGACGTCAGCTTCAATTTTTCGAAGGCATTCGGACTGAACCCTGGTTCCGGGTCCGCCGGGCCTCAAATGAACGTCTTCGCGAATCTGAACAATGCTTTCAACATCCCGCATCCGGGATTGCCCAGCGGGGTCGTGACGTCTCCGTTCTTCATGCGGTCCTTTAACGCGACCTCACCGCGCACAATCGAACTTGGAATGGAATTCCAATTTTAGGGTTTGCCCTGGTTTGTCGGGTATTCGAAAGTCAGAGGCTTTTTGAGGCCCTTTCGCGATAGAAATGGGATGGGGGTATGGCGATTCGCGCGCTTGAGCCCGGGGACCGCAGATTACATAACAATGCATCAACACAACTTCGGTCAGAAGCTACGTCATATCTCCCGATGGCCAACGGTTTGTGATGGTCACAACGTCTGGGCTCGGACCACAGCCGGTGACAGATATCAGCACTGTCCAGAACTGGTTTGAGGAACTGACCGAACACGTGCCGGTGCCCTGATTTCCGAGTTCAAGTCCTGAGAAATCATCTTCTCGGACGTTGAGATTTTCGTTGCCTTCCTATCTACCCTTCTTGCTAGACTTCCCCCAACGACATCAGTTCTAATCTGACATATCGTTGGCCGAGCGCCTCACAAACGGCCTCTAATCCCTGACGTACTTTGTCACGCCCGTCACAGTTGCTTCTGCGGTGTACAGATTGCCGGCGTCGTCGAGCGCAATTCCTTCCCCGGCAGCGCCTTCGGGAGAATCCGTTTCGTGGCCCGGAATGAACATCGTCACTATGCCATCTTTCAGACTCCCGATCCGAATCCCCCTGCGCCAGCCCGGGTGATTGTTCGCGTTTGATTCGGAGTCGCTCGTATAAATCGTGTCGTCCTGATCGATGGTCAGCCCACTCACGCGGCCGAACTCTCGGTATTCACCCATATAATTTCCGTCCGTGTCCAGGATCTGGATGCGGTGGTTCTGCCGGTCGGCAACGATCAGCCGGCCAAGCGAGTCGAACACGATGGCGTGGGGTCTTCGGAACTCGCCCGGCCCGGTCCCCAGTTTCCCGATGGTCTTGATGAACTGCCCGGACCTGTCGAACACCGAGATGCGTCCGACGACGTCCGGGTCCCCGCCCCTCGTATGGCTCTCGGCCACGTAGATGTCGCCGTTCGGAGCGGTCACAACGTCGGTCGGATCGGTCAACGCATCGGGCGGATGGCCGGCCACGCCGAACTGCCCCATCGTTATGAGAACCTCGCCCTCCGGGCTGAACTTGACCACCACGCTCCCCTTGTCTCTTTCTCCGGGAAACATCTGGAGCTCTTCCGTGGTCGGGCGTCGCGAGTCGGCCACCCACACATTTCCATCCGGGTCGACATGGAGGCCATGCGGCCACACGAACATGCCCCCGCCGAAGCTCGTGAGCAGGTTCCCTGACTCGTCGAACTTCTGGATCGGGTCCACTTGGGACCCGACACAGCCCTCGCGTGTTCCGCATCGGTCTGCCACCCAGACGGACTTGCCGTCGGGGTCGATGTCGACGCCGTTCGCAGCCCCCCACGGTCTATCCTCCGGTAACATCCCCCAATTTCGAATGGTGCGATACGGATTCGCGCCACTGTTTACGGGCTGAACATCCTGCGTGTAGACGCGGCCTCCCAGCAATGCAATCCCAATGACGACTGTTGCGGCAAACCAAGGTCTCGCTGATCGTGAAATAGACATCGCAACGCTCACCTTTTCCATGAAAAGCACGTTCTGATTTTGATCCACAGGGTATCACGCTCCCCGTAGCGCTCATCGGGTTGGCGCACGAACTAGTGGCCTGTAACAGAGGTATGGACAGCAGCGCCGATGGGTCTTGCCGGTGAGGTCGAGGCGCGAGACGGAAATCGATGCTCTGACATCGATGACGGCTCGCAACGACGAGATCGCCCCCAACCCCCATCGGCCCAAAGGGTTCGGGCCCAACGGGACCGTCTGCGTCGTTGCACCTTCTCGGAATGAAAGAGCATTGCCTCGGGCGGCGCGCCTCGCATTCGATCCCGTTCCGCTCCGAACGCTGCTATCAATACCTCTGTTACAGGCCACTAGAGGTTCCGAAACTTCAGGGGCGTTTAAGCTGGTACAGCGAAACGAGAACTTGCGATGCGGCTCTTCAGACCCCGCGATGTCACGACCTCGCCTGTATTTCCACAGTGATGTCTCGCCGGACGGCCAGAGGTTTCTGATGATCAAGAGAATCTGAAACCGGTCTCGGTGGTGCGGTTCCCCAAATCAACATCGTCCTGAACTGGTTTGAAGAACTGGAGGAACGGGTCCCGTTTCCGTAATTGACCATGAAAACGGTTCTCAACTCCTGATAAATCATCTTGTCGGAAGTGGAATGTCGCGGTGTAGTGCCCAGGACCTGAAATAAGGCCGGACTGGTAACGATAAGCCTGCGACGGGCCGATTCCGACCGGATCGCAATGAACGTTCGCGGAGCGCGACCTAGCAGCCTGTCGGACTTGACCGTAGCAACGGCGCGTCTCCGAGCGTGTGATTGAACATTGACGAGACGATCGACCTGAGACGTCGCAAGAGAGAGCCGGATTCGGACGCCAGAGATCCACGCAGGAGCCCGGAGTCGCGTTTTTGGCGTCCGGACGGGCGGCTGGAGCGGGGATCAGTCGGGCAGGAGACCTGCCCGGAGAGATTGAACAGGCGTTTCAGGTTCCAGGCGATGCTGACCAGTGTCCATTCACCGGATACCGGGTCGAGTCCCCTGAGGTGAAACTGCCGGAATCCCAGCACGGATTTGACGATTCCAAACACCGGCTCGACCGTGGACTTGCGCTGAGCGTAAACGGCCCGGCCCTCGATCGTCGATAGCCGATGGGCCATGGCGTCGACCGGGTTCGCGTCGGGCGACAGCGGTGGCGGTTCGGTCCAACGCTGTTCCACCGGTGGATGATGGCGCTCACGGCCCATGGCGATGTAGGGCATCACGCCGGCCGTTTCGCACGCCTTCACGTTCCCTTCGCTGTAGTAGCCATTGTCGGCCAGTATCGCCTCGACCTTTCCCAGCGGTTGAGGCAGTGCATCGAGAGTCCCGAGCGCCGGTTCGATTTCCTGTTTGTCGTTGGCGTGCGTTGTGACGGATTCGGTGACGATGAGCAGGGTCTCGGTGTCGACCCCCGCCTGCACGTTATAGGCTTGCTGGAAACTCTTCCCGCCCGCCGGCATGATGCGCGATTCCTCGTCGGTCAGATTGATCTGGTCGTTCGGGCGCACGCCCGATTGGGGCGGTTGCGGCGGCTTGCCTCCCGGCCGTTTCCCGGTCGCTTTGGCCCGGGCCTTGCGTTGGGCCATCTTGGCCTCGTACTCGGCCTGCTCGGCCGCATGGCGTTCCGCAGCGCGCGCCTCCATCTTCGCTTTCGCCTCGGCGATCGCTTTCAGCCGGTCCTCGCGCCGCTTCAGTTCGGCCGGGATGTCCATTCCCTCCGGCACTTCCGCGTCGGCCGCCGCCGCCAACTCCATCAGGCGCGCGACTTCGGCCTTCAACTGTTCTTCCAACTCCGTCGCGTGCCCCCAGCTCAACGCGCTATGTTTCGATGCATTCGCCTGGACCTTGCTCCCATCCAGACTGATCTTCCCCAGCTTCAAAAATCCCATCGTCCGCGCCAGCAGAAGAATCTGCACGAACAACGGCTTCAACTGCTTCAGAAACCGCTTCCGAAACGCCGCGATCGTGTCGTGATCTGGATGCGTGTTCGCCGCGATATATCGGAACGCCAGCGAATCCCACGTCGCCTGTTCCAGTTTCCGGCTCGCAAACACTCCCGTCGCGTATCCGTAGAACAGCAACGCCAGCAGCATCTCCGGATGGTAGGCCTTCGAACCCCGCCCCGCGTACTCCTTCTCCAGGTCACGCAGGTCCAGCTTCGTCACCACCTCTACAACGAACCGCGCCAGGTGCTCTTCCGGAAGCCAATCCTGGACCGACGGCGGCAACAAGTACGGCGTGTCTCGATCCACAGCAAGAAATCGTTCGCTCATGCCCCTGTTTCTCGCATGCCCGACATCCAACTCCGGCCCCAAAAGTCCGACAGGCTGCTAGTAGGGCCGGAGACTACTTCTCTGACCTGGTACCGTAACCAAAGGAGATTATCCAATGAGGAGAGGCGTCTTCGCAGGTGTAGGGTTGTTCGTTTTGCTGTTGGCCCAGCCCAATTCACTTTTCGCTCAAAAGGTTGAAATCAATTCTGGAAACGGGGGTCTAGTGCCAACCCAGTTTACCGATAGCGCCGCTTTCAAGGCTACGGACACTTACGGAGTTCGCGGCCAGCTGATAGTGATCGAACACCACGAACGAGCCAATCGTATCGAATTCGAGGACACTAGACTGGAAAGACTGCCGGCACCCGTGACTTTGGCTCCATACGGCCGAATATTCAATCCCGAGGCTGGCGATACATTGTTCAACTTCAAGTACGGCGGAGGGATCCAGGCGAAGCGTCTATGGGGTCCTGTCGGTTTTGGATTCGTACTTCGCGGACGGACAGCGCCGAACTCGTCGCGTCCGAACAACAAGTGGGTGGAAGCAATCGGTGGTATGACTTTTACCTGGGGACAACGGTAATCTTGTTGAAGGTGTCGGATCCTCAGAATCCGCCCGCGTGGAAAGATAGTGGCCGAACGACAGTAAGTTGCCTGGGCAAAGCCAACTGAGTCTCGGGATCGAACCTATTCGAGCCGGAGGTTGGATTGTGAAGATTCCTGGTTTGTGCTTCTGGAAGCGCCCCACAGGTTTCATGAAAGGAGGTGCTTATTGCATCGTGTAGAGCGGGATGAGCTCTTGTTTTTCCTGATCTTCCAACGCGGCCGCGACAGCAGGATGAACAATCCGGCCATTCGCGACATTGACGGCTTCGCGCATCACAGGATCCGACAAACCCTGCTCAGAAGCCAGGCGAATGGCGTAAGGGAGCAAGGCGCTGGAAAGAGCCTGCGAGCTTGTTCGCGGCACCGCACCCGGCATGTTGGTGACCCCAAAGTGGATTACGCCGTCGTGGACATAGGTGGGGTTCTCATAGTTCGTCGCACGGATCGTCTCGACGCAGCCGCCCTGATCCACTGACACATCAACGATCACGCTGCCCGGCTTCATTCCGGCGACCATGTCGGCAGTAACCGTCCGGGGCGCTCGTCGGCCCGGGATCAGCACGGCGCCGACCAGTAGATCCGCGTCGTAGACGGCCTCAGCGATCAAGGACGGATATGCGGGCAGCCCCGTGACGTTGGGTCCGAGCGCGTGCATCCGCGCTAGGCTTTCGCTGTTGCGGTCGAACACTGTCACGCGAGCCCCAAGCTGGGCGGCTACCGCGGCCGCGCCTCCACCAACTTTGCCGGCACCCAGAACGACCACATGGCCGCGCTCGGACGACGCTAGGCCGCCGAGCATCAAACCGCGGCCTCCATCGTACCCATGCAGGAGCGTGGTTCCGATATGGACAGCCAGCCGGCCGGCGATTTCGCTCATCGGAGCCAATACGGGAAGCTTTCCGTTCGCTCGGACAGCTTCAAAAGCAACCGCGGTCAGGCCTTTCTTCCGCAGCACCCGAGCCAGTTCCGGATTTGCCGCCAGATGCAGGAAACCGAACAACAGGTGGTCGTCCCTCAACAGGTCGTACTCCGGTTCGATGGGTTCTTTCACTTTGAGGATCATCTCGGCGCCGCCATAGAGGCCAGCGGCGTCCTCAATAATATGGACGCCGACCCTACGATAATCCTGATCCGAATACCCGCTACCGAGGCCTGCCCCGGACTGCAAACAGACTTCGTGGCCATGCCGAACCAGCTCGGCGGCGGCGGGCGGGATCAATGCCACACGACCCTCTTTCGCCTTTATTTCCTTTGGAATACCAATATGCATGGCACCTCCTCGTGTGGAGACTACTCTCGAATCTGGGATCCGGTGAAAATCGGCCTCCTATTATTAGACGTAGCACTATGTTCAAAGTTTTACGCCGTCTGGCTGCACCCAAAAATCGAACCACTTACGAGTCAAAGACTCCGTCTGCAGGCCGTATCGCAATAGGGGCTGATCATTGACTACGCTTTAAGAGTACGCTCTAACTCTTCGGCCGAAGGCACTCGATCCTCACTTCACTAATTCCATGACAAGCAAGGCCCTGACAAGCGATTTCGTCCTTAGCGCGCTGCAGTTTCGTCGGCAACTAGCTCACCCAATCGTCAGGCGCATGTTGTGCACGAGGGCGAAATCGGACGGCTTTGCAACCAGGCGTAGGTGTAACCCAGGATGAGTCCGAAGATTAGATGGCCGACGAGGCTGGGAAGCATCTGTCCCGCTGCACTGGCATTCCAATTGACGCCCAGTCCCATGCCCATCATCAGTGGCATCAGTGTCAGCGGACCCAGGAACCACCAGGCCGCGCCGTAGGCAGCTCCGTATCCGAGCCCGCTTCCGGTGCCCTTCAAGACGGGGTGGAAAAGTACCGCAAACGAGCCACCGATAGATGCGCTGATAAAGATGTGCACGATGAAACAGGCGGTAGCGGAGGGGGAACCCACCATCTGACCGATCATAGGCAGCATGCCCATCATTCCCATCATTGCTCCGAAAACCACGCCACCGACCACACCGGCGTATGCTCCGTTCTGAATGTTCTTAAGGTTCATCTTGTCTTTCTCCTCATTTAAAGTCTGTGTTGCAGACCGTTTGTTTTAGTCCTAAGATCGGGTTGCCTTCCGGCGCCAACCCGTGTTCTGTCCTGTTGATGAGTGCACCATGCCGGCAACTTCTTACACCTCGGAACTTGAACAGGGAACGCCCAATGTCGACTCCTGAAGTGAATATTGACGATCCAGGGCTTGCGGCACGAATCCGAGCGGGCGATGCTGCATCAATCCAGGCCGTCGTCCAGGCTTACTTGCAGCAGATCCTGCGGGCGGCACGCGGGGCGGGTCTCGATCCAGACCGTGCCGAAGACGTCACCCAGGCTACATTTGCCACGTTCATCGAGAAGGCGTCGCAGTTCGAAGGCCGGTCGCATGTGCGCACCTGGCTGTTCGGTATTCTCTACCGGAAAATCGCTGAGGCGAGGCGAGGGCTTCAGCGCGAGCAAAGGAGCGATGACATCGAAGACGTCCTCGAGCGCCGTTTCAAGCCGGATGGGACGTGGGCGCATCCGCCTCAACCGATCAAGCTTTACGGCGACGAGGTGAGGGAATTCATCGAGGACTGTCTGGAGAATTTGCCCACCGCGCAGAGGATGGCGTTCGTCCTGCGTGAAGTCGAGGAGCTCACGACCGAGGAAATCTGTAAGATTCTCGAGGTATCGAGCACCAACTTAGGAGTGCTCCTGCACCGCGGACGAAACCGGCTCCGGGAGTGCCTTGAAAACAATGGTGTAAGGGGAAGTCATGCTGAAGTGTAAGGAAGTCACCGAGAGCATATCCAGCGATCAACTCCTGAAGACCGGATCGTGGCATCGGATCGCAGTGCGGATGCATCTCCTCATGTGTCGAAAGTGCCGGAGGTACCAGGAGCAGATACGCAAGATTGGAGCGGCCGCACGCCAGATGTGGAGATCGCAGCCTGAGGAAGCCGCAGTTCTCGAGCGGCTCGAGGATCAGATTCTGAAGGGTGTGACTCTACCCTCGAACGACGGGGCCGAACGGCAGGATCGGGATGGGAGGCCGCGATGAAAGGTAATTCCGGTCACGCTCCGTCGGGTGAAAGTGCCAGCTCGGCACCTTCGGAGGTTGTGGAACACGCGGGAAGGCAACATCTGTTACACCGAAGGGAAAGGAGAGGAGCTCTATGAGATCATTCGTTTTTTTCTTGTTGTTCGGCAGCTTGGCCGCGATCCCTCTCGACGCCCAATCGAGTGGCTCGGACGTGCTCGAAGGCCTGAACCGATCGATAACCCGTCTCACAGAAATGATCATTCCGAGCGTTGTTCAAGTTCAGAGCAACTCCTATGTGCCGGCCGTTGGGACCCGCGGTGCCGTGGCCGTTGCGCTGCGGCCCAGCACGGGTTCGGGAATCATAGTCAGTTCGGATGGGCTAATCGTAACGAATGCCCATGTCGTTGCCGGAGCAACGCGGGTCCAGATCCAGTTGGCCTTCCTCGACGGCTTCGCCGGACGGAGTGTGGTGCAGCCCCGAGGCAAACGGCTCCCGGCCAAGATTATCGGAGTCGACCTAGAAACGGACCTGGCCTTGCTCAAGGTAGAGGCCACGGGCCTGCCTGTTTTGGAGCTGGCGGATTCCGAGGAAGTGCAGCAGGGTCAGATCGTTCTCGCTTTCGGTAGCCCCCTGGGCTTGGAGAATTCGGTGAGCATGGGCGTCGTCAGCTCGGCGGCCAGGCAGCTGGAGCCAGACGACCGGATGATTTATCTCCAGACAGACGCGCCTATCAATCCCGGCAACAGTGGTGGACCGCTTGTCGACGTGAGGGGCAACGTGGTCGGCATCAACACGATGATCTTCGGCGGCCGAGACGGTCTCGGCTTCGCAGTTCCCAGTAACATCGTCCGTTCTGTCGTCGAGCAGTTGCGCGAAAACGGAGTGTTCATGCGAGGCGAGATCGGTGTCGCCGCACAGACCATTACTCCCGCACTGGCGACGGGTCTGGGTCTTGGGCGTGACCATGGCGTGGTCTTGGCGGACGTCCATCTCGGTGGGCCTGCCTACCTGGGAGGTCTTCGTGTTGGAGACATCATCCTGGCCCTGAACGGCAAGCCGATGGAGAATGCGCGACAGTTTTACGTTAACCTTTACTGGCACGGGGCGAACGAGGCAGTGGTCCTGAGGATCCTCCGTGGGGCTCAAGAACTAACCCGACCGGTCGTGGTCCGTGTTCGGCCCGACGGTTTCGGACGCATTGCCAAGTTCGACGAGCAGCAGGAGCTTGTATCCCGACTCGGGATTCTTGCCGTCGCTGTCGATGAAGACGTCCGCCGGATGCTGCCCCTAGCGCGGCAGCCCGAGGGGATTCTTGTGACGAGCCTGGCTGCGGCAGCCCGCGCACCGACCGGGCTTTTCCTGCCCGGCGACATCATATACGGTCTCAACAACAGACCGCTTACCACAATCGATGGCCTGGCGTCCGTCCTCGAGGAATATGAGTCCGGGGATTCGATCGTCCTTCAGATAGAGCGTCGCGGCCGTCTGTCGTATGTAGAGGTTCAGCTCGACTAGCCTCGGGTTGGCGTCGATCTGACCCCATTCGCCGAGTTCCAAGCTGCAGCCCTATTCGCCAGTAGGAGCCTGACGCGGTACTCATCGACTCGATCCCACTCGCCAGGAAAACATCCCCATCGCATGCATGGATGGAGTGCGCCGCCAGTGTCACGGCTTTCAGACCGGAATCGCAGGACTTATTGACGGTATAGGAAGGAACGTCCTGGCCGATGCCTGCCTTGATCGCGGACCGGCGCGCTGGGATTCATACCGGCTCCGGCTTGGACCACGTTCCCGAGTATGACCCGCTCAACCGACGAGGGTTCAATACCGGAACGCTTCAGCGTCTTCCTCAGCACCTCGGCACCCAGATCGGCCACATGAACCTCCTTCGGTGCGGCACCAAGACGTCCTACTGGTAACCGGACTGCGCCGGCGATTATGGCTTCCGTTCAGCCCCCTGTTGCCAACACTCCGAATCATTGAGGGATATTCCCAAGGAAAGCATCCCGAACTCACTCTAGCTTTTTTTGTGGATTGGTTTATTGGGACAGGTCACCGAGGTCGGGGCGACATTGTTCATTGAAAGTGTAAGAAGTCGGTTACTTGTTGCACTCACTAACGAGGAACTAAATAGCAAAAGAGGAGAAATCAAATGAGGAGCAACATTCAGAAATCGATATTAAGTTTCGTCTTCAGTTGGGTCCTGTTATCTCCGGTCGCATTTGCATCGATGGACCTGACTTCTTCACTCGTGCCCAAGATTAGGCGTGAATTGGTGACCCTGTCGTACTACAGCATGTTCGACAACCTGTCTTTCCGGATCGATGGTTCTAAGGTGACCCTTTCCGGGGAGGTCTGGTGGCCGGCTTTGAAGAGGTCCGCCGAGCGGGCCGTGGGCGAGATAGAGGGCATCACAAGCGTCGAAAACCAGATCGAAGTCTTACCGGTCTCCTTCCACGACGATCGCATTCGCCTGGATACGGCGAGGGCCATATCTTCGAATCTGGTACTGAACAAGTACGTGCGGACGGGGGTTTCTTTCGGCCTCCTCCCTTATCGATCCGATATCCACATCATCGTCAGTAATGGGAATGTAACCCTCGAGGGCGTTGTCGTGTCGAAGACACACAGTGACATAGCCTTCCTTGTCGCAAACGGCGTCTCTGGGGTTTTATCGGTGACCAACAACCTGCATGTGGAAAACACGGAGACGGAGTTGACCTCGTAAACAATGGGCCGACAACTGACATTACCAGGAACGTTTTCAACGACCAGTGAAGCGTTCTATGTCGCCCAATCAGCGAATAATCAGAAGGTGGTTATGACACTCTCCTTGAATACGCGGACCGTCCGTGGAGTGCAGATTATCGACATGGCCGGTCGATTGTGTGCAGGCGAATCCGCATTGCTGTTTCGCGAGGCCGTAGGCCTGCTCGTCGGAGAAAAAGGTGTCAAACTCGTCCTAAACCTCAGTAAGGTTTCTTATATCGACAGCGCCGGACTCGAAGAGATCATTCTCATCTATCAAACACTAAGGGATTCCGCGGGCACGGTCACACTGTTGAAGCCGACGGAGCGGGTTCGGAATCTGATCGACATCACAAAGCTATCGACGGTGCTCGAGACGCATGACGATGAAACCAAAGCGATCCATGCGGCCGGCGCGGGTGCCAAAGGCAGTCAATCGAGAGCGCTCTCTTGGAAAGCCGGTCCCGAGGCTCACAGAATTATGTACAAGAGCTCCAGCACCGTGTTCAAGTGAGACGATGCCATTGCTGCCCATTGCGATCCGTGTTCGCCCTGGTGCTCGAACACCATCCGAACCGCACGCTCACGAACTTCGGGTGAATATCTGCTTGGTCTTCCCAAGATGATTCCCATTCTCTCAAGTAATGGAGTCTCCGGAAAACCCGGGGCGGTTCACTTCTGGCGGCGGGACTAGGTTGAATCTCGCAGCAGTTACCGAACTCGGCTTTGGCTCCATCCGATTGTGGCATTATTAGTAATGAGGCCGGCAATGAAACATTTGATCATCATGGCGGCGGGGATACTTATGGCCGCGCTGCCAGCGCTAGGTCATCACAGCGACGCTGCCCTGGATATGAACTCGCTCTTGACGTTTGAGGGAGTTGTCACCGAGTACAGTATGCGAAACCCCCATAGCTATTTCACCGTCGAGATCATCAACGATGCCGGCGAGACCGTCGAGTGGACCGTGCAGATGGCCTCAGCACTCACCGTCGCGCGTAGAGGTTGGACGCGGGATACTCTCTCCGTCGGCGACCGGGTAACCGTCGGCGTACGTCCTGCACGAGACGGGCGACCTTATGGCTTGCTTGCATCTGTCGAAAGAGACGGGGTTCCCGTAGCAACGCCGTCCGCGCCGGCGGCTCCACAGACGGCCCTTACCACGAGTAGCCTAGAGGGCGTATGGATCGTAGATCTGTCGAGCCGGGGCCCCAACTACCCCGGGGGACTCGACGAACTCATGATTCAAGAGCTTGCCTTAACCGAGAAGGGCCAGATTGCAGAGGCTGCGTACAGCCAGAACGACGCAGACAATCCCGAGCTGGCCTGCATGACGAAGCCGACACCTGGAGGAATCGTTTACACCGATCTCTATCCGATGGAGATCGAGTTCATCGAAGACGAACTAATTGTCATGATCCGCAGTCAGCATTTCGACCAGGAGCGAACGGTGTATGTGGATGGCCGTGAGCATCCCGACATCAGTGAACGTACTCACGAGGGTCATTCGATCGGCCGTTGGGAAGGGGACGTTCTCGTCGTGGACACCACGAACTTTGCAGATAATCGATCGCCCTATCAAAACGGCATTCCTTCTGGTGCCCAAAAGCACGTGGTGGAGCGTTATCGGTTACACGAGGACGGTACCCGCCTGACCGTCGAGTTTACGTTGGAGGACCCGGAGTACATAGTGGGGCCGATGACACATACCAGAGACTTGCTCTATTCTCCGCACTTGGAGATGACCCCGTTTAATTGCGATCCGGAAGCATCGAGACGCTACCTGCCGCAATAAAGCTGGAGAGCAACGGGGGAGCCGGAGAAGCAGATATCTGTTGTGGACCTTGATAGAAGCCAGAAACTCCTGTCGCAACACCGACCGAATTCGGCCGTTCCCATCAATGCGCTTTTCGCGCCATCGGTTCACCCAGGATCTGCCGCTTCGGATCAAACTTCCAGATCCTGGAGATTTTTCAACTGCCTACAAGATGATTGGACAGGACCTGAGACTGAAAAGAAACAGATCGCATCCAAGGATTCAAATGCTCTTCAAAGTAACGCAACCGCGCATCCAGGCCTTAGCCCATCCACATGTTGAAGGTCGCAGGGGTTGCTCCAGGCATGAGGAGCAGGTCAAACTGCTTACCTGCTTTAATCAGGGCACCGATCATCCGCATCGTATGCCCGAGTAGGACCGCACCCTCGCCCGTCCCATGTATCAGCAAGAGCTTTCCCTTTAGGTTTTCAGCCAGACGAAGATCGGACGCCTACTCGAAGGCTTCTCTGTCTCCCGCCGCCAGACGATAGCGGGTTCGGCGACTCTTCATCCCGACCTAGCGACCACTGCAGAGTTAAATTTGTCCTCTGAATGGCCCTATCTTGCCAGGGGGTCCGGCCGCACCTGGAACTGTACAATCAGTGGCCGGTTTCCTGTACCGCCTTCCATGAGCCACGGCGTGCGGTCGCCTTCAGACACCCAGAGCCCGCGGCCCTTCCAGCCGGCATTCGGGTCGTCGATACGGCCGTCGAAGCCCTTGGTGTAAAAGCCCAGGGGATAGGGAATCCGGAGGGTCATGAACTCTCCGTCCACCAGAGCGTGAACGCCGTCGGATAAATTGCCCGTTGCGATCGGCACGTTCTCGCCGAGTCCCGACGTATTGTGCTGATCGACCCAGGTGTAGTAACTCGATTCCACGCTGAACTCCGGCAGATCGTCAAACCCCGGGCCGGGTAACGGATGGAAGGTCCAACCCTCCGGGCAATGATCTCCAGTGGCCGTGGGTCCATTCAACGGCCCCTCGCATTTGCTGCGGTCGAATTCGCCCAAGTGGCCGCTGCCCAAGGACACCCAGACGACACCGTTACGGTCGATGTCTGCGCCGCGCACGCTGAACCCCGGCAGCGGCACACTGTAGGTTTCCGCAAGCCGGGTTTCCGGATCGAATCGGACAATGGAGCCGGGATATGGATTTCTGTCAGATCCCCAGACCGAGCCGTCCACGGGGTTCGGCATGACGGCGTAGTAGCCCCCATCGATGCGCGTGTCGAGAGACGGGTTCACGGGTGCGTCGGGTTCAACCCAGTCGTCGAGCCGGCCGTTGCCATTGGTGTCCAACACCAGCGGCGCCCAGCCCTGGGATCGGGCGGCGTCCCCGGTTTCGTCGTACATGCGCGTGTTCAACCAACCAACGACCGAGCCGCCGCCGCTCGTCCACAGTGTGTGGTTCTCGTCCTCGGCGAACTGCAGGTGGTGCGTGCTGAAGCAGGTATCAACGAACGTGTACTCCCCGGTCTCTGGTTCATAGACGGCCAGTTGCCGCCCCGCCCGAGGGTTGGGGAAAGCTTGTGCAGAGGGGTGGTCGGAGCCTTCCAAGCAGAAATCGGGATTCTCAGGCCCACGACCTCGGGCTGTATACCAAACGCGGCCCAGGTGGTCTATCATCGGGTTATGCGCGTTGGCCTGGCTGTCCCAGATGACCTCGTCACCCCAGTACGGCGATGACTGGAACGGCGGCGTGCTTGCCGTCGTGGGTGTGTTCGGGTCCTGGACTTGAGCCCTGAAATTCGTGTCGATGTTGGCGATCGGATCCAGGATCGGAAAGTCATCGGTGCTGAGCTCGGGAGCACCATAGATCTGGCCATAGCTGTTGACGGTCGGATCGCGACGGTCGGTAGAGGCAAGGTCGTGCATATAGACCGAAGGGCTGGCCCAATCCCGGATCGTCGCAACAACATTGCGCTCCAAACCGGATGGGCGCTGGGGCTGGGTTGACGGAAGCTCTCCGGCGGCCACGCGGTCGGTCCAATCGGCCAGGTACGTCAACGGGATTCCCTGCAAACGCCCGGTGATTTGTCCCACCATATTCTCTCCAGCTTGCCCGGCCGCGAGACGCCGCATCCAGGCATCGACCGAAGATTCAAACTCTCCAAGCTCTTCAGGGATCGTGCGCGTCGACTCTTGGCCCAACTGATGGCACCCGATGCAGCCGTTATTCTTCATCGATGCGAGATACTCGTTCAAGCCACCAGGAATCTGCGAAAGCTCGCTTTCATCAGGCAGGCCCATCATGGAATACCAGTAGCTCGCCGGGTACACCTGGGCTTCTACGGCGGGGCTCGGAGCGACGCTCGCCGCAAGATTGAGCATTTCGCCCGGTGAGGCGGCGACCTTCGCGGAGTCAGCGAGTCCGTAGCCACGAACCCAGACGCTGTAGTCCGCGTCGGGAAGATCGGGGATGACGTAACGGCCCGCGTCGTCGGTTACCACGATCCGCGCAAAACGCGTTTGGAAGTCATCGGTTTCTGCGATCACCCAGACGCCGGCTTCCGGGCCGTTTTCGCTCGTGACAACGCCGCCGACATCGTCGTTATCGATTGCCAATTCGGAACTATCCTGCGACTGGCACGCTGCTAGAGCAACGATCAACGCGCCCCCCGCTACAGCAACACCAGAACGGAACAAGCCGCTTGTGGTCTTCATAGCGCTCTCCTTGAAAACTGTTCAGGCGATTCTAACCCGAACGCCTCACGATTCGTTGCAGGCTCACGATCCACCGAATGCTGGCGGGCCTCTTCATTCGAGACTGGGTTTCCCCCAACCGTACTCAGTAAATCTTCGCGAATCTTGGGTACTGTCAAGTTAAACGAAATCCAGCCATTTTGGCGACGGAATCGTCGTGTAGTGGCCAAGCTGGGTGCCGGATTCCATATCCTTCGCAAACTCTTCAGGGAGAGTCTTGATCGCAACTTCACGCCCGAGTTTCGCGTCCCGTGCACGCCAGATTTCTCCCATCCCACCCTTACCGAGAAGGCTTAGGACTGCGTAATGGCCGAGTTTGGTGCCCGATTCCATGTTTAAAGTGTATCGCTGAAAAAGCCGTGAAAAACTCGGTAAAATATACTAGAGGAGTGAGTTAGGTGCCATCAAATTCTCAAATCCTGACAAACGATGCCAGATCATCCGGTCGATGCAACACGTGCGTTTAGGGCACCGGAACCCGTTCCTTCAGTTCTTCAATGCCGTTGATCAAGACAGCGACGCTCAACCGGGAGCCTCGAGTAGCGGCTCCTCCGCGAGATAGATCAGCAGCGTTCCTGGCTCCACCATGTGGTCCTTGGGCGGATTGAGGATTTCCTGACCCTCCGGCGTGCGGAGGCCGATGATCAGCCCACCGCGTTCCGATAGCCGCATGCGAACCAGCATTTCGCCGAGCAAGACCGGGTCCTCGGGTGCGTCGGGGATCTGTCCGATGTAGACGTTGTGGAAGCCCGAGACCAGAACCCGGCTCATCGTGGTCGCCGTTCCATGGTAGCCGACGGCGCGGGCGATCATGGAGGAGCCGATTCTCCGTGTTTCGATTACCTCGTCCGCTCCGGCTGTCTTGGCGTGGTCGACGTTCTCGGAATCGAGGATCTCCGCCACGACATAGAGCGGGGAACGACGGTGCCGCATCGATGCTTTTTGCCTTTCAAGGAACGAGCGGATCGTGAACACCGTGAGGATCGTCCGCGCGTCTGCGATCTGCGGGCTGGTGTCGCGTGCTCCCGAAACGATCACTGCGGACGCGTGAGTCAAGCGGACTTTGTCCAGTTCGCTCTCCTTTGTCGGATCGCCCTGGACCCACAGGAAATCCGGGCGGATATCCCGCGGACGCTCGTGGTCGTCGAAGATCACCACTCGGGTGTCCGTCAGATCGAGCTCCTGGGCGAGGGCCTCCAGGAGCATATGCGTGCTCTGGTCGTAGCCGCACAGGACGACGTGGTTGACGTAGTCGCTCATACGAAACTGTTCCTCCCGGATGCTAAGCATGCCGGCAACCAGGCTAGACCCGACGATGCCGGCGAACAAGGCCAACGTGAACATTCCCGCGATCATCATCCCAGCGCCGACGATGCGTCCGAGCAGCGTCACCGGTGTGATGTCTCCGAAACCGACGGTGGTGATCGTGACCAGCGACCACCATACACCGTCGAGCAGGCTGTTGATCTCCGGATTGAGCCGGCCCTCGACCAGATATATGCTGACGCCTCCGAGCATCGTGGTCACAACGAGAACGCTGAACGCGAACGCGAAGAGCAACCCGTTTTCCTCCAGGGTTTGCAACACGATGGCGAAGGGATTGCGATATTGAAAGACCCGCGAGGTGCGTAGAAGCCGCAAGAGTCGCAGAGCACGAAGCCCGCGTAGCTCAGGAAAGAGGGCCAGGACCGCCAGGATGTCTACGAGGATCAGCGGATGCACCGCGAACGCCAGGCGGGAGAACAAGTGGGTGCGGATGCGTCCCATCGGTGAGCGCCGGAACACTCTCAGCGAGGGGGGCCTGAAGCTGCCCACCCGCAAGACAACCTCCACGCCGAAGATCGCCAGCACCATGAGGTCCACGTAGCGAAGGAGCGGCATCACAGGACTGTCTTCCGGCAACAGAGCCTCGACCACGAGGAATGTGATGGACAGGAGGATCAGGGCCCATATGGTTCCCTGAACCACGCGGTAGACGCGCGTGCGCGGCTCGTGGAAGGCGGCATGCAGGCCTGCGGAAAGGGCGCTCATCGATCCTGCGGGTGTCGCGGATACGACGTTGGCTCGCCGGTCACGACCCCATCCCCGGCCCGGGGCGCCTGTCGGCGACCTTCGCTAGGTGAGAAAGCGCCATCATCGTCCGCAAAACATAACTGTTTTTCTCGGAAAGACAACAATCTTGCTAAATACTACGAGGGAAGGGACTTGAGGTCAATGAAGTGGTCACTTGATTGTAATACCGAAAAACCGTACAAGTGCCTGGGGGCGTGGGTCGTCGGGGAAGCTGTGTGGGATTACCTGCGACAAACGCCGAAGGGTTTATCTGTTCCGAGCTCTTAGAAGCAGTTGACTCTACGAAGCGTTTCCAATGTCTCAGAAGTTGCCTTCTAGGAAACTATCGGCTCAACGTCCGAGAAGATGTGCCGGATCAACCGGTCGATGCGAAACCAGCGTTGCGACGCGAAGGGAGGCCTGTTGTTTGGGGCGCAACAAACGGCATATTCGCAAACACTACAAACATCGCCACATACACCCCTCCCGCCATGGGATCTCGACTGGCAAACTACTGATCGATCATGAAGCCCCTGAGCCCAAGCACTAGAGCGTGCCAGCTTTCAGTATTCGCGTGTCAAGTTGAAGCAATCCGCTCTGGCAAGCGGTCAACGTTCCCTAACTGGCCTATCGGGCTTCGAGCCTGGTGTCTGGGTGGCTCGCCACGCTTTCCCGCCACCTGGGGTGAAGATTCGGCCATCGCACATCTGAAGATCTCGCCCTCACTCCAGGTGATACAGTGCAGAAGCTCACCACCTGGTTATCGAGTTGTAAAGACGCGGGTCCTCCCACTCACATCAAAAGCGATTACATCATAGGGCACCGCTGGTCGGCCAGGGACTTCCATGCCGGGTGAGCCCACCGGCATGCCAGGCACCGCAAGGCCTGCAATTTGGGGACGCTCACTTAGTAGACGGTCGATCACGTCGGCGGGTACATGTCCTTCAATGACATAACCTTCAACAAACGCCGTATGGCATCCTGCCAGTTCAGAAGTCACACCGTTGCGTTGCTTTATGGCTTGAAGGTTTGCCACATCCTGAACTCGCACTGGAAAACCATAGTTCGTCAGATGCGTGACCCACGCACCACAACAACCTCAACCAGGCGACTTGAAGACGGCAATGGCCGGCTTGGTTTCTTGTGCCAGCGCAGTCTGAAGCCGCAGACCCAGGAGCGCTCCGACAGCGAGGCCACGCTTTAAAAGTGACCGTCTTGAAATGGACATCTGGAAATCCCCCATAGGGTGTTCGCGGGTAAGGGCATGCCATAGCTTCGATACTTCAGGCAGGCCTCCGCGTCCTCGGATATCTCGTCGTGGCATACTCGACAGAAGTTCATCCGCGCCTCCGTTTGCTCAGCAGTCGAGGCGGAAAAACGCTTCATAGAGAATATTAATTAAAGGACACAGAAGCTATCGAAATATGAGTGCCCGCTAAACAATGTGGGACAGGTCGCAGAATTTTCTGTGTCGACTTTGATGATTTGTCGTTACCTTGAACTTGAAAATCAGGAAACCTGAACCGCCCCGAATTATCGCAAGCGATCGGCGAGCCCTTCCACACTTGTGGTCAGTGCGAGATATCTGGTTCGCGTGGTGCCGCTTCGACCGGCGCCCTCTCGGGCAAGCGTTCGAGCCAGCGTCTCGAGTTGCTCCGCTGCCGCTCGGTCGCTTCCGCCCCCACTCGCCAGCAGGTTTGCGGCACGGTCGAGCGCCCTCGTCAGCGCCACTGCTTGCGCGGTTGAAATGGCGTTACCGCGGAGAAGCTGGTCGAGATACGCTCGCGCGACCACTGGCTCGTCCGGCCAGATGTGCCGTCGCTGTGTTTGTGCGTTGACGACAGCATCCGGGTCCTGGAGCGACGCCGCGGCTATTTCATTTTCGGTCAGATATTCGCTGGGCACCAGGGCCAACACATCGAGACCACGTGCTATTTCCGTGGCATAGATGAGACCACCGTACCAGTAGGCTGACCAATACCCACCCATGACCAGGTCTTCGGCATCGATAGGGCCACGGTCAAAAAAGGCGATTTCGATCGGGTTCGAGGAGTCGGTAAAATCGACGACCGATATGCCCCCCTGGTACCAGGCCTGAACGAAAATGTCCCGACCGGGCACAGGTACGAGCGAGCCATTGTGAGCCACACAGTTTTCCTGGTCGCTCTGCGGCGCCGCCATTTTGTAATGACTCCTGAACTGCAACTTGCCGTCGACAACGTCGTAGATTGCATCCGCACCCCAATCCTTCGGATCGGACGCACGGCAACGCGGGCGGCCCCCTCCCCCCCATTCATCGGTAAAAAGCACTTTGGTCCCATCATTGTTGAAGGTCGCGGAGTGCCAGTAGGCAAAGCCAGGGTCAATGACCTGATCCAAACGGACTGGATTCACTGGATCGCTGATATCTAGAAGGATTCCGTTGCCGGCGCAAGCCCCGGCGGCCAGCCCAATCTCGGGGAAAGTCGTAATGTCGTGGCACTGATTCGTCAATCGTGTGGTCTGGGTGCCGTCCCCGTGATCGCCACCCTCCCACAAACCCGCGATGACCCCTGATTGTGGGTCCGAGAATATACGGGGGCGGTTGACGATACGCGCCTCCTCGGGTCGCGCCACAGGAATCTGGATCACGTCGATACTGAACAGCGCCGTCTCGGGATTTTCGAAGGGTGAGTCGTCTGAACAGCCGTCGAGCTCCTCACTGGAACGAACGGAACCGGTTCCCGATCCATAGACGTAGACGTTTCCTTCATTGTCAGGGTCAGTCACGACGGTGTGGGTATGGGACCCCCGGCAGGTCTGCACTGCTCCAACCTGACGCGGCGATCGCAAGTCGCTGATGTCGAAGATCCGGATACCCCGGAAACGATCGTCGCTTTCCGGTTCTGCGACTCCCTGAAGACCACAGTCGAGCCGTCCCCGTGTTTGCTCGACTGAATATATCAGGAGATTTCCGACTACCGACACATCTCCCTGTCCGCCGGGGCATACAACCGAACTGAGTAGCTCAGGTGAGCGAGGGTTCACGATGTCATAGGCGTTGAATCCGTGATAGTTCCCAGCAATGACGGTATCACCTGCGAAAGCAAGGTCACTGTTGGCAAAGTTAAGGAGGCTGGACCGTGGCTCTTCATCTTCAGCTTCTACTTCGTCCTCATCAGTAGGTGTCTCGGCTTCAGTGTCGGCTCCGGCCTCTTCGGCTGAAGCATCATCCGCAGCGGCCACTTCGCCAGCGTTAGGTTCCGGGGTTTCTTCCGCCGCATCCGACTCCCTGTTCATAGGCAAGCCCTGGGGATTTTCTGGATCGAAGAACCCATTGGGCTTGGGGAGGGCGAGGACGAGTTCCATATTCAGCGAAGCCTGACCCGCATCGGCGAATCCAGCCCTCAGATTGACTCTCGGGTCGGGGGAGAAGCCAGTAAGCATGGCGTTCATGCGCTCGATTTCACTGCTCTGGTCTGAGGTGATGTCCGATGTGAATGCGAATAGCACCGAGTCCTGCGCCGACCCGCGTTGGTCCATGAGATTCTCGACCATGATCAGGGCTCCGTTGTGATGCTTGATCATGAGTTCAAGGAACAACGAGTCAAATTCGAATCCGTCGGCTTGTTCAAGTTGTTCCAACTCCTCAACGGTCAGCATGCCCGGCATCAATTGGAAACCTGGCGCATGATGAGCATCCTGGGCGGTAACCGCGAGACCCCGATCAGCTAACCAGTCTTGCATCATGACTATTTCGTCCTCTTGCGAGAGTTCTATGCGCTCCGACAGCAGTTGCATAGCTTCCCGGTTGCTCCGCGTCTCAACAAGCACAGTCATCTCCAGAGCCTGTGCATGATGGGAGATCATCCCTTGCATGAACCGCACGTCGGCTTCGATAAACTGGATGCTCGCCAGGTCGGAGGCCTCCTCCGCTGAAATCTCTCGGCTCGGTTCCCCAGGGACGCCGGGCTGAATGATCGGTGCCTGGGCGAGGCTGTCCGTGATGGCGAACAGAGCTAGGGCTGTGATGACTGCCATACGAGCAGTCAGACGACATACTAAGGACGGTAGAACGGTCATAGGGTTCTCTCCACCAAGCGTATTCATACCGGGGTTTTCAAGGGACCCATTGTACCGCGTGCAAGGAGTTCTTGAGCTTCAAACGAGAGCGATGTATTACGATCAATTGCATCCCATTAAAAGATTGATACATAAGCATCGGGGCTTAGGCGGCCTCTCCCCACCCGAGTTCGATACTTGAACGAGATCGTCACCGACGTTTGGAAACGGCCGCACGTAAATCTCATACCGCCCCGATTCATCCGACGGGTACGCCATCCAGCCCCCCCTTCAGGCGATAGCTCCGCATTCAGCTCGTTGAACGGACCGTTCAAGAGCCCGTCGGGCTCTGCACCTTCCTCCAGCGCGCCGATGCCGATATCCTGACCGGTCTCGGGACTTCCCGGTTCGCGGTACACGATTTTCGTGCCCGAGGGAGAAAAGAAGTAAGGATTGTGACGACCGGTGAATTCCGCCAATCGACCATGTGGTAGGGCGCGGGCAAAACCAGCAACGTCAGCGGTGTCGACGAGATAATTCTGCCGATCACAACGGTGGCAAGCGGGCCCTGAACGTCTGCACCAGAACCGGCATTGAAGGCAATAGGTATGAAGCCGAGACTTGCGACCCGAGCAGTCATCAATACGGATCGCAGCCGCGTCAGCGCGCCTGCGCGAATGGCATGATCCCAATCGTACCCCAGCGCGCGCAGCGTGCGGATGAAGGACACCATCCCCACCTCGTCGAGCACCTCGGCGCCAGGCCACACTCAGCGCCAGGTTATCGACCGCGGACATTGCCGAGGGTCAGTCCACTCGTAAATCCATCTGGATCAGCCACTAATGATGCAATAATCTCTCTACGCAGCTGGTTCAAAAAATCCAGCAGGGCAATTCCTGGTGGCGTAATCACGCTGCGGTCGTGACACAGCCGAACCGCTTCACCCTCCGGCGATCCAAGAGGTTTGTAGTGAAACAATGCTTTCTCGGGAGGACAAGATGAATCTGAAGTCGCTGAGCCTTGCCGTCGCAACATTCGTCGCTTTAAGCGCGCCGGCGGGGGCGCATCATTCACATGCGAATTACAACACCGACGAGTTCACAAACCTGTCCGGCACTGTCACCGAGGTGGCTTGGGGGAACCCGCATGTCTGGCTTTACATGGAGATCGCCGACGAGCAGGGCCGCGCGCAGGCGTGGACAATGGAGGGCGGCAGCCTTCAGGCGTTGATGCGCGGCGGCTGGCAACGCGACAGCCTGAAGCCAAGCGACAGGATCACCGTGCGCTGCCATCTGGTGAGAGATGGGTCCTCAGGCTGCCTGATGGGTTTCGTGACGAACATCAACGGTACGGCCATGGACAAGGAGTTCGACTGAGCCTGTGGCTTAGGCATTACACGACAGACTCGGAGGAACATCAGATGCGTTATCTCGGACTTGTTTCGGTGGCCTTGTTCGTGCTGAGCACAAGCGCCTCCTTCGCGCAGGTCTGGCGTGAATATGTCAGCCGCGATGAGTTCTTCATGGTCAGTATGCCGGCGGAGCCGCAAATTTCGGAGACGACCTACCGCGCGGCGTCAGGCGCGATCCTGCCGGCGAAGATGTTCGTCGCGACCGAGGGCCGGAGTGGTGCTTCCGTCACCGTCGTCCACTACATGAACGCAAGCGCGGCAGACGTTGAGGGCGCCGTCGAACATGCGGTGGGGAGCTTCCGCAGCCGTTCGGGGGAGATTACCTATGATAGCCCGCAAAGGATGGAGGGCCTTCCGGGACATATGATCTACCACTTGAATCCGGACCAGAGCCGCAGCGCTACCGGGATATTTTTGCACGCGGGGCCGTCCGATCATGGCGGCCCGGGGCGCCTGTATATCCTCGAGGGCATTGCGGCGGCGGGCGCGCCATCGCCCATACAGTTTCCGCAATCGTTCTTTTTGCTCGACGGTGCAGGCACCCGCCTGGACTATGAAACCGATGCGAACGGGCAGAGAGTCCGGGCTTTTCGCGGCCAACCCTCTAGCGTCGGCCCGGCCTACAGCGCGCGCGAGCCGGTGTCCTGTGATTCACGCGCCGAGCCGGCCCAGGGCCGGCCGACCCCCGCGCAGGTGGTGAGGCACCTAAGGTGCACAGCCGAAGGCGTCGCCGACGGCAGTCTGTGGCTCCTTGAGGACGTTGAAGTGAGCGAGATCGGCGAAGCCGTGTCTTTTGACGCCAGTTACTTCCCCGACATCGACGTCGCCCACCCGGTGTTTCCGATTTGGGGGAATCTGGTGCGCTACGAGTGCCGACGCGAGAATGGCTCCAATGACGGAGCCAACTGCGTTTCCCATGTTGAGGCGAACGCATCCGGCAATTGCTACAAGACCACCTCAGGCGACTGGAACTGCAGCATGTCGGACCTTGTGCAACGGACGACAGCGGGCGTAGCGCCGCCGGAGTAGGAAGGACGAATTTGTCGCTACACTCACAGGAACATTTGGCCGCGGTAGCACGGCAGCTCAACGAGCGGCCAGGCAAGACCCTGGAGTTCGCAACTCCGGCAGAGACATTAAACGCAGGTGTTGCATCGACCGGTTGAGGCGGCAGACATTCTCGGACAGTGAGAAAAGGCCCAAAAACAGGGGTTCTCAAGGTCCGAGAAGATGATTTCTCAGGACGTGAGAACGGATTTCAGTGGTAGGCAAGGACGGACGCTTCACAGCCAGTCCATTACTCGGTTGCTCCTGGCGACATACCCGTGAAGATCAGCCGCTGAAACCCGGCGCCCGTTGCGGCAATATACAGGTTGCCCTGCGAGTCAGTCTGGATCTGGTGACCCGCACCGATCACGCCTTCTCCATCGATGGTGGTCAGCAGGTCGAGCGTCTGACGCCCAAACACCATGATCCCAGGACCGCCTCCGACGTATAGGAACTGCTGCTCCGGGTCCGGCGACAGGGCCACGTTACGCGCGAATGGCGCTTCTCCCCAGACGATCTGGTCGAGATATTCGCCGTCGATCGTGAACACCTGAACGCGCCTGTTCTCGCGATCCGCCACATACACCAAGCCGTCGTTCGACACGCGAAGCGCATGGACGACGCTGAACTGCTGCGGGCCGGGTCCGTCGGGCACTGAATCGAGCGATAGGTTCGGACAGTGATCGTCGTCCTCCGGTGCGTTGCCAAACGCACCCCACATGCGCTTGAACGCACCGGTTTCGGCATCGAAGACGGCGACGCGGTGGTTGCCGTAGCCGTCGGCGACGAACAGCTCGTTCGTCGGTGGATGAACGAACGCATCCGCAGGCTCATGCAGATTTTGAGTATCCGCGTTCCCGCGGCTGGCGTTGCTTTGGCCGAGCTGCATGACGAACTCGCCCTCGAGCGTAAATTTCAATAGTTGATCGTCGGCGACCGACTCTAGGCCCGGTAAGTTCCGCGCAGGACAGTTATTGCCGCCGAGCCAGACATACCCTTGATGGTCGATGTGGAGTCCGTGCTCCCGCTGCGGCCAGTCATAGCCGGCCGCCGCCCCGCCCCAAGCCATGAGGAACACGCCTTCGGGATCGAACCCCAGCACAGGCGGCGCGGCCATGGCGGCGTCCTCGCCCGACAGCACTCGAGGGCGGTGCAGTACCCATGCGTTGTCGTCAGCATCGATCGCGATGCTCGAGACGTCACCGAGCTTCCACTGCGCCGGCACCTGAGGCCAATTCGGGTCCACCCGGAACGTTGGGACTCGACGTGTCAGTGATGGGGAGTCAACGACCGCCACCCCCGTTTCCTGGGGCTGCTGGCATCCCACGCAGGCCAGTGTCGCAAAAATGATCGGAATGAAATTGAATGGAATCCTGCGGTTCATGCTTGGCCCCCTTGGCACGCTGTGATCACGAAGTGGTCTAGCGCTATTCACGTCAACCTTGGTGTAAATTATTCGGCAATCGCTCATACACGTGCTTCGAGAGCGGCCTTCACGCGCTCAGGTGTGAACGGAACCTGGCGGATACGGGCACCGGTGGCGTCAAAAACCGCGTTCCCGATTGCACCGGCAACGACGGTCACAGCCGTCTCACCCGCACCCATGGCCTCACCTTCCGTGCGATTGATCAATACCGTTTCGATCTCGGGAACGCTGGCACCCACGTAAAGAGGGTGGTAAGTCTGCCAGTCAACAGAAGTGATCTTTTCGTCGTCCCACGTAACCTCTTCCAGCAGCGTCCGACTGACGCCGTGTAACGCGCCACCTTCGAGCTGGTTCCTCAGACCATTTGGATTCGAAATCGGTCCGCAGTCGTTCGCGATCGTGAGTCTCCGAACTTCAACGACACCGGTGCCCTGATCCACTTCGACCTCAGCAACCAAGGCGCAATAGCCGTTATCTCCTTCGTAGAGAACGCAAGAGATCCCCCGACCCGAAACCTCACCCGTGTTGCTGTTGGCATCCCGCGGCGATGGCCGCGTTTCCCAGTTTGCCGCTCCAGCCGCTGCCTGCACCACCTCGATCAAACGCGGATCGCGGAGATGACGCAGCCGGTACCGGACGGGGTCGGCCTGGATGGACGCTGCAATTTCGTCCATAAACGACTCGTGCGCAAAGGTGTTCTGTAGACGGGCGGGTGATCTCAGCGGGCCTGTAAAAAACGGCGACCCGACTGTATGAGTCAGAACGCGCTGGCTGGTAACCACCCCCGTTCCACCCCCTACACCTCGCACCGCACCCGTGACATAGGACGGCACGCCGTTGCTTCCATTGTTGAAATTGGTGGGTGGGGGCGCGGGACTCCTTGGGGCAATCGGTGCGGGCTCGAATCCGGTCAGAAATCCCGTGACCACGTTTCCAGGCCGGTCCATTCGGGGACGGCTGCCAAGGTTCGGCGACCATGATTCATGATCCCAAGCAACGATGTTGCCGCCGTCGTCCAATCCGGCACGCTGGTCGATGACGAACGCGTTGCCGTAGTTTTCCCACGCCATCTCATCTTTCCGGCTGAGTTGGACTCGAACCGGCCGGCCGACACCCTGCGACAGCAGAGCCGCGTCGTACGACACAGCGTCTGCACCGTTCACGCCATAGCAACCCGGACCCATGCGGAAGATGACACGAATGTTGTCCGGATCGAGACCGAGGACCATACCGACTGTGTTCTTGAGGGGGTGCACCGCCTGCGTGGCCGACCATACCGTGGCGCTGTCACCCTGGACATCGGCCACCGCACACGCACTGCCGATGGACGCGTGCATTTGATAGGGATAGTGGTAGGTTGCTTCCAGTCGAGTTGCTGCGCCGGCAAGGTTCCTGTCTACATCCTGAGAGTTGACAAGCAAAGCATCCCGTGTGGGTGTCTGGCTTCGCAACCAGTCGTGGAAGCCTGCATGTGGCGGCAATGGCGTATCGGGCGTGGACCAGGTGATCTGCAGCCGTTGGGCCGCCTGAATGGCCTGCCATGTCTTTTCAGCAACCACGCCGACGAAGTTGTTCCTGGTGACGACTCGCACCATGCCTGGCATTCCTTGAACTGAGCTTTCATCCATGCTGAGCAAGGTCGCTCCGACGACGGGAGGACGCACGACCCGTCCGTGTAACATTCCCTCCACGCGCACGTTGTGGACGTACTCGAACTGTCCGGTTGCGATGTCAGGGATCTCCACACGCGGCACGGACCGGCCCAGGATGGTCCACGTACTGGGATGCTTTCGCTGGGCGGCCGGATTGAGCGGCATGGCGAACGCTTCCCCGCCTGTCAATGCGCCGTATCCAATTTGACGCTGCGGGTCTGAAGCGACACGAATCACACCATCGTCGATTTCCAGCCTCTCCACGGATACGCCGAGTTCATTTGCGGCGCGTTCCAGCAGCGCTTCGCGTGCCGTGGCTGCTGCCAGTGCCAGGTTTGCATGATTGAAATTCGCCGGATGCGACTGCGCACCGGAAGTCGTGCCCTGGTCCGGCGTGAGTGCCGTGTCGCACTGAATCAATCTCACGCGGTCGAACGCAACTCCGAGTTCTTCTGCGATGAGCTGGGTCTGGGCTGTGTAGAGCCCGTGACCGAGCTCACATTTTCCCGTATACGCCGTCACGTTGCCGTCCGCGCGGATCGCGATCCAAGCATTGAGATCGTTGCTTCCTGCCCCGTTGATTCCCTGAGCGGCTGCCTCGACCTGGACCGCACGGCCGAGGGTGCTGAATCCGACGATCAGCGCGCCCGCCCCCTTCAGGAAGTCTCTGCGGGAAAATCCTGCCGAATCGAACGCAGCCAAGGCATCTGGCTTCCACTTTGTTTCTAGAGCCGTCATGCGTTCATTTCCTGCGCGTATTTCCGAATCGAGTCCAGAATTCGAATATGCGTTCCACATCGGCACAGGACCGTCGATAACGCCTCGCGAAGTTCGTCGTTCGATGCGTCCGGGCTATCATCGAGGAACGCCTTGGCCGTTAGAATGACGCCGTTCATGCAGAAGCCGCACTGGATGGCTTGCTCGTCGATGAACGCTTGCTGGATAGGATGAGGATTTTCCCGAGTCCCGAGACCTTCCAGGGAAGTTATGTTCGAATCCCCAACCCGCTCGACCGGAGTGATACACGACCGAATGGCCTGGCCATCGGCAATGACGGTGCATGATCCGCACTGCCCAAGGCCGCAGCCGAACTTGGGGCCGCGGAGAGCCAGGTCGTCCGTTAGCACATATAGCAATGGCGTAGCTGGGTCCACATCCACGGAGTGAGTCCGACCGTCGATATTCAATTCGAAGAAAGCCATATCGGCACCCTTCCACGTTGGAGTTTTAAAAACCAATTCTATGTGGAAATCGGGCCTGGGAGTAAGGAATTAAGCAGCGTTATCTGAGCGACCTTAAATGACGTATTTTAGATAATCTGAAAGTAATTGCAGTCCGGATGGTGATGCACACATCAATTCTCAATGTCCGGGAAGATGGTTTCTCAGGACCTGAGAATTATTTTGGGTCGGAGCATGACCACGTCTGTCTTACTGAAACTCATCGACATGGAACACGCTTGACACGTTCTCCTAACCGAAGAAACACGCGTACTCATCAGTGCCAACGATTTGTAGAACTTCCTCTAGGCTGTCAACTTCCGGGACAGGATCATAGCGGTGCCACTGGAGATCGGCTCTCTGCCAATATATCTTCCACACGCCATTGGCCTTGACATAGGTCGCCTTTGCGACGCCCGCCTCGATTTTACTTCCGGGTTCATTCGGCGAAGGATGGATCTCGAATATTTCAACGCTCTGTCCGCTCACCCTACTACTGAGATCGATCTTATTGCGATGTTGGGCCTGTGGCCGGAGACGTTCGACAAACCGACGCGCCACCATCGCATACTTCTTCGATTCAAATTCACTGAAGGCCATACTCTAGATTACGGATTAACGTGAAGCTTACTTCTCTCGAGTCGCAATAGAACACGGCGCATCCGCAT
Organism: Terriglobia bacterium; assembly: GCA_965218085.1. GTDB lineage: Bacteria > Acidobacteriota > Terriglobia > 20CM-2-55-15 > 20CM-2-55-15. The sequence goes on along the minus strand of CBDCKF010000002.1, from coordinate 4,081,297 downwards.
GTCAACGTCCGAGAAGATGAATTGTCGTTACCTTGAGAAGGACAGTTGTCCGAATACCTGCGTATACGGCCAGCCGTAGACTTGACCCACAGCTAGTGCGGTAGCCGGGGTTGGAGAGCGCCGTAGGCCCACGTGCCCGCCACGGCGCTTACGACCGCGACCGCCATCACTGGAATGCCGTTGCCGATGAGGGCAAACAGCGGGCCGGGGCACGCACCCGCCAGCGCCCAGCCTAGCCCGAAGATCGTCCCGCCGATCCAGTAGCGATGACCTTCGTCCATCGCTTTGGGCGGGATGTTGATGTCATAACCACCCACGGTCTTGACGTTGAACGTTTTGATCAGCGCCACAGCTATCGCCGCTACCACGACTGCTGCGCCGATGATGCCGTACATGTGGAAGGCCTGAAAGCGGAACATTTCCTGAATGCGAAACCAGGAAATTACTTCGCTTTTCGTCAGAACGATGCCGAAGAAAACTCCTAGCAGCAGGTATCCAACCAACCCCTCCGTTTTCTGCGGCGTCGTTTCTTGTTCTGAAACTGTCTGACTCATGGCTCTCTGAAAAAATGATGCAAAAAAATGGCTGTCATCGCGAGCCATGAGGCGCGTGGCGATCTCGCGGTACCGCATCTTGCTTCCTCGACGGGATTGCTTCCCCGTGAGGCGATTGGCATCGCTAAAGCTCCTTACGGGTCAAAAGATCAGCGGAAGCAGAAAGTGGGTGGCCACCAGCCCTCCGGCGAAGAAGCCGAGCACAGCGATCAGCGAGGGCAGTTGCAGATCGGCCAGCCCCATGATGGCGTGCCCGGAGGTGCAGCCGCCCGCGTACCGTGCCCCGAAGCCCACCAGGAAGCCTCCCACGACGATCAGCCACAGACCTTGAACGTCAGCAGCCCAGACCAGCTAAAGATCTCACCCGGCACGAGGCCAGAAAAGTCCTGAATACCAAGGGTTGTCAGATCGGCATGGGTGGCTTCGGAGATCGCGACCGGATCGGGATGTTCGAACAGCGTGCCGGCAATCAGTCCGCCGATCAGGACCCCCCCGATAAAGGTCAGATTCCACAGCCCGTTTTTCTTCCAGTCGTATTTGAAGAATTCGAGGCCGCTGGGGATGACGGCGGCGCAAATGTGGCGCAAGTTGGCCGAGATCCCAAATTGCTTGCCCCCCAACAGCAGCAAGGCCGGTACGATCAGCCCGATCAGTGGACCGGCGACGTACCACGGCCAAGGTTGCGAGATAAAGTCGATCATGACCCCGCTGGCAGGGCGACCTCACGCCCGAGCTTCGTGTCCCGAGCACACCGCACTTCGCCCATGTCGCCCTTGCCCAGGAGGCTCAGGACTTCGTAATTGATGCTTGCTGCCCAATACGGCGTCATTCGCGGCTCTTGCTATCGTTCCACACCAGCGGCAGGGTCACCAAACACCTCATTGTATCTCGCCGTCTCTGACGGTGAGCACTCCATCTCCCTAATATCGAAATTGGACGGTTGTAAGGCCAGAGGTAGCGTGTCGAGGGCGATCCAAGGTTCGGTGTAGACCGTCGGGTCGTCAATCGTAATCGTCATTTCCAAGCGATCACGGTCCAGGCGGCGGTATCGTTCCACCACGCGCAGATCGCTGCTGTGGGGACGCCCCGCATTATCAAGCCAGGTTCTTTCATCGAGCCCGATTGTCTCAGCGACAAACGTGATGTCGTCCTCCCACGTGCCGACCGAGTACCCCCACCATCTGGGTTCCAGTTCATCCGGCTCGGGCAGTTCTCGTCCGTCAGTCCAGATGACACGCCATTTCTTGTTAAATAGGTATAGGATGATCACCTGGTTCTCAGTCTGAAAGATCTGGCTTGTTCTGAAATTATGAAGCACGATGCGCGGGAATCCCTGTGGATCACAAAGAGGCACCGGATCATTGGAAAGCGCCGAGGGAACGCCGGTGACTCCCCATGCCGGCTTGTTGGCATCGAACGCTTCCTCCCCCAACGGCGTGTAAGGCAGAGCATGCTCAGGTCTGCCGTCTGATGGCATGTTTTTCGCACCATTGGCCGAGATGGCGTTGACGGCCGGCTCCCAAATTCCAGACAGGTCACGCCGTGGGGCGGGCGCTGCATTCCGAACCGCATCCGACTCGGTACGCGGTGCCATTGAATTCCAGATGGGTTGAGCCGTCTGAGCCAACGCAAGCAGGGAAAAGGCGGGCACTGCTGCAAAGATGATGATCCAGACTATTCGTCCATTTGGCATACCTGTAACTCCTTATCCAACATCCACATTTCGTCGCAACTCAGCAAGAGCCGCCCTCGCAAACCGGACGACCGACCTGCAATCAAACCAGACTTGCTTCAAGCGCCGACGGTTCCATCCTATCTCGAAGGCGGGGCGGCCACATTTCCGGCCCCCTGGGTGCCTAATCTAATGTCTGACCATTCGGGAGTACGACTTGCAGCATACGCCCGAGTGGGCTGCCGTTCTTGACGGGCTCCACCGTCACAGAAACTTCATCGCCGGGCTTCAGTGACTGGTTGCTCCAGCCCTTCCGGGCCATGCCGGGAGGATTACTAGATTCGGCAATCCAGTGAACGACGCTGCCATTGTCGTCGGCCACATCGAACATCAAGAAGCAATGAGGATTGGCCCAAATCCATTCCGTGACGGTCCCCTTCATCGTAATTTCCTTTCCGGCATCGAAGTTGACGTTGCTGTGGTGCGCTACCAGTGGCACTGAAACTATCAGAAGGCCGGCCGCCACCGCGGCAACCGTCATGAGCCGATATCTCACAGGACACCTCCAATCTAAAAGCATGTTCGCGGTATTACCACCGATGTATGCCTTTGGGGCAACATAGCATGACCCGGTACCTACCTCCAAGATTCCACCGCTTGCCTCGTCAGCGAGCCGGGAACCAGTTCATTCAACTCCAATCGGATCCCATTGGGATCGGTGACGTTGGCGAGTTTGGCCCTACTGTTCGAACTGACGCGAGGGTCGGTCACTGTTGCCCCGACTTGGCGAAGCCGGGCGACCGTGGCGTCCGCGTTTTCGGCTTGAATGCCAATGTGGGTGATGGTGCCTGCGGCTCTATTTGCATTGGCCGGCGCCACTTCCAGGAACGTGTCACGATTGATCTGGAGATACGTTGTCGTCGGTCGGCCATCCGGGATCGGAAACTCGAACGCCACCCGAAAACCCATCACCGTGGTGTAGAACTCTATGGCCTCACCCAGGTCTTCCACGGCGATTCCGACGTGATTCAGGCGGAGGCCTGTGTTGCTGCTTTCCTGAGCGGCAACCGTCTGCATCGCAACGGCGCCGACTGCGGACCCGGCGACGAAAATAGCTAGTGTGCGCATCCACTTCATGTGAACCTCCTCTTGTCGTGCGAGGGAATTCCTCGCTGCATCCTCATTTCGGAACGTCGCACTGCAGCATACATAATACAGCGGCAGGATTCAGCCGTGTCCAAGGCGAGCTTTAGCACAATCCGCACAGTGCTATCAGGCTAAAGCTCCGCTCGCCCGACTAGTGCTTGCGGATAAACTCGAGTACAGCTCGGTTAAATATCTCCGGCTGTTCCCAGTAAGTGGAGTGTCCCGCATTGGGCACGATCAGCGACTCGACATTTCTGATTCGGGCCGTGTAGAAGCGCTGTAGCGGAGGCGGCGCGGACAAGTCCGCACCCCCTGCGATCAGCAGGGTCGGGATCTCGATCCTTTCGAGAAGAGAGGACGTCAGGCGGTTTCGCAACGGCTGAGTCGCCAGTAACGGCCCCTCCGACCGGCTCCTGCTTTCGAGCTCCATCCAGCGGCGAGTGCCCTCCGGGTTGGCCGCCCGGTACAACGGCCCTAACTCCCGGAACCACACAGGCAAGTCGGGGTACTGGGGAGGCCGGAGACTGCTGACCAATTCCAGATACTCTTCATCTTCCACCCTGCCGACGTTGTTGGCGATCACAAGGCTCAACAGCCTCTGGGGAAACGATACCGCATAGTCCATAGCGATAGATCCACCCGCCGCCGTAGCCACCAGGTGAAACCGGTCCACCCCCAGGTAGTCCATCAGGCCGTGCAAGTCGTCGGAGGCGGTGCCCGGCTGGGCACCCGATGGGTCAATCACGGAGCGGCCCCAGCCCCGCCGATCGTAAGCGATGAAGCGGTATCCGGCCGCGGTGAATGCGGGAATTTGGTGCTCCCAGACCTGGCTGCTGCCGGATCCTGCGTGCAGGAATACCGCGGGCACTCCACTGCCGCCGGAGTCCTTGAACCAAATACGGACTCCGGGAAGGTCAGCGTACGCCTCGCGGGCTGGAGCCGCCGCCGCTGCCGGCGCTTGACCGGGCGCCTGTGCTGACGATGCAAAGGTAGTGAAGACCCCACTGCCAGTGATCGCAAGCATTGACACAGCGATCAGCAGATAGAGCCGGTGAATCTTTTCGTCACTGCGCGGACCCGACATACGCCAAGAATACTACGAGCACAACCGCCACTCCATGCTTAAAGATATCTTCCGTGACCCCCGCAGTCTCAGCCCTCGGGCAGCCGAGTCGTTCAAATGCGGTCGACTGTTTTACAGACACAACAAAAGAAGCCAAACTGTCCGTGAGCTGCGCTCACCCCGAATAATTAAAATGTGCACGCCTGAGAGATTCGGGGTACCGTAGGCTGGATCCGACAGAAATCGGCGTCATTCTACTGTCCGTTCCTACTTAAGGGGCAAGCTAATCACGAAACGGACCTCCGGAACGCCCCGTCACATCAATCGCCCTATCGGTCTGGGCCCCAATCGGCTCCGGCAGTAGTGTTGAGGGCCTGTACAGGCGGGGGTATCTCTGGCCGCCCGACCCCAGTGCAGATTTTCATTGTGATGATACTGGGAAAAACAATGCCAGGAGGACGTATGGACCAGAAAGTAATGGCTCTAACTGGACCTTCACAGCGCAGCGGATCCGCATTGCAGGCGTTCCTTTGCGCGCTCACGTGGTGCGCGGTGGTGGTGGCGTGCACCCCACCCGTTCCCACCACGAGCCAGACCGATTCCGGCGAATTCCAGGTCGATCACTTCGTGGAGTCACGGCCGGAAACGGTCTCATGGGGATGGTACCCTCTCGACAAAGCTCCCGTGTTGACCATCCAATCCGGGCAGACCGTTCGCATCGACACACTGACGCACGCCGGTTCCACGCAGAATGAGGAACCCGTGGCCTACCTCACGGCAATGGGCGTTGAGCGCGAGGAGATGCTCCAGGATATGCTGGACTTCTGGGCGTCGAGGGAGGGCCGTCCGAGGGAAGGGCGGAGCGGACACGTCATCACGGGTCCGATCTACATTGATGGTGCCGAGCCGGGTGACATGCTCGAGGTGCAAATCCTCGACATCGAAACCCGTGTGCCCTGGGGCATCAACAACACGAGTTCGGAGGGCGGTGTCTTCTCGAACGGGTATCCGGGGGTTCGCCCGGACGACGAACTATTGGATATCCCGCCCGACACCCGGCATCTTATTCGGACAGGCGAGGTGAACGGTGTCGAGGTCGCTCTTTTCGCGCCGGACATTCACGTGCCGCTGGCGCCTTTCATGGGTATTCTGGCGGTTGCGCCGGCGAACCCGGTGGTGGGTCAGCCCGGAGTGACGGTGCCGGGAGTACAGAGTTCGAGGCCTCCGGGCCCGTTCGGCGGCAATCTGGACGTCAAGGATCTGAAGGCAGGAACAACGCTCTATCTTCCGGTTTTCCAGACGGGTGCGCTTTTCTACACGGGCGACCCGCACGGTGTCCAGGGCGATGGCGAGGTGAGTGGCACCGCCCTCGAGCAGTCGCTGACCGGTGTATTCCGGTTCGTCGTCCACAAGGGGACGACGATCTCGGGCCCACGGGCGGAAACGGACACGCATTACATGATGATGGGGATCGACCTCGATCTCGATCGAGCAACGCGACACGCGACGTGGGAAGTCGTCGATTTCCTCGTCAAGGAGAAGGGGCTCACCCCGGCCAAGGCGCTCTCCCTCGCGAGTATCGCTGTCGATTTTCGGGTTGCCGAAGTCGTCGACCTCACGCAAGTCGTCGTGGGCCACATCCGCAAGGATTTGTTTCTCACCGAGTGAAACCCCGTCAGTAGCCCGGTGAGGTCTGGCGCACGTCACACCTCACCTGTTCCACCCTTGCCAAGGGTAGACAGGATCGTGTAGTGACCGACTTTGTACCTGAATCCATCGTATGAGTGTCTGTCGAAATGAATCGTGAAAAACTCGGTCAAGGACATTAGAGGCAGGAGTTAGAAGCTATCGAAATCTCAATGCCTGTTAAACGACAATCCCCGACAGTGAGAAAAGGTCATAAAAATGGGGCTTTAAACGTCCGGGCAGAGGATGTGTCGTTACCTTGAACTTGAAAATCACGGAACCGGAACCCGTTCCTTCAGTTCTTCAAACCAGTTTAGGATGATGTTGGCTAGGGGTGTTCCGCTTCATCGGCGGCAGTCTGGTCCAGGGGAAATCTATTTTGGAAGCGTTCGCCGTCTTGAGTGATCCGCTAGTCGGAAGCGGCTCCTGAAACTTATCTTGCTTCCGCCCTCTGTCTAGCCAACTCCTCCTGGAACTGATTGTCGTAAGTATCCACGTGATTCGGAAGCGTCGTCGGATCAATAAATGGATTGGGACCCTGACCGCGCTTTCGAAGCTTCTCGAGAAGACCGTAATGGTGTCCGTGAGAACCCAGGAAAACGTCGGCATGCAGGGTTCTCGCAAGCTGGTACGTACGTATGTAATCATTGGCCCTGTCGGGATAGTCCGCATTGTTCACGAGAACACGCCCGCCTGCTCCGAAACCGCAACCAATCACGACATCGTAGGCTCTGTCTCCGTCTTCGGTCTCCATCGTGTATGTCGTGCAGCCCTCCGTATGGCCAGCCGTGAGTAAAGCTGTCAGGGTGACGCCGCCGAGCTGCACGGTATCTCCGTCGTGCAGAACCCTATCGATCGGGTGTGGCTTTTCGCCGGGCTTCATGTTTCGTAGCGCAGGCACGTCCTGCTCCATGGCCATCACTTGAGCGCCGGTCAATTCCTTGATCTGGGCGTCTCCTTCCTGGTGGTCAACGTGAGCGTGACTGCCAAGGACGATTCTAATGTCGCTAAAATCGAATCCGAGTTTCTCGACACTTCCCCGGATCGTCGGAAGCTGTCTTTCGAAGCCGCTGTTGATGAGGATATGGCCCTCGGGCGTGGTGATCAGATACGAGGAATGCTCCGCCTCGGGACCCACAAAGTAAACATTCCCAACTACCTGGAATGGTTCCACCGACATGTCCGCAGGTCTATTCGCTTCTTGAGCCAGGAGTTGTACCGAACTCAAGGCAACGAGAAGCAAACAGTAAGGTAAGTCGCCTTTTTTCATAGCGGAACCAATAGCACAGCGCAGGAACGCAATGCAAGAAGCTATCCGGTTGGGGTAAGCTCGTAGCCTCCGTTTTCACGCTGGATGTGATCGACAGGCTCCGAGGCATACCGCTGACCAGGCCGTGAACGCCGCGCAATTCCAGATCGGAACTGTCGCTGAAGCGCGCCGGCCCGAATATAATTGCGAGACACATATGCAGATCGTGGGGACCATAGTTATCATCGGCCTGATCCTGCTGGCGGGAGTCGGCGGAATCGCTCAGATTTCCAATATGACCGTGGCGCTGCAGGAGTCAGGACCTCCCCTCGTCCGGTCTCAGCTCCTTTGGCTGGACCGTGGTGGCCAGCAAATCGCGACACTGGGAGGTCTGGAAGACTACGGAAACATCGAATTGTCTCCAGCCGGAGACCAGTTGGCCGTAGCGCTGATGGACAACTCCGAGGGGACGCGGGATATCTGGTTGTACGACGTTGTCGAGGGCAGTCGGACACGCTTCACTTCGAACCCGGCGGATGAGAACTGGATGATCTGGTCTCCCGACGGAAGCCACGTGGTCTTCAACCGATTCGAAGGCAACGAGCTTGGCCTGTACCAGACTCTCTCGGACGGAAGCGGGGCTGAGGAACTTCTCATCAGTGACGCTGACGGCAAGTGGCCCGTCAGTTGGTCTCCCGACGGCGAAATCATCCTGTACGTGACCAACAGCGGTGGCACGGGCAACGACCTGTGGGCCTTGCCACTGTCCGGCGATCGGACGCCGTATCCAATCTTCCGATCGCGGTCTGCGGAGAACTGGGCTTCGTTTTCTCCCGATGGGCGTTGGATAGCGTTCAGTTCGACCGAGTCCGGCCGCCCCGAAGTTTATGTGACCCCGTTTCCACCCTCCGAACGACGGTGGCGGATTTCTGCGGGCGGAGGATCGCAATCACGATGGCGTCCGGATGGCGAAGAACTGTTCTATCTGGCTCTGGATCAAACGTTGATGGCCGTGGAGTTCCGGAGTGAGGGCTCAGATATCGAAGTGGGTACGGCGCGGAAACTGTTCGAGATCCATCCTCCATGGCTGTCCTACCGCGCTTACCACCCCACCGATGGGGAGCGTTTTCTAGTGAACCGCCTAGCAGCCCGTGGCAGAAGTACGATCCGCCACTTCAGGGACTGGCACCATTTTTAGCGCCATCTTAGAATCAATGAGTTACACCGGTATTCGATTGCGAAAAAGAGCTACCTGTCCGCAGCGGAGAGATTGACCCCGGGCTGCTAGTCATCGCTCCGGGTCAGAATAACCAGCTCGCCGAATAAATCTCACGGCTGAAGCTGGGGCCAGTTCTGCCCTGCGTCTTGCCACCCCCTGCACCACGAACCCCGCTTGTGTCGCATCGACGGGCTGAGCTGGCAGGATTTGTCAGGACTTGATAATGGGCGGAGAAGAAGACCGCGACCAAGCTTGACTGCATCGCAGGCGACGCCGAGTCTTATGTCATCAATATCCATTCCTGGAATCATCCGGCAGAACTTTAATCAGGATGATAAGATTCACCTAACGATTCCAATTACAAGCGACCGTGACCCTAATGAAGGCGAGATCACTGAGTATCGTTCGTAGGACCCTGTCTATTCCGCTTTCTGCGGCTGCCGGATGTGGATCTGCTTCAGAATGAAGACCGGGCCTCTGTTAACGACTTCAGGATTCGGAACAATGCTCGGGGTCGGATCGCATCTGGCGGCTCTTGAAGGTTATAAATGAGTGAGCAGAGTCACACCGGAGGACGAATTATGGTTGAGCGATTTTGGCTGTCACTGAGCTTTGCTGCTCTGATGGCAGGATTAGCCGCGGCGCAGGATGTACAAAGCGTATTGCAGACCACCGCGACCGCGATGGGCGTGGACAACATGGAGTCCATACAGTACTCCGGAACCGGCTGGCAAGGCATGGTCGGCCAGAATGTCGCCCCGGATCAGGATTGGCCGCGAGTGGACCTGACGCGCTATACGCGGACGATTGATTTCAATACGATGTCCTCAAGAGAGGACTACGTCCGAGTACAAGGCGACAATCCGCTCCAAGGCGGTGGCGCTGGGTTCCCATTCCTTGCCGAGCAGCGGGTCACCAACCTGGTCAGCGGTGACTTCGCCTGGAGCTTGAACGGGCAAGGACAACCCGTTCCGCGGCCCGCCACTGCTGAGCTGCGACGGCTCGAAATCTTTCTGACACCCTGGGGCTTCCTCAAGGGCGCGATGGCGCCGGGCGCCAACCCGACCATGGTCACGCGCAATGAATACGGAGGCAGGGCAACCGTGGTCTCGTTTGTCGCGTTCGGAAAATACCGGGTCAACGGCACGATCAACGCTCAGAATCTGCTCCAGCGGGTGCAGACGTGGGTTCCCAATCCCGTCGTCGGCGACCTGTACTACGAAAACGTTTACACCAATTACCGTGATATAGGCGGTGTAATGTTTCCTCGGTTCCATCAGCATCAGGATTTTGACGATGGCGCGCACTTACCGAATGTCAGCGGCGGCGACCATGCGTTTGGTCTGGAAACCGTCTCGGACGTTCAGGTAAATGTGGCGAACGCCGCAACCACCGTCCCGATCGAAGTACGGAACGCGACCGTGGAGCCGGTCCGCGTGGACTCACAAGGGCTGGGTGATGGCCTGTGGTTGCTGGGGGGAGGCTCCCACAACAGCGTAGCGATTGAGTTCCTCGACCATGTGGCCGTTATCGAGGCGCCGTTAAATGAAGAACGGTCGCTTGCGGTGATCGCCGAAGTAAACAGGCTCGTTCCAAACAAGCCGATCCGGTTCGTCGTAAATACGCATCATCACTGGGACCATCTCGGTGGAATCCGCGCGTATGTCCACGAGGGTGCGACCGTCATCACTCATGAGGGAAACCGCCCCTACTACCAAGAAGTCTTGCGGGCACGGCCGTGGACCTTGCAGCCCGACCGATTTTCACTGTACCCACCGGAGGAGTGGTCGGAGGGCTACATCTTCGAGACAACGCGGGAGAAATACGTCCTCGCCGATGCCACGAGAACCGTCGAACTCTACAACGTCCAGGGTCTCGCCCATGCTGCGGGTATGCTGATCGCGTATTTCCCAGCGGAGAAAATCGTCGTGCAGGCTGACCTCTACAATCCGCGGGCTTCAGCCCCCAACGCCAGCAATCGGACGTTTTACCGAAACCTGCAGCGCTTGAACCTGGATGTGACAACCATCGTGGGTATTCACGGGAATCCAACTGCTATGTCCCAGTTCGTTCAGTTCATGAGCAGCGCGGAGTGATCGGCGGAACCTAGCTCTGTTTCTCAACTTCCGTATCTGAACTCCTCTGTCGGGTAGGCGCAATTTTCCTGTCTGCGCTCTCCGGCAATTAAATTCAGCAGGACTGACTGGACTTTGCAGGTTGAACGGCTGATCGACTCGCATTCATCCTGATCTGGCCTCGTTGACTTGACAGTACCTTCTCGAGGAGCCACACAGAAGAATCGTTATGATTTAGTGAGGTTCCCGCTCATTCTGATTGTGGTGTCCATGGCTGCGCTCAGGTCACTTCGCCGGTCGTATTCCCTCTGGTCGAGCGATGCAACGCCACACAATTACCCGATCTTTATCGCGAAAGTGCTCTTACTTTTCCTATCCCCTTGCGCAATGGAAATTGCCTGGTGCATGGCTTCTTCAGGTGAGAGCCGAAGATCGTAGAGGTCTTCAGAGTGTAATATAGCGTTAGTGAGAAGTCCGCTGTTTAAGGGACGGAAGTCGCTGGAGTCGTGACCAGGGATTGATGACTCAAAGGTGGTCCTTGGTGGCGAAAGCGCGATCAAACAGATTAACCTGACAGTACCTTCGATCCGGCCTTGCAGGGCCGAGCTGCCACAGGGTCGCTCACACTACGCTCACGATGTTGCACTGGAAAATCCTTATGAAAGCAACCAATCCCAATGAACACACTCAAGTCCTATAACCCCGCGACGGGCGCTTTCGTCGGAGAGGTGGCCCTCACTGCACCCGATGTCATTCCCGGCATCGTCGAACGCTCACGGTCGGCGCAACCGCACTGGGAGGCGCTTGGACATGAGGGCCGGTCTCGCCCGCTGATCGAAGCCGCTGAGTCGTTTCTCACCCGGGCGGACGAGCTGGGACGTCTCATCACCGAGGAGATGGGCAAGCCCCTCGCTGAGAGCATCGGAGAGGTGAAGTCGCTGTCAAACGTGCAGCACGAGCTCGAGGAGATCGGACAGGCGCTCGCTCCCGAAACCCTCGACGACGGACGCAATCGCTCGATCGTCTATCACGATCCTCTGGGTGTGTGTGCCGCGATCACACCGTGGAACTTCCCCATGGCCATGCCCGCCTGGATGGTCCTGCCGGCGCTTGCGGCAGGGAATACGGTAATCCTCAAGCCCTCGGAAGAAACGCCGCTTTCCGGGCAGGCATACGCTGACGTTCTCATCGGAAAACTCCCTCGTGACGTACTGATCGTGGTGCAGGGAGCAGACGATCAGGGCAAGCGGATCGTCGACAGCGACGTGGACCTCATCGCGTTTACCGGTTCACGTGAGACCGGAAAACACATTCTCCGTGCCGCCAGTGGTGGGCTCAAGCGCGTCATCCTGGAGCTGGGCGGCAAGGATCCCATGATTGTCCTTGAGAGCGCTGACCTCCGGAAAGCGGCGCAGTTCGCCACACTCAATAGCTTTCGAAACGCCGGCCAGGTCTGCGTGAGTACCGAGCGGATCTTCGTCCCGGAGGCGATCGCCGACCGCTTCGAGGCCCTCTTGGTGGAGGCCACCGCATCGATAAAGCAAGGCGACGGGTTGGACGAGGGCGTCCAGGTCGGCCCCATGGTCAACGCCCGGCAGAGAAGCCACGTATTAGCCCAGCTGGAAGAGGCGATCTCGGAGGGCGCCGAGTTCCTGGCGGGCGGATCGGGACATCACGACAACTTCGTCACCCCTACGGTTCTCACGGGGGTCACCGAGGAGATGTCCATCGCGACCGAGGAGACCTTCGGGCCTGTGGCTTGCGTGACCCGAGTGCGGTCCGAGGAGGAGGCCATCGTGAGGGCCAACGCCACCCCATTCGGACTCGGCGCTGTGGTCTTCGGTGAAGATGGTAAACGGACGGATCAGGTCGCGCGTCAACTCACGGCGGGGATGATCGGAATCAACAAGACGGCGGGGGGCGCGAGGGGCACGCCTTGGGTTGGGGCGCGCCAGAGCGGGTTCGGTTTCCACAAGTCGAAGGACGGACACCGGCAGTTTACACAAACGCGGGTTGTCACCAGGCCTGCCTAGGTATCTTCAATTTACCTCGGCAGCGGCCACAATGCCGGGACGAAAACACCACGCTCCCATGTACCGATTTCGATACGAACCCCTGGTGTTCATGGCTGCGCTCAGGTCACTTCGCCCGTCGTATTCCCCTTGATCGAGAGATGCAATGCCATACGATTACTCGATCTTCATCGCGAAAGTGCTCTTATTTTTCCTATCCCCTATTCGGGTGCTACGAGATTGAATTTCTTGTCGTAGATTCGGACCCGGTCCGCCTGCGTGACGGTCAGTGTCAAACCGTCCTCGGAGACCTGTTCCGTATCGACAGAGATCCTTCCGTCTCGATCGTGGGTTCTTTCAATCGTGCGCGGATCAATCAGTTTGTAGTAGATCTCTCGCACATCGCCCCCTGTGGTCAGGTAAGGCCTTCCATCGAAACCGACCGGATGGATCTCGGTGCTCGACGACTCATTGTTCTGGCGGATTTGAGCGCGTGTGCTGATGAAACCGCCTCCGGGTGCCGGTACGTTGATCATCATCTGGCTTTGTTGGAAATAGTTTGTGGTCTTTTCAAGATTGATTTCCCAGATCCCGAGGAACGGTTCGCTTTGTGCCATCAGGCTGGGGCAAAACGCGAGCGTTACAACCACGACTCCCAAAGTTTTCCAAAACATTTCACACTCCTTGTGCGGGCTCCCTTTCCCCCGATGGGACACCGCGCATGTTGTTCAAAATTTACGATTCAGTAGGTTTATCCGGGAGGAAGTGAGCGGCGACGCGTGGGTCGCACGCGTCGCTCTTGATCATGTCAATTCAGTCTCCGCCAACGATTCTCATGAAGTCCGCGTGCGCTCCAACCTGCCCGTGAATGCCGACATGGCGCTCCACGTCCAGATTCAGCCGCTGGATGTTCTGATACAGACTCCGCATGTTTGCGTTAGTCGACGGAGGCTGCGCCCCCGGGGCCGGCGGCGAGTAAAGGTCTGCGTTCACTACAATCTTCTCCGTCGGGAGATACGCAATCAACATGTTTGCGTTGTGATTGAGACCCTGCATGGTGTAAACGTCCATCGTCCGCGTCCCGTCGCTCAACACGTACTTGTCCGTCACGGTTTGCAACGTGGCCGATCCTCCAAAGGTGGTCCGTATCGGTTACAGGGCCAACCGGTCGGGTTCCAAGATCCGTGGTGCCGGATAGAAAACCACTTTCTCGTAATATTCACGATTACCCTCGTGCGTTACGACAGTCACGGCTTCGGTCAAGTAGGTGCGGAGTCCGCCCGCGTGGTCGGAGTGGTGATGTGTATTCACGACGTACCGAATCGGCTTGTCGGGAACGAGCCTGTTCACTTCCCCGATCACCGCCAGAGATCGTCCCTCGTTCAGGGGGGCCTCGACAACTACCACGAAATCGCTGAACTCGACGGCCACGCTGTTGTGTGATCCACCGCCAACCAACCACACGCCGTCTGCCACCGGCCGCGATTCTACTCGGACAGGTGGAACTGTGGCCTGCCGCACCCCGCCAGGAATCGTGAGAGCGGCCACGCTCGGGTTCACCTGCACGTTGCTCACCTCGACCTCGTAAAAATCATGGCCGTCATCCAGGAATCGGTTCCCCCGGTGCACATGGATGTCACTAGGGAATTTCACACCATCGTAGTCCCGGTAATCGCGGTATCGGTGCTCATATAGCATGTCCCCGAGGACGGGATCGGGAATCCAAGTCTGCACATTTTCAACGAGATCCTGGTCATTGATCTGGCCGCTTACTCGGTACTTTCCGAGCGCTGTAAAGGACACGATGGTCATCTTCCGTCTGACACCCGTCCCCCCATCAAATTCCGTTCGTGAAATTGCTCTTGCGTTTCCATCTGCCATGGCCGCTTTGAGGAAACCGTGTGGTGTGAGCCAAATGTCGAGCTGCCGAATCTCCGCAGCCCCCGGTGCAGGATTCGAATTGCTCGCCTGCATGTCCCAGGCGTAGTCGCCGCTGACCATCGATGTTCGCTGCCTGTCCCCCAGGATCGGCATTCGCCCGCCACCCCGGGCTGGATAGTCCCCCTGGATCACAGTGACTTCCTCTTTGGAGGACCGGGCGTCGTAGTCAATGGTTCGAGTGTAGCTAGTCAGCTCGACCCGCGGGTAGTTCTCCCCCGGTGCGAAACTCTGGCCCACTGCACCGACAAATCCGTCGGTCCCAGAGTACTGGATGGAATTCAGATTACCGGCGCCCATAGCCGCGGACGCGGCCTCCAAGGCTGCTGTGGCATCTTGGGCCGATGCGGATTGGACCATAAGGGCCGAAAAAACAACCAGGAATAACAGTCTTCTTGCCATAGCTCCCTCCTAAAAAATTCTGACTCCTGCCAGAACGTCTCGGTTGCTGACAGCGTTTCCAAACTGCTGCTCGACCTCTCAGTCACCGGCCCGGCGTCTCTGCAGCTTGTAGTGCTGGATTCGTTCGATTTAGATTGTCTAAACGGGACCTGAAAAAGCTGGAGAAAGTCTATAGAACGAGTGGGCCGGGAAGCAACGAAATGTCAACTTCCCACGAGATGATCGGTCAGGGCTTGACCGGCGCTTGTACCACCCCTGTTGTGACTGTTCAGAAAAAGAAAACTAGTTTCGTCCCTCCGGCATGAGGCGAAACTCCTCGTTGGGCGGGGGGATCACCGCGGTCTCGATGGGGCGCTCAAGCTGCGGCACCCAATCGTATGGCACCCGGTATGCTCGGTAGAGGTTATTCCGATCGCTCCTGTAGTACGGATTGATGTACTCCCAGACGATCTCGTTGTCGGGCGTCACCTCGAAGATGCGTCCGAGGGCCCCCTCGGCGATCAGCGTGTTGCCGTTAGGTAAGCGCTGGGCCGAGCTGACGTTTCGGCTGAAGAACGTTGCCCGCCCCTGTTCGGGAACCGAGTACTCCCAAACCTTTTCGAACGTGATCGGGTTCAGCTCGAGGACGCGTGATCCGAAGCGGCTTACCGACGAGCGACCGGTCGGCGCCGTCGCGGTTGGGGCACCATAGCCGGCCGCCCCGCCGTTGTCGAAGACCATTAGGTTGCCGGCGCCGGGCAGCCCCTCCGGGATGAGGTGGGGATGGTGCTGGCCCACGATCTGGCCTAACTCGGCCAGGGCTGGCACATCCCGGTAGTCGGGCCCCATCTTCCAAACAATGGCGCCGGTGCGATCGACCACGGCGATGATGTTCGCCTGACGGCTGCTCCAAATAATATTCTCAGGGTGGAACCGTTCATCCCCTTCGTCGTACCATCGGTTCGGCCCGAGGTACGAAGCGCTGTTGATGTGCAGCCAGTCGGCGCTGCCCCGGGTTTCACTCCAGCCGGGATAGCGGTAGATTGTGTTGCGCGCCTCGCCGCTGAAACCGAATTCCTCGAGATGGTCGCTGGCCAGCCAGTCCCACACGACGTCACCCTCCCAGGTAACCTCCAGGATGTAGTCGTCTTCGAGCATCTTGTCGGAAATCTCATCCTTCAGGACGTTGCGGTGTGCCAGGATGAGCGTCCGTCCCCCGTCCACCATCGGCTCGGCGTCGGGCGCGTAATAACCCACCGGGCTCCCTTCCCGTTGCCAGTCGTGGTGCTGCCGGGCCATCCACCCGGAGTCTTCGCCTTCTTCTTCCACCAGCTCGGTGCGATCGAACTTCCAGACGACCTCGCCATCCCAGTTCACCTGGATCAGTTCCAGCCCCTCCTGGTGCTCCGGCCGAGAGTTGCTCCCACCAACGACGTAACCGCCTGGCAACATGCGAAACGGGCTCGGCGAAGCGGCCACCTCAGTCCAGTGCCTCAGTAGGTTGCCGTTCATGTCGATCAGTGCAGCCCCCGCTGGGGTGTCCCCCCCTTCTCGAATGTCAAAGATGGTATAGCCGCTCCAAGCCTTGTCTGGATCAAACACGGTCGTCCCGGTCGGGAAGACAGATTGAAAAGTGAATAGTAGTGACGGCGTCAGAACAAGTACCGCGGTCCCGAGAATGAATCGTCGCATGTGTTGTGTCCTCTCTTGCAACTCGGCAAGCGCGCGCTACGCCAACGGTGCAAGTGAGTGGTGGAGCCCGTGCTTGTTGTTTTAACGAATCCTGAGAAAGCTGAAGGCAGTCTATAGAAGCAATCAATGGAGAACCAAGGAAATCTCATCTTCCGACGAGATGATTGGTCAGGGCTTGAGAACGACTGTTGTCCAAATTGCCGATATACGAACCAAGCGGCCTTGGCAGTTAGCCCAGGGAAGTGCGTTCTTGAACACAAGGCCACTTTTCATTACTGATCTGGTTCCCGGCTAAGCGCGGGAAGAATTATCGCGTCGAGTCAGAATCCGCGACACCTTGCTGCAATGTTATATTGAGGAACGATTTAGCAATTCCTGGTGCAGCAGGGACTCGGAGACGGTTGGGCTGCCAACGGGGGGCAACGGTGAATTAGCAATAGTGCATAGAGTGCCGGAGAGTACAAGCTTCAGCGGAGAGCGTGCTAAAAAAGGCCGGGACAAATTTCTGGGAGGTCGGTCATGAGTCGAACGATATGGATAGGAGTGGTTTTAGTGGCGTCCCTCGCCTTGGTCATCGCCTTGAGCCGCGACGGCGAAGAGAATGTGACCGCACCGGAGTCGGCCCTCGGCGACGTGCCGACGTTCGAGGTCGATCCAACTTGGCCTACGATTCCGGACGGGTGGGTCCTGGGCGCCGTGGCCAGCGTGGCCGTGGACGGTAGAGATCACGTGTGGGTGCTTCAACGGCCGGGTTCGCTGGGGCCGGAGGAGGCGTCGATGGCCGCACCGCCGGTACTCGAATTCGACCCTGAAGGCAACTTCGAACAGGGGTGGGGCGGACCGAGCCAGCAATACCATTGGCCCGAGTCGGAACATGGCATCTACGTGGACCACAACGACTATGTCTGGGTTGGTGGCAACGGCCCCGATGACCACCAGGTCCTCAAGTTCACGATGAGTGGGGAATTTGTCATGCAGATCGGGCGGTCCGGGGAGAGCCGGGGCAACGGAGACACGGAGAATCTAGGCCGGCCCGCGGACGTCTGGGTCCATCCCCCTACGAATGAGCTCTTTGTTGCGGACGGGTACGGCAACCGGCGTGTCATCGTTTACGACGCCGACACGGGGGAATTCAAGAGGATGTGGGGAGCGTTCGGCGACGAACCGACCGACGGCGAGTCGGACCCGTCGTGGGCTGAGGAGCAGGAGGGCTCAGGTCCCCCGCAGTTCGCCCCTCCGGTGCACGCGGCCAAAGTATCCAATGACGGACTGGTCTACGTTTCCGATCGTGCCGGAAAGCGGGTGCAGGTCTTTACCACCGAAGGGGAGTACGTTTCGCAGGTGTTCATTGGCCGTGATTGCCTCGCTCCGGAATGTGGTAACGGCACGACGGCCGCCAGCACGGCCTTTTCCGAAGACCCGGAGCAGCGCTTCTTGTACGTCGGCAACCGGAGTCAGGCGCGAGTCATGGTGCTCGAACGCCAAACGCTCGAGATCCTGTACGGGTTCGGGCGCTGGGGGTCGGCGCCCGGCGAGTTCGGCACCCTCCACCACATGGACGTGGATTCGAGAGGGAACCTCTACGTTACGGAGGTCACGCCCCTCGATCCCGTCAACCGGCGGATTCAGAAGTTCGTCTTTGCGGGGATGCGGCCACGGTCCGCGATGTGATCGCCGAGACCCGTCGGGAAATCGGCCGACCACCGCTAGCGATATCTCTGTTACAGGCCACTAGCCAAGCCTTAGGACATCCACTTGACAGCAGGAACAAGTCGGGAAACACGAGACAAGAGCAGCACTTTGTCCCTCGCCCCAGGCACTGGAAACCCTGCTTGCTTTACTTATCGGCTGGATTCCTTATTGATTTGCGCTATGCATTACCCATACGGCACCCACAGGTGGGGGCTTAAGCGCTCGTTGGCACGCGCTTGCCGTCGAGCACGGTCGCGAACGGGAACAGCCGTTCGCGGCTGGTCCGCGTGCCTTGGTAGTTGTCGACGAATTCGAAGTTCCCTTCACGCAGCTCCATGATCGCAAGGTCGGCCGGCGCGCCCACATTCAGCGTGCCGCGATCCTCGAATGGCCGGAAGGCGCGCGCTGGACGGGTAGTCGCACATGCCACGACTTCAGAAAGCGGCAGGCCGAGCATCAAGAGCTTCGACATGACGTTGGGGAAGTCGATGACCCCAGTGGTGGGGGACAAGACATTCCAATCAGTGGACAAGGTGTCGGGCCAGAACCCCTGGCGGGTCGCGCGCTCCACCATGTCCCAGGTGAAGTGGCCGTTGACTCCGTTGCCGAAGTCGAAGATGACACCGCGGCGACGCGCGGCAGCGACGTCGGCAAACAGGCGGCCCTGCTCGTCGAGAATGGCGTTTGGCGGCGGCGCGTACATGTGCGTGACGATATCGCCGCGCTTGAGCTGCGGCAGAATGACGCGGATGGGCGAGTAATTCTGACCGACGTGGATCATCACGGGAAGATCGAACCCCGCAGCCGCCTGTTGCGCCCTCCGCAGAGCCTCGAGGTCGTAGCTGCCGACCACGTTTTCCGACAGCCGCACCTTGACGCCGACGACCACGTCGCGATTGCGGGCTATGGCCCCGCGGGCCAGGGGTACGTTCGCGGCATTGATGTCCTTGAGCTCGCCGCCGGACACGACGCCCGTGCGCGCGATGTTGATCAGGGCGCAACCAATTTGCGGTGCTGCCCGGATGACGGCGGCTACGGCGTCGATGTTATCGGCGCCGGCCGATCCGGCATCGACGAAGCCCGTAACGCCGTCCTTGAGCGCCAGCGCCGGCCCTTCCTGGTCGCGACCCGCGTGGGTGTGGATGTCGATCAAGCCCGGGGCGACGATCCTGCCACTTGCATCGATCGTCTCCGTGGCATCGTCGGTAATGCTGGCCTCGACCGCTGCGATACGGCCCCCAGCAACGGCCACGTCACGGATGCCATCGAGGCCGATGGAAGGGTCGATGACGCGGCCGCTTTTTACGACCAGGTCGTAAGTTGCCGCACGCGCCTTCGGGAGGCGGGCGAGCAACGCAAGGCCTGCGGCCGTGCCCAAAAGCTGGCGTCGGTTCATCATGGCATTGCCTCCACTCGACGAGAATTTAGAAATTGTATCCCAGTCACCGGGTTGCACCGAATGAATGAGACTACAGATTTATCCCGAGTCGCCTGCGCTTTTTCGTTCCAGAGCGGGCGACCTGTTGTCTATCTACAATCAGCGATACCCAATGCGATCACCCGTAAATGTTCCAATTGACACTTCGCTTTCTGCCTTGGGGCGAGCATTGTGGTGCTTATCGAAGTTCTCGGGTCTGTTCCGCTTCTTGATCCGCCTCATTTCAGTTCGAACTCTACGATCTCGATGCTTGTCGTTCCAATGTTGCGGAGCCCGCGCGTAACCCCGGGTTCCTGCCAATAGAATTCCCCGCTAGCAAGCATCCATCCGCGGTCCGCGTGTCCGGGCACGCTCTCGACAAGCTCGCCCCCATCTAGAACGATCCTTATCCCTGGCGCAGTCTGCGCAATCGACGCCGCCGACTGGCCGGGTTCCAGAACCAGCCTCCAGCCACGCACACGCGCATTGTCCATGATCTGCACATATCCGGGAACGTTTGCACGCAGTGATGGCGTGAATTGCCCCGACTCACGGTTCCTGAAAATAAACGAAACATTGTGGAATGGCGTCTGGCCGATGTTGGTGGCCCGGTGCGTCCTCGGACCTTCACTGCTGTAGGCCGTGTAGGTCGCGCGGCCGCGTCGCCCCGGTTCGACTCCGGTTACCTCGGACGAACCCATGTTCTGGTTCGTCCTGTCGGCGGAAACGATGTTCACCGATACGCTGTCTTCCGTGTGAGTGTGGTAACCCGTGTTGCGCCCCGGCGGAATGAAGATTTTTAAGACGGTGACATACTGGTTCGTAAACACAGGAAGGTGATAAGGCGCCTCTAGCAGCCTGTCGGACTTGACCGTAGCAACGGCGCGTCTCCGAGCGTGTGATTGAACATTGACGAGACGATCGACCTGAGACGTCGCAAGAGAGAGCCGGATTCGGACGCCAGAGATCCACGCAGGAGCCCGGAGTCGCGTTTTTGGCGTCCGGACGGGCGGCTGGAGCGGGGATCAGTCGGGCAGGAGACCTGCCCGGAGAGATTGAACAGGCGTTTCAGGTTCCAGGCGATGCTGACCAGTGTCCATTCACCGGATACCGGGTCGAGTCCCCTGAGGTGAAACTGCCGGAATCCCAGCACGGATTTGACGATTCCAAACACCGGCTCGACCGTGGACTTGCGCTGAGCGTAAACGGCCCGGCCCTCGATCGTCGATAGCCGATGGGCCATGGCGTCGACCGGGTTCGCGTCGGGCGACAGCGGTGGCGGTTCGGTCCAACGCTGTTCCACCGGTGGATGATGGCGCTCACGGCCCATGGCGATGTAGGGCATCACGCCGGCCGTTTCGCACGCCTTCACGTTCCCTTCGCTGTAGTAGCCATTGTCGGCCAGTATCGCCTCGACCTTTCCCAGCGGTTGAGGCAGTGCATCGAGAGTCCCGAGCGCCGGTTCGATTTCCTGTTTGTCGTTGGCGTGCGTTGTGACGGATTCGGTGACGATGAGCAGGGTCTCGGTGTCGACCCCCGCCTGCACGTTATAGGCTTGCTGGAAACTCTTCCCGCCCGCCGGCATGATGCGCGATTCCTCGTCGGTCAGATTGATCTGGTCGTTCGGGCGCACGCCCGATTGGGGCGGTTGCGGCGGCTTGCCTCCCGGCCGTTTCCCGGTCGCTTTGGCCCGGGCCTTGCGTTGGGCCATCTTGGCCTCGTACTCGGCCTGCTCGGCCGCATGGCGTTCCGCAGCGCGCGCCTCCATCTTCGCTTTCGCCTCGGCGATCGCTTTCAGCCGGTCCTCGCGCCGCTTCAGTTCGGCCGGGATGTCCATTCCCTCCGGCACTTCCGCGTCGGCCGCCGCCGCCAACTCCATCAGGCGCGCGACTTCGGCCTTCAACTGTTCTTCCAACTCCGTCGCGTGCCCCCAGCTCAACGCGCTATGTTTCGATGCATTCGCCTGGACCTTGCTCCCATCCAGACTGATCTTCCCCAGCTTCAAAAATCCCATCGTCCGCGCCAGCAGAAGAATCTGCACGAACAACGGCTTCAACTGCTTCAGAAACCGCTTCCGAAACGCCGCGATCGTGTCGTGATCTGGATGCGTGTTCGCCGCGATATATCGGAACGCCAGCGAATCCCACGTCGCCTGTTCCAGTTTCCGGCTCGCAAACACTCCCGTCGCGTATCCGTAGAACAGCAACGCCAGCAGCATCTCCGGATGGTAGGCCTTCGAACCCCGCCCCGCGTACTCCTTCTCCAGGTCACGCAGGTCCAGCTTCGTCACCACCTCTACAACGAACCGCGCCAGGTGCTCTTCCGGAAGCCAATCCTGGACCGACGGCGGCAACAAGTACGGCGTGTCTCGATCCACAGCAAGAAATCGTTCGCTCATGCCCCTGTTTCTCGCATGCCCGACATCCAACTCCGGCCCCAAAAGTCCGACAGGCTGCTAGAATCGGGACGCCCGCTTCTTCACTCTGCGCCATCGCCACTCCGGCGAAGGTGGATGCGAACGCTAAGAGATACACCGCGAACAGGGGTCTCATGGATTCCTCCAAAAGGCTAGCAAACTATAGGTAGGTAACGAGGTCAATCAAATCCGGCACCCGCTCCTTCAGTTCTTGAATCCATTTCGAGGATGCTGTCGATTTGGGGCCCTGATCGGTCAGCGTCCACGGCGGGAGCGAAACCCATCATCATCAGGAAGTGCACCTGAGGGTCCAGGCACCTGAACCTCAGAACGGATATTCTCCGTTTATTCTTCGGGCTGGGTTTGCCCGCGCCTGCGGTACCTGGGATGGTACTGCTCGTGACACGTGCGGCACGAGCTCTCGAGTTCCGCGTTCAAAGCGACAATTGCGTCCAGGTCGTGGGCCTCTGCGGCCTCAAACGCCGCGGTTCCCACATCCACCAACAGCTTCGCGTTCTTCATCCAGCCATCGTCCCCGATGGAACGGCCTTCCATCATGAGCAGGTTTCCGGATTCCGCCAGAATCAGTGCGCTTCCCCGAAGCAGGTTCCACTCGTAGTCGTTGGTGGGGGGTGCTCTCATTACGTAGAAAATCTCGTCCGATCTCGGATAGATGATGTCCACCATCAGTTCCCCTATGGTGCCCACGGGTTCAAAGGACGGTTCCTGCGCGGCGGCCGGTCCCACCGAAACCAGGCAGATAGTCAGAATCAGCAAGCGGATGATTCGCATAGCAGCTCCTTCGGGATTGTTTGGGGACAATTCTAGCACCGCCAACAGCCAATTTTGTTCCAGACTTTTGGCGCCGTCCCGCCTTTTGCTAATGTAGGGCGATCGAATGATTTGTATACGCAAAAACAAGGACCGCGAGGACGGCGAAGGCCTTGTCTTCAACCGAAGAATACTGCGATGCCAGAGTGAGAGATCATCGCTCATTTCGAACCATCTGGCGAGTCCTCGAAGATCCCACTCAATTTTTGAAGCGTCGGAAGCTATTGGAGCAGTGTGGAGCCGAGTCAAAACTCCTTGAATTCGGGCCACAACAGTTATAGATTCCGACCTAAGAACTTACGTACGTACCGAGAGCCATAGAGGAGATTTTTCGATGAGGGACCTAGTTCAAGCTTGGACCTACTGTTTCGTTGCGACGATCATGATCCTCTGCCTGAGTGCGGACTCCGCGGTGGGACAGGGGATCGACCGCGCGCCGCTCCGGACGCCGGACGGCCAGCCGGACCTGCAGGGCATTTGGACATTCAGCACTATCACCCCCTTGGAGCGTCCCAGTGCGCTGGAGGGGAGGGAAGTACTGTCGCCCGAAGAAGCAGCGGCTTTTGAGGAGGCGGAGAATCGACGGCTGAACCGGGATCTCGTCGATCCCAAGGTGGGCGGTGCCGGCTATCCACCCGAGTCAGAAGGTGGTGTCGTTGCCTACAACGAGTTTTGGTACGATCGGGGAAACCAGCTTACAGAGGACAGGCGAACCTCCCTGATTGTGGATCCACCGGACGGGAGAATCCCTCCCTTGACTGCGGAGGCCGAGGAGCGAGCGGAGGCGAGACAAGCCTACCAGCGTGAGCACCCCGCTGATTCCTGGGAGGACATCAATCCGCAGGTACGTTGTCTCATGGCAAACAACGGCGGTCCGCCGATGGTTCCGGGCGCCTACAACAACAATGTTCAGATTCTGCAGAATCCTGAATACGTGGTGATTGTCAGCGAGATGATCCACAACGCTCGCATCGTCCGACTCGATGGGAGTCCACACCTTCCAGACGGCATCCGTCAGTGGGCGGGGGCTTCGCGTGCTTACTGGGAGGGCGAGACGCTGGTTCTCGAAACGACGAATTTCCGGCCCGAGAGGATTTTCAGAGGGTCCAGCACAAACCTGCGGCTGACCGAACGCTTTACGCGCGTAGACGCCGACACGCTCGTCTACGAATTCACGGCTGAAGATCCGACGACTTGGACCAGACCCTGGACGGCAGTGGTTCCCATGACGACGGCCGAAAATCCGCTGTTTGAGTTCGCTTGTCATGAGGGCAACTACTCAATGGCAGGCATATTGGGGGGAGCACGAGCAGAGGAGAGGAAAGCAGCAGAGGCGGGTAGAGATTGAGGTCGATCGAACAGTCACTTCTCCGTGCAGGTCGGTCCGCTTCGCGGGGGAAGGTTATGAAGGCCGCTCACTTCTGGCTCCGATCAAAGTGTCCTCGCCAACCGGAGCGGCCTTTTCTTTGAGCGTATTAAGATTGCAGCCTAGCCCATGCTGCCTTCGTCTGCAGAGGGGCCGTAAATGGAGGGAACCGACACGTTGAGTTCGCGGAGGTAGACCGAAAGCTGGCCCCGATGGTGGATGATGTGGTTGAGCACGAAGGTGCGGACAACCGCGATTTTGGGCATGGTCATCAGTGTCTGGTCGCCGTTCTTCAGCGCCCAGTCCTTCATGAACGTTTCGTCGCTGCACCCGGCAATCGCTGCTCGTGCGGCGGCGACGTCCCTGTCGAAACGCGCAAGAACTTCAGCAGTCGAAGCGCCCTCGAAGGGACCATTGCCGGTTGCGAGATCCAGGACATCATGATCGATGCTGGCGCTGGCCCATGCCGGCATTTCAGCAATGTGCGAGGCAAGACGGCCGGCGCTCATGGACTTTTCATGAGGCTTCCAGCCGTATTGGTCTTCAGGAACACGTTCAATAACGATTCGCGATGTCGCCATTTCGTGATCGAATTCAGGTACAAGAGCAGCGCTAATTGACATTGACTTTCCTCCAGTAAGTTAAGAGATCCGGGAACATTCTACATCACGTCATGTTGCGTGAATATGCAGAGATAGGTGTCAGCTTGGCGCGTTGGCGTGGCCGCACGCCCTAGCGTCAGTCCAGTTCGCGAAGCCCTAAGCCACGTAGTGGCCTGTAACAGAGGTATCGCCAGTGGCGCCGATGGGTCTTGCTGTCGAGGTCGAGGAGCGAGGAGGGATCGATGCCTTTTCATCGAGACCGACGAGCGACAAAGAGATCGACCCCAACCCCCATCGGCCCAAGGGGTTCGGGCCCAACGGCACCGTCTTCGTTGTTGCTCCTCACTCACAATGAAAGAGCATTGCCTCCCTCGTCGCGCCTAGAATCCGGTGCCGTTGGGCCCGAACGCCGCTAGCGATACCTCTGTTACAGGCCACTAGGACCTTCGTCCGTGGGCCAGGGGATTAGGGGTACAGACTCGGGAGGCGTTCGGCACGGTATGCGAACCATCCGTCGGGTCGTTCGGTGTCGATTATAAGTTCGAAGATCGTCTCGGCGGGCGTCTCGTGTGTCACTTCGACGATGCGTGACCAGTTGTGCCCCCTGCCCGTAGTGAAGTTCCCGGCCGCGTTTGAAACCAAGCCGCCAAAGTCGATCAGGATATTGCCTGTTTCGGGCATCCAGTCAGCGTCGCTGATGAAGCCGGCATAGTACTGCTCATCCCCGGGCCCGGGGTAGGACCATAGCTCGCTCACCTCCATGTTCTCTTCATCAACACTGTACTCGACAGCCCTGCTGAAAGACTCGGCGGCTGGCATTCGGGCTTCGAAAGGTCGCGCACGTTCATTCCCGTTGTCGAACATGAGAATGGTTCCTAGTGGCGTGATCATTGGCGCGTGTTGGTGATACGGCCAGAGCAGGTCGCCCTTGGGTTCCAACAGATATTCCTGCCACTCGGGCCCCCATCCGCCGTGATTACCGAGGATCCAGACAAGTTCTCCGGTTTCCATGTCGATTTTGGCCACCGCGTCCTGGTGTCGTAGTGACGCGATGGCAAACCGCTCGCTATCGTCCATCACCACCGCATTGGTATGCGTCCAGTCACGGCGAGGATTGGAGCCCGGTTCTCCGTAAACCGGCGTCCAGTAAGCGCCCGCGAGCGAGTTGTATCCGATCCGGAAGGGGTCGACGAGGTCCAGCAGTTTGACCTGACGGAGAATCCGGCCGTCACGACTGAATTCCACGAGGTTGTCACCGACAACTTCGGAAGTGGATGTCGGGGCGTTCGGATCGCTATCGCTGCTTGGATAATTGTCAAAAGTCCGGAGCTCTGAACTTACCGTTAAGAAGTTGCCCGACGCCGTCTCGAAGGCTTCATGGTGGAAAGTATCGGTGTCGACAACAATACTGTCGGCTAGCAGCCCGTGGTTAAAGTCCACTTCACAGATTCAAACGGACCCGATGCGACCGTATCGCGAAGAATGATGAGTGAAGGAGGACGGGATATGGGCATGGGACGAAAGAGACGACGCCAGGAATCGCTGTGGATCGCGACACAGGAGTTGCCGCGGACCAAAGGACACGTGTTCTACGAACGGGTGAACCGGATTCTGGAAGAAGACGGATTCGACCCGTTTGTTGAAGAAGCCTGCCAGAAGTTCTACGCCCCGGTGATGGGTCGGCCCGGTGTCGTGCCGGGTGTGTACTTTCGGATGCTGCTGGTCGGCTACTTCGAAGGGATTGACTCGGAACGCGGCATCGCCTGGCGGTGTGCCGACTCGCTGAGCCTGCGGGAGTTTCTGGGCATTGGGCTGACCGATGGTACCCCGGATCATTCCAGCGTGTCGCGGACACGCCGGCTGATCGATCTGGAAACCCATGCCCAGGTGTTCCACTGGATGCTGGAGCGGCTGGCCGGGCACGGGTTGATCGACGGGAAGACGGTTGGCGTGGACGCGACGACGCTGGAAGCGAACGCGGCAATGCGGTCGATCGTGCGGCGAGACACCAGGAACAGTTATGAGGACTTTCTGAAGGAGTTGGCCCACGCTTCGGGCATTGAAACGCCGACACGAGCCGAACTGGCGCGACTGGACCGGAAACGGCCGAAGAAGGGATCGAACGACGACTGGGTGCATCCCGACAACGCGGATGCGCAGATCACCAAGATGAAAGACGGCCGCACGCATTTGGCTCACAAGCTGGAACACGCTGTGGATATGAAGACCGGCGTCGTGCTGGGGGTGACGGTTCAGGGTGCTGCCACCGGGGATACGACGACAATCAAAGAGACGTTGATCCGCACGGCCGAGAACATGGAGAAGCTGGCAAGCAACCCGAAAACCGAAGCGCAGATTCGAGAAGATTGGTTTTCTGAAGTCGTCGCCGATAAGGGATATCACAGCAACGAAACGATGGTCGATCTTCGCGAATTGGGGATACGCACCTACATCTCGGAACCGGATCGGGGCCGTCGCCGCTGGAAGAACAAGCCGGACGAACAACAGGCTGTCTATGCCAATCGCCGTCGAATCCGTGGAGAACGCGGCAAGGAGTTGTTGCGGCATCGCGGCATGATGCTGGAACGACCCTTCGCTCACGGTCTGGAAACCGGCGGCATGCGACGGGTTCACCTTCGAGGACGGGAAAATATCCTGAAACGGATCCTGGTTCACTACGCGGCCTTGAACCTGGCGTTGATCCTGCGCCAGAAGTTCGGGCAGGGCACGCCACGGAGCCTGCAGGACCGGTCTGCGGCATACTTTGCCGCTCAAATCGTGCTCTTCTGCGTCCAGATGGCGCTTCAAACGCATCATGAACTCCGTCAGCTGGATATCGAGCCCAACGTGGCTATCGAATCCGACGTTACGACTGTGTCAGAGAATCTCACTTCTGCCACGGGCTGCTAGGACTTCGTCGTCATCTGCCCTATTGGCACTCCACTGCGAGATGACGTTGCCCAGCATGTCGATTTCATAAAGACGGCCATCGCGATCGGACAGATACATGATATTTCCGTTCTGAAGTCTGCGTGCATCGCCGACGTCGTGATCGGCCCAGTAATACCAGACGATTTCGCCCTCCGCATCGACGATCACGAGGGGTCCGGGTTCGTCGGGACCTTCTTCACCACGATATGTCGTGTCGAACATCGTGAATTCGGGTTCCATACGATCCGGTTCGCTGATACGGGTTTCCAGAACAGGAAATTTCTCGGGTAGCGGCGGCGTTGTGATTTCCAGCGGCAGGGTTGACGCGATGCGCCCTCCCTCGTCGACGACTTCGACGCGTACAGTGTGCAGCCGGTCCGGACGCATGCCGAGTAGTGGAACCTCATGCCGTAAGGCCAGCTCTGTGTTTGGTTCGACACTCCAGGTGTGCTCGCCATCACTGAGTTCGATCGATACCGTCGTCGGCTGATCGGTTTGCAGCGTGACCAGCGCGGCCAGCGGTACAGTCTCGCTCGGTCTCTGTGTGAGTCCAATCAACTGGACGGTGGGTGGCGAACTACACGCCGAGGTGAAGGCCGCAGTCGTAGTCAGGATTATCAATAAAATGGTCGTGCGCATCCGCTCGGTCCTCGCAATGTGATTTATCGGACGAACTTCGTACGATTGTCGGGTCCGCGCCTTCAGTTTTCAACTTCTTTCAGTATGATCGCGGGCCTTTTAGGTGCAGGACCCAAACTTACTCGATAGCCGAGGCGTCAGAGTAATAAGATGATTGGATCCAGCAATGACAACCGCTCCGAGTTCTTTTACCACACGCTAGCAGGACACTATTTGCTTCTGCAGATAGGAATACGTTCCTCAAAGTTGGTGGTATGATTGCCATCTGCAATGGAGGGACTTGAGATGAAGTTGACTGGTTTCGCCTTACTCGGCGCACTCGTAGTCTTGTCGCTGTCGCCGTCGCCCGCTACGGGCCAGACCCTGACACCGTGGGGCGATCCGGACCTGCAAGGCATATGGAGTAATCCTTTCGTTACACCCCTTGAACGGCCGGAAGAGTTCGGAACGAGAGAGTTTTTGACGGAAGAGGAGATCCTTGCCGCCGAGAGGGAACTGTTTGAACGATCCCAGTTGCCAGGCCGTGACAGCCGCGATGCCGCCGGGACCGAGAGGGATGTTGCTCTCGCCTACAACAATCACTGGTTCGGTGACCCGTCCATGTCGAGGGGCGTCCGTACGTCACAGATCATCGACCCGCTAGACGGGAGAATTCCTGCGCTGACACCCGAAGCCCAGGACAGAATTGCCGCCAAACGAGAATTTCTCCAGGCCTTGCTCCAGGGCACCTCGGGCGGGAGGCCCGGACCGATCTCGCCCCGGCGATCGGAACCTTCTCCAGACTACAATCTCGATCGGATCAATCGCACCGATGGTCCCGAAGACCGCAGTGGCCCCGAACGCTGTTTCGGTTTCAGTCTGCCGGTGCTGCTCCAGTCGGGGACCTTCGGGGGCGTAGCGCGGATTGTGCAGTCTCCAGACTCTGTGGGGATTCAGTACGATATGGGCCAGGGGCAGGGTTTCAACCGGATTATCCCCATCACAGACCTTCCCCATCTTCCGGAACACATGCGGCAGCGCTACGGTGACTCCCGTGGCCGGTGGGAGGGAGATACGCTGGTCGTCGACGTTAGCAATTTCGAGCAACAGACGGATTTCCGTGGATCGCGCGAGAACTTGCATCTGATCGAACGCTACAGGCGGATCGATGCGAATACGTTGTCGTTTGAGGTCACGATAGAGGATCCGACCACGTTCACGGCACCCTTCACGGCCGTCCAGGAACTGACAAAAAACAGCGATCAGGAGAATCAGGTCTACGAGGGAGGCTGCCACGAGGGCAACTACGGCATGATCGGAATGCTCGTGAACACTCGCGCTGCCGAGGAAGCTTTCGCCCAAGGACGGGGGCCCGATCCGGCGACCCAGGACAACGCCACCGGTGGAGGCGGGTAATCGCATAGAATCCTGGAATGTTTCTTCTTCCTTTTCTCCAACGGCTGGCAGATTCCTCGTGGAGCATCGGACTCCATGAATCACGATACGCCTATCCCCTAATAGAATCGATTCACGTCTGGGCGCTGTTTCTGTTTGTCGGTTTTGCTGTAATGTTCGACTTGCGCCTACTCGGTTGGATCATGCGGAGGCTACCGGTACGGGAAGTTTACGGGCGACTCTTGCCTTGGACGTTGGCCGGCTTCGTCATCATGGTGATTAGCGGAGCGCTGCTGTTTTCTGCCATACCCCTTCGGTCGTATCAGAATATTTTCTTCCGGTTCAAGATGATTCTGCTCCTGCTGGCCGGGCTGAATGTATGGATCTTCAACTCCAGAGTCTATCGGCGCGTCACGACGTGGAATCTTGATGCGGTGCCTCCCAGGGCGGCCAGACTCGCCGGCGCCCTTTCTCTGGTGCTGTGGGTCGGTATTATCTTTTCGGGAAGAATGATCGCCTACAACTGGTTCGATTGTGAAAGACAGCCGCAACCGGAAATCATCAATTTTCTCACCAACTGTGTGCCGGTCGAGTCCGAGTACTGATGTCGTTGCTGCCGTTTTTTGAATGGTGTGAACAGTTGGCCGTCGGCGAGGCGATTCGCAATTCGCTCTGGCTGTTCCCGGTCATCGAAGCCTTTCATCTGGTGGGTCTGGGCGTGATGGGCGGCGCTGTCCTGTTGGTCGACTTGCGACTCTTGGGCTTGGGTCTCAAGGGCCATCCCGTTTCGCAACTTTCGAAAGATGCCCAACCGTGGCTGCTGGGTAGTCTGGGGATGATGTTGGCTTCGGGTATTCCGCTGTTTCTTTCAGAGGCGATCCGGTGCTACTACAGCACCGCCTTCTGGGTGAAGATGACTTCGCTGTCGCTGGTGATCCTCTTCACGTTCACCGTGCGGCGCCGAGTGTCGCTAAATGCGACGTCGACACCCGCACTTGAAGGCAAGATTGCTGCCCTGGTCTCGCTGGGATTGTGGGCGGGCGTGGGATGGGGCGGCCGCTGGATTGGCTTTTCCTGATAGGCCTGACTGCCCGCCTTACGGACGTTCTACGGGTGCCCCTGTACCCGACGATCCCAGGAAGAGCGTCCTTCCGTCAGGAAGAGTGAGGTCTCTGCCGTTTGCCCGGCGTGAGCCATCCTTCGCGCGGTAGCCATCGACGACGATCTCGGTCCCCGGCACAAGAGAGTCTCTCGTAAAGCCACGCCGGTACAAGACATTCGGCGTGCCCGCTTCGACAGCCCATCTTTCCAGCGTTCCATCGGGCAATGTCACTTCGACGTGAATCCAGGCGTGGGGATTGGTCCACTGCATCCGCACGACTTTGGCCGTGAAGTGAATCGGGTTATTGGCGTCAAATTCGGCCGCAAATGCATGATGTGCCGAAGCGGGTACTGCGGCCAGAATCAGAAGCACCCCGACACTCGCAACGGTAATGGCTAATTTTGCCGGCATTGGAT
The DNA here is from genome assembly GCA_965218085.1 of Terriglobia bacterium. Lineage (GTDB taxonomy): Bacteria > Acidobacteriota > Terriglobia > 20CM-2-55-15 > 20CM-2-55-15. The sequence goes on along the minus strand of CBDCKF010000002.1, from coordinate 4,049,824 downwards.
TCGTCCTCCGTTTTGTGTTCACTCTGCTTCGGTCAGCTTTATTGTTCGAAAGGCGGATTGCCCGACCAATGTATTTCGTATACATCTTCACCCGGCGGAACCTTACGTGTGATGTCGATGTCCATGGTCCGGCCTTCCCACCGCGTTACGAGCGGTTCCCGACGCAGATGTCCGTAAATCGTTTCTTCGACATGCTCAAAGCAGCGGAAGTCCAGGACCTGGGCATCCGACTCGAGCCTGCGGTAGAGCGGTATGCTGATGGTCCAAGGCCGGGTAAATACCTTGGCGTCTTCGATAGTTGCTTCGTAGCGGATCGAGTCCCGGCTGATGGGCGTGTATCGTTCGACAACCTCCAGAGCATCGCTGTGGAAGTTTCCGGACCGGTCAAACCATGTGTAGGGTGTGAAGTTGGTGACCTCGACAACCAGGGTATCTCCTTCCCAGCGCCCGACCGAGTATCCCATGAAGGCCTCGCCCGGATAGGGATCAACGGTGTCGAGATTGATTGTCCTTTGGGCGTTAGCGAACTCGAACAACATCATGATCTTGTTCGTGCCCTGAACAATCTGGAACGGATAGGGAAGATACATCGCGCGCGGCACCCCGGGCATATAGCACTTTATTTCCGGGTCGCGGTCGAGCCAATTGGCCGCATTATCGCGCTTCCGCTCCGCTGCCCAGGGCTGGTAGGGAATTTCGCCGCCTTCCACTACGCCCAATCCCGGCGGTACCCAGCCGACGGTGCCGAGTGCGACGACCGGGGCCGCCAGTACCGGGAAATTAGGATTCACTCCCTCCTGGGCAACGATGGGTCGTGCTGAGTGGGCCTGAAGGTCCCAGTTTGCCGTGCTGTGGGTCTGCCAGATACCGCTGAAGTCGGGTTTGCCGTCTGCGGTCCGTATCGGTTGTGACGCCCCGCTTTGGGAGAGTGTGGAGAGGTCGGACGTCAGCATCAAGGCCAGCACCGCCCCGCCCACGATGGCGGCGGTCACAACTACGAGTATCGCGTCTCTGAATCTGTTTTGCATCCGTCGAATATCGACCTCAAGGGATCGGCAGTAAAGAATGCCAGCATACAGGTCAGTACTGACCCATGGGCGGCCGATCACGAGGCATCGGCTGCATGTTGCTTCATCGAATTAACAAAGTCAACAGGGTCTCTCGCAGCTAGTGTAGTCCGTCAGAATTAATATAACGTATTTGGCTTTCCTACGTCTGATTGTATATGAGGAAAGCAGCGACCGTTGAATTGGATATGACAACGCGAAAGGAACTGGAGCGGTTGAGCAGAAGCCGGAGTGTGTCGGTCCGGCTGGCAGAACGATCTCGCATTGTGTTGCTGGCCGCCCGGGGTCTGAATAATCAGGAGATCGGCGTCGAGTTGGATATCACCCGTCAGAAGGCCGGACGTTGGCGCGATCGTTTCGTGGATCATGGGTTGGGAGGAATCGAAAAGGACGCTCCCCGAAGTGGACGGATTCCATCGATCAGCCGCCGGAAGCGGGCACGGATCGTGAAGAAGACGATTGAAGAGAAGCCCTCCACCGCCACCCATTGGAGCCGGGCTTCGATGGCGGCGGTCACTGGCGTGAGCGAGTCCACGGTCGGGAGAATCTGGCGGGACCATGGCCTGAAGCCTCATCTGGCACGAACCTTCAAACTGTCCAACGACAAGCGCTTCGTCGAGAAGCTGGAAGACGTTGTCGGTTTGTATTTGAACCCACCAGAAAATGCCATTGTCTTGTCCTGCGATGAGAAGAGCCAGATGCAGGCTCTGGACCGCACCCAACCGGGGCTACCTCTGAAGAAAGGGCGAGCCGGCACCATGACTCACGACTACAAGCGCAACGGGACCACCACACTGTTCGCCGCGCTTAATACTCTGGACGGATCCGTGATCGGGACCTGCATGACCAAGCATCGTCATCAGGAATGGATCCGGTTTTTGAATCAGATCAAACGCGCCGTGGCGAAAGACAAGCAGATCCATATTATCTGTGACAACTATGCCACCCACAAACATCAGAAAGTCGTGAACTGGTTGAAGCGCAACAAGCGCTTTCATGTGCACTTCACACCAACCAGTGCGTCGTGGCTCAACATGGTTGAGCGCTTCTTTCGTGATCTTTCCGAACAACGGCTTCGGCGCGGGGTTTTCTGCTCGGTTCCCGACTTAACCCAGGCCGTGGAGGACTATGTAGAGGGTCACAATCACAACCCCAAGCCGTTCATCTGGACCGCCGCCGCATCCGACATTCTTCAAAAAGTCCAACGTGCTCGAAAGAAGCTCGATAAGGTACAGTCTGTTTGACGGGGACCACTAGAATTCTACGGCTCGGGGCATCAGTGTACGAGCCTAAATGATTCGTACATGACATGTATGCTCTGGTGAAAGCTTAGATTGCCCGGGGGCGGTCAAACTATTTTGTCATAGTGGGTACTGCGATTACGTCTATTAAAGATATATAGAGAATAGAGCCGACCGCTCAGGTCCCGTTCGGATAATAGGTGCGATGCCCGTTCCGAGCATTCCGGACGGGAGTGAATTAATTTTTTCCTGAGGAGACGACATCTATGAGTGCTTTACGCCCACCCTCACTGGGTCCGATCGTCGGTCACACCACCGCGTCCACTTGCCGGATTTGGATTCGAGCTGGGGATCCGTCCGATGATTCCGAACAGCTTGCGGAAGACCGACGTACGATCGGGGTGATCACGGTATTGGATGACGATGGTCAAGCTGTTCCGGGTGATCCAAGCCGAACGCACTACTTTCGCCTCCACAGGGAGTTTGACCGTACCGGTACGTTCAATCTTGGAGAAGACGAAGGCCTCGGAGGGGAGAACGGTGGGCCGTTCACGCTTCAACCCGACAGGCAGTACCGGGTGCGGATGGGAACTCTTGCCCTCGACGACCCGCGTGCGAACGATGAATCTGTTTCCGATAGTTTCCTGACGAGCCGGCTGCCTCCGGCGACTGCGTGGATCGACGAGTTGGCTGCGTTCGGCGAAAGCAGCGGCGCTTCATTTCGAACGTTTCCGGGCGTCGAGGGGTCGAACCTGAACTTTCTTTTCGGTTCCTGCAGGTATCCGGGCCTGCTGTGGAAGCGGAAACATTCTGATGCAATCTTCAAACCGATGTTGAAACGCAGCCTCACTGACGGTGCGGGCAGGCCGCGGTTCGTCATGATGGTTGGCGATCAGATTTATGCCGACATGTTCAACCGCGCCATTCCGATCGGACTCGCGGACACCTACAGGGAGTTTCAGGACCGTTACCACGACGCGTTCGGATCGAAGAACATGCGCGCGTTGTTGCGGCAGGCGCCGGTGTATATGATCCTCGACGACCATGAAATAGAAGATAACTGGACTCAGGATCGAATTGAGAGGCGACAGAGCCGCACGCTCTTCAATCTCGCGATCGGCGCCTATATGAGCTACCAGTGGATCCACGGACCTCGGACAGAGAGTGGCAGGCTCTTCTATGAATTCGAATGCGGTGGCTTTCCATTTTTTGTGCTTGACGTGCGCACGCAGCGATACAAAGACGATGTTGACGGCATCGAGGACAACCACCTCCTGGGTCGTCCGTCCTTTGATCCGATCAAGGAACCCTCTCAATTGGACAAATTGTGCAACTGGTTGACCATGCGGCAGAAACATGGGGGTGATCGTCCGAAGTTCATCGTTTCGCCCAGCGTTTTCGTTCCGAACGGGATCGCAACAGCAGGGAACCTTAAGCGGCAGGAGCAAAGCGACTCGTGGCAGGCTTTTCCGACTACGCGGAGGGCACTCTTAAAACATATCGTCGAAGAGCAGATCCAGAACGTCGTCTTCCTTTCCGGTGACATTCACTGTTCCAACGTCGCAGGAATGCGGTTTTCAGGAGCTGCGAGCTCGCTCAAGGCCTTCTCGATTACATCCTCTGCGCTGTATTGGCCGTTCTTTTTTGCCGATGGGGATTCCGCCAACTACGTCCACGAATCGGCCGAACAGAGCGATACCTTCGATGTGGGAGACGGGATTCAAATGGACTATCGAGCCTACAACTTCACTCAGGAAGATAATTTCTGCCAGGTCACGGTCGATTGGGATCAGAAACGAATCGGCATTGATGTAATCGGTAAGGATGGGGATGTTCTTGTGCGGTCGGAGTTGGGACTGGCCTGAATGACGGGCGATACGCTTTATCCTGGTTGGAGGGAATTTTACAGTGGCGAATAAAGGAACGCTTTCGATTAACTTGCGGGATGGCTACGAGGCCCGCATAACGGAGAAGGTGGACGTCGAACTGACTCACCGTACTTTGGACGAGCGCAAGGTAGTGCGTCAGGTTGACCTCAGTAAAGGGCCCCTCCGGGGCCTGAGACGATCGCCGCAGGGGCTTTATCGTGTGTATATCGATCCGCCCTCGTATCTGCCGGTTTCACGCTTTGTGAACATACGTCCCAGTGGTCACACTTCGATCAATGTGCCATGTCCCGTAGACCCCAAGAAAATAAAACGGGCGATTTTTCCCGTGTATTCGAATCTCGATCAAAGCGTAAAGGATCTTTTGCGGGCCAGTTCCAGTGTCATCGATCTTGAAGGTACTCGGGGCCAGGCACTCTATCGGAGCTTCAATGAAATACAGAAGGCGGGACTCTTTAACATTCTTGCCAAGTCTCGAAACACCAAGCTCAAAAACAAGCGGACGGTGTTTAGCTATCTGGAAGAGCTGACCGGCGTGCATGGAGACCGCCTCTTTGGAGTCATTTCGCGCGGTCTTCGGGAAGAACTTCAGAACATGGTGGTGACCCAAGAGTTTGAGGATGCGGACGATTCCTTGCACCACCTCCCTCCCGGATTCGAGAGGGCCGGCAGTTTCAAATCCAACGACAACTACGGAAATTTGCAGGTCAGTTTCTTTTCGAGTGCCGACGAATGGCGTGTGGACATCGACATTGATGACGCCAGCGGACTTGCGCATGTATTTCAGGTTGCCCGAAACTTTTTGACGGGCCGGCCCACACACCCCTTCGATATTCACGAGATATTACTGATACACCAACAACTCGATCCCGGTTACCGGTTCGAACTCTAGGAAACCAGCGACGATGTCGAGAACGTATCCCATTATTCTGATTCCTGGAATTGCACGGTTTGATGTGCTCACAAATGGCGTCTTGAAGATCGATAATGATGCGAGGGACGATCACCTCCACTACTTCAGGAACATCCGAACGCATCTGCAATCGAACGGCTTCCTTGTGCATCATGCCAAAGTCGATTGGGCAGGCAGTCTGGTCAAACGAGGGAAAGACCTTGAGCGTGAGTTGGTGTCGGTCCTCGGGCAATTTCAGGCCGACAAGGTCCATATTATCGGTCACAGCATGGGTGGCCTGGACCCAAGGCGAATGTTGTATGACTTCAGAGGCGATGGTCTGCCCGACAAAGTAGCTACGGTGACGACGATCGGATCGCCCCACCATGGTTCCGCTTTTGCCGACTATCTCGTGGATCGCCTGGACGGGCACAACCGTTACGTCGAGGCACTCGGGTTTTCGATTGCGGGTCTCCGGGACTTGACACTCAGCGCAACCCAGGCAATGAACCTTGAGTTTGAAGGCTGGGAAGGGACGCAGGACACGGTTCGGTTTCGGACATACGCAGGGAAACAGGAGCCCCTTCACATCTTCAGCCCCCTGAAGTTTTCGTGGAGCGTCATCCATTCAGAGGAAGGCGAAAACGACGGTTTCGTATCGGTATCGTCTGCCAAATGGAAGGACGAGTACTTTGTTGAACCGGTTCTGGACGCGGACCATCTCAATCAGGTCGGATGGTGGGATATTTCAGAAGTCTGGCACGGGGTGGGTCCATTGGAGTTGGAGAGGAGAATCAAGAAGCTTTATTTGGATATTTGCGAAGAACTCGCTGCACATTTTCACCTCTAGCGGCCCAACTAGGGCGTGTTAACACTAACGTAGTGCCTCGACGATGAGAGCGAAGTGAAGGAAGGCGAGGAACATGACGTCGAGTTTATCGAAACGGGAGAAGATACGCCGGAAACCCTTGAGTCGGCGGAAGAGCCTCTCGACTTCGTTCCTGCGGCGGTAGAGCACGCGGTCGTATTCCCACGGCTCCAGGCGGTTGCGCTTGGGCGGCACGACGGGAATCCACCCAAAATCCAGAGCCAATTGGCGGGTCTGGTCGTCCTGGTAGGCACGGTCCATCAGCAGCGGTAGCGGCTCGGGTAGTGGCCCCAGACCGGCGAGCAGCTCGCGGCCCTGCGGGGCGTCGTGCGCTTGGCCGGGCGAGAGCGCAAACGTTATCGCCGTTCGAGCATTCGCGGCAACCAGATGAATCTTGGTGGTCCATCCACCGCGGGATTTGCCGATCGCTTGCGGACCGTTTTTTTTAACGCTCCCGTGCCGTCGGGATGAACCTTCACAATGGTCGAGTCCATCGAAACGGCTTCGACCCGGATGCGGACCAGTTGCTCGCGCTGGAGTTTCTCGAAGACGGCGTCGAGCACGCCGTTCTTGGACCAGCGGTTCATCCGGGTGTAGATGGTGTGCCAGTTGCCAAAGCGCTTGGGCAGACCGCGCCACTTGCAGCCCTGCTCAGCCACATACAAAATGGCGTTCAAGACCGTCAGGTTCGAAAGACTGACGTTGCCCCGCTGACGCGGCAGTTCCGGCTCGATGCGACAATACTGCTCCTGTGTGATCTCCATGCGTGATTATAAAACATTCATGCTCATTAGTGTTAACACGCCCTAGTGTCCTGAGTCACAAATTCGCTCCTTATTAGCGTGTCTCAGTCCGAATCGATCATCTTGTTACCCTGGACGCCTCGGCTACCGCGTCTTTCCATTGAAAGCGGTCCACCCGCACCGTCGGACCGGTGCGGGTCCTTTTGGGAACCACTTCAACATTCCGTCAATCCCTATAGGCCTCGCTATCAGGATGATAGCGAGGGTCGCCGGTCGTTCGGCCAGGATGGCCGTATGAACGACTGAGCGAGATCCTATATCGAGAACTTCTGAGTCAGGATACTAGCGGTGAGGGCGATCGGTACCTTGAAGACCGGTCCGTCGCTGAGATTCTTGGTCATATAACTGCTAGAACCCTTCCAGCAGAACGCGCCCGCCACTTTGAAACGGCGAATACACGATCGGGCCGTTCTCCGATGAGCCCGGTGGGTAGCCGAATCCCGGTAACTATTGAGTGCAGTTGGCAGGAGGTATCTCAGATGCACCGATTGACACGTTTTCAACGACTTGCAGTATTCTCTGTCCTTGCAATGATGGGTTTGGCGGCGTGTAGAGCTCCGTTCCAGGTTCGGGTGACGGATTTTCGGGGTGGCGCCAGACCTTACTACTATGAAGGCGAAGCCCTGACAATGTACGTGCATTGGGACAAAGAAGACGGAGATAGGGATGTCAGCTGTCAAGTGGTTGACACGATTACGGGTGAAACCGAGTGGCAAGGCCTGGGCAGTGTGCCCATCGTGGAAAACCGTTCTCTTGAAACAATTTCCTTCGATCCGCCACTCCCCCAGGACGGTCAACTCGGCTTAACCGCGGGCGCATATGAATGGGTCTGTGATCTAAACGAGTATGCGAGGTCGGGGGTCTACTTCGACATCGTTAAGCGTTAGTGTGTGCGGCAGTATCGGTCACTAGGTAGCCATCACCCTATACTCGAAAGTGATCGGTCGGTGACCGTTCTCTATGGTGCAGTGTGCTCTTTCTTTTTTTCTTCTGGAGAAGCTGCAGGACCCGCTCCGAGGCGTACGCCCCGATGGACCCACCAAGACCTTACCCTCGACATCCCGTCTTCGAGGCAAATGCGCTTTAGCTCCATGTCCGCCTCAGCTCGCCACTCGTGTCGGGAGATTTTTTCGTTCCTCATTAGTTGATATAAAGCGTCAGTAGTGTCCCAACGTTAGTTGAATAGATTCAGTTGTTTGGAGTTCTCCGAGTCTGAATCTTGATAGTCGAGGGCGGAAAGGGCCTTTAAAGGGGGCGTTTTTTCGAAAACGGTGACGCTGACGATCTGGAGAATTCGGTAGAGACTGGCGTTGACATTGAGCCGTTTTTTCACGATGGCAACAAGCAAATAGACCGAGATGGCGGTCCAGATTTGAGTCTTCAGCGCATTGGGGGTTGTGCCGTAGAACGCCTTGATGCGTAGGTGCTGTTTGATCCACTTGAAGAACAGTTCGACCTGCCAGCGGCAGCGATAGAGTTGGGCAATGGTCGCCGCTGGCAGCGCGAAATTGTTGGTCAGGAAGACGAGGTACTTGTTGTGCTCTCGATCGAGAAAGCGAATGCGGCGGAGTTTTTCTGGATAGCGCTTGCGAGAGTAAAAGCCGCGTAGGCTGATGATCTGATCGCTGAGGACTCCGGTGGACTTGTCCACATCGAGTGAATAAAGACGATTGAAGACGAAATTCTTTTTCGCGCGTGTCACGAAGAACGCCGCCGCGACACTGATTTTGTACAGGCGCCGGAAATCCAGATAACCGCGATCCATGATGTAGAAGGCTCCGGGCTCGAAGGCGAGTTGATCCAGAAGATGGAGGTCGTGAACTTTGCCGTGTGTAATCAGGATAAAGGAAGGAATATTGCCGCGCAGATCCAGAACCGTGTGCAGTTTGACAGCTCCCTTGTGCTTGCGGAAGCGTGCCCACGGGAACAGGGAAAGACACAGATCGATCGTTGTGGCATCGAGTGCGTAAACCGTCTGCTTGAGGTCGACACCGAAACTGTCGCCAACATAGAGCTCGCGAGCCATGGAGATCAGCGTCTGGGCGAAGTCGGCATAGATACGCCAATCGCGCACCTGATTCGCATTCGCAAGGGTGTTGCGGGAGACGCGGCTGCGAATGCCCATGTGATAAAGCTTCGTGCCAGCCGAACGCAGACAGGCTTCGATATCGCGCAGACTCTCCCGGTAGGTCAATTGCGCGAACGCCATGCACAGAAACTGATCCCAGCAGGAAAAACGTTGGAGTTTGTAGTTGCCACGGTAGCGATCGACGCATCGACGAAAGTCTTGACGGGGAAGAAAGTCCATCAGCTGAGAGAAGATCGTCTTGCCGGAATTCATAGGCCGCCTCCTGCCGCAAAGTCGCGGAAGGATGCCGCCAGTACGCAATCAAATTCAAATCGATTTTGGCTCTCAGCCGATCTAACATGACCATTCTCAATAACCTATGGGCGACGCCCATCTAAACGTTGGGACACTACTGATAAAGCGTCGTGAACTAAGGAACCTCGCATGAAGTTCTTTGTGTCGAAAGTGGGTCCCGACGGCCCGTCCCAGGCGTATCCCCGGCGTAACATCAACATCTGTCCAACGTCAATCAAAATTCCTTCTGAACGACAATCAAAATTCCCGCTCTGAGTTGAGAGTTTCGTTCGCCGTCCCGCCTGTGGGAAACGTGGTAAAGCCGAAGGCTTTTCCAAGCAGCGGTGGGAATCCGTGTTGTGTACGGATTCCCACGGATGCGGCGTTGTCCACAGGAGCGTCGCCATCACTTTCTTCGTCCTTTCTCTTTCTTTGCGGCCGCCATGCGGTAGCTGGAGAGATTCAATTCCAGAATGACACTGTGATGCACCAGACGGTCAATCGCTGCCGCGGTGGTCATCGGGTCCTTGAAGATCTTTTCCCAGTCCGAGAAGACCAGGTTCGATGTGATCAGGATGCTGCGACGTTCGTACCGGTGGGCGAGCAGAGTGAAGAGCACCTCCATTTCGTCGCGGCTGTGCTGGACGTAACCGATGTCATCGACGATGAGAGCGTCGAACTTGTCGAGTCGCTTGAGTTCCTTCTCCAATCCGAGTTCGGCCTTGGCCCGCAAGAGCCGCTGGACCAGCAGCGCACATGGAGTGAAGTAAATTCTCCGGCCTTTCAGGATGAGTTCATGGCCGAGGGCACAGAGCAGATGGGTCTTGCCGCTGCCCGGGTTACCAAAGGCCAAAACGTTCTCGGTGCGATCCAGAAAGTCCCCCTCCAGCAACGCATCCACGCGCCGTTGGACGGTTCGGGGCAGTCGCGATTGCTCAAACGCCGGCCAGGTCTTCTCCCGGGGCAGCTTCGACGCCCGCAGGAGCCGTTCGGTCTTGCGTTGCCGGCGTTCTTCCAGTTCCAGCTCACATAGCGCCAGCAGGTAGCGATCGTAGGCCCAGCCGTCGTTGGTGGCCACAGCGGCCTGAGGGCTGTAGTTGTCGACAAACGCCGGCAGGCGCAACTGGTGCAGCGAGGCAGTGATGGGCTCTTTCACAAGCATGCCGCCTCCTGGACCGGATCCAGCAGCGCGTCATAGAGTCGGATCTGGGGTGGGGCAATCCGCACCTGCCAGGGGGATTGGACCGGGCATTGGGCGTCGATGCGCTCCCGGACCGTGTCCACTGAGATCGGCCGACTGTTATCGATCAGGTCCCGTAGCGCCTCGTGGACCCGTTCTTCACTCTCCATGGCGGCCATCTCGAGGATCTTCAGATACTGACGGTCTGCGCTCGTGGGCGCGTGTTCCCGTAACCAGTCATAGGCCACCCGGAACAACAGACGCGGGAACATGTCTTGCTGGTACCGGTAGTGTGGAAACGCTCCCGGTTTGCGCACCAGAGAATGAATCACGTGTCGGTAGTGGACCGCGTGTTTGCCCGATCCCCGCAGCCGCGGCATCCCTTCGACGCATTCCCCGCCGTACCAGACTTTCAAACGCTCGGTGTCCAGGTGAACCTGGACCTGTTCGCCGATCAGCCGGCTATCGACCGAGTAGGTGTTCTTACGCACCCGAATCGTACTGTCCCCCGATACGCGCACTCGAATGTGATGCGTGTGGTCCAATCGTCGTAGCGGGAGCCGACCGATACAGTCGAGTTCCTCGTTCAGTCGCTGGCTGCGAATCGCATTACGCTGGTCGATCAACTCCACAAGAAATTGCTCGTAGGCATCCCGGCTCTCGAAGTCCCGGCTCCCACGCAGCATCAACTCCTGATCCACGGCCGTCTTGAATCGATAGTGACTCTGCTCGACGTCACCGTTCTCATGGGCTTGGCCGGCCTGGGTGTGCGTGGCCCCCAGACCATAGTGATTGAGCAATCCCTGATAGCGGGCTGTAAACTCATCCGGATCCTTCAGGTTGTTCACTGCGGCCGACAGGCTGTCGGTCCGATGTTCCTGGGGGACGCCTCCCAGTTGCCACAGCGCATTCTGGAGTCCTGCCGACAGGCTCTCGAACGATTCGGAAAAACACACCGTGACCGTTTCCCAGTTCGAATACGTCAGGACGAAGTGATACACCATGTGGTCGAACTTCTGGCCGCCGATCGTCACCATCAGACTCCCCATGTGCGTGAAGTCGCTCTGGCATTGCCGGCCCGGATCATGGACCTGGGGGAACATCACTTCACGCTCCGGTCCGGATCGAACCCGCCACTGCTTAAACCGGCGCTGCAGGGTTCGCAACTGACCTTCCTGAAACTCTCCCGGATGCTTCCGGCACAGATGCTCGAACATCGTCTTCGCTTGCACGGTCGGATGCTTGCCCAGAATCTCCTGGATCTGGTCCCATACCCCCTCAAACGGATCCGCACGGGTGCGCCCGCGTTGCGGCTGCCCCATCTGACTCGGCAGCTGCTTCTTCCGCCGATACTTCCGTGCCGTTTTCTCATCCATTCCCGCTTTCGACGCTGCATGGGCCAGTGTCGCTTCCCTTTGTGTCAGCTTCATCAGTCGTCTCACTTGTTGATCGGTTACCATCCAAGCATCTTTTCAAAATCAACAACTTGGCCCGGTAACATTTTGTTGAGGCAACGGGAATTTTGATTGTCGTTGGTCGGGAGTTTTGATTGTCGCTGATCAAACATCCCATCGACAGTCAATCCGATGAACTCCGTGGTGATGTCTTCTAGCGGCCTAATCCCCACTCTCAACGAATAGTCATTGACCAGTTGGTATTTGTAGCCGCTGCGATACCGAATGTGATCGTCAGCCATGGATGCCTGGCCCTACATCGAGATGCTTTGACTCGGCATTGATATCGTGGATTCAATGGATTCCGTGGACGGCGTGTGTGCCTGTCCCAAGCGGCCATTGATCCGGTCCCCCTGGATTGTCACTCGTTCTCGATGGCATCAAACACTTCCCGGAAATACTGCGCATCCTGTATGTCCACGCAGATCGATTCCATGATGCGGTCTCCCGGTGGCCGTCTCCTCAGAGTTACTGTTTTTGACCAGGGCCGGGTAAGCACGACCGGATCTTCGACGGTGGCCTCATACACCAGGGGGTTCGCATCGCTCAGGTGATAGCGCTCCACAACATGCAGTTCCTCACTGTGGAAGGTCCCGAGCCTGTGAATCCAGGTTTCATCGTTGAATCCGATCACATCGACAACCAGTGTGTCGTCGTCCCATTCGGCGACCGAATCTCCCATGTATGTTGGAAACCAATCGTCGGGGTGCGGACGTCCATCCGACGGGATTATCCGGAATCGGTGCTCCGCTTCGTACAGAATGATTATTTCTTCGGGCAATTGAACGATTCGCAGTGGACTCGAATTTCCGGTCTGGCGTGGAATGCCGCGCGGAATGCACCGGAGCATCGGATCGTCGGCCTCGGTGAGTTGCCGGACTCGATCCAATGCCTCTGGTCGGTAGGGAAGACCTCCTCCCGGGTTCGCGACTCTCTGGGCCGACGTTCTTTCTTCTCTTTCGAGAGTGAAGTTCGAAATGTCCAGCACGTTGGACTGCCAGAGGCCTGATAGATCGGGTCTGCCGTCAGCGGAACGTGGTATCGGTTCGGAACCGTTGTCAGCCGCGGCAATTTCCCCCGCTTGCCGGAGCTCTATGGCCGCAAATGCGCCCGGTAGAAAAATCAGAAGTGTCAGCGTTAAACACGCTGTGGCGCCGAATACAAGACGATCGGTCATAAGGCGAATCTCCCTGCGTATTCTTGTACTGGATCCTGGTGTCCTGAGTCGACCATTCGCTGCTTGATTAGTGTGTTTCAGTCCGATCCGATTATCTTATTACTCTGTACGCACGGGCTCGCCTCGTTAATGTGAAAGCCGTCCACGCGCACCGTCGGACGGGTGCGTGCCCTTTCCGGGACCCCTTTCAATATTCCGCCGATTCCTTATCAGCCTCGCCATCAGGATGATGGTGAGGGTCGCCGGTCGTTCAGACAGGATGTCTGAATGAACGACCGAGCGAAATTTAATATCCCGAACTTCGGAATCGGACCACTAGTTCCCGACCCCATCAAAGACTTCCCGGAAATACTGCGCGTCCTGTATATCCACGCAGATCGATTCCCGTATGCGGTCTCCCGGTGGCCGTCTCCTCAAAGTGACTGTTTTTGACCACGGTTCGGTCAGAACGTCCGGATCTTCAACAGTGGCCTCATAGAGAAGTGTGTTCGCATCGCTCAGGCGATAGCGCTCGACAACATGCATATCCTCGGTGTGGAAGGTCCCGAGCCGATGAATCCAGGTCTCGTCGTTGAAGCCGATCACATCGACAACCAGCGTGTCGCCGTCCCATCGGGCGACCGAGTTTCCCATGAAGGTTGGAAACCAGTCGTCGGGGTGTGGGCGTCCGTCTGTGGGAATTATCCGGAAGCGGTGTTCCGCTTCGTAGAGAATGATTACTTCTCCGGGAATCTGAACAATTCGAAGCGGATTCGGATTGCCCGTCTGGCGTGGGACTCCGCGCGGAATGCACCGGAGCATGGGATCATCGGCCTCGGTGAGCTCCCGGACCCGCTCCAACGCTTCCGGCCGGTAGGGAAGCCCACCTCCTGGATTTGCGACTCTGTTCGCCGAGGATCTTTCTTCTCTTTCGAGAGTGAAATTCGATATGTCCAACTGGTTGGTTTGCCAGATGCCCGACAGGTCGGGTCTGCGGTCAGCGGCACGCGGTATCGGTTCAGAGGTGTTGTCAGCCGCGGCAATTTCCCCCGCCTGCTGGGGCAATGTGCCTCCAAACGTGAACGGCAGGAAAACCAGAAGCGTGAGCGTCAGACACCTTGCGGCTCCAATTGCTAGACGATGCCTCATGTCGCAAATCTCTCTGAATATAACGGGGCCTTTCGGTGGCTATTGGTTTTCCCGCTCCGAGCTGGCGCCGATCGTCATAACCGTTCCGTCGGACAGCGTCATCCGGTTGCCTCCCGCTACGGGTCGCGATCCTCGTCGCGCACGCCAGCCCGTTACGGTAACCGGATCTCCTGGATTAACCGTGTTCCGTGACCAACCCTGGCGGATCATCATTGTCGGGGGATAGCTCTCAAAGCCCCAAGTGACGACCTCGCCATCTTCTTCAGTGACCTCGACGTAGAAGTACATGTGGGGGTTCTTCCAGTCTACCTTGTTGATCATGCCGCTCACGGTGATCGGCTGGTCCTTGTCAAATATCGCCGCAAACGAGTGATGTGCGAGTGCCGGTGTCCCCCAAATGACCAGGACGAACACTACGACAAAAGTGCCAATACTTCGATTCAACATGCGTTCTCCTCAAGCCTGAAGGGTTCCCTCATAAAAGCAGGGGCAACGATTCTCTTTAAGTCTCTGAAAGCGTCAAGATTAGCGACAAGCCTAGCAGCCCGTGGTAGAAGTCTCAAGGGTCGCGCGCAGGGGTCTTCGGGTTGCAGGCGCGAAGTGAGGAGCGGAACGATGTTTTTCCATCGTGACCGACGAGGGACAAAGCCTGCGGCCCGAACCCCCCTGCGCCCAAAGGGTTACGGTGAAACGGGGCCGTCTTCGTTGTCGCCGACTCCTCCCAATGAGTTAGCATTGTCTCGTCGTCGCCTCCTAGCCCGCATTTCTCAAGAATGATGGCGAAACGAGCAATGGGTAGACGGGATAGGGGTCGTGAGCGGTGTCGCGGGAGCAAAGAGGCCAGCTGAGCTGAAAAACGGAGCCTGAGTGATTGGTGTTGAAGAGAATGGCAAGGTGAAAGCGGATTACAGAGACAGCAATCCCTACCAAGGTCGAAACGGGTGGGATGTCCGAGCGGAGACGTTTAACAACGTAGCGGGATTTTCTGGAGGTTCGCGTAGATCTGAGCAAACACGTTGGCATAGGGATACCCGCCGGCCATCCGAATCCAGATCCGGCGGACGGTGACGTGGATCTGCGCTCCGATCTTGAGCAACTTGAGGCGGATCGTGGTGCACTGCGCACGCGCGAATTCGGTACCCTGCAATCCGAGCCGTCGCAAGGCTTGCATCAACATGTACGCGACCGATGAGAAGTAGAGCCGGAGTTGATTGGCGCGCATGGTGGCCGTGCTGGTCCGGTCGGCAAACAATCCGAGCTGTTGCTCTTTGATCCGGTTTTCCATGTCCCCACGAGCACAGTAGATCTGTTCATAGATCTGCTTTGGGGTGGGTTGGCCTTTCGGTAACGAGGTAACGATAAACCGCGGGTTGGCTCCCTTGGCCAGATGTTCGGCCTTGCCAATGACGCGTCGCTCTCGGGTCCAGCTGTCCAGGGTCCGATACTGAAACGTCTTAAAGACGCGCGCCGACTTTCCGGTCCTGTCGAATCGCTGCTTCGCTTTCTCCATCGGAGTTTCAATCGCGCGGAGCAGCCGCTTGTTCTTCGCCAGTCCGATCACGTAATCGACACGGTGCTGGGCCTCGCACCAGCTCAGGATCTCATCGCGGCAGAAACCCGAGTCGGCCCGAATCACAATCTGGACTCGGGGCCACTCCTGCCGAATCTGGCCCACGATCCGTTCCAGTTCCTCCACCGTTCCAGCCGCACCATCGATGTCAGAGGATCGCAGCCGGGCACAGAGCAGAAACTCCCCACAGAAGATGTAGAGCGGCAGATAACAATAGTGCCGGTAGTAGCCGTGAAAGAAGCGGCCTTCCTGATTCCCGTGAATCGGATCGTCGGTCGCATCCAGATCCAGGATGATTTGCCGTGGTGCTCGCCGATGGGCTTGGAGAAACACGTCCACCATCAATCGATCCATCGCCGCTTCATCCCGCCCGATCTTCTTGTACGGGTGGCTGGCCGCACCCTCGGTCGAGAGCTCCAGCCGGTTCAGCGTGCTCTTGCCCGCCAGCGCCTTGCCCCGGTCCCGCTCCTGCTTCCGAGTTCGCCCCTTCGGATCGATCTCATCGACCATCACGGCCAGGACTGGATCTGAACGCAGTTGATCGTGATCGTTCAGATCCTCATAGCCCAAACACAATCCGTAGACCCGTTGCGCCACCAGTGGCTCGATGCGATGTTCCACAAATCGCGGATCCCGATAATCCTGGAAACATCCGGCAAACTGTTTCAGGATCCCGGTCCGTTTCTCCACCTCCCGCAGCAGCAATCCGCCCGCGTCCGAGCTGATGTCCCCACCGTCGAATTGACCGCAAACTTCGCGTGAACCTAAAGCGTGAAATTGAACCCGTTCTGTTTTACACTCTGTCATGTTAAAGGCCGCCTCCGTCTGTGTGTTGAAAGTTCTTCGCACAACCTTCTATGCCAGACAGGGCGGCCTTTTCCGGTCCTTTACACTTCCTTCCGTCTCTCGTTTACCTTAGATCTCTTGAGAAATGCAGGCTAGAACCCAGCCCCGTTTGGCCGTAACGCGGCCCTCGAGACTTCTGCCACGGGCTGCTAGGGCCGGGTCAACAGATGTCGTGGACGTCCGGTCTTTTCAGTTAGCATTCCAGATCGCTCCGATCAGAAAAGTGTCCTGGAGTCTTTAGGTGAATTCTGTCCGAAACATACCGGCAGGCTCGCCCAGGCCTTGATCATGAGCCGTATCAAAAGGGTGGAGAACCAGAACAGGACAGCTTTCGATCGAGCGACGCGATAGAATGGAAGTGTTTGAGACCGCAGTTCGGAGGCAAAGCGCTATGGCCGACCCCAGAGAAGCACCCGACGTGGAGCTGTATATGGAGCGCGTGCGAATCATATGCAGTGGAATCGTGGGTGAAGAGTTCTTGCCGTTGGTTGAACAGGCCGAAAAGCTGACGTTTGGCGAGGACGACAAGAACCTTGAGCCGGCCCGGAAGCTCTATCAGCGTGCTTTCGATCTCTTCCGCAAAGGCTACGGGCACTTCCTGGAAAACCCGGAAAGCTATGAGGCTCTCGTAACCTGGAAGGAGGAAACCACTCTTCCCTGGAAGGAGGATGGGGCTGTAGTCGACGGCAAAGGGCGTCCGGGAGTTCACGAGGCTCTGTATGAGGGCTACGACGACTGTCTCAGCGACTACCTTTTCTGTCTCGCTCAGTTAGCGGATGTATACCGGCGAGATGGTCGGGTCTCAAAAGCGGCCGATTGTAATTCCCGTGCAGAAGAGCTTCGCCTCTTTGCTCAAATGATGAACCAGGATCGGAAGTGATCGCGCCTGAAGATGCTTTGGGAAGCGGATAGTCGTAAGGGCTGCTTTTCCTGAAACGGTTCCAAAGTGTTTGCCGCGCGAGTTGAGACAGGTCGAGACCGACGCGATCGGAAGTGCCGTGCGGAAGCCTGTTGAATTTGATAATGCAGCAACGCGATCAAAACAGAATCGTACATACTTGACATTCGTCGCTTCCGGCGATTAAATCCAATAATATTCCTTTGAGAACAATCGGGATTAACGATCGGGATTAAGGAGCGGGAATAAGGATCGGGAATAAGGAGGTACAACGTGAGGACTTGGCTGAGATTGGCAACTGCAGCTTTGACCATCGTTATTGTGTTCACTGTGCTTGGCGGTGTGGTTTTAGCGCACCACGGACGCGCGGGATATACCGAGGATGGCGTCGTAACAGGGGTTGTCACGTCAATGACCTGGCGGAACCCCCACACGTTTGTGAACTTTGACGTGAAGGGTCAGGGCGGAAGTGTCGTCCATTGGGTTGGCGAAATGTCTTCCCCACAAACGATGATGGCTGCGGGTGTGGGTAGAAGCACGCTCAGACCCGGAGATGAAATTACGGTTGGAGGGAGGATGGGAGGAGTGGGCGAAGCGCCGGTGTTGCTTGTCCGCTGGATTACCAGAGATGGCGCCTCCGTCATTGGTGACCCCAACTCGGACGAATCCTTTACCAGCAACACTCGCTGATCGATTCTGCTTCGGCCCCGGGGAGTGACCCGCCCGGCGTTCATTTTTCAGACCGACCTTTCTTTGCTGTGAATCGAGGAAAGGTCGGCTCTGTTGTCTTCCCGGCGAGCCAAGCCGGCGGAAGGATTCGAAGTTAGGCTCGCCAAACAGTGATGAGAGCCGGGAAAGTGATCCGAGAGGCTGGGAGCTGTGAGGCGAAAAACGCCCCACAACTCTTTCAGTCAGATTCGTTGAGCTTACTGGTTTTCGCCCGCCGCCGCCGGGTTGAACACACGCTCGTTGAACTGCTCGTAATCGGAAGGCGCGCAGAAATTTTCGTACAGCTCGGTGCCAGGGTTCAGCTTGAATGTACTGGTCGGGGTTACCCATGGCTCCACGTACGTCCGGGGATCGATAATCGTGAGCTCCCCTTCCAGTGTGCCGTAGTCCGTACGCGTGTAGCGTTCCACGACTCTCATCTCGTCGCTATGCGTCCAGCCTCCGTCGGGACTACTTGCGTTGATCCAGGACCTGTCGTCAAAGCCGTTCGACTCGATGACGAAGGTATCGCCTTCCCAACGGCCCACACTCCATCCGAGCCAGCGCAATTCTGGCGGAAACTCAGGAAGTTCCCGTCCGTCCAGATCGTTCGCCACGTATGGCCCAGTTCAAAAAACTGAAGCACCCTGTCGGGCGTCACCATGAATTCGAATCCGAAGTTGTAGGCGTACAAGCGCGGCCATGAGTAAGGATCGCAGTTGACCAGGCTGCCTGAGCCCCGACCCGAGGTGTCTTTCGAACGCAGTGGTCGACCCTCGTCTGCGAAGGTGGTTTGACGCTGCTGCTCTCCAATTTCCGTCAGAGCAGGCACGTTGTCATCATCGAACGCGGAGGCGTTTGTGTTATCCGGGCCCCAGCCCCACACTCCCGACAGGTCTCTCGGATCAAACTGCTGTCCATCAACCTCGTATTCTTCCCACGCCCGCGCTCGATCGTCGTTGTTCTGACACCGCGGACAACTCAGCCAACCTTCCGGTGGCGGGATCGACGGCAGGGCTATGCTGTCATTCCCGCTTGCACTCGTTCGTCCCCCGGTCCCTGCATTCCCTTGACCGGCTGCCTGTCTCACCGCGATCGAGGAGAAAGTCAGCACCGCCGCCAAAGCCATAATCGTGACTATATTTCGACTTCGCATTTGTGTTGTCCTCGTAACAATCTGTCATCTGTTGTAGTAGCCGGAGTGTTCCCCGTACATTGCGGCATTATAATTACGAACCACAAACTGTCAACAGTTATGAGGGCGCCACTGTTTGCCCCTCGACCTGTACCCTGATTCATTACTTTTTGTTACTTTTACGACGCAAAACCCCCGGGGCTGTTCCCGGGGGTTTTACGTAAGTCTTTTGTTATCGCGGCTGCCTGTTATTGCGGGGGAAGGATTTGAACCTCCGACCTTTGGGTTATGAGGACAACTTAGTAATAGCTCGTCCTTTCCGCTCAATCAGTTACGTTTAGCTCGGTTCACCGTTTTTCGTGGTATTCAGGCCAGTCTGTGGTAGAAATGTGGTACGACTCTGGGCAGTATTGCCACTACCTCCGCCACGTTCAAACGCCCAGTTTTCCCTCCGAAGACGACGGACACGGGGGTGTAAGCATCCGCCGGGTTCGATATAGAGGGAACTACTGCGGCGAACTACCCCCCGGGGGGTTGGGAGACACCCGAGGGAAAGGCCATGTACGAACAGCTTCAGCTGGAAGGTTTTGGGGAGAACGTAGAGGAGTTGTCACAGGTCGGAGCGATGAGCTCGCTCTTGTCTTCTACCGAGATTTGGTCACTATCATTCGCGACCGCATCCAGGACATGATCGATGACGGCGCGACGCTGGCGCAAGTGAAGGCGGCCAACATCACCCGGGACTATGACCGGGAGTTTGGTGCGGGTGGGCCAGGCGCCTGGAACGCGGATCAGTTCGTGGAAGCCGCATTCACCAGCCTGATGACGCGGTGAATAGCTTGCTCGACAGTGTTCGCTCTCCGAGACCTGCTTGAAGTTTCTGAGATGTTAGCCGCCCCGCAGCTACCAATGCGACTTCTCGGCAGCTTCGGTGCCCAGGAGGTCGCGAATAGGAATCGGTCCAAGCTCACAGGCATGAGGGCCGCGCCATCAAGCAGTCTTGAATCTTACTGAGGGTTTTATTGCTTGAGTCGCTACCTCAACGCTTATTAGGAGAAGCTATGCAGCGTTCATTCCCCGCGCTTATCTGCGCAGTCATTCTGGCTGCCTTTCCGACCCATTCGTCTTCGCAACAGGCGCCGGCGGCGGATTCTTTCGCCATCGAGCAGGTGACGGTCATCAACGTTGAAACAGGTGCCAGCTTCACAGACCAGACGGTCGTCGTCACTGGGCATCGCATCAGTGCGATTGGACCGGCCGCGAGCGTCGAAATCCCGGCCGGTGCGCGCGTAGTCGACGGCCGTGGTAGGTTCCTGATTCCTGGCCTCTGGGACATGCACGCGCACCCGCTTCACAATGGAGTCACCCGCACGTTGCCGCTCGCGGTCGCAAACGGCGTTACTGGCGTACGCGATATGGGAAGCAGCTTTGACCACATCATGGAAGCCCAACGGACCATGTCTGATGGGCTCATCGGACCACGTCTCTTCGTTTCGGGCCCGCTTTTGGATGGAGTCTTGCCCAACCTGCCGGGCATCCCGCCGAACGTCATGATGGAGATCACCACGCCGGCTCGGGGGCGCCAGATCGTCAACCAATTGGCCAGGATGCGGGTGGATCACATCAAGATCCACAACGCCCTCTCAAAGGAGACGTACGAAGCCATCGTCGAGGAAGCAAAGAAATGGGGTCTTCCTTTTGAAGGACACGTTCCTTTGCCGGAAGGGTCCCTTCTGGCGGCCTCGGACGCGGGGCAGCGGAGCATTGAGCACCTGGCTGGCTTGACCGCCATGTGCGCTGCGGATCCCACGACCGTCCGCGCACCGGAAAACCGTGGACCCATCGAGATCGACCGGGCTCGGTGTGAAGAAACGGTCCGTCACCTTGCCCGGAATGGTACGTGGCTCACTCCGACGATCGGAGCCCCTGGCGCCGGGGATCCACGAACGCGTCAATTTAATCTCAGCATTACTTTAATGGCTTTCCAAGCAGGAGTCCCGCTCTTGACAGGAACGGATTGGCCTGGACCGGCGTACTCGATTGGCGATTATAGGTCGGCGGACCGAACCCCACAGGATGAAATGGCAGGAATGGTCGAGGCGGGGCTGACCCCGCTCGAGGCACTCCGTACGGCAACGCTGAATCCTGCAATCATGCTCGGCATGACGGACCAGTTGGGCGGAGTGGATCGCGGCAAGCTCGCGGATCTGTTGCTCTTGGATGCTGATCCACTCGTCGACATCAGTAACACAAAACGTATCACCGCCGTGGTTGTTAATGGAAGGCTGATCGACAACGCCGAACGACAGTCGTTGCTTGATAACGAACGGGCCGCACGCGAAGCTAGCAATCGGCCGTAGATTTCCGCTTGGGTTCGACAATCGAGTCATACTGCCAACGAATGAGAGTCGATGGGCGCTCGCCGCCATCGTGAGATCCTTCCGCAGTGGGGATCTCCGTGAAATCTGGGCCGACGGACGGCAACTGCCCTCAGCGAGGGTCGACTTCTATCTCCCGCGATTCAATGGATGTTCGGTCGGCAACTGGGAAGGGACACCTTTGTCGTGGAGACCATGGAACTGAACGTGACGCTTACGGATCCGGTGATTTATAGGACTCCTTGGGAAGCCGATCCGGTGACGTTCCGTACGTATCCGGAAGGAGGAATATGACGTTTGGTGGATGGAAAGCGCTGGTTGCAGATCGATGCGTACCGGAAGACCAAGTGTTCTTCAACCGGATTGCGCGCGACCCTGCAGGTGGCATAACCAGTAATTGATGACTGTAAGGACAGAAGCCGCCGCTGTCTGCACGGTCGACTGTCTTACTGAGCGTTGGCCGCAGCGGCGCGCACACTGTCGAAAAGCGCCTGTCGCTCGGCATCTTCAAACACCCGGCCCTCACTCACAACGGCAGCGATCCGCCTGATGTTATCAATGTTTACCAGAGGGTCTCCGTCCAGTAGGACGAGATCCGCAAGCTTACCGGGCTCCACACTGCCCAACATATGCTCAAGGTTTAAAGCAATTACGGGGTACAGTGTGGCCGCGCGCAGCGCGTCCAACGGACTCACTCCTGCTTCTACGAACTCTACGATCTCATCGACAGTCGCAAATCCCGGAAGCCGATACGGCGCTCCGGTATCGGTCGAAGGCAGCAGGCGCACCCCGGCGTCCGCCGCCATTCGTGTAAGGCGCTGGCTCAGCTCGTAACGCGTCCGTCCGTCCGGAGCCACTTCGTCCCCTAACGGACGCCAAGTGGATCGTTTCGCGGGTTTGACGTGTTGCAACCTTTCCTCCGCCACACGCGGGTCGCCAGCGATCAGCGGCGCGGTGCCAATGAGTGTCGGGCCGAGAAACGTACCGTTGAGCCAAAGCTGGCTCAGTCCCGCTTCGCATTTCTCGGGGTCAATCTCGGGAAATCCTTGAGCACTCTCTCTGGTGCAGTAGTCAGTGAGGCTTCCCAAATGTTCAATACTGACCTGGCCGGCATCCGACGCCTCGACTATTGTGACATCCTCAGGGACATGCCCGGCGTAGGTGATCCCTCGGATCGCCGCCTCTTCGGTCATCGCAAAGTACGTCTCGCGCGAAAGACCGTCGTGGATTTTCAAGAAATCCACTCCTGACTCCAGGAGTGCGGTGACGGCAAGGCGCCCCGCTTGGGGAGTGGCGACTACCTTGGTGATAGGCGCAAATCTCGAATTCGGGTTACCTTCTAGCAGCGGGCCGGAGGCAAAAATTCGAGGCGCCACGACTCCGAGCTCTGCAATACGCTTTTTCCCTACAATAAGCTGGTCCAGGGAACTGCCCATATCGCGTACGCCAGTGACCCCGTTGGCGATGAATAACGGGAACGGTTCCATGCCATAGCTGTAGTCGACCCCGTATTGTTCAAGCCCGTGCGCGTGCATTTCCCACATGCCCGGGATCAAGAACTTGCCGCGGCCGTCGACAATCCGTGTGCCGGCGACAACCTCGATCTCTGCTGAAGGACGAACCTCGGTAATCTGGTTCCCAATGACGACGACGGTTTGGTCCGCCAAGCGATCTCCCGTCTCAACGTCAATAATTGTGACGTTCTCGATTGCGAATGAGGCGGCCGGTGTTTGCGCCCACACACCCGACGCAAGAGCTATAGCGCAGGTAAACAAAGCAACCTTGCGGCGCATAAGTCCTCCTTTAAAATCTTTAGATTCAATATGTGGCGTTTGAAGGCCGGGGCGTGGTTCACCGAGCGGTCAATCGTTCGACACTCCTCCCGCCGGATCGCGAACTTTCTTGTTGAAATGTTTACCTAGCCTAGAGGTACGAATTTATCCTATATGAGTCCCTTCCATCCGTCAATAATCGCCAGGTCTTGGTCGTGCTCAAGTTTGAAACTTGAGCACGACCGCACGAAATGCGCAGACACTTGACGGCGATTAAGGCATGTGCTAAAGGTGTTGCCAAGTGCTCTAGTTCATGAATTATCGCCTAATTGGCCGGGGTGCCCGGCCCGGCGTGCATTGAACTGCCATAGGCATGCATAAAACTGTCATAAAGGAGATTCCGATGGATACTCATAGGGACACCAAGGGAAGCGGCGTAGCAGCAGTCTTGACGGCAACGGCGATTCTAATCGTACTTTCGGTGTCGTCCTTCGCACACCATGGGACCTCCATTTCCTACGATCGTACGAAGGAATTCACTACTGAAGCAGTGATCACGGAATTTAGTTATACCAATCCTCATCCCGTTATTTTCTTCGATGTAGTCGACCAGGACGGGAACCTTCAACACTGGGCGTCCGAAATGCAAACGAATGTCCGCTATCTTCTTATGGCCGGCTGGACTAAGAGACGATCAGAGGAGGCGATGGAGCCCGGGACCCGAGTCGTTCTTACGATTCAGCCATCGAGGACCGGGGGGACAACCGGACTCGTTCAGGAGATCCTGAATGAGAATGGGGAGGAAATTGTCCAAGGACGTCCGGGGATTCGGAGAACGATACTCGGACAATAAGGACAAGTTCTTACGGCATGGTCAACACGCGATTCGCCTGAGTGAAGTTCAAGACCAAGGAGTTTGAAAATGTACTATCGTTTCATGAGCCTGACTGTCGTCCTGGTGGCTGGCATATTTGTTTCGTCGGCGACGCTCGCCGAGGTCGGTCGGAAGACCGTGCCCGGGCAAGCCGCGGACACGCGTCCTTTTGATTCCCATGAATTGTCCGGACTGTGGTGGGGAGACTTGTATGCCTTTGGCCTCGATGTGCCCCCGTTCACCCCCGAGGGTCAAAAGCGATTCGATGCGAACAAGCCGGCGTACGGAAGCACCTTGGGCAGCGCTGATGCTGCAGCGTCAACAAATCATGTCGGCCGGCGCCGGGCGATTCCGCCGGCCTTGGGTAATGATCCCGTGGGACAGTGCAACCCGCTGGGTTTAATGCGCCTTTTGTTGTATTCTCCCGCCCCAATCGAGATCGTGCAGACGCCGGACAGAATTTTCAATTTCTTCGAATGGACGTGGGATCACCGCGGCATCTGGATGGACGGACGGCAACTTCCGGACGTGGATGCCTACATCTCGCGATACAATGGATACTCTGTGGGCAGGTGGGAGGGAGATAACTTAATCGTGACTACCATCGGCTTTGACGATAGGCAATGGATCGACCACTTCGGATATCCCGTAAGCGATCAAGCGCGTCTGGAGGAGCGCTGGCGGCGCGTGGACTATAACACCCTGGAACTCTCAATGACGCTGACAGACCCGGTAATTTACACGACGCCGTGGGTAAGCGATCTTGCAACGTTCACGATGGTGCCGACGGAGCTTTTGACAACCGACGATTGGACGGGACTTGTCGAGGATCGGTGTGTGCCGGCAGATGAGGTGAACGAGTTTAACAGGAGAGTCCGAGATCCTGCGGGCGGTATCTTCCATTAGATAACACTCAACAAGTCGAGCCTCCAAAATAGACTGTGAGGGTGTCCGAAAATGCCGTTTAGTTAGCACGGAAGATAATGATAAAAACGATATCCAGAAGGAGATAGATAATGAGGAGCAGGCTGATTATTTTGATGTTAGCTGGCGCACTACTGTCGAGTTCGGTGGCGTTCGCCCACCACTCCTTTACGGCGACCTATGATGAGAGCAAGGTGTTAACGATCGAAGGCCAATTGGTTCAGTTCATGTTCCGCAATCCCCATTCATTTGTTCACATGATGGTGCCCGACGAAAACGGGGTAATGCAGCGGTGGGCCGTGGAATGGGGCGGCGCCGGGCAGTTGGGCGAACAGGGAGTGACCCGAGACGAGCTGAGGCCAGGAGATCACGTCATCATCTCTGGCAATCCCGGACGGAATCCCGTTCAGCCCAGGTTGCGTATGCAGTCTCTGCACCGGCCATCGGACGGATTCGGATGGGGTACGCGTCCGGGTGAAACATTTGATTAGTGAGCGCGTGAAGTGGCCATCTTAATACGCACGAAGATTGCGCTGAGAGGCATTGCGCCTTTTGCGGTCGGCGCAGCGGTACTTTTAGCCGCAATTGACAGTGCCGCCGGGCCGGAGCCCCAGCCTCAGACACCGCCCTCATCTCGAGAGGCTGCGCCGATTGATCTAACAGGATACTGGGTCTCGGTGGCCACCGAAGACTGGCGCTGGCGCATGTCGACTCCTCGCAAAGGGGATTACGAAGGTGTTCCCCTCAACGAGGAGGGCCGCCGGATGGCGGATACTTGGGATCCAGATCGGGACGAAGCGAACGGGGATCAATGTAAGGCTTACGGCGCGGGGGCTATCATGCGCATGCCGGGACGCGTGCATATCACGTGGGAAGACGACAGCACCCTTCGAATCGATACCGACGCCGGCCAGCAGACCCGTTTCTTGCATTTCGGTGACGTGCTACCACCCAGCGAACAGACCCGGCAGGGGCACTCTGTAGCTTCGTGGGAATACGCCAACGTCCTGCCAGTAATAATCGTCGGAGGTAGACCACCCCGTGGAGGAGTGCCTCGAGGCGGCAGTTTGAGCGTCGTTACAAACCACATACGTGCAGGATATTTGCGTACGAACGGCGTGCCTTACAGTGATAGCGCCGTCGTTACGGAACACTTCGATCGCCACACGGACTTCGGTACGGAGTGGTTCACGGTGACTGTAATAGTTGAAGATCCGCAGTATTTGGCCGAACCCTTTATTGTGAGTTCACATTTCAAGCGGGAGCCGGACGGTTCGAAGTGGAGTCCAATGCCCTGCGAAGTCGGGAGGCCTGCGCCGTAGAAACGGGGACGTCTCGGGGTTGTGCACGAACTTGGGCCTCGGAACAAATAATCGCTACTTCAGTGGAGAGGCGCGGAACCTGTCAAGCGCAAGACAATAAAGAGTCCCTCTTTTCTGGCTTCCTCCCACTTTTCTTTCGCCTCTGGAAATTCTGTTTTATCGTTTCCGGGAACAACGCTAGCAACGGCAGAGGACTGCCTCCAAAAATTTCAAGCTATTCAGATGCGGGCGTTATGCTTTTCTTGCAACGAAGAAAGGCACGCCTTCCACGGCTCTACGGACGAGAACTTAGATTCTGATACACCGCCTCCACGAACATTTCCGTCGTCCAGGACCCCGTGTCCGTACCATACAGCACGTCATAGTCGACGGTCGGCCGCGCGGCTTTCACCTGCTCGAGAGTCATGCCCTTTTGAATCATGTCCCGAATCCGATCTCGGATGATCGTGACCATGTTCCTGTATTCAAAGACATCGGCTTCATCGCAAAGCCGCCCATGGCCAGGAATCACCATCGTACCGCCTTCCTGTTTTTCCTCAGGAACAGTCAGAGCCAGGATGTGGTTCAATCCATCGATGATCCCGTTGATATGGCCACCCCTTTGTACGTCTATCACCGGATAGCTCGTCGTGACAAAAATGTCACCGGTACTGACAACGTCGGAGCGACGGAAAAAGACGATGCTATCCCCATCGGTGTGCCCTGCGGGCTGGTGAAACACCTGGATCGCTTCGCCATTGAAAAAGAAATCCATTTCTTCATCAATGAACGTGTTGGTCGGCCAAGCGGCGACCAACGTGGGCGCCTCCTCGCCGATGAGCCCACTCATCCGGTGGTACACATTCTCGTGTGCGATCACCCGTGCGCCATCCCCAAGAAAATCGGTGATTCCCCCCCGGCCCGCTCCAGCCTGGGCGATGCTCTCATTCCCTCCGGTATGGTCGGCATGGATGTGGGTGTTGATAATATTTCGAATCGGCTTGTCGGATACCCTGCGGATGGCCTCAAGAATCTTCCCGCTCGATCCAGGAAATTGTGTATCCACGACGAGGACCCCATCATCACCTATCTGCAGAGTGACGTTACCACCTGCTCCCACCAACATGTAAACGTTCTCACGTACCTGTAGGATATGGATTTCCGCATCTTCAACGCCCGGATTCTGCGTACCCTGATTCAGGCTCTGTGCGGCAGCGAAAGCGGACGTTTCCAGAACAACAACCGTAACCATACCCGCACGCACCAATCTTCCGAGTTGAGATGCTCTTCGTCTCATCGACTGCATCAGTCCTCTTCGTCCGTGCGCGGATTTGTGTCTAGCAACTGTTCACGGATTCTCAACCGGTATTCCGGATAGAGCGTTTCCGCCCCTCCACGGACTCCCTCTAGCGGTAAACCGAACTGATCGGAAAATTCCCGCAGCTGAGTGTTCGTCCCGGGAAGGTGGTGGGGCACCCAGCCCGCCGGCGTGCTGACTTCCTCAACGTAATCGCACGGATACGGCGAAATTTGGGACTGGTTCGGTTCCAGGACAAAGCCCCGGCTTCGAATGAAAGGCTCCTCCAAATACGCGGGGTCATCCACCACAGTCACCCACGTGAGGACATCACCGTGTCGAACAAAGTGTTCCCTCAGAGTGGCGCTGGGGCTTCGCGGAACGCCATTCCGCCGAAACCAGCCGGCCTTCATGTGCGTGGTCGTGACCGTCAGAATATTCCCGTCCCACTGTCCCGTGGAAAAGCCCTGCCAGGTGTGAGCGGCGTACTCCGGAGGATGCGGTCGGCCATCCATATAAATCGTCCGGGGCGTGGTCATCCACTGCATAAGCGTATGGTAGGCAACCATCTGCTGGGTGTCCAGATCGACTTCTTTCCGAATCCGCAGGTTCGAAAAACTGTTTCCATAATCGGCCGGATGGGGTATGCACTGGTGTTCCCGTAGCGCCATAAGTTCCGCGTCCCAACTGTCCGCCCGCATCCGGGCCGCATCGTTGATCGGTAGCCCCATGTACTCACCGACCTGGGGACCACCCGTGCGGTCTAATGGATCCTCGTGATACGTGGTCGCCCACTCTCCTGACAAATCGATCTGAGCATAGGCGAGACTCCTTACCGGCACTATTGTTATCAGAAACCATAAACCTATGGTCATAGCCCGCTTGGCGTCGCGCATATCAACACCTCCCAAATCAGATACCGTGGCCATTAAGATGGACCGCCTCGAGGGCGCGCCCTCTTCGGTCGCCGAACGCACTGCCGCGCTCAATAGCGTTACGACGTCCTTCAAAGTTACGCTTTTTCTCAAATCTTGAGAGCCATACTCCGTACCTAGTGACCTGTAACAGCTGTATCGGTACCAGCGTTCGGAGCACAACGGTACCAGATTCTAGCGTGACGCGTGAGGAAATGCTCTCTCATTGTGAACGAGGAACGAAGGACGAACGTGACGTGATCCACCTCCGACCGACACGTAGTGCCGAAGCGGCTATTTCGCGGCCATGTACGTCGACTATAGCTATCCCTGAAAGATCAAGGCGTTGGAACTGCGGGGGCTCCATCATCGACCGCCCCGACAAACATCTTCTTTCCATCTGCAGTGACGAGGTTTCGAAGGTTACACAGCGGTTTACCATTTCTTGCGGCGTACCCTTCCATCGTAACGGACTCTCCGACTTTGAGCCACTCTGGCCTCCAGCCCCGGCGGAAGAGGGAGTTCGGATTGGCTCCTTCGCACCCCCAATTCACGCTTGAGCCGTCACCGGGAACGTCTATGAAAACCCAGATGTGCGGGTTGCGAAACATCACCTCGGTGAGCGTCCCATTCAACACGACGTATTTCTTAACGTCATACATTGCGGAAAAAGAGTGATGCGCCAGTGTGGGTAGCGGTGAAAGTAGTAATCCAAGAACTGCAATTGCAATCACACGCTTCAGCCGCATAGGAATTCTCATCGAGCCACCTCCGGCATTTTTCCTATAGCTGAGCCGTCACGGAGCGAGCCATCGAGCGGTCCTGGCCGCTGACTGCCACTTTCCAAAGAGAAGTTGTTTTCGGTGCATGCGTACTCGGCGATCCGCCAGTCCGGCGGCGTCAATGGCCAGATATAGCCATACGTCCATGCCTCAGTGTAGTACGTTGGGTCGTCAATGGTAGCTTCATACCTTATTTGGTCCGCGCTGACACGCCTGTACCGCTCGATCACGTGCATGTCCGAGCTGTGCACATTGCCGTGATCGTCAAGCCGAGTGCGATCAGTAAATCCGATGGTGTCGACGACCAACGTATCGCCCTCCCACTTACCCACGGAGTTTCCCAATAGTGATGGTAGCAATTCCTTCGGATGAGGACGCCCATCGGTGGGGATGATGCGGAAGTTGTGCATGAACTCGTACAGGAAGATCACCTTGTCCGGCAATTGTACGATCTGGACCGGGTAAAACCCCGAGTTCGCGAGCCGAGGCACTCCGGGAAAGATACACAACCCCTGCGGGTCGGGCCCTTCATTCCAGACATTGTTGAATGCCTTGAGCCCAGCGGGCGTGAAGGGAAGCGGCTGAATATCCTCGGCGCTGTTTCTCGTTGTCCAGGATGGGCGCTTAGTCCAGATACCCGACAGGTCCGGTTGCCCCCAAGGTGTGCGCGGAATTGGCGTCTCATTTGGCGTCGGTCCTGCCTCGCGATAGGCCTCCACCTGCGCCGCCATGGCCTGGGCCGCCTCGGGGCTCTCGGCTGACGGATTCGCCCACGGCACATCAATGAAGTGTTTCACAGGCTGAGCGGATGCGGTGTCTGATTGGCTTGTTGCTGGCGCAGCCGTCAGTGGCCACACACCAAGCATGCCGATCATCATCATCGTAACAACTCGATTTTTCACGTTGGACCTCTCTCTGGTCAATCTAAGAGAATGCGGCGATCCTAGCACATGAGGCGGGGGTCGTCACCTGCGAACTACACGTGGTCCCATTGCATCACCGATCCGCACAATAGCCACGTTGAGGACCCGTACATCAACCCAACGACGGGCGCGAATCATGCAGTTGCCCGCGCGGACGCCCTCACGTAACTTCGACCGACCCGGAGCAGGTTTGCTTTGCTTCGTGTTCGGCCCGGATCAATGTTCTTGACGCACGGTGCACCTCGCGCTATACACTCCGTAGACATCTCTCAACAATCGAAAGAATTGTGCGAAAGAAGACCACATTCGAGCCTCTTGGAGGAAAGCTATCCGGTTCTAGTGCATCCGCTGAGGCAGCAAGGATCAATTCAAGGAGTTAACGATGAAACGCGTGCTCACCACTCTATTTTTCGTAATGTTTAGTTGTGTTCTCACTTGCAATTTCGTCTGGGCGCAGGCAACCGCACAGGTCAGCGGTACGGTAACAGATCAAACTGGAGCGTTGTTACCCGGCGTAGAGGTGACGGCAACTCAAACCGACACGAGCGTGGCCCGCGTGACCGTCACAAACGAGACAGGATCTTACGTTCTGCCGATCCTTGCGCTGGGTCCGTATCGGCTGGAAGTGACCCTGCCGGGTTTCCAAACCTACGTCCAGACGGGAATCGTGCTCGAGGTCAATGCCAATCCCGTGATCAATGTCGTACTGCAGGTGGGCCAGGTGGCGCAGACGATCGAAGTCCAGGCTGACGCCGTGCTCGTGGAGACACGAAACCAGGGAGTCAGCGAGCTGATGGAGAATACACGCATTCTGGAACTGCCGCTCAACGGCCGGAACGTAAACGAATTAATTCTGCTTTCAGGCGCAGCCGTTGCCGGGAGTGAGAACGTTGGCATTACTAGGAATAGGTTCAACCAGGGGGGGGGGGTCTCCATCGCCGGCGGATTAGCGACCGCCGTGCACTTCGTCCTGGATGGCGCGACACATAACAACCCGACCAACAACTTCGAACTCCCGCTGCCGTTTCCCGACGCGATGCAGGAGTTCAAGGTGGAGACTAGCGCGCTGGGCGCCCAGCACGGCGTCCATTCCGCGGGAGCGGTGAACGCGGTGACGAAGTCGGGCACCAACGAATTTCATGGCAACCTCTTCGAGTTCGTGCGCAACTACAAGTTCAATGCCCGAAACGCCTTTGCCGTGCGGCGCGACACGCTGAAGCGCAACCAGTTCGGCGGCACGATCGGCGGGCCCATTATGCCGAACCGAATGTTTTTCTTCGCGGGTTACCAAGGCACCTACGTGCGCCAGGATCCGGCGGCGACGACCAGCACGATTCCCACACCCGCGATGCTGGACGGCGACTTCACGACAATCGCCTCGTCCGCCTGCAACCGCGGCCGTCAGATCAGGTTGAGAGGGGGCTTTGTCGGCAACCGTATCGACCCGGCGCTCTTGAGCCCGGCCGCGGTAGAAATCGCCAGCCGGCTGCCCACCACGAACGATCCGTGCGGACGGTACTTGTGGGGCGCGCGATTAATCCAGGACGGGCATCAGGTCGTGTCGAGGATCGACTACTCGGTCAACGAGCGCCATTCCATCTTCGGGCGCTACATGGCGACAAGCTTGGTCGAGCCGTCGCCGTTCAGCCAGACTGGAGAGGTGCTGTCCGCCGCGACCGTGGGGACCGACAACCTCGCCCAGGCGTTTACGTTCGGCGATACGTATCTGTTTGGCTCGAACGTGGTGAACTCGTTCCGCTTGTCTGCCAATCGCGCCGCCGCACAGCGTACCGGCACTGCGTTTTTCGACGTGACCGACGTGGGTGTCGACAGTTTCACCTACATCGATGACTTCATGAACATGATAATCGTCGGCGGGCCGCGGCTTGGAGGCTTCAACGCGCCCACCGGGAAGAATAACACCGCCGTTTTCGCGATCAACGACGACGTGAGTTGGGTCACCGGGGACCACCAGCTCGCCTTCGGTGGAAGCGCTGCGCTGTGGGACTACAACTACGGTAACTTTGCGTTCGCTTCGGGGGGGTTTCACATATTCACCCCGCAGCACACGGGGATGGGGCTTGCCGACTTTCTGACGGGCCAGCTGGGTACGCTCAGGATTGCGCCTCCGAACGCCCAGCGCAGCCGGCAGAAGCACCTGGGGATGTACTTACAGGACACGTGGAGGGCGACGCCCCGCGTGACCGTAAACGCGGGCGTGCGCTGGGAACCGTTCTTTCCGCAGGCACGGCTGGACGGCTCCACCAACTACTTCGACTTTGAAGCGTTCCAGAGGGGCGAAACGACGACGCAGTTCAAGAACGCTCCCCCGGGCCTGTTCTACCCGGGAGATCCCGACTTCCCCGGCAACACGGGCAGCAATCGACAATGGGGGAACTTCTCGCCGCGCGTCGGATTGGCCTGGGATGTGAATGGGGATGGCCGGACTTCGGTGCGGCTCTCCTACGGGATCTTCTACGACTTTCCCGCGATGCAGTGGCACATCAACACCGGTATCGCGCCCCCCTGGGAGCCGAGAATCGAGCTGCGGAGCGTCAGTTTCGACAACCCATGGGCCGACTATGAGGGCGGCAATCCATTCCCGATTCAAGTCGATGAAAATGTGGAGTTCAACAGGTTCGCGACGATCACCACGCAGCGCTTGGACACGAAGAACCCCACGGTTTCGCAGTGGAACCTGAGCATCCAAAGGCAGATGGCCACGGACTGGCGGGTTTCCGCAGCCTATATCGGCAGCATTACGGCTCACTTGTGGACCTACCAAGGGCTCAATAACCCCATCTATTTTCCGGGCCGGTTCAACGCTACCGGGACCTGCACGGCCGGGGATTTCGTCCTGACTGGTCGAGCGGGCAGCGCCTGTTCCACGACGCGCAATTCGAACCAGCGACGCCCCTTGCTTCTCGAGTACCCGGCCGCCGGGGGTGACGGCTATGGCCACCTCAACCTCATCGACGACGGCGGCACGGCCAATTATCACGGGTTGCGGGTTTCGGTTCAGCGCCGTCCGGCGACCGGGGTGAGTCTCAGCGCCAATTACACTTGGTCGCATTGCATCAGCGATCCCGTCGCGTTCTCGTCCACCAACGGCAACGGGTCGTACTTGGACGCCAACAACCGGCGTTTCGACCGTGGCAATTGCATCAATTCCGCCACGGACATCCGTCATGTCTTCAATCTGTCGGCCGTTGCGGAGACGCCGCAATTTGCCAACCCCACGGTGCGCGCTCTGGCATCGGGCTGGCGGCTGTCGCCGATCGTCCGGCTACAGTCGGGCCGTTATTTGAACATCACGACATCGACGGACGTGGCCCTGAATACGATCGGAACGGGATCCGGCAGCAGCGGCCAGCGCCCGAATCAGGTTCTGCCGGACGTTTATGGCGCCAAGACGGTGTTGGATTATCTGAACCCGGCGGCGTTCGCGCTCCCGGCGACGGGTACCCTTGGCAACCTGGGACGGGGTGCTGTACTCGGTCTGGGCACCTGGCAATTCGACGTGGCGCTGTCGAAAATAATCCGTATCGGAGAAACGCAGCAGCTGGAGTTTCGTGCGGAAGCTTTTAACGTGACCAATAGTCTTCGCATGGAGACCGTGGAGACGGATTTCGACGACAGTAGATTCGGGGAGGTCATCTCGGCCCTTGATCCCAGGATCATGCAGTTCGCGCTCAAGTACCGTTTTTAAGTTGGAGTCGTAGCGGCCCAAAACGTGTGGTGCAAGTGCTCACACACCAGCACACGACAACGGGCTAGACTGAAGCGGCTCGTCTGTTGGGGCATCCGGAGCGCGAACGATGGCCCTATAGGTAAGCTTTACATCGAAGCGTGATTCGACCGTAGCGTTGAGCTTTGACCCAGTTCAGCGCAGTTTCAACTGGTATTCCGGATACATCGTTTCGGCGCCGCCCCGCGCCGCCTCTTCCGGCAGCCCGTATCGGGCAGGGAACTCGGACAGATCCGGATTGGTACCCGGCAAATGGTGCGGCACGACCCCCGGGGGCCAGACCACTTCCTCGACGGGCTCGCAGGGATATGGATCAAAGGGAGCCTGGTTGGGATCGTATCGAAACTGCCGGCTTCGAATGAAAGGTTCCGTCAGATACGCAGGATCGTCTACGATGAAAACCCACGTCAGATAATCACCGTGTCGAATTAAGCGCTCGGTCAGCGTGGCCGTTTCGCTTCGCGGCAGCCCGTTGCGCCGCAGCCATTGTTCTTTAAGGTGAGTCGTCTTGACCACCAGCTGATTACCTTCCCATTTCCCGGTGGAAAACCCCATGAAGCTATGCGCTGCATACTCCGGAGGATGCGGGCGGCCATCCACATAGATGATCCGGTGCATATTCATCCACTCAACGTTGATGTGATATGCGATGACTTCTTGTGTGTGGAGATCCACCTCCTTCCAGCTCCGCATGTTTAGAAAATTGTCGATCCGATCCGCCCCGTGCGGCTTGCATTGATGTTCGGGCAGCGACAGCAGGATCGGCGTCCACGTGTCGGCGCGCATGCGAATGGCTTCGTTCACCGGAAGCCCGGCGTAGTCCCCTATAGGCTCCTCCCATCCTTCTTCGTGGCTCCGCAAGGTCGCCCACGACCCGGAGATATCCGTCTGGGCAGACACAGGGGGGCTGATCAGTGTCGTCACAAGTACGATCAGCGCACCTCCAATCGCGAGTCGAACGCCCATTCGCACGATACCTCCTGAACCGTTTCAAATTCCGACTTTCAAGTTCCTAAAGCGTTAAATCTTTGATTGGTTCTGCTCCTGCGGATTTCGTTACGCCTTTGATTTTCATCGCCCAGTAGGGGGAGACGTCACGCCTTCATATCAACTTGGGTGGATTCCCGTCCATTATCTACGCCCCACTTCGCATGAAGTCAAGTAGGTTATCTTTCAGAACGTGCCACGGAACCTTATCGCGCACGAACTTGGGCACATTCTTGGGCTAGGACACAACAGCGACTCGACCACGCTCATGTGTTGTCGACCTGGAATTCCCCCGATAAACCGGACGGTTCAGTCAGGGTCGTGGACTTCCCACGACCTCACGGACACCTATGGGGCATGGTTTGAGGCGGCTTCAAAAGCATCCGGGCTGACATGGCCGATATGGCTATGCCGCCGGGTTCGATTGTAGAACACCTCGATGTAGTCGAAGATCTCCGCTCGGGCTTCGTCCCGAGTGCGATAGACCTTCTTCCGTATACGCTCCTTCTTCAGGCTGCTGAAGAAGGACTCCGCGACTGCGTTGTCCCAGCAATTCCCGCGGCGACTCATGCTACGACGACAGGGCATTTACCCGGCGATGGAGCGCGCGGGTATTCCGATTCAGAAGCGGTCAAGCGGGGCTCATGACTTCCGGCATCTAGCCGGAACGTTGGTTCACCGTGCGACCGGTAGTTTGAAGCTCGCTCAGGAGCTGCTCGGTCACGCTGATATTCAGACCACAGCCAATATCTACACGGATGTTAACTACGAGGATGCTCAGAAAGCCGCCGAGGTGCTAGGCGAGGCGCTGAAAATTCCTTGTGGTACAAATGTGGTACAAACGCCTTCCATCACCGAAGTGGTGCAGTAGGCTGCGATTGCTCGTAAACAGCACGCTCAAAGGCAATCCCGCTAACCCCAACAAAAAAGGCCACCTTCCGGTGACCTTGATTGTTCCCTTACGGGCTGCCTGTTATTGCGGGGGAAGGATTTGAACCTCCGACCTTTGGGTTATGAGCCCAACGAGCTACCGCTGCTCCACCCCGCCCAACCATAGTAAGAACTCTGCTGAAGATGGTCAAGTTTCAGCGAACTTGAGGTCAGAGCGGTATGTCGCTATGTGCGGAAATAACTGTAAGGAGAAATTAGGGAAATAGGGCGCTGACCCCTATTCTTGCGGGGGGAGGACGAGGATCACTTCGCCGGGGCGGACGAGTTTCAGCTCTTCACGAGCGCGGCGTTCGATTTCGGAGGGTTCGGATCGAAGGTTTCGGATTTCCTGGATTAACTCGGTGTTCTCAGTCTCAAGGGTCTGGATCTGCGCCTGGAGTTCGGCGAACTCGGCTCCCTTGCGGCGGACTTCCAGCAGGCCCCGGTCGCTGATCAGGGTTAAGACGAGTGTCCCCAGCGTCAAGAGTCCGAAGACTGCAAGGCCGACTCGAACCATCATTCCCTGAACTATGTTTCGGTTGTCCATCGTTTCCCGCACTCGATCAGATGTTCAAGTTCCTGACGACTTGTTGCTTCGGCGTAATACCGAACGACGGGTTCGGTCCCCGAAGGCCGCGCCAGCACCCAACTGCCGTTTCCGAATATCAACTTCAAGCCATCCGTTCGATCTGTCCGTTCAATCTTCTTGCCGAAGAAGTCTGAAACATCGGATGCAATTTTTGCGTCCATCATGTTACGAACAGACGGCTTAAGCCGTATATTCAGTCGTCGATTATACACTTCACCGGTCCGGGCAAAAAGACTTTTTAGCAATGAACTCAATGATTTCTCACGCTCGGCGACCATCTCCGCAACCAGGAGACAGGCGAGAATCCCGTCTTTTTCCGGTAAGTGACCTTGAATCGCAAGGCCCGCACTTTCTTCGCCTCCGAAAAAAATGCGGCCCTGTTCAATATATTCGCCGATGTACTTGAAGCCGACCGGGGTTTGGATCACTTCGAGTCCATGGAGTTCCCCCACGCGATCAATCAGATGAGTTGTGGCGACGGTACGTGCCACCCTGCCTTTCCAACCGCGGCTCTCGACCAGATAGTCCAGCAGTAGAGCGAGAATTTCGTTCGGATAGATGTAGCTCCCATCGGCATCGAGTATGCCGAAGCGGTCCGCATCTCCATCGGTCCCGAACCCAAGCATGAGCTTGTTTTCGAGTACGGCCTCTCGGAGACCTTCGAGGTTTTCTTCATCCGGTTCTGGATGGCCACCGCCAAAGTAAACGTCGCGCTCGGCATGGAGCACGTGGGGTTTGAGGCCCTCGGCATGCAACAGATAGTCTAGATATCCCGTACCCGCTCCGTGAAGCGGGTCGTAGCCCACGCGAATCTTCGATCTGCGAATGGTTTCAAAGTTCACTTTCGTGGACAGACTCTGGAGGTACTCCTCGCGGATGTCGACACTTTCAATCAGGTCCGCCACAGGAGACCGTGTAAATTTCCAATCGCTCGTCTGGAGATCGACGATGCCGCTCTCGATGCTTTCCGTTACGTCCGGCAACGCAGGCGCGCCATTGGCTCCGGAAAATTTTAAGCCGTTGTATTCTCCCGGATTGTGGCTGGCCGTGATGTTAATTGCTCCGTCGAGTTTGCGATGACGCACGGAGAAAGAAACGGCTGGAGTAGGTACGGGTTTGTCAGAGAGCAGGGCACGAATCCCGGCGGCGGACAAAACGTGCGCGACCTGGCTTGCGAAGTTTTCCGAGGCGAATCGAGTGTCGTATCCTACCAGGAGGGTCGGGGCGGGTGACTGCCCGAGTACATGGCGCGCAATTGCTTCGGTGGCCAGCCGTACGTTGGCAAAGGTGAAGTCTTCTGCGATGATCGCCCGCCATCCGGAAGTTCCAAACTTGATCGGAGTTGTCATGTCCGCGGCTATCTTATCAACCCGTTTCCGAGTAAACGACCTGAAGGTGTGCACACTTTATGATTGAAGCGATGATCGCCTTTGTCACGTGCCCTTCGCGCGAGGAAGCCGGCAAGATTGCCGAAGTACTTGTCGAGCAGAAACTCGCGGCCTGCGTAAACGTCGTTTCTTCCGTTGAGTCCTGTTATCGGTGGGAAGGCAGGGTGAACTGGGACAGTGAGTATCTGCTCGTGATAAAGACCACGGCCGCTGCCCTCGATCGAGCCCGCCAACGCGTCCTCGAAGTTCACAGTTACGATTTACCGGAGTTCATCGCCTTCAAGATTGACGCCGGTTCCGAACCGTATCTGAAATGGATTGACGATGCAGTGGAAGAAAGCGACAAGACCTGACAGAAAGAGAGGAAGAACGATCAACCGAGAGACGCAGAGTCGGAAAGACATAATCTATTTGCGTCCTCTGCGCCTTTGCGTCTCTCCGTTGTTCTTATTCTTCAAAAGCGTTGTCGAGGTCGGCGATCAGGTCTTCGGTGTCTTCTATTCCTACTGATATTCTGACCAGCCCGCCAGTGACCCCCATCCGTTCGCGATCTTCTTTGGACAGCGACGCGTGTGTCATCGTCGCGGGGTGAGAGATCAGCGTTTCTACACCTCCCAGGCTTTCGGCCAGAGAACAGAGGCGGACGCGCCCGAGAAAAGCGGACGCTGCTTCCAGGCTGCCGAGATCAAACGCGATCATCGCACCAAAGCCCGACATCTGCTGTTTCGCCAACTGGTGCTGCGGGTGATCCCCAAGACCGGGGTAGTACACCTTGCGCACCTGGTCTTTTGAACTGAGATAATGCGCGATCGTCATGCCATTCAAGTTGTGTGCTTCCATTCGAACTGGAAGCGTCTTGATACCGCGCAAGACCAACCACGAATCGAAAGGTGACAGAATGGCTCCGGCCGCATTCTGGATGAAGTGAAGTCTCTCCCCATCGCTTGCGTCCTTGAGGATGACGACCCCTCCGATGCTGTCGCTGTGTCCATTCAGAAACTTCGTTGTGCTGTGGATCACGATATCGGCGCCCAGGGCAATCGGCCGCTGCAGGTAGGGGCTCATGAAGGTGTTATCCACCACGAGATGACAACCTGCATCTCGGGTCGCACTGGCAACTCCCGCAATGTCGGTAAGAGACATCAGAGGATTGGTGGGTGTCTCTATGAAGACCATTCTGGTATTGGGTCGGATGGCTTCCCTTACCTTATCGACATTGGATGTATCGACCCAGCTGAACCGAACCCCATAGTTGCCGACGATGTTGTCGAACAGC
The DNA here is from genome assembly GCA_965218085.1 of Terriglobia bacterium. Lineage (GTDB taxonomy): Bacteria > Acidobacteriota > Terriglobia > 20CM-2-55-15 > 20CM-2-55-15. The sequence goes on along the minus strand of CBDCKF010000002.1, from coordinate 4,010,526 downwards.
CGGAACGTCCCGCCGTAGACGTTCTCTGTGCACACCGCATGGTCGCCTTGCTTAAGGAGCAGTTGCGTAATAGCGGTTTCGGCTGCCATGCCCGAAGCGAAAGCGCAGGCCGAAGTACCGCCTTCAAGCGCCGTCATATTTTGTTCAAGAGCGATTCGAGTGGGGTTCTCGGTCCGGGCATATTCGTAGCCCTTATGTTTTCCCAGGCCTTCCTGAACGTAAGTCGATGTCTGGTATATGGGAACCGTTACCGCCCCTGTGGCCGGATCGGGTTCTTGACCCGCATGTATGGCGTCGGTTCTGAATCCCATAGATCTAACCTTTCGATAGAGAAATCGAACTCAGGACAAGAAGGCCACAGATTACACGGATTTAACGGATTTAGAAAAACCTATATCTCAGAACAATGTGAATTTGATTCGTCCTGGATGGGTGCAAGCCACGTCGTCAGTGGCCGAGAGCTTGGTTAGTCTTGCGGCCCGCGATTGTCTATTTCTTCGAAATAGTCAGCCTTGACAAGGATTTCACGTGGCCTGCTGCCTTCGGGTGGCCCGACAATATCGTCGGCTTCCATCGCGTCCAGGAGACTCGCTGCGCGCCCGTAGCCGATTCGCAGGCGCCTCTGCAGCGCAGAAGTGGACGCCTTTCCCATTTCAACGACCAGACGCACCGCCGTATCGTAGAGCGGATCCGCATTGCCGTCGGGTTCCATGCGGGCACGCCGTTCTTCTGGAGACTCAAGGATGCTCTCGTTGTAGACCGGTTTGCCTTGAGATTTCAGGTGTTCGGCAACACGCGAGACCTCTTCTTCGGTCACCATCGGGCCGTGGCCCCTCATGAGCCTGGACGAACCCGGCGGGAGGAACAGCATGTCACCACGCCCAAGGAGGGTCTCGGCTCCGTTCGCGTCCAGAATCGTTCTGGAGTCAATCTTCGAGGCGACACGAAAGCTTATGCGAGCAGGGAAATTGGCCTTGATCAACCCCGTGATCACGTCGACGGACGGCCGCTGGGTGGCCAGAATGAGATGGATCCCGACCGCGCGCGCCATCTGTGCGAGGCGTGTAATCGATTCTTCAACGTCGCGAGAAGCAACCATCATCAGATCGGCGAGTTCGTCGATCACAATGACGACATAGGGTAGCGTTTCCCGGTCTTCTTCCTGTTCTTCTTCTCCGAAACCCGGAATCGGTAGTTGCCCGATGTGCTCATTGTAGGCATCAAGCGACCGCACACCCCGTTTGGCCAATTTCTTGTAGCGGCCTTCCATTTCGCCGACGGCCCACTTCAGTGCGTTTTGTGCCGCTACGGGTTCGGTCACGACCGGAACCAAGAGGTGGGGAATATCCTGATAGAGCCCCAATTCGAGCCGCTTGGGATCGATCATGATCAGTTTTACCTGATCCGGCTTCGAACGGAACAGCAGGGACAATACCAGCGAGTTTATCGAAACGGATTTTCCGGTTCCTGTAGAGCCGGCCATCAGCAGGTGCGGCATCCGGTGAAGATCGGAAACGATGATCCGGCCCGTGATGTCTTTGCCCAATGCCAAAGGCAGCAATGCATTCGATTTCAAATATTCGGGTGATTCGATCAGCTCGCGCAAGGTGATCGTAGCGCGGTTGGGATTCGGCACTTCGATGCCGACCGTGGACTTGCCGGGGATGCGATCAATTCGGATTGATTCCGCTTCCAGAGCAAGGCAGAGATCCTGATCCAGTCCGGTTACTTTGGAATATTTGACTCCCGCTTCGGGCTTGAATTCGAAAGTCGTCACGACCGGTCCGGGATGGATCTGTTGCACGTGTCCAACGACTTCGAATTCCTTCGTCTTTTCTTCAATCAAGTCCGCCCGTTCCCGAAGTTCGTCCTCATCCACAGGCGTCGGGGCTTCCGGTGGCAGCAAGAGGTCGGGCGAAGGAAAGCTGACGCTTTTGAGCGGGACGGTTTCCATTTCCGTGACAACAGGCTCGTCGATGGGGATTAGCGAAGGCTGCTGGGAGACTCTCTGTTTCTTTGGTGCCGGTTTTGGCGCTTCTTTGGGTTTCTCAGCCTCGGGCTTTGGTTTTGCAATAACTGTTGCCTGAATTTTCTTTAGCTCGATGCGCCGTCGTGCACGTTCGCGAGTCTGATCTTCCCACCATTCGACCGCCCGTAGCCGCCACGCTGTCAGAACTTGAAGCCGTGGCCGAACGAATGCGGTTGTTTGAGCAAACGAGAACGTCGTTGCCATCAACAGAGATACCAGGAAAGAAGAGATCAGTACGATCACCGTTCCAAGGGGATTGAGCGTTGCGCTCAACTGCTCAGCTATGAGTTGGCCACCGCCACCGCCGGCGGGTATCTGGCCCTCGATACGCGGGACCGCGGGCGAAATCGCAAGAGCGGTTGCGAGCGTCATGATCATCAGCGTTATGCCCACCAATCGTGGACCCACATTGCCGACGCTCCAGGACGCCAACCAGTGGAATGCGTAAATTCCCAGAAACACCGGCAGCAGAAAGCCGGCATAGCCGATAAATTGAAACAGCAGATCCGATGCGTAAGAACCAAGGACGCCGATCAGGTTCGCTGGCCGCGCGTCAAACCGGGGGTTTCGGCTGATATTGAAGGAAGGGTCCCCGGCGTCGAAAGAAACCAGGCTGAGGCCGACCAGTACCGCAACGGTGACCAACAGAAGGCCGACGAATTCGTTAATTCGCCTATGATCGGTGGGCGTGAGGTAAACGGTCCACTTCATCAAAGCGCATTCTATCTAAATCCAAGTGAGAATGCGAGTAAGACCACAATACCAAGCGTTATACGATAGTAAATGAAGGCATATGTTGTGTGTGTGGTGAGGTAGCGAAGAAGAAAGGCAATGGCCAAATAGCCCACGATAGCTGAAGTCAGAATACCGATTCCCAGCATTGCCATCTGGTCTCCGGTAATGCCGACAGAGAAAAGATCGACGATTTTCTTCGCTCCCGCTCCCGCTATGATCGGAGCTGAAAGGAAGAAGGAAAAGTGTGCGGCAGTGTCGCGACGCATGCCTCGAAACAGGCCCGCCGTGATGGTCACACCGGAGCGCGAGACTCCCGGGACGAGTGCCAGAGCCTGTGCAAGACCGACTACGAGCGCATCCCTCCAGGAGATACCGTCGAGGTGTTTCTCTCTCCGCCCGTATCGTTCTGCCGCGATCAGGACCAGGGCGAGCGCGATGAGCGTAAAAGCGACGACCAGAGGGCTGCGCAGATAGGTTTCGACGAGCTCCTCGGCGAGGAGTCCGGCAAGTGCGCCCGGGATCGTCGCAGCCGCAATCAGCACAACCATGCGTGCATCCGGTTCGTTTCGATGGCCCTGAAGGAGACGGATTCCGGCCCCGGCGAACGCAATCCAGTCTTTCCTGAAATACCAGAGGACGGCAAACAGCGTGCCGATGTGGAGCGCCACGTCGAAGGCAAGACCTTGTTCTGCCCAGCCCAGGAGCCAGGGAACGAGGATCAGATGGCCGGTACTGCTGATCGGCAAGAATTCTGTGATTCCCTGAACCATGCCCAGAACGATTGCCTCGAATACGTCCATTGGTGTCCGATCAGACTTCCATAATGACGGGCAGGATGAAGGGGCGCTTAGACAGTTGCTTGGAAATATACTTTCGAAGTGCGCGCCGTATTTTGTCCTTGATCACGGCCCAATCTCCACGCTCTTCCAGTGTCGAGGAGTCGATGGTTTCGATGACAAGATCCCTGCACTCGTCGACCAGCCCGTCGTCATCGGTGACCGTCATGCCTCGAAATACTACTTCCGGTGGGCTTTCCAGCTCGCCCGTCTGTCTGTTGATCACGATGACCGGAAGAACGATGCCGTCTTCCGATATGTGTCGTCGGTCGCGCACCACGATATCGGCGACTTCTTCAAGGCTGCCTTGATCGATCAAAACACGGCCGACCGGGGCTTTCCCGGTGACGGAAATACTCTCGGCATCCAGCCTGATCACATCGCCCGTTTCCGCGATTAATACTTTTTCTTTGATGACACCGGTCTGATCCGCGATCGCTGCGTGACGGTGGAGATGACGGTAGTCGCCGTGAATAGGAACGAAGAAGCGCGGTTTGACGAGCATCATCATGAGCTTGAGCTCTTCTGCGCTGGCATGGCCGCTGACGTGAACCGGAGGGGAGGATGAACTGTCCTGGTAGATGACGTCCGCATTTCGCCGGTAGAGGTGATCCATCATCCTCGATATCGCACGCTCGTTGCCCGGAATCATGCGCGACGACAGAATGACGGTGTCGCCGGGATCGAGTTTGAGATCCCGGTGTTGCTCCAGTGAAATACGGGCCAGGGCTGCCATCGGTTCTCCCTGGCAGCCGCTGGCGATGACCGCGACTTCGTTTCTGGGATAGTTCTTGATTTCCTTCCCTCGGATGACAAGGCCGGGAGGAAGAGTGAGTGCTCCCATTTGGTCAGCCATTTCTGTGTTGGTGATCATCCTGCGTCCCAGAAAAGCAAGGTGGCGACCGTGTCGATGGGCTGTGTCCGCAATGATCTGAATGCGGTGAATCGCCGAAGAAAAGCATGAGATGACGATGCGTCCCTTCACTTCAGCGAAAATAGACTCAAACCGGCCTTCCACCGCGCGCTCCGACGGCGTGTAACCGGACCGTTCCGCGTTGGTGCTGTCTGAAAACAGAGCGAGAACACCCTCGCGGCCATAGGCGGCGAACGCAGCAATGTCGAAGTGGTGCTCGTCCATCGGGGAATAGTCGATTTTGAAGTCTCCGGTATGAATGATCAGTCCTGCCGGAGTTCGAATGGCCAGCGCGAGCGAGTCGACGATGGAGTGCGTGACCGCGATGAATTCAACTCCGAACGGGCCCAACTCGATTTTATCGTTCGGGTGAATTTCTATTAGGGTCGTTTCACTGAGAAGGTTGTGATCTTCCAGTTTCCGGCGTACGAGCGCGAGCGTGAAGGCGCTGCCGTAAACCGGAACATCAATATAAGGAAGAATGAAGGGAAGCGCTCCGATATGGTCTTCGTGGCCGTGGGTCAGAATGATTGCGGAGACCTTTTCCCGATTTTCCAGCAGGTAGGTGATATCCGGGACCACGATGTCCACTCCCAGCAACTCTTGCTCGGGAAACAATATGCCGCAATCGATCACGATGATGGAGTCTTCTGACGAGAACGCCATCGTGTGCATCCCGAATTCGCCAAGTCCACCGAGAGGGACAACCTCTACGCTTTGAGTCATGGGCTGAGATTATATATGAGCGTGCGGTGCAGCCGGACGAAGGCCTCAACAGGCAGATCTTCCGCACGGGCGCTGGGATCGATGCCTTCACCTTCGAGAACGCGGATCAGTTCTTCACGTCGCTGGCCGGGGAATATCGGCAAAAGGTTGTTGATCAGCTTTTTTCGCCGAGAGGCGAACGCTCGCCGCACGAAGATTAAGAACGCGGGAGAGTCCTCTACATTGGCGTTCCATGTCATTCGAAGAATGCGCGATTGCACCTTGGGCGGCGGTGAGAAAGCGCCCGGAGGGACGGCGAAACCGCTTTCGATCGTTGCGAAGTACTGCGTGCCTACCGAAAGAGCGCCGTATTGACGTCCACCGGGGGAGGCCAGCATCCGGTCCGCCACTTCTTTTTGAAGCATGACTGTAACGGAAGCAATGGAAGACCGCGCAGCCACAAATTTTTCGATTAACGGTGTCGCGATGTTATAGGGCAGGTTCGCGACGATATGATACGGAGCCCGGCAGATTGTGGTGAAGTCGACTTGGAGAGCGTCGCGTTCGAGAATTTCGACCTTTGGCCCGACAGTCTCCCGGAGAGAAAGTATCAGGTCGGGGTCGATTTCGATCGCAATCACGCGCTGAACCCTCCCGGCGATTGCAGTCGTCAAAGTACCTCTTCCGGGCCCTACCTCAACGACAGTGTGTTTGTGTGTGACTCGTGCGAATCCGACGATACGTTCCAGGATATTGGGATCGGAAAGGAAGTGTTGGCCTAGGTGTTTCTTAGGCACGTGAGAGGGTGGACACGCCCTTGGGGAGCTTCCGCGGTTTAATGTCTGGGAACAAACGTCCCGTACGGGATTCGAACCCGTGTCGCAGCCTTGAAAGGGCTGTGTCCTAGACCAGGCTAGACGAACGGGACAGCGTCACACGGTGGGCAAACGCGGCTCGCAACCGAACCATCATTTGTACCATTGAACGGAACCCAAATCAAACCAGGCTTTTATAGCGAGCTTGGCGTCAGGCGTCCTGGCGGAATCGGGTTGTTCCAGCGCTTGCAATTCCCATAGGTCTCGCCAACGGGATGATGTCAAGGGTCGCCAGTCGTTCGGCCCAACGCGCTTGAAGCGACAGAGATGGTCAGCTGCATGAACGAGGGAGCGAGGTCTCCTTGCAGGCCGGACACTGAATTTCAAACCGCGCCTTGAAATCTCCGGTTCCCTTTGACAGGTCCAACAAAAATGCGTGTAATGGTAAGCCCGATTAAGAGTTTCACTTATTCTGAAAGTTTCAGGAGGACGATATGCCACTGCGGTTAGGGGCCACAGCGCCCGACTTCAACGCCGACACGACGGAAGGCTCGATCCAATTTCATGACTGGGTTGGAGATAGTTGGGCCCTGCTGTTTTCTCATCCCAAGGACTTTACGCCGGTCTGCACGACCGAGTTGGGGACTGTTGCGAAGCTTAAGTCTGAATTCGACAAGCGTAACGTAAAGGTCATCGGGCTGAGCGTCGATTCGATTGAAGATCACCTTAACTGGTCGAAGGATATCGAGGAGACTCAAGGCCTCGCACCGAACTATCCAATGATCGGTGACGCGGATCTCAAAGTTGCCAAGCTGTATGACATGCTCCCCGAAGACACCCAGGGGGATGCCAAGGGCCGGACGGCTGCGGACAATATGACGGTTCGCAACGTCTATGTCATCGGTCCGGACAAACAGATCAAACTCATCATTACCTATCCGATGGCGACCGGACGGAACTTCGATGAACTCTTGCGTGTCATCGACTCGCTTCAGTTGACGGCCAGCCATCAGGTGGCCACGCCCGCGAATTGGAACGATGGGGACGATTGCATTATTGTTCCGGCCGTGTCGGACGATGCTGCAAAGGCAAAGTACCCCGATGGTTGGAAGACACTGAAGCCCTATTTGCGGCTTGTGAAGCAGCCGAACAAGTAGTCGTTGTCTGAGTTATGAGCTGAATGACTGCTGCGCGTCCGAGTCGCGTCCCAGCTCATAACTCTACGTTTCTGACTCGATGTGCTGTACGCTCCCGCTGACGGATCCCATACTTATGCTAATTTCCGACGTTCTCGCTTCTCACAAAGAATGGCTCGACTCCGACGGATCACGCGGTGAACGCGCAGAACTTCAGAATGCGGTGATGCAGCAAGCGGATCTGCATGGCGCCAACCTCGAACGCGCCGACCTCAGCGGGGTGAGACTCAGCGTCTCTGATTTAATGCGCGCTAATTTGAGAGGCGCCAACCTTCAAGGTGCAGATCTCTGGATGTCGGACTTGAAGGACGCAATTCTGGACGGCACGGATCTGCGTGGCGCCAACCTGACCGAAGTTACGGGTTTGACCGCCGCCCAACTCTCCCAGGCCGTCGTCGACACCGAAACGCAACTACCGGAAACCCTGGCAGGCTGACGAATTCAACACGCAGATCACGAAGGAATGTTTTTCGTTCTTCGTTAACTTCCTGCCTTTGTGTTGATAAACAGGTGTGCGTCTGGTGCGCGCGGGTTAGCGTCCTGAGTCAGAAGTTCACGATATAAGATTTCGCTCGGTCGTTCGATCAGACATCCTGTCTGAACGACCGGCGACCCTCGCCATCTTCCTGATGGCGAGGCCTATAGGGATCGACGGAAAGTTTAAGTGGGCCCCGGAACGACCCGCACCGGTTCGGCGGTGCGAGTGGACCGCTTTCAGAGTGAAGACGCGAGCCCGTGCGTCTAGAGTAAAAAGATGATTGCTTCTGGCCGTGGCGAAACTAATTAGCAATGAACTTCTGATTGAGGACACTAGCGGAACGCGGGAATGCCCGTGATGGCCTCCCCCAGGATCAAGGTATGCATGTGGTCGGTCCCCTCATACGTATAGACCGATTCCAGGTTGACCATATGGCGGAAGACCGGGTACTCCAAAGTCACGCCGTTGGCGCCCATCAAGTCGCGGGCAACGCGGGCCGCTTCCAGTCCAACGCGCACGTTGTTGCGTTTCGCAAGCGATGTCTGCGCGTAGTTTGAAGTTCCCGCATCTCTGAGTCTTCCAAGTCTCCATGCCAGCAGCTGGCCTTTCGTAACCGCTGTTAGCATATCGGCGAGCTTTTCCTGCACCAGTTGGAATGATGCGATAGAACGGCCGAACTGCGTCCGTCCCTGTGTGTAGTCGGCGGCCCAGTCGTAGCAGGTCATTGCAGCGCCGATTGCGCCCCACGCGATGCCGTAGCGTGCGTGGTCCAGGCAGGCTAAGGCGCTCTTGAGTCCCCTACCAAGGGGCAGCCTGTTTTCATCCGGGACCGCTACGTCCTCGAGTATCAGGTCGGAGGTGACAGAAGCTCGGAGCGACAGTTTTTTCTTGATCTCGGGTGCTTCGAATCCAGGCCGATCGGTCTCGACGATGAAACTTTGTATATCGCCGGCGTCGTCTTTGGCCCAGACGATTGCGATATCGGCGATCGTTCCGTTCGTGATCCAGCTTTTGGTTCCGTTGAGAATCCATCCACCCTCCTTGCGCCGCGCACGCGTTTCCATGCCCGAAGGGTCGGAGCCGTGGTCAGGTTCAGTCAGGCCGAAGCAGCCGATCTTTTCTCCCTTGACCAATAGGGGAAGCCATTGCCTCTTTTGCTCTTCGGAACCGTAGGCGTAAATGGGACGCATGACCAAAGCGCCCTGAACGCTGACGAAACTCCGCAGACCGCTGTCTCCGGCTTCGAGCTCCTGCATCATGAGTCCATAGGCCACGTTGTTCATGCCGGCGCATCCGTATTCTTCGGGTAGGTCGGCGCCGTAAAGGTTCAGTTCCCCCATCAGGGGAACGAGTTCGACGGGGAAACGGGCTGTTTCGAAATGGTCGTCGATGATGGGATTGACGTGATCGTTGACGAAGGTCCGGACGGTGTCGCGGACCATCCGTTCCTCGTCCGATAGAAGATCGTCGATCTTGTAAAAGTCGACTCCCTGGTAAGAAGGCATCAAAGTCTCCGAGAAAAGCGCCTTATTATACAGTAGCGTTACGATCGGCTATGCGGATTAGCTGAGAGTTATAGGTTTTGAGGCGAGAGCCGGGAGTCGGTCTCCCGGCTCACAATTCGTAACTGTTAACTTTAGACGTCAATGAAACCCAAACACGCAACCGACATTGTCCGAACGCTCCAGGAGAGAGGGCACGAAGCGTACTTCGTTGGCGGATGCGTCCGCGATATGGTGATGGATATCGAGCCGACCGACTATGACATCGCAACGAGCGCTCGCCCTGAGGAAGTCGTCGAAATCTTCCCGCGTACCGAAGCTATCGGCGTCAAGTTTGGTGTGATCCTCGTCCTCCAGGGGGGCCTTGGGTTTGAAGTCGCCACGTTTAGATCGGACGAAGCATATGTCGATGGCCGGCGACCCAGCGGCGTTGTCTTTACGACTTCCAAAGAGGACGTCTTAAGGCGTGATTTTACGATCAACGGATTGCTCTACGACCCGATCGAGAAGCGTATAACCGACCACGTGGACGGACGGGCCGACATCGAGCGGCGTGTCGTACGGGCCATTGGCGACCCGCACAAGCGATTTGAAGAAGACAAGCTCAGGATCCTCCGCGCCATTCGCTTCGGTGCACGGCTGGGTTATTCGATCGAGGATCAAACGTGGTCTGCCGTTCGAACGATGGCTTCGAAAATCAATCAGGTCAGCGCCGAACGCATTCGGGTAGAGCTACTGAAAATCCTGGTGGAAGGCGGCTCCGCTCGTGGATTTAGCATGCTCGAGGAATCGGGCTTGCGGCAGGAAATACTGCCGGAGTTAAGCTGGACCGATCATCTGCAAAAGTGTCTGGCTTTGATCGAAGGCCCGGTTGAGCCCGATTTCGCGATGGGGCTTCTTCTTCACGAATGTGCGGAAAAAGAGGTGGACGCTATAGTACGGCGCCTGAAATTGTCGAATGCTGAACAGGCGCACGTTCGAGCGCTTGTCGGAGGGCAGAGCATGTTCGAGCATGTCCGGGAATTGGCGATGGCGCCACTAAAACGTTTTCTCCGAATAGAACGGTTTGCGGACCATCTGGAACTCTATAGATTGCACAATGGGGCCGATGGAGGAGACTTGACCGTCCTGGGGTTTGTTCGGGAAAAACTCGCCGCGTGGTCGGAGAAAGACCTCAGGCCGGATGCCTTGATATCGGGAGACGATCTGATTACATTGGGAATGGAACCCGGCCCTTCTTTTAGAGAAATCCTGACTCTGGTCGAAGACGAACAACTGGAGCAACGCCTGGAGGATCGGGACGGCGCGCTGCGCTTTGTACGGCAACGGTTCGGTGTGGGGTAGGGGCAACCAGGGTGTGACATATCTTCTGACCGCAATTGTACTGATTAACCTGAACGCGGTAACAATTAAACAGCTCGATGAACTTCCGGGTGTGGGGCCGGTTCTCGCTCAGAGAATCGTTGAGTTTCGTGAAAAACGGGGCGGTTTTCGAAGGATAGAAGAGTTGCTGGCCGTGCCGGGAATCAGCGAACGAAGGTGGCAGGTGTTGCGGTCTCTATTGGAGGTGCCTGGACCTGTGCGGGAGACTCCGTAGCTGGTGGTAGCCCCGGTTCGGCTAACGGCGTCGTTCCGTTTTCACTCAGACTGAATCCCGTCGAAAATGAATGGATCGGGCAATACGCGCGGGGCGCTGTACCGAAGATGAAAGCCTGTGTGAAGCGGTTTTCACAATAAGGCGTAGCCAACGATAGTGTGTCTGCGTCAATGGAGACAAGTTCGACGCCGGGTGGGTCGAAGAAAGCGGTTTCCTCGCCTTCTCTTACAGGGTAGAGCGCGTCCGCTTCGAGCATGAAAGCCGTCCAGATTGGCAAAGCTGAACGAGAGCCTTCCAACTCCAGTTCCCGATTGTCGTCGAATCCGACCCAGGCAATCGCCAACAGGTCTTTTGTATATCCCGCGAACCAACCATCTCTGGACGTCCCCGTCTTGCCTGCTGCGGGAAGCCTAAAGCCTCGCGCGCGCACACCCGCTCCGGTGCCTCGGTTGATTACGTTCTCCAAGAGGTGGGTCATCAGGTAGGAAAGTTCGGGTCGAAAGACTTGTTCAGATTCCAGTCCGTAGGTCTTCGTCACCTCTCCGTCTTTGTCGGCAACCTGCCGGAGCGCCCGCGGCTCCACCCGGACACCTTCGTTCGCAAATGCCGTGTAGGCTCCCGCCATTTCGATCGGGGTGACTTCAAAGGACCCCAACGCGATCGAGGGGTAGGGCCGGATGTCGGCGTTGAGCCCGACGCGGTGCGCGAGTTCCGCGATACGGTCGAAGCCGACGCGTTCGGCGATCTTCACGGTTGGGACGTTGAGAGAGCGCTGGAGCGCCTCCCGAACAGGAATCATGCCGAAGAAGACGCTCTTGTAGTTGTTCGGTTCATAGAATTTGTCGCCTTCATAGAAGAACAGTGTCGGTTCGTCCATCACAGTTGCCATAGGCGTAATGATCGACGCCTCACCGATGGTCCCAAGTTCTTCGCGGTCTGGCAGTACGATGAAATCCATTTCTCCGAGCAGTCCGTCCGCGGCTTCGTCGTCTCCAGGCGCTTTGCGCAGCATGAAGTACTCGGCTTGAGTTAGAACAGGTCTTTCGTCTACTTCGGCATCTTCGTCCGCACCCGTTGACTCCGTTTCTTCCTCTACTTCTACTGGCGCTACTTCTGCCGGTTTGGCACTCAGACCGAAACCGAACCCATCCAGAAGAATCGCAGCCGCGCTTTCCTCAGGTTCTTCCACAGGGTCGATCAAGGGGTTGAAGGCCGTTTCAAAAGCAGTGGCGTAAACAAACGGTTTGAAAATGGAGCCCGGCTGTCGGAACGCTTCGGTGATCCGGTTGTACTGGCTGTTGCTATAGTCGCGCCCGCCGACCATGGCCTTGATCTCGCCGGTATGTGGATCCAGAACGATCAACGAGGCCTGAACAGGTGGTCTGCCTGAGGAAGGCCCCCGTCCCATCGCTTCGAGCTGTGCATCCGCATTCGCAATGCCTGAGGCCACGGCTTCCACGGCGGCTTTTTGAAGATCCGGGTCGAGCGTAGTGTAAATTTTCAAGCCGTCGTTGATCAATTCCTCTTGGGAGAAATCATCCAGCAACTGGTTTCGAATGTAGTCCACCATATAAGGTGCTTCGCTCTCGTCGACTCTCATTTGGGCGATTGTGATCTCTGATCCTCGCGCTTCAGCGAGCTGGGTCATATTGATCATGTCCAGCTCATACATTGCGTTCAATACGATGTTGCGACGCTCGATTGCACGTTCCATATTGCGACGTGGCGAATAGGCGCCCGGGGCGGGCAGCATGCCGACCAAGGTTGCGGCTTCCGAGACCGTCAGATCGGAGATCTCTTTCCCGAAGTGTGCAGCAGCCGCTTCGCCGAAACCGTGGATTGCAAAGGACCCGCGGTTCCCGAGATAGATTTCGTTGGCGTACATGGTGAGGATGTCGGACTTGCTGAGGCGTTGCTCGAGTATGAGCGCCATGAAGAGTTCCGGAAGCTTACGATTCCAAGTCCGATCCCCGCGATCCAGAAAGAAGCTGCCGGCCAACTGCATCGTCAGCGTGCTGGCGCCCTGCCGCTCTTCACCCTGAACGTAGGTTGTTACAAAAGCGCCTCCAAGCCGGATCAGGTCGATTCCAAAATGGCGGAAGAAGCGCTGGTCCTCGGCAGCGACGATGGCATCGGTCAGATGGGGCGGGAGTTGCTCCCACCACAGAAGCCGCCGCTTCTCGCGAGAGTCGTCAAACAGGTTCGTTACGAGTTCAGCGGGTAATTCGACTTGATTTACCTCGAAACCTGTCAGCATCTCCTGGATGCCATTAACGCGAGCTCCACTGAAATCGAGGCGATAGTCCGGAAGTCGGTCGGGAGACACGATGATGCTTGAGCCGGAATCGCCAGGAATGAACTGGTAGACGTTGTCTTCCGAGGGCGTCCGATCGCGCGGTTCCAGACCTGCCCGTCGCAAGCGAAGGATTACGTCGTTGGGGCTAAGCTCCTGTCCCGGATAAACGATGTAGGGAGTCGCGTAAATTTTCGCGGTGTCCTTGAAGACTTCGCCCGACAGCCTGCGGTCGATGATCGTGGCATAGATGTTGTAGTAGTGCATGAACACTGCGCCACCGGCGATCGCTGCAATCACCATCAGTGCCGCAGATATCTTGACGAAGGGAGAAAGCAGAAAAGCTTTCATAGGTCCGGACTTCTGCTTCGACCCTCGCCTTGACGTCTGGCTTCGCGTGTGCCTCTGCATAAGCGGTTTATTATAGACCAGAAAGCGAGTTAAGGCTCATCAAGGACGATAGTTAGAGGCGAACCTCGGCAAGTCGCCGTTCCAGAATCTTTTGAGGGCTGAAGCCTTCAAGCTGAAGCGTTCGAGGATCAACGCCTTCGAAGGCGGCTTCCGGCGCCAGTCCCACAATCTCGCTGCTAAGTGTCGATACACCCAAGTCTTCCGCCATACGGCGGACGGCCTCAAAGGCCGGTCCAAGTCCTGTACTTTCGAAGTCGCACAGGTTAATCGATACCTGGACGGTGTGAGTCTTGTTCATGAAAAGTCCCAGAGCCTTCAACCCGGGTAGTCCTCCGCCGGATTCCCTGATGTTGGAAGCGATCTTCTGTGCAAGTTCCAGGTCGTCGCTGTCGAGATTGACGTTGAACGCAATGAGGGCCGGCCGTGCTCCGATAAATGTCGCTCCAGCCGTAGGGTGGAGCTGCGGTGGGCCGAGATCGGGGTGCAAATCCTCCCGAAGTTTTGTTTCCTGACTGAGTCGTTCAAATCCTGTATTTCGGATCTGTGCCAGGTTCTTGCGATCAGACAGCCGGGCCGCTGACCCGTAGAGATAGATAGGAATATCGAGTTCGTCGGCAATTCTCGTTCCCACCTTCCAAGCGAGTTGGGCGCATTCCTCCATCGAAGTATTGCTGAGCGGTACGAGTGGTATGACATCCGTTGCACCGATCCGTGGATGTTCTCCCTCATGGAGTCGAAGGTCGATCCGCTCGGAGGCGGCACCGACTCCCGCGACAATGGAATCAGCCAGACTGTCCGGGCGTCCGGCGAGCGTTATCACCGACCGGTTGTGGTCCGGGTCCACATGCCGATCGAGAATCCAAATGCCATCGACACTGGAGAGGGCGCTCTCGATCGCATCGACGACTTCGATGCGGCGGCCTTCGCTGAAGTTGGGAATGCACTCAACGATGCGGTTCATGAGGCGTCTAGCAACTCGTTGTGAAAATCGACGGAGTGCCTCAGTTAGGCTTACCTGTGTTTCAACATGAAGACACGAAGGTAACGAAGTCTGGATTCTTATATCTAATCCCTTCGTCTATCTTCGTGTCCTTTGTGTTGAACTCTTCTCTTCCATAAGAGTTTAAACTCTCTGTCAGGCGGAATCCGGTGACTCCGCAGCGAGAAGCATCTCGTAGTAACGTCGCGGAATCGTGCTCGGGCGCGCGCTATTCTTATCGACCACGACATGCTTGGTGCTTCCTTCAGCCAGTAGCTTTTCAGTTTCCGCGTGCACGATTTGGTAGGAGAAGAGCATCGTGCGCCGTCTGAGGCGCTTTAATGATGTTCGCACCAGAACTTCGTCATCATAGCGTGCGGGCACATGATACCGGCACTGCACCTCGGCCACGGCGATGGCAATGCCGTCATCCGTTTCCATGTCCCGATAACTGAAACCGGTTTCCAGGCAGAATTCGGTTCGTCCTATTTCCATCCATACCAGATAGTTTGAGTAGTAAACGACACCCATCTGGTCGGTTTCCGCATAGCGGACACGAAGACGGGTCTCTGCGACGATAGACATCAGTTGAATCCCTCACGGATGGTATTTTAGGCGAATCCCAGGAGATCGGCATCTGGAGTGCCGACACATTGTACTCTCATGCTTGACCCTCACAAGGGATGACAGTAGGATGGCTGAAATCGAGGTGACTATCATGAAAAGTTCCAGCCGCGTTCTGTTCATTCTGGTGTGCTTGGTCGCATCGTCGACCGCCGCCTTTTTCCAGGCGCAGACTGTACCCGATATCGTAACTGCGGCCAACGCGTTTCTTGCGTCGCTTGACGGGGAACAATCCGCCCAGGCACGGTTCGAATTCGATGATGAAGAGAGGATGAATTGGTGGTTTACGCCCGTGCCGCGACAAGGACTGACTCTGGGGCAGATGAAGCCCCATCAGCAGCAATTGGCTCATGCCTTGGCCGCCTCTACCTTGAGTTCGCGCGGAATGGTCAAAGCGGCAACGATTCTGAGTCTCGAGCAAATCCTGTATGAGCTCGAGGGTGGGGAATCAGCCCGGATCCGTCGCGATCCCGAACTCTATTTTTTCAGTATCTTCGGCGAACCATCCGATACGGGTACATGGGGCTGGCGGATGGAAGGTCACCACGTTTCCGTCAACGTGACAATGCGTGACGGCGAGGTGATCGCCTCAGCACCCACTTTCTTCGGTTCGAACCCGGCTGACGTCAAAGAGGGCCCTCGCCGGGGACTCAGGGTTCTGGGCCGGGAAGAAGACCTTGCTCGAGAACTGCTGGCATCTCTGGACCAGACCCAGACCGAAGCCGCCGTCATTCAGGAGACCGCATTCAGGGATATTCTCACCAGCAACTCCCGAGTGGCCGAACTCGAAGGAGATCCGACGGGTCTGGCTGCTTCGGATATGACCATGCAGCAGAGGGATCAGTTGGCGGCGCTCATCGGTGAGTATGCCAATCGTCTGGCCCCGGATATCGCGGCCGATACGTTGAGCCGCATTCGCGAAGCCGGCGTTGATGGAATCCATTTCGCGTGGGCCGGAAGTGACGAACGCGGAGAAGGGCACTACTACCGGGTGCATGGACCGACGTTTCTGATCGAGTACGACAACACGCAGAACAACGCGAACCATGTCCATTCCGTGTTCCGTGACCTGGTGAACGATTTTGGCCGTGACACGCTTCGAGCGCACTACGAAGCCGACCATCCCACGGCGTTTGCTGACTGAGCGTTCTTAGGGTTTTATAGAAGAGTTCAACGCGAAGGACACGAAGGTAGACGAAGGGATCCGATATAAAGATCCAGACTTCGTTGCCTTCGTGTCTTCGTGTTTAAAAACAGGTCAGCTAGTGCCAGCGACCGGCGGTTCGGTGCCTGAATTTATGTCCGAGTCCGATCCGATTATCTTCTTACTCTTGACGCCTCGGCTGCCGCCTCGTTGTCCACCCGCACCGCCGGGCGGGTGCGGGTCCTTCTAAGACCTGCTTTAAGATTCCGCCGATCCCTAGAGGCCTCGCCATCAGGATGATGGCGAGGGTCGCCGGTCGTTCAGACAGGATGTCTGAATGAACGACCGAGCGAAATCTTATATCGCGGACTTCTGCTACGGGCTGCTAAATATCGGGCTCCGCATACGTCCCGTAAACGCCCCGGAGCGTATCGCAAATCTCTCCGAGAGTCGCGTACGCACGGACACAATCCAGAATAGGTTCCATCATATTCCGGTCGGTCCCGGCCGCTGCCTCCAGCGTACGTAACGTTTCCTTGACTCGCGGATTGTCCCTCCTTTCCCGGATTCGTTTGAGATCCGCGACCTGGCCCTCGGCGACAGTATCGTCGATCATCAGGATGTCGATCGGCGCTTCGTCTTCAACTGTGAAATCATTGACGCCTACGATGATTGTTTCCTTCCGTTCGATAGCTTGCTGATACGCGTAGGCGGCATCCTGGATTTCGCGCTGCGGAAATCCCTTTTCAATGGCCCCGACCATACCCCCGAGCCCGTCGAGTTGTTCGAAATAATTCCAGCAACCTTTTTCCATATCGAGGGTCAACCGTTCCACAAAATAGGAGCCGCCAAGGGGATCCGGTGTATGGGTCACGCCGCTCTCGTGTGCAATGATCTGCTGGGTTCTCAGCGCAATGCGCGCCGTTTCCTCAGTGGGCAGGGCAAGCGATTCATCAAGCGAATTGGTATGGAGCGATTGCGTACCGCCCAGAACGGCTGCCAGCGCCTGCAGCGTCGTCCGGACCACGTTGTTGTAAGGTTGCTGGGCTGTGAGTGAGCATCCAGCCGTCTGAGTGTGGAAGCGGAGAATTGCCGACTTCGGATTCTTCGAGCCGAAACGGTCCCGCATAACCGTGTGCCAGATTTTCCGTGCTGCCCGGTACTTGGCGACTTCTTCGAAAAGGTCGTTGTGGGCGTTGAAGAAGAAAGAAAGCCGTGGCGCAAAGTCATCGACGTCCATCCCGTGCCGTCGCGCCCATTCGACATACTCGATTCCGTCGTACAAGGTGAACGCCAATTCCTGAAGTGCTGTCGCTCCTGCTTCACGGATGTGATACCCGCTGATCGATATCGTGTTCCAGCGCGGTACGTGCCGGGTCCCGAATTCAATCGTGTCGACGATGAGTTTCATTGACGGCCGTGGCGGGAAAATATAGGTCTTCTGCGCGATGTATTCCTTGAGAATGTCGTTCTGTATCGTGCCTGAGAGCGTGTCCCACTTGATGCCTCGTTTTTCGGCCACAACCAGGTACATGGCCCAGATGATCGGTGCCGGAGCATTCGTCGTCATGGAGGTGCTGATTTTGTCGAGGGGGATGCCGCGAAGCAGTGTTTCCATATCCTCGAGCGAGTCGATGGCCACGCCGCACTTTCCGATTTCACCTTCCGACATCGGGTGGTCGGAGTCGTATCCCATCAGCGTCGGCAGATGAAACGCGACCGAAAGTCCGGTCTGGCCATGGCCCAACATGTAGTGAAAGCGCTTGTTGGTGTCAGCGGCCGTGCCGAATCCGCTGAACTGCCGCATTGTCCAGAGTTGTTCACGGTACATCTCCGGGTGTATGCCCCGTGTATAGGGTGGCTCACCGGGGGCACCGAGCTCAGATTCCGGATCGAAGCCGTCCAGATCTTCGGAAGTATAGAGGGCTCGGATCGGGACGCCGGACGCGGTTCGGTAGCGGACCCGGGGGTTGCCGGGTTTGGCCTTCGAAATCGTGTTTTCGGTCGGAAGTTCAGCCATTTGCCCTTCTTATTAATTCTCTCGTCAAATTATTCATGCTATTGCGCTTGGGCCTTACTGTCAATCGAGACGGATGGGCGCAGTAAGTCTTTCAAAAGATCGGTTTTGTGCTCCCGTGTCCGGTCCCCGTAGTGTGCTATCATGCGCCGCTTATCCCGGCGTCATAAGGGAAGGACCGAGGCATGGCTGAAATCAAGATAACCCGGCGGGAAGACGACTACACACGCTGGTACACCGACGTGATCGCTGCGGCTGAACTGGCAGATCACGCTCCGGTGAAGGGGTGCATGGTCATTCGTCCCAACGGTTACGCGATTTGGGAAAAAATGCAACGTGCCCTGGACGATATGTTCAAAGCAACGGGACACCAAAACGCCTACTTTCCCATGTTCATTCCGGAAAGCTTCCTTCAGAAAGAGGCCGAGCATGTCGAGGGCTTCGCACCGGAGGTGGCGATGGTGACCCATGCGGGTGGGGGAAAGTTGGAAGAGCCTCTGGTGGTGCGGCCGACCTCGGAAACGATCATCTGGCATGCGTATCGAAACTGGATTCAGTCCTATCGCGACCTTCCATTGTTGATCAACCAGTGGGCCAATGTCGTTCGGTGGGAAATGCGGACCCGCCTGTTCCTGCGGACAACAGAATTTCTATGGCAGGAAGGCCACACGGCGCATGCGACTTACGACGATGCCGAGCGGGAAACGGTCACGATGCTCGGAGTGTACCGTCGGTTTGCGGAGGAACACATGGCCGTGCCGGTACTCTCAGGCCTAAAAAGTGAAAGCGAGAAGTTTGCCGGCGCCCATCATACCTATTCTATCGAGGCGATGATGCAGGATGGCAAGGCCTTGCAGGCCGGGACGTCGCATCATCTTGCGCAGGGCTTTGCCCGGGCCTTCGATGTGAAATTCCAGAACGAAAAGGGGAGATGGAATACGTCTACGCGACCAGTTGGGGGGTGTCGACTCGACTGATCGGCGCGCTGATCATGGCCCACGGCGACGACCGGGGCATTATCGTTCCTCCGAAATTAGCCGCGACGCAACTTGTGATCGTGCCTATCTTCAGGAAGCCTGAGCAGCGTGGGGCGGTGATGGAACGGATCGATCAGTTGACGGCTGGCTTTGATGGGATCGGTTTTACCGTAGACGACCGGGAACAACATAGTCCCGGGTGGAAGTTCAACGCATGGGAGCAGCGGGGCGTACCGCTGCGGATGGAGATCGGCCCGAAGGACATGGAGAAGAATCAGGTGGTTCTGGTTCGACGGGATAACAGGGAAAAGAACTTCGTCTCCCAGGAAGGATTGTCCCAGACCGTTCGTGAAGCGCTATCCGGTGTACAGGACGGTCTGTACCAGAGGGCCTCGGACTTTCGTGACGCGCATACGCACGAAGTGGACGATTACGGCACCTTCAACGAGATGCTCGATGGCGAAGGTGGTTTTCTCTGGAGTCACTGGTGTGGCAAGTCGGATTGTGAAGAAAAGGTGAAGGCGGACACAAAGGCGACAATCCGCTGCATTCCCGACGAGGATGAGGCCGAGTCCGGAGTTTGTATCACCTGTGGCGCCCCATCCCAGCGCCGCGTCGTGTTTGCACGCGCGTATTAGGTATGAGTCAGTGAGACGGGCGTGGGTAGGGAAGACCCGCGCGCGGTCCTCAAGACTTCTGCCAAGGGCTGCTAGGATTTCAAGGTGTCTGACGAATCCCAGATGTGGTTACGGCAGTTTCTTTACCTGGCCCTTTTGACAGCATTGGTGCACATGCTGCTGGCGGTTTCCGGGATTCTGCTGTGGGTGCGGACGTCATCGGCGGTTCTGCTGGCCTTCGGAATGGATGCACTCGTCGGTGCAGTGAGGGAACTGATTCTGGCCCGGAGAATTGCCCGCTACGGAACTGCAGACATCGATTCACCGAACGACCGATTGTTCTTCGCCATAGTCGCCTGCGGATATGTTCTGGTTGGCTTGATAGCTCTGGCGGTGAGCGTGGACCAACTCTGGCAGCGCCGTGCTCCGGGAGCAACCTTGCTGGGCCTTGTGTTGGCCGCCACCTCGATGCTGGTTATTCCGATTATCGGATCGTATATGAAAGCGCTGGCGATGGAGGTGCGCAGTCCGGCCCTCAAGGCGGCCGCGATCTTTACATTTGGGAACTCCTACCTTTCGATGGTGTTACTGATCGGTCTTTTGATCAATGCGGGAATGGAGCGGTGGTGGGGCGATCCTCTCGCGGCCCTGGTCATGTCACCGTTCATCGTTTACAAGGGGATTCAGATCCTCGCGGAACACCGCAGTGAAGAGTTTGTCCAATGACTCGGTAAAGGCTCGTTCCATCTAAAAAATGGAAATCGTGCTTGCGATTTGGGTGGCCATTGGAGGATAGTCAAAGAAGCAATGAAAATGATATTCGTTTTCATTTAGCGGGATTGGAGTTCCAGTGATTGAGTTGGACAGAGCCCAATTGAAATTGTCGGACGCGACAGTGTCCCAATGGTATCGGATTGAACGACTTGAGGGACCGGATCGGGATTGCCGCCGCTTGCTCGACCTGGGTTTCACGCCCGATGAACAAGTCGCCGTCGTCAGATCGACACCGCTCGGAGATCCTCTTGTGGTTGTCGTTCGGGGGACTCAGTTGGCCCTTCGAAAGCGCGAAGCTTCCTGGATTCTAGTCCAATGAAGACGCCCGTCGAGGCGGTAGATCTGGCAGACGAGAGTGTCAGGCCGCTGACGGTATGTTTGGTGGGCATGCCGAACTCCGGCAAGACCACCCTGATGAATGCTCTCACCGGCGGTCACTTCCATACCGCCAACTACCCCGGCGTTACTGTCAGCCTTCTTCAGGGCAAGAGCAGTCCCGAATGGGGCCCTCCTGTCAACCTCGTCGATCTGCCCGGCGTGCACAGTTCGGTAAATCCATCTCCTGAAGAGGAACTTTCCTGCAGGGTGATCGAATCGCGGGATCCGGCCGTCGAAGCGGATGTGTTTGGATTGGTTGTAGACGCGACGCAGTTGGAGCGTCATCTGAAGTTTGCCGGTTTTGTAGCTCGCCAGAGAAAGCCCGTTGTACTGATCCTGACGATGACGGACCTGCTTCCTCGGATGGATCAGTCGCTGAATGCCGAGCGGTTGGCCCAGGCCCTGCGGATTCCCATCGTGACGGTCGATGCGCGGCAAGGGAAAGGCGTCGAGGGGCTTGTGAAGGAGTTTCGAGCCTCAGTCCGGCGCGAATGGAAGCCGAACGCGTTGTCCGAACTCGGTGACGATCCGGTGGCTGCGTACTCCGAGGTGCGGGAAGTGTTGGATGCTTCCGGTGCGCTCATCCGGTCTGTTGCCCGGGTCGAGGGTGACTCACTCACCGCGCGGATCGATCAGGTTGCTCTCCACAGGCATCTCGGTTTTCCGCTGTTCGTGGTTGTCTTGGCGGCGTTGTTCGCTTCGATTTTCTGGATGGCAACGCCGTTCATGGATGCTGTTGACGTGGGGTTCTCCTTCGCAGGAGACCTGTTGATCGGTCTGTTTCCCCAAGCCATCGTCGCCCGCTTCGTTGCCGAAGGACTGATCGGAGGCGTGGGCGCCGTGGCCGTGTTTTTCCCACAGATCGTGATCTTGTTCTTCCTGATGACCCTGTTGGAGGATTCCGGATATCTGGCGCGGGGGGCCACGTTGGTGGATCGACCCCTGTCTTATTTGGGACTGCATGGGCGGTCGTTTGTCCCGATGCTTTCGGGTTTCGCGTGCGCGATTCCAGCAGTCTTGGCATCACGTTCAATTCCGACCCTACGGGAACGATTGTTGACGATTTGGATTCTTCCGCTCATGAGTTGCAGTGCGCGATTGCCGGTCTATGCCTTGTTGTTGGCGGCATTGCTGCCGGATGCCGCCTGGGCGGGTCTCAGTCTTGCGCTGATTTATCTGGCCAGTCTCTTGATTGGATCCCTATCCGCGGGTATCGTTGGACGCTTCATCATGCCCAACGATGACTCCTCGCTCCTGGCGATGGAGTTGCCTGTATATCGGGTCCCGCGATGGAAAGTCATCCTGCGGATGACGTGGTCGCGCTCATCCTCCTATCTCCGTAAAGCAGGCATGCCGATCATCGTCATCGCGATTGTTCTGTGGCTTCTCTCGAATTTTGGTTTGGGCAGTGTTCAGCCGCGCTTTGCGGGGACTGCCCAGCCGCCGCTGATTGTGGAATCGGAAATGGACCGGTCGCTCGCGGCTCAATTGGGGCAATTCACCGAACCGCTACTGGAACCGATGGGTGTGGACTGGCGTGTTGGAGTGGGTCTGATCTCGGCGTTTGCTGCGAGAGAGGTTTTCGTCAGTGCCATGGCAATCGTGTTTTCCGTCGAAGGGGAGGACGAAGATACGCAGGCTGCAGGACTGTTGGAGCAGATGCGGACGGCCACTTTTGCCGGTACCGGACAACGGATCTTTACGGTGTCGAGTATGATCGGTCTGATCGTGTTCTTTTTCTTCTCTCTTCAGTGCATCGCTACAGTCGCCGTTGTCCAGAGGGAGACCAACTCCTGGCGTTTTGCGGGCATTCAGTTGCTCTTCTACACCGGTGTGGGATACGGGGCCGCCGTGATTACGGTTCAGGGATTACGCGCTCTTGGCGTAGCCTAGTCACCTCTTCAACACACTTTTTTCGTCTAAAATCATTATCATTGCCGGGTCTGTCGGCTGGCAGAAGTTGGACCGTGTGTACGAGTCTTTCGACCTTTGAAAGAACCTTGCCATGACCTGGAGTAACGTTGCCATCATCGTCGTTGTGGTCCTGATCGGCGACTTCAACGAATGGGTGAGCGGATTGACCACCAAAGTGTTGCGGGAGAGATTCGAAAGTCTGAACATGCAACTGCACATTCGGAGGAAGAGAAGCTACCCGGGCCTCCTCCCATTGCTTCATCTGGACCACATTTACTTCGAGAAGCCGTTGCAGATTGATACGGCAGAACTCGTTCGAAACCGCAAGACCCTAGTCGCATCCGATCACCTGCCTCTCGTCGCGCGATTCGCCTCTTCCGGCGGAAACACCAACGAGAATTAGCAATCTCTTTCCCTTTGATTGCCTTCAGGGCCTAAACGAAAAATCGTGTCAGTCGCGCCCGCCTGCCCGGAGCAGAAGCCGGATCTGCAAAATCCCAATCCATGGCCAGGGAGTCCGGGTATAAGTCGTAGATTTTTCTGACCCGGTCAGCCAGTCTGTCTTCCCAATAGTCTTTGCTGAAGCGCCTGAGTCCTTCCGTCGTCGACTCTAAGAACAGCTTACCCGCTTTCGATTCCTTGACCTTCCCCCGAACAGCCAAAGACATTCCCGGCGCAATGCCATTGCGCGGCATGCTCCTGTACGGCACCAGGATTTCGAGCCCGGTTCCTTTCAAGCGAATCAGCGAAACTGGCTTGCGCGGCCGCTCTTGCCAGTAGACACTCTCGATTCGCCCAATGATCGTTGCCACTGTTCCAGGGGACTGCCTCAGTAGCCCTCTGCGCGCTTGGTTCAATTCGATAAAGGGACGGGATAGCCGGTGACACGCTCTGGCTTGTCGAACGAGGCTGGCTCTTCTCCGATTTTGCGTCAGTTGAGCTTGGAGACCAAGCACGGCCGCCGCCAGCATGACATACCTACGGCTCAATCGGCACACCCGCAGGTTTGCCAACAATGCGGCCGTGTTATTAGCGCGTCCGACGGCGCCTGCTTCTTCACACAGGACAAGGAGGTCCGACTGAATGATGTCGAGAGCTTGACCGTAGAGCCGGCCTACCTTGGCCGGATTACCTCCAACGATGAGGGCGTGGCTTGTGCTGAGAAGGCGATGATATTGCAACTCACACGACGTTAGTCGCTTCTTGAATTTCTTCGTAATCTTCTTCTTGCTCCTCCTGCGCTGCCCTTTTGCGTACGCTGAGGCGAGGGAGGTGTACAGGCTCATCGCCACCGAGTGAGCCAACTCGTCCATCAGTGGTTGTGACAAGGTGGACGGTGGTGATCCCTGAGCGTGAGCCTCCAATAAATCAACCACCTGACGAGGTAGCGAACGAAGCGTCCGGAAATACTTGGGCGTCGATCGTTTCGAGGAGTGGGCGACCCACCCTTCGGCAAATCTGATATACCGCGCCGCGAAGGTCAGCCTGGCCAGACGACTCCGTACCAGCAATCTGTCAGGAGACCTCGGAGAGACACGTTTTCGCAGTATGTCCTTACAGTCGGCAAGCGAAAAGACGCCACGTACGGATCCCTTTTGTGCCTGTTTCATGATGGACCTGTCGTAAGTGTGACGAGTAACACCATGCATCCGCGAGAACGGTACAATACGCCTCGGACCGGGGTGAGTACAGAACACTCAAGGATGGCGGGTGGTGTCATTCGCTCGAGACCTCACAATTGTCGTCGTAATGAGTCTGCAGGGAAGCTGTCCCGAATTCAGTTGAAACCTTCGATGGCGGTTCAGTTCATCAGTTAAGCCACCTTTGACGGATCGTCGCCAGTGACCAGGTCGTTGAGTTTGGCCTGGAGCATCCAGAGATCCTTATATCCCAGAATTCTGCGGAAGTTTTTCTCGGTATCGAGGAAGGAGGCCGCCGCCCATCGCAGGGCCATGTCGGCATTCTTCCATCGGCCCACACGACGGGTCCGGATACGCATCCCGGAGTGCGAACTGTCGATGAGGTTCGTCGACCCCAGACAACGGCGAAGAGCCGGAGACAGTTCGAGACGGTTGATGGTGAACATTTCGTCGAGTCCTTCCTTGAGACTGGCCGCAGCATCCGGATGCTGAGACCGCAACCATTCGGCTTGCTTTCGGATCCGGGCGATGCCTTCCTTCCACGGCAAGCGGAACGCGGCTTTCATGACGGAAACGACCTGCGGAGCCAATTCGTCGGGGAGCTTCGCCGCGACGTTCCGGATCTTGTGGTTGCGGCATCGCTGGACCGGATTCTGACGGCCAAAGACCTTGTCGATCGCGCTCCGCAGCGCTTTTGCGCCGTCAATGACGAACAGGTACCGCCGACCTGGATCGATGCCCCGGTCGACGAGATCCTCCAGCAGCGTGACCGCCGTGGCCGCGTTCTCGCTCGCGCCGTCCTTTATTCCCAGGACGACCTTCTCGCCGCTGGAATCCACGCCCACGGCGCAAAGCACGTGAAATTCTCCGAAGATCACGCCGTCCAGATAGATCACCAGGAACTCCCGGTCCTCGAACCGGCGTTCGCTCAGCCGCTTCAACTCCTTCCCGCTCTGCTCAACGAATTCCCGGCTCACCGACGACTTGCTGACACCGACCGTGTCGGCCATCTGGGGAATGACCCGTTCGTATTGCCGGGTCGAGACGTTCGACATCAGGATCTCCAGAACCCGGCTGCCGATCGTCCCGTTCGCGTTGATCGCCTCGTAGGCCGGGATCTCGACCTCCTGGCCTTTACCCCGCCCCTTCTTCCGAAGTCGGGGCTTTCGGACTCGCAGCTTGCGATCCGACAGCCGCACGCTGCCAGCCTGCCTGCCGTGCCAACGAATCGACTCCTTCGCCCGGCCCCGCTGCTTCTCTCCGGCCACACCCTGCGCCGACAACTGCAACACGGCCTCGATACTGGCACGTCCCAACACGTCGATCAACTCGTCGATCGCCATCCGCGACCCTTCGATCAGCTCGACCATCGGCAGCAGAATCTGCCCGTTCTCTGTCAAATATTCCGCCAACGACTGGCTGTCGTCGCGGCTCACGATTCGGTATGCTTTCATTCGGCGGTTCCTCCTCTGTAAGGTTTCCCAACCCCGATTCTACGGAGTCGGAAGGATGGAACCGCCATCTAACTTTCAACTAGAAATCGGACACCTTCTCTGCAGGTTCGGAATGTTCTTTTCAGACTCAGTGATTGCCTCATTGACGGCCTCTATCTCTTCTTGAAGACGGACAATCTCATCCTCTGCCCCGTCGCTCCTTTCCTCAGCTTCTGCGACGTCACCCTCGAGTATTTCGATAGAGCTTCTTTTTTGATCGCGCACCTGCTCCTGCTCTGAACGTTGCCCGAAAAGATTCTCCAGCTCGGCTTGAGCCTCGGAGGCTGCGCTTTCGTCAAGATCGAGTTGAGCCAGTTCCCCTAGCAACGCATCGATCTGTGCATAACACTCATCGATCTGGACCAAGATAGCATCGAGCTCAGCTTCGAGAATTTCCAGGGTAGACACGACGCCGTCGTACTCCTCCAGGAAGATCTGGTAAGACTCGTCATCCAGATCTTGGCTCAGCGTTTCGAGCAAGGCGGCCTCTTGGTCTAACCAATACTCGTACGTCGATTCCAGGGTGTCGTAATCTGAGAACAGTTGGTCGATGGCGTCGTATTTGCTGTCAATTTCGGTTTGGATCTCCTCAGCCCGTTGCTGAACCTCGGCGAGAGCATCGATAACACTTTGCAACTCGGCGATGCCCGCGTCCAGCTCTTCGATGGAAGATTCAATGTCAGAAATGTCGTCTTCCAGTGTACCGATCTCCGCCTCCAGATCCGAGATGCGGTCGAGATGAAAGTCTGCCGCGGCCTCTGCAGAACTGAGTTCTGAAAGCAGAGGCGGCAGTTCATCAATCAGCTCTTCCAGTCTCTCCGAAAGCTCGGCAATTTTCTCAGCTAGCCTGCATTTCTCAAGAGATCTAAGGTAAACGAGAGACGGAAGGAAGTGTAAAGGACCGGAAAAGGCCGCCCTGTCTGGCATAGAAGGTTGTGCGAAGAACTTTCAACACACAGACGGAGGCGGCCTTTAACATGACAGAGTGTAAAACAGAACGGGTTCAATTTCACGCTTTAGGTTCACGCGAAGTTTGCGGTCAATTCGACGGTGGGGACATCAGCTCGGACGCGGGCGGATTGCTGCTGCGGGAGGTGGAGAAACGGACCGGGATCCTGAAACAGTTTGCCGGATGTTTCCAGGATTATCGGGATCCGCGATTTGTGGAACATCGCATCGAGCCACTGGTGGCGCAACGGGTCTACGGATTGTGTTTGGGCTATGAGGATCTGAACGATCACGATCAACTGCGTTCAGATCCAGTCCTGGCCGTGATGGTCGATGAGACCGATCCGAAGGGGCGAACTCGGAAGCAGGAGCGGGACCGGGGCAAGGCGCTGGCGGGCAAGAGCACGCTGAACCGGCTGGAGCTCTCGACCGAGGGTGCGGCCAGCCACCCGTACAAGAAGATCGGGCGGGATGAAGCGGCGATGGATCGA
Source organism: Terriglobia bacterium (assembly GCA_965218085.1). Lineage (GTDB taxonomy): Bacteria > Acidobacteriota > Terriglobia > 20CM-2-55-15 > 20CM-2-55-15. Next base: position 3,983,020 of record CBDCKF010000002.1, on the reverse strand, counting down.
TTGATGGTGGACGTGTTTCTCCAAGCCCATCGGCGAGCACCACGGCAAATCATCCTGGATCTGGATGCGACCGACGATCCGATTCACGGGAATCAGGAAGGCCGCTTCTTTCACGGCTACTACCGGCACTATTGTTATCTGCCGCTCTACATCTTCTGTGGGGAGTTTCTGCTCTGTGCCCGGCTGCGATCCTCTGACATCGATGGTGCGGCTGGAACGGTGGAGGAACTGGAACGGATCGTGGGCCAGATTCGGCAGGAGTGGCCCCGAGTCCAGATTGTGATTCGGGCCGACTCGGGCTTCTGCCGCGATGAGATCCTGAGCTGGTGCGAGGCCCAGCACCGTGTCGATTACGTGATCGGACTGGCGAAGAACAAGCGGCTGCTCCGCGCGATTGAAACTCCGATGGAGAAAGCGAAGCAGCGATTCGACAGGACCGGAAAGTCGGCGCGCGTCTTTAAGACGTTTCAGTATCGGACCCTGGACAGCTGGACCCGAGAGCGACGCGTCATTGGCAAGGCCGAACATCTGGCCAAGGGAGCCAACCCGCGGTTTATCGTTACCTCGTTACCGAAAGGCCAACCCACCCCAAAGCAGATCTATGAACAGATCTACTGTGCTCGTGGGGACATGGAAAACCGGATCAAAGAGCAACAGCTCGGATTGTTTGCCGACCGGACCAGCACGGCCACCATGCGCGCCAATCAACTCCGGCTCTACTTCTCATCGGTCGCGTACATGTTGATGCAAGCCTTGCGACGGCTCGGATTGCAGGGTACCGAATTCGCGCGTGCGCAGTGCACCACGATCCGCCTCAAGTTGCTCAAGATCGGAGCGCAGATCCACGTCACCGTCCGCCGGATCTGGATTCGGATGGCCGGCGGGTATCCCTATGCCAACGTGTTTGCTCAGATCTACGCGAACCTCCAGAAAATCCCGCTACGTTGTTAAACGTCTCCGCTCGGACATCCCACCCGTTTCGACCTTGGTAGGGATTGCTGTCTCTGTAATCCGCTTTCACCTTGCCATTCTCTTCAACACCAATCACTCAGGCTCCGTTTTTCAGCTCAGCTGGCCTCTTTGCTCCCGCGACACCGCTCACGACCCCTATCCCGTCTACCCATTGCTCGTTTCGCCATCATTCTTGAGAAATGCGGGCTAGCTCTTGACAGGCCTGCTCTGTCCACTCTTCGCTAGGCATAACAGTTCTGATGGTGTCCTGTGGCGCCTTGAGGTGCTGATGAGTCCAGCTTTGCCGAACCCGCCGTTTCTGGAAAATCACCCCGTTTTGGCCGGTTGTGGCACGACGCGTTGTGGACTCCAGGGGCATCCTTCCAGGGCTGGATCGGGTCGAAGTCGGCCGCGAGTAGCCAAACGCCGCCGTTCGCCAATTGAATTCGGATCCTGTTCTCTCCGTTCCTTGACATGAATGGCTTCAAGCTTCTTCCCGCTCACGGGTTGAGTCGGTCGCCTTTGCTATCGAATCGGTTATGCCGCTTCGCCAAATTCTTGCTGAAACTGAATCGTCGCCAGGTTGTGACTGCCTGACCGCCGTCGAGAAAATATGCTGCCCTGCCTGTCGTATTCAGATACTGAAGTCGTAAGCGGCGCGTGCCGCCTTAGCCCATCGCGGATCCGCGTACTTCTCGTAGCGTTTGATTTCCTTCTCAACCCAGGAGCGGATTTTTTCCGGATCGTCCAGTCTTCTTCGAATCCGATGGCAAACAGCTCTTAGGACCCAGTAGTTGGATCCCGTGCGTGCGACTTTGACCTCCTCCTGGAAGGCTTTTGAGCCGACACCCCCTTTTGAAAAGTACGGGATATAACGCTGGACTAAATCCTGTCTCTTTTCTAGGGTCCGTGCCAGCTTCGAGGCCTTCGTATCGCTTGTAATTTCCAGTTTTCGTCGCAGGCCTTCCCAATCGGACGGATGCTTCCCGTCAAATGCCTTCCAGAAAGGGCTCGTCGATGTATAAGCGGTCCCTTCAACCAGGTGATGTGCTGCCAGGCGATACATTCTCATCTTCATGAACGCATTCCGCTTTCCATAGATGCGTCCCATGTAAGCGTCCTTGAGGGGCGCTGTTGAATCAATGCTGAGACCCTCGGTATCGGGTACGAACAGAGCGGTCAACACCAGAACGATCGGGCTACCCGCTCCCAGGATATGAAGTCGAACCTTTCTGTCGATTCCGCGTAGCGCACCCAGCGTCAGGCTCTGCGCCTTGACATACGCTTCGGGAAGTTTGGCCTCGAACTTGACACGTTTCCTTCCCACCTTGATGCTTTCGACCCACTTCCGGGAAGTCATCGGCGCGCCGTAGCTGATTGCGATCGAAGTGATCTCATTCTTTCTGCGGAGAGGGTACGTGCCCGCGAATGCGGTTGCGTAATCGAGAGCATGAATTACGCACGACAGCTCTGTCTCATCCGGTATCGTCACTCCAATACTCCCGGCGGCTTGCGCGAGAAACAGTGATTTTGTTCTTTTCTGAAAGTCCTTGATCTGATCGACTTCATCTGCGAAGGCGGGGTGCATCAAACCGCAAAGGTCCAGGACGGGTATTGTAAAGTCTTCCAATCCAATCATCAGATGGGGCCGGATCCTCAACTGTGTTTCGATGATCTTCTTCTTGTCCTGCCGATCCAATTCCTCAGCGCAGTCCTGCACGATTCTGTCGACGAGTTTCCGTCGATCGGACCGCTGCCTGGCCGAGACCTTGGGGGTCCCGGTCGCATCCTCGTCGACACTGTCGAGGATCTTACGCGCGGCACTCTGGTGCCGCCGTGCGATTGCGGACATCCGGGAAAAATTGCCGTTGTCACCGACGACCAGATTCCTCCGGGTTCGTGCGAATAGCATCTTCCGCGCAGTTGTGTCGGTGACGTAGGGCTCAGACAGGAGGTAGGCGTCTCGTTTCAGTGTGAGGGGATTCTCAGGGTCGCAGGTGATGTCGTGGAGATTTGAGACGAAGACGAATCGATCGCGTTTATACAATTTTCCAAGCCACAGGAGCGTGATCGAGCAGTCTAGGCGACAAGATCCGCATCCTCTTCTTCCACATATTCCTCGGCATCGGCCACCGCAGCTTCTGCGTCATCTACGTTTCCTTCCGCCTCGCTCCCGTCCGATTCAGATGAGCTCAACGCCGACGCCGCGTCGGCGACTGCTGTTTCGGCTTCTTCAATCATGCCCTCGATCGTACCCAGATCCTCCGGTTCCTCAGCGCTGTCTTCCCCGATTTGCTCGAAAGCGCAGAAGAGCACACAGCTGCAGAACTGCCCAAGCGATTCGTTTCGGGGCTTCGTGAGCTTTCTCTTGCGCTTCAAGGGCGAGATCCAGCGCTGGGACGGCACTTTCGAGCCACTGCAGTGCCGATTCTAAGGCAAGGATGGCCGCCACTTCACATATGATTATGGTGCCAGGATTTCCGGTGACCAAACATGCCACCATCGTCATCGTCGCTGCGGCCACGGCGAAGGTAGCGGCGTCAACGTTGTCCTGCGCAGATTCGGCAGTCGTCGCGGCATCGTTGTAAGCGGAATCGGCCCGGTCAAACAATTCACGGTACTCCTCACATTCCCCTTCGCAATCAGCGAGTATCGAGTCGAAGTATTCGTTCATAACGGCTTTCTCGCTGTCCGGTCGAACCACGTACCGTAGATCAACGGGTTGCCGGCTCCTTTAGCACCCGGTTGCCAGCTCCAACGAGCGGCCAGACCGTGCGGCACGGTCTCGTAGATCCCGCGGATTTGCATCGTTGCCCAATCGCTCCAACTGGCTTTGGCGAGTTCCCCAAAGTTCCTGCGGTCGATTCTCAACGCCGGGCCATGGGTTTCCCTGGATTCTTCCTGCCACGTACCTGAGAGACGAACGTAGGAGCCGGGAGCGATACCGCCGGAGTCGAGTTTGATATACGGAATCTCCACGATCACTGAGCGTCCCCGGGCATCTGAGACGGAGGCCGACGAAATTACCTTGCGTCGCCGGTGTACGATCTGAACTGCACCAAGGACTCCTTCGATTGTGATTTCCTTGCCATCCCAACGCGCATTGTTGGTAGCGAGATCGGCCACCGGGACCAACCGAGGCTGTTTGACCTTGGTCGGAAACTTCAGTCGCCTGGCTCTCCGTGTCCATTCTCGGGTCGCGCTGGCGTTTCCTGGCCAACCTGCGACCCAGGTGACTGCCTGACCCAACGCGATGGCCCGTAGCAGGTCGCGGGTCAGGCCACCGAGCCGTAACGCCAGGCGTCCATCACGTGAAAAACTCGCCTTGTCGGACTCTCGCTTGGCGGCGATCGCCGACGACAGAGGAAGAATGCAGTCAAAGAGCGTGCGGGCCGCCTGCCGCGCGAGATCGGTACCATGCCCCTTGGCCGCAAATGTATCTTCCGCTCGAAGTGCGCTCCAGATCTCACGTTCGGCAGCTTGAAGCCAGTTTTCGACTTCTCTACATACATTGCCGGGTTTTTGTTCCGAATCCGTCCACTTGGTTTCGATTCCGGCATTGAAGCGGGCGATGGCCAGCGCCAGGGTCGCTCCCATCTTAGAGGCCAACTGGACCTGCATCTGTTTATCGAGCCGCTCCATGTTGCTTGTTACTACCCGAAACAGCTGTTTGCGTGCTTCTCGAGGATGAAAAGATCGGAACCGCTTCAGGAGTTTTTCTCTAAGTTTCTTGTGCACTTTTCGTTTTTTGAATTCATCGGCGACTCCATCGCGGATTGTCGACCAGTCCTTTTGCTTGTTCACCGGAACCCAATTCGACTCAAGAGATGTCTTCAAGGAGCTATTTCGAGCCAGAATCCCCGCAACCTTTGTCTGTCGCTTCTCCATTTCTGCGACGTCATTACGACGGGCTCTCAATTCGGCACGCGCCTGCTCAGAGAGGGCATTCCAGGCCGTGGATTGCACTCTCCTCAAGTAACCAATGCGTTCCGCTTCGACCTTGACGCCTGCCCACGCCCGGCGTTCTTTCTTTTGGCTCGCAAGAAGAGTTCTTATTTCCCGAATTGTGGAGAGGTTCCAGTCCTGAAAAAAACTTCGCTTAGAGGTCTCTGCCGCGCAGCCGGATGATGGATTGAGGGTACTCATGGCAAGCAGAGTTGCCATATTTGAACCGACAAGTCAAGATTGCTGCTTAAATCGCTCCCGCCGAGGGAATGCGGTCAGTGACATTAACGGAAGAACCCAAGAGTAGGGTCGGTGGCGATAGGTGACCTCGATTGCCGTGTCCTCAGGACTGAGGATCGCACCGAGGCGACCCCCATCGAGGATTCATATATAGATGTCCTGTTGAAACGGTCGTGAGTTGAAACCCATGTGCTGGATGGGCTAGTGGGTGGGGCCGGAAAGTGGCCCAGCAGCTTGAAGCCGGGATGGCGGAATGGCGAGGTGCGATCCAAATCCTTCAACTAGGCATCTCTTTCCCGTCTGTAGTCTTCCGGCGTGTTGATGTTTCTGAAGATTTCAGTGCTAAAACCCGCGCGTTGCAGTTCGTCCTCTGATATTTCTTCGTGATCGACGTAGGCCGCAAAGCCCTGAATCGAGCGGTGTCCTGAAGCGAGATAGTCTTCCACCTGTCGGAGGAGTGCGCGGCGCGCTCCGAGGCACAATGCAACGTATCCCTGGATTCGGCAGAGAAGAAGGTCTCTTGAGGTGGCCCGGAGACGGGTGGCCAGATAGTCCAGGAACGACGGATTGAGGAAGGGGAGATCCACAGCCGTAATCAGATTGTGTTCAGTCGCCGTTGTTCGGAGCGCTGTCCGGATGCCTTCGAGCGGACCGCGTCCCGGTTCGAGGTCAGGAAGAGGGTCCCGGCCCACGATCCGGACGATTAGGGCGACTCCTGATAATATCCCGGCCATGTGTTCAACGAGCGTACCCTCGCCCCAGGGCAGGGCGGCCTTGTCGGTCCCCATGCGAGTGGCCTGGCCCCCCGCCAGAACAAATCCTGTGATCGCTTGATCGGACATTTATCCAAATCATATCCCAGCGTGAAGCCTGTCCCGTGTGTGGCAGGGAAGTGCTTTGGTCGAGATACGGACGTTATAATGTCTTGACGCTATAACGTTATGACGCTAATGTGGGTCGATGGCAGATCCGAAGCGAACCACCATCTACTTCGATCCCAGCCTCCACAAGGCTCTCCGGATGAAAGCGGCGGAAACCGATCAGAGTGTGTCGGATCTCGTCAATATCGCCGTCCGGCGCGGTTTGGCCGAAGATGCCGAGGATCTGGAGGCTTTGGATGAAAGGAAGCGGGAACCCGAACTCAAGTTCGAGGACGTAGTCCGCAACCTCCGACGTCGTGGAAAAATTTAGCCTCCATATGAAGCCCGGGGCGGTCGTCGAACTGGAGGGAGTGCCTCAAAAGGCACGCCGGCGGTTAATCACGCGCATCCGTAAACTGGCCGCGGATCCTGTCCCAGAAGGCTCTGAGCGGCTTTCCGGAGGGGGCAAGTACCGCCTCCGGCATGAAGATTGCCGGCTTGTGTATTGGGTCGATCGCGAGGCGATGCGGGTGGTCGTCGCGGGGCTTGCCCGGCGTCAGCCTCAGACGGAGCCTCAGTAGAAGTCCCGGTACTGGGTCGGGGCATCAGTTATCGATAACGCGCGGATTCTTTGTGCTTTTACAGAAACAACGTTGTCTACGTGCTGGAGCCGGCCTTCGATCAGAATGAAGCGCTCTGCTGTAATCAGGGCGCGGTTCCGAGTCAGCATATCCGGCGTAAATATCGCATTGGCAATGCCGGTTTCGTCTTCCAGACTTAAAAAAACAAAGCCTTTGGCCGTTCCCGGGCGTTGACGTGCAATCACGCAGCCTGCGGTTTTAACCCATGTTCCGTTCGGTGTGTGGTGGAGGTCCACCGCCCGGCGAATCCCCATCCGATCGAGACGGTCCCGGCAGAACGCCATCGGGTGCGGGCCCATTGTTAAGCCGGATACCCGAAAATCAGCCAGAAGGCGTTCTTCAGCGTTCATCGGGTGCAGCGGGGAAGGCGCGTCCGGCGTCTTTGTCGGGTCGAATAAGGGTCCGGAGGGTCGTGAGGCCCGTTCCACCTGCCAGAGCGCGTCACGACGGTGTATTCGTGGGTCCTTCCGGATGAAATTCAGCGCTCCGACCTCTGCCAGCAGCGTCAATTCCTTTTTCTGAAGCTCGGAGACGCGATGCGCCAGATCTTCTATCGAAGTGAAGGCTTTGCGGCTGCGTTCTTTGACGATTCGGAGTCCGGGTACTTCGCGGAGCCCTTTGACGTAGTTCAGGCCCAGACGAAGGCTGAGTTCCTCGCCCGGACCGGTTTTTATCGGTGTCTTCTCGAGGCTACAGAGCCAGTCCGATCGGGCGACATCAATAGGCAAGACACGCAGACCGTGACGCTGGGCGTCTTTGACCAGCGTTGCCGGACTGTAGAAATCCATCGGCTGATTGTTTAATATTGCTGTCGTAAATGCTGGCAAATAATGACATTTAAGATATGCGCTAGCGTAGGCTATGAGCGCGAAGCTCGCCGCGTGGGATTCCGGGAACCCATAGAGAGCGAAGGATGTGATCGACCCGACAATCCGATCCTGGGCATCTCCGGTGATGCCTCGTTTCTCCATTCCGCCGCGTAATTTGATTTCGATGTTACCCATCTTTTCTTCGGACCGCTTGAAACCAAAGGCACGGCGGAGTTCTTCGGCTTCCCCCCCGCTGAACCCGGCCCCGATCATGGCCAGCCGTAAGAGTTGTTCCTGAAAGAGCGGAACGTCCAGCGTCCGTTTCAAAACAGGTTCGAGCGATGGGTGGGGATAGCTCACCGGTTCACGCCCCTGGCGCCGGTTCAGATATGGATGAACCATCTTGCCGACGATCGGGCCTGGGCGGATGATGGCCACCTGGACGACCAGGTCGTAAAAGCGGATGGGCTTCAAACGGGGCAGGCAGGACATCTGTGCGCGGCTTTCGATTTGGAACATACCGACGGTGTCCGCCCTCTGGAGCGTTTGATAGACGGTCGGGTCATCTGCGGGTAAATGGGCCAGATCGACTGTTTCGTCATTGTTGTCTCGAATCAATTGAATCGTATCTTCGAGTACCGCCATCATCCCCAGTCCCAGCAGATCGACTTTGATGATGCCCATGTGGGCACAGTCGTCTTTGTCCCATTGAACGACAGTGCGGTCCGGCATCGATGCCGGTTCCAGCGGCACGACCGAATCCAGGCTTCCCTGACAGATCACCAGACCGCCGGAATGCTGTCCGAGATGGCGGGGCAGTTTTTGGAGACGGACTGTCAGCTCCATGAACTTTCGGATACGGGGATGACTTGTGTTCAGTCCCGCGGTCCTAAATTTTCTCTCCAGGCTGTCGTTCGGGTCCTGGTATTCCCAGCGACTGAGCAGTTTAGAGAGTCGGGCAAGCGTTTCCGGATCGAAGCCAAGCACCTTGCCGACTTCACGTGCCGCAGACCGGCCCCGGTAGGTGATCACGTTTGCGGTCATGGCTGCCCCGCGCCGTCCGTAGCGCCCATAGACGTACTGGATGGCTCGCTCGCGCTGATGTCCACTCGGCAAATCCAGATCGATGTCGGGCCACTTCCCACGTTCTTCAGAAAGAAATCGTTCGAAGAGAAGATCCATCCCCACTGGATCGACCGCCGTGATCCCCAGTGAATAGCAAACGGCACTGTTGGCCGCCGAACCCCGACCCTGAACCAGTATGTTTTCTCTGCGGCAGAACTGAACGATGTCCCAGACGATCAGAAAATAGCCAGCCAGTTTGAGCTTTTCGATTAACGCCAGCTCGCGTTCGATCTGCCGTCGGGCCTTTGGGTAAAGCGGCCGGTAGTGGTTGTGGGCGCCTTCATACGTTCTTTTCCGAAGAAACGAGTCCATCGTGTCGCCATCCGGGACGGGGTATGGGGGGAACCGGTAGCCGAGGTCGTTCATCGTGAACTCGAGCCTGGAAGAAAGCTCGCCCGTGTTGGCGATAGCTTCGGGAAGGTCTTTGAACAGGAGCGCCATCTCTTTCGGGCTCTTAAAACGGCGTTCGACGTTGTTGGAAAGCAGGCGTCCGACGGATTCCAATGTTCTGTGATTGCGGATTGCGGTGAATACGTCCAGGATGTCGCGGTGGTGCGTGTGCCGGACGCCATTGGTCGCGAGAATCGGGAGCTGTATGTAAGCGGCAAGTTCACGGCTGGCTTCGAGCCGGGCTTCTTCCTGGCGGTCGAAGTGGCGTTGCAATTCCACGTAGACATTGGAGCGTCCAAAGATATTCGTGAGTTGGATCAGGCACTGGCGGGCTAGGGGAACACCCCCGTTCCCAAGTGCCCCAGCCAGTGGGCCGCGTTCGTCTCCGGTCAGGCAGATGAGGCCTGCGGCGTGTTCGGCCAGTTCTTCCAGCGTCGCCGTACCTTCGCCTTTGACCGCGCGTATCTTGATGTGTGTGATCAGGCGGCAGAGATTGCGGTATCCCTGTCGGGTCGCGACCAGCAGGGGATAGCGGTATCCGCCCGTGACTGTAATTTCAGCGCCGATATGGGGCTGGATGCCTACGCGTCGAGCTTCGCCATGAAACCGGGGCGCGCCGTAAACACCCCCCCTGTCGACAATGGCCATGGCAGCCATGTCCATCCGTGCCGCTGCCGCTGCAAGGTCTTCGGGCAGTGAAGCGGCTTCAAGGAAACTGAAAGCAGAAGCCGCATGCAATTCGACGTACATAGCAAACTTTCACCATTTAGGAGAAGAAAAACGCAGAGACGCAAAGGAAGAAAGAGAAAGACGGGATAGGCTGTCTACATACCGTTCGACCCGCGCGGATCGGGTTAACACGAACGTCGTTTGGAACCCATAGAAATCTCGTCAGACGAAATCCACACAGATCACCTGTTTTCCCTCTGCGTCTCTGCGTTGGATTTTCTCTTCAGTCGTAGGCCGCATCTACGAACCATTGATGTGTCTGTTGGTCCTGGAAAATGCGATACAGGGTGCGGTCGTGGCCACTCTGGACTTCGACGTCCCACTCTTCCCGATTCCAGGGATCCTCACGCCACCATTCCCCTGAGGTATTCCAGGGTCCGCGTGCGGTCGTGACCTTTCCGGATTTGCCTGAGAAGAAGATCCGGGAAAGTTGTCCTCCAAGTTTTTCGACGGTTGCCTCCAGAGGCGGCCTGAAGATACGCAGAGCCATTGAAGCTGAGGGGTGTGTCGACAATCGCTTGGCTTTCGATCGGGTCGGAAGAGTGAAGTGCTGGATGCGGAACCGGTCGGGGCGATGTGTGTCGAGCAGGCGGGGTGAACCGATGCGGTCGTTTCCGACAATGGTGCCAATCCGGGCCAGTGTCAGCTCCAGTTTCTCAGGTTCGGGCGCCAGGGGAACGAATAACCCGTTCTGGATGCGGCGCGGTTGGGCCGGTTCCGCGGTAAGAGTGACGCCGATGACCGGCCGGGGAGGGCGGTGCGCGTCCAGATCCAATTGCAGAAGCTTTAATAAAATTCTGGAATCCCGTGTTGGAGTCGGCAGGCGGATGGTCCGGACGAAGTGGTGGGATGATTTTTCCGGGTCTTCTTCGTCTGCTTCATCGAGGGGTTTTTTACCGAATGAGGGCTCAAGCGTCAATGTGAGACGCAATTCGTGGGTGGCCCGGTTGCGGGCTTCCAGTCGTTGGCAGAGTTGGTTCAACAAGCGACTGAATATGAATGTGACCGGCTCTAAATAGTCAATAGAATCATCAAGTTCTATGGATTGTTTAAAGAAGGACTTTTTATTTAAAACCCGCAAAGGACGGCTTGTTTCTCCACGCGCCATCTGTTGGAGTCGAACGCCTTCCTGACCCAGACGTTCGACCACGCCGACTTCGGGAAGTTGGGCCAGATCCTGGAATGTTTGAAGTCCCCACCGGCTGAAAGATGTCCGGGTCTCTTCCGATGCGGTGAGGATGTGAAGATCGAGGGACTCTAATTTTCTGGCTTCGTCACCCATCGCAATGACAGTGATGCCGGCCTCTGCTTTTGCAGCATGCATCGCTGCATCCGGGTTCGAAGCTATAGCGATGTGGGATTCGAATCCAAGCTTATCGGCCGCTCGAAATAACTTCTGTGCCATTGCACGGGGTGTGCCCCACAGTTGGGATAATCCATTCAGATCGAGCGCGATCGTATCCGGTGCCGTATCTTCCACGCGGGGTGTGAAAAAGTGGGCGCAGTCGATGAGGGCGTGATGTGCGGCATCTTCCTGTTTTCCGGAGCGGTGACGCGCTATGAGATTGGGGAACTGTTCGAGTTGAAGCTTTGTCATTCCGATTTGGACGCCCAAGCCCCGGGCAACGGTGTTCGTTGCCACCACTGTAAATAAAGGGAATGTGCCATCGAGGATGGCCATCGGCCGGCGCCGCAAAGCGGGTTCATTACGTATAAAGGCCTGGACCGGATAGTCGGGAATATAAATGCAGCCATAAATTGGGCCGAAGACAGGCCCGGACTTTGGGTTTGTGTTGAGGCGGTTCTCGATGATCTTTGCGCTAGAACTCATGGCAGGGAACTCCTTCGATATTCGAGATATTCAATTCCTTGTTTTTTGAGGGGGAAAATTTCAGCGGGGTCATCCGGGTCATTAGGCTCAGGGGCAATAGTCCGAAAGTGTGCGGGTTGGATAAAGAAACGTTGCGGTGTCCGGTTCCAACTGATGCCGGGATTCATTCTGGACCGCAGGATCTCAACTTGTGGACAGACTCCGTCGAAGAGGCGCGGGGTCCAATGAGTGCGATTCAGTTCCAGACCCAGGACCAGGGAAGCGCATGTCCGGGTGGATGCTTTCCGTCCAACAAAAAGCAGTATGGTGGGCGTGTTTCGCACCCCACGTTGTAGCCGAAACCATGAGGAGGGTGGAACGCGGCAGATTTCACCATGAGAAAACTCCCCGAAATCGACTCCGATCAATCCGAATCCACCGCCTTGAATCAGTAGATCCGTCGCTTTGAGCGTTTGGTCGATGTCGGGCTTCGGGGTACGGATCCAGAGGAGTCGTTCCAGATCGACACCGATGTGGTCTGCGGATACAGGGTCGAAAATACCGGCCGGATCGATAAGAGCGCAAACCTCCTCTTTATCAGTGATTTGGGCCAGCGTGGAGAGCAGGAGGCTGGTCCGTCCTGACGAATTGGGTCCAACGATCTCGGTAATCCGGCCCCGGGGCAAGCCCTTGGATAGCTGGTCGACTTCCCGTATTCCAGTAAAAATCGTTTCGGGGTGGGTGGTGTGGGCTAGACCGAAAGGGAAGGGGCGTCGATTTTTGAAGATCTCATCTTTCAAGCGCTGCTCAAGGGTGAGTTTTGACGGTGTGCGAATCGGCGCGGAACGCATTCGGAAGTTTTACCAAACATATGTTTGGTAGTCAATCCCAATACGGATGGTTGAAGGGTGTGGTTGTCCGGAAGGTTAATAGATAGTTTGTGTTACGATTTTTAATTCTGCTTAGGTATCTAACATTCAAAGGAGATATGACTGTGAAGAAGTTTGTTTTTCTGTTTCTCGTGGCCCTTTTGGTAAGTGCTGGTAGCGCATATGCGCAAGACGCTTCTCTGGTTGAGAACGCGATCAATGCGATCAACGCGAACGATGCATCCTACTTCGAAATGCATGCGAGCGAAGATGCGGTCTGGCTCGATGAAGACGGACATGCGATTACCGGTGACGGTTTTATGGGATTCATCAATCGCTACGTCTTAAATCACCCCAGCGAAATGACGGTCGAGAACATTACGGTGAAGTCCGCCGGCGATGTGGCCTGGGCGTATTTCAGGTACGGGATGGAAATCGATGGAGCCGAGGTGGCTACAGGCACGGGCAGTGCAGTCTTCCAGCGAATCGGAGGCGACTGGAAGATTTCCATGATCCATGGGCCGCGCGATGTGGTGGGCGCTCATTAACTGAAAGATCTTTGATGACACGTCGGATTGGAGTCCGGCACGGTCCGAATGGCTTACAACGAAGCGGTTGCCGAACGGATTCGAAAGTTGCTCGCCAGACGCAAGGGTCTGGCGGAGCGGAAAATGTTTGGCGGAATCGCGTTCATGTTGAACGGCAACATGTGTTGTGGCGTCGTTGACGACAGAATCGTTTTACGGTTAGGCAAGGACGGGTCCAACACAGCTCTCAAAGAACCTCACATTGAAGTCATGGACTTCACGGGGCAGCCGATCCGAAGCATGGTTTATCTAGATCCGGATGGTTATGCTCGAGAAGCGGATCTCAAGCAGTGGCTCGATCGTTCCGTGAAGTTCACTTCCTCCCTCCCAAAAAAGGAGTCCAAACTCTGATTCCTTCATTCCCGGGTACCTGAAATTTAATTTTTTAGCTTGTCGAAGTACTGCGCACGGAACTTGGCGACTTTGGGGTCGATGACGTACTGGCAGTACGGTTGTTCCGAATTCTGGCGAAAGTATTCCTGGTGGTAGTCCTCGGCAGGATAGAAATGTTCCAGGGGGCTCAGCTCGGTCACGACAGGTGCAGAGAAAACGCCGGATTGATCCAATTCTTCAATAACCGTTCGGGCGATGTCCATCTGTTCCTCAGAATGGGAGAAGATCACCGAACGGTATTGTGTGCCGGCATCGTTGCCTTGACGATTGAGCGTGGTCGGGTCATGGATCGAGAAAAAGATTTGTAGAACTTCCCGATAGGGTGTCACTGAGGGATCGAAAACGATCTGGACAACCTCGGCATGACCGCTTGCTCCGGAACAGACCTGTTCGTAGCTGGGATCGGGGCGAGCGCCGCCGGAATAACCGGACTGGACAGAGTGGACGCCCTGGAGTTGCTCGAACACGGCTTCGAGGCACCAGAAGCAACCACCGCCAAGCGTTGCTTTTTCCGTGGGTGGTTTACTCATGTGAATTTCCGGCCGGGTTGATTTTTACCACTTCTTTGACTTAGCCTTCAAGTCGCGATGCGCATACCTATTGTATTGTGTTTAGCCCTCGTATTTGCGGTTTCCGCTTCCGCTCAGGTGGATATCTCGGTTCTTCCCTCAGCGGTCTACGTAGAGGCCTTGGGTGGCGACGTCGTTGCTGTCGAACGGACTTTTTTTCATCTCATACTCCACAATACGTCTTCCGAGCCCATCGAGTTTCAATGGCTGCGGTTTGATCTGGTCGGTACTACAGGCGGTGTGGTGTCGGGCCAGTTTTCAGGGCCCGCGCTGATTGAGCTTTTCGATAACTCCGTGGAGCGTCGCCGCATCGAAGTGACACCGCCCGGTACTCTGGTTTTAGGTCCGGACGAACGGAAAGCACTTTCGGATGTTTCCTTCGAGTTGCCGTCGGGATTGATGGGGCAGACGCTGATCGTGGAAACCGAATTCAGGCAAGGTGAAACTCTGGGTTCGAGCAAGGTGTCGATCCCATTGACCGTGATGGAAGGCTTTGTAGGACGTTTGCCTTTTGAGGGCAGTTGGTACGTTGCGGCGGAACACAGCGCGCTGGACGCACACAAACGTTTCGTCGCCGAAGCGTTCGCCTACGATTTCCTGAAAATTGGCCCCGATGGAAAGAGTTATGAAGGGACCGGCGGTCGCAACAGTGATTACTTCGCCTATGGACTGGATGTACTGGCGTCAGCCGACGGAGAAGTGGTCTACATGCGCAATGACGTTCCGGAAAATGTGCCGGGTCAGGCTATGGCGGCTACTCCAGGCGGTAACGCAGTCGTCATCCGCCATGAGGAGAATCTCTACACTTATTACGCGCACATGCGTCCGAGCGGCATGAAGGTTGGTGTCGGAGATCCGGTCCTGGCCGGTGATCCCATTGGCGAGGTCGGCAACTCGGGGGACTCGGTCGAACCCCACCTCCACTTCCACGCAATGAGCGGACCCGACCCCGGCCTGGGGCCGGGCATTCCGGCCCTGTTTGAGAACTGGATTTCGGGTGCCTATGGGCGACGAGCCGTTGGCCAACAGCTGGGGACGATACGGCGTGGTGATTTTGTGGAGAGACCTCAGGACGTGACGCGTGATGAGTGAGATGAGTGAAAAGTTTAGGAACGTAACCTTAACGCGTTGCTCTTAACTCTTAACTTCCTCTGAATAGCCCCAACGGGAGTCGAACCCGTCCCCAAGCGATTGATAAATAAGGCCTAATCTGCGGGCTGCGCTTTTCCCATCGTTCTTCCCATCAATTTGATGATGAGTTCAATGAAAGCCATCGGAACGATTGCGAAACTAGTAGATTCCAAGATTTAAGGGATTACAATACCACTCATTTATGCCAAAGCCAGAAGCCGATAAACCGGACAGTTTGGCAGAATTCGTTCAGTTGCCTGAGTCACGTCTTTGGCAATATGCGCGGACGCCGATTCCGGCGTCCGCGCACAATGCTAGCTGAACCGATCCTCCCTACCTTCTAGGATCGAGGTTGTTTCGGACTGTCTCGGTAGCGCTGATCAGCGCATCGCCATTTTCCGGAGAGAGTCGGCGCGACCGCACCAGGGCGCGCACCTGATTTTGAAACGAGCCTAGCATTCCGGAGACGGCGATGCCCGAGTTCGGGTTAGAGTCGCCGACCCTCGAAATGAACGCCAGGAAGTTGTCGAGCCCGCGCTGTATGTTCGCGGGTAACGCGTCAATTTCGTCAAGTTCGGCCAGGGCATCCACTTGATCCCCAAAGCCGAGCACTGTGACGTTAAACGAAGTCGTCGCAGGGGGATTGCCGGCGGCATCGTTTGCCTCGCAATCGACCTGGGTCGGACCGATAGGGAATAGGGAGCCCGACGACGGCACACAGGTGACAGTCGCACCCACGGCGTCAGTCGCGGAAACCTGGAACTCAACCAACGCCTGAAGTGGGTTCTCGAAAGTCGTGCCGACTTCGAAATCGACCGGAACCGAGGTGAACTGGGGAGAGGTCGTATCTTCCACCGTCACGTCGAAGAAGGCCTCACCGGTGTTGTTAGAGCTATCGGTTGCCTCGCATCTAACCTCGGTGGTCATGTCGAGCGGGAACGTGGAGCCTGACGACGGCGTACAGCTCGGGGTCAACGAACCGTCCACGTCGTCTGTTGCTGAGGCCGAGAAGGTGACGTCGGCTCCATCGGGACTGGTAGCTTCTTCCGTGATGTCACTTGGTACAGTGACGACCGGCGCTGTCGTGTCAGCGACGACAACAGCCGTGACTTTGAAATCATCGAATGTGTCGATCCTAGAAGCTGTGCCGAAAAAGATACGACTATTCGTGTTGTCGAGAAACGGCGCAGCCGTTGCCGCGGTCAGGTCAGCGACCGTGTAGGTGAAAGCCGCATCGAACACCGAACCATCCCCATCGTCGTCAATGCCATCGAAATTGACGTCCATGCTAAAAGTCAACTCGTTCCCGGATTTGGCAAGCCGCGCCCGGTGGGTGCCGCCGCTATTGGTCATTTGGCCGATGTTCGCTAGGCCGTCGGAGCCAGCAAACGTCAAGTTTCTGAAAGAAGCGTCCACCCTTCCTGACACAGTATTAGGGCTATGGATCCTGAAATAGGCCCCAGTTGCTGGTTCGTCCGTGGCATTCAAATCTGGGATCCCTGCTCCCAGTCCGAAAAAATGGAGCATGTCACCGGTGTCGTTGGTCAGCGTAAACGTCAATTCAGCGACAAAGTCAACGGTGTTGTAGTCGGTCACATGGGTCCGAATATAATGCCTATCGTTAACGCTCGTAGAGGCCGTGTTCTTGATCTTGCCGCCCGATACGGTGTACGCGTTATCCTCGTCTTCCAGATTCGTGATCACGGTACCACTGAAATCTTCTTCGAATGTTCGGCCGTCGCTCAGCGCAACGCCTGAAAATCTCCCCGTGAGTGTGCTGGCATCCGTGCACGTAGTAATGTTGCAGACACGATTTGCTGAGAGAAATTTCGAAAAAACGGATTCGAGGTCGCCGTCGCCGTCCACGTCGCCGATAGCCACTCCGGTAGAGGATTGTACGGAGGTGATAGAAAAGCAGGTAAACCCCAAGCAGATTTGGGCGTCCTCTGTCTCATTCGCAATAACGATATCGGCAAAGCTGTCACCGAAAGAGCCAAGTTCCCCCACAGCCACGCCGACACTTGTCCTCTCTAAGGTGGCCGTGAGTGCAGTACAAGTGAAACTGCCCGTACCGTTGCCGATACATCTTTCATTGAGTCCGGTGTTCGCAAAAATGGCGTCAAGGACACCGTCGGCGTTCACGTCGCCTAGCAGCCCGTGGTTAAAGTCCACTTCACAGATTCAAACGGACCCGATGCGACCGTATCGCGAAGAATGATGAGTGAAGGAGGACGGGATATGGGCATGGGACGAAAGAGACGACGCCAGGAATCGCTGTGGATCGCGACACAGGAGTTGCCGCGGACCAAAGGACACGTGTTCTACGAACGGGTGAACCGGATTCTGGAAGAAGACGGATTCGACCCGTTTGTTGAAGAAGCCTGCCAGAAGTTCTACGCCCCGGTGATGGGTCGGCCCGGTGTCGTGCCGGGTGTGTACTTTCGGATGCTGCTGGTCGGCTACTTCGAAGGGATTGACTCGGAACGCGGCATCGCCTGGCGGTGTGCCGACTCGCTGAGCCTGCGGGAGTTTCTGGGCATTGGGCTGACCGATGGTACCCCGGATCATTCCAGCGTGTCGCGGACACGCCGGCTGATCGATCTGGAAACCCATGCCCAGGTGTTCCACTGGATGCTGGAGCGGCTGGCCGGGCACGGGTTGATCGACGGGAAGACGGTTGGCGTGGACGCGACGACGCTGGAAGCGAACGCGGCAATGCGGTCGATCGTGCGGCGAGACACCAGGAACAGTTATGAGGACTTTCTGAAGGAGTTGGCCCACGCTTCGGGCATTGAAACGCCGACACGAGCCGAACTGGCGCGACTGGACCGGAAACGGCCGAAGAAGGGATCGAACGACGACTGGGTGCATCCCGACGACGCGGATGCGCAGATCACCAAGATGAAAGACGGCCGCACGCATTTGGCTCACAAGCTGGAACACGCTGTGGATATGAAGACCGGCGTCGTGCTGGGGGTGACGGTTCAGGGTGCTGCCACCGGGGATACGACGACAATCAAAGAGACGTTGATCCGCACGGCCGAGAACATGGAGAAGCTGGCAAGCAACCCGAAAACCGAAGCGCAGATTCGAGAAGATTGGTTTTCTGAAGTCGTCGCCGATAAGGGATATCACAGCAACGAAACGATGGTCGATCTTCGCGAATTGGGGATACGCACCTACATCTCGGAACCGGATCGGGGCCGTCGCCGCTGGAAGAACAAGCCGGACGAACAACAGGCTGTCTATGCCAATCGCCGTCGAATCCGTGGAGAACGCGGCAAGGAGTTGTTGCGGCATCGCGGCATGATGCTGGAACGACCCTTCGCTCACGGTCTGGAAACCGGCGGCATGCGACGGGTTCACCTTCGAGGACGGGAAAATATCCTGAAACGGATCCTGGTTCACTACGCGGCCTTGAACCTGGCGTTGATCCTGCGCCAGAAGTTCGGGCAGGGCACGCCACGGAGCCGCAGGACCGGTCTGCGGCATACTTTGCCGCTCAAATCGTGCTCTTCTGCGTCCAGATGGCGCTTCAAACGCATCATGAACTCCGTCAGCTGGATATCGAGCCCAACGTGGCTATCGAATCCGACGTTACGACTGTGTCAGAGAATCTCACTTCTGCCACGGGCTGCTAGAGCTACTGCGTTGGTCGTGTTCTGAGGGGTGGGTGTAAACAGCCCGGGACGGGGAGCAAGGCTGATGTCACTGCACGTGAACGAAGGTTCTGGAGGTTGACCCGCTTGACCTGCAGTGTTGCCATCGTTGATACAAACAGTATTCAGCGCGCCGGAATTTGCGAAAACGACATCGAGCTTGCCGTCTTGGTCGACGTCACCCAGCGCCACCCCGGTGCTGAGGTTTTGCGTGTTGTAAAATGGTTCTACGCCCACGGTGCCTAGTCCACCGGCGCCTAAAACGACGAAGTTCTTCTCGCTTAAAGCTGGACCTCCTGAATTCGCAAGAACGGCGTCAAGCTTGCCGTCACCGTTCAGATCGCCCAGGGCTACATCTTCGCTAATTTTTCCTGCGCCCATGGTGAGGCAGTCTGGAAACGCACCTGTGCCGTCGTTCACACACAACGCATTCGAAGCCGTCATACCTACTCCACTTGGAAATGGCGCCCTAGATTGCATCGAAAAGAAGATATCGACGTCGCCGTCGCCATCGAAATCGCCCAGAGCTGCCGCGGTGGTCAAGGCGTTTGTTGCTATTTCGTCCGTAATTCCACCCTTTACATCACTGCACGAGGAGAAACCGCCCGCCCCGTCGCCGAAGCAGACTTGGCTGTATGGATTCGCTTGCTGTACGCCTATTTTCGTGAAAACAGCATCGACCTTGCCGTCGCCATTTAGGTCGACCTGTGCCAAGACAGGGTGTGCCATTAGAACTACCACCACCAGGCTAGCCAGCCCTCCTAAGATAAGATTGCGTCGCATACTTAACCTCCCTGTGTCTGTCCGCGGCTGTCTAACGCGCGGCTACTCGTTGAATCGATCAAACATCGTTGTTGAGTACGCGGGATTCGCTTCTGTCGAAAGGACCGCCGCCCGGACCCACTTCACACTTTTGTCCGGAGCTGTCTTGTGCCTATAGTTTCGAGGGGGAGCAATCTCACCGCGTCTTGCAGTAAAACTGTCTTTGGCCGGCCTGTCGGAGAGTTCAATAGGAGACAGGACCGATTTGTGTCAAAGACTCCTTTCTTTGAAAAATGGTCGGGCTTAAATCCAACCAGAACCAGCCTAGCCAAAGCCGACATTCATTGCCGAATTCCAGCGATTGAGAATATTACACGAAAGTAAGGAAATGTCACGGGGAATTCTTAGGCTAAATTCCTACTCTTGTACCAACCGCACAATCGTTTCGTTTTTCCATCAGTATTCTGAGGATTCCACCGGACAAGAGCGGACCGCCTTGGATGTGAAAAGTTGGTTTTTGTTGGGGTTTTCGATGAAAACCGAACCGAACATGACCGTACCGGATACTACGGGAATAGCCCCAACGGGAGTCGAACCCGTGTTTTAGCCTTGAGAGGGCTACGTCCTAAACCACTAGACGATGGGGCCGGGCCTCGGTTACTCGGCGAGAGAACCATTCTAAGCCGCGTACTCGAGTACCCGCAATAGGGAGGTGGACAGAGTCGTCAGTCTCCCAAGCGGGGTCACTAACGACCGCGCGGCTCGAAATCCTCCTGTACCGGGGGATTGAGATACACGTCCAGCGCCATCCACAGCATTCTTGAATATCTGAAGAACCAGAGAGGGAAGACGGCAACTACACAGACAATCACCGCCAGGACAACCCAACTCCAGCCCAGGCCCACGATGTAACCCAGGACGACCCATGTTCCGATCGCGACCGTAACGGTCGCGCCATATCCGATATAGGCCGATCCCAGGAAATACCCGCTTTCTCGTGAGAAGAAATAGCCGCACTCGCCGCAACGCCGCCGGGATTCGAATAAGCCGTCGAAAACATGTCCTTCCAGACAGACCAGACAACGCAGGCGGATAACACCGATGATGAAATGCCAGAGCGGGAGAGGCACTGCGGGCTTAAAACTTAAGGACGATCATCGTGCTGTCGTCGTTGGCGGGGGTTTTACCTACATAGCCGGAAAGCGCATCGCGTATCGCATCATGAATCGTGGTGGCTGATTCGTTCCTATGCTGCCCGACAACGATTGAGAGACGATCGGTCTCAAACTGTTCCTGAGTTTCGTTTTCGGCCTCACTGACCCCATCGGTGTAAAAGAGCAGAACAGCCCCGGGATCGACGTCGATCAGCTCACGGTGATAGCGAATTCCGGGCAGCATGCCGACCGGCGGGCCTCCGCCCTCTGTCAGCAGATGGACGATGCCTGATCCGTCGACCATGATGGGGGGATTGTGGCCTGCACAGATCAGGTGCACACGCCGTTTGGCCGGGTCCACCAGAGCGACCATCAGCGTCAAATAGGTCTGTTGCTTGGTTGACTCAAGGATCATCTGGTTGAGGACGTACGTGATTTGTTCGAGCGAATGGACGTGCCTGACTAAGGCGCGGCACATCGCATGAACGGATGTCATCACAAGCGCCGCCCCAATTCCTTTTCCCGAGACGTCTCCGAGCATCACGATAAACCGCTCGTCCTCGTCGAGCGGGAAAAATGAAAAGTAATCTCCCCCTACCTCGTAACACATCGTCGAGGAGCCGGCCAACTGAACGCCCCCATAGGATTCGGGGAGCTTGGGATGAAACTCCTGTTGTATTTCCCGCGCCAGGTCGAGTTCTTGCTCGATGCGTTTTTTCTCAACGATGTATTGGTGCATCGAGGCCTTCTCCAGCGCGAGTCCGATGTGCACGGAGATTCCTGCGAGAAAATCTTTATCCGGCTGGGTCAGCGGCCGGCTGCGATTGAGCAGTTGAAGAACGCCTACGGTCGTGCCTTCGCGATTGCGAACAGGCATGCAGTAGATGTCGCGCGTCTGGAAGCCGAGTTGGGCGTCGAAACTCTTGTCGAAACGGGGATCCTCATAGGCATCGTCAATGTCGATGACCTTGCCGGATTCTGCAACGGCTCCGAAGATTCCAGATCCGACCCGGACTTCGATTTCTTCGTCCACGTCCTGAGCCACCAGAGAACGCAAGCGTTCGCCGTCTTCGGAGACCACGAAAACGGTGCCACGTTCCACACCGACTTCGTCCCGAACGATCTGCAAAATGATCCGCGTCAATTCCGAAAGGTCCAGCGTGGAGTTGAGCAGCTTGGTGGCATCGACGATGCGCGTCAGGCGATCGACGGCTCGTGAGAGTTCGTCGTTGAGGTCTGCCGGAGAAGACATGAGGCACTATCTTCCATGACTTTGAAAAATACAGCAACTGTAAGAGGACCTATTCCGTCGGTCCGGTATTGGAGGATCTAGAGAGTTACGTAGATTCCTCTGCGCGGCTAGGGGGCGAGTCCACCCGCAAAGCAATGATCCTACCCTACGCCTGCCGCGCATTTTCCATCCCGAACGGAAAATTGATTGTCTTGGAGCAAGGCGATATTCGTTTTATTCCGCCGACTTGAGGAGGTCGTGCATTGCATCTGACGCACTGCAGATCGCGCAAATCTTTCGCGTTGACGCTTGATCAAAAAAGAATGACACTGTCTCTGCGATTGGGTCGATTTTGGTAGCAACCAAGGCGACTATTGGCACGAAGCCGCGAGCGAAACGTGGAGCAATCCGGGTTTCACTTGAGGCATTGAAAAAGAACTCTTAGATCTGGGGTTTGGCCAGTAATCGACTTGGGCATTCACGGATGCCATGGCTAAGTGAGTGTGTTACCGGTCGACCCTTTCGCATTTTTGTGTCCCGCTACGGATTTTTACGCCACAGGCATAGGACTCATGGGTGCCCCTCACAAAACGCGATGGCTTCGGTAAGTTCGGATTGTAACTGTTCGCTCTCTGGAACCGACACTGGAGGCACAGCTTCGTAGTCCATGCCGCACATGAAGATCAGCCAGCCCTCATCGCTCGATACTTGTCGGTCACGCCATGAATTTCGCTTGGATGTTCTCGTGTCCAGCACGGCTGCGTTGCGCCATACAGTTACATAAGGGCCAAAACTCCGCTGACCGCGTTCGTCGAGTCCATATTTGGCATACAATTCGGACAGAGTTGTCCGGTCTTCCTCTTCTGCCAGCAGATCGTTTTCTTTTTCGGTTTCAGCCATCAGAAATTACGTTTATCCAGGAGAGCCGTTGGCGTGAGCGTGGTTTGGCCTGTCAGATTATTCCTTTGAATTGTTCGATCAGCTTTTCTTGAGATCGGATCCCGAGCTTCTTGAAAGCTGACTGAAGATGCTGGCGTACCGTGTTCGGAGCTAGATCGAGGGAGCGCGCAATCGTATTGACTCGGCTACCATCCAGGATGGCACGCACGATCTGAGTTTCCCTTTTCGATAGATTCTTGAACCGCTTCTCCGTGGGCGAGATAGATTCCATCCGCGTAAATTGATCTGGCTGTCGGACTGTCGGAGCGATACCTTCTTCCCATTTCCGCCAATCCGTAATGTCCAGCAATATGCCTTCGCTATAGGAGGGTTTACCATCTTCGTCAAAGACGACGCGGGCATGGATCGAGACTCGGATGATCTCACCATCTCGTCGAGCGAGTGTACCCTCCCTCTTTACGACCAATTCTCGTTCTTCGCCTTCTCTCCTTTCGCCGGACGCCTCCGGAACCACAAAAATCTCATTCTTGATGTCGGTAAGAGACGCTACAAGTTCTTCAGAAGTTTCAAAGCCGAGAAGTTTCGCCAGCGTCTTGTTGACCAGCAGAAACTGCCCGTTTGGCGCTGTTCGAAACATCGGGGCAACAGAGTTTTCAAAGAGGTTTTGATAATCGATCCGGTTCGAATCCGCTCCCCCAGGCTCTTGCCGCCAATCCATGTAAGCCCTCCAATTAAGGCTTCGATCCACTATTCCGCGTTTGGACTCGACTCAAGCTGGACTCGCCCGCGTCGATGGAAATTCGTCCCCGATGTCTTGTCGAGCCCAATTGGACGAATCCCTATTTCGGATGACAAACAGAAATGCGTAGTGTTTCGCCACTGCCTCAAGTTAATTAGACGTAATCTTGAGGCGAAAACGTTCGAATTTACTGTTATTTCATTTGTTTGCGAAGTCTTAAGTAAAACGTCCGAATTCCCGGCGGATTGAGGCATTTTTCGATCGAGTCGAACGGGTTGCGCCAGATTCTCTGATCGATTTCATCGCGCCCTCTGCCTGCGATCGAAGCATATATAATTTAAAATAAGTAAGTTAAATGGATAGATTTTGATGCGACTCCGATGCGTTCCTTAACGGGTCGTGTGTCGGTCTGCCGACACTTCGATTCATAGATTGTCAAATGTCCGACCGTTAGCGTGAGGTTTCTTGCTCAATATCCAGAATAATTTTAATTATTATAGCTATATTTTTACTTATTAATCGTGTTGGGTGGCGATGTGCACAAAGACAGGCCAGGGAGGTCGGGAAATGAGCGATCCAATTGCGCCGACTGAAGAGTTCCAACTTGATGGTTTTGAAGAACTCCTGAAACGGCTTGAAGATGAGCTGCGAATGACGAAGCGGAGCAAAACGGATCGTGATACCGCCTCTGAATTGTTAAACGGGCAATCTTCCGTAATTACATTCGCCCAGAAGATAAAAACGCGGTTCGGGAAAAAGTAGCCAAGATGCCGATTGTGGTCAATACCAGTCGGGACAAGATGGAAGCCGTCATCGAGGTTAGGTTGCAGGACGGCGAGTCACTCACAGTCGACGCCATCAAACATGCATTGGACGAGGCGGGAGTGTGTCACGGTGTCGATGAAAAAGCATGCCATCAGTTAATCAGCCGGGTCGACGAGGTGCCGGCCGGCGATCGTGCCCGTCATCCGGTGGCACATGGTTCTCAGCCGATCGACGGAGAAGCCGGCAACATGGAGATGAGGGTCGAGTACATGCGGAACACAGTGGGACTTCGGGACGAGTCGGATAGCGTTGATTTTCGCGATCGAGGGTCATTTACCTCCATCGAGAAGGACCAGTTGATCGCCCAAATCGTCTTGCCCACCCCAGGGACACCTGGCACAAATGTTCTTGGCGAGGAGATTCTGGCAAAACCGGGCAAATGTGCAACTGTGACTGCCGGTCCGGGGACGGGCTTGGTTGCGGGTGGCACCGAATTGAGGTAATGGACCTAATCAGGGTTGCCGGAAATCTCGATTACGAGATGGGAAGCATCGAATGCGAAGGCGCGGTCCACGTGGAAGGTGACGTCCTTCCCGGATTCCACATTCATGCCGGTGGCGACGTGTCGGTTGGGGGTGTCGTGGACTGTGCCGATGTGAGGGCGGGAGGCACGCTGGTGATCCGTCAGGGCGTTTTGCCAGGCAGTCGAGTCTATGCGAAGGGTGAGATCAAGGTCGGATACGTCAGTGGTTCCTATCTGGAGAGTGAGGGTGAGGTCACCGTCGTGAAAGAGGCCATTCACAGCACGATCGTTTCCGGTGAAAGTATCACTCTGCCGGCTTCGGGGAGGGTTCTCGGTGGCGGCCTGTTTGCACAGAAACGGATCGAGGTGGGAATCGCGGGGCACGTCAATTGCTTGCGCACGATCCTTGCCACAGGGGTGAAGCCGCCCCAGTCCCTGGACGAAATTCCGCTTGATGCCGCCACTCGAGCCGACGCCGACGAATCTCAAATCAAGCGGACGAGCGGAGCATTGGAGCCGGACCCACGAGGCGGGCTCGACGAGGAAGAGCTATCGCGCGAGAAGACGGAACAGGAAGAGGGCATCGGGGAACTGTCCGGCCTGATGACCGAAGATGCCCAGTATTCGGACTGCTGCATCGAAGTGCGGAGATTGATACATCCGGGGGTTCGGGTCCGCATCGGCTCGAGCGAGGTGCGGATCAAAAACGAACACCGTTCTATAATCTTCCACTACGATGTCGAATCCGGCGAGGTCGCTGGACCTCCCGGTTTTGCCGAGTTCCTCTGGTTGGATCCAGACCTCCTACCGTCGGAACCAGCTCAGCATGAGACCAAACGACAGCACTCCTTCTACAAATAGCTTATCGATCCGAGCCCGGCCAATCCCACTCTGGTTCTCAAGTAGATAGGTGCCCGGCTGGCGTAAACGTTGATCGTCTGTGTAGACGACTTTGGTAGCCGGTGGGCATTCGCACAGAATCCCTAAGTTGTAAATTGTGGTGATGCCCTCTAGCGAGTTGGGTTGTCTGGCATGAATAACTGGGAGGCAGGGATTCGAACCCCGACAGGCAGAGTCAGAGTTGACGTTGGGGCAACTATCAACAACATACACCGAATGTCACCGACCGCTGTCAATCGTCACCCACCTTTGCCTTCAATCGGTTAACCCAAGGTGCGTAGCGGACCGTAACACTCCGTCATGCAGGTGGTCCCCCCAAAAGTCCCCACAAGTGGATGGGACCCATTCAGAACCCCCCATGGCAACCTCCCCAGCCGTGGGTGGGTCTATCGGTGGTGTGGCTGCGTGTCCAATTTTTAAAAATTTCAGATGCCTTGCTATCGCCACCGCCCATGTGTGGAGGCTACACAGCCACACCAGCACAGGGAGTCATTGAGGGCCCCGTAGAGTGGGAGGTGGTCTGGCGCGGTCCTTAGGCGGGAAAGGACAGAATCACTTCCCACAATCAGAAGGCACTCCATGGAGAGGTGCCCCTGCTGTTGAATAGACGAAACAGAACTTACCTGCCCCCGTGACTACACCCTAGCCTCAAGGCAGATTCTGGCCGATCTGTGTCGAGAGCCGCTGCAAGAGCTCACCCAATCCGTCAACGGTACCAATCAGCAATGCCAGCAGTCCGCCAGGTATCTTCGAGGTGGCGCTGCTGATTTCGCGGATATCGTCGGGCGCGAGCTCCAGGGATGCAGCCCCGAGGTTTTCCTCCAGACGGTGTAACCTGGTTGTCCCCGGAATGGGAACGATCCATGACTTCTGGGATAGCAGCCAGGCGAGGGCTGCCTGTGCAGGCGTTGCCTGCTTCTTCGCCGCAATTCTCGTCACCAGATCCACCAGCGCTCTATTCACCTTTCGGTTCTCCGGCGTGAAGCGCGGGACCGTATTCCGGAAGTCGGAGGTATCGAACGTCGTCGATTCTTCGATCTTCCCCGTCAGGAATCCCCTACCGAGCGGACTGAAGGGAACGAATCCGATCCCGAGTTCGTCGAGCGTTGGAAGGATTTCGGCTTCAGGCTCTCTCCACCACAGCGAGTACTCGCTCTGGAGAGCCGTGACCGGCTGAACCGCGTGGGCGCGACGGATGATCCCGACGCCGGCCTCGGAAAGACCGAAGTGCCGGACCTTTCCCTCCTCGATGAGTTCCCCGACGGTGCCAGCTACGTCCTCCATCGGGACGGCCGGGTCAACACGGTGCTGGCAAAACAGGTCGATATGGTCGGTCCGGAGCCGCCGGAGTGAGGCCTCGGCGGGCTAGCGGTAGTTTACTAGGATTTGCGCAAGATTTGATCCGCAGAAGCACTTAGGGCGATATCACGTGTGGGTGGTGCGTATTCCGGACCATCCTGAACACTGATTCCGATCCATCGTGAACACCGATTCCGGGATCGTGAACGCGGATTCCGGGATCCTGAACAGTGATTCCGGTGATCCTGAACACCGATTCCGGCCATCGTGATCACTCGTCGGTAGCGAAGTTTGGAGCTTTTAGGTTCTCCTGAAGCACAGGAGGGCCTTGATGGCAACGAAACGACTACCGATGAGACAGATACGCGAGATTCTACGACTCAAACACGACCAACAGCTCAGCCACCGGGCGATCGCCAGCGCATGTCGCGTGGGCTTGGGCACCGTTGCGGACTACTTGGGACGGGCCAAGCAGGCCGGACTGGAATGGCCGCTGCCCGAAGACCTGGGCGAGGCAGCGCTTGAAGCGCGGCTGTTTCCCCGCGCGGGACCGGGCTCCCGGGAACGGGTGGCTCCGGATGTAGAAGGGATCCACCAGGAGTTGAAGCGTGTTGGAGTCACCCTGCACCTGCTGTGGGAAGAGTACCGAGAAGCGAATCCAAAGGGATATGCCTACAGCCAGTTCTGTGAGATCTACCGGCGTTGGGCCCAGAAATTGAAGCCCTCGATGCGACAGGTGCACCGCGCCGGAGAGAAGACCTTCATCGACTTTTCCGGCAAACGGCCACAGCTGACGGATCCACGGACGGGCAAAGCTATTCCAGTCGAGTTGTTCGTCGCTGTTCTGGGCGCCAGCGGTTACACCTACGCGGAAGCGACACCGAGCCAGAAACTCCCCGATTGGGTCGGCGTGCATATCCGCATGGTGGAGTTCTTCGGCGGATCGAGCCGGATCTGGGTTCCCGACCAACTCAAGAGTGCCATTACCCAGCCCGGCCGCTATGAAGCAGGCGTCAACCGTACCTACCAGGATGAGGCCGAACACTACGGCGCCGTTGTCATACCGGCCCGGCCGCGGAAAGCTCGGGACAAAGCGAAAGTTGAATCGACCGTCCTGGTCGCACAGCGGTGGATCCTGGCCAGGATCCGGAATCGCACGTTCTTCAGTCTGGCCGACTTGAACGGAGCCATTCGAGCGTTGCTGGTGGAACTGAACCAGCGGCCGATGCAGAAGCTTCGAGTATCCCGCCTGGAACTCTACCAGCGGCTGGATCGACCGGCATTACAGCCCCTCCCGACCAACCGGTATGAACAGGCCGAGTGGAAGGACTGTCGTGTCAGCATCGATTACCACATTACCGTGGACCGCCATCCTTACAGCGTGCCCTACCAGTTGATCCATGAGAGGGTGGAAGCGCGTTACACGGCGTCCATTGTCGAGGTCTACTACAAAGGCCGGCGCGTGACGTCCCATCGCCGTCGCTACGATCACAAGCCGTCGACTCTGTCCGAACATATGCCCAGTGCCCATCGGGCCCATGCGGAATGGACACCGTCCCGGCTGATTAGTTGGGCGGAGAAAACTGGCCCCAAGACCGGCCGCCTGGTCGAGGAAATCATGAAACGGTGGCCGCATCCGGAACAGGGGTACCGGGCCTGCCTGGGATTGATGAGTCTAGCCCCTATATTTCACGGATAGGACCAGAAAAGGCCGCCCTGTTTGGCATAAAGCGTTTAACGAGAAACGTTTAAAAACCCAAACGGAGACGGCCCTTATGAGAACAGAGTGTAACCAAGCCACGTTCGAATTTCACGGACTTTTTCAACGGAAAGTGAAGGCGCGATTCGACGGCGGAAAGATCACCTCCGACGCGGGTGTTCTGCTGTTGAGGGAAGTCGAGAAGCGGACGGGTTTGATCGCCGGACTGGAGCAGTGTTTTACCGATCACCGGGACCCGAGGTTGATCGAACACAGCGTGAAGGAGTTGTTGGGCCAGCGGATTTATGGGCTGTGCTTGGGCTATGAGGACCTGAACGACCACGACCAGCTACGGACCGATCCGATGCTGGCCGTGGCGGTGGAGAAGGCCGATCCGCTGGGGGAAAACCGGCGGCAGGCCGGAGACCGGGGAAAGGCGTTGGCAGGCAAGTGCACGCTGAACCGGTTGGAACTGACCGCAGAGCAGGTCGATGGCCAGGAGCGGTACAAGAAGATCGCCATGGATGGCGACAAGATCGACCGGTGGATGGTCGACGCGTTTATCGCGGCCCACGAATCGGAGCCCTCTGAGATCGTTCTGGACCTGGATGCCACCGACGATACGATCCATGGCAACCAGGAAGGACGGTTCTTTCACGGCTACTACGGCCACTACTGCTACCTGCCGTTGTACATCTTCTCGGGAGAACATCTGCTGTGCGCCCGGCTCCGGCGTTCCAACATTGACGGGGCCGACGGAGCGGTGGATGAGTTAGAGCGCATCGTCGGTCAGATCCGACAGGTGTGGCCCACAGTATCGATCATCATCCGGGCCGACTCGGGCTTTTGCAGGGATGAACTGCTCGCCTGGTGTGAATCCCATCCGGTCGATTATGTGATCGGGTTGGCCAAGAACAGTCGTCTCAAGCAAGAAATCGCTGAAGAAATGGTTCAGGCGGAAGCGGAGTTTAACGCCACCGGGAAACCGGCGCGGGTGTTTAAGGATTTCCAGTACCGGACTCTAAACAGCTGGACCCGCGCGCGACGCGTCGTCGGCAAGGCGGAGTTCCTGGACAAGGGCGCCAATCCCCGATTCATCGTGACCTCCCTGCCGCCGGAACGCTTCCAAGCCCGCGCTTTGTATGAGGACTTCTACTGCGCGCGGGGCGACATGGAGAACCGTATCAAGGAACAGCAGTTGGACCTATTTGCGGACCGGACCAGCGCGGCGACCATGCGCGCCAATCAGCTCCGGCTCTATCTCTCCTCAGCTGCGTACATGCTCATGCATGCCCTGCGACGCCTCGGGCTCAAAGATACCGCGATGGCCCATGCCCAGTGCGGGACCATCCGTCTGAAGCTTCTCAAAATCGGCGCCCGAATCCGCCTGACGGTCCGCAACGTCTGGATCTCGATGTCGGAGGCCTATCCCTATCCCGAAACCTTCGCCCTTATCATGCGGAACCTGCAGTCGATTCCGCTTCGTTGCTGACGACACGATTCACCCACAACCGAAAAACTCACTTCTTCATCTGCACAGGGCCGAGGTCTGCCTCCACACGCCGAATCATGTCCCTGTCGTGCCAAACGAGTCGACCTCACGTCCTCAACAACGACTGATTCCCCCGATTCACCGACTCCAGGATTCAGAACTCGCCGCAATTCGTTTCTCGTACCCGAAAACCAGCCGATTCCCGGATTGGTGACCCATCCGGGCTAGGTCGCCGCTCCGGCGCCGAGCGGCTCGAAGCCGCCAGTGCGCGGGCGCTGCACTTGCAGTCCTATAGCTACCGCACCGTCAAGAACATCCTGTCGTCGGCCCAGGACCGGTTGCCTTTCGGGGACACCGAAACCCCACCGACGCCCCATCACGACAACATTCGCGGCGCCGCCTACTATGCGGACCCCGAGGAGACGCACTCATGCTAATGGAACAAACCCTGGAGAAGATGAACCAGATGAAGCTATCGGCCATGGTCGAGGCCCTGGAGCAGCAACGCCGCTCGAATCAGTACACGGATCTCGGCTTCGAGGAACGTCTGGGCCTACTGGTGGATGAGGAGTGGACGGCCCGGGAGCACCGCAAGCTCACCCGACGCCTGCGCGCGGCGAAGCTGCGCTACGCGACGGCATCGCTGGAAAACGTCGACTTCAAACATCGTCGCCGTCTGGACCGTTCCCAAGTCCTCGCCCTGGGCTCCTGCGGGTGGATCCAAGACCGGCACAATCTTCTCATCACCGGTCCGACCGGCATCGGAAAGAGTTTTCTGGCTTCGGCTTTCGTCGAACGCGCCTGCCGGCGGGGTTTTAACGCCACCTACGTCCGCATGCCTCGGCTCTTGCACCAACTGGCGGTCGGCCGTGGCGACGGCTCCTACACCCGAGTCCTGGCCCGTCTGGCCAAAACCGATCTGCTGGCCATCGACGACTGGCTCCTGGCCCCGCTGCGCGACGCTGAACGCCGGGACCTGATCGAAGTCGTCGAGGAACGGAGCGAACGTTCCGCCATCTTGATCGCCAGCCAGCTCCCGGTCCCCGACTGGCACGGCGTCATTGGCGACCCGAACCAGGCCGACGCCATCTGCGATCGCCTCCTCCACAATGCGCACCGTATCGAACTGAAAGGGGCATCGATGCGGCAAACCAAGACCCAACCCAAGACGTTGAAGGAGTCCCGATGATCGGCGAACCGCACCCACACGCCGCCGCCAGGGGGTACTCCAAGGCCGGCCCCGGACCCAATCGTCGCTCCTGCGCAATCCTCGCGCGAAGGAAGTGCAGGAATCCGGGTCCGGGCGCGGAACGCGCGCCTCACGCAGGGCACGGGGCCTGTGGAAACTGCCGCAGCCGTGCAAATGGGAATGGTGGCCTTCGGCCGACTTTCTCTTGATCATTTCCACCGCTGCTTGCAAAAGCCTCCGCAAAAAACGCTCCCGGCTTTCGCACAGTTACACACAGGCCGGCGGCGATTTATCACAATAATTTTGGAAAGGACTAAAACAGGGAAAACCTGGACTCTGAAGGAATAAACTGAGACGCTAACCCGTCGCTTCGCTCCGGCGAGTGTTCACGATGGCCGGAATCGGTGTTCATGATTCCGGAACTGGTGTTCACGATCAGCGGAATACCCAGGTGGCCTGTATCGGCAAGCAAAAAATCAACCTCAGCATTGAATTTGCGGTCCAATCCGTAGCCGAGTCAGGTAAAATCGACTCAGAAACGGAACTGCCCGTCATTGAGGAATCATGAGGCTCGTTATCGCCCCGCGCGGAGTCCCGCTGCCGCGTAACTTCGCGAGGGTCGCCAAACATAAACTCCTTGGCGCGGCCGTCGCGGGCACTCTCGTTCTCGGCATACCGCTCGCCGGGGCCCAGGAGCAGCCGCCTCCGGCCCTGTCGGGCATGTGGAGCACGACCACAACCTCTGTCGAGCACCCAGATTGGACCCTCGAGGATCTCTTTGCCTGCAACTGTACCCGGGAAAGCTACGAGTACCTTCGTGAGCTCCTGCTCCCGGAGAACGACCATCTGTCAGCCGCAGAAATCCGGCAAGCCGTCCGCGATCACAACCAACAAGCCATTGCAGCTCTGTTAACCGAAGGAGGTACAGACTACGCGGCAACGTACGACCACGCCGACGATCCCTCTATTCAGTGTGAGTACTTCGGGGCCTTTCGCACCACACTGCACAACGACCCTATCCTGATCGAGCAGAACGACGACCGCATCGTCATCAGGGCAGAAGACATGGCGTCGGACCGGGTCATCTACACGGATGGACGCGGTCATCCACAAGACGCACAACCCAGCCCGCTGGGTCATTCGATTGGTTGGTACGAGGGATCTACGCTGGTGGTGGACACCGTGAATGTCGCGGCTAACGTCGCCGAAGACAACCTGGCTATTCACAACGCCGATAACGCGAGCAGTATTGAGCGCTACACCCTCAGCGAGGATGGCCGCCGACTGCACATGCAGTTCACGCTGATCGATCCGGTCATGTTTCGAGAACCGCTGGTGCTAGAACATACTAGACTCCTTACGCCCGAGGTGGATTTGCTGGATGCCCCTTGCGAGTCGATCTCCGGGCAACGCTGATGTGGAGGACAGTGAGATGATGACAGGCAAAAGCTTGACCTTTGTCTTTGGCGCACTGCTGGTTTCATTGCCCGCCTTCGCCCACCATAACCCCGCGGCACACTACATCGTCGATGAGCGCATGGAAATCGAAGGCGTGGTGACCGAATTTCGAGCGATCAACCCGCATTCGCGGATTTACTTTGACGTGACGAATGAGCAAGGTGAAACAGAATCCTGGATGGCGGAGGGAGACAGCGTCATCAATCTCCGGCGAGCAGGCTGGACGTTGGATCAGTTCAAGCCCGGGGATCGAATCCACATATTGGGCCGCCCGTCACGAGACGGATCGAACATGGTGGAATGGACCTTCATCACGCGGCCTGACGGGAGTGAAGTTGGCGGTGGAAACGGGCAGCTCGGCGAGCGATTGAGAATAATGGAGGCGCGTCTGGCTGAGTATCGCCGGCAGCGCGGACGATAGAATACCCGTAAAATCACGGCAACCGTAATCGCGCCCACCATGCTCCGGGCGGCATACCAACCCGCGCAGCGAATTCCATCATGGCCCGGAACCCAACAGTTCCACTCACGAGGCCGGAGATACGGGTGCAGTCGACCTGCCACCCAACTCCAAACGCTGCTCAGCTTGCTGAAAACATTATCTATCAGGAAGGAGAACAGGAGAGCTGCGAATACTTGACAACGGAGGCCAGATAGGCGATTTGATTCTCCGCTACGACTTGCTGGTTGCGATAGGCCGGGTAGCTCTTGGAACTTTAGAACCGCGTCCTCACGCCAACGCTTACAACTTGCGACTCCAATAAATTCTGGTAGACCGCAGTGAAGCCTTGGCCGTCGATCTCACGTTCCACGGCAAAATCGTTGAAGATGTCGCTGAACGTGAAAACCAGTTCGGCGCGTTCGTTCATGATGGGCCAGGTGGCGGCCAGATCGAGCGACGAGCGTGCACGCTCCCGGCCTTGGGGAACGTTCCTCCGAGCGTAGTGGATGTAGCTCACCTGGAGTTCCCCCGTGCGGGGCAGCCGGAACTGGTTGTTGATGGTGAAATCCCAGGTATCGTCTCTCGAAGCGGCCAGAGTGAACGGCCGCGGTGTCGGGAACAGCAAGGTGGTCTCCAGGGCTTCGATGTCGTTCGTGAACCAGTTGACGCTTCCGGACAGACGCCATGGGGCGGCGATCTGCTGTTCCACGATCACCTCGATCCCGGTCTGGGTGGAGTTTCCGGCGTTCTCGAAGATCCTGTTTACGATGTCGTAGTCCGGGTTGGTGTCGTCGATGGCGAAAACGCGCTGGAACGCGTCTGCGATATCCCTGTGGTAGATGGCAGTGTTGACGGAACCGCCGTCCCACGATCGTCCGAAGCCGACCTCAAACACATTGGTCAACTGGGGCCGGAGAAACGGGTTGCCCACTTTGAGCAGTTCCGGATCGTCGTACTTTGGAAAGATGCGCAGTTCCGGTTCTCCCGGTCGATCGATGCGCCGGTTGTACGCGGCGATCAGCTGATTCGCGTCGCCCAGCCGGTAGGTGAACTTGACGTTGGGAAAGACCTCGAAGTAGTCGTACGCGTCGCTGCCTTCGTAGTAGATGTTCTCGTCCGGGATCGTGTAGGCGACGTTGGTCTGCTCGATGCGGACTCCGGCCTCCAGTGAGTACGAGTTCTTCACCTGGACCAGGTTGGCGTAGGTGGCGTAGATGTCCTCGTCCCAGTCGGAAAAGTCGCCGAGACCTTCATAGATCACACTCTGCACGCCCCGGCCGACCGTGTAGGTGATGGGCAGCCAGCGCGCCTGAAGCTTCGTGCCCAACTCCAGCCGACCGCTCGACAGCGGGCGTATGTAGTCAATGCTTAGCGGAATAGTGTTCTCTTCGGCGACGAGATGGGTCATGTCCGTACCCACCCGAACCCTTGATTCCTCGTTGAGAAAGTACGCCTCGTCCTCCCATCCACGCGTGTATTGGAGATTGATGTTCAGCTCATGCCCGGGTGTCGGGAATGCGTGCTTGAAATCGAAGTTGATGTTGGCGAAGCCGGTATCTTCCTCTTCCTGCCAGAACCAGAATCGCTCGCGTTCGCCCGTGGATCCCAGGATGAAGGGGACTTGCGCACGGTCGGTATGTGTTTCGAAGTCGTAGATCCCCGAAACCGAAAATGTGTTGGAATTATCGACGTTGAAGTCGGAGCCCGCCCGGACGATGTAGTGCGTCTGCTCGCGGTTCTCCGGCACCTGGGACTCGATGACGCGTCCGTCGTCGTAGGAGCGGGTTGTGAATTCGTTGTTCGGCAGATCGTCCTGCACGAGGATTTCGGTCTGGACGAAGCTCCGGACGCGTTCGGTGTTGTAGTTCAGGCTTACGCTGGGCGTGATCTTCCCGTTGTTCGAAAAGCTGCCGAGATCAGTCGGTAGATCGGGCCGCTGCTTGGAGAACTGGCCGACGCCGACGGACAGGCCAAGATCTCCAGAGAGGCCCAGTTCCGTTTCCGTTCTATAGATGATGTTGATGATTCCGGCCATTCCGGCGGCGTCAAAGCTCGCAGAAGGATTGTGGATGATCTCGATCGCTTCCACGTTGGCCGCCGATACGCTGTCGAGGCCGCGTTGACTTCCAAATCCCGTCAGGCTCGACTGCCTGCCGTCAATAAGTATGGAGACCTGGTCGCTACCGCGAAGCGCGACTCTGCCTTCTTGATCGATCGTCACACCCGGAAGGTTCCTCATCGCATCGAGCAGCGATCCGGTCGACTGGGTGGGCCCTTCGTCGAGCCGGAACAACTCGGTGTTTATACCGGCCACCCGAATCGCCTCTGCCGTGACCGTAATCTCCTGCTCGACCACCTGACGAACGAGGCCGATGTCACCTAGGTCGTAAGACTGGTTGAGGGCGGAGACCAGCACGTTGGCCTCCGCGGGGAAAAACCCGGGAAACGACATCGCGATCGTGTAGTTGCCCGGCGCCAAACCCTCGATAAGGAAGCGGCCGTCTTCTCCAGCAAGCACACCCGACAGAGGTTCTCCCGTGGTGTCCTCGATCAGCACGGTCGCGAAGCCGACGGCCGACCCGTCGGCGTCGTCCAGAATGCGGCCGGCAAGTATTGCCGTTCCCTCCTGTGCGAAAGAGGCCGCCGGAAGGACGAAGAGGACGAGTATCACCCATAGCAGCCTTTCGACGCGATGTAGTGCGGTAGAGATGGCATGGCGGCGGGGAAGCGCGCTGGAAGAGAAAACAGACACGGTGGGGGGCATTATTTCATCTGAAACTGTCATAGTCATTTCTGTAAACTGAATCAGTCGCAAAGGATGCTTCCGCATGGCCGCCCGTGGATCTCACAGAAGCTGAGTTTTTGGGCCGGATTCCGTCGTGATCATTCGTCACTGCGAGAAGGGCGAGAATCAGGATAAATTTTACTAGGGCAGGGAGTTAGGCGCTATGAAATTCCCAACCCCTGTATTTCCGCTTATCCGGACAAGTGGCTCGTACTCTAAGGTCTCCCAGTCATCTCTTGACGGACCTGGATTGTTCCCGGCAACGATTACCCGCGAAAAACACCGTTTCGTTTACCGATTCTAATTCAACGCTCCAGAAGTCGGTTTGTGGCAACCAGTTCTAGCTTTGGAGTGAGTGGGTTGGAAGCAATGGTTGGAATCAACGAATTCTCAATGTCCGAGAAGAGGGGTGATTTCAATGGGTCGATGCAACACGTTACGTAAAAGGAGCGGTGAAGTGTATGCGGAAGAAACGAAAGAAGAAACAGATGAGGAAGCGACGGTGGTTCACGGCGTCCGAACTGGTCGAGGTGAGGAATCACTGGCACCGAGGAGAATCGACCAAAGAGATCGGACGCATTCTAGACAGAGGTGGATCGGCGATTCATCGTCAACTGGCCGTGTACGGGGGCATCCGTCCGCAGCCCCGTTGCCGGTCATCACGGGCACTGACTCTGGCCGAACGTGATGAGATCTCCAGAGGTATTGCGGCCAAAGATTCGATCCGTTCGATTGCCGTGCGATTGGGTCGTGCGCCATCGACGGTGAGCCGGGAGATTTCCCGTAACGGAGGCTATGATAGCTATCGGGCAGCGGCAGCGGATGAGGCGGCCTAGGAGAGGGCGCGCCGTGGAAAGTCGTGTCGGCTGGCCCCGCTTACGGCAGCTTGTGGAAGAGAAGCTGCGTCAGGTCTGGTCGCCCGAGCAAATCGCCGGCTGGCTGAAACGCACATACCCGGATGACGAGTCGCTTCACGTGTCACACGAAACGATCTATCGCAGCCTTTTTATCCAGGCCCGCGGGGTTCTGAAGAAAGAACTGACTCAGTATCTGCGGACCAAACGCACGAATCGCCGATCCGCAAAAGCGAGCCGGAAAGGCCATGGAGGCGGACAGATCGAAGACATGGTCTCGATCCGTGAGCGCCCGGCTTCGGTCGAAGATCGTGCGATTCCCGGTCACTGGGAAGGGGATCTCATAGCGGGTTCGAAGAACACCTACATTGCGACATTGGTCGAACGTTACTCCCGTTACGTGATGCTGGTGAAGGTTCCGAATAAGGAAACTGAAACCGTCATCAACGCGCTGATCGAACACGCAGACAAACTCCCGACCGAACTCTATAAAACACTGACCTGGGATCGCGGATTGGAAATGGCCAATCACAAACGGTTCACTCTGGCCACCGACATTGCCGTTTACTTTTGCGATCCGCGGAGTCCTTGGCAACGGGGTTCGAACGAAAACACGAACGGTTTGCTCCGACAGTATTTCCCTAAAGGGACGGACTTGTCGGTTCACTCACAGGAGCATTTGGATATGATCGCAAGGAAGCTCAACGGGCGACCCCGTGAGACGCTGGACTTCGCTAATCCGGCAGAGACATTAAACGCAGGTGTTGCATCGACCGGTTGATCTGAAATGATTTGTCAGGGCTTGAGACTCATTTTCGGCTGGCCAGACACAGACTTAGAGCGGTTCATTGCCAGATGTTGCGGACACGTTCTTTAGCGTGGAGGGAAGCAGTCTTGCCAGCTTGATCTATCTGAATCCACACGCCCTCAGATCGGACCGGCGATGTTAAGTTGACAGTGCCTTCCTGACATCCTATGGCTGGCGCTGGGCAGCTACGAGTTCCAGGATGGCGATAGCGCCGCGAGCAGCGAGTTGAAGCGACTCGAGGTCCCCCGCTTCAACACCGTTGACAGCGATGTCGTTGGCTGCCTGGACAAGGATCGCGATCCCTCGGTCAGCATCGCCCATGTCGTTGAGAATTCCGTTTCCCTCCTGCGCGGCACATGGGTAGCCCGCACTGACGTCGAAATTCGACCCGTTCGGACCCTCGATGCAGTTCACCGCGTGGTGGAGATGCCTCATCGCACCCTCAGCTGCCTCCTGGCTGGCCGACAAGCCTGCGTGCTGAATGGCCGTCGCGATCTGGCTCGCCGCCTTGGCCTGGTCTTGTTCTGCTGCCGCCATGGGCGCAAGGGCGACCATCACTACAACCATCATTATCATTGTGTGTTTGACTGATTTAATCATTTGAGGCCCTCCAGCCTGTGATTGAAACGCTCCGGATAGAAAGAATAAGAGGCCCTTTCCCACTAGAGATGGGGTGAGTGTGTGGCAATTCTTTCGCTCCAGCAAGGGAAATGCAAGGGAAATACGGTCCGCAGCACGAACTGAAGAACCAAGCATCGGTTGAGGTAACGAAAAGTGATGTCGATGGTGGTCTCCTCAGGGCTGGGAGGCGCCGCGCTGTGGCACTTCGTCGAGTGACCTAACCCACAAGAATTGGACCGAGAATAGTCCAATCACAAGGAGAGAGAAGTGAAGAAATTTTTGCTGCTCCATTACGGATTCGAGAAGCCCACCCCAGAGATCATGAAGGCATGGGAAACCTGGTTCGAGTCAATCGTCGACTGGACGGTTGATAACGGTGGTTTCAGCGGCGGGCGAGAGATCTCCGCCTCTGGAACAAAGGACCTCCCATGGGGAATGGAGTCCATCACTGGCTACACGATTATCGAAGCCGAGAGCCTTGACGAGGCAGAGAAGATCGCTCAAGACAATCCCTATATCGCGAGCATCCGAGTCTACGAGGTCAGGGGGATGTAGCGTGCCTGACTCACAAGGAGGCACCAACCCACTGGCGGGATTCTCAACGTCCGACAAGATGTGCCAGCTCAACCGGTCGATGCAACACATGCATTAAATCGTTCTGCCGGGGTTTCAGGTCTTCAAACCAGTTTAGGACGATGTTGATGCAAGCGCGTGGTGTTGCCATACTCGTCAGACCCTGCTTATACCGCTTATTCGCAGTGTCAGTGGCGTCAGCGTGCCCGGCTCAAATTGACTCCTTATCCACGGAGTCCTTCAGTCTCGAAATATGTGATTCTGCACGTTCACTGGTTGGTTTTCGATCGTAGGACTCGGACTCGCCCGGCGGGATGCTCAGGTATCGCCATTTCTCGCCCTTTAACGCCTTCGCAAGGTACACGATCTGACCGACGTGGTAGCTCATGTGCCCGAGTGATCGATGCAATGCCTCGTTGACTTGCAGCTCTTTTCCTCTGAGCAGCACCGTTTGCTGCAAATGGTCATCGGTCAGATGCGAAAGCGAATCAAAGAGTGTGTCCCACCCGCGCTCCCAACGGTTGGTTAGCTCTTGTCGCGTTGGTGTTCTCGCTGCAAACTCATCTTCCCGGTCCCGCCACGGTTTGTAACCGTCCGTTGTTAGAAAGTCTGTGAAGCGAGAAGTGAGGTTGCCCGCGATGTGCCACCCGATCACTGCGACAGAGTTGCCGCTGCTAGGACCCGGCGTGCTCAGTTCAGTCTCGTCCAATTGAGCCATCGCGGCATCAGCCAACGACTTGTAGCGCCGACATACGGCCTCGATGGATTCCACGACGGTCTTCATAGCCTATGTTTCTCCCGACAGAATAAGTCTCAGTTACCTCTTGTGCCGCTCTCCCAGTGTTCAGGAACGTACACGAACACGACGTCGTCTTCAATCTCCTTGGTCTATGTCACAGTGTCCGGCGTTTTGTCCCAATCGACAACGGGCTACTGAAAAGGAGAGGTGGAGGGCCAGAAGACAAACCCGATGATTGAGCTGATGCGTTCAGTCGGTAAGACCACAGAATGAAACTGTAGCAGGGTCTTTTCCCTTTCGGCCGCGCTCTCTCCGCGTGGTACGGTAAGCCCATTAATATTCCTCAGAGACCCAACCACAGGCGAACCTCATGGAATCAGAAGAAAAATGCCGTTGTTGTGGAAGGACGTTTACGTTGAGACCTCGGAAACCCGGATTCGTCGACGAATGCGAAAGCTGCTTGCATGAACGAACGGCACCGCCACAGCATTACTTCGATGAGGCACTGAAACGGAGGAAGAAGAAGCTCAGGTGGGCCGTGGCAAAGGCCCTAAAGGAAGAAGTGTCCGAAGATTGGTTTGACCAAGTTTGGAATAACTGGGAAAAAACATGACTAGACCCACCCAAGAACATTGTCGGACAGCATCTCCAAACAATGCTGGAGAAATATTATAGGAGGTGCGGGTTGGGCTGAAAGAACCGGGTAGGTAGCGGCAAGGCCCATGCCCCTCGCCCGGAAGCATGTGGGTACTGTCAAGTTAAGCGATTGGAAGACCTCGTGAGACGCTGGAGTTCGCTAATCCGGCAGAGACCTTAAACGCATGTGTTGCATCGACCGGTTGAGCCGGCATGATTTATGAGGACTTGAGAAATGGCAATCCGAATAGTCGGTCATGTGGACAGTTCCTACTTTGATTGACCCCGGATGCTCCCCCACCTAGTATTTATCCATTATTCTTGAGTTCTTGTTGGCGATACCAAGAGATCCGACTTCGTGTCAGAAACTAAGCCGCTGGAGCATCCTAGGGATGCGGCAATTCGAGACTGGAACTTCATACAACTCTCTTCGTGACATCACGGATGTTCACAGTAGACGCTCGATCTTGTTTGCAGGAGGAAATTTTCAATGAAACGAAAACGCGATGGTCGCCTGTTTGTCGGTTTGCTTGCGCTTGGCTTTGGGGTTTGGGCGTGTACCGCTGCTGAGTCCCCTCAGCAGCCTCTCGATTCCACAGCCGATGAACTGGCAATCAATGAAATTAGGGAGCAGTTCGTTTTCAACCTGAACAGTGGGGACGCAGATGCTCTCATGTCTCTCTTCGATCAAGAAGGCGTTGTGATGGGCACGAGGGAAGGTCTCTCTGGAGACGAATTAAGAAGCTCCTTTCAATATTATTTTGAGGAATTCGAATCGGACCTTAATTTTTCATCTGATGAGGTTCGCGTCGCGGGCGACTGGGCGTTTGATAGTGGTTACTATATGGACTCGATGATCGAAAAATCGACTGGCGACGCCATACAGGAAGTGGGCGGTTACGTGTTTGTCTTAAAACGTCAACAGAACGGATCCTGGCTAATAGCCAGAGAGATTCACTCCTCGGTGAGGCGGCCCTCCGACGGACAAGAAGCGAATGAGGATACGCCGCAATAGTGAAAACGCTAGTGACAAGACCAAGGCCATCCGGACGAGTGTTTTTTAATCTCGTCAACAGGTAGCGAGACTGTCAATTGCAAACACAGTCATCTCAACGTCCGTATCTGGACTACTCTTGTCAAGTAGGCGCAACTCTCCTGTCTTCTTTTTCTGAAAATTCTATTCAGAGTACTGCTACGGTCTCAGGTTGCATGACTGGTCGACTGCACCCGTATCTCCGGCCTCTTAAGTGGAACTGTTGTGTTCCGGGCCATGATGAATTTCGCGCGCGGGGGGCCAACCGAGAAAGACGGCCTCAAAAGGGCCACGGACGTTGTCGGCCTATCCCCGCGCCGGTCCGACCGGTGCGTCATCAACTCGATCTCATCGCAGTTCGCTGAAAGGATATTCGATCCCTGTGTCAGGCCGCCTTGCGGTCGGCCTGATACTGGGATCCACGTTTCCAGACGGCCCAAACCGTGCGGGCCAGCTTGTTGGCCAGCGCCACCGTCGCCTTATTGTGACCGCGGGTTTTGTGAATCCGAAGGCCCTATTGCTGCAGCGGTGACGGTTTCGCATTCCGCCGGTGCGCACTCCACAACAGAGAGCGGCCGCCGTGGATCAACAGCATCCGGAGATAGGAATCCCCGCGTTTGCTGATTCTCCCCAGTCGCCGTCGCTCTCCACTGGAACGCTCCCGGGGTGTGAGCCCCAGGTAGCTGGCAAAGCGGCGGCAAGAGCCGAAGCGGTGAATGTCGCCCACAAAGCCCACCAGCGCCGTGGCGGTTAACAGGCCGATTCCCGGGATCGTTTGGAGACGCGCCACATCCGGTGTTTGTTGGGCCAGTGCCTTCAGTTGTTCTTCCACCGACCGCATGTGCGCTTCCAGTTCACGTATCTCTTCACAGACCTGGTGAAACATCTCCCGAACGACGCTGGGGATCTCCACATCCGCGTCTTCGATCAACCCCATCACCCCCGGAACCAGATGATGCGCGCCAGTAGGTATAACGCAATCAAACTCCCGGAGCAGTCCCCGAAGCGCGTTGATGCGCGACGTGCGCGTCTCCATCCACCCCGAGCGCAGCCGGTGCAACGCGGTCAGCTGCTGCTGCGCTACCGTCTTGACCGGTACCGGATACAGCGCGCTGTTTCGGTGCGCTTCCAGCAACCCTTTCACGTCGTTACGGTCGTTCTTGTCCCGTTGCACGTAGGGCGTCACATACTGCGGCGAAATCAACTTTACCGTGTGTCCCAGCTTCCCGATCTCCCGTCCCCAGTAGTGCGATGACCCGCACGCTTCCATCACCACCGTCGCTGGTTCCTGATCCACGAAGAACTCCAGCAATTTCGCCCGACTCAAACGGACGCTCTCATCGACATGCCCCGGTTGCTCTGAAATCCCAATCTCAAAAACATTCTTTGCCAGATCCACTGCGATCGTCCTATCCTTCATCTCGGACTC
The DNA here is from genome assembly GCA_965218085.1 of Terriglobia bacterium. Lineage (GTDB taxonomy): Bacteria > Acidobacteriota > Terriglobia > 20CM-2-55-15 > 20CM-2-55-15. The sequence goes on along the minus strand of CBDCKF010000002.1, from coordinate 3,940,281 downwards.
CTTTTTGTTAACACGCTCACGTGTTTAGCCCGCACCATGCGAGGCTCAAAGTGACTTTGGCACTTTGATGCCGTTTAAGTCACCCAAGAGGAGTCCATCTCATCAAGAAGATGATTTGTCAGGATTTGAGAATTGTTTCCAGCGGTAGAAAGGGACGGACGACTTGCTTCATCGCGCCCGTTCCTCCAACTCCACCCACCAGTTCAGAACCACTTTGATCGAAGAGCTGTCGATCGCCTGAGAGGGATTGAAGATCAGAAACTGTTGGGTCTGAGAACGTCGCCAGCCGAGCCGCTCATTCCTAAAACATGACAGAATGAATTCGGATTTGAGAACCGGCAATGGAAGAAACCTTCTTGTTCGACCTGACGATTCTGTTCGGCGCTGCAGTCGTGGTGTCGTATGTGTTCCGGGCTGTCCACCTGTCGACGATCACGGGTTTCCTCGTAGCCGGCATGCTGATCGGACCGTCGGGTCTCAGCCTGATTGCCTCCACTGAGGAGGTTCGAGCGATGGAAGAAATCGGCGTGATGCTGCTGCTGTTTTCCATCGGCGTCGAGTTTTCGATTGCAAAGCTGAAGAAGTCCATCTGGGTTGTGCTGGTCGGCGGTGGTGCGCAGGTGTTGGTGACCGGTGCGATGGTGGGTCTGATCGGTTCCTGGCTCAGCGGTTCGACACGCATCGGAATCTTGATCGGAATGCTGACGGCGCTGAGCAGCACGGTTATCGGACTCCGCCTACTCTACGAACGGGGGCAATTGACGGCACCTCAGGGCAATGTCACCCTGTCCATTCTCATCTTCCAGGACATCATTGTCCTGCCCATGATGTTGTTTCTCCCTTTCATCACGGGCCGCGTGGCGATCGATCCCAACAGCTTGATCCGCACCGGCGCGCTCTCGGCTGGGGCCATCGTCCTGATTCTGGTCGCAGCAAGAGCGGTGGTTCCCAGGTTCATCGCACGAACAATCGAAGCGAGAAGCCGCGACATCTTCATCCTCTCGGTGATCGCAACGGTCGTGGGGATTGCCTGGGTCAGCTCACGATTCGGTATTAGTGCCGGTATCGGAGCGTTTATCGCCGGGCTCGTGATCTCGGAATCCGAGTACAGTCACCAGGTCCTGTCTGACGTTCTGCCCTTCCGCGAGACCTTTACCAGCCTGTTCTTCGTATCCATCGGGATGCTGCTGGAACCCGCATTCATCTTGGACAACGCAGTTGCAATCGTTGGTATATCGGTCGCGATTGTAGTGCTCAAGGCGCTGATCGGAACCGGAGTGGTGCGCTTGATCGGATATCCCTTTCGCATCGCCATCGCGGTCGGACTGCTGTTGTCCCAGGTCGGCGAGTTCTCGATCGTTCTTCTCCAGGCGGCGCAAGTCGATGAATTTCTGACGCCTGAAACACAACAGATGGTCCTGTCGATAATTCTGTTCACGATGGTCTTGTCCACTTTCGCCCAGAAGTTCTCGGCGTGGATTCCGACGAGTCCGACCGGGGATGGTGGCACTACGGCCGACGCCGAACTGGAAACCGTGGCCCATCTGTCGGACCACACCGTGATCGTTGGATACGGTCTGAACGGACGCAATGTTGCCGCCATGCTCCAGGCCTCGGACCTGCCGTATGCCGTACTTGAAATGAACCCTCGAACTGTGAGCGAGATGCGGAAGGAAGGCGTTCCGATCTTTTATGGGGATGCCATAAGCGACTCCGTCCTCCGGTGGATAGGTGTGGCACACGCACGCGCCGTGGTATTTGCGATTTCGGATCCCGTGGCGACCCGCCAGGGAGTTGCGGCGGCTCGTCGTCTGAATCAGAACACGTTCATCATCGCCAGAACTCGCTACGAACCGGAGATCGAACCAATATACCAGGCAGGAGCGGATGCTGTGATAACCGAAGAGTTCGAAACCTCGCTCACGATTATCAGGCGTCTTCTCGCCAGGCTGGGCATCCATCCCTCCAGGATCGACCACACGATCCTTAATATCCGGCAGCAGCATTACGAGCCATTTCGCCAGGAAGACCTGCGGGGCCTGGCTGTTGACGAAGCGATCCGGATGTTCGAAGGAACGGTCCGAAAGATCGCCGACGGGAAATCGATCGAAGAACTGGGTATCCGGCAGACATCCGGAGCAACAGTCGTGGCCGTGCAACGGGACGGCGCAGTGATCAGCAACCCCGGACCACAATTCAGATTGCAGGAAGGAGACCGGGTTCACCTCATCGGAAGCGAGCAGGAAGTCAGCTTGGCGATGAGCCTTATTTAACCCATATTTATCACGAGCCGTCTGCTTCAGCACCGGAATTGATTTAGAAACAGGTTAATTTGTCGTCAGGCCCCATCTGAACCGAGCCCTTGATGGCGACTTCCCGACCCAGCTTAGCGTCGCGGGCTTTCCACACATCATCCATTCCACCCTTACGAAGGAACGTCAGGATCTCGTAGGGACCGAGTTTGGTGCCGGATTCCATCGCTCTTAGTGTGCAGCTAAACGAATCACCGAAATCTCGGTAAAGAATACTAAGGGGGGTTGTAAGCAATCCGAAGGTCAACGCCCGTATTTAGGGCAATTCTCAAGGTCCGAGAAGATGATTTCTTGATGGGATGGACTCCTCTTTGGTGACTTAAACGGCATCAAAGTGCCAAAGTCATTTTGAGCCTCGCAATAAAGCGGGCTAAACACGTGAGTGTGAACAAAAAGGAGTCCGAGATGAAGAATAAGACGATTGCAGTCGATCTTGCAAAGAATGTTTTCCAAATGGGTGTTTCGGATCGCCCCGGTCATGTAGAGAAAACCGATCGTTTAAGTCGGGCAAAGTTTCTGAAGTTCTTCGTAAACCAGGAGCCGGCGACAGTGGTGATGGAAGCCTGCGGATCCGCCCATTATTGGGGCCGGCAGATACGGGAACTGGGACACACGGTGGTTCTGATATCGCCGCAGTATGTGACGTCCTACGTCAAGCGCAACAAGACCGACCGTACGGATGTGAAGGGGTTGTTGGAAGCCTGTCGCGACAGCGATATTCATCCGGTCCCGGTCAAGACCCTGGCCCAACAGCAACTGACCTCACTGCATCGAATCCGTTCGACGTGGATGCGGACACGAACCGCACGCATTAATACGGTGCGGGGACTGTTGGGGGAGTTTGGATACGTGATCCCGACCGGAGCGAATCATTGGGTGCCCGGGGTCATGGAGTTGATCGAAGATGCCGATGTCGCAATCCCCAGTGTGGTTCGGGAGATGTTTCACCAGGTGTGTGGCGAGATTCGTGAACTGGAATCTCGCTTACGATCCGTGGAACGGGAGTTGAAGGCGCTGGCTCGTCAGATGCCTGAGGTCGAGCGTCTGACGTCGATTCCCGGCATCGGTCTGATCACCGCAACGGCGATGGTGGGGTTTGTTGGAGACATCAAACGATTTCGAACGTCCCGCCAATTTGCCAGTTATCTGGGACTCACACCCCGGGAACATTCCAACGGCAACCGGCGTCGGTTGGGCCGGATCAGTAAACAAGGCGACCGTTACCTGCGGATGCTGTTGGTTCATGGGGGCCGTTCCCTGTTGTGGGGTGCCCATCGCGAGGGAGCCACACCGACACCTCTCCAGCAATGGGGCCTCCAGAAACACGAGTTCCGAGGACACAACAAGGCGATCGTTGCACTGGCCAACAAGTTGGCGCGTCGCGTGTGGGCGGTTTGGAACCGTGAATGTGACTATCAGGCCCGGTATCAGGCGGCCTGACCCGAAGAAGTTGGAATATCCTTTCAGCGAGCTGCGATGAGGTTCGAGATGATGGCGTACCGGTCAGACCGGCGCGGGGCAATGCCGACAAGTCCTTTGGCCCTTAGAGGCCGTTATTTTCTCGGTTGGCTCCCCGCGCGCAAATTTCCATCATGGCCCGGAACAATACCGTTCCACTTTGAGGCCGAAGATACGGGTGCAGTCGACTCGCCACTCACCTCGCAATCTCTTAGTCAGTCCTGCTGAATATATTTGCCGAGAATACAGACAAGAGAGTTACGCCTAATGGACAGAGGAGTCCAGATACAGGACTTGAGAATCGGAACTGAACTGTGCTCCATGGTTTTCGCGCAGTCCACATCGTGGACAAGACTGACCTGTCTCCGTTAGGATGCCGCTGATGTCCTCAATCTCACGACGTTCCGTCTTGCAGGCATTCGTGGCGTCAGCATTCGCAGCGAGAACCGCACTGGGACAGACTCCTTCGTGGCCCAGGCCTTTGGCGAGCGACGCCGTCACCAGCGATTGGCCGACCTTTCTTGGGCCGACGCACGACGGTCTGTCCACGGAGACGAGGCTGAACCGGGAGCTGCCTCCTCCCCTGATCTGGGAGTTTGCGAAGGGGACCGGATACACGTCACCGGTTGTTGCCGGCGAGCGCCTCGTGCTGGTGCATCGAATCGGGGAAGAGGAGATCATCGAATGTCTGCATGCGGAGACAGGGGCGAGCCAATGGCAATTTCGATACACGACCGCCTTTGAGGATCGGTACGGGTACAACAACGGGCCACGGTCGAGTCCCATTATCGACGACGAGCGAGTCTACACGATGGGGGCCGAAGGGAAGATGCATTGCCTGGAGCTCGCATCGGGAGAGGTGATGTGGAACCGCGACCTGCGTGCGGAATACGCAGTGACACAGGACTTTTTTGGGACCGCATCCACTCCGCTCGTGGAAGGTCAGCTCCTGATTGTCAACGTGGGTGCGCCAGGCGGGCCGTCGGTGGTGGCATTCGACAAGACGACAGGAGACGAGATATGGCGCGCCGGCACCGAATGGGGCCCCAGCTACGCGTCGCCGGTTCCTGCGTTGGTGCACGGAAGACGCCGCGTCTTTGTCTTCGCCGGTGGAGAGTCTGCCCCTCCGACTGGCGGCCTGATGTCGATCGATCCGGCGACGGGACGTGTCGATTTCACGTTCCCCTGGCGGAGCCGCAGCTTCGAGTCGGTAAATGCATCCTGTCCGGTGGTGTTCGACAATAAGGTGTTCATTTCTGCGAGCTACCGCAGAGGAAGTGCGCTCGTGGAAGTGCTGCCGGACTTCACGCACAGAGTTGCCTGGACGACCCAGGATTTCGGACTCCATTTCAATACGGCGATCCATCGCAATGGATACCTGTACGGATTCGATGGCCGGAACGAAGGGGATGCCTCGCTGGCCTGCGTGGACGCGGCAACGGGAAGAGTCGTGTGGCGCGAGACGCCGGAGTGGACGGAGACCATCGAGACGCGAACCGTGATCGCAGGAACATACCGCGGATCGTTAATGGCTGTCGATGGGGCGTTCCTGTGCCTTGGGGAGTTGGGGCACCTGCTCTGGTTGGACCTGACCCCCGAGGGTTATGAGGAGGTGTCGAGGGCGTGGCTGTTCGCGGCGCGCGAGTCCTGGGTCCTGCCGGCGCTCAGCCGCGGCCTGCTGTATGTCGCTCAGAACGCGCGGGACTTCTTGCAGGATACGGATCCGCGGCTGCTCTGTTATGACCTCAGGGCGTAGCAGGCCCTGACGATCAGGAAGCGTACCCAAGATGGATTTGCCTAGAATCGCAGGCGATAGAAGCGGTTTCCGCAATTCCTGTAGCGAAAAGGGAGTACGAAGAACAGGAGAAGCCGTTCGAGCCAGCGCCGACGAGACCGGTGAATTTCTTTCGACCTGCATCGGGGGCATTGCTCTCAATGTCCGGGAAGATGATTTAACAGGACTTGAGAATCGTTTTTAAGGCAGGGCTCAAGAAAATTCGGTGGCCGCCGGGTGGTGCAGCCACTTGTCATGCCGTTTCTTCGCTGAAACAGAGAATGTATCCGTCGGGAACGGAGCCGAATCGGAGTGGTCGCCCGATGGCAGGACGCTCTACTTCCGAAACGGAAATCAACTGCTGGCCGCCGACGTTCTTGATGCCGATAGTATGACTCTCGGTGTGCCGCGCCCGCTCCAGCTTTGCCACGGCTTATATCTCTCGTAATTCACCTTAAGCGGTGGACTAGCCCCACTCGTGCTCGACGCCGTGGCCGCGGTCCGCATCACCATGCAGGGGTGTCACGAACCCTAGAAGACAGCCGGGAGAGCCATCCCTGAGCCGATGACACCGCACGCGGATCACGTCACCCGGCCGAACGTCTTCCCTTCCGACTCCACCGCTCAAAATCCCAGTAGGGGAGCCGGATTCCAGGGCCCATACCGCAGTCTGCCCATCTTCGCTTGTGATTTCCGCGTAAATCCAGGAGTGCGGATTGACCAGGTGCACCTCCTGAACCCTGCCCTCATAAGTCGTCCAGGTCGACTGGTCGTAGGCGTTGTGCGAATGGTGCGCCAAGCCCGGCAGGCCCAAGGCAACGGCGCCAATGACCACACAGCTTAACACTCTGAACTGCATCCTCTACCTCCTATCCATCGAAAGAAAATGGTTCAAGTAGTTTCGCTATCGCGTTTCTTCGACCCCCACCCGGGCTCATCGCAGAAACTCACCTTGTCTTGGTGCTGGAAATCCGTTCCTGTAGACCGACTGGTAGCTAACGCTCTCGCCTTCCTCGTCGAGGAATCCCAGCGATGTCTTGAAAAGCATAGGCGGGGCTGAATTCCCCGGTACCGTGCCCTCCAGGATATACAGACGGTCTTCGTGCATATTGATGGAGACGTAGGTGCGCGATCGGTCTGGGTTGGTCAGCTGCAGGGAATATCCTGCGACGCGGTCCACCAGATAGAAAGAAAAGTGCGTCACCTCTGCGTCCCTTTGAAAGAGCGGCCACGTCGCGTAAACATTCGCTCCCTGCTGGTCAGTCTGCCAACGGTTTACGCAAAGGTCTCCATCGCCCCCTTCCGCCCGGCATTGTTCGACGCGCACCGCATGTTTTTCCTGGAGTCCTCTGTAGTCGATCACGGTCACCGAATAGCGCCTCGGGCCATCCTCGTGGACATAGACACGCCCCGGCAAGTCAATGAAATACTCCGACATCCAGGTGATATCGCGGACTGCGGGTTCGCCCGGCAAAAGGACCGTGAACAAGTCTTCCTGGCTGGCATATGGGACCCAGCTCTGCGCCAAGGAAGAGTGCGGAACAATCAGGCAGAACGCCAGAGAAATGACGGGAATCAAGCGCATCGTTGATCCTCCCAAAATCCAAGTAGCCGTTCGGCTCTTCAGAACGAGGCCATGTTATACCGACGCTTTCCCTTGAGGCGAGTTTTTTTGTATGTAGTCAGAACGATTCGGCTCCAAACCCGCCCTTCACCGGCTCCCATTCACGCCTAATCTCGACGTTTCCCCATCACCCATCACCCGCAATCCTCCCTCTCGACTCCGCATTCACCCGCAGTTTGGCTCCTCCCCGACCCCTGAAAACATACTTTATCCATAGCTCCACCATCGCGGCTTCACCCCGGCCGCTCCCTTCAAATTCCGTTATCGAAATTGCCGCGGTAGGAAAGCTGCTCAGGTCCTGCCCAATTTCGCGCCGCGGCGATTCCGATCAACGCTAACGATTTCTCGGGACTTGGCGCGCCTAAATCGAGGGAGTTGTCCGTCCTCGAGGTGGCGCACGTCACCCCAGACAACACTTCTTGAACTTGAGTCCACTCCCACACGGACAAGGCGAATTCCGACCGAACCTCGGCCGACCCTGGGACAGCTCCGTCCGAAATGCATCGGCACGGACGCGAAGACCTTGGTTGAAAACACGTTCGAGCACCTCGTAAAGGGCCGGGTGTTTACGATGCAACACACCGGGCCGCTCGAAAAAATACTCCGATATCACGGCGAAAAACTCCGCCTCGTTGGTCAGCGCATAGCGATTAATGTCAGAGGTTCCCGCCTCGATTTCGGCCATCTTGCGTCGCACCAGATCAATCCAGGGCCCGATCGCCTGCCGGTTGAGTCCCACCCGGGGCACTCCGTCGATCACACCGTCAGTCTTGTCGACCAGATGCGCGAACTCGTGTACACCCACGTTCCGCTTGTCGGTTGGGTTCCTGAAGCCGTTGATCAGATCAGGCTTGGAGAGGATCATCAGCCGGTTCAGACTGCCCGTTCCGACCATGCCGAGGATGTTGTGACCTCGCGTGTCGCCGAACTCGAATTTGCCGTCGAACCGTGTCGGATAGACCAACACTTCGTTAATCTGGTCCCATTCCCAGTCGGGGAATCCGAAGATGGGAATGATGGCGCTGCTGGCGGCAAGCACACGTGTCGTCGTGTCGACCTCCACCTTGATGCCTGTAATCCGCTTCTCTCCCAGGAACACCTGGAGCTGACGACGAAACCGGTGTTGGTCGGATTCGTCGAGCACGCGAAAAAAGACGACGTCGCGCTGCAGTACGGCTTCCCATTCGCGTGGAAATGGTTCGCCGAGGATCGCTCTTCGGCGTCGGACCTTCCGTGTCCACCAGGCGTAAACCACAAGTGCCGGGATCAGCGTAAACACAAGCACGGTCTCCCCCTCCCGGCCCGTGCGTATGAACACGAATGTGACGAGTGCGGACACCACCAGCGTCAACGCTGCAAATACGAGCGCCCATCGGCGGGTCTGCCGCTCCCAGGCCGTGAACAGGCCAGACTCTCCAGCCAGCCTGCCCGTGTCGCCAGTGCCAGTCATCGGAACTTTATTCTCACACGACCGGGTGGGATTCGATCGTTCCTGGACATCACACATCAACGGAACATACTCGTTTTAGAGTGTCCGCATATCTCCATTTCTGACAGATGGCGTGTCCTTTGCTTTCGAGTAACACAGGGGTAGTCTCGGTCTGAGTTCTAGCTTCCGTTTGCTGAAATTCTCAACGTCCGAGAAGATGATTTCTCAGGACTTGACCTTCGGAAAACTAGGGCACCGGCACCCGTTCGATGAGTTCTCCAAGCCAGTTCAGGACGATGTTGATTCGGGGGCGGGCGGCTTCGCCAGTACCGGCCTTCCGTCTACCTGGAAATCCTGATTCGGACAAGAGCGGTTTGTCCACGTCTTTCCATTCCAGTGTCAAAATACGGCGATAGGGTTCAATGGTGAACCGGTTCCCCCGCGGAACGGGAGCGGTGCGGCCATCAGCAAAAACTCCCATCGATTTCGCTCGGCTGCTGCGTCGCCGAGTGCCTCCAGATCACAGTTATCGAACATGTGGATGCCCAGATACAGCAGCGCAAAGTCATGAACGGCTCCGGGCAGGTTCGACGGCGCAACATACGTCGGATGATCGCTTCCCAATAACGCGACATCTCGCTCCTTCAACCACGGAATTACGGACGGGTGGAGACCCGCCGATCGGCCACCCTCGGCTCGGCCGCGAAGCCACGGTCCTTCGGCCTCACGTCGAGCCCATACACCGGTACGGATGAACAGCGCGTCACCGGAGGAGACGCGCACGCCGGTCTGCTCTTCCCATGCTTCCAGATCTTCCACGTAGATTGGAGTACCCGGCTCCAGATACGGCACGCCCTTGACCCTCGGAATGTCGATCAGGACGCCACGGGTCAGGATCCCGTTCTTGAGGTTGTGGATCGAGTTCTGCTCGTGGCCAGTTTCGAGGACGGTGTCCGCGTCAGGAGTGTACCCGTTGTAGAAAGTCCCGTTCTCGTTCACATGCGCCAGCGCGTCGAGGTGCGTGTGCGCGATGCCATGGTAACTGACCCCAAACCGGTCTGCGCTGATCCGGAGCATCTCGTGTTCATACGGATTGGGATTGTCGATGGCCTGAACGGTATCCGCATCACCAGCCAGGGACACGGAAAACCCTTCTTCAACCAGGGCCACCGCCTCCAGCCGCTTCTCTGGCATGATCAGGTTTAGGGCTCCGATCTCATCGTCCACTCCCCAACGCCCCCAGTTCGACAACTCCGTCTTCCACTGTTCGTACTGGGCTGTGGTCACCTCCCTGTCGCCCACCTGAAGTGGTTCGAGGGCGGGTCGAGACAACGCGATAGTCGTAATCATCGCTACTAGCAGCCTGTCGGACTTGACCGTAGCAACGGCGCGTCTCCGAGCGTGTGATTGAACATTGACGAGACGATCGACCTGAGACGTCGCAAGAGAGAGCCGGATTCGGACGCCAGAGATCCACGCAGGAGCCCGGAGTCGCGTTTTTGGCGTCCGGACGGGCGGCTGGAGCGGGGATCAGTCGGGCAGGAGACCTGCCCGGAGAGATTGAACAGGCGTTTCAGGTTCCAGGCGATGCTGACCAGTGTCCATTCACCGGATACCGGGTCGAGTCCCCTGAGGTGAAACTGCCGGAATCCCAGCACGGATTTGACGATTCCAAACACCGGCTCGACCGTGGACTTGCGCTGAGCGTAAACGGCCCGGCCCTCGATCGTCGATAGCCGATGGGCCATGGCGTCGACCGGGTTCGCGTCGGGCGACAGCGGTGGCGGTTCGGTCCAACGCTGTTCCACCGGTGGATGATGGCGCTCACGGCCCATGGCGATGTAGGGCATCACGCCGGCCGTTTCGCACGCCTTCACGTTCCCTTCGCTGTAGTAGCCATTGTCGGCCAGTATCGCCTCGACCTTTCCCAGCGGTTGAGGCAGTGCATCGAGAGTCCCGAGCGCCGGTTCGATTTCCTGTTTGTCGTTGGCGTGCGTTGTGACGGATTCGGTGACGATGAGCAGGGTCTCGGTGTCGACCCCCGCCTGCACGTTATAGGCTTGCTGGAAACTCTTCCCGCCCGCCGGCATGATGCGCGATTCCTCGTCGGTCAGATTGATCTGGTCGTTCGGGCGCACGCCCGATTGGGGCGGTTGCGGCGGCTTGCCTCCCGGCCGTTTCCCGGTCGCTTTGGCCCGGGCCTTGCGTTGGGCCATCTTGGCCTCGTACTCGGCCTGCTCGGCCGCATGGCGTTCCGCAGCGCGCGCCTCCATCTTCGCTTTCGCCTCGGCGATCGCTTTCAGCCGGTCCTCGCGCCGCTTCAGTTCGGCCGGGATGTCCATTCCCTCCGGCACTTCCGCGTCGGCCGCCGCCGCCAACTCCATCAGGCGCGCGACTTCGGCCTTCAACTGTTCTTCCAACTCCGTCGCGTGCCCCCAGCTCAACGCGCTATGTTTCGATGCATTCGCCTGGACCTTGCTCCCATCCAGACTGATCTTCCCCAGCTTCAAAAATCCCATCGTCCGCGCCAGCAGAAGAATCTGCACGAACAACGGCTTCAACTGCTTCAGAAACCGCTTCCGAAACGCCGCGATCGTGTCGTGATCTGGATGCGTGTTCGCCGCGATATATCGGAACGCCAGCGAATCCCACGTCGCCTGTTCCAGTTTCCGGCTCGCAAACACTCCCGTCGCGTATCCGTAGAACAGCAACGCCAGCAGCATCTCCGGATGGTAGGCCTTCGAACCCCGCCCCGCGTACTCCTTCTCCAGGTCACGCAGGTCCAGCTTCGTCACCACCTCTACAACGAACCGCGCCAGGTGCTCTTCCGGAAGCCAATCCTGGACCGACGGCGGCAACAAGTACGGCGTGTCTCGATCCACAGCAAGAAATCGTTCGCTCATGCCCCTGTTTCTCGCATGCCCGACATCCAACTCCGGCCCCAAAAGTCCGACAGGCTGCTAGGAAAAACCCAGCGAGGAATTTTTTCATGGATCCTCCGCTTTTTGGCCGGTGATTCGATATGGGCTGAGTTCTGTACCTGAACTGAGCGCCACAAATCACGCTGTTTGTTTTTACGAGAAACTCGATAAATCTAATCACAGCAGGGAATTGGGAACAAAGAAAATCTCAAGTCCCTTATCTGGACTCCTCTTTTATGAATGAATCGGCATCAAAGAGGAGTCCAGATACAGGACTTGACAATGGATTTCAAGGTTCTACGGCACCGGCACCCGTTCGATGAGTTCTTCAAGCCAGATCAGGACGATGTTGATTCGACCTAGGGCGGTATCCCGCCAGCAACGCAGCTGCCGTCCGGTGCATCGCTTCGTTAGGCCACAAACCGGAATCGCGCTTCTTTGTAGTTGTCTGCACAACCGCTAACCAACTACGCGTGTTGATCTGACGCCCCGCCGTGCGCCACCCGCTCGTATCGTCAACTCAAGCGAGCAGTGGGTGAGGTCTTCGTTTTTGGTCTTGTAGAGCCGCTGAAATCCCAGTAATGTTTAGCCCCGAATCCAACCAGCGTAACAGGGGAGGGAATAGCCAATGAAGAAACTAGTCGGTGTTGCGGTGCTCGTTGCGTTCTGTGTCGGTGCTGTGGTCGCCCAATCCGTCGATGGTTTCGAGCCTCCCCCCTGGGCCTATCCGGTAATGGAGGAAGGTCGCGGACGGGGCCCGGACGACGGGACGCTCCACAGCGTGGAGGGAAGCGATCTTCAGCTTACCCAAACGCAGATCAATGATCGGTTTGCGCCGCCCGATTGGTATCCGGACGAGCATCCGCCAATGCCCGAAGTGGTGGCGCGTGGCCGCCAACCGCTGGTGCGCGCCTGCGCCCAGTGCCACATGCCGCACGGTGCCGGACATCCGGAATCGGCGAGCCTTGCCGGTTTACCGGCCGACTACATTGTCGCGCAGTCGATGGCCTATCAGAGAGGCACCCGTGAAAGTCTTGTTCCGGCACGTTCGAGGAGCATGATTGCAATCGCCGGTGCAATGACCGAAGAGGAAATGCGGATTGCCGCAGAATATTTTGCTTCGCTGCCGCCGGTGAAATGGATAACCGTCATAGAGGCCGACATGGTTCCCGAAACCTATGTGGGCGGCGGCAATATGCGCCATGCCGAGCAGGGTGGCGGGATGGAGCCTATCGGAAATCGTATTATCGAGATTCCCGAAAATTCCGAATTGGCCGAGCTGCGGGATTCGCATAGCCCGTTTATGGCCTATGTCCCTCCTGGAAGCGTTGCGGCGGGCAAGGAGCTTGCGACCACGGACGGGGGGCGCTCTATTCAGTGCTCGCTGTGTCACGGCCCAGATCTAAAAGGTCTCGGGCAGGTTCCCAGCATCGCGGGTCGCTCACCCATCTATCTCGCGCGCCAGATGTTTGACATTAGACACGGTGCCCGCGGTGGCGCGAATGCGGCCCTCATGCGGAGCGCGGTCGCCGATTTGACCGACGAGGATGTTCTCAATCTCTCGGCCTACCTCGCCTCGCTCGAGCCGTAAGAGCTATCCGGCGATTGGAACGGGGCGTTCGGCCATGCGCCGGATGCCTTGTTCGACTACATCGAGGTTCCATAACCAGCGGCGAAGACCCTCGGCCAGATCAGGCGGGCCGCGATCGAGCGTCGAACGCGACTCGAGGGCGTATCTAGTGGACTGCATCAACAGAAGGTGATGGGATCACATCGAGCCTCAGGCCGCGACTTCCGGGCCGTTCCAACGGTACGGCCCGCTTTACTTTTCGACGATACGGTCCACTGGACTGTGTGCCTACCAGAAACTCCATAGCATCCGAAATTTGTCAGATACGGCTTCGTCAAACGCTGGGGTTTCGGACTCCGGCCGAACGATTTAACGCATGTGTTGCATCGACCGATTGAGCCGGCATGATTTCTCGAGACTTGACCTCGAAAATCACGGCGCCGGCACCCGTTCGGTCAGTTCTTCAAACCAGTTCAGGACGACGTTGATTTGGGGGACAGACCGCCACTTAACCTGTTCGTCTGCCACTTCCAAGAACGAATTGCTATTAAGGGAACGGATGCATCAGATTGTTCTGCTTCCGATGGCTGGGAATCGCAGCTTTTTGATAGACTCAACAATCCATCACAGGTCAGGGGGAAAAAAATGAAAAAGTCAGATGTGATTAGTATCTTGGTATTTCTTCTGTATTCCGTGGGCGCCCTGGCGCAAGCACCGGTCTCACCGCCCGAGGACCATCCAGATCGAACCGTACCCGTTGAACCCTTTAATATTGTCGACAATATTTATTTCGTCGGAGAGTATGTGCAGGCTGCTTCTTACCTGGTTACGGGGTCGGATGGACATATCATCATTGATACTGCTTATGATGTCTCTGTCCCGGTCATTATAAATAACATCAAAAAGCTGGGTTTCGATCCAGAAGACATCATGTTAATTATTGGTACCCATGCACATAGCGATCATGTTGAAGGTCATTATCGTATGCAGGAAATGACAGGGGCATCAATCCTGGCATCTGCCGCAGACAAAGAGGTGATTGAGACTGGGGGCGCAACTGACTTCAGAGGCGGCGACTGGCGGCCTGCAAAGGTTGACCGGGTCGTAGAGGACGGGGAAGTCATACGGCTTGGTGATATAGCACTAACTGTCAACCTTACGCCGGGGCATACCAGAGGGTGCATTTCATTTTCCATGGTCGCAGAGGAGGATAATCAAAAATATAATGTCTTGTTACTAGGTGGTGTCAGAATTGCAGCAAGGCCCGTTTTGGGTCACCCCGAATATCCGAATATGGCAGAGGACTTTGCAGGCACATTTGAAAAGCTGAAGAAAATGCCGGTGGATATTTTTCTGGGCGGACACGGTTACTGGTACGGTCTGGGTGACAAGATAATACGTATGAAGCAGGGAGAAGGCTACAGGGCATTCATCGATCCTGAAGGTTATCGAAAGGCTATTGATGGATGGCAACAACAGTTTGTCGACCAGATAGTGGCTGAAGGAATGGAACTGGTCAAATAACCTTTTTTCCGAGCCAAGCACCAATCCTTAGATGCAATGTTTCTGCCAATTCCGCTAGTCTCGGCATAGTGGCCGCTTGCCCTACCGCACCGGCACCCGTTCCTTCAGTTCTTCAAACCAGTTCAGGACGATTCGGCCTCTGAGGGTTAGGTTCACAAGACCCTATTCCCGTGCGTCTAATTCCTCTTGTAGTTCCTTCAGATCGGATATGCGATCGGTCGTGAGCGGGTGAGTGGATACGAACTCGAGCCACTCAGATTCGTCCTGGCCGGACTCGGACTGGACAAGCTCGAAAAACTCCAGCGTGCCCTCTGTATGGCCATAGACTTCGTGGACGAGTCGCATCGCGAATCGATCGGCGTCGCGTTCCTGATCGCGCCCGTAGCCGGATTCGGTCAGTCGTACTCCCAACTCTAGCAGCCCGTGGCAGAAGTGAGATTCTCTGATACAGTCGTAACGTCGGATTCGATAGCCACGTTGGGCTCGATATCCAGCTGACGGAGTTCATGATGCGTTTGAAGCGCCATCTGGACGCAGAAGAGCACGATTTGAGCGGCAAAGTATGCCGCAGACCGGTCCTGCAGGCTCCGTGGCGTGCCCTGCCCGAACTTCTGGCGCAGGATCAACGCCAGGTTCAAGGCCGCGTAGTGAACCAGGATCCGTTTCAGGATATTTTCCCGTCCTCGAAGGTGAACCCGTCGCATGCCGCCGGTTTCCAGACCGTGAGCGAAGGGTCGTTCCAGCATCATGCCGCGATGCCGCAACAACTCCTTGCCGCGTTCTCCACGGATTCGACGGCGATTGGCATAGACAGCCTGTTGTTCGTCCGGCTTGTTCTTCCAGCGGCGACGGCCCCGATCCGGTTCCGAGATGTAGGTGCGTATCCCCAATTCGCGAAGATCGACCATCGTTTCGTTGCTGTGATATCCCTTATCGGCGACGACTTCAGAAAACCAATCTTCTCGAATCTGCGCTTCGGTTTTCGGGTTGCTTGCCAGCTTCTCCATGTTCTCGGCCGTGCGGATCAACGTCTCTTTGATTGTCGTCGTATCCCCGGTGGCAGCACCCTGAACCGTCACCCCCAGCACGACGCCGGTCTTCATATCCACAGCGTGTTCCAGCTTGTGAGCCAAATGCGTGCGGCCGTCTTTCATCTTGGTGATCTGCGCATCCGCGTCGTCGGGATGCACCCAGTCGTCGTTCGATCCCTTCTTCGGCCGTTTCCGGTCCAGTCGCGCCAGTTCGGCTCGTGTCGGCGTTTCAATGCCCGAAGCGTGGGCCAACTCCTTCAGAAAGTCCTCATAACTGTTCCTGGTGTCTCGCCGCACGATCGACCGCATTGCCGCGTTCGCTTCCAGCGTCGTCGCGTCCACGCCAACCGTCTTCCCGTCGATCAACCCGTGCCCGGCCAGCCGCTCCAGCATCCAGTGGAACACCTGGGCATGGGTTTCCAGATCGATCAGCCGGCGTGTCCGCGACACGCTGGAATGATCCGGGGTACCATCGGTCAGCCCAATGCCCAGAAACTCCCGCAGGCTCAGCGAGTCGGCACACCGCCAGGCGATGCCGCGTTCCGAGTCAATCCCTTCGAAGTAGCCGACCAGCAGCATCCGAAAGTACACACCCGGCACGACACCGGGCCGACCCATCACCGGGGCGTAGAACTTCTGGCAGGCTTCTTCAACAAACGGGTCGAATCCGTCTTCTTCCAGAATCCGGTTCACCCGTTCGTAGAACACGTGTCCTTTGGTCCGCGGCAACTCCTGTGTCGCGATCCACAGCGATTCCTGGCGTCGTCTCTTTCGTCCCATGCCCATATCCCGTCCTCCTTCACTCATCATTCTTCGCGATACGGTCGCATCGGGTCCGTTTGAAATCGGGTCCGTTTGAATCTGTGAAGTGGACTTTAACCACGGGCTGCTAGGGGAGACAGGTCAACGCTACCGCCCAATGCCACGCCAAGCAGGGTGTTCCAAGCCAGAGTTCGGCCCAGCCGTTTCAAGCTGTGCCGACCCTCGTGATGGCCCAGTTCGTGAGCCAGGACCATGGCAAGGCCGGTTTCGCTTTCGACTCTTTCCAGCAGACCGCGAGTCACCCCGACACCACCACCCGGAAGAGCCAGTGCGTTTGGGTCCGGCAGGTCCATCACGAAAAGCTCGTAGGGCAGGGGACGGACATCGGACTTTTCAATGAGCTTCGAGAAAATCGCCTCAGCGCGATCCAGTTCTTCGTCTTCGTCGTCGGATGCCACGGCCATCGCCCTGAACGTCCAGGAAAACAACAATACTTCTGTTTCCTCAGAAATGTTGGTGACGACCAGGTCGGTGACCAGGCCAATTCCAAAGTATAGGACAACGATGGTCACCACTCCGAAAACGACATGCTTGACCCAGCCTTTGAAGCTCGTCTTGCCTCTGGAGATGTCCGCGGTCTTGTGAAGTCTTTTGGGGACGAACTTCATGCCTTAAACTTGACGGCCGTGCTGTAGGCGACAACCTCGACCGAACCGATGGTTTTCCCCCTGCCCTTGGATATCGAAGCGGTTTCGATCCGGAAATTAAGGTACACGTCGGCTGATGGGCAGGATTCTTTCATACGGAGGACGGCTTCCCGTTTCCCGCGGTCCAGTACCGAGGCGTAAGCTCCGAGTTCCCCGCCGAACAGCATTCGGAACGCGGAAAGAAATCGTTTGAAGTAATCCACGCTGACCACGATCGAACCGGTCGCAAGTGCTGCATTTTGAACCTGCCGTCCGTCCTCAATCGTTTTCGTTGTAATTGTCGGTTTGGACAGGAATTTCTCTTCGCGTTCGTGGATGCTCTTGTAATGATTCCGTTCTGCAACCCGGCCTGCGAAAAAACCAAGCAGAAGCAGTACCAGGGGCACAGAGAGCTGGCCGATCAGTTCCGCCATCTACTCCACCTTGACCGCCGTTCCGTAGCAGAGGATCTCCGCCGCTCCCTGCGCGACCGAAGACGTGGCGAAGCGGACGTTTACCACCGCGTTGGCGCCGAGTTCGGTTGCCTGAGCCTTCGCGCGTTCCAGTGCCTCACGCCGGGATTCCTGGAGCAGTTCGGTATAGCCCTTGAGTTCCCCGCCGACGATGTTCTTTAGGCTGGCACCCAGATCTGTACCCAGATGTTTCGCACGAATCGTGCTGCCTTGGACCAAGCCGTAGTGCTCAACGATGCGTTTGCCCGGTACGGTTTCAATATTGGTGAGGATCACGATCCCCCCCGATGAACGGCTTGCCGTTTTCTATTCGCGATACCATTCAGCAACCTCCTTTGTGCGACAAAAAAATACCTTAAGCTGCATGTTGACTCGGAAAATGTATTGGCTCAATTTCATTTCGTACACGGCTCGCTCCGGGGCATGCCGACATTCAGATGGCAGTAGGGATCTCGAAGTGCCCCAGTTTGGTGCCGGATGCCATTGTTTTAATGTGTCGCGGACCGAACCGCTAAAAATTGGGTAAATGTAACTACGGATGGAATTTATACGCAAGAAAACTCTCAGGTCCTCACAAACGATGCCAGATCAACCGGTCGACGCAGGACCAAGAACCTCAAGACTGGAGTGGTATAACTTGACAATCATCTTTTAGACAAGTGACGTATCTTTTTAGACAAGTGACGTATCTGTGCGAATGACTTTGACGACGTACACTGACAGCGCTGCCATAATCGTCCGCCCCTGCTTATTTCGCTTATCCGCCAAGGGCGGAACGCCTCTTCGGTTCATGTCGTCGATCCCATGCTCCTAGCGCGATGTGCCGGAATCATCACATATCCGCACCTTCTTCCCTGCCAAGAGGCTTCGTATTTCGCCTGTGCGCTTGACTTCGGGTGTCGGCCCTCTGATAATCGCGCCAATACTCAAGTACATAGGGGTTCTCCCATTTGGAGGTTGAGCAATGGCCAAAACTTTTCGCGACAGGATAGGTTGGCGACTTCAGCTCGTCTTAGCGGGATTGATCGTCTGGGTGGCTCAAGTCGTTCTAATCGATAGCGGCGACATTTCCGGGGTTGCCTCTGCGGCCGTGACGGCGGTGCAGGGCCAGGAGGACAGGACGCCGGTGGTGATTGAGCGACCTCCGCTGCGTTTCATCCGAGATCCGAATCCGGCGTTCAGCGCCGTGGCGGTCAATTCCGAAAGCAACATGCTGGTGGTCACGGACGAGAATTTGTTTCAGATCCTGGAGTATGACAGTCGCGAAAATACGCCGCCTCAAGCCCGATTCACAGAACCCCGACGCGTCATTTCGGGAACCAACACAAAAGCCGAAATGATGTGTGCGGTCTACATTGATCCGGTGACGCTGGACATCTATGTGCTCAACAATGATACCCAGGACTGGCTGCCGGTTTTTTCGACAGACGCCCGGGGCAACGTCGCGCCGGATCGGTTCCTGGCAAGCATTCGGGGATTCTCCGTTGCCGCGGACGAAGAACGGCAGGAGTTGTTCGTCGTGAATCAGAGCGGTTACGTGCATGTGTTCCGCAAGCAGGCCGAAGGTGAAGAACAACCACTTCGGACTCTCGAAGGGCCGGATACGCAACTGGAAGATCCGCACGGGATTGCCCTGGACACGACAAACAATCTCATGTACGTGAGCAATTTCGGCAATGCTCAAAACCGGAATCCGGAGACCGGTGAAACCTATGGCAGCTTTGAGCTGCCATCGATCACCGTGTATCCCCTGAACGCTTCAGGAAATACGGCACCTCTTCGGACTATCGAAGGACCTCGAACGTTGATGAATTGGCCTTCACACATGGCACTGCACGTTGAAAGGCAGGAACTGTTTGTGGCCAATGATGCCGACAGCTCCATACTGATATTCAACGCCTCGGCCGAAGGCGATGTGGCTCCGATCCGCGTCATCGCGGGACCCAATACCGGAATCCAACATCCTCCTGGTATTGCGCTGGATGAACGACTGGACGAGTTGTTTGTGGCGAGCATGGGCACCCCCTCGGTGACGGTTTTCCCGGTGACGGCCAATGGGGATGTCGAACCCATTAGAACGATTCGAGGAGCGCCAGTAGGGACGGAGAGCCTCATGATCGGCAATCCCGGAGCCGTTGGCTACGACAGCAGACGGGGAGAGATCCTGGTGCCCAACTGAGTGGCGCATCCGCAGATTGCGATGTTCGCCAGGTTGGCGGACGGAGGAGAAACACCGGTCCGAACACTCTATGGACAGGCCAGCAGGCTGTCCCGCACCATGCATGACGTACGCTACGACGCGATCAACGATGAAATCGTTGTACCGGTCCCATATTCAGAGGCCATACTGACGTTCGCCGGAGGAGCCGATGGACAGGAGTCGCCTATTCGCACTATCCAGGGCTCCAATACCGGTGAGATCGGCAGCCGGATAGACGTGGACAACATTCACGATGAGATTTTCACCTACACCAACGACAGTATTAAGGTCTATCCGCGCGAAGCCAACGGTGACGTTGCACCGATTCGAGTGCTCACGGGTCCGGACACCGGGTTGAGGAGACTCCATGGGCTTGCCGTGGATCCGATCAACGATATTCTGGTCGTCGGAACACAGAGCAGCTTCGGAACCTATGAGGCCAGCATAGGACGAAGTGACTCAGAGACAGGCGCAATCCTGGTGTTTAACCGGACGGACGAAGGAAACGTAGCGCCACGGGCTGTTATCCGCGGTCCGAAGTCGGAAATTATCCGGATCAACCAGATGCAGACCTATCCCCAGCGGAGGCTGATCATTGCCGCGATGCCAGGGATTCAAGATGCAATGGAACCGGAGGAAGCGTTTATAGGCGTCTGGAGTTACGATGATAACGGGGATGTTCCTCCGATTTGGAAAATCCCTGTGGGCCCTACAACCCAGCTCAAGAAGCCTTTCGGAGTGGTCTTGAACCCGGACGATCAGGAAGTGATCGTCTCAGATATGCGCAATCAGGGCATTCTGGTGTTTTCAGTACCTGAGATCTTCTGAGAACCGATTCTCCTTAAGCCGGTGGGCGGATCCGGATACTGGAGGAACAGCAGTCATACCAGAGGGCGCCCACCGGCGGGGTCCGTTGCCACGACCAGAGTTGAACGGTTGTTTCCACAGGCTGCTGGAACATTGCCACCACGACGATGCAGAACTGCCGTTCGATGCCTTCGGACGGGTTGCAATAAGCCATGGCCTCAGAGGTCCCCGTGGTCGCAAAGCGGTTGGGAAGCGTCCCCGAAGTGGTGTACTAAGTCGCCGATGGATTTCCCTTCGAGGTCGGCGACACCCCATCGATGACGGGTGCTGTGAATGCTCTGTTGGGCGACAGGGAACTGCGCTTGGGCATGGGGCGGGCCGCAGGCACGCGCATCGTGAATTCTGTCACGAGACGATCGTCACGCGGTACGTGGAGATGTACGAGCGAACCGTTTCGACGGCCTCCTGATCCAGTCGGGGGGCTCCTCGAGGACCGGACACTTCATTTTGCGGGCATGTGCTGAAGGCACCGAATGGCCGCAACCAATCGCTCAAGCCCTGCCAGAGAGCCTCCACGGGAGCCAATGCCAACTCGCCCCCGGCCTGCTCTGATCAATCCGCCGGCTCTTCAAGCCGCCGGCTCTCCGTCCCGGGTTCTCCGAAAATCTCCGGCGCATAGTACGTCAACACAGCGTTCAACGTCTTATCAGTCACGATGATTGTTTGATGCAGCGGGTCCACGTCGACACCGCGGGGCTTATCGAGCATCTCGTTGGGTCCGCCATAAGTCCACCGAGGCGGCACGTTGCCTTCGTCGTTGACGCTCCAGATCCCGACAAAAGACAGGTTGTTTGGATTGTCAGTCTGGACTCCGTCGTGCGCGACCAGGATCCAGCCATTGTGGACTCGAATCCTCCTCGGATTGATCAACATCGTCCTCGGTCCGCTGATGACCCGCAGCGGTTCGGCACTGTCGGAGTTGCGGTCGTATATCATGAGCCGGGTTCCTGCGTTACCTCCGCGCGCGTCGATGTAAAGATCGTTGTCCATGTCGACGGCATCCACCGAGTACGCGAGCGTTCGGCTCGGCGGGACGTTGCCGTCCGCGTCAATCGGGAAAACTTTGCCCTCCGTAATGATCTCGTTGTGTTTGGTGTCGATCACGACGCCCGACGATCCCTCCAGCTGGGTGCGATCGCCCTGTATGACACGGATCGGCGGTTCCTCCCCAACGGCCGAGGCGCGGAAGGTCAGGATAGCCTGCGCGAACTGATTTGGCGCCACGATCTCGTCACGAACTTCGTTGTAGTGGATCGCGTGCATGGTCCGGGTCAAAAGAGTCTGCTGTCCTTCAATCCTCCGAGTCATTCCATTTGTGCCATCCGCCAGCCTGGCGAATACCGCAATCTGCGGATGGGCGACTCAGTTGGGCACCAGAATCTCTTCCCGTCTTGTGTCATAGGCCACAGCGCCCGGATTGCCGATCATCAGCGCCCGGCTGTCGGCCGGTCCGCTTCTGATCAGCCGGAGCGGTGCGGTGTCGCCGTCCGCTGTGAGAGCGAAAACGGTCAGCGAGTGATTCCCGTAGTTGGAGACCCAAAGTTCGTTGTTCCGGGTATCCAGGAACACGCCCCCGGGGGCATCCAATTTAGTGTTGGGTCCCTCGATTACGCGAATAGGCGCCACGTCGCCCGATGCATCCGCGCGGAACACCAGCACCGAATTACCGGTGTCGTTGGCGACATACAGCTCGCCTCGGCGCTCGTCGATCGCGACGCCCGCAGGCCAATTCAACTGCGTCCTGGGTCCTTCGATCACGCGTAGCGGCGGTGTGTTGCCGCTGGCGGTACGGCGATACACGTTGATCGACGGCGGCTGGAACCGGCCTGATCCCGGCAACGCCATACTTCTTGGCAGGGGGACGTTCGGCTGCACCTCGTCCCGGTCTTCCACCTCCGCCCGCACCGGCCGACTCGATACCTGCCCATGGTTGCTGACGTAGAGCAGGCCACTCTGGCTGTCGAAAGCAATCCCATGAGGGTTGGCCAGTCGTGTTCGATCGCCCTGGAGCAGGCGGATCGGCAGCTCGTTCTCCTCGGCATCGAGGCGGAAAACCGCCAGCGCGGCGTTGTGCTGGCTGGCAAGGAAGAGTTCATTGTTGTCCGAATCGACGGCGATGCCGCGTCCTCTGATCCGGTGGCCGGTGTTCAGCACTCGCGAGGGCGGCACATTGCCCTCCTGTGAGCGGGTAAACACTTGCATCTGCGCCGCGGTATCAGCGTTAATTATGTAAACATCTCCTGTGGTCTGATCCAGGTGCATGCCGCAAACAAATTCGAGTCCCGTCTGATCACCCGCAATCACTCGCACGGGTTCGGTCAGCGTCGCCTGGGGCGGAGTGTTCGCAAGCCGGTCGTACACCAGGACTTGGAACAGGTTCTCGTCGCCCGCCACCACTTCACCGCGCTCCATGTCGACAGCCACCGAGCTGAAGCTGGGGTAAGGATCGCGGATCACCCGGAGCGGATCCCGGGAAGCCGTCCCCTCGCCTGCTGGCACCGCCGATTGCTCGAACGCCGCCGACAGGTTTATGGATGCGCCGGCCGGAACCGAAGGGTAGAACGCCCCATTCGGTTGCGGCAGCTGCTCCAGGGATAGGAGGCGGTCTGTTCCAAAAGTTTGTGTTCGCTCTAATCGCTGCGGGCTCCCGCCAGCGGTGAAAATTCCTATCGTCGCCAAGAATGCAAAGATAGTGAGCACTGCCGTTTTCCGAGCGAAAATCGATGACCGGGGCTTGCAAGGGATCATTTTAAACTCCGTGGCGACGTTCGTTAGTGGTGTGGGATCTTAATTTTCTCCTGTTCCTTTCAATGCTATATCTTCAGCCACGTTCATTGCACGCTCTTTATCGACGATGGACGCGCACAGACGCGATTTCTTCTTCCAAACAAGCCCTCGCACGATATCTCCCAAATGGCTTCCAGCGATCTTCGCGTTAACCCGACAATGACCCTCGACCACATCCGTGCCATGGCAAAAACGTCACCGCGCATGACTTTGCGCGCCTCGAGAGACTGAACGAAGGTCCGCATATCGACACCGATGGAGAGATACGCGAGTCCATGGTCTTCGATCGAAGACTCGAAGTTCTCCGGTGGGCCCAGCACAACATCGTGACCCCGCGCCTTGAGCGCCTTGGCCAAAGCGATGAAGGGCTGCGTATCGCCGCGCGTGCCAAGCGTTAGATTGGTGGCATCCCTATGGCACCCTGCACCCGAAGAACAAAAAGCCGGGGCGTCACCCCCGGCTAAGTTACAGCAAATAAACGGGGCCGACGAGACTCGAACTCGCGACCTCCGGCGTGACAGGCCGGCGTTCTAACCAGCTGAACTACGACCCCATAGACAAGTGGAGATGATACCCGCTGGATGGTCTTGGTATCAATACCCATTCCCGAGGAGGAACTCCCACCAGAAAAGGGTGGCCGCGTGGGCCACCCTTTTCGAATTCTATTCCGTTGGGCTTACGTTTATTCGCGTGAACGTCGTCTCAGGACCGGGCGGTCGTCCTCGATCGGTTCACGATCGGGATCGTCGTTGTCACGGCGCTCCAGTCGGGGCCGCTCGTCCTCCTCCGCCCCACTCGTGATGATCTCTTCGTCTTCAGTCCTATCGTCGCCACTATCGGGGGAAGCCGAGGTCCGCCGTCTCAGGCTGGGGCGGCTATTGTCCTCTTCATCAACCGGTCGCCGGTTCTCGTAATCGATCAGCTTCTGCTGGACGTCGAGAAATTCTGACGTCGTCAGGACATACCGGTCGCGCTCGGGCAACACCCGTGCAATGTTCCGCTGGGTCTTTTCGATCCGGGCTTCCGTGGGAGGATGCGACGAAAACAGCGACGATATCGTTCCGGGTTTTGCCGTCTCCCGTGCCTGCATCTTTTCGAAGAATGTCACGGCGGCGTTCGGATCATATCCAGTCTTGTAGGCGTACTGGCTCCCCAGAAAATCGGCTTCTTCTTCCGCGCTACGGTTGAACTTCATGAACTGTGCCGGAATGGCGAAGCCCGCGGCCTGACGAATGCCGAATCCAGCGACACCACCGAGGAAGATCAACGGGATCGTGGCCCAGTTGATGATCTGGCCCTTGGTCTGGTTTTCGGTGCCGTGGCGTGCCGTAACATGGGCAATCTCGTGGGACAGCACACCCGCCAATTCGGCCTCCTCATCGGCACTCAAAATAACGCCCGTGTTGACGAAGACGAATCCGCCGGGCAGAGCCAGCGCGTTGATCGTGTCGTCTTCGATGACTTTGAATGTGAAGGGCACCTGGGCGTCGGAGTTGCGAACCAGATTCTGTCCGACGCGATTGACGTACTCGTTGATTACCGGATCGTCAACCAGGCGAACCTGGCGTTCCAGCTCGGCCGCCATACCGCGCCCCAGAGCAATTTCCTTTTCAAGGGAGGTGAAGTTCCAACTAAAGAACCCGTCATTGATGTCGCGGTTTCCAATGTTCTCGATGTCCCCGTTCTTGGGTCTGTCCTGAGCAAGCGCCGGATTGGCAGTTGTCACGACCAAGAAGACTGCGGCCATCGTCAACCGGATCAGCTTTTCGATCATGGTGCGGTTCTCCAGGAAACAGGTTTACTCATCGTAATGACCGGCCTTTGGCGGTGTCAAGGTATTTGGACGTTGGAAACTCAAGTTTGGAAGAAGCTTAATCATGTTCTTCTACTCGAATTTCATAATTAATGCAGACCAGATTACCGGTTCCGGGTTTAAAGCCTCCCGAAGTATTTCCGTCAAGACCGCGTTCAAACCGACGCCACGGGCATCTCGACGACGTCGTCGATCGCCACAAGTTCTTTGACTACATAGGGTTCAGCGTAGTCCACACCCAGTTGGTGCCCATAAAATCGGCACTGTGTCCGAATGCGGTCGATCAGTCGGGCCCAGGCGGGGAACAGCTTTTCGATCTCCGTCATATCTCCATGGAATTGAGAGGCGAAACAATTGATCGCTTCCAGCTTTCGCTCAAAGTACGGGCTGATATCGACGGCAAACGACGGGTTCACATCAAAGTAGATCGTCGCATACAGGATTTTGTGGGGACGGTGTGGATCTCCCTCCAGATCCGCCTGCTTGAGTCCAGCCGCGTAACAGGCCTCATACCCCAAAGTCGCCGTGGTGTAGTGATCGGGGTGACGGGCCTCCCAGTAGGGCAGGATTACAGTCCTCGGGCGGCAGTTCCGGATCTCCTGTGCCACAGCCATCCTGTTTTCGATCGAGGCGGTCAGCCGGGAATCCCCAAGGTTCATTCGGGTCCGAAAGCGGGCGCCGAGTACCGAGCGGGCGGCTTCCGCTTCCTCAGCTCTGATTTCTGGCGTACCCCGCGTTCCCATCTCGCCCTCGGTCAAATCCAGGATTCCAATCGAGTAACCCTGATCCACCATCTTGAGCAGCGTACCCCCGCTGGTCAGCTCCACATCATCGGAGTGGGCGGCAATCGTGAGGATGTCTACGGGTTCCACAATCGGTTCATCTCGCTTTCCAACTCCGCCGGCTTAAACGGGTATTTGAACATTGTGTGCCTGCCAATGCAGACCACTGGCACCTGGCTCCCGTATTTTTCTTCAAGCTGCGGGTCTGTTTCAACGTTGGTCACCTTCAACATCAGAGGATAGCGCTGTTGAAGGTTTGCGATGATTTCTAACGCGATATCACATAGGTGGCAATCGGGTCGGGAGAACACCTCGATCTCGATGTCATCCCTCATCCCGGATTCTGTGGAGCGCACTCCAGGGCTTCTCCCTGCCGGACACGCACAAAGCGCCTAAAGAATTTTTCCGCATGGGAGCGGTCACATTCGATTTGTTCGCGCAAGGCGTCCGCGCTCTCAAATCTCTGTTCGTCGCGCAGCCGTGCAATAAAACGGAGCCGCGCGCGCCCGGCACCCTCCGGCGGAATCCGGTTGAGCAGGTGAGTTTCGACAATGCGCTCGGTTTCTGAAAATGTGGGGCGAACTCCCACATTGGTCAGGGCGTCGGCCCAGGCCTCGTCCTCCACCGCGATCCGGGTCAGATAAACACCATCCGCCGGAAGGAGCTTGTTGTCGGGATCGAGGTTGAGTGTGGGTACCGTAACCTTCCGACCGCGGCCCAGTCCGCTGACGATCCCGCCCTGAACCTCGTAGCAGCGGCCGAGCAAGCGGCGCGCTTCCCGTACACGCCCTTCCTCGATCTGGCCTCTGAGGCGTGAACTGCTGACGGGCCTGTCTCCGACGATGACGGCGGGTACCTCGACGACTTCGAAGTCGCGTTTCGAAGCACGCAGTGTGTGGATATCGCCCCGGTGCTGGTGTCCAAAGCGAAAATTGTCGCCAACGCACAATGCCTGGGCGTTCAATCCTCTAACGAAGTAACGGTCGATGAAGGCTTCGGCAAGCAAGTGGGAGAACTCTTCAGTGAATTTCTGAATCAGGAAAACATCGATGCCGGCCGCCTCGATAAGACACGTCTTCTGTTCAAGGGTTGAAATCGGCGTCGGAGCCCGGTTCGGCGCGAGACAGGTGAGCGGGTGCGGTTCAAAAGTGATGGCCGCGGACTGAACGCCCAGTTCCGAGGCTTGCTCACAAACCACTGACAATATCGCCTGGTGGCCCCGATGGACACCGTCGAAATTCCCCACGGTCACGACGCTCGGAACGGACGAATCCGCTTCGGATAAAGAATGAATAATTTTCATCAACAATACGCTCCGGGGATGGTTAGATCCCCAGCCGGCCAGGAGCTGCACTCTGCAGGCTGCAATACCAACCCGTTATAATAACCAATTTTACTGAGGAGGCAGGATGACGGGCGGCAAGTTTGAAGGACTGGTTCAGATTATGGCCAAGTTGAGAGGGCCTGAAGGCTGTCCCTGGGACCGCGAACAGGATTTCAAGTCTCTGAAACCGATGCTTGTTGAAGAGGTCTATGAGGTTCTCGAAGCGATCGATGCGGAGGACTATCACGGTCTGGCCGAAGAACTCGGAGATCTTCTTTTGCAAGTCGTCTTCCACGCGCGCATGGGTGAAGAACTGGGTCGATTTCACATTGGTGATGTCATCGACGGCATTTCGGAAAAGCTGATTCGGCGGCACCCTCACGTCTTTGGGGATGAGGAAGCCACCAGTGCACGTGAGGTAGTGGACAAATGGGAAGCCATCAAGAATCAGGAGAAGGCCACCGACGCCTCTGGGGATCCGCCGGCACTGCTTGACGGGATTCCGCAGAAACTTCCCGCACTGCACGAAGCACACAAGATTTCTTCCCGCGTGGCCCGTGTGGGTTTTGATTGGCCTGAGATCGATGCCGTTTTTGAGAAACTTCAGGAAGAAATACAGGAACTGCGTGATGAGATATCGCGAACAGGTGGTGCATTCCGTCGTGATGCCATCGAGAGCGAACTGGGTGACACCTTCTTTGTTCTGGTCAACATCGCACGATTTTTGGAATTAGACAGCGAGTCGGCCCTCAAAATTGCCAATCGAAAATTCCGGTCTCGCTTTGAATATGTGGAACGGGCGCTGGTTGGTGCGGGTAAACCCAGTTCCGAATGGTCCCTTGAAGAAATGGAAGCTCTCTGGCGACAGGCCAAGAAGAAAGGCAAGTAGACCCGGCGCTCATGCACATGTCCCGCATTAAGGCCATTCGAGCGGATTGGATCTGTCCTGTCACAAGCCCTCCGGTTCCCGATGGCGCCATCCTGATTGATGGATCCCGGATTGTGGATGTGGTCCCAACGGTTCCGGACGGAATTTCCGTGGAGTCTTTCGACGGTTGTGCCCTATTGCCGGGCTTCGTCAATACCCACATCCATCTGGAACTCACCGTCTTGCGGGGATTCCTCGAAAACCTTCCCTTTTTCGAATGGATTCGTCGCCTCACGCGCACCAAGTACGATCATCTGACTGACGAAGACCTTAAAATCTCAGCCGAACTGGGTGCGGTGGAGTGCCTACGGGCCGGAGTGACAACCCTCGGCGAAGTGACCGATGCCGGAGCCGGCTGGTCGGCCATGACCCGATTCGGCCTGCGAGGCGTGGCCTATCAGGAAGTTTTCGGTCCGGCTGATGAAAGCGCTTCAGATGCGCTTGAAGCCCTCGAACAAAAGGTCGACACGTTTCGCAGCCAGGAATCACCCACGTGCCGGGTCGGGGTTTCTCCCCATGCGCCCTACACCGTATCAGCCAGCTTGTATCAACAGGTTGGAAGGTTTGCAGCGAGAGAAAATCTCCCGGTCGCCGTCCATCTGGCGGAATCGGACGCCGAAGGAGAATTTGTTCGCAATGGCACGGGCCCCTTTGCCGAGTTTTTGAAAGGCCGGGGCATTCCCGTGTCAGCTCGCGGAATGAGTCCCGTCGCCTATCTCGACAGCCTGAGCGTGCTGGGTCCCGAAACCCTTGTGATTCATGCCATAGATAGCGATGCAGAAGATATCGGACGGCTCAAGGAAAACGGTGTTGGAGTTGCCCATTGTCCGAAATCGAACCTGAAATTTGGCCACCGGATCGCACCGTTGACCCAGTTTCTTGCAGCAGAAATCCCTGTCGGTCTCGGAACCGACAGCGTGGCCAGCAACAACGCCGTCGACATGTTTGAAGAGATGCGTACAGCCGCGTTTCTGCAGAGAACGCGATCAGGCGACCCCACGGCGATTGGCGCACGAGAGGCGCTCCATCTGGCGACTCTGGGAGGAGCACATGCACTGGGAATGGAAAAAGACGTCGGCAGCCTTGAGCCTGGCAAGCTGGCTGACTTCGCGGTCGTCAGCCTGGATGACCCGGCGCATCAACCCGTCTACGACCCCATAGAGACGCTGGTCTATTCGGCGAACCGGAAGAATATCGTGGCTACTTTTCTGGACGGGAGGCGCGTGGAAATCGATTCCTCGGATCTCGAATCTCGCGCCGGAACTATCGCACAGCGCCTCAAAGATATCTCCTGGTGAAAGAATCGAATTTTTTGTTTTTACGGTAGGGAACCCGTGTCCTGAGCCAAAAGTTCGTTGCTTACTAGTGGCCTGTAACAGAGGTATCGCCAGTGGCGCCGATGGGTCTTGCTGTCGAGGTCGAGGAGCGAGGAGGGACCGATGCTTTTTCATCGTGACCGACGAGCGACAAAGAGATCGACCCCAACCCCCATCGGCCCAAGGGGTTCGGGCGGAATGGCACCGTCTTCGTTGTTGCTCCTCACTCACAATGAAAGAGCATTGCCTCCTTCGTCGCGCCTAGAATCCGGTGCCGTTCCGCCCGAACGCCGCTAGCGATACCTCTGTTACAGGCCACTAGTTTCTTCACGGTCAGAACCGATCATCTTCTTACACTAAACGCCTCGGCTACCGCGTCTTTACGCTGAAAGCGGTTCACCCGCACCGTCGGACCGGTGCGGGTCGTTCTAGGGACCGCTGCAACGTTTCGTCGCTCCCTATAGGCCTCGCCATCAGGAAGATGGCGAGGGTCGCCGGTCGTTCGGACAGGATGTCCGATTGAACGACCGAGCGAAATCTTCTCCGATTGGCCAATCGCTCGGGTCACGGTGCGAAACGGAATCGACTTTCACCTCGGGCTGCTAAACTTCGCGCAACAAGTGCCCGAGCTTGTCTTTTTTCGTCCGTAGATAATGCTCGGTCGTGTTTGAAGGCGTGATTTCGATAGACACGCGCTCGATCTGTTCGATGCCGGCCCTTTCCAGGGCTTCGAGCTTGCGCGGGTTGTTGGACATCAGCCGGATTCTTCGGACATCGAACTCGTTCAAAACCGCCGCACAGAGCGTGTAGGAACGCACGTCAGCTTCAAATCCCAACTGGTGGTTGGCTTCGACCGTGTCGTGTCCGGAGTCCTGCAATTCGTAGGCCAGCAGTTTGTTCATCAGTCCAATTCCCCGGCCCTCGGCCAGCTGATAAATTAGGATGCCTTCACCTTCTTCGGAAATTCTCTGAAGGGCAACCTCGAGCTGGTCGCCACAGTCGCAGCGAGAGGACGAAAAATTCTCACCGGTAAGACATTGGGAGTGGATGCGGACCAGCGGTGAGGGCTGGTTCCAAGGGCTGCCCATGACCAGGGCAACGATGCTTTCGTTGCCGGGCTTGTCCTCGAAACCGAATATTCGGAATGTCCCGAACTTCGTCGGCAGTGCAGCCTCCGCAACTTTACGAATCGCCATATGAAGCTAATACTAGCACGTCGGAAGGATCGTTTCTCCGCTCAGTTGGATGCGGGGTTGACCAGGATGTCGTCCGCGTTGCCCGCCACACCATCAGGCCCGGACGATCGGAGTTGATAACTTCCGTTAGCAGTTTCGTAGCGAATAGAACTGCCCCAGGCATCGTCCCGGATCAAGTCCGGCATGAAGAGAGGGTGTAAGACATCGGACACATAATCGTCCGGCGAGATTTCAGGGAGACTGCCGTTTTCATCCCGGTATGCATCCACGGCGAGCGCCAGGCGCTCCATCGCATCAGACGTTTGCTGCTTAAACTGCGACTCCAGAGCTTCAATGAACGTCCCCACATCGACCCACTGACGGTCACCCATCCGCGCCGACACGATCTGCCACTCGCCGTCTTTTCCGCGCTCGAATTGAAACGCCATCTTGACGGTGGTCTCGGCGATCATACGGTCTCCGCTCTGCGTGACGATCCGCTCGATGGCAACGTCGGAAGGTACAAGGTCGGCCTCGCTGAGGCGTGCAATCTGGGAACGTGCGTTGCGGGCCGACAAGCCGGGACCACAGCCGTTCACCGTGAGGAGGAGAGCCGTTATCAGTGCTGCAAAAACCGCGTATCTCATGGGGAATATGAGTTTATCACGTTGTGATATCATCCAATCCAATTCGGGCCGAACGCGTCAGTTGCCCGCTAAAATCCGGGTTGCTGATCACTTTCAAGTGCTGCGACACAATGTTTCAGCGTCCTCTTAAATTCCGAGGAGTCGAGTGCGGATCAACGTTCTATTCTTTGCGTCACTGGCGGATATCGTAGGTTCCAGAAAGCTGGCCCTCGATGTCGGCGACGACACAGCATTGGGTGAGATTCTTGAACAACTCGAATCGAGTTATCCCAGGCTCAAGGACTACCGCTCTCTCCTTCTGACAGCGGTAAACGAAGAGTACGCTGACCGATCCCACACCCTGCGAGATGGGGATGAGATCGCGATATTTCCACCCGTGAGTGGGGGTGAAGTGTCGGGTAACTCTTTGAAACACTCCAATCCGCACGAGTTCTACGAAATCACTCATGACCCTATCGATGCCGCGAAACTTTCCCGCGACTTATTGCGCGACGAGGATGGCGCGATCTGTGTGTTTGAGGGCGTGGTTAGAAATCAATCGAAAGGGAAGCCGACCCAATTCCTGATCTATGAAGCTTACGAAGGAATGGCCCTGAAGAAACTGGAGGAAATCGGTCAGCTCGTCCGCAGCATCTGGGAAATTGATTCCATCGGCATCGTTCATCGCCTGGGCCGTTTGGAGATCGGTGAAGCGTCCGTAGCTGTGATCGTGACATCGGCCCATCGCCGGGCCGCATTCGACGCCTGTCACTACGCGATCGACCGCCTCAAAAAAACTGTTCCGATTTGGAAGAAGGAGCATTTCGACGACGGCGAAGTGTGGGTGGAAGGCCAGCACTGACGGAAATGCGGATATTTTGAGAATTAACAGTCAAGAGACTCTGAAATCAGGGGCCGACTCGAAGCCGAACGATTCGCTCCAACTCCTCTAACGACACCGCAGGGCCGGCAAACAATTGCTCGGGAAAGCGCACGCCCCCGGCCACCATGTTTCTAAAGATGCTATCGGCCTGGTACAGGTTCAATCCCATTCCGGCCAAATACTGCAAACGGAGATTGCGGTCCCGATTGATGGGTGCGCCTTCGAGCCATCCCGATAGGTCGCCGCTTTGACCTGAGTAGGTCCCCAGCAGATTGACGACGGAGGCGAACCCGACTTCGCGCAACGATGCGAGCACCTGCGCGTACTCCGGACTCTCCAGACGGTTTTCCATCCGCCCAATATCGATCGAGAACGAAGGATCCGCCCCTCCAAACAGGACCACGTCATATCCCTGGCCATCGATAGTATTCGCGAAAACCGCACCGTTCGGAAAAACTTCCAAAAACGTGGCGACTTCACTCTTCACCGCTTCTTCCGTGCTTTCGTAAAGTTGGACGAACACGGTCACGACGCCTCCCGGATTGAGACGCGACTTGACCAGTCGCCAGAACTCTTCTGTGTAAAGCGCGGCCGCACCTTTGACCCAGGGATCGAGGGGATCGGAGGTTATCCCGTCGAACTTCTCGTCCGTCGTCAACAAAAAGTGGCGCCCGTCATCGATATGGATATCGACCTTCGGATTATCGACGACTTCGAAGTTGTGCTCTCCGAAATGCTCGGAAATCACTTCGGGAACGAGCGGCTCGATCTCGGCGATGACCACGCGTTCGGCCTGAGGATCAATGCTGACGGCGCCGGCGGTCACACCGGCCCCCAGACCGATCACAAGGAAGGAGTCGTTGTTCTCCGGAGCCAGGGTGACCATATGCCCGAGCATACGTTGGAGCCGCATGTCAGGCACGTAGCTCGAGGCCTGGACCTTACCCGCGTTGTGATAATTGAGAATGCCGCTCGGGTGGCGCGTCACGGCCACCGATGCCGTCAGACTTTCACCCATGTAGATCACCTCGGTGCCCGCACCGCGGGTGGGCAAGAAACGGCCGTAGGCCACGAACTCACCGGGAATGGCCGGCACGCTGGCGATCAGTCCGACAACCACGAGACCTGCGATTACCGTGGCCGCAAGTTTCCGAAAAACGACGGGGGCTCCCTGAATCCGGGATCCACGTATCGGGCCCAGCATCAGCAATGCGGACACTGCAGAGGCGAAAATCAAGAGCTGTTGCGCATGCTGGCTTCCGATAGCAACGACGAGTATCAAACTCGCCCCCAGGGATCCGACAATCGCCCCCACCGTGTTGGCCGCGTAGAGTCCGCCGACCAGGCGCCCGGGATCGCGGCTCTGCCCGGCTGCAACTGCCAGCGCCAGCGGAAAACTCGCTCCCCAAAGCATGGCGGGAGGCAGCAGGGTCCAGACAGCCCGGATGAGATCCAATGGAAGCGTGACCCACGGACCCGACTCGATCGTCACGTCGAGAGGCCAGTACGGCAGGAATTCGGAGATGGAATACGCCGCCCAGGCCATTCCGGCGCAGAGAAGAAACTGACATACACCCAGAGCCACCCTTGGGGACTTGAGCATCCGGCCCGCGAGAGATCCGGCGCTGCTGCCCATTCCGAGCCCCATCAGAAAGACGGCCAGTATGAGCGCAAAGGTGTAAACAGTAGCCCCAAACAGAATGGATAGATGACGCGTCCAGATAACCTCGGCAGCCAGGGCCGTCATTCCTGACAGTGCGATCGTCACATATACGGCCCGGTCGGCCCCGGCTCCAGCGGGGCCCAGCTCAAGTGAGGGAATCGCTTCATAAGGGGTCAGCTTGGCAATGATCAAACTCAATCCGGCCACAGCGAAGTTGATAGTCAATGCGACAAAGGTTGCCACCGCCACGTCGTAGATACGCAACAAATAGAAACCGGCCAGCAAGCTCCCGACAACGGCGCCACCGATATTACCGCCGTAAAAGAAGCCAAGCCAGGAGACGCCTCGAGGGGTCGTTTCGATCCAACGTGCAATTGCGGGGAGCGTGGCGCCCATCAGGATTGTGGGCGGCAGGAGACAGATCGCCGCTACAAGCGCCCTCAGCGACATGCCCAAAGGTCCGGATCCCGCCCACGCACTATAAACTCCGCCGATAAGAGGCATCGCATACAGAATGATGGCGCCAATCACGCCGATGCCCAATTCCATGAATGCGTAGACGCGTAAAGGATGGTACTTGGGGGAAATCAGTCGGGGAAGAAGCAGACTTCCCAGACACATCCCGCCCATAAAGGTACCTAACAGCACTCCAAGCGAAACCGATGATGCGCCAATGACGAGCGACAGCAGCTGAAACCAGACCACTTCGTAGATCAGTGCCGCACACCCGCTGCCGATAAACAAAACTACCAGCAGGGGCAATAACCGTCCGTCCGACTGTGATCTGGGCACTGGGTTCTCCTAAACGCACGTCCAGCGGAACGCCTGCCTACTCTCTCTTCTAAGGCTTCAAAAAGTCAAATGGCTACAGGCCGGCACGGCGGGCGTGATTCGGAGTGTCGTCGACCGGCAGGCGGGAAGAGGCTCGATGTTGGAGATTCAATACCCGTTCATTTCTCCACTTGGTTCGGTTGCCACCGAAGAACAGGCTTGCGTGCCGCAGCGGCCTCGTCGATTCGTGCCAGGCGTGTGTTGTGGGGAGCCGTCTTGACCTTCCCGGCGTCTGTCTCCACTTCATCGGCAATCTGAAGCATCGCTTCAATGAACGCATCCAACTCCTGCCTGCTCTCGGTTTCCGTCGGTTCAATCATGATGGCGCCGGGCACGATCAATGGAAACGAGATCGTAGGCGGGTGGAATCCGTAGTCCATTAGCCTCTTTCCGATATCTCCAACCTGCACACCGTTCTTTTTCTGAAGGCGGTCTGAGAAGACAACCTCGTGTAGAGATCGCTCCCGGTAGGGCAAGTGATATCGGCCTTCCAGCTTCTTCCGAATATAGTTGGCATTCAGAACCGCTGTTTCCGATACTTCACGAAGTCCTTCGCCTCCGTTGGCCAGGATATAGGCCAGGGCGCGCACATGCATGCCGAACTGGCCGGTGAACGCCTTGACCCTTCCGATCGACTGAGGGCGGTCCAGATCAAAGCCATAAGTGCCGTCCGCATGTCTTGCGAGTACTGGATTCGGAAGATACGGCTCCAACCGCGCCCCTACCACAACCGGTCCGCTTCCCGGACCGCCTCCTCCATGAGGTGTCGTAAACGTCTTGTGAAGGTTGAGATGTAATACATCAACGCCAAAATCTCCCGGGCGAGTTACCCCCATTATGGCGTTCAGGTTCGCGCCGTCCATGTAAACCAATGCGCCTTTGGCGTGCAATAAGGCAGTGACTGTTTCGATTTCGCTTTCAAAAATCCCCAAGGTGTTGGGATTCGTAATCATGATGCCGGCCACGTCTTCATCGACGAGAGTTTCCAGGTGTGCCAGGTCGAGAGTTCCATCGGCGCCGCTCTGAACTCTTCGAGCCTCATACCCAGATATCGCGACACTGGCCGGATTCGTTCCGTGCGCCGAATCCGGCACGAGGATCGTTTTCCGGGGCCTTCCCTGGGCCTCGTGATAGGCCCGGATCAGCAGGAGGCCCGTCAACTCACCGTGGGCTCCGGCGGCCGGTTGTAATGTGACGGCTTGCATGCCCGTGATTTCGACCAGACAGTCTTCAAGGGTTTTTTGGATATGCAGAGCGCCTTGGACCAACTCCGGGGGCATGTAGGGATGAGCCGCCGTAAAGCCTCTCATCCGGGCGACGCATTCGTTGATTCGGGGGTTGTACTTCATCGTGCACGAACCCAGCGGATACAGACCCAGGTCGATGCTGTAGTTCCATGTAGACAGGCGTGTGAAGTGACGCACGACGTCGCTTTCACCGAGCTCCGGCATACCGTCGAGATCTTTACGGCACAAATCGGGCGGGATCAGCGTGTCAAGGTCCCGTTCAGGGATATCGAGAGCGGGAAGGTCGAACGCCCGCCGACCCGCTGAACTCTCTTCAAAGAGGAGCGGTTCGTTCAAACTGATGTGCGACCCTGCTCTATCCGCTCTCTTCATCAAGCCATGCCTACTACGAGCGCATCCATGTCTTCCTTGCGGTGCACTTCTGTCGCACAGACGAGCCAAGAGTTCCCGAACTCGGGATAGAAGCGGCCCAGGTGCAGACCCGGAACGAATCCGGATTTCCCCAATCGCGACAATAAGGCAGCAGGATCCCCAACGAGTCTGACTACGAACTCGTTGAAACGCGGGCCGTGAAACTGGATTTCGTGGGGGGTATTGTCGGCAATTTCATTCATGAGGTATGCGCTCTTTTGCACGTTCTGAGTGGCGAGATCCCGAAACCCAGTTGGACCCACGAGTGCCAGGTAGACGGTGGTCATCAGTGCACACAGCGATTGGTTCGTACAGATATTTGAAGTCGCTTTTTCCCGGCGAATATGTTGCTCCCGGGTCGCCAGGGTCAAAACAAAGCCCCGTCGGCCGTCGGCGTCGTGTCCCATACCAACGAGCCGACCGGGCAACTGCCTCACGAAATCCTGGCGGGTAGCGATAAATCCCAGGTGCGGCCCTCCGAAATTCATCGGAATTCCCAATGACTGAGCCTCACCCACAACAACGTCAGCAGACATTTCGTCCCTGTCTGAGGATCCGGGCGGAGCCAGGAGTCCGAACGACATCGCTTCACAGACATTGATGATCGATAGAGCTCCGTGGCGGTGCGCCAACTCCGATACGGCGCCCACGTCCTCGATGCCTCCGAAGAAGTTGGGAGATTGTATGATGACGCCCGCGACGTCGGAGTCGATGGCTGACTCCATCTTGTCCATATCGACCTGTCCGCTATCGGAAAACTCAATCGTGTCGAAGCGTACTCCAAGTCTCTTCATGTAAGTGTCGATGACTTGCCGATACTCCGGATGCACCGATCGCGCGATAAGGAAGCGCCTTCTTCGGCGGATTCGTTGAGCCATCAGCACGGCTTCGACCAACGCTGTGCTCCCGTCGTAGAGGGATGCGTTGGCGACCTCCATGCCTGTCAGTTGCGTGATGTAAGTTTGAAATTCAAAAATCGCCTGAAGAGTGCCCTGGGCGATTTCAGCCTGATAGGGGGTGTAGGCCGTGAAAAACTCAGATCTGGAAATCAACGCATCGACGACGACAGGGATGTGATGGGGATAGACGCCTGCCCCGAGAAAGGTTCGGGCAGTTGTACGGTTACGCCGTGCAGCGGCATCGAAGAAATCCAGCAATTCCGGTTCTGTCATTGCCGGGGGAACATCGAGAACACGTTTCAGCATTAAATTATCGGGAATGCCTGCAAATAGCTCTTCGATCGAATCAACTCCGATTTCGCCCAGCATTTCCTCCCTGCCGGTCGGAGAATTCGGAATGTAACGCAAGGACTACTCCTCAGGTTTCCGGTCAGATCCGGAGGTGTACTCCGCATATTCGTCGGATGAAATCAGGTTCTTGAGTTCCGATCGATCACCGATACGAACGCGGATCATCCACCCTTGCCCATAGGCATCTTCGTTTACAAGTTCGGGGGAGCCGTCGAGTTCTTCGTTAACCTCGACCACCTCACCGGACACTGGCATGAAGAGTTCGGATACCGCCTTGACGGATTCGACCGTACCAAATGTTTCGTTGGCGTCGAATGAATCTCCGACTTTCGGCAGCTCGACATAGACAACCTCTCCCAACTCCTGTTCTGCGTGCGAGGTGATGCCGACGGTTGCGATTTCCTCTTCGACAAGAACCCATTCGTGTTCCTTTGAATAGAGCAAATCTTCTGGGTTCATATCGACATTCTCCTTTTGTAGAATGGCGTGGGAACGATCTCGGCTTCGCTGACACCCTTGCGTATCTGTACTTGAAGCCGCGTTCCATCGGCTGCGTGTTCGACGGGAAGATACGCCAAACCGATATTCATCTTCAAGGTAATAGATGGGCCCCCGCTGGTAACTCGGCCCACTGTTTGGCCGTCAACAAGCACCGGGTAGCCATCACGCGCAATACGGGGTCCCAGCATCTGGAAGCCGACCAGCTTTCGGGTGATGCCGCCTTCTGCCTGTCGAACGAGGGCCTCACGTCCCACGAAATCTCCTTTTTCAAGTTTGACGACCCATCCTATACCAGCTTCGATGGGCGTTGTCGTCCGATCCATATCGTTCCCGTGAAGCAACAATCCGGCTTCCAGGCGTAGGGTGTTACGGGCCCCTAAACCCGCAGGCAGAATCCCAAACGGCTTGCCCGCGTCGAGGAGCGCTTCCCATACCGCGTGGGCATCTAAGTTCGAGAAGTAGAATTCGAAACCATCCTCGCCGGTGTATCCGGTTCTGGAGAGAATGCCTCCAGCTTCCGCAACTCGAGTCTGAACAAAACGAAATGACGAGACGGTGGACAAGTCCGCTTCGGTCAGCGGCTGCAGCGTTTCCTCGGCGCGGGGGCCCTGAATCGCAAGGAGAGTCGTTTGGTCACTGACGTTTTCTAATCGTGAATCGAAATTATTATTGGCCTGCAACCAGTGGAAATCGGAATCTGTATTAGAGGCGTTGACGACCATCATGTACTGGTCGGGAGCCATACGGTATAGGAGCAAATCATCGACGACCGTACCTTCTTCAGAGGTCATCGTCGTATATTGGGCTGCGCCATCGGAGAGTCGGGCCACGTCGTTCGTCGTGACCTGTTGCAAGAAATCAAGAGATTCCGGACCCCGCACGAAGAATTCTCCCATATGGCTGACGTCGAAAAGGCCAACCCCCGTGCGGACGGCGTGATGCTCCTTCGAAATCCCGCTGTACTCCACCGGCATTTTCCATCCGCCAAAAGAAACCACTCGCGCTCCCTGGGAAAGCTGCAGATCGGAAAGAGCTGTTCGCTTGTACTCTGCCATGGGGATGTCCTCTACTGCGGCTTGCTATCGCGGGTTCATTTCGGGTCGTCCGAATGACAGGACCGTGGACGACCGCCTGTTTCGGCAACTAGGAACGAAAAATTCAACCGTAAAATGGGATGAAGCGGAAGGATAGACTGTTTCTATCGAATCTGCCGAGAAGTGAGGGCGCCCGCCGCTGGAATGGGGCACCCCGCTCATCTCTCTGTATCAGGATCTGTTAGTTGCCCGTGGTGAATGTGGTCATCATGGTCGATCGTTCGACCTCGACACCGCCCTGAAACACCTCAGCAATGTTACGGGTTGCGGTGACATCGGCTATCGGATCGCCGGGAACGATGATGAAGTCTCCCCTCATCCCCACTTCTAGAGTGCCCGTGCCTTCCAGTCCCAGAAGTTGACCCGAGCTCTGAGTGCCGATCGTGATTGCCTGAAGAGGGGTCAATCCAGCCTCGACCATCAATTCCAACTCCCGATGTTCGAAGAATCCGGGGAATCTGTGGGTTCCGCCGGAATCGGTTCCAAGCCCCACAGCGACACCGGCATCGAAGAGCGCTTTGAAGTTTTCCATTGCCGTATCGAATTCCCCACGCAATATCGTGAGGTTCGGATCTTGCCGCATCGTCCCCACAATTCCCCGGCTTGACAGCCGACCGATGATCGCTCCGGACACGCTTTCGCGCAGAGAACCTTCCCTCAGCCATGCCGGTTCGTCAGCGTAGATGAAGGTCGATTGATGTCCGGTCAGGGTAGGTACGTAAAAAACGTCGTTTTCGAGCATCGCCTGAATCAGTGCATCGTCGACCGCGCGATCGCGAATGCTGTGGACCAAGCCGTCGATGCCTGCGTCAACCAGACCCTTGGCGTCGGCGAGATATCTGACGTGAGCCACGACCCTCAGATTGTTCTGATGCGCCTCGTCGATGATCACTCCATAGAGCGCCGGGCTCAGCTTGGTAACGGTGGAATACTGATTCGTCAGCTGCCCGAATCGGTAGACCTGACCTGAAACGCGTCGGTCATCGTCCACCCAGACTTTTACAAAGTCGACGCCCTGAGCAGCCAACTCCTGAACTGCAGCACGGGCTTCATCCTCGCTTGCGACCTGGTAGGGCACATCCGATAAGGGCTCGATCCGCGATGGGAAACCGTTTCTCGCAGTAATGCCGCGACCCGCAGTCATCAGACGCGCCGTGTTCAAGGCGCCGCTCTGCTGCTGATCACGGATCTGGATGGCCGTGTCATCGCGGTCGGAGCCAAGGACGGCTACCGTGCCAATGCCGTAATAGAGGTACCGGTCGAGATCGATAAGGACGTTGTCACGCGTGTACTGGGCCGCGGACATTTCGCCAAAGCGGTCGAGGTAGCCCACGTGCCCGTGCATGTTGTGCAAGAAAGGAATCGCGGTGTGATCAGACAAGTCGTAGCGTTCGGCGCCTGGAGGATGCTCAACTTCAGCCAGCGGACCGATCGCGGTTACGATTCCGTCGTCCACGACGAAAGCGACGTCCTCAATAGCTTCGCTTCCATTGCCAAGTATTGCCCGTCCACCTTCGAAAAAGGTGACAACACGTTCGGGCTCGGTGGACTCGGTTTCCTCAGGAGCACCGCAGGCGCTCAGGAACAGTAAGGCTACAGCGAGAAGTGAGACACGATTCATTCCATCCAACTCCTATTACCAATCAGGTTCGACAAAGCTACGGATTATAGCATACGCTTGACTCCGTCAAGCGCTGTGAGCCGGACGACGGAGCGACATGGCCTATTTTGAAGGTCCGGATCACTTAAGGTCCACCACGCTTGGTTTGGAGTATTTTCAGTGTCTCGAAAGGTCTTCATAACCCGCCGGGTTTTTGACGAAGCGGTTGCTTTCCTGAAAAATCATGTTCAGGTGGACGGAAATCCGACCGATCGGGTCCTTGCTCCCGACGAATTGGAAGGCCGAGTTCAGGATGTGGATGGCGTCCTCGCGCTCATCACCGACTCCATCAGTCCGGAGCTTATGGACCGATGTCCAAAGTTGAAG
The DNA here is from genome assembly GCA_965218085.1 of Terriglobia bacterium. Lineage (GTDB taxonomy): Bacteria > Acidobacteriota > Terriglobia > 20CM-2-55-15 > 20CM-2-55-15. Next base: position 3,899,032 of record CBDCKF010000002.1, on the reverse strand, counting down.
GTCGTCGCAAATTTCGCGGTGGGTTTTGACAACATAAACATCAGGGGCGCGACAGAACGGGGCATTCTAGTCACGAATACTCCCGGTGTGCTTACGGAGACCACCGCTGACTTTGCGTGGACGCTGATGCTGGCCACAGCCCGCCGGATCGTTGAAGCGGACCGATTCGTGAAGGAAGGCAAGTTTGAAGCCTGGGGGCCTCGCATGCTTCTGGGCCACGATATATTCGGCAAGATTCTGGGAATCGTTGGCCTGGGAAGAATCGGACAAGCCGTTGCACGGAGAGCCCGAGGCTTTGGAATGCGGGTGCTTTATTACGATCCCCATCCTGTCCCGGCTAAAGTAGCGGCGGATCTCGAAGCGGAGTCCGTCGCCCTGGACGCGATTCTTCGCGAGTCCGATTTCCTCAGCCTCCATGTCCCCTTACTCGATAGCACACGCCACCTGATTAACGAAGACGCGCTTCGCTCTATGAAACCCACCGCGATCCTGGTCAATACGTCACGCGGTCCCGTGGTTGACGAAAGCGCGCTGGTCCGCGCTCTTGCGGCCGATGTGATAGCCGGTGCCGGACTCGACGTGTATGAGAGGGAACCCGTGCTTGCGGAGGGATTGATGGCTCTTGATAACGTCGTGCTCGCACCGCATATAGCAAGCAGTTCCCATGAAACGCGGCTGCGCATGTGCATGATGGCGGGCCAGAACCTCCTGTCCGGCTTAAAGGGAAACCGCCCCGCAAACCTCGTAAATCCTGACGCCTGGGACACACGGCGTACGTAAGTTAGAAATGCCGAGCCCGAACCGAAGCAAACCACGCGCGCTCCGACCCGGCGATACCATCGGGGTGATCGCCCCTGGGAGCAATCTCAAAGCCGAAATGCTCGAGGACGGACTGCTTGAGTTGAAATCTCTGGGCTTCAAGACACGGGTGGCAAGGGGTATTCTCGAACTGGATCGCTACACTGCCGGCTCAGCGACCCGGAGGACGGAAGAGCTGCGGTCAATGTTGCTGGATGACACGGTCAGCGCAATTTTCTGTGCCCGCGGGGGCTACGGAAGCGGACATTTGTTGCCGCTCATCAGCGAATCCGAAATACGTTCCCATCCCAAAATCTTCTGCGGTTCCAGCGATGTGACAATGCTGCTTGCGGCCTTCCAGAAAGCCGGGGTGGTTGGCTTTCATGGCCCAATGGTCGCGACATCCTTGCGAAAAGGGGATGGGGCCTATGACCAGCGGCTGCTGATTCGGATGCTGGTGGACGGCGAGGCCGTCGATTTTCCGATCGACGGGTGCAGCGTTCTACACGACGGCAGCGCTGAAGGACTGCTGACCGGGGGCTGTCTCTCGCTCGTGGTCTCGACGCTGGGAACACCGTGGGAGATTGACACGAGCGATGCGATTCTGGTTCTGGAGGATGCAAACTGCCGTCCCTACCAGGTGGACCGAATGCTGACCCACCTCCGGCAGTCGGGGAAACTTGACCAAATTCGGGGCTGCGTCGTGGGTGAGATGTTGGGGTGCACACAGCACCCGGACCAGAATTACACGATTGAGGAAGTCTTCCGTGATGCGCTTCGAGACCTGGATGTGCCTGTTCTTTTCGGATTTCCAACCGGTCACTCCTCTAAACCCAATGTCATCTTACCCTTCGGAGTACCGGCTCAACTATCGCTCGAAGGCAACGCACGATTCAAACTGCTGGAATCCGCCGTTGATCGATAACAGAAGCTAAGCGTGCAAGAGAATATCCAAAAGGTCTTTCTCTCAGGAATCTGCGGAACTGCCATGGCCTCTCTGGCCGGAATGCTGGCCACGACCGGCTATAGTGTTTCCGGTTCCGACCAAGCCGTTTACCCCCCGATGTCGACGTTTCTGGAAAGTCTGGGGATTCCCGTGTTTGAGGGTTTTTCCGAAACACACATAAGAGACGCCGCGCCGGACCTGGTTGTGGTCGGCAATGCACTGTCGAGAGGAAATCCCGAAATTGAATACGTCCTTGATACGGGACTTCGCTATACCTCTATGGCCGAAACTCTTAAGGAATTCTTCATCCGGGGCCGCAGATCGACTGTGGTCGCGGGCACCCATGGCAAGACTACGACGACGGCACTACTGGCGTGGATGCTTCACTCTGCGGGGCGGGATCCGTCTTTCCTCGTGGGGGGAGTTGCCGAGAACTTTTCCAGCAGCTATCGGCTGGGCTCGGGACCTGATTTTGTAGTCGAGGGCGACGAATACGACACCGCCTTCTTTGATAAAGGGCCCAAGTTCCTCCACTACCTCCCGCACATCGCTTTGATCAAGAACATAGAGTTCGATCACGCCGATATCTATGCGGATCTCGAAGCCATCCAGCTGTCGTTTAGACGGTTGATCAACATCGTGCCACGCTCCGGATTGATCATTGCCGGAGCGGAGAGTCCCGCCGTCGAGAATCTGCTGAACGATGCACCCGCGCCAGTACAGACATTCGGCCTTGAAACCGGTGACTGGACCACACGGAACATCACTCGCGAAGACGAGGGAACGCGCTTCGATGTGCTTAAGGACGGTGGTTTCTGGCATACGGTCTGGACGCCTCTTATTGGAGAATTCAATGTCGCCAACGCCTTGAGCGCGATCGTCGTCGCCGAACGATTAGAGCTTTCGAAAGAGGAAACAGCCGCGGCTCTTCGAACGTTCAAGAACGTTCGGCGACGCCTCGAAATCCGCGGAGAGGTCTCCGGCGTGACGGTCTACGATGATTTCGCCCATCACCCGACAGCAGTTCGCGAAACACTCAAAGGCGTTCGGGGCCAGTTCCCCGAAGCCCGCATATGGGCCGTCTTCGAGCCGCGTTCCCAGACATCCCGGCGCCGACTATTCGAAAGCGAGTTCGCACGCGCTCTTGGCATCGCCGACGTGGTTCTCGTCGCCCCGGTGTACTCCCCGGCGCATATCAAGCCGGATGGCGTGTTATCCCCAAAGCGGGTGGCCGGTGAATCGAGCCAGTATGGGACCGAAGCCCATGCGATGAGTTCATCTCAAGAGATAATCGATTTTGTCGCCACCCGCGCCCGGCCCGGAGACCGGATAGTCATCATGTCTAACGGTAGCTTTGATTACATTCACCGACGCTTGCTGGATCGGCTGACCCTGGAATCAAATTCGGGGGTAGGCGGAGGCGGGACCGCATCAAGAGGGGTTTAATGGATTCAGCAACGCTTGCCTACTCGATCCTTTGTGATGACGTCCGGCTGGAAGCCGGCAATAAATTATCCCTGATGGGAGTGTTCCAGAACGTGTATGTGCCCAAGTTTCCTGCAGCAGTGATCAAGTTCGCTGTCGTCAATCACTGGGAGGGTCAGGGGGAATTCCAGACGGAAGTCCGAATTCTTAATCCACACCGGAAGGAAACTGTTCGCTCCGCGCCCGGGCAGTTTGCGATTGCCAATCCCGGGCCTGCCGACAACATCACCTTCTTTACGAATGTCACATTTGACGAACCCGGAAGCTACATCCTCCAGATCTATCTGTCAGGTAATCTGGTGCGGGAGCATACCTTTAGCGTGCTGACGATGCAGACACCGGCACATTCGGGTACTGTTAATTAGGCGCCGCCAGTACGGTGACGATGGCGTCCGTAAAGGAACCGACCGCGCCCGGCCCTTCCGCCATCACCAGATTGCCGTCGACGATGAGTTTTTTTTCGACGTAGGTCGCTCCGCCGTTCTTGAGCTCATCCAGTGCTTCGGGCAGGTAGTACACGGTGGCTTCGCGGCCTTCAAGCAGTTTGGCCTTGGCCAATACTACGGTAGAAAGAGAGATTGCGGCTACCAGCTTTCCCGCCTCCGACATCGCTGTAACGAATTCAGCGAGTTTTTGGTCTTTCCAGAAGTATTCCGGAACCGAGAGACCGCCTGCCAAGACAACGGCGTCAAAGGATTCGGTATTCGCTTCCTCAACCGCCACGGTAGCGTCGATGACACCCTCCCGGGTTCCATGGCAGGTTCGTGAGGTGGTCGAAGCCACGACGACATCCGCCCCTGCCTTTTCGAGGATTCGCTTCGGCTCAAATACTTCCTCTTCCCTAAACTGAGTGGGCGGAACGATCAGCAGTACCGTCTTGCCCTCAAGCTGCTTTTCCATCGCGCGATCTCCTCCATTGTGAGGATGATTATACCTTGTTAGAATCAGGGTCGGTACATGGCCTCGTGGCAACGTTTGAAATGATTCAACTCAAAACACTCCAAGAGATCGAGCGAATGAAAGTGCCGGCGGCAATCAACGCCGAGATACTTTCAATCGTCCGTGAGAACTGTGTCGATGGTGTTTCGACCTACGACCTGGACAGGATCGCGGAGGAAGAGGCGATCAAGCGGAAGGGAACGCCGACGTTCAAAGGTTATCGTGGATTTCCAGCATCGCTGTGCACCTCGCTCAACCACGAGGTGGTTCACGGCATCCCTTCGAAGCGGAACGTTCTCAAGACCGGTGACATTATCGGTATCGACTTCGGAATCACCTATGACGGTTTCGTCGGAGACCACGCCATGACAGTGCCGATCGGCGACGTTCCCCATGAAGTAACTGAGCTGATGCGGGTGACCCGGGAATCCTTATATCGCGGGATCGAGCAAGCACGGGCCGGAAATTATTTGTCCGATATTTCAGCAGCGATTCAGCAAACGGTCGAACCCCACAACTATGGGATCGTACGGGAATTTTGCGGACATGGAATCGGAAGAGCGCTACATGAAGATCCTCCGGTCCTGAATTACGTCCAGAACGGCCGGGGCCCCAAGATAAAAGTCGGTTTGGTCCTTGCTCTGGAGCCGATGATCAATCTCGGGACCGAAAAAGTTAAAGTCCTGGACGACGGGTGGACCGTCGTGACTCTGGACGAACAGCCTTCCGCTCATTTCGAACACACCGTGGCCGTCACACCCGATGGACCCCTCATACTGACGGAATTGTAAACAACGTTGATCCGCGGCTGCCGGCGCGTCTTCTGCCACGGGCTGCTACTGATCGGGGGCGTAGTAGCCGTGCCGGTAGTTGACCTGGAAGCGCGGCGTTTCCGGAGGCGTGGGGACGTAGACGCGCACGGACCGCCAACTGCCGTCGCGGCCTGCATTCGTGGGTATGTATCCCAAGGTGTAGAGTTCCCGCAACTCGCGGGCGATGTTCTCGGTCAGCGCCGGAATCTCGTTAACCGTCTGAGGGAAGAAGGCCCGTCCTCCGCTTGCATCCGCCAGTGCCTCCAAGGCGATGCGCGCTTCCTGGCCCGCAGCGGAATCATTTAAGACGCCGATCGTATAGAAGGCGGCCGCAGACTGACGCACGTTCTCCAATACTTGCTCGAAGACCGCCTCGCTGGAATTGTCCGCCCCGTCGCTGACCAGAAGAATGGCTTTCTGGTCATATCTCCCCTCTTTGATTTTTTCCAGCGCTGTCATGATCGCGTCAAACAGAGAGGTCTGGCCGTATGGACTGATCGTTTCCAAGGTGTCCTCGAGAACATTGATGTCGGACGTGAAGTCCTCGGCCAGCCGCACGCTGTCGTCAAAGTGAACAAGAAAGGCTTCGTCCTGAGGATTGCTCAACCTCATGAAGGAAATTGCGGCCGTATCCACACGCTCCTTCTTGCGTTCCATGCTGCGGCTATTGTCGACAACAATGCCGAGGCTCACCGGACGATCCTCGTGCAGGAATAGGGAAACATCTTGCTGCACCGAATCTTCAAAGATCTCGAAATTGACGGCTTCCAGCCCGGTAACGTGGCGGTCGCTTTCGTCAAGCACCGTGACGCTGAGTTCCACCAGGTCTACGTTGACATTGAGCGTGAACTCCGGCACCTGGGCCTGGATCGGTCCGGTCAACAGGAGAGCAAAGGCTGCGCCCTGCACAACCATGAAAATATATCGCATCGGTATCGAGGAGGCGTTCGATTTACCAGGGCAAGGGCGGTTCATACCGCCCGATCGATTCTCAAGTATCCGGCCCCTAAATTGACAGTTGTTCATCCAGGTGCTTTAATTTTTCGAGGGATCTGCCCCTGAGATCCGAAGGGGCGGTTAGCTCAGTTGGGAGAGCGCGGCGTTCGCAATGCCGAGGTCGAGGGTTCGATCCCCTTACCGTCCATTCCTTAACGCACTCACTCAGGCGGTGCCAGGGCCGGGGGCTTCGGTCTTCGATTCCCGGCCAGGTTACTCCTCAGGCCCCATGAGCCGCTCGATACGCGTTCGGCCTTCATCAACATAGTGTTTTGCGTCGTCGAAGGCACCCAGGACTTTTTCCTGTCCCGCCAGCGTGATCCGACGGCCCTGATGCAGTCCCTCGTCAACGGCGTCGCTCACGTCTTGCACCCAACCGGTAACCTGTGATCGGATATCGTCCTGCAATTCATCCAGGTGTTCGATACTGCGCCGGGCTTGTTTTCGGATCTGCTTTCGCGTGCGAGAGCCACTCTGGGGAGCGTAGAGAAATCCGATCGCGACCCCCAGGAGAGCACCCGTTATAAACAATCCAACAGTCTCAGCCTTTTTCTCGGCCATGATGCACCTCACAACGTATGTTTAATCGTCGCTGTTACTCTTAATCCTATCATCCGGACCATGACATCCCTCTGTAAACGGGTTATTGTGTTTCATGAGTTCAAGAGGTCTGATGTCCAAAAACAAACGATTATTACTGGGATTCGCCGCTCCGGCCGTCGTCGTTGCCCTCACGTTCGGATTTCAGGAACGGGGGTCCGGCACAGGTGCAGGCGGTTTCCCCGAATCTCCGTTCGATGCGGCGCGTTCCTTCAGCGACCTGGAGACGGTCGTCGCTTTTGGAGCGCGGCCTTCCGGTAGTGAAAATCTGGCGAGGACCCGGGACTATATCGTCTCGGAGCTGGAAAACGCCGGACTCGACCCTCAACTCGACATGTTTGTCGCACAGACGCCGATCGGAGAGATCGATATGGCCAACGTTAGAGCCATCCGCCGAGGGGAGGCCGGAAACGGAGCGATCGCCGTTGCCGGCCATTACGACACGAAGCGATTCGATTTCAGCTTCTTGGGGGCGAATGATGGTGGCTCCAGCACGGCCGTAGTCCTTGAGCTGGCCCGAATAACGGCGGGCCTGGATCTCGAACACGACCTCGAGTTCATATTTTTCGACGGTGAGGAGGCCGTCCTGGATTGGACTCCAACCGACAGCGTCTATGGCAGTCGTTACGATATCGCGCGCCGCTTTGAAGAAGGGGCCCTTCAGGACCTGAAGGCCCTGGTTCTCGTCGACATGATCGGAGACAGGGACTTGGAGGTGCTTCCGGAGGCGGCTTCAAGCGGCTGGTTGAAGACTCTGATCTGGGATAGGGCGAATCGCCTCGGATACGGCGAGTACTTCGGGAACACGCCTTCTTTGATCGACGATGATCACGTGCCCTACCTTAGGGCCGGCATCGATGCCATCGACTTGATCGATTTCTCCTACCCGTACTGGCATTCGCCGGGTGACACGCTGGACAAGACCAGCGCGGATAGCCTTAAAGTCATCGGAGACGTTCTCTATCACGCGCTTCCCGACATCGACGCGCAAGCCGCGCCCTGAAATCCGGCAGCCTCAGCAGACACTTTCGGCCAGGAACCGAACATATTTTAGGGGATATTTCTATGTAGCCCCCGTGGCGAGGGCAAGTCTTATGGGCGTTTGCCAAAGACGAAAGCAACAATGACGCCAACGAGATAGAGCAGGATCATGGGACCTGCCATGATCATCATGTTCGGAATATCTGCAGTCGGTGTGATGATGGCTGCGACAACGAAAGCGATCAGTACCGCGTATTTCGTATTCCGTAAGAGGAAACCGGCCGATACCAATCCGACACGACTCAACACGAAAATCACGGGAGGTATTTGAAAGATGACGGCCAGGCCGACTTCAATAGTGAGAAACAGGTCGAAATAGCGGGTCGCGTCGATCATCGCCTGCAAACCGGCGCGTTCACCCCAATTGATCAGAAAATCCAGGGCGAAGGGAAAGGCGATAAAGTAGCCGAAAAGGGCACCGATCATGGCCAGGAGGCTTCCCGAGAGTACGAAGGGGATCGCCCAGCGACGCTCGTGCCGATACATGCCCGGCGCAATGAAAAGCCAGAGTTGCGCAAGAATGAATGGCGATGCGAGAAAAAGAGACGCTACGAAGGACACCTTCACAAAGAGATTGAATGGTTGAGTGGGACTGATGAATACGAGCGGCTGGTCCCCGAGCGCTTCAAGAATCGGAAACGCGATAACTCGATATATCTGGTCGACAAAGGCCCAGCACACAACGAAAGTAACTGCAACTGCGATCAGTATTCTGAAAATACGCTGCCGCAACTCCTCGAGATGGTCGAGAAACGACATCTCTCCAGAAAGCACCGGTCGCTCGGTTTCTACTGGCGGTGTTACGGCCATCTATGAGGGTTTCTGCGAGGGAGTCTCCGATGGAGCCGGCATGCCCTGATCCGATTCCGGGGGCGTCGGCGAAGCAGGTGCAGCCGGATCGGGTTCGGCTGCTTCGTTCATCGTCGTATCGACATCCTTCTGGATATCCCGAAAATCCTTGGCCGTACTTGAGATTTCGTTCTCGGCGTCCTTCAAATTGTCGTCCCATGTTGCTTTCAACTCGTTGGTCGCGCGCTTGAATTCACGGAGCCCCTTACCCAACGATTTTCCGAGCTCAGGCAGCTTTTTTGGACCGAATACGAGGAGCGCAATGATGAAGATTACAAGGAGCTCCTGAAAACCAAGTTGGCCCATGAAACGTTCCTCCAGTTAAAAGATCATTTCATCATAGCGGCAGGCGTGAAATGGCGTCAAACTGAAAGTTTCTCGAACAAACGGTCGACCTCCCGCCGTGATCCTCACAAAACAAAGGATTTGTTCCTCGAATTTGGCTGTCTCCTTTTGTTATAATTCCCACACTCGATTCGAAAGGGGTCCACTTCTCATGAAGCTAAGATCATCCGGGACAATACTTTTCTGGACCGCACTTCTAACTGCGGCTGCGCTGTTCGGAAGTCTCTACGGTACGCAACTCGAAGCCAGGGCACGAGTTGAAGAAGTAGAGGAAGAACTGGATGACGCGCTCAAAACCTTTACCGCGTTGCTGAGCCTGGTTGAGGAGAATCACGCGACGGAGGTGAACCCGGAGACCGCTGTTTACGGGGCGATCGACGGCATGCTACGGACGCTGGATCCGCATTCGAAGTTCTTTACGCCTTCCGATTTTACACGACTCAGGGAAGATCAGCAGGGGCGCTACTTCGGTCTGGGAATTACTGTTAGCAGCCGATTCGGCAAGGTCACGGTCGTTTCGCCACCATTCCCCGGTGCACCCGCTGAAAAGGTCGGCTTACGGGTGGGAGATGTGATCAGCCATGTGAATGGAGAGGCCACGGAAGGGTCTGATCTGAATTCAGTTGTTGGCAAATTGAAGGGACCCAGGGGAACACCCGTGGACGTGACTATCGCGAGACCGGGCGTGGACGAACCCCTGGAAATCACGATCGTCCGCGACGAAATCGCAAGATTTACGATCAGCAGCGCGTTTCACATTCGGGACGGTATCGGCTACATCAAACTTGATAGCTTTGCGGAGACCACAGGCACCGAGTTGCGCGCCGCCCTCAGAGACTTGAAAGAAGGTGAGCTCACCGGTCTTATTTTAGACCTGCGCGGGAATCCGGGTGGGCTCCTCCAACAGGCGATCGATGTTTCGGAGACCTTTCTCCAGAAAGATCAATCCATCGTCGAAACTCGCGGACGGACGAGCGGATCCAACCGTCCGTACGCGTCTCAGCGGGACAACAACGACAACCTGTACCCGCTCGTAGTCGTCATCGACCACCAGAGTGCCAGCGCATCTGAAATCGTTGCCGGGGCTATTCAAGATCACGACAGGGGCCTCATCGTCGGCGAAACAAGTTTTGGCAAAGGATTGGTGCAGTCCGTCTTTCCACTGAACAAACGGGCCGGCCTCGCACTGACGACACAAAAGTGGTACACACCCAGCGGGCGGTTGATCCAGCGGGACTATTCTGCGATTTCCGAATTTGACTATTACAACCAGAGCGGCGAACCGGCCGTTCCTTCCGAGGACGACATCGAGTACTCCGACCTGGGCCGGGTTGTATATGGCGGGGGCGGCATCACTCCCGATGAACTGGTTTCGATGGGAGAGTTAAATGATTCCCAGGATCTTATGGACAGCCGCTTCGTCTTTTACACCTTTGCCCAGGACTACCTTCAAGACTATCCCAACGTGGACGCCTCCTTCGAAGTGTCGGATGAGATGATCGAAGACTTCATTGCCCACGTCCGGGAAAGAGACATCGAGATCACTGACGCTGCTGTTGTGGAAAACAAGGACTACGTTGCGCTGAAGATCAAATACGAAATCTTCTACAGCCGTCTTGGAGTGGCAGAGGCTGCCCGGGTTCTCTTGGAGGGGGATGAGCAAATCCTGGCCGCACTGGAACTCATACCTGAAGCCAGAATTCTGGCCGCAAGAGCGCGCGGTGAAATAGCTCGGCAAAGGTAATCGATCAATTCCGAACATTATCTATGAACGGGCGGCCGCTTAGGCCGCCCGTTTCTTTTATGTGATGAAGAAAATACGTTTGAAGCTCGAAGCGTCACACTCCGGGATCCTCGTGGGCACAGGTGCGTACGAAAATATTGTGACCCACCTCGCCGACGCTGGCCTCCATCCACCCTTCATGGTTGTATCCCAGGAACCGGTGCTCAGCCACGTCGGAAAGAGGCCATTGGGCGGAAACCCGGTGGTCACTATTCCTGATGGGGAACGCGCCAAGACACTCCGCACAGTGAGCCGGTTAATCGATGTCATGCTCGAACTGGGACTGACCCGGCAATCAACTGTTATCGCGCTCGGTGGCGGAGTGGTGGGTGACGTCGCAGGGTTTGCGGCTTCCGTCTACTTGCGAGGTATTTCGGTGGTCCAGGTACCCACCACACTTCTGGCCCAGGTCGATTCCAGCGTGGGAGGGAAGACGGGCGTAAACCATTCAGCAGGCAAGAATCTCATCGGAACCTTCCATCAGCCACATCTGGTCATCGCCGATCCGGGACTGCTCGCTTCACTTCCGCCGCGGGAGTATCGGAGTGGACTCTGGGAAGCCCTTAAGTACGGCGTCATCCGTGACCGCGACTTGTTTGTTCAATTCGAACGACGCCTTCCGGAAATACTGCACAAAGATCCGGGGGTTTTGGAGGATCTGGTTTACCGGTGCCTGCGAATCAAAGCCGATGTCGTAGAGAAAGATTCAAAAGAAGGTGGGTTACGCCGAATTTTGAACTTTGGCCACACGCTGGGTCATGCGATCGAAGCCGCATCGAATTACCGCAGAATCAAGCACGGCGAAGCTGTCGGACACGGCATGATCGGAGCGACACGGATTGCAGAACAGTTGGGACGAATCAGCGGGAAAGAAGCTTCCAGGATCGACAACGCTGTCCGGTCTATCGGAGCCTTGCCTTCAATCGCGCGGCTGTCGGTGAAGGAAATAATGAAGTCGATGCGACACGACAAGAAGATTCGTGACGGAAACATTCATTTCGTACTACCGCGCCGGGTCGGCACGGTCGTCGTGGAGACGGGCATTCCTACGAAACTTGTCAGTACGGTTCTCCGGAGCCTGTCCCAATGAACGCATACCGGGCGCCACCGGGGCCGGATGTCCAAAGGATGTTTGCAGCGATCGCCGATCGCTACGATCTGCTGAACCGGCTGCTTTCTTTTCAGGTCGACCGATACTGGAGGCACCGCACGGTCCGCCTCCTACGCTCGATGGAACCATCCCCGGACGACAACTGCCTGGACCTCTGCACGGGCACCGGCGATCTGATGCTCGAACTCCAGGATCGACTCGGCCTCCAAGTCGTCGGTGCGGACTTCTGTCATCCGATGCTCCTCCACGCACAGAAAAAACTCGGAACGGGCCCGAACCCGTCGGCAACCCAACTGACCGATGCGGATGCTCAAGCGCTGCCGTTTCGTAAGGGTACGTTCCGTTTCGTGACTATCGCGTTCGGTCTACGTAACGTTGAGGTCATGGAACACGGACTCCGCGAAATGTTCCGCGTTCTCGCCCCAGGCGGAAGCCTCGTCATCCTGGAATTCTCGCGGCCTGTATTGCCCGTGTTTCGATCAGTATTCGCGTTCTATTTCAGCCACATCCTGCCCCGCCTGGGCGCTTGGATTTCTGGAATCCAGGGGCCCTACCAGTACCTGCCCGACTCCGTCGGCCGCTTTCCATCCCAACCGGAACTCGCCCAAATGATCACGTCCGTCGGATTTGACCGCGTCCAATACCGGAATCTAACGGGCGGTATCGCGGCATTGCATTGGGGCACAAAGCGGAATGGGCCTTAGCCTTCCATCATTAATGTCGAATCCGGCTACGGTACATCATCCGGACGGTTCACCGGTGGGAGAGGCGTTCAGGGCAAGAAGATGGTCGGATCGGACCAGGACATACTGTTAAGCGGAAAACTTCTAATTCAAGACACTCGGGAAAACGGTTTCGACCCTGAAGTAGCTAAGACCGCACTGCATAAAGCGTTGAGCTTGGCCCGAAACTCTCAAACAACAGCAAGGTTGCGTGGATAGACCGACAGCGTGACCGCGTAATAGTCGACTGAACCAGTCGACAGGGTTCCCGAAGTTGCTGCTGCGACTATCAGGTCGACCCGGCGGATTGTGGAACGTAGAGCAAGCCTCGTCGGCGAGACGCTGGTGCCCGACCCGTCATAGTAGGCGAACGCTAAATTCGTAAAGTTGGTTCCGATCGTCTGTTCTTAAGTTTTAGTCCCTATCGAAGTATGTCCTAAGAACAATACTGGTGCCAACTTCAAATGAAACGTCAAGGGCAGGAAAAGGGCAAGCGAATTAAGGACTGCCGAGCCGGGCGACATCGCGCTTCAGAAACTCTAGGCGACATAATCCTAGGAAGTTGGGGGGAAGAAGTTTTCCAAATATATGCGAATGAGTTCGTTGCCATATAGAACCGCAACGATGGCACCTCCACCAAGGAAAGTGCCAAAAGGGAGTTCGTAATCGCGTCCTTTGCCGAAAACGCGAATTACGGCAAGCCCTATGACGGAACCGAGGATCGATCCCAGAAGAATGGTCAGTAAGGTGAGAGGCAAGCCCAGGAATGCACCCACCATCGCCATCATCTTGACGTCTCCGAGTCCCATCCCCTCTATACCACGGATCCTGTAGAAAGCCTCCCTGACAAACCAGAGCAGCCCCCCACCAAACCCGGCGCCTGCCAGACTCGCCGTGAGGGCAAGGACATATGGGTTGGATACCTCAATGCCGGCGAAGGCGTACAGCCGCTGGGCAAACGGGCTGGGAAAAGCTAGGTAGAGGCTTACCAATATCCCGATCCAAACCCCGTTCAAGGTAATTACGTCAGGAAGAATACGGTAATCCAGGTCGATGAGTACCAGGACGATCATTGACGACGAAAAAACAAGGTAAACGGCCCATGACACACTCAGGCCGTGCTGATGGGCGAGCAACACACTGATGATGCCGGTCAATCCTTCCACACCGGGGTATCGGAGAGAGATTGAAGTCCTGCACGTCCGACACCGCCCACCGAGGAGTGCGTAACTCAGCAGGGGGACATTGTCGTACCCGGCTATAAGCGTTTCGCATTTCGGGCAGCGGGAACCTGGGCTGACAATGGAGATGGCTAAGGGAATACGGGCAATGCAAACGTTGAGGAAGCTCCCGACACAGAGACCGAACAACAATGCGATAGCCAGATCCACCATCGCAGTATACCGAACAAGCGGAGGGGCTCCGTGACCGATCTAAGAAGGGGAGGGACACTTTTTGCGACATTGTGGCCTGGCGAGTTTATCTCGGCTGAAGTGACCGTCCCCTTCCGGATCACGGCCCAATCCGATCATTTTCTCACTCTCAACGCCTCGGCTACCGCCTCTTTATTCTGAATGCCGTTCACCCGCACCGCCGGACCGGTGCGGGTCGTTCCTGGGACTGCTTCAACGTTCCGTCGACCCCTACTGGCCTCGCCATCAGGATGATGGCGAGGGTCGCCGGTCGTTCGGACAGGATGTCTGATTGAACGACCGAGCGAAATCCTATATCACGAACTTCCAACCGAGGACACTATTAGTCCGCACCGCAAATCGATCCTGCGGCAAGCGGTCAATTTAGTTATGGTATAGTGTGTCGCCTCTTTCGCATGCGCAACCTCAAGTTAACCCTCGCCTACGACGGTACATCGTTTCATGGATGGCAATTCCAACCCGGCGTCCCCACGCTGCAAGGGGAGTTGGAGCGGGTAATCGGGCAGATTCTGGATCATGAGATCACGACCCACGGCTCAGGACGCACCGATGCGGGAGTACATGCACATGGACAGGTCGCGCACTTTCTAACCGAAAAGGCCATCGACACCGATGCTTTCCATCGCAGTGTGAACGCCTTGTTACCCCCCGAGATCCGAATCACGTCCGTGGAAGAAATGCCTCTCGATTTTCACGCCCGGGCATCAGCTCGCGCCAAAACGTACGCGTACCACGTGTGGCGATTGCCGGTGGTATCCCCATTCCACTCCCGGTATGTGCATTCCGTTTGGCAGCATCTCGACTCGGACAAAATCGATCAAGCCACCTGTCATTTTCTTGGGCGACATCAGTTCACATCCTTTTCCGCCGCCTCCACCTCTGCGAAGAATCACACACGGGAAGTGTACGAAGCAGAGTGGGAACGGAGCAGTGAGGAATGGGTTTTTCGGATTCGCGCTAACGGTTTTCTCCAATACATGGTCCGCACGATCGTGGGAACACTGATCGAAGTCGGTCGGGGCAAAATCAATCCGGATGAAATTCCGCAAATTCTTGAAGCCAGAGACAGGCAACGCGCTGGCGAGACTGCTCCCGCCACGGGCCTCCATTTAGTGTCTGTCGAGTATTGACCTGTCCCGACGAACGCCTTCCGAATTTCAGGCCGTATCTGAGCCCGCTCGGCTCCATCCCTAAGGTGCCGAAGTGGTAACATAACAGTCCTATATGTCTGATGTCGGACAAGATCTGAGCCACCTGATCGATCTCAAGGCGCTGCCTGTTCACATTGCTGTAATCATGGACGGAAACGGACGGTGGGCGAAGCAGCGCAGTCTCCCCCGTGTGGCCGGGCATCACGCTGGAATCGAGTCTGTCCGCGATGTTCTCGAAGCGTCAGCTGAACTTGGAATTGGGGCACTCACCCTGTATGCATTTTCCACAGAAAACTGGAAGCGTCCGAGAAGGGAAGTCGAGACGCTGATGCGCCTCCTCCGGGAGTATCTCGACAAGGAACTCGACAACATCGATCGCAACAATATTCGCTTCAACACACTGGGTGATACCCTCGGATTGGATCCGACGATTCAGCGAGAGTTGGAGACGGCTATCGACCGAACACGCTCGAATACGGGACTTCGGTTTAACGTAGCACTCAACTACAGCGGACGCGCAGAATTGATTCACGCCGTCAATTCGATCCTGGCTGAAGCCAAACAGAATCCGGACCTGCTCGACGGCATCAAAGAAGAAGATCTGGTCCGCAAACTCTATACAGCGGACCTACCCGACCCTGACCTGCTTATCCGGACAAGCGGAGAACTTCGAATCAGCAATTTCCTTCTCTGGCAGATCGCCTACTCGGAGATTTGGGTCACAGATACGCTCTGGCCCGATTTTCGCCGGCAGCATTTGTACGAGGCTGTCATCGCGTTTCAGAAACGCGAACGCCGTTATGGTGGATTGGCAGCGCGCGCCGGTGGCGTAGGTATTCCCATTTCACGATGAAGCGTATGCTGACGGCGGCGGCGGGCCTCCCTGTGGTGCTCGGCGTAACGTATTGGGGATCGGACTGGGTCTTCGGTTCACTGGTCGCACTCGTGGGCGCTCTGGCGCTGGATGAATTCATGGGTCTGGGCGCCTTAGGAGGGATGAAGCGGGATTCGAAGCCGGGGACGAGCCGTCCAGGGTACTGGTTTCTTCCTGTTGGGGCCGGCCTCACGCTCTCGTTTATCGGCTCACCCGTATCGACATTTGGAATGCTCATGTTGGCCGGGCTTTTGCTGACGGCAACAGCACTCGGTTCGCATTCACCACGAGCGCTACTGAGACGTCTCGCTAACGGCCTCACCGGACTGGTCTATACCTGCTTGCTCCTTGGATTTCTTATCCTCTTGCAGCGCTCTGCGGTATTTGTGATCCTGGGAATAATCTGGGCCGGAGACACTGCCGCCTACTACGTTGGGCGCGCTTGGGGACGACATCGTTTGGCGCCCCGGATCAGCCCGAGTAAGACGGTCGAAGGCGCCGTCGCAGGAGCGGTTGCGAGTCTGGCGGTCGGCTCCGGCCTTGGCGGAATATTGCTGGACACACCCTACATCTGGCTGGGCGTCATATCGTTAATCACAGCACTGGTCGGGCAAGCCGGTGATCTGTGTGAGTCGGCGCTCAAGCGCAGTGTGGGAGTCAAGGATTCATCAAATCGCCTGCCCGGGCACGGAGGCGTCCTGGATCGGGTGGACAGCCTTCTCTTCGCTGCCCCCGTATTTTATTTACTGTTGCTTATTGTCCAATGATACTCCAATGAAGCCCCGATGAATGCCCAATGAATCAATGAAGCGTATCGCGATCATAGGGTCGACAGGATCGGTCGGCCGCAACACTCTGAAAGTCGTCGATTACCTGGATGGCGAACTTCAGGTCGTCGGCTTGGCTGCCAACCAGTCGGTGACAGTTCTGGCCGAACAGGCGGCCCGCTATCGGCCACACACCGTGGCCCTCGCCGACTCCTCACAGGTGGATTCCTTTCGTAAAGAGTGCGCGGCGCTCGGCATCGAGGCGCCTCAAGTTCTCGACGGTGCGGAGGGACTGCGCTCGCTTGCTTCTGCTACCGACGTCGATGTCGTCGTTTCCGCTGCAGTAGGTGCGGCTGGTTTGGAACCAACATATGCGGCCCTGACCTCGGGGAAGCGGGTTGCGCTTGCGAACAAAGAAGCGATGGTCATCGCCGGCGAGCTCTTGCGAAAAACGGCGAACGAAAATGGAGGGATCATTCTACCGGTCGACAGCGAACACAATGCAATTGACCAGTGTCTCCGCGCCGGCCAGAGTCAGGAAGTGCGCCGCCTGATCCTGACGGCCTCGGGTGGACCGTTCTTGAATCGACCCATCTCCGAATTCGGGAATGTGACCCCGGAAGAGGCCCTGGAGCATCCGACCTGGAAGATGGGACCTCGCATTACGGTGGACTCGGCGACATTGATGAACAAAGGTTTCGAAATTATCGAGGCCCGGTGGCTCTTTGACATACGGGCCTCGTCGGTCGATGTCTTGATCCACCCGCAGTCCGTCGTCCATTCAATGGTTGAATTTGTCGATGGCTCGATTGTGGCTCAATTTGGCACCGCGGATATGCGGGGACCGATCCAATACGCGCTCACCTACCCAGAACGAAAAGTATCGCCTGTGCCATCGCTGGACTGGGCCGCTCTTCCCGCTCTCGAGTTTCAAGAACCGGACCGAACGAAATTTCCGGCAATCTCGATGGCGTACCGAGCGATCGAGATCGGCGGTACAGCTCCTGCCGTCCTCAATGCTGCGGACGAGGTCGCAGTCGAAGCATTCCTCGATCGCCGTATTTCGTTTAGCGAAGTGACCCGGGTCATCGCGACCGTCCTCGATGCCCACGAGCCGGGCCCCGCCGATACTGTTACACGCGTTCTCGCTGCCGACGGTTGGGCGCGCGACTACGCGCGTCAGATAACAGCGGAAAAACGATCAGGCGAGGGAGCGTAGAATCACCCGCAGAGACCTGCTAGTAAAGGGCGTGCCTGTGCTTCCATGATAGAATCATCCGGACCTGCCTAGGCAATAGAGACAGACAACGATGGCGACGCTTTTATCCAGTATTGTTGGGGCCCTGATCGTCCTTGGGGTGATCATTGTGATCCATGAGGGCGGCCATTTTTTGATGGCAAAGCTCTTTCACGTCCGCGTCGAAACCTTTTCGGTCGGCTTTGGACCACGGCTGTTCGGGTTCCGATACGGAGAAACCGACTACCGGCTGAGCATCCTCCCACTGGGTGGGTACGTCAAAATGTCGGGGGAAAACCCTGGAGACGAAGTCACCGGGGATCCCAACGAGTTCATGGCGAAACCCAAATGGCAACGGTTCCTGATTGCCTTTGCGGGTCCGGCGATGAATGGCGTTCTGGCGGTGGCTCTACTCGCTGGACTGTACATGTACGGGACCTCGGTACCGGAATTCCTGCAAGGCGAGGCACGGGTCGACATCGTTGAGGAAGGATCGCCGGCCGAGATCGCTGGCATTCAGCCCGGCGATCTGATCGTCGAATTTGACGGGGAACTGAACCCCACATGGCAAGCGGTCGAAACCAACGTCATCCTGAGCCCGGAAAGAGAGATCCCAGCCACGCTGGATCGGGATGGAGAGCGCCTCAATATCACACTCGTACCGGCACGTCGGCCTCGCAATGAGACAGGGTACGCGGGCATGTTTCCGCGAAACCGCATCGTAGTTGAGGGGTATTCCGGCGCAGACTCGCCGGCTGAACGCGGGGGCTTACTGCCCGGCGACGAGATCATAGCGGTAGACAATATCGACCTACTGAGATCCAACCGCTCGATCAACGAGATTATTCAAACAAGCGAAGCCGAAGTACTGCCCGTTACAGTTTTGCGCTGCAGTGTGGAGTCCGTATCCTCTGTATCAGTGGATGCGGACGTTGAAGATCCCTGTGAAGCCCAGCGTGTGGATCTGGAAGTACGACCGGAAGTCAATGCGGATGGCCAACGGATGATCGGGATCATGTACCCGACGCTCCCCACTATCACGATCAAACTCGGTTTTGTAGATTCGGTTGTGCGATCGGTCCAAACGAACGCCGGCGACGCCCTGCTGATCTTCGAAATACTCGGACGCCTGGTACGACGAGAGACTTCGATGCGATCGCTGGACGGTCCGATCGGCATCGTGAACTATTCTGGACAAGCCTTGCAGGCGGGTATTGCACCGCTGGTCCGTTTCATGGCCTTGATCAGCCTCAACCTGGGCGTTATCAACCTTCTGCCAATACCGATACTCGATGGCGGCGTCATGTTCTTGCTCCTCATCGAAGGAATCACGCGACACGATTTGAGCCTGGCTATGAAGGAGCGGATTGTCCAGGTCAGCTTCGTCTTCCTGTTGACGCTGATCGTTTTCGTAATCTATAACGACGTTGTCAAACTAATCCCTGCAGCACAGCCTCCAACCTGATCCTATGAAAAAGATCTCGCCCGAAATGCAGGTCTTTAAGGAATATTTAGCGGCAGAGAAGCTAAAGCAGACTCCCCACCGTAAACTCATCCTCGAAACGTTTCTGGCCGGCGAGGGCCACCGCAGCGTCGAAGATATTTACCGATCGGTCCGTAGCGAAGACGCACGAATCGGTTACACGACCGTGTACCGAACAATGAAGCTGCTGGTCCAGGCCGGGTTGGCGAGAGAAATCGACCTGGCGGATGGACTGATGCGCTACGAACACCTTTACAACCACACCCATCATGACCACCTGGTCTGCACCGCGTGTGGCGCATCGATCGAGTTCCTTAACGCCGAACTCGAAGAAATTCAAGATTCGGCATCGGCCCGGCTTGGCTTTAAAGTCCTCGACCACAAACTACAAATCTACGGTCTTTGCACTCTCTGCCGGTCCTAGTGCTCTCGTGCCGGCGAGTCGGCCGGACAGTTCGAGGGCCCAGTTGAACGCTGTTTCCATACCTCCAGATTCCGCCGTACCCCTCCCGGCAATTGCGAACGCAGTGCCGTGGTCCGGCGAGGTGCGTACATAGGGCAGACCGAGTGTGACGTTGGCAGCAGAGCGGGGAGCGATCAACTTCACCGGAATCAAGCCCTGATCGTGATAGGGAGCCAACACGATATCGAAATCCCCGGCATGAGCCCGCTGATACACACTATCCGCAGGATAGGGTCCGGAAACCCGGATACCGCCAGCTGCACACTCGAGGACAGCGGGTTTCAGGATGTCGTCATCCTCGGTTCCGAACATCCCTCCCTCGCCCGCATGCGGGTTTACTGCGGCAACAGCGATCCGGGGTCGATCGTATTCGTAACGCTGGAACTCTGAATCGATCAATCCGATGATTTCAACGTAGGAGGATCGCGACAGCGATGAAATCGCGTCGAGAAGTGAAATATGTGTGGTCGCCAGAACGACCTTAAAACTTCCCGTAAAAAATGACATTACGGCGTGCGCTGAGCCGGAGTGCTCTTTGAGAAACCCTGTTTGTCCTGAAAATTCGGGGCCAACGAGTTCTTTACTGAGTGGTGCCGTGACCAAAGCCACCAATTCTCCCGATCTCGCGTGTTGGCCGGCTTCTTCCAGCGCTCTAAGCGCACGGCGGCCCGTCTCGGCCGTGCCCTGACCCCAGCCCACAGGATCCCCATTTCCGGTCGACGAAAACCAGAGACGTCCCGTATGAATGCGTTTCAGATTCGTTACTGGGGACCAGGGCAGGTCGGGCGCGAAGCGGTGGAGGTTGGCCTCGAAGTCCGCCGTTTCGCCAAAGAGCACCCACTCGGCACGGGACAGGAAAGGGGGGATCGACTTCAGGATGATTTCCAGACCGATACCCGCTGGGTCTCCGGCGGTTATTCCGATTTTCATCAAATAATCACGGCGAGTTGGCAACCCCTGGCAGAAGCCTCGAGGGCCGCGCGCAGGGGTCTTCGGTCGCAGGCGCGAAGTGAGGAGCGGCCACCGAGGTTGATAACCGAAGCCGCTGGCGCCGTCTTTTCATCGTGACCAGCCTTGTCGATGCCGGACAAAGCCTGCGACCCGAACCCCCCTGTGCCCGAAGGGTTACGGCGAAACGTGGCCGTTTTCGTTGTCGCCGACTCCTCCCGATGAATGTGCATTGTCGCGTCGCCGTGACGTCCGGTCGTCGCCAAGCCACCTCCTCCTGTAATCCAGCCCCGTTTGGCCGAAACGCGGCTCTCGAGGCTTCTGCCACGGGCTGCTAGCGTTCAGTCGCCGTCTTCGTCGGCTTTATATATGTATTTGATGTTGTGCTTGAGAATCAGAAGATTGGGTTCCGACGCGCGGTGAACTTTGAGGGAATCCTTGTCGTACCACTCGATTACACCGTGAATCTGCTCGCCGTCCTTTAAGACCAGGACCATGGGTGTCCGATTCTGCATCTGTTTGACGTAATAAAAATTCTCAGCGTTCGTCTGGTCGCCAGGAGTCTGTTTTCTCCTCACTTGCCGGACCGTCATCTGCTCTTTCACTTCTGACAGGCTGGGACGGATCAATTTCCGATTGGACATCGCATTCCTCGCTAAGCTCTCGTATTCAATGGAAGGTCGGACACTGGCTTCCCGCAGTTATTTCGATTTTCCTGACCCGACCGGTCTCGCTACGGCAGGCATACCCTGCCGCTGTGAGTACATTAAACTCGGGCCGTCAAACAGGGAAAGTTTTTGAAATCGGATTCCTGTTACCTACGGTATGTCATTCACCCTATTGAATACATTTTATCGATATTCCCAAGGATTGTCATTCAGAAATTCTGAGGTTGATGGGTTCAAAGTCAGGGCAAGTCGATCGGCCATCATCTGCCGGTTCACATAGTATTTCAGGTTCGATTCGATAAACTTCAGGCAGTCCCCAACCTGGACAATTCGGTCCAAAGATACCGTGCTTTTAAGGTTCTCCAAACGCTCCCGGATGTCCACATTGACAAGACGGTGATCCATCCCCACTTCAAGAAACATGAGGTCCGAAACAAGCACTCCGAGGATTCGAATGCGGTCACGGTAGTCGTCCTTTGACCGCGCGAGTTCCGCACTCGCGCTGATTAGGTCAACGAGCCCTTCAGCTCGGGCCGTCATTACGGTTTCCAAAAAACTCAGAAGCATTTCGCGCTCCAACAGCAACTCCTCTGTGTCTGTCTCCAGTGCACGACCAACGCTCCCCTGAGACCACCTGACGACGCGCTCGTCGACGATACCGGCCTTCCGGATTTCTTCGAGCGGTACTGGAGAAAATTGGTAGGTCTGACTCCTCGACCGGATCGTTGCCATCAGCTCCCGGGAATTTGTTGTGATGAGGAAAAAATACGTAGTGGGCGGAGGCTCCTCGAGCGCTTTCAACAGGGCATTGGCCGCACCCGCCGTCATGCGCTCAGCAGGGTCGATCAAATAGATCTTCGCGGAGCCCTCCAGCGGTTCGAATTCCAGCGTCGATCTCAGTTTACGGATCTGTTCGATCTTGATCTGACTGGCATCCGCTTCGAGAGTCAGCGTGATGACGTCGGCGTGAAGGCCCTTTTCGATTTTGTGGCACTGAGGACAGGCGCCACACGCGGGGGATTCATGTTTCTCACATTGGAGTGCTTTTGCTATTCGAAGCGCACAGGTGCGCTTGCCCACGCCTTCGGGACCCGTGAAAATCAGGGCATGCGGTAATCGGCCTTGGGCAAGTTTGCTCTCCAGTTGGGAAATGACGCGATCATTGCCCAAAAAGGGATCAGCGAAGCTCATGTCAGTCTAACTCCAGAACTCGACGAATCTCAGACTGCACTGCGGCGACGCTTCCATCGGCCGAAACAACCTTGATCCGATCCGGACTTCGCTCGGCAAGCTCCAAATAGCCGCGTCGGACCCTCTCGTAGAACGCCAGTTCCTCAGCCTCGAACCGGCCTTCGTCTTCCGCCTGGGCACTGTTTCGCTCTCGGGCCCGTGTCAGACCGGCTTTCGTGTCGATGTCGAGCAGAATCGTGATTTCTGGTGTGCTCCCCCCACAGACGAGGTCGGTCAGGCCGTCGATGAAGTCCAGGGGCAAACCGCGGCCATAGCCTTGGTACGCCAGGGACGCATCGAAATAACGGTCGCATATCACAACCTCTCCGCGCTCGAGCGCAGGACGAATCTTTTCTTCGATGTTCTGGCTGCGCGAAGCGTAGAAGAGCAGGAGCTCGGATGCAGGTGTCAGATGAATCGTTTCCGAGTTGAGGAGTATCCGCCGGATACCCTCCCCAACAGCCGTGCCACCGGGTTCACGGGTTACAGTATGGGCCACTTCCCGCCGTGTGAGCTCAGCTGAGAGTTGTGAAATCTGTGTGGTTTTGCCACAACCTTCGATTCCTTCAAAGCTGACGAACAGCCCCGGTTTCATAGGCCGGGTATTGTACCAGAACCTCAGAGGCCGTCAGGGCGGCCTCGATTTCTACCGAAAGATCCAGATTGTGTTCGATGTGTTCGATTCGCTTGAGGTTTGCCCGCGTCTCCGGGTGCTTGGGCACGAAAAGGGAACAGCAGTCCTGATCCGGCAGGATCGAAATCTCGTAGGTCCCGATCCGACGCGCGATCGAGATTATTTCCTCCTTGTCGCTGCCGACCAGAGGACGCAACACCGGCATCGATATAGAGCGGCTGATGACATCGATGTTTTCCAGTGTTTGAGAAGCCACCTGCCCCAGGCTGTCGCCGGTAACGAGCACGCGGGCTGTTTCCCGTTTCGCCAGTACTTCGGCGAGCCGAAACATATAACGCCGATACAGAATTACGCGGGTTTCGAGCGGCGTCTCGACCATGATTCTGCGTTGAATGTCGGCGAATGGCACCAGACAAATACGAGACTGGAGTTGATGGGCAGCCAGAATTCCGGCAACGAGTTTGGCCTTCTCCTGGGACTCTTTATTCGTATGCGGAAAGCTGTGGAAATGAATGAAAAATGCACTGCATCCTCGCCGCATCATCTTCCAGGCGGCGACCGGAGAATCGATGCCCCCGGAGAGAAGGACCCCGACCTTTCCACCCGTGTGACTTGGCAAACCCCCGAGTCCTTCGATCCGTTCGGCCGAAATCAGCGCCCGACCTTCGACCAACTCGATCCGACAGACCAACTCGGCCGCATTCAGATCCACTCGGGCACCCGAGCGTTCCTGAACGTAAGCGCCCACCCGCCGGTTCACCTCCATTGAACTCAATGGGAAGCGTTTATCCGGTCTCCGGGTATCGATTCGGAAGGAATCAAACTGGTGGTCTTCGATCAGATCCCAGACGGAATCGGATAGCGTTTCGATGTCCCAATCGACCATCCATCCTTCCCCAAAGTAAGCGATCCCAAAGACCAAAGCCAGTCGGAATTTGATCTCGGCAATGGCAGAATCCATCTCAAGATTGAGGAGAAGTCTGCCTGAAATTCTTCGGACCTTTTCGACCCCGCACCTCACCAGTATCTTGTCGATATTCCGGCATAGCCGTTTCTCGAAATAATCCCGGTTGCCCTTTTTGAGGCCCAATTCACTGTAGTGAATGATGATCAAGCGCTGCATGAGTAGGCAATTATGCACCAAATATGGTAAGAAAGTTAACTTGCCTCAATGCATGTTGGGTTCGGATTTAATGGGTCGACGCCCACTCTTCTACACAGGAAATCTTCGACAATGAGACCCATCCGGAAGGGGGAAATCAGGTTCGCGGGCACTCCCATCCTGATGTCCATCTTCAGTCACACGCCAGTGTCTGGTTCGGGGCAGCAAGACGAAGTTGGGAGAGAATGATGAGCCGGGTCGCTGAAAATTATAACCATCTACTGGAGCGCATCGGGGCCGCTGCCCGCAGAGCGGACCGCGATCCAGCATCCATCCGTCTCGTCGGTGTCACGAAGAGGGTCGATGTGGAACGGATCCAGGAGGCGATTGATTGCGGACTCAGCGATATCGGTGAAAATCGGGTGCAGGAGGCTGAGGAGAAGATTTCCCTACTCCACCCGCTCCATGGACGCGAAGTCCAGGCTCATCTCATCGGTCATCTTCAGGCGAATAAAGCTAAGAAAGCAATCGGCTTGTTCTCCTGCATTCACTCCGTGGACAGCGTTGGGCTTGCCCAACGCCTGGACCGGTACGCTCTCGAACCATTGAGAGTTCTGATTCAGGTCAAATTGGAAGATGAGGACTCCAAGACGGGGGTTCTCGAATCCAATCTCCAGCAGTTGGTTGATGTCATCCAGGCGTCGAACAAACTGCGACTGCGAGGCCTGATGACGATCCCTCCGCTTCTTGAAAACGCCGAAGACGTCCGTCCCTACTTTCGTCGATTGCGACACAAGGCTGATGAGTTCGCGCTGCCGGAGCTATCTATGGGGATGAGTCATGACTTCGAGATTGCCATCGAAGAGGGCGCAACAATGGTCCGTGTGGGCACCGCCTTGTTTGGAGATCGAGCGTGACACTCAACATCCGGATAATTCCCAACGCTTCACGGACAGCCTTCGCCGGACGCAGAGAGGGAGCCCTCGTACTGAAAGTCACTGCGCCTGCGCGGGACGGCAAGGCGAACAAAGCTGCGATCCTTTACCTGGCAAGCGTTTTCGGGGTATCGCGCTCAGCAGTGCACCTCCGTGCCGGAGAAAAGAGTAGACACAAAAAATTCGAGATTATAGGCTTGGACGCCGGCCACGCAGAGGACACACTCGCGGGCGTTCTAAAACCCAGTTCCTGAATCAATGTCCAAAGAACCGCAGCAACCGGAACCTGCCCCGGAAACGAAAGCTCCGCCAAAGCCCGGCAAACCGTTGAACATGGCCGCAACACTGGGTATATGTGCTACAGGGTGGTTTTTTCCCGGTGCCTCTCATCTGTTTCTGGGCCGCTGGGGAAGGGCAATTGCGTTCACAGTATCGGTTCTGGCGATGTTTGCCCTGGGCTTGGCGATGCAGGGACGTCTCTACGATATCGCGCCCGAACAACCCTTACACATATTTGCTTTCGTCGCCAACGTCGGCGTCGGCATACCCTACGTCATCGCTCAACAGTTGGGGCTCGGCGTCGGGTTTCTGCCCAATCCCAGCTACGACTACGGGAGCACATATCTCTGGGTGTCCGGGCTGCTGAACTACCTCATCGTGCTCGATGCCTTCGACATTGCCCAGGGGCGAAAGCCATGACAATGTCCCACTTCAGCTCGTTGTTCCTCTTCGCACTGATCGTATCCGTCGTTTTTGCGCTGATCAACAAGACACAGCCACGAGAACAGCTCCGCTACGGTGTTTTCGTTTTCCTGTCTTTTCTGGGCGTTGCCGTTGTTGTTAGCTGGTTGATGTTTCCCTTCCCGACGTAGCTCGAGCAGGGGATCCATCCGCCAATACTGCGTTACGCCCGGTCGAGTTTCACTAAATTCATTAAGATAAGCCAGCGATTCGGATGGCTTAACTTTGCGCCAACCGGCTCAGATTTAACTGTTCCTGAAAGACGGAAAAGCGACATCCGGAACGACGAAATCAACTTCTCGAAAGGTAAATGCCAAGACAGCTTTGAATTTGGACCCGAGCAGACTCTACCGATACCGTATGTGTACATGAACATCGGAAGTTGAGAATTGTCAAACTGCAGACAAACTGCGAACAAGATACTGCCAAACACCCCGAATTTGGTGTGTTGCGCCCAAACCAGAACCTCTTAGAACCAACGACAAATAGAAGCAGACTTTTCAGGAAGTCTTGAAATGCTCGTGGATGGCGTCGACGAGTGCAGGAATGGTTGCGGTGGAGGGTTCGATGTCTACGTGGAGGCCGAGCGTTGTCGCGGCATCGCGCGTGACGGGACCGATTACAGCTATGGCGGGGTCGGAGAGCAACTCCAGTGGATCCACGACGTCCAGCATTTGAATCAGGTTTCGTGCCGTTGAACCGCTTGTCAGAGTAATGCAGTCTATTGTTCCGGCCTCCAGCAGAGCGCGGAGTTCGCCGCCTCCTGTGCGCGGCATTTCGTTTCGATAGACCGGGGCGACGTCCAGATGCGCACCGCGTTCTTGGAGTGTATCGGGAAGTAAGTCGTTACCGGATTGAGCCCGGGGCAACAGGATCTCTTTGCCCGAGAGGTCTTCTGGAAAGCTCTTGATGAGGCCCTCGGCCCGAAAGTCCCGCGGAACGAGATGGACTTCAATGCCTCTTTCCTGAAGTCGGCGGGCCGTCTCGGAGCCCACCACAGCGATCTGCGCGCGAGCAATACTTCCGGCGCGGTCGAGAAAAGCATCCACGGCATTGGCACTGGTGAAAATAATCCAATCGAAATCGGCGAGTCGTTTGATGCTGGCATCAGCAAGGGCCCAGCTCTCAGGTGGGCCGATCACTATCGTGGGGATCGCGATCACTTCCGCTCCGAGATCCTTGAGCAAGCTCCGAAGCTCCAGGCTCTGGGCAGGAGAACGGGTGACAAGAACCGTTATGCCGTTAAGCCCCATGCCGGCGGATCTCTTCCAGAACACTCTCTGCACCGGCCCCACGGAGTCGTCGACCCAGTTCCTCTCCGATTTCAGAGGGATCAAATCGGTCGCCACGCACGGTATCGGAAATCACTGTGCCACCGTCCAGGCTAGCGATCATGCCTTCGAGCACGATCTCATCTCCCTCAATGTATGCATATCCTGCAACAGGTACCTGGCAACTTCCCTCCAGGCTCGCCATGAGGGCCCGCTCGGCAACGATGACGCCGTGGCTGTCCGGGTCTTCCAGAACCTGAAGCGTTTCGTGCATCTCGGCATCGCCGCTACGGCAAACCAGACCGAGCGCGCCTTGTCCGACCGCGGACAGCATGACGTCTCGCTCAAGGTACTGGGTAATGCGTGCCTGATACCCAAGCCTCGTCAGACCCGCGGCGGCCAGGATGATGCCTTCAAATTCGCCTGAATCCAGTTTGCCGAGCCGCGTATCCACGTTTCCCCTGAGCGGCAAAACTTCCAGGGTTGGAAACCTATGGCGTAGTTGCGCCTGGCGGCGGAGACTGCTGGTTCCAAGCCGCGCACCCCGAGGCATGTCCGCAAGGCGGGTGCCATCGGAGACAAGGGCGTCGCGTGGATCCTCCCGCTCGGTGACCGCAGAGAGAGCCGTGCCTTCAGGCAGAGCAAAGGGCAGATCCTTCAAACTGTGCACTGCAAAATCAATCCGTCCATCGAGCAGCGATTCATCAAGTTCCTTTGTAAAGAGACCTTTCCCTCCAACCTGGGCAAGAGGCACATCCTGAATGCGGTCGCCCGTTGTTTTTATCGGAACAATCGCAACACGAAGGCCGGGGACACGACGCTCCAATTCAGACCGGGTCCAGTTCGCCTGCCACAATGCCAGAGGACTGCCGCGCGTACCGAGTCGCGGCCCGCTACCGGTTTTTGACATTGAAAATCTTTCGAACGATTTTGATGTACTCCGGTCCATCGGGTTGATGGGCCAGCTCTTTGAGATGGGTGATCGGGTGGTGCAAAATCTTGTTGATCATGGATTGGGTGATACGTTCCAGCGCTTCCTGCTGCTCGGAATTCATGGGGCCAAGGTGCTTGCGGTTCCGCTCGATTTCATCGCGACGAAGTTTCTCTAGGGTCTCCCGCAGCTCGACGATCGTCGGAACAACCTCGCGGGATTGCAGCTTCGATCGGAAGGCGCGCACCTCGTCGTCAACCAAAGCTTCGGCGCGCACAGCTTCACTCATCCGCTCTTTGATATTTTCGTCAACCACCTGCTGGAGGTCGTCGATGTCGTAAAGGAAAACGTTGTCGATTTCGTTCACAACCGGATCGATGTCCCGTGGAACAGCGATATCGATGAAAAAAATCGGCCGATTTTTTCGCTGACGAATAATGCGTTCGGCCTGAAATTTGGTGATGACGAAGTGGGGTGCTCCGGTTGAACTGATTACAATGTCGGCCCGGTCTATATGATCGTTCAGATGCTCGAAAGGGATCGCCGCTCCATCAAAAACCTGTGCCATCTCCACCGCGTGTTCGAAGGTGCGATTCGTGACCAAGACCATAGACACTCCGGCACGTTTCAGATGCTTCGCCGACAACTCGCCCATCTTGCTGGCGCCAATGATCATCACGCTCTTGCCCTGAAGATTGCCGAATATTTTCCGGGCAAGTTCAACGGCTGCGTAACTCACCGACACCGCGGATTGTGCAATGCCGGTCTCGGTCCGAACTTTCTTGGCAACAACGAACGCACGATCCATCACCGAGCCGATGTGGACACCAACGGTGCCCGCATCATGGGCCAGCCGATAGGCTTCTTTGATCTGTCCAAGAATTTGCGGTTCACCCACAACCATGGAATCCAGGCTGGAGGCAACCCGGAAGACGTGCCGTATGACGTCGTTGTTCCGGAGGGTGTAAAGGTGCTTGACGATGCTGTCTGAGGGCACGCGATGGTAAGAACACAGAAAATCGCGAGCCGGTGCTTCATCCGGGGCTTCGACGAGGACCTCGACCCGATTACAGGTCGACAAGATCATGGCTTCTGAAATCCCGTCGCGTGACACGAGGGAACGAAGAGCGTCGCTCATGTCCCCGTTCTCGAAGGCAATCCGCTCCCGGACTTCGACCGGAGCCGTCTTGTGACTCAAACCTACGAGTGCCAGTTGCATAGGATTCGACCGATCTGGTCCACGCCACCGATCCCGTCTTGTGACGGGTCACTGGGTAAACGAGTGCAGTCCTCCAAAATAATTAGCTCCGAGGAACGACACCAGGACACTGACGAATCCGGCGATCGCAAGGTAAGCCGCTCTCTTGCCCCGCCAACCTGCGATAAACCGATAGTGGATCAGCAGCAAATAGATCAGCCAAGTGAATAAAGACAGCAGGATTTTCAAATCGGCTCCCCACAGGGTACCCCAAGCCGACTGGGCCCAGAGGGCACCTGACAGAATGCCGAGGGTTATGAGCGGAAAGCCGATCGCCAGTGAACGGTACGAGAGATCATCGCAGATTTCCAGCGAAGGCAGTCGATAGTAGAAAAGAGAGTGGTGCTTCGATTTCAGCTCGCGCTCCTGAATCAGATACATCGCGGAGCCTGCGAAACAGATAATTAATGCCGCGTATCCCAGAAAAATCAATGGCGTGTGAACGTAAATCCAATTGCTCTGGATCACAGGAGGAATCGAACTCGACGGGTCGTACGCCACGTTCGCAATAAACGTCAGGATAAAAATCAGCGGAAAAACGAAAATACTCAGCGTCGCGATCCGATATCGGGCGTAGGCAATGAGATATCCCATCGCCCCGAGAACGGCAAAAAACGAGAAGGCCTCGTAGCGCTGAGTCAGCGGCATGTAATTGAGTTCGCTCGCGCGCAGAATGATCGATACAGCCTGACAGATGAACCCGGCTACGACCGCATAGAGGCTTGCGCGAAAAAGCGTGTACTTCCTGCTGAGAACAGAAACAACCGAATGCAGCAAGCCCAGGGAATAGAAGGCCAGAGCGACCCTCAACAGCACAACGTGCATGTCCAAATTATAGCAGCAGTTAGCGTGCTAGGCACACCGTGTGTGCTAGCATAAATTTGATATGGGTATCGACCTCGTTTCACTGGTGTCGTCGCTTGTCGTCCTGCTGGTGTCTCTTAGCGTGCATGAGTCGGCCCACGCGTGGACGGCAGACCGGCTGGGCGACCCGACAGCACGGCATCTCGGTCGGATCTCGTTCAATCCGCTGGTGCATGCTGATTTCTTCGGGACATTTCTATTTCCGCTCATGGGTTTCATGTTTGGCGGCATCATCTTCGGTTGGGCCAAACCCGTTCCCGTCAATACAGCCCGCTTAAATAATCCAAAACGTGACTATATGCTGGTTGCCGCCGCGGGTCCGGTAGCCAACCTGTTGATGGCCGGCGGTCTCCTCCTGGTACTGGGGTTCATGAAATCGACATCTTCGTCGATGGAGTTGCTCCTCAATCAGGTTGTGCGCGGAGTGGCGTCCGGTGACGGGATCCTCGTTCTGCTGCTCTCCATGGCGTACTTTGGCGTGATGATCAACCTGATTCTCGCTATATTCAACATGATTCCAGTGGCACCCCTCGATGGGGCTGCGGTCCTCTCGGGCCTGCTCCCTCGATCGCTATCCCAGACCTACGATGCGTTGCAGAGCTACGGTTTTGTCATTCTTGTCGGACTGCTCTATCTGGGCATTCCCGGATACCTGTTCAGCCCCGTGATCGGGTTCGTACAGTCCTTCCTCGTCTTCTGACACGCTCTATGGCAAAGAAAAGAGTTCTCAGTGGTATGCGGCCTACCGGCCGCCTGCATCTGGGTAACTACGTGGGGGCGCTGGAAAACTGGGTGCGCCTTCAGGAGGAATATGACAGCTTCTGTTTCGTTGCTGACTGGCACGCGCTCACCACGGACTACAATAGCGGCAATGACTTCCGCGAAAACGCGATCCAGGTGGTGATCGACTATCTCGCAGCCGGCCTGGACCCGGAGCGGACAACGATCTTTCTGCAGTCCAGTGTTCTGGAACACGCCGAACTGCACCTGATGTTCTCGATGGTCACTCCTTTGGGTTGGCTCGAACGCGTGCCGTCATACAAGGAACTCCAGGAAAACATCGATCGGGACATCAACACTTACGGATTTCTGGGGTATCCCGTGCTTCAGTCAGCTGACATCCTGCTCTACAAGGCGGTCGCAGTGCCTGTGGGGGAGGATCAGGTCGCGCATGTCGAACTGACCCGGGAGATCGCCCGCAGATTCAATCGGATCTACACCAAGGTTTTCCCGGAACCCAAGGCACTGCTGACCGCCACGCCGAAGCTGCCGGGAACGGACGGCCGAAAGATGAGTAAGAGCTACCACAACACGATCGGGCTGGGCGACCCGCCGGAAGTCGTCAAGAAGTCGCTCCTGACGATGATGACAGACCCCGCACGCAAGCGGCGGTCGGATTCCGGCAACCCCGACCTCTGCCCCGTATTTGACCTTCACAAGGTATTTTCCGACGAAAAAAGGCTCCAGGACGTGGACCAAGGTTGTCGCAGCGCAGGAATAGGCTGTGTGGAATGTAAGGGTTGGCTTTTTGAGAGCAGTCAAAGCAAACTCGGGCCGATTTACGATCGTCGTGTTCATTACGAAGAGAACCCGAAGGAAGTCCTTGATGTTCTCGAAGACGGCACAAAACGAGCACAGTCGGTAGCGGGCGAAACCATGGCTGAAGTTCGGGAAGCGATGAAGCTGAAGTCGTGAGTTGGAAGTTACAGATCAAGAGTTTTAAGTTGGGGGCAATTGCTCTTGACTTTTAACGCTTAACGGCCCAAATGGCGCAAGAACTAAAAATCACACTCGATCTCTATGAGGGCCCTCTGGACCTCCTGCTGGATCTTATTCGCCGACAGAAACTCGACATCTACGACATCCCCATCGCCGACGTGACCGCACAGTATCTGGACTACCTCCACGTGATGAAGGAAATGAATGTGGATGTCGCTTCCGAGTTCCTGCTCATTGCTGCGCAGTTGATCTATATAAAATCTCGTATGCTGCTGCCGCTCGACCCGGATGCCCTTCCGGAGGAAGAGGAAGATCCACGGGCAGAACTGGTTCGAAGACTGCTCGAACATGAAAAATTTAAGAATGCCGCGGAGATGCTTTACCAGAGGGAACTTGTCGAAAAGTCGACCTGGACCCGGCCCGGCGGTCTGGACATCGACAGGAGCGAACTTGAACCCGAGGTTACCGCCACCCTTTTCGACATGCTTGCGGTTTTTCTCGATGTACTGAAGCGACTTGAAGAACGTCCTTCGATCGACATCGACAGGGAAGAATTTACAGTCGAAGAGATGGCGACTTTGATCCTGGGACAGCTTGACACGGCCCCCTCCGGCCTCCTGTTTATGAAATTGATGGAAAAGTTTTCAACACGGAAGGCACTGATAACGGCGTTTCTCGCACTTCTGGAGCTGGCCCGGATGTGTGCGATTAAGATCGGCCAGAAGGATGTCTTCGGAGATATCCACCTCCGAGCGAACCCGAAGTATGAGCGATCCCAATCTTTCAGCTTTGCTTGAGGCGATCATCTACCTCGCCGACGAGCCCGTTCGACTGGAGCAGATTCAAAAGGCACTGCCCGAGGCATCTCGCCAGGCGGTAAGCGACGAACTCCATGCTCTTGTGGAACGATATCAGTCCACGACCCACGGCATCGAGGTTCGCGAAGTGGCCGGCGGCTATCGCTTTTCAACGAAAGCGGAACACCACGAAGTCCTCAAGAAGTTCGCTCGAAGCCTGGTACCGCCCACCCGACTTTCCATGGCTGCGCTTGAAACTCTTGCGGTGATTGCATACAAACAACCCATTACAGTGCCTGAAATCCAGGAAATTCGTGGCGTACATGCCTCTGGAGTGATCAAGACTCTACTGGACCGAAAACTGGCGACCGCAGCCGGACGCAAGGACGTGGTCGGCCGGCCCATTCTGTACAAGACCACCCGCAATTTTCTGATCCACTTTGGTCTCAAGAACATCGACGAACTGCCCAGCATGGAAGAGTTCGAAGAATTGATCAAATCTGAGCACGCCGCGGAGCAGGCCGAACTTCCCTTGGACTCTGAGGCCCCTGAGGTGCGTGAGGCGCCCGATTCGCCGGATGCGGCCGAGTCTCCCGAGGATGTAGATGCTGCAGAAGAAGCCGCCATCTAAGCCGTTCTATCCTTGCCGCTCATTTCCGCTAAAATAGACAGCATGCAGGATCGTCTGCAGAAAATTCTGGCCCATGCGGGTGTGGCCTCCCGGCGCAATGCCGAAAAGATGATTCAAGCGGGACGGGTTCGGGTCAACGGGAAGGTCATCAGCAAGATGGGTGTACAGGCCGATCCGCTGACCGACGTGATTACCCTGGATGGCAATCGCTTGCGCCGACCCGGCTTACCCGTCTACATTCTCCTTCACAAGCCAAAGGGTGTCCTTTCGACACGCCATGATCCACGCGGCAGGCGCACTGTTATCGACCTGATCGATGCCCGTTTGCGAGATAAGGTCTATCCGGTAGGCCGCCTGGATCACGGCTCGGAAGGTCTTCTGATTCTGACCAACGACGGAGAATTCACTCACTTCATGACCCGTGCCGGGAGCGCGGAGAAGGTCTATCGCGTGAAGGTTTCCGGAACTCCGACAGATGCAGCACTCGATCGGCTCAGGAAGGGGATTCGCCTGGCAGACACGCGCACAGCACCGTGTGACATCCGGGTTTTCCGGACCGCGGCCAACAGCTGGTATGAAATCACGCTCCTCCAGGGACGGAACCGGCAAATCCGCAGAATGTTTGAAGCCATCGGTCACTCTGTCCTGAAGTTACGCCGGACCCGCATCGGTTTTCTTGAGGACAATAAGCTTCCCTCCGGCGTGTGGCGCCATTTGACAGAGACAGAGGTGGATAGGTTCTATCGTCGATATGGGGACAAGACCGCCGAGCGGCGGCCTGCAATGAAGCTTGCGGCCCAGGTCGCGAGGAAAACACGACGCAAGGCGGCGGTGGGGAAGCGATCGTGACTGCGAAAGATATCCTCGAAGGCTATCGAACGATCGCAGTCGTTGGACTTTCATCACGTGAGACAAGACCCAGTTACGGTGTGAGCCGGTATATGCAGGCAAACGGATACCGCATCATCCCGGTCAATCCAAACGAGACGGAGGTGTTGGGAGAGAAGGCGTATTCTCACTTGAGCGAGGTTCCTGAGGTAGTGGAAATCGTTAATATTTTTCGGCGGTCGGAATTCGTCGCGGAAATCGTCAAAACAGCGATCCAAATCGGTGCTCGATGCATCTGGATGCAGGAAGGTGTAAGTGACGAACTTGCGGGAGCGCGGGCCAGCGACCGAGGATTGGCCGTCGTGATGAACCGATGCATCCTCAAGGAACACATGGGATTAAACTCGTAATATTCAGATTTATAACGTTTTATATTATTTATTAGCTCGCCGTCGAAACTCCTCAAGCCGCCGGACAAGGTCCGCCTCCGCCCCGACATCCCTTCCTCGAAAGAAACGCTGTCGGCTCATGTTCTCGGGCAGACAGGCCATATTCGCCACGCCGTCCTCGCTGTCGTGCGCATAGCGGTATCCTTCACCATAGTGGAGATTTTTCATCAAACGCGTGGGTGCGTTCCTTAAGTGAAGCGGTACAGGCTCGGCGCGGCTGTTTCGGGCCGCTTCCATGGCCGCAGAGTAGGCTGTGTATACCGAATTTGACTTCGGAGCTGCGGCCAGATAGATCACACATTCAGCCAACGCCAGCCCGCCCTCCGGCATTCCAAGGAAATTGATCGAATCCTTCGCGTCCAGGGCAAGCCCTAAGGCATGCGGATCGGCCAGGCCCACGTCTTCGGTAGCGAATCGAACGAGCCGCCTGGCGATATAGAGGGGGTCCTCACCGGCTTCCAGCATCCGCGCAAGCCAGTACAGGGCAGCGTCAGCATCTGAGTTCCGAATGGATTTGTGCAAAGCGGAAATGATGTTGTAATGCTCCTCACCCCCTTTGTCGTAGCGAAGCACTTTCCGCTGTGCCACCTCATGAATCACATCTCTGGAAATCTCATCCCCAGACTCGACAGCCTCTGCAGCCATTTCAAGCATGTTGTAAGCAGCACGGGCGTCTCCGTTGGAAAGATCAACGATCGCAGACGCCGCATCGACGGAGACCGAATAATTACGAGCGGCTATAGCGCGGTGTATGAGTTTGGTGATTTCCTCATCCGTGAGTGCTTCCAGAACAAAAACACGCACCCGTGATAGAAGTGCGGCGATCACTTCGAATGAGGGGTTTTCAGTCGTCGCACCAATTAAAGTGATGCTCCCCTTCTCGACATAGGGCAGAAAGGCGTCCTGCTGGGCTTTGTTGAAGCGGTGAATTTCGTCAATAAACAGAATTGTCTGACGCCCACGTTTATGGGCACCCTCGGCCACTGCCATGATCTCGCGGATTTCCTTGATCCCGGAAAGCACCGCACTGAAACTGAGAAAGGCAGATCGCGTTTGGTGAGCAACGATCTGGGCGAGCGTTGTCTTACCAACCCCCGGAGGCCCCCAAAGAATCATCGAGGGAGTCTTGTCGTGCTCTATGGCGAGTCTGAGAGCTTTCCCGGGTCCGAGCAGATGTTCCTGGCCTACAAATTCAGCCAGCGTTGTCGGACGCATCCGCTCAGCCAGGGGCACATGTTCGGTTTCCGGACCCGCATGGGGATCGTCGAACAGGGAATCCATCAATCAGTTGGCCTCAAAACCGCGGCAGCGTGCTGCCTCGTATAGGACGATGCCCGCCGCAGTAGCGGCGTTGAGTGAATCTACGGCTCCGGCATGTGGGATCCGGACTATGCTATCGCAGGCATTACGTTCTTCGAAACTCAATCCCGCGCCTTCGTTGCCCAACAGTATCGCCGAAGGCCGACGCCAATCCTCATCCTCAACCGTGCGGTCGGACCGCATAGCCGTGCCGACGATGCGGACACCTCTGGATTTGATTTCATCGATAACTGTGCCGAAGCCGACACCCCACACATGCGGCAAACGGAACAGACTTCCGGCGCTTGCCCGAACCACCTTGTCGTTATACTGGCTGGCCGTACCTTCGGTCGCGATGCAGCCGCTCGCCTGAAACGCTTCCGCAATTCGCAGGATGTTACCCACGTTTCCGGGGTCCTGAAGACCGCACAACACGATCAGCAAAAGGTGGGCATCGCCAAGCATCGATTCGAGTGAGAAAATCGGGGGGCTTACCAGTGCGATCACAACCTGGGGTTCTCGGGTAGCCCCCAGGGATCGAAATACGGGGCGGGCCACCGTATAACTTCGAGCGGCTTTGACATCGCAGGTTTCGCCTTCCCGAACAAAGAGTTCTCTGACCTCCACACCGCTCCTCGACACCTCGTCCAGTAAACGGGGACCTTCGATAGGAAGTAAGCCATCCTCGGTAAGCCCTCCTTCTCGGAAGGCCCGGCGAATTTGAGCAAGTTTTGGATTGTGCTTACCGATCGGTTCCCGGCTCATGACAGCCGTATTATGGCAGGGCCTGCTCGGTTATGAGTTATAAGAGTTAACAGTTGGCTATGGGAGCGTCTAATTGTTAACTCATGACTGTTAACTTTCTGCAATGACACGCAAAATCAGGGCGGATCAGCTGGACCTCGCAAGTCTGGCCGACATCGCACACACGCTCGAAACGGGAGGCGTCGTCTGCTTTCCGACGGATACGATCTATGGGCTCGCGGTGAATCCTTCGAATCGAGAAGCAGTGGAGCAGCTTTTCACGCTCAAAGGTCGGGCCGAGGCGAAACCCATACTGCTGCTTCTGAACTCGATCGAAATGGCCCGGACTCTCTCCGTACCCAATCCCGCCTTCGAAGAAGTTGCGGCCGCCTTCTGGCCGGGTTCGCTCACGCTCGTGACCGGCGCCGAGGACCATGTGTTGGATGGTGTCACGGCCAGTACCGGGACGGTCGGTGTCCGTTGGCCCAAGGCATCCGTACCGAACCAGCTCATTGAGGCTTTCGGTTCACCGATTACCGGAACGAGTGCAAACCGTAGCGGACAACCGGGGGCTCGGTCGGCGATTGACGCGCTTCACCAGTTGGGCGAAAGCATCGATATCGTCATCGACGGAGGCGAGCTGGAAGACTCACCGGCCTCGACCGTCCTGGACGTCAGCGGAGACCAGCCCGTCCTACTGAGAGAAGGACCCATCACGTATGAAATGCTTATCCGGTTTTTTGCGGGCCGGCTTCAGAGGCAAACGGCATGAACCGGAAACGCTTGGGCCGGCTCGGGCTTGTCGTGGGACTCGCCCTGATTCTCACCGTGGCCTATACCGCACTCACCTACCGACAGGTCCGGGGCGTCGCGGCAATCGACGAAGCGGGTCCGGCCGATGCGATCGTCGTACTTGGAGCCGCACAGTACAACGGACAACCTTCCCCGGTATTTCGGGCTCGACTCGATCATGCCCTGAATCTGTTTGACGAAGGCCATGCCAACATCATTGTCACCACTGGAAGTTTCGGGCCCGATCCGAATTTTTCCGAAGCCCACGTCGCAACAGAGTACTTATCGGAACACGGTGTCGATTTATCTCAGATAGTCACAGAACAGGGCAGTGGCACCACCTACGATACCGTCCTTGCGGTCGTTCGATTAATGCAATCCAATGGATGGAGAACAGCTCTGATCGTCAGTGATGGCTTCCACCTGTACCGGGTCAGCCAGATTTTCGAAGACAACGCGGTTCGGACCCGAGTGTCACCGGCACCAGACAGCCTGATTGAAAAATCTCGCACC
Organism: Terriglobia bacterium; assembly: GCA_965218085.1. Classification (GTDB taxonomy): domain Bacteria; phylum Acidobacteriota; class Terriglobia; order 20CM-2-55-15; family 20CM-2-55-15. Next base: position 3,860,843 of record CBDCKF010000002.1, on the reverse strand, counting down.
AGCCGGGCATGGTACAGCCTTCGAGAAGTTCTCTTGATTACCGCATATCGAGTGGGAAGAGTCGTTGGTGTCAATTGACGCGTGGCGGAGAATGGCGGCTACCCATCTTGAACGTGTTTCGACCTCTGCAGGTAGGATTCCACCTCCAAGATTCCCCGGACGCCAACCCTTCGATCGACCGGTTGATCCGGCACCTGTTGTCGGGAGTTGAAAAAATCGGACAGCAAGAAAACAAATATCACTCTTTTGGCGGTGACGCATGTGGGCGCCAAAATCCAGAGTCAAAACGAATTTTGGGGGTCAGCCGGTAAGCGTATCGGGCGGGCTCTACACTATGGACAAGTCCTTCACGGTTTGAGGTGGGAAATGAGCCCGCCCATTACGCGAATAATGTGAACTCCCTGTCCCTTTGTCAACTGAACGTAACATCCTGAACTGCTTTGAACAACTGAAGTAAAGCGTGTTGGTGAGGTGAAGTCACGCTGTCTTCATTGATTGATCCACGCTTTGGTCCTTTCTCTCAGGGTGCTATTCGGACACGGTGCATTCGTAACGTTCTACTTGTACATCTGGGAGCCACAGCCAGTACTTTTCAAGTACGACCGGCTCTGTGAAGGTCGCTGGATCTATGAGCGTCATTGTGTAATCCAGGCGGCTGCCATCTATGCTTGGAGTGAAGCGCTCCACGAGCTCCACGGCATCGCTCTGCGGTATGCCCAGGACGACGTTGAAGTAGCCCCAACTGATATCGGTCGTCGCTACAACCAACGTCCGGTCCTCCCAGTGCCCAACTGAGTGGCCCAGATCCGTGGAGGCCTGTTCGGCTCCTTCGATTTCAGCATCCAGGTGGATTGTGCGAATCGTGTCGTACTCTTCGAGTCGGAGTAGAATCGCCTGATTCTCTTCTGCAAACTCCATCGGATAGGGTTGCTCCATGACGGTAGGCATGCCTTTGGGAGCGCAATCGAGAATCGGACTGTCGTCCACGGGATCGTACACCTCGACTGCAGCTCGGGCGGCAGCTGTTAAGGGATAGCTCTCGTTCCAGAAGCCAAGCCCGGAGCGGCGTGGTCCAAGCGGCGTGCTCCATACCCGGAAAATACCACTGGCCGGATCCGACCCGTCGCCCGAGTCAGCGAACCAGGTTTCAGAGGTGCCAATAGTTTCGCCGGCCCAACGCGGTTCTGATCCGGGGCTCATCAAGACTTCTTCCGCACCCGGCAACAACAGGTTGCGGGCAAATAGTTGATTTCGGCTCAGTCTTCCAGGATTACCTGCGACCCGAACCCTTTGACCGACCCTCAGGACATCACTTGAGACGTCCATGCGCCGCAATATACTCACCGAGTTCGATTGAATTTCCCAGAGCTCTTCTTCGCCGCTACCTTCCCTTACTCCAACCGTGAACAGCACGTGAGGATTTCGCCAGCGGATCGCTCGTACATTTCCCTCCACTTCGATGATGTTGCCAACATCGAACGTCGCTGCAACGCTATGGTGCGCGTAAGTTGTGGCAGGAACGGACAGAAGAGCCAGAAGTGACAAAACGGCTGCTCTAGTTATCATTACAACCCCCTCGCAAGCAGTCAGGCGATACTGCGACACGACGAACAGCTATACCAATCCTCGAGAACGGCTGGGCGTCATTGGGCATTGCCGACGGCTTTGCCGAAGCGCAAAAGATCTTGCGCGGTAGAATGACTCGGGTTACGTTTTTCCGTATTCATATTGCATCAGCACATTTCTAATTGCAAAGTGTCCCTTTTCGAATCTCAACTCCGGCAGAAACATTAAACGCAGGTGTTGCATCGACCGTTTGGGCTGGCACATCTTGTCGGAAGTTGACCCTTCCAAACCATAGAAAGAACCGTTCATTTCTTCCTTTTCTGGGTTGAATCGGACCAGAAACCAAGGACTCTCTCGTGAAGATCGGCGAGATAGAATCCACATGCCTGTGTAGTCGGCTTCTCGGACAAGTGAAAGAATTTGAGCGTTGATAAGGGTAGCGTAACCTTAGTTAGGTGCTGGCGAGGCTACTCGGAGGATTCTCGAATCCGGATCTCTGTGAGAAACTCGTAGTCTCCTGCAAGATAAAGCTTCATGCCCTCTATCCGCTCGTTAACGACGGCGACGTTATTTGTGTAGTAGAGATTGACATAAGGCAAGTCATCGGACAGGGTCTTTTGGATGTCCGCATAGTACGCCTTCCTGATTTCCGTATCGGTTTCCCTGCGTGCCAACTCGATCCAGCGGTCGACCTCCCGATTGCGGTAGTGGCCGCGGTTCGCCCCGTTCGGGGGAAACATGTCCGAATGGAATATCAGATTAAAAATATCGGGATCGTTGTTGCCGCCGATCCATCTCAGGGAATACATCTGAAAGTTCCCCGATACAACGTCGGAAAAAAACGTCGCAAATTCATTGGACCGAATCTGCATGTCAATGCCGAGATCCTTAAACTGCTGCTGCAGCACAGCAGCTACCAACAAACCCAACGGGTCCGTAGACGTCCGATATGTAAAGCTGATTGCGCCGTACCCGGCCTCGTCCAGGATTGATCTCGCCAGTTCCGGATCGTAGGCATAGCGACTGACATCGGACGAGTAGGCCCAGTTTTCCGGCGGGAGAATCGAATCCGACAATCGAGCCTGATCCCGCCACAGATATTTGACGATCGCCTCGCGATCGACGGCATGGGCTATCGCCTGGCGTACCCGTACATCCGAAAACAACGGGTCCTCCAGATTGAAGGCCAGGTACTGGGCGTTTGTCCCCTCGCCGTTGAGCACCTCCAGATGGGGCTCTTCGCGAAGAGCTTCGACCATGTCCGCCGGCAGCATGTTCAAGGCAATATCGACGGTCCCTTTTCGCAATTCCAGCGCACGGACGACCGCGTCGGGGACGATCTTGAAACGGACGGCGTCCAGTTGTGGCGGTTCGCCGAAGTAATCGGGATTCGATCGGAGCACGACTTCACCGTCACGGATGTGGTGCTCGAAGACGAACGGTCCGGTTCCGACAGGCTGGTCCGAAAAGTCAATCCCTGCACCGTCGGGAACGATCCCGATCGCGGGGAGGGCCAGGTTCCAGAGAAACGGTGCATAGGGCTCCGTCAAGGTGAACCTCACCGTCTGCCGATCCAGGGCCTCTACCGTATCCACCAACGCGTAGGTACCCGATTTTGAAGTCTGGACCGTGCCGTCCTTGATGGTCTGGAACGTATACACGACATCGTCCGCAGTCAGTTCTTTACCGTCGTGAAACCGGACATCCCCTCTTAAATGGAATATGTACGTGGTGGGATCGGGAGTCTCCCAGCTTTCCGCCAGGTCCGGCAGAATGTCGGAACTATCACTTTTGCGGACCAGGGAATTAAAAAGGAGTTGGGCGATACGCTCTGAATACGCATCCACTCCGATTCTTGGGTCGAGGTTGGTCGGAGGACCGTCCAGGGCGAGCGTGACGATGTCCGGGCCTCGGGGAGGGGAGGCGCATGCGACTAGACAGCAAGTGCTGACGAGAACAAGAACGAGATGCCGGCAGCCTCCGAACATAGAAAGTATGGTAGCACTGCGGTGGGGCCAGAGAGTTGTGAGTTATGAGTTAAAAATCAAGAATCGAAGGTGGCACCTTTAACTCATAACTTATAACTTTCCCTACCTCACATGCACCCGTTCGACGGTCGGAATGGATTGCTTGAGCTTCTCGATCTGCCGTATGAGGCGGGGCCTGGCGTGGGGCCGGTTTCGTACAGGCGCAAATTCGATCTTCTTCTTGAGATGGAGGATGCGTTCGATGGAACAATCGATCCGCTTCCGCAAATTGGCGTCGGACCGAGCCTTGGCTACTATGAAATCAAAGGCTTCTTCGAGCAGAGGCGTTGTCTGAGAAAACAGAATCATATCGTTTCCGGCCTCGACGGCCTTGAGGAAAGTCTTCGACGTCAATCCCGTCGATGTCACCGCACCCATCGTCAAGTCGTCCGTTATGACGACGCCCTCATAACCGACTGTTTCACGGAGAAGTCCGTCCACGACCCGGTGGGATAGAGAGGCCGGCAGGGGACGGATGTCTCCGAGCGAGGGGTAGTGCCCGTGCGAAACCATGATCAAGTCTAAATGGTCCGACAGATGATTGAAGGGAACCACATCTTCAGCCAAAATTTCCCGGCGGCTTCGCTCGATTCGTGGCAACACGAAATGCGGATCCCGGCTCGCCCCCCCGAGGCCGGGAAAGTGTCGCGCACAAGCCAGGATTCGCTTTTTCTCGAACTCGTCGATGACGACCTTGGCCAGACGTCCCACCTCAGCAGCACTGGCCCCCAGTGTTCTCTCACGAACGACGCACCCCGGCAATCCAAGGTCCAGAACGGGCGAAAGATTAATGTTGAAACCGGCAGCCTCCAGTTCTGATCCCAGCAATCGGGCACCGGCGCGGACAGCGGAGATGCCCAGATCTGCAAGATCCGCTACTGAAGGGATGGGGGCAATCACGTTCTTCAGGCGGTCCACAGCTCCGCCTTCCTGATCGATCGCCAGGAGCGGCGGAAGGTTGGCCCGGCTTTGCAAGCGAAGGTTAAGTGCATAGATTTGATTCAGACTCTCGATATTTCGCTGAGAACAGATGTACCCGCCGGGACGGATCTTTTCAAGAACACGTTCGCTGTCAGCGTCCGGTGCCGGGCCCTGGAATCCCACCATAAAAAGCTGGCCAACACGTTCTTCTAAGGTTAGGCGTGTTAAGTCCTTCATCCTGCGCACTTCACCGTCGCGATCTCAGGCCGGAAATCAGATCTCGCTACCTGAGTCGCCCCATGGCAACTCAGCCGAGGTCGATCTTGTCCTTGAGGTCAGCGAGTAGCTTCAGGGCTTCCATCGGCGATGTGAGTTCTACTTCCACATCTCGCAAACGGGCCCTCAACTCTTCCTCCTCGGGAGAGAAGAGCGACAGCTGATTGATTACAATACGTTTCTTTCGTCTGGCTCGAACGGTGAGATTATCCGACAACTCGCGCTCAGTTTCCTCATGTTTTTTTAGAATCTCCCGAGCCCGATCGAGGACGGAGGTAGGGATTCCTGCCAGGCGGGCCACTTCAATGCCGTAGCTGCGGTCCGCAGCCCCAGCTTCTATCTTTCGCAGGAAGATAATCCTGTTCTCGGATTCCTTGACCGTAACATGGAAGTTCCCGACCCCCGGGAGCAGGTCGGCCAATTCCGTCAATTCGTGGTAATGCGTTGCAAATAAAGTCTTTGAACCTATGCACGACTGAAGATGCTCGACAACGGCCCAGGCAATCGAAAGTCCGTCAAACGTGGCTGTGCCCCGCCCGACCTCGTCCAGGATGACCAGACTCTCTGAGGTGGCCGCATTGAGAATGATGGCCGCCTCGGTCATTTCCACCATGAAAGTGGAGCGTCCCCGGGCAAGATCGTCAGAAGCACCAATTCGCGTAAAAACCCGATCAACGATGGGACACCGGGCGAATTGCGCGGGCACAAACGATCCCATCTGGGCCAGGATAACGATCAGCGCACTTTGTCTGAGATAGGTCGATTTTCCACCCATATTCGGGCCTGTGATGATGTGGATCCGACTCTGCTCGCGGTCCATGAAGAGGTCGTTCGGGACAAATCGTTCGGCTCGATGTTCTTCAGCCAGCGCCTCCAATACTGGATGGCGACCGCCTTTGATAAGCAGCGATCCGTCCTGCGATATTTCCGGGCGTCGGTAGTTGAAACGACGTGCCAGGGTAGCGAGGCCTGTCAGACAGTCGCACTGGGAAACAATTGCTGCAGACCCTCGAATCCTGGCAGCACCCACCGCCAGCGTGTCCCGAATACCCTGAAAGAGTTCTTTCTCCAACGCAACCATTCGCTCTTCGGCGGTCAGGATCTTCTCTTCATATTCTTTGAGTTCTTCAGTCACAAAACGTTCGGCGCCGACAAGCGTTTGCTTCCGCACGTAATCATCGGGCGCCAGATGCAGGTTGGCCTTTGAGACCTCGATGTAGTAGCCGAAAACCCGATTGAACCGCACCTTGAGCGACGCGATCCCCGTACGATCCTTTTCACGTGCTTCGAGGCTGGCAAGATAGGCCTTGCTGTCCCGGGAGACCGACCGAAGTTCATCCAAAGCCGGATCGAAACCGTCACGAATCACTCCCCCATCCGCGAATGTCACAGCAGGCTCATCCTCTATCGACAGCGCGAGGAGTTGACAGAGGTCCTCAAGTGGATCAATTGCTGCGACCAGCTCCCTAAACAGGTCTGATTGAATCTTTCCGATTGCGGTGCTGAGACCTGGCAATCTCTCAAACGCACTGCGTAGCGCCACGATTTCACGGGGACTGGCGGTTCCCAGGATGACTTTGCTGAGCAATCGCTCGATGTCCGCCATTCCCTGAAATGAGGCCCGTGTTTCATCCAGCAGTGTGGTTGAAGACACCAGTTCTTCCACCGCATCGTGGCGCCGAACGATCTCTCCCGCGTCAACAGATGGGCGAATCATCCAATGACGCAGGAGTCGCGCGCCCATTCCGGTCGCAGTCCGGTCAAGGACTCCGAGGAGCGTATCCTTCGGACTGCCTCCGCTCACAGATTCCAGGAGCTCCAGATTTCGAATCGAGGAAGAATCGAGGACCATGTAATCCGACCGTGAGTCGCATCGCAAGCCGGTTATGTGCTCCAAGGCCGTCTTCTGCGTCTGCCGCGCGTAATAAATGACGCCTCCTGCCGCACCGATTGCCAAGCCCTGGCCGGAACAGCCAAACCCATCAAGGCTGCTCGTTCCGAATTGCTCCTGGAGTGCGCGTGCGGCCGCATCCTCGTCAAACGTCCAGTCGTCGATCGGGGTAGCAATGCAATCGTCAATTTTCGGAATTCGCTCCTCGGAAGACCTTGGAAATACGACCTCTTTGGGCACGAAGTGGTCGATGTCCAGCCACAGGCGTTCCCATCGATCCTCTTCCTCGAGTTGGAAGGCACGAAACTCACCCGTCGAGAGGTCCAGAAAAGCAACACCGAGAGCGTCGGGCCGCTCGATAAGACCCATCAAAAAGTTGTTTTCACCTGAATTCAGCAGCGCATGATCGGTGACGGTCCCCGGAGTAATGATCCGGCTTACCGCGCGGGGAACAAGTTTGACTCCTTTCTTGGGCGGTTCCGTCTGATCACAAACAGCGACTTTGTAGCCCTTTTTAAGGAGTTTGGCGATGTAGCCGTCGACAGCATGGTGTGGGACACCGCACATCGGCACTGGAGAACCACTCTCTTTGTGCCGGGCGGTCAGCGTAATTTCCAATTCGCCGGCAGCGGTCACCGCGTCTTCATAGAACAATTCGTAAAAATCTCCTAGGCGAAACAGGAGCAGAGTGTCAGGCACTTCCTCCTTGATGGAGTGGTACTGCCGCATCATCGGCGTCATCGCAGGTTTATTTGCCATAGAAGAACTTTCCGGGCTGATCGCCTCAGCAGGCAGCCACTATAATACGGCAAGCACTAGGAACCCATTCGAGAGGTCTGGTCCTGGGCCGCACCACGGTTCGGGAGTTGCCAGGGGACAGGATCCCGCGGTGACGATCGAATGCGGGTTTTCACGGAAGATTTCGCTCGGTCGTGCATACGGCCATCCTGGCCCAACGACCGGCGACCCTCCCCATCATCCTGATGGAGAGGCCTATGGGGACTTTCGAGCGTTGATGCAGTTCTTTAAACGAACCCGCACCGGTCCGCCTGTGCGGGTGAACCGCTTTCAAAGGAAAGACGCGGTAGCCGAGGCGTTCAGAGTAAGAAGATGATTAAATTGGACCAGAACGAAACTATCAAGCACCGAACTTCTGACCGAGTTCACCAGCGGACGAGAGCGGTCAAGGACAGTCGATGAGCAAAGCCGTGAATCTACTGTCTGTGGACACAAGTTCTGACTGCGGCAGCATTGCCGTGCTCTCAGCCGGGACGGTCCTCGGAGAAATTCGCCTGGCCAATTCCATACAACACTCTGAACGACTGTTTCGCTCGATAGAATTTCTCTTCCAGCAAATCGAATTGACCCTGGACGAAATCGATATTTTCGCCGCCGCTCGTGGTCCGGGTTCTTTTACGGGGCTGCGTGTGGGTTTGGCAGCCATGGAGGGTTTTGCCTTTGCCCGGAAGAAAATCTCCGCCGGGGTATCCACACTGGCTGCAACCGCGTGGCAGGTCAAGATAGAGGACGCCTTGATATCTCCGGTTCTGGACGCACGGCGAAACGAAATTTACAGCGCTTTATATCGGCGTCAGGGTGAAGAACTGATTGAATTGCGCGCGCCGACCGTGCTAAAACCCGCCCAATGGCTCTCGGCGCTGCCGACCGATCCCATCGTATTTTGTGGAACCGGCGTCAGCGTGATTGAAATGGGGATCGCAGACTGCTCTCAATGGGAGGTGACCCCAGTGAGTCCATATCTGGCAACTGCGGTCGCTGAAATCAGTGTCACACAGGGCAGGGAACCGCTGGAACCTCTCTATGTGCGGCCCTCGGATGCGGAAGTGAACAGATCGGGCTAAACCAACGATGAAAGCTATTTCCGTAAGTGTACGCCTTGCGCAGAGCAAAGACATTGCCCGTATCATCGAGATCGAACGGTCCTGGGTGCACCTGTCTCACTGGTCACTCGATGCCTACCACCGCCTGATCGAGGAGGACACTTTTACCCGCAGTTTGATCGCCGAAACCGAACAGGCCGATGGAAAGATCGAAATCGCGGGATTTGTCATATTTCATGTCGCGGACCGTATCTCCGAGATCTATAACATTGCCGTCGACAATAGCCATGCCCGCCTCGGAGTCGGAACATCTTTGATGCAAGAGGTAGTGGAGTGGTCCCGCGCCGACGGGGCCCGCAAGCTGATGCTCGAGGTCCGGAAGTCCAACCACGGCGCAATCGGGTTCTACAACCGGTTTGGGTTTAGTATCTCAGGTGAACGCCTCAACTATTACTCCAATCCACTCGAAGACGCCCATGTGATGGAACGGGATCTGAGGCTGTAAGAAGTGATCAGTAATCAGTGAGGAGTGATGGATGACGAGCAAAGCAGCTAGATCCTTCAATCGGTCCCGCGTCACTGATATACTCGTCACTTTCCCAATTTCTTGAATCGCCGAAGAAGCGTGTGTTACGGTGGCGGGGTCCATACGTAAACCTTCCACAACGCAGGAGGAGCGCCTTGTTGACGAAAGACGAGGAGATCAAAGAGCACCTATTTTCCAATGACCCGGGTTTCCGTCGCCTCGCGGAGGAACACCGATCCCACGATGTAAAGCTGGATGAACTTCATGGCCGTCCCCATATGACGAATCAGGATCAGCTCGAAGAAGTCGATATCAAGAAGAAGAAACTGCATCTGAAGGATCAAATGAGCCGCATGATTGAAGAATACCGTCAGACACAAACGGCTCACCAGTAACCCTGTACGCAGATCGAGCAAATTAGTTCGCACGAATCGATAGCGTGTGGTTTGCGTTAATCTGCGTAAATATCTACATATCGAATAGAATCTTCGCTTCATGAAAGAGAGAAGTGAGGGGTGGGTTTTTGGTTTAACCGTGGCAAGCGCGACCACGGTCCTGCTTTCTATCCGAATCTCACAGTCGTTACTCGCCCTGGCCTGTCTGGTGTGGATCGTTTTTCGCCCCAAATCTGTCCGGCTCCCTCGATATAGCCTACCGTTGATCGGATTCATGGCAGCAACGCTTCTATCGCTGGGCATGTCTGTGGAGCCCGGAGTCGGAGGCCCCGCGATCAGAAAATTCGTCCTTTTCTCAGTGGGGATTCTGGCAAGCAATTTTGTCACCACACCGCAGCGGGCCAAACTTTCTTATGGACTGCTGATCGTCGTAGCGGCAATAAGCGCGACCCTCGCGGTAGTGCAGTTTGGTCTGGGTTATCAGGAATTTGTTTTGACCCGAGCTCTCGAAGACGATCCCACGGTCCTGGCGCGGGCAACCGGATTCATGGGTCACTGGATGACCTATAGTGGGGAACAACTTCTCGTATGGTGTGGGGCGGTGCCCGCTCTGGCCATTCTTGGCTCCCGCTGGATCTTGCCCCTGTCGATTGTAGGGATCGGAATTGTCGCCAGTTTCACCCGGAGTGTCTGGATTGGAGCGATCTTCGGACTTTCAACTGTTGCCTTAACAATTCCACGTAAGACATTGATAAAACTTGTAATTCCATTGTCGGTGGTGATCCTGGTGAGTTCGCCCCTCATTTATCACCGATTGTCGATGAGCGCGGAAGCGGGATTCGGACCCGACGTGGGTCGGCTTGCGCTCATTGAGACTGGACTTCAGATGGTGCGCGACCATCCGCTGTTCGGTGTGGGTCCGCAGCGGATTGAGACAGAATTCGTCGGCTACTACGACGGAGATAATCTGGATACTTTCTACTACGGGCACATGCACAACAACGTGCTTCAAATCGCCGCGGAACGGGGCCTGATCTGTCTGATCACATTCGTGTGGTTTTTCGTCGAGTTGTTCAGGGGACTCTTGCGCTTGAAAGGGGCTGAGGACCCGACGCTGCGATGGGTGTCCCTATCGGCCCTGGCCGCACTGACTGGCTTCCTGGTAGCCGGGCTTTTCGAATATAACTTTGGGGATTCTGAAGTCCTGATGTTGTTACTCTTTATTGTATCGATGCCCTTTGGCTTGGCAGACCGAAACGGGGCCGGCGGCAGGGAGCCTGGCCGGCCGAACTCCGTTTGAGCTTGGACCGGGTCTAAATGTAGGTGTCAGTGCCGGTCTTTATCCGTGCCGGTTTTCAAGACTTCCAATTCGAAATGGATTTCTTTGCCACGCATAATGGCATTGAGATATTGCTCCCAGAACTTCCGCAGAAAGCGAAGACTCGGATGGCGCTGGTCAATATTGATTAAAAGTTCCACTCCGAGGGCTTTCCAGACCTTGAGCACGGTGACACGGCAGCGGCGCTGCCGAAATCGCACGTTGGTATAGAAAGCAAAGACTGCGGATTCGTCCGTAAAATTTCGAAACGAGTAGCTGTTGAGGTGATTGCGGTGAGTAAGGTCGGTTGCGAAATCAGGGTTGGTCCAGTGCGGTGCCACCAGACGAACCAGCCCCCCAGGGCGGGTAATGCGATGGAGTTCGCACACTACGGCTGCTGGGTTGCCAACATGTTCGATCACATGGCGTCCCACGACTTCGTCGAAACGGTTGTCCGGAAACGGGTAAGGAATGTCGTCTAGATCGTGAATGACGTCCGCCGCAGTTCGCGGATTGACGTCCATTCCGATTGCACCCGAGATCTTATGTTCTCCGCAACCGATGTCCAGGACACGGAGGTCTGATGGATCCTCTCTTGAAAATCGATTGAGTTGGGCGGATTCCATGTGCTTGTATGAAACGCGTATGGTAATACCTCGATGGTAAAGGACGCAATTTACTTCCTCGTCCCCTTGGCAGCGACCGCTGGATTTGCCTTCTGGATCGGATGGTTCGAGGCCGGAGGGATGCTAGTTGGGCTCGCGGCTTTCGTCGCCTTCTTTTTTCGCGATCCTTACCGTCAGATTCCCTCCGGTGCCGGTATCATTGTGTCTCCTGCCGATGGTAGAGTCGTTAGAATACAAAAAGAAGGTGAGGCGACGCGTGTCAGCATTTTTCTGTCGATTTTCAACGTGCACGTAAACCGATCGCCCATAGAAGGGAAAATCGCAGAGATTCGATATCGGAAGGGAAAATACAGAGCGGCGTTCAACGACCTGGCCAGCGTAGAGAACGAACAAAACCGTCTGATAATCCAGGGTGATGGGATCCGAATCGAGTGTTCTCAAATTGCGGGACTCGTGGCCCGACGAATTGTGTGTTGGAAAAAGGCCGGAGATCTCGTGAGGCGTGGAGAGAAATTTGGACTGATACGATTTGGCTCCCGCGCAGATCTGCTGTTGCCAGCAGGCGTGGAGCTTCAAGTTCAGGTTGGCGACCGCGTCAGCGGGGGGCGTTCACAGATCGGTGTTTTGAGACCGTAGAGTCTTGAGTCAGAAGTTCACGACATAAGATTTCGCTCGGTCGTTCAAACGGCCATCCTGGCCGAACGACCGGCGACCCCCGTCATCATCAACGACGACGGGGTCATTTGGGGATGACCGGAACCCTGGCGGATGGCCTGAAGAACCCGCAGCGTTCCCCGCTTCGGGTGGACTGCTTGCAAAATAAAGACGCGGTAGCCGAGGCGTCCAGAGTAATAAGATAATCGGGTCGGACCGAGACACGCTAATTGAGCAGCGAATTTGTGACTCAGGACACGAGAGGAGCTAATTGCTAGAATGAAAGCCACCCCGGAATCAAGAAAGCGCTTTCGTGACAGACCCCGTGTTCGAACGGGCCTGTCGATCATTCCCAGCCTTTTCACTATCGGCAATATGTTCTGCGGGTATTACTCGGTGGCGTCCAGCCTACAGGGCAACTACGACTATGCTGCCATCGCAATCGGTGTCGGTGCAGTACTCGACATGCTCGACGGACGCATTGCACGAATGACCAATACCAGCAGCGATTTCGGTGTGGAACTGGATTCGCTGGCTGATCTCCTGACTTTCGGCGTTGCACCATCGGTGCTTGCACTGAACTGGGGTATCAGCTCTCTACAAGGACTGCCGGCCGATATTGCGCAGGACGTATACAAGTTTGGATGGCTGGCGACGTTCGGTTTTTTGATCGCGGGCGCACTCCGTCTGGCCCGATTCAACGTCGTAGCGCACAAAGTAGGTGAACCTGCAAAACCGAATCGGGATTTCGTCGGTATGCCGATCCCGGCCGCGGCCGGAGTGGTTGCCGCCATTGTCCACTTCCAGAAATCTCCCGTGACTCAGATCGGCTCGGCTTTGTTGTGGTGTTTGCTCGTCGCCACGCTGGCTTTTCTGATGATCAGTACCATCCGCTACCCCAGTTTCAAAGAAGTCCATTTGAAGAAGCCCCTGCCCCATATCGCTTTGGCCGGAACGGCCATGTTGATCGGTCTCATTGTGTTCTATTCCGAGATCGTCCTGCTGGTCATAGCCACAACCTACATGGGATCGGGCCCGGTATCCAGAGTCTCCCAGGCGGTCGGGCGCGGACTGGCCCGTTCTCGGGAACACCCCGAACCCCAGCCGGAATCACGCGGAGATCTTTCGTGAGTTACGCTCCAGACGCGGACGAAGTAACCCGCGTTGCGATAGTCGGTTCAACTTCTGCCCCTGGCAGAGTACCGCAGGACCTCCCGGCACAGAGGACTGGACTAGTGGCCTGTAACAAAGGTATTGATAGCAGCGTTCGGAGCGCAACGGGATCGAATGCGAGGCGCGCCGCCCGAGGCAATGCTCTTTCATTCCGAGAAGGTGCAACGACGCAGACGGTCCCGTTCCGCCCGAACCCTTTGGGCCGATGGGGGTTGGGGGCGATATCGTCGTTGCGAGCCGTCATCGATGTCAGAGCATCGATTTCCGTCTCGCGCCTCGACCTCGCCGGCAAGACCCATCGGCGCTGCTGTCAATACCTCTGTTACAGGCCACTAGAATGCCGGTTGACACTGCCTGGACAGTGAGTTCGGCGCTGGACTATGTTCGAAATGGATTCGTTCTTGCGATTCGGAGGCCACACCTCGTCATCCTCGACATGATCGCCAAGTTGGCCTGGTTTACGCTCACACTTATCGTGTTCGGACTTGCAGGAATCTGGTACGCTTCCGGTGTTCAATTCACGAACAGCGACGTGCTGGCACTCCAGAGTGGAGTCCCGGCACTCGTAGCGGCGACGCTCATTCGGTCGGTCATCGCAAACGGGTCGGCACTCGTGGATTCCTTTGCTGTGGCAGCCGTATCGTGTTTCCTCGGGTGGGTCCTGCTCGAAGCCTTTGTGCGCGGAGGTCTGCTGCCACTTACCAATCGATCTTTCGTGCAAGATGCCGCCGATCATTTCCGACGCTACCTCTGGGTAGGCCTGATACGGCGCACGATCTTGGGTCTCGGCGCAGTGTTAGCGGTTCTGATTGCCCTGGGACCACTCCTGACGAGGCCGGTGGCAGAATGGGGTCAGATCTGGCCCGACGTTCGCTGGGCCGCGCTTGCGGGACTTGGAATTCTGGTTCTGCTGGCATTCGGCCTGATGACTATCGAGACCCTCATACGCAGTGACGCGCTTGAGGTCTTCGGCCTGGATCTGTCCCGCGTCATCGGAATCGTTCTAGTCCTCTCGCTAGTGGAAGCGGGGGTCGTAATTGCGGCCCTGGCGGCGAGCGCGCTGGTCATGCAGTGGGTTGGATCGCTTGGAGGCTTGGTTCTAGTCGGGATCGTGCTCGCCGGCGTCCTTAGCGTAAACCACAGCTATATGCTTCTGGTGCGTTATTCCGCCGTGGGAATGTTGCGCCGGGAAGTCCGGTACGGAGCTGCCACCGAACATGCAAAAGATCTCTGAGGAAATCCTCATCCTCGACTTCGGCTCGCAGTACACGCAACTGATTGGCCGCAGGATACGTGAGACTCATGTCTATTCGGAGATCCTTCCGTTCCACGCTCCAGTCGAAGCACTCCGCAAACGCAAACCCAAGGGAATCATTCTTTCCGGCGGACCCAGTTCGGTCTATGACGAAGATGCCCCGGGATGCGATCCCGCGCTTTTTGAAATGGGCATCCCCATCCTCGGGGTCTGTTACGGGATGCAGCTGATCGCCAAGGACCTAGGCGGTCGGGTCGAACCTGCCCACGAGCGAGAATATGGTCACGGCACTCTCAAGAAGGTAGGAAACTCGGCCCTTCTTAACGGCCTTCAGAAGGTTTGGATGAGTCACGGTGACCGGATTCTTAAACCTCCGCCCGGGTTTCGGGTCACAGCCCAAACCGACACCACCATGGCCGCAATGGAATGCCCTGAAAAAGATATCTACGGAGTCCAGTTCCATCCCGAAGTCGCCCATACGGTAAACGGCACGGAGTTGCTCCGCCGCTTTGTGTTCGATATCTGCCACTGTTCCGGAGCCTGGTCCTTGGGTTCGTTTCTTGAAGCAGAGATCGGACGCGTTCGCGATACGGTCGGCGACGGCCGGGTCATCTGCGCCATAAGCGGGGGTGTGGACTCCACCGTCGCTGCCTTGCTGGTTGCACGCGCCATCGGCGACCGGCTGGCGGGCATCTTTGTAAACAACGGCTTTCTTCGGAAGAACGAGTTCGAGAAGGTCCTTGATACTCTTCGAAACAAATTGCATCTGAACGTGCGAGGCATCGATGCATCTGATCGCTTTCTGAATCTGCTCGCAGGCGTCGCCGATCCAGAAAAGAAGCGAAAACTGATTGGTAAAGAGTTTATTCGGATCTTCGAAGAAGAGGCGCACACGATGGAATCCGTGGATTTCCTGGTACAGGGAACCCTGTACCCCGATGTGATCGAGTCCGTATCAGTTCGCGGACCTTCCGCTACGATCAAATCGCATCACAATGTCGGGGGACTACCCGAACACATGGATTTAAAACTGATTGAGCCCTTGCGAGAGCTGTTCAAGGACGAGGTGCGGGAACTGGGAGCGGAACTCGGATTGCCTGATGAACTGGTCTGGCGTCAACCCTCTCCGGGGCCCGGATTGGCCATCCGCATCATGGGCGAAGTGACTCCGGACAACATCCGGATTCTACAGGAAGCCGACGACATTCTCCTCAGCGAGATCAAAACCGCAGGTCTGTACCGGGAAATATGGCAATCATTCGCCGTCCTGCTTCCGATCAAGAGCGTAGGCGTGATGGGGGACCTCCGGACCTACGAATACACGGTTGCGATCCGTGCGGTCTCGAGTACCGACGGTATGACTGCCGATTGGGTACGGTTGCCCTATGATCTGCTCGGAACGATCGCGAACCGCATCGTGAACGAAGTGCGCGGCGTCAACCGGGTGGTCTATGACATCACCTCGAAACCTCCCGCAACTATCGAATGGGAATAGAAAATGATGTCTGAGCGTCTCTGCGTATAGACCTTTAATCGATGTCTGATTTCGTCCATCTACACCTGCACTCCGGATTTAGCCTGCTCGACGGTGCCTGCGACCACGACCCACTGGTTACCAAAGCCGCCGAATTCGGCATGCCGGCGGTTGCCGTGACCGATCATGGAAACCTGTTCGGAGCCTTGGGTTTCTACGAAGCCGCCAAGAAAAGGGGCGTCAAGCCCATCATTGGCTGCGAAATGTATATTTCGAAAACATCACGCCATGATCGCGACCCACGGACAGCGCGCCCCCACCATCTGATTCTTCTGTGCGAAAACGCTCGCGGTTACCAGAATCTTATCAAGCTGGTTTCAGCCGGGTACCTGGAAGGTTTTTACTACAAACCCCGCGTTGACAAGGAGCTTCTGGGGGCGCATAGCGAGGGGTTGATTGGCCTCTCGGGTTGTCTGAATGGAGAGGTTTCCGCCAACTTACTCGCAAACCGATACGATGTCGCCGAAGAGGCCGCTAGCGAACTGCGCGACATATTCGGTCCGGACCGTTTCTTTTTGGAGGTTCAGGATCAAGGTCTGTCCAAACAGCGCCAGATCATCCCGGATATGTTACGAATGGCAGACCGAACTGGAATTCCGGCCGTGGCAACGAACGACTGCCACTACATGTGCCAGGATGATGCCAGAGCCCACGACGTGTTGCTTTGCATTCAGACCGGGAAAACGGTCAACGACCCCAACCGGATGAAGTTCTACACGGACCAGTTCTATTTCAAATCCCACAATGAAATGGCACAGGTATTTGGTGACTATCCGGAGCTGTTGAACCGGACTGTAGAAATTGCCGCGCGCTGCAATCTCGATCTCCAGTCGATCGACAATCCCTTCCCTGATTTCGACGTACCGCCGGGATTCACCGTCGACTCCTATTTCGACAAGGTCGTGAGGGATGGCTTTGGAGAACGGATGAAACGTCTGAAGCGGCTCGCTGATTCCGGAGAGCTAAAGCACCCGATCGAGGAATACGAGCGCCGCCTCCAGGATGAGATTTCCATCATTCAGGGCATGCGTTACTCCGGTTATTTCCTTATCGTCTGGGACCTGATCCGTTACTCGCGCGAAAACGAAATACCCGTCGGTCCCGGGCGCGGATCGGCAGCAGGAAGTCTTGTGTCCTACTGCATGTGGATTACCGACCTCGACCCGCTCCACTACGGGCTGCTCTTTGAGCGCTTCCTCAATCCCGAAAGAGTCACGCTGCCGGATATCGACATTGATTTCTGCATGAACCGGCGGGCCGAAGTCATCGACTACGTCACACGTAAGTACGGACGCGAGAATGTTTCGCAGATCATCACTTTCGGCACCATGGCGGCGAGGGGCGTCATCCGGGACACAGGCAGGGGCTTGCAAATGCCTTATTCGGAGGTGGATCGGCTGGCCAAGATGATCCCCGCGGAACTCAACATCACCCTTGATCGCGCTCTGGAAAAAAACAAAGATTTCAGAACATTGGTCGAACGCGACGAGCGTGTCAGAGATATCGTCACCGTCGCAAAGAAACTTGAAGGCCTGGCACGACATGCGTCCATGCACGCCGCCGGAGTCGTCATCTCTCCCCGACCGCTCACCGACCTCGTCCCGCTCTACAAATCAAGCAAAGACGAAATCATGACCATGTACCCGATGACCGACGTCGAGAACATCGGGCTATTAAAAATGGATTTTCTCGCTCTAACGACATTGACGGTTATCGACGATACCCTCAAAATGCTCCGCGCGACAGAGTCCATTGATCTAGATATTGACGCGGTCCCGCTTGACGACGAGAAGACATACGAATTGTTCTCGAACGGCCTGACCAGCGGTGTCTTTCAGTTTGAAAGTTCCGGAATGAAAGATATCCTGCGGCGCTTCAAACCCTCCTGCATCGAGCACCTGACGGCCTTGAACGCACTCTACCGCCCGGGACCCATCGGCGGAGGCATGATCGATGACTTCATCCAACGAAAACACGGCACCAAGAAAATCGAATATGAGCTTCCGGAACTTGAGCCGATTCTGGAAGAAACATACGGTGTCATTGTCTACCAGGAACAGGTCATGCAAGTCGCCAACTCGCTCGCGGGATATTCTTTAGGAGAGGCTGATTTGCTGCGGCGGGCGATGGGCAAGAAGAAGGCCGTAGAAATGGCCGCCCATCGACAAAAATTCGTCGAAGGCGCCAAGGCAAAACAATTTAAGGACCCCAAGAAAATAGCGAAAATATTTGACCTCATGGAGCAGTTCGCCGGCTATGGGTTCAACAAATCTCACTCGGCCGCGTACGCATTGCTGGCCTACCGTACGGGCTATCTCAAAGCACACTATCCCTACTACTTCATGGCAGCGGTCCTCACCAGTGAGCGGGGTAATACGGACAAAATCGTCAAGTACATCAACGAATGTCGGGAGATGCATATCTCGATCTTGCCGCCCGACGTCAATTCCAGCGATGTCAATTTCACTCCAACTCCTGAAGGTATTCGGTTTGGACTGGCGGCTATCAAGAACGTCGGTGAAACGGCCATTCGATCCATCGCTGAACGCAAGCCGTTCACCTCTGTTCTCGACTTCACAGAACGCGTCGATCTCAGGACAGTCAACAAACGCGTCATGGAAAGTCTCATCAAGGCCGGCGCATTCGATAGCCTCGGACTGGATCGGGCAACGGTGTACAACAACATAGACCGGACGATCGAGTGGGGACTACGGACCCAGCACGAGGTCGAAGTGGGTCAGGGTGGTCTCTTTGCCCTCGTCGCTGAACCCGAATCGGACGCATCCATGATGACGCCGGCTGACCCCTGGCCCGAGGCCTTGAAATTGGCACACGAAAAAGAAACTCTGGGTTTCTACATTACGGGCCATCCCCTTCGGCAGCACCAGAGCGAACTCGCGTCATACGCAAACGCCACGACCGGCAGCCTATCAGAAAAGGCCGCGGGCTCAGAAATCATCATCGGTGGAGTCATCGCCCAGACACGCACAATGCGGACGAAAAAGGGATATCGCATGGCTGTGATTCTTCTGGAAGACCTTGAAGGTGTGATCGAGGTTCTGGTATTCCCCGATACGTATGCCAGTACCCAGGCGATGCTGACGAGCGATGCTCCTGTCATCGTGCAGGGCAAACTCGACAGCGACGAGTCGACAACACGCCTTCTGGCCACAGAGATACTTTCTATCGATCGCGCTCACGAACAATTTAGCACGACCGTTACCGTCGCCATCGATGGCAGGGCCGCACCGCCGGATCTGGCCGCGCGGCTGCTCCCGATGGTTGAAAGAAAAACCGGACAGGCCGAACTTGTCTTTGAGATCCGTTACAAGAATCAATACACGGCCTTTGTCCGGTCCAACCCATATCTGAAGGTCCTCCCTGATCGCGAATTCGTCGATTTTGTCGAAGAAATTTGCGGCCCCGATACAGTAAAGTGCAGTAGATGAACCCTGTTCCGGACAAAGACGGTGCGATTCGTGATCTGGAAGACGAACTCGTCGCGCTTGCCAAATTACCTGAAGAGCAGGGAACAGGCGCCCGAATCAAGCAGCTCGAATCGCAGCTAAGCCGACTGCGGCAGGAACTGCTCGACAGGATGACGGCTTATGACAAGGTCCAGCTTGCCCGTCATCCACAACGCCCTTATTTCCTCGACTATGTTCCACTCCTGTTTGAGGAATTTGAGGAATGGCATGGCGATCGCAAATTCGGCGACGATCCAGCTGTTGTAGCGGGCTTTGCGCTATTTCAAGGTCGCCCCGTCTGTCTGGTGGGACAAGAAAAGGGGCGGGGCACCAAGCAGAAGGTATATCGAAACTTCGGAATGCCGAAGCCGGAAGGCTATCGCAAAGCTTTTCGGGTAATGAAGCTCGCCGAAAAGTTCGGGCGGCCAATTCTCACGTTTATCGATACACCGGGCGCCTATCCCGGCATCGATGCCGAAGAACGGGGACAAGCGGAAGCGATCGCGTTCAACCTGCGTGAGATGTCGAGCCTGAGGGTACCCCTCATCGCAACCGTTACCGGAGAAGGAGGTTCGGGCGGTGCGCTGGCGATCGGCCTTGCCGACCGCGTCAACATGCTGGAGTTTTCTGTCTATTCCGTGATTGCCCCGGAAAGCTGCTCTGCAATTCTCTGGCGTGATCAACAACACGCAGCGGAGGCTGCCGAAGCGCTCCGGCTCACACCGGAAAATCTGAAGAAACTTCAGCTCATCGACAGAATCGTTACCGAGCCAATCGGAGGCGCGCAGAACGACCCAGAATCCATGGCTTCGGAACTATCAACAGTCCTTCGAGCGCAACTCGATGAGCTGGCCCGGCTGGACGTCGAACCGCTATTGGAATCGCGATATCAGAAGTTCCGGAAGATGGGCGCGTTCGGAGAATGATTGGAGAATGAATCGAGAGGGGATAACGCGTTCGGGTTCGCTGGGCCGCAACGTCTGACAGCCCACAGCAGGGTTTGTTCGGATCCTCTTTTAGGATACCTAGGCCGGAAAACTAGTGGTGGCCAGATTCCTCGCCGCGCTTCACAGCGGCGATGCCCGCAATAACAACGAGGATAAATACGGGCGTAAGAACGAGAGCTCCGGTCCCGAGAGCAGCAAAAATATCAGACATTAAATTTCTCCTCACCGCTGAGCGGCCTTTGACTCCCTCCAGCGCCTGCGGTCGATTCAAGCGATCATCCCAGAAAAGCCCGTGAGCCACAATAGGGAAGTCACGTACCGGATTGGCCTGCCGCCTGGGACGTCCTGCCTGAAGCTCCCTGTGGTAAAACAATATTTATGGACATCGAGGTTCGCAACCCGGCTACGGGAACCCTTTCGGGCCGGGGTCGGCGTCATGGCGCTCCCGAAATCCGGCGGCGCACGAGAAGGTTAGTTCTGGGACGGAGACCGAATTCCCTTCACCTGCCGGTCGGTACTGGCAGTTGGATCGAATTCGGTCCCCGCCCCAGAATTGAATTGTGTAACCGTCCCGGAACTACCAAATGCTAGAATACAGAGATATCAATATCTTCGAGGAGAGGACATGCTGATCAAACGACCCGCGGATATCAAGTCATCGGAAATAACGGACGAAAATCTGTATAGGAACCGTCGCCAGTTTCTGAAGACCACTGGCTGGGCGGCCGTGGCGACTGCGGGCGCGGCATTCCTGGGTTCGGGATGCGCCTCCACAGGCTCTGTTTCCGCGGCTCCGCAACTTGGAGAATTTGACACCGACGAAGAACTGACACCGGAGGATGCGGTCACCGGATACAACAACTTCTACGAGTTTGGCACGGGCAAGGATGATCCGGCACGGAACGCACACACACTTCGGCCAAGGCCATGGACGGTTGAAGTTGACGGCCTGGTTGCGAACCCCGCCACCTATGAGCTCGACGATCTCATCAGCGGCTTCACGATGGAGGATCGGATCTATCGGATGCGCTGCGTTGAGGGATGGTCGATGGTCATTCCCTGGTACGGCTTTCCGCTTGCGGATCTGATCAACAAGCTCGATCCCTTACCCAGCGCCCAGTACATTCGAATGGAAACTCTCGTCGATACCGAGCAGATGCCCGGACAGCGGCGGGGGCTCTTCGGCTACGTTCTGGACTGGCCCTACGTTGAAGGCCTGCGCATGGATGAAGCAATGAACCCGTTGACGTTGATGGCCGTCGGAGTCTACGGAAAGGAAGGCCCGAACCAGAACGGAGCGCCGATACGCCTCATCGTTCCATGGAAGTACGGGTTCAAGGGGGTCAAATCTATCGTCAAGATCAGTTTTGTCGAAGACCAGCCGCTCAATAGTTGGCAACAACAGGCGTCTAACGAGTATGGTTTCTACGCCAACGTCAATCCGAACGTCGATCATCCGCGGTGGAGTCAGGGCCGGGAGCGTCGGATCGGTGAGGTGCTCCGCAGAGAGACCCTGATGTTCAACGGCTATTCAGAACAAGTGGCGCATATGTACACCGACCTCGACCTTCGCAGAAATTATTGAGTCGTGGCCGGAAGATGAACAGGAATCGATTCCTGAAGGGGGTCGTCAAGCCCGTCGTTTTCCTGCTCTGTTTTTTACCGCTGCCCCTTCTCGCCTGGAATTTTTTTGCCGGGAACCTCAGCTTTAATCCAGTCGAAGACATTACGCATACGACCGGTCGTTGGGCGTTGCGATTTCTCTTAGCCACGCTCGCTATCAGCCCCCTTCGACGGCTTACAGGATTTAAAGAACTCATCCGGTTTCGGCGCATGCTCGGCCTCTTCGCTTTTTTCTATGGGGTGACGCACTTCACGATTTACATCTGGCTGGACCACTTCTTCGACATGGCTGCCGTTTTCGCGGACATCCCCGAGAGGCCGTTTATCACAGCCGGTTTTACCGCTTTCGTCATAATGATCCCGCTAGCCATAACTTCCACAAAGAAATGGATCGGCCGACTCGGCGGCCGACGCTGGCAACTGATACATCAGCTGATCTATGTGAGTGCCATTGCAGGTATTCTTCACTATCTGTGGATTGGCAAAGTAATCGAGCTCGCACCGGCAGCCTATGTGGGTTCGTTCACGATCCTCATGGGCTTTCGCCTTCTCTCCCGTTTTCGACCGGACTTGGTGGCGCGTATCGTACGCAGGGAAAGCCGGGCGGCAAGCGCCTAATATGCCTGTCAAAGGCCCGCCACAGTCAACAGCAGGTGGCCGACGCTACAAATACTACGACCTAGTGGCCTGTAACACCCGAATCGGGAGCAGCGTTCGGGCCAAACGGCGTTGGATTTTAGGAGTCGACAACGAGTAAATGGCCCTACATTGCGAGGCGACGACGACAACGAAGACAATGCCGTAACGCCCGAACCCTTTGGACCGATGGGGGTTGCCGACGATATCTTTGTTGCGAGCCGTCGTCGATGTGAAGACATCGACTTCCGTCTCGCGCCTCGATCTCCCCGGCAAGACCCATCGGCGCTGCTCCCGATTCGGGTGGTACAGGTCACTAGTTATGGCGGCGTTTGTCACCGTCCTGATCTGCTCGAACGTGATCGGCGCGGCAAAGGTGGCGACGATCATGGGCTTCACGTTTGGTGCCGGCGTCCTTTTCTTTCCGATCAGCTATATTTTCAACGACGTTCTGACCGAAGTGTACGGTTACGCCCGTACGCGTAAGGTTGTATGGGCTGGATTCGGCGCCCTCATATTCGCTTCCCTCATGAGTTTCGTCGTCGTTTGGCTTCCACCGGCAAACGACTGGCCCGACCAGGCGGCTTATCAATCCGTTTTTGGCCAAACGTCTCGAATCGTATTCGCCTCGATCACAGCGTTTTTCGTGGGTGAGCTTGCAAACTCGTACGTGCTTGCGAAAATGAAAATTCAAACCGAGGGACGATATTTGTGGCTTCGTACGATCGGATCTACCATTGTCGGAGAGGGTGTTGATTCAGCGGTTTTCTATCCGGTCGCGTTCTTTGGAGTCTGGTCCAACGATCTGTTGGTCCAGGTCCTCGTCTCAAACTATGTGATAAAGGTCGGTTGGGAGGCGATGATCACGCCAATCACCTATAAAACTGTCAATTTCCTGAAGAAGGCCGAACACGAAGACTATTACGACCACGAAACCAACTTCACGCCATTCTCAATTCAGGTGTAGGTGCAGGGGACGGACACTTCAAACGAACACCTCATCACATGAAAACATCTCAAGTGAAGTGTCCGTCCCCTATCTATTACCCCCCGCCAACTTCACGGACTCATTCATACTTCGGAGCTTAGCCATGGCCAAAATTCCGAGTGCCGGTCCGATTGCGAGAAAAGCGAAGGCATAGCGCCAACTCACCCACTCGACGAGGTAGGGAACGAGATGGATCGTCACCATCGTTAGTAGAAACCCGACACTGGTCTGAACCGTCAGCATCGTGCCCACGATTGCAGGTTCGGATAACTCGGCGACGCTCGCCGAAAACTGTGCCGAATCCGCGACCACAGAAATACCCCAGATCACGCAAAACAAGGTCAGGATTCGCGGCTCGATGCCAAATAGAAATCCGGCCGCAAGACAACAGGCTCCGCTCACGGCCATCGCGCCGATCGTCACCGTCGTCCGGCCCCAACGATCGGCCAGCCATCCGGCAACAAGACAACCCGCTGCGCCGCTTCCCACTGTCAAAAATGTCGCTAGGCGCGCGTAAAACGAGGCCACATCCTGTGACATTGACGTTCGAAAGCTGGCCTCAAGAAATACGGCTATCCAGGCCCACATCGCATATAGCTCCCACATATGACCGCAGTATCCGAGATTGGCGAATCGAAGTGCCGGAGCCTTCCACGCTCTCAATGCGAGTGCGGGCTTAAACGGGGGCGCGGCCGACCGATTCGGCCCGATACCGACACCGTGGATCAGGACGCTGGCTGCCCCAGCACAGACGGATGCTGCAACGATCGTAAAACGCCAATCCACTCCACCCAACGCGTTGATGAAGTGAGGCGACGCAGAACCGAGAGTGAGCGCCCCGACCAAGAGTCCGACAACGAACCCCATATCGCCACGCGCCCAGGTCGCCGCCAACTTCATCCCGACCGGGTAGATGCCTGCCATGGAGATTCCGGTTACGAAGCGAAGCAGTGGCACTGTCGCTGTCGTCGGATCAGCCCACAGAATTGCTGCATTCGCGCCGGCACCGATGAGAACGGCCATCATGAAGAAACGCCTTGGATCAAATCGGTCCGCCAGACCTAGAAAGGCACTGATCAAAGTACCGGCGACGAAACCGATCTGCACGCTGCTGGTAAACAGCGATGTTTGCAGGGAAGTGAGTTCGAATTCAACCTGTAGGGAAGGGATGACAGCGGAAGCGGAGAACCAGAGGGTCAGGGCCATGACCTGGCAGAGGGAGAGCAACGCCAGGGCAAATCCCTTAGAGTCGGGAAGCACACTTACTAGTTCGTTCTGTAATTCGTAAACTCAATATTTATTCCAAAATCATCTTCCTTAATCAAGGCGATCACTTCCTGGAGAGCGTCGCGACTCTTGCCACTGACGCGTACAAGATCCTCTTGAATCGACGCCTGAACCTTGATCTTGCTCTGCTTGATCTTCTTGACGACTTCGCGGCATTTTTCGATAGGAATCCCGCTCTGAATTGCGATCTCCCGGCGAACCGTCGATCCGGCTGCCGGCTGGATCGGACCTGGGGTGAGCGCCTTCAAAGGTACTTTTCGCCGCACCAGCTTCTGCTCCAGGACGTCATAGACTGCCTTCAGCTTGTAGTCGTCAACACTGACTAAAACGAGTTTGTGTTCCTTCTGATCCAATTCAATGGTTGAGCCGGACGCTTTCAGGTCGAAGCGGTTGGCCACTTCTTTTCTGGCCTGTCCAACGGCATTGAGCACTTCTTCAAGATCGACCTTGGAAACGATGTCAAAGGTATTGCTTGGCATAGTGGGGTCTTTACGTTGGATGTCAAGCCAGAGTCTCGGAGAGGGGCCTCAATGGCCCCTCCTACAGTAGGCTTTCAGGATCAGAACGGAATGTCGTCGTCGGTGATCGCAACAGTTTCTGCGGTAGGTTTCTCCGCTTCGCGGCGGCCGCCGTCTCCACCAGAACCACCACCAGGGGATCCCAGCAAGACCATGTCCCGGGCTCGGATATCGAAGGATGTCCGCTTGTTGCCCTCCTTGTCTTCCCACTGGCGTGAAGAAATGCTGCCTTCTATGTATACCATGCGTCCTTTCGCAAGATATTGCCCGCAAATTTCAGCCAGCCGTTCCCAGGCGACTATGTTGTGCCACTCGGTGCGTTCCTGGCGCTCTCCCGAATTGCGGTCGGTCCAGGAGTCGTCCGTCGCCATCGAAAACCGGCAATACGCGGTGCCGCTGGCGGTGTATTTCAGTTCAGGGTCTCGACCGAGACGTCCGATCAAGGTCACTTTGTTTACAGATCTAGCCATGGGTACTCCTCGTCTCGCCCGGACCGCAGGATGGTGTTATTGACTGGAAAGCGAGTCAATTTCCTGCTCGGCACTGACCGCTTCGGTGCTGTCGGGATAGTCTGAAACAACCTGACGGAGAAAGGTCAACGCGTCCTGAGTCTGGTCCATCGCGGCTAGGGCAAGACCTTTTTTGAACAGGGCAGTGACCGTTTTATCGCTCTCCGGGTACTTCTGCAAGAGAAAATCATATTCGATAATGGCCTGCTCGTACGCTTCCTGATTGAAGTAAGCGTCTCCGATATAGAGTTGTGCCTCCGACGCACGTGGACTGGAGGAAAACGTATCTATGAATTCTCGGAATCCCTCGATCGCCAATTCGTAGTTACCGGCCAGTGAGTCCGCAAAAGCCAGTCGCATCAGTCCTTCTGGAGACTCCAACTCGCTCGTCGTTGTGTTTAACGTGGTCAGTTGTTGGGATACGGAATTCATTTCCCCGCGAAGCTCCGCGAGGTTTCGATCCATAATTTCGACATCATCACCGAGATTGGAGACGAGCACCCGCATCTCACCGCTCAAACGGTCCGTACCGGCCCTCATGTCGTCGATAGAAGCCGATATGCGTTCAACCGCGTCGGCGAGCGGAACGACTCGATCGAAAAGCTGCTCGACGAGTCCCTGGAGTGTAGAGTTGCGATCATCAAGGCTGTTTTGAACTTCTGCAACCTGCTGAGTCAAACGGATGATGTCGGCCTGTAGCTGGATAATCTCCTGCCTCTGACCATAGGACAGACCGGATGACATCAAAACAAAAACTGCGACGAATAGCAGTTTCCTCATCATAGTTCCTCGATGGTTCCCCGATGAATTCCCGAAGGCATGGAACCGGCTCGGAGCCGGTCCCATGCGCGGTTGGTATCTAACGCAGGACGAATTCGACCCGACGATTCCGCTGGTAGCAGCCTTCGGTCGTATCGGTGCATGTCGGACGGTCCTCTCCGAAGCTCACCGTATTGATTCTTCCTTGAGCGATACCCTGCTCAATCAAATATTGCCGAACTGCATTGGCACGGCGGTCACCCAACCCGATATTGTATTCCTGGCTACCCCGTTCATCGGCGTGACCACTAACCGTGAACTGAAGGCCTCCGTTTTGCGCAAGGAAGCGGACGTTGCTCTGCAGCTGCCCGACTTGATCGGCTCGAAGATCAGCCTGATCGTAGTCAAAATAAACTGGCTGCACGGTTGAATTGAAAAGCTCCTCAACCGTCGGTGCCGGACGATCCGGTACCGGTGGAGCCGTTGGCGGCGGCGGGGCAGCATTAACGGTGACACGCACGGTATCGGTTGACGTACCTCCCGGGCCCATCGCTGTTGCCGTGTAGGTCACCGAAGAATTCGGACTGATGGAACGCGTGCCGGACGCTGAAACCCCACCGATCCCGGGTTCGATTCGTAGGGAGTTCGTATTGCGCGATGACCACTCCAGGGTCGTTGATTCACCCTGTTCTATGGATGCCGGCGAGGCGCTCAGAGTTACCGCCGGAGCCGGGGGGGGCGGGGGCGGTGCAGCCGCTTCAGGAGGTGGTGGTGGCGGTGCTGCCGCCGGTCTCCCGCAGGAGATCGAAAACAAACCCACCAATACGAGGAACACGACATATGTCGAGCGCGAACTCCTTCGCCCGCTCTCGCCGCTTTGGGCGGCCCCACCGACTCGAAAGTCGGATCTACCAATTTTAGATGGCTTTCCAGGTCTCATTGGTACAAGTCTCCTTGTGATCTCATTTGAGGAAATCGACACTCATTCTCCCATGTAACCGGACCATGAGGGATTTACATTGTTTCCCTGGCTTGTTAATCGTCTCACTTTTGTTCCGTCAGCCAACATCGAATAGATCTGGCGGGAACCGTTACGGCTGGATTCAAACACCAGATGGCGACCATCGGGCGACCAACTCGGACTCTCATTGTTCCCCATACTGCGGGTCAACTGCACGGTCCGATCGGCTGCGATGTCATATAGATATATATCAAAAGGCAATCCGTTACGCTGCCAGTGGAACGCGATTGTCAAGCCGTCGGGTGACCATGCCGGTCCCCCGGCGTTACCTCCTCCCTCAACAATCCGCCTTACGTTACCACCCTCTGCGTCCATAATATAGAGTTCCGGACGTCCATTTCGGTCCGAAACGAAGGCGATCTCCCTGCCGGTGCTCGGATTCCAGACCGGAGAGATATCGACGCCTCTCGAGTTGGTCAACCGGCGCGGGTTTTCTCCACGTACGTCAGACACGTAGAGTTCCATATCAGGCACCCCACGGACTTCATTCATGCTGGACGAAAATGCTATTCGATTGCCGTCGGGTGACCATGCCGGAGTGGTGGTCGTCCCGCTCGACGTGGAAAACCGAAAACCGCGACGATCGATAGGCGATATGACTGCGATGTCCGCTTTGTCACGGGCATAGCTCGTATAGCCAATCATATTTCCGTCGGGAGACCAGTTCGGCGTGACAGCCAGCGAACGCAGGGTCGTCAATTGGTAATCGTTGGCCCCGTCATAGTCCATCACGAAAATTTCCCTGACCACCTCGCCGTCCCCACCCACACGGTCCGATTCGAATGCAATCTTAGTTTGCGCCACACCCTGAATACCGCCGCCCAAGGTCTCGATGATCAAGTCGGCAAATTGATGGGCAATCAAGCGGACAGACCGCTCGTTCAGCTCTCCACGATATCGTCTACCTTCCAATTCGCGATCTTCCACACGGGTTCTCAAATCCCAGATCCGTGCTTCGAGGACAAACTGGTTTCGGTTAAGCGAGGTGTTCCCAAAAGCCATGAATTGGGCATCGACTGCCGTTGAAGTCCAATCCTCGGGATCGATGTCGGCCGGATTTCCAAAACTTCCCAACGGATAGAAGCTGGGGCTGATGAGTGAAATCACACCTGAAAAATCGATATCGTTCCAGAGCGTCTCATTGAAAGCCGCCGCAAGAGCCTCAGCCTCGTCTGACCCTGAAGGAAATTGGGGCAGCGCCAGGCGGATGGAGGTGGCGCCAGTGCGCGTACCGGTTTCAATCTGTGCTTGCTGGGACAGGAGTGTCCATCCCGGCATCAGGAACACGAAGGAAATGACCCACGCAGTTCTAATCATCGGTTGTACTCAAACCAGAACCTCACGTTGACGCTCCGGCCTCTGAAGTCCCGTGGTAAAGGGGCCAGTGGATTGGATGCGAAGATGGCCCGCATCGCTGAACGATCCAGGGACGGAATCCCGCTGCTCTCTTCGATCTGTTCGTTGATGATCGTCCCGTCGCGCAAGATGTCGAAACTCACGTAGATGCGCGGCGCCTGGCGCACGTTGCCGGCAATCATTGATTGTATCCAGTTTTCGGAAACCCTTCGGGTAATAGTTTCTACATAGCTGCCGTAACGTTCGCCAAACGCGCCATCACCCACTGCGATCGCGCCGGTACCGTCACCCGCAGCGAACTGGCCGTAACTGATAGCCGGACGTCCTCCCTCGCCAAAAGGCACCGCATTGTCCGGAATCGCGGGTGGATCCGGCGCCTCTCGAGGCGCAGGCGTCGGAGGTATTGGAGCTGGGGTCGTTTCCACAGGAGCAAGGGTCTCGGGCACCGGTTCAGCTTCGGGGGCGGGCACCTCGGTCGCTGCCGTCTCTTCTGGAGCGGGAGCGATCTCGGACTCAAAAAAACCGGCCGACTCATTTGCGGCTGCGGTCTCATTCACCACCGCCGGCGCGGGCAGGGGAATTCCGGAGATGCTCGATACGATTTCCACCCTCACACCTTCGCCTCCACCCTCTTCCGATCCCCATCCTGCAATTCCGTAAGCAGGGAATACACCTGGCAACATGAACAGGGCGATTGCAAATAGAACGTGCAACCCCAAAGACATGAGTAGTCCGCTGCTAAATTTTTCGGGACTATTTTTCATTGCTCGGGCGCGTCCAGCGGCTGAGTGACGACGCTGATGTTTTCGATTCCCGCCTGTTTCAACCGGTCCATTACAACGGCGATCGTGCCGAAGGGGACGGCGGTGTCGGCTCTTAAATAGATGGTTCGACTGGCCGGGTCAAGAAGACGCGCCTGAATTTCCGGCACCAGCTCATTGATATTAATCGAATCGCTCTGGAGATAGAGTCCCTGATCGCGATCGATGGAGACAACGAG
Organism: Terriglobia bacterium; assembly: GCA_965218085.1. Classification (GTDB taxonomy): domain Bacteria; phylum Acidobacteriota; class Terriglobia; order 20CM-2-55-15; family 20CM-2-55-15. Next base: position 3,830,729 of record CBDCKF010000002.1, on the reverse strand, counting down.
CCGTTCTTCGGCAAGTTCCTGGACGATTTCGGTACGCGGAACATTCACTTCGATACCTGACTGAATCACTGGAGCCGTGACCATAAAAATAATCATTAAGACCAACATGATATCGATGAACGGGATCATGTTGATCTCCGAAAGTTCGGTTTGTGTCCTGCCGTCACCCGTTGTGAATGCCATTAGAGTTCGCTCCCATCACGACTTCGATCGCCGAAGCTAGTTCCCGAGACCGTTCCTTTCGGCGATGGCCAGTAACTCTGCTTGCAGGTCATCCAGTTGCTCCCCCAGGCGCCGGATTTGTCCCACGAACAAATTGTAGGCCACAACCGCCGGTATTGCCGCAAAAAGGCCGGCTGCGGTTGCGATGAGGGCCTCGGCAATGCCGGGGCCCACTGCGTTCAGGGTCGTCACGGTGCTGTTCCCAAGGCCCGCAAAGGACCCCATGACACCCCAGACCGTCCCGAATAGTCCGATAAACGGAGTCACGGCCGCCGTCGTCGCCAGGAGCGTCATCCGGGATGCCAATAGAGACATCTGTGCCGCCGACGCACGATGAAGGACACGTTCGACCATAGTGATCGTCGCCACCTGAGTCTGCACAGTGGGACCTCCGGGGGTGGCCGCCGGATCGATCATCTCGTAACCCGCTTCAAAAACGGGCATGAGTGGTGTAAACCGCAGTGTCTCGCGTGCTCCACGAATCTCGGGCAAACTTTGTGCTTTCTCGAAGACCTGCCAAAAGGCTTCCGATTCCTGACGGATCTTTCGGAACAGGAGAAGTTTGGAGAGAATCACACCCCAGGAGGCGATCGAGAACGCTAACAGGATCAGCAGGACAATGCGTGAAATGAGTCCCGTGGTTCCGAGCAATGCCACGATGTCGGCCCCACCCTGAAGAAACCAGACGGCGGGATATGCTGGATCGACCAAGTTAGTCCCTCCTCACCAAGCGGGATGGATCTCCGGCTTGCGTCGAAAAAATAACAGACTTTCAAGCACTCAAAAAGAATCCCAACGCAATGCGCAGGGTTGAACGCTCAACGTCGCCCGGGGTCAGACTGCCAGACTCACCATTCGCCATTGAATCCAATGGGTCGTTGGCATATAACCAGGCCCTATGCTTCGCTTGCTCCGCGTCCGGCATTTCGCTCTGATCGACGATCTCGAAATCGAGTTCGAAGGAGGATTCAATCTTCTGTCCGGCGAAACAGGTGCGGGCAAATCCCTGATCGTTGATGCATTGGCTTTAATCGCGGGCGCCAAAGCGTCCAGCGAAACCATTCGCAGCGGCGAGAGCCGGGCCATTGTCGAGGCCGTTTTCCAACCATCGGATACTTTGGACCTCGCCGGAATTGGTATCGACCCGGAAGACGAACTGGCTCTCCGACGTGAAATATCGGCCGACAACCGGAATCGCGTGTTCATCAATAGCCAACCCAGCACGGTAACGGCCTTGCGCACGATTGCACCCTACCTGGTCGATATTCACGGCCAACACGAACAACAGACGCTGCTCGACACCTCGAAACATCTCGCAATGATCGACCACGCTGCCAAGGCGGGTTCGCTCCGGGAACGCGTTCACACACTCTATGACGCGATCCGCTCGCTGGAAGACGAACAGGCTCTCCTCGAACAGGATGAATCGGAACTCCTGCAACGTGCGGATCTATTGCGCTTCCAACGTGAGGAAATCGAGCGGGTACAGACCAAGAACGGAGAAACCGAACGTTTGGGAGAAAAAGTCCGGATTCTCGCACATTCTGGAAAACTGCTCGAGGCCGCTGCTGGAGGCTACGAGGCTTTGTACGAAGCCGACGCCTCGATCCTTGCTCAGTTTGCCACCATCGAGAGGAGTATCCTCGACGCTGGAACCGACGACCACCGCCTGGCGGACATCGCGGAACAGGCCACAACGGCACGGTCTCTTGTCGAAGATCTTGCGTATGCCCTCCGAGATTATCTGAACAAACTCGAAGTCGACCCCGGGGAACTGGAACAACTCCAGGCCCGTCTGGCAGAACTGGAGCGGCTACATCGGAAGTATGGGCCCGACCTGCTCGCACATCTGGAAACGGTAATCCAGGAGCTGGACAATATAGGTCTTCGGGATAGCAAACGGCTTGAAATTAAAGGACAACTGGAGAGCCTGAGAAGCCAGTACCGGACAGCGGCCGAGGAGTTGAGCCAGCGCCGCCGGACCACCTCCGCCAGCCTCGCAAGATCTGTCACTTCTGAAATCCGGTCACTGGCCATGCCGGATGCCGAGGTCAGAATTGAGTGGATCACACTCGACCCGGGACGGGCTACGGGCATTGACGCGCCCCAGGTCTGTCTGAGTCCAAATCCGGGAGAACCCGCCAGACGCCTGGCAGACATCGCCTCCGGAGGGGAGCTTTCACGCGCAATGCTCGCGCTGAGAACTGTGTTGGTGGGCGATGACACGGACCGCACACTCGTCTTCGACGAAATTGACGCAGGCATCGGAGGTGAAGCCGCGGAAACAGTCGGGAGAAAGCTGAAGCTGCTTTCCAACACGTATCAGGTACTCTGCGTTACACACTTGGCCCAGATCGCCCGCTTCGCTGATCAGCATGCCCGAATCGAAAAACTCGCAGTGGATGGGCGCACCGTGACGCGGGTGGAAGCGCTCGCCGGCGATGGGAGGATCGAGGAGTTGGCACGGATGATGAGCGGTCCGAAGGTCAGCGACGCGGCCCGGCGACATGTACGCGAATTGTTAAAAAGGCAATGATTTGCAATTTTGGTGACTAAGGATATACATTGCGAGGAAGTACAATTGATGGGTAGAGGTTTAGTATCCCCTATTCCCAAGCTGTTGGTGCTGTCTAAGACCGCGCATTGAGGTCAAACGGGACCTGGTCCATTGTCCGCAGAGGTTGATCTTGGAAATTGAAATGAAAATAAGGGGTCTGATGATGGATCCCATAACGAATATGCCCATCGTGATCCTGAAGGAGGCGACGGGCAATGCCATCCTCCCTATTTGGGTCGGCGTTTCCGAGGCCAACGCGATTGCGCTGGAAATCGAAAAAGTAGTCACCCCGCGTCCCATGACACATGATCTGCTGAAGAACGTGCTGATCGGCCTGGACAGCCATGTCCAGAAGGTAGTCGTGACAACGATCCAGGAAGACACCTTCTACGCTGTGATATGGATCGACAGTGACGGCCGGCTGATTTCCATTGATTCCCGCCCAAGCGATGCGTTGGCGCTGGCGCTTCGGATCGATTGCCCAATTCTGGTAGAAGACGACGTATTGCGGAGTTCCAAGGGTCAGGCGAGCAACCCCGAACGCAGCATTACCAACGAAGACCTGAAACGTTGGCTCGACCAGGGCGACGAGGATCTGGGCAAGTACAAAATGTAGCCCTTCTCCGACTCCAACTAACACGTATCCTTGCTTAACCGGTTTCCGACTTGTATTTGGGTTGGCGGGGGCGGGTTACGGACCGTTCCGGATTGGTGACGCGGCTCGCGAGCCGTGTGGCATCTGCCAGATTGTTGATCAGGATGTTTTCCATCCACACCCCGACACCCAGGTCACGGATGGCTTCAAGACTCCCCAGATCGGTCGTGTGGATCACAATGTCACCCAGGAAGCTTTGGTAGCGTTCAGCGATGCCTCGGGCGGACACTTCGCTGGAACCGGTGACCGTCATCAGTTGCCCAGCCCCACCGGCAACCGCTTGAGAGCCGACGACGGGACTGATCGCAACCACTCCAGCCTGGGTTCGGGACAGGGCATCGCGAATTCCGGACACTGCGAGAATGGGGCCGATACTGAGAACCGGGTCGCTCGGTGCCAGAATGACCCGGGAAGCTTCCAGAATAGACGCAATAACGCTTTCCGGCGCCACTGCGGTGTCCGCTCCCTCGTAGCTGACCCCAATAACGGCGTTCCACCCTTCATTGCGAGCCAGGTACTCCTCGAGCGACCACGTACCTTCCGGGTGGTGAATGCGACTGCGGACGCGATCGTTGCTTGCAGGCAGGATGCGGGTTCCGATGCCAAATCGATCCGCTAACTCGGAAGTCACCTCTTCAAGCTTTGCCCTCCCGTTTAACAGATTGGACCGTAGGAGTTGTGTGGCCATCTCATGGTCACCGATCCGCGCCCTGGACAACACACCTAATTTCCGGATCGTATCCTGGCAGTTGTAGGTTTCGTTCGGTCGATCCCAACCCCGATAGGGATCCACTTCGCCAGCCAGTGAATAGAGGATCCGGTCGATGTCCGGACTGATGTGGAGGCCCCACAATTCATAATCATCGGCCACGTTGGCAACGACGTGAATTTCCTCTTCCGGAAGGACATCGACGAGACCCACCAGGAACTTCGCAGCGCTGCCCCCGCCCCCCAATACCGTCACATGACTCATAAAGTGAGCATATCCTCTGTTTGTTCAGCTATGCAGTGCTGCTCATCTCTTCGCTGCGGCCCAAGTATAACCCCGGGCTTGCTGACGTCATGGGTTCGTCTCAACACGGAAGAATACGTCGCTGAGAAAACCAAAAACAGTATCCAGATACAGCTTCGGAGCTCGGCTAAACGCGCGGCCATGACCCGCCCCCTCGATGACGAGAACGTCGCTCAAGGGATTCGCGGAAGCTCTGTACAAACGCTGGGCCCGATCGGGCGGCATCCGGCGATCCTCACTCCCGGCAATAAACAACATCGGCACTTCCGGAAGGGTTCCCACAGCACGCTCGACATTTCCCTCCTCGAGTTCGAACCCCATCCGCATGCGTGTCAGGAAAATCAGCAAGGTCGCGACGGGAAACGCGGGCAGGCGGAATATCAGACCGACGTGATGGGAAACGGTTTCTTCGAAAGAAAGAAACGCGCTATCCGCAATCACTGCACCCACCCCACGGCACCGCGCCGCCCCCAATACGGCAGCCGATCCTCCCAGCGACACCCCCCAAAAAATTTTCTCCCTTCCGGGAGAAGCCCGGTCGATGAATCGAGCCGCGGCACAAACATCCTGACTCTCATCGACACCTAAGGTCGTGTAGGCGTCTCCGCTTTCACCATGATTCCGATACTCCAGCAATAGTGCTCCATAGCCGTGCCGGCGGGCCTCACCCGCACGCTCCAGCAATTCCTGGCGCGACCGATTCAAGCCATGCACGAAAACGATCGCGGGTTGGCCACTCTCTCCGGGGTCCCACCATCCTCGAAGCTCAATGCCATCGAGCGACCTGAATTCAGCTTCGGTTACCGATAGCCCCAGGGCCTCTGGGAGTAAGGGATCGCGCTCCGGGAAACGGAATCGGCTATTGGTGATCAGAAAGGAGCCGAGGACCGGTATTACGAGCAGGGGGACCACCACAACGATGGCCAGAACGGACACCAGCAAACGCTTTGCCCACTGCTTCATTGCTTGTCCGTCACCGGAGGCTCGCTACCGGTCCATTTGTTTCAGGAGCTACGCGCTCGATCGTCGCTTCAAAACTCGCCAGAACCTCATCCGTTCCTTCGGCGAGCACCTCATAGGTCACCTCCGCCGGGGGAGTCATCGTGACAATCCCATCGATCGTGTAACGTCGCTTTTCCTGGGCTTCTACCAGATCGGTTAGCACGACAAGGAGCGGTAGGGACTCCCCGTCCCGATGGATGACAAGGCGGCGGCCCAGAAAATCCGATACAACCTCTCCGGTTCTTTCAGGTTCAACGCGCACTCGAAACTCCACCGGTATTTCTCGAATAGGTGCCGCTGACACGTTTTCAACGATGAGACTCAAATGATGACGGAAGATATTTTCCTCCGGTCTTCCGGATTCGCCCTCGAGTTCCAGTTCGAGATGAACTTGAGAGTAATCAACATTGGACTGGCGGGGTTGCACAATCCACAACAAGAAAAGGATGAAGAGCACGCCCGCATACGGATACGGACTTTCCAGCCGCAGCGTCCGCACAAGAGCCTGAATCCTTGCCGAGGGCCGGGTTGCGAGGCGCTTACCACACTTTGAGCAATATTCGCTGTCCGCCTGAATTGAAGCGCCACAGTATCTACAAAACATCAGGCCCAATCCCGCGGTTGGAAATAAGTCATGGCTTCATCTTCGACGCTCCCGGGCTTCGGATGATAGTCGTAAACCCAGCGGGCCATCGGCGGAAGACTCATCAATATGGATTCGCTACGACCGCGGGTTTTCAAGCCGAAAATCGTTCCACGGTCGTATACCAAGTTGAACTCTACGTAACGACCGCGGCGTAAGGCCTGGAACGACTGTTCACGCTCGCCGTAACTTACGTCTCTCTGTTTTTCCACGATCGGCGTATATGCGGGCAGAAAGGCGTCCCCCACTGAACGCACGAATGAAAATATTTCATTCAAGTCTCCCTGGAGATAGTCAAAAAAGACGCCCCCAATGCCACGCATTTCGCTCCTGTGGCTGATGGTAAAATACTCGTCACACCACTTCTTGAATCGCGGATAATACTCGGGATCGTGGACGTCGCATGCCGATTTGAACGTTTCGTGGAAGTGAGTGCAGTCGTCCGGATCCGGATAGCAGGGTGTCAGATCTGCGCCACCGCCAAACCAGGCGGCATCCCCCTTTTCCAGATATCGAAAGTTCGAATGGACGATTGGAACCATCGGATTCCTTGGGTGAATGACCAGAGATAAGCCAGCGGCAAAGAACGTAGTTCCTTCTCCAAGCGGAATTTCGTCGGCGAATTCTTCAGGAAGATTTCCGTAAACACGGGAAAAATTAACCCCGCCCTTTTCGAAGACTCGGCCTTCTTCCAAAACTCTCGTGCGACCGCCGCCGCCGCCGTCTCTCTCCCAGAGATCTTCACGAAACGCTTGACCGTCGATCTCCGACAAGCGCTCAGTAATTTGGTCCTGCAACTCCATGAAATAGTCTGCAGCATCATCCCTTAACGACATGCTGTCATGATAGCGCGGTTTGCGCACCGCCAGAGACATCAGTCACCTGGCGCCTTAGAAATGACGGTTGCGCGTCTACGGGGCTTCGGATACGATGCGCCCACCTTTAACTGATGGCCAATGCTCTTAATTCTTACGTTGAATCCATTCGCGGAGAATTCGAAGCCAAGCTCCGAAAGTGGGTTGAAATACCGACGATCAGCGCGTCGCCAGACCATCGGTCGGATATCGAAGACGGAGTCGACGCTGCTGTTCAATGTCTCCGTCAGCTCGGCGCCCATGCCGAAGTGATTCAGACGCCCGGCAACCCTGTCGTATGGAGCAGGTTTGAAACCGACCCGGCGCACCCAACCGTAACGGTCTACAACCACCTCGATGTTCAACCGGCGAATGAACCGGAATGGAAGAGCGATCCCTTTCGGATGCGAATCGAATCCGATACCTACTTCGGACGTGGCACTACCGATGACAAAGGGCCCGCGTTGGCCGCTCTGATGGGTGCCCGTTACTCCATTGAAAACGGCATACCGTTGAACATTCAATTCATTTGGGAATTCGAGGAAGAAATCGGCAGCCCCAACTTTGAAGATTTCATCAAACACCGGCTCGCCGACTTGAAGACGGATTCCGTGGTCATCTCCGATACGATTTGGATTTCCAGGGATCGGCCTGCCATTCCCTTCGGTTTGCGCGGCCTCCTCACGACCCGTGTTTATCTGGAAACAGGAACCCGGGACGTTCACTCAGGTTTGACTGGAGGCGTAGCCCGGAATCCACTGAACGAACTCTGCACTTTGATTGCCGCCTGTTGTGACCGTGACACAGGACGGATCAATATTCCCGGTTTTTACAAAAACGTCCTTCCCGCCGATGAGGAAGAAATTCAAGGATTTGTTGATTCCGGCTTCAACCCGGAAGTGTTCCGCGGGGCCCACAGTTTAATACGCATGAATTAATACGCATGAAAGAGACCCAAGCGGGGAGAATGTTACGGTGCCTGTGGACACGCCCAACCTTCGAGGTCCATGGCATCGTCGGGGGCTATAGCGGACCGGGCGTGAAGACATCGATCCCCCCGCGCGCGGAAGCGAAACTCAGCATGCGTCTGGTACCCGACCAGTCCCCGCAAAGACAGTTTGAGTTCTTAGAACAATTCCTGAAGGAACAGAATCCAGACGTCCAGGTGGAACTGGACTCGATGCTGGCCCCTTTTCTTGGAAGCTCCACAGGCCCCTACGCTGAAGCGGCCAGCGAGGCCATGAAAACGGCCTTCGGACCCGACCCCGCATCGGTTCGTGAGGGTGGGTCCATAGGCGCTGTCGTCACGATGCGCGATTACCTAAAGGCTCCGATCCTCTTTCTCGGTCTCAGCCTCCCTGAACACGGCTACCACTCCGCCAACGAGAACTTTGATTGGGATCAAGCGTCCGGTGGAATCCGGATGTTCGCGCGCTACTTCGAAAATCTCTCGAAGCTTCCCAGTCAGACGAATTAGTGTGCTGAGTTCGAAATTCTCGATATAAGATTTCGCTCGGTCGTTCATACGGCCATCCTGGCCGAACGACCGGCGACCCTCGCCATCATCCTGATGGCGAGGCCTATATTGGGATCGGAGGAATGTTGAAGTGGTCTCCAGAAGGACCCGCACCGGTCCCACGGTGCGGGTGGACTGCTTTCAACGTGAAGACGCGGCAGCCAAGGCGTCCAGAGTAATAAGATAATCGGGTCGGACTGAGACACGCGAATCAAAGGAGCGAATTTGTGACTCAGGACATTAGCAGACTGCTCAAAAAGTCATTAAGGGCTTTTTAAGCAACCCGTTAGTGTGCAATGAGATTGCGCCGAACGACATCCCAATAGCTTTGGTGCCGGCCGGCCCGGGCATCGTCGAGGAACCCTCCGACGTGTTGGATGAGGCTGGTGGGGCGGTGACCCGGCAGGTTTTGTGGATGCAGCCGGCCGAACGTGGGGAAATAGGATCGGATAAAGACCGCGTCATCCGCGAACCCGAAGGCGCGGACGTTGAGGACATAGTCGGGCCACCGGGGTAAATCGAACAAATAGAATTCGACGTTGGACGTGTAAAAAACAGACACCTCCAAATCCTGTTCCCTCAAATATTCTGCCGTAGCCTGCAGGGCATGAGACCCCCCAAAGTCTCCTACAATCGGAATAATACGGTTCTCCCTTTGTAACCGCTGCAATCGGGAGAACAGGATGTCATCCGACAGATAGTTCTGGAACTGATCCTCCCGGTCGGTCTCGCGAATCAACTCATCAAACGTCGGGTAACCGAGCGACGGCCGTCCCAGGGTTGAAAACCGCATGCCCAGACCCGCATCGAAAAACGCACGGTAAACGTACTCGATCTTGTCGAGATCCAAGGCGGTCAGCGACAATTCGTAATCTTCAAGCAGGACCCAATTGATGTTTTCGAGATTCTCCCCGAACAATTCCGGGTCAGGAGGGGCCCGTCTCACGTCAGACAGCATTTCTCCGAACTCAGTCTCGCCTTCTTGAGGGATGCAGTTTCTTGATAAAAGCTGACAGAGGAAGCCATAGCGGTCGCGGGCGTCCTCGATCAACACTTTGAACAGGAGATGCTGCAAGAGGTTCTGCCGGCGGATGTCAGCAATGATGGCAATCGAAGGCTGGGCATGGACGATGTAAGTGAAGTTCTGGTCTGGGCCCACTCCAAGGTACGCACCGCCGGTCCGCACATTCTCCTGCAGGCTGGGAATGACGTGCATATAGGACGTCTCATTGGAGATGAAGTTATCTGTGTCGAAATAACCTTCCGGTTCGGAGAGCCGCTCGATCAATCTGGCAAATTCCGTCCGCGTTATCTGGACCTGAAGGGGAGTCCGGGCGACTTCGTCGAATGGGGAGCGTCCCCCAAACCCGATCAAAACGAGCCCCAACCCGAGCATCAGGCTGAGAAAGACCCACAGCCACTGATGGACGGAGAGGTTGATGTTGGACACGGTCTCTGGAGGATACTACGGTGGCGAAGTTTCCGAGACCGTCAACGGAGGATTGATCGCTTAGTGAACTGTACGGCTGACCAGACTGGCACGCTTACCCAAGAGCAAATCGATGATGAGCCCGACGCGGCAAGGCCACTGGCGGCCATCGTTCAGATGAAGGGTGAGATCGGCATTCTCTTGAAGCAACGCCCACAGATCGATATCGCTCTCGACTCTGATATCCGCGCGTACGTCTTCTGATTGCGCGAGATCGGATGCCGTTTCGGAAAAGGCAGAGGCGTTAAATCCATAGACGACGCGCCCCAAGCATTCGTCTTCCAAGTGAAGTTCGCCCTCACCGGTTATCGATTGGACGAGTTCTAATGTCTTAGCCATAGCAAGAGCCTCCATACTCTTTTCGTATATTTCTGCCACTACCGCTAGGGCAATTCCTGCACACCTACTCTAGATTGAACTACAAGGCGGACAGATAAGGTCCTGACTTGTACTCGCAACCGGGACGGACCTGCTCTATCATGCCGCCAGTGTCACGGAAATTCACTTTCGAAGGCCTTTCGGTAGTCGTTGATAAACCCGGGAACTGGGACGGCAAAAAGGCATTCATCTTGGCCCACGGGGCAGGCCAGGGCATGGACTCACCCTTCATGTCCTTCTTCCATTCGGGAATTGCGAGAGCAGGGCACCTTGCTGTCAAGTTCAATTTCTCGTATATGGAGCAGGGAAGGCGTGCGCCCGACTCGCAGAAGAATCTTCGAGAAACATTCCGGCGGTTGATCGATTGGGCCGAACATAAGTGGTCGCCAAAAGCGATGGTCATCGGCGGCAAGTCGATGGGAGGGCGTGTCGCATCGGAAATCGCCGGCGACATCGAATCTGTGCGGGATCTTCTGTTTCTGGGGTATCCGCTCGACCCTCCGGGACGTCGGGAAAAACTGAAAGACGCTCACCTTTATGAAATCGCGAAACCGATGCTGTTCATCAGCGAAACCCGGGACACGCTCGGCGGGCGGGAAGCCCTCGACAAGGTTGTCCAGAAAATCGGGTCGCAGGCCGTGCTTCACTGGGTGGAAGGAGGCGACCACTCTCTGCGGATTCCGAAGAAAGACCCGGATGGTATGACAGCGACTTTGGATGTGATTCGCGACTGGTCAGAGCAGTTCAGATAAGTCGTGTAGTCAGTAGTGTCCCAACGTTTAGATGGGCGTCGCCCATAGGTTATTGAGAATGGTCATGTTAGATCGGCTGAGAGCCAAAATCGATTTGAATTTGATTGCGTACTGGCGGCATCCTTCCGCGACTTTGCGGCAGGAGGCGGCCTATGAATTCCGGCAAGACGATCTTCTCTCAGCTGATGGACTTTCTTCCCCGTCAAGACTTTCGTCGATGCGTCGATCGCTACCGTGGCAACTACAAACTCCAACGTTTTTCCTGCTGGGATCAGTTTCTGTGCATGGCGTTCGCGCAATTGACCTACCGGGAGAGTCTGCGCGATATCGAAGCCTGTCTGCGTTCGGCTGGCACGAAGCTTTATCACATGGGCATTCGCAGCCGCGTCTCCCGCAACACCCTTGCGAATGCGAATCAGGTGCGCGATTGGCGTATCTATGCCGACTTCGCCCAGACGCTGATCTCCATGGCTCGCGAGCTCTATGTTGGCGACAGTTTCGGTGTCGACCTCAAGCAGACGGTTTACGCACTCGATGCCACAACGATCGATCTGTGTCTTTCCCTGTTCCCGTGGGCACGCTTCCGCAAGCACAAGGGAGCTGTCAAACTGCACACGGTTCTGGATCTGCGCGGCAATATTCCTTCCTTTATCCTGATTACACACGGCAAAGTTCACGACCTCCATCTTCTGGATCAACTCGCCTTCGAGCCCGGAGCCTTCTACATCATGGATCGCGGTTATCTGGATTTCCGGCGCCTGTACAAAATCAGTGTCGCGGCGGCGTTCTTCGTGACACGCGCGAAAAAGAATTTCGTCTTCAATCGTCTTTATTCACTCGATGTGGACAAGTCCACCGGAGTCCTCAGCGATCAGATCATCAGCCTACGCGGCTTTTACTCTCGCAAGCGCTATCCAGAAAAACTCCGCCGCATTCGCTTTCTCGATCGAGAGCACAACAAGTACCTCGTCTTCCTGACCAACAATTTCGCGCTGCCAGCGGCGACCATTGCCCAACTCTATCGCTGCCGCTGGCAGGTCGAACTGTTCTTCAAGTGGATCAAACAGCACCTACGCATCAAGGCGTTCTACGGCACAACCCCCAATGCGCTGAAGACTCAAATCTGGACCGCCATCTCGGTCTATTTGCTTGTTGCCATCGTGAAAAAACGGCTCAATGTCAACGCCAGTCTCTACCGAATTCTCCAGATCGTCAGCGTCACCGTTTTCGAAAAAACGCCCCTTTTAAAGGCCCTTTCCGCCCTCGACTATCAAGATTCAGACTCGGAGAACTCCAAACAACTGAATCTATTCAACTAACGTTGGGACACTACTGTCGTGTAGTTTGTGATTACCCGCGGCACCGGCGATATAGACTCGGGGCCGGGTCAGGCTGTATTGGCGACGGGAGTCGAAATTGTACGTGGCGGATAACCAACCGCTCTCAGTTTCGAGACTCTGCTGCTAAGGCCTTTTCGAAGCTGTCGGAAAAATAGCCGACTTCCTCATCCGTCAGGTGGCCGACGTGACCAATGCGAAATATTTCACCGTTCAGCTTCCCGGGTGCACCTGCGATCAGAATGGAATGCTCATCCCGTAAGCGCTCGAGGAAACGCGGGATGTCGAAGGACCCAGGGGCGATCACTCCGGTGATACCGTTACCGGGCCGTTTCGCGAAAATCTCCATACCGCTTCCTTCGACCAGGCCGCGAATTCGCTCTGCCACTTCGGCACGTCTCTTGTAAACACCTGCCGGCCCCATGCCGTCGATCAAGTCAAGTGCCGCATCCAGCTGGTGCATCAGCGAGAGAGGCGGTGTGACGGGAACCTGACCGATGTAGGCGGACCAGTCCCAGGTAAAGCGGGGAGACCGAGCTGTCTTCGACCGCTCCCAGGCTCGGGGACCCACAGCGACGAGTCCCAGACCGGGTGGCAGCATCAGTCCCTTCTGTGAACCGACCACGACCGAGTCAATCTTCCAACCATCCATATCCAGTGGTGAAACCGCCAAACCCGACACGGCATCGGCAATGATCCACTTGTTCCGCTCCCGCACAGCTTGTCCGATCGCATCGAGTTCGATGAGGACTCCGGTGGAGCTCTCGCTCCACGTTATGTAGATGACTGAGGCGTCCGGCCATTGATCCATCGCGCGGTGAACATCGTCGAGGGAAGCCCCCTGTCGCCAATCCAATTCGGCTCGATGAACTTTGAGCCCAAACGCTTCTCCAATTGCCGCCCAGCGTTCGGCGAAAGCACCCCCGACCATCACTATGATCTCGTCCCCAGGAGAGTTCATGTTCACAATGGCCGACTCCATCGCACCGGTACCGGGACTGGAAAGAAACAGAATGTCGGATGTGGTACCAAAGAGAGGCTGGATACGGGATTCCAGGCGGGCCCTGAACTCCATGTACTGGGGCGACCGGTGAAAAAACAACGGCCTCTCGGCGGCCTTGGCCACTGGGTCTGGAACCTGCATCGGGCCCGGTAAAAGAAGTAAGAATCGTTTCACAATAAGGCCTCCGTTCTCGGGTCGAGGCCGAAAGACGATCGACCGGGTCACGTGTTCGGTGCCTATTAGAACACGTCCCTTTGGAGGATATGTCAATTAGTAAACGATCCGCAGCCCACTAAATTCGAGTCCAAAATCGGTGTAATCCCTCCGATTCCGTGTACCCTGTGTAGATATGTCTCAAGTACCTCGTCCACCGACGACCCAATTGCCTCCAGGTGCAGGCGTCGCCTACAGGCTATTCGCGGTTGTTGTGCTCCTCCTCCTGGGAAATCAGGCGATCTCGATCTACGTCGAAACCCTCTGGTATGAGAGCGTCGGCTACGAGTCGGTGTATTGGTACAGGCTGGCAATGCAGTGGGGTACATTCGCCATATTCGCGCTGGCGACGGGCGGATCCCTTTGGATTCTGCTTTCGTTCCTGTCTCCGGGTAAAGGCGAAAGCCGCTCGGTACTTGAATTCGGTGGAGAAACTCTGATCATCCCGCCACCGGAATTCTTCCGGAGAATGGCAGCCGTTATCGCGCTCGTGTTCGGCATGTTGTTCGGGCTCGCCTACAGCATCAACTGGCCTGTTTACGCGCTGTTTCTGAACCGGCCCGATCCGTCTGAAGTGGTGGATCCGATTCTGGGCCAGGATCTGAACTTCTACCTCTTCGTTCTACCTGCGCTGGAATCGCTGTCATCCTGGTTCATCTCAATAGGCGTCATCACCCTCCTGGCAGCGCTGTTGCTTGCAGCGCTGGACAAATCGAAGAGCTTTCGCGGCTTGTCAGCGGCCCTGGCAATGACGTTCCTGGCTCTGGCAACCCGGGCATACTTGTACCGCTTTCATCTGCTCTACCAGGAGCATCCGCTTATTTCAGGCGTCACCTACGTGGACGAAAACGCCTTGATTCCCGGCTTGTGGTTTTTGACCGGCGCCTTGCTCCTTGGCGCAGCCGTCAGTGCCTACAATGTACAGGCATGCCAGGTACGAAATATTGCCATCGCTGCCGGCTTACCCGTCCTCGTCTATGTCTTCGCCTGGGTGCTGGTTCCCGGCTACGTTACAAACTTCGTGGTTCGACCGAACGAGTTGGTTCGAGAATCGCCGTATATCAGCCACAACATCGAACATACGCGCCGGGCCTTCGGTCTGGACGGGGTCGAGAATATACCGTTTGAACCTGCGGTCACTGGATTGTTCGATCCCGAATCGCACAGCCAAACCCTTGACAACGTCCGGCTCTGGGATTGGCGAGCCTTGCAGTCCACGTTGCAACAGGTGCAGGAGATCCGCACGTACTACGATTTTGCCGACGTCGATGTCGATCGGTATGTCATCAACGGGGAAAAGCGCTCGATGATGCTGGCAACCCGGGAGTTGAACCTGACAAACCTGCCGGCAGGTTCGAGCAACTGGATCAACGAGCGCTTGATCTTCACGCATGGCTACGGCGTGACGATGAATCCGGTCAGCCGTTTCACCGACGAAGGACTCCCCGAACTGATCCTTCGAGACATGCCGGTGGACAGCACGATCCCGTCGATTGGCGTCGAACGACCCGAAATCTACTTCGGCGAACTGACGAACTGGCCCGTCTACGTCAAGACCCGGCAACAAGAATTCAACTATCCGGAAGGGGACAGCAACAACTATTCGATCTACGAAGCAACAGCCGGCATTCGCGTGGGATCGATGCTCAGGCGGCTGATCCTGGCCTACCAGACGGGCGAGTTGACGACGCTTCCGTTTGCCCAGGACGTAACCCCGGACAGCGAGTTGTTGATGCGCCGCAACCTCCGGGATCGCATCAGCCGGATTGCCCCGTTCCTGATCTACGATGACGACGCCTACATTGTTGTGGGTGATGATGGTGGCCTGTACTGGATGATCGACGCGTTTACGGTCGCCAACACCTACCCGTATTCCAGGCAAATCCTCTTCCGTGGACAACCCGTCAACTACATCCGAAACAGCGTCAAAGTCGTCATCAATGCTTACGACGGGACGACCCGCTTCTATGTCTTCGAACCCGAAGATCCCGTCATCCAGGCATACAGGAATACCTTTCCCGATCTCTTCGTGAACGCCGACGAAATGCCTCCTGATCTGGCTGCGCATGTTCGCTATCCCGAGTTGATGTTCCGGATTCAGGCACTGATCTATGCGACCTATCACGTCGAAGACGAGCAGGTCTTCTACAACCGGGAAGACCTCTGGACCGTTGCCCAACAAGGCCGGTCGCAGGCGGGATCCGATGAGATCGAACCCTACTTCGTTCTGCTCCGTTTCCCCGGTGAAGAGGACGTGGAGTTTGTATCCATACTCCCGTTTACGCCCTCGAACCGGAACAACCTGATCGGCTGGATGGCCGCACGCAGCGATGGGGATCAGTACGGCAAATTGCGGGCATACCAGTTTCCCAAGACCCGATTCGTGGATGGTCCGTTGCAGATCGAGGCGCGCATCGACCAGGACCCGGAATTGTCATCGCAGCTAAGCCTGTGGAACCAACAGGGATCCACCGTCCTCCGCGGGAATCTGCTGGTCATTCCCCTGGACGACACGCTCCTTTTTGTCGCGCCGATATTTCTCCAGGCGGAACGCAGCCCGATGCCCGAACTCCGCATCGTTGTACTCGCAACACAGGACCGTATGGCCTACGGAGCGTCGTTCGAAGAGGCGCTGACCAATCTTCTCGATCGCAGTTTCACCTTTACTCCGGATTCGGAAATAGAAATCACTGAAACCAGTCTGGAGGATCCACCGTCGGATCCAGTAGCTGCAGCAGCAACCGGCTTGCCCACCGCTCTGATCCAGCGCGCAAACCAGGCCCTTTCCGACTACCAGCGTTTCACCTCGGAAGGGCGTATGGCCGACGCCGGCCAGAGCCTGGAGGATCTTCGAGAGGCATTGGAAGCACTCAACCTGTCGTCCCCCTGAATGTCCCTTAGCGATGAATTGCTGACAGGCGGGGAACAGCCTCCGGTCGGCCTGCTGGGTGTGGACCTCGACTGATCCCTCCTCAATTCAGAGTGGAAGCTCAGCGACAGGAATCACCGGGCCCTCCTTCGGGCGCATCAGCCGGGGATCCAAGTCGCCATCGTCACGGGCCGCCGCTATCGGGCCGCGCGAAACCTTAGGTCGGCAATCCGATGTCCCCACTATTTAGTTACGGACGCCGGGGCACAGAACACTACGAGCGATGGCGAAGTGTTGGCATACCGTCCACTGGAAGGAGGTCTTCTCGAGGCATTTTTGGAACATCTGGGTCCATTCACGAGGCACGCCTTCATGATCACCAATGCGAAAGGCAAAGGGGAGATCATCTGTAGCGATCCGAATATGGATGACCCACACGGTGCCCGATACGTGTCGCGGAACGATCAATTCTTGTCGAAATCAGACCGGCTTTATGGAGAGGGAAGCCCTTCATTATTACAGCTGGCCTGTAGCGGAACAATCGAACGTATAAAGGCACTTCGGGTAAAAGCGGAGGCTTTCGAATGCCGGCTCTTCCAATGAGTTTGGTGAAGGACAATATCGAAGATCTCAGTCACATCCCAGTGTTGCTGGGACAGACAACAGAGTTGAGCGGCCCGGAACCGGGAGACCGCCAAGATGTGATCTACGATGTCGTTCCGGGCAACGCGGAGCTCACTGTTCTCGTAATCCCCGGGGTAACAGCCGCTTGCCAGCCGATTCCCGTTGCCTTTCGGTCAAACCCTCGACGCACCGGAAAAGTTCGTCATCAACTCGGAAATCCTGAAGGCACTTCTCGGATCCAAGAAACCCGTGCCGCTTCCCGCCGGAATCTGGACGATGGAGGTTTTTGGGTTCGAAGTGAATAAGGCGAGTAAGGACTGGGAACTCCGAGTGACTGTTGATTGAACGCCACAAGTCGCGTAACTGGCAATTCAAACTGACGAAGCGAAAAGGCGGCCCACCGGCTGCCTTTTTCTTGCTACTCGGACTGCTCTAAAGACCCCATCAAAAACCGAGAGCAATCTCAGTCGCTTGAGGACTTTCTTCGTAAAACATCCGCTCAGATGAAATAACTCATGCTATTCATCATATAATAAATTATATTTCATTGTTATCATTCATTTTATATAGATTCGCGCATGTCCGGCCTTTCGAAAACCAGGTTGGCGTCTACCAACTCAGACAAAGTCCGAGAACCCTTTAACGGTAGGCCTTTCGCCCGCCAAGGCGCTTCTTAAGCCCGTCTTTCAGGCCCTCCGTCAACCGGCATACCCCCGACACCCACTCGGCGGGCTCGCCGCACGCGCCGACTTCCGAAACGCCCATCTGAAGGCGTCAACAAAAGTGTCACGTGCCTCAAAACCCGATGCCTATTGACCCAAAATGAGCGTCAATTTTCAACAAGAAGGAAAATGCCCGGATTCAGTGCAAAATGCTAGAGACAATCGCCTTAGAGGCCTGTAGAGCGCGTTCCGGAGAGTTTTGCACAGCTTTATCCACAGTCCTTGTGGAACTGGAAGATCCGCCCGGATTCAGGCGTCCTGAAGCAGGGAACAGGATCCACGGCCCTAGGATAGGGAGCACCTCATGAGCCCCCATTCCAGACGTGACTTAACATAATACTCATTATGCGACACTAGCAAAACTGACAACAAAGCCTCTTGTTTGCGTGGGGTTGTCACCCTTCCTCGTCTTTTTACTTGAAGACGAGTTTCCCGACCTTAATCTCGATCGTTTTGCGATTCTTGGCGGTCCACTCCAACGCGGAGACACCTTCCTCGATACCGCAATAACGCATTAGTTCCGCCGGAAACACGTTGCCCAAGGTCTTGGGAGCCGTGCGCCGGATGGGGTCGGGTTTTTGCTTGGCTTTGTTCATGCGCCTCATCGTTTCACGGGCAGGATGTTATCGAGCCCTATGGACAAGTCAGGTCCAATTTTACTTGATTCTCTGTCCTGAATGAATCTAATATTTCACGGAATCAGAGAGTGGAGGTTTGAATGTTCGAGAAGTTACTCGGTCGTAGAAACTCGATGCCGCGTCCGATCCGAGATGAACGGAGAGCGCGGGCATCCATTGACCAAGCGTATATCAACCACACGATGCGGCGGTTGATGCGCGGCTGGGAGGAAATGGAAGCCACGCTCAACGTCATGCAGTTGCAGCTTCAGAAGCAGTACGGCCACGATGTCACTCTGATATCCACCTACCGGATCGGCGGACCCGGAGTCAACATGGTCGCCGTCTTCCGTTGCAGAAACCCCGTTTTTGGCCCCGCAGAGCCCCACTCAGCCGGTTTCTTCTAACAGACAGGTAGTCCAATACCCCGGAAACGCTCAGAGGTGGTTGGCCAAGACCAACTTTGGAATCTCGTCAGAAAGCGGGTTATGCGACGTTTAGAGGAAGGCTGAAAGGTCGGTGTCCGTGCCCGCTTCGACGGCGAATCCGAGGATCTCCACAGCCTGTTCCCCCGCGAAAAGCGGCGAGACGAGCCGTAGTGTGTCCGGGTGCTTGATGTAGACCGGGCCGGTCGGTTTGACGAGGTAGTGTTTGCGGCGGTCGCCCGTTATCTCGGACTCTTCGATCGGAACTTCTATCTCCGACGTTTTGAGGTAGGCAACGGCGTCTTCTCCGACAACTGCGGCCACGACGTGTGTCATCGTCAGGTGGCGAATCGCCCACGCTCTGCCTGTCCGTGGCCCAAGGTCGTCGACTTCGGCTTGCCATCCGGCAGTGACCGGTTCGGTCGTCAGAGTTTTTTGGATCCAAATTCCGGTCGGTGGCCATTCGATGCACTTCATGTGAAATCAAAAAATTGCCGATCGATCGTCGGAATCATGATGTTTTCAACGATGTTCGTGTGGTGACGGATGCCCCTGGGTCCAGCGCGATCGAACCGCGGCTGATCCGCGATCGCGATGTACTCGGCCAGCGTCGCTCGCAGCATGTCCTTGATCAGGTCTCGGATGAATGGCGTCGCTCGGCCTGAGAGCAACACGGTTTCCCAATGGCGGATCATGCAGGCCCATATGTCGTTCATCACTTCAGCGACCGGCCCGAGCGCGTCGGCTTGGTTTGCACCCTGCCGGAACAACCCCGTGAACATGCCGGTGATTGCGCCTCCGAGATCTGCAAAGCCGGGGATCCCCGTAGCGGCGGATAAGGAGTTGCCAATGACAAACGACGCCTTTCCAGCGGCGCCGCTTCCCTGCCGTACCCCCGGATTCGGCAACGTCCGGTTTCGACACGCTGCAATGTTGGTCGCATCGACTTCGAGTTGCTTCCGTTCTTCGCGGGCTTCCTGATTGTTTGCGACAAGGACAACTCCCCCGGCGAGAGTCCCGAGAGTCAAAATTGTAGTAACAGCGCTCACGGCAAGATCAAGGAAATATCAGACTCGACTGGGGCGACGTTAGCCGCGTCAATTTCGTTTTTAATTTCGCGTTTGTGCATTGCGATCTGAGCGTCGATGGCCGCTTGGCCGGTCAACTCCTGTGCGCCTTCGTTTTCTTTCCAAGTGTCTTTGAGCGTCCATTGCTTGCGCTCAATCTTGGCCGAAACGGCAACCGTGGTCACTTGCCCGAGCGCGTCAAACTCTGCTTCCACTTTTGGAGCTATTTCGAGGACGTATTCGACTTCCTTTCCTGTCTGCGTTGCCTTGACCAGTTTCATAATTCCCTCTTTAGAGCAATTCGACCGCGCCCACCGAATACGTCAGAGAATCGGCATCAGCCGCAGTCATTCTCAGGATGTAATCGCCGATCGGTAGCCCGTTGAATTCTTCGTCAACGATCCCCCCCGGCATCGCCGTCACATCAGACGGTGAAATCAAATACCCATAAAGCCCCGCCCCAGTCACGTCGGTAATCGCAGCAGCAGCAGTCCAGACGACATATTCCGCCGCCGATACCGGGTCGAGACAAACAAGCGACGGAGTGACGGCCGGAGTGGCCGCGCTGGCAGTCACGTTCACGAAAATCATCAGCCCTTTGGCGTTGTATAGCGTTTGCGTGGAACTATCGACAGAAGCAGTCCGAGCGGCACTTGTCAGAAGCGTCTTCTTTACGATGTTCCGTTGGCGGTCGAACGTTGTTCCATTGAACAGCATGGAACCGGATGCGGGAATGCCTATGGGACCGAGCGCGTCCGCGTTGGCTTCGTCGGCCCGGTTTACGTCTCCAGCGGCTCGATCATAAACGCCGGGAACTGCAAGCAATACTTGTTCACGGGTAACAGCATCGTCGGAGGCGACTCTAAGCCGGTTCCACAACGCGACGCCCGGATCAAACCCCATAAGGCCGGTCGCAAGAATATTGTCACCCGATAAGGTGTCATCAGACGCCGCGTCGGCCCGGTTCCAATCGCCAGCCGCTCCACCCCCTCGGTCAAATACCACCAGGCCCGCTGCCGGGAGATTGTCACCAATTAGAGAATCATCCGCCGCCGCGTCGGCACGGTTCAGATCATCAGACACTCTGTCGTAGACGTATTGAACAACGCCGGGGTGAAGCGTCGTACCGCGCCCATCCGCATCAGCCGACCGCCAACGGATCGGATTATTATTCGCGTCGAAAAGTAACGGTGGTCCGTGTCTTCTCACAGCTCGATTCTCTCTTCCAGATCGGGAGGCTTGCGCCATCCGATCGAGAACGCGACATTGCGACCGGTCGGCGTGTAGTCGGAAATAATCAGGACACGGCCCACTTTGGGCAGGTCCTCGTCGATGGCTTCGTTGGGCAGGATCTTGAATCCGAAGTCATCCGTGGACACGCGGTCGTTCACCTTTGCACCAAGCTTCACGTAGAGATTTCCGCCGCCTTCGAGGTTCTGAATTGAAACCGTTGCCGGTTGCAATGCGTCCTCAGGAATTCGGCCCAGCTCGACCTGTTCAGACGAGCCGACATTCTTTGTTCCGTCGTCGCCGGCGTTGGGAAGTTTGTTGGACATCAGAGATCCGTACCTGTTCAAAAAGTGGCGCTCTAGATCTTGAACGCCACTTTTCGCTAAAAGACTTTCTGAGCTGCCGTTCGTGTCGTCCTGAATTCAAGGGACGCTCTCACGGCCCAATTGACGGGCACTAAGACGACCATCACTTTAAGCATGCGTGCGATTGTCTTCATGCAGCCTCCCGAAGAGGAACCTGACTCGTCGGTCGGATCTTTCGAATCGCAGGCCCCACAAACATGCGGTAGGTGACTGCGGCCACGGTGAAAGACAAGGCGACGGCGAGCACGAATTCCCCGGAAAAGATCGTGAACTTTTCGTTCATTTCTCTGTGCCTCCGAGTCGGCCTTCGTCAATCAAGCGTTCGATGCGTCCAAGTCGATAATCGAGGTTGTCGACCTTTTCAGCGACCTGCCCGAACGCAAATCCGAAGACCAAGGTTTGAATCAGAATCGTGGCAACCAGCTTCCATGAGCCGTTGCCGTTTGTGACGACTGAGGACACCCGACTACGCGGCCTCTTCTTCGTCCGGGTAGTCCTTCGGGATGATCGATGCAGGGTCGAACTTGTCCGGCTGCTTTTCCTTCGCTGCCGCACGTTCCAGCTCGCCCAGCCTCTTACCCGCTTCGAGACGTTCTGCATCCTTGGCTTTGATGAGCCCGCCCCATTTGGCGACATCGACGCTCGCTTCGATCAGGTCGTCGTAGTAGTTCACGACGCCCGGATCGAGGTCGTCGGTCGCGAAGCGTCTGACGACACCCGCACCCGCGCCGATCATCGATTTCACCAGCTCTCTTTTTCGTTCGCCCTGCCTCCGCTTGCGACGAAACTGCGGCATGTTCTCGACCAATACCGCAATCTGCATCACTTGCATGACAAGGCCCAACCATTTGCTAGGATTCACAGCTTCAACCCTCCTGTCTGAATTTGGCGAACCGCCGTGCCACACCGTCTCGATAGACGAGATTGCGACGGCCCGCCCTGAAGTTCGTCTCGCCGATATTGTAGATATCGGCTTCCTCGGGAAATGAAAATGACCGGTACGCTCGTCGGTTGCGATCGACGGCCCGAGACGACAATGGACGGCGCATGAAATACTTCAGTACATCGGCCATCAGATGCAGATTGAACGCGGGATCGAACATCGCGTTTCTGTCCTCTGCCATCCTGTACAGCTCGCGCATCCAGAACGTCTGAATCTGTCCGAGACCATAGCTCGGATCGTTCGGATTGACGGCTCTGGGATCAAAGCTCGACTCTTGCTCCACCATTGCCAGCATCAACGACGGGTCCAGTCCCTCTTCGGCTGCGATCCGTCGCACAAGAGCCTTGATGCTCTCGACCGAACCCGGCTCAGCTTGACCGGCGTCCGTTGCCGGTTGTGGCGCTTGTAGGGCATTTCCAAACTCTCGCTGCATGTCGTCGAGTGGCAGCTTGGCCAGCTCGCCTTCAATGCGTTTCAATGGTGCGTCGTTGCCCTGCCGTGACATGTAGAGCGCGACACCGACGATCGATAAGAAGAACAAGACTAGCTGCACCTTTCTCACCTCAATTTGATGAAGACCACACCGCCCACGACGAGGAGAACACCGGCGAGTACCAGAGCGCCCTTGATACCGCTACCCTTGGCCACGCCTTCGCTAATTCCCGAGGCGGCACCCCCAAGAACTTCGCCCGCAGCCTGCGCGGTTCTACTGACAGTCCGTCCGACTAGGTCGCCCACTCCGGACGCCGTCTCTCTGAGAACCTGCCCAGCGATCGCTACGTTGTCCGGAACGAACACCAGACCTTCGAGCCGGGTCAACGGTTCTTTCTGGCCGTCGATCAGGTGACTAAAGCCCTCGGGAATTTCGGCACCCATGTCGGTGTAGAAAATGCGTCCGAATGAACTTCTCTGGACCAAGACATAGCGTCCCGCATCTTTCACGATGAAAGCGGGAGCTGCCCCAAAACTCGGCGTTCCCTGCCGATCGATGAAGAGCTGGATCTCTGTAGCCGTTAGTGAACGGTACATGCCTTAATAGCCTTCGGAATAAAGACCGCCGCACCCACTACGCCGATCAGAACCGCGAACCCGATCAACATGTCGCGTGTTGAGTTGTCTTCCGGAAACCGGAGTGTCGAACCGTTCGCGGTCGATAGCTGTGTCTCAGTTTCCCGTGGCGGGCTTCGCAACGAATTGATGAACGCGGACACGTCGGGAAGGCGGTCCAAGGTTTGTGAAAATATCGTTCCTCCATTTGATACCGAAGCGGTTCCTCCAGACGATGCGGCTCGAATTGGCGCAGAAAGCAACAGAGACGGTTCCACGACCGGTGGACTTGGCGGTAGCTGCCTTGAGGACAGGACCCTCAGATCGAGACCCGCCAACCGTGCTTTGTACGTCGTTGGGTCCAGATCGTTCTTGTTGAGATACGTTTTGCCGTCACCGGTCAGCATAGTGTGTTCCCACATTTCAACTCCTTCGGCGCAGCACGCCATTTTCAAATTCGGACCTGATTGCTGAGTACGTATCGGGCGGCGAGCGGTCGGATCACGAATTCAAGTGCCACTCCCGCAACCAGAGCCGATATGACGCCTGCAAAAATCAACTTGCTCACTGTGAGCGGTACTCGTGTTACGCGGCGGCGCGTAGCCGGTTGACCTCGACAGAAGCAACCGTCACGCCAAGGAAAGCGTTGGCGACGGATTCACTCTGGATTCGGAGTCGAACCGAGTTGACCCGATCGGGAGCGTTGGGGTCGAGCGACTTCGTTGCGTCCAGCATTTCGTCCCACTTCTTGGAGCGCGTGAAATCGACGACGAAGTATCCGGTGCCTTGGGCGAGCCTGTAATCCGCCGTGTTCTGCCGCTGCAACCGTTGAAGCTCGAAAGGTCCCCACACCACCTCGTCATTGACTTCGACGGAGATTTGTTTGTCGACAGAGACCAAGGTGTTGGCCAACGGCGTGAAGGGGTTCTTCGTGTACTGGCCGACGTGGAGGAAGCGGAGCGCGTGACCCCGTTCGATATCGATATCAACCGTGGTGGACACGGCGTTGACCGGCTTCTCGATGAAGCGCAAGTGCGACGTGTCGAACATCGCCTGATTGAGGAATCGTTTCTCGTCGAGGAGTCCGTAAACCTTGACGGTCCCGGTCACACTCTTGGTGGTGTAGTCGCCGCCGTTGATGAGGTCTTCTTCCGATCCGAACTTCAGCGTCAGCTCGGGCGCTTCGAAACCGGGCGATAAATCCGCAAGCGTGCGCTCCGGCTGATCGGTTCTCAGAGCCTCATGGTCGAGCATCAGCTCGAACTTCAGTTGCTCGACGGTATTCGTGGCGGTCGGAGCTGTGAAGTCTGTATCGATGCCGCGTAGCATCTTGTGCGCGATCTCGCGCAGGATGCGAGCCGGAAGTTGCTTGGTCGTCTCTCGATCCTTCCACAGCACCTCGCTGATGATCGTGAATGGAGACTCAGGGACGACAGTCCCGAACGCCGCCGCCCCTGCCTTCGTAATCGTAACGTCTCCGGCGAGCAAGATGCCCTTGTACCTGCGGAGGCCGAGCCGGTCGGCGTCCACGGTATCCTGACCGGTCTTGGCGTAGTTGAGCGTCTGAAGAAATACGGGACGCCCGATGTTTTTTATGGTGTCTGGTAACACTGGCAATACCTCCGTGGTAAACGTGAAAAGGGGGCAGCGACCGGTCGGACGCTGCCCCCTTGCGCAAGGAAGCTTCTCAGCTTTCAGGTACGAAATTGAACACAACATCTTGACCTTTGCAAGAAAAAAAATCCAAGGGCTTGAGGTTCATGACTTCTGCGACGCGACTCCGGTCCCTGAGTTTCCAGCGTATTTTCTTCAAATCTTCCTCCGCTTCCATCTGAAAAATATTCATCTCGTTTACCAGATGCAGAAAGCTATTGTGGATCTGTGTCGGACGTTGGCAGGTGGCCAGCAATTGCACCAGTCGATGCCGTCCACGGGTGCTGGCTTCGTCCAACCACGGCGGTTTGATCTTGGTCCCTGCCTTCGTCTCACAGAACACGCCTAGCTCGTCGATCACGACAACCGTTTCTCTCAAACCGAAGGCTGTCTTTAACGCGTGATTCATCACCATCGAGTCTGAGGTGATGAGCCGGATATTGAACTCAGAGAGGTTTTCGCAAATGAGCAATCGGTGAAATCCTCCCGCCGTCCAACACTTCACACCGAAGCCTCCGAAGTTGTAATCGTCCTCAGTCGGATCGATAAGGATGACCCTCTGTCGGCGCTGCTTCTTTGCGAGTTGCTTCAACTGGAACGCTAGGAGCTTCGACTTGCCGCTCCCCGGCAAGCCGATGTTCAAACGGACCCGCATCCGTTGAGGCTCCTGAATCCAGCGATAGCGTGCGGCCTTCAGTTGACCGTCTCCTGTTCGCTCGCCTCGGGAGCCATCAACGACATGATGACGTTCGGACCGACCCAGCTCGTGACGAGATTTCCGATGAGTGCGATCTCGGGGTTTTCAACTGCGACCAAGCCGACACGTTTTAGAAAAACGATTTCGAGTAGCCGCGCCATCTGATCGGCTTCTGCCGGTTCCGGCTCGACCGTCCACCCGAGATAGCCGTTTGTTTTCCGGCACACGGTCTGGATCAACTGCGCATGCGCCGCGTGAAGCTTCGCAGGATCGATTCGGATTTCGAGTTGACCCGACTCGCTGACAAAGGCATCGCCGCTGCCGATCATCGCGACCAGCTCGGCGGCTTGCCTATCGCCAGCCTCGGCACGCTTCATCATTTCGTCCAGATCGAATCCCCTGTCGGCAGCCTCGGCATGTCTGGCAAGTTCCTCTTCCGAGAACTGGCGATCGTTAGTCGAGTTCTTCGTCTCTGAAGAGTTGCTCCCAGAAACTTCCTTGTCCGTCTTCGGATTCTTCGGGTCGTCGCTCGGGTTGTCGTTCGATTTTTTCTTGAACAGGTTCATGTTGCTCCTTCGGTTTTTCGACCGGCAATTCGACCGGCGTTTCGGGTTTCGGGTTTTCAACGGGCTCCACGATCGGGACGGGAGCCTGTTCGATTGCGACGCCGCACCAACGACACTTCTTCGCGTTGGCGAAGACGCCGCCTTTGTTGCAGTGCGGACACTTGATGAGGTTTGCCATCAGTTGCCTCCTAGAAATTTTTCGATCTGTGGCCACGCGAACAGATACCCGTCGACCACCTGATCGCTTTCCAATTTGACCTTCTTGAGAATCCGCGTTTCCTCTCCGTTCCAAACCGTTAGCGTTAATGCTCCCGTTGGATCTTGGTAGGCTTCGACGACGACCCGGGGATGCGATCGGACGAAGGCCCCGACGACTTTCTTGACGGTCGATCGAACGATGTCCATTAGTGCCTCCGGTTTCTGGGCGGCAACGGAATGCCAACTTCCTCAGCCGCCCACGAAAAAAGATCAACGAGTCGATCGTCGATCCAATCGACGATCGTATGGAAGAACGCCCAGACGAACACGCGCGGCACGGTGACTAAAACGACGAACCATGCAAGTGCATTTCTCATTCCACCGCCTTGATTCAATGCCGAGCCCGATGGGTTTCTCGGGCGATGACTTCGGAGATCCTCGGGTCTTCCCCGTTCCGTTCGTCGATAAATGTTTCGAGCACGTCGCAGATCGCGTTCCGATCGGCGTTACCGATCAGGCCGCGCTCGACGGCTTCGAGTTCGATCGACGATCCGTCGTCGAAGTAAAACTCGATACCTCGAATGTCGATCGGTACGACACTAATCAGACGTTTCATTCGTCCTCCTTCACCTCGACGGTAAACCGTCTCCTCAAGCGATCGATGCCGCGAGCCCACCGAAAAAATATCTGGATGCCGCACAGCTCGCACAAGAAGTAAGGCTTCTCTTTCTTCGATGTCCGCTCGGGCATAACCTCCCCGCAAACTGGGCATGGAAGCTTAGTCGCGAATTTCATTCGTCCTCCTTCAGCCGCTCGACGATATCGGGCCATTGCGCCGACACCTTCGACAGCGTTTTTCGATGTTTGTCTTCGAGTCCTGCCCGTTCTACCCATCGTTCCGCATCGATGTATTGCTCGATCGTCGATCGAACCAGCTCGGCGATAACGGACGGTTCGAGCGCGTCGAGTTCCCACGAGTCGTAACCGAACTGGCAGACGTAGGACGCCGATCGACTGTCGGTCAATTTCGCGGGATTCGGTGGGGGGTCGTATTGTTCGATCTGATCCTCGTTCAACGCGATGCGCTCGACTCGTGCTCCGTTCCCGAAGACTTCGAGACGGTCTTCGATGTCCCGGCTCATATCGACACCCGATGGATCGAGGTCGCCAAGGTGAATGACGACCGACTCTTCGGTATATCCGGCGAGCCGTTGAGCGGCCCTCCACATTTCCGATTGCGAGGTGTAGCCCCGACACGAAAAGAACGGGACGTCGTACTCGTTGCAGACGCTCGAGATCACGCCGACCAAAGCGTCCTTTTCGATCCAGACTTCCGGTCGGTAGCTCTGCCCTTCCCATCGATCGATGTGGAAGCCAGCGGCAGAGGCAGCGACGATCTCGGACGGGTCTGACCAATGGGAGAGTCCGCGCAAGAAACGAGTCCGGTCGGTGATGTGGTACCAGTCGATCAGGCCACACATCCGAGCGTCGTTGATGACGCGACCGATGCGTTTGTATTCGCGCTCGCTGTTTTCGATCAGGCCGCGTGCGACGAACTGGTAGTAGAGCTGCCGTAGTGTCAGGTCGAAGCCCTGAGCCGCATATGTCTCGATGATCGCTTCGGCCTCGACGATGACCTTTTGCGTCTGCGGGCTCATGAATCGTTTCTGTCGCCGATACTTAATCTTAGGCATCGGCTCCAAGGTCCTCGACGATTCGATCGTGAATGGCCAACTCTTCGTCATTGAGCGCCTGTACGATCTTGGCAACCCGCAGCTCGAACAGCTCCCGCGTTTCGGTTTTCCGGTTGAGGATCGTCATCGCTTCGGTGTCGTCCGTTCGACGGATGCTGAACGCAGCCACACCGATCGAGCGGTATGTCCAAAGTCGTATCGTCATGACTTGTCCTCAAGCGGAATGATTTCGATTTTGCGGACTGGATGCTTGGCCGCTTTGAAGCCTGCCTTCAGCGCACGGGTGAAATCGAGATCAGTCAGCCGGTCGCGGAAGAACTTATTGGGAACTTCGAGTGTGGCTGTCGTCTTCGTGAGTCCAACGAGACAGATCGGTTTGAACCATGTGTTGAACGACTGCCGGTTCATTCCACTGGCTTCGATGGAAGTTAAAATTGACTTCCAAATTTTCTTCCCCCGGACCCCCTTCTTTAAGAGAGACTGAGACTGAGACTGTCCCCCATCGGATGGGGGATCAGATGGGGCATCAGATGGGGCATCGTCAAGCACTAGATCCAGCCGGTAGCGGCTGTAGAATTCCTTTACGAGTGACAGGTTTTGAGGCAGGCCCCAAAACCACCGGCGGATATTTTTAACTACAGTGTTGCGCGGTGACAGTGGAGCGCGCAGTTGTTCCGCCGCCATCTCGCGGACCCACACCATGCCGCTCTGATAGTCGTAGGCCGCGTACTCCAAACGGATCAAGACGCGCATCGCCTTTTTAACTTCGGCTTCTGTTAGGGGTGTGTGGTGTGCGACGAGTGAAAGCGGTAGAATGTAGAGACCGTATTGATTGGCATGCGGACCGGTAACGAGGTGGTCACTGAGAATGAGAGCATCTTTTCCGGCGCGAACGATCTTGAGACCGACGCCTTGGACCCAGAAGCTTGGAAACCGCAAAGCGAAATTCCTCAATACGACGTTGCTCCCGCAAAGTCGAAGAGGCGCGGTGTGTTACATGTCGTTAGCTAGGGTCTTAAGTTACTGAAAATAATACTCATTATGCGACATACTCTCCTGCATTCAGCCTCTTGTAACCGACCCACCTGCCAAGCCATAATCGCCTCGTGATGCTCCAAGACACACTCCAGCGTCCCCTCCGGGATCTACGGGTTTCCGTCACCGACCGCTGTAACTATCGTTGCAACTACTGCATGCCCCTGGACGAGTATGTCTGGACCGAGAAGTCGGAGTTGCTCTCCTTCGAAGAGATCACGCGTCTCGCTTCAATCTTCATTCAGCATGGCGTCGAACAAATCAGATTGACCGGCGGTGAGCCACTGGTGCGCCAGAATCTTCCGGAACTGGTCGCGCGTCTCACCGAACTGAATGGATTGCGGGATCTCTCACTAACAACGAACGGGTCTCTGCTGGCAACACGGGCTGCGGAACTTAGGCGTGCGGGCCTTAACCGGATCAACGTTAGCCTCGACACGCTTCGCCCGGATCGTTTTATCAAATTGACCCAACGAGGAAATCTCGCCCAAGTTTTGACCGGAATCCGGACCGCCCGTGAGGTGGGTTTCGAGACGATCAAGATCAATGCCGTAGTGATCGAAGGCGTGAATGAGGATGAAATTATCGATCTCGTCGATTATTCGAGGACGGAAGGATTGGAAATTCGCTTTATCGAATATATGGACGTCGGTAACGCGAACGACTGGAGCCTCAAGCGTACGGTGTCCAAAAAGGATATTCTTCAGACGATTCATTCACGGTACCCCTTGAAAGAACTTGGCCGCCGGGAAGGACGTGCGCCCGCCACGGACTACGAGTTTATGGACGGTACCGGATCGGTGGGCATTATCAGTTCAGTTACCGAACCGTTTTGCTCCAGCTGTACGCGAGGACGCCTGACGGCAGACGGCCGACTTGTCACCTGCCTGTTCTCGGAAACGGGTTTCGACCTGAAAGCCTTGCTTCGTGGCGGAGAAAGCGACGAATCCATCGCAAATGCAATCCGATCGGCCTGGGGTGAGCGCAGAGATCGATACTCCGACGAACGTTGGACCGCGCTTCAGTCGGGCACCTACCTTGAAAGCGGCAAGAAGATCGAGATGATCACACTCGGCGGTTAGTAGCCAACCCGGGAGACACTTCCGACAGACTTCCCTGCCGCAAAAGTTCCCCATCTCGTGATTTCTAAATCAGCAATCGAGCACCAATTTAAAAGGGGCTTGCGGCTCGATGCCTGCAAGCCCCCGCTGCTTTCGAATAAACCTCAAAGTGTGAGACGTCCCGCTGGTATGGGTGCTTTTCGTCGTCGTGTCACGAGGCGATTACCCAGCGCTGGAGTCAGGAAATAGATCCTGAAGTAATCGCCGACTCCACAGTGAACGCGAACTTGAACGAAGAGCGAACGCCAATCACACCGCCGAAGGTCCCGATCCCCAAGGACGCTTTCAACTTGCATTGACACCGTCGGGAGGACCTGTCGGACTCGGTCAGTTCCGGAAGAACGTTACCGTTTCTTCTTCTTGGCTTTCTTCTTCGCTACTTTCTTCTTAGCAGCCTTCTTCTTAGTCGCTTTCTTCTTGGTCGCTTTCTTCTTGGCGGCCTTCTTCTTCGCTACTTTCTTCTTCGTCACTTTCTTCTTAGCGGCTTTCTTCTTGGCCGCCTTCTTTTTAGGCGCCTTCTTTTTTGTAGCCATATTGAAGCTCTCCTTATCTCTCTTTTGTTGTTTTTATTCTTCGTACTCTGCACGCCGCGATACAACTGCGACGCACGATAGTACTTTCCTACAATCGCATCATGATTTCCAGTTAAGAATTCAAACTAAACCTGACGCGACAGCATATTGTTTTCTTAGGGATTCCCAGATCAGGTCCCTAATTTTCCGATTGTTGATTATGAAAAGCCTGTAACGTATGGTTTCCTACGTGCGTTTTTTGCTTCCAGTGACTGCAATCTTGTTCGCGTTGACCAGTTGTTCGCGACTCGACGTACTGACCGATGAAGCTCTTCTGGATGCTGAAGCACGTTGGAACGCCAACGCTCCTGGCTTCTATCGTATCGCTATTGAAATGACAGGCGAACGCGTGGAAGCCGGCGTCTTCGAAGCGCTGGTGCGCCGAGGCCAGGTCATCAGTCTGAAGAGAAACGGACAAGTGATATTGCCGGACCGGGCCGAGGACTACTCAGTCCGCGGCCTGTTCAGGATACTTGAACAGGAATTGGCATTAGCTCAAGAGCCTTCCCTGCTCGGAGCACCGCCCGGTTATGCGGCGCACTTGCTGGTCCGATTCGATCCCGACAACGGCCGATTGGAACGTTACCGTCGCACTGTTACGGGAGTCGATAACAACATTGAGATTGCGATTCTAGAGTTTGAACCGCAGTGAAGAGTCTATTCGAGTCCGTAGCGCTTGACCTTGTTGATCAATCCCTGATGGCTTAAGCCAAGAAGTTTTGCGGTCTTGCGCCGGTCTCCCTGGGCGTTGTGCAATGCTTCCCGGATCATCTAGATCTCCAGAGCAGCAACACGATCTTTGAGGGACTTCTTAGTTTCGTTAGAAACCGAAGAGTCATCGGTGGACTCTGCCGTAATATTCGTTTCACGGATCGGTTCAGACAGATCTTCGACCTGAACCTGCTCGCCCACCGAAAGCACCAGCGCCCGCTTGACTTCGTTTTCGAGCTCACGGACATTGCCAGGCCAACTGTAGGATATGAGAGCCTTCATCGCTTCCGTGGAAAAACCGCTGGTTCGAGTGCCAAGTTCGGGACCGTACTTCTGAAGAAAATGTGTGGCCAACAGCGCAATATCTCCGCGGATCTCGCGCAGCGAGGCCATCCTCAGATGGACGATATTCAGCCTGAAAAACAGATCCTGCCGAAATCGTCCGGATTCGATTTCCCCTGACAGATCCTTGTTCGTCGCGGCCACCAATCGAATGTCGACGGGAACCGGTTTGCGTCCGCCCACCCACTCGACTTCCCGCTCTTGAAGTACGCGAAGTAACTTCGCCTGAGCCGTCATACTGAGATCTCCGATTTCGTCCAGAAAGAGCGTTCCTCCCGAAGCGGATTCGATCCGACCGACCCTACGTTCGACACCGGTGGCAACGCCCTTCTCAATACCGAAAAGCTCGGCTTCGAGCAGTGATTCCGGCAAAGCCGCACAGTTAACAGCGACGAAAGGTTTGGCGTGTCGTGGCCCGCCGTAGTGAATGGCGCGAGCTGCCAGCTCTTTCCCTGTGCCATTTTCACCGGTAATCAGAACAGAGATGCTCGTCGCCGACACCTTGTCGATCAGGCTTCGAATGGCATCGACCCTTTGAGTTGTTCCAAGAATATTTCGAGACGAAAAGCGCTCTGTCACCGCATGCCTGAGAGTTTGATTTTCTTTTACCAGCTCCTTCTGCTTCTCTTCCAACTCCATCAACTGACGCGCGTTGCCCAGGGCCACGGCGGCCTGGGAAGCCAAGGCCTCTACAAACTGATCGTCCTCATTGCTGAAGCGCCCGTCGCGCTTGTTGAGGACCTGAAACACTCCGAAAACATCACCCTTGAAATTACGAATCGGCACACACAGGATGTTTCGCGTTCTGAACCCGGTAAGGGAATCTATGGCCGGATAGAAAAGCGGCGAGTTGTAAGCATCTTCAACCGTCATTGTCTTACCTGTCTTGATAACCGCGCCCGCGATCCCGAGCCGCGCATCGAAACGAATGACTTCTGAAGTGCCCAAGGCAACCTTCGCCCAAATCTCACCCTTGTCGGCATCAAGCAAGAAAATCGTCGCGCGTTCGGCATCGACCAGCTTGGCAGCCTCGGTCGCGATTATATTGAGCAGTTCGTCGAAGTTCTTTTCAGAATTGATGCGCTGGCAGACATCGAGCAATGTCACGAAGCGATCGATGACCATATGTGGGGCGTGGAAGTCGGCTTTCATGTCGTTGCAAAGGTAGACATCTCGTCAAACAATGTCAATAATACGCAGCATGCCACCACGTTTTCGAGGCTTTCCTGAAGAAGGACTGCGTTTCCTCCGCGGTCTCAAAAAGAACAATAAGAGGGAGTGGTTCCAGAAAAGGAAAGAGGTCTATCTCGCAACCGTTAAAGATCCGATGGCCTCCTTCATAATGGCCGTGTCCGCGGATCTGGAGAAATTCGCTCCTGAAATGATCGGCAGCCCTAAGATCTCCGCTTACCGCATCTACCGAGACACACGGTTCTCTCCCAACAAAGCGCCTTATAAAACACACGTAGCCGCGGTCTTTCCCCGACGTGGATTGGAAAAGCATGAGGGCGCCGGACTCTATGTACATATCGCGCCGGATGAGGTGTTCGTCGGTGGTGGCCTGTTCAGACCAGTCTCCGCCGATCTCCAGTCCCTGCGCGAATATCTCGCAACCCACCACGAGTCATTTCGTTCGACCGTAGGATCGCAAAACTTTCGTAAGTTTTTTGGGGCAATCGCCGGGGAACAACTGACACGAGTACCCCGCGGTTTCGCTAAGGACCATCCGGCCGCCGATCTCTTGCGCTACAAACAGTTTCTTGCATCGCGCCGTTTTGAGCCTGAACTGGTCACGACACCAGCTTTCTATCCGGAAGTCATCCGGACGTTCAAGACGCTCCTGCCGATGATCCGCTTTTTAAATGATCCGATTGCCGGAAGACGCCGGCACTCCGACTTGAGTTTGGCTAAAAGTCGCTGAAGGGCACGGACGAAACATGAGCCGGTTCCGGCAAAAAAATTCTGGAACATTAAACGTCCTTGCCGTCAACTGTTCTAAGCGAGTATGCAAGGAAACGGATCCATCGAACCGATGAAGCGAATACCGTATGGTATCGACCGGCCCTGGGCGCGCCGAATATTTATCGTTGCGGCGGGCGCCCTGATCTGGCTGACATCGACATCCTTCGGTCAATCACCGGCGATTGATATTTTGGACCCGCAACCCACGACATCCGCGTTCGGCGTGGGTCATTTCGAGCATCCAAACGCATTCTTGTTTGATCCTGCCGAAGCCAACGCCGCATTGTCCGCAATCACGGAAGCGGTCGCGCAGTACATCAACCCGGTCATCATCCGGAGCGCGCCCCTCTTACCCGCGCCTAGAAACAACTTCATAGATGAGCATATTTTCGCGCGCATCGAAGCCACAGGCATTGAACCAGCGCCGTTTAGTTCGGACAGCGAATTTCTCCGGCGAGTCACACTCGACCTGACCGGGAGAATCCCTTCTCCCGACGAGATTACCGACTTCATCCAAGACCCCAGTTCCGGCAAACGCGAAGTCCGCATCGACAGCCTAATTGCATCTTCAGAATTCATTGACAAATGGACCATGTTTTTTGGCGACCTGTTCAAGTTGAACGGACGGGCCACGAACGTGAACCGGTTCACCCAGGGCCGGGACGCTTTCTATCTCTACCTGAAAGACTCGATCGCTGGGAACAAACCCTACGACATCCTGGTAAAGGAGATGATCACGGCAACCGGAGACAACCATAGCGTCGGCGCGGCAAATTTCCCGGTAGGCGGAATCATTCCTATGGGACCCATCCAGGATACCTACGATGGCCTGGCAGCGCAGGTTGCCTCGATGTTTCTGGGGATCCAGGTTGTCGACTGTTTGCTCTGCCATGACGGTGCCGGCCATTTGGAAGAGGTCAGCCTCTGGGGATACCGTCAAACGCGTCATGACATGTGGGGCCTGTCGGCCTTCTTTGCCCAGACGCGGATCCAACGTGAACGCATCAGTGTGCAGCCGCGCCTGATTCGCTACAACGTTTCAGAAAATGCCAGGCCACGTTTCCGCTACAGCCTCAACACGACCGAGGGAAATCGCAGTGCACGGTCACCTGTGGATGGCATCAGCGTCGTTGTTCCCAAGTATCCGTTCACGCTTTCGTCCACCGACCTCGGACAGGTCGAGGAGGGCGAAGTCAGGCGTGAGGCTCTGGCCGAGTACGTCACGGGCGACATCCAGTTTGCCCGCGCGATCGTGAACTACGTCTGGGAAGAACTGATGGTGGAAGCGTTCGTAAGCCCATCCAACGCCTTCGACATGGACCGCCTGGATCCCGCCACGCCTCCACCGGCGCCATCGACGATTCAGCCCACAAATCCAGAATTGCTTGAAGCCATGGCGCAATGGATTCAACAGAACAACTTTGATCTGCGAGCTTTGATCGCCCTGATTGCGAAATCCAGGACATACCAGTTGTCGGCAGCCTATCCCACTGAATGGTTTCCCGAGTACGTGCCGTATTACGCCCGGAAATTCGCACGGCGGCTGGATGCCGAAGAAATCCATGATGCCGTCATGACGGCTACCGGCCTTGGGGCCAGCTACGTTATGCGGTCGCGAACCGGGACCGTCCTGGGTCCCGTTCAGTGGGCAATGCAGTTGCCCGACACACGCGAACCGCGTTCCAACAGAAGGATCGCCCTGTTTCTGGATTCACTGGGACGTGGAGATCGAGACCAGACCGTACGATCCTCCGACAGCTCCGTACTTCAGGCGCTCAATTTGATGAATCACAGCTTTGTCATGGGACGGATCGACGCGGATATCGGGACCGGAACAATCGCACAATTATTGTCAGAAACGCTCGACCCCACGGAAATCATCCGGCAAATGTACCTGGCGACTCTCTCCAGGTTCCCATCCGACGATGAAATCGCACTCCTGCTGCCCATGATGGTGCAATTGGGCGCGGAGGCCGGAGCGGAATCCTTGCAGTGGATTCTGATGAACAAACTGGACTTTGTTTTCAACTACTAGCGGTACGGATATGACGATGCGCTTCAACAGACGAACCCTTCTCAAGACCGCACTGGCTGGAGTGACAGGCTACTTCGCGTCGCCCTTGGAAACCTTGGCCGGAGCGACGGTTACCTCACAAGGGGTTCCGACACTCTCAACCGCCCGCAACGTCATATTTCTTCTGATGAGGGGTGCACCCAGCCAGGTCGACACCTTTGATCTGAAAGTAGGTTCCTGGACACCGGACGATTTCAGTCCGACTACGGTCGGCGCGATGGATTTCCCCGAAGGCCTGTTGCCCAACATTACGCAACAGCTCGACAAGATCTCCGTCGTGCGTAGCATGCAATCAACCGCATTGGTTCATCCGCTGTTGCAGCAATGGACACAGATCGCGAGAAGCCCGACCAGTGCAACGGGTTCGATCGCGCCGAACGTTGGCTCGATCGTCGCACTAGAGACTGAGTCCGGCCGGCGTAGCGACCAACCGCTGCCGGGCTTCGTTTCGCTCAATACGGGCGGACGGGTTGCTAAGCAGGGCTATTTCGGAGGCCTCTACGCGCCGTTTGATGCTGTGGCCGACCCGGACGGTCTGGAAGGCCTGAGTAATCCGGTAGGCGAAGGGATATTCCGCGCGCGCTACGATATGCTGCAACTGCTGGACTCCCGATATCGTCAGCCATCCCGGTACGGCGACGTCCTCGAAGAAATGCACGACTTCTATGCCAGTGCGCGCCGCATGATGTATGAACCCCAGGTCCAGGCGGCATTCGAATTTACGACCGCAGATTCCGAACGCTACGGCGATACCGACCTCGGAAATTCGTGTGTGGTCGCCCGAAATATCCTCGCCGGGGATCTGGGCACGCACTACATCCAGATCAACTCCAGCGGGTGGGATCACCACCAGGACATTTACCTTGACGGCGCCGGGATATACGAGCGTGGCGCGGAACTGGATCCGGCACTTTCGAACTTGTTGTCCGACCTGGCGAGCATGCCGGGCAGCGCCGGACAGACGCTGCTCGATGAAACTCTTATCATCGCGAAAGGCGAATTTGGGCGTACGGTAGGCGATCTGACCAGCCAGAGCGGACGGGATCACTACTTCGTCCACTTCACGATGTTTGCGGGTGGCGGCACAGTCGGTGGCCGGGTAATAGGCAAGACAACTCCCGACGGGCGTTTCGTCGAAGATCCGGGCTGGTCGGGCAACCGGCCGGCAACGGCTGAAGACGTCGCTGCGACCATCTATTCCGCCTTGGGAATCGACCATACAACAGTTCTTACCGACGACCCGCTGGGACGGGGATTCCGTTACACGCCGGATTCGCCATGGGAATCCACTCCTATCGTGGAGTTATTCGAGTAGAATCTCCTCTTCGCCGTCCGGAAAATCATCGAACACGTAAATGCCACTTGCCCGCTGAAGAGTACAGAGCGGGCAATTTTCCTCAAAATATTCCCTTGAGTCGAACGCTTCCGTGCGGGACTGAACCTTAGCATCGTCGGGTTGGTCCAGGTGTACGAGAACGAAACCGTCTTTGCGCGAAACAATCGCATGAGCGCCATAGCGGGCGCGAACCTCATCGTCTGAAAACATAGTGGGTATAGAAAAAACCGCTTCTCTCGATCAGACAGCGAGTGTCTACGCGAGTTGGCGTTTGAAGGGGAAAAGGCAGGTTCTATTCTACCGTAGACGGCACAGCGTGACTAACTTCGTCCGTAATCGTCTTCCAACCGGACAATATCGTCCTCCCCGAGGTATTGTCCGCGTTGCACCTCGATGAAAACCAAATTGTCATCGCCAGGGTTCGCCAATCGATGCGCGACACCGGTCGGAACATCCAAACTTTCACCGGCGGACAGTGAGATTTCGCGCCCATCCAAGGTGATCAAGGCCTGCCCGCTCACGACGGTCCAATGTTCGCTTCGGGATGCGTGACGTTGATAACTGAGGCGGCCTTTCGGAAGAACGACGATGCGTTTGACTTTGTACCCGGCGTCCTCATCGATGACGGTAAAGGTCCCCCACGGACGCGTGTCGGTTTTCCGATGGTCTGAGGTCATCGTATTTTCACCTAGGACACAGTCTTGCGCCTGTAATTGCAGTAATTAGACTAACGGACTCGGAATTGAAACTTGACTACAAAACGACATGACGTAATCTATCTGAGACAGAAAATTACCTCTCTAACTGAGAAAGGATTCTCATGCTTGTTCGCTTCTGGGGAACTCGAGGTTCCATACCTACTCCCGGGCCAGGGACTGCCCGGTACGGGGGCAATACATCGTGCGTTGAGCTTCAGACCGAAGACGGCAACCTGTTCGTCCTCGATTGCGGGACCGGCATCCGCGAACTGGGGCTCTCTCTTCTCGGCAGGTCGGCCACACCTCCGAGAATCCACATCCTGATCGGCCACACTCACTGGGATCACATACAGGGCTTTCCCTTCTTCACGCCTGTCTTTCTTCCGGGAACCGAAATCAACATCTATGCGCCCCTGGGGTTTCAGAGAAGCCTGGAGGATGCGTTGTCGGGACAGATGCAGTATTCCTACTTTCCCGTTAAGCTGGATGATCTTTCGAGCCGCATTCATTACACCGAACTCGACGAAGGATTTTTCCGCATCGGAAACTCCCTCGTAGAGACGCAGTACCTGAACCATACAGCACCAACGATCGGCTATCGTATCACTGAAGGTTCAACCAGCGTGGCCTACGTCACGGATCACGAGCCCTTCTGGCAGTCGTCGGGACCTGTGTTCCAGCATCCGGGAGATCAACTCCACGTCGAGTTCATTCGCGACGTCGATCTGCTCATCCATGACGCCCAGTATTCGGAAGAAGAATACAAAGGCAAGGTCGGTTGGGGACACAGCCCGATCGGGTACGTCCGGGATCTGGCTCTGGCGGCCGACGTCAAGCGCCTCGCCCTGTTTCATCACGACCCCACTCACGACGACACCTGGATTGAAGAGACGGAGCAGGAACTCCGCAAGTCGTTGCTCGATCATACCCCTCCGATTGACGTTTTCGCCGCCGCCGAACAAATGGAACTGCAAATCGAGGGCCACAGCCTGCATTCCGAAATCACTCGCGAATCCGCTCTGGAACACCGCTCGACCCTGGGCCAGCGCGTTTTGTTCGTCAGCTCCGAACCGAACGATTTCATCTTGATGGAACGCACACTGGTGGAAGACGGCCTGATTCTAATGCCGGCCTCCGACGCTACGGGCGCGTTAAAACGTTGCGAAGAGTTCGCGCCTGCAGTCGCAATCGTCGATGGCAACGCTCTGGAAGCCCATCCACAGTTCGTACAAACCCTGCGGCAGAAAACTGGAAATCCGGATTTGCCCGTTATTCTTCTGACCCAGGGACACGATCTCGGAAGCACGAAGTCGGGCTTCGTCGATGCCACTGACTATCTGGAACGCCCTTTCAGCCCACCGATGTTGCGCTCGCGGGTTCGAGCGTGGATTTCCCGAACCGTTCTGGAGAAACAAGCAACGCGATCAACGTCCGGAACAGGGCGAGACGATATATCCTCCACTGCAGCACCGGCGAAATCAGATGAAAACTATACGGACGTTCTCAGGAAGACGGCCCTTTTCCAGCACTTGGACACAGATCAACTCGACGGCCTCATATCGAACTCGAGCGAACAGGTTTTTCCTCCCGGCTATCCGATTCTTAACGAAGGCGATGCCGGAACGAGCGTCTTTATAATCGTTTCCGGCCGTGTCCGGATAGTTGAAGCAGTGCCGGACGGCCCGGCCGACATGTTTCTCGGCGAACTCGGCGCGGGCGAAATTTTTGGAGAGATCGGATTTCTGAGAGATACACCCCGTTCCGCAACCGTTGCAACATTGGAACAAACCCGGTGTCTGGTCCTGCCCAAGGCGGACTTTCTACTCACCTTGGAATCGTCCCCCGCACTATGTATTGCGCTTCTGCGGGTTCTGGCCGGACGACTGGCTGAGGCGGATCGACTCCTGGCACGTTACGCTCCCGACCCCTTAACCGGACTTCCCGGTCGACGCGCGTTCCACGACCTCTATCACAGGCTGGCATCCGGTGTCCGCCGGCGGGGTAACAGTGCGATCCTCATCCTCATCGACATCCACAACCTGCGAGACATCAATGCCGCTTTCGGCTATGCCGTGGGCGACAATGTCCTGAAAGCGACGGCCGAAGCCTTGAAGCAGTCTTCCCGCACAACTGATCTGATCGCACGTTACGGAAGCGACGAGTTTGCCGTGTTGCTGACGGATACCGACCCGGAGGTATGTGATCAGATTACGGAAAGGATCAACGAACACGTCGCCACGCTCGCAAAAGAACAGAAACTTCCTCCGGGAGTCCACTACGACGTCGGCATCGCGATCAGCGAACAGGCGCCCGAGACAATCGACGGCTTACTGCGCAGGGCCGACGAAGAAATCCAAAAGAAGAAAGCGCGAAAGACTCAAGCCACCTCATAGCCACGCAGAAGGCCCAGGACAAACTCCACGGGATCGCAGATGCGGTCGGTGGGGCTAAAAACCCCGACACCTTCGCCCTCGATTTCGACTATCCTAGCGAGATTCCGTTAAGCCTCAGGAGGAAGCGTGTCCGCCCAGAATCCGGAGCATCAATCCCACAACCCGTCTTCGGAGCCTCAGTCATATATCAAGTCTTCGGAGCTTCAGCCATATATCAAGTCTTCAACGTCACTCCCCGAAATTACATTGAAGGCGCTCATTCTGAGTGTGGGCCTCGCAATCGTTCTGGGTGCGGCCAATGCCTATCTTGGATTGTTTGCGGGGATTACAGTGTCGGCGTCCATTCCCGCAGCGGTCATATCGATGGCGCTGTTGCGCTGCTTCAAGAATTCCAACATCCTCGAGAACAACATCGTCCAGACAGCCGCGTCCGCCGGAGAAAGCGTGTCGGCTGGAGTCATCTTCACAATTCCCGCTCTCGTGATCCTGGGCACGTGGACACGCTTCAACTATTGGGAAACGGCTATGATCGCCGGCTTCGGAGGGTTTCTGGGCGTGTTATTCACGATTCCTCTCCGCCGGGCGCTCATCATCGAAGCCCCGCTCCGTTTCCCTGAAGGCGTCGCAACCTCAGAGGTATTGAAAGTCGGGGAAGGGCGTGGCACCGGTATTCGACACATTGCAGCCGCCGGAGCCATCGGTGCGTTCTTCAAGCTGGGCGAGGCCGGACTGCGACTATGGGGCGGTGTCGTCGAACAGGCTATCTACGCAGGAGGCACGATCCTTTACATTGGAAGTAATCTTTCGCCCGCGCTGATCGGAGTCGGATACATCGTGGGGCTGAACATTGCAGCTCTGATCTTTATAGGTGGCGCGCTAAACTGGTTCGTCGCTATTCCCATACTCGCCGCTATCAACGGAATTTCCCTGGATGAATCCGCCGTCAGCGCCGCGGGTTTGCTCTGGTCCACCCAAACACGCTATCTGGGCGTAGGTGCCATGGTGGTGGGCGGCCTGTGGGCACTGGTTCGTCTTCGGACGAGCTTAATCCAGGGCATCCGGGCAGGTGCTCTCGCCTATCGCAAAGCTCGCGAGGGAGGGATGTCTCGAATCGCGCGCACAGAGCATGACATTCCCATGCAATGGGTCGGCATCGCTCTGGCACTGTCGGTCATTCCTCTATATTTCATCTTCAACCACATCACTGGAGAACCTGGACTCTCCGCATTCATGGCTGTGATTATGTTGGTGGCGGGATTTCTGTTTTCGGCGGTGGCCGCCTATATGGCCGGTCTGGTCGGATCATCGAACAACCCGATTTCTGGTGTCACCATTGCCACGATTCTGGGCTCTGCAATTCTGCTACTTGTATTTCTTGGAGCGGATAGCCCTATAGGGCCGGCGTCGGCTATCTTGATCGGCTCGGTGGTATGTTGCGCCGCGGCGATGGCAGGCGACAACCTTCAGGATCTCAAGGCAGGACACCTTCTTGGAGCGACGCCGTACAAGCAACAAATCGTTCAGGGCGTCGGTGTCATCTCGGCGGCGGCGGTCATCGCCCCAACACTGAACCTCTTACTCGACGCATACGGCATCGGCATCCCAACCCAGACGCATCCCGAACCTTTGGCCGCGCCTCAGGCAACGCTGATGGCGTCGGTGGCTCAAGGTGTATTCCGTGGAGGACTCCCGATTGGGATGGTGGGGATCGGCATGGGGATTGCAGTAGCAGTCATTGCCCTCGACCTTTACCTCGAACGGAAGCAAACAAGCTTCAGAACGCCCGTCCTGGCTCTGGCAGTCGGCATCTACCTTCCTCTGGAACTTTCCGTTCCCATTGTCATCGGTGGACTGATAGCACACTGGGCGGGGCACAGACGAACAGGCGGCGAAGATCGGGGTGTCTTATTTTCGGCAGGGTTGATTACCGGTGAGGCCCTGGTCGGTATCGCGATCGCGATTCCCATCGTCTTATATGGCCGACCGGATGTTCTGGCCTTCTGGGGAGTTCATGAGGGGAATCTCCCCGGTGTCGTGCTGTTGGGAGTGGTTGGCTATCTGCTGTACAGGGCCGGAATCTGGTCGGAGTCTTCTACCTGAGGACAGCCTCCAGGGAAGTTGACGCGTCCGTTTTTTCGTCGCGATATTTGACGATGACGGGCGCATACACCGAGACACCGCTCTTCTTGGCGAACTCGCCCTTCGCCGGGCGCGACCCGGGCACCAGGACAGCTCCCGGCGGAATCGTCAGCGGGGCGTTCTCGGTACGCTGATAGACCGCGTTCCGAACAGTGTCGTAGACCCGTACGCCTCCGGTCAGTAGAACTCCCGGCGCCAGAACGGCCCGCTCTCCGACAATTACACCCTCATACACACCACAGTTGCCACCCACGAACGCCTCGTCTTCGACGATCACGGGAAGCGCTCCAGGAGGTTCCAACACACCTCCGATCTGAGCCGCAGCCGAAAGATGCACTCTTTTTCCGACCTGAGCACATGAGCCCACCAAAGCATGAGAATCCACCATCGAACCCTCCCCGACCCACGCACCAATGTTGATGAACATAGGTGGCATACAGATCACGTTCCTTCCAATGTAGGCACCATCACGAATGCTCGATCCTCCCGGCACGACGCGGGGGTCAAAGTCCGTTTCGCGGCGAAGAGGCAAGGTATCTTTGTCCAGGAAGCGGAATTCTTCGGAGAGATTCCTCCGGGTGTTTGTTCCCACTCGAAACGCCAGAAGGATTCCCCGCTTCACCCAGGCGTGGGTCTGCCACGCGCCATCGATCTTCTCCGCAGCGCGGAAACGGCCCTGGTTCAGTCCCTCTCGGAATTCTGCAACGAGATCCAGGCCTTCAGCACGCGCCTGTTCGGCCGGAAGAGCCAGCAATCGATCAATTTCGTTCGCGATGTCAGCCATTCGTTCCCTTCTCGACATTCGCACCCTTCTTCATGATCAATCCCAGTTCCGACGCGATCCGGCGGAGCGTATCCCTCGTCTGGCGAGACGGCTGCGTCAACGGCAGGCGATAGGCTTCTTCCAGCAGCCCCATCATTGCAAGGACGGCCTTGACGGGTATCGGACTGGTTTCTATGAAATTCGCCCTCATCAAAGGCAAGAGGCGATACTGCAACGACCTGGCACCCTCGAAATCTCCCTCCAAGGCCCGATCGACCAGTTCCCTATACATGGTGGGAACCTCGTTGGAAATGACCGAGACCACACCGTCGGCGCCAGCAGCGATCATAGGCAGTGTCAGTCCATCGTCGCCCGAGAGTACCCGAAAGCCTTCCTTTCGGCAGCGGAT
This sequence comes from Terriglobia bacterium, assembly GCA_965218085.1. Lineage (GTDB taxonomy): Bacteria > Acidobacteriota > Terriglobia > 20CM-2-55-15 > 20CM-2-55-15. The sequence goes on along the minus strand of CBDCKF010000002.1, from coordinate 3,786,824 downwards.
GATCTCCATAATCTGGAGGAAATCCCCGGAGGCTTCTTTAACGGCAACGATGCCGGGTAGTTCAGCCAAGCGCAACATGGTTTCGGCATTGATGTTTCCGCTCGTTCTTCCGGGTACGTTGTAAACGACAACCGGGAGATCGTTGACCTCCGTCACCGCCTTGAAGTGTTCGTAGTACCCTTCCTGCATCGGCTTGTTGTAGTAGGGACCTACGGAAAGCACGCCGTCCGCCCCAAGCTGGGCCGCCCTCTGGGTCAATCGCTGTGCACGGGCCGTCGAGTTGCATCCGGCGCCTGCAATAACCAGAACCCGCCCAGCGACTGATTCGACCACACGCGCGATCACACGCTCCCACTCGTCGTTTTCCAGCGTCGCTCCCTCGCCGGTCGTACCGCACGGCAGAATCATGTCAACACCGCCTTCGATCTGGAACTCGACCAAGCGGGCGAGCGCATCCTCATCCACACTCAGATCGTTGCGAAAAGGCGTCACCAGAGCGGTCCCGGTACCCTGAAATTCTTCTTTAGACATTGCTATTTATCTATTTGATATATAGTCATTAAAAATCTAAGTCTTCTATGGAAAATACGCCTTTTTTTCCCCGGACCCACCGGGCTGCCCGAAGCGCTCCCATAGCGAAACCGAGGCGGTTCCTGGCCGTATGACGCAACTCAATCATATCCCCTTCCGATTCGAAGCCCACAATATGAGTGCCGGGCATTGTCCCGGCGCGGACTGAGGAAACCTGAAGCTCCTCGCCCCCTATGCCACCATCAGGCGTACCTTCCACAATTCGGGTTTTGCGCTCGATTTCCTCGAGCAGGATCTCAGTGATCCGGAGTGCCGTCCCACTGGGACTATCCACTTTGCATTTGTGATGTCGCTCTTCAACATAGACATCGTACTCGGGAAGCGACTCCATCAACTCGGCAGCTCTCCGGAGAATCCGGTAAAAAACGTTCACTCCTATCGAGAAATTCTGCGCGTAAACCAGCGCGGAATCGGTAAACCAAGTCCGCACTTCCTCGAGATGGTCATACCATCCCGTCGTTCCAACGACAATGTCCACCCCGCACTCTGCCGCCAGCTTGATATTCTCCAGCACCGCATCCGGTGTCGAAAACTCGATGCACACCTCCGCTTTCTGGAGTCCCCTAGCGTCCGGAAGAGGGTCCAGGTCGAACTTCGACACGATTTCGTCACCCGACTGCAGGGCCAGGCGTTCGACCTCACGGCCCATCTTCCCGTAACCGATCAGAGCTATTTTCATTATCGCGGTTGTGCCACTCCACTACTTCAGAAGGGTTCGCGCCAAGCGATCGTATAACTCGATGCCTTCCAGCAGGTCGCGCTTCAAGATTTTCTCATGCGCTGTGTGCGCGTCGAGTATCGAACCTGGCCCGATCAGGAGAGGCTTGCCCAGGTTGCCCAAATATGGAATGTCACTGCCAAATGAAACGACGGTCTGATCAAAACCTTCAACGACGTGCATCTGTTGGGGTGCGGACGCCGCCAGAACGTCGATCACGGCCCGGTTATGTACCGCTCGGCCCAGCCGCAGGCGGGCACCAGGAACATCCTCGACCGTTCGTAGCATGATCGAGGCCGTCGCGGTAGCCGCCAGAATGTTTGCAGCCTCCCCTCCGCGAATCACGCCGATATTGCATGACCCTGCACCGAGAGTGGGATCCTCTCCCCAATCGACACCCATGCAGTCATGCAATACATCGATGAGCCGATGAACGGCCGATATACCCGCTTGCGGATATCCCGAATGCGCCGCCTGTCCCTCCACGCTCAAGTCTGCGAGTAGAGTTCCTTTCTGAGCACGCGCCAGCTTGTTTTCTGTCGGTTCCCCAACGATGACAAACTCGGAGGACCAATCGAGTCCATTGGCAGCTTTCGCGCCATCTCCACCAGTCTCCTCGCCGACAAGAAGGAGAAATGCGAAATTCCGGATTCCATCTGCCCGCAGGCGTTCACCCGCAGCGAACATTGCGGCGAATATGCCCTTCGTATCACAGGCGCCCCGTCCGTAGAGCGCCTCATCATCTTCGGAGACGTCGATAACGGGAGGGACGGTGTCGATGTGCGTGCAAAAAACGACCTTTGGATCATCACCGGCAGAGGCGACAACATTGAACCTATCTTCGCCCACAGACTGCCTTTTGACGCGGTAATCCTGTTTTTCCAGAAAGGAACTGAGGAAGCGTCCCACATCCCCTTCGGTCCCCGTGACCGAGGGAATCGACAACAGTTGTTTCGTCAATTCAAAAGGAGTCATAGCAGGAAAATCGTAAAATTCGAATACATTGGCTCGCCTGAGGCGTTTATTATAGATCGGTATCGATTACAATCGGGGCGTGATTACCGAAGCGGAATTTTTCCAATCCAGCGATGCAGCCCTTGAATCGCTCAATCGCTCAATGGACTCCATCGCCGACGAACACGATGTCGAGATCCTTTATCAGAGTGGCGTCCTGTCACTGGAGATCGAAGAGCCGGCCTTATCAAAAATAATCGTGAGCCCCAACAGTTCGGCCCTGCAAATCTGGATCTCGGCCCAATCGACCAGCTTTAAGCTGGACTGGTCTCCGGCTGACGCCGCTTTTATCTTTCCGGCTACCGGTGAGACTCTCGACACACTCATAGGTCGACTTGTCGGTGAGGAACTCGGCGTCGGCCCGATTCGGCTGTAGTGTTCTGAGTTAGAAGTTCATTACTAATTTCTTCCGCCATGGTACGAACCGATCATCTTCTTACACTAAACGCCTCGGCTACCGCGTCTTTACTCTGAAAGCGGTTCACCCGCACCGTCGGACCGGTGCGGGTCGTTCTGGGGACTGCAGCAACATTCCGTCGTTCCCTATAGGCCTCGCCATCAGGATGATGGCGAGGGTCGCCGGTCGTTCAGACCACGCGTGGATCGCGACAGAGATGGTCATCTGAATGAACGACCGAGCGAAATCTTTTGTCACGGATTTCTAACCGACGACACTCGTATCCTTCCTCTACGAAACCACATAGCACCCGACACATGACTTATCGGTTTCGCTGTATCCAGAATGCGACAACCAGACCGAGGCCCATTTTAGCGAAGTCAATAAGGGTGTAGGCGGCATGAATCAATCCGAATGTGGTCAGTTCCTCAGGCCGGGGATCGCGCGGAACAAAGTCGAGAGCTCGTCCTACCGAAACGATTGGAGGCGTCAGGCCTGCCGTAAGAACCACGGCGAGTATGAACATGACCAAGGCGCCGACACGTACGCGTTGGGACTGGGAACGCCAGACGAGCCACAGAAGTAGAGCGCCCATAGCTGTCTGGACAATTCCCCACGCCACGAAAAACAAACGGTTCAGTTCCGAGGAGACGTAACGCATAAATTCCCGCGCCACATCCTGCCCCAGCAACGCAATGACATTGTTGAATCCCTCAACCGACCCGGCGGCCAAAAGCCGATCAATGAGATAGAAATTCTGCGTAGCCACGACAGCCATGAAAACCGTCCCCATGACCCAGGCCCCGACCAGGGCTAACGCGGCGTCTCTTTTATTATCTAGGGCCACGGGCGTTTATTTGTTAAACCGACAGGCGTTTTTTATTTGAGCCACGGGCGTCAAAACTATCGGCATCGCGTTGAACATATTGGCTCTCGAATTAAGCTAGCGGCGCCGAATCAGGCCCTTGGCGTTCAAGGCGAAACCTTCCGGTAGAGTCTCCTCGATTCTCGGCCGATAACCCTTAACAGGCCACTCCTGATCTGCGAAGATCTCCGCGATCCGCCTCCGGATCCGCGGACGGTCCTCGGCCTCGAGAAAACTCTGAAGGAGCAACTCGCGGACCGACTCGCCGATGCTGGACAAACCTTCAATCGCCACAATCCGCACGTCATCATCAGAATCTTTGAGAAAGGTCTGAAGCGTGGGGCTCATTTCTTCAGTCACATGGCCCTGAATGGCCCGAAGCAGACTGACCCGGTGCTCGGACGCCGTGAATTCGCTTTCGGCAACAGTCTCGATAATCTCGATAAGATGGTCGATCAACACCTGTTCAGGGACGATCCGCGCCAGGGCCTGCACGGGCCAGTCCACCTGGTGATGAATTTTCATGAAGCGGAGGATGGGTTCCACGACATCCTGTCCCTTGCTGACCAGCATCTCGACGACCATCCGCTTCTCTACGACGTCTTGGGTGATGACCCGGCTTGATATCGTGAATCGCTTGACCAGGCCCAATAGTGCCGCTGGAGTCCCCCACTCAAGCAGGCGCTCCGCCGCTTCGATCCGGGGACCCTCCTCACCGTGAGGTTCGGTCAACCTCTTTACGGCACGGTCGATTTGCTTTTGCGAGGGGCCGCCTCGTCTAAACAGGTCAAACATATTGATGAACAACGGCGAACGCCTGTGGCTCTAATTAATAACGTGCGTTCGGAACGGATGAATCGTCGAACAGTCCGGCTAGTGGCCTGTACCACCCAAATCGGGACCAGCGTTCGGGCCAAACGGCGTTGTATTTTAGGAGTCGGCGACGAGGAAATGCTCCTTCATTCCGAGGAGCCGACGACAACGAAGACAATGCCGATTCGCTGGAACCCTCTGGGCCGATGGGGGTTGCCGGCGATATCTTCGTTACGAGCCGTCGTCGATACGAAAACATCGACTTCCGTCTCGCGCCTTGATCTCGCCGGCAAGACCCACCGGCGCTGGTCCCGATTTGGGTGGTACAGGTCACTAGTCCCCTATGCGCGTCAAGGAAAAGGGATCGATCCGCGCGTTCTGGACACGAAAACCCCAGTGTAAATGGGGTCCGGTAACCCTGCCCGTCGCGCCAACCAATCCCACGACTTCTCCCCCCTCAACCATCTGGCCGGGCTCGACGTCAATCTGCGACAAGTGAAGGTAGACCGAATAAATGCCGAGACCATGATCGACGACCACTGTATTTCCGTTGAAGAAGTAGTCCCCTGTCTCAACGACCCGCCCCCGACTCGTCGAGCGAATCGGTGTACCCGCGGCGGCGGAGATGTCGGCACCGGAATGGGGATTCCTCGGCTGGTCGTTAAAAACACGCCGGTGTCCAAAATTACTACCTTGAGCGTTAGGAATCGGGACGACGAAGCCGTCATCCCAAAGAATGTCCGGCGTGATCTCGGCAAAAACTTGCCCCAGTCTCCGGCTCTCTCTCCGGGACCGCTCCAGGTCATCCGGATTTAACTCGACGAAACGGGGTTCCACTGTGAGGCGGGTTATGGGGAAAGACTTGGGCTCGACACGGATCGAATCTTCACGCACTTCGCGTCTTCCGTCCGAAAATTGAAACGTCACCGGCGCCGGGTAGTCTCCGGTACCAAGATCCAGATCCGCACCGATGATCGCCACCCAGTCATCGCCCGACCGGATCAAGGGTATCGTCCGGTTCCGCCACTGCACTTCGACATGTTCCAAGCCGTCCTCGTTCGGATATTCCAACAGCAGAGCATCTCCCTGTACGAGAGAGAACACCGTCAACGTCAAAGCCAGAAACGACATATCACCTCCATAGCTGTACCCCATCCGAGGCACGGATCGGAACGCGGCGCATCCCGGTGAGTCTAATGCTTAGTTTACGCCCATCACCGGGAAAGATCAGGTCCCCTCCCGTATCCGGACAGGGGGATCGTGTTGAGATCCTGACTCTTTGATTCGGTTTGTGATTATGATGGATCTCGTGTCGAGTGCTGGACAAAACAAGTTGCTGACCCTCAGGGACATCTACGATCCCGGCAGGAAGGGAATTTTCGAGGGAAAACCATTGACCGTACGGCGATGGATTGGGGACGACCACTACCTGGAACGCCATGACAAGAACGACACAGCAGACAGCAACGACGCGGAAGATGATGCAACCTCACTCTGGAGACGCATTGATGCCCGGACCGGTGAGAGCGTCGGACTCTATGAACTCGACGCCATGCGGACCGCGCTTGAGGGGCATCCAGGAACCAATGCGGCAGACGTAACTGAAATGTCACGGCCGTCGAATCATCGTTTGAACTCCGACCAGACAGCCACACTGATTCAGCACAATGGCAAACTGGTCTACTACCGGTTCGGGTCCGAAAGCATCACTCTGTGTGACGTAGACATCGACATGGACGCCGACGCGGCATTCAGTCCGAACGACACCTGGGTCAGCTACATCAAAAACGGCAACATTCATGTCACCGACGTCGGGACAGAAACGACCCATGCTCTGACAACCCGCGGCGGCGGTCCCATCCTCTCCGGACGGCTGGACTGGGTTTACCAGGAAGAGCTCTATGGCCGGGGTAACTTCACCGGTCACTGGTGGAGCCGGGACGCGACGCACATCGCGTTCGTGGAGTTGGATACGTCCCGGGTCCGGGAGCATTTGCTTCCCGATTACGCCTCGAACCAGAACGATCGACGAATCCACTACCCGCGGGCCGGGGAAGCGAATCCAAGGGTCCGTTTGGGTGTGGTGAGTGTTCCAGGAGGCCAAACACGTTGGATCGACACATCTCACTATGACCCGATCGACCACTTGATTGTCCGCGTTGCCTGGGCGGGAAGCGGGACGTCTATCGTGTATCAAGTCCAGGACCGGGAACAGCGATGGCTGGACCTGGTTGCAGCCGACTGCGAATCGGGTCAGTCCCATACCCTCTTCCGTGAAACGTCCCCGGCTTGGGTTCGGGTCCTCGACAACCCGTACTGGCTCGATGACGGTTCCTTTTTCTGGCTATCGGAACGCTCCGGATGGAGCCACATTTACCACTACGACGAAAACCATCGACTGCTCGGATCCGTCACTTCCGGTGACTGGGATGTGCGTAAAATCTATGGAATCGACACGGACGGGAACTGGATCTATTTTTCGGCCACCGAACACAGCCTCATCGGAACTCACACCTACCGGATTCGCATGGACGGAACAGGCTTAGAACAGCTCACCAAGCGCGAAGGCACACACGAGTCCTCCTTCTCGCCAACATTTCGATACTTCATCGACGCCTGGTCGAACGCCGCCACACCGCCTGAGGTTCGCCTTCATCAAATTCCTGGCCAGGGAAACGACGAATCGATGGGCGAAGCGAAACTCCTCAACACGAATTCAGTCCCCACTCTCAGCAACTATGCATGGGGCCGAACCGAACTTACAGACATTCCCGCGCGAGACGGATTCAGACTGCCGGGCATGATGATCCGGCCTCCGGACTTTGACGCAAGCCGCAAGTATCCCGTCCTGTGCCATGTCTACGGGGGCCCTATGACACCGAGAGTAAACGACGCTTGGGGTGGGTCCATCCACGCATGGCACCACATGCTGGCCCAGAGAGGTTCTATCGTCTGGATCTTGGACAATCGATCTTCGAGCGGCCGAGGCGCGGTTCGGTCCTGGCCAATCTACCGCCGTTTCGGAGAGACGGAATTTTCGGATCTTGAAGATGGCATCGCCTGGCTGAAGTCCCAGCGTTATGTCGACCCGGAACGTTTGGGAATTTGGGGCTGGAGCTTCGGTGGATACCTCTCGGCTTACGCGATGACCCACAGTTCCCTGTTTCGGATGGGCATCGCCGGGGCACCGGTTACAGACTGGCGGCTTTACGACAGCATCTACACCGAGCGGTACATGGCACAACCCTCAAACAATCCCGAGGGGTATCGGAACAGCTCCGTGCTTGAGGCCGCGGACCAACTCCAGGGCAAACTCCTGATCCTTCACGGCACGATGGACGACAACGTTCACATTGAACATTCGATGCGGCTCGTTCACAAGCTTCAGAAAGCCGGTAAAGACTTCGAAACCATGTTTTATCCGCAATCCAAACACAAAATCGAGGATCCCGAACAGCTTTACCACATGCAGGGAGTGATGACGAATTTCATCATAGATAATCTCTGAAACCTCGATATATCTATTTTTTGTGGAATACAGCTCACGTTCCATCCGGGCAGGCGTCTCATACACTCTTTAGGGTTGGGATCATTTCCAAAGACAGTCATGACCTTTTCGTGGAATAATTTAACCCATGGATAGCGTTTCCGTATTTGCTGCTTTCGCGGCCGGCATTGTTTCGTTTCTTTCACCATGTGTCCTCCCTCTGGTTCCCGGATACATTTCCATCGTCTCCGGTGTTTCACTGGAACAGTTGCAGTCGGACCGCAGCGCATCGATGACGCGGATAGTAGTGGCGAACTCTATTTTCTTCATCGTTGGCTTCTCAACCACATTCATCGCACTGGGTGCCTCAGCGACGTTCCTGGGTCAGGTGATCATGGGGCAGATGGCGATCCTCTATCGTGTGGCTGGCGTTATCATTATTATTTTTGGCCTCCACCTCATGGGCATCTTCAAGATCCCTTTCCTATACCAGGACAAGCGCTTCCACAACGTCGACAAACCACGAGGCATGTTCGGCGCCTTTATTTTGGGCCTGGCTTTTGCATTCGGCTGGACCCCCTGTATCGGCCCGATTCTGGCCGGCATCCTGACCTTTGCCAGCACGAAGGAAACGGTTTATCAGGGTGTGTATCTTTTGGCCGTCTATTCGGCCGGCTTGGGTTTGCCCTTCCTTCTGACCAGCCTGGGACTGAATAAGTTCCTGTCTTTCTATGGTCGGTTCAAGCACCATTTCCGCACGGTTGAACTGGTCAGCGGGGCTCTTGTTATTACTGTGGGCGTCCTGATTCTCACCAACAACTTCACACGGCTCTCTGGATACCTCGGCTTTCTGAACCGCTTCGCCTTGTAATCGCCACCCGGTCCCACCTTCCGCGGATCGACACCTTTTCTCTTTTTTGGTGTGTTAAAATCACGCGCCCATGGACGAAATGCTGGGACGTCTCCTGTCCAGTGCCGAAGAAATATTTGGTGCTGAGAGAGCTCTAGAGCTCAAACCATATCTCGAACAGGCCGCTTCGGACCTTTACACACTTTCCCAGTACATGGTGAACTCCAATGATGGCGCCTGACGCGCTTTCATTGAGGGCGGTATCGGACCGGATACGCGGGAGGCACGCATCGTCTGTCGAAATCGTATCTCTTTTCCTCGACCGGATTGTCCGGGCGGACTCCAGGATCCACGCATGGACCACTGTGGACTCCGAGGGCGCACTGACGCAAGCCGAAGCTTTTGATAGAGAGGCCGCAGACGGCCGATATCGGGGGCCGCTTCACGGTGTGCCGATCGGCATCAAGGACATCTTCAATACTCGCGATCTCCGCACCACAATGGGTTCACCTCTGTTCGCTAACCATATACCCGAAGATGACTCAGCTGTCGTTCACCGGCTGAGGGAAGCGGGCGCGGTTATTCTCGGTAAAACCGTCACAACCGAGTTTGCGGCCTTCGACCCGGGACCGACACGAAATCCATGGAATCTGGATCACACGCCGGGAGGGTCGAGCAGCGGCTCTGCTGCGGCCGTTGCAGCCCGGATGTGCCCGGCGGCGACCGGGTCGCAAACCGCGGGGTCCATCGGTCGCCCCGCCGCATTCTGCGGAATCGTAGGGCTTATGCCCACCGCCGCGCGCATTTCGCGGAGGGGCGTTTTCCCCTGTGCGTGGTCCCTGGACCACGTCGGTGCTTTCGGGCGCACTGTCGACGACGTTTCTATCATGAGTTCGGCCATGTCTGCAAAACCCATGGCAAAACCCTCCGACCTTGATACGCTCGACATACGCATCGGCGTCGTCCGCGAATTTTTCCGCGACAACACCGATCCAGGAGCATGGGACATTCATGAAGAACTCATTGGTCTGTTGAGGGAGGCCGGTCCTAAAGTTGAAGAATTGTCTCTTCCCGGTACGTTCGGTAAAGCGATAGCGGCATTAAGAACGATCATGCGAGTCGAACTCGCCGCCGTCCATCGCGAACGACACGCCGAACACCCCGACGCCTATGGCGCGAATCTTCGCGGCCTCGTGGAAAGCGGGCTTCTGGTTTCGGCAACGGATTACCTTCGCGCACAACGACTGCGCCGCCTTTATCAAAAGGAAATGCAACAGCTGTTCACGCGCTGTGACGCAATTATTTCACCGGGAGCTCGGGGAGCTGCTCCGCTAGCAGCCCGTGGCAGAAGTGAGATTCTCTGACACAGTCGTAACGTCGGATTCGATAGCCACGTTGGGCTCGATATCCAGCTGACGGAGTTCATGATGCGTTTGAAGCGCCATCTGGACGCAGAAGAGCACGATTTGAGCGGCAAAGTATGCCGCAGACCGGTCCTGCAGGCTCCGTGGCGTGCCCTGCCCGAACTTCTGGCGCAGGATCAACGCCAGGTTCAAGGCCGCGTAGTGAACCAGGATCCGTTTCAGGATATTTTCCCGTCCTCGAAGGTGAACCCGTCGCATGCCGCCGGTTTCCAGACCGTGAGCGAAGGGTCGTTCCAGCATCATGCCGCGATGCCGCAACAACTCCTTGCCGCGTTCTCCACGGATTCGACGGCGATTGGCATAGACAGCCTGTTGTTCGTCCGGCTTGTTCTTCCAGCGGCGACGGCCCCGATCCGGTTCCGAGATGTAGGTGCGTATCCCCAATTCGCGAAGATCGACCATCGTTTCGTTGCTGTGATATCCCTTATCGGCGACGACTTCAGAAAACCAATCTTCTCGAATCTGCGCTTCGGTTTTCGGGTTGCTTGCCAGCTTCTCCATGTTCTCGGCCGTGCGGATCAACGTCTCTTTGATTGTCGTCGTATCCCCGGTGGCAGCACCCTGAACCGTCACCCCCAGCACGACGCCGGTCTTCATATCCACAGCGTGTTCCAGCTTGTGAGCCAAATGCGTGCGGCCGTCTTTCATCTTGGTGATCTGCGCATCCGCGTCGTCGGGATGCACCCAGTCGTCGTTCGATCCCTTCTTCGGCCGTTTCCGGTCCAGTCGCGCCAGTTCGGCTCGTGTCGGCGTTTCAATGCCCGAAGCGTGGGCCAACTCCTTCAGAAAGTCCTCATAACTGTTCCTGGTGTCTCGCCGCACGATCGACCGCATTGCCGCGTTCGCTTCCAGCGTCGTCGCGTCCACGCCAACCGTCTTCCCGTCGATCAACCCGTGCCCGGCCAGCCGCTCCAGCATCCAGTGGAACACCTGGGCATGGGTTTCCAGATCGATCAGCCGGCGTGTCCGCGACACGCTGGAATGATCCGGGGTACCATCGGTCAGCCCAATGCCCAGAAATTCCCGCAGGCTCAGCGAGTCGGCACACCGCCAGGCGATGCCGCGTTCCGAGTCAATCCCTTCGAAGTAGCCGACCAGCAGCATCCGAAAGTACACACCCGGCACGACACCGGGCCGACCCATCACCGGGGCGTAGAACTTCTGGCAGGCTTCTTCAACAAACGGGTCGAATCCGTCTTCTTCCAGAATCCGGTTCACCCGTTCGTAGAACACGTGTCCTTTGGTCCGCGGCAACTCCTGTGTCGCGATCCACAGCGATTCCTGGCGTCGTCTCTTTCGTCCCATGCCCATATCCCGTCCTCCTTCACTCATCATTCTTCGCGATACGGTCGCATCGGGTCCGTTTGAATCTGTGAAGTGGACTTTAACCACGGGCTGCTAGGCTTGGACAGCACGGGGGATCCCATCATTTCTGCACCCTGGACACTCGCAGATTTTCCAACTCTGTCCTTGCCCATAGGAATGGGTCCGGACAAAATGCCCATCGGTATTCAACTCAGTGGGAAACCACTGGACGAAGATCATGTTGTGACGATTGGAAGATGGTTCGAACAGTGGGTGGGATTTCGGGGGATCCCTGAATCGAGCCCCTGAAAACAATGACGCTGCAGTAGGACAAGAGATTCAATAAGAGACCTATGGTTCGCGCATCGACAGCACTCGCACTTCTAAAAGTTCTTGTCACCACCGCTTGGGCGGACTCCGAGCTATCTCAATCCGAGTTGAACTACATCAAGGAACTGGCCCGCAGGTTCGACCTGGACGATTCGGACTGGTTCGAACTCCAGCCCTACATTGAAGATCCGGTATCCGACGAGGAGCAGATGGCGGTGATCCAAGACCTCTTGTCGAGAATCGGATCGACTTCAGAGCGGGGAGCGGTGATCCGGCATATCGAAGGCGTGATTAACGCCGATGACCGTGTAACCGCGGAAGAAAAGGATCTCTTACGCCGCTACGAGGACATTATCAAAGAGCCCTCATCCCTCGACTTGATGATGAACCGAATCAAGAGCCTTTTTCAGTCACCGCTGCGGCATTCGCGAGTGGACGTTGACGAGTTTCTGAGAAACAAAATCCTTTTCAAGTTGCGCCGGAGGGCGGGAGATGATCCGATTACCCCCGAAATGCACCGCCTGGCCCTTCTGGGCGGTTTGATGGGCATCGTTGCTCACGCGGACCACGACATCAACGAACGCGAGTTACAGGAAATTCGACGTCGACTCTCTGAGAACGGCAACTACGACGAGGGTGCGCTTGATTTGCTCCTGACTATTATTCACGAGGAGTCTGTACGGGGACTGGATCGCTACCGGATGATAAACGAGTATGCGGGCAACGCCAACCTGGAAGAGCGCGCTGAATTACTGGACCTTCTGTTTGCCGTCGGTGCAGCCGACGGTGCCCTGACCCACCCCGAACTGGAAGAATTGCGCGCCATTTCCTCTGCACTTCACTTGAGCCACAAGCAGTACATCAACGCCAAGGTCCGCGCCAAAAAATAGCGCGTTTCCATATTGCCCGAATAAACACTTACGTTCGGGTCGCGGCTATGATTCTCGGCTCGTGCATGGAGAACAGCCCCGCGACGGACCGAAAGGTCCTCAGGGCGATCCGCTTGAATTGGGTGGGTTGCATCCGAATGATTTCGTCGCAGTCGATACGTCGCCCGATTACGAGATGACCGTCTTTTCGACGGGTCACTTCCTTGCCCAAGCCCCTAAACTCGGTGCCCGACAAGCCGCTCAAGTCTGCCTCCGGCCGTTCGTCGTGCTCATCTTTAAACCACGCCAGTTTCTTCCCGGACCTCAACGTTGAAGTGATCCCCCGGATGTCTCGCCGCCACTTAAGGGCCCATTCGACTTTGTCGTAGTATTCCGGGCCAAGTTCGAAAAGCAATCGTACGCAGTTGCGCGAGACGGCTATCTTGAAGTGGACGTCCTTCTTGTAACCCCGCTTGTCCGCACCCAAAGCAGCCCAGGTGTCATCCGGGGGATTGACTGTGCGGCGCAGGTGTTTCGCGACATGCACGTGAAGGGGTCGGTCTACCAGGCTTGATACACCCGGAGCCAGGGCCTCTCCGATCTCAGCGAGTTTGGGTTGAATCTCACTGCGAAGCGCTGTCATCCGTTGTTCAAAACCGGCGACATCGAATACTTTGAAATCTTTTGAAGTAAACAGGTCCATATTCTCCTCTCAAGTCTTTTCAGATAACAGTCATTCTAAAGCATTGAAATCGAGCGATCCGCGGAATCCACAGCATTCGTCCTTGAGATGGTCACCTGAAATCTGGTCGGCACTGGCCAAGCAACACGCTCAGGAGAAGGAACAGCGTTGTTGGAATCACAGGCAATGAACGCCGGCGAACGACTTGGTGGCGCTGGAATGAGGCGCCAAATGCAGGACACCGACGAGCGGATAGCCGGCCGCCCCGCGGTAGAGTCTTCGCTGCTGCAGGGGGTGAGACTCCCGTAGAACTGCTTTTTACAATGCCAGGGTCCGGGAGGGAGTCCGGGACGCGCAAACGCGGCGCGGTGACCTTATGCATGTCCCGTTCCCGGATGTGCTGTAGCTTCAGTCCGTACAACTTCTGGAACGATCACATTCGGCATCCGGACTGGTCGTGAAGATGCTAGGAACAGCCGTGGAGAAGAGCAGTCCGTAGAACCCTCGGCGGACGACTGATAGGGCGCACGTCCACGTCAGGTATAAACGGAATATACGGCCCCGTATATCACGGCCTCAAAGGACCAGAAAATTCTTGACGTCCCATTGAGATCACAACAAAATCGAGCTGCTTCGAGCGGCCTCTCGAACGGAAATAAACTGAACTATATACTTAATAGTTAGGTCGCAGACCATGGCGCTCGAATGACGTATGGCGAACGATAACGCACCCCACGTCCCGATTTTCGTTGGGTCCACCTTCGAAGACTTACAACCGTATCGGGAAGCCGTAAGGAGTGCCTTGCACCGCCTTGAGGCGATCGTGAGAGGGATGGAATATTTTGGCTCCAAACCGGGCAGCCCGGTCGATGAGTGCCTTGCAGTCGTGCGTTCATGCAAGGTGTACATCGGAATCTTCGGTATGCGCTATGGAACCATACCTCTGGGGCACAGCCAGTCGATGACACACCTGGAGTATGCGGAGGCCAAACGGATCAATTTGCCGTCTCTCATTTACTTGAACGACGACAATCAGCCCGTTCGCCCGAAATTCGTGGAATTTGGTGAAGGCGCCAGACGCCTTGAGAAATTGAAGAATGAACTCAGACAGAATCATGTGATCAGCTACTACACCACGCCCGCTGATCTAGCTGCGAAGGTGCTGCAGGATCTTCCTCCCGTTCTAGAGCAGATCGGAACCGAAGTTGTAGCCCCGTCTGACTCCGTGTCGGCGGAGCTTCAGGCCACGATCCGACACACCCTTGACGCTGTGCCATCCGGGTTGCGCGAGGAGATTCTCCGGTCTGTCTTTCGCCCCATGGAATTAGCTGCCCAAGGGCAAATCGTCCTCACCTCAGACCAGTACTACAGGGCAATCGAGGGTGAGATAGACCGTTCGTCCGCCCCGTCAAAGGTTGACGGAGTCGTGACTCTCTCGTCGGTGTTGTGGACGGACAACGAGAATCAGAGCCGTTATATCAGAAAGAACGTCGAAGCCGTTCGTCGTGGAACGAACATCCGTAGACTATTCGTCGTACCAGACAAAGACTGGCCGGATTTCTATCCGGTACTCCGAGAGTTTCTACACGGAGGCGTCGCTGTCCGGCGTGCCAAACCGAGGACTCTCGCGGAGGCCACTGGCTTTGAGGACATGGTGATCTTCGTTGACGAAGGTCGGCAAGCTTCGCGAGCCTATGTTGCTGATCCTGATTTCGATGATCCAAGCGAGCTTCGCCGCGGACGGTTGGTGCTCGGTGAGCCGGATCGAGCGCGTCTCTTGGAAGCGTTCGAGGGCGTGTGGAGGTCGGCTGAAGTCGTAACTCCTCGTAGTCTTGGTTCGGCACCACCGGATCGGAGCGGCAAGCCAGAGCCAGGTGTTGCGATGGAGGAATGGCTCCTGCCGTGGCCGGTGGTCAGCTGTGAGGAAGCAGCATTGGCTAAGGCCATTCCGCTGGTTAACGAGCTAAAGAGCCTCATCCTTGCAACTTCAAAGGGATTCATCGCCATTCACCTTCCAGGAGATGCCGAAGTCCGTCTTAGAGCAGTCAAGCGCGCGTTAGCCGCAAAGAAGGCCCGCTTGGCCACAGATAAGGAGCTTCAACGCCTAGGATTGGAGCCGGGAACGGTGTATGCAGTGAAGGACCCGACGTGGAGCCTCCCGCACCTTGTCAGTGAGCGTCTATTAACTTTAGATATGGTCTCTACCAACAGCGGCACTAATCGCGGATTCCTCCGATTTAGCCCAGCCATCCTGCTCGAGGCTGATTCAGTAATGGTCGGAGAGTTTGAGCGAGAAGGACGTCTGCATGAATAAAAGACCCCAAGACCAAACAAGCGACCTAACAAGGGCTTCCAGTCGGGCGAGCCTGCGGCCCGCCGCTGAAGCCCGGGCCGTTACGACCTTTAGCGACCTTTCCAGCTAGGGCGTGTTAACACTAATGAGCATGAATGTTTTATAATCACGCATGGAGATCACACAGGAGCAGTATTGTCGCATCGAGCCGGAACTGCCGCGTCAGCGGGGCAACGTCAGTCTTTCGAACCTGACGGTCTTGAACGCCATTTTGTATGTGGCTGAGCAGGGCTGCAAGTGGCGCGGTCTGCCCAAGCGCTTTGGCAACTGGCACACCATCTACACCCGGATGAACCGCTGGTCCAAGAACGGCGTGCTCGACGCCGTCTTCGAGAAACTCCAGCGCGAGCAACTGGTCCGCATCCGGGTCGAAGCCGTTTCGATGGACTCGACCATTGTGAAGGTTCATCCCGACGGCACGGGAGCGTTAAAAAAAACGGTCCGCAAGCGATCGGCAAATCCCGCGGTGGATGGACCACCAAGATTCATCTGGTTGCCGCGAATGCTCGAACGGCGATAACGTTTGCGCTCTCGCCCGGCCAAGCGCACGACGCCCCGCAGGGCCGCGAGCTGCTCGCCGGTCTGGGGCCACTACCCGAGCCGCTACCGCTGCTGATGGACCGTGCCTACCAGGACGACCAGACCCGCCAATTGGCTCTGGATTTTGGGTGGATTCCCGTCGTGCCGCCCAAGCGCAACCGCCTGGAGCCGTGGGAATACGACCGCGTGCTCTACCGCCGCAGGAACGAAGTCGAGAGGCTCTTCCGCCGACTCAAGGGTTTCCGGCGTATCTTCTCCCGTTTCGATAAACTCGACGTCATGTTCCTCGCCTTCCTTCACTTCGCTCTCATCGTCGAGGCACTACGTTAGTGTTAACACGCCCTAGAGAAGGAATACTGACCGTTCTTCGAAACCGGCAACATCAAATACTTTGAAATCTTTTGAAGTAAACAGGTTCATATTCCCTCTTAAGTTTTTCGCTTCCCCCACCATTCTAAAGCATCGAATCCAGCCGCGACCCGAGCGGGAATCCTTGGAAGTCAGTCTTCTCCGATCTGTCAGAACAATCCGGGACACCAGAGCTCAGATTCAGTACACTTTTACAGATGTTCTTCGACTGCCGAATTCGACCCGACCGTCTGGCCCGCCCTTACTTGGGGATTCTCATTGCTTTCCTGCTTTTCATTCCATCGGCGCTTTCGGCACAGGGGGTCTATGCCGCGAACCAGATCCCGGCCAATGGAGTCCAGATCGAGTATCAAATTTCAATCGAAGACCCCAGCACTCATCTCTATGCAGTGGAAATGGATATTCGCGGCGTTCAAACCGACAGACTCGAGGTAGCAATGCCCGCTTGGGCACCAGGTGACCATCGGATTCGGGACTTCGCCCGAAACGTCCAAAACTTTCAAGTTCGGGCACGATCTGGCAATCGAAGCCTGAATTGGGAAAAGACAGATAAGCAGACCTGGGAAATTCTTAAACGGCCCGCTGAAGACGTGATTGTCACCTACGATGTCTATTCAACGGGACTCACTGCCGAAATGGCAGACATCTCCGGCCCCGCCACTTATATGTACGTCGTGGGACATCGGCACGTTCCTGTGGCCCTCCGTTACGAAAAACCGCGCGCCTGGGATATTTACATAGGGCTTGAACGTCGTGGCGGCGCCTACCGGGCACCCGATTACGATGTCTTCATCGACGCACCCGCCTTTGTCGGAGAGGCGCAAGTGCATGAATTCACTTCTGGAGATGTCCTATATCGCCTCGTTTTCAGCGATCCGGCTGTGGAGTTCAACTTAGATCAACTCCTCACCGACATACGCGACATCGTTGAGGCAACCGTGCAACTATTTGGTACGGTCCCGCATGAGAGTTATACGTTCTTATTCAAAATCGTACCGACACCCGGTAGCAGCGGCCTCGAACATCTCAATTCGACGCGCATCACCGTCGGAGGAAACGATTTTGCCAGCGGACCCCGGTACGAACGTTTCCTGTTCGTCGTCGCGCACGAGTTCTTTCATCTTTGGAACGGAAAGCGTATACGGCCCTCCTCCGAGAGCGTGTTTGACTATAGGCGTGAAGCACCCACGCGTCTTCTCTGGGTGACGGAAGGCTTGACCAACTACTACGCACGGCTGATACTCGCTCGCACCGGAATACTACCGCTCCAGGCATACCAGATCCAACTTGGGCAGGAAATTAATCGGCTCCAGCATGCACCCGGACGATTTCTCATGAGCCTCGAAGACGCCAGCTGGGAAGCCTGGACTCCGAGCGATAACAGCGACAACAATAGTATTTCCTACTCCACCAAGGGCGAGATTGCGGGCTTCCTCCTCGACATTGAAATCCGGGCACGGACGAGCGGCGAAAAGAGTCTCGACGATGTCATGCGCCATCTGATGGAAACCTATGCCGACCAAGGCGTGGGTGTTCCCGAGGATGGCTTCCTGACAGCCTTGAATACGGTCGTGGGATCTGATTTTGAGGAATTCTATGCGTCTGTCGTCCGCAGCCGCATGGATCTCGACTACACACGCTACGCAGCTCAAGCGGGCTTTCGTGTAAGAGCCGATCGACAACTTCCGACTCTATATATGGGGATTCAGTTTGTCGAAGTTGAAGGTGGACTGGCGCGTATTTCCAGAGTGATTTCCGATAGCCCGGCGGCTGCAGCGGGCCTCGACACCGGGGACACCCTGTTGGCATTCGGCGACCGCCGCATCACGTTCAGCAATTTCCAAAGTGAGTTCCGTCGGCGCAAACTGGGAGAGACCATAGACCTGACAATAACGCGTGGAAACCGCATTCTCGTGTTGGAACTCAGACCCAGCGAAAACCAGGAAGAGATCTGGTCCATTGTAGACGCCCCTAATGCAGGGCCGGAACAGATGGAGATCCGGAATCGCTGGATCGGAGAACTGAATTAGTGGCCTGTACCACCCAAATCGGGACCAGCGTTCGGGCCAAACGGCGTTGGATTCTAGGAGTCGGCGACGAGTAAATGCTCCTACATTGCGAGGAGCTGACGACGACGAAGACAATGCCGATTCGCTGGAACCCTCTGGGCCGATGGGGGTTGCCGGCGATATCGTCGTTACGAGCTGTCGTCGATGTGAACACATCGACTTCCGTCTCGCGCCTCGATCTCCCCGGCAAGACCCATCGGCGCTGGTCCCGATTTGGGTGGTACAGGTCACTAGCTGGAGGTAATCGATGGAAATCGAGCTCGTTTACTGTCAGACCTGAAACTATGAGCCTCAGGCGGTCAGCCTGATTGAGAAGCTCCTCACGGAGTTCAAATCCAGAATCAAACGTTGTGTGGTGGTGCCATCCGACGGAGGGCGCTTCGAGGTGAGTGTGAACGGATCGCTAATCTACTCAAAGCTCGAAACCGGACGTTTTCCCGAGTACGACGAGATTCAGAAGCATCTTCAGGGCTAATCACGAAAAGCGGCCCGGCAGCCGCCCCTTTCAACATTGAAGTTCTACTCGATATTTTATTTCTTATATCTTATTTTTATGGCTAGTTATCAGAATTACCGCCACCCCGATTGCTGTTCCCGTCTCCGCCCTGTCCTGGCGGTGTCCGGTCATCGTCTCCGCCCTGCCCCGGCGGTGTCCGGTCATCGTCATCGTCTCCGCCCTGCCCTGGCGGCGTCCGGTCATCGTCATCGTCTCCGCCCTGCCCTGGCGGCGTCCGGTCATCGTCATCGTCTCCGCCCTGCCCTGGCGGCGTCCGGTCATCGTCATCGTTTCCGCCCCGGCCTGGCTCTGTCCGGTCTTCGTCATCGTCTCCGCCCCGGCCTGGCTCTGTCCGGTCCTCGTCATCGTCTCCGCCCCGGCCTGGCTCTGTCCGGTCGTCACCCCCATTATCTGGAGGATCGTTATCTCCTCCCTGACCGCCTCCGCCTCGCCTGAATTGCGGTGGAAGCTTGTCTTCGTCGTCATTTCGGCCTGGCTCTGTCCGGTCCTCGTCATCATCTCCGCCCTGCCCTGGCGGCGTCCGGTCATCGTCATCGTCTCCGTCCTGCCCTGGCGGTGTCCGGTCATCGTCTCGATCCTGCCCCGGCGGCGTCCGGTCGTCATCCCCGTCCTGCCCCGGCGGTATCCGGTCATCATCCTGCCCCGGCGGCGTCCACTCATCGTCCACACACGGCGGTGTCCGATCTCCGTTCTGCCCCGGCGGTGTCTGGTCGTCGCCGCAACCCGATCCAGGCTTCCTGGCCGTGACCGACAAAATACCCACGTTGGAGCGGAGGTTTCCATTGACAACACGAACTCCAATATCTAAAGCCTGGAAACCCGCGAACGGCAAATCAAATATCAGCGTCCTATCGTCGACGAATTCCGAACTTACGTCCTGGCTCCCCACGTTTCCATCAAATGATCCGGATAGAACAACCCTTGAATCGATGGTGAAGCCCTCTCCGCGCACTCTGATAGAAACGTCCTCTTCCTCGGCCTCAACCGAGCCGGGACTCAGGTTTCGAATGAGCGGAACCGCACCCACGACCGTAAAGAACTCGGTTTGCGGTGCGAATCCTGCCGGCTCCGGATTACTCACCTGAACAGCCCTCTCACCGGGGATACTGAGGACCTCTCGATCCAGGATTCCGACCAATTCTTCGGTCGAGTTAAAGAGAGTCTTAACCGGGACTCCATCAATAACGATCTCTGAGTTCCCCACAAAGCCACTACCCCGCGCGGTAATCGTCACGCGACCTCTTGCTGGTGACACAATGGATGGGCTGATCGAACGCAGAGTCGGAGCAGTGGCGCGTATCACAAAAAATCCGGCTTCTGCTGATCCACCACCCGGGGATGGACTGATAACACCGATTTGAAACTCTCCAGCCCGTTTGAGAATTCCCTGGTTCATTCGACCCACCAACTCGGAACTGCTCACGAAATCTGTTGGAATGCGCGTCCCATCCACAGTGATCGCCGTTCGGCTTTCGAAGTTGGAACCCGTTACCGAAAGTTCCACGGTCGTAGAGTTGACCTCAGCCCCGGCTGGCGAAAAGGATTCGATCTCCGGCGCGGCCCCAACCACTTGAATTGCAAACGATGCAGAACCGCCACCGGGAGCAGGATTCGATACCAGGCCATTCAACCGCCCAGGCCGGTCGATGGCAGAGGAATCCAGTGTCAGCTGAATCGAATCGGATGTCACATCGACAACCCTCGCACCGTCGAGCCGAACCGAAGTCAGGTCAGTCAGAAAACCGCTACCGGTGATTGTGATTCCCACAGGCGCGGCATCACCTCCCGCAGTCACCTCGGAAGGCGAGACCGAATCGACACGGGGCGGGCCGTTGCGCTTTTCGACGATCGTAAACGTCAGCGAACTCGATGCTGCCGATCCTGTGTTTTCCACAAAGACGGTCTTTTCTCCTGGTGTAACGGCGCTCGCAGGAACCCGGACCGTCAGTGTCTGCTGCGACACCGCACCGGGAACCAGAGCAAGTCCTTCGCCGAAGAAGACAACAGAGGTCGCGTTAAAGTTGTTTCCTCGAAGCGTCAACACAACGTCCTGGTCCGCGATCGATTCGTCAGGAGACATGCTGATCAGGACCGGGTCGGGGCTCTCTAATTCGATATTCGTCACTTCCGGATCGGGCTCTGAGCTGCCCCCGCCCGGCCCGGGATTGGTGACACCAATGTTGAAACTGATCGGCGCTATCTGACGGCTCACCAAAGGAGGGCCATCCCCCTCGGTAATGGCCTGGGTAGAGGACCCAACTGCCAGCAGCGAGTCCAGGACGGAACCGGAAACAATAGCCGTTAGCTCAGTCGGACTGATGAACGTTGTCGGCAACGTTTCTCCGTTCAGGTTGACAACCGATGTGGGCAGGAAACCGGTTCCCCGAATCGTGAGCGTGATGCTGGAGACGCCCAACGGGAATGTCTTCGGCTCAATGTCTGTTATTTGCGGCTCAGGATTCGGAAGCCGGACCAAGGTGGCATCATTGCTGCCGAAGTTGGCGACGACGGCCAATTGGTTGCCCGGCTCCACGTCGACGCCAAACGCTGTGCTCCCCACGGGGACCTCCGCCAAAACCTGCAGTTGCCCCAGGTTGATCACCGTCACAGTCGTTATCGCTCCCAGGTTTCCCTGCCCCCGAACAAAACCACTATTGCTGACGACTGCATTGTTAGATTCAGGATCCACCGCCACTGCCGTCGGTCCGTCCCCGACCTCCAACGTGGCGATCACTCTCAAGGTCTCAAGGTCGATCACCGTGACCGTTCCGCCGTTCGCATTGGCAACTACTGCAACGTTCGTCCCTGTGTTGATCCCCACGGCACGCGGAAACTCTCCAGTCGGTACCTGGCCCACAATGGTGCCCTGAACCAGATCGATAACTGAGACCTGCGATCCCGCACGTTCCGTGACGACTGCGCGTCTCGTGACCGGGTTGACCGCAACACCTCCGGGCCGATTCGCGACAGAAATCGTGCCCGTGACCGTGAAGGTATTTAAGTCGATCACAGACACGTTGTCGTCCTCTCCGTTGACGACCAGCGCCTGGGCCGCACCGGGCACGGTGGCAACACCCGATGGGAATCTTCCGACATCGACTGTTGCTACAACGCTTCGGGATTCAATCTCGACAATGGAAACATCGTTACTGCCGACGTTGGCCACCACCGCGAGGCCCAAAGCGGAGTCGACGTCGATCTCTGTCGGACTACGCCCCACCCCTACCTGTCCCACGATCTGAGCTGCGTCAAGGTCAATGAAGAAAACACTGTCCTCAGATTCGCTGGCGACCAGCGCCAGTCGAGACACGGGATCAATAGCGACACCTGCCGGAAATCCTCCAACCGCCACTCGACCCACAATCAGAGGGTCGTCCAGCGCAGGATTCACCTGGAAGTCCAATGACACTGATGCGCCACCGCCCGGAGGTGCGGTAACGACACTGATTCCGAGCGTTGCGGTTTCGAGCAGGGCTGAAGCCGGGAGCACGGCCTGGATTTCGACCGCGCTGACGAAGGTAGTCGGAAGAGGTATCCCGTCGAGTTGGACCACCGACGTCGGACTTAAGTTGGCCCCGCCCAGGCGCAGATTCAAGGTGCTGCTGCCAGCGAACGTCGCCGACGGCGTGACAAACAATAGTTCCGGCACCTCGGCCGCTATGACGCCGCCGCTTTCGAAACGGACTCCATCTACGTTCGCTAAAGCCAAATCGATGCTCTGTGTATTTGGGACAAATTGAGCCCCCGGAGCACTCGGCGTCAGGGTGTAGGTCCCGGCTGGAAGTCGAGAGAACACGAACTCCCCAACGCCGTCCGTCGTTTCACTGGTGTTCACCGGACCTTCCAGTGACACCGTCACACCGGAAACGCCTATCCTCGCCTGGGTCACGGTCCCCGTTATCGCTGCCGTCGCCTGCGCGGGGGGAACGAACGGACCCGCAGGAATCTGTGGGTTCACGTTGGCCAGCGAAAGTCCGTTCGTCGACCCCATCAATGCCGAAGCTATGAGCGGTTGGGTCGAAGTGAGGTATGCCCAGACACGCGATTCGGCGGCGCTGGCCGGCACAAAGGAACTGAAGAGCCCTGATTCTGTTTGCCGGGGAGGAATCGCTACCGTTTCCCTTCCAACAGTCGTTCCGTCGTCACGAAGGACAAACAGATCGACAACCGATGCTTCGGCTCCCACGTTGTTCAGGGTCAGACCCGTGAAGAACGAGCCGCTATCGGCAAAGTGCGCAAAGCTGAGGTCGCGCGAAGCATTCACCACATCGGTGCCCGACACCAGAGCGAACGATGAAGCCGTGACGTTCCCTAAACCGATGAAGGTCGCCACCTGTCCCAGGTCCGCCTCAACTTCTATCCAGCCCAGACGCAGTTCACCCGAGGGAAAACCGAACAATTCTTCGGCACTCAATCGGAGTGACTCGTTGGGCTGGAGCGGAATACGGGCAGGGTTCGTTTCACCAATCCAGAGGGCTCCGCCCGTCTGGTAGGCTGTCAGCGTCACTTCCTGGCCAATGCCTCCAGCATTGACAACACCGACATGCGAAATCCATCCGGCGCCGGTAATAAATTGGGAAAGAACGGACGTAGACGAGCTCTCAACATGTTGGCCCAAAAGCATCACCGATTCCCTGCGCAGGGTGGGCGCTTCCGGAACCTGAAAGTCCGCCACCAATTCTAAGCCGACGAGCGGACGATCGGCCATCACTCGAACATGGGATGCGTCGCTCAGGTCGACCGCTTCAAATACGTCCGACAGTGTTTGACGGATCAGTCCACGTGCGGGCACGATCAGTGGCACCGACCCAAGCGTGGATCCATTGATTGCAAACAAGGTTGCCGTCGCGCTGGCAGGCTCGGGGCTCGGGTTTACGACAGACAGTTCCGTCACGCCGATTCCGTCCTCAGAAACGAGCGGGAACAGAAACTCGGACAGCGGGACTCCGACCGCAGCACCGTCAAGGTCGCTCAACGCAGGGTTGCCATTGAGGAAGAAACCAGTCAATCCGGAAGTGGCACTGGCCGCCTCGACCCAGCCATTGAAGGGTCTATCGGTGCCGAATATCTCCGGATAGATCCGCGTATACTGACCTCCCGCCGGAATCGAAACCGAAACGGGGTTCTCAACACCGGACTCAGTAACCAAGGAACCGTCGGGATTCAGGGCCGTAAAAGTTACTGTGACGGGTGACGGCGTAGGATTGCTGATCGCAAGTCCGGTAAAGACCCCATCGGAAGCGATCACGCGTGGAAAATGAAGGATGCTCTGGGCCAACGCTTCGCTTTCCACAGCCAGGGAAAGAGCGCACACGGCCAAGCTCGTAAACCACGATTTGAGTCGATGCGATTTGCGAGCGATACGCACGATCTTACGGTACCTGTCCTCTAAATGACTGTGTTGGGGCAGACGCGGGCTAGGCTATAACGAGGCCTTAGGGATGTCAAAGTGGGATTCCTAGCAGCCTGTCGGACTTGACCGTAGCAACGGCGCGTCTCCGAGCGTGTGATTGAACATTGACGAGACGATCGACCTGAGACGTCGCAAGAGAGAGCCGGATTCGGACGCCAGAGATCCACGCAGGAGCCCGGAGTCGCGTTTTTGGCGTCCGGACGGGCGGCTGGAGCGGGGATCAGTCGGGCAGGAGACCTGCCCGGAGAGATTGAACAGGCGTTTCAGGTTCCAGGCGATGCTGACCAGTGTCCATTCACCGGATACCGGGTCGAGTCCCCTGAGGTGAAACTGCCGGAATCCCAGCACGGATTTGACGATTCCAAACACCGGCTCGACCGTGGACTTGCGCTGAGCGTAAACGGCCCGGCCCTCGATCGTCGATAGCCGATGGGCCATGGCGTCGACCGGGTTCGCGTCGGGCGACAGCGGTGGCGGTTCGGTCCAACGCTGTTCCACCGGTGGATGATGGCGCTCACGGCCCATGGCGATGTAGGGCATCACGCCGGCCGTTTCGCACGCCTTCACGTTCCCTTCGCTGTAGTAGCCATTGTCGGCCAGTATCGCCTCGACCTTTCCCAGCGGTTGAGGCAGTGCATCGAGAGTCCCGAGCGCCGGTTCGATTTCCTGTTTGTCGTTGGCGTGCGTTGTGACGGATTCGGTGACGATGAGCAGGGTCTCGGTGTCGACCCCCGCCTGCACGTTATAGGCTTGCTGGAAACTCTTCCCGCCCGCCGGCATGATGCGCGATTCCTCGTCGGTCAGATTGATCTGGTCGTTCGGGCGCACGCCCGATTGGGGCGGTTGCGGCGGCTTGCCTCCCGGCCGTTTCCCGGTCGCTTTGGCCCGGGCCTTGCGTTGGGCCATCTTGGCCTCGTACTCGGCCTGCTCGGCCGCATGGCGTTCCGCAGCGCGCGCCTCCATCTTCGCTTTCGCCTCGGCGATCGCTTTCAGCCGGTCCTCGCGCCGCTTCAGTTCGGCCGGGATGTCCATTCCCTCCGGCACTTCCGCGTCGGCCGCCGCCGCCAACTCCATCAGGCGCGCGACTTCGGCCTTCAACTGTTCTTCCAACTCCGTCGCGTGCCCCCAGCTCAACGCGCTATGTTTCGATGCATTCGCCTGGACCTTGCTCCCATCCAGACTGATCTTCCCCAGCTTCAAAAATCCCATCGTCCGCGCCAGCAGAAGAATCTGCACGAACAACGGCTTCAACTGCTTCAGAAACCGCTTCCGAAACGCCGCGATCGTGTCGTGATCTGGATGCGTGTTCGCCGCGATATATCGGAACGCCAGCGAATCCCACGTCGCCTGTTCCAGTTTCCGGCTCGCAAACACTCCCGTCGCGTATCCGTAGAACAGCAACGCCAGCAGCATCTCCGGATGGTAGGCCTTCGAACCCCGCCCCGCGTACTCCTTCTCCAGGTCACGCAGGTCCAGCTTCGTCACCACCTCTACAACGAACCGCGCCAGGTGCTCTTCCGGAAGCCAATCCTGGACCGACGGCGGCAACAAGTACGGCGTGTCTCGATCCACAGCAAGAAATCGTTCGCTCATGCCCCTGTTTCTCGCATGCCCGACATCCAACTCCGGCCCCAAAAGTCCGACAGGCTGCTAGGAAAGCGCCTGAGACTGCGACGAGGTTCATTGTTCCGGCCCGCCCAAGCCTAGAGGGTCACAAGGACCTAGGCCACGCCCCAGCTGGAGTCTGTTTCGGATTGCATCCGCTGTAAAGGATTTTCCTTCTGTGACCGCGTCCCACAGAGTCTGCCCGCGCGCAAGATAAGCGGCGATGGCGGCAGAGAGGACACAACCGGTCCCATGAGACTCTCCGTCATCGAAGCGCTCGCCTGCGAGCCACTCCATGTTCTGGCCGTCGAAAAACACGTCCAGGGCCGTGGAACCCTCCAGATGTCCCCCCGTAACCAGTACGCTCGCTCCACACGATTCGTGGATCCCGCGAGCCGCCGTCTCCATCTCGGATGGCGTCCGGACGGGTTTGCCGAATAGTGCTTCGGCCTCGCTCAGGTTGGGCGTCACAAGAGTGCACATCGGAAGCAATTGCGAGCACAAGACACTGAGTGCATCGGATTCGAGCAACGTAGCTCCCGAACTGGACGTCAGGACGGGATCCAGGACTATCGAACGACAGTTATATCGGGCTAACTTTTCCAGAACGATTTCTACGTTGGCTGCAGTGGACAACATACCGATCTTTATGGCTGTGGGAGGTATGTCGCCGAGGACGGCGTCCAATTGCCCCTCCATTGCCCCGTCGGGCAGAGGGAACACCTCACGTACGCCCTCAGTGTTCTGAGCGGTGAGCGCTGTAACCACCGCCATTCCGTAAACACGCAAAGCGGAAAAGACTTTCAGATCCGCCTGAATTCCTGCGCCTCCACTCGGGTCGGAACCCGCGATCGTCAGCGCTCTAGATATCACGACCACTCCCTGAAGTCCGGTCGTTCGTACTGAGGGATTCCCGGCGGCATCGCTGCATTATATCGTTCGATCGAGAGACAGATAGAAAGACATCGGACCGGACCCATTGTATTCGGGACGACTCCAGCCGAGGACTGCTACAATATCCGGGTGATACCCAGAGCATTCATATGTCTGCTGTCTATGACGGCTATCGGGTTCTCTCAGGTTCCTGCCGGCCCCCCGTTTGATAGCGACACCCATCCCAACCCGATTGTGACCTTCGTAGAAAGCGCTGACTTCACGCTCACAACATATGAAGTGGCCGTCGAGGATGCTGGCATCGAGATTCTCGGTCTCTCATCTAGTGAGGGCACTCGGGAGAGTATTGAAATTGCTGCGGGTAGCGTAGACGAAGTGAGGATTCTCGGCCGCGATACGGAGACCCTTTTCTACCCCGTTGTACGCCAGCACTTCCAATTGCATGATGGCACGGCCATCACTCTCTATTCGTTCAGAAATCCGAAGCCGGACATTCCGGATCGTTTTCTGATGTCAGCCCTCAACCAACATGCCTTCGCTCGGGAAGACGATCCCGAAAAAAGCCGCTTCGGACCCAGTGCTCGACCCGAACAACTTGATGTCCTCGGGGCTCCGGCGCTCTTATTCGACAACGACGGTAAACTGACTTTATTCTGGCAGGATTCGAAGGCCTCTCACGTGGTCGATTCCACCATTGAACCCGGGGCTCTCCTGCGCCTGGCCGAAGACCTTCTCTAAACTGAATTCGCACAGATAATCCAATAACCGCGTGAACACTTGAATCGCCTCGACAGGTACATCTTTCGCGAAGTCCTCACCCCGACGCTGATCGCGCTGATCGCGCTGACGTTTGTCATGGTGGGCCGCGAACTCAGCGCTCTTCTTGAGCTTGTCGTCCGCCGCTCGGCTACGGGCTACGAACTGTTCTCGATAATAGCCGCCGTTGTCCCGGGAGCCTTGATCGTTACGATCCCGACGGCCGTTCTGGTGGGTGTGCTGACCGGCTTCGGCCGCTTGTCCTCCGACAGTGAAAGCGTCGCTTTCAGAGCTGCTGGTTTGTCGATGGTGACGATCCTCCGTCCGGTGTTGACGCTTGGAATTCTGGCATGGGGCGCAAACATCCTACTTTCGGTCTGGATCGCGCCTGCGGCAGCGGCCAACCTCCAGCAACTCACTCGATCGATCGGAATCCGCCAACTCGCTTTGGAACTTCAGCCCCGGGTATTCAATGAAGACGTCGAAGATCTTGTGCTTTATGTTCAGGATATTTCCCCGGATGGGGCCGACTGGCAAGGGATTCTCGTGGCGAACCTTGGAGACCCGGATGAACCTCAGGTCACATTTGCGCAATCGGGCAGACTGGTCAGTGATCCTGAAAACGAACAGTACCAAGTCACTCTGTTGAACGGCAGCAGGCACGTGGTTTCACCTCCGGCTCCTGATCGCTATTCTTCGACTCGGTTCGACGCACTGACGTTGCCGGTTCCGATTCCAACCGAACCCATAGAAACCGCCGAATCGACCCCTGTTGAACGATCGACACGGGCACTCTGGAACGCCGTTCAGGCGGACGCGGCGACGTACGCGGAACAGGTCGAATTCCACCGCCGACTGGCATTGCCCTTTGCCAGTATCGCGTTCGCCCTGATCGGCTTCCCTCTCGGTTTGTCGACGAACAGAGGCGGCCGCTCGATGGGACTCGTGGTGAGCGCCGCGCTCATGTTGATTTATTACATGGTGTTCATCGGAGGGACACAGATCGCCGGCAACGCACAAATGTCACCGTTCCTGGGAACCTGGGGCGCCAACCTTGGATTCACCCTGTTGGGGATGACCTTACTCCTGCGGGCAGAACGCGAACGCAGTAACCGCGCTATGGATCTTTTGCTTGATACCGTTGAATGGGTTCGAAAGAGATTTTCGTCCGACCGTGGAGGTCCAAACAGCATCAGTCAATGGGCGTATTCGCTGACACACCACCCCAAATGGTTCCGTACCTTGGACCTTTATGTCTTAAAGAGTTTCTGGTTTTTCTTCTTGCTCGTGCTCGTCGTGTTCGTGTCGATGTTCGTCATCGTAACGCTGTTCGAACTATTACCGGACATTGTTCAGAACAACGCCAGCCTCGAAGTCGTGACCGGTTACTTTTTCTATCTCTTGCCACAGATCCTGTACTGGGTCGTTCCTCTCGCGGTGCTGGTCGCCGTTTTGATCAACCTAGGAACCTTGACGAAAGCCAATGAAACTCTGGCCGTCAAAGCCGGCGCGATAAGCCTGTACCGCATGGCAGCGCCCCTCCTGCTGACGGGCCTTCTGCTATCCACAGGCATCTATGTCATGCAGGACTTTCTTCTGCCTCACACCAATCAGCGTCAGGACGAGTTTCGGAACCGAATCAAGGGCCGACCGCCCCAGACTTATCGGGACCCTTTGCGAAAGTGGATGGCGGGATCGAACAATCATATTTACTACTACAACTACTTTGATCCGGAGCAGAACTTCTTCCCCGGCATTTCAGTGTTCGAGTTCGATCCCGATTCGTTTTCACTTCTGCGCTGGACATTCGCCGAACAGGCGAATTGGAACGGTCAATCCTGGGCCTTCTCGAAAGGCTGGACGGCTTCAATCGACGGCAGCAGTCAGGTGTCTGCTTACGATTCTTTCGAACAACTCGACTACGCACAAATGAGCGACGATCCCGACTACTTCAAGAAAGAGGTGCTCACCGCATCTCAGATGAACTATCCGGAATTGAGCCGCTACATCGACGACCTGAGCCAGAGCGGTTTTGACGTCAGCGGCCTGACGGTCGATCTGTATCGAAAACTGTCCTTCCCTCTGGTATCCATCATCATGGTCATCATCGCAATACCGTTTTCGTTTACCACAGGGCGCCGCGGAAGTTTCTACGGGATCGGCATATCGATCGTCATTGGAATCAGCTATTGGGCTGCCTTTGAACTGTTCGACAAGTTGGGAGGAATAAACCAGCTCTCACCTTTGATCGCAGCCTGGTTTCCGAACCTTATATTTGGCCTCAGCGGCTTTTGGCTGCTACTGAAGGTCCGGACATAGTGTCCTGAATCACAAGTTCGGTACTTAACAGTTTCGTCTTTGGTCCAATCCGATCTTCTTCTTACTCTGAACGCCTCGGCTACCGCGTCTTTACTCTGAAAGCAGTTCACCCACACCGTCGGACCAGTGCGGGTCCTTTCTCCGACCGGCTCGGACATTCCGTCGATCCCACTAGCCCTCGCCATCAGGATGATGGCGAGGGTCGCCGGTCGTTCAGACCACGCGTGGATCGCGACAGAGATGGTCATCTGAATGAACGATCGAGCGAAATCTTATACCGGCAGCTTCTAACTCAGGAGAGGGGCAGTCTGGAGTCCTTACGCTCGCGGGTGATGGTTCATATAAATCTGCTTGAGCCTTTCCCGGATAACGTGGGTATAAATCTGAGTCGTCGAGATGTCTGCGTGCCCCAGCATCATCTGGACGGAGCGCAGGTCAGCGCCCCGTTCCAGCAAATGCGTAGCGAAGGAATGCCGGAGCAGGTGCGGCGTGACCTTCTTTTCGATCTTGGCGCGTTTCCCGTGACCTCGCAATATTAGCCAGAAACCTCCCCGCGTAAGGGCTTGACCTCTGTAGTTCAGAAAAAGGTTCGGGCTCGTCTTCTTCGGACGTCCGCGATCTATGTAGTCTCGAACGGCCGCCACCGCGGATTCTCCCAACGGTACTATTCTTTCCTTGCTTCCTTTTCCCATCGAGCGCACAACACCGTTTTCCAAATCTACGGAATCCATCGTCAGGGCGACGAGTTCGGACACCCGGAGACCCGTGGCGTAGAGCACTTCGAGCATCGCCCGATCTCTCAACCCCATAGCTTCGGAGACATCAGGAGCGCCTAGCAGACGGTCGACTTCGTCGAAAGTGAGAAAGTGAGGGAGGGGTTTCCAGGCCTTTGGCACATCGACAGCCGCTGTCGGATTCTCTTCGGTAGCACCATCGAGGATCAGAAATCGATACAGTCCGCGAACCGCGCTCAGAGCGCGGGCAGCCGAGCGTGCTTTTAGCCCATGATCGTAGAGAAAACTTAAAAACGCTGAGATACCCCGCGCCTCCACTCTGAGCAGGTCGCTGTTATCCAGGTATTCTAAGAACAGCGTGAGGTCACGGCTGTAGGCACCGATCGTATTCGCCGACAATCCTTTCTCGATTCGAAGGTACTGGATGAAACGGTCGACCCACTGATCATTCGTGATTGATACGCTTTTCATCTTCAGCGACGCTTTA
The DNA here is from genome assembly GCA_965218085.1 of Terriglobia bacterium. Taxonomy (GTDB): domain Bacteria; phylum Acidobacteriota; class Terriglobia; order 20CM-2-55-15; family 20CM-2-55-15. The sequence goes on along the minus strand of CBDCKF010000002.1, from coordinate 3,755,423 downwards.
GAAAAATCTGCCGGAACTCAGCCAGTTCCGTGCATCTGAGCAAATAGCACGCTAGAAAGTAAACGGTGCCTGCCGACGCGATCGTGAATGCCAGAGCGAAAATGCGCTGCCCCAATGCCTGGTCGAAATAAAATCCCGGCCAATTGATCAACAGTACGGCCACCATGGCCATGGGAACGGAAGCCACGACAAATCGAGTCAGGGAATCCACGATTGATTTGACATCGATAGAACCCTCTCTGCGGTTGAAAACGACCATCAGTGCCACGGCATTGAAAACCCCCGCGAGCGAAGTTGCCAGTGCCGGCGCCCCCACTTGAAGTGTCCGAAAGAAGGCAATGTTGAATACAATATTCAACACCATGGCTGCTAAGGCGATTTTCACGGGTGTCCGCGTGTCGTGGAGCGCATAGAACGCAGGCACGATCACCTTGACCATCGAAAACGCTGACAGACCCAGCGCAAAGAACAGCAGTGGCAAGGTGGTCAACGCAGTGGAAGCTTGGTCGAACTCCCCGTGTTCGAAAAGGACCTGAATAATCGGCGTGCGCAGGAGAACCAGTCCAACAGTCGATGGCACGGTGACGAAAAGAATGATTCGGGAAGCAAAGTTCAATGTCGACCTCATCTGGTCGACGTCTCCGGATGCGGCATTTCCCGACAGCATCGGCAGGACAACCGTTGCGATCGCAATGGCGTACCCTCCCAATACCAGCTCCATGACCCGGTCTGAAAGGTACAGCGCCATCTGTGGGCCGTCGCCGAGAAACGAGGCGAACTGACCGCCGACAACGATATTGATTTGGACGACACCGACGCCTACAACGACCGGCCCCATGAGCTTTGCCGCGCGACGGACACCCGGATTGGAAAAATTGAAACGGGGGCGGAATCGCCAGCCATTCCGAATGAGTTGAGGTACTTGAATCACAATCTGCGCGATGCCGCCGATGACCACCCCCACCGCCAGAGCACGCTCGGGGCTCTCAAACAATTCTGTGACAAACGAGCACCCGATAATGCTCAGGTTCAGGAGCACGGGGCCAAAGGCGGGAGCGGCAAACTTATGCAGGCTGTTGAGAACGCCCATGGCGAGCGCGGACAGGCTGACGAGAAAGATGTACGGGAACATGATCCGGGTCAGAAGTGATGTCAGTTCGACCTTGCCGGGAGTATCGACAAATCCATAGGCGATCGCCCGTACCAGCAATGGTGCGGCAACGATTCCGACAACAGTCACGCCCGCCATCAAGAGCGTGACGATTGTCAGCATCGAGTTTGCAAATTCCCAGGCATCCTTCCGATTCTCTTTGCTGAGGTACTGCGAAAAAATTGGAATGAAGGCGGCGCTTACGGCTCCCTCGCCGACAAGCCGCCTCAGAAGGTTTGGAATCCTGTAAGCAATCGTATAGGCGTCAGCTTCGACCCCTGCGCCCAGAAGGAACGCGACACGCTGATCTCTGAAATAGCCGAAAATACGGCTGACAAGCGTGATGGCGGTGATCAGTGAGGCGGAGCGGAGCAGCTTGCCTTGTTCACTCATCTAGGCTGTTATACTAGCAGTCCATTGATGTAAAAGGAACGGGCACAGCATCTTAGGGCCGTTCCGAAAATCAGGAAACGGGACTCACGTGAAGCTCGAAATAATCGCAGACAAGTTGGGATGCGCTCTCAAAGGTGATCCGAACACCGAAATCACAGGTGTGTCCGGAATAGAAGAAGCCGGGCCCAGCCAACTGACCTTCGTCTCAAACCGCAAGTACGCGGCCAGTGCCCGAACTGCCCGGGCCGGAGCTATTCTCGTTACCGAAGACTTCCCCGAGCTGGCTACCCCCACGCTCCGGACTCCGAATCCCTATCTCGCGTTCGCACGTTCTATCGAGTTGTTCTACACGCCGCCGCAACGCACACCCAATATCGACGCGACTGCCCGGGTGGCAGAATCCGCTCAAATCGGACCCAACGCCTCGATCGGCCCCTATGTGGTCGTTGAAGACGACGTCGAAGTCGGGGACAACGCGATCATCGGGTCTTTCACCTTCATTGGCAAAGGCACACGCATCGGCAAAGGTTTTCAGAGCCACTCTCACGTGTCAGTTCGCGAATACTGTGAAATTGGTAACAACGTGATTCTTCAGGATGGAGCCCGGATCGGATCCGACGGCTACGGTTACGCGAAGCAGGATGATGGAAGCTACTACAAGATCGTCCAGTCCGGAATTGTCGTGATCGAAGACGATGTGGAAGTGGGAGCGAATGCCACGATCGACCGGGCCACAGTGGGTGAAACGCGTATCCGCCGCGGCGCCAAAATCGACAACCTTGTCCAGGTCGGCCACGCATCCGTGGTGGGAGAGAACACATTGCTCTGTGCTCAGGTCGGACTGGGGGGCAGTTCCAAAATCGGCCGTGACGTCGTCTTAACCGGCCAGGTCGGTGTTGCCGGGCATCTGGAAATCGGCGACGGCGTGATCGCCACCGCACAAACGGGTATCCCGAACTCGGTCGAAGCAGGAACGATGATTTCCGGATATCCCGGAATCGAAAACCGCCTCTGGCTGAAATGCTCCGCCGTGTTCAAAAGGCTACCGGAGCTCCTCAAACGTATCGACGCCCTCGAAAAATCCGAATCCAGCTAGACGCACAGTTTTTTTCAACGCAGAGGCGCAGAGACGCAGAGAAAGAACGGAATAGGCCCCCTACATCTGACCTCATCACAGTTCTTGGGTTAGCTACAACCCCGTTGGAAACCCCCAGGATTTCGTTGAAGCAAAGAGCTGCACAGCCTAAACCTCTGCGTCTCTGCGCCTTTGCGTTTGGATCCCTTCTTCGTCCACTCGAGAAGATTAGTTGGAGACGACGACTTCGGAGATGTCTGCGATCTGGAGAAAGGTATCGTAGAGACGTTTCAGGAGACTGATCCGGCGTCCCCGGATTGCGGCGTCCTCATGCATGACCAGGATTTTTTCGAAGAAGGCGTCGACTACCGATCGGAGGGCCGCCATCGCCTCGAGCGCATGGGAGTACTGACCTGCCTCGGCCCAGAGTTTTACCTGAGGCTCGATCGCATCGATCCGTTCGGCCAGAACTGACTCTTCCGGCTCCATCCCGGCGGTATCCGCCACGGGTTCGGCGCTTGCACCCGAATCGTTCGACTGTTTCAGTATGTTCTTGATCCGTTTGAACGCCGCGGCGATGACAAGAAAATCGGGGCTCTCCCGCACCGCATGCAAGGCCTCCACGCGTTCGAAAACATTCGCGGGGCTGTCGGAGCCTGTCGCCAATACCGCGTTGATTTCGTCGTAGGCGAAGCCCATGCGGCCCAGTATGTGCCGTAACCGATCCTCGTAGAACCTCTGCAGGGAATCCGCTACGTCGCCGGTCATTCGTCCATCGGCTTCTATTGCAGCCCGGACTGAAAATCCCAAGCGATGGTCGAGCAGTATCCTGATGATGCCCTGCGTGTGGCGGCGCAAGCCAAGAGGATCCTCCGAACCGGTCGGAATCAACCCGACTGAAAAACAACCAAACACAGTGTCCAACCTGTCGGTCAATGCGAGGACGATGCCTGGGGCCGAGGCGGGAGACCGATCATCGAGTCCCTGGGGACAATATTGATCGTAGATCGCACTCGAAATTTCGTCGGACGCACCTTCCCGGCGCGCATAGAGTCCGCCCACAATTCCCTGAAGAGCTGGAAATTCTCCAACGAGATCTGTGGTCAGGTCGGTCTTGGCCCACCGGACGATGCAATCGAGAACATCGGGATCCACACCTGAACCCGTAAGTTTATTTACGGATGCAGAGAGAGAGAGCATCCGATCGATCTTGTCTTTGTATGTTCCAAGGGCCTTGTGAAAGACGATCGATTCAAGTGACCCGACCCGCTGTTCCAGAGACCGCCGGCCATCCACTTCCCAGAAAAAGAGAGCGTCGCTCAGCCGGGCGCGTAGCACGCGCTCGTGTCCCTTACGGATCACTCCCTTTTCATCACCGCGCGTATTGATAACAGCCAGGAAATTTGGTAAGAGAACACCCTCTGTACTTTCGAGAGCGAAATACTTCTGGTGTTCCCGCATCACTGTTATCAGAACTTCCCGAGGCAACACTAGAAAACGCTCTTCGAATTCTCCAGCGATTACGGTCGGATATTCATTGATGTAAACGACCTCTTGCAACAATTTATCGTCCGCGATGATCTGCCCATTCAGTTTCTTCGCAGCCGCCGCAAGTTCGGCCTCCACCTTCGCCTGTCGTATCGTTTGTGAAACGAGGACGCCGTTTTCCTCGAGCTTTTCCAGATAGTCCTTGTAACCGGTCACAGAAACCGACTGGCCTCCGATCACACGATGCCCGGCGGTTTCCGAACCGGATCGGATGCCGTACAACTCCACCGGTACGACGGTGGAACCGTGGAGAGCGACCAGCCAGCGGATGGGCCTTGCGAATCTCTGGTTGGATTGGGCCCAAAACATTGTCTTGTGAAACGTCAGAGACCGCACAAGATCGGGAATCGCGCCCGATAGTACCTCTGCTGTGGGCTGGCCCTGAACCTCAGACCGAAAGCCCATGTACTTTCCACGTTCCGTCTCGAATACCTCCAGGAGATCTACAGAAACACGGGATTTCTTGGCGAATCCCTCCAGGGCGGGTGAGGGACGACCGTCCTTAAAAGCAATCTTTTCAGGCGGGCCAAGCGTCGTTACGGTTTCGGTCTCCTGCATATCGGCCAGATCGTTCACGTGCACAACCAGTCGACGGGCCGAACCGAGTGTCTCGACGTTCCCGAAGCTCAGTTTGGAAGCTTCGAGCAGCGCTTCGAATTTCTGCTTCAGTTCCTCAAGCACGGGGCCCATCGAGCGCGCAGGAATTTCTTCGCATCCGACTTCGAGAAGGAATTCATTGCTCATTGGAAACCTCCGCCCCACGAAGCAAGGGGAATCCTGCCTTTTCGCGGCTTTCCAGATAGGATCGGGCCACTCCGCTGAGCAACTTCCTGACACGCGCGATGATTTGGACGCGCTCCGTTGCGCTGACAGCGCCCCGCGCGTCGAGAATGTTGAAAATGTGCGAGCACTTCAGGCAGTTTTCATACGCTGGAAGTATCAGGTCCGCGGCCATCAATCGCTGCACTTCGTCCTCGAACTCGTCGAAAAGCCGAAAGTAACGCTCGATATCGGCGATCTCAAAGTAGTACTTCGAAAACTCGATCTCGTCACGATGCCGCACTTCCCCGTAACTGATGTGCTCGTTCCATGGAACGTCAAAGACGTTTTCGACGTCGTTCAGGTACATCGCAATGCGTTCCAGCCCGTAAGTGATTTCCCCGGAAATCGGCATCAAGTCGAGGCCGCCAATCTGTTGAAAGTATGTAAACTGCGTGATCTCCTGGCCGTCCAGCATGACCTGCCAGCCGACGCCCGTGGCGCCTCCCATGGGCCATTCCCAGTTATCCTCTTCGAACTTTATGTCGTGTTCGTCCAGGCGAATACCCATCGCGGTCAACGATTCGAGGTAGACCATCTGAATGTCCGCCGGCGGCGGTTTAAGGATGACCTGGAGCTGATGATGCTTTTCCAGTCGGTTGGGATTCTCTCCGTAGCGTCCGTCGACAGGACGTCTGGAAGGCTCGATATAGGCCACGCGATAAGGTTCAGGCCCTAAAGCCCTTAGAAAAGTTTCCGGGTGCATCGTTCCCGCACCTACTTCTACGTCGTAGGGCTGTTGCAAGATGCACTCCTGTTGTCCCCAGAAGTCCATCAGTGCTTGAATGAGGTTCTGAAAATTCATCTCTCGAAATAACGTTCGATCCAGATCTTATTGAGCTGCCCGAGGTGCCCGAGTCCCTCTACTCCGGGACGATCGTCTTCAGTGTTCAATGGCTGTGTCATGATCCAATAAAGTGCAGCGACAGTATCGGGTGGCACTTCCGTGCCCCGACCATCCCCACAACTGTGGCAGGCCATTCGGGTCAGTCCCGGGAGAAACACTCTCGTTTCGTCTGCTGCTAGATGTTTCGCACACACCGAACATCTGAAGAAATCGGGAAAGACGCCGGCCAGCCGTAACATCCAGACTTCGAAATAGCACCGTGTCAGGTCCAGCGGGCAATCCGTCACAAGGCTCCGACGCGCCAAACCAAACAGGCGAAAGACCGCATCCTGAATTTCATGGTCCGGAAGAAAGCGGTCTACGAGGTCCGCCACGTGCGACGCCAGCATGGCCCGGTCGTAGTCCTCAAAAAGTTTCATCGGAGAGTCGATCAACTCACTCGACCGTATCCGGACCAACTCGACGGTCTCTTTTTGAAAGAACGTCACCTTGGAGAGAGCCAAAGGTTCCAGGGACGCGCCAAAACGGCTCTTTAGCCGTCGTACACCGTTGGCCACGCCGCGAATCTTACCGTAGTCGCGACTGAAGAAAACGACGATACGGTCCGCCTCTGCGAGGGGATACGTCTTTAGTATGATGGAATCGCTCTCGTGCAGAGGCATAGCCGTCCGTAACCATCGGCTACCGATGAACCTTTGATTTAAACATGTCCAACCAACCCAACGCCACAAAGATTCCCCGCTTCGATGTCGTTGGACTCGGATTGAACGCGATGGACTACATCACGGTCCTGGAGCAGTTTCCCAAACCCCAGACCAAGGTACCGATTCGAGAAGTCCGTCTCGAACCCGGGGGACAGGTCGCTACTGGCCTGGCAACGTGCTGCCGGCTGGGTTTGACCGGGAGCTACATCGGTTCTGTGGGTTCCGACCTCCTCGGGACAATACAGATGGACAGTCTACATAAGGAAGGCATCGACACATCCCTTGTTCGGTCTGTCGAGGGCGCCACGAGCCAGCTGGCTTTCGCACTTGTCGAAGAGGGTGTCGGCGAACGAACGATCCTGTGGCACCGTGATCCGAAGCTGATTTTTCCACCCGCGGCCCTCACCCGGGAAATGGTCACAGCCGGTCGTATCCTGCATCTGGACGGACGGGATAGTGCGGCAGCCCTCCAGGCCGCCCAATGGGCACAGGACGCCGGCATCCCGATCGTGATCGACATCGATGAGATATACGACCGGACGACTCACGTCCTGCTCGCCCTGGTGGACTACCTGATTGCGGCGGAGGATTTCGCCACGGATCTGACGGGACACGAAGACGAAGCACTCGCTGTCAAAGAACTGGCCGCGCTTTTTCCACAGGCCATGACGGGAATCACTCTTGGCGCACGTGGGGCTATATTCTTGAACGGAGGAGAGATCTTGCGTTCCCCAGCTTTCGACGTTCCGGTTAGGGACACGACCGGGGCAGGCGACGTTTTCCATGGCGCATTCATCTACGGAGTGCTCCGAGGCTGGCCACTCCAGGAAACCCTTCGCTTCGCCAACGCAACGGCCGCAATGAAGTGTAGGGAATTGGGTGCCCGGACAGGAATTCCACGCCTGAATGAAGTTGAGGTGTTTTTGAAAACGGCTCGGGAAAGAAAAGACAGCCCGACAAAAGCAATAGAGAGCTAAGAGTCACACGATCACAGAAAAAATCGGATCACAGATCATTGATCGCTTGTCACAATCTCGAGCTATTCACTGCGGTAGGGTCGACGTTTGAAGTCCCGGGCATCGTCTCTCAGGTTTTCGGCACAGTCCAGCGAGAGGACCATATCGTATTCTTCGATGGCACGGTCACGCTCCCCCATAGCATCGTAAACCTTGCCGATCCAGAGATGGGAACGGCCCTTCACATCCATGTTGTCGCTATCGACGAGCGAAGAGAAGGCCTCCAGCGCCAGATCCAACTCCAATCGACGGAGGTTCACCTCGCCGATCCTGAACACGATAGGCTCAAAATCCATGCGGTCATAGCCGTCTTGGCCTGTTACGACCTTGGCGAGAACGGTCTCATAGGTCTCGACAGCCTCCTCCCACGATTCGAGCCGCCGGTAAGCCGAAGCCTTAGCCATTTCCAGCAGAAAGTTTCGCGGGTACTGAGAGTGGAGATCCTCCAGTATGGCAAGGGATTTTTCGTGCTCTCTTTCGCGATTGTAGACGACGACGAGAACCATCTTCGCATTGGTCCGGCCACGGTCACCCAGTTCCGCCGCGTACTCCAGTTCCCGGATCCCCGCCTCTTTGTCGCCGCGTATTCCGAAAACACCCAGCAGGAAACGAACAAACCCGGGGAGCACGCTGAGCGCATAGTCGTAGGTTCCAATCGTCAAGCGCGCATCGTTAAATGAAGGATCCAGTCTGAGAACGTGAAGATGGTCTTCTCGGGCTTTCTTGGCAACACCGTTGGCCGCCAGATACGCGCGCTTCACCGTTGCTTCAAAGCTGGCCAGAGTTCCGTAGGCAACACCCCGAATGTAAAGGGCTTCGATATTGTCCGGATCTTCTTCGAGCGTTGACTCGCTGAGTCGGATCGCGCGGTCAAGAACTTCCCGGAGGCGGTCTTCCCTCTCCCGATTGACCTGATCGTTGGAACTGTCACCGCCGAGACGGTTCCCCATATAACTGTCCAGACCTAGCTTCTCCTGTTCGAAAACGATCTTCAGCCAGATCGAAGACGCCAGGAGATTCCACAGCCGGGCGCTTTCAGGAGCCTCGTCGAGCAAGACCTCCAACTTTTGCTCGGCCACGTCAAAATCGAGGCTGTACAATGCGTTGAGAACCTCGGGATCGATCTGATCCGGTTCAAACCCAGTGACCTGAGCTCTGACCGGGCCGACCTGAGCCAGAGCGAATGACATAACGAGAAAACTCACCAGGGCCCAGCGAGTTGCAATGATTCCTTTTCGAGACAACATTCGCTCCGAAACCGTTCCCTTCGTCACGGTGTCTCTCATTGTCGTCAATTCACTCATCTTCCTCTACGAGCTCTCTCTCGGATCCGAACTCCAAAGCTTCATTTTCAGCTACGGTGTTATCCCGAATAATGTATTCCAATGGCCCACCTCAGGGCAATCATTTGCGTCGATTTCGATTCCCTACCTCACGTCGATGTTCCTGCATGGCGGCTGGCTCCATCTTATCGGCAATATGTGGTACCTCTGGATCTTCGGTGACAACGTCGAAGACCGCTTGGGACACGGCCGGTTCATTGTGTTCTATCTACTGGCCGGCCTCGGAGCCGGCTTCATCCACACCGGCGTCAACTACTACGTCGAAATCCCCAGCGTTGGCGCGAGCGGAGCCATCGCGGGTGTCCTTGGGGCCTACCTTCTGCTTTATCCCTTGGCTCGCGTCATGACACTGATCCCCATATTCTTTTTCTGGCAGATTATCGAAATTCCGGCTGTAATCGTCCTCGGCCTCTGGTTCCTCTTGCAGTTTCTCTCCGGAACGAATTCTCTCGCCATGGCCGACGCCTCATCCGGAGGCGTTGCCTGGTGGGCCCACATTGGGGGTTTCCTCGTCGGCATGATCCTGCTCGCCGTGTTCCGCCGCCCGAAGCGGGCTCGGCCACGCATAAGCACTTAGACGCCAGCACGCCTTTTTGGACACCAACCCGGGGACGGAGACCGAACGCGGGTCCCGATTTGGGTGCTACAGGTCACTAGCCGACGACTATGTATCGGGCCAGGAACAGGACGGTGAACACGCAGATCAGCCAGTGCAGACTCCGGTACCGTCCGGAAACTAGGCTTAAAAGCGCATAGCTGATAAATCCGAAAGCGATGCCGTCGGTGATCGAGAACGTAAACGGGATGACGGTAATCGTAATGAACGCGGGAATGTATTCGTGGGGATCGGTCCAGAGGATCCGTGCAACATTTCGCATCATGAACGCACCCACGATGATCAGAGCCGGAGCGACGGTTGGATACAGAGTCAGGCCCGAGGCATCCGTATGTCCGGCACCTATCATCCGGGCGAGCGGCGCGAAAAACAGGGCAAGGAGGAACATTCCTGCCGTGACCAAATTCGCCAGACCCGTCCGGGCCCCTTCCGCGACACCGGTCGCGCTCTCGATATAGCTGACGATGGTGGAGTTGCCAATGAGGCCGGATGCCGTCGTGCCGATGGCATCCGCCATCAGTGCCTGCTTTGCGCGTGGCAGGTCCTCGCCTTTCATAAAATTGCCCTGGTGCGCAATTCCAATCAGCGAACCGATACTGTCGAACAGATCCAGAAAAAAGAAAATGAAGATGACTGGAAGCGCCCCAATGGTGAGAGCACCAACGATATCCAATTGAAGAGCAACGGGAGCGATGGACGGGGGCGGTGCAAACACGCCTTCAAAGCGGACCACGCCCAGAATCAGTCCCAGCAGCGTACTTGTGAAGATACCCGCGAGTATCGCCCCACGTTGACCTTTCACCAAAAGGATCATCGTCACGGTGAGACCACCCGTCGACATCCAGACCGCGTGCGCTCCGAGGTCCCCCAGCGTGACCAGAGTCGCGGGGTTGGCTGCTACAAATCCTCCCCACTCCAACCCCACAAGCGTAATCAACAAGCCGATACCGACGGCTATACCGTGTTTCAGCGATGCGGGTATCGCACGCACCAGTGCTTCCCTCACTCCCCAGAGAGACATCGCCAGGAAAAGCACGCCGGATATGAAGACGGCCCCTAACCCGGATGGGTCACCAATCCGGGAATCGGCTGGTTTTCGGGTACGAGAAACGAATTGCGGCGAGTTCTGAATCCTGGAGTCGGTGAATCGGGGGAATCAGTCGTTGTTGAGGACGTGAGGTCGACTCGTTTGGCACGACAGGGACATGATTCGGCGTGTGGAGGCAGACCTCGGCCCTGTGCAGATGAAGAAGTGAGTTTTTCGGTTGTGGGTGAATCGTGTCGTCAGCAACGAAGCGGAATCGACTGCAGGTTCCGCATGATAAGGGCGAAGGTTTCGGGATAGGGATAGGCCTCCGACATCGAGATCCAGACGTTGCGGACCGTCAGGCGGATTCGGGCGCCGATTTTGAGAAGCTTCAGACGGATGGTCCCGCACTGGGCATGGGCCATCGCGGTATCTTTGAGCCCGAGGCGTCGCAGGGCATGCATGAGCATGTACGCAGCTGAGGAGAGATAGAGCCGGAGCTGATTGGCGCGCATGGTCGCCGCGCTGGTCCGGTCCGCAAATAGGTCCAACTGCTGTTCCTTGATACGGTTCTCCATGTCGCCCCGCGCGCAGTAGAAGTCCTCATACAAAGCGCGGGCTTGGAAGCGTTCCGGCGGCAGGGAGGTCACGATGAATCGGGGATTGGCGCCCTTGTCCAGGAACTCCGCCTTGCCGACGACGCGTCGCGCGCGGGTCCAGCTGTTTAGAGTCCGGTACTGGAAATCCTTAAACACCCGCGCCGGTTTCCCGGTGGCGTTAAACTCCGCTTCCGCCTGAACCATTTCTTCAGCGATTTCTTGCTTGAGACGACTGTTCTTGGCCAACCCGATCACATAATCGACCGGATGGGATTCACACCAGGCGAGCAGTTCATCCCTGCAAAAGCCCGAGTCGGCCCGGATGATGATCGATACTGTGGGCCACACCTGTCGGATCTGACCGACGATGCGCTCTAACTCATCCACCGCTCCGTCGGCCCCGTCAATGTTGGAACGCCGGAGCCGGGCGCACAGCAGATGTTCTCCCGAGAAGATGTACAACGGCAGGTAGCAGTAGTGGCCGTAGTAGCCGTGAAAGAACCGTCCTTCCTGGTTGCCATGGATCGTATCGTCGGTGGCATCCAGGTCCAGAACGATCTCAGAGGGCTCCGATTCGTGGGCCGCGATAAACGCGTCGACCATCCACCGGTCGATCTTGTCGCCATCCATGGCGATCTTCTTGTACCGCTCCTGGCCATCGACCTGCTCTGCGGTCAGTTCCAACCGGTTCAGCGTGCACTTGCCTGCCAACGCCTTTCCCCGGTCTCCGGCCTGCCGCCGGTTTTCCCCCAGCGGATCGGCCTTCTCCACCGCCACGGCCAGCATCGGATCGGTCCGTAGCTGGTCGTGGTCGTTCAGGTCCTCATAGCCCAAGCACAGCCCATAAATCCGCTGGCCCAACAACTCCTTCACGCTGTGTTCGATCAACCTCGGGTCCCGGTGATCGGTAAAACACTGCTCCAGTCCGGCGATCAAACCCGTCCGCTTCTCGACTTCCCTCAACAGCAGAACACCCGCGTCGGAGGTGATCTTTCCGCCGTCGAATCGCGCCTTCACTTTCCGTTGAAAAAGTCCGTGAAATTCGAACGTGGCTTGGTTACACTCTGTTCTCATAAGGGCCGTCTCCGTTTGGGTTTTTAAACGTTTCTCGTTAAACGCTTTATGCCAAACAGGGCGGCCTTTTCTGGTCCTATCCGTGAAATATAGGGGCTAAGGCAACCTGCCAAGTAAAACCCATCGAGCCCACAACGGTGAATACAAAGAAGAAGTTGTGCCCCATCGCTGGAGCGAGAGCAATGGGATAGTTCGCAAGGAAGGCCATGAAGAGGGTGGAAAAGGCACTGATCAGACAGGTCGCCGCCAGCACGGCATCGAAATCCATTCCGGTCGTACTCATCACAGCCGGTTGAACGAAAACGATGTAGGACATCGTCATGAACGTCGTCAGTCCACCCAGTAACTCCGTCCGGTAGCTTGAACCGGCAGCCGCGACTCCAAATGTCCGCTCAAGCCAGTCGGACACGTTAGAACCGAAGACGGAGGCCCAGTTGGATTTGGCGTGGTGCAAAGGCGGAGGTAAAACCGAGCGGTTCGGTTGCGCTGAGCGACGGATCACCCTCCACGTCAAAAGCAGTGAGGGAGGTTCCGACGACGTTATTCACGCCGGAATAATTGACTCGATTGAACAGGTTGAACGCTTCGGCCATGACTTCGATCCGCGGGTTATCATCCCCAAAGATCAAAGCCTTGGTCACGCGCAGATCGAAGCTGGCGAAACCGGGACCGCGACCGGTGTTTCGTCCGGCAAGAGGTGGTCGGTCGGTGTTCGCATTGGTGTCTCCGTTCGCGTCAAACCCCATCAGCAGGTTGAAGGGGCGGCCGCTTGCAATCGTCAGGATCGGAGACATGGTGAGATCGGCGAGTGCTTTGCCAAAGCCGAAACCACGCTCGAGGGGGGACGTGAATACACCGCTCATGACGAAACGATGGCGTTGATCATATGCCGACAGCGACCGTTCAGCCTGAAGATCCAACTGGTTCGCGGCCTGGAGATCCGTGATGAAGTCGACCGTATCGTCAATGGCCTTCGACAGCGTGTAGGATGCCTGAAACTCGTAGAAGTCGCTAGTTCGTTTCCGCACGGTTGCAGTCATGCCGTGATATATGGAATTGCCGGACGATTCGACCTGGTTGTCCTGTAACACTCTGGGATCGATGGGCCCGAAATTGTTACTCCGTGTGATTCTCAGATTCGTATTCCGGGAACGAAGAAGTTTCGTGCCTCGGTTCATCAGGTACGTGACACTGGCAGCCATGTCGGTTCCCAACTCCCGTTCCACACTGAAGCTGACCTGTTGGCTGTAAGGATTGACCAGGTCGGGAGCTGAACGCAGCAAAACCGGGGGTGTGGTGCCGGGATCGAGACCCAGCGGCTCAATGTCGGCCTCGGTGATCTGACGCGACCCAATAATTCCCTGCTGCTTCAACAATCCCCATATCTGGGCTGACGTTGCGGTGATCCCCAACTGAGGCAAACCCGTCAGGGGCACGTACAGTTGGGATATCTGAGTCCCGTTCAGGACTCTTTCGATGAACACGACGGCCTGGTAAACCGACGCGTAGTAAATTCCGTAACCGCCCCGGATAACGGTGCGCTGATCGGGGCTGTATGCAAACCCGAATCGAGGCGCGATGTTGTTGGTGTCCCGATTCAAGGGTGTCGGCTGGAGTTCCACGTCATAACGGAGGCCCATATTCAGCGTCAAATTTGGAGACACCCGGAACTTGTCTTGAACGTAAGCAGCAACGAGTTTGTTCTTGAGATCCGCCACCGGATCACCGAAGCCCTGCTGATAGGCCAGCGGCAAACCCAGATTGAAGGCCTGAAGAGAGTTGATCGGTTCCGACAACGCAGGTAGGAGCTTCGCAAGTCCCAAACTAGCCAATCCGGCTCCAACAGCAACCGAGGTGCCGAAACCACCCACGTTGTCAATCAACGAATGCAGAGGAATGGCCTTCCCAAAAATGAAGCGGCTGCCGAAGAAGATTTCAGTTTTCGTATCTATTGGCAGGTAGTGGAAATCCCCTCCGAACTTCAACTCGTGATTGCCCGACACGAGCGTGAAGTTATCAACCCACTGAAACCGTTTTTCCGTTCGAAACGAAGGCAGGAAGAAATCACGTCCCAGAAGCGCCGTGCCGTTTATGTTGATCTCGGGCCCAAACGCGTCTGCGGGTATCGAATTGAACTCTCTTTGCGCAAACTGAAATCGAAACTCGTTCACACGATTGGAGTCGAAAAAATGCGAATCGCCAAATACCAGTCCGAAGTCCTGAATCTGTTGATTAGCCCCTCTGGAGGGTCCTTTCAACCCGCCGAACGACCCGCCAATTGTATCGACATCGGAGAAACTCGCCCGCAGGAACAGTTGGTTGCTGCCCGTCGCCTGGTGATCGATCCGTAAGGATGTACGGTTATCGCTGTTTCGGAAGGGGAACACGCCACTGTTTTCCCGTAACAGCTGAATCGTTTCCGGGAAAGCCGCTTCAGAAGTAGTCAAGACACCGCGCAAAGCGGATCCGAGAACCTGGAAGGACGGAACCGGCGCGGCGCCAAGTGCCTGGATCAATGATTCCTGAGACGGCGTGGGCTGGAATAACTCTTCGCTTTCGAGAAAAGTAGAAAAATTCGATTCCCTCTGGCGTAGCCCTTCGTAGGACAAGAAGAAGAAACTGCGATTGGGAACAATCGGCCCACCGATGCTGAAACCACTTTGTATCCGCGAAAACGGCGGGTCGATATTGGTTCCGCCGGGTCCGAACGCGAACGGGTTACGGGCATCCAGAGCTTGGTCTCGGAGAAATGCGAATACCGTTCCTGACAGATCGTTGGCCCCGGACCGTGAAACGATATTGATCAACCCACCAGCGGCCCTTCCGAATTCCGCCGAGTAGTTCGAACGATTGATCTGAAATTCCCGAACTGCTTCCTGGCTGAGGGTTGACCGGACAGTTGCCACCGCATTGTCGTTGTTGTCGACTCCGTCAATCGTCACGCTGTTGGAACGGCCACTCTGACCGGCGAACGAGAGTCCCGAATTTGGCGTCTGTGGTAGCGAGAAAGTGATCAAAGCGTCTGAATTCGTGACGCCGGGTGTCAACAGAGAAAAATCGAGAAAATCCCTCTGATTGATCGGCAGGTTGTCGATTTGGAATTCGCTTACGGTGTCGGCCTGCTGCGTCTTTTCAAATTCAAGCAACGGGGCCTGGCCGATGACCACAATCTCCTGCTGGAGTTCGACCGGGGTCAATCGGGCATCGATGCCGAGACTTTGCCCCACCTGGAGTTGAATCGGGCGGCGGGTCTGGATGGCAAACCCCACAACTTCGAAGCGCACCTCGTAGGAACCGGGAGTTAAAAGGAAAAAGTGGTAGGTCCCATCGTCGTCGGTAGCGGTCCTGCGATTCACACCGGTTTCACTATGAGTGATCGTAACGGAAACGCCGCTGACACGGGCCCCATCAGGATCGAAGACCCTCCCGTGAATGTCTCCCGACGACATCTGTGCCTGCGACCCACCGCTCGCGGCAATCGTAATAATCAGACAGATGCTACCGATGACCTTCAATGCCCTTCCCCTACTCAGAAATATTTTCCTTCTTCTTCAGCTTCTTGTGCTCTTTTCGGAGGCTTTCAAGGTGCGTTCGCTCTTCGTCGGCGAAATCACGAAAAATTTTCCGTCCTCGAGGGTCATCCAATTGTTTTGCGAAATCAGTAAAAAATCGATGTGATTTCCGCTCGAGGTCGATCGCGATCTCCAGGGCCTCCAGGTGCGTCGTCCTGTCCTGAACATCAACGTTAAGCAGTTCTCTTTCCGGAAAAATCTGATCGGCGATCTTCCGGCTCACTGGAAGCCGGGCCGGCTCCCGACGAAGCCAGCTGTGCTCGTCAATCAGCACCCGGTATTCGTGCTGCAACTTGTCCAGGTGGTCGGATTCCTCTTCTGCCAAATCCTGAAACATCCGTCTGCCGTCCGGGTTCTGCGTCTTTTTCGAGGCATTTATGTAGAAACTGTAGCCCCTTCGCTCTACTGCTAACGTCAATTCAAGAGCATCCCGGGCAAATATCTTCTGCTGCCTCTCTTTCGAATCGAGACCCGCCTCGCTAGCCTCCTGCTCGGCGCATTCCCGGCAGAATCCGAAGATCGCATACCGGCTATAGACGGCCTGAAAATCGTTTTTGTCGGTTTCTTCCTGAATAAGATGTTCGATACGACGGGAGGGAAATTCCTGAGTCTTTCCGCATCGGTTGCATATGAAGTGAATGTGGTTGGGCTGGTTGATCAGTGCCTCGTAGCGCGTCGTATCCGCCGGCTTCGACTGCCGGATCATTCCGGATTCGAGCAGGATCTTCAGTGTCCGATAAATCGTGGATAAGCCGATCCGATGACCCTCTTCGAGAAGGCGCTCCCGTATGTCCTCGACCGAGGGATGATCCTCAGCCTTGAGCAAGGCGTCCCAGACCAAGGCCCTCTGGGACGTCTTCTTGAGCTTGTTCTCTGACAGGAAATTCTGGAAGCGCTTTTTCTGCTTCATCGATCACGAATTATACAAGCACTGCGATCGGAGAACGAGAGAATCGCGACGAGGCGAAGCCTCAGGGGGAAGCAAGCCGTCTTACGTTTACTCAGAAAGACCGTATGCTATAGTTAGTGGTTATAAATCCACAAAAGGACGACACATGAAAAACATTCTGCTTTTGACTCTTTTTTCTGTCAGCCTGGCAGCATGCACGTTTGAGATGCCGGAATCAGCCCTCGACGGTTCAGCGCCTGCCGGAGGCCCCGGTTCCACAGCGAATCTGCAGTCCGCACCGGACTTCGACCTTGCCTCCCTGGCAGGAGGAACGTTGAATTCCGAAGAACTCAAAGGCAAGGTGTTGGTGGTGGATTTCTGGGCAACCTGGTGCAGTCCCTGTATCGAAGAGATTCCGAACTTCAACACCCTGCACGTGGAACAAGACTCCGACAAGTTCGCGATGTTAGGCATTACGGTTGAATCCGGATCGTTTGAAGACGTCGAACCCTTTATTGAGCGTCTTGGAATCGAGTATCCAGTGGTCATGGGTGACGAAGAAGTTGTGACCGGCTTCGGCGGACTCATCGGCTTCCCAACGACATTCGTTGTCAGTCCGGATTGGAAGATTTATAAGAAGTACCTGGGAATGAAGACAGGAAAGAAGGAATTGATCGAGCAGGACGTAATCGACTTGATAGGTTCCGAGGAAGTCGCGGAAGTCTTCTAGGCAAACCCGACCCCACAATGACATAGAAAAGGCGGCCCATCGGCCGTCTTTTTTGATGCGTCTTGTGAGGGTCCTACTAGAGAGGCAGGCTTAGAGAAAAAAGCAGGAACTTGGAGAAAAATTCCCCGAAGAGGACAGCCACGACCGCCACGTACAGCAAGCCCGTCGCCGCCTGCGTATGCCCGAGCTTCACGGTACTCCAAATCATTCCGCCAAGCACGACCGGCGCGATAACACCAAACATCACACGGGGCCAAAAGAACAAACCCTGACGCACAAACAGCTCTGAGACAATATTCCCGAGCGTAACATCCTGTTGTATTTCGAGCACGACCAGGCTCGAAACAATGGTCACGACTCGAAACGCGATCGCGCCCATATACACCTTCGTCAAGAGCCTCAACGGATCGATAGACAGCTTTGGCACAATCAGATACCAGTGTCCAAAAACCATTGCGAGCATGACCGATCCGAGTAGGGCCGTCGCACCAAGGTGATTCAACACCAGAACCCAGTGCTCCCACCCCCCGAGCTCCATCAACAGGGTGAACGCGAGCGAATCCATCGTGATGGAGACCAAACCGATTGCTGTTGCGAGGACCAGTAAGACCATCGCAGGTTGATATTTTTCAATGTGGACCGTACGGTTGTAGACACCGGTCAGAATCGCTGAAAACAGGAGCAGAATGACCGGCCACGCGCTCTCGCGGACAGGCGAAGCAAATAGAAAATCGAAACCGAGCGTCACACCCATCAATATCGCCGCCGTCTGGCTGGCAAACTTAAAGAAACTGTTCCCGATGACCCGGGGAGAGATAAACAGCAATGTCCACAGCATGCCGACGGCCAGCTGAGAAAACAAAAAGAAAAAAGTCGAGGAAATCATGACTTGCCCGGAAGCCACTCCAATATAGCACTCATCCATCGAACGGGACTCACTTCGCAGCGACACCGAAATATTCGTCTGAGGCTGACCTTACGGCTTCACTCGAATCCCAGGCCGATCGGTCAATCAGGACCAGAAATTTCCAAAGAGCTCTGTGTTTCTCCTTAAGTATCCGTATCTCCGCGTTGTTCGCTCCTGAGAGCGGCTGGATTTGGTCGCCGTCCAGCCGTGCTGGAACTTCAGCTTCGGGAAGCGACATCCCGAGCGACGGACAGTAAACGATCACCTGGTGGGGATGGAGCCGGGCCGACGCCGCAATCCTACGCTCGGCTGTTTCTCGTTCCGAAGGACTGAAATGAAAGCGCCGTTCGAGACCCCGTTGTTTTTCGTCACCTACAGACACCGTCAGCAGGTAGCAGGGCTTGTACAGCTTCCGCGTTTCATATCGGTCCAGGATGTGGCCGATTCCCACATGTTTTGGGAAATCCTGACGCAACAACCCGAGCAAGGTGTCGTCTTTGAGCGTCCTCAGGCGAACTGCGTCGAAGCCATCGGCAAGAGCCAGTTCGACCGCCTTCGAAATCATCGCTCCGGATGCGAGTTTCGTGTGATGAAAATAGACCCGCTCTGAAAGCGTGTAACGAATTCTCAGCAGGTTGACGATTTCCGAAAGTGCGTCTCGGCGCAGCATCCCATGCTTTTCCAGCCGCACGATCAGGCGCCCGTCTTCTTCATCGAAGGACTGAAAGATGCGATCGTCGTAGTGCTGCGACAGCCCGCAGAAATACGTATCGCGCCGAAGATAGTCCAGCAGATCGGCGCTGATCGCCCCACTGACGATGTCGGAAGCAAATCCCGCCGTCCCGGAGAGAATCGCAAGCACGGCATCAATTACGCCGTGCTTTCGGAGAACGTCTCCGACCGAAGAGTCTTCCAAGAAATAGGTAAACCGGTCTGCGTCCTGATCATGGCGAGGCAGAACACGCCGTTCATCCTCCAGCGTGTGGCCAAAAGGAATATGTGTGATGTCGTGAAGTAGAGCAGCAGCGCGAATGACACCTTCCTCGGCATCAGAAACGGACACGTTTCTACGGACGGCTTCGATCAGGCGATGGGCCATCCAGGCCGTTCCGACAGAGTGTTCAAACCGGGTGTGCATCGCCGATGGATAGATCAGATAGGCCGTGCCCAACTGTTTGATCCCCCGGAGCCGCTGGAACTCGGGTGTATCGATCAACTCCATTTCCAGCGCACCCAGTTCGATGTCACCGTGGACGGCGTCTCTGATCAATTTTCGCATGGTTTAATCTGGCTCCCGAGCCTGGGCCTATATCTGCATGCCGCCTGTCGATCACCCGGGCGTCGGGCCAGCCACTCCGGTATCTGCAACAGGCACAACCGAATTATGCAGCATATGCGGGAAAGACGCTCCGAACAGCCAAACACGCTATAATGCCGACGGATTCAACACTGGAGGTGTTTCTTGAAGTTTCTTGCGTTTGCAGTTATTTCTACGGCCCTCGTGGTCTCCTGTGCGCCGGCCGAACCCGAACCGGCCCCCACTCCCGAAGCCTCAGCTGAAACTCCACCCGCAGCCCCAAACGGGACTCGCGAAAGCCCGTTCGTGGGGCACGGCGTCATACAGGAAGTCGGCCAGAGCCAACTCGTCATCCAGCACGAGACGATCCCCGGCTTCATGGCTGGTATGACAATGGCTTTCCCCGTGACCGAAGAGGCCCTGAGCGGCGACCTTGAAGTCGGCGACGAGATCATGTTCGACATCGAGCTACTCGCTGAGGGCTACCAGGTTTTTAACATAGACGAGGTCGAGGCTGAGGACGACGATAGCGAAGAAGAGGACGAAGATTAGTCGCACATACGGCCGAGCACCGGACCACCATAGGGCGGCTTGAAAAGAGTTTTCTTCGGGTGCTACGATGCTCGAACAGCTTCAGCAAGCTCTGGGAGGTCGTCTAATGGTAGGACTGCAGACTCTGACTCTGCCTGTCGGGGTTCGAATCCCTGCCTCCCAGTTACTCATTTTAAAAGGTTTAACGCCTCTATGTAACTTCCGCTAATTTCCCTTGTGGGGACCTCCGGCTTCATTGGTCTTCTGACTCCGGCTCAAACTGATCGCCAAAAGTTGCGCTGTTAATTTGGATGGGTAGACCACGAGGTACCTTTACTTCGACGCTCCTGCCATTTTCGTCGCAGGCTGGAGGAGTGAGCTTTCCAGTCGATTCACCGCCGCTCGGTTCGCTCCCGGAATCAGGTGCCCATACAGATCCACGGTAATCTGGATTGAATGGTGCCCCATCTGCTCCTTGACATAGGTAATACTCTCGCGCTGCTGGAGCATGAGGCTGGCGTAAGTATGTCTCAGATCATGGAATCCGAAGTTCGATGAGTGGCCGGGGCAACTGTTACGACAACGCGTGTGTGGAAAGCTTCTTCGCCACTCTGAAGACGGAACGCGTCTACCGTCGACGGTATAGCACCCGGTCTGAAGCGCGACACGATTTGTTTGAATACATTGAGGTCTTCTATAACCGCAAGCGCCGGCATTCGCTGCTGGGCGACATCAGCCCTGCAGACTACGAATCCGCGCTAAACGACCCTAACTGAACTGTCCGTTTTATCGGGGTCATTCCGAGATGCCGACTAAGTCACAAGGAGGAGTCCATCTCATCAAGAATGTCGTTTCTCAGAACCTGAGAATGTAATAGCGCCTAACCCACTCCTCTAGTATATTTTACGAAGTTTTTCACGGTTCAATCAGCAACACACTTTAGACATGGAATCCGGCACCCAACTCGGGCACTACGAAATCCTCCCAGCCATCGGCAAAGGCGGCATGGAGTGAGGTGTGGGTCTTGATGGCAACTTCCCGGCTGGGCTTGGTGTCCCGCGTCGCTTTGACAACGTAAAAAGAGCCCACCGTGATCGAGTAAAAGGGACCCACCTCCAGGTTAATGGTTCGTAAGTAATACCGCCGCCGGGGCTGTGGAAAGAGTGGGAGCCGGAGGCTTCCAAGCCGCTGTGAGAACCCGCGGGCTTTGTAGCGGGTTTCCATAGGGGTGGCACTTTCCACAGCCCAGCGCGACCGCGTTTTTCACGCGGACTTTCTGGCGACGCGGGGTTTCTTCTTCCGTTTGCTGGCGGCGCCCAGACTTTCAGTGAACCGGATGCTTTCCCAATCGAACTGGTGAATCGAGCAGTGATGGGTGAGCCGGTCCAGCAGGGCGGCCGTCAGGGTGGCGTCACCGAAGACGTTGGTCCACTGCGCGAACGGCAGGTTCGAAGTGACGATCACCGAACCTTTCTCGTAACGATCCGAGAAGACCTGAAACAACAGTTGCGCTCCCTCGGCCGAGAACGGGATATAGCCCACCTCGTCGATGATGAGCAGCTCGAGGCGGGACAGCTTGGCCAGGTGCCGCTGCAACTGCCGTTCCTCACGGGACTCGATCAGTGTATTGACCAATCCGGCGGCTGTGGTGAACCCGACCCGGTAGCCCCGCCGGCAGGCCTCCACTCCCAGCACCGTCGCGGCATGGGTCTTGCCGGTGCCGTGCTTGCCCAACAGCACGACGTTTTCGCGCCGGGTGATGTAGCCGCACTCGGCATAGTCGCGGATCTCGACCGCATCCAGTGCCGGCCACTTCTTCAGATCGGTCGTCTCGAGGGTCTTCGGCAGCGGAAACCGGGCGGCGCGCAGCCGGCGCTGCACCTGATTGGCTTGCCGCTGTTCCAGCTCACGGCTGGCCAAAGCCACAAGAAAGCCGGCGTAGCCCTCGCCCGCTTCTTTGGCCTGCCGGGCGTGTTCCCGCCATTCCCGTACCATGGCCGGAAGCCGGAGTTGCCGCAACACATCGTCGAGGACGATCTCCTGGCCCGGCGTCATCGCATACCTCCGGCCAACAGGCGATCGTATTGATCCAGATCGGAGGCGGCGATCGTCAGGTCCGTGATGCCGGGCATCAACCCCGGCTCCAGGGGCGCATGGGCCTGGCTGGAACTCCCGGCACGGATCAGAATGTGCCGGACCGCGTCGGATTCGTAGCAGTGCGCATCGAGAGCGTGTTCGATGGCCGCCGAGACCCGGTCCAGAGCCCAGTGCTGGTGGAACTGCAGGATGCTGATAAACTCCCGCGTGCCGCGGCTGTACCCGTGCCGTTCCCGCAGCCGCCGCAGCAACGTTTCGTAATGCGCCGGCCACTGGGGCCGCCACTGCCGGATCGGCCGGGCACTCTCAAACGCTCCCACTCTCCGGCGGATCAGCTCCAGGTAGTGCAAGGGATCGATCTGCCACCGGCTATGACCGAACGCACGCGCATGTTCGGCCACTTTCTTCTGGTCGGCGTAGAAGCTCACCCGGTCGCACCCGATATGGGCCCAGAGCCGGCGGCCCACATAGGCGGTCGGTACCGAGTAGCGGTTCCCCTCCACTTGCGCGGTTTGGTACGCGCTGATGCGTACTCCGACGACCTTCGTGTTCTCGAATGGGGTGTCGGGCAATGCCAGTAGATGCTCCCGCTCTCCGGCGTGCCGTTCATCGATCGTGCGATTATCGGCCCGGCCACCAATCCGCCGTTGGCCATCGGACAGGCACCGCTCCAGCAGTTGATGGTTCAGATCGTCGAAGTCGGTGACCTTGGGGACCGGCACCAGGAAGTTCCGCCGCGCAAAGCCGACCAGGCCCTCCACGCCCCCTTTCTCCCGGCCCTGGGCCGGATTGCAGAATCGCGCTTCAAACGTGTAGTGGGCTCGAAGCGAGGTGAACCGCGCCTGCTCCACCCGCGCTTTCCCGCACAGAATCCGTTTCACCGCCGTCTTCAGGTTGTCGAAGACCAGGGTTGGAAACACGCCACCGTACCAGTCAAATGCCCGGATATGCCCGTCCAGGAACATTTCCTGCCGCTCCCACGGATAGGCGCGTACAAAGGCTTTGCCCGAGTACCGGGACCGCATGCAGAACAGTTTTACCTGCCGGTCTTCGCCGCCCATCCGGACCCAGGCCGTGCCCCAGTCCACCTCGGCTTCCCGCGCCTGCTCCGGATCCAACGGCACCACCGCCGCCGGCCGGTTCAGTCCCAAACGCACTTTCCGCTCCCGGACCCAGCGGCGCACGGTCGGTTCGGCTCCGGTGAAGTCACACTCCTCCACTAGGCGCTGCCAGATCCGGTGCGCGGTGTGCCGTTGCTTGACCGGTTGTTCCCGATCGGTCTTGAGCCAACTATCCACGACCCCCGCGACCGGGTCCATCACCGGACAGGCCGGTTCCTTCTCACGCCGATACTTGGGCTCCTGCCCGGCCAACACCTTCCGGATCGTCCGCCGTGTGTGACCCGTTTCCCGGGAAATCCGTCGAATGCTTTTCTTGTACACACGATGTGCGGTTCTGACCATCTCGTACTGATCCATCCCTAACAACTCCTTGTCCTCCCATCCGACATGCCGGTTCATCCGGGCACGCCTCGGGAGGCTATCAGGGGTGGGTCCTTTTTGCTCGATCACGACCCCGTTAGGTGGGTCCTTTTTACGTTATCGAAATCACCGCGCACGGTGTGCATCAGAGGAGGGCGAATAATACGCGGAGCCGGCCCGGATCGGCTTACTTCCGAACTGGCGTACGGCTAGCGATCCCGACACCATTCATAGGGCACAGAGACGGTTTACTCGACGTCTTCGAAAAAACCGCTCGCAGTGAGCTTCACCACGACGTCCCTGTCGCTGCGGTTGTTGAGGTACCAGCCATGTATTCCGTCAAACGGCGCCTTCAGCGTGCCGCTTTCGCGGCCTTCGTTGTGCACCTTGTAGAACATCAGGTCGCCCTGGCCGTCAACGGGCTCGGTATGACCGTGGAATTCCACGTCCAGCAGAGCCGGGTCCGTCACGTCGGACGTCCAGGAATACACCATGAAATCGCCGGCCTTCATGCTCAGTTTGAACTCTAGGCCTACGCCCGTCGGGACCAGGATTTCATAATCGCTCTGCTTGTAGGGAGTGGTGGCATCAGAAAAGGTGCCGGGGCTTAGGGACATGTCGTTCCATTGGACCTGGGCCACGCCTGTAACTGAAAAGATGCAAAGTACGAGGGGAACAATCAGTTTTCTCATACCGGACTCCTTACATGTTGCCTGTTGACGAGTGCGCCATATTACCAACGATGCGTCGTAGCCGGGAAGGAATTTCGTCACGGCAGCGTCGTCAGACCCTGCTCATTCCGCTTATCCGCGCGAGAGTCCGCATTACCCCAGAATCCAGACATTGGCGCCACACTGCAATATCTCTAGCTTGTTCCAATTACGGATGAGATAGGCTCAAACGTTCGCCGGCCTTATGATACATTCAGTGTCAGCCCTTCTCGAATTGAGGAATAACGATAATGTCGATTGAGAGACTTCGGCGATTTTGCCGTCTTAGAACGCTCATGGCGTATTCGATCCTATGGTTGTTGCCGGTCGCCGCAGCGGCGCAGGATGCTAGCGATCCCTCCACTCTTTCTCCGGGATTTCATCGTCTGACTTTGCCGCGTGCGGATGGGCCCGTAATCAACTACGCGATCCTCGTTCCGGATAGCTATTCTCCCTCGACGCCCGTCCCTCTCATTCTTGCATTGCACTTCGGAGGAAACCCGACAGGCGCGGGTGCGAGCGTACTGCAAATTCTGATTGGTCCGGCGCTTAGCGAACTCGGCGCCATTATCGTCGCGCCGGATTCGGTGGGAGGCAATTGGACCACCCCCGAAAACGAGGTCGCTGTGAACGCGTTGCTCGACACGGTCTTGGACCATTATGCAATCGACGAGGAAAAGATTGCAGTTACCGGCTTCAGCATGGGCGGCGCAGGCTCCTGGCATTTTGCGCAGAGTTTCCCGGAACGCTTCAGCGCGGCAATTCCTATCGCCGGCAGACCGCCTGCATCAGCCGCCGGGTGGCAGCTTCCGGTATTGGCTATTCATTCCCACGACGACCAAGTTGCACCTTTTGAGCCAACTGAGGCACGAATCGCGGAACTTCAGAACGCCGGTGCGGACGCGACGCTGATCACGCTTTCCGGCATCACGCATTACGAAACCCACCGCTTCCAAGATGCATTGCAGCAGGCGGTCCCGTGGTTACGTGAGATTTGGGAGTAAAGCCTTTAGCAGGATGGCGGATAGGCATTTTAAGCAGGTACCAACGACTCTGGCGGCACTGACATTGTCGTCGTATGGGTGTTATGTCAACCCGGCGCGGAGGCAGGCCGTCGCGCGGCTGGACGACAGGGTTCTGCTAGCGGATCGTCACGTAGGGTGCGGAGATAGCCTCGAGTTGGCCCCTAATAGGGCTGTCGAAGAGGAAGCGCAACTGATAGGTTCCGCTGGGCACCTCTATTTTCGATAGGTCGATGCGGGTTGGCCTGATCACCGGCCGTTGATCCTCAACCGACCACAGATCGTAATAACGGGCGGCTGATCCACCTCCGTCCAGATTCCGCAATCTGAACCGTACGGTCTGATTCCGCGAAAAGCTTTCCGGCACGGGCTTGTCGATATATCCACGGATCGCGCCGAAGAGTTGCGTCGCCATCACTTTCTTCTTCAACCCGGCCAGTCCACTCGAGGAGTAAACACCGAACCCCATATGGGTCAGTTCGGGCGTGAGGATGTTTCTTCGATGTCCGGGACTGTTCATCAGTCCATACATGACTTCTGCCGCCAACGCAGCTGAATCTGTGTCTTCTGTCCGGATTCTAGTCCATATATTCTCTGTAACGCCGCCTACAATTGTGCGGTGTTTTCGACCAACCCGTTCCGCCGGCCCGTCACCATCTGGATTTTCATGGGCGAAGAAGTCCCTCTCCAGCATGTCCATCGTGTGATCACCGGCGATCTCGACGAGCATCCGCTCCTCTAGCAATGGGGTGAGTCCCTCACGCACGCGCTCGCCGTTCACGAGTTTGTAAAGTTGCCATTCGACTTCTTCGAGACGCGTTTTTTCTCTGACCTGCGGTGTCTGTTCCGCTATCGATTCGACTAGAGGCAGCAGAATGCAGGCTGCGACCAGAAATCTAAGCAACAGCGATCGTGGGCCCATGCATTCATTTTACAGCGGTGTTCCGGAACGTACACGTCATTCGGCGGATCGGCGCGTCCCCAGCGGGTAAGCGGTTTAAGCGCGGTCTGACGACTATGGCAGCGCTGTCAGTGTCGTCGTATGGGTGTTATGTCAATCCGGGTTCAGCGCTTGTGCTGCTAGCGCCATGGCATGCCATTGGCTCTGGGTTGCCGGTTGCAGCCAGGATGGCAGCGCTACGACCGGACCAAATTTCAAACATCTTTGCTTAGGTTAGTGGCGAGAGGGGCTAGAAGCCGATGTGTAAGGGGAACAATGAGTTCGCCACCCCAGCGATGGGTACGAACTCATGCCCCCCTTGATTATCTGGCAGTCAGGCGGGACCGGCCGGAAACTCCTAGAACAGCTCCGGCACGTGGAAACTCAACACTGCGTTCTCCTTCATGTCGGACACTATGACCGTCTGGTTCTTCGGGTCCAGCGCCATGCCAAAGGGCTTAACCAGTACCTCGCCGGGTCCGGCAAAAGTCCAGCGCGGTTCAATGTTGCCATCGTCTTCGTGGATGTCCCAGACGCCCACATGAGGCGCCGTGTCGTCCGGTCCTCGGATGGCCGCAAAAATCAAGCCGCGCGGTGGGAAAACACGAAGCGCTCTGAGACCGGACAGCTCCGCCCTCGCCCCCCGGATGGACCTGAGGGGCTGCGCATTGCCTTCGGCAGTACGCTCAAAGATGAATATGCCGCGGTTGCCCCCAGTGACGAGCAGATCGTTGAGGGTATCGACCGCAACCTGCCCCTGGGCTCCCTCCAGAATACGAATCGGCGCCACATTGCCATTCGCCTCCCGCGGGAAGACCAGGATTCTACCTGAGTCGGGAACCAGGATTTCGTTGTTAACCGGATCGACCACCATCTTGTCGGGCCGACGCAGCTGAGTCCGGCTGCCTTGAATCACTCGCAGCGGAGGCTCTGCTCCATCGGCTCCGCCCGGAAACGTCATGATCGCCTGGGCAAATTGTTGCGGCACCACAACCTCGTCGTTAACCTCATCGTATTCGATGCCGTGCATCGTTCGGCCCAGTAGTGTCGACTGTCCTTCAATTCTGCGCGTCGGGGCAGCTGCTCCATCCGCCAACCTGGCGAAAGCCGCAATTTGCGGGTGGGCCACTCAGTTCGGCACTAGAATAGCCTCTCTCCTCGTGTCGTAGGCCAGAGCTCCCGGATTGCCGATCATCAAGGCCCTTTGCCCCGCCGGGGCGCTGCGGATCATGCGAAGGGGGGGAGTGTCACCTTCGACCCCCAGTTCGAAAACGGTCAGCGAATTATTACCGTAGTTGGCTACCCAGAGCTCGTCGTTCTTGATGTCCAGAAACAAACCGACGGGGCTGTCCAGCATCGTTTGGGGCCCCTTCAACACTCGAATTGGCGCCACATCGCCATCCGCGTCGGAGTTGAACACCAGGATTGATTGCCCGGTGTCGTTGGCAACATACAACTCGCCGCGACGCTCATCCACACCGATCCCAGAGGGCCAGTTCAACTGTGTCTTCGGTCCTTCGATGACTCGCAGTGGCGGTGTATCGCCGCTGGCGGAGCGATTGTGGACTGTGATGGCCGGAGGCAAAAATCTCCCCGACCCGGGCACCGCCATGTTGCGTCCCAACGGTCGAGTCGGCTCCAGCTCACTCGCATCGGCTCCTTCAGCCGATCTGCTAGACACGTGCCCGTGGTTCGTTACATAGATCAGGTCAAGCCCTTTGTCGACGGCGATCCCGTGAGGGTTGGCCAGACGGGTTCGGTCACCTTGCAGCAACCGCACGGGCGGCTCATCCCCTGAGGCCTGCTTGCGGAACACCACAACTGCGCTGTTGTGCTGGCTGGTCAGGAAGAGCTCCTGATTTTCATCATCCACGGCGATTCCACGCCCTCGGGTCGAATAACCCGTGTTCAGTTGGCGCGCAGGCGGCACATTTCCTTCCTGATCGCGGGAAAAAACCAGCATCTTAGCGGCGGTATCGGCATGGGTGGCGTAAATGTCTCCCGAGAGCGGGTCGACATATAGACCGCACACGAACTCAATCCCCGTTTGGTCTCCACCCAAGATCCGCTTGGGTTCGGTAAACGCCGCATTGGGCGGCGTATTCGCCGTTCGGTCGTACACCAGGATCTGGTGCAGGTTTTCGTCGGCCGCCACCACCTCGTTGCGGTCCGCGTCCACGGAGACGCCGCTAAAGCTGGGACTCGAATCTCGGATAACCCGTACAGGATCCCTTCGGAGCCGCACCGTCCGAGATGGTTCCTGCAGTGGGAACGCCCGGGCGCCCCCAAATCCCGCCATGAGGAGTCCAGCCTGCCTCTGACCCGCTGCGGCAGCCGAAGTGGCGCTAGCGCTACCGACCCACGCTTCCGACAGCGGCTGATAGCCGTTGAACCCGGCCTCGTTGCCGGGCTGCCCCTTCTCTGGGTCCAAGGCCGACGAAAGTAGTACCAGGGACAGGCTGACGATCGTGATACCTAGCACCGTCCATATCGAGGTGCAGTTCGTTTTCGGTGTCTCAAACATGTCTGATTCTCCGTGAATTCATATCCGACCAATTCCTACCGGATCATCCTTGTTGGCCTCGTGCGCCGTAACATAGGCTTCCAGCCTGTGAACTCCAAACTTCGGGACGCGGAACCGAACGGTATTATACATTGCCAGGGCATTGTCAGGCTAAGTCCCCAGCGTGCAGACTGACGGGATGAAGGCGCGACGATCCCGCTACATCAGGCACCGATTTCCTCCAGAGATTATCAGCCATGCTGTCTGGCTCTACTACCGATTCAGTCTGAGTTTCCGGGATGTCGAGGATCTGCTCGCCGAGCGCGGTGTGAACGTGACCTACGAATCGATCCGCCAGCGGTCCGTCAAGTTCGGAGCTCAGTATGCGCGTCGATTGAAACGACGCCAGGGCCGTCTCGGTGACACATGGCACCTGGACGAGGTCTTCGTCACGATTAACGGCGAAAGGCAATATCTCTGGCGTGCCGTGGATCAAGACGGTGATGTGATCGATATTCTCGTACAGCCCCGTCGGGATGGGCGTGCGGCGCGGAGATTCTTTCGGAAGCCGTTAAAGCATCAGCGAAAGGAACCATTCCGTCCGGTGACCGACAAGCTGGGCAGCTACCGTGTCGCACATCGCGAACTCACGCCCCTGGTCACCCATGATACCCGCCAATATGCGAACAATCGGGCCGAGGTGTCACACCAGCCAACTCGACAACGCGAGCGACAGATGCGATGCTTCAAGTCGCCGGATCAGGCTCCGCGCTTCTTTCACGTTCACGGAGTCGTTCAGAATCTCTTTAGACTGGCACGACACCGACTCAGGTCGGCTCAATATCGAATGTTGCGCGCACAATCCTTCTCGACGTGGGCAGCCGTAACTGCAGCGTGAGGTTTGCCTTCCCGGCCTCTTTCTGCCTTGCGCCAGTTAAATTTACAGTACCCTCCAGTATTCGGATCCGCCCACCGGCTTAAGGAGTATCGGTTCTCAGAAGATCTCAGGTACTGAAAACACCAGAACACCCTGATTGCGCATGTCGGAGACGATCACTTCCTGATCGTCCGGGTTCAGAACCACTCCGAAAGGCTTCTTGAGCTGGGTTGTAGGACCCACAGGGATTTTCCAGATCGGAGGAACATCCCCGTTATCATCGTAACTCCAGACGCCTATAAACGCTTCCTCCGGTTCCATTTGATCTTGAATCCCTGGCATCGCGGCAATGATCAGCCTCCGCTGGGGATAGGTTTGCATCTGGTTGATCCGGATAATTTCCGACTTCGGACCGCGGATAACAGCCCGTGGCGCTACGTTTCCATCGTCCGTCCGGTTAAACACCAGGATTGCGCCTGTCTCTGAGTCACTTCTCCCTATGCTGGCACTATAGGTTCCGAAGTTGCTCTGTGTTCCGACGACCAGAATATCGTTGATCGGATCCACGGCAATCGCATGAAGTCTCCCCAACCCGGTGTCCGGACCCTTGATCACTCGAATCGGTGCAACGTCACCGTTGGCTTCGCGCGGATAGACCTTAATACTGTCGTTGGTGTAGGTGAAAATCTCATCGTGAATGTTGTCCACGTCCAGCCGGTCGCTGATCTGCCCGGTTCTGGGGCCCTGGATAGTGCGAATAGGCGACTCCTGTCCATCGGCTCCTCCGGCGAACGTCAGTATGGCCTCTCCATATGGGACCGGTACAACGATTTCATCGTTGATCGCGTCGTAGCGTACGTCATGCATGGTGCGGGACAGCCTGCTGGCCTGTCCATAGAGTGTTCGGACCGGTGTTTCTCCTCCGTCCGCCAACCTGGCGAACATCGCAATCTGCGGATGCGCCACTCAGTTGGGCACCAGGATCTCTCCCCGTCTGCTGTCGTAGCCAACGGCTCCGGGATTGCCGATCATGAGGCTCTCCGTCCCTACTGGCGCTCCTCGAATCGTTCTAATGGGTTCGACATCCCCATTGGCCGTCACCGGGAAAACCGTCACCGAGGGGGTGCCCATGCTCGCCACAAACAACTCGTCCAGTCGTTCATCCAGCGCAATACCAGGAGGATGTTGGATTCCGGTATTGGGTCCCGCGATGACGCGGATCGGAGCCACATCGCCTTCGGCCGAGGCGTTGAATACCAGTATGGAGCTGTCGGCATCATTGGCCACAAACAGTTCCTGCCTTTCAACGTGCAGTGCCATGTGTGAAGGCCAATTCATTAACGTTCGAGGTCCTTGGATAGTCCGAAGAGGTGCCGTATTTCCTGAAGCGTTCAAGGGATACACGCTGATCGATGGCAGCTCAAAGCTGCCATAGGTTTCACCGGTCTCCGGATTCCGGTTTTGAGCATTGCCGAAATTGCTCACGTACATGAGATTGTTTGTCGTGTCCAGGGCAATCCCGTGCGGATCTTCCAGTTGCGTATCCGGCCCTTCGAGAGTCCGAAGTGGTTGTTCTTCACCTTCGGCCTGCTTGCGGAACACATGCACGTAACCGCTCTGATTCACGACGAACAACTCCTGCCGTTCTTCGTCCGCGGCAACGGAGAATCCCCGAATGCTTGCCAGGAACCGATCCGGCTCAACGTTGCCCCGGGCGTCTGTCGAAAAAACCGGCAACCAACGCTGCGTATCATTGTTGAGCACATAGATGTCCAGGGTCACCGGATCAATGTAGACCGCACACATCATTTCGGCTTTTGTGCTGGTTCCCGAAATGACGCGTCGGGGTTCTGTGAATCGGGCTTGAGGCGGCGTATTTTCGCGACTGTCATACTCCAGGATCTGAAACAAATTCTCGTCCGTGACCACCAGCATGTTGCTTTCGGAATTGACCGCCACGGCGCTGAACGCCGGATTCGGATCTCGGATGAAACGCAGCGGAGGTCGCTCAATCACCACCGGCGTTCTGTCCTCCTGGCCCTGCACCGCCGTCACGGCCGCAGAGGCAACCCCGGAAATGTCGCCGCTATCGATTAGAACGGCTTGAGCCACCCAGACGATCAATCCCGCTAAGACGAGCTGAAGTCGCCAACCTATCCCGTCGCGAAAAATTTTGGCCATTGCTCAACCTCCAATGGGAGAACCATTATGTACTTGAATATTGGCGCGATTATCAGAGGGCCGACAATCGAAGTCAAGCGCATAGGCGAAATAAGAAGCCTCTTGACAGTGAAGAAGGTGTGGATATGCGATGATTCCAGTGTATCGCGCTAGGAGCATGGGATCGACGACATGAAATGAAGAGGCGAAGAATGCGGGACATAGAGAAAAACGTGATTAGTTGAACCGGTTGTTGTCATGAGATTTTCCTCCTGACAACAGCCGACAAAGGGGTGCCCCCTCATATAGCGTGGAAATACTACGGGCCGATCGAGGAACTATTGGGAGAAGTTTCCGTGAGTTCAACAGCCACAGTCAGCGACACCCTACGGCACGGGAACCCGTTCGGCAAGTTCTTTGAGTCAACTCCAGCTACTTGACTACAGAAGATCCAGGATCAGCGGCTCTCCGTGTGTAGAGAAAAATCGCAGTGTCCCTGAAGAAGACTGGCCTGCTACGCCGCTAAATAGAATGAATCGTGTCATCCAGCCCACGCCGTCGACGATGTGAGGCAACAACCGTTCCTCGGTCGTCGGCCGACCCAACCATCAGTTCAAGGGAGTGGGTCATTCACCCCCAACAGAACAGAAGCTCATTGGGCGTCGATCCGGTGGCGCAGAGATCCGCATTTGAAAAGTCGAGAGCACGGACTGTCCGGCCTTTCAAGGGTTGCCAGGCTTGCGTTTTGGGGTAAGGGCGCTCTGGAGCGCCCTTACCCTTTCTGCTAAAAGGTGAACCTCAGCCCCAGCTGAATCGACCGCGCGGGTGTCCGCGTTCGGGTGATCTGGGCGAACCTTGGATTCACCTCCCCGTCTCTGAAGGCGTTCATGTCATCGGGTTCTGCGAAGTTGTTGCGGTTGAACAGGTTGAACGTCTCGACCCGGAACTGGAGGCTGGTGCTCTCAGAGAGATCGGTGTTCTTGAAGAACGAGAGATCCACGTTCGCCAGACCCGGACCGGTCACCGTGTTACGCCCCAGATTGCCGAAGTATCCGAGCCTCGTCGGTGTGAACTGCGAGATATCGACCCAACGGTTGGGATCGCCGGTCGAATTCGTGTGCCCGCCGGGAATCAGGTCCGGCCGCAAATCAGAATCATCGCCGATGCGATCTTCCTGATCATTGCTGGATTCGCGCACAGACACGGGATACCCATCCGACAACGTCGCCACGCCATTGATCTGCCAACCCCGGCCGATCACGCCCGCGGGACCGGTCAGCTGGTCGCCAAACGGAAGCACGTACGTGCCATTCATCGTGAACGAGTTCCGAATGTCAAAGGATGACAGGCCTCGTTTTTTGTCAAAATCCCAGAGATACATGCCACGCTGGGACTGCTGCAGTTCATCGCCACCGCTGGTGACGCCGGAACCGTCGTCAATGGCCTTCGAATAGTTATAAGCCGCGCTGAACTGAGGCCCCGAAGTCGGCCGGTATTGGAGCGAAAAGGCTCCACCGTGGAAGTAGGTGTTGCCGGCAGTGCTTTGGAACCGCATTTCTCCAAAGTTCGGATTAATTGAATCGCTGCCCTCGGGGAAGAACTTGTCCGTGCCTGGCGGCGGCTGTTCCGGCCAACCCTCCCATCGGTTGAGGTTCCCGGATGACTGGTTCCAGAGATGCAGGCCGCGCGATCCCGTATATTCCGCCGATGCCATCCAGTCGTTCCCAAACTGTTGCTGTAGTGTAAGGTTCCAGCGGTAAATATACGTCAGGTCCAGCTCCTTCTGGAAAGTGCGGATGTTCGTCCGGGCGCGCGCCTCGTCGATCTGTGTAAAGAAGGCATTGGGGAAGTCGATCTCCTCACCGATGCTCGCCCGGATACGGCGGTCATCGATGCGGCCCACTAGGTTGAAAGGCGGCAGCTCCTGCAGCGCTGTCCGGATGTTGTACAGCATGGGGTGCTCGTAGAATATACCGAAGCCGGTACGGATCGATGTTCTCTGACTCGGCGCCCACACGATCCCGATACGCGGACTGAAAGCTTTCTTTGTTGGATTGTTATAGAGAACGCCCAGGGTGACCTCCTCGGCGAAGAAATTCTCCAGATTGGAGAATTTGTTATCCACTTCGGTGGGGACGCTGGCCGTTTCGTAACGCACGCCTAAATTCAACGTGAGCGAGTCCGTGGCCCGCCAGTTATCCTGGAAGTATAACCCCAGAAGGTGCTGGCCCATATCGCGGCTCCGGTTGCCCCCTTCCGGGAGCTGCACCTCGAATCGCCGCGGAATGCCCTCCAGGAAATGCTCCATGCTCCTGAAGCTAAAGATGCCGTTGCAGCCACGACTGCAGGAACGCATGTTGTAGTTGAAATACGTCCACTCGCCCCCCACCCGAAACGAATGGTCACCCCGGATCGTGGAAAAGCCGTCCTTTAGAGTGTAGGACTGCTGCCGGTAATATGATGGGTCCACGCGGTAGCCAATGCTGCTGATGCCACCGCTGATCCCAATCTGGCCCATCCGCGTCCGCTCCGCGCGGAACAGCAGTCCCCGTGATTCCCAATCGAAGTCGCTCAGTACGATGGCGCCCCCGGGCTCACTGTCGCTGTAGCTGAAGTTGAATTCGTTGACCGAGGCGCTGGAGAGGACCGTCGTCCACTTGGCTCCGAGCAGGTGCTTTTGGCTGGTCGTTCCCTGCGCGTTCGTAGTCCCAAGAAGGCCAAAGGGCGATCGATCTCCCTTGTCGAAGTTGTAGGTTCCCGAGAGCCTGTTATCGGCATTGACCTCGTAGTCAATCTTAGTGACAAAGAAGTTGTTGTTCGCGGGCTCGTTTTGCGTGCCGGCAATCAGCGTCCGGTCGCCGAGGTCCTCGACAATCTGGTTTCCCTGCCCGGGTACCGGCCAGAGATCCAGGTAGGGCAGCACGACAGGGTTGATGTCAACGATGGTGCCATCGGCCAACCTCCCCGCGCGCGCGTTCACGCTCGGGACGTTCGCGGTGACGGTTTCGCCTTTCCTCTGCCGGTACCCCTCATAGCTGCTGAAGAAAAACAACTTGTTCGGTATGATCGGCCCGCCGACGGAGCCACCGAACTGGTTCTGTCTGAAGTGCGGCTTTGGATTCCCGAATTCTTTGTCGAAGTAGTTTTCGGAATTCAGGGCGTCATGGCGGAAAAACTCGAAAAGCGAGCCGTGCCACTCGTTCGTGCCGGACTTGGTCACAGCGCTGACGATGCCGCCCGCGGCGCTTCGGTATTCCGCCGAGTAGTTGTTCGTGATGATTTGAAGCTCCTGCACCGTCTCGGCGCCCATGAGCGCACCGGAAACGCCCTGGGCATTGCCGGACAAGTCCTGATTGGACACGCCGTCGAGCAGGAACAGGTTTTGCGTGCCGCGCGCGCCGGCCACACTGAACTTGTCACCCATCCCGCTGAACACGCCCTGGTCGCCCGAGCTGCCGACCTTCAGGATGCCGGGTTGCAAAAAAGCGAGTTGGGTCAGGTCGCGGTTGACGAGCGGAAGGTTTTCGACTTCCACGTTGTCGATCAGGTGTGAGACGGTAGCCACTGTCGTTTCGACCATCACCGCGTCGGCCGTAACTTCGATGGTCTGGGCCACCTGGCCCACTTGCATGACAACGTCGATGACGGCCGTCCGCCCGACGGTCACTGCGACACCCTGTCGGATCGCTGTGCCGAAACCGGGCAGCGCGGCCGTCGCTTCATAGGTGCCGACGGGCAGGTTAGGGGCTTCGTAGCGTCCCACCTCGTTCGAGACCAGATCCCGCGTCGTTCCGGTGTCCGTGTTCGTGAGGGTGACATCGACACCCGGAAGGAGGGCCCCCGTTTCGTCGGTTATGGTCCCCGCAATCGTGCCCGTTGTCAGCTGGGCCGAAGCCGTTCCCGCTGTCACCGTCAGGAGCAGAATCAGTGTGTAGATGCTTAAATTCAAAGGTCGTAGGTTCTTCAAGATCCCATCCCATGTAGCTGGCATATTTCCTCCTCAGTTTTGCATGCGATCGTTGGTTCAATATTTGTCCAGCAGCGCTCAGGTTTCAAACCATCGCACCGGCTAAAGCTCCATCTGCACTGCGGGTTCGGGCCCAACGGCACCGTCTTGGGCGTCGCTCCTCCTGGCAAAGTAGGAGCATTAGCTCGTCGTCGCTCCTACAATCCGGTGCCGGTGCACTCCGAAACATAGTAGCGGTATTTCTAACCGAGGACACTGGAAGTGCTCCAGAACGTGTCGTTCAGTTGTGAATGCTCGTTTGCAGGCCCAGTATACTCGCACTTGATGAAGAATGATTAGTAAAGTACAAAAGCTAACATCGCCCGCTTCGCTGTGCGGCGCCGGCGGCATAGCTGCAGATCGCCATTTACCCGCTGGCGCTCGAAAGCCGTACTGAGCGCAGCTGCGGCACAAGGTCGACGAACAGCCAGCCCCAGCCTGGAACCTTTCCTCCTGCCGGAGCAACCTCACTAGAAGCCAGGTTTCACGCGAACCCGTTTCCGCCAAACCGTGATGGTTTGCGGGTGATCTGGCAAAGTCCGAATAGAGGTCGGTTGATACCGGGAAATCACCACCCCAGGCTACGACTCCCGCCTGAGGGTCGTTCGTTTCCGCTTGAGCCCCAGCTCGGATGCCTCTACTATTCTTTGGACGAATAATCTCGCTGCTACGCCAGGACCGGAGGTAAACAATAATGCCCGCTCGAAGGATCCCATCATCGTGGCGCCGACCGAGAGTGCTCCTGCTCTTTCTGCCGGTGCTTCTGATTACGATCGGCTTTGTGCCGTCTCATGGAGGCTCGGCCCCTCCACAGCCACAGGGTGAACCCACAACACAGGCTCCGCCCCGCCCGAGCGAAGAAGTCAGGCAGGCGGTCGCAACGCGGGAGCCCATTTCCGTTATCAGGGACAGCTATTTCGGTTTTGCCGGGATTGCGGTCGATCCCATCCGTGACGAAATTGTCATCGCGGAAGAGAACGTTTCAAATCTTGTGGTCTATGACCGCCTCTCCAATACTCCGACACAGGCAGTCATGACCGAACCCAAAAGGATGATCGGAGGGGAGGAGACGTTCCTCGAGTATGCCTGCAGCGTCTATGTTGATCCCGTCTCCGGCGATATTTATGGAATCAACAACGACACCATGAACTGGATGCCGGTCTTTGGCCGCGACGCCGAGGGGAATGTTGCCCCGAAGCGCAAGTTGAGGACTCCCCACACTACATTTGGAGTCGTGGTCGACGAAGACGAGCAGGAGCTGTTTCTTACGATTCAGGACGATCACGCCGTGGTGGTGTTTGAGAAAGATGCCAGGGATGAAGACAGTCCCGTCCGAATCCTTCAGGGTCGCAGCACGGGGCTGGAAGATCCTCACGGAATTGCCCTGGATACCCAGAGGGGTGAAATCTTCGTCTCCAACTGGGGCACTTACAATGACCGGCCGCCCCTGTCGGAAGGCGGAGGGGGCGACGACCGGCACAATCGATCCGATTTTCCAGTGGGGCGGGCTCGTGCTTTCCCAGGATCAGGAATTATTGAGCCTCCCTCTATCACGGTCTACGCCAAGGACGCTCAAGGTGACACCCCCCCATTACGTGTCATCGAGGGTCCAAGGACTCAGATGAACTGGCCGACTTCTTTAGCTGTGCATCCGGATCGCGGAGAAATTTTTGTTGCCAACGACACCAGTCACTCCGTCATTGTCTTCAGCTCGGATGCCAGCGGGGACGTGGCTCCCATCCGCGTGATCAGTGGCCCTCGGACCATGATCAAGAATCCGACCGGCATCGCCATAGACCTGGAGAACAGTGAGCTCTGGGTGGCCAACTTCGGAAGTCATTCAGCGACGGTCTTCGAACTCGACGCAGAAGGGGATGTTCCCCCGAAAAGGGTGATCCGAAGCGGGCCGGCCAATGCCCCCTCGCCCATCCTGAGCAATGCCCATACGGTGGCCTACGATTCCAACCGGGACGAACTTCTCGTCGCCAACTGAGTGGGCCATCCGCAGGTTGCGGCGTTCGCCAGGCTGGCGGACGGAGGAGCACAGCCCACACGTGAAATTGCAGGTCAGAACACCCTCTTTACCCGAACGATGCACGATATGGTCTACGACCCGATTCACGATGAGATCATCGTGCCTCAGTTCTTTGCTTTCGCTATTCTCACCTTCAGTGGCGACGCCAATGGGGACGTGGCGCCGATTCGAAAGATATTCGGACCCAGCACCCAGTTAAAAAACACCCATGCGGTGGAAGTCGACCCGGTCCACGACGAGATCTACGTTCCGGGACGACACGGGGATAACCGGATTCTGGTCTTTCCCCGGGAGGCGGACGGAGATGTCGCCCCCATACGAATCCTGGAATTGGACAAGACGCCCGGCCGGGTGGCGGTCGATCCGGTTCGTAATCTGCTGGTTGTCTCAGGCGGCCCGGGACTGCACATTTATGACCGCACCGCTTCAGGAATGGCCGAACCCCGTGGTGTGATTACCATTCCTCCGAGTATGGGCCGGAGGGGTACGGGCCTGATGGCAATCAATTCGGAGAACGGAATGATCTTCGTCAGGGTCAGTGGCGGCGGCCGGCATGACGCCCTCGATTTTGTGGGTGTCTGGAGCGTCTACGACGATGGCGAAGTCCCGCCCCGATTTACCATCGGGGGTCCTAACGGAGCGCTGAAGGACGCCCGAGGAGTGGCGCTTGACATCGGGAATAAAAACGTCATCGTCACCGACAAGACTCTGAATGCGATTCTGACGTTCAATGTCCCGGAGGCTTTCGAGATTCAGTAGCGTTTTGTGCCGCTGATAGCGCTCATCTACGGTTGATTCGCTGGACTGACGCCACGGCGGCTGCGTCTTTACTCTGAATGCGGTCCACCCGCACCGGAGGACCGGTGCGGGTTCTGCTGCATTGGAACCCATGATTCACCCCGGCCCAGTGGTCCTGTATTCAGGAAGTGTTCACGCGCCGCTGCGGGTTTGGAACGCTGTCCGGTTGAACGATCGACGGATATCGGCTAGCTAGTGGCCTGTAACAGAGGTATCGCCAGTGGCGCCGATGGGTCTTGCTGTCGAGATCGAGGAGCGAGGAGGGCCACCGAGGTTTAGAACCGAGGCGGGTGCGGGCTTCTCAGAGAGGGCGCGTTGCTCTGGAATGCTCAGTTGCGTTCAGGGACAGGCTCCACGTCAAGCTCCGCTCTGGCCGTCATGTCCGCGGTCACCTCGACAGACAGGCCGAAAGTGAAATACTCGGTCTGCGAGACGAAGAGCTGGTACGCACCTTGCGCCACCCGCACCTCCGCCACGCCAAGCTCGTCGGTGATGGCCGTGTACGGATGCATAACCACACGTGCACCTCTGAGGGGGGTTTGACTGACTTTGTCGAAGGCCTCGACCGTTACCACGTGCTCGGGATGGGGGACGACTCGGACTCCGAAACTGGTGGAGCCTTCAGCATGTGGGATCCCGGCATCCGATCCCGGGACCGCGAGATCCCACGCCGGGGCTTTGACGCTCCAGGTGTAGAGACCCTCCCGGGTCGGGGCCTCGAGTTCGGCCTCCGCAAAAAACAGGCCGGTCGTGCCGGGCCAGAGGTCCCCGGGCAGCGTCCCGGTGGCTGCTTGCGCCTCTGCGTGGTCGTAGATTTCAAAGTCCCTGTTCCGCAGTTCGCACTCATCGGAACAGTTGATTCCGATCTTGATCCTGAATTTTTCGCCGACCACAATAGCCGTTGGTATATCCCAGGCGACTACATGCGTCGTGTGAGATTGGACGGTGAACGATATCGGTGCCGACGATTCCATGAATAAAATATCTTCCTTCACAACGGCCGGACAAACTGCCAACCACGTGTAAGCCCCGACCTTTGCGGGCACTTTGACAACGAATTCAACGGTTGCGCTTGTCTCACCATCATATTCGCTGAACTCAACGCCCGCGCGGTTCTCGCCGGCCTGGTCTTTGACGATGAGGGTATGCCCGCGCAGGTCGCATGCTGGAGAGCACCCCACCTTGCCCTGGAGCGTCAACTCGGCCCCGGCATCAATAACGTCGGGAGACACTTGAACTGCGCACGTCGTTCGACCGCGTATCTGATCGCTTTCCGGAGCCATCTTATCCGCACCGCTCTCGGACCATCACATACTCCGGTGGGGTTCGAACCCCACCGGAATTTCGCCAACTGGGTGCTGGTTGGGCCGTGTCAGACTTCCCTTGCGGCGTTCGTACCTGCGATGTAGCCATGGACGAGAGCTCGCCCCAGACCATGTTGATTGCCGCCGCCACTGGCCTCACCGCCTGAATACAGACCGGGTATGGGCTCGCCCTGCATGTCGACGACCTGCGCTCGCCCGTTGATCCGGAGACCCCCGTAGGAATCGTGCCAGACCGGATACAGTGTCGCCGCGTAAAATGGTGGGCTGTCGAGCCTGTACATGGGTGCATCCGGCCCGCGCTCGAATTCCGGATCGCCCCCCCTCTCCACGTAAGTGTTCCACTTGGCCACCGTTTCCGCAAGGTGAGCCAGCGGAACCCTCTGGAACTCATGGCCCTCGTAGATCTTCGCAGCCAACCTTTCGATCGTGTCGGCACTGAAGAAAAAGCCATTAGTCGGCGAAGTGAAGGGGGGATCGATGTTCCATCCGTCACGCTCCACCGCAGCCCGGTCGAAGATCGCCCAGATGGGTCCGGAGAAGTAGTCGGGACCCTTTGAACCTTCGTTCAT
Source organism: Terriglobia bacterium (assembly GCA_965218085.1). GTDB lineage: Bacteria > Acidobacteriota > Terriglobia > 20CM-2-55-15 > 20CM-2-55-15. The sequence goes on along the minus strand of CBDCKF010000002.1, from coordinate 3,714,763 downwards.
GGCCAGGACCGCATGGATGCTGTTGGGCTCCCGGTAGGTGGCCCTGATGTTCTCGACGCTGGCATTGCGCCAATCCATCTGCACGTGGTCGAGACCCGACTTTGGCTGGCCCTTGCCGGGGCCGGCCGGAAAGGCCGCCCCACCCGCTTTTTCCGTGACGAGCATCTCGTTGAAGAATCTCTTCCCCACCTGGTTTACAACGATCAGGTGCTGGAAGGAGTCGCTGCTAAGCTTGATACCCGTGGATCCCCGCGTCGAGAAAGTCGGATGGCCCGGAAGCATGTCCGTGTAAGGATCCCGGGTGGCCAGGTTTCCCGGAATATGGAACGTGCTGCCGTATGAGAGGTTCTGTTGCATCCCCGCCAGGTTCGCCCCGACCCTCATTCCCGCGATAATGCCGCTGGCGTCCTGACCGCGGGGTCCCAGCAGGGCCCAGCCGCTGGAAACGAACGCGGGCTCCCTCCACCCCGGATAGAACATGCTGCGAAACTGTGGATTGGCGACGTGGCCTCCGGCGCCGATGATGATCGCCTTTCGAGCCCGTATGAATACCGTCTCGGTGCGGTCGTCTATGTTGCCGTTCTGCCAGTAGCTTTCCAGCTGCGCGCCGGTCTCCGGGTCGAATCTCGGCGAATAGGTGGCCCGGATACCCACCACTCTGCCCGAAAACTGCTGCTCCCGTATAATCTCGTCCATATGGCGGTTGAGCAGGAACTGGACGCCTTTTTCACGCGCGCTGAACTCCAGCGGCCTCGAGAGTGCGGCGCCGTTTGTGCGAGCTCCCGGGCTGGCGATGTTGGTTCCGTCACCCATCAGCCGCGGCGCAAAGTGACTCGAGCTCACGCCCTCGATTCCGGCATCCTGTGTTGACACCGTTCCCGCTTTGATGTCCGTCCGGTCACTTTCCATGAGGAAGGTAACCGCCCGCCTGGCGCGCGACATGCCGCCATTGCCGTGCGTGCCGGAAATGCGGCCCATGCGAACATAATTGGCCATCAGGAATTCCCGCGTGGCGTAGCAGTTGTCGGCATAGGCCCGATGGAGGTCGCGTTCGTTGTACCGGTAAGGGGCCTGGGCCGCGCCGTCCATAACTGACCAGTCGGTATGGTCCCTGAACAGGAAGTCCGGGTCCTCGGTCAGTTCCTCCGCCGTGTGCAGCGGTGGAGCTGTGACGAAGCCCTCCTTGTCCCCTTCGCCTGCGATGTCCCTCAGCTGGAGGGGATCCCCGCCGCCCAGAGATATCAGTCCGCCGCTGTGCAGCATCTTGCCGCCGCAGTCGAAGTTCTGATCGACGACGATCACGGACCCCCCAAGGTCCCGCACCCGGATGGCCGCAGGCAACCCGGTGCACCCGGCTCCGAGGATCACCACATCCGCCTCGTAGTCCCATTGAATGGCAGTGGCGGGAGATTCTTGCGCGAGTGCTGTGCCCGACGTCGACAAAACGGCCGCACTCACGCCGGCGGCAGCGCCCTTCTTGACGAAATCCCTCCTACTCAGGGCCTTCTGGTCCTGAACCTTTCGATCCTTCTGATCACTGTCCCATTGCTCGGCCACGTGTTTACCTCCCTTGAACCGCGCGATCTGTCAGATTAGATATTAAATAGCTCCCGGCAGTCTACAAGACGTACGGATTCCGTGTACACGAAATTTCAACAACTGGCTTCGGATGGGACTCGCCTCACACACCCGGCGGGGCCCCCACCCGACCCTGCCCCCGTAGGAAACGGTGGAACGGGATCGTCCTCACGGGCAAACGAGATGGGTCAACTTCGATGCCACTAATCCCCAGCCGGAGAGGACCACACCCTCCGAAGTCTCGCCCGATCCACCTGTCGCCCCCTGAGGTACACGCGGTCAATGCTGCGTGAGTTGGTGATCTCGTCGAGCGGATTTCGGTTGAGCACGATGAAATCGGCGCTCTTGCCGGGGGCGAGCGTCCCCAGGTCTTCCTCGAGACCGAGAATCTCGGCCCCATTTTTCGTCCCTGCCACGATCGCCTCCGATGGTGTCAGTCCCGCCGCCACCATGTTTTCCAGTTCCGTATGTGCGGTGAAGCCTATAAAGCGCTCACCGCCCTGCCCGCCGCCATCGCTCCCGACTCCGATTCGGACCCCTGCCGTATGGAGCTTCATGATGTTCTGTGAGGTCTGCTCCCACGATTGATGCGCCCTCTCAAGCGCCTCAGGTGAGGTCTCCGCAACCCTGTTTCGAAGCCGGTTGATTTGCGCGGGTGTAACCGTCTCGAGCAACAATGGCTCGGGGGCGGATCGAGATACGGCGAGTAGATCGTCCGACGCCCGACCTGCGCCAGCAGGACGCTTGTCTCGGGGCGCTCCCGGAACAACGCGATCAGCTCGTCGTCAATCTCTGTGATCATGTGTGCGAACACGTCGATGTCCGCACTCAAAAGGGCTTTGGCGTCCTCCAGGTTGGTGGCATGCGCGGCGACGCGCATGTCGGTCTGATGGGCTTCGTCGATGATGGCCCGCTACAGGTGCGGATAAGTAAAACAAGCGGGGTTCCGAGTGCCAGGGGGTGGCCTGACGCAACGCGGGAATGTTGGGGTTGGGGTGTTATGTTGAGTTGTCGGAGACAGAACGGCGGAATCCAGACGGAGAATCGCCCGCGACATGGTGAATCGCACAGGCCGAAGCAAAAACCATTGATTGGACAGAAGGTGGATGTGATCTTCATCGGTAGCTGCACCAACTCCAGGATTTCGGATATGCGGGAAGCCGCGAAGATATTCAAAGGCCGGAAGGTAAGCGAAAGTGTCCGCCCGCTGATCGTCCCTGGGTCGGAGCAGGTCCGCGCCGAGGCCGAGAGCGAAGGGCTGGACCGGATCATCACCGTATTTCTGATGATGGGCGTGAAGCGACGCGTCCAGGCGACTTCGTAGATCAATCCCACCCCACAGGAAGAAGAGCAATAAGAAGATGTTGCGCCGTGGCTCACCGGATCGTTATAGACAGCGATCGAGCGAACCCGCTGTTCAGTAATGCACAGGTGGATGGATACGTCACGATCGTAGTACACGACCAATGAGCGATTGAAAACTGTCCAAATAAAAGAAACAAAAGGTTTTAAGCATCAGGCCAGCGTTGAGACCTGCGTCCGTAGTGTCGCCCTGCCCGGTTCGAAAACAGCATGCGACAAGGTCCTTCCCCAAGTGACACAGTGAGCTATCGCTGGCTAAAGTCCTTTATCTTTATTGCGCTAAGGCTTTGGATCGCACGAGCCGATTTAGTAGTTAGGGCCGAGGGAAGAAAGTGACTCAAGGACGAATGCTGGCGACCGGAACGTAAGGTATCGCCTCCGAAATCGGCCGGGCTTTTGCCGTAGGTGTTGAAATCGCCAAATTCGATTGAAGGCGAATAGCCCCAGGCAGATATCACGTCAAAGTCTGGGGGGAAGATACGAAAATTAAAAACCTGATCGTTGAGATAAGGTCGGGCTTGAATAAACGTTGACCAGCTGCCGGCGGCGGCAGGGAACGGATGATGGACTCAACAGACCCCCTCTATTGAGTCGAACATTCGCCGCACAAAAAATAAGGACTAGAAAATGAACCTACTCATCGTTGACGACAGCAGCGTGATGCGTAAAATCATTATTCGCACGCTCCGTCAGGCAGGTTTCGAGGGTCATACAATCGACGAGGCTCATGACGGGCAGGCTGCGCTGGAGCGGATCGATGCGTCCACACCCGATTTGGTTCTCACCGACTGGAATATGCCTACGATGGACGGCATCGATCTCCTCATGGCTGTCCGCGCGCGAGGTAAGGAAATTCCGTTCGTATTTATCACTTCGGAAGCGACCGACGAAATGCACGCCCTCGCCTACCGGGAGGGAGCCGTGGCAGTGATCACGAAGCCCTTTACCGCAAAGACCTTCCAGGCCCAACTGGGCGGCGATTATGCTTCAAAACTGACGCAAAAGGCGGTGTTGTTCTAATGAGCGGGATTGAATCTGTCCTTCAGGCAGCGTTGCAGTCCACTCAGGATCTCTGTACCACGGCGATGGGTCTGGATGTGACTCGGGCCGAGCAAGCCGATCCCCCTGCCGTTTCCCCAACGGAACCTCATGGGTGCGCTTCGATTACCGTCGGGTCAAATCGGGTTGCCTTGCGGTTGAGCATCGATGCGAATATGGAAACCTGCACGAAGTTGGCCAAAGCCCTTTTGGGCAGCGGCGAAGACGAGGAAATTGATGGACAAGATGTCGCCGATGGAGTTGGCGAAATGATGAACATCATAGCGGGCGGCGTCAAACACCAATTGAATGAATCTTACCCGTCGTTGAAAGTGGGCTCGCCCGTGTGGAAGATCGGGGATCCGGCGTGGAATTGCCCGCGCACAGCACGCTCTGAGGCACGCCCCATCTTGCTCGGTGGAAACTTGGTCCAGCTGAGTGTGATGATGGCAGGGGGCGTCATGAACCTCCCATTTCCTGAGCCAGAGGACATCGTCAAGCTCTTCACGGCGCTCACGTCGGGCAGGCTCAAGGAAACAAAGCTGTCGGAGCAAACGACGCTGCGGGGCAAAGAGGACTGGCCGTTGTTCGTCGGTTTCTACCAAGCCGACAGGGCGTCTGCGCCGTCCGCCGCGATAGTGCTCGACCCGACACTGGCTTTTGCGGTTTCAGGCTCTCTGTCGGGATTGCCGCCGAGAGTCATCCTTGACGATCTGAAGGTTAGAGAGATCACCGCGGAACTTCGGTCAAACGTCTACGAAATCCTGAACATTGCGGGCTCATTGTTCAACTCCAACTTCGCGCGGCACCTCCGGCTAACGGAGGTTTGCGAACTGGATTCGGCCCCCAAAGACGGACTGGCGCTCCTGCTGGCCGAGAGGCCGCGGCGCCTCGATCTCGCGATGACTATCGCACCTTGTCCGTCGGGGAAACTTATCATTCTCCGCGCCAGTTGATCGATAGAACGTACTCCCTCTAGCCGCCCTCTTACTGGTCGAAGGTATTCGGTCACACACCGGTACACTCCAGACGGAAGACCGTATTGTCGTCGGCAAAAAACAACAGATCGGCCCGTCCATCCTCGAGTCCCAGTCGTACTTCTGCCTCGGGCGACTCCTTCTTGCCGGAAGAGGCCGCTGTACCGAGCAGTTGGGGTGTACCGAGATTGAAAACCGCTCTCGAGCCGGCTACAGTCGGCAACAAGTTGCCACAGACGATGTTGGCGATTTCCCCCAACGCGTCGTGCTGCTGGCACTCGGACTGGGTTTCATCTTCACCCAGCATATTGGCCACGACAGTGGGGAGCAGGTTCCCGTAAAGCCTCAATTCCAGCCTTCCGCAGAACGGTCCCTCAAATTTCACGCTCACGACCGCTTCCAGTGGCGCGTTCGATTGCTGTTCGTCCAGTTTCAACGTCGGGCAGAAGAAACCAATTTCTTCAAAAGTCCGTGCCGCTGCTTTGCAGAGTTCGTTGTCCAGCGTATTGCTCATCTGACACTCCTGTGACGTCTACGATGGTGTCCCGAATAGCCTGGGGTATGAATGGCTTCTGGAGGAAGCGGACCTCTTTTTTCCGAAGCCGCTCTATTCGCGTGTCACTACCTTCACTCGAGATGACGATTAGAGGGAAGTCTACCGTTTCTGCATTTTGCCGAATCTTGTCGATCATCTCTTCTCCACCCATGACGGGCATGTTCAGATCCACCAACGCAAGATCCACCCGGTGCTCGGCCAGCACCTGAAGTCCTTCTTGCCCGTTAGCAGCCTCGTGAACCTCACCCAAAGGCAGGCCGCTTAACCGCATAGTCTTGATGATTATCGCCCGCATTACGGAACTGTCGTCAACGACGAGAACGTCGAGCACCATTGTGACCTCCCTCCCTAGGGCCGCAGTCCGCTTGGGGTCTACAGCGTATGGGACTTACCACTCATTTTCACCGCGACTTTCCCACTTCCGATGTCCAAAGACAACGTTCTGGACTTACTCCCGCCAACGTCGTGCGCTCTCAACAGGACGCCATTCTTCCAAAAAATTTTCTTAAGCATGATGAAGTTTCTCTTGCCGATCTGAAAGTAGTCATCTTCCTCATCACCGCGTAAGCAGGCCCCCCCGGCAACTTTTACGTGGAGCCTCTCTTTTCTCGCTCCGGTCTTGTAGCATTGGAGAAACAACTACGGTACTCCTGTGTCTACGAACATGTAAGGGTTCTCTTTCCCTTTTTTCGGGTCGATCGTGGAAAGCGGCAGCATGACGTGCAGCAGCCCCCCCACATGGGTCGTGGGATCGTATACCGTGATGCCCAGACAGCTTCCCAGCGCGTGCGTGACGAGCACGTCCCCTTTGACGGCGGATACTCTCATGTCGGCTACGTCTACGATGCGTTCCGCCATTCGCTCCTCAAAGACTCGTTAAGTGGCTTTCACGTAAACGGCCGGCTGCACGCCGTACAACTTTTCTGGCAAATCTCTGATCAGCTCCGCATGACCGGCAAGAAGATGCCCTCCCGGTTCCAACAGTTCCCACAACCGGTGTACCAACTGGTCGGAAGTGGGTTCGTCGAAGTAGATCATGACGTTGCGGCAGAGGATCAGGCTGAAGGGGCCTTTCATCGGCCATGCCCCTATCAGGTTCAACCGAGCAAACCTAACGATGGATCTCACGTTGTCGTTGATCCGGTACGTCCGCGATGGCACAGAGTCAATGGGGGTGAAGTATTTCTGCAAAAGCGTCGCCGGCACACCGCTCAACGCTTGCCGCGTATAAACGCCCTGGCGTGCCTTTGCCAACATTCTCGAGGAGATATCGGTAGCCAGGATCTGTACGTTCTGCGGGTTCAGTTCCGGCACCTGCTCGAGCAGCAGCATTGCAACCGAGAATGGTTCCTCGCCCGAGGAACACCCAGCGCTCCAGATCTGCACCCGGCGTCCTTTCTTTAGCAGGTTCGTTGATATCTTCCGGAGGTATTCGAAGTGTTCAATCTCACGGAAAAACCCCGTCTCGTTCGTGGTCAGAACATCTATCATCGAGGCCAGTTCCTTGCCAGACGGTTCGCTGTCGACGTACTTAACGTACTGCTCGTAGCTGTCCATTCCCACTGAGGCCAGGCGCTTGGACAGTCGAGATTGGACTAAGTCCTCCTTCCCCGACTGCAAGTTGATCCCACACCGCTGATACACCATCTGTTGGATTCTTGCAAACTGCTGCTGGTCCAGTGTTTGTGGCATTCGATCTCTGCCTGGGCACCGGAATAGATTCCCGGTGGCGCAATCAATAACAGTAGTTAACCGCCGTTTCGCGACAATACCCGGTGAGAGAACCGGGCTAGAAATTCTGTAGAGTATCCAGATCGTCGGGGGACTCGTCGAAAGGAATCAATTCTCCGGAACGACTCCCATGTAGAGAAGGTTCACCGTTTCCCTTATCCGTCGTCTCCGCAGCTACTGGAATACTTTCGCGCTTTGTGAAGCGGTGCGCGGATTCCGTGATCGATCGAAGGTTCGAGATACGAGTTTTCGTGTCGGCGCCCTTCGCGCTTAACTCGAAGGCGGATACCATATTCCTCATTTCTTCCGCTTGTGCTGAAAGTTCCTCCGCTGCACTCGCCGATTCTTCCGCGTTGGCCGCCACCTGCTGCGTCGTATGGTTCATGTTGTCAACCGCCGAGTTGATGTGGTCGATTCCCGAACTCTGCTGGTCGGAACCCGCAGCGATCTGCGCCATCATCTCGGTGGACCCCTTTGCCAGATCATTGATTTTCAAGAGGTTCGTCAGGACCTCCTTGTTGATCGCGACCCCGCCTTCGGCGTTCTCCACCGATTCGGCGATCAGCTCAGCAGTGTTTTTGGCGGCTTCGGCGCTTCGCATTGCAAGGTTTCGCACCTCTTCGGCCACTACCGCAAAGCCTTTGCCGGCGTCACCAGCCCGAGCGGCTTCGACTGCAGCGTTCAATGCAAGCAGATTCGTCTGGAATGCAATTTCATCGATTGTTTTAACGATTTTCGCCGTCGCGTCCGCGGAACCCTTGATCAGGTCGATGGCCGATGACAGGTGCTTCATTTTCTCAACGCCTAATTCGGTACTTTGGCGTGTGGTCTCGGACAGGTCTTTGGCTTCCTTCGCGCTAGCTGCGTTCTGATCCGTCATTGAAGCCAATTGATGCAGACTGCCGGACACTTCCTGCAATGAAGCGGCTTGGTCGTTGGCGCGCCCAGAGAGGGATCCGGCGCCGCTGCTGATATCGGCGGAAGCCCCACTCACCTGTTCGGCCGCCACCGAAACTCGTCCGAGCGCATCATCGAGATTGACAACCGCGGAGTTCAAACCGTCCTTGATACTGGCAAATTCGCCCTTGTATTCTCCCTTCATTCGAGCCGTCAGGTCATGTGCCGCTACACTTTGGAGGACTTCGGACGCTTCACCGATTGGGGCGGCGACGGCATCCATCGTGTGGTTCATGCCTTGGATCAGTTCGCGAAAGGCGCCCTGGAACTTGTCAGCGTTCCCGCGCTCGGTCAGCCTCCCTTCCTGAGCAGCCTTTGTCAGACCCCTGGTCTCAACCAACATGTCCCGCAGCGTGTCGATGGTGCGGATGATATTCTTCGACAGAATGTCCTGCTCGGACTTGGGTTTGATGTTGACGTTGAGATCGTTCTTGCTGAGTGCCTCCAACGTCGCTGCGAGCCCTTTGATATAGTCGATCAGAGCCTGAAACGAAACTGCTAGAGTGCCGATCTCATCGCGGGAGTGGACAACGACCTCGCAGGTCAGATCCCCTCTGGCAACCCTCTCGGCTACTTCGGTGACTTGCATGAGAAGTTTCCGGATGATTTGACCGACGCCAAAGGCAACGAGAAGACCCAGGGTCAAGATGCCGAGACCCACCAAGCGTGTCGCCCAACGGCTCAAGGCTACTTCGCTTTGGATATCGGCCAGCGATAAACCGATTTGCATCATCCCGATGACTTGCCTGTCCAAGGAGACAATCGGGCTGGCAACGTTCAGGATCCCGTCCTCGAAGAAAACCGTCGTGCTCTCGGGGATCTCGCCGATCGACGGCCCCAGGCGTCCTTTGGGCGCGTGCGGGGCCAGGATGGACCCGTCGGTCAGTAGAACCTGGGCATAGATGAAATCCGGGTCATTCTCGACAGCGCTGAACAACCGTTCGATCGAAGCAACGTCGGCGAACTCCACAGCAGTGCTGGAAATATATGCCATCATCTGGGCCACGTTGATGGCCTTGCCTTCGAGCCCGCTAACGGCAATCCGCTCTTGCTGGGCCGGAAAATAGAGCGAGACAAAAATGGCAATCGTTCCGACAAGCGACGATATGGTTAGAACGAGCTTCCATTTGATCGGCAGATCGTGAAAACGTTGAAACATCGTCTTCCTCCTATTGAAGACATTTTTGCTTGATCACTATCAAGTTGTTGCGTTCCGGATGTTGATTAGCTCGTCGGGTGACAGGACTTTGTCGATGTCCAGCAGGAGTTTGATCCCGTCCTTGGATTTACCGATGCCGAGTATATAGTCGGTATCAACATCCGGGCCGAAAGCGGGTGCGTCCGCGATGTCTTTTGCGTCAATGTCGAGAACTTCCGCTACCCTATCGACGATGATGCCCATCCGGACACCTCGGGACTCGACCACGATGATGCAGCCGTCTTCGATGGGGCCCGATTCCATATCAAATTTCAACCTCAGATCCACCACTGGGATGATCGTCCCGCGAAGGTTGACGACCCCGCGCATGAAATCCGGCGTTCGGGGAACCGGGGTGATCGCCATCGTTCCGATGATCTCGCGCACTTTGAGGATCTCAGCGCCGTACTCTTCCCGTTCGAGGAAGAAGGTGAGGAACTTTCCCCCGGCTTTTCCCGGCTCCGCGGTGCTCGCCAGGGTTTCCTCGGTTTCTCGTTCTTGCTTGACTGGTTCAGCAGTTTGGTTGTCCATCGTCTTGCTTCAAGTGTTCGTTGTTTTTAAGTTGTTTTTACCGTACAGCTTCTGCTCTCGGCCCTCAATGTAGGACCGCAACCGGATGATCGGTGCCGTAGGACGGCTGCCTGGCCAGATCCGCGATCTCTGACAGGTCCAACATCAGTCCGACGCGGCCATCGCCGAGAATAGCCCCACCGGAGATTCCGCCGACTCTACCGAGCCCATCGCCTAGAGATTTTGCGACCACTTGCCGCTGTCCCAGCAGCTCGTCTACGAGGAGCGCGGATTGCTTTTTGCCATCTTCCACGACCACAACGAGCCCTTCGGTTGGGTCTTCGACGGCCGTCTGGATGTTGAACATGCGGTGCAGTCGGATCAGCGGGATCGGCTCTCCGCGGAGCATCAAGATTTCACCGCGCCCGGCGATGGTCGGTAGGATGTCGGGCGTGGGCCGCAAACTTAGCCGGATGTTCACAGTCGGAAGAAGATAGCGATGGTCGCCGACCTTCACGAGCATTCCGTCAATAATGGCCAAGGTCATCGGTATGTTGATCGTAAAGGTGCAGCCTTCGTTTGGCCGTGAGGAAACCTCAACACGGCCCCTCAGAGCTTCGATGCCTTTTTTGACCACATCCATTCCAACACCTCGGCCGGATACGGCGGTCAGCTGTGTAGCCGTCGAAAAACCAGGTTCGAATATCAGGTTGGTCACTTCTTGCTCGGACAAGCCTTTGTCGGATTCGATCAACCCTTTCGACAACGCTTTCTCGATGATCTTGTCGCGGGCCAGACCCCTACCGTCATCCTGAATCTCGATCACCACATTGCCGCCCGAATGGCGCGCGGCCAACCTCAAGTTCCCCACTGCGGGTTTGCCGAGCCGCTCCCGTTCCTCAGGCGGCTCAATGCCGTGGTCGACAGCATTTCGAATCATGTGCATGAGAGGATCGTTGAGGCCTTCGATCATTTTTCGATCGATTTCGGTGCCTTTACCCTCTGCAATGAGATGGACCATTTTGGAATTTTTGCGAGCGAGATCTCGTACTAACCTGGCTGTTTTCCCGAAGGCGGCCCTGATCGGAACCATTCGCATCGACATGCTCAGATCCTGCAGCTCGCGAACGATTTCGCCCGCGTGAGTAACTTTTTTTGCAAGTTCAGGTTCGCCGCTGCGAACGACTGCACGGTCTTGGGAAACCATCGAATGGGCGATTACCATCTCGCCGATCGTGTCAATGAGGCGGTCCAAATGGTCCGTGCGTATCCGAACCGACGATTCTATGGCGCGCGTCGCTCCAGCCGATGGCGGCGCCGACATTTGCTGTTGCGCGCGCAACGCTTTGGCGATGTCCGTAACGGATGCCGTCTGGGACCTGAGAAGCGCGACCCCGATCGGCTCGTCACCTTGGTCCGCGATAACCGTCTCCATCTCCTCGCGGTTAACTTTGGCCTGATGGACCAGGATATCGCCGAGCCGAGGCAGTAGGTTGTGATCGTCGAGATCGCCATAGATCCCCGCGGCTTCTGGATCAGCGAGTCGGCCCATCAAGTCATCGTAGCCGTCGGGCTTGACCATGGGTTCGCCACCCAATGCGTTCTGGAGGGATTGCAGGAGACCCTTGAGCATATCCACTGAACGGAGCGCCAGATCGGCATAGCCTCCGGTCAAGTGTATTTCGTTCTCCCGGACCCGGTTCAAAATCGACTCGGAATTGTGGGGCAATTTGGCCAGACCGTCGAGGCCCAGGGCAGCGGACGTGCCCTTGATGGTGTGGAAAGCACGAAAGACGGTGTTCACCGCTTCCGTGTCTTCGTGGTTCGTTTCCAGAGCCAGCAGAGCCATCTCGGCGTCTTCGACGTGTTCACGACACTCGGTTATGAAATCACCCAACAAGGCTGGGTCGCTGAGGTCAACGTCGAACACGATGTTCGTTGGTGCCGACTCCGAACTCGCCGGTTCGGTTGGCGTGACCGACGGCGCTCCCGATTCGGGATTTTCCGAAGCGTTCGAATCTTTATCAGGCAAGATCAGCCTCGATTTTTTTCAATGTTCTAGCGAACTTGTCACTTTTCAGCCGCATAGCAATCACTTCAAGCTTTTGGAGCGAGGTCCGCCGGCAGAATGCGCAACACGGAGAAAAGCTGCATCAAAACCTCAACGCGTCCTGCCAACCGAAATTGATGCCCCAGTCGGTTGCGAGCTGCGGTCCATTGAGCGACTGATATGTCGGAAGGACAAACTCGACTGAGAACCGATTTCCCGAAAGTATGCCCCGTGGTATGTAAAGGTTTACTCCCAGCCGGACATCGATGCTCTTACCACCCGTTGATTCCGGATCCGCTGTGGGAACCATCATCGGGTTTAGATCTGAGTCCGCACCATGCATGTGGTTTTTTACTTTGTCGACACTTCGCAACGAAGTACTCAACCATGGATTCCATGCCCGAGTTTCCCAACCGCCGATCGTATAAGTGTCCCCGGGGGCACATGTCGCACATGTCGGCTGATTGTGCCCGCCTCTATTTGATTTGATTGAATCCATCTGCTACCTGATCACAGTCGAGATACCCAGGAGCTCTGCGGAGAAATCCAGTCCCTCGAGCCGTGATGTGTTTATGTTCACGACCAGCTTCGGAAGATCCCCCTGGACGTACACTCCAATCGAAGCGCCTTTTTCGACGATCGCCAAGGTTCCACCAACCGATAGAATCTTCTTGCTTTGTGCCACTTCTTGGATCGATGACAGCGCTGTCTCCGCAGACGGATGAATGTAGAGCACGTTGAAGCCTGCCTCGTCGATCAGCTCCATGAGCTGGGCGGTCGATTCGAAAGAAACGACGGTGGCCTCTACAGCAAGGCCGCTTACTCCGTTCGTCCCGGCCTCCCGGAAGGCGATTGCGGTCTCGGTGCCGGCCTGGTCGTTGTTCTCGGTGACCACGGCAATATGGATTCCGTTCTCGGCACGTTGCTTCAGGTTACGGTCGTAGGGGAGTGCCCGCAGCAGGATCGTAACTTCCAGTTCGACTGGCAGTTGGTTCTGGCCAAACGCGATGCCGGACACCAGCAGAACTGCCATCAGTACTGCAATGGGCCATTGTGGTTTAACACTTCCCATCCGTGTTCGCTGGAGTTTGTTTTTGAGTTGGATAACCATGTTTCGCCCTAGAAGATGGGTTCCTTGTTCCATCGACGACTGCCGATTCGGTACAAGCATTTTTAGTTCTCACGTGCAAATGTATAGGTAAGCTTCATTCGAATGCTCCGCCCATCCTGTTCGATGACATCCTGCAGGTGTTCTTCGGACCCAGGGTCGCCATACTTCTTGCCAAACAAGTTGTAAATGCCGGCCGAGAGCTCCAGGTTCTTCGGGAGCTTGCTCGTGGAAAAAGTCAGATTCGGAACAAGAACCTGTCCGTGAAATCGCCGGAGATCGTTCTTCTCTTGCTCATGGTCCGGACCTCGATGCCCGCAAACATCGATTCGTTTGCCACTGGCACGATGAGGTTGAAGTGAGCCAGATGTTTCGGTGAATTAGTGAGACCTGAACCGGTAAGTTCGTTGCGGATATCGGAGAACGTGTAGCTGAATCGACCCAGCAGACCCGTAGACCATTCCCGCTCGATTTCCAGCTCGAATCCCTTGGCGTTAATCGACTCGACGTTGTTGTAGACGAGGAGTTCGTCCAGAGGATCAGTCTGCTGCGTGATGAGATCCTTGATTTTGTAGTAGAAGCCAGTCGCGGACAGGCGAGTGCCATCGTTCAGATAGTGTTCCAGGACTACCTCAGAAGTCTTGTTGGTCTCAGGTCGCAGTACCGGATTTGCCTTGGCGACGTCACTCTGCGTCCAGTAGAGCTCGTATGATTTCGATAACGTAAAAAGGACCCACCTAACGGGGTCGTGATCGAGCAAAAAGGACCCACCCCTGATAGCCTCCCGAGGCGTGCCCGGATGAACCGGCATGTCGGATGGGAGGACAAGGAGTTGTTAGGGATGGATCAGTACGAGATGGTCAGAACCGCACATCGTGTGTACAAGAAAAGCATTCGACGGATTTCCCGGGAAACGGGTCACACACGGCGGACGATCCGGAAGGTGTTGGCCGGGCAGGAGCCCAAGTATCGGCGTGAGAAGGAACCGGCCTGTCCGGTGATGGACCCGGTCGCGGGGGTCGTGGATAGTTGGCTCAAGACCGATCGGGAACAACCGGTCAAGCAACGGCACACCGCGCACCGGATCTGGCAGCGCCTAGTGGAGGAGTGTGACTTCACCGGAGCCGAACCGACCGTGCGCCGCTGGGTCCGGGAGCGGAAAGTGCGTTTGGGACTGAACCGGCCGGCGGCGGTGGTGCCGTTGGATCCGGAGCAGGCGCGGGAAGCCGAGGTGGACTGGGGCACGGCCTGGGTCCGGATGGGCGGCGAAGACCGGCAGGTAAAACTGTTCTGCATGCGGTCCCGGTACTCGGGCAAAGCCTTTGTACGCGCCTATCCGTGGGAGCGGCAGGAAATGTTCCTGGACGGGCATATCCGGGCATTTGACTGGTACGGTGGCGTGTTTCCAACCCTGGTCTTCGACAACCTGAAGACGGCGGTGAAACGGATTCTGTGCGGGAAAGCGCGGGTGGAGCAGGCGCGGTTCACCTCGCTTCGAGCCCACTACACGTTTGAAGCGCGATTCTGCAATCCGGCCCAGGGCCGGGAGAAAGGGGGCGTGGAGGGCCTGGTCGGCTTTGCGCGGCGGAACTTCCTGGTGCCGGTCCCCAAGGTCACCGACTTCGACGATCTGAACCATCAACTGCTGGAGCGGTGCCTGTCCGATGGCCAACGGCGGATTGGTGGCCGGGCCGATAATCGCACGATCGATGAACGGCACGCCGGAGAGCGGGAGCATCTACTGGCATTGCCCGACACCCCATTCGAGAACACGAAGGTCGTCGGAGTACGCATCAGCGCGTACCAAACCGCGCAAGTGGAGGGGAACCGCTACTCGGTACCGACCGCCTATGTGGGCCGCCGGCTCTGGGCCCATATCGGGTGCGACCGGGTGAGCTTCTACGCCGACCAGAAGAAAGTGGCCGAACATGCGCGTGCGTTCGGTCATAGCCGGTGGCAGATCGATCCCTTGCACTACCTGGAGCTGATCCGCCGGAGAGTGGGAGCGTTTGAGAGTGCCCGGCCGATCCGGTAGTGGCGGCCCCAGTGGCCGGCGCATTACGAAACGTTGCTGCGGCGGCTGCGGGAACGGCACGGGTACAGCCGCGGCACGCGGGAGTTTATCAGCATCCTGCAGTTCCACCAGCACTGGGCTCTGGACCGGGTCTCGGCGGCCATCGAACACGCTCTCGATGCGCACTGCTACGAATCCGACGCGGTCCGGCACATTCTGATCCGTGCCGGGAGTTCCAGCCAGGCCCATGCGCCCCTGGAGCCGGGGTTGATGCCCGGCATCACGGACCTGACGATCGCCGCCTCCGATCTGGATCAATACGATCGCCTGTTGGCCGGAGGTATGCGATGACGCCGGGCCAGGAGATCGTCCTCGACGATGTGTTGCGGCAACTCCGGCTTCCGGCCATGGTACGGGAATGGCGGGAACACGCCCGGCAGGCCAAAGAAGCGGGCGAGGGCTACGCCGGCTTTCTTGTGGCTTTGGCCAGCCGTGAGCTGGAACAGCGGCAAGCCAATCAGGTGCAGCGCCGGCTGCGCGCCGCCCGGTTTCCGCTGCCGAAGACCCTCGAGACGACCGATCTGAAGAAGTGGCCGGCACTGGATGCGGTCGAGATCCGCGACTATGCCGAGTGCGGCTACATCACCCGGCGCGAAAACGTCGTGCTGTTGGGCAAGCACGGCACCGGCAAGACCCATGCCGCGACGGTGCTGGGAGTGGAGGCCTGCCGGCGGGGCTACCGGGTCGGGTTCACCACAGCCGCCGGATTGGTCAATACACTGATCGAGTCCCGTGAGGAACGGCAGTTGCAGCGGCACCTGGCCAAGCTGTCCCGCCTCGAGCTGCTCATCATCGACGAGGTGGGCTATATCCCGTTCTCGGCCGAGGGAGCGCAACTGTTGTTTCAGGTCTTCTCGGATCGTTACGAGAAAGGTTCGGTGATCGTCACTTCGAACCTGCCGTTCGCGCAGTGGACCAACGTCTTCGGTGACGCCACCCTGACGGCCGCCCTGCTGGACCGGCTCACCCATCACTGCTCGATTCACCAGTTCGATTGGGAAAGCATCCGGTTCACTGAAAGTCTGGGCGCCGCCAGCAAACGGAAGAAGAAACCCCGCGTCGCCAGAAAGTCCGCGTGAAAAACGCGGTCGCGCTGGGCTGTGGAAAGTGCCACCCCTATGGAAACCCGCTACAAAGCCCGCGGGTTCCCACAGCGGCTTGGAAGCCTCCGGCTCCCACTCTTTCCACAGCCCCGGCGGCGGTATTACTTACGAACCATTAACCTGGAGGTGGGTCCCTTTTACTCGATCACGGTGGGCTCTTTTTACGTTGTCAAAGCGACGCGTAGGCATTGGGTGCTCGAAACGCCTGGCCGTAGAGAAGTTTCAGCGTTGTCGCCTGGAACGGGTTGTAGATCAGCCCGACTCGCGGGTTCGTCGTTCCGCCGAAAGAATCGTAGTGATCGTAGCGGACGCCGAGATTGAAGGTCAGCTTGTCGTGCAGCCTGAATTCATCCTGGATGTCGAATGCCCAGTTCGTGCGGTCGCGTTTGTCATCCAGGTACAAGAAGTAGGGATCTTCGTCGTAGTTGAACTGATCCTGGCGGAAGTCGTCGCGGAACTCCGATCCCACAGTGACGGTATGTTTTTCCGCACGCCTGGTGAGTCTCAGCTCTGATCCCCACCAACCGCCCCGGGCAAAGTCCTTGTACACTACCAAGAAGGGGTTCTCATCTTCTGAAAGATCGTATATGTAGTCCCCGTCATAACCATAGCGGTCGAAATAGACGCGGGACGAGAGATCCCATTGCGTGCCGAGTTCGCGCTGGTACTGCAGATCCACGTACCCTACCTTTTCGAGAGTTCGAGAGCGCGGGTCATTGAATACCGTCTCGAAGGAAGCTGTGGGAATCGCCTTGTCTCTCGCTCCATACATCCCTTGGAGGGTGAAATCGGCGAACTTCATTTTGCCGAAGAATTTCTTGAACTCATCGGAGTCTGCGTTTTCCGCGATGCCGTTGTTGGTTTCGGGAGCATCGAATTCCTTAAAGTACAGGCGCTTGTGTCCCCGGCTGTCATAAGCTGAACCGGAAAGCATCACTTGAAGGCCGTTTCCAAATGTCTGGCCATAACTGAGTCGGCCTTCGCCGGTGCCAAAGTTGGCCACCGAGCCCGCAGCCTGCACTCCTGTCAGATCCTTGGTAATGACGTTGATGACGCCGAAAAAGGCGCTGGAACCGTAAAGGGAAGAGCTGGGACCACGGATGATCTCCAACCGTTCGATGAGATCGACATCCAAGGGAAATTCGGTGCCGATCAGCGCACCGCCAAAGATGTTGTCGTTGAGTCGATGACCGTCGACGAGCAGCAGGATGCGCGCATTGTAGTCTCCCGGTCGGTTGAAACCTCGCACACCCAGAAAGCTGTAGTTCCGGTCGGACGTGACATAAAAGCCCCTCACACTTCGCAGGATGTCTGCAAGCGTGCGGTAGCCGTATTTCTGAATGTCGTCCGCAGTGATGATCGTCACCGACGAAGGCGCCTCTGTTACTTTTTGGTTGTGCCTGGAAGCCCCGTAGACAGAATCGATTCTGAGCTCTAGCAGTTGCTCGAGGCTAAGGCTTTCAAGCTGGATGGAAGGGTCTGGTTGCAAAGCGCTCTGGGCCCAGGCAAAGGTTGCGCACCCCGTAAGCAGGATGACGCCGAGTCCGCGTTTGATCCACATCACGTACCTCATTGAATACCTCCGAAAATTCGTTCCCCTTTTGTTCCGTCGCTCAAACAAGCAATTGAGATTCCATGCCTGCCACTTGGAAAGAGTCGGCTCAGTAGAAACAGGTCTTTAGGGGGCCGGGGCGGGAATGAGATCTTCTGAACGGGTCTTATTTTCAAGTAGATACGCGATGGCCGGATCCGTGTTGACGGCTCGCTGTTCACGATGTGGGTTGGCATAGCATCGGTTGCTGGCCACAGCCAGAATGGAGTCAGGACCTTGACGCTTTCAC
The DNA here is from genome assembly GCA_965218085.1 of Terriglobia bacterium. GTDB lineage: Bacteria > Acidobacteriota > Terriglobia > 20CM-2-55-15 > 20CM-2-55-15. The sequence goes on along the minus strand of CBDCKF010000002.1, from coordinate 3,696,680 downwards.
CGGCCTCGGGTCAAACCATCGCCATCTGGACGTATGGAGTCTTTTAAGTGGAATGAAACTAGGACCTTAAGCACGGACTGCCGTCGTAAATCGGAGAGGTTGAATCCCAAACGTTCCAAAAACTCGACAATTCGGCCTAACGTTAAGGAAGCGCTGGTCGATACATAGGTTGAGGAACAAAGTCAAACGACAAGGGGCTGCAAATGTCTGATCAGAGGACCGTCGGCGTGACACCAGAAATAGTCGACATACAAGAAGCAATCGGCGCAAGAGAAGAGTGCATTGGATCGGACGAGACGCCTGAGAGAAACCGAACACCCGGTGAAATCAATACCATGCCGCTGACGGCAGCTTTGCTGAACGTCGCCGCTAACGGAATTTCATTCGCTACTCCCGGACACCGCGGCGGGCGCAGCTTTCGATTGAGAAAATGAAATGTTGACCGCATCGCAAGAACAGATCTTCCGTGAAGGCTGGCAGCGCCTTCAGGGGGCCTGTCAGCTGGACCACAGCGTCTCGGTTGTCCAGTTGGGTAGTCTCTTCACGTGGCAAGGCGACAAACCTCTGCAGCAGCTCAAACGTCAACTGGCCGACGCGTATGACGTTGTCTGGAGCTTCCCTTCCACGCAGGGGACTACCACGCTGAACACCCTGGCGTTGCTCAGCGCTTGTGCTTCGGGTGGCCGTGTCCTCGTCAACCGTGATGCTCACACGTCAGTGACTGCCGCGATGGTTCAGGGCGGCCTACAGCCGGTCTACCTTGTGCCCGAGTACGACTCCGATCTCGGCCTTTCTTTGGGACCGACTTTGGCTGGTTTCAGGGAGGTACTCAGCCGAGAGCCAGTCGACTGTGTTTTCCTAACGTCACCGAACTACTTCGGTATCGTAGGTGAACTCGCCGAAATCGTCTCGTTGGCTCATGAGCGGGGACTTCCTGTCGTTGTTGATGCCGCGCATGCCCCTCATTTTCACTTTTGCAAGTCACTACCCAGCGGAGCCGAAGACCTGGGTGCGGACCTTGTGACGCAGTCCACTCATAAAGTGGCGAGTGCGCTTTCTCAAGGGAGCCTTCTCCTTGTGGGAGAGGAAGAGTTCATCGAATCGCTCTATGAACAGGTTAACGAACTAGGACTTGTGAGCACCTCTTTCTCCTACCCCATCTTGGCCTCGATCGAACTCGGCGTGCGGCAGCTCGCCGAAGAAGGAGAAACGATCTGGAGCGACACCATCGAAAGTGCTGAAGCGTTCCGAGAAGCATCTCGAGGTTTGTTAGGAGTGACCTGCTTTGGTCACGAACAGACGTGTAAGCCAGGCTTTAAGGATTTCGACCCGACCCGAATTACCCTCAATGTTTCCGGAACGGGCCTCACGGGCTTCGAGTTTGAGCGCCGGCTTAATCGACAACAGATCTACCCTGAAATGGCTACGCTCCAAAACATTCTTTTCCTTCTCACTCCCGGAACCACTGAGAGGGATCTCCGTACGCTGTTTCGCGCTCTCAGGGACATAACCGAGGGGAGCCCGCACAAGCAGCGCATGATCTCACCACCACCGCCAGCTCTTCCCGACATCGCAGTAGACCCCCGTGTAGGGAAGTTCTCAGCCAAGCAGCTTGTCCCTCTTAAGGAAGCGGTTGGGAAAATTTCGGGTGAGACCGTAGCGACCTATCCGCCCGGCGCACCCATTATTGCCTCGGGAGAAGTCGTCTCCTTCGAGGTTATTGAGTACTTGGAATATATGAAGGCTAACGGGGCTGTTCTTAAGGGTGCCTCAGATCCGTCCCTTCAAACCATCAAGGTCCTTACTTGAGCAACCTATGGCTATCGTGATGAGAGGCTTGGCCTATTGATGCCTGCTTAGGAAGATCAGATGATTCGTAAACAATCAAAATTCAAAGAAGCAGTCCTGGAATGGATTAGCAGATATGGACCTGCAGAACTGGTTGCAGCCGTGACAGCAATCACAGGATATTTTCTTGCGTTTGGATCAACGGGTAGCGAGATAGCCGCAGCTTTTGGAGGCGCGGTAGGAGATAATGTTGGTTATTATGGAACTATCTTGATAAGAGATTTTAAGCAAGATCGTAGAAAAGCTTTAATAAACATTGATGTACCCGATCGTAGAAGAGCTTCAGATCTTAGAAAAGCTTCAGAAAGTGGAGTAAATTATGGTGTGAAAGGAACATTAAAGACCATCAAGAATATATTTTTGGAGTTTGGTTTTAGTGAAGTTTTGGATATGGTCATAATAAGACCTTTGACAATGGGTTTAGGAGCCAGATACATAGGAAAGGGAACAGGAGTCTTCATTGGAAAGATAGTTGCCGATGTTATTTTTTATATCCCAACCATCATGTCTTACGAATTTAGGCAACACTTTGATCAGAAAGAGATCGAAGATCAGACAGAGATCGAAGTGACAAACGTCGATAAGGCCGCCGCTTGAGTCAATTTCCAAAACACCACTTTTGACATCCCTTAGATCGCTTGGTCCGGTGGCCGAATGGCTGCCAAGCTGTCCAACCGATGGGGTCCACTTCTCTCCTCCGGTGCCGCCCAGAACCCCATCGCACCTTCACCGATTGCCAACTCCGGGATATTCATCCCACCCGACTTCAGCTTCAACAACACCTCGCGCCAGCTCTGTGTTGAGTCCCGCACACTGTCCTTAATCGCCAGAAAAGCTTCTCTCCGCGCTCATTCACGCCGATCACCACCACCGTGGTGGAAGCCGTCAACGGGCATGGGCGCAATCCATTTCCTATGCGCTCTATAGATCTGTCGCTATTTCTTTCTCCAGCATCCCGTGGCAGAAGTCTCAAGGGCCGCGTTACGGCCAAACGGGGCCGGATTCTCGGAGACGACGACGAGACAATGCGCATTCATTGGGAGGAGTCGGCGACAACGAAGACGGCCCCGTTTCGCCGTAACCCTACGGGCGCAGGGGGGGTCGGGCCACAGGCTTTGTCCCTCGTCGGTCACGATGGTAAGACATCGCTCCGCTCCTCACTTCGCGCCTGCAACCCGAAGACCCCTGCGCGCGGCCCTCAAGACTTCTGCCACGGGCTGCTAAGTGCTTCGCGGGTCCCTCTACAGTGTGCTTTTCAACAGCGGCATTTGGAGTGATGGACCACATTTGGACAGCAGAAGAAATATCTTGATGGTTTAGAGGCGATTCAGAAGGACTCCGCATGGCGAACCTAGCGAGACGCCCGGTCATTGGCTGGGCTTTTTCGAATCAGGAACAATCTGTCAGGCTTGCAAAAGGCGAGGAGATACGTCGAGTGTAAGGAACGTCCGATCGTCGTCAGGAAAACTGGCGGCCCTCACTTCACGCTAGGAGTCTGCGCGGCAGAGCGCGAAGAACTCGAATTTATTGGGATTTGAGAGGGTCTTCGGAGGAGAACCCATCGATTCTTCCGATACGAGGAGTTCAGAGCTGTACGGATACCAGTAATTGGGCGTGTATCGGGTCTGCTGGGTTCCGGTTTTCCGGATTATGCCCATTCGATCATCCCGTTCATCCGCCGTAAGTTCACCGCCAGAGTGAGCAGGTTCCACTCACCGGTCACTTTGTCCAAACCGCGTAGACTGAACTGTCGGAATCCGAGCACCGACTTGATCCACCCGAAGGGCGGCTCGCCAATGTGCTTTCTGGCCCGGTAGCGGTCGCGCCCACGCTTGGTTTTCATCTTTCTCATCATCCGGCCAACAGCAGTGTCTTTGGGTGGGAGTGGAACATCGGCCAGATTCTTCTCGCGACCCATGGCAACATACCCGTCAATCTGACGTTGTTCCAACATCCCTAGATTCGACTCGGATCGATATCCCGCATCGGCCAGTACACGTTCGGGATGCTCTCCCAGGTTGTTGTTCAACGCATCCAGGGTCGGTTCCAACTGTCCCGCGTCGGACGCATTGGAACTCACCGTTGTCGCTACGATGATCCGGGCCTCGGAATCCACCACCGCCTGCGCGTTGTAGCATTGCTGGAACCCTTCAGTGGAGGTTTTCATGATCCGGCTTTCCGGATCTGTGAAGTTGTCCTGGGCCGTCGGTTTGGGCTCGCCCATGGGGCGTTTGAATGGCTTCTTTCCGCATCCGGGTTTGTCGTCTCCCGGTTCCCGTCCCGCTTCCTGGTCCGCAGCCATCTGACGTTCTTCGAGCCGTTTCATTGCTGCCTGGATCGTGGCCAATCGCTTTTTGCGGGTCGACAACCCATCGGGCAGTTCGTCGCCGCGCCGGTCCTTGCCGTATCGCTGGTCTTCTTCCTCATCGGTCGCCGTAGCCCGGTTCAACAGATCCCGAATCTGTTCGCCCAATTCGGTCTCCTGCTTCTTCATCCGTTCATAGCTCATCGCTTTGCGTTTGCTCGCATTCGCCCGCATCTTGGTTCCGTCCACCGCCACGGTTCCCATCTTCACCAGTCTCGCTTCCCGCGCCATCATCACCACTTGCACAAACAGGTTCCCGAACTCCTCAAGATGCAGTTTGCGAAAATCCGAGATCGTACGGTGCGCCGGAAAGTTCTCCGCTCCCAACATCCGGAACGCCACGTCGTCGGTCAACTTCGCCGCGATCTTCCGCGACGAGAACACCCCGGTCGCGTACCCGTAGATCAACACCTTCACCATCATCCGCGGATCGTACGCTTGATTGCCCGGTCCGTCCGTTCCATACCGCTGCTCAAACGCGCTCAAATCCATGGCGTCCACCGCGTCCGATATGAAGTACGACAGGTGATCTTCGGCCAACCAATCTCTCAACGACGGCGGCAGCAGCAGGCTCTGTTCTGGGATATAGGTTCGATATGTTCGTGACATGTCCTATCTTCGATCTCTATCCGCCCAATTCCGGTCCTTCTGCCGCGCAGACTCCTAGCAGACGGAAATCTAGTGAAGAGAAAGATCGCAATCTGTTCTTTGGGTTTTCTGTTGTTATTTCGTGGTTTTCCGGGGAGCGCGACGGCTCAAGATTCCACTTTCTCGGCTTCGGGAGACGCTATCGCAGTCAGCCGCTACGTCTGGCGAGGGCAGAGATTGACGAACGATTGGAGTTTCCAGCCTTCCATGACGCTGGGTGTTGGAGGTTTTTCGTTCAACGCCTGGGGCAGTATGGACCTCACTGCGGTCAACGAAGGTCCCGGCTTGTTGATTCCCGAAAATCCTCTCTCTGACCCGAGTGACAACAACGACGGATTAAGGGGGCAGTTTAGCGAAATCGATTATACGATTTCCTACGCGCACTCCTTTGAGCACGTTTCCTTCGATTTCGGAAGTCTTTTTTACACGTTCCCTCCACGCTCGGCGTCTCTGGCGGCGACGACCGAAGTCTATGGCAGTGTGAGTTTTGATTCCGCGCCAGGGGCTCCCAGTGCCACTGTGTACGTTGATGTCGACGAGGCTATTGCCGACGGTGGTGATCCCGGCGTCTATGTCATGATCGGGGCGGAACACCGCATCCCTTTTGGTCACCCTAATTTTGCCGGGCTTGATCTGTCTGGCTCGATTGGATTTGTCAACAGGGGCTTTACACAGTTTTACTACGGGATTGAAGAGTCGGGACTCCATGATGGAAGTTTCACCTTGAGCCTTCCGGTAATCTTCAATGACAACTGGTCGTTTAGCGGGTTCGTCACTTACAGTGCACTTATCGGTGAGCAATTCCGAAACAGCCAGTTTCAAGATCCCAGGAAACCTGTTCGCCCGACCGGGGCTACTTTTGCCGACACGGTTTGGCGCGGTTTCACCCTCAGCGTGAGTTTCTGAGGTCTCTCGTCTTCCGCCGGCAGAATGCGCAACACGCAGAAAAGTCGCGTCAAAACCTAAACGCGTTCTGCCAACCGAGATTGATGCCCCAGTCGGTTGCGAGCTGCGGTCCGTTAAGCGACTGATATACGGGAAGGGTAAACTCGATTGAGAACCGATTTCCCGAAAGTACACCGCGTTGGCAACTTATCCCTATTCATCAAATCCAGGAACCGCCTCGCGTATTACGATACCCCGATGCAAGTCAAGATGTCCTGGACGGGCGCGCGGCACATGATCATTCCGTATGCCTTGATCCCGACCGGAAACTGGAGTCGCGGCGAACGTGAATCCGTCGACCCCGTTTAGATGCAGCAACTTAGCCCGGGAATAATCCCGAGCTTTGCTGTTTGGCTGAAGGAATGGTTGCGCGCACTCCAATTTTCAGCCTTAAGTACCGGCGAATCCTCTTTGGGAAATAGGGATGTTTTGAACTTTGGGGAACGGACTTGACAAGAACGAGAGCCTTTGCTCAAGGCGCTCGGGTGGTCAAATTGCATCCTTCTCGTTTTCACATATATTTTCGATCAACTCCGTATCCGGCCAAAGGTCAAAGGCGAGACTGACCGACCAAGGCCTCGTGTACATTTTGGAATCGTCGAACGTGATTTCCAGATCCATGTGCCCGAAGTCCCGACGCCGAAACCGCTCCGTCGTCTTCAACAGGTCACTGTGAGGCAATCCGCTATCGTCCATCCATGTCTTGTCGTTGAAACCCATGGTTTCGACGACGAAGGTCTCGCCGTCCCACCGGCCTACGGAATAGCCAAACCATGTGGGCTGCGGATCGTTGTCAGGGAAAGCGCGACCGTCGCTATGGATTTGTCGGTAGTTGGTGAATGCCTCGAAGAGAATGATCGATAGATTCTCCGTTTGTACGATTTTCATAGGGCCGCCGTACAACATCGCATCCGGGATCCCGTGAGGCAGACACCGCTCCGATGGCCTTCCTCCTCCTAAGTTATCCGTGCGCTCCTGATAGAGGGCCTCCGCTTCAGGTCGCAGGGGGATTTCCTCGTCCTCCGGCATGAAATACTCCATTCGTCCGGGAAGACGTGCCGGGTTTTCGAGCGGCGCGTTGATACCCCTCCTTATCCTCCAAATGCCGGTTAGATCAACTTGTCCCTCATTGGTGGTCGGCACCGGGCCATTTAGATCGGGTGTTCCGTCAGCGGCGCGGGGCGTGTTCGGCAGCGGGAGGCTGATCCACTGCGCCGACAGACAGAGTGGCCATGCCACGACCAGGATCACTGTCACCATCGCCTGCGCTCTCAAAAGTCTGCGAGTCATTGAAAAAAGTCGCGTCATCATCACTCCTCGGCCGCAAGATGCGGCCAGAATCGAGTTCATCGAAGCCCATGGATCGATCCAGGGAGTGAACATTCCCGACGGAGGCTCCGCGCACTGACCCGGGTGGCGTTGTTTCTCTTGAGCTCCCGCTCGTGGAGTGGGCTTCTGAAAAACGGCCGGCGACGATCCTGCTAGTGACCTGTACGACTCAAATCGGGAGCAGCGCCGATGGGTCTTGCCTGCGAGATCGAGGCGCGAGCCGGAAGTCGATGTTTTCGCATCGACAACGGCTCGTAACACAGATATCGCAGGCAACCCCCATCGGCCCGGAGGGTTGCGGCCAAACGGGATGGTCTTCGGTGTCGTCGCCTCCTCGGAATGTAGGAGCATTTCCCTAGTCGCCGACTCCTAAAATCCAACGCCGTTTGGCCCGAACGCTGGTCCCGATTTGGGTGGTACAGGCCACTAATTGTTCGGGTTCTGACCGCCAAACAAGCTTTGACCGGTCGAAAGTGTGACGGTATTGACAGCCCCATTCGGGGTGCCATTCCTTGCGCGGAAGCCGATCACGGTTAGCACATCTCCTATCTGCAGTGAGTTGCGGGTCCAACCCTGACGCGTCAGCCTGTTCGGGCCACCCAGTTCCAGGCCCCAGTTTTCGATTTCGCCACGCTCATTTTCAACGTCAATGTAGATCCAGGTGTGGGGGTTCATCCACTCCACCTTGGTCACAGTCCCGGTCAGATCGATTGGATCATTGGCATCGAAGACGGCAGCAAAGGAGTGGTGTCCTTCGACAGGCACACTGCCGACTAAGATCCCAGCCAATATGATTCCCGCAAGGTTCAAATTCATCAGCAAGGCCTCCGAAAGTCGGGATCAACAGCAAGGTGTCGTAATCAACTCATGGTCCACTGGATTGGCCTGATCGGCCAGAAATACCGTGATGCAGCTCACGTTAAAGCTCAAGGCTATTGGGGCAGGATAAACTTACCGGCTGCGTGGGACAAATAAATTCCCGATTCCGCAGGCGCGGGCCTGCGGCGAAGGACTGCATACGGATTTCAGGATCGTTCTCTGGCCGCCTCAACATCGACGATCTTGGAGGGTAGAGACCACCCCTGGGGTCAGGCTTGAGAGTTTTCTTGCGTACAAGTCTCACCTGTAGTTAGATTTACTCGGGTTTTCACTATTCTGTCCGATGCAGACTAATAAGGAGAACGAAGTGGCTTCGACTGCCGGCACGCGCTTTAGCTCAACACCACAGGTCGCCAGAACTGCCGACCCCATCCGACACGGCATTCAATACCACATTCCCGTAATTGGGAATATCCACGCCAAGAGTCCCCTGGCTTATCGGGCAACTCGTGGGATTGTCGAATTAGCGAATGTGGCGCAATCGGCTTTTGCGGAAGCATATATCAATGGCCTGGAGCTTCCGGACCCGGTGATGCGATCGCTTTTCAATACATGCATGCCGATCGTTTTCAAATATTTCCCCGCACTGATGACCCCTTACGAATGGGTATTGAAAGAAACGGACCAGTTGGCAGAAGGTTCAACTGATTTGATGAAGATCCAGTACGACTTGCCTCAGAGCATGTTAAATCGGATGCTCGGCGACGGAAGTCTGATCTACCCGAAGTACAGCATGGGATTGTGGGAGCAGGGAGCCGCCAGTCTTGAGCAAAGTCAGATGCACATGATTGACGACATGATTGAAAAACTCGAGATCCAGGATGGCGACAATATCCTGGATTTTGGCTGCGGTTGGGGTTGTGTGCCGAACTACATTCTGTCCAGGTTTCCCAATTGCCGGTTCACGGGACTGAACCTGAGCCACCAGCAATGTGAGTACATGCGTCGTAAGATGCAAGATCCGCAAAGCTACCTCAGTTCGGGCCGATTTACGCTTGTGGAAGGAGATCTCAACGAATCGCAGTTCGAGGAACAATTCGACAAGATCCTCTCGGTCGGGGTTTTTTGCCATGTGGGGAATCTAACCCAGTCATTCAGAAAACTGGCGTCTTTCCTGAAACCCGGCGGAAAGTTTTTCCTTCACATCATTACCGTCCGCACTCCCAACAACATCTCCAGCGTTTTCACTCACAAGTACATTTTCCCTCACGGCCGCTACTGGAGTTTCGATTCGATTCCGACCTATGACAAAGATTTCAGGACTGTGGAACGCTGGTATCTCAATGGCATGAACTATTCCACAACGATGACACGATGGCTCGAAAACTTCGACGATAGCTATGCCGATGTCGAAGATCTCGATTACGGTATTGATTCAGCCAGGTTCCGCCGTATTTGGCGCTTTTACCTGATATGGTTTGTGGCCAACTTTGCAAGTTGTGACGGTGAGATTAACGGCAATGGGCAGTTTCTAATGGTTCACGCGTAATTGTATGCCGTACACCATTGCCTTTCGGGCCTGCGGATGAGTCGAATCGGACGACTTAATTTCAGAACGATTGTCGCCTTTGCCCCCTTGCATGCGGCGTGCTTGCTGGTGTTGTGGATACCTTTCAAGTGGTCTTATCTTGCGGTACTCGTCATCACTTATGGCGTTCGAATGTTCGCAATCACAGCCGGCTATCATCGTTATTTCAGCCATCGCGCCTTCAAGCTCGATCGCTTTTCCCAATTCGTATTGGCCTTTCTAGCCCAGACCAGCGCTCAAATGGGCGTGTTGTGGTGGGCGGCGCATCATCGCACGCATCATCGTTACTCGGACACCGACCAAGATGTTCATTCTCCAATAACCAGGAGTCTCTGGTGGTCGCATATGGGATGGCTTCTCGACTCTAAGTCGAAGCGATATGACAGCCGCATCATGCAGGATTTTGATAAGTTTCCGGAACTCAGGCTCTTGAACACATATCACAGGGTGCCCGCGATCCTATTTGGTGCTGCGCTGTTTGCGGTGGGAGGCTATCCCGTTTTTGTCTGGGGATTTATCGTTTCAACCGTTGTGCTGTGGCACGGCACGTTCACAATCAATTCCCTTGCACATGTCTGGGGATCCAAGCGCTTTGCAACCGGAGACGGGAGTCGGAACAATTTCTTCCTCGCCTTGATCACACTCGGAGAGGGTTGGCATAACAATCACCACCGGTTCCTGTCTAGCGCGAGGCAGGGTTTGCGATGGTGGGAGATTGACATGACATACTACGGCTTGACGATACTAAGTCTGGTCGGGATCGTTCGGGAGTTGCGCTCGCCGGATTTTTCCGAAATCGTGAGAAGTCGGACGTAGATTCGGACAACGTTGTCAGGTGGTTTCTTCACGGATGAGCGCACCTCAGGACGCTGGGAAAGAGTCGGAATCATTCTGCTGAATTCAAGGCAAAGCTAAGCCCGGCCCGATGCGGGACCTTGCTGAACTGGCCGGTATCCAAATGCAGGGGAATGTTCCACGCCGTCGTAAAACCCAGGGTGGTGAAAATTCGGCCAAAGCTCTCGATCTTTTTCAGGTGCCTGCAGCCAGTGTAATTTGCAGTCCCTTCGATCTCTGCCTTGAGCTTCTGGATGTCGGCTGTGATTCCTCTGGCATCGATGTTGCCCAGTTCCGGGACAAGTACAGGACCGTTGATGGATCGCCGTATCATTGAATCCTCTGTTGGAGGGTTGCGCCGGAAAGTTGACCGAGAGCTCCAAGTGTTGTCTGTGCCGCATTGAGGCCGAATCGAAAATCCTTGTCGCTGAAGGTGGTAAAGACATCAATCGGTTGATGCCAGGTCGGGTTCCATCCCGCTCCCGTATGCATTCCCCGCTCGTTTTCGCGGAGACTGATCGCGGGGACGAGATCCATGAAAGGCGTCGAGTCGGTATTCGTCATGTGCGGCCCAACGGCTGCGGGGTAGTCGCTCGCGTACCGCTCGTTGGCATCGCGGAAAAAGAATGAAAGCTTCATGGCCTGATCGGCGAATACCGATGTGGCCTGGAATTCGATGTTGATGTCTGCTTCAGGCCGTTGCTCGGGATTCCAGGTTCCATCCGCTCGAGGCATTCCGTGGTCCCACAGCATCATATCGTGTTGAATCATGCCAAGCCACGTGGGTTCCGGATATTGTCCCGATCCTGGAGGGTCTTCCGTGCCCTGAAGGTCCGCTCGCTGCTCCACATACGCGCGGGAGCCGTTGAGGCCGGTTTCTTCGTTGTTCCAAAGCGCAAATCGAATCGATCGATCGGTCTGAACATCGCTCATGTTGAGAACGCGCGCCAGCTCCATCACGAGCGCCGTGCCTGAGCCATTGTCGTTGGCTGCTTCACCCCAGCCCCGTCCATCCATGTGTGCCCCGATGATGTACATCTCGTACGGTCGCGTTCGGCCCACTTTCGTGCAATAGACCTGTTCACGGAGACCTGGGGTCGGAGCTTGGCTATTGAGTTCGCGCAGTGTTTCGTCCGGCTGGGCCTCAGGGTCGTTGTTTGGGCGCGTGGGCCGGGTTGTACCGCGGTATCGGGAGCCCCCAGCGCCGGTGCGGATTTGGTTATGTTTCAGAGTTTCTGCAAAAAAGGGGTCCTGAAATAGGAAGGGGCCAGGGTATCTCCGAGAAAGTTGGCAACCAACAACTTTGAAACGAAGGAGATGAACCGATGGCCCGAACTAAGATTAAGCGAAAGGGAGTGGATTGGAAAGAACTGTTAGGAGAGGAAAAGGATCTGCTGAAAAGCGTCGTGCAGGAGGTGGTTCAGGAAATTCTCGAGGGGGAGATGGAGCAGGTTGTGGCCGCGGCCAAGAGTGAACGAACGGCGGGGCGGACCGGATATCGGAGTGGCTATTACGGGCGGGACCTGGTCACGCGGGTGGGCAAGCTGGAGCTGCGCGTGCCGCAGGACCGGGCCGGGCGGTTCAGCACGGAAGTGTTTGAACGCTACCAACGCAGCGAGAAAGCTTTGGTGGCCAGCTTGGCCGAGATGTACGTGCAGGGCGTGTCGACGCGCAAGGTCAAGGCCATCACCGAAGAATTATGCGGGCATTCGTTTTCGGCCAGCACGATCAGCCGGATTAATAAGACACTGGACACGGAGCTGAAAAAGTTTGCGACGCGAGCATTGGAGGAAGAATACCCGTACCTGATTCTGGATGCGCGCTACGAGAAGGTGCGCGAAGACGGGGTCATCCGGAGCCGAGCAGTTCTGGTGGCGATCGGAATCAACTGGGACGGGAGGCGCGGTGTGTTGGCGGTGGAACTGGCGGAACGGGAAAGCACGACCAGTTGGCGGGAACTGTTACTGAGTTTGAAACAACGCGGCTTGTGCGGCGTGGAGTTCGTGGTGACCGACGATCATGCCGGGTTGAAGAAAGCCATCGCAGAAGTCCTGCCCGAAGCGATCTGGCAACGCTGCTACGTCCACTTTCTGAGAAACGCATTGGATTATCTGCCGCGCAAAGCCGATGACGATTGTCTCCAGGAACTGCGTTGGCTCTACGACCGGCGGGACCTCCAGGAAGTGCGGCAGGACCTGGCGACATGGTTGAGCAAGTGGGGGCAGAAATATTCCAAACTCTGCGACTGGGTCGAAGGCAATATCGACGAGACACTAAGCTTCTACACGCTGCCGCTTCAGCATCACAAACACATGAAATCCACCAATATGCTGGAACGGCTCAACGAAGAGATCAAACGGCGAACGCGCGTGGTGCGGATATTCCCCAACGCAGCCAGCTGTCTGCGTTTGATTCGGGCGCTGACCACCGAAACGCACGAGAACTGGATCGAAGCGATCCGCTACTTGAACATGGACCTGTTGAAGGAACACAAAAGGGACTGGCACCGTCAGACGCCGGCTGCCTAAACGCGTCCCAACGGGCCGACCCCAATGATCGACTCGGATGTCGATCGGCGATTACAGAGCATCCTGGAGCGAACAATCGCTGTGGAAAACTTTCGAGGGGACGAAAGAAAGAAAAAGAACCAAAAAAGAAAGAAACGCAGAGGCCTGATGGAAATGACGCCTCAGAGGAAATCCGCCAAAAGGCGCGGATTCCCTCTGAGGCTTGGAAAAGCTTCGCCAAAAACGTTCAGCTTTCCCACATTCCCACAGGCCCGACGGCGATCGACACTCAAGAACTGAATTTTTCGGAAATACTTTTTGCAGAACTTGACGCACACAACTTGCGGATTTCACCGCTCGCTATCGCAGGATCAGGGCTAGGCCCTGCCCCACCGCCTCTTCCGGCCTGAGGTGGCGGTGGGTTGTACTCGTAGCGGATCCGGGCAGTCGCGCATCCATAGCTCTGGAGCTGGGCTTCGATCCAATCGATCGCTGCGCGCTTTCGATCGGTACCTTGCGCGCGATCGCCAAATGCTGTTAACGCCTTGATCGTCGCCTTGTAGCTTTCCAGGCTCAGCCGTCCGACGAGTTCTTTCGCCGGGTCCTCGTCCTCGGCAGCCACCACTTCCTGCAGCGGCCCGGTCTTTGCATAGAGCGAAAACATCCAGCTTCCCGAGGAATTACTCAGGAAGAATGCCGCGACGATGAACAGGTTCCACCGCATCTCAGCCCTCCCACAGGTTCGAGGTCAAAGGATCAGATTTCTATTCCAGCCGGTCCGTTTGTTTTGGCTCGGCAAGGGGCCTTTACGGGAAATTGAGCTTGAATCCATGCTGCCGGATCGATCGAACCCGGCCGGATAAAAGGCTCTCCTTGCAAAGTCGTTGGGTTCTGCACCGGCCGTAGTGCATCAGCCGAACCGCCGGAATTATACCCCCACCGACTGCGTGAAGCTTGATTGACCCTGGCATCGCCGTTTTTATAGACTGTCTCCGACTCCTCGAGGTCTTTCTAACGTAATATTAAAGGTATGGCAGCCAGCACTCATTTAGGCTCGGGTGATGTGGATCGGAGCGAACGAGTTGATGATTCCGCCCGAGTAAAGCCAAGCTGGGTGCGAGTCCGCAAGACGGGACTTTGGGCCGTCGCAGCCGGACTCGTCTGTGCCCTCGTCGCCGGAGCAGCCAGCAGCCAGATGGGGACCCTGGAGAGGAGCACGAATGGAGATTCGCCCGATGCAGAATTCCACATGGTACGCCTCGTATACGGAGGGATGGGTGCGGGATTCAGGGGTTTTTCGAATAGGTGGTGGGCCATCGATTACCCGGACGCGGAGGTCCATTTTCTTCCGGCCCTGAGTCGACTCACCAATCTTTCGGTCGCCGATGATAGCCGCCATCTCGTCGTGACCGATGATCGCATCTTCCAATATCCATTCTTGTTCATGCAGCAGCCCGGGCAGGGCAACTGGAATCCGAGCCGGCTGGAGGCCGAACGCCTCAGAGAATATCTGGATCGTGGCGGGTTCTTGCTCGTTGATGATTTTCATGGCGACTACGATTGGTACATATTCGCAACCGCGATGAAACAGGTGTTCCCAAACCGTGAGATCGTCGAAATTCCAGATGACGACGTTCTGATGAACATATTCTTCGATCTGCACGACCGCATCCAGATTCCCGGGCTACGGCATCTGCGCATGAGTAGAGGCGGACAGATCGTTGCCGCGATGCAGGGACAGCCGCATTGGCGAGGCATCTATGACGACAATGGCCGACTGGTAGTTGCGATCAGCTTCAATATCGATATGGGCGACGCTTGGGAGCACGCCGACGACGCCTATTATCCCGCCCCGATGACCGGCCTCGCCTATCGTCTCGGCGTAAATTACGTCATCTATGCGATGACTCACTGACAATCTGGCTTCCGACGCTCCCCCTCAGGACTCTCCTGTTATCTGCACAACGATGCTTCGCCGCCGCGGGCGGGTATCGAAATCGACCAGGACAATCTGCTGCCAGGTGCCGAGAAGGACCCGGCCCTGATGAAACGGAATCGTCAAGGAAGGCTTGAGGAGTGCGGACCGTAAGTGGCTGGAGCCGTTGTCGTCTCCCCATGTCTGGTGATGGTGGTAATTCCTGCCCTCGGGGATGAGCGCCTCGAAAAACTCCTGAATATCTCGTACAAGACCCGGCTCGAACTCTATCGTCGTCAATCCGGCGGTCGATCCAGATACAAATACCAGCACCTGTCCTTCGTTCAACCCGCTTTGATCGACCTCGGCGCCGACCGCGCCCGTCATGTCGTGGACGTCACAGTGCCCTTGGGTTTCAACGACGATTTCCGTCGTCCGGATCATAAACGTCAATTCCTTTCATCTGATTGCCAGCGGGCTGTTAGGCCTTTCCAACATCGAAATCGGCTTCGACCGGTGGTGTTCGGTACAAATCCCACCCCATCCACGCGATCCTCCAGACCCTGTAGAACCAGAGCATGACAACTGCAGCCAGAAATCCGACTACACCGAGGGTCGCTGAATCGGGCGGTGGGCCAATCTGGTAGGACAGGGCGGCCCATATCAAGGATGCCAAGCTCAGGGTGACGACCGCCGATGGCAGTGCCGAGGCTAAAAAACTCCGATGCGCCGGCCAGAATGCATAACCGCAGTCTTCGCAGTTTTTCCGTGCGCCGACCAGTCCCTTGAAGACGCGACCGCCCAGGCAAATAGGACAGCGCAGCCGGACCACGCCGAGAACGAGTCTGTATTTGCGCACACTTCTAACCAGAATAGTCTCACGGGCCAGTTGAAGCTGCTGCGCGACCCTCTCTTCTTCCAGAATTCTCAGGTGGCGCGCGGCGTTTTCAATCGCGAGACCGACGTGAACGGAGATGTCTCGGAGAAAGTTTTTGTCGTCCTCGCTCAGTTCGCGGTTACGGTTCAGCAGTTGAAGGACGCCCACGATAGTCCGATCAGGGTTGCGGACCGGCATGCAATAGATGTCTTTGGTGCGGAATCCGAGTTTGGCGTCAAAGCTGTGGTCGAATCGCTCGTCTCTGTATGCGTCGGGAATGTCGACAATCTCCCCGCTTTCGGCCACGCTGCCTGCGATTCCGAATCCGAGGCGTACCTTAATTGCTTGGTCTACGTCCTGAGCGACCAGCGATGTCAGGTGGTCGTGTTCCGGAGACATGACGAAGACAGTGCCGCGTTCGATACCGACCTCTTCACGTACTATTCGCAAGATAATCCGTGCCAACTCAGAAAGATCAAGCGTCGAATTGAGTTCCTGGGTTGCCTTGACGACACGGTTCAGCCGGTCGAAAGCCAGGGAGAGATCGTCTTGAGGATGGCGTGCCGACGACATATCGATTCGGATCCTCGACGCGCCGCCCAAGTTCACGGCGGATGCGTACAGCAAGCATCCTATCACTCGCGGTTAAACGTGTCTCATCGTGTCATTCGTTGTGGGGCAGATTGACCGACCACCGCTTCTCCTATAAGATCCAATCCTCTTCTTAAAATCACTGATTTCATGAGATATGGAGTAGGCGCGTGGGCAAACTCAAGCTGCACTGGCAAATCCTGATCGCGATCTTTCTGGCGATTCTGGCCGGAATGCTGACCTCTCCCGAGACCACTCTGCTGGGTGTCTCCGTTACGGGCATTTACGACTTCCTGGGTACGCTGTTTCTGAACGCGCTGCGGATGCTCATCGTGCCGCTGATCATGTCGTCGATCATCAGTGGTGTCGCCGGTTTGGGTTCGGGCAGCGACCTGGGCCGCCTGGGCCTCAAGACTGCGTCCTTCTACATCGCGTCCAGCATGCTTGCGATAATGTTCGGCCTGATCGTCGTCAATCTCGTGTCGCCGGGGATCATCAACGGTCAACCGGCCGGCGAGATCCTGGGCATTGGGGAAAACACCGCGGAGATTGTGGCCCAGGTCGAAGGCCGGGGCGCCGGTGATCTCGCAGACTTGTTTTTGCGCATGATTCCAATCAACATCGTGGGCGCTGCCGCCGATGGTGAAATGCTGGGACTGATATTCTTCAGCATCCTTTTCGGTTACTTCCTGAACTCTATTCCCGGTGACCTGTCCGAAACCATGCAACGGTTTGCCAAGGGTGTCTTCGAAACGATGATGCGCATCACGATGTGGGTGATGATGTTTACACCGATAGGCGTCTTTGGCCTTGTAGCCGAAGAGATCACCCGGACTGGATTCAACGCTTTTCTGCCCTTGCTGGCGTTTTTCTTCACTGCGCTGTTCAGTTTGCTCGGCCACGCACTGGTGACGCTCCCGCTCCTGCTCTGGTTCGTTGCCGGGGTCAATCCGTGGCGGCACTACCGCGCGATGTCACCGGCCATGCTCACTGCATTTTCGACGGCATCGTCGTCGGCAACGCTGCCGTTGACGATGGAGTGCGTTGAAAAGAACGCGGGGGTATCCAATCGCACGAGCAGCTTTGTGTTGCCCCTGGGCGCTACGGTGAACATGGACGGGACGGCTCTCTATGAATGCGTGGCCGCTATGTTTCTGGCCCAGGCTTACGGTTTGCAACTCGGCTTCGTCGAACAGTTCACGGTAGTCTTTGTGGCCCTGATCACTTCCATCGGTGTCGCGGGAATCCCCGCGGCCAGCCTCGTTGCGATAACCATCATCCTTACAGCGATCGGACTGCCGGTCGAGGCTGTCGGTTTGATCCTGGTCACCGACCGCATTCTGGACATGATCCGTACCTCGATCAATGTCTTCAGCGATTCCTGCGGTGCGGTGATCATCGCGCGAACCGAAGGAGAAACCGGCATCTTGACCCCGAACATCAGCCATCGCGAAAGTGCGGCCTAGTGGCCGGTAACAGAGGTATCGCTAGCGGCGTTCGGGCCCAACGGCACCGGAGTCTAGGCGCGACGAAGGAGGCAATGCTCTTTCATTGTGAGTGAGGAGCAACAACGAATACGGTGCCGTTGGGCCCGAACCCCTTGGGCCGATGGGGGTTGGGGTCGATCTCCTTGTCGCTCGTCGGTCACGATGAAAAAGCGGCGCCCGCGGCCTCGGTTCCAGACCTCGGTGGCCCTCCTCCCTCCTCGACCTCGGCAGCAAGACCCATCGGCGCCACTGGCGATACCTCTGTTACAGGCCACTAGTACTAAGGAGAGACTCGGACAGGTGGTTGAAAAAGGCATCGAGTTGTGGGACATTAGGAAACTGTCCTTGTTTCTGGATTCGCGACTGAGCTATGGCACTTCGAACTGAACTAGTCGATCTCCTGGCCGAAAAGATCTCCGATGGGCTTGTCGAGCGGGAACTGATTGAGCTACCCGACGATTTTTCTGTAAAAGAAGCCTTGTTTGAGGTTTTGAACACAGAAGTCACCCTAGAAGAGCGTCTGAACGAAGAAGTACGCACTGTCCTTAACGAATACGGCAACCAGATGAGGGACAGCGGCGCATCCTACCAGGAGATGTTCAAGCTCATCAAGAAGAAGCTTGTACGTGAGAGAAAGATAATTCTGTGAGACTTTCGCGCGACAAGATCAACATCCTCTCGCATTGTGTCTCCGACACGCTGGCAGAAATCGACGAAGTTACTTTCAAGGAAGACCGCAACACCATCCGTCTGGCTGCCCTGGAAATTCTGACCAAGTGGCTCAAGAAGGAAGAGGGGATGGATAAGATTGCCCGCGAGAAAATCGAGTCACAGAGCCGCCCGATCCCGGAAGGCAGTGAGGAATGGGATATCCTCTATCGAAAGTACTACGAAGAAGAGCTTCAGACTCTCACTGGCGCCACATTCCGCCCCGATTCAGTTTGACTGTTGCATCTCACTGGAGAGAATAACCGCCTCGGCGATCTCACGCATCGTTCGCCGGGTCTTCATACTCTGCTGTCGTAGCCTGCGATAGGCCTCGTCCTCAGATAAGGTCAGTTGCCGCTGGAGAATGCTTTTGGCGCGTTCGACGATCTTTCTTGCCTCGAGCGCGGCTTCCCTTTCCTGAATCTCCACTGCCAGATTCGTGTTTTCAATAGCAAGAGCGGCCTGGCCGGAGACTGTCGTGAGGACACGCATGTCGTCATCTGAAAACACGCGCCCTTCGTCCGAATAAACATTGACCAGGCCGATCACAGTCCCTTTGGCGGTCATGGGTACGGAAACCAGCGAGCGAACCCCCTCTTTCTTTGCCAACTCCGGGTAGAGATAATCCGCTTCTTTCGTCACGTCTTTGACCATCAGGGCCTTACCCTGTTTCACGACTCGGGATATCAGGCTCTTCCCGATCTTCAGATTGGGTTTCTGCCAATATTCCTGACTCGAACACTTCGCCGCTTTCAAAACCAGTTCGTTCTTCTTTTGATCCACCAGCATGATGGAGCAGACCCGCGCGGGCATCGTTTCACCCAGCATGTTCACAATCAGCTGGAGCATTTCGTCCAGGTATTGACCGGAGGCCGCAATCTGGCTGACCTGAGATAGAGTCGATAGCTGCATGTTGCGTCGCTTCGTCTCCTCGTACAAACGCGCGTTCTCGATCGCCCCTCCAACCTGGTGACCGATAATCGAAATCAAAGTGCGCTCCCGGTCTGTATGGCTGTGTGACTTTCGGTACTGGATGTTGATGACGCCGATCACCCTATCCGGAGGCACAATGATCGGAACCGAAAGAAACGCGTCGTAGCGGTCTTCGGGAAGGTTGTTGAATACCTTGAATCGGGGGTCTTTGCCAGCGTTCCGATCGATCGCAACCAGTTCAGCGTTCTCGGCCACCCACCCGGTAATGCCCTCTCCGACTTTTACCGCGATCTTTCCAATCAAGCGCGGATGGGGAAGCTTGGATGCCCGCAAAAAGAGGTGCGGTTCGGACTCGTCCACCAGATAAAGAAGACAGGAATCGCAGCGGGTGACATCGACGACTAGGTCGATGATTTGCTTGAGCACATGATCCAGATCCAAATTACAGCTGATGGACTGGCTGATCTCGTGGAGTATCCGCAGTTCCTGGCTGGCGCGGTCCAGCGACTTCCGAATCGTGGCAACGGATTCCTTGCGAGGCATAAGCGATAGGTGGAAAGGTTCGCATTTTTCTTACCCTGGTGCAACGAAGGACTTCCCCCGTCTGCTTGACGGTGCAGCGGTTTTTTTCGTTCCGCGCGCACCCGTCAGAATGCGGCGGCCTCCAACCTGTTTAATCCTGACGGGACGGCTGAGCGTTCCGATGGTAAAGTGGAAACGATACGCCTGACCGACAGGCGGAAGCCGCATGGGGTACCGAACGGGTGATCTTTGGTGAATAGTGGACGTCTATGGGCGATCGTGACGCTCCTGGGCTTTGGTGCGCTCCTCGCGTGGTCCTATTGGAGCGGCGGCGTCATTGCGGTTCTGTTCAGCGTTGACGCGAGCTCGGCCGACAAGATCGAAGGCATGCGGGCGTTCTTCAGCAGTTGGGGGCCTCTGGCGCCTCTCGCCTACATATTTCTCGTCGTTGCCGAAGCCGTGATCGCGCCGATTCCAGGAGCGATTCTGTATTTACCGGGCGGCGTGATTTTCGGTGGATTTTTGGGGGGGACTCTTTCGCTGATCGGCAACGTCGCCGCAGCCGGTATCTGCTGCGTACTGATGCGAACGCTCGTCGGTCGTTCGTGGAGCAAGGAATTCTTTTCTTCGGGCAAGCTCTTGAGTGTCAAAGAGTTCATCCTGCGGCACGGAGTACTCAGCATTGCCTTGTTGAGAGTGAACCCACTCACATCATCTGACATCGTATCGTACGCCGCTGGTCTGACACCGATTTCAACGTCTACTGTAATGATCGGCACACTTTTCGGTATGGCGCCGCTCTGTTATATACAGGCGTATCTCTCGATGGAACTATTTACCGTGTTTCCGTGGTTGATCTGGCCACTGATCGTGGGGTGCGTCGTCTATGCGGTTCTGGCTGCGATGGCGATCTGGCGGCTGAAGATCCCTCAGGTTGAAGAAACCGGTTAATGGTTTGGGGGCTCGCCAGATGCGTTTCAGCTCTTTCTGGATCTATCCCATCGCTTCGTTCCTTCTGATTTCGCTGGGCCAGACGCGTGAACCGGAGCGATCCGCGGTTGACTACATCATCCTGATTCCCTTCGGGATCGTTCTCTGGACGCTTATCGAATACGGACTCCATCGCTTCTTCTTTCACTGGCATCCCCAAAATCGCAGTCTCGCCAGCTTCGTTTCCGGATTCCATCTCGTCCATCACGGGCAGCCCCGGGATCCGAAATGCATCCTGGCCCGGGCCCGAACCACACTGCCTCTTTCGGCAATCATACTGGGACTCGCATACGGAGCAACCGGAAGCACCACCTCAGCTACTGGCATTGCCGTGGGCGTGTGGGCGGGTTTTCTCTACTATGAATGGGTTCACTACAGTGTTCATACCAGCGGGTCCACCTTCGGTCTTGACGGTCACCGAAGACGGCACTTCCGGCATCACTTCGTCAATGAGAGGAAGTGTTTTGGTGTCACGTCCCCTGTGTGGGACTTTGTTTTCGGGACTTATCTGAAGGCCGACGGTGGGGACTAACGTTCTGGCTTAGAAGTTCGAGGCTTAACAGTGTCGT
This sequence comes from Terriglobia bacterium, assembly GCA_965218085.1. Taxonomy (GTDB): domain Bacteria; phylum Acidobacteriota; class Terriglobia; order 20CM-2-55-15; family 20CM-2-55-15. The sequence continues at coordinate 3,675,205 of CBDCKF010000002.1, read as the reverse complement.
TATGGTACGAACCGATCATCTTCTAATTGCTCTAGACGCCTCGGCTGCCGCGTCTTTACTCTGAAAGCGGTCCACCCGCACCGTCGGAACGGTGCGGGTCCGTTCTAGGGACTGAATCAACATTCCGTCAATCCCTCTGGGCCTCGCCATCAGGATGATGGTGAGGGTCGCCGGTCGTTCAGACCACGCGTGGAACGCGACAGAGATGGTCGTCTGAATGAACGACCGAGTGAAATCTAATATCGCGAACTTTTAACTCGGAATACTCGTGTCCTGAGTTAGAAATTCGTTTTACAAATCAGGTGGGGCTGCGTTCAAAGTCTGCGCCAATCGCCCTATCTGAATCGGACGGAGTCGAAGATCGTTCCGAAGGTTTGCTCGTAGTCGGCGAAGGCGTCTTCAGGGGTGACCGCGATGAAGTAGTAGAACCTGCCATCGGGGCCGAACGCAGTGAGCAGCCAGTCTCTTTCCCGACCTCCGAAGGGAGAGTCCGATCCGATACCCACTGACAAGGCATTCAAGCCATCGAGTCTTTCCCTCCGGTAGCCCTGCCCGATGCGCATTGATGGATTGGCCCGACGCAGACTTGAGATCAGTTGGTCGGTGGCGTCTTCCAGTGTCAGCCGTCCTCTTCTGTCGCGACTGGGTTCAAACGTTGAAATGAGCAGTCCGTATCCAAGGTTTCCGTTCTCCCCGGCGAAGCCCCTCTCAGGTGCAAAGCTCACTGAATCGTTGGTCTCGTAAGCCTCCCAATTTGTTGGAAAGAGCAAGCGGAAGCTGTTCGTCTGATAAGTCTGATATCGCCTCGATGGCTGTTGGGGCGGACGTGGGGCCCTGCGATCTTCACGGGTCTGATCTCGTTCGGGGCGGGCTTCCTCCGGGATGTCCGAAAGACGCTCCTTGACCCGGCGGAATTCAGAAAAATTGTCGAAGTAGGTGGCGGGAGGTTCACCCAGTCGTTGGATCTCGTCGGCCACGTCGCCCAGTCGATTGCCTGGATTGGGATGGCTGCTAAAAAATTCCGAGCCACCGCTGCCCGCCTCGGCTTCCATCTTCTCGAAGAACTCGGTCATCCCTGTCGCGTCGTAACCGGCATCGTAGAGAATCTGTGCGCCGAGCAGGTCCGCCTGCCGCTCGGCGTCCCGCGAGAACTTGAGGAAAATAGAGTTGGCTCCAAAGCCCACTCCCAGCTGAGTCAATATCGACCCCACACCGCCGCCACCTCCAAAAAGCCCTCCCAGGATCGCCAACGGCGCCTGCGCAATGTACGCCTTCGATGCCTGATTCGTTCCATGACGCAAGGCCACGTGTCCGATCTCGTGCGCGATGACGCTGGCGACTTCAGCTTCCCTGTCGGCTGCCTCGAGTATGCCCCGATTGATGTAGATGAAGCCTCCGGGGAGGGCGAAGGCGTTAATGCTCGAATCATTGACGAGGGTGAACTGATAGGTATAGGGCTCGAACGGGGTTACCGTTGCAAGTTGCTGTCCCAGTCGGTTGATGTATTCGCCCAGGAGGGCGTCGTCGATCAGATTCAGTTCCTGTTCTGCTTCCTGTGAAACCTGGCGGCCCATCTCAACATCTTCGTCGGGCGAGAAAACGTTGAATCCCGGTTCGAGTTCGGTTCGCTGTGCCCAGCCGGACGGAACCGACAGGGCGAAGAACATGACCCAGATTGCAGCTCTGGAACTTCGGTTTATTGTGATCACCCGGCGTCTCCTCAGAAAAAGGACCTGATCTATTGGACCTCAATTCGTCTCTAAAGACAGCAGAATAATGCACGAATCGAGGTGTCGACCTGTCCAAAGGTTTCCAGTCCACCACGCTCCCAGCCCAGACAAGGGGCGCCAGCGGGCAGTCAGTGCTGGCCCTTTGTCTGAATGGGCGTCTCGATGGGCCTGCCGAGCGCGTTATCATGTCCGGAAAGACCCATTGATGTCCTCAAGCTGTTCTTGGGATGAATCAGTCGTGGCCATGATATATCAGGCTCTTTATTAATATGATGTAATTCGATATCTAAAGTACTGCATTCACTATTTGAGCTACTGCCGGATAACCACGAACTCGAGTTAGCCATGGAAACGCTGTTGGAACTCCTTCCGAGAATCCGGTCTCTGGGCCCGCGGGAGGCTATCCGATTCTCGGACGGAATCCGCACCGAAATTTGGTCCTATCAGAAGCTCGACCGTGCCATCACGCGATTTGCGGCCTATCTTACGGCAAAGGGCTTCGGGTCCGGTGACCGCCTCCTGCTCTGGAGCGAAAACCGTCCGGAGTGGATAGCGGTCTTCTGGGCCTGCCTCAGCCAGGGTGTTGTGGTCGTTCCGGTGGATGCGAGCTCAACACCGACCCGGGTTTCCCAAATTCAATCCGAAGCCGGAACACGGCTAGTGGTCCGTGGACAGGCGACCGCGGCTCCGGTTCCTGGGCCGGAGGTCTTTCGGATTCAGGACCTCACAGACCTGCCTTTGCCTACCCACCGGAATGGCCCCACGGTCAAGGGCGAGGACGTCGTCCAGATCCTCTACACCTCGGGAACGACCGCCGAGCCCAAGGGTGTGGTTCATCGACATCGCAACATCTGTTCGAATCTGACGCCGATCGGAGGCGAGATTGACCGCTATCGGCATTGGGCGCATCCCTTCCAGCCCGTTCGATTCCTGGACATGGTCCCGCTCAGTCATATGTTCGGACAGTCCATGGGGGTGTTCATTCCTGTCCTTCTGGAAGGATCGGTCGTCTTCATGACCGATCTCCATCCCGCGGCGATTCGCCGCACGATTCGGAGTCAAGGGATTTCTGTGCTTGTTACCGTTCCTCATGTTCTGGAAAGCCTCCGATCCGATGTCGAACGGCGGCACCCGGAAACACGTCCCGCTCCACCCAAAGCGGGTGGTGTCTTGAGGCGGTGGTGGCGCTATCGAAGGATCCATCGGGAGTTCGGCTGGAAGTTCTGGTCCTTCATCGTGGGCGGAGCCCCGCTCAAAGCCAGTGTTGAGGAGTTCTGGTCCCGAATCGGCTTGTTGGTTATTCAGGGATACGGATTGACCGAAACCAGCCCGGTCGTTACGGCGAATCACCCGTTCCGCGCGCGCCGCGGCACCATCGGCCGAAGTCTGGGCAATCACGAAATCACCATCGCAGAAGATGGCGAAATATGGGTGCGCGGCCCAAGCGTAGTTGAGGAGTACGTCCAACGCGGTTCTCGTGTCCGCCCGGCCACGGACGTGGACGGTTGGTTCCACACAGGCGACATCGGTGAAATCGATTCGGACGGAAATTTGGTTTACCGGGGCCGAAAGAAGGACGTCATCGTCACTGCCGACGGTCTGAACGTCTACCCGGACGATGTAGAAGCGGTTCTCCACACGATCGATGGAGTCAGGGATAGTGCCGTCATACCCGTTCAGGGCTCCCATGGTGAGGTGCCGCACGCGGTTCTGATTCTGGACAGGTCCGTGGACAACCCGGCGACCATAATCGAGGCCGGCAATCGTCTCCTGGAACCGGGACAACGCATACGCAGCTGGTCGGTGTGGTCGGAGGAGGACTTCCCCAGGACGTCTGCCACCGGGAAAGTGCAGCGGCGGCTTGTACGGGAAAGGATGGGTGCCGACTCTCCAGGCCCCGGACACAGTAGCGATAGAGCTCCGTCGTCTCTGATCGATATTGTGGGTGGTGTGATCGGTCCCCGCGGGGCCGAGCTCAGCCCGAACACCCATCTGAGGGAAGCGTTGGGATTCTCTTCTCTGGAGCGAATCGATCTGCTTGCCGGACTCGAAGCCCGATACGGAATTGAACTCGATGAAACCGAGTTCTCAGAAGCCGGGACCATAGCGGAAGTTGAATCTCAGGTGGAAGCCGCGCTAAAACATAGGAGACTCGAGGGTATCGCCCGCAGCGACGGGCATCCCGGATATGTGTTTTCCCCTCCTCGATGGTCGCGCAACTTAAGTGTCCGGTGTGTTCGGAGCTGTGTGCAGACAGCCCTCGTCGGTCCGCTTCTGGGATACTTCGTCAAGCTCAATGTTGAAGGGCTGGAAAACCTCGAGACGATCCGAGCGCCTGTATTGTTCGCATCCAACCATGCCAGCCATTTGGATACGCCCGTAATTCTGGAGGGACTGCCCAGGCATTGGCGGCGGCGACTCGCTCCAGCCGTGCGGGAAGAATACTTTCGGCGAGAGACCGCTGCCATTTCCCCCCGCTTGGAGTTTCTTCTGGTCTCGCTGGCCTTAAACATCTACCCTTTGCCGCAACAGCTGGGCCATGTCCGGGAATCGCTGCGATACACCGGAGAGTTGGTCAGTTCGGGCTACTGCCCCCTTATTTTCCCCGAAGGCAAGCGGACCACCGATGGATCATTGGGCACCCTCCAGCCCGGCATTGGCTTCATGGCGGTACGGCTTCAGATATCGGTCGTACCGCTCCTGATCGAAGGTACATTCGACCTGCTTCCGTTGGGTGCGCATTGGCCCAAACGCGGACCGGTGAGGCTTAAGGTAGGCACTCCTCTCCGGCCGAAGGAAGACGAATCCTACCGGTCCTTCTCCCGTCGTCTGGAAGCGGCTCTGCGAGCAATGGCATAATTCCTGGCGTATCATGCAGGACATAACGTGGACGGGGGGGAGACTGAAGGGATGCAACTTGGGATAATCGGTCTGGGCCGGATGGGTGCGGGAATCGCAGGGCGTCTCGGCGAAAAAGGCCACGAGGTGGTGGGCTTCGATTCAGACCCCGAGATGTGTGATCGACTTGCCGACAAGGGATTGGAAACCGCATCTTCCATCACCCAACTGATCGATAGCCTCGACGAGCCGCGTGCAATCTGGCTCATGGTGCCCGCGGGACCGACAGTTCGGTCAAGGCGCATGTGGGGGCTCAACTGACCGGTCATTGGGCCGAGGACGTTTCGACTGCCTCTGCTTCGGGATTGCTGAACCTACAGACCGGACGGTGGGACGCTCCGACTATGGATGCCCTCGGGATCGACGCGACTCATTTTCCTCCCGTGATTCAGCCTACGGATGCGATCGGCCCTCTTTCTGAGACCGCGGCCGGGATACTTGGGCTTCCGGCGGGTTTGCCCGTCATAGCCGGCGGCGGTGACGGATTCCTCGCGACCCTCGGCTCGGGATGTGAGACTCCTGACGGAACCGCTATAACGGTCGGTACTACGGCCAGCGTTCGCCGTTTCGTTCCTATCCCGTCCAACGAGAACCGGAGAGGTACGTTTTGTTATCGCTACGCACCGGAGTTGTTTCTGGTCGGAGCTGCCAGTAACAACGGCGGGAACGTCCTGGAATGGGTGCGCCAAAAACTTGGAGTGACCACGTTTCGAGCGAGTCCGGCTGGGGAAGAGGTGCCGTTGTTTTTGCCTCATCTCCATGGTGAACGCGCGCCCTTCTGGGATTCGAAGAAGCATGTGCGGTGGATTCTTCCGGCCTGCGGTGCAAGGGTTGGTGTGTTGGGACGCTCGGTTATTGAAGGCGTGGCTTTCCAGATTGGGATTTATTACGGACAGGTTAGCGAGGTCCTGGGGCAGAATTCGGAAACAAGTGTCCTCTCGGGAAACGGGTTTCAGACGCCGGAACTGGCCCCCATTCTGGCAGCGATCGTTCCCTCCCAAGTCATTGAACCCCTTTCCCCGGGTTTGGCCACGTTGCGCGGCGCTGCACGTTGCGGTTTCCAGGCTCTCGGAATCGCGACCCGGGAGGCCATGGAATCCCTACTGGCCGGTGCCCGAACGATTAATCCCGATCCCGACCGGGGACTCAAGGAGCGCTACTCACGCTTCAAGCAGGCGTACTTGGACACTCAGCATGCCTCCAACTAAATTTCGAGCCCTTCACTGATCCGGCGAGCCCACCCCAGCGAATCCAGATATTGGCTGCGAATCGTCATGGGGCGCAGGTCTTTGTATGACACCCGATCCCACTCACCCCGCTCATATGCGAGAGCACATTGGAGGGCCTCACCCGAGGATCCTTCCCGACGTGTCAGCGCGGATCTGATCTCATTCGAAATGGGCAGATCCTTGATCGCCTCTTCCATGGGACGATCCATCAGCGCGTCGAGCACAGACAAGAGGCCGACCGTAAAGAAGGTTTCTTTCTCGCCTTCGTTCGCCGAAGCGGCCAATCTTTCACACATGGAGCCGCGCACTATCGCAGTGATCATCAGTTCCCGCGGCTTGTCCTCCATCTTTGAGAACATCAGCAGGCTAGCCCAGAGGCGGATGCGTTCCATTCCAACGAGTTTTGCGGCGTGCTTGATCGAATCGACCGTCCGGTTCAGCCCGATGAATGCGGAGTTCGCAAACCGCAGCAGTTTGTAGCTGAGCGTAAGGTCGGTACTGATAGTTTGCTCAAGCTCGTTCAGGCTCAGGTCTGGATTCTGGAGCTTGCCCAGAACACGTACCGCCGCCATGCGGTTGACGGGAATCTCAGTGCCTGCGTTCTGCGGTGAACAAAAGAAATATCCCTGGTACATGTCGAATTTGTGTTTTTTGCACAATTCGAATCGTTCATAGGTATCGACGTTCTCTGCCAGCAGTCGGACGCTGACGCGGGAGAGTGCATCGACCTGCGCCGCGAGTTGCTCATCGCTCAAATCACGCACATCGACCCGAACAATATCCGCCACCGACCGACCGGTGTCGTTCACGGACTCTTCGGTCGCGTTTCCAACCGCGATCTTGTATCCAATGCTGGACAACTCCCAGAGCTCATCCTCGAGAGCCGGGTCCGAGACGATGTCATCGAGAACTTCCAATACGACGCGGTCCTTCGAAAGAGACTGACAATAGCCAGCGACCACGGCATCACGGGACACGTTCACAAAGGCTTGATGGTTTCCAACGATCTGGTTCAGGCCAACTTCGGAAAAAGTCCCCAGATCATCACGTAGCCTGTCCAGGTCTGCAGCCGTGGGGAGGGAGCCGTTTTGTTCACGGGCCTGTGAAACGATTTCATAGGCATGCAAGACTTCGTCGGATTCGTATATCGGCTGTCGAGTGATGTAGGTCTTTTCCATGTCCGCCTCCTTGCTGTAATCTTCCTGCAAGTCCCTGTTTCTTGGTCGGATCGCTTAGTACAAGGCCATGATCCAATAATTACTATAATTATTAGATTTGTGACACCCCTGAGTCAAGTTTCTTGCAACCGAACCGCATTCTTTCTGTTAGCGGTTGCAGGTCCGTCTTTGAATGTTGCAGTGAAGGAAGGCCATTTACTAGTGGCCTGTAACAGAGGTATCGCTAGCGGCGTTCGGGCCCAACGGCACCGGATTCTAGGCGCGACGAAGGAAGCAATGCTTTTTCATTGTGAGTGAGGAGCAACAACGAAGACGGTGCCGTTGGGCCCGAACCCCTTGGGCCGATGGGGGTTGCGGTCGATCTCTGTGTCGCTCGTCGGTCACGATGAAAAGACATCGATCCCTCCTCGCTCCTCGACCTCGACCGCAAGACCCATCGGCGCCACTGGCGATACCTCTGTTACAGGCCACTAGATGTTCCACCGGAGAGTCGGGCAAGCACGCGCAGTTATCCTCGCGAAGATTCGAACTGGGTGTGGGCGGATTGCGTCTGACGCCCACCCTTGCGTGCTACAGGAGACGGTCGATCTTGGCTGCAAGAATGAAGTCGCTCTCGGTGAGCCCGTCGATCTTGTGCGTCCATATCGAAACACCGACCTTGCCCCATGCCAGATAGATATCGGGATGGTGTCCTTGCTCCTCGGCCAGCGCTCCGACCCGGTTTACGAACTCCAAAGCCTTTTTGAAGTCAGGAAATTCATACTGCCGTTCGATATGATGATTCTCAATAACGGTCCAGTTGTTGACTGCCCCAGCCAGCGGACTGATCTCCTCTTGTGTCAGCGGTGGGACGTTTCCTCGGCACGGGACGCAAGTCTTTCCTGAAAGATCCATCTGTTTTCCCCTTTCATCCATGTTCGTCTGGGGTCCAGTATACCGGGCCTGCATCCAGGAGGGCCGATGCCCGGCAGCGAAAAAGCTCGGAGGGCGGGAGGCCAAAAGGACCCGGAAACGTTCTCGATCGGCTCGGGAGCTAAGTTGAAATCAATTCGGAATCATGGGAGGAAGCGATCCATTTCCTCCCTAGACGGCAGACGGCAGGTTTCGCGCTTACCAAACCAGCGATAACGGTTATTCGCGACGTAGTCATAGACCGAATCACGCAAAGGGCGAGGAACAAGGCGTAAGGTGCGCGCCAGGGTCCACCCTCCACCCAGACACTCGACCACCCGCAACACCGCCTCCGATTTCATATGCGCCTGCTCGCCGTCCCAGAAAACAATGCTCGCGAGCCTGTCCGCATGTGGACTGTTCTCATTCGTGTGGGGGCCTCCAACACTTCGTGGCGTCTTCTCGAGCCTGACCGTAAAGGTTTCGCCCTGCAAAGGCGAAAATCGAAAACGGGCGCTACGATCCCGTGCCAGAGTGAAGTCCACGAAACTGTTGCAGAGACCACACAGCCCGTCGAAGAAAACAATGGCGTCCCTCGAATCCGGGTTCGCGGCTGGTACGTCGGGGTTCATGGCAGCACCATCATTCTCTCGAACACAGCCTTCATTCTGCAAATCGCAAGCAGAACTTGATTGGCGGCGAAAAACGATGCAGTGTTCACCCCTGAAGGTCGGGCGCATATTCTGGAACATCTTGAACTGTAATTCTTGAGAGACGCCACAACTGCCCTGCCGGATCTGTTGACACTTCAGGAAGAGAGTGTGATCCTTTGCTCCATGTGGACGCGAACCCTTCCTGGCGTTCTGGTGCTGATCGCCGCATCGATGGTCCCGTGCACGCTGCTGGGCCAAACGGCTGAGCCCTTGTTCGGAACCTGGGAACTCGACACAACTGCGTCAATTCAAAGTTCCACTCGCTTTAAGAGGACGACGTGCTGGATAGAGCCGTGGGAAGATGGTCTGAGAGTGAGCTACGACGTGGTTGGCACGCGGGGCGGCGTTATCCATCTGGAGTGGACCGGAAGATTCGACGGTCAGGATTACCTTGTGCAGGGGGCCGACTATGTCCTCACGAACGCCTACACCTGGATCGATTCCGAGACCTACAGCGTCGTTATCAAGGTCGATGGAGGGCGTGTCGCCACCGCCCGAACCGCTCTCTCCCCCGATGGTCAGACCCTCACGACCGTCACCACCGAGAGAAATGCCGCGGGGCAAGAAATAGAAAGCACCGTGGTGTACGAGAAGCAGTAGTCTTCTCGGTCCGGCTGCTAGAGTCCTGAGTCACACATTCGCTGCTCAGTTAGTGTGTCTCAGTCCGATCCGATTATCTTATTACTCTGGACGCCTCGGCTCCGCGTCTTCTCATGAAAGACGTCCACCCGCACCGCCGAACCGGTGCGGGTCCTTCTGGGGCCCACTTAAACTTTCCGTGGATCCCCATAGGCCTCGCCATCAGGAAGATGGCGAGGCTCGCCGGTCGTTCAGACAGAATGTCTGATCGAACGACCGAGCGCAATCTTATATCGTGAACTTCTGACTCAGCACACTAAGGGTCGGGAGGGCGGACCCAACGGAAATGACTGTTGAGGAGCTGGAAGGTGTCGGGTCGAACCCGCCGGAGCTCCACACGGATTCGGTAGTCGTCCATGTCGCCCTCAAGGACCAACCGATCGTCCCCCATGCGTTGGAAGATGAAGCCGGAACTCCAGCTCCTGCTCTCACCCTTGCTCAGGACCAGAATGTTGCCTCTGGTGTCGATTGAGAGGCCGTAGCGGGAAAATGAATCATCGGTGCGTTGAAAGACTATGGTGCCGGGTTCGTCAAAAATGACACGCCGCCAGCGACGATCGTAGTCGTTGAGGACCGGGGAACGCACCTGGCCGTCGACGGAAAGTTCTTCGACGTTCCAAATCCCGTAGAGGGGTGAGCGGGGACTTCCCCCACCCCCTGCATACCAATAGATCCGGGTGACATTCGTGTAGACACCCAGCATATACAGGCCGAAGATGACCTGGGCCACGAGCGCGATGCGGTTGGCGCGGCGGGTCGCGAACAATGGGGGCCGGTCGGAACCGCGGGCGGGACGATTCCTCAAGAAGAAAGTCCGAAGACGCTGAAATTCCGGGGCCAGCAGGAACAGCGTCATCAGGATCAAATGGAGGGAAACCATCTTTACGCCGACGTCGTACAGCATATTGAATGCAAAGACCTGTAGCATGCTGGCCAGGGTGATAGAGGCCCCCAGCATATCGTGGTGCGTCCAAAGAGCAGCAGGCCCCCAGCCGTTATTTCCAGCGCCCCTGTGAGGATCTGATACACCGGAGACGCGCCGACAAAAGTCCATAGAAGGCCTTGCAACGACACGCCGCCCACCGGAGTTACCAAAGTAATCAGAGACGGAGACGGGAATTGGACCGGAATGACTTTGGTCATACCGTATTCGAACATCTGAGACGCTATTGCCAGTCGAAGGAAGACCCGCATCCATTCGTGCAGATTCGCGTAGTTCGGGCGCCGACGGTCCATGCCGCACCAGATACCGGTGGCCACGATAGACACGGCCAGCACCCAGGCTGCTTGCACCCAGTAGAAATTCGTGTCCCAGCTGTTCCCTGTGTATTGAAGAGGCTCGGAGATGCCGAAGACTTTCGCCGCCACCCAGAAAGTAATCTGGCGCAGGGGCCAGACGATGCCCAGACTGCTTATCGAACGATCGGGAAGAAGGAGCAGGCCGCCCGCGATTTTTGTTGTCAGGGAAAATAGTGCGAAATATACGAAGCAGAAGCGGAAGCCGACACGCATCAGGAACGTCCAGTCGCCCGTCGACGACACGTTGTTTACGGGTATGGGCGGCGTTTCGACGCGCATGGGCGGAAGCTAGCACCCGTCGGAGCAGGAGTCAATTGGCGACGGCTTGGGTTCGGTCATCGGAAATGGAATCGGAGTGATGCAATCGGGAACGCTCCGAAACCAGATTTCGACTTGGAACCCCCCCTTAGACGGTGTATAACACTCCGGATAAAGGGGTCTACAGTGCCCCAGCCGGGCATCGGCCGGGCTTCCATTTTCTGGACATCGAAATGAACGCTAATCCTTATAGAATATTCTGCTTATACCTCACTGTACTGGCCTTCGGCGCCGTCCCCACGTTTGCGCAGATGGATATTTCGGGGCAATGGGCCCCCGTAATGGACGAAGATCGCGACGAACGCGTCGGGGGACCCGAGTTGGGCGAGTACATGGGGATGCCGATCAATGACGCCTCCCGGGCCAGAGCTGAGCTATGGGATTCTTCGATTCAATCGTTACCGGAATGGCAGTGCCGGCCTCACGGTGTCGATTACATTACTCGCGGTCCTTCACGGCCGTTCATTACCCCGGAAATCGATCCCGTCACGCGGAACATCATTGCATATCACTTTGAATGGTTACGTTCCGTCGACCGTCCCATCTATATGGATGGGCGCCCCCATCCAGGCCCGAACGAACCCCACGTCTGGGCCGGCTTTTCCACGGGCACCTGGGTTGGCGATGTCCTCCGGATCCACACGACGTACATTAAGGAAGACTACATTCGCAGAAACGGCCTGCCCCGCAGCGACCGCGCAGAGGTGGTGGAATACCTGATCCGGAATGATGATGTCATGACCTGGACCACGATCACCTACGATCCGGTATACCTGGAGGAACTTCTCATACGTACAGGCGAATTCCAATGGACCGAAAACCAGCAAGTCCCCCCGTATCCATGCACGGTGGTCACGGAAGTCGACCGGGAACCGGGATTTGTACCGCACTACTATCCGGGAGAGAATCCATACGCGCTCGAAGCTGCGGGCGTCTACGCTCTGCCCCTGGAGGCGACCCGGGGCGGGCCGGAAACCATGTATCCCGAATTTAAGCAGCGCATCCGCGAGTTGATGCCCGAGCGCTAAATCCGATCCTCGCTACGATCAGCCAGGTTACTGAATTACGGACTCCCTGGGGTCTTCGGCCCCGGAGTGGAATACTATTTAGTTGAATGAGAATAACTTGGAGAGTGGAATGAACAAGCAATGGTTAAAGCCCAAGACTTCCCCGAAACGGTTGCCCCTCATACTGGCTTTGGTTATGGGCGTCTTAGGCGTGGCGCACTTCGCCAGTGCCCAGGAGGCCCCGATCGACGTCGTGTGGGTACGGGGACCCATCTACATGCTCGCGGGCGCAGGTGGAAACATCATGGCCTCCATCGGTCCCGATGGCGTCCTGCTGGTGGATTCGGGAACGGCCGAAATGGCCGATGAAGTGCTGGAAACGATTTCTGAAATCCAGCGCATGCAGCTCGAGGGACGGGCCTACGCCTGGGCCGGAATAGAAAACTGGGGCGCTGAAGGGCGTCTCTCAGTTCTCGCCTATCGGGATGGCTATGCACCGCCGAAGCCGGTCCGCTATATCCTGAACACCAGTGCAGATCCCGATCACTCGGGTGGAAACCAGATCATCAAGGACAGCGGGATCACCTACGTTGGCGGTAACGTCGCCGGATCGATAGAGGACGCCGGCGTAGGCGCCAGCATATATGCCCGTGAGGAAGTCCTCTTCCGGATGCTCGAGGACGGCCTTCCCTTTGAAATGTACCCGACGGATACCTTCTACGGCGATTGGTACAAGCTCAGCCATTTCTTCAACGGTGATGGCGTGAAGATGATCCACATGCCATCAAGCTCGACTGACGCCACCGTCGTCTATTTCCCGCGTTCCGACATCATCGTGACCGGTGATTTCTTCTCGCAGACACGGTATCCGATCATCGACCCCGAAAACGGCGGAAACATCGATGGCGTGGTCGATGCACTGAATTGGGTGTTGGAAACCGCGATTCCGGAGTTCCGGAGCGAGGGGGGCACGCTGGTCATCCCTGGCCATGGCCGCGTCAGCGATACGGCTGACGTGGGTTACTACCGGGACATGGTGACGATCATTCGGAATAACGTGCAGGAGATGATCAACCGTGGATGGACCCTGGACCAGGTCCTCAGAGAGCGTCCCAGCAAGGCCTATGACGGTCTCTATGGCGACGACCGCGCATGGACGCCAACGGATTTTGTCACTGCTGTATATCGAAGCCTCGTGGAAGGGAGAGGGGAATAATATGAGTGATCGAAATACTACCGGAGTCACCGCCCCCGATGGCAGGGAGAGGGGAATAATATGAATCGCAGAAATCTCAAGTGGACATACCTTACTGGAGGGCTTCTGCTTGCGCTCATGCTGGTTGTTCCCGCCGACGCGCTCGCGCAAAGAGGCCGGGGTCCCGAAGGCCCGGCGCAAGAAATCGCCCCGATCGATCCGACCGGGTACTGGGTCTCCGTCGTCACCGAAGGCTGGCGGCACCGGATGGTCGTCGCGAATAAGGGTGACTACGAAAGCACCGCTATGACCCCTGCCGCTGAGGAAATTGCTGACGCCTGGGATCCAGCCGCCGACGCCGCCGCCGGCGAAGAATGCCGCTACTACGGAGCGGGCGGCGTCATGCGCATTCCGGGGCGTCTGCACATCACATGGGAAAACGAAAACACGCTGAGGATCGATACCGATGCCGGGACGCAAACCCGCATGCTCCACTTCGAATCTTCGGTTGAAGCCCCGGAAGAGAACTCGTGGCAGGGCTTTTCCCGTGCGGAATGGACCCGTGCAGATGGTGGCCGAGAACCGGGATCGGAACCTGCCGGCCGCTTGAAGGTTGTCACCGACCACATGCGCATGGGCTACCTCCGTCGAAATGGTGTGCCCTACAGCGATCAAACAGTGATGACCGAGTACTTGTTCAGTTTTGATGAGCCCAGTGTTGCTGGTTTTCCCGCCGACTCCTGGCTCGTGCTGACTGCATTCTACGAGGACCCTCTTTACCTGACGCGGCGCTATATGCAAAGCACGCACTATAAGAAGGAGCCGGATGGTTCCAAGTGGAATCCGACTCCGTGCTCAGCGTACGAGTAAGAGAGCGAAGCCATTGTGAAGTGCCTGCCATTAAAGGAATTGCACAGCAGATTGAGCGATTTGATCGCTCACGGGAGGATTAGATGAATAGGGTAATTTCGGTGCCACGCCTAGTCATGGTCGGGGCCATCTGCATGCTCCTCAGCGTTCCGGCCTTGGCCCAGATGGACATCTCAGGTCAGTGGGGACCCGTCTTCGACGAGGATCGTGATGAGCGCGCCGGCGGTCCGGAACTCGGCGAGTACATGGGAATGCCGATCAACGACGCATCCCGTGCGAGAGCCGAGCTGTGGGATTCGTCGATTCAGTCCTTGCCCGAGTGGCAATGCCGCCCGCACGGCGTCGACTACATCACCCGAGGGCCTTCGGATCCCTTTATCACAGCGGAAATCGATCCGGTGACCCGGAATATCGTCGCGTATCACATGGAATGGTTGCGGTCGGTCGACCGTCCCGTCTACATGGACGGCCGCCCGCATCCGGGCCCGAACGAACCGCATACCTGGGCCGGCTTTTCCACCGGTGAATGGGTTGGCGACGTCCTGCGAATCCACACGACGCACATCAAAGAAGACTACATTCGAAGAAACGGCCTGCCGCGAAGCGACAGGGCCGAGGTCGTCGAATACCTGATTCGCAACGATGACGTCATCACCTGGACCACGATCACCTATGATCCGATTTATCTGGAGGAGCCCCTGATTCGTACAGGCGAATTCCTGTGGGAACGGAATCAGCAGGTGCCACCATATCCATGCACGGTGGTGACGGAAGTGGACCGGGCTCCAGGGTTTGTCCCTCACTATTTCCCAGGGGAAAATCCATACGAGCGCGAAGCGGCTGGCGTGTACGCGCTTCCACTCGAGGCGACGCAGGGCGGCGCCCAGACAATGTATCCTGAGTTCAAAGAGCGGATCCGGGAGTTGATGCCGGAACGTTAAGCGTGTACGAGTCCAAACCGGGAGGGTCCGGCTCACTGGCCCGCACCTTTTCTTTTATGCCCCCGGCCTGAATCCAAGGTCCTTTGGATGCTTGACAGTTGGGCCGTACCAGAGTAAAAACCGGATAAAGAAAGACGATTCACCTTTATACTGTTTCACTCAGTAGCTACCAGCTGCGCCTAAGGAGCAACATGCGACTCACTTTAGTTTTTACCGTGTTTGTGGCCCTTCTGAGCCCCAGCCTGCTCGCGGCACAGGACGGACCCGCACCGACAAGCACCGAACCCTTCAAGGTAGGTACGTTCGAGATCGACGGCGTTCCACGGGTCGGCATTGTCCTCCGTGACAGCCTGGTCGCCGATCTGAACGAGGCGAACGCGGCTCTGGAATCGAATGCGATGTACCCGTCGATTCCCATGCCGTCCGATATGAAGGAGTTGATCAGCCGTTATGAGTACGGGCTGCGGAACCGCCTTTACGAAATCGTCAACGACCTCGTCCTCGGCAACCGGCTCACCGGGGCTGGCAGGCCTGACTTCATCTACGAAGTCAGCACGCTCCGGACACTGCCACCGATCATGTATCCGGGAAAGATACTGAACGCCGCGGTTAACTTCTACAGTCATGTGGACGAGCAAGGTACTCCCGACGAACGCGCTGAGGCGCGCCGCCAGCGGCGGGACAACCGGGGTGTGCCCTATCTGTTCATGAAGCCCTCTGAGGGAGCTGTGATCGGCAACGGCGACCCCGTCGTGCTGCCCTATGGCCGCACCCGAATCGACTGGGAGGTGGAACTCGCCACGGTGATCGGTCGTGCAGCAAAATACGTCACCGCAGACGAAGCCGAAGATTACATCTTCGGCTATATGGTCTCGCTTGACATCTCCGACCGGGGCGGCAGACCGCCCGGAGGAAATCCCTTGCAATCGGATTGGTTTGTCGGCAAAGGACACGACACGTTCCTTCCAACCGGCCCATGGATCATCCCAAAGGAGTTCTACGGCAATCCCATGGAAATTCTTCGGCAAACGCTAAGTATCGACGGCACTTCGATGCAGGAAGCCACCGGGGGTGACATGATTCACTCTCTCTGGGAATTGGTCGAATATGGTTCCTCTATCGTCACGCTTTTCCCGGGCGACGTGATCAACAACGGGACGTCGGGCGGAACCGGGGCGGGCACCGCGGTCCGCGGTGAGCAGCGGTTCCTGCAGCCGGGAGAGGAGATCGTTGCCAGCATCGACGGGATCGGTACGCTGCGATTGCCCGTGGTGGCCGAAGAAGCGCCCAGACCGGGCAGCGGTGCCCGCCTGCCCCCGGTCAGCACCTATCGGGATTGATCCCGAGTCATGATGCTTGCCGGCCGGAATCTCCTGGTCTCTTGAAGCCCCGCGTCCACGAATCATTGCGCAGGTAGTGCGCCACTTTGAATTTCAGTCCCCTCCAGGAGGGGGAGTTCGCTCGGTCGTTCAATCGGACATCCTGTCCGAACGACCGGCGACCCACGCCATCATCCTGATGGCCTGGCCTATCAAGCACAATGCCCCGTTAAGTCAGCTTTTAAAACGGACCCGCGCCGGTCCCCCGGCGCGGGTGAACGGCCTTTATGGTAAAGAGGCGAGCCCGTGCGTTTAGACTAATGAGACGATTGGAATAATTCGGAATTCACCGACCTTTCGAAATCGCGGCACCGGCATCTGCTGGCGAAAGAACACGAAATTCCTCAAACGAGATATTTTTTCAACAATTGAAGAGGATAGGCTGTCCCCCGCCAGACGACGGCGCCCCGCCAGAGTGTTTTGACCGTCGAGATCCATAAACCGGTCAGGAGCATGCCTGCTCCCAGCGGGTGCGTCAAAAAGTACAATCGTGACTTCTTGAGTGGCCGGCCCAGGGGGCCATAAGCGAGTGCGATGACGGCCAGAGCCACCACTGAAGCTGCCCGCGCGGTGAAGTCACCTGTGCCCAGAGCCACGAAGGGAAAAATGCTCATCAACATGATTCCTGCGCTGCCCAATACCACGCGCAAGAGACTGTAGTCCACCCCTGCAAAGGCGTTCTTTTCTATCCCCCGGAGGTACGCTCGGGCTCCGCCCTTCTGCCACCGCAAATGAACGAGACCGTCAGATTCCATCGCATCCTGCCGGTACCCGAGCTGCTTCACCAGCTTGCCCAATTTGATATCGTCCGCAATCTCCATGCGCAAACGTTCGTGTCCGCCGATCGCTCGATAGGCGTCCCGCCGGATCAGGTTGAAGGCACCGACACCGCAAAATTTCTTAGACCTCGGATCCTTCGCCTTCCAGGGTTGCATGTACGCCCCGAAATAGAACGCGAACGTCATGACGAACGCACTTTCGAGCAGTCCGTACGTTCGGAGCGCGGGAAACAGGCAGAGATGATCCAACCGCCGCGTCCGGGCCACGGTCAGAGCACGTTTGAGACAGTCCGGTTCGAGGCTAACGTCGGCGTCGATAAAACACAGCCATTCACCCGAGCTCTGCTTGTAGCCTTGATGGAGCGCATGCGTCTTTCCTAGCCAATCTTCGGGCAGCGTTTCGACTTCCACCACCTTGAGCCCCACTAGAGTGCCGATGTGACTCGACGCAATCTGACGGGTGAGGTCCGCGGAGCGGTCGTTGACCACAACAATTTCAAGCTGTGGATATTTCACACGAGAGAGGCGGTCGAGGGTTTCGCCGATGCTGTCTGCTTCGTCGCGAGCAGCTATGACCAGCGATACGGATGGCCAGGGCCCTCCCTCGATACCGGACCGATCGCTGACGCGGAGAAGTCCTTCGATGCGCAGCCATCCCAGACCCAGGTACAGGCCGGCCCCCAGCCACAGTACTGCCACGACTTCCGCGGCAATATTGGTCAAAGAGATTGAGGGCATAGGGATAGAGTACAATCCCTCCCCGAGGAGACAGACCCTTAATTCAAAGGATGTCTTAATCAAGAATCCGCCCTTAAAAGCCTGAACGTTACGCTCGACGAGGCGGACGGAGGTCGCCGTTGATAGGCCGTGTCGCTGAGATAAGGACACTTTATACGCGGGAGTTGCGCTCGGCGCTGCGTGAGCGCAACATCGTCATCAACAGCATTATCCTGCCTATTCTGCTCTATCCCGCCTTGCTGTGGCTGGGATATTCGGGCATCTCCTTCGTCGCTGGCCAATCGGAAAACCTGAGTTCCCGAGTGATGTTGACGGACCTGCCCGCCGAGCACCGAGCATTTCAAACCTTTCTCGAGGATCAGATGTCTGTGGAGATCCTCTCTCTCGATTCCCCGGAAAATAGCCTCCGTTCCGGAAGCCTTGATGTTGCCATCCGGTTCACTCAAGCCCCAGACACACCGGCGACGGACCTTAGGAGTCTCGTCGACGATTTTCGGGTTCGCCTCACCTATGACGGCTCACGCAGTCGCAGTCGTACGGCCCAGGCGCGGCTGGATGGCTTTCTTTCCGACTACCGCCAGCAATATCTGCTGGAGCGGGTCCGGGCCGCCGGCATCGGTGAGGCCACGATCCAGCAGGTTTGGATCGAGCAAGAGAATTTGGCCACAGGCAACGAGATGGGCCGCTTCATTCTTGGACTGCTCGTGCCACTGCTGATGGTCATCATGCTTGTTGTGGGTGGGACATATCCGGCGATCGACTCGACCGCAGGTGAAAGGGAAAACGCAACCTGGGAAACCTTGATGACGGTATCGAGCCACCGCAGTAGCATCGTCATTGCAAAGTATTTGTACGTCGCCACAATGTCATTCACTGCCGGTGTGCTTAACGTAGGCGCAGTAATGATTTCCCTTCGGGCCATCCTGGCTCCCCTCGTCGGTGAGGATGTCTCCGCTCTCAGCGTCCGGCTCCCGATTTTGACGATTGTCGTGTTGGTCCTGGGTGCGGCTCTAATGGCGCTCTTCGTCTCTGCTGGCATGATGATCCTGGCCTCCTTCGCCCGGACGTTTCGTGAAGGACAGGCGATGATCGGACCCTTCTACATTGCAATACTGATTCCGGTGATGTTCCTTCAGGCTCCGGACCTCCACCTGACGCCACAGATGGCCCTCGTTCCGGTCGTGAACGTCACCTTGATGTTCCGGGATGCGATCGAGGGAATCTACGCGTGGCGCCTGATCGGCATCACTATGGCGATCGAGATCATGACGATCGCCCTTGCGCTGTCGCTGGCGAACATGATTCTCTCTCGTGAGGATTTTCTGATGGGCAGTTACGTTGGAAATTTCGGACGTTTTCTCAGGAGTGAAATCCTTGGATGGGGTCCGAAACCATGAGGACTGGCCCGACATGCCATGGAGCTTGCCGATGCTGACCGTATCGGTGGGAGACCTTCGAAAGACCTTCTACGACGAAGCGCGTGGAGCCCTGCATGCTGTGGACGGTCTCAATTTTGAGGCGCGGAGTGGCGAGGTGCTGGGCTTGCTCGGTGCCAACGGAGCCGGAAAAACGACGACGCTACGGATGCTGTCGACGATCATTTTGCCGACGTCCGGAAGGGCATCGATCATGGGTCACGATGTGGTTGGCGAGCCCACCGAAGCGCGCCGACACCTGGGATTCTATTCCTCGACGACGGCCCTCTATCCCAGGCTGACTGCACGGGAAACGATCGAATTTTTCGCCAGTATCAACCAGTATCCGGTCGAGCGCCTCTCCCGCCGTGTCGGGGAACTCATCGAACGTTTCCAGCTAACCGACTACGCCGATGCCCGCGTCGAAAAACTTTCCTCAGGGATGAAGCAGAAGGTTTCCATTGCCCGGACGCTGGCTCATGATCCCCCGGTTCTCATATTCGACGAACCGACTGTGGGTCTTGACGTATTGAACGCTCTGGAGGTCCATCGGGAAATTAAGGAGCTGAGGAATGAAGGAAAGACGATTCTTTTCTCGACGCATGTTATGAGCGAAGCCCAAAAACTCTGTGACCGGATCGCGATCATACACAAGGGCCGCATACTGACATCGGGGACCCTCGAAGAACTCCGCGAAGCCACGGGGGATCACTATCTGGAAGATATTTTTGTCCGTTATGTCCAGGGGGCGTAAGGCATGGATTGGAAGATAGTCCGGCTGATCTGGACTCTCGAATTGCGAACGCTCCTGCGCTCCCGCCGCACGATTGTTCTGTCTGTGCTCCTTCCGATCCTCGTCATGCCGTTGATGCTGATGGCGACTCGCTTCAACACCGATCTTCAGGAGCGACGGGAGTCATCCAAGGTATTTCGGTACGCCATCGCTGGGGATTGGGCCGATCCGACACGCATGCTGGTCGAGTCGGCCGCGCTTGAGCTTCGGAACGATCCTGAGTCCGATCTTCAGGGCTTTCAGTACGAAGAGATCAACGCTACCGATCCGGGGGCCAGCGTTAGCTCGGGTGAAATCGACTTTTACCTGGAAACGTTCAGCCCGGAAAGTGCAGATTTGGAGTGGGGTTCCGATGCGGAAGAACCGAGCGATTCGGAGGCGACCGTACCCTGGCTTCGGCGGCGGCTCGACGGCGTACCGGGGGTCCGGATCGGACTGCCGGGTAATCGTGCCACGTCGGCCGCAGGTGCCAACCAGATGGCTGCACTCCTCGCCTACGGTCGCCGTCTTGAGCTTCAGCGCACCCTCCGTTCCGAGGGATTCAATCTCGAGCTCGCAAACCTGCTGGCTTCAAGCGACGTCAATGTCGCTTCAGACGCGCAAACTTCCGGTTTGTTAGTCGGACGGTTTCTGACTCTGCTTCTGTTCATCCTGACATTGACCGGCGGATCCGTTGTGGCCATGGATATTATTGCTGGTGAGAAGGAACGGGGCACTCTGGAAACTTTGCTCACAACGGGGGCGGGCCGGGGGGAGATCATTGTCGCAAAGCAACTCGTGATTCTGACGTCTGCGGTGGCGATCACTCTCCTCCAGATCGCAAATCTTTTCGTGTACACGCGGCTGGAATTCCTGCCCGTGCCCGAATCGTTCAGTTTTCAACTCGGCCTTGAGGCCGCGGCCGCAATGCTCCTTACGTATCTACCGTTCGCCGTACTGATAGCCGGAGCCCTGCTGCTGGTATCCGCATACGCCAAGTCGTACAAGGAAGCCCAACTCTATTTCTTTCCCGTGTATCTGATCGGTATGTTTCCGGCGGCGGCCGGTGTGATGGGCGAAATCCCGCTGCGTTCTGCAATCGCTGTTATCCCCTTGGCCAACGTAAGCGTGGCGGTTCGGGAGATTCTCAGCGGGCATACGGATTGGTGGTTGTTGGCTGTCGTATTCCTTACGAATTCCTTTGCGGCCGTCTGGATGCTTCACCATTCGACCACACTGCTTGGAGACGAGCGGCTGATCTCCGCAAAGCAGGAACAGCATCCTGAGGGGCCCCATGGACTGGGGGCCTTTCGATCGCATCTCTGGCGCTGGTATGGGGTGATGTGGGCCGTGTTGTTCCTAAGCGCCGCCGTCTGGCCGGCACTTTCCGACTTCCGGCTTCAGGCTCTGTTCAACGAGATCGTCATATTGGCCGGAGGATCCTTTCTGATTCTTCGCGTCTACAAACTCAAGGCGCGGCGGGCTTTGGCGTTGCGGCAAGTCCAGTTATCCCTGTGGCCTGTCGTACTTCTCTTGACCGGTCCTCTTCATTTGACCGCTGTCGTCGTCAATAAGTTCGCAAGCACGGTCTTTCCCCTGCCCCAGAGCTATCTGGAACAATTGGGCGAGCAGTTCTCTTTCGAGGGTGTGCCTCTGTGGCAGATCTTTGTTCTCTTCGCGGTATTGCCCGGAATTTGCGAGGAGATCGCGTTTCGCGGGCCTCTTCTCTATGGACTGAGGCGCAGGTTTTCGATGCCGGCTCTGGCCGTCGCTGTGGGTCTCATCTTCGGATTCTTCCATTTCAGTCTTTTTCGCATCATAACGACAGGCGTTCTGGGAATCGTCATCACCGCCGTTGCCTTGTTGACGGGATCGATATTCCCAGGGATGGCCTTACATTTCGGGAACAATGCGCTCGCGCTTCTCCTGGCCCACTACGAGATTCCGGTCGATCAACTCCCGATCCCGGTATATGTCCTCGGGGTGGGATCGGCGCTGGCTCTGCTTTGGGTCCTTTACCGTAATCGAACACTGTATCCGGAAGAATAAGCAATTGTGATTTCGTACCGGATAAACGTATCCGTACGCCATTTCCCGGAGACAGAACAGTTGGTTCCCAATCGGCTCTTTCCAAATTGCTATACTGTAGAGCTGTAAACGGAATCAGAAGGAGCCACGATATGGTGTTTTTTTCCCGACGAGAGATCAACCGGATGCGGACGGGTCACATGCTGGGACTGTTGCTGGGCTTGACAGTGCTGGTCAGCGTTGCGCGCGGGTTTTCTCAAAGAAACCAGGTCGGGCAGTTCCTCTTTATCGTAATCGGCCTCGTCGCCCTGGCGACGATCGCCATCGCCCTGATCCAAATTCTCTCCTATCGCGGCAGCACCAAGGCAATTCTCTTTCATCAAGACGACAAAATGATCATCGCGACCAACCATCTTCACGATGGCTATCGTCTCCGCTTCTTCCGTGACCTGCTCAACGACAACATCACTGCGTTCAGCGACGAAGAACGGGAGCAATGGAGTGCCCTGACGCGGGAAGGCTTCAACGCCGTTTTCAAAATCCATGACGTTCGTAAGCCCTTTATCCTGCCGATGCTCTTCCTGGTATTCGACGAGGTGTTCGTGTCAGACCACATGAATCGCTGGGACTACTTCGACTGCCGGAATACTTCAGAACCGACGTACTCCCGGCGCGGTATCAGCCCCTTCAACGACGAATCTGTTTTGCCTGAAAGTAAACGCCAGCCGGCAACCTAGCGCTCTCGGTTAGAAACTCGGTGTTTAACAGTTCGGTCCTGATCGGATCATCTTCTTAGACTAGACGCCTCGGCTACTGCGTCTTTTCTCTTAATGCGGTCCACCCGCGCCGCCGGGCCGGCGCGGGTCGTTCCAGGGCCTGCTTCAAGATTTCGTCGATCCCTATGGGCCTCGCGATCAGGATGATCGCGAGGGTCGCCGGTCGTTCGGACAGGATGTCCGATTGAACGACCGAGCGAAATTCTATGTTTCGAATGTTCAACCGAGGGTACTGGTACGTTCGCCGTGATCTTCCTCCCGTTTAAAGCCAGCCTGGCCGATCGCCTCCGGGTTCATCTTCAGGACCTTTCAAGCCGGACCATAAGCGCTCGAAGCCTGCTCCGATGGCTCCACCGACCCAATACCACTGTAGCGTCCCGGCCAACAGGACGATCCCGGCGGTGAGCGGTACCGTAAATCCAAGACTGATACCCAGCCAGTCGAGAGCTCCGAAAACGCCCAGTACCACCACCATCGCGCCCGTGTCAAAGACCAGGAGCAAACTCCAGAACGGGGATCGGTTGAACAGAAACGCATCGAAGGCCTGGGCGGAACCGGCAATATTGGTGGTCAGTCGAAAATCCATATAGGAGAACACGAAAAATCCGACGGCAAGCAGGAGGTGGGAAATGGCCGAAGCCAGTGCCACACGACGCCAGAATACACGGCCTTGTATATCCATCACATTGAACCACAGCGACAGGTGATAGACCCCGAAGACCAGAAGCGGTGGAAGCAGGATGACTGCAAAACCGTAGATCATTGCTCTCTTCCCCGTTCGGCGCCCCCGATTGACTGCGGCGAAGCGCCGCCAGTACAATCACGGTGCTTAGTATACGGCCCGGCGACCCGTGAAAGGCTACTTAGGAGCGATGGATGCACGGAAAAACCGTCCTCGGCGTAATCATCTTCCTTCTCGTCGTTCGAGCACCGGCCCTTGCCCACGATTTCTCGACAAGCTATTCCCTGATCGAAGCTGAAGGCCCTGAAGTCCGTGTAATTTTGACTTTCAGCGCGACTGATTTTCACGAAGGACCCCAACTTGATGTTGATCAGGACGGTCAGGTTGATGCTGAAGAATTGGATGCGGGTATCGACGCGCTGTTTGCGGCCATTGAGGCCAATTATCAACTCAGCGCTCCCAACCCTCCTCTCGAAACCGCCCTGGCGGAGTATAGCCTCACGGCTGAGAACGTGGCTCGCATACGCGTCCTGTATACCTTTGAGGCTGAAGTTCGCGACCTCACTGTTGTCTCCACATTGGACCGTCTGACCCAGGAGAATCACCAGCATCTTCTTCAGATCGGCGAAGGAGATGATGCCCGAACGGCAGTGCTCGACAGCGCCTACCCCAGTATCGACATCGACTACGCGACGGGAATCCCTTTCTGGGTCACAATCGGCGACTTCGTGAGGCTGGGGATCGAACACATCTTCACCGGCTACGACCACCTCGCGTTTCTGCTCGCCCTGTTGCTGGCGACAACAACACTTGTTTCACTGGCCAAAGTTGTCACCTGCTTCACCCTCGGTCACAGCGTAACGCTGGTGCTGGCCACTCTCGGCGTCGTCGCCATGCCGCCACGGCTCATCGAAAGCCTGATCGCCTTGAGTATTGCCTACGTGGCTATCGAAAACTTCGTCGGCCGGACACTGGTGCATCGCTGGGTCGTGACGCTTGGATTCGGTTTCGTCCATGGCTTTGGCTTTTCGAATGTTCTCAGAGACATGGGCCTGGGGCAGAGCCGCCTGGCTATCTCCTTGTTTTCTTTTAATTTCGGTGTGGAGATCGGTCAACTCGCATTTGTAGCGATACTTTTTCCGCTTCTTCTTTACATCGGACGGACCCGTTGGAAGGAACACGTGATGTCGGTAAGCTCTGTCGCAATCATGTGTCTTGGCTTCTACTGGTTTGTCTCTCGCGCGTTTTTCGCCTAGATGACTCCGACGAAAGGGATCTTGCCCGTCCTGAAATCGGCTCTCGGCCGCGTACTTGCCTCTGTATTCCGCATCACATTAGCCACCGCCGTCTTCCTGTTTCTCTATGTGAAGTTCTTCGAACATCGCCTGATCTACTTCCAGGAAGCCGGACTCGTCGCCACTCCACAGAGCGACTACGAAGACCTTTACTTCGAGACTGAGGACGGCATCCAACTTCACGGCTGGTGGCTGGCAACGGAGAGCCCCCACATCCTGATCGTCAGCCATGGTAACGGAGGGAACATGGGCTACCGGGCTGAAATGGGAGAGTTTCTGCGGGAGGAACTGCGGGTCAACATCTTTATGTACGACTACAGGGGCTATGGACAGAGCGAGGGTTCCCCGTCAGAGGAGGGCACCTATATTGATATACAAGCCGCCTACCGAACCGCGCGTAGGCGTGGGTTTCTCCCGGAAAGCATCTACCTTATGGGCCAGTCACTCGGCACGGGCGTGAGCGTCGATCTGGCGTCTAGAGAAACCATCGGCGG
The DNA here is from genome assembly GCA_965218085.1 of Terriglobia bacterium. Classification (GTDB taxonomy): domain Bacteria; phylum Acidobacteriota; class Terriglobia; order 20CM-2-55-15; family 20CM-2-55-15. The sequence goes on along the minus strand of CBDCKF010000002.1, from coordinate 3,649,939 downwards.
CATAATCCTTGAAGCTCCATTCACCAGCGTGGGTGCCACCATCCGTCACCGGTTCCGGATTCCGATCGATTGGTTACTCACAACCCGTTACGATTCGCTCGGCAAGATCGAGCGCATCAACGCTCCACTGGCCGTTGTTCACGCCCGTCGCGACCCTGTTGTTCCATACGAACTGGGTAATGCCCTGTTCGATACTGCCCCGAACCCCAAGCGGCTTTTTACTCTCGATGCGGACCTTCACGAAGGTGCGATCATGGGATTAGGAGTCCAACGCATCGGAGAGCTACGCACATTCATATTTGAAAACGAAGTCCCGCTGAACTGAGACTGGCTATGAACAAAGACATGCTGCTTTTTCTGTTGATCTTCACCCTCACCTGCATTATGGCACATGCAGATCAGATCGTACTGAAGAACGGAGACAGGCTGACCGGCACCATTATCCGTGTGGCCGATGAAAGTATTGAATTTGAATCGAATCTCATCGGCGTTGTGCATGCGCCCCTCACGGCTATCGAGACAATCGTTTCGGATACGGCCGCCGTCGGGTTTCGGCCGACCCGCGCTCGAGGGATTCGCTTCAGGATCGGGAACGCCGCCGTACCCGCCGCATCGCAAACAGAGATCCGTTCCGGATTCGGAGCACGGTGGACGGCCACCATCGACGCGGCGCTTAGTTTGACCGACGGCAACGCAGATACCCGAAGCGTTAATGTGGGAACGCAAACCGCCCGTACGACTGAACGCGATCGGACAAGCCTCTACTTCACATCGCTCTTCGCCAACAATTCAACTTCCGGAGAATCGGTGACAACGGCGAATGCGATCCGGGGCGGGGGCCGTTACGAGATCGACTTGAAACCGAGACTCTTCACCTTCGGTTTCTCCGATCTGGAATTCGATCGCTTCCAGGATCTGGACCTTCGCCTCGTTCTTGGAGGTGGTTTCGGTCTCAAACTGCTGGAGGGTCCGCGGCACGAGTTTCAGGTCTTTGCAGGCGGGTCTTCCAATCAGGAGTATTTCGGGTCGGGGCTCCGGAGGAAGTCCGGCGAGTCCGTTGCGGGGGAGGAATGGACCTACCGGATTACGGACGACACATCATTTACTGAACGGCTGGCCGTCTATTCGAACCTCAGCGATCTGGGGGAGTACCGCATGACGTTTGACTCCACGGCGACGACCCGCTTGAACGATTGGCTCAGCTGGCAGGCGACCCTAAGCGACCGGTACCTGAGCAATCCCCGCGTCGGAAAGCGGCCCAACGATCTGCTGTTCACGACAGGCATCCGGATCAACCTTGGAGACGGTAACACGGCTACTGCCGGGCCCAGCAGTATCGCACTCCGATAGCGACGGAGCGGATGTGGACCCGCAACGCACACTTCATGAATTGGGTCGATCTCCCTGAAACTGCCTAAGGTCGCTTGAACCCCAGTTGCTCGTCTCGGGAATGGGCGGTACAAGGCTCGAACTTGTGACCTTTCGGGTGTAAACCGAACGCTCTTCCAACTGAGCTAACCGCCCTAATTGATTGATTAAACGATACTAACGAGAATCGAACGGAGAGCATTCTGGGCTAAATCACGCCGATTGTAGTGATTTATGTAGTAGTGCTCTCGCAATTTTCGTCCTTTCGGTCCCTAATTTACCACGACCGGCGATTCATCAGCCGGGCGCTCGCTTGGCTCCTGGGTCCGTGCTGGCAACACGATGGATTCCAAGGCCCGTCGCTTCGCCTCGGTCCGAATATGCGCATACCGGGAAAGCATCCGTCGAGAGACGTGACCGGCGATCGCCCGGATCGTTTCGTCCCCTGCTCCGCTCTCGGCTAGCTTCGTGATGAGCGTGTGCCGGAGATCATGGAACCGAACCTCAACGCCCGTCTTTTTCCGAATCACGTTCCAGGCCGTCTTGAAACTGGAGATTGGCTGGGTCGGATCATAATGGCGCCGCGGGCCCTTCGGGAAAACGTACAGATTCGGTTTCGCCCGTCCGATCGTCTCCTCATACCAGCCTTGATGTGCCATCAATACCCGGAGCAGTTCGGAGTTGAGCGGAATCGTCCGACCCGACCCCTCGGCTGTTTTCGATTTACCCACCGTTAGCATCTGCTTGAACAGATCCACCTGGTTCCAGGTCAAGTGACGAATCTCAGCATCCCGGAGCCCGGTGTTCAGGGCGATCACGAGCGCCGTGTAGATGTGTGGCGATGCGGAGAGCTTTGCCTGTTCCAGGATTTTCTGTTCCTCTTCCGGTGTCAGGGCTTGGCCGACATCTGCACGTTCGGGGAGCTTCAGCTTCTTCGCCTTCTTCAGCCTCGTTCGCACAGCGTCCCAAAATTCACCCATAATCCGGAACAGTTTCCCGACTTCCTCATTGATCGTCTTTCCTGCGGCCCCTTCCTCGAGACGGGTCCGCTGGTACTCGATTACGCTTTCGGGGCTGATGTCGATGAGCATCCGGGTTCCAAGGTGGTCATTCAGATGCTCGATGCAGTATTTCAAGTAGCTGACAGAGTTCGGAGCATGCCGAGTGGTGTAATCGGTCTGATAGCTCTTTGCTGCCTGCTCCAGCGTCAGAACACGCCGCTTTCGGTTCTCGGGCGTGATGTTGTTGTAGCCCTCCTCAAGTTCCCGCCGTCGAGTCTTCTCAGCCTCTCTGGCGACGGTCTTGGAGTGCGTCTTTCCGCTCTCCTGAATAAACCTGCCGGCGAACCAGAAGCTGTACCACCAGGTTTTTCCACGTTTGTATACGCTCAAGTAGCCTCCTTTTGTTCTTTCCGTTTCTTACCCGTTGCCTTCTTCGGTCGCCCGCCAAGTTTGCCGTATTCCTGCATACGCCGGACAAACTCTTCCTTGCCCCACTTTTTCCTTCGTGCGGCAGCACTACGTTTACCCATCAGGCTGGCGGCTTCTTTGACAGACTGCTTTTTTGCCATGTAGTTATTATAACCTATCCTTAGGTTATTTGGAAACTTATCTTCAGCGGATACCCGGAGCGAGAGCGGCATTCACAGTCTTTCCCTTTGGGACGTCTGCATTAGTTCTGTTAGATTCGGGGACATGGCCCGAACGGTTTTCGTATTTGGCGCAGGGGCGAGCCATGCAGCCGGCGTCCCGCTCATGGACGGATTTATGGACGAAGCGCAGAAGCTTCGCACGACCATAAAGGAGTCGAGCGTCGCACGCTCGTTCGATCTAGCATTTAAGGGAAGATCGACGCTTCAAATAGCTCACTCCAAGTCTGCGCTCAATCTAGACAACCTTGAATCGCTGTTCGGTGCGTTTGAAATGATGAGTTTGCTTGATCGGCCCATTGGTGCATTGTCGACCGATGAAGTCAGGAGATTAAGCGATGCGATCAAAGGGATGGCGGGCGATATTTTCCGTTACGACATATCCCGATACCTGAAAAGAAACCTCAGTTGCTGTGGAGAGATGACTGGCCCTATGATCGTGCCGCCGACGTGGAGTAAGTTGGAGCACCATCGTAAGATCCAGCCTGTATGGAGTGCGGCGGCAAAACACCTTTCAGAAGCTAGGAACATAGTCGTCATTGGCTATTCCCTTCCTGAATCAGATATGTTTTTTCGGGACCTATACGCGGTCGGAACAATCGGTGAGGAACTGATTCAGAACTTCGTCTTGGTCGATCCGAGCGAACAAGTCTCAGCGCGCTTTCGTGAACTCCTCAGTCCAGCCGCTCAGAGACGATATTCGATTATTCCGGTCCGATTTGAAGAGGCAATTAGTAGAATCGTTGCTGCTCTGCAACCGTAGAACACAACCGCCATCGCGTCTGGTGGATTTCTGCTTTTTCCACGATCAGGCGTAGATCCACATGTCCCTGCCCATCCACGTCGATGCCTATTCCGGCTACAAATCGCACTCACCGGATGCAACGCATTCACGGACACCTGCTCCTAAGACATTTTGCTGGTGTTCTTATGAGCGCATGTGAGCATAATGCGTCGGGCTCCGTTGGGCCAAATGAGACTGAGCAGTCCTAGTAATCCCGACCGGCAATCGCTCGTCGAGATCGAAGAATCGCGCACATTTTGCTCCGCGTAGCAGAAGCGTAGCATCCAAATATCAGGAGAAGACCAATGCCTGCACCCGGCGACAATGACATCGACACACCGATTGATCCTAACCTGCATTTCTCAAGAGATCTAAGGTAAACGAGAGACGGAAGGAAGTGTAAAGGACCGGAAAAGGCCGCCCTGTCTGGCATAGAAGGTTGTGCGAAGAACTTTCAACACACAGACGGAGGCGGCCTTTAACATGACAGAGTGTAAAACAGAACGGGTTCAATTTCACGCTTTAGGTTCACGCGAAGTTTGCGGTCAATTCGACGGTGGGGACATCAGCTCGGACGCGGGCGGATTGCTGCTGCGGGAGGTGGAGAAACGGACCGGGATCCTGAAACAGTTTGCCGGATGTTTCCAGGATTATCGGGATCCGCGATTTGTGGAACATCGCATCGAGCCACTGGTGGCGCAACGGGTCTACGGATTGTGTTTGGGCTATGAGGATCTGAACGATCACGATCAACTGCGTTCAGATCCAGTCCTGGCCGTGATGGTCGATGAGACCGATCCGAAGGGGCGAACTCGGAAGCAGGAGCGGGACCGGGGCAAGGCGCTGGCGGGCAAGAGCACGCTGAACCGGCTGGAGCTCTCGACCGAGGGTGCGGCCAGCCACCCGTACAAGAAGATCGGGCGGGATGAAGCGGCGATGGATCGATTGATGGTGGACGTGTTTCTCCAAGCCCATCGGCGAGCACCACGGCAAATCATCCTGGATCTGGATGCGACCGACGATCCGATTCACGGGAATCAGGAAGGCCGCTTCTTTCACGGCTACTACCGGCACTATTGTTATCTGCCGCTCTACATCTTCTGTGGGGAGTTTCTGCTCTGTGCCCGGCTGCGATCCTCTGACATCGATGGTGCGGCTGGAACGGTGGAGGAACTGGAACGGATCGTGGGCCAGATTCGGCAGGAGTGGCCCCGAGTCCAGATTGTGATTCGGGCCGACTCGGGTTTCTGCCGCGATGAGATCCTGAGCTGGTGCGAGGCCCAGCACCGTGTCGATTACGTGATCGGACTGGCGAAGAACAAGCGGCTGCTCCGCGCGATTGAAACTCCGATGGAGAAAGCGAAGCAGCGATTCGACAGGACCGGAAAGTCGGCGCGCGTCTTTAAGACGTTTCAGTATCGGACCCTGGACAGCTGGACCCGAGAGCGACGCGTCATTGGCAAGGCCGAACATCTGGCCAAGGGAGCCAACCCGCGGTTTATCGTTACCTCGTTACCGAAAGGCCAACCCACCCCAAAGCAGATCTATGAACAGATCTACTGTGCTCGTGGGGACATGGAAAACCGGATCAAAGAGCAACAGCTCGGATTGTTTGCCGACCGGACCAGCACGGCCACCATGCGCGCCAATCAACTCCGGCTCTACTTCTCATCGGTCGCGTACATGTTGATGCAAGCCTTGCGACGGCTCGGATTGCAGGGTACCGAATTCGCGCGTGCGCAGTGCACCACGATCCGCCTCAAGTTGCTCAAGATCGGAGCGCAGATCCACGTCACCGTCCGCCGGATCTGGATTCGGATGGCCGGCGGGTATCCCTATGCCAACGTGTTTGCTCAGATCTACGCGAACCTCCAGAAAATCCCGCTACGTTGTTAAACGTCTCCGCTCGGACATCCCACCCGTTTCGACCTTGGTAGGGATTGCTGTCTCTGTAATCCGCTTTCACCTTGCCATTCTCTTCAACACCAATCACTCAGGCTCCGTTTTTCAGCTCAGCTGGCCTCTTTGCTCCCGCGACACCGCTCACGACCCCTATCCCGTCTACCCATTGCTCGTTTCGCCATCATTCTTGAGAAATGCGGGCTAACGCAGAGCCTGGTGGGGGCGGCTTGCCTCTTCCACCCAGGGCGAAGTACATCGAACCCGGAGGACCGCTTGCCTACGTGGAGATCGACAAGGACACAGCGGAAGACCTTGAGGTCTTGGGTGAGTTCGGAACAGACATCGGAGGCGTCATGATTGGGACAGGGGCCCTAATCATCGGAGTCCTACTTGCCGTACCGACAGGTGGTACGTCTTTGGCCATAGGTGGCGCGATCGGAGGTGGACTCGTCGGTGCAGGCTTTACTTTTGGAATGGCAGGCGCAGCTACACAGGCTGCAGGGGGGATGATGGCAAACGATCCGCCACAAAAGAAGTATGATCGACCCGCAAGGCGCAAACCGCGCACCCTCAAATGGCCCGCGCACGTAAATAGGCATTTGATTAAGAGTGCCGAGGCAGCGTTGAGTGTCGGCGTAGGCATGCAGAACTTCATAGATTCGATTGAGCGAGGTCAGGGTGCAGCGCTTGCGCGCGACCAGGCTTGGGCGATCGCGCATGGGGGGCTCGCGTGGCGTTACAAGATTCAATACATCAGGGACCTGCACGTGTATGGACTTAACTTCCGCGCATTCGCACGTCATCTAATAATTAAGAAGTACGACTTGGTCATCACTGAGGAGATCATCCATAACATCTCATCCAATGTCGACAGAGCTGCACTTAAGAAACACCTCAAGAAAATGGGCCCAGGCGCTCGTGATATTGCCCGTAGTATTCGGGGACTCGACCAGCTCTAGAACACGCGATTCGTGGGGTATCGGCTGAGCGAGGCTGTCGATGAAGTTGGCGGGCGCGCGCTTGAAATTTGCAACCGTGAAATTCGCGGTTTGTACGAAATGAGCTGAGCCACTTCAGAGCGGCTTTGATGGGGACGAGCTACTCGCCCGGCCCGGGATCGAGGTTGTCACAGTCAACGCTGCGAAGATTCGTGAGGCTGAGAGCAAGATTGAAGGATGCGAGCACTGCCATTCTGACGATGCTGAGTTGGCGTTTGATTGGATCTTGGAACGGGTTACCGGCAGAACTGGAATGGTGGACTTTATGATGCTGGAGACGGCCAGATGCCCGAACTGTAAGCGGGAGATTAGCGAGAAGACGTTCGTGGAGTGGTAAAACAGGTTGTTTCAAAAACTGAAGCCGACGGGTTCTTGCCTGAACGGAAACGCACTATCCCAGAACCAATTTCTTCACTTTCTTTTCGCATGCACACTTTTCACCCACAACTTGAGATGACTCAACTCTTCGCCCCGGCGCAAACCACATCACGCAGAATTCAACGCCAGCGTGCGCCGGGCTTCGCTTGCCGCACTTCCAACATATGTGTTTCATCGAAGCGTGTTGTGGGTCAGACCGATCTACAAGGCCCTGACTCTTCAACTCATACAAGAGTGCCACAAGACTGTCCTCGCTGATAAAAAGATCTGGAATTTGGGGTGGAGACGAAGGGAAACACTCTCTGTCTCTATCCGAGTCTTCGAACAAGCGCGTTTCGATTGGCTCCCCTTCAGTGATGAGAAAGAGAAGGTAAGACCGATAGATTTTCGCAAGATCTGTCCACATGTGTTTATTTCTAAAGTTCTCCATCGAACCACCGGCAGCACGTTGATGTTGTACGGTTGCTGACGATCGTTCTCTGGATGTATGAAGGGCTTTTTGCAAGTCTCGCACTTTCCGCAAACACACCCGGCATGATTCAATGTGAAGCCACATCGGGTGCTTGACGGAGAGATCCACGTTCTCATTGCAGCATGCGGCGATTCGCTCGTCCGATAGGCAGCCTCGCTCCGAACGCCAATCGTCTTCGATCTGGCCGAAAAGCTCAGATACCCGAATTTTTCCCATCCGTTATTCCCTTCTTTTTCGGACAATTCGCACGCCGATACATCGGACGCTACGTGACCACATTTCTTGATGTTGTTGAGCCTACGTAGCGTTGAAGTGGAATTTTGGCTCTCTCGTACTGCCACTGTCGATAATCTTCCAAGGACAGTTGCAATGCGTTCTTAGCCTTCTTCTTGGCTCTGAGGAGTCTACTGTTGACAGTATTCTCAGGGATCTCCAGGGCCTCTGATTTCGATAACGTAAAAAGGACCCACCTAACGGGGTCGTGATCGAGCAAAAAGGACCCACCCCTGATAGCCTCCCGAGGCGTGCCCGGATGAACCGGCATGTCGGATGGGAGGACAAGGAGTTGTTAGGGATGGATCAGTACGAGATGGTCAGAACCGCACATCGTGTGTACAAGAAAAGCATTCGACGGATTTCCCGGGAAACGGGTCACACACGGCGGACGATCCGGAAGGTGTTGGCCGGGCAGGAGCCCAAGTATCGGCGTGAGAAGGAACCGGCCTGTCCGGTGATGGACCCGGTCGCGGGGGTCGTGGATAGTTGGCTCAAGACCGATCGGGAACAACCGGTCAAGCAACGGCACACCGCGCACCGGATCTGGCAGCGCCTAGTGGAGGAGTGTGACTTCACCGGAGCCGAACCGACCGTGCGCCGCTGGGTCCGGGAGCGGAAAGTGCGTTTGGGACTGAACCGGCCGGCGGCGGTGGTGCCGTTGGATCCGGAGCAGGCGCGGGAAGCCGAGGTGGACTGGGGCACGGCCTGGGTCCGGATGGGCGGCGAAGACCGGCAGGTAAAACTGTTCTGCATGCGGTCCCGGTACTCGGGCAAAGCCTTTGTACGCGCCTATCCGTGGGAGCGGCAGGAAATGTTCCTGGACGGGCATATCCGGGCATTTGACTGGTACGGTGGCGTGTTTCCAACCCTGGTCTTCGACAACCTGAAGACGGCGGTGAAACGGATTCTGTGCGGGAAAGCGCGGGTGGAGCAGGCGCGGTTCACCTCGCTTCGAGCCCACTACACGTTTGAAGCGCGATTCTGCAATCCGGCCCAGGGCCGGGAGAAAGGGGGCGTGGAGGGCCTGGTCGGCTTTGCGCGGCGGAACTTCCTGGTGCCGGTCCCCAAGGTCACCGACTTCGACGATCTGAACCATCAACTGCTGGAGCGGTGCCTGTCCGATGGCCAACGGCGGATTGGTGGCCGGGCCGATAATCGCACGATCGATGAACGGCACGCCGGAGAGCGGGAGCATCTACTGGCATTGCCCGACACCCCATTCGAGAACACGAAGGTCGTCGGAGTACGCATCAGCGCGTACCAAACCGCGCAAGTGGAGGGGAACCGCTACTCGGTACCGACCGCCTATGTGGGCCGCCGGCTCTGGGCCCATATCGGGTGCGACCGGGTGAGCTTCTACGCCGACCAGAAGAAAGTGGCCGAACATGCGCGTGCGTTCGGTCATAGCCGGTGGCAGATCGATCCCTTGCACTACCTGGAGCTGATCCGCCGGAGAGTGGGAGCGTTTGAGAGTGCCCGGCCGATCCGGCAGTGGCGGCCCCAGTGGCCGGCGCATTACGAAACGTTGCTGCGGCGGCTGCGGGAACGGCACGGGTACAGCCGCGGCACGCGGGAGTTTATCAGCATCCTGCAGTTCCACCAGCACTGGGCTCTGGACCGGGTCTCGGCGGCCATCGAACACGCTCTCGATGCGCACTGCTACGAATCCGACGCGGTCCGGCACATTCTGATCCGTGCCGGGAGTTCCAGCCAGGCCCATGCGCCCCTGGAGCCGGGGTTGATGCCCGGCATCACGGACCTGACGATCGCCGCCTCCGATCTGGATCAATACGATCGCCTGTTGGCCGGAGGTATGCGATGACGCCGGGCCAGGAGATCGTCCTCGACGATGTGTTGCGGCAACTCCGGCTTCCGGCCATGGTACGGGAATGGCGGGAACACGCCCGGCAGGCCAAAGAAGCGGGCGAGGGCTACGCCGGCTTTCTTGTGGCTTTGGCCAGCCGTGAGCTGGAACAGCGGCAAGCCAATCAGGTGCAGCGCCGGCTGCGCGCCGCCCGGTTTCCGCTGCCGAAGACCCTCGAGACGACCGATCTGAAGAAGTGGCCGGCACTGGATGCGGTCGAGATCCGCGACTATGCCGAGTGCGGCTACATCACCCGGCGCGAAAACGTCGTGCTGTTGGGCAAGCACGGCACCGGCAAGACCCATGCCGCGACGGTGCTGGGAGTGGAGGCCTGCCGGCGGGGCTACCGGGTCGGGTTCACCACAGCCGCCGGATTGGTCAATACACTGATCGAGTCCCGTGAGGAACGGCAGTTGCAGCGGCACCTGGCCAAGCTGTCCCGCCTCGAGCTGCTCATCATCGACGAGGTGGGCTATATCCCGTTCTCGGCCGAGGGAGCGCAACTGTTGTTTCAGGTCTTCTCGGATCGTTACGAGAAAGGTTCGGTGATCGTCACTTCGAACCTGCCGTTCGCGCAGTGGACCAACGTCTTCGGTGACGCCACCCTGACGGCCGCCCTGCTGGACCGGCTCACCCATCACTGCTCGATTCACCAGTTCGATTGGGAAAGCATCCGGTTCACTGAAAGTCTGGGCGCCGCCAGCAAACGGAAGAAGAAACCCCGCGTCGCCAGAAAGTCCGCGTGAAAAACGCGGTCGCGCTGGGCTGTGGAAAGTGCCACCCCTATGGAAACCCGCTACAAAGCCCGCGGGTTCCCACAGCGGCTTGGAAGCCTCCGGCTCCCACTCTTTCCACAGCCCCGGCGGCGGTATTACTTACGAACCATTAACCTGGAGGTGGGTCCCTTTTACTCGATCACGGTGGGCTCTTTTTACGTTGTCAAAGCGAGCCTCCGCAACCTCTTTAGCCGTCATGCCCTTTACAACTCGGAGGACTAAGACGTCCCGGAACTTTCTGGGTAACACTATGATCGCACGCCTTACAATTTCGGCGAGTTCCCTGTCCAGAGTGTGCTGAAGGGGATCATGGTCACGCGAGGCACCAAATATTAAATCATAGAGGTCACTGCCACTGCCGGGTGTTTCTTGAGTGGACATCTGACTTATCGGTTGCAGCCTATCTTCCCGCCGCATCTCTTTCCGACGGGTACTACAATGATTAGAAACAATCCGCCCCAGCCATGTCTTGAACTGTGCTTTTCCTTTGAACTGAAGGTGTCCGATTTCTAGTTGAAAGTTAGATGGCGGTTCCATCCTTCCGACTCCGTAGAATCGGGGTTGGGAAACCTTACAGAGGAGGAACCGCCGAATGAAAGCATACCGAATCGTGAGCCGCGACGACAGCCAGTCGTTGGCGGAATATTTGACAGAGAACGGGCAGATTCTGCTGCCGATGGTCGAGCTGATCGAAGGGTCGCGGATGGCGATCGACGAGTTGATCGACGTGTTGGGACGTGCCAGTATCGAGGCCGTGTTGCAGTTGTCGGCGCAGGGTGTGGCCGGAGAGAAGCAGCGGGGCCGGGCGAAGGAGTCGATTCGTTGGCACGGCAGGCAGGCTGGCAGCGTGCGGCTGTCGGATCGCAAGCTGCGAGTCCGAAAGCCCCGACTTCGGAAGAAGGGGCGGGGTAAAGGCCAGGAGGTCGAGATCCCGGCCTACGAGGCGATCAACGCGAACGGGACGATCGGCAGCCGGGTTCTGGAGATCCTGATGTCGAACGTCTCGACCCGGCAATACGAACGGGTCATTCCCCAGATGGCCGACACGGTCGGTGTCAGCAAGTCGTCGGTGAGCCGGGAATTCGTTGAGCAGAGTGGGAAGGAGTTGAAGCGGCTGAGCGAACGCCGGTTCGAGGACCGGGAGTTCCTGGTGATCTATCTGGACGGCGTGATCTTCGGAGAATTTCACGTGCTTTGCGCCGTGGGCGTGGATTCCAGCGGCGAGAAGGTCGTCCTGGGAATAAAGGACGGCGCGAGCGAGAACGCGGCCACGGCGGTCACGCTGCTGGAGGATCTCGTCGACCGGGGCATCGATCCAGGTCGGCGGTACCTGTTCGTCATTGACGGCGCAAAAGCGCTGCGGAGCGCGATCGACAAGGTCTTTGGCCGTCAGAATCCGGTCCAGCGATGCCGCAACCACAAGATCCGGAACGTCGCGGCGAAGCTCCCCGACGAATTGGCTCCGCAGGTCGTTTCCGTCATGAAAGCCGCGTTCCGCTTGCCGTGGAAGGAAGGCATCGCCCGGATCCGAAAGCAAGCCGAATGGTTGCGGTCTCAGCATCCGGATGCTGCGGCCAGTCTCAAGGAAGGACTCGACGAAATGTTCACCATCAACCGTCTCGAACTGTCTCCGGCTCTTCGCCGTTGTCTGGGGTCGACGAACCTCATCGACAGTTCGCACTCCGGGATGCGTATCCGGACCCGTCGTGTGGGCCGATGGAAGAATGCCGACATGGCCCTGCGATGGGCGGCGGCCTCCTTCCTCGATACCGAGAAAAACTTCCGCAGAATTCTGGGATATAAGGATCTCTGGATGCTCCAGGCCAAACTCAACGACCTGGTCACTGGCGACGATCCGTCAAAGGTGGCTTAACTGATGAACTGAACCGCCATCGAAGGTTTCAACTGAATTCGGGACAGCTTCTTTGAACTTGTTCAGGCCCCGCTTGGCCTTGTCGAAAATATAGTTCGCTTCAGTTCTTGTTGTTTCCGGGTCACAGCGAAGAAAATAGTATATTGTCTTATAAAAAAAAGGCTTATGGGGCGCAACCAAGACCGCGAACACTTCTTTTTCTCCGGTCTTGAATCGTCGAATTAGATCCTCTTCTACTGCCCGCTTCATTGCTCGTCTCCTACCACACAAAATTGCGGCCTTCAACGATTAGACACGGCTCAAAGGGATTTGAGGTCGTTCCAATAAGTGTGTAAAAAGAAAAAGGCGGTGTACGCTTTCGGTGAACTATTAACCGTAAGCAAATCCCGGGGCCAACCGGGAGAAAGGTACACCACCCATGGAGAAGAAGAACACAGCGGAAGTAGCGGCGTCAACGAAGCAGTATGAGGTTCTGGAAGATTGGGCGCGATCACGAGTGCAGGATTGGCTCCAGGAACTTCTGGAAGACGAAGTGACGCAGTTCTTGGGTCGAAGGAAATCGGAGCGGAGTTCGGATCGACGGGGCTACCGGAACGGTCACGGGAAACCGCGACGGTTTGCGATGTTGAACGGAACGATGGAGGTTCGTCGGCCCCGGGTCCGGAACACGACCGAGCGCTTCGAGAGTGAGATTCTGCCGTACTTTCACCGGAAATCGAAGCAGCTGGGGCAACTGCTTCCCGAACTCTATCTTCACGGCCTGGCCACAGGAGACTTCGAGCAGGCAATGCGCGGACTGCTGGGTGCGGGCGCTCCGTTGTCGCGGGCGTCGATTCAACGGCTGAAATCGACATGGCAACTGGAATACGACGAGTGGAGCCAGCAGGATCTGTCCGAGCTTGAGGTGGTGTATCACTGGGCGGACGGCTTGTACGTAAAAGCGGGGATCGCGAAAGAACGGGCGGCACTACTGGTGATCATCGCAGGCCTGTCAGACGGGCGTAAAGTGCTGTTGGCCTGTGAGAGCGGTCAGAGGGAGAGCAAGGAATCCTGGAGTCGTATTCTGCGGAACCTCAGGGATCGGGGTCTGAAGCTGGGACGACTGACCGTTGCCGATGGTCACCTGGGAATTTGGTCCGCCCTGGCCGAGCAACACCCCGAGGGCCAGGAACAACGCTGCTGGAACCACAAGTCGATGAACGTGGTGGATCACCTGCCAAAGACCGACCAGCCGGCGGCCAGGCAGCTTCTCCACGGGATGGCCTTCGCCGACTCCCGAGCCGCATGCGAACGTAAGCGGGATCAGTTCATTCGCCGATATCAAAAGAACTATCCGAAGGCGGGTGAGACGCTGTTGCGGGACTGGGATCGGATGATCACCTTCTATGCGTTCCCGAAGCAACACTGGGTGCATCTGAGAACGACCAACATCGTTGAGTCACCCTTCGACATGGTGCGGTTGAGAACCAACGCCGCTCGTCGCTTCAAGCGCGTCGAGAATGCAACTGCGATGATCTGGAGGTTACTGCGTGTCGCTGAGAAGGCTTGGCGGCACTTAAAGGGTTCCGATCTCTTACAAGAGGTCTATGATGGTCAGCAATTCGCTGACGGCATCAGAGTCGTGTCCAAATCGAAGGCCGCCGCCTGATGACTTTTACACACCTTTTGTAATGACCTCAGGGATTTCCGCCCCAAACCTAACGCGTCCGCCTTTCGAGGGATGGATCCCACCAAGTAACGTGTCAAATATATCGGAAGAACGCGAGAAAAAACCTGCCGATGTGACCAAGTGAACGCTTTCCGTCTGCGTTGAAGCCAAGTTGGCTACTTGACGGCAATCGACTGAAGGATTGCACATTCAATGTCTTTCGAATTTGGAGGCTTTCAGTGAAAATCCTTCCCGACAAAACGCCCCAAAAGCCTCACTCTCTTTGCCAAAAATCGCGGCTGGCGAAAATCAAGCAGACGGTCGTGCAGCTGACGGATTGTATTGAGGAACTCAAGAAGGCTCTAGAAGCCCTTGACGGTTTGTTGATCCGACTAGCAACTCTGGCTTTCCTGGTGTCATCAATCGCCCAACTATTGCAAGTGCACTGATCCGCTGGTAGTAGATAGGTTACGGAGAAGACGTTGAGCCTACTCTTATTGATCTTCGTCTTCCTCGCCGTTGTTATTGAAGGGGTCTGGAATGGGAGCCAACTGATCTTTCTGGTCTTCCGTTAATTCTCGGTGGTCGTTCACGAATGACTCTAGACGTTCATTCAACCGACCTATCCAATCAGAAATGTCATCTTTCTGTCCCTGCGAGACTTTGTCAGAGCAAGACTCAAGAAGTTTAGACAACTTCTGCTTCACACTGTTCAAACACTTAAGAACTTCAGCAAAGGTACCGGAACCTATGGGCGGAAATAGTGTTGCACATTTTTTCAGCTCTGCTAAAAGGGCTATGGCTCTAGCCGAGCAAGTACTTGCTAGGATTCTCGGCATCACAATCGCAAGAACAATCCCTATGATTGCAATCACGACCATAAGTTCTATCAAGGTTAAGCCAGCCATAACTCAAAGGTCCGCGTCAGTGAGGTTCAGCCGTACGTCGAGATTATCTTCCCGCCACTTATTCCAAACCTCCACTCCTTGCTTCAGGATCTTGACGTGTTTTTGGTCCGCCATAATTCCCTCAGTCTAACAGGACGCAATTATCCTGAAAGACCGTGTGGAATGGGAAGAAGATTCAGGGGGAGGTCATTGAGAAGACGCTGGTGGAGAGGTGAGGCGGATAAACGGTATAAGCAGGGTCTGACGACTATGGCAGCACCACGCGCTTGCATCAACAAGGTCCAGAACTGGTTTGAAGAACTGAAAGAACGGGTGCCGGTTCCGTAAACGACCATGAAAATGATTCTCAGGTCCCGATAAATCATCTTGTCGGAAAGTGAGAGTTTCCGAAATACAAGCCGTACTTAAGTGACGAGAAGATCGTATGACGCTTTGACTCTCTTGTTGACTTCACCCCCCAAAGCGCTTCTTAAGACTGTCGATACCAGCTTGGTAGACTCCGTTGACCATGCCCGAGAGTTCCTCTTCCGCGCCAGGATTAGGATCAAATGTGCAGGACCAATCAAGCACGGTCTGCTCACCTTCCGCTCGAAGACTGATCGTACTTTCATAGTTCTTCATCGGCAGTGGGCCCTCAGGGATCGCATACGTGTAGGTGCGGTCCGCGTCGGACCGAGCAGTCTGCGTTTCAGTCAGGGTTGGCCCGCCTTCAATGGCGCACTGTCGCACATCGCCAACTTGATTCCCAGTGGATCCGGGAGCGAGGTTGGAACCCTCGAGAGCCGGTAACCACCCAGCGATTCCTCCGAAGTCACCGGCCACCGCCCAGACCTCAGCTACACGTCCGGGAATGGTCCCACTTACCTTAACTTTAGTCATAGTGATCTCCTTTCGCCGGCCAGTATACTGCCTGTGTGCTTCACCAGAGTAATTCGGACAGAAACGCCCTGTTCCTAGGAGACGGCTTTCAAGTCATGTCACTCCAGTCCTAAGATTCTTGACCCGGCGATGGCCAGCCTCAGTATTGTCCAGTGCTGGTTTCAAGAACCGAAGCTACGTGTGCCGGTTCCCTGATTTTCAAGGTCAAGTCCTGACAAATCATCTTGTCGGACGTTGAGGATGCGCTTATTCAGGCGGCTACCGCCAAATTGAGGGTTAAGATGGGTTCACCCATGAACACGAAAGAATGTGGCGAGCGAGACCGGCTCAAAGAAAAGTTCGCACGAGCGACTGTTAACGCATGTGTGGCAGTAGAGGCCACCAAGCTGGTTTCCACGGGTAAGGTTTCGCGTTTCCTTCAGTCGTTGAAGGATTATGGAGAAGCGTGGAGAGTCAAGGAGAGCTGTTCCTGGACGCTCCTTTCACATCGCAAGGAACACGGCTGCTAACCCGTTGCCATAGGTAGCCACGCGCCACGCTCAATTCTCTAGCTCCTTCAGCTGTGTTCTGCCAGTGAAAGGGTCCGGGTGTTCTCAAGTCCTGTTAAATCATCTTGTCGGACGTTGAGAATTGAACCCACCACTTTTCGGTAAGCCGACCGTTTTCAAGGAGGCTATCATGCGTGTAAAAGGGATTTTTGGACCAGCGACGGCATTGCTCGGCATGCTGGTTCTAGCAGCCATCCCCGCGATTGCCGACGACGGTAAGGAAGAAGCCCAAACACCCGTGGTGTTCGTCACAGGGTCGAGCACCGGATCCGGCATACGGATCTGGCCTGCTTCCCCACTGGGCCTCCGGCCGGACATATTTCGAGCGATCCGCTTCGCTTCGTCCGCAACGAAGGTCGATTTAGCCGTTACGATCGATCCCGGGCAGGCGGACTACTGGCTCTTTCTGGAACTGAATGAGGTCACCTGGGCGAAGCGACAAACCTGGACGTTGATCGTCGCAGCCAGTGGTATCATCCTCGAACAGGACAGCCGGAACTTGCTCCAGAATGCGCTATACGACGCTGTGGAAGCTATAGGTCGGCACTGGTCTCGCTTCCTGCGCCCACTCCCCCTCCGGCCAGATTGACCGGAGAGGAAGGTGTTGGCGGGTCTGAAGTGCTTCTGAAAAATCGGGACGCCCGGACTCGAACGACCGCACAGTCTTCTTTCTGACCCCGAATCCTAAACCACCTTTTTCAAACGTCTGTCGGGCCCCGGTCCCGGTGGCGACCTTTCACGGCCTGTGGATACCCTTAAACGCTCCTGGCGTTTTCCGTTTTCAATAGTTTTGGCGTCCGCGATGAACTTCTTCACGTCTGCGGCATCGAATCGGATCAGCTTTGCGCCGACCCGGATTCCCGGAATTTCCCCGCACTTGTACAATCGCCGCACGGTCGTCTCGTTCACGGCCAGCCATTCCGCGACTTCTTGAATGGTTAGGAGCCTCCGTTCCGCTCCACCAAACTCCCGAATGCGTTGTTCGATTATTTCCAGTTCTGCGAGGGCTTCGCCTTCGTCAGTCTGCCTGGACGAGACTTGCTTCCACTTACCGGCAGCGTCCTTGTAACGGATCTGGTAGTAGGGGCTTCCCTCAACTCGGCGCACACTTCCCATGATTTCTCCTTCGTGATTGCGAGGGATTCTATAACGGAATGGGCGACTCGTATCGCGCAGGTTTTGCGAGGGGTTGGGTGCGGCGCTCTAGGCCCAGTCGGGACGTAGCGGTTTGACTATTACAAGGATTCTTCGGGCAATTGGTTACCCCTCGAATTCCTCACCATCGATTAGAAATCCGATTTTCCGCATTTTCTTCGGTTCCGCGACTTTTTCCAGAACGCAAAGAAGTTGAACGGTCGATTGATGAGCCAAAACAAGACAATCCGTCTCCTTGAAGTCCCCCTTTATCACAACGCCATTGTGCCCCTCTTCTTCGAGACCCCGAACGTTGATCGACACGCCATTCGAAAGAATCGCAAGTACTACCGGCTGAACGTCTGTGGGCAGCTTCTCACGCCACAGGCGGAGGCGTTCTGCAAGGCGCTGTAGCAGGATTCGAGAAGATGCGTACTCGTTGCGCTCCTCGTGCGTGGGCATTTCGATTACCGGGAACGAGACTTCCGGTAGCTTCAAGTCGGGCATCGAGAACGCCGGCATGTTGATGCCCTTGAGTACGTCCCGTATTGACGGAACGTTGATTTTGTCGTCGTCAGTCATTTCCCCCCCCGTATCCAAACGAAGATACCACCATGTGGACCTATTGAGAGGTCACCTCGTCGAGCCGCCCAACGATCTCATCGAGACGCCTATGCAACTTAAGGAACTCCTGAGCCAGTTCGGCTGGCACGGCCATGCCTCGCCGTCCCACCTTAGCGGGGTGCCCGGTTTTTGTGTGTGACGGCTTCGTTGCTTTTCTCGCTCGTTCTTGCCTATTTGAGGCACTATCCGCCACCCCAGCTGGCCTCATCACGAGGTCCGTCAAAGACAGTCCGACGACACCGGCCAGCTTTCGGATGGTTTCCGGGTTGGCCCTAACTGCATTCAACGTGTTTGATGTCGTCACGTAGTGGACTCCAGCCCGTGCGGATAATTCGCGTTGGCTTAGGCCGCTTTTTCGTATCGCGGCGTCAAGCTTTCGAATATTGAATCGCGGCTTCATCGCTACTCCTCATATTCAATCGGGACGGGCGGGCTTGAACCGCCGATCTCTTGCCCCCAAAGCAAGCGCCTTGCCGCTAGGCTACGCCCCGAACCGTTTGGGTTAAGGCACCTATGCGACTACCGCCTCCTTGCTCGAGCACCGTACTTTTTTTACCTTCTTTTTCGACTTCTCAGGAACTCGGCCCCAAAGTGATTCCCAGTCGTTCGCACGCCAGCTATAAATCGAGTCCGCGCACTGGTCGCAACAGAACTCGGTTGCTGTCGGCGGCAACCTCAACGCCTCATCGGTCCGACCACAAACCTCTTCTGCGTGAGGATGTGGACACAGAGCCTTCCAGATGACCTGCTTACCTCTGCCGCGCACTCGCTCAGTTCTCTGGACTTCAAAACGTGACCGGATACGGCGTTCGCCCAATTTGCCAGACAGTGAGATTTTCCATTGGCCTTTCCCGTCCGGCACCACGCGACAGCGCAGCTTCAGGGGTTGCGGGCGTTCCTCTTTTGGTCCGAACCAAGCCATCTGGAATTCCATATTGCGGTCCACGGACTTGACGGTGAAAAAACCACCCCTGGCCAGACTGGGTACGTCAAATCGCAGCATGCAGCCACGGAGGAGAGCCTTCTTGATGTGTTTTCTGTCTTCTGCACTTGCCTCTTCCTTTGAGCGCCGGTACTCCTCCTTGTACTCGAAGGACTTCCAGTAATCTCCGACATCAACCGCGTGGCAACGCTGGCAACCGAACTGCTGTGCTCCAGGAGGAAGGAAGAGTTTGTCAACGGCTCGTGAGCACTGGTTGTCTTCCTCGACCTTAAAAGGACAGAGAAACGTGACGGTATCGTCTTTGTTGACGATTTGAATGAACGCACTTATGCCGTTGGTCTTAGATTTCAGATCAATACACGTTAGCGGGGCACGATTCCAAGCACTGCGCGGCCAATCGGAGAACGAGAAATCAAACAACAGGCTTCCCGTCTTCGGATCGTCTGGGTTGACCCACTGAAGGTAGCCTCTGGAATCGTGAGTCTTGCCGAATCCAAGCTTGGAGAGAATATTTGTGGTCAGCACGATCCCTTGCCTGGCCGTCTCGAGTAGCGCCTCGGCTTGGGAGCGAATGTCTCGAGTCAGAATCGTTTGCATCGACTCGATAGTAAAGACAATGTGCTCATAGGGGTCGTCGATGGTCAGCGACTCCTTTCTGTGCGTAAAGAGAAAGTTTATTTTTTTGTGGAGTTCTTTTGGTGACGCAGTTGTGTTCGATTTCCGTGTCATTTCTACCTCTGAATAGGCAAGTAGGCGGAGCGATAGCGCAGAGATCCCGATCTGTGGAGTGCTTGGGGGTAAAATACGCGGAGCCCATGGCCTACCAATGCTAGGTTGTGGTGTTAGGGCTCGTTCGGAGTTGTTGGCTCCGGGCGGGCCCGCTTAGTTGCTGTGCCAACGATAGTCCTGGAGGGGCTGGCTTGCAATCAAAATTTGGATTCCCGTCGAGTAGGGTTATAAAGGTGCTTGAGGCCCCGACTCACTTATGACTGACGAACGCACGAAAGCCATCGTACACGACGCAGCCGACGAGCAATCTGGATTCTTGATATTTCGGATTCTTGGCAGGGTCTGGAATTACGGCCTCGAAAAGCCAGTTTTGTTAGGGGCATTGCTGTATGGGTACGTGACATTGATCGGGTTGCTCTATAACACCGTATACTTCAATCAGTTTGGCATAGATGTGGTTGAGTTCTATCAGCTACAGGATTTCCTGCTTACAGGTTTGCGCACCCGTAGTATCTTGGCGCTACCAATCCTTTTCGTTGCATGCGGTCTGTTGTACGGGGTGTTCGTGTTGGCGATCAACCGTGTGGAGAATGCTGTGTATCGCGGCTGGGGCAAGAGAATATCTTCCCTTGAAGCATCCGGTCAGAGGCTATCTTGGACGCAGAGAATACAAGCCCAATTCCTAAAGCTTCGCAAGAAGATGCAGGTGACAAATTTTGACGCCATGACATTCGTCGTACCATCCCTCGTCATCTTAGCTCTTGCCATGTCAGTCGCATTGGTCTTTGGTCTTGCGATAGACGCGCGCTTTGACTTTGACCGCCCATACTACTGCGTTGAACCGATTGATTTGGTTGGCTCCGATGGGATTTCGCCTTTTATTTATATCGGCGCTACTCGGGATCTATTCTTCTTTCAATCGGTCTGGTCCGAAGCTGTCTATATTCTTCAGCGAACAGAGGTGCTCCGCTTGACGAATCGCCTATATGGGGACTTTTGTGTTGAAAGCCAAGATGCCGAAGACACTGGAGACCAGTCCGACGTAGTTCCGGAACTCGATGAAACAATCGACGAGCAGGACTCTAACGAGGAACCGCCAGGGTTGGAGGAGCGTCTAGACATTGAAGAGACCCAAGAAAGTGTGCCAATTCAGCCCTGATTCCTACGCAGCTTCCGCCCTGTCCGCTTTTCCTTCTTCACCGACAAATCCAGCAATATAATCCTGCCGAGCGGTGCCCCACACCTTAGAAGGGATTTAGCGTTGCTTGCGTCTCTTCACCGATTAGCGCCTCTCGGAACGGCAGAGACTTTCAGGTTGGTCGCACGCAAGCCGAATGGCATAATTCTGCTCCCTACGTTCCTATGACCCACCAATGGCTGCCATCGCTTACGACCGATACCGAAGCGTTGGCCGCGATGTTGTAGCTTGCCCCACCGTCCACATTGGCCGATGAATCTGTTGAGTGAGGCTTCAGCGTGAGCGCCCCTGTCCCTGCTATATTTCTGATCGTGTAAATCCGAGACTCTGCCCGACTCACCCCGTCCCGCTCCGGTGTCGCGTATGCGTCACTGATAAGCGGAAGCCGGACATCATGCGCTGCCGTCGGAGTTTCAAGCAGGACCGTCTCAGTTGCGCTCATCTGCCATGTTCCACTCGTTCCAGTCGCCACCGCCCGCGATACCTGATAAGCCGTCTCGTCCAGCCGATCCCGGTCGGTCACAACAAAGGCATCAATGTCATCGATCAAATACGTTGGCGGCGATACGATGGTGCCAAACAGGATCGACACTGCCGCATGGACGGTTCCAGCCGGCGCCTCGGCATAAAAAGCGATCCGCTGGTAGGTCGTGGTGACGTTGACCGTGGTCGAATCCCTGGTCGAAATCTCGGCACCGCCCTCATCGAGCCAGGTAATTCGCAGGAACGCCTGCCCGTTGCCGCTACCGGATACCGTGCGGAACCATCCGCTGACGAACAGAACAGCGTCCTCGTCGATGAACGGATGAGCCGTGGTGTCGTCGATAACCCCGTTCGCGTCCAACAATGCGTTACCCGATTGCCCATCCGGATCGAACTGAACACAATTCGCGCCCGTTCTGGGGTTTGTGGTCGAAACCGTCCATTTGCCGCCGTTTCCGTTTTTGCGGACGTGCCAGGGATCGAAAGAAAGCCGGCCGCTTTCAAAGCCCGGGTTTGCGACGAGATTTACTGGGGCGGCCCGCTCGATCAAACGTCGTAAGTTTTCCAGAACCACTGACAGCTCGGAAAACGACCGCTGCCATACGGCGCTCATTATTAAGGAGGGAGACTGCACGCCACCCGGGCCGCTGACGTGCCCGCTGCCATACTGGGATCCACGCCCGGCTCCTGACTGACTCGCACTCGTCGGTGCGAGAAGCGTGGAAGTAAACGGCGGGGACCAATGTTTCTTCATAATCATTCCTCCGCTGTCGCTGCAGCTGCTGTTGTGTTCGCGGGTGTCAGATATAAAGCCATTCTTCAGCCTTCCTTGGGTTCGGTTTTCATGGTGCTAAGTCGTTTTCGTTTTTTTGAAATTTTGGTATTTCAAAAAGCGAAGTTTTGAGCGAATTGGGAATGGAACGGATTATCTCTCTCCACCAAAGCCGGGGGTCGAATCCCTTTTTTTTCTGACACGTGCCGAGCTCCCAAGAGATACGTTTTTTCCAGGGTCCAGGCGTCGATCGCCCCGGGTCAGGTCGGTCAGTTTTTTTGGTCGCTAGAATCGAGCCACATTTAGATAACCGGAAGAATCTTTGCCGCCGAGGGTCGACTTCCCTCTCGGGCGCTGATTTTGAACCAGGGGCCGGCCTTCCTCGCTCCAGGTTCAAGCTGCCGGGCCCGGTCGAAGAGGCTACCGCTCCGGCTCCAGGTCGAAGAGGGCTTCGGATCCAGGACCACGCTCCAGATGCCAGTGTCGCATAATAGTTGATATGTCAACTCGTAATGATGTCACCCACTTAACCCACTTTATAAGCATTAAGTCATTGATTCTATTGACTCACACTACTGCCTGTAAGTCGTTGATAATCGGCCCATGACCCGCCTCGGTGAGGCCAATCGCACATGTTGTGGTCCGTCAAGTTTTTGACTCACGCCCAGCCGTCGATCGGCGCCCTTCTGCTTCAGCATTCTTCGCCCCACTCCGCCGGAGGCCCGTCCCTGCATATTCCCCGGACACGGCCTGGCACTCCAGGGAAGTGGGCCCGACACTCTGCTTGCAACCGCGCCGACTGCAAGCCGTCTTTCCAACGGGCCTGACGAATACGCTGGATCCCGGCCTTCGTGCGCGCGCCCGTGCTTTTACCACCGTGGAGCCTACATCGGCGCTTACCACGCATTGCCGGCGCCTTGCAAGGCAAGCCCTGGCGGTTCTTTGCGCCACACCTGGGAGCGTTCGTAAAGTCGCCTCCGCGGTTCTGCTGATCGGCAGGTCTTGACAGGTTCCCTCCCTGTTCATGGGGTGTTTCGCGGGATTTTGCTGGAAACCCTTCCATTTGTACGTTAGTAGCCCCTGCTTTAACTGTTCCCATATGCTCCTCTCAACTGCCAGTCATAAGGTGCTCGAGCCTCTCCCCATCCTCTACGGCGCCCCGACAGAGCCACCCCTGCCGGAATGCGGCCATCCATAAGTTGATAACGGGCCCTGCTTCCTCTACGGTGACATTTGGACCGTAGATAGCCTTGGCATAGCCGTGGATCACGTTGTTGAGGGCTTTGCTGTTGGCGGCCAGGCCGTGTAAGACCTTTACTTCGTCGTAGAGGTCGGATTGTTCGATTTCCTCATCGGGATGACCGAAGAACCGGACGGCCGCCGCATCGTTCGCGCCGAGTACTGAATCGATTACCGAAGGCGTTAGTTTCCTCAGGCTGAGTTCGTCGTCGCTCCTCACTCCTCTTCTCCCTCGCTCTCCCGCCAAGTAAACACCACGTTGCCGGAGTGCTCGACCTGTTCGCTGAAGGCTTTGACGAAGGTGTGCTCACCGATCCGCCGGAGGGCTTCGCTTTTCGGGAAATGGTTTAGTTTGACGAGCTCGCCAATCTTGTCCCAACTTGCGTCTCCACCGTCCTTGCTGCGCTCCATTAGGCTTTTCACTTCGTTCGGCGTCGTCATCTTCCGCCAGATCGGAGGCCATTCGCTCAACGGCTTTAACTTCCATTCGTTTGTAAGGATGTCCGTTATCTCCGCTTCCCAAACCTCTTTGTATTGCTCGAGTACGTAATCGGCGTCAATTTGGGTCCGTTCCGAGCGTGCTAGCTTCCCGGCATCGATGGCGGCAGCTACTGCGGGGTTTCTCATCAATTTCTGCCCCTGAGACCTGGCCGATCTTTTGCTGTAACCCGCCCTTTCCGCAGCTTTGGTTGCGTTCAGGTCAATCAAAAATTCATCTACAAATCGCGCTTGTTTCGCGGTTAACGTGTTATTCATTCCATACTTCCTTGAGTCTGCTTGACTCTGTACAGTCCGGGCAATAGACCGGCACCGAGGCATTGTGGAGGCCATCGTGGATACAGGGCGCCTGGTCGCATGTGAAGACCCTATGACAGCAATTGCAGCGGTGCCTTCTCACGATGTCGATAACTCCGCTGTTTCTGCTTTCTCGAGCAGCGTGCCTCTCGCCGATCGACGTGGTTGTGAGCATGCACACCCATCAGACCTCCAATACCTCGTTTTGCCTTTAGCTTTAGTGTTCACGGTTTAACCGTAGGGCCAATGCTTCGGCGAAAGCAGCCCTCTCCCCCTCGTATTTGAACGGCCTCCGGGCAAGCGCACCAATGATTCGATCGGTATCATTGATGTCGATACCCCCCTCCGCACAGAACAGTTCTAACAATTCGCCAGCACGTTCCACGCTGACTGGTTCGCTCATATCGTGTTCTTGCATCACGCCTACGTCTCTTTCTTCGAGTCATGTGTGTCAATCCGAACAACCTCACCCCCGAGAGTCGACTTGAGCGGCTTCACGTCACGATCAAGTGTCCGGATCTCGTCAGGTGATAAGCCGCTGGTGATGATTCCGAGCCATTCGGTAGCCAGATAGACCGGGGAATCATCGTCCACCTCTGAGCGGGCCGTAGATGCAACCAACCACCAGCCCCGGTCGCCGTCCCTTTCGGTGATTTTGATTGCAATCTGCATCTCCTCGATGTGACGGCAGGATTCGGCCAGACGGAGGTATTCCAGGAGTTCGGGCTTGCGCTGCTTGAGCGTTGTCACTAGTTCAGGGCTCAAGTTCCCCTTCGGGGCTTGAACTTCGAGTTCGTTTCCGTTGGCGATGAAGTGGCCCCCGACAGACTCCACCACGGCGATAATTTCCGCCGTTTTCATAGCTTTACCCTTTCCGTTTCCAGAGCGCCCTCCTCGTCAACTGGCGGGTCACGGAAATAACCTCCTATGTCAGAACCCACCACTGGTAGCGGTTCTGTGGGGCTGTATTTCCGTTGCCCAGTATCCATAGGGGTCACGGGAATACCCCCCTCTGAAGCTATTGCTTTTAATGGGCGGTTTGATTTGTCTGTTTCCGTCACCAATTCTTCTTGTTCAGCGGTCAAGGGTAAGAGGAGCTTCGGCTTTCCTCTCATATTTGTCTGGGTTGAAATCGTCCATCGCCTGCCGTCGTTCTCAGTAATCAACGTGCGTGCCATTTTCTGAGAAAGCTGATGCTGTTCCCGCAGGAACGCGACGGCATCCCGGTCAAGCAGCGTGTCAAGTTTCTTGTTTGATCTCCGGCCGATAATCCATTCCTGCAAAGCGCCCATCGCCCGGTCGAGTTTCTCTTGTCGATCCCGGATTTCCGCTTCTCGCGCTCCGCTACCAGCCTGTTCTATCCTCTCGGTGACATCGCGCAGAGTCCACCGATCGGCTGACAGGTCAATTTCAAAGATGAACGGATTGGGTTCTTCACCAACTCGGAACTTGGAAGGAATGAAAGCAAGCTGGTAACTATCCCGTCGTTTTCGCCTGGCCGCCTTCTCAGCCCATGCGCCAGCATCGGCAGCGGGTAGTTCTTCCCACCAAGGCTTGTCGCCGCTGGGGTTTAATCCTGTTGCGTCTCGGACCTCAAAGCAGATGTCGGCACGATCTTCGACAATTCCAGAGCCCCGGCTGTGGTCGCCATTTTTAATGGTGTTTCCGAGCACGAGGATCGCCGGACCGTCGGCGCGGTGGGCGATGTCCAAGAGAGGGGCGATTGCTCGGCTTGGCTTACTACTGTCCTGCTCACCCACCCCCTCCGTTGTCGAGTCCAGGGAGTCGATGATTAACATGTCGTAGTTCTTGAAAGGGAAAGACGCCCACGCAACCGTGTCTGTCAATGGCGGAACTTCGTCGCGGGTCATAACGTGTAGCGTTGGCGTATCCGCTGCTCCCCATGCTGCCAATCGACGCCGAACCTCTCGGCGTGAGTTATCGCGGTCGAGTAGGAGCACGCGCCGTCCTTTTCGTGCCTGACTTACAGCTTTTGACAAGGCGACGTGCGTCTTACCCAGGCCGCGAGGGGAAAAGACTTCCGTGATTGATCCTGGAGCTAGTAGCGGGTAATCCAGCCAGGCCACTTCTTCTTCTGTGCTTCTCAGAAGATCAGGGGCGGGTAGCGCAGACGCCCACGGGGAGGAAGGCTTCTCATCAGGGCGGTAAGTTTCATCGTCCGGTATCGAGTCGGCAGCCAGGGTGTCGGCGTCCCGGACGAGCCCAAACAGTTCCTTTTTCGTATGCCCCGCTTCGAACCAATCAATGATGTCGCCTTTCTCGGGGAGTCGAGGCAGTGTGATGATCTTTACGGCCTTGGCGAGCGGCAGGATGTTTCGGGATACAGCCTGAGCGTGGTTACGACCGACATCATCGTTATCAGGCAAAATCGCAACGTTCTTCCCCGTGAAGTGTTCGTTGTACTCCTCACGCCACTGGCCGGCGCCCATAGGATTCGTTGTTGCCGGGATTCCCGATTTCCAGAGCAGGTCGGCGTGCCTCTCGCCTTCTGTGAAAAATACTGTGTCTTTGTCGATCCACTCGTTAAGCCGATACGGAACGAGCGAAACTCCCTTTAGATCCCAGATCCAGTTTTCGTGATTGCCTGGCCGGCGCTGGCTGAAGCCCTTCGACTTCCCGTTCTTTCCCGGCTCCTTGCGGACGACCTGGAA
The DNA here is from genome assembly GCA_965218085.1 of Terriglobia bacterium. Classification (GTDB taxonomy): domain Bacteria; phylum Acidobacteriota; class Terriglobia; order 20CM-2-55-15; family 20CM-2-55-15. Next base: position 3,623,028 of record CBDCKF010000002.1, on the reverse strand, counting down.
CACCACTTCCCCGTCAAGGTTTCGGTAGTTGTACTCAGCAACAATGCGGCTGTGCCTCGATCCGTTACCGTTACCATTAGATAACCCGTGCTCGTTGAGCCAGGCTTTGATTGCCTGCTTATCATTCGGATGCGCGCCTATAATCGCGGCAGTCAACGACCAGTAATCACCCCCGCGGCCAGCAGGGTCATCAAACCAGCAATCTTTTTCGATATTGATCCTGAGGCTTGGGTTCCCGTCTTCCCGGTACGGTGCATTGAAATAGACTTCGCCACCCTTCTCGGTCCCACCGGACAATCCGGCAGCCCTGGCAATATCAATACAGGTGGCGGTGGCCTTGATCGCTGTCACCGTCATGCGGCACCTTCCTTCCATGCCCCGCTATCAACGAACATCTCCAGCGCCCGTCGTTCATCGGCTTCGGCGAGTTGTTGCACTTCGAGCGCGTTCTCGTCGATGTGTCGGGTAATACACCCCGCAGTCATATCTCGGAGAGTTCGAACGGGGATGGCATCAACCTCTACGCTTTCACCCTGGAATCCCTTCGATCTGGAATCTGTTTTTTTGGTAGGCCGTGTGGGTAGATTTAGCTGGATGATCTGATCGGGATTGACAGCAACTCGCTCGAACTCGATGTCCGCATCGGGTGCAAATTCCCGGAGACGCTGCTCAACGTTGCGGGAGATGTCGACACCACTGGGATCGTAGTCACCGAAATAATAAAGGTAGGTCGGCTTTTCGAGGGTTGCTATGTAGTTCGCAGCTCCGTGGAGAAACGAAAGACTCGGATACCCCCGGGTCACCATCAAGGGAACGTCCCAGGAGCCGGTTTCTTCGTACAACACCCCAGCCAGCGCGTCCTTTTCCAGCCAGACCTCAACATGGACATCCTGGTTGTCCCAGAGGCTACGCCGGTAGGCTTGAGCGGTATATCGAAGGGCCTGTTCTAGGGAAGAATAGGTTGTCGGTTTCCTCTGCCAGCGGGTGTTATCGGCAATCCAGTCGAACGGAATCAATCCGGCCAACCGCAACTCCGACAACAGCCTGATTACCGTGGATTTGTACTCCCGCTCGGTCTTATCGATCACTTCTAGGATGACGGCGCGGTAGAAGACCTGCCGAACCGTCATCGGATGATCGGCATCGAGAATGTGCCACAGACGCTCGCGGACTGCGTCGATTTCAGCTCGAGTGCGCCGTTTCCGTTTTATGGGGCTAGTCCTATAAACAGAATTTGGTTCCCCTTGCTTCAGTTGCGTCACCGACATCGGAACCACCCTCGTCGTCCGATCGACCGGCGACGAATTAAGAGAGCCAGGACCTTGTTCGCCATGCTGTAGAGCCGAATTAGCGTCGAGTGAATGAAAGGTCGATTCTCATACTCAGCAAGCGCGGCCTGGAAATTGTCATCAAGCTGATAGTCTTCGCGTGTCATTACGCTGGTAACCGGCTATTTTCGATAAATGCCTTGAGGTCTTCGGGTAGATACCTGACCGACCCTTCGAGCTTCAAGAACTGAGGCCCCTTCTTCATTAGCCGCCACCGCCGTAATGTGGCTACGCTTACCTCTAAATACCTAGCCGCGCCAACTTCTCTGAGGAATCGCTCACTTTTTCCCGTGTTTTCCATAAACCGTTCTCCTTTGCGCAAACGCGCTCTTTTCCTTAGGGGCAACGGTTGGGTCGGTGGGGGGTGTGGGGTTGCGTAAGCAACTGGAAAACTTAAAGGAAAAGAATTCAAGAAAGTTGCAGAAGCTGACTAAACGGTTGGGTCGGTGAGGTGTGCGTGGAGTGCTTTAGATTCCAGAAAGATTTTCTTCGTCAGAGTTCAATCCACCGGGCTTGGTCTTCGCTCTGTTACCGCTCCGGCGAGTATGTTTGGAGTGCTGATTGATACGTTTAACTCCTCGCTTTATACGGTCGGCAACGGATGCTCTGTGAATGCCAAGCCGATCACCGATAGAAGTGGCCCCCAAAATTCGGACAGCGTTATAAGGTGGATTTTGCACAGATGAAAGGACCTTATGACAATGGCGAAACGACGGAATTTTTCAGCGGAGTTCAAAGCGAAGGTGGCGCTGGCGGCAATGAGGGGCGACGGCACGGTGGCGGAGCTTGCAGCCCGTTACCAGGTGCACCCGAACATGATCGCAAAGTGGAAGCGCGAGGCTCTGGATGGGGTGAAGGAAACGTTCCAACGGGGTAAGAGCCCAAGGGACCGAAACCGCGAGGACGAGATTCAGAGGCTACAGGCCAAGATCGGGGAACTGGTGGTGGAGCGGGATTTTTTGGCCAAAGCCTTCGATCGATGAGCGTGGATCGGAGGCGACGGATGGTCAAACACCGGCACCAGAAGTTGAGCGTGGCGCGACAGTGCGCATTGATCGGCATCAGCCGGTCGAGTTGGTACTACCGGCCACGGGGTGAGAGTGAACGGAATCTGGCTCTGATGCGTGTCATCGACCGACTGTACCTGGAAATGCCCTGGTACGGATCGCGTCAGATGACGCGCGAGCTACGCCGCGCTGGGCATCGAGTGGGCCGGAAGCGAGTGCGTCGCCTGATGCGACTGATGGGTCTGCGATCGGTCGCGCCACGACCGTTTACATCCCGACAGGCTCCGGGTCAGGTCGTGTACCCCTACCTACTGGGCGATATCCGCATCCGGCGGGTGAATCAAGCTTGGTGCGCCGACCTGAGCTATATCCCGATGGCACACGGATTCTTGTATGTGGTGGCGATCATGGACTGGCATTCCCGCAAGGTTCTGGCCTGGCGACTCTCAAACACGCAGGATACGGCGATGTGTGTCGAGGCTCTTGAAGAAGCCATCGAACGCTACGGCTGTCCGGAAATCTTCAACACCGATCAAGGCAGCCAGTTCACCAGCACCGCCTGGACCGATGTTCTAAAGCATCACAACGTTCGGATCTCGATGGACGGCAAAGGCCAGTGGATGGACAACGTGTTCATCGAGCGTCTCTGGCGCTCACTGAAATACGAATGCGTCTACCTGAACGCCTTCGAGGATTTCAAAGATGCGGATATTCATATACGGGATTGGATGGAGTACTACAATGACCGTCGGCCCCATTCCGCCCTCGGCGATCTCACCCCGGGCGAGGTCTACGACGGAATCACAACGGTACCTTCGGCAGCATGATTAACCGTGGAATCCACCTTAAAATGGCTGCCAAGCTGTCCAACCGATGGGGTCCACTTCTGATCTCGGTGTCGGTCAGGCCGTACTCATGCTTCATTGACAGGCACTCGCGCTGCTTATCTGTGAGGCTTGCATCGTCAAAGTATTGGGATGCCAGATCGTTCACCTTATGGGTCAGCCCGTCGAAACCTTTAGGGCCATCGTTTCGTGCTTTCGTGGTCTTCGCGCCAAAGGTAGCCGATACCAATTCTTGGATCTGATCTGATAAGGAAACGGCATCCGGACAGTACTTTTCAAGCATGGGTAGGACGTCCTGGTTCAATTGTTCGCGGCAGAACCTTACAACGTAATTCCAAGCCTCTTGATCTGTGACGTCTGTAGCCGTGTCGGAGGGATTGATCGGGATTGGTGGCAAATGCTTGATTCCCTCTGTCCATAGGTCCTGTATCTCGACAAGAACATCTAGCAGCCCGTGGCAGAAGTGAGATTCTCTGACACAGTCGTAACGTCGGATTCGATAGCCACGTTGGGCTCGATATCCAGCTGACGGAGTTCATGATGCGTTTGAAGCGCCATCTGGACGCAGAAGAGCACGATTTGAGCGGCAAAGTATGCCGCAGACCGGTCCTGCAGGCTCCGTGGCGTGCCCTGCCCGAACTTCTGGCGCAGGATCAACGCCAGGTTCAAGGCCGCGTAGTGAACCAGGATCCGTTTCAGGATATTTTCCCGTCCTCGAAGGTGAACCCGTCGCATGCCGCCGGTTTCCAGACCGTGAGCGAAGGGTCGTTCCAGCATCATGCCGCGATGCCGCAACAACTCCTTGCCGCGTTCTCCACGGATTCGACGGCGATTGGCATAGACAGCCTGTTGTTCGTCCGGCTTGTTCTTCCAGCGGCGACGGCCCCGATCCGGTTCCGAGATGTAGGTGCGTATCCCCAATTCGCGAAGATCGACCATCGTTTCGTTGCTGTGATATCCCTTATCGGCGACGACTTCAGAAAACCAATCTTCTCGAATCTGCGCTTCGGTTTTCGGGTTGCTTGCCAGCTTCTCCATGTTCTCGGCCGTGCGGATCAACGTCTCTTTGATTGTCGTCGTATCCCCGGTGGCAGCACCCTGAACCGTCACCCCCAGCACGACGCCGGTCTTCATATCCACAGCGTGTTCCAGCTTGTGAGCCAAATGCGTGCGGCCGTCTTTCATCTTGGTGATCTGCGCATCCGCGTTGTCGGGATGCACCCAGTCGTCGTTCGATCCCTTCTTCGGCCGTTTCCGGTCCAGTCGCGCCAGTTCGGCTCGTGTCGGCGTTTCAATGCCCGAAGCGTGGGCCAACTCCTTCAGAAAGTCCTCATAACTGTTCCTGGTGTCTCGCCGCACGATCGACCGCATTGCCGCGTTCGCTTCCAGCGTCGTCGCGTCCACGCCAACCGTCTTCCCGTCGATCAACCCGTGCCCGGCCAGCCGCTCCAGCATCCAGTGGAACACCTGGGCATGGGTTTCCAGATCGATCAGCCGGCGTGTCCGCGACACGCTGGAATGATCCGGGGTACCATCGGTCAGCCCAATGCCCAGAAACTCCCGCAGGCTCAGCGAGTCGGCACACCGCCAGGCGATGCCGCGTTCCGAGTCAATCCCTTCGAAGTAGCCGACCAGCAGCATCCGAAAGTACACACCCGGCACGACACCGGGCCGACCCATCACCGGGGCGTAGAACTTCTGGCAGGCTTCTTCAACAAACGGGTCGAATCCGTCTTCTTCCAGAATCCGGTTCACCCGTTCGTAGAACACGTGTCCTTTGGTCCGCGGCAACTCCTGTGTCGCGATCCACAGCGATTCCTGGCGTCGTCTCTTTCGTCCCATGCCCATATCCCGTCCTCCTTCACTCATCATTCTTCGCGATACGGTCGCATCGGGTCCGTTTGAATCTGTGAAGTGGACTTTAACCACGGGCTGCTAGATACTCTTGCTGAAGCTGGTTACTGGCGATTACATTTGTACTCTCCAGTCCCACGAGTTCAAACGCCTTGTTCGACACTGGAGAGTAAATCCAGTAGCTACAAAGTTCTTGAAGTTTTCTGACAGCCTCGTGTCTCGGATGGTCATCCGTATCCTGCCACTCGAACTCGATGACCTCGCCCGAGTGCTCCACCGCCATTCGACCGCAAGTCCGCTCGGATGCAAATCGCCTTTTCCACCATTCGAATTGATATTGCCGTTTAGACTGGTAGTGTTCCTGCTCTTCCTTGTACAGAGCGCCAGCACGACCCGAATGTCCAGCAGCCCGCGCCTGCTGAATTATCTGAGGAACCTTTGACCTGGCAGATATTAAGGATTGACCTGGCGACTCTTTCACCGCCACTGTCTTGGTTTCTTTGTAGTCGTTCACATTGCACCCCCTGTGGCGCGGTCGAGTGGAGCGGGCGGCAGAGTCTGACTCAGGGAGATCGGACCTCTTCAAAGCTTAGCAAGGGTTTCTAGCCGCCCTTCGATGGTTACGAGGTTATCTTCCTAGTCGTAGCGGACAGAAGTGGGGAGTGTAGTGACTTCTGTAGTAACACTATTTAAATATGATGAGCGATTTTGGGTAAGCTTGAATCGGCCAGATGCCGAGAGGAAGCGACTTGAACCCCGTCAGCGTGTACTAATAAGCGTTTTTGAGTAATAGAGAGTAAAGGTGGAAGGGGCGGCTGGCACAGGTGTAAACCGAACGCTCTTCCAACTGAGCTAACCGCCCTGACTGTTCGATGATATGGGGCTCGGCGAAGAGAACGCAAGGCAGGTCGGGCCGGATTTGCGACGACGACTTGCACTCTACAGCGTCTCGATGCCGCGACTTACGATTTATCATGCCTGCAACCCCCTGTATTATGGGACGACTATGGACATCAAGACGGCGGCAAGCGTATTCATGACTATTTTTCTGGCTGAACTCGGCGACAAAACTCAGTTGACCACACTGTTGTTTGCTTCGGACGCATCGGTCAGTAAGCTGACCGTTTTCTTCAGCGCTTCGCTCGCTCTGATCCTTGCGGCTGGGGTGGGGGTACTGGCCGGAGGTGCGTTGTCCGCCTATGTGAGTGAACCACTGTTGCACACACTTGCCGGCGTTGGATTTCTTGTGATCGGAATAGGGTCTTTGATCACGGCCTGAAAGGAACAGCGATGACTACAGCCATCCCCTTCGAAGTCTTCAGCGACTACGTCTGACCCTGGTGTTACCTCAGTACCGGGCGTATTGAACGACTGAAAAAGGCATTTGATATCACCATCCGCTGGGTGCACTTTCCCCTGCATCCGGAAACGCCCCCCGAAGGGCGGTCGTTGGAAGACATGTTTGCCGGAAGTGGCAGGGACATCGGCGCCATGAATGCGCGCCTCAAAGGCTTGGCGGATGAGGAGGGCTTGCCCTACGGTGTGCGGACCCACACCTACAACAGCCGCCTGGCCCAGGAGCTGGGCGCGTGGGCGGAAACTCAGCCCGGAGGTGAGGCAGTCCACGACGCTCTGTTCAGAGCCTATTTCGTGGACGGAAAGAATATCGGGGATCTTGGCTTGCTCGTCACGCTGGCTGAATCGGTCGGACTGTCCCCCGTTATCGCTCGCGAAGTACTCGAGGAACGGCGCTTCCGCGATCAGGTCGATGCCGATTGGGCACAATCCAGGACTCAGGGCGTGACGGGAGTGCCCACCTTTGCCGCCGATGGCCAGAAACTCGTGGGCGCTCATCCCTATGAAGCGCTCGAAGCGTTTCTAAGGCAACTGGGAGTCAGCGAGAGCAAGGCAGACGACCCGGCCTAGAAGCCGGGCGGCCGTGTTCGTATTTCCCGAGAAGAGACTGACTTACCAGCGCGGCTCGTCGCGACGGTAGCCGCCACCACCCCCACCACCGCGGCCACTGCGATCCTCGCGGGGCCGGGCTTCGTTCACGGTCAACGCGCGGCCTTCCAGCTCATACTGGTTGAACTTTTCAATCGCCTTGTCCGCCTCTTCGTCGCTGCCCATTTCGATGAATCCAAATCCTCGATTGCGGCCGGTTTCCCGATCGGTGATGATCCGGACCGACTCGACAGCACCCATTTCTCCGAACAGCTGTTCCAACTCACCTTCAGTTGTCTGATAGGGGAGGTTTCCGACGTACAGTTTCTTACCCATGAATTTCTTCTCTCGCCTCCGGTCTAAGGACCGGCCGGTCCAGACCTGAATTTATCTTGTTCCGTAGTCATTCGAAAGATATTGCCGCTAACGCCAGAGGACACGCCGAGTGAGGACGATACGAGGAAAGCATTCCGGTCGACACTCAGATGAGAGCCTGTTGGCGGGCTAATCTCTGACAATTCGCCCCGAGCCTATCAGATTGACGTGGGGCACACAAATTATTCGCCTGGGGCCTCTGACAGGCCTCCGGTGCGGCACTGCTTAACCGCCGATATTTAAAACGATTCCAGTCGTGACGTTCAGATTGGATCGCCATCCATCGGTGCGGAGTCCGCTCCCCATAGCCAGGCCCCCGACGTCCACACGGATGGCCATACCCCCGTTCAGGTTAAAATCGATGCCGCCGCCGTATCGGGCAGCCATTGTACTGAAGCCACCACCCGTTCGGTTGCTGGTGTAATAACCCACGCCGATCCCGCCTGCCAGATACGGTGTTATCCGTCCTTCCAGAACGTCTCGAGCGACAAGCTTCAGACCGAAGGTGTTCGTGATCAGCGTTACGTCGTTGTTGAGTGCGTAGGCGCCCGTGAAATTTTCGAGTCCAAGCCAACTCATCAGGTTGATGGTGGTGTGCATCGCGAATCCGTGCACACGGTCTGTTGTCAGCGACGTACCACCCGCGGCCAGCTCTTCGACTCCGTAGTTGCCATAGCCAAATGAAATGTCGAGTGACGAAAAGTCCTGAGCCGTGGCCGGCAAGGCCACGACGACAACTGCCAGTAGAACCAAAGTAATTCGTTTCACCATTGGATTTCCTCTATCCCTTCTCTGTGATTGACTGTTCGGGCCAGTACGAACAAGAAGTCCGAAAGTCGATTCAAATACTCGATGATGAGCGGATCCAGGGATGTCTCCTGACCCAGACTGACTACTCCGCGCTCGGCACGGCGGCAAACAGTCCGGGCGAGGTGCACCATAGCCCCTGCAGGCCCGCCCCCTGACAAAATGAATTTTTTAAGTTCCGGAAGCTCCGCCTCATAGCCGTCGATCAAGGCTTCGATGTTGCTCACAGACTCCTTCGCCAGACGGGCCTTGTCGTCTTTGGCATCGTCCGGGTTCGGGTTGGCCAGTTGAGCCCCCAGCCCCAGCAGTTGCCGCTGGATGCCGTCTAAAACGGCACAGATCGGTTCATCCTTGATGAAAGCCGCCGCTGCTCCCAATGCCGCAGCCAATTCATCCACGTTTCCATAGGCGGCGACGCGAATATTGGACTTCGGAACGCGGGTGCCATTGAAGAGCCGGGTTTCTCCACGGTCACCGAATTTCGTATAGATACGCATACGGCTTGTTCACTTCGACTCGGTCCCGCCCCCAGAGACGCCACCGTCTTGGACGTGACATTCTGGGAAATGGTTGAATCGGCACTGATAAATGCCGATCAGGATGGGCTTGTCTCGCAGGTCTTCTGACTTAGCGGATGCCCGGGGTTCCGGCGCCGACAATAAATCATTTCCCCAACCCTAGCGGCATCGCTCTGGCCGAAGTTGAACATGCGGGACTTCTCATCCGCGAACACTTCGATAGATTCCATGGCTTCCATGGCTTCCATCGCTTCGATGGCCACGGCCCGGACCGCCGCCCCAACCGCACCGCTGCCGACTGTCGGGAGCACTGGACCGTCCTCGGGGACCCACATCTTGGGGTTCTGGATGCGCGTTCCCCCAGGTCCTCGAATCGGTATGAGCTTCGCCGGCGCTGTTTTTCCACCCTTCGGGTTCGCGCTTACAAGTTCATCAAAAAGGTCGACTTCCATCCCGCACAGTGTAGCAATAGTAGCAGGTAGAGAGAAGGTGGAAAGGGATCCTTCGAGGGATCGTCGCTGTCTCACGAACCGGGTTCCTGAACAGACTGCCTTCCCATTAAATGCCGGATTGACTTGACTTTCCGCTCACTGGTCTCTAGAATCCGACCGATTTTTCCGTCCCTGTATTTTGGATCGAAGCGAATGCCGAAAGCACAGTTACCACAGACACTGACAGGCTTGGCACGCCTCCTGGCGAAGCACGGGGAACGTGCCTTCGTCGTCGCCAAAGCCGACTCCGCCACCAAGACAGTCTCCAACAGAGTGCTGATTGACGGGGGGCGCATTCCAGGTTTTGATGACGTCCGTTCAAGAGGAACCAAGGTCAAGATCGGCGCCGGGGCCGATTTCGGCGAAGTCCTTAGAAAGGTCAAGGGAGAAAACGGTCTCCTGAAGCAGGCTGTATCCATGATGGCCAACCCGCTTGTCCGAAACCGGTTTACGGTCTTTTCCGCGCTTTTTCCCGATTCGCACTACTTCGACCTGGCGACGGCCCTCGTAAGCCTTGAGGCCAAGATCCGGTTGCAATCGCTGAAAGGCAGTCAAACCACGACGATCAACGAATTTCTCCTGGCTGCGGCCCATGGCTTGAATCCGGGTGAGTTTCCCGCTGTTGTGGAATTCACGATGCTCGATCCCAAGTGGCGCGTGGGTTTCTTCCGGGTCAATCCGGGAGGCGGGCGACCGACGGTGTCCGCCTCTGTGAAGACACGACTCCGGCGAAACGTGGCGTTGGACCCGCAAATCATCGTGTCCAGTTCCACGGTAATTCCCGTGCATGCCCCCTCAGCCTCCCGGGCCCTGAACCGCCAGACCCTGACTGACAAAAATGTAAAGATGGTCGCGGCTGTCGCCGCAGCAGAACTGCTGGAGATGGCGGATGTGGAAGAAGACGCTTACGAACAGAGTTTGATCGAAGTCGCCGTTTCTCGTGCCATCCGTCGTGTCAACGAAGCGCCGTCACCGATACGAGGGGACGACGCTATTTCTTGAGAGCCGCGTATGGGCTCGGCTCGGTGTATAAGACCCCGCATTCGTCACACCGGAGTACATCCAGGCCCTTGCCGGCAGGTTTGGAAACTTCAGGTTCGAGTTCCGTGATTCGCTTGAGTTTACCACCACAATAAGCCTTCTTGGGAGTACTTCCAGGTTCGTTGCAAACGGTCTGTCGCGGTGCTTTTTCCTTCACGTCTTGGCCTTTCCTCCTTAGCCGAAGTCAGGTCGCCTTACTCAGATGTCGCCCCCGTGGGGATTGCATTATAGCAGTCTGCCAATCATCACCGGTGTGCGGATGGCATCTTGGCAATGCGTATGCCAGTGTCCTCGGTTAGAAGTTCGGTGCTTATCAGTTTCGTCCGAGTCCCTTTCTCATACAATCACGGTGAGGCTTCCCTCATCCCCATTTGAGTTTTCCGCGCAAGACGTTAAAATAGCTCTTCCCGAGGGGAGCGATCAGTTGGACCCGCTTCCGGGCGGCCCGAACCTCCAGCTTATCGCCACCTTCCAGCAGTAAACCCACTTGACCGTCCACAGTCGCATAAACTCCTTCTTCGCCTTGAGAATTGAAGACAGCAACGATTCGAACGTCTTCGGGAAGTACGATCGGACGGTTCGTCAGCGTGTGCGAACAGATCGGAGTCATCACAACGGCTGTCAATTTCGGGTGGACGATCGGGCCACCGGCGGAGAGATTGTAGGCCGTGGACCCTGTTGGAGTGGCTACGATCAATCCATCAGCACGAAAGGTGGACATGTACTCGTCATCAACCCTCACCTCCACTTCGATCATGCGCGCGGGCGTGCCCTTGTTGATAACGACGTCGTTCAGCGCACTGTATGACGCGATCGGGGCGCCATCCCGTGTTTGAGTAACGTCGATCATCATTCGGCGGTCACTGATGAATTGACCCGACAGGACGCGTTCCAGATCCGTATACAATTCCTGAATCGTCACCGCCGTGAGAAAACCCAGGCCGCCATAATTGATAGCCAGAATCGGTATCTCACGGCCGGCAAGGAGGCGGGCCCCCGCCAGCAAAGTCCCGTCGCCGCCCACAACAACGGCCAGGTCGGGCCGACTGCCGAATTCCCGGTCAGTCACGCCAGATTCGATCCGACCGCTTTGCCGTGCTGTCTCAGCCTCCAACACCACCTTGACTTTGCGTTCGGCAAACCAGTCGGTGAGCTCGGCGGCGACTTGGGCGACCTCGGGCGCACCGGGCTTGGTCATGATTCCGACAGTTTCGATTTTCATCGTCGTTCCAACAGCACGAAAAACTCCCGGTTCCCCTCTTTTCCGGTAATCGAAGAGGGGCACGTCGCCCGATGCCGTAACCCGGTCCCATCGGCGGCGGCGATCACCGAAGCGACAGCTTGATCGTGCAAGCCCGGGTCCGTCACAACGCCTCCCCGGGGGACCTTCTTTCGACCCACTTCAAACTGCGGTTTGACCAGCGCCAGGCATCGCGCTCCCTTGGGGATCAGGCCAGAGACAGCGGGCAGGATTTTCGCCAGCGAGATGAATGAAACGTCAATCGTTACCAAGTCCAGCGGTTCGGGGATCCAGTCCGCTTCAATGTAGCGGGCGTTGCCTTCAATCTGTGTTACTCGAGAGTCTGTCTGCAACTTCCAATCCAGTTGTGTGCGATCAACGTCGACAGCATACACGCGATGCGCACCCCGGAGCAGGAGGCAATGCGTAAAGCCCCCCGTAGACGATCCGATGTCGGCCGTAATCCAGCCTTCAGGGTTGATCCCCAGAGCTTTCAAAGCGCCCTCGAGCTTGACTCCTCCACGGCTCACAAAGGGATGCGGCGGGCGGCGCAAGCGCACGGGGGCGTTCCTATCGACACCCGTGCCTGCTTTTCGAACCGGTGTATCTTCAACAAGCACGTCGCCCGCCATGATCAGCGCGCGGGCCCGCTCGCGCGATTCAACCAGTCCTCGATCCACCAGAAGTTTATCGATGCGGGTTTTGGTCAATGGGAGCGCGTCTCCACGTAGTCCGCGATTTCTGTCAGCAGCTGAGCGCCGTGGCCGATTTCGACGACGGTCTCGTGCGCCTCGGCAGTAATTTCTCGAACCATCCGCCGCGATTCTTCAATGCCGTGTATCCGTGGATAGGTTGCCTTGCTCTGGTTGCGGTCCTTGCCGGGCGTTTTGCCCAGATCGTTGCCTCTCCCGGTTTCGTCGAGAATGTCGTCTACGATCTGAAAAGCGAGTCCAATGCGCTGTCCGTACATTTGAATCTGTTGCATTTTATCGGGCCCTGCTTCACCGAGGTGAGCGCCGAGGACAATCGAAGCCTCGATCATCGCTCCGGTCTTGGAGCGATGGATCAGGTCGAGATGATCGGAATCGATTCGGGCTCCGGCCGCTTCGAGATCGAGCACCTGGCCACCGATCATTCCTGTCTGGGTACCCGCTGCCTGGGCAAGCAAGCTGAGCGCAGCCAGCAATCTCTCGGGAGAAAATCGATCGCAACCGGCGATTGTCTCGAACGCGAGGGTGAGCAATGCGTCTCCGGCCAATATCGCGATCGCCTCGCCGTATTGTCGGTGGCACGAGGGCATTCCGCGGCGAAGATCATCATCGTCCATGGCCGGCAAGTCATCATGGATCAGGGAATAGGTGTGCACCAGTTCCAGCGATGCTGCGACGGGAAGAACGTTTTCCCAGTCGGAACGAAAAGCAGAATAGCCGGCAACGCAGAGTGCCGGCCGGAGTCTCTTCCCACCTGCATACACGCTATAGCGCATCGCTTCGTGGAGCTTTTTCGGAACCTTGGATACCGGAGGAAGAATGTGGCCCAAAGTCTCGTCGACCGCTGGCACGATCTGTTGGAAGAAAGCAGCGATGTTGGCAGTTTTCACTCGTGCTCGTGTAGCGAGTCCGCTCCGGCGTCAAACGGGACAGGCTTCACATCGCCGGATGAATCCTTGAGAAGGAGTTCGACACGACGCTCCGCCTGCTCCAGCTTGCCATGACAGAAACGCGACAGACGAATTCCCTCCTCAAAGAGCTCCAGAGCATTGTCCAGGCCAAGCTCACCGTCTTCCAGAGACCTCACGATCTCTTCGAGGCGCGCGAGTGCGGCTTCAAAATCCTTTGGTGGGTCAGGGGCGGCGTCTGCCATGGGACCAATTTTAGCCCATCACCGATATAATCTGAAACGCGAGGCGCGTCCGGTCCCGTGTATCGAAGTTCAACCGAGTTCGGCTATGTCCCGCTTTCTCGTGGTGGGTCAGAAAGGCTCTTCCTGTATTCTATGTGCAGCATGCGTCACATCTTAATCAGCTGGCTCAGCCTCAGCTTCATGCTCACCGGGTGTCTGCCTGAGCCGGAACCTGCGATCGACGAGGCCACTGTTTTAACAGATAACACTTCTCTGCGCATCGACGCCACCGTTTCGGCGCGCACAATGTATACCTTGAATGAAGGTGAACGGGTCTCGATCCTTGAGAAACGGGGCACCTGGTATCGGGTTCGCGACCGCGACCAGATCGAAGGCTGGATGGATGAGAGCACGATCCTTGGGGATCGCACGATGGCGGCGATGCGCCTGGACGTGTCCGAAGCCGCGATACTGCCGGTTCAAAACACGGCTCGTGCACGCGAGGAAGTTAATTTGAGGCTGGCCCCCGGGCGGGATACAGAGATAATCCGGCGGCTGCGCCGTCGAACCCCGCTCGAGGTACTGGAACGCAGTACGACACGCCGACCCGACTCCGACGCTACAGACATTTGGTTCAGGGTACGTCCATCGGAGGATGAAATCGGTTGGGTCTACTCTCCATTGATCGAACTCGATACCCCCGAGCCGCTTCTACCGTTTATGGAGGGCCGAAGCTACGTTGGTGTTCAGAAGCTCCGTCAGGTCCAGGACCCAGGTTTCGGGTTGATTGATTGGTACGTGGTGGCCGAACGGCGGTCGGATTCCGAACCGGACCTCACGTATGATGGCATTCGAGTCTTCGTCTGGAACCTTGAAGAACACCAGTATGAAACGACACTCCGACTTCGAAATCTGAGAGGCGTTTATCCTCTGGAGCGGACGGGAGAGGCGGACAATCCCGGATTCCGGTTTCATGTAGAAGGGCCCGACGGCAATACGCTTCGACGAGAATACGTTATGCGGCAAACGCTGCCCCGCGAAGTGCGTGAGTAGAGCCGAGAGGAGAATGCGCTCGGTCGTTCAATCAGACGACCAAAGCTGTCCGGTTCCACCCGTGGTCCAAACGACCGATGAACCTCACAATCATCATGATTTTGAAGCCTAGTGGCCTGAAACAGAAGTATTGACAGTAGCGCCGATGGGTCTTGCCGGCGAGGTCGAGGCGCGGGACGGAAGTCGATGCTCTGACATCGATGACGGCCCGCAACGACGACATCGCCGGCAACCCCCATCGGCCCAAAGGGTTCGGGCGGAACGGGACCGTCTTCGTCGTTACGCCTTCTCGGAATGAAAGAGCATTGCCTCGGGCGGCGCGCCTCGAATACGATCCCGTTGCGCTCCGAACGCTGCTATCAATACCTCTGTTGCAGGCCACTAGTAAGCACGCTGACCCCTTGAAGCAGACCTCGGAGGATCCGCCCCGGTCCCCCGGTGTGAACGGACTTCTATCATGCGAAGACGTGGCCCTCGAGACTTCTGCCACGGGCTGCTAGCGGTGCGTCGCACTCTCCCTCAGATGTAGTACACGAGCAGGGATTCGAAACCGTGTCTCCGGAATACATCGGGGGGTGCCACCCAGCACTTCGGATCCTGATACTCCGGTTCAGCGCACAAACACTCGCCGCAGTGCGGACAGCTCTTGGTCCGATGCTCGGACCGGCATGGGCACCACGGGACACCAAATACATCGAAACGGTCACGGCATCTGGGGCAACGCACCCAGTGTGGGCTTAGCCGGCCCCTCCGGATCAGGGCAGCGTGTGCGAACGCGGACATTGTCCTCACGATGCACGTTGGCCGCCTTACTGGAAACCCATGCCGACAAGCGCATGTTGCGGTTTCGAGGCTCTCTGTCCGTCGGCACGCGCCAGCAAAGGTATGAAGACTGCGACTAGTGGCCTGTAACAGAGGTATCGCCAGTGGCGCCGACGGGTCTTGCTGTCGATATCTTTGTTGCGAGTCGTCGTCGATGTGAAGACATCGACTTCGGTGTCGCGCCTCGATCTCCCCGGCAAGACCCATCGGCGCTGGTCCCGATTCGGGTGGTACAGGTCACTGATGGAAGCAGAGGTAAAAACGCGCGGCTCGGCTCACTCCGGGCGATCTGATGGAGCCACAAAAAGCGTCTTTTTTAAGGGGAGGGGTTTTTTTGACAGAGGGGCCTGGGCAGGCGACACACTCCGGACTGTTTCGAGGCGAACGGCCGTAGCCGCTTCCTGACGGTATTCCTTAAGTTTATACTGAATTTTGCGAACGCTCATTTCAAGGATCTTGCCCGCCCGGCTTGTGGAGCCACCTGCTGCTTCAAGGGTTCGCAAAATGGCTTCTTTTTCGACTTCCTGAATCGTTGTACCCAGGACCAGGACATCCGGATTGGACCCGATCGGCTCGGGCAACGACGGAAGGTCTTGATTCCCCAGAACCGAGCCCTCTGCGCCCGCGACTGCATGTCTGATCATGTCCTTCAACTCACGGACGTTTCCGGGCCAGTCGTACTGCATCAGCCGTGCCAATGCCGAAGGTGAGATGCCGTTAAGGGCCTTCCTCTCGATGCGGGCTCCACTTCGGACGTATTGGTCGACGAGAATTGGAATGTCAGACCGATGCTGTCGAAGGGCGGGCACCGGAATCTGGATGCTCTGTAAACGATCGAAGAACTCCCGATGGAAGCGACCCTCACGTACTCTCTCTTCCAGATCCTGGCTCGAAGTCGCGATAATTCGGACGTCGAAGTTTCGGACCCCCAGCCCAGCCACCTGGAAACTGCGCCGGGTCATGCATTTCAGTAATTTTTCCTGCGTCCGTCGCGGCAGATTACCCACTTCGTCGAGCAATAAGGTGCCACCCCTGCACAATTCGAGACAACCGGAGTGTCTCTCGCCCTTAGTTCCAGCATGTTGATCCCTGTAACCGAATAGTTCCCGATCGATTACCGATTCACTCAATCCCGAGCAGCCCAGACTCACGAAACGCGCCTGCTTGCGCCCGCTGGAATTATGAATCATTCGGCCGATCAATCGCTTGCCGGACCCTGCTTCCCCGAACAGTGTCAAGTGCTCTTCCCGATGTGCCACCTGACTCAGAATCTTCAGGACGGCCTGGATTTCGGGACTGGATCCATAGATCTGGGCGGTGGTGTCTTCCGCCGCCTTTTCCCGGGATCGTTGGGACCGAGCTCCCAATTCCTTAACGGCCAGTTCGACCTCCCAGCCTTCGAAGGGCTTTCTGACATATCCGGTAGCGCCTTTATCTAACGCCGCGTGTGCCCGAAACATTGACCTCTTACCCGCAAGCACGACGATCGGTCCGGTGAAACCCGACTTACGAAGATCGCTAAGCCATTCGGGCGTGTCTGCTCCATTTGAGTCGAGGTCGGCGAGGATCAGATCGGGAGGTTCATCCTCGATGCGCAAATCGGCGTCCTCGAGAATCGAAGTGCTGATGTTATTGATACCACAGTCGGCGAGTATTTCAGTTAGGACTTCTTCAAGTCGTTTGTCGTCGGCAAGAATTAGAACTTGAGTTGTTGCTGTCGGCATCGTCAAACAAGTATCGAGGTGTGTCCCTTCCCGCAAGATGGAGATCTGCCGGAGGGCGCGTCAGCTTCCTGCATGACGGGTCTTTCAAGGCGACGGCACTCCATGATTTCCCATCACGGATCGCGAAGGGAGCGGTGAGCGCTCGTGGACTGATCGGCCGCGTCGCACCTATCGCAAACGAAACCGGAGACATCGATCGAAGTACTACGAAGGAAAAAGGTACGGATAAAAACTTGTGCCCCAACTCTTGCACTACTCGAATGCGGTCAAAGCCACATCCAATCGACACGTCCATCCCGCAAACGGCACGCGCTCCGAACCGGTTTGGAACCTTTTGGCGCCGGATGAAGTAACGGACTACCTCCGCTGGTACGCAACGTCGTGTGTCTCAGTCAACGCTGTCGCTGCCAAGAGAGGAAGAAATCGTATCGATGGCCTCCGGAACAGGTTGCTTAGGGTATTACCTCGGCAGAAGAGAATCAAGCGGAATTAACACCTCGACTGCAGACAAAATGAGCGCACATAACAATAGCTAAAAAAACAGCAATTATGGAGAGCAAAACTTCCAGGGGAAGCATCCCGATTCCTTCGAAAAGAAGGCCGAAAAAAAGCAGTCTTCGCAACAATCGCGTCATTCCCTCAGGCTCCGGTTAGTTCTCATTCCTCGTCATCGTCAGGTTTGGACTCCGACTGTAGTCATTTCGTCTTTGCGTCGTTAAAGATTTCCACTTGAGAAACTGATTCGATCGACCGTGGCTCTGTTCGAACGCAAGCTATCGCTCAGGATTACCCAACTGCTCCCCGTCCCTGGTCAGTCCTTGCCTCTCATGGTGATCAACGGGGAATGATCCGGCTCCCGGTCTCGAGCAACGGAAAGAGTCAAAATGAGATGTCTCGTCGTCAAGAGACATCAGGAATCGTGTCAAGCCACATCGGCGTCTTCGGTCGTTATCACTATCTTCGTGACGATTCATCCTGCTTACGCTTTGCTGCGACCGACACCCGGATTTTTAGGGCTCAAGTGGCCTGTACCACCGAAATCGGGACCCGCGTTCGGGCCAAACGGCCTTGGAATTCAGGAGGCGACTTGGCGACGGCGCGACGACGCGGAAATGCTTCTTCATCCCGAGGAGCGGATGAGAACGAAGACAATGCCGTTTCGCCGCAATCGGAAAGGCCGATGGGCGCTGTTCGGAGGTTGCAGGGTTGCAAAGGGATGGCACAAAAAAAATCCCCGCGGCTCGGCCGCGGGGAGAGTGGGATGGTGGAGGAAATCTGTCTTTTAGACACCACTCACTAGATGAAGACTACTCGCCCTGCCAGAAGAAAGTCAAATAAAATAAGATTCAATCGATTTTCTCAAGAAAAGAAGGCCGGTTTGCCGATATCTCCTCGGCGCCAGATGCGTTCCCTTTTCCTCGGGCCGAAACGATATGGCTCCGACATAACTACTGCGTCTTGAAGCGGAAAGACCCGTCCGGGGCTTTCTCCCGAAACTGAGAGTGACAGTTACCGCAGGCCTTTTGTACGCTTCCGTGCGCCGTCCCGGCCGCGTCCAGATTGTCTGCATTCGCAGCCGCAACCGCCTCTGCAGCGGCCGCGGCCGCCTTGCTGGCGATCATCACCGCCGGTTCGAGGTTCATCCTCTGGTAGATTGGGAGAGCTTCTCTAAACAGTCCTTCCAGCTTTTCGGCTTCCATCGCAGCAACTGCACTGTCACCGCCTTCAATGCTTGCCTGCAAGGCCTGTCGTGCGGTGGAAATGTCCTGCATGATCTCAGGATGTTCACGCTGAACGGCCATGCCGGTTAGCGCAAACGCCAGAATAAGGCAGAACCCGATCAAAAACGAGGCGTTCCGCATTCTTCTTCCTCCCTTACGACTGCTCTAAATATTGAGGTCCCTACACGGACGATTCTAGGCGATTCTGTTAGCCAGAATGCAAATATATTCAAACGGCTGATCCGAATCAAACGGGGAAAGTCGTTCCGTCGAATTTCACCACGGACCACTAGGCCTTCAGGTCGTTGATGATTTTTGTGATTTCCGGAACGATCTCGAACAGGTCGCCCACGATACCGTATTGAGCAACCTTGAAGATCGGAGCATCCGCATCTTTGTTAATGGCAACGATGCACTGGGCCGTTTGCATGCCCACAAGATGTTGAATCGCGCCAGAAATACCGATGGCGAAGTACAGTTTTGGAGAAACCGTCTGCCCCGAACTTCCAATTTGGTGCTCTCGTGGCAGCCACCCCGCATCTACGACGGGCCGGGACGCCCCTACGGCGCCCCCTAAAGCCCGAGCCAAGTCCTTAATCAGTTCCACATTCTCGGCCGCCTTGAGTCCCCTGCCTCCGGATACTATTGTCGAGGCCGATCCAAAGTCGACTTCGCCTGTGGGGGCCTCCGTCCGACCGAGTGATCGTTGACGAATCTGCACTTCACCCAGTTCGAGGCGAACCGTCTCCGGCTTGATTTTGTCTTCTTCCCCCACTTCGGTGGCTGGAAAGGCTCCGGGCATAATCGTCGCGAAATAAGGCGCCTCTCCACGGAGTGACACTCGCATGTTCATTTTGGCGTTAAAAATCTGGCGTGTCATAAACAGACGTTCGCCCTGCTTCTCAAAATCGACACATGCCGCCACCAGAGGCCGCCTCAACCGTGCCGCCATCCGCGGAAGTAGATCTGATCCGATTCCCCCATGCCCCGCCATAACGAGATAGGGCATTCGATTGTTCGGAACACTCTCTGGCCCGGAGTCGGTCTCCGTGTCCCCGGCTGTGTTTGTCAAAGCGTAGGTCACCCTCTGTAGGGCGGCGAGGTACGCATCCGGGCTGTAGGTGGAAAGCGTGGGGTCATCCACGGTGAATACGCGATCGATTCCGAGTGCCCCGAGTTCGGGAGCCGCCTCGCCCACTCCCGATCCCAGGACCACCGCCGCCACCGGTTCTTCGAGTTCCTGCCCGAGGCGCCGGGCTACTCCCAGTAATTGTGTCGTCAGAGGTGTGAACCCTCGGTTTTCCTGTTCGGTCAGAGCCAGTATCACGTCAACATACCTACAAGGCTTTTGCTTCGTTCCTCAACTTATCAACCAGGGCGATGGCTGCCTCAACCGGGCTACCTGACATGATCTCCACATCGCCTGTCCGCTCAGGGACAAAGACTCCGGCCACCTCATACATACCTCCAGACGGCCCCACCGCATCGTCTCCCAGCCGAAGATCTTCCAATCCCCACCTCTGGAGTTTCTTCTTTTTCGCAGCCATGATTCCCTTCAGCGATGGGTACCGCGGTTGATTGATCCCGTACTGGATCGTCAAAACACAGGGCGTTTCCACTTGGACTTCTTCGTTCACCCCACCTTCGAGCTCCCGCCTGACCCGAACCTGACCGTCTTCCGGAGAAGCGTCGACCGCGATGACGACACTGGCATGAGGCCAACCGAGTAACTCCGCCGCCATGACTCCCGTCATACCCGTTCCAAGATCGTCGGATTGCACTCCCGTGAGAACCAGGTCCCCACCCCCGTCTTTCTCGATAGCCCGGGCGATGATCTGTGCCGTTGCAAATTCGTCGGAACCCTCAAAGCGCCCATCACAAAGAAAAATTGCTCGATCCGCACCCGTAGCCAGGCCCGTCCGCAGTACCCGTATCGTCGATTCCTGTCCCACGGACAGAGCAACCACTTCCCCACCATGTTTTTCTTTGATTACGAGCGCTGCTTCGAGAGCATAGCTATCCGCTTCGTTGACAACGAAACTCAGGTCCGAATCTTTGATCCAGCTTTTGCTTTCGTTGACGAGGAGGCGCGAGGCGGGATCTGGAACCGGTTTCATGCAGGTGATTATTTTCACCGCAGTACTCCAACACTGAGGCCCTTGGGCACCATAGCCTTCGGCCGAAGACGATGTAGTCTAGCAGTCAGTTGCGACAGGGCTGGACCCACATGTGATCACTCGTTGCATTTAGATGTCACCCATCACGTCTCCTCTATTCGACGGAGAGCGTTCGATTGGACGGTAGGCGCGCTCGATCCAGGGTTTGAAACCCAAACTCGACCAGAGGCGTGTCGCAGGCTCGTTAACTATCTCAAACGTTGTCTCAAGCGCGGTTGCGCCACGTACTTCAGCGCGTTCGATTACAGACTGCACCAAACGAGTGGCGACCCCAAACCTGCGATGTGCTTCCAGGACGTACACCACGTCGATCATCCCAACCCGACGCCGTTTGAGAATTGGGGGGTCCGACTCCCACTCACCCATGCGTCCCAGGACGAATCCAGCGAAAGCGCCGTCCCTCTCCCCGACATATCCCAGGGATTTCCTGTCCCGAAATCGGTCGGACAACCACGCGGTCAGCACCCTGTCCGCGTCGCTTCTCAGTGGCGCGTCCGCTAGGGCGACACGCCCGTAAGCAGCCAGCCAAAGCGAAGTAATTCGCTCGAAATCAGAAGTCTGCCAATCCCGAATAGCGATTTCCATAAGCGATGTCATTATGTTACGTTATACGCGCTCAGGTAGTGTCCTTGTCACCCAGGTGGGGAAGGTGAGGGGGACGATCTTAGTCGTAGATGCGAATTGGAACGGCTGTGACAGTGATGTCGGGAACCTGGCTCTCTTTCGGCACGGGCACCCTGAATCCAAGTCCCTATTGAGCACGGCAACACTACGCCGGCCCCACCGGACGCGTTAGGAACGCTGGATGGCTGCGAGTACGAACCCGAATAAAGACATCTTTACGACCCACGAGGTCAGCAAGTTACTTCAGGTCAATCCCCGGTCCGTAATCAATTGGATTGAGCAGGACTTGCTCAATTCCTATCGGACCCCCGGAGGACACCGGCGCATCAGCCGGGAAGACTTACTTGCTTTCCTGCGAAAACACCAGATACCCGTCCCGCCGGCAATCACCGAAGAAAAGCTCAAGGTACTGATTGTTGAAGACGAAGACAGCATCGTTAAGGTACTGACAACGTTTTTCGAGCGACAGGAAGGGTACGAGGTCGACTCCGCCTCTGATGGCATTACGGCCTTGATTGAGATCGGGCGCTCGCATCCCGACCTGATCGTCCTGGATATACTGATCCCCGGAGTTGATGGGCTCGAGGTCTGCCGTCGAATCAAGGAAAATCCGACAAACCGCACCGCGATCATCGCTGTGAGTGGACAACCGGAAGTCGAATCGAAGATTCTCCAGGCGGGAGCGGATTGTTTCTTGCCCAAACCCCTTGATATGGATCGCTTGTTGGAGGAATCGAAACGCTTGTTGCGAATCCTGTGACCACGGACCGAAATCCTGCCATTCGGCAGACCGGCCAGACGTAGTAAACAGCTTGTTTCGCGCCCGTAGTTCAGCTGGATAGAACGTCGGACTACGAATCCGAAGGTCAGAGGTTCGAATCCTCTCGGGCGTATTGAAAACAAAGAAGTTAAGCCGCCCGCTAGGCGGCCGTCTTCGTTCCTAGGGTCTTGGTTGCCATAGGTTGCCACGCCCATCCGGTCGATCGCGCTAGAGTCGTCCAACGTCAGATCGCCTGCACCGGAAAAGACTAATGACCAAAGAGGAATTGCTTGCTGAGGTCGAAGACGTTATACGGACAGCCCCGACACAAGTTGAACTGCTCCGACAGGAGAACAATGAGGTAGTCGGTTGGCTGGGAAGAGCCAACGCCGTGATCAGGGCATGGGACGGGACGCAAGGGATCATGGCCCAACACCACGTTCATACGATCCATTCGTCCAAAAAAGTTCCCGAGAACCTAGTTCCCGGCGATGTCTCTCGCCATTTCTCCGTATTGAATTTGATAGCCGACCAAGCCGGCCCTGCCTTTCGGAACCTTCTGAGTTTGCTGCACGAAGCGAGATACGACTTGAGAATGAAGACCGTGGGGCCGCTCAGTCTCGCGATTTCGGACAACAGCCCGTTCGACTATTTTGATGAAATCCGGAAGATCATTGAAGTGGCTCCTCAGGATCTATTCTTCGTCGATCCGTACCTGGACGCAGAGTTCGTCCCCCGATACCTAGGTTATGTATCAATTAGGTTATGTATCAATAAGGTGTGAGCATTCGGCTTCTTGCCCGAGAGCGTCTTCCTACGCTCATTCCGGCGGTGGAACTATTCGCCGAACAGTTCCAGGCAAAGATAGAGGTGCGGTCAGCCGGCGGATTTCATGATCGTTTCCTCATCCTTGACGGTTCAGCGTGGTTATGTTTCAGAGTTTCTGCAAAAAAGGGGTCCTGAAATAGGAAGGGGCCAGGGTATCTCCGAGAAAGTTGGCAACCAACAACTTTGAAACGAAGGAGATGAACCGATGGCCCGAACTAAGATTAAGCGAAAGGGAGTGGATTGGAAAGAACTGTTAGGAGAGGAAAAGGATCTGCTGAAAAGCGTCGTGCAGGAGGTGGTTCAGGAAATTCTCGAGGGGGAGATGGAGCAGGTTGTGGCCGCGGCCAAGAGTGAACGAACGGCGGGGCGGACCGGATATCGGAGTGGCTATTACGGGCGGGACCTGGTCACGCGGGTGGGCAAGCTGGAGCTGCGCGTGCCGCAGGACCGGGCCGGGCGGTTCAGCACGGAAGTGTTTGAACGCTACCAACGCAGCGAGAAAGCTTTGGTGGCCAGCTTGGCCGAGATGTACGTGCAGGGCGTGTCGACGCGCAAGGTCAAGGCCATCACCGAAGAATTATGCGGGCATTCGTTTTCGGCCAGCACGATCAGCCGGATTAATAAGACACTGGACACGGAGCTGAAAAAGTTTGCGACGCGAGCATTGGAGGAAGAATACCCGTACCTGATTCTGGATGCGCGCTACGAGAAGGTGCGCGAAGACGGGGTCATCCGGAGCCGAGCAGTTCTGGTGGCGATCGGAATCAACTGGGACGGGAGGCGCGGTGTGTTGGCGGTGGAACTGGCGGAACGGGAAAGCACGACCAGTTGGCGGGAACTGTTACTGAGTTTGAAACAACGCGGCTTGTGCGGCGTGGAGTTCGTGGTGACCGACGATCATGCCGGGTTGAAGAAAGCCATCGCAGAAGTCCTGCCCGAAGCGATCTGGCAACGCTGCTACGTCCACTTTCTGAGAAACGCATTGGATTATCTGCCGCGCAAAGCCGATGACGATTGTCTCCAGGAACTGCGTTGGCTCTACGACCGGCGGGACCTCCAGGAAGTGCGGCAGGACCTGGCGACATGGTTGAGCAAGTGGGGGCAGAAATATTCCAAACTCTGCGACTGGGTCGAAGACAATATCGACGAGACACTAAGCTTCTACACGCTGCCGCTTCAGCATCACAAACACATGAAATCCACCAATATGCTGGAACGGCTCAACGAAGAGATCAAACGGCGAACGCGCGTGGTGCGGATATTCCCCAACGCAGCCAGCTGTCTGCGTTTGATTCGGGCGCTGACCACCGAAACGCACGAGAACTGGATCGAAGCGATCCGCTACTTGAACATGGACCTGTTGAAGGAACACAAAAGGGACTGGCACCGTCAGACGCCGGCTGCCTAAACGCGTCCCAACGGGCCGACCCCAATGATCGACTCGGATGTCGATCGGCGATTACAGAGCATCCTGGAGCGAACAATCGCTGTGGAAAACTTTCGAGGGGACGAAAGAAAGAAAAAGAACCAAAAAAGAAAGAAACGCAGAGGCCTGATGGAAATGACGCCTCAGAGGAAATCCGCCAAAAGGCGCGGATTCCCTCTGAGGCTTGGAAAAGCTTCGCCAAAAACGTTCAGCTTTCCCACATTCCCACAGGCCCGACGGCGATCGACACTCAAGAACTGAATTTTTCGGAAATACTTTTTGCAGAACTTGACGCACACAACTTTCAGCGTGTTACCAATCTGGGGCTTCCTTCAAGGACGGTGCCAAGAAGACACCCACGACGCTTACCCAAGTTACTGACACCTTTTCGGCCGTGACGGCCACATATGAAACATCGTGGCGTGAAGGAAGAGTCCGCTTTCCGACCAGTTGACAAGACAGAAGCCCACTCGCGGGATCGGACCAAGAGAAGAAGGCCGCACAGTCGAAGCATAGCGAGAGGTGAAGGGACCACCTCAGCCGGCGGCACCAGCTGCCGGGTGACCGCTAACCCGACCGAGTGAAGGCAACTTGTTGACGGCCTGGCGGTTGGCGCCCGGAATGAAATGCCCGTAGGTGTCCACTGTCAGGCGAATCGAGGAATGCCCGAGCTGCTCGCGGACGTACTGCGGGGACTCGCCGGCCATGAGCAAGATCGACGCGAACGAATGTCGGCTCGAGTGCAGAGGCCGACGGCGAAGGTTTGCCCTGTCACACGCTTTCCAGAAAACGCGGTTGCGCCAGTTGTCCATGTCGAGCGGCTGACCCTCGGTGCGCTTCCCTTCCCTAAGTCTCAGACCTGGAGAGAGAAAGACCCACTCGGGGACTTCGTTCTTTCCACGACCGAGGTATTCCTCCTGCCGTCGCTTCTTGAGCGCCTGCAGTTCCACCAGGAGCACATCGGACACGTCTACGGTTCGGTTTTTCTTGCCTTTCGTCCGTGATTCAACACCGTCGCGATACTGCCGGCGGACGCGAAGAGCGCGTTTTCGAACATCGAGGTCCTTCCATTTCAGGCCGGCCAGTTCCGCGGCCCGCAGGCCCGTATGGAACGCCGCAAGCGTCACTACGTAGTTGTCCATACCGAAGTGCTCGCGCGTTGCCTCCAGCAGGATGGGGATTTCTTCGGTGCTGAACGGATCCACGTCCTCCCGCACCGTGCCGGCTTCACGGTACAGCTTCCCGAGACGGACGGCAGGGTTGGCCGCGAGTAGGCCCCTCTCTACCGCTTCACTGAGCGCACTCCGGAGAGTGGCAACGATGTTCCGGATTGAGTCCCTAGAAAGCCGGCGCTTCTTGTCGTCCTTTCCGATCTCGAGCGTGAGCAGCGACACGACGAACGCTTTGACGCGATCGCGTGTGATTTCGTCCACGTGCAGCGCCCCGAGCTCGGGCTCGATGTACAGACGGAATGAGCCCTCGTACCGCACATATGTCTTACGGGCGAGCGATGCTTGCCATAGCGGCGTCATCGTATCGTCGAAGAATTCCTTGAGCGTCGGACTCTTCGGTTTTGATTCCTCGTGCTGCTCCCGGGGCTTCCTGATGGCCGCCAGGTCGAACTGGCCGGCAGCCATCGCTGTGACGACAGCCTTCTGGGTCTCGAGCGCGTGCTCCTCATCGACGCACTTCTGAGCGGCGCGCTGGCCGCGGTAGCGGATGAAGATGAACCAATCAGCTCCTTTTTGTCTTACGCTTACGCCCACTTTTGCCTCCTGTTTTGTTCGTGCTCTCCAGCAGTTCCAATGCACGCGGAGTGAGTTGGCCTCCCGGCCGACCCCATGCCTTCGTCGATAGTAGCCCTCGCTTGCGGGCCTCATGAATCATGTCCCGGACCTTGGGTGATTTCAGTTTTCGGCGCTTCGCAATTTCCGCATTTGGCCGCGGACTCCCACTATGGATTAGGTCGACGTAATCACGGGCGAGCTCCGCATAGAAGGTATCCGGTTTACCGTGTACCGGTGTTCGACGACGCGCCTCTTTCTTCGAGGGGACAATTTCCACGACCCGTTGCAGCGCCTCACGGCCTTCAGGGCTGATCTGACGAAGTAGATCGACTTGCAATCCTGAGAACACCCGGGCAAGGCCGCCAATCGTTTCGTCGACGATGCCTTGGCGCACCTGGCGAAGAAGAGTCATCGGGAGGCCACCCTCCGGAACCCCCTCAGCCTTGTAACCCAACAGTTCCGCGTTCCAGGTCCCTTGCCCCAGGCTGGGCGAACTGCCCCCCGGAAAGACACGCACCTCCCCCACGACCGGCTGAGAATCCTGATCAACGAGACGAATGACGGCAATCCAGTCGGCGTCGAGAGCAATCCGAATCCATTTCTCGTCCGTGCTGACTTGTACAACTGATGGGATAGCCGTTTCTTCGAAGTCGACACCGACTTCCTCGGCGGAAGTTCGCGGCACGTTGCGCACTACGGTATCCATCAAAAGCGGCGCCGTTTTCTTAGGTGTCTTCTTCCTGGCCATTGTGCTTTTCATCATACCGAACAGTTACCACTAATACAACAGTAAGGCGGTCTGTTGGATGCTGTTGGGTTTGTTTGTCAACGAGGGCTCCGAAAACACAGTTTGCGGGCCTTTCCGACAGTATGCCAACCTGTTGACATGGATTGTGATGAAGTTCTTAACAAGGCCCATCTACGGCGATCACTGCCCTCTCCGATCGCGCGGCGCTCCATTCGAGAAGAAGCGCAACTGACTCAGGCAGATCTGGCGATTGCACTTAAAACCACGCCTGCTGCCGTTTCGAGGTGGGAGGCGGGAGAGCGGTCGCCGCGTGGTGCGTTGCTGGATGCCTATGCGTCTCTTCTCGACCGCCTCAAACGCGAGGTCTTGTCCGCATGAGCAAACGCCTCCTGGATCCAGTGGCCGTCGGCGCGCGCATCGGGAAGACTGCAAAAACGGGCAGACGGTTTTTGGATCGCGAGTGGCCCGGGGCGATCTACCTGATCGGCGGCAAGCCTTATGTCTACGAGACTGACTTTGAGGATTGGATTGCCGGTCGGAGGATTGAGGCGGCACGCTCCGAGCCTTCCAGTCTCAAACAGATGCTCCGGAAGATTTCAGACGACGTCCTGGCGCGGAGGTCGGCATGAAAGCCACCGATATCGCCAAACTCACCCCCGACATGCGAGAAGTGAAGCCTGGAAAATTCGAGGGGCCTTGCCCACTCCACGGTGGCAAATCCGGCCGTGCGTTCGTGGTTGAGCAGTCTGACGACCGGGTTTTGATGCTCTGCAGGGTCGGATGCGCGACCGCGGATATCCTGCAGGCCATTGGGTTGTGTTGGAACGATCTTTTCGACGATACACCGAAACCTATCAACCCTGCCGAGGCGCTCCGGATCCGCGCCACCGAGGGCCTTGAGCCCTGGAGGCAATTTTCCCTCACTCGATGTTGTGAACTCATCCGAACCCTCGAGCGGCACGTTGACCAGGCGATAGAGCTCGCAAAAATCCGTCGGCGATCGGGTGCGACAGATATCGACCTGGAACCCATACTCGAAACGATTCAATTCGCGTACTTCCAATTGTCCGAACTTGAGCATGATTTTAATCGGTTAAACGCGGATAGCCGTGCGGGTCATTTGGAGGTTTGGCGCGAACACCAAGCCCAACGCCGGGAGGCAGTCTGTGCAAGCGCATGAGCCTCTCATCATGACCAGCGATGAGGAGGCCGAATTGGCCGGTTTCCTTGCGCCGGCGGGGGCCCAGGATGACCTTGAGGAACGGCTGGCGATCCAGGAAGAGGGAGCGACCTCAAATCTCGCGACGTCGCGAGAATCTAGTGAAGACGATCCAGCCTTCATACCCCCCGAACACTGGAAGCTCCTCGACGTCGCCGAAGTCCGTGATTGGGATTGTGCGCCGTTAAGACCCATTGTCGAAGGGCTCATCGCCCGAGGAAACCTTGTATTCAACGCAGCCCCCACACAGACGGGAAAAACACTCCAGGGCCTGTACATGGCCCGAAAGATTCTCCACCCAGGCAATCTGTTTGACCGTCTACCGATTCATCCTGTGGACAAGGTGCTGTACCTGCTCCTGGAGGATCCCGATCGGCGTGCTCAGACCCGAATACTCGACACCGATCCTGAATTTCCACCGACCGAGCCGGGACGACTCATTATCCATGTTGCGCCTGGCTTCGCTCTGACGTCGACTCGGATGTTCGATTACCTTGAGCAGCTCATTATTGAGCGCCAATTCGACGTTGTTTTCCTCGACACGTACCAGAAAGCGACGCCTGGACTCTCCTCGTTCAAAGACGAAGAACAGGGCGTCATCCTTCACCGGCTCGCCGACATGACCCGCAAGCATGACGTGACGATCATGGTCATGGACCACGTCCGCAAGAGTGACAACCAGAAGCAGCGGAAGGTGCTCTCGATCGACGACATCAAGGGGACTGGAGGGAAGGCTCAGAACGCGGATTGTGTGATCTTGATGGAAAGGACGGCCGATCGAAAGCAGATCAAATTACAGGCCTTCAGCAAGGACTTCGATAAACCCGTAGCCATGCTGCTGAATGTGGCGCCCGAGGGGAGTACGGAATCCAAGTTCAGCTTGGCCGGTGACCTGGAAGATCTCGGTGGCGAGTCTCGAAAACGCGGCGAGGAAAACCGGAACAAGGTACTCGATGCGATGTCGGACGGTGAATGGATGGCCACCTCAGCGATCTGTGAGGCCGTGGGAATGTCCAGCGCGACAATCCGTCGCCACCTCAAGGTGTTGATCAAGGACGAGCGAGTTCAAGAAGACGGTGCAGGGCGTTGGACTCGGTACAGGTTCATCAATCAATCAGGTGAAGCTACCGTATGAGCGATAGAACGATCAATCAGACGAACGTTAATCAAGACAACAACTTCTATCGATCACTAAGCCTGATGAGCGATAGAGAGCGCAACGTTAAGACGTGTCCGGGTGCGACAGCTAAGAGCACCCAGGACAACGTCTCTGGATTCTATCAATCAATCAGTAAGTCTCCCTTTAGGGTGAGCGATAGATTGAGTGATTGATAGAGACTGGAATTCCTATAGCCAGGGAGGGGCGGGTCAATCGCTAGAGATGGCCTTTCCGTAGACCGCGCGGTGGACGAATTTTTGCACCCGCGAATTGAGGTAGGGGGGGGAGCTCCTCCAGAAAATAAAAAGTTATGACGGAATCGCTAGCAGCGCCAAAACATCTATCCCGGCGAGCGAAAGCCCTGTGGAAGCTGATCGTTCCTGACCGAGTTGAATCAGCGGAACGCCGTGCATTGTTGACTGTGGCTCTTGAATGCTTGGACAGATCAGATGGAGCCCGGACGGAACTCAAGACCTCCGAGCTCACAACCACGACAGCGACAACGAAGGCCGTACACCTGCATCCATTACTGAAAGTCGAGCGGGAATCCAAAGCACAGTTTTTGAAAGCGTGGTCGATGCTCGGTCTGAACGTGGATCCGATCGAGGACGACCCTGATGACGACGAAGAGACGCTTCCATGCGAAATAACCGGCGGTGCCACCGATCTCGAGCCGGCCGAGCTCGAGCGCTTTGAGATGTAGAAAATGAACGGAGAAGAAATGTACACAACCAACGAAATTGCAGACGGCTGCACTTCCAGCCTTCTCGAACTGATCGCTGCCGGCAAGAGCTCGGACACTCTCTTCGGATTGTTCATGTGCGGCGCGGTTGTTCATCAAATGGTCATGCCAGTCACGGGGGATTTGGAAGCCTTCTGTGTCGAACATGAAGCTTTCGGGCGGCTCGTTTTCGCGTATCGAGAACTGTCTGAGCCGGAGGATCAGGAAGGTGTTGACGAGCTTCGCTAGGCGATTCGCGGCACCGTCCAGGCGACTCAGGCGGAGTTCCATAGGCGGATGGGAAGCCAGTCGTCCCCGGTCCGCCCCTCGTAAGGGTGTCGGTCCCCATCAGCCCACAGACCTGTAGGTCGTGTGAGCCTAATTCGAAGTGAGAGGCCACCGGTGAGCGTGCCCGTCGGTATCGCAACAATCCGTAAGGCAGCAACGAACACCGCGCTTGTCAGCGAAACGGAGTCGTTAGAAATGTCGAAAACGAATAGGAAAACAACAGATGTTTGAAATCAAAGAATTGAGGCAGGAACAGTGGGAACTCACGGAAAAATCCAGAGCGATACTCAACACGGCTGAAAAAGAAGGTCGGGATCTCACATCGAGTGAGGCTGCGGAGTTTAACCGACTGCTCGATGCGTCCAAAAAGGTGGGGGTAAAAATCGCTGCGACTGAGCGACAGATGGACATTGAACGCGAAACGCTCCATCGGGAATTTGAGTCCAGCGGCCTTCATCTCCCGACCGGCGCCTTCAAGGATCACCAAGACTTCTTCGGATCGGTCCTCGATTTTTTCCAGCACAAAACGGTGGACCAACGGCTCATGCCGTTCCGCGCGGCACAAGGATCAGATGAACAGGGCGTGTACTCGGACCCCTACGGCGGATTTCTGGTGCCGACGAGCGTGGCCCCGAACGTTTTGAGCATCAGTGCCGAAGATGACTTCCTGGCGGGCCTGGTGACACATATCCCAATGTTGACCAGCCAAGTGGACCTCAACGCTCGCGTGGACAAAAACCACTCCACAAGCGTGTCTGGCGGGCTGACTGTGACACGTCGACCCGAAACGGTCGACGGTACGTCGTCCAGGATGCAATTCGAACAGCTCAAGCTTCATGCACACGAACTCTTCGACTTGACCTATGCAACGGAATCCGTCCTGCAGGACTCGGCGCCTTCCTTCATTGCGATGTTGACCGCAGGATTTCGCGACGAGTTTGCGAACAACGCGCTGAATGAACGCATTAATGGAACCGGTGTCGGCGAGTTTCTCGGCGTCCTTAAGTCGGGGTGCCTGGTGACTGTAAACAAGGAGACCGGCCAAGCCGCATCGACGATCGTGACAGAAAACATCGACAAGATGGCAGCTCGATGTTGGCGTTATCCGCGCTCTGTGTGGATCGCCAATCCGACGACCCGCCCCCAGCTTCGGGCGTTGGTCCGCGATGTGGGAACTGGAGGCGCCCCGGTGCCCTACTTCAACCAGACGGATGGTCAGGAAACTCTCGACGGCCGGCCGATCTTCTTCACCGAGCACGCAAAGGCACTTGGTACGAAGGGAGATTTGATACTCGGCACCTGGTCGGAATACATCGAAGGGCTGTATCAGCCTCTCATGCAAGCCGAATCGATCCACGTTCGCTTCTCGGCCAACGAACGTGCCTTCAAATTCTGGCTTCGTAACGACGCCATGCCTTCTTGGAATTCCGCCTTGACACCGAAGAACGGAGACACACTCTCTCCATTTGTCACGCTCGCACCAAGGACCTGATAACGGTTTTGCGCCCGACGTCGCGTATTCGTCGGGCGTGAATGCGCCGGGGCCGGAACACCCTGGCGTGTTAGGTGCGGGGGCCGTGGATTGTCCTCCCAGCTCCCACACCATTTTCAAACGGAGAAATTGATGAACGACATTTTGAACTTGCGAAGTATCCGCCCCGCGATCGGAGAGCTAACCGGCGTCCTCGAGGACGTCTCCGATCATTTCAGGGTAATCAATTCGGAAATCCGCGCATTCAGAAACGCACTGCGCGTTGATCTGCTAGAAGTGCCGTCCGCGTCGCTGCTGGCGGTGGAGATACCGGCGTTCATTGAGAAAAGCTAATGCCACCAGTAGTCATCAGGGGCCTGGCCGAGCTCCAAAAGAACATCAATCAGATCGCGGCGGACCTCAAACGGGAGATCGAGTCTGAGGCATTGATTGAGGCAGCCGAGAAGATTGTCGTTCCCGCGATAAAGGCGCGCGCTCCCGTTAAGTCCGGCCGGCTTCGTGATTCGATTACCGTCCAGCGGGCAAAGTCGCGTAGCGGAAAACCGATTGTGAAGGTCGGGCCGGGCAAACGTCCCTTCTATGCACGTTTCGTTGAGTTCGGTACGAGCAAGCTGAAGGCCCACCCATTCTTGCGACCCGGCGTCCGTTCGGTGCGCCGAGAAGTCAACGCCTTCCTGAAGGCGGAAATCGGCCGGGTGATCAAGACGCGCACCCGCGGCAAATTCAAAAAGAAAAAAATATAGGAGACAAAGAATGATTCTCGGAAAAGACGCAATTTTCGGCATAACGGATCTCGAGTACACGGAACTCGATGTTCCTGAATGGGGCGGCACGATCCGTCTGCAGTCTCTCACCGGCGCCGATGCGAATGCGATTGGAGCAATGAGCCAAAAGGATGTTTTCACTTCGGATGCGCTGGTGCGCCTGGTGATCATGAGCGTCGTAGACGCGGAAGGTAACAAAGTGTTCACCGACGACAACCGCGCCGAGCTCAACAAGCGAAACGCCCAAGTCTTGATCCGCATCGGCCAGGCAGCTTTGAAGTTGAACGGCTTGTCGAAAGAGGCCATAGAGGACGCAGCAAAAAACTGAAGCGCTGAGCGGAGCGTCGTTTCTATTTCAGACTGGCGCTCGCGCTCGGCATGACCGTGGCCGAGCTCCTCGAGCGGATCAGCGCCAGGGAGTTGATGGAATGGACAGCGTATTACCAAATCGAGCCATTCGGCGAAGAGAGAGCGGATCTGCGAATGGGAGTCTTGGCGTCAACTTTTGCGAACGTGAATCGAGGGAAACACCAGAAACCGTTTTCCCCGGATGACTTCATGCCCAAGTTCGATCGAACAGAACCGCAGGGTAGGAAACAAACCGTTCAGGAAATGATGCAAGCCTTCAAACGTCACACGACAGCGGCACAGAAAACATAGGAGAAGCAAAAGATGGGCCTCGATCTCGGCGGCGTCGGCAGTTTATTCGTCGAGCTGCGCGCCAACATGGATAAGTTCAGTCAGGATCTCAATGTAGGACTTGAGCGCGCCGGCAAACAACTTCAGGGTGTGGGAAGAGGACTGACTGCAGCGGTCACGCTGCCCTTAGTCGGCATTGGCACTGCAGCCCTCGCAGTCGCTTCTGACGCCGAGGAAATGCAGTCGAAATTCAACGTCGTGTTCGGCGGCATGGCGGAGAGCGCGAAAGCCTGGGCCGAAACGCAGGCTACCGCGATGAATCGTTCGTCACTGGATCTTCAGGGCTATCTGGCAACTCTTCAGGACACGTTTGTCCCGTTGGGATTTGCGGGCGAACAAGCTGCAGCTCTGTCACAGCAGATGGTGCAGCTTGGCGTCGACCTCGGGTCCTTCAACAACATTGCGTCAGACCAGGCGATTGCCAACCTCACATCCGCCCTAGTCGGAAATCACGAAGCCGTTCGAAGCTTCGGAATCATCATTACTCAGGCCACGCTCGCGCAAGAACTGTTGAATATGGGCATCGAGGGAGGAGTGCAGGCTGCAACTGAGCAAGAAAAAGTCCTGGCCCGGATGAATATCATTTTGGGTTCGACAACGGCGGCGCAGGGTGATGCAGCTCGTACCAGTGGAAGCTTCGCCAACCAGATGGCTGGCCTCAAGGGCCAACTCGAACTTGTGGGGGTGGCCCTGGGCGATCAGATCCTTCCTGCTGCCAGTAAGCTTGTAGGGGGCATCGCCAACCTCGCCCGAAAATTATCAACCCTCCAACCCAAGACCCAAAAAACCATTGTTGCCTTCGGGGCTATCGCTGCAGCGTTGGGACCGGTGGCGTTAGGAATCGGATTTCTGCTCCCTTTGATCACAGGACCGGTTGGACTCATCGCGGCCTTCGTCGCCATCGGAGGCGCCATCGCAGCCTTCGTCACATCGTCTGACATCGACATGAGTTGGTTCAAAGATAGGACCCAGGGCGTTGTAGATTCGGTGAAGGGACTTTGGGAATCGGTCAAGGTGCTGTTCGAGGAAATCACCGACGCCATCGGTCAAATTTGGGAAACCCACGGTGATAGCTTGAAGACAATTGCGGATGCTTTTCTAACTGTGCTTCTGACTGCTATGGAGTTGGGGCTCGGTCTTATCTCAGGAGCGATCACCACGTTTACCGGACTGATAACCGGCGACTGGCAGACGACGGCCGACGGCCTGCAGCGGATCTGGCGATCATTATGGGACGCGATCAAGAACATCCTGACGGCGCCGATCGATGCCATCAAAAATAAGGTCAAGGGTTTCACGGAAGGCGTAACGGGCTTCTTTGGAAACATGTTCGATAAAGTCGTCGGCAACTCGTTCGTGCCGGACATGATCGACAAGATCGGAGATGAGTTCGGCCGATTGGACACGGAGATCTCCCCGGGCATCGACTCCAGTCTGGGCGGCATATCGGGAATGTTCGATTCCCTCGGCTCATCGATCACGGGCCCAGGTGGTTTGATCTCCGGAGCACTGGATCCGCTTCTTGGGAAATTCAACAGCCTGATTGGATCGATTCCCGGACTCAGTAGCATCACCGGCGCCTTCGATTCGATTTCCTCCTCTGTTAATGACATCACCACCAAAATCGGCGACGTCGTGTCGGGTGTCGGAAATATAGCGACTGGCGGCCTAGCAGGGTTCGCCGGCGGCGCGATCGGTGGCCTCCTGGGTGGCATCTTCGGTGGATCGGACAAGACGGCCCAACGCGACACGTCGAGAGCCACGCAGCGCACGGCGATCGACCTGCACAACCTTGCAGGAAGTGGTTTCTGGGCAGCGACCCAGGCAGCGGTTCAAAACACAGACATGTGGACGCACGCCAGCCGGGACCGCCTCCGGGACATCAACGACAACACCAAAGAGTCAGGCCCGACTGTTCAGGCGATCAACGTAACCGCCGAAAAACTGGATCGGCTGATCAACCTAATGGGGGATCTGATCGACGCAAGTGAACGTGGAATCAATATAGAGCTGGACGGACACGCATTGGTGAGCGCAATCAACGATCGAGTCGAGTTCGGTGGTGACAGGATGATTGCTTCTGAAACGACGGCCTGACATGCCGCCCGTGTACTTGCCGCTCATCGACTGTGACTCCTGCCAATCGAAACAGCGGCATCGAAAAGTGCGGCTCGAGCAAGTGCCAGATCAGGCGACAGAGGGGGAGACGGTGACTGTGGAGATCTGGAAGTGTTCGAAGTGTGGAGAGGAGCGGCAATTTGGGTTGGCGTCAGGTGAGAGCGGACCTATAAGGTGGTTGTCGAGGTTGTGTGGTCTCCTGATGGCCACGCCAAGTCATTGATCGCTGGCGCCCGATCCGTTGTCATGCGACACTTGGCACACATGCTTTCTCCGTTTACGGCGAGTCTTCAAGAAGCTCTCTCAAAGGGAACGAAATCGACGGTACTCAAGCCGCTAGGCTGGCTGATCGTTCTCTGCATTGTGGCCAGTATCGGTACGTTCGGTAGCGCACCGAACTGGGTCGGAATCATGTTTTCAATCTTTGGTGGTCTGACAATTATTTGTTATTTGATTGCCTATGGATACTTCGCTTTCAAGGACCCCGACGCACTCCGGAGCGAGACGTATTCGATTCAGAAGCTCGCAATTGAAAAGGGATTTGTGGGGGACAGTATTACGGGAGACGTCAGCCTGAAAAATATAACGCCTGGAGCGCCGAGGGATAGTGATCGCCTGATTTCGGGTGGGGGCGAGAAGGAATGAAAAAACGGTTCGTTGTCTTGCTCGAATCGGCGACACCACAGCAAGATGAGGAGTTCAGGAAGTGGGTCGATGAGCAATCTTTCGGGTATTGGCATTGGCTTGGCCAGTCGTGGCTCTTAGTCGATCGGGTCAAAAATAGCGACGCGCATGCGATACGAGACAAAGCCATAGTGATTTACGACGATATCAATCTGATCGTGCTGGACGTAACAGCGCAAAGCCAAGGCAAGTGGGCAGGATTCGGCCCACAAAGCGAAGAAAGTGACATGTTTAAGTGGTTTCATGAGAATTGGGATTCATGATGGCCATTTTTGATTGACCGGTCCTTGCAGATCACCTGGAGTTCTTAGGCGATCCGTTCCTACCGTAACAGCAACGGGTATCAAACTTCCCACCGAAATACATTGCACCACTCCTGGTCCAGGAGTATCGTTCCCCCACACGGATAAGCGGCCCCGCCCGGAGAGTGAACTCCGAACGAGGCCTAACCAAAAACCGAACGTAGGTCGGCTAATGGCTCTTCGCATTCTACAGCACCCACATTCCCGAATTAGCCTGCATTTCTCAAGAGATCTAAGGTAAACGAGAGACGGAAGGAAGTGTAAAGGACCGGAAAAGGCCGCCCTGTCTGGCATAGAAGGTTGTGCGAAGAACTTTCAACACACAGACGGAGGCGGCCTTTAATATGACAGAGTGTAAAACAGAACGGGTTCAATTTCACGCTTTAGGTTCACGCGAAGTTTGCGGTCAATTCGACGGTGGGGACATCAGCTCGGACGCGGGCGGATTGCTGCTGCGGGAGGTGGAGAAACGGACCGGGATCCTGAAACAGTTTGCCGGATGTTTCCAGGATTATCGGGATCCGCGATTTGTGGAACATCGCATCGAGCCACTGGTGGCGCAACGGGTCTACGGATTGTGTTTGGGCTATGAGGATCTGAACGATCACGATCAACTGCGTTCAGATCCAGTCCTGGCCGTGATGGTCGATGAGACCGATCCGAAGGGGCGAACTCGGAAGCAGGAGCGGGACCGGGGCAAGGCGCTGGCGGGCAAGAGCACGCTGAACCGGCTGGAGCTCTCGACCGAGGGTGCGGCCAGCCACCCGTACAAGAAGATCGGGCGGGATGAAGCGGCGATGGATCGATTGATGGTGGACGTGTTTCTCCAAGCCCATCGGCGAGCACCACGGCAAATCATCCTGGATCTGGATGCGACCGACGATCCGATTCACGGGAATCAGGAAGGCCGCTTCTTTCACGGCTACTACCGGCACTATTGTTATCTGCCGCTCTACATCTTCTGTGGGGAGTTTCTGCTCTGTGCCCGGCTGCGATCCTCTGACATCGATGGTGCGGCTGGAACGGTGGAGGAACTGGAACGGATCGTGGGCCAGATTCGGCAGGAGTGGCCCCGAGTCCAGATTGTGATTCGGGCCGACTCGGGTTTCTGCCGCGATGAGATCCTGAGCTGGTGCGAGGCCCAGCACCGTGTCGATTACGTGATCGGACTGGCGAAGAACAAGCGGCTGCTCCGCGCGATTGAAACTCCGATGGAGAAAGCGAAGCAGCGATTCGACAGGACCGGAAAGTCGGCGCGCGTCTTTAAGACGTTTCAGTATCGGACCCTGGACAGCTGGACCCGAGAGCGACGCGTCATTGGCAAGGCCGAACATCTGGCCAAGGGAGCCAACCCGCGGTTTATCGTTACCTCGTTACCGAAAGGCCAACCCACCCCAAAGCAGATCTATGAACAGATCTACTGTGCTCGTGGGGACATGGAAAACCGGATCAAAGAGCAACAGCTCGGATTGTTTGCCGACCGGACCAGCACGGCCACCATGCGCGCCAATCAACTCCGGCTCTACTTCTCATCGGTCGCGTACATGTTGATGCAAGCCTTGCGACGGCTCG
Organism: Terriglobia bacterium; assembly: GCA_965218085.1. GTDB lineage: Bacteria > Acidobacteriota > Terriglobia > 20CM-2-55-15 > 20CM-2-55-15. The sequence continues at coordinate 3,585,048 of CBDCKF010000002.1, read as the reverse complement.
GATTGCAGGGTACCGAATTCGCGCGTGCGCAGTGCACCACGATCCGCCTCAAGTTGCTCAAGATCGGAGCGCAGATCCACGTCACCGTCCGCCGGATCTGGATTCGGATGGCCGGCGGGTATCCCTATGCCAACGTGTTTGCTCAGATCTACGCGAACCTCCAGAAAATCCCGCTACGTTGTTAAACGTCTCCGCTCGGACATCCCACCCGTTTCGACCTTGGTAGGGATTGCTGTCTCTGTAATCCGCTTTCACCTTGCCATTCTCTTCAACACCAATCACTCAGGCTCCGTTTTTCAGCTCAGCTGGCCTCTTTGCTCCCGCGACACCGCTCACGACCCCTATCCCGTCTACCCATTGCTCGTTTCGCCATCATTCTTGAGAAATGCGGGTTAGGACCCAAGTCCACGCCTGCCTGCGCCTTGCCGATGGAGGCAGCAATGTTCCAAGTCAACACAAACGACCACGACCAATTCAACAATACAGTCCACGCCCTGCGCGGCTTCTCGCGTCTGCTGGCGGAGCACAGCGATCAAGAGGTTGTTGAGTTTTACGAATTAGCCGAACCTCACTTCGACCAGCTGAACCGACTCCGATCAAAATGGAGTGATGTGCAAGACGTCGACGACGAACAGGCTCCTGAATCGACAGCCAAGCCAGCCTGCGTATCCCTGACGGCAGCTGAGCTTTTGGAGCTGAATGACATCTGGGGGACCCTCAATGGACTCTACGGCCGGTTTGAGGGGGACCTGTCGGGCGAAGATCTTATTGATCCGATCGAAGAACGTCTCAAAGCCTTATTGGGTCAACTCAAGGGCCGGGTGACAGGCGGTGCAGCATGACTTCTCCTAAGGTCCCGTTCGATCAGGCAGCCTGGCAACTGTTCATGAACGAGAAGACAGTGCAGGTCCGGCCGATTGGGGAATCATTTTTCGTGCGGCACACGGACCTTGGCATTTTCCCCGTGCCTTCGTTTATCGCGTTTGCCGTTTACCTTCGGAGCCCGTCCGAGACCTATGTCGGTAAGCAGGTCCGGAGGCAGGTCGGCCACTTCGTCGCGGATCCCCGGCACATGCCGCTCCTCGAATCCCGTGAGGATGTGGTGCTCGTCGATCGCAGCTCAAGGGGGGTCTTTTGAACCCAGAAACCACGACCCAGGAAGTAACGAATCCGACGCTGGCCGACCAGCTGGCTTACATCCTCGACCACACGGGTCCGGACAGCCAGTGGCGCAAGACCGTGGAATATACGATCGAAGCCACCTATGAGTCGATCCGGGAAGAGCACGGAGACTTCGATGGGCTTATCTGACCGGAGGGATTGGGGATGCTCCGGCGTCCCCTGATCTGTTCGTGGCACGCTCCATAGTGGCATTGCCCTGTTCAAGTGCCTCACCACGTTCCCCTCAATTCAGAAGGAGTTACATTCAAATGGCCAATCCTGTGGACAAACTGACGGCGGAGGTGATTGAGGCGGCATTCAGCGCACACGGTACAGCTCTGGCGGAGGCCGCCGACATCAACAAAGATTCGGAATTGTTCATCACGCTCGTGTGTAGTCGTGAGCAGCTGCGGACGGAAATAGATGACTCGCTAAAGTTTCTTGTTGAGGCCGAATCTCTAGGGGATGCACGCGAACGGCTGTTATTACTGTGTGACATATTCTTCTGGATTGGCTGGCACGCCCGCGGTGCGATCGAGGATGAAGACAAGCTGAGCGGGATGCTTGGTGACGAGGGAGGAGGGGGGTGATGGACGACCAGACAATCGACTCTCAGGATGCTCTTGACCAGGTGGAGACTATCGTGGACAGATTCGAGGGCACAGATGGCATCTACGTCTACTGGAGTTGGGTTTATGGCCCTAATTCCGCTTTGTTGGAGCAGCACAGGTGGCACGCTGGACAGCTTTGCTGTTATTGGACAGCGCCTGACGATCGCTTTGCTGGCGTCAAGGAAGTCATGGATCGGATGAGGGCGTCAATTGAAGCACTGGAAATCGTCTCAGTGACATCCATCACTGAGACAGTCGACGAATTGAGCGGGTTCGATATGCGCGGTGAAGAGTGGGGTATCAATTTCGCGCACCCTATCGTCTACACTCACTATAAAGACGATAGTGAAGACGGGGGCGATGAATGATGCTACACTAACTACGTTCGTCAGTTGAACTTGACTCCTGACCGGGCCGGGCTTCAACGCGCTGAAAGCGCAAAGGTAGATAACCTAATGACGACAGATATTGGATTGAAATCCATGGCTGAGATCAATGAAGAACTGGAAGGTTTAGCGGAACAGCTTAACGCTGAAAGTGACTCCCTCCACAAAATCCTCGAAACACTCAACAAGAAGCTCAATAGGTTGAAGCTCGGCATTCCCGTCTGGCTTTCGGACTGGTACCTGGGAAAAGTGTTCTGTATCGATCAGGCCAATGTTCACTATTTGAGTGAGTACGACGAAGAGCAGGGAATAAACGAGTACTGCTTCGGATGGGATTTGGGCTATGCGAAGACCGACGAAGGTTGGTCAATTGCGGTTCGACCCGTCTGGTATCAAGACTTTGGGGAAAACCAATACGATAGCAATGGGCGACACCAGGGAGAAAACGTGAGGCCGAACGGGCAGCCTCGGTCAATTCTCAAAGCTCCCCGGGAAGTCCGTATCGAATGCGTTGTGCATGTCGAGACATTAGTTGAAGTAATGAAAGAAAAAGCAACCGAAGCAATTGGGAACATCAAGAAGGCTCGGAAGCTAGCGAAGGAACTCTAAACCGTTAACCCAGCCCGGCCCGGTCAGGTCACTCCAACTCCACCAACGTCTCTTCCGTAACCTCTCCCGCACATCTCACTGTAAAATGAGTTCATGGAAAATCCAAAGCTAACTGCGGCGACACAGAGACAGGGGAGTTGGCTCATGTCTCACGGAGAGTATTCAATCGGTTTCAATCGGACGAATACGGCGTTGTGCTTGTACGATCGCGACGACGAGGCCCGCCCGCTCGACCAAGAGCCTGTGAATCTTGAAGACAGCGACGACCGTGCTAGGGCTATAAACGCCCTGCTCGACAGGCATCCCTGAGTTGACGCTTCCGGTTGCCATAGGTTGCCACTTTTTGGTCGCTCGTGTCCGCTTTGTCCACTGCAACTCATTGAAACTACTGAAAAGAAAGGGCTCCAATAGAACTACGAATCCGAAGGTCAGAGGTTCGAATCCTCTCGGGCGTACTATAACTTACGAGAAAAAAGGGGCCGGAAACGGCCCCTTTTCTAACATCTATCGAACAACTGGAATTTGAGTGGCTTCCTCCGCACCCAGCGTGGTGAATGGGGGCTAGCGTTCCGGAGCCGAGGCGCTGGGAATGTTGTACTTCCGTGAGAGCGCATCGAGTTCTTCAACTTGCCTAATTTGATCCGACATCTCCCGGCCGAGCGCCCCCTGTATGGCTTCAGTCCTACGTCCGGTCGCTTTCAATTCGACCAGTGCTCTGTCGACGGCGCCTAAGGCAATGTTTACCATACTGGGGACCTGGCCCACGGTGATTCGAGCTGCTTGCAGGGCGGCCGCGGTTGCCGGCAGATTTTGACTGCCGACCGTAGCCATCAGCGGCTTCGTGATCATACCGGCAGCGTTTACGTAGTCTTCGGCCCTCGGCAATCCCAGCCACACGGCGTCAGCGCCGGCTTCGGCGTAAGCCCCGGCCCGGTCAAGCATCTCGGTGTACGAATTATTCGGAGTGGGAGCCAGACAGCGCACGATCAGGACCATGTCCGTACGCGCATCGGCTGCTGCATGAATGTTATCGATCATGCGAGCCCTGGGGTGGACACCCGGAACGGCATAGGCCGTGGCGCGGTTGAGGGGCATTCGGTCATCGAAGGCCGCGCAGCCGATCCCACCTCGTTCAGCCTTTTGCGCGAGGCGGTAAATAGTGAGAGGAGTGGCGCCGAAGTCATCGAGATCCGCAAGGACAGGAATATCCACGTTCGAGGCAACAGTACTGTCATATTCGATGATCTCGGACACCGTGACGATCGCCTGGTCCGGCAGACCGGCCAAGGCTTGATTAGCGACGCTGCTGCCGATAAACACGCCTTTGAAGCCGTGAGCTTCAATCAGGCGAGCCGTAAGCGTGTCATAACCGTTCGGGCATATAAGCGGTTCCGGTCCATCCATCAGAGCGCGAAAGCGTGCACCCATTGTTCTCGGCACCGGTTGCCCCTGCGACTCGGGAACTGCGCCCCTCAGCGCACCGGCCGTCGCCATCGAGCCCGAGGCCACCAGTCCAGCTACCTTGACAAACTCGCGTCTGTTCGTCTTTTTAGCCATAATCACCCCTCAATAAGTTGTAGTCATCACGTTAATGTTCGTTGACAGTGGAGTGGCGTTGATCGCTGCCCGATCAAAAGGCCATCAAATGCAGCGGCAATCGCGCGGCCAACGTAAAGAGAGCCGAAAGCAGTGATCGGCGGCCGACAAAAGCCCACTTCATCGGTGTCCCCTCCCGGCGGTACCGAGAACATATTGAATACTCCTTGCCAGTTCTTCTTAAAGATCGTTGTGCGTCCGAGAGTACCGCATCTAATAACATCTAACAACAGGCCTGAAGACACCCAAATACAGTAAAAAAGGGATTGGGCGTGACCTTGCCGATAAGGCCAACACCGTTAAAGTATTTGCAGTCAGTCTGAACGGAATTAAAACAGCTAAAAAGTTAGAGTGTGAACTACGAATGTGAAGGTCAGAGGTTCGAATCCTCTCGGGCGTATCAGCGGTAATTAGCTTCCCGACTCGACGCGATCTCCCCAATCCTTAGGGGGTGCGTTGTTAGATGGGTAGCGATGGAGACTCTTGATCGAAGGCCGGAAACGGCATCGGCGGAAACTCTGAACGAATCCATGCCGCCCCTACTCCGTTGGCATTGAGCTTCGTCAGCTGGTCCTCAATCACCCCGAGCGAGGCGATAATCTTGTCCAATTCACTCACTATGATGGCGTCCATGCCGGTGTCTCCTTTAAGCGTATCGTCGTGTGTCGCTATGAGTTAGATCGGCAATACGGAAAGTAATCTTTAGCACTGCGGGCGTTATTGATTCAAGATCACGACATCGGCTCGGGACCGTGTCCCTTCGACATGGATTCGAAACATCGGTTGCACGGTGGCTTCGTATTGATGGAGCACGCTTTCCCTTGTTCGGCCGCGTTCGACACGGTCTCGGGCGAGTCTCCGCCGCAATCGCTCCGCCTGATCGCAATCCACGAATATCCCGAAGTCCAGCAATCCCTCCAGGCTTGCATGCAGAGCGAAGATGCCGTCCAGCATGATTACGCGGCAGGCGGCGAACCACTCCGTACCGGACCGTGCGTGTTCCTTGAAATCATAAATAGGTTTATGGATGCCCAAACCTGCACGAAGATTCTTCAAGTGACACTTTAATAAATCGAAGTCCAGCGCAACCGGCTCGTCAAAGTTGACATCGACCTCTTCCCCGACATCCGGGCGGCTATGGTAATACGCATCCATTTCGAGAATTCCTGAATCCGGAATCCCTGCCCTCAGGGCGATGGAAACAGTCGTCTTGCCCGCGCACGACCCTCCGCCGACCCCCACAATTACGGGATCACTCGGGTCGGCACGCACCCAACCGAGGACTTCTCGCAATGCCTGTTCGATTGTGAGCTGAGATTGGGGCACGGCTTCAATCCTGATCCATGTCCGAAGTGGGCCGTGCTCGATCTCGCTTCTGGCGGGAACGCCGCTTTTTCTCCTCCAGTCGGCGTTGTTTGGCTGCTCTGGTTGTCCTTGTCTTCTTGCGGGGACGCGCCACATGCAGTGCGCCGGCCAGAAGCTCGCTCAGCCGTTCCTGTGCAGCTGTGCGGTTCATCTGCTGGGTCCTGTGCTTTTGTGAGCGCACCTTGAGAATGCCCTCTTTGTTGATCCGGGCTCCCAGGCGCTCGAGAATGCGTTCCCGCTGTATGTCCGACAGACATGCGGAGCGTGCCACATCGAAACAGACGGTCACACGAGTGCGAACGCGATTGACGTTTTGGCCCCCGGGGCCGCTGCTGGTTCCCACACGGAATTCAAGTTCTTCAGTCGGAATCCGCAGTGCGTCGTTGATTTCGATCATCGGGGACTCCCGTCACTCGGATATTCGGAACGTATACAATGCAGGTCAACTATGGCTCGCCTCATCATACGAAAGGTTCAGGTCATTGTTTACTGCAGAGCGCCCGAGATCCAGGTCCTTCTTCTCCAGCGCCCACCGGACCGGGGCGATATCTGGCAGCCGGTCACCGGGAAAATGGAGCCCGACGACCGCCATTTCATGCATTCGGCCGGGCGCGAACTCGAAGAGGAAACCGGCATCACCGACGTTCTCCACTTTGTCGAGACCGGCGTGGAGTTCCATTTCGAGAAAGGCGCAGCCGAAGTACGGGAGCATCTGGTTGGAGCCGAAGTCGAGCGATTTCATTCAGTAATTCTTTCAGGTGAACACGTCGCTTATGCCTGGCTGTCACCGCTTGAAGCGTCCGAACGGCTTGCCTGGGACACGAATCGCGAAGGACTTCAGGTCGTACTGTCGAGTGTCATCTAGACGGCGTTAATTAGCGTCGGTCCCACCGTCCCCTCGCAATCCCGAGGCTTTCGAGTACTCATACCAGTCTGCTCATTAGAGCGCAGCGGGAACACTGAAGCCGGTCCGGTCCCCCCATGCCGGCATCTAGCGTCGGCCGTTAGGACTAGCTTCGAGGGATGAGATGGACGATGGAGGCTTTGAAGACTGCCGATATTGGAACACCAGGCGCCAGATTCAGGTCTAGGGCCGCCTGCCGGGTCACAAGAGCAACGAGCTCGAATCCCACATCAAGGACCACCTTTGTCAGTGTCCCCTGCGGGAAAAGCTCTCGGACCGTTCCGGAAAGATGGTTCCGCGCGCTGCTGCGCGGGGCGGGGCCTTGTTCGAGCGTGACATCCTCTCCCCGGATACAGACCCAGAAAGAATCTTCCTGGGCGCCTGGTTCCACGGCGACCAGTTCGGCCCTGCCGACCCGAAGCCGAACCACGCCACCGTACCGTTTGACTATCCCTCCCTGGGCCACGGTGTCCACCCCCACTGCGGCGGCGACCTCCCGCTGGGCCGGACGCGTGAGAACGTCCTGCGGCAAGCCTCTCTGAAGTAGACGCCCTCGGCTGAGCACCATCATTTCATCCCCGAGCGCTAGGGCGTCGACCCAGTCATGTGTCACGACGAGTGCGGGTATTTCCAGCTGGGAGAGAAAGTGTCGGAGGTAGGACCGAACACTCTCGCGCGTGGGTTCGTCCAAGGCGGCAAAAGGCTCGTCGAGCAAGAGAATCCGGGGTTGTCGAACCAGGACCCGGGCCAGGGCGACACGTTGCTGCTCACCGCCGGAAAGTTCCGCTGGGCGGCGACCGGCCAAACCTTCCAGTCCCAGCCGCGAAATGATCGCCTCCACATTTCGACGACGTTCATTTCGAGGAAGCGCTCCCAATCCAAACCCGATGTTTTTTGCCACCGTGAGGTGGGGAAACAATGCAAAGTCCTGAAAGAGATAGCCAATGGGCCGCTTCTGCGGTCGCACCCAGTTGCGCACGCCATATTGGCTCCAAATCTCTTCTCCGTACTGAATGCGGCCCCGGGTCGGCGTTTCCAGACCTGCGATACAACGGAGCAACGTAGTCTTGCCGGCCCCGGAAGGTCCAAAGACGATGGAAACTCGCGCTGGGTTCGAGGTGAGTTCGAAAGCCGCTCGTATTGTTGTTCCGTCCCGATAGCGTTTTTCGATGTCGACGTCTAGCGTTGAGGCTATGCGGCCAACCCTCTTGCCCACATTTCGAGTGGTCATACCATTCGGCTCACTAGAGGTCAGTGGGAACACTGACGTACGGTCTCGTGTCTTCGTCATGAAAGACGTCCACCCGCACCGGAGGACCGGTGCGAGTCCTACAGGGTCTCCTTCAAAACCTCGTTCAGCCCTTGAGGCCTCGCCATCAGGATGATGGCGAGGGTCGCCGGTCCTTCAGACAGGATGTCTGAATGAACGACCGAGCGAAATCTTATATCGCGATCTTCTACCCCTGGCCGCTAGTGTTGCTCGATTGTTCCGTGGCCGGCTGCGGGCCAGATGCCCCAAATCTTTCGGTTGACTGCATACACAGCGGCGAGAACTGTGAAAGAAAACACGAGCAGCAGCAGGGCCGTTTGGTTTGCCGCTGAATAATTGAACGCCTGCACTTCGTCGTAGATATCAATCGAAACGGTGCGGGTTAGCCCTTCAATGTTCCCGCCCACCATCAGGACGACGCCAAATTCTCCGATCGTGTGCGCGAAACTGAGAACGAAGCCTGTAACCAGACCTCCGATTGACTGCGGAACGATCACTCGCAGGAAGGTCCCGAATCGGGAGACACCCAGCAGCCACGAGGCCTCGAGTAAGCGCCGGTCCACCGCCCGAAAGGCAGCGGCCATCGGCTGCACTGCGAATGGAAAACTGAATAGCGTTGAAGCCAGGACCAGGCCTTGGAACGTGAACGGAAAAGGCTGTCCCGCGACCATTTCGTACCATTGGCCGGCCGGACTTCTCGGCCCCATGGCGACGAGCACGTAGAAGCCCAACACGGTCGGCGGCAGGACAATAGGGAGTGCAAGGAGAGCCTCGACGAGAAACTTCCACCGCCGCCTCGAATACGCCAGCCAGTACGCGGTGGGCATGCCGACAATCAGCAAAATGATCGACGTGGCACCTGCCAGTCGCACACTCGTTCCCAGTGCGGTCCAGTTCATAATCTTTCAATTCGATGGCAGCGAGAAACCATAGCGGGCGAGGATGGCCCGGGCCCTATCGTTTTGCATCCAGGCTACGAAGGTTTGAGCCGCCTCCAGCCTGCCCGTGCTCCGGGCATGGGGGAGGATCACGCCACCCTGAACCAACTCTGGATGGGCTGCCTGGGGAATTTCCCAGAACCGTCCCGCTCGGCGCAAGGGATCTGAGGACGCAAGAGAAAGCGCGATGATCGCGATCGATGCCGCGCCGGATTCCGCGAACTGGGCGGCCTGCGCGACGTTTTCTGCCAGGACCAGTCGGAGGGAAACACTTTCCCAGAGATCGTAGTATTCCAAAGCGGACTGGGCTGCCCGTCCATAAGGCGCGTGTCGAGGGTTCGCGATGGAAATGCGTCCCCCCTCTTCGAGGAGTGCCGCCATCCCGGCCGAAGCGGGGTCGCTGGAAGAATCGTTCCGCGCCCAAACCACGATTCGGCCGAAGGCATAAGAAAACAACGATCCCGGTTCGCTCAGACCGGAAGCCGACAGTCGCTCCGGGTAATCGATATCAGCGGACAAATAGACATCGAAGGGCGCGCCGTTTTGGATCTGGGTAAAGAAATTACCGGAGGAACCCAGCGAAAGTCGCACGGTGTGTGGTGTACTGGCCTCGAAATCCTCGATGATTTCCCGAATGGGAAAGCTCAAGTCAGAAGCGGCAGCAACCACGAGGTCCTCCGCTTCCGCCCGTGGGGGGCTCCACAACCCAAGACACATCAGCAAAGCAGCCACGCCTCTCTTTGTTCGGCGCGTAATGAGTGGGGCCTCAATCACGAATTATCATGACCTCGGTCGCCTTGATCAGTGCCGCAGCCTCAATACCAACGCGAAGCCGCATTTCATCAGCGGCGGCCCGCGTGATTATTGAGGTCACGATCTGCCCGCCCACGTCGATCCCAATCTGTGACAAAAGTCCCTCGTGCCGCATGGTCACCACATGGCCCCGGAGTTTGTTGCGGCCGCTGATGGTGGCCCCGTCGCCGCGCTTCTTTTTTTGAGAACGCGTGCCGGTCCCTTTGCGGGAAATTCGATCGATTTCTGTGCGCGGTATTCGATGGTGTCCTCCCGGGGTTGTCACCGACTGGAGTCGGCCCCGATAGATCCATTGCTTCAAAGTGGGATAGCTCACACTGAGTTCTTCCGCCGCTTCTTTGGGACGCAGTAATTCCATAAAGAGATAATACTATTTAATATGATTTATTACAATATTATTAGAATCATATATATGAATATAGCTGTTTAAGGAGGTTCAGTGTGGCCCTCCGGAAGAGGCGTGGCGTTTCGAGTCGATTTCGACGGCGCGGTTTCTCCAAGCCCCCACCGCGCATAGTTCCTTCCTGAAATCGGCAACTGAGTGATCATTGAGCCCTCCCGAAGATGGAAGGACGACGGGTCGGCCATAATTTAGCGGCGGCCCTATCAATTTGTCGTGAAGTCCCGGTCAGGGACAGATGCGGAAGAGCTGAGGCGAAGGGCGTTCGGACTAGGGATGAAAGAAATCGATTCCAGTACTGATTGGGAAACTGAGCGAAGCGAGCTTCAGGGACAGATACAGAGGCTCGAGGCCGCGCTGATCGAGGCGAAGGAGGTCACGCCGGGCCGGGCTTTGGGAGACCTCGGTGCGGAATACTCGGTCAAGTTGCGCGAGGCTGAGCAGGAGCTCGAAGATTCTTCAGAAAAGTGGCGGCAGGAACGTAGGAGGCTCAACGAAGAAATCGAGAATCTGGAGGTGGCACTCCGGAAGGCCCGAACGGAAGGCCGTGCCGCTGACGTTCAGGAGGCCGAAGTAACAGCTCGGGTTCAGAAAGTCGAAGCCCAGGCCGAGCAACGGGTTCAGGAGGCTTCGGAGGAGCGTGAGCGACTCCGTCACAGTCTCGAGGGTATGAAACAAGCGCTTGCCGACCAGGAATCCAAAATCGACAGGTCCGAACTCGATGCGATTCGCGAAGAGCTGCTGACTCGAGTGGCTGAAACCGAGGATGCCCGGGGTCAACTCGAGGAGGAACTCGCATCGGCCCGGGCCGCGTGGGAGGAGGAGCGTGCTTCTCTGACAGCCTCCATGGAAGAAGCGGAGCACACCGCTCGCGCCGAGGAAGCGAACATCGAAGCCGATTTGCGGGAGAAGCTGACGACAGAATACGAATGGAAACTGAAGGAACTCAACTTCCAAAAAGAACAGCTCGAGCAAAAGCTCACCGAATCCGGGCCTGCCCCCTCGACATCGACCGGTTCTGCGGAAGCGACCGGCGCCGATTTCGCCGCCGAGATCGCGCGTGTTGACACGCAGTTAGTCGAAGTCAAAGCTTTCATCGAAGATCCGAGTTCTGCCCTGTCCAAAGTGGTTCGAAAAAACGTGGAACGGGCGGAATTGGAAGCCTACCGCCGTGGCCTCCGTTTTCAAGGCGGCACGACATCTGAAGAGCCAGGTTAAGACAACCGCCTAACGACCCAGATCAAAGCCGTCGTGTATGAGGCGGACCGCCCGCGGCGCGTCCTTCCCTTCAACCACGAAGGACAGATTCAGTTCAGACGAACCCTGCGCGATCATAAGAATGTTCATGTCGGCCTCACCGAGCACTCCGAAAGCGCGGGCGGCAATTCCCCGGATCGACTTCATGCCCTCCCCCACTAGGGCGATGATGGCAATATCGGAGATCGCAGTGATGTCCTCGACTTGTCTCTTTTCGATTTCGACTCGAAACTCCCTTTCGAGAGCGCGCACGGTACGTTTACCTTCGGCACGGGTTACGACCATGGATATATGTTGTTCCGATGATCCCTGGGAAAACATCAGCACGTTGATCTTCTTTTGGGCGATCGAACCAAAAACACGCTGGGCGGTACCCGGAACCCCGATCATGCCCCGCCCCGCGACCGATACCAGACTGACCCCCGTGATTGAGGCAACGGTCTTCACGCCTTGGTGGTTTTCCGGAGATTCCTTTGAAACCAAGGTTCCTGCTTTGGACTGATCGAAGGTGTTCTTGATGCGAATGGGTATGCCGAGGTCGGCCGCTGGCATGATCGTCTTCGGGTGCAGCACCTTGGCACCGAAATAGGACATCTCCGCAGCTTCCTTGTAAGAAATCTGCGAAAGAACGCGTGCGCCCGGGACGATTCTCGGGTCGGCTGTCATCACGCCATCCACGTCGGTCCAGATCTGAATTTCATCGGCATCGAGAGCGAAACCCAGGACCGAGGCGGAATAATCAGACCCGCCACGCCCTAAGGTCGTGGTAATGCCCTCAGGTGTTGCGCAAATGAAACCGGTCACGACGGGGACCGATCCCGCGCGAAGAGGGTTGATCAGTGCCTGGCATTTTTTCTTCGTCTCGACGAAATCGACCTGCGCGAAGTCGGCTTCCTCTTTGGTTACGACCAGTCCGCGGGCGTCGAACGCTTCAGCCCGAACGCCTTCCTGTTGGAGAAACGCGCTGAAAATGGGAACAACCAGTCTCTCCTCGAAAGAGGAAATCAAGTCGTGGGAACGCGTGCTGCGTTCGCGGAGGAGCAATACGCCCGTAAACACATTCTGGATCTCTTCCCAAAGCGGTTCCAGTTCGGCCATCACTGCAGTTCTGCGATCGGGAGCCGTTATCAGTTCCGAAACAGCGTGGTCGTGTGTTTCGCGCAGCGCAGACACGTCTTCGGCCACATCGGAACCGAGCCCGCGAATGGCCTTGTCTCCGGTTCGCACCAAGCGGTCGGTGACACCTCCCATCGCGGACAGGATCACGACCGGTTGGGCGTTCAGGGCTTTGGAGACCACCGATGCCGCGGCCCGGATACTCTCAACGGACCCGACAGAGGAGCCACCGAATTTCATCACGATCATGGGGTCAGGCTATCACGCAGGCTTAGAGGGCCGTACAGTTTGGATGTTGGCGACCTGTGTGACGGGTTGGAAGTGACACGTGACGGGAAATCCGGGTAGTGGCTCAGTTTGAAGTTCAGTCTTCGACCGAGATGGGGCTTTCGCTCGGTCGTTCAAACGGCCGACCGTCTCTGTCGCGTCAAGCGCGTTGGGCCGAACGAGGGGCGACCCTCGCCATCTTCCTGATGGCGAGGCCTATCGGACACAGCGACCTGTTCAAGCAGTACTGTAGGATCCGCACTGGGGGACCGGTGCGGATGGACGGCTTTCAAAATAAAGCCGCGGAGCCGAGGCGTCGGTGGAAGAAGATGATTGGATAGAGTCGAAGATTATCTGGTTTTCAGGCTGAGGCACTACCGCGAATGAATCAGGAGTAGCCTTACATCGTGTGAGCTATTGTCCCATCACTCATCACTTCTTGCTACGAACAGCCGCTGGTCGAGCCACAATTGAGGCATTTATAGCAGGCACCGCTACGGACCATGAGCGAACCACAGTCAAAACACACCGGCGCGTCCTGATCTTCGATGTCTACGAGCGCCCCAGCCCGTGCCGGCTCTCCGGCCGGGGGTGTGTTCTGTGGGCTTGGGCCAGCCAGGGGCGACGGCCCCAGTTTCACGCCGGGCGCTTCTTCGATCTGAACACCCACGGCCGCAGCCTGTTCACTCGTCAGAAAACGGGATGCCATATAGCGGAAAATATAGTCCATGATCGATTTGGCATAAGGCACCTGGGGATTGCTGGTGAATCCGGAGGGTTCGAAGCGTGTATGGGTGAACTTGTCCACAAGTACTCCGAGCGGCACACCATACTGCAGGGCCATCGAGCAGGCAGTCGCAAAGCTGTCCATCACTCCAGACAAAGTTGACCCTTCCTTGGCCATTACGATGAAGATCTCGCCCGGCGTTCCGTCCTCATACATGCCCACGGTCAGATAGCCTTCGTGACCCGCTACGCTGAACTTGTGTGTAATCGCGTGGCGCTCGGCGGGGAGATGGCGGCGAACAGGCCGGTCGCCCGGGCTGGTTTCGCGCACATCGCTGTCTGCGGTCGACAGGGGCTGGGTTCGCTTTGAAGCGTCACGGTATATCGCCACCGACTTCAGGCCGAGCCGCCACCCTTCCGTGTAGGTTTCGGCAATTTCTTCTTCCGTCACGGACGAAGGCAAGTTGACCGTCTTTGAGATTGCCCCGGATATAAAGGGCTGGACGGCACCCATCATTCGCAGGTGCCCCATGTGGTGGATCGAGCGCACTCCGTTGGTCGCTTTAAACGCGCAATCGAACACCGGAAGGTGTTCGTCTCGAAAATTAGGAGCGCCTTCGATCGTACCGTTCTCATTGATGAATTCGACTATGTCTTTGACATCTGGGTCGTCATATCCCAACCGTGCCAACGCAAGGGGTACGGTGTTGTTGACGATTTTGATCGTTCCTCCACCGACAAGCTTCTTGTATTTGACCAGGGCAAGGTCTGGCTCTACGCCCGTCGTATCGCAGTCCATCATGAACCCGATCGTTCCTGTCGGCGCCAGTACTGAGGCCTGGGCATTTCGATAGCCCGTCCGCTCACCATGATCGACGGCTTCGCACCAGACTTTCCACGCCGCTTCATACATCGCGCTTGGAACATTGTTACGGTCAATTCCCTTCACCGAATCCCGGTGCATCCGCATCACTTCAAGAAAGGGTTCCTCATTGGCCTTATATCCGGCAAACGGGCCTGTTTCAGCCGCGATCTTGGCTGAAGTCAAATAGGCCTGGCCCGTCATGATCGCCGTGATGGAGCCGGCATAGTCGCGGCCCTGATCGCTGTCGTAGGGGATGCCCAAAGACATCAACAACGCACCCAGGTTGGCGTAGCCAAGGCCGAGAGGTCTGAAGTCGTAGGAGTTTTTTTCGATTTTTTCCGTGGGATAGCCGGCATTAGAAACGATGATTTCCTGTGCGGTAGTCGTTACGGCAACGGCCCACCGGAAAGATTCGATGTCAAAGCCGCCGTCGGGCAGCCGAAACTCCATCAGGTTCAGCGAAGCCAGGTTGCAGGCCGAATCGTCGAGAAACATGTATTCGGAACATGGGTTCGACGCCGTGATCGGCGCAGTGTTTTTGCATGTATGCCAACGATTGATCGTTGTGTCGTACTGTATGCCCGGATCACCGCAGATATAGGAGGAATCTGAGATCATCGCCATCAACTCGCGGGCCTGGTAAGTGTTGACGGGCTCACCCGTCGTCACCGCATGCGTGGTCCACTTGCCGTCGTTGACAACCGCTTCCATGAACTTATCGGTTACACGGACACTGTGATTCGCATTCTGAAAGAAGATAGAAGAGTAGGCTTCCCCGTCTATACCGCCGCTGTAACCTTGTTCGAGCAAGACCCAGGCCTTCTTTTCTTCGTTAGCTTTGCTGTTGATGAACTCGACGACATCAGGGTGATCCATGTCCAGAATCACCATCTTGGCAGCTCTGCGTGTCTTTCCACCCGATTTGATGACTCCGGCAAAGGCATCGAATCCCTTCATGAACGAGACGGGTCCGGAAGCGATGCCGCCACCTGAAAGTGTCTCGATCGAAGAGCGGATAGGTGACAAGTTGCTCCCGGCGCCCGATCCCCACTTGAACAACATCGCCTCAGTCTTGGCCAGATTCAGTATCGAGCTCATCGTGTCTTCCACCGAATTGATAAAGCACGCCGAGCATTGGGGTTTTGCTTCGACACCGCAGTTGAACCATACCGGGGAATTAAAGGCGACCATCTGATTCAGAAGGAGGTGGGAAAGCTCGTCGTGAAAGATATCCGCATCGGTCTCGGATGAGAAATAGCCATCGGAAGATCCCCACTTCTTCATTGTTGTCGTAACGCGGGAGATCAGTTGCCTGACACTCGTTTCGCGTTCCGGAGTGCCCTGTAGTCCGTGAAAGTACTTTGACGCAACAATGTTGGTTGCCGTTTGCGACCAATCTTTGGGAACCTCGACATCACGCTGTTCAAAGACGACGCCGCCGGTGTCGCTGGCGATCGAAGCCGTGCGGAACTCCCATTCGATAGCGTCGTAGGGAGAGACCTCGGCGCTGGTGAAATGGCGTTCGAATTTGAGTCCTTTATCGGTGGTTACATGTCCGTTCCCGTCTACCATCGCCGCCAAGACCTCCTCTTTCATCGCCTGTCCCCTCCAAAATCTGATAGTCGCCGGATCGGCCGACGCGTTCCCAACCCTAGATTCGGTGGGGGACAGATCAGGTCTACCTCAAGCCCATATCTTGTGTTATCGGTAAAAATATACCCTATATACGGGTGCTTCCTCTACCAAGGAGCCGCCGTGAACCCTCTCCCTGAACCGGCTAAAGCGGGTCCGGTTGAATCAATTAAGGAGGCCACGAATACGGGCGATGCCTTCCAGGGCGGGTTTGTATTCCGGTTTTTCCCGGACGGCCAGTTGGTACTCTCCGAGCGCCCGGACCCACATCCGCATCCACTCGTAGGCACGGCCGAGGTTCATATGGGGGAAACAGTAGCTCTCATACCGTGGGGCTTCAAGAGCTTGGCGAAACCAATCGATAGCTTCATCCACTTCTCCTCTCTGCATGAGATAGGCGCCGATGTCGTTGTAGGGGTTTCCGTAGGCGGGGTCAACTCGAATCGCCTCTCGACATTCTTCGATGGCTTCGTCGAGACGCCCCTGCTGGCTATAGGTCCAGCCCAGAAAAGTATGGGCTTCTGCGGTCGCGTGTGTCGCAATCGATTGTTTATACAGCTCAACGGCGGCGGCGAGCTCACCGTTCATTTGAAGCTGGTAGGCCTTATCGAAAACATCTTCGGCTTCCTGTTTTCGTGACTCTTCATTCATATCGAATCAGGGATCGAGAGACGGGGTTCAAACAAATTCGATACGTGGCGGTTTTGGAATTAGCCCCGCCTTGTGGCCATCCCTCAGGAGCCTGCGAATGGCCTTACGGCCCGCAACGCCATAGTCCAGGGTGAGTTCGTTCACATACATGCCGACAAAGCGATCGACCCGCTGGGGGTCCAGACCCCGTGCAAATTCCAGAGCGTACTCCATGGCCTCAGTCCGGTGATCCAGGCCGTACTTGATGCTCGCTCCGATGTCGTGTGAAATTTGCTTCATCACGGCCGCACCCAGGTCGCGACGAACCACATTTCCACCCAGGGGCAGAGGCAACCCGGTCTTGTCGTGCCACCATTCACCCAGGTCGATCACCTTGTGGAATCCGAGATCCCGATAGTTGAGTTGCCCTTCATGGATTAAAAGTCCTGCGTCAAATTCTCCGTCGGAGAGTACATTCAGAATCTTGTCGAAGGGCACGACTTCATAGGTGATTTCGGGTGAAAAAAGTCGAAGCGCCAGAAATGCCGTGGTCAAGGTGCCCGGAATCGCGATCTTTTTTCGGCCCAGTCGATCGCGCCGCAGCGGTTTGGCCGAGACCAGCACAGGACCGTAGTTGGAGCCCATGCTCCCGCCGGAACGGAGGACTGCATACTTGTCGGCCATGTATGCATAGGCATGGAAAGAGATCGCACTGACTTCGTACTCTCCGTCCAGGGCCTTCTTATTCAATGTTTCGATGTCGGAGAGTGTGTGATGGTAGCTGAGGTCTCCGGTGTCGAGCTTGCGTGTCGCCATCGCATAGAACATAAACGCGTCGTCAGAGTCGGGACTGTGGGCCACGCGGATTTTTTTCTTTTTCTTTCTCATTTCAGGAAAGCTTTTCCTTCTCCATTCTGTATCTCAGAGCGACATATCCTAACATACGTTGAACTTGACAGCTCTTCACAAAAACGATCGGCACTGATCCCGTTTCGAGATGCTAACGCTGTTCGGCGGAGGCCATCGATCTCCCGAATCGAATACGCCGGTACATTCAAGATCGCGCTTTCACCGCTGTCCGTCTCTTCTGAGACCGCCACAACTGTCATTTCCGGCGCCGTCGCGATTTATTTGCGGGTTCGCACAGGACGTTATCGATCAGGCGTGTGTCTCTAATCCATACCGCCCCGGCCGCACGCACCGGCCCCGTGATTTCGTCCACGGCTTGCATGTTCTCAGGATTCACGATTTCGATATATTCAACGCGCACCCGCGGTTCGAATCCCAAAACTTTCAGCGCCGCGTTCTTCGGCTCGAAGGGATCCCGGTCTCCGTCTCCGATGCGTTGGCGTGCGATGCGCAATGCCCGGTAGAGGACCGGAGCGGTCTGGCGCTCTTCAGCACTCAGGTACTCGTTCCGGGAACTGATGGCCAGGCCATCGGGTTCGCGTTGGGTCGGACCCGCCACAATGTCCACTGACAGATTCATATCGCGTGCCATCCGGGTGAGAACGGCAAGCTGTTGCATGTCTTTTTCACCGAAGTAAGCCCGGTCCGGTTCCACAATGTTGAATAACTTCAGAACGGCTGTCGCGACACCCTGAAAATGGCCTGGCCGGGATGCGCCGCACAGGCCTTCGGCCTCCGGACCCACTTCAACGAGTGTGTGTTCTCCCTTCGGATACATTTCCTCCTCAGAGGGCGCAAACAGCGCGTCGACACCGAGCCTTTCGCAGAAGATCAGGTCTTGGTCAAAGCGTCGCGGGTAGTTCTTCAAATCTTCCGCGGGTCCAAATTGGAGCGAGTTGACGAAAAGGCTGACGACCACAGTCCCACATTCTTTAACGGCCAGTTGAATCAGGCTGCCGTGTCCTTGGTGTAGCGCACCCATGGTAGGAACAAGTCCGACGGGTTTTCCCTTACCGCGTGATTGATCAAGATACGTACGGACCTGCCGCGCGGTCCGAAACGCTTCGACGTTCATCGCTTCCGCTCGCCGAGCTTCTCCACCTGAATTTTTGGGCCACGGGGCAAGGGAAAGCGGCCCGACCGGACATCATCGGCATACGCCCGGGCGGCTTCCTTAACGGTTTCGCCCAGCTTGGCGTACTGCTTGACAAAGGAGGGGACAAATTCTTCGAACAGCCCCAGCATGTCGTAGCTCACCAGCACCTGCCCGTCGCAGTCCGGACCAGCGCCGATCCCGATTGTTGGGATGGCAACGGATGCTGTCACACGTCCGGCAATTTCTGCGGGTATGGACTCCAGGACGATGGTGAAAGCACCGGCGCTCTCCAATGCAATGGCGTCTTCGATGAGCCTTTCTCCCTCTTCGGCTGTCTGGGCCTGAGGTCGGAATCCCCCGATCTGATGAACGGACTGAGGCGTTAATCCCAGATGCCCCATGACCGGAATGCCTGCATCCCGAAGCCGACGGGCCGAATCAAGGACCGCATGACCACCTTCGATCTTGACCGCCGCGGCTCCGCCGTCCTGGATCAGCCGGCCCGCGTTTCTCAGAGTTTCCGCTTCGTCGATCTGATAGGTCAGAAAGGGCAGATCAGCAACGACCAGGGCACGACGTGTGCCGCGAACGACTGCGCTGCAGTGGTGAAGAACCATATCCAATGTCACCGGAACAGTCGTCTGATAACCCATGACAACCATTCCGAGGGAGTCGCCGACAAGAAGGATATCGATGCCAGCAACGTCGAGGAGACGGGCCATGGTGGCATCGTATGCGGTGAGCATCGTGATCTTGTCGCCACTTCGTTTCATGGCCACGAGATCAGGAACCCGAACGGGTTTAACCGTTGCTGGCATAAGGTCCATCCTAGCAGATTGGCCCCGTCTCCCCCTACCATTCGGGGGTTAGGGATAGTGTCCTACTGATGTGTGGAATACGAACTCGTAGAGCGAGTCCTTGCTCGATCCGACTATCTTCTTACTCTGGACGCCTCGGCTACCGCCTCGTTGTCCATCCGCACCGTCGAACCGGTGCGGATCCTTTTAGGGCCAACTTCAATATTCGGCCGATCCCAATAGACCTCGCAATCAGGATGATTGCGAGGGTCGCCGGTCGTTCGAACAGGATGTCCGAATGAACGACCGAGCGAATTCCCCATTTCGGTCGGAAACTGGCTGTTAACGTGAGGCACAAGAGAAGCCCGACCTCACTCCTCCACTCGCGTTTCGTTCGGTGAGACAAGCGTGTAGGCAATCCCCTTCCAGACCAGACGCCGGCCAACGATCGTACGGAGAAAGTTCCACTCGTACAGCAAAGCGGTCAGAGGGGGGGAGAGCCGATAAAACCAACGATGCCTTGCGATCGGGATATCTTGTAAAATACGCTCTGGGGCCACCAACCGCAGGTTCGCTCGCAGAATAGACAGGCAGTAAATGAGTGCCCACGGTAGGATGAATTTCCACTCGCCAAACATCCGATACGTGAGCCACCAAAACGTTGTATTGAATAAGGTGTAGGTCACGAGGCTGAAGGCCCACATCCGCGGGGCGTAAACACGGGTGATCAGGATCTGGCGCGTGGTGAACTCCACCAATTGCCGCCAGGTGCATCCCTCGTAGGAAGCAATCAAACACGTCGGCACGTAGACGATTCGAAGCCCGGCCCGCCGGACGGCGGCGGTCAGGGCATAGTCATCGCTCAAAGCGCCTTGCCAGCGCTCGATAACCCCCGCACTTTCGAAAACTGCGCGCCGTATCGCTGTGGATCCTCCCCAGACGAAGTTCCTCGAATGGGCCCCCAGAAAACCAACGACCGTTGCGTTCCATGCCGACCGGATCCGTGTTGGAAGGCTCGAGCGAGCGGCCACATACCAGCGGTAACCCGTCGTGGCACCGATCGCCGGGTCTTCCAGGGGCGAGACGAGATTCCTCAGCCAATCTGAGGGAAACCGTGCGTCCGCATCGCAAAACACATAGGTGTCGCTCGCATCTCCTGCGTTGAGAACCCCATGGATCAGGTTGTGGACCTTTTGTCCGGATCCGAGAGCGTGACCCGCGACACGGATTTCCCCGACACCCCTTAGTCTGGCAGAGAGAATCGGAATTGCCGGATCCGCCTCTGAATCCACTATGAAGACGACCCGATAGGCGGTGTGGGACTGCCCCAGCAACGAGTCAATATTGGCTTTTAGATCGGCATCCGCTCCCTTTACGGGACAGAATACGACAACGGATCGGTCAGAGACCCGGGGGCTACGATAAGTTAAGGCATACTTGAGATTTCGACGACCATCTCTCAGAAATATCAGCCCTTGGACTATCGATAAGAATGAAAGGATGTAGAGAACGATGTCCATTTTCAGGGAGGGCTGCGAAGCCCCTTTTGAAAGTCGAGCGCGGGTGCTCGCGAGACATGACCCTCTGTCCGGTCAAACGCGTTGGGCTGAACGAGGGGCATTCCTCGCAATCATCCTGATTGCGAGGCGTGTCGGTCTGCCATGACGTCAGAGCAAGTAGAACATCGCTTGAAACAGGGGACATCCCGCGCCGGCTTTCACCACCGGCCTCTGGGGGCGCGGACTACTTCCAGAGTTGATCGAGAACTGTTCTTCCCACATCGGGAAAACGCCCGCCGAGCGCGAAAGCAGCCCCTTTGGGCAGCCTGTGATCCAAAACCCACCGCAATATGGAACCCAGAGCCCGCTTTTTTCGCCACGTTTGGGTGCGGCCACGATCGTAGGATTCGCGGATAGCCGCATATGAGTGCCCTCGGTCAATTCCTTCGGAAACAATTTGACCGGCCAGCTGTCCCGACTCGAGTGCGTGGCGGATGCCTTCACCACAAAACGGGTCGATCATGCCCCCGGCATCCCCAACTGAAAGGTATGGGCCCCGTGTCCGAGTGTATCCCACAGATCCGGTAACGATGCACCCTTCGCGATCGAGGTAGGCCGCGACGCGGGTTTTATCCACGAGAAAGCAGGTATTGGTCCGTCCGCCCTCTACGGATACCGAACCGCCGTATCCGCCCTCGAAGAAAGAAAATTCCAGAGTGGAGTCCGTTGGGCGCTGTTCGTAGTACTGGACGCCGAATTGGGAAACTGTCCGCCTCCGGGTGAATCGACTGATCTTCCCCGCCGCATCGATCACAATGTCGGCGTCCAACTGAAAAGTTCGACCTTCGGAAGCGGTGCCGTGAACACGAAATCCTTTTTTCAAAGGCTCTACGCGTTCCACGAAATGTCCGGAGCAGACACCCGCCGCGATCGCCAGTATTTGATCCAGGCGTTCCCGGGAAACTCCCAGTCCAGGCTCGTCAAATGGGATATCGATATCGCGCCTTCCCAGCCGGACGCGGGCACGCTTCACCCGAACCCCACCCTCAGACCGCACCCGGGGGAGGACACCGAGATGATCCAAGCATCGTATAGCGCCCGGGGACAGAAACCCCCCACACACCTTCCGTCGCGGAAATTGATCCCGATCCAGGGCGAGGGCATCCACGCCGGCCCTCCTCAAACCGATCGTAGCGGCCGCACCCGCGAGGCCTCCGCCAATAATCAGCACCTGGTACCGGCTGATTTGTTCTTTCGTTTTTTTCTGCAATGCGTCTCTTATGCTGTTTTTATTTGTCTCTCTACTTTCACTTAGCGGGTCAGTTTGAATTCCAGTCCCGGATTTCGCCGGTCGTTCATTCGGACATCCTGTCCGAACGACCGTCGACCTCCGTCATCATCAATGATGACAGGGCCTCTTGGGGGACAAGCGGAAACTTGGCTTCTTCCCTGAAGAACCCGCAGCGTTCCTCGCTGCGGGTGGACAACGAGACGGAGTCGAGGCGTCAGTGGAAAACAAAGATCGGATCGAACGAAGAACAAGGCGTGTGTTCAACCTGATCCTCTGCCCCTATGCTGCTTCTCTTTTCCCTCTATTTCTTCCCCTGTTTATCGATAACCAACACAAGCCGATAGGGAAAACTACGGTGCACCCGCCCCTCGAATCCGGCGCGGCGTGCGATTGTGATCAGTTCATCGGGCCGGAACGCACGGCGTACGGACAGAGGTCCATCGTTTTGAACCATCCGGCTGCTGCCGAACAGGCGCGACAGCGTGAAGATCGACCAGTATGCAATCTGTGCCCGGTGTAAATCGTTAACGATCACTCGCCTGCGGGCAACGCGGAACATTCCCCGAAGGACCCGAATACAATCTGCTTCGGAGAGGTGATGCAGAAACAACGATGCCGTCACGCACTCAAATGTGTTGTCTCCGAAGGGCAGGTTGAACGCGTCGCCCACCACGGGAATGCTGCGCCGGGCAAGGGAGAGACCTGTGCGGTTTAAATCCAGTCCGATGACCCGCCAGGGGCCGCTCTCGGTCAAGCGGTCCCCGACGTCACACGCGCCTGCAGCTACATCCAATAGGAGACCGTCCGTCCCAGCGGGGAGGAAACGCCAGACCGCGCGCACTCCGCCGAGGTAGCGGTTGATTGTTGCCAACTCGCGGTAGGCCCGCAGAAATTCCTCTGGCCCACGCGTCGGGTCGTCCATCATCTCCGCGGTATCGACTCTTTTGAACAGATCAGGCATCGGGACTCTTCAGGACCAGGGCCGAATTTTTGGACCCGAAACCAATGCAGTTGGCGAGACCGTATCGCACCGGGCTTTTCCGCGCCGACAGCGGCGTGTAGTCGAGATCGCATTCCTCATCGGGATCCCGCAGGTTGAGGGTGGGTGGAATCAAGCCTTCATCCATTGCAAACAGCACGGCACTCACACCCGCCGCACCGCTGGCTCCCTGTGGATGGCCAAACGCTGACTTCGAAGCGCTCATGGGTGTCTGGTAGGCCGCAGCGCCCAGGCTCAGCTTGAGCGCCCGGGTCTCTATTCGATCGTTGAGAACGGTAGAGGTTCCATGGAGGTTGACGTAGTCCATAGCCTCGGCCTGGACTCCGGCGTCTTCGAGAGCCAGAGACATGGCTCGCGCCGGTTCCACGCCGGATTCATCGAGCCGCACCCGGTGGTAGGCATCGCAGGTGGAACCGTACCCGGCCACCTCCGCATAGATCCGGGCCCCGCGCGCCCGGGCCGAAATCTCGCTCTCGAGGATATAAATCCAGGCTCCCTCGCCCAGGACAAAACCATCCCGGTCTCGAGAGAACGGTCGTGAACCGGCTTCCGGGTCCAGGTTCCACCTCTGGGTGAGAGCGCGCATCAGGCAAAACCCGGAGAGGATTCCAGGTGCAAGAGGCGCGTCGGCGCCGCCGGTTATTACGATGTCGGTCTGACGGGTCAGGATGGATTGACAGGCATAAGAGATCGCGTCGGTCGAGCTGGTGCATCCGGTCGACACAACGTGGCTCGGTCCGTGAAGTCCAAAGGCCATCGAAACCTCGCTGCTGAGCGTCCCGGTCGTGGACGTGGGAATCGCATATACGCTGGCCTTTTTCAGCTGCTCCCGGTAGTAGTGGCCATACTGCCTCTCGGTAAACTCCAGACCACCACCCCCGCTGCCGAGGATGACACCGATCTGCTGCCGGGCATTGAGGGCAAGAACCGCCGGATCCAACTTTGCGTCTCGAAGCGCCTGACGCGTAGCTCCGATGGCGAGCGCCGCGGCTCGCGAGACGTGTTGCCGGTCTTTGGCGGAGACGTTTTCGAATGGATCCACGCCCCGGACTTCACCTGCGATCTGCACCGGGAATGGCGACGGATCGAAGCTTTCGATCCGGGCCACGCCGCTCTTCCCTTCCCGAAAAGCCGTCCACAGCGATTCCCGCCCGTTTCCCGTCGGGGTCAGGCAACCGAAGCCACTGATCACGATGCCCTCGGGACGCAGATTCCGATGGTTGTTGAACGACACTTAAACTCCTGGCCTCAGTCGGCGGCCGACTCCTCGTGTGACTTGAAGGTCATGAGTGACTGTGGCAGGGAATATACCCTAAAGTTCCCTCCGGCAGATGCCGATTCATTGAGCAGGAAGGAGGGTTTTGTCATGGACAGCAATACAATCGTACCGACGACCGCGAATGCGACCATTGACAACATTCACCGAATCCAACCGGCAAGCAATTCCGGAGGCCGTCGGAGGCAAAACCCGAAGCGGCGGAAGACCAAACCGAATGCAAGGTATTCCAACGAAGTGCTTTACAAACCCGATGGCCATGTCGAGTCCGAAGAACAGGGTGTGAGAGTCGACATTTCGGCCTGAAGCCCTACCCCGATCATTTCCACAAGCAAAATCGGATATCCACTCCCCGCGATCGACGCGATACACCCGTTTGACATTTCCGGAGGCGTCCGCTAACGTACTGAGCTTGTGCCTGAACATAATCCGGAGACACTGATGGGAGTTCATACCGTAGAAATCACAGACACCAACTTCGAAAACGAAGTTGAGAAATCCGACGTACCCGTGCTGATCGATTTTTGGGCAGCGTGGTGTGGTCCATGCCGGGCGTTGGCACCTACGGTGGAGCAAATTGCCGAGGAGTACCAAGGCAAGGTCAAGGTCGGCAAACTCGATGTGGATGCGAACAGCAGTCTGTCAGCGCGTTTTCAGATCCGAGGCATTCCGACCTTGCTCCTTTTCAAGGACGGTCAAGTCAAGGAACAACTCGTGGGTGCGGTCCCCAAGGACACCATCGTCGGCGCCATATCGAAGCATCTCTCCTGATCGAACCTTTCCAGCGGAGTAGTTAGTGGAACTTCCAGTCCTCAATACGCCAGACTCTGCCCCGGCCTCCGACAAGGTTCGAATTCGGGCACTGCAGATTCAGGGAAAGATTCGCCGATTCATCCGTTCCAACGTCTACACGCGCGACAACGAGCAACTCCTCGCAAAGCGGAGGGGAGAATGCACCCGTTGCGGCGCATGTTGCAAGATCCTGTTGAAATGCCCTTTCCTCCAGGAAAACGACGGACAGTTCAGTTGTGAGATCTACGGGGAACACTTCGCGCAATGCCGGGTTTTCCCTCTGGTCCCGCAGGACTTGAAAGAAATCGACGAGGACTGCGGCTACTATTTCGAGGCCGAGTAACCCACCTCCGGCCAATCCCAGGCTTGATCTGACCATGTCGAACAACAAGAATCTTGCGGTTGTCGGTGCGCAGTGGGGCGACGAAGGCAAGGGAAAGATCATCGACATCCTTTCCGATCGCTTCGATGTCGTTGCGCGCTATCAAGGCGGTCACAACGCTGGCCACACCATCCGGATTGGCAGCCAGCGATTCATCCTCCACCTGATCCCTTCCGGTATTTTTCGTTCCGAAATGCAGTGTGTCATCGGCAGCGGAGTCGTACTCGATCCCCTGGCACTGATCGAGGAGTGCGACGGACTGTCCGAAGGCGGGATCAACATCGAGGGCCGTTTGTTCGTTTCCAACCGATGCCATTTGATCCTCCCCTATCACCGGGTATTGGAAGCCGCCCTGGAACTCCAGATGGGAGAGAGGAAAATCGGAACGACCTCGCGTGGAATCGGGCCAGCCTACGAAGACAAGATGGCCCGGCGCGGTCTGAGAGTCTGCGACCTGATCAATCCTGACAGTCTGGGCGGCAGAATCCGTGAACAGGTCGAACAAAAGAACCGGACGCTCGAAGCTCTGAACTATCCCCAGGAGATTGATCCCGATCCGATTTGCGACGCCTACGCGGAATACGCCGAGCGCCTGCGGCCTCTGTTCGCGGATACAACGACGCTGCTGAATCGAATGCTGACCGACGGCAAACGGATTCTTTTTGAAGGGGCTCAGGCCACTTTGCTCGATGTTGACCACGGAACATTCCCCTACGTCACGTCTTCAAGCTCGACCGCATGCGGCATCCCCAGCGGCTTGGGGATCGCTCCAAAGCACATTCATTCTGTAATGGGCGTCATGAAGGCTTACACCACACGGGTCGGCGGTGGACCGTTTCCCACTGAGGCCAATGGCACGACTGGTGAACGTCTCCGCTCAGAAGGGGACGAGTACGGATCCACTACGGGACGGCCCAGACGCTGCGGTTGGTTTGATGGGGCGGGGGCGCGCTATTCAATCATGGTCAACGACATGGAGTCCGTCGCCATGACAAAGATCGACGTCCTGGACAGCTTCGAAGAAATCCCGGTCTCTGTAGGCTACACCTACAAGGGAACGCCCATCGATGAGTTCCCTGCTGATGCAAACATCCTGGCCCAGGTCGAACCGGTCTATAAATCTTTGCCGGGATGGAAAACCTCCATTGCAGGAACGCGCGAGTGGTCCGACCTTCCCGAACGGGCCCGCGACTACGTCCGCTTTCTTTCCGACTTCATGGAACGACCGATCAGCCTGGTCTCGACAGGCCCGGAACGGGAAGAGACGCTCGAAGTACCTTAAGTCAAGGGAGAGGGACACCCGGCACTGTACTGGAAATTCCCGACCATCCCCACGTGCCTTCCCTTGATTCCTGCGCTAGGATAAGGACGTTCAAACGACGGGCCGTTAGCTCAGTTGGCAGAGCATCTGCCTTTTAAGCAGAGGGTCACTGGTTCGAGTCCAGTACGGCTCATTACAGGAAAGTCTAAGTCTTCGTTGCGGTTGCACCATCAGCTTCAGTTGAGGTATTGGTTTGTTCGCGAACTATCGGCGAACAAACCGCCCAATAACTCATCACCCAGGCCGTCCATGGCCCGCTGCGCGGCTTCTGGAAGCACCTGGGTATAAACGTTCATGGTCGTGGACACGTTGGTGTGACCCATGAGCTGCGCTAGGACCTTGCTGGGAACGCCCCTGTCGTGGGCCCAGCTGGCGAAGGTGCGCCGAAACGTCCTCCAACCGGGCCGTCTCAGCCCGAGACGCTTAGAGGCTGGATAAACGTGGTCGCGCAGTATTCGCTGCGACTGTCTCCGAGTGCCCCGCTTCAACGGCGAGGAAAAGATCCAATCGGCATCGACCGTCCAATGCAGCCTCCGGTTCCACCTGGTGAGCAGGTCGATGGCCGCACCGGACAGAGGAAACGCTCGATTACTCGATGTTGTTTTCGTTTCACCGACCACTCCGTCATATACCGATCTGCGAATGATCAACTGGCCCGCCACCGGATCAAAATCCCCCCACTGCAGAGCGAATAACTCCGACCGCCGGAATCCCGTGAGCAGCGCAAGACTCACGATGAAATGCGCCGGATGATCGGAATCCAACGACTCGAGGAGCGCTTCACCCTCCCCAACTGTAAATACCCACGGAACCGTAACTGGCTTCAACCGTGGTAGGCGGAC
The DNA here is from genome assembly GCA_965218085.1 of Terriglobia bacterium. GTDB lineage: Bacteria > Acidobacteriota > Terriglobia > 20CM-2-55-15 > 20CM-2-55-15. The sequence continues at coordinate 3,557,297 of CBDCKF010000002.1, read as the reverse complement.
GCCATGGGCTGCATTTGTTGAGACGTATCCCCACAGAACCGCTTTTCCTAAAATCGTACTTAGGACGTTGTGGTAATGATCGAGCGAATTGGGTGCGTAAATCGGGATTCGGTCAGCGACAAAACGTTGGATTCGCTCCGTGGTCAATTCCTTCAGCTGAAGATCTCCAAACGCAGGGATCAGGTGTTTCTTCAAAATGCGGGCATGCCCCTTGCGCGTGGAGTGCTTGTAGGTTGGCAATACGTCGGGGTGGTCTCAACCATTCAATGCAACACTTCACATGAAAGGAGGGGTGAAGTGTATCCCCAAGAAACGAAAGAAGAAGACGTATAGGAAGCGGCGATGGTTCACAGCAGCCGAGGTCGTGAAGATATGGAATCTGCGGCAGGAAGGGAAATCGACTAAAGAGATCGGACGTGTACTGGATCGAGGTGGATCGACAATTCACGGGCAACTGGCCGTCTATGGAGGCATCCGGCCGCGCCCGCGTTGTCGTTCGGCGCGGGCGCTGAGTCTGGCCTAACGCGAGGAGATTTCCAGAGGCATTGCGGCCCGACGATCGATCCGCTCGATTGCGCGCGTGCTCGGTCGTGCACCTTCGACAGTGAGCCGGGAGATTGCCCGCAACGGGGGCTATGATAACGATCGAGCATCGGTTGCGGACGAGCGGGCCTGGGAACGTGCGCACCGTCGAAAGCCCTGTCGTCTGGCCCAGTGTCCACGACTCCGGCAACGGGTTGAAGAGAAGCTGGCCGACGATTGGGCTCCCCAACAGATCGCCGGGTGGCTCAAGTACACATATCCGGACGACGAGTCGCTCCAGGTGTCACACGAGACGATCTATCGCAGCCTTTTCATCCAGGCCCGCGGGGCTTTGAAGAAAGAACTCGTTCAGTATCTGCGCTCGGGACGCACGATCCGCCGATCCGCAAAAGCGAGCCGGAAAGGCCATGGAAAGGGAACAAACGAAGACATGGTCTCGATCCGTGAGCGCCCGGCTTCGGTCGAAGATCGTGCCGTCCCCGGTCATTGGGAAGGGGATCTGATAGCGGGTTCGAACAACACCTACATTGCAACGTTGGTCGAACGTCACTCCCGTTATGTGATGCTGGCAAAAGTTCCTAACAAGAAAACCGAAATTGTCATCAACGCGTTGATCGAACACGCGCATCAACTACCGAGGGAACTCTACCCATCACTGACCTGGGATCGCGGTCTGGAGATGGCCGATCACAAACGGTTCACTCTGGCCACCGACATTGCCGTCTACTTTTGCGATCCGAGAAGTCCATGGCAACGGGGCTCGAATGAAAACACGAACGGTCTGCTTCGACACTATTTCCCAAAAAGAACAGACTTATCCGTTCACTCTCAGCAGCATCTGGATATGATTGCAGCGAAGCTCAATAGACGGCCTCGTCAAACGCTGGGGTTTCAGACTCCGGCCGAACGATTTAACGCATGTGTTGCATCGACCGGTTGAGCCGGCATCGTTTATCAGGACCTGAGAATTTGATAGCGCCTAACTCCCTGCCTTAGTATTCTTTACTCAGATTTTCACGATTCTTTCAGTCGAACACTTTAAACATGAAATCCGGCACCAAACTGGGCCACTACAAGATCCTGACCCTTCTCGGTAAGGGTGGAATGGGAGAAGTGTGGCGTGCGCGGGACACCAAGCTTGGCCGTGAAGTTGCGATCAAAGTCTTTGGCGGACCAGCTCGTGTCCGGTCCTTCCTGACGCTTGGGAGAACTCTACGTGATCGCGGTGCGCCACCTGGGAGATGGGACCGGTGGCCGGCAAAACCGGCCAAAGAAGTGACCGCCGACCCGGGCGAGGAGAGGTCCGCTAATTCAACATCATCTTCAGAACCACCCCGCCAGGACGAGTGCTTTCGCCCTCGGGTTCAGTCATGTAAAGCGTGCTGGTTACGTTATCCCATGCAAGCATGTGTGGCCGGATCGGTAAATCTTTCATCATTTCGATGACGTTTCCATTCTTGAAAACGGTTATTGAATTGCCGTTGGTGTCGGAGACGTAGACCGTATCGTCGGGCAAAACAGCAATTCCAGTCGGTTGATCTCCTTCCAGTTTCCATTGCTCGAGAAACTTTCCACTTTGATCGAAAATCTGAACCCGTGATTGTCCCTTTTCGTCTTGATGTTGATCGACCACAAGCAGGCGACCCCTGGAATCAAAGGCAAGGGCGTGAGGAACACCGAACTGGCCGGGACCCGTTCCCTTTACACCTCCGATGATCTGCAGGAACCGTCCATCCTTCGAAAATTTCACGACTCGGAAATTTCCGTCGTCTGCAACGAATATGTCTCCATTAGCGCCTATAGCAACATCGCTCGGGCGGCTAAACGCATCTGGGGAAGCGCTGTCCCCGGCCACACCGTCCTTACCGAGAGTCATGACCGGTTTTCCGTCCATGGTGTACTTATAAACGACGTGCCTGCTTCTCTCCGTGAGCCATAAGAACCCATCGCGATCGAATCCGATGCTATGAGCGTCCGGATATAACGCATCCGCGCCAACCCGGAGCGGGGTGGCTTCGATGCTGTTGATATCGACGTTGTTCCCATCCGGTAGGTTCCAGGCCTTCTGCAGTTGTCCTGCACGGTTGTAGATGAGGACTGACGGCTCGGAACCCCGAAAAATGAAAACGGATCCTGTCCCGTCTACGGCTACCGACCTCGCGAGATTCCAGATTTCCTGTCCGGACGGAGGAGCAGCGAACGGGACGAGTTCGTATTCGTGGTTAGCCGTTTGGGAAAAACCAGAACTGAGCGACGCCAACAGGGCCACGAACCAACATGCATATTTTTTCACGGGAAACCTCCGGTTTCTTGATCTTGAGCCGGTACTATACCTCAATTTATCAAACATTTTCGCGCGCCCGGCGGTACTGTCAAGTTGAGGAGAATCTGGTCGTTTTGAGGGCGGAGTTCGCAGGAGCCGACACCAGGTATCAATGACTTAGAGGCGGTGGCGGGTGGCGAAAACACGGCGAACAGGCTCAACCTTACAGTACCCCCCAGACTACACCGGGAATTTCTGCGGAAGCGACCTTCCTTAATAAGGTCGGCATCGGGAGGGCTGGAGGCGGTGCAGATTGTGTCGGGAGGGCACAACAGGCCAACAGGGACACGCCGTACCGATTCCGCACGACACCGCAGTTCTGGAGCTACAGTGGCCCGGGTGTGGTGACCCACATGAGCGCGGAGTATGAGATGCAGAGTGGACGTGTGGTGCGACGGAGGAAACCGGTGGCCACGCGCGGATTGAATGAGAACTGCAACCGGCGATTGAAGTCGGTGTTCTTCTCAGCCGCGGCATCGGGAAAACAAAGCGAGCCGTATCGGATTTATCTGGAGAGTCTCCAGCAGCGTGGGATGCGGGAGGAAATGGCGCGGGTCACTCTGGCCCGCAAGATCGCCGCGCTGGTGCTGACGCTTTGGAAGAAAGGAGAATCGTTCGATCCAAAGAAACTGAGCTGGATGACCACATAAGCTGTTTCGATCCGTGACCGGTATCGCCGTACTGAGTCGTTAGACGGAGTCGGAACAACTGAGGATCGAGGGTGAGGATCTGCTCAAGATGTGGTTCCTGGATACGTCCGGAGGACACTTTTAAATCTCTATCCCCCCTCGCACGACCTGAAACAGCGATAGCCTTCGAGGCTCAGATAGATCCATGGTCGGCACATGCCGTCCCATATGCTGTTCAGTTTCTGAATCGACCGTCTTAAAGATGTACGATTTCGCTGCGGATTGCCGGAACCCGGGCTTCACATAACGGTAGAGGGGCTGGCTGTCACGACAAAAGTGTCCGTCTGGCCGGCCATCGGGGAGCTGTTTCTCTTGACATCCTCTTTCATAGATCATCTTCTTGATGAGATGGACTCCTCTTGGGTGACTTAAACGGCATCAAAGTGCCAAAGTCACTTTGAGCCTCGCATGGTGCGGGCTAAACACGTGAGCGTGTTAACAAAAAGGAGTCCGAGATGAAGGATAGAACGATCGCAGTGGATCTGGCAAAGAATGTTTTCGAGATTGGGATTTCAGAGCGGCCCGGACATTTGAAGGAGACGTGCCGTCTGAGCCGAGGGAAGTTTCTTGAGTTTTTCGTGGATCAGGAACCGTCGAGAGTCGTGATGGAGGCCTGTGGGTCATCGCACTACTGGGGGCGGGAGATCGAGAAGCTGGGACACGAAGTCAAGTTAATCTCACCGCAGTATGTGGCGCCCTACGTGCAACGGAACAAGAACGACCGGACGGATGTGAAAGGAATGTTAGAGGCGGATCGCAACAGCGCAATCTATCCGGTACCGGTCAAGACGGTAGCGCAGCAGCAACTGACCGCGTTGCACCGGCTGCGGTTGGGGTGGATGGAGACGCGCACGTCGCGCATCAACACGCTTCGGGGACTGCTCCGGGAGTTTGGTTGCGTTATACCTACTGGCGCGCATCATCTGGTGCCGGGAGTGATGGGGTTGATCGAAGACGCGGATGTGGAGATCCCCAGTGTCGTTCGGGAGATGTTTCACCAGGTCTGTGAAGAGATACGTGAACTGGAAGCGCACATGCGGTCGGTGGAAGAACAACTGAAGGCACTGGCCCAACAAACACCGGATGTGGCGCGTCTCCAAACGATTCCGGGAATCGGCCTGTTAACCGCCACGGCGCTGGTGGGTTTTGTGGGCGACATTCACCGCTTCGGCTCTTGCCGCCGCTTTGCCAGCTACCTGGGGCTCACACCCCGGGAGCGTTCCAGTGGAGAGCGACGGCGACTGGGGAGAATCAGCAAACGCGGGGATTCCTATCTCCGGATGCTGTTGATCCACGGCGGCCGCTCTCTGTTGTGGAGTGCGCACCGGCGGAATGCGAAACCGTCACCGCTGCAGCAATGGGGCCTTCGGATTCACAAAACCCGCGGTCATAATAAGGCGACGGTGGCGCTGGCCAACAAGCTGGCCCGCACGGTTTGGGCCGTCTGGAAACGTGGATCCCAGTATCAGGCCGACCGCAAGGCGGCCTGACACAGTGATCGAATATCCTTTCAGCGAACTGCGATGAGATCGAGTTGATGACGCACCGGTCGGACCGGCGCGGGGATAGGCCGACAACGTCCGTGGCCCTTTTGAGGCCGTCTTTCTCGGTTGGCCCCCCGCGCGCGAAATTCATCATGGCCCGGAACACAATAGTTCCACTTAAGAGGCCGGAGATACGGGTGCAGTCGACCAGTCATGCAACCTGAAACCGCAGCAGTACTCTGAATAGAATTTTCAGAAAAAGAAGACAGGAGAGTTGCGCCTACTTGACAAGAGTAGTCCAGATACGGACGTTGAGAATTCGGCGCGTTCAACTCCGAGACTCTTTCGCGTGGCACGATGGAGTCTGTATTAGCAGCAGCTCCGCGAATCCTGGATCGTCGATCTCCGTTTCAAGTCTTCGCTTCCGAATGTTCTGCTATCGAGTTTGTAAGAATCTGTCGGTCCGCTGCACTCATTGACGAGTCAGAATACGAATTGCAACCGGAAGGCACCCGTCTTAGGACTAAGCAAACGGTGTCGCAACAACGAGTTTGAATGATGAGAAACAGAATGAATCTAACGAACATTTAGCATGGAACTAGAGGATCGATGGCACGCAAGCGGATTCGAATCACTCATCGCGACTCCGGGGTCGTCCTGGCAGAAGGTCCGATCGGTTGGGGGATCACGCCCTTCGAGGGGAATTACTACATCGGCCGCAAGTACCTTCGCACCGAGCGGTTCAAAGCTAACTTCATCCCTGGCTTCTGCCCCTACAAGTTTCTTTACGTTTGGCTGGACCTGGACCTGAAGGAAAGAGGTAAGTTCAAAAACCTGGGATGGATGTATTGGCTGCCCAACCCGCTGTTCCCGTTCATCTGGTATCGCGTGGGACTCCCTGCCGAACATCCGGAGTTGCGGGTTGAAACCGTCGGCGCAATCGATTGATCCCGAAATTCACATCCACGGCTGGCCGGTCAAACTGTTGGATCATTCATCGCCCCGCCCTCTCTTCGTCGCCCCATCGTCCTGAACTGGTTTGAAGAACTGAAGGAACGGGTGGCAGTGGAGTAGCGTGCGCCTGATTCGCTGTCCAAGTTCACTCAAATCTCGTCAGTATCTCTCCTCGGAGCCGTCTAGGCAGGTCCACATGAATGTATAGTCGCCTATGCTCCAAAGTGGATTTGCACGAAGACCCTTTCAATACGGGTCCATTTAGGGCACTACCGCAAATGAGTCTGAAGCCGTCTGGCCCGAAATCGTACGCTTTCCTGCCCGACGTCGCGGGTTCGATCCCCGTCTCCCGCTCTCTGGGTGAGTTGATTGCCCGTCGATATCCACCCCGGAATCATCGGCATCGCGAGTGCGACCTTCAATTCCGCGGCCTTGCGGTTCGGCCGGTCGAAGTCCCAGACGTAGAACTCCCGCTTGATGAGGAACCTCCCACGGTCGATGAACTCACAGATGAGGAACTTCCGCTCGAGGACGACGAGGACGAACCACCGCCGACGGACCCTGCAGATCGAGACGAGGGATTTTGGCTGTAACCCTGGCCGTTGACCATTCTGCCCTGCGAGGAAGGAGTGCGCGGTTCGACGACAATGGGGGCCGAAACGTAACCGGAATAAGTGTAGAACCCGCCCGAGCCAAAGAGGTACCTGGAGTCCGGATACCCGAATGGACCGTAGGGGTAGAATCGGGGTATCAAGAATGGATCGAACGAGTAGCTCCGAAACCCGCCGCGATACAGGCCGGCAAACGGCACACCGGCTGGGTCGGGTTCCCCCTCGGCTACCGTGGTGGTACCGTCGAGAGACAGCACGAAGCGATCCGGGTAAGACGCGGCAACCATCACGTCGATCACAGACTCCGGAACACCTCTGTCGACCAGGCGCACCAATTCATCAGCGCCAAGATCGAACTCCGCCGGCTGGACCGCAACCCACATTTGCAAGGCACCCGCCCCAACCCGCGACGCTGCTTCTTCGACCTCGCCGGTCCCGATCGGCTGAGCGGCCAGCGCGCGCCTCAGCCGCACAGTTAGGAAGTCCGACGCCGACGGATCCTCGATGGCGTGCTCGACGAACCACTCCCGGTCGACCGGGTGGTATTCCTGCAACCAGGAGACGTGTTCTCCGCCGATTTCGATCGAGCGCACATCAACCCACCGGTTTGGCGCGACGAACGTCATCACGCCCGAACTCGAGCGGGTGTCGTCCGCACACGCAACGCCCGAACTGGTAAAGGCGCGACGGCCATCCGATGAGAACTCGACCGTCTTGGAGCCGGTACAGCCGTCCGTCAGAACGGTCCTGGGCTGGCCATCTGCCACGAGGAGCTCGGTGGAGGTCACTTGACCGGCAACGACGCTGGTCACTTCGACGGCGTCGCCGGCCGCCCGGAAACACAGGACTCCGTCCCCGGTTCCTTGGTCGGCAGGCATCCAGCAACCGAGGAACGCCTGCCACGGGTGGATCTGCTGGGCGTCGACCGGCAGTGCGAGAGCGGCTGCCAACAGCGCGCCGATTCCGAGGATTCCAACGCTGTGTCCAAGTCTCTTCATCATTTTGGTCCTGTCCGTTCTCCGACTATAAGCGGAACGAAACGCCCAATACTAGCTTGAAACCCGACAGGTCGGTATCGGCGAAACTGACATAGTCGCCGCCGGTCGAACCGCTTCCAAAATTATACCTCGCCTCGCCCACGAGGACCACGCGGCGGCTGATCGAAAAGTCGGCTCCCAGACGCGCGTCCATGATCGGCGACGCGCCCGACGTCAGGAGACGGTCGGCGAAGACATCGAGGGTATCGAAGTCGACGAAATCACCGACTTGTGCGAACTCATGCCACATCACGCCTGCACCCGCACCGACGAACGGCGTGATCCGACTTGGAATCCACGCAAACTGCCCGACAGCCCGGCCGCGCGACGTGAGGTAGTACTTCGCGCCAAAGACCATCGATATCCGTTCGAATGTCGTTTCCTGCTCGATCGGTAGGTCGTCCAGATCCTCGAAATCACGGTATTCGGAGGAACTCTTACTGCGAGCCCAGCCGAAGTCGACGACAACGTCCACGCGTTCAGCCACGCGCACCGCGACTTCGCCTCCAAGGTAGGGACTTCGGAAGTCGCTGTCGTCGAGGGTGAACTGTTGACGAGTGAAGTCAAATAGGTCACTACCCACCGCGGGAAAGCTGTAGCCAAACCTCGCGCCAACCGAAGCGCGAGGCTGAGCAAACAGAAATCCAGGTCCACCCTGTGCGGACGCCGGTTTGGGTAAGAAGAGGGTCGCAGCCAACACCAATAAGAGTGCAATCCCCCTCACGCCAGGTCTGCATTTTCTGAACATCGCTTGTCGCAGGAAACCATCGAGAATCAAAGCTTTCACTGCCGATCGAGCCTCCATATCTTAATCTACGGGTACGCAAACCGACGCCAGAAATCGACGTTTTCTCTCTCCTGTTATGAATGCGCCGCTTCCTGACAGCCTAACGAAGACACAGCTCCGGTTGCTGCGTGGGGGTGGCGACGGGGACAACAGCAGTGACAACTCAAGCGTAAGTAGTTCGACCGGGGGTGTGGTCCCGGTGGCCTCGCCGTCCCCCGCGCCGCCGGCGTCGTTTTAGATCAGTGCCCTAGCAGCCCGTGGTTAAAGTCCACTTCACAGATTCAAACGGACCCGATGCGACCGTATCGCGAAGAATGATGAGTGAAGGAGGACGGGATATGGGCATGGGACGAAAGAGACGACGCCAGGAATCGCTGTGGATCGCGACACAGGAGTTGCCGCGGACCAAAGGACACGTGTTCTACGAACGGGTGAACCGGATTCTGGAAGAAGACGGATTCGACCCGTTTGTTGAAGAAGCCTGCCAGAAGTTCTACGCCCCGGTGATGGGTCGGCCCGGTGTCGTGCCGGGTGTGTACTTTCGGATGCTGCTGGTCGGCTACTTCGAAGGGATTGACTCGGAACGCGGCATCGCCTGGCGGTGTGCCGACTCGCTGAGCCTGCGGGAGTTTCTGGGCATTGGGCTGACCGATGGTACCCCGGATCATTCCAGCGTGTCGCGGACACGCCGGCTGATCGATCTGGAAACCCATGCCCAGGTGTTCCACTGGATGCTGGAGCGGCTGGCCGGGCACGGGTTGATCGACGGGAAGACGGTTGGCGTGGACGCGACGACGCTGGAAGCGAACGCGGCAATGCGGTCGATCGTGCGGCGAGACACCAGGAACAGTTATGAGGACTTTCTGAAGGAGTTGGCCCACGCTTCGGGCATTGAAACGCCGACACGAGCCGAACTGGCGCGACTGGACCGGAAACGGCCGAAGAAGGGATCGAACGACGACTGGGTGCATCCCGACAACGCGGATGCGCAGATCACCAAGATGAAAGACGGCCGCACGCATTTGGCTCACAAGCTGGAACACGCTGTGGATATGAAGACCGGCGTCGTGCTGGGGGTGACGGTTCAGGGTGCTGCCACCGGGGATACGACGACAATCAAAGAGACGTTGATCCGCACGGCCGAGAACATGGAGAAGCTGGCAAGCAACCCGAAAACCGAAGCGCAGATTCGAGAAGATTGGTTTTCTGAAGTCGTCGCCGATAAGGGATATCACAGCAACGAAACGATGGTCGATCTTCGCGAATTGGGGATACGCACCTACATCTCGGAACCGGATCGGGGCCGTCGCCGCTGGAAGAACAAGCCGGACGAACAACAGGCTGTCTATGCCAATCGCCGTCGAATCCGTGGAGAACGCGGCAAGGAGTTGTTGCGGCATCGCGGCATGATGCTGGAACGACCCTTCGCTCACGGTCTGGAAACCGGCGGCATGCGACGGGTTCACCTTCGAGGACGGGAAAATATCCTGAAACGGATCCTGGTTCACTACGCGGCCTTGAACCTGGCGTTGATCCTGCGCCAGAAGTTCGGGCAGGGCACGCCACGGAGCCTGCAGGACCGGTCTGCGGCATACTTTGCCGCTCAAATCGTGCTCTTCTGCGTCCAGATGGCGCTTCAAACGCATCATGAACTCCGTCAGCTGGATATCGAGCCCAACGTGGCTATCGAATCCGACGTTACGACTGTGTCAGAGAATCTCACTTCTGCCACGGGCTGCTAGTACGCGGTCGCGCTCAGCCGTGAAAATGATTCTCAACGCCCGATAAATCTTCGCGGACGTTGAGAATTCGCCAAAATACGAGCGTTGACCTTCTGATTGCTTACAAACCCCTCCCTTAGTATTCTTTACCAAGTTTTTCACGGTTCAATTAGCAACACTCTAAAACGATGGAATCTGGCACCAAACTCGGCCACTGTGAGATCGTCGCGCTCCTCGGAGATTTCCAATGAAAGTTGCTACAATTGCAGCGTTTGTCTTCCTGGTCTCGTTTCCAGCAGCAGCCCAAGATCCAGCTCAGGTCGATTCAGACCACTACAAAGTTGTCTACGAGGACGCGACCATTCGTGTACTTCGTGTCACCTATGGTCCCGGCGAGAAGTCGGTCATGCATGAACACCCGTTTGGCACGTGCGCTGTCTTTTTGACAGAGTTTCACGGGAACAGCACAGATCCAGACGGAAAGATAACCACGGAAGACCACAAGGCTGGCGAGGTTGGGTGCGGTCCGTTCAGACCTGGTGTCCTTCGACACTTGCCCGAGAACATTGGTGACATGCTGTTCGAACTCATCCTTTTTGAACGGAAACTAGCGGAGGTGCCCCAAGGTCGTGGGTTAGCCAGACTACGCGGTTACCCCAATGCCACGCCGTATTTGCCAGACCTCGTCCGATGGTCAGTCGTTTGTCGTTCTGAACTACGAACTATCTAGGCCAGGAGTGTTGGAAGTTGTCACAAACTGGTTTGAAGAACTGAAGGAACGGGTTCCAATCCCTTAGACGACCCCGAAAATGATTCTCAAGTCCCGACAAATCATCTTCCTGATGAGATGGACTCCTCTTGGGTGACTTAAACGGCATCAAAGTGCCAAAGTCACTTTGAGCCTCGCATGGTGCGGGCTAAACACGTGAGCGTGTTAACAAAAAGGAGTCCGAGATGAAGGATAGGACGATCGCAGTGGATCTGGCAAAGAATGTTTTTGAGATTGGGATTTCAGAGCAACCGGGGCATGTCGATCAGAGCGTCCGTTTGAGTCGGGCGAAATTGCTGGAGTTCTTCGTGGATCAGGAACCAGCGACGGTGGTGATGGAAGCGTGCGGGTCATCGCACTACTGGGGGCGGGAGATCGAGAAGCTGGGACACGAAGTCAAGTTAATCTCACCGCAGTATGTGGCGCCCTACGTGCAACGGAACAAGAACGACCGGACGGATGTGAAAGGAATGTTAGAGGCGGATCGCAACAGCGCAATCTATCCGGTACCGGTCAAGACGGTAGCGCAGCAGCAACTGACCGCGTTGCACCGGCTGCGGTTGGGGTGGATGGAGACGCGCACGTCGCGCATCAACACGCTTCGGGGACTGCTCCGGGAGTTTGGTTGCGTTATACCTACTGGCGCGCATCATCTGGTGCCGGGAGTGATGGGGTTGATCGAAGACGCGGATGTGGAGATCCCCAGTGTCGTTCGGGAGATGTTTCACCAGGTCTGTGAAGAGATACGTGAACTGGAAGCGCACATGCGGTCGGTGGAAGAACAACTGAAGGCACTGGCCCAACAAACACCGGATGTGGCGCGTCTCCAAACGATTCCGGGAATCGGCCTGTTAACCGCCACGGCGCTGGTGGGTTTTGTGGGCGACATTCACCGCTTCGGCTCTTGCCGCCGCTTTGCCAGCTACCTGGGACTCACACCCCGGGAGCGTTCCAGTGGAGAGCGACGGCGACTGGGGAGAATCAGCAAACGCGGGGATTCCTATCTCCGGATGCTGTTGATCCACGGCGACCGCTCTCTGTTGTGGAGCGCGCACCGGCGGAATGCGAAACCGTCACCGCTCCAGCAATGGGGTCTTCGGATTCACAAAACCCGCAGTCACAATAAGGCGACGGTGGCGCTGGCCAACAAGCTGGCCCGCACGGTTTGGGCCGTCTGGAAACGTGGGTCCCAGTATCAGGCCGACCGCAAGGCGGCCTGACACAGGGATCGAATATCCTTTCAGCGAACTGCGATGTGATCGAGTTGATGACGCACCGGTCGGACCGGCGCGGGGATAGGCCGACAACGTCCGTGGCCCTTTTGAGGCCGTCTTTCTCGGTTGGCCCCCCGCGCGCGAAATTCATCATGGCCCGGAACACAATAGTTCCACTTAAGAGGCCGGAGATACGGGTGCAGTCGACCAGTCATGCAACCTGAAACCGCAGCAGTACTCTGAATAGAATTTTCAGAAAAAGAAGACAGGAGAGTTGCGCCTACTTGACAAGAGTAGTCCAGATACGGACGTTGAGAAATTCGGAGCCGCTATTGCAATTACAATCTCCAGTCTTGAACGAATCGAATAAGGGAAAGAAGAAAGAACCCTAGAAGGCTGACTCGTGTAGTGCACGGGTTAGCGCCCCGATGACGGTAATGTCATAGCGGTCCCGATTCCACAAACCGAGATCAGCCTCTTTGTGGCAGCTTCCTCAGCCGAAGAGGATCGAAGCGTAGAGCTGGTGCTTTTGGAAGTCCTTTCAATATTCGTTGAACATCCGCTGAATCTCTTCGAAGTCGGTCGTTCTTGTTAATGCAAGTTTGAGCAGAATTCTAGCCTTTTGCATGGGCAGGTTGTCCCCGGTGATAAAGGGCGCACTTGGCCTCTCGATCCAGTTATTTACGCCTCCCCGAGTCGTCAAGACAATGGGAATGCCTCTTTCTGCCAGTGCCTCCATAACAGGTCTCTGGATCCGACTCGGACCGCCCATCGCCGTGGTCCCCAGTATGATGATTCCCTCGGCACCCTTATCGACGGCAACTTGGGCCAGTGAGGCTTCGGCGTCGGGATTGGCAACAATCACCGCCACCTTGGGCAAATCAGTGATGGAATCGAGGTCGAACTCCGACGCGCTCGTATGCCGGCGAGTAGGCGCCCGATAGAAACTTACAACGTTGGTTCTCTGTCCTGATCGCAGTGACGTTTCAGCGCCGACTATCCCCATAAGGCCGAACTCTCCCGACGAAAAACCACCGGGACGGTAGCTGTTCTTCGTAACTTCGCGAGCGGAACTGATGCTTGAATTGTGGACCAACAACACTCCCCTGCCCGCCGATTCGGAGGAAAGTACGACTTCAATGGCCTCGATGAAGTTGCGATCCCCATCGTTTCCGACGATGCCATGAAGGCGCTGCGAATTGGTCAGGACGACAGGCTTGTCAGTCCGGACCAATAACTGTAGATAATAGGCTGTATCTTCTGAAGTCGTCGTTCCGTGAGTCACGATGATTCCCGTGACTGCAGGATCGGCGGCGGCCTCCTGGACCCTGCGAGCGATTTTCAGAACGTCCGTGCCGGTCAACCCGCCGCTACCGGCCAGGAACGCGTTGTCCACTTCAATTTGGACACTATCGAGCAATTGTCGAGTTTCCGGGAACCTTTGGTGAATGTCGGCGATGATCTCCTCAAATGGAAGGCGGTTGTCGCCTCCCAAATGCGCGATCGTTCCTCCAGTGGCGACCACTTTGATCAGCGGTCGTTCCTGCCCTACGAGAACATTGCCTGAGACGGTGACCAAGAAAGCCACGAAAATGGTTAAGAGCTTTCCGGTTTTCGCGTAGTCCATCGTGTTGACTCCCCTTGATCTTGATCACTTGACGAATGATCCGTGTCCGAGGGATGGTTGACCTCAGAATTGTCAAAGCAGAACGGCGTTGGTTGGAAAGTGTACATCGACAGTAGTCTTCGGACAAACGAACTGAATTTCAAATAGAGTGTCTACTTTCACACTCCGTTTTTCGATTTGGCGGTGCGTGAGCGTCCGACGTTTGATCTCTTCGCGCTAAGACAGAATTCGTGCTGGTCAGGGCGGTGGAAACCAGGTGCTTCGAACAATCCTTAGCGGTGTTCCCGTCAGAGCCCGGCGTAAGCTTCCCTTTGCCTCTATCTTTCTTGTTCTATATGATTCCGCTCAATTTCAGAGCGGATACTTCATAAGACGGAGAACAAGGTGCGCATGACAAAGCAATACAAGATAAGCTCGGCCGGACAAACGAGTCGTAATGGATTCCTTTGGAGCCTTTCCCTGGTTTCGCTCCTCATCACAGCGTGCCAGGCGGTTGAACAACCCGGTACGTCTGATTTTCAGGTAGAAGAAGCCACGATCAGGGAAATCCATCAGGCGATGGAGGCCGGTCAGCTGACAGCTGTGGGTCTGGTGGAATCTTATCTGGCGCGCATCGAGGCCTACGACAAGCAGGGTCCGGCTCTCAACGCGATCATCATGGTCAACCCCGGGGCACTGGAAAGAGCTGCTGAATTGGATGCGGGGTTTGCGCGTTCCGGCTTGACCGGACCCCTCCACGGGATTCCGGTCATCGTAAAGGACAACTACGATACCTTTGACCTCCCGACCAGCGGGGGATCGATGTCGCTTGAGGATTCCCGTCCACCGGATGACGCACATCAAGTCCGCAAGATCCGCGAAGCGGGTGCGATCGTGTTGGCCAAGTCAAACATGGCCGAGTTCGCTTTCTCTCCCTATGAAACGGTGGGGTCGCGGCTCGGGGGGTACACGCGGAATCCCTACGCGCTGAACCGGGTCACGGCTGGCTCCAGTGGTGGAACAGCCGCGGCGGTGGCGGCCAGCTTCGGCGCCGTAGGGCTGGGCACGGACACCGGGAATTCGATTCGGGGTCCATCCGCCCACCAGAGCCTTGTGGGCATTCGCTCGACGATGGGACTGACGAGCCGTGACGGCATCGTACCGCTCAACCTCTCTCGCGACATCGGTGGCCCCATGGCCCGCACCGTGGCCGACGCTGTGGCCGTTTTTGACGTGATTGCCGGAACTGACCCGGCAGATCCGGTTACAGCCGAGGGAGCGGAACGTCGTTCGGAACAGTACACCGATTTTCTGGTGGCAGATGGCCTCACAGGAGCGCGGATCGGTGTACTCAGGGAAATGTCAGATGAGACGGCCGATCCTGCCGTGATCCAACGACTGGATCAGGCCCTGGAAGATATGCGTCGGCTTGGGGCTGTCATCGTCGACCCGATTGCTCTTCCAGAGGAGGAAGACGCGACGGGGAACGGCGGCCCCAGATGCAGCCGCTTCAAGTTCGAGTTGAACGCATATCTGGCAAGCCTGGGACTGGATGCGCCAGTCGGAAGCCTGCAGGCAATCATCGATTCGGGAGAATTCCACCCGACGATCGGCCAGCGTCTTCAGGGAGCCCAGGATGTTGTCGAAGCTCCTGAAGAACAAGAGGCATGCTCAGAACAGGCCGAGCGTGACGAACGGCTGAGGGAAAGAGTCCGGAGCATGCTGGAGGAGAACCAACTGGACGCGGTCGTTTATCCGACCTGGGACAATCCGCCCCGGCTCATCGGAGATCTCAACTCGCCCCACGGCAACAATAGTCCCCAGCTATCACCGCCAACGGGGTTTCCTGCTGTGACCGTGCCCATGGGCTTCGTCGGTGAGGGATTGCCCGTGGGCCTCCAGATTTTGGGAGACGCATGGTCGGAACCGACACTGATCTCTATCGCATATTCCTACGAACAGGGGACCCGGCATCGGGTGCCACCACCTACAACTCCGTTAATCGATTAGGAGAGCGGGAATCATCGGCGCTACCTCGATGAGTGTGCTCCGAAAACGCTCGTAAACCTCGTTGTTATTACCTTCTTATTCCTTCTCTCTCTGAGCAGAACAAAGTACGCAATCCATCGTTGGCAGCGTCAGCCTGGTCAGCGTCGCGATGAGCCCTCCGACGGGAACTGTCCAACAACGGGACGCACCTCGAAATGGTAAACCTTGTGGGTATGGAGGTCGCTCAGTGACCTAACTGCAAGCAAACATTGAATGAAAAGACCCTGGTCGGACCAAAGTGATTCTCACTGTCCGACAAGGTCTGCCGGCTCAACCGGTCGATGCAACACATGCGTTTAATGATTCTCAAGTCCTGAGAAATCATCTTCTCGGACATTGAGAAACCCGGAAGTGCTCAAAATCATTGGCAGTGACGAGTACGGGTGCTTCTTCGGGTAGGACAAGCGTCCGTCAAGACGCTACGGTATGCGGAACACAAAGAGCGTGTTGCCCCCCAGGCGCTGCACGATTTCCGGCGTTAGGTTTCGGTAGTTCGGGCCCCCACCTGCGGCAATGGCAATGTATTGCACACCGTCTACCATGTAGCTTACAGGGAACCCTCCCGCACTTGAGTTGAGGATCTGTTCCCAAAGGATCTCGCCCGTTTCGGCGTCGAATGCACGGAAGCGCCGTGCGTCGTCAGTGACGAACACTAAGCCGCCTCCCGTGGTGAGGACTGAGCCTCCGAACCCAGCACGCTGACGATGCTCCCATCGGGTTGCACCGGTCGCCACGTCCACTGCTGTCAACTGACCCACCTGCTCATCCGAGTCAGGGACGTGCACTCTCTCAGTGGTGGCCGAACCGTGGTGCAGGCCCAACGTCGGTTCCACTTCGTTGAGCGTGTAGTTCATGCAGGTGTTGTTGGTTGGTGCGTAGAGCGCGTTCGTTTGAGGGCTGTAGGCTGCGGCTTGCCAATTGATGCCACCGCTCAGATGGGGACAGACAAGTACCGCCTCCCCGATGGTTGAAGGTTTGAGCGTGGCGTTAGTGATTCCCTTCCGGTTTTCAGCGTCGACGCCAACGATGACGTTCTGGAAGTTCGTAGGGCGGGCCCAGAGGAAGTCGCCCGTTGCGGCGTCCAGCGTCCAGACGATACCTGGCTTTCCCGGTAGGCCCGTGACGACCTTACGTCGCTCTCCTGGTCTGAGAGCAGGATTGATCCATTCGACAACATCCGGGTCAGGCGCTACTTCAGTTTCCACCAAGATTCGCTCGAAAGGGTGGTCCAGGTCCCACTCCCCGCCGGGAAGGTGTTGGAAGTACCACTCAATCTCACCCGTGTCCGCATTTAGAGCCAGTGTTGAGTTCGTGTAGAGAACGTCGCCGTCACCGCTGCCTCGTTGGAGCGATCCCCATGGGATCGGCACGGCCACGCCGACGTAAATCAGTCCGAGTTCGGGGTCGTAGCTTGGCGCGATCCAGGCGGAGCCCCCCGACGGTCTTGCTCGGACACATCTCCCCAGCTCGCGTAGCCGGGCTCTCCGGGTTGAGCTAGTGTGTGCGTGCGCCAAAGTTCCTCGCCCGTTTCTGGATCGTGGGCCGAGACCCAGCAGCCCGTGTTGATGTGGTAGCAACCCGACATACCCGCTACCACGCGTCCCCGGATAATCTGCGGTCCGCCGGAGTAGTGCTGTCCAACGGTCCAATCCCCGACCTGTCTCTCCCATTCGACCTCCCCGGACCGAGCGTCGAGCGCAACCAAATAAGCGTCATGAGTCGCGATGAAGAGCCTGTCGCCAAAGAGGACGGCGTTTCTGTTGGCGCACGCCAGCGTCGCAGGGTGCTCCACCCACGGGCGCTGGTACTCCCAGATGCGCGTTCCGTTCCGGGCGTCCACTGCCTCGATGTAGTCGCACGCCTGGGGCAGGAACATGATCCCGTCGTGCACCAGCGGTGTCGTTTCCTGGAGGCCCGGCTCCATGGTCAACGCCCAAGCAAGGCGAACGTTCTCTACGTTTGAAGCGTCGATCTGGTCCAGAGGGCTGTATCCCCAATGATCGTAGGTTCGCCGCCACATGAGCCACTCACCGTCAGGTGGGTTTAAGAGCGTAGCCTCGGTGACGGGCCGATAATCATCTAGAGGAGACTGCGCTGTCGCAAAAGAACACACGCCAACCGCGCATACCAGACAGGAGAGCGCAACTCGGACGGGGGTAGTCACGTAACGATTAGGATAAGCAAGATCGCAGACCGTTGCCAGATAGAAATGAACTGAACCTATTCCAGACTCTGACAGCAACCTGTACGCGCCGTCATGGCTGTCCTCCTCTGAAATCCATTGTCAAGTCCTGAGAAATCATCTTCTTGATGAGATGGACTCCTCTTGGGTGACTTAAACGGCATCAAAGTGCCAAAGTCACTTTGAGCCTCGCATGGTGCGGGCTAAACACGTGAGCGTGTTAACAAAAAGGAGTCCGAGATGAAGGATAGGACGATCGCAGTGGATCTGGCAAAGAATGTTTTTGAGATTGGGATTTCAGAGCAACCGGGGCATGTCGATCAGAGCGTCCGTTTGAGTCGGGCGAAATTGCTGGAGTTCTTCGTGGATCAGGAACCAGCGACGGTGGTGATGGAAGCGTGCGGGGCATCGCACTACTGGGGGCGGGAGATCGAGAAGCTGGGACACGAAGTCAAGTTAATCTCACCGCAGTATGTGGCGCCCTACGTGCAACGGAACAAGAACGACCGGACGGATGTGAAAGGAATGTTAGAGGCGGATCGCAACAGCGCAATCTATCCGGTACCGGTCAAGACGGTAGCGCAGCAGCAACTGACCGCGTTGCACCGGCTGCGGTCGGGGTGGATGGAGACGCGCACGTCGCGCATCAACACGCTTCGGGGACTGCTCCGGGAGTTTGGTTGCGTTATACCTACTGGCGCGCATCATCTGGTGCCGGGAGTGATGGGGTTGATCGAAGACGCGGATGTGGAGATCCCCAGTGTCGTTCGGGAGATGTTTCACCAGGTCTGTGAAGAGATACGTGAACTGGAAGCGCACATGCGGTCGGTGGAAGAACAACTGAAGGCACTGGCCCAACAAACACCGGATGTGGCGCGTCTCCAAACGATTCCGGGAATCGGCCTGTTAACCGCCACGGCGCTGGTGGGCTTTGTGGGCGACATTCACCGCTTCGGCTCCTGCCGCCGCTTTGCCAGCTATCTGGGACTCACACCCCGGGAGTATTCCAGTGGTGAACGACGGCGACTGGGACGGATCAATAAGCGCGGCGATTCCTATCTCCGGATGCTGTTGATCCACGGCGGCCGCTCTCTGTTGTGGAGTGCGCACCGGCGGAATGCGAAACCGTCACCGCTGCAGCAATGGGGCCTTCGGATTCACAAAACCCGCGGTCATAATAAGGCGACGGTGGCGCTGGCCAACAAGCTGGCCCGCACGGTTTGGGCCGTCTGGAAACGTGGGTCCCAGTATCAGGCCAACCGCAAGGCGGCGTGATACAGTGATCGAATATCCTTTCAGCGAACTGCGATGTGATCGAGTTGATGACGCACCGGTCGGACCGGCGCGGGGATAGGCCGACAACGTCCGTGGCCCTTTTGAGGCCGTCTTTCTCGGTTGGCCCCCCGCGCGCGAAATTCATCATGGCCCGGAACACAACAGTTCCACTTAAGAGGCCGGAGATACGGGTGCAGTCGACCAGTCATGCAACCTGAAACCGCAGCAGTACTCTGAATAGAATTTTCAGAAAAAGAAGACAGGAGAGTTGCGCCTACTTGACAAGAGTAGTCCAGATACGGACGTTGAGAATTGGCGAAAATTCGGCCGTTGACCTTCTGATTGCTTACAAACCCCTCCCTTAGTATTCTTTACCGAGATTTTCACGGTTCAGTCAATGACACACTAAAAGATGGAATCCGGCACCAAACTCGGCCACTACGAGATCCTCACGCCACTGGGCAAGGGTGGAATGGGTGAAGTTTGGCGTGCGCGTGACACGAGAACTCGGTAGGGAGGAACACTATGCTGACAAGACCCATGGCAAGCGACGGACCCTCGGGCACGCATCGGACAAGGTCTGTATGTTTTTTGGTGCTGTTCTGCGTTGGGGTGTTGAATGTCAGTACCGCTGACGCAGACATCGTGCGCATAGAGATTACCAGCGTCGAGTCTCCCACGTTCGAGGGACGAGCATTCGGCACCGTTGGCCCCTACGAAAAGCTGCGCGGAAGAGCATACGGCGAGGTGAACCCCACCGATCCGCGCAACGCAGTCATCACAGACATCGAGTTTGCGCCACGGAACGCGAACGGCATGGTCGAGTACTCGATGGATATCTACATCCTCAAGCCCGTGGATTTGCGCCTAGGCAGCCACAAGCTCCTCATGGACGTGAATAATCGCGGCAGCAAGAGGTTCTCACGGCTCAACAACAGCCCTGTCACGAACGATCCGACGACGGCGGCCGACGCAGGAGAGGGGTTTTTCATGCGGCGTGGCTACACACTAGCGTGGAGCGGTTGGGACATCTCCTCTCTGCCTGGGGACGACCGCCTGACGATCACTGTACCGATGGCCCGTAACGCTGACGGATCGGCTATCATGGGACCCTCGTACGAATACATCAGTGGCAATGACTCCACCCGGACGACGTACGGGCTTGCCTTTGCAGCTGCCACAGTGGACAAGAGCAAGGCAACGCTCACGGTAAGACAGTTCCTCAACGACCCGCCAGTGGCCGTTCCTGCAAGCGACTGGGAATATGTCGATGAGAAGACCATACGTCTACTGCCGGCTGGTACCCCATTCGTGCAGAGCTACATCTATGAATTTGCCTATACCGCGAAGGACCCGTTGGTGGCAGGATTGGGCCTTGCGGCGACGCGGGATTTCGTGTCCTTCCTTCGGTATGCCACAGAGGACGACTTTGGCACTCCGAACCCACTTGCGGGGGATGTGCAGCACACCTTTACTTGGACTGTCTCGCAGCCGGGGCGCTACCTGAATGATTTCCAAACGCTCGGCTTCAATGAGGACGAGGACGGGCGCAGGGTCATAGACGGCATGCAGAACTGGGTGGCGGGGGGGAGCGGCGTGGCTATCAACTACCGATTTGCACAGACTGCCCGAACGGAACGCAATCGCCAGAACCACCTTTACCCCGAGGGAATCTTCCCGTTCGCCTACCCAGTGATACACGACCCGGTGTCTGGCAGGACGGGCGGTCGTGCCGAACGTTGTCTGGCAACGGATACCTGCCCGAAGGTGTTTGAGATCAATTCAGCGAACGAATACTGGGTCAAAGCCGGATCATTGTTGCATACCGACACTGAGGGAAATGATCTGCCAGACCCTGTCCACGTTCGGTTCTATCTCATCGCTGGGACGCAACACGGGGGTGGAAATGGAAGTCGAGGCGTCTGTCAGCAGTTCCGTAACCCTACCAATCCGGAACCGGCTCTGCGGGCTCTGTTCGTGGCTCTTGATCAGTGGGTCACAGAGGACATTGCCCCACCGGACAGTCGGGTACCGAGGGTGTCGGATGGGACGGCGGTGTTCTCGGAACCGCAATCGAAGACAGTCACCGGGCTGTTGCCTCAGTCTGCGCTCGGGTTTCCGAGCATTCCGGGTGTCACGTATACAGGCGTAATCACTACCCGCTACCTGTTCGATTTCGGCCCGTCGTTTGACGAAGGGATCGTGACGAAGTCCCCACCCACGTTTAACAATAGGCCGACCTATCCTTCCTTTGTGTCAAAGACGGATCAGGATGGCAACGAGGTTGCGGGCATCCGGTTGCCACCGGTGGCGGCACCGATAGCGACGACAACGGGCTGGGCTCTGCGACGTGAGGGCTTTGGGCCCAACGACGGGTGCGAAGGGGCTGGCCAAAGCATTCCCTTTGCAGAGACCGAGGCGGAACGACGGGAGGTTGCTGACACGCGTTTGTCTCTGGAAGAACGGTACGGGACTCACGATGGCTACGTCCAGGCTGTCACGGATGTGACTCGTCAGCTGATGTCAGAGCGTTTGCTCCTCGAGGAAGACGTGCAGCGATATATCGACGAGGCTGAGAGCAGTGACGTCCTGAGGTGACACATGGCGGGATGATCTAGTTAAAGGCACTGAATCGTCTCGTCCCGACAGGCAACTAACCATGCAACCCGGCACCAAACTCGCCCACTACACGATCCTGTCTGCCCTCGGTAGGGGTGGGATGGGACTGCAGTGGTATAACTTGAAAACCGTCTCTTAGCAAAACCGCCCTTTTGTCCGAATTATTCTGACGACGTACAAGCGGGAACGTCGCGTTTTCATCCCGTTAGATCTTGACGGTAACGTAAATTCATTGCAATTCTGGTGCCGACCCGCCGAGAAAGAGCCGGGTGCCGTCGGGTAACGTAAAGTTTCTGCCGACTGCTTTATTCGTCCCATCCCTGGCGTGATAGCCCTCGATGACCAGCAGGGTTCCAACCGGTACCGTATTCTGCGTCACGCCCATCCGGATCAGCTGGTTCGGGCTCCCACCCTCGATCATCCATGGGACGACCTCGCCGTCGGGGTTCGTCACGTCGATGCGGAACCACGAGTGGGGGTTGATCATTTCCCATTTCGTCAAACTTCCCTCAAGCTTCAGAGGCTTGTTGACATCAAACTCTGCGGAAAACGAGTGATGGGCGCGCGTTGGTGCTGCAACGAGCAGCAAACTGGCGCTGGCAATAGCGACGAAGAGCTTCATGGCCATCCCTCCTCAATTGGACTCTTGTTCTGCGGCCTCCTCGGCGGCCAACCGCTCTTCGAGTCGGGCCCCGACCAGTGTATTGTACAGGCCGTAGTTGCCCTCGTGACAGGCGTGCTCGAATATCGGACCTTGAATCCTTCTCATCGTAAGCTCCGCCGACCAAGGCCGTGTCCAGGTCGATTCATCGTCGATCGTGAATCTGTAAAGGATCGTGTCGTCGTCGATCCGCGTGAACCGTTCGATCACGCTCATGTTCTCGCTGGATCCGTTGAACGGATTCTTGCCGTTGAAGTTTGTCGTCTCGACAACCAAGGTATCACCCTCCCACCGGCCGCGGGAGGTTCCCATCCACTGGCGAACGCTGCGGTTCGGTCGCAGCCGCCCGTCCAGCGGGATGATACGGATGTCATGGATCATTTCGACCAAGATCATTACGTAGCCCGGCGCCTGCACAATCTGGTAATTGCTGTTGTAGCTCGTATTCATCATCGGTGGACCCGAGCCCCGCATGATGAGGCAGCGGTCGTCGAGCTGGTTGTTCTCGGCGGCGTCCCAACGACCACCCCTTAGCCTGGCTTCCTCTTCGCGCTGGACCACTCTCCGTCGTCCCTCTTCCGTCATGGGGGGGATTCTTCCGTCGGGCGGATCCACGACCAGCGAGGTTCTCAAGCTATTGGCTAGTGTGGACTGGCTCCGGTCCAGACCGAACTCGGTGAAATCGTAATGGACGTCTGGTATCGTGCCCGGTACGGTCTGCTCGGCTTCCCGTGCGCCTGCGCGTGCTTCGATACCGGCTAACTCTTCAGGCGTGTAAAACTCTGTAGTCACACCATCGGGCCGCTCGAGCGGCGTATAGGTGGAATTGGTCCAGAATCCCTGGAGATCCGGCTGGCCGTCGGACGTGCGTGGCGGCGTGTAGGCGTTCGCCGGGTTGGCCTCCGGCGCCTGTGCCGTCACAAGGGTTGCCCCAAGCAACACCATCGTAAGCAGGGCGGCGACCACGTTCCTTGACACGAGAAATCGGTGATTCATCTGAATTCTCCCTTGTACCTCGGACCTCTTCATTGGTCCGGTTGCCGGCGCAGATGCCCGTAGATCAGGTCCTCCACGAATTCCACACACCTAAACTCCAGTATTTCAGCGTTCGGCTCGGCACGGCGGTAGAGTGGCATGCTCATGGTCCACGGCCGCGTGAACACATTGGGATCTTCGATTGTGGCCTCGTATGTGAGCGTGTCCGCGCTTCGCGGCGTGAATCGTTCGATCACCTGAAGCGCGTCGCTGTGGAAGTTCCCGGAGCGGTCGAACCAGGTTTGATCGTTGAAACCCGTTGAATCGACAACCAGCGTCTCCCCCTCCCAGTGCCCGTTCGACCAGCCCATCCAGCTCGGGGCCGGAGCTTGGGTATGGTTCTCCATATAAATGGTGCGAACCGCGCCGGCGTACTCGTGAATCATCATGATATGTTCGCGACTTTGAATGATCTGAAACGGAAATGGCATGTATGTGGAGCGTGGCACGCCCGGCAGATAGCATTTGATCTCGGGATCCAACTCCAACCGGTTTCGACGGTTTTCATCCCTCTTCGCCCGCGCTTCGGGCTGATAAGGAATCTCACCACCTTCAACCACGCCCAGACCCGCCGGCACCGCAACTATCGCGCCGAGCTCTCGCACCAGGCTGGGGCCTGCAGCGTGGGGTTCGACGTCCCAATTCGCCGTATTAATGCTCTGCCAGATGCCGTTCAGGTCCGGCCGCCCGTCCGCCGTGCGTGGCGCCTGGTATGCTAGCGTCTGGCCGTCCGCCGATGATACAGACAGGGCGAGACTGGCCGCGATGATGGTCGCGAGACCGGTCCACTTTCCAGCCTTGATCCCCATTCGTTCGGCCTCCTCAAAACAACGATGTTTCGAGTTACTGTTTGGGAATAATCCCTGCAAACAACTGCGAAGTCGATGGATCCTTGCAGAAACGGTGACAATCGAGACGCTGACGGTGTAGCGTATCGAGCCCATGCGCAGTTGCCACAGCGATCGTACGTGTCGTGTATTCATATATACAAGGATTCTTATACCCTGACGGTGGCGGGACTCGAGTCGGGGAGTAGGGGTGCCCTTGGGGTCTCAAGAACATGGGGGACTTTTGGGGGACCTTCCCAGCGGCAGGTCTCCACTGCAGGCGGCACTCGCCCCCGCTGGTCCGATGACGGCGTAGAATTCTTCTGCTGCGTCGAGCCGGATACTCTGATGGTGGTGTCCGTCCAGCCAAGTTCGGAGCTTACGATCGGGAGTCCGCGTGTAGTTGTTCATGGCGACTATGCTCCGTTTCCGGGGTCCACAGGCATTCACTGCGATGTCTCTCCTAATGGGCAGAGATTTCCGATGATCAGGGCGCCGACCAAACGACGAGGCCCGTCCAACATCGTCCTAAACTGGTTTGAAGAACTGAAGGAACGAGTACCGGTGCCTTGATTTCCGGGGTCAAGTCCTGTATCTGGACTCCTCTGTCAAGTAGGCGCAGCTATCCTGTGCTCTTTCTTGATTGATAATGTTTTCAGCAAGCTAACTGGTGTTTCGAGTTGAGTGGCAGGTCGACTGCACCCGTATCTCCGGCCTCTTAAATGGAACGTTTACAGTTCCGGGCCATGATGGAATTCGCTGCGCGGGGTGCCACCCGACAAAAACGGCCTCAAATGGGCCACCGGACTTGTCGGCGTTTCCCCGCGTCGGTCTGACCGTTGCGCCATCAATTCAAAACATCATCGCAGCCAGCTGAACAGTAGTTCGGACTCTTGTTCAGGCCGCCTGATACTGGGCCTGGTAGTCACAGTCCCGTGTCCAAACCGCCCACACTCGGCGAGCCAGTTTGTTCGCCAAAGCGACCGTGGCCTTGTTGTGTCCACGGAGTTTGTGAAGGTGGAGACCCCACCGTTGGAGCGGTGTCGGGGTCGCGCTCTTTCGATGGGCACTCCACAACAGTGAACGCCCTCCATGGATGATCAGCATCCGCAAGTATCGGTCTCCCCGTTTACTGATCCGTCCCAACCGTCGTTGGTTGCCACTGGAATACTCCCGCGGGGTGAGGCCCAGATAACTGGCAAAGTGGCGACAGGATCGGAAACGTCGGATGTCGTCCACAAAACCGACCATCGCTGTCGCTGTCAATAAGCCCACTCCAGGAATGGAGCGCAAACGTTCAACCTCAGGCATCTGAGAGGCCAGGGCTTTCAACTCCCCCTCCACCGACTCGATGTGAGCCTCCAGTTCACGAATCTCTCCACAGACTTGGTAAAACATCTCCCGAACAACCGGGGGAATATCAGTATCGGCGTCTTCGATTAATCCCATCACGCCCGGTACCCGATGATGCGCACCCATCGGGATCACAAATCCGAACTCTCTGAGCAGACCCCGAACCATGTTGATCCGCTTGGTTCGGGTTTGGACCCAGGTCGATCGGATTCGATGCAGGGCCGTCAATTGCTGTTGCGGGATCGTCTTGATCGGGACCGGATGGATCGCGCTGTTGCGATAGGCTTCGAGCAATCCCTTCACATCCGTTCGGTCGATCTTGTTCCGCACCACGTAGGGCGTCACATACTGCGGCGAGATCAGTACCACCTTGTGTCCCAGTTTCTCGAACTGCCGCGCCCAGTGATGGGCTGAACCGCACGCTTCCACCACTACTGTTGATGGTTCCTGCTTGGCGAAGAACTCTAAAAACTTTGCCCGACTCAATCGATACGTCTTGTCTACCCGTCCCGGACGAGTTGAAATCCCAATCTCAAAAACATTCTTTGCCAGATCTACTGCAATCGTTCTATTCTTCATCTCGGACTCCTTTTTGTTCACACTTACGGTGTTTGGCCCGCACTTGTTGTGAGGCCCAAAATGACTTTGGCACTTTGATGCCGACTCAG
Organism: Terriglobia bacterium; assembly: GCA_965218085.1. Lineage (GTDB taxonomy): Bacteria > Acidobacteriota > Terriglobia > 20CM-2-55-15 > 20CM-2-55-15. Next base: position 3,530,890 of record CBDCKF010000002.1, on the reverse strand, counting down.
TCATCAAAGAGGAGTCCATCTCATCAATAAATCATCTTGTCGGACGTTGAACTTCCCAATCTGCAACTCATTCGATTCAATTGAGGGTGCCGATAGGGTGCCAAAGGTGCCGTTTTTCGCACGATTTTGCGCGGTTCTGCACACCCTAAGTGACTGAAGTTATTGAAAATTAAGTGATCTGACTCGACCTTTTAAGCAGAGGGTCACTGGTTCGAGTCCAGTACGGCTCACTTTTATAATCGATATATTAGGCTGCCGTTCAGCGCTGTCTTTCTATTTTGACTTTGGCTGCTTGACCATACGCTGAATCGGTATTGTCAGTTCACTCCGTTACCGCCTCAAGTTCATCGTTTCCTGCATCATCTCATCGGTCGCGGTAATCATCCGCGCGTTAGCCTGATAACCCCGCTGGAAGGTGATGATCTTCGTGAACTCGGCGGCCAGATCGACATTCGAAAGCTCCAACGCGCCTCCGACCAGACGGCCACGGCCTCCCTGTCCCGGAATTCCCAACAAGAGCGATCCCGATGCTGCCGACTCGGAAAACAATCCGTTACCTTGTGGCGTCAAACCGTTTTCGTTGTTGAACTGGGCAATGGCGATCTTGGCGACTTCCAGGGTCAAGCCATTACTGAAAAGACCGGCGACCGTGCCGTCGGCCTGAATCGTCAGTGAGTTCATGTCCCCGGGAGGCACACCATCCTGGTTGCTGAACGTTACGTTGCTGGATGCAGCGAATCCAGTCGCGTTGAAGTCCCAGTTATCCGCGATCAGCTGCCACTGCATGCCGCCAGTCATCTTCGCCCGAGCGATGCAGTCGCTCGAAACTGGACATGCTGGCATTGAATAGCGACGATGGGGCTCACCCTGTAGGTGGTTCGGTTATCGGGGGAAGGTCAGAAGCACGCAACCCGATCAATGAGAGAACCTGCCGCGCTCCAAACACGGTACGCCAGCATCTTCAGTCAGTTTTCAAGAAGCTCGGAATTTCGTCTCAAGAAAAGCTGATCGAGCAATTCAAAGGGACAAGCTGAGAGATGGTGTCGCGATCTTGGTGCAAAACCGTGACGCCCTCATACGCAGCCCTTCCCTGCTTTCAGGTCCTCAACAAAGTTTTCGCATGTGCTGCAGCATTAGCCGGATCGCGAAAGCATCATCAATTACGAGTCATCTCGTTCATCCCTTTCATCAAATTTGTCGCTTCACCTAGTGGCCTGTAACAGAGGTATTGATAGCAGCGTTCGGAGCGCAACGGGATCGAATGCGAGGCGCGCCGCCCGAGGCAATGCTCTTTCATTCCGAGAAGGTGCAACGACGCAGACGGTCCCGTTCCGCCCGAACCCTTTGGGCCGATGGGGGTTGGGGGCGATCTCGTCGTTGCGAGCCGTCATCGATGTCAGGGCATCGATTTCCGTCTCGCGCCTCGAGCTCGCCGGCAAGACCCATCGGCGCTGCTGTCCATACCTCTGTTACAGGCCACTAGTAGAAGTGATTGGGAAATGAAGGCGATCGTCAGGAAGAAATTCGAATATGAGGACTTCTGAATGCAGTCGAACCCAGTGATGGCTTGCTCTTCCCAAGCACAGAAGCGATTTTTCGATGTAGCTCTTGCGAAGTATACGGCTTACTCAAGAAATGCACTCTTTCCCTTAAACATGCCTGAGAACCAGGATCACCGGATACGAAGAGTGTTTCTAGGCCGGGGCGCATCAGGAAAGAAAGTCGCGAGAGATCCAGGCCGTTCATCTTGTCGATATTGAAATCGGTTACAAGTATGTCGATTCCGATCCTGATATCTCGGAGAATTTCAATTGCGTCGTCGAAAGTTTCCGCATCAAGAACAGAGTAACCGCCCAGGATGAGCATCCGTTTTGTTGAATCAAGAACATCTGGATCATCATCTACCAGGAGAACTGAACATTCCTTGCTCATGTGCCAGAATTCCTTTCCTGCTAGTCGTAATTCTTTGTTTAATACCCTATCTTGATCCAGCCAAGCCAGAACATTGACGTTAACCGGGTTGCTTAGTAGGCTTCGCAGAAGATTGAATGGAAAAGAGAACCAACTTGCGTTTGCGCCCACCCAAGAGTTGGAACCGGGCCTGACAATCAGCGCAGCAGTAAGCCTGCGTCACCAGTAGTCTCTCCAAGCCATGCCGCCGAGACCGATGGACTCTACCTCCACAATTAAGACACCGCACTGGGGATAACTTGGAATTACCCCGAGAACGTTCAAGTAGGCCAGAATATGAAAGACCTCTGAAGATTGAAAGAAGCCGGATGTGACCGCATTTCAAACATTCATATGGCCGCATCAACAGCACAATCCCGATACGATCACCTAGTTTCCTGAACGGAGCAGAATTCCAGTGTGTGTTGTTGCATCTCGGGCAAAACGCCGACATCTTGAGCCTCTGTCGAGTAAGAACACCAACAATTCAGTTTTTAGCATGATAGATTAATAAACACAATAAATATAATTTCTGATAATATACGGCGGGCACCTTCTTTAGCGACTTGCGCAGCGATCACGGCGGGTTGATCGACCCGCGCCGATCCGCTAGCAGCCTGTCGGACTTGACCGTAGCAACGGCGCGTCTCCGAGCGTGTGATTGAACATTGACGAGACGATCGACCTGAGACGTCGCAAGAGAGAGCCGGATTCGGACGCCAGAGATCCACGCAGGAGCCCGGAGTCGCGTTTTTGGCGTCCGGACGGGCGGCTGGAGCGGGGATCAGTCGGGCAGGAGACCTGCCCGGAGAGATTGAACAGGCGTTTCAGGTTCCAGGCGATGCTGACCAGTGTCCATTCACCGGATACCGGGTCGAGTCCCCTGAGGTGAAACTGCCGGAATCCCAGCACGGATTTGACGATTCCAAACACCGGCTCGACCGTGGACTTGCGCTGAGCGTAAACGGCCCGGCCCTCGATCGTCGATAGCCGATGGGCCATGGCGTCGACCGGGTTCGCGTCGGGCGACAGCGGTGGCGGTTCGGTCCAACGCTGTTCCACCGGTGGATGATGGCGCTCACGGCCCATGGCGATGTAGGGCATCACGCCGGCCGTTTCGCACGCCTTCACGTTCCCTTCGCTGTAGTAGCCATTGTCGGCCAGTATCGCCTCGACCTTTCCCAGCGGTTGAGGCAGTGCATCGAGAGTCCCGAGCGCCGGTTCGATTTCCTGTTTGTCGTTGGCGTGCGTTGTGACGGATTCGGTGACGATGAGCAGGGTCTCGGTGTCGACCCCCGCCTGCACGTTATAGGCTTGCTGGAAACTCTTCCCGCCCGCCGGCATGATGCGCGATTCCTCGTCGGTCAGATTGATCTGGTCGTTCGGGCGCACGCCCGATTGGGGCGGTTGCGGCGGCTTGCCTCCCGGCCGTTTCCCGGTCGCTTTGGCCCGGGCCTTGCGTTGGGCCATCTTGGCCTCGTACTCGGCCTGCTCGGCCGCATGGCGTTCCGCAGCGCGCGCCTCCATCTTCGCTTTCGCCTCGGCGATCGCTTTCAGCCGGTCCTCGCGCCGCTTCAGTTCGGCCGGGATGTCCATTCCCTCCGGCACTTCCGCGTCGGCCGCCGCCGCCAACTCCATCAGGCGCGCGACTTCGGCCTTCAACTGTTCTTCCAACTCCGTCGCGTGCCCCCAGCTCAACGCGCTATGTTTCGATGCATTCGCCTGGACCTTGCTCCCATCCAGACTGATCTTCCCCAGCTTCAAAAATCCCATCGTCCGCGCCAGCAGAAGAATCTGCACGAACAACGGCTTCAACTGCTTCAGAAACCGCTTCCGAAACGCCGCGATCGTGTCGTGATCTGGATGCGTGTTCGCCGCGATATATCGGAACGCCAGCGAATCCCACGTCGCCTGTTCCAGTTTCCGGCTCGCAAACACTCCCGTCGCGTATCCGTAGAACAGCAACGCCAGCAGCATCTCCGGATGGTAGGCCTTCGAACCCCGCCCCGCGTACTCCTTCTCCAGGTCACGCAGGTCCAGCTTCGTCACCACCTCTACAACGAACCGCGCCAGGTGCTCTTCCGGAAGCCAATCCTGGACCGACGGCGGCAACAAGTACGGCGTGTCTCGATCCACAGCAAGAAATCGTTCGCTCATGCCCCTGTTTCTTGCATGCCCGACATCCAACTCCGGCCCCAAAAGTCCGACAGGCTGCTAGAGCTTCGGCCTTTTAGGCGCCAAGTTGACACTACCGGCTCAGGTCAGTTCATCAGCGGCCGCTTCGGCCGCTCCTCCAAACTTCCCCTTGACGGTCCTGAATACGTTGACGCGTCCTATGCCGAATTTATCCTTCTGTTCGATAGGATTCCGTTCCCAGATCGAGTCGGCTCCCCCCTTAAATTTCGCCGAGGCTCGACGAACCGTCCATCCCCAGGTCCCTCATCAGCGCGAAGAGGCCGCCGACGAACGGCGCGGCAAAGGAAGTGCCACTTGCCATCGCGAAGGTGTCCGGCTATGTCGTTACGATGTTTACGCCCGGCCCGCTCAGGCCAACGTGTTCTCCGTAGTCGGAAAACGACGCTCTGGGATCCTCCGAGTCTGTAGCCCCGACCGCGACAACGGGAGCGGCAGATCGGGAAGTTCAAGTCGCCTGCGCAGACTCAACGATTCCTCTCTGTTCACAGCGTTGTCCTAAATCTCATCAGAGTAGGTCGGCACAAACTGAAATCGGCTCATCACCGAATGTTGAGGACGCGTTCTTTTGCGACTTGGAAAGCGGTGACGGTAGCCTGAGTGACTTGCGACCATAAGGCATCGCTTCGGTCGGCGCGGTTTAGGTTGACAGTGCCCACAAGGCCTCCGGAATATTTTCGAATGTAAGAATTTGAAGATTGCGCGCACTCACTACTGACACTCGAAGTTTCAGGATGAATTCTTGAGTTGGCGAACAACTCAGAACCTCCTGAATTCCGGTTAAAAACCAACCCAATAAAAGGAGAGTTGAGATGAAACGATTGACTACAATTTTTGGGAGCCTGAGCCTGGTGTTCTTTCTGGCCGCCGGCTCACTCTACGCAGACACCCCCTCTTCGTTTTTCGATTCCGCCGAGGGACTGATCATTGACGTCCCGTTCGATTTCTATGTCGGACATCAAAAGTTTTCGGCAGGGGAGTACCGGTTGGTATCCGCTGTCACGGCGACCGGTTTGTACCGAATCTACAGTAGAAACGGTAACCAATCAGCGTACCTCAACACGACTTTCGATCGGACCGTCAACCACTCGAAATCACCTGCCGTTTTCAAGAAGAACGGTCGGCATAACGTCTTGTCTGAGTTCCCAGTGGCGGGTGGTGTGAGGACGGTGTCCGGGACAAACTGAACGGGGAATCGAAGAGCGTGCCATGGAGGATCGAGATCACCTGAAGCTCCATGCCCGCTCTTGTCCTGGCCAGAAAACTTTGTGCGAGACGCAGCTGGGCGCTTTCCAGCGGCCAGCTGCTGAAGCAGGCACGAACAGTACATATAAAGGATCCCATGATTGATCGCAGTCAAGACACACCCTACGTTTGCTTAGGCGTATGGCAACCACCAAAGAACCGAACGTGGTCGTTGATCTTAAGACCAAAACAAATTGTTACAACACATACCTTATGAGGAGAAAGACACGATGAATATAAAGAGCATTCAGCATGGACTCTACGCTGGCCTGGCCGGCGGGATTGTTTTCGGAGTGATGATGGGAATGATGGGCATGCTACCGATGATCGGGCAGATGGCCGGTTTTCCCAATGCAGCAGCCGGTTTCGCAATACACCTCGTGATTAGCGCGTTCATCGGTGCTTCGTTCGCTGGACTTTTTCACCGGGTAGTGCAGGGTCCGAGTAGCGGACTGGGATATGGTGTCGCCTATGGTGGGGCGTGGTGGATCCTCGGACCACTGACATTTATGCCTCTCATGATGGGGATGGGCCTTGGAGCGAACTGGAACGGCACGGCCGCCGCCCAAATGCTTCCCAGTCTGTTCGGACATCTCACCTATGGGTTAATTCTGGGTTTCACTTTCGCCGGGTTGAAGCGCCGTGAAAATCTGACGCGCAGGGTGGCCCGAACTGCACCGCATAGTGCTTGATCCTGTAACCGTGAGTTCCAACAAAGCTGGCATGAGCACAGAGAAAAGCGGCTCTCCTATTCGAGGGGTTTCCCCCAGGTCTGCGCGTTATTTCTTGGGGCGCTCGGGAACGGTTGGTGTAATGCGTGACCTCGCAAGGAGAAGTCGTCAAAGATATGCGTGGGAGAAGAGGTGTTTCAACGGAGATCTGAATGGCAAGAGATATTGCGATAGAACCGAGGGTTGAGGCACTGGTCATGCCCGAAAATATTCGGGTGGCAGAGCTCGTCGCTCGCCAAAGGCGACTCTGTGAAACGGTCGGATGTGACTTCGATTACTACGCGTTCGGCCTGGGCCAGTCTCCGTTCCCGCCTCCGGAAGCTCTCACTCGAGCACTCGAGCGTCATTCGGACAAAGGACACTACTCCGCAGCTCAGGGTATCGAAGCGCTGAGGGCTGCGATCGCAGCATTTTATTTCCGGCACTTTGACCTTCGTATCGATCCGGCCCGCGTCGTTGTTGGCGCTGGGACCAAGGAATTGCTATACACGATCTTCAGGTCCGTATCGGGTGACGTCATCATTCCGACGCCCTCGTGGATTGGATATGCCCCTCAGGTCAAGATGCTGGGCAAGAAGTTTCACCCCCTTCCCCTCGATCCGGACTCAGGATACCGGCTGCAGCCGGCGCAACTGGAGCATTTCTTGAGCTGTTGTGAGGGTGAACAGCACTTGCTCGTTCTGAACAATCCTCACAATCCAACGGGGGTGCTCTATTCGCGCGACGAACTTGAGGAATTAGTCGCAGTATGCAGACGGCACGGAACGCTTGTGGTCGCCGATGAGATTTACGCGCTGACGACCTATGCCGTAGAGCGTTTCACCAGCCTGGGGAAAATCTATCCCGAGGGTGCTTTTGTGACCGGTGGACTCTCAAAGGACCGGTCAGCCGGAGGATACCGTCTCGGTGCCTGCATCCTACCATCGACAGTCGACGGAAGATTACGGGACGCGCTAGTGAAAGTCACCGCCACAACGAACACGAACGTGTCGACGCCGATCCAATACGCAGCAGTCGAGGCTTATCTGCCCAATGCGGGGATCGAAGCCTACATGGCAACAGCCCGCCACGTCGACAGGATCGTGGGTACGTACATGAGTCAGGCAATCAATGAGATCGACGGTCTCCATGCGACCGTCCCTGAAGGGGGGTTTTACTGTTTTGTCGATTTCAACGAGCTGGCTCCCGAGCTCCGCGGCCACGGCGTTGCTACATCCAACGAGCTGGGCGCGTCCCTGTTGGGATGTCCGTTTCATGTCTCCACAGTGACGGGGAGCGCGTTGATGCTTGAGGAGGACAACTTCGGGGCGCGCTTCGCGTTTGTCGACTATGACGGCGGAAAAGCGTTCGAGCGGTACAAGGATAGGGCTCCGGTTTCTAGTGAGGAAGACGAATTCGTAAGAGAACATGCCCCACGGATTGTCGAAGGCGTACAGGTTTTGAGCAACTACATCGCCCAAATTCGAACACGGCTCCCACTGAAGTCGTTGCCCCGGTAAAGCGGACCCAGAATTGATACTGGGAGAGGTAATCGATACTGTGCCGCAATCGAACCTTAACTGGCTACGGGCTGAAGCAGAATTAGACTCTCGTCATCATTCGGAGGAGTGCGGCGAAAGTTATTCACTCGATCGAGCATCGCCTGGCCTGCGTCAGCCGCTGAACCAGCGGGCAAGAGTTGGGCCCACCGCAGCAACCGGTCGCGTCCCAGAGGCTCGCCAGCACTATTCTCCGCGTCACTGATGCCATCCGTATACAGCATCAGCCTGTCAGCAGGAGCGAGGGAAACAACCTTCTGGTGATAATCAGTTCCGGGAATCAGGCCCACGGGCAAGTCCGTTGCTTTGTCAGTGCGGGAAGCATGCTGGTCATCAAGCCAGCTCCAAGTATTGTGGCTGGCACGATACCAGAGTGGCGGCGGATGTCCCGCGTTGGTAAAGACCAGTTGGCCGTTGGTGCTGTTGTAGCCCAGTAATACGAGAGTTGCATATGTGACTCCAATGTCGCCGTCCGGGAACGACAGGTTCAGTTCCTTCATTAGATCGGACTGATCCCACGTATTGATGTGCCGGTGCATCAGGCCGTGCAACTGCTCCGCCAAGGTACTCACACCTTGGCCGTGACCCATGACGTCAGCTAACAGGACCCGGGACAGCACTCGCGAGAAGATACCGTAGTCACATACAGACAGGTAGTGCAGGTCGCCGCCGCTATCGCCCATGAGGGGAGACGAATAGACCCAGGCGACCAGACCTGAAAGAGCGACTGTGCGAGCTACCTTGCGATGTCCACCCCATACTTCGTGGCACCCCAATGAATAGGGCTCTTCAGCCGGTTCCGTGGGTACTCCGCGATCTGCTTGATTCGAACTCATATTGCCCTCTCGCGTGATGCCTCTTGGACTCCAAAGGACACTCGTGCGGGATGTCTCAATGCCCGCATCGCACACAGTTCGCTAACGCAAATGGAAATTTATCTCGATATTGAGAGCGACGTCTACTGGGACTCCTCTCCTCATACCCGGACGGAATTTCCAAAGTTTTAGGGCTTTGATAGCGTTGTCATCGAGTCCAAAACCCAAGCCCCGAATTACTCGGAGGATTTCGATACTGCCGTCTTTCCGGACAATGGCTTCGAGCACTACGGCTCCTTCGTAGAGTCCTTTGCGTGCTTCCTCAGAATAGATTGGATCTACTCTGAACAGAACCGTTGGAGCGGTGACGCCCCCACCAACTTCAAACACTCCGCCGCCAAATCCACCGCCTTCGCCTGCGCCTACGCCGGGCCCTCTGCCCTCACCGACGCCTCGGCCCTTTCCAGTTCCGATGCCACCGCCGATACCTAGACCTGATGAGGGCGGAACGGGGATTCCCTCCGGACTTCCAAGCAAAGCTAACTCAAGCATTCGCTCCGGGTTCGCCAGCTGTGGCGCCACGACGGTCGGCCGAGCCACGAGGATTGGATCGAGATTCAGCGGTTCTGGACTCGGCGGAACGAATTGCTGATCGGCCACCCGCGGCAACTCGCCCAGCGACGGGGGTGTCTCCTGCTGTAATCCACCGCCACCGCCGCCACCCGAATCAACGTCTGCCTGAGGCAGCTTAAGCGTCAAGTCCAGTGGAATAAACAATGGAATACGGGTCTCTGAAACCCGTGTTTTCTCGATGGTCCGGACAGGCAAGACAACGAGTACGATAGCCAACAGATGTATGGCGGCCGAGAGCCCAGCGGGCACCCGCCGTCGGGGCTTGGACCACAGCTCTCTGACAGACACAGGTCTGGCTGTTGTTTCAGTTTTTGTCGGATGAACAATGTCAGCGATTATCGATCTCAGCTGATAGAAAATTGAGGTGAATGGCGACCTTGTTTCGATCAGGTTATCCAAGGCGCTTGGGTCTGCTTCGGCAGTGATTTCGGCCTTGGGAGGTGGATTCAGGCGTTCGTCAATCAATGCTCTCAGCTGTTGGCGAATAGAAGCGAACGGTGAGGGGCGAACGATCATCTTGTCGAGTGCCGTTGGATCGATCTCCGCCGTGATTGCAACCGTCGACGGCGGGTTTTTAAATTCTTCCCACATTTCGAGCAGTTGCCTTCGAAGTGACGACACCCAGATTCCCCTGGCAACCTCGTAATACGTCGGTAATCCGTCTCCGTCGACAGTCGGAGGTTCGAACGTTCCGCTCTGCTTGGTCAAGTTTTCCGTATGATCCATAGCCGTGATTAGTGTCGGATCGTGCAGCAGCCCTAGGCTTCGGTCAGCTTTCTAGAGCAATGGCTTGTTTGCGGCGTGCCGGGGTCACCAATATCCGGCCGATGACTTTCCCGGTCTCGTTAGTGAGTGCGACTAAGGAGAGAATTCTTACACTGGGATATTCGGAACGGTGGCTACCGAACCACGATTTCGAGCATGGGCATGCGCTCGCAGCTTGCGTCCGATGAACCGGTCATGGGCAGGAAACGCGATTGTCCGGTAAAGGATCGCGAGGAGGATGGCTTATCTGCAGATAGAACTCGTGGAGCAGAACCTCCACAAACGACAGGCGGCCGCGGCGCTCTATCTGAAAGACGCGTGAATCGCCAGATTCATATTCCCCGAGAACGAATACCAATCCATCGATTGTGTTGAGCGGTCTGTTGTTGATTTGAAGGGCACACACTGCGCCCGTGGAAAGCTCCCAATCGCCGACTTCCCCATTCGCATCGCTAACGCGAACCGTGAACGTTACGTGCGGATTGCTCCAACGGGCGTTAACCCGTTCGCCCTGGAGTTCATGAACGACGATTCTGCCGTACTCTGCAGTGGAATGATGGGCATTCACAACAGTCGAAAGAATCAATAAACCCAGGGTCACACTGATAAGTCGCATACCTACTCCAGTCTGGAAAGGTTTGCGTGGCAGCTTCTATTTTAAACGCAGCAGACTCATTGCACCTCGACGTGAAAGAGAAGCCGACGAGCAGTGGCCCTGACCGATCAGGCTCGCGCTCCTCTCACACGAATTCGGTTTGCCCTTTGTCGTAGGCTGCCGGGGACGTCCCCTCTTATCTGCCAGCCGGCGCTGGTGACGGCGGGTTGGCCCTGTAATATTCGGCCTTCTCTCTCGCGACCGTCAACATGTCGTCCAGAAACTGATCCGTGAACGCCGCTCCTTGAACGGATGCGTTCGGGCCAGCCCGGCTCGGCTCCTGGTAACCCAGGTAAACATCCTGGGCCGTAATAGGTCCGCTCCGGAAGGGCGTGTACGGGTGCTCTGGGAGGACCCCGTCCCAAGGGCCCCGCTGCTTCAGCTTTACGATGCTCTCGGCGTACAACTCGGCCAGTTCAAGCGTATTCGCCGCCCGGATAGTCAAACGCATGTTGACCAGCCGGTAGGTCTCGCCGCCGGCGCGCGCCGGAATCTCGAATGCCACCGCGCCGTAGCTGTGCCCGGGCGTCGTGTGGACCTTCACCGAGGTGTCGCCCAGCGTGATCAGGTCGTTGTCGTTGAGCACCAGATCTCTGGTCAGCTTCACGCAAGGGAGAGAGCACACTGCGAGACCCTCCCCGGCCTCGATGTAATCCCAGTCAGGGGCCGACACGCCGATGCGCGCATTGGGTACCACCTGTTTGATCCGTCCCGCACCGGAGAAATGATCGGCGTGCCCATGGCTGATCAGTATGTATTTGATGTTCGCGGGATCGAATCCGAGCTTGCGAACGTTGTCCAATACCAGGTCGGCGGTGTCACCGTACGCGGTGTCGATCAGCATAAGACCGTCGGACGTTGTGATCAGGAGTACAGAGTTGTTTTGAAGCCCGACGTAGTAGACGTTGTCGAACATCTTGAAAGGCTCGGCGACCAGTTCCGCTCGTGGCACACCGGCCCAGCCGGCTCGGAAGCCAAATTCCCACGCCCTCCAGGGCATTGTCCTCTGAATGTCAGGTGGTTGGTCTCCACCGCCCTGGCCATGTGCGGCCAACGAGGTACTGAACAGAACAGCGATGACTCCAATTAGACAGAAACGCTTCATATTGCCCTCCCGCCGGGAAGGGTAGCAACATTCCCTGTTGAAAGCACGAAGCGATTGTTGTCCCGGCTTCGGTGCCGGCATCAGGCTCTTCAAAATGAGGTCGATGGTAGGAGCAATCCCCTGACTCGTCTTGGACCCAATCGGGTGATCGCGTGCCCACGATCAGAGATGATTTCGAAGAACGCGGGGCAAATCCGCTGATTGGCACGCTTCAATCCGCTGGTCGCCCCGAATTCCAGCGCCACGAGGCTTGAATCCTTGAGCCAGTCAGGCATGGCTCTCGAGACTTACGCGAAGTCTGCGACACTCCTGGATAGACACCCCCACTTAAAACGAATATCCTCACCCGAGGAGGTAAGCGATGAGGCAAAAGATACTCGTCAGTCTCGCTGTGGGAGCACTGGCCTCGGCGATCGTCATGGGCCGACACGCACCGACTCTGAGGGCGGCCGCGCAGGTCGCGCCTGAGGTGCCGATATTCGAGGTGGATCCGACATGGCCTCAGCTGCCCAACGACTGGGTGATGGGCGTAGTGTCTTCGGTGGCGGTCGATCGACACGACAATGTATGGCTCCTGAACCGTTATCGCGTCGGTGTGCCCGAGAGCATGAAAGATCGGGTGGCCCCACCTGTGTACTGCAGTTCGACCGGTCCGGAGCGTTTCTCCAGGCCTGGGGCGGCCAGGCCGGCGCCGAAGGGTACGAATGGCCGAATCAGGAGCACTGTCTGTTCGTGGACGCGGAGGACAATGTCTGGATTGGAGGGTCGTATGGCCGCCTTGACGCCCCGACGCCCCTCTCCGACGACATGCTGCTGAAGCTGACGACCCAGGGAGAGCTGGTGATGCAGATCGGTCGTCAAGGTCAGAGTACCGGCCCACAAGATATGGAGAACGTGCACGGAGCCGCCGACATCTTCGTGTATAGCAAGACGAATGAAGTATTCGTCGGCGACGAGGGCAACCTGCGCGTCATCGTGTTTGACGCCGACACGGGCGCGTTCAAGCGCATGTGGAGCGCCTTCGGTAACGTGCCGACCGGCTCGTCGGCGCCCAGCGGCGACCCCCAGGAACCTCCGGTGCCCGGCAGAGAAGGACCGCCCCAATTCGCGGCCACCCATTCCGTCAGGGTTTCGAATGATGGCCTTGTGTATGTGGCGGATCGCGTCAACAGACGCATACAGGTCTTCACCGTCGACGGGGAATACGTCACGCAGACGTTCATCAACGGCGTTGGCCCGTCCAATCCCTCGGGACTCGCGTTTTCAGCAGATCCCGAACAGCGGTTCCTGTACGTGGCCGAAAACGAGACGGACCAACTCGTCGTCGTGGAGCGCAAAACCCTCGACGTTCTGTATCAGTTCGGGAAGAAGAGCGCGATACCGGGGAGTCGGACGTCGGTCACCGCCACTTCGCCAGGCGAATTTCAGGGGATCCACTATCTCGCTGTTGATTCAAGAGGCAATCTCTACACTTCGAGTGTCGACTCCGGCAACCGGGTTCAGCGGTGGATATTCAAGGGATTGGGTCGACCCCCGCAGCCGTGACTCGGCCTTTGGCGGAGGTTAAAGTGGGCGATCCTCTACGTTCTGTCGCTCGATCGGTTTTAAACGTGTTGATCCCCTCCCAAGTGGAGTAGACAAGCCACCATGGGAGGGGAATTCGCGGTTCGGAACATCACAGATACGCCCCGGGGTCAGTCTCGGGGTACCCAGGTGGGTCGTCCACCCGACACAAACACGGGTATATGGGGTGAACCTTTGTGACAGGTGGCGCAATTGACCTCGACGCCGCCGGACTTGAACGGTTCCTGTTCATTTAGCACCTGAACCATCCTGATCATCTGCCGAGCGACTTGCTTCATATCCGTTTCGGGGACGTAGTCCGTGACGCCGTCCTCCCCAAGAAAGTGACAGTACCTGCACCGCGCACCAAGCTGGTCTCGAATCATATTCATCTCTGCGCGCACTTCGTCGTACGCCATTTCTGTGAAGATCTCGATGTTGACCAGATCTGGTGGAGTCTGCTCTTGGCCTCGGGCTTTGGTCGGCTGTGCAGCAAAAACGAACGCTACCGCGACTAGAGCGATAAGACTAACCAGCGAAAACGAAAATTTCCTCATGGTTCCAGTTCCTCCCGGTGAAAAATAGTAGCATAGCCGGATTTCGTTTCGAATAAGGACTTAGATCCCTAAGTGTTATACGGCCTATCTAAGCTGCCGACAAGTAAAAGAAGCGAGGTTCGCGTCGAAGGGAATTGAAACTAAAAACTTAGCCCGGGAGCAATCCCGGGCTTTGTCGTCGGTGCGTTTAGGGTGCCGGTCCGCGATAATTGACTGCGGCGCTGTTGTCAGACAGTTCCGGCTTTTCTGCCTGAGGCCACGTTCGCTGGTCCGGGCTCTCGGCTATCGTTCTAGTGGGGTAGCGGAGCGCCCTCGGGCATCACGCCGTCCCCGAAGGCCGTGCTGCCGGCGACCGAGTCGCAATGCCTGCCCGGCGCGGGCACGTCGCCTTTCGGACATTGGTACAGACCCGCGTCTCCTCTGTCTCCCCCGCGTCTGCCATTTCGCAATGGATGGATTCCCATGCTGAAGACCGTCCCCTGTGGAAAGCTTTCGGGCGTAATACCATCTCGGAGTGCCTGCGCGGCACTTTCCATCTGAACCACCCAGACCGCAGGCTCGCCATTTCGACCCCCGCACCAGAGCGTCCCGTTGCTCGTTCAAGGGAATCATGTGCATTTCGAAGTGGGAGGCGTTTGGGACTATGCGAACGATCACTCCGGTAAAAACCTGGTAGGTAGTTCCGTCATAGATGGCGTGTAGCCCGTCAAGACATTTCGTACAGAATCCGCTGAAAAACCAAGAGACACTTTCCTGATCGGAGGATCGAATGAAGGAGAAAGTGTCTGCAGAAGATCGAGTGCGAGAGATCCGTCTTTTAAGCCGAGGGTCGCTGGTTCGAGTCCAACACGGCTTCATTAGATAGCGAGGGATTTAGCCCGGGAGGAACCCCGGGCTTTCTTGTTCGGTGTCGGCAGGCTGAGAGCAGGCGCCTTCAGCCGGTGTCCGACTAGCGGGGCACAGGACCCTCTGCAGGTAGCAACTCGTCGCCAAAGGCCGTCCTGCCCGCAACCGAGTCGCAGTGCATCCCCGCTGCAGGCGTCTCACCCATGGGACATCTGTACAGACCTGATTCGCCCCGGTCTCCGCCGCGCCTGCCCGTCCGCAAAGGATGGATCCCCATGCTGAAAACGGTGCCCTGTGGGAAGGTCTCTTCCGTGATGTTTTCGCGGCGCGACTGCGCGGCGCTTTCCATCTGAACCACCCAGACCGCAGGCTCGCCATCATCACCCCGAAGCAATCCATCCCGCTGTTCGTTCAAGGGGACAAAGTGCATTTCGAAGTGAGCGGCATTGGGGACGATGCGGACCATCACCCCGGTAAACACCCGGTAGATCGTTGCATCATACATGGCATAGGAATGATGTGCATCCGCCTGCGGCGCCCAGAAACCCACGGCCAGTACCGCGAAAACTGACGCGATCGTCCATGCTCTTGCAGTATTAACTTTTCTTATACGCATTGCCGTTCCTCCGCTGAACTAACCCTAATATCAATTGAACCCAAGGTCCAGTTCCTCTTGGGGCCTCTGCATGCCTTCCTCAAAATACAGTTCCCAGGATTCGGCCCACGGTCGGGTGCCCATGTCCCGCACCCGGAACGGGATGACCTCTCCCGGCGCAATCGGCGTGGCGCGCCCTTCGATCGGATACATCGGGCGGATACATTCTATGTTCGAAAACCGCCCCGACTCGCTCAAGGACCGCTGATAGCTTCGGTGCCACAGAAGCCGCACCGGTTCGACCAGAGCCTGTGAGTCGTAGATGATCGCTTCCCAGTCGAGTCCGATCAGTTTGCCCGCCGCATCGTTCACCGGGGTGAAGATTTCGACCGTCTCGAGCGCATCACTCCACTCCCAACTCGAGTGCTGGTTCCAGCCCTGCACATTCGACGTCATGGTGATCAGCGCATCGTCATCCCAGAAACCGATCGTATCGCCATACCATTGGGGCGGACCTCCACCCAGAGGGAACTCCCCATTGATCATCACCGTACGTTTCATCGTGTTTCCGATCATCAACACGACTTCGGGAGTGACGACGACGCGGCCCGCTGCTGTGCCTCCCGTCGCCCACTGCCGCATGAACCCTTCCGGAAAGCAGTAGGAGGCGGACCACTGATGGGCCCCGTTGACGCCCTCATGATAGATCTGTTGCACCATACGCTGTTGATGCTCGGGCGTCAGCAGCGAAAGGATCGTCGGCATCTGGTTGGCCCGCATGTAGTTCCAGACGACGCGGCGCGTACCATCGCCCCCATAAGCGCCGTCCCATTTGGGCATCGTCTCGTAGGTGTGCTGGGTCGGCCCACCGCGGGACTCCACGTCCGCCAGTAGCGCAGCGTAGTGTTCCCCGGCGCTGTCGAAAGGATAGGGACTAACAATGTTTTCACGGGGCCAGTCCTCGTCGCAGTTGCCCCACCGGGCTGTGACCGGCTCATTGGCGCCGATGCGCGGGTCGGAAGTGGCCACTCCGGCACCGCCGCTGCGCATGTCCGCCATCATCCGCGGGGAATTGCAGCGCCAATACCGCTGATCCATCCACAGGTCGCGGTCCAGGTAGAAATCCGTCGTGGTGAACACGTCCAAGGGCAGCGGTTGGACACCATCCGGCGGCCGGGCGTCAAACTCCGGACCCGCACCATAAGTGGTAACGTCCACCGGAGGGTACATGGCGGTAACAGCAAGCGGCGCACCCCGCAAGCCCGAAACTGCCGGCGGGTTGTACTGGGCCCTGGCCACTCCTGCAAACATCACGAGCGACAAGATCGTCGCTCCTACTGTTATGCGCACAACGGTCATCTTCTTCCTCCTCTACTAGGGCACTCTACTATGGCAACTACTGTTGCGACAGCAACCAGACTGTGGTGCTCGGTATCCACATTAAACCACAGGACAGATCAAGATCGGCTAGAAATTTCCTATTGGAAATCAGTGAAAACACCTCATTGTGAGTGAGTTACAGCGAGCCGGGCGAATACCAGGCGTCGATCTGCGCTTTTAATCTACTCGGGCCCTTCGCCTTCGCCGGAAGGTGGCCCGAAAAGCTCGTCAAGGTCGCCTCCCTCACCGCTTTCATTCGAAGGAAACGGGAAAAGCTCCTCGAGGTTGATGTCAGGGTCCAACCGCACGTCGGTGTCAGACGTGGTATACCCGATCCACCGGCCCATGAAGATGATGCCGACCCACAACAGGAGCGAAAAGGCCGCAGCGGCTTTCGCCGCCCGCGGCGTCGTGGTCGCCGTGCCCCAATCCCCGGCCCTCCTGCCTGTGGTCAATTCGAACACGAGCATGTTGATTCCCGCAAGCGCGAGCAACAGCACCTTGGTCCGGAAGAAGAAGTTTCCGTAATACACCGTGGCGTTGGTGGTGAACATCAACGTCCCGGTGATCACCGTCAGGAGGAAAGCCCCCCAGACCCACTTCAGGATGTCGGATTTGATGAGGGTAAACGGCCTGTTGGGGGACGCAATCCCAAGCAGACGGAAATCAAGGATTGCTGCCGATCCGAAGACTATTGCCAGTCCAAGAACATGGCACGACTCGATGAACGGAAACAGATACGAAGAGTCCCGGATACCCACAGCAAGACTCGATGATTGCACGGATGCCAGAAAGCTAGCGATGTCCATACTTCCGATCTATTTAAGGTGACGACTCAGTTAAGGCCGATGACCCGAACAACAGCCCCCACACAAAGTCGTAGCCAATCATGCGCCCCATGAAGATGATTCCCACCCAGACGAACAGGTTGCCGACCGCGAGCAGTTTGACCCCCACGCGGTTCACCAGTGTCTGCTCCCAATGACGCTCGTTCTTCCGAAGGCTGATCAGGAATGCCGCCGTGATCAGCGTGGCCACCGCCACAAGGCACATTTTGAGCCAAAACGAGATGGCCAGCAGTTGCCGTGGAGGCTCGCCAATGACCATCAGAAGGCCGGTCAAGAGCAGGACCGCCACGGACCATAACAGCCAGGGGCCGAACTGGTCTGTGGTTTCGCGGAGCGTTTGATCGTGTCCCGCCAATCCCAGGACACGCAGGTCGATCATCAGCACGGCCCCAACCGACACGCCGATGGCGACGATATGAACGGACTGAATCGTCGGAATGACCCACGCGCTGTGAGTCTGAATCAGAATGCTGGGTGACGTCAGATAGAGCCAGTCCGCAAATTGCTCAATCACGTTTATCGTCCTCGAAACGAATTAGGAAGCGTCATCGTTTTATACCTGAACGTCGCGCGTCATGATAAGTCGCGCGGCATTATACTCTGAGATTGTGAACGGTCCGAGAGAGAGGCGTCCGGGGAGGAAGGTAGCCGGTGGCTGTCGATTTGAATTCAGTCATTCCGAAGAAAGGCTGCTGCGGTTGTTCCGTCGATTGATTGTCTACGGCATCGTAACAAACGGCGGCTCTTTCGATAGACCTGGAGGTTGATATGAAGACGCGATTGCACCTACTGCTGATTCTGCCCATGGCGCTCGTTTTCACGACGTCGTTGATTGGCGTCCAGGCCCCAGGCGGGGGGCAGGACAAAGTTTTCACCTACGGCTCACCTCGGGACATCAACTGGAACCTCATTATGTTTCCAACTCAGCGGAGGGCGACGCTCGACAAGCAGGAGAAGGAGCCCTTCAAACTCTTTGACAATGTGTATTCGGTTGGTTTTCAGACGGTCAGCGTCTTCCTTATCACAACGAGTGACGGACTGGTACTGATCGACGCGGGTTGGGCGCAGACCGTGGATTCGCTCCTGGACAACATCCGCAACGTGGGTTTCGATCCCGCCCAGATCCGATACCTCTTTGTCACGCATGCGGCGTCGGATCACTATGGGGGAGCCGGCAGAATCCAGCAGCTGGTTCCTGGCGTCCGAATTGGAACGTCGCGTGAGGACTGGGAGCTCACCGAAGAGCAATTGGACCGCGAAGGGCGGGACCAGGGTTCGGTCCTGGTACCCTTTTCCCGGGATCTCGTCGTCACCGACGGACAGGAACTGACGCTGGGTGACACGACATTCAAATTCTATGTTTTGCCCGGCCGAACGCCCGGGGCGCTCGGAATCGAGTACCCTGCCCGTGACCAGGGCATGACGTATCGGGCGATGAGCACGGGCGCTTACGGGACATACCCGGCGCCTCGATGGGCGCAGCCGTTCCTTCACAGCATGGCCCGGCTCAAAGCCCTGGGCCCCTGGGACGTTTGGCTGCCCAACCACGTGTTCATGTCGATTCCCGATCTCGCCGATATCGAAGAGGCGCTGGCGACACGAGGAGAGCGTCCGCATCCGGCGGTAATCGATCCGAGCCGGGTTGACGCGCAGTTGGATTCCATACTCAACTTGATGCGCCGAAAGATGGAGATCGAGCAATACCAAGAATCTCGGTAGAGCGGGTTTATTCAAGGTCATGATGATTCTATTCACGCAAAGGGGGCTGAATGGCACGGGAAGAGAAACCGATGCAACGTCTGCAAGCGAAGGATCTAGATCCCGAAGTCTTCAAGTTCTACGACAGTTACACCCACGGTTTCATCGATCGTCGTGAGTTTCTTGAGGGTGTGGCCAGGTTTGCAGTTGGAGGGATCTCAGCCGGGGCGATTCTCGACGCCTTCACTCCAAATTATGCTCTCGGCCAGCAGGTGGCGGAGGACGATCGACGCATCCGGACCGAATATGTGGACTATCCCTCGCCACAGGGTCATGAAGGAATGGGAGGATATCTGGCCCAACCCACTGCGTCGGGACGCTTGCCGGGTGTTGTCGTCATCCATGGAGCTGCCGGTCTCGATCCTCATTTCGAAGATCTTGCCCGGCGTTTGGCGCTCGCCAATTTCCTGGCCATCGCACCGGATGCTGTCGCGCCGCTTGGTGGGTGGGCGGTGTCCCAGTCCGTGCCGGGCAACAGGGAAAAAGGCCGGGAGATGATGAACCAGATGGATCCTGCGAAAAGATTCCAGGATTTCATTGCGGCTGTGAACTTCCTCCGAACGCATCCATCCACAACCGGAAGAGTGGGCATTATGGGGTTCTGCTGGGGTGGGGGCACCGTGAACACCCTCGCGGTGATGATGCCAAACCTGGATGCCGGGGTGTCCTACTACGGCGGCCAACCCTCAGCCAGTGATGTCGGGAAGATCAACGCGCCCCTGCTGATTCACTACGCCGGTCTGGATGATCGTATCAACGCGGGGTGGCCGGCGTACGAGGCAGCGCTCGAAGCCACAGGAAAGACCTACACGATGCACATGTATGGAGGTGCGCAGCACGCCTTTAACAACGACACCGATGGTCCCCGCTATAACAGGGCTTCCGCAGATCTCGCCTGGGGGCGCACCATCGATTTTTTCAACACCCACTTGCGGTAGTCATAGACGCCTCGAGCCGGTACACGCTGAGCCACATTGGTCTGTGACTGCCGCATTCGGTTGCGCTAATCTTCCTGCCTGGGGCCTTTGGGCCGATCCTACTTTCTTATGATCGTCTTGAGCGATTTCGATCCGGAAACATCTGCCATATAGAGAGTGCCGGTCGCTAAATCGAGCGCAATCTGGTGCGGCCGTCCCTCCAGGCCTCGAATCACCTCCAGCGACGCGCCTTCTTTAGAAACGAAAATCGATTCTCCATCGGCATCGCCGATATAAACCGTATCGTCGGGCGCAATCGTAATTCCGGTAGGCGACATGAAACCGATGTCGGTCCATTGTTCACGGAATGTCGGGTCCTGTTGGAAGACCTGGACGCAATCATTCCCCACCTCGACGGCGATCAAACGTCCTTTCGAATCGATCACAAATCCGCGGACGAGATCGAATTGACCCGGCTTCGAGTCCATCATCGCTCGTCTAAAGCAGCAATCGCAGGAAGAATACGGGCTGGGGACAGACATCTAAAGTCGCGCGTCGGCGATACCATACGCTGCAAACGCAGGACAAAAGATGGCTGTCCCTCCTCCTTCCTATCAGTGGTGGGCATGGTTCCGCCCGTTCAGCGGCGTTGCCGCATACGGTAGAACCTTGTTGTAGGTAATGTCGTTGGAGACAACGCCGTCAATGTTGACGGAAGCGTCTCCGAAAATCGTTAGAGGACTTGTTCGAAGGTCGCTCAAGATCGCGATGACGGCAATGTCAACGACATCGTCCCCGAATCGTCGGCCGTTAGGCCATCCGCCCGAGACCACTCCGCCACCAAACCCCTCCTGGACAGAACTGACCAGGGTGTCACCACCGAAGATGCCGAGCCGATGGAAACCTTCGTCGTGAGGGTTACCGGCCAACCGCGGTGTCGGGGTCGATAAATCCACTTTGATTAGATCGGGAATAAAGATCCCGGCCAGATCCGTTCGGTCGCTCTGCTGGGCCTCAGGCACACCCAAAACCACTGCGAGTTCCGGTGCCAGGGCGTACTTAGCAAACATTGCGGCGTCATCTGCCGGGGTCATACGATTGTAGCGGTCCTTGTCGTCGATGGCGACGAGTGCCTCATTGAACAAAGGGTTGCCCTGTCGTGCGACCTGAACCCAGTCTCCCGCTCTATAGTCCAGCCTGCCTCCGAGGAAACCTGAAGGGATTCGGGGACTGAGGACCGTGACCCGGCGTCGGCTCGTCGTCGCATGCACTCCGACGACTTGGGCGTCACCGCCGATCTCCGCAAGCGGAATGTCGAGTACAAGGGTGTGGACGTTGTATCCACCCTGGCTATCAAAGGGTTTGTTCGGACCGGAAAAGCTGAAATCCAGGTCGAAGATGGATTGGATGTCGGCGTAAAACCCGTCGTCCCGCTGTCCTGCGAACGATCGATACCCGTTGCTCAGGTTCGCGATCGACTGACGTGTGTACAGGTCGAGCGCCCCTTCGTCGGCCACTCCTTCCTGAGCTCGCATGTCGCCGTCCAAAAGCTGGTTGTAGTGTGTGGTTACCCGTCCCTGATTGTTCGGGGGAACGATGCCGGTCCCCAGCAGGCTCGAGGTGCCGAATTGATCGACGCGGCGGACCGTGTAGGTCTGAGTAAAATTCTGGGACGCATCGTCAACACCTTCAATCGAGCCAAGGTAGGTCTGGAGGATCGTGTTCCGGTTCTTGTACCGATTCGTGAACCGAAATTGATAACTGAATGTCGACCGGCCCGCCACAACATCGTCGCCGGTGGCCACGTGAATTTCGTATAGAACATTTTCGTCAAACCGGTACGCGTTCGGCCCGATTCCGGGCTCCTCGAATGGGAAGACCGCCAACGCTGCCGTCAGATGCTTGATTCCCCCTGTGCTGGACAGAAAGGCATACAGATCGGTGGTGTTGGCCGCATCATCGAGGGTGATCAGGGGTGCATCCATGTGACTGGATGCCAGACCGCACACAGGTGCAACGATTACGATGAGCCCTATGACCCATGGCAGGGCATTTTTCGAAAGTTTGGTCATGACTGCTACCTTTCTCCTTAAATAGATATCAATAGACCGAAGTCTTCTGACACATCACTGAAAGAGCGTCCAGTTGGCGTCGTTCCGACGGAAGAAGCATCTGTTCGATCGCGCCGGCTTGCCCGAACCTGAGGCATGCTTCTTCGCTTTGACCCGCCATGGCCGCGATGGCTCCGGCATGGTAATAGAGCCGACCGTCCTCGGTTCCCGCGATCAAGGCCTCGGCCATGACGGACCGGGCTCGATCCGTATGTCCGGCCGCAGCCAGAGCCCACGCATGCGCATCGAGACTGAAGACATCTTGACGGGACCGAAGCTCGCCCTCGGCGAGTTCGAGGGCATGATCGGTGCGTTCGCCTCGCGTCGCCAGGTAGAGCGCCAGCGTTCGAGCATCCCGCGAGGCTCCCGTTGCAACCAGATCCGACTCGATCCGTCGTGCCTCGTTCCCGCGGCCCGCCGCGTCCAGCGCTTCGGCCAGCACCCACTGCACTTCCGGCATCGGACTTCGGTCGGCGGCCTTTATCAGTGGAAGGATGGCTTCCTCGGCACGCCCGTTAGCGAGTAAGATGCGTCCGCGCGCGAGCAGAGCCCCTAGGTGATCGTCCTGGAATCGCAATCCAGTTTCCGACGCCGTCAGAGCGTTCTCCACCGACCCCGCCTGAAGTTCGTACACTGCCAGTCGGGCATGGACCCAGGCAGCGGCTTCCGCGTCGCGCGGGCTGGTGGCGGCCGCAGCCATTCGCATCAGTTCGACAGCCCCGTCCCCATCCCCCCGCAGCCAGCGCATATGGGCGGCACGGCTATATGACTGGAGGCCGGGCCGCATATCGACCATGGTTTGGTATGCGTCGGCGGCTTCGTCGAGGCGCCCTTGTTCCATCAGGACATCGCCCAGCAGGCCGTAATCAAAAGGCGAGCCTCTCTCCTCGACCAGCCGTTGGGCCAGAAGTTCGGCTTCCTGGAACTGGTGAATCTGATGGAGGACATGTCCCTGAATCAGAACGGCGCCGAGGTTGCCGGGATCGAGTGCTTCCAAACAGCGCCCCGACTCTTGCGCACGCCAGTAGTAGCCCGCGTTATCCGCCGATCGAGCTTTCGCGACAAAAAACCAGCCGAGCTGTTCCAGGCGACCCCGGGCAGACGGTGTCTCCTGAATTTCTTCCTGCAGTCGTACGATTTCCATGTCGAGTGCGGTCGTGCCCCGGTGGGGCGCCAATGCGGCACGACAAGGGTTCGGGAGGCTGTTCTCAACGCTCTCGTTTTGCTCAGCTATCGAACAGCCCGTCAGAGCAAATAGAAGCAGCACGCAGGCAAGGTTGAGGGCCCCGCCCCAGAGCGCCCGGCAAATCCGGACCAAAGCTTTACACCGCAACATCGATACCTCCTCTGACGTTCGAACAATTTCCTCGGTCTTCATAAGGTCAATACGAGCTTCGCTGCGTGTTTGGATTTCAGTAACCGAAAAATACTTGCCCTCGGCTTGGGATACAATCTTCCCTCTTGCGGGTTGGTTTCGCCTTCGGAGTCATCCGAATGGCTGTTCCGCCTCGTACATAGTGTGAGGAGAGGGATTGTCTGGCGAAAAACCAGTTAGCCGTGACGCGCGCCAAGAGGCCTGTTGCGAATTGATCGGCCAGATCGCCGAGGGCGACGAGGCCGCGCTTACTGCGTTCTACGATTTGACCAGCTCAGTCGTATTCGGACTGGCGGCGCGAATTCTCCGCGACCCGCGAGATGCGGAGGAATCCACTTTGGAGGTGTATCTGCAGGTTTGGCGATCTGCAGCCGATTATAATGCCGGTCGAGGGAGCCGCTTGGCCTGGCTCGCAACGATTGCCCGGACCCGGGCGATCGATCGTCTTCGTGCGACCCAGCGATGGACAAATTCCACCGTCCCGCTGGCGACAGAGTTCAGCGAGCCGGGACGCGGACCGGCCGAATCGTTGCTGATCCTGGAGCGCCAGTCTCAGGTCCGTGAGGCCTTGAACACACTAAAACCGGAACAACGGGAGGTTCTGGAGATCGCATATTTCAACGGGTTGACGCATGTAGAAATAGCCCGGCATCTTGGCCTGCCGCTGGGCACGGTCAAAACCCGCATCCGGACCGGCATGATGCAACTGCGGGGCCACTTATCGGAATCGGGAGGGGGATTGTGACGCTCAAACCAGGGCATTCGATCGAAGAAGCCCAAGAGTACGCCTCCCTGTATGTGTTGAAAGCCCTCCCCCCGGAGGAATCGGACGCTTACGAGACCCACGTCAGCGAAGGGTGTCGACTGTGTCGCCAGGAGGTTCAGGCGATGGAATCTGCCTTGGGCGAGCTGGGCGTGCTTACGTCTGCTACGCCCCCGTCGGGACTGCGGGGACGGCTGCTCGATCGAGTTCGGTCGAAGGAAGGAGCCGAAGTGAAAGGCGATCCCCAGGTCTGGAAGAACTGGGACAGCGCAGCCACCCCATCGGAAGGTGCGGTCGAACCCCAGCCGGGCTGGAGTTCCGTGAGGGCCGAAGACACCGATTGGGAAGAAACCGGTTTGCCAGGAATCAAGGTACGGCGGCTCCACGTCGATACGGCAAGACAGTACGTTACGATGCTGGTGCGTATGGAGTCGGGGGCGAGCTATCTTCCACACCGCCACCATGATGCTGAGGAGTGTTTCGTCCTCGAGGGAGAACTGACGGTGGGGGGTGAGGTGTTCCGTAGAGGGGACTACCAACGTGCGGAAGCCGGCAGTGTTCATGGTGTCCAGAGCACCGAGACCGGATGCACGTTGCTGATTCTGTCCTCCACACAGGACATAATTCTGCCTTAATTCTCCCGCTGAATGTTCTGTTTACCCCTTTCGATATTGATAATCTGGGACTGTCACAGAAACGCTCGCTTCGATTACGCTGAGGGCAGGGGGATTCAAGATTAAGTCGGAAGTTCCGAGGTTCCGAGCGTCGTACGCCACTTGGGAATAAGCTGCCGCAGACATCATCACTACTGTAGTCGAGCGCGGCTCGGCCTTCGTGATTTCTCCGACTACTTCTAAATCAACCCGATCCGGCAGGATGATATCCAGAATGACCACCTGAATCGACGGGTCTTCCCTTGGCGAGTGGAGCGCTTTCTCACGTGTCACTGCTCACTGCGAACGACTCGTAGGTTGGGAGCCTGGCTATCGTGCCAGCGGCGAGACTGCGGCCACCGACACCACTTACCTCCGCTGACTAACACATCCGATAGTGGCAAGGGGATGTTAGAATCGCCCCGAGATTAAACTTTCCTAGATAAGGAGTGCGAGATGAGGATGGCGAATGGCTTGTCCAGAATCGGTTTCACTATGGCTGTATCCGTGCTCGCTGGCCTTCTGGCCTCAGCGTGTCAGCCCCAGGAGGGTTCCGGCACGGTAGCGATTGATGGCGACGATATCGGCGGTGTGGTTGCCAGTGCGAATGGGCCGGAGGCCGGCGTCTGGGTGATTGCGGAAACTGACGATTTCGAAACCCGCTTCGTCCGGATCGTTGTGTCGGACGATGAGGGCCGTTACGTCGTCCCGGACCTTCCCGAAGCCGATTACAGTGTTTGGGTACGGGGGTATGGACTCACGGATTCAACAAAAGTCGATGCCTCCCCGGGGGCAATGCTCGATCTTACGGCCGTCGTCGCCCCGAGTCCGGCGGCCGCCGCTGAATACTATCCGGCCAGTCACTGGTATTCCATGATGGGCCTGCCGAATGAAGAGGAACTGCAAATGGTAGAGGGTGGCCGAGACAGCTACCTCTCCTGGATGAAGAACCAGGGTTGCGTCGGCTGCCATCAGCTCGGCCAGAAATCCACCCGAACCATACCGGAAGCGCTGGGAGAGTTTGAATCCTCCGAAGACGCCTGGTTGCGCCGGCTTCAATCCGGACAGGCCGGAGGGCAAATGGCAGGACAGGTGCAGGGACGCTTACAGGGACTGCCCCTGAAGTACATGGCAGATTGGACAGACCGCATCGCGGCAGGAGAGCTACCGTCGACCGTACCCGAACGCCCCTCCGGTGTTGAGCGAAACGTGGTCGCCACGATCCGGGACTGGGCCAACCCACAGGTATATCTGCACGACTTGATTTCCACCGACCGGCGAGATCCGACCGTCAACGCCTATGGTCGGATCTTTGGATCTCCCGAGCTCAGCACCGATGACTTTCCGATCCTGGATCCGATCGCCAACGTCGACACGAGTTTCAGAGCGCAAGTCCAGGACCCGAACACACCGACGACCGCCGGGACTCCGCCGCTTGCGCCGTCACCGTATTGGGGTGACGAAGTGATCTGGGACAGCCAGGCCAACTCACACAATCCGATGATCGATCAGATCGGCCGCGTCTGGTACACGGCGAGAGGCCGCGGGCCATCCAACCCCGCTTTCTGTCAAGAGGGCTCAGACCATCCGTCGGCACAGTTCTTCCCGAACGGACGTTCAGGACGGCAACTGGCCCTGTACGAACCGGACACAGGAGAATACACATTCATCGACACCTGCTTCCAAACGCATCACCTCCAGTTTGCCTACGACGAAAACGACACGCTGTGGACCAGCGGTGGCGGCCCCGTGATCGGTTGGTTGAACACGAAAATGTACGATGAAACCGGCGATGCTCAGGCATCTCAGGGATGGGCACCCATGATCCTCGATACCAACGGCAATGGCCATCGGGACGACTACGTCGAACCCGATGAGCCGATAAATCCGGAACTCGATAAACGAATCGTCGCGAGCTTCTACGCGGTGATGCCCAACCCGGCCGATGGCTCTATCTGGGGATCGGTCAGTTTCCGGGTTCCCGGCTCGATTGTCCGATTCGATCCCGAAACCATGCTCGGAGAAATCTACAACGTCCCGCAGCCGGGCTTCGGCGTAAGGGGTGCGGACATCGACAGCAACGGCGTCGTCTGGGTTTCGCTGGGCAGTGGACACATGGGCGAATTCGACCGAAGCAAGTGTGAGGGACCGCTCAACGGCCCTACCGCCACCGGGGACCATTGCCCGGAGGGCTGGACCTTTCATAATTTACCGGGCCCGGGCTTCGACGACCTCCCGGAATTCAGCGTGGAATCGAGCTACTACACCTGGGTCGACCAGCACAACACCTCGGGACTGGGTGCGAACGTACCGATCGCGACAGGAAATCTGGCGGATGGCGTGCACGCCCTGGTGGACGGAGAATTCGCAACGCTCCGGATTCCCTACCCGATGGGCTTCTACAGCAAGGGATTCGACGGGCGTATCGACGACCCAGACGCCGGCTGGAAGGGTCGGGGTCTGTGGGTATCCGAAGGCGATCGGACTCCGTGGCTGATGGAAGGCGGTACGACGAATCGTCCGCTGGTCGTGCACTTCCAGGTGCGGCCCGATCCCCTGGCGAAGTAAAAGCGACTGCGAAATGCAAGTGTAGGGACGATCAGCCACATTGACGGGAAGGCACCCGGGACTCAACCGGGTGCCCTTCCGATTGACCGGGCCCCGGCGCTTCGATAAGCTTGATCGGACCTTGCGAACCTTTCAACGAGAACGAGGGTACTGATGAAAACACCCAAAGTTGGTCGAAACGAGAGTTGCCCCTGCGCCAGTGGCAAAAAATACAAGCACTGCTGCGGCAAACCCTCTGCGGCAAGTAACAAATCAAGCTCCAAGCTAATCATGCTGGTCGTCGGCGGTCTGCTCGTCCTGGGAACGATCGGGTTCGTCAGAGCCCTAGCTACAAGCGAGCCGACGGATACACCCGCCGCGGTGTGGTCACCCGAACACGGCCACTATCATTAGCCCGATTCCGCCGGCAAGCGCCGCGCCGCCGGCTCAAGTTCTGGGCACGCCGCCCCCTATCCCGGACGTTACCCATCACAGGGAATGAACGAAAAATCCGGACAAAGCGCGCTCAAGTTGGTTATGTTTCTGGTCGCTCTGGTCGCGCTCTATAGCGTCGCCTTGATGGGACTGTGGAACTGGTTGCTGCCTACTCTTTTCGATTTCCCTTCAATTAATTACTGGCAAGCTCTCGGCCTTCTCGGATTGAGCAGAATACTTTTTGGAGGATTCAAAGGTACCCGAAAGATGCACCGGCGGCGCCGACGGAAAGAAGGGACGGTGCATGAAGAATTCGAATCCGCACAGCCCGATTGATGCTCAGGAGCTCACTCTGCCTCGAAACCCGCCCGCGTCCATGCTTGGCATGCACATCCAACCGCATCCAATTCGATGAAGAGGAATGAAGGGTGCGACCCGAGCCTTGAGGCCCCGCTCAAAAAAAGCGCTCCGCCTGATGTTCCTGGACATACTGCGACAGGAAGGTCTGATAAAGGTCTGACAGTTTTCGGGTCAAGGTCCCGCCTCCAACGGGGAACTCGAGAATTTCGCCGCTCTCAAGCTTCAGACTTCTCACCGGCATGATCTCGCGCGTCGCGCTTGTAATGAAACACTCTGTCCCCTCGCGCATGTCTCCAATGCCCACAGCCGACTCCACGGCCTCGATTGCCTCATCCCGACAGAGACGCAGGATCGTCTCTTTGGTGAGGCCGATCAGATTGCCTGCGCTCTGAAAAGGCGTGACAACGCGGTCTGCAATTACGAAAAAGACATTGCTGTTTGAAGACTCGGTCGCCAATCCCTGTTCGTTGAGAAAGAGGCAGTCATCGGCGTCGAGCGCTCTCGCTTCAATTACTCCCAGGACGTTGTTGAGGTAGTTTCCACCCTTGATATTCGGATTCAATGCGTTCGACGGGTTACGTTTGACGTTTGGAATCGCCAGAGTCACGCCTTCGGAATAGAACCTCGGATCCCACAGGGGGACTTCCTTAACCATGATTACAAGACGGCCTCGAAGCTCGGGTTGGGGAAACAGGTCCACCGGACCGTCGCCGCGGGTAATCGAGTAGCGCACATAAACATCCTCACCGGCCTGGGCCGCCCCACTCGACAGGATCGTTTGACGAATCTCTTCGAACAGTTGAGCCGACGTGTAGGAGATGTCCATGTGAATCAATCGGGCCGAGTTTTCCAAACGCTTCCAGTGCTCCTCGTAGAGCAAGCCCACGCCGGAGTATGTCCGGAACACTTCGTAGATGGAATCTCCATAGAGAAATCCTCGATCGGCTACGGGAATCCGTGCCTCGACCAGAGGGGTAATCACGCCGTCGATACTGGCTGTGCTGGCAATGCTCATTTCATTGACGACTCCGCGCCTCGATCATACCTCGGACCAGTGACACGTCGTTGGTCCAGATGCCACCGTCATAGTCGGATGGAAGCCGGGATAGATCTTCCAAAGTGTCAATTCCCGGAGAGACTTCCTCTCCAAACCTTCCGACAATAACAACTGAACTCCCTACCGCTTCCATACGATTCATGAATCGAATGGGCCAGCCCCACAGGAAGGGCGCGATGTTAATCGGAATGTAGACGGGAACATTCCGGCATGAGGATGGAACACGGCCGCTCCAACCATAGACAAAGTAGGGTATGAGGCACGCCTGTATCGAACGGAGAGAGAAGGCAGGAACTTCAGGGAGTACCTCTCGGAATCCCACCAATACCGCTTCGCGGCCGAAGACGGTTAATAAGGCACGTCTCGCTTCGGGCAGTTCCCCCAGACGGCGGCCCAAGCGAGTACCGTCGTCGGGATTGTTTGTCTTGATGTCCAGAAGAAATGACCGTCCGGAAAACCCTTCAAATACGTCATCCATGGAGGGCAAGGCCCCAATACCCCGACCTCGAAACGGATAGGTCGTTCCGCCGTCCGCCGTATAACCGTAGCCAACGTCGAGAGCCTGCAGTTCCCGAAGCGTGTGATCCGAAACCGGGCCGCGCCCGTCTGTCCGGCATTCCAGTGAGCGATCGTGAAAGACAGCCCATTGGTCATCACCGGTCAACTGGACGTCGAATTCGACGACGTTCGCGCCCCGATCGAAAGCCGCCGCGATCGAGGGGATCGTGTTCTCGATGTAGTCGTGCGACGGAGGAGTCATCCGCGCCGCTTCGCAGCCTCGGGGGGAGACGTCCGGGTTTTCGAACTGCTGCGAAACCCCGCGGTGGGACAACACAGACGGTGAACCCGTCCTCGGTGTCGAACCGCGTGAGGTATTGTTCGCATATACGAACAACACGAACACGATCACAAAAGCAAGCCCACCTTTAAGCCCACGTTTAAGTCCAAGTCGCATCGCAAATACGTCTCCATTCCAATAAAGCGCTCTGATTCTACATGTTCGGTCAGGTAATTCACCCTCCAGCGACGCCGAAGTGGTTTAAAATACTGGGGTTAGTAATCCATATTTTTAAAGGACTAAATATGTTCCAGTCACTCTCACTCTTGTTAATGCTCCAGATAAACGGAGTCAACGACACATTCGATTTTGACCTTGCGCGACAAACCCTCCAGCTCGAAGCCCTCAGGATTTCCGAGCCGATCACGATCGACGGCAATCTCGGAGAACCGGCATGGAGCGGGGCCCCGATCGCTTCGAATTTCACGCAGACGGAACCCACCGAAGGTGCGCCAGCGACCGAAGATACCGAGGTCCGCGTACTTTACGACGTCCAGAATATTTACTTTGGCGTCTTTGCGCGCGACTCGCGTGCGGATCGGCTGATCATCAGCGATCTCAAGAAAGACTTCAGTGCTGGCGACGGCGACGTTTTCCAGCTTGTTCTCGACACGTTCCATGACGAACGCAACGGATACATATTCTCGACGAATGCCGCGGGCGCAAAGCACGATGCGCAGATGATCAATGAAGGTAGAGAGCAGAACGCCAACTGGGATGGTGTGTGGTACGTCGAGACCTCGACTTCATCGGAGGGCTGGACAGCCGAGATTTCCATCCCGTTTCGGACGCTCAAATTTCGTGAAGATGACCTCCAGACCTGGGGCGTCAACTTCCACCGCGGACTCCGCAGCGATGTGCGCAATGAAGACAGCTATTGGTCTCCGATGCCGCGGATCTACAACATCCAGCGCGTTTCGCTGGCCGGCACATTAGGTTGTCTTGAAGGAATCGAGGAAGGATCCAGCATCCGTGACTGGTTTGTAGTTGTGCGACCCGATCCGAGCCGTGCGCTCCAACCCACCGCCCGCTTTGGCGTTGGCCCGTTTTATACGGGACATAAACACACCTACACCGGTGGGCTGATCTGGCGTGCACACTACAAATTAAACGCCTCGGTGATGTATACCCACAACAACATCAGCCTCGCCGGAGGCCGCGCGGATAGCGACCTGATAACGACGCGTCTCAATTACTCGATCTCGACAACGGCGTTCATTAACGCATTGGTTCAATTCAACAGCAACCGAAACCAGTGGAGTTCCAATATTCGGTTCAACATCATCCACCGACCCTTGTCCGACTTTTATGTCGTTTACAACGAGCGCAGAAATTCTATTTCGGGCGACCTTGAAGACCGCGCCGTCATCGCAAAATTGACCTACATGCTTTCGCGATGAGTGCGCTCGACGTATCGACACTGCTTCGAGGCAACGCATATGAATGTGACAACACTGGACGCCGTCACCTACGGCGTCGACACACTGTCCACGGCAAAGACTTTCTGGAATGACTTTGGTCTGACGCTTCGGGAAGAAGATGCCTCGCGGCTGTTGTTTGCCGCCCAGGATGAATCCACGGTCGAGGTCCGCCTTAGAAGCGACGATTCGCTGCCGGTGGCGATCGAAACGGGGCCCGGAGTTCGGGAGTCGGTTTTCGGGGTGGAATCCGAGGCGGATCTGACAGCCATTGAAACAGAGCTATCCAAAGACCGGCCCGTGCAAAAAGACCCCGATGGCACACTTCACACGAGGGACCCGCTCGGGTTTGCGGTCGGCTTTCGGGTAACGCAATGCCGCAAGGTCACCGCCCCGGATCCGAAGTTCAACATGCCCGGCCGCATAGGCCGTCTGAACGGACGCGGGAAGTTCTACAAGTCTGCCCGTCCCATGGAGATGACCCATGTCGTGTTCATGGTGACGGATACCGAGATCGAGCTCGATTTTTACGTCAGGCGCCTGGGATTCAAAGTGAGCGATAGCTACCCCGGTCTGGCCTACTTTCTCCGAGGTGGGGCGTCCAGCAACCACCACAATCTCTTCATACTGAACCCAGCCGGCAAGGGTGAAAAGCTCGGATTCCATCACCTCGCTTTTGAGGTCGCCAACATACACGAAATGTTCGGTGGAGGCCTGAACATGACGCGCAAAGGATGGAAGACGATGTTAGGGCCTGGACGTCACCCGATTTCTTCATGCTACTTCTGGTATTTCATCAACCCCTGCGGCGGCGGAGCCGAGTACGACTTCGATTCGGACATACTCGATGAAAACTGGGTGCCTGGAGAATTTGATCAGACTCCGGAAGTATTTGCCGAATGGTGCCTCGAAGCCGGCATGGAAGAATCTCTGTTGTATAGAGGCGTTCAGACTGGCGACACGATCAAGGACTCAAAGTAATCTCTACGGTTCTTTAGGGCATCCGGACCTACAGGACGCCTTCACTTCGTTACTTTGGGCTGACACGGGTTTTATCATTGACTGCCGGGCCTCGCTGGGGTAAATGATGGCCTCTGAATCCGAACTTTCAGTGCAAGCTGGCCACCGAGTTTGGGCGCCAGGCGTTCCCTGGAAAGGCACGCTCCACACTCGACCGACTTATTTGTCGAACCGGTGGAAACGACTATCCAATCGAGGGGATACACCATGAACAACGCGTCAAGAAAGAGCAAATCGCCGGTCATGAGGCTCCTTCTGTTGGGCGGAGCCCTGCTCCTATCGACTCCCTATAGCGGAACGATCGCCGCCCAGCGTGGCGGTGGGGGAGAAGCGCCGGCGCCGCATAACCCTACCGAATCGGACATCGTCGAAACCGATGAAGGCGACCTGACGATCACGCCGATCAGTCATGCCAGCCTGATGCTGGAATTTAGCGGACGAACGATCTATGTCGATCCGGTCGGGGATTTCTCCGAAATGAGTGACCGCAGGGCAGATATCGTTCTGATCACCGATATTCACGGGGACCACATGAACCCGGAGTCGGCCAGGTCGGTCAGCAAGACAGGGGCCGTCATCATCGCGCCACGGGAGGTGTGGAATACGATCACGACGGCTACGGTTTATCTGAACGGCGAATACAGCAGAGTGACGCTGCCGAACACGGTAGTCGGTGTCGAAGCCGTTCCTGCCTACAACCTGACGAGAGGACCGGAAGAGGGCCAGCTCTACCATCCGATGGGCCGGGGCCAGGGCTATGTGTTAACGATCGGAGGCAAGAGGATCTTCGTGTCGGGAGACACCGAATGTGTTCCCGAGATTCAGGCGCTGGAAGATATCGACGTGGCCTTTTTGCCGATGAACCTGCCTTTCACGATGACACCGGAAGAGGCTGCGGAATGCGCGAAGGCCTTCCGCCCTTCAATCGTTTACCCCTATCACTACCGGGGTCAGGATCCTGAGGTTTTCGCCAACGCCCTCAGCGGCGAAGGCGATATTGAGGTCCGACTTCGCGAGTGGTATTAGAAAGGATAGGGACCGCCCGGTATTCAGAGGATCCGTCCCCTGAATATACCTACCCGGACACCTGCCCGGATAAAGGTGCCGCCCCCCCCCCCCCCCCCCATTAATTTCTCTTCTCCGATACGCCAATCGGTATTAAGCTAAGAGGCGTGTTTCGTCAGGGAAAGAACAGCATGAAAGGTTCATTGACCGCCTTCGTTCTTGTCACTCTCCTTGCCGGGGTTCCCGCCAAGGCCCACCACTCCTTCGCCCAATATTACTTCGAAGATGAGTTGGTATCGATCGAGGGCGAGTTGTTCGAGTTTAATCTTAGAAGCCCCCATGCATGGATCTACGTGATGACCGAGAACGCTAACGGCGAAATGCAGTTGTTCGCTGCCGAATGGGCCAACGCCAACCGGCTGGGACGCCAGGGCGTCAACGAAAAGACCCTCCGGCCGGGTGACCACGTCGTCATTACCGGCAATCCGGGGCGGGATCGATCCGAACACCAGATCCACTTGAAGAGTATCGAACGCCCGACAGATGGATGGACCTGGCGACGCGCCAGCCGTTGAAGTCCGACATCTTCCCTTCCCCTCTTGCGCTCCGCTAGGAATCTTTCGTAGCGTTGAACTTCTCAACCGCTTCCGATACGATGCCCCGAACCTTACGCGGCGGCGATTCAAATGGACATCCTTATCTGGTTCGAACAGAGCGCTTACGGTACGTGGCTACGTGAGTCGGCCTCGATGTGGGCCTTTCCGTTCCCGCTGACATTGCACGCCATCGGCATGGGGTTCCTCGTCGGCACGAACGCCGCCTTGAATTTCAGAATCCTTGGTTTTGCTGAATCCATCCCGCTGCGTTCGATGGAACGGGTGTTTCCCGTTATGTGGTTCGGTCTGGCTGTCAATGCCCTGTCTGGCCTGGCGCTCCTGATGGCCTATCCTATAAAGGCCTTCACGAATCCCGTCTTTTACATCAAACTGACTCTCATCGCGTGTGCGCTCATCGTTCTGGGCCAGTTGCGTAAGTATGTTCGCGGGGTCGGTATCACCGATCTCGTTCCGAAGAGGATCAAACTTCTTGCGGGTACTTCGCTCCTGCTCTGGGCCTCAGCAACAACGGCTGGCCGCTTGTTGGCATACACCTACAACCGCCTGACGAGCCAAGACGTGTTCTTTTTCTAACGATGACCAGCTTTCTCAGATCTCTCGACATCGTGACCTCCTTCACGCTCTGGCTGGACAACTCAACGCTTTCAGTGTGGGTCATTAGCAGCCCGTACTTGTGGCCTGCGTTGGAGTCCATTCACTTCCTCGGACTCTCGCTATTGATCGGAACTGTCGGTTTGTTCGATTTGCGTCTGCTCGGATTCGCAAGGAACATCGAACCGAAGACCCTCCACCGGCTCGTACCTCTGGGTGTGCTCGGCTACGGAATAAACGCGATCACCGGCGCGCTGTTTTTTGTCGGCGACACGGGGCAATACGTCTACAACGCTGCTTTCCACTTCAAGATGCTCTTCATGTTGCTGACCGGTATCAACGTTGCCGTCTTCTACCTGACAACCTATCGACGAGTCGAACGAGTGGCAGCCGGAGGGCACTCCCCGACAGTGGCCAGAGTGATCGGTGGAGTCTCCCTTGTGCTGTGGCTGGGCGTCATCACCTGCGGACGTCTGCTGACCTTCTATCGGCCTTGACAGGGAACACAGGCCTTTAGGGTTGCTTTGCTTTGTCGGTGCCTGCGGGTCTGGCCTCAAGCTGGCTACGCGTCAGACCTCCGGAGGCACAGCACCCCGGCGGGCGCCTGTAAAATTCGGCGAGGAGAGCGCCA
Source organism: Terriglobia bacterium (assembly GCA_965218085.1). Classification (GTDB taxonomy): domain Bacteria; phylum Acidobacteriota; class Terriglobia; order 20CM-2-55-15; family 20CM-2-55-15. The sequence continues at coordinate 3,495,375 of CBDCKF010000002.1, read as the reverse complement.
ATTGCGCTGAGAAAGCGTCTGACCTTCAAAAGCATAGCCATAGTCTATCACCCCACATTAGCAGTCCGTGGCAGAAGTCTCGAGGGCATCGGGCAAGGATCGAAACCGTCCGCCAACGACACTGCCTTCGATTGACAGAGTGGTGTGATCGTTCCACAATAGCCGTCAATTCAGTACCTGGGAGAACAGTGGGTTGAAGCTGGGACGCAAATCCGGATCCGATGAATTCAAGGGTTTCCTTGACCAGGGAACCGCGCTGACCGGAGAACTCAGTTTTTCAGGTACGCTTCGCGTCGACGGGAACGTTCACGGTTCCATCAAGACTTCCGATGTCCTGATTGTGGGTGAAGGCGCCTCGATTCATGCCGACATTAAGGCTGGAGAGGTTCAGATTCACGGTTCTGTGTCCGGCAACATCGATGGCAGTCGGCGTGTCAACATTTTCGCGACGGGCCGCGTACATGGAGATATTCGGACACCGCAACTGGTCGTTGAAGAAGGGGGGCGGTTCGACGGACGGAGCCGCAGCAGCTCGGGCGATCCGGAGGAAACTTCAATCGGACAGCCTGCTTCGAACGCCATCCCTCGGCCGAACGATTAGGTACGCATTGGAAGGATGTTTCTCCGAGCGAAGCCTTTTGAGATAGATCGCACGCAGTGCTGTGAGAACGGTCAATACCTGCGCACAATCCCATAGTGCCCGGGTGCGGTCCGTTCCGGCAGTCACACCATCGGGCGCAGTCTCCCTTGCGAAAGAGCTACGAGGCTTCTGCCAGGCCCTGCCATGAGCAACTCACTCGACCCAAACCAGTTTGATCAGGAGTTTTACGAGCGGTTCTACAACCGGCCTGACACACGTGCATCGAGCCCTGAGGAATTCGCCCGGCTCTCCGGGTTTGTGCTGAGCTACCTCGAATACCTGGAGATTCCCCTCACTGAAGTCCTCGATCTCGGTTGCGGACTGGGCCGCTGGCTCGAGGCTCTCAAGGCATACGATGCGACGATCTCTTACACCGGAGTCGAGGTGTCACCCTATTTGTGCGATCAATACGGGTGGGTTCGGTCGTCTGTAACGGACTTCAGTTCCCGGCACCCATACGACCTCATCATCTGCCAGGATGTCCTACCCTACCTGACACGACGCGGCATTCGTGACGCCCTGGCCAATATCGCCCGGCACTGCCGGGGCGCCGTGTATCTCCAGGCCCTTACCACGGAGGATTGGGACAAGAACCACTGCGATCCCGACAGGACAGACGAAAACATGAATCGCATCGAAGCCGAATGGTACAGAAAAGCGATTTCGCGTCACTTCACCAATTGCGGTGGGGGCCTGTTCGTCCCTAAGGACAGCGACGTGGTTCTCTGGGAGTTGGAACGGAGCTAGTGGCCTGAGTTGGAAGTTCGCGATATAAGATTTCGCCCGATCGTTCATTCAGACATCCTGTCTGAACGATCGGCGACCCTCACCATCATCATGATGGCGAGGCCTATGGGGATCGACGGAAAGTTTCGGTGGGTTCCAGAACGACCCGCACCGGTCCGGCGGTGTGGGTGGACCGCATTCAGAGTAAAGACGCGGAGCCGAGGCGTCTAGAGTAAGAAGATGAACAGTTCTGACCATGACGAAACTATTAAAGACGGGACTTCTGACTCAGGCCACTAGCAGCCAGTTGAGCCTTCCCAGCGAACATCGATCGGCCTATTTTGAAGTCATGACCCAGACACCGTCCCAGTCCTCTGCCGGAGGGCTGGACCGCAAGTACTGGCAGCGCTCCAGATAGACCTTCGAGAGCTGATCGTCGGGCCCCAGAGCCAGGGCCTCGCCGAATGCTTTCTCGGCGTTATTCCACTGCTGGCTGCGGTAGGACTGAATACCATCCCGGAAATGACCGAGCATCTCGATGATGTTCGGGAATGAATCTTCGGTGTGATAGTCGAGAATTTCAAACACGTCCACAGGTTGGGTCTTACCCTTGACGATGACGCGATCGACTTCCCGGACGCGGTAGGTACCCTTCACCAGCTTATATGTATATTCGCTGACGAGAACGCGTGCGCCATACTGCTTGCACGCACTTTCAAGACGTGAGGCCAAATTCACTCCGTCTCCGATGACCGTGTAATCCATCCGCTTGGGTGACCCGATGTTTCCGGAGACGATGGAGTCTGTATTGATGCCGACACCGATGTTGACCGGTTTCCGGGCCGACGCTTGCCGTTCGGCGTTGAATCCTTCAAGAGCACGCATCATGTCGATCGCAGCCCGGACGGCCCGGTCCGGATCGTCTTCGTGCGCCACCGGTGTCCCGAACACGGCCATGATCGCATCGCCAATAAACTTGTCCAGCATCCCTCCCCGTTCCTGGATGCACTCGACCATCAAGGTGAAATATTCGTTCAGCAAAGCGACCGTTGCCTGAGCTCCCAACTCTTCGGTAAACGAGGTGAAGCTGCGGATGTCGGAAAACAGTACCGTTGCCACGCTGCTCTGCCCTCCCAGGAGATCCTCGTCCGCCTGCAACAGCTTGTCCGCAAGAGAAGCGTCCATATAACGGGACATTGTCGATTTCATCCGCTTTTCGCCGCTGATGTCCTCGATCATGATCATCGATCCCAATTTCTTTCCGTTGGTGCTGATCAAGGGCATGACCGTTACGTTTGCAGAGACCTTCTCTTCCCCGAATTCCATCTCAGTGTCCATCATGACATCCTGGACCTGGCTTTCGACGACTTGGGCCATCTTCTCAAGCACCCACGCATTGGCATCAGTGAAGAATACTTCGGCGGGTTTCAACAGGACTTCGGTGTCTTCAGCTTTCATGATCTGAAGGCCGGCCCTGTTACATGTCAGAATGATCCCATCTTCGTTCACCGTCATGACGCCGCTCGCCATACTTTCGAGCATGCTCTCGCTGTAGTTCTTCATGTTCTGAACGTCGTCGAAGAGCTTGGCGTTTTCCAGCCCGATGGCAATCTGTGAAGTAAAGGCCTTCAGTCGGGCTTCGTCATCGTCGGTGAAGGGACCGCCTTTTTTGTTCAAAACCTGAGTGACACCAATCGCCTTTCCTTCCTTGTTAATGACAGGCACGCAAAGAATGGAACGGGTGAAGAACCCGGTTTGCCTGTCGAAGCTGGGATTGAACCGGAGGTCGGCGTAGGCATGGGGGATATTCATGCTTTCGCAAGAGGTGAACACGGTTCCGGCGATACCCGCAGTATTGGGCAAACGGATCTGAATCGCGCCCAGGCCCTGACCGATTTCTGTGAACAACTCGTTCGTCTTCTCGTCGTTGATGAACAGCGTTGATCGCTCCGCGTCCAGCATTCGCGTTACAGTCGCAATCAACTTCTGAAGCAGGGGGCCGAGCTTCAGCTCGGACGAAACCTCCGACACTACGTTGAGAAATTCCAACTCCTGTTGCCGGGCCGTTTCAACGTCCTCAACGATCCGGTGATTCTCGAGTGCGATAGCAGCCTGCTCGATCATGGCTTCGAGCAGTTCGAGATCATCACCGTTGAATTCTCCATCCTTCTTGTTCAGAAGTTGCGAAACTCCGATCTTGTCACCGCGCAGCGTCAGCAAAGGAGCGCAGAGAATGCTTGTGGTCGTGAACCCGGTCTTACTGTCAATTTCAGGATTAAATCTTTCGTCTGCGTAGGCGTCATTGATAACGGTGCCTTCGCCGCTGGTAAATACATGGCCCGCGACGCCGGTCGTATTCAGCATCCGTATCTCCCGGCTGAATTTTCCGTCGGCTACGCGTGTATAGAGTTCGTCGGACGTGGGATCGTTCAGGAAAATTGAACCGCGCTCGGCTCCGATCGTGGTGGCTGTCAGCTCGACCAAGGTGTCGAGGGCCTCGGTCAGTGTCTTCGACAAGGCGAGTTGGTTGGACACACCCAGGAGGAGGTCGGAGGACGGCGAAACCCGGCGAAGAGGGGGCGGTGTTTCCTTTGGGTCACTTATGTCGCGCATGGGAATCTTCCAGTTCCTGTCTCAAGACAGCGATTGTGTCCTGAAGCTGTGCCCTCTCATTATGGTAACCCCGCTCCGTGTCCTGCGCCTTGTCTTCGGATTCCAGGCGATTGGCTTCAAGAGTATCCCGCAGTGCATTAACGGTGTTTCGGAGCTGAGTGATTTCATCGTTGGCGTGCGCTACGGCCTTTTCCCGACGTTCTTCCTCTCCAATACGGTGGCGTTCCAGTTCATCACGCAAGGCATTGATGGTCTGCTGCAATTGCACTATTTCAGTGTTCGCCGCTGCAATAGCCCGCTGCGTCCGTTCATCCTCGGTCATCCGAAACTGTTCCAGCTCATCCCTTTGCGCGTTGATCGTTTCGTGTAACTGGCGAACTTCACTATTCATCGCTGCCAGTGATTTCTCGAGCTGTTCAAGGTCGTTCGGCATGGTGTTTTTCTGCGGGAATGAATGCGAGGGCAGTCCCCTGCCCGCCGGATGTATAGTCCGTGTCACCGGAATCGGTCGCAGCCATTCTCGATTTGATCTCTAAATCAATAATTATATGTATTTCCTAATACCGGGCCACCGAATAGTCTCATCCCTCACGCGCGTGAGTTTCGGTTCCGGGCCTGTAGTATATTGTCAAATCGGGCGAATCGATTCAAAACCGGCCGAGCACTTACACACATACAGAGGAGGTCCCACGATGAAACTCCGTTCCCCCGTGCGTACGATTGTGGGCCAGGACACTTCCGATGGAGCTGGCGTGCGGCTACGACGTAGCATCGGGACCCCCACACTCGATCATCTTGACCCCTTCCTTCTCCTCGACGAGTTCAGATCCGACGAAGCGGACGATTACATTGCCGGTTTTCCGGATCATCCCCATCGCGGGTTCGAAACCGTCACCTACATGCTGGCGGGACGAATGGAGCACCGGGATCATACGGGTCTTCAGGGGAACCTGGAAGCGGGCAGCATCCAGTGGATGACGGCGGGGCGCGGCATCATACATTCAGAAATGCCGAAGCAGGAAGAAGGCCTGATGTGGGGCTTTCAACTCGGGATCAACCTTCCCGCGGACCAAAAGATGACGGAGCCGCGTTACCAGGATATTCCACCCGGAAACATACCTGAAGTCGTCCGTGACAACGCACGGATAAGGGTCCTGGCCGGAGAAGTTGAAGGTCAGCGTGGTCCGATTGAGAGGATCGTAACCGAGCCCACCTACCTGGACGTATCTCTTGAGCCGAATTCCCGGTTCATGCATCCTTTACCTCCCGGACACAACGCATTCGCCTACGTTTTCGACGGTAGCGGATACGTCGGACAATCGGAACCCACCGGTGACCCGCACCCGCGCAGCCATCTGATCGTCCTCGGCGACGGCGAGGGAGTAGAAGCCGTAACGGGAGACGATTCAATGCGTTTCATCCTGCTTGGGGCAAAACCCATCGGAGAACCGGTTGCCCGCTATGGGCCCTTCGTCATGAACACAGAAGAGGAATTGAGGCAGGCGTTCAGGGAGATGCAGGATGGGACGTTTCTCGATAGCCGGGGGGCGAAGGATAGTCAAAAGTAATGAAATACGCGCTTTCAACGATCAGCTTTTAGCTCACACGCGGTCTTCATTTTTCTTAAGAATTTCCTTCTCCAAACGGCGCAGCGCCACCACGTCGTCTGGTTTCGACCACAAATCCTTTGCAGCCTTACCCATAGCCTCCAACTGCAACTTATAGCGCCGGCACTTGTCGCAAAGAAGCAGATGCAATCCAACCCGCATACGGTCCCGCCAGTGGAGCCCTACTGTTTCGTCGCTGGCGAGACGGCGGGTTAATTCTTTGCAGTTCAAACCCGTCATTTAGCGAACACCTTTGGATTCCAGACACTCTCGGAGGCGGTTTCGGCCGCGATACAGGAGCACTCCTAAGTTAGTGCGGGAGACGCCCAGAATTTTACATATTTCTTCAGTTGGCAATTCTTCCTTCTCCCGAAAGACAAACGCCATCCGTTGAGCCGTCGGCAAGGTGTCGAGACATTCCTCGATCAACTTCCCCAGTTCCTGACCGTATACAGTCACCGGTTGAACCGGATTGCTCCAGGTGCCGTTCGGATGGAACCGCCTTTCCATGACTTCATCGATGTCATCGGACAGCCGCTCCCGCCCGACCGCTCGGCGGGCTTCGGCAATCTTGCGATACAAGATACCAAAGAGCCAGGTCCGCACATGGGAACGCCCTTCGAACGCGGATGCCTTCTCAATGAACGTCGCAAACGTCGCTTGGGTGAGGTCTTCCGCTTTTTGTGAATCCAGGCCTGAGGCCCGGGCCGCATTTAGGATATGTGACAGATAGGCTTCGACGACCGCACCAATAGCCGCGCGATCCCTTTTACGTATACGTTCTGGAAACTGAGGGTCGTCAAAATTCATGCGATTAGGGTGTAATAAATCGAGCTGCGCGCCCACTCATAAACGAAGCCCGCCGGGCTTCAAGAGAGATAACCACTGATCGAGGAGAAAACAAAGATGAATTTCAAGAGTATCCAACACGGAGCCCTTGCGGGCATAGCGGGTGGCATAGTCTTCGGAGCAATGATGGGCATGATGGGTATGCTTCCAATGATCGGCCAGATGGCTGGGTCGCCTACGGCCTCCGCTGGGTTCTTCGTTCACCTTATAATCAGTGCCTTTATCGGTGGCTCCTTCGCACTGATTTTCCAATCCCGCGTTAAGGGATCAACGGCCGGCCTCGGTTACGGCGCAGCATACGGCATTCTGTGGTGGTTTCTCGGTCCACTGACCCTGATGCCGGCAATGATGGGCATGGGGATCGGCGTCAACTGGAATGCCACCGCGGCCGAGGCGATGTTCCCTAGCCTGATTGGACATATCGTTTATGGTTTGATCCTTGGGTTCACCTACCGACGGCTCGCAGAGCGTCGTCATCAAACAGGTGCCAAGACTGAACGGGCGGCCCCTCACGCAGCCTGACACCCGGGCGGCGAGATACGGCAGAGGCCTTCTCTTTAGTGACGGGTGCCGAGATGAGAGTGAGCGGAGCCGCCACCTTCAATCGACACTCGTCACGCGTCACTTCTCAGATACTCTGCAAGGTATTGATACTTTTCCGTCAGTCCGCCCCGATGCGCAATGATCGAGTGCTTCAGCACATCTCCCAATGCCAGTTCGTCAAAAGGAAGACTGAAATCGGTAGAAGCAAGGCCGGCAACGTATGGAAGAAGCATTTCGCCGAAACTGAGAGAGGCCTCGCGCGGAACTTCAGCGGGCAAGGTATCCACAGCCATGACAACAACCCCCTCCCCTTCCCAGCCGTAGACAATGTCTCCGTTCGACGGAATGTAGGTAAAAACGGGCCTATCCGGTTCCGTCGCCTCAACTGTGCATTCGATCGACCCTTCGATGTCGCAGGTGATGTCTCCAATCACACGTAATCGCGGCCAGGCGCCTTCGTTCCATTCCGATCGCAGCCACGCCTTCGTAACAAGGCGGGGATACTTTTCTTCCCAATAGATGCAGTTGATCAACACGGTCATGTGCGGCAGGTATTGCTCGAACCTTCCTTTGAATCTCCCAGGATGCCGGTAATACGCATCCAGATCGAAGGATTCCGTCGCTTTGATCGGAACCACGATATCTTCTTCCTTGAAGACCACCTTGTAGAGCTGCTTGTCAGAGAATCTCCCTGCAGCCATGAAGGCGTTCAACTCTTTCGGAGCAATTTTCTCATACGGTAATAGATCGAAGAATTCCTGCGCACCACGTGAAACGTTCCCATAACCGGCGAACCCGACAATGAGAGGTGCCAGTCTGGGGCCGACACCTTCCTTGGTGATCTGCTGAGAAACTTTAGCGAGCAACTCCCGCCCCGCCTCCAGGCTGGAAAATTCCAGAGGGCGACCCAGAGACAAGAACGGCGTGGAATACCCCTCCCACTCCAATCGCTTTCCCAAGGCGTAGAGCGTTTCGAAAAGACCTGCAGCGCCGGCGTAGTTCCCGAAAAATACCTTGCGTCGGTTCTCTGCATCGACGATGTGTTCATAATCGAGCAAGGTGGCCCCGACGTTCAGAATGCGCCCCAGCATCTCCATGTTGTAGGGCTGTCCCTTCGAAACGTGAGAGAAGAACAGATACGCTGTCTCGGATCGAAAGTACTCCGAAGGAATTTCCTTGATCGCCACCACCAACCCGCAGTCGGAAAGATCCTCGGAAACGCTGGCACCGGAACGCTCATATTCGTTATCGGAAAAAATGCGGATCTCGGAGGGCTGGATAGCGATTTCGGTTCCAGAGCCAACCAGTCTCGCCACATGTGAAGGAGCCAGCGGCGCACGACGCTCCCATGGGTTCTTGTCTTCTCTTCGGATACCGATTTTTCCCAATATGCACCTTCGTAGTGTCGCTTGTGTTGTTTCCTAAAACAGTTTAGTTTCTCGGGAATGCTTCTTTCCAGTTCTGGCGGGAAAACAGCACTTCGTTTCGCCCGCCTTGGGGGAGCAAATCCTCACGGGAGACAAACAATGACACCTACGATTCGATATCTGTCTTTGATGATCATGGTGTGCCTGATTGTCACGGCACCCATCCTCCGAGCCGCGCAGGAACCCGAACCGGAAGAACCTACCCAAAGCGAAGGGGAGGACGCCTCAGCAGAAGACGAGGAAGGGGAAGGACGCGGTGACCGGGATGGAGACGACGCGGACGGCATTCAACCCTACGATGAGATTATCACCGACGAAGCCGTATCGGATGCCGGTGTCTTTGCGGTTCATCAAATCGATGACACCTATTATTACGAGATCCCGGCATCTGAGTTCGGGCGCGAGTTCCTCTGGGTTGCGCGCATTGCCAGAACCATCGTCGGACAGGGCTACGGCGGACAGAAACTTGATACACGGATCGTGCGGTGGGAACGTCGTGGGGAGAGCGTCTTTCTGCGGAATGTTTCCTACGAAGTTGTGGCCGACCCCAGCTTACCCATCGCTCAGGCCGTCCAGGCCGCCAACAGCGACACGATATTGAAGGCGTTCGACATCGCCGCCCTTGGAGAAAACGAATCGGTCGTCATCGACGTAAGCTCTCTGTTCTCCAGCGAAGTGCCGGAACTCAGTGCGCGCTCGCGGCTCCAGGCTCGGGGTTTTGATCGCGATCGGTCATTTGTGGATCGCGTATTTTCGTTTCCCGAAAACATCGAAGTGCGTGCCATACACACCTACACGCGCCCGCCGGACAATAATCCTCCGGAGCAGGGTCGGGGAGGTGGTAATGGACGGCGAGGCATGGCCCCGGGCAGCGCGACGCTCGAGTTGGCATACAGCATGGTGAAGCTACCGGAGGAACCGATGATGCCCCGTTTATACGACGATCGCGTCGGCTATTTTTCCGTTACCCAGACCGACTATGGTGTGGACGAGCACCGGGCTCCCGAACGCCGTTACATCACACGTTGGCGTCTGGAGAAACAGGATCCTCAGGCCGATATTTCAGATCCCGTAACAGCTATTGAATACTGGATCGATCCGGCGACGCCCATTAAGTGGATTCCCTATATCAAGCAAGGTGTTGAAGACTGGCAGGAAGCTTTCGAAGCCGCAGGGTTCTCGAACGCGATCGTGGCACGCGATGCGCCATCGCCTGAAGAAAACCCGGAGTGGAGCCCCGAGGATGCGCGCTATTCGGTCATTCGCTGGCTGCCGTCCGATGTCGAAAACGCACGGGGTCCCCACGTGCACGATCCCCGCACAGGAGAGATCCTCGAATCGGATATCCAGTTCTATCACAACGTCCAGAACCTGCTTAGGGACTGGTATTTCGTGCAGGCGGCCCCGTTGGATCCGCGCGCTCAAAGCCTTCCCTTTCCCGATGAGTTGATGGGTCGGCTTCTCCGATTCGTCGTCGCCCACGAAGTCGGACATACCCTGGGCTTTCAGCACAATATGAAAGCGAGTTCCACATATCCCTTCGAGAATATTCGCGATCCGGAGTGGCTCCGAACAATGGGACACACCCCCACTCTTATGGACTACTCGCGATTCAACTACGTTGTGCAACCGGAAGACAATATTTCCGTCGAAGACCTCGTGCCCGGCATTGGTCCCTACGATATCTGGGCCACGAAGTGGGGTTACGCTCCGATTCCTGAAGCCGCCACGCCAGATGAAGAGATATCCACTCTGAATGCATGGGCACTCGAACAGGACGATACACCGTGGTACCGGTTTTCGACCGACGGATCCGGTGCGGCTGATCCTGGCCAGCTGACCGAAGCGGTGGGTGACGCGAACGCTATTGAAGCCACAGGACTGGGAATCCAAAACCTGGAGAGGGTTATGGACCTGCTTCTGAACACCGCAACGCAGCCTGGGAAAAACTGGGACGAACTGGAAGAGCTCTACGGACGTCTGCTGGGACAGTGGGTCCGCGAGATGAACCACGTGGGTGCTCTGGTCGGCGGTTTCGATTCACGGCAACTCCATGGGGGTCAGGACGGTGTCCGATTCACCGCCGTACTTCCGGAAATTCAGCGGGAAGCTGTCGCGTTTCTGAACCGAAACGCATTCCAAACTCCGGACTTCCTGGTCCGACCGGAGATACTTCGACGTATCGAACCCTCGGGAGTCCTCCGCAGAGTGCGGAACAGCCAGCGATCGGTACTGAACTTCCTCCTGAATGCCGACCGGTTTACACGATTGGTCGAACAGAGTGCGCTCGACGGTGCCGCCTACAATCCTACCGACTTTCTGGCAGATCTGCGTGAAGGTATATGGGCAGAATTGTCGGACACAACCGTAACGACCGACGCCTTTCGAAGAAACCTGCATCGTCTCTATCTTGACCTGATCAATACCCGGCTCAACGCTGACGACGTCCAGTGGAACGACATGCAGGCATTTCTGAGGGGGCAATTGAAGACGCTCGATTCTGAAGTCGAGGCTTCCATCTCTCGCGTGGATGGCGACGCGACCCGATTCCACCTGGAGGATGTGCGGGACGAAATAGCGACGATACTGGATCCCGAAATCTATCGGCCCGGGCTCGATGCCGGTCCGGTTGACAGGTTTGACGAAGTTCCGGACCCTTTCGATCCCTATACGGTGCACGGGTGCTGGATCGATTTCCTCATCCAGCCCTAGCAGCCCGTGGCAGAAGTCTTGAGAGCTGCGTTACGGCCAAACGGGACTGGATTCTAGGAGACGACGACGAAACAATGCTGATTCATTGGGAAGAGTCGGCGACAACGAAGACGGCCTCGTTTCGCCGTAACCCTTTGGGCGCAGGGGGGTTCGGGCCACAGGCTTTGTCCCTCGTCGGTCACGATGTAAAGACATCGCTCCGCTCCTCACTTCGCGCCTGCAACCTGAAGACCCCTGCGCGCGGCCCTCGAGACTTCTGCCACGGGCTGCTAGAGGGCTCGGTTGGACGTTCGGATCATCTACGTGCTCTGAACGCCTCGACTCCGCGTCATTATTTTCGCGGCGGTCCACCCTCACCACAAGGCCGGTGCGGGTCGTTCTGGGACCCACTTAAACTTTCCGTCGATCCCCATAGGCCTCGCCATCAAGATGATGGTGAGGGTCGCCGATCGTTCGGACCACGCGTCGAACGGGGGAGAGATGGCCGATAGAGTACCCATAGCCCTTCAATCCAACCCGCCGTCCAACAGCCATCGTGTAAATACTTCTCCGCTTTCCGGCTCTACAACGCGCAGGAAAACCGATCCCGACTGCATGAGATCGAAGACCATGAATCCGGCCTGACTGTGAGCAAAGAGTGTTTCATCGCCATGAGTTACAGGATTCGTCTTCGCTCCGGACCCGCTGACAAGAACATAGTCGAGGGTCTCTGCTTCGAGAACCTGAAGATTGTGTTCGTGCCCTGCAGCCCATATGACCAGGGAATTACGACTTTCCTCGATGTCCATCGCAGATGTGAAAGCATCTACCATCGCCCGGTAAGGCGACGAATTGTAGTCTTGATCGCGCAGGGGAAACTTGCGGGACAGGGCAATGACCGACCCCACCACCGGGAGCAGGAGGTGGTCTTTCCAATCCGAAAAACCCGCATGACGGCCGTAGCCGAATAGCGGGTGATGTGCGGCCACCACAACATGCCTGTCGGTTTCGAGGAGTTCACCAAAAGCCTCGATTACGCTTTCACGAGTTGAATGGAGGCAATGCTCTGTAGGTTTGTCGCCCCTATGCAGCCACCACTGGGTGTCAACGGCAACGATTCGCAGTCCCTCAAGCAGATCCACCGCAACGGGTCCCGGACATCCGTTGGCCGGCAAAAAACCGTTGCCGTACCCAAGCCGCTCGGTCACGTAGCGCCCCTGCTCAACAACGGCTTCGTAGCCTGCCTCAGAGCCATCCGCCCAATCGTGATTGCCTGGAACAAAGAGTGCCCTCGCCCCCTCACCCGTGGCAGCTTCGATCTGGGGCAGCAGCCGCGCGTCCGCTTCTGATCTATAGCGAGGGGTCATCCCTTCCGGATACATGTTGTCTCCCAGGAACACCACTATCGTGTTCCTGGATTCCTCACTTGCCCAATCACCGACTGTATCGAGCGTGGCAGCGTCGGTCTCGCCAGCGTCCCCGACCAGTACCAGCCGGGAACGGATCTCGCGATCAGCCTGGAAAGTGGCCAGGGGATTCGGAATATCTGAGCGAAAATACGGCTGCGTATGGCTACAGGATGCACTGGTCACCATTACCAGGAGCATGGCCCTACCCAACGCTCTTCCGAGCGGTCTGTCGGCTGAACGACAATTCATCGAACAGTTCCCTCTCATCAGCGAGTGTAGCGAGGCTGATGGCTCTGATCAACGCGGGAGTCGCTTAAACAATAACCGCTTCTGAACGCTGCGTTCGTGCTTCAGGCTACTTTACGTACTGCGACAGGTAGCGTATTTTCAACAGCGGGGGCAAAGACCGCACACTTCGATGAAAATCATGAGACTGAAACGCATGACAGGAGGGATTCAACCTCAACGGCCAACGACCCGAACTGGGCATCTGACCCGGCTATTCGTCTTCCTCCTGCTCTCGGGTGTGTGGGCCGCCCAGGAACCCGGCCGTGCGCAGGGATGGCAGCAGCAACGCCTCGCCAAAGCGGAAACGCTGGCGCCGCCACGCCGTGGCGGCCTCGAGAACGCTCTGTACCAGTTCGAAGAAAGACGGATCCTCGAAATGATCCAACGAGGATATCGTGGATTTCATCCCTTGCTGGGTGGAATGACGACGGGGTCCGGATTCGCGTTTGGAACAGAGTATCGGAGTGAATCTCTGGAGACACGCGATGTCCTCCTGAGAATAGCGGGACAGGCTTCTCTGGAAGGCTACCAGCGCTACGAATTCCAGGTTGGCCTGCCCGAATTGGCCAACGACCGGCTGCTACTGGACTTGTCAGCCCGATATCGCAACTACCCCCAGGAGGACTTCTTTGGCATTGGTCCCGATTCCCGGGCCGCCGACGAAACGGACTTTCGTCTGGAGGACACCGAGGTCGTCGGCACTGCCGGAGTTCGACCTACTGAATGGTTGACCATAGGAGCCCGGGGTGGGTTGCTCAAAACGCACATCGGTTCTGGAACCGGCACAGATGAACCGACGATTGACACGCTCTTCAACGACATCACGGCGCCAGCCCTGGCCGCGCAACCCGACTACCTGCGTATAGGTGCTTTTGCGGAAGTCGATTACCGCGATTCCACGCTCAACCCACGCGCAGGAGGCTTCTACCGGGCCGAGTGGACTCGATACGACGAAAGAGATTCGAGCCTTTACGGGTTCAGCCGTTTCGACGCCGAGCTTCGCCAGTACTTTCCCTTCTTCAACCTGCGCCGTGTGTTCGTGTTCCGGGCCAGGACTTCGGTGGCCCAGGCCGACTCCGGTCAAAAAGTTCCGTTCTACATGATGCCGACGCTGGGCGGTTCGGAAGATCTCCGCGGCTTTCTGGAGTTTCGATTTCGCGACCAGAATCTTCTGCTGATGAACCTTGAGTACCGTTGGGAAGCGTTTTCGGGTCTGGATATGGCACTTTTTGGAGACGCGGGCAAAGTATCTTCCCGCCGGGCGGATCTGGACTTCACGGACCTGGAAACGTCGTACGGCTTCGGAGCCCGCTTTAACTCAGCCAACGGGGTCTTCTTAAGAATCGACACGGGCTTCAGCAACGAGGGGACACAACTTTTCATAAAGTTTGGACATGCATTTTGAGCGGAGCATTATATAATGTATAAGATTAGATTTATTATTATAACCATATTAATAGTTATAGTTAACACTCATTATTTGGGCGCATCGGGCCAGAAGTTTTATGCAGACGATCCCCTGTGGCTGGACCCGGATACGGCCGTCGACGCTCCTGCACCCGTCGCCCACGCTCTCAGCGACTACTACGACTTCATCCTCCATTCCTTCGGTCACCCCGGGGATTCCAATCGAGGTCGCGCAGTCAATATCAACACGCTTGGAGAAGTTCCCGACAGCAGTTGGTTCGCCAACCGTCACGGCCGCAGCAGGATGGGTATCGAGGACCTGATCAGAGGTCCCAACAGCGGCGACGGCCCTTCGCCTGACGGCGTCTGGACAATCACGGACGCTAAGACTGAAGGCATCACCCCCGGCTTTAACATCCGTGATTCGCGAGGCGACATATACGTCATCAAATTCGACCCGCCGGAGAATCCCGAGATGGCGACGGCTGCCGAAGTCATTTCAACGAAGTTCTTCCATGCGATGGGCTACAACGTGCCGGAAAATTATCTGGTAGCTGTGGATCGGGAACGGCTTCGGGTGGACCCGGGAGCGACACTTGAAGTGGCTTTGGGCCAGCAGCGTCCGATGAGCGAGGAAGACCTGGACCAAATTCTGGAACGGACTTACCAGGCCCCGGATGGGAGCTACAGGGTCATCGCCAGCAAGTTCCTGCCCGGACGGCCTCTGGGCCCTTTTTCCTATTCCGGTACCCGGTCGGACGACCCGAACGACATCTTCCCTCACGAAAACCGACGCGAGCTGAGAGGACTTCGCGTTCTGGCGTCCTGGATCAACCATGATGACTCCCGCGCAATCAACAGCCAGGACATATTGATTACTGAGACAGGATTGTCATACATCCGCCATCATCTGATCGATTTCGGATCAACACTTGGAAGCGGCAGTGTTGGCATGCAAAAGCATCGAGCCGGATGGGAGTACATCTGGGAACCCGGAGCCGCATTGGGAAGAATTTTTACGCTTGGACTCTGGGACCGGAACTGGATTCGCGTGAACTATCCGGACATATCCTCGATTGGCCGCTTCGAATCCGAGGCTTTTCGACCGGAAGAATGGAAATCGGAATACCCGAACCCAGCCTTTCAGCGAAGCACGCCGGAAGATACCTATTGGGGCGCCAAGATCGCAATGAAGTTCACGGATGAAGAAATCGGTGCCATCGTTGGAACGGGTCAATTCGGCGACTCGGAGGCGGAGGCATACCTGATCCAGCGGCTGATCGAGCGGCGGGACAAGATCGGAGAGTACTGGTTTCGGCAGGTCAATACGGCAGACAATTTCACTCTCACCGATACAACACTCTCGTTTGAACGCCTTGCATCAGAGTATGGATTCGACACTCTGCCCACCGACAACGGACTGACATGGTTTCGATTCGAGAATCAGACAGGCCAATCCCAGGCGCTCGGAGCAGAGGTGCGCTATACGAGCACAGCCATCGAGCTCCCCGACGCTGTACGTATGAGCGACAACGGTACATATTTCCAGGCGAGCTTACGCGAAGTGGATCGTGAGGTGCGTGTCTATCTACGCAACAGAAGCGGTACTCTGGAAGTTGTAGGGATTGAAAGAGACCAAAGGTCACCGTAAGGTGAAATTGACTTCGATGTTGACGGCGACGTCGACGGGTACTCCCTGACGGGTTGCGGGACTGAAGCGCCACTCCCTCAACGCTTCCATTGCGTTTTCGTCCAGACCCAGGCCCAAGCCACGGACAACCCGCAATATCTCGACAGACCCATCCTTGCGCACGATCGCTTCAAGAACGACAGTGCCTTCATACTGCGCTTTGCGCGCATCTTCAGAATAGATTGGATCGCGACGATAGATGATCGATGGTGGGTCCACACCGCCTCCCACCTCGAATACTCCACCCCCAAAGCCACCACCCTCTCCCGACCCGAGTCCCGGTCCCGAGCCTTCACCAACGCCGCGGCCTTGTCCCGTACCGATGCCCGCACCGGCCCCCGGACCCGATGAGGGCGGTGCAGGAATGCCGGCCATGGGGTCGCCCAGGTCGGGCAAAGTCACCGGAATCAACGATGCCAGTTGCGGCGCAACGATGGTGGGTTCTGCCACCAGCAGCGGATCAAGATTCAGGGGAGGTTCGGCCGCGGGAGGAACCAGTTGCTCGTCGGCCGCCCGCGGTGGAGCTCCCAACGACGGTGCAGTCAATGTCTCCCGGCCCCCACCTCCACCTCCTGCCGACGTACGGTCTTCGTCGGGAAGAACCATAAGGTCGACCGGTAGGAAAAGCGGAATGAATGTTTCGCTAACGGCGGGTAGGCGCTCCCGACTAAAACTCAGCCCGGAGAACACCAGGCCGATCAGTAACAGATGGGCAGCAAGCGTCACGTAGGTCGGGACACTGTGGTGGGTCTCCGACCATATCGAAGGTGTATCGACAGGTTCCGCGGTAGTCTGAAACTCGGAAGGGTGCCTGATTTCACTGACGATGCCGCGAAGCTGTTGGATAATCGATAGCAGTGGAGACCGGGGGTCGATGAGGCCGGCGAGCGCCGATGGGTCCGCTGCCGCGCTTACCTTTACCGGTTCAGGGGGAAAGCGAAACTCTCGGTAGAGCTCTTGCAATTGGGACCACAACGACGCAGCCGGCGAGCGCCGCCCGACCATCTTCTCAAGAACAGAGAGATCCGGCTTCGCCGTCACTTCGATCACGACCGGGTTGCGTTTCTCCGCCTGCAGTCCGCGAAGCTGGCGGACTAAGGACGTAAACCACTTCTCGCTCGTAACCTCGTGGTAGAAGCTCTCTTTCCCGTTCACAAGCCCTCTCCCGTTACAAACCTCAACATTGTCTATAGACGTTTCCTAGCAAATTCCGTTTGACTCAATAATACACCAGCGTGATGACGCCTACAGTATGCCATCTTGCTCCTCCTGCTATGATCGTGAACTGACAGATGGCTGGCGACCAAATTCGGATTATCCATCGCGATTCAGGGACCATTCTGGCCGAAGGTCCCCGTGGCTGGGGCATTACGCCCTTCGAGGGGAACTTTTACATCGGCCGTAAGTGGCTCAGAACGGACGGGTTCAAACCCAACTATGTGCCCGGAGTATGCCCATACAAGTTCCTGTACGTGTGGATGGATCTGAATCTTGGAGAAACAGGCAAGGTTCGGAATCTCGGCTGGATGTATTGGTTGCCCAATCCCCTCTTCCCTTTCATTTGGTATCGCCTGGGAGTCCCGGAAGGCCATCCGGGCTTGATCATCGAAAACTTTTCCAAAGGCAGCTAGTGGCCTGTAACAGAGGTATCGCTAGCGGCGTTCGGGCCCAACGGCACCGGATTCTAGGCGCGACGAAGGAGGCAATGCTCTTTCATTGTGAGTGAGGAGCAACAACGAAGACGGTGCCGTTGGGCCCGAACCCCTTGGGCCGATGGGGGTTGCCGGCGATCTCTTTGTCGCTCGTCGGTCACGATGACAAGGCATCGATCCCTCCTCGCTCCTCGACCTCGACAGCAAGACCCATCGGCGCCACTGGCGATACCTCTGTTACAGGTCACTAGTCTTCTCAGTCGGAAGTTCGAGATACAGGGTTGCGCCGGTCGTTGATTCAGACATCCTGTCTGAACGGTCGGCGACCCTCGCCATCGGCCTGATGGCGAGGCAATAGGGATCGACTGAAATATCTGAGCAGGCCCCGGGAGGTCCCGCACCGGTCCGACGTGCGGGCGGACCGCTTTCAGAGTAAAGACACGGTCGCCGAGACGTCCAGAGTAATAACGTGATCGGGTCGGACTGAGACAAACTGATTCAAGAGCAAATCTGTGACTCAGGACGCTAGCTCTGCTCTGCAGCTGCAGCGGGGCCGAGCTCATCGGGCATTTTATCCAAGAGGATTGCGATCCAGCGAAGTTCGTCACTGTTTTGCATAAGGATCTTCACGACCATTGTGAGCGGGACCGAAAGCAGCATCCCGACACCGCCCCACACCCAGCCCCAAAATACGAGAGACATGAAGACAACGAGGGTGGACAGGCCCAAACGAGCACCCATCATTCGCGGTTCTGCAAAGTTTCCAACGGTGAGATTGACGGCGAGGTATCCCACAGCCACCGTGAGCGCGAGACCAAAGCTGCCTCCAGGTTGGATCAGCGCCACCAGAATCGGGGGGACGGCCGCCATAATCGACCCGATATTTGGGACGTAGTTCAGAAGAAAAGCCAACAGGCCCCACAGCACAGGGAAATCGACTCCCAGGATCCATACCCAAGTGCCCAACACGAGGCCCGTAAAGAGGCTGATCACCGTCTTGATGATCAGGTAGTGGTGAACCTGGGTCATGACACTGGAGAACTGGAGCAACCTAGAGCCGGCGTCCCCCCAGGCGGCTCGGAACTTGGCTGGAAAACCTGTGGCCTCGGTCAACATGAAGACGGTCGTCAGAAATACCAGGAGGAAACTGGACACGATCCCTGCCAGACGCGATAAGAGCCCCCCAGCTAATTGAAGGATCTGCCCCGGATTGATCAAGTCTCCGACAACGGTGGAAAACGAAACGTTAACGCCCCAGGAGGCCAGCTGCTGCTCGCCCGACACCAAGAGCAAAGTCAAACTTTCCTGATACTGCGGCAAAGCCTGGGTGAAGGCGTTCACCGAACCACCGATGATTGCTCCCACACCGACCAACACCACAACAAGGCTGAGAACAACAGCGACAATCGCTATTGACTGTGGGATGCCCAGGCGTCGAAGCCATACCAGCAGGGGAAACGCCAGCATGGCGAGAAATACCGACAGCAGGAATGGAACGACGACGGGCTCGGCAGCGCGCAAGCCGGCAATCACAACGATCATGCACGCCATTGGCAGCAAGAGTCTGGGGCCAAGTTCGGGTTTGACGATTTCACGCATTTGCTAATCCATACATTCTATCTTCGCCCGATCGCAAACATAAACGGTTCACTCTATAGTTAGACGGTAGCTTGTGCATGAAAGTTCCCTACTCACTTCCGCCAGAACGCAGGTGTCAGTATGACGAGTACTGTGTAGTACTCCAGGCGTCCCGCGATCATGCAGACTCCGAGAACCCACTTTGCCAGGCCCGGTAGACTTCCATAATTTTCTGCCGGGCCGACGCTTCCCAATCCGGGCCCAATATTGAACATCGATGCCGCCACCGCCGTTATGGAGGTCAATACGTCCACGCCGAGTGCCGCCAGCGCCAGGCATGACACAAAGTTGACGACGAAGGCCAGGTAAACGAGGTTCAGCAAACTCTGGATCGTGGCTTCGGGTACGACCTGTCCCCCCAGGCGCACGGCGAAGATTCCCCGGCGCTCGACCATGCGCTTGAACTCACGATCGACAACCCGTGCCAGCAACAGAACTCGCGATATTTTCATGCCCCCTGCCGTCGATCCCGTGCACCCGCCAATGAACATCAAGGACAGAAGGATGAGCTGCGGGAGCGGATGCCACACCTCGAAGTTGTCGGTTACGAATCCCGTGGTCGTTACGATCGCCGCAACCTGAAACAGCCCGCTACGGATCGCCAACGGCATCTCATAGCCGTCGTTCAGAATTAGAACGGCGCCAATGACACCGGTGGCCACCAGGATTATCAGGGCGTAATACCGGAGCTCCACGTCTTGAAAAACGCTCGTGGGATTACGTTCAACCCAGAAGCGGTAGTGCTGGATGAAGCTGATACCCGCCATCAGCATGAACACGACGATGATCGATTCAATGAGAGGGCTGTTAAAGCCCGCAATACTATCCGTGCGCGTAGAAAAACCGCCCGTTCCCAGCGTCGAGAACGTATGGCACATGGCCTCGAACGCGTTCATTCCGGCCAATCGGAGAGCGATGAACTCGGCAACAGTCAAGGTCAAATAGATCTTCCAGAGGGCGATAGCCGTCTCTGCAATGCGTGGCTTCAGCCTTTCTGACTTAGCGCCGGAAAACTCGGCACGGTAGAGGTGCATTCCACCGTGACCAACGAGCGGTAGTATGGCAATGCCCAGTACAACGATCCCCATTCCACCGAGCCAGTGAGAAAAGCATCGCCAGAACTGTAGGGCTTCGGGCAGAACTTCGACACGGTCCAGAATCGTAGCGCCGGTTGTCGTGAACCCGGATATGGATTCGAAAAAAGCATCCGTGAAACTCGAAAAATACGGGGAGAGATAAAAAGGAATGCTGCCAAAGAGGCCGACCGAGGCCCAGACGGAAACCACCAGCAACAATCCTTCGCGCTGCGTTATTTCACGTTCCGGCTTCCCAGCAACGCGGATCATCAATGCGGCGCTGGCAGCCGTGATCAGGGCGCCGTAAGCCAGCGGAGCCAAACCTTCACTGCCGGTAAGCCACCCATATCCCAACGGAATAAGCATCGTCCCGGAGAGAGCCAGCAAAAACTGACCCAGAACGTAGCCGACGGCAGAAAAGTGAATCAACCCAACCCTCTGACAAGCGAGCTGTTAACAGATTGCCGACGTCCTACGGCGCAGGACTGTAGGACAGCAGGCTATTAGGATAGAAAAGCCGCCTCCAGCTCGGAGACAACGCTTTCCAACGCAAAGAAAATGACACGGTCTCCAGCCTGAATAGAACAATCGCCCCTAGGCACGACCACTTCACCGTCGGGCCGGGCAATCGCACCGACCATGGCGTCTCTGGGGAATCGGATGTCGCTCAGTTTCCGACCGACGTAAATTGTGCCCGGGGCCGCGATCAGCTCGATCGCCTCCGCTTCCTCCGCTCCAAACGTTGTGACGCTCAGAACACGACCCTTGCGAACATACTGTAGGATCCTGTCGACGGCCGCCAGTCGAGGGCTCACCGTCGTGTTGATGCCGAGACGCTGAACCATCGGGAGATAACTCAAGCGGTTGATCAGGGCCACGACCTTCTTGACACCAAGACGGCGCGCCAAGAGCGAGGCGATGATGTTGTCCTCGTCGTGGTTCGTCAAGGTCAGAAACGCATCCACACCCTCGATATTCTCTTCCATCAACGTGGACTGATCCGTGCCGTCACCGTGAATTACGATCGTTTTGTCAAGTATGGTGGAAATCTTCTCGCAGCGATCCAGGTCACGCTCGAACAGCTTCACATGAACGTTCGTTTCCTCCAGAATCTCGGCGATTCGGATTCCGAGCTGCTTTCCCCCGACGATGAAGACCCGCTCAAGCGTTTTCCGGCTCTCGAGGCCCATAAAGGCGATGACGTCGTCGAGGTTGTCCCGGGTCGCCATGACATAAATGTGATCACCGGTTCTGAGTCGTTCGGCGCCATGGGGAATGATCACCTGTTGCCCACGAAAAATCATCGCGATGAGCGAATGATCCGGTGGTCCCGCCTGCTCCAGTTCCAGCAGGGTCTTACCGGCAACCCAACTCCCGGATTCGACGTTCATTCCGAAGAGCCTGGCACCACCATCGGCGAAATCGATAATATCGGAGACGCCGGGGTAATTGAGGACACGCATGATCCGATCAGAGACGTCGGATTCCGGGTGGATGATGAGGTCGATGTCGAGACTGGATTCGGCGGCGATACGCCGCCACTGGTCGACTTCGTGAGTCCGCATCCGGGCGACCTTGACCCGAACGTCGGATTCGACCTTGGCGACGAGGCAAGCGAGTACGTTGGTTGCATCCGAATTCGTCGCCGCGATCAACATGTCGGCCGTTTGCAGGCCGGCACGTCGCAGGCCTAAAACGCTGGCTGCATTGCCTTGGACGATCTTTGCGTCGAGCGTCTCTTCGAGTTCGGAACAACGCTCCCCGTCTTGCTCGATGAGGATGACCTCATTGCCTTCACCTATCAGGCGACTCGCAATCAGGGCGGCCACTTCGCCGCCGCCGGCAATCAGAATTCGCATCAGTACTCATCAGTATTCTCTCACCGATTAGAGTCCGGCGCATCATAGGCATCTCATATATTTACTTGAGGCTAGTGGTCTGTACCACCCAAACCGGGACCCGCGTTCGACCTTGAACCGGCATGCGACCATGGGCAGCAGACACAAGCGGACCGGTTCCAATACCTCAGGAGGTGGACATGAGATCGAACGACATATTGGCGACCCTCAGCCGATCGTATCGATGCGTCAATGATGTTGCAGCGGCATGGCCCACGCTCCATGGTGTTCGCCAAATCGCCGTTGCCCGTTCGAGGCCGAATAGATTCTTCCGATTAGACATTTGAGACATTTCACATGATGGGGGACACCGTTTACGCGCTGGCGACTGATGCGGTTGCGAACGCGGCTATTAATCGAGCGGTGTTGTTCTTTGGCGATGGCAGCCAGCTTCGGTTTGAGCATACGAGTCGCCAGAATCGATGGGCCAAAGCCTCTGAGAAAGGAACAATGGCGGAAAACACCTGTCTTTCGATCACACAATTCTGGTTAAACGCCAAGCAACTTGAACTATTCTTTAAAGACGGCAGCACCGTGCGGTTTCACCCCTCAGTCGGGGACGAGACAGAGGAGTCGGTTGAAGATGGCACTTCCCTGGGATAAACGAGAGTTCTCAAGCTGGCGCGAGGCGCTGGCAGATGGCCGCCTGACACAAAAACAAATGAACCTTCTCGACGGTATGGTCCAGGAGGGGCAGCCGGCCAGCCTCCAGGCAGCCGCCGAGATGCTGGATTGGCAGGAAAGCGTGGTCGATCCCGACGAACACATGTACGGTGCTTAAATCCCTCCGTCCCCGGCGGTTGCGGGCCTGTGTGGACCCCCTAAATCCTTATTCGATATGAACTTGTCCCCTGTCACAAATGCAATCGTTCCATCCGTGCTGGTGGGATTTTTGATGACGCTTCCCACCTTCTCACAGTCTCTCCCTGTTGAGATCGACTATGAAAGGGCCCGCCTTGAGAGAAACGTTACAGCCATCCGAATCACGGACGAAATATCTCTCGATGGCTTTCTCGACGAAGAGGCCTGGGACATTGCGTTGCCCGCTACAGACTTCGTTCAGCGCCGCCCGATCGTCGGGGTTCCGGCCGGCGAGCCCACAGAGGTTCGTTTTCTCTTTGACGATCAAAATCTCTACATTGGCGTCATTTGCTTCGACTCACAACCCGACCGTATCGCCGTCAATGACCTTGAAGAGGATTTCAATTATATGGGCTCAGACGTGGTGGTCATTGCCCTTGACAGTCTCCACGACCTCCAGACGGCATTTACCTTCCGGACCAACGCCGCCGGTGCCAAGGCTGATGCGCAGCTCAGTTCGTCTGGAGGAGGCGGGGGATTCAACAACGACTGGGATGGCGTATGGGACGTGCGGACCAACCGGGACGATGCAGGATGGACCGCCGAGTTCGTGATTCCCTTCAAGACCCTCCGCTTTTCGACAGCCGAAACCCAGGTGTGGGGTGTCAACATCAACCGAAGGATTCTCCGCCTGAACGAGGAAGACGACTGGTCCCCCACTCCGATTCGCTACAGCATAACCCGGGTTTCGCAATACGGCACGCTCCTGGGATTGGAAAACATCCGCCAGGGGCGCAATCTGAAGGTGACGCCCTTCGTGACAGCAGGCCTCACGCAGATCCGTCCCGCCGGAGCCGCGTATGGGAACTTCGAAAACGCTCAGAACTACGACGGCGGCGTCGACGTGAAATATGGATTGACTCCGTCCCTCACTCTCGATGCCACTTACCGCACTGACTTTGCGCAGGTGGAAGTCGATCAGCAACAGGTCAACCTGACGCGTTTCAATCTCTTCTTCCCGGAGCAGCGCGACTTCTTTATCGAGAACGCATCCACGTTTACCTTCGGTGCAGACAGCAACGTGGTGCCCTTTTTCAGCCGGCGCATCGGTCTGAGTTCCTCCGGAACGCCGATCCCAATCGTTGGAGGGGGTCGCGTGAGTGGCCAGCTTGGCCGTTTCGACCTTGGCGTTCTTGCCATGAAAACGGAACGCCAGGATCTGGTGCCCTCCAACAACTACTTCGTCGGGCGCGTTAAGAGGAATCTGATGACGAATTCCTGGATCGGTGCTCTGCTCACGAATCGAGATTCCACAATCGAAGGCGATTACAATCGTGTCTACGGTGCGGACATACATCTCCACTTTTTTGACAGGCTTGATATCGATTCTCACCTCATCCAAAGCGACACGCCTGGCGTGTCGAACAACAACCAGGCACGCCAGTTTCAAGCTTCATGGCGAGATGATGAAGTGTTTGCCGTGGCGGGATATAGCGAGATACAGACCCATTTCAATCCTGAGCTGGGCTTCGTTCGCCGCAGTAACCACACGCGTTACGCCGGGCAGTTCTACTGGAGTCCACTGATTGAAGGCAGCACGCTCCTCCGAAACTTCGTGATCGGTACTCGCCTGGATTATTTCGAGAATGGAGGGACGAATCAGATCGAAACACGTGAGGCGGCTTTGGATCTGGGAGTCCGGTTTGAAGACGGGGGTTCGATCGACTTCGGCCTGCTTCAGACCTTTGATCGACTGACGGCCCCGTTCAGAATCCGGAACGATGTTTCGATCCCGGAAGGTGACTACCAATACCTTGGCTATACCGCCCGCTTTTCGACAAACGCCGGTCGAAAACTCAGTGGGAACGCTGGCATAGACTGGGGCGAATTCTGGGACGGCCGACGTCGGTCGCTTACGGGAGGGCTAAGCTGGAGGCCCGATTACCATCTCCGGATCGGCCTGAACTACACGCGCAATAAGGTCAACCTGACCCATGGAGAATTCACAACGGACTTGGTGGGCGCCCGTTTTCTCTACGCCATCAATGCCACCACCTCGCTCAACGCTTTCTTGCAGTACAACGCAGACACCCAACAGGTCAGTTCGAACATTCGCTTCAACATCATCCACAATCCGCTCAGCGACTTCTTCCTCGTATACAACGACCTTCGCGACACCCACAACGGCCAGGTCCTGCAGCGCGCCGTGATCCTGAAATTTACGAATCTCTTTAATTTCTAAGGCGCGGGTGCTGAGACGACGGAACGCGTTCCCTGGCAGGCGCGACTTCCCAGGAAAGTGGATGGTGCCTCAGTTTTAAAAAGCAGGTGATTTCTGAGAGTCATTTAGCTCCATATCAATCAGTTACATGGAATTTATAAATATTTAGATTAGATTTATGCCGGCGCTGATCAGGACGTGCGTCCAAACTCAGGACGGTGCCCCCACAGGTGCTGGACCTCAACAGAACGTCTGGCCCTTCATTAACGATCTGGTAGAGGTGTGCGTTCCCGCTCGTCGCCCTGGACCAATGGAAAGCGTGCCTCCTTCCATTTACGCTTGGCGTTCTCGATCCGCTCCGGAGAGCTGGATACGAAATTCCACCAGATGTGGCGTTCACCGTCGATCGTATCGCCCCCCAGGATTAGCAAGCGCGAAGCGCTGTTCGCGGTGATGACCGCTTCGGACCCGGGCCGAAAGACAAGCATTTGAGATTCCTGGAATGAGTCGTTCCCGAAGGACACGCTCCCACGCACGACATACACACATCGTTCTTCGGCACCCGGTATCTCAAGGCACGCGCCCATCTCCAACTTCGCATCTACATACAGCGTGCTCGAAGATGTCATAACCGGCGATTTACATCCGAATGCAGTGCCAACCAGGATCCGTGCCGCGATGCCCGGCGCTTCCCATAGGGGCAAAGCCGTTTTGGAGTAGTGATCGAAGCGTGGCCGTGTTTCCTCCATCGCCTTGGGCAGAGCCACCCATAGTTGAATGCCTTCTATCAGACATTCCACCTCACGCTGGCGAGGGGAGGTGCGCTCGGAATGGACTATTCCCGAACCCGCGTGCATCTAGTTTATATCTCCGGGGGAAATTGTCTGGGAGAATCCCAAACTATCTCTGTGGATCAGTTCTCCTTCCAACAAATATGTCACAGTCGCCAGGTTGATGTGCGGATGTGGAGGAACGTCCACTCCTTCTCCGGAGCCGAGTGTATGTGGCCCCATATGATCGAGAAAGATGAACGGACCTACGGTTTGGCGTTTACGGGACGGCAGAAGCCGGCGCACGGCGAAACCATCGACCTCACGCCAACGCGCATCGATAATCGATTCGAGCTCTACGGACCGGGATGTCGTGAGCCCGGGAACTTGCGGGTCACGCGAACTCATTTCATAAACCGGGTGATATGCCTAACGCGGCATCGTCTCGGGAGCCCACATCCCTGACACATACGATGCCTTGCATTGCGTCCGGCATCGTTTCCATCAGGGTTTCCATCTGGGCTCGGGTCATGGTGTCAGAGAAGCCGTGTAGGCAACGCACAAGGTCTTCCAGCGTCAGATCGTCCACGACACCCCGCATCAGCGCAGACCATGCACCCCGCCGGGATGCCAATCTGGCGGATTGAAGAGGTCGCGGGTTTCGGTCAAGGTGGAGGTTACCGCACTGCCTGGAACGCTCCGCGGCACCCCGTCGTCTGCGGCCCGCTGCCCCCCGCCAGGATTGACCGGATAGGCCCATGGCGGCGGCGACCCTCCGGCACGAGGCGTTTCGCCTCCCTAGCAGCCCGTGGTTAAAGTCCACTTCACAGATTCAAACGGACCCGATGCGACCGTATCGCGAAGAATGATGAGTGAAGGAGGACGGGATATGGGCATGGGACGAAAGAGACGACGCCAGGAATCGCTGTGGATCGCGACACAGGAGTTGCCGCGGACCAAAGGACACGTGTTCTACGAACGGGTGAACCGGATTCTGGAAGAAGACGGATTCGACCCGTTTGTTGAAGAAGCCTGCCAGAAGTTCTACGCCCCGGTGATGGGTCGGCCCGGTGTCGTGCCGGGTGTGTACTTTCGGATGCTGCTGGTCGGCTACTTCGAAGGGATTGACTCGGAACGCGGCATCGCCTGGCGGTGTGCCGACTCGCTGAGCCTGCGGGAGTTTCTGGGCATTGGGCTGACCGATGGTACCCCGGATCATTCCAGCGTGTCGCGGACACGCCGGCTGATCGATCTGGAAACCCATGCCCAGGTGTTCCACTGGATGCTGGAGCGGCTGGCCGGGCACGGGTTGATCGACGGGAAGACGGTTGGCGTGGACGCGACGACGCTGGAAGCGAACGCGGCAATGCGGTCGATCGTGCGGCGAGACACCAGGAACAGTTATGAGGACTTTCTGAAGGAGTTGGCCCACGCTTCGGGCATTGAAACGCCGACACGAGCCGAACTGGCGCGACTGGACCGGAAACGGCCGAAGAAGGGATCGAACGACGACTGGGTGCATCCCGACGACGCGGATGCGCAGATCACCAAGATGAAAGACGGCCGCACGCATTTGGCTCACAAGCTGGAACACGCTGTGGATATGAAGACCGGCGTCGTGCTGGGGGTGACGGTTCAGGGTGCTGCCACCGGGGATACGACGACAATCAAAGAGACGTTGATCCGCACGGCCGAGAACATGGAGAAGCTGGCAAGCAACCCGAAAACCGAAGCGCAGATTCGAGAAGATTGGTTTTCTGAAGTCGTCGCCGATAAGGGATATCACAGCAACGAAACGATGGTCGATCTTCGCGAATTGGGGATACGCACCTACATCTCGGAACCGGATCGGGGCCGTCGCCGCTGGAAGAACAAGCCGGACGAACAACAGGCTGTCTATGCCAATCGCCGTCGAATCCGTGGAGAACGCGGCAAGGAGTTGTTGCGGCATCGCGGCATGATGCTGGAACGACCCTTCGCTCACGGTCTGGAAACCGGCGGCATGCGACGGGTTCACCTTCGAGGACGGGAAAATATCCTGAAACGGATCCTGGTTCACTACGCGGCCTTGAACCTGGCGTTGATCCTGCGCCAGAAGTTCGGGCAGGGCACGCCACGGAGCCTGCAGGACCGGTCTGCGGCATACTTTGCCGCTCAAATCGTGCTCTTCTGCGTCCAGATGGCGCTTCAAACGCATCATGAACTCCGTCAGCTGGATATCGAGCCCAACGTGGCTATCGAATCCGACGTTACGACTGTGTCAGAGAATCTCACTTCTGCCACGGGCTGCTAGGGAGCAGCCAGGACGACAAGCGTCATGGCAGACACCATGGAAACTGCAACGATTCACAAATAAGTCCGCATTGATTCCTCCTTGCTACCTGTAAGATTCGAGACGCGCCCGATTTGGATCTTTTATATACACCGAGGAGCTTTAATGCGCAATCGGCATGCGGCGCCGTGGGGCACACCGTCGCATTGCGATTGCTGTTGCGGAAGCACCCGCGGTGAACCATCATAAGCGTCTTATCCATCGCACCCTATCCATCAATCAGAGGAGAAACTCCTGTGTTGTTTACTCCCAAGCTAGGTATTAACCGGCCTGACTCCTGGCCTGTCGGCCACTAATGCCAGAACCCGGGAAACGTTAGATGTCCTCATTCCTGTCGGCCGCGTCGACCCCACGGGGGATCTTGGGTGCGTCCGAGACTGGACTCGACCCGTATCTGCTCGTAACAACACATGGTAGAAACAACACGTGAAGGACTGGTTCGCGTCATACGGAAATGGGATCTCGCAGCCGTAGTCTTGAACTCCATCATCGGCGCCGGGATCTTCGGCCTACCGTCGGTCGTGTTCGCACGGGCCGGCGTGTACAGCCTCTTTGCGTTCGTTTTTTGCGCAATCCTCGTCACGTTAATCGTCATCTGCTTTGCCGAGGTCAGCAGCCGCTACAGCGAAACAGGTGGCCCGTATCTCTACGCGCGGGAAGCTTTCGGTTCGATGGTCGGATTCGAAGTCGGATGGCTGATGTGGATCGCGCGGGTCACGGCTTTCGCAGCCAACTGCAATCTGCTGATCGCCTATTTCGGCTTCTTTGTCCCTTCCGTCGAAACAGGCCTCGCACGCGCGGTAACGATAACCATAGTCGTCGCAGTACTGACAACCATCAACGTCATCGGCGTCCGCGATGCCACCGTACTCACCAATGGGTTAACGATAGCGAAGCTGCTGCCGTTGATCTTGTTCGTGGTCGTCGGATTCTTCTTCATTGACACGGGCCGCTATGCCCTGACTGCGCGGCCGGTCTTTGGAGATTTCTCGGTTTCCGTATTACTGCTCGTCTATGCCTTCACCGGGTTTGAGATGGCAGCGATACCGGGTGGTGAGGCTCGCAACCCAAGGCGAGACCTTCCCTGGGCTCTGATCACGGCCATCGGCGTGGTGACAGTCTTTTATTTCCTGATCCAGCTAATCGCGATCGGCACTCTTCCCGGGTTGGCCGAATCGACACGGCCCCTGGCCGATGCCGGTGGACGCTTTCTGGGGTCAATGGGAGCCGCGATCATTTCCGCGGGGGCCCTGTTTTCTATTCTAGGGAACCTGAACGTGACACTGATGGTCACGCCGCGTCTACCCTTTGCCATGGCCGAGCGGCGGGAACTGCCCCGGTTAATCGGAGCCACACACGCACGCTTTCACACGCCGCACGTTGCCATCTACTTGACGGGATTGGTCGTGTTCGTCCTGACGCTGACCGGAACGTTCGTCTATGCCGCAACGATTAGCGTGATTGCACGATTGCTGAGCTATGGGGCTACCTGCGCGGCGCTGCCAGTGCTTCGCCGCCGGGGGAACTCTCCTCGGGCGGAATTCATCGCTCCTTTTGGAGTCGCCGTTTCCGTCCTCTCGCTTCTGCTGGTGGCCGGGTTGCTGACCCAAAGCACAGCCGTTCAGGCCCGGGATGCGGCCGTTGCGGCCGCCATCGGGCTCCTGATCTATTTTCTCCCGCGGGGAAAGACCCCCCGAGCGGGGTAGGCCTCACTTGCCGTTGCTAAGGCGTCGGGACGAATTTCTGAATTCGCGTGTTGGGAGCCACCTCGGTGATGTAGAGGTTTCCCTGCGAATCGAATGCCATGAGTTCGATCTGGTCAAATTGGCCAGCCTGATGCCCTTTGCGGCCGATCGAGCCCACTTCCCTGCCATCTTCGCGGTTCAGAATCCGGATCTTACCGTTGGCCCCGTCGGCAACGTAGAGATAGCGTTGCTCCGGATCGATCGAAAACGCTGTGGACCAAGCCGAGCCGATACCCCGTGTCTCGGGACGGATGAGAAACTCCTCGACGAACATGCCTTCTTTCGTGAAAACCTGGACCCGGTTTCCGCTACGGTCGGCCACATAAACAAGTCCGTCGACTGAGATATCAACGCTCATGACCGGACCTCTGAACTGTCGTGCGGGAACTGCCGGATCATACGGCGGAGCTGGGCCATTGTCGATCTCACTCAAGGGGATCCCGTAGGCACCCCAGCCGCGCTTGAATGCCCCCGTGTTCGAGTCGTACACCACGACGCGCCGGTTCATGTAGCCGTCGGCGACATACAGTTCACTGGCTTCGTCATCGACGAAGATCTCGGATGGCGCACCCAGCATCGTCGTGTCCTGGTTATTGACGGGACTATTCGAAGGTTCGCCGATCGTCAGCAGCAATTCCTTGTCGGGAGAAAATTTCAGAACGTGACGATCGCTGCGCAACTCGGCCGGCGGTGGGATCGGAGCGGCAAGCAGCCCGTTGTTGGGGCCGGATCGGTAGTTGCCTCCGATCCAAAAGTTCCCGCCTGCGTCTATAAATAGACCATGCTCAAGAATTGGCCACTCGGGTACGAATTCCGGCCCGCCCCAAGAGCTGAGCAGGTTGCCCTCGCTATCGAATTCGACGACAGACGGTGCCGGAATACAGCATTCGCTGATCGGAGGTGTCTGCGCCGCTCCGGCGTCCGCCATCGAGACCTGCCGCGGCCGATTTATAACCCAGATGTGATCGTCTTCGTCCACATGAAGACCGGTACCGTTCCAAAGAATCCAGTTGTTCGGCAAGTCTTTGGGCCAGGATGCGTCCACCTGGTAACGCGGCACAGTGGGTTCTGCCGTTACGGCCGCTGTTTCTTCCGATGGCGCCGGAGTGCACGCGGTTACCAGAAGCAGACCAAGGACGATTGCCACGGGGAACGCGCTTTTCACCATTTTGAGGATTGTTGAGACGGGCATTCGAATTTCCTCCATCGAAAACAGGTTCAGTGCCGTTGATGTTGGGAACGCCCGTCAGGATACGCCCAACAACCCGACGCTGCAAGATTAATGCCGGCGCTCGATTGTTGGCGCATTGAGCCACCCACAGACGTGCTGCACTCAAAAGCGATGCGTGTAGCTAAGCTTGGCAACCCCCTGTCGGTCGAGAGTACGCATTTCAAGAAAATCGTCCTGCCAGTTGTGCACGTACACAAAGAAGAGGTCGTTGCCGGGCCGGAGGATCCAACGAAAGCGAGTCTGCCAGCCGAGAACCCGGCTGCGAGTGTCGTATTGAATATTGTTGTTCAGCGAGACCCAGGGGTTGAACTGGGTGTCGGCGCTGGCTCGAACGACGCTGGTCGTAAAGCGGCCTTCGGCCAGGTCGACGCGGTTCCATTCGCCGGTCAGGCCTAGGAGCACGCCGTTGCGGGGACGCAGGTCCAAACCTGCCGTGAACTCCCGACGGCTTCCGGAAAAGAAGTTGCCTACCTCGTATGTCGAGTTGAACGCAATCGGGCGTTGGCTGGCGGTGCGAAGATTGAACACGTATCGGGTGAAGTGGTAGGCCGCGCCTCTGGGCAGGACGATGCCGGGATGGATGTCGAAATCCTTCGCAAGCCGCTCGAAGCGCGGTTGGATGTTGACCCGGAAACTGTCGCCCGAATGCAGTTCGATCGCAAACGCCGAAATGTTTTGCAGATAGGAAAGAAGCTGATTCTCGAAGCTTGCGAACCATTCTCCGTCCCAGCCGAAACGGAACCGCCGGATCCAGGGGTGCGCGTTCGGACGCGGCGCGTAAGTGAATCCCGGGCTAAAGCGGCGCACGTTTACCCGTGGTACGAAGCCGACGGCAGGGTCGTGGTCTTCACCAAACTCTCTGTAGGAGACGATGGAGCTCCAGGGGTCGTTGGGGTAGGCCAGCCGCACCCCAAAAGCATGCCCTCCCAGGTGGCCCCGCGGACGACCCGGGTTGTTGTTCCAAGCCCAATAACCCCAGAGGTTGAGGTTGTCGGAACCCCGAAACTGGGATGTGTTCAGCGCAAAATCGAGGCCGACGGTGTGCCGGTCCGCTCGGTCGCTTTCCCGCTCCGAACGCCGGGTATAGATCATCCCGAAATAGCTCTGGGTGAATACCTGCCGGCGGGTCCGCAACACAGTGAAATCCTCACCGGCGACACCCGGCTCTGCTGCCGTTTGCATCTGCAGGAACCCGATATCATTGGATCCCAACTGACCGGTCAACTTGGCACCGAAGTTGATCGCTTGAGGTGTACCCGCGTCGGTGCGACCGATTCTGCGGCTGAAAAACGATTCCAGACGCCCCACGGCAAAGTCGAAGAAGCTGGCGCCTTCGAGAAAAAAATCGCGTTGCTCCGGGAAACGCAACGGAAACCGCGTCAAGTTGACGCGGCGCTGGTCCACTTCGGTTTCGGCGAAGTCCGTGTTTATGGTGAAGTTCGCCCGCAGGCTGGGGGTCAGGTTGTAGAAGAAATCCGCTCCCACGTCGGTGTTCCCCTTCTTGTCCGGAAGACCGCGACCCGGCGACTGGCTCAATCCGGAGACAACATAAGGTCTGAAATCCAGTCCCACGCCCTGGCTGATCTCCGTCAGGCCCTCCAGCAGACCCGCGTTCGACATGCGAGTCAGGCTCTGGTTGCGGGCATAACCCATCCACAGGCTTTCTTCGTTCTTGCGGCGGACGGTGCGTTGAAAATTGATGCCCCAGGCCGCGGCATTGGGATCGAAATTGAGCGTGCGAAACGGTAGTTCGATTTCAATAGTCCATCCGATCTCGCTTTGCTCGACCTGCGCATTCCAAATACCGTCCCAGGATTTGTTCACACTGATGTTTGTTCCGCCGTCCACAGGATTCACCAGACCATCTCCCATGGCGCCGGATGGATTGATCTCGAAGAAGTAGCCGCTGCGTTCATCCAGGTAGGGATCGATCACAAACATAAAACGATCGTCGCCCAAAAACGCAGCGTCCCGCAGCATCTGGTTTCCGAGAAGACCGTCCGGGTCGGAGTCGTAACAGATGACGCTGATGAAAAGGCGGCCGCGATCGTAAACGACACGGACTTCGGTTCGTTCCGTCGCCGGCTCGCCATTTAGAGGATCCAGCTGTATGAAACCTGTGGCGGGAACAGCCCGGCCCCAGGCCGCTTCGTCCAACTCTCCGTCCAGAGCGATGGACTCTGTCTCAGCCAGGCGAACCGCGGTGAGGATCCGTTGTTCAGCAGCAGTTTCCTGTGCGGGAGCCATACCCAGTGCCATCGAGGTAGACGACAATCCGGCAACGATGACTCCGATCAACCGAAGGTGGAAGTCTCTCACTCCGATCAGTATCCCGTTAACTTAGATTCGAGCGCAACTGCCCGGAAGTATCGTAGCGGAGATGGTGGATGCGTGCCTACGCCGCAACACAGCACACTTTTAGTCGCCATTCTGGGTGGCCTGGGGCGCGGTCACCGGAAGCTGATCAATCCGGGACCTAACAGCCCGTGGCAGAAGTCTCGAGGACCGCGCGCAGGGGTGTTCGGGTTGCAGGCGCGAAGTGAGGAGCGGAACGATGTTTTTCCATCGTGACCGACGAGGGACAAAGCCTGCGGCCCGAACCCCCCTGCGCCCAAAGGGTTACGGCGAAACGGGGCCGTCTTCGTTGTCGCCGACTCCTCCCAATGAGTTAGCATTGTCTCGTCGTCGCCTCCTAGAATCCAGCCCCGTTTGGCCGTAACGCGGCCCTTGAGACTTCTGCCACGGGCTGCTAAGGCGTCGGTTCGGTCGACGGTGGATCAGTTGACGCTGCCCACGCCACCACTCGGTATAGACCTGGCCGGTGGGCGGGGTGTTATTTCTCTGGGCCTCCCTCTATATCACGACTCCGCATCATCCGAATCGCACACTCCCGCCGCGCGTGTGAATGCTACTTACTGCGCGTCCGGCAAGGCAAAGGCATAGATTTCGTTGTGACCGCGAACCGTTTCGACGCCAGCCAGCTCTGCCGGTCCGCGCGTCCCAGAAGCGCCGTCCCCCGTCAGCACGGCGACATATTGCCGACCGTCCACAGCATAAGTAATCGTGCTGGTTTGGATAATGCCCCCGAGCACGGCTTCCCACAGGATTTCGCCGTTGTCGGAATCGAAAGCGCGGAATCTTCGAGCCAGATCGCCCCAAAAAAGAAGGTCGCCGCCGGTGACCAGAGCCGAACCATTGCCGGGAACTGGCTGCGTGTGGATGCGCTCCATTTCGCCAGTGGCAAGATCCACTTTGGCCATCCCCATGTATTCATCCGGATCGGAGCCGGGACGGATAACACCGACCCTGGGGCCCCACCCACTCGGGTTATCGGCATTCGCTGTCATGTCCAGGCAGGAATCGTGGAACGGGATATAAAGCGCGTTTCGGGTTGGGTCATAGGCTGTGGACCAGTAACTTCTGGTGTTGTGAAAACATGTGAGGTGCCTTTCTCCATCCTCCAAGAACACATTGTCCCAATTGATGTGCGTGCGTCCCGTATCGACATCGATGTCGGAGATATTAAATTCTGGCACGTCATAGGGGAATGGCATCGCCCAAATAAACTCGCCCGTGGTACGGTCGATGATCCAAATGCCTCCGCCCTCTCCAACGGCGACAACAGCATCGCGCTCCTCGCCTCGTGTAATCTCCGGGTTGATCCATTTCACGGCTGCGGGGTCGGGATCAAAGCGCGTCGTGATCAATGTACGCTCGTGTAAATGGTCGGCGTCCCAGTCGTCGCCCGGAAGGTGCTGGTAATACCAGACCAGCTCACCGGTCTCAACGTCAATCGCTACCGTTGAATTGCTGTAAAGATCGGCAGGCGCTGTGCGTGAAACACCGTCTGCGCTGCCATGGCGGGTCAACCGCGTATAAGGTTTCGGATTCGCAATTCCCCAAATCGTGACCTTGCTCTCCGGATCGTAAGACCCCGGCAGTCCCCAGGAACTCGCAACGCGGTCTTCGAGCGGAACCTCGCCCCAGGAATCGCCGTCAGGCGTTCCAGGCGCGGCCGTGTTGTAGAACTTCCAGACTTCTTCTCCAGTCACTGCGTCATGCGCGACGATGTAGCAGCCGACCCGCTCGGAACAGGTTCGGTTCGTAATCACCTTTCCGTCAGCGACAAGCACGCCTCCGCTATGCCGGGTATTGGTGTCGAGCTCAAAAACCTTCGTTTCCCAGCGCACCTGGCCCGTGAGAACATCGAGAGCCACCAAATACCCGTCCGGTGCGGGGTAGAAAATCAGATCGCCGTAGATAGCAATATTTTTCGTGCGGACGTTGACATAGTCGATAGCTGCGGACGGTAGTTCGCGCCAATATTCCCAGATCCGATCACCGTTGGTGGCATCGATCGCAAGGACGCCCGCTCCCGGCTGCACCAGATACATTACGCCGTCATAGACGATTGGCGTCGTCTCCTGCACACCGCGAGGTAACCCTCTCGCCCACGACAAGCGGAGCCCT
Organism: Terriglobia bacterium; assembly: GCA_965218085.1. GTDB lineage: Bacteria > Acidobacteriota > Terriglobia > 20CM-2-55-15 > 20CM-2-55-15. The sequence continues at coordinate 3,459,651 of CBDCKF010000002.1, read as the reverse complement.
CCGACATTCTCCCGATTGATTTGGTCTAACGGGCTGAACCGTTGCTCGTCAAAGGTGCGGTTAATCATCAGCCAGTCGGCAGGGTCGGGATCGAGAAGCATTGATTCAGTGACGGGTGTGAATGCCGACTCTTGCGCGAGAGCCGGATATGTAACGACGCCCAACAGTACGGTGACGCTCAACAGAAACGGCACCCACTCCGCTTTCATCTTCATCGCGATTCCTCCAGGGTATTTCGAAAGGTTTTGGACCGGAACGTGTGTCCGTGTTTCCAGCATGATATCGGATGCCTGTCCTCTAGCAGACCGTGGTCAAAGTCTCTAAATATGAGTCCTCATCAAAATTCACCAGTCCCGTCTTTAGGAACGTGGCGCCCTGTGCCACGCACCGACGCGAGGGGGTCACCGGCAATTAACCGACCCACTATGTCGATCACAAGGATATCCGAAACTGCCTGCGTTTCTACTGCCATCGTAAGACATAAGCTCTCCTCGGTTCTTGGCTCGCTCGAATCTGAAGAGTTTAACCCAATAAGCAACGATTTTGACGAAGCCGGCAATCCCTTCAGCTGCCCGTGGTAGAAGTCCCGAGGGCCGCGCGCAGGGGTCTTCGGGTTGCAGGCGCGAAGTGAGGAGCGGCCCCCGAGGTTTGAAACCGAGGCCGCGGGCGCCGTTTTTCCATCGTGACCAGCCTTAGCGATGCCGGACAAAGCCTGCGGCCCGAACCCCGCTGCGCCCAGAGGGTTAAGGCGAAACGGGGCCGTCTTCGTTGTCGCCGACTCCTCCCAATGAATGCGCATTGTCTCGTCGTCGTGACGTCTGGTCGTCGCCAAGTCGCCTCCTGGAATCCAGCCCCATTTGGCCGTAACGCGGCCCTTGAGACTTCTACCACGGGCTGCTAGATCTTGGCTAAGCGCAGTTTTGCCTGACGGACCGTTTCAGACAGCAGAGGATCCGGATCGTTCTGCCAGGCATCCAGTTCGCTCTCGAGCGACTTCAGTCCCAAAGAGCCGATGGCGTATGCAGCGCACGATCTCAGCCAGGGATCGCCGCTCTGCATCAACATCGCGACCGCTTGCTCCGATGTGTCCACTCCGAGGCCTACCACATCGTTGGCCAGCCGAACCCGTTCCGTGACAGTCACGCCGACGTCGATCAATGGCACGAGTAAACCACGGAGTTCACGACGCAGCATGGTGTCGAGGAACTCCAGCGTGTTGTCGCGGACCCGGGAACTCGGTGAAGCGAATCCCAGATAGGCCGCGTGCATGTCGTGTTCCGGAAAGAGAATCCCCAACAGTCGGAAGATCCGCTCCTGTTCGTGAGCTATGGATTCTTTGAGCGCGGCCAGTGAAGGGTCGTTCGTGTCCAGGGAACTGCCGAGTACCCCTAAAGCCTGGTAGGAGCGATAATGTCCGAGAATTTCGGCAGCCAGAACGGTTTCGATCCATTGTGGATCGATGCGTACCTGCGGTTCTGTTTGTTGATATTTGTTGATTGCCACAAGAATCCGATGGCGCAAGGCCGTGTCGCCCTGGAGAAGACTGTGGACCAAGGCTTCCAGCGCCTCCGGCGTGCCGATCTTGGTCAGGACGGCAGGGATTTCAAGGCGAACGGCCAGAGTCACTTCCGGATCTCTGAGATGGTCGCCGAGCGTTCCCACGATCCGACCCCCGAAGTTCTCAAGCGCGGCCGCCGCCGCTTGCGCGGCGTCGGCGTCGCCGAGGTGTTCCAACAGGTCGGGAACAAACTTCAGTCGGCGGAGGTTCCCGGCGGCGGATATCCCGTAGCGTGCGATTTCCGGATCGGGATCTGCGAGGAGCTGCGATACTTGGTTCGCGAACGCATCGGGGAGGAGGCCGATTAAGCGGCCGGCTTCCAGCCGGGTATCCCGCCCCGCGGGTCCGTTCTCGTGCAACATCATGTCCAGCATGACTCTTGCTCCGTCCAGGTTCTGGGCCCTTCCGGGCCGGCTCAGGAAAGCAACGATGGCGGATCGTATCGTGAATTCCGGAAAATCTCCCAATTCACGGATGCGTGCCAGAGGATCGACGTCGGTGTGTTGTGTCAGATACAGCAGAGCCTCAGTACGTACACTGAGATCACTGTCGGCGAGAAGCTCTTCGATTTCCTCCTTCACCGACACACTGCCTGCGGCGTTTAGTATCGCTACGGCCTTTGCCCGAACCTCGGGTGAGTGATGGTGTATAAGGCCCTCGATCGACGGGTGAACGGTCTGGTGATGTCCCATTCTGAACAGGCTGAGTCCGTATAGAATTTCCTCGGCGTTAGTGGAGGATAGCTTAGTCGCCAGAACCGAGCTTGTGGACCGATCAAGAACCGGAACGAGAGTGCGTTCCGTATCGATGCGGTGTTCTTGCATACGTTCGCCAAGAGTTGCCAGATACTGTCGCCGTGCACGGTCAGCAACAAAGAGCCACGCCGCAAGGCCCATCAGGTTGACCCAGCCCACCTGTCGAGGAGTGAACTGAAGATAGGTCACGAAGACGAGTAGCGTGACTCCCGCCATCCCATCGCCAAGGCGCCAGACAACGGTGTCGATGAACGATTTGACCTGGACTTTGATGCTGGTGGGCACTGGAAGGTAGAGCAACTGAAGTGCCGAGGTGTCGACCGAATACCGCAACACCTTATCGCTTCCCTTTAGAACGCTCACCGCCGCTAAGCTCCCGAACGCGAGAACCCCCGCAGTTCCAAAGACGAGAGCCAGAGGGAGAACCAGCAGCGCGGTACCGACGCCGAATCTGTGCAGCACCCTGGAGGTCAACAACAGTTGAGCTACGAGGGCCAGAATACCGGCGTAACCTTGAAAAGAACCCAGAAACGCTGCCAGCGCATCAGTTTCAATTATGGATTCCTTAGCGATAGCCTTGAACTGCCAATCTGCTGCCGTTGTGACGATGGAGGTAATACAAATTAGAGTTGCGATGGATTTGAGGTGGGACGAAGACCGGACGATCTGAAAGCTCCCTAGAAGGCTCCAGGAACTCTCTAAACTTTTCAGATTGGGGTCCTCTCCGCCAACGTGGGTTTCCCTGGGCGCATGCCGCCAGATCCCTAACACCAGAAGCACGCAAACCGCGGGGAACCCTGCGACCACGAGCAAGAGACTTTCGGTACCCAGGATGCGTGCTATTCCGTTAGAGAGGAAGCCTCCAAAAATGCCGCCCAAGATACCACCCGCACCCACGAGACCGAACACCCGTTTGGCCTCACGCGTGGTCAGCATGAAGTTTGCCAAGGTCCAGACCTGGGCGATCGCCAGAACACCGAAAATTCCGATCCAAATGTAGAGGGCTGGGAACAACCAGGACCATTGAACGGTGCGGATTGCCCACCAGAAAATAAAGCTGATGGCTGCAAAAAATCCGAGGCTTCCGATCATTAAGGCTCGTAGTTTTACCCTGCGGCCGGCTCGGATATAGCCTGCGACAAAGAGACCCACCATTGCGGCGAGCATAATATCTGCGTAAGGCAACTGATCGGCAGCAAATCGATCGAGAAACAAGGCGTCCCGGGCGACCTGGCCGACGACATAGGACGATATGATCAGGAAGTAGTAAGCGAAGAAGAGGAGTCCGCCCCAAAGTTCTCCCTGGCGCAGGTTCAGAAGACGCTCAATCGAGTTGAACATAAACAGGGTTTAGAGGGCCGGAATTGCCGTCGCGGCTCGACTCGTGTCCCAGAAGAAGGGTTTGGACTGTTCGCTGACGACCCTGTCCTGAGCCGATGGGAGCGTCTCTTCCCCTCGTTTCAACAGGGCGCCGGCGTCCAGATAGATCGCGCGAAAGACGCCATCCCGGATCTCCAGCAGTGAAGCGCGTCCGCCCGTGTAATAGCTGGACAGCATCCCCGTATCGGCCAGGTAAAGGCGGCCATCGAATCGAACACGAACCTCCCCTGGAAGCTGAGGCGAATGGCCCACAACGATGTGCTCCACATCGTAGCTTTCGAGCAAGGCCTCGACCTGGGCCTCGCCTTCTTCATCGGACCAGTTGTTATAACCCCGGTACCAGAGAACGCCATCAGGGTGGGTGATGATCCAGCTACCGATGCCAAGCAGGCCCTCCAGGACTTGAACATCCCGCTGCTCTTCAGCATCGCGGTTTTCCGGGTCGTCGGTTCGGTTTGCAAAATCAAGTGACTCCCGTGCTGCTTCGAGGAGTTCGTCAAGGGTGAAAAATGGCAGCGCAATCCCTCGGGAGACCAGGTACTGGAAGGACTGGTCGAAGGCGCGGATTTCGTCGCGGACCCGGGCATTGATCTCATCGATGGAGAGCTCGGCGAGTGAGGGATGGATTCCGGCATGGAGAAAAAGAGTTTCCCCTACCTTCGCCACCGTGGGCCGCTCCCGGATCCATTGGCCGTATTTTCCATCCGGACCGAACGCTTCGCGGTGTTCGAGGAATCCGGGAGGATGCGCATCCATCCAGGCCCGCTCGACCTCTGCGGTTGGCGACACCGGAGGGTTCCCGAGTCGTTCAGAGCGCCGCTTCTCAAAATCGACATATGCCTGGAGAGCTTCCTGCCGGCGACTCTCGGAATCCGAATCGGCAAAGCTTGCGTAATCGGCCGCAGTCACGTCGCGCAAGTCCCCTATGATGTTCAGACTCTCGTGATTGCCCAGGAGAACGATCACCCGGTCGTCTGGAGCATTCCGATCCAGAGAGATCAGCAAATCCATCACACGCCGGACCTCAGGACCCCGGTCGGTGAAGTCTCCGGTCTGCACGAACGTTGTCCGGCCTCCCACCCATTCCAAGCCATCATCAAGCACTCCGTTCCGCTGCAGCAGGGCCGCAGCTGCCTCAAAGTTGCCATGGATGTCGGCCATCGCCAGGATGCGTTCTCCGTCCTGGCTCCACAGCAGGCAAAGCGGAGCCAAGATCAGCCCGATGGCTAAGAACACCGTTCCACCCTTCAACTTGAATCTAGTGCGATACACGAGCGACTCCGTCAATCGAGATCAAGTCCCGGGTTCGGCGTAAACGACTTCCGCTTCGCCCTTCTCAGCGATCTGGGCGGCCAGTATCTCTATAATGAGGTCCCGCCGCGCGAGGATAGTGGCGATCTGACGGGGGTCGAGCAGTCCGTCCATGGCCTCTTCCAGTCGTTCTTCATCCAATGCAAGAAGTCCCTCATAAAGACGCCGGTCGATTCGCGGGGTGATATTTTCAGATTCTCGAAGGCTATCGAAGGTCCGAAACGCACGGGTGAAGTCGATCAGGTGGAGTTCCCAGTCGCTGGTGATCAGAAAATTTCTCAGATTGGGGTCGCTATTGTAAATCAGTTCCGTGAAAATCCGGGAGCTGCTCATCTGATCGTTCCAGGCCTTGATATCGGGAGGATCGATCCCGTCGTTGAAACGATTCAGTTCCATCATTTGAACGTCGTCCACCCACCATGTCACTGCTGACGGTCTGCGCTCCACCCTTCGCTCGACGGACACAGGGACGACGTTGAGACCCAGCATGCGGGCCAGGCGGTACCCTGCAATGTTGAACTTGTAGCTGTCCCTGAAGTTGACGACTATGGCGCCATCCAGTTGCGTTACGCCGCGCCGGAACACGTCGATGGCCTGGATCTGAGCGTCGTGTGTGACGGTGCCGTCACTGAGCGTCGCCCTCTGGGCGCGAGTGATGCCGATACCGATGTCTTCGACTGATACGATTTCGGCCTCCTGAAGGAAAACTTCCTTTTCGGCGTCTGTCCATCCTGCCGGGGGGGGGTGCCACTTCCTGGCCCCAAGCAATCGGGATCGTAGCCAAGACGCACAGAACAGTGGCAAGCCTGCGGCAAATGGTTCTCGACTTCTGCATGATCGCCTCCTGGCAGCAACTGCTGTGGGCATGGCATTGATGCCCTTATTCAGTGCCATCGGTACGCGTCAAAGTACTGGGTAGAAAGCTGATTAAAAGATACTAAAGGGGGGATTTGGACGCAATCAAAGTCTGAGGTGACGACAACGAGGATCTATCAAAATTTGAAATTGGGTTTCAGCCGTAGGTATGAATGGACCATCTGATTCGTCGTACTGACACACCTGCACTCGCTTCCTCGCCCCGGTCCAGGACGATGTTCTTCCTATGCTGACCGAGTATCCTCGCTGGTTTTCCATACGTCGCGATACGAAACCGCTGCACATGATTCAATTTTGATTGAAAAAGGGCTCTGGTCTTGACTATCCTGCGGTGCGGCTATTATCGGTAAAGCGTGGTATGGAGATTTGGCGAGGTTTGATCGTTGGTGCCTGTGGCGTTCAGTTCTCCGGGGCACCAGGAAGAATAGGGAGCTTAACTACAATGCGAAATCGAATCGTTATATCGACGGTGATCGTAGCGTCGGTGGTGTGCCTGTTCCTCGTGCTGACCCAGGACGGGCTCGCGGCGGCCCAGACACCGGAGGGCTGGAGAGATTGCCCGCGATGCCAGAACAACGCGGATAGAACGGCAGCCAGGGAACGGAACAACATCGACAGGATAACGGACTACGATCGGCGTGATCTGTCCGGGGTATGGGGATATGACGGTGTCAGTAACGCATTCAGAAACCCACCTCCTCTGACTCCCTACGGAGAGGAACTCTACGCGGCCACGCTGGCCGAACAAAAAAGCCAGGACGGGGAGTGGCTCTACGGGCGAGGCTCGGAGAAGGACTTCGGGCTCCTCGACTGCAATCCACTGGGCTGGCCGCGGATGTATACCTACAACTACGGGTTCGAGTTCGCTATGCTGCCCGACAAGGTGGTCCAGTTCCTCGAATTGGAGCACACTTGGCGCACCATTTGGACCGACGGCCGAGAACTTCCGGAGGAGGCTCCGTTGTTGAATTGGCTGGGATGGAACGTCGGCCACTGGGAGGGAGACACGTTCGTGATCGAGTCGAACGGATATGACGAGCGGTCTTGGATCGACAGAACCGCCGCCGAAGGCGAAAACCCTGGCGGCGGCCTTCCCCACAGCGATCAGATGAGAGTCGTCGAACGGTACACGCGTGTGACCTACGGCACCTTGGAAGCCGAGCTGACGATATACGATCCACTGGTGTATACCGAGCCGTGGGTGACCGAGACTGCCACGATCAGACTGGTTCCCGACGCAGAGCTGTGGGAAAATATGTGCGTGGCGAGCGAGGTAGAGATATTTAACTCGCGGGATAACGTTCGATGAGGGTGTTGACAGTCAGTGGCTTCAATGCAAAAATCGGACAGAGTTTTTGCATATAGACTAAAAGGTGCTTCTTCAAGGAGGTGGGTCTTGGATATTCGGCGAATATTGGTTGTTGTGGCGGTGTTTTCCCTATTCGGTGGCGTAGCTACGGCGCACCACGCCCGTTCCGCTTATAGCGAAGAAGATGTGACGCTGGTGGGAACCGTTACCGAATTCGTATGGAGAAACCCGCACGCCCAGGTCGTGTTTGAGGTGAAAGCTGCGGATGGAGAAGTCGTCACCTGGAGGGGCGAATATTCGTCCGTAACCTCGATGATGGCCGCAGGTTTTTCTCGAAACACTTTCAGGCCGGGAGATGTCATCCGGTTCGAGGCGAGGGTGGCGACGTCGGGCGCGCCTTACGCCGTGCTAGGTGGAGCCTGGGCAGAAGATGGAACAGAGATTGTCCAGACCGGCTACACGGAAGACACCCGCGGAAACTGATTGAGGGTTGAGCGAGCTTGAGCAGGCGTTCGACGCCCGCTCCGTTTTCGTCCAACCATACTGCAGGCGCGACGGGGATCATGCCCGGTGCGCCTGCAGCTGCGTTTGGTTGTAACTGCCCCCCGAGTATTGACAGAGCCGCGTGCTTCCCGACACCTTCTGCGATTCGCCCTAACCCCTTACAATGCCTCTCTGCTACAAAGGCTATGGCCTTTCTGCAACAGGGCTGAGGTGCAACATGGCAGCGGAGAGGACCCTCAGACGCCGCTCGGTTACCCCCGGTGTCGGGAATCCCATGACCCCGCGCCCCTGCAGTTGATTCCGAACATAGCGTTGCCGTAAGGTCCCCCGGAGTCGGATCCGCAGGGAAGCGGGAACTGCAGTAGCTGATCGACTCCGATTGCCAAGGCATGACGGTCGCACCCGACCCAAGCCGCGTTGCATTGGGGTCGAGGATGACGTCCAAATGAAACGCAAAAACAAACTCAGTCTTCTTGAGCTGAACCAGATGAAGCGAAATGGTGCGCCGATTGTCTGGATCACGGCCTACGACTTTCCTTTCGCCTACGTTTCCGAACAAGCCGGCGTCGATATGATCCTGTTCGGAGATTCTGGGGGCATGGTGCAACTCGGCCACGACACAACGAATCCTGTGACGATGGAAGAGATGATCATGCTCTCGAAGGCGGCTCGAAGGGGGGCCCCCAACACTTTCATTGTCGGTGACATGCCCCAGGGTTCATACGAGGTTAGCGATCAGGAGGCCGTCCGCAACGCCTTGAGCTTCGTAAAGGAGGCCGGTTGTGATGCTGTCAAACTGGAAGGTGGCCGTCGAATTGCATCGCGTGTCAAGGCCATCACAGACGCGGGCATTCTCGCCATAGGCCACTTGGGCCTCACCCCGCAGAGTGCGACGTCCTTCGGAGGCTATCGAGTTCAAGGGAAAACCCTGGAAAGCTTCGAAACCACCATGGAAGAATCGTTCGCCCTGCAGGAAGCCGGAGCCGTGGCAATTCTTCTTGAGGCGATGCCCAGCGAACCTTCCGGACAAGTGGCGCGGGCCCTTCGAATACCCGCCCTTGGAATCGGAGCGGGAAACAAGGTCAACGGTCAGCTCGTAATCATGCATGATGTGCTGGGACTCTATCAGCCGTTTCGCCCCTTGTTTGCCAAGTGCTACATCCCTCAAGTGGCGTCTAAGTTCCTCAGCCACATCTCGAAAAATAAGAACATCCGCCAGATGGGAAGAGACGAGCGTAAGGATGGGCTACTTCTGTTGACGCAACTGGCTGTCGAGGAATACGTGGCTGAAGTCCGCGAAGGGTCTTTCCCAAGTTCTGAATACTCTTACGAAATCCAAGCTGACGCCATCGATACTCTTCAGCGCTCAAAGCTTTGGAAAACCGCTGGCGATCCGTGAAGATGTCGTTGGGTTTAAGAGCGTCACAGTTATGGAACCGTGGAATTACGGTACCGGCGCACGTTCCTGCATTTGCTCAACCCAATCCCCGACGACGCTGATCTGTTCTGGCTCTGCCTCGATGTCTGTGGTTTCGGCGTCCTGGATCATCACGAATCCTTCACCGTCGGCGGTCGCGTCGTAGGAAGCCACGTTCCCTGTGCTGGGTCGGAAACGGTCTTGGAACAGCAGCCTTGGAGTGCCCGCACTGAAGCCGGTTTCGGTCTCGATGTCCACCGCCATCAACCGGTTGTCATTCATGTAGAACAGTTCGCGCCCGCTTCGCGACCAGATCGGGCCACCCCCACCCTCGGTCGAGATCTGCCATTTGTTACCGGGGCCGGGAAACGGCCGCACGAAGATTTCATTGGAACCCGTCTCGTTCGAGACATAGGCCAGCCATTGGCCGTCGGGCGAAAAGTCCGGCGCCGCCTCATTGAACGGCGTTTGGAGGAAGGGGCGCGGTTCCCGATCGCCATCCAGGGGCATGATCCAGAGATCGCGATCCCCCGAACCCCCGACACCGGGAATTTGATAAAAGGCCAGGAGCTGACCGTCTCGTGACCACGATGACGGGTTCTGCTGCGTGAAGTTCCCTGTTGTCAGGCGCTCCTCCCCACCGCTCCCGTCGACCCGGATCCAGAACATGTTGCCGGCGCCCTCTCGAATCGATCGATAGCTTGCGTATTGACCGTCCGACGACCACTCCGGCAGATTCGCCCGCGCCCCAAAAGTCACGCGGGTCAGCGCCTGTTGCGCAATATCGAACAGCCAAAGGTCATCACCAATGCGGACGAGAACGCTTTGTCCATTCGGCGACACGCGGGGAAATGAGTAATTCCGTGCCGGTGTTCCAAGCGGTTCCACGTTCCCCTGCCGGTCCACCAAGACGAGCGTGTTTCCACCCGTCTCCCGACCTGGAACAAACACCAGCGCTCCGGAGTCTGACACAGCATACTGCGGCGGGTCTGGCCGAACACCGTCCGCCATCGCAACCGGAGCGCCCACGACTTCCAGAGTACCCAGATCAAACCCCACCGCGAATAGCACATCGTTGACGGCATAGATAATATGTCCTGTCGGAACATACCGGGGACCTACACCTGGGAACAGCACCTTCCTTTCTCCGGCGTCCAGTGTTTGGACCGCAACCTGTCCCTCATCCGCGTTGCCCACATGAAACAGCACCGACTCTCCATCGGGCAGAATCTGCGGGTTTATAAGGTTGCTCTCCCCTGCAATCAGCAGTTCGGCGGTTCCTCCATTCGAGGAAACTTTCATGATGCCTTCCGCCTGACCCCACACGATCGTGTCATCGCTGCCCCAAACCGGAGCACCGTAATAAGGATCTTCTGCACCGGCGAGTGTCACAGGAGCGCCTCCGCTAACGGCGATTTTCTTGAGCTGGCGATCGATTCCAGACCAATAGCCGAGCCACTGGCCATCCGGTGAGAAAAATGGGGTCGATGGAAGGTCGTCCGTTCCAGAAATCGCTGTTGACCGGTCCTCATCCATTGCTCTGATATAAAGTTGTTGATTGGCGACATACACGATGCTGGAACCGTCAGGAGAGACTGCAACGACGGGACGGTCCGTGATTGTGAACCCCTGCCCTTCGGGCAGCACATGATCAATGCGACTCGGAGCAACGGGCGCTTCCTGACGCTGGTTGCAGCCCGCGGCGACGGCGATGATGGTGAGAACGACGGCCAGCTACGGCCCTGAGGCCCGGTCGCGTCTGGCCCGGGCAACAGGAGAGGTCGGCTCAATCCGCACTCCGACTTTGCCGACATTGCCGAATGAAGCGATGATTTCGTTATGAGCGGGTCGCTGAACAATCATGGTTCGTCTCTTCTGTTGGTGCGGTCGATGACCGCGCTGCTGTCGTTGATCGTGCGCTCAGGCATGGGGGGACCGGCCGAAGGACGGTGGGTCCCATGCTAATCAATGTCACAGTCGCCGACTCCCGGCGGCGACCCGGGACCGGCCGAAGGACGGTGGGTCCCATGCTAATCAATGTCACAGTCGCCGAGTCTCGGCGGCGACCCGGGACCGGCCGAAGGACGGTGGGTCCCATGCTAATCAATGTCACAGTCGCCGAGTCTCGGCGGCGACCCGGGACCGCCAAAGGACGGTGGACCCATGCCAATAAATGCCCGCAGATGTGGTTCGGAGGAACTCGAAGCGATCAAACTGTGTGCCGGATGTCATCGTTTTAGTTATGTCCACGAACGGGCGGTTAAAAACTCGGTAAACGATACTAAAGGGGAGGCGTCAGACGCAATCAGATCGTCAGGCCGATGGAATTCCCTGCATTGGAACCATCGCGAGTAACTGCGCGTCCGTCAGCGCCTGAGTCAGCAAACGTGGTGTTTTCATAGTCGGTGCACCAGGCGACGACTGAACTACGGCTCTGGATCGACACCCTCCATAAACTTGGCCTTGAGCGCCTCACGATCGACTTCGGTTCCCCGCAGATAAACCTGAGAGATACGCCGGGTGTTGTTGATGTCGTCCAATGGGTCCGCGTCGAGTACAACGAATGAAGCCGTGTTGCCCTCCTCAACCGTCCCAAGATCAGCCAGCCCGAGGATACCGGCGTTGACGCTCGTAGCCGCCATGATCGCTTCCATTGGGCTGAGTCCGCAGGTGACCATGTCTCTCAGCTCGGTGTGTGCCGTCCAGGCGACGCTTGTGCCCGAATCGGTTCCCATGCCGATAATCATTCCCGCTTCGTGATGCTTTGCGAGGTTGCGGCACTGAAGCGTAAACAGCGGGTCCGGATCGGGAGCTCCTGCAATCCCCAGCCGCTCGATCTCCTGGCGCATCCTTTCGATTTCGAAGGGAGGTAGCGTCTCCGCCAGCCAGGGCAGGTCGGCGAGCATCAGAGCGTTACCGGGAAGATTCGGAATGGTCCAGACCTCAGGATATTGTCGGACCAGCTCAAGGTATTCTGCATCCACGTCCCGGTCGCGGACCGTGTGAGCGAAGCCGTCGATCCCAGCCCGAATAAGGTCCTTTGCATCGGCCAGGGCGCTCGTCGTTCCCAGATGTGAAACCACTCGCATCCCGCGAGAGTGTGCTTCATCGATGATCGCCCGATACACCGTGGGTTCAACCTTGGGCACCGAACCGTCCCGATCATCGACCCAAATTTTCACGATGTCCACGCCGTGGCCGTCAAGTTCCTCTACCGCGCGACGGCCCTCTTCCTCGTCGATCGCTCCACGTGGAATTCCGAGACGATAGTCCGCCTGAGGTCCCGCCATCGGCGTAGCCGCGATGCCGCGGCCGGAGGTGAGGAAGAGCGCTGCGTTCGGGATCATCGCGTTTCGGAGCCCGAACGCCAGTGACTCGTCGAACTCGAGGCCGAGGCTCATGGTGGCCGCAACGCCGTGGTACGCGGTCCGTTCGAGGTGTTCGACCAGGTTCGCCCGCGTGTAGTTGTCTTTGCTGTCGGTTCCGTCCTTGATGTTCGTCAGTCCGATGTGCTGGTGCGCGTCGAACAGTGCGGGGATTACGACATGGGTGGACAGATCGACGCGTAGTGCGCCTTCCGGAGGTTCGGCCTCACCCTGTCGCCCAACCCAGGTGAAGGTGTCGCCCTCGACAAGGAAGGCAGAGTTCTCGACCGGCGCGCTTCCATCTCCCACGATCAATCGGGCACCTTCAAACCACAGCGCGTCTCCCGACGCTTGGGGGGTCTCGACCGCAGGGGAGCAGGCCCCGACCCAGAACAGAAGCAAGCAGGCATAGCGTGACATTGAACCCTCCCAGGATGTTAGGAAACGGGTGTCCTGATTTATGGTCGATACGGTGCCTTCCCAGCCGATTCGGCTGCGACAACCGATTCGTCTATATCGGCACGCTAGCGAACACCGATGTCCGAGTCTGTCCAGGACTGATCCGCAGGTTCGTCCGGATCAGACTTCAGGAAGCGGATCAGTTCTCTGTGAAATTCGTCCGGACTATCAAACGCGGGGGCGTGTCCGATCTCGGGAAAGATGACGAGTTCTGCGTTCTGGAGCTGCTCGGCGACATTACGGGCACGAGCCGGGTAATCTTGCACGAGCCTATCCTCTGCCCCGCCGATGACCAGCGCTTTCGTGTCGATGTATTGCCATTCGTGGACGACGGGATCCTCGTAAATGATCATCCGTTGCGCGGCCCGGACCCGAGCCATCCGAGGCCAGTCGCCGCTCAAGGTCAGACCGTATTGAACCCATACCCAATGCAGATATTCCGGCTTCCAGCCCCTCGGGTAGTAACGTACGTGCCCTGCGAGCACCGACTGATAGGTGGTGGCAAACGCAGACTCGTAGGCCTCTTGCGGGTCGACCCACTCGCGTCCGGGGCGTGTGTCGGTCAAGCCGATCTGGTTTACAAAAACAACGTGTGTCGTCGTCTCCGGATAGGTCGATGCAAAGCGTGTCGCCACCATGCCACCCATCGAATGCCCCAGGATCGCCGCTCGGTCGATTCCGAGAGAGTCCAGCAGTTGCTTTGCGTGCCGGGCGGGCATGTGGAGGTTGTAGTGAATGTCCGGTTTTGACGACCGTCCGAAGCCAAGACGATCCACCGCTATAACGCGGAAGCCTTCGTTGCGCAAGGCTTCGATAGTGACCTCGAACGCTGCCGCGAAGAAGTTCATACCGTGGAAGAGAATCACGTTTTGGCCGTTCGGCGGCCCCACCGGCGCCACGTCCATGTAGGCCATGCGATAGTCTTCACCCTTAAGAGTCACATCGAGGTAGCTCACCGGATGCGGGTAGGGAACGTTGCTATAGTCGATAGCCGTCGGTCCCCAGTCAGCGGGAGGCTCCGACGGGGGTACATGCTGCGCAAGCACGATCGACAGGCTTCCCATCGAAAGAATGACTGCAAGCCCGACGACGCATGTCGTTCGAATTGTAAAATACCGAGCAGTGAACATTTCAAGCTCCTCCCGCTACGGGCGGCTGGTCCTCGCCCTCGCGGGCTTCGATGAGGTTCTCGACAACGGCCGCCCAAGCGTCAAAACATGATTCTAATCGGGCTCAGTCCATAGTCAACGTTCTGTCAGGTCAAAAGTCAGGAAGCGCTTGGAGCCGGCGTCAAGTCTGACACGTGTCGGCAACTCAGGCCTGCTGGCCCCATAGAATAGTTCCTCATCTGGATGCCGGCCATTCCAGTATCCTAACGCGGGGTGGCCCGTTCGTTCAGCTCGATATAGGTGCCCCACGGATCGTAGATAAACGCAAGCGCATTGCCGCTTTGTTCATTTTTGGTGTAAGGCCGTTCCAGTTCGATTCCGGCCGCTTCGAGATTCCTGCAGAACTCTTCCAGGTTCATCACGTCGAAACCGATATGGTCGAGCGCGCGTCCTTTGGTGGTGGTGGTCGGCATGTCCGCACTGGAAAATGTCAGATTCGCTCCGGGCAGGTCTGCAGCCTGGTTCCGCCCCCGCATACCCGGTACCGCTCCGAATATCTCCGCATACCATGCCTGGATCTCCGGTATCTCGGATTCCGGCACCCAGAAGTGAACGTGGTGATGCCGGATCGGGAATTCCATGTCTCTATCTTCTAGAATCTCGATCCTCAAATCATCCGGCGTAACGACATAGGCTTGATCCGTCCTGCCGTTGTTGCCGGGCAGGACCGGCACATCTGCCGCCTCCCACCGTGCAACAGACTCCTCGACGTTCCGGACGAGAAAACCAACATGGTTTACGACGGTTCCGACGGTGCCTCCGGCTGGCGGCTGTGCCCCCGGGTTCAGATGCAAATAGACATAGACGCCGGGAAACCTGACGACTTCAAAATTGCCCGCCGTGATGGCGGTGCCGCCCATCGCAACAAAAATCTTCTTGGTGGCTTCTACGTTGGCCGTATTGAGATGCCAGTGCCCCATCGTCACGCCCGCCTCGTTGGGCGGAAATGATTGGGCCCACATCGTTGCCGCCACCAGCATCGAAATTACCAAGAGAACTGATCTTAGTATTCTCACAGCCGACTCCTTTTGTTGATCTTGACTGCTGTCAGTCAGGATTAGGTCTGCACCTCAGAATAGTATTGCCATATTGGGCGATCCGATGGCTGTTCTTCCGCCCGTCATGAGTGCCAGATCCTTCAATTCGAGATTCGGCGTCCGGCGCGTTCGTGTCTTTATGGAGCTAATCGAGAGTCACGTCACACTGCTTCAAGTTGTCATTGTGACCTTCCTGTCGAAACATGAATGAACTCGGGAAATCTAACTACAGGTGGGATCTATACGCAAGAAAAGTCTCCGATCCTGACAAACGGATCGTCGGTAATTGACAAATCCCAGTCGTGTGCCGATTCTCAACTTCAACAAGAGAATTTGTCGGGACTTGAACTTCAAAATCACGGTACCGGCACGCGTTCTGTCAGTTCTTCACACCCGTTCAGAATGATGTCGAATGGGTGATGATGTCTTGAAGATTCGAATGATATAACTTTAAATTCGTCTTTTAGGAAAACGGCGCTTCTGTCCGAATTGTTCTGACGCCGTAAGGCCCCTATCGGGGCCCACGAACGCAGACCAAGCCGATGCCGCCGTCCTTTTAAGCACTGACTAGTGACCTGGACCACCCGAATCGGGAACAGCGTTCGGGCCAAACGGCGTTGGATTCCAGGAGGCAACAACGTGACGACACAACGTCTCGGCAACGAGTAAATGGCCCTACATTGCGAGGCGCCGACGACAACGAAGACAATGCCGTAACGCCCGAACCCTATGGGCCGATGGGGGTTGCCGGCGATATCTTTGTTGCGAGCCGTCGTCGATGTGAAGACATCGACTTCCGTCTCCCGCCTCGATCTCCCCGGCAAGACCCATCGGCGCTGCTCCCGATTCGGGTGGTCCAGGTCACTCGTTTCGAGAGGTGCCGCGGATTACGAAGTTCCCGGAAACTTCAATCCAGTCAAGGCCGGCGTTCCCGTTCGTCCCATGACCTGCCCCCCTCATCAAGTCGGTGAAGCCGACCTCGTCGACGCGGCTCAAGTCCACATTGAACTTCCATTCGGAATCTCTAGATACGGCCATCCGCGTTTCATCCAGCGCGCGCCAGCGAGAAACGTCGGCGAGGTAGAATTCGGTTTCACGCCAATACGACGACTCTGGCTCCACGTAGTCTGCCGCCAACATGGTCCCGTCGGCGAGCTTGATGACCAGTCGAAGCTGATGCAAACTCCGAGTCCGGGTGCGCCATCGAATCTTGGCAGGCCCACGCAGGTCGAGATAGTTGTTCCTATCCTTAAGCATGACGCCCCAGCGGTCTTCCGTGACGCCCGACCACACATAGCTGACGCTCTCGCCCGGTCGCGCTTCATCTGCCCCCTGATTCAGGAGGAGTCCGGATTCATGATCGGGGGCCGCTTTGGCCCCAGGTCCGTAGAGTTTCACCTCCAAATTGGCATTCGTCCCGTGCTGCTCCGTAAGCGGAATCTGAGTCGGAGCGTTCGGCTGTTGCCCTTGGAAGGTCTCCCGGAAAAGCAGCCGAACTGATTCTGGCGACTCTGCGGCAGCATCTTGCGCGGCCTCGGCGAAGGTGAGCCCAGCTAGGCCCATAAAAAACACAGAAAGCAGGATATAGCTTGTTTTTCGCATCAAAATCCCCCCGCCACCGGCATGATGGCGTGCTGCAGTGGTCGTTGCCTTTTAGTGTGTTCCGAGTATCGGCAGCATATCCTCATTGGGACCCGGATGTCCATAGAACTGGCGCTCCAAAGCCCGGGACGGCTGTCCGATCACTCTGATTCCGAATTCGGGCTCCGCGTTTCCGACCATCCGATCCGACAGCCCGGCGAAGTCTGCACGGCTATGCCCACCCGGCGGGTTATTTCACTCGCTAGCAGGCTGCTGAAAAACTCGGTTTTTCGACAGCCTGCGCCGCGTCACAGGACGTGCCGCCATTTTCGACGGCTGCAAGCCGTTGAAAATGTGAGCCACGAGGGAGTCGCGCCTCGCGAGTGGCGATGCTGAAAAAGCCAAGGAAGGCTTTTTCAGCACCCTGCTAGTGGCCTGTACCACCCGAATCGGGAGCAGCGTTCGGGCCAAACGGCGTTGGATTCCAGGTGGCAACAACGTGACGACACGACGTCTCGGCAACGAGTAAATGGCCCTACATTGCGAGGCGGCGACGACAACGAAGACAATGCCGTTTCGCCCGAACCCTTTGGGCCGATGGGGGTTGCCGGCGATATCTTTGTTGCGAGCCGTCGTCGATGTGAAGACATCGACTTCCGTCTCGCGCCTCGATCTCCCCGGCAAGACCCATCGGCGCTGCTCCCGATTCGGGTGGTACAGGTCACTAGATACGTCTCAGGAAAGATTTCTCCGCAACCATCCGAAAGCAACTGGGGGTATTCCACTGGCTCTACAGTAAGTAAACCGCCTCACTCCAGCTGTTCCCCGTCACTTCATCTGAGAGTCGATCCAATGGAAGCTTGGATTCTGCGGACCCGGCTTCACAGCCCGGTCGGGACCTGGCGACATCCTGAGCCTAAATGCGTCGACTTGTGTTCCCTGTAAGCAACTAACGGGAACTCGCCTTTGGTTCGGCCTCGAAAGGACTGCGAGTTCCCGTATTCTCTGGAATCGGTTTTCGTCGATGGGACGGCCGCGAATCAGTCCGCGGCGAAGCACAGGAACAGACCGCCGCCGCCGGTGGCCTGCAGTTGAGCCTGACTGCAACCGGCCGACGCGTGCGCCGCGTTCCACGAGGGATTGCCTCCACCGAAGCGGTCCGTGTGCCCGACCATGGCGCTGCCGTCGCCGTTACTCGTCCAACTATTGCACGTGTGATCGTCATCGTCCGGGAAGAACGCCATGCCGTCTCCCATCGAGCCCGTCAGAATATCGTGCTGATTCGGGTTGTCGCCGACGCCATTGATTTGATCGCCGTTCTGGTCGACGGCGGTGGCTTTTGTGATGGTTCGGTTGTACAGGTGCAAGTCGTCGGCATCGGCGGCGATGAGCACGCCGTGCGCGTTGTACCACGGGCCACTGCCGATGCGAAGGCGGGCGCTATCGCCGCGAGCCCCTGCAGCCTCGGTGCTCAAATAAGCGCGCCAGGTCCGGTTGCCGGCACCGGCAGCCGCGGCAAGTTGCTGGCAGTGTGCGTCGGCGCCGGCCAGTCCACCGAGGTCAGCCCCGTTACCAGGTCCCTCGCTTGTGACGAAAAAACTCATGCGGGTGTCTTGAGCCTCGACCTTCAATGAGCAAGAGAGTGTGGCGACGACCGATAATGCAAGAAGAAGTCTCATTGTTCGCTCCGTGTTGTTAAATATTGTGGATATCTGTGCACCGTTATTATCCAGCGCACGACTGAATTCGCAGACAAAACGTAGCATGATTATTCAGATCTTATCAATTTAGAATCGCCAGCATGCCCCTTACCCCAGGGGTCGCTTCCGCGTCATCCACCAACAAATGTTGGGTGAGGGATGTCCTCGGGCACCTGCCTAACACGATTCGGACCCCGTTGGCGGTGCCCTCCGGTCCACGACTTGACTATGCGTTGGTCGACGCTGATGTTATAAGTCAACCATGACGAATATGAATCGCCGCGAATGGATGGTGGGTCTACTCAGCCTTGGAGTCTCGTCGTGCATCCCGGACGACGGTCGCAATATTCAGGAGGGTGCGATTCCAGCCGAAGGCATCAGCGACGGTATTCGTCACCTGGCCTACAGCGATATTGGCGGTCGTCCCGACAGCGTCCAGCTTATGTTCAACCGCGACCACCTTTACGTCGGTCACATGTTCGGCGACGGAGTGACGATCCTCAATGCCGAAGATCCGCGTCAATTACGGCCCGTCGGCTTCTTCACGGCCGGCGGCTATACGCGCACGCATCACCTGCAAGTCGGGGAAGACCTGCTGCTACTCGCCAACGGTGCGAACGTCGTCGCGATGCAGTCGTATGACAACATGCGCAGCTATTTCGAGAACGCGCTTGTCGACAGCATCACCGAGCGCAGAGAATTCCGCGCCGGCCTGAGCATTCACGACATCTCACGGCCTGATGAGATGCGCGAGATCGCTTTTCTCGAGATGCCGGGCTTCGGTATCAACCGACTGTGGTGGACCGGCGGACGCTATGCTTATGTTTCGGCGCATTTCGATGGTTTCACTGACCACATTCTCGCCATCGTCGATCTGAACGACATCACCAATCCTCGGATCGTCTCGCGTTGGTGGCTACCCGGCATGAATCGGGGGGCCGGAGAGGTGCCGACCCAGGTCGAGGGCCGCCGGGTCGCGCTGCACCATATGATCACCGCCGGCGACCGTGGCTATGCCGCATGGCGCGACGGAGGCTTCACGATCCACGATATCAGCGATCCCGCCGAGCCTCTGCTGCTCTCACATATCAACTGGTCCCCCCCTTTTCCCGGGGGAACCCACACGGCCTTGCCATTACCCGGCCGCAACCTCGTCGTTGTGGCCGATGAAGCAAACGCTGAATTGTGTGCCAAGGGGACGTTCCATACCTTCGTCGTCGATGTTCGAGTCCCCGAAAACCCGGTACCGATATCAACGCTACCGACACCGAACGAGCGCGATTTCTGCACACTCGGAACGTTCGGGCCTCACAACCTGCACGAAAACAGGCCCGGCAGCTTTCAGAGCGAGGAGACGCTCTTCGCAACCTACAACAATGCAGGCGTACGTGTGTTCGATATCGGCGACCCGTTTGCGCCCCGGGAAATCGCCTACTGGGTGCCGCCAATGCCGCAGCGGATGATCGATCCCCGTCCGAACGTTACGCTTGCACCCAAGACTGCCGATGTTCATGTCAGGCCGCATGGCTTGATCTATGTCAGTGACTGGAATGCCGGCTTGCACGTGCTGCAATACGACGGGTAGGGCAAACTGCGATTGTCAACATAGCCGATATACCAAGCAAACGGCCTTGGCAGCTAAATCAAGGAAGAAGCACGCTGACCCATGTCCAAAAGCACAATCGAATTCGACACCATGCGGGACATCGGACTGGCCTTGCCCGGTGTGGAGGAGAGCACGGCGTACGGCCGTCCGGCCCTCAAGATCCGCGGGCA
This sequence comes from Terriglobia bacterium, assembly GCA_965218085.1. Taxonomy (GTDB): domain Bacteria; phylum Acidobacteriota; class Terriglobia; order 20CM-2-55-15; family 20CM-2-55-15. The sequence continues at coordinate 3,439,454 of CBDCKF010000002.1, read as the reverse complement.
ACTCCTGGCCTGCGTGCCCGCTAACCGCTCGGCCGAACCCGGTTCACTTGCCGTTCGCGTCGATTTCGATGATCGTGCCCAGTTGCTCGCTGAGGCTCTGGATATTTACTACGTGCCGGACCACTACGTTGATTATGATGCCGTTCTGGTTCGTCTGTCTCTGGTCAATCCGGATGTGTTGCGGGATTTGCTCGGCATGGCGCACAAATTTGTCACCCACAAAGCGGCAATCTGTTCGCCGTCACTGAAGCCTCGATAGATCGGACCCAGAAAGCCAAAGCAGGATGGACGTTCTCGCGGCGGCGCACCGTTTTCGACGCCGTAATTGGCTACCCGGCCTTCGGTTTCAACATCCAGGTAGAAATAGACGTGAGGGCTCATCCGCTCGACTTTCGCCACGGTGCTTTCGATCTTGATCGGCTTGTTCACGTCGTATTGAGCTCGGAGGGAGTGGTGGGCACTCGATGTCGAAGCCATTCATGCCAGACCTGCGACGGCAGGCCTACGCCAACGGCAAACGTAATCATCAGATCGTGTTTTATTGAATCCAAGCCGCCAATTGCAGTTCTCACTGGGGTCCCACAGCGACTCCCGGAACCAGATGGTCCACGTCCCTTTCGTTTTCCGTGCAGGTGTAATCCATGACGCGATCGTTTTCCACGGGGTCGAAGGTCTTCGATAGTGTAAATGGCTCCGTGTAAAACACCGGATCTTCGATGGTCACTTCCCAGTCGAGCGTACCTTGATCCGTTTTTCGAATTCTCTCGACGAGTCGCAGTTGGTCACTGTGTTCGTGACCGGCGTTGTCAATATCGGTTCTGGGGTTGATCCCTACGGATTCGAAGACCAGTGTACCGTCTTCATAACTACCGACCGAGTGACCCATCCATTCCGGATAATTGAAAATAATCTCGGGATGTTCCCGGCCGTCGGTATATATGATCCGAAACGTTCGCCGGAGTTCATAGGCGATCAGCACCAGTTCGGGCGTTTGCATGATCCTGAACGGGTAGTTGACTTGCCAGGTTCGCGTCGGGCCGAGCGGCAAGCAGCGTGCACCGTTGTTCAGGGCGTGATCGAAGGTCATATAGCGTTCGCGCCCGTAATCGGTGAATGGAAGTTCTCCCTCCAATCGCTCCAGATTCGGGCTGTTCCCTGCGCTGCCCGCCCCCACCCAAAGTCCGCTGATATCGGAAGCAGTTCCTGCCTGGGCCATGGCAGTGGTTGGAGTGACGCTCAGTAAGACTACAATAGCGATACTGAGTACAAGAGTTGATCTCATCTTACAGGCCTCCTTACTCAGTCACTTTCCGAATCTGAAAGCGAAGTGACTGGCGCTCCAGCCGATATTGATGCGACCGTGTCGCATCAACTAAATCAATACAGACACAAACCGTGAGATTTGGAACGATCTAACTACATATGGAATTTATTCGCAAGAAATGTCTCAGTTCCGTATCAGCGATATTGCCGGCTGTTCGGCATGCCCCGAAATAGGGAACTGTCTGGACCTCCAACAGGCCCACGAATCGGGAGTTGACGGGGAGAATCGCGGCAACGGCAAGGTATTGTCAGCTTATCCGAGGCCTTTGGGGATCCTCAACGCGTCGCTACATTGCACAACGGAAGCCGATATTGCGGTGGCCGGAACGGGGGTCGCGTGAAAGATTCCGGGCCCGTTCGGTCGACCGGATCTCCTCCGCGGAGGAATCATGGCCGCCCCCACGCGTTACCCGGACGGGTCCCGGTTCCAGGTTCTCGCGGCCGTCGAAGGGGTCGTAGGGGTAAAGAGCGTAGGCACTGCTGACCCACTCCCAAACATTTCCGGCCATATCCAGGACACCGTAGGGGCTGGCACCCTCGGGAAAACCACCGACAGGTGACGTCTCTGCCCTGCCCTGGCTGAACTGCGCCCGGGTCGGATCCGGGGCCTGATTTCCCCACGGATACCTGCCCCCGTCAGTGCCGCGTGCAGCTTTCTCCCATTCCGCTTCCGTGGGAAGGCGCTGGTTAGCCCAGGCACAGTAGTCTCTCGCACCGACCCAGCTCACCTCCAAAACGGGGTGGTTTTCCAGGCCGGGGTCCACAACCCACGCGCCTGATCTCTGATGGATACTCGCGTCCGAATCGTCGTCCTCGTAGTAGGTTTCGCCCCGAGGACTCACCGGTCCCACGGCCTGGAGGAATAAAGCGAACTCTGCTTTCGTCACCGGGGTACGGTCTATCAGAAAATAGGATAGCTCGACGATGTGGACCGGTCGCTCATCCGGGGAACCGGTGTCCGTGCCCATCATAAAAGCCCCGGCCGGAATCGACACCATTTCGTTCGTCGATTGGCTTTTGAGTTCACTGAAGTGACCCGCGATGAGAAGGGTCAAACATACCGTTCGAAGTTTGTTGTGACTTCTGGACATTGGAAATACCTGGGTTCGGATGCCGGCTCTCCTGTCAGGAGATCACGCGAGAATACTAAACGGGTGGCCTTCGCCGCAAAAAAACTCTTCCGGCAGGGTCCTGATCGTAAGCTCGCGCCCGAGTCTGGTGTCTCCTGCAACGCGCCGGTTTTGCTCCGGGTTCCATTGTTTACTGTTGATCGAAACAAACCGAGAGAAATTAGGTAAAGAATATTAGGGGAGGAAGTTAGACGCAATCAGAAGATCAATCCTGACAAACGCTGTTGTCGAGATTACGGGTATTTCCGTGAACGGTCAGTGTCGGGTAAAGTGACTGTTGTTCCCCGAGATTCGTGTGAGCGGCGAGAATCGCAGTTTACCCGACTCCCGGACTGCCGGCTTCACTGCCAAATCGTATCAAAACGTCTTCGTCAACGTGTGCGCCAGCCGAGCTAGTCCCACTCCTTCTCGACCCCGTGGCCGCGTGCCAGATCGCCATGTAAGGGTGTCACATACCCCAGAAGACAGCCATTGGAGCCGTCCCTGAGCCGATGACACCGCACGCTGATGGTGTCGCCTGTTCTGACGTCTTGGCGCCCGATTTCGTTGTTTGAAAGCCCTTCGGGACCGGTGGCTTCCAGAGCCCACACCGCGCTCTGACCTTCGTCGTCCGTGATTTCGAGGTAGACCCAAGAATGCGGGCGGACCAGGTGCACTTCCTTGACCGTACCCTCGTAAACAGACCACTGCGATACGTCGTAGTTGCCGTGTGAATGGTGCGCCAGGGCCGGCATGGCTAAGGCAAGCGCACAAATGGCTGCAAGACCCACTGATTTATACTGCATCGTACCTCCTATTCATCATCCTATTCATCAATAGAAACGGCTTCAGCTTTATCGCTCTCATCCGGCGCTCCGCCTTCGTCATCGGTCACGGGAAGGTGCTGGAAATCCGTTGGAGTAGGTCGACGCATAACGAATTCTATTGCCCCCCTGATCGAGAAATCCCAAGGATTGCTGGAACACTAGCGGCGGCGGTGAATCCGCGGACACGGTTCCTTCCAGGATATAGAGACGGTTTTCATGCATATTGACTGCGACGAACGTGAGGGATCCATCGGGGTTGGTGAGGTGAAAAGTACGTCCTTCAACGCGGTCCGCCTGATAGTACACAAAATGCGTCAGCTCAGCCTCCCTTTGAAGGATATTCCACGTCGCATCGTCCATCGCTGCCCGCCGATCCGTTGCCGTGTGGTCGTTGCAACTGTCACCATCTCCTAGGGCAGCCCGGCAGCTTACGACCAGCTCTGCGTGAAGTCTTGCGGCGTCCGCGTAATTGACCACAGTGACCGTGTAGCGGTTGGTGCCATTCTCGTGGCTATAAACACGCCCTGGCAAGGTGATGAAATAAGCGGTGTCGTAGGTGATGTCTTGCACCTCGGGTTCACCCGGGAAATTGATGGTGAAGAAATCATCTTGACTGGCATACTCGATCCAGCCTTGCGCGAAGGAAGGATAAGAAATAAACAGGCTTAACGTTGCTGCGATCACTGGAATCAGGCGCATAGTGGGTCCTCCCGAACTCCCCATCCCGTCGTAATGCTTCTTTAGTCTCTTTGGCTGTGCAGAATAATCGAATATTACATCTGGGCGCACGGCACGGCGAGATTTTTCTGACCGTCCCGCACCCGGACAGGAAGACTTGAAGATGGCTATTGAGAGCTTGAAGGCAGGAGGGGCCAGAATTGACTCTATGGTACCGGCACCCTTTCCTTGAGTTCCTAAGATCAGTTCAGGAGGGTCTTGATTTGCGGCTGAGGGATGTCGGTCACACCCTCTCCGATTAACAGAGAAAGCGGGCCGTCTGAGAACACGCTGTCGGTCCGGCCCTCTCAAATCACCGACACAGCAAAGGGCTACCTGCGCCTCACAACGCAGCGCTCGAGGCTGGCAGGTTACCTCTGCCCGGGAAGCGATGGCGTGGCGGCAGGCGGCTTGCGATGATTCGTCGCCTGCTCGTACGCAAAGGCGAGCTTTATCATGGTTCCTTCGTCGTAGGGTCTTCCCATAAAGGTGATCCCGGCCGGAAGGTCGTCTGTCGTATACCCGGCGGGAACCACAATGGCGGGAACGAACACCAGGAAGGTATTCAAGAATGGAACGCCCTTGGTATTGACATAAGGGGGATTGATGCCGTTCTCGATCAGCGTCGGTTGATGCTCCACCGCTTTATAGACGATCGCTTCCAGTTCGTTGTCCGCCATGACTTTCAAGACGTTGGTCATCAGCCGGTCTCGCGCAATAACGAACCGCTGATGCCTTGCAGCATCCGTAACGGTCGTTAGCCGGTTCCGCGCATATCGAAAGACTCTGGGGAAGGCCGCCGACTGAGTCATCTCTTCAAGGGATGCGAAGGGTGCATCAGCACTTCTCCCGAAGAATCTCTGGAATGCCTCCGCGGTCATTTCAGTGGAATTGGAAGCCAGCATCGCCAGCGACTCGTTCAACTCCGGAATTACGATGGGATCCACGACTACGGCTCCCGCCGCCTGGAGCTCTCCGACGGCTCTGTCGAAAACCAGGGCTATCTTTGCGAAGTCTTCCGATTCGGGTTCTGAGTCCCGGCCCATCGACTCGCGCAGGACACCAATACGCGCTCCTCTCAATCCGTCTCTGTCGAGGAAATCGGTGTAGCTATCGGGCACATTGCCGAAGCCCCTGGCCGTTACCGGGTCTTCCGGGTCGTACCCTACCATCGAATCGAGAAGTTTGGCCATATCCGTGACCGTGCGAGCCATCGGGCCGAGCGACCCGTTGATCTGTGGCCAGCCGTCAAACACACCGGTTCGACTGACGAGACCCGCCGTGGGCCTCATTCCGACAATGGAGTTCCAGGTCGAAGGCCGGCGGACCGATGCAAAGCCCTCCTGACCAACGGCCACGGTCGCAAAGTTTGCAGCCACACCCGCCCCGGATCCGCCTGAGGAACCGCCCGCCGTTCGATCCAGCGCGTAAGGATTTCGAGTGGAACCAAAGAGCGAACCATGGGTATCGCCCCCGCCCAACTCTCCAAGAGTGGCTTTCGCCAGAATGATGGCTCCAGCTTGCCTCAGCTGTTCGATCACGAACGCGTCTTGGTCCGGATAGAAGTCTTCGAAGAGAATCGATCCCAATGTCGTGCGCATTCCTGCAACGTCCATTTGATCCTTCAGGATCACTGGGATGCCGTGCAGTGGGCCGACAAAGCCCGACCGTTCGAATGCGGCATCCAATCGATCTGCTTCTTGGAGAGCTTCCGGATTGACAGAAATAATCGCATTGATTCGAGGACCCTGTTGGTCATAGGCCTCGATGCGATCCAGATACATCTGGACCAACTGATGCGCCGTCAGACTTCGAGTGCTATAGGCGTTGTGAACGTCCTCGATTGTGGCCTCCACGAGCTGGAAGGGTTCGCTCTGCCCCTCGGCGCTTCGGGGCCAGATCGAGAACATGAAGGCTGAACCTAGAATTAGAGCCAGCGCTACTATCAGCTTTCGAGGCCTCGAACCTTGCCGTGGCATAATCGGGCGATCCAACATCACCTTCTCCTTTGTGAGTGCCTACCCAACGTGTTGTTGCCTTCGTCGATGAAATCTCTTGTGCCTCACGGCAGTGCTATCGACCTAAGGCTCACTTACCGAAACGCGAAGAATGGGGAAATTGGATGCAGTGTACACAAGAAAAGAGTTCAGAGCCAAATAACTTTTGGACTGCCCAGGTCGATCTCTAATAGGCGTTGGACCGGTACTGTCAAATTAATCTTGTTCCAAGAGACTGCTCCAAGGTTTGACCATACCAGCCTCCATGTTTTCGCTCCTGGGCAGAGTCCGCCTTCTTTCCTTGATTTGCATAAGGAGAAAAATCAGCGAGTTTCGTGCTGGAGGGCCTCCCTCCGATATAGGACCACGTTGCAGTGCTGCGGACTCTTGCCGCTGATTGAGCCTCGCTCCCGAGGCTGTCGCAGCAGAGTTGTCGCCGCATGACGGTAAACACGCCTCGAAAAACAGGAACGATCAGTCTATCGGAGTCCTATAATCGGTCATGGCCTACCCTGTCGATCGACCATTCCCTCAAAGGGCTCACCCGGCTCTGGAGATCAAGATCGGCGCCCAGGCGATCGACGACTACGTAAAAATTTTTGAGCGCCGCCGCCGCGAGCGACCCGGAGGCAGGTTTGTCGACGCGGACATCCACGAAATCATGCGCATGGCCGAGCATCTCGGCAAGGTCACCCGCTTCGAGATCAGCTACATCAACAAGCAACTGCTCCGCGAACGCGAAAGCTATTTTCGCGCCGAAGCACAGAAGACGCGCCTGCGAATCCTGGTGCACAACCACCTCCTACGCAATGCGGCGTCCAAGGACGACGAGTTCGTCAGGTCTGTTCTCAATATCCCGCCGATGCCCTACTTCCGTGACGCCGAAGCTGCGGCACTCGTTCAGACCGCGCAGGATCTGAGCACAAAGATCAAAGAGAGCCGCGAGTACTACGCCGAACATGCGAGTGACGACCCGAAGCTGATTGCCGAGGTCAATGTCCTGTCGAACAAGCTGGCCGGATACATCGAAGGACTCACTCTCATCGATGTCGACAAAGGCGCAAAAGAAAAACGCAAGGCCTGGTTGCGAGACCTCTACAACTTCAATCGAGTCTTGCTCGGTGGCGAACCCGACCATGAAGCCAAATGGAACGCGAACGAGAAGAAGTGGAAAAACTGGAATCGGGATATTGTGATCCACCCCGGGGCCTACAAGAACCCGACCAATCTTGCCGCCTTGCAAGACCTGATCAGAAGAAATAGGAACGAACCGATTCGAATCGTAGCTGGCGGCCACGCCTTCAACACCTCCAGCGATACGGGTGGAACAGAGTCACAGGGGGTCGGTCTACTGATCACTCTGGATAACTACGCGCTTGTCGGTAACAGGAAATGGAAGAAGGTTCGCGCCAGCGAGGCCGTCGCTTCCTACAAGGTCAGTAGCGATCAGGCGAAACGAGTCGTGCGTGTTTCGGCGGGAATGCGGTTGCGCGAGTTCACCGAGGCCATGTTTACCAAGGAATGGGCCTTATCCGTTGCCGGCTCGACAGACGCCCAGAGCATCGGCGGATTGATCGCCACCGATTTACATTCAACCGGTCAGGTTGCCGGATTCCTGTCACAGCAATTACTTGAGGTGCTGACGCTGGATGCAAACGGGAAAGCGCACCGCTTCGTCAAGAATGATGGAACCGGGGTCAGCGCAGATCAGCGCTGGGAATGGCAACTCCCTGATGGGACGTCAAAAACGTACTCGAAGCTCGCAGTTGCCGGCGCTTTGGGAATGACTGGAGTCGTCGCCGAGGCTGTAATCAAACTCGATAAAGCGTTCAATTTCGAGAAGAATGAACAATACGTGCCCCGAAAATGGGCAGAGAGCCAGATCACAAACATTCTCAACTCTCATCCTCACGTCAGTTTTTACTACGCTGGAGGTAAGGGGCACACGATCAAGACTGTTCGGCTCAACACCTGGAAACGGACCCATAAGGCGCCCTCCAGAAAGGCTTTGGACGTCAAGAGGGAGCGGGAGCTCCTCGATCACGCCGGCTCGGGATTTCTGCCCAACTTTCTCTTGAACCTGTCGAGTAAGGATGCGGCCACGCCTGGCACGAACGAGAAGAGCGATTGGCTCATCCAGCAATTCAACGCGCACGACCGGCAGGTCTTGCAGGCGAATCATGCCTTCGCGAGAAAGCTGTACTTTCAGCACGATGAGATTGAAGTCGGAATCCCTTTGGGCACTCCCCCGGACTACAGCATCTTCCCTGAGGCAATCAAGGAAACACAGAAGCTGCTCAAAGCCGAAGAGTTCAACACCGTCATCGAGATCCGCTTCACGCCGGATGCCTCAGAAGCCATGCTGGGCCCAGGCACGGGCGGGCCGACCTGCTACGTTGAATTGGCACCCTCGATGCAACAGTACTCGAGGGAGCGAATCGTCCAGGTATTTCACAGATTCGACACGATGATGCGGAACCAGTTCAAAGCCCGGCCTCACCTTGGCAAAAAGACATCCGCTACCGCAGCAGTCTTGAAGAAGCTGCATGGCAAGAAGGTCTGGGATGATTTCAACGACGTTCGCAAGACGATCGACCCCGACGGCAAGTTCCGTCCGCACGGTAACGAATTGCTGAAGCGGCTGTTCCCCTAGCAGACCGCACCGAACGGCCCTGTTACCTTGAGGACAACCCGTCCTTTATCAGAACTCAGTCGGGCCGAATCAAGAACAGGAATCAAATACTTTGAGGTGGTAGACCGCGGCGAGAATGGCAGGAGACAGCTTGTCTTCCTCGTCTTCAATGACGCCGCTGGCTTTACGAACGTCCAGAATTCATTAGCGAGACGGCGTGTTTATCCGGGGACTGTTGCCGACCTGTTCGTATCCAAAGCCGTCTAGAGGACGGTCAAGCCGTCGGATATAGGCACGCTGCGACACTTGGCGGGAAGGGTTGGCGCTTACGATGACACGGTCACCGGGACTTAGGGTTTCGCTCGTCATGCCGATCCTGGAAAGCTCTCGGCGATTATCCATCTCGAACAACCACTGTATGGCGCTGCCGGGATCTCCGACATTGAGGATGAGGAAGGGATGTGGATTGACAAATCGGAGTTCCGCGACGATTCCTTCGATCGTGACCTCTTCGCGAGTGTCATACATGCCGGCAATCGAGTGATGGGCGTGCGCAGACCGGGCTAACAATCCCAAACTCAATACCAGCAGTAGAGCCCACCACCTCATAGGTTCTCCGCTCGCTTCCCTCGTATCAACCAAAGTTCTCGACGCGTTCCGACGCCGGGGAGAATATCACGACTCGCCTAATTGCCACGTTTCGAATCGTCCGACGCCTCATCGATCCGGGTAAAGTATGAACATAATTTTTCAGCCTACACCGGTTCACCTCTTTCCCTTCGTCGCACTAACAATCGTTCTCAGCCACCAACAAATTGATTGCCGCCAGTTGAGACGGTGCCTCAAACCCAGCGTTGCAGCTGATGGCCTTGATCGTCGGGCTGTTGTCCAATGCATCCAAAGCGATGGGCGCGTCACGTAATTTCAGGTGGGCAAAGGTTGTGCGCGACGGTCGGAGCGGTCCTTCCGGATCTCCGGTTGCCGGTAGACGTTTCAGACTTACTGTTCCGCGCACATTACCGCCAATAGCCAGAATCTCCTCATTGGATTCGTCCATCTTCACGACGAGGTCACAATGGGTCCGGGCCCCCTCTCCCATCTGTTGTCGTCGTTCGGCGATGTTTCGATAGTCCGGACGGCGCGCGGTGCACAACAGGTCGCCCGGCTCGATTCCGATTTCGCCAACATCGTACGCTACAAATGCGGTCTCGGAGGTGCCCGTATCGCGCGCACGGATCGCCTGGTCGATGTAGGTGTGGTGTGCAATGGCGCGACGGAACTGGCCAGTGTCTCCTACGCCACCCGCGCACATCACCCAGGAAATGAAGGCCGCCGACCACGGACTTCTCCACCTCGAACCCAGGCCCCGTGACCCGTTCCACGCGTCGTTCTGATTCTCAACGATCCAGGGGCCCTCGGGAGTGACCGCCCAGTAGCCGCCGATCGAAGCCGCGACTCTGGCAGATTCTTCCGGGTTGCCACGGCGGCGGCGGCGACGCCCACGCGGTGTGTCTATCCTTTCGTCGACGACGCTGAAGCTGAAAAAGCCCCATTCCTGCACCGCAATGTCGACGATGCGCCGGCGTGCCCCGCTCAAGGGTAGCGTGCCGCACGCGGCCGGCCGGACCCTCATTTCACCCGGCACCCCGTTGATCCGATCCGACGGGGGCACAATGTCGAGTACTGCAGCCGGCAAGCGGTCGAAAGGCACCTGTTGCGCGTGGCTACCAATTGACGAGAAAGCCACAGCGACGAGAGCCGCGAGTGGCAGAACAAATGTCTTCATGAGGATTCCTTCCCAGCACTTTCCAGGCAGATCACAATGGAGATCTTACCGGATGGTGTCCTCGAAATCGAGGACACCCAAGCCATTACCGATGGCGAAACGGAATGTTAATGTGCCTGGCTTCGGGAGTCAGCGCGCGACGGACTTGCCATAGACTTCGACAAAATCCACGATGAGATTACCCGACGTGCCATGGCCAGCCCCTCGCGTCAGGGTGGTGAAGCCGATCTCGTCAACCTGGCTCAAGTCCACGCCGGTTTTCCAGAGCGGTTCCCCACGTACGTTGCCGGCTTCAAACATCGTATCCGGATTCACGGGTCGCCATCGGGGGACATCGACTAAATAGACCTCGCTCTCGCGCAAATAGGTCGAAAGGGGCTCCTGATAGTCCCCCACCAGCAACGTTCCATCCCTCAGCTTTATGAGCGGACGAATCTGATGCAGACTTCTCTGTCGCACGCGCCAGCGAATCCGGCCTGTGCTTCCTAGATCAAGATAGTTATTCTTGTGTTTGAGCATGACGCCCCAGGGTCCCTGCGCCACTCCCGTATAGACAACACTCACCAATTCGCCTGGGTTCGTGGGGTCTCCCTCGTTCCCCAGCAGGAGCCCGGAATCTCGACCAACTCCGGGTGCTGAACCCGGTCCGTATACCATGAGCTCCAGATTCGGATTCGTAACAGCGTCCTGCGTCAACTGAACCTGGCCGGCAGGTCCCGCTTTAAAATCTTCGCGGAAAATCAGCGAAGCCGCTTCCTGCCCTTGCTGCGCGAATGTGTTGAGGCCGAGGCCCAGAACCACTAGCACTGATAGGATACAAATTGTTTTTCGCATCACGTCCTCCCTTGCGTTTCTTAGCCGCTGACGACTTGGAATCGGCTATCTGTATCTCATAATCGGATTTCTTTACCCGCCCCGAAACAGCCGGTTCACCCCAACCCGAGCAACCGTGCACATTGGAATATCAGAAACTCTCCACGGAGTCCACATCGAAGGAAACTGAAGTTCGATTTAAAGGAGTTCTCCGCTTCCCGCTCATCACGACTTGCGGCTTAGGCGAGCCGATTCCGTCCCGAATGCACCACTCGCGCTCTTGAGTGCGTTTACTACACATGAAACAAGCACTGGACGCATCTTGCTCACCATCACAGTGATGGGGTAGACTCCGCGGTGGAAAAACAAACCATAAAACATGAATTTTGATCCCTTTTTTCGGTGGGTGGAACAGAGCTCCTTCAGTACCTGGCTGGTGGAATCTCCATCCATGTTCGCGTTTCCAGGTGTACTGGTTCTTCACGCCTTGGGGATGGCCTTCCTGGTGGGAGGCAATATCGCCCTGGATTTACGAATGCTCGGGTTTGCCCCGCGTATACCGCTTGCTTCGATGGAGAGATTCTTTCCGGTCATGTGGTTCGGGTTCTGGGTGAACGCAATATCGGGAGTCTTGCTGTTGATCTGTTATCCGACCAAGGCCCTGACGAATCCCATCTTCTACCTCAAGCTAGCCTTGATCCTGCTCGCTATGCTGAATATGCGCTGGCTCCAAGTCCGCGTACTACGCAGTCCCGGTCTGGAAGGAGATTCCGTTTCGGCGAAAGCCAGGCTCCTCGCGGGGATTTCGATCGCTATGTGGGCTGGGGCGGTCACCGCAGGCCGCCTCTTGGCCTATACCGCGAGCCGTTTGACCGTGGACATGCTGAATTTCTAGGACCAGACACTATGAAGATCGACAGAGACTGAAATGGAATCCTTCATGGAATCGTTCCGGATCTGGATCGACGGCACGGCTGCGTCCGCCTTCATGGAACAAACCTGGTGGGCATGGCGCATGGCGGAAAGCCTCCACTTCATCGGTTTGTCCCTCCTGATCGGCACGGTAGGGATGTTCGATCTGAGGCTGATGGGTCTGGTAAAAAAAGTCCCGCTAACAGCCTTGCATCGCTTAGTGCCCTGGGGCATCTTCGGATACTGCATCAATGTCTGCACGGGGATCCTGTTCTTTTCCGGTTACCCCGACCAGTACATGTACAACCCGTCCTTTCAAATCAAGATGCTCTTCATGGGGATGGCCGGCATAAACGTGACGTTTTTCTATCTTGTGGTCTATGGCAAGGTCAAATCCCTGGGCCTGGAGGATGCACCTCCTCCGGCGGCCAGGATCATCGGGCTGGTGTCGCTGTTGTGTTGGATGGTCGTCATCACGGGCGGCCGTTTGATTACTTTTTACCGCCCTCCCTGGTACTGGTGCCCGTGGTGCTAGCGGCCGGAAACAGTCGTGCCAAACCCGTCTCTATAGGTGTCTTCCCCAGCAAAGTCGAGGAATGAGGGTGGGAGGCTTGGGAAGAACCAAGTCGAGCAGAAGCGCCCTGTCCGATCGGTCACAGGGACTCCGGCCCCCTACGCCTTCTTGGGGTGATTCTTCCCGCCTCTAATTTGTACGGAAGGCCCGCCTTTCCGCTCTCATAGGATCGGATGTCGCCGTACGGGTCTCAATCTGGAAATACAAAAAATTCGGGATTCCTGTGACTTTCGTTCTCACCCCGGATTATGGACTCCAGGTGCTCGATATCCCGTTCGTTTTCGCAATCATACATCATGAGCCTCAGACCGGTTTGCCGGCTGAAAACGCTGCGAAAACTAAAGGGATGGGTGTAAAAGAGCGAATCCTCAACGGTGACGGTCCACTCGATCGTGTCCGGCCCGGTCCTCTGGAACCTTTCCGTGAGATGCAACTGAACGCTGTGCCCAAGACCGTTCGTGTCCAAATAGGTCGTGTCACGGAAGCCCACCGAATCCACGACAAGCGTGTCGCCCTCCCAGTGGCCGATCGAATGTCCGAAGGGCTCCGGGATGTCGTAAACTTCTTCGGGATGACCACGGCCGTCCATGTAAATTGCCCGAAAACGGTTGTGGTCCTCGTGTAACACCACCATCATCTCAAGGCTGGGATCCTGAACAAACATGGAGAGACTGTTGGAAAGTAGTTGCCGCGTGGCGCCCTTAATCTCGCATCCCCTCCGGGAATATTCCTGCAGATCGAAGCCTTTATGCTGCTGTGCGCCATAGGGAGTAAACGCAATCTCCTCACCGGGCAGCATCCCTCGTGTGATGTCCCGTATGGAAGTCCGCCAAATACCTCCAAAATCCCGGGGATCCCAGTCTGCGTCGCTTCCCCCCTGCGCGGAAACAGCGACGGGGGCGAGCATCACGGTGCTCACCAGAATCACGAAACACAGCTGCATGCTGAAGCGTCTGTCTGAAAGCTGAGTGGAATTTCTCATGCCGATATCTCCTGGGGATTGTTCCCCTCGAATCGGTGCGGATGGACCGCAGCCGCATCAGGTTCTTACCGTGTGGGTCAGGTTTCGGCTACTACCTCCTGCTGCCCAACTCTCTGCCGTCCGGCAAAATCAGGGACCGGTTCAAGACTCGCTTCAAGGCGGCGTTTCTCGGGAGAAGACCTTCCACGGTCACGGCATCGCCAACCTTTAATGAATCCTTGGACCAGCCTGCCCTATACATTCTGGCCGGATTGGTTTGGATTTCCACTTCCCAGTTCGTAGTGTTCCCGGGAAGGTGTCCGATTTCTAGTTGAAAGTTAGATGGCGGTTCCATCCTTCCGACTCCGTAGAATCGGGGTTGGGAAACCTTACAGAGGAGGAACCGCCGAATGAAAGCATACCGAATCGTGAGCCGCGACGACAGCCAGTCGTTGGCGGAATATTTGACAGAGAACGGGCAGATTCTGCTGCCGATGGTCGAGCTGATCGAAGGGTCGCGGATGGCGATCGACGAGTTGATCGACGTGTTGGGACGTGCCAGTATCGAGGCCGTGTTGCAGTTGTCGGCGCAGGGTGTGGCCGGAGAGAAGCAGCGGGGCCGGGCGAAGGAGTCGATTCGTTGGCACGGCAGGCAGGCTGGCAGCGTGCGGCTGTCGGATCGCAAGCTGCGAGTCCGAAAGCCCCGACTTCGGAAGAAGGGGCGGGGTAAAGGCCAGGAGGTCGAGATCCCGGCCTACGAGGCGATCAACGCGAACGGGACGATCGGCAGCCGGGTTCTGGAGATCCTGATGTCGAACGTCTCGACCCGGCAATACGAACGGGTCATTCCCCAGATGGCCGACACGGTCGGTGTCAGCAAGTCGTCGGTGAGCCGGGAATTCGTTGAGCAGAGCGGGAAGGAGTTGAAGCGGCTGAGCGAACGCCGGTTCGAGGACCGGGAGTTCCTGGTGATCTATCTGGACGGCGTGATCTTCGGAGAATTTCACGTGCTTTGCGCCGTGGGCGTGGATTCCAGCGGCGAGAAGGTCGTCCTGGGAATAAAGGACGGCGCGAGCGAGAACGCGGCCACGGCGGTCACGCTGCTGGAGGATCTCGTCGACCGGGGCATCGATCCAGGTCGGCGGTACCTGTTCGTCATTGACGGCGCAAAAGCGCTGCGGAGCGCGATCGACAAGGTCTTTGGCCGTCAGAATCCGGTCCAGCGATGCCGCAACCACAAGATCCGGAACGTCGCGGCGAAGCTCCCCGACGAATTGGCTCCGCAGGTCGTTTCCGTCATGAAAGCCGCGTTCCGCTTGCCGTGGAAGGAAGGCATCGCCCGGATCCGAAAGCAAGCCGAATGGTTGCGGTCTCAGCATCCGGATGCTGCGGCCAGTCTCAAGGAAGGACTCGACGAAATGTTCACCATCAACCGTCTCGAACTGTCTCCGGCTCTTCGCCGTTGTCTGGGGTCGACGAACCTCATCGACAGTTCGCACTCCGGGATGCGTATCCGGACCCGTCGTGTGGGCCGATGGAAGAATGCCGACATGGCCCTGCGATGGGCGGCGGCCTCCTTCCTCGATACCGAGAAAAACTTCCGCAGAATTCTGGGATATAAGGATCTCTGGATGCTCCAGGCCAAACTCAACGACCTGGTCACTGGCGACGATCCGTCAAAGGTGGCTTAACTGATGAACTGAACCGCCATCGAAGGTTTCAACTGAATTCGGGACAGCTTCGTTCCCGGCCTCATCGGTCACATCAATGTAGGTCCATATGTGTGGATTCTGCCACTCCACTTTTATCACGGTTCCCTTCAGTGTGACAGGCGGGTCGTCCATAAAGTACACCGCCGCCGTCGAGTGGTGCGCCCCAGCAACGGCTGTGAAGCACAAGCCAATAACGACAGTTTGTAAAGTGCGGAACATGCTCAGACCTCCTGCGTTGTGCCAAGACATAGGATTCAAACAGGCTAGCGTTTCAATATATCGGACGACCGTAGCGTCCTCTACAGACTCGCCTCCGGCAAATTTCTTCGTACGGGCTCATACTATCGGAACCCTACTGAAACTCCGTAGAGGATATTATTCGAAGACTCCATAAGCAATCAAAGTCTCGAATTCTGACGAAAGGAATTTTTCTCATTCTAGAAAGCCCTGTGTTCTCGAGCTTCATCAACGACCGCCAAGAGGACATTTCGTTTCTTGAGATGCCTGCATCAACTAATGCGGCACGGGCTTATCCTGAGCCACGAGACCGTTCCGTAGAGCAAAACTATCTCTGAGCTTTTCATCGAATCCTGTCCGGTTTGTTCCGAGGGGCTACAATGAGGGACGCAAAGGCCTCAAATCGATTGCTGAGGTCAGATGCGACGTACGATGATCCGAACAATAAGGGAGGCTGAATGAACTTTTCTGTGAAGCATCTCATCGTATGCACGGTGCTTGGCGGAGCTCTATTGTTGGCGGGTTCGCCTGGGTCAACATCCGCTCATCACGGAGGCTTCGTCAACTGGGAACAGGAGCTCTTGATCGGACCGGTCAAGGCGGTAGCGACCGAGTTAGCCTTTCGTTTTCCACATCCACAGTTGTCGCTCGAGATTACGGACGAAAGCGGTAGCGTCGAGCCCTGGACGCTTGCCCTGCGTCCGACACCGACGGGATTGCGAACCCGAGGCTGGAATCGAAACACAGTCAAGCCTGGAGACACATTGACCGTCACTTACAGTCCGCACGTTACAGCGCCAAACGTCGGTATCGTGCGCCGCCTGGTGGTCAACGGTGAGTTTATTCCCATCGAACCCGGGGACGAAGAGTGTCGGACCACCACGACGTCGTATCGTCGCTGCGCAGACGTGCAATGAAGGCGCTGTGAATTCGGCCCCAGTTTGCTTTTCGGTGCGAATTTTTCGAAAACATTCGTGAGTTGACAACGAGGAGTTTCCGATGCGAAGCGTCTATTTCATGTTCTTGGTCGCCGCCGTGGTGACCGTAACGGTTTCTCGACCGGCCGAGGCGGCGCAACAGCCAAATGCGGCAGGACCTGGGACCGGAGTGGCATTCGATCCACATGAACTATCCGGGCATTGGCACCGAATGACCCCTCTTGTGACCTTTGGTGATGTCCCGACTGTGGAGGACACCTCGATACCAGAGGCTCCGTTCACACCCGAGGGCAAGGCCCGTTTTGACGCCAATAGGCCCGGCTACGGACCCAGACGGGCGCTGAAGCGGAACGACCCCCTGGGTCGCTGTGAACCTCTGGGTCTGGTCCGCAATCTCGTTGCTGAAATTACGGAACCGCATCCAACCTGGCAGATTGTTCAGACACCCGACAGAATTCTCCAATTCTTCGAATACCGTCACGACTGGCGCGAAATATGGATGGATGGCCGGCCCCTTCCGCCGATGGACGCAATCTATCCGAAATGGAACGGCTACTCCGTGGGGCGCTTCGAGGGTGACACACTCGTCGTTGAATCGATCGGCTTCGATGAGAGAAGCTGGCTGGATAAGTTCGGATATCCGCAATCCGAGCAGATTCGAGTCGAGGAGCGCTATCGGCGTGTGAATGCGAATGAGTTAGAACTCAGGATAACGATCACCGATCCGCTTCTCTACACCCGTCCCTGGGAGAGCGATAGAAAAATATTCCGCCAGAATCAGGAGAAAGCCGCTAGCTGGGACGAGCAAATATATTGCGTCCCCTCCGAGGAATTCGCGTATCAAGACTTGATCGAGTCCGGCAACGCAATCCCCTAGCATAATGCTCTGAAGTGCTGCAGATTGCGGGCGATGCCGGCTCGGGTCACGGGATGGACAAGAGACTCAATTCTCAACTTCGGAAAGAAGATTGATCAGGACTTAAGGGCGCGGTTACGGTCCGGTACCGCCGGAGGGATAAAAGCGACACCGTCCGGCCCTAGTCGGGGTAGGTCACGCTCCTTTCACCTGGCTGCCCGGGTGCTGCACGAATTTCTATGCCATCAGGGAGCACAACCAACTCAGGGTTCAGGGCGTATATTTCCTCCGCGATTGCCCGCGGTCCGGCGACGGTCACCTCCATGCCCACAGCGAAAGTCGCATCCGTGATCCCGAGCCTTTTCATGTTGAGCACGTTCGTGAATTGCATCAGCCATTCGACCCTCTGACCGTCCGGGTCCGTCACATCGACCATCACGATCGGATGCGGATTCGTAAACGACCACTGGGTGACGACACCCTGAATCTCCACCATTCGATCCCGATCAAAGAAGACCGCAGCCGAATGATGGGCATCGGCGTGATCGATTGGCAGCAACAGTCCGACGGCCACTAGAACACCTATCAGTAAGGTCGCTATGCTCGATCTCATTCTTACCCTCCGCTGCACGGGCTGCTAGGGTACGTCGTATCTCGGGGTCAGGAAGGGCAGCACCGTGTGTGAGTTCTCGATATCGCAGGCGAACTCCAGCCATTCTTCGTCCGTTCGATCCCACGAGTAACGGAAGCGATAGGGCTCCAGGATCATCAGCGGATCCTCGGTGACGACTTCCACTCGAAGGCGATCCTCGTCGAGCCAGTACCGCTCGCTCACTTTCTTTCGCTGCGAGGACGCGATCGTGGGGGACCCGTCGCTGAATCCATGCGGATCGTAGGTGAACTTCGTCGTCTCGACGACGAGCTGTTCACCCTCGTAGCGGCCGATGGAATAACCCTGAAGAAAGTACTCGCCCACACTCGGCGCCGGATGGGCGTGTCCCTCCATCCAAACCGTGCGGACTACGTCGTCCTTCTCGAACATCAACAGCACCCGGTCAGCCTGCTGTTGGATCTGAAAGTTGTAGGAGTCGGTCACGATGCGGGGCATCGTCGCCGCCACGCAATCGTACTTGGGGTAGGCGCGCTCATCGAGCACGCCCCTCAAGGCCTCCGCCCTCGCGTTCAATCGCAAGGGATCCAGCACCTGGGTCCTTTCTGCCCGCTTCCAGATTCCAGATAAATCGGGAACATCAGAGAAGGCACCCGGAGACTGAGCGTTGACTGGCAGTTGCCCCATCCCCATCCAGAGGAGGGCAACGACGGCAACCGTTTCAACCACTCGACGCTTCACGGAACTTGCGTTTGCAGACCTCATCGATTTTCTCCCTCTTCCAGTGGTCGTTCTCCGACACACACGCTCTATTCACCCCACCACGTTCGCCCCGGTAGGAT
The DNA here is from genome assembly GCA_965218085.1 of Terriglobia bacterium. GTDB lineage: Bacteria > Acidobacteriota > Terriglobia > 20CM-2-55-15 > 20CM-2-55-15. Next base: position 3,420,608 of record CBDCKF010000002.1, on the reverse strand, counting down.
ACAGCCAGGGCCCCTTGTTGTCAGCCCTTTCTCCCACCGAACGGCGAAACGAGCGGTCTTCGCCGTGGAAGGGGAGGACCGACGCATGGCGGGAGCGTCGGAGTCGCTGTCCAGTGTCACCTGCACGGTGACCCTCGACGCAGTGCACGGGGTCACGGACCCTCCGGTTGGGTCGCTCGCCACACTCACTATCGTCCCTACATTGAGACCACCTTGATTCCCTCATGGTGAATCCCAATGCTCACCAACACGTCAAAGCGTCAGTAACGGTCTTAGCTCGCGAACGTTCCCTAGTTCCTCAATTGCACTCACCTGCTCGATCAAGCCTTCCGCGCGCGTGTCTCCAAGTATCGGAGCCATCAGTTCGCGTGTCTTCGCCGCCACGCCTTCGGTGTCGAGTGGGTTTTCCGGCGTACCCGGCGCATGGCTCACGAACAAGCTGACCTGACGGCCGTCACGGGTCGTTACCTCTACGAAGCCGCTCCGCGGTGCCTCCAAAACGACAAGTTCCGGATCGGCTATCAGCTCCACACGCTGTCGAGCCGCAACGATAGCCGGCTCCGACATGCGCTCGAAGGAATGACTGTTCTCGAAGTTGATCATGCCGTCCACCAAGGCAACGGCCATGATGTGCTGGCAGTTGACGTCGGGCATCGAGCGGCTGTCAACGATCCTTGCGCCGTCCTCAGGCAGTCGTACAAGAATATGCTCGACGTTGTCCACCGTCAGTCCATGCTCCTCGCGCAGCGTGAAGAAGGCGGCCAGCGGCGACTGGATCGGATAGCCCACCGGAAAGGTCTTGATCGCGGTTTCCTCGACGTAGAAGCGGCTACCCAGGTCCGCGACCATCTCCTCCGGCGCTGCGTCACTTGACAATGCATCGAGCACGTTTCGTTCTCCTTCCAGCGCATCGAGGACACCGGTGAATCCACTCTGGATCATTGTCGCTGCCGCGACGCCGTTGCGTGCGCCCATGCCACTGAAATCGAAGGCTTTTTCGATATGTTCCACATCCCGTACCCAGCTCCACACACCGGAAACCTGCTGGACGGCGTAGGAAATTGCGTAACGCATCTGGGTCTCATCGAATCGCGCGAGAGACGCAGCGGCGGCGGTCGCACCAAATGTCGAGCTGTAACCCTCGGCACTGCGATAATTCGCACGCACCAGGGCCGGTCTGAGCGCGACCAGGAACCGGCAGCAGAGATCGTAGCCGAGCGTGATGGCCCTCAACAGTTCCTCACCCGAACTGCCTTCGCGCTCACCCATTGCCAGCGCTGCGGGTACGACGGAACAGCCCGGGTGGGCTTTTGTGAACGGATGAAAATCATCCGTCTCGTCGGCATGGCCCAACATCGCGTTGGCGAAGGCGGCATTGACGGCCGAGGTCATGATATTGGTTGTTGCGACGGATGCTTCCGGGACACCGGCTTGCTGACGCACATAGTCGATAGCGACTTCGCCCGGCTTGAGGCGAGCCCCCGAAACGATCGCGCCGAGCGTATCGAGAAGCCGATGTTTGGCAGCGAGCACGACGTTCGGGTTCAGGCTCAGGTCGCGCGCTTCCATCATGTATCGCGCCAGACGACCCGTCAGATCGGGAATTCGCTCTGTCCGCCGAGCGGGCACCACTGCCGCAGGCGTCGGGTCTTCGGCGACAGAGCAGCCGGGGACAGTTGCGGCTGCAAGCAGTCCACCGGCGGCGCCCTGCAAGGCTCGGCGTCGTGTGATGGGCCCTGAAGCGTTGTCGCTTCGGCGGATGTCATCTCTATCGGGCAGATCGATGTCACCAGCCGCGTCGTCGCTCACGTGTTTCTCCTTGTTCTTCAGCCGAGTCCGTACTCAATCGATTGAGTCCAGCTCGTCGTGGAAAAGTTGGGCAAAGGAGCATCTCCTGGCCCAGCGATCTCCTAGTGACCTGTACCACCCAAATCGGGACCATCGCCGATGGGTCTTGCCGGGGAGATCGAGGCGCGAGACGGAAGTCGATGTCTTCACATCGACGACGGCTCGTAACGAAGATATCGCCGGCAACCCCCATCGGCCCGGAGGGTTCCCGCGAATCGGCATTGTCTTCGTCGTCGTCAGCTCCTCGCAATGTAGGAGCATTTACTCGTCGCCGACTCCTAGAATCCAACGCCGTTTGGCCCGAACGCTGGTCCCGATTTGGGTGGTACAGGCCACTAGTCGGCTGGTTTCTCCCAGCCCTGCTCGAAATATTTTTCCCAGTTCTGCGCCCAGGGCCTACCAAAGTAATCGATGTAGCCTTCATCGAAGGGCAGCAGCTGCGTGGGTCTGCCGTCGGGACCGTTGACGATATTGCTCATCACCCGGCACTCGACGAAGGTGTATCTCATTTCCGGGTCGTCGAGTTCCGCCTGGAGATTCCACTCCGTAACGGTATGCAAAGGTCGGGTGAAGGCCTCGGGATCGTAAAATGTCGTCTCGATTATCAGTCCCGTCCCATCCGCGTTCGATCTGACGACCTCCACTGTTTCCATCGAATAGCTGTACTCGAACATCGAGATCCCCAGTGTCCACGCCTGGACATTGGCTGTCCAGGTGACCAGGCGATCGTTGTCCCAAAAACCGATGGTTTCCCCATACCATTGCGGCACCTCCTGCACGTGCCGGCGGCCAATGAGCACCTTGCGGATAAAGTTATCGGCAACGCCGCCCAGGAACTGAATCTGAATCGGGTTAACCAATACCTCAACCTCCCGGACCGCGCCCCGTGTAAACCATCGCATGAATCCCTCGGGATAGCAGAAGGAAGACACCCACTGGGGTGAATTGCTCACGGTCTCGTGATAGTTCGCCTGAACCATGCGCTGCTGATAATCTGGAGTCAGAAGCGATATCATCGTGCCCGTCTGAAGGTTCCGGCCGTCAATCCACTGGTCGGCAAGGTTCCCTTTCGTATAAACACCGTTCCAGTCTGGTACGGTCGCCAGAGTGTGCGTCGTGGGTCCGCCGGACGCTTCTGCTTGATCCAACAAGGCCCTGTAGTGCTGTTCAGCGCTCAAGAATTCGTATGGACTGACGATATCGGAGCGCGCGCGGTCAAGCTCACAATCCCCCCATTCGCCCAGCCTGCCTCGACGCCACATATCGGAAAGGCCGCGGGGAGTGTTGCATCGGGCATAGCGGGGATCGGCCCAATACTCCTGATCGAAGTAGAAATTCTCGGTCGTAAACAGGTCCACCGGCAGCGGAACGATTCCAGCCGGAGGAGTCGGCTGTGGCACTTCTTGCCCGGCACTTGCCGTCGCCGCCAGAGTCACCAGTGACATCCCTGCCACGCTCAGAATCACGGTGATCGAGGGTACTCTTACACCTGCCGTACGCATCGAGGTATCTCCCTTTCTTGGAGGTATAGCTTCCGAAGGATCGTATTCGGAGATCTTCGGAACGGTCAAGGGATAAGATGCGCAGCGGTTCCGGCTACTGTTATCCAGCGCCTGAATTGTCTTGTTAGGTATCGCTTGGCAAGCCTTGTCCTCTCGGCTAAGGCCGCCAACCCGAAACGGATTGTTACGATCTCGATTCGTCGCGAACACTGATCGGTGCTTCCCCCGATTGCCCCGGATGCAATGCCGCGTTGTGGTCTTCGCTACGGTAGCTTCCTGCCACTAGCCAGCCAACACCGAACAGCGTCAGTGACCATGCTTCTACCCAGAAAGTCATGCCGTTCAGACCCCCTACTATTGCGACGATCAGCCCGCAGGCTATACCGATCGCCATGAGCACGGCGACTACACGGTAGAAATATGCGCGAATGGGCTTGTCTTTGTTCATCGCGCGTACGGAGAAAAACCACATCAACGCAATGAGACACGCGAACAGGAGAACCGCCGCACCGACGTGAACCCTATCCGGCATCAGCCCGATTGATGCGGCTACGGCTTGAATCCAATCGGCTGGAATGTCCGCACTACTGAAACCTTCTGTCGGAAAAAGAGCTACACAGACTGCGAAAACACAAGCCGCCTTGCTTAGCCAGAATTTCCAGTCTCTTCGATCACCAGTTCCATTATATGCAGACAGGAAGAAACCAACCGCGATCAAGGATCCCACGAAAACATCGCGGGCATCGGTCCAATAGGAGATGCTGATCGACGTCAATTCATTCCCGCCACCTGAAAGAATCCATACGGCGGGCGACAGCACGAGTGCGATTGCGCCGACGATCACGCGCATGACCTTGTGATTGATTTGGCGTTTCGGTGAAAGCCCTGTCCGCATCCTGACCAAACTATGTGGACACCTAGGGAAGCCGGAGTGCAACCAGCTCAGCCGGATTGCCTCCGTCGGCTACGGCGACAACGATGTATTGGATTCCGTCGACCATGTACGACATCGGCATGCCTGTCTGCGGTGCCGGTAGCTCGATTTCAGCCAGGATGTCTCCGGTCGCTTTGTCGTGAGCCCGCAACAGCGGCCGCCCGCCCACACCCTCGCCGGAGAACAGAAGCGTGCGTGTGGCGAGGAGTCCGACACGCGTTGGCCGCCCGGTCCGGGCCAGTTCCACTCCCGCCAATGCCGGATGGTTCAGAATTTCATCAGGCGTATCCGCATTCGCGATCTGCCAGAGCATTTCGCCTCGGTTCAGATCGATGGCGCTGATCTGACCATAGGGAGGCTTGACGGCCGGCAGGCCCTCTACGGACAGCGTCTCGGCAGGCATGAGCATATAGTCGACCGTGACGCCCTCGATCGGGGGCAGCAAGCCTTCGACCGCCGCACTCATCTGGGAACTGACGTACAGTATCCCCGTTTCCGGATCGACAGCACCGCCTTCCCAGTTGCCTCCACCAGTGGAACGGGGCAACATGACCGTGCCCCGCGGCCGCGATCGGAGTCGGAAATTTCGATCGGAGTGAAAAGCGGTCCGAAGCGCACACCCTCCACCACGGCCAGTGCCTGCTCCCGCAGTTCGGGCGTGAAGTCGATGAGATCATCCTCGGTTAAGCCCTGTCGTGTGAATGCCGGAGGCCGACTTGGGAACGGCTGCGTGGGCGAGAGGCGCTCCCCCGGAACATTGGTATCAGTCGGTACCGGGCGTTCCTCGATGGGCCACACCGGTTCGCCCGTTACCCGGTTGAATACATAGGCCCAGCCCTGTTTGGTGATTTGCGCCACGGCCGGAATCGGCCGTCCATCAACCTCGATGTCGACCAGGATCGGTGCCGCAGGATTGTCGAAGTCCCAGACATCATGGTGCACAAGTTGGAAATGCCAGAGCCGCTCTCCGGTTTGCGCGTCCAGCGCCACCACGCTGCTGGAGTAGAGATTGTCACCCAAGCGATGTCCACCATACCAGTCGTGGGTAGACACCTCGGTGGGGAGGTAGACGATTCCCCGTTCGAGATCAGCCGAAAACATTGTCCAGACACCCGCGTTACCGGAATATTGATTCGAATTGTTTTCCCAGGTCTCAGCCCCAGGCTCCCCGTTCCGAGGAACGACGTGGAAGCTCCAGAGATGCTCGCCCGTCTGAGCGTCGAATCCCCGGATGTCGCCGGGAATGTTCTCGGGCGTTGGCTGATTGCGACCACTGACATGGGCCGAGCCCACGATGACCACGTTGTTGACGATCACAGGCGGCGAGGACGAGCCGATCGTGCCAATCGGGTCTACACCTTCGGGTACTCGAAGCGAGTCCATCAGGTCGAGGACGCCATCGGAGGCGAAGCCGGACACTGGCAGTCCGGTGGCTGCGTTGAGGGCGATCAGGCGATAGCCGGGGCTGATGTAAAAAATTCGCGGTTCATTCCCGCCGCCGCCATCCCAATATGCAACACCGCGCCCGGAATTAATTCGAGGCGCGCGTGCCCCCCGATCTCCTTCATCGATCCGATAAACCCATAGCGTTTCTCCGGTCGCGGCCTCGATGGCCACGATGGCACGGCGCGAGCCCGCAGTGGCATAGAGAACGCCGCCAACCATGATCGGCGTCGTCCGGTAGTTGTTTTCGGGAACCGGACCAAAGTTCCGGGCCGACCACCGCCAGTCGATTTCCAGCTCGGTCACGTTGGAGGCGTCAATCTGATCCAGCGGAGAATATCGGGTACTGCCCAGATCCCCTCCATAGACCGGCCATTCGCCCCCGGCCGGCCCGACCTGTGGCGCACCTTGGGCCGTGGCCGCGCACCAGAAGAGGGAGAGGATGATGCAATAAGTTGGACCGCGGGTGCCGAACTTCAGAAAACGTGTCGTCATAATTTGCCCATCGTATCTTGAACGGTTGATCACAATTTAGGTGCGTCCCGACCAGGAACACCCTTAGCCGATCGGTCCAGTGGCACCTAAACCGTAGCCCGAACACTGTGTCATCGGAACGTTTCTTTCCTATCGGAGCATGCCCGAAAGGTCGTAGGCCGCCACTCTGTTCTCCTGCATGTGCGGCACGATCGCGATACCCTCAGCTGCGATGAACCCGAGGTCTGCAGTTCCGGGCCCCATTTCGGCCAGGTCCCGCACGCTGCCGTCACTGTAAACCTGCATGACCTTTCCAGCCAGAAAGTCGGTAATCACATACCCCCCCTGACCATCGCTCTCGACACCGTCAATATTCGCAAACGGTAATGGAGTGATCAGAGTCTTTTCTCGTGTCGCCAGATCCAGCGCGAAGAGCCGGCCTGGAACTTCTGTGCTGAAATCAGCCGCAGGTTCGCCCCAGGCGCCGACGATCAGGCGGTTGCCTTCCACGAGGAGGCCGTTCGGATACTCGAGCTCTTCGCCCTCGGCGAAGATTTCGATCTCACCGTCCCGAACCGCATAAATGCTGCTTGCGGCCATGTCAGACACGTAAACGGTACCGTCCTCACCCACGGCAACATCGTTAAGGAACTGCGCGCCCTCTACGCTCACGCGGGAAACAATCTCAGCGGTCGCTATGTCGATGCCGATGATCTCGTCCAGATCTGCCGTCCAAAGGACACCCTCATGGCTCCTCAGTCCCTTTGGAGCATTCAGCCCCGTGACCCAGGAATCTGACACCACTTCGCCGCTGCGGCTGAGTTGGACAATGCGGCCGTTGCCATCTCGTTCAGCCGGATCGCCTGCAATCTGAGATGTGAAGATGAAGCCGGAGTCCGCGTCAAAATAGACGCTTTCGGGTGTTTCGATTCCGTCGGCGACTTCCCAAAGTGCGGACACTCCAGAGGCGGTCGCTGCCGGTTCGGGTTCGGCGACGGCGCTTTCTTCAACGTCCGGTGCCGGACCGCAGGTTGCCAGCGAAAGAATCACTGCGCTCAGAACTAAATAACTCATTCGGTTTTCTAATTTCAACACGACAATAGCTCCTCTTTATCAGTTACAGGCACCCACAGCGGGACCGGACACGCGCTGCCGTTTTCAGTCTCACCCGGCGCCTCGGGTCATAAATATTAAAATGACTCGATCCCATTGATGCTATGGGATCGTCTCGGTGCAATCGTAGGGCAAAATTACTTCTTCCGGCCGATACAGCCAGTAATGCTCCAGTGTCACAGGTTCAGTGAAATTGATCGGGTCGGTCACGGTTAAATCGTAGTCCAGTCGGCTGCCGTCTTCGGTCGGGCTGAACCGTTCGACCAACACCGAATCCGGACTCTGTGGAATTCCGAGCTGATTGAACCAGGGCCAACTGAGATGAGTGGTCGTCACATCCAAGGTCGTTCCGTCCCATTGGCCACGGGAATAGCCAAGTGGCGACCGCGCTTCGCCTACCGGCACTCCATCTTCATCCATATGAATCGTTCGGATGAGGTCGTACTCTTCGATGCGCAGCAGTATGTTGTTTCCATCTTGAGCGATTTCCATCGGATAGGGCTGCTCCATAATGGTCGGCATCCCTTTTGGCGTGCAATTTGCGGTCGGGTTGTCTGTCGTTCGGTCAAAGTCCGCAAGAACCGCTCGAGCCGCGTCAGTCATCGGATAGCGATTGACGCTATAACTGAGATCGTTGATCTCGGGAAACAAGAACGGGATCGTACTCGTGTGGCTCCAGACCCGATAGATGCCCAGCTCCGGACGCGACGAATCGCCTTCCGTTTGAAAGAAGTACGAGTCGTCGCCCGTTGTCTCATCAGTCCATCGGGCTTCAATATTCCGTCTCAATAGCAGTTCGACGCCACTGGGGCCGAGCAGGTTCGTGGCGAACATCTCTCGATCGTTGCCTGTCGGAGGATACCCAGCAACCCTCACCCGGTCGCCGACGTTGATGGATTCACGCTCGATTCCTGAACGGACCAGGGTCGCCGCTGAGGAAGTTTCGAGTTCCCACCTCACCCGCTCACCATTTTGCTCAGTCGATTCGACAATAACGTAGGCATGGGGGTTTCTCCACGCCACTTGTGTCACCTCGCCTTCAATCTCAATAAAGGTTCGCGTGTCGAATCGGCCAAAAAAACTGTGGTGACCCAAAGTCGGCGGAGGGACGAGCATTGCCAGAACGAGCACGCACACCGCAACGGCCCCAAAATTTGATCTCATGATTCCCGTTTTCTGTACATCAATACTGGTCGCCGCCATTTCCTAAAGCTCGGAGCATTGCTCCATAGCTCGTCTACTGATTCCCCTCATAAGGGGCCGCCACTCCGACGAGTCCGGCACGCTCAATTGAAGAAATTACGAAGTCGCTGGCCCGGACTTCAGAGAGAAAGGCTTCGATCGCTTCCAGCTTGGCAGTGCCGCCCTTGGAGACGACAATGGACTGCTCGACCTCCAGGAAACTGTCAGGCAGCACGCGCAACCGGGAATCCGACGCTGCTTGCGCGTCGAGCGAACGCTGCCGGTTGATCGCGAAAGCGTCCAAATCACCGCCGGTCAGGAGCGACTCCAGTTCGGCTTGAGACGGCACGGTTTCGAAATAGCGGATTTCGGCATTCCTCAACTGACTCGTGACAAAAAGCTCCTGCGACTGCCCTCTGACCGCCCCCACTCGTATGCCGGAGACGTCGACGTCCGCACCCGTTTCGATCGCTGAGTCTGCAGGCACCAGGTAACTGCTGAACATGATCAGGTAGGCCCCGGCGTAGTCCACCTCAAGCGCCCGGCTGTCGCTATAGGCTAGGAACCCGATGTCGGCCTCGGCGTTTATCAAGCCGTCCATCACTCCTCTGGCGTTTGGCGCGGAGGTCAAGGTGTAGGAGACGTCAAGGCTGCTGGCCAGTTCCTGAACGAGGTCCGGCACCGTTCCGCTGGCAACTCCCGTTTGCTCATTCGTACGTCCCTGGACGGGGTTTCCACCCAGGAAGACCGCACGTAGAGTACCGGTGGGCGCCAGGACCGGCGGTGGTGTCTCGCCTGCCATACACCCGGCGGTCAACACGCAGAAGTGCATGCAGATCGCACTGAGTATGGTTCGGTCTCGCATAGGGGGATTATTCTACCGCATGCCCGCAGAATGCCTACGGCATCTATGGCTATGTGGATTATTTCTACAGTTTTTGATGAGATACGATAGCGACTGCCCCGGCCCAGACAGGCTGAGTTCGCCGAGTTCGCTGACGAAGGAGGCCCCATGTCGACAACCTGCCCACGCGCCCGTTCGACCGCCTGGCAATCGCTTTGCTGCCGGTCATTACCGCGAATACCGCCGTGCTCGCGCACCACTCGTTCGCGATGTGCAACCTTCGGGAGACGGTTGTCTTCAGGGGAACGTCCCGCGATTTAATAGGCCGGATCGTACATCAACGAACCGAGATGATCAGGGATCGAATCCGGTCGCGGCAGATCCGCCAGACCCTGCCGGTATGCCTCTTCGGCAACAGCGGTCGCAATCGCTAGGGAAACCGACCGGATTTGCTGCAGCGGGGGATACAGTGCTCCACGGTCGAGGTCCCCCTGACTGACCTGCTCAGCCAGGGCACGCGCCGCAGCCAGGAACATCCCTTCGGTCACCCGGCTCGCTTCACAACCCATCACGCCCAAACCGATACCGGGGAAAACATAGGAATTGTTCCCTTGCGCCGGCTGCCAGCTTGCTCCGCGGGCCAACTTGAGCGACGGAAAGGGACTGCCGCTGGCAAACACGACTCGGCCTTCGCTCCACCGGTAGGCTTGCTCTGCAGTACATTCCGCCCGGGACGTCGGGTTCGACAGCGCAAAAATCACCGGACTCGCGTTCAGTTCGGCCATCGTTCGAACGACCTGCTCGGTGAACGTCGCCGGAAACCCGGTCGCCCCAATCAGGACATGCGGCCGAATGGCAGCGATAGCGTCCACGAACTCCATCCGTGGATGAGGGTGCGCATAGGGTTCGTTGTGGGGTAAGAGGTCTTCGCGTCCCTGAACGACGAGCCCGTTCACATCGACGAACCACAGTCGGCGACACGCCTCTGCGCGGTCCAATCCTTCATCCACGAACGCTTCGGCCATCAGGTCGGCGATCCCGGTTGCCGCCGAACCGGCACCCAGAAACATCACGCGTAGATCCCCGACAGCGATATCAATGATGCGTGTCGCGGCGTAAACTCCGCCCAGGGCGACGGCGGCAGTCCCCTGAATGTCGTCGTTGAAACACCGATACGTGTCCCGGTACCGCCCCAGCAGGCCGAATGCATTCGGCGTCAGAAAATCTTCGAACTGAACGAGCGCTTTTGGAAAAGTCTCTTCTACCGCTGCCATAAACTCGTCCATCAGTTCTAAGTATTCGTTTCCCCTGATCCGCCTGTGCGGACGGCCCAGATATAAGGGATCCGATAGGAACTCATCGTTGTCGGTACCGACGTCGATCTGAACGGGAAGGCACTGTCGGGGCGGAATCCCGGCACAGGCGGTGTAGAGCGCCAGTTTGCCGGTGGCAATCCCCATCCCGTTCGCGCCCAAGTCGCCAAGCCCAAGGATGCGTTCGCCGTCGGTCACGACGATCACGCGCACGTCGGCATGGGGCCAGTTCCGGAGGTTCTTCCGCATCTTGCCCCGATCGTCGGGAGTGATATAAAAGCCTCGGGGCTGCCTGAAGATATGGGCAAATTCTTTACACGCTTCTCCGACGGTCGGCGTGTAGACGATCGGCATCAACTCTTCGATGTTCTCAATCAGAGTGCGGTAGAACAAACGTTCGTTCCGCGCTTGCAGTGCCACCATGAAGATATAACGCTCGATGTCGGAGCCCTTTCTGCGGAGATTCCCCAGGACCCGGCTAATCTGGACACCCTGGCTACCGATACTCGCGGGCAGGAGCCCTTCCAGGCGGTATTTCTCGCGCTCTTTGAGAGTGAAGGCCGTAGATTTATTCAGGGCGGGGTCGTTGAGACGGGAGAAGCCGGTGACCTCCGAAGTGTCGTCGATTGGCACTAGCGAATACTAACAGGATGCTAAAAAAGCCCTCAATGGCTTTTTCGGCAGCCTGCTGATCCTTTCCCACAGAAAACCGAAGGCCTTAGTGAAACCTAGAGCAATGAAACGTTTACAGTGTTAGGAGGAGATATCGGAGGGAAAAAGCAGAGAAACGGAACTACTTGCCTGATTGGTCTGTTTCTTTCAAAACCTTGTGCTTGTACTTTGTGTCCTCGTTCTGTTTTTCGAGGCCGACCTTCACGCCTTTTTTTCGGGCGGCCTTCCAGTTCGCATCTCGAATGCCCTCCGAACTCACAGCGAAACGCGACAGCATCCTCTCAAGCTTTTCGCTCTTGCAGGCGGGACACGCGGGAGAGTCTTCAGCCGGCAGGAGCACCAGGAACTCGAACTGGTTTCCGCATCCTTGACACTCGTATTCATAGATCGGCATCGATTCACCATACCACGGCGCCAGGGGCTTGCTCCAAGACCCGTTGGGAAGCGCGGAACCCACCTGCCCGCCCTGCGGCTAAGGCAGTGCCGACCCTCAACTATTCGTGGCACTATCCTATTAATTTAAAGCTATTTATATATATTATTAAATCTTTACTTAACTTTATTCGTGGCAATTCGTGAGTCCCAGAGTCTGTCTCAGCTTGATCTGATTATCATTCAAACGAGAAGTAACGGCATCTCTCCTGAATAACACTGCTTCTACAATAAACTAAACTTTCTGCGTCAAAAGATCCGCGGTGTCCGTAATTAGATTAGACGGGAATGACTAAGAGCGACTTCGAATCGATCGTTCGCGACCAACAATCGATAGTCTATAGCATCGCATACCACTATTTCAATGACGTCGCATCCGCCGAGGAAATTGCTCAGGACGTATTTCTTCAGTTGTATAAGAACCTGCAAAGTATCCGGTCCCCGGACCACCTCCGCTCGTGGCTGCGACGAACGACAGCGCACCGTTGTATTGACGCGCTCAGGCGCCGGCAGACCCGCCGGGAAGTTCCACTCGAGGAAACAGGCCACATTACAGCGGAATACTTGGAAAGCGACCCTCTGCTTCACGGGCAGTTGCAGCGGCTGATTGCATCACTGCCGGAGAAACCCAGGATGGTCCTTGTTCTCAAATACAGTGAAGATATGGATGCAGAGGATATTGCGAGCCTGATGAACATACCCGTAGCAACGGTGCGCAGCCATCTGCAACGGGCCCTCAAATTGATTCGTGACAAGGCGTCCCGGCAGATTGCGAGCTTGGAGATATGAACGAGCTTGAAAGAGATCTTCGCGAGGTGCTCGGACGACAGGAACCCCCTCCGGGATTTGCGGATCGTGTTCTCCGCGAGACACTGAAAGCAGACACGCAGCAATCCGGTGGCAAATGGCGGCGCTGGGCCGCGGCAGCGGCCCTGGTAGCCATCGTTGTGGGCGGACTCGCTCTGGAGCGGAACCGTCTTCATCAAAGAGAAGTTCAACGCACGAAAGAAGAGCTGATGATCGGGCTCCGCGTTACAGGAGCTCAGTTGCGGGCAGTTCAGGAGCGCTGGCTGGAAATCCAACGCCGGGTCGTCCAGCCACAGGTCGATCAATGAGAACTTCAGGAGAGAAATCCATGGGTATATTGCTTCTTACCTTGCTCGCGCTGATGTCAGCAGCGGCTGCGCCTCAGCAAATCGATCTGGAGTCCCTGGACCGGCTGGCGGCCCGTGCAGAGGGATCGACCGTTATCGACCTCGATACCGCTCTGATACAACTCGGTTCGATGTTCCTGTCCGACGACGACAAGGAAGAGTCGACCGCTAAAAACATCATCGCCGGACTGGATGGAATTAAGATTCGGGTCTTGGAATTTGATGATGGCGCCGCTTACACCTCCGCCGATCTCGATGAAGTGCGATCCCAACTGCAGGGGACAGGATGGGCACGGCTTATTTCGATCAACGAAGGCAATGAGGAACAGGTCGAAGTCTGGGCACACCGCGGAGTGGACACAGTCACCGGATTGTTCGTGATGGTTGCAGAGCCGGACGAACTGGTTGTTGTAAATCTGATCGGCACGATCGATCTTACGGGTCTCCGCTCACTCGCCGGGCAGTTCGGCATTCCGGAGGATATCGGCGAGGAAATTGGAAATTGATCGGTGGGCTCCGGCCCGGCCGTCGGACTCTCGTCCGCGTCGCGGAGACGCATTGCGATTTATCTTAAAGACCTGCTTCGAAATATGCGGGGATGCCGGATTTTGTCGCCTGGAGAATCTCTATGATAGCCCGTCTGTCTTCGAGCAAGAGCCGGTCATATTTTGGGTCTTCGTCCATGCCGGAGAGCACCTGCCAGAGCCGCGCATAGATGGCGTTTCTGGCTTCCACCGGAAGACCATCAAATGCATGGGTATAGATCATGTAGCTGAGGGGGTAGCGCATCAGCCTCCGCCCGAGGTCAAACTGCCTCAGAGATCGACCGAGGCCGTCCCGAGGGCCCCGGTCTTCGAAAGTCTCTGAAAATCCAGAGCTCCCGGTAACCGGAAACTGAAACTCGGGTTCATTAACGAACAACATGTAGTCGACTACCTCGCCAAGCGCATCCTCCAGATCGATCAGATTGACGACGGTTAAGGCCGGATTCCCTCCCAGAGGGCTCCGCAAGGCATAGCGTACTTCCCAGCCATAGCGCGTTAAGAGGTTGATCATGTGCATCTGATGTTCGAAAATCATCAGCGCAACGATGTCGCTGGACGGAACCAGATAGGCCCCCTCTTCAACTCGCCCCGCGATGGAAGCGAGCGTCAACTCCTGATTGGGGCGAATCGATTCCTCATTCTCCCGGTCGGTAATCACACCGTTCCCCAGATGGCGCAATCCGCCGTGGCGCCCTGTCACATAAAACCCACCCCAACGTTCTTCGAACGGGCTCTCATGGTTGATCAGATAGTTGCCAAGCTGCGGATTGATTCTCCCGTCCGGTGACGGCATGACGCTACGGGCGAGCATTCCCGGAACGCCAAGGCTGTTGATGGAATCGTGGCATCTCAGACAGAGTTGATCCTGCCTGGCAAAAGCGGGAATGTCGGGGGGTCTCTGCTGATCGAGCGTGTAAAAGAGCACGCCCTTTTCCGGATCCACCGAAGCCACTTCGATGAGCGGCGCGCCCCGGATCGCGGCAACGACAACCGTGTCACTGAAGTACACCAAACGGGGATTGTCGGGCTGAATAAAGGGACTCTGGAGGCTGTTCTTGGAAAACACCGCCACCTGGGATTCGACGTCAATGTCCAGGGCTTCCAGAACGGATTCAAGGTAGCCCAGGGGCCCATCCACCTCCAGTGCGATGTCTCCGTCCCTAAGACTGAGGTTGAGTCCCGATACCGGATCCGAGGCAGGGCCGTAATAGTCGATTGCCGGGTGACTGGCTCTGGGCGCGAACATGCTCCGGTCAAGTTGAGCCGTGACCGCGACCGAACCAGCGGCAACAACCGTCACGACGGCCACCACGATCACGCAGGCGACGAAGGCAGTTTCAACAGTGCTGGCCGCAGTTCGGTATCTCCCTGTCAGGTTTCGCGTCATTAATGTTGGCGCTCCGATCTCAACCGCAATATCCTACTCGAACGTAAGCAATCGAAGGAACCAAGCACGATGTATCCAACTTCTACGAATCGCCTTTTCACGACGATGCTGGCACTCGCTCTGGCGTGTATGTTCGGGCAGAGTGTGCTGGCACAGGACGTTTCTGAACAGAAAGACATTGTATACGGGACGGTGGACGGCAAGGAACTCGGTCTGGACATCTTCATACCCTCGAACGTGAGCTCACCTCCACTCCTGGTCTGGGTGCATGGCGGCAGGTGGATGAATGGCTCCACGGATGGCCGCACTCCCATACCGTTCGTCGATGCCGGTTTCGCCGTTGCGGGACTGGACTTTCGGCAATCGACCCAAGCGCGGTTTCCGGCCATGGTTCACGACGTCAAGGGTGCGGTCCGTTTTCTTCGTGCAGACAGCGACGATTACGGTTACAACGGCGATCGAATGGCTATCGAACCGGTCCTGGCTGAAGCAACCCGTCTCTACGATCCGGAATTATCAGCGGTAGACGCTTGTCCCGAAGCAGACTTCGGCCCCGCTGCGGATCGCGGGACATTCGAGCTGTTTGCACCCCTGGCTCTTGCTCGGGTGTGGGAAGAAGTCGCTGGAAACCTTGATTAGTCGCGATGGGACGCGACTGCGTCTGTCCGGTATTTGCCCCTTGCCCGCGGCTAAGGGGCGGCGGGTAATATTTCAGGAGGCAGATTCGTCTCAGGCAACGTGGTTCCCCGGTGGCAGGTCCAACAGGACAAGGCACCGTCGCTACCGAGATACTCGCGCTCCAGACCCTCCTGAATCTCGAACATCCGGCGCGTAAGCAATTTCATCAACATGGAATCGTCGGCCCAATCACCTTGGATATGGCAATAGTCACAGCCCACACCGAGGTCCCGGCTGTAGTCTTCCATAATCTGTCTAAGCCCATTCGCTGGTAAATCCCCATAGTTTTGAACGTTGCCGTAAACTTCCCTCGATAAGCGATTTTCGGATGAAAAAGAACCCCCGCCGTCTGCTACGTTTAGCCGATCGAGGACAATCGCCGGTTCAGTTTCTGGCGTCGGGGAGCCCCGGTGGCAGGTCCAGCAGCTTGGCGCTTCCAATACCTCAAAATAACTTTCAGTCGCGTCCACCACCATCCGGATCATTTCCCGAGCGGTTCCCTTAGTCGGATTCGCATCCGATGCCCGGTCCGTGGGGTCGTGACAGTATTCGCAGTCGACGCCCAGTGAGGTGCTCATGGCCTGCATGATCTGTTGCAATTGCTCGGGAGGAGCATCCATCAGGATCTGAACATTTTCGTACTGTGACTCGAATGGGGGAGGACCTTGCGGCCCGAAAGTCGTCGGTCCAGACTGTGCATTCGGCAGGACGATGGAAAGAGCAAGCACGACACCCATTGGCGAAGATATAGTTCTTAACTTCATGCGTCCGCTTCACGAAAACACGGCATACGAACTCTGTTGTTACTGCTCCATCGCATGCAGCTTCCACAGTGCCCAGGGACGTTCGTAGCCCAGATTTTCCCCCGCTTCATCCAGATAGGCCTGAGCCTCGCCCAGACTCAAATAGGTAATGTCTTCCCCCAGACTCATCGCCTGCATTTGCAGTCGCGCATTGATTTCCAGATAGATGCTGCGCCCCACGGCAAACTTCAGGTTGACCCCGACAACGGTCACTCCGTGCCCGCGCATGAGTGCAGCAGGCCGGTCCGCAAGGGTCTCTGCGAGCGACTGGCCCCGCATCCGATCGCTCACCAACATCTGCGTCGTTCCGAATGCCTCCCGGATATCGAACACGGGAATACCCTCGCGAATAAATGCAGCCATGTGATAAATCGGCCGAAGCGGCACCGAACTCACACCAAAAGGAACGACTGCGGGTGAGTGGTTGTGGACAACCGCCTGGACGTCGGGCCGTGCCTTGTAGATCTCGGAATGAATAAAGCGTTCCAGATACTGCCGCGCCCCGCCCAGGTTGATAGGATTCGCCTCCAGATCGTATTCAAGGATGTCATCGGCTTTCACGAGCTCTGGCGCCATCGAGGCTGCGAGCAAGAATCGTTCAGGGTTCGCGTTATGCCGGACACTGACATGACCGAAGCCATCAACGATTCCTTCCTTGGAGAGGATTCGATTCGCAATGACCAAGTCCTCGATAACTAAGGGATCGGCTGGCCCTGCCGAAACCGGCTCCTCTAAGACTCGCGATTGGGGAAAGCCGTCCGGCCCGGTCATGCCAAGATTGATCCCGGTCCGGACAGAATCCATCGTGTTGTCGTCTCGTTGCCCGTCGAGTTGATTTTCATTGTTTATCGTCTCCAACCTGCACGCGTGCATTAAACAGCCGACGTAACATCGCAGTGTCGGGTTCAATAGAAACAGTTCAGTTCAGGGAGAAACTATACTGCAAGTAGGTACCTGATTCTGTCGCTTTTGCGACCTGTATCCGCCCGGGTCAGGAAAGGGATCGACTGTCAGAGGTTAGATGGCACTAAAACGTCACACGTTCGCCGCTGTCGAAGCCGCTGGTATGTTACGGCCAAGACCCGCATCACGGGCCTTGCAGCACCGGGGGTTCTCCTGTGCAACGGTCTACAAACACGCTTCAACGTTGATGCTGCAACTTGAATCAGATCGTACCAACAGAACCTGCCCTCTCTTCCTTTGACTGTCGGGGAGTTTTAACTTATGGATTCCCCACGGGATGAATTATCATTTGTCTCAAGTTCGAGTGTGTTCGGAGAAAATGATTGTGAAACGCATTGGGGCGAGTGTCGCAACGCTGGCTGGAATCGCCTTTTTACTAGTGAGTTGGGAGCAGCCCGCATACGCCTATCTTGATCCGGGTGCCGGCAGTCTCCTTCTCCAGGTGTTGATGGGGGGGTTGGCCGGGGCAGCCGTTGTCGTCAAGGTTTATTGGAACAACTTGATGGCAAGGTTCGGTCGCGGGAACGACACTACGGAACCCGATCAGGGTGAGACCGACACCTAAATTGGAAGCCGCGCGAATAGAAGGCTCCTTCCGAGATCCCGCCGGACAGATATTCCAAAAAGACGGCCACATTTACCGGACAATCAACGCCGTTGCCGTGGATGACTTCGTCTTCGTTCAGAACACCGACTTTTATCCGAAAGCCGTAAGCGAGAACCGTCTTATCTCTGCTGAGCAAGTTCCGCGTGAAAACCTGAATAGCCACGGGACAGAGGCATCCTATGTCATCGAGCACCCACGTCTGCCCTTTGTGTCCTATCCCTACGAGTGGACCTTCAGAATGCTCAAAACCGCCGCATTATTCGGTAGTGGGTCAGTTTCGAGATAGACGCTCGCCGCGGCAAGTACAAGGACGTGCGATGATGGGGCATGCCTAACGGAAAGGCCAAGCACGAGGGCCCGGACCACGACTTCACGGTCACAGCCAAACGAGTCGTGGAACAGGCTATCGGCGAGAATCTGGACGGTAGTCCACTCGACAAGAAAGCGCCTAGCGGGCGTGTGAGCGCCGCTAGGAGAACCGTGGGGCGCAAGGGAGGAAGCCAGCGGGCCAAGAAGCTGACGCCGCAGAAGCGTTCCGAGATCGCCCGGATCGCAGCCGCGGCGCGCTGGAAGAAGGCTCGCTAAATTTAGCCAGCCTTGTCCTCTTCGTGCGACGCATTTCGCATCCATTCCACGTCTGGACCGAAATCGAGTGGGACCTGGACAGGCTCCTCAGTCGGATGCGTCCGGCTCCAGTGATCCAGCGTATTCGACAGCCTGAAGACCTCTCCGGCGATCTGGTCCCTGAACTTCGTTGCACACCGCTTGATCTGCGGCCGTGTGGCTTCATCGACATCGACCCACAACGCCAGTTGTCCGTGCCCCCGCATGACGCTGTAAGAAAGGTTCGCCCGGTACGGGAGTGCTGTCGTCTTGTCAACGCGTTCCTCGACCCGCGCGGCGTTCGAGAGCTTTTTCGCCAGAATATCAACCGGGTCCTGTGGCTTCGGCACGCGCCACCCGAGCTTCTCGATGGCGAAGTTTGCTACCTTGCGATGGTCCAACTCCGTCTCACCCGTCCTGCTTCTATACTCGCGCCGAACTCTCTGTAGCATTTCGGTCTCTGTCGACATTTCCCTGGCTCCTAGTATTCGGCAGGGACTACATCGCCCCATCCATCGACCATCGCGTTCGGGATCACGGTTGACCGGATCTTAGCGAGATGATTGTGGAATCGATTAAAACGCCCCGTTCTACGCCGAAGCTGGCCAGCAACAAGACCAGGATGCACCTTAAGCGTGCGGGCGAATCCGATGATGTCCCGTTCCGCAAAGAACGGATCCTTGCGTTCGATGAATCGTTCCAGCTGATCGGATGGAACACAGAAGTCGGCCGCCGCTTGATTGGCGACACGTTCTTCCACGGCTAGATCGCCATCATTCTGGTCCAGATCAACATCGACCATCACGCTGTCGTGTCCGTGTCGCTGGATAACGTGTTCGAGCTCATGTCGGAGTACGAACCAGAAGTTGTCGATTCGGTCGTGCCGAAGCGACATTCCAATCACTGGCGAGAAGTCGTCTAGCCAGAAACACACACCATCGATGCCCGCTGACGGCAGAGCCTCCACAATCACAACGCGGACACCTGCTTCCATGAGAATTCTCGGAACGTGCCTAGCCTCATCCACACTGGCGCGGAGCGGCTGCAACAGCGTGACCGCTGCTTTCACTGCCGAAGGCGAGTAACGACCCACAAGCGTACCGCTGGCGATCTGTTTCACGCGATACAGCCACGCAAGCTGCGCGGACGTGACCGGAGAGAACACGTGGGTCTTCTTCGCTGCATGCGGGAAGATCTCGATCTCGTCAACAGTTTCCACGCCGAAGAACTCTGTCAGCCCGCGCTCCACACCCTCCAAGTCGCGCACGTCCTTCGCATCGATCCACCCGCGCTTTATCATCTCAGCCACCGGAAGATTTCCGTAGAGTTGCGCTCGCGTGCGCCTCTCCGGATCAGGCTGTTCGACGATACGAGCCATCGCCAACTCATACGACGTCTGGAGTTCAAGGAAACGCTCGGCGGGAACATCGAAGACATCCGACAGCACTAAAGCTGTCTTCGCGTCTACTGGCTTCTTGTTAGCCACTAGGCGTGTGACGATGGCCTTGTCTACGCCCATCACGATGGCCAGAACCTGTTGAGCCCAACCCCTTTCGGCTAGGAGAGCCTTAATTAGCTGGCCCGGTGTTCTGGCAGACTCATGACTCATGAACCTACAATAATCAAAATTGACAAGTTTGTCAACTTAATCAAACTGCTTGGCAAATATCTTATCGATCACCATAATAGAAACATGAACCGGCTGAGCACGGCCAAGCGGACAGCAGTCGTTGCGGCGCTTTGCGAGGAAATGAGCATCCGGGCTACGGTCCGGATAACCGGAGTGGCCAAGAACACCATCGTCAAGCTGATTGCCGACCTCGGCGCGGCCTGCTCGAAGTACCAGGACGAGCACATCCGCAACATCCGGGCACGGCGCGTCCAGTGCGACGAGATCTGGTCGTTCGTCGGCTCTAAGGAGAAGAACACTAGCATCGAGAAGAAGGCGCATGGGTGGGGTGACTGCTGGACGTGGACGGCCCTGGACGCCGACACGAAGCTGATGATCTCGTTCCGTCTCGGGGCTCGCTCACTTAACACGGCGTACGACTTTATGCACGACGTGGCCGAGCGGCTAGCCGGACGGATTCAACTCACGACGGACGGAAACAGGGTCTACATCGAAGCCGTCGAGAGCGCCTTTCAGGACGAGATTGACTACGCGATGTGGCGGAAGCTCTACGGGGCCGACCCCGAAGCGCCTAAGACGCGATACAGCCCCGCGAAGTGCATCGGCTGTGACATGAAGAAGATCAGTGGAAATCCAGACCCAAAGCACGTTTCAACGAGCTACGTGGAGCGTGCCAATCTCACGATGCGAATGTCGATGCGGCGATTCACACGGCTCACCAATGGCTTCTCCAAAAAGCTGGAGAACCACGCGGCGATGGTGGCTCTATACTTTATGTATTACAACTTCGCCCGCGTCCATCAGACGCTCCGCGTCACCCCGGCGATTGAGGCCGGGATCACTGACCACGTCTGGAATATCGAGGAAATTGTGGGCCTACTGGATTCAAACTGACCCACTACCCATTATTCCATCTCGACTTCCATCTAGATGCCATGAAAGACGGCATTACGCTAGTCGATGCCTCTGCATACAACGTGCAGTTCATAGGTGCATCGCCGATTTTCATCGACACGCTCTCCTTGCGGAGATACAAACCGGGCTCCCTTTGGGCTGGTTATAAACAGTTCTGCGACCAGTTTCTCAATCCTATTCTCCTAGCAGCCCGTGGTTAAAGTCCACTTCACAGATTCAAACGGACCCGATGCGACCGTATCGCGAAGAATGATGAGTGAAGGAGGACGGGATATGGGCATGGGACGAAAGAGACGACGCCAGGAATCGCTGTGGATCGCGACACAGGAGTTGCCGCGGACCAAAGGACACGTGTTCTACGAACGGGTGAACCGGATTCTGGAAGAAGACGGATTCGACCCGTTTGTTGAAGAAGCCTGCCAGAAGTTCTACGCCCCGGTGATGGGTCGGCCCGGTGTCGTGCCGGGTGTGTACTTTCGGATGCTGCTGGTCGGCTACTTCGAAGGGATTGACTCGGAACGCGGCATCGCCTGGCGGTGTGCCGACTCGCTGAGCCTGCGGGAGTTTCTGGGCATTGGGCTGACCGATGGTACCCCGGATCATTCCAGCGTGTCGCGGACACGCCGGCTGATCGATCTGGAAACCCATGCCCAGGTGTTCCACTGGATGCTGGAGCGGCTGGCCGGGCACGGGTTGATCGACGGGAAGACGGTTGGCGTGGACGCGACGACGCTGGAAGCGAACGCGGCAATGCGGTCGATCGTGCGGCGAGACACCAGGAACAGTTATGAGGACTTTCTGAAGGAGTTGGCCCACGCTTCGGGCATTGAAACGCCGACACGAGCCGAACTGGCGCGACTGGACCGGAAACGGCCGAAGAAGGGATCGAACGACGACTGGGTGCATCCCGACAACGCGGATGCGCAGATCACCAAGATGAAAGACGGCCGCACGCATTTGGCTCACAAGCTGGAACACGCTGTGGATATGAAGACCGGCGTCGTGCTGGGGGTGACGGTTCAGGGTGCTGCCACCGGGGATACGACGACAATCAAAGAGACGTTGATCCGCACGGCCGAGAACATGGAGAAGCTGGCAAGCAACCCGAAAACCGAAGCGCAGATTCGAGAAGATTGGTTTTCTGAAGTCGTCGCCGATAAGGGATATCACAGCAACGAAACGATGGTCGATCTTCGCGAATTGGGGATACGCACCTACATCTCGGAACCGGATCGGGGCCGTCGCCGCTGGAAGAACAAGCCGGACGAACAACAGGCTGTCTATGCCAATCGCCGTCGAATCCGTGGAGAACGCGGCAAGGAGTTGTTGCGGCATCGCGGCATGATGCTGGAACGACCCTTCGCTCACGGTCTGGAAACCGGCGGCATGCGACGGGTTCACCTTCGAGGACGGGAAAATATCCTGAAACGGATCCTGGTTCACTACGCGGCCTTGAACCTGGCGTTGATCCTGCGCCAGAAGTTCGGGCAGGGCACGCCACGGAGCCTGCAGGACCGGTCTGCGGCATACTTTGCCGCTCAAATCGTGCTCTTCTGCGTCCAGATGGCGCTTCAAACGCATCATGAACTCCGTCAGCTGGATATCGAGCCCAACGTGGCTATCGAATCCGACGTTACGACTGTGTCAGAGAATCTCACTTCTGCCACGGGCTGCTAGGGTCCTACGTTGGACTGCACCATAACGCCTGGTATCGAGGAAACCAGGAAGGCATAAACGCCGGCGAAATCCGGAAATTACTGCCCACGCGGCGTAAGATGTCTCGGAGGGTTCTCACACACGTCACGCTCCAGGATTCACTTCAAAAAACCGCGCGTAGAGGATCCGGCCCGAATCTTGGAGCCTTGCAGGAAGTGGGACTCCCCCTGGCGACATTCAGAAAAACACTCACTGACCTCCGGGATTGGATTATGGGACTCGAACCTAAAACTGCCGGACACACCGTATGGAGCGACTACGCAAAATCAAACAGCTATGCGCCACAAGAAGAAGCACACAAGCAAGACTTCGTAAACGAATTCGTCCGACGCGGAAAACTCTCACAGGTCTGGGACCTGGGCTGCAATAGTGGCGACTACGCAGTAGTCGCGCTTAAAGCCGGAGCAGAATATGTCGTCGGGTTCGATGCGGATCACGGCGCTCTGGATTTGGCTTTCCGCCGTTCCCAAGAGGAACGGCTACGATTTCTTCCACTTTTTCTCGATATCGCGAATCCTCCGCCCTCTCAGGGATGGGCGCAACAGGAACGGTATGGACTCCGGGAACGCACCAGTGCGGACGGCGTGATCGCCCTGGCTCTGATCCATCACATATCTATCGGAGGCAACGTACCTCTTGGCGATGCGGTCGCCTGGCTGGTCGGACTCGGATCCAGAGGCGTAATCGAATTCGTGCCCAAAGAGGATCCCATGGTCCAGGAATTACTTCGGTTCCGGGAGGATATATTTCCAAATTACACACTCGAAACTTTTCTTGGAGAGCTTAGAAAGCTTGCGTCCGTCGAACGGACGGAACCGAGTTCATCGACCGGGCGTTTGCTGGTAGAGTTTTCGCGCAAGCCACAAGTGTGAACGGTATACGAAATGGACCTGCGGTGTAATTCGCAACTAGGGCGTGTTAACACTAACGTAGTGCCTCGACGATGAGAGCGAAGTGAAGGAAGGCGAGGAACATGACGTCGAGTTTATCGAAACGGGAGAAGATACGCCGGAAACCCTTGAGTCGGCGGAAGAGCCTCTCGACTTCGTTCCTGCGGCGGTAGA
This sequence comes from Terriglobia bacterium, assembly GCA_965218085.1. Taxonomy (GTDB): domain Bacteria; phylum Acidobacteriota; class Terriglobia; order 20CM-2-55-15; family 20CM-2-55-15. The sequence goes on along the minus strand of CBDCKF010000002.1, from coordinate 3,396,786 downwards.
GCACGCGGTCGTATTCCCACGGCTCCAGGCGGTTGCGCTTGGGCGGCACGACGGGAATCCACCCAAAATCCAGAGCCAATTGGCGGGTCTGGTCGTCCTGGTAGGCACGGTCCATCAGCAGCGGTAGCGGCTCGGGTAGTGGCCCCAGACCGGCGAGCAGCTCGCGGCCCTGCGGGGCGTCGTGCGCTTGGCCGGGCGAGAGCGCAAACGTTATCGCCGTTCGAGCATTCGCGGCAACCAGATGAATCTTGGTGGTCCATCCACCGCGGGATTTGCCGATCGCTTGCGGACCGTTTTTTTTAACGCTCCCGTGCCGTCGGGATGAACCTTCACAATGGTCGAGTCCATCGAAACGGCTTCGACCCGGATGCGGACCAGTTGCTCGCGCTGGAGTTTCTCGAAGACGGCGTCGAGCACGCCGTTCTTGGACCAGCGGTTCATCCGGGTGTAGATGGTGTGCCAGTTGCCAAAGCGCTTGGGCAGACCGCGCCACTTGCAGCCCTGCTCAGCCACATACAAAATGGCGTTCAAGACCGTCAGGTTCGAAAGACTGACGTTGCCCCGCTGACGCGGCAGTTCCGGCTCGATGCGACAATACTGCTCCTGTGTGATCTCCATGCGTGATTATAAAACATTCATGCTCATTAGTGTTAACACGCTCTAGCTAACTCAGCGGTTCCTCAGGAAACCTAGCGCCTACAAAACATGCCTCGAAAATTATCTTTTGTCACTGGCAGCCTGCACATCCTGGTTCTATTTAGTTTTGCCCTCGCCCAGCCTCTGTTCAGTTTGCTTTCTGGTTATGCTGAGTTTTTTGTAGCAAGACAGTCAGAGCCACTGGACTTGATCCTTCTGATTCTGATTCTCTGCCTGGGTCTTCCCTCACTGCTCGTTTTTCTTGAAGGTGCCGCCAGAGCGGTGGGACCTCGATTCTACCAATGTACACACGAGGGTTTGGTTGGGCTCCTGACGGCTACAATCGTTCTTCAGCTACTGAAGAGAATTGCAGTTCCGGGGGTCGCGCTCGTAACTACTGCAGTCCTGTTGGCCATTATTTGTTCACTGGCCTATCGTCGAATTGAGATCGTTCGCACTTACTTGACGTTCCTTTCACCTGTAATTCTGATATTTCCTGGCTCGTTTCTTCTGAATCCGGGAATTTCCAGAATCGTATTTCCTGAACAGGTCGAGATTCGACTGAATAGGATCGAGGCTACCGCTCCCGTTGTGATGGTTGTTTTGGATGAGTTGCCGCTGTCTTCCTTAATGGATGAGCAACAACAGATTGATCCGATTCGATTCCCGAATCTTGCTCGTTTTGCCGAAGAGTCTTACTGGTTTCGCAATACGACAACCGTCAGCGATTCCACGCTATTGTCCGTGCCCGCTATAGTGAGCGGTCTGTCTCCGCAACTGCAGGAGCCGCGCCTACCCCTGTTGGCTGACTATCCTGACACTCTTTTCACCCTGTTGGGCGGCAGCTATCGTCTTGAAGTACTTGAAAACGGCACTCAACTTTCTCCGAATGCGACAGTCGAACAAACGGGTTCGCAGCGGCTGAGCAGTTTGTTAACTGACCTGGCTATCGTGTACGCTCACGTGCTCTTCCCTTCGGATTTAACTTCCGCTCTGCCTGCAGTGGATCAATCCTGGAATAACTTCGGATCCATCATCCCGGAACCAACAGAGATAAACGAAAATTCGAATGACTTTCAAACGCTAGATGACTTTCTATATGACAGTGACCGTCGCGCGGGCCGGTTTCAGGAATTCGTCGACTCGATTCAAAATTACGACAGACCGACTCTTTATTTCCTGCACACGATGCTGCCTCACACCCCATGGCAGTACTTACCCAGCGGTAGACAATATTCGCTGATACCGGCGTTGACCCCAGGCCTAACCCGCGCCGAAAGCGGTTACGGAATGTTTGCTGCATGGGGCGATGACGAATCGCTGGCGGTTCACGCTTACCGGCGCCACCTTCTTCAGACCGGTTTTGTTGACGCGCTGGTGGGAAACATGATTGATAAACTGAAGGCTATCGACCTTTATGATCAATCCCTGATTGTCATCACTGCTGATCATGGAGCCAGCTTCCAAACCAACGACTTCGCCAGGAGGGTCAGCGAGACGAACTATTCGGTGGTCATGTGGATTCCTCTATTTCTTAAGACACCCTACCAAGACGAAGGGATCGTCAGCGATCGCAATGTGGAGACGATCGACATTCTACCGACAATAGCCGACGCTCTAGAGATAGCAATACCCTGGGAAACCGACGGCCGTTCAGCGCTCGATCAATCTTTCCCGGAAAGGCCAAACAAAACTATTCTCGCTGGAAGGACGCAAAAATTCGTAGTTGATCCGGGGTCCGGTTCACAAGATGAAAGCCTCAGAAGAAAGCTGAACCTTTTTGGTTCGGGATCTTGGGATTCGTTGTTCGCTGAGCGTGCTTATGCTGGCCTGCTAGGGCAGAACGTTGATGACATCGGCGTTGCCGAGACGGGTATCGACGTAGAGCTTGAGGGCGAGCCTTTTTTTGAGAATGTCAGTTTCGATTCTCCGTTTCTCCTCACTAATATTACAGGGCACATTTCAGCCGGACGGAACACCTATCCTTCGCTCCATCTGGCCGTCGCTGTGAACGACAGAGTGCAATCGGTAACACAGATAACGCCACAGTTTGACAGTTTGCAGGACTTTTCGGCGTTGGTGCCCGAAACAGCGTTTCAAACGGGGAGCAACGAAGTGGAAGTTTTCTTTGTGGTAGAAGTCAGCGGAGAACCGCGCCTTGAGCGTCTCTCCCAGCAAACCCGCATCTACTACTCCTTAATCAGCTCAACCGAAGAAACAGACGAAACACTAATATCGTCGGACGGCAGATTCGTACCAATTGTTCCACGTGACGCATTCGGATACGTGAGAATGGACTTGAACGAAGAGAGCGAAACAGTATCAATCAGCGGATGGGCGGTGGACGCTACACAACCCGAGGGAGCTACAGTCCTAGTTTTTCAGAACCAAGAGCTGGTCCATTCTGGAACGCCTCGAACGGAACGTCCGGACGTAGCAGCGGATTTCGAAGAATGGGCTTCATTGACACCGGGCTTTCGTTTTGAGCTACCATTGGCGAGGTTCGGCGACCGGGACCTCACAGAGGTTCGAGTATTCGCAGTCTCGGAGAGTGGTACGGTCTCGGAACTCAATTACGTCAGAGATGGATGGGTTTTCGCTTTCAGTCCACCGACCACTAACTCACAACGGTAAGCCACCGCCTCTGGCGGTGAGACTCGAAGAGGTTCGACCGTCCCGTCGTGCAGTTCTGGTAGACGGTCTCCATCAACGAACCACCACCTGCGAATTGAAGGAGACCGTCATTGGCGAATGGCAGTGCCAGTCCCACGACGGATTGTATCGCATCGATCGTGTCACTCGGCGTCCACGTCATCGGGCGAAAGCGACAGGTGGATTGTGATGGCCAGAAGGCTGGAAGCAAGGATGCCCTTATAGGCCCCCTCGGGGGGCCTTCGTCATACCGCCCGCTCAGCGGGCGGTACCTGATGTGTGCCGGGCATGGCACGCCAACTGAAGGAAGGAAAGCCACCGTGATCGGACGGAAGGCGAACACCAACAAGGCAAGGGCAGTCTCAGAGATGGGGCGTCCGGAAGAAGCATGAGGCAGAACTCGTGTACGTAGCGAACAGCGAACCGGCTAGATGGGTGCCCGGAGGGGGACGAGCAGGCGTAAGAGAGCGAGTCCCGATATCCGACCGTAGTCACCGAAGGGAGCTGAAGCCGGACGGTATACGAGGGGGTTGCGTGTCTTACCCCGGGAAGCCCTATTGCTTCGATATCGGGACCCACGGTGGGTGCGTCCACCCAGACGCTCAAAGGACATTGGGTTATCCAGTCCGCCGAGACCCGGTATTGAAAACCAAACCGCGAACGGCGACCCCGGAGCGGGGAGGAAGCAGAGGGTGGCAGATCCATGGGTAGTACTGAAGACTCAGGGCCGATGAAGCCTGGTAACAGAGCGGAGGAGAAAACCCTGACGACCGGGAAGACCCGGGCCACCGGAGATCGCTATCCGGCGGTGGGAAGTCATGGACGAGAGGCGAGAGTGACACCATCAGGAAGTCGATTCAGTGGGTGGATTTAGGGCCTAGCAAACCGATGGGGGCAGCGAGCTCCGCGCGAGCACCGAACCGGAGGCCCGGCGAGGTTAGCAGCAGTCCGGGCCCGGCGCCAATACCAACCATCCCCGGCCATTCCTGGCGGTAGAGAGTCACGGAGAAAGTGAAGTGAAAGTTGTTGGAGCCATGGAACGGGTCTACAACCCGGGGCGACTCTACCGGGCATGGCAGCAGGTTCGGGCCAACGCCGGTTCAGCCGGAGTAGACAACATGTCGGTGGACGCTTTCCAGGAGAGAGAAGACGAGCTTCTCGCACGAATTCAGGCAAAGCTGGAAGCCGGGACATACCGTTTCAAGCCCGCAAGGCGGGTCCTGATCCCCAAGCCGGGCAGTCCGAAGAAGAGGAAGTTGGGTATACCCGTGGTCATGGATCGCGTAGTCAGTCAAAGTCTCCACACAGTGTTGACGGAGATCTTTGAAGGTGACTTTAGCCGGTCCAGCTTCGGGTTTCGACCTGGGAAGAGCCAACACCAGGCCATCCGCCATGCACGGAAAGCGGTGGTGGAAGGCTACGAGTGGTGTGCATCGCTGGACATTGAGAGCTTCTTCGACGAGATTCCTCACAACCTGATCCTGAAGCTCATTCGACGGAAGATCCAGGATGAGCGGCTCGTGACGATGGTGGCGCGGGCGCTGAAGGCGGGAGTTGAAGTAGAGGGTGTCGTCGAGAAGACGGACAAGGGATGTCCACAGGGCTCCCCGGTCTCGCCGATCCTATCCAACATCGTGCTCAACGAGCTCGACCAGGAACTGGAGCGGCGGGGCCACCGGTTCAGCCGGTGGGCCGATGACTTCGTCATCCTGTTAAAGACCGAGCGGGCAGCTCGACGGGTGATGGAGAGCATAACTCGACTCCTCGAAGATGAACTCGGATTGCACGTCAACCGGGACAAGAGCCGGGTGGCGCCGATGAAGGATGTGGAGTTTGTCGGATTCCAGATCCTGCGGGGCCAGATTCGGGTCAGTACACGGGCGCGCAAGCGCTTTGTGCAAGAGGTCCGATCCCGGACACGGCGGAATAACGGGCAATCGATGTCCCAGGTGATTGCCGGTCTCAACGAATATCTTGCAGGCTGGGTCGGGTACAATCGCATCCAGGAGTTCCGTAAGATATTCCAAGAGCTGGATGCATTCATCCGAAGCCGACTCCGTTCCATGCAGTTAAAGAAATGGAAGAAGCCGGCCAAGTTCCAACGGATGATGATTCGAGCTGGGGCACCGATGTATTACGCCCACCGCACCTGGATGCGGATGAGTGCGTGGCAATCCGTCCTGCGACGGGAAGTTCGCTTCGTCCTAAGTCTGGAGTGGTTCCGCCGCCACGGACTTGTCTTTCTCCATGACTACACGGAGCGGAATCTTAAACTGGAGTTTACTCGCTGATCGAGGAGCGGCTTACCTGGCCGGTACGAGCCGTTCTGTCCGGAGGGGGTGCGAGCGATCTCACCTCCTACCGGGATTGAGAACCAAACGCAGTCAGGCCTCTCAATCTTTCGCTCACCTCTCAGACCCGACCTAAGCGCTTTCCTCGAATGACTCCTAAGAATCTGAAGCGGGTGCGCAGCAGTAGTTGGTTACGGAGACAGATCTCTGAAATTCGGTCTCCCTCCCCGAACTACTCTTGCCCGTAACGATTTTTTCAGCTAAACACGCGGACGTAAGTAGGTTCGTCGAATCCGACGATCAGTGTTTTTCCTTTTCGAAGCGCGGGAGCGCGAAGCTTCCCGTTGCGACACACGGCCTTGAAGAGTTCTTCCTGGCCGGGTTTCTGTTTTTTGAGGTCGAAAAAGACGACCTTCTTACCGACACAGGCATAGATCTTGTTGACCTGATGGATCAGATCCAGGACTTCCGCTTCGGGAACAGCCACTTTGCGGGCGTTCACTTCTACTTTGGTTTCAACATCGTTCTGCGCAAGAAACTCCTGCGTCCGTCCACAGGTCTTTCAAGCGGGCCGATGATAACTCCAATCCACTCGTGCCATCGTCGTTACTCCCAAGGGAATTCAAGTTCGGGGACGGACACCGATCTCTGAAATTCGGTCTTCGCCTCGAAATAAACACTTAGGTTTATGGGCCAATTCAACTTGAGCCAATGATTGACAATCTCGCTCTATGAAATCGATCTGATACCGCTTTTCAATTTAATCAATGACCATCCCGCTTTGGGGAGAGCGCTCATATCCTGAAAACAGACTAAATGTTAGGAGCAAATCCGTCCCGCGGCAGGTCGATCATACCGCAGGCGAGAGTCTCGTTGTTGGCGGGATCGATCAGGATGAATGCGCCGGTTGCCCGGTTGGTTCGATATGCGTCGCAGACCAGGGGCTGTAAAGTCTTAAACTGGACACGACCGATAGCGTTCTTTTCGAAAGGGCGCTCCCCCGAATCGGTCTGAAGTGTGTTGACGTCAATCGTGTGATCAATATTGGAAACCAAAGCCTTTGTCGTCCGGCAGTTGTGTTTGATCAGATACTTCGTGCCTTTCTCTAAGGGTGTGTCTGACATCCAGCAGACGGTCGCAGCGAACTCGGAGATAACTCTCGGATCGTCCCCATCGCTCACAATCAGGTCCCCGCGTGAAATATCGATATCGTCTTCCAGCGTCAGGGTTGCCGACCGAGGTGCCTCCACACTGTCATGCTCACCCTCGAAGCTGACGATACTCCCGATTGTGCTCGTTAAGCCTGAGGGCAAAACCTGTATCGTGTCTCCAACCGCAATGTGCCCCGATACCAGACGGCCCATATATCCTCTGAAATCGGGAAACTCTTTCGTCTGCGGGCGGGACACCATCTGGACTGGAAAGCGGACTCCTGATGTGGGGACATCCGTTGCAGGTTCGACAGACTCGAGCAACTCGAGCAAGGTCTCGGCCCGATACCAGGGCATCCGATCACCCCGGACCGTAACCATGTCCCCGTGCGTCGCAGACACCGGAACATACCAGGCATTGTGTGCGCGCGCGTGACGCACACCCAGCCGGTTGAAGAAGTCAACGAACTGCTCTTTGATCTCTGTATAGACGGACTCGGAATAGTCCACGAGATCCATTTTATTGATCGCGATAACGAAATCGGTAATGCCAAGCAGATGGGCAATGCAAATGTGGCGGCGTGACTGGATCACCATGCCGTTTCTCGCATCCACAAGAATCAGCGCAAGCTCTGCAGTGCTCGCGCCTGTAACCATGTTGCGCGTGTACTGTTCGTGTCCCGGCGTGTCGGCAATAATGAAGCGTCGTTTCGGCGTCGCAAAGTACCGGTAGGCCACATCGATCGTAATGCCCTGCTCCCGCTCCGCCTTCAGACCGTCGGTCAGGAGCGCAAAGTCGATTCCCCGCCCGCCCCTTTGTTCGTTGTAGTCACGAGCCGCGGCGATCTGATCCTCGAAAGCCCCCTTGGTATCCACCAGGAGACGTCCGATCAAAGTAGACTTGCCGTCATCCACACTGCCGGCCGTGGTCAGCCGCAGTAGTTTGACTTGATCGATACCGGCTGCAGTCGCCGTCGCTTTCAAAAGTAACCTTCCTTCTTCTTGTCTTCCATCGTGTTCGAGCCGTGATCGATGACGCGCGTCTCACGCTCGCTCCTGATCGCCGCGTCCGCCTCGATGGCGATCTGATTCAGCGTTGTCGCCTCCGAGGCCACGGCTCCCGTGCAGGGAGCACAACCGAGCGTCCGAAAACGGACACACATCGTCATCGCCTCTTCCCCGTCCTTGAGATTCCCCACGTCATCCGCCGGAATGAGGTTAACGCCCCGGCGAACGACTTCCCTTTCCTTGGCGAAATACAGAGGCACGATCGGGATCTCTTCTCTCTGGATGTAGTGCCAGATGTCGGATTCGGTCCAGTTTGAGAGGGGAAACACGCGCATGCTCTCTCCCTCGAACACACGGGTGTTGAACAGATGCCACAACTCCGGACGCTGATTCTTCGGATCCCACTGGCCAAAGGCATCCCGAAAAGAAAAGACGCGCTCCTTCGCACGCGAACGTTCTTCATCGCGCCGGGCACCGCCTATAGCCGCGTCGAATTCATGCTGTTCCAGCGCTTCAAGCAGCGCGCCCGTCTTGAGCTGTCCGCAGCAACGCGCCACACCGAGCTTCAGGGGGTGGGCTCCGGCGGCGATCGCCTCTTCGTTACGGTGCACGATCAAACGGGCTCCGATCGATTCGGCAAAACGATCGCGAAATTCGATCATTTCCTTGAACTTGTAGCCCGTATCGATGTGGAGCAGAGGAAAGGGTATCGGAGCGGGATGAAACGCTTTCCTCGCAAGATGAACGAGAACACTGGAGTCCTTACCGATCGAGTACAAAATAACCGGGTTCCTGAATTCCGCGGCGACCTCACGGAGGATGAAGATCGATTCGTCTTCAAGAACGTCGAGATGGCTCGAATATGCTTTCACGTCCGACATCAATATGACTTGGCCGCGTGCAGGCCGCATTCCTTGGAATCAGCACTCTCCCACCACCAGCGACCGGAACGGATGTCTGCACCCGGTTCAACCGCACGCGTGCATGGGGCACAGCCGATGCTGGGATAACCGGCATCATGGAGACTGTTATAGGGGACCTCGTTCTCGTGGATATACGTCCAAATCTCGTCCACACTCCATTCCAGAAGAGGGTTGAACTTGTACAGGCCATTGCTATCGTCCCAAACTTTGACGTCGAGGTTTTCACGCGTCGGCGACTGATCTCGCCTCAGCCCCGTCACCCACGACTTCTTCCCTTCCAGCGCCCGCCCCAAAGGCTCCACCTTCCGAATGTGGCAGCACTCACGCCTCTGCGCGATACTCTGATAGAAAGCGTCCGGTCCGTTCCTCTCGACATAGGTTTCCAAGGCAGCGGTTTCGGGACAATAGACACGGATGGGAACCCGATAACGCTTCCGCGTCCTGGACATCAGCCTGTAGGTCTCTTCGGGAAGCCTGCCTGTGTCGAGCGTGAAAACCTCTATCTGACGTGCGTGGCTGGCAATCAGATCGAGAAGCACCATGTCTTCGGCGCCGAAACTGGACGCAAACCCGGCGGGTGATGACGACTCCACAATCTCGCCAAGAACGGTCGCAGCAGCCCCCGTCAGCCGGGAAATCACGCCTTTGGAAACACCTGGATTTTTCATCATGTCAGAGAATGCACATCTCAGAGAATGCACATCAAACCGGCAGCCACAAGGACCGTGGCCAGCAGGGCTCGTAAGATGGATTCCGGAACCCGGCCCGTCAATGAACTCCCCAGATAGATTCCGGGGATAGACCCAATCAGTAACGCAACCAGAAGTCCAAAATCGACCGTTCCTAAAGTCCAGTGTCCAGCGCCAGCGATCAGTGCCAGAGGTAAGGCGTGTGCCAGATTCGTCCCGACAATTTGCTTCGACTGCATTGACGGCCGGCAGATCATGAGCACCGCCACTCCCAGTGCACCGGCACCGACAGAGGACAGGGTTACAAGGCACCCCAGCGTCGCACCTGAAAAAATGATCCAAGCGGGCCCGACAGGACTTGAACGCCCCGATAGTCGCACGGCAACGGCCGCGATCCGGCCTCGCGAAACAACAACCAGGGCGGTCAGCAACAGGGCACCCCCAAGAATCGGTAAGACTGCAGCGTTCAAGACCTCGAGCGATGAAATACGTTTCAGAATTATTATCGAGCCGATCGTCGCAGGGATGCTTCCACAGGCAAGCAGGCGCATGGCAGTCCAGTCGATGTTTCCCGCGACTCGATGTGCGTAAACCCCGATCGATTTGGTCATGCCCGCAAACATCAAATCCGTGCCTACGGCGACGACAGGCGTGATCCCCAATCCGAAGATCAAGGCAGGCGTCATGAGCGCCCCACCACCCACACCGGTCATCCCCACAATAACGCCGACTGCGAATCCCGCAACCGGTAGTAGAATATTGAAATCCAAACTGTGTGATCCTCGGTCGCAATCTGAAAGAGTAAGACACCCTAATAAGGCTCACGGAGTCTCACGATCGACCTTTGATTTTATAGTTACTTTATTATGTTAGTCAAGAATACAATCATCCCGGGAGCTCGCCTGAACCAGATAGGTAATACTCTTATTTATCAGTATTTTAAGGATCACTATCGGGCGTTCCGAAGCTATCCACCTCCCTCGATCGGAGGCTTGGACGGGGTGTTTTTGGATAAACTGGATTAATTTAGTATAGAATAGACCGCCAAATCGTAAACAAACGGAGCAGCCGACCATGGCGACAACCGAGATCCCAGCCGAAATCCCGAATCCAAAAAATCGATGGGCACATCTTCCCGAAGACATCCGAGACGAAATCGATGTCTTCGAGACTCAACTCAAGCGCGTCCAGACCGGGCAAATGTCGGAAAAGGTTTTTCTTGAGTTCCGACTGCGGCACGGTGTCTACGGGCAGCGTCAGGAAGGCGTCCAGATGCAGCGGATCAAGATACCGCTCGGAATGCTCACCGCCGAACAGATGATCCGATTGGCTGATTTGTCCGAGGAATATGCCGACGGAATTAGCCACATCACAACACGTCAGGACATCCAGTACCACTTCGTGGACATCGACGACACACCCAACATGATGCGGCGATTGGCTGAGGTGGGAATCACAACGCGCGAAGCCTGCGGCAATGTTGTCCGTAACGTTACCGGATGCCCGGAAGCGGGTGTGTGCTCGAGTGAAGAATTCGATCCGACGTCCCACGCCCTCGCAATGGCAGCTTTCCTTCTACGCCACCCCGACGCACAGAATTTTGGACGTAAGTTCAAGATTGCTTACTCCGGATGCGCAGATAAACCGTGCGGTCTGGCAAAGATGCATGACATCGGCGCAGTGGCAACGATCCGCGAAGAAGGCCGTAAGAAGATTCACGGATTTAAGGTTTATGTCGGTGGTGGCCTCGGCGCAATTCCCCACCAGGCGAAACTCTATAGCGACTTCATTCCTGCGGATCAGATGCTGCCGCTGGCGCAGGCAATGTCCCGGGTGTTTGCGCGCCTCGGTGAAAAAGATGACCGGAACAGGGCACGCATGAAGTTCCTGGTGAACATACTCGGGATCGACGAGTTCCGCCGGCTGGTTGAGGAAGAACGTGAAAAGCTGCCCGTAGACGCGGAGTGGGAAACCGCGATCGCTACGGCTGCCACCCGAATCGAACAGCCGCTGAAACCGGGATCTACGCTGACCCCCGGCCTGTTGACGACTCCTGAGCTTAAGACTTGGTTCGACACGAACGTCCGCCCGCAGGCCCAGGATGGTTACTCGATGGTCGAAGTATTTCTTCCTCTGGGGGATATCACAGCGGACCAACTGAGGGAACTGGCCAGGGTCTGCCAAAACTACATCAGCGATACGGTTCGGACGACAGTGACACAGAACCTTCTTCTCCGCTGGGTCTCGAATGCCGACCTGCCGGCTTTGTACGCGGACCTTAAACGAATCGGCCTGAATCGCACTGGATCGGCCCGGCTCGCCGATATCACGGCCTGCCCCGGCACCGATTCCTGCAAGCTCGGCATAACCTCATCCCGAGGCCTGGCCGCGGTCTTCGATGAAAAATTCAACAACGGCATGGAAGAGACCTCCCATCGGGAGGATATCAAGATCAAGATCAGCGGGTGTTTCAACTCTTGCGGTCAGCACCATATTGCCGATATCGGATTTCTGGGTTCGGTTCAGCGCAAAGGCGCCTTCACAGCCCCGGTCTTTCAGGTCGTTCTCGGCGGTACAACCGACCACAATGCAGACTCGTACGGACTCGTCACAGCCAAGGTCCCCGCGCGGAACGCGCCCCGCGTCGTCGAACGCTTGACCGCTCTCTATACTGCGGAGAAACAGGAGGGAGAGACCTTTTCCCGCTTCGTCGGGCGGCTGGGCAAAGCACGTTTGAAATCGGAAATAGAAGAGCTCACGCTTCAGACTTACGAGTCGGCACCCGAACTTTACATCGATAACCGGCAATCATGGGAGTACCACAAAGAAACGGGCGTTGGCGAATGTGCGGGAGCGATGGTAGATCAAGCGGAATTCATGCTCGAAGAAGCCGATCGACTCGTTTTCGAGGCCACATTGGCACTGGATGGTGAACGCTACCAGGAAGCAGCCGAGGGGGCGATGAACGCGACAAGGAAAGCTGCGGACGCGCTGCTGTCGACAGAAGGCCTGCTGTTGTCGGATAACTACGACTGCGTCGCTGAGTTCCGAAAGAGATTCTATGAAACCGGTCGCTTCCACAAGCCCTTCGCTGAAAATTTCTTCAGAACCACTCAGGAAATCGGCGCCGAATTCACCGCCGATGATGCCAGGCGTCGGATCGAGGAAGCCGCGCTCTTCCTCGAACAGGCACAAAACACCTACACGAAGGCGTAGGAATCTACATGGAACTGCAAAGAATCAACGTCAAGCTATTCACCGACGCCGGGGAGAAGATCGCACTGGACCCGTTCCTCGATATTTTTGCCCGCTGGCGGGAAGATGCCGCTCACCCAAGCCGGTGGGTCGATCTGGCCGACTATGCTCACGTTGCCAAAGGACCCGGCGTGATGATGATCGGAAAGCAAGGAAACCTTGGGCTCGATCTGGCCGATCCGGGACCCGGAATCCTTTACGCCAACAAGCAGGACCTGGAGGGGACGTCCGAGGATCGCTTGATGGAAACCTTCAGACGATGCCTGGCTCTGACTGAGGCGCTTACTTCCGAACCGGAGTATCCCCAGGATCTCGCGCCACGACCCGGTTTCTGGGAGCTTTCGTTCAATGACAGGCTCGATACACCCAATACGGATGAGACCGATCGCCTGCTCCGTCCTCCGATAGAAGCTACAATTGAGAGAATTCTCGGTTCGGATCGTACGCTGATTCGCGAAGCCGATCCGAAACGCCGCTACGGCTTCGTGATTCACGCCGAAGGAGTCCACACTCTGGAAGCGATTGCTTCGAGAATGCAGGTCGATTCCCTTCGTTGACACCGAGACGAAACGTGGTTACTCGCCGACAGTTCATTGTTTCGATCGTGCTTGGGAGCGCAGGTTTTGCCACCGGCTGCGGGGCAAGGGAACAGGAAAACAGCGCCCCTCAGAACAGCAGCCCGCTTCCTGCTTTCGAATTGGACTAACTCTCCGTAGCCGAACTCACAGCCAACATGGTGTCCGGGGAAATGACGTCCCGTTCGATCACCGAACTCTACTTGAACCGGATTGCCCGACTGAATACGGCCGGACCTGAACTGCGGGCCGTTATCGAAACGAATCCTGAAGCACTGGAAACTGCCGATATCCTTGATTTAGAGCGCCGCACGGGGAGCTCGCGGGGGCCGCTCCATGGCATTCCCGTCCTGGTCAAGGACAATATCGACACAGCAGACCTGATGAGCACAGCCGCAGGGTCATTGGCCCTCGAGGGCTCAATGCCTCCCCGGGATGCCTTCGTGGCGCAGCGATTGCGCGCCACCGGAGCCGTCATCCTCGGTAAAGCCAACCTCAGTGAGTGGGCCAACTTCAGGTCACGCGGTTCCTCCAGTGGCTGGAGCGGGCGGGGTGGGCAATGCCGCAACCCTTACGTGCTGGACCATAACCCATGTGGTTCCAGCTCGGGTTCGGCGGTCGCCGTCTCGGCAAACCTCGCCCCACTGGCCATCGGCACCGAAACCAACGGTTCCATCGTGTGCCCGTCTTCGCGAAACGGAATTGTCGGAGTCAAGCCGACTGTGGGTCTCGTCAGCCGATCGGGGATCATTCCGATCGCAGCGAGCCAGGATACCGCAGGACCTATGACGCGAACCGTAGCGGACGCTGCCCTGCTACTGGGCGCGCTGACCGGTGTCGATCCTCGGGATCCGGCCACTGGCGGCAGCGCCCCGCGCTCTGAAACCGACTACATGCCGTTTCTCGATAGGGAAAGACTTGATGGGGCCCGCATCGGCGTGGCCCGTAATTTCAACTTTGATTCAGAAGTCTGGGATGTATTCGAACGTGCAATCCAAATAATGCGGAACCAGGGAGCCGACATCGTGGATCCGACAGACGTCCCCAACATGGATCAGTATGGCGACACGAGTTTCGAAGTCTTGCTCTACGAATTCAAATCGGGAATGAACCAGTATCTGGAATCGCTGGGACCGGACGCTCCCGTAAAATCCCTGGCCGAAATCATTGAATTTAATACGGCAAACATCGAGCGTGAAATGCCATACTTTGGCCAGGACATTCTGATTGAAGCCCAGCAAATGGGGTCCTTGAGAGAGCAAGCGTATATCGATGCCCTCGAAAACAACCGCCGCTATTCGCGGCGCGAAGGCATCGACCAGGTTATGGCCGAGCACAACCTAGATGCGATCATCAGTCCCACGGGTGACCCCGCATGGGTGACCGACCACGCCAACGGCGACCCGAGGACCGGCTCTAGTAGCCGGCCGGCAGCGGTAGCAGGCTATCCAAGCGTCACGGTTCCGATGGGATTTCTGGGAGAGCTACCCGTTGGCATCTCGTTTTTCGGAAGCCCATGGACCGAAGCCCTTATTCTGGGACTGGCCTTTGCCTATGAACAGGCAACGGATCACCGGCGTCCTCCACAATTCCTGAACTCACCCGTTTGATAAAATCATGATCCTGATCAACATCATCGATCTGTACTCACTCGTCGTCCTGGTTGCCGTCATTCTCTCCTGGGTTCAGCTTCCACACGACAACCCCGTTTCCCAGTTCGTCAACAGCATGACCGACCCGGTGCTCGGGCCTATCCGCCGGGCCCTCCCGCCCATGGGCGGGCTGGACTTCTCGCCGATGATCCTTCTCGTTGGACTGCAGATGTTGAAAGGTTTTCTGATCGGATCCCTGCGCTGATACGGACCTGTCTCGAACCACGCTGCAGGGCACATCACCTTCAGTGATAATCTTCCAGAATCGGTGGACCAGTCCTGACTATATGCTCGGTAGCATGAACTCAAATCACAGTTGACCCGGTGCGGATCGTTGGCCCAGAAAATGGACTGCCGAACCGGCCGTGTGAATAAAATACCCACTAATGAGAAGGCCTATCTAACCGGTGTCAACCGTCCTCGATCAACAGGACTCCCTACCCCGCCCGGTCCGGCTCGGACTGCTGCTGCTGCTGATGTACGTGTTCTTCCTGAGCATTACCTTGATGGGCGACTCGTTTCAGTTTTTCGGGCGAGGGTTCGCCGAACAGTTGCTCACAACAACTGCCAATCCCTTTGTCGGAATTTTCATCGGCATCCTGGCAACGAGCCTAGTCCAGAGCTCATCCACGACAACGTCGATGGCCGTCGGTCTGGTTGCCGGAGGCGCGCTGACAGTTGCTGGAGCAATACCGATTATCATCGGGGCCAACATTGGAACCAGCGTCACTAACACTCTGGTATCGCTGGGCCACGTATCGCGTCCAGCGGAGTTTCGGCGGGCTTTCGCGGCAGCCACAGTGCACGATTTCTTCAACGTTCTCGCTGTAGTGATCCTGTTTCCTCTCCAGCTCACGACGAACTTTCTGGGACGGCTGTCCACGGTTCTTGAGGGATGGCTCCGAAGTTCCGGGGGCTTTACTCTGGTCAACCCGATCAAACTGATTGTTGATCCCGTGGCAGAATTGATCGCCAGGGCCTCGGGTGAGTCCGGCACGATCATGTTGCTGATATCAATCGTGCTCCTGTTTCTTGCGCTTCGCTATATCATTGCCAACCTGAAAATATTGGTTGTCGAGCGCGTTGAAGCGTTTTTCGATACGGTGCTATTCAGGACAGCGATACGCGCATTCCTGTTCGGTGTTGTCCTGACGATCATGGTTCAAAGCAGTTCGATTTCAACATCGCTTGCCGTACCGTTGGCGGGCGCGGGCATCCTGACTCTCCGCCAGATCTTCCCCATGACTCTCGGAGCGAATCTGGGAACAACTATTACGGCTATGCTTGCTGCACTGGTCACGGGGAACTCCGCCGCGGTCACCGTCGCTTTCGCACACATTTTGTTCAATGTGTGTGGCATCGTTATTATTTGGCCCATACGAGGATTCCCAATCTATTGTGCTAATAGGATGGCGGAACTCGCCACGCGCTCGAGATTGGTTCCGTTTGTCTACGTGGTTACGTTATTTTTTCTGATTCCGCTAACGCTAATCTATCTGATGGGGTGACCTAGCAATGCTCCGATTCAAGGAACTGATTGAGCTGTGGCGCACGGCAAATTCGCTCACACGTGCGTTCGAAGACTCCCACGTGATGCTGGAAATCACGAGACAGATGTTTACGGTCTCGGTCCAATCGTTGCGCCAGAGCGACTCCGCAGATGTCGGCGTGGATATTTATGCAATGGATCAGAAGATCAACAAGTATGAACAGGACGTACGGCACAAAGTTTTGAAACACCTGGCGATTACAGGTGGTGCCAATATGATTCCCGGTTTGATTCTAACCAGCATCGTGATCGATATCGAACGGATCGGAGACTACACCAAGAACATCAAGGATCTTGCCGCCGGTCATCCGACGCGCCTCACAGGGGGTCGTTACAACGAAGAACTCGCAAAAATTGAAGTCGGTGTTGGAGAGGTATACGGAAAAATCCTACCGATGCTTAAATCTTCAGACGCTCAGGGAGCACGGGCGCTGGTGGAGGGCAATTGGTGGATACTTCGAAAATGCGACGAAATCGTCAACAATCTGATTGGCTCACAGGATCCGGACATCTCTTCAACGGACGCAGTCGCAACAGCCTTGTACACCCGCTATCTCAAACGAATCGCGGCACACCTCATGAACATCGCTTCCAGTATTTTCAACCCGTTCGAGCGTATCGGATTTCGCGCCGAAGAAGACGATGAGTAGCTGAGTACTGCCTTATTCGCTCGGAAAGTTCAAGCTTTACATGAAGGCTCGGATCAAGTCGGTCTGGATGGATTTCAGATTTGAATTCGCGCTGGATAGCTCTTGTATTTTCTCATCGATATTTCGAATCAACCGTCGCTTTTCGAGACCATTTCGAACAACCATCCGTACGAAGTCGTTGTCCCAGGGCTTCTCAATAAACTGGAAAAGGCCTACCTCATTGATGGCTCGGATCGCGCTGTCCTTGTCCGAATATCCCGTCAATAGGATCCGGATGGCCTGCGGCCGGATAGCCTTGAACTTACCGAGGAGGGTAATTCCGTCCATCGAGGGCATCATATAGTCGCTGATAATCAGGTCGATGGCCTCTTCGTGAGCCATGTCCAGGGCTTCTTCCGGAACTGTTGCGGTCAGCAAGCGGTAATCGTCATGGAGACGGAACAGGTTCTTAAGGGAAACCGTGACCATTTCCTCGTCATCGACGATGAGTACAGTCGGTTTGTCGTTGTTCTCACTCACTCTGGGATATCCTCGGTAGACTCATCGTAAATGTTGTTCCCGATCCCGGGCGGCTCTTCACTTCGAGACTGCCTCCGTGATTCTGAACGATACGCCTGGAGATTGAAAGTCCCAGGCCCGAACCCACCTCGGACGGTTTCGTTGTAAACCCTGCATCGAAAATCCGTTCTTGAAGGTCTTCAGATATCCCCGGGCCGTCATCAGAAATGGAAACTTGAACGGAGCCATTCTCTTCCCAGGTTCGGATCCGAATGGTTCCTCGACCCTCGATCGCCTGCGAGGCGTTGACCAGCAAGTTGAGCAGAACCTGGCTGATCTGTCCCGGAAGACACATGCAGTCGGACACATCGGCGAACTCTCGAATCAATTCGATGCGACCTTTCAGCTCGTGCTCCAAAAGGATCAGAGAACTTTCAATTCCCGCGCGAACGTCCATGGCCTCCTTGCCATCGTCGACTCTCGCGATGTTGCGAGCACCTTTCACGATTTCCAGGAGCCGTTCAATCGCCATTCTGTTCGTTCGAACGGAATCGTCTAGCACCTCGCATGTCCTCTCGCACTCGGATTTGAGGTCCGGATGCTCTGCGGCAAGCATACCCAAACGGTCTCGAACTCTTGTGGCCACGGTCTCCATGAGATCGTTATTGCCTCGAATGGCCCCTAATGGCGTCTTGATTTCATAGGCCAATCCAGCCAACATGCTTCCCAACGTTGCCAGACGATCCGCGTGTATCAGCCTCGCCTGAGCGTCCCGATATCCCAACTGGAGCGCACGAAACTGAACCCCCCGATTGACCGCATCGAGCAGCCGTGCCGCGTCTCCAGCTTCAACACGTTCTACGAATCGTACATTTTGAGCTGCGCCGGGAACTTGTTTCTCACTCCCAATAATAACGATTGGAGGAGGATCGCTGCCGTGGCCGAGGCGGTTGAGAAATTCTGCAACTTTCGGTCGCTGCCCATCGGATTCGACGACTACGATGACTCCTTCCGGGTCGGATTCCGTTTGAGCTTTTACGGCTCCTGCCGCTGACAACCTTGTAACTTCAAAGTTCCCATCGATCAGAGTACGCTCAACTTGTTCAGGGTTCGTGTGCTCAGCAGCGACGAGCATTACCTTGCGGTCAGAGCTCATTTCAACGACACCTCTACGTTCGACGCGAGACGCCGCAGTCTGTATACAAGCTGCTTGAACAGGCCTTCTACAATTTCCACGTGATCGGACAAGAGTTCGTAGAATGCCTCGCGTGACACGAACAAAACCTGGCTTTCCTCCAGCGCCAGAGCTGAGGTCAATCTTGGCTCGTCGTCGAACAATGCCCATACTCCGAAAGCGCCGTTCGAACTGATGGTGTCGATACCTTCCTCTAAACGTTCCATCCGGACCGCGCCTGAAATGACGGCGTAGAGCCCGTCGGGCGCGTCGCCTTCGTTGTAGATCGTCTTTCCAGCATCGAAGGTCTTTTCTTCGGCGATTGCTGCCAGAAATGACAACTGCTCCGTCGCGACATCTGCAAATAACTCGATGCCCTGCAGCAGAAACACGCGTTCAATTATCGTCATCGATTCACCCGAGACCTTCAGCTTTGACTTCGAGCCGTCCCAGCGCCCAGTAAGCCGATTCTCGCACAATCGAGTCGTTGTGACGGGTCAAACGACGGCAACTCTCGATCATTTCATCAATATTCCGCACACCGATTTCGTAAAGGGCACACGCTGTCAACCAGCTGTCGGACTGCTCCAACACCCTGTTCAGGGCGTCTTGAATATCTCCGATACGAATAGCGTAACGTCGCGCGGCCTGATCAATAATATGATCCGTCGGTTCGTCTTCTAAGAGCGGGAGAATAATAGATTTAAGGTCGGCTTTCAAAACGTTGTCTATGAACTCCAGGGCAGCCGTTCGCCGGCCAACGTGATCGCCACGGATGGCGCTATAGGCGAAATAGATATCCTTCTGCGGGTACTGGAGCCCGATCAAACAGAAGATCAGCTCCATATCTCTATCCAGGCGTTCGTCGATTGCACGACCCAACAAGCTCGTCTTTTCGCCAAGTGTTCGCGACAAGAGCAGAGCTTCATAATAGTTTTGAGTTTCACGAAAGATTTGCGCCGCAATCAGTGAACTTGGCGATGGCAGATTCGGCTCGAAGCGATGAAGATGATTTAGACCCTTCACCACGCGATAGCGTAACATTCGATCCTCGACTCCGAGGTTCCTCAGAAGAGCTTCGGCAGCTTCGCTACCGCCAATGCGTGCCAGCACCCACGGAAGTTCTCGCCGTATGAGCAGGTTTCCAGTCTCGTTGCTGAGTACCTCACCCAACTGGGGTGCAATAGCTCGGCCGTACCGAACCAGCGCTTGCTTGGCGTGTTTGCGCGACCGAGCTTCGGCAAGCAATTCAATGATCCGCGTCACCAATGGGATTGCGCCGATCCGCGCCGCCGCACCCGCCGCGACCCCCGTCAGTTCACCGTCTGATTCCATCAGCAGCCGTTCGAGAATCCTGTTGGCTTCGGATGTTTCCAACCGCGATGCCAACCGAATCCCTGCTGAGCGAGATCGAATTCCATCCATCGCCAGCAAGCCATCGACAACTTCACGTGGGGCGCGAAATTCCATGGGAGCGTGCTCGAACGCCCAAAAAGCGGCCAGTGTCTGTATCGCTGCGTCCTCGTGATGCAGCATCGCTTCAAGCGTCCCTGCCGAGTCGGGACTCGAATACCTCAGCAGATAATCCAGTGCGGCCTCACGCACACCATCGTCTTCGTCAAGCAGCAATCGCTTAGCTTCGCTCTCGAAATCCTGCGACAAGGCCGGGAGCGTGCGCACTGCTTCCATTCTTATGCGCGAAGAGGGATGTTTGAGCAGTGGAATGAGTTCGACATGGAAATCAACACCTTTACTCGACTGGAGAAGCTTCAAAGCGTAAGCGACACGGCGTTGCTCTGAGCTCCCCAAAGTATCCACCAACATTTGAACCGACGCCGGATCCGTAACGGAGTTCGCCATCTCCGACAAGTCCACTTCACTACGTTCCAGTTGGTGACGAAACTCTTCCACGTATGTTCGACGCACACGTACAGCAACAAATATACTGGCTACGGTCACTACGACCATCACGAAAGCCGTTCCTCTGAGTCCGAACGGAAGCACCGAGCTAGTCAACAAAAGGATCAGGATCCCGGCCACTGCACGCCCGACTCGATCGACGAACACGTCGACGAACACCTTCAAGCGCTCCCGGACTACGGGAGACAAGGGCAGGTAGAGCAGTTCCAGACTGGTTCGGCTAGTCGAATACCGAAACGCCGCATCGCTGCCGCGTGTGAACGTGGCGGCAGCAAGGCCGGGTGCGATGAGGACGCCCAGTCCGCCCGCCAGGAGCGCGACCGGAAGAAAAAGCGAGGCGGCCAGGATGCCAAACCGCCGGACGAGGAATCCGGTGACGACGACCTGCAGCAGCATGCCGACAACATTTGTCACCAGGTAAAAGCGGCCGAAGAACTCGTTGATCCGCGTTCCCTGTTCGATTCTCCCCAAATTTCCGTAGAAACTCTGGACCGCCTGGCTGAGCTGCCATTCCGCCAACTGCGACCCAATTACGGTTAAGAGGATCAACAGACCTATCAAGCGTAAATGACCCGAGGTCGACACCATCCGGCAAAGCCCACGAAACCGGTCAAGTTCAGTGTCACGCTCCCTTTGCCGGGCAACACTTATGGCAACCTTCCTGCGAGACCGCCAGACGGTATGGGCCAGACCTGTCAATGCGATCATGATTCCGATACACACGGTAAACATCGATTCCACAGACAAACGGTCTGACAGAAATCCGGGTATCACACTGCCGACAACCGCACCCGTGATTGCGCCGGCCCCTAAGAGGCTGTAGGTACGTTTGGCCTGCCGTGAATCGTAGACACGGGCGGCCAGTAGCCAGAACTGTGCCATGGCCACACCCGATACCGTCTGCACGTAGACGTAGTAGGCGTAAGGGAGGAATACCAATTCACCGTCTATAACTGCCCGAAAGACGAAGAGTGTCCCGACAATTCCGCCATTCGTTATCGTAATGAGTGAAACCAAAGACACGCGTTGACCCAGTCGGAATACGAGCGTCGCGACCAGCCCAGCGAACAAAGCTGTCAGGATGTATGCGTAGGGCAGGTCGCTTGCAGGAAACGCCTGGAGAAAAAACCGCGCCCGGAGTGGCTTTAAAATGTAGTGGAAAGTGAGAATGCCCAGAACGTAGAGAAACATCAGTGATGTTATGCGGCCTTCGGAAGGGCGAAGCTTCAGAACAGTTCGAATGTGATCAAACATTTCTGTACCGGAGGTCGTGTCCTAATCTTGAGGGACGCCTATTTTTTGAAGGTGTCCGATTTCTAGTTGAAAGTTAGATGGCGGTTCCATCCTTCCGACTCCGTAGAATCGGGGTTGGGAAACCTTACAGAGGAGGAACCGCCGAATGAAAGCATACCGAATCGTGAGCCGCGACGACAGCCAGTCGTTGGCGGAATATTTGACAGAGAACGGGCAGATTCTGCTGCCGATGGTCGAGCTGATCGAAGGGTCGCGGATGGCGATCGACGAGTTGATCGACGTGTTGGGACGTGCCAGTATCGAGGCCGTGTTGCAGTTGTCGGCGCAGGGTGTGGCCGGAGAGAAGCAGCGGGGCCGGGCGAAGGAGTCGATTCGTTGGCACGGCAGGCAGGCTGGCAGCGTGCGGCTGTCGGATCGCAAGCTGCGAGTCCGAAAGCCCCGACTTCGGAAGAAGGGGCGGGGTAAAGGCCAGGAGGTCGAGATCCCGGCCTACGAGGCGATCAACGCGAACGGGACGATCGGCAGCCGGGTTCTGGAGATCCTGATGTCGAACGTCTCGACCCGGCAATACGAACGGGTCATTCCCCAGATGGCCGACACGGTCGGTGTCAGCAAGTCGTCGGTGAGCCGGGAATTCGTTGAGCAGAGCGGGAAGGAGTTGAAGCGGCTGAGCGAACGCCGGTTCGAGGACCGGGAGTTCCTGGTGATCTATCTGGACGGCGTGATCTTCGGAGAATTTCACGTGCTTTGCGCCGTGGGCGTGGATTCCAGCGGCGAGAAGGTCGTCCTGGGAATAAAGGACGGCGCGAGCGAGAACGCGGCCACGGCGGTCACGCTGCTGGAGGATCTCGTCGACCGGGGCATCGATCCAGGTCGGCGGTACCTGTTCGTCATTGACGGCGCAAAAGCGCTGCGGAGCGCGATCGACAAGGTCTTTGGCCGTCAGAATCCGGTCCAGCGATGCCGCAACCACAAGATCCGGAACGTCGCGGCGAAGCTCCCCGACGAATTGGCTCCGCAGGTCGTTTCCGTCATGAAAGCCGCGTTCCGCTTGCCGTGGAAGGAAGGCATCGCCCGGATCCGAAAGCAAGCCGAATGGTTGCGGTCTCAGCATCCGGATGCTGCGGCCAGTCTCAAGGAAGGACTCGACGAAATGTTCACCATCAACCGTCTCGAACTGTCTCCGGCTCTTCGCCGTTGTCTGGGGTCGACGAACCTCATCGACAGTTCGCACTCCGGGATGCGTATCCGGACCCGTCGTGTGGGCCGATGGAAGAATGCCGACATGGCCCTGCGATGGGCGGCGGCCTCCTTCCTCGATACCGAGAAAAACTTCCGCAGAATTCTGGGATATAAGGATCTCTGGATGCTCCAGGCCAAACTCAACGACCTGGTCACTGGCGACGATCCGTCAAAGGTGGCTTAACTGATGAACTGAACCGCCATCGAAGGTCAGTAGTGTCCCAACGTTTAGATGGGCGTCGCCCATAGGTTATTGAGAATGGTCATGTTAGATCGGCTGAGAGCCAAAATCGATTTGAATTTGATTGCGTACTGGCGGCATCCTTCCGCGACTTTGCGGCAGGAGGCGGCCTATGAATTCCGGCAAGACGATCTTCTCTCAGCTGATGGACTTTCTTCCCCGTCAAGACTTTCGTCGATGCGTCGATCGCTACCGTGGCAACTACAAACTCCAACGTTTTTCCTGCTGGGATCAGTTTCTGTGCATGGCGTTCGCGCAATTGACCTACCGGGAGAGTCTGCGCGATATCGAAGCCTGTCTGCGTTCGGCTGGCACGAAGCTTTATCACATGGGCATTCGCAGCCGCGTCTCCCGCAACACCCTTGCGAATGCGAATCAGGTGCGCGATTGGCGTATCTATGCCGACTTCGCCCAGACGCTGATCTCCATGGCTCGCGAGCTCTATGTTGGCGACAGTTTCGGTGTCGACCTCAAGCAGACGGTTTACGCACTCGATGCCACAACGATCGATCTGTGTCTTTCCCTGTTCCCGTGGGCACGCTTCCGCAAGCACAAGGGAGCTGTCAAACTGCACACGGTTCTGGATCTGCGCGGCAATATTCCTTCCTTTATCCTGATTACACACGGCAAAGTTCACGACCTCCATCTTCTGGATCAACTCGCCTTCGAGCCCGGAGCCTTCTACATCATGGATCGCGGTTATCTGGATTTCCGGCGCCTGTACAAAATCAGTGTCGCGGCGGCGTTCTTCGTGACACGCGCGAAAAAGAATTTCGTCTTCAATCGTCTTTATTCACTCGATGTGGACAAGTCCACCGGAGTCCTCAGCGATCAGATCATCAGCCTACGCGGCTTTTACTCTCGCAAGCGCTATCCAGAAAAACTCCGCCGCATTCGCTTTCTCGATCGAGAGCACAACAAGTACCTCGTCTTCCTGACCAACAATTTCGCGCTGCCAGCGGCGACCATTGCCCAACTCTATCGCTGCCGCTGGCAGGTCGAACTGTTCTTCAAGTGGATCAAACAGCACCTACGCATCAAGGCGTTCTACGGCACAACCCCCAATGCGCTGAAGACTCAAATCTGGACCGCCATCTCGGTCTATTTGCTTGTTGCCATCGTGAAAAAACGGCTCAATGTCAACGCCAGTCTCTACCGAATTCTCCAGATCGTCAGCGTCACCGTTTTCGAAAAAACGCCCCTTTTAAAGGCCCTTTCCGCCCTCGACTATCAAGATTCAGACTCGGAGAACTCCAAACAACTGAATCTATTCAACTAACGTTGGGACACTACTGATCGAAGGTTTCAACTGAATTCGGGACAGCTTCGCCTATTTCGCTATATCGGACAGGCCATCATTTCAAAGAGATGCTGAATTCAGTGTCCGTTCCTACACTAACAGTCCGTGGCAGAAGTCTCGAGGGCCGCGCGCAGAGGTCTTCGGGTCGCAGGCGCGAAGTGAGGAGCGGCTACCGAGGTTTGAAACCGAGGCTGCGGGCGCTGTCTTCCCATCGTGACCGGCCTTAGCAATGCCGGACGATGCCTGCGGCCCGAACCCCCATGCGTCCAAAGGGTTACGGCGAAACGGGCCGTCTTCTTAGTCGCCGACTCCTTCCAATAGAATGAGCATTGTCTCGTCGTCGCGACGTCCGGTCGTCGCCAAGTCGCCTCCTGTAATCCAGCCCCGTTTGGCCGCAACGCGGCCCTCGAGACTTCTGCCACGAGCTGCTATAGGGATACCAATCCATTGTGACATAATTGATCGGTGCCTTCCGCTGACTGACACACCATCCACAATTACGATGGATAGACATGAGCGACATTCAGGAACTTGAAGACAGAGTTGCGGCCTTCGACTCAAGCGGAAACGAGACACCGGAGACGGTGGATCTCATGGTCAGGCTCGCACGCAAGGTAGGGGCCAACGAACCGAAGCGGGCGTTGGACATTTCCCGTCGTGCCCTCGAAATCGCGCGCCGCCTCGACTACGACTTAGGAATTGCTTACGGCACACTGTCAATCGGCCTCGCTGAGATGGTTCTGTCCAATCACGACGCCGCTCTGCCGATCCTTAGGGATTCCCTGTCACTCTTTGACGCTCTGACAGATCCCGAGGGCCGCGGAAGAAACCTGGCCGCTCTGGCACAGGTAGATCTCAGCATGGGCGAATACGATCGAGCCCTGGCTAATGCTTTCAAGGCACTGAAGTTATTCAAAGAATCGGGAAACCAAAGCGAGGAGGCCTGGACGGTCCACGGGATCGGAGCCGGCTATCACGAATTGGGAGACTACGAGCGCGCACTGGAATACGAAAATCGGGCCATGAAGATGTTCAGAGATATGGAAAACCCGATTGGCGAGGCGCGGACTTTGAGCGGCATCGGTACCATCTATCAGACGCTCGGCGACTATGAAGAAGCAGCTGACTACCACCAACGCGCACTGGACATTTTCCAATCTCAAAGCAATCTCATGGGCGAAGCACGGGCGTTGAACGATCTCGGAGCGATCTACCAGAACGTCGATGATTATGAGAGGGCACGAGATCTTCATCAACAAAGTCTGGAAATCCGCCGCCGCATGGGCTATCGCCAGGCCGAAAGCACCAGCCTGCTCAACCTCGGACACCTCGCAATAAAAGAACTCGACGCTGCCCTGGCAATCGACACTCTGAGCGACGCGCTGGAAATAGCAACGCAAGTCAGAGCCAAACCGCGTGTCTACCAATGCCACGAAGCGCTCTCTCTCGCATACGAATTGGCCGGAAATCTGGACAAGGCTTTGGACCACCATCGGACCTTTCACCGCATCAAAGAAGAGGTCACTGGCGAAGAAGCCGTTTCCCGAGTCAAGAATCTTCAAATCGAATTTGAGGTCGAGAAATCGGAGCATGCGGCTGAAATTGCCCGCCTGAAGAACGTCGAGCTTCAGGAGAAAAACACCCAGCTCGAAGAACTCCTGTCAGAACTGAAGGCTGCGGAAACTCAACTGATACAGGCGGAAAAAATGGCGGCATTGGGCGGGATCGTTGCAGGAATCATTCATGAGCTGAATACGCCGGTCGGCGTAATCAACAGCGCCGTTGGCCTCGTTTCGAAATGCACGGCCGATCTCCAGATGGCATTGAAAACCGGTTCTACGGCAGAAGAAATACGTGCAAATCGAAACCTTCAGACTGCACTGGAGAGTCTTGAAGAGAACAAACATGTCACAGAGTTGGCAATCAAAAGGATTGGAAAACTTGTGACAAGCCTGAAAAGCTTCACTCGAATCGACCGTGCAGTGTTTGAACCGATCGACATCCATGAAGGTATCGAAACAACTTTGACGCTTCTTGAAACTCGAATCGGAAACCGAATCCAGGTAGTGCGTGAATACGGGGCCCTTCCTCTGGTCCCTTCATATGTAAGTGAACTCAACCAGATGTTCCTCAACCTCCTTACGAATGCTGCTCAGGCGATTCGCGGCGAGGGCACTATTACAATTCGAACCCGCGCCGAGAGTGGACGCGTGAAGCTCGAATTTTCCGACACGGGCGTCGGAATACCTGAAGATCAGCTATCGCGATTGTTCGATCCCACGTTCAGCAAGACCGGATCCCGGGTCAAGGCAAGCCTTGGACTGATCGCCTCTTACAACATCGTCGAAAAACACAGCGGCCGGATAACTGTTGAAAGCGAGGTGGGGCGAGGAACAACCTTAACGGTCAGCCTCCCGACAAGTTTGCAGATGTGGCCCCAGCTTACCGGAGGCCGCTAACAGTCATAGCATCCGTCAAAAACAAAAGTTGACGCGGCAGATGCCCCGCGCTATGATTTTTGGGCTGGTTTTAAGCGTGGTGATTTACGCAAATTGCTCCACGTTAAAGATGTGCTAAACAGCTCAGGTGTCCCACAAAGCCCTGCGCCCGTTTGGCGTAGGGTTTTTGTAGTATGGGCAGCGTGGCGATTTAAGACAAATTGCTCCACGTAAAAGATGTGCTAAACAGTCCGGAGGATTTCAGGAAGAACCCCGCGCTGTATGGCGCGGGGTTCTTTTTTGGGTCAACCCTTTCTTTTGGGCCAACCCAATGTCGCGCCGGATCGAGGAGAGAAAAACATGAGTTTTGTTACAGGGTTAAGCTGCCGTGAATGCGGCCGTAAATACCCGAAACGCCCGATTGCCGGTTGTCAGGAATGCTTCGCCCCTCTCAAGGTCGAATACGACTACGAGGCTATCGCCAAGGTGCTCACTCGTGATGTCATCCGCTCGCGCAATAACTCTATCTGGCGTTATCGCGAACTCCTCCCGATCGACGATGACCCCCAGATCGGACTGGATACAGGAGGCACGCCTCTGGTTCGAGCAGAACGCCTAGGCCGCGCTATCGGCATTGATGAGCTTTATGTCAAGAATGACAGTGTTAACTTCCCGACACTTTCGTTCAAAGACCGCGTAACTGCTGTCGCAATCAACAAGGCCCTCGAGTTTGGTCTCCAGGCCGTCGGGTGTGCCTCCACGGGGAACCTGGCAAATTCCGTCGCCGCCAATGCGGCTGCAGCTGGACTGCCGGCTTGGATATTGATTCCGGATAACCTGGAAGCGGCAAAGGTCAACGCGACTTCCGTCTACGGTTCTCACGTTATTTCCGTTCGCGGCAACTACGACGACGTCAACCGCCTGTGCAGCCAGATCGCGGACCGGTACGGCTGGGGATTCGTCAACGTCAACCTACGCCCCTATTACGGCGATGGATCGAAATCTTTCGGATACGAAATTGCCGAGCAACTTGGGTGGCGTGCACCGGACGCAATCGTTATACCCATGGCCGGCGGATCCTTGATCACGAAAACGCAACTCGGAATGAAAGAGTTGGAAAGCCTCGGATTGCTCGATGAACCCGTTCGGACGAAGATCTTCGGCGCTCAAGCGACGGGTTGCAATCCCATCACGGCAGCAGTCAAGAACGGCACCCGCAATATTCGGCCCGTCAAGCCATCGACCATTGCCAAGTCACTAGCCATTGGATCGCCAGCCGACGGGTACTATGCAGTGGAAGTCATCACGGAATCCGGCGGATGGGGCGAAGATGTTACCGACCGAGAGATTGTCGAAAACATCCAGCTGCTGGCGGAAATGGAAGGCATCTACGCCGAAACTGCCGGTGGTGTCGCTTTGGGCGTCACACGAAAACTCGTGGCTCAAGGCAAGATCAAGCGGCAAGACCTCACCGTTATTGCGAATACTGGAAACGGCTTAAAGACACAGGATGCGCTGAACCTTCAAGCCCCCAAAACAATTGAAGCCAAGCTGGGAGAATTCGACGCCGCTGTGAACGAACTCAGCATGACTGCGTAGCAGCCCGTGACCTGTACTACCCATATCGGAGGCATTCGATGACGACTCGAGTCACCATTCCTACACCTCTTCGGCGATTCACTGCAGAAGACGCCGAAATTGACGTCCAGGCCGACACTATTTCAGAGATCCTGAATGAGTTGGACCAGAAGTATCCGGGCCTGAAATCCCGGCTCTGTGAGGATAACGGGGAGTTGCGGCGCTTCTTCAATGTTTACGTCGATGGAGAAGACGTGCGCTTCCTGGATGATTTACAGACCAAGGTTCCGGCTGGAGCGGAAGTCTCGATTATCCCTGCTATTTCCGGAGGACGGATCTAATATCCCGCATTGGCAGTTCGGTGCTTAACAGTTTCGTTCCGAACTGATCGGATCTTCTTTATTACTCTAAACGCCTCGGCTCCGCCTCTTTATTCTGTAAGCCGTTCACCCGCACCATCGGACCGGTGCGAGTCCTTCAAGGCCACAATCCAATATTTCGTCTTTCCCAATAGACCTCGCCGTCATGATGATGGCGAGGCTCGCCGGTCGTTCAGACAGGACGTCTGAATGAACGACCGAGCGAAATCCTATCTCGCAAATGTCTCGCCGCACACACTAGTGACCTGTACCACCCGAATCGGGAGCAGCGCCGATGGGTCTTGCCGGGGAGATCGAGGCGCGAGACGGAAGTCGATGTCTTCACATCGACGACGGCTCGCAACAAAGATATCGTCGGCAACCCCCATCGGCCCAAAGGGTTCGGGCGAAACGGCATTGTCCTCGTTGTCGTCGCCGCCTCGCAATGTAGGGCCATTTTCTCGTTGCCGACTCCTAAAATCCAACGCCGTTTGGCCCGAACGCTGCTCCCGATTCGGGTGTTACAGGCCACTAGCAGGTTCCATCACGCTCATTCTTTTTCCCCGCCATCGCCGCACGGATCTGGGCAAGCCGGTCCCTCTCTCCGACAGTCACTCCGAATACGATTACTGCGGGCGATACGATTCCCTTCGATAGAGATTCAATGTTCTCCAAAGTCCCTACACGAACATCCTGTTCAATCCATGTTCCCCGGGATATCACGGCGGCCGGTGTCTCCCCTCCACAGCCGGCCTTGCTCAACCGACGAATGATGCCAGTCAATCGCGACAGGCCCATCAGCACCACGACAGTGCCGCCTCCGGCAATCACACTCCTGGCTCCGGCCCACTCATCCGGACTCGCGTCGTCGGCTCGCGAACCTGTCATTACCATGAACGAATGGGCGGTGTCACGGTGGGTGACCGGTATTCCGGCGGACGCCGGTGCAGCGATTGCGCTGGTTACGCCGGGAATGATTTCGAATGGAATGTCCGCTTCCGTCAGCGCGCGGGCTTCTTCACCGCCCCGCCCGAACACGAAAGGATCGCCCCCTTTCAGGCGGCAGACCGTCTGGCCACGCTTTGCCCGATCAACCAATGTTTCTTGAATAAAGTCCTGCATTCGGGAGCGGTCCCCCACGCGCTTTCCGACATCGATTACCTCGGCTCCCGGACGTGCTTCCTCCAGCAGGCGTATATCAATAAGGCGATCGTGCAAGACCACATCAGCCATGCGAAGCGCGTCCAGCCCACGTGATGTGATCAGGCCGGGGTCCCCGGGTCCCGCGCCAACGATATACACGTACCCTAAAGCCTGAGATACACCCGTCGACGCATCCCGGATGATTGAGTCAATGCGGGATTCGACGGTCTCGACGTCCAATTCAAGGATCTGGTGCAGGATGTTCGAATCCACAATCCGGTAGTGCAATCGCCTGCGTTCGTCAGCATCAGCCACAGAGTCTTTCAAGCGTGATCGAACCCTGCCCAGCACCTCAAGAAGCCGCCCGTATTCAGGTCCCACGATCGCCGACAGGCGTCGCCGTAATCGGGCCGCTAAAGCCGGACTCGCCCCCCCGGTTGAAATCGCTATCGTCAAATCTCCACGCCGCAGAAGCGCGGGCATGATGAAATCGCATTTTGACGGGTCGTCGGTAACATTGATGGGGATTCTCCCCTCACGCGATTCACCCCAGGCGGCTTCGTTGACACTTGGATCATCGGTTGCTGTCAGCACCGCCCATGAGCCGGCGAGATCTCCAGACTCATAGGTGCGCAAATGCAATTCTATCTTGCCGGCAGCGGAGAGGGATTCAAGGGTTTCCGTCACTTCAGGGCTGATTACCCTCACACGCGCATTACACTCCAGGAGGGCCTGAACCCGTTCCTCGGCAACATGGCCGCCGCCGATCACCGTCACGCGCCGGTCTTTTACACTCAGTGAAATCGGGAAGTACTTCATCTGTCTGCCCGTTCGAAATCGGCCGCTATCGCGTCTGCGAGTGGAGCCATCTTCGGCGACGCAAGCAGAATCCGCTCGACGATTCCACGGCTGATGAAGGCTCGCAACTCAGAGCGGTTCTCAACGGGTCGCTCTTCTAATAACGGACACGAGATAACGTTTGCGCCGTGGGGCTCGATCAACGACATTAGTTCTTTCTCGAATCGATGTTCGGTAATTGCAACCGTACGGTTCTCCACAGCCTTCGACATGCGCTTATTCGCTCCGGGTCATCTTTCTGGACGACAAGTCCCTTCAATTGTAACGATTGACTGGATGAAAGTCAGCGCAGGTCAAGCACGGCAGGATGTTCCTGACCGATGATCTTCCCGACATTTGACCCAACGACATCCCGTTGTATAAGCTTTGGCGATCCGCATGGTTCGGATTTTATCAACCTAGTGGCCTGTAACAGAGGTATTGACAGCAGCGCCGATGGGTCTTGCCGGTGAGCTCGAGGCGCGAGACGGAAATCGATGCTCTGACATCGATGACGGCTCGCAACGACGAGATCGCCGGCAACCCCCATCGGCCCAAAGGGTTCGGGCCCAACGGGACCGTCTGCGTCGTTGCACCTTCTCGGAATGAAAGAGCATTGCCTCGGGCGGCGCGCCTTGCATTCGATCCCGTTGCGCTCCGAACGCTGCTATCAATACCTCTGTTACAGGCCACTAATCGTTCAGGGAGAGAGGTGTCCGTATGGAATGGGATGATCTGGAACGAATGACCGTCGTCAAGCTTCGTGAAGAAGCCCACGAGAAAGGACTCACATCAGTCAGTGGTAAGAACAAGGCCCAGTTGATCGAAGAACTGGCCGGAGTGCTGGGTCTGGAAAAACCTCACGAAGAGCTCGCCGATCAGGCTGTCCAAACAAAGAGCGAACTCAAACGCCAGATTCACGCACTCAAATCCCAACGCGGCAAGTTAATCGAAACCCACGACCACAAAGGGTTGAAAGAAGTGCGTCGGAAAGCGCGTGCCTTGAAGCGCCAGATCAAAAAGATGCACCTGGAGGCCCAGGCGAAGATGCACTAAAGTGCAGGCTTAGAACATATTCGGGAACAAAACATAGGAGAAGAGAAGACCCAGCGTACCCGCGACCACAACATAGAAGGTCATCGGAAGAATCGTCCTGCGAATCAAGGCCCCTTCCTTCCCTGCCAACCCCACCGTCGCACTGGCGGCAACGACATTGTGTACACAGATCATATTGCCTGCGGCGCCGCCGACAGCCTGGAGGCCTAGGATCACAATGCGCGAAGTCCCGATATTGTCCGCCACGCCGTACTGAAAGAGAGCAAACATCAGATCACTGACTGTATTACTTCCCGCAACGAATGCACCCATCGCACCAATCATGGGCGCAAAGAAAGGCCAGGTACCCTGTGCGATTCCAGCGACGTATTCGGCAAGTACAAGGGGCATACTCTCCAACCCCGATATGTTCGTGTTGGAATCGATAAACACGCGAACCAGACCCACTGCAAAGATCAGAGCCAGAGCAGGACCGGCCAGCTTGTGAGCCGCGTCGCTGCAGGCAAAGCGCGCCTCTTTTCGCGTCATTTTGTGAATCACTATTGTCGCTAGAGCCACCAGGATAAAAATCGTGCCCGGAGAGTAGAGCGGTTCGACGCTCTGAGACAAGGTGGTCCCGACAATGTTCGACCAGGTCCAGCTAAGCGAACTCAGGTAACCCTGCAGCGGCAGGAACGGCAGGCGCGTCAACACGAGCAAAGCGGCCACCAGCAAATAGGGCACCCAGGCCAGGAAAAGCGTCATGTGACGGCGCTCCTCTCCCGCGTCGGCAACAATGTTGCCGATCCAACTCGCCTCCCACTGACTTTTGGGAGGAAAGTCCCACGGCTCTCCTTTCGGTAGAAACAAACCGGCCCGGGCACCGCTTACCACGATCGCCAGGCCAATCAAAGCGCCGAGCAGGCTCGGGAACTCCGGGCCCAGCAGAATCGCAACCAGAGTGTAGGGAACGACAAAGCTCAGGCCGGCGAACAGGGAAAACTTCCAGGCAGCCAAGCCCTCTCGAAACGATCTGTTCTGACCGAAAAATCGCGTTGTCATACAAACTATGATGAGAGGAATGAACATGCCCGCGACCGCATGGGGAATCGCGGTAAACACGCCCACGCGATAGAGAAAATCGGCGTACTCGATACCCTGCCCCGCAAGCGCATCCTCGACCAGGGGAACGTTGAGGGACTGCCCCATTCCCACCATGATCGGAGTACCCACCGCGCCGAAGCTGACGGGCGTACTCTGTATGATTAGCGTGGCCATGACCGCAGCCAATGCAGGAAAGCCCAGGGCGAGCAGCAGCGGCGACGCCACTGCAGCCGGAGTGCCAAAGCCGGCGGCCCCTTCGATGAAGGAACCGAATAGCCATGCCACGATGATGAGCTGGACGCGACGGTCTTTCGACACGCCCATGAATCCCCGTCGGATCGTCGTGACCGCACCGCTCTCTCGCAAGGTGAAAAGCAGCAAGATTGCGCCGAAGATAATCCAGAGAAGCGTGAGAGCGATCATGCCGCCCCTAAGCGTCGCCCCGACTACATGGAGCACCGGCACACCCCAGACCCATAACGCCACCGCAACTGTCAACACATAGGCAACAGGCATCGCTTTCGTCGCCGGCCAACGCAGAACCACCAGAAAAAACATCACAGCCAGAACGGGAACAAGGGCTGCCAAGGCGTACAGGGCCATTCATACCTCCGTCGAAAGTAAAAGGTCTGAGGCACTTTAGCCGCTGAGGATAATGCAGTCAACGACCGTCGTGGAAACGATTTCAGGACTCTTTAGTGATCCGTTTGTGCTCGCGGAATATTGATACTGCTGCAACCAGCCACATGAGGCAGAAAATGGTGTTTGCTATCGCAAAGTTGCGGATGCCGAATCCCAGCTGAATTCCAACGAAGACGACGCCCGCCTGAAGCATATCGCCCAAACGAACGAAGAAAGTGTCTATAACCTGCTTCGCCTTATATTTGACTTCGCGGCTGGTGGGTAAATACAGAGCGGCGCGAATGGTGTTCATCAGCGAATAGTCGGTGCTGTTCTCGGCGATCTTTACGATCCTTACGATCTGCAACATCGGTAATGCCATCAGCAAGCCATAGCCACCGATGGCAATGCACGGTAGAACGAACAAGGCTCCGCGAACCCCGATCAATCGGAATATTCTGGAAACGAGAAACATCTGGATCAACAGGCCCAGTAAGTTGACCCAGGCATAAACGCCTGCGAGATACTCCCCGATAAAGGCTTGGCGTTCTGCCCCAATCGCGATAGTTCCTGCCGCAACCTGAGCATCTGACGCCGACTCCACCAGGCTGTTCAATAGATATCCTCCGGTGCTATTCACCACGTTCAGCAAGAGAATCAAGACGGCGATGGACATCAGGTAGCGGCTACCCATTACGAGTTGGAAACCGCCCTCCTTGCCCAGAGGCTGTTGTGCCTTTTCCGCCTCGGCGGCCCCGCCACGTACGGTTTCGCGACGGTTGACCCATTGGGTGATCAAGACGCAGATGATCAGCAAGCCGGCTCCAATCACCATCGGCAAGTACGCCCCCAGAGTCTCGAAAGTCTGTTCGATCACCGTCGAACCGACCCACGCACCGAGCGAGGCACCGACGGCGATGATCGGAAACAAGCGCTTACCCTGCTCTTCGGAATAGATATCGTTCGCAAAAGCCCAGAACTGAGCCACTACGAAAATATTGAAAATGCCCAACCAGAGGTAGAACGGAATGCCGATCCGATATCCCGCACTCCCAAGGAGAAAGAAAATAACCAGGTGTGAAACAAAGAACAAGGTCGCCCAGGACACCAGACGGATGCGGTTCACTTTGGAAGCCAGCAATCCATAGGCGGGCACGACGAGCAGCAAGAGCAATGCCTGCCCTGCCGCCGAGTAGCTGGCTGCGGCCGCACCCGACTCGTCGATAATCAAGGTATCCCGAACGATTTTTAGGAAGTAATAAGCACCCAGGAGCAGGAAAACATTGAGGGTGAGCAGAATCGCGCTGCCGCCCTCACCGCCCTTGACCACGCTGAAGAGAGAAAGAAACTGTTCCAGGAGATTCTTGCCTTGGGGAGGCGGAGCAGTCGCATTCGGGATTGCCATATGAGGCCTATGAGGGGAACGCCAGCTTCTGATATCTAGTCACACCAGAGCGGTTGTCCTGAAACCGGCAGGAACATTGGGATTTGTGGGAGTCCTATCTATTCAAGATGCAGGCGAGCAGACTCCGGCGTGAGCGATACTTCCCTTCGAGGCCAGAGGCATGACTGTGAATCCAGATGGCAGTATTTTTCGGACACACTAACCGCCGATCCCATCCGCAGAGATATAGGCTTCAAGCGAATCCAGTTCCTGAGTCAGGTGCTCGACCTTTTCAGTCAAGAGGTGCCGGATTGAGATCATACCTTCGACATCTCCCTCACCGTTGACGAGCGGAAGGTGTCGGATGTGTTTTTCCTGCATCAGCTTCAAAACGTCATCGGGTTCCCCATCCTTTGTAATCGTGAGAACAGGAGAAGTCATAACATCGGTCACCAGGGTCGACTCGGGTTTCTTGTCTTGCAGCACGACACGCATCATAAGGTCTCGCTCGGTGAATACTCCCTTCAGCTGATCACCGTCAATAATCAGGACGGCACCTACCTTCGCCTTTTCCATTTCGCGCAACGCTTCCATCACCGTCACCGAAGACTTGATCGCTACCGGTTCTTTACCAATTTTTAGAAGGTTCATCGGCTGCTCCTTGTCCGAAACGGCACCGAGGCCGTTTCGCATACGTTGACCCGCAAACACCAATGGTCGAGCAATCTGACCAAATCCGATTGATACAATTGCTTCAACAAAGGGTGCCGGACGGGCGAGGCGGTATCAGGATACATTTTTCCATTCAGGCAGTCCAGCGAATCAACGCTCAAAAGAATTTAACCATTGTTTTATCAGTCACTTAACATTGAAACAAGCCGATCCGGATCGATCCCGAATCAGCTCGCCGGCTTGGCGGATCTCTGAATCTGCCGGATCGGTCCCGCTGAACGGGCGTAAAAGCAAGTGCCAGAGTCGGGAAACTAGTTGAAATTACAGCATGTTCAGTTGTTCAATAGGCGAATGCTGTCCACTGTTGTGATCAGTTTTCTTCTCGCGTCCGCCCAATCCGAACCTGTCGACCTGAGCCTCGTTACATTTCCATCCCGATCTGACGTGGATGTGCCGTTATCGCCGAATGGTCAGGTGGAGGTTCGGAGAGAAAGCACTTTGAGCCGGGTCAAGGTCGAGATTGATCGCATTGACTCAGTCTCAAGCCTCGACCCAAGCCTGCGCGCCTACGTCGTGTGGGCCGTATCGCCTGAGGGTGAATTCGAAAACCTGGGCGAGCTGGAGGTGGATGGCCGTCAGGCAGAACTCGAAACCACCACTGCCCTGCAGCGCTTCGCAATCATCGTGACGGCCGAACCCCATTTCATGGTTGACGTTCCCAATCGAAGCGTCGGGTTCCGTAGCGGACCACCCCGAGACGAAGATATCCGGGTTGAGCCTTTCACGATAGCAGTCGGCACCCATGACTACTCCACGATCTCCCTTCCGCCACAAGGCAGCCTGCCGGCCCGAGTCACCGAGGCCCGGATGGCCTACCGGGTTGCCGAGTCGGCGGGTGCGACCGAACTCGCAGAACCCGAACTCAGAAAGGCACGTGTCGCATTGGAATCGATAGAGGAACTGCTACGTCGCAATATGCCTATGGACGTGATTCTGCCTTACGTGAATGACTCGATTCGCCTGTCGGCCCTGGCCGCACGCACGGCTCGCTCGCAAGCGATTCGGAATGAACTCACTGAAGAGACGCGGCGCGCCGAATTACTCGAACAACAGAACCGGCAACTGGAGCAGGAACTTCAGCGTCTGGATCAAAGGCAAGATGAATCCGAACAGCGTCTGAGCGAGTTGAGGCTCTCACTCCAAACAGCACGGAGCGAAAACCGCTCATTGGAACTTGAGGTTGAAGAAGCCACCCGAGGTATTCGTTCGCTGGAAAGCGAAGTAGCGCGTCTGGGTGATCCGTGGCCACCCCTTCGGAACGCTTTGATGTTCGGCGTGGGAGCCCGTGAAACCACGAGGGGATTGACCCTCGTCTTGCCTGCCGCCTATTTCGAATCGAATAGCGACACCCTGGAGCCTGAAGGCCGGGAATTCCTTTCCCGCGTGGCCGGAATTCTGGGCGTCGAGGAGACACCCCAGATTCTGATTGAAGGTCATACCCAGGATTCGGGTCCTGCATCACGAAACCTCACGCTCTCTGAAGAACGAGCCGAGGCCGTGAGGGCCTATCTCCTCGATCTGGGCATCTCCGAAGAAAGCCTACAGGCGGAAGGCCTCGGCACAACGCGGCCCATCGCCGGAAACGACGATACTGAGACAAGGGTGCTCAACGAAAGAGTCGAGATTCTGTTCAGGGAAGTCCAAAACCGCTGATCACCTCCGGCACCCTCTCCCGACAGCCCTCTGGTCGTTCCCAAGCGTGCCTTCCACACTGTACAATGATCAGATGTTTCGCCCGCGCTCCATCACGGTCTTGTTGCTTCTCCTGGCGACGGCAAGTATTACTCTGCTGGGGTCGCAGCTCGGTTCTATGAACAGGCAACCCTTCGAGTTCATGGACCTCGAAAACGAACCCTCGGCTACTGAATTCGTATTCGCACGATTACGTTTTTCAACGCTCGCAGGATCCTGGCACGATATGAGCGGCTGGGAACATGATTACCCCCAAGCTGAGCAACACATCAATATGCTGATTCAGGAAACAACAGAAATCGACGTAGACCGCATGTCTTACAGAATCGTCGACATGGACGATCCGGATCTGTTCAACTACCCCTTCGCATATATTTCCGAACCCGGAACGATGCAAATGACCGAACCCGAAATCAACAACTTCAGGGAATACCTGAATCGAGGAGGGTTCGTCATGGTGGATGATATTCTCAACGGCCGCTTCGACATGTCGAATTGGGAGTGGAATCTTGGCCGTATTTATCCCGACCGGGAGATGATTCCTCTGACCGCCGCCCACCCTATTTTCAACACGTTCTACGAAATCACAGACCTTGACCTCACAGCGTATGCGGGCGTCCCGGACGCTCCAGTCTTCTACGGTTATCCGGGGGCCAATGGAACTGATTTATCCATGATTATTTGCTTCAACAACGACATCGGAGACTATTGGGAGTGGCTGGACCAGCCATACTATCCCCTGCGACCCTCTGCCGCAGGTGTGCGGCTGGGGATTAATTTCATGGTTTACGCCATGACGCACTGACGTGAACACTCCTTCTACAAACCGCTAATGTACTTTGAGCAGTTCTACCTCGGATGTCTGGCACACGCGTCCTACCTGATCGGCTCCGATGGGAGCGCCGCAGTTATCGACCCTCAAAGGGATGTTGAACTTTACTTGGAAGCCGCCCGGACGGCGGATCTCGAAATTCAATATGTCATCGAAACGCATCTCCACGCAGATTTCGTAAGCGGTCATCTCGAACTCGCCGCTCGTACCGGAGCAACAATCGTTTTCGGGCAAAGGTGCGACGCGGCGTTTCCCTTCCGACCGGTCGGCGACGGGGACTCCATCAAGCTTGGCACAACAATGCTCCACTTCCTTGAAACGCCGGGACACACACCTGAAAGCATCTCGATTCTGGTCATTGACACCGAGATTGGATCCCGGCCTCAGAAAGTGCTCACTGGAGACACACTGTTCATCGGTGACGTCGGTCGTCCCGACCTGGTGGGATCCAAAGGGCACTCGGCCGAGGAGATGGCGGAAATGTTATACGACAGCATTCACGGAAAGCTCTTGGCGCTCGACGACTCCGTGGAAGTGTACCCGGCTCACGGAGCGGGATCGATGTGCGGAAGAAACATCTCTCAGGCCCGCGCATCGACAATAGGCGAACAGCGGCGCTTCAATTACGCGCTGAAATCGATGCCGCAGGAAGAGTTTGTTCGAATCATGACCTCAGAACTGCCTCAAACACCGTCCTACTTTCCACGCGACGCCGAACTCAACCGCCTTGGGGCGAGCCCCCTCAACGAACTCCCCAAGCCGTCCCAACTGGAACCAGAGGCCCTGAACCTGGATTCTGATTTCCTTCTGGACGTTCGATCTGGGGCCGCATTCGGCACTGCCCATATTCCGGGAGCAATAAACATCGCTCTCGGCGGGCAATTCGCTTCCTGGTGCGGATCTTTGGTCCCCTCCGATCGGCCTATCGTCGTCGTCACCGACAACAAGGAAGAAATCGAAGAGGCAGTCCTCAGGCTGGCAAGAGTGGGAATTGAAAACGTCCGCGGATACCTCTCCGGAGGGATCTACGCGTGGGACAAAGCCGGATGCCCTATTGAGACACTTGAACAGATTCCTCCCGATGAGCTTGAAGCCCGAATTGACGACCCCGGAAACGTTCAACTCCTCGACGTGCGCCGCCCGACCGAGTTCAGCCAAGGACATATTCCCGATGCAATGAACCTGCCGCTTGACGGTTTAGTCAAAGGCATGGAGGGGCTGGCCCCACACCTGCCGGTGGCTGTCATCTGCAAGAGCGGTTACAGATCGGCGGCGGCGGCGAGCCTCCTCGCGGCTTCCGGCTTCGAAGTTACAAACGTTGTCGGTGGAATCGATGCCTGGATATCGAACGGGTACGCCGTCGAAACCGGAAAAGAATGACCGCGTTCCACCGAACGGACAACTTCCGATAAATGGTTCTGCGGGAGCTTCACGAGCTGCAGTTATCCGCTAAATTCTCAACTTCCGAGAACTCCTCGGGACTACTTCTTCATGATTTTCTTGATCGCTCCGGGCAGGTTGGAATCCGCCAGGTAGAGGTCCCCGGTTCCCGCATCCCGCGTGATGTTGTGCGGAGCGGCCTCCAGACCTGCAATCCATTCGATGACTCTTCCTTCTTTCACGATCGTGATATTTTCAGCCTCGCTTTCCCCAATGTAGACGGTATCGTCTGCGGAGATCGTGATTCCCGAAGGACGCCCCAAACCGGCAAGATCGGTCCATTCTTCGATGAACCGTCCATTCTGTTCGAGAATCTGAATGCGCGGGTTGCGCACTTCTTCCTGACGTTCCAGTACGAACAGGCGACCTCTGGAGTCCAACGCGATCGCATGACTCCCTGCGAATTCCCCGGGCGCTGTTCCCTCAACGCCACCAATCACCTTCATTTCATCAAAGCAGTTCAGACCGATCCCGAGCCTGTACGGTCACGAGGCCCGGACGCATCAGGCCGAATCGCTGCAGAATGTTCGGGTCTTCTGTCGTACGCTGTGAGGCAATGATCGATCGTGCATCCGCTGTGACTGAAGGTGCGGTTTTGCCCTGGCGCACGTTTGGACCGATTCTCGCAGTGCACCTGTTCGGCACGCTCGGGTTTTCCCTGGCGATTCCCTTCCTGGTTTTCATTGTCGACGATCTGGGTGGGGCCACGTGGACCTATGGCCTGCTCGGTGCGACGTACTCGATGTTCCAACTCGTCGGTGCTCCGGCGCTGGGCCGCTGGTCCGATCGAACGGGTCGTCGCCCCGTGCTCGTCGCCAGCCAGGCGGGTACACTCGCAGCCTGGTTGCTCTTCCTCGTTGCTCTTTCCTTACCGGTCGAGGGCATCGTCCGGATCGCCGGGGCCACACTGACACTACCGTTGTTTCTGGTGTTCGCAGCCCGGGCGCTGGACGGAGCCACCGGCGGCAACATCTCGGTAGCCAACGCGTACGTGGCCGATCTCACTCGGAACACACCCCACCTGCGCCAGATCGCATTCGGACGCATGGGCATGGCCGCCAGTCTGGGCTTTGTCATCGGCCCGGCAGCGGCTGGATTGCTGGGTGAAACGGGGTGGGGGCCGCGCTTGCCCATCGCGATCGCCGCAGTGATGGCAGCCCTTACCACCGTTGCGATCATCCTATGGTTACGAGAACCGGGGGGGCGCTGCCCCGAAGGTCCAGGGGCACCCTCAGCCCTCGAAGCCGGGTTGAACCAGCAGGCCAAGCCATGCGACCGGTCACCTTCACCCTCAATCACCCTGGCGACGCTACGCCGCCCTCCGGTGGCTGCTATTCTCGTCGCGACCTTCGTGGTCTTTCTCGGATTCAACTTCTTTTACGCGGGTTTCCCGGTGCACGCCATGCAGGCTTATGGCTGGGATACAGGACAACTTGGGATTTTCTTTGCGGTCCTCAGCGGCATGATGATCCTAGCCCGCATTTCTCAAGAATGATGGCGAAACGAGCAATGGGTAGACGGGATAGGGGTCGTGAGCGGTGTCGCGGGAGCAAAGAGGCCAGCTGAGCTGAAAAACGGAGCCTGAGTGATTGGTGTTGAAGAGAATGGCAAGGTGAAAGCGGATTACAGAGACAGCAATCCCTACCAAGGTCGAAACGGGTGGGATGTCCGAGCGGAGACGTTTAACAACGTAGCGGGATTTTCTGGAGGTTCGCGTAGATCTGAGCAAACACGTTGGCATAGGGATACCCGCCGGCCATCCGAATCCAGATCCGGCGGACGGTGACGTGGATCTGCGCTCCGATCTTGAGCAACTTGAGGCGGATCGTGGTGCACTGCGCACGCGCGAATTCGGTACCCTGCAATCCGAGCCGTCGCAAGGCTTGCATCAACATGTACGCGACCGATGAGAAGTAGAGCCGGAGTTGATTGGCGCGCATGGTGGCCGTGCTGGTCCGGTCGGCAAACAATCCGAGCTGTTGCTCTTTGATCCGGTTTTCCATGTCCCCACGAGCACAGTAGATCTGTTCATAGATCTGCTTTGGGGTGGGTTGGCCTTTCGGTAACGAGGTAACGATAAACCGCGGGTTGGCTCCCTTGGCCAGATGTTCGGCCTTGCCAATGACGCGTCGCTCTCGGGTCCAGCTGTCCAGGGTCCGATACTGAAACGTCTTAAAGACGCGCGCCGACTTTCCGGTCCTGTCGAATCGCTGCTTCGCTTTCTCCATCGGAGTTTCAATCGCGCGGAGCAGCCGCTTGTTCTTCGCCAGTCCGATCACGTAATCGACACGGTGCTGGGCCTCGCACCAGCTCAGGATCTCATCGCGGCAGAAACCCGAGTCGGCCCGAATCACAATCTGGACTCGGGGCCACTCCTGCCGAATCTGGCCCACGATCCGTTCCAGTTCCTCCACCGTTCCAGCCGCACCATCGATGTCAGAGGATCGCAGCCGGGCACAGAGCAGAAACTCCCCACAGAAGATGTAGAGCGGCAGATAACAATAGTGCCGGTAGTAGCCGTGAAAGAAGCGGCCTTCCTGATTCCCGTGAATCGGATCGTCGGTCGCATCCAGATCCAGGATGATTTGCCGTGGTGCTCGCCGATGGGCTTGGAGAAACACGTCCACCATCAATCGATCCATCGCCGCTTCATCCCGCCCGATCTTCTTGTACGGGTGGCTGGCCGCACCCTCGGTCGAGAGCTCCAGCCGGTTCAGCGTGCTCTTGCCCGCCAGCGCCTTGCCCCGGTCCCGCTCCTGCTTCCGAGTTCGCCCCTTCGGATCGGTCTCATCGACCATCACGGCCAGGACTGGATCTGAACGCAGTTGATCGTGATCGTTCAGATCCTCATAGCCCAAACACAATCCGTAGACCCGTTGCGCCACCAGTGGCTCGATGCGATGTTCCACAAATCGCGGATCCCGATAATCCTGGAAACATCCGGCAAACTGTTTCAGGATCCCGGTCCGTTTCTCCACCTCCCGCAGCAGCAATCCGCCCGCGTCCGAGCTGATGTCCCCACCGTCGAATTGACCGCAAACTTCGCGTGAACCTAAAGCGTGAAATTGAACCCGTTCTGTTTTACACTCTGTCATGTTAAAGGCCGCCTCCGTCTGTGTGTTGAAAGTTCTTCGCACAACCTTCTATGCCAGACAGGGCGGCCTTTTCCGGTCCTTTACACTTCCTTCCGTCTCTCGTTTACCTTAGATCTCTTGAGAAATGCAGGCTAGCCCAGGGCCCACTGCTCACCTTCGTGTCCAAGCACCTCAGCCGGCGGATTGTTTTCGCTTCGGGCATGGGGTGCCTGATGCTCTCGTTGTTTGCTATGGTGCTCCCGGCCGGGCACCTTACCTATCTAGGCGCCGCTCTTTTTGCGCTGGGAAACGGGCTGTCGTGGCCAACTTTCCAGGCGAGAGTCTCGGAGGTCGCCGGCGACTCACAGGGCACCATCCAGGGTGCAGCCACCAGCGCCAGCAGCCTCGCGGCCATCTCCGGCTTGGTCGTGGGCGGCGTTTTGTACCCCGCCATGCAGGGCGGGCTT
Organism: Terriglobia bacterium; assembly: GCA_965218085.1. GTDB lineage: Bacteria > Acidobacteriota > Terriglobia > 20CM-2-55-15 > 20CM-2-55-15. The sequence goes on along the minus strand of CBDCKF010000002.1, from coordinate 3,353,390 downwards.
TTCTACGTGGCAGCGGCTCTGTTCGCAGTGGTGCTTGTGTTAACGCCGATCTGGTTTCCGAGTGGAAACAAAGCCGAGCGCGTGACGACGTAAGTCAGAGACTAGAGAATGAATTTCAGGACTGTTTGTCTGCAGCATGGAATCGAAACTCTGCCGATGCTGCATTCTGATCAGCTCTGCCTGCGCCTCAGTCACTGCGACCGACCGGCCGAATCGGCCTTTCACTCGCAGACTGGGCAATCTTCTCTCCAATAAGGGTGATCTTGTGATCCCTGAGCCGCCGCTCGTTCAGCCAGTACGGACTCGTGATCTCCTTGAACGCATAGATGGCGGCCTGGATCCCATCCGCCCAGGCAACGGTGATGAGCTTGATGTCTCCGTGCACGTCGCCGACTGCAAAGATGCCGCGCCGGCTGGTTTCATAGTACGGATCGATCGCGATGCTGCTGTCCGAATTCAAGCGGACATTCAATCGATGGAACGTCTCTTTCGCGGACAGAAATCCAATTTGCACGATGACCAGGTCAACGTCGATCTCGGAACGATCCGTCAACGCCAAACGAATCTGATCGCCCACAAACTCTGCCGTTGAAATTTCGGTGCCGAGGTGGACCTGCCCTCCTTGATGTCGGATCCGGGCCTGTGTGTCCGCCTTCCCGACAGGAGTCTCTTCACGCACGATCACATTCACTTCACCTTGTCGCTCTAAGACCATGACAGCGGCGTCCAGCGCTGAATCGCCCCCACCCACGACTGCTACGCGATGACCTTCATATTCGCGAATTCTTGGTGCCTTGTAGTACACCTTCTTCGAGTTGAGGGCTTCGAGGATGGGTAACTTACGTGGAAAGTGGAGCAGACCCATCGCGATAATCACCTTACGGCATGGATAGTTTCCACTGCTGGTGATCACCCGCTTAAGCGGATCGTTCTTCTTGGTGTCGTCTGTTTCTTCGATGTCGACGAGTTCTTCGTTGAACCGGAATTGCACCAGCGCATCGACGGCTTGCCGATAAACCCGAGCCGAAAGTTCTTCGCCTGTCACGCCGTCCGGAAATCCCGGGACATCCACGATGCGTTTGTCGGCGTACAGGAACTGCGGTTGCCCGCCTGCCCGGTCCTTAGCCTCGATCACCAACGTCGCGAGCCCGCGGTGGGCAGTCGTGAGGCTGGCGGCAAGCCCCGCTGGACCGGCGCCAATGATGACAACGTCCCAGTACGGCAAGCGGTCGAATTGGGTGTCAGGGCTGAGTTCTTTGATCGTGAAGTCGGCCATCGTCTATGCCTCAATGGGTCATGTGCAGTGCCAACCAGGAATCAGACAGGTCAAGCAATACGGGTCAATCTGCTTCCATCAAAGATCGGATCTGTTGGACGCCGGCCTCGATCTTTAGCTCCAGACCCTTCCGGCCATATTCGGTCGTCGCTCGCGTGGGGTCGCCCGAAAAGCTGTAGCGGCTAGTGTCTGTTGTGCTGGCGGGTGTCATCTCGTCCGGTCGGACGTGTTGGGGTGCGACGAACAGAAGCTCCGAGGTGGTGTCGAGACCCGCGTGTCCACCGATAGTCTCTTCTGTTTCACCCTGATCGATCAACCATTCGCTATAGCCGTTGTTCGAATAATAGTCATCGGCAAAATGAACCCGGGTGATTTCCCCAGCCCGTTCTCCGTTAAGCTGCTCGGCAACGGCCTCCATGCCTTCGAGGTTCCCCCCACTATCCGCGATGAACACGATGTCGGTAAATCCGTGCACCCTGAAGCTACGTGCAGCGTATTCCACGAGCTTCATGAAGTACTCATTGGGAAGCGTGATTGTTCCAGCGTAGCGCATGTGTCCTGAGGGCGGGTCAAGCCCACCCTCAGGAACGTAAGTCACGACCGGAGCAACCAGCGCATTTCCGAGGCGGCGAGCGATTGCCTCCGACGCGAAGTTGACGATGTACTTGTGTTTTCCTAACACCACATGAGGACCATTTTGTTCGGTCCCTGCGCTTGGCAAGATGACGGTTGTCGTGCCATCTCGGATGGCATCCTGAACCTCAACCGTGGTCAGCTCTTCGAGAAAAACCGTGTCCAATTCCTGGGCCGTGGCGTCGTGAGCCAGCATGAGGAGTAAAACCCCAGACAAGAGTTGCGCTTTCATTGAAATCCTCTTCATTAAATGACAGACGTGTTCAGTTCAACGGCGGCGTCGCCACAGGGGAATCCCGGATCCCTGACACCTGTTCAAATGCAAAGGCCAGACTTAGGAGAGTGGGCTCACTCCAGTCCGGTCCGAGGAGTTCGATCCCAACGGGCACACCCAAGGGCGCGGAGTCTGTAGGTGGGGAAAACCCTCCCGGAATCGTAATGGCCGGAAAGCCGGTCGCGTTCGAGAGCACACCGTTGCGCTCCAGTTGCTGCTCGCCAATCGCGGCCACCAATCGACGCTGGTGCGGGTAAAGGAGAGCGTCCAGGTCGTTGTCGGCTATCACCCGCATCAACTCCTGCCGGAGATTCTCACGTCGCAACAAGCGGCGGCGGTATTCCGGGTCGTTCAAACCGTCTTCGATGGCCAATGCCGACTCAAGATCTTGCCGGATCGAGGAGTGGAATTCTCCGCGACTGACGAATTCTTCGAGGCTCCCGACCGGCGCGTTGGGCCCCAGACTGGCAATGTACTCGTTGAACACACTTCTGTATTCGAATCCGGCGACTGCGACGTCCCGAACGATCTCGGCGAAATTCGGAATGTCGATCCGAAACATCGTTGCGCCAGCGGCCTGCATTTGAGCGATCGCTGACTCCGTGACGGTGTTGACCACCTCATGCATTGTTTCCCCACCGAAGAGATTCGTTACCACTCCAATGCGAGCACCTTCCAGGCCGTTGGGATCGAGGGTCTCTGTGTAGCTGCCAGGTATGTGCCTCACTCCGAAGGCCGTGATGGGATCGGCGGGATCATATCCCGCCATTGCGTCCAACATGCGGGCCGCATCCTCAACGGTTCGGGTGATCGGGCCCACCTCATCCTGAGTCGTGCTGTTCGGGATCACACCGTCGCGGCTCACGAGTCCCCGAGTCGATCGAAGGCCCACAAGGCTTTGGGCCGACGCGGGCGAACGGATCGATTGTCCCGTGTCGCTCCCTGTTCCCAGGATGCCGAAACCGGCGGCCAGGGCCGCGCCCGTGCCGCCGCTCGAACCGCCTGGCGTCCGCGTAAGGTCATAGGGATTTCTCGTCTGTCCTCCCAATGAACTGGCCGTGAGGCCGCCTCGGGCAAGCTCGGAAAGATTGGACTTCGCCAGCACGATAGCCCCCGCTTCCCGGAGCCGCCGTACCATGAAAGCGTCCTTGAGTGGATAGGATTCCGATAATGTCACAGATCCGCCCGTAGTCGGCAGGTCGGCTGTATCAAAGTTATCCTTCACGATCACGGGTATGCAATGGAGCGGTCCCACGGTTTCCGCGTTCGCCTCATAACGCCTGTCCAGGTCTTGGGCAACCTCCAAGGCTCTTGAATTCACGGTAATGATCGCGTTCAATTCCGGCCCCTGGTCGTCGTAAGCGTCGATTCGAGCGAGGTATCCCGTGATCAAATCGACACAAGACAGCTCTCCTGAAGCTAAAGCTGCATGAGTCTGGGTGATGGTAGCTTCGGCCAGTTCAAAAGGATCCACTGACGGGTCCCCCTGTGTGTCGACACCGCACGCAGACATGGCTAATGCAGCTGTTGTGAGCAGCGCAACTCTGATTCGAAGTCGAGTTCCCGGCCAGAATCTCGATTGCGTCCCCAGTGCCGTTGCCGTCAGCCCGCAACACGCAACCGAGACAATGAACGCCGATAATCCTCTCCTACCGGTAGCCATCTCTCCCCTCCCGCACCTCGCTCGGAACCTCATTGCTCTGACTTCGCGCCAACTACAGGCACCGGACACACAGCGATCACCTGATCTCCAATCCGCCTTTCGAGAACTCTCATGTATCAATGGAACAATCTTCGCGAAAACTGGGTAGAGAGTAATAGAGAAAGAAGTTGTACGCAATGAATCGGTCACGTCCAGACAAACGGACGTTTCGTCAATTGAGAAACGATTTCGTTATCGGTGTGCTTCAACGTCCGAACAGAGGATCAGAACTTGAAAATGGATTTCAGGGACGTTCAGACCGAGAAACCGCTTCACGGCACTGGCACCTGTGCCTTCAATTCCTCCGAACAGTTCAGAACGATGTTGATTCCTTGTGACGCAGTCTCGCCGGCCGTCTTCCCGTTGATCGATGAACTAATAGCGATATCGGCAGGCACGATCCTAATTTTCATTGCAATTCGGCTGTTATCTTGACTACTCTCGGACGAATCTTTGTCCCTCGGAGGTCAACCGCGTACGCTCTCCAGTCGTGGTCGGCCTTGATCTTTTGACGCATCCGGTGATGTCAACTCTTGCAGGTAAGCCCCCGGATGCACCGATGCACAATGGTCTAATGGCGCCCCTTAGTGCCTTTGGAGGTCGAATATGAAGCGTGAAGATGTGAATCAATACGACGCCGGGTGCCAGGTCCAGCCGCGGCGGCAATTTCTGACCGGGCTCGCGGCTGCGGGCGCGGGCGTTTTGCTATCGGGTTGTGGCGCGAACGAGCAGGCGACGGAGACTCCGGTTGGAGCAGTGATCGGGGGAAGAGATGTCGCTGCGGGCCGCCGGGTCGATGTCCATCACCACTTCACGTCGGCCGGCTGGTTCGAGGAGCTCGAGGCGGTCAATCTGGTACCCAACGCCCGGATTGGATGGACGCCAGACAGTTCGATCGAGGCAATGGACAGCACGGGTACGGCGACGGCGCTCATTTCTACGGGACAGGCCGGCGGGGCTTTTACGCCAGACCGCCTCAGACAGCGGGGCGTCTCCCAGGCCCAGGGTGCGGAGACGATCCGTCGCCTGGCTCGCGAGGGAAACGAGTACGGCACTCAGATGGTGGCCGATTACCCCGGTCGCTTCATCTTGATGGCGTCGATGCCAATGCCCGACGTAGACAACAGCCTCCTAGAACTGGAGTACGCAATTGATACCCTGGGGGCGGGCGGCGCGTTCCTGGCGACGAGCAACGGCGACCAATACATCGGCGAACCGCAATTCACCCCACTCCTGGAGGAACTCAATCGCCGCAGCCTGACCGTCTACACGCATCCGACGGATGCGGCCTGCTGCATCAACATCGTCAAGAACATGCGCCCGAACACGATTGAGTACGGGACCGACACGACCCGTATGATCATGAGCCTCATCGTCAACGATGTGCCCACCAGGTTTCCCAACATTAATTGGATCTTCTCGCATGCCGGCGGCACGATGCCCTTCCTTGTCCAACGCATTGTCGGGCATCGCGGCGATCTCGACACGTATCTGCGGCAGCCTACCGAACCCGGTTCGAGGCTTGAGCAGCTAAGGGGCTTCTACTACGACTGTGCGGCGACCGCGAATGGGGTGGCGATGGGTTCGCTCAGGCAAGTTGTGGGAATCGACCAAATGGTGTTCGGAACCGATTTTCCGTACAGCAACATGACCAACGATGTTAATGGACTCGTCGATGCCGGTTTGTTCGATACCGGAGAGTTCGAACAGCTCTACCGAGGCAACATCGAGCGAATCTTTCCGCAGATCTCAACGGAACCGGCATGAACAGTGGCCAGGATGCGACCTGCGAGTCGCGCCCTGGCTCTCTCAAGAAAAGGCCGCAGCCTCGACCACTGTCTCACCGTAGAACTGAAAAACGACAACCTTCTCCCAGGTCTTCCGCGTCGCCTTTGCCAAAAAGTGGTACTCGCCGATCACCACCATACGGGTACCCTGGCAGATGAACTCCCGCCGGAGGTTAAAGATTGCCTTACGTTCGATCTGAATTATTGGCGGAACCGGAATGGCTACACGAGCACATCTCGGATCCCGATCTTGTGATTGTCGATTGTCCATGGGATGCAGCGACATATGGGCGCGCCCACATTCCTGGTGCGATTTGTCGCCCGGGTCATGCGTATGTAAAATCGCAGGATGAGCAAGGCAATCCGGGCCTGTTATTGCCAGAACCCTCGGACTTTAGAAAATTAGCGGCCGAACTGGGCATAGGGCCTGGCAAGACCGTTGTTGTGTATGACGATTGGGGCTCGATCTTCGCCGCTCGTCTCTGGTGGGTGCTACGTTACTACGGACACATAGAGGCACGGATTCTGAACGGGGGATGGCAAGGCTGGGTCGTGGGAGGCTTCCCTGTTACCTTCGAAGCTTCAAAGCTGAACCAAAAAGAAACGCTCACTCCGAACGTGCAGGCGGAAAGATTGGCTACTCTATCGGGGCTTCTGGAAAATCATAACGATGGCGATTGGATAGTCCTTGACGCTCGCTCTGATGATGAGTACTACGGTAAAGCCGCTCACGGTAACGAGAGGGTAGGACACGTTCCGGGTGCGGCCCATCTGGAGTGGAGCGCGTTGCTAGAAAACGGCCCGGATTCAGAAGCGGTGCGCCGCTTTCGTTCAGCCGAAGACATCCTATTGGCTCTAGACAAAGCGGGCGTCAGCCACGAGCGAACAACAGTCACCTATTGCCAGGCCGCCGTCCGTGCCAGTTTCATGGCCTTCGTCCTCGAACTGATGGGATTCCCCCTACCTCGCGTCTACGATGGCTCTATGGCCGAGTGGGCCAACGTCAGCGACACGCCTCTCGAATAAACTAACGGGCCTTTCGTCTTGCAACAGCCAGGCAAGGTGCTGCCGCCTGCGTCTGGCGTTATGGACGACGGAGCCGCCTCTACTGGAAGCACGATCGGCTTTCGGAAAGTAGAGCGTTCGATTTTTCAACTTCCGACAAGAGCTGGCGGATTTGTCAGGACTTGAAAATGGATTTCGAAGGTTGGACAGGACTGACAGCCGACCCTGTTGGGACAGCATGATTCACGGCCCAGGCAGTATTGAGATACACAAAGGTTGACATTCAGCACATCCTCGTTTATTCGTCTGACGGACATCACCGAATTTGGAGGGAGAGACATGTGGAAGCGCATCGCGCTACGACGGAAATGGATTGGAAGGGGATTCCTCTTTGGTGCCCTCGCGATGGCTGGTACGTTCTTTTCTTGGCCTGTCGTCGTGTCGGCTCATCATTCCGTTGCGGGTTACCTCGACGAAATCACGGAAGCGGAAGGCGAACTTGTGGGTTTAGTGTGGAGAAATCCACACGTCAGACTCGCTCTGAAAACCATGAATTCCGACGGTGAGGAAGAGGTTCGGATCATGCATGGGAATTCTATTTACAACTTGCAGCGCCAAGGCGTAACCCAAGATTTGTTCAGAATTGGCGAGCGTGTGACGGTGGCCGGGCGGCGATCGAGTCGCGACGAGCTGGACTTTCTCGCCACCAACATTTTGTTCCTAGATGGGCGTGAGGTGTTGCTCTGGGGAACTCAGCCTCGATGGTCGGATGAGATACTTGGCACTCGAGATTTGTTGGTTGAACGTGGATTGAATAGCGACTTAACCGGAGACGGCGAGGGGATTTTCCGCGTCTGGAGTGTTCCACGTGGATCTGCTCGTCGAGTTGCCCACCTGCCGTATCAGGATTCCGCGATTGCCGCAAGGGAGTCATGGGACATGTTCGATAATTTCGCAACCCGTTGCGAGCCAGAAGGCATGCCGAGAATCATGGTCAACCCCCATCCGTTTGAGTTCGTCGATCAAGGGGACCAGATTACGCTGAGGACCGAGTTGTACGACATCGAGCGGACGATCCATCTGAATCAATCCGAGCCCTCCTCCAACGAACCCGCGTCAAGGCTGGGGTACTCGGCAGGAGAGTGGCAAGATGGAACCTTGGTCGTTAGAACCAGTCGTATTAACTGGCCCTTTTTCGACACCATCGGTACGCCACAAAGCGAGGCAGTCGAGATCGTGGAACGGTTTACAGTGAGCAACGATCAGAGCCGTCTGGATTTCCATATCACAGTAACTGATCCGGAAACCTTCACTGAACCCGCTACCATAGAAGGTTATTGGCAGGCTCTCGGAGATTCGATTCGGGTCTACGATTGTCAAACCGATCAGTGATTGAGGTGGGCTGAAGTCGTGGCCTCGGATCGCGTTCGGACGGTCACGAACTGCCTCTTCCGACCCGAGAACTGATAGCGAGAAACATTTGTGGCATCGGTCCAAGGCACTTACGACGTCTGACTGTCTCTCGAAGAGGCATGGAGATTCTCCGGCAACAAGCTCAAATCAGTCTGTGCGGCGATTGGCCTCACCTTCTCGATTGATCGACTAGTGGCCTGTAACACCCGAATCGGGAGCAGGGTTCGGGCCAAACGGCGTTGGATTTTAGGAGTCGGCAACGAGTAAAGGGCCCTACATTGCGAGGCGGCGACGACAACGAAGACAATGCCGTAACGCCCGAACCCTTTGGGCCGATGGGGGTTGCCGACGATATCTTTGTTGCGAGCCGTCGTCGATGTGAAGACATCGACTTCCGGCTCGCGCCTCGATCTCCCCGGCAAGACCCATCGGCGCTGCTCCCGATTCGGGTGGTACAGGCCACTAGCAGGCTGCTGAAAAACTCAGTTTTTCGACAGTCTGCGCTGCGGCACAGGACGTGCCGCCATTTTCGATGGCTGCAAGCCATTGAAAATGTGAGCCACGAGGGAGTCGCGCCTCGCGAGTGGCGACGCTGAAAAAGCCAAGGAAGGCTTTTTCAGCATCCTGCTAGTACGCAATCGCGTAGCAGTCTCGGCGTGGGTCAGCACCTGCCAGACGATTCTGGGTGAGCGGATCAATCATGACGGCCGTGGCGCACCCGGACATTCCAAAAGTACGCAGTCGGTCCACCTCGTGCCCGCGGGCTCGCAACTCGTCATAGACAACATCTGGAATCGGGGCCTCGACCCTCAGCCGGTTGAAGCCAGCCGAGTGTGGCCAGAACGAACCGTACAAGTGTAGGGTCTGGACCCGCGGCCGCTCTAAAGCCGCATGCAGATTCGGATACCAGTCGTCCCAAAACTCAACGATGCTGAGAAAAGCTTGCAGAATAGTCTGTTCCTGGTTGTCACCGCCCGGTGTTCCCAGAGCCATCATCGGCAGGTCACCGTCGAAAACGAGAGTTGGCGTCAACGTATACCGTGGCCGCGCGTGTGGTCGGATCTGGTTTGCCCGCGTACTATCCAGCCAGAATTGCTCGCCGCGAACGCTCATGCCTATTCCGGTATCTCCGAGGATGACTGCACCACCAATCCAGCCGCCGCTGGGCGTTACGTCGAAAACGTTCCCGTCTTTGTCGATGACTGCTATGTGTGTCGTGTCCTTCATGACGCCGGTGGAGTCTTGACCGAGTGAGGCCAGCATGTGCGGAACAGAGGCTTCCAGTTCGGCTTGATCTGTGGCGGCATCCTCAAGTTCGGCTTTCCAGTAGTTCCACTGATCAACGTTCGAATCATAGGGCAGCGGGTCACCGGCGACAAAGGACCTGGAAGCGTGTAGCGGGTCGATGAGTTTCGCCCGCTCGCTTGCGTATTCTTTCGACAGCAACCCCTCAGAGGGCACAGCCACAAATGCGGGATCCGCATAATAGGTATCCCTATCCGCGAAAGCCAACTTCATCGCTTCGGCCACGGTGTGGAGATAATCTGCACTGGCATATCCCATCGATTTCAGGTCGAAATTCTCGAGAATATTGAGTGTTTCAAGGAGAGCGGGACCCTGACTGCCGAAACCATGTTTGTATATCGTGTAACCACGGTAGGTCGTTTTTGCCGGTTCCTCAATTCTTGCAAAGAATTCGGCAAAATCGGGATAGGAGAACGGGGCTCCGTTGTTCTGCAGGAACGCGACCATCTCCCGCGCAATATCACCTTTGTAGAAGAGATCGCGCGCGGCGACAATCCCGGCCGCTCGTCCGCCGGAACTCGAGCCACGCTCGGCCTCAACCATTCGCTTTAGCGTTCTAGCCAGACTCGGGAGCTTGATCGTCTCGCCGGCCTCGTAGAGGGACCCATCCGGTTTGAACCAGTATTCTTGGTTGTCTGGCCAACCCTCGAAGAATCGAAGCTGGTTCCGAATCGCCCGAGCCGTGCTCGGACGGAGCGGAAAACCGTTCTCGGCGTACTCGATCGCCTGTGCGGCAACCTGTTCAAAGCTCATTGTTCCCCACCGCTCGAGCACTGTGAGCGCCGCGTGGACAGCGCCCGGCACAACTGCAGGATCGAGTCCTTCACCTTCGAGAGTCTTGTTCTTCGATCGGTACCAATCGACGTTTACCTCGCCCGGCGCCCAGCCTTGACCGACCACTGACGTAACTCTCCCGTCCCCGGTCGGGTAGACCAGAACGAGCGCCTCGCCTCCGAGACTGTAGAGATCCTGTTCGAGCACTCCGCCTGCCAGCAAGGCCGCGACTCCAGCGTCAAATGCGTTCCCGCCCTTAAGGAGGATGCCAAAGGCCGCAGCCGTCGTCAGCGGGTGACCCGTGGATACACCGCCGGACGGGCCCATCACAGCAGGTCGAAGCGCAGATCCGGCAGGCTGCTGATCCTGGACCGGCACCTGTCGGGCCTCGGCGAAAAATGCCATCAACCCAGTGGCTAAACCGGCAATTATCAACGCTGTCACGAAAGCACGCAGTTCAAGTTTCATTCGGGCCTCCTCTGCTGACGAACCCTAATATTCCTGTCTTTCAACGACACCTCAACATCGCGGTTCTGCACCGAGCGACGCCAGCAGCCTTGCTGCTCGAGCAAACTGCCCCAACCTGTCGGTATCACGGATTCTTTGGGTAAGGTCTTGATCGCAACTTCACATCCCAGGCTCATGTCCTGCCCATGCCACGCGAAACCAGACCCATTCCACCGTTGACGAGAGTTGACGGCATCTCGTGATGACCCAGTTTGGAATCAGATCGCATGGGATGAATAAGACTACAGTTAGAATTTGAGGTCAATCAAAACGGCCGATATCCACTCGTGACAAACGATATTTTCGGTAATTGAGAATTGGGTGAAATACAGTGGGTTTTCAACTTACGACAAGAGGCTTTGTCGTTACCTTGAACCGAAGAATCAGGGATCCGGCACCCGTTCCTTCAGTTCCTCAAACCCGTTTAGGACGATGTTGATTCTGGTGCGCTCGGTTTCTTCCAATTCGGCCCGCTCTTCCGGGAAGACCATGATATATTTCGAAGCTCAAACCGACAGCGCTCTGGCGTTTTGAGCCGCAGCCACCGACCACAACAGTTCAAGGGAGACGTCGATTATGGATCCGATCAGACGCAATATACTGAAAGCAGGAGCTGCGGCGACGGCGATGGCCGCAGCGCCGCGCGTGTTCGCTCAGCAGACTGGGCAGGAAGGCACTGGCTCTTTCTACGAAAGAGGCCCCGTTCGCATTCACTATGAGGAGTTCGGTTCTGGCTTCCCGTTATTGCTCATCGCCGGCGGGGGTTTGAACTCGTCGATATCCGGCTTAGCCCGCCCCTTTAACGCGATCGAAGAGTTCAGGGGAGAGTTCCGCTGCATCGCGTCGGATCTGCGCAACTCCAATCGCGGCCAGTCCTCGGGTCCGCTCGAGATCGACAGGCCGTGGGATTCCTATGCCGATGACCACCTCGGTCTGATGGATCACCTGGGCATCGATCAGTTTATGGTAATGGGTTTCTGCGTCGGCGGCCCCTTCGTCTGGAACCTGCTCAAGCGGGCTCCGGATCGTGTCGCCGCCGCCGTGCTGGCGCAGCCCAGTGGGTTCAACGCGGAAGAGCCCGACCGCTTCTACAACAACAACATGAGTGGCTGGGGCCCTGAGTTGGTCCAGCGCCGGCCCGACATCACGATGGAGATGGTCGACCAATTTCTGACCAATATGTACCGCAACATCGACTTTGTCATCACCGTGGACCGCGATTTCGTGCGCAATTGCCAGACGCCCCTACTCATCATGCCGGATGACACTCCGGCGCATGTGTACGCCATAGCCATGGAGGCCGCGATGCTCGCGCCGAACGCTGAAGTCAGCATGTTCCCGTGGAAGGAGCCTCCGGAGCGGATTCCCGTGGCAGTGCGCCAGGTACGCTCCTTTCTCCGGGCGCATCGGCCTACTTAGTCGGCGCCGTCCATAAGTACGGACGGGCGATATTGTCAGTAGACGCCAGCGCCATTGGGCTTGGCGTCGGTGCAGTAAAGGCGAAATAAGAGCCCTCGACCGAACGAGGAAGGGCATTGCACCTCGAGTGAGCTTCTCCGTACCTACCACCATGTCGATACGCCTGCGCGTGTCGAGGGCGAGAATCCCAGGTTGTCAGGAAGCTGATCGATCCCATATCTGGCATACCTGCCACCCCTTCTCTAAGCGCCTGATATGTCGAATTTGCCGTTATGGGTTAGGCCCCACAAATGACAGCACGTCCTTTCCGTTCAATTAGTTAAGTCTGTGGTGTTCGCTCGTATTTCCCGTAGTTCGGGCTGTTGTGTGGTAGCAACTGTGGTATCGGGCGCACCCCCACTCTCCGGCAAGGAAACCCGCTATAGCTGAGGGCGTATGCAGATACGATAAAGCGATGCGGGCGCTCCCGGCTGGAAGTGTCTGGACCGAACCTGGCGACCCGACCCATTTCGTCTGGGCCGAGGAGGGCGAGGTCGTCATCCAGGTGGTCGGCTTCGGACCATCGGGGACCACTCAAATTGAGCGGTGAACGAGGGCCCGACGGACGTCGCGTATGACATGCTATGATACGCAGACCTCAAGCTAAGAAATCACAATATGCATCACGTCGGCGTGGGCAGATCAGTCCAGTCGCAGCCGCAGGCGGGCTCTAAAAAAGGAGACAGAACGATGCGAACATTTGTTCTTACGGTTTTGATTACCGGTGGGGTACTTGTGACGGCGCAGTGCAGCAACATGCCTGTGGAAACGTCTTCTCCGGCGACGGCACCACCGGCTCCGGAGGTCCCGGCGATCATCGAGGATCTTGTTGCCGCCAACCGCATCATCGCAGATCAGGGAGTCGTCGACGGCTATGGACACGTCAGTGTTCGAAATCCGGACAATCCAGACCAGTTTTTCCTGTCACGATCGATGGCTCCGGAAAGCGTGGTGGCCAGCGACATCCTTGTGCTGGATCTCGACGGCAACGTCCTCGATTCCGACCAAACCACGTACCGGGAGCGGTACATTCACAGCGAGATCTACAAGCGGCGTCCGGACGTGCAATCCGTTGTCCATTCGCATGCCCCCTCGGTAGTCCCCTTCGGTACGACCACCGTTCCGCTTCGAGCGATGTTTCATATGTCTGCGTTCATTGGCCAAGGCTTGCCCATATTCGAGATCCGAAACGCCGCGGGGATGACCGACATGCTGGTCTCAAACCAGGCCATCGGAGAAGTTCTGGCAGAGACTCTGGGCGACCGGCCTGCGGTACTCATGCGCGGCCACGGCGCCGCCATCGTCGGACCGTCCCTGCCGATCGCTGTTGGTCAGAGCATCTATCTCGCGATAAATGCGGCGATGCAGGCGCAGGCGATGGGGCTCGGCGGTCCCGTCACCTACCTCACACCGGAGGAAGTTGAGTTGACCGGTACTCCAGACAACTACCAGCGAGCCTGGACGCTGTGGAGGCAAGACGCCCTGGGAGAGAACTAGCCCGGATGGGTCACCAATCCGGGAATCGGCTGGTTTTCGGGTACGAGAAACGAATTGCGGCGAGTTCTGAATCCTGGAGTCGGTGAATCGGGGGAATCAGTCGTTGTTGAGGACGTGAGGTCGACTCGTTTGGCACGACAGGGACATGATTCGGCGTGTGGAGGCAGACCTCGGCCCTGTGCAGATGAAGAAGTGAGTTTTTCGGTTGTGGGTGAATCGTGTCGTCAGCAACGAAGCGGAATCGACTGCAGGTTCCGCATGATAAGGGCGAAGGTTTCGGGATAGGGATAGGCCTCCGACATCGAGATCCAGACGTTGCGGACCGTCAGGCGGATTCGGGCGCCGATTTTGAGAAGCTTCAGACGGATGGTCCCGCACTGGGCATGGGCCATCGCGGTATCTTTGAGCCCGAGGCGTCGCAGGGCATGCATGAGCATGTACGCAGCTGAGGAGAGATAGAGCCGGAGCTGATTGGCGCGCATGGTCGCCGCGCTGGTCCGGTCCGCAAATAGGTCCAACTGCTGTTCCTTGATACGGTTCTCCATGTCGCCCCGCGCGCAGTAGAAGTCCTCATACAAAGCGCGGGCTTGGAAGCGTTCCGGCGGCAGGGAGGTCACGATGAATCGGGGATTGGCGCCCTTGTCCAGGAACTCCGCCTTGCCGACGACGCGTCGCGCGCGGGTCCAGCTGTTTAGAGTCCGGTACTGGAAATCCTTAAACACCCGCGCCGGTTTCCCGGTGGCGTTAAACTCCGCTTCCGCCTGAACCATTTCTTCAGCGATTTCTTGCTTGAGACGACTGTTCTTGGCCAACCCGATCACATAATCGACCGGATGGGATTCACACCAGGCGAGCAGTTCATCCCTGCAAAAGCCCGAGTCGGCCCGGATGATGATCGATACTGTGGGCCACACCTGTCGGATCTGACCGACGATGCGCTCTAACTCATCCACCGCTCCGTCGGCCCCGTCAATGTTGGAACGCCGGAGCCGGGCGCACAGCAGATGTTCTCCCGAGAAGATGTACAACGGCAGGTAGCAGTAGTGGCCGTAGTAGCCGTGAAAGAACCGTCCTTCCTGGTTGCCATGGATCGTATCGTCGGTGGCATCCAGGTCCAGAACGATCTCAGAGGGCTCCGATTCGTGGGCCGCGATAAACGCGTCGACCATCCACCGGTCGATCTTGTCGCCATCCATGGCGATCTTCTTGTACCGCTCCTGGCCATCGGCCTGCTCTGCGGTCAGTTCCAACCGGTTCAGCGTGCACTTGCCTGCCAACGCCTTTCCCCGGTCTCCGGCCTGCCGCCGGTTTTCCCCCAGCGGATCGGCCTTCTCCACCGCCACGGCCAGCATCGGATCGGTCCGTAGCTGGTCGTGGTCGTTCAGGTCCTCATAGCCCAAGCACAGCCCATAAATCCGCTGGCCCAACAACTCCTTCACGCTGTGTTCGATCAACCTCGGGTCCCGGTGATCGGTAAAACACTGCTCCAGTCCGGCGATCAAACCCGTCCGCTTCTCGACTTCCCTCAACAGCAGAACACCCGCGTCGGAGGTGATCTTTCCGCCGTCGAATCGCGCCTTCACTTTCCGTTGAAAAAGTCCGTGAAATTCGAACGTGGCTTGGTTACACTCTGTTCTCATAAGGGCCGTCTCCGTTTGGGTTTTTAAACGTTTCTCGTTAAACGCTTTATGCCAAACAGGGCGGCCTTTTCTGGTCCTATCCGTGAAATATAGGGGCTAGCTATTCTGGAGGGCGTCGTAGGCGAAATATTTCCTCCGCGGCCCATGGCCGGCCGCCGTGGTTGGCCGCTCACTGGGGTCTCCGCCGCTGGATGGTTTTCCGGGCAAGAACGCACTTCAATCGCCCGGCCCTGTAACGCCAAATTTGCAAGGGGAAGGGCGTCGCTACCCAACCCAGCCCTCGATCTAAACAAACGCGGGGGAAATATCGGCGCCTTCTTTCCGGAGCTGCGAATCGAAAAGCGTATAGGGGTTTACATTCGCCAGGGCTGCCGTAAGCGATTCGGGCACGTCGACGTAGTCTTCGCTCATCTGTTTCAAGAAAGCACGAATGTCATTGCGGGGCCCGGCTTTCTCAGCACAAATACACCCGATACCTACAAGTTCGTCCTGCTCCACGTATTTGCGGGTGAGTTCCTCGGAAACGTACACCAGCGGCCGGATCACACGCATCGACCCTTTGCGCGATTCGGCTACCGGCGGCAGGGCGGCGATTCGGCCGTTGAATAAAATATTTCTGAGGAGGGCTTCCGCACAATCGTCAGCCGTGTGACCCAACGCCAAGGCCGTGCAAGCTAATTCTGATGCGATTGCATAGAGAGCGCTTCTCCGGTTCCGGCTACACACATCGCAGCCATGCTCGACACCGGTCTCGACCAATGCGATAGTTCTCGGTTCGTCCCGGAGAACCCAATCGATACCCAACCGTTCAAGCGGCTCTTTGAGCCCTCCAATAGATCTGGTGAACTTTCCCTGCTCCACCGTGACGGCCACAATTTCAAAAGAGAATGGGGCACGCTGACGATAGGCCGCGAGTGCATGCACGAGGCAGAGACTGTCTTTACCCCCCGAGACACCGACGGCAACTCTGTCCCCACTCCGGAGCATCGAGAATGTGCCCATGGCGCGGCCGATCCGTTCAAGGACCTTTCTTCGAATTTCTGTGTCGTTCATGACTGTTCCCTAATAATTTCGGATTGCTCCTGTCTTTTCTCAGTCCCGTGACGCGCGCCGCGATTTCACCCTCCCGTACTACGACATCGATGTCCGCCCCCAGCCGGAGATCGCCGGCAGAGCGCACGACGGCGCCATCAACCATCCTGCAGACCGCATATCCGCGTTCCAAGACCGCCAGCGGACTCAGAGCATCCAGAGTCTCCGTCAGCGCGCGAAATCGTTCCTTTGACCGTTGCAGCTTCATCCGAGTTGCAGTCGAAACGCTAAGTTGTGCCCTTTCCAAATTGTTAGCACGCGATGAAAAAAAACGGCCCGACCTCGCAAACTGTTCCAGCCGGAACACGCCCTCGTCCACGCGCTGCGACATCTGACGAACCCTCTGCTCGGCTACGACGAATCCGCGCCCGCCGACCCGCGCTGCGAGAAAACGACGGAATTCCGACAAACGGTAGCGGAGGGAAGACGTAATCCGACTCTCGGCGACTTCCAGGCTCTCCAGCACTTCCCTTTTCGACTGGACCACCATCTCCGCGGCCGCGCTTGGGGTGGGTGCCCGCTGATCCGCAACGAAATCACTGATCGTAAAGTCGATTTCGTGCCCCACTGCCGAGATGACCGGCTTCTCGCAGTTGAAAATCGAGAGAGCCACGCGTTCGTCGTTGAAAGGCCACAGATCTTCCATCGATCCGCCGCCCCGTGTCACTATGACAACGTCTACGTTGGATCCGCTCAGATAATCAATACCTTCGGCAATCTGAGGCGCGGCTCGATCGCCCTGAACGTCGGTCGGGTAGATCAGAATGTCAATCGAGCCGTGCCGTCTCTCCAGGACAGACAGGATATCTCGAAGTGCCGCACTACCGGCAGATGTCACCACTCCGATCCGGGAGGGAAATCGAGGTAAGGGGCGCTTACGGTCCGTATCGAAAAGCCCTTCCTGCCTTAACTTTTCCTTCAGACGATCAAACGCCTCCTGGAGGGTTCCTCTTCCGACAGGCTCCAATACGTCTACTATGATCTGATATTCGCCACGCGCCTCGTAGGTACTCAAGCGGCCACGCGCCCGAAACGACTCGCCATTTTGGGGTTTGAATCGCAAATATATTGCAGCGTTGCGGAAACACACTGCCGGCAGTTGCGAGCTCTGATCTTTGAGAGTGAAGTAAAGATGACCGGCCGCCGAACGCCGCAGGTTGGACACCTCGCCTTCGATCCAGACGTCGGTGAATTCGCGTTCAACCAGGTCTTTGATACGGCGACTGACTTCGGTCACCGTGTAAATTTTCCGCTGCCCCGGACGGGTCTCCATAGGAGTTCTCTTCGGCCTCGGAGCCCTCAGGCGACGGTAATTTCTTCCGCCAGGTAGACATCCTGAATCGCGTTTAACAACTGGATACCCTCGGCCATCGGGCGCTGGAATGCCTTCCGCCCGGAGATCAATCCCATGCCTCCGGCTCTCTTGTTGATGACGGCGGTCGTCACAGCTTCCTTGAGATCACTCTCTCCGCCCGAGGCGCCACCGGAGTTTATTAGGCCGGAGCGTCCCATGTAACAATTCGCAACCTGATAACGCGTGAGATCGATAGGATGATCCGATGTCAGATCGGAATACACCTTCTTGTGCGTCTTTCCGAATTTCAGCGCGGTGTAGCCCTCGTTATTCTCCGGAAGTTTCTGCTTGATGATGTCGGCTTCGATCGTCACGCCGAGATGGTTTGCCTGACCGGTCAGATCTGCCGAAGCGTGGTAGTCGACATCTTTCGTCTTGAACTCCGAATTTCTCAGGTAGCACCAGAGTATCGTGCACATTCCCAACTCGTGCGCGTATTGAAACATCTCGGTGACTTCCTGAAGTTGACGCGCAGACTCGTCGGACCCGAAATAAATCGTCGCTCCCACACCGATCGCACCCATATCGAACGCCTGATCAATGCTCGCGAACTGAATCTGATCGAAGTTGTTCGGGTAGGTCAGAAACTCGTTGTGGTTGAACTTCATGATGAATGGAATTCGATGCGCGTATTTCCGCGCGACAGAGCCTAGAACTCCCAGGGTTGATGCAACTCCGTTGCAACCACCCTCCATTGCAAGTTCAACGATATTAGCGGGATCGAAATACAGAGGATTTGGTGCAAACGACGCACCTGCGGAGTGTTCAATGCCTTGATCTACCGGCAAAATCGACACATAGCCTGTTCGGGCTAATCGTCCGTATCCGGTCAGTGTCGCAATGCTCCTCAAAACACGGGCAGGCCGATCAGAAAGCGCGAACACACGATCCACAAAATCCGGCCCAGGCAGATGCAGGGAATCTTTAGGGATGGTCCTACACTCGTGTTCGAGTAGAGCCTTCGCGTCATCACCAAGAATCTCTTGAGTCTTTCCCATCATGTAGTCCTTTTTGCTCAAAAAGTGTGCCGTCAGGCACGGATGCTCCGGATTATAGCGAAGTTTCCCTCTAGCGCCGATTGATTGCCATGAAGATCAAACTAATGATGACACTCAGAAGAATCGACGTACCTAGAGGAAAGTAGAACGAAAAGTTATCTCTCTGAAAGCGAAAGTCCAGGGGCAGACGGCCGAACCGGAACGGTAATCGCTCGCCATAGGTAAGCGCGAGGCCAAAGAGAACCATAATCGCGCCACAAATGATTAGAGTCCGCCCCAGTTGCGTCATACGCGAGCATCCTCAGGGCGCGATTGGCCGTACTGAAGACCAACCCATCTACGTTCAGACAAGCTCCAGACGCCCAAAGAAGTAAGAGATTTCGAAGCTGGCCGTTTCCGGCGCATCCGATCCATGAATCGCATTGCGTTCGATGTTGGTCGCGAATTTCTTGCGGATCGTTCCATCGTCCGCCTTTGCTGGATCGGTCGCGCCCATCAACTTTCGCAATCGCGTGATCGCATCCTCGGCCTCCAACACCATAACGACCACCGCACCTTCTGTCATGAACTCCACCAGGCTTGAGAAAAAAGGGCGTTCGCGATGGACCGCGTAGAATCCTTCCGCTTCTTCCTTTGAAAGGTGGACCATCTTGACAGCCCGAACTTTAAGTCCCGCGTCTTCAAGCATGGCGATCACGGCACCGGACTGACCGGCACTCACCGTATCGGGCTTAAGAATGGTCAGTGTTTCTTCCATGCTAGGCAATCACCTCTTCGATCGCGGAGCCCATGTCGGCGGGACTTCGGACAACGTGGATACCGGCCGCTTCCATTGCCTTCATCTTTTCCTCGGCCGTGCCCTTACCTCCGGCAATAATTGCGCCGGCGTGTCCCATTCTCCGTCCCGGCGGCGCCGTCTGACCGCAAATGAATCCCACGACGGGCTTCTTGACGTTCTCCTTCACGAACGCGGCAGCATCCTCTTCTGCGTTGCCTCCAATTTCGCCAATCATGATGATAGCTTCGGTTTCAGGATCAGCGTTGAAGAGTCCGATCGCGTCAATGAAGTTGGTACCGATAATCGGATCCCCACCGATACCAATGCATGTGGATTGGCCAATGCCCCGGACCGTCAGCTGACCCACCGCTTCGTAGGTGAGCGTTCCGCTACGCGAGACCACACCGACGCGGCCTTCGCGGTGAATATGTCCAGGCATGATTCCGATCTTGCACTTCTCCGGAGAGATGATGCCCGGGCAATTCGGTCCGATCAGACGGGTAGACTTTCTGCCCTCCAGGAACTTCATCGTCCGAATCATGTCGAACGTCGGAACACCTTCGGTAATGCAGACGACGAGTTCGATTCCGGCATCCGCGGACTCCATGATGGCGTCTGCCGCAAACGGAGGTGGAACGAAAATCACGGAAGCGTTCGCGCCCGTCTTCCGTCGCGCCTCGTCCACACTATTAAAAACGTCGATACCCTCATGTTTCGTTCCTCCTTTACCAGGAGTCACGCCACCTGCGATGCTTGTTCCGTACTGAACTGCTTGAGCGGTATGAAAGCTGCCCTCACGACCCGTTATTCCTTGAACGATCAGCCGCGTGGATTTGTCGACCAGAATACTCACTGAATCTTCACCCTTAATTATTCTGCGGCTGCAACAACCTGTTCAGCTGCATCTTTCATGTCCTTAGCCACAAGGAAATTCAGACCCGAGTTCCGTAGAATTTCCTGCCCCTTTTCAACGTTCGTCCCTTCAAGACGAACAACAACGGGAACTTTTATGCCCATCTTCTTAGCCGCCTCGACAACGCCGGACGCCACAATATCGCAGCGCATGATGCCTCCGAAAATGTTAATCAGGACAGCCTTGACGTTCGCGTCAGAGAGGAGAATGTTGAACGCGTTCTCCACTTGCTCGGCTGAAGCACCCCCGCCCACGTCCAGGAAGTTCGCCGGGTTCCCGCCGGCGAGCTTGATGATATCCATCGTCGCCATGGCCAATCCGGCGCCGTTGACCATGCAGGCAACGTTTCCGTCAAGCTTGATGTAGTTGAGGCCATACTTGCTGGCTTCGATCTCCGACGGGTCCTCTTCGTTCAGGTCCCGAAGTTCAGCGATATCTCCATGCCGGTGTAAAGCGTTGTCATCAAAGGTCATTTTTGCATCCAGCGCATAGACCTGGTCGTCGCCGGTCACGAGGAAGGGATTGATTTCCGCCAGCGAGGCATCCGTGTCTTCGAAGGCCCGGTAGAGTGCCATCATGAACTTCGATGCGTCGTGCACGAGCTTGGGATCAAGGCCCAATCCGAAGGCCACTTTGCGTGCCTGGAAGGCTTGGAGCCCGAGGCCCGGCTGTATCCATTCTTTCAGGATGCGTTCGGGAGTCTTGGCGGCCACCTCTTCGATATCCATCCCTCCTTCGGTGGACGCCATCAACACAGGCAAGCCGGCCTGGCGGTCGATCACGACTCCAATGTAAAGCTCCTTCCGGATGTCGAGGCCTTCCTCGACGAGGACTGTCTCGACCTTGCTCCCTTCCGGACCCGTCTGATGCGTGATCAACTGCATCCCGATGATTTCGCGCGCCAGTTCTTCGGCTTCCTCAGCGCTGCGCGCCAGCTTTACGCCACCCCCCTTGCCGCGGCCGCCGGCATGAATCTGCGCTTTCACCACAACCGTTCCTCCCAAGCGTTCGGCTATCTGCCGCACTTCGGTCGGGTCGCTGGTGACTTCTCCGCGGGGGATCCGGACATTGTAGCGATCCAGAATCGCTTTCGCCTGATATTCATGAATCTTCATCGATCGTCCACCTTAGTAATAGTCCCGGACACAGATCAAACTCGTAACTTTACGGAACCTGCGGGGTCCGTGTCAACGCAGCGGGGGCCTTACCCAGTGTTCTGCTGATCCGAGGGACACCAAGTCGAAGCAGTAGTTCTGACAGGACCCGATCTTCTTCCTCTGAACGCACGGGCTCGCGTCTTCACTCTGAAAGCGGTTCACCAGCACCGTCGAACCGTTGCGGGTCGTTCAAGGGCCTGCTTCAACATTCCTTCGATCCCCACAGGCCTCGCCATCATCCTGATGGCGAGGGTCGCCCCTCGTTCGGCCCATCGCGCTTGACGCGACAGAGATGGTCAGCCGTTTGAACGACCGAGTGAAATTTTATATTCCGAACTTCTGACTCATGTCGTTCAATCCACACGCTCCACTTTGATGAAGTTGGTTGTCCCGGGAATATGGAGAGGGGTGCCGCCGGTAATTACGACCAGGTCTCCCGACCGCACCCACCCTGCAATGCTGGCAGCATCCACGGCAAAGTTGAATTGGTCATCGGTCGTGTCGGCCGAGGCGATCAATAACGGCACTATGCCCCAGCACAAGGAGAGAAAATACAACGCAGCTTTGTTCGGGGTTGCTGCAATGATGGGTTGGCCCGGACGGAATCGCGCGACCAGCCGAGGGGTCGAACCGGACCAAGTGGGCGTGATGATCGCAGCGGCCCCTGTTCCTCGTGCGATGTTGTAGGCCGAGCGGCTGATCGCATCGCTGACGGTGGTCTGACCCTCCAGTGCCCATCGAAACTTTCCTTCATCAACGGACGATTCGACCTCAGTGGCAATGCGATGCATCATCCGGGCAGCTTCAAGCGGGTAGGTGCCGGCAGCTGTTTCCTCCGACAACATCACCGCGTCGGTTCCGTCGAGGATGGCATTGGCCACGTCCGCTGTTTCGGCTCGCGTCGGTCTCGGATTATCAACCATCCGAACAAGCATTTGGGTTGCAGTGATGACAGGTTTGCCGATGGCGTTGGCCTTCCGGATAATCATCTTCTGAACGAGCGGAACCCGCACCAGATCGATCTCCAACCCGAGATCCCCTCTTGCGATCATCACGCCATCGGCAGCTTCAAGAATGCTGTCGATGTTATCGACGGCGTGTGGCTTTTCGATTTTGGCAATGATTGGAACGTCTGATCCCGCCTCCCGGACGGCCATTCGCAGTGCCTCAATATCTTGCTCGCTACGCACGAAGCTCAGCGCAATCGCGTCTACGCCCTCTTCCAGACCCACGCCCAAGTCATGCAGATCTTTCTCTGTGAGTGGCTCCAGTTCCATTCGCGCCGTCGGCAGATTTATACCCTGGTTCGAACTGAGAACCCCTTCGACAAGGACTCGACAAAAGACATCGGGAGGCTCAATGCGCTCCACCAGGAGTTCGATCGTTCCGTCAGCCAACAATACCCTCGACCCGATTTCCACTTCATTGTGGAAGTCTTCGAGTGAAACCCCGACTCCTTCCCCGTTCCCGGGGGCGGATGAAGAAGTCAGAATAAACGTCGTGCCCCGCCCCAACCACGCTGTTCCGCTTTCGATCTTTCCAACACGGATCTTTGGACCCTGGAGGTCCTGAAGAATAGCGACGGGCATACCCAATTTTTCGCGGAGAGACTTAATT
This sequence comes from Terriglobia bacterium, assembly GCA_965218085.1. Taxonomy (GTDB): domain Bacteria; phylum Acidobacteriota; class Terriglobia; order 20CM-2-55-15; family 20CM-2-55-15. Next base: position 3,330,210 of record CBDCKF010000002.1, on the reverse strand, counting down.
CTGCGAATCAGCAGCCTGTGGTAGTCCGAATCGCCATGGGAAAAGTTGATCCGGGCTACATTGAGACCGGCCTCAAACAGGCCCTTCAACATTTCTTCCGAATCACATGCCGGACCTACTGTGCAGACTAGGGCGTGTTAACACTAACGTAGTGCCTCGACGATGAGAGCGAAGTGAAGGAAGGCGAGGAACATGACGTCGAGTTTATCGAAACGGGAGAAGATACGCCGGAAACCCTTGAGTCGGCGGAAGAGCCTCTCGACTTCGTTCCTGCGGCGGTAGAGCACGCGGTCGTATTCCCACGGCTCCAGGCGGTTGCGCTTGGGCGGCACGACGGGAATCCACCCAAAATCCAGAGCCAATTGGCGGGTCTGGTCGTCCTGGTAGGCACGGTCCATCAGCAGCGGTAGCGGCTCGGGTAGTGGCCCCAGACCGGCGAGCAGCTCGCGGCCCTGCGGGGCGTCGTGCGCTTGGCCGGGCGAGAGCGCAAACGTTATCGCCGTTCGAGCATTCGCGGCAACCAGATGAATCTTGGTGGTCCATCCACCGCGGGATTTGCCGATCGCTTGCGGACCGTTTTTTTTAACGCTCCCGTGCCGTCGGGATGAACCTTCACAATGGTCGAGTCCATCGAAACGGCTTCGACCCGGATGCGGACCAGTTGCTCGCGCTGGAGTTTCTCGAAGACGGCGTCGAGCACGCCGTTCTTGGACCAGCGGTTCATCCGGGTGTAGATGGTGTGCCAGTTGCCAAAGCGCTTGGGCAGACCGCGCCACTTGCAGCCCTGCTCAGCCACATACAAAATGGCGTTCAAGACCGTCAGGTTCGAAAGACTGACGTTGCCCCGCTGACGCGGCAGTTCCGGCTCGATGCGACAATACTGCTCCTGTGTGATCTCCATGCGTGATTATAAAACATTCATGCTCATTAGTGTTAACACGCCCTAGCTTTGTCCGTCTCATGGGCTTACTCCTCTGAAAGAAATGAGGGCTCGAAGGCGCTCGGGAACCGCGAGACCATTATCCAGCATTTTTCAGGGCATGTCCCTGTTCCGGGACTGACCGGATACTTGCACGGACAGCATCGGCCCCCGAAACGCCCTACGGGCCTATGCTACAATTCAGCCGCTCTATTTCGGGCAATTTAGAAGGCTTAAGGGGTGGAAGTGATTGAAAAAGGAGTCACTATCGAGCCTGCCGAAGGAAAACTGGGTGTCCTCATACCCGGTCTCGGTGCGGTCAGTACGACCTTCATCGCGGGTGTCGAAGCGATCAAGAAGCAGATCGCTCAACCTATCGGATCTCTGACCCAACTGGGCACCGTTCGCCTGGGGAAACGGACCGATCACACAGTACCGCTCATCCGAGACTTCGTGCCGATGGCCGGGTTGGAAGACCTCGTTTTCGGGGGTTGGGACATTTACCAAGACAATTGCTTTGATGCCGCCTCAAAAGCAGGAGTTCTAGAGCAATCCCTATTGGACCAGGTGCGGCCAGAGATCGAGGGCATCGTTCCCTGGAAGGCGGTGTTCAACCGCGACTACGTCAAGAAACTCGATGGCAAGAACGTCAAGACCGGCAATAGCAAGATGGACCTTGCCGAACAAGTCATGGCTGACATCGACGCGTTTCAGCAAGCCAACGACCTGAAGCGGATGGTCATGATCTGGTGTGGCAGCACCGAAGTGTACATGAAGCCCGGACCCACGCATCAGACCTTGGAATCATTCGAAAAAGCCCTCCGGAACAGCGACCCGGCCATCGCGCCCAGCATGGTTTACGCCTATGCCGCGCTGTCTCGCGGCATCCCCTTTGCGAACGGAGCCCCGAACCTGACGCTCGACGTACCCGCTCTTGTTCAATTGGCTAACGCCAACGGCGCCCCAATCTGTGGCAAGGACTTCAAGACAGGCCAAACCCTGCTGAAGACGATTATTGCGCCCGGCTTAAAGTCACGCATGATCGGGCTGAACGGATGGTTTTCGACGAATATCCTGGGTAATCGGGATGGCGAGGTTCTCGACGATCCGGAATCGTTCAAGACTAAAGAGGAAAGCAAGCTGTCGGTTCTGGATCAGATTTTGCAGCCGGACCTATATCCCGAGCTGTATGGAAACTTCACTCACAAGGTTCGCATCAACTACTACCCGCCACGCGGCGACAATAAAGAAGGCTGGGACAACATCGACATATTTGGCTGGCTGGGACGTCCCATGCAGATCAAAATCGACTTTCTGTGCCGCGACAGCATTCTGGCCGCACCCATAGTTCTGGATCTCGTACTTTTTCTCGACCTGGCCAAGCGATGCGGAATGCATGGCATACAGGAATGGTTGAGTTTTTACTTCAAGAGCCCGATGTCTGCGCCGGGCCTATACCCTGAACACGACCTGTTCATCCAGTCAATGAAGCTGAAAAATACGCTCCGGTATTTACGCGGTGAGGAGTTAATTACTCATCTCGGAATGGAGTACTACGACTAAGAAGGTTGGTATGCAATTTTTTGCTCACCCATATGGCTCACAACCGTCCATAATTGAGCAACATACATTGATCGAAGATTTCTCGGGACGAGACTTGAAATGAAACTGAGAGCCATCCTGCTTACGACCTTCGCGTTTCTGTTCGCTGCCAATAACCCGGCTCGCGCCCAGGAGTTTCAAACCAAAGCTGAGTATGACGCCTACATGGCCCTCTACAACGAGAGCGCCGCCGGCACCAAAGTCGACCTTGGCGAAACTTTTGTTGCCGAGTTTCCGGAGTCGGAGGCCGCTCCGATCGCCTTCCAGATTCTGGTAGCGACCCACTTTAGCGAGAGGAATTGGCGTGGCGTTGTCGACGTAACGGAGCGTTTCGAGAGAGCCTTCCCCGATAGCGCGGTAGAGACCCAGTCCTTTATTTACCGGCGCGCAATGGTGGCCGCTCAACAAACGAGCGATTCGGAGGGAATCATCCGCTACGGGGAATACATCCTCGAGCTGGATCGCAACGACCTTGGCGCGCTGTTGACACTCCCGCCGGTCATACTGGACAGTCTCCCGGGTTTCGGCGGCGGCCGCGAGAGAGGATTGGCGCGATCGTTCGAGCTGGCCAATCGTGCGCGATTAGGGGCCCAGACAACCTATCCACGGCCAAGCAATGACGTACAAGCGAACACTCAGAGGGTGCAGGTATTCTCGAGCATCCACATGTCTCTGGGCACAGTCCATTTCCTGAGAGAAGACTATGACCGCGCGATCCAGGAATACGAGACGGTTCTCAGCTTTGATCGACAGCATCCGCTGGCGTACCTGCAGATTGGCTTGGCACGTCAGTTCCAGGCGGCGCGCAGTTCCCGCCTCCTGCAAGAGGCCGCAGGAGACAGCCTGACCGAAGCGGACGACTTGCCACCGGAGGTTGCGGTATTGGAACAGGAAGTCATTGCCAGTACCGATCTCGCTCTGGACTCGCTTGCAAAGGCCGTTTCGCTTGGAGGTCAAGGCTCCGATCAGGCCCGGGTCGAACTTGAACGCCTTTACCGAAATAGAAATGAAGACTCGCTGGAAGGCCTGGACGAGTTTATCGAGACCAAACAGGCCGAACTATCAGGGGCAGAAGTCGAAGAACCTTAAACTATCGACACTCAAGAGGTAGAGGCGGCCCTCCTTGAGGAGGGCCGCTTTTTTTGGCTAGTAACCTGAGTAAAAGTCCGCGATATAAGATTTCGCTCGGTCGTTCATTCAGACATCCTGTCGGAACGACCGGCGACCCACGCCATCATCCTGATGGCGTGGCCTCCAGGGAATGACGAACTCTTGAAGCCAGCCCTGAAACGACCCGCACCGGCTTGGCGGTGCGGGTGAACCGCTTTCAGACTGAAGACGCGAGCCCGAGCGTTCAAAGTAATAAGATGATCCGATCAGGACGAAACTGATCAGCACTGAACTTCAGACCCAGGACACTAAGGAGCAGGATTTGTTTCGTGGCAAGTCAGACAGGTGACGGTTCCGCTCAGCTTTGCGCTCGCGCCATACTCATCACTGTTCAGACGCCCGACCCATCTGCGCATAAGGTCCGCCATGAATTCAGGATCGTTTTCGTAGGTGTCTACCAGAGGGAGCCGCTGCTTCGGTATATTCGCAAAGTTGACCTGCCCGGAAACGTGACAATCGGTACACCAGACACGGCCATCGACTGGATCGATCAGTGGAGAGCTCCAATCCGGATTCGGATTCCGGTTAGCAGGAACACTGTAAAGAGCTTCGACCCACGTGTGCATGAAAAACGCCTTGACAAAAGGCGGGGCATCGGCCTCTTCGCCGTTTTCAACACCGGTGGAAAACTCGGGCATGACGAACGGACTGGTCAACCCTGCTTCCCGTTGGGGAGTATCTTCCAGACGCGCACCATCACTGATACGCTCAATGTTCTGGTTACAGGCTGTGGCAAGCAGAACCAAAATAACCGAAAGAACTCGCAGTTTCATAACTACGGTATTCTACCAGAGGCTCGGTTCTTTAGTCTCCAGGCGGGAGTATCTCAGGGACTTCGAGGGCCGTTCGATGCTACGGTCTTTTCGACCAAAAGACTTAGGTCTGACCGCACATCCTGATTTAAGCTCGGACCAGGGAGGACGCTCCGATTGACGGTCGACGCCCTGCCCGGGAGCGAAACCCCTCACCGGCTATTCGCCCCAACCCGCAATCGAATTTATCATGATCGACAGAAGGGCATTCTTTTCAGGCTTATGGAAACGCCGGCCGCAGTTTCAGCGGACCCGCGCGGAACGCAAGACGCGTTACAAAGCTCTCGAAACACACGTTCAGCTCCACTTTCTCCCGAACGACTTCGCTCTGACCGAAGCGGAAGAGGCTTTCTTGTGGTCGCGAGTCCGTGCTCTTCTGGAGCTGACAGACGACCAGAACCTCTTTTCGACGGGCATCACTAAACGTTTGAGCCAATTGGTCGAGGACATCCTCGAGCCATTGCGCATGGCTAGCGCTGAAGTCACTCCCAGCCGAGAGCCCGAGTCACTCCGTCAGGCCGCAATAGAAAAAGTCGGCACATTCTTGAAAAATGCCTCTGAGTCAGAGATCGATTCTCTGAAAACCAAATTCTCGCTAGCCGATTTGACAGACCTCGAAAGACACCTCCGGCAGGAAATTTCAATGTGGGTCCATGCTCTGGAAGACAGCGAGGTAGTGAAACACGATTCCTTCAGCATCCAGGATCCGGTGTTCGCGCGCCTCCGTGCACTCTATCCGTAGGGTGCTTGCAGACCCCTCCCGCGCCCTGCTAGACTTCTTCGCTTATGCTCCCGTTCAGAGAGTCAGCATAGTATCCGGCCCGATAGAGGGTGGCCAAGCGTCGATGTGTTCGGACCCACCGGCAGCACTTTGTGAGGCGGCAGGGCTTCATGAGACGCCGCAGCTTGATGAGACGCCGCAGCTTGATGACGCGCCGCAGCTTGATGACGCGCCGCAGCTTGATGAGGCGCCGCAGCTTGATGAGATGTTGAACTCACAAGCTATGGGACCGGGTACTTGGAAAGGGAAAGCAAATGCCATGCGCACGTCAATCCTGAAGAAATACAAGAAAATCCTCCTGAGCAAGCGAGAGGAGATCGCAGCCTCACCAGACCGCGCCACTGCGGCTGACGAAACACAGCGAACAGGTGACTGGGTCGATCATTCAAGCCAGGAAAACGACCTTCACGTCAATCTGGCGCTGAAACAGACCGATACAAAGCTGCTTCGCGCGATCGACGAAGCTCTCCAGCGTGTGGATCAGGGTATATTCGGCATCTGTATGGATTGCGACGAACCGATTGCTGAGGCTCGTCTCGACGCCGTCCCCTGGACCCGGGTTTGTATCGACTGCAAAGCAAAGCAGGATTAGCCAAAGGTCACACTTTCATGCCGTCCGCGATCCGCTGTCCGTTTTCAGCTCACAGTGCACAAGTTAGCCATCCCGGGAAGGCGTTTGATCCTCCGACGCCGATTAACACACAGTTTTGACGCTTTTCCGACGCCGACCGGCGTCAGCTTTTGGAGCGTCAGCCAGGACGTTTTTCGGGTAGACCGTCGCCAGCTGAAAAAACCGACGGTGGTGCGCAACCCAACGCATCGGCCAACTCTTCCGCCATCGTATTAAGCGCAGCTTTGCTGAAGCCGAAATCAGCCATTCGAATCCGACGTTCTCGGTCTATCAGGTAAAGAGTTGGAACGAAATGGACTTCGTAAGAAGACGACACCGGATACGGATATTCGTCGATCGCGACTGGAAATCCGAGTCCATGCTCAGCGATAAAATGCCGGGTTTCCTGGCTGTCGTCCTGGGAAAGTCCCCAAATACCGGGTTTCGAACTTGCACTCAAACCACCGAATATCTTCTGGATGAAAGGAAACGTAAACTGGGAGGTGGGACAGGAACTCTTGTAGAAAACCAGCGCTACAGGGCCGGACCGGATCGCTTCGGACAGCTTCAGTCGGACACCATCGGGCGTCTGCAATTCGAAATCGGGTGCACTGCTTCCTTCCTCGAGGTGATCCATGTTTGTCTTTCTATCCCAAACCGTTTAAATACTTTGGACTCGGGCCCCAGTCGATATAATAACCCACGCAGAATCCTGCTCCGATGCGTCGGCTCTGGTGTGAGCCTGGATTGCCTGTAATTTCAAAGGCCCGTGTCTGGAGCGTACGATTGACTGATTCAGCTTATGACCTAGAATTTTGGCGGCCCCCGGACGCCGGCTCAGTGAAGGACAGAAAGAAGGACTCATGGCAAAAATCGATGCTTTCTTTAATTTGATGGACGAGACGGGCGCGTCGGACCTTCATTTAGTTGCCGGTGCCCAACCCATTCTGAGAGTCAGCGGAGAGTTGGAGCGCGTCAAGTACGACCCGCTGGACAGCGATGAACTGAAGGCGATGCTTTATGAGATCGCGCCCGAGTTCAAGGTCAAGATATTTGAGGAGACCGGCGACGTCGACTTCGGATACGAGATCCCTGGAGTCGCCCGCTATCGCGCTAACTTCTTCAATCAGAAGAACGGGGTGGCGGCGGTATTCAGACAAATCCCGTCTACAATCTTGACGGCTGATCAGCTCGGACTTCCACCGATCCTGACAAAGTTCGCCATGCTCCACAAAGGATTGATACTCGTCACCGGACCTACAGGTAGCGGCAAGTCCACTACCCTGGCCGCCATCGTGGATCATGCGAACAAGAATCGAAAAGACCACATCCTGACTGTTGAGGATCCGATCGAGTTCGTTCACGAGAGCAAGAGTTCCATCGTCAACCACCGTGAGGTCGGGCTGCACACGAAGTCGTTTGCAGCCGCCCTCCGTGGGGCTCTGCGTGAAGATCCCGATATCATCCTCGTTGGCGAGATGCGCGACCTGGAGACGATCTCGTTGGCAATCGAAGCCGCGGCAACCGGTCACCTCGTGTTTGGGACCCTCCATACGCCAAGCGCCCCTAAAACGGTAGACCGTGTCATCGATGTATTTCCGGCAGGCCAGCAGAACCAGATTCGAAACACGTTGTCTGAGGCTCTTAAGGGCGTCGTCGCGCAGAATCTGTTCAAGCGCATCGACAAGAAAGGTCGGGTGGCCGCGCTGGAAATTCTTGTCGTAACGCCCGCAATTTCCAACCTGATCCGCGAAGCCAAGACCTTCCAGATCCCGGGCATGTTGCAGGTGGGTAAGAAATACGGCATGCAAACGCTCGACGATGCCATCTTGGGTATGTTAAACAACAAGATCATTAGCCCAGAAGATGCATATGATAAGGCAAATGATAAGAACAAGTTCCGACCGATTCTCAAGAATCCGCCTGAAGAATGGATGTAACTTAAGTTTTACACGCGAACACAGCGGTAGAGGAAGATTTCCCCGATTCATTGGAGTGATGGACTATGAGACGAGCCGAAGTTGATTACATTCTCGGCACGATGCTGGATTCCCACTCCGGAGTCTCGGATCTGAACATTACGGCGGACAAGCCGTTCCAGGTCGAGTCGTCCGGCGAACTGGTCAAAGTCGATATTGATCCACCGATTGACAAGCTCACACCGTTCCAGTCGGAGACGCTGGCCCTCAATCTGATCAACAGCAGCCGCCGCCTGACGAACGATCTTCTGAAGAGCGGCTCCTGCGACCAGTCGTATTCTCTGGGCCAGAAGGCCCGCTTCAGGGTCAACATCTTCACCCAACGGGGCCACTACACGATCATCCTCAGGAGATTGTCGACTGAGATACCATCGTTGTCGCAATTGAATCTGCCACCCGTTTTTGGAACGATGGCGAAAGAAAAAACAGGTTTGGTTCTTGTTACGGGAGCTACAGGAAGTGGAAAATCGACCACGCTGGCAGCGTTGTTGAACGAATTCAATGAGACCAAGTCGATCCATATTGTCACGCTCGAGGATCCGGTTGAATTCGTCCACCCGCAGAAAACGGCGACCTTCAACCAGCGTGAAATGGGAGGCGATTACGACACATTCGCATCCGGACTCCGGGCCGCTCTACGTCAGGCGCCGAAGGTAATTCTCGTCGGTGAGATGCGCGACCGGGAAACCGTCGAAATCGGCCTTTCAGCCGCGGAAACGGGCCACCTTGTTCTGAGCACCCTGCACACAATCAATGCCGGACAAACGATAAACCGTATTGTGGGCATGTTTGAGCAGGAAGAGGAAAAGCAGATCCGCATCCGGCTCGCCGAAACTCTGAGATGGATCGTCGCTCAACGACTGCTGCCCAAAGTCGGGGGAGGCCGGGTGGCCGCGCTGGAGATAATGGGCAGCAACCTGCGTACCCGGGACTCGATCGAACATGGAGAATCGGAAGGCAAGACCTTTTACGAGATCCTCGAAGCTTCGGCCTCATTCGGCTGGAAGAACTTCGACATGACGATGATCGAGCTGTTCACGGAAGGTGTCATCACTGAAGAATCGGCCCTGCTCTACTGTACGAGTAAGGGCGTCACCTCCAGAGGCCTGGACAAAGTCAAGAAAGAACGCGGGGAGGATACGAGCGGGGTCACTGGCTTGAGCATGGACGTGGAATACGGGAAGAAATGACATGAGTACAGACGACAATGAAATTGTAGAGGTTGGCGATAAGACTGCGCTTATTTGCGACGATGGGCCAATGGCGGACGGACTCAAAGACACACTGCAGGAATTGGGATTCAAGTGTCACACGGCAGAGACATCGGAACGGGCGATAGAACGCACGAAATATACGCCTTACGATGTTATCGTAATCGCCGAGAAATTTGCGGGATCAACCCTTGAAACGAACGAAGTGCTCCAGTACCTAGCACCCCTGCCGATGGCGCAACGCCGGAACTTTTACGTAGTCGCCGTGGGGGATTCCTTCCGAACTCTCGACGCCATGCAGGCTTATGCTCAAAGCGTCCACCTTGTGGTGAATCCGACGGATATATCCAACCTTGGGGCGATTCTGAAGAAGAGTTTGGCAGACTTTGAACTCTTCTACCGTGTCTACAGAAGTGTTCTGGCGGAAACCGGAGAAGTTGCGTAAAAACTCGGCAGATCGCGGCTAACGATTGTTAAAAGCGGCGGCGTGTTGGAAGTCTCTGCGGTATGCGGTGTCCGTAATTAGAGGTATGTCGATCTCTACTGTGTAGGCTACCCTAAGCCCAAGCGTCTCCTCTTCGTCCTGAACGTCAAAGATGATCGTCTCCGTGGGTATTTCGAGCTCACGCGCTTTCGCGCTGACCAACTGCACCAGTTCATCACTGCTCCGCCCCTGAGATCCCGCCAATTGCACGGCAAATGCGATGTATTCCCCGAATTCATCATCGCGCATGACCGCACCAATGTAACTCGACGCCAGATAGGTATAGAAAATCGCAACCAAGAGCCAGAGGAAGAGAACGATGCGCGCGCGCCCTTTTGTCTCTTTCTCCATACTGTTGTTGCGTATTCCGGACCATCCTGAACACTGATTCCGATCCATCGTGAACACCGATTCCGGGATCGTGAACGCGGATTCCGGGATCCTGAACAGTGATTCCGGTGATCCTGAACACCGATTCCGGCCATCGTGATCACTCGTCGGTAGCGAAGTTTGGAGCTTTTAGGTTCTCCTGAAGCACAGGAGGGCCTTGATGGCAACGAAACGACTACCGATGAGACAGATACGCGAGATTCTACGACTCAAACACGACCAACAGCTCAGCCACCGGGCGATCGCCAGCGCATGTCGCGTGGGCTTGGGCACCGTTGCGGACTACTTGGGACGGGCCAAGCAGGCCGGACTGGAATGGCCGCTGCCCGAAGACCTGGGCGAGGCAGCGCTTGAAGCGCGGCTGTTTCCCCGCGCGGAACCGGGCTCCCGGGAACGGGTGGCTCCGGATGTAGAAGGGATCCACCAGGAGTTGAAGCGTGTTGGAGTCACCCTGCACCTGCTGTGGGAAGAGTACCGAGAAGCGAATCCAAAGGGATATGCCTACAGCCAGTTCTGTGAGATCTACCGGCGTTGGGCCCAGAAATTGAAGCCCTCGATGCGACAGGTGCACCGCGCCGGAGAGAAGACCTTCATCGACTTTTCCGGCAAACGGCCACAGCTGACGGATCCACGGACGGGCAAAGCTATTCCAGTCGAGTTGTTCGTCGCTGTTCTGGGCGCCAGCGGTTACACCTACGCGGAAGCGACACCGAGCCAGAAACTCCCCGATTGGGTCGGCGTGCATATCCGCATGGTGGAGTTCTTCGGCGGATCGAGCCGGATCTGGGTTCCCGACCAACTCAAGAGTGCCATTACCCAGCCCGGCCGCTATGAAGCAGGCGTCAACCGTACCTACCAGGATGAGGCCGAACACTACGGCGCCGTTGTCATACCGGCCCGGCCGCGGAAAGCTCGGGACAAAGCGAAAGTTGAATCGACCGTCCTGGTCGCACAGCGGTGGATCCTGGCCAGGATCCGGAATCGCACGTTCTTCAGTCTGGCCGACTTGAACGGAGCCATTCGAGCGTTGCTGGTGGAACTGAACCAGCGGCCGATGCAGAAGCTTCGAGTATCCCGCCTGGAACTCTACCAGAGGCTGGATCGACCGGCATTACAGCCCCTCCCGACCAACCGGTATGAACAGGCCGAGTGGAAGGACTGTCGTGTCAGCATCGATTACCACATTACCGTGGACCGCCATCCTTACAGCGTGCCCTACCAGTTGATCCATGAGAGGGTGGAAGCGCGTTACACGGCGTCCATTGTCGAGGTCTACTACAAAGGCCGGCGCGTGACGTCCCATCGCCGTCGCTACGATCACAAGCCGTCGACTCTGTCCGAACATATGCCCAGTGCCCATCGGGCCCATGCGGAATGGACACCGTCCCGGCTGATTAGTTGGGCGGAGAAAACTGGCCCCAAGACCGGCCGCCTGGTCGAGGAAATCATGAAACGGTGGCCGCATCCGGAACAGGGGTACCGGGCCTGCCTGGGATTGATGAGTCTCGGTCGCCGCTCCGGCGCCGAGCGGCTCGAAGCCGCCAGTGCGCGGGCGCTGCACTTGCAGTCCTATAGCTACCGCACCGTCAAGAACATCCTGTCGTCGGCCCAGGACCGGTTGCCTTTCGGGGACACCGAAACCCCACCGACGCCCCATCACGACAACATTCGCGGCGCCGCCTACTATGCGGACCCCGAGGAGACGCACTCATGCTAATGGAACAAACCCTGGAGAAGATGAACCAGATGAAGCTATCGGCCATGGTCGAGGCCCTGGAGCAGCAACGCCGCTCGAATCAGTACACGGATCTCGGCTTCGAGGAACGTCTGGGCCTACTGGTGGATGAGGAGTGGACGGCCCGGGAGCACCGCAAGCTCACCCGACGCCTGCGCGCGGCGAAGCTGCGCTACGCGACGGCATCGCTGGAAAACGTCGACTTCAAACATCGTCGCCGTCTGGACCGTTCCCAAGTCCTCGCCCTGGGCTCCTGCGGGTGGATCCAAGACCGGCACAATCTTCTCATCACCGGTCCGACCGGCATCGGAAAGAGTTTTCTGGCTTCGGCTTTCGTCGAACGCGCCTGCCGGCGGGGTTTTAACGCCACCTACGTCCGCATGCCTCGGCTCTTGCACCAACTGGCGGTCGGCCGTGGCGACGGCTCCTACACCCGAGTCCTGGCCCGTCTGGCCAAAACCGATCTGCTGGCCATCGACGACTGGCTCCTGGCCCCGCTGCGCGACGCTGAACGCCGGGACCTGATCGAAGTCGTCGAGGAACGGAGCGAACGTTCCGCCATCTTGATCGCCAGCCAGCTCCCGGTCCCCGACTGGCACGGCGTCATTGGCGACCCGAACCAGGCCGACGCCATCTGCGATCGCCTCCTCCACAATGCGCACCGTATCGAACTGAAAGGGGCATCGATGCGGCAAACCAAGACCCAACCCAAGACGTTGAAGGAGTCCCGATGATCGGCGAACCGCACCCACACGCCGCCGCCAGGGGGTACTCCAAGGCCGGCCCCGGACCCAATCGTCGCTCCTGCGCAATCCTCGCGCGAAGGAAGTGCAGGAATCCGGGTCCGGGCGCGGAACGCGCGCCTCACGCAGGGCACGGGGCCTGTGGAAACTGCCGCAGCCGTGCAAATGGGAATGGTGGCCTTCGGCCGACTTTCTCTTGATCATTTCCACCGCTGCTTGCAAAAGCCTCCGCAAAAAACGCTCCCGGCTTTCGCACAGTTACACACAGGCCGGCGGCGATTTATCACAATAATTTTGGAAAGGACTAAAACAGGGAAAACCTGGACTCTGAAGGAATAAACTGAGACGCTAACCCGTCGCTTCGCTCCGGCGAGTGTTCACGATGGCCGGAATCGGTGTTCATGATTCCGGAACTGGTGTTCACGATCAGCGGAATACCCAGTTGTTCCGCAAAAGTTCCGGGTCAGTGCTTTGCTGGAGCGGCGCTCTAAGATTCGTCGGACTCGGAATCTAAAGACTGACCGAAGTCAAGCTGGCCGGAAGCCCCGCTCAACGATCGAACGAATTCGAGCACTTCCTTTTTCTGCTTTCCCGAAAGCTCTTCCAGCATGTCAGTGATCTCGATGAACGTCCGGTCCCGGGATGAGCCATTGCGGGAAGATCCGTTTCGACGGCCGTTTCCGTTCAGCTTCATTAGCCGCTCGAAATGTTCGTCGATTCCGTCCAGAAAGTTATGATCCATGACAACAGTGCTCCACTGCACATTATCGAACAGGGACTTCTAACACCCTACTACCTGAAGGAAACCTAAGAACTTTCATCGTCAGGTCTTGAGACGAATATCGTCTTTGGGACAAACCCAGTACATTCCGCCCGGCATTCGTGCCGATTTGATCACTTTGGTAGCAATCATGGGTGTTTCACACTGGGGACAGGGCTTAGTAAACCCGGACCTGTCTTTACTACCGAGGCTGGCACGAGCCGTCTTACTGAGTTTTCCACCTGCCATATTGCTATTAAGTCTCCGATACTCTAAAAGTTGCTAACTGCTAATGATAACTGAACTTCGCTGCATCCGCCAATAATTGGCGTGGCACCCCAGCCCGGGTCCAGTGAGAGGGCGATCGTATCCGATCAATTGAAGGCAGTGTCCGGCCCATTGTGGTCCAGGTTACGGAACTCCTCCGGTGTATCGACATCCACCAACACTCCCGGGTCGTCGACCGTCACTTCCACAATCCGCTCCGGCCGGGCAGTGACGACGCGGTTCGCACTGCGGTCGGGCGGGAGCTGGAGAACTTCATCCAGCACACGTCTGCCAAAAAGAACAGGATGACCGCGACGCCCATTCTGGACGGGAACGACGATAGACTCCGCCGATGCCTGGGCACCGAGCTGCTCAATCGTGTCGAGCGAGATGAGCGGGTGGTCGACCAGAAAAAGCATTGCTGCAGAAAGGTCGTCGGGAAGCACTCGTATACCTGCCTGAAAAGACGTTGTCATTCCTTCTTCATAGTTCGGATTGTAAACCCATTCGGGGATCTCAATTCTTTCCAGGATCGAAGCCCGATCGTGGCCGAGAACCACGATCGGACCTCCAATCGAGGATTGAGCGATCGTGAGAAGGATGCGCTCGAGAAACGTTTGACCGCGATAATCCAGGAGGGCCTTGGTCTGACCCATCCTTTCTGACTTTCCTGCAGCGAGAACGATAGAGCTTATCAATGGGTCAGTGAGTAGACGACGAAATTGATGGCCAAGCGGTAGGCAAACCCTGAAAAGTCGTTGGGATACTGGGGGTGATCGGCATGCTCATAGGCGTCTCCCAAATCTGTATTGTGGTTGATCACAACCATGAGCCGGCCCTTTTCATCCCAGATCCCCCTGCAATAAGCCTCAAATCCGTCCTGCTCGACGACGATTCCGTCGAAGATATAATTCAGGCTCGGGACCTGTACGAGTGCATCAATATCGTAAACGGTGTGGAATATGGGATGATCTCTTGGGATGTCCCTGATCTCTGCACCTGGAAGAATCTTCTCCATCTGAGCTTCCATATTTCCCCACTCGAAGCTCCCCCAAAAGTCATCGAGAACCCAGAATCCGCCGCGATCCAGATACTCCCGCATAATCGATGCATCGGCGTCGCTCAGCACCATCTGGCCCGGCTCGCTCGTGTACAGGAAGGGATACTGAAATAAATTCGGGTCGTTCAACGGAACCACACGTTCATGTTCCGCAATCCTGACATTGGAAAGCCTTTGAAGTCCCATGATCAATTGGCGATCGGACTTCGGCCAATCCGTATACCAGTTCTTTATGTAATGGGGGATCAGGCCGTTGTACACCAGTCGAGCAAAAACAAACCGATTTGTCCGCTCTGAATCCTGGATGATACGTTTGATGTCTTTATAGTTCCCCTCGTAGAAAAGCTGGGGCTGGTCGGGATAGAAATTGTATTGAGCCAGCAGTCCTGAGCCAAACAACAGGCAGATGACGATGGATGGGAGGACTCGAGGGCGAGTCACCCGCCCTCCTGCACTTGGACCTGAGGACCGAGATATAGCGTCCTCAAAGTGTAATAAACAGGAATCAAAAACATCACCAACAGTATCAGCGCGACCACACGCACGACCAGTTTCCTGATCGGTTGTTCCCCGAGATCCTCATCGAGCGGGTGAGCATCGGCATGGTCTTCGCAAAAATCGCCTCCGGGAAATGCCTCCCTATCGCATTGCTGACCGGACAGGTAGAGATGTACGCAACGTTGCATAAGATCAATACGACTATCATAAATAGAATCGGCAGACATCTTCAACGATGAAACGACTTATTCGATCCACGATCCCCAGCGATTTCGCAACTCTTGTCGCCATTGATCAGAGCTGTTTTGAAAAAGACGTCGCTTACGACTCGTACGAATTAAGATATTTCATGTCGCGACCGAGTGCGACGACTCTCGTCGCCGAAGTGGATGGGACCATTGCCGGATTTCTTGTGCTCGATATGCAAGGGGACCGATCCGGGGCCACCCTGGTAACTCTGGATGTTAGAGACAGCTACAGGAACACTGGAATCGGCTCCGAGCTTCTGGTCCACTCTGAAGACTTACTGGCAAGGGGAGGCAGCACCCGCTACACGCTACAGGTCGACACCGTCAACAGCGTAGCCTTGGAGTTCTACAGGCGACGAGGCTTCCGCGTCGTTCGGACCCTCCGGCGTTACTACCCTAACGGCGCGGACGCCTACCTTATGGAAAAACAGGTGGCCAAAAGGCCACCGGTACGTGACGGCTGACACCTTGGGAGCTTCTGCGGCTGCGACTATTGATCGGGACTCGTATCCGATCCAAAGATCGCGGGATCGCGAACCGTCAGATTAAAACTATCCACCTCATTCATAGGCGCGCAGATCGCTTCGGTAATACCCGAGAACAGCCCTTTCCATCCAGAATAGTTATAGGATTCCGGCGGCTCACGTGTGAACGTCTTCGGCCGGATCTGGGTCCAGGGGGCCGTATAAAACGTCGGATCATAGATGGCCAATTGAACTTCTATGGTATCGGGGTCGACCCGTTTGATGCGCTCTTCCACACGCGCGTGCAGACTCAGTGGGTAGGCTCCGCCTTGATCGGCCCAGGCTCTTTCGTCCAGACCCACCGTATTGACGACCAGTTCATCGCCCTGCCATTCGCCCACGGAGTGCCCGTACCACGCCGGTCCCAGATCATCGAGATTTTCACCGGACGGCAGCTCTCGACCGTCCAGCCAGATTTCGCGGAGCGTTCGCTCCCACTGGAACAATTGCAATATCTTGTCTCCGGCTTGCGTAAATTCTATGGGCTCGTTTTCATCGTAGGCGAGTCGTGGAAAACCTTGGGGGTTACACGCATAGATTGGGTCGTTTGAACGCGCGGACGAACCCGCTTCGCGATCGGTAAGCCGCGTTCCACGCAGCAAGGCCCCCTCCGGTGTCATTGATGATGCGGGCTCCACCCCACGTCCCTGGGTCAGGCGCCAAATTCCGGTCAGATCGTGTGGATCGAAATCCTTGCTCGCCGAGTTTTCCTCACTTGCGGACACCTGTTGTGCGAATCCAACTGCGGCAAATCCGTTCGTGAACGTAATGAAGAGCACTGCAGCCAAGACAGGCAAAATAGGGATGAAGCGAACTCGCATTTGATTGATCCTCCCTCCGATCCCGGAATTACATATCCAGGATTCCAAGAACACGATACGTGGAAATTTCGATTGACCTAATAACACCGGGACTTGATACGGAAGAACAGTCTCACGTCCCGACACAGAGCGTTTCCAGAACTGGAGCCCTCGACCTTCTGACAACAATCAGAAGCTGAAGGACTCGACTTACAAGCATCAAGTCTTTACATCTCTTTCGAACAACGGTCTGAGTTTCTGGTAGGACTCTGCGAGTCCTTCGGGCAACACGCGCGTTTCTCCGGTTGCAGTCATGAAGTTCACATCACCACACCAACGGGGAACGACGTGGAGATGCAAATGGTCGCGCACCCCTGCACCGGCGCATTCTCCAATATTCATGCCGATATTGAATCCACCCGGACAGTAAACCTCTTCGAGGATTCGAACGGCGTGACGTGACAGGGTCATCATCTCGTTCATCTGCTCTGAATCGGTTTTGGAGAGCTCAGCGAGATGTGCGTAAGGCACTACCATGAGGTGCCCTGAGGTATAAGGGTACCGGTTCATGATGACGAAATTGAATTGGCTGCGGTGGAGCACCAACAGTTCTACATCGTCGTCTGGCAACTCGCCGATACAAAAGACACACCTCTTGGAGGCGGCGCCCGATGACACGTGCGCGTACCGCCACGGACTCCAGAGGAAATCCATTTCTAGCGCTTCTCGATCTAAAATCTAGGCGGGGCGGGAGGCTCAACAACCGGATCGATAACCGGATCGGTCTTCGGGTTGATGAGATCCTTAAGCTCTTTGCTGGGCTTGAAATAAGGTACGCGTTTGGCCGGCACTTCGACTTTCTCGCCGGTCTTAGGATTCCGCCCAACCCGGGCGTTCCGCTCCCGAACCCTAAAACTTCCGAAACCTCGGACTTCCAGCTTGTCTCCGGCTCTGAGAGCCTTGATCACGCTCTCGAATAGCGTATCCACGATGACTTCCGAGTCCTTGCGTGTCAGGTCTGTTACCCGAGCTACCTCTTCAACCAGGTCTGCCTTGGTCATTACCCTTTAACTCCTTACAGTTAGTTCACTTCCACAAGTACTGAAATCGCATCTGCGATTCCGCAACCCCTCCGCTGAAGGGAAGGACGCGCGATATGTCGCCTGTGAAGACATCCAGCAGTGTAACGCGTTCCTGTTGGAGTTCGATCAATCGTGGCTTCCCCGCGATGCCGGCAAGTCGTGCCGTCAGATCGATCGCATCCTGCAGGTTCCCAGTTTCATCGATCATATTCAAGTCTTTAGCCTCTCGACCCGTAAATACACGCCCATCCGCGAACTCGCGGACCTCCTCGATGTCCAGATTGCGGCCCGAAGCCACAGCCTCCACAAACTGGTTATACATGTCGTCGATCAGCCCCTGGAAATATACCCTCTCCGAATCAGTCAGATCCCGGGTCGGCGTACCCGTATCTTTGAATTCTCCGCTCTTGAAGATAATGTTGGATACACGAGCCCATTCCAGCAACTCTCCGTAGTTCAACCACTCGGCAATCACACCGATGCTACCGACAATCGTCCCCGGACTGGCGAGAATCTGCTCGGCGGCGCAGGCGATGTAGTAGGCCCCTGAAGCTCCAACGGAAGATAGATAGGCTACAACGACCTTTCCTTTTTCTTCCCGAAGGCGCCGAACCTCAGCGTGAAGTTCTTGAGAAGTTGCAACTCCCCCACCTGGCGAATTGATATTGAGCAGAATGCCCCGGACGGACTCCGAATCTTCGTACCGCTTCAACTCGTTCAGAAGAAAACGAGAATTCGTCAATTCCCCGTCTATGTTGACAACCTGGATGCGATCTCCGAAACCAAACTCACCACCGCCGTCGCTCGAACCAACCGTAACGACCAGTGCCGCTACCGTCACCAGGAAAAGCACAAAGGCTCCCCCGCCCAGGAGGAGCCATATAAACATACGGTTGCGCATAAAACGCCTCGTGTCTAAATATCGATCGGCCTCACGGGCTGTCTACTGATCCGCATCCTTCGCCTGAAACAAGTCGGCGAGCGTCGCACTGCCATCGTCACCCTCACGATAAGGCTCTTCTGCTTCCTGATGACGTTCGGCTTCCTCGGGTGTCGCCTTCCAACTCAGTCCAATTTTCCGTTCAGCGGGATTCAGCTTGATGATGCGGAGCTCAATTTCATCACCCACATTGAATCGGGCTTCCGGATTGTCCCGATCGGCATCGTCTAGTTCTGAAACGTGACAAAGACCTTCAACGCCATCGGCAAGTTCGACGAATATCCCGAACGGTGCATGCCGGATTACCTGACCCCTCACACTGGCTCCGACCTTGTTCATTTCGAAGAACTGGTCCCAGCCGTCCGGCTCCAACTGCCGGATGCCGAGAGACAAACGGTGGCTGTCGACATCGATGTTAAGGATGACCGCATTGACCAGATCGCCCTTTTTCAAGGCTTCCGATGGATGCTTGATTCTGCGTTGCGAAATATCCGACACGTGTACCAGACCATCGATGCCTTCTTCAACTTCAATAAAGGCACCGAAATCCGTCAGATTGCGGACGCGCCCGGATATCACTGAGTCCACGCTGTACCGCTCGACAAGGGTGCTCCAGGGGTCCGGTTCGGTCTGTTTGAGCCCTAAGGAAATCCGGCGATTGTCGCCGTCCAGATCAAGCACAAGCGCCTCGATGTCCTGCCCGACTTCGAGGACCTTGGACGGATGCTTAACTCGTTTGCTCCAGGACATTTCCGACACGTGAATAAGACCTTCAACGCCGGCTTCCAATTCAACGAATGCGCCGTAGTCCGTAATGTTCACGACCTTACCCTGGACTCGATCCCCGACCGGGTAACGGTCTTTCACCACGGACCACGGATCCGGAGACAACTGCTTGAAACCCAGCGAAACCCGCTCCTTTTCGCGATCGAATTTCAGTATTTTCACTCGCGTCTCATCACCCACCTTGAACATCTCCGAGGGATGGTTCACTCTCCCCCAGCTAAGGTCGGTGACATGGAGCAGACCATCGAGGCCGCCCAGATCGACAAACACACCGTAATCGGTGATGTTCTTCACTACGCCTTCGATAATGGCACCCTCCTCGAGCGTCGCCAGAGTTTCAGACTTCCTTACATCCAGCTGTTCTTCGAGAACAAGTTTGCGGGACAGGACGATGTTGCCCCGCTTACGGTTCAGCTTGATGACGCGACACTGAATGTCCTGGCCTCTGAGCGAGTCCAGATTCTTGATCGGCCTCACGTCGATCTGGGAGCCCGGCAGAAATGCTCGCACGCCGATGTCCACACTAAGGCCGCCCTTGATCCGTTCGATGACGCGGCCAGTCATGATCGCTCCGTCATCGTAAGCCTTTTCGACGTCTTCCCAAACGCGAACCTTTTCCGCCTTTTCCTTGGAAAGAACGATATGTCCATCGCGGTCTTCGGTCTTTTCAATGAAGACGTCAACCTCATCACCCACAACGACTTCGGTCACTCCGGATTCGTTCTGGAACTGGCTGATCGGTATCAGTCCTTCGGACTTGTATCCAATATCCACTATGGCTTCATTCTCGGTGATCTTGAGGACCGTCCCTTTGAGAACTTCACCTTCCTCGAATTTGCGAAATCCGCCGTACTGATCTAACAGCTGCGCGTAACTTTCCTCCTCCCCTTCACCTTCTTGGGCAGTGGCGAATTGACCGCTCCCCTCTGCGTCACCGGAAGGGATATCGGCCAATTCTTCGGGTTCGTTAACCATTAGACTTGTCTTCCTCCTGCATTAATTGCGAGCCGCTACGGTACCGGATTTCACTCGCTATTGCAACCTCGCGGCAGGGCTCCAACCTGCCTCAGCTCGCTGATACTCGGGCATTTATCGCGCTTGCCATCCCGTCCAGGCGAACGATCCCAAACGGCGAAAC
Source organism: Terriglobia bacterium (assembly GCA_965218085.1). Lineage (GTDB taxonomy): Bacteria > Acidobacteriota > Terriglobia > 20CM-2-55-15 > 20CM-2-55-15. Next base: position 3,309,671 of record CBDCKF010000002.1, on the reverse strand, counting down.
AGACCCCAAATTCCCTGACCGTGACTCCGAGTGTTGTCCGGACCGTGCAGTCCCCTTATAATGGGAGCTTATGAGAAAGGGTATTCATCCTGACTACGTCGATTCGGTCGTCACCTGCGCCTGCGGAGAGACCTTCCACACCCGATCGACGAAGGCCGAGATCCACCTGGACATATGCTCCAATTGCCATCCTTTCTTCACCGGTAAGCAGAAGCTGATCGATACAGCGGGCCGGGTCGAACGATTCCAGCGCAAGTACGCCAAAAATAAGGAGTAGGTGGGCCATGCGAAGCCCCCCACGCCTGAAGTGCATCTGTTTGACGAGGACAGGATGAGGCTACCGGAATCCGGTCCCGACGAATTTGCCCGGAACAGACTGAAACGACTGCGGCCGGTCTTGTGAGGAGTCCTGTCCGCAGGCACGGAATCGTTAAGCCATGAATGACACGCTTCTTGTTGAAAAGCTTCGCACTCTGGAAGAGCGGTACCAGGAACTGACCGAGGAACTGGGTAACCCGGAGGTCGTGGCGAACAATCCCCGCTACCAGAAGATCGCAAAGGCACATAGCGAACTTGGCGAAGTCGTCTCGAGATTCGACGAATTCCGTACTGTCCAGCAGAGACTCGCTGAAACCAAAAGTATGTCGGAGGAAGCAGAAGAAGATCCGGAAATGAAAGCCATGGTGGGCGAAGAACTGGCAACTCTTGAAGCCAGCCTGGAAACCTGCCGTCATGATCTGAGACTTCTGTTGTTGCCGAAGGATCCCAACGACGAACGAAATGTAATTCTTGAAATTCGGGCCGGCACGGGCGGGGATGAAGCCACACTCTTCACTGCGGATCTGTTCCGGATGTACTCGCGTTATGCCGAACGCCACCGTTGGCGTGTCGAGATCATGTCATCCAATCCAACCGGTGTTGGCGGCTTCAAGGAAATCATTCTCTTGATCGAGGGTCAGCAAGTCTACAGCCAGCTGAAGTATGAGAGCGGAGTTCACCGGGTGCAACGCGTACCTGCTACTGAAGCCAGTGGAAGAACTCACACCTCAGCCGTAACGGTAGCGGTGCTTCCCGAAGCCGATGAAGTGGAAGTAGACATCAGCGACAAGGACCTGCGCGTTGATACTTTTTGTTCTTCCGGACCGGGCGGTCAGAGCGTCAACACGACATATTCAGCTATACGGATCACACACCTGCCGACGGGGTTGGTCGTTTCGTGTCAGGATGAAAAATCACAGATCAAGAACAAGGCCAAAGCGATGCGCGTCCTGCGCTCCCGACTGTTCGATCTGGAACTGGAAAAGCAACAGCAGGCGATGGCGGAGGAACGACGCTCAATGGTCGGCAGTGGAGACCGGAGCGAGAAGATCCGGACATACAACTACCCACAGAACCGCGTTACCGACCACAGAATCGGACTGACCTTACACAGGCTGGAAGCTGTTACCGGCGGCGAACTGGAGACGATCCTCGAAGCACTGACCACACACTATCAGGCAGAACGACTCAAGAAAGCAGTGGCGTGACGCTCGGCGAAATCCTCGCAGCGGCAACCCAATCCCTTGTAGAACATCGTATTTCGTCCGCGCGGTTGACCGCCGACGTCCTACTCGCATACTGCATGGACGTCGACCGGCCATTCCTTTACGCTCACACTGATGATCTTCTCAGCGAGGATGTACATCAGTCGTACCTATCGATGATCGCCCGCCGAATCGCTGGGGAACCGCTCCAATACCTCACCGGCGTTCAGGAGTTTTACGGCAGACGCTTTTCCGTCGATGCCTCGGTGCTGATACCCCGGCCTGAAACCGAGTGGGTCATCGAAGTGGTCCTTGAACTTAAGCCCGGGTCCAATTCGAGAATCGTCGACATCGGCACGGGCTCCGGTTGCATAGCCTGTACCCTGGCGCTGGAGCTGCCCGGTGTGTCGGTGTCGGCTTCGGACATATCCCTTGAAGCCCTCCAAACAGCACGAAAAAACGCGGACCGGTTGCGCGCCCACGTTGATTTCGTCTGTACGGAATCCCTTGAAGCATGGTCGGGACCTTTTGAAGTAGTCGTCTCCAACCCGCCTTATGTCCGGGGCGAAGAGCTCGAAGGTCTGCAACGCGAGGTCCGGGATTTCGAACCCAGCGTGGCGCTTATCGGTAACGGCGACCCCCTCGATCTCTACCGTCGTCTGTGCTCCCAGGCCCACGAACGCCTGGTCGAAGGCGGCACTCTTGTGGTCGAAATTGGATATTCGATGGAGGAGGCTGTCCGGAGTCTCTTTGATCGTGGATGGGAATTGTTGCCGACACGCAACGACCTTCGGGGCATTCCCCGTGTCACAGCCGCCCGCAAACGCTAGCAGCCCGTGGCAGAAGTCTCGAGAGCCGCGTTACGGCCAAACGGGGCTGGATTCCAGGAGGCGACTTGGCGACGACCAGACGTCACGACGACGAATCAATGCGCATTCATTGGGAGGAGTCGGCGACAACGAAGACAGCCCCGTTTGGCCGTAACCCTTTGGGCGCAGGGGGGGTCGGGCCGCAGGCTTTGTCCGGCATCGCTAAGGCTGGTCACGATGAAAAGACGGCGCCCGCGGCCTCGGTTTCAAACCTCGGTGGCCGCTCCTCACTTCGCGCCTGCAACCCGAAGACCCCTGCGCGCGGCCCTCGAGACTTCTGCCACGGACGGCTAAGAGGACGGACACTTCGGTCAAAATACAGCAGTCAGGAAAGGGTGCTGCAGGAAGTGTCCATCCCCTGCTTGTTTTGTGAAGTGTCCGTCGCCTTCTTGTTCCGTCGGGTTTTTGTCTAGACGAAGTTTCGAAAACTGAGCTAAGATTTCGTCCGCGGCTCAGAAGTTATTCGAATCCAGTAGTGTCCCAACGTTAGTTGAATAGATTCAGTTGTTTGGAGTTCTCCGAGTCTGAATCTTGATAGTCGAGGGCGGAAAGGGCCTTTAAAAGGGGCGTTTTTTCGAAAACGGTGACGCTGACGATCTGGAGAATTCGGTAGAGACTGGCGTTGACATTGAGCCGTTTTTTCACGATGGCAACAAGCAAATAGACCGAGATGGCGGTCCAGATTTGAGTCTTCAGCGCATTGGGGGTTGTGCCGTAGAACGCCTTGATGCGTAGGTGCTGTTTGATCCACTTGAAGAACAGTTCGACCTGCCAGCGGCAGCGATAGAGTTGGGCAATGGTCGCCGCTGGCAGCGCGAAATTGTTGGTCAGGAAGACGAGGTACTTGTTGTGCTCTCGATCGAGAAAGCGAATGCGGCGGAGTTTTTCTGGATAGCGCTTGCGAGAGTAAAAGCCGCGTAGGCTGATGATCTGATCGCTGAGGACTCCGGTGGACTTGTCCACATCGAGTGAATAAAGACGATTGAAGACGAAATTCTTTTTCGCGCGTGTCACGAAGAACGCCGCCGCGACACTGATTTTGTACAGGCGCCGGAAATCCAGATAACCGCGATCCATGATGTAGAAGGCTCCGGGCTCGAAGGCGAGTTGATCCAGAAGATGGAGGTCGTGAACTTTGCCGTGTGTAATCAGGATAAAGGAAGGAATATTGCCGCGCAGATCCAGAACCGTGTGCAGTTTGACAGCTCCCTTGTGCTTGCGGAAGCGTGCCCACGGGAACAGGGAAAGACACAGATCGATCGTTGTGGCATCGAGTGCGTAAACCGTCTGCTTGAGGTCGACACCGAAACTGTCGCCAACATAGAGCTCGCGAGCCATGGAGATCAGCGTCTGGGCGAAGTCGGCATAGATACGCCAATCGCGCACCTGATTCGCATTCGCAAGGGTGTTGCGGGAGACGCGGCTGCGAATGCCCATGTGATAAAGCTTCGTGCCAGCCGAACGCAGACAGGCTTCGATATCGCGCAGACTCTCCCGGTAGGTCAATTGCGCGAACGCCATGCACAGAAACTGATCCCAGCAGGAAAAACGTTGGAGTTTGTAGTTGCCACGGTAGCGATCGACGCATCGACGAAAGTCTTGACGGGGAAGAAAGTCCATCAGCTGAGAGAAGATCGTCTTGCCGGAATTCATAGGCCGCCTCCTGCCGCAAAGTCGCGGAAGGATGCCGCCAGTACGCAATCAAATTCAAATCGATTTTGGCTCTCAGCCGATCTAACATGACCATTCTCAATAACCTATGGGCGACGCCCATCTAAACGTTGGGACACTACTGATTCGAATCACTGACTGCAAGACCTTCAACTTCGGAAAACTTGGAGCAAACGAGTATTTTTATGACACGTTTTCTGCTCATTGTCCTCCTGGGAAGTCTTGCTGGCCCTGCCTTCGGGCAAGCTGACCAGGAACAGACGACCCGCATGACCCGTATCTCCAAAATGAGCGCGACCACATCCGGCGATCGCGGCACCTTCACCGTCCCGGGCGTTGAAACCCTGAACCGGAACCAGTTTTCCTTTGGAATGGGATGGAACAATTTCGACCGCACTCCCCGGGATCTGGACATCAATTCCATACCGGCGTTCGTTTCCTACGGTCTCACGGGCCGGATTACGGTCACTGCAACGTTGGAGACGCAAAAGCAGATTGCGGCGCGGAACCTGTCGCAACCGGGTTTCTTTACGCGCTTACCTTTCATTGATAGCCGTTTTTCGGAAGGGTACGGAGACACCCTGCTGAACTTCAAATACCGCATTCAGCGCAAAGCGGACAACGTTGGCGGCATCAGTCTGTCGGGCTTCGTTAAAATTCCCACGGCTGACGAAACCAAAGGTCTGGGTACAGGAAAGACCGACGGCGGTATCGAACTGCTGTTCACTTCTCTGCTGCCACTCAGTTTCATGCTGCATTCCAGTATGGGACTCGTCGCGACGGCCGATCCTGAAGTGCCCGTCCCCATCGGTTTAAAAGACGAAATGCGGAGTGGCATAGGCGTCGCGTGGCCGGCGTCCGGCATCAACTTGAGAGGAAACACGCACCTCCTCCAGGGAATCTTCGAGTACACCAGCGTTACGTTCATCGGTGCAGGATCTCTTAACGATGTCATTCAAAGCCCTTCAGATCTAACCGTGGGACTCCGCTACCTCAGCCTTGACCGTGGCCTGACCTTCAATGCAGGATACAGGCGCAACTCTAATTTTTATTTAGAGTTTCCAGGTAATACTGAAAGTGATGGATTCATATTTGGCATTAGCTATACACAGCCGGTTGAAGCCGTTCTGACGAACAGATTTCCATTGGTTATCCTTGAGGCGCCTTCGGATGAAGTCTCCGTTGGCGATTCCCTTGAAATCACCGGACGGCCTTTGACGCCGACAACGACGACGTGACCTTCGCCTGGACCACAACGGGCGGACAGATCGTGGGTGAAGGCGAGTCCGTAACTTTCGACGCTTCAGGCCTCACACCCGGCCCCTACACTGTTCGAGCCATCGTAGCGGACGGGCAGGGCGGATCAAGTCAGGCGGAAGTCACGATCACGGTCACACCGTAAGAGACGAAGCCAGTTAAGCGTTTTGAGTTACAAGCTAAGGGTGTTCGCGTTTAACTTTTAGCTCTTAATTTCCCCCCGGTACCACTCAATCGTGCGCTCCAGTCCTTCAGTAAACTTCACCGAAGGAGTCCAGTCGAGAAGTTCACGCGCCCTCAAGATGTCGGCTCTGGAGTGTCGGATGTCGCCACTTCGTGGAGGCCCATGAAAAGCCTCGACGTTTTGGCCCGTCAGAGTCCGGGTTTCCTCGAAGGCTGCCTTGACCGTAAGCTCTTGGCCCGATGCGATATTAATTATCTGTCCCGGCCCACCTTCGGCCGCCGAAGCCCGCAGGTTGGCCTCAACAACGTCAGAAACATATACGAAATCGCGGCTCTGCAGTCCATCGCCGTAGATCGTGGGGATACGTGCCTCGAGGACGGAGGGTATGAACCTCGCAAACACTCCACTGTACTCGGAAGAGGTGTCCTGCCGCGGACCGAATACGTTGAAGTACCTTAGCGAGACGGTCTCCAGACCGAAGCTACGCCAGAACACCTGCGCATAAATCTCTCCCAGATATTTCTGAGCGCCATATGGAGACATCGGTTCGGCCGGCATGGCCTCACGTTTGGGTAGCGTGGGGTTGTCTCCGTATACCGCCGAAGACGATGCATAGACGACGCGGCGCACACCGGCATCCCGGCATGCTACAAGGAGGCTGAGCGTCGCGCTGATATTGGCTTCGTGGGAGGCCACGGGGTCGCTGATCGATCGGGGGACCGACGGAATCGCAGCCTGGTGAAAAACGGTGTCTACCCCTGCCAGATGTTCTTGGAGACCTGCATCCGTGACGAGATCCACAACTCGAATCTCTATTGAAGCTGCAACGCCCGGAAGGTTTTTCGGCGTTCCCGTCGAGAAATTATCGAGAACGATAACCTTGTCGCCTCGCCCAACGAGTGCCTCTGCGATGTGAGAGCCGATGAATCCGGCCCCCCCGGTAACGACATGAACAGCCAAAGTCCCTCCGTATTGGAATTACTGCAGGTGAGTGTCTGCCGGCGGGTGCGCTGTAAGCCGAATTCTGTTCCCCGACCGGGGCCGGGGCGGCAATCATTCATCTGGATCCCGGCTTTCACCGGGATTCGAGCAGCCAACCCGGAAGCTCGGACGAGCCGTCCTTTCACGCGCCGAAGCACGCGACACTTCCCTATTTGGCCTTGCTCCGCGTGGGGTTTGCCAAGCCGGCCCGTCACCGGACCGCTGGTGCGCTCTTACCGCACCTTTTCACCCTTACCGGACGAATCCGGCGGTATATTTTCTGTGGCACTTTCCGTCCCTTTCGGGCCCCCGAATTACGGGGCACGCTGCCCTGTGGAGTTCGGACTTTCCTCTCCCTTATCGGAAGCGATTGCCCACCCACCCGCACTGCAGACATCTCCAATATAGAAGTCACGGCGATGCGGGCCAATGCTTTTCTTCAATCAGAGCCCTTGAGCCGCCGCCAAAGATCTTCAAGTTCCCGAGGCAGCGGCGAATGAAACGCCATGGAGGTTCCGCTAGAAGGATGGAGAAACCGCAGGTCCGAAGCGTGAAGAAAATAGCGCTGAAATTCTCCCCACTTACGGACAAAAGCCTGATGCCGCTTTTCTGCGTATGCCGCATCGCCGACCACTGGATGCCCGATCGCATTCAGGTGTACCCGGATCTGGTGGGTCCGACCGGTGCGAATCCTTACCTCGAGCAACGAAAACGAGGCCGATTGCTCCAGCACGCGATAGTCGGAGAAGGCCGTCCGCCCTCCCTTGGGATAAACGGCCATCCGGGTTCGTGCGCCGGGATGACGGCCTATGCTGAGCTCGACCGTTCCAGTCACTTTGGATAGCCGACCGTGAACGAGCGCGCGATAGGACTTTCGAATTTCACGTTTTTCGAAGCTTCTGGACAATCGATAGTGCGCATCGTTGGTCTTGGCGACCAGGATTAATCCGGAGGTCCACTTGTCGAGTCGATGCACGATTCCGGGACGGACCGGCCCGCCCACGTCAGACAAATCGAGAAAGCGCGCCTGGAGCGCATTGGCGAGCGTGCCCTCCCGGTTGCCTGAGCCCGGGTGGACGACCATCCCTGCCGGTTTTTCTATAATCGCAAGAGCCCGATCTTCGTAGTGAACTTCAAGAGGAATCGGCTCCGGCTCGAGCCTCAACGGTTCGGCGGCAGGCGGCGTCACCTGAATCAGGTCGCCAATTTGAATCCGGTACCCTGCCTTCTCTGACTCACCGTTGACCAGAATAGCCCCCCGCCGGTTCATGGACTGAAGCCGCGACCGCGTGAGGTCTTCAAAAAAACGGGTCAGGAAGATGTCGAGGCGCGTACCGCGATCCTCAGGCCCGGCTTCGAATTTCATCGCGAATAATTTCCACTCCCAGGCAGGCTACACCGACCGAGATGGCCGTATCGGCGATATTGAACGTCGGCCAGTAATAGGCACCCAGATGAAACTCCAGAAAATCGACGACATACCCATATAGCAAACGATCGTAAAGATTGCCTATCGCACCTCCGAAAATCAAGGCGAGCCCCGTCTGCAAAATCCGCTGCCCGATCGGGCTCCGGAAGCTGTAGACGGTAACCATGACGGCGGCTGCAACGGCAAACCCCGACAGAACGATAACCCGGTACCTCGAGTCAGCTGAGGCAAATATGCCAAATGCAACACCGGTGTTGCGAACGTAGGTCAGGTTAAAGAAGTCCGCAATTATTGGCAGGCTTTCCCCCAGCCCAAAGCGCTGATCGATGAGGAACTTCGTCAGCCGATCGACGAGAACCACCCCGCCACTGAGAGCAAGGTAGGGCATCCTTTCCCTGATGATGAGACTACCGGACTGAGTCGTCATGCGATGGTTCCAGGAATCCGCAAGTATGGTACCCTTGACTACGCAAACCATAGTATAGACAAGCCGTAGGCAGGTTACCGACGATTGCATGAAGACCGTTGAAAAGAAAGAGTTGATTCTAAATTTCGGACCGCTTCAGTCCGATTCCTGGGTCGTTTCTCTGCGCAGGCAGTTGCGGCAACTTGCCGAAGAACGCAAAAACCCTCCGGTTGCGTTGGATCTGTCCGTCCGGCCCGATCTCACTGCGCTCGACAACCTGGTCGATCCGACCACTCCGTTCAGCTCGCTATTGGTACAGATACGCACGGGCATTAACGACATTCTCCATCCGAAGGAAAAATTTAAGGCTTCAGCTGAACCCGTTGAAGTGGAGGCGGTCTGGTCTGCGCATAACCTGAAAGCGCCCGGCATGATTTCAATGGCGGCCCATGTTGTTGTCATTGCGCTTTTGATATTTCCCCTGTTTGGATCGGGATCCAATCCACTCCAGATTACGGAGACGTTTATTCCACTCGTGGCTCCCCAGTTGATCATTACTCTGCCGCAGGAGGATGAGCAGTCCGGTGGTGGCGGTGGTGGTGGACAACTTGAGGAAACACCGCCGACTCTGGCCGAATTGCCACAAGCCGATGATGAACAGCTCGTCCCGCCGTCTCCTGAAATACTCAACTTCGACCCCATTCTCGTGGCGGTACCCACGGTGATAGCCCCACAGCTGGTCGACCCCGATCAGACGATCGATCTGGCCATGCTGGGAGCGTTTGACGGTATTCCAGGCCCGCCATCGGCTGGGCCCGGAGTGGGCGGCGGCATCGGGACCGGGCAGGGGCGCGGTGTCGGCGAAGGAAGCGGTCCGGGCGTAGGCGAAGGAGAGGGCGGTGGTTTCGGCGGCGGAGTCTTCAGTATAGGTGGCGGGGTCACGACACCCACACTACTCGCGCAGCTGTTGCCCGAATACTCTGAAGAAGCGCGTAAAGCCAAGTATGAAGGCACGGTTATCCTGGAAACGATTGTCCGGAGAGACGGCACGGTCGAAGTGGTTCGGGTAACGCGCAGCCTGGGATACGGCCTCGACGACAAGGCTATTGAGGCGGTCATTCAATGGCGATTCCGGCCTGGAATGCGCAACGGCGAGCCCGTCGATGTCGCCCTGAAGATCGAGGTCAATTTCAACCTCCGATAGCCCCTGCCGATGGGGACTTCCTCCTCTGCCCCTCACATTCAGCATGAACCCCACAGCCTGGACAGTGAAATCTGTCTTCCTGACCCGCATCTCACGTATGGACAGCATTCCCTTTCGCCGTTTTATGGTAACGTCGCCGTCATGAGGGATGCCGTCATCATCAGTGCGCTGCGAACGGGAGTGGGCAAGTTCCAGGGCTCAATCAGTCCACTCACCGCTACTGAACTCGGCGCAGCGGTTGTCCGGTCTGTCGTCACTGACGCCGGCTTAGCTCCGGATCAGGTTGACGAAGTCATCATGGGTAACGTGGTATCGGCGGGACTCGGCCAGAACCCCGCGCGCCAGGCCGCGCTTGGCGGTGGCCTCTCACCTGAAGTCGCCGCAATGACGATCAACAAAGTATGTGGTTCGGGCTTGAAAGCTGTAGGGCTGGCCACACAGGCTATTCAGACCGGCGAAGCGGAGATTGTTTTGGCGGGCGGAATGGAGAGCATGAGCAACTGCCCCTACCTGCTCCCCAAGGCCCGTACAGGGTATCGCCTGGGAGATGCCACGATGGTGGATTCGGTGGTCCATGACGGTTTGTGGGACGTCTACGAGGACGTCCACATGGGCTGCACCGGAGAAATCGTTGCCGAGAAATACCAAGTCTCGAGGGAGACACAGGACCGCTATGCGCTCGAAAGTCACAACAAAGCCCTGGCAGCCATCCGCGCAGGCCGTTTTAGGGATGAAATCATTCGACTTGAAGTGCCTCAGCGAAGAGGAGACCCCGTCCCCTTCGACACCGATGAGTGTCCACGCGCGGATACGTCGGTCCAGGCGCTTGGCAGACTCAAGCCTGCTTTCAAGACAGACGGCACGGTAACCGCAGGGAACGCACCCGGCCTCAATGACGGGGCTGCGGCTGTTATCGTCACTTCCCCCGAAGGTGCCGATCGGCTGGCGCGAACACCGATAGCACGCATTGCAGGTCAAGCCGTATCCGGAATCGAACCGGCCCTCGTGATGATGGCGCCCGTAAGGGCCGTTCAAAAATTGATCAGCAAAATCGGCTGGAGTTTGGAAGAGGTCGACCTTATCGAGCTCAACGAAGCCTTCGCAGTCCAGGCCGTCGCCGTCATCGACGAACTCAAGCTCGATCCCAGCCGAGTCAACGTGAATGGCGGCGCCATCGCGATTGGACATCCGATCGGAGCCAGTGGCGCCAGGATTCTGGTCACGTTATTGCATGAAATGCTCCGGCGGGATGCCCGCCGCGGTATCGCAACCCTGTGCCTGGGCGGAGGCAATGCCGTTGCGCTGGCCGTTGAACGTTAAGTGGCGTGACGTAAGTTAAGCGAGGCGGAGAAGATCATGACGGCAGTGAAATCCCTCGGCGTCGTCGGCGCCGGCACAATGGGGAACGGCATAGCGCACGTAGCCGCGCGAACAGGTCTTTCGGTCGTTCTTTGTGACGTGGATCCAGCACTTCTCGATCAGGCTTTGTCCACGATTTCGCGGAATATGGACCGGGAAATCCGTAAAGGAAAGCTGACTGAAGATGAAAAGCAGGAGGCCCTGAACCGGATCACGCCTACGACGGATTGGAAACTCTTGAAGGAAATAGATTTTCTAATCGAAGCCGTCAGCGAAGATTTTCAAGTGAAATCGCAGGTTTTCCAGCAAGCCGACCGCGTCACGGGACCGAACACCATCTTGGCATCCAACACCTCATCGATTTCGATCACGAAGATCGCATCGGTCACACACCGGCCTGAACACGTAATCGGGATGCACTTCATGAACCCCGTCCCGGTCATGCAACTGGTTGAAATCGTTCGTAGCCTGACGACCTCAGAAGCCACCATCGTCAGGACACGAGATCTAGCCCAGCGGTTCGGAAAGAAACCCGTTGAGGTAAACGACCATCCGGGATTCGTGTCCAACCGGATACTGATCCCCATGATCAATGAAGCAGCGTTCTGTCTGATGGAAGGTGTGGGGACTGCCGAAGCGATCGATAGCGTAATGGAACTGGGAATGCGACACCCGATGGGACCTCTTGCACTTGCGGACCTGATCGGTCTTGACGTCTGCCTCGACGTCATGGAAGTCCTGCACAACGGCCTGGGGGACTCCAAATACCGGCCCTGCCCCCTGCTCCGAAAACTGGTCGATGCCGGTCATTTGGGTCGAAAAACGGCCCGCGGCTTCTACAGTTATTAAGAGTTTTCACAAAGGGACCTCAGCTGGCCCATCCTTTAAGGATTCTTAGGCATGATTCACTGCCAGAGTTGCACCACGAGAAATTCAATGACGCGCCAGTTCTGTTGGAAATGTGGAACGAAGCTTCTGCTGGCGTCGGGCTCGACGCGGGCCGAGGCAACGATGAACTCCATGGACGAACATGTCCTGGAACGGGTCAGCGCGCTGGAATACGCCCTCTCAATCATGAACAAGCGGGTGGAATCGTTGGCGGAAACGGTCGAACGCGTGGGGGCGAATAACTTTATCGACCACACGATGATCGAAACCTTGACCGACTCCCTGGAGTTGGCGGGTATAAACCTTTCCAACCTTGAAACGGAATGGCGAAAACGAATCAGTTCGCGACTGACCGAAAACGAAGAAGTCGACCGGCTTGGGTCCCGGATGGAAAAGATCATTGAGTTCTACAGGGGATCCCAGCGCAAGCAGTTCATGCTCTGGATTGAACGGGCCTACGAACACATCGCCTCAGACCGGCCTTCCGAAAGCCTGGGCTCGTTGCAGGCGGCATTCGAACACGACCCTGCCAACTATGAACTCGGGATGCTCCTGGCTGAAGTTTTTTTCCAGACGCAGGATTTCACCGCATCTCATGCCTGCCTGTCCCGTGTCCTGTCGGCTCAACCTGACCATTTCGAAGCCACTCTCCTGATGGGGCTGATCGAAAAACGGCACGGCAATTCAAACGAAGCCCAACGACTCCTGGAGGTCGCCGTTCACCTGAGGGACAATTCCCCGTCGGCACACGCGACGCTCGCGTCACTGCTCATCGACAACGGAAACCGTAAACAGGCGATGAATCACCTGAATCGCGCGCTTGAGCTAAAACCCAGCGCACCCACTCATTTCATGCTGGGAGCGATTTACTATCAGGACGGACGTCAGAAACGCGCAATCAGTCACCTGAAGCAAGCCACGCAACTGGACCCCGAATTTGGCGAAGCCTTCTATCAACTCGGGCTTTTATGCCTTGAAATGAAGTGGAGGCGCAAGGCGCAAGAGTGTTTCAACCACGCACAGCAGCTCAATCCCCGGGAAGACCGCTACCGAAAGAAAGCACAGGGGTATTTCAAAGGGAACGTAACTCCGGAACAGTTGAGCGGTCTCGTCCGTGACGAACTACACCTGACGACGTGTTGGAGCAACAAAAGCTCCGAATAAAAGGCTTCAGAAAGTGGCCCGCAGCCCTTAAAGTGGCCCACAGCCCTTGAGGTTACGCACCGTATGGAGGCGTGACCCACCGGCCCAATCAACGACAAAGAGGAACCATGGCAGAAGACAAAGGTAAAGAAAAAACACGGGCTCTGGATCTGGCTGTATCACAGATCGAAAAACAGTTCGGCAAAGGCTCGATCATGCGCCTCGGTGGCGGACAAGACATTCCCGCGATGGAGATCATTCCCTCCGGCTCCATCGCACTGGACGCAGCGCTCGGAATCGGTGGCTTCCCGAGAGGCCGGGTAATCGAGATTTACGGGCCGGAATCCAGCGGCAAAACAACGTTGTCGCTTCACGCGATAGCAGAGGCACAAAAACTGGGTGGGACCGCGGCCTTTGTGGATGCCGAGCATGCCCTCGATGCCGCTTACGCACGCAAACTCGGCGTTGATATCGACAACCTGCTCGTGTCGCAACCCGATAGTGGTGAACAGGCCCTTGAAATTACGGAAGTACTGGTTCGTAGCGGTGCAGTCGATGTCGTTGTGGTGGATTCGGTAGCGGCACTGGTTCCGCGCGCCGAACTCGAGGGCGAGATGGGTGATGCACAGATGGGCCTGCAGGCCCGATTGATGTCGCAAGCGCTCCGTAAACTGACCGGTGTCGTTTCCAAATCAAAGACCAGTCTGATCTTCATCAATCAGATTCGGGAAAAAATCGGAGTTATGTTCGGCAGTCCGGAAACGACTACAGGAGGCAGGGCTCTGAAATTTTACTCTTCGGTTCGAGTCGACATCCGGAGAATCGGCGCCATCAAGGACGGTGACAAGATCACCGGAAATCGCACCAAAGCAAAGGTGGTCAAAAACAAGGTCGCCCCGCCCTTCCGAGATGCGGAGTTCGACATCATGTATGGAGAAGGCATCTCACACGAGGGGGAATTGCTCGATCTGGCCGTCACGGCGAACATCGTCGATAAGAGTGGTTCCTGGTTCTCTTTCGATGGTGAACGACTCGGGCAGGGCCGCGAGAACTGCAAGCAGTTCCTCAAGGAAAACCCCGAGTACTACACACGGATCGAGGAAGAAGTCCGGGAGTCCCTGGGTCTGGGAGTCGCGCAGGTAACCGCCGCTGTCGCCGGCCCCAGTAACGGCAAAGGGAGTTGATCGTTAACAGGAACGCGTCAGTGACCAAATACGCTGAACAAACTATCGCTAAGGTGAAACGACACTGTTACCGATAAGGTAAGTGTCTCACTCAGTTCTCACAACTCGTTACGCAAGGCTCCGCTCCGGCGGAGCCTTATTTTTGTAGACGTGCTGACGGCTTCTCCGTCATTCAACAGCCTTTAGCAGACCGCCTAAAGGTGCAGCAGATTGAAAACCCGTCTCCGCTCGGGAGGGAAATCCTATCGGGCATCTGATTCGACATCTTTCAAAATCATCATGCTTGCACGGTTTATCGTAGCAACCGACCTGTTCTGGCAGCACTGCAGGGAACCGTGACTCCAAATATCCGAGCGTCATATCGTTCACCTTGAAGTTTGCCTTCTTCAGAGACCAGTTGGGTTAGAATGGGACCCGCGAGACCTCAGTTACCCTTTCTGGGCGACTGGCAACCCGGCTCCCGCTTCGCCTGCATGGACTCGGGTACGTCTCCGCGTTAGCGAATGGCGAATCGATGGGTCGCCCGACCCGTTCAAAGCGCCAAAACAGGGAGAAAGCCATGAAGAAATGCCTCACTTTCTTTGTCGTTGCGTTGGCACTGTCGATGATGACCACAGCTTCCCTTGCCCATCACGGTCGCGGACAGACCTACGACATGGAGCGAGAGTTCATATTAAGCGGCAGTGTGACCCAAGTGCTGTGGCGCAACCCTCATGTGTTGTGGTACATGGATGTCGAGGACGACAACGGCAACGTCGTCAATTGGGCTTTTGAGCATGGAAGCACGAGTTCGTTGTCCCGGGAAGGCTATCATCGGAATACTCTCAAACCAGGGGATGAAATTGTCGCGACCGTCCATCCCGCCCGCAACGGCGCGCCGACTTCGATCGTGGTGAAGGTCATTCTACCGGACGGAACGGAAATGATGTGTCGGGGCAGCGGATGTGACTAGTGGCCTGTACCACCCGAATCGGGAGCAGCGTTGCCGCCAATCGGTGTTGGATTCCAGGAGTCGGCAACGTGACGACACGACGTCTCGGCAACGAGTAAATGGCCCTACATTGCGAGGCGGCGACGACAACGAAGACAATGCCGTTTCGCTCGAACCCTTTGGGCCGATGGGGGTTGCCGGCGATATTTTTGTTGCGAGCCGTCGTCGATGTGAAGACATCGACTTCCGTCTCGCGCTTCGATCTCCCCGGCAAGACCCATCGGCGCTGCTCCCGATTCGGGTGGTACAGGTCACTGTCAGCCCAGGGCGTCAGACACACACTCGTCGGTCGAAGAGAGATCTGGCGGCGTCTGACGCTGAAAGATTTCAGTGCGGTCTTGAAGGCTGAACCCCACGTTCCGTAAACCGGGCAGGGAAAGAACTCGAACATCCGATCTCGGAGTACGAAGCCGGGATATGCACGGAGGTACAATCATGCAAAGCTATTCCGTCCGCGTGATCATCGCCGCATTGTCAGTGCTCTGCGTCTTGTCATTGGCGGCATGCGCTGGTGCCCAGGAGGACGGGAGCCAATTTGACCCACGTGATTTCTCGGGAGTATGGCACATGGAAGGGGGATCGGGTCAATTCGGCCCACCCAATCCTCCTGCCCTGACATCTGCCGGGATGGCAGCGATGCAAGGGCGTATTCCTTCCCGCAGCGTGGACGACCCCAGCCTTTCGAACGACCCTTCTTATCAGTGCAATCCGGAGGGCTTTCCGAAGCTCCTCTTTGATGCGGAGCCCATAGAAATCCTGCAACTCCCCGACAGAATGTTACAAACCTTCCAATGGGAAGGACGGATTCGCTACCTCTGGCTGGACGGCAGAGATCTACCAACGGGAGAGAACCTCGACAACCTCGGCCCGGCCTGGTATGGGCACTCGGTCGCTGAGTGGCAAGAGAACACGCTCGTAGTAAATACAGTAGGTTTCGACGACAGAGCCTGGCTCGACAGGCCGGGCCACCCGAGAAGTTTCAACGCACGCATCGAAGAACGTTACCAACTTCTCGATGCAGACACGATTGAACTTCGATTGACGCTCTTCGATCCCGAAAACTATACCGACACCTGGGCGGGTGAACCGAAAATCTTCAGGAGACTTCCCAGCGACCAATACACTTTTTTCGGCTGGGAAGGAATTTTTTCGGGAACGACGGAGCAGATCTGTGCGCCAATGAACGAGGTTGAAACGTACAATCAGCTCTTTCGGGATCCAGGAGCGGAGGGAATTTCTTCGACCCCATGAATCCCGGCATCGGATGCGCCTGCGCTGTCAATACAGGTAGTCGAGAGGCACATCGGTAGTCTGCCCCATCCGAGCCAAGCTGCACGGAACTCTGTGACAAGGGATCGGAAATCCTCCCCTACAGGTATTCGGTCCGACGGTTCGTCAGCCGTGCGTTCATTCAGGGCTCCGACCCATCTCGGCCAAAAGTAAGCCCATTCTCCTCACGACGTTTGGCCTCCATTCAAGCAGAAATGCGGGACTTGGACAAAACTGTTAGGCAACCGAACTTCTGATTCGATACACCAGAACAAACTGAGAAAAAAGGAAAAACCCTGACACAGACGAGGCCCTCGGAAAACCCTGATTTTACTGGAGTCCGATGATGGGAAGTCACCCCAACACCACACTACCGGAGGCATGAAATGGCAGTCCTGGTCATAGGGGCCGGCCTTGTGGGCTCACAGGTCGCACGTATCCTCGTGGAACAGGGCGAGCGGCCGGTCCTGATGGACAAGTCGTTTCAACCCAAGGCCCTCGGCGAAATCGTCGATTTGCGGCGAGTCACCCTCGTCGAGGGTGACGTGTTGCACCCGCTGATGCTCGAAGAGACGGTTCGCGATCATGACGTCACCGAAATAGTACATCTGGCGGCGAATCCCCTGCTGACGGTAGGTGCGCAGCAGAATCCATACGCAGCCGTCGAACTCAATATCATGGGAACGACCAAGGTACTGGAATTGGCTCGAATTCACAGTATCGAGCGTGTGGTCGTCGCGAGCTCGAACGTTCTCAATCATCATATAGAGGGCGGAGATGACGCGGGCGACACGGCCTGCGAAGAAGCGTTTCCGCGTCCGATTTCAATTTATTCCAGCTGCAAGCAGGCGGTGGAAAATCTCGGCCTCAACTATGCTCGCAGCTTCGGTGTCGATTTTGTCGCGCTGCGCTACAGCGCGGTTGCGGGACCCTGGAGCGGCACGGGGGGCGGCGGACCGAGCAATCTCTTCCTCAATGTCGTGCGATCAGCGCTGGCGGGCGAAGAAGCCATTATTCCAGCCGCCACGATGGAATGGGTATATTCAAAGGATGCGGCCAACGCAACCGTGCTCGCCCTCCGCGCGCCCTCACTCGGGAGTCGTGTATTCAACGTCACGATGGGTTGTCTGACATCCCCCGAAGAGTTGTCGGCGGCTGTGAAATCGGTGGTTCCGAACAGCCGGGTCCATGTCCGGACGCTCACCAACGAAACACCCGCGTTCCGGACCGCAAACCGTTCGGCGAACTTGACCCGGGCAAAACACGTGCTCGGTTACACACCGCAGTTCCAGATTGTGGATGTGGTCCGCGACCTTGTGAACTGGCTCCAGAAACAGCACGCTCCGCTGTGACCGAACCGGGCATTCGATCCGAGCCATGCCGACCGCTGCGGCGCATTCAAACCTTGAGCCGGTAAAACCTCTGTGCGTTGTCTCGGAGCACCTTCCGTTTGTCCTGGTCTGAAACATCCTCGCGATCCAGGAAAGCCGGCACATCACGGCTGAACTCGCTCCAGGCCCGTTCATGCGGGAAGTCCGACGGATACATGACGGTGTCTGCGCCCATTCGCTCGAGGACATACGTCAAGCTTTCTTCCTCGAGTTCGCAAGTCACATAGACGTTCCCACCTTTCAAATACTCGCTGGGCTTGCGCTTGAGCAGAGGGGCGCCGGGACGCCCCCAGATCGCCTCGTATTCGTAATCGAGCCGGTCCATCATATATGGCATCCAGCCGCAACCCGCCTCCAGATAACCCACACGCAAGGTCGGGAAGAGCTCAAATACGCCATCCATAACCATGCTGGTGAGCTGAATCATGATCGCCACGGGGTGCTCCAGGGCATGGACCTTCACAAACGTGTCGAAAAAGTCGAACCCCAGGCCACGACTGGGTGCCCCGTGAACTACCAGAGGGATATCCAGCCGCTGGGCCACCTCGTAGATCGGGTGGAAATCCTGGTGACCATAGCCCTTGTTGAGTATGGTCACCGCGGGCAGCAGACCGGCCACCATGCCCTGGTGGGTTGCAGCGTGCTCCAGCTCGGTCGCTGCGGCGGCTGGGTCCTGGACCGGAAGCAAGGCGACGCCTCTGAGACGGGGTTCGCTCTTCAGGTAACGCTCGTAGAGCCAATTGTTGTAACCGCGCGAGATGGCACACGCCCACTCGGGACTCTGAATGAGCCCGCTTGCCAGACCCGCCGTTGGGTAGACCACGGACTGCTCGATCTCCGTCTCGTCCAGAAACCGCTTCCATCCATTCAGGTCGATCGTGTGCTCCGCTTCGGGGGCAAGGAAACCACGGGGCCAGCCGTCCAGCGTCGGAAAAAGGGGGAAGGTATCAAGCCGCCGCAGGCCTCGAAACCGACCTTCGAGGTGTTCCTTCAACTCCTGGGACCGCTCAAACACGTGGCCGTCGGCGTCGACCACGCCGATCCGCTCTAATGACATCGGAAACCTCCTGTTAACTTTGAATCGGCCACGATACCACTGCAGATCCTCGTGAGCGGTGAGTAAATTTCCACGGTCCGAAACTCGCCGGTTCGATCGATTCTTAGTAGCAACCTTTGCGCCGGAAGTCCGGTCGTCATATATCTTCCAAGGGTGGGGACGAACGAGCCCGGATCCGCTAATGACCTGAACCACCCGAATCGGCGTTAAACTTGCTATCTAAGCGACAGGGCGTTATCGGTAATTGACATCAGTTGCTACCCTGCCAACGAACACAAGACCCTGTTTGAATAGCGAGGAATCCATTGGCTAATCGCACACCACCCGTTCCGGAATCCGGATGGGCAGTGCTGCCGGAGAAACGGCAACTGTTCTACGGCGGGGCCTGGGCCGAACCCGCCTCTGGCGTTTTCACCGAAACCCTCAATCCAGCAACCGGCGAAAGTCTCGGCCCGGTGGCCGAAGGTGATTCCGAGGACGTCGACCGCGCGGTGCGGTCAGCCCACCAGGCCTTCCCCGCGTATCGAAAGACACCACCGCTCGAACGAGCGAAGATGCTGCGCGACGCCGGGACCATAATACGCCGCAATGCCAAAGACATTGCGTTTATAGACGCCGCGGACTGCGGGAATCCGGTCCGAGAGATGATCAACGATGTCAATATCGCTGCAAACGTGTTGGACTATTTCGCCGGCTTGGTCTGCGAGATCAAGGGGCACACCCTACCGATGGCCAAGCCTTCTCTTAATTTTACACTGCGTGAACCCTACGGCGTATGCGCGCGAATCTATCCGTCCAATCACCCATTTATGTTTGCGGCAGCCAAGATCGCCGCACCCCTGGCCGCCGGAAATACCGTGGTGATCAAGCCACCCGAACAGGCACCGCTGTCGTCATTACGACTGATGGAATTGCTCGAAAGCATCTTTCCGCCAGGCGTACTGAACTGCGTAACAGGAGCCAAGGATGCGGGCGCGGCGCTTGCCAGACATCCACTCGTGGCCAAAGTTGCCCTGACGGGCAGCGTGGGAGCGGGGAAAGCGGTTATGGGTGGGGCGGCCGATACTTTAAAAAAACTTGTCCTGGAGCTGGGCGGAAAGAATGCGCTGATCGTCTATCCCGACGCCGATCTCAAGAAAGCTGCAGCAGGGGCCGTTCGCGGGATGAACTTTCTCTGGTGCGGCCAGTCCTGCGGCTCGACATCGCGTCTGTTCATACACGAATCGATTCACGACGAGGTTCTCGCCGCCGTTGTGGACGGCATAAAGTCCGGCCACACGCCCGGCCTTCCCACCGAGATGGAGACCACGATGGGTTGCCTCGCGAGCCAATCCGGGTATGACAAGACGCTGCAGTATATCGAATACGGAAAGCAGGACGGTGCTCGCCTCATACTCGGCGGGAAGCGTCCCGAGGATCCAAAACTCGCAGGAGGGTATTTTGTCGAACCGACCGTGTTTGCCGATGTTCAACCGCACATGCGGATCGCGCAGGACGAAATCTTCGGGCCTGTTCTGTCGGTGTTGAAATGGTCCGACGAAGATACCCTGTTCGACGCAGTCAACGGCGTGGAATATGGACTGACTTGCTCGATCTGGACTCGCGACCTCGAAACAGCACTCCAAGCTGCCGAACGCGTTGAGGCGGGCTACGTATGGATCAATGGATCGTCGACGCATTTCATCGGTGCACCCTTCGGAGGGTACAAACAATCCGGCGTTGGCCGTGAAGAGTGCCTGGAGGAACTGCTCGATTACACGCAGGTGAAGAACGTCAACGTTACTCTGGATGCATGAGGAACATCGGATACGGTGGCCGAACGGTAATTGAAGCGACACGATGGGTTATCGATGCCGATTCGATCGGGTGGGTCACAGCATACCGGCCTGTCCAGAACCGGGCACGACCGATGTCGAGGGCCCAAGGGAAAGTGTTCTGGTCAGTCTTCGTTTAGGGAGGGAGACAGATGAACCGACGAGCGCGATGTTTAACTTCACTATTGTGGGTTCTTGTGTTGGGCGCTGGCAGTGGGTTGGCAGCAACGGCGCACCCTACAAAGGTGTCTCTTCAGGAACTGCCCCCGGAGTGGTCCGGTGAGGATGCACGGCAGGTTCTGGACAACGAGCGAGCCCTAGTCTGGGCGGTTACTGGGACGAAAGGGCGGACCGCGACCGTGCACACACACAAACGCGACCGGATGAGTGTGGATCTTGCCGATGCATCCGTTCGGTTCACGACCGCGGATGGGATTTCCGAGTCTGTGTCACTCACGACAGGTCAGGTGCTTTTCGAGCCGACAGGCACGACTCACAGCGTAGAGATCCTCAGCGATAGCCCCCGGCATGTGATCCTAATCGATCTGAAGGAAGTGGTCGTACCTCCGAGTGAGAACTTGACCGGCTTTGCGAACGCTTATCCGAGGGCGGACGCTGTAAAACTGTTGGAGAACGATCGTGTCGTTGTCTGGGAGTACACATGGACGACGGGCGTGCCGTCGCCGACGCACTTTCACGATAAGGACGCGGTCATCGTTTTCATGGGCGCCGGAGAACTCAGGGCGACCACTCCTGATGGAACGGTCCGGGGTGGCTCCAGATCGTTCGGGGATGTCGTGTTCAGTCCAAGAAACGTCACTCATGTCGAGGAATTGATCACCGGGTCCGCCAAGTCGATCGTTATCGAGCTCAAGTAGCCCGAGCTCAAGCAAGTGTAATGATTCGCGTTGCTCCCTCGCGAACAGTCAAGTTCAAGCCAGGATAATTCTTAGAGAAAGACATCAACTTCTATAAACAAGATGAAACGTCAATGATCTCAGCAACAGAAGCACTCGAGCGCCTGCAAGACGGAAATCGCCGCTTCGCGTCTGATAGTGGAAGTTCCAGCCCGCTTACCGATCACACACGTCGCAGCGAGTTGGTGCCCGGCCAGGAACCATTCGCCATCATTCTTGGCTGTTCCGATTCCCGAGTTCCTGCAGAACTGGTTTTCGACCAGGGTCTGGGTGATCTGTTCGTCATCCGGGTTGCCGGAAACATCGTTGCCCCTTCTCAAATTGGTAGCGTCGAGTTCGCGGCGCACCGTTTCGGTACCCGCCTCGTCGTGGTCTTAGGCCACTCTACGTGCGGCGCTGTTTTAGCCACACTGGAAGAACTCCGAGGGCCGAGACAGCAGGGCCAGGGCAACATCAACTCGATCGTTGACCGCATTCGGCCATCAGTGGAACCATTGCTGGAAACCGGGCATGGGGACGACCCCAAGACTCTGATAAGAAACGCTGTTCGAGCCAACATTCGCGCATCTGCGAACCACCTTCAAAGCGGATCTGAAATCCTGGAGCAAATGGTTCAGAACGATGAATTACTCATCGTTGGTGCTGAGTATTCGCTCGATACAGGGATCGTCGATTTCTTCGATAATGGACGGGAAGCGGGATAATCAGAATTTTGTCGGCGACCATGCGCGTTTACCTTGGCTCGGTTCCTTCGCAGATTACGTACTTTCAACGGATGGTGGCGGACGCTCGGCTTGAATTTTCCATGCTAAATTAGGAGGCATGTTCAAGCGACTACCAGACAGGCTACAGCTTCCCGCGCTGGAAGAAGAAGTCCTCGATTTCTGGAAAACGCACCAAATTTTCGAACAGACGCTCGACCGGCACGACGCCCCCGACTTCACGTTTTACGAAGGCCCCCCGACCGCCAACGGAAAACCCGGAATCCACCACGTTTTTTCACGAACGATCAAAGATCTCGTGTGTCGCTACAAGACCATGCGCGGATACCAGGTACACCGAAAGGCCGGTTGGGACACGCATGGGCTCCCGGTCGAAATCGAGGTGGAACGCCGCCTTGGGATCAAACACAAAGAAGAAATCGAGGAATACGGCATCGACCGCTTTAACGCAGAATGTCGACAGAGCGTTTTTGAATACAAGGACGTATGGGAAGAACTAACACGCCGAATGGGCTACTGGGTCGACATGGACCGGCCTTATGTCACATGTGAAAACGACTACATCGAATCGGTCTGGTGGGCACTGGACTCCTTTTTCAACAAAGGCCTGATCTACCAAGGCTTTAAGGTCCAACTGTATTGTCCGCGATGTGGCACACCCCTCTCCTCCCATGAAGTTTCGCTCGGATACCGGGATGTCGACGATCCCTCCGTATACATTAAGGCACGGCTCAAAGGAGAGAAAGACACGTTTTTCCTGGTTTGGACGACAACGCCCTGGACCTTGGTTTCCAATGTCGCTCTCGCGGTTGGCCCAGACATCGAATACGTCAAAGTCCGCGTCGAAGACGAATATCTGATACTGGCAAAAGATCGACTGTCGATTCTCGGAAAAGACACCCAGATTGTGGAGTCGTTCAGCGGTAGCATCCTGTTAGGAAAAGAGTACGAGCGCTGGTTCGATTTCTTCCCTGTCGAAGAAAGGGCGTGGTACGTCATCGAAGCCGATTTTGTAACCACCACGGATGGCTCGGGAATCGTCCATTTGGCACCTGCCTACGGTGAAGACGACTATCAGGCCGCTAAGGCGCATACTCTGCCAGTGATCCAGGCCGTCGGGCAGGACGGCGAGTTTGTCGACGGGGCGGGTCTGTTCGCAGGGATGTTCTTCAAAGAAGCCGACTCTGTGATCACACGTGACCTGAAAAACCGAGGTCTCTTGTATTCCAAAGAAACCTATCACCACAGCTATCCCCATTGCTGGCGCTGCGACACTCCACTCATTTTTTACGCACGAAAGTCCTGGTATATCCGCACGACGGACTTTGCTTCGCAGATGATCGAACAAAACCGCACGATCAACTGGCATCCACCCGAAGTGGGAGAGCGTCGGTTTGGCAACTGGCTGGAAGAAAACAAGGACTGGGCCATATCGCGCAACCGCTATTGGGGCACACCGATACCGATTTGGGTTTGCCAGGCCTGCGAAGCGCAACGTTCCATCGGAAGCATCGCCGACTTGCGCGAGCAGGGGCATGACCTGCCCGAACCTCTGGATCTACACAAACCGTTCATGGATGAGGTGACGCTGGATTGCACATGCGGCGGTATGATGCGGAGGATCCCGGAAGTCGTGGATGTGTGGTTTGATTCCGGGTCGATGCCCTTTGCCCAATGGCATTACCCCTTCGAAAACGAAGATATTTTCAAACACGCTTTTCCAGCGGATTTCATTGCGGAAGGAGTCGATCAGACGCGTGGATGGTTCTACACCTTGCATGCGATCAGCTGCCATCTGTTCGGCCAGCCCAGTTTTAAGAACGTCATCGTCAACGACATGATTCTGGATCGCAAGGGGCAGAAGATGTCCAAATCCCGTGGGAATACCGTCGATCCTTTTGAAATCATCGCTCAGTACGGCGCCGATGCGGTCCGGTGGTTCCTGGTCTCATCCAGCCCCCCGTGGAAACCCAAAATCTTTGACCCTGAAGCGATCTCCGAAATCCAACGGAAGCTGTTCAACACTCTACTGAACACGTATTCCTTCTTTGCCCTCTACGCGAACATCGACGGCTTCGGCAACGGGGAAAACGACGAAGACATCCCGTTAGAAGCCAGGCCGGACATTGACCGGTGGATCACTTCCCTTCTCCACACCACGGCAAGAGAGTATGTGGATGCAATGGACCGGTATGACCCGACGCGCGCTACACGTCTGGTGACACATTTCGCTGTCGAGGAATTATCCAACTGGTATGTCCGCCGGAACCGACGGCGGTTCTGGAAAGGTGAGTTGAGCACGGACAAGGTTGCCGCATATCAGACCCTGGCCGAATGCCTTCTGGGAGTCATTAAGATGATGGCACCGATCGCACCCTTCCTTTCTGATGCGCTGTACCGTTTCCTGGTCACCGGACAGAGGCTTGAAGACCATCCCTCTATCCACGTGGCACCGATGATCGAACCGCGGGAGGAATTCGTCGATACTGATCTGGAACGCCGCATGAAGATCGCTCAGCAAGTTGTCTTTCTCGTCCGTTCCATGCGGTCGCGCAGTGGAATGAAGGGGCGCCAGCCCCTGTCGCGGATATCGATTCCGGTATCCGACTCGTTGCGCAATCTTGTCGCCCAGAGCCGCGACATCATATTGGATGAAGTTAACGTTAAGGAAATCGAATTCGTCGAAGAGAACTCTCCTCTCATCGAAAAAACGGCTACACCGAACTTCCGGCAGCTTGGACCGCGATTCGGAAAAACAGTGAATCAGGTCGCAGCTCGAATTCGCAAAATGACACAACCCGAAATCGCCACTTTTGAGCAAGACGGTCGGTTCGAAACTGAACTCGACGGTTCGCCTATCGTTCTTGAGTCCGACGATCTCTCGACGGCCACAAAAGATATCGAGGGATGGATCGTTGAATCCGCTGATGGTCTCACGGTGGCCTTGGACACCACATTGACGGACAGCCTCGTCGACGAAGGCTTCGCCCGCGAGTTCATCAACCGCGTTCAAAAAATGCGAAAGGACGCAGGGTTTAAGGTCACCGACCGGATCCGCGTCGGGTTCACGGCCGAGGATCGTTTGAGGGAGGCAATCCAGAACATGAGCGACTACGTAAAAGTGGAAACTCTGGCCCTCGCAATCGAGTCCACGCCGCTTGAGAGCGCACAGGTGTCCGAGCATGAAATAGACGGTCAGACGTGCGAAATTGCTATCGTCAGGGTGTCGACGTAGTCCGAACTTTACGGTATCTTAAGAACGCTGATCCTCTGGCAGATAACACGCTCTAAGCCTAGGTAGCTCAGTCGGTAGAGCGCTGCCCTGAAAAGGCAGGCGTCGGCGGTTCAATTCCGTCCCTAGGCATCCCCCCAGAAACAGCAGTAACAGATAGAACGAAAGGACCGACAGTGCCCAGCCCAACTCCGGACCGAGAGTGGTGGGAACCATTTTTCGACACGCACTGGGGCGATATCCTGCCCCATATCAAGCCAGCGGATGCCACGGCCGAAGAAGTGGAGTTTGTCCGCACGGTTCTGGATCTTCGAACCGGAAATAGGGTTCTTGACGTTCCCTGTGGTAACGGACGTCTCGGTATTCCCCTAGCCCTTTCAGGATATGAAGTCACAGGAATCGATTGTCAGGAACTGCTCGTCGAGGACGCGAACTCTGCAGCCCAAGTTCAGAGTGCAAACTTCACCGCACGTCATGGAGACATGCGTGACCTGCCCTGGTGGGACGAATTCGACGGCGCCCTCTGTTTCTGGAGCAGCTTCGGCTACTTCGACGGAGACGGTGACCGGGAGTTCGCCGATGCTGTATGGCGCGCGTTGAAGCCCGGAGCACCGTTTCTGCTGGAAACCCTGACTGTAGAAACCGTGCTTCTTCCGGGATTCGCCCACAAAGACTGGTTCTCTTACGGCGAGTGGCTTGTTCTCGAAGAACGCTCCTTTGACACAGCGACCGCTCGGCTCAATTCCGTATGGACCTTCACCAAAGACAAGCTCAGGGAAGTCAAGACGGCCTCAATCCGGCTATACACCCACCGCGAACTCCTGGAGCTCTTAAGTTCCTACGGTTTCACTGACTTTGTCGGACTGGATACCTTGACGAAAGATCCATTTTCCACCGACGCCTCCCGGCTTAGCCTGGTTTCAAAGAAGCAGTCGTGAAGATCCGCTGTGAATGGGTTGGAGCGGATCCCTTGATGGTGGCCTACCACGACACCGAATGGGGTGTACCGCTTCACGACGACAGGGGGCTCTTCGAGTTTCTAAACCTGGAAGGTGCTCAAGCCGGCCTGAGCTGGTCCACCATTCTCAAGAAGAGGCCCCATTACAGGAAAGCTTTCGACAAATTTGACGCCAAGAAAATGGCCCGATACACAGAGGCAAAAGCCCAAACACTTCTCAAGAATCCGGGCATCGTCAGAAACCGGCTCAAAATAGCCTCAGCCAGAACAAACGCAATAGCGTTCCTGAAGATTCAGGCGCAGTTCGGTTCCTTCGATGCTTACATCTGGCAGTTTACCGGCGGCAGACCCATCCAGAATCGGCATAACAGGCTATCTGAAATTCCGGCAAAGACTTCCGTCTCCGATTTGATGTCTCGAGATCTCAAGAAGAGAGGCTTCAAGTTCGTCGGATCGACGATCTGTTACGCCTTTATGCAGGCTACCGGAATGGTAAACGACCACACGACTGACTGTTTCCGATACCCTCTAATCGCCAAAATTGGCCAATAGCGGAATATAACGTTGATGTCGCTTTCGGTTTTTAACACGAAGACACGAAGTTAACGCAGGTTGAATGTTCAAGAACGAAAAGACTTCGCGAAACTTCGTTCCCTTCGTGCCGTCGTGTTGATGTCGATCTAGCGGGTTCGTGGCCAGACGCTGTTCAACTAGCGAATCAATTCGGTATCTGGGAACTGTGCGTACCAGCCGAACCAGAACGCGCGGTTGGCCGCAAATCGCGCGAGTTCAAGACCTGAGCCGTCTTCGGCAACGAGTGCATCTTCTTCCAATCTCCAGCGTCGTCCGGTCACGTCGACGATATCGCGGGAATCGCCCTGGGGGTCGAACCCAACATCTTGTGAGGCATAAACGCGGTTCGCCCCCTCGGTCGACGTGATCGCCACAAACCGACGCCCCGCGACATCAAAGGGAAAAATCGGGTTGGCTCGCAAAAACTCCGCGGCGATTGCAACGGGAATTCGCTCTCCCGCGTCGGAGTCGACCCGCATCACGAGCACTTCATCCTTATTGTTCAGCCTGTCGTCCAGACGAGGTACCTGAAACATCAGCGCATCAGTTGCAAAGTAATCACTGTAGGCAACGCCTTCACCATAGTTGCGCTGATAGCCCGTGTCGATGGAAAGCACCTGGGTGTCGGGATGCCGCCGTCTCCATTCACCCCAGGTCGTCGTCACCGATGACCGTAGACGAAGACTCAAGCCGCTTCCGGCAAGCCGGCCGATTACGGGTCTTCCTTCCAGTGTCGACCAGAGACTCATCGTGTTTTCATCGAAGAAGAGCTTGTTGGAACGATATAGCAGGCCACTGGTACCAAATTTACGAAGTTCGCCGCCCACCTCGCTCTCATACGGCAAGACGGTTCCGCACAAAGTGCAGTAGATGATCGTCAGTTCGAGACCACCGATTTCGTCCAGAGCCATCTCGTGCCAGGCGAAGATTCGTTTGGGATACGCCCTCGCTTCGCCATTGATCGAGATACCGAACACGATATTGCTGTCTTCAAGATAATCTGCTTCCCCAACCGACACATGAACGGGATGATCGAGTGGCGGTATACCGTTAACAACGACACCGCCCCATTCCACTTCGTCAAGCCGGATATCCGCCCGTACTCCTGGAGGAAAAAACTCCCTCATCCGGGGATCGATCTGGCCGTAGATAATACCCTTGAACAGGCCGTAGTTCGGATGCAGGTCGGGGGGGAGATCCCACATCCAGCTGCCCCAACGAACCAGATCCTGACCGAACCTCTGGCCTGTCTGTGTTTCCAGGAAGCCGATTAATCTCTGGCGAATGGGAGAATTGGGGGCGATCATTCGGGCAATATTGACTATGCAGGGGGTGTAGGCGTCACGCCAACTGGCCGCAATTTCATCCAACGCGGCTTCGGCAACCGCAGGATCTGAGCGGGCCGCTTCAAAGAAGAGCAGGATATCCGGATCTTCGCTTTGGGCTGCACTGACCCCACATGCGGCAGCGAAGCCTCCAACGATCAAAGGCAGGATGAACCATCGTTTCATATCAAGCTCCATTCATGCCATCAAACAGACCGGGCGTCTGTATTCTACAGTCCATTCAGCAAGACACAAACTATCTGCCGCTATTCGTGATGTTCTAGGAGGGTGTGCGTCCAGCGAATCCACCTGAGCATGAGACCCCCTTGATTATCGCGGAAGATTTCGCTCGGTCGTTCAATCAGATGACCATTGCTGTCGCGTTCCACGCGTGGTCCGAACGACCGGCGACGCTCGCCATCATCCTGATAGTTAGGCCTATGGACCTACCGACCTGTTGACTCTGCATTGCAGGATCCTCACCGATCCACCAGAGCGGTTGGACCCTGAGGCGTTCAGCGTAAGAAGGTGATTGGACCAAATCAAAAACCATCTGTATTTTCAAGCGGAGACACTATCTTAATGCCCGATGAGGTTGACTTGATCCCGGCTTCCTGCTACAAATAGCCCCTTCTTGCTCGCTAATCGCGTTGGGGTCATTCAACTCGATAGTGAACCACAAACGTAGCCTGTCGAAGCATCGATGTCTCCAAGTTTCAGCCACGACCAGTTGCGGCATTCATTAGCGCTTCGTCTTCAGGAAGCGCGCACCGTGACAGACGCACTGTTTTCGATGCTGGACCCGAAGGCGGTCTCCGAACGTCCGATTGCAGAGCGGCATCGAATCATTTTCTATCTCGGTCATTTCGAAGCCTTCGATTGGAACCTTCTCGGCCGTACCACGCTCGGTCTCGACCCTTTCAACGAGTCTTTCGACGAACTGTTCGCGTTCGGAATCGACCCGGTCGAAGGTCGCCTTCCCAGCGACACACCGTCGGATTGGCCGGACGTTTCTGATATCAATACGTATAAACAACGTGTCAGGAAGACGGTGGACGATTTCCTCGAAAAGGCTGATTTCGAGGCTTACGAAGACCTCCAGAACGGACTCGTTTTTCAGGTCGCGGTCGAACACCGCCTGATGCACGCTGAAACTCTCACGTACATGCTCCACTGGCTGTCTCTCGACCGCAAACTATCTCCAGCATCCGAGTACGAAATCTCCGAACCCATACGGAACGTAGATGGAAAAGTCGAAATTCCGGCGGGACGGGCCACACTCGGACAGACATGGGATAACGGAGGATTTGGCTGGGACAATGAGTTTTCCGAAGTCGTAAACGACGTACCTCCGTTCCTGATTGACAGGTCGAACGTGACTAACGGACAGTTTTTGAAATTCGTTCTCAGCGGAGGATACGATGACCGGTCTCTCTGGCACGACGATGACTGGGCATGGAAATCCGAAACGGGTCTCAGCCATCCGTGTTTCTGGGAAAAGAATGGCGAAGCCTGGATGCAGCGAAACATGTTTGACGTTCGTCCTCTACCGTTGTCGTGGCCGGTTTACGTGAGCCACGCCGAAGCTACTGCGTACGCACGGTGGAAGGGAGCCGCTCTACCCACGGAATCCCAGTTGCACCGGGCCGCCTACGGAATGCCGGACGGCCAAGAACGGGATTATCCCTGGGGCTCGGATGCTCCGTGTCACGAACTTGGCAACTTCAACTCTCACAAATGGAATGCCGCGCCGGTAGGGTTGTTTCCAGGCGGTGATAGTGCATTTGGCGTCTCCGACCTTATCGGTAACGGATGGGAGTGGACCTCGACGGTATTCGAACCGTTTGACGGCTTCGAACGCTTTCACTTCTACCCCGGCTAT
The DNA here is from genome assembly GCA_965218085.1 of Terriglobia bacterium. Lineage (GTDB taxonomy): Bacteria > Acidobacteriota > Terriglobia > 20CM-2-55-15 > 20CM-2-55-15. The sequence goes on along the minus strand of CBDCKF010000002.1, from coordinate 3,279,442 downwards.
TCCTCGAACTTCTTCGATGGAAAACACTATGTAATGAAGGGAGCCTCCTCCCGGACCTCAAGCTGCATGCTCCGCCGCTCGTTCCGGAACTGGTTCCAACCACACTACCCGCACATCTACTCTACTTTTCGGTGCGTGGAAGCATGAGCCAGTCACTACCTGCGACCCAGTCCCGGGATTCTCACACAATTGAATTCATTGACGCCGTACGAGAAGGGCTCGAGGAACAACCGCAAAAGACGCTCCCTTCCAGATATCTCTACGATGCGATCGGATCATCTCTTTTCGAAGTCATAACCCTGCTCCCTGAATATGGCGTGACGCGCGCCGACGAGCGACTTATAGAGCGCTACGCTGGGGATCTCGCGAATCAGATGGGGTCCAAGGTCGCAGTGGCTGAGTTAGGGAGTGGAAACGGACTCAAAACCCGTCGCATTATTTCAGCGTTGACGCCGAAAGGCCCGCTCGTCTATATGCCAATCGACGTCTCCGCCTCGGCCCTCGACCGATGTCGGCGGGCACTCGAAAGTATAGATGGTCTCGATGTCCAAGCGCTTCAATTTTCATATTTTGAAGGCCTCCGCATGGCGATGGAACGTACTCCGAGGGACAAGCGTCTGCTGCTCCTGTTCTTGGGTGGAACCATTGGAAATTTCGACCGGCCCGCCATCCTTGAATTTCTAAAGAAACTGCGCGCCACTATCCGTAAGGGAGATGCTTTCCTGCTAGGAACCGATCTGGAGAAACCGGCGTCACAACTGCTGGCTGCTTACGACGACACCCTCGGTGTGACCGCCGCCTTCAATCTGAATATCCTGGCCAGAATCAACCGGGAGCTCGACGGCAACTTCGATCTCGCCCGCTTTGAACATCTAGCGGTTTACAACGAACCTGAACGTCGAATCGAAATGCACCTCCGAGCCCTCTCCGACCAGGCCGTCCGAGTAGCCGCTGCCGATCTACAGATCGACATTCGAAAGGGAGAGACTATATGGACGGAGAGCAGTCACAAGTTCAACGTAGATGAAATCGCTCGGTTGAGCGAGGACTGTGGGTTCCGGTGTGCTGCCGAGTGGGTTGACGAAGAGTGGCCCTTTGCGGAAACTCTGCTGATTGCCGATTGAGGAAGTTGAAAGTCCAAAGTGTCTGCCTCAAGCAACGTTTAATTCTTAGCTCATCACTCTCAACTGCCCACCATTTCTCCTTAATATCCCGCCGCGGCCTCATACATCCTTCGACGCAGAGCCACGCGCTTCGACTCCAATTCCTGGATTTGGCGCCGATAACGTCCGCGCCCGATGTAATCGTAAACCCCCATCAGAGCCATCATTGCACCGATAAGCGCAAAGAAACGGGCAAAGGACACATAGAAATACGTAATCGCAGATGGAACCAGTGTTGTCGACATCACGATCACCGCAATAATCGAAAGTACGCTCGCCACACTGCCGAGCGTAATCTTGATTCTGCAATTCGAATATTTCCCGCTCAGATTCATGATCTCGACAGCGATTCGCGCATGCTCGCGCTGCAGAGCGTATTCCTGGCGCGGACTGCGGCGGGGCCGGCGAAACATCCCGCGTTTGTATTTTTCAATGAGCTCGTCATATTCGGCCCGCCTCTTGGAATCCACTAAGGTGTCGACGATGAAGTTCAATCGGCTCATCTGTTCGTGAGCCCAGTCCTTCTTGTCGGGAGGGTTCATATCCGGGTGGTAGACCTTCGCGATATCCTTGAAGGCACGCTTGATCTCGGACGCACCGGCGTCGCTCTCCACTCCCAGCTCGTCGTAAAACGTGCGCATTTCGGGCATCGATAGAACCCTGATTATAAAACCCGAGTCCAACTGAATCCAGCCATAGGGTAGATTGGCCACGGAGACCGAATTATCGTGACGTTCAGGTGTACGGATATCGGGCTGCGGAATGCGGTCTCCGTCTCCGCTCATCCCAGGTTCTATTTGAGGCGGGGATCCGACGCATCTCTCAATCCCTCGCCCACCAAATTGTAAGAAGTAACGGTGATGAATATAGCCAGACCAGGGAAGAGTGTCAGCCACCATCCGCTGGGAAGGAGCACGCGAGAACTGGCAAGAATGGCACCCCAGCTGGCTGTCGATGGTGGCACACCAAAACCGAGGAAGCTCAACGTCGACTCGATCAGAATAGCGGAGGCCACACCGAAGGTTGCAGCGACAAAGATTGGCGCCAGACTATTGGGAAGGACGTGGCGTAACATCGTCCTGAAATTACTCGCGCCAAGCGCTTGCGCTGCCAGAACGTAGTCGAGGGACTTTGTCTTCAAGAACTCACCTCGTGTCAAACGCGCAACCGTGGGCCAACTCGTCAACCCGATTACAACCATTATGTTGAAGATACTTTGGGGCAAAAAGGCAACGACAGTAATGATCAAGAAGAAGGTCGGAATCGTCAGCATGATTTCAATCAGCCGTGATGCGATGATGTCGATCAATCCTCCATAGTAACCGGCCAGCGCGCCCACAAATATTCCGATCAACACGTAGATCGACACAGCAACGAACCCAACCGAAAGAGACACGCGGGACCCGTGAACCATTCTGCTGGCGATGTCTCGACCAATGTCGTCTGTTCCAAGAAAATGGGTGCTCGATGGCGGCAAGATTACTGAAAAAAGGTCCGTCTCCGTTGGAGCGTACCGAATCGGTGGAAACACGGCCCAATCGTCGTCGTCGAAATTTCTTTCGTAAAACTCTTTGTAACGAACATTCAGAAACTGGGGTTCCCACTGGGTCAATCCAAGCCAGACTCCGTAGCTATTCAATGCCGGGAAATACATCTCCCCTTCAAATCTCATGGCCAACGGCATGTCATTGGCCAGAAAATCAGCCCCGAGTGCAACCCCAAAAAGTAACAGGACGAGAATAAGTCCAACAATAGCGATATGGTTCTTTCTGAACTGCCGGATGACGATCGACCAGTAATCTTCGCGGCGTTGGGATGCTGCGTCCGGAGCTTCCAGGCCGTGAGCCACTTCCGAATTATGCGGACTGCTGTTCATATTTGATCCTGGGATCAACGACCGTATAGAGAATGTCAGCGATCAAAATACCAAACAGGGTCAGGAAAGCGCTGATTGTAAAAACAGCCATCACGACGGGATAGTCGCGTAACAGTACTGCTTCCCAAATCAATTGGCCCATTCCTGGAACCGAAAAAATAGTTTCGATTACGATGCTTCCGCCGATGAGGGCCGGTAGCAGATCGGCCATCAACGTCACAATTGGTATCAATGAGTTCCTGAGGGCATGACGATAGATAACCAATCGTTCGCTTACGCCTTTCGCGCGGGCCGTCCGTATGAAGTCCTGGCGGACCACTTCGAGCATGCTGGATCGCATATACCGGGACAACGCCGCCAAGGTGTAGTAAGTCATACACGTAACCGGCAGGACGAGGTGCCATAGCCGATCTACAAACCGCTCCCAAACAGTCCAGCTTTCAGACCCTACGCTTTGGAGACCGAACACGGGAAAGACGTCCAAGAAATCGCCACCGCCCAGGTAAACGATCGCCAGTGTCGCCAACCAGAAATTAGGCAAGGAATAGAGCATAAACAGGAGGACTGTTGTCGCCTTATCCGTTCGAGTGTGCTGGTGAGTTGCTGAATAGATACCCAGCGGAATCGATATCAAATACGCGAGAAACAGGGATATGCCACCCAATTGAATAGAGACGGGAACCCGCTCCTTCAACTTGTCCAGAACCGGTCTTTGATCCCGGATCGAATTGCCGAAGTCCAAGGTCACGATCCGTCCCAGCCAACTCAGGTACTGCTCGTGAAGGGGCCGATCCAGTCCGTAGAGCGCCCGTGTCTCCTGAATAATCTGCACGGCGAGAGCCTGGCTTCTTGCACCCTGGGCGTTTCCCAATCTCATCGTCGCAGGATCACCCGGCGCGAGCTGGATAATTAGAAACGAAACCAGAGAAATCCCTAACAACGTTGGGATTAGAAGGAGAAATCGTTTTACGAGATAGTTACGCATTGGTGGGATCGACCGGCGCACGCCGCAATCGACACTCGTCAGAAACGGATATTTTTGTTCCTATTGAGGGCTGACCTCAGAAAAGCGCTGAGTTCCAATAGGGGAGAACCATTTCGTAACATCAAAGCCAGGGTATGGAGGAATCCACTCGACGTTCTCGAATCTTCGATGGTACGCTGCTGACTCCTGTGAGTACATGACGAACGTGTACGGCTGCTCCTCGTGGAGAATTTCTTGGAACCTCCAATAAAGGTCGCGTCGCCGTACCGGATCGAATTCCGTTCTGGCTTCTTCGATGAGCCGGTCCGATTCCTCATTTATAAAACTGACGTAATTCGATCCCCGGTCGACGGCTTGACTCGAATGCCACAGCTGATAGGGGTCGTTGTACAGGTCGGAGATCCAACCCAACATATTGGCATCAAACTGATGGTCCCTTGCGTTCTCCACGAGTGTCGTAAACTCCAACAGCCGCGTCTCCATCTCGACCCCAACCCTTTGAAATTCGTCCTCGAGAATCGAGGAGAACTGTCGCGCGAACTGACTGCCCGATGAACTCTGCATCTCGAACCTGAACTCGATACCTTCCCTGTCTCGGATGCCGTTACCGTTGCTATCGGTCCATCCGGCTTCATCGAGCAATGCCGCTGCCTGACCCGGGTCATAGGGCCATGGGTTGATATCGGAATTGAAATCGGGAGCACTCGGATTAAACGGGCCCACTGCAATGTCGGCCAAGCCAAAGCGGATCGTGTCAATAATCCGCTGCCTCGGGATCAACATGGTCATCGCCCGACGGACACGACGGTCCGAAAAAAACGGTCCCTCTGCGTTCCATCCCACATACGTAAAACTCGGCAAGGCGAAGTTCGTCTTCGTGAACTGAGCGTTGAAGTTGGCGTCGTCGGTTTGCTGAGCCCACTGAATAGGGGTCATACGAGGGAACATATCGGTCTCCCCCGACTTGAGGGCAGTGAGCGCCGCCGTAGAATCACTGATGATCCGATAAACGAGCCTATCCAGATAGGCCTTATCTCCCCAATAATCGTCATTCCGCGTGAGTACAATTTCCGAACCGCTTTCCCAGCTCTCGAACTTCCAAGGACCTGTTCCAATCGGTGCCCGGTTTGCCGGATGACGATTGAACTGCTCTCCAAACCCACGCAATCGCTCATCATTGCGGGTCGCTGCGCTAATAATCTCTCCATAGGAATAGTCACCGAGAACACCGTCGGGATCAAAGACGTGCTCGGGAATGACGACAAGCTCGAAACCGAGAACCTCTGCGTTCATCCAATAAGGCCTCTCCATCCGGAACTGAATCTGTCGGCCATTTACCGCAACGTCAGCCAGATCTCCAAAGTAACTCCGTTTACTGGCAGAATCGACGAACGGAAGCATTGTTGCCTTGATCGAAAAGAGAACGTCTTCCGCACTGAACGGTTCTCCATCATGCCAGCGAACACCCTCCCGTATTGTGAAGGTATAGGTCAAACGATCGTCGGATATTTCCGGGTAAGACTCCGCCAAAAGTGGCCGTTCCACGCGCCAGGTTTCTCCGTCGTAGCCCAGCAGGTTCTCTCCGATGAAGGAACCCATGGCTCCCGTCCAGAGCTCCGCGGAATAAGTGTTGGTCCCAATGATTCGATTGAGATTGTCGGCTTCAGCTTCGCGGGAAATAATCAGCCAATCTCCCTGAACCGGTTCCTGATCGATCCCGTCATCAAAATTTCCAGCGGCTCGATCTCTTCCCCCGCATCCAGCTAGGACCAACGGCAGAATAACCACCAGCAAGACTAAAATTCTGAAGCGACAATCCATAGCGATCCCCTCTTGTTTACAGTATCCAAAGCAGTGGACGGATTATGTCACGAACCTTACCCGACTGGCCGAGAATAGCTCATTCGATTCCAAGCTTCCGGGCAACAAGGTGCAGTCCGTCCAACGTAAGGTTTGGAGCCGTAGTTTCGATCCACCGGGACTCTTCATGAATCAGGTCCACCATGCCACCGGTAGCTATTACTCTCGTTTCCTTTCCAAGTTCGTCTTTCATGCGCTCGATAACGCCATCCACCAATGAAACGTAGCCCCAGAAGAATCCGCTCTGCAGGCTCGTCACCGTCGATCGCCCGATCAGTTCCGTTGGTTTCTTAATGTCGGTTCGCGGCAGACGGGCCGCCTGATCTATAAGTGCAGAGGCCGAGACTTCGATTCCGGGACTGATCAGTCCTCCCAGATATTCACCCTTAGCCGTGATGGCGTCGAACGTCGTTGCTGTTCCCAGATCCACCACGATCGCCGGAACACTGTAGCGATCCAGGACAGCTACGGCGTCAACGATCCGATCGGCGCCGACCTCGGCAGGGTCGTTGTAGAGAATCGGGATACCGGCGTTATCTGCAGTCACGAAGGTCGCGTCCACACCGAACGAGCGTCTGGACACTTCCTCCAGGATCGGGTCGAGTGGGGGGACCACCGATGCCACGATAACTGACCGCACCACACTGACATCGATGTTTTCGAGCGAGAAGAGGTTTCTGAGAAGCATGACGTACTCATCTACGGTTCGCCTCCGATTCGTCGATAGTCGCCAACTGTGAACCAAGGTCCCGCTGTCATAGACGCCGAAAACGGTATTGGTGTTACCCAGGTCAATCGTCAGCAACATCGGTTCGCTCCTTTCTACTCCCAGTGGACAACATCCCCGCTATAGACTTCTTCGACGACGCCGTCATCCTGCCGAATCCTGAGGGCCCCCAGGGCGCTCAGTCCTTCGGTGGATCCTTCGATCTGACGCACGCCATCGTGGATCTTCACCCTTCGTCCGTGTGCGAAGCTGGAGAGCTCGGTCCACGGTTCAGTAATCGACACCGGTCCCTTGTCGAGAAACCTGTCGTAGATTTTTTCAAAGGCGGTCAGAAAATCTACCAGGATCTCGATCCGTGACTGCCCACGCCCGGACTCCATTCGCAGTGAACTCCCAATCTCCCGTATTTCGCGAGGCATTTCGCTATGGTTCACGTTAATCCCAACGCCCACAACCATCGATCGCACCTGATCCAGTTCCGCGTGCATCTCAGAAAGAATGCCGCAGACTTTCTTCCGTCCAATGAGAAGGTCGTTTGGCCACTTGATGTCGACTTGAAGCTCTGTCGTTCGCTCGATCGAATCGTGTGCGGCCAGAGCCGCTCCGAGCGTCAGCAGAGGGGCGAGGTTGGCCGACACGTCCGGCTTGAGGACGATGCTGACATACAGTCCATCGCTTGAATCTGAAATCCAGTGTCTTCCCCGCCGGCCGCGACCGGAGGTCTGCCTCTCAGCAACAACGGTCGTTCCGTGCGGGACGGATGCACCTGATCTCAGTAGATCGTCTGCAAAGGCGTTGGTCGAATCGACCTCCCAGCGATGGTGCAATTTCCGTCCCATGGTTTTCGTGTGGAGGCGATCGATGACCAACTCAGGAATCAGCACGTCAGGAAGCCGGGTCAAGCGAAACCCAGAAAACGGTGCGCCGAGGATTTCCACGCCTTCCCCGCGCAGTTTTTCGACCAACCGGGCGACGCGCGAGTGCGAAATGCCCAGATCCTGTGCAAGCTTCTCTCCCGAAACCGGAACCGTCATGTTTCCAATCATGGAGTAGAGGATTGAATCCAGATTTCGGTCCATCTCGGTGGTCTGGGACATCATCAATCCGCATTCACCCGCAGGTGGATATCGGCCGCAACAACTGAATGCGTTAGTGCGCCGACCGAGATAAAATCAACGCCGGCTTCAGCAAAACCCCGGATGTTGACGAACCCAATGCCACCCGAAGACTCCAGAGGCACCCGCCCGGCGACGATCTCGACTGCATCGCGCGTCTGTTCAGCAGTGAAGTTGTCCAGCAGGATCATGTCCGCCGCACCCTCGATAGCCTCCTGAAGTTCTCTCAGATCCCGGACTTCAACCTCGATCTTCATCGAGCTATTGACCCGCTTGCGCGCAGCCCGAACGGCCTCCGTGACGCTGGGTTGAAAGACGAGGTGGTTGTTCTTGATCAACACAGCGTCGAACAAACCGACACGGTGATTGACTCCGCCGCCACACGCCACGGCGTACTTGTCCAGCAAACGCAGCCCCGGAACCGTCTTGCGTGTATCTAATAGCTGAGCCCGCGTCCCAGCAAGAGCGGAAACATACTCCGCGGTCCGGGTCGTAATTCCCGACAGCCGCTGCAAGAAATTCAGCGAGGTCCGCTCCGCGGAAAGGATGGAACGCGCGCTTCCCCGGAGAGTTGCCAGCACTTCGCCGGTATCGATCTCGGCACCGTCACTTGTGGTCGGCTGGAACCGGACCTCAGCATCGCAGATTCTTACAATTTCTTCGGCTACAGCGAGCCCACAGACCCGGAGAGGCTCCTTAGCGACGTACTCTGCGAAGGCTCGAGCTCCCTCCGGCACGACCGCCTTGGAGGTCACGTCTCCGGCCCCCAGATCTTCTTCGATTGCAGCGAGCAAACAGTCCTTTAACAGTTTGAGATCTATGGGAGTCATCCTGGTAGGTTCATCGCAAGCGGTCGAGCCCCTCAGCCAGCCTGATGGCTTTCCCCTGATAGTCCGCCAGACGCTGATGATTCTCTTCGACAACCTCCTTGGGGGCTCTCTCGATGAATTTCTTATTAGAGAGCTTGCCTTCCAGAGAGCTGATTTCACGCCGGATCTTCTCCATTTCGCGACTCAATCGGGCCTGTTCAGCTTCAACATCAATCACGCCGGCAAGCGGAACTTCCAGTGCAACGCCTCCTGCGACGGCCTGCGCGGCCGCTCGTTCTCCCGTCAATTTACCGACGACTTCCAAGGACTCCACCCGCGCAAGACGCTTCATGTAAGCCTCGTGACGGATAAGCATGGCTTGAATTTCGGGATCCTCGGTGCCCACGCGGAGTGGAACGAACTGTTTCGCCTCAACGTTGACCTCAGCACGGATGTTTCGGACCTTGACGATAATTTCCTGAATCAGTCCTGCGTTCTTCTCAACCGCCTCGTCCACGAAATCAAGTCGCAGTTTCGGATACGGCTCGACGACTATCGATGCTCCATCGTGCGGCGTCCGTTGCCAGAGTTCTTCAGTTATGAACGGCATGAACGGATGCATGGTGCGGAGTGCTTTTTCAAAGACATGGATCAGGATCGGTCTGGACTGCTCCGGGTGGAGCTTCACCATCTCTAGATACCAGTCACAGAACTCGTGCCAAAAAAAGTGATAAATGCTCCGCGCGGCCTCGTGCAGGAAGTAGCGATCCAGCGCCTGGTTGACATCGTCCACGGCACGCATCTGACGGGAGAGGATCCAACGGTCTGCAAGAGAAAGGTTGTCGAGATGTATTTCATCCTCGGAAAGCAAACGGTCGGATTCAGCCTCAGATCCGAGAATGAATCGGGCCGCGTTCCAGATTTTCGTTGAAAATGCACGGTAACCGTCCAACTGGTCTTCAGACAGCACAAAGTCTGAACCGGGTGCCCCGAGGCGCGTCAGGGTGAAACGTACGGCATCGGTACCGTATTCGTCGCATACCAACATGGGATCGCCCGCATTGCCTTTGGATTTTGAAAGCTTTTGCCTCTCGATGTCGCGGACAAGCCCCGTTATGTAGACCTCTTTGAACGGAACGTTTCCCGCAAACTTGAGCCCGGCCATGATCATTCGGGCAACCCAGAAAAAGATAATATCGAAGCCCGTTACCAGCAAACTCGTAGGATAGAAGGTCTTCAGGTCGTCGGTATCCTCGGGCCAGCCCATGGTTGAAAACGGCCAGAGTTGTGAACTGAACCAGGTATCAAGAACGTCCTCGTCCTGAGCAATTTCTTCGGACCCGCACTTCGAGCACGCCACGGGATCGATCCTCGAAACAAGGATCTCGCCGCATGGGCAGTACCAGGCGGGAATCCGATGCCCCCACCAGAGTTGCCGCGAGATACACCAATCCCGTATGTTGTGCATCCACTCGAAATAGGTCTTGGCCCAGTTCGCCGGAACAAACCGGACGTCGCCTTCCTCCACGGCCCGGATCGCTTCTTTGGCCAAAGGCTGGACATCGACAAACCATTGGGTCGAGAGCAAGGGCTCCACAATCGTCTTACAGCGGGAGCAATGTCCGACGTTGTGGACGTGTGGCTGGACTCGGGTCAGGAACCCCTGTGCCTCCAAATCGGACAGGACCTGCCGTCGAGCTTCAAATCGATCCAGTCCGCTGTAAGTACCGCCCTCCGGCGTGACCCTGCCATCCTCGTCAATCACTCCGATCCGTTTCAACCCATGCCGCTCTCCCATTTCAAAATCGGCAGGGTCATGCGCTGGAGTCACCTTCACAACACCGGTACCAAATTCACGGTCCACGACTCTGTCTTGAATGAAAGGTAGTTGGCGCCCAACCAGAGGCAGTACCGCGCTCGAGCCTTGGAGGTGTGCGTATCTTTCGTCCTCGGGATGCACAGCAATCGCAGTGTCGCCCAACATCGTTTCAGGACGCGTCGTTGCCACCTCGACGGATTCATCCGCGCTACCTTCGATCGAATAGCGTATGTGGTAGAGCTTCCCTTCAAGCGATTCGTATTCGACTTCCAGGTCCGACAAAGCCGTACGGCATCGCGGACACCAGTTGATCAATCGCTCACCACGGTAAATCAGTCCTTCTTCGTAGAGCCGCACGAACACTTCGCGAACAGCATCAGAAAGGCCATCGTCCAGGGTGAAGCGCTGCCGGGACCAGTCGCACGAATCTCCGATCCGGCGGATTTGCTTCGTAATAAGGTCTCCGTACTCCCTTTTCCACGCCCAGACTCGCTCAATGAACTTTTCCCGGCCCAGGTCGTGGCGGGTCAGCCCTTCTTCGCGAAGCTGCCGTTCCACCAAGTTCTGAGTGGCAATTCCGGCATGATCGGTACCGGGCAGCCACAAAGTATTAAAACCCTGCATCCGCTTGCGGCGAACGATGACGTCATGAACCGTGTGGTTGAGCATGTGTCCCATGTGAAGAGAGCCGGTCACGTTGGGCGGAGGCATCACAATGACGAACGGGGGATCGGTCGAATCGGCATCGGCACGAAAATATCCCTGGGTTTCCCAGAAATCGTACCAACGGGACTCTACTTCGCTCGAGTCATATATCTTCGGGATGTCAGTCTTCATTACGCTTCTTCAACTCATCGTTCACGGCTCTGTCCGCGATTTCCGGAACGACTTCCCAGGCGATACCTTCGATAACCTCAACGGAAAGCCTCTGAATCACGCGATCTGCGATCGCATCGATCTCTTCTCCCGATAGTTCCCCGCTCCCAGCATCGGGATCAAGCTCGGGAAACAGTTCTTTCAGGCCCAGGATGTCGTCATCAGAGTCCTCGATATGGGCCCCGCTTGCCCCTGCTTCGTCGATCATCCCGGAAACCAATTCCAGAAGCTCTTGAGGTTCAAAGGGTTTCTTAATTCGACCATCAGCGTTGACACGTTCGGCTTCGGCCGCATCAAATGCTTCGAACGCTCCGACGAGGAGAACTACAGGCGTTCTGCCAAGCGCCGAGTGCTCCTTGACGAACGAACACACCTCGTAGCCGTTCTTGCCAGGCATGTAGATGTCGGCAAGAACTATGGACGGACGGACTTCTTCAAACTTACGAACAGCGGCTTCTCCGTTGCTTACCGACACCACTGTGTAATCTAAGCCGTCGAAGGTCTGGGCCACCAACCGTTGAATCGTCGTGCTGTCATCAGCGAGCAGAATCGTTTGTGTCATGGTTCTTTCAGGCCTGCCAGCCATCAAGAAAGTGACGATTGACGAGTGACAAGTCCGCTTCCTTAGGCTCGCCACTGGTCACTGACCACTTCCCTCGCATAAATATGGGCGGCCGAAAGGCCGCCCATTTTTTCCGCTGTTTGGTTCCCCGCAGGTTGATCCCACGGTCGGTTCCTATTGTTCCTCTAACGGTTCGTCCGGACCAACAACGGCACCTTCTACCTCAAAAACGCCTTCTGCCCCGTTGCCCCCAACTTCTTCACCCGGAATGATTGATGCCGCGGTCGTATCCGTAGAAATGTCGGGTCGCCGACTCCACATGCCGAAAACACGAGCCAGTAAACTCTTACCGTCGGGCTCAGGGGCGGTCTCCGCTCTTGCCAGGGCTACTGGATTCGCGGTGGGTATCACCTGGTCCAATTCGGCCAAACGTTCTTTTGCAGTGTCGACGAATTCCGAAAGAGGGTGGTCCCGGATAACGCGGGTGTAGTAAAGAATCGATTCGCCTGCGTCATCGTTGAGTCGCATCGATTCGGCAAGCCGATACAGGCTCTCCGGCATATCGGAAAAATCGGGGTACTTTTCTAGAATTTCGAGATACCGGTCGGTTGCGGCCGGAAAAGACTCGACCGTCGAATAATAGTTCGCTATCTGCAAAACGCCATCAGCCAAAACTTCCTGCACGGCCCGAAGTTTTTCCTTGGCTTCGTCTAACAGGGGGCTGTCCGGATAGCTGGATACGAAGTTCTTCAATTCAAGCTCTGCCATCTGAGCCTGAGTCGGATCCCGGTCGGACTTTTCCATCTGCCGGACATGCGACATTGCAACCATGAGTTGGGCGTCATCGGCTAAGTCGCTTGTCGGGAAAAAAGTGATGTAATCCTTGAACTCAGCCTCGGCTTGGATCAGATCCGCACGGGTACCCATCTGATAGAAGGATTCCGCTACGGCGTATTTCGATTGTGGCAAGAACTCGCTGTCCGGATAGGTATTGATAAGTGTGTTCAACTCAAGGCGAGCACGAACATAACGACTGTTATCCAAGTCGAACAACGCTCGGTTGAACAGCGTCCGGTCCGGTTCATCAATGTCCCCACCGATATCGATGTCTTCCGGATATCCGCCACATCCTGTGAAGAACAGAAAGGCGACTACATACCAAAGCTTTCGCGTCATTCGCCGACCCCTGAATCCGAGGAAAACCCTTAGATCATACGTACTTAGAATCATAACCGAGCACGGTGGCCTTTTCCAACATTTCCTGCACCACCGCAGCCGGATCGGAGGCCTTGAAAATGGCTGAACCCGCGACGATGACGCCGGCGCCGGCCCCCAGAACATCACCCATGTTGCCGAGGTCGATACCACCGTCAACCTCTATCAGGCACCGCACCCCAGCTTGATCAATCATCTCTCGAAGCCCCCTGATTTTCCGAATCGTGTAAGGAATAAACTTCTGACCTCCGAACCCCGGATTCACTGTCATAACCAGGATCATGTCCACAAGATCCAGAACGTGCTCGACCTCGCTCAGCGAAGTTGCCGGATTGACCGCAACACCGACCCTCGCCCCGAACGAGCGGATCAGGGCGACGGTCCGGTCCAGGTGCTTCAATGCCTCGACATGGACTGTAATACTGTTGGCTCCCGCCTCCGCAAACGCGGGTATGAAACGGTCCGCCTCCAAAATCATCAGATGCACATCGAGCGGCAGTTGGGTCGCATCGCGAATTGACCTGACGACGGGGGGCCCAATGGTGATATTAGGGACAAAGTGCCCATCCATAACGTCTACGTGAATCATGTGTGCACCGCCTTTCTCGACGGTGCGAATCTCGTCGCCCAAGCGAGTAAAATCTGCCGAGAGTATCGACGGAGCGATTTGTACGTTCACTGGCTCACTTCCAGGTTAATGACATCGTTTTTGGATATTTTGTATCCGGCCGCAGGTTGTTGCCCGACGATCCTTCCCGGCGGCATTCCGGCCTGCTCGAAATAAGTGATCTTTCCCAGTCGAAACCCTTCTCCGCGCATCCGTGCCACAAGGGCATCCGCCACTTGCGCCGCCAGGTCCGGCATGAGGTAGTACTGCTCGATCGGACCAAGAGAAACCAGTACGTTGACCGCTGGATCGTCCGCACCAATGTCGCCCGCCTCAGGTCTCTGATACACCACCGTCGCAGCGACGTCGCCGCCGGTATGCGAATAAACAGTATTTCCAACCGAAAGACCGCGTTGAGTCAACATGATCTGCGCACTTCTGAAGCTCGATCCCGTCACCTCAGGAACCGGAAACTGACGCTCTCCCAAACTGAGCAGAACTCTCACGCTGCGGTCACTCTTGACGCGTGTCCCTGGTGATGGATTTTGGCCCAGCATCTGCCCTTCGGGGATCATGTCGTTAAACCGGCTGCTGTCCAATTCCAAACCGAGTCCACGTTGGGTCAACAAGCGCAGCGCATCGACCTGAACCATTCCTTCTAAGTCGGGGACTTCAACTTCTTGCCCGCGGATGGCAAACCGCATTGCAGTCATCGCACTGAGCATTCCCGCAACGGCAAGGACCATCATCATCAGCACAACGACCGCGATGCGAGCCCAGAGACTCTCTCGGCCGTCGGCCGCAGGCTCCGCTTGGGGCCGCGGGTTGTGGTTTATAGTCTTTAGCACCGTTCAGCCTATATCTTTCAGTTTATATAGTTTATATCGCGGCCGCCCCGATCAGGGCCTTGCAAAAGTGGTGAACCGGTCCCCGGGGACCAGATGAACGCCATTGGCAAAATCTGCGCCGGATACAACGTTCTTGTTTTCCAATTGAAGACGATCAATTTCAAGCCAGCGGCCATCTCCACAGCTCACCCTCAAGCGGTTTGACGCAAACACAATAGTGCCTGGTTCGCAGTTTTCGGCGTGTACCCCGGAGTACCGCGAACTGAGGATCCGGCAAGTCTTACCCCTGAAACCTACGACAACCGAAGGCCATGGAAGAAAAGCACGCACTTTATTATGTATCGCCTTCGAGGACTCGTGCCAGTCGATATAGCCCTCTTCTTTCCGGAGGCGGGGTGCCATGCTTGCCAGTCGCTCGTCCTGCGGCGTGGGCCCAACCGAGCCCTGCTCAATTGCTCTGAGCGTGCGAACCAGCAAGGTTGCGCCCAGGTGCGCAAGCCTGCTCGCTAACTCGGGAGCCGTCTCCTCAGGAGCGATCGGTGTCTCTTCACAGAAGAAAACAGGCCCGGTGTCCATGCCTTCGTCGATCTGCATCGTACAGACGCCCGTTTCAGAGTCTCCGTTAGCGATTGCCCGATTGATCGGAGCTGCCCCACGGTATTTTGGCAAGAGGGAGCCATGCAGGTTCACGATTCCGTAGCGTGGCAATTCAATAAGCCAGGGAGGCAGGATTTTTCCGTACGCGACGACGACAATCAGTTCGGCGGAGAGATCTTCGATAAGCTCCCGGATGCCGTCAGTTTTGAAAGATTCGGGCTGCTCGACCGACAGACCCAACGACAGCGCAGCCTCTTTGATCGGGGAGGAACGAACCCTCTGCCCGCGCCCGCGCGGACGATCCGGCTGAGTGAAGACAGCACCGACGCTATGCCCTGCAGTGACCAGGGCTTCCAGCGAAGAAACGGCAAAGGCCGCGGTGCCCATGAAGGCGAGCCGCATGGCCTACCATTCATCCTGCTTGACGAGCTTCCGGATCTTGCGCCGAATGAGATCTCGTTTGATGAAACTCAGGTGATCCAGGAAAAGAACTCCGTTGAGATGGTCCATTTCATGGCAGAAAGCCCGCGCTAGCAAATCAGACCCTTCAAGGACCAGTTCCCTGCCCTCGATATCCACTCCCTGTATGACCACCTTCTTCGGGCGCCGGACCGCTTCGCTGAAACCGGGGATGCTCAAGCAACCCTCTTCCTCGTACTGCTCACCATCGGTGGATACGATTTCCGGGTTAAGAATAACCAGAAGCTTGTCCTCCCGTTCGTCTGCGCTGGTGTCGGTCACCATGATCCGCTGGGATACACCCACCTGCGGGGCAGCCAGCCCTACACCAGGCGCCTTGTACATAGTTTCCACCATGTCCTGTATGAGCTTAATTTCCGAGTCGGTGACGATCTCGACGGGCTCTGAAATTTTCTGGAGCACATCTGCACCGTATTTGACGATAGGTCGATTCATAGCTCGAAAGTACTATCCTAACATTCCTAATAGGCTGGAGTTTCCGTCAGAATTGCAGATGCGGTCAGGTCGTCGAAAGTACAACGGTCCCGTGCAACTGTCCACGGTTAGAACTTTGCAAAATAAGGTTTCGCTCGATCGTTCAAACGGCCATCCTGGCCGAACGACCGGCGACCCTCACCATCATCCTGATGGCGAGGCCTATTCGGATCGACGGAACGTTGGGTCCGGTCCCAGAATAACCCGCAGCGTTCCTCGCTGCGGGTGAACAACGAGGCGGCAGCCGAGGCTTTCAGAGTAAGAAGATGATCGGATCGGACCCGAACGAATCCGTTAAACACTGAACCTCTGACCCAAGTCACCCGCAACCCGTTGCGGCGGGCGCACCTATAAGAAGAAATTCAATCAGCCTCGCCAAAGCTACGAAGCTGATCGAGGTATCCCGAGTAATTCCTAAGTATTTCGCCCATCGAATCGCCTCCAAACTTCTCGAGCACGGCATCCGCAAGAACCAGGGCCGCCATAGACTCGGCGATGACTCCGGCTGCGGGTACGGTACAGGTGTCTGACCGTTCGTGCGCTGCCAGGAAAGGTTCCTTCGAAATCATGTCCACAGAACGAAGGGCCTTCTTCAGCGTAGGGATCGGCTTCAGATACCCGATCACCCGGACATTCTCACCGTTGGTCATTCCCCCTTCTATCCCTCCTGCTCGATTCGACAGTCTGCGGAATCGGCCTGTCTCAGGATCGAACGAAATTTCGTCATGAGAAACCGAGCCGCGAAGTCCTGCGATACGGACACCGTCACCAATTTCAACAGCCTTGACAGCGTTTATCGACATGATTGCCTGCGCAAGCCGACCGTCCACTTTTACGTCCCAACCGGTATGAGACCCCAAGCCAAGAGGCGTATTTCGAACCACGACTTCAAACGTGCCCCCGATCGTATCTCCATCTTTCTGCGCTCCCTCGATCTCGGCAACCATCTGCTTTGAATAGTCTTCGAGAACGCATCGGACGACCGCGTCATTGCGAATCGATTCCAGCTGTTCCCATGTGACCACTAATTCTTCGGGAACGTTAACCAGGCCGATACCTGTTGTGTGGCTCAGGATGTCCACATCGAAAGCTCTCAGGAATTCCTTAGCCACGGCACCCGCGGCGACGCGGGCCGTGGTTTCGCGGGCGCTCGAGCGCTCAAGAATATTCCGGGCATCCGACTGATCAAATTTCTGAGAGCCCACCAGGTCCGCATGACCGGGCCGGGGCCGGGTAACGCGTCTTTTCCCCGCGATTTCGGCAGAAACCGGGCCGACCGACATCACGTCTTGCCAGTTCGCCCAATCCCGGTTCTCGATCAGCAGGGCAATCGGACTCCCCAGGGTCCGACCGTGCCTCACACCGGAGAGGACGCGCACTTTATCTGACTCAATTTTCATCCGTCCGCCACGGCCAAATCCTCCCTGACGGCGCTTCAGTTCGGCGTTAACGAAATCGATGTCCAAATCCAGATTCGCCGGGACGCCATCCACGATGGTGACAAGTGCCTGTCCATGGGACTCACCCGCAGTCTTAAAGCTCAACATTTGACCAGTATAGCAGTCCCGGTTCGC
Source organism: Terriglobia bacterium (assembly GCA_965218085.1). Classification (GTDB taxonomy): domain Bacteria; phylum Acidobacteriota; class Terriglobia; order 20CM-2-55-15; family 20CM-2-55-15. The sequence goes on along the minus strand of CBDCKF010000002.1, from coordinate 3,261,855 downwards.
ACGGGCAGGGACTCGATAGACCCTGAAGTCAGACCTCCAATCCGGAGTTCTCAAAGCAATCGAGACCTTAGCAGCCCGTGGCAGAAATCTCGAGGGCCGCGTTACGGCCAAACGGGGCTGGATTCCAGGAGTCGACCTGACGACGACCAGACGTCACGACGACGAGACAATGCGCATTCATTGGGAGGAGTCGGCGACAACGAAGACGGCCCCGTTTCGCCGTAACCCTTGAGGCGCAGGGGGGGTCGGGCCGCAGGCTTTGTCCCTCGTCGGTCACGATGAAAAGACATCGTTCCGCTCCTCACTTCGCGCCTGCAACCTGAAGACCCCTGCGCGCGGGGGTCGAAACTTCTGCCACGGGCTGCTAGCAGTCCATTCACACCGATCGTTGACCCTAAAAGGGGTCTTCCGATACGATGGCCGTAACTATGTTGTTCGGCCCGAAGACCGCAGTCATCGAGGTACAGGAACTGACGATGATGCTGGTCCGGGCACTCCTCGGTGCATGTCGTCGCCCGTTCTACTTTCGTGACATCCTGATTCAAATGGACCATGTCGGTGTCCAGTCGATGACCATCATTATCCTGACTGGATTTTTCACCGGCGCCGTCCTCGCCCTTCAGACTTCATCAACACTCGCCACTTTTGGCGCCGTAGGTCTGACAGGATCTCTCGTGTCGATCTCCCTGGTGCGGGAACTTGGACCTGTGCTGGCGTCCCTGATGGTGGCCGGCCGGGTGGGCTCTGGGATGGCATCGGAATTGGGTTCGATGAAGGTCACCGAACAGATCAATGCAATGCGCGCCCTGGGAACCGACCCCATCAAGAAACTGGTTGTTCCCCGCATATTCGCCACCGTCACAATGCAACCGCTTCTGACGATAATTGCAGACGCGGTCGGGGTTATTGGTGGTCTTTTTGTGGCTGTCGGTTTACTGCATATCTCTGCAAACCTCTATCTGAGCTCAGCCTGGAATGCTCTCAGCTACAACGACATCCTCGGCGGCCTTCTCAAACCGCTCGTATTTGGAGCGATTATTTCCACCGTCAGTTGTTACATCGGCCTGCGTACGGAAGGTGGCACTCAGGGAGTCGGTCGCGCCACAACGCGTGCGGTGGTTGCATCCTCGGTTCTGATCCTGGTGTCGGATTTCTTTCTAACTCGACTCATTCAGACGTATTCATGAAAACGCTCGATCAGAAGCAGGAACCAGGAACCGAATCGTCGTCCGGTGGCATCATTGAACTTCGAAATATAACGAAGTCCTATGGCGACCTCCGAGTGCTCGACGACGTATCGTTCCAGCTCAGGCCGGGAGAGACGAAAATCATTCTCGGCGGTAGCGGTTCTGGAAAGTCAACCATGCTGAAGTTGATGATGGGGCTTGAGCTTCCAGACGATGGGACGGTCACCATTGAAGGTCAGGACATCACGCACATGAACGAGCGGGCGCTCGGTCGGATTCGGTCGAAAATCGGAATTGTGTTCCAGGAATCAGGACTCTTCGATTCGCTCTCCGTCTTTGATAACGTCGCGTATCGCCTCTACGAGTTGAACATCGACGACGATGAAATCGAGGAACGAGTCCGGAGAGTTCTCGGTTTTGTCGATCTGGAAGAAGCGATTGATCGCATGCCGTCCGAACTGTCAGGCGGAATGAAGAGGCGCGTCGCCTTGGCCCGGACTTTGGTATCTGAACCCAAGATCATGCTCTACGACGAACCGACCGCCGGGTTGGATCCGGTCACGTCTCGGCGCATTAACGAGCTCATAATACGGTTACGGGATACGCAGGGCGTGTCGGGCGTGTTCGTTACCCATCGATTGCGGGACGCGTTTACCTTAGCCTCTGAGTACGCCCTGGAATCTGATGGCAGTGTTCAGTTCAAGAGAGAGGACGGCACCTTTTGTCTCGCCCACACCCGTTTTGTCATGCTGCATCTGGGCAAGATTGTTTTTGAAGGACCCGACGAACTGCTCCGAGAGTCGAAAGACCCTTATATACGGAAATTTCTCTCGTGATCAGCTTGCCATTCATGGCTTGGGAAATCAGTTAGGCGCATCCATTCGAACAACGTTTCGGATCTGCGTAAAGATAATTTGATCGCTAAACTCAACCGTTAGCGGACGGCGAACACTCCGCCACTCGCTGCTTGAGAGGGAAATAACATGGCAACCCGTCAATCAGTAACCTGGATCGAACTACGTGTCGGTGTCCTCGTCCTCGCCAGCTTTGTGCTCCTGGCAGCCGCAATTTTCTTTGTAGGCGGTGAGACGGGTTTCTTCACTCCAACTTTTACAATTACAACTTACTTCGAATCGGCAAACGGCATGAACACGGGCGCCGAAGTATGGCTAGAGGGTGTGACGGTGGGTAACGTAAGAAGCGTTCAGCTTTCGAACCTACCCGAACCGGAACGCTCTGTGGCTGTGGAAATGAGTATAGACCAGCAGTTTCAGAACCTGATCCTATCCGACTCGCTCGTCACGGTGCAAACAGTCGGCCTGCTTGGCGACAGCTACGTGGACATCGCCCGCGGTGCCGGCGTCGGCGACCCACTACCGGATGGAGGCACACTGCAGGGACAGGGCGCGGGTGATATTCGGGAACTGATCACTGGAACCAACGACATCATCGCCAACCTGGGAGTTCTCAGTGACCGGGTACAACAGATCGCGACTCAGATACAAGAAGGAGAAGGTACGTTGGGCCGTTTCTTGACCGATACGTCCGTATTCGACAACGCAAACGAAATCGTTGTAGAAGCTGGCCAACTTGTACGGGATGTGCGGACCGGTGACGGTACAATCGGTCGGCTCATGTCCGACGACATACTGTTCACTCGACTTACTGATACTGTCGAACGGATGGAAGCCGTGATCGCAGATGTGGATAGTGGTGAAGGCACACTCGGAAAATTCATTCATGATCCAACGATATATGATCAGGCCAGCGAACTGGTTCTAAAGGCGGGCAATGTCGTGGATCGATTGGAGCGGGGTGAGGGCACTTTGGGGCGCCTCAGTCAGGACGACACCCTCTTCGTCGAAGCGCGGACAGCAATGGAGGGAATCTCCACCATGGTCTCGAACGTCGCCAACAGCGAAGGGACTGCGGGCCGGTTAATCAACGATCCGTCCCTCTATAACAACGTCAATCAGGCGATCTCGGAGATGTTGAAACTGGTGTACGATTTCAGACAGGATCCAGGAAGATTCCTGACTATCAATTTCAGACTGTTTTGAGCGTGGCGCCGGGGCGGGTCGAAAGCAGGGAGATACCCGATGGCATTGGAAGCTAAAAAAAAGATAGAAGAAGAAATCAGGACGCTCGAAAAGGAACTGAAGACTGAACTGCCGCGCGCACTGAAGATAGCTGTGGCGATGGGAGATCTGAGAGAAAACGCTGAGTACCACGCAGCAAAGCAACGGCAGGACTTCGTCCAGGCACGACTCAGCCAACTCAGAAAGCGGCTATCGGACCTCTCGATGATCAATCTCGACAAGATTCCCCGGGATCGGATTTCCCTCGGATCAACGGTCAAGCTGTTCGATGTAGAAAAGGAGGAAGAAGTCACCTACAAACTGATGACTACAGAGGACTCCAATCTGTCCGAAGGCACAATTTCCACCACGTCCCCAATTGGTCGGAGTCTACTCGGCAAGCAGGACGGCGACACCGTAGAGGTCCGAATTCCGGCCGGAGCCCGATCCTTCGAAGTCATTAGCTTTACGACGATTCACGACGACTAGCGGGAAAGCCTGTTCTCAACGACGATTTGTCCGGGACCGGAAATTAGCGTAAAATTTCTCGAATGGCAGGAGTCGCCGTGAGCACTCCAAAGTAAAGACCTGATGACATTCCACACGATCAGCGGAAAGATCGGCAAGAGCGGCAAGAAGGCTCAGGATTTTCTCGTTGGCCGCTTGTCCAAGAACCGCGTCAACCCCAACATCCTCACCTTCATTGGCCTCGGTATAAACATCTTCGCGACAGTGCTCTTCGCCAAGGGCATGTTCTTCTGGGCCGGGTTCGTTGTGCTTTTTGCCGGTGTCTTCGACATGCTCGACGGCGCCGTCGCCCGCGTCACCAAGACCGTAACGACGTTTGGGGCATTTCTCGATTCCGTTATCGACCGATACTCCGACATGTTAATGCTGTTCGGGCTGCTCATATGGTACGCCAAGATGGACCGCATGTTTTATGTCGGCCTCACCGCCATGGTCATCATCGGTTCGGTCATGACCAGCTACACTCGCGCCCGCGCCGAGTCCCTGATCCCCGCGTGCAAGGTCGGCTTCCTCGAACGCGCCGAACGGGTCGTGCTTCTGATAATCGGTGCCTTAACCGATCGTATGGCCGTCGTACTCTGGATTATGGCGATTCTGACCAACTGGACGGTTTTCCAGAGAATCTGGTACACTTGGCGGGAAGCCAGCAGACTCGAACGGCAAGATCTGTCTCTCGCAATCGACGAGGAAGAGGAAGCTGCAAAGGAAACCGAAGTTCCCGCCAAAGCCTCGCTCCGAGCGTAACAACCCGTAGCTAAAGTTTGCCGAACGATCATCGTGCTCGGTTTGAGTATTGTCGTCCACTGACGCCTCGGCTAGCCTCGATTTTACTCTGAAAGTGGTCCACCCGCACCCATCCCCCGGTGCGGGTCCGTTTGGAACCTGCTTCAAGATTCCGTCGATCCGTATAGGCCTCGCCGGCCGTTCGGTAAGGATGACCGAATGAACGACCGGACGAAATCTTAGTTCCAAACCTTCAGATTAATGCTGCCCGTCAGCACAACCAAAGCGAATATCACCGGGCAATAAACGAACATCCAGCTTCGATCGTCAGTCTCAGGGGGCTCTAGTGGCCTGTAACACCCGAATCGGGAGCAGCGTTCGGGCCAAACGGCGTTGGATTCTAGGAGTCGGCAACGAGTAAATGGCCCTACATTGCGAGGCGGCGACGACAACGAAGACAATGCCGTAACGCCCGAACCCTTTGGGCCGATGGGGGTTGCCGGCGATATCCTTGTTGCGAGCCGTCGTCGAATTGAAGACGTCGACTTCCGTCTCGCGCCTCGATCTCCCCGGCAAGACCCATCGGCGCTGCTCCCGATTCGGGTGTTACAGGTCACTAGGGCGTGTTAACACTAATGAGCATGAATGTTTTATAATCACGCATGGAGATCACACAGGAGCAGTATTGTCGCATCGAGCCGGAACTGCCGCGTCAGCGGGGCAACGTCAGTCTTTCGAACCTGACGGTCTTGAACGCCATTTTGTATGTGGCTGAGCAGGGCTGCAAGTGGCGCGGTCTGCCCAAGCGCTTTGGCAACTGGCACACCATCTACACCCGGATGAACCGCTGGTCCAAGAACGGCGTGCTCGACGCCGTCTTCGAGAAACTCCAGCGCGAGCAACTGGTCCGCATCCGGGTCGAAGCCGTTTCGATGGACTCGACCATTGTGAAGGTTCATCCCGACGGCACGGGAGCGTTAAAAAAAACGGTCCGCAAGCGATCGGCAAATCCCGCGGTGGATGGACCACCAAGATTCATCTGGTTGCCGCGAATGCTCGAACGGCGATAACGTTTGCGCTCTCGCCCGGCCAAGCGCACGACGCCCCGCAGGGCCGCGAGCTGCTCGCCGGTCTGGGGCCACTACCCGAGCCGCTACCGCTGCTGATGGACCGTGCCTACCAGGACGACCAGACCCGCCAATTGGCTCTGGATTTTGGGTGGATTCCCGTCGTGCCGCCCAAGCGCAACCGCCTGGAGCCGTGGGAATACGACCGCGTGCTCTACCGCCGCAGGAACGAAGTCGAGAGGCTCTTCCGCCGACTCAAGGGTTTCCGGCGTATCTTCTCCCGTTTCGATAAACTCGACGTCATGTTCCTCGCCTTCCTTCACTTCGCTCTCATCGTCGAGGCACTACGTTAGTGTTAACACGCCCTAGTTAGAAAGGAACATCTCGAAGATTTGCGGGCGTTCGTCTATCTAATGACATCCCTTGGGAAGTCCAGCTCGAATACGTCATTGGAGCTACGGCCGTTAAGCACGATGCTGGAATATTTCACGATCTGATAGTCGCCACTGGCTTCATTCAGCCGGCTCTGGACAGGAATCCATCGGCTCTGATCGACCCACAACTGAATCGTGGGGAACATACCGGCGACGCGTTCGGATTTTGGTTCAAGCTCCAGAACCGATGTTTGAATGCCGTCCAGCATCTCCTCGCCTACAAATGCGACATCGTAGTCGTCCCTGAGCGTCTGGTTCGAAGCTCCGAATCCAATCATCAGAAATTCCGCTATATCTCTCCGCTCACCGAGATCATGTTCTTCCAGAACATTGATCCGTGGGCGGTACAGCTGCGCCTTGCCGTCGGCCACAAGCAAGTGCTGCTCGGCCGGTTCGCTGATGCTCAGTCGAATGCGGCTGTCTTCTCCGGCTCCAGCGAAATATACCTTGCCGGAGTCGGTACTACGGACATTGACGAATACCACAACCTTGGCACGTTCGATGTCCGCTTCGAGATTGCGAAATTCCCGACCGGCAGCCTCCATGTGTTCCAACACCGCGTCCAAGACTGAACGGGTCTGAGCGAAGGATACGCCGATCCCGAACAGAGCCAACAGGGCTAGGGACCACCGCAGAAACGGCAGGTATCTCATTGCTGAACCACCCAGAAGGAGTATGCCGACAAAGTACCCCGGGTATTGTCAACGGGCTCGGTTCGATAGATGTCGATGGGTTCGTCCGATCGAAGAAATGCCTGCAGTGTATCTCGAGCTTCCTGTTCCAAACTTGGAGATGGATTCGCAAAGATCCTCGCAGTTACCTGGACCATGTAGACAACGTTCCCGTCATCGTCGAGAACCCTTTGAACCTCGTCCGGGGGAGACAGCCTCCTGAAGTCGGGACGGTCATTGAAAGCAGCCTGAGGAATCAAAAAGATGACAATCAGAATCAATCCGCACAGGACGTCGTATTGAAATGAACCTCGGCCAAACTTCCAGATTATCCAGCTTTTCATTTCCCTAACCCTCCCCCGTCACCGCCTGAGATAAGAGATCGGCATCCCGACTTCGGTCCTCGGTTCCCCCACCTGCGCCTTCGGTATAGACGATGCCGTCCCGCATCTCGATAACGCGATCCGCGTGTGCGGCTAGTTCGGGGTTGTGGGTCACGATAATGATTGTCTGCCCCAATCTCCGGTTCACCTCGCGAAACATTGCGAGGACGATCCCGGAATTCTTCGAATCCAGGTTACCCGTCGGCTCGTCAGCCAGAATGATCGCCGGTTCCTTCACCACAGCCCGGGCGATTGCAACCCGCTGTTGTTCCCCACCCGACAGTTCTGCGGGGCGGCGGTCCAGCTTGCCTACCAACTGTAGAAGATCCAGGATTTCCACAAGCCGGGCGTCAACCCCCGGGTCGCCATAGTCCCCGTGAATTTTCCGGGCAATTTCAATGTTCGCACGCGCGGTCAGAGTTGGCAAAAGATTGAATTTCTGAAAGACGAATCCGACCTTGTCCCGCCGAAAAGCTGTTCGCGCAGAATCGTCCATGTCCGCGACATCCTGACCGCCGATCAGTACCCGGCCTCCGGTAGGGTGAGTCATCGCACCGAGGATGTGCATCAGGGAGGATTTGCCGCAACCCGACGGTCCCATGATAGCCACCATCTCTCCCGAATCCACGCGGATGCTCACGCCACAGAGGGCTTCGACTTCAATCTTGCCGGTCCGGTATACCTTTGTTAAATCAATGGTTTCCAACAACATGGTCTTCCCACAACTCGAATTTCAGACGATTCGAGTTGTATCACAATAGCTATTCATAGGCGAGGGCATCAACCGGGTCCTGCCCCGCAGCTCGGAAGGATGGGTAGATCGCACCGAGGATGCCGCTGACGAGGGCAAGGCCGATCGCACGGAAGATCCAAACTGGAAGGATCATAATAGTGAGGGTTTGAATCATGAGCGGCAGCACGATGGCGATCACGAAGCTCAGCCCGATACCGACGAGAATACCAATAGCACACAACCAGAGGGTTTCGGTCAGGATCATGCGGACAACGAAACCCTTGGAGGCCCCGAGCGAGCGAAGGATGCCGATTTCACGGGTCCGTTCACTGATCGTTGTATACATGGAGAGAAATATCACAAGCACGCCGATAGCAACAGAAACCGACATCACTACTGTAAGGAACGCATCCAACGCGGGCACTCTCGTGTTGGCCATCAACGAAACCATGTCCCGCATCGGCCTGGCGGGATAAGTTGGCAACATAGTTTCCAGTTCGGCGGCAATCGCATAGGTATCCTCAGGGTTTTCTAGTTTGATAAAGAAAAGTGACGCTCGATCGGGAGCTCCCATCATCTCCTGGGACGCCGCTAATTCCATGTACAACCTGGCGCCCTTGCCGTTCTCCACAATGCCGGACACCTTAAACCGATGGTTCAGTATGAAAATTTCGTCTCCCAGGCCGAGACCCTGGGAATCCGCATAGATATCATCAATGACAATCTCTTCCGGCGACTGGAAAATACGTCCGGCAATAAAGGACAAGTCACCACCGACGCTACTGAAGCTATCTTCCTCAATCCCATAGACGATGTCGAAACCGCCCTGGGAATTGAGCTGTGTAATTACCGGGGTGACGGATTCAATGCCCTCCACTTCCGCTAGCCGCGGACCTATTGCGACCGGCATGACGGCGCTGTTGAGCCCAAGAAAGACTGAACTCCCCGGTGCCTGAAGCATGATGTCCGCCCCGACGCCCCGTGTGCGTTCTCCAGTCTCGAATTCGATCCCCGTTACGAGCCCCACAATGACCAGAATAAGGGCGACTTCTATTGACACGGCCAAGATGCTTACGGCGGTCCTGACGGGCCGGTTGGCAAGGTTGGCAAAAATGATTTCTTTGTTCAAGTAGTCCTCAGCAATTGGCACTCAGGCGTCGCCTGGATTCAGTCCAATTGATCCGGCTCACCATCACTGATCTCGATCAGTTCCGCACCTGGGGGAACTTCGATCATAAATGCGCTTTCCTCAACAGGCGTATTCAGTTGTGTACTGTCGAAGTTGATCTCGAGGGAATAGTCTTCGTTAGGCCGTTCAATCAGAATCCGCCTCGGGAAAGTGATGCCTTCGACTGCCTCGTACAGATCGTAAGACACGTCGGTCTCGCGGACTCCTTCGGGCCCGAAACTCTGTTTCCTCGAAACCCGGAGGTCCCTGCGGTCGATCCACAGTTTCTCGATCACCTGCGGCGCTTCACCCGCGCTGTCGACGAACTCGAAGATATAGAAACTGCGGCGGCCATCGACCTCTTCATAAAAGATCGGTAATACATTGGCGCTATCGACATACTGATCAACGTCCACGAAAAGCGCATCCATAATGTGCTGTGGCCTGAGATTCAGAATCGCGTTTTCCGCGGTGACCCGGGCTGAAGTATCGCCAACGAATACGCGATTTTGGACAGGCACGTTGAGTTGAAACTCCTCGCCATCAGAGACCATGTCAAACACCGTCACCAGTGCCAAGGGGGCCTCTCCCCGCATTCGGATACGGGCGGGCCTTTCGACGACAAGAAAACCTCGGGTCTCCCGGTAAACGGTTTCCTCCCCCCGAGTCAGTACTCCGGCCGAGGCAGTGAACCTGACCGCCGCCGTCAAGGTTCTTACAGCACTGCTGTTTTCCTGAAGATCTCGGATTAAATCTCCGCGAGAGGCATCGAGTGAGGGAAATGGGAGCTCTTCGGTCGGGACAACCCGGGTTCGAGAGACGCCGCAACCCGGCAAGAGGAGAACGACACTCAGTCCGATCGACCTGAACAGTCCCCTATACCTGGAAGGTCTTGAATATGAACCCTTCAATTCCCTAATCTCACACTTCCTGGTTTCCCACTCGACGGCGGGAAAGCACAACTAGAACAGTGGAAACGACGATGACGACTGAGATGCCCGCACCGATCATTCCAAAATTCTGCTCGACGAAGGCGATCGCGGCGGCTCCGTACATAACGGCCAGAATTCCCTGGGAAAAGTAACGAATCCCGCGTCCAATCAGCACGGCAACCATGAAACGTGGCCACGAAATACCGAACATTCCCGCCGACAGGACGAAGACCTTGAACGGTGTCGGCGGCGGCAACAATGACGGTATGACCACGGCTAAAATTCCATAACGGCCATACCATCCCCGGACACGCTCCAAGCGGCGAGCGGAAAAACGCTTGCGGACCAGGGCTTCGCCACCGGCCCGACCGACCGAATAGAGCATGGCGCAACCAATGACCGAACCCAGAGTCGTCAGCCCGGCATAGATCAGCATCTGTTCCGGCGCCCGAATCGAGAACGTCATCAACAGAATGTCGTTCACTTCGGGCAGCGAGAGGAAAGATGAGTCGCATATCGCCAGCAGCATCAACCCGATACCGCCATAGAGAAGCAGCGCCTGCTCCAGCCATTCAGAGATCGTACTGAATATTTCCATTCTGCAGTCGAAATGTCGGTCGATGCTCCACCAACGGAATCACCTCAGACAGCCTGCGCGCTTTCGATAGATAGGCGGCGATCTCGTGCAAACCCTTTATTTTACCATGCTTATTCCATGTCCGTTGGTGCTATTTGGACGGTGTTTGGTCGGTCTTTTATATTGGATTTCTTTCAAAACCGCTCCGTTTCGGATTTCTAACTCGATGCGTTCGTCCCTAAGCATTCCCGAATGGCTTCAAGTCGTGTAGACTGGCCCGAATATCAATTTCCAAATGGGACTTACGATGAAACAGACGCTATATGTCGTTTTTGCCGCAACCCTTCTCGCGACCGCGATCGCTGCACCAACTCTGTCGCAAATTCGGGGAGGGCGGCGATCGGAAGCCCAGGACCGAATCCGGGCCGAAGCCCGACAGGAACGGCGCGATGAGGTGCAGGAAGAACTCAGGGCCGCCACGGATGAGCTCGAGACTCTAGCGAAGGTTTTGGTCGATGAGGTTGCGGAGTCCGACGGCTATACGACCTCGATGGAGATCCTAGAAGCGAGCGGCCGAATCGAAGAACTCGCCAAACAGATCGAAGAGCTCGCCAAGACCATCAATCGAAGGGCCCGGGGTCGCTAGCACTTCTGTGGGACTGAAAATTCGGTCGCGATAGAGTCGTCGGGAAAGGGCGGGACCGGAAACGTAGGGCCCCTGATCTTCGATCGAAGACACCCGCCGCGGACCCACACTCAATCCCTGGAAAAAACACAGCGATCAAGCCCGGTGATACTACTAATGTCCTGAGTCAGACGTTCGTTACTTATTAGTTTCGTTACGGTCAGAATCGATCATCTTCTTACTCTAGACGCCTCGGCTCCGCCTCGTTGTCCACCCGCACCGCCGAACCGTTGCGGGTCGTTCTGGGGCCCCTTAAACTTTCCGTCGATCCCCATAGGCCTCGCCATCAGGAAGATGGCGAGGGTCGCCGGTCGTTCAGACAGGATGTCTGATCGAACGACCAAGCGAAATCTTATATCGTGAACTTCTGGCTCAGACCGCTAGCTGGCGCGAATCTGCAGGGCCCCAAGGAACCGACCAAGCGATGCAAGGGGTGACAACCATGGCCGCTGGGCGATCCAGTTTTCCATGGGACGGGTCCACGCCTCGATTGGCAGGATCAGTGAGGCCAAAGTAAAGGGAGGGACGCTCGTAAAGATCGAAAAAGTATCTGTAAATCGAAGAGACATCAAGGTTACAGGCGCGTCAGTTGTGACCTGCATCGTGCCGACATGACCTGAGGTCAAGGGATTGCTCTCGAATAACTCGTTAACGAAGATCGAAGTGTGGTTGACGGGCGGCAAGCTCTTTGCGGTGGTCAACACGGATACGCCTTCCGTATTGAGGAGGTTGAAGTTCACGCTTGCTGTCTCAGTCAACGATGGATTTGCATAGGCCAGAGCAGTCCGGAACCCGGATTCATCAACAAATATCGCCTGGGATGTGCCCGTAGAAGACGGGTTGACGCCCGCCTCTGCGACGAGGTTCGACGATGCAGGCGCACCTGTAAACTGTGAAAATATCGCACTGCCGGTGACCGGAATGTCGGACGTCACGGTGGCGAAGCCCACTCCGACAGCAACCGAGGCCGCTGTCGAAACGAGGCGCCGACTCTTCCCTCCTCCAAGCTGCAGACTGATACTGCCGGTAAATTGCTGGTCCTGATTGTCGATGAACACGGGAACGATCGTGTTCCCATCCGAATCCGCAAAATCGTTGAATGTAATTGTTACGTTTGCCGGCGTTGGGGAAGAACTCGGATTCGCAATGAATATCGTGGTCGTGAAAACGCCACCGTCGGCAATCTGCGGAAAGTAGAAGGTGGTCTGCGCCGACAGGTACGGCGCAAAGACCAACAAAGATGCGACCGACATGAATACTTTCTTCATCTTCTTCCCCTCTGCATCTCTCTCAGTTTGTCGCAGGCAGCGGCGTTAACGAACCGGCATCCGGCAAACCGCCGACAGGTAGGTTTCCACCGAGCCGTTCCAATTCCTCGGCGGCTTCCCTACTCCGTCCGAGCCGTTCCAACGATACCGCCAGCAAGTACCTTGCTTCGACGAATTCGGGACTCCAATCCAAGACGATCCTCAGTTTAGGAACCGCGCTGTCGGGACGCCCCATGGCCGTGTATACCATAGCAAGATTGTACTGGGCAGGCCAATAGTCTTGGTTAATTGTCAGTGTCCGTTCGAACTCTTCGATGGCGCCAGTGTAGTCCCCAAGAATAAAACGGACGTTACCCGTATTGTTGATGGCCGGCCAGTATTCCGGATCCTGTCCGATAGCGCGCTGGTACCAACCCAAAGCGCCCAGGCTATCTCCTTCCCCTTGCGCAATGACTCCCAGATTGTACAGGGCCTCGGGAAACTCTTCCTCAAGTTCGATAACCTTCAGAAACGCTTCTCGGGCCCGCGAAGGATTACTCTCCAGATGAGCACCTCCCAGATTAAACCAGACACGGGCTTTTCCTGGCGCCTTGAGGACAGTATCTTCCCAAAGCGCAACTTCGGAAGCCCACACGCGACCACGATCGAGCGTTAGAGAACCCAGTAGAAGCAGGATCACTCCCGCTGCCAGGTTTCTCCGTTTCAACCCGGAAAGGCAGAAAGCCGCGAACACCGAAAAACCAAGCATCGGCATATACAGCCGGTGTTCGAATGCAAAATCCAAACTCGGTATGACACTGGATGTCGGCGCCAACAGAACAAAGAACGACATGGCTCCGATACCAGCCCAACGGTACCGAGGATGCCGCAATAGCCAGATCGACGTTCCAACCAGCAGGCACAGTCCAAGTAGCGCTCCGAGAACCGGCAGCTGAAACACCGATTCAACCAGCTGAAAATCGTATTCGAGCGACTGGGGGTAAGGGACGATCAGCAATCTCAGATAGGTGTAGAACACCTGAACTTCAGTCAGAAAATAAGACCATGACCCCACCTCATCCCGAGCGCCGATCCCTACGGTTTCTTCCCCGAGCCTCGCCAGAATTCCGAGTGCTGCAATCGACAGTAGAGCCACTGTCGAGACTGTCCAGGGCGTCAGACGGTCTTTCAGACCAACGAAGACCACCATCACCAGCGGCAGGGCCAGCGCCGTCTCTTTGCCTTCGAATGCCAAAAGAAACAACACAACGGCCAGAAATATCCGCCTCCGACCGTTTCCGTCCCTATGGCCGGGTGCGCCACCGCTGTCGGTTCTCGCTGCAGGGGACATCATAATCAAGCCCAGCAATCCAAAACACGTTCCCAACAACGTGGAACGCTGATACACGTAGACAACCGATTCGATTTGGATCGGATGCGCAAGGAAAATAAATGCGGCGACGCCTGCCATCCACTGTCCAACCATCGGTAACAAGAGATAGAACAGGAGATATACGTTGGCGAGATGAATCCCGAGGTTGACCGCGTGGAACCCGAACGCATCCTCTCCTCCAAGATGGTAGTTGAGATAGAAACTGAAGAAAGTCAACTGACGCAGATGCAGCGGATTGAAGAAGTGGTACCAGCGCTCGGCGTTCGTGACGTTAGAATCGTTCAGTATCAGGTCGTCGTCGAAGTGATACCCGTCATTGAGCGAAGCTCCGTATAGGATCAGCCCGAGAAGCCCGAGCGCCAGCACGATCGCCCAGCCGGGAAGGCCTTGGCTAAACGTGCCCGCAACCGGGATCGATCGGGGAACGGACTGACCGGACGACGCCTCTACCATATCGACACCTGGAGGGTTGCTCTCCAAAGATGAAGGTTGCGATCGTTCATGACTGGCTCAACGGAATGCGCGGCGGAGAGAAAGTTCTCGAAGCTTTGCTTGAACTCTGGCCAGATGCTCCAATCTTTACACTGTTTCACCAGAGAGGGAAGGTTTCTCGAGCCATTGAGTCCCACCGGATCACCACATCAGCCCTCGACCGGATACCCGGCATATACAAACACTACAGAAGTCTTTTACCGCTCTATCCATCCGCGATCGCGTCTCTCGACGTGGGCTCGGTGGACCTGGTCATCAGCTCGAGTCATTCCGCTGCAAAAGGCGTTCGGACCGGCGGTGCTAAACACATCTGTTATTGCCACACGCCCATGCGCTACGTTTGGGACGCGGCGGCCGACTACGCGACTGACCTCCCCAAGCGAATCGGCCTGGCGGCTTTCGGTCCTCGGCTGCGCCGGTGGGACCAGTCAACGGCGAAACACGTAGACCATTTTATTGCTAATTCACGTTTCGTCGCCGCCCGAATTCAATCCTATTATGGGCGCCATTCGACTCTCATTTCTCCACCGGTCGACACCACTTTCTTCTGTCCTCCCAGGGTGCCCGAAGACTTCTTTCTGTCCGCAGGGGCACTGGTTCCGTACAAGCGGGTCGATCTGGCGGTAGAAGCCTTCAACCGGTCGGGTCGGCGCCTCCTCATTGTGGGCGAAGGCCCGGAACGGAAGCGTCTGATGAGGAAGGCACGTTCCAATATAGAATTCAAAACTTGCGTTTCAAACCAGGAACTCCGCGATTTATACCGCCGCGCGCGCGCCTTGATTTTTCCAGGACGCGAAGATTTCGGCATCGTTCCCGTCGAGGCGCGTTGTTGCGGCTGTCCGGTGATCGTGTTCAGTGGTGGCGGGGTTAGCGAAGGTCTCGAGGATGGAGTCAATTCGATACTTTTCGAGAAACAGTCGATTCCCGCCTTACTGGCCGCAATTGACCGGTTCGACACGATAGAATGGTCTGAGATTTCGATTCGAAAAGGAACTTCAAGGTTTTCTCGTGAAAGTTTTAAGTCCCGAATCAAGGAATTCGTCAAGGCTCGATGACGGACCCGGCGTGTACCCATCCGCCCATCCCTCGGTCTGCGGATTCGGCGGACGTTTCAAGAGAATCGCAGACTTCGGTGGTTCGATCCTTGGTCTGGCCTTCCTGAGTCCCTTGATGGCACTGGTCGCACTGGGTATCCGAATCCAGGATGGCGGACCCATCTTCTATCGGCAGGACCGTGTCGGTCTGAACGGCCGTGTGTTCACGATATTGAAGTTCCGGACTATGAGACGCGATGCGGAACGCGCCACGGGCCCCACATGGTCGAAGTCGAACGATCCCCGCTGTACCCGGTTTGGCGCCTTACTCCGACGCTTGGGCCTGGATGAATTACCCCAGCTATGGAATATCCTGAAACGCGACATGAGCCTCGTCGGTCCCCGGCCGGAGCGTCCTGAGTTCGTGCATGAGTTCAGGACTCAATTCTCCGGCTACCACCGGCGTCACTCCGTTTTGGGCGGGTTGACCGGATACTCTCAGGTTCACGGTTGGCGCGGGGACACGGACCTCGGCGAACGCCTGCGGCACGACCTGTACTACGTTCGAAATTGGTCACTGGCTCTGGACTTTTACGTCCTTCTTCTGACTCTCTTCCGGGGCTGGAGCGATGATACGCGTGCCGGTATCCCGCGCTGAGGGTTCCCAATCAGCACCCACATCGGCCATACGCCTCAGAACCGTTTCCTTGTGACTGTGCAGGTGCAGCTTGATCCACTTTCGCCCGAGTAGCACTGCTGTTTCGCCCCGCTCATCTGCGTGCCGCCACTTCCTCTCAAGATACCGCCTGAACACCCACCAGCTCCCCGCTTCCAACACCTGGATCGGTCCGAAACGCAGGGCAGACTCGAGAACATCTTTCAACCATGAATCCTCGATTTCGCCATAGAAATTGCGGCGTTTGACCGGATCGAAGTTTGGAAAGCGCCGCCCCACGAAAGGGTTTAGTGAAACGAATCGATCGTAGACCTCGCTTCCGTAAACAGGCCGGAGCGAGGCGACCTGTTGCGCGGTGAACGTGTCTGTCTCAAACAACGGCATGGCTCGGTCACTGATCAGGTAGTTCAGACAGATGTTCTCTCGCAGTCCTCTTACTTTCGCCCAAACTGTTACGAACAGAAGCACGATCCAGAGCTTTCCGTCTTCTACGACCGCAAAAAGATCCAGATCACGATCACTCATGTTACGGTGAGCCGTCGCACCCGAGAAGGCGAGCATGCGAACGAAGGGCAAACGTCCAAGCGTGCGTACATGGGGCCAGAACTCCTCGATTATACTGTCGCTCCACAGTTCCCTTTCCCGGCGTGTAGCAACCGCCGCGGAGTCCCCGGACACAAAACCATCGCGGATCATCACTCCGAATTCATTCAAAGCGGCTGACAGCTCTTCTTCGTCGACCCGCACGTCGATTAGCCGTTCCCGTAATTCAGCCATCGTCAACGGGTAGTCGAACTGAGCCGCATAGTCGAGCGTCTGAGCGACAGCCTCTCGCACGCGGTCAGAGGATGCCGGAGCCTTGGCAACACTCGGACCGGACATTGGTCGCTGAACAATTTCCTCATATGCAGCGTGTGTCTGTTCGGCCGCGCGTTGCCACGAAAACTCAGCGGCCCGGGCGAGCGATTTCGCGGCCAAAGTTTCTCGATAGTGTTGATCTTCAATCATGCGGTCCAGGGCTCCTGCGATTTCCTCCGTGCGGAACGGATCGACGAGCAGCGCCGCTCCATCTGCAACCTCAGCGAGCGACGAACCCGTAGAAGTCACGACGGGCACACCACAGGCCATCGCCTCCAGCACCGGCAGACCGAATCCTTCCAGAAGGGAGGGATAAACAAACGCAGTTGCACCACCGATGAGCGCCGGGAGATCCCTGCGGGGAACATATCCGACAAAACGCACCCGCCGCTCTAATCCAAGGGCCGCTACCGTTCGGACTACTTGGTTGCCTTTAAACCACGCGTTGCCCTCGATGACGAGGAGGTGGTCGTTGCCCGACAGGGCAGCAAAAGCATGCACCAAGCGCTCCAGGTTCTTCCGCGGCTCAATGTTGCCCACATACAGGAAGTAGGATCTGTCCAATCGGTACTTCCGGAGAACCGGGACACGCATCTCAGCCTCGGTCGGCGAGAACATTTCCGAAGCCGCCAGCGGAGTCACACGGATTCGATCTTCGGCGATGCCAAGGAAACGAACTATGTCCCACTTGGAGAACTCGGAGTTCGTCAGAATCAAGCTCGCGCGCCGGGCTGTACGCGGTATGAGACGTCTGGTGTATATGCGTTTACCGATCGGATGATGTCTCGGGAGGCGCTCCAGGCTCATATCATGAACCGTCAGAACGTAGGGGCGAGACTCACCGACTGGCGCCAGAAAATTTGTGTAATGCACCAGATCGGGGCTCTCCCGGGTCAGGAGTCCGGGTAACATCGCATGCAGGTAAAACGCACGGACCCGACAAAACCGCCGGTCAGAGAAACGGACTCCGTCTACGGGTGTGACGATCTCAGGAGAGAGAGGCCGATGAGAGCATACAAAGTACTCGTCGTTCTTCGCCAATCGAACCAGGGCACGCAATAATTCCTGGGTGTAATACCCCACACCGGACTTCCGGCCGTGCACGACCGTGGCATCAAACGCTATCTTCATCGGCGAATCCCAACAGCATCCAGAAACTAAAGTAAATCGGGGTCGTCAGGATGACATCTAAGAGAAGGTGAGGGAGAAATACGGCAACGTGCGGCGCACCACGTATACTTTGCCGATCGGATCACGACCTCATGCAGCACGAAATCGCACTGCTCCGAGGAGCCTGAGGACCTGCTCAATTCCAGAGCGACAAACACAAACTGCGCCATGTTCAGTCCCCAAGACGCCACGGAAAGTATCGAACGGCAACAGGGCTAACAGAGCCAACAGCAATCTACCAGGGATCAACTCAAACATTGTGACGCTTCAGACTTTCAGGCTGCGTCCTGAACAAAGAAGCGAGATCCACGAGCCCCACACCCAGTCGGGCAACCACCATTTTTAGAAGTTCCACGATGATTCTTCCGTAAGGAGGGTTGTCCTCCCGCCGCATTCGCGCAACGTTGACTTCCTTGACCAGCCAACGGGCGGCAAACCAGTAATAGAGTCTGGGATATTTCCCCTTGAACAGAAGCTTGTTCTCGTTCCGCGACGACCAGTTGTCGCCGACGATGATTCGGTCCTCGACCCGCTCGTAGAATTCCGTGCCCTTGATCGGAAATGCAACGGATGTCCCAACGACGTCGGGCTTCGTTTGCTTCAGGAAGTCGATTGTCAGCCGGATGTCCGCCGTTGTCTCTTCCGGATATCCGAGCAGTATGAAGAACCCCGCCTCCATACCGAGCTCCTTGGTAATTCGACAGGCCTCTCGGACCTGCTCCACCTTCGTCCCCATTCGCATGCTGTCAAGTACCTTCTGGGAGCCGGATTCGGCTCCGTACCAGATCCGAAAGCATCCGCTGTCGCGCAACCCTGTAAGAATCTCGTGGTCGACCAGATCCGCCCGACTCAGGCACTCGAAACGATGGATGGCATTCCGCTGTTTGACTTCTTTAAAGAATTCAAGGCTCCAGGAACGATTGATCGTCAGAACATCGTCGGAAATCCACATGATGTCGGGGCTGTAACGCTCACGCAGCATGAGCATCTCATCCACAACATCTTTAGGCGAACGCTGCCGATGCGAATGGCCGAAGACTTCGGCCGAGCACCAGGAGCAGTGGAACGGACAACCGCGCGCTGTAATCAGTGAGACCGACGATTCCCCATGCCGCGACTTCCAGGCGTCGAAGTAATCGTCCATATGAAGCACGTCGCGGTCGGGCCATGGCAAGGCATCCAGATCCGCAATCGGAGGGCGAGGCGGCGTTCGATGTGGAAAGCCATCTTTCTTGAATATGATGCCCGCGACATCCTCGAGCCCCTCGCGGCCGCGATCCTGGAGCCGGAGAACCAACTCCTCGAGTGTCAACTCACCTTCGTTGGTTCCTATGATGTCCACGCCATGCTGGAAGTACTGGTCGCACCATTCCGACGCGTCCGGACCTCCGGCAATAACGTGCTCTACTCCGTTTTCCTTGGACATTTCCGCCAGAGTGAACACGTTGGCGCGCGTGATGATATTTGCATAAAGGCCAACTATTCGAGGTTGTACTCGCTTCAGAACATCGCGAAAATCAGCAAAGTCCTGAAAAGTCGCGTCGAAGACTTCGACCGCAATCCCGGCGCGTTTCAGATAAGCCGATAGGTATAGGATGCCCAGGGGTGGGTATGGCTTCATCACCCGCCGTTCGATGAGGTCGTACTTGAGGAAGTACGCATGGCCTAAGAGGATGTCGGTCATCGGTTTTCCGATAATGGCTCAATAACGCCTGAAAGTCCAACGAGGATCCAGAAACCAAAATAGATCGGTGTCGTCAGCAAGAATACGTCAACAAGACCGTGTACAAGAAACACGGCGAGTGCGACGGAAACCGGCCCCCACGTCCATTTGATTGAGCCTACGACGAGCCCGAATGCAAGCAACCCCAACAATCCGCAGGTCGCTGCCAATTCTAAATAGAGGCTGTTGGAGCGAACCTTGGAGTCCCACCTGGAGTACCCGAGATACGTCCCATACATAAGTCGGAAATTATCGGGGCCAGCCCCGAGAATCGGATTGTCTAACGCCATCCGGACGGCCGCTTTCCATAGATCCATACGAGAAACTGACGCATCAAGTGACGGCTCCATGGGTCGGTCGGGACGGTACCAGCGGCTGACGTCGCCCTGGGAGATAGAACGTTGAACGTCAGGCGCGATCTCAACCTCGATGATCCCCGGAACCACTCCCATCCGGCTGAACCAGTCCTGATTGTTTTTCATGTCCCATAGCAAAAGGTATGATCCCGGGCGGGTCGGCGTCCGGAAGGACGCATCGAGCGTGACGCTCTCATTCGGCTTGGTGTCAGACGAGAGCGGCGTCTCTATCGGATCATCTTCTACAGAACGCCTTTCAATGATGTCAAACCAGCGATAGGACAGGACCATCCTTCCTCGCCCAGTTGCATTCCAAACTGACATACCAACATTCTGTAGCGTCACCTCCATTGCGTCCGATACGCCTGGACGTTGCCGCAACATGTTGAAATTCGTTTCGTACTTGGCGGCGATGGGCTTTACCGAAGATACGGTGGATAATCTTTGAACGACCACTGGCTCGAAAAGACTGGTTGCGGTGAAAATAAAAACAGCGATCGCCACGAACGCCAGAGGGGACCTCCACTCTCGCTTGATTTCACGGGTCATCACCCACAGTCCTAGGTAGGCCCCAAGCGCAGCCAGAAAGGCACCACGCGAATATGTCAATATCAGCGCTGTCCAAAGAATCGCCACTCCCCCCAAGCGCACCGACATCCGCTGCGGCACCAACCAAACCAGGGGGCAGCGACATCGCGAAAAAGGTCGCCGCCGTGTTCGGGTACTCGAAAGATCCGCTCAATCTTTGAACGCTGCCTAACCAAAACTCAACCATTCGGAACAGATGGGGAACACCGAAACCGAAATGATCCGTGACGCCATAGACTGCCGCCGCAACGGCCGACACACACCAAACGAGAAGCACTCGCTTTTTATCAAAGCTACCCAGTGCGATGCATACTAAAACGACTCCCGCTGTGACACGTAAGGCCGCTTTTACCGCGTTGACCGTGAATTCCTCGCTAAGTGCAGCGGATGTCCAGTGAACCAGCGCCAGCGAGACGACCGCGATGACAACCGGTTCCCGAACCAACTCTCGCCGCTTCCGGATAAGTCCTGGAGCGCTGACAATTGCTGCCACGACAAAAAGCCACTGCAGGTTGCTCAAACCAAATACGGCGAAGCGGAATTCGAAGGGCATGGACGCGACGAGCGCCAGGAGGAGATATTCACCGGCCCGACCCAGCATATCAGCCCGACTAAATGCACCTTGCTCCAGTGTTCCCTGCCGGTTCAATTACGAACCTCGTAGATCGTTTTTTGCATTGGCGTGGACGTTATCAGATAATTGGCGCCGCCGGGCAGGCTTTCAATTGCAACGGGCTGCCATTGCACTCTCACACCAACAGGTGGAACCGAGCGCCTCATGACCAACATCTTTGTACAGATGGCTAAAGTCGCGCTTCAACAACGTTCCCACAGGATAACAGCCCTTCCAATCCTGGTCCTGTATCTGAATGACATCTGCAACAGCCGCTGTGTCACTTGCGCAATATGGCAAAACAACGAGCGGCTCACCACTGCGGACCTGCGTCAGATGTCGGATACGTTGATCAGCGACCTCTACGTCGAAATAGAACATTGGAAGCCGTTTGAGGTTCTGCTCTCCGGTGGAGAGCCGACCATGCATCCCAGATTCGCGGAAGTGGTGGAGAGAATCCACCTCCTCGGCGCCTCGGTTCTCGTTGCCACGAACGGCTTTCTGTTGCCGTCTTACACCGCGACTGAACTCTCGCGGGTGTCCTCGTTCTTTGTCTCCTTTGACGCACCTGACGCGGCATCCTATGAGGTTATTCGAGGTGTTGATGGCTTTTCGAAGATGGCGAAAGGCCTCGATTCAGTCCGCTCTCTCAAACCCCGCCCCAGACTTGTGGCAAGGTCGACCCTCCAGCGTTATAACGTCGGCCGCCTGCCTGAACTGGTCGAATCGGCTCGATGCCTCGGCTTCGACAAAATCTCCTTTCTTCCGGTTGATCTAACGACCGAGGCGTTTGGCAGAAATCACGAAAATCATTCTGTTGTTACCGACCGGATACAGCCTCGAGCCGAAGATCTCGAAGCGATGAGATCCGGGATAGAAACGCTGGCTCGAAGCGATGCCGTCGGGTTTGTAGAGTCCGGCCTCGAGAAACTCCGCACGATCCACCAGTATTTCCGTGCGCTGATCGACCATACCCGCACACCCAGAGTTCGATGCAATGCGCCGTGGGTGTCGGCGGTGATCGAAACGACCGGCAGAATGCGCGGATGCTTTTTTCAACCCGTCATCGGCAACTACAACAACATTAACGGCGCCGAAGCGCTGGCGTTTCGACGCTCACTTCGTGTTTCGGAGAACCCGACATGTCAACGTTGCGTTTGCAGCAAGATGTTGCGGACCGGGGAACTCCACCAAATGGGAGCACGTTCAGGTTGAGTCCTGCCCATGTTTCACGATTCAGCAGGAAAGTCACTTCGGTCGATTCTATGGTAGTCCGTCAATTTGAAGTAGCGTACTTTGCGCGGTCGTTCAAACGGCCGACGAACCTTGTCGCGCCAAGCGCGTGGGCCGAACGACCGGCGACAGTCGGAATCTTCCTGGTTGCGAGTCCTTTTGAGCAAATCTGCCCGCTGAAGCAGGCCCTCGAGGATCCGAACCGGTCCACCGGTGCGGATGGACGGCTTTAACAACAAAACGGCGAGCCCGCGCGTCAGCGGAAAAAGATAGTCGAATCGAGCGGGAAATCGCTGAGCCTTTCGAACTGACGCACTATAAATGTCTACGGAGCGGAAGCACACTTTCTCTGGAGCTCGTAATATATCAACAGCTCCTGCCCATCAAATTCCGAGAAGTTCTTCCCCGCCGCGTCGATGTAAGAGCGAACCGACTCATCGATCACGATAGCCTCTTCATGAACGACCTGCAGGCCGGTCACTTCGAAACAACGAGACCAGGCCTCGCTGGAGTGAATTACCGAGCGAATCGTAAGTCCACCCATACTTCGCGTCCAGCCCAGACTCGCACCAATGGGGTGAAGATCGAGTATGAACATCCTTCCCCTCGGCCGGAGCACCCGCGTAGATTCCACAAACGCCGTCGCCGGTGCATCTACATAACCCAGCGAAATCCAGAAGAGAACGACATCAAACGAGGAGTCTTCGAAAGGCAGGGATCGGAAATCGGCTCGAACAGCGGTTCCGTCGAAGTAGCTCAGCATTTCCGCCACACGATCCACGCCAATCCAGCTCTTCGGTCCGAATTCCTCTGCCTGTCTTGCCGGAGCGCCCGTTCCACAGCCGAGATCCAAAACGTCGCGCCCGGCAAAGACAGGTCCGATTCGCTGAATTTGTGCGACACCCAGTGACGTGACCGGGTTGTTCAACACATCATAGACGGCTGCAAGCCGCGAGTAAGCCTCGTCCGCTTCAAGCATCAAAAGCCTTCGACCTCAGGCTGCCGATAGTCAACCACCCGCTGAACCGCCCGTAGTTCATAGGGATAATGATAAAACCGCAGCTTGTATCTCCAACTCCCCATCACGCGCAGCAGATTTCGAACACCAACCGACAAACGAATATCGGTCGCTGTCGGATAGTAAGCATGAATGACGGTCTCGAAATCGCGAATTCTCTTCCAGAGAGCTCGGGACAGCCATGGCGTCGACGGCTCCTTGTGCATGCCGAACTTCAACCATCGCTCGGAAGTCCAGGCATCGAGATTGTCCGGAAACTCGAAACCGTCAGCGACAGCCTGGTCGTACATACCCGGTTGTGGCACAGGAGTGTATATAAAGATCAGGATTTCGACCTCCGGGTAGAATTCCTTCACTCGGTAGATGAAGCGGATGGTCTCGTTGACGTCCTTCTCGGGATTCACCGGATTGCCGAGAACGAACGATAGCTCCGGTACGATGCCGTGCTCCTTGCACTTCCTAACGAGCGCGAACGTTTGTTCAACAGACTGCTGCTTGTCCATTTGCTGGAGGACTTCGTCACAGCCTGATTCGGCGCCGAAGAAGATCATCGAACAACCAGACTCTCGAATCTTCTTCCAACTGCTGTCACGGTACCTCAGCAATGAATCGATTCGGGATTCTCCCCACCACGCGATATTCAACGGCTTGAGTCCATCTGCAATAGCGACCGTCCGCGATTCCGACGGAAAGAAGTGGGCGTCGAAGAACTCGATCGCATTCATCCCGTATTGTTCCTTGAAGTGCCTGGCCACGGTAATTGTCCGTTCGGCTTCCTCAGGAATCCACCGCCAGTCGTAGACAAGATTGATTCCGCAAAAATTGCAGTCGGCGTAGCAACCGGCACTGGTTACATGGCAGAGCGTCCTAGATCCCAGGTAGGTCGGTACAACGTATTTCTCAACGTCAACGAGATGGTAGGGTAAGCTTCGGAAAGAGTTGACGTCCCTCAGCGACCGCGGACTGCTCTGATGGACCGTTCCGTTTCTTCGATATGAGATACCCGGGATTCCCTCGACCGAATCGCCGGCTGCGAGAGCCTGGTGAAGCTCCTTGAACGTCAACTCACCCTGCCCTATTACGACGTAATCGACATAGTCAGCCGTCAAGGTGACCTGAGGATGAATTGAAGGAAAGTAGCCTCCCCATATCGTGGTGACATCGGGCTCGGAATTCTTGATCGCGCGGGAATCCTGGATCGCATTCACGAGCTGAGGACCCGGCATGACGGACACCGCAAGGAAGTTCTGGGACAAGGATTGCTTGAACAGCTTCTTAATTTTCTCGACCGGGGCCTGCTCGACGTTACCGTCAACGATCGCGCAATCATCGTCGAACATACGTACTAGGGAAAGTAACGACAGAGGTAAGCGACGGCGACCGCCTGAAAGACTTCGTGGATTGTAAAAGACGATCATGTGACTTGGCCGACAGGCGGTTGTCTTAGTCTACTGAATACTCGGAGCCTAAGCCACCACATGGACGGATCCATCCCGGTGATAGCATAGCTGAGCTTAGAAAGTGTGGCCCGGAATGAGCAGTGACTGACCGCTTACGAAAGGCCTGTCCGGGAGCTGCCTTCGCAAGGCACTAGCAGCCCGTGGTTAAAGTCCACTTCACAGATTCAAACGGACCCGATGCGACCGTATCGTGAAGAATGATGAGTGAAGGAGGACGGGATATGGGCATGGGACGAAAGAGACGACGCCAGGAATCGCTGTGGATCGCGACACAGGAGTTGCCGCGGACCAAAGGACACGTGTTCTACGAACGGGTGAACCGGATTCTGGAAGAAGACGGATTCGACCCGTTTGTTGAAGAAGCCTGCCAGAAGTTCTACGCCCCGGTGATGGGTCGGCCCGGTGTCGTGCCGGGTGTGTACTTTCGGATGCTGCTGGTCGGCTACTTCGAAGGGATTGACTCGGAACGCGGCATCGCCTGGCGGTGTGCCGACTCGCTGAGCCTGCGGGAGTTTCTGGGCATTGGGCTGACCGATGGTACCCCGGATCATTCCAGCGTGTCGCGGACACGCCGGCTGATCGATCTGGAAACCCATGCCCAGGTGTTCCACTGGATGCTGGAGCGGCTGGCCGGGCACGGGTTGATCGACGGGAAGACGGTTGGCGTGGACGCGACGACGCTGGAAGCGAACGCGGCAATGCGGTCGATCGTGCGGCGAGACACCAGGAACAGTTATGAGGACTTTCTGAAGGAGTTGGCCCACGCTTCGGGCATTGAAACGCCGACACGAGCCGAACTGGCGCGACTGGACCGGAAACGGCCGAAGAAGGGATCGAACGACGACTGGGTGCATCCCGACGACGCGGATGCGCAGATCACCAAGATGAAAGACGGCCGCACGCATTTGGCTCACAAGCTGGAACACGCTGTGGATATGAAGACCGGCGTCGTGCTGGGGGTGACGGTTCAGGGTGCTGCCACCGGGGATACGACGACAATCAAAGAGACGTTGATCCGCACGGCCGAGAACATGGAGAAGCTGGCAAGCAACCCGAAAACCGAAGCGCAGATTCGAGAAGATTGGTTTTCTGAAGTCGTCGCCGATAAGGGATATCACAGCAACGAAACGATGGTCGATCTTCGCGAATTGGGGATACGCACCTACATCTCGGAACCGGATCGGGGCCGTCGCCGCTGGAAGAACAAGCCGGACGAACAACAGGCTGTCTATGCCAATCGCCGTCGAATCCGTGGAGAACGCGGCAAGGAGTTGTTGCGGCATCGCGGCATGATGCTGGAACGACCCTTCGCTCACGGTCTGGAAACCGGCGGCATGCGACGGGTTCACCTTCGAGGACGGGAAAATATCCTGAAACGGATCCTGGTTCACTACGCGGCCTTGAACCTGGCGTTGATCCTGCGCCAGAAGTTCGGGCAGGGCACGCCACGGAGCCTGCAGGACCGGTCTGCGGCATACTTTGCCGCTCAAATCGTGCTCTTCTGCGTCCAGATGGCGCTTCAAACGCATCATGAACTCCGTCAGCTGGATATCGAGCCCAACGTGGCTATCGAATCCGACGTTACGACTGTGTCAGAGAATCTCACTTCTGCCACGGGCTGCTAGGGGCGCGCACTTCAATCGTGAAACAGGTTGATCATTCGCTCCCGACTTTCGGCTCCAGCAGCTGGCCACCCTTTGCGTTGGCAATCGGATTTCACAATGATGACGCCTATTGCTATTCACGCCGAAAGAGCTTATGTAAACGGTTCCCTGCGGTCACTTTCCATTGTCGCCCGTAGCGGCGGGGTCGAATCTAACCCGGCTCATGCTGCCAAGGTCCGACTCGATGAACGCTATCTGCTCCTGCCCGGCTTGATCAATGCGCACGACCATCTGGAATTCAATTCATTTCCGTTCCTCGGGCGGCGCGCAGCCTACCAGGACATGTACGAATGGGCAGCCGAAATCACAGAACGTATGAATTCGCCGATAATTCGGGCCTGCACCTCGATACCGATGGAAGATAGACTTCGAATCGGGGCCTTCAAGAACCTGATTTCGGGCGTCACCACGGTAGCGCACCACAATCCGTACCATCCATGTTTCGATCGAACATTTCCGATCCGTGTCGTCCAGGATTACAGATGGTCCCATTCTCTCGGTCTTGACAACCAGGCGTTGGACACGTTTCAGGAAACGCCGGGCGATGTTCCATGGATTATCCATGCCGCGGAAGGTCTCAGCGCCCGCGCGCAGTCGGAAATCGATGAACTCGACCACAACGGAATGCTCGCGCCCAACACGGTGTTGGTGCATGCTCTGGGAGCACAACCCAGCCAACAGAGGTTGCTGGCCCGAAGAAGGGCCAATGTTGTGTCCTGCCCCGTTTCGAACCTTTACCTCTACGGGCGAACCCTCGATTACGGCCGACTTCCGCCGACGCTGAAACTTGCCTTGGGCTCGGATTCTGCAGCCACTTCCAGCTCCGGTCTGCTCGAAGATTTTCAAATGCTTCGAAAGCTCGTAGACTGGAAAGAGGAAAAACTGTGGGCTACAATCACCACCGTCCCGACCGAAATTCTAAGGATTCACGGCCTCAACCGGGCCGACCTGGTCGTGTTGAAAGACTACGCACCCGCGCTCGTCGTCCTCGACGGGAGGGCACTGTATGGCGACGAGGAGTTTCGAACTTTCTTTGAAGGTGGAACGCGAAGGATCACCGTCAGAGAAGTGCCGAAGCTGCTCTCGAAGCGCATACACGTGCCATGGAAATCACTAGCTAAAGCCGCTGAGTGGACACCGTATCTGCGAGAGATAAGTTTTTGATAGTTCGAACTTCTAGGAGTCAGCTACCCGTACTGCCCAGAGCAATACCGATCCTCGCATTGCTGGCATTCTTGCCGATTGGATTTTTGAGCTGCACTCAAGTGGGTAGCGGCTTCCTCCCCACCGATGACCCCCGCTATGGTTCGATGGTGTTCGTACCCGGGGGGCCATTTGTCATGGGCAGCACCGAGCAGGAGATCCAGGCACAATACGAATCTTATGGGGGATCGCGAGGGCTCTATGAAAGCGAATTCCCTACAAGGACAGTGACTCTCGATGATTTCTACATCGATCGGACCGAAGTAACCCAATCTCAATATAAGGTCTTCGTTGACCTCACCCGGCGACCTGTGCCGTATGTGGATCAGGTGTGGGCCTCGCTATACAATTGGCAAAACGAATCGTTTCCGACAGGGATGGCCGACCATCCAGTCGTACTGGTCTCCTGGGACGAAGCCAATGCTTATTGTGACTGGGCAGGCAAGTCTCTTCCAACCGAGGCGGAGTGGGAAAAAGCGGCGCGGGGAATGGGCGGCCAGTCCTATCCCTGGGGAAATCAATGGGATCGGACGCTGCTGAACAGTTCCAGCACCGTCGCTGGCCGGGAACTCTCCACGATTGAAGAGTGGACCGATTGGTGGCGAGACAGCTACAACGGAGAACTCCGTGGTGAGGTTGTCACCACAATGCCGGTTGGCAGCTACCCGGCCGGAGCGAGCCCGTATGGCGCCCTGGACATGGCGGGCAACGTTTTCGAGTGGACAGAAGACTGGTTCGACGCCTATCCGGGCTCGCCTTATCAGCACGACCACTTCGGATCGACATATCGCACCATCCGAGGAGGGGATTGGTATCTCGACAGAATCTACACACGTACCGCTGCGCGGCTAAGGAGTCCTCCGGATCACAGGGTACCGACGATTGGCTTTCGCTGCGTCTGTCGAAGGGAAGACGTGGCTCGAGTGCCAGAGGGCTAAGAACAACTCGGAAGCCCGGCAGCTTGGAGGCTTGCGAGAGGTTCACCCCTGAAAACGGTCCAACCCACAGAATCGCGAATGGTTTACCGTTTACTTCAGCGCACCCTTTCAAGGCGGGATCGGGATGAGACGCTCATGGCTGAAGCACGTGGGAGCGGGCCCGGGTGGGCGTTAAGGCGGCACGCAGTCGCGCCGCCGACTTCAACAACCACAGTTCCACTGGCACCGCATAACGGTCAGTTTTC
Organism: Terriglobia bacterium; assembly: GCA_965218085.1. Lineage (GTDB taxonomy): Bacteria > Acidobacteriota > Terriglobia > 20CM-2-55-15 > 20CM-2-55-15. The sequence goes on along the minus strand of CBDCKF010000002.1, from coordinate 3,232,778 downwards.
AAGCGGGTACGTGCCGCCGGAGCCATTAGACGCACGATTTTCTCTCGACTCGAACTCCTCCGGATGCGCTTGGTCGCGAACCCGATTCGGATGTACTCGCGCATCCGCTGAATGTGCCTGTGCTCGTTCTCATTCAGCCATGGCAATCGCTGGAACTTTGGGTAAAACTCCGCCCACTCCTCCAACGATTCAGGCTCGCGGAGCCCCAACCCAACGGCCTGCTGAAAATTTGGTGCGCCCGGATACGGCGTGTAAATATTGCTATGAAACTCCGTGTTCGGGAAACGGGACTTGATCTCGCTCATCATGGAGAGTGTTGCCTTTCGATCCGAATCGGTTTCGCCAGGCAAGGCGAAGATCAACGAAAAAGTGCACGTGATCCCAGCGTGGAACAGCTTCTCGGCGACATCGAACAAAATGCGCTGCGGCTGAAAATGCACTTTATTAGCCGAACGTAGCATGTCATCCGATCCGGATTCGGCACCGATAAAGACTCGGTCGAGCCCGCTGCGCTGCATCAGCTTCACGTCCTCGTCGTTCATTTTCAGTAGAAAGTTCGCTGTCGACTGGATGCACCAATCGAACTTCTCGCCCGAGGAGAGGAATCCTCGGGCGATATCGACCCCACGCTGCCTGTCCACAAGGAAGTTGTCGTCGACAATGTCCACCAGGTCGAGCCGATATTTTTGAACGAGTTCGACGACTTCAGCGACGACACGTTCAGCTGGAAGCGCATTCCAAGCGCGACCGTATAGGCTGGCGTTGGAGCAAAAGGAGCAATCGTAGGGACAGCCATGACTCGACGTATACATGAGCCATCGCCGCCCACAAAGCCGGGCATAAATTTCCAGATCGATCAGGTGATAGGCTTTCGGCGGTAAGGTTTCAATGTTAATCGTAGCGCGCGGATTGTTTTCGACGAGGCGCCCATCAGACGTCTTGAAGGAACAGCCTTCGACTCCTGACAGGTCACGCCCCTCGGCCAGCCGCTGGGCAATCTCACACAGGGTTACTTCGCCCTGCCCTCGAACGACAGCGTCCACGTATGGTGCCCGCAAAGTCTGTGCAGCCCGTGTGGACGGGTGCCAGCCGCCCATAACCACCGGAAAATCCGGTCTCTTCGACTTGACCGCCTTTGCAACCTCGATGGCCTCGCAGATCATCGGCCCGGTCACGATCGAAATGCCAAGCAACAGCGATTCGTCGAGCTGATCGAGAATACGCGTCCTATATTGCGGTTCGACCGTAGAATCGACCACATCCACAGAATAGCCCTGTTCTTCGAGTGCCGAGGCTAGGGCCAGAAGAGCCAGGGGCGGCGCCGCCTCAAGGCTCCGATAGGACGGAAAAAACAGTAAGACTCTCTTCTTCATCACCGACTCAAAGAAAAGCCCCTGCCGGTCTTCTCAAGTGACAGTCCAGGTACGATTCAGACAAATGGTGGGCGTTGGATCTAGTTCAGACACTCAGTCTAATCGGTCAGTGTTGAAACCTCAACCATTTGGGAACGCGGGAAACGGAGGCGGAAGCCCATTGGCATCCGAATCGAAACTGACCACTGATCAAAAAAGGACAGGCCCGGCCCACTGACGGTCCCATCCAGAAAGATATTTCTCATGCGCGTGAACCGACGCGTTCAGCCCGGTACCGCTCAATCGCCAACCCGTATGCAACGTGATCGAAGTGGCGGCAGAGCGACGGTCTGCAACAACCTGGTTCATGAAGATGAACCGTGGGCATCAACACAACGGTCACGGCCCACAGAAAATGTATCAGATATCATTGTTAAACGATTGTGTGAGCACGGGTCCATCCTGTGAATTCGCCTCAAGACAGCCAGATACTGAGGTCTCGGTTCAGCAGCGAGGCTAGCCCGCATTTCTCAAGAATGATGGCGAAACGAGCAATGGGTAGACGGGATAGGGGTCGTGAGCGGTGTCGCGGGAGCAAAGAGGCCAGCTGAGCTGAAAAACGGAGCCTGAGTGATTGGTGTTGAAGAGAATGGCAAGGTGAAAGCGGATTACAGAGACAGCAATCCCTACCAAGGTCGAAACGGGTGGGATGTCCGAGCGGAGACGTTTAACAACGTAGCGGGATTTTCTGGAGGTTCGCGTAGATCTGAGCAAACACGTTGGCATAGGGATACCCGCCGGCCATCCGAATCCAGATCCGGCGGACGGTGACGTGGATCTGCGCTCCGATCTTGAGCAACTTGAGGCGGATCGTGGTGCACTGCGCACGCGCGAATTCGGTACCCTGCAATCCGAGCCGTCGCAAGGCTTGCATCAACATGTACGCGACCGATGAGAAGTAGAGCCGGAGTTGATTGGCGCGCATGGTGGCCGTGCTGGTCCGGTCGGCAAACAATCCGAGCTGTTGCTCTTTGATCCGGTTTTCCATGTCCCCACGAGCACAGTAGATCTGTTCATAGATCTGCTTTGGGGTGGGTTGGCCTTTCGGTAACGAGGTAACGATAAACCGCGGGTTGGCTCCCTTGGCCAGATGTTCGGCCTTGCCAATGACGCGTCGCTCTCGGGTCCAGCTGTCCAGGGTCCGATACTGAAACGTCTTAAAGACGCGCGCCGACTTTCCGGTCCTGTCGAATCGCTGCTTCGCTTTCTCCATCGGAGTTTCAATCGCGCGGAGCAGCCGCTTGTTCTTCGCCAGTCCGATCACGTAATCGACACGGTGCTGGGCCTCGCACCAGCTCAGGATCTCATCGCGGCAGAAACCCGAGTCGGCCCGAATCACAATCTGGACTCGGGGCCACTCCTGCCGAATCTGGCCCACGATCCGTTCCAGTTCCTCCACCGTTCCAGCCGCACCATCGATGTCAGAGGATCGCAGCCGGGCACAGAGCAGAAACTCCCCACAGAAGATGTAGAGCGGCAGATAACAATAGTGCCGGTAGTAGCCGTGAAAGAAGCGGCCTTCCTGATTCCCGTGAATCGGATCGTCGGTCGCATCCAGATCCAGGATGATTTGCCGTGGTGCTCGCCGATGGGCTTGGAGAAACACGTCCACCATCAATCGATCCATCGCCGCTTCATCCCGCCCGATCTTCTTGTACGGGTGGCTGGCCGCACCCTCGGTCGAGAGCTCCAGCCGGTTCAGCGTGCTCTTGCCCGCCAGCGCCTTGCCCCGGTCCCGCTCCTGCTTCCGAGTTCGCCCCTTCGGATCGGTCTCATCGACCATCACGGCCAGGACTGGATCTGAACGCAGTTGATCGTGATCGTTCAGATCCTCATAGCCCAAACACAATCCGTAGACCCGTTGCGCCACCAGTGGCTCGATGCGATGTTCCACAAATCGCGGATCCCGATAATCCTGGAAACATCCGGCAAACTGTTTCAGGATCCCGGTCCGTTTCTCCACCTCCCGCAGCAGCAATCCGCCCGCGTCCGAGCTGATGTCCCCACCGTCGAATTGACCGCAAACTTCGCGTGAACCTAAAGCGTGAAATTGAACCCGTTCTGTTTTACACTCTGTCATGTTAAAGGCCGCCTCCGTCTGTGTGTTGAAAGTTCTTCGCACAACCTTCTATGCCAGACAGGGCGGCCTTTTCCGGTCCTTTACACTTCCTTCCGTCTCTCGTTTACCTTAGATCTCTTGAGAAATGCAGGCTAGCTTTGTAACGTCTTCGCGGTAATAGTCAATCAGGTACCGGCGATCCTTTGCATCCATGGTCACGGCACGCCCTTTTCGAAACAGGAGTTTGATGATCGGAGGCCGCAGGCTGGAAGGAATGGCTTCGTTAAGCCAATGCGTGATGTGAAACCGTTTCGCGGCATAATTGATGGCGGCAAATCGTGGGGCCTTCCGCTCGATGCTCTTGCGTGATGTATCGGGGGAAAAGGTGGAATCCACAGCTAGGAATTGAAAGATGTCCGCAAGCAAACGGTCGGGGCGTCCCCAAGCTTCTTCGTACCAATAAATTCGGATGTTGTTTTCCGGAAACCGTTCAAGGTATCGCTTCACCTGCCGGTGGTACAGCCCGGCCTCAAGGAAAGGGTAATAGACGCCCAATTTTCGGTCGTCATTGCGCATGCACCTTTCAAGATGTTCGCGGAATGTGGAATGTATAAGTCCGACCGCAAGTTGGTGAAGGTACTGCGAATACGCCCGCTCTGTTCAACGTCAATCAAAATTCCTTCTGAACGACAATCAAAATTCCCGCTCTGAGTTGAGAGTTTCGTTCGCCGTCCCGCCTGTGGGAAACGTGGTAAAGCCGAAGGCTTTTCCAAGCAGCGGTGGGAATCCGTGTTGTGTACGGATTCCCACGGATGCGGCGTTGTCCACAGGAGCGTCGCCATCACTTTCTTCGTCCTTTCTCTTTCTTTGCGGCCGCCATGCGGTAGCTGGAGAGATTCAATTCCAGAATGACACTGTGATGCACCAGACGGTCAATCGCTGCCGCGGTGGTCATCGGGTCCTTGAAGATCTTTTCCCAGTCCGAGAAGACCATGTTCGATGTGATCAGGATGCTGCGACGTTCGTACCGGTGGGCGAGCAGAGTGAAGAGCACCTCCATTTCGTCGCGGCTGTGCTGGACGTAACCGATGTCATCGACGATGAGAGCGTCGAACTTGTCGAGTCGCTTGAGTTCCTTCTCCAATCCGAGTTCGGCCTTGGCCCGCAAGAGCCGCTGGACCAGCAGCGCACATGGAGTGAAGTAAATTCTCCGGCCTTTCAGGATGAGTTCATGGCCGAGGGCACAGAGCAGATGGGTCTTGCCGCTGCCCGGGTTACCAAAGGCCAAAACGTTCTCGGTGCGATCCAGAAAGTCCCCCTCCAGCAACGCATCCACGCGCCGTTGGACGGTTCGGGGCAGTCGCGATTGCTCAAACGCCGGCCAGGTCTTCTCCCGGGGCAGCTTCGACGCCCGCAGGAGCCGTTCGGTCTTGCGTTGCCGGCGTTCTTCCAGTTCCAGCTCACATAGCGCCAGCAGGTAGCGATCGTAGGCCCAGCCGTCGTTGGTGGCCACAGCGGCCTGAGGGCTGTAGTTGTCGACAAACGCCGGCAGGCGCAACTGGTGCAGCGAGGCAGTGATGGGCTCTTTCACAAGCATGCCGCCTCCTGGACCGGATCCAGCAGCGCGTCATAGAGTCGGATCTGGGGTGGGGCAATCCGCACCTGCCAGGGGGATTGGACCGGGCATTGGGCGTCGATGCGCTCCCGGACCGTGTCCACTGAGATCGGCCGACTGTTATCGATCAGGTCCCGTAGCGCCTCGTGGACCCGTTCTTCACTCTCCATGGCGGCCATCTCGAGGATCTTCAGATACTGACGGTCTGCGCTCGTGGGCGCGTGTTCCCGTAACCAGTCATAGGCCACCCGGAACAACAGACGCGGGAACATGTCTTGCTGGTACCGGTAGTGTGGAAACGCTCCCGGTTTGCGCACCAGAGAATGAATCACGTGTCGGTAGTGGACCGCGTGTTTGCCCGATCCCCGCAGCCGCGGCATCCCTTCGACGCATTCCCCGCCGTACCAGACTTTCAAACGCTCGGTGTCCAGGTGAACCTGGACCTGTTCGCCGATCAGCCGGCTATCGACCGAGTAGGTGTTCTTACGCACCCGAATCGTACTGTCCCCCGATACGCGCACTCGAATGTGATGCGTGTGGTCCAATCGTCGTAGCGGGAGCCGACCGATACAGTCGAGTTCCTCGTTCAGTCGCTGGCTGCGAATCGCATTACGCTGGTCGATCAACTCCACAAGAAATTGCTCGTAGGCATCCCGGCTCTCGAAGTCCCGGCTCCCACGCAGCATCAACTCCTGATCCACGGCCGTCTTGAATCGATAGTGACTCTGCTCGACGTCACCGTTCTCATGGGCTTGGCCGGCCTGGGTGTGCGTGGCCCCCAGACCATAGTGATTGAGCAATCCCTGATAGCGGGCTGTAAACTCATCCGGATCCTTCAGGTTGTTCACTGCGGCCGACAGGCTGTCGGTCCGATGTTCCTGGGGGACGCCTCCCAGTTGCCACAGCGCATTCTGGAGTCCTGCCGACAGGCTCTCGAACGATTCGGAAAAACACACCGTGACCGTTTCCCAGTTCGAATACGTCAGGACGAAGTGATACACCATGTGGTCGAACTTCTGGCCGCCGATCGTCACCATCAGACTCCCCATGTGCGTGAAGTCGCTCTGGCATTGCCGGCCCGGATCATGGACCTGGGGGAACATCACTTCACGCTCCGGTCCGGATCGAACCCGCCACTGCTTAAACCGGCGCTGCAGGGTTCGCAACTGACCTTCCTGAAACTCTCCCGGATGCTTCCGGCACAGATGCTCGAACATCGTCTTCGCTTGCACGGTCGGATGCTTGCCCAGAATCTCCTGGATCTGGTCCCATACCCCCTCAAACGGATCCGCACGGGTGCGCCCGCGTTGCGGCTGCCCCATCTGACTCGGCAGCTGCTTCTTCCGCCGATACTTCCGTGCCGTTTTCTCATCCATTCCCGCTTTCGACGCTGCATGGGCCAGTGTCGCTTCCCTTTGTGTCAGCTTCATCAGTCGTCTCACTTGTTGATCGGTTACCATCCAAGCATCTTTTCAAAATCAACAACTTGGCCCGGTAACATTTTGTTGAGGCAACGGGAATTTTGATTGTCGTTGGTCGGGAGTTTTGATTGTCGCTGATCACCGCTCAGAAGGATCGCGCAGAATCATGATGATCCTCGCGTCAGGAACGCATGATGCGATGTTTCCGGCTGCCGTCTCCGACCACAGGTAGGCAGCAGACGCCTCCCCGATGGCCGTTTCGGCTTCAACCTCTTTGAAAAGCCTTGCGTAATCCTCCCATTCCGACACCAGCCATCCTGAACGTCTGCCGTCGTTGGTCAGTTGCGGCAGCTGCCGCGACAGTCCTGGTATGTGGCGATAGAGTGTTGAGTCGTAGTTTTCGACGCGGATCTCCGACGCGAAATAACAAGGCTCTTTAACGGGACTCATATAGATTTGCGGATGTTGGCGCAGGTAGTGATAGAGGGATGTTGTTCCCGACTTACCTGCCCCCACGACAAAGAAATTCGGGAGCGCCGCTTTTCGCATGCGATAAATGATGGCTCGATTTTATTGTATTAGGTGGTACTACTACTTCAGTTCCGTTTGCTGTCAGTGCAGGACGAACTGCAGTTGATTCCAGTCGGACTCCTTGTGACCGTGCCGCTACCTCACCTGCTCTCAGTAGGCTCAGGATGCATGTCGTGGTTGTTATACCGAATGTACCGTGATTGCCTAATCGCCATCAGCGTCGATGCCCTGCAGGTATATGCCTGACAGTCGGTGCTTAGGCGAGCACCCGCCATATTCGATCTGATGCCCCTGACTGCCTTCACTCTCACTCCACTAACCAGCTGGCCGTCTGCTGAAAAACGCAGTTTTTCGTCGACCAGCGACGCGGCACAGGATGTGCCGCCATTTTCGATGGCTGTAAGCCCTTGAAACGGTGAGCCATTCGAGAATCAGACTTCTCAGGTGGCGTTGCTTGGTGACCTGCGCCAGGCGCAAGACCGGATCTATCGTCGGTCCAGACGTCGATACTGGAATCCAGAATCTGCACCTCGGCCCCATCCGAACCATGTACGGCAGACCCGACAGCCAGCAGGCCCAACGGCATCGCGTAGAAGTCTGATGGCGGATTGTAGAGAAGAATGCGTGTTCCCGCGCTCATTCTTCAGGAACCCTTATATTTCCACACCGAGAGGACGTGATCTCCCACTGTCGAAGTCGGGCCCCATCGTCCCAACCGGGAATCGATTGGTTTCAGGGCACGGAACATCCGGGGAAAACGCTGCCCCAAATGCTCCAGCCCCGGTACGGGCACGAGCAGGCCTAGACCCTCGCGGTGCTCTAGAACGAAACTGCCTTTCAGCGCCTGTTTCAGGATTCTAAAACGATGGTAATGTACCGGAAACCGGACCCCGCCAACCACCGCGAAAGCCGGTGAGCGGAATCGCCTCAGTGCAGGGCGGAGACGTCCTTTCGCCAGGTTCACCGCGATCTCCAGGGGATAGCACCGCCCCATCGTAACAAGAATCATCCGCCGGCCGGGCTTCAGGGTTTTACGGGCGAGTTCCGGAAGCCAGTCTAGATCGGCCACACAGTTGAGAACCCCAAAGTTTGAATAGATCCCATCGAGTTCGCCTTTCCGAAAATCAAGGAAGCGCCCGTCGGCAATCGAACAATCGATGAACCGGTCGAGCTCCAACCTCCGTGCCTTTTCCCAAAGACGGCTAAGCATGGCCGATGAAACGTCGACCGCACGCACGTGGACGCCTCGTCCCGCAAGATGCGTCGCATCTTCTCCCGTGCCGCAACCCAGGTCGAGAACACGGTTTCCAGCGTCAAAGAAACGATCCATTACTTCCCAGGTCCTTCTCCGGATTTCGCGGGCGAGGGGTTTCTCCGAAAACCAAGTGTCGTATTCGAAAGCGTGTCGATCGAAGGCATCCCTGACATGGGTGTTCAGTCGAGCGTCTGTGGATAGGTCCTTCGACATGGCTACCTGCGGATGATGATCAAGGGAAAAGAAGCAATCCGCTGTCCGTCGAGCCTCGCCTTCAGTGCCTCCAGACTTCGGCGAGGACCAGGCCAGACCGGTATTCTCTCGTACACGAAACCTGTTCGGTGAACCAGATCCTCAAACTGGGAACGGACCAGATAGGAAGCCATTTGGGCGAAGCTCTCGTCTAGCAGCCTGTCGGACTTGACCGTAGCAACGGCGCGTCTCCGAGCGTGTGATTGAACATTGACGAGACGATCGACCTGAGACGTCGCAAGAGAGAGCCGGATTCGGACGCCAGAGATCCACGCAGGAGCCCGGAGTCGCGTTTTTGGCGTCCGGACGGGCGGCTGGAGCGGGGATCAGTCGGGCAGGAGACCTGCCCGGAGAGATTGAACAGGCGTTTCAGGTTCCAGGCGATGCTGACCAGTGTCCATTCACCGGATACCGGGTCGAGTCCCCTGAGGTGAAACTGCCGGAATCCCAGCACGGATTTGACGATTCCAAACACCGGCTCGACCGTGGACTTGCGCTGAGCGTAAACGGCCCGGCCCTCGATCGTCGATAGCCGATGGGCCATGGCGTCGACCGGGTTCGCGTCGGGCGACAGCGGTGGCGGTTCGGTCCAACGCTGTTCCACCGGTGGATGATGGCGCTCACGGCCCATGGCGATGTAGGGCATCACGCCGGCCGTTTCGCACGCCTTCACGTTCCCTTCGCTGTAGTAGCCATTGTCGGCCAGTATCGCCTCGACCTTTCCCAGCGGTTGAGGCAGTGCATCGAGAGTCCCGAGCGCCGGTTCGATTTCCTGTTTGTCGTTGGCGTGCGTTGTGACGGATTCGGTGACGATGAGCAGGGTCTCGGTGTCGACCCCCGCCTGCACGTTATAGGCTTGCTGGAAACTCTTCCCGCCCGCCGGCATGATGCGCGATTCCTCGTCGGTCAGATTGATCTGGTCGTTCGGGCGCACGCCCGATTGGGGCGGTTGCGGCGGCTTGCCTCCCGGCCGTTTCCCGGTCGCTTTGGCCCGGGCCTTGCGTTGGGCCATCTTGGCCTCGTACTCGGCCTGCTCGGCCGCATGGCGTTCCGCAGCGCGCGCCTCCATCTTCGCTTTCGCCTCGGCGATCGCTTTCAGCCGGTCCTCGCGCCGCTTCAGTTCGGCCGGGATGTCCATTCCCTCCGGCACTTCCGCGTCGGCCGCCGCCGCCAACTCCATCAGGCGCGCGACTTCGGCCTTCAACTGTTCTTCCAACTCCGTCGCGTGCCCCCAGCTCAACGCGCTATGTTTCGATGCATTCGCCTGGACCTTGCTCCCATCCAGACTGATCTTCCCCAGCTTCAAAAATCCCATCGTCCGCGCCAGCAGAAGAATCTGCACGAACAACGGCTTCAACTGCTTCAGAAACCGCTTCCGAAACGCCGCGATCGTGTCGTGATCTGGATGCGTGTTCGCCGCGATATATCGGAACGCCAGCGAATCCCACGTCGCCTGTTCCAGTTTCCGGCTCGCAAACACTCCCGTCGCGTATCCGTAGAACAGCAACGCCAGCAGCATCTCCGGATGGTAGGCCTTCGAACCCCGCCCCGCGTACTCCTTCTCCAGGTCACGCAGGTCCAGCTTCGTCACCACCTCTACAACGAACCGCGCCAGGTGCTCTTCCGGAAGCCAATCCTGGACCGACGGCGGCAACAAGTACGGCGTGTCTCGATCCACAGCAAGAAATCGTTCGCTCATGCCCCTGTTTCTCGCATGCCCGACATCCAACTCCGGCCCCAAAAGTCCGACAGGCTGCTAGGCCGTAAATCCGCACGTAGCCTTCGGCTCTTTGCATCTGAGCCCGGTCACCGTCCGCCTTCCGCTCGTACCAGGGGGAGTCGAAGATGATCGCGACACCCTGAGGATTGAGAACCCGATGAAATCCTTCGAGCGTGTCTTTAACGTCATGCACATAGTGAAACGAGGCGTTGGCCACTACAAGGTCAAACGTTTCGTCTGGGAACGGAAGGGCTTCCATCGGAGTCCGGATCCGATCGAAGCGGCAACCTTGCTCCAGATAGTAGTCTCCGGCAGTCAGGCCGTCCTGGCAACCTAGGTTGACGTCGATCGCGACGACGTCGAAGTCCCATCGGCTGAGATGACCGGACAGCCAGCAGTTTCCGGCGCCCGCGTCCAGTGCCATGCCCCGTGCCGGCATCGCTTCAAGAACCCAACGTTTTAGTCTTCGAAAGGTTCTTCGGCGAACCGCCCAGATCCCCCGGTTGCGTCGCGCATTGAAAGGCAGATCGAGATCTCCCGATCCGAATCCCTCGGCCTGTCGAATCCGCTCGAACGCATCGGCGAATTCCCCATACCGGGACTCCTGCTCGGGAGTCATCAGATCCAATACGCCGTCCACATAACGGGGACGAAATCCACAGCTACAGTTTTCGGCATCAACCAGAGGAACCCGGCAGCAAGGACAATGCAGAGTAACCTTCACGGCGGTTTACCTTCCGAGGACGATCACGGCGTAAGCGTAAAGGCTGGCACACTCGTAAAGACGGAAAAATTGTCCAAGAATCGAAGAGACATCAACGTCAAAGCCACGTCGCTGGAAATCTGCAGCGTACCGACATGATTCGTCACCAACGGCGAATTCTCGAACAACTCAAACACAAACTGTGATGTGTGGTTCAAGGGTGCCAGAGTCGTGGGCGTCGTCAAGACCACCTGACCCTCGGCATTCAGAAGGCTGAAAGTCACATTGGCCGTTTCGGTCGCTGAAGGATTGGCATAGGCCAGAGCCGTTCTGAAGCCGGATTCATCCACGAAGATGGCCTGGGAGGTGCCCGTGGACGAGGGGTCGACTCCCGCCTCAGCAACCAGAGACGTCGAGGCCGGCGATCCGGCAAACTGCGAGAAGACGGCACTCCCCGTCACCGAGATATCGGACGCCACGGTGGCAAAACCGACTCCGGTTGCGACTGATGCGGCCGTCGACACCAGTCGCTGGCTCCTGCCTCCGGCGATCTGCAAACTAATGGTCCCCGAAAACTGTTCTCCCTGGCTGTTGGTGAACACAGGAACGATCGTATTGCCGTCCGAATCCGCAAAATCGTTGAACGTGACCGTCGCATTCGCCGTTGTATTCGACGCCCCCGGGTTGGTAATAAACAACGTGGTCGTAAAAACGCCACCGTCTGCAATCTGCGGGAAATAGAAGATTTCGTTCTGGGACACCTCGGTTGCAGCTGAAACGGTGGCTTCCGTTGAGTAAATGAAGTCTCCTGTTCTATTGAAAGCGCCGTCGGCGGCGTTGCCTGCTACGCTGAACCGGGCGTTTCCGGTAGCACTACTGGATGGAGATGTCCAATCGAACGCAAATGTGCCAGTGCCGCTGCCAGGCTGTGCGAACGAGTGTTCAATATGTTGGATCAAATTACCGCTGACCGCTTCGGTCTCCACGTTCATCCCGCTACCGGCCGTGAATGAACCCGCCTGAGCGCCGCTTAAGTCAACTACGGTCATCTGAAACCCGAACACGCTCTGACCGCTCTGGCTAACCGTCACCGTAAGCGGATACGTCGTGCTGGGGCTCCATTCCGAAGGCAGACCCCCGATCGTCACGCTACCCGGACCAACGTTGACGGGAAGATCGTTGTGGCATCCTGATGTACTACAAGTGATTCCCGAGATACCGGACCGGTCCGCCACAGGACCGCTGGCATTACCCCAGACCACGGCGGCCCAACAGAGCAGCAGCACCGAAGCAAAAAATGAAAGTCGATTCAGAGACATCTCGCATTTCCTCCATTTCAACTAACAGACCGATCCCACAGGTCAAAGGACCAAGCAAACTCGAATTATTTCAAGGCAATCCCTTGCCACGGCACTCAAGCTAATCCAGCACTATATCGAAAGGACTTCCATCCACACCAAAGAAACGCATTACGCCGTCGGCCGTCTGCCCGGCACCGCCACTGAACAGGATGGTTTGGGTCATCCAGCCTCCACCGTCGATCAGGTGGGGAAAGAACAATTCCGCGTCGGTCGGTATATTCGCCTCGAGGGTCGGCGAGGTCGTTGTCATCAGGAAGTTTCCGCGCTCGTTCGTTCGGCTTCTGAGCCCGACAACGGCGATCGTATCGGGTGAGCTCACCCTCAAAACACCCTTTAGGGGGGAAGGGAGCACCTCCGAGGCAAAGGCCTCGTTCACAAATAGAGCCTGTTGCCCTGAAGCAGGAACCACCATGTCTGTAACGGCGACGAGCGAACCGTCCAGGCCTGTCAGTTCCAGAGTCACGGTCGTCGGATCGAATGCGATATTAGCGACGGCAATACCGGACTGAACGGAACCGACGCTGCCGGGTTCACCAGAGCTTTCCACATACATCCTGAACGCATTGCCTGTTTCAGAAGGCGGGACGGTTGCTTCCGATACCGTCAGGAGATTACTGTCTTGAGTGCCAATAACGACTTGGGTAATCGGAGCGATGTTCCCTTCGTCGGGGACGACACGAAACGAACCTACCCGTACAAACGGACTGGGGTCGGTCGTAGTGAACTCCGTGAAGCCTCGGGCACTGAGCGAGTAGTCCTGCGTCGTCAGCGAAAGTCCGTTCAGAGGTATAGGCGTCGTAATTCCCGGCGAAACCGGGAGGACACTTCCCTGGCTGATGAAACCAATTCTTCCAGTAATCGTTTCGTCTGTCGGATTGACCAGAATCAATCGCGACGACCAGAGTCCGCCCGTAACGAAATGTGGCAAAAACACGGTTTCAGTCGAAGTCCGGCTGAGATCAGACACAGGCATGCTGCTGAAGACAAAGTCACCCGTTGAAGCGATCGACTGTCTCAATGCCACTACGGACACAGGGAGGGTGGCCGTCAAGGTCAGTGCCCCACGGGTCCCTGTCGCCGCATTGAAGGGATCTTCGGATATGAACCGGGCAGTCTGCTGGTTTGCCCCGATCGTAAACGAGCCCGAAGCAATATCAGGCGGGTCCTGGCGAGAATCCGAAAAAACGAAGTCAATCCGCACCTCTTCGTCGTTGGGATTGACGATCGCGAGTCCCGTATTGAGGATATTGGTGGTGAACGTTACAAACACACGCCCAGATGTCAGAAGTGGCGCTGCCCCAACACCGGTTTCCGTTAAGAGTTCGCCTAGCGAATTCCGGAAACCGAATATCCCGAAACCCGACGGCGTTGTACTGCCTGAGGCGGGTTGGATGCGGGTATAGGTTACCGCTGGCGCAGGCGCGTCGCTTCCGCTGGTAATCAGGGAAACTCCGCCACGATCAGCTATGGAATAGGAACGTGCGGAACTCCCCGCCTGCGGCATCGATGCCATGCCAGAGAGGAGAGCTCCTCCGCTCAACAGAACGATCGCTAACGGCACAACAATTCGATTTGCAACCACCACCCATTCCCCTTCAAATAATGCGGATAACTAAAGCTTCTTTATTTTTTCATACTCAGACCGGTATCTGCCACCTGCCACGGCCCTATGTATGGTTGGGCAGTCCGACCTGGAGAAGCGTCAACGAATCGTGGGCCCTGAGTTTGGAGCGTCTGGAGTCGCAGGCAGATTCTGATGCTAGCAGCCCGTGGCAGAAGTGAGATTCTCTGACACAGTCGTAACGTCGGATTCGATAGCCACGTTGGGCTCGATATCCAGCTGACGGAGTTCATGATGCGTTTGAAGCGCCATCTGGACGCAGAAGAGCACGATTTGAGCGGCAAAGTATGCCGCAGACCGGTCCTGCAGGCTCCGTGGCGTGCCCTGCCCGAACTTCTGGCGCAGGATCAACGCCAGGTTCAAGGCCGCGTAGTGAACCAGGATCCGTTTCAGGATATTTTCCCGTCCTCGAAGGTGAACCCGTCGCATGCCGCCGGTTTCCAGACCGTGAGCGAAGGGTCGTTCCAGCATCATGCCGCGATGCCGCAACAACTCCTTGCCGCGTTCTCCACGGATTCGACGGCGATTGGCATAGACAGCCTGTTGTTCGTCCGGCTTGTTCTTCCAGCGGCGACGGCCCCGATCCGGTTCCGAGATGTAGGTGCGTATCCCCAATTCGCGAAGATCGACCATCGTTTCGTTGCTGTGATATCCCTTATCGGCGACGACTTCAGAAAACCAATCTTCTCGAATCTGCGCTTCGGTTTTCGGGTTGCTTGCCAGCTTCTCCATGTTCTCGGCCGTGCGGATCAACGTCTCTTTGATTGTCGTCGTATCCCCGGTGGCAGCACCCTGAACCGTCACCCCCAGCACGACGCCGGTCTTCATATCCACAGCGTGTTCCAGCTTGTGAGCCAAATGCGTGCGGCCGTCTTTCATCTTGGTGATCTGCGCATCCGCGTCGTCGGGATGCACCCAGTCGTCGTTCGATCCCTTCTTCGGCCGTTTCCGGTCCAGTCGCGCCAGTTCGGCTCGTGTCGGCGTTTCAATGCCCGAAGCGTGGGCCAACTCCTTCAGAAAGTCCTCATAACTGTTCCTGGTGTCTCGCCGCACGATCGACCGCATTGCCGCGTTCGCTTCCAGCGTCGTCGCGTCCACGCCAACCGTCTTCCCGTCGATCAACCCGTGCCCGGCCAGCCGCTCCAGCATCCAGTGGAACACCTGGGCATGGGTTTCCAGATCGATCAGCCGGCGTGTCCGCGACACGCTGGAATGATCCGGGGTACCATCGGTCAGCCCAATGCCCAGAAACTCCCGCAGGCTCAGCGAGTCGGCACACCGCCAGGCGATGCCGCGTTCCGAGTCAATCCCTTCGAAGTAGCCGACCAGCAGCATCCGAAAGTACACACCCGGCACGACACCGGGCCGACCCATCACCGGGGCGTAGAACTTCTGGCAGGCTTCTTCAACAAACGGGTCGAATCCGTCTTCTTCCAGAATCCGGTTCACCCGTTCGTAGAACACGTGTCCTTTGGTCCGCGGCAACTCCTGTGTCGCGATCCACAGCGATTCCTGGCGTCGTCTCTTTCGTCCCATGCCCATATCCCGTCCTCCCTCACTCATCATTCTTCGCGATACGGTCGCATCGGGTCCGTTTGAATCTGTGAAGTGGACTTTAACCACGGGCTGCTAGGGCTTCTTTGTCGGCCGCATCACAACCTCACTGATGAAGCTGTTGGGTTCCTGACCCACCAACATCCGAACGGCATGCGCAACGTCATCGGGTTGCAGCATACGGTCCCTGGACTTTCCTTCCTGTTCTTTAGGCGAAAATCCCGTATTCGTCGATCCTGGACAAATTAAGGACACTCGAACTCCCGATTCGCGCACCTCCTGGGACAACGCCTCGGTAAATCCAACAACACCGAACTTGGAAGCGCAATACAGTGAACGCCGGGCGGAACCCACTTTCCCCGCAATAGAGGCGATATTGATAATGTGCCCCCGCCCCCTTTCCGTCATCTGTTCCAATACGCTTCGGCACGTCAGAAACACTCCCTTCAAATTCGTATCGATAACGCGGTCGAAGTCGTCTCCGCTCGCGTCGGTCACTGCACCGAAGTGGTAAATGCCGGCAGAATTGACTAGAACGTCAACCGGCCCCAGGTTTTGTTGGGTCTGTTCGACAACCCGGAGGACGTCTGATTCGACACATAAGTCGGCCGGGAACACGCTCGAACCTGGAACCTTGGCCGCTGTCTCGTTCAGTTCGGACCGCGTCCGTGAAACCAGAGCGACCCGCATTCCCAGCCGGCCGAGTTCGACAGCGACCGCGCGGCCGATTCCGCGGCCGGCCCCGGTCACTATCGCCACCTGATTTTCGAGAGAGACCATAAGACGAATGGGCTAATTAGTCAGACGTTTATAGACGTTAAGAGTTAAATGTTGTCAACTCAGGAAGGTGCTTCGATCAAATCCTTCCGACTCATAAAATCTTAAGTCTTAGCTCTCGTGCACCAACTCCTGCTCCTTGTACTGCAGCTGGTAGAGCTTAAAGTACAGACCGCGCTGGGCCAATAGCTCCTGATGCGAACCGATCTCCCTGATCCGGCCCTTGTGCATCAGGATAATTTTGTCACAGCGTTGGATCGTGGAAAGCCGGTGCGCAATGATGATCGAAGTCCGCCCGCGCATCAACCGTTCGATCGCCGTTCGAATCTGACCCTCAGTCTCCGTATCCACGCTTGAAGTTGCTTCGTCCAGAATCAATATCTCCGGATCGTGTGCTAGTGCACGAGCAAATGCAAGGAGCTGGCGCTGCCCGACCGATAACGTGGTGCCCCGCTCGTTGACCGGATGCTCCAGTCCCTTCTCAAGGGAAGCTACGAACGGCCCCAGATTGACGTCTTCAGCGGCCTGGCGAACTCTCTCCGCCGATATATCGGAGCCGAGCCGAATGTTGGATTCCAGCGTTCCGGAAAACACGAACACCTCCTGCAACACGACCGCGAAGCGCCGTCGCATGTCGTTCAGGTCCAATGCTGAAATGTCGACTCCATCAAGCAGGATGTGTCCCTTTTGTATGTCATAGAAACGTGTCAACAGACTCGTCACGGTTGTCTTCCCTGCACCCGTATGTCCGACGATCGCTATGGACTCGCCCTGACCTACTCGAAACGATACGTCCTTCAGGATCCAATCCCCATCGTTGTAGGCAAACCAGACATTCTGAAATTCGATTTCGCCCCGCGCTTCAAAGATTGCCTGTGGCGAGACCGGCGAAACTACCGTCGGAGGGGTGTCGAGCAGCGTGAAAATCCGTTCGGAACTGGCCATCGCCGACTGCAGGATGTTGTACTTTTCACTGAGATCCGCGATCGGACGGAAAAAGCGTTGGGAATACTGAATGAAAGCGATCAGGGTTCCGAGCGTCAGGACTCCTGTCAGCACCCGGCCGCCTCCATACCAAATGATCAAGGCAATTGCGGTTGCGCTGAACAATTCGACGATGGGATAAAAGACGGCGTACGCCATGATCGAATCGAGAGTCGCGACAAGATGCTCGCGATTGATGCCGTCAAATCGTTGGGCGCTCTTGCGCTCCCGGTTGTAGAGCTGAACAACGCTCATTCCGGTGATGTGTTCCTGGAGGAATGCGTTGATCTTGGCGATCGCAATTCGCACCCGGCGGTAACCGTCCCGCGCCCTCATCCGAAAAACGGCCGTGGCAACGCCGATAAAAGGGACGATCAAAACCACGATCAGTCCCAGGCGCCAGTCCAGAACCAGCAACACGATCATGATGCCGGTCAGGGTGAAGATGTCTCCGAAGACGGACACGATGCCGGAGGAAAACATTTCATTGAGCACATCAACATCTGTCGTAACCCGCGTAATCAGCCGACCTACAGGATTACGATCGAAGAAGCTGTTTGACAGGGTCTGTATGTGGTTGAAGATCTCGCGTCTCATATCAAACATGATCCGCTGCCCCGTGCTCTGGAGCGTATAGGTCTGCAGGAAGCCAATACCGTACTTCGCGACCAGAAGACCGAAATAGACGGCAGCGATCAGCCCGAGTCCACTCATGTCACCGGCGAGGATGTAATTGTCGACAGCCACCAAGGTCAGCCATGGAAAACTGATTTCAATCAGAGACTCGACCATGATCAGGAGCAAGGCGAACAGCACCATCCTGCGATATGGCAGCAGGTATACCAGCAGCCGCCGCATGAGGTGGCTATCGTATGCTTTACCCAGTACGTCTTCTTCTTGCATCTAAAGAATCCGAGCGGCAAATCCATCCGCGTATGCGTTGTCAGGCTCGCTCAGGAATCCTCGGCGTATTTTCGAATACGCCTGCGGTACCTTCGGTCGCCTTCCCAGTGACCTGTACCACCCCAATCGGGACCAGCGCCGATGGGTCTTGCCGGCGAGATCGAGGCGCGAGACGGAAGTCGATGTTTTCCCGTCGTCGACGGCTCGCAACGAAGATATCGCCGGTAACCCCCATCGGCCCAGAGGGTTCGGGTGAAACGACATTGTCTTCGTTGTCGTCGGCTCCTCGGAATGGAGGAGCATTTCCTCGTCGCTGACTCCTAGAATCCAGCGCCGTTTGGCCCGAACGCTGGTCCCGATTGGGGTGGTACAGGCCACTAGCTTACGCGGCGTCTCTGCCGCTCTACGTTCAGTCATATATCTTCCAAAATTCGCATTTCATCCACTCGGAGAAAGTTCATTCCGCTACTTCGAGCTCTTCTTCGAGCAACTGGCGTTGATGGAGTTCCGCGTACTGGCCGCCGAGCGCCAGCAATTCGTCGTGGGTGCCGCGCTCGACGATCTCCCCTCCGTCGAGAACCACAATTTCATCCGCGTCTTTAACCGTCGATACCCTGTGGCTGATGAGGATCGAAGTCCGGTCCCGCATGACGTCTCGAAGTTCGTGCAGGATCTGCTCTTCGGTGTAGGTGTCGACGCTGGAAAGCGCGTCGTCGAGAACTAGAATCCTCGGATCTCGAACTACGGCGCGGGATATTGCGGTGCGCTGCTTCTGGCCTCCGGACAAGGTAATGCCCCGCTCCCCGACCATGGTCTCAAAGCCATTTTGAAATTCTTCTATATCATTTTTTATCTTTGATATTCGAGCTGCACTCTCAACTTGTACATTAGATACTTCATCCATACCAAAGGCGATGTTTTCAAAGATCGTCTCGCCAAAGAGAAATGTGTCCTGAGGAATGAACCCGATCGCACGGCGGAGGCGTTCGATGGGAAAGCGCTCAACAGGAATTCCATCGATAAACACGGTGTCCTCCGGAGGGTCGTACAAACGCGGGATCAGCTGCGCCAGTGTGGATTTGCCCGATCCGGTCGAACCCACGATCGCCAGCGTCTTCCCCTGCGGGACCCGCAAGGAAACATCCCGAAGTACCGGCGTCCCGTTATAGGCAAAACTGAGATGTCGCAGTTCGATTTCCCCCCGAATCTCGTCACCCACGCAATTGGGGGAGTCAGCGATCCCGGGGACGGTATTCAGGATGCGGTCTAATCGCTTCATAGAAGCACGGCCACGCTCAAGTAAATTGACCACCCAACCCACCGCGATCATCGGAAAAGCCAGCATTCCCAAATACACAGTGAATGCGACGAAATCACCCAGAGTGATCACGCCGGCAACCACCTGGCGCCCGCCGAACCAGAGAACGACAACCGCCGCAAAGCCGATGGTGAACTGCATGGTGGGGTAGAACAGACTGGTAACTCGGATCAAATCCATGTTCTTTTCAAGCAAATGTCGATTGAGACCGTCAAAGGCTTCTTTTTCGTGTTCTTCCTGTACAAAGACCTTCACGACACGGATTCCCGACAAACTCTCCTGAACGCGGGCACTGAGATCGGCCAAACGCTGTTGAGATTCTTCACTGAGTTTATGGATGAGCGTACCGAACTTCCGGACTCCGTATGATATGAGAGGCAGCGGGAGGAGCGCCACAAGGGTCAGACTCCAATCGATGCTCAACATCAGCACAATGGCAATCGTCGTCGTGGCAACGGTGTTTGCGGTGTACATGATTCCCGGACCGAGTAGCATGCGTACGCTGCTCAAATCGTTGGTCGCGCGTGACATGAGATCCCCGGTAAAGTTCTTCTGGTAAAATGAGAGCTCGAGTTTCTCCATATGGTCAAAAACGTCGGTTCTCAGGTGGTATTCGATCCTGCGGGAGACACCGATCATCAGCCATCGCATGAGAAATCGGGCAATGCCCTGCAAGATGGTTAACCCAACGATCAGACCGGCATAGAAAACCAGTCCTTCTCGGGTGATCTCCTCGCTGAGGCTGTCGATGCCGTATCGAATCACCCAGGGGTTGGCGAGCGCCAGGCCGGAGGTCGCAAAAACACAGACCATGCCCGCGAACATCCGGGCCTTATATCTTTTGAGATAAACGATTAACCGGGATAAAGTACGGGTCTGGGACGTCTCAGGGGGCATCGGATCACTATTCTACATTTATTGCAGCACGCTTTTAAACTTGGGCGCCGTGGAGAGAGTCCAAAGGTATTACGGGCGTTTCTCGGAAAGGTTCGAGAGGCAGAACGGCTTTTCTGCCAATAACTTCGGAACATCATGGGTCAGACCACGACGACGATCATGCCGGTTGCCACGACGGCCATGCACGAAAGCGATGAGGACAAAGACCTTGTCTCCCGATACCTCGCGGGTAACATGGGCGCTTTCGACGAGTTGATGACACGCCACGAGCGGACGGTCTACAGACTTTGCTTCCGGTTTGTGAAAAATCGCGAAGACGCGATGGATCTAACCCAGGAAGTCTTCATCAAGGCCTTCGAGAAGCTTACAGCATTTCGCGGAGATGCCCGATTCAAGACGTGGCTGTATAGAGTTGCCGTCAATCACTGCCTGAACCATGTAAAGAAGAATTCCCGGGAGTTCGTAGAAGTTGACGAAAGTATTGGAAGCGTGAACCCATCCTTCCATAACAGACCATAACAGACTCCTTGAGAAAGAACGGCGAGCGATGGTAATGGTCTATTAGATTGTTGCTGCCTGTAGACACACAACAAGCCTTGTAGTATCCTCCCACCCATGAAATGCCCACACTGCGGAGAAACCATTCCCCGAAAATTGATCGTGGCCGAATCAGGAAGGATCGGCGGCAAGCAGACCGCTAAGCGTGGTCCAGAGTATTTCCGCCAGCTACAGGCGAAGCGGAAGACAAGGGCTGGGGGAAGGCGGAAGACGGCTCAATCTTCCTCTATAAGCTCCGGATGATAGAAATAACGAATAGGGATGCTGTATTTCGCCTGAAAACGATGGAGCATCCTGTATGACACTCGGTGGTCCGGTGATTCAAGAACCTCAATGTCAGTGCCGTTAATATTTCCGACAGTCATACATCCATCTTGGTCGGAAATGAGGACATTGAAATGCTTGAGAACCTTGACTACGGTATCGCGCAGTACATCGCGTCCTCTGTCCACAGGTCTACTGTACAGCCGCCTCTACTTCGTAAAATGTTATTTCTTCAAACGGAAACATCTCGTGGTGTCCGACTTGAGAATACCTTGACCTAATGCACGATTTCGCCTCAATTAACTCATCCCATATATGTTTTGGGGCTGGCACCAAGAGATTGGTGATGCCACCATACATAGTTAGATGTTCTTTAATTGTTGCGTACAGACCAGAACTAAACCGTTCCTTTGCTTCCTCAACGGAATTACCCTGGACCGCATAATCTATCTCCATGCCCTGAGCATACCAGTAGGTTTCGGTCTTCAGCAGCATGACGCGCAAGTCGCCTATACCAACGACATGTTGTGCGCCGTCTTCCGTGGATATATGGATGGCGGTCGCCTGTTTGTCCTTCCCTTGCACCTTGCTAGTCTTTTTCTTTTTAATGTTTTTAGTTTTACCAGCCATGATGCTCACAAGGGACAGATCAGGTCCCTCGCGTGGATATTCTAACACACCTGTGTGACAATCTAGGTCTACTTGACCACTGGGTAGCCCTGCCTTCTTTAACGGATTTTCCGGGCGATTATCCTTGACAAACAACAAGCCTTGTTGTCTAATGGAGTACATGAAGCGAAGGCCCCATCCAGTGCGGAAACACCAGATGGAGCCTCTCAACTAACCCGCGATTGCTCACGAGATAGCCGACTCAACTGCATTGTGAGCCAATCGTCATCAAAAGGCAAGGCCCACGATGACATGCTGCTACTGCAAAGCCCACGCGAAGAAATCCGGTAAATTCAAAACCGCTAACGGCCACGTCCAGCGTTACCGCTGCCTGTCCTGCGGTAAGACGTTCAAGGCCGAAGGGCCGCTCGGTGACATGCGAATTTCCGAAGAGAAGGCCGTTCAGATTCTCAACATGCTTGTGGAAGGCGTTGGGATCAACGCTGCTTCGCGTCTGACTGGCGTTCACAAGAAAACAGTACTCAGTATCCTGTCGCTAGCTGGCGAACGCTGTGAGCGGATCATGGATGAGAAGATTCGGAATGTTACGGTCGGACAGGTCCAGGCAGACGAGATTTGGTCCTTCGTTCAATGCAAACAGAAGAACATCAGAGACGGCCAGGACGAGCGCGAGATCGGAGATCAGTACACATGGGTTGCAATGGACCGTGATTCAAAACTAGTCCTGTCCTACATCGTAGGCAAGCGGAGTGCGCTCAATGCACTCGCGCTGATGACCGATCTTGGTGCACGGCTGGCGAATCGAACCCAACTCACAACGGACGGATTCGCACCCTACGTCGGAGCCGTCGAAGATGCGTTTGGCGCGGACATAGACTTTGCCCAGCTTGTCAAAATCTACGCCAGCCCGATTGAGGAACGGCGGGGCCGATATTCCCCCTCAGACTGCATTGGCGCAGTCCCAACCAGCGTTACCGGAAACCCGGACCCGGAAATGATCTGCACTTCGCACGTCGAACGCGCCAACCTAACAATGCGAACATTCATTCGACGGATGACTCGCCTGTGCCTGGGCTTCTCAAAGAAACTGGATAACCTGAAGGCTGCCGTGGCGCTCTACTTCGCGTGGTACAACTTCGTGAGGATTCACGGAAGCCTGAAGGTCACTCCCGCAATGGAAGCGGGGATCACGGATCACGTCTGGACGTTAAAGGAACTGATCGGATCAACCGTCTAACTGAGCATCACCCTGCGAAACGCTCAACAATAATATGGTACTGGTTACCCGACTCGCTTTAAACTCTTGCCCTGACGAGAACGAAACTCAGCAAATCATTTTATTCCAACACGGGGGTACATCCATGAAAACACTGACATTATTCAACCATAAGGGGGGTGTTGGAAAGACGACCCTAACGGTCAACATTTCCGACGCGTTAGTTGACTTAGGGTTTCGCGTATTGATGGTAGATGCTGACCCTCAATGCAATCTAACGTCGTTTTTTTTAGAAGAGGACTATTTGGACGATCTGTTGGGAGATTCCGACAACGCCGATACAGAAGATGGGACAATCTGGTCAGCAATAAGGCCGGTCGTTCATGGTACGGGCCCGATCAAGAGTGTCAATCTGATAGATTTACGAGATGGAGACGGAATGTTTATCTGTCCCGGGGATGTACTGCTGGCTGACTATGAGGAAGAACTTCCTGGGGCTTGGACCGGTTCGTTTGCGAGAAAGCGACGAGACTACGATGTAACGTTGGCCCTGTCTCGTGCCTCCAGGGGTTTAGCTCATGAATGTGGTGCAGATATCATCATCTTCGATGTTGGTCCTAATGTCGGTCCGCTTAATAGGGCAGTCATTTTGGATTCCGATTATTTTACGACTCCGGTTGCTGCAGACTTGTTCTCGTTACGAGCCCTTTCCACGGTAGGCCGATCAATAGGCCGTTGGATCAGAGATTGGGAGACAGTGCGTAGCTTGGCATCACCAGATGATCGAAAAAATCTTTTTCGGGGGAGGCCACATTACCTAGGCTACATCACATCAGCGTACAAGGTTTCCTCTGGAAGAAATGCAACCAAGCCGCATGAGTACTGGGAAAGCAAGATAGCGCCAAGAGTCAAGTCGAGAATCATAGAAGACTTGGGCGATGTCGACAGGAAACTCTTGCCTACCTCGGGGAACAAGGTTGGCGTTGTTAAGAATTTCCACAGTTTAGCGCCGCAGGCTCAAACCTCTGGGCTGGCAATCGGTAAACTTCGAGGCACCGTGAACCCGGGATATTATTCTCAGGTGGACGATGCAGCATCCCAATTCCGACATCTGGCGAAGGAAATTATCAAGAGGATGAGTATGGACGGAAGGTGATCAATCATAGCAACAATCTAATAGACCACTACCCGAGCGATCGTAAGAGAGCTTATGGTGAACCTCCCTCCCAAGCAGAAAGCGATTCTCGAACTGCGAATGAACGACAATCTGAGCTACGAAGAAATCGCAGGAATACTCGGACGATCGGTATCGACGATCAAGTCCAGTGTTTTCTTTGCGTTGACGAAACTCAAAAAAATGGTCCAGCAGCAGTCAACTGCGGGCGCCATCAGATCGGATGAAGTCGGATAACGTGGGATGAGCCATGTTTAATTACCTTGGGAAATTCAGACATCTGAGAGCGGAAGAGTTCATCGATCTTCTGGATGGGAATGGCCTTTCAGAGGAGCGTACCGGTCATGTCGCAAGGTGTTCCGACTGCCGGACAACTCTGGCCTCGATTACTCGGTTGCGTGGGGACATATCGGAAGCCGAAAGAATGGATGCGGAAGCCGCAGATGCCGCAGTGGCGAACGCGGATTGGCTTGAGCTGCGTTCCTCAGTCAGGGACCGGTTGCTGGCACGCTCGGTAAAGCGTTCTTCGGTTCTGCAGCGATGGACCGGGTGGACGCTCAGGCCTGCGGCGTCCTGGAGCCTGGCTCTCATGATCCTTGTTTCCGGAATGACCGCGGGTGGATTGTGGCACTACAAGACAGTACATCTGACCAATCGTGCGATTGATACGACCGGTGTTTCACGGACGGAAGGTTTGGATTTATCTTTGCCGGGTTCCGGCCTTGAGTTCGAGCTGTTTGTCGAGGATTCTGACGCAGTTGAGGCTGAAGCCCTCGCCTGGTCTCGCACGGAGATATTCACTACTCTGAACGAACTCGAAGCGGGTGAAGAAGAAGTGCTCCGCGAATTAATTTCCCTGGCTTTTGCTGAAGATTCGATCTTCGACGCTTCAGTTCAGTAGTGAAAGCAGTTCAATAATGGAAGCAGCGCTGTAATGAAAACTTTATTTACAACGATAGTAAGCCTGACGTTGTTCCTCGGAACCGGTCTATCGGCCCCACCCCTGCTCCAACAGGGGCCGCGTGAGATCGGCCGTGAAATCGGCAAGGTCCGGCCGCAGAGACCCCGACAGGGCCGAAACCTACGCGCCCCCAATGCCGTCGCCCCGATCCAGGAAATGATCGAAGGTTTCTACGTCAGCCGTTTTCAACAAGAACTGGATCTGGACGATGAACAGTTTGCACACGTTCTTCCCATGCTGCGAAATTCACTGAGGGAAAGAAACGAATTGGGACAGAGGCGGGCAAGAGCTCTGAATCAGTTGCGACGAGCGCTACAGTCGAATGCTCCTGACGATGAAATAACCCGACGGATCGCGGAAGTTGACGCGAGCGACCTCGCGCTGCGGGAAGCCCAGGCCAACCTGCTGCGTTCGGTTGACCCCGACCTGTCTTCGGGCCAGAGAGCGCGGCTGCGCTTCGTCCAGCCCAACCTTGAAGAACGCATTCGAAACATGATTGAGCGTTCCCGCGCCGGCGCTCGACGCCCGCAGTAATCCTCGCTGACTGGAATCAATCGAGAAATGCAAGAACTCTTACTTTTTCTTTCTGGATTGACTAGTGGCCTGTAACACGAGGTATCGCTAGCGGCCTCGGTTCTAAACCTCGGTGGCCCTCCTCGCTCCTCGACCTCGACCGCAAGACCCATCGGCGCCCCCGGCGATACCTCTGTTACAGGCCACTAGGCTCGCTCTCCGGTATTCTCTTCAGGCGGGGGACCTGAAGGACCCCTCTTCGCACCAGACGCCGGGGCAGCTCTCTTCTCTGGCAGACTCCGCATCGGTGGCCGTGTCCTTTCGGGTGCGATAAGCTGCATTGTGGATGGCAGTCACTATGCAGCCCTCGCCCCAGTCAACGCACCCTTCACCCACGCACTAGCGAAATAGGTCTATCCCTTCCAGGTCAGTACCGAAATTTCGTCTGAACTGTTAACTGGCGACCGGGCCCCAGAGCAGTCCCTGAGAACACTCCGCTGAAATTGATCACATTGAGATGGTCGGTCGCGTTTCGAAGATCGAACTGCATGGATACAGATCGGTCCTGATCTCTCCACAACTGCAGGCCAAGAGACAAGTCGAGGCTGAAGACTGGGCGCAGGCGGCCCCGCTCGAAATTTACACGCTCAATAATCTCCGGCGAGATCTCCT
This sequence comes from Terriglobia bacterium, assembly GCA_965218085.1. Lineage (GTDB taxonomy): Bacteria > Acidobacteriota > Terriglobia > 20CM-2-55-15 > 20CM-2-55-15. Next base: position 3,206,407 of record CBDCKF010000002.1, on the reverse strand, counting down.
GCCGCTCCCCATCGCTGGCATCGTTAATATCGTCCTCGAACTCGACTGGCAGTCCGCTGCCGTATCGCAGTCCGCTCGAGAACCAGACGCGCTCGTCCGGCTGGAGGCGGAGTAACGCCGAAAGTGTGTTGCGTTGATCCTGGCTGATTGAGAAACGCTCTCCTGGGGCCCTCAGTTCGTCTGCTTCACCCCCTTCGATGAACAATCCTCCCGTAACCGGAGATGTAGCATATCCGATCATGTTCGAGTAACTGAGGGAGGAAGAAAGCCAACCCCAACCGGGCAGATCGAGCCGAACCTCGGTACCTGTGATACGGGCGGTGTCGAAACTGATTGGGAAAGACAAACCCGTGTTCAGGAAGACATCGTCGTCCATGTAGTTGCGGAACGTCCGCCAGTAGTGAGCGACGTCCAGTCGGAACGTGTCGAGGAAAAGTTCGCTCAGACCAACCTCGAAAAAATTGCCACGGGAGGCAGGAACAGAAACTGATTCCTTGACCTCATCCACGCCCAGATCTCCGGCCACACTACTTAGCAAAAGGTTCTCGGTAGGCGGCGGCTGGAAAATGCGGTCATATGCCACCCGGAGCTGGAGGTTTGCCGTTGGAATCCAGTAGCTCAAAGCAATCCGTGGGCTGAAGGCGTCGTCTTCGATCAGAAAGTCGTAGTGGTCATAGCGGAGTCCGACGTTCGCCGCAAAGTTGCCCAAGCGTATATGATCCTGAACAAACAATGAAATCTCGTTGCTCTGTCTCTCGTCGCGAAAGTCTATGTCGAAGTCGGGATAATCAGCGGTTTCTCCAAGACGAAACACCTCGCGCACGTCGCTGACTCGAAGATCGCCACCGAACTTCAGAGTTTGGTGCTCGCCCTCGAAAGTAAGATCTGCAATCAAAGTCGACTCCCGAAAACCCCTGTCCTGTTCGACACGGACCGGGGTCGATTGCGGATTGCTCCAGAGTTGGGCTGTAAGATTGCGATGCATGAATCGAACTACCCCCAGGGTCTTTGCCGAAATGACGCGCTGGTAGTGCACCTGCGCTGCCGTTTCTCCAGAAAACCTATCCTGCCGTTGTCCTCGCTGCTGTTGCGTGAAGTCGTTTGGCACGAGAAACCGGCTTTCATTTGTCCGCACAGAGAACGCAATTCGGTCCTGGCGGGTCAAATCATGGTCAAGGCGGAGGTTGATCCCCCCCGCCGTAGCTTGATTGGAAAGATTTTCAATTGATGGCGGATCCAGATACCGGTTCGTGTAACCCCCGTGGCCACCCAGGGAAATCCAGGTGTCGTCAGTCCCGAAATGGTACCGAATGGATCCGAACCGGTTGGCGAAACTCCCGAATTGGGAGTCGAACTCCACGCCATGCCCGGGCGTGCCCACTCTGCGCGTGTCGAGAGCGATAACGCCACCTAGACGTCGACCGTATTCGGCAGGCATGCCACTGGTCATCACATTGACGGCTTCAAATTCAGAAGTCTCGAAGGCAGGAGCGAATCCGATGGAACGATTGTCGTAGACTGGCATCCCGTCGACGACATACTGGGTGTCGTATTCCGATCCCCTGGGATGAAGGACGCCATTGGCCTCCAGCAACCAGCCGGGTAAGGTTGTCACGACATCCACCGCACTGCGGCCGAGTGTATTGCCCGCGATATCGTCCAACTGAGTCCGACCGACCCGCATCACCGGTGCGGGCTGCGTGACGTCCAGAAAAGGCATCTCATCCGTCACGGTTATCGCGGTCGTCGTCCCAGCCACTTCGAGCGTTATCGCGATATCGCGCGGAACCGCCGAACGGACTTCAACGGTAGTGCTGAACTCGGTAAATCCGCCCTGACGGACCGTCAGGCGATATGCACCCGGAGGCACCCGTAGCAGCCGCGCGCGACCATCCGAGTCAGCCTGGGCCTGTGCTTCAAACAGTGGACTCCGGCCGGTTAACTCGACTTGGGCGAAGGCGATCCCCAACCCGTCCGAATCGAGGACTGCAACCCGTAGTTCGCCCTCCGTGACCTGGGCCACGGCGACACCTGAACAGAGCAGAATGATCGAGAGTAGTCGGAGCCAATAACCGGGTTCTTTCATCGCAGAGTGCCTCTAGTGGCCTGTAACAGAGGTATCGCCAGTGGCGCCGATGGGTCTTGCTGTCGAGGTCGAGGAGCGAGGAGGGACCGATGTTTTTTCATCGTGACCGACGAGCGACAAAGAGATCGACGGCAACCCCCATCGGCCCAAGGGGTTCGGGCCCAACGGCACCGTCTTCGTTGTTGCTCCTCACTCACAATGAAAGAGCATTGCCTCCTTCGTCGCGCCTAGAATCCGGTGCCGTTCCGCCCGAACGCCGCTAGCGATACCTCTGTTACAGGCCACTAGTGACCTCTACCACCCAAATCGAGACCAACGCCGATGGGTGTACGGAAAAATGGCATTGTCTTCGTTGTTGTAAAGCGATGAAATCGAAAAGTCTGCAAATTGACTCGTAGACCGCAAATGCAAATCAGTGTTCCTTGGTCAATCCAGTAAACAACATTCCTTGCGCCTTTCGGTTGAAGTCAAGGCTTCCACTATCCCGCTAAAAGAATCTGCAGGTCCATCAGATTCGTCTGTGTTGGGCCAGTCGTGATCAGGTCACGCACAGTCTGCAGAAAAGTGAAGGAGTCGTTCTCACGAAGAAACTTAATCGGTTCCAGATCCATTTCGATGGCGCGGGAACACGTATATGGGTCCACGATGCCGCCTGCTGCCGTGGTCGGTCCGTCAGTGCCATCCGTTGCCACGCTCGCGAAACAGACAGGCTTGGTCCATGACTTCATTTTCAGAGCCCAGGCGAGCGCCATCTCCTGATTTCGACCTCCCCGACCGGGGCCCCTCACGGTTACCGTAGTCTCGCCCGCTGCGAGCACGCATGCTGGAGGTGCAACCGGCTGCGCGCTGGAACCTATCTCACGCGCAACAGACGCAAAGAAGCGGCCGACATCCCGCGCTTCCCCTTCGATCTCCGAGCTGAGCACCATGGTCTTGAATCCCAATTCTTGGGCTCTAGTGGAGGCCGACTCGAGTAAGAGTCGGTTATTAGCAATAATGTGATTGCTGACGCGCTCAAATAACGGATCACCCTGCTTGGGGGTCTCCGGAATCTCTCCACGGGCACCGCGCTCGAAACGGTTTTGAACGGCCGCGGGGATGGGAATGCCATACTTTCTGACAATCCCTAGTGCGTCGGCAAAGGTCGTCGTGTCGGGCGCGGTCGGGCCTGAGGCGATGAAGTCGAGCGGATCGCCGATCACGTCGGACATGATCAGCGACACCACGCGAGCGGGAGCCGCCCATCGGAGTAGCTGGCCACCTTTGATCGAGGAAAGATGTTTTCGAACTGCGTTAAGTTCGCGAATCGCGGCTCCTGCTCGAAGGAGATCGGATGTCACCTGTTGTTTCTCTCCCAGGGTGATTCCTTCTGCGGGTGAAGGTAGCAGTGCCGAACCGCCACCGGAAATCAGGCACAAAACCACATCCGTCGGCGTCAGGTCATGCAGGATCTCCCGCATCCCATCCACGGCGAGTTCTCCGGATCGATCAGGCACAGGATGGCCCGCCTCGAATACTTGAATGAGACCCGTTGGCAGTCGGTGACCATATTTCGTTATCACGAGTCCGGAGGATATCCGGTCGTTAAAAAGCCGTTCCACGACCTGAGCCATGCCGGCGCCGGCTTTTCCTGCCCCGATTACGACAAGACGCCCGTCGACCGCAAAACTCTGGTTGCTAACGGAAAACCCGTCGCCAGTGACCCGGATGGCCCTCGGGATACAGACCTCCGGCCGGGCTGCGTCTAGCGCCGCCTGCCAGATCTCCTGCGCCGCTTCACGTAATTCAACAATCGTCATAACCGTAAATGCTTCTATCATGAGGTCCTTTCATGTGGAAACGTTTCCTGCAGCCAAGGGGCTCGAGCAGGTAAACTAACAATTCTTTGTAACGCAAATGATGAAGTCACAATTACAGGACAAAGTGCTGATTTCGAGCTCGCAAATTTCGGAGCGAATTTCCGAAATGGCACGTAGTATCTCCCACGACTACGCCGGAACTGAGCTCGTGGCCGTAGTTGTCCTTCGCGGCGGCTTTATATTTGCCAGCGATCTGCTCCGCAAGATAGATTCGGCTGTCAGCGTTCACCTGGATTTTGTTTCTGCAAGCAGCTATGGCGCAGACACGGTCTCGAAGGGAAATGTGCAAATCATCCGGAATCTCGGTGATTCGATCGAGGGAGCGAAGGTCTTGATCATCGACGACATTCTGGAAACCGGAGAAACATTGACATGTATCCGAAAGCTGATCGAAGATCACGGCGCGGCTTCGGTCCGCGTAGCAACACTTCTCCACAAGGAGGGAAAACTGAAGCGTCCATTTACGGTTGACTATGTTGGATTTCAGATTCCGGACAAGTTCGTCGTGGGCTACGGCCTGGATTTCGCGGGACGCTATCGAAACCTACCCGATATCAGAGTTCTAGCTGCTGGTGACCCAATCTGATGAATCGAGGACTTCCGATCGCTTCCCCGAACGACTCAATGCACCGGGTTGCCTCATGAGCCGGGAATCCACAATGCGTTTATCCGATACCCGATTTCTTTCAGATGTCCTCGAAATCAACCATGAAATCACGGCGATTCTCGATCTGGATCCTCTACTCAAGAAAATCGCCGAAACCACACGAAGATTCATTCCGTACCAGGTGTTTGCGATTCTGCTGGTCGATGAATCGACCGACGAACTCTATTATCGATTCTCGATGGGCCACCCCGCCGAAGTCGTCACGCATTTGAGAGTTCCGATCGGTCAGGGAATCATCGGTACGGCAGCCCGCGACAAGCGCCCCATGGTCGTGGACGATGTTACAAAGGATCCCCGATATATTAACGTCGTAGAAGGAACGCGGTCGGAATTGGCAGTCCCCCTCATCAGCAAAGGGCGCGTCCTGGGTGTTCTCGACATCGAAAGCCCGGAGATCGGTTTCTTCAGAGAAGAGCAGGTGCGAATGCTCCATCTGCTCGCAAGCCAGATCGCCATCGCAATCGAAAACGCGAATCTATACGAAAGTGAGAGACGCAATCACGAGCTGTTGTCGCTTCTTCGTGACATCAGCCTCGAAATCGCATCCACTCTCGAGGTGGAAAAGGTAATCAACAAGATCGCCGAAGGCGTCAAATCCACAGTCGATTACCATATTTTCTCGGTCCTTCTCCTGAATGAATCCGACAATGTATTGCGTCCACGCATGGTTTTTCGGCACGAGGTAGAGGCCTACGAAAAATTCGATGTACCTCTCGGTCAGGGTCTCATCGGCAATGCAGCACTTCGTAACGAGCCGATTCGAATCGGAGATGTCAGCAACGATCCCCGCTATATTAACGTCCACAGCGAAACCGTATCCGAGATGGTCATTCCCCTTGCCTACAAGGGGCGCGTCATCGGTGCCCTCGATCTCGAGAGTACCGAGCGGGATCATTTCACCGAGTACGACGAGCGCCTCCTGATGACCTTGGCCACACGCATTGCCTCAGCTCTGGTAAACGCCGAGTTGTATGAAAAGGTCGCAGAAAACGAAAGACGACTGGACAACGAGCTTGAGATTGCCCGCGAAATCCAGCGCCAGCTCTTGCCGAAGGCGATACCGCCGATCGGTGGGCTGGAAATGGCTGTTTCGTTTACACCGGCCGCACATCTTGGTGGTGATCTCTACGACCTGATTCGCTTCGACGACGGCCGCTTCGCGATAACCGTCGGAGACGTTTCGGGTAAAGGAGCGCCGGCCGCGCTTTATGGCGCGCTGGCCAGCGGCGTGATCCGCACACGCGCAACTCGAAAGTACGCTCCGGCTCAAATGCTGGAACTGGTCAATCAAACTCTCAAGCTGCGCCCCATCGGGACGCAATACATCGCTCTTGTCTATGCTGTGTATGAACCGGAAACAAAGCGCCTAACTTTTTCGAATTCAGGACTGCCCTATCCAGTATGTTCCCATGGGGATGGCAGCGGCGTGGGCTTTCTCGATATCTCAGGCATCCCTTTGGGCTTGCTTCCCGATTCTAAATATGAGGAACGCGTCATTGAAATTCAGAAAGGAGACCTGATCGTTTTCTACACCGATGGTATTGCCGAAAGGCGCGATCTCGACGGCGAGGAGTTTGGGCTCAAGCGATTGGCAAAACTTGTTCAGGAAAACAGGGACAAGACATCTAATGAAATTGTCAAAGCGATTGCGGATGAATTGGAGCGGTACAGCGGAGGAACCCCCGCACATGACGACCAGACCCTTCTCGTCATGAAGATGAACGCAGAGTGACCATCACTTCTCCACACGCCCGATTGCCTTAATCATCTCGTTCTGAATCTGGCCGTTGGAAGCGAGGATCTCTTTCGATTCGACACGGAAGGCCTTCCCAGAGAAATCCGTAACTCTGCCACCGGCCTCCTCTACGATCAAGGAACCCGCCGCAGTGTCCCACGGCTGAAGATCCAATTCCCAAAATCCGTCGCATCGACCCGAGGCGATGTAACACAGGTCCAGAGCTGCAGATCCGGCGCGGCGTACCGCTTGAGATTCGACGAGAAACGAACGAAACAGCCCCAGAGCCCAACCCACTTTCTCCCGAAACTCATACGGAAAGCCCGTCAACAGCAATCCATCTGAAAGCCTGGACACATCGGACACCGATATCGGCTCGCCATTCAGGAACGCTCCGCCTCTGCAGCTGCCGGTAAACATTTCATCCCGGACCGGGTCGTAGACAGCACCACACAACATTTCACCACCGCGCTCGAATCCGATCGAAACCGAGTACATCGGAAATTGGTGCGCATAGTTTGTCGTTCCATCGAGCGGATCGATGATCCAACGGTCTGAGGAAGTTCCGGGTGAGGCCGCGAGCAGCCCGGATTCCTCGGCCAGAATCCCATGATCCGGATACCGGGCACGGATTTTACGAACGATCAGCTCCTCGCTTTCGCGGTCAGCCACGGTGACGAGGTTTGCACGGCCTTTCAACTCCACACGCTTGTCCCTCGATGCATAGTGATTCAGGATCTCACCGGCCTCACGGGCCATGTCTTCGGCAAAACTCAGGTATTCCGTATGAACTTCAGGCATGTCTATCGATCAACATCCGGTCGCACACATCACGCGAAGATCGGGCGCGTTCCCATCATGGCTGGGCCTCCACGCTTCCCATCTTTGACTCGAGGGTGGACAAGCAAGGGTTTGTTGGTTCGAACCCGACACCGCACACCACTTCAGTATAAACACCCTGCCGAACACTCGCGAACGGCTTCAGATCCACTCGAATGCCCCGCGAAGCAACGACTTCAGTGGAAGCAGATGATTGAATCAAATCTGAAATCGGCTGAGTGTTCAAACCGAGGCATTTCTCCAAAGGGGTCTGAGCTTGACATGACACCTGCCCCAAGCGAGAATCGGGCACTCAAAACTCCAATTTCTGAATTGTGAAAGTCTGACTTCATGGAGATGAAAAATCTGCTTAAGGATCGACCGATTCGACTCGGAGAATCGCAGGAAATTGCTTAGGACCGAAACTTTCAAGCAGTATTTTCGGGCGGCGTGCGGAGTCAATCGAGATAGAGAACCAAATCGAGTGAGGGTTAATTCCATGTTACGAAGGATCTCAAATTTCATCGTTATTGTCGTGTCTATCGTTGGCTTGTCTGCCTGCCAGTCGGAGATGCCCGCAGCGGCGGAAATATGTGCGGAACTGACATCAATAACGCTGCCCGATACAACCATCACTTTGGCGGAAGATATCGCTGCTGGGGCGTTCAGCCCACCCGAAGGACGACCGGATGCCTTCCAGGATCTTCCCGCTTTTTGCCGCGTCGCGCTGACGCTCACGCCAAGCGCGGATTCGGATATCAAGGTGGAGGTCTGGCTCCCGAGGGACGATTGGAACGGTGACTACCAGCCGGCTGGAAGCGGGGGCTGGGCAGGCTCGATCAACGTCAGCCGGATGTCGGCCATCCTTGCCGACGGGTATGCGACGTCCAGCACGGACACCGGTCATGTGGGGTTCACCGGTGAATTCATGGTCGGTCACCCGGAGAAGCTGACGGACTTTTCCTACCGGGCATTCCACGGAATGATCGAGACCTCCAAGGCAATGATTGCCGCATATTATGGCAGCGGCCCCACGCTTTCGGTGATGAATCAGGCGGGTGGTGCTGGCCGGCAGGCCCTTTCGATGGTGCAGCGATTCCCGGCCGATCTGGATGCGATCGCGGTACCGGGAACACTCGATCTGTTGAAGACACGTTACCACTTCGCCCAGATGAAGTTATATCAGTCCGTCCACAGGAGTCCCGAGAGCCCTATTTCCGACGAGAAAAAGATCCTAGTCCATCAGGCGGCACTCGGTGAATGCGACGCCCTGGTCGATGGAGCCGTGGATGGCTTGATCGAGAATCCGACAACCTGCGGATTCGACCCGGAAGTGCTCCTCTGCCAGGGGCCAGACGGTCCTGACTGTCTGACGGCAGCTCAGGTCGAAACGGCCCGTTCAATGTACCGCCCGGTGATCAATCCCCGGACCGGCGAGATCATAACAACCCAATATCTCCCCGGCAGCGAATTGCTGTGGGACTCACAGGCGGAGTCCGAGCTCCGTCCAAATGCCCTGGAGTTCTTCCAATGGGCCGTGTTTGAAGACCCGGACTGGGACTACGAAACGAGGCCCGTGAACTTCGACAGCGACTTTGAACTAGCCAACACACCGGAAAACATCGAGGGCCTGAACCAGACGGAGACGGGTCTCGGAGAATTCATGGATCGGGGGGGCAAGATCCTGGTTGTTGGCGGTTGGGCGGATGCCAGCACGACCTGGTCCGGCAGCGTGGACTACTACGAAGCCGTCCTGGCCGACATGGGCGAGTCGGCGCGCGATGGATTCCGGCTATTCATGATTCCCGGCATGGGGCACATCATGAGCCCGAGGGGAACTCAGGGTTTCAACTTTGACAGCCTGAGCGTTCTCCTGGATTGGAAGGAAAGCGGCCGAGCTCCAGATCAGGTCGTCGTCAACCGTTATGAAAACGGTACGGAACAAGGAACGCGACTCGTGTGCGCCTACCCACAAGTGGCCGTCTATCAGGGCGCGGGCGAGGTGAATGACGCCGCGACTTTCGCGTGCAGCATGCCGGAGTGATTGAACGCGGAAGCGGGAACAAGCGAATCGGGTTGACGATGGCTTAGTGTCTCAAATTCAACCTTCGCGATATAAGATTTCGCTCGGTCGTTCATTCAGACATCCTGTCTGAACGACCGGCGACCCTCGCCATCATCCTGATGGCGAGGCCTGTAAGACTCGACCAAATGTTGAAGCAGGCCCTTAAGTACCCGCACCGGTTCGACGGTGCGGGTGGACCGCTTTCGGTGGAAAGACGCGGTTGCCGAGGCGTCTAGCGTAATAAGATAATCGGGTCGGACTGAGACCGACTAATTAAGCAGTAAATTTGTCACTCAGGAAACTAGGCTCCGGAAGCATAAAAGCCGTCGAGCGGCCTAACGCCAAGTTGGCGAATACTAACTGCGGAACTTGGGAATGACCTTTTCGCCGAACAGGCGGACCGACTTCTCGGCTTCGTCGACGGGCATATCGTTGAAATTGACCTGGAGCGAAGCGATATCGAACCCACCGGTGATCTCCTGGTATTCGGCGATGCGATCGGCGATGGAATCGGGGCTACCAATGAAGGCAGCGCATTTCTCGATTTGGGTCTCGATAGTTTCCTTGGACAACATCTCGATCACCTTGTCGTAACCGGGGTAATCTGCAGAATTTTTGCCGTCGAGCCACCCGGCAGCAGCCACGACAATCGATTTCAGGTAGCGGTTAAGGGGCCCACGAGCAATTTTCATCGCCTTGGATTCATCTTCGTGACAGAACAAATGATGGGCAAGCATGACCTGGCCCGGGCCCGGGTGGCCGGCCCCCTTCCAGGCGTCCCGATAGGTCTTGATCAGGTCGCCCATCATGCCGCCGGTCAGCGGGATGGCCATCACGTTGTAGCCCATCCGGCCCGCAAACTCGAAGGACTCGGGCGAAATCAGTGCGGCGACCCAGAAGGGTGGCCGGGGTTTCTGCGTCGGGCGCGGCAGAGTCGTCGCGTTCCTGAAGCTGTTGAATTCCCCCTCCTCAGTCACGTTTTCCTCTTCCAGAAGGCGTCGGACCTGCTCCATGCCCTCGCTGAATCGGGCTTTACTCTCGTCCAGACTGCGCCCGAAGATTTCGAACTCGATGGGGAGGAACGCGCGGGCAAAGCCGCACTCCAGCCGTCCACCCGAGATGGCATCGAGCATGCCGATCTCGCCGGCGATCTTGAGGGGATTGTTGAACACGGGGAGCACCGCCCCGGTGACCAGGCGCGCCGTTTTTGTGCGCTGGGAGGCAGCCGACAGGAACAGATGGGGGTTGGGCGAGTAACCCCCGTAAGGCTGAAAATGGTGCTCGACGGTACGGATATGCGTGAAACCGAGTGGGTCAGCCAACCCGGTCAGGTGAAGGCATTCGTCCCAGTATTGAGCGCCCGATTTAAGGTCAGGACCGACGTCTGGAAAAAATTGAAGACCAAATTCCATAATTAACCTCCACCGCACCCTGTGACTGGAGCGATTCAGCTCCAGCCATCAACGATGTTACCAACCTTAGTCGAGCCCCATCTCCAAAGCTAAACGCGCCGCTGCACACTCCCCGACAACTGTGAGATGGCGAACGGGGCCCCCCGGATCGACAAAAGGATGTGCTTCACCGGGGCCCCGGAAGCGCAGCGCGTTGATCTTGTCCGGCGTTCTGTCTTGCATGAAGTGGCTACCCAGAACGACGTCGGCCCGCGCCTGGGCGACTATGTCTCTGAACCTCATCGCCGCATCCCGATAGGCTCCGATGGTGATGGCTCGATCTCTGAAGTACTGAAAATTAAAATTCATCCCGCCCCAGGTGGCGCCCAGGTGCCTGCGGTCTCCGTCCTTGAGAGGAATCAGCACCGATATCGGGCCCCGGGTGTGGCCGGGTGTGATGTAGAGCGTGACGGTCGTATCGCCGAGCGTGACTTCCATACCGTCGGTGGCCACCAAATCCTTTCGGGGTTTGATGGCATCAGGGTTGCGGTCCTCGGCAATCAAATCCCAATCGGTCTCCGATAGTATGATCCGCGCGCCATAGGCATCCTGGAGATGACGGGCACCACCATAGTGGTCCCTGTGGCCGTGGGAAATGATGACATACCGGATATCGGCCGGATCGAGACCCATTTTTCTGAGCCCATTGTCGACGATCTCTTCGACGCTGTAGTCGAAGCCTGCGTCGTACAGGATGATGCCCTCCGAGGTAGTGATGGCCCAGACAATAACCCCTTCGGCCACCGTAGGGGTCTTGGTCGGCAGGTAGTACAGGTTGTCGAACACCTTCCCGGGTTCCTCATACCAAAGCGAACGCGGCGGGTCTCCGCGCTCGGCAGCTTCAGGGGCAGGGCGGGAGCGGCCGCCGCGGCGGGTACGGGAGGGGGTTCGACGCAGATCAGGTCGTGGATCCAGGTAAAGTCCTGTCCCGGTCGATATGCGGCGGCCCGGGCGAGGTCCAGATGGGATTGGGCATCCGCGTCCTGGGTCGGAGCAATCTCTAGGCGTTCTGCTCGGCCGGCGGCGGTACCAAACGTCGCAAGCCAGGCACTGCAAAACAATGCAAACACATGACGATTCATCTTTCGTATTCCTTTTCGGGGCAATGATTCAACACGTGAAAAGCCTCAACCCTCCGGAAGGACTTCGAGAGCCACCCGGAGGATCTTCTCAAACTGGCGGGATCGGCTGCGTGACTATCCCTTTCCGTCATTGCCAAACCGGCGACTTCAGTTCCCTCTTGGCTCCCCTGCCAATCGAGCGGCCGCACATTCACCGAGGATAGTCAGGTGGCGCAGAGGGGCTTCGAGATCGACAAAGGGGTGGGGGTCGCCAAGATTTCGAAATCTCAGGGCGTTGATCTTATCCTTGAGTCTGTCCTGCGCAATATGGCTCGTGACCAGAACGTCGACGCGGGCATCAGAGACGGTTTCCGCATAACGCGCAGCCGCAGCTCTGTAAGTTCCGAACGCGTCAGCCCGGTCGCGGAAGTACCGGAAACCGAAATTGTTTCCGCCCCAAATCGTCCCCAGGTGTCGACGGTTCCCATCTTCGAGCGGAATCAGCGCCGAGATCGTACCTGGGGTGTGGCCCGGGGTGATGAATAGTCGCACGGTCGTATCACCCAGCGTGACCGCCATACCGTCTGTCGCCACGATGTCCCTCCGGGGCTTGACGTCCTCAGGTGCACGGTCCTGTTCAATGAGATCCCAGTCGGATTCGGACAAAACGATGCGTGCACCGTAAGTATCTTGGAGGTGCCGCGCTCCCCCGAATTGGTCCGTATGGCCATGAGAAACGATGACATACTTGATGTCGGCCGGATCGAGGCCGAGTTTTCTCAGTCCGTTGTCGACGGTCTCCTCGACGCTGTAACCAAATGTAGCGTCATACATGATGATGCCGTCGGAGGTCGTGATGGCCCAGGCGACCACGCCTTCCGCAACTGACGCCGTCCTCGTTCCCAGATAATACAAATTGTCGAATACCTTGGCGGGTTCGTCGTACCAGACTGAACGCGGTGGAGGTCCTTGCCGGATGGGAGCCGCTTCAGCTGTCGCCGCCTGGGGCTGGGCGGGTTCCGGCGCGGGCTCGAAGCAAAGTCTGTCGTATACCCATGATAGATCTTGTCCCGGCCGGTACGCAGCCGCACGGGCAATATACCTCATCGCTTTGTGGGGCCGCTTCCACACCCCTGACACCGCTCACTTGGCCGACAACGGCAAGAACGGCGATGCCAAAAATTAGGTGCGCCAAATAACGCTTCATCGTTCCGCCTCCTTGAGCTCTCCTTAAGGGCGCCTCGGTCCCGCGACGATGTCGCCAGACTCTAGCAGATCCGAAAATCGATCTCTACCGAAAATCCCGGGAGCTCTTCAACCCGGGCGGGATGTATGATAGTACGCACTTTGGCATTGCCGTTTGGCACCCGATGACGCACCGGGGCGAATGCTACCGATCGTTGTTTCAATGAAACAGATCGACTACCGTAATGTCCGACCGAAAAAGGACCTGACATGCGAATCTACGCTTTGATTGGATTGATTGGAACGCTGCTGTCTGCAGGGCTGACCGCGCCGCAACTGTCCGCACAAACGATACCGGCATTGACCGTCCAGGAAGTCCTCTCCCGAAGTATCAACGGCACGCGAGAGCAGCAAATGCGGCCGATCCCGCACAGAATCATAGGAAACCTTTACTACGTCGGCAGCGAAACGCTCAGTTCCTTCCTGATTACTACTCCTGAAGGCCACATCCTGATCAACAGCAACTTCGAGCGCAACGTTCCGCTGATTCGCCAGTCTGTGGAAAGGCTCGGCTTCAACTTCGAAGACATTGAAATTCTTCTTGCCAGCCATGGTCACACCGACCACGTCGAGGGCGATGCGATGGTCAAAGAGCTAACGGGCGCCGAAGTGGTGATGATGGCCGAAGACGTCCCGGTCGTGGAACGTATAACTCCCGGCGGCAAGCCGCATCCGGTGGACGGAACCCTTCGGCATCTCGATGAAGTCTCCCTCGGTGGCACGACGCTCGTCGCTCACCTCACTCCCGCACACACCCCGGGTTGCACGACCTGGACGATGACACAGGAAGCGGGAGACCAGAATTATGACGTTTTGATTCTCGGTTGCGGGTTCGGCACCGGTGCCTTGGTTGACGGGGACGGAAAAATGACCGACGAGGTCGACCAATTTATCGGCAGTCTGAGATATGTGCGGACTCTTCCTTGCGACGTGTTCCTGGCCGCTCACGGTCCGCAGTACAATCTGATGCCAAAATACGCCAACGTCGGCCGGACACCGAATCCTTTCATCGATCCCGAAGGGTGCCAGACCGAGCTGGACAACTGGTCGAAGTTGTTGATCGCCCGTATCGGCCAACAGGTCGAGGCGGCAGTGGCTGCTACGCCGGAGTAAGAGAGTCGTCGCAGAGTCGCACGGCATCGGTCGGATGGGGCGAAGCCCTCGCCGGCGAAACCTGCGATGAAGCGCCCCGTTCCGACTATTTCTTCACGACTTTCTTGACCTGTCCCGGTTCGTCAGAGTCGATCATGTAGATTTCACCCGTGCTGGGATCCCTGGTGATATTGTGCGGCGCCGCTTCCAGACCGGCAATCTCATCAATTATCCTTCCGTCCTTCACGACGATGAGCTTTGTGCCCCGGGTATCTCCGACGTAAAAAGTGTCGTTGTCATCCATCGTGAATCCCGAACCCATCGTGAGACCCAGCCCGGCCCATTCTTCGATGAAAGTGCCATCCTGGTTCCACACCTGAAGGCGGGGGTCATCGGAATGACGATCCAGAACGACCACGCGGCCCCTGGAGTCGATTTTGACCCCATGCAACTCTTCGAATTCGCCCGGACCTGTTCCCGGAGTGCCACCGATAATGTTGATGAACTCACCATCTGGGGAAAAATGAACAACGCGATTGTTGTCATAACCGTCCGCCACGAAAATATCGCCATTCGGAGCGATGACGACGTCACTCGGCCGGTTGAAGGCGTTCCTGGAGCTGTTATCGCCGGCGACGCCTTTTGTTCCGAGAGCCATTAATTGCCGGCCGTCCATGGTGAACTTATAAACCATATGGGCTCTCCGGTCGGTGACCCAGACGAAGCCTTCATGGTCGACGTCGATGCTGTGTGTATCCACGAACAGACCTTCGCCCCAGGCACTCTGGAGTTCTCCTCCGCGGTTGTAAATAAGCACCGGTGGCTCCGCCCGTCGAAACACGAGGATCGATCCCTTCCCGTCCGCAGCGACCGAAATCGTGTCGCCCCATTCCTCACCCGGCGGAGGGGAACCAAAGGATGTCACTTCGTAGTTGCTATTCGTAGTCTGTGCAGCAGCCGTCGCGATCAGAGCAAAAAATGCCAGGACCCGGATGCAACTTTTCATAAAAACCTCCGTCGTTCTGCGATTGTCGCGAAAGTGTCTGTTCTGGCCCCGTTCCAACCCGGGCTGTTCGGCACAAAGGCTACCTGAGCAGACCTTCCGCAGATAGTCCCCGGCGAAAAAGGAACATCGGTCTATCCGTGATTATCGAGTACACAGCTCCCGTCGAAGCGTGTCAAGAAATAATCCGCGGCCCAAACAATTGTGCGCAAGTCCTGCACCGTGTTTCGTCTCGGCGTCGGACATTCGATTCCAGCCTCAGCGGCGACCCACTCGCTGCTAAGCTCGGATCAATCGCATCAGCTCGAGGTATGATCGGCATTCTCGCCATTTCTGGAGGATGAGACGAATGAAGAGACTACTGACTTTAATCTTTCTCGCTTCCGTTTTGAGTCTGGGCAGCGGCCAGGTTCTCACAGCTCAAGATCTTGTGATCACCAACGCACGAATCATTGACGGCAACGGCGGAGTGATCGAGCAAGGCTCCGTCGTGGTCCGGAATGGACGTATCGCGTCGCTGGGTGCAGGCGCCACGGACGCGGCGGGGTTGACGGAAATCGATGCCCAGGGCATGACACTGATGCCGGGATTCATCGACGCCCATCGCCACATCATGCGGGGAGACGCGGATCAATGGCTCAGTGAACAAGCGTCCGATCGCATGCAGGAGTTTCTCGACGCCGGCGTCACCACAGTGCTGTCGGCCGGTGATTCCCTTGAAGGCATCGTCGAGCTTCGGAGAAGGCTCGCCGAGGGCGAACTTGCCGGCCCCCGACTCCTGACTTCTGGCCGGGCCAGTACGACGGGTAGCGAGGAGGAGGCCCGAGCCGCCGTGCGGACGGCCTCAGAAGCCGGAGCTGACGTTGTAAAAAGCAGAATCGAGTTGGTCCTCGAAGGTGAGCGTGCCAAGGAAATCCTGATGGCAATCACGGACGAGGCACGGAAGGTGGACATTCCGGTCATGGTCCATGCTGCGACACCGGTGGATATGATTGCGTCTGTCGAAGCGGGGGTCGACCGGCTGGTCCACATTCCGCACGGGGGCTGGCTGGACGAGACCGATGGCGCGCAGATGGTTGCCGAGGCCGGAATCCCGATGACTTCAACCATAGGATTCGGAGTTCCGGTGTTTGGCGTCTATGCCGACGACAATGTGCCCCGCTTTCGAAACGGAGGTCCTTGGCCGGATTCAGTGCCGAGAGGCGGGATGATCCGCCCGGCGGGAGAAAAGGCCGTCAACGCCCGCTACCTGTGGGAGGCCGGGGTCACAATAGGCTTTGGAACCGACACCGGATTTCACCCGAAAGATTCCCTCGCGCATGAACTGCGGCCGCTTACTCTCGTTTTTTCAGCCCAGGACATCATCGCGATGCTGGGAAAGAATGCCGCTACGTTTTTGGAGCTGGAAGACGAGATCGGAACCCTCGAACCCGGCAAGCGAGCCGACATGGTGATTCTGGACGGAGATCCTCTGGAGGATATCTACGACCTCCTGCACGTCCGGATGGTGATCCAGGGTGGAAGAGTCGTCGTCGACAATCGATAGGATGGGATAAAAAAAGGGGAGGGGCGAGCCTGTACGGCCCGCCCCGTCAGTGTTCGTTAGGGAACGGCAACGCCGGCCCGGTCGCGGTCGCTCCTCCCCTGCCGGTGCCACACAATCTCACCGCCTGCGATTCCTCCGCCATTACTGATCGTAAAGGCGAACGTATGTTCTTCGGCAGGGCCGAGTCTTGGAACTCGCCACGCGGCCTCAGTCCCATTCTCAACTCCCTGGAAACCATCGGTCGCTCCACGCGTTACGGTGGTCCCCGGTTCGAGATCGAGAGTGACCGCAATGTTCTCGGCAGTCAGACCAAGTCCCGCCTGCCCGCCGTTTGCAACGACGAGGTTGTAAGAGCCGGGAGCGGATCCCGGCGTTACTCGTGACGAGATATTCACACGATATCCAAGAGTGTCCTTCAGATAGACATATATTTCTTCCAAAACGCTCTCCGGCAGCCGTGCACGCGAGTAGTTGCCCATCCGAACGGGGCCGGGATTTTCTCCCAGATCCACACGTACCCCATTCATGGTCGCCGAGTGGTCGTAGACCAGGTCCTTCCACCACTCGAAATCGGCGTCGAGCGAACCGGCGTCTGCGCGTGGACCGGCCAGTCCATCACCATGGCACTGCGCACAACCCACGCCTGCGATCAGCAGTTCCTGCGCGCGCGGCGCGTTGGCGGGCAGGGGCGTGCGCCACGGCCCCGGTTCCGCAACCCGGGGCAGACCGCTCAAATAAGCATGAAGGTTTGCCACTTCCTGATCACTGTAGAGGACCGGAGAGTAGGCGGGCATGATGCCCCAGGGTTGCCTCAAGGCTCGCGTGAACTGTTCCAGGGTCAACTGACGTCCTGCCAGATCCGGCCCGAATGCGCCCTCCCCGTTCGTGCCGTGGCAATCGACACAACGGTTCAAACCCCGGTTCCCCCAGAGAACCCTGCCCGCCTCGGCGTCGCCCTGAGCCGAAGCGTCAACGGTCAACGACAAGGGAAACAATAGAAGTAACGCGATAAAAAATCGACGCATATCTGGACCTCCTCAACAGAACGAATTTCGGTCAAAAACCGCCTTACTTTACAACAAGACTACTGCTGCAGATAGTCAAAACGCTGGGAAACTGCCTGCAGCAAAGTGCCGGCCTTACGCTCGGAACCCGGTCGCTTGGCCGGGTGGGGTGATGCCCATGTGCTCTTTCAGAAAACTCTCCCAGCGGAGGCTACTATTGCGATTCCAGGAACCAGCCCAACTGCGCCTCGGCGCACTCACCGACTACGGTCAGATGACGCCTGACGGCATCGGCATTGACGAAGGGGTGCGGCTCGCCCGGGTTCCGAAATCGTAGACCGTTGACCTTGGCCAAGGTGTCGTCATGGTTCGTATGACTGGCCAGAAAGACGTCCGCGCGAGCCCTTGCGGTGATCTCCCGAAAACGCTCGGCCGCAGCAGCATAGATTCTTAGGCCCTCTGTACGCTCCGTCCAGTACCGGACCCCCATAGAGTTACCTCCCCAGATGCTTCCCAGGTGCCAGCGGTCTCCGTCCTTGAGTGGGATCAAGGTCGATATCGTACCCGGGGTGTGACCCGGCGTGACATAGAGCGTCAGGGTGGTATCACCCAGCGTCAATTCCATTCCATCGGTGGCCACCATGTCTTTCCTGGGCTTCAGCTCTGGCGGACTATTGTCGTTGGCTACCAGATTCCAATCGGCCTCAGACATGATGATGCGCGCTCCGTACCTGTCCTGGAGCGTCTTCGCTCCCCAGTAATGGTCGGAATGGGCCTGGGAAATGATGACGTACTTGATGTCGGCCGCATTGAGCCCCATCTGTCGCAGCCCGTCGACGATTTGGTCCTCGACCATATAGTCGTAGGCCGTATCGTGCAAAATAATTCCTTCCGAAGTCGTCACCGCCCACATCGCCAGGCCTTGGATGTATCTTCCGTCGGCAAGAGTCATCTCACGGCTACCGAGGTAATAAAGGTTGTCGAATATTTTATGAGGCGGTTCGTACCATTGTTCGCGCGGTGGTATCGTTCGGGGGGCCCGTGCAACCGTCGCCTCCGAGGGGGCTCGCTCGGGCGTGTTGATGACGTTTCTAGAGAACTCTCCGCAATTCCTGTCGAATATCCAGGTGAAATCAAATCCAGGCGTGTATGCCGCAGCGCTGGCTGCGGCCTCGTGACTTTCGGGCGTGACGGACTGGGCATCCGATTCAGTCGAAATCCATCCGCCCACCAACAGGAGCGAGAGTAAGGACAGCAAATAGCGTTTCATGATCCCTCCGGAGTGCAAATTCACGTTAAGTGTAAATTCACGTTAAACGATCGGTGTCAGAAGACTATCAGATTGAGAATGTGCGATAAAGCGAATCGTCTTCTGGCCGACATGGCTGTCGGCCATCAACATGGTCAACTCATTTTCATTGCGATAGCACCGTTCTTTTACATCTGTTGCCTTGCCGAACAGTGCTCGCCGACCTAACATGATCGACAAGAATCGGAAGGTAGGAACGCGGTGCGTGGAGTGAATGATTGGCTTCGCGGATCAGCCTGGACTCGGTTGGCCCGCTTGGTCCTGATTGCGATGGTCGGTTGCGCCACTGCGTTCGCGCAGTCGCAAACCCATACCGTGACCGTAAATGCCGACGGGACGTTCTCACCTCAGGTAAGCTACATCAGAAGCGGTGACACGGTCAGTTGGGAGCAACTCACCCGCGAAGACTCGATCATTCCGGCCGACGGCGCACAAGGCTACCCTGCCATGTGCGCCAGCCGAAAAGCTTACAACCCATCCGATCCGAACGAGTTTACGGGGCCGATTCCCTTTGCGCCTTCGGGCGTTTTCACTCTGAGTCCGCTCGATCTGGGTTACATCGAAGCCAGTGGGGCATGCTCTTCCGATGAAGCGCTGGTTGAGACAGGCGATAACGGAAAGGTGCTGTGTCGTGGCGGCGAGTACCAGGCAAGCGCGGACTCAATCTGGCAAAGCCCCAATGTCACGGGCGTGTTCATCCGCTTGTTGTGGAGCGACATCAACCCGGCGTCGGGTGTGTTCGACTTCACGATTCTCCAGCGCGAAATCGATCAGGCTGTTCAAAACGGAAAACTATATAGCATGGGTATCAAAGCCGGTAACGAGGGCACGCCCGACTGGATCTTCTCCACCAACCCTGATGACACACCGCGGGCGGGTAGCGAAGGCGGTGTCGTGCGTCTCCACTTACGAGATGTACACGATTCCAGCGGGACCGGTTGCGGCGTTCGAATGGACCTGGGCAACCCGACCAGCCTTACATACACGCAACTTTACACGTCGATGCTGGCTGAAGTGGCCGCGTTCATCAATACTCGCGCGGACTGGTATCGCGCCCTGGCGTATATCAAACTTTCGGGTGCCAACCAGATCTCGCACGAGAACCGGCTGCCAAAGAACTGCACCGAGGGTTGCCCCTGCAACCCTGCCATCTTTGCCAATGACGGATACCGTCCTTCGGGGCTGTACGTGTTTTACGGGGATCAGGGTCAGCTGTTCAACGATCTGTTTCCGGGCAAATCCATGAGCTACGCGCTGATCCAGGCGGGTTTCCCGAGAATCAACGAAACTGGTGGCTATCTCACCTCAACCGGAGATTCGTCAGACGCCTCGCCTCTTATTGGAGGCTTCGAGCAAACCGAGTCCGTATTGGATCTTGGACAGCAATCCTGGGGAACAAGTTTCGTCGTTCAACACAACGGTCTGGGACAAAAAGGTGCCGGCTGCGCTTTCGACGGTGTCCATCCCCAGCCCGTCAGGCCTTTGAACGACTATAAAGGTGCGGACGGTGGTAATTGTCCGAACCGCTGGGTTCTCTACAATAGCGCTCGGGGCCAGGTCACCGGCTTTCAAACGAACAACCTGGCGCAAGTGGCGACACCCTCCGACCTGGACCAAACATTCCAGAACCAATGGGACAATACCGACAGCGTCTTCCTGGAAGTCTATGAAAGAATGTTGTGGCGGGCCGAGAACACCAACGGAGGTGTTCTGCCGGAAAGCGGAAGGACGATTGACGACTGGGCGGATGAGCTCCATCAGCGCCGCAACGACCCCATCTACCCGCATTTCGTTGGAGCGGGAAACCCCTTTCCGACTGACTACAGTCACACTTTCACCAACCCGGCGACCACGACGCAATACCTCTATTATGTCCATGGAATGAAGTGCGGTGATGGGGCTGCTGGCACCGAGGAGTGGGGACTCATCGTAATCGATGCCAATCCGTTTACGACACCGGATCAGGGCGGTAGTTCACTGACAACGTCGGGGGAATCCCCGTCCATCAATGTTGGATATGGCCGGATCCAGCCTGAGGTTGGCAGCACGACGCCTGCCGGTGTGGCGATATTCGGCTACCGCCCGGGCGACAATCTCGTCAGTGAGACCAGCGTTCCGGCTACAGCATCGCTAAGATCAGGACAGATTCACGCCGAGGTCAACGGATCCCTCAATACGGGGCTCGCCATCGTCAATCCGAACGACCAGACGGCAACGATCGACTTCTACTTTACAGACGCTGCGGGAAACGATCTCGGGTTCGACACGACGACAATTCCGCCAAACCAGCAAATTGCTAAGTTTCTGGATCAAACTCCCTTCAACACATTCAGTGGTGCGACATTTCAGGGCACCCTCAGTTTCACATCCGACCTGCCCCTGGGTGTTGTCGCCATCCGAGGTTTATTAAATGAACGTCAGGATTTCCTGATGGCTACTCTCCCCGTTATCGACACGACGGCGCCGCCTGCAAGCGGCACCGCGGTCATTCCGCACTTCGCTGATGGAGGGGGTTGGACGACCCGGGTCCTGCTGGTGAATCCCACAGGCAGTACGATTGATGGGAATCTGGAATTTAGAGGCGCCAATGGCGAGCTAACAGAGGTCACGATCGCGGGCCAGACCGGCAGCACTTTTGAATATTCAATCCCACCGCGTAGCTCTCAAGGGCTAACGACCGCCGGATTTCCTTCGACGCCAACGACGGGGTCCGTCCGTGTCCTTCCCACAGGTGGCGGGACCTCGCCCACAGCGGTGGCGGTGTTTTCCTACAAACCGGCGGGAACAACCTTGTCCGAGGCCGGGGTTGCCCCGGCATCCGGGACCGCATTCCGCATGTATGTCGAATCCTCCGGAACCGATGGAGCGGTCGGAAACATCCAAAGCGGAATTGCCATCGCCAACAACTCATCGACGGCCACGACCGTGACACTTGAATTGACGGATCTCGATGGTTCATCCAGCGGACTACCCGCACCGGTTGTCCTGCCCGTGTTGCCCGCTTACGGCCACACTGCCCGGTTTCTTGGCGAATTTTTCCCCAATCTTCCAGCCTCTTTTCAAGGAATCCTACGCGTCTCCTCCGCGCCATCGGATATTGCCGTCATTGGGCTCCGCACCCGATACAACGAACGCCAGGAATTTCTCATTACAACGACGCCTCCAACTAACGAGGCGACTCCCACAGGCTCGGCGGAACTCTTGTTCCCGCACCTGGCCGACGGCGGTGGATATACAACTCAATTCATCCTATTCAGTGGCAGCGCGGGGCAGTCATCTTCAGGGTCGCTGATCCTCATCGACCAATCGGGACAGCCCCTGGTCGAAACCCTGGCTACAGCAGTCCATTCAGCCGAACTTCGGTTTGCCACTACGGGTTTTCCCGCCCTTGCTGCCGTTCTTGCCTGCGTTGTTCTCTGGTTCAGAGTTCGAAGAAACACCGTTTGAAGACTTACCGTATCACTCGCTGAAGGCGGGTCCAGTCCCGCAAGCTGAGGGCCACGGATTAATTCACCCCCTCGAGTAGCGTTTACCCGCCGAGCTTGGCCCGGTGTGGCAAGATTAGAGTGAGAGTTGTATCATCTTGGTCCGTCGCAAGTCGCGGAAGTATTTCCGAATGCGCGTTACCGCACAGCTTCTTATCCCTGTCGTCCTCGTCGCAGCGGCTATCCCCGCGCGCGCGCAGTTAAGAGCCGACGAACCCGCTCCTGGCGTCTTCCTGGTTGCGAAACCCGAAATGTCCGACCTGCGCTTTGAGCATGCTGTCATTCTCCTGCTCACGCACGACGACGGCGGCACATCCGGGCTGGTTCTAACCCAGCCTTCGGGTATGGCTCTGACCCCCACGGGAGAGACACGGCATCTTGTGTATAGCGGTGGACCCGTTGCCCCGAATCAAGTCCAGGTGCTCGTGCGCGGTGAACCGCCCAATAACTCGTTCCGGAGGGTTTGGGAAGATGTGTGGTGGAGCACGGACCAGGACGTCATCGAAGTCTTGCTCGAAGACAACTCCGGCCCCGATGTTTTCCGCGTATTTGTGGGTTACGCGGGTTGGGTTCCGGGCCAGCTCGATACCGAACTCGCCACCTTCGATGCCTGGATGCTCTTCCGAGCCGAACCCGACGACGTATTTCTCTCAAATCCGGATGACCTGTGGGACCGTTTCATGGGCTGCAACCGACGCCTCGTCGCGTCGCGCAGATCAAGATAAAGGTCAGGAATCCTTTTTCCCCATTTGTTAACCAGAAATAGCTGCAAAGTGTAATTCGGAAAACAGGGCTCTGACCCCATTTATTTGATGGAGGGCAGTCAGGTATGAAAGCACTTGCGGAAATTCAAGTCATTCCTATCGGCGTCGGGATCTCGGTGCGAAAAGAAATCCAGCGTGCTCACGCAGTGATCCGGAGCTCTGGACTCAAAGTCGAACTCCACGCATACGGGACAAACGTGGAGGGAGACCTGGACACGATTCTGTCCACGATCAAACAGATTCACGAAACCCTCCACGCCGGGGGCACCCGGCGCCTCTCCACGGCAATCAAGCTCGGTACGCGCACAGACAAGGAGACGAGCCTTGAAGAGAAACTCTTCGATACCCAGTCCTCATGAGCGCGTTCAAGGAAAACAACCGAGGATCGGGAGAGGCGCAATCAGCACTGAAGTCGAGGCCACAGGAAGAACATCAGGTCTTCTGGCAGCGCGACTTCTCCCCTCCGGCCTGAATGTGGTTTATACTGCCGAAAATTACGAACCGAGCCTGCCCACGGGTCTCCAGTGGTCGGAGAGAAGTCATTGAAACGTAGAACGATCCTACAATTACTGACAGTGGCCGTCGCGGGTCTTTGGACCCGAACGACGCCGTCCGGGACCACAGTGCTCGAAGCGGCGATTCCAAATCGCGCATCCCAGGACTCCTCTGCTGCCGACGCCCTGGTCCCGCTCTTCCCTTTGCAATTGGTTCTCTTTCCGGAAACGAATCTCCCACTGCACATCTTCGAACCCCGGTACAAGGAGATGATTCAGTTTTGTCTGGAAAACAGTCGGGAGTTTGGAATCCTGCTGGACCAGGAAGGCTCCATCAGCAACATGGGCTGTACCGCTTCCATCTCCGAAGTGTTGGCCCGGTTTCCGGACGGCCGAATGAACGTTCTGGTTCGGGGTGGGCGACGTTTCGAGACCGCGCAACTCGACGAGGAAAGATCCTATTTGCGGGGGACCGTGGAATTCCTCGGGGATTATGCGACCGGACCAATCGATGAGGAGCTCCGACAACGCGGCATCGGGCTATATGGCCGCCTGGTCGAATTGCTGCAGTTGGAAAACGTACCATTTCTGGAGGCCTCTCCCGAATGGACGGATCCTCAACTCTCCTATCGGATGATGGCCGGTGTGCCGGCGGAGGTGGATTGGAAACAGGATTTACTGGAACTTCGATCGGAACCCGATCGTCTGGTCCGCGTCATCGGCTTTTTCGAACAGTTGATCGAGTATCTGGAAAGTCTTCCGGACGAATCTCCGCAGTCCGGGCGGCAGAATGCCTAGTTCCGGCTCCCCGAATCTTTCTTCCGGCTAATCCGAATCCAGGTCAGTTGTTGCCGCGGCATTGTCCGCCGACCCGCGTCTGATGGGTTGACAGCGCCCTTTCAAGTCCAGAACGACGATTGGCGTGAACACTATCAACCCCTTGGGCCCCAGATTCTAATGCTCGGGGGCTACGGCAACGTCGCGGAAGCCCTCGTTGTACCCTTCGACTTCGTTGATCGGGGCACATATACCTTCCGTGATCCCGCTGAACAAACTCGACCAGTCGAAAAACGTGTAGTTTTCCGACGGCTCCCGCTCCAACCTTCGAGGGGCCGCCGGCCAAGGGCCGGAGTAGAATTCCGGATCGTAGGCGGTCATCTCGTGTTCGATGGCATCGGGGCCGACCAGTTGTGTGCGTCAAGTTCTGCAAAAAGTATTTCCGAAAAATTCAGTTCTTGAGTGTCGATCGCCGTCGGGCCTGTGGGAATGTGGGAAAGCTGAACGTTTTTGGCGAAGCTTTTCCAAGCCTCAGAGGGAATCCGCGCCTTTTGGCGGATTTCCTCTGAGGCGTCATTTCCATCAGGCCTCTGCGTTTCTTTCTTTTTTGGTTCTTTTTCTTTCTTTCGTCCCCTCGAAAGTTTTCCACAGCGATTGTTCGCTCCAGGATGCTCTGTAATCGCCGATCGACATCCGAGTCGATCATTGGGGTCGGCCCGTTGGGACGCGTTTAGGCAGCCGGCGTCTGACGGTGCCAGTCCCTTTTGTGTTCCTTCAACAGGTCCATGTTCAAGTAGCGGATCGCTTCGATCCAGTTCTCGTGCGTTTCGGTGGTCAGCGCCCGAATCAAACGCAGACAGCTGGCTGCGTTGGGGAATATCCGCACCACGCGCGTTCGCCGTTTGATCTCTTCGTTGAGCCGTTCCAGCATATTGGTGGATTTCATGTGTTTGTGATGCTGAAGCGGCAGCGTGTAGAAGCTTAGTGTCTCGTCGATATTGTCTTCGACCCAGTCGCAGAGTTTGGAATATTTCTGCCCCCACTTGCTCAACCATGTCGCCAGGTCCTGCCGCACTTCCTGGAGGTCCCGCCGGTCGTAGAGCCAACGCAGTTCCTGGAGACAATCGTCATCGGCTTTGCGCGGCAGATAATCCAATGCGTTTCTCAGAAAGTGGACGTAGCAGCGTTGCCAGATCGCTTCGGGCAGGACTTCTGCGATGGCTTTCTTCAACCCGGCATGATCGTCGGTCACCACGAACTCCACGCCGCACAAGCCGCGTTGTTTCAAACTCAGTAACAGTTCCCGCCAACTGGTCGTGCTTTCCCGTTCCGCCAGTTCCACCGCCAACACACCGCGCCTCCCGTCCCAGTTGATTCCGATCGCCACCAGAACTGCTCGGCTCCGGATGACCCCGTCTTCGCGCACCTTCTCGTAGCGCGCATCCAGAATCAGGTACGGGTATTCTTCCTCCAATGCTCGCGTCGCAAACTTTTTCAGCTCCGTGTCCAGTGTCTTATTAATCCGGCTGATCGTGCTGGCCGAAAACGAATGCCCGCATAATTCTTCGGTGATGGCCTTGACCTTGCGCGTCGACACGCCCTGCACGTACATCTCGGCCAAGCTGGCCACCAAAGCTTTCTCGCTGCGTTGGTAGCGTTCAAACACTTCCGTGCTGAACCGCCCGGCCCGGTCCTGCGGCACGCGCAGCTCCAGCTTGCCCACCCGCGTGACCAGGTCCCGCCCGTAATAGCCACTCCGATATCCGGTCCGCCCCGCCGTTCGTTCACTCTTGGCCGCGGCCACAACCTGCTCCATCTCCCCCTCGAGAATTTCCTGAACCACCTCCTGCACGACGCTTTTCAGCAGATCCTTTTCCTCTCCTAACAGTTCTTTCCAATCCACTCCCTTTCGCTTAATCTTAGTTCGGGCCATCGGTTCATCTCCTTCGTTTCAAAGTTGTTGGTTGCCAACTTTCTCGGAGATACCCTGGCCCCTTCCTATTTCAGGACCCCTTTTTTGCAGAAACTCTGAAACATAACCGGCCGACCCGCGTGTAGCGCTCCTCAATCCTCGTGTTCAGGGAGACGGGATGGCCCGGCCGGTCCAGCCACGCTCTCTCGTCCAGACCGATGGTATTGACGACCAGCGTGTCGCCCTCCCACCGGCCAACCGAGTGCCCGTACCAAGCCGGTCCGAGGTAGTCGAGGTTGTCCCCGGACGGCAGTTCGCGGCCGTCCATCCAGATGTAACGTATCCGATGCTCCCACTGGAAGACCTGCAGGATCCGGTTGGGCAACATGATCATTTCCAAGGGTTCGGCATCGATGAGGAGCTTCGGAAAACCTTGCGGATTGCATTGGTAGTCGGGGTCATTGGACAGATGTGCGTAAGGTACGTCGGGCGTCAAGGGATGAAAACGGGCGGCGCCGGGTGACGGAACACGGTCGGCCATGACCTCCAGCGCGCGTGGCGTCAGCTCGGGACGGGTCGCCAGGCCGAAACCCTGAAACGCGCTGGCCCCGCCTATTTCCCAGATTCCCGAAAAATCCCTGGGGTCAAAGTCGCCTGCCTGGTCCTGTCCCCATGCCGCGGGAAGCACCCCAAACGCAAGGACCAGTGCCGACGGTAAGATTAAAGCGGTTATTCGCTTGCACATGGATCGGACTCCTTCGCCCCAGCGGCCTCTCAATATTCCGAAGAAAACGGTGTTCTCTCCGCTCGAAGCTAATGCTGCATGTTAAAAGAACGTATCAGATAGTCCACAGTCTAGCCACTCAATCGCCGGCGTCAATAAGATCCGACAGACGGGCCGGTTCCGGACCTCGGCGCTACCTGCCGGAATGCAACACCCCGAGCCAGACGGGCCGAGTCCATCAATACTCAAACCATTCAATCAACAAACAGTGAAGGTCTCATTTTAGAAACGATGGGTGTATACAATCTTCGAGGCAGCGGTTCGGTCCAGTGTCATGCGCCGACCGTCGATGTCGTCGATCCAGTTGTGGGCATAAACGAAGTAGATGTCGTTGCCCGGTCGTACGATCCAGCGCGACCGGAACTGCCAGCCCAGGACCCCGCTGACCGAGTCATACTGCACGTTGTTGACAACGGAGATCCATGGACCAAACTGGGAGTTTGCATTCAAACGGTGTACCCGGGTTGAGAACTGACCCTCCGGCAGTTCAACGCGATTCCACTCATTCTCCAGGTTGATCAGCAGACCCGGCCGTGGCCGGATACCCAGGTCGAGTGAAAGATCCCGGCGGCTGCCCGAGAAAAAGTCTCCGCCTTCGAAGGCCGTCGACAGCGACAGTACCCTCTGGTTCGCGGTCTGCATCTGAACCCGATACCGCGTAAAGGCATACTGACCGCCACCGGGCAAGGTCACACCGTCAGAAATCTCGAATTCCCCTTCAAGGCGCTCATACCTGCGGTGGATATTTGTCACAATGGTGTCTCCCGACTGGAAATCCACACCAAACGGGATGACCTGTAAGTCCCGGCTGGCCAACCGATTCTGAGTATCGGTGATAAACTCGGTATCGATCCTGAAATTGAAACGCCGGATAACACTGGAGTCTCGCGGCCGCGGAGTAATATTGAGCTCGGGGTTGTATCGCCGGATGTTACGTCGCGCAACAAAACCAACGGCCGGATCATAGTTCGCCTGAATCTCACGAAACGGCAGCCGCAATTGGAATAGGTCGTTGGGGTAATCCATGCGGATCCCGTACATAGCCCGCTCGGTGGGCCCCCTCCCGGTGGTCCAGACGTAATATCCGTTGAGGCTGAGATTTTGAGAGCCCCGGAATTGTGATGTGGCCAGGAAGAAGTCGACGCCGATGGTGTGGCGGTCCGGTACAACAGTGTTAGGACCAGGCGCGCCGCTTTCTCGCTCGGCCCTCCGCGTGTACATTCCGCCGACGAAGGACTGCTGAAAGAACTTTCTTTTGCCACGAACGACCGTGAAGTCTTCGCCGATCCGGTCTGCCTCGGCCGCTGTACTCACCTGGAGTATTCCGATGTCGTTCGACCCCACCTGGCCCGTGATCTTTGCACCGTAGTTGATGCGTTGCGGCCGCCCGTCGGTCAGGCCGATACGGCGGCTGAAGAACGGCACGACCACGTTGCCAAACTCGCGCCCGAAGTCGAAGAAATTGTTCCCTTCAAGGAAGAAGTCACGCCGCTCGGGAAAGAACAGTCGAAATCGGGTCAGGTTGACTTGCCGCTGGTCGACTTCCGTCTGGGCGAAATCCGTGTTGATCGTGAAGTTGGCCTTCAGTTGCGGCGTGATGCTGTAGATAAAATCAATCCCGGCATCGCCCGTGTATGTCGAATCGACACCTCGGCCCGGAGCCGCGCTGTAGTTACCGACGGCATAGGGCTGGACGTCCAGGCCGATCCCCTGGCTGACTTCTGTGATGCCCTCCAGCAGGCCCGCGTTGATCATTCGGAACAATCCCTGGTTACGCGCATACCCGGTCCAGAGAGTCTCTTCGTTCTTGCGCCGGATGGTGCGCTGGAAGTTCACGCCCCAGGCGGGAGCGGTGGGATCGAAGTTCAGCGTCCGGAAAGGGATTTCAATCTCGACCGTCCATCCGATTTCGGTCTTCTGGACCCGCGCATTCCATATACCGTCCCAGGCACGCTCTGTGGAACCTGTGTTTACACTCAGCGACAGGGTGCCATCGCCCATCGCACCGCTCGGGTTCACTTCGAACGAATATCCGGATGTCCCGTCCAGATTGGGATCGAAGGTCCACATGAAGCGGTCGTCGGCCGACAGGGACCCGTCGCGCTGCATTGTGTTTCCCATCAGCGCCTCCGGCTCGGAGTCGAAACAGGTCACGCCCATGAAGAGGCTGTTTTCGCTGAACAAAAAGCGGACTTCCGTGCGCTCCGTCGCCGGCGCACCATTGTCGGGATCCTCCTGCCTGAAGTCCGTTGCAGGAACTGCACGTTCCCATGCCGTCTCGTTGAGGTTGCCGTCAAGGGCGATCTCCTCCCCCGGCGCGAGGCGCTCGGCGCGGACCCGCGGTGCGAGCTCATAGCCCGAGAGATCGCGGGGACCCTGCGAATTCTGGGCGCGAGC
The DNA here is from genome assembly GCA_965218085.1 of Terriglobia bacterium. Classification (GTDB taxonomy): domain Bacteria; phylum Acidobacteriota; class Terriglobia; order 20CM-2-55-15; family 20CM-2-55-15. The sequence continues at coordinate 3,176,852 of CBDCKF010000002.1, read as the reverse complement.
CGACATCGGAAGCGACGCGACGACGAACAGGAGCAAGCAGCAGAGTTTCTTCTTCTGGAGAGGTGGGCACTTCACCGATTTTGAGTATTTCTCCTCAAGCTTCCGCGATTCGCGGCCGCTGTTCCTGTCAGAACTGGTATCTCAGTCCGACTTCGATTTCGCGAGGTGCAAATGCGCTCGTTGACAGCCCGAAATTCCTCGACGTCATTACACCGACTGGAGCTTCGAGGTTTGTCATGTTAAATGCATTGTTTATGTTCGCAAAGAGACTGACTTGGGAGCTTCCGCTATTGCCGCCCCCCGGTCCTCAGTCGAGTTGAAACGCTTTCGAGATATTGAATCCGACGGCCAAAAACCGGGGGCCGGTTTCACTGTTGCGGCGGACACCTTCCGGACGGTCCGAGAATTGCCCATCCTTGTTGTCGTCCGTTCCAGTGGTGATGTTGTAGATCTCACCGCTGTTGACGGAGAAACTTGTAGTCACGTACACGTCCCGGGGCAGACGGGAATTGATGCCGGCCGTCAGCGTATGGTTCTCCTGCGACCCGGCCGGACCCCAGTCCGAGAACAAGTCATAGGCGTTGGAGATCATGCTGCCATCGCTGTACCCCCTATTACCTATGTAGTTGGCCACGATGTTGAAGATGCTGAAGCGCTGACGGAGAGAAACCCTGTAGTTCGTGTGTGAGGAAAGACCTGCGGTCCGTTCCTCGATGATGTCGCCTTCGTCCGGAAAGGGCTTGATGCCGTCGGGGTTCTCCAGGGTGATCGATCCTGGGAAAGGCGTGTTGATATTCCGGCGCCGCTTCAGGTTGACGCCGCGATTGTGATCCACACTGAAGTTAAGTTGCAGGTTCCCTGGAAGGCTCCGCTCCAGGGAGACGACAGTCGTCACGTAGTACGGAGTCCGCATATCCGATGTATTTATTGTCCGCGAGCCGGGCGGTATGGTCTCGATATCGCCAGACTGGAACGGGTGCGGCCAACTCGGTTGCGATATGCGGAGACCAAACTGTCGCTGGCCGTCAAATCGAAGCAGTCGTTTCTGGTCTCGGATGGTCCAGGGTTCGTGAATGGTTCCGATCCCGGCACGGACGACGGTGGAACTCCCCGCGGCATATGCGATGTTCAGTCGCGGATCCAGTGCATGATTTCCGTCGATATTGGTCTGCCCTTGGTAGCGGAAACCGAGCATCAGTGTGAGCCGGTTTGTCAAGCGCATGTCGTTCTGCACGAAAGCGGCGATCTGGAAGTGATTGACGTCCAGTACCGGATCCCCCCGGTTCACGTCATACTGAGACGGCGTCCGGTTTCGATAATTTTCCAGATCTGAAAATGTAAACAGACCCAGATAGTTATCTTCACTCAGTTCACGTTCCCTGCGGTAGGTCCCTTCCGTACCGGCCCTCAGGGTCAGCCGGCCCTCGTTGAAATAGAGAAGATTCCCGAATCCGAAATCAGTGGCATCGGCCTGACGGAGGTTCCCCCCGCCGCCACCGTTGAACGCGGCCAAGACGTTGATCCCTGGACCGATAGTTAGCGGTATCGTCTCACTGTGCTCCTTTTCCCATGAAAAACGAGTTTCATACACGGTTCGCTCTGAAAGGACGGTGATATGGCGCAGGTCCACCTCGTAGTCGTGATTTCCGGAATGAGATCCGCGCTCTGGGAGGGTGAAGTTTCCAATGCCCTGGTTCTCCCGGTTCTCGGACCGGTACTCCGCTCCGAAGTGCAGAGACTGGGTGTCGGTAAACTGAAAGATCCCCCGCCCCGCGTATGATCGGTCAACGTTGGGCCGTGTGATGCCCAGCGTAAAAGGTCCGTCCAGGGTCAGCGCGTTGACCGTGCCCACGTTTTCCCGCCGATTGTCGCGTAGGCTGAAGCTGGCGGTCAACCGATCGCGGATCACAGGACCACTGATGTTGCCGCTGATCGTCCGTTCATAATACGGCGGCTTATTCCCCGCCACCGGGTTTCGAGCATTCAAGGCGTCGTCCTGGAAGGCGGCCGAGAAGTTTCCATGGAAGGCTCCGGCCCCGCCACGCTCAATCACTTCGGTCGACTGCCGGAGGCTCCCCGGCCCCGTACCTCCACCCACACTGTTTTCAGCCGTCAGCGGGTTGTTAACGACGCGAATTTCCTGGATACGGTCGGACCCTGAGCTCTCATCGCCGGACATCCGGGCACCGATCAACGCCCCCTTGGATTCAAACGCCTCCCACGCCAGGCGCTGGTCCGGAGTCAGGTATTCTGGAAGGACAGAGCGAAACTGGTCGTGGATCCACTGAATGCCGGCAAGGGCCCGGTCTCTCTGATCCCCTTCGGGAACCCCGCTGCTGAAATCCATGATCTCGCCGAACAGGCTCTCGGAACTCTGGCGCTGCTCCTCGAGCAGGAGCGCGATCTGCCTTTCCTGTTCTCCCGTGAACGGAACCCCGGCGTCGGCAAGCACCCCGGCCACCTGGCCTCTCACCTCATCGAGGGGGTTCTGGGTGAGAAGTTGTCCGAGGGCAACCGTCGCCAACAGGGTACCCAGCAGGCACACTCTAAGCAGGTTCATTGTCAACTTCACACTCGGTTCCTTTGGGTGTAATCCGCCAAGAGTAATTCGCAACCGACTATTCTACTTCGGGTCGGGAGATCGGACAAACGCGTGACGATCTAACCTTCACTCGTCCCCATCCGGCCTGGACCCGGTGGGGCGGACGTTGCGGTGTGAGGCATTGATGAAACTTTCAAGATGATGCGCTCCCAATCCCGTAGCCTCGCACGGACCGCCAGTTGTCCCCAACGATGAGACCGTAGGTCACAGAAACACTTGCAATATCAGTCCGATAAACCGTCCGGAGCGCTCCATGATCGGCGTGATTCGGTTCCGTCTGCCGATCGGCGGCCGTTCTCTCCCTGACGGCCGGAGCTTGCTCGGTGACTGATGTTCCCGGCGGTCGGTGCACCATCCGTATGGTCCGGGTACAGGCTGTGGTATATTGCGCGCCTATATCGCCATACTCATAGCGCTGAGGGAATTTCATTTTTGTCAGGAGGCAGGATATGAATAACGTGTCCTTACGAGCCCATATATCCGGGTCCGGACTCATTGCCGTGATCGTCCTGGTACTTGCCGCTGGGTGCGCTCCGCCTGAACCGGAGGCTGTGGGGGAACCGGAAGCGGATGTCGCGGAGACCCAATTCGATACCGCGGAATATCGGATTCGTCTCGTGACCGTCGCCGACGGCCTGGCTTACCCCTATTCGATGGTCTTTCTGCCCGGCGGCAACATGTTATTTACCGAGATGGGAGGCCAGTTGCGCATGATTCGCGACGGTGTGCTCCAGGAGGAGCCCATTCCTGGAATACCCGAAGTCTTCCACACCGGAGCTTCGAAGGGTTTGATGGACATCGCACTCCATCCCAACTTTGCCGAAAATAACCTCGTGTATTTCACCTACGACAAGGAAGGCGAAGACGGCGTGACCGAAGCTCTCGCGCGTGGAGTATTCAACGGGTCCGAGTTAACCGGTGTCGAAGACGTGTTTATCGCTGACGCCTGGGCGACAACGAATGGGCGGCAGAACTCCCGCATCACGTTTGCTCCCGACGGCACCATATTCATGTCGGCCAGCTCTGGCGGTCGTCCGAATCTGGGGCGGGGTCAAGTGCTCGACAATCACGCCGGTAAGATCCTCCGGATCCGCGATGACGGCTCCGTCCCTGACGACAATCCTTTCGTCGGCCGCGCCGGGACCCAGCCTGAAATATTCACCTACGGGCATCAGAATATCCATGCGATGGCCCCGCACCCTGAGACCGGCGATATCTGGTCGATTGAGCACGGCGACGAGGCCAACATCCTCCGCGCCGGCGCCAATTACGGTGTGGGGTTGCCCGCAGACGAACCCCTTACAGCTGGAGTCGAAGTGATGGAGCCACACATCTCATGGATCGAACCGGACATCCATCCATCGGGTATGTTGTTTTATACAGGAGACGCGTTCCCAGCCTGGCAGGGTAGTCTGTTTCTCGGCGGCCTGAATACGAATCAGATTCATCGCGTTCGGTTCGACGAGGCAGGCAATGCGGAGTTCCGCGAGAACCTGTTCAGCGGTATCGGCCAGTGGGTCCGCGACTTGCGGCAAGGGCCGGATGGATTCATCTATTTCACCAGCTACGATGACCCGGACGCTCCGGGTATGATCCGGCGCATCGAACCAGCCGAATAAACACCAGGCGAGGCGTATCTTACAGGCGCCTGCTGGGGAAGTTCGAAGCTGATCGCAGATCACAAGGCAGGCAAGTGTCTGCCTTGGATACGGGGAGTTTGGAGTGCCATGCCATTGCTAAAATTTGCGTCGGGTCCGATTGTCTTTGTCTTGGTCTACCTGCTCCCCATTGAGGGCGCGACACAACAGGGCAGCCTTGCATTGGCTGTCTTTGCGTGGATGATCATGTGGTGGATGTCGCGGCCTGTCCCATGGGCTGTCGCTTCGATCATGCCGCTGATCCTGTTCCCGATGTTCAATGTCATGAGCGTCGGCGCTACCGTCGGCCTCTACGGCCAGAACATCTTCTTCTGGATCTGGGGAACCATAATGATGGGCTACGCCATGGACCGTCACGGTCTGGCGAAACGTTTTGCCCTCTGGTTCATGTCCTTGCGATTCGTCAGCGGAAGCTCCTACCGCGTCGCGTTCGGATTCATGCTGGCGACCGCGTTGATTTCGATGATCGTCTCCGATGCCGCTACGGTTGCGATGATGATTCCAGTTGCAGTCTCTCTGGTCGCCTTCATCCGCAGCGTCCAACCCGAAAGTCAGACGGGCAAATCCAATTTTGGCGCCTTCCTGGTGCTTGGCGCACTATATGGAAGTGTTGCGGGGGGGACCGCCACAATCGCTGGCATTCCCCATAATGCCTTGAGCGTCGCATTGCTGGAACAGCTTACCGGAAGGGCTCTGGGCTGGTTTGAATGGATGCTGGCGGGCTTCCCTGTTTTCGTGGTCCTGCTGTTGGTGTTCTATTTCGTTCTGCGGTTCTTCCTGCCGCCAGAATTTGAGATCGTTCCGGGAGGCACCGAGTTTCTCAAGAAGGAGCGCAGCAATCTCGGCCCCATCACCCCAGGCGAACGCGCGACATTGTTCGTGTTCGTCATTATGGTTACTCTGTTCGTCTTGCCGACCGCGTTCAACCTTCTTCTCGGATCACAACACGCAGTGACAGTTTGGGGTGCCCGGGCCCTGAACCTGTACGTGGTGCCGCCGGTTATTCTTCTGTTGCTGTTCAGCGTACCCGTGGATTTGAAGAAGGGCCAGTTTGTGCTCGGGTGGAGAGAGGTGGTGGTTCACACCCCATGGGACATCATGATCCTAGTGACCGCTGCAGCCGCTGTCGTTGACGCCCTGGTGGATTTCGGGTTTGTGGATCTGGCGGGACAGGCTGTGGCGGGCTTGGGTTTAGGATCCACTACCCTGGCCTTTGTTGCCTCCTACGTGGTCGCTTTCAGCACCAACCTGATCTCCGGAGTCGCGGCCACCAGCTTCTTCAGTGGCATCTTCGTTCCTGCGGCCGAACAGATCGGGTTCAACCCCGCTTCGATGGCTATCCTCATTCCGAATGCGGCGGTGGGCATCGCTCTCCCGTGGGCCGGAGCTTCATGTGGAACCGCTTTCGCCACGGGTCAAATCGAGATGAAGGACATGATTAAGATCGGGATGGTCGCAACGTTCCTGTTTGCCTTTACCACTGCGACAGTTCATATCCTGATGTCGCCCTTCGTGTGATTGGGAGATGATTTCCGGTGTTCAGGCACCGGCCCATCAGCCATTGGAAAAATATTGACAACGCGAGCCACCCGAATCGATACTCACGGCAACTGGTTAAAGGTTCCGCGATATAGCAGCAAGTAATCAGAGTAGCAAATACGGGGAGGGCGGATTCATGGGTATGAGAACTTGCATTCTGACGGTTTGGGTTACCATCCTCTTCGTATCCCTTCCGGCTCTGGCTCACCATTCGTTCACTACTTTCTGGCATATGGATCAAACGGTTCAAATCACCGGGATCGTCAGGTCGACCCGGATCATCAATCCACACGGGGAATTGACTGTCGAAGTCACGGAGCCGAACGGTGATACATCCCTTTGGTACATCACCTCGAGAGGCCCGGCGCAGGCGACACGAAGAGCCGGCTGGGAAAACGGTTTGCTGGTCGGTGAGACGGTTACGGTTGAGGGCAGCCCCTCTCGTAAAGAGGGCGCCAAGGCCCTGGCCGCGGGGAAGGTGACGCTGACTGACGGCAAGGTCATGTGGCTGGGTGGTGGTGGCGGCGTTCCTGGACAATAGCGCACGGGTTGACTCAGACCTATCACCGCAACCGGATTCGCCACTACTGATATATCGGCCGGTGGTTCACGTTTTACGTCGGTCGCTCCTTCCGGAGTTGCTGCGGTACGCGGTGAAGGATCTTCGGCCGCGTTGGTCAACGCATCAGGCGGCACCCGCACTGAGTCTGAACAAAGACATGTCTGGAGACTTACCGCTCTCATTTCCCAATGGAGAGTCCTGCGGTTGCGGTCCTCGATAAACCGCTTCCGGAATCGGATTTCTAACCGGAGAATTACGATGACATGCGCAAATAGAACACGGCGACAGAGAGCGTGGGCGGGGTTTCTCGCAAGTGCATGCCTGGTGGTTTTCGCCACGCTACCCGCGCCGACGGATCTGGCGGCTCAGGCCCAGTATCCGGACGAGCAGATGATTCCGGACCACGTTGATAATTTTACGAAGACAAATTGGACGCGGGACCGCAGCTGGCCCAGGGGCGATTGTGGTGATTTGACCGACGCTTATGGTCGACCTCTCACAGATTGCTCAGTTCCATGGCCCGAAGTGCAGGTTAACGAAAGAGGACGCGCCTGGCTGGAATACTTTGATGCGCACCAGTCCCCCACACTGAACGAATGTGCAGCGGTTACGACTCCGGGTATCTTGGGTGACGTCCGTCCCTTTAGCTTCACGTTCAAGACCGACAGCCTGATCATCAGTTATGAACACGCTGGCTGGGTGCGCACAGCCTGGATGGACGGCCGCCGTCACCCGCCACCGACCGACCTGTTTCAACACGGACACGCGATCGCTCGATGGGAAGGCGAAGAACTGATCATTGAGACACAGAACTTCACCTGGGATCCCGACGGCCTCGACGACCACATCCATCTCGCTGCTTCGACCCGAAAACGCGTAGTCGAACGCTACAGCATGGTCGACGAAGAGACGATGAGCATTGTCATCACCTACGAAGACCCTGTCTTCCTGAACGCACCGATAACCTGGGAGCAGCGATGGGTCAAAGAGGAAACACCCTTGGACGGCTGGTGGGAGTGCAATCCTGAAATCACCCGAACAGAAATAGAAAACACATATCCGGATCGGTACGGGAACGATTAATTTCAATAAGATACACCCCGCTCTGCCGGGGGCATTTAACTGTAGCCCACTCAAACTTATTCGCTCCTGCCCGTCCTCGCCCGCATCATCGGCCGAATCCGGTTGACGGAGCCGCCATCCCCGCCACCGGGTTGGAACATACTCCGTTGATTTGATGATACAAAGTGGTTCTGTGCTTGCGTTTCAGGGGAGGCCTCTGGATAATCCCGTTTTGACCCGCACTTGATGCAGTTCGCACCCGGAGATAGTTCCAGTAGGTGCCCCAGTGTGGGTCGTTCCATGAAGGAGTTGGGAGGATTGGAATCGTGACGACATATAGGGAGTTCATCTTTGCAGTCTTACTGATCTCTACGGCAGGTGGCGTGTCCGCCGGCGGCCAGACTCTCGTCCTTGAGGGGGGAACTTTGATCGACGGCACCGGGGGACCGCCGATCCGCGATGCTGTGGTTGTGGTCGAAGGGTCCAGAATTCGCACAGTGGGTACAGAGGAGCAGGTGTCCTACCCACCCGACGCTCAGGTCATCGACACTCGAGGCCGGACGATACTTCCGGGACTCGTCGACTCCCACATTCACCTCCGGGACCATATGTTGCCGATGTTCCTGCCGCATGGAGTGACGACCATCGCAGACACGAACAACTACACGAGCTGGAGCATTGCGTTGCGGGATGCTCTTGAAGACGGAAGGATCAAAGGTCCCAGGCTATTCGTGTCCGGCATCGCCGCCGGTGGGCCAACGGCCGGAGAGAGTTCCACACAGACCTCGCCTAGCCGGAACTTTGGCGCCTATGCCCGGACCTCCTCCGACGGTTCCGTGAGCCCCGGGGTCGCCCTCCAGACCGTTGACGAAGCCCTGGAATATGTCGGCACGCTACTCGCCAAGGGCGTCGATATCCTCAAGGTGGACCTGGACCTGACCCTCGACCAGTTGCGAGCCATTCTCGAAGAGGCAACCCGCGCCGGGGTCGTCGTGGTCGGGCATTCCGAGAACATGGAGATCGCGGCCGAGATTGGGCTCAAATACATGGAACATACCGACACTGTCGGGCGGGCGATCCTAGCCGGGATGGAAGTCTCCCCAGAGCAGGGATCGAGCCCCGAAAGTCAGATGGACACGCAACTCCTCGACCCCCTGATCGAACTGATGGTCCGGCAGGGCGTCTACGCGAACCCAACTCTGTTCGTACGTTGGGGAGCCTCAACGCCTCGGGCACGGGAATGGGCGGACGCCGCGAGAGAGCTTATCCGGGATCCCGGCCTGGCGTTCGTGCCCGACACCGTCCGCGAACCCTGGACGCGGCCCCGTGGACGCGCCGACATCCAAGGCTTCACGAAGGTGGCGGAATTTCTGCGGCGGTTTGTACAGGCGGGCGGGAAAATCGCGGGAGGCACAGATTCGGGCTACATGCCGGGTCTCAGCCTGCACTACGAAATGCAGATGATGGTCGACATCGGCATGTCGCCGATGCAAGCGATACAGGGCGCAACTCTGTGGGGCGCGGAATCGATCGGTCAAGAGACGGACCTGGGCAGCCTCGAAGCAGGAAAATTGGCGGACATTACGGTGGTCGAAGGCAATCCACTCGACGACATCTCGGCGACACGAAACGTCCGGATGGTCATAAAAGACGGAAACGTAATGGATACGTCCTACGACCCTGAATTCGTAACGCCCATCCCGCGGCCTCGCGATGGGAACATCGACCGAATCCACGCGCCTTCTCTTCCGATTGTAAGCAGATAGCGGCCGCTATAATGGGGGATGATTTCAGAGCGCAGCTTCGCGGGACGCACTACCTAGTTGTCAGTCCCGAATATGCCAGGATCACGAATTCTGAGGTTGAAGTTCCCCAACTCGTTCATCGGCGCGCAGATCGCTTCCGTAAGGCCCGAGTACAATCCTTTCCATCCGAAATAGTTCACGTTATCGGACTGCATTCGCGTGAAGATGGTCGGCAGAGGGGCCCAGGGTGCGGTGTAGTTCTCCGGGTCAAGGACGACCACCCGACCTTCTATGGTGTCGACGCCGGTCCGCGTATACCGCTCGTATATCCGCGCTTCGAAGCCCAACGGATTGCCGTTCACATCGATCCACGTTCTCTCATCGAAACCGGTGGTAACGACGAAGAGCGTGTCTCCCTCCCACTCGGCAACTGAGTGTCCGTACCAGGCCGGTCCAAGGCTCTCGAGGTTCTCACCCGAGGGCAGTTCCCGCCCGTCCAACCACAGTTCGCGTAGCGTACGCTCCCACTGGAAAAACTGAAGCACCCGGTCGTCGGTGTGGACAAATTCGATGGGTTCGTTTTCCTCCCACACCAGCCGCGGAAAACCCTGAGGATTGCACTGATACATCGGATCGTTACTCTCGGCCGCGTTTTCAGCCTGGGAGTCCGGAATGCGCCCGGCCATCATCGCGATACCCGCCTGCGTCAGCGGAGGGTGATCGTTATCTCGAGGCGTTCGCCCGATCCAGTATCCGGTGAGATCCCGCGGATCAAAATCACCCGCTGTCGTTACGGACTCCGCCTGCCCCGACGAGATTTCGGGGACAGCAAGGACTCCCAACGAAAGAAAAAACGCCCATATAAAGAGTGGCACCACCCACCGAATTCGCATATTCGAAACTCCCCAGCTGGACCTTATCGTGTTTAGGTCGTGAAGATCGTGATTCTTACCGGACGCCCGACGTGTCTCGCCAAGGCCCTCAGATTGTCCAATTTCCGGTTGCTTTGGATGCTAGTCCGCGACGGTTTAGCTGTCAACTCGTTTCCCCGCTACTGGAACCTCCTAGCGAACGTCTGTGCCAATGTCGCTCGGACACTTTCTCCCTCATAAATAATGTGCAAGGCGGGACCGAAGATCAGCCGTGTTGGCGATCAAACACGAACAAGAGAACAAAGAATCGCTCGTCAGTCGGGAAGCCGTCCCTCAGGTGGGATCCATGGCGGTGAGACTTCGCACCGTTGGGCTGGATCAGAAGCTGCCGAGCAATCATGGTGGCCTCGCTGGGCAGGAATCGTCAAAGCAGCATTCAGAACTGGAATCTCATGCCGACTTCGATAGTACGGGGTGAGGTCGCGTTGAAGGATCTCATGAAAAAGGGTGAAGTCATCACACCGCTGGGTCTGCCGGGATGTGTCATGTTGAACGCGTTGTTCAGGTTGGCGAAGACGTTCACCTGGGGCGCGGAGCCTGCCGCGTTGGATGCGCTCGGAAAGGCACCTCCGCGATTCAATTCAAACGCCTTGGAGATGTTGAAGCTGACATCGAAAAAGTGAGGCCCGACCTCGCTGTTCTTGGGAACCCCGGACGGTCGGTCATTGATTGCACCATCCTGATTGTCGTCCCGACCCGTTGTGATCGTGTAATAGGTGCCACTGATGGCATGGATTGCAGTGGTCAGGTAAACATCCAGCGGAAATCTTGAATTCACGCTAGCACCGAACATGTGGCTCGGCCGGCCTGTATTCCCCCATTCCTGGCCGAGGTCGTAGCTATTGGCAGGCAGCGCTACTTCGCGACCCCTCCTGGCGTCGACCTCCTGGTCGGAGTTTCCATGGAAATACGTATAGCTTGCGGTGACATTGAAGATGCTGAAACGTTGCCGCATGGTCGCCTTGAGGTGCTGCTGTAGGGACAAACCGGTGCCCTGGAGTTGAACGATCTGGCCCTGGTCAGGCAATGGTCGGATGCCGGTTTCTGGAAGTGGCGCATTGATGTCCCGGGTTCGGACTGGCCTGAGACCGCGATTGATATCATAGGAAACTGTGACAAACATATTGTTGGGCAGGCTGCGCTCCAGCGTTATCTGTGACGTCAGGTAGTACGCTGATCTGATATCAGGCTCCAGCACACGGCGGGATCGAGGGCGGATGCTACCCGACGCGAACAGGTCTGGCCATCCCGGATTATCAATCTGGATTTCGTAAAGTCGGTCGCCATCCACCCGACGAAACCTTCGAATATCATCGGCGCGCACCCATTGAGTAAAAACTGCAGCGCCCCCGCGGATGACAGTCGCGTTTCCGATCGCGTATGCAAACCCGATTCGTGGATCAAAGTTATTCCGATCACCAATGTTGGTTTGAAATTGGTAGCGCGCACCGAGCATCAGCGTGAATGTGTTGGTCAACCTGAAGTCGTTCTGAGAGAAAAACGCCACTTGTGTCTGGCTCATTCGAAACAAGGGGTCGCAACACGTAATCCTGTATTTGAGCGGCTTTCCCGCCCGGAAACTCGCAAGATCGGAAAAAATGAACTCGCCGAAGAAATTATCTTCAGAGAAAAAGCGTTCCCTCCGGTGCCAGGCCTGTACTCCGCTCCGCATTGTCAGCTTCTCACCGGCATAGTAGATCAGATTGGACAGTTCGTAAGTATCCCCGTCGACCCGGGTCCGGTTCTGTCCACCGCCGCCATTGAAGGCGTCCTTGACCGTGATTGCCAGCGCATTGCTGGCTGGAATCGTCTCGCTATGATCTCTATGCCACTTGAAGCGAACGTCATGCACGCTTCGGTCCGACAGTATCCAGATATCGCGGATATCGATCATGTGGTTCCGCAACTGTGTGCGGGAAGCCCTTTCGGGCAACGAGAAATCGCCGACGTTTTCATTCCTGCTGTCGCTCGTAGCGAACTGGAAACCTACATTCAGAGAATGGGCGTTGTTTAGCTGCAGTAAGTTTTTCACGTCGTAGGATCGGTTTACCGTGGGCCGGGTGACGCCAAGGGAAAACGGCCCGTCCGGGGTTTCCGCCTTGACGGTCCCGACGTTCTCCCGCCTGTTGTCGCTCACCGTGAAATTGAGCGAGAGCCGGTCGCGAATGACCGGACCGCTGACATTCCCGTCAATTGTCCGTTCATAGTAAGGTGGCTTGTTCGCGGCGAACGGGTTTCTGGCGTTCAGGGACTCGTCTTGAAACGTCGATGCAAAGCTACCGTGAAACGCGCCTACGCCGCCGCGCTCGATCACTTCTGTTTTTGCGCCGCCTCCGGTCGGGCCGCTCGCCCCGGTTGCGTTAGCCGTTTCGACATTGAAGGCGTTATTGGTCACACGAATCTGCTGAATCCTTCCGATTTGTGCACCCGAGTCTAGGAAATCGTCAATTTCGGATGCGCCGTTGCTGTCGTAGCTTTCCCAGGCGACTCTTTGGGCGTCCGTCATATAGGCGGGAAGCTTCCTTTTGAGCTCGTCGTACATCCATCGAATGCCGGCCAGCGCCTGATCGCGCTGTTCGCCCTGCGGCGGTCCCTGGCTGAAATCCCACGTGACGCCAAAGAGGTTTTCCGCAGCCTGACGCTCCTCTTCGATGAGCAGCGCTAACTGTCTTTCCTGAACCGGGGTGAGAGGTTCCTGCACATCGGCCAGTGCCATTGACACTTGTTCTTTCAACCGGTCGACGGGATTGCGGCCGGTCAACTGTCCGAAGGCGGTCGTGGCAGCAACGATAATACCGAGAACAGCAACCCCGGCGAGATTCATATTCCAGGTCCCCTGTCGTCTGTTCTTTCACCCATTGGTGCGTTCGTCAGCATGAAACCCTTTCCATGGTCATCATTTCCCAGTCTCCGTCGACCGATCGTTAGAGGAGTCGCCGAAATCCCGTCTACAGGTACCCCAAGATTCTATAGTCCAGGCCCACGAAAAGGCAGTCCTATTGATGTCTCGGAACGCCTTGGCACTCATGTCCTAGCGGTCGTGCAGCGAGCGTGACGAAGCCATTCACAATGTGGAACGCGGTCGTGAGTACGGAGAGGACATCGGCTGAGACGATCTGGGACAGGTGATTCTTCAGGAATGATCGCCGTGTGTGAGACGGCGGTTCTGGATGCCGATCATTGATTCGGCCACGGACGCTTGGGAAATATCATTCCCGAGTTCCAGGAGTTCTCCATGAAAACGACGGGCTCCCCAAAGCGGATTTTCCCGAGGTGAGGTTTAAGACTCAGTGCCCGACAGAGGCGGCGAGCCTCTGCTGCCAAGCTTGAATCCAATCTGCAACGACAAAGATGCGAAAGTCCAGATCGGGACGATCATGGATGGATTGAGGAAAGTCCTGGCTGAAAACCTTACGGTCGAGCAGGCGAAATCCAGTCTGCGTGCGTCGATAGATCTTCAAGATCAAGTTCTGTTTCCGCAGCATCTCCTTCCCATACACAGTATTGTAGGCCCGCCCGTCTCTGTAGATCTTCATCGTATAAGCGATGTCGTCATTAACCGAAAGGATTGGGGCGAGCATCTCTCGAAGGATGGGATAGCGAGGGTTCGGGGTCACTCCGGTATTTCCAGCGAGTGTGGCGCTGGACGTAGCCCAATTGCCCCAAACGTTACTATCGCCGTGGGTCTGGTTGAAAGAAGCGATAAGGGCTAGTACTCCCGAGGGAGTGCCCGGATTTAGTGCGACGCGATCGACCACCTCTAAATCGGTATCTTCTGCGAGCTGCGCCAAAACTCCGGGGGGAGTGCTCGGGTTTCACGCAACAGCAGTTCTATACCCGGCGTCGTATTCTACGAGTTGCGCCAAGGTTTCCGGGGGAGTACCCGGATTTCGCGCAACAGATCTTCGAATGACCGAATCGTTCTCTTCTGCAAGCTGCGCCAAGGTCGCCGGCGGAGTACCCGGATTTCGCGCAACAGCCCTTCGAATGGTCGAATCATTCTCTTCTGCAAGCTCCGCCAATATTTCCGGAGACGTACCCGGATTTCGCGCAACAGCACGCTTTGTGTCCCAATCCTTCTGTTCTGCAAGCTGCGCCAAGACAGCGGGGGGAGTACGCGGGTTTCGCTCAACAGCCCTTCTAATGTCCAAATCGTGATCTTCTGCAAGCTCCGCCAGGGTTTCCGGGGACGTACCCGGGTTTTGCGCAACAGCACTCCTCGTGTCCCAATCCTTCTCTTCCGCGAGTTGCGCCAGGACTTCCGGCGAAGTACGCACGTTTCGCGCGTTCGCCCTTCTAGCGTCCAATTCATTCCGTTCTACAAGCTGCGCCAAGACAGCGGGGGGAGTACGCGGGTTTCGCTCAACAGCCCTTCTAATGTCCAAATCGTGATCTTCTGCAAGCTCCGCCAGGGTTTCCGGGGACGTACCCGGGTTTTGCGCAACAGCACTCCTCGTGTCCCAATCCTTCTCTTCCGCGAGTTGCGCCAGGACTTCCGGCGAAGTACGCACGTTTCGCGCGTTCGCCCTTCTAGCGTCCAATTCATTCCGTTCTGCAAGCTGTGCCAAAACCTTCGGAGGAGTAACTGGGTTTTGCGCAACAAAATCTCTAACATCCCAATATGGGCTTTCTGCGAGTCTCGCCAAGACTTCCGGGGGAGTACGCGGGTTTTGCGCAACAGCCTTGCTCGTGTTCAACTTTTCTGCGAGCTGTGCCAAGACTTCCGGGGGAGTACGCGGGTTCCGGGCAACAGCTTGTCTGACTAGAACATCCATATCCTCTGCAAGCTGTACCAGGAGTTCCCGGGGAGTCATCGGGTTTCGCGCAACAGCCTGTCTAACGTGAACATCGCTATCTTCTGCGAGCTGCGATAAATCTGCGGAAGCACTACCCGGTCTTTGCGCAAGGATCCTGTGGGTGCTGGCGCTTACGTCGTCTTGTGCGGGACTGCCATGAGCGCGGTCAACTGAGGGCGTTAAAAGACAAATCACTACTATCGCCCCGACACAGCCCGCACACCCTCGAAATTTCAGCATGGAATAGCTTTGTGCACCTGGAACTGGCATTTCCGCAAACTCACCCCGGGGAATGCGATCCGACGTGTTTCAGATGACGGATGAGTCCGAAAAAATCGCCTCGAACTACGCGACCCTACTGTTAGAACCGGCTGAATTTTCTTCCGAACTGCCCGTGAATCGATGTAGCAAAAGGATAGTCAAGGCAAGAGCGGTTTCGCAATGACAATTGGGCCACCCTCTGCGATTTCATCGCACGATCCGGGCGAACGCGACCGGCGAGACTGCGTTGGTGGAAATCTGGATAATCTTAAATTGCTTTCAGAAACCGAAGAAAGGGTAAGGTTGCCTTGACGGTATTCTCGCTGTTTGCGAGCTTACGATGAATCCCCATCGCGGATCCCGGCCATGCATTCGTACTACCTTGCCGCTGGCGCTGACCCATCGCAGTCTGCTCTTTCGCCGCGGGCACCTGCAATCCTGATGCTACATTGACGCTCTACGAGATCGGAAACGCTGAAATCTCAGGTGTTTCGTGCCTCAAAATTCATTAACTTCGAAAGACGAGTCCTCATAGAACGCCCATTCAGCTTTACGACAGGCTGCTCGACTATCGACCCGCTCCCGCAGTCTTTGACTGCTCCTCCAACTTGTAGTTGAACACCTTCTCGTAGTTGTCTATTGCGTGAAGATAACCTTCGGGATCAATGAAAGGGTTCGGACCTCTCCCGATGGCTGCATGTTTCTCGATCATATTGTAGTGATCGTTGTGCGAACCCATGAACACGTCGGCATCGAGAGAGCGGAGCAACGCGTATGTACGTTTGAAATCGTCCGCGATTTCGGGGTAGTCCTCGTTGTCGACCAGGACGATGCGGCCGTTCGCGCCGATGCAACCCATGATGACGACGTCGTAGGTCCTGCCGCCTTCGATCGCTTCTGTCGTCCAGGACGTACAGCCTCGCGTGTGTCCTGCGGTGAGGCGGGCTACCAGCGTGGTGTCACCCAGGGTCACTCGATCGAATTCGTGCAGAACCCGATCGATCGGGTGCGGTTTTCCACCCGGCCGGATCTGCTGCAGCGCCGGAACGTCAAGGTCCAGTGCCATCACCTGGGCGCCGGTCAATTCCTGAACAAGCGCATCGCCCTCCATATGGTCCGCGTGCGCGTGACTGCCAAGCACGATCTTGATGTCGTCGAAGCGAAACCCCAACTGTTCAACGGATTCGCGAATCCAGGGCAGGTTTCGTTCGTAATTGCTATTGATGAGAATGTGTCCCTCGGGCGTCGTGATCAGAAAAGACGCGTGTCTGCTCTCACCCACAAAGTATATATTTCCAACTATCTTGTGGGCTGGAAACGGCATGTCGGGGGGGCGCTGCGCGCGGGCCTCGGGACTGTCGCGATCGAGCATATATTCGAGCGTCAACGGTTCGGTCCCCTGTGCCCCCAAGGGGTGTGGACCGCACACGACCAACAGTAAACCAATCACCCATTTGTCCATTCGCATCGGGCTTCCTCCCTGGTTAATCTCACCGTCAAAAACTGTCGGCGATGGTAGCGGTATCGGGGACCGAGGACAACAGTTTCTCGCTCGCCACTGGCTTGAGTAAGGGCCTTATGCACCGCACCCGGTCAGCCTCACAGCTTTCGGTATTGACGTTAAAGGGCGTCAGTGGGATTGTTGACCGCTGACTCGGTCCTCTGAGGCGCTACCGTGAAAATTAGAAGAATCATCTTTGTCTGCTTGATATCGCTTTCCCTGTCTCACGGATTACGTGCACAAAATGGGAATCCTACGGCTGGGTCAACACCGACGGATGATCTCTCCATTTACCAGGATCGACCGCGAGTACGCGCCCTCCGCCTGGCCGAAGGCGAAACCCTTGAGATCGACGGCCGTCTCGATGAAGCCGTATGGGGGCGCGCGGTTCCGGCCATGAATTTCATCCAACAAGATCCCGACCAGGGCCAACCCGCCACTGAACGCACCGAGGTCCGCTTCCTGTTGAGTGGCGACACTCTCTACATGGGTGTCGTCTGTTACGACTCGGAGCCCGAAGGCGTCATAGCGAACACGATGCAGCGCGACGCGGCTCTGTCCGCCGATGACCGGTTCATGTGGACATTCGATACCTATCTCGATGCCCGTTCTGCGTATTATTTTGAAATGAATCCCAATGGCTCACTGGGAGACGCTCTGATCCGTTCCAGCAACGCCACCAACACCAGCGATACGGGCCGCGCCTGGGACGGCATATGGAACGGAGAGGTTCAGGTCAGCGAAATCGGATGGACCCTCGAAATTGAAATCCCGTTCCGGACCCTGAACTTCAATCCAAACGCACCGGCGTGGGGTGTGAACTTCCAACGGACAATCCGGCGCAAGGAGGAGGAAAGTCTCTGGACAGGATGGGCGCGCAACCAGGGCTTGAATCGACTGGCGAATTCCGGGCTGCTCGAAGGAATTTCCGATGTCAGTCAGGGTGTGGGACTCGACGTGCAGCCTTATGTGTCCGGAAAATACGTCGATGCTCCCGGACGCAACCGCGAATCCGAATTCGAGGGAGATGGTGGTGTCGATTTCACTTACGCCATTACACCCTCGCTCAGAGGACAGTTCACCATAAACACGGACTTCGCTGAAACCGAGGTCGATCAGCGGCGGGTGAACCTGACACGCTTTCCATTGTTTTTTCCTGAGAGGCGACTGTTCTTCCTCGAGGGAACCACCGTTTTCGATTTTGCGAATGACCCCGGCGCCGTGACACCTTTCTTCAGCCGCCGGATCGGACTTGATGTTGACGGACAGCCACAGCGGATCGAATATGGTGCAAAGCTGACGGGTCAGATCGCATCGAGAGACATCGGCTTGATCCATGTCCGCACTGCAAGCTCGGACGACCTGGTTGGCGAAGACTTTACCGTCTTGCGGACCAAAACAAACTTCTTCCTGCAGTCCTACGCAGGCCTGATCTACACACGGAGAGCGGAGCGAGACACTAACGTCTCGGACCGCCACACGATCGGAGCCGATTTTACCTTGCGCACATCCAGCTTTCGGGGAAACGAGAACCTGGAACTGAGCGGTTACTACGTCTGGAACACGACCGCCGCCGCCGAAGCCGGAGGCGCGAACTTCGGCTTCCGGCTCGACTATCCAAACGAAATGTGGGATGCGCGCGTATCGGTCCGCGAAGTACAGGCAGGCCACAACCCCGCCGTCGGTTTTATCGACCGTCGAGGGGTCAGACACTACCGTCCGGCTGTGGGGTTTTTGCCGCGGCCAGCCGATAGCCGTTATGTCCGCAATTTCTTGTTTGATGGGGGCCTGCGCCTGACAACGGATCTCGAAAACCGTACGCTCACGCGGACGACACCGATCCGGGCGGATGTCTACTTTCAGTCCGGAGACAGCATCCGATTCACCCTCACACCCACATACGAGTTTCTGGAACGAGACTTCGAGATATCACCGGACGTGGTGCTCCCCGCTGACGGGGCATACAATTTCACCCGCTACCGCCTGACGGTTTCAACTGCGGATCGGCGTGCCTTATCTCTCACCACGCAGTATGAAAACGGAGGTTTTTTCTCGGGACACCGCCGGAACTTCGATTTGAGTGTCGGCATCCGGCCGATAGCGGGTGTCCTGATCAATGTGAACAACGAGTGGAATCGCATCGAACTGTCGGAAGGTAGTTTTTCGACACGCGTGTTGCGGCTCAACGCGAACACGCAGTTCAGCCCGTCGATCTCCCTGATCAACAACCTGCAACACGATTCAGTCAGCCACATCCTTGGCTGGCAGTCCCGGCTTCGATGGATTCTGCGTCCGGGCAACAACTTATACTTTGTATACGCGCACAACTGGCTGGAAATTCCGGGAACCGACTGGGTCACTCTAGACCGCAGCGCCACTACGAAATTGACTTACACGCACCGATTCTGAACCGAAATCCGCGTGGACCTGAATCCGCTGCGCGACTCCCCTTGCACGCTAAACGTTTGACAGTCCCAAGCCGGCCGAGCCAGAATGCTTCCAAATTGAGCTCTCTTTCTTAAAACAAACCAGTCCAATCGACGGAGGTCTCCATGAAAAAGTCCATCTGGGTGACAGTGGTCGTCTTAACCCTCGCTGTGGGTGTTTCCGCCCAGACCACGAACCCCAACTACGAGGTCACGCCCTTTGGTGACCCGCCCTACGAAGACGCAACGGGGCGAGACCGAGACACGATTTCGGTGGCCGCCGATGGCAAGGGTTCGATACTCGTCTTACGTCGCTCGGAGCCTCCCGTTCTTGTATTCAACCGCGAAGGAGAACTCCAGAAGGCCTGGGGAACGGGTTTGTTCACCGACACCCATAACATCGATATCGACCACGAAGGCTACGTATGGATCGGCGACCGAAATGGCCAGATGGTCTACAAGTTCACGATGGACGGCGAACAGCTTCTGGCACTTGGAACCAAAGGCGTCAGGGGCGACAACAGCTCCAGGGTCGCCTTCAACCGGCCCAGTGACGTCGCTGTTGCCGCAAACGGCGACATCTTTGTGGCGGACGGCTACGACAACAACCGCGTCGTGCACTTCTCGAAAGATGGCGCATTCATAAAGGTCATAGGCGGCACCGCTGGATCGGCGCCCGGCGAATTCGAAGAAGTCCACGGAGTCCAAATCGATTCCCGCGGCCGCCTGATTGTCATGGACGGTCATTCCGACCACCCGCGCCTTCAGGTCTGGGCTCAGGACGGTACGTTCATCGAAGAGTGGGCCGATCTCGGCCTCACGATGGGATCCGGACTCGTGATGGATGACAACGACACCTTCTACATCGGCGACACCGATGGTCAGACGATTAAAGTCGTGAAGGACGGTCGCGTTATCGATGAGATCACAGGACTCGAGGCTCGACCGCACAACATCACGCGAGATGCGGAAACGGGCGCCTTGTACCTGGCCGATACCATGACACCCGGCGGCATGGTCAGAAGAATCGTAAAGAAGTAGCCGGCAGATCCGCCAGCAACTTCAATCTCATCAACACTGTAGGTGCACTCTATGAGCGCACACGAGAAATTGTTTTCAGCTGAATCATCCCTTATTCGTTGGTCCCGAAGATCGCGGGATCGCGCTGTCTTGCGTTGAAATCTCCGAGTTCGTACATCGGCGCGCAGATCGCATCCGTGACTCCTGAATACAACCCGTACCACCCGAAATAGGTAACTTCTTCTTCTGGAAGCCGATTGAAGAGAGTCGGGGGTTCATGTGTCCATGGCTCGGTATAGTTATTGGGATCGTCGATCGTAACCTGACCCTCTATCGTGTCGGCATCGATCCGCCTGTATCGTTCTACAACCCGACCGTCGAAACCGAGAGGATTACCGAACTCGTCAGGCCACGCGTCTTCATTAAATCCCGTGGTGTTGACAACCAGCGTATCGCCATCCCATTCGGCAACCGAATGGCCGTACCAGTTCGGACCGATGTTATCGAGGTTGTCACCCGAGGGCAGTTCCCGCCCGTCCATCCAGATTTCCCGAACCGTTCGGTCCCATTGGAAATTCTGCAGTATCCGGCCTTCAACGTGAATGAATTCGAAGGGTTCATTCTCGTCCCACCCAAGGCGGGGAAAGCCTTGCGGATTGCACTGGTACATGGGGTCGTTTCCGTCAGAGGGCACGTCGACGAGGTAGTCCGGGCGACGATCACTGATCATCTCCATCCCGGCCGCCGTAAGGGGAGGGGGATCGTTGGGTCGGGGTCCCCGCCCCAGCCAGATCCCGGAAAAATCATGTGGGTCAAACGGTCCCGTTGCAGTCGGCTCAGGCTGCTGTTCCGGTTGCATCTCGGAACAGGCCCCGGCTGCTAACGAAAAGAACAATACCGTCACCAGGGCCTGCATCAAACCTACCGAACGATTTCGCATTCTTGATTCTCCATTATCAGACAGTCAGGGATGAGGTTTGAGTTTCTACCGCTCCGCTGCCAGCGTCTCTCCAACTCAACAGGACCCGTGCCCGGTGCCGACAAGGACCTCTGACGGCGAATACGTTTTTACTGATGCAAGGTCAGTAGTGTCCCAACGTTAGTTGAATAGATTCAGTTGTTTGGAGTTCTCCGAGTCTGAATCTTGATAGTCGAGGGCGGAAAGGGCCTTTAAAAGGGGCGTTTTTTCGAAAACGGTGACGCTGACGATCTGGAGAATTCGGTAGAGACTGGCGTTGACATTGAGCCGTTTTTTCACGATGGCAACAAGCAAATAGACCGAGATGGCGGTCCAGATTTGAGTCTTCAGCGCATTGGGGGTTGTGCCGTAGAACGCCTTGATGCGTAGGTGCTGTTTGATCCACTTGAAGAACAGTTCGACCTGCCAGCGGCAGCGATAGAGTTGGGCAATGGTCGCCGCTGGCAGCGCGAAATTGTTGGTCAGGAAGACGAGGTACTTGTTGTGCTCTCGATCGAGAAAGCGAATGCGGCGGAGTTTTTCTGGATAGCGCTTGCGAGAGTAAAAGCCGCGTAGGCTGATGATCTGATCGCTGAGGACTCCGGTGGACTTGTCCACATCGAGTGAATAAAGACGATTGAAGACGAAATTCTTTTTCGCGCGTGTCACGAAGAACGCCGCCGCGACACTGATTTTGTACAGGCGCCGGAAATCCAGATAACCGCGATCCATGATGTAGAAGGCTCCGGGCTCGAAGGCGAGTTGATCCAGAAGATGGAGGTCGTGAACTTTGCCGTGTGTAATCAGGATAAAGGAAGGAATATTGCCGCGCAGATCCAGAACCGTGTGCAGTTTGACAGCTCCCTTGTGCTTGCGGAAGCGTGCCCACGGGAACAGGGAAAGACACAGATCGATCGTTGTGGCATCGAGTGCGTAAACCGTCTGCTTGAGGTCGACACCGAAACTGTCGCCAACATAGAGCTCGCGAGCCATGGAGATCAGCGTCTGGGCGAAGTCGGCATAGATACGCCAATCGCGCACCTGATTCGCATTCGCAAGGGTGTTGCGGGAGACGCGGCTGCGAATGCCCATGTGATAAAGCTTCGTGCCAGCCGAACGCAGACAGGCTTCGATATCGCGCAGACTCTCCCGGTAGGTCAATTGCGCGAACGCCATGCACAGAAACTGATCCCAGCAGGAAAAACGTTGGAGTTTGTAGTTGCCACGGTAGCGATCGACGCATCGACGAAAGTCTTGACGGGGAAGAAAGTCCATCAGCTGAGAGAAGATCGTCTTGCCGGAATTCATAGGCCGCCTCCTGCCGCAAAGTCGCGGAAGGATGCCGCCAGTACGCAATCAAATTCAAATCGATTTTGGCTCTCAGCCGATCTAACATGACCATTCTCAATAACCTATGGGCGACGCCCATCTAAACGTTGGGACACTACTGATGCAAGGTCCAAACCGAGTCTAGTCGTCGATCGGGCCACCGAACTGCAGTACTTCTGTACCGTCGGCCATGATGATCGTCCGGATAACCCCCCTGGGGGCACCCGAATACGCGGGATTGAACTTTGCGGTCACTTCCTGACCGGCCCGGAGTGTATTCCGGCTGTAGCCTCGTCGGCCCAGACTGCTGACGTTCATGCTTTCAAGACCCCAATTTTCAACCTGACCGTTCTCGTTCGTGACGTCGACATAAAGAACCACATGGGGATTGCGCCACGCCAATTCGGTTACAATGCCCTGCAATGTGACGATCTCGTTGGAATTGTACGTATTGCCGCGACCATGATGGGCGAGTAACGGTAAGACGGCTATGAACAGTCCCGCAACCAAAACGAAAAACGGGAATGATTTCTTCATCGTGACCTCCTGACCTATGAGTTTGACCCGTCTCCTCAAGTCTGAAACTGGAGCTTACACGATCGGGCTGAATCCGGCTGAGCCTTTTTTGGAACCAATCTCAGCTCGTTTCGAAGCCGTCAGCGAATGCGACAACGCCACTAACAGAGGACTCCATGAAGAAACATAGCGTACTGCTTCCAGTCGTGTTCGCTCTGGCATCCACTGCATTAGGCCAGGTTACGACGAACGGACAGTACGAATCCAGCCAGTTTGGCGCCCCTCCTCCCGGACAGGACGTTTGGCACCTGCCCCGATCGGTCGCGGTCGATGGCGAAGGATTCGTCGTCGTGTTTCGAGCTTCGGATCCACCGGTCCTATACTTCAACCACGCGGGAGAGCTCCAGAAGACCTGGGGCACCGGCATGTTTCCCGATGCGCATAGCGTCGACATCGACTCTGAAGGCTTCCTCTGGTTCACGGACCGGGACAGCCACATGGTCTACAAGTACACGGTCGAAGGTGAGCAGGTGATGGCACTGGGAACGAAAGACGTGGCCGGTGACAATGCCTCACGAACTGCGTTCAACCGGCCCAGTGACGTCGCCGTTGCTGGGAACGGCGATATCTTCGTTGCGGACGGCTATACCAACTCCCGCATCATGCACTTCTCGAAAGATGGACGCCTGATCCAGATCATCGGCGGAACGAAAGGACCTGAAGCTGGACAGTTCGATCTGCTTCACGGCATCGCGATTGACTCGCGCGGCCGCCTGCTGGTTCTCGACCGCCAGATCACGTCGGGCGGTGCGAGGGTTCAGGTCTTGGCCCCGGATGGGACATTCCTCGAACAGTGGACCGATATCGGCGGCCAGCGGCCGGCAGGACTGGTGATCGACGGCGAAGACACAGTCTACATTTCGGACACGGATCAGGGCTCGATCACGGTCCTGAAAGACGGAGTGATCGTCGATGTGATCGCGGGCCTCAACGGCCGGCCGCACAACCTCGCCAGGGACCCGGAAACCGGCGTGTTCTAGTTTGCAGACCCCGTTACATTGTTCGGGGCGGAAGCCGCAGGCCCAGCCGGACAGATCAAGCAGGTCGTCCCTAGATAGCCCCGATAAGGCAGGGACAGGGCCGCCGCAGCTTTGACCAAACCGTGACCAACATCCGATTCAGACTGTAGGTGCGGTCTATGAGCGCACGGCTCCCGGAAATGTTGTGACCGAATAGGGTGCACCTGCTGTTAACAGCGACTCTCGCTACAGACTGGGGGTGTCGGATCGGTCAACTCCCCCGACCGCGTGCCCGATTTGCGCGGTTGCCTGGAATCGGGCTTGCGTCGAGGACGAAGAAGACGGCGCGGAAGACCGCGAAGGCGGAGTCGAAGGCCAATCTCCAAACGGGGCGGCGGCACCGAATCACAAGAGCCTTGCCTGGACGACGATTTCCCCTTGGCTCAATCCACGCGACGACCTATGATTACGGGTTATTGTCGCCGTCGCGGTTCAGGTTTGGCCGAGGTTTGAGGTTCCATCGCACCCGAACGCAGCACGTCAATAGGAACAAGGCGTCTAAATCACCTAAATTGAAATCGGAGAATTGAAATAATGGAAGGCAAGATTGCCCTGGAAGAGCATTTCGCGCTCGAAGAAACGCTCAGAGACGAACTATACAGTGTTTGGTTCGCGGCGTGGAATGACATGCGTCGCCGTCTGCTCGAACTTGGGGACCTCCGGCTCGTAGAGATGGATAAGCACGGAATTGAGTTGTCGATCATATCGCTGCACAATCCGGCGGTGCAGGGGGTTCCTGAAGCCGACAAAGCGATTGCACTGGCACAGAAAGCCAACGATGTGCTGGCTGAAGCCGTCGCAAAGCGGAGTGATCGATTTAAAGGCTTCGCCGCCCTGCCGATGCAGGACCCCGACGCGGCCATCGTTGAACTGAATCGATGCGTGAAGGACCTGGGCTTCATGGGAGCAAACGTAAACGGCTTCTCTGAGATCGGAGAAGCCGGTGCGGTCGTCTATCTGGATGACGCGCGTTATATGCCTTTCTGGGCGGAGGTTGAAAAACTGGATGTCCCCTTCTATCTGCATCCCCGCGACCCCGTCAGCCAGGAAGCGATTTACAAGGACCATCCCTGGTTTCGGGGTTCGGCATGGGCGTTTGGAGCCGAAACTTCGCTTCACGCGCTGCGTCTTATGGCAAGCGGGCTGTTTGACCACTATCCAAAAGTGAACGTCATACTAGGGCATCTGGGAGAAGGCCTGCCCTATATGATCTGGCGTGTCGATCACCGTATTGCCAGAACGCCTCGGGGTATACCCGCCAAGAAGAAGATGGCGGACTACCTTCGCGAGAATTTCTATCACACGACGAGCGGCAACTTCCGGACCCAGTCGATGGTCGATGCAATGCTGGAGGTCGGATCCGATCGGATTCTGTTCTCCGTCGATTATCCGTTCGAGGATGCCATCGAGGCTTCCGAGTGGTTTGACGTGGCGCCCATTTCGGAAACAGACCGCCTGAAGATCGGGCGCACCAACGCCCAGGCCTTGTTCAAGCTCAGCTAGTCGACATATGTCAGAAGCTGTCCGGACTGCCACAACGGCGGTCCGGAGCGCTCGCTTTCGCTCCCAGACAAAAATTCCGGCATCTCGCACATATCGCTCGAAGTGTTTTCCTCGTGTATGCGCTGGCGCTTCGCCGCGTTCGACGTGAGAGGCGGTGGTTAATGGATCGTATCGAGTCGCCGGCGGCCGATTGACAGGTCCGATCCGACCGAGTCAGAATGCTCACAGACTCGAGTCGATTGCTTCCTATTAGACCGGATAATCTGCGGAGGGTTCCCATGAAGACATCCATCTGGACGATAGCGGCCGTCCTTTCACTGGCGCTGAGTGTTTCGGCCCAAATCACCACAAACAGTGATTACACCGTCGAGTCCTTCGGTACGCCACCGGAAGGCGACGAGTGGGGCGATACGGTCTCGATCGCTGCCGACGGACGCGGCTCCGTCATCGTGCTCCGACGTGCACAACCCCCGGTTCTCATTTTCGACCGTGAAGGAGACCTCCTCGACAGTTGGGGCACGGACCTCTTCCCCGACATCCATAGCGTTGACGTTGACCATGAAGGCTATATTTGGATCACGGACACGACCGACCACATGGTCTACAAGTTCACGATGGACGGGCAGCAACTAATGGCGCTGGGAACGAAAGGCGTGACCGGCGACGACAGTTCCACGACTGCCTTCAATCGGCCCACAGATGTGGCCGTTGCCAGAAACGGCGATGTCTTCGTAACCGACGGCTACGGTAATTCACGCATCGTGCAATTTTCGAGGGATGGAAGCTTCATCAAGACTATTGGCGGCGTCCAGGGAACCGGGCCGGGCGAATTCAATACCCCCCACGCAATCCGGATCGACTCGAGAGGCCGCTTGATTGTGCTCGACTGGCAGAGGGAGGCGCGGGACCCCCGTATTCAACTTTTTTCTCAGGATGGCGAGCTCTTAGAGATTTGGGCCGGGCTCGGCATCGTCAGACCGACCGGTCTCGCGATCACCGGCGATGACACCCTCTACATCGGCGATACAGATGGCCGTACGATCTGGATGTTGCAGGACGGAAAAGTGATCGAAGAAATTGGAGGTCTTCAGGCTCGGCCCCACAACATTGTGTGGGACCTGGGCAGCAGCGAACTCTACTTTGCAGACACGCTTTTGCCCGGACAGATCAATAGGGTCACGAAGAAATAGCCGGCAACAACGAAACGGGTACGACGGGGGAAGCCACGCGCTGTCTTCCGTTGTCACCGGCACTGCAGTGAGAAAAATGGGTAAATAGAGCTCTGACCCCATTCATTTTTTGGCTACTTTCTTGATGTCTCCGGGTAGGTTGGAATCGGCCAGGTAGAGGTCCCCGGTGCCCGCGTCCCATACGATGTTATGGGGCCGGGCTTCCAGACCTGCGATCCATTCGACGACCTTTCCATCCCGCACGATTGTGATATTCGCGTCGTCACTTTCCGAAATGTAAACAGTACCGTCCGCCCCAACCGTGATTCCCGAGGGATGAGCCAGACCGGCGAGCCGCGGCCATTCTTCGAGGAATCGTCCTTCCTGGTCGAATATCTGAATGCGGGGATTGAGCGCTTCGTCCTGGCGGTCTACGACGAGCAGCCGGCCGGCCGTGTCCAGCGCAAGCGCATGAGCTCCTGAGAATTCTCCCGGTCCGGTTCCCTCAACGCCGCCAATGATCTTGACGAAGCTTCCATCTTTCGAAAAATGCACGATACGGGCATTGCCGTCCAGAACGAAGATCTCGCCATTGGGCGCGACGGCGACATCTCCGGGTCCGTCAAAGGCATTCCTCGAATTCTTGTCACCGGTCACACCCCTGGTTCCGAGCGCCAGAAGCGGCTGCCCGTCCAATGTGAATTTGTGGACCATGTTGTTCGTTCTGTCCGTAATCCAGACCGAACCTTCATGGTCGACATCGACGCTGTGGTTGTTCGGGAACAGCCCATCCCCCCAGCTGTCCTGGAGTTCTCCGTTGCGATTGAAAACGAGAACCGGCGGATCGGCCCTCCTGAGCGCAAGAATCGATCCCTCCCCGTCGGCAGCGACCGAGATCGTGTCGCCGCTCCACGCCCCTCCGCCGGGAGGTGCGCCGAACGTTGCGACTTCGTAACCGCTGTTGGTGGTCTGCGCGGTAGCAGTCGCAACAAACGCGATGGCCACGCATATTACACAGGCAAACTTTGTCATAGACACGCTCCTTCAATCTTTCCGAACATTGCCGGCATTTCCCGATCTCTCGGTTTCCGATGCCTTGCCGTTTATCAGTATATGAACCGCGCTTATACCTTGAACACTCTGGGTTAAATTGTTGACATCGTATGCCTCCGCTCTTTTAGGTGTCAAATAATATATAGCGGCATCACGGACCGTCTGCTCCTTGGATAATGCCTGAGTTTCAAATTGATTCTCCGAGGCCGGGAGAAGGATTTCGCTCGGTCGTTCAATCGGACATTCTTTCCGAACCACTGGCGGCCCGCGCCAAAATACTGGATGGAGCGGTCTCCTCGGGACGACGGAATGTTGAAGCTCGCACGAGCTCGCACGAGCAGGCTGCTGAAAAACTCAGTTTTTCGACAGCCTGCGCCGCGGCACAGGACGTGCCGCCATTTTCGACGGCCGCAAGCCGTTGAAAATGTGAGCCACAAGGGAGTCGCGCCTCGCGAGTGGCGATGCTGAAAAAGCAAAGGAAGGCTTTTTCAGCATCCTGCGAGAACGATCCGCCCCGGTTCCCGCAGTGCGGACGGACGGCATTCAAATATCAAGCGGCGGAGCCCAGGCGTCAGTCGTAAGGAGATGACTGGATCAAATCGGCATTCAGCCGCCTTTTCACACCGCCCCACTACCGCTCAATAATTCACCTCCAGGACACGTCGAGCCGAGTTGCGGTCATGAGCAATTGATCCCAGAATCGGCGCGGGCTGCCTTGTACAGGGTTTCGCTTGACAAGCTCAGCTACCGACAAATACTATCGCGGGTAAGGTAAAATAACGGCAGGACTTATGAGAACAGCCGCTTGTCATTAAGCCGACCTCACCCGGGGAAACACAAATCAAGAGACCAGGACTTTCAAGAGGGATATCGATGAAAAAATTACTCACAGTGTTTGGTCTGGTCGCAGGCCTCTCAATAGCCGCCGGACCTCTCTCAGCGCATCACGGCCGTGGGGACGCATACGACATGCAGAACCCGGTCACATTGGAGGGCCAGGTAACCGAAGTCCGGTGGGCCAATCCCCACGTGGTCATTTTCATGGACGTCGAAGACGCGGCCGGTAAGGTTGTCAATTGGGGCTTTGAAAATAGCAACGTAAGTACCTTGGCCAGACAGGGCTATAACCGCCGCACACTTCGGGTTGGCCAGGACATAACAGCCATCGTCAATCCCTCGCGCCAGGGTGCCCCGGTCGGGATTGTGGTGGCAGTGATTCTCGAAGACGGTACGGAAATCATGTCCCGTCGACGTGGTGAAAATCCCGTCGACTAGTTTTCGCGCCGGAGAGAATCCAACACGCGAATGTGCGGAACCGGGCTAGGAGGTTCGGGAATGGGGTCTCATTTCATCAGCAGGATGACTACCCTGCTGGCGGTGTCTTTTCTGTCGTGGACGGGCGTTGCCGCAGGTCAGGGATCGAGTGCACTTGATCCACAGGATCTTTCCGGATTCTGGCACCTAACGAGCGGGCATCGCACGATCAGCGCGAATCCTCCCCCTATGACACCGGAAGGCGAAGCGCGGCTCGACACCAGCCGGCCAACCCGGGGACGCTTTGCAGGCGAACCGCTCAACGGAGAACACCGTGGCTTTGTCAGAGCCGTTAGGCGGCCCGGGGACGGCAACGATCCCACCCACCAGTGCAATCCGAATGGGTTTCCCCGACTCCTCCTCGACCCCGAACCCGTCGAGTTCATTCAGTTTGACGACCGTTTGGTACAGCTGTTCCAGTGGGAGCACACCTTGCGAGAGCTATGGACAGACGGGCGAGAGGTGCCTGCCGGTGAGAATCTCGATATTCTTGGGCCGGCCTGGTATGGACACTCGGTCGGCGAGTGGCAGGGCGATACTTTCGTCGTCCAGACTGTCGGCCTCGACGACAGAACCTGGATGGATATATTCGGATTTCAGAAGAGCATCGACGCCCGGATTGAGGAACGCTACCGCCGAACAGGCGTCGACACGATCGAGCTTGAAATGACGCTCTTTGACCCCACGTTCTACACCGAACCCTGGGTATCGGACACGAAAATCTTCAGCCGCATCCCCCGCGAAGAGCTGACTTATTTTGGATGGTTCGGCTTGTTCGGGGGAATTACGGAAGCCACTTGCGCACCGATGAACGAAGTCGACAATTTCAACAGCAGGGTTCGTGATCCGGGAAGCTTCGGAGTCGGGACCAATTGATCTAAGATCGGGGGTCCCTGTGTAGCTGGAATAACAGCTTGGCCTCAACCGAGCCGGGCCAAGTCTGGAACTGGCGATTCCCCTCGAATTCGACCCCTACGCATCTCCAGACTTCTCACGACAGTACAGCCGGTCAAGCACCCAGGGTCCCCCACCGACCGCCGATAAATACAGAAATACGAAGCAAAAAAGAATCACATCCACGCCCAGATTGAGTATCGGCCAGAAAGTCCGGGGCTGGTGGCTATAGAAGTAGGCTATGGCCATCTCCCCGGAAAACATGAATGCCAGCGGCCGAGTCACTAGTCCCAGCAAGAAGAACGGGGCAGCGAAGATCTCTATCAGATGGCCATATGTCTGGAACCGTGTGTAGTCCGGACCTCCGAACGGCTCTTCTCCAGCAGGCCACGGCCAGCCGATCATGTCCTCAGTTCCGTGGGGGATGAACACTAAGACAATAGCGATCCTCAACACACTCAGCAGTTGAGGCTCCCAATCGGCAAGGTAGCCGACAGGTTCTCCAATACCCCGCCACTTCGCATCCACACTCCAGGGCCCACCCCCGGTGGCCGCGAGATAGAGAAAGATGAAACCATATAAAACCCACAGATCGCCGCCGTTGAAGTTCGGCAAGATGTGTCCGCTGGCGTGATTGATCAGGTACACGAGGGCCATTTCACACGCCATCACAAAGGCGACGGGTCGCGTGAACACCCCCACGAGTAGAGCCAGGCCACCAAAGGTTTCAAGGATCCCGGTCAGCCTGACCCATGACAACAATCCGATTCCGGCAAACTCGTCGGTTGTTGGATATCCGAACAGCTTTTGAGTCCCATGCGCGATGAACAGGTACGCGGTGACGATCCTCAAAAGACTCAGAAAGTAGGGACTCCAGGCGACAAGCAGTCTGTCCAATTTCTCAAGATTTGACATGGTGAAAACGGACTATAACACACCGTACCCAACCGTCAGCGCAATTCCAACCCGAGAACCGCAGCGCTGATTTCGCGAAGACAAGTGAAATGAATTTGATCCCGAAGCCAACCGTGATCGCCGAGAGTAAGAGCGCAACAAGGCTGTCCCGGAGAGGTTCACCCGAGCGGGCTCACCTGTTCGCGATCACGTCCCGAGCTTCGCGTCAGCCACTCCCTGAGCGTGGCAAAGAATTGATTTGACAAGCTCAATCCGGGCCAACTAACATCCTGATGTCATCATTACAGACACCCAACTATGCTCGCGTATGCAGAGAAACGGATAGCCGGGCTCTGACATCCGATTCCAGAAGGAGACTCACATGACACGCGTTTTGACTGCAATGCTGGTCGCTACGGTCGTGCTGGTTGCGACAAGCACTGGCGAGCTCCTCGCAGCCCATCACGGGCGGGGCGAGACCTACATATCAGACCAAACATTGGAAATTGAGGGCACCGTAAACGAAGTGCTCTGGCGCAACCCTCACGTTGCCATTCTGATCGATGTGACAGACGACAGCGGTGATGTGACGACCTGGACGATCGAACACAGCAACGTCAGTACTTTAGCCAGACTGGGTTACGGTCGGCAAACCCTGAAGCCCGGGATGGACGTGACGGCCGTTATCTTTCCGGGAAGCCAGAATCGTCCGATTGGGCTTTGCAGCAGGATTATTCTTGAGGACGGAACGCAGGTCTTCATGCGGGGTGGAAACGACTCCGACCGGTACAATCCATTGACGGACTTCGACTAGACCGCTGCCGTTAACGATGTCGAACCGCGAAAATCAAGAAGATAAGGTCACGTGAGGAATTCCTAATGCGAAATCGATTCATAACTTCAGTAGCTGCTTTAGTGGTGCTCTCGTTCGCCTTCACAGCGTTCGCCGAAATTGCGGCGGCCGCTGCGCAACGTCCGATACTGTATCCGATCAACGGCAAGCCCAGAGAGTATTTCGAACTCGTACCCTATGACACAACATATAACCCGCGTGATTTCTCAGGAATCTGGTTCCGGGTGGGCGGTGCTCGAGGTCACGCTCCGGAACTGGCGCACCCGGATTTGACTCCGGAAGGTTGGGAGCGGATGAAGACGCATCATCCTTCCCGCACCTACCTGCCGGATATTGTACCCGCCACCACGGACCCGACTGTTTCCAACTATCCGGCCCTGACGTGCAATCCCAAGGGTTTTCCATCGATCGTCGTCGACGACAACCATGACCATCACGAAGTCATTCAGCTTCCGACACGGATTCTACAACTCTGGCAAGAGGAACGCATGCCGCGCGAGATCTGGTTGGACGGACGCGAACTGCCTACGGGTGACAACTACGGGAACATCGGACCATCATGGATGGGAATGTCGGTGGGCCACTGGGAAGGCAACACGCTTGTCGTCGAGACTATTGGGCTCGATAACCGGGCGTGGCTCGATACCTTCGCTTTTCCGAAAAGCGACGAGGCGCGGGTGGTAGAGCGCTACACGCTGACCGACCCCGAGACTCTGGAGCTGGAACAGACCCTTTATGACCCGGTCTACTATACCGAGCCGTGGATTTCGGACATCAAGGTATGGAGAAAAGAGGCCCGTGACGCCCGCCCGGTGAACAATTTTGGCTGGTACGGCTTGTTTTCGGGAATCAACGACCTGCTATGTGCACCGATGAATGGGGGCGGGCGCCCGTCCAACCCATACGGCGGTGATTGAGTTTCAGCAGGCACACGGTCAGATGCGAATTTGCAAGTGCATGGGGGCCACTCGGGCCCCCCAAAGCAATCGCCCGCACCTCTTTTAATCTCTAAAGACAACGATAGTTTCAAGGAGTCAGGAGTATGGAGCAACAGAAAGTGGAACGTATGAAAGCGACGGACTTCCCGAAGGAAGTTCTCACCCTATTTGACCGCTATATCCATGGCATGATCGACCGCCGGGCGTTTCTGGATGGGGCTTCAAAGTTTGCCCTCGGAGGCATGACGGCAGCCGGAATGTTGACAGCTCTCAGCCCGAATTATGCCCATGCACAGCAGGTCGCCCCCGATGACCCTAGCATCCGAACCGAGTACGTCACCGTCCAGTCGCCCGATGGCCATGGCATCGTCCGGGGCTACCTCGCGCGGCCGGCCCGGGTCAGGGCCAAACTGCCCGGCGTCCTGGTTGTCCATGAAAACCGTGGCCTCAATCCTTACATCGAAGATGTGGCGCGGCGGCTTGCGGCCGCGAATTTCGTTGCACTCGCCCCTGACGGTCTAACCTCCCTGGGGGGCTACCCAGGGACAGACGAGGTCGGGGTCGAGATGCAGCGTACGCTGGACCGCGATAAGATGCTCCAGGACTTCATCTCAGGCGTAAGATTTGTCCGGGAGCACTTCGAATGCAACGGTAAGGTCGGGGCGGTTGGCTTCTGCTTCGGCGGCGGCATCGTCAACCAACTGGCGGTCAAGCTGCCCTATCTGGTCGCGGGAGTTCCCTACTACGGCGCCCAGCCAACTGCGGACGATACCCGCAGGATCCAGGCAACTCTCATGATTCAATATGCGAGCATGGATGAGCGGATCAATGCCGGTTGGCCCGGATACGAGGCCGCATTGAACGCCAACGGAAAAGACTTCACCATGCACATGTACGACAACACCATGCACGGTTTCCACAACGACACCACGCCCCGGTACGATGAAGCCGCGGCCAACTTGTCCTGGGACCGGACCCTCGCGTTCTTTAACGAGAACCTGCGTTCCTAGCCACTCCGCATTTCTTCCGAGGTCGCCGAACTAGACACTGGCGACCTCGGAAGCGTCTTCCGACGTCGTGATCTGAGAGTCCAGCGGGATGGAGGGATGACAGACGTCCGGGATGACGGAAACAGCCGTCAGTTTGATTCAGTTTCCTCGAGCTGCGTACCGTAGAATCTGACGCGTCTCATCTCGGCAATGTCCTCGGGTGTCCATGCCTTGGCGCCCAAATTCAGCAGCAGATTTGCAGTGCTAGTGTGGCCTGCATACAGGTCCCCGCGATTCGGATCCGCGCTGATTCCTTCCGCCATGCTCCAGGGTGTCTCTCCGAGCAGGTTCTTCGGATCCACGCTTGCTCCCCTGTCCACCAGATACTGGACGATTGCGTTGGCACCCGTGTAGGCAGCAGCGTGCAAAGGAGTTTCTCCACTGGAATTGGCTTCATTGACATCCGCGCCCAGTTCCACAAGCAGCTTGACGGCTTCTAAAGCCAGCTGCTTCTCGTCTTCCCTACGGTATCCGTTCCAGGCTCCTCCCGCTGCCGACATCAAGGACGTCGTGTTTCCCTCACCCCGAAGATGTGGATCGGCGCCTGCGGCCAGAAGCATCCGCATGAGGTCAATATCGGCCGATGTGGCGGCCAGAAGAAACGGCGTCGCGTCCACCATGCTCGGCACTCCCGGTCCATGCAACCCGACAGTGGTTCCGAAAGTGATCAGGACATTCTTGATTCGCACATTCGGATTCGCGCCGCGGTCGAGGAGAGCGGGGACCAGTTCCCGCATATTGGAAGGCCTCACTTTGTAGGCATCATCGTATGCGGAGGTGGGTGCCGCGCTGATGATTTCCGCCATCCCCCGCGCCAGCGCATAGTGCAGGGGGGTAATGCCATTGCCGTCGGCGACATTCGGGTCGGAACCTTCGTTCAACAGAAAGAGAGCCACAGATTCGTGTCCGCTGGCAGTGGCTACCGTCAGAGCATTCCCATATTTTTCAGCTACGGCATCGACCCCGGCTCCATTCGCGACGAGAGCGCGCGCAGACTCCAGATCGCCCTGTTGAGCGGAAAACATGAGTGAGGTGAACCCGCTGTCTGTGCGTGCGTTGACCTCCCCTCCATGGTCAATCAGAGCGTTTACAACGTCCACGTGTTTTCCCGCCACCGCCCCCATCAGCGCGGTCTGACCGCGTTCCGCCTCTCGCGCGTTGGCGTCAGCGCCCTGCTCCAGAAGCGACCGCACCGCGGCCACGTTGCCTGTGCGGGCACAAACCATAAGTAACGTCTGACCATTCCGCTCGGCGACGTTTGGATCCGCACCCGCCTTCAAAAGCGTTTCAACCATCTCAGCGCTCCGGTTGCCGCAGGCCAGCGCGAGAGGAGTTACGCCGAGCTGATTCGCGATGTTCGCCTCCGCACCCGCGCGAATCAGGAGGTCCGCCATCTCGACATCATCCCAGTAGGACGCCCAGGACAGTGCCGTGGCGCCATCCCCCTGAGGGGTGTTCACATCGACACCCTCATCGAGCAGCGTACGCACCGCTTCAATATCCTGCCCCCTGGCGGCCTCGGTCAGCCGCAGGTCGGCCTCGGCAGCGAAGCCGGTCGTTAAGAGGCAAATCATCCCGTAAGCCAAAAGAGTGCTGATTCTCGCGCCCATAATCGTTCTCCTGCCCTTGACTACACCGACTAAACCATTGATGGAAGATCGAGCTTGCCCGTGCTGTCTCCCATCTTCTCCACAGGAATGTGCAACTTGTCCAGCAACGTCATGTACAGGTTGCTGAGCGGTGTATCTCTTGGATATCGGATGTGGCCCCCACCCCTGATCCCGGCAGCCTTTCCTCCGGCCAACAGGATCGGCAGGTCCACAAAGGAGTGGACATTGCCCTCGCTAATGCCGGAGCCGAAGAGGATCATCGAATGGTCGAGCAATGAGCCGTCCCCGCTCGGCGTCGAATTCAGTTTCTCCAGGAAATAAGCAAGCATCTGAGTATGAAAAATATTGATCTTCTCGATTTTTACGATCTTCGCAGGATCGTTGGAGTGGTGACTCAACATGTGGTGGGCGTCCGGGATACCGATTTCGCGGAAGGATCGGTCACTCTGTTCACGCCCCATCATCAGGGTGAAGACTCGCGTCAGATCTGTCTGAAAAGCCAGCAGCAGGAGGTCAAACATCAACTTGGCGTGCTCATCGAAGGTAGCCGGGATGAGGGCGGGCCGTTCAATGGTCGGAAAATCCCGATCCGACTGGTCTTCTGCCGTTTGAATGCGTCGCTCAACATCGCGAATTGAGTCGAGATATTCGGAAAGCTTGGCCCGGTCGCTTGGCCCGACATTCGTCAATAAACGAGCCGTGGCCTCGGTGACCGAGTCAAGAAGGCTGCGGTCTTTTCGCTGCCGGGCAAGCCGCTGGACAGGGTCTGTGGAATCGCTGTCGCCGAACAGGCGTTCGAACACACCGCGTGGGCTATTCTCGTTCGGCAGAGGTGTGGCCGGACCCCGCCATGAGAGGGTGCGCATGTATGCGCAGTTCCAGCCTTTTTCGCACTGACCGACCATATCCGTGTCGTGCAGAGCGAGTTCGAGCGATGCCAGCTGCGTTTCCCTGGCCAGCTCTCTCGCGGCGATCTGGTCTACCGAGATTCCTAATTGACCCTGCCGCGTCGGGTGCATTGAGGTGAGAAACGCGCCACCGGCCCTTTCGTGCGGAGCCACGCCACCCACCTCCCCGGGAAGAGGATACGCGATAGTCTGGTCCAGACCACCCAGGATCAATAAGTCCTCTCGAAAGGGCGCAAGGGGTGCCAGGATGGGAGTGATCTCGTAGTCGCGACCTTCCGCCGCCGGCCTCCATTTCTGCATAACCATCCCGTTCGGACAGTAAACGAATCCCAACCGCAACACAGGTTCGGATTGCGCGGCGAAGGCGGGCAACATGGAATCCAGCAGCGGCAATGCCAGGGCTGTGCCCGCTCCGCGCAGGAATGTGCGGCGTGGGATCGCTTTCTTGAATACCATCATCAGGGCTGTGACCTCCTCATCTGAAACGGCGCGCTTCTGGCTATGCTCAATATGATCGACGACCACCGGTAATCGTCCTCGGCTCCCTCCCGCATGATGCTTCGGACGGCCGGAGCATCGGAGTACTCCAGTTCCCGACCCAGCGCGTAGGTCAGAAGTCTCTCGGTGACTGTCGCGACGAATTGGTCGCTCTTGCCAAGCAATACCTGCCGGAGTTCGGCCGGGGTGTCGAATGTCTCACCATCGGGAAGCACACCCGATGGATCGATTGGGGAACCGCCATCGTTGATGCGCCAACCCCCAATTCCGTCAAAATTTTCCAACGCGAATCCCAGTGGATCCATCTGATTGTGACAACTGGCGCACGCTGGATTCGCACGATGCTCCTCCATCCGCTCGCGCATCGTCGGAACCCCATCCCCCGAACCGTTCTCCCCCAGCTCGGGAATGTCCGGCGGCGGCGGTGGTGGAGGCGCGCCCAGGATGTTGTCCAGAATCCATTTGCCACGCAGAGTCGGTGCGGTTCGGTTGGCGTATGACGTGACCGTCAGGATGCTCGCGTGCCCCAGCAAACCTCTCCGATTCTCGTCTGTCAAGGTGACTCGCCGAAAGCGGCTGCCGTAGACATTGGGAATGCCGTAGTGGCTGGCCAGACGCTCGTTCACGAAGGTGTAATCAGCACCGAGAAGGTCCGGAATGGGGCGGTCCTCACGAACGAGACTCTCAAAGAACAGCTCCGTCTCCTGCCGCAACGCCTGACGGAGGTTGTCATCGAAATAGGGAAATACCTCCGGATCCGGGTTGTACGATGGCAGATTCCGCAAGAAAAGCCACTGTCCGGGGAAGTTCGTTACGAGAGCTTTCGATCGGGAGTGGCCCAGCATACGCCTCACCTGCTGCTCCAGGACGGCAGGCTCCCGAAGGCGGTTCCTTTCCGCCAAATTCAAAAGTTCCTCGTCGGGTATGCTGCTCCATAGGAAAAAGGACAAGCGGGAGGCTAATTCCAGATCGCTGATCCGATAGGCCGTATCTGGGGTCATGCCTGCTGGATCGCTCTCGACCCGGAACAGGAATTCCGGGTCAAGCAGTATTCTTTCGAGCGCTGCACGGATCCCCGCTTCGAAACCGCCCTCGCTGCGGTTCGCCTCATAGAAACCACGCAGAATCGAAACATCCTCTTCGGTAACAGGGCGCCGATAGGCCCGGCGAGCGAGCGTGGAAAGAATTCTCCCGGCACAAGCTTCTTCATCTCCACTGCTGGTGGGACGGCATACAAATATCTTGCTGCGGCTGGGAGTATCCCCCACGCCCTTCGCGTCATATGGACCGCCGATAATGACTTCGCCGACTGCGGGCGGGCCCCCTTTGAATTGCGAAAATTCGATAATCGTAAGGGGCGCCGTGAGTGCGCCTTCAGGCAATGCAGATTTTCGGGGAAACGTAACGCCGACCACATGCGTCCCCGCGGTTGCATGAAAGCGAACCGTGAGGTCTTTATCCGCCGTCCGTTCGTATTCCTCCTGGGCAGGCTCCATGGCTCGACCGGCGCCGAAATATACGAAAGCGCCGGGGTTCTCACCGCCGACAGTGAATTCCTTGATTTTTTCACCATCCAGGCGAACCTCCATGTCGTGAGGTCCGTCGAGCAGCCCACGGATACTCTCCCGCGCCATTCTCTGGAGGCGAACCTGGACGATATAGTCGCCTTCCACGGGAAAGTAGTGGCGAACGGCTGTTCCGCCGCGCGACCCGAACGGCAGATCTTCATTCATGCGGTCCGCATCCTGCATCAGAAACTTGGGAAGACCGTAGGTTTCAAACACCGGACGGATCGTGGAATCGCCGACGGCGATCCGCGCGATCTTCCCGGCCGCGAGCAAATACCTTTCCATCAGGAGCGGTGACACCGAAAGTGCGGCGCCGATGTTGTCAAAGCCCTGAGAGGTCTCGTCGGGTGGAAGCAAGGCCCGGATGTCCACGGCGTCTGTATCAATCCCCAGGAGGTCGCGCACGACGTTGCCGTATTCGACACGGTTGAGGCGGTGGAGCACCGGCCGGCCCGGATTGGGCTCGGCTAATGCCACACGGTCAAGCTCGGTTTCAAGGTAGGTGGCCAGTGAGTCGTAGCCCTCCGCAGGGGGGCGCAGCATCCCGGCAGGCGGCATGGCGCCGGTGCGAAGCTTCTTCGCAACCTTTTCCCATACGTGAGGGTTTGCGTCGACCTGCTCGATTGGGATCGTGTCGAGTGTCAGTCCTGCCGTTTTCAAAGTTTGATTGTGGCAACCGACGCAATAGAGATCGAGGATCGCGCGATGGGGCGAAATTGTTGCCACAGCGGAACTCGGCGGTCCCTGCGCATTAACGGGTCCAGGCAAAACGTTGCCCACTCCCACCGACAACGACGCAATCAAAATTAAGGTGAAAAGAGTCCGATTTAAATTACGACTGAACATTGTCTGAGCCTATCCTGAATGACCCGTTCAAATTGCTGTGACGGCACTTCAAGTACTCTAATCAGGTAACGCGAGTGCGTCAATTTATAATGCGTCTCTTACATTTTTCGACGAAGAGGAGGAAAGCTATTCAAGGCTGTTGGGTTCTTCGGCTGGCGCTGGCCTGGCGAACCTCGCATCATCAATCTGGGCGTTCGGTTCCATCTCGGTCAACAGGATGATTGACTCTCCGTTGGTCCACCTTAGGTCCAGTTGAAACGGCATCTGGACTCCGGAAACCTCACGATAGTCAGAGTAGCTGACCTCCGTAGGAATCGTGCCGACGGCAGTTTCGGTCCAACGCACCAAACGGACCAGGAGGCCGGATTCGTCAAAATACAAATTGACCGGAAGCTCTCCGGGATTGGATCCCTGTACGACCATCACTTCGACATCGTCGATGGCCGTGTAGTTTACCCGCCATGATCTGAACGCTTCCTGGATTTGTAGTGGAAAAGCCAGAAGTGCTTCCAGCCTGGCGCCATCCAAATTTCCACCTGTTAAGCGCATCAGGGGCACGGGCCTGTCCGCGGACGAAATCCAGGCATCACGGCCGTCGTAAGTCCTGACACTGTCGCCGTAGAAGCCCTCAATGATCGTGGCATAGCGGTCGGGAGCTTGAGCAAACAATTCCACGGGAACTTCCGCGAAATCAGTGTCGTAGCCCGCGTAACTCCCCCTGGCGACATAGCTGGTGAGCTCACCCACTGCTTCCTCACCACCCAGGGCCTCGATGTAGGCATCAAACACTTCATCAATTGAAGGCGTCCCAAAGCCTGGA
Organism: Terriglobia bacterium; assembly: GCA_965218085.1. Lineage (GTDB taxonomy): Bacteria > Acidobacteriota > Terriglobia > 20CM-2-55-15 > 20CM-2-55-15. The sequence continues at coordinate 3,136,949 of CBDCKF010000002.1, read as the reverse complement.
AAGACCGTATATTCGTTAGGATCTTCTATGGGCGTGCCGTACTGCACAGCAAGACTCGCCACAGCCTTTGGGCGTTCGTCGCCCCGATGACAGGTATAGCAGGTCACAAATTTCAGGCCCCCGAAGTTGTCCCTGTTGATGGCGTTCACCATCGCGATCATATTTCGCGTCGTCACCTTCTTCGGAGTTTCCTCTCCGAACCCTGCCCAGGTGTCCATGCTGTTCGCTGTGTGACAATCGGTGCAGTTCAAGTTCAGTGCGTTGGAAAACATCCCCATCGTATCCATGAATTCGTCCACGGGGATGTCGCCGAGAGCTGGAACGTTGATGAAAACATCCTCCGCCAGTTGCGGGTTCTGTTCGGCGCCTGTTTGACCGCTTGCAAGCGTGGCGCCCAGCAGGCACGCAACGACCCGCACTACAGCGGCAACAATCCTCCGTTTCCATCCGAATATGATGCCGAACTTCATGTTGTCTCCCTTCCTTGCGGTGCGCAAAGCGTACGGAACCGCCCTCGGCCCTCCATTACAAATGCGTAATTTATGTGTGTGAACTTTCTATTTGACTCGCCGAACCCCCACTATACGCTGGCACGCACCTCCAACAGCGCGTTCCCCCGGTCAAAGAAACCGAAGCGAACCTGACCGTGGTGTCAGTTACTACCGGAGGTGCTCGTCGAAAAAGCTGATGGTGCGTTGCCAGCCGAGCTCCGCTGCCTCTTTGTTGTAGCGAGGTCCATCTGTATCGTTATTGAAGGCGTGTTGCGCGCCCTCATAGATATGCGCCGTGTATTTTGTCCCGGCCGCATCGAGAGCGGCCTCGTACGCTGGCCATCCGGCAATGAGACGTTCGTCCAACCCGCCATATTGAAGCATCAAGGGAGTTTTGATCTTCGGAACGTCAGCGGCATCGGGCTGCCCACCATAGTAAGACACGGCGGCATCGAGATCCGGCATCCGCACTGCCAAGGTGTTCACCATCCCTCCACCCCAACAAAAGCCCAAGATGCCGACCCTGCCGGTTGTCATCGAATGGTTTCTTAAGAAATTCACGCCCGCAATGAAGTCCTGGATTCTCTCCTCGGGGTCGAGCTGGGCCATGAGCGCCTGCGCCGCCGCACGTTCACCCGGATGTCCGCCAAGCGGCGATATCGCATCCGGCGCAAAGGCCACAAAATTCTCCAGAGCCACGCGGCGGGCAATATCTTCGTGATGGGCGTAGAGCCCTTGACCACCATGGATACACACGACTCCCGGCAGCCTGTCCGCAGCGTTTGACGGTCTAACAAGATAACCACCCATGCCTGCGTGACCCTGAGGGGAAGGATAGTGGACATACTCGACCTGAATCCGTGGGTCTTCCGGGGAAATCAACTGGCCCTGTGCGTAATTCGGACTAAACGCTTCGAGTATCGCCGCAGCAGTCAGACCGCCGAGCGTCAGCTTCCCTACCCCGCCCAGAAATTCGCGTCGATCGATGAAGCCATGCACGTAACGATCGACAAAACCCATGACCTCCGGAGAGAGATCTTTCGCTTTCAGTCCTCGGTCACTCTGCTTGAATTCGCTTGCCATAAAAACCTCCTGGCCGTCGGTCGGCGATGCGGGTCCTGTTCTCCGATCTCAAGGCGGAGAGTACCACCGTTTCGTCAATTATTGTATCGGCTTATGACCCCAACGACCCAGAGAGTCACAGCGGTTGTCTGCAGAGGAATCCGGTCAACATCCGCAGTCACAAAGGTAGTGAAACCAATGGGATTGGTCTAGTTCTGCCGACAAGAAATAGCTTTGACAGGCACTTAAGAGCCATATAGAGTTCATTGCCACGAGTCTGAGGGAGGTATGTTTATGAAGTGTCCTTTTTCACGGATGCCTGTTCCCCTGAAGGCCGTGCTGGCCGCGATGATCATTTCACTCACCACGGCATGCTCTCCGGCTGAGAACCCCGTATTGGAGAGTCCGTCGACAGACACGGGAGCGCCGACGTTCGATACAACGCACTATCCGATCCGCCTTGTCACGATCGCCGAGGGACTGTCGTATCCCTATACCCTCGCGTTTCTGCCCGACGGTGACATGCTGGTGGCCCTGATGAATGGACAGGTACGCATCATTCGCGATGGCGTGCTCGCGCCAGATCCGGTCGGCGTCGTACCCGATGTGCATTTTATCGAAGGGAGTGGGGGCTTGATGGACATCGCGCTCCATCCGGACTTCGAAGAAAACAGCCTAATCTATTTCACCTACAACAAGCCCGGCGAAGCAGGTTCCACAAATGCCCTCGCCCGCGGCACCTTCGACGGGACGGAACTGACCAACGTAGGCGATGTCTTCGTATCCGACGCATGGGGCATGCGCGACGGGAACCTTTCATCGCGCATGGCGTTCGCTCCGGATTCCACCGTGTATATGGCCGTCAGTCACCACGGTTTACAGGACCGGGCTCAAGAGCCCGGAGATCATTTGGGGAAGCTTCTGCGGCTGGCTGACGACGGGACCGTGCCTGAGGACAATCCCTTCGTGGGCCGGTCTGGGTACCGCCCCGAGATCTTCACGATGGGACATCGCAACTTTCACGGTGTCGCTATTCACCCGGAAACGGGCGAACCCTGGACGCAGGAGCACGGTGACGAGGTCAATCATCACATAGCCGGCGCAAATCATGGCTGGCCCTACGTCGGTGTGGGCGGAGCGGGTGGTGGCCAGCCGGTCGGCAATCCGCCTCCGGATCTCGAATTGACAGAGCCCTACATTGCGATGAGTACAGCGATGGGAACGCATGGCTTGATGTTCTATACCGGCGACAGGTTCCCAGAATGGCAGGGCGATATCTTCATCGGCGGAAGCCGATCGCTGGGAATCAGGCGCTTCGAGGTCGGCGAAGATGGACCGGGTGTGAGTGAAGATTTATTCACGGACTTCCAGGAGATTCGAGACCTACGCCAGGGACCGGACGGACTGATCTATTTCATCACCAATGGCGATCCGGGCACCGTCATGCGAATCGAACCGTCGCAAAACTAAGGGAGCATCTCTATGAGAAATATCTGTGTCATCCTAGCCGTCGTGGTACTCGTGGCCGCCGTCGCCCCCGCATCCGGCCAGACCACAAATAATGACTACGAAGTTACGATTTTCGGAGCGCCTCCCAACGGTGAAGAATCGTGGGGTGACACAATATCGGTCGCTGCGGATGGCAGTGGATCGGTCCTCGTGCTTCGGCGAGCCGAGCCACCGGTCGTCGTTTTCGACCGCAACGGAGAACTGCAGAACACCTGGGGCAATGGGTTGTTTCCCGACAAACACAGCATCGACGTCGACGCCATGGGCTTTGTTTGGATTACGGACCGTACCGATCATATGGTCTATAAATTCACGATGGATGGAGAGCAGCTTCTAGCGCTTGGGACAAAAGGCGTCGCGGGTGACAACAGTTCGACGGCGGCCTTCAACCGACCGAGTGACGTTGCCGTCGCGCCCAACGGCGACATCTTTGTGGCGGACGGGTATGGCAATTCCCGGATTGTCCATTTTGCGGAAGATGGGAGATTCATCAAGATCATCGGTGGCAGTCAGGGAACCAGAACAGGCGAGTTTGATCTTCCGCACGGTGTGGTGTTCGATTCGAGGGGACGTCTGATTGTCCTCGACCGTCAGAACACAACGAAGACTCCCCGCATTCAAGTATTTGATCAGGATGGGCGGTTCATCGAACAGTGGACCGATTTGGGATTGATGCAGCCCTCCGGCCTTGCGATTTCAGAAGACGACACGGTTTATGTGGGTGAAACCGATGGCGAGAAAGTCACGATGGTACGGGACGGAAGCGTTATCGGTGTGATCGGGGACCTCGAGTCTCGAGCGCACAACATCAATCTGGACCGTGGAACCGGAGCACTATACCTCGCCGACTCCAACTCTCCTGGGCAGGTCAAAGTAATCGTCGAGAAGTAGGTGGCTGGAAATGGCGCGCGGTCTCTCAATGGGCAGCGCGCTCCAAGTGACCTGATTCCTAAGTGGGGTAGCTGAAAGTCTCGTCCGGATCCGATCCATTCATCTTCTTCAACTGACGCCTCAGCTCCGCTTCGTTGTCCATCCGCACCGTCGGACGGGTGCGGATCCTATCGGGCTTGTTTCAAGACCCCGTCGATCCCACAGGCCTCGTCGTCATCTTCTGACCGAGGACGCTAATTCGTAATCCCCGTGCTCGCCGGATCTCGAATTCTCCTATTGAAAGTCTCCACCTCATCCAGCGGCGCGCAGATTTGTTCGGTGATTCCGGAATACAGCCCGTCCCAACCGTAGTAGCTGGTGTAGTCGGGATTCTCCGGCTTGTACAGGATCGGGTAGTCCCCGCCCCAGACTGCCGAGTAGTAGGTCGGATCGTGGAGCGTCAATCGAAGCTCCAAGGTCTCAGCGTCGATGCGCCTCCAACGTTCTTCGACACGCGCTTCGAAACTGATCGGAAGACCCGTGCGATCCATCCAGGCATTGTCATTGATGCCGACGGTGTTGACGACGAGAGTGTCTCCCTCCCATTCGCCTACAGAGTGTCCATACCACGCAGGACCCAGGTTAATGAGATTTTCGCCTGAGGGTAGCCGACGCCCGTCCACCCAGATTTCACGCAGTCTGCGTTCCCATTGGGTAAATTGAAGTAGCCTGTTGTCGGTGTGGATGAATTCAACGGTCTCATGGCGATCCAGGATCCGCGGAAAACCGAGTGGGTCACACTGAAAGATGGGATCGTTCGAGTTCGTGGGCACGTCGGCTTCCTCGGCGGAAACACGTCCGTTCATCTTCGCTCTCCCCTCTGCGGTCAACGCCGGATGACTCCCGTCCGGACCGAAGAGACGCACACCACCCCGGCCGCCATTCCGATAGGTATAGTTGAACCAAAGTCCTGAAAAATCCTTCGGATCGAACTCGCTCGTTGCGGCTTCCTGTTCAACAAAACCGGCCTCGACAGACACTGCTCCGATCAGCAAGAGCATCCCCACGACGCTGGCAATCAAACTCACGAAACAACTTCGCATCTTGAACCTCTCTTCTGTCCGATGATCCCGAGGAATTCGCTTCATCTTTGAGTGTCACCATCGAAGATCGCATTGATGGATGGTGCGCAGATCAACTCCGTGAGCCCTGAAAACATCCCGTACCATCCGTACATGGTCTGTTTTTCGGGAGCATCACGCGACCATCTCTTTATGTCCGAGACCCATGGAGTCTCATAGTATGTCGGATCATAGAGCGTCAATTGAACCTCCAAAACGTCCGCTTCGACCCGACGGTAGCGCTCTTCGATTCGCGCGTTGAAACTCTTCGGGAGTCCGAACGGATCCAGCCACGCCCGGTCGTCCATACCGACTGTATCGACGACCAGCGTGTCGCCTTCCCAATAGCCCACCGAATGGCCGTACCACGCCGGCCCAATGATGTCGAGATTCTCCCCCGAAGGCACCTCCCGGCCGTCCATCCACAGTTCACGTATAGCTCTTTCCAACTGGTGAAGCTGCAACAGCCGGCCATCTGTATTAATAAACTCGAAAATTTCTGGAGCCGTATCGACAAGAATGCGAGGAAAACCCGTAGGGTTGCACACTATGGTGGGATCGTTGGATTGCCCCGGGAATTCGGCCACTTCCGTAAAATCGACGCGCCTTCCCCTTTGAGGAATAATGGTCCGCGCCCTCGCCTCTCCCTCCGGCGTCATCCGAGGAATGGTGTCGCGGGGGCCGAAGGCACGATCTCCACGCTGGACGCCGCCGCCGCGAAACCAGATCCCCGAGAGATCCCGCGGATCGAAGCTTTCACCACCCGACTGCGTTCGAGCCTCGGGCGGCGCAAGCGTCGCGAACAGGAGCACCGGTATCAAAACGGTGCTCCAAAAATTGAAACGGTATGTCATCGCTACAATCTCCTTGGTCCCCGCGGCAGGGAGTCCGCAACCAACAGACCCACCCGCTCTACCGGTATACGCACCGAAAGCATAACGCCCTTCAACAAGTTCTGTAAACCAGCCGGGAGAGACGGTGAGGGCATTGGCCGAGGACGATTCTCAGTCTTTTTTCGGCTCGTCAGCGACCGGCGGCTTGTCGCCTACTATGTCGCCGCAGCCCGCCCTGTTGGCCCAATAGTGCCACGCGCGCCATGTTTGGACGGAATGGGGTTTGTACACGGCCGCGCGCGCTGCGATCTCACCCTCGGAAAGCGGCTTGAACTTGCCAAGCTGCATCGCAGCCAGTTGGACCCGAGCGTTGCGCGGCAGATACACGGAAAGCCTGACGACTTCGATCAGGGATGAAGCTCCCGCGGCGAAACCGTGTCCCCGCATCAGCGCCACACTGCTGTCGCCCAGACGCTCGGCCAGATCCTGTCCCTGTGCCAGGTTCGTCACCAGGAGAGTGGTCTCGCCGAACTTGTCCGCAATATCCCACACCGGCACGCGGCTCCCGATGAAACTACCGGAATGAACCACTGCACCTAAGGGAACATCCGTGATTCCGAACGGGAGAATGGCTTCTGCATGTGCATGTACGACGGCCTGTACGTCCGGCCGTGCCTGATAGATCCCACTGTGAATGAACCGCTCAAGATAGGGCTGGCGTGGATCCTCGACCGGCTCGCCGTTCAGGTGGAACTCCATCAGGTCGCCGTGCTCGACCAGATCCGGAGGCAGAGAGCGAGACATGAAATATCGCTCGGGATTGTCAGGATGTCGAAAACTGACGTGGCCATAGGCATCGACGACGTCCTCTTTCGCGAGTATGCGGTTGGCCACAACCAGCTGATTTAGCTCATGATCTAATTTATTCACAGTCTCTCCATATGGTAAATCCTCACTACAACGCCGTGGAACCGACACAGTATATACGGAGGCGGAATCGGACTGAAAGTCTATATTCCAGTTCGTTTCAAGCGGTTTTCCAGTGATCAATACGCGGCCTGACCCTTCCGTCTCCGAAGCTGCGACGATCCGAATGTGCCCCGTTGCCCTGGCTGGATGAGGGAGCAGATTTGATCTGGCAACGCAGCGTGAGCTTGGCCTACAGGATCATGGGTGCGTGCTATACAGAAGCGCGCTCTCGATGGAACTGGGGTCTGTAGCGGTTGACAGGGGATCCGTGTCGGGTACGGCTCTGCGGAAGCCAATACACACCAAAATCAGACCAGAGGTGTCACGCTCATCTTGAAAGCAGCGATGTCAGTTGAACGAAGCGCTCATCCGTGCTGATGAAGTCAAAGACCGAATCTTCAAGCAGATCGGAGCGTGTAAACCCCTCTTCAAATGCCCGGTACAATAAAGAGATCGCCCGATCGCCATCACCGACATTCGCAAAAACCTTTGCGAGGTAGAAGCTCACCATGGACTGGCTTTCTTGAGGTTGCCGGACCATTGTTCCGAATCCCCCGCCTGAATTTTCAAACAGGGTCGGATCCAGTCGCAGGGCTTCGATGAAAAATACCAATCCGTCTTCATACCGTTCGAGGGCAAAGAGGCAGTAGCCCATGTTCTGTAGAACAGTCGGGGATTCCGGATTGATAATCAAGGCCCTTCTGAAATACCTTCGCGCAGCGTCATAACGATCTCGACTCATCTCAATCGAACCCAGATTGTTCAAAGCGGGCAAGAAGTACGCGTTTGCGTCAAGAGCTCTCCGATACTGCCTCTCCGCGTCTCTGACTTCCTGGTTCTGGTGATAGGCGATACCAAGCTTATTGGTCAGCTTGGCATTGTCCCGGTCGATTTCCAGCGCATCCTCGTAAACCTCGATCGCTTCCGGAAAAAACTTCCGTGCCATCAGTGAATCCCCGCGAATTTCCTCATATCTTAAATCTTCGATCACGTCCGCGGGCATGAGCAGCACGACGCGAATCAAATCCCCGTCACGACCTTCGATCAACGTAGGATTCTCGAGGTGTTCTCGGTCGATTACCCCACCCACAGAGCGGCTGTTCCTTCGGGCGTGCTTGGCAGCTCGAAGATTGTCTTGAAGGAGCGGGTTCTCAGGATTGCGTTCGAGCGCGTCCTCGAAACGGTCTTCCGCTTGACGAAAATTACGCCGCGCGTAATAGATTGCCCCGAGGTTGTTGTGGCCCGCCGCCAGTTCCTCATCCCGATCCCGAACTCGCTGATAGATACCCTCTGCTTCGGCGAGCCGGCCAAGGAGGTGGTAAGACGACGCGAGCCGGTTAACGACTTCAGGCTGCAGTTCGATAGCATCGATGCTTTCATACGCGGCAATCGCTGCTTCGTAATCCGATGCTTCGAAAGCTTGGTTCCCCATCGCGATGTAGTCAGGTTGCTGCACCTCGACTACCTGACCGAATGAAGTTCTTGCAGGCAGCGCGATCAGCAATAAGAGGCTCGCCGTAACGGCATATCTCATAGGATTATTCCTCAGAAAAATTCTAACACTCCGAACCGTCTGGGGACGAGCTCTATCGAAACACAAAATTCACGTCGACCTGGCAACAGCCCAGGCTGAGACTAGACAATCTCCAACTGCCTTTCTTTAAGTGCTTTGGCTCGATCACGCAACTCGGCTGCACGTTCAAACTCAAACTTCCGGGCTGCCTCCCTCATCTCTTCCTCGATCTCCTCGATCCGCTGGGGCAATTTCGCGGGATCGTCAATATTGTCATCCGCCGCCGTGCGGAGTGGAGCCGGGTCACTATAGTCCGCCTCAGACACCGAAACCAGCAGCATATCTACGGGTTTGATGATCGTTTCCGGCGTTATACCGTTCATCCTGTTGTAGTCGAGCTGAATGTTCCGCCTGCGATCGGTTTCCTGTATGGCCTGCTTCATGGAACCGGTCACAGTGTCCGCGTACAGAACCGCGATGCCATTTACGTTACGCGCGGCACGTCCCATGGTCTGAATCAGCGCACCACTGGATCGCAGGAAACCTTCCTTGTCGGCGTCCAGAATAGCAACAAGCGACACCTCGGGCAGGTCGAGGCCTTCCCTGAGTAGATTGATTCCGATCAAGACGTCAAAGTCTCCGCGACGGAGTCCTCTCAGAATCTTGATGCGCTCCAGCGTTTCTATTTCGGAATGGAGATAACGGCAGCGAACGCCAACTTCGGTGTAATACTCCGCAAGATCTTCTGCCATACGTTTGGTAAGTGTCGTCACCAGAACCCTCTCTCCCACATCAACGCGCTCTCTGATTTCATGAAGCAGATCGTCGATCTGCCCGTTGACAGGACGGATGTCGATCCTTGGATCGGTAAGACCGGTCGGACGGATGACCTGTTCGACCACGACGCCCGCAGACTTGGTCAGCTCGTAAGGTCGCGGTGTCGCAGAAACATAGATCACTTGGTTGACCCTTTGCTCGAACTCGCCGAAGGTCAGAGGACGATTGTCCAATGCCGACGGGAGGCGGAAACCGTATTCGACCAGATTGGATTTTCGGGACCGGTCCCCGTGATACATTCCACCAATCTGCGGCACCGTTTGATGGCTTTCGTCTATAAACATCAAAGAATCTGTAGGCAAATAGTCGAGAAGCGTGGGCGGGGGCTGGCCTGGAGCCCGTCGGGTAAGGTGTCTGGAATAGTTTTCGATTCCATGGCAATAACCCACCTCCTTGATCATTTCCATATCAAAGAGCGTCCGCTGATGCACGCGCTGTGCTTCCAGCAATCGGCCCTGACGCTCAAGCAGGGCTTCCCAATCCTTGAGTTCGGCACGTATGGTCTGAATAGCGGATTCGAGGCGCGAGCGCGGCATCACGAAGTGGCTCTTCGGATACACGGTCAAGCGCTGAAGGACGTCGATGACATCGCCGGTGAGTGGATCGAATGAACTCAGTTGCTCTACGTCGTCACCCCAAAGTTCGATTCGATAGCAAATGTTTTCATAGGTGGGAAAGATTTCGACTGTGTCCCCCCGAACCCTGAACATTCCCCTCTTGAAGTCCGTATCGTTCCGCTCGTAGAGAATTTCCACGAGCTTGGACAGCACTTCACTCCGGGACGTGTGCTGTCCCCGCTCCAACATCAGAAGCATGCCGTAGTACGCCTCCGGAGAGCCGAGGCCGTAAATACACGATACCGACGCAACGATCACCACGTCGCGGCGTTCAAACAGAGAGCGCGTCGCCGAAAGGCGTAAGCGGTCGATTTCGTCATTGATCGTCGATTCCTTTTCGATGTAGGTATCGGTCGTCGCCATGTAGGCTTCCGGTTGGTAGAAGTCGTAATAACTCACGAAGTACTCGACCGCGTTCTCTGGGAAGAAGCCCCGAAATTCCTGATAGAGCTGCGCGGCCAGGGTCTTGTTGTGCGCAAGGACAATCGTTGGCCGGTTGAGAGCTTCGATCACCTTAGCCATCGTGAACGTCTTACCTGAACCGGTCACGCCCAGGAGAACCTGATGCTGCTCTCCGTCAGCGAGCCCACGGACAAGCCCGTCGATCGCAGTTTCCTGATCTCCCCGCGGCTCGTATGCTGATGCAAGTTTGAAGCTCATAGAAAACCTACATTCTAACAGCTAAAGACACGCAGACCACCCGTTGGCTCTTCTTGACAGGGATCGACCCATCGCCTAATCTCAACAACCTGACCTACGGTTTATATTGCCTTTTGTACGTGGCCTTTGTTGTGCAATTAACGGATTTTCTCGACAGCATAACTCCTGAAGTCCTTGCCGTTCTTCAGTGCACTTCCTGCCGATCCGCAACTCAACTCGTAAGTAACAAAGACTCGCTACGGTGCTCGAATTGTGGTGTCGAGTATCCGCTCCGCGAGGGTTATCTGGACCTCTTACCTCACTACGAAGAACAAATCACTCCTATTCAACATCTCCTTCAGTTCAAGCCGGCGATCCTGCTTTACGACAATCTGTGGAGACCGTTTGGATATTTTCTGACCAGTGGGCGATCGTTTTCCAGAGATCTGGTCGGGATCACGAAATTGATGGCCCCGGAACGGCACCGTCTGGTTCTCGACCTGGCCTGCGGTCCGGGTAATTTCACACGTAGCGTTGCCCGATGCGGGGAGGGGATCCAGGTCGTCGGATTCGACCTGGCGCGAGGGATGCTGGAGCGCGCAGGACGTCTCACAGTGCAAGAACAATATCCGAATGTTCGCTACATCAGGGGAAGCGCGCTGTCGCTACCGTTCCGGACGGGGGTGTTCGATGGTGTAATCTGCTGCGGCGCCCTGCAATTGTTCACCGATTATGATCAGTCCCTGGCCGAAATCTCGCGTGTGCTGAAGGTCGGTGGCGAATTCGTGTGCCAGACGATCGTGGGCCCCAACCCCACCCCTCTATGGCTTGATCTGTCCGACCGCTTGATGAAATTCGGCCATTTCAAAATGGACGAGTTCAAGCGCCAACTTGGCGACCTGCGGCTCGCCATAGTTGACGAAGAACTCTCCCGGGCCAGCTATATTTTCCGGGCTGCTAAGGCGTCGTGAAGTTATAAATTAAGAGTTCAAAGTTGGAAACTCCTAACGCTAAACTTTTGAACTTATTCTAGTGGCCGGTAACAGAGGTATCGCTAGCGGCGTTCGGGCCCAACGGCACCGGATTCTAGGCGCGACGAAGGAGGCAATGCTCTTTCATTGCGAGTGAGGAGCAACAACGAAGACGGTGCCGTTGGGCCCGAACCCCTTGGGCCGATGGGGGTTGGGGTCGATCTCTTTGTCGCTCGTCGGTCACGATGAAAAAGCATCGCTCCCTCCTCCCTCCTCGACCTCGACAGCAAGACCCATCGGCGCCACTGGCGATACCTCTGTTACAGGCCACTAGTAGGTAATCGTAGCGCCTTCTGGAGTGAGGTCAATTTCATCAATTCCCCACGGGATAAGAAATCCCTCGTCAAGGTCGACCTGGGGAAATCGAGGTGTAACGAACCTGTCGACCAGGATCTCGACCACTGCAACGGGGACGGGAAAACCATCCAAACGGACCTGCTGCAGCTCGAACGTTCCTTCTGCCGCTCGACCCTCCAGTGCCCCTTTGACGAACAGGCTGTGGGGATTCTGCAGAAGGATGTCTACGATGGGATTGCCCGAGCCTTCCTGGGTATCGAAATGCAATTCCGTCGCGGCTGAAATCGTACCCGACTCGATAGTCACATCGATCGACCGCACCTGGGCGGGAATCTCATCCTTCATCGAAAAGAAGACGAAAGATTCCATTTCGACATCCGTAACCCGGATTGACGTTGCGGCGTCCGGACCTCGAGTCGGTGAGTTGTCGGCTTCGCGTATCGCAACAATCTTGGCCCAGAGTGAATCCGCGGCATCCGGCGATACGTTGCCAGGGATGGTCTCAGAAGGTTCCTGAGCTTTGATGGAGTCGGCGGGGAAAATGCAGAAAAGGATTGCGACGAGGCACAGCGGTAGCCGGACGGCGAGCATGAGCTACCGGATGATCATGAACGTTCGGTTCCAGCGGGTCTTGGTGAAGAAGTTCGTTCCCAGCTCCACGATCTGGCCTAAGCGGTCGCCTACAGCGGTTTGCAGGTAATCGTCCGAATCCGTTTCGTACGACCAATAGATGACGAGTGCTTTGCCGACGATGTCCGCCATCGGAACGAAACCCCAGTAGCGGCTATCCGAACTGTTGTCCCGGTTGTCACCCATAGCAAAGTAATGCCCCTCGGGCACCAGGATCTCATCGGCGACCATGTAGTCTTCGTACCAGTACGGATCTTGATCCACACCGCCATAGCGCCGGCCCGGATGCGGACGAGGCGGGAAAAAATCCCGGAACGGATCGGCATAGGCGCCGGGTGGACTGATGTGCATCTTGTACGGCTCGTCCAAAGGCCGTCCGTCAACAATAACCTGCTGGTCAACGATCCGGACGCGCTCCCCTGGAAGACCAACCACCCTCTTCACGTAGTGCTTGGTGAGATCTTTCGGGTATCGAAATACGATGACGTCGCCGCGATCAACGTCACGGAAAGGCAGTACCGCATCCATCCAGGACCCTGGAGTGCCGAACGTGAACTTGTTAACGAGCAGGTGGTCGCCGACGAGAAGGTTGTTCTCCATCGACGGTGTAGGGATCTTAAACGCCTGAACGATAAAGGTCGTCCCGAACAGCGCCAGGATCACCGTAATTACGAGTGACTCAAAGTACTCGCGTGGGACGGATTTTTTATAGGCCGGTTCGTCTGTCATTTTGCCTGTCGAATCATCAGCTTACGGCCAAGAGGTGGTCAGGCCAAGCCCCGAATTGAAATACTATATCGCTTCTACTCAATTTGTTCCAGTCAAGAGACCCGCCGGCGGTGTTGTCGGCCTGATCGAAATCAGCTTCTCTTCGGGACCCTGCGTGAGCGTTCAGAGACATCCCTACAGCATGAGACGGGCCACAATTACAAAAGTCAGCTCAGGGGGCCGTATCACTCTTCAGCACACTCATGGCCTGCATCGCTGCCGCCTGTTCAGCCGCCTTCTTGGTCAGGCCCCGGCCCTGGGCGACGGTCACACTGTCGATTACGATCTCGACCGTAAAGAGCTTCTGGTGATCCGGGCCCAGGACCTCGATCACATTGTAAGCCGCTGGCTTTTGGCCGCGAGCTTGAAGGCTCTCTTGAAGCGCCGACTTGAAATCCGGAACATGAGCTGCCGCATCCGAGATATCGTCGATCTGTAAGGTGAAGAAACGCAGTATAAGGTCCCTGACGCGCTCCACTCCGGCATCCAGGTATATTGCGGCAATGAGTGCTTCAAAGGCATTGACCAACAGGGCCTGCTTCCCTCGCCCTCCGGTCTTCTCCTCTCCCTTACCCAGACGCAGGTAGTGGCCCAGTTGAATGTGCTCGGCACAATGAACGAGGTTCGCCGAGCTGACAAGAAAACCCTTCAACTTGGATAGCTGTCCCTCGCTCAGGTTCGGCCGGGCCTCACACAGCGCTTCGCTTACCAGAAACCCGAGAATCGAATCGCCGAGAAATTCCATCCTCTCGTTATCTTCCATCGGACCAAGATTGTGTTCGTGGGCGAAAGAGCTGTGGGTCAGAGCCTTTTCGAGCAACTCGCGGCGGGCAAAGCGGTAGCCAAGTGTCTGCTCCAGTTCATCCAGGTTCTTCATCGATTGCAACGAGACTCGATATCAGAAGTCACATCCGGGACCGAAGGCCTGGTCAATTGCTCCGGCAGCGGCCGCCTGTGCCCCCTGGGTATCGTCCCCCACGTCGAGCGCCAACCGGTACTGTTCAAGTGCTTCCTCACGTTCGCATTGAAGATCGTGAATTCGGCCCATGTAGATATGCGACCACACACGCATTGATGGTTCTGCGGTTTCACTCTCCAGGGTCCGGCTGAAGTATTCGGAGGCCAGAGCCGGATCCCCGGCGCGGCTGAGGATCAAGGCCAGACCGTAAAGCGCCGGACCATTGGACGGATCGAATTCTATAAGCACCCGTTCAAAAGCAGCTCGGGCGGTGCTATCGTCTCCGGAATTGAACGCGACCTGAGCCTGACGGAGCACTCCTGGAACCGGGTCCACCACAGGCGGCACCTCCGCCCGCCGTGTCTCTTCAGCGGCTACGGCAATTGAATCGAAGCGGTCTTCAAAACGTAGGGTTTCCAGATCGATATCGACGGCGTCGAGCATTTCGGAAAAAAACTCCCGGATACTGACTTCCGATGCCTCGAACCGCACCAGTTCTTCGTGAAAGTGCGGTACAAGCAAAAGTCCGCTGCGGTAAGCCGTATCAATGAGTGGCTCGAGGTCCGTGGCAGGATCGTCCATATGTAATTCCACAGATCGAATTAACGACTCGATGACCAGAATTTCGTAGTCCTCCACGTAATCCGAACCGACACCGGCCGCACCCTCAATCAACGAGGTCAAGCGTTGTTCGCGCCCCAGTTCCTCCCGATTGCGAGCAACGATAGGATCCAACAACAGGTGGAGGTACGCGTGCCTCACCTCATCCGGGCGCACACCCGTAGAATCCCCCAACACGATGTAGAGATTGTCCGGATAGTTCCGCACGTTAACGCTGTTGATCGGTGCCGCGAGTTCGACGAAAATAACGAGCTGCCTCACGCCGGGCTGACCCAGAGGAACTCTGAGATAGGCATCGGTCTGAAGAATTGTTTCCCGTATGAGAGGTGCCCTATTATCGAGCGCGTCGTCGTAGCTCGAACTCAGACTAGCCCAGAGCGGAGTGATTCGGGCTGCATCGTAAAACTCGCGAAGCAGCGGCAAGAAGCCCTCAAGTTCCCGGGCGTCAGGCGGAATGAATTCTTGATCGAATGCGAATTCCAGAGAAGGAGGATCTGTCAGGTTCAGGGCGAGGGAAATGTAGGCTGTGAGTTGTGTTTCATCCAGAGCGTCGCCTTTGTGCTCGGTATAAAACTCTCGGAGTCGGCGGATGAGGTCTGCATCAATCCCGGCGATGGAGTCCCGGACCTGTTGCCGAACCGGGTGGTACCGAGCTGCCAGCTCAACATCGAATCCGGCCGCATTTAAAGCGGCGACTACTGCGAAAACCCTCACATCCCGATCGATGATGGCGGTCACACCCTGTGCCTGGGCCGCACCAGCTGCGAGCCCCAGCCAGAGGCAGACCATTAACCCCAGCCGTTTACGTGACATGCAAAGCATCATAGCATGAGGAGTTAGAGGAAATAATGAGTGTCCTAAGTTAGAAGTTCGCGATATAAGATTTTGCTCGGTCGTGCGTTCAGAGTAAAAAAATGATCAGATCGGATCAAGACGAAACTGCTATGCGACGAATTTCGGGCTCAGGACACTTACGTTGAGCTTCGGCATTTCGACCCGTGCGCTGGGCGATGAAGAAATCTCTCCGGCCCTTCTCGATCGCCTGCGCAAAGCAGGTTTTTCGCACGTCGAACTCTTTGCCAACCGCCCTCACTGGGACTACCACAACCGTGGCCTTGGAAAGACTATCGCACGCTGGTTCCAGGCCAACGCCGTCGACCTGCCTTTTCTCCATCTTCCATTCTTCGAACAGAAAGGACCCGGCGATGTCCGGTGGATCTCAGCCCTGACAGACAACGAGCGGGCCCGGGAACAGGCCATTGACGAAATCAAACGTGCGCTCGAATTCACGGACCTCCAGCCCGTCGCTCACGTGGTGGTTCATCTCGGATCGCCCAATCGGAAGTTCAGCCCTCTTCAGTTCGAGCACGCGTATTCTCTAATGCGGCACATTTCGGAATTTGCAGGTGTGGATATCTTGATCGAGAACATTGGAAACGAAATATCCACAGTAGAGCGGCTCCGTGAGTTCCTGACCGTCACCCAGCTGCCTGAGATTCGGATCTGCTACGATACCGGCCACGGAGGGTTGCAGGGTCCGCTTCCTCGACTGGACGGCGTCGCCGCGATCCACCTCAACGACAACAATGGCCATAGCGACGACCACCTCTGGCCATTCGAAGGAGAATTTAACTGGCCTGAGTTTGTAATAGAGCTTGTAAGATCAGGCTTCGAGGGACCCATGGTTTTGGAAGCGTCAAGTCCGGCGGATCTTCGGCGCGGTCAGGAATCCGCGAGACGTCTTGAGGATTTGATTGCGGAAGCCCGCGTTTCATCCATCGAATTCGCGAGAAAATACGGACTGGATTCAGTAGACGATGACAACGATCTACATTGAGGACATCGGCAGCCACGTCGGCGAAGAAGTGACAATTCGTGGCTGGCTCCACAACAAACGCTCCAGTGGAAAACTGCGCTTTCTGATCGTGCGCGACGGCACCGGATATCTCCAGGTCGTCGTTTTCAAGAAAGCGGTACCTGAAGAGACGTTCCAAACGGCAAGCGATCTGACACATGAGTCTTCGTTCACTGTGACAGGTACTGTGCGGGCGGATGAACGCGCCCCCGGGGGGCACGAAATGGACGTCACGTCGATCGAAGCCATCCAGATTGTGCCGGCCACGGAAGAATTCCCGATTACTCCCAAAGAACATGGAATCGAATTCCTAATGGATCATCGGCACCTGTGGATCCGTTCGCGCCGACAGCGTGCCATTCTCAAGATCCGTCACGAAATCATCCGGGCCACTCGCGAATTTCTCGATGATGACGGGTTCACGCTCTGCGATACGCCCATTCTGACACCAGCGGCATGTGAAGGAACCACGACCCTTTTTGAGGTGGACTATTTTGAAGAACATGCCTTTCTCGCCCAGTCGGGACAACTCTACGGCGAAGCTACGGCGGCCGCTCTGGGCAAGGTCTACAACTTCGGACCGACCTTCAGGGCAGAGAAATCGAAAACCCGAAGGCATCTGACAGAATTCTGGATGGTGGAACCCGAAGTGGCCTACGCCACACTGGACGACGTGATGGACCTCTCCGAGCGGTTCATCAGCCACATAGTCGAACGCGTTCTGGCGAAACGGGGAGAAGAATTAAACGACCTCGAACGGGATGTATCTGCGCTGGAAAAGATCACCCCCCCTTTCCCGCGCGTTTCCTACGACGAAGCCATTGAAATACTTCAAGAGAATGGTTCTGAAATTCAATGGGGAAGCGATTTCGGCGGTGGTGACGAAACAACTCTGTCCGAACATTTTGACAAACCTGTCGTCGTCCACCGCTACCCGTCCGCGATCAAGGCCTTCTATATGGAACCGGATCCACAGCGGCCCGAACTTGCACTCTGTGTAGACGTACTGGCGCCCGAAGGTTACGGAGAAATCATCGGGGGCGGCCAGCGCACAGCCAGCCATGAACTTCTTCTCGAACGTCTCGGTGCGCACGGTCTGCCCCGGGAAGCTTTCGAGTGGTATCTGGAATTAAGGAAGTTCGGGTCCGTTCCTCATTCGGGATTCGGCATGGGTATCGAACGGGTGGTTGCCTGGATATGCCACCTCGATCACGTTCGGGAAACAATACCGTTTCCCCGGATGCTGTATCGGCTGAGCCCCTAGTGTCCTGAGTTAGAGATTCGCCATATAAACTTTCGCTCGGTCGTTCTTTCAGACGTCCTGTCTGAACGACCGGCGACCCTCTCCATCATCCTGATGGAGAGGCCTATTAGGGATCGACGGAACTTCGCGGACGGTCCCAGAAAGAACCCGCACCCGTCCGACGGTGCGGGTGAACCGCTTTCAGAGTAAAGACGCGGTAGCCGAGGCGTTCAGAGTAATAAGATTGTCGGATCGGACCCGGACGAAACTGCTGGGCACTGAACTCATGATCCTGGACACTAGCGCTAGAATCACCCCTCCGTTCACCTACTGCACCAAACGCACCAACTCCCTATAGATCTCTTCGACACGCCGCTCGGTGTCTTCGAGCGAGCCGGAATTATCTACGACGAAATCGGCGTGACCCGCCTTTTCGGCCAGGGGCATCTGTGATTGAATCCGGGCTTCGATCGACTCCGGAGTCGAACCGGGCCGACCCTCCAGGCGGCTGCGCTGCTGCCCGGGCCGGCAGGTAACGACGATCAGCCGGTCGTATCTTTTGTAGCTACCCGTCTCCACCATCAACGCGGCGTCCACTATGGCGACCGTGTCGGGATCTTCCCGCCTCACATTTTCTAGAAACCTGTCCTGGCGTTCCTGGACTGCGGGATGCACCAAAGAATTCAGTTTTTCTCTTCGTGAAGGCTGACTGAAAACGATCGCCGCCAGTTTGGAGCGGTCAATCCGTCCCGAGTCGTGCACGATCTCAGCACCAAACTCCCGAACGACTGCTTCGTGAACTGGCTGGCCGGGCTCCAATAGCTCGTGCGTGATTTGATCCGAGTCGATCACGCGGCAACCCAGAGCGACGAACATCTCACCCACCGTTGTCTTGCCACAGCCGATCCCTCCGGTCAGACCGACTGTCAACACTAGAGACCTCTCCGAAGGCGGGCTCCGATAACCGTGTTCTTCATCAACATCGCGATCGTCATCGGTCCAGCACCTCCTGGAACAGGAGATAACATGGACGCGATTTCCATCGCCTCCCGTTCATGAACGTCACCGGCCCAGACGTAACCTCGCTTGTCGAATTGTTCCAGCCGCGGTGAAGCGTCCCCGAACAATCGCATGACCTCGGCCCGATCGGTAATCTGATTCGTGCCAACGTCGACCACCACGGCCCCCGGCTTGATGAAATCTCCGGTCACCATCGCAAGGCGGCCGATAGCAGCCACGATGATGTCCGCCTCCTTGGTGACCGAAGCCAGCTCACGGGTTCGCGAGTGACAAATCGTAACCGTCGCGTGCCGGTGCATCAGGAGCATCGCCATCGGTTTTCCCACGTCGTGGCTGCGACCCATCACAGCCGCGCGGGCGCCTTCGATCTGAACTTCAGACCGGATGAGCATTTCCAGAACCCCCAGAGGCGTGCAGGCCACCAGCTTTTCGTGTCCGAGCACAAGAGATCCAATATTAGAGGAATGGAAACCGTCGACATCTTTGACGGGATTCACGGCCTCCAGGATCTTGTGCTTATCGATGTGTTTCGGCAGGGGCAGTTGAACGAGAATACCGTCGATGGAGTCGTCCGCATTCAGTTCGTGGATTCTGGCAAGCAGCTCAAATTCCTCGATGTCTTCTGAAAGAACCAGCTTCTTGCTGGTCATTCCCAAGCGCTCGCATATCCGCGCCTTCATGCCCACGTAGGATGCCGAAGCGGGATCCTTTCCTACCAGAACAACCGCCAGGCCCGGGTTAATCCCTTTCTCTTTTAACGACGCGACTTCGAGTCCAACCTCGGCCTGAACCTCCTTCGCGATCTGCGTTCCGTCAATTAAAGTTGCTGTCATATTAAGACCCTCTCTATAAAATAGGTCTCATAATACACCGGTTCAGCTGGACCCAAGGGAGTCTACAAATTGACAATGTCGGCCATTCTCACACTCCTGTTAGCGATTACGCTCCCAACCGGAATGATCGAGCGGGCATTCGAGTTTTTTGAACGCGGGGACTACTTGGCCTCCGCCCAATTGCTGGATCAGGCTGCTGCTATTGACCGAGAAGAATTCAGACTCAACAACCTGCACTACTTGCGCGGACGCGTAGCTGAAGAACAGGGAAACTGGGCGCGGGCCGAAGCCGAATTCGATCAGGTGGGAGAGAATAGCGTCCTGCATAGCCTTGCACTGTGGCACCAGGTCGCGGTCGCGGTCGGCGACGGGCGCAACGCGGACGCACTTCGCCTCCTCGACACAGTGGGACCCGGATTCCCGGACACGCTTCGGCTCGAGTTGGCCGAAGGCGCTCCCGAAAACGTGGCACTCAGTATTTACCGGACGGTGTCCAACCGCGAATCTCGATGGAAGCAGTCGTCAATCCTCGACGACGAGGCCGCGATGTGGCAGATCCTGACACGGAGCCAGGGCGACGAGTTTGCGCTCCAGGCCGCCCGCAGACTCGACGGACGGAGAACCACCCCAGCCCGAAGCCTCCGACTGGCTAAGACCTTCCACACGCACCGTATCTTCGATCGCGCCGAGGCCATCTATTCGGCTCTGCTCCAGGACCGCACGCAGATAGGAGCGGAGGCCCATTACCAATTGGGACGCACTTACTTCCAGCGAGGCCGGTACGATGACGCCGTATCCGTATACCGGGCTACGATTGAAAGATTTCCGGGCACAGATTGGGAACGTAACGCAGATGAGCAGATTCCACCCACGTACTGGCGGAAGCTGGATTATCCCAATGCCATCGCAGCCTATGAAACCTTGATCGAAAAATACGACGAGTCGGAGGTGTACTACTCAGCGGTCCGCGACATGGTCGACGTCCATCGCTCTATGGGCAACATCGATGAAGCCCATCGGTGGATCGACCAGGCGCTCGCAACAAATCCTAGTGGCAGGGACCGAGCGGTCCTTACATTTACACGAGCGAAAATCCACTTTGGCGAAGGGCAATACCGGGAGGCCTTCGAGCTTTTTCAGCGACTGTATACGATGCGAACGGGGCGTGCACCTAACGGCACTGATCAAACCGAGACCCGTTTCTTTGAAGCGGCCAGCCTGGAACAATTGGGACGTAGGGAGGAAGCGGAAGGCATCTGGAGGGAGCTTTCCCGGAGTCCCTTCAGCTATTACGGTCTTCGCGCTATCGAACACGTCCCGGACGATACGATTCCCGGCTCCGCGCTCCAGCAAACAGTCCAACGAACGATGAACGCCCCCGCCGCGATCGACTTGTGCGACAGCGACTCGAACCCGGATGTGATCGAAGCTGTCCGTGAGCGACGAATCTCAAGGACGCGCGGGTTCCTGACCCCCGGGTCCGGCGAAACGGACATGGTGGGTGAATTAGTCTTTCTGCGGCAGTGGGACGAGGCATTCTTCTGGGCAATTCGTGCCGCGTCCAGGTGGAGAGACCAGGCGCTCGCAGACCTCGCGTATTTGGCTTCAGATTTCAGGCGATCGATCTTGTACGCCGACCGCCTGAGACCACCCAGCGACAATCAGCTTTTCTCTCTGGGTTTCGATTATTCCCAGCAAGCACGGGTCCTGATGGGCATGCTCTATCCCACCGCCTTTGACGACATCGTCTGCCGTGAAGCCGAAGCCGCAGGGGTCAATCCGCTCTGGCTGTACGCGATCATCTGGCAGGAAAGCCGTTACGATCCCGATGCCCGCTCTGGTGCGTCGGCTCGAGGACTGATGCAGTTCATTCCCGAAACCGCTACGCGCATTGCTCAGAAAATCGGAATGATCGGATTTCAGCTCGACGACCTGTACCAGCCCGAAATCAGTATCCGTCTCGGTGCGCACTACTGGGCTGAACTGATGGACACGCTCGGCAGTCCCGAACTCGCATTGGCCGCGTACAACGGTGGCGAGAGGAACGTCGAGCGCTGGAGAGCCAAGTCGAAACTGAAGGATATGGAAAGTTTTGTCTCCGACATCGGTTTTATTCAAACCAAAGCCTATGTTCGAGAAACGTTCGCGCTCTACGCAAAATACGCCCACCTTCTGTAACATTCTTATGTTTATCCGAAGGCGATATCCTGCTCAACCGTCTAACCGTGGGAGAATGATCGGCGCCTGAGAGGCCCGAAGATCAAGCCGGACAATGAAGCGCGAGAACCTAATTTTCGGGATGGTCTTTCTGGTGATCATCGGACTCTCGATCTTGGTCGTCTGGCCGTTTGTAACTTATATCGTTCTGGCAGGAGTCCTCACCTATACGCTCTTTCCCGTTTACGCTTTTATTCGGCGGAAGACAGGCCAGCCGCGCGTCAGCTCGGCGATCTCAATTCTCCTGGCCCTGCTCCTGCTGGTCTTACCGTCGTTTCTGATCGCCCAAAGGTTGGCCGAGGAAGTTTCGGGCGCCTTTACCACCTTCGAACTGACGAACGTGCAGCGCCTTGGGGACTATCTGAGCGGAGTCACAGGCAACCAGTTTGATTTTCAGGAGATGCTGGACTCTGCCTTTTCACAAGTGCAGGAATCCATCGTCGGGCTCGCTCCCGACATCCTCGGCTCACTGACCGAGCTGCTGCTCGGTCTTTTCATCATGTTCTTTGTGATGTACTACGCCTTTCGCGATGGCGAAAGCTTCTTAAGCCACGTGAAGCAGATACTGCCCCTTGAATCGGCGCTTAAGGAAAAGCTGTTCATGGAAGTCCGGAACGTGACGCAGGGGGTGCTCTATGGACAGGTTATGACCGCTGTGATTCAAGGCTCGGTGGCTACTTTGGGCTTGATCATCTTCGGAATCGGGAACTGGGTGTTCTGGGGCGCGATCATGCTCATACTCGCTTTCCTTCCGGTCTTCGGAACGCCTCTGATATGGGTTCCGGCTGCCGTGGACAAGATTCTCGCCGGCGAGACCTTTGGAGGGATTGGACTGTTACTTTACGGCATTCTGATCGTAACGAATATCGACAACCTCGTGCGGCCAAAGCTGGTCAGCGAGCGTTCGAAAGTCCATCCTGTCCTCGTAATGGTCGGCGTCCTGGGCGGCCTGAAAATGGTGGGTTTCAGCGGAATGCTCGTCGGTCCCCTGATTCTCGCTTTGCTGGTTGCCCTAATCCAGTTTTGGGAAGAAGTCTACATAAAGAATATGCCGACCCCCGAACCCGCAACTCTCGATTAAGGCGGGAGCACATGGCAGAAGTCTCGTTATAAGATATCGCTCGGTCGTTCATACGGCCATCCTGGCCGAACGACCGGCGACCCTCGCCATCTTCCTGATGGCGAGGCCTATAGGGATCGGCGGAATGTTGCAGGGGTCCCCAAGGACCTGCACCGGTCCGACGGTGCGGGTGGACAACGAGGCGGTAGCCGAGGCGTCCAGAGCAATAAGATAATCGGATCGGACTGAAAGACGCTAATTAAGGAGCGAATTAGTGACTCAGGACACTAGCAGCCCATGCCGGGAAACACGTCCTACCGGCCGCTGAAAATCTCGACCTCACTCCGCAGCAATACTTCAATCACAGAAGTTTGAACTTTTCAGCCAGCTTCTCGCTCTCCCTCACCAGAATAGCGGTATCGATACCTACCTCGACGAACTGGCAGCCTAGGTCGAGCCACCGCCGGGCATTCGCCTCGACGCCAGTCAGAATTCCCGGGGCTTTCCCGGCGCCCCGTATCCGGCGGATCGCGTTGTCAATGATCGGAACGACTTCGGGATGGGCTGTCTCGCCGCGGTAGCCGAAAGAGGCATGCAGATCCGACGGTCCGATAAACGCCCCGTCGACGCCGTCAACACCGACGATTTCTTCAAGGTTCTCAATGCCGTTCTTCGTTTCGATTTGAACGATCACACAAATCTCTTCGTGGGCGAGCCGATGGTAGCCCTTCACGCGGGAAAAGCGGTCGGCACGAACCGTACGCGCAATACCGCGGACCCCCTCGGGTGGATAACGCGTGTAGCTTACGGCTCTTCGTGCTTCATCAGCATTTTGCACATACGGAACCAGTAAACTCCGCGCTCCGATGTCAAGGAAACGCTTGATCATCACCATGTCGTTCCATGGGACGCGGACGATCGGATGGGTCGGATAGGACGCAATCGCCTGCACTTGCGACATCACCATATCGAGTTCGTTGGGCGAGTGCTCGGTGTCCAACAACATCCAGTCGAAGCCCGATCCCGCCAACAACTCGGCTGAGTAATGACTGGAGAGGTTGCACCACAGACCGATTTGACGCTTGCCCTCTTTAAGAGCAGTTTTAAGGGTGTTGACCGGCTATTCCACTGTGTCTCTCCCTATGCCTTGACTTCGAAGTCTTCATTCGGATGAACCCCGAGAGTTGCGTCCCCGATTCTGACACGAACGCGTCTGTTCCACACCCCTACATAGCCCAAGGTACTTGTAATAGGTGAGCATGTGGTGTCCACGGCGTTAACTGCCGGGCCGCTGGAGGGACACCTGCCCGTTGCCCGGGAAAGACGATTTCAAACACCGGGACTGAAGTAACATTCTCGAAGCCTCCGGACCTCCCGCATTTCGAGAGGACCGGTAGAGTGGAGAAGGCTGCTGACATACGACGAGTCTCTGAAGAAGGTCGGGCAACTTTGCGAAGAACAGGGCCAGAGCGCGGCATAGACTGGTTTGAGCACCCAGGAGGTCAGACCCGGATCAACCGGAAGATCACCGGGCGGGAGATCTCGGAGCGCTACCACCACTTCGTCCATGAAGATCGCAGCGGTCGAGTACCCGTCGAACGTGCCCTCACTCTGGGATGCGGTGGGGGAGATCTTGAACGCGGACTGGCTCAGTACAGTTTTTGCCGCCGGCACGATGCACTGGATGTGTCTGAAGGCGCCATACAGAAGGCCCGGGCACTTTCCGAAGAACAGGGTTTAACGCATATCCGATATCGGGTGTCCGACGTCAACAAGGCATCGCTGGATGAAAACGCCTACGATGCCGTCCTTGGTATCTCTTCGATTCACCATATTGCTGAAATTGAATCCGTCTATGAAAACGTGTATCGCGCTCCCAAACCCGACGGCTGTTTCTACATGGATGAATTTGTCGGGCCTTCCCAATTTCAGTGGTCCGACACACAGCTCGAAGCGGTCAACGACATACTGAGGCGGATACCCGAGCGTCTCAGAGTGCGCCGCTCGGACGGGACAACGGTCCGGCATGCGGTAGTACGCCCGACGATTGATCAGATGAATGCCGTGGATCCGTACGAGGCGATCCGATCGGGCGAAATCATTCCGCTGCTGTCAGAATACTTTCCCGACGTCACTTTACGCGGCTATGGAGGCAACATCCTGCATCTGCTGCTGGAAGACATCACCGGCAATTTCGTCGAAACCGATGCCGAGGCCCGGGAATGGCTGGAACGGATCTTTGATTACGAAGATGAATGGCTCCTCAAAGAAGGCGTTGGAGACAATTTCAGCGCAATCGTCGCCCGAAAGCCTCTCAAATAACTCCAATCGCATTCAGGAACACCAGAGTGATTCCAACAGGAACGACGAACTTCAACAGCAAGAGCCAGGCTTTGTAAAAAAATGCCAGCTTGCTGCCTTCGAGGAATTCCCGGTGGCGGATCGCGTCGTCAAGACGCCATGCCGTAAAGACGGAAATGCCCAATCCACCCAAAGGCAATATCCAGTTCGTCGCCAGATAGTCCAGGGTATCAAACCAGTTTCGTCCGAAAATGCCGGCGAACGACTCTCCGAAAAACGCGGTACCGCCACTGAGTGCCGACGGAATGCCCACCACTGCAATGATCCCCCCGAACAGCAGCACAGCCCGGTGCCTCAACCATCCTTTTTCGTCGATCAGATAGGACACCGCCACTTCCAGTAGAGAGATTGCACTCGTCAGTGCCGCAAAAAACAGCAGCGCGAAAAACACGAAGGAAAAGAAGGTTCCGGCGCCCATCTGGCTTAAAGCGATCGGCATGCTCACAAATACAAGGCCCGGTCCCTGGCCCGGCTCCAAGCCGAAAGTAAAGATGATGGGAAACAGAACCATGCAGGCCGTCAGGGCGATCACGGTGTCCAGAACAGAAACAGTGATCGCTGCAGACACGATGTCGTCGTCACGCTTGAGGTAACTACCGTAGGTCAACATCGCGCCCATACCAATGCTCAGCGTGAAAAACGCATGTCCCAGGGCTTCCAGTACGCCGGCCGCTGTCAGGTTTTCCGTGTGAAACCCGAACACAAAGTCTGTGGCCTCTCCAAATCCTTCCATCGTGAAGGCGTTTACGAGCAGAATGACGATAAACGCGAACAGCGTTGGCATCAATATGCGCGCCCAGCGCTCGATACCTTTGCTGATACCACCCCAAACCACGCCGATTGTGATTGCCATGAAAACCATGTGCCAGCCTACATTCAGTCCGTTCGACACGAACAGTTCGCCGAATACCGGGCCAACCGCTTCCGGGCCGAGGCCGACAATCTGCCCGGTCAGCGACAGGTAGGTGTAATGAAGCGCCCAGCCGGCCACGACGCTGTAGTAGGAAAGGATGACGAAAGCGGCCGCAACGCCCAGCCATCCGAACGCAACCCAAAACCCACCACCGAGTTCTTTGAGGGCTCCGACGGGGGACTTCTGCGTGGCCCGCCCCAGCAGTATTTCAGCGGTCATCACGGGCAAGCCGACGAGCACAATACAAGCCAGATAGACCAGAACGAACGCGCCACCGCCGTTGACGCCGGTAATGTAGGGAAACTTCCAGACGTTTCCAAGCCCAACTGCAGATCCGGCAGCAGCCAGGACAAATCCGAGTCGCGATCCCCAGTGTCCTCGGTCAGCCAAAACGACCCCCTCTTTTCGCTCGCTTTAATCGACGGGGCCTATGGTAACATTCCGGCGCCAACGCACCCTGCGTTAACCAACAGAGGAAGTCACGAGGGTCGTACATGAGCGCAACGGAAGAAAAAGACAACACTAAGAAAGTGGACAGTATCGAAGAATCCCGCGTCGTGATGGTACGGCGCTCGGGCCAGGGCCTGTCTCAGGAAATCATTGTCGGGCCGCACCGGCTTTCGTCGGACGAACCCGTACCGGCGGGCACAGACACGGGCCCGACACCCTATCAGCTGCTGAGCGCAGCGCTCGGAGCCTGCACTTCGATGACTCTCACAGCATATGCCCGCCATAAGGAATGGCCCCTCGAAAGCGTCACGGTCGTCCTCACCCACGGCAAGATCCATGCCGAAGACTGCGTCGACTGCGAGACCAATGAAGGCAAGGTCGATCGTATCGAACGCGCCATAGAACTCGGCGGCCCCTTAAGCGAGGAGCAACGGAAGCGATTGCTTGAGATTGCCCAACGGTGTCCTGTTCACCGGACGCTGACGTCGGAAATCAACATACAAACCCGGCTTGTGGGATCGAGCTAACTGCTTTCGGCGGGTTCTTCCTCTAAGACAGCAACTGTATTCGTACCTCCGTTGTTCGCCTTCTCAGGCCCCACGTCATTAACCTGCAGCGAAAGAATCACGACGACCGCGGAGCAGACTGCCCCTGCGAAGAACGGTGAAGTATGGCCGAGTTGTTGAAACAACAACGTGGAAATCAAGGGCGAGAGGGTACGCGACATGCCGGCAAAGGCTTGGGCGGTTCCCATTGTCGTCCCCAGTTCCGACTTTTCAGTCCATCTCGAAGTCAGCGCCGTCGTCGAAGGAAAGGTGAGTGCGGTCCCAACCGACATGAAAGACATCAAGACCAACAGGATCCCAAGCTGGGTCGCGAAGGGGATACTCAAGAATCCGATAGATAGACTGATCGCTCCCAAGCGCATCGTCCATGTCTCGCCAAAATAACTCACGATTGGTCCGAGTAAAAGTGAGCGCATTATAACGGACAGGCTACCGAGATACAGGAACACGTAACCGATGTTTCTCTCGGTAATGGCAAACTCAAAGCCCAGATACAGCGTAATGACCGAGGTGAATGCCGAGAACGCCAACATTCCAAGAGCGTAAATCCAGACCAGACGTGAAATCGTGCGGGCTGGGTACCTGACTATTGTCCACGCCGTATGCCACACCGGTTGCCGCTTTTTCGTCCGGCTCTCATCGTTTGCTCCAGATGATTCCTGGAGCCATCCCCAGGCAAACATGATGTTCACCAGGCAAAACCCGGCGGCGACCAGGCCGGGAGCCCACTGACCCCAGTAGGCTGCAGTCGAGCCGATTACAGGACCGATCATCACTCCCGCCGAGGTCGCCGCCGAAAGCCAACCCAGCGATCGCGTCCGATCCTCCGGTGGTACGGTATCGGCAACATAGGCGTGCAGGACGCCTGTTGTGCCTCCACCCGCGCCCTGAATGAAACGGGAGGCCAACAACAGCCAGAAAGTATTCGCAAACCCGAATACGATGTAAGAAATCGTGGAAGCCGTCAACCCGATCAATAAGGCTGGCCGGCGGCCGTATCGATCGGACACGCGTCCCCAGAGAGGCGCCGACATCAACTGCGCCATCGAAAAGGCGGCAATGATGACCCCGATCAGTTGAGGAGAATTATTGAGATCCAGGGCGTAGAACGGCAGCAGCGGCAAAATCATCGCAAAGCCGAGCATGTCGACGAAAGCCACCGCAATCAGCACCGATAGACTCCGGAACTGGGCCGATTTTGAAGATCGAGTTGTGGTTGCTTTCACTGAATTAGACAAGAAAAGTCCGGCTAGCCACCCGATACTGCCGATTCGGCCTCGAGGGCAGGCGGCGTCGAATCGTCCAGATCATCAAGGTATCCCTCGGGGAGAGCCACCTGCTGGCGGCCACCGCGCTTGCCCCGTTTCATTCGCATAGCCGATATCGGAAAGGGTTGCTCTCGGTCGACGTCCCGAAACAGATTCCGCAGCTCCGCGACTGTTCTCACCTGCATCATTCGATCCCGCAGGAGGGAACTGAGGCTGAAACCCTTCGTGTACCAGGACGTATGGCGGCGGAAGGCGACCATTGCCGTCTTCTCCCCGAACCAGTCGGCAAGGCCCTCGGCATGCATCAGCATCGTCTCAAGCACTTCGCCGAAACACGGAGGATCCCTTGGCTCTCGCCCTTCGAAAACGTCGGCCAAATCGCGGAAAAGCCATGGCCGGCCCAGGCATCCCCGCCCCACAATGACACCGTCACATTGGGTCTGGCGCATCAAGCGAAGAGCATCCGCTCCCTCCCAGACATCTCCATTCCCGAGAACGGGAATGCTCACACTGGATTTGAGATTACCGATTGCCTCCCACTCCGCCATCCCGCAATAGAGATCCGCTGCAGTGCGCGCGTGGAGGCCAACGGCGGCACAACCCTCTTCCTCCGCAACACGACCCGATTCCAGATATGTCAGGTGATCCCGGTCGACCCCCATGCGAAACTTGATCGTGACCGGAATGCCTGACGCAGACCCCACAGCGGCCCGGACTATACTCTGAAGCAATCGAGGTTTCAGCGGAATGGCAGCGCCCCCACCTTTGCGGGTCACCTTGCGCACCGGACACCCGAAGTTCATATCCAGATGGTCGATCTGACCCTCCCCCACCAGTCGCTTAACCGCCTCCGATACATAGAAGGGATCCACGCCGCAGAGCTGCAGGCTGCGCGGTGTCTCGCCGGGCCCGAAATCGGCCAGTTTGAGTGTCTTCTCGCGACCCTCGACCAAAGGTCGAGCACTGATCATCTCGCTGACGTAGAGACCGGCGCCGAAGTTACGGCATATCGATCGGAAAGGATAGTTGGTCACCCCGGCCATGGGAGCCAGGACCACCGGAGGCCAGACCGTGATATTCCCAACCGAGAGAGGGCTGAATTCACTCGAACCCGCCAGTGGAACGCTTTGATTCAACTCACTCTTGTACTGCGACTGCATCCTTTCGATATTACACCATGGGAGCCGATGGCCCCCCACCTGCCGGTCGAGGATCCCGGCTTCTCCACCTGTCGGGCCGAACGGAAAAAGTCCCGAATTCTAAAGTCGTTGGCCCCGGACGGACTATCGAATCGGGACTGAAAAGTCGATAAGAAGAGGTGTGCTACGATGATTTCCAACACTGAACTAACGGAATTACCTGCAACTATGTCAGTCGAGAGCGCGAGTACGGCGTATGTCAGCCGACAGCCGATATACACGAAGCGTGTAGACGTCTACGGCTATGAGCTTTTGTTTCGCGACAGCACGGCCAATCAGGCCAATATCGTCGACGGCGACAGAGCGACAGCCCAGGTCATACTCAACTTCATCGAATTCGGATTCGACGAGGTCGTCGGCGACAACCCCGCGTTCATCAACCTGACTCGTAACTTCATTCTAGACGGACATTGTGCTTCTCTCCCAAAGGACCGCGTCGTCCTCGAGGTTCTGGAAGACATCAGCGCAGAGCCCGGGATCGTAGCGGCTCTCGGTAAATTGAAAGACCAGGGGTACATCATCGCCCTGGATGACTTTGTCTACGAGGAACGTCTCAGACCTCTGGTCGAACTGGCCAACATCATTAAAGTAGACGTGATGGCGACACAACGAGATGCCTTGGCAGCAATCGTCTCAAACTTCCACAAGTTCAATGTCCGGCTTCTGGCTGAAAAAGTTGAAACCCAGGACGAATTCGACTTCTGCAGCGATCTCGGTTTCGACTATTTCCAGGGTTATTTCTTTTGCAAACCCAAACTGATTGAAGGCAAGCAGATTCCCGCGAATCGCCTGGCTGCAACGCGGCTGGTATCCAAACTACAAATGCCGGATATCAAGGGTGATGAACTGGAAGAGACGATCCGCCAGGACGTTACGCTGAGCTACAAGCTGCTGAGGTTCGTAAACTCCGCCTATTGCGCCCTTCCCCGAAACGTGGACTCGATTGGTCATGCGGCCATGCTGATCGGGGTGTCCCGGCTCCGTACCTGGGCGAGCCTCCTGATGCTGGCTTCGATGGACGACAAGCCACGCGAACTGATGGTGACCGGCATCGTCCGTGCCAAGATGTGCGAAGAGCTTGCCGCTTCAAATGGATTCAAGATGGGAGAGCAGTTCTTTACCGTCGGACTGTTCTCAGTCCTGGACGCCATGCTGGACAGCCGCATGGAGGACATTCTCGACAAGCTGCCGCTGTCTGATGAGATCGTTCAGGCTCTGATAACACACGAAGAACTCCTGGGACGCATACTCGACTTCACGATTGCGTACGAACAGGGAGATTGGCAACGCCTGGCCGAGATAGGAAGCACCTTGAAACTCGACCCGCCCGCTATTCGCAAGGCCTACATGAACGCCGTCAAGTGGACGATGGAAATCACAAACGAATTGAAAATATAGAAGAGAGCTCAACAGCTAGACGCTCTCAGCTTGACCCTCCGTCGACGCCACGAGGAACCCAGTCTCTTCCGATTGGAAAAAGTGACCTCTGAGCCTTTGGGATGAAAAAAGGGTCTGAAGCTAAGGACTCTCGCCTACGACGCCAGCCCCATCGGTTCCATAGCCATAGCGGCAAACTTCTCCACGGGCGAGAAAATGGCCCGAACGCGGCTTCCTGTTGATCTTGCCACCCGATGATCCACAATGTCGGACATCATGGTCAAAAGGCAATCGTCACGCAGGTTGATGTCTTCGAGTGTCATGGCCTCGGCAATCGACCTGGATATCGCCAGGGCATTGCCATCCCAGTAGTGAAGGTGCCGCTCTGATGCGGGGTCTGAGTTCAAGATGGGCGCGGCCATCTCCAGAGGGAATCCCGGGCTGACCAGCTTTTCGTCATCAATCCAGAATACGACGGCCTTGGTGTCGGGCGGTATCGCCTGCCAGATTGCACGCATGGAAACCGAATTCAGAGTCTGAATGGAGACATTGGGGCGGGAAAAGGAAAACAGTTCAGCGGCTCTCTGAATTTCGGAGTTGCCCACCGCAATCAGTTCAAGGTGCTGACCATCGATCGATCCAATGGTCTCCAGACGCTCGGATGGATCCTGTCCCGTATATATCCAGACTAGGGCCACCCTCTGATCCGCTCGATCCATAGTTACCTCTCCGCAGGCACGGAACTCATTCACCGCGCTCACCTATCTCATCGGCGGGCGGCCCCAATCCGTGTAGTCAAAATATGCTATTCTCCCCCGGATGGAGCGCTTGCTGATACTGTCATCTGACACTGGCGAAGGCCATAACTCGGCGGCTCGAGCGTTGGGGGACAGAGCCCGCGCGGCAGGATGGCGGGTTTCGGTAAGGAAGCCCCTGGAGGAGTCTGCCACTGGATATCGTTCATTAGGAGGCATTTACAACCTTCTCCTGACCTACCGGCCCGGTTGGGTTGGCATCTTCGCCAAATCCATTGAACTGATCAAGGCGAATGAGGCTGACATGTTCTACAGGCAGCTTCGCGGCTATATCCAACGATTCATAGAGTCGGAAAAACCCGATGCGATTGTTTCGGTCCATCCCATGCTCAACCACATGATTCAACGGTGGATATCGGAACAGAATCTGCAAATTCCCTGCTATACCTTTGTAACCGACCCGTTTCCTCCATTCTGGAAAGGATGGGCCTCTGGATACGTCACGCGATATTTTGTCCTTACAGATCAAGCGGGCGCTGGCCTCGCAGACGATGGTGTGGAGCCCGAAAGAATCGAACGGGTTTCGATGCCACTGGGCCCCGGCTTTCATACCCGGGGACCCGAGGAAATCGCCGCATTGAGGTCAGGGCTTGATGTAGAAGGCGAGACGATCCTGGTCAACGGCGGCGCGCGTGGAGGCGGTCGCCTCCGCCGGCTGGCTCAGGCGGTCCTTGACGCGGCTCCCACCGCCAATATCCTGGTCGTGTGCGGACACAATGATCGTGTCCGCAGGAGCCTCGATAAGCTCGACGAACGAAGACTGCAAACCTTCGGCTTCGTCAGCGATATCCACAGACTGATCGGTGCCGCAGATCTGGTCATCACAAAACCGGGCGCGTTGTCCACCTATGAAACCCTGGCGTCGACCGTACCCGCGGTTCTCACCGCCGTTGGCGGATTGATGCCTCAAGAGTCCGGACTGTTTCGGGCAGCCAGTGACCATGACTTTGGATTCGCGGTGCGGACGCTGGACGAACTTACAGCGGTTGTCCGTCAAGGCGTAGCCGGCTGGAAGGCCAAACGTGAAGCGATCAAGCGATTCTACCGTCCCGGATCCGACCCGGACTTAATCGGCAGAATCCAGCCGCACCTTAGTTGAGCATACAGGCGAATAGATTGGCCAAACAGATTCTCCTGACCGGCGCCACGGGATTCCTCGGGAGCCACCTCTCCTATGCCCTGCTTCGGCAGGGTCATCGTGTGATCGCACTGGCCCGGCCGTCCGGAACCGACAGTCCCCTGGATCGGGTCAGAGATGCTATCGGGCGTGTTGGCTCAGACCCGGACCAGATTCCCGCCCTCATCGAAGGCCTCGAGGTGGTCGAAGGCGACATCGCCCTGTCCCGACTCGGGCTACCCGAATCCGACTACCTGCGGCTGAAGGCGTCCGTCCAGGAGACCTGGCACAGTGCGGCGTCACTGTCCTTTGCCGAAGAAGACCGCGACTCGATCTTCAAAATGAACGTCGGGGGAACCGAAAACATCATCGAATTCGTAGCGCAGACCCGGAGCCGGCGCCTCCAGCACGTCAGCACCGCGTACGTGGCCGGTCAACGGACAGATGTGGCCATGGAAGACGAAGTCAAAGTCGGCCAGACATTCAAGAACCCCTATGAAGAGTCCAAATGCGAGACGGAGATTCTGATCTCTAACGCCACTCAGGATGAGAGGGTCCAAGCGTCGGTATATCGTCCGAGCATCGTCATCGGCGATTCGGACTCCGGCCGATCAACTCATTTTCATGGCGTCTATGCCTTTATCAGGGGCCTCTGGACCGCGACCCGCCGACTGCGGCGCGGCCAACCCGCATCCACAATCGTCGACCTGCCGCTTCGGGTTCGAGGTTCGGAATCGACGACACTGAACTTTGTTCCGATCGATTACGTGACTGACGCAATGCTGGAACTCGCGTCGCAGGAATCCAGCGACGGCAGAACCTACCACCTGGCGAATCCAATACCCACAGAAAACCATCTTTGGTTGAACATTGTCTGTGACCAACTGCGGGTCCGTGGCATCCAGCTGATGGGGCCCGATGCCTTTCTTGCCGACCCCATGACTCGAATGGAAACCGTATTTCACCGACAGATGGCTTTCTACTACCAGTACCTGGAAGGAGAGCCGCGTTTCGACTGCAGCCATGTTCTCGAAGGGTTGAAAAACACTTCGATACGATGCCCGGAAGTAACCGCCGACTTTGCGCGCAAAATGACAGGGTGGTACATCGACAGACTTAGCGGGAACCTTGAATCTGAGCTGTAGTGTCCTGAGTCAGAAGTTCACGATATAAGATCTCGCTCGGTCGTTCGATCAGACATCCTGTCTGAACGACCGGCGACCCTCGCCATCTTCCTGATGGCGAGGCCTATGGGGAGCGACGGAAAGTTTAGGTGGGCCCCAGAACGACCTGCACCGGTTCGGCGGTGCGGGTGGATGGCTTTCAGAATAGAGACCCGAGCCCGTGCGGCTAGAGTAAGAAGATGATGGATTCTGACCGTGACGAAACTAATAAGCAACGAACTTCTGACTCAGGACACTAGTGACCTGTACCACCCGAATCGGGAGCAGCGCCGATGGGTCTTGCCGGGGAGATCGAGGCGCGAGACGGAAGTCGATGTCTTCACATCGACGACGGCTCGCAACAATGATATCGCCGGCAACCCCCATCGGCCCAAAGGGTTCGGGCGTTACGGCATTGTCTTCGTTGTCGCCGCCGCCTCGCAATATAGGGCCATTTACTCGTTGCCGACTCCTAGAATCCAACGCCGTTTGGCCCGAACGCTGCTCCCGATTCGGGTAGTACAGGCCACTAGATGAGTTCTATGACCGCACGTACAGAAGCAGCTGATTCAGGAACTCCAAGTACTGGGCGCGCAAGCGATCGGGTGTGAACTCTTTGCGGAAACGCAGGTGTGCAGCCTGACCGAGTGCATCCCGGTAATCTTCGTCCCCTATCATGTGACAGGCTTGGTCGACGAAATCTCCGGCCGTCGATGCGATCATATCGTCCAGTCCGACGAGTTCAGCACCGCGGTTGGATCGTGAATCGTTCGGGTAAGCGCGCACAATAACCGGTTTGCCCGCGCCCATCGCATCCAGTATCGAATGGACATCAGCATTGGGGAACGACCCGATGTAGAGATCGATCAAGTGCAGGTACTCGGCCGCATCCATCGGCTGCCCCAGAAATCTCACCTGAGGCAACACGTCGCGCGCGTGCAAATAAGTGCGGGTTCTCCGCGGATCCTCCGAACCCACAATCAGGTGGAGATGAGTGGGTAACCGCTGGAGAATCTCTACAAGAACCTGGAGGTAAGCCTCGTCCGAACCTGTTTGCCCCACACCGAAAGTGGCAGAAACCGTATCAAATGCTCCCAGATCAGCGCGGCGTACGCCATCGGAACGGGCCGCTCGCGGCTTTGGGTGGGCTCCCGGCGAGTGCACGCCCGACACTGGCGGAATCCAGCGGTTCAGACGATCTGGAAACTGCGTTTCTTCAAACGTGTCTTTGAACAGATGTACAGCACCATCGAAAAGATTCGCGTCCATCTCAACGTCATGATTGACATTAACCTGCAATGGAGTCGGTCTGAGCGCAGCAACCTGAGCCGTGATTTGCTCGCCCAGGTCCGCATGGAACAGGGCGACGTCACAACCGGAGTTTGAAATCTCCAAAGCAACACTGTTCGCACGCTCAAAGAAATCCCCTTCGACACTGCCTGGCGAGACCTCTGCACCGATTTCGACTACGCCAGATCCGCCAAAGGGGCCGGGACTAAAGAACCAGGAGGAAAAATTCTCGGTCGTGAACACCCGCGACCGAACGCCGGCCTCATCCAGGCTTTGACAGAGATCGCGAACATAGTCGCTTACGTGACCCGGCCGCAGAGATCCCACAACGTGTGCGATGCGGGGACCCCGTCCCCCGAATGCCTCACCTCTACCGACGGTGGCAGGTGCCACAGCCCATCCTTCGAAAATCTCTCCGATTTGACGCGACCGGTTCCGGTCCAGACCCGCGTACAGAGCCCTTTGAAAGTAGTCCAGCGCGGAGGCCGGATCGTGGGCGAGAAGCCGCTGCCCTATCTGAAACGCAGAGTCTGCGAGCCGAGCGGTCTCGCCGGAATGGTAGAGGGCCAAGGTATAGGTGTGGTTGAGGATGTCGGATGCGTAGCCGGAGGCCTGAACGGCGGGTTCGAGTAAGCCTACCGCCCGCGCATAATCCCGCGCCTCAAAAGCCCGGAATGCCGCTTCGTATGTCACGATGCCGCCCGTAGCATCTACCGTTCTGGATCGCACAAGAAATCACCACTTTATTATAAAGCGGCGATTCCTTCGGCAAACCGTGACGGTTATAATGCTTGTTGACGGGAGTGAGTAGGGTCCGGTGACTCTCCTGGCCTTCAAAGCCAGCGGGATGTCGGGGAACCGGCGTCCGGTGGGTTCGACTCCCACGCACTTCCGCCAATTTTGTCGGGCCCTCGTCAGCCGTTTAGCGCAGCGAGGGCGTCGGCCTCTTCGTCGAAGGTGTCGAAAACCGTCAGAAGTTTTGTCATCTGCAACAGATCTTTGGCTTTGGCAGTCAGTCTCAGAAGCTTGACGTCACCTTTTTTGTTCCTGACCGTCGTATAAATTGAAACGAGTTCCCCAAGCCCCGAGCTGTCAATGTAACTGACGTCCCCGAGGTCCAATACAAACTTCAGATCACCCTCGTCGATGGCACTGCGAACCGTGTCCCGTAGCGACAGCACGGATTCTCCTATTGTCAGTCGCCCCGACAGTCCGACAATGGTCACTCCATCTTCCTTGCGTTTTTTTATCGATAAGCTCATTCAGCCTCCTTGGAAATATTAATGGTGCAGATAACGTGACCGCCGCGTAGGTTAACTTCAACGACCGAGAGTTTCAAGAACGTTTTACACAAGAAACACAAGCTGTCACGTAGTGGTAGGCCTGCACCCGGAACCGGGTGACTTCGAATTGCCCTGGGTGGGGTTCGCTGCATCAAGTAGAATGTTCATGTTGTCCATCATTGTACGGCGAAATCGCCGCATCAATTCAATTCGCTGTCGGAAATAACCGTGAAACTCAACCTCAGGGTCTCCAGATCGATTTTTCTGACCCGACTCGCATTCATCGCAATCGTTTTCTTAGTGTCATTGGCCGTGGGCGTGATATTTACGCAGGAATCCGCTCGGATTCCCCTGAGTGCTGACTCGCTGTCGCGGGCCGTTGGAGCGTACGACTTTTCCTGGGCTCCTGACGGCGAAAACCTCGCGTTCATATCGGCTCAGGGGGGCACCTCAGAAATCTGGCTGGTGGACGCTAACGCAGGCGCCCCGAGACGCATCACCTCTGATGGTTTGCCCAAGTCAGATCCCCAATGGTCACCCAATGGCGAATGGATCGGATATGTAGTCGCTCAACCCGGTGGGCAAGGGGACATTCACGGAGTCCGACCGGAAGGCGGCCCTTCGGAACCCTTCGTTGAAACGGCGGCCGACGAGACCGAGCCGCGATGGTCGCCAGAGGGCGCTCAATTGCTTTTCATATCCGATGCGCCCGGCACCCGCCAACTGATGGTTCTCGACATTGAAAACGATACAACCCGGCGACTGGCTGACATGCCGGCGGCGGAACCCCAGTGGTCCCCGGATGGTCAGTGGATTGCTTTTGTCTCAAACCCTTTGCCTAACGACAACCGCATGGATAACGAAGACATCTTTCTTGTGTCGTCCGCCGGAGGGCTCCCCCGTCTGCTGACGCCGGGCACGCAGCGCTACCGGGACTATTCCCCGTCGTGGTCTCCCGACTCGCAACGACTCACTTTCGCCTCCGAAGAGAACGGGTTCAGCAACCTCTTCATCGTCGATATTGCAAACGGCGCTCGAACAACGTTGACCGATCAGGAAGTCGATCAGTTTCATCCACGCTGGTCCCCGGACGGCGAAACGATATCGTTCGTTCAGGTCACCGAGGACTTCGGCTTTCACGTCTGGACAATCCCGGCAGAGGGAGGTCGTTCGGTCCAGGTTTCCGACCGCGCCGGGACTAACGGAGGTTACAGCCGCAGCGCTTCCAGCCCCAGAGGAACTCTGGCATGGTCTCCCGATGGTGGGCGTCTGGCATACACGCACTCGGATCCGGCTCGAACATCCGACGTCTGGGTCGTCACCCCCGATGGGGGCCGCGTGACACCCCTGACAAACTCGGTACCATCGGAATTACGTCAGGAGGCCCGTTTCACCTCACCGGAACTAGTTCGCTATCCCAGCTTTGACGGTACGGAAATTTCAGCGCTCGTCTACCGGCCTCCGGGAAGAAACTCGGATGAGCGATTTCCCGCTGTACTCTTTTTTCGGGACACGCTCGAGGGACACAACGCTCTGTCGTGGAATCCGTTCATCCAGTCTCTTGTCAGTAATGGATACCTGGTTTTCGCTCCGAATGTCCGGGGATCTTCGGGTCAGGGCAAAGACTTTCGGCAGGCCGCGTTCAGCCGGGGAGGTGAAATCGATGTTCGGGACGCCTTTTTCGGACTGGATCGGCTCTCCGGGGATGGACTGATCGACTCGGAAAGCGTCGGAGTGTTCGGCGCAGGTGCGGGAGGATTTCTTGCCACCGCAGCGCTCGCGCGCGATAGTTCCCGATTCCAGGCCGCCGTTTCTCTTGAGGGACTCGTGGATCTTGTCACTGCGTCGTCTTATCCGGCGATGACAGCCTGGACGAGGTACATCACAGGCTCAACACCGTTGGCTGCGCCGGAGCCTTATTACGAAAGGTCTCTTACTAATTTTGTCGGCGCGCTGCGGACGCCCATCATATTTCTTTACGGTGGAAACGATCGAAGAGCACCTTTTCAACAGATCGAACAGTTCGCCGTGCAGGCCGAGATTGAAGGCAAGTGGTTTGACTACCGTGTCTTCGAGGCTGAATCCCACGGTTGGCATCGTTGGCGACCCGCCTCACTTCGTGTCGTGCTGGAGGCCAGTAACGCGCTGTTTGAAAGATATCTGAGGGGACGAAACCGAGAAATCCGCCTCACACGCAATCGATGATACTGGCGGGCTCAGACTGACAGTAGCCTGAACCACAAACAAATCCCGCCCCAATCATGGACATTCAAAAGCGGGAATAGTAATTTCTAAGTAACTTGCTAGGAGAAAGACTCAATGCACACATGGCTCGCCTATGGTCTGATAGCTCTGCTGCTGCAGCAACCCGCCACCATGGAAGCTCGGATCATCAATTATCTGAGAGACAATCTGCAGACCGGCCAGGGCGTCGACATTTCCGATCTGGTCAACGACGTCTTCACGTCGACCGAGGAACGAGAGGCATTGAGCCGTCTGTACAATACGTTTTTCAAGGTCCCGGCGTTTCTTGCTCAGTTCCAGGCAAGCACTGGCGAAATCCCCTCCCTTCAGGACATTTCGGAACAATTTAATCTCGCGGAGGTCCCCGGGGCTGCAGATGTGATGCTCCGAGTGATGGAGGCCGACATCAGGGTTCCAAGGTTTTTTGAGAGAGATCCGGGCACGGGTGAAATCGTTAGTATGGATGTCACTCCGATTCTGAACCATCCACAATTCGGTCGAGCCGTCGAGCGCACGATTGCCGGATGGGAAGGCCAGCAAATACCTCCTTTCACTATGGAAACCTTTGAGGGCGCGTCCATCACTTCGGATGCGGTCGCAAATACGCCTCACCTGGTGTATGTCTGGTTCACCAACTGCCCGCCCTGTATCCAGACCGCACCCCTGCTGGTGGAACTCGAGGACGAGTTTGCCGACTCGGGATTCAAGATTGTCGGGTCGAACGCCGATCGCTACCTCGAACTCCCCTACGACGATCAGACCCGCGCCGACTATGTCGAAAGGCTCGGCATTAGGTTCACGAACGGACACCTCACCAGCGATATGCAGGAGGCATACGGCGGTGTCAGTGTCTTCCCGACAATGTTCTTCGTGGACAGAAACGGCACGATCGTCCGACACTTCGTCAACTTCCAGGAAAAAGAAGTCCTTCAAGACGCCGTCCGGGCCACGCTGCGGTGAGTTGAGAGCCGATGGTTGGTCGCTGACTGCCTGGCTCAGACTGAGTGATCAAGGGTCGTAATAAGGGGCGGTTCCTGCTCGCCCCTTTTATTCTGCAGGAATACGGATTTCAGTCAAGCGGGGAGGTAACTCTCCCGGATACCCTTCGAGCGTGCGATTTTCCTCATAGTACTTTCCTGCATCGTTGAGATCGGCCCGCCCCAGTGCTGTGTGACACACCACGCAGCTACGGTCTTCCATTTCCGCTATTTCCGGCGTTCCGTACCCATCTGGAGCGAATGCCGCGACTGCGACACCGGCAATCGATGCAGCCATTATGAATTCCTTCAAGAAACCCTCTCCCTAACACTGCATTTTTCGCCTATCCAAGGGCCCGACTAGATCCTAATGACTGCACCAATTCCTGTGCTACGATACCACACAATGTTCCCGACATTTAGACGTCCGATGCGGGGCCTTGTGAGCAGTCTGGCCACCGGCGCTGTGAGCATAATGGCCGCTGGAACACTAACCATTCCAAGTTCCACCGGCCATGCTCAGAACTTTACCGTGAGTGTCGACGTCCCTGTCGTCAGTCTCGACGTCTCGGTCACTGACGAGGCTGGGCAACCTGTAGACGGCCTTCGGGTTGAGGACTTCGAGATTCTTGAGAACGGAGAGCCGCAGCAGGTCCGCTACTTCGGCTCGAGCACTGCGCCCTATCACGTGTACCTGCTCTTTGACAGCTCCGGTAGCACGCGGCATAAGTGGAGTTTCATGCGCCGTGCGGCCGCGGGATTCGTCGAATTCATGGAGCCTCAGGATCGTGTTTCGGTTGGTATTTTCGACGAGCGTCTGAAGACTATTACCGATTGGGATGATTCCAGAGAAGCCACCTTGGTTGCACTGAACCCCATCACGAACGGTTGGAGATCGGCGGGCACGACAGAATTCTATCGGTCCGTCGAGCGCGCCATCAAACGCTCCTTTGAAGGTATCCGCGAACGGCGCGCGATTATTCTATTGACCGACGGCAGGGACACCTCGCTCTACAGGGAAATCGTTCGACACAATCGCGTGATGGAACCGGAAGAAGACCGGCGATTCAACAGACTGTATCGGGCAGCGGCAGAGGGAGGTATCCCGGTCTACCTAATCGCAGTCAACACGGACCTCAATATCGACGGAAATACCGAAGGAGCGGACGAACACAGGAACCTGAAGATTATTTACGGAGAATCTCCCGTCCCGCAACAGTACCTGGAGCAGGTGCGCATCCGAATGGAACGGGTTGCCGAAATTTCCGGAGGCCAGGTTCTGTTTCCAAAAAAGCTGGACGACGTCGTCCCTCTATTTGAACAGATCGGACAAACCTTGGGTCGCAGTTATAGTATTGGATATATCCCGAAAATAGAGGGGCCGGACCCTGTGCTGCGTCGAATCGTTGTCAAGACGGGTAACGAGGCGCACTCAATCCGACAATCTCGCGCCGGATATTACGTCACGCCTCCACAGTAGCAGCTTGTGCCCGTGGCACAACCGTGCTGGTGTACTCGGTTGGAAGTTCGCGCCGTAGGATTTCGCTCGGTTGTTCATTCAGACGTCCTGTCTGAACGACCGGCGACCCTCGCCATCATCCTGATGGCGAGGCATATTGGATCAACGGAATGTTAAAGCCGGCCTCGGGACGACCCGCAGCGTTCCTCGCTACCGGTGGACGGCTTTCACAGCAAAGAAGCGGTAGCCGACGTGTCTAGAGCAAGAAGATGATTGGATCGGACCTGGACGAAACGGTTAAGCACCGAACTTCCAACCGAGTGTGTTCAATCTAAACAAGCAAAAACAAACGGGGAGCGAACCAGCCGGTTCGCTCCCCGTTCTCTATCCAAAGTACCGTCGACTGTACTAGTTGGCAGCCCGAAGCAACCGGACTTCAACACGTCGATTCTGCTCACGGCCTTCCCGCGTGTCATTTCCCGCTGTCGGATTCGCTTCCCCGTGCCCAACCATTTCGATGCGGAACAAGGGAACGTTCTGGCTGACCAGATAACGTTGCACCGCACTGGCCCGCCGCTCGCTCAGCGCGATGTTGTACGCATCGTCGCCGGTGGCATCGGTGTATCCCTGGATTTCGAGGAAATCCCCTTGTTGAACCTGACCCGCAATACGACCCAAGGTCGCCATGCCCGCATCCGACAGAGCGGCGCTTTCCAGCGAAAACATCACCGAAACAGTCTGCGCAACCGAATAATTGTCGTGCGCATCGAATCTACTCCGAAGGGCACCCACCAGGTTCGTCGCCTGGTCGGCGCTCTGTTGTGCGGCTTCGGCCATTCGGTCCGCATCCGCGGCCGCGGCATCCGCGGCGTCCGCAGCTTGCTGGGCGGCCTGAGCAGCATTATTCGCCCCAGCGATACCCTGTTGCGCCCGGTTGTCTACAGCATCAATTCTCTCGGCATGCTCCTCAGTGGTGGACTCCAACTCAGCAACGCGGGCCTGGACAGGCGCTATCTGCTGATCCACATATCCTCGAGTCGCACAACCCGACAGGGTCACAACTCCGGCCAGCATGAAGACTCCCAAAATCGAGAAACGTCGATTTGAATTACGCATTACCTCCCCCTTCTGAATTCGATTGATTTAGCTACGCGTTTATCCAAGGGCATTCATCAGGAGTTCGAACCGAGACATTGCTCGGGATCGGGTCCCTCGTTCTGCACCAGACAACGTAATCTCCACAGCCCGGCGTGCCGGTTCCGTGACGCCCGTAAGAACTGCCTATTCTATTAAACTTAACCGCTCCGGGTATATAAGAAATCGCCAGTAACTCCTTATCCGTTCAATTTATACCCCAGCCAGTCCTCAGCTCAACGGCCCCGATTCACAGTCTTCTTCAGACCCGCACCCGGTGAAAACTTGGCGACCTTTCGTGCTGGGATCTTCAGGCTGGCACCTGTCTGAGGGTTGCGGCCTGTTCGAGCGTTCCTCTTCCCAACCGAAAAAGTACCAAAACCGACAAGAGTTACCTTGCCGCCTTTCTTGAGCGTTGTCTGAATCCCGTTCAGGGCCGAATTCAGAGCGTTTGTGGCCTGCGTTTTCGAAAGTTTCGCATCTTTGGCGATGCGTTCGACCAACTCACCCTTGTTCATGACAGCCTCCTGCGGAGAATCTTGAATCCGTAGCTTTAAGGCTACGTCAGCGGGCCGCCGGATGTCCCACGGCACCGGGCGCTTTTTACCATAGGGTGTGTGGCAAGTCAAGCCACACCACTTCGCTCTGAATAAGTGGAGAACCGCTTGAAACTTCACGACTACTAGTGGTTCGGTGAACACCGCCCAACGCAAGATCCACGTCTCCTGAATCCCCCCGATCGATGGATTTCCTGCCCCGATTCCGACGACACGCCCTACAGCAGTCGGTTTGGCATTGCCGTCCACATGGTACAGTGAAGCCCGATGCACCACACCATCACATTGTTCCCTGGAGACGGCATCGGGCCGGATGTCAGTTCAGCCGTCGTCCGCTTGATCGAAGCAGCGGGCGTCACCATCACCTGGGAAGAGCACGTTGTCGGTGCCGAGGCCCTTGCCTCTGAAGGGACGACGCTGTCGAGGGACGCCCTCAAATCGGTCCGGCGAAACAAGGTCGCTTTGAAAGGCCCCGTCGCCACTCCGGTTGGCGCAGGTTTCGAAAGCGTCAACGTCAGGCTCCGCAGATCACTCGAACTCTATGCCAACCTGCGCCCCGTACGCAGCCTCCCCGGAGTCCATTCCCGATACGGTGACATTGATCTCGTAATCGTTCGTGAGAACACCGAGGGTTTGTATTCAGGTTTGGAACACGAGGTCGTTCCAGGCGTAATTGAATCCCTCAAAATTATCACCGAATACGCCTCCACACGGATTGCTCAGTTCGCCTTCGATTACGCAGAACGCAATGATCGAAAGAAGATTACCGTCGTTCACAAGGCGAATATCATGAAGAAATCCGACGGGCTATTCAGGGAATGTTTCCGAAAGGTCGGCAGCTACTATCCCGACATCGAGCAGGACGAAAAAATAGTCGACAATACCAGCATGCAAATGGTTCTGAATCCCAACCAATTCGACGTCCTGGTGATGGAAAATCTTTATGGGGATATACTTTCCGATTTGGCCGCGGGCTTGGTTGGAGGTCTGGGCGTTGTTCCCGGATCGAACATCGGCGACGAGACGGCTGTGTTTGAAGCCGTACATGGAAGTGCACCCGACATCGCTGGAAAGAACCTGGCCAATCCGACAGCTCTGCTACGTTCGGCACTTCTGATGCTGATCCACATCGGCGAAGCCGACGCGGCCCGGCAAATCCAGACCGCACTGGAAGCAGTTCTGGTCGAGGGAGAGATCCGGACCGGCGATCTCGGCGGCTCCGCTACCACTGATCAATTCACCGACGCCATCATCGCCGCGCTCCCGAACTAAGAATTAGAAACCCAACGCAGAGACGCAGAGAACGCAGAGACACGAGGTAATTCTTTCATCGTCTCCCAGAAAACTGTTGTTCTTCCTCTGCGTCCTCCGCGTCTCCGCGTTGAATCCCTTCTTACGGTGCGTTAAATTACACACTACAGAACGTGGCGGCCGCCATCGACGTGGAGCACTTCGCCGGTGATGTAGTCATTCTCGATCAGAAACACGACTGCCCGAACCACATCTTCGGGACTCCCGGAGCGTTTCAGAAGAGTTCGC
Organism: Terriglobia bacterium; assembly: GCA_965218085.1. Classification (GTDB taxonomy): domain Bacteria; phylum Acidobacteriota; class Terriglobia; order 20CM-2-55-15; family 20CM-2-55-15. The sequence continues at coordinate 3,092,243 of CBDCKF010000002.1, read as the reverse complement.
TCGATCGCCGATTGCTTCTGCTCCGGGGTATAGGAATCGGGAAAGTGCACGGGCCCGGGAGCCACGGCGTTCACCTGCACCTGAGGTGCTAGCGTTTTCGCCAGGCCCTGGGTCACTCCGAGTAGCGCTGCCTTCGACACACTGTAGGGAAGATAACCCGTCCAGATCTTCTCGCCGGCAGGATCCGCAATGTTCAAGATTTTTCCTCTTCCGGATTCCCGCATCATGGCCGCGCAGGACCGGGCGAGAAAGAATGGGGCTCGAGCATTCGCAACCATCTGTTTGTCCCACATTTCCGGTGTGCTTTCTTCGAGAGTCCCGGGTGCAAACTCCGAAGCATTGTTAACCAAGATGTCAACCGTCTCGAAGCGGGCCCGGATTGCCTCAATCAGTTGATCCCGGGCTGAGTCGTCGGCCAGATCCGCCTGAAACATCTCGCCATCGGCTCCCAGGGCGCGCACCATGTTGAGGGTCTCGGTCGCGTCCTCTTCTGACGACCGGTAGTGGATGGCAATTCGGGCGCCACGGCGGGCAAATTCAACCGCAATAGCCCGGCCAATCCGCCGCGCGGAACCTGTCACCAGTGCAATCGAGTTCGAGATCTGCATCGTTCGAAAAGCGTCAAATTAAAACATACACTACGTCTCGTATGAAAGCAGTCCCGTTCCTCGAGCACAGCGGACCCGAGGTGTTGCGAAGTGCTGTCGTCTGATCAGCGACAATCAAAACTCCCGACCAACGACAATCAAAATTCCCGTTGCCTCAACAAAATGTTACCGGGCCAAGTTGTTGATTTTGAAAAGATGCTTGGATGGTAACCGATCAACAAGTGAGACGACTGATGAAGCTGACACAAAGGGAAGCGACACTGGCCCATGCAGCGTCGAAAGCGGGAATGGATGAGAAAACGGCACGGAAGTATCGGCGGAAGAAGCAGCTGCCGAGTCAGATGGGGCAGCCGCAACGCGGGCGCACCCGTGCGGATCCGTTTGAGGGGGTATGGGACCAGATCCAGGAGATTCTGGGCAAGCATCCGACCGTGCAAGCGAAGACGATGTTCGAGCATCTGTGCCGGAAGCATCCGGGAGAGTTTCAGGAAGGTCAGTTGCGAACCCTGCAGCGCCGGTTTAAGCAGTGGCGGGTTCGATCCGGACCGGAGCGTGAAGTGATGTTCCCCCAGGTCCATGATCCGGGCCGGCAATGCCAGAGCGACTTCACGCACATGGGGAGTCTGATGGTGACGATCGGCGGCCAGAAGTTCGACCACATGGTGTATCACTTCGTCCTGACGTATTCGAACTGGGAAACGGTCACGGTGTGTTTTTCCGAATCGTTCGAGAGCCTGTCGGCAGGACTCCAGAATGCGCTGTGGCAACTGGGAGGCGTCCCCCAGGAACATCGGACCGACAGCCTGTCGGCCGCAGTGAACAACCTGAAGGATCCGGATGAGTTTACAGCCCGCTATCAGGGATTGCTCAATCACTATGGTCTGGGGGCCACGCACACCCAGGCCGGCCAAGCCCATGAGAACGGTGACGTCGAGCAGAGTCACTATCGATTCAAGACGGCCGTGGATCAGGAGTTGATGCTGCGTGGGAGCCGGGACTTCGAGAGCCGGGATGCCTACGAGCAATTTCTTGTGGAGTTGATCGACCAGCGTAATGCGATTCGCAGCCAGCGACTGAACGAGGAACTCGACTGTATCGGTCGGCTCCCGCTACGACGATTGGACCACACGCATCACATTCGAGTGCGCGTATCGGGGGACAGTACGATTCGGGTGCGTAAGAACACCTACTCGGTCGATAGCCGGCTGATCGGCGAACAGGTCCAGGTTCACCTGGACACCGAGCGTTTGAAAGTCTGGTACGGCGGGGAATGCGTCGAAGGGATGCCGCGGCTGCGGGGATCGGGCAAACACGCGGTCCACTACCGACACGTGATTCATTCTCTGGTGCGCAAACCGGGAGCGTTTCCACACTACCGGTACCAGCAAGACATGTTCCCGCGTCTGTTGTTCCGGGTGGCCTATGACTGGTTACGGGAACACGCGCCCACGAGCGCAGACCGTCAGTATCTGAAGATCCTCGAGATGGCCGCCATGGAGAGTGAAGAACGGGTCCACGAGGCGCTACGGGACCTGATCGATAACAGTCGGCCGATCTCAGTGGACACGGTCCGGGAGCGCATCGACGCCCAATGCCCGGTCCAATCCCCCTGGCAGGTGCGGATTGCCCCACCCCAGATCCGACTCTATGACGCGCTGCTGGATCCGGTCCAGGAGGCGGCATGCTTGTGAAAGAGCCCATCACTGCCTCGCTGCACCAGTTGCGCCTGCCGGCGTTTGTCGACAACTACAGCCCTCAGGCCGCTGTGGCCACCAACGACGGCTGGGCCTACGATCGCTACCTGCTGGCGCTATGTGAGCTGGAACTGGAAGAACGCCGGCAACGCAAGACCGAACGGCTCCTGCGGGCGTCGAAGCTGCCCCGGGAGAAGACCTGGCCGGCGTTTGAGCAATCGCGACTGCCCCGAACCGTCCAACGGCGCGTGGATGCGTTGCTGGAGGGGGACTTTCTGGATCGCACCGAGAACGTTTTGGCCTTTGGTAACCCGGGCAGCGGCAAGACCCATCTGCTCTGTGCCCTCGGCCATGAACTCATCCTGAAAGGCCGGAGAATTTACTTCACTCCATGTGCGCTGCTGGTCCAGCGGCTCTTGCGGGCCAAGGCCGAACTCGGATTGGAGAAGGAACTCAAGCGACTCGACAAGTTCGACGCTCTCATCGTCGATGACATCGGTTACGTCCAGCACAGCCGCGACGAAATGGAGGTGCTCTTCACTCTGCTCGCCCACCGGTACGAACGTCGCAGCATCCTGATCACATCGAACCTGGTCTTCTCGGACTGGGAAAAGATCTTCAAGGACCCGATGACCACCGCGGCAGCGATTGACCGTCTGGTGCATCACAGTGTCATTCTGGAATTGAATCTCTCCAGCTACCGCATGGCGGCCGCAAAGAAAGAGAAAGGACGAAGAAAGTGATGGCGACGCTCCTGTGGACAACGCCGCATCCGTGGGAATCCGTACACAACACGGATTCCCACCGCTGCTTGGAAAAGCCTTCGGCTTTACCACGTTTCCCACAGGCGGGACGGCGAACGAAACTCTCAACTCAGAGCGGGAATTTTGATTGTCGTTCAGAAGGAATTTTGATTGACGTTGGACAGTCGTCACATTACTCTTTGCTCTGCTCCACAAGTTTCCGCCTGACGCCAGAATCGCCTGGAGTGACGTGTGGGTCGGGGTCACATTCACGGCTCTCTTTTTTGCGGCCGGCAAGTTTCTGTTCACTCTATTGCTGGGAACGGCAGCGATTGAATCGGTATATGGGGCGGCTGGATCTCTCCTGGTCATTTTGATCTGGGTCTATTGTTCAACAGCGATTCTGCTGTTGGGCGCTGAATTCGCGCATGTCTATGCCGAACTGCACGGTCATAGCGTTGTTCCGAAGTCCAACGCCATCCGGATCGACTGGAAAAGTTAGGGGTTGAACGGGTTGGGCTGACCGCCCGAGAAAGGTGAGGGCTGATCTCCCTGGAACCCGGGAGGCTGGCCAGCAGGCTGACCGGGTACCTGGCCGGGAACAGATGTCGATGCCGGTATCGTGCCAAATCCGGGAATCGCGATAAATTCCCACTCACTGTACATCGCGCGCTGATTGTAGACCTTCAAGGAGGGACCTTCGTTGGTGGGTGCGACACCCACAACACCGCCACTGGCGATAGGCGGGGACGCCCCCGCACCTCCCCCACCCTGTTCGAACCGACCCTCTTCGCCGGCTCCTTGCTGAGTTTGTCCTGTCAGACCACCGCCACCGCGACCCGCCTGCTCGAAGCCACCAGGGGCTCCGAATCCACCTCCAATGGGTGCGATTGGCTGGCCAAAGTTCGTCCCTCCACCACCCCGACCGGCCTGCCCGAAACCACCGGCGGCTCCGGCCCCCGCTCCATTGGGTGCGATCGCCTGGCCAAAATTAGTCGCTCCACTACCGCCTGGGCCGAATCCCTGCTGCTGTCCAAATCCAGGACCCCCTTGAAATCCGCCACTACCATCGGCCCCGCCCCGGGCATTGTCCCGGGGGCCGCCTCCCCCCTGAGAGGCGCCGGCCGCACCAAATATTTGTGGCGTACCTCCCTGAAAGAGCTCCGGATTGGCCCCAGGCTGCAACAATGTGGAACCGTTGATCGTGCCGTCAGGATTGACGGTGAGTAATCGAAAACTCTCTCCCGTGATGGGGTCTGTATAGGCACGCCTCAGATATCGGATCCCGTTCGTTTCGATCAGAGCATCAATACTGGGAGGATAAATTCCGATCTGGCGTTGGTACTTTTGAATCGCACGCACGTACTCCTGGCCTCGAAATATCAGTTCTTCCTCAAGTTCCCGCTGGGCCTGGACGCGGTAGACAGGCACGGAGGCGGCAAGCACTATGGACAACGCGGTGACAAAGATGATCAATGCCGCAAGCGCGAATCCTCTTTCATCTGAACAGGACCGTGGCATTGGATGAGCATTCATTGCGTGATAAGGGGAAGACGCTGACGGCGTCCGAATTCGAGATCTTCGACTTCGACAAACTCTTCCGTGACCGTGTTGATTCGATATCGCCCCATCACCACGTCCTGGACGGATACAACAAACGAGTCATCAGAGTCGAACAAGAGGGCTGTTAATTCACCGGATACATCTACGACGGCATAACCGTTGTACCGGAACGGAATCGGGGGCGGTGGAGGAGCGGATGGGGGCGCGACGACAGCAGGAGCTTGAGAGATATTGCCAGGCTCGGGCGTCGACTGCGCGGACACATCTGATTGTGAAGCTTGCGGTGCGGTTTCGGAGCCATACTGAAAAGGATTTCGTCCGGATTCATTTGCAAGCACGGACCCCGCACTTAAGAGATCAGCTTCCATGCCTTCCCTCGCCAGAGATTCGGCCCTGCCGGGCTCCGACACAATTGCCGGATCGATACTGAGTGAGAGCACCCTAGACGGCACCTGGTAGATCTCTCGACCCACCCAGACAGTGGCCGCCAGCACGGCCAGCAGAATGATCAGTATCTTGATACGTTGGCGGTCGTTAGGATCCATAAGAAAAAAACGTCGTCAGATTGAGGGAAAGATTGAGGTCATCAGGTCCACCCACTTGAGTTCGGTTTAGGCCGATGGAATCCAATATGAAAACTCTATCGGCTCCTTCGAGCTCCCGTATAAACCGGGTGACGGCTTCATACGGACCCTGAACAGGAATGTTGATTCTGAGCGAATAGACTCCAAACTCGGGAACTGGATCCAGGTCGTATTGCACCTGGTTGCGACGAATCCCCGCGATCTGGGCCAGCTGCTCCAAATCAGGCAAGACTGCTGCGAACCCTTCTTCACGGGACACGGTCCGCGCAGCCAAGAATCGAAGGCGTTCTCTCCGGGAAGTATCCAACTGGCTCTCGACTTCACGCAGCCGTTCCAGTCTCTGACCCCTGTCGACACTCTCTTGTCGCATCCGTTCGATGGAAACTTCCAGCCTGCCATAGTCGGCCCGAACCGGAAGATACAGAATGAAAAACGACAGGATTGAGACGCTACCGAGAACGGCGACGATGCTGCCGAACACATATTGTTGCTTCTTCCGCCTGTATGTCCGCTTCATTCGGACACCCTCGCCCCAGGCATGTACTGGACGGTCATCGTCAGTTGAATCTCTGAATTCCCTTCAATCCCGCCCCGCGCTTCGCTCGACACCGCGACATCCCGGAAGGTGTCGGTGCTTTCCAGGTCTCGAATGAACTGGCTCAACGCATCAACGGTTCGACCTCTCGCTACCAGACGCACAAACACCTCACCTGAATCACCGATCTGTGGCTGAAGCGCTACAAGATACACAGCCCTCGGAATGAGTCGCTCAATGTCGTCGAGCAGGAGCGTCCAGGAAAAACGTTGTCGTTCTATAACCGTGTTCAGGAACCGAACTTCTTCGATTTCGGCCAACGCCTCGGGTCGTCTGAGGCGCCCGTCAATATCTGCAATCTGATCCCCGAGCGACTCCCATTCGACACGGACGTCCTGTTCAATCGCAGCTAATTCCCGAACGCCTCCGGCATACTCACGCAGGCTGACCAGTTGCCATGTGGAAAACACCACCGTCAGCACGAGAACCCCACTGAGCAGGACGTTGGCTGTCCTGTAGTGGGGGAACGGGTTATTCGAAACGTTCAGTAGATACTTCATGACGACAACTGAAGGACGCCGAGCGCGGGTTTATAGACATCCCCGTCTTCGGAGGAATGAAGCCGCCCAATTCGAACTCCGATATGCCCGGCCATTTCTTCCGCTTCGGATTCCACGATTTCTGCGCCGCAGATGAAGGCCTCGCTCAGACCGCTGCCTCCGAGTCTGTCCTGGTAGTACATCAGCGTGGGATAAACGGCGTCATAGAGCAGTCCAAGTGCCACTTTCCGGTAAAAGCGCAGCGTCCCACCCATCACAATCGACGTTGTCACCGATGTTGGACTCTTCTTAACGAACAAGACATCACCGCCAGCCTCCGGAAGGAGGTTGAGCGCCGCCGTCGTTGAGGGACTGACGACTCCGGCGTGGAGTCCCAGGGATTCGATCCCTTCCTGGTACTGCCCGGCGACGGCCTCTCGCGACAACGCGACCAACAATTCCAGGCTCGGGTTCTCGCTGAGAATCTGATATTCGACCCGGGCGGAATCGATGTCGAAAGGAACGTTCTTTTTCAACTTCCATCGGATGATCGCGCGGCGGTCGGTATCCGCGGCCGGAAGGGAGTCAACATTGAGGAGTGTGATCCGCACGGCCTCGTCCGGAATCACAAGGGACAACTCGGAACCCGAAAAGCCGGCTCCGTCGAGCGCCGCCTGGACCGCATCGCGAACCGCCATCGTATCGATAATATTCGCCTCTCTGAGATCGCCTATCAGCGCGCCCGCACCAAGCGGCGCCACAGCCCGGGAGATTATCCTCTGTCGATCCCGCGAAGCCTGGATTGCTACGACGTGGCTCGGGGTCAGCTCCACGGCCCATACAGGTACGTCAGGACCGAACAAACCTGCCATGGCTGAGAGGAACCCGATGGTCAAATGAAAGTCACCTTGTTGATTTCCCTCAGAGTCGTGACACCTTCCAGAACCTTCGATAGCGCCGACTCCCTCAGGAAGATCATTCCCTGGTCGTGCGCTGCCCGCTTGATCTCGGCAGTCGGTTTACGATCAACGATCATTTCTCGAATCGTGTCGGACAGGTCTAATAACTCGTAAATCGCCGTGCGGCCCCGGAATCCGGTACCGTTGCATTCCAGGCAACCTTCGCCTTCATAGAAATCGGTCGTCGAATACTGATCGGCGCTTAGGTTGGAAGCCCGAAGCGTCTCGGTGGAATAGCGCACGACTTTCTTACAATTTGAGCAGATCACACGAATCAGGCGCTGAGCCAGAATACAGTTGAGCGCAGAAACGAAATTGTATGGATCCACGCCCATGTTCAGGAATCGCCCCAGCACGTCAACGACGTTATTGGCGTGCACGGTAGTGAAGACCAGATGCCCGGTCAATGCTGACTGAATCGCAATTTGGGCGGTGTCCATGTCGCGGATCTCTCCGACCATCACCTTGTCGGGGTCGTGGCGCAGGATGGACCGCAATCCGCGTGCAAACGTAAGACCCTTCTTTTCATTCACAGGAATCTGAGTAATCCCGTTGATTAGATATTCAACGGGGTCTTCGATCGTAATGATTTTGTCTTCGTCGTTTCGTATTTCCATCAAAGCGGCGTAGAGCGTCGTTGTCTTGCCGCTACCCGTGGGTCCTGTGACAAGAACCATGCCGTAGGGCTCGTTGATATAACGACGGAACTGACGCATCTCTTCGTCGGCAAAGCCCACGACATCTAGGCTCAAGGTCCGAAACTCCTCGTTGATCGATTCCTTGTCAAGAATCCGGATTACCGCGTCCTCGCCGTGAATCGAGGGCATGATCGAAACGCGAAAGTCTATCGACCTTCCCTTGTAGCGGGTCTTGAACCGACCGTCCTGCGGCACACGCTTTTCAGAAATATCCAGTTCCGACATCACCTTGATGCGGGAAATGATCGTCCCGTGATGTTCCTTGTCGATGGGATCCATCGCCAACCCCAAGTTTCCGTCAACCCGATACTTGACCACGACTTCCGCCGCCCGGGTTTCGATGTGAATATCACTCGCCCTGCGCCCCAAAGCTGTGAAAATGATCGTGTCGACAAGACGGATGATCGGACTGGATTCTCCCTGAGTGATGCTCTCGATCGACATCGTCTCATCCCCGCCGTCTTCGTCGCGGATCAGATCGAGTCTGAAGCCCTCTGTCGCTTCGTCCAGAACCCGCTGGGTCGATTCCGATTTCTTGAGAAGTTCGCTGATTTCAGAGTGCGCCGCGACCTTGATGATCAGCGGCTTGTCGAGAAGCGACATCACCTCATCCACTTCAACAAGATTGCTCGGGTCTGCCATCGCAATCACGAGGGAAGCGCCCTCCATGGAAAGCGGAACAAAATTGTAGCGAAACATCAGATCAACGGGCATGGAGCGCAGCAATTCCACGTCCAGGTGAGCGTCTTCAAGGTCGACGAACTCGTATCGGTAGCGCTCGGCCAGGGCCCGCGCGTGTTCGGGTCCGTGTAACTCGGGGACGGAATCATCGACGGAACCAAGCGATTGTTTCTCTTGCATGATGCCTTACTCGGAAACGGAGATCCTTTTTAGAGCGCCCGGGAACCAATGCTGAAAATGGGCAGGTACAGTGAAACCAGGATCGCTGCAACGAAACCCGCGACGAAGATCAGGATAACCGGTTCAACCCAACTGAGTAAGGCAGTCAACCTCAAATCCAGGTCTTCATCGTAAAAGTCAGCGACATGATTCAACATGTCGGGCAGTGCACCCGTCTGCTCGCCCACCTGAATCATTTCCAGCGCCAATTCCGGAAACCGGCCCGTTGCTTCCAGAGAATCGGCCAGAGACATGCCTTCGCGAACGCGGGCCGTTCCCGCGGCGATCGCATCGGCGACCACGCGGTTGCCCGACGATTCATTGGCGACCTCGAGTGCGGAGACCAGCGGTATCCCGCCCGACAAGAGAGTCGAGAGCGTCCGCGAGAGCTGAGCGATCGCAAACATCGACCAAATCGTTCCAAGAACGGGCATGCGCAATTTGAGGTCGTCGATCCAGACGCGTCCGCCCTCCGAACCCCTCCACACCCTGAAGATGATAAAGAATCCGACCACCAGCGGTATCCCAAGAATCAAACTGTTCTGTATGACTCTGGAAACCGCGATCAACAGCTGGGTCGGAAACGGCAACACAGCACCCAGGCCTTCGTAGAGCTCCGCGAATCGCGGAATGACATAGCCGAGGATCACCCCAACCATCACTATAGAAAGGACAACCAAAAAGGCCGGATAGATCAATGAATTGCGGAATTTCTTACCAGCACTCAGGATGGTTTTCTCGTAGCGAATGTAGCGTTGGATGACCTCCTCGAGGTTGCCGCTGCGCTCGCCCGCGAAAACGGACGCCGTATAAACCTTCGGAAACACACCCTCCTCTTCGAGCGCTTCCGACAGAGCAATACCGGAATGCACCCGATCCCGTACTGTCTCGACATGGGAGCGCAGGCTCGAGTTGGCGATCCTGTTGCGCAGCAGATCGAGGGATCGAAGGATCGGCAGACCTGCGCGTATCAGAGCGACAAATTGCTGATTGAAGGCGATAAAGTCCTGCGGCGTGAATCCTTTCCCTTTGGCGCGGCCCAGCGAAGGCAGCGACCTTAGCTTCGGTTTGACAGAGAGAGGCAGGAAGCCCCGTTCACGAATGCGGGCACGAACTTCTTCAACAGTCTGCCCGACATAGACCTCCCGGACGACATCACCGTTTGGCTTGGAATACCTGCAGTCGAATTCCATACATTACCTACAGGCAACCACTGAAAGAGCAGAGAGCTACTGTGCGATTCCGTCCACAACTTCGGTTCCGGCCGGGGGCACAAACTCGAACAAGGATCGATCCAAACCGCTGTTGGTTTCAATCCGGTCGAAAACGAACTCCATCACCGAACCATCCACATACGTCATCCGGACTCTCCGGATATCGAAGGTCGCCGGATCCACGTCCAGCACCACCTCATTGACGTCAGACTCTCGCCGTGGATACATCCTCAATACTGCTGTGCCAGGAACTCTTGGGAGAATCCCCGTCGGATTCAACCCGATACTGGTGAACTCACTCTCAAGATCCGACCGGCCGAGCAGAAACATAATCGGAATCCGATCATCGTAGCTGTCACCAGCGCTGTCACGGTTCACCTGTGCCTCGTCCGGAAGATAGAGGTATACGGTGTCGCCGTCGGTCACAAAGAGCTTCTCCTCCGGCGTCCGGTACTCCCACCGCATCATCCGTGGTCGCCTCAGGTATAAATGACCCTCCTCCTGTACCGTTTCGTTCAACGAATCTTCATGAATCTGCAAAAAATCGGCGGACATATCGTTCATGCGTTCGAGTTTTTCTTCAACCCCGTCTAAGAGAGCCACCAGCCCGAGCGACTGCGCGCCTGCGTTTAGAGAAAAGAAAAAACCAAGCGTAAACAGCAGGCCAAGACCAGTCCGAAATGCGATTGGGTTAAGGAGTATCACAAAAACAGTCTAACCCAGATGTTGAAGGAAGGAGTGGAGTAAGGCGGCACCGACGGTATTCATAGCGACCGACCATGTCACCGGCGATGGTGCCGGCGGGCAGCCTTTCACCAGCCGCAGCACCACCATATCGAACCACGCTGTCGATGCCGGAGTAGTAGCTATACCTTTACCGGTCTTGCGTGCCGCTAACGACGGCCGACATTGAGTGATCGAGCGGACCAGCCAGGCAGAGAGTTACACATATCCCCTCAACCAACGCACCGTTGGCAGAGAAGCGGTCGTCGACAAGACCCTCTGCGGACAAACTCGGCGAAAGTCCCAAACACACCGTTCGACGATTCGTACGGGGTCTGGGCACCGTTGATTACCCTGAGATTCGAAACAGCCGCCGATTCGTTAGCAGACTGCCGCGCCCGCAACAGACCAGGCAACGCGATCGTCGCAATGATCAAGATGATCACGAGGACAATCGAGAGCTCAAGCAGCGATAATCCGCTTCGCATACTGAGAACCTGTGGAAATGCCTAAGGGTTGGAAAGCTAGGTTCTGTTGGGGAACTGAATCCCCCAACCATGAATCAGATCGAGGATCTGACACGCAACCGGAGTCTGTTGACTAACCGACTGGATCCCCTGCAGCAGAAGTGGTCGGTGGCGTCGGGGTGCCCTGATAACGTACGACACCATCATCGGTACTGTAATAACCGTATCGGCCACCGGTGCCTGAGGGTGTGGCGCTAACCGCCAGGGAGGCACCGCCGGTCATCGCGTAGGTATAGCCACCCACGACGACACCATTGGCCGAGAAACGGTCGTCCAACAGACCCGCAGTCTGCATCTGCGTAAATGTCGCGTACGTACCGTTCGAGCCCAGGTAGTTCCCCTGAGCTGTACTGATCGACCTCAGGTTCGCTATTGCACCAGATTCATTGGCGGCCTGCCGGGACCGCAGAAAGCTCGGGATCGCGATCGTCGCGATGATCAAGATGATCGCGACCACAATTAAGAGCTCAAGCAGCGAAAATCCGCGTCGCAACTCAAGCGATAAAACGCCTCGTCGCATACTGATAACCTAGGGAAATACGTTTTGAATAGTGAATTGTGTTCGGTTGGGGGACCGAGTCCCCCAACTATGAGGCACGTTTAGGATCTGACCCGTAACCGGAGTCTATTGACTAACCGACTGGATCCCCTGCAGCAGAATTGGTCGGTGGCGTCGGGGAGGCCTGATACCGCACGACACCATCATCAGTACTGTAATAACCGTATCGACCACCAGTACCGGAGGGTGAAGCGGAAACGGACAAGCTGCTGCCGCCAGTCATAGTGTAACTATAGCCACCCACGACTGCACCATCGGCCGAGAAACGGTCATCAATCAGACCCTCGGTCTGCAATTGCGCAAATGTTCCGTAATCACCGGTCGAACCCAGATAGGTCACCTGAGATGTGTTGATCGCCCTCAGGTTCGATACTGCCCCGGATTCATTGGCGGCCTGTCGGGACCGCAGTAAGCTCGGGATCGCGATCGTCGCAATGATCAAGATGATTGCTACGACGATCAACAACTCCAAAAGCGAAAAACCTCGATTCTTTCTCATTCCTTAATCCCCTCCCAAGTGGTCTTACAGGATAACCTTAAGATTTTAAAAGCCCCGCTTGTCAAGATCACGTTACGAACACGCCACCAGATAGTCAACAAATTTCTTTACCGCTCTCAACGGATGCCGCATTGTACAACGCGTCATTCAGGCGCACATTCTGGACAAGCAACTGCAAGTCCACAACCACAAGTCAACCCAGTTTCTTTAACTTGAGGCTGACAGACAAGTTTGCGGATGACAGATTTTGTCACTTGCGATGCAGAAAAAGTGCATTAGAAAAACCTCGGACGGAGTCGATCAGTCCGCGTAACATCGAGAATCATGTTCATTTCGGACTCAGTTGAGCAAGCCGACGTCCCGACCACGGAGTTCAAATTCGCCTTTGCCTATCTAGTCGCAGTCGCCGTGATGCTGCTCGTATTCACAACCCCGTTCGGAAACGAGGCGACCGACGGATGGATAATTATTGTGCACCGCGCACTACTGGTTGGAATCATTGCGCTGTGCTCGATCAAGCTCGGGACTTCCGAAGTTCCAGATTTCGGAATGAAAAACCACCTTCTTGTGGGTGCGAGCCTTCTGGTAATGTTCCTGGCGATTTTCTGGGGAACCCCCGGCTCTACGTTCGACGGTTTCTACGCTTGGTACCATCACGTTCTTTTTGCGCTTTTCTTCTTACTCTTGGTGAAATTCAACCACTCGCAACCGTTGGCATGGAAAGGTGTCCTGCTCGCGATGATCATCGCTACGATCGTCATTCATTGTGCCTGGAGTTTGATCCCAGGGGATCGTCCGCTCCTCGGATTTTTAGTGAATTCGAACTATTTTGGCTCCTACATGCTCGTCGGCTTCGCGTCGAGTCTGGCGATTTCCATCCACCACAGCAGTCTCCGTTGCCGGTTCTCAGCGACGTTGACCGCGGCGTTCCTGCTGTATGGAATCAGTCAGACTCTATCCCGAGGCGCTTTGCTGGGCGCATTCGCAGTTGCACTGTTAGCTGCGCAAAAGCTGGGACGCCGCGTTCGGTTGGCAGTGGTCCTGGGCTTCCTCATTCTCCTCGTCGGGTTCAGTCCGCGGCTGGTCGAAAAGTTCACCGACCTGGGAGTGGTCGATCCCTATAACTACCTGCGACCTCAGATCTGGATGAACACCTTGGAAATGATCGGCGAACGCCCGCTGACTGGAGTCGGCTTGGAACGATACGGGGAGGTGGCAAGCCGCTTTCCGGTCCCAGCAGAGGGAGCCATCGCTCGATACGCCAAGCGACACGAGATCGCCCACTCTGAATACCTTCACTATGTTGCCGAAATCGGTATTCCTGGAAGCCTCCTTTTGTTTTCCATGTTCGGTTACTTCTTCTGGTCGTTGGCAAGACTGCGGTCTCGGCCACCGTCCGCGGACTCTTTCCTTAACGACGCAGGGTTTCTTTCGGCCGCGGGCGTGGGCCTACACGCCTTCGTCGACAACAACTTTACTGTACCAGTAGTTGCAGCAACCCTGGCAGTCGTCTCTCTGGCTCGCTTTCCGCTCACTCGACGGACTCGGTTGTGGTTTCCGGTCTCTCTGAAGGCTCGAACAGCAGGTGTTCTGATTCTGGCGGTACTCTTTCTGCACTCCACGTTGATTCCTGGCATCGCGGTTCATTTCAACGATAGCGCACCGCGGGCCTACGTGACCAACAGGTTTGAAAAAGCCGAACGTGCCCATAGGCTGGCCGTAACACTGGCACCCGACCACCCTCTATTTCTGTCGAATCTCGGCTCCATGTACCTGGCCCGCTTCGCCCGAACCGGTGACTCGCTCTGGCTCGACGCCGCCGATGCTTTTTTCTCCAGGGCCATCGCCGCCAATCCGAATTCTGTGGTGCCTCAGAGACAACGCCATGTCATCCTCGTCCAAAGGCTCAGCGGAACAGAATCGCAGCGCCGGGGATTGCTCAATCAGCTGTTAGACAATTCCAAAAAGATCATCGAAATAGATCCTGTTAGCGTCGTTGTGCGCAGGAATCTTGCCGAAGCACTGCACGAAGTGGGCGAGCGCGAAGCCGCAATCCAGGAACTCATAACGGCAATAGGACTCGAACCGAATTTCGTTCCTGCCTACAGGCGTCTCGCAGATTGGTACAGACTGGACCGGGAGTTCGAAAAGGCTGATGCGTTTGCAGAGAGGGCGGACGAAATCGCGGAAAGCTTTCGTGATGCCCAGGTTTTGAACGCTTACGAAGCAGATCTGCTCGGCCAAGAATAGGGAAACTCTAAAACCCAAGAGAGGCGACCTTCGAAACATTTCCGCATGCGCTAATCATACAACTCCCACCCCATGCGTACCAACACACTCAAGATAGCTCGATTGATCGGTTTAACAGCCCTGGTCGCTGCGGTCCTGGCACCCCCCGAAAGTTTCGGTTCGGGCCGCATGATTCTGATTCTATCTTCCACGTTCGCTTTTCTGATCCTGGCACTCGATGGCAAGATTCCATCCGGCTTCGTCCTAGCCGGACCAGCGACTTTTGCCTTTCTGCTCTGCCACTCGATCTGGATCTCCCAGGACTTTTACCGCTCTCTGGATTTCCTTCCGATTCTCTGGGCCTATTACTGTCTCCTCGGAGTTTTCCTCTATTCGCCTAAAGAACTCACTTATTGGACGACCGTGACGCTCGTCTTGCTTTCTGCAACGGTGTCCGGCTACGGGATCTACGAATTTGTCTGGAGGATCGACCCCAGCGGCCTCGGTGAGTTCCCGAACGCCGCAGAAATCGTTGGTATCCCGATTCTTGGCCCATCAAACAACGCCTCGATAAGTTCGGTTTTCACAACCGCAGGCTCCTTGTGGGGCTTCATACTCACTGCATTACCATTTCATGCTTTGGTGTGGAAACCGGGTCGCCCTGTCCTCAACACCCTTCTCGCCATCAACGCCGTCATCCTGTTTGGAGTGGGGGTTATAGCCCGTTCCTCCGGTTTTGTTGTCGGCCTCTTAGTTTTGGTTTTGGGCGGGTTGCTTATCGCCCGGAACGGGGAACGACGATCGCAGAGAATTGCCCTCGCTGCGCTGTTGCTGGCTGTCCTACCGGCAGGGATCTATGCATCTGTCTCTGATGATTCCGATCCCTTCTCAGCGCGATTTCAAACATGGCTGACGGCATCAGAGATCTTTGCAGCACGTCCGTTCGGGTCGGGTCTGGACACCTACGCTGTTGCGCAACTTCAACATCAGCAGCCCGGAGCGGATCTGACCGAGCATGCCCGGAACGCTCCGTTTCAGTTGTTGGCAGAACTTGGAATTTTTGCATTGATATCTGCACTCGGTCTTGTGATCTTCCTGGTGAGCCGAAGCGGGGCCCTTTTCCCATCAGTGAAAAACCAACAATATCTCCTGCTGGCTTTGATGGCCTGGATTGTCCATAGCGTGATGGAAACCAATATATATTTCGCCAGCGTTGGAACCCTTGGCATAGCCGTGATCGGCTTGTGGGGCTCGAGCATGCGGGACTCTGGAACCAAAACATCGCTCCCGTCCGCGAGGCTGATCCGAATCGTCAGCGTGGTCGCGCTGGTAATCGTCTTGTGGTCCGGCCTCGTATATGTCTCAGGTGAATTGCTTCGGCGCGCGCGCGCGGAAGCGGGAAACCAGGAACTTATAAGAGCCAACCGAACCCTTCAAATGGCCGCTCGCATCAACCGATTTGATTCCAGCATTTTCTACGAGGCCGGACAGGTGACTCTGGAACTCTACCAGGACACGCAGACTGATTCCTATTTGCATGAGTCTACGGAATTCTTCCGAAACGCCGTCAAACTAAGCCCGAACAAGGTGGGCCCTCGCTTTGGACTTGCCCTGTGCTTGTCGAGTTCCAATCAACTGGAGCAAGCACTCGAGGAACTGCGAAGAGCCCAGTCCATACACCCGTACGGGCGGCATATCAGTTCGGTCCGGCGACTCATCGAAAGTCGACTGGCAGGGCTAACTGAAGAGGCGGTTCAACCCGAAGTCGGTCCGGACGAAAATGAGAACGAGCGTTAATATTCTTGGCATGACGAGTGCTCTCTCCTCAGTGGAGGTGCCCCGTGACCGATCGTCAGAACACTCGCCATATCAACATCACATCAAGCGACAACCACCTAAATCTACAGCACTTACCGTTCACCCGCGGCAGCGCGGGCTCCTCCCGAAACCTGAACTCGGCCTCTAACCGCGCCAATAATTTGGACTGGAGGTCGGAATTTTGACTACTATCGGGTGGCCGAGTCAGAAATGAAGTTATGATTCAACGAAGCTCGATGTCTTCACTATGCGCGCAGACACCCGTGGTGGTGCTGGCGGGGGGCAAAGGCACCCGACTGTTACCCTACACAACCGCGTTGCCGAAACCGTTGATGCCCGTAGGAAACTACCCGATCCTCGAAATCCTGTTGAAGCAACTCGCCGCGTATGGATTTCGGGACGTAACGCTGGCCGTGGGTCATCTGGCCGGTCTCGTCCAGGCTTATTTCAACAATGGAAAGCAGCTCGGGCTGGACCTGTCTTATGCCTACGAAACGAAACCATTAGGTACTGCCGGTCCGCTCTCGCGATTGCCCCGATCCGATCGAAGCATCCTCGTGCTTAATGGCGACCTGCTGACCGATATAGATTTCGGCCAGATCGTTCGATTTCACTACGAAAAGGAAGCGACGGCGACGCTTGGCATGACCCTGCGAACCGAGTGCGTAGACTTTGGCGTGATCCAGGCCGGGTCTGAAGACAGAATCGTCAATTTCCAAGAAAAGCCGAAGATGGACTACCTGGTCAGCATGGGAATTTACGTTTTCACGCCCCGCGTGATCGACTTCATTCCCAAGTCCACACGGTTCGACTTTCCGGATCTCCTTCAGAGACTGTTGGACAAAGGGTCAAAGGTCGTTGGCTATCAGAGTGAGGCCTATTGGATGGACGTCGGCCGTCCCGCCGACTACGAAAAGGCAAACGAAGACTTCCCGATGAAGGAGCATGAGTTTCTGGAACCCCATGTGGAATACGAGGCTGTCGGAACTCGAATTTGACGGAGACGAACTGGCGGCATCGCTCAGTGCGATCGAATCCGGTTGGATAACCGCCGGTCCGCGGACCAAGGCATTCGAGGAAGCGTTCGCGCAAGTGGCCGGCACCTCCCATGCTGTCGCGGTATCGAATGGAACGGCCGCTCTGATACTGGCGCTGAAAGCAGTCGGTGTCGGTCCCGGTGACGAGGTCCTATGTCCTTCCCTGACGTTTGCCGCCACAGCTGCAGCCATCATCCACTGTGGTGCAACACCGGTATTCGTCGACATTACCAGTATCGAGGATCCCACGATGGACCCAGAGGACGCGGACCGGAAACGTACCGGAAAAACACGGGCCATCCTCCCGGTTCACTACGCCGGTATTCCCTGCCATATGGAATCGCTGGACACACTGGCCCATGACCACAATCTCGTCATCGTCGAAGACGCCGCGCATGCACCGGGTGCGTCCTATCGCGGACGGCGTGCAGGGGGCCTGGGAACGGCAGGCTGTTTCAGCCTCTTCGGAAACAAGAACATCACGACGGCCGAAGGTGGCGTCATCACGACAAATGATCCGGAAGTGGCCGAAAGAGTCAGGCTTCTTCGAAGTCATGGCATGACATCAACGAGTTGGGATAAAGGAAACGGACGTCATCCGCGGTATGACGTCGTGGAAGTAGGCTTCAACTTTCGCTTCGATGACATCCGCGCATCGATCGGTCTGGCCCAACTCCGTAAGCTGGACGACATCAACCGTCGCCGTGAAAATCTCGTCGCCTATTACAACGAACGCATCAGGGCGGATCTTCCTGAGTTGGTGCTTCCTTTCGCGTCTGTGGCTGCAGACCGGAATCCCTCATACCACATTTATCCCATCGTCCTTGCAAGCGCGGAAGAACGAGACCGGATGGAAACCCAGTTTGGTGAATCCGGAATCCAGACAAGCATCCACTATCGGCCCGTTCACCAACTATCAGCTTTCCGAAGGCTTTTTCCCGATGTGTCACTAGCCAGGACCGAGGCCTACGGGAACTGCGAACTGACACTCCCGCTCTACCCATCGATGGCTCCCACCCAAGTTGACACGATCGTGGACTCCTTGGTCCACGCTTACACGCACATATAGCGATTTGGCAGAGCCCTCGGGTCAGGACTCCCCGGATTCCTTTGAGAGCCGTCAAACCGGAAATGCGGAACAAGCCTGGACCGGGCGGGGCAACTCCGGCTCCTGCACCGGATTGTCATGGCTTCGCTTAGCTCGTCGTACCAGCAAATGCATCATTTAAACCCTACCGCCACACCGCGATCGTACGGCCGTCTCGAACTTGATGCTGCTCCCAGACAGTAACGGATTCTCCCGCACCACTCGATTAGGATCGCGCACCCACCGGTCGATCGGGCCTTTGCGCCGGTTCACGATCTTGCGCGAATAATAGTTTATCCGAAACGTCTGCGTGTCCGTGAAGTCCCTTGAACGCTCTATTCGCATGACACGGGAGCGTTTCAGGTACTTCCCATAAGATCCAGGCGCCAACCGTACGGATCCCACTTGTTCAGGAGCTAAAGGAGGCGGATAGTTGATCCTCGTACTCCATCTCGGCGCGTTGACATTGGGACTTGACGTAGTCGGGCTCGGAGGGAGACTCTTACGCTACACGTCTAACGAACGGCCCGATGCTGCGATGGTCCAGCGGTGCAGGGTTAGCTGCCGCTATCTCATTCTCTCCGTACCCCGAGAGCCTCTCTGGAAGATCCTGAATTTGATTCGTGGAGCCCATCTTCCCCGCCTCGGCGACACGCTCGGGCACCTCCAGCACTGGTCACGCACTGAGTTCTTGAGCTGAGTTCGAAATTACGCCAAAGTACGCGCTGTCTGCTCGCCGCTGCCGTGGACACAGGTGTTGCTCAATGTCTGGCATTGAGCGAGCACTTTCAGGGTTTGATAAGGACTTCGGTCTATACAGCGCCAGAAACTTCTGATGGCCGCAATTATCGCGTGGTCTACGGATTCGCATCCCGAAACACTTACTGACTCTTAGCGATCACGCGCCGCAGTACGTTGGCCAGATCTTCGGTAAGTGTCTTTCGACTGAAGCGCTCGATACCTGCGGCCTGAGGCAGTTCCTCACTTCGGCTCCACCGAAGGATGATTTCCTCAAGGCTCGCAGCGATAGAATTGGGGTCCGAAGGATCGACGATCCATCCTGCACCCGTCTGCCGGATTATCATCGCGCCGGCCGAATCCTTGTGGCAAATGCCGAGAACGGGACGTCTGGAGTAAAGATACTCGTACAGTTTGGACGTGGCCACGCTCCGGTCCTCGCCCGAAACAAGCAGCAGGAGGTCGGCCGACTGTTGATAGGCCAAGCTCTCGGAATGGCTCACAGCACCGACAACCTTCACGGTTTCCCCGAGGCCTAATTCGCCAAGAGCCTGGCGCCAATGAGGCAACGTCTCACCCACCAGCAGCACTTCCACCTTCTCCCTGTGATGTAAACCGAGGAGCTTGAACGCTCGGAAGACAGGCATCAGATCCCGTGTTCCGGCGCGCGAAGAGAGCGTGCCGGTATGAACGATACGGAATTTTTCGGGATCACGCGACGCGGGCTCGATGTTGTCCCAATCGTCTGGATCGTAACCGTTTGTGATTGTCTGGAACTTCTGAAATTGCGGATACGTATTGCGAAAATACTCAGTAATGGGTTCGGTGACAGACACCACGGCGTCTGATCTTTTCACTACCTGTCTTTCCATATACTTTTCAATTTCAAAACGGAGGTTCTCTTGCCGCAGTTTCTGTTTGACAGATTCGAAGGCCCATCCATCCCGGACATCAGCGATCCATGGATTGCATGTGATTCCGGCGAGACAGGCCGCAACTAGATGAGAAGCCTCCGGTGGAGACGACGACACTATCGCATCGACACCCTCGCGGCGAATCACACGCCATCCTTCAATAACAGCGGCTGGCAGCCAGACGATATGACCATCCGGAACCGAGAGCCAACTGATCCAACTAACCAGCTTTTGGCGAGTTGTCACTCTCGAGTCGTCATCTTGGACTCTTGACGTCTGTGAACGCCGGTAAACAATACCGGGATCGAAGGCACGGTAGATCGAGGAGTCATCTGAACGCTCCGCCGCCTGGGTAGTGAGAACGCAGGTATCGAATCCGAACTCCGGCAAATACTTTCGAAACTTGGCAATTCGTGCGGAACCAACCGTGTGCCGGATCGAATACAGCGGCGAGATCAGCAAGACCTTGGCGCGGGTCCTCTGATTCTTTATTGTTTTGTTCTGTGGCACTATGGTTTCGCTTGACGCAACACTCACGCCTCAATCACGCTCAAACGTCTGCCCTGAGCTCCTCCACGAAGCCCCCGACCAGCTGAAGCCGTCAACGAGAAACTCGCTCAACGGGGGCATATAAAGCCGTGACTCCCATTCGCGTCGCCAACCGCCGGGTCTGCGTGTCCATTCGTGCAAGAGAAACCGGCGGAGTCGTACGTCTCCCAGATTCGACTCAAACATCGAGACGCCTGGAGCGTCGTTCTCAATCTCAAGAGCTGTCAGCACTGTCCGCGGGATATCCATAAGGTGCACCGGTGCGTCCGACACTTCGAGTGGACCGGTTGATGCAAAAGGCTTTGCCAGAACCAAAGGCAAAGCCCTAAGTAATGCCGGTTCCAAGTCATCGAAGGCAGGTACCGATGAATCCAAGGAGAGCTCCAACACTGTCTCGGCGCCGTGGTCTCCCACGATCAACACTAACGTGTTGTCATAGATTCCAGCCGTCTGCAGAACATTCAGAAAACGCTCCATCAGCCTGAGGGCCGCCATCGAGTGCCTGACGAAACCACGAGCATCGTTTTCTAATGATTCGGGCTCTAGATTCTCGTTCAGCCTAAACGGCTCGTGAGGAATCAGGAGGTGATAAAACTTGAATGTGGGTCCAGGCCCGTCCACGTACAATCGGGCTACAACGCGATCAATCAGATCGAGTGGCGCCTCTCCCGCACTTACTCTCTTTGGATTCTGTAGCGCGACGATTGGAATCAAGCTCTTCAGATAATGGGGAAGAGACCGGAACGCAGTGATCCTGAAAAGAAGATCGACTGTTTCAACGCGACGTGCAGACAAGAACTGTCTCGGAACACTGTTGGAGAACACTGGATTGTATACGGTTGTCAGCTCAAACTCGAACGCGTCGGACTGATACCCGTGCTCGGATAACGTTGAAGGGAGGGAATCTTCGCTGTAGGCTGCTCGGACGAAGTCCGGGTACGGAATGGAATTATCAAAGAACTGGCCCGTCAATATATTTGGTATCGAGGCCATCGTATGCGAATAGCCAGATACGGCATTCCTAAAGTAGGTAAAACCATCAAAGATCTCACTGAAAGTTGGATCTTCTTGAATGATCTGCTGGAACACAAAGGAAGGAAAGGCGTCAAGTACTACGAGAACGACATTTTGATCCGGCGCATATCTGAAAACTGATTCGTGGTTCGTAGCAAGCTCTGTCTCAAGCCAATATGGCTCAGGTGCAGCCCGGCTCTGAACTGCGAAAACCACGACACTTTGAACCGCGATCAGCGCGATGCTGATATCCCGGATAAGCTCCTGCCTCGAAACAAGTAACACGAATGCCGTCCTCACCACGAGATACCAGATTGCAAGCTCGGCGATACCAATGACCCGATATCTTTCCCAATCCAGGTCGGTTTCATTGAGGAGACCATAATCCCAAACAAGGACGTTTCCTTGAAGCCACATCAAGAAGGCCAAAACAAATACGAAGGTGACACATCGAGGGTGCCACGAACGCTTGATCGTGAGAAGCAAACCAGCCAAAACGACGACAGTGACGAGCCCGAATGTGGCTGCAAGATGCCCCAAGATGTGCCTTAGAAGGACCGGCACTTCCGTATAGTTCGACACATAGGAGTGATACGGACCGAAAACGGTCAAAGTAGACGAGAGAAAGACGGACGCCGCTATTGACGTTAAAAGCTGGGCGCGAAGGTCTCGAGACATAACCTCTAGCAGCCCGTGGCAGAAGTGAGATTCTCTGACACAGTCGTAACGTCGGATTCGATAGCCACGTTGGGCTCGATATCCAGCTGACGGAGTTCATGATGCGTTTGAAGCGCCATCTGGACGCAGAAGAGCACGATTTGAGCGGCAAAGTATGCCGCAGACCGGTCCTGCGGCTCCGTGGCGTGCCCTGCCCGAACTTCTGGCGCAGGATCAACGCCAGGTTCAAGGCCGCGTAGTGAACCAGGATCCGTTTCAGGATATTTTCCCGTCCTCGAAGGTGAACCCGTCGCATGCCGCCGGTTTCCAGACCGTGAGCGAAGGGTCGTTCCAGCATCATGCCGCGATGCCGCAACAACTCCTTGCCGCGTTCTCCACGGATTCGACGGCGATTGGCATAGACAGCCTGTTGTTCGTCCGGCTTGTTCTTCCAGCGGCGACGGCCCCGATCCGGTTCCGAGATGTAGGTGCGTATCCCCAATTCGCGAAGATCGACCATCGTTTCGTTGCTGTGATATCCCTTATCGGCGACGACTTCAGAAAACCAATCTTCTCGAATCTGCGCTTCGGTTTTCGGGTTGCTTGCCAGCTTCTCCATGTTCTCGGCCGTGCGGATCAACGTCTCTTTGATTGTCGTCGTATCCCCGGTGGCAGCACCCTGAACCGTCACCCCCAGCACGACGCCGGTCTTCATATCCACAGCGTGTTCCAGCTTGTGAGCCAAATGCGTGCGGCCGTCTTTCATCTTGGTGATCTGCGCATCCGCGTCGTCGGGATGCACCCAGTCGTCGTTCGATCCCTTCTTCGGCCGTTTCCGGTCCAGTCGCGCCAGTTCGGCTCGTGTCGGCGTTTCAATGCCCGAAGCGTGGGCCAACTCCTTCAGAAAGTCCTCATAACTGTTCCTGGTGTCTCGCCGCACGATCGACCGCATTGCCGCGTTCGCTTCCAGCGTCGTCGCGTCCACGCCAACCGTCTTCCCGTCGATCAACCCGTGCCCGGCCAGCCGCTCCAGCATCCAGTGGAACACCTGGGCATGGGTTTCCAGATCGATCAGCCGGCGTGTCCGCGACACGCTGGAATGATCCGGGGTACCATCGGTCAGCCCAATGCCCAGAAACTCCCGCAGGCTCAGCGAGTCGGCACACCGCCAGGCGATGCCGCGTTCCGAGTCAATCCCTTCGAAGTAGCCGACCAGCAGCATCCGAAAGTACACACCCGGCACGACACCGGGCCGACCCATCACCGGGGCGTAGAACTTCTGGCAGGCTTCTTCAACAAACGGGTCGAATCCGTCTTCTTCCAGAATCCGGTTCACCCGTTCGTAGAACACGTGTCCTTTGGTCCGCGGCAACTCCTGTGTCGCGATCCACAGCGATTCCTGGCGTCGTCTCTTTCGTCCCATGCCCATATCCCGTCCTCCTTCACTCATCATTCTTCGCGATACGGTCGCATCGGGTCCGTTTGAATCTGTGAAGTGGACTTTAACCACGGGCTGCTAGGTCCTTGAGCATCGACGGTTGCGGTTCAGGCTCTTGATGCGGGTCGACGGAGGCACCGTGTCATTCACCTCTACCTGTTACGATCTTATACATCTTGACCAGCGTGCGGTAAGGCCCCCACTCAGACCCGTACACGGCATGTCGAACGCCCGGCATCCCCAGATATTCTTCGAACTCCTGCTCCGTAAAACCAAGTTTCTTCATGACGAAGAGGCGATCTTGCTTCTCCTCACGCACATCCGGATACGGTGGCGTCGCGAGCAGATCCAGCGCTTCGTCGCGGCTCATCTGTTCGCTGACGATGAGCGCCGACAGATGAACCCGGCGCTTGTCGTAGCCAAACTTGCGCGGAAGAATGTGTGCCTGATAGAAACGTGTAAAAACGGACTCGTAATGCTTATAGGGGTATGGTTTGTAACCCATCTCTCGCTGCAACACGCTGAGGGCCTCAGACTTGTCGTATCTAAAGTAATCGAGAAACGATATCCAATGGATGCCACGGATCCACTTGTACCAGAGATGCTTCGCCGTGGAGAGTAATGGATGGGTCTTGATGGGTACCCGACCGAATCGCTTGTGGATACTGCGGATGTTGCGCACGTCTCGCTTGTAATGCACCCAACTCTTCGGCATGGGAAGCCCTTCTGTCGCCGCGTTTTCACCGGAAAGAATGTATTTCAGACTGTAGCGAGCTGCCTGTTGATAGTTCAGGGCCTGCATCGCGTTGTCCATCAGCATCTCGATATCCACAACGTGTGCTCTGAAAAACGAGAGCTGCATATCCCGGTTCTCTTCCCAGTCAATGACATGGGTATACAGATCCACACCAAGGGTCCGCACTATGGTTGCAATGTTGTGTGCAGCGACCTCGGAATTCCAGCCGTTGTCGAGGTGAACCGCAAGGGGCCGCAAGCCGTTTCTTACAGCAAGATAGAGCGCATACGAACTGTCGACGCCACCGGAGACACCGACAACACAGTCGTAGGCGCGGCCGCGACCACTCGCCCTCACCTGATTTAAGAACTCGTTTCGGTGAGCGATACTATCACTCAAATTCATATGCGCGGCCTCGAGGCTGACGGCAAAGTCTTTGCAATAATTGCAGACACCTTCAGAGTCGAATACGATGTCATCGACCGATGAGTCCATCACGCATCGCGTGCACACCCGGGACTCAATCATTTCTGAAAAGTCTCTGCAGGACGTCGTATTCGGGGTAATTGATCAGCACCGCACGGTGACGACCGATGTAGACGAACATACTTCCTGCTGCAACTGCCGAGGCCCCCGCTTCGGCAGCAGAACGCAAATGATCCAGTGTCCCCGCACCACCACAAACGATAAACGGAACCGGCACGCTTTCTGCGATCTTCCGAACGAGAGTGAGGTCATATCCACGTCCCGTGCCGTCACGCACGACGTCGTTCGTGAAAATCTCGCCCGCGCCCGCCTGAACCGCGGCACGGGCATGTTCAACAACGTTGACGGTCGTCGACCTCCGTGTCGTCGCGTTGTAGACTCGGTAACGACCACGCCGGTCGCGGCACACGTCAATAGCAACCACGACCGCCTGCGAGCCGAACCGCTCCGACACAACACGCACGAGATCCCATCCCGGCAGTGTAGCGGAATTGACAACGACCTTCTCTACGCCAAGCCCGATGAGTCGTTGTGCCTGATCTAATGTACGAATACCACCGCCATAAGCGATCGGCATGAAGGCCTCATCTGCGATCTCGCCGATGCAGCCATAGTCTGGCTCACGTCCCAGGCGTGAAGCTTCGATATCAAGGAGCAGGAGCTCATCAACCGCCTTTTCGTTAAAGATTCGCACCGTGTTGATCGGGTCGCCCACGTAACTCGGTGCCCGGAAGCGGACGGTTTTTACGAGGCCGCGGTCGCTCAGCAGTAAGCACGGGATCACTCGCTCACTCAGCATGATTACGCCGCAATAAAACGTCTGAAGAGTGCCATCCCGAAGCGATGACTCTTCTCAGCGTGAAACTGCACTCCAAGGACCCTCCCACGTTCCAGTACCGAAACGAATTCATCGCCGTAGGTCGTCAGTCCTGCAACATCACGGGGATCGCTGCACTCGACAAAGTATGAGTGCACGAAGTAAAAACGCTGCTCCTCTGCCCCCAGATCAAGCAAAGTAGAGTTACGAGCCGGTCTGACCACGTTCCAGCCCATGTGGGGTACCCGCAAGTCCCCATCCGGCACGAATCGCCGCGCTCGACCCGGCACGAATCGGAGACCCGCCTTGTGTCCTTCCTCGCTGCTCTCGACAAGCATCTGCATTCCCAGGCAAATACCCAGAAGATACGCATTGTTGCGAGTAACCGCCGTGTGGACTGCTTCGTCCACGCCGAGGCTACACAGCGCTTCCATTCCCGCGTCAAACGCACCCACTCCAGGTAATATAATCTTGTCGGCACGACTGATTTCCGCGGGATCCGCTGACACCACGACATCACAGTCGAGCTGCCTGAACATGTTGCGGACCGACCCCACATTGCCAAGACCGCATGAGACAATCGTGATTTTTTCCATCAGCCGTCAGGCCTGCCTGCGGGTCGGAGATTAGAAACAAGAAAACGGATTCATCCAACTCAGTTATTCAGTCCGAAGGATTGTCCACATTCGAGATGCACGCCGTGTCTCTACACACCAATCGACTGGCTCGAAGTTATGCCCAGCAACTCATCGTACGCCGCGATCAGCCTTGGAGCGGATTGCTCTTCCCAGTTATGACCTGCCGCCATAACGTACCGAAACCCATTCTGTGCAAAGCGCTTTCTTAGCTCCGGATTGTCATACAGCTGACGGATACATTTCGCACAATCCCATTCGTCCCCTGCGTTGAATACGAGCCCCGAATTCGCCGCACAGACTGTTCGAGCGAGCGGAGGGGAAGAGGAAACCAAAACCGGCGTCTCAGCCATCATGTACTGGAACAGCTTGTGAGGGATCGTGTTGTCGGTGTGGCGATTCGAATGGTGGGGAACAGTACCGATCGAGGCCTGCCTGATGTAGTCAACAACCTGGTCTGGCTCCACCCAGTCAACGACATGGACATACCTTCCCACATCCAGTTCGTGGATCAATGCGCGTAGCGTTCTGAGGTATGGGCTTTCCTTCGCTCCGACCAAATACAGTCGTGCGTTGATATCCCACTCTTTGATATGCCCCATGGCCCGAATCGCAGTATCGATCCCTCGATGTGGACCAAACCCTCCAATGTAGAGAATCGAGAAGTGATCGTCAGAGATAAAATGTTCTTCGGCTAGTGGCACGGCAAGAAATTCCCTGCTTTCCAGGTTTTCGACGTTAACAACCTTTGACGGATCAAGATCGGGATGCGCATCGCGTATTCGGCTCGCGGCTTCCTCCACCACGGCCAGCACCAAGTCGCAACTGGTAAGCAGTGAACGCTCGTACCACAGCAGCCGGGTTCTATTCTTGAACGTCGCATTGAACACCTTTCGAAATCCGCCGTACCCCCGGAGATATTCGCCGACGGCCGCTGGCATGTTCTCGTGCAGATCCATAACGATTTGCTGCCCGCGGCGGGCGAAGAACGCGGTTCGACCCAGCCAGATGTCGTGTACGTGTAACACGTGTGGGCGATAGGTTTCGATGATCGACCGAATTGCCCGGTACCAAGAGGGACTTAAAAACGCAGTCTGATCCATCAACCTGTCCACCAGATGTGTCGCACCGCGCAGCGTATCAGGACGAAACACCTCAATTCCGCGCCAGGTTTCCCAAGTAGACCGTCCCTCAATCGGTGGACAAAGCACCGCCGTAACGTAGCCGGCGTCACGCAGAGCTATGCACTCCTTGACCACCCGGATCTCGGGCGGAAACGGTTCGGCTGTGATCTGTAGCACTCTTCGATCGGTCCGTTGTGCCCTCAAACCATCGCTCAATTAATGAGTCTCCTGCTCGACTTTCTCACAGACCCTAGCAGCCCGTGGCAGAAGTGAGATTCTCTGACACAGTCGTAACGTCGGATTCGATAGCCACGTTGGGCTCGATATCCAGCTGACGGAGTTCATGATGCGTTTGAAGCGCCATCTGGACGCAGAAGAGCACGATTTGAGCGGCAAAGTATGCCGCAGACCGGTCCTGCAGGCTCCGTGGCGTGCCCTGCCCGAACTTCTGGCGCAGGATCAACGCCAGGTTCAAGGCCGCGTAGTGAACCAGGATCCGTTTCAGGATATTTTCCCGTCCTCGAAGGTGAACCCGTCGCATGCCGCCGGTTTCCAGACCGTGAGCGAAGGGTCGTTCCAGCATCATGCCGCGATGCCGCAACAACTCCTTGCCGCGTTCTCCACGGATTCGACGGCGATTGGCATAGACAGCCTGTTGTTCGTCCGGCTTGTTCTTCCAGCGGCGACGGCCCCGATCCGGTTCCGAGATGTAGGTGCGTATCCCCAATTCGCGAAGATCGACCATCGTTTCGTTGCTGTGATATCCCTTATCGGCGACGACTTCAGAAAACCAATCTTCTCGAATCTGCGCTTCGGTTTTCGGGTTGCTTGCCAGCTTCTCCATGTTCTCGGCCGTGCGGATCAACGTCTCTTTGATTGTCGTCGTATCCCCGGTGGCAGCACCCTGAACCGTCACCCCCAGCACGACGCCGGTCTTCATATCCACAGCGTGTTCCAGCTTGTGAGCCAAATGCGTGCGGCCGTCTTTCATCTTGGTGATCTGCGCATCCGCGTCGTCGGGATGCACCCAGTCGTCGTTCGATCCCTTCTTCGGCCGTTTCCGGTCCAGTCGCGCCAGTTCGGCTCGTGTCGGCGTTTCAATGCCCGAAGCGTGGGCCAACTCCTTCAGAAAGTCCTCATAACTGTTCCTGGTGTCTCGCCGCACGATCGACCGCATTGCCGCGTTCGCTTCCAGCGTCGTCGCGTCCACGCCAACCGTCTTCCCGTCGATCAACCCGTGCCCGGCCAGCCGCTCCAGCATCCAGTGGAACACCTGGGCATGGGTTTCCAGATCGATCAGCCGGCGTGTCCGCGACACGCTGGAATGATCCGGGGTACCATCGGTCAGCCCAATGCCCAGAAACTCCCGCAGGCTCAGCGAGTCGGCACACCGCCAGGCGATGCCGCGTTCCGAGTCAATCCCTTCGAAGTAGCCGACCAGCAGCATCCGAAAGTACACACCCGGCACGACACCGGGCCGACCCATCACCGGGGCGTAGAACTTCTGGCAGGCTTCTTCAACAAACGGGTCGAATCCGTCTTCTTCCAGAATCCGGTTCACCCGTTCGTAGAACACGTGTCCTTTGGTCCGCGGCAACTCCTGTGTCGCGATCCACAGCGATTCCTGGCGTCGTCTCTTTCGTCCCATGCCCATATCCCGTCCTCCTTCACTCATCATTCTTCGCGATACGGTCGCATCGGGTCCGTTTGAAATCGGGTCCGTTTGAATCTGTGAAGTGGACTTTAACCACGGGCTGCTAGCCAAAATCATCTCGATTCTTCCAAACAGGACGCCCATGAATCCAGGGGCCCTAAGTGATTGAACTTAATTAATATTAAGGTATGGACTAGTGTCCTCGATCAACGATAGCGTTACTATCGCCGATAGGCCATGCTAGGGCAGCTCAGGGAGCAAAGAACGGACTGGTGCCTTCTCGTCGTGAACCAAGAGCCGCAAGAATTCGACGGCAGAGCCCGTCAACCTAGTGGGCAGGGGCTCAAAACCCCGTTGCACTCTTTGTGCACGGCGGCTCAAAAACCGACGTCAAACCAATGGATGAGAACGTAGCAAGACCTGTCGTGGCTGTTTACAGCCATACCTTTCTGACCATCTCGATGACATTCGTCTATCGACAGCTGACCGGCGTTTCCGAATGGTTTCAACCCATTGTCCTGACGAACAGAGTCGAAAACGGCACGGTTTTTCCCTTCTCCCCCGTGTATGAGTCACCTGATAAGTGGGGCCTCCGCCAGCGGCTGGCTGGAAGGCTACACCGCACGTTCAGGCGGCGGTCATATTTCACTACAAGGAAGCAATTCAACCACTGGCTGGAGGCGTGCAAGAGCAATCACGTATCTCTGATTCATGCACACTTCGGCTACGGCGGCCTTCGCATGCTTCCCTTGGCCGAAAGGCTTGGAATCCCACTATTGGTAACGTTTCATGGTGACGACGCTTCTGCGTTCTTGAGCAACAGACTCTATGTCCGAAACGTGAGGCACTTGTTAAGCAAGGCATACATCCTCTGCGTCTCTCAATCGATGAGACTGAGGCTCTCGACACTGGAACCTGCTCCTCACATGCTGCCAGCCCATTACATTGGAATCCCGGTGGCAGAATTCCCGTTCGTGGACCGACGGCCGGTCTATGAAAAAAAGCAGGCGGGAGAGCGCATCCAATTTCTTCAGATAGCCAACCTGCTCGAGAAGAAGGGGCATCAGTACGCACTCCGGGCGTTCCGCGACTTCTTGATCCACTACGGCAACGCTCATCTGGCACTGGCCGGCGAAGGTGAATTGAGGAAGCCGTTGGAAGAGTTGACGTCCGAGCTCGGAATCACCGATAACGTCACTTTTGTGGGTAAAGTGTCCGGTACTGATGTCGATCGACTGATGAGGGACGCCGATATTTTTCTTCATCATAGCGTGACGGGAGCGAACGGATCCCAGGAAGGCATACCTACGGTGATTATGGAAGCGATGTCGACTGGATTGACCGTGATCAGTACATTCCATTCGGGTATTCCTGAACTTGTAGAAGACGGTGTCGATGGCTTCCTGATACCGGAATGTGACGTCCCTTCCTTCAAAGCGAAAATGATCGAGGCAACTGAAACTCGCAAAGAAATGGGAGTTCGGGCCAATAGCAAGATTCAGAAACACTTCAACCTGAGCCTTCAGAACGAACGACTGGCTACGATCTACGCAAAAATCGTCGACGAGGCGAGAGTGACAGAATGAAGTGTAACGCGGGCGGAAAGCGCATCGAGATCGAGTTTGAAACGATGAATTCTCCGGCTGCACGTTTACTTGCGGATGAACTCAAGGCGTACGCCCAACTCCCCGAGCAGGCTGAGGTCGACATACGTATCACGTACACCGAAACGCCTGAATCCCTTACCGAGGTTTCACGTAACCCTTCGGAGCATATCGAAGACCCGTATGGATACGTCGCGGTGCATCCACACTCAACGATCGCGTTCCGACTGGTCGAAGGCAAACCATTCGTAAGGTTCCACTACAAAGACGTCCAAACAAACTACAGACACAAACTGCGGGGAATGCAGTTCACACATCCTTGGGAAGAAGTAGGGCAGATCTTTCATGAAGCCGTTCTGGCTCCCTCACTCATGCACTACTTTTCACGCGAAATTGCCCTCATCCATGGGTCATCGCTCGTGGACAACCACGGAAGAGGAGTACTTTTTGGGGGATCGGGTGGGGTGGGGAAAACCACTTTGGAACTGGAACTCATTCACAACAAGGAGTTCAAATTCCTGGCAGATGATATATCGATCCTGGACTCCAACGGTATGCTTCACCCGAACTACAACCACCCGAAGATCTACGCTTACAACGTGCTCGGCCGCCCCGATCTGCAGAGAAAACTTTTTTCGGGAAAGAGTATGTTGGATAAGGCTTGGTGGAGCGTACAGGCGCTACGAAAGCCACCCCATGCTTTCCGCCGGCGCGCGCACATTGGCAAATTCTATGGGTCTATGATTAGCCAGAGCTCATCGCTCGCAAGAATATTCCTGCTGTTCAGGATCACCGGGAAATCCCTGAGAGTACGACCGATAGAACCGGCGTTGATGGCCGCTATGAACCTGGAAATAATAAGGACCGAATTCCCTATGTTCGTCAAACACTTGTCGTGGCATCGGTACAATCGAACTCTTTTAAACGTTTCGCACCACTCAACTTATCCGTTCGATTTCGATCAGATCATGACGAATATGGGCGGAATACAGGCGAAAGTGTTTCAGAACACGCTTGATTGCGCCGTCGTGGAAATTCCCAGTGACTACAATGCGATGGAGCTCTCAGGAGCGATCGCCGATCTCGTAGACCTGTAGCATGCCTGTCCGGGCTCCACATAGGACGTGTGCGCAACACAAACTAAACCAGCCGCTTCACTTCGGTTGCGCGTCAGTGGATACGGAATATCATCCACACAGATTCGCGGCTGTTCCTGACGATGTCGCTTGGTTCGTCTGGGACCGAATACCACTTTGAGTTGAAGCATCTGTGAGTTTTTGAACGCATGGCCTTAATCGATCAGGCAGCGACCGGAGTCAAGTGGAACAGTCTGGCCGTCGCGGCACGAATCATTATTCACTTCGGGAGTCTGGCGATCCTCGCACGGATTCTTGTACCCGAGGATTTTGGTTTGATGGCCATGGCGACCGTGGTCACCGCCTTTGTCCAGATCTTTGGCGATTCCGGCCTCAGCAACGCAATCGTTCATCGACAAAACGCGCGTCGAGAACAACTCTCCAGTTTGTACTGGCTCAACCTGGCCGCGAGCTTAGCGTTGTTTGCACTCGTATGGCTGGTGACGCCAATCATAGCGGTGTACTACCAGGAACTGCGACTGATACCGGTGTTGCGCTGGTCAGCGGTTGGCCTTCTGATCATGCCGATTGGTCAGCAGTTTCAAAGCCTGATGACACGAGAACTGCATTTCCGGACTCTGTCATGGATCCAGGTATTGGAGAGCGCCACGTACGGCGTTTTTTCCGTCCTGCTGGCATTCAACGGTTTTGGTGTTATGAGCCTGGTGTGGGCAACGTTGTTGCGAAACACAGTTACGGTCGGACTCCTTCTGAGGGTAGCAATACGGTCGCGTTGGCTACCGCTATTCCGTTTTCGCCTGACAGATTTAGATGGTTTTCTCCAGTTTGGACTCTTTCAGATGGGAGAACGTTCGCTCAACTATCTGGCAAACAACGTGGACTACCTGATCATAGGTCGGCTTCTGGGCTCGGAAGCACTCGGGTTTTACGCTCTGGCCTATAACGTCATGCGTATCCCTGTATCCTATTTTAATCCAGTACTGGTGTCGGTCGCCTTCCCTACGTTCGCCCGCGTTCAAAATCGAGACGATCTATTGCGGCGGGGTTACGCTAAGCTGATCGGTTACCTAAGCACCGGCACGTTTCCGCTTATAGCAGGCGTTTTTGTGACAGCGCCTCTTCTGGTCCCGCTTGTGTGGGGTACTCAGTGGCTGTCCGCGGTGCCCCTGGTTCAAATCTTCTGCCCCTTGGGCGTGTTAAAAAGCCTTGGAAATCCGCTGGGAAGCATCCTTCTGGCCAAAGGTCGGCCAGACCTAGGTTTCGTTATGAATGTCATCTCTCTCGTTGGCTACTTCCTCGCCAACATGATAGGAGTGCGGTGGGGAGTTGTGGGTGTGGCATTGAGCTCGGTCGCCTTTACCGGGCTGGTCCTGCAACCGATTGGATTCTACTTACGCAAGCTTACGATCAACATGACAGTTGCCGAACACTGGCAGGCGCTACGTAAGCCAACAGCCAACGTTTTGGTCATGATGATTGTTATTGTTCCGCTGTACTACGTCCTGATTCCTCTCAAGCGTGAATTCTTCCAGTTGCTCATACTGACGGCGGTTGGCTTCAGCGTCTACGCCGCTATGATTTGGCGCTTCGATCGGGCATTCCTGAAAGAAGCTTGGTCCCACCTTCTGACTACAGATGCGCCCAAACTGTAATGTAATATCTGAACACGTCATCATCTGTAAAAACGACCTATCTCGCTAACGACTCTCTCCTGTCCTTCCTCATTCAGTTCCGGATACATCGGAAGGGCAAGCGTATCTTCGGCCGCGCGCTCGGCTTCCGGAAAGTCCCCCTTCTTGTGGCCCAGGTACTCCATACTCTCCTGCAAGTGGAGTGGGACCGGATAATAGACGGCGGTGGCAATTCCGTTTCGGGTCAGGTGGCCGATCAGGTTGTCTCGGTCCGGAACACGAACAACGAACTGGTTGTAAGTGTGATAATGCGCGGCGTCTGTCTGGTCGTAGACCGGCTGAGGCAAACTTATTTCCAGTTCGTCCGGCAGCTCGGCCGAAGCAAAGAGGTCCATATAGCGTCTGGCGTTGAGCTGGCGGCCTGCGATCCATCCGTCGAGATAATCCAATTTTGCGGCGAGAACGGCAGCTTGAAGAGCATCCAGACGAAAGTTCCCCCCGACCACCCGGTGGTAGTACTTGGGATCGCCGCCGTGCACCCTCAGGACACGAATCGCCTCAGCGAGCGCGGCGTTTGATGTCAGGACCATACCTCCGTCACCCATACCACCGAGATTCTTTGTCGGAAAGAATGACAGGCACCCCAATGTGCCCAAGCTGCCCGATCGCCTTTGTCCGTGATAATCGGCGCCCATAGCTTGCGCCGCATCCTCCACTACTGGCATTTCGTGCTTTGCCGCAACCTCCAGTATTGGATCCATATCCGCGCACTGACCAAAGAGATGGACAGGAAGTATCCCCTTGGTTTTCCGACACATTGCAGCCGCAACCCCGGTCGGATCGAGGTTGTAGGTCAAAGGATCGATATCGACAAAGACGGGCACGGCGCCAAGCCTGACAATCGCACCTGCGGCCGCAAAAAAAGAGTAGGGACTTGTGATGATCTCATCTCCTCGCTCAATACCGAGGGCCATGAGCGAAACCAGGAGTGCGTCGCTGCCCGATGAAACCCCAATGGCAAACTCGACCCCGCAATAGTCGGCCACGCGGCTTTCGAAACTGCTGACCTCGGGCCCAAGGATGAACTTCTGGTCGTCCAGGACCCGGTGGATCGCCTCAAGTACGACGCCAGACACAGACTTGTGCTGTGCTTTGAGGTCAAGGAGCGGAACTGATCTGCTATCGCTCAACACTTTCCCCTTCGTCCAAAGGTGCGATCGAGCCGTCCGTCCGAATGTAACGCCTGTCGCAGGTCAGGCACGACAACTCGTTTTGATTTTCATCCAACCGCACACCACACTCACATACGGCGCCAATGACTCGGGCCGGGTTCCCAGCAACCAACGTATAGTCGGGCACTTCCCGCAGGACAACTGCGCCAGCACCAACAAATGCGTACCGACCGATTGTAATGCCACAGACGATCGTGCTATTGGCGCCAAGTGTCGCTCCACACCGTACAAGCGTCGGCTTCAAGTCCGCCATGCGCGGAATCTGGCTCCGCGGAATTTTGACGTTTGTAAACACGACGGACGGCCCACAGAAAACACCGTCCTCCAACGTTACACCTTCATAAACTGAAACGTTGTTTTGTATCTTGACGCCGTTACCGATCCTTGCGTTGGGACCAACCACAACGTTCTGGCCGATACGGCAGTTCTCACCGACGCGGGATCCTTGGAGCACGTGGGATACATGCCAGATCTGCGTTCCGTTCCCGATTTCCGCATCTTCATCGATGAACGCCGAATCGTGAGCGAAGTAGCCTGCCTTGCTGGGATCTGCTGTTGCTGCCCTGTTCTCATCCAGAGCTGCCTGACAGCGATGGAGCACGGTCAGGACTCTCAAGGCTTCCTCTCCGTCCGTTCGGGGTGGCCGACGCGTGCGAATACACTCGATGAAGTGTCTGCATTCAGCCCGCAGTGGCTCTTCCCGATCAAACGAAATCGCTTCAGCTGCCGCCTCAGTTGCTACAGGAAGTTGGTGTTTCCACTCAATAGAATGGGGATAGACTTGCAGCTTGTCGGTCTCTTCAGTGTCGTCGAAGACGGCCATCTTTCGATCGCCAACCACGATGAGTTTCTGTTCTTTGAACGGATGTAACCATGAGACAAATATGTGGGCCTTAATCCCGCTCGGAAACGACAGAAGGCTCACTGTCACGTCAGCGATCTGACGATGCAAGTAGTTACCTCCCTGCGCTAGAACCGAGTCGGGCATCTCTTCCAGCAACCCTAAAATCACGGAAATATCGTGAGGCGCAAAAGACCACAGGATGTTTTCTTCACGACGAATTTGACCCAGGTTCAAGCGGTTCGAATAGATATATTGGATTCTTCCGAGCTCACCCGCGTCCACACATTCTTTCAGCTTTAGAAGCGCCGGATGATACCAGAGCAGGTGGCCTACCATTAGAATCCGATTCCGCGCGTGCGCCAACCGGACAAGGCTTTGCCCCTCGGACAAAGTCAGACAGATGGGTTTTTCGACGAATACGTCACGGTCTGCCAGAAGTGCCTCGCGAACCAGAGTGCCGTGTGATTCAACTGGTGTCGCGATGACAATTCCCTCGATCGACGAATCAGCGAGAAGCTCTCGATAGGATGTATATCCCCGGCACGGAGCATACTCCTTCGCGATCGTGCTCGATCTGGCTTCGTCGATATCACAGACCGCCTCCAGGACGCCCAGGCCCGACAGAGTTCGGACCAGATTTCGTCCCCACCGGCCCGTGCCTACGACGCCCAGTCTTGGAAGGTCTTGGCTCATATCTCGACAGCTCTTACGATAACCCGCTTTTCCTTTCCGCCCGACAATGTCGCCGTTCTGGACAAACAGCAACCGCCGACCAACCCCACTCAACGGACTTCATCGCTTGAACCTCGACAAACACGCATCCAGAGTTTCTGCACAAAGCAGCCAGTATAGCTCCAGACCAGTCGAGCGGGTTTGAACGCGACGCAATCCACACATCATTAAGACTTCCACGCAGACATCCACGAGCATTGCTTGCTAGATTATTGTCTTCCGCTGAAAATATAATGCCTGAAGCTACCGCGGCAGTACGAAAGAAACGTTGCCACATCACGGAAAGACGTGGGTGCCGATGGCCTGGTAAGGGACTCTCACCACGTCAGGACGGACGTGCTTAATAATACGCAAATGAGAAATTCTTCAAATCTGGTAACTGATAAGCCGGTGCCAGATTCAAACGGCTTGAACAGAAGAAAGAAAACAATCCTTCACGTAATCACGAAGCTCGAGCTCGGGGGCGCACAGAAAGTAACCTTAATGACCCTGGAACGACTTTCAGATGACCGTTACACACTTGGACTGGTAACCGGACCTGGAGGATTACTGCTTGACCGCGCCAGGAGCGTGCCAGGCCTGAATTTGTTCGTGGTGCCAACCCTCAACCGCAAGATTCGCCCTGTGTGGGATGCCAGAGCACTTCTCGCGCTGTATCGTACCTTCCGAAAGGAAAGACCTGACATCGTACACACACATAGTTCCAAAGCTGGCATACTCGGTCGCTGGGCAGCGTGGCTGGCTGGCGTGCCGGTAATATTTCATACTGCCCATGGATTCGGGTTCAACGACTACCAGCCACTCCTCATCCGAACGCTTTACGTCTGGCTGGAACGCATTACTGGAAAAATCACGACACAACTGGTAGTCGTTTCGGAAGCCAACGCCAAGAAAGCGGAACTCCATCGCCTCACCGAGCAGGGGCGATGGATTCTCTGCCGCGATGCCATCTCGCTGAAAGAGTTTCTGGCGCCAGGTCCACGACGGGAACAGCTCTCAGCATGGGAAATTCCGGACCACAAGATCATTGTTGGGATGGTCGCCTGTTTCAAACCCCAAAAGGCGCCCACAGACTTTATAGAAGTCGCAGCAACCGTGCTCGCGGACCGGAAGGATATCCACTTCGTGATGGTTGGAGACGGGGAGCTACATGAGAACGTGAAGTGTCGGATCCAGGAGCTTGATCTCCAGAACCACGTCACACTGCTTGGGTGGCAGAAGAACATGCCGGAGGTTTATCGCAACCTGGATATCGTAGTATTGACCTCGCTTTGGGAGGGCTTGCCATGCGTGTTTTCTGAAGCCATGGCCAGCGGCCTTCCCATTGTAGCGACAGATGTGGATGGCGCCCAGGAAGCGATCGAGGATGGTCAAAGCGGGTTCCTGCACGAACCCCACGCTACGGATGCAATCGCAGAGTCCGTTCTAAGGCTGGCCTCAGACGAGCAACTCAGACTGACAATGGGAAGGAAAGGAAAAGCAAGAATACCGGAGTTCGACATCGACACATCGGTGCGCAGACTCGAATCCGCATATCGAGCGTGCTTCGCCAGCCAATGATCACCTACCCTACCGCGTTTCTCTTGAGTCTCGTCTTTGGATTGTACTGGACACCGGTAATGCGAAGCGCTGCCGAGCATCTCGGAATAGTCGACCGACCGGACAATCAGCTAAAGGAACATGACGGAGATATTCCTTACTTTGGAGGACTCGCCGTGTTCGTGGCCTTCCTTCTCACTGTTGGAGTCTTCACCGATTTCGAGCAGGAGACGTTGGGACTGCTCCTGTCGGGAACCATTGTGCTCATGGTTGGCCTGATCGACGACTTCGGAGTAATGTCAGTCTCTCAAAAACTGCTCGGGCAGATCCTCGCGGCGCTCGTATTGATCAAATCCGGACTGTATATCAGGCTCGAATTCCTGCCCTTTTCCGTGGCTTTGCCATTGACTTTACTCTGGCTCGTGGCGGTAACGAACGCCTTCAATATCATCGATGTGCTCGATGGACTGGCGGCGGGTGTAGCAGTTGTCTGCGCACTGGCTGTCGCTACAGCGAACCTGTTGGCGGGACGGGATTCCATGGCTTTTCTCGCCGTCGTCCTGGCGGGCTCCACGCTCGGCTTCTTGCGACACAATTTTCATCCGGCGAAAATTTACCTTGGCGATGCAGGCAGTCTTTTCATCGGATTCATGTTGGCGGCGTTGTCGATGAATGCAGGTTACACCCGGATCAACCTGCTAGCCGCTATCAGCCCTGTACTGATACTCGGGATTCCTCTCTTCGATTTGGGGCTCGTAGTGTACATCCGCTGGAGGAAGGGCATCTCGATCGTTTGCGGGAGCCCTGACCACTTCGCTCTGCGTCTGCGACGGTGCAAACTGTCCGTACCAAAGATCGCTACCACAACCTACGTCGCAAGCCTGCTGCTGGGTGGGATCGCACTGATCATGAGCCGAGTGGCCTTGGAATGGGCGTTTGTCGCCTTATTCGTAGTTCTTTCGGCAGGAATAGCATCGGCATACTTTTTGATAAAGGTCGACGTCACTTCATGAAACGGGGCGTGATTATTGGCGCGGGGCTGGCGGGTCTGAGCGCGGGTTTTCACCTGAAGGAGTTCCGGCCGACAATTTTCGAAGCAGAATTCAAGATCGGAGGCCTCTGCCGATCGTTCGAACAGGATGGATTTACGTTTGACGTAACGGGACACCTGTTGCATTTGAAAGACCCGTACACCCGCGAACTCGTCGAACGATTATTGCCATCCGTCTTCCATCCCCATGAGCGCCACGCGGCTATCTACTCGAAGTCGGTCACAACACCATACCCTTTCCAGGCTAATACGTTTGGATTGCCAACTGATGTCGTCAAAGCCTGTGTTCTGGGTTTTATAGAGACTCTGGGTTCGAACAAAGGCGAGCCCGGAAACTTTCACGAATGGATCGTGGACACGTTCGGAAGCGGCATCGCCGAACACTTCATGTTGCCATTTAATGAAAAATTCTGGAAAGCGGATCTTCGGGAAATAATGACGGATTGGGTCAGTTGGTCCATTCCAAAACCAACGGTCGAAGAGGTCGTCAATGGCGCACTCGGCATCCCCAATGAGGGCATGGGCTACAATCCGCGCTTTCTTTATCCCCGGGCAGGTGGGATCGATCAGTTGCCTCACGCTTTAGGCCGCTCCCTTGACGTGCACACGGCCCACACTGCCGAATTGATCGACGCGAAAATGGGCTATGTCCGCTTTACAAATGGTCGCGAAGAGGAGTTCGACTATTTGATTTCGACCATACCCTTGCCTATCACGTTCGAGCTTCTGGCGGAATGTCCGGACGAACTCAGAGTGGCCGCCAGCCGATTGCGGGCCGTCTCTGTGTTGAATCTGAACATCGGTGTCAATCGCCCGAATATCAGCAACAAACACTGGATCTATTTTCCCGAAAAGCAGTTCATATTCAGCCGCGTCGGTTTTCCCACGAACTTCTCGCAAACCGCCGGCCCACCGGGAACTACATCGCTCTACATCGAAATCACGCACGATCCGTCAACGATCCCAGACACGGAGCGGGCATTCGACGACTCCCTGCACGGCTTAATTCAATGTGGGTTGCTGCGAGCCGAAGATGAAGTGCTGACGCGGCACGTAATCGATGTGCGTCATGCGTATGTCGTTTTCGACCGACACAGACAACAGAATCTTGATCGTTTGATCCAATATCTTGAGACCAATCGGATTTTCACAGCTGGTCGCTATGGGAGATGGGATTACTATTCGATGGAAGATTCTATTCTCGGCGGTAAGAGTGCAGCAGAACTCCTAGTGGGTGAGGACCGCTCGTCATTCGCCTGAGCCGAACGAAGACGCTTAGGGTCAAAGTCATCAATGCACTCTACGAACGTAGTCCTTTCGTACGGCGACCTGTCGCGCCAGTCCGGATACAGAACGCGCGTCATCGAAGAGTTGACGCACATTGAGATGGGATCACAGTTTCGTCCGGTTCTGATGGTGTATGACCGGACACCCGGGCATTTGGACCGTGGGGCCTTACCGGACGCCGAGCTCAGGCTTCGTTCCCGTCGTGGTTT
Source organism: Terriglobia bacterium (assembly GCA_965218085.1). Classification (GTDB taxonomy): domain Bacteria; phylum Acidobacteriota; class Terriglobia; order 20CM-2-55-15; family 20CM-2-55-15. The sequence continues at coordinate 3,051,739 of CBDCKF010000002.1, read as the reverse complement.
TCCTTCTTTTTACGCGGATCTCTATCGACTCCGAACGCAGGGAGAGATTGCGATGGTGCACGCACACAACCTTTACTCTGCCGCCCTAGCGCTTTCGGCGCGTTCGTTTTTTGGGTACGCGGTTGTCCTAGACCTGCACGGGCGCATACCCGAAGAATACGTCTCTCTCGGCAAAGGGGGAGCTGTTTCCCGCAAGCTACTGAAAGCACTGGAAAGCGTAACCACCCGGCATGCAGACCATGTAGTCGTAGTTTCCGATCAACTCAAGGACTACTTGAGTCGCACCTACGACGTTCCGAAGGATCGGATGTCGACGATCCCGATGTGCGCAAACTCAGACGCGTTTCGAGTCGATGCAACCCTCCGGGCCCGGGCCCGAAGCCGGCTGAAATTGGAACAAAAGTTTGTCTACACCCATTTAGGCAGTGTTTTTGAATGGTACGATCCGACGCACATCATTGAAACGTTTCAACAACTCAGACGGAGCATCCCGGAGTCACATCTCCTGCTCGTAACGGAGCGGACAGGAGAGGTACGGCGTCACATCAAAAAATACCTGGAAGCCGAAGAATTTACTGTTGTTGGTGTGAAGCACAGTGAGGTACCGGAACTGTTGAACGCATCCGACCTGGGACTGGTGCTCCTCGCCAGTTCTCCCAACGTCGCTACTTCGTCACCCGCCAAGTTTGCAGAATATTTGAACTGCGGAGTCCCCGTTCTGATCAGCCCGGACGTAGGTGACTTCTCGGTTCTCGTCAAACGAACGAATGTGGGCTACGTGATGGGTTCCGGCGACCGGTCGATAGAGGCATTCATCAACGACGTTCGGTCCAATCGCTCTACGTATGCTTCGCGTTGCCAGCAGGTGGGCCAGTCACTAACCTGGCAAGCTCACCGCACGACATGGAACCGGATCGTTTCAAACATTACCTGCCGTTAGCAGACGCTCACGGCGTATGAAACTAGGTCTTCGGGCTATGTCGGATGTCAAACTTCCGCATGTAGTGCCGGAAGGAGCGGTACGGAATGCCCAGAAGTTCGGCCGCCTTTACCTGGACGCCGTTGGTGCGCCGAAGCGCTTCCTGGAAATAGTCCTTTTGAAGGTTTTCAACGTAGGAGTCCAGATCCAGTCCCTCGGGCGGAATAATCGGAGTGTCCTTAGGACGAGTACCGACTGCTGACGGTGTCAACAGGTTCTCCTCGGTGATTTCGTTAGACGTCTCCAATATGAACGCACGTTCGATCGCGTTTTCCAGTTCCCGCACGTTGCCAGGCCAGTCGTAAGTCTCCAGTTTTCGGAGTGCCTGTGGGGAAATGCTTTCTATGTGATTTCCCATCGATTGCTTAAATCGCTCCAGAAAGTGATGGGCAAGAAGCGGGATATCTTCTACGTGCCCACGGAGCGGCGGCGTGTGAAGCGGGAACACGCTGATCCTGTAGAACAAATCCTCCCTGAACTGCCCTTCCGACACCATCGCCGACAAATCCTGGTTCGTTGCTGCAATGACCCGCACGTCGATCGGGATCTCATCGGTGCCCCCGACCCGCCGGATCGTTCGTTCCTGCAAAACCCGCAGGAGCTTCACCTGCATGGCCGTGCTCGTTTCACCGATCTCGTCCAGGAATATCGTTCCCTTCTCGGCGACTTCAAAAAGCCCCTTGCGGTCGGTCGTGGCTCCGGTAAACGCACCCTTGACGTATCCGAACAGCTCGGATTCCAGAAAAGTTTCCGTCAAGGCACCGCAATTGACCGAAACAAACTGTTGCTTGGCCCGAGAGCTGTGCAAGTGTATCGCTTTCGCGGCGAGTTCCTTTCCAGTGCCGCTTTCACCTGTGATCAAAACCGTGCTGTTCGTATCGCTGACGGCCTCGATCATCTTGAACAACTCCTGCATCTTTTCACTGCGACCGATCAGGTTGCCCATTCCATGTTGTTTCTTGAACTCCCGCTTGAGATAGGTGTTTTCCTCACGCAGGCGCCGTTCTTCGAGCGCACGGTGGATGATGTGCTTCAACTCCTCCATGAAATTGTCGGTCTTGAGGATGTAATCGAAGGCCCCCATCTTCAGCGCCTGGATCGCAGTTTCCGTGGTCGCGTAGGCTGTGAGGAGAATGAATTCTCCCGACGCCCCCTCAGAACGGACACGTCGCAGCAGTTCAATGCCCGTCATGTCGGCCATCTTGATGTCAGAAACGACGACATCGAAATTGCCCTTACGGATACATTCCAGACCCACGTCGCCGCTTTCGGCGACGGTTACGTCGAAACCCTCTCTCCGCAGGAAAATCTGAAGCATCTCGCGGATCGAAAGTTCGTCGTCAACGACCAGGACCTTGGATTTAGGATTCATAGCGGTTTACACGCGGATCGGAAACAACTCACCGTGCGTGACGGGCCGAAACTTCCACATAGCGGTCGGTTGGGGCTTCTCCTTCCGGTGCCTCCAGGGCTACTGGCAGTTCCACGTTGAACACAGTTCCCTGTCCCGGTGTCGACTTCGCCCAGATGTGGCCGCGGTGGACAGTAACGATCTGGTAAACGACCGAAAGCCCCAAGCCGGTGCCACTGCGAAACGACGAGTGGAAAGGCACGAACAGGCGGGCGATGTCGTCAGGGGTCATGCCGATACCCGAGTCTTTGAACTCGAGCCGTGCGCGACCATCCGTTTGCCGAAGGACGATTTCCAAACTTCCGGATCCCGGCATGGCTTTGAACGCGTTGGACGCCAGGTTATGGACAACCTGACGGATCATGCCTTCATCAGCCTTGATTGTAACCAGCGCCAGATCGGTCTCGATCTTGTGGTCCAACCGGCGGTCAGTACTGTTTTCGATCAGTTGAAGCGCATCGGAAATCACGAGGTCCAGTCGGAACGGCTTGAGTTGGGGCAGACTTGGGCGGGCGTAGAGCAGGAAATCGTTGATAGTCTGATTAAGCCTTTCCGTTTCCCGGGCAATAATCCCGACCAACTGCTCTTGTTCGGCTCCCAGTTCCAGCTCGGACTGTAACAACCCGAAAGATCCTGTTATCGACGCCAACGGATTGCGTATTTCGTGGGCGATACCGGCCGACATCACACCGATCGCAGCCATGCGTTCCTTCCGTCGAAGCGCTCGCTCCATATCACGCATCTCAGTGACGTCGACGAAACTCCACACATAACCGGTCGGGCCTGTTTCGTCCATTGCAAGCGGCGTCACCGAAAACTGAAGACATAGTGACCTCTCTTTCGACACACGGGCTTCGATTTCAAAATCACCCACGCCCAAGCGGTCTGGAAGGTTCGGAAACACCTCCCGGATTTCACACCCCACGACTTCATCGGAACTGCGACCGGAGATCTCAGCGGCTGCCGGATTGAACAGATAAATTTTTCCACTGAGGTCTGTCGTGACCAGGCCGCTGCCCAGGCTGTCGATGATATGCGCCGTCAAAGCCTCAAGGAACGCCACTTGTCCCACCGACTCTTCCAGGGCGGCATCCGACACACGCCTGTTCTCGGCGAGAACATCAGACAGAAAACCTACCGCGCAAAGACCGAAAATCGTCACGCCAACAATGTACTGGAGTGTTATCAGTTCTGGAAACGTAACGGTGGTCGATGGAAGCACCCCAAAATGTGACAAGTCCAGATGAACGCTGTGAAGTATGGAGGCGGCAATGGCCGTGACGTACGCACCGCGCCGTTTGAGCAGGATGCTGGACATGACAATTTCGAGGAAATACAGCGAAGAAAAATAGCTGTCCAACCCCCCGGTCCGATTCACCATCCAGGTGATCAGAAGCAGGTCGACCGCAATCTGGGCATATGCCTGACCGATGTATGACCGGTTGAGTCGAAGGAATGCAAACCAACAGAAGGACAACGCATAGACTGCCGCAAGCAGGACGAGCATGTCCACGGACGGCGCGGCTGCGACAAAGACGCTGAGGACGACGACACGAACCCAGATCAATCGCAGCAGCCACTTGCTGCGATCCATCGGCATGTGTGGATCCGTGTCTGGGTTAGCCACTCTACCCGCTCAACTGACCGACGAGGCTGAAGATCGGCATGTACATCGAGATGACGATTCCACCCACGATAACACCGAGCACAGCCATCATGGCCGGCTCGACAGCGGTCATAATATCTGCAACAGCCGTGTCGACTTCTTCTTCGTAGAAGTCCGCGATTTTGTTCAGCATCTCTTCCAGGGCGCCGGTCTCTTCACCCACACCGATCATCGAAATGACCATGCTCGGGAACACTCCGGATTCTTTCAGGGGATCCACGATTGTGCGGCCCTGCTCGATTGCACTCTTAACGTTGTAGACGGCCTCTTCCACGATGGCATTACCTGCTGTTCGGGCGGTAATGTCGAGAGAGTCCAGGATTGGCACACCGCTGGCAATCAGCGTACCCATGGTCCGAGTGAATCGAGCGACCGCGATCTTGCGAACCAGGTCTCCAAAGATTGGGAGCTTCAGAATTAACTTGTCAACGTTGTAGCGGCCTTTGGGGGTCGCGTAGTAAGCCTTGAACAGGTACGCGAAAATACCCAGACCCACCAGGATGAAGAACCCGAAGTTTCCCACAAATGTACTGGCCCCAATGACAACACGGGTGGGCAGAGGGAGGTCCGCGCCCATACCCTCGAACAGTTCGGTAAACGCGGGCACGACCTTCCACAGAATCAGCGTGATCACCGCGCTGGCGATAAAAATGATCGCCGCCGGGTAAATCATCGCCGACTTCATCGCCGCTTTCAGCTTCACGGCCTTTTCGATATAGACCGATAGCCGTTGAAAGATGGTGTCGAGAATACCGCCAGCCTCTCCCGCTGCGACCATGTTCGAATACAGCTCGTCAAATATCTTGGGATTCTTCGTCATTCCCGCGGACAAGGTGTTGCCCGTCTCGACTTCCCGCTGGATGGTCTTGACAGCTTCCGCAAACTTCTTGTTCTCCTGCTGGCTACCCAGGATTTCCAGGCACTGGACTAGGGCGTGTTAACACTAATGAGCATGAATGTTTTATAATCACGCATGGAGATCACACAGGAGCAGTATTGTCGCATCGAGCCGGAACTGCCGCGTCAGCGGGGCAACGTCAGTCTTTCGAACCTGACGGTCTTGAACGCCATTTTGTATGTGGCTGAGCAGGGCTGCAAGTGGCGCGGTCTGCCCAAGCGCTTTGGCAACTGGCACACCATCTACACCCGGATGAACCGCTGGTCCAAGAACGGCGTGCTCGACGCCGTCTTCGAGAAACTCCAGCGCGAGCAACTGGTCCGCATCCGGGTCGAAGCCGTTTCGATGGACTCGACCATTGTGAAGGTTCATCCCGACGGCACGGGAGCGTTAAAAAAAACGGTCCGCAAGCGATCGGCAAATCCCGCGGTGGATGGACCACCAAGATTCATCTGGTTGCCGCGAATGCTCGAACGGCGATAACGTTTGCGCTCTCGCCCGGCCAAGCGCACGACGCCCCGCAGGGCCGCGAGCTGCTCGCCGGTCTGGGGCCACTACCCGAGCCGCTACCGCTGCTGATGGACCGTGCCTACCAGGACGACCAGACCCGCCAATTGGCTCTGGATTTTGGGTGGATTCCCGTCGTGCCGCCCAAGCGCAACCGCCTGGAGCCGTGGGAATACGACCGCGTGCTCTACCGCCGCAGGAACGAAGTCGAGAGGCTCTTCCGCCGACTCAAGGGTTTCCGGCGTATCTTCTCCCGTTTCGATAAACTCGACGTCATGTTCCTCGCCTTCCTTCACTTCGCTCTCATCGTCGAGGCACTACGTTAGTGTTAACACGCCCTAGCGGCAAACCGGAATCGATCATGACCGAAAACTGGCGCGTAAAAATGGCCAAGTCCTTGGGCGTGGGATTTCCGCCGAATTCAATTTCGCTCAGATTGAAGCCCTTCTTCTCGCTGGCTTCAACCATCATGATGTCTTCCTGACGGAGAGCCACCGCCAGAGCCTGGGCGCTGTCGGCCGAACGGGTTCCGGTGATTTCTTCACCGCCACGCTTTTTACCAGTAAACGTGAATTTCGCCATAGTCTTACCTCATGCACTCGACAGGACGGTAGCATTCCGCCCGGTGAAATAATTGACGGTTTCTCGAAGAACCTCCGGGTGACTCGTCAATTGCTCTCTGATATTTATCAGGTGTATCGCCGCAGAGCGATCATACCCTCTTCAATAGCCTTGTGGCGCAACTCGATCCCCGACTCACCCAAGGTTACAGCTTCTCGCAAACAGTCACTCATTTCCAGAACTTCGTACAGTCGAATCGGTCGCCGGTACCCGTCACTTTGCACTGCGCGCAACCCCCGCCACGAGAAACGGCTCGACTTCCATATTCAGCAACCACGAAATTTTCCCGGGCACCTAGTTCGTTCGCAGCGTACTCAACACAATGGGACCCGTCAGGGCCGCCTTGACCGCAATCTCAGCGGTCCCGAAATCTCGAATCGCTCTTACTTAAGGATAATGTCAGGGTCCTGCCGAAGAAAAGAACGAAGTGCCCCAGCAAATTTGAGACCGATTCGAGCTTTTCATCTGCACCGGGTTGATTTCCGGCAGGCTGGACTCGACCCGATCTTCGGCAGAGAGCCTCGCTTCTAAAATGTGTCCGAGTCGCAGCAAGCAACTCCTCTTCCGCTCTCCATCACTGAGCTGCTTTCCGAGCGCCTCGGAAAGTTCGTTCGGGGTGCGCAGATTTTCGCCGAGCAGAATGTCTCCAAGTCTTGACATATGTGCAACTTTAGGTGCTTATCAATTGAGGGGTACGTTACCATAGGTGACACGATGGGATCACCAGAAGCGGCATCGGGCCCGACATCCAGCAACACGAGAAAACTCTACCTTGCCGGAGTCACCCTTTTGGGTTTGGCTTTGCTCGTCTTCGTGCAAGCCGCATTCAACCTGGGACCCTTCATTACGGCATCGCTGCCCAGCCAGATCCTGCTGCTCTACTCCCTCTCCACTTTCATATTCCTGATTCTGATCATCTTCGGCACTGTTCTGGCACGCAGCCTCTTCAAGCTATGGGTTGAACAAAAAAGTGAGAAACCAGGCGCTAAATTCAAGACCAGGCTTGTCTTATCTCTTATCGGTCTGACCCTGATCCCTGCCACGTTCCTCTTCCTGTTCGCGTTCGGACTCGTCAACCGAAGCATCGATAAATGGTTCAGCGTTCCGGTGGATTCGGTCTTTCGGGCAACCGAACAGATCGAAAGCGAATGGGCCCTGGAGCACGCGGCGATCGCCCAAGGCATTCTTAGCTACCTGGCCATAGAAGCCCCTGAAGATCTGGATGCAGCTCGGGAGTATTTCCCCATCGAGGCGATCGTCGTTGTGAACGCCGAAGCGGAGGTTCTCCGAAGCTCGTCCACCTCTCCCGACTCGGCCCGACAACTCCAGACCCAAGTGACGGCCCAGTTACTGGCGGAAGGATCATCGGGTCAGAGCGGGGTGACGATCAACGAAGACGGGTCGCTCGTGGGTCTCGCCAGACTCGAAGGGACTGGTGCGGTCCTGGCAGCGCGATTCTACGGCCCGGAGCACTTTGAAGAACTCACCTCTGCGATCGATTCAGAAAGGCTCAACTATAACGAGCTGATCCAGAACCAACGATTCTACAGAGACACCTACGTCTACATCCTGCTCCTGATGACAATTCTCGTCCTCTTTGCTGCCGTCTGGACGGGACTTCACCTTTCCAAGCGCATAACCGTTCCGATCGAAGCGCTCGCCGGGGCCACTCGTGAAATATCTGCGGGACACCTGGACTATCGCGTGAGAGTCGAAGCAGACGAAGAACTTGGAATGCTTGTTGGGTTGTTCAACGATATGGCAGACCAGCTCCAGTTGACGACACGCGAATTGGACGAACGCCGCCGTTACACGGAAATCATTCTTGAGTCGATACCGACAGGTGTCATTTCGATCGACGACGAATACCGTGTGACGAAAATGAACCGTGCTGTGCGAACAATGTTTTCAATCGAAAACGCGGAAACGCTGAAAGATATTTTCGTCCCCGACGATCTGGATCAGATCGGCGAACTGTTGCGGGTATCGGACCAGGAAGGCACGCTGACACGCGAAATGACACTCAAAGCCCATGGTCAGGCGGTTCACAGCGCGGTCATCGCCAGCAAATTGACGACGGGAGGATTCGTACTCGTCGTCGAGGACCTCACCGAAGTCGTCAAGGCCCAAAAGGCAACGGCATGGCGCGAAGTTGCCCGGCGCCTGGCACACGAGATCAAGAATCCACTTACGCCGATTCAGCTCTCCGCAGAACGGATCGCACGAAATCTGGAACGGGAACCCTCCGTTGACGGCCATAGACGGAACGTGATCCAGGAGTGCGTAGACGCCATCGTAGGCGAGGTGGGCAGCCTCAAAGAGTTGGTTAACGAATTCGGTCGGGTGGCCCGCCTGCCGGCGATCGCACCCGAACCCACACCTATGAGGGACTTGGTCGATCGTACGTTGTCGCTTTATGAGGATCGTTTCAACGGTACCTTGGTCAAGACCGAGTTCCCAGAACATATGCCTGACGTACTAATGGACGGGCAGCAGATCAAGCGGGTCCTGATCAACCTGATCGATAACGCGCTCGACGCCATGGCGGGTGAGGACGACAAGGAACTGACGATCGGCTGCGAGTTGGTCCGCGACGAAACAACAGCCCGGCTGACTGTGACCGACACGGGACAAGGCATTGCTCCCGAAGACCGGGATCGTCTCTTCGCACCGTATTTTTCTACCCGTAAGGATGGCACGGGCCTGGGCCTGGCCATCGCCAGCCGGATTGTCGCCGACCACGGAGGCTATATTGGCGCCGAAACGAATGGCCGGCGTGGCGCGCGATTCGTGGTTGAGCTTCCCCTATGTCAAAAGTCCTGATTGTTGACGACGAAATCGGCATACGCCGCTCGCTAAAGGGCGTCTTCGAAGACGAAGGCTACGCGGCCGATGTGGCTGCAACCGGCGAAGAATGTCTCCAGATGTTAGAAGGGGGCACGTACGATCTCGTACTGCTCGACGTCTGGCTCCCCGGCATCGACGGCCTCGAAACGCTGCGTCAACTTCGCCAAACCGATGCGTCAACAGCCATCATTATGATTTCCGGTCACGCAACGATCGCGACGGCCGTGTCGGCGACAAAGCTGGGTGCCTTCGATTTTGTCGAAAAACCGCTGTCGATCGAGCACATTCTGCTCATGGCCAAGAACGCCCTTTCGCACCGTCGACTGGAACAGACGAATGCCGTCATGCGCCAGCAGATCGAAGCCCGCTACAGCATCGTGGGCGAAAGTATTCCGGTCAAGGCCCTCCGGAAGCAGATTGCTGTAGTCGCACCCACCAACAGCCGCGTCCTGATCTACGGGGAAAGCGGAACAGGCAAGGAACTGGTCGCTCGCAATATCCACTTCCAGAGCAGCCGCAGCGGCGGCCCGTTCATCGAAGTGAACTGCGCAGCCATTCCCGAGGACCTGATCGAAAGCGAACTTTTCGGCCACACCAAAGGCTCCTTCACTGGTGCCGTGTCGGATAAAAAGGGAAAATTCGAACTGGCCGGGAGTGGAACGATTTTCCTGGACGAAGTGGGCGACATGAGCCTCAAGACCCAGGCGAAAGTCTTGCGCGCAATCGAGCAGCAGCGGTTCCAACCCATTGGCGCCCAATCAACCCGCAGTGTCGACGTGCGGATCATCGCCGCGACGAACAAGAATCTGGCCGGAGAGATCAAGGCCGGCCGCTTCCGCGAAGATCTTTTCTATCGATTGAACGTGATCCCCTTCTTCGTGCCGCCCCTGAGGGAACGCGACAAGGACATCCCAGTGATGGCACGCTATTTCATCGACATCTTCTGCGCCGAAGAGGGACGGCCTTCGAAGAAACTGACTCCTGAGGCGATCGAGGCCATGACCGGGTATTCCTGGCCGGGCAACGTGCGGGAGTTGAGAAACGAAATCGAACGGCTCGTCATCATGGTGGCTGGAGACACCGTCGACGCGGCCAGCCTGTCCCTTCCCAATGGTGCCAACTCCGAATCCGGCCATACGCTACAGGAAGCCCGCACGCAGTACGAACGGGACCTGATTCTCTCCAAGTTGGATGAAAACGGCTGGAACGTCTCCCAAACCGCCCGTGTCCTGGGCCTGGAACGCAGTTACCTGCACCGGAAGATGAAGACCTACGGGATTTCGAAGAAAGGTTAACGAATATCGGAACTGACCGGTCGGCTCCTCCTGATGGGTTCCGAGCCAGCTTTCCACTCATAGCCGTGGGCCCTTCATCGGTGACGAGCCCAAAAAATCCGATATTCCTACGATTCGCCGCCTCCTTCCACTCGAAAAACCGCGATTTTCCATATTGCGCGCCCGTTAACCATAGGGATTCCAGCTGTGGCTGTTGACGCCTGAAATTGCTAGCAAGCTTTCGGTGGAACCCGTGAAACAGCCGCGCCTGCTCGACCAAGTTCGGAGAGCCATCCACGCCCGGCACTACAGCAGCAAAACAGAAAAGGCATATGTCCACTGGATAAGGAGCTTTATATTTTCCCATGGCAAGCGCCACCCCGCAGAGCTGGGTGAAGTGGAGATCGCTCAATTCTTATCGAACCTTGCGAGTATTGGACGCGTGAGTGCTTCCACCCAGAATCAGGCACTGAGCGCACTGTTGTTTCTCTATCGCGAAGTTCTGTACCAGGACATCCGATACGTGGAGGGTGTGGTTCGTGCGAAAAGGCCGCGAAAATTGCCTCTCGTGCTAACGAAAGAGGAGGTTCGAGCGCTGCTGACCTGTTTGGAAGGTGTTTCTTGGTTGATGGCAACGCTCCTCTACGTCGCTGGAATCCGCCTGATGGAATGTTGCCGCCTGAGAGTCAAGGACATCGACTTTGCTAAGAATCATATTGTCATCCGTAGCGGCAAGGGGAATAAGGACCGTCATACGGTGTTACCCAAGTTGGCGACCAGACCTCTACATCGGCACCTTCAGGTTGTCAGACGTCAATATGATGCTGATATTCAAAGAGGTCTGGGAAGCGTAAATCTACCGTACGCCCTGGAGCGGAAATACTCCGGCGCCAGCAAGGAGTGGTGCTGGCAATGGGTCTTTCCCGCCACCCGTCACTATATCGACCGGATCACCGGACAACGGCGCAGACACCACTTGCATGAATCGGTTTTGCAGCGAGCGGTGAAAGAAGCGCGCCTGAAGTCGGGAATCTCGAAGCCCGCCAGTTGCCACACCCTGCGCCATTCCTTTGCGACTCATCTTTCAGAAAATGGCTATGACATCCGCAACATCCAGGAGCTTCTCGGACATCGAGATGTAACAACCACCATGATCTACACTCACGTCCTGAACCGCGGAGGGAAGGACGTTCATAGCCCCGCCGATGCCGTGATCAGCCCAGATTTCCCCGTCAGGTATAAGTGAAATACACAGAACTGTCTATTGCTGCCTCACAGGATCAGCGATCCCTTGACATCTCATTGATACCGAAACAAAATCAGACATTTTCCGGCGACTGTCGAATCAGAATACACTGAACCGCATACTTAATAGTTATGCGGGCGTAGCCAAAATGATGGTCATTGCCCCGAAGGCAGGGTACGACAGAAAGAGAACGCCATGTGTCCGAGACAAGTTAAGCGCAAGAGGGCAAATCGCGTCACCACGGTGACTATTGGTGTCTTTTCAACATTGTTGTCGGTGGTCTGTGCGTACTCGCAGGAAACGACAAAATCTGATGAGGGCCGGACCGCTGACATTCGCCTTGCGGAAAGGCTTTCAGAGGCTGCAAGGTTCAGATACACGACACCAAGAAGTAGCCGTGAGGAGTTCGGATTCCGCACAGGCTCACGGGCGCCACTAAATAGCTTGGCTTTCGGAATGCCTCCGGAGAGCCGCCGACCTGCTGTGAGCCGGCAGCAACGACCACCGGTGAGTCGCGAACGTTCAACCCGGCGCAAGGTCCTCGGCGGGATTGTCGGTGGCGTAGCTGGCTTTTTCGGAGGAATGTTCCTCGGTGCAGCGATCGAGGGTGACCGCTGCAACTGCGATGATCCCGGGTTGGTCGGAGCTTTGGTAGGCGCTCCCATCGGGGGAGTCGCCGGCGGCATCCTTGGCTACAAGTTTCTCTTCTGAGGGAAAGGCCGCATAACAAGCGCGTGAAGCAGTCGGGACTGCATTTCACCGGTCTTGCGTCTGCAAGCCCAGCGCCATTTCGCCCCGCAGCTTACGCGCAAGCCCGTTATACGGCCAAAGGAGTTACTCCAGCGGACGAACGTGATTCTTTATCCAAGCGGCAAGCCCTTCGCGGTCGTATTTGCCGCTGGCTAATTCCAGCATCAGTTTTTCCTGCTCGTCAACGGATGCGTCTAATTCCTTACCGTTGAGCATCAGGAACGTTTCCATTGCCGCGTGTGCTACACGTTTGTTGCCATCAAGGAAAGGATGGTTCTGGACGAGCGAAAAACCAAGGGCGGCGGCCTTTTCCTCCAGTGAGGAGTGAAGATCCTGACCGCCGAAGGCCGCTTTAGGCTGAGCGAGTGCCGAGTCCAAGGTTCCGAAATCACGGAGCCCCGAGGCTCCGCCACTGCGCTCAATAACCGCTTTGTGGAGTGCGACGACCTCCGCCAGCGTCAAGTAGCGCATTACGCGAGACGTCGATATAACTCTTCGTTCTTCTGAAGCACACGTTCAGCCGCTGTCCTGAATGAGTCGTCCGGTGTTGCCAGCAGATCCGTAACGGCCGCATGGGCCAGCTGTTCAGGCGTAATCCCGAGACGTTCAGCTTCCAGGCGAAGTTTTTCCGCTTGCGCCGGGGTCAGTTCAAAGGCTACTTTCATGGCCTCAACTCTAACCTGAGACATGCCGTACAACAAGTGGCTGAAGCTGTCCGGAGACTTCCTAGGGTTTAGTAGACACTCTTTCCGTAAGGGCCGCCGCGCGTGCGAGAACATCCAGGTCGTCCGTAGTGAGTTGCTTCAAAGCGGCTGCAAGCCGTTCGACACGCCGCCGCCGACCGTCTTTCATGACCTTAGCTCCGAGCCGCGTCGGCTCTAGGATGACAGCCCGTGCGTCGCCGGCCACGGGGCGACGCCGAACCAGTCCTTGCGCCACCAAGGCCGCCACAATCCGTGTCATGGTGGGTGGCTTCACCTGTTCGACACGTGCCAGATCGCTGACACGCATGGGTCCGGCGAACGCCAACACGGACAGCGCGGACATTCGAGCTGGGCTTATTCCGGTTCGGTTATCCTCTTGCCTGACGCGGCGTAGGAGATGAATAGCTGCCGAGTGCATGGCATCCGCCACGGCGACCGGATGAATTCTTGTTGTACGTTTAGCCATAAACACAGTATATGTTAGTTAGCCTAGCTAACTATTGTCCTTGACGCAGGAGGATTGCATGGAAGCCGCCACAAACCTTTCGACGATTGGCCAGATCTCGATGAACGCCCACGATATTGACCGTGCTGTGTCCTTCTACCGCGACACCCTCGGGCTAACCTTTCTCTTCACGGCGCCGCCTAAGTTGGCGTTCTTCGACTGTGATGGTGTCCGGCTATTGCTGAATGTCCCGGAAGACAAGGAGTTCGATCATCCCGGTTCGATTCTCTACTTCGCCGTCGATGATATTGAAAAGACACATGGAGAACTTGTGTCACGGGGAGTTTCATTCCGTCAAGAGCCACACCTCGTTGCGCGCTTGCCGGACCGGGAGGTTTGGATGGCCTTCTTCGACGACATGGAGGGAAACACTCTGGCTCTGATGTCTGAGCCCAAGATTTAATACGATCTTTCCAAAGTTGCGCTAGCATGTGAGAAATAGCAGCCCGTAGTAAAAGCTTATGCAGCCACGGCAGGGCGGATCACAATGTCTGCTTTAGTTATCGTTGTTGGGGTTTCCCTACCCCTCTTGTTCGCGACGTTCTGGATCGCTCTCCATCACCGATGGGCCTTACTGGCCCCCTTCATTCTTGTTGTTGGCTTCCTGATGGTTACATTGCACATCGCAGGGCTTCACCCCCTGGCGTTTTTCGTTTCAGCCGCTGGTTGGCTCTTTTTCTTCGGATTGGCTTGCATCGCCGCGGCCATTGTCCGTTTACTCGAGAACGCCTGGACCGCATACACGTCCAACTGACAAAACGTTCGGCCTGAACATCCGTGGACGACATATTCCAAGTCGACCTGAGCGTACTGAAAGCGAGGATCAAATGACTGCTAGGGATCTGGAAGACCTGTACGACTATGGTTACTGGGCCAACAGAAAGCTCTTTGATGTGATTGAGCAGCTGACACCGGAGCAATTCACGCAGAGTGTGGCGGGAAGCTACGGGTCCATCAGGAACACGATGGTCCACATCCTAAGCGCTGAATCCGGATGGCTCGATCGTTGCGGCGGGCCGAAGCGGGGTCCGCGTCTCAATCCCGATGACTTCTCGACGGTTGATTCTCTCGTGCAAGCATGGAGCGTAGTTGAGACGAAGGTGCGTCAATTCCTGACTACGTTGAAAGACGAAAACCTGGCGCGCATTATTGAGTTTTCAATCGGCCAGTCGGCTAAACACTCGATGCCATTGGGAGAGCTCATGCAGCACGCTACTAATCATGGTGTCCATCACCGCGGTCAGGTTGCCCTCATGCTGAGATCGCTCGGCCACGTGCCCGGTAACGTCGACATCCTCTTCTATTTTCATGAAAAGCGCGACAAATCCGCATAGCGAGTCAGACTCCTGCCGCTCGGCGGTCCAGCGGCTATCTATCAGGTGCGCATCTCGAGACTTAAAATGCTGATTCGAGCTGAAGAAACAAACGACCGGACTGTCGTATACGCAGTCAACGCCGCGGCCTTTGAAACATCAACCGAGGCCGATCTTGTTGACGCTTTGCGAGAACAGGCACGGCCGATTGTTTCGCTCGTCGCTGAGGAGGATGGCAAAGTCGTGGGTCACATCATGTTTTCGCCGGTGTCTCTTTCCGGACATCCCGACGTCGCGGTGATGGGGCTGGCTCCGATGGCGGTGACACCTGAGTACCAGCGACAAGGGTTCGGCTCAGCTCTGGTTCGAGCCGGCCTCGAGCAGTGCAAACAACTGGGTTTTGTTGCGGTGATCGTACTGGGGCATGCCGCTTACTACCCTCGCTTTGGTTTCTTGCCGTCCTCCGGATTCGGTATTGACTTTGAATACGAGGTACCAGAAGAAGTAGCAATGGCAATGGAGCTGCAACCGGGAGCTCTGAGCGGGAAAACAGGCAGGGTGAAATACCATACTGCCTTCAGCGATCTATAGCAATCGAGTACGGCGGATGAAGATGCCGCCCGTTGAAACTTACACTCTTAGGCACCTACTCCAATTATCCATGAGCTACACACTATATGCTGTCCGTGTTTTCTCCTTCAAATGGCAGGAATCTTTCAACTTCTATAAGGACGTCGGCGGCTTCCCCGTTTCCTATGTGGACGAGAGCATCGGATGGGCGCAGTTCGATCTCGGTGGCCCGTCCATCGGGCTTGAGCGTTGTAATCCGGAAGACCCGGAATCAATATATCTCGTCGGCCGGTTTGTCGGAACGTCGATCGCAGTGGACGATATCGAAGCTGTCTATGCATCTCTCACGGCCAAGGGCGTTCCATTCGTCGGGCCGCCTGAGAAACAGCCCTGGGGAGGCACACTCGCCCATTTCAAGGATCCGGACGGAAACACTATCACCCTGCTTGGGGGTACCCACGCCTAAGCCTGAGTTGCTGCGCCCGAAAGGAGGGCCCTCATGCCTCGCACGATTCAACTGGCTGCCTCGTTACCGGCTCCTCCGGATCGACTGTTCGATATGTACCTCGATCCGGTGAAACACTCGGCCTTCACAGGGTCTGAGGTCACGATCTCGGATCGCCCTGGCGCTCCCTTCAGCGCCTTCGACAATGTCCTTACGGGCACCATCCTGCAGGTCGTCCCGAAACGTCACATCGTTCAGTCCTGGCGTTCTCCAAACTGGGGTTCCACGGACCTCGACTCCACGCTGATCCTCACGTTCTGGCCGGAGAAGGATGGCGGCCGCATCGAACTCGTTCATGTCAACGTCGTAGACGACGATTTCGCGGGTGTCAGCCAGGGATGGGAAAAGTACTACTGGTCACCGTGGCGGGCCTACCTCAACCGGACATGACTTTCGGCTTACCAGCGTTTCATCAGCGCTCAAGAAGAGCCTTCATGTCTCAGTTTTCGTGCAGGCGCGGATCCCCGTACCCTTTGAGTTTCAGCGGGGTGCCACTGAAATGCTGCGACTGACTCAGTCGGCGTAGATCGGGACGAGGAACGTCCCCTCGTAGTCGAAGCCGGAGTCCTTCGAAGAAACCACGATCTCCCAATAGAAGAAAGGATCGGCCGAGAGACGGGTGCTGGGCGCGTCCGCGGGAATGTCAAATTGGAGAGTTGCGCCTCCTGTAGGATCAAAAGACACCGGATGGGTGGCGTTGACAATTTTCTTCATTTCGATCGCGCACACCTTCCCGTCCCCGTCGTCGGTCTCGACCCACCGCTCCTCGACACAGCGGAGTTCGGCCGTGCCACCGCTCGAACCGGCGAGTTTTCCGGGGCCTGAAAAGCGGGCAAAGAGCGCCCGGCCGGGCCGGTAGGGCCGGTCCGAGAAGTGCAGGAAGGTCCTTCCATGCTTCAGGTAGCGCAGGACACGATAGCCCACGTGCCCGGTACCCAGGAGAAAGGCCGAGTCAATCGAGTAGATAATGCCCTTGAACATCCATTGACCGGGTCCTTCAATCGATCCTGACCGTGCGAACCAGGTGAAAGGGATCAGGAAAGCCCAGGCGGCCGCGAACCCGAGGATGGTCCATCCGAGGCTGCCCAGTTCTTCCGAGTTGGTGCCGTCAGGATTCCAGACGTGGTCGCTGCGCCAGGCTTCCGGCAGGGCGGACAGGCGATTTCGACGCCAGACATCGAAGAGGGACTTCCCGAGCATGGCGAGTCCCGGGACGGCGAACACAGAACCGAGCCAGTAGGCAAACCAGATAGGAACGCCTTCCGCCTCCGCCATGTCTTCGGGTCCGAAAGGGAGAATCAGTGCTCCGGCGCCCGTGAACACGACTCCCATCAACCATCCGATCCACCCAAACCTCCACGCGCACCGGGGATTTCCGGACATCGGTTCGGGTTCGGGAAGTAGAGGCATGGCGACCTCGTCGGAAGTCGAACTACGTAACAGTACCTTCTAGCGGAGAGGACGCCGCGGCATAAAGCTTCTTCGGAATCCGGCCTGCTTCGTAGGCCAAGCGGCCAGCACGTATGGCATGGTTCATCGCTTCCGCCATGGCGCCCGGATTTTTTGATCCGGCAATTGCGGTGTTCATCAGGACGCCGTCGGCTCCGATCTCCATGGCGAGCACGGCATCGGATGCAGTCCCAACACCGGCATCGACAATCAATGGCACTTCGCTGATCCGCTCGCGAAGAATTCGCATCGACGTCAGGTTCTGAATCCCCATTCCCGAACCGATCGGCGCACCCAAAGGCATGATCGCGGCGGCCCCGGCATCGATCAAGCGCCGAGCGACGATCAAATCGTCATTCGTATACGGCAGCACGATGAACCCGTCTTTCGCAAGAATCGCTGTGGCCTCGATGAGAGCCGCCGTGTCAGGGAAGAGGGTCTGTTCATCGCCTATAACCTCGAGCTTGACCCACTCCGACAGTCCTGCCTCACGCCCCAGATGAGCCGTTCGGACGGCATCCTCGGCATTGTAGCAACCGGCCGTGTTTGGAAGGATCATGAATCTGGAGGTGTCGATGTGATCGAAGAATGACTTGCCTTTGGGTGCCTTCAAATCCACACG
Source organism: Terriglobia bacterium (assembly GCA_965218085.1). Taxonomy (GTDB): domain Bacteria; phylum Acidobacteriota; class Terriglobia; order 20CM-2-55-15; family 20CM-2-55-15. The sequence continues at coordinate 3,033,872 of CBDCKF010000002.1, read as the reverse complement.
TCGTACGGCGACGGTCACCATTTCCGCACCCGACCGTTGGTGTGCGTCGACCATGATTTCCATCGTTTCGTACTTTCCCGTACCCACGATAAGCCGCGAAGAAAACCCCCGACCGGCGATGACCAAACCGTCATCGGGAGCGGTTCCCTCTCCGCCGCCTACGAAGTGCACTACCTCGATCTGGTCCTCCGCCGCAAGGGCGATCACATCCCACTGACTTCTTGGAACAACGGACCTGTTCCTTTCCACCGCGATACGTTCGGTCGGCAGTTCCAGGTGTTCGAGCAATTGGCGGATGTTGAAAGCTTCCGGTATCTGGTGAAGCTCTCCGTTAAGTTGAATACGCACGCCGATGAGGCCCCCTCTTTCGATCGTCCAGGAGCCCCATATTAGCAGAACAGGGATAGCAGTCCGTGACAGGAGTCTCAAGGGCCGCCCACAAGGGTCTTCGAGTTACAGGAGCGAAGTGAAGAGCGGAGCGATGTTTTTTCATCGTGACCAAATGGAAAAAAAGCCGGCGGCCTGTCCCCCCATTGCACAGAGGGTTACGGCGGCGCCGGGGAGTCTGTGTTGCTGCGACCTTCTACTTATTGCTTTTCCGATCGCGGGTTCTGGGTTGGGCCAGCGACCGAGCAGTCAACGCATTTCCCATTCTGCACCAGTGCACTCAACACTCGGACCGGTGCAGTGCGGGAAGAGAGAGGAGACGTAATAAAAAAGGCGGTCGAAGCGCGAGCTACGACCGCTTTTTTCTCGTTGTAAAGAGCGCTTAGACGACCTTCACGAAGATGATAAATAACGTGTACAGCGCCAGCGACTCGATCAGTACCAGACCCAGCAACAGCGCAAAGCGAATCGGAGCTGCGGCTCCAGGATTGCGGGCTAAACCTTCACAGGCGGCGGATATTGCACGGCCCTGAGCCAGACCGCAGAGGCCCGATGCGATCGCCATACTAAAGCCCGAACTCAGGGCCACCCAGTTGACGCCTCCACCCTCTCCGCCTTCTCCTTCCTGGGCCAGGGCGGGTGTCGCCATCACAAGCAAGATAAACGACAGCATCAGACCGGCCTTCAGTTTTCTCATTCTGGACTCCTTTATGAAAAGTGTCGCATGGAGGTGGTTGCCGAACACCGTACAGTCGGCCTCACACATGCGACGGTTTTAGCGGGCTAATGATCTTCCGTCGCCACGGCTCCCGCTAGATAGACCATGGTTAGGACGATAAAGATATATGCCTGGAGCATCCCACCAAACACAGCGTACGCCATGAACGGCAGTGGCAGCAGCAGCGGTACCAACCCAAAAAAGACGACGATCAAAAGTTCCTCCGCAAAAATATTTGCGAAGAGACGAACCGTGAGAGAAAACGGACGAGCAATATGAGAAATTATTTCGATGGGAATCATCAACGGAGACAGCCACCACACCGGACCCATGAAATGCTTCAGATACTTCCCGATTCCCTGCTCCCGTACTCCTTGAATGTTGTAAAAGATGAAAACGATGATCGCACACCCCGCGGTTACGTTGATATTGCTTGTGGGTGCGACCAGGCCCGGAATCAGGCCCATCAGATTGGAAAACATAATGAAAATCCCGAGCGTTCCAACGATGTTCAGGAATTTCCGGCCACCGTGGCCTACGATCTCTTCGAGTTGGTCTCGGAGGAACTCGACGGCCACTTCCAGAACCTGCTGCATCCGTCCCGGATTCTCCATCGATAGCCGCGAGCGGATCAAAGTAAAGAATGCGAAGCAGAACAACAGAACGAAGCTCGCCATGATGATCTGCACAGGAATGATGTGGACACCTTCGGGCGCTCCAAGCGCATGGTTGATCCACTCGACTATAATCGGTTCACTTTCTTCCATTCGGATCTATCCGGAGAAAAGAACTGCCTATTTCAAAAATGCATTCAAGAAGTGCCGCAAGCACATAAGAGAAGAGACCCGCCAGAAGGAGAGTCAGATCCAATAGCGAAAAGCGAATTGTAACAAACAGCGCGATACCAATCAACGCGTAGCGCCCGGCATACTGAAGCCCTACGCGGCGGCCCATCGGCCCCTCCCCTCCCTGTAGAATGACAAAGTTAACCGCATGCTTGAGCCAACGAAAATTGACGTACGATATCAGGCCACCCGCAGCTATGCTGAGCCCTCCCCGAGGCGAATCGAAGAAAGCCACGGCGCTTACGGCCAGAAGGATGACGACAAGATTCGTCCGATCCAGGCGTCTTTCGAACGCGGCGTAGTCCTCAAACATCTTCAACGCTGCGCTTTCGACCGCCAGCCCTGGATCCATGACCGGCAAGGGATCGCCTGGGTCCTATCTACCTCCATAGGTACCTTTTTGCGTGCCTCTCTGCCTCTGATGTTATTCATAGCTTTGATACGGTCCGGATGAAACTCACAAATCCGGCAGCAATTCCGAAAAGGAGAAAAACGATCGTCAGCCAGGTGGTCCCGAGCCACCGGTCCAGGTAGTAACCCATTCCGTAGCCGATAGCAATCGAGATTGGAAAGACCATGCCCGCGCTCATCAAGGCCCCCAGTTGCCGGTACATCTCGCGCTTCTCTTTTCTGCTACTCATGCTGGCTTCCATTGTTATATAATCCACCGCCTACATACACCAAAGTCTTTGCCCTTAAACTAGTTATCTATAAGGACGATACAAGGAGTGGACGAATGTTGAAACAGATGGCCTTGCTCGGTTTTCTTAGCATTCTGGCGATGGGGATGGTCGCTTGCGCGCCGCCTCCCGAGCCCGTTGTCGAAGAGGAACCGCCCCCACCTCCGCCTCCCCCCCCGGTCTTCGAACTGACAGAAGTAGATCTAACGGTTGAAGAACCCGACTTCACCAGCCGGAACATCAGCGTGTTAGGCGTCAAGGTCGGTGATCGGACCAACGACGCGGGAGGAGCTCTGGGCGAAATCGCCAACACGCGAACGGACGTTGACGACTACATCACGGCGTATCAGGAAGGCGGAATCGTCGTATATACCTTCAAGCTGACGGGTGCGGCTAGACGAATCGAGATCACTTCTCTGTTTGGCGACGATATTGTGACCGAGGGGCTGCAGGACTGGCTGGACGACGGCGATTTGGATCAATTGCGGGAACTGATGGGTCCGGAAGAATCCATCGACGAGCTTCCTGATAGCGACGCAACCGAATACGTTTATGATGCTCGCGGGATGCGATTCATCCAGTACGATTTGAGCGGTACCGAAGTCAACGCAATTCGGTTCAGCGAATTCTTCGATTAGAAACCTTCAAGCAAAGGCGCTCGATAAGCTCGGGCGCCTTCATTTCCCAGTCACTGTCCGCACACTTCGTCGCTCGTTCGAAATTGCGCCCCTGACACCCGCATTTCTTCGATCGCCTTCTCCCCATCCCCGGGTTGAAGTTCGACCGCCCGACAACCGTCTTTGATCACCGTTGTATTGAAACCCAGTCTCCGAGCGTCGAGCACGCTGTATTTGACGCAGTAGTCTGTTGACAGACCCATCAGGTAAACCGCTTCCACGCCCATCTGTTTGAGGTAGTCTCCCAGCCCGGTTGACTGGCGGTGGCCATTGTCATAGAACGCGCTGTAACTGTCGATCTCAGGATGTGTGCCTTTATAAAAAGTCCGCCCGATCCCCGAGGTCACCAAAGTGGATACAAGGGCCGCTCCATCGGTGTTTTGAACGCAGTGCACCGGCCACAAAACTTGAGATATTCCCTCAATATCGATGACTTCGCCGATTGCGTGGCCGGGATGGTTTCGGGCGAAGCTGCTATGGCCGGGGGGGTGCCAATCCTGGGTTGCGAAGACCAGGTCGAAGAAACCCTGCAGCCGGTTTGCGAACGGAACGACCTGATCCCCTTCAGCCACGCCCAGCGCACCACCCGGCATGAAGTCGTTTTGCAGGTCAACCAGGATTAGTGCCCGCCTCACGGCCCCTTGAGCTCCAATATCATCCGGTTTCGAAGTTCGAACAGATTCTCGGCAAGACCGGCAGGATAGTCATGGGGATTGACGAGGCGCTTGATGCCCGCATGGAATCCCTCGAGCTGGGAACGACAATGGCGCCTGGATTCCTCAAGAGACGGCATGTCGACCACCCGCCGGCCTGCCCGCAGGATCGGAACCAGCAGATCAGCGCCGGATGCATCGGAGGGAATTCGCTTTCGCCGGGTGGCATCGGTCGGATCCACCGCAACAACCGGGTCCGGGAGGCCCAACTGCTGGTCGTAAGTGACATCGGCAAGGAATTCCCCTCCCCTCGAAAAGCGTCTCACCTGCAAGACACCGGGAATAGAGGCCTTGTTGACCTGCTCAGAAAGTTTGAGTCGATAAGTCCACGAATCGTTGGAGCTGTCCCGAATCGCCGTCAGCTTATACACGCCGCCCAAAGCAGGCTCGTCGAACGCGGTCACCAAATGGGTGCCCACACCCCATACCCCTATCGTAGCTCCCTGTTCCTTCAAGCTGGCGATCACATGCTCATCCAGATTGTTGCTCGCCAGGATGGCCGCTTCCCCAAACCCAGCAGCGTCCAACATTCTCCGGGCCTCGATACTCAAATACGCGAGATCACCCGAGTCCAACCGTATTCCGATCATACGGTGTCCCATGTCCCGTAGCTTGCCGCCTATGGCGATCGCGTTCCGGACGCCTTCCAGCGAATCATAGGTATCGACCAGGAAGACGCAATTGTTCGGCATTGCTTTCGCATAATTCTCGAACGACTCCAGTTCCGTGTCGAAACACATAACCCAACTATGCGCCAGCGTGCCTTTGACGGGAATATCGAACAATTTTCCTGCCAGTAGGTTGGACGTGGCCCCACACCCGCCGAGATATGCTGCACGGCTGGCGCTGAGGCCGCCATCGATACCGTGGGCTCGACGCAATCCAAACTCGATGACGGAATCCCCGCGCGCGGCCATCGAAACGCGGGCCGCTTTCGTCGCGATTAGAGATTGAAAGTTCACAAGATTCAAGACGGCCGTTTCCAGAATCTGGCATTGTAGAATCGGGCCTATCACCCGCACGAGGGGCTGTCTTGGAAACACCACAGTGCCTTCCGGTACAGCATCCAGATCGCAGACGAACCGCATACCGCCGAGGTAGTCCAGAAACTCTGGATCAAACAAAGCCTTGCCGTCGTTTCCCTTCAACCCTCCAAGATAGGAGCGGTCGTCCTCGGTAAACTGAAGCGACTCTATCCATCCGAGAATCGACTCGAGACCGGCCGCAACGGTATAGCCCCCTTGGAACGGATGCTCCCTGAAGAACACACCAAACGCAGCTTCACGCTTTGCGATTCCGACCTTCCAGTAGGAATAGGCCATCGTCAGTTCGTAGAGATCGGTCAGAAGAGAAAGGGATTCTTTGTAAATAGGGAGAGTGGCCATGACAAATGAGTCAGTAACGTGTGACAAGTTAAGAGACAGGTGCTTCTCAAATCCTAATGTTCGTCACACGTTATTCGTCACCTATCACGCCTCACTGATTCAAAAACCTTGCGTGGCCGTCTGTGCCATCGTGATGAAAGGATCCGGATAGAGGCCGATGAACAGCGTAAGAATAAATGTGATGGCCAGCACCGAGACCAAGCCCGGCGACAGAGTCAGTCCAGTTTTCTCGGTCGCCTCGGATACGAACATCGCGACGACTATCCGCATGTAGTAGTACAGTCCAACGGCGACGTTTAAAGCGGCGATGACTGCCAGCGTTACATGGCCGGTTTCGATGACCGCCGCGAACAGGTAGTATTTCGCGACGAACCCGGCTGTCGGAGGAATACCCGCGAGCGACAACATAAAAACGAGCATGAGCGTTGCAGCCGCTGGATGCTTGAAGAACAATCCGTTGAGATCATCAACATAGTCACCGATCACATCCCTGCGGCGTAGGGCGACGATAATCGACCAGGCACCTATGTTCATGAACGTGTACACGAACAGGTACAACGCCACGGCGGTCATACCGGTATCGTTGCCCGCGATCAGGCCAAGGAGCACAAAACCCGCATGCGAAATAGACGAATACGCCAACATCCGCTTGACGTTGGTCTGCGTGAGAGCGGCAAGGTTGCTGACGGTAATGGTCATCACTGCCACCGCCGCCAGAATCGGAACCCACTGATCACGTAGCGGGTAGATCGCGGTCATGAAAATACGGACCATCATCGCGAAAGAAGCCGCCTTCACTGCGACCGACATGTAGGCAGTGACAGAAGTCGGCGCGCCTTCGTAGGCATCCGGTGTCCATTGATGGAACGGAACAGCGGCAATCTTGAAGAAGAGCCCGGCCGCAACGGTAACCATCGCAAGCATTGAAATCGGATCAGTCACAGGCCGACGTGTGAGCGCATCCGCAATCTCGCTCAGGTTCGTCGAACCCGATACGCCGTACAATAGCGACATTCCGTAGAGCAGTACACCTGAGGAAAAGGCGCCGAGCAGAAAGTACTTCAACGCGGCCTCGTTGGATCGTTGGCTGCCCCTCAGGAATCCGACCAGGATATACGTCGCAATCGCCATCGTCTCCAAGCCGATATACAAGGTCACCAGGTCCGTTCCCCCAGCCATGAACATCATGCCCATCGTGGCGAAGAGAATAAGAACGTAATACTCACCGTGCTGTTCCCGCTCGATATCCAGGTACCGCATCGAAATGCCAATGGTCAGTCCGGCTGCGATGAGGAACAGGAACTTGAAAAAGGCTGCGAAGGGGTCGACGGCGAGCTGGTCACCGTACGCGGATATGTTGACGCCATCGAGACGATACAGCAGGACGCCTGAAAACCCTAAGCCGGCGAGCGCAAAGTATCCGAGCATGCGCTTATCGCGCACGATCAAGTCCAACAGCAGGAGCGCCAACCCGAACACCGTCAGTACTAGCTCAGGTGCAATCGCCGCCAGATCCTGTAACTGGAAAAACTCGCCCACCTAATCATTGTCTCCGCCGCCCGATGCCATTTCGAGAGCGGGTTCGAGGACTTCAGCGATCGGCACGACTTCCGTGGGGTTGCGAGCCTCAATAGGATTCGCATCAAAATAGCCCGGCCTCACGCTTTCCACGATCTTGTTAACAGGACCATCGAGCGCTTTGAAGAATGGCGCAGGATAAATTCCAATCCAGAATGCCATGACAATAAGGGGGGCCAGGGTGACAAACTCCCGCAGATTCATGTCGAGCAATTTCTCGTTGGCCGGATTGTCGAGTTTCCCAAACATCATCCGCTGGTACAGCCACAGCATATACGCCGCCCCAAGGACAATGCCGGAAGCACCAGCGACAGCCCACCAGAGGTTTTCCTGAAGCGCTCCCTGAAGAATCGTGAACTCTCCGATGAAGCCGTTCAGAACCGGAAGCCCGATCGACGACATCGTCATGATCAGAAACACCGTCGCATAGACGGGCATAATTGTTGAGAGTCCCCCGAATTCGGATATCTCACGCGTATGACGCCGGTCGTAGATGATGCCCACGATCAGGAAGAGCGCACCGGTCGAAATTCCGTGGTTGATCTGCTGCAGAATGCTTCCGTTCAATCCATTCGGATTCAGCGCGAACATGCCCAGCATGATAAATCCCATGTGGCTTACCGAAGAGTAGGCCACCAGGCTCTTCATATCCTTCTGCATCATCGCGACCAGCGCACCGTAAATGATCGCGATAATCGCTAACGTGATCATGTGGGGCACAAATTCCCTGGTCGCTTCCGGCAGAATGGGCAGGCTGAAGCGTACAAAACCGTAGGTCCCCATCTTGAGCAGCACGCCCGCCAGTATGACCGAACCTGCTGTCGGTGCTTCCACGTGCGCATCCGGAAGCCAGGTATGAAAGGGGAACATCGGCACTTTGATGGCGAATCCCACAAAGAACACGATGAAAACCCAGTATTGGACGTCGAAAGAAAGATACTGGGCCATCGCCTGGAACGCGAGAATGTCGAAGGTGTAGCCCGACCCGAACTCATTGGCGATCTCAGGCACCGCCGCCGCTATTGCAGGGTACTGGAAATAGAGGGACAGAATGCCCAGGAGCAACAGTACCGATCCGACGAGGGTGTAGAGGAAGAATTTGATAGCCGCATACAGCTTTCGTGGACCACCCCAGACGCCTATCAGGAAGTACATCGGTACGAGCATGACTTCCCAAAACACGTAGAACATGAAGAAATCGAGCGAGATGAAGACCCCGAGCATGCCGGTCTGCAACATCAACATGAAGATGTAGAATTCCTTGGACCGGTCCTGAATCGATTCCCAGGAGGAAAGAATCGCGATGCTGCCCAGCATCGTTGTCAGAAGCACCAGCAGGAGGCTGATCCCGTCGATGCCCACGGCGTACTGCACACCTAAAGCGTCGATCCATGGTACCCGCTGGGCGAACTGCATTTCCCCGCTGATATCGTAGTCGAACCAAAAGAACAGGGGAACCGATACCAGGAAACCCGCCAAGCCAACAAGGTTGGCCCAGATTCGGATGGCTCCCTTGCTCTCCTTATTGAAGAACATCAGCGCTATCGCGCCGGCCAGAGGCAGGAAGACCACGATGGTCAGGATGTGTGTTCTGTAAAACTCCATGTATCGAAACTCCGAGTGAAATAATAGGTCAGAGCCCTAGCAGCCCGTGGCAGAGGTCACGAGGGCCGCGCGCAGGGGTCTTCGGGTCGCAGGCGCGAAGTGAGGAGCGGAGCGATGTCTTGTCATCGTGACCGACGAACGACAAAGCCTGCTGCCCGAACCCCCCTGCGCCCACAGGGTCACGGCGAAACGGGGCCGTCTTCGTTGTCGCCGACTCCTCCCAATGAATGAGCATTCTCTCGTCGTCGCCTCCTAGAATCCAGCCCCGTTTGGCCGTAACGCGACCCTCGAGACCTCTGCCACGGGTTGCTAATTCCCTAACTGAACGCCTTCGCAACACTGAAATTGGGAAATTAGGGCTCTGACCCCAATTTCCATAGAAACTTCCGTTAAACCCAAAAAACATAACCGATAATGACCAGGACGCCGAGGATCATCACTAACGCGTAGTTCTGGACGTAGCCGGTCTGGATCAGTCTCACCGGCCAACTGAATGTCCTCACGAAACCGCCCACAAAACGGACAGCGCCGTCTACGATCCAACGGTCCCACCAACCCGAACCTTCGGCACTCCTTACCGTCGCCCAGGCGGAACGATTGACTGCGCCATCGACATATGTGGCGTCGAAACGCCACAAGGCCGTCCCGAAACTTTTCGAACGGTTGACGAAAAGAAAATCATAGAGTTCGTCGATATAGAATTTGCCGAGTAAGGCCTGATAGGCGCTCCTATATTGAGTCGCAAGTTCCCCGGCCCGGTTGCTCTTCTTGAAGTACATTGAATACGCCATGAAAAATCCGATGAATGCGATGGCGACGGAAAACGCTGCCATTGCGGCCTCAAACGCATGTGAATACTCCACTGCTTCGGCGACTTCACCAGCGCCTCCCGCCGCGGCTTCCAGGGGAAGAGGTTCGAAGACCGGCTCCAGGAAATGCTCAAAGACGTTTGTTTCGGCGATCCAGACAGGCAAACCTATGTAGCCTGCAAAAACCGCTCCCACGGCCAGGACGACCAGCGGAATCCACATGGATTTCGGCGATTCGTGCACATGCACGTCGGGATCGACCCGCGACTCCCCAAAAAACGTCATGAAGAGCATGCGGAACATGTAGAAGGCCGTCATGCCTGCAACGACGACACCGATGCCGTACAAGACGATACTGCCCTGCGGGTTTGAAAACGTTCTCCAGAGAATTTCATCTTTGGAAAAGAACCCGCTCAGAAGGGGTGTTCCCGCGATCGCCAGCGTTCCAATAGCCATCGTCGCAAACGTAATCGGAATCTTGTTCCGGAGCGCGCCCATCTTCCGCATATCCTGCTCGTGATTCATGGCGTGGATCACGCTGCCCGAGCCCAGGAACAAGAGCGCTTTGAAGAACGCATGCGTCATCAGGTGAAAGATGCCTGCAGCGAAAGCACCGACTCCGCACGCCAGCACCATGTAACCCAGTTGGCTCACCGTCGAGTAGGCCAGGACCCGCTTGATGTCGTTCTGCACCAACGCGATTGATGCAGCCATAAAGGCGGTCAGCGCACCCACAACAGCGACCAGCAGCATCGCAGAGGGTGCGAGCTGATAGATGAAATTGCTCCGCGCCACCATGTAGACACCCGCAGTCACCATCGTCGCGGCATGAATCAGAGCGCTCACAGGAGTGGGGCCTTCCATGGCATCGGGTAACCAGACGTAAAGGGGTATCTGTGCGGACTTTCCTGTCGCTCCGATGAACAGAGCGATCGCGATACCGACGAAGATCAGGTCCCCCGCATGATAGAGACCGGCTTCAACACCTGCATGGATGGCTTCGTTGACCCCCGTGAACTCAAGTGTGCCGAAGGTAAAGAAAATCAACATGATGCCGATCGAGAAACCCCAGTCCCCAACGCGATTGACAACGAATGCCTTCTTCGCGGCATCACCGGCACTTCGCTTGGTGATGAAGAACCCGATCAACAGATACGAACACAGACCCACACCTTCCCAACCCACGAACAACATCAGGTAGTTGCTTCCGAGAACGAGAGTCAGCATGGAGAACATGAACAGGTTCAGGTAGGCAAAAAACCGATAGTACCCGTCTTCGTGCGCCATGTAGCCGGTGGAATAGACATGGATGAGAAAACCAATGCCACTCACAACCAGCACCATGACCGACGAGAGAGGATCCAGAAGGAATCCCCAAGAAACTTCAAAGTGTGCCAGTGCCCCACCGGAGGTGTGTGCAGCACCTGCGTTGATCCACTCGAAAACTGTGACCGTATGTGAGCGGGCTGTCTCTTCCAGGCCAATCAACTGTAGAACCGCACCCAGCGCATAAGCAAAAGACAGCAAGACCGAGCCACAGGCTACGGTATCGACCGCCGCTTTGGGCATCCGCTTGCCGAACAGCCCGTTGATCACAAACCCAAGGGCCGGGAAAAGGGGTATCAGCCAGATTTGATCCAGGAAATTCATTTTTGACGTTTCGCTATTACCACTTCATCAGATCAATTTCGCTGACGTTCACTGTTTCTTTATTCGCAAACATGGCGATCACGATACCCAGACCCACTGCAGCCTCCGCCGCCGCAACAACGATGACGAAAATAGCAAACACCTGGCCTGTAACATTTTGCAGTTGTTCCGAAAACGCGATGAGGTTGATGTTGACCGCGTTCATCATAAGCTCGATCGACATCAGGATAATCAGAACGTTACGGCGGGTGAGAACACCGACGACGCCGATCGTAAACAGTGCGATGCCAAGAAAGAGATAGTGATATACAGGAACCATGATTCTTGTCCGCTAATCGAGGGTCCTCTGGCTGTTCCCTTCTATTTGCCCGGCTTGCTCTGTGGACGGCGGTTTCTTTGAAAGAACAACGGCGCCGATAATCGCCACAAGCAGCAATATCGAAGCGATCTCAAAAGGTAGTAAGTAATTCTGGTACAGAACAGTGCCGACCCACTGGCTGTTCCCTTCGATGACGGTTCCGGCCGCGGGCTCGGCAAACACGATATCCCGGCCGTTGTAGATCCCAAAGCCCAACTCTGCAACCAGGATGGCCGCCACGCCGAGCGCGACCTTTCCCTGCCTGTTGTACCTGCGTTCGAAAACAGCCCGGTCTGTCGGGACCAGCATGATTACAAACACGAAGAGAACGAGTATCCCGCCCACATAGACAATCACTTGAACGCCTGCCAAAAATTCAGCGTGCAGGCTGAGAAAAATGCCGGCCACCGAGAGAAGCGTCGCAGCCAGAAACATCGCACTGTGAACGGCATTCTGTCGCGTAATCACCAGAATGGCGGACACCACAGCGACGGTTCCGAACGTGTAGAAAACGATCAGTTCAAGCATTTGCCGAAACCAAAATACTCATTTACTTCGAATACAACACAGGCTGATTGCCCTCTTCCAGTTTCTGGCGGTCCCACTTCATGTCCTTGCGGCCATAGAGTGCCAATTCGAAGTCCTGCGTGAGCTCCAGACATGGAGTTGGGCACGCATCTTCACAGAGGCCACAAAACATGCACCGGGACAGATCAAAAGTAAAAGTGGTCAGCGCTTTCTTCCCCGCTTCAGTCCGGTCCCAGCCCACTTCGATGCAGTACTCCGGACAGGCCAGAGCACACAGATTACAGGCGATGCAGAGTGTGGCTCCCGTCTCCGGATCGTTGTTCAGCCTCGGAGCACCCCGATAGCGCTGGGCAACTTTGGGCCGCACTTTTGGATATTGCTCGGTGTAGTTGGCCGACGGTCGCTGGTAAGAGAACGTCAGCATCAATCCCTTGATGAGATCAACCAGAAATATCTTCTTCAGCAGAGAAAGCCCTTCTGAACGAGCTACCTTCATATTCCTATCCTCCGAGCACCAATACCAGCACAGCGGTGACGATGACGTTGGCGATCGCTATCGGCAACAGATAAAGCCAACCCAGATTCATAAGTTGATCGTAACGGTAACGGGGCCATGAAGCCCGGAACCAAAGGTAAAGATACAAGAAAATCAGAACCTTCAAACCGAACCATGCAACGCCCGGAATGAGGTCCAAGAAGGCGAGCGCCCCGACATTCGGAAAAGGACGGAGCCATCCACCCCAGAACAGCGTGACCGCCATCGATGAAATGACAATCATGCTGGCGTACTCAGCCAGAAAGAATAATGAAAAACGAAACCCACTGTATTCGGTGTGGAAGCCTGCCACCAATTCCGTTTCCGCTTCGGGCAGATCGAATGGAGCCCGGTTGGTTTCCGCCACACCACATACGAAGAATAGAATGAAGCCGACGGGTTGCAGAAAAACGTACCAGTAACCCGAGTCCCTCTGCGACTCCACGATGTCCACGAGGCTGAGAGAACCGGCCAGGATCAGCACGCCCATAATCGAGAAGCCCAGGGCGACTTCATAACTCACCATCTGTGCCGCCGATCGAAGCGCCCCCAGCAAGGGATATTTACTGTTCGAAGCCCACCCGCCAAGAATCACGCCGAGAATTCCGATCGAAGATACAGAGAGCACATAGAGGACGCCGATATTGAGATCGGTAATGTAGAGAGAAACGTCCCGCCCGAGGATCGAGATCGTCGGCCCAAAAGGAATAACGGCAAAGACGATGAAGGCAGGAATGAGGGTAATGATCGGCGCCATCGTGAAGACCAGCCGGTCCGCTCCCGAGGGAACGATGTCCTCTTTGAGCATCAGCTTCAGACCGTCTGCTATGGGCTGGAGAAGACCATAGGGCCCGACTCTCATGGGCCCCAGTCTCACCTGCATGAATGCAATCACTTTGCGCTCAAGGAGAGTCAGGTAGGCGACAACAAGTGACACGGCCCCAAAGACCACGCCGATCTTAATCAATGGTATGAGTACGAAGTCGACCAGGAAATCCATGGTTTAGCGGTCAACCTCCCCGAGCACGATATCGAGAGTCCCGATGACGGCAACCACGTCGGCCACCATGTGCCCTTTGACCATTTGGCGCAGTGCCTGAAGGTTGACGAAGGAAGGAGGCCGGACCCGGACCCGATACGGCAGTGTCGTCTGGTCGCTGACCACGTAGTAGCCCAACTCGCCTTTCGGTGCCTCGATCGAATGGTAGATATCTCCAACCGGCGGTTTGATTATCTTGCTGACCTTGGCCTTAATGGGTCCGTCCGGTATTTTTTCCACGGCCTGTGCAACGATCCGGTTCGACTGACGCATCTCCTCGATCCGGCAAAGATAGCGGTCGTAGGTGTCGCCATGCTCCCCGACCGGAATATCGAAATCAAATTCGGAATATGCCGCGTAGGGATTGGATTTTCGGATATCCCACTCCAGTCCGGACGCGCGCAGACAGGGACCGGTAACGCCCATGTCAATCGCTTCCTCTGTCGTCAGGACACCGACGCCACGCGTACGGCCAATCCAGATTCTGTTCTGAGTGAGCAACTGCTCGTACTCGTCGATCTTCTTCGGAAAGTCCTTAACAAAAGCCCGCACCTGCTCTTCAAATCCGTCGTAAATCTCGTACTGGAGGCCGCCTACTCGAAAAACGTGTGTTGTCAAACGGGCGCCGCAATAGCTTTCGAAGATCTTCAGCAGCTCTTCCCGCTCCCGGAAGCAGTAGAGAAAGACCGTCATCGCACCAATGTCGAGCGCATGGGTTCCCAGCCACAGCAGATGGCTGGTAATCCGATTCAATTCGGTCAGCATTACCCGAACGTACTGCGCCCGGGGCGGCGCTTCTACCTGGAGCAACTTCTCGATGGCTTCGCAGTATCCCAGACAGTTGGAAATCGCCGCAATGTAGTCCATCCGATCAAGAGTTGGCACGAACTGACCGTAGGTCTGGTGTTCTCCAAGCTTTTCCACACCCCGATGCAGATAACCGATGACGCAATCTGCATCGATCACCTTCTCCCCGTCGAGCTTCAGTTTGACTTGCAGGACGCCGTGCGTGGACGGGTGCTGCGGCCCCATGTTGAGGGTGATCTCGTTCGAATCGAATAAAGTGTGTTCGTTCGTCCTCATGTCCCGTTCAGCTTAGAGCTAAAGTCTTTTCTTTAACTGCCAACTCTCTACTTTCAACTATCACCGACCCTGTCACTCGTCCCCGTGCTTCGCCTTGCCCACGTAAAACTTCTGGCCCGATTCAATGCCCAGGTGCTTTCGCACCCACTCGACATCCTGCAAGCGGATGTCATAGTCCTTCCGTAGGGGGAAACCAACCCAGTCATCCGGCAAGAGAATGCGCTTGAGATTCGGGTGATTCGCGAACTGGATACCAAACATGTCGTAGGCCTCACGCTCCAACCAATCCGCTCCCGGCCAGACACTGACGAGGCTTTCAATCGATTCCCATTCCTTGATGCGCGTCTTCACACGGATGCGCCCGTTCGTCACGAAGGAGAACAACATGAAGACAAGCTCGAATTCTTCGTCCTCGGGCCAGTGTGTGGCCGTTTCATCACTGAGAAAGTCGAAGGGCTCGATCTCATTACGACGGAGAAACGCCATAATATCGGTGAGCTGATTCTTTTTGATGACCAACTGCCTCTGCGAAAGAAACGTGTAAGCCTCAATGATCTGATCGGGAAATTTTTCTTTGAGCGCAGCCACCAGAGCGTCTGACCAGGGTTCGGGTTGCGGCCCTTTGGGCTTCTTCGGCGCTGCGGGCTTCTTCGGAGGTGGTTTGGGCACAGCCGGCTTCGCTTCGCCTTCCCCGCCCACTGGAGCAGCGGGTTTCGCCCCAGCGTCCGTCTGGGGCGTTGGGGTGGGGCTTGGGTCCGGCGCTGGGGCCTCGTTGCCTCCGGCGCTGTCGGGGGCGGGATCGGGTATGGGTTGTTTGTCGTTATCCTCAGCCACGATATTGCTTTCTTTGGGAAGGAACCGGTGCTGTGTCTACGATGGAGCGCCTGAGGACGGGTCAAACTCTCGAAAGCCTCTAATCCGGCGCCAAACGAGTCCTCTTTCTTGCGTGCGAACCTGTCATCTTAGCGCAGATTTGAACGGAAAAACAGACGGTATTTCCTTGAAACGATGCATCAAGACTCAGTTTTACCGAAGCCGGGAAGATCTCTGGGACCGATCCCTTTTCGCTGGAGCAGAACCTTGAATCTCTCACCCATCATCGGAGGCAACAGCAGGTTCTTGAGCGCCTGCACTCGCCCCAGAGACGCCGCATCACCTCGAGCGGTGAGCGGCTCCATCAGTTCCAGCAGGCCCAGATCGATCAGGAATTCCATCTGACTTCGATACCCCACCTGCTCCAGCCCGGCCTCCGATCCCCGTTCAATCAAGTCGGTAAAATTGACGTGCGCGGTAATGTCCTGTTCTCCAATGGCCAGGTAAGGATTTTCATCCGCACAGTGGCGCCGGTAACACATTAGAGTCCCTTCCCGCCGGGCGAAAAACTCATCGCCCAGATATCCGTAGTCGATCGCCATGTGATAGCCGGTCTCGATGGAGCGGCCGATCCGGCCGATCCATTCTGAGGCTTCGAGGCTCAGGTCGACCCGACACCCTTCTTGAAGGAGGGGCAGCTCAAGGGGAACTTCGGGTTCACCCTCCATTTCCAGGAAACCATCAGACACGAACAGCTCGCGAAGTGTTCCCTCGCGCCGAACGAATCGGCGGACCGGCAGCGCGTCGAAGAACTCGTTGGAAAACACACAACCCCGGATCGGGGACGGCAATGCGTCATGCCATTCCACATCGAACCCTGCCAGCGTCTCCTGCTGACGCTCACGCATGGCAGGGCTTTTCTCCATGATGCTGTAGGGAATCCCGGAGGGAAAGCCTTCCGACTCGAGGATGTGTCGGGCGAGCAAGCCTGTGCCGGCTCCGATCTCTACGAGACAGAAATCTTCGATGTCAACGGCCATTCGCGCAAAGAGCTTCGCCAGCAGTATTCCCATCGCCGGATCGACGTTCGCCGCGGTGTAGAAGTCACCTTCCGGACCGATCAGGCTTTGGGATTGGACGTAGTAGCCGTATTCCGGATGATAGAGCGCCAGTTCCATGTACTCGCTGAACGCGAGAGGGCCACGTTCACGAATGAGCTGCTGGAGGTGCTCGATGAGGTGGGGATTGTCGGGCATTAGTTGTCAGCACTCAGCTGACGACTAGACCTGTGACCTGTACCACCCGAATCGGGAGCAGCGCCGATGGGTCTTGCCGGGGAGATCGAGGCGCGAGACAGAAGTCGATGTCTTCACATCGACGAGGGCTCGCAACAAAGATATCGCCGGCAACCCCCATCGGCCCAAAGGGTTGCTACGAAACGGCATTGTCTTCGTTGTCGTCTCCGCCTCGTAATGTAGGGCCATTTACTCGTTGCCGCGACGTCGCGTCGTTGCCGAGTCGCCTCCTGGAATCCAACGCCGTTTGGCACGAACGCTGCTCGCGATTTGGGTGGTACAGGCCACTAGATCTTCATCTTGATGCGATCCATTTCAGCCAATGCCGCCTGCGTAATACGCGCGTCATCTTTGATCTCGTCCAGCCGGGTGTCTGTCGGTCTCTTAGCGATCGTCATGCGGTCGATTTTGTCCTGCAGCCGCATCAATCCGTAGAGCAAAGCCTCGGGCCGCGGAGGACATCCCGGAACGTATACGTCCACGGGAACGACATGGTCTACACCCTGCAGAACCGAATACGTATCGAAGGGTCCACCCACGTTTGAGCAGGCGCCCATCGAAATGACCCACTTGGGATCGGGCATCTGGTCGTAAACGCGTCGCACAATGGGAGCCATTTTGAGCGTAACCGTACCGGCAACGATCATCAGGTCCGACTGCCGGGGGCTGGGCCGGAATATGCCTGCACCGAAACGGTCCATGTCGAAGCGCGAGGCCCCGGTAGCCATCATCTCGATCGCGCAGCAGGCCAGGCCGAATGTCATGGGCCACAGCGCCGACTTTCGCGCCCAGTTAAAGACTGTGTCGACCGTGGTCGTGACGATGTTCTGCTCGAAGCGATTTTCTATCCAGGCCATTTATGGCTCCCTATGCCCACTCGATCGCGCCTTTTTTGACAATCCAGATGTAGCCCACGATCAGGATGCCCAGAAATACACACATCTCGATCAGACCGAACAGGGCCAAATCGCCGTAAATGATCGCCCACGGAAATAGGAAGATCGTTTCCACGTCAAAGATGACAAACAGGATCGCTACCAGGTAATAGCGGATCGCATAGCGTTCGCGGGCATCGCCTTCCGGATCCACACCACACTCATACGGACTGAGTTTTCCGACGCCTCCGGTCTGGGGCCGCACCAGTTTCGCGATCAACAAGGTGACGATCGGAAACAAAAACGCGATCCCCAAGAACATGAAGACGGGGATGTAGGATGTCAGGACGCTCTCAGACATGATGACCGCTTAGGATAAACGAAACGCGTTCGCTTCTTCAACTCCAAAGGTGCCGGACGCTCGAGTCGAAGTTTAGTCCTCAGGCCAGAAGTGAGGAGAAGTATCCGGCCCCTGTTAATCCTTACTCTCCGCAATTGAGAGAAGATTGTCCAATGACCTCAACGGCATGACCCAGGATAGGCACGACCGCCCCCAGCGACTCCCGAACACCCTTCACGCTGCCCGGAAGATTAACAATAAGGGTGGTCGCGCGCATACCCACGACGCCTCTGGACAGAGCGGACCGCGGGGTCTTCTTGAGCCCCTCCGCACGTATCAGCTCAGCCATTCCAGGCACCTCACGATCAATCACAGCTGTCGTAGCCTCCGGCGTGACATCCCGCGCCGAAAGTCCCGTACCTCCGGTCGTGACGACCAAACGGACGTGCTCCCTGTCGCAAGCAATTCGCAGATGGTCCTCGATCAGCCGACGCTCGTCAGCCACAACCTGGACGTCGCCCAGTTCGAAACCCGCATTTTCGAGGATCTTCTTGGCCTCCGGGCCCGAAAGATCTTCCCTTTTCCCAGCGGCTGCCGAGTCGCTGACCGTCAGCACGACTGCACGTCCCAGGCTCATGTTGCCCGATTCCGGCTCCAATCTCCACTCTTGCCACCGCTCTTTTCAAGGAGTCGAACCGGTCCTATCTCCACGCTCTTGTCCACACCCTTGCACATGTCATAGAGGGTGAGCGCCGCAACGGATGCCGCGACGAGGGCTTCCATTTCGACTCCAGTTTGGGCCGCAGTCGCCGCCCTCGCCTCGATGCGGGCACCGGTCTCATTGAGCTCGATATCGACGTCGATTTGTGAGAGCGGTAAGGGATGACACAGCGGTATCAAGTCTGAGGTCTTCTTGGCGGCCTGGATGCCTGCGATCCTCACCACTTCGAACGGGTTACCCTTCGGTAAGGTCTGTGACCTGAGCCGCTCCAACAAGCTTTGGCTCATGGCGACAAGGGCCTCAGCCCGGGCCGAACGCGCTGTCTTGTTCTTGCCGCCCACGTCGACCATACGCGCCCGGCCTCTGTCGTCGAGATGGCTAAAATCCTTCGGCATATCGATTATCCGCTCGTTAACACAGGTTAGGTGCCATCGGAATAAATCTCACCCGCGTTCCTGCCGTTAGAGACCCTTTCTGCTGCGGAATCAGGACATATGCGTTGGCCCGCGACAGCCCGACCAGATCAGAAGACCCTTTCCATTCCACCGGCTTCAATTGATAACCTCCGTCACCGAAACAGACTGAAGCCGGAACGCATGCTGCGCGGATGGGATCACAGTGGACCTCTTGTTCCAGATTCGCTTCAAGCAATCGTTCTCCTACATCAAGTGCGTGCAATAACCGGCGAATCAGAGGGCGTACGAAGAGTTGGAAAGATACAATCGTGGACACGGGGTTTCCCGGCAACCCAAATACGAATGTCCGGCCTCTCCATCCGAACACAGTCGGCTTGCCCGGCTTCATCGCAACCTTGTTAAAACCGATTTCGACACCATGATCGGCCATGACACCTTCCACGAGGTCGTACTTTCCCATCGAAACCCCGCCAGAAGTAATAACGATATCGCGTTCCAGAGCCAGGCCGATCTTCTGACCCAGGTCCTCGACATCGTCCCCTACGATGCCCAGCATTTCGGGCTCACCTCCGGCAGCCCGAACCTGGGCAAATAACGTCATGCTGTTACTGTTGCGGATCTGGGCCCGGCTCGGGGCCTGATCGACTGGGACCAGCTCGTCCCCCGTGGACAGAATTGCGACTCTCGGTCTCTTCGAGACCTGGACCCGGGCACAACCAACGGACGCGAGAACTCCAATTTCGGAAACCTGAATCTCGCGACCGGGGGTGAGAATCCGGTCTCCCTTTCTGCATTCGGTGCCTTCGGACTGGATACTCCGGCCGGCTCTCACGCTCTCGAGAATGCGCACGCGTTGCCCGGAAACTTTCTCGGTATATTCCACCATCACCACGGCATCGGCACCTCGGGGAACCTCTGCTCCGGTCATGATCGCCACGCACTGCCCTTCCCCGATGGAACCGTCATACGAAGTTCCGGCCCGCGACTCTCCCACCACATCCAGTTCTACGGGGACACTTTGAACATCCTCCGCTCTGAGCGCAAAGCCATCGCGAATAGATCGTTCAAAGGGGGGGGAGTTGAGGTCGGCAAAAACGCCCTGGCGGAGCGTGCGGCCGATGCTATCGGAAAGGCTGACTTCTTCGGCAGGCATAAAGTCTTCTCCGACTTCTGCCTGGACACGTGTTGATACGATTTGAAGGCCTTGCTCGATAGAGATCATTCCTCGAAGGTCTCACCCGAGAAGCGCCAATCGAATTCGACTTCATCCTGAAACACGCGCAAGTCTATGAAAACCAGGTAAAACACGGCGACTACGAACAGAGGCCCGTCTCGGGTGACTTCAATAGTGACTTCGACGTCTTCTTCCAGTACAGGCTCCGCGTATTCCTGGGCCAGGCGCATAACTGATTCGTGAACATCGGCAATTGTGAGCCGGTTTGTACCCGCAAACCGGACTTCCTCCCGGACCGCGTCATAAAACTGCCACGCACCGAAATAGACGGGAACGTATTGGACCCCGGCATAGAGGACGATGGCTAAAAGGAGGAGGTAGGCAGTTCCCCGGGGAAGGAGGCCAAACATGATGCGGGATTATAGCACAGCGTGTTAGAGTGGCCGGGGGTAGCTCCCCGGAGGATTGGATGAAGAACGAAGTAGTCAACGGTGCGATTGAAATACCTTTAAGTTATTTAGATCCAGATATTTACGAAGCAATAAAAAACGAAGAACAGCGGCAGGCCGGCTGCCTTGAACTGATCGCCTCGGAGAACTTCACTTACGAAGCCGTCCTTGAAGCGACAGGCTCCGTCTTCACCAACAAATATGCGGAAGGGTACCCCGGTCGACGCTATTACGGAGGCTGCGAGTTCGCCGATGTGGTGGAAAGTTTGGCCATAGAACGCGCAAAGAAAGTCTTCGGTGCCGAACACGTCAACGTCCAATCCCATTCGGGAAGCCAGGCCAACATGGCCGTGTATCTAACCGTTCTCAATCCCGGCGACACGGTTCTGGGAATGAATCTGTCTCACGGCGGACATCTGACCCATGGTCATCCTCTAAATTTTTCAGGCAAGTACTACAACGTGATCCCTTACGGGGTCCGCAAGGACACCGAGGTCATCGATTACGACGAACTGGCCTCCCTCGCATCCGAACACAAGCCGAAGCTGATCGTTGTCGGCGCGAGCGCATATCCCCGCACCCTCGATTTCGAGCGATTTTCCGAAATTGCGCGAGAGAACGGTTCCCTGCTGATGGCCGACATCGCACACATTTCAGGTCTGGTCGCGGCGGGCCAACATCCGAATCCCGTTCCGCATTGTGATTTCGTTACGAGTACGACGCATAAAACCCTACGCGGACCGCGTAGCGGTTTCATCATGTGCCGTGAAGAGTACCGAAAAGGTCTGAATCGCTCTGTCTTCCCCGAAATCCAGGGCGGCCCGCTGGTACACGTGATCGCGGCAAAAGCAGTCTGTTTCAAGGAAGCTGCAACGAAAGAATTCAAGACTTACATCGACGGTGTCGTCGCCAACGCCGAGGTCTTGTCCGAAAAGATCGCGGGCCGCGGTTTCCGTTTGGTGTCGGGCGGAACCGACACACATCTGATGCTGGTGGACGTCTTCTCCAAGGGTGTCGATGGGAGCCGCGCCGAAACCGCGCTGGAACGTGCAGGAATCACCGTCAACAAGAATACGATTCCGTTCGACACGAATCCACCGATGAAGCCCAGCGGTATCCGCATCGGCACGCCCGCACTAACGAGCCGCGGTATGGGAGAACTCGAAATGGCGGCGATCGGCGACTGGATCGCCGACGTACTGGAAGACGTGGAAAACGATGGCACTATTTCCCGAGTTCGAGACGAAATCTCGATCCTGTGCGAACGCTTCCCGCTCTACACGGGGCGTAACTAGGGCACTGAAGCAGGGGTCCGGTATATAACAGTTTTGTCCGGATCCGATCCGATAATCTTATTACTCTGAACGCCTCGGCTACCGCCTCTTTACTTTGAAAGCCGTTCACCCGCGCCGTCGGACCGGTGCGGGTTCTCTCTGGGACCGGCCGCGAAGTTCCGTCGATCCCCATTGGCCTCGCCATCAGGAAGATGGCGAGGGTCGCCGGTCGTTCAGACATGGATGTCTGAATGAACGACCGAGCGAAATCTTATTTCGGGAACTTCTGCCACGGGTTGCTATACCAGAAAAAACGGCGGCCTTAGTTAACTAAGACCGCCGCTACAAATACCAGAACGCGTTTAATGCAGATCCCTAATCGCTTTCGCTACCCAGCCGCTCGTAATACTCTTCTACGAGCCTTCGATAGCGCGCCGGAATCTCGTCTTCCTGCGCCGATCGGATGTTTTCACGGCCGATCAGGAGCTGAAGTTCCCGGCTCAACTCGAGTTCGACCGAGCGGAAGGGCAGGATGATGTCGCTGACCAGAGCCTCGATTTCCGCAAGGTCACCGGGTTGCCCGTCCATGCGACGTCGCATGGCATTCATGATCCGGTTGAGATCGTCCGCTAACGGGTCGTCGGAACCCAACAAACCACGAATATCTTCGACGTCCTGGAGCCGCTGCTCCCATTCACGCGTCAGCTGGCGTATATCATCCGCACTCAAGGCACGATTGCCGAAACCGCCGACCCGCTCGCCGAAACCATTGTTGGGTCCACCGAAGCCATTCCCGGCCTGTTGACCCGGCTGGCCTTGTTGGCCTGCCTGGCCCTGTTGGCTCTGCTGATTCTGCTGTTCGGCCTGTTCGTTTTCGAAGCGCCGCTGCATCGATTCCAGGCGCCGGATCGCTTCGCTGGTTTGATTCAGAGCGTTCTGAACCTGTCGCTCTTCAGTATCGGCTGCGCTGGCGACAGCCTGAGCCAACTGCCGCTCGACGTCATCGATCGCATCGGCGACTTCCTCTTCTCTCTGGGCCGCGTATTCCAGGTAGCCGCCGTCAAGCAATTCCTGGCCATTGTTCATCTTGTCAACGAGGCGATTTGATCGAATAGCGTTCGCAGCGCTACGGATCTGCCGAGCAGTCTCCTGGCTTGAGGGACTACCCTGCACCGAGTCGAGACCATCCTGCAGCGCGCGCAATTGCTCGACAGCTTCCTCTTTTTGTTCGGTGATCTGTGCTGCTCTACGCTCGAGATCGGTCTGCGGATCGGCAGCCAGACGGCCTGTCTGGTCCGCAATTTCTCGTTGCTGGTCCGCCAAACGTCCGGCCTGCCGCTGCAGTTCGGCCAGCTGCTCCTCTAGACTACCCCCTTGGGCACCGGAGAGAAGATTCTCCGCACGCTCGAGTTCATCCATCGCATCCTGCGCGGGCTGCTGTTGCTGCTGGCCCGTGCCGTTCTGGGCCTGCCGCATATTGCGGGCGGCCTGATCCAAAGCGCGGCCGACTTCAGCCATCTGAGGGTCATTATTTTCACGGGAGAGCCGGTCCAACTGGCGGGCCAGCCGCTCGGTTTCCCGCCGAATCTCATCGGCTGACATCTGTCCGGTTCCGCCACCACCACCGTTGCCCGAGAGCGCCTGCTGACGCTGCTGCTCCATCATACGTTGTTGACGTTCGGCAAGCTCCTTGAGTTTTTCAAGAGCTTCGTTCATTTCCTGACTGCCGCCGGCAGCCCCCTCCCCCCTCTCAAGCGTCTCGTACTGGTTTGTGTTCTGATCCAGTTCAAGATCGAAGAGGTCCGCGAGGTCCTCGGCGTTCTGCGCACCACCACCGCCGCCACCGCCGCCGCCGCCCATCGTGACCTGAACTTGATTGAACAGGGCTTCGGCACGCATCAAATACTGGAGCGATTTTTGCTCGAAGGGCTGGGCCTCTTCCAGGTTCTCGTCTTCCAGTTGCTGGGAAGCCGGGCCCATCTGTTCGAGCGCCAATTGAAGGTTCGCTGTCAGCTGACCGATTTGTTCATCCTGCGCCAAACCGCGACGCGTGAGCCGCTCCATCAGGGTTTGGGTTTGTTCGGCCAGAGTGCTCTGGTTTTCAGCTACGGCCTGGATGTTGTCAGAATACTCCCCGGCACCGAAACTGTCTTCATCACGGAGGAGTCTGAACGTCGCCGCGATGATCTCCTTCTGGCGTTGAGACAGAGCTGCAGCGGAATCATCACCACCACCACCACCACCGCCGCCCTGCTGGCCCTGAAAGTACTCCATGCCAAAGGGCCGGACTTCGATGAAGTAGATGTCGGTCAGGACTTCATTCGACGGCCGGTTTGAATCCACTGCCTTGCCGTAGTAAGTGATGAAGTCGCCTGGCTGGATCTCATATTCCTCAAGGAAGAAGGTGTAGGAACCGGAAATCTCCTTGGGTGCGGTACCGTTGTTGGCGAACAGATCTATTCTCTGTTCCTCGCCCCCGTTCAGTGCGAAGTAGATATCGAGCGTATCGATTCCCAGATCGTCTTCAGCTTCCAATTCCGTGAAAATTTCTTCCACCGTGGACGCCTTGTAGTCGCGTCCAGGCTCTGTGAAATGAACGATCGGTTTCTGATCGTCAAGCGCTTCCATCGCGTACTCGGACAGGCTGAGATACTCTTGTCCACGCGTGTTTTCCAGCTCGATTCGGAATGTCGTCGTCCGGTCCACTGTGAGCGCGGCGGTCGCGATCTGCCCTTCCGCAGGTGTCAGCTCCAGTTCAATCCCGTCAGCGAAGATCAGACGGCCACTCTGCAATTCCTGGCTGGCATGGACGGTAACCTCCACCTCTGTTCCACGCAAAGCTACGATGTCGATCGCATCTTGCTCCGTGCGCGAACTGAGACGGGTATAGCTCGGGTAGTTATAGGTGTAATCGATGCTCTCGACCCGAGGCAGGTCGGCGACAGAGATTACGAATTCAGCTGACTGAAACCCGCCCGCCTGCACGTAATAACGGATCGGCTCCTGAACGTTGAACAAAAGGCGGCGGAAGGTAGGGACTATTTCGGGTGCGACGTCCATCGTCGAGATTTCCCACTGGGAGCTGTTGTCGTAGCGCAGGTGAACTTCGGCACGTTCGGGATCGAAGCCCAAAGCCATCGCTTCCAGCACGACATCGCTTCCCCGGGGCACTGTTGTGTCCCCAGGGCTTACCTCAATTGAATAATCCGGACCCGGAGGCGGCTCAATGAATCCCGCAAACAGCCGGGCGCTGCCATATGGAAAGAAGGTCGCGGAAAAATACAACGAGATGATCAGGGCTATCACGAAGACAACGGTCAACACGGCAAAAACGTTGAACTTCTGCCGGTTGACGAGATCATCGAAACGGATACGACGCGTCGCCTCCACGGCGTCGCGAATCAGCAGGAAACTGAACGGCCCTCTGTCGGTATCAGGCTTTCTGACAACCTCGACGGCACTGACCAATCGGTCTTCCAGACCCGGATGCTTCTCTTCCACGAAGCGCGCCAGCTGCACATCGTCGGGCTTTCGGCCCAGCGGAAGAATCAGCATCTTGATCGCTGTTCCGATCAGCGCTCCAAGCAGCGCAAAGCGCAGAGCCACGACCACCCACGCGGAAATTTCAGTAGACTCGGCAATGCTCATGCTCACTAGGAGCGCGGCGATGCCCACTCCAAGGACCCAGGCCAGCCCCTTAAACCAGACGAATTGGTTCCATCGGTGACGAACTCTTCGGATTCTTCGTGATAGTTCCCGTCTTGGTTCCATTACGGCTCCTTCAAGTGTAATTGAGGCCCGACAGAGCTATATCCCGTCGCAGCACCAGACTAGGTCGCTTTGCTGGCGGCGGGAGATCGCTGGCTCACCGTTTCTGTAACACGATTCCCTACGTAAATTTCACCTATTCCCAACAAAAGTGCAAACAAGAAAAGATACCACCACCAGTTTTGACGTTCTGCGTAATCGTTCCCATCGGCTTCGGCAATCAGAGCGCCCCGTGCCACCTCACCCTCCAGACGCTGTACGCTGGCCATCAAGTCGTCGGGCAGCATCCGTTCCAGGAGGCTTTCACTCGTGGGTGCATTCACCGCAATACGCGTTGTTTCCGGCCCGACGCGGAGCTCATGAAAACCCGCCAGATCCGGCGTAAAAAACCGCCGGCCTGTGGTGGACGTTTCCGCCAGAGTGAGCCGGTCGCCATTGGGGTCGATCAGGGCAGCGGTCTCCTCCGCCCCGACAGTGACCGGTACGGCTTCACCCAACTGGTACCATGCGCTGCTGTCATTGTAGCGCGCCAGATATCTCGCCATTTCATGGATGACCGGCAGGAACGACACGTTCAGGGGAAGATCGTTCCACACGTTGTCGACCGGCGAGCCGACCACGAGCAAGCCCGGATCCTCTGCGCTCGAGTCGACAATGGCTGCGGAACCGTCCTCGAAACTGGCGACGGTGACTGCGCCCTCTTTAGGTTCCATTTCGGAAAATGCAAAAAACCGGGCTGTGTTCAGCGTCAGCCGGGCGCCTTCTTCCAGAGGCGAAAAGACGTCGTGGCTTCTCTCGTAGGTGGTGAGCGAATAGAAAGACTGATCCCGATCGCTTTCCACAAATACCTTTGCACCCAGACGAACCGGCAGAGCGGTGTAGGTGTTCCACAAGTCGACGTTCGCGTTTTCTCCGAGGAATATCAGCTGCCCCTGTCCCGTCCCTCGCAACTCGTCGAGCTTATCCCGGAACGCATCCGTCAGCTGAGGCACGTCATTGATGATGACGACTTCAAAATTTTCCAACTCAGCCGGGCTCAGGTTGTTTGCCTGACGCACCTCGATTTCAAAAGGAAGGTCGGGTGCTGAGCTGAAGGCCTGTTCCAGAAAAAAGCTCTGCTCCTCACGGCCCGCGTCGGCGATGAGCACGCGCAATCGATCCCGCCGCAGTATCACAAAACGAAACTCGTTGTCGCTGGCCAGTTGGTCCGCGTCCTCGATCCGCACGCGCCCGAGCGAATACCCCATCGGAAGATCGAAGCCCGTGAATTCGGCCAGCACGGAGGAATCGGCCGGAATCGCCACATCCTGGCGATCGACGATGCGATCGTTGATTTCCAGAGTCACACCTACGTTCGTATTTCTCGCCAGATCATGGTTGTTGATCCGGGCTAACAACTGACCCTCATAGGTCCGCGTGAACACCGTAGCGTCCACACCCACACTGTCGATGCCGACGTTGTCGGGATTCTCGACTCCCAGATCGACCAACTCGGTCCGCACGTTCGCATCAATGACGCTCTCGCGGGAGGTGCGGTTCCAACCGTTGCGCTGAAAATCCGAAATGACCACCAGTTCCCGGTCGTACCCTGCCAACTGGGCCAGAACCCGATCCGCCAGAGTAAAGGCTTCGTAGTAGCTGGTCCTGTTGGACGTCGCTTGGAGCGCGGCCACAATGGCTTTTAATTCGGCCGGATCGTCCGTGGGACTGCCCAGTAAATTAGCGCGGTCGCTGAACGACACCAATGCCGCCGGCTCTCCAGGCGCCAGAGCGTCGATGCGGTTGTTGGCCTCGTCCTTCATCCGTTCGAAATTCGTCCCGTAGGTCATGCTGTAGCTATTATCCATAACGATGACGACGGCCTGATCTCCTGTCTCGGGAACGAGGGCGTCATCGGAACGGACAAGGTAGGGACGCGCAAAGGCGCCGATCAGCAATGCGATCAACAACAAGCGCATCGCCATCAGCAACAGGTTCCTGAGCTTCTGCTGCCGGATCGCTTTCTTGGGAATCCGGAGCAGGAACATCAACGAACTGAAGCGAACGATCTCGGACTTGTCCTTCTTAACCAGGTGGACAAGAATCGGGACCGCCAGAACAAGAGATCCAATGAAGAATAGTGGGTTCAAAAACGACATTTTTATTTAGTCAACTCTTCGTTTTAGCCCTACGGGCCAGATATGCAAACAGTCCCACGTCGAGAGGCTGACTGCTGTTCATCAGCGTGTAATCCACGCCCATCGCAGCAAATTCTTTTTCCAGGTCGCCAACGTGACCCTGGATCAGTTGAAGATACTCCCGCCGCAGGTGTTGCGGAATGACATTCAGCTTCTTCGTAGTTTCCAGATCTTCGAACTCGGTCATCGTATCGAACGGAAATTTCAGCTCGAAATCGTCGAGAACGTGAAACACGATGACATCGTTACCTTTCGATCGAAGATGTTTCACGCTGGAAATAATGTTCTCGACTTCATCATAAAAATCAGAAACGATGACGATCATGCCGCGCCGCTTCAAAAATTCCGCCATGTAGTCCAGCGGTTTTCGAAATTCGGTCACCTTGCTGGCTTCCACCCGCTCGATCTCGGCCAGGAGACTGAAGAGTTGACCCGTTTTTCGGCCCGCGGGAATGTGTCCTGTCACTTCCTCATCAAAGGTCACCAAGCCCACGCCATCCCTCTGGTGATAGGCAAAATAGATGAGAGACGCCGTCAAATACTTGGCGTAGTCCATCTTTGAAACCTCACCCGAGCCGTAAGCCATCGAACCACTGGCGTCCAACAGAAAATGGACATGGGTGTTGGTTTCTCCCTCAAACAGCTTTACCATCAACCGGTCCAACCGCGCGTACACGTTCCAATCGATCCGCCGGATTTCGTCTCCAGGGTGATATTGCCGGTACTCGGCGAAATCGACGCTGAAACCGAGAAACGGAGACTTATGCAGGCCCTGCACAAAGCCTTCGACCACGGTACGCGCCAGCAACTCCAGGTTCTGTATCTTCGTCAACACGGTCGGATCGATGAAACGATTCGACGCTCCAGGTGCTGCAACAGTGCTCATCAGTTCGCCTTTTCAGTCCTGGGCAAAGCTCAATCCTTCATGCCGGACTCGGGCACCGGCACAGATTCGAGCAACTGACGGATAATGTCTTCCGATGTGATCCCTTCCGATTCGGCATGGAAGTTCGTAATGAGGCGGTGCCGGAAGACCGGGTACGCCAACTTCTGGATGTCTTCAATGGCCACGTTGTAACGCCCGTTGATCAAACCCAGGGCCTTGCTGCCAAGAATCAGGAACTGTGAAGCCCGGAGGCTGGCACCGTAATTGACGTATTTCTTCACGAAATCGGGGATGTCCCCGTCACCTTTCGGCCGACTGGAACGGGCGAGTTGCACCGCGTACCTCATGACCGGTTCCGCAACGGGCATCTTGCGCACAAGGCGTTGGAATTCGAGGATTTCGGGACCGCCGATCGTCTTCTCGAAACTCACCTCGCGTAGTGAGGTCGTCTGGTTGACGACCTCTATCTCGTCGGATTCGTTAAGGTAGTCGATGATGACGTTGAACATGAAACGGTCCAACTGGGCTTCCGGCAAGGGGTAGGTGCCTTCCAGTTCGATGGGATTCTGCGTGGCCAGAACATAGAAGGGTTTTTCCAGGACGTAGGTCTGGCCTTCAACCGTTACCGATCCCTCCTGCATAGCCTCGAGCAAAGCAGACTGTGTCTTGGGAGGCGTCCGGTTGATTTCATCCGCGAGGATGATATTCGCGAAAATTGGGCCTTTAACAAAAACGCGTTCCCGTTGACCGGTCGTGCGATTGTCTTCGATCATCTCCGTCCCGGTGATATCGGCCGGCATCAGGTCCGGCGTGAACTGGATACGATTGAAATCCAGACGTAAGACCTCCGCCATGGTCTGAATGAGCAAGGTTTTGGCTAGACCCGGCACCCCCGTTATCATTGCGTTCGCGCCGGTCAGCAGGGATACCATTATCTGGTCTACTGCCTCGTTCTGCCCGACGATTACCTTCCGGACTTCTTTATCAATCGCAGCGATGTCTGTATGAAATTTCTCCACCGTTTCGAGATCTTTTTTTTCTTCGACGCTTTCCATTCAATTACCTCACAATCCTCAATAGCAACTCCTGCGCCGCCTCAAACGACGGTGCAATTTCCAAACATCGCAAGATGCTCCGACGCGCCTCTGCCATTCGGCCCGCGCCATATTCGGCAGAAGCGAGATTAAAATACGTATTCGCAAGATCTGGAGCATTCAATGCCAAAAGCACTTCGTATTCGCGCGCCGCGTCGGCAAACTCTTCGCGCTCCATCAACACCGAACCCAATCTCCGATGCCCTTCCAGGTCCGTTGGATGGATGTACATGGCCCGGGTCAGGATTTCAGCGGCACCTTCGCTGTCACCGGTCTCCCGCATCAATCCCGCCAGCTTCAGATACGTTCCGTAAGCGTATTCCGAGAGCGCCGCAAACCGGCTGAGCGTGTCGATGGCCGCTTGAACGTCTTCCATCTGGATATACACGTCGGCAAGGAGTTCATAGGGGTTCTGCTGTCCGGTGTATTCCGGATAGAGCTCGATAGCACGCGTCAGAGATTCAATCGCCTCGTCCAGAGTGCCGGCTTCGATGGCAGCAATGCCTTGTTCGGTGAGATTCCTGAACTGCTCGGCATCTATGAACGCAACTCGGGCACCCACCCAACCCATAAATTCTCGATCGAATGCGCTGAGACTGACGCCCAGCGCCTCTTCGAACACTTCTTCCGTATTCAGCCCATCCTTGTAACCCGACAGCATCTCGAGAATCGCGTCGAAACCGTAGGTTTCGTCGATGTAGTCGCAAACCAATGAAGCCTGGTAATAGGAAAGGATGACCTGCCCCGCATGGGTCGGTCGGACGAAGCCGTTATTCAAACCCTCAATGGGAAGGAACTGGTCGTCGTTGATAGCCGAAAGATAGTCGATCTGCAGATCGTCGCCCCAGCCCGGTACGGCCTTTCGCTCTTCGTAGACGGAAAGGCCCTCGGAAAACCATCGGGGAATCTTATGGTCGGTCGTTCCCAAAGTAATCACATGGGCAAACTCGTGCCAGAGCGTCCCCCCCCAATTGAACTCCTCCGGAGGCCGGGCCGACGGAGAATCCATCACCACGACTTTTCCGAAGGCGACGCCAAGCGCACCCAGGCCCGGCAAACCGAGCGTGCGTACCGCGAAATCTTCGTGGTCGGGGAACATCTCGAAAGTAATCGGCCATTCAGGCTCGTACCCGTACTTGGCGCTGAGCGTGTCCCAGGCTTCTTCGAGCAGTGCAGTGACATAAGGCTCCAGCGCCGCGCTTTCTTCCTGGTGCAATTTGACCTCAAAGTGCTCGGTCTCGATCCGGTCGAAGTTCGTAAAACTATCGAGCAGGGTGAGCGTGTTGACTGTCCAGACGTTGAACGCATCGCCTTCGTAGGCCGCCTCGAGAGTGGCTGTCCCTTCTTCCTCTTCTCCAATGCGGAGCAGATTGATCCCAAGCAGGCTGAGAGCCTTCCAGTCCCTCGGATTCAGTCGGATCGCCTCCCGGGCAAATTCCACTGCCTGCCGATACAAGCGGACCGAGACGCACAACTCGGCCAGGGTGTAATACATTTCGCTGTAGCCGAGGTTGGTTTGGAGGACTTGTTGGACATACCCTTCAAACTCGTCTTCTTCTCCCCTCAGGTAATTCGTCGCAGCCAGCAGGGATAGCGCCTTTGCATATCGCGGGTTGATCTCCAGAGCTTTGGCCGTCTCCTCGTCGGCCTCATCGTACTGTTCGGCATCGATACGCTGCCGTGCCCGCAGCAGGTACCCCTCAACAAGACTCGGATTCACCTCTAGGGCCCGATCCAGAGCCGCCTGACTACGCTCGGGGTTGGCACCGGCCAACACCCGCGCGATCCCCAGATGGGCTTCCGGCATGTTGGGATCAATCTGAAGCGCGTCTTCATAGCTGGCGACGGCTTCCGGGTCGTTGTACTTCTCAGCCAGCAGATCGCCCCAGTCCAGAAACGCTTCAGCATCCCTTGGGTTGGCCTGCGTGACGAGTCGAAACGCGTCGTTGGCGTCATGGAAAAACTCGAGCGCCCACATCGCCCGCGCAATGTGGATCAGTTCGTCGGTGCGGCTGATGAAACCGTCCTGGAAACGTTCAAGCAGGTCCTGGTATATCTCGTTGCCTTCCGCACGGCGACCCAGATCTCCCAGCACCGCAGCCTTCTCGTAGCGGGCTGCCGTACCGACGTCGGAAAAGTTAAGGATTTCTTCCAGGTGTTCCAGAGCCCGCTCATAGTTCCCTGCAATCCGGTTCGCCCGGGCAGCGGCCAGCCGGATGGCACCCACGTTGGGGTTGAGGTTGGAGAGTTCTTCAAACCGGGTCAGGGCTTGCTGGTATTCGCCCTGACGGACCCAGGAGTAATACAGGCCTTCGACGACCTCGGGAGCCATGCTGCCGGACTCCACCATCGATTCCAATGCAGTTGCGGCACCGCTATAGTCTCCCCGCCGGGCTCGCTCCACGGGATCTGAATTGTCAGACTGGCCCAGAGCTCCACAACTGGTAACCAGCAAGGGAAGCAATACGCGAAACGCGATGAAGGATCCAAGATTCCCACGCGTCATTGATTCGGCTCCACAGGATTAGGCTCTGCGGGATTAGCCTCAGCCGGACTAGACTCCGGAGTATTGGCCTCCCTGGCCCGGGCTTCCTGGTTCTTCAGCGCAAGCTCAATCAGGAGTTCTTCCATCCGCAGATCGTACTCTTCCTGAGACATCGTGTCCTGGATGAAACGTAAGGCTTCTATGTCGCTTTCGAGCTGGTTTCTTTCTTCCAGCAAGGTCCGCAATACCGGGTCGGCAACGTTGATCTCGGCCGCAGCATTGAAATTAATCAAGCGCGCGAGACTGGGCATTTCATCGGGATCGACTCCGGTTTTTCCCCTTCCGTTGTCTGAGATCTGCGGATGCTCTGTCGCGAGCCTGTTTTGTTCTTCGTAGAATCGTTCAACGGCAAGCGTCGCGTAGCGAAACGCCTCCCACACCGAAAGGCGTTCGTTCTTGTCCTCGTCGCTGGCCGCGTCGTCGAGCGCTTCGAGAAAATGGTCGTAGAAGATCGTGTCGTTGCGTTCAGTTCCCGTTCGGGTCGCCGTGACGACCACACGATTCTCTGCGGCGAACTGCTCGATGGCAGCGCCACTGGAATTCGTCGCGTTTACGATGACCGATCTTCCCGCATCAATCGAAGCAAGCATCTCGCTGTAGTCGGCAGCCGTAAGGTCGGCACCCATCGTATTGAACTTATAATCGGTGCCATCGAAGCTTCCGTGACCGATGAAAAAGAGAAAGAAGGTGTCGTCCCCAGTGAGGCGCTCGCCGAAGCTGGCGAATGCCTGGCGGATGTCCTCACCTCGCGCTTCGCGGTTCTGGAGGACAACAACGTTATCTTCGCCAAATCCAAAGGTCTCGACCATCGCAACACGCGTAGCGTCGATCCAGTCGGCGAAGCGCGTCTCATGCACAGGACTTCCCGGAACTCCACCAAGGATCAGCGCCGCCGAGTCTGCCCGGCCAGCAACCGGCACCGACAGCAAAAGCAGCCCTACCATCGGACCAATCGTTAAACGCAACCATTTGTTCGAAAGAACCCCTATCATCAAGCGAGTCCCTTCTGCTTGCGCCAGAACCATTCCCCACCGAGCAAGATCGTCAGCAACAGAAACAGGATCGGCACATCCCAAAGCTCGCGTTGTTCGATGATCGAAGACTCACCGTCGATATAA
Organism: Terriglobia bacterium; assembly: GCA_965218085.1. Lineage (GTDB taxonomy): Bacteria > Acidobacteriota > Terriglobia > 20CM-2-55-15 > 20CM-2-55-15. The sequence continues at coordinate 3,000,337 of CBDCKF010000002.1, read as the reverse complement.
ACGGCGTCGTCCGGCAGGTTTCCCAGAGCCGACAAGGGGTAGTAGCGGCCTCCGGAGTCCTCGGCCACAGATTGGAGAAAGCGACTATCAAGAGCGGCGTCGTAAAATTCGACCGGGCGGTCACGCACCTGAAAGGTGCTCTCGTAACTCCCGATGTCTTCACCGGCGAAACTGGCATCCACCTCCATCGTGTAAATTCCCGGCGCAGATCCCGACATCGTCGCCTGATAGGTGCCATCCTGAAGTCCGGTCCACTCGAAGCGCAAGGGCTGGGAATTCCCGTCCGGGTCGATCACGCGTCCGACGACGTCAGCATTGTTCATACGTTCAAAGCTGGCATCGGAAATATCCGCAAACAGACGGACAGACTCGCCCGGCACATAGCTGTCTCGCTCGGAAATCGCCATTACGGGATCGGGAGAATCATTGACAAGCCACCGCAGTATCTGGCGCCAGAACATTTCGTGCGTCATGTCCTCGTGGTCCATTTCCATCTGCCAGCGCCAACTACTGGACGAGGTGAACGCCATCGCCCGGCCCCGGCCGTAGCGTTGGTAGGCGAGCAAAACCGGACGGGCCCGCCCTCCCGACTCTAACTCGGCATTCGCCAACACGATTGCGCCAACCTTGGCTTCATCGACACGATTGAATTCAGTCAAAGGTGGGAGCGCGTCCCAATCGCTGACGTTTTCGTCATCGGCGGGGTTCAGGTTCATCAAGGGATGCGAGCGGCCGTAATCAGACACCTGGACGGCCAAGTTTTCGACAACGAAGTCGGAGCCCTCGTTGAGCCGAACCGGCAGGATGTCGGCGATAGGTGTGTTCTGATAACGCCCTTCGCTGAAAGAATTCCGGCCACCTAACATCAAAAACCCGCCACCACGCTCTCCAACGAAATCAACAATCATCTGAAGTTGGTCCTGCGTAAAGAAGGTTGATTCAATGCTTCCCAAAATCAGACCCTTGTACTGGAACAACTCTTCCCGCGTCGTCGGAAATCCGTCTGCCAGCTTTTCTTCCTCGTCGATACCCTGTCGATAGAACTTGTTTGGGGACGTCCGAAGCAAGGTCACTACCTGAACATTCGGATCGTCTTCCAAAGCACGGCGTAAAAAACGATATTCCCACCGCGGTTCTCCTTCGACGTAAAGGATTTCCGGTTGTTCGTTCCTGACCTCGATCAGAGTACTGAGTGCATTGTTCTCCGAGATCCGGTCATTGGTCGCTTCGATAGAAAACTCAAATACGCGCGAGCCTTCGTTTGTCACCGGCAGATCAATCGCGGCCTCGCCAATCTGGCCGTCACGCGGAAGCGTGACCTCTTCGCTCTTGAGCAGTACTCCGTTTTCCCGAACCTGAAGCGTCGCCGTGCGACCGGCCAGTCCCTCGCTCCGGAACGAAACCTCGGCCACTGCTGTCGCGTCGTTGAGACTGTCTCTGGGAGTTGTGGCCTGAACAAGCTCCACATCCCGCTCGATTGCATCTTCGCCGACGCCCACCGTGTATATCGGGATGCCACGGGATTGAACGCGGGACAGGGCTTCGGTCCACTCCTCGGAAGCGTTATCGACGCCATCAGTGACCAAGACGATGCCCGACAGAGGCACCGTACCCAACTCCTGGTAGAGCAACTCCATCGCGCTTTCCATACGCGTTCGCGTTCCGTTGAACGTCATACGGTTCAGGTCTTCAATACGTTCGGCTTCCTGATCGAAACGGTAGACGCGGACACGAAACTTTTCAGCAAGGTTTGCGAAAAACTCGCTGGACTCCAGTTCGGCCATCAGCAGGTCGGCCCGGCTGTCCTGTCCGTTGTCCTGGATCTGCATGCTCTCGGAATTATCTATGACGACGGCGAGGTAGGATTCCTGCGGTAACACTGTGGAAATGTTCAGAACCGGACGCATGAGGATGAAGGCAAGCACCACGAGCGTCCCCGCCCGCAGAGCGATCATTCCCCATGAAGAAAGCGAGGACGAACGCGTTTGAATCGTTCGGTACAGGATGTATGAACCGCCAAGCGCAGCGACGGCAAACAGAGCAAAGAAAGCGGGATTGTCCAGAAGCTGAAAGCCTAACGTGCCCCGCTCGTAAACGATCGGCTGGTATTTGAATAATCTTTCAAACCATGTCATCAATTCTACCGACGCCGTCTGATTCGTTTTGAATCAGAACCCGGTCGACTCCCCATAACCCACTCTAATGAGTCATCGAATAAACGATAAAGTTCAGTCCCATGCGATACGCCATCCCTGAAAACTCGTGAGGGTAGCACGGTTGATCCGCCCACTCCCAGGCGTCCCCTAGATCGGTGTTGTAGTTGATCACCATCATCGGGCGGCGCGCGTCATCGAAGATGGCCAGCGCGTAAGGCGTATAGCCGTCCTGCTCAGATGTCCCCCAACCGCCGCAGCCATTATTGACATTGGGCACCTGCAGGATCTCCTGGATGTCGAAGAAAGAGTGAAATATTTCATGCGACATGTCGAGCTGCTCGATTTCCCTGTCCGGAAAGATCATCTTGGCTTGTCGATTGAAGCTCTGCCATTCGTAGCTTCCCCAGAAATCATTCACGACCAGGAAACCGCCGAGCATCATATACTCCCGAAGCCGGTCGGCTTCGGTCGGAGTCAGCTCCATGTGACCCACCTCGACGGCATAAAGAAACGGGTAGCTGAAGAGGTTCGGATCCATGATCGGCACTGCAACGTCCTTCTCCAAAACAATCCGGACATTCGAGAGCCGGTCGATTCCGAACATGAACTGCTTGTCCGCTTTAGGCCAATCTGTCCTCCATGAGCCGCCACGACGGCGGGAAAAACCCGCCATCCCGGAGCCGTAGACCAGGCACGCAAAAACGAATTCCGATCCATCGGCACCTGTATCACCGATGATCTGTGTGCGCGGCAACACCTCTGCCGTGAGCACCAAGACGAGACAGATCACTAGAATCGGTCGCTTCATATCCGCTTTAACGCAGGTGAACTCTTGGAACAGAACACGATCATTCTAACCGTAAACCTGCTCAAACAGAAGCCCTTACACCTGAAGCACCTCGGGGAGTGACGATATTTAACAAAAAACTCCAACCCGAGCCGATTGGGGCGCGAAAGACGCAAGGACTCAGGAGTTCGGGGCGCCCGGAGGGTTAGGTCCACCGGCGCCATTGATCACATGGCGTAACTCGAAAAAGTTGATCAATCCATGACCTAGGGCAACGGCGAGCAGGCTTTCTGTGGACTGGTAGACGAGACCGAAAACGAATCCCATGGCAATGGCGCTCATCGTCCAGGGAATCAGTCGGCGATTCAATGGAAAGTGCAGCAGCCCGAAGACCGTGCTGGTGACCCAAAGTCCGAAGACCGGCTGCATGATCGCCCGAAAGAAAGTTTCCTCGGCGATACCACTCGCCACTGCAAGTATAAATATTCCGCTTAGATCAAGAGGCGCTAAGAAAAAGCGGAACTCATCTTCGAGTCGTCTCGCCCATTCGAAGGTCCCACGCATCGCCCGCGAACCTGAAAGAACCGCAACGGCAATCAGAACACCGATCAAAACGTTTGTTCCCGTTCGAGGCCAAGCGGGAAGGGTGAAGAGCGAAACCAGCCGGCCTTGCCAAGCAGCCAGGGCCAGCGACATGCCGAAAAGAAGGCCGTATCCGATGACGGAGGACCGAACGATCGATAGCGGCAACCTCACCGGTCTCGGGTCGAAACTCGGCCCGAATCTTCTTCAGGCCAATCGAATTCAATGCCCATTTCCTCGAAAGCCCGGCAGAGACCGGAAGATGAGGAAAATCGATGCACGTCCATTCCGAGCGCACGGCCGGCCACGATGTTTTCTTCCCGGTCATCTATAAATAAAACCTCTTCGGGAGGGTGACCGGTCGCTTCAATGGCGACCTCGAAGATCTTCGGGTCCGGTTTCAAGGCGCCGACTTCGTAGGAGAGAATATGGTGGGTGAAACAGCCGAATACCTCATAGTTGCGGCGGATATGGTCCGCGTGGGCCTCGTTCGTGTTTGTGACCAGAGTCATCGTGTAGCGGCTGGCGAGTCCCGATAGAAACGCCGTCGGCAGGATTGGGATCGGATCGAAGACTTCAGACCACACGCGGCGAAATTCTGCGTAATCCATCTTAAGAGCGCCGTTAGTGATGAGAAACTGGTGAAACTCCGCGGTTGAAATCTCTCCGCGTTCATAGCGACGAATCGAGCCGATATCCCACAGCACGCCGAGGAAGGCTTCGCGGTCGAGACCGGAACGTGAGGCGAGAGCCGATTCACATTCTGCCATGTCGAAGTCCACGATGACGCGGCCAAGATCGAACAAAATGGCTTCAATTTTCACGGTGAGATTCTAGCATTCATGCAGGGGACAGAACCCGGTGCAGTGGGTCCTTTTTACCTGTAGGTGCGGGCTATGACCGCACGGTCTTGGCAAGGATTTGTACACATAGAGCGCACATGCAGAAGAAGCTGTTTCCGGCCCCGATGTATACTGGTCGCGCATGGCACGGATCAGTCAGTTCGGAAAAGGAAAAGGCGGCGAGTTGCTCACTGGGCGGCGACAGCAGACACCCACGGAATCCACCCGCAGAGAAACCGAATACATCGACTGGCTGTCGAAGAACCGTATTCCAGTCGTCGTCAAGCTTGTGGATGATGAGGAAGTACGGGGATGGATCGAATACTACGACCGCGACATCGTGCGGTTGACACGCGATAGAGACGCGAACCTCTTTATCTATAAGGAGCGCATCAAATATCTCTACGAAGAGCCTGCCAAGCGGCACCGCAAGAGTCAGTCAGGTAGAAGATAACGGACGGTCCCAACCCTTCAGAAGTGTGTGATCGCGATCGGGGTGAACGGCATGCTCCCGGACGCATTTGAGATCTTGGCTGAATCGTAGGTCACGCCGCCGGTGCCACAGCCGTTTATGTTAATACAAACGTCGTTCAAGGTATTGTTGTACGTGCTCGCGATAAAGAGACCGCCATTGATTTGAGTCCCACCCCCAAGTGTCACGACATAATGAGTTCCCTGTGCAGGTGTGGTATCACATTCCGCAGGATCGACAACCATCACGAGGCCGTTCCATTCAACGCTCCCATCCAGCGTCAGTGCCGCCGGCACGTCCGGATAACGGTTCTTCTTTCTGTCGACTTCGATCAGCATCTCGCTGTTGTCGATCACGCCAATCGAAACAATCGTGACGACTTCGCAGGTATCGGTTGTGGATGTTGCGCCGTCGGCCACATCGTTGGGGACAAACACTGTATAGGTTTCTATGGTTACGGCCCCGGCCAAAAGAGGTATCGAGTCGCCGTAACGGATATCTTCCGTTGCTGTGGCATCCATCAGTGTGTCTACATCCAGCGAGGCCGACAAGAGGGCGTCCGTCCCATCAAGGTCCTTTAAGACTTCGGTGATACCTTCGCTCAAGGTGTCGATCGTATCGGACGCATCGGCATCGATTTTCGCTTCGACATCGCTTCGGAAACTTTCCCGAGCGGCTTCGATTCCTGATTCAGTCAGCATCAGCAGTTGGGCGTTCGTCCGGTAGTTCATCCCGATCCGCATGTCGACCGTCGTGCTCGACAGCAACGCTCCGCCCACGATCGTCAAAAACGACAGCGGCATCAGGGCGGTAATCAGCGCCATTCCAACGTTGTGACGTCAGCATTCGGTTCCCTATGAGATCCTTCGCTACCCCACCTCAACGCTCGGACACAGGTCTCGGCAAGGTTTCTAAGCTTGACTCTGAGACGCTATTATACCAACATATGTTAGGTGAAAGGGCTGACCACAAGACAGGCTGAGGTTCTCCGGTTTATCGGCGACCACAGAGAACGCAATGGTTTTCCCCCGTCAGTCAGGGACATCGGCGATCGATTCGGCTTGAATCCCGCTACGGTCCACGATCACATCAAAGCGTTGGAGCGCAAAGGCCGCCTCCTTCGTCAGCCCAACCGGTCGCGCTCACTCGTCGTGATCGAAGCAGAAGGGCCCACCGAGCAATACCTCACGCCGAACGAAGTTCCCATCGTCGGACGGGTTGCCGCCGGCGCACCGATCCTTGCCCAGGAAAACATCGAAGATGTCGTGCGCCTCCCCGATGGCTGGGCGCCGGAAGGCGCGTTCCTGCTTCGGGTCGAAGGCGACAGCATGCAGGATGCCCATATCCTCGACGGGGACTACGTTCTTGTCCGACCCGACAGGACCGCTTCGAACGGCGAGATCGTCGTCGCGATGATCGAAGACGAAGCTACAGTCAAGCGCTTCTACCGAATGAAAAATAGTGTGGAGTTACGACCGGAGAACCCGGCGTACGCGCCGATCAAACTGAAGGGATCGGAAGCGACCCGATTCGGCATCGTCGGAAAAGTCATCGGCGTCTTCCGGGTGTGAACCCCGACACTAAGAAAAAATCAACGCAGAGACGCAAAGAACGCAGAGGCCGCAGAAAAAGAAATAAATCTTTCTGCGTCTTTGCGTCTCTGCGTTAAAAAAATCTTACGAGTCGCGCACATCTACAGGTGGGTGCGCAGCAAGACGTAGACGGCGCCCCCACCCCCATCGACGAGCCGAGCGGAGGTATAGGCAATGACGAAGCGTGCCAGCCTGCGATGACTGAGCCACTGTTCGACCTTCCTCTTCATCAACGGACGTTTATCCCGGGAGTGACGCCCCCGACCGTGGACAACACGGACACAACTGGAGCCGGCTCGAACCGAGCTCGCTATAAACGTATCCAGCGCCAGCCGGGCCTGATCCAGGGTCATTCCGTGGAGATCCAGATGGGCCTGGATCGCAAACCGCCCCGAACGGAGGTCGTCGAGGTAGAGGCGGCCGATGGGTTGCGCCACGTGCTCGACGTATTCGCGTGTATGCACGGGTTCGACACGGCCACTGCGGCAGAATTCTTCAAGCACCCTCAATGCTTCTTCTTCATCGCGGTTGGATCGAATCGCGACGGGTTCCGCCGCACGGGCCGGGCCTTGGTTTCTCTCCAGTGGGCGCACGTCCTGCATCGAGGCCTCGAATATTTCCGAATCTGACGGACCCGGTTCGGACAGATGGGATGAAACGTCTTCGCTTTTCGGCTCTTCGGGGACTCGGACAGGCTCGCTCTTCGTCGGCGTCTCGACCTCGGCCAGACGGATCCGTCCCTGTTTAATCCACTCTTCCAGAATTGTGAAAGGACGATGCATTTCGATTTCCTGGCCTATGCGGCCGTGGGGACCCTGCTAGTGAGCTGAGTTAGACATTCAGTGCTTAACAGTTGATTCCGGGTCCAAATCTGATCATTTTCTTACTCTGGACGCCTCGGCTACCGCATCGTTGTCCCCGGCACGGAGGACCGTGCGGGTCGTCTTAGGGCCCGCTTCGACATTCCGTCGATCCTCATAGACCTCGCCATCAGGATGATGGCGAGGGTCGCCGGTCGTTCAGACCACGCGTGGAACGCGACAGAGATGGTCATCTGAATGAACGACCGAGCGAAATCTTATAACGTATTCTTCTGACCGAGGCCTCCTTAATGACCGAAGCGGTTGGTGATCGGCATGCGCCGGTCCCGCCCGAATGCACGCGGCGTTATCTTCACACCGGGCGCTGCCTGACGGCGCTTGTACTCGCTGAAATCCACAAGGCTGACAACACGACGGACCGTATCGGAATCGAATCCCATTGCGATCATCTCATCCACGCTGTGATCGTTCTCAACGTAGGCCTGAAGGATCGGATCCAATTGATCGTAAGGCGGCAGCGAGTCGGTGTCCTTCTGATTCGGGCGCAGTTCAGCCGAGGGCGGTTTCTCAATTATGACTCGAGGTATGCGTTCCGATTCCGCCGCACGATTGCAGTATCGGGCCAGGCTGAAGACCATGGTCTTCGGAACGTCTTTCAGAACGGAGAAGCCACCCGCCATGTCACCGTAGAGCGTACAATAGCCGACGCCGACCTCGCTTTTGTTGCCCGTACTCAGGACAAGCCATCCGAACTTGTTCGACAAGGCCATCACCAGGTTTCCACGAATCCGGGCCTGGAGATTCTCTTCGGTAACGTCAGGATCCCGGTCTTTGAACGATCGCCCCAGAACGGACTCGTATGCGTCCATAGCCTCTCGGATGGGAATCGTCATCAGCCGAATCCCCAGGCTTCGGGCAAGTTCCTTCGAGTCTTCGACGCTGCCTTCAGAGGAAAACTTCGAAGGCATGCTCACACCGACGACGTTCGAGCTCCCGAGCGCGTCGACGGCCACAACCGCTGTGAGCGCCGAATCGATTCCGCCACTGAGTCCGATGACTACTTTGTTGAATTTATTCTTGCAAACGTAGTCCCGCGTACCGACGACGAGTGCCTGGTAGACTTCGGCATCTTCCCCAAGCGGCTGTCGAATTTCCACTTCGGGCAGCGGTTTCCTATCGGAACGGGGTCCGGGAATCGACACCACTGCAGTTTCCCGGGAATCCCCACTCTGGAGATGCCGCGGATCTTTGAGGCGGGAGCAGCGGACTTCCTCCAGATCCAGATCGACCACGACCAGGTCTTCGTCAAACTGAGCACCACGCGCAATGATGTTGCCTTTCTGATCTAACACCAGACTGTCCCCGTCAAACACGAGTTCGTCCTGCCCGCCGACCAAGTTGTTGTATGCCACGAAAGCCGTATTGTGGGTGGCCCGCGCTCGGAGCATGGACTCGCGCTCACGGCGTTTACCCGCGTGGTATGGAGACGAGGAAATATTGATAAGAACCTCGGCCCCAGCGCCCATCGCCTGCTGCGCAGCCGGGCCATCAGGAAACCAGATATCCTCGCAGATGCAAAGACCCACACGCACGTCGCCGATTTCGATCATCGTCGACAGCTTCCCGACTTGAAAGTAGCGGACTTCGTCGAAGACGCCGTAGTTGGGCAGGCAGATCTTGTGGTAAACACCCACGCCATGACCATCCTTCAGGATAGCGGCGGCGTTGTATATGCCCTCGCGCCGATCCACGAACCCCACAACGGCTGTGATACCGCTGACAGCCGCGGCCAGTTCCTTGAGGATTTCAAGATTACGCTCGATAAAACGGGGCTTGAGAAGAAGATCTTCCGGGGGGTAGCCGGTCAGGGCGAGTTCGGGAAAAGTTACAAGGTCGGCCTCCAGATCCCGCGCCCGTCCGATCCATTCGAGGATCTTAGTTCGGTTCCCTTCCAAATCGCCGACGACGACGTTGATCTGCGCCATCGCCAGCCTCAGATTCAACCCTCCGGCCATGGTCGTCATCGTAACACGCAGGAAGAATCAAGCCCCGCCCTCGGGAAGGTGAGGCCAACGTGCTGCATCCATCAATTATCCTCGGACTCATCGTCCGACCCGCTGAATCCGTAAACACGCATGACATCCGTAAGGCTGACAATGCCCTCCAGCCGTCGCGCATCCAGACGACTGACAACCGGAAGAACATTGACACCGGCCTGGCCCATACGCTCGAGGGCGAGATCCAGGACGTGGTCGTCGTGGAGATGGGCTCCGGCCTTCACACGAGCAGCTTCAACCAGCGTCTCGCCCGAAGCACTTAGCAGTTCGTCCAGGGTCACCATTCCCACAAGTCCTCTATCGTCGACGACGGCCCAGGCATCGAAGGGACTGTTTCGAATTCGCAAGCGCGCGTCGTCGAGTGTCATGTCGGCATCCAGAACGACCTTTGGCACGCGCATGGCGCGGCGGACACGCAATCGCCCCTGGCGATGCTGTGTCGCTGCCGCAGGCAGATGAATTCCGTCCTGTTCGGCGAGCGCTTCGTAAATCGGCTTTCGCTGATACCGGCGTGAAATGAAGTAGCTGATCGTGTTCGAGAGCATGAGTGGCACGATGATGGAATAGTCGCGCGTCAACTCGAAGATCATGATTACCGAAGTAAACGGCACGCGGATGATGCCCGCGAATGCTGTGCCCATCCCGACGAGAGCATAGGCCCCGGAACTTCCAGTGAACTCAGGCAACAACCAGTTGGCTGCGCCTCCAACGGTGCCTCCCAGCATGGCCCCAATGAACAGGCTGGGACCGAAAATGCCGCCCGCGTTGCCGGAACCGTAACAGGTGGCCGTTGCGACCAGCTTGAGCACTACGAGCGATGCCATGAACCATATCGTCATCGTTCCGTTCAGGGCATCTCCGACCCTTCCGTATCCCACACCGAGGACGTCGGGGACAAAGAATCCCAGCACGCCTACCGTCAAGCCACCGACAACCGGCTGGACCCATCGCGTACGCTCGGGCAGATCCAGAAACCACTGGCGGATCTGGAGCAGCATCCGGACAAAAAAATGGATACAAACCCACCAATGACGCCAAGGATTGCGTAAAAGGCGAGTTCTGAAAAGTGAACCAGTTCGTATGCGGGCACACTGAACAGCGCCTGATCCCCCAACATGACATTCATCACCATCCATGCTGTAGCAGTGCTCAATACGACCGAGCCCAGCAGAGGGGCGTGGAGGTTTCCCACGACCTCTTCCAGAGCGAATAGCACCGCCGCAATCGGCGTGTTGAACGCCGCCGCCAGCGCCGCCGACGCGCCCACCGGAATCAGGGCTTCAATTTTTTGGCGCTTGAGACCGAGGGCGCGGCCGATGACCGACGCGATTCCGGATCCGACCATCACAGAAGGTCCTTCACGGCCGAGCGCCACACCACTCGCCAGAGATCCGACCGAGAGCCAGAATTTTCCGAGAACCGTCCGCAGGGTGATCCGGCCGCCATGAACGGCAAGCGCAACCTTGGTCTGAGGAATTCCACTGCCTCGGGCGTCGGGGAAATAGCGATAGATCAGTATCCCGGTAACGAAAGATCCAATAACAGTAGTGTCCCAACGTTAGTTGAATAGATTCAGTTGTTTGGAGTTCTCCGAGTCTGAATCTTGATAGTCGAGGGCGGAAAGGGCCTTTAAAAGGGGCGTTTTTTCGAAAACGGTGACGCTGACGATCTGGAGAATTCGGTAGAGACTGGCGTTGACATTGAGCCGTTTTTTCACGATGGCAACAAGCAAATAGACCGAGATGGCGGTCCAGATTTGAGTCTTCAGCGCATTGGGGGTTGTGCCGTAGAACGCCTTGATGCGTAGGTGCTGTTTGATCCACTTGAAGAACAGTTCGACCTGCCAGCGGCAGCGATAGAGTTGGGCAATGGTCGCCGCTGGCAGCGCGAAATTGTTGGTCAGGAAGACGAGGTACTTGTTGTGCTCTCGATCGAGAAAGCGAATGCGGCGGAGTTTTTCTGGATAGCGCTTGCGAGAGTAAAAGCCGCGTAGGCTGATGATCTGATCGCTGAGGACTCCGGTGGACTTGTCCACATCGAGTGAATAAAGACGATTGAAGACGAAATTCTTTTTCGCGCGTGTCACGAAGAACGCCGCCGCGACACTGATTTTGTACAGGCGCCGGAAATCCAGATAACCGCGATCCATGATGTAGAAGGCTCCGGGCTCGAAGGCGAGTTGATCCAGAAGATGGAGGTCGTGAACTTTGCCGTGTGTAATCAGGATAAAGGAAGGAATATTGCCGCGCAGATCCAGAACCGTGTGCAGTTTGACAGCTCCCTTGTGCTTGCGGAAGCGTGCCCACGGGAACAGGGAAAGACACAGATCGATCGTTGTGGCATCGAGTGCGTAAACCGTCTGCTTGAGGTCGACACCGAAACTGTCGCCAACATAGAGCTCGCGAGCCATGGAGATCAGCGTCTGGGCGAAGTCGGCATAGATACGCCAATCGCGCACCTGATTCGCATTCGCAAGGGTGTTGCGGGAGACGCGGCTGCGAATGCCCATGTGATAAAGCTTCGTGCCAGCCGAACGCAGACAGGCTTCGATATCGCGCAGACTCTCCCGGTAGGTCAATTGCGCGAACGCCATGCACAGAAACTGATCCCAGCAGGAAAAACGTTGGAGTTTGTAGTTGCCACGGTAGCGATCGACGCATCGACGAAAGTCTTGACGGGGAAGAAAGTCCATCAGCTGAGAGAAGATCGTCTTGCCGGAATTCATAGGCCGCCTCCTGCCGCAAAGTCGCGGAAGGATGCCGCCAGTACGCAATCAAATTCAAATCGATTTTGGCTCTCAGCCGATCTAACATGACCATTCTCAATAACCTATGGGCGACGCCCATCTAAACGTTGGGACACTACTGATCCAATAACAGGAATCAGAAGCCGTCGAAACTGCAACTCCGGGCCGATGGGATACATCCGGGAACCCAGGTTCTCAGTCAGCACGATGAAGGCGACAGTCGTTAGACCCACGACCGCACCAATCACCAGCGTCAGGAACATGAACAACTGGTCCTCGCGATGGCGCATCTGGATCGCCAGCTTTCGGAGCTGGAGCCGAAGCGCGGCCCGGTCGTTCCACCAGCCGTCGATCGTCTTCATCGCGTCAGCCGATGCCGTCTTTATCGCATCAGTAAATGGCATTTTTTCAAATACTTAGGAGGGAAATCCCGAAAAATTGGGGTCAGAGCCCTATATCCCCATATTTCAGGAACTCAGCAGGGACATAGGGCTCTGACCCTATTCCCCTGCGTTTTGATTGTGCTTTGGCGGCCCCGAAACCGCAAGACGTAAAAGGGTTTTTGGCTCGAAAGTACCCTAGAATCCAGGCTACGGATCCATTTATAGAGTCATTCAACACGCAATTTCGAAGAGTCCACAGCTCCCGTCAATCATGAAACTCATCTCGGTCAATGTCGGCCGTCCCCGAACGATCAGGTACAAGGGCCGGGCCATTACCACGGGGATCTTCAAGAGTCCTGTATCACAGCGGGTCAGAGTCTTCGGGCACCATTTGGAAGGGGACGCGCAAGTCGATGGGAGAGTGCACGGTGGTCCGGAAAAGGCTGTTTACGCTTACCCCTCCGAGCATTACTCATTCTGGGAAGAACGTCTGTGGATCAAACTGGCTTGGGGTGCCTTTGGTGAAAATCTGACGACGGAAGGCCTGGCTGAGGATGAGGTTTGCATTGGAGACCGCTACCAGGTCGGCGGCGTCATCCTCAAGGTTACCGGGCCACGCCAGCCCTGCTTCAAATTGGCACTCAAGCTGGACCGAAAAAAGATGATCGAACTCTTCCGCAGCAGCGGCCGATCCGGATTCTACTTTTCGGTGGTTCGCGACGGCGATCTTGGCCAGAACGACCCGGTCCGACTGATCTCGAAATTCCCCAATGGAGTCTCGATCTCGGACGTCAATCGTTTGCACATGGAACCCGGAAACACGGAACTGCTGGAGCGCGTTCTGGCGATTCCGGACTTGAGTCTGACCCTGCGAAAACACTTCGAGCACAGCAGATCGACAACGCCCACCGACGACACAGCGGACTGATGCCGACCCCGACTCCGCGCCCGGCCCTCGGGCGAAGGACTAGCTGATGATCGCTTCCTGTTCGGCGATCAGCATCCGCCAATAGTCGGACGATTTCTCGCGGGCCTCGTACCCGCAGTAATCGCAACTCCACATTTCGACGCGTTCGACCAATGCAAATCCCCAGGGCTCGCCACAACGGGTGCAAAGCGTCAGATCCAGGGACGGCTGCGACCCACCCCACTCTGCAGACCCCGGGTAGTCCAATTCGAAATCAAGTACTTTCACGTGTTTTCTCCAAACTTCGCATGGCCAGACTCAGATCCTCCCGAAGACCGAACCATATGTTGGGAAATGACTGCCAGCATGCGAAAAGCCTCGCTGAACACCCAGACGGGTGCTCACCGGCTTACGGGCGCTTGAAAAGACCGCTACAACTCCCCAAGGTTGCTCGACCCGACGGACAGCTCAGGTCCCAAAAGTCGCTTCTTTTCAGTCCCTGTGGATTAGACGTCGATTAGAAAATAAGGCTAGTGAGAAAACTAATGGCCAGAGTTCCCAGGCCCACGAGACCGGCATAGGAATAGAACAGCATCGCCTTGCCCGGACGATATTCGGCTGGAACCGCAGCGGAGGTGATGACTTTCAGATTCAGGAAGCCGAGGACAGGGCCGGTAAGGAAAGCAACGATCGTAACGAAATCGACCATTTGGGTGAGGTTGCCCACAAAAAAGTACAACAGCATAATGGTCATCGAACCGACGATACACATCGACGCCCAGTACACCGGCGAGACTTCGCCCTTGCCAGTAACCGCGGGGTTTTTGTCGCGGATCGCCTGAATCGTCCGGTCGATCACGCGAGGGTAACCGTCGATGATCGTTAGCGTCGTAGAGAACATCGCGGTAACCGCCGTGCCGACGATGATCGGCTGTGTCCAAGCGCCGAGAGTCTGGACATAGAGATCGATCAGCTGGGTTGAAAATACAGTCCACGCAGTGCTGAACGCCTCGCCTGAACCGTGCATGACCGTCGCACCCAGGGTCAGAAACGCGAAGGCGAGAATACTCGTCCCCACGTAAGCGATCCTGAAGTCCAACAGGACCGTCGCCACGCTGGCGCGAACCCCGCTGGTTTTGTTCTTGGCCAGCGTCCACAGGGAGCTGTAGACGGAGATCGCGATATCGGAGGGCATCCATCCGGCCACCGCGAGAATAAACGCCAGAGGGACTGCGCTCACAGACGGCGGTACGGGCATGAAACTGAGGGTGGCAAAGTCCGCACGGGGAATCACGACGAAGGCAGCGATCAGAGTCGACACCGCCAGTACCAGAAGGACGACTTTGATTGAAAGATCCAGGGCCCTGAAACGCCCAAACCACATCAACGCGATACACCCGCCGTAGAGAACCCCAGCAGCAAGCGTCACCGAAACGTCCGAACCCAGCGCATACAAGAACAAATATGCTGTAAAGAGAACGATGGCCGCATGCGTAATGACGACCGTGATCAGAACGATGGAAAAGTACAACCAGACCGCCCACGATCCGATCCGTTGATATCCTTCGACAAGGCTCTCCCCGGTCGCGGCAGCGTAGCGGGGGCCGAATTCGAAGAAAGGATATTTCAGGATCAACGCAAACAGGATGACTCCGGCCATCGCGAAACCGGCCTCAGCTCCCGCCCGTGTCGATTGCACGAGATGGGACACACCGACTGCGCTTCCCGCCCACAGCAAACCCGGACCAAAGCTTCTGAGAAAAATACGAAGCCGTGATTCAGTCCCGTCAATCGAAGCTGCTGCAGATTCGATGTGGGTGTTCATTGACAGTGGAACTTTAACGAAGAATGAGCCAGACCCCGCCCCACAACATGCCGATACCTGCGACCCGGGCAAAGTCCAGAACCCGGACAGTCTGACCGAAGAGGCCAAAGTGATCGATCAGCGAGCTGCACACGAACTGCGTCGCCACGACTATCACGAACGTTGAAACAAGTCCGACGCGCGCGGCGGAAAAGGAGATGCCACCGATGATCAGCAGGCCAAAAAAGCCAGCCGTGAACACATACCATGGCAAATCGATTGCATCCACGATGTTGCCACCACGCCGGGACATGAGAACAAGGCCGATAATCAGGGCCCCCACGCCATAGGTAACGAACACGCTCTCCAGAGTCCCCATCCTTCTATCCATTTGCGCCATGAAAACCGCCTGCATGACGATAGAAATACCAACTACCATGGGCATCAAGATCAAAAATACGGAACCCGACATGAATTTTCGTCCTTTCATTTATGCTCGCGTAAATGCATCGATGACGCTTCGATGAGCAGGAAACTGTCGCACCAATTCGTCACGTCGCGCCAACTCGAAATCCTGAAAATCAAATCCCGGAGTCACCGTACACCCGACCAGAGAATAGCCGGTTGGATCCTCGGGCTTGGCCGCGAACCAGGTTCGCGCAGGTACAACCCTCTGCGGACTCGCTCCACCTTCGAGCCGGGAGCCCAATCGGCAGGAGCCATATTCCCCCGCCGAATCAATCATATTGATCGTCAGCCCCGCGCCCGCATAATGGTGCCACATCTCATCGGATCGAATCCGATGGAACGCTGAAAACTCCGACCCATTCAGAAGGTAGTAGATCGCAGTCGAAATCGATCGGGAACCAGAAAATTCTTCAGCCGGGTTGAGAACGTCGATCTGGACGTTGCTCCGATAGGACTCGCGATAGTACCCGCCCTCCGGATGGGGAGCCAGATTCAAACCTTGAATCCAGTAATCGGCTGTTTCCCTGGAGGCCTTAGAAGAGGCGTTAGAGTCGTCCCTAGAGTTCACGGGTTGATGTCATTCGGAAATGCTTGGGCCAGGAATCGAAACCGCACGTCCCCTAAAGGACTCCGGACTTTAAGTCCGACGAGGGGATTGGAGTCCCCTCCCGTAATGCCTTTCGTTTCATTGCTTACAATCACTTGCTCAGAACACGTCTCAGTCGGTAAGTCAGCCTGAGTCAGCTGATATCAGCTGGAGTCGTTTGGCTGCAGGCATAGTGATGGGCATTGGGGGGCCGGGTGTCGGCCCCCGACGGGGGCCTTCTCCCTATAGATACAGAGCTGGATCCGCAACTTGGCGGCCAGGGGTCGTTAGTAAGGGTTGTTGTCCGATGGGTAGCGGCCATCCTCGCACACGAGGTGCTGTTCTCCTATCTCCCACGCAAATGCAACGACGTCCCAGTTCGTCTGCTTCTGAAGAACCTGGCTTTTCGTCCAGGGGCGGACATACATTTCCGGGTCTTCAAGGGTTTTCTCGATGTGCATTCTCCCGTCGGGAGCCAAACTGATACGCTCAATCAGGTGGAAGTCAGGGCCCTGGGGTGCGGCCGTAGCAAAATCCACCATGTGTCCTAGTGTTGTACTCATCCTGACGGTATCGACCACGAGGGTGTCTCCCTCCCAGTGGCCCACCGAATGACCCATCCAAGCCGTCTCGTAGTCCGTGAGGTCGGCGGGATGCTGTCGCCCGATCCAGATCTGACGGATCCATTTTGTGTCGCCTCCCGTATAGACCATGAGCAGGCGCGCCGGATTCTGAACGATCTCGACCGGGGGGCCGAGGTCTCCAGGGCTCGCCGGGCCGCAAGGGACGCGGTGATGGCCGGCATCATCGAAAAGGCCCGTTTCTCCAGCCCATTCCCCATCGGTTGACGTGTATTGTTCGACTAATCTCTCCCCCTCAGGGGTGAGAGGAAGCGCCTCGGCCAATTCGATTCGGGTCGGTGAGCGGGGGGCGTCACCCCCCTGAAAAACGCTCAGCTGTCTTTCACCGCCTCCGCCGCCTCCGCGCACCCAGTATCCGGAAAAATCTGGCTGACCATCCGAAGTTCGCATTATTTCTGCACTACTTGCGTCCGGTGCAGTCTGCGCAAGGATGCCGGGCGCGCAGGCCAGTAGCGCGGCAACGGTCAAAACTGCAAAGCTCATTCTCATTTTGAAATTCCTCCTTCCTTACATGCCTTACTTGCCTTACTTGCCTTACTTGCGAACATCAACGCTTCTTTCGTGCGTCCCAGCGATGACTCTTGTTAGTATCCCGTTTCTAGTTTCTGCCCCTGGCTAGCGGGCCAAGAATATCGGGAATCTGCTCGCTTCCAGCGCAAACCGCCTGGACCTGAGTCGCTTCGATGGGTTCTATTCTTACGCGTGTTATGTACTCTCTGTTCCGATACCCTGTTGCCAAGTTGCTCTCCTTATCTACCGGGATCATTTCGCCACTACATCGATATAACCTGATGAACAACAGCAGTGGCCTGCCGTCTCGATTCGGGTGGCCTTGAACAAGAATCTGTTCTCCCGTGGTAAACGTCTTGTTGGTCCAGCCGGCATCCCTTGCAAGGTTTAAAGGAGAGGTGCCGGCGGCAAACCAGGTCACAACGTTGCCTTGGCCATCCGTGACGTCAAAAGACACGCTCACATGCGGATTCCGGAACGCGAAGTTCGATACCGTTCCCGTCAGTGTCATTAGACGGTCCTTGTCTGATGGCGCATTCGAGTGGTGTGCCAAAACCGAACCCGAAATCATGAGCAACCCTGCCGTCAACCCCAAAAAAACGAATACCTTGACTTTCATTCTGCTACCTCCAGATTGAGTGCAACCCCTTAAGCGTCCAACCGGCCCGTGTCATTTGGAAATACCAAAACCCTGCGGTTTTGTCAATCAACTCGGCGGGGAGCTTCTTTATATATCTATACGGAGTTGCGTTTCGCCAAGGAGAAACCAATGAACTCAAAATTTTACTGATCTTTTATGACTTCGTTAGTGAACGGACAGGAAACTTGTATGTATCCGCAATCAATGACTCGAAACAACATTGCGACCCGGAAGCGCCCACCCGCACGGATCGACCGCCATCTGTTAGGACTCCTCCGGAATAACCGCTCGACGTGGGGCTTCACGCCATATTTATACTGAGATGATCGTCGCCCAGTGGAATTAAATAAACCTCTGTGGGGAAGACGTGCAATTATTTCAAGCTCCACCCTGGGCAAACAACAATAAGAGCCCGACAAAGATGCTCTGAATGATCCAGCCGATCAAGCACACACCCAACGCTCGCAGGGTGCTTGTATAGTCCAATGCCTGACGCACCGCAATGACCATCGCAATGAGCATCCAGATTCCTGTCACCGAGAAGACTAAATTGGTGAACCCTGGAATGATTCCCAAAATCCGTATCAGCCCCGGCGAGCTGGAAAATCCGATCGTTCTTAACAGCTCTCCGTGATCGGCCTCTGTTTGCGTTTCGGGCAGCAATTTGGTGCCGATAAAGTACGTGAGATACGCCCAGATATACCATCCCAATAAAGCGCCAATGGTCACGACAATTAAATTTCTGCCGCCCATGGATATACTGCCGATGCCGGCGGCAAGAGAAGACAACACCACCACGCCCATCGCCTGGCCCATGGCCGTCTTATCGGCTTCCACCTCTTCATACAGGTGCACATCTAACTTCGAGCGCGAATCATGCGTTCTGTGAATTTCGACATTTCTAATGATTTCCCTTCAATATGCGATGAAGTACTGGAAAAACTTCATGCGGCTAACTATTTGCAATCAAATGCCTGAGGCGGGAATCGAACCCGCATGTCCCGTAAAGGACTCCGGATCTTAAGTCCTACGGGGGGGATTGGAGGTCCCTCCCGTAATCCTCTTCGATTCATCGCTTACAACTACTTGCATTGAACCCATCTTAAGCGCCATGTCAGCCTGAGTCAGGTGAAATCAGCACAGTTCACATCCTGACGGGCATAGTTTCGGGCGAAATCGCATGAGGCCATTCAGAGACGCTCAGGCGGGGTCACCCCAAGGGGGGTGGGTGTGTCGGTGGGGTATCTCCGCGCCCGATTTTGAAACTTTTTTAGAAATTTCTGTTCTCAATGTCCGCCAAGATGATTTCTCAGGACTTGACCCGGGAAATCACGGAACCGGAACCCGTTCCTTCAATTCCTCAAACCAGTTCAGGACGATGTTGACTTGGCGGGGCGAAGCGTTTGCATCACCGGCCTCGTCCGCGCGACGGCCTGCCCCCGCGCGCGGGTAGACACAATACCCATACGGCGACACTGTCCGCAGTCAGATAGTGTTCAGACCCTGCTTATTCCGCTTATCCGCAATCAATACTTTGCGGGGCATGTTTTAATGTCAGTCGAGGTTTCCAGAGAATTTCGATTCGGAGGTAGGACATGTATCAAGCGCTGCTGATGGTGTTGCTGTTGCCCTTGGGTCTGCAGGAGTCGGACGAGGCGCAGCAGTATCGACAGGACTATGCTCAGTACGAAGACATAGTGGCCATGACCGACACGGTCGAGCGTGCCACGGCGTTTATGGACTTCGTGGATCAGGGCTTCGACGATCGGCTCATCGGGGTGGTTGCTGTCGGCATCCAGACTGCCCTGGAGGAACTGTCCGGAGATGTTCTATATCCGCTGGGGGACCGCTGGGATGCGCAGACCGGTGCCGTGACCGGCGCCGTCAGATCTCTCCAGAGTGCCGCAGGTGCCGGGGACCACGCGAACATCGTCAAGTACGGTGAAATCGTCTACGCTGCGAATCCGATCACTGAAATCGCAGAAATCCTGGCAAGCAGCAACAGCGCCCTGGGAAACAATGACAAGTATCTGGAGTATGCCAACGTCGTCATCGAGGACAAGGGCGTCGCCGAAAGCTTTGATTTTGCCTATAACATCTTTCAGCAGGAACGGTCGACAGAGAATTGGGACGCGGCGGCCGGATGGGCAAACCGGCTGAAGGCCCTGAGTGCCGCGCCGCCCGGAGTGTCCGTCGCCGACTGGAGGAATATGGGGATCGAGTTCCAGAGGTCGATTGCCCGGGCGGAATTCGAAGGAGGGCGACACCCGAACGCCATTACTCAATACCGGATGCTAGCCGATATGGACCGTTCGCTGCGCGCGATCTCGAATATCTATATGGGCCGCAGCCACTTTGCGATCGGTGGACCCGACCAGGTGAACCAGGCGCTGGCCCGGTTCGCCGACGCTGCCGTGCTCAATGATCCGAATGTTTCAGACGCGGCGATGACGATGGTCGAGGAGATCTACACAACGAACACAGGGACCCTTGAGAGAATTGACGAGAACGTCCTGGATGCCGCACGGGAGCGCATGCGATAGGCAACCGGGAACTCTCACGGGAATCGAAAAAGGGCGGCCCGTTGGCCGCACTTTGTTGTGCATGCGCTCTGTCGGCACGGTACTGTCGTCTTGAGCCCATAACCGCCAGACTTGCGGCGTGAAATCCGCCCGCCCCGCTGCATCCGTCTCTGACGTGTTCGTACAAATCGTGAACGATACAGATATTGGGGTGGTTGAGGGCAGAGACATTTAATGCATGTGTTGCATCGACCGGTTGATCCGAAATGATTTCTCAGGACTTGAACTTGGAATCAGGGGACCGGCACCGTTTATTCAGTTCTGCAGAGTTTGTACGGATCGTTCGCGCTTCCGAATAGCTGCCTGCTCACGCGCCGCATGAACGACAGCGGCTGAATCTACGCTGCCAACCGCGCGTTCGAATCTCACCTCTCCAGTCCCACCAATTTGTACTCGATAGGTAGTCCCTTGGCGATCGCGGCATAGATACCCTGCATCTACCAAATAGCGCCTAAGTGTTACGTGATCGACCGCGATTCCCATGCCGACTTCAGACGCCCATGCCTTCAAGCCCTCGTTGAGCGTTTGCTCGGAATACGTGATCTTTGCGTCGAGTGTCTGAACGATACTTCTGAATATGATGTGACGATCCCGATGTTTTCTGGTCAGACCGGAATCCGTGCCGCGACAGAGAGCCACCAGTCGCTTTTCGAACTCTTGTGCAGTTATTTCTCTCTCCGACGGAACCATCCCTATCCTTTCGCGTGCTCAAGTCAGTTCGACGGCATACATAGACTCCAGTCGGCCTATCGAAAAGTTGTGGCTTCGATTCTCAACGTCCGACAAGATGATTTCTCAGGACTTGAACTCGAAAATCAGGGGACCGGCACCCGTTCTTTCAGTTCTTCAAACCAGACGTCCATGAGCTGCGCTCACCCCGAATGATGAAAATCCCGTTTCGTGCCCTAAACACCCAGAAGGGAACAAAACGCCCGTACTGAATCTAAAGTTTTTACTTACGCCATATTTTCGTAACAGTTCAGAACAACAGGCGACGTATGCTTCAGAACGATATTGAGAACTGGATGCCTTTGCTCTCTCTGGAAAGGATGGGCAGAAAGTCGAAGCTCACTGATGTTTCTGGCCGTACGTAGACCGTGTCGAATTTGCTTATAGCAAAATCGATCAGAGCTCCGATACTAGCCCCCATACCGGCCAGACCTGGGGCCAAGAGAGCCGTGCCCCAAGCGGTGCATTCCGAATCACCCTCACATACCGTCGCAGCCGTCGCAACGCCGGTTCCCACGCCGATCCCAGCACCAATAAGTGCGCCGTTCCACCACTTGTCGGGACTGCGTTTTCTAATTTCACGAATATTCACTTCGGATAGCTCCCGAAGACCGCCGTCAACGACCAAGGCCAAAGAATCAGCTGAAATACGCTGGAGTCGTCCGTCAATCGCCTGCTCGTTGATATCTATAACGCGAACGGCATCGCCCAGGAAAACCCTGGTCTCAAGTTCCGCCAACGAGTGGACGGGCTGCTGCGCCCACGATAAGGTGGGCAGAAGCGCTGCAAGGAACAGAACACTAATTGAAGGCCAAATCATGTTCTTGCCTCCCTGGCTCTGCAGTCGAGGTCGGTATTCTTGTTAACCTTCGCCCGGCGCCAAGAAGATGAAGAACAGTAGCGCTGAAGTACTTCATGGTCGAATCCTCCAAGGTGAAATCGTCCAAGTTTGGTGTCGGTGGCGCGATACACCTCCCCCATTCCACCCTTTCCCAGGAGGCTCAGGATCTCGTAGTGGCCGAGTTTGGTGCCGGATTGCATGATTTCGTGCGTATCGAAACGAGCCGTGAAAATCTCGGTAAAGAATACTAAGAGAGGGAGTTAGACGCTATTGAAATCTCAAGTCCTGTTAAACGAGGTGGTCTCAACAGATCGATGCAACACTGTACCTGAAAGGAGGAGGTGGAGTGTATGCGTAAGAAACGACGGAAGAAACAGAGTAAAGACCGGGTGCGGCGAGGCTACACACTCGCCGATATAGACGAGGTGTGGATTCGCTGGCAGCGCGGAGAGAGTCTGAAAGCGATCGGACGTGTGTTCGGAAAGGAGGGATCGTCGGTTTATGGTCAGATCGCACCGTATGGTGGAATCTGTCCCAGGACACGATGCCGCTCTAAGCGGGCGCTGACGCTCGCCGAGCGTGAAGAGATTTCCAGAGGCATTGCCGCAAAGGGATCGATCCGTTCAATTGCCGAGTCGCTGTCGCGTGCACCCTCCACAGTCAGCCGGGAGATCGGTCGCAATGGCGGTTATGATAACTATCGAGCGTTGGACGCGGATGAACGCGCATGGGAACGGGCTCACCGCCCGAAGCGATGTCGACTGATCCGCTATCCCCGGTTACGCGGGCTCGTCGAAGAGAAGCTCCGGGAGGATTGGGTACCGCGACAGATTGCGGGTTGGCTGAAACGCGAATATCCAGACGACGAGTCACTTTACGTGTCACACGAAACGATCTATCGCAGCCTTTTCATCCAGGCCTGCGGGGCTCTGAAGAAAGAACTGACACAGCATCTACGGACCCAACGCACGATTCGCCGGTCCCGGCATGCCAGTCGCAAAGGCCGGGGTGGCGGGCAGATCCCGGATCTCATATCGATCCGTGAGCGCCCGGCTTCGGTTGAAGATCGCGCGGTCCCCGGACACTGGGAAGGGGATCTCATAGCGGGTTCGAAGAACACCTACATTGCGACATTGGTCGAACGTTTCTCCCGGTACGTGATGCTGGTGAAGGTTCCGAATAAGGAAACTGAAACCGTCATCAACGCGCTGATCGAACACGCAGACAAACTCCCGACCGAACTCTACAAATCACTGACTTGGGATCGCGGTTTGGAAATAGCCAATCACAAACGGTTCACTCTGGCCACCGACATTACCGTTTACTTTTGCGATCCGAGGAGCCCCTGGCAACGGGGTTCGAACGAAAACACGAACGGTTTGCTCCGACAGTATTTCCCTAAAGGGACGGACTTGTCGGTTCACTCACAGGAGCATTTGGATATGATCGCAAGGAAGCTCAACGGGCGACCCCGTGAGACGCTGGACTTCGCTAATCCGGCAGAGACATTAAACGCAGGTGTTGCTTCGACCGGTTGATCTGAAATGATTTATCAGGACTTGACCCTGAAAACTACGGCACCGGCACGCGCTCGAGCAGCGCTTGGTGCCAGTTCAGGACGACGTTGATCACCTGTGACGCAACCTCGCCAGTCGTATTCCCCTTAATCGAGTAATGAAATCGCCGCCGCCCAGATTGGGCCGGGCTTCGGAACCCCAGTTCGTTCGCCTCGATGGGGAAGCTCCCTGCCAAGATCTGGGCATTCGCATGGGCTCGGCCGCCGATTTGGCCGTATAATCGCTTCGATTTGGTGGTGGAGGCCCATCCGTGAAAATCCCGGCAGCTGTGGTGATCCTGGTTTTGGTCCTGTCCAGCTCCGTCCGTGCCCAGGACGGGACACTGACGGCGGAAAACCCGCTTGCGGTATTGAAACAGGAACTCGAGGGCGTCCTCGAGGAGGCAGCGCTTCCGTTCACCGACGCGCAGGAGGGCGCCATCATCTTGATGATGGAAGACCGGCGTCAGGCATCGGAAGAGTTGTTCGGTGACCTGATGGACTTCAGCGAGGGCCCGACCCAGGGGCAGGACTCGGACCGGCTGCGCTCAGCTATCGAGTACATGGAAAACGAGTTTCTCGCGCGTCTGGAGGACTACCTGAGCGTCGGGCAGTTCGCCGCGTGGAGCCGGTATCTGGAAACGAACGAATCGCGGATTGCCGGTGCGCCCGAAGAGGATAGTTCGCAACAGCAGACCCAATACGTTCGTCTCAACCCGAACGCGTTCACGGCCGAGGAAGGGTCCTACCGGGTCGGCGGTGGTTCGCGCCGAGCGGAAGTCATCGAGCGGGGGGGTGCCGGTGCGTTTCACGGCAACGTGCAGTTCCTGATCATCGACGAATCCCTCAACGCTAGCCGGCGGTCCTACAACCGGGGCCAGCGAGTACCCACTGTTAAGCCCCCGTATCAGGAGCGCGACACGAGTTTCGATGTCAGTGGACCTGTTCTTCCGGGCCGGTTGACGATGAGCTTCGCGGGCCGCCAGAACGAGGCGGAGAATGTCGACACAATTAACGCCACGCTGGCCGATGGCTCTCCGTTCTCCAATGAAATCGTCCGTCCAACGACACACCGCTCCCTCTCCACCGGAGGGACCTACCAGTTCGCTGACGCCCATTCGCTGACGTTCAACCTGGAATACGCCCCGTACTCGGCGCAAAGTCAAGGCATCGGGGGTTTCGTATTGCCCGAACGCGCCTGGGCAACCGAAGGTAACAGCTGGAACCTGGAGCTGAAACAGTTCTCGTCGTTGTCGGCCCGAAGCATTTACGAGACGCGATTCAAAGTCAGCACCACCCACGCAGAGACGGTACCGACAACGACCGGGGTGCGGACCGACGTCGTTGATGCGTTCAGCAGCGGTGGCTCCGGGAACCGGACCGAGAGCGACAACCGCAACTACGAAATCGGCAACCTGTACACACGGATCGGGGAAGGCACGACGATCCGCTTCGGTTTCGACGGAATCTATCGCAAGAACAAGGCACTTTCCACGGCCAACTTTGACGGAACCTTTACGTTTTCCAGCCTGGACGATTTCAACCAGGGACGGCCGTTCCAGTATCGGGTGGCGCGGGGCGAGCCCTTGCTGGAAACCACCCAAACGGAGCTGTCGTTCTTCATGCAGAACGACTGGAAGCTGACCCCGGAACTAACGTTCTATTACGGGTTTCGCTATGACTGGCAGACGAACCTGAATGATGCGGACAACTTCGGTCCCCGGTTAGGGTTGGCCTACGCCCTGGGCCAGGCCATGGTCATACGGAGCGGTGTTGGCGTTTTCTACAATCGCCTGGGTATCGACCTGGTCGAGGGGCAGCGGCGGCTGGACGGGACGCGTCAGTTCGAGATCGTCATCGATGCTCCCTCCTATCCCGATCCTTTTGAGTCCGGAACCGTGCAGAATCTGTTGCCGTCGGTCCGGGTAACGGACCCGACGCTCTCGGCACCCTATGTCAGTGCCGGAATGATTTCAATCGAACGGACATTCTTGACCAACCTGTTTGTGAGCGCCGCATATGAGTACAGTCACGATGTGCATCGGATGCGGTTCAGGGACCTCAATGCGCCGTACGACATCACCGCGCCAGTGCGGCGTTCCTGCACGAAGGATCAGAGCCCGGTGACCTGTGTTCGCCCGGATTTGACGAAGGAAGAAATTCTTAATCTGGAAGGTACGCTGGCCCAGATTTACCACTTGCTTCGGCTGACGTATCGGCAGAGGTTCAGCATCTTCAACGTATCGGCCAACTACCAGTTACAGAGAGCTTACTCCGACGGCCGACCTAACGGGCGCGGCGAACTTCCCGCGGATAACTATGATCTCCGAGCGGAGTGGGCTCGCTCCAACCAACCCGGTGCCGAGACCCACACGCTGGACAGCACAGTGAACGCGCAGCTTCCACTGGGCATCTTCCTGACGGGAACGATGTCCGCCAGCAGCGCACGACGCTACAACATCACGACCGGAACGGACGACAACCAGGACGGCCATCTAACCGATCGGCCTCAAGGCCTCCCGCGAAACACAGGTGAGGGACCGAGGTTCCTCAGTTTCGGCTTCAATATCTCCAAGGCGTTTTTCTTTGAGGAGGCGGGCGGAGGGGGCGGAACCCGGACCAACCTCAATGTGTTCGCGAACATCACAAACGCATTCAACAACGTGAACTTCAACGTGCCTTCCGCCGTAATGACTTCGCCGAATTTCGGCCTTCCGACGAGCGCGCTGGATCCGCGGCTGATCGAGATCGGACTGCGCTTCCAGTTCTGAGGGCTGTCCCCCTAAGTGTGTCGCTGAAGAAACTGTGAAAATCTCGGTAAAGAATACTAGACGAGGGAGTTAGGTGCTATTAAATTCTCAAGTCCTCGCAAACGCCTTTGTAGGTAGTTGAGAAATAGGCCAAATATCGGGGTTTTGGGGAATTCTCAACTTCCGCGAAGATGATTTATCGGGACTTGACCTCAAAAATCAGGGGACCGGAACTCGTTCTTTCAGTTCTTCAAACCAGTTCTCGACCACGATGATCTGTGGCTGTGGAACATCTTCGCTCAGGTTCGCCATCCCTCAACATGAGGAAGCGTTCTCCGTCCGGCGACACGTCGTACACCCGGCCCTGTGTCCCGGTAAACAAGGCTTCGAACAATTCCCGACGCGCTCCTGGGACAAAAATCGGGTTCGGCTGCGAACTCCGCCAACATCACCATCATCACGGTAGGCGTGTCGGGCTGGACGTAAAACAGTTCGTTCGTATCGAACCCCGAACGAATCGCCAAAAATCATTGAACGCTCGGACAAACCAATAAGCAGGCATATAATCCTTCGTTACCGAAAAGGTGAAACGAACCTCGCTGGATTCCAGGAGAAAGCCGCCCATGATTGATCGAAACAGTCCTCTACGGACCCGCATTCGAGGAAGAGTCCTCGTTCTGCTTATCGCTACTGCGTTGCCGATCGGTTGTGCTACCGCCCAGGAAGACAACCAGGATGCGACAGCTGTCGAAGAGGTGACAGCTGTTGAAGAGGTTGGCAACGTACATTTTGAAACCTCGTGTGCGCCCGCTGTGAGTGCACAATTTGATCGTGGGGTCGCCCTGCTTCACTCGTTCTGGTTTCCGGTGGCGATTGAGGCTTTCAATAATGTCCTGACGGAGGATCCGAATTGCGGCATCGCTTACTGGGGCATTGCCCTCAGCCAATGGGGGAATCCGTTTGCCGGTGGCCGTTCGCCGGACACACTGCAGGGAGCATGGGAGAACGTCCAGAGAGGTCTTGCTGTCGGTGACTCAACCCAGCGAGAACGCGACTATCTGTCCGCGGTTGGAGAGCTGTACAAGGAAGGAACAACCGTCGATCAGCGCACGCGCACGCTCAATTACGCAAGCGCCATGGAGCAGCTAACCGAAATCTATCCGGAGGACTCGGAGGCGCGAATCTTCTATGCACTGTCTCTGACAGCAACGGCCCTTCCGACCGATAAGACATACGGCAACCAGTTGCAGGCCGCTGCGATTCTGGAGGAAGAATTCGAAGAGCAACCCGATCATCCCGGCATTGCCCATTACATCATCCACAGTTATGACCACCCGCCGCTCGCTGGGCGCGGATTGGGAGCCGCCCGACGCTACGCGTCCCTTGCTCCGTCGGTACCGCACGCGTTGCACATGCCGTCGCACATTTTCACGCGTGTCGGTGATTGGGAGGCTTCGATCGCTACGAACATTAGGTCGGCGGAAACGGCACTCCGTTCGAATACGATTGGCAGTGCATTGCACGCGTTCGACTACCTGACCTACGCGTATCTGCAGACCGCACAGGACGAAGCGGCTATGGCCATACTGGAGGAAGCCAATTCCCTTGGCGGCGCGAATTCGTTTGCCGTGGCCGCCATTCCGGCGCGGTTTGTAATCGAGCGTGGGGCCTGGCTGGAAGCAACCGAACTCGAAGTGATTCCGGCGCCATCCACACCGCAGGCGGAGGCGATGACTCGCTTCGTCCGCGCTATTGGCTTCGCGCGAAACGGTGACGCTGTTGCGGCCCAAGTCGAGGTCGGCGCGTTGGAAGAGTTAAGAGAGGCCCTCGTCGAGATGAACGATTCCTATTGGGCCGAACAAGTCGAAATCCAGTGGCTCGGTGCGAGCGCCTGGACCGCCTGGGCCCAAGGCCAGAATGAGGAAGCGCTTGCCCTGTTGCGGTCGGCAGCTGAGAAGGAGGATGCCACGGACAAGTCCCCGGCCACGCCGGGTCCGCTGAAGCCGGCCCGTGAGCAACTCGGCGAACTGTTGCTGGAGCTAGAGGATGGAACACTGGCTCTCGACGAGTTCGAAGGGACGATGAACAAGGAACCGAACCGCTTCCGCGCCGTTTATGGTGCGGCACGCGCGGCCCAGCTCAGCGGTGACACCACGAAAGCCGAGCAATACTATGCACAGCTCCTGGAGATCTCGGAGGATGCCGACACGGAACGGCCAGAACTGGAGGAGGCACGGCGAGCAACTGCTCCTGAGGCAGGCTGAAGAAAACTAAGGGTCTTGACCGATCCCAACTCCTTTTTTGGCTGGCATTCACCGAGCAAACAGGGCGACTACTCTGCCAAGCAGCGATCATCGTTGCCCTGGCCGTACCAAATCCCGTCTTCGTCAGAGCCGCCACAGGCGATCAGCACACTGTCCGAATAGACGATGTTGCCGTCGACGATCGTGAGTAAGGATTTCATCTTGCGCAAATCCTCGTCGGCCGTGTCGTAATCCGCGGAAAGCACCGCCAGATCGGCGAGCTTACCAACTTCAAGGGAACCCAGATCCTCTTCGTCAAAAGAAAACCACGCGCTCCCCCGGGTATAAATCTCGAGGGCCTTTCCAGAAATAGCGCCTCAAGGTCCGTGATCACGAAGAGTTTGGGCACACGGTCACCAGGTTCTCCCTGTGCGATGACCCAACCATCATGGCAACCGTCAAACCCGCAGTGCTTCAGCTGGTAACTCCGTATCGTGGGCTTCGGAGAATCATACCGCGGCCAGTTCAGGAACCGACAGAACTAACACATGCTGGGATGGAAATCAGGGCTAAGCCGCTGAGTTATCGGCCATAAACTGTAGCGAGGGTTAACAGGAGAGAAATCTCAACTTCCGACAAGATGATTTAACAGGCGTTGAGAATCATTTTCATGGTCATTTAGGGCACCGGCACAAGTTCCTCACAGAAAGTGCGGTTGGGAAGTTGCGAATTTCGTTGGCTGTACCGCACTGGCTTTATAGAATAGCGCCAGAGGTTTGATATGGAGATCATGCTCGACACTCAGATTGAAGAACTGGAGCAGAGGATCGCCCCAGGAGTCGTTCCCAACCCTGCGGCTCTTGCGATTTCTGCACATGCTGCTGCCCACATGCCGCCTGATGTCTTTAACAGGCTTGTCGGGTGCGATGAACCTTGTCCCCCCGACTGCTGCCTGCCGGGCCTCTAACTTGTGGCGACCAGGGCGGGATGTCACCTGGTGAAGCGGTTCTTGAGTTTCTTGTATCGGGAACTCTTGAGCGTCCTAGCCTCGCCCATGTCGGTTGTTTCTGGGCCTAGCTGCCAATTCTCAACTTCCGTATCTGGAGTCCTCTTTCAAGTAGGCGTAACTCTCCTGTCTGCTTGCTCCGGCAAATATATTCAGCAGGCTGACTGGAGGTTACGAGGTGAGTAGCTAGTCGACTGCACCCGTATCTTCGGCCTCAAAAGTGGAACGGTATTGTTCCGGGCCATGATGGAATTTGCGCGCGGGGGGCCAACCGATAAAAAAACGGCCTCTAAGGGCCAAAGGACTTGTCGGCATTTCCCCGCGCCGGTCTGACCGGTACGCCATCATCTCGAACCTCATCGCAGCTCGCTGAAAAGATATTCCGACTTTTCCGGGTCAGGCCACCTGATAGCGGGCCTGATGGTCACAGTCACGGTTCCAAACCGCCCACACTCGACGAGCCAACTTGTTGGCCAGTGCAACGATCGCCTTGTTGTGTCCGCGGAATTCGTGTTTCTGGAGACCCCATTGTTGGAGAGGTGTCGGTGTGGCTCCTTTTCGATGCGCACTCCACAACAGGGAACGGCCCCCATGAACCAACAACATCCGGAGGTAACGATCACCTTGCTTACTGATCCGGCCCAAGCGTCGCCGGTTGCCACTGGAATGTTCCCGCGGTGTGAGTCCCAGATAACTGGCAAAATGGCGGGATGATCGGAATCGTTTGATGTTTCCAACAAACCCCACCATCGCCGTTGCCGTTAACAGCCCGATGCCGGGAATCGAGATCAGACGCTCGACCTCAGGCATCTGCCGGGCCAGCGCCCTCAACTCCCGTTCCACGGAACGCAAGCGAGATTCCAGTTCACGAATCTCGCCACACACCTGGTGAAACATCTCCCGAACAACACTGGGGATTGCGACATCTTCATCTTCGATTAGCTCCAGTACGCCCGGCACGAGATGATCCGCTCCGGTCGGGATCACGTAGCCAAACTCCCGTAACAACCCCCGCACCGTATTGATCCGTGAGGTTCGCGTCTGCATCCACGTCGAACGGATTCGATGCAATGAGGTCAGTTGCTGTTGGGCCAGGGTCTTGATCGGGACTGGATGAATATCGCTGTCGCGATAGGCTTCCAACAACCCCTTCACATCCGTACGGTCAGTCTTGTTGCGCTTGACGTAGGGCGTCACATACTGCGGCGATATCAGAACGACCGTGTGTCCCAGGTCCCGTATTTGCCGACCCCAGTAATGGGCGGATCCGCAGGCTTCCATCACCACTGTTGCCAGCTCCTGGTTGGCAAAGAACCCCAGAAACTTCGCCCGACTTAAACGATAGGTTTTCTCTACATGACCGGGACGATCTGAAATACCAATTTGGAACACATTCTTTGCCAGATCTACTGCAATCGTTTTATCCTTCATCTTGGACTGCTTTTTGTTCACACGTACACGTGTTTAGCCCGCTTTATTGCGAGGCTCAAAATGACTTTGGCACTTTGATGCCGTTTAAGTCACCAAAGAGGAGTCCATCCCATCAATAAACGACCTTGTCGGACGTTGAGAATCACTTTGGTTCGACGAGCGTCTGTTCAGTCAATGTTTGCTTGCAGTTGGGGCATTTCGCGGTCTCCACCTGGTACTTCTCGGCGTGGTCCTCGTCGGCTCGATTGGTGTGGGGAGGCGTCCGCGATTCCCTGATTGATGCGATGCGATTCTCTTTGACAAACAAACATCGGGGTTGAATAAGGAAGCTGCTCCTTTTTTGAAGTGTTTCCTTATGAGGGCGGGCCTGCGCTAGGTCCGCCCTTGTTTTGCCTCTGCCTTCGATTGACAAAGCGCCTGTCCACGAACAATAACAATTGAAACATGAGAGGTGAGCGATGAAGGACTATTGCACCTGCGGTGTTTGACGGATTGAGCAAACGTTCTTGAGTGGAGGCATCGTCTACTGCGTCGACTGCAGACAGCCACTCTGCTGCGATGTCGTACACCTTGACCCGACCGCGGAACCGCACCCAGCCGAAATCACGGACAAAGATCTCTTCGCATGTTGGGCACACTGGAGCGGAGTTGAGGCTACGGCCCTTTCCCACTCGTTCAGTAGGCAGTAAGGATTAGCCGAACAAGGTCGGACTAGTTTCGCTCGACGAGCGCCGTCCCTGAGCTCTCACCTTGAAGGAAAGCCAGTTGTGGGAAGGGCGCGAGGGAGCAGCGCATATCCCCCATTTCTTCTTCGGTCTATCGAGTCATGTTGTATCGACGGGAGCGCTCGGAAAGTTCCTCATTCCGAGTCAATCTCGCCTGAATACTCCCCGGCAGCGAATTCCGTTCGGTATTGGTCATCAATCCCGTGGCCTCGAACTCTAACAAGGCATTATGCACCGCGCCCATCGCGATGCCTCGCAGCGTAGAAGTGTACGCGTGCAACTTGACTCCGACTTCCCTTGCCCGAGCCAACGGAACGTTGAACGAGCCATAGAGCGGAATATTGACTGTGTCCGCCGCCCGCGGAAAATCGTCAATCCGCATCCCGGCAAAGAAGAGCATGTCCGCTCCCGCCTCGGCGTAGGCTATCCCGCGCTCGAGCGTCTCCTCCATCGAAAACCCCGCGCCCAACGATTCGGTCCGGACGACAGTCACGAGGTCGGGAGCGGCATCCTTCGCGGCATGAATCCTGTCCACCATATCCGCAGTCGAACAGATCTGCGTGTTTCCCTTGAGACGTTCCGATCGTATTCGATCTTCATAGCTGACCCCACCGACACTGGCCCGCTCGAAAGCTCTTGCGCTCCGATAGACATCGAGAGGCGTTCCCCCGGCATCATCGGCATCCGCCAACGCCGGAATATCGATATTCGCCGTAATACCGGCTGCGAATTCGATGAGTTCCGACGTCGACACCAGTCCGTTGTCCCGCAAGGCATGTCCGTTGGAGGCGACAGTGCTTCCCCCGATAAAAACAGACGGAAATCCGTGGATCTCAACGAGTCGAGCGGTCAGAATGTCGTGAACCCCAAGGCATTCGAAGGTGTCCGGGCCCTCGACCAATGCGCGGAGTCGAGATCCCATGGAAGTTCGTAAAGTCGGTTGCGCCTGCGGTGCGGCAGCGGCGCCCGACAATGGATGTACGGTGGCGATCAATCCGGTTACCGCCATTCCGGCGTTACGGATGAATCCACGGCGGCTTGCTCTTGTCTGCATAAAGAACTCCTGTTGCGTTTAGGTTCTAGCTCACGGTGACGGATTTGACCTGTATGTATACATGTGTCTGCGTCGTCAAAATAATTCGCACAAAACCACTGTTTAGCTAAGAGACGGTTGTTAAGTTATACCACTCCAGTCCTAGCAGCCCGTGGTTAAAGTCCACTTCACAGATTCAAACGGACCCGATGCGACCGTATCGCGAAGAATGATGAGTGAAGGAGGACGGGATATGGGCATGGGACGAAAGAGACGACGCCAGGAATCGCTGTGGATCGCGACACAGGAGTTGCCGCGGACCAAAGGACACGTGTTCTACGAACGGGTGAACCGGATTCTGGAAGAAGACGGATTCGACCCGTTTGTTGAAGAAGCCTGCCAGAAGTTCTACGCCCCGGTGATGGGTCGGCCCGGTGTCGTGCCGGGTGTGTACTTTCGGATGCTGCTGGTCGGCTACTTCGAAGGGATTGACTCGGAACGCGGCATCGCCTGGCGGTGTGCCGACTCGCTGAGCCTGCGGGAATTTCTGGGCATTGGGCTGACCGATGGTACCCCGGATCATTCCAGCGTGTCGCGGACACGCCGGCTGATCGATCTGGAAACCCATGCCCAGGTGTTCCACTGGATGCTGGAGCGGCTGGCCGGGCACGGGTTGATCGACGGGAAGACGGTTGGCGTGGACGCGACGACGCTGGAAGCGAACGCGGCAATGCGGTCGATCGTGCGGCGAGACACCAGGAACAGTTATGAGGACTTTCTGAAGGAGTTGGCCCACGCTTCGGGCATTGAAACGCCGACACGAGCCGAACTGGCGCGACTGGACCGGAAACGGCCGAAGAAGGGATCGAACGACGACTGGGTGCATCCCGACGACGCGGATGCGCAGATCACCAAGATGAAAGACGGCCGCACGCATTTGGCTCACAAGCTGGAACACGCTGTGGATATGAAGACCGGCGTCGTGCTGGGGGTGACGGTTCAGGGTGCTGCCACCGGGGATACGACGACAATCAAAGAGACGTTGATCCGCACGGCCGAGAACATGGAGAAGCTGGCAAGCAACCCGAAAACCGAAGCGCAGATTCGAGAAGATTGGTTTTCTGAAGTCGTCGCCGATAAGGGATATCACAGCAACGAAACGATGGTCGATCTTCGCGAATTGGGGATACGCACCTACATCTCGGAACCGGATCGGGGCCGTCGCCGCTGGAAGAACAAGCCGGACGAACAACAGGCTGTCTATGCCAATCGCCGTCGAATCCGTGGAGAACGCGGCAAGGAGTTGTTGCGGCATCGCGGCATGATGCTGGAACGACCCTTCGCTCACGGTCTGGAAACCGGCGGCATGCGACGGGTTCACCTTCGAGGACGGGAAAATATCCTGAAACGGATCCTGGTTCACTACGCGGCCTTGAACCTGGCGTTGATCCTGCGCCAGAAGTTCGGGCAGGGCACGCCACGGAGCCTGCAGGACCGGTCTGCGGCATACTTTGCCGCTCAAATCGTGCTCTTCTGCGTCCAGATGGCGCTTCAAACGCATCATGAACTCCGTCAGCTGGATATCGAGCCCAACGTGGCTATCGAATCCGACGTTACGACTGTGTCAGAGAATCTCACTTCTGCCACGGGCTGCTAGAGCTAGTCCTGAAACGATTTCATTGCCGGACATCATCACTCCACCAGCGTCTTCTCGCTGATCTCCCGCTTGCAGTTCGGGCACTTCGCCGTCTCCACCATCATAAAGTCCGCCATTCCACTCCTGCCTGTCACTTCCTGTAGAACCCAATCAAACGGGATCTCAGCATCATCAGGATGGCAGTGCTCGCATCCTTCGATTTTGCTCTCAGCCTCGCGGATCTGTGCCGTACCCACTGTGACAACCTCGATCCCAGGCCGGGCAAGTAGCTCGTCTCCGTCAAAACCGCTCTGGAGCGTCCAGACATCTCCCTGCTGTTCGTATCGGAGGATGTAGGTCTTCCCGTCCGTCGTCCGCACCTTGAAGTACTCGGCGTCGGGCTCGTGCCAACGATCCTCTATCGAAGCGATGCGGATAAGTAAAACAAGCGGGGTTCCCAGTGCAGGGCGTGGCCAGACTCACGGCGGAAGAGTCGCCGTTGGGGTGTTATGTTAAGTTGCAGGAGGCAGAACGGCGGAATCAAGAGGAAATCTCGCGCCCGACACACGGAATCGCACGGGCCGAAGCACACGACTCCCGCAACGGCTTTTCAGCCGTGTTCAGAACCAGTCCGGTTGAGTGGAATGCATGGGGGCGGCCGGGGCAACGGGGGGGGGCCACGAAGATGTCCGCCTTCGGTGAGAATCACGCCCCCGGGGCGTGCGAACCCCCCCGGGGCTGCGGAGACGGCCGGCGTATGTCTCTCCAGGTCCGGAACAGCAGCCAGGCTACTGTCCCCTGTTGATTCTGAAGTTGCCGTCGGCATCCCTTTCTCGATACTGCATGTGGCATCCGCCGCACCTTGCCCGGGCGGCCGTGTATGCGGTTTCTACGGCGCCTGCATCGTTGGCGGCTGCCGCCGTTGCCACTTCGGTCCACGCCGCGGAAGCCTCGTTCGCCAGTGTTGCTGCTGGTGCGAGGTTCAGGCGCTCGTAGGTCGGAACGACTTCCAGGATCAATCTTGCCAGGCCTCGGGCTCGCGTCTCTACGGTGCCCATCTCCCCAGCCTCACGCGATCCGTCCAATGCGTCCCGGGTAGCAGACAAGTCATTCATAATATCTGGATGCCTGCGCTGCTGAGCCGTCACACTCAAAGTGAATCCTAGAATCAGGCATACTGCGGTCAGAATCAAACTCTTCCTCATCTCTGTTCCTCCCTGGTAATACGGTCGTCCAGTTAAATTCAACACACAGAGAATATCCGCCCTATGAAACTGGCACAACGTCAAATCTGTCTCTTAGTAGATCAGCCCTTCTGAGCGATTTACTCAGACGACGTACATTCGAGACGCTGGCCTCAGTCTCATCGCCCGCAAACGCTTTAGCTAACCCAAAGTCGAGCACCTTTACATTGTCGTCGTCGGTGACCTTGATGTTCAGAGGCTTGAGGTCTCGATGGATGACCCCCTTGTTCGTGCGCGGCCTTGAGGGCGTCGGCGATTTGCAGAGCCAGTTTGAGAGATTCTTCAACGGGGATAGCCCCACGGTTGAGGCGATCCGCTAAGGTGTCTCCTTCGACAAGCTCCAGAACAAGGAAGTGCGTACCGTTGTGTTCTTCGAGCCCGTAGATCGCAGCAATGTTGGGATGGTTCAGAGAGGCGAGTAGTTTCGCTTCACGTTCAAATCGTGCGAGACGGTCGGCGTCTTTAGCGAACTCTTCCGGCAGTGTCTTGATGGCGACTTCACGGCCTAGCTTGGTGTCCTTCGCACTCCACACTTCACCCATACCACCCTTACCTAAGAGCGTTGAGATCTCGTAGTGGCCCAGTTTGGTGCCGGATTCCATCGTTCTAGTGTGTGTCGAAAACGAATCCCGAAAATCTGACTAAATGTGACTACAGGAGGGAGTTCTGGTCAACGAAACTCTCAAATGGTTTTGTCGCCAGTATTTCTACGAAAGTTCAACGTCCGACAAGATGATTTGTCGGGACTTGAACCCGCAAATCTACGACATTGACAGCGCTGCCGTAGTCGTCAGACCCTGCTTATATCGCTTATCCGCTTGGTTGGGTCGTTTGCTGCAATTTATTACTGGTCTGGATAACGATGATTCAGACTACAACGCGAAAGCCCGCGTGTAACGCAGTCCGAATCCCTCATATTAGTTATCGAACGATAGCTTGCGCATAGTCCGGTGCGGCGGCTATCTTCTTCCTACCTCTAACACTGGTACTGGAGCTTCAAAATGAAAGCAGTCGTCTTCCGCAAGTACGGTTCGCCCGACGTTCTTCAGCTTGAGGAAGTCGAAAAGCCGACTCCCAGGGATGATGAGGTTCTCATCGAAGTACACGCATCGTCGGTAAACGATTGGGACTGGCAAATGCTGCGAGGGATCACGTTAGTCAACCGCTTTTTGGCGGGGCTTTTTGAGCCGTCAAAAATCATGATTCTTGGCTGCGACGTCTCAGGCCGGGTTGAAGCCGTTGGTAAAAACGTCACAAAGTTCAAGCCAGGTGATGAGGTGCTCGGAAATATTTCACAGCATCGCTTCGGTGGTTTGGCCGAGTATGTCTGTGCGGCTGAAACGGCTCTCAGGCTCAAGCCTGAGAGCATGTCGTTCGAGCAGGCGGCAGCTTTGCCCCAGGCCTCTGCTCTGGCCGTTCAGGGTTTTCGTGACACAAGTGCTATCAAGCCCGGCCAAAAGATTCTGATCAACGGTGCTGGTGGTGGCGCAGGCTCTTTCGCTGTGCAGATCGCAAAGGCGCTGGGGGCAGAAGTGACCGGCGTCGACAGCACCGTAAAACTGGAATCCATGAGCCAGAACGGTGCAGATCACGTAATGGACTATACGAAGGAAGAGTTCACTGAAAACGGTGAGCGCTACGACCTGATTCAGGACAATGCTGCGCATCATTCGTTTTTCCACTGCAAGCGCTCTTTGAATCCCGGCGGTATCTACGCCATGCTCGGCGGCCCCAATTCTCGAATATTTCAGATGATGATTCTTGGCCCGCTGACTTCATTGTTCGGTAGCAAGAAAATGGGCCTGATGATCCTCAAACCAAACAAGAATGTAGATTTCTATCTTGAGCTGTTCGAAGCAGGTAAAGTGGCACCCCTCATAGACAAAACGTACCCGCTGAGCGAGGCGGCTGAGGCTTTTCGATATTTTGGGAAATCACTTCAATGCGGCAAGATCGTTATCTCTGTAAAGGATGCGGCTGGGTAAGGAACCCGGCTCGAAATGAAAGCCATCGTTTATCGCAAGTACGGCTCACCGGACGTTCTTTCGTTTGAAGAAGTCGATAGGCCGATTCCGAAGGACGTGAAATTCTCAATGTCCGACAAGATGATTTGTCAGGACTTGAGAGGCTGTCGCACTACCCGCGCGATGAATTGCTCACCTTCGGGCATCATGACGCCAGAGGCCATCAACTACCTTGACGGTACAACGACACCCTCGATAGACTCTCCGAGAGCCCAAGTTCCACTTAGGGCACAATCTGACATTTTGTGAGGGGAACGCATGAAGGATAAGAAAAGGCTTGGCAAGCTCCGATTCTGGAAACGCTTAACGAAGGCCGAACAAAAGGCCCTCCGCGGCGGTGGCGACGGGAGCAGCTCCTCCGGCTCGCCCTCCAGTTCCAGCTCCGCTGCGGCAATTCCGCCGGTAGTAGTTATTCCCCCGGCAGACCCTGGGGGGGCGGTGCTCTAACTCCCACTCCCAACTCCCCTCCATGAAAAGGGGTGGATGCGCCAAAAGCACAGACTGGGTGGTTAGTCTTGATCGTTATCTGCCAGTGCCGCCGTCTGGTGGTGGTGGAGCGGGTGGCACCGGCAATACTCCACTCGTGCTGCTCCCGCTTGAACTGACACTGGAACTGTCTCCACTGCCCCCGCCTCGCAACAACCGGAGCTGCCGCTTCGTCAGCCGTTTCCAGAATGAATCTCGCTTAGCGTTCTGCTTTTTCATGTACTCGTCTCCCTCAGACTAGGGGTGCCAGCAGCCGAGCTGCTGGCGGGGTGGTTGCTCCAGACTGATCTAAAAGCTCGCCGGCGGTGCTGGTGATGGTGGTGGCGCCGGGACCGCACCGCCGGTCGTGCTGGTCCCACTCCCGCTACTCGCACTGGAGGCGTTCCCGTCACCTCCACCGCGCAACACGCGGAGTTGTTTCTTCGTCAACCGTTTCCAGAACGAATCCTTACCTTTACTGTTTTTCTTCGTCTGCATGTTTCATCTCCCTTTCTCAACGTCCGACAAGATGATTTGTCAGGACTTGGACTCTCACTTTTCCGAATAGGCGACTATCCAGGCAAGTGGATCAAGTCTGCACGACAAGCTCAACTCTTCCTTTCGGTTCACGGTGTCGTTCAGAATCTTTTCCGATTGGCCAGGCGCAGACTAAAATCGGTTCATCACCGGCTGTTGAGGGCGCGCTCTTTCGCGACTTGGGAAGCGGTCACGGCAGGTTGATCGAACCGCGTTCATACGGTACAAGTTCGACCTTCAGACCTTAAGTTGACAATACCGGGGCGAAAGCTCTCGAGCTGCCAATCCTTTGCCGTCAGCCAACTCGTCCGGTCTCGGAAAAAGTTCGAGCCGCAGCGACGAAGGCCTCGAAAATGCTCATGCATTCAGGATCGTCAGCCATGTGCCTCTCGGGATGAAACTGAAGCCCAATTCTGAATGGGTGATCTCGGTCGTAAAAGCCTTCGACCAGGCCGTCGGCGGTGTGACACATCGGCTCCAGTCCGTCTCCCAGCGTCCGGATGCCCTGGTGGTGATAGCTATTGGCCATGAAGCTCGTTGTACCCAGCCACCGATGGAGCGGTGTGTCAGCGGCAATTGTTAGCTCGTGGCGGTATCCGTCGTAGTCGTCGTAGTCCACGTGCTTGAGGTCGGAATCGAGTTCGTGCATCACATCGCCGTACAGCGTGCCTCCCCGAGCGATGTTCATGGTGTGGCATCCCCTGCAAAGGCCCAGATACGGCTGTCCTTCGTCAAGCAACTTGCCGATCAGGGCGAACTCCACTTCGTCTCGCCCGAGGTCCGGTTCTTCGATCAGCTCCGGAGGGCATTCTATGCCCCTGCCATGGCGTTGGATACCGACGTCGTTCCCCTCGAAGACGAGCAGACCGTGCATCGGGCCGTAGTGGTCCAACAGTGTGAGGGTACCCTCGACTCGGGGGACGAGGATGGGAACACCTCCGTGCCGAATGATCTGCTCCAGATGGGCTTCCTGCACGATGTTTTGCCAGCGGCCTTTGCGCAGGTATTGACGCAGCACCACTAAGATTCTCGGCGCCTCATGCATGAGTGGAATCTCGCGGGTACATTTTTCTCAGGACGGTCACCAGCTTGCGGTCTTTCATACGTCCTTGGCTGGCGATCCGCAGGTGTTGGGAATCCATACCTTCTTTGTTGGCGCAGTCGCGCACGTACATGCGATGCTCACGGAGCAACTCGAGTTGCACTTCGCGCGCCGTAACTCCGTCAGGCACCCGAACCAGGATGAAGCTGGCGCCGGTCGGATACACTTTCAGGGCGGAAACCTTGCTGAGTTCCCGAACCAGTGACTGTGTGTCCGCAATGACCTTGCGGCGCGCGCTTTCGTATTGGCGCGCCGTACTGGCCAGCAACGACAGAAAGTACTCGGCTAGTGTATTGACATTCCACACTGCCATGTACGAGCGCAATCCCTGGATGATCTCCACGTTGTCGCTGGCGGCATATCCCAGTCTTAGGCCGGGAACCCCACAGTGCTTGCTCATCGAGCGGATCACCAGGAGGTTGGGAAACGACCCCATGTGCGGCAGCAGGCTTGGCACAGGTGTGCCGGCGAAATCGATGAAGCTCTCGTCGACGATGACCAGGTCAAGGGACGCAGCCTTCTTCAGAAAACGCTTCATCGTCGCAACTTCAAAAGTCTGACCAGTGGGGTTGCCCGGATTGATCACCAACGCCGCTCTGAGCCGCCTCCTTCGAACCCAGGCGATGTAGTCGTCCAGATTAAGTTGGTAATCGCGGTCGGCTTCGAGGTAGTAGAGCGCTGAAGCCGCCCGGTCCCGAAGATGCTGAACGTATTCGCTGAACGTCGGCACCGCAACGGCAATACGCCGGACCAGATGATCCATCACCAGAGAAATGATCTCGGACGCCCCGTTTCCCACCAGCAGGTGCTCGGGTCGGACGCCCATGACCCCGGCCAGGTGCTGCTCTCCCTCGCCACGGGCACTGCCTGGATACGACTTGATAAGGTCGACGAAACGATTCTGCATTTTCCGGATCATCGACGGCGTCGAGTAATAGTGGTTTGCGATGAAGCAGAAGTCGATGATGTGCCGAGCCTCATTCACCCCCACCAATTCGATCAGGCTGGGTGAATGCGAGGTCTCATAGAACAGGTGGAGGCGTCCCTCGCCTTTCTTGTAGACGCTGGGTTTGTTCGGAGCCTTCTTGCCCATACCGCCTTTGCCGAGGGCAGAAACGACTTCATAGTGTGCGAGTTTCGATCTGGGCTTATTCACCCGTATATGAAACTACAGTAGAGGCTTAACGGCAATTAGATAGTCACATGCTCGTAATACCGCCATATCGGTAACTTGAAACCCCCTTGAAACGGGGCTTTCCGACGAGACCCACATGGAAGTGTACGCGACTATACAGGGATGTGGATTGTCGCGGAGCAACCTTCAGCACTTTTTCGGCAAGATCACCGCGTTCAGAAGGTCAACTTCCGACAAGATGATTTCTCAGGACTTGAGAATGGCGAGGGCACTTCTCCGTATAGCCGGTTATACGGCCAAGCGACGCCGGCACTCCGGCTTCCCAAACGGCGACTTGCCGGATTCTATTGTTTTGTGTTATCTAGGGCGGTCGATCAGTAGGCTGAGTTGTAAGAACCTTGAGTAACCAGCAGAGGAAGGAAGAATGATGGGCATCACAAGAGAATTGAGAACACTGATTGTTGTAGTAACGTTTCTGGCTGCGGCCGTCCTGCTCCTTCAGCCCGTTCCCGCCGCGGCGCAGGGGTCGAGCGGCCAATGGGAGCTGGAGGACGTGCTCCAGGGCCCGGTGCCCTTCGCCTTCGGCCACCGCGGCTTCGGCGCCAACCTGGGCGAGCATCCGGACCGTCCCATCGAGAACACCACGGAGGCCGTACGTCTGGCGTACCGAAGCGGCATCCGCATCGTGGAGGTGGACGTGCAGGTCACGGTCGATGGCCACGCGGTGGTCTTTCACGACGACTTCCTGCCAGACTTCACTTGCATCAATGACCTGACCTACGAGGAACTGGTTGCGCTCGATCCGAACATTCCCAAGCTGCGGCACGTGCTCAACGTCGCGCGCAGCTTCACGCGAAGGGGCGACACGCCCCAGGGGGTGATTGCTCTCGAGATCAAGACGCCGGCGCCCCTCTGCGATCCCTTCGACGAGACAGAGCTAGCTCTGGTGCAGGCCCTCTTGCTCATCGCGAACCAAGTGGCACCGGATCTGCCCCGCGCCCTCGCCATGTCCATCCTGCAGTTCCTGCCCGCGGAAGTGGTGGAGGCCGAAACCGGCCTCGAAGTCACGGAAATTCCGAAGGATGTGGGATTTGGATTGCAATGG
The DNA here is from genome assembly GCA_965218085.1 of Terriglobia bacterium. GTDB lineage: Bacteria > Acidobacteriota > Terriglobia > 20CM-2-55-15 > 20CM-2-55-15. The sequence continues at coordinate 2,958,200 of CBDCKF010000002.1, read as the reverse complement.
GCGACTATAGGCCCCCTCTTCCGCCTGCCCGGCTGATTTCGATAACGTAAAAAGGACCCACCTAACGGGGTCGTGATCGAGCAAAAAGGACCCACCCCTGATAGCCTCCCGAGGCGTGCCCGGATGAACCGGCATGTCGGATGGGAGGACAAGGAGTTGTTAGGGATGGATCAGTACGAGATGGTCAGAACCGCACATCGTGTGTACAAGAAAAGTATTCGACGGATTTCCCGGGAAACGGGTCACACACGGCGGACGATCCGGAAGGTGTTGGCCGGGCAGGAGCCCAAGTATCGGCGTGAGAAGGAACCGGCCTGTCCGGTGATGGACCCGGTCGCGGGGGTCGTGGATAGTTGGCTCAAGACCGATCGGGAACAACCGGTCAAGCAACGGCACACCGCGCACCGGATCTGGCAGCGCCTAGTGGAGGAGTGTGACTTCACCGGAGCCGAACCGACCGTGCGCCGCTGGGTCCGGGAGCGGAAAGTGCGTTTGGGACTGAACCGGCCGGCGGCGGTGGTGCCGTTGGATCCGGAGCAGGCGCGGGAAGCCGAGGTGGACTGGGGCACGGCCTGGGTCCGGATGGGCGGCGAAGACCGGCAGGTAAAACTGTTCTGCATGCGGTCCCGGTACTCGGGCAAAGCCTTTGTACGCGCCTATCCGTGGGAGCGGCAGGAAATGTTCCTGGACGGGCATATCCGGGCATTTGACTGGTACGGTGGCGTGTTTCCAACCCTGGTCTTCGACAACCTGAAGACGGCGGTGAAACGGATTCTGTGCGGGAAAGCGCGGGTGGAGCAGGCGCGGTTCACCTCGCTTCGAGCCCACTACACGTTTGAAGCGCGATTCTGCAATCCGGCCCAGGGCCGGGAGAAAGGGGGCGTGGAGGGCCTGGTCGGCTTTGCGCGGCGGAACTTCCTGGTGCCGGTCCCCAAGGTCACCGACTTCGACGATCTGAACCATCAACTGCTGGAGCGGTGCCTGTCCGATGGCCAACGGCGGATTGGTGGCCGGGCCGATAATCGCACGATCGATGAACGGCACGCCGGAGAGCGGGAGCATCTACTGGCATTGCCCGACACCCCATTCGAGAACACGAAGGTCGTCGGAGTACGCATCAGCGCGTACCAAACCGCGCAAGTGGAGGGGAACCGCTACTCGGTACCGACCGCCTATGTGGGCCGCCGGCTCTGGGCCCATATCGGGTGCGACCGGGTGAGCTTCTACGCCGACCAGAAGAAAGTGGCCGAACATGCGCGTGCGTTCGGTCATAGCCGGTGGCAGATCGATCCCTTGCACTACCTGGAGCTGATCCGCCGGAGAGTGGGAGCGTTTGAGAGTGCCCGGCCGATCCGGCAGTGGCGGCCCCAGTGGCCGGCGCATTACGAAACGTTGCTGCGGCGGCTGCGGGAACGGCACGGGTACAGCCGCGGCACGCGGGAGTTTATCAGCATCCTGCAGTTCCACCAGCACTGGGCTCTGGACCGGGTCTCGGCGGCCATCGAACACGCTCTCGATGCGCACTGCTACGAATCCGACGCGGTCCGGCACATTCTGATCCGTGCCGGGAGTTCCAGCCAGGCCCATGCGCCCCTGGAGCCGGGGTTGATGCCCGGCATCACGGACCTGACGATCGCCGCCTCCGATCTGGATCAATACGATCGCCTGTTGGCCGGAGGTATGCGATGACGCCGGGCCAGGAGATCGTCCTCGACGATGTGTTGCGGCAACTCCGGCTTCCGGCCATGGTACGGGAATGGCGGGAACACGCCCGGCAGGCCAAAGAAGCGGGCGAGGGCTACGCCGGCTTTCTTGTGGCTTTGGCCAGCCGTGAGCTGGAACAGCGGCAAGCCAATCAGGTGCAGCGCCGGCTGCGCGCCGCCCGGTTTCCGCTGCCGAAGACCCTCGAGACGACCGATCTGAAGAAGTGGCCGGCACTGGATGCGGTCGAGATCCGCGACTATGCCGAGTGCGGCTACATCACCCGGCGCGAAAACGTCGTGCTGTTGGGCAAGCACGGCACCGGCAAGACCCATGCCGCGACGGTGCTGGGAGTGGAGGCCTGCCGGCGGGGCTACCGGGTCGGGTTCACCACAGCCGCCGGATTGGTCAATACACTGATCGAGTCCCGTGAGGAACGGCAGTTGCAGCGGCACCTGGCCAAGCTGTCCCGCCTCGAGCTGCTCATCATCGACGAGGTGGGCTATATCCCGTTCTCGGCCGAGGGAGCGCAACTGTTGTTTCAGGTCTTCTCGGATCGTTACGAGAAAGGTTCGGTGATCGTCACTTCGAACCTGCCGTTCGCGCAGTGGACCAACGTCTTCGGTGACGCCACCCTGACGGCCGCCCTGCTGGACCGGCTCACCCATCACTGCTCGATTCACCAGTTCGATTGGGAAAGCATCCGGTTCACTGAAAGTCTGGGCGCCGCCAGCAAACGGAAGAAGAAACCCCGCGTCGCCAGAAAGTCCGCGTGAAAAACGCGGTCGCGCTGGGCTGTGGAAAGTGCCACCCCTATGGAAACCCGCTACAAAGCCCGCGGGTTCCCACAGCGGCTTGGAAGCCTCCGGCTCCCACTCTTTCCACAGCCCCGGCGGCGGTATTACTTACGAACCATTAACCTGGAGGTGGGTCCCTTTTACTCGATCACGGTGGGCTCTTTTTACGTTGTCAAAGCGACCCGGCTACCAGTCGGTGGAACAGTACGTGGGAGTGGCCCTGGCTCTGGGCGCGCGAGCGGTCGATCTGGACGTGTCCTTCCTCGGCCTAGCCGAGCAGGCCCAGCCCGGCAGCGGCGCCTTCCTGGTTAGCTCCCTGAAGGGTCTGGGCTTCAGCGTGTGGAGCTTCACCGTCGTCGATGCACCGGGCTGGGGCTTTCTGCAGTCGCTAGGCATCGACGGCATCTTCATCGACGACGTCCCCCTGGGCGTGGTGCTGCAGGCGCCCTTCTAGAGGTACACACAGCATTCGTGTTCCGATAGCACCTGTCTTCTCAGAGCCCCCTCCACCTCAAAGGGGGCTGAGAAGCGTCGCGAAGCTCGAGGCGGTAGCTAGCCAGACCTGTTCCCCACTGGAGACTTGTGTTGCGGAAGCTTTGCCTCCCCCGAATCAAATTCCTGCTCCCCTGACTTCATCAGCGACGAAGTACTCCGGCAGATCCGGCTTCGTCTCCCTCAAGATCTCGACGATGGCACGCCGGTCATCGAGCGACAACCGGGAATACTTCACGTCCCGCTCTTCTCCGGAAAGGGCCTGCCATAAGCGCCGATAGATCGCATCGCGGGCCGCACGTCTTGATGGCAACTTCACGCCCAAGTTTCGTGTCCTTGGCGCGTCACACTTCTCCCATTCCACCCTTACCCAAGAGTGTGCTGATCTCGTAATGGCCGAGTTTGGTGCCGGATTGCATGATTTCGTGCGTATCGAAACGAGCCGTGAAAATCTCGGTAAAGAATACTAAGAGAGGGAGTTAGACGCTATTGAAATCTCAAGTCCTGTTAAACGAGGTGGTCTCAACAGATCGATGCAACACTGTACCTGAAAGGAGGAGGTGGAGTGTATGCGTAAGAAACGACGGAAGAAACAGAGTAAAGACCGGGTGCGGCGAGGCTACACACTCGCCGATATAGACGAGGTGTGGATTCGCTGGCAGCGCGGAGAGAGTCTGAAAGCGATCGGACGTGTGTTCGGAAAGGAGGGATCGTCGGTTTATGGTCAGATCGCACCGTATGGTGGAATCTGTCCCAGGACACGATGCCGCTCTAAGCGGGCGCTGACGCTCGCCGAGCGTGAAGAGATTTCCAGAGGCATTGCCGCAAAGGGATCGATCCGTTCAATTGCCGAGTCGCTGTCGCGTGCACCCTCCACAGTCAGCCGGGAGATCGGTCGCAATGGCGGTTATGATAACTATCGAGCGTTGGACGCGGATGAACGCGCATGGGAACGGGCTCACCGCCCGAAGCGATGTCGACTGATCCGCTATCCCCGGTTACGCGGGCTCGTCGAAGAGAAGCTCCGGGAGGATTGGGCACCGCGACAGATTGCGGGTTGGCTGAAACGCGAATATCCAGACGACGAGTCACTTTACGTGTCACACGAAACGATCTATCGCAGCCTTTTCATCCAGGCCCGCGGGGCTCTGAAGAAAGAACTGACACAGCATCTACGGACCCAACGCACGATTCGCCGGTCCCGGCATGCCAGTCGCAAAGGCCGGGGTGGCGGGCAGATCCCGGATCTCATATCGATCCGTGAGCGCCCGGCTTCGGTTGAAGATCGCGCGGTCCCCGGACACTGGGAAGGGGATCTCATAGCGGGTTCGAAGAACACCTACATTGCGACATTGGTCGAACGTTTCTCCCGGTACGTGATGCTGGTGAAGGTTCCGAATAAGGAAACTGAAACCGTCATCAACGCGCTGATCGAACACGCAGACAAACTCCCGACCGAACTCTACAAATCACTGACTTGGGATCGCGGTTTGGAAATAGCCAATCACAAACGGTTCACTCTGGCCACCGACATTACCGTTTACTTTTGCGATCCGAGGAGCCCCTGGCAACGGGGTTCGAACGAAAACACGAACGGTTTGCTCCGACAGTATTTCCCTAAAGGGACGGACTTGTCGGTTCACTCACAGGAGCATTTGGATATGATCGCAAGGAAGCTCAACGGGCGACCCCGTGAGACGCTGGACTTCGCTAATCCGGCAGAGACATTAAACGCAGGTGTTGCTTCGACCGGTTGATCTGAAATGATTTATCAGGACTTGACCTCTTATCTCTGTCTCCGCCGACTTCCCCGAAGCCGACTTTTGGGTCGTTAATGCTGCCCATTCCTAAACGCTAGGCGACTAGGGAGGAGTAATCGGGTCTTCTGCTGCGTGCCCCTCGACATAACACCCATACGGCAACACTGTCCGCGCTCCGATCGCCTTCGGACCCTGCTTATTCCGCTTATCCGCACACAGTGCTAGCAGCCCGTGGTTAAAGTCCACTTCACAGATTCAAACGGACCCGATGCGACCGTATCGCGAAGAATGATGAGTGAAGGAGGACGGGATATGGGCATGGGACGAAAGAGACGACGCCAGGAATCGCTGTGGATCGCGACACAGGAGTTGCCGCGGACCAAAGGACACGTGTTCTACGAACGGGTGAACCGGATTCTGGAAGAAGACGGATTCGACCCGTTTGTTGAAGAAGCCTGCCAGAAGTTCTACGCCCCGGTGATGGGTCGGCCCGGTGTCGTGCCGGGTGTGTACTTTCGGATGCTGCTGGTCGGCTACTTCGAAGGGATTGACTCGGAACGCGGCATCGCCTGGCGGTGTGCCGACTCGCTGAGCCTGCGGGAGTTTCTGGGCATTGGGCTGACCGATGGTACCCCGGATCATTCCAGCGTGTCGCGGACACGCCGGCTGATCGATCTGGAAACCCATGCCCAGGTGTTCCACTGGATGCTGGAGCGGCTGGCCGGGCACGGGTTGATCGACGGGAAGACGGTTGGCGTGGACGCGACGACGCTGGAAGCGAACGCGGCAATGCGGTCGATCGTGCGGCGAGACACCAGGAACAGTTATGAGGACTTTCTGAAGGAGTTGGCCCACGCTTCGGGCATTGAAACGCCGACACGAGCCGAACTGGCGCGACTGGACCGGAAACGGCCGAAGAAGGGATCGAACGACGACTGGGTGCATCCCGACGACGCGGATGCGCAGATCACCAAGATGAAAGACGGCCGCACGCATTTGGCTCACAAGCTGGAACACGCTGTGGATATGAAGACCGGCGTCGTGCTGGGGGTGACGGTTCAGGGTGCTGCCACCGGGGATACGACGACAATCAAAGAGACGTTGATCCGCACGGCCGAGAACATGGAGAAGCTGGCAAGCAACCCGAAAACCGAAGCGCAGATTCGAGAAGATTGGTTTTCTGAAGTCGTCGCCGATAAGGGATATCACAGCAACGAAACGATGGTCGATCTTCGCGAATTGGGGATACGCACCTACATCTCGGAACCGGATCGGGGCCGTCGCCGCTGGAAGAACAAGCCGGACGAACAACAGGCTGTCTATGCCAATCGCCGTCGAATCCGTGGAGAACGCGGCAAGGAGTTGTTGCGGCATCGCGGCATGATGCTGGAACGACCCTTCGCTCACGGTCTGGAAACCGGCGGCATGCGACGGGTTCACCTTCGAGGACGGGAAAATATCCTGAAACGGATCCTGGTTCACTACGCGGCCTTGAACCTGGCGTTGATCCTGCGCCAGAAGTTCGGGCAGGGCACGCCACGGAGCCTGCAGGACCGGTCTGCGGCATACTTTGCCGCTCAAATCGTGCTCTTCTGCGTCCAGATGGCGCTTCAAACGCATCATGAACTCCGTCAGCTGGATATCGAGCCCAACGTGGCTATCGAATCCGACGTTACGACTGTGTCAGAGAATCTCACTTCTGCCACGGGCTGCTAGGGTTCCAACAGCCCTTCGAGTTCCGCCTTCATTGTTTCGAAGGCCTCACGTCGTGGGTCTTCCGGATTCGTTTCCAGGTACGCTGTCAGTTGTTCCAGTGCACCCCGGTAATCCCTTTGGGCTACCTGGACGTTGACCAAGATGAGTCTGGCCATATCCATCTCTACATCCAGCTCAAGCGCGCGGTCTAGCATCAGCGCGGCGCGTTCAAACGAGCCCGACCTGTACAGTGCAGTTCCAAGGTAATATCGCGCGGAGGTAGACAACGCCTCCAGTTCGGCTGCGCGCTCCAGCAACTCCACCGCTCTCTCGAGCGTCGAGGCCGCCTCTTCGATCTGTCCCGCATCACCCTGCAGATCGTTCACCTGGAGGTACAGGAAACCGAGGTTGATTAGCGGCAATGCCACGTTTGGGTTCAGCTCTGTCGCGAGCACCAGGGCCCTCTCTGCGTCTCGGTAGCGACCGAGTCGCGTGTATTCGACGCCCAGGGCGTTCTGAGCGTCGTAATAGTCTGGGGCGAGCTCTACCGCTTTTTCGAGGTGTTCGGCCGCGTTCTCGTAATTTCCTTTTTCAGACTCGTCTGCCGCCTCCCTGAATTCTTCGATCGCTTCTGCAGGAATGTCGGCGAGCAACTGGCGCAAGTCCACCGCGCTCGGGTCAACCCCGTCGCGCCGAACGGCGACGACATTCGATCGCTCCAGGAAAACCGTCGTGGGGAAGGCTTCCTGGCCTTGCCTCCGGGTCACCTCCATTTCCACGCGCTGCCGGATCGGCTTGAACCCGTCCACTTCAATCACGAAGAAGAGAGAGGAACCGGAATTGAAAGGTGACAAGAAGCTAAAATCTCCCGCCCCGTCCGTATAGGCCCTTTCCAACACACGGGATGACACATCTTCGAGGCGGACTTCAATGGGATGGACCTCAAACTGAGGTGCGTTCGTAACCACCCGCCCTCTTAGCGAAGGCGGCGTCGAAGTCGACGGTGCCCCTCCTCGTCCACCAGGCTGCTGGGGTCCCTGGCCTCCTATCTCGCCCGAGGCCAAACCGGCCGAAACCGCCCACGCCACACATATCAGCAACGTTCTTTTCAGCACAGCCACCACCCTAACTCTCGGTTTACATTCTAAAAGTCGATGGGCACCATTCGCTTCCAGTACTCCCAGAAGCGCGCGGCGCCGGCGCCGCCAGATCCGTTCGGCACGAGGGCTGGCAGCAGCGTGTCCGCTTCCCCGTCAAGATAACTAATCTGCCCACCCAGCAAATCGCTCGTTGCTGGATCCAGGCGTTCATGCGCAGGTCATAGGTTTTCTTCACCAAACCATATATTGAAGAATCGGCAAGCGCTACCCCGTGGCCCGTCAGCAGAGCACCCGACTGGCTCCCGATCATATCCGCCAGAATCGCCCCGAGCTCGGGACTCGTAACGATGGCTTCCGTCGGGGAGAAATCGCCTATTCTGCACTTTGGCAGCCCGTCCACGATGAAAGCCCCGCCGTTCGATACCGGGCGCAGCCTGACCGAGTTCCGCGCGACGGCCTGCGGCCGCGCGCAGGTTGACATAGCGCCCATACGACAACAATGTCTGTGCTGCCATAGTCATCAGACCCTGCTTATACCGCTTATCCGCAGATCTGGGAAAGGTTAACTACGGATGGGACTTCGAGGCAAGAAAAGACTTTAGGTCCCGAGTAACGCCGCTTCGTTTACCGATCCACATGCAACGCCCCAGAATTCGGCTTCTGGCAAGCAGCCCTAGCTCTAGAACGAGCGGATTGGAAGCAATGATTTCAGTCGGCAGGTTTCTCAAAGTCCGCGAAGATGATTTAGCAGGACTTGAGAATCATTTTCAGTGTCATCTACGGGACCGGCACGCGCTCTTACAGTTCTTCAAACCAGTTCAGCACAGTGATGATCTGGGGTGCGGGTGCGTCTCCTTCCCCATTTCCGATAAGTGCGATGACCAGGAAACGCTGCCCGTCCGGGGAGACATCGTAGGCACTCAAGGGCTCCTCTCATTCGGCGCTGCTTCCGAACCTGCTTTTGAGAGACGGGATTTTGATTGTGATTTGGAGAAAGTTCCCAAATTTTCGATACTGTAACCCAATGGATAGGTCGGACGTTTTATTTGAGTGAAATATTTCGGTTTTTCGTTTTCAGGTAGCGCACTCAGAATCAGCCGCCGCATTTTCATCAGTGCAGCAACGGTTTTTCGCAAAAACACCGGCGGTTTTGGAAATTGGAACGCAGCTACCAGCGGTTCATCCATCAAGGAATACATAAACGGTCTACCTAAAGGAAATAGAAACTTAGGTAAGTAAAATCCCAAAAACAAATCCCTGGTGGCATCACCAACAACTCGGTTGGACTCGACGAACCTGTAATGTTCTTTTTCGTAGTCGATGTTGAATTGCTCAAATAAAGCCATATCTTCGGGTAGATCTTGAATGTCCATATGGCTACCTAAATCAACGTATTTGTTAAACCACGCCTGCTTTTCTAGTTCGGTAAAGGGGCGCGCACCGTATCGCTCCATCCAACGGATTGGTTCAAAAACAAATGTCGATAGGACATAAAGATACTCAACGTTCTTGATTCTGAAGCGGCCGTGCATTTCATTCATTCGAGCAAGGGCTTTACCCCCTCTTTCACTTTCGATGCCATGCTCACTGATTTCCGAAAGAATGAGTTCAGTATCGTCATACCGTTTACGTGGTCTCTTGGAAAACTCCCCGGTCGCTGCCAATACTCTTGAGATAGACGGTGTGGCATATGTTCGGAATAGGGCGAACTCTAACGCTTTTTCAATATCCCAAGGAAACAACGTGTAGGTTAATAGTCGAACAATCTCTTCATAATCTTCTGTGGGTGATAAACCAGCGATTCTGTCTGAAGTGGTTTTCTTCATTGCAGTTCTCTCTCAAAGTCCCAACATGATTCTGACCGGGATTTCCATTTTAGCTACCTCGGATTACGACTCTTATACTCCGACACTCTGACACCAGAACAGATCTTTCATAAATACGTTCTTCCACCGGGTGAATCACATCGCTTTCATGAGCTGCTTCCAAGGCTTCAGCAATCTGAAGGGCTAGCCCGCATTTCTCAAGAATGATGGCGAAACGAGCAATGGGTAGACGGGATAGGGGTCGTGAGCGGTGTCGCGGGAGCAAAGAGGCCAGCTGAGCTGAAAAACGGAGCCTGAGTGATTGGTGTTGAAGAGAATGGCAAGGTGAAAGCGGATTACAGAGACAGCAATCCCTACCAAGGTCGAAACGGGTGGGATGTCCGAGCGGAGACGTTTAACAACGTAGCGGGATTTTCTGGAGGTTCGCGTAGATCTGAGCAAACACGTTGGCATAGGGATACCCGCCGGCCATCCGAATCCAGATCCGGCGGACGGTGACGTGGATCTGCGCTCCGATCTTGAGCAACTTGAGGCGGATCGTGGTGCACTGCGCACGCGCGAATTCGGTACCCTGCAATCCGAGCCGTCGCAAGGCTTGCATCAACATGTACGCGACCGATGAGAAGTAGAGCCGGAGTTGATTGGCGCGCATGGTGGCCGTGCTGGTCCGGTCGGCAAACAATCCGAGCTGTTGCTCTTTGATCCGGTTTTCCATGTCCCCACGAGCACAGTAGATCTGTTCATAGATCTGCTTTGGGGTGGGTTGGCCTTTCGGTAACGAGGTAACGATAAACCGCGGGTTGGCTCCCTTGGCCAGATGTTCGGCCTTGCCAATGACGCGTCGCTCTCGGGTCCAGCTGTCCAGGGTCCGATACTGAAACGTCTTAAAGACGCGCGCCGACTTTCCGGTCCTGTCGAATCGCTGCTTCGCTTTCTCCATCGGAGTTTCAATCGCGCGGAGCAGCCGCTTGTTCTTCGCCAGTCCGATCACGTAATCGACACGGTGCTGGGCCTCGCACCAGCTCAGGATCTCATCGCGGCAGAAACCCGAGTCGGCCCGAATCACAATCTGGACTCGGGGCCACTCCTGCCGAATCTGGCCCACGATCCGTTCCAGTTCCTCCACCGTTCCAGCCGCACCATCGATGTCAGAGGATCGCAGCCGGGCACAGAGCAGAAACTCCCCACAGAAGATGTAGAGCGGCAGATAACAATAGTGCCGGTAGTAGCCGTGAAAGAAGCGGCCTTCCTGATTCCCGTGAATCGGATCGTCGGTCGCATCCAGATCCAGGATGATTTGCCGTGGTGCTCGCCGATGGGCTTGGAGAAACACGTCCACCATCAATCGATCCATCGCCGCTTCATCCCGCCCGATCTTCTTGTACGGGTGGCTGGCCGCACCCTCGGTCGAGAGCTCCAGCCGGTTCAGCGTGCTCTTGCCCGCCAGCGCCTTGCCCCGGTCCCGCTCCTGCTTCCGAGTTCGCCCCTTCGGATCGGTCTCATCGACCATCACGGCCAGGACTGGATCTGAACGCAGTTGATCGTGATCGTTCAGATCCTCATAGCCCAAACACAATCCGTAGACCCGTTGCGCCACCAGTGGCTCGATGCGATGTTCCACAAATCGCGGATCCCGATAATCCTGGAAACATCCGGCAAACTGTTTCAGGATCCCGGTCCGTTTCTCCACCTCCCGCAGCAGCAATCCGCCCGCGTCCGAGCTGATGTCCCCACCGTCGAATTGACCGCAAACTTCGCGTGAACCTAAAGCGTGAAATTGAACCCGTTCTGTTTTACACTCTGTCATGTTAAAGGCCGCCTCCGTCTGTGTGTTGAAAGTTCTTCGCACAACCTTCTATGCCAGACAGGGCGGCCTTTTCCGGTCCTTTACACTTCCTTCCGTCTCTCGTTTACCTTAGATCTCTTGAGAAATGCAGGCTAGTTTCAGAGACTCCTCGACCGGAATTGCCCCTCGACCAATGCGGTCGGCTAGCGTGTCGCCCTCGACAAGTTCCAGGACCAGGAAATGCGTTCCGTTGATTTCCTCGAATCCACGAATGGCAGCGATGTTCTGATGGTTCAGAGAGGCGAGCAACTTTGCTTCACGTTCAAAGCGTGCGAGACGATTCGCATCTTTGGCAAACTTCTCGGGCAGTGTCTTAATCGCAACTTCACGCCCGAGTTTGGTGTCCCGCGCACGCCACACCTCTCCCATACCACCCTTACCCAGGAGTGTGCTGATCTCGTAATGGCCGAGTTTGGTGCCAGTTTCCATGTTTAAAGTGTGCGACTGAAAGAACCGCTAAAATCTCGGTAAAAGATACTAGAGGAGTGAGTTAGGTGCTATCAAATTCTCAGGTCCTCGCAAACGTTAGATTCTTATCGGGAGTAACCCGGCGCGAGGCGTGCGGGACAAGTGATGATGAATGACCGGGTTACTTTCGATGAGGGCGTTTGAAGGAAGCCGCCCACAGGTCAGGCGACTATGGAGTTTGAAAGCGGTTTCGGGTCTCGAAAACGTAGAAGTGGGCCGAGTGTACGCCCGGATGGAAATGGAAAAGTCGGCCAGAAGCTGGGAGTTTGAGGCACATGATGTCTGAGACCAACGATTGAAGCGCTGTGATCGATGTGAATTCGAGCCACCAGACGCACGTCGGCTGAACGTGCCCGAGCACGTCGCCAAGGGTTCACGAATAGACGGGTGTCAGGAAGAATCAAAGGCCCTCCTTTCAAATTCCCACCGGATCTGGGCCGCGGTGAGCCGCTCCCCGATCGTCATGGCTGCGCCGCAGTTGGGACAGCGCCATGTGTTGGGATGAGGGTCGGTTGATTCGAGTGTTTCACTCGGAGTGGCGCCGCCTCCTAACCAATGGCGGCACAGAGGCAGCAGTGTGCCGCGATGGCGGGCGGAGAGGAAGCCGAAGAACCGGATGCGAACGAAGCGGCGCGGCAGAGTGTGGGTGAGAAAGCGCTTGAGAAACCGAGTGGCCGGAAGCGTCATGTTGCGGGGTGCGTGCCCGCGCCGATAGTCCTTCCAACGAAACGTGACCTGGCCGTTTTTGAGATCCACGAGCCGGTGGTTGGAGATGGCAACCCGATGGGTGTAACGGGCCAGATAGTGGAGGACGTGAGTGGGCCCGCCGAAAGGACGCTTGGAGTAGACGACCCAATCGATGTGATGGAGGGGGCCGATAAAGGCCGCGAATCGTTTCGGATCATTCAATGCCGCCAGATCGCCATAGAAACATAACTCTCCCCGTTTGAACGATCGCCGAAGCCGGTCCAAGAACTTGCCTCGAAAGACTTTGCTCAGCACGTTCACCGGAAGGAAAAACCGATGGCGGGCCTGAAACCATCGGGTGTGGTCGGGGGAGAGGCCACCGGCAGGAACGACACAATGAATATGGGGATGATGCGAGAGCGTCTGACTCCAGGTGTGGAGAACGCTGAGCACGCCAATCCGGGCACCGAGATGTTTCGGGTTGGCGGCAACTTCTTCGAGTGTGGCCGCGCTGGCCCCAAACAGCAGGTCATAGATCACACGTTTGTTCTGGTAAGCCAACCGCGCCAAGGGTTGGGGCAGGGTGAAGACGACATGCACGTAGCGAGTGGGCAATAACTCCCCGGTGCGATCCGCCACCCACTGGTCACGGGCACGAGTCTGACACTTCGGGCAATGCCGGTTGCGGCACGAGTTGTAGGAGAGGGCGCGATAGTCGCAGTTCGATTCCGAGCATCGGTCCCGGTGACCTCCCAGTGCCGCGGTGCGACACTGTTGGATAGAGTTGAGGACGCGTAACTGTCCCCGATCGAGCCGGCGATGCTCTACCAGGTCGGAACCATGACGACGGATGATATCGGCCACCTCAAGGGTGGGCCGGGTCATTGCATCCCGACTCGAATGGAATCCGACAGCGGGATCTGATCCAACGGATTCTTGATGGCCTGTAAGTGTCGGCTCGACAGATGCAGATACAGCGTCGTGTGCTTCAGGTCGGCGTGGCCCAACAGGAGCTGAATCGTGTAGAGATCGGTGCCGTCCTCCAACAGGTGCGTCGCGTAGCTGTGCCGGAGGCTGTGGGGTGAGACTCGCTTGCGGAGCCCCCCACGCTCGCTCGCTTCCCGGCAGGCGCGCCACACCATCTTCGTGGAGATCGGTTCATCGACCCGGCGGCGCCGTTTCATGCCCGGAAACAAGTAGGTCTTCGGCTTCATCCAGCGCGCATAGGCGCGTAAGGTTTCTAGTAGCCGTGGACTCAGCGGCACGGCCCGGTCCCGTCGCCGCTTCCCACCCCGAACGTTAATCACCATTCGCGCACTGTCGATGTCCGCTACTTTGAGGCACACCAGTTCACCGCGACGCATCCCGGTCCCGTAGAGCGTCATCAACATCGCCCGCTGCATCAGGGTGCGACACCCTTCGATCAATCGGACCACTTCCCCACGAGAGAGCACGACCGGCAATCGCCGATCCTGCCTCGGCATTGGCGTGTGTTCGAGTAGATAGGTCCGCTTCAGAGTCTTGACGAAGAAGAAGCGCAATGCGGCCACGTACTGGCTCACCGTCCGGGCCGACAGCCCTCGATCTCGAAACAGGTGCACCTGGTATTGCCGAATCTGGTCGGCACCCAACCGGTCGGGCGCTCGACGGAAATGTCGGGCAAAGTTCTGCAGGATTCTCAGGTAGGTCTGTACTGTTCTCGGAGCGTAGTTCCGTCGCTGGAGCTCGTCCAGCATCAACCTGCGGTTGGGCGTCATTCGGATCATCGAGATATACCTCCTGTATCTCTACAACCCGATACCCTCTCTCAGTCAGGCCCGGTCCTTCATCATTCACGCAAAGCGTCCGCCGCGAATGCGGCTTAGTTCAAACGACATTGCCGGACTGTGAGAATTGAGTAAGATTCGGAGTTTTTTTCAACGTCCGACAAGATGATTTATCAGGACTTGACCTGGGAAATCAGGGAACCGGGACCTGTTCGTTGAGTTCCTCAAACCAGTTCAGGACGATGTTGATTTGCTGCGAGGATGTATCATTCGCGTCCTCCCCCACTGACACTATGATGGATCGCTCGCCTGTGCCCTCGATGTCGTATCCAGAGACATTAGTGGAGGTTCGGAATCCAGCTACAGGAAACAACTCGCGCAGCCTGCCTTGTACAAAGCTGGGATTAGTTTGAATTGGGACGGCCACAAGATTCCCAGATAAACTCCGATAGTACAACTCGCTCCCGTCTCTCGCCCAAATCGGTGCCGTGCCTCCACCATCGGAAACGAGACCGCATAAGACACAATCGCAACGAAAGCAGTTCGGCGTATAATTTCTCCCAATTAGCTGTTCAAAAAGGAAATTCCAACTTAACGAAACCAGGGGAGAGTGCGATGAGATGTCCGATCAAGGAATCCCTGCTGGGGGCGGCCCTGCTATGCGCCCTAAGCTCGACGGGGCATGCCCAGACGCCCACCGAGATACCGACCACAACAACGCTGCGAACCGTGCCGAACTTCGTCACAGTGACCGACCAGACCTTGCGGGAGCCCAGGCCAGAGGATTGGCTGATCTATCGCGGCAACTATCAAGGCTGGGGCTACAGTACTCTCGACCAGGTCAACAAGACCAACGTCAAGACGTTGCAACTCATCTGGGCGCGCGTCATGGAGCCCGGCATCAA
The DNA here is from genome assembly GCA_965218085.1 of Terriglobia bacterium. Taxonomy (GTDB): domain Bacteria; phylum Acidobacteriota; class Terriglobia; order 20CM-2-55-15; family 20CM-2-55-15. The sequence goes on along the minus strand of CBDCKF010000002.1, from coordinate 2,943,157 downwards.
CCAGGCCACGCCTCTCGTTTACAACGGCGTGATGTTTCTGGGTAATCCTAACGACGTGATCCAGGCGATCGATGCCGCCAATGGCGACCTCCTCTGGGAGTACCGGCAACCGCTGCCGCCAGTCGAGTCGTTCCGCAGCAATCACGGACAACGCAAACGCAGCATCGCGCTCTTTGGCGACCACATCTACTTCGTGACCTGGGACAATATCGTCGTCTCGCTGAACGCCCAGACCGGCGAGCAGGCTTGGCAAACCGATCGCGGTGGCGACTTCTACGTCAGCAACTCAACCGGCCCGATCGTGGCTAACGGTGTGGTCGTCGCGGGCAGCACGTGCCAGGTGGCTGGCCACGGCTGCTATGTTACCGGTCACGACGCCGAGACCGGCCAGGAGCTCTGGCGCAATGAGATGGTTCCCCGCCCGGGCGAGCCCGGGGACGAGACCTGGGCGGGCTCGCCGTTCGAGAGCCGTTGGATGACCGGAGTCTGGGGTCACCTTACCTATGATCCCGAAATCGATCTCGTCTACTACGGATCAAGCGGCGTCGGCCCCGCCTCAGAGGCTCAACGCAACATGCCGGGCGCAACTATGGCCGGCACCAACACGCGCTTCGCAGTTCGGCCCAAGACGGGTGAAGTGGTCTGGAAGCATCAGGTGCTCCCGCGCGACAACTGGGATCAGGAATGCACCTTCGAAATGATGATCATCAATACGCCGGTCAATCCGGACCCCGCTGGCATGCTGTCGGTCAATCCGGACGCGCGTCGCGGGCCGCGCAAGACGCTGACCGGCGTCCCGTGCAAGACCGGCATCGCCTGGAGCTTCGATGCCGCCAATGGCGAGTTCCTCTGGGCGAGGGAGACCAACGAGCAGAACCTCGTCGCCAGTATAGACGCGAAGGGACTGGTAACGGTAAATGAGGACGTCGTGCTCAAGGAGGTCGGAAAGACCTATCACGTATGCCCGACGTACGGCGGTGGCCGTGACTGGCCGAGCGGCGCATACAATCCGAGATCCAACGTGATGTATGTGCAACTGACGAACCTCTGCATTGACTCGACGGCGCGCACCGATCGTGATGCCGCGCCGGAGTTCGTCTACAACACCACCAACGTCGGCAAGTTCGCAACCGGCAAGGACAAGGTCGGTCGCATCGACGCGATCTCGGTCGAGACCGGCAGGACCTTGTGGAGCTGGGAGACGCGGGTATCGAATTACTCGCCGATCCTTGCAACCGGTGGCGGGCTGCTGTTCAACGGCTCCATGGACCGATACCTGCGGGCGCTTGATGCCGATAGCGGCCAAGTGTTGTGGCAGACGCGGCTTGCCGCGCAAGCTCTCGGCGGCACCGTGACGTATTCGATCAACGGCCGCCAGTACATTGCTATCACCGCTGGCGGCGGCCCGACGATCGCTCGGCTCGCCCGGAGCATGACTCCCGAGGCGGACACGGCAAGCGGCGGCAACGCCGTGTACGTCTTCGCGCTGCCGGAATAAACAGGTTCGGCTCACGCTAGGTACGTACCGAGTGCGTGTTCTACTAATACCGGCTCACGGTCAGCCGAAAATTATGGTAAGTCTAACTACATGGGAGGGTTATTGGAAAAGAAAAGGGCAGCTGCCTTATTTTTGCCAATTCTCAACGTCCGTATCTGGACTACTCTTGTCAAGTAGGCGCAACTCTCCTGTCTTCTTTTTCTGAAAATTCTATTCAGAGTACTGCTGCGGTTTCAGGTTGCATGACTGGTCGACTGCACCCGTATCTCCGGCCTCTTAAGTGGAACTATTGTGTTCCGGGCCATGATGAATTTCGCGCGCGGGGGGCCAACCGAGAAAGACGGCCTCAAAAGGGCCACGGACGTTGTCGGCCTATCCCCGCGCCGGTCCGACCGGTGCGTCATCAACTCGATCTCATCGCAGTTCGCTGAAAGGATATTCGATCCCTGTGTCAGGCCGCCTTGCGGTCGGCCTGATACTGGGATCCACGTTTCCAGACGGCCCAAACCGTGCGGGCCAGCTTGTTGGCCAGCGCCACCGTCGCCTTATTGTGACCGCGGGTTTTGTGAATCCGAAGGCCCCATTGCTGCAGCGGTGACGGTTTCGCATTCCGCCGGTGCGCGCTCCACAACAGAGAGCGGCCGCCGTGGATCAACAGCATCCGGAGATAGGAATCCCCGCGTTTGCTGATTCTCCCCAGTCGCCGTCGCTCTCCACTGGAACGCTCCCGGGGTGTGAGTCCCAGGTAGCTGGCAAAGCGGCGGCAAGAGCCGAAGCGGTGAATGTCGCCCACAAAGCCCACCAGCGCCGTGGCGGTTAACAGGCCGATTCCCGGAATCGTCTGGAGACGCGCCACATCCGGTGTTTGTTGGGCCAGTGCCTTCAGTTGTTCTTCCACCGACCGCATGTGCGCTTCCAGTTCACGTATCTCTTCACAGACCTGGTGAAACATCTCCCGAACGACACTGGGGATCTCCACATCCGCGTCTTCGATCAACCCCATCACTCCCGGCACCAGATGATGCGCGCCAGTAGGTATAACGCAACCAAACTCCCGGAGCAGTCCCCGAAGCGTGTTGATGCGCGACGTGCGCGTCTCCATCCACCCCGACCGCAGCCGGTGCAACGCGGTCAGTTGCTGCTGCGCTACCGTCTTGACCGGTACCGGATAGATTGCGCTGTTGCGATCCGCCTCTAACATTCCTTTCACATCCGTCCGGTCGTTCTTGTTCCGTTGCACGTAGGGCGCCACATACTGCGCTGAGATTAACTTTACTTCGTGTCCCAGCTTCTCGATCTCCCGCCCCCAGTAGTGCGATGACCCACAGGCCTCCATCACGACTCTCGACGGTTCCTGATCCACGAAAAACTCAAGAAACTTCCCTCGGCTCAGACGGCACGTCTCCTTCAAATGTCCGGGCCGCTCTGAAATCCCAATCTCGAAAACATTCTTTGCCAGATCCACTGCGATCGTTCTATCCTTCATCTCGGACTCCTTTTTGTTAACACGCTCACGTGTTTAGCCCGCACCATGCGAGGCTCAAAGTGACTTTGGCACTTTGATGCCGTTTAAGTCACCCAAGAGGAGTCCATCTCATCAAGAAGATGATTTCTCAGGACTTGACCTCGCGATTCAGGGGACGGGCACGCGCTGCCTCAGTTCCTCGAACCAGTTTTCCACCACTATGAATCGGTTCAGCGCGGCATCCTGTGGGTCGGTCGCGACTTCCTTGACCATCAGGAACCGTTGGCCATTGGGCGAAATGTCGTAGGCTCGCCCGCCAAATCCCTCCGCATATTGCCCCTCGAATACGACCGATGCGTTCCCGGGCACAAACCCGCCTGCCGTCTGGACGGGAGCCGCCATCAGGGCGTCACCACTTCGATAGAACAGTTCGCGGCCGGTGCGGGCCCACGCCGGCTGTGTGCCGCCGCCCGTCGAGACCTGCCAAAGCCCACCATCCAGGTTCGGAAACGGGCGCACGTAAATCTCGGGTTGCCCTGACTCGTCCGATTCGTACGCCAGCCAGCGCCCGTCGGGCGACACTTCCCCGTTCCGCTCCCCGAACGTCGTCTCGAGCAGCGGTGTCACACCACCCTCGGTCTCCAGCGAGACAATGCCGATATCGTCCTGCTGGCTGCCACCGACATCGCCGTACACGAGCAGGCTCGTCCCGTCGGGTGAGAAGGACGTCGGGAACACCTGGCGGTCGCTCTGTTCCGCCAGCCGCTGGACCGAGCCGGTGCCGTCCGCCGCCCGCCAGTGGGGATTTCCCCCGCTGCCGTCGCGCTGCGACGAGAACGCGATGCGTCGGCCGTCGGGCGACCACGTAGGAAATCGGTCCAACTCGGGGTTGAAGGTCAAACGCGACAACGTGGCGCGGTCCAGGTTCCACACCCAGATCTCGCTGTCCTGATCGCGGATATCAACGGCCACCTGCCTCCCGTCGGGGGACAGGCGCGGATACGAGTAGGCCCGCGCGGGCGCGACCAGCGGCTCTTCCCGACCCTGTCGGTCCACCCAGACGAGGGAGCGCAACGAGGTAACGAGCGGCCCGACGCCGAACCTCGCCGAAGCATCCAGATAGATCAGCGCGCCCCGGTCGGACACCGCATAGTTCGCCGCGGCTGAAGCACCTCCCGCGTTGGCGGTCCGCGCCACGCCTTCCACCACGGAGATCGGTCCTCCGCTGACCTCCACACGGTCGGCGTCGAACGTGACCGCAAACAGCACCTCGCCCAGGGCGTAGACCAGATGCCCCGAGGGCACATAGCGGGCGGCACTCCCTCCTTGCAGCACTATCGTCCGCTCGCCCGTGCCGAGCGACTGCACCACAATCTGGGCCTGGTCCCAGCGATCGCCACCCGTCGCGGTGGTCACGCTGAACAACACCGACTCCCCGTCGGGCAGCAGCTGCGGGCCGTCCATCTGCTCGCCCTCCTCGGCCGGGATGACGAGTTCCGGTGTGCCACCGTTGGCAGACACGCGCAGAATGCCTTCAGGCTGGCCAAAGAATATCGCGTTGTCAGTCCCCCAGCTCGCCCCGAAGAGACTTGACGTAATGTTCGCAATGACGACCGGTGCTCCACCGCTGATGGCGATGCGCTTCAATACACCATCCTGCCAGTACCCCACCGATTCACCATTCGGGGAGAAGAACGGAGTGCTCAGGGCTGCCTCGGTCCCGGGAATCAGCCGGGCTTCCAAGTCGCCCATCGGGCGCAGATAGAGTCCCGTCGCCAGATTGTAGACGAAGTGACGGCCGTCCGCGGAGAACGCCATGACACCCTGACTGTTATTTCTGAACGCAGCATCGGCAGGAAGGTCGTAGTTGAACCGGGTGACCGGCCGCGACTCGGCTGGGGGCCGCAGACTCCACGCGACGAGCCCGACGACGAGTGCCCCGAGCATGGCCGCAAGTGCCAGCGGCGCGCCTCGCCGCCAGCCAGCTCCTTGTGGCGGAGCCGCTGCGGAGACCAGCGTGCCGACCTGCGAGCCAGCGGCCGCAACCCACTGCAACTCGTCGTGCAGGTCGTGCACGGTCTGCCATCGCCAGTTCGGCTCTTTGGCCAGACACTTCGTGACCACGCGATCCAGCGCCGGCGGCGACATCGGCTGAAGGCTCGAAACAGGCGTCGCCTCGGCGGTCATGATCGCGGCGATCAGGCTCGCCTGGCTCTTTCCTTCGAACGCCTTCTTCCCCGTAACCATCTCGTACACGACGGCCCCGAACGCGAAGATGTCCGTCCGCGAGTCGGCGTCTCGACCTTCGAGCTGTTCGGGAGCCATGTACTGTAGCGTGCCCAGGATCGTCCCCTCGGCGGTGAGGGGTTCGGAGCCGGCCTCGGTGGGCATCTGGGAAAGCGGAGTGACACCTCCCGTGTTGCCCAGGAGTTTGGCAAGTCCGAAGTCGAGCAGTTTCACACCGGAGGCGGTGATCATGATGTTACCGGGTTTCAGATCTCGATGGATCACGCCTTGCCGGTGCGCCTTGTCCAGAGCGTCGGCGATCTGGATGGCATACTCCAACGCCTGCTCCAGTGACAGTCGTCCTTTCTCTAATCTCTGCTGAAGCGTCTCGCCCTCGACGTGTTCCATGACGAGGTAGTGCGTGCCGTCCTGCTCGCCAACATCGTAGAGGGCACAGATGTGGGGATGGTTCAGGCTGCTGACGGCTTTGGCTTCACGCTCGAAGCGGTCCCGAGGTCCGGGATCAACGGCGAGATGTTCGGGCAGAACCTTGATGGCAACCGTGCGGCCCAGGCGCGTATCGGTGGCCCGGTACACCTCCCCCATACCACCCGCACCGATCGGGTCGGTGATTTAGTATGGACCGAGTTTTGTGCCGGTTTCAAGGGGCATAGGATGCTTCCTTTGGGCCTAAAGAAAATCTCGGTAAAGAATACTAGGGGAGGGATTTAGGTGCTATCAAATTCTCAGCGCCTGTTAAACGATCTTGTCGGACTATGAGAAAAAGCCCAAAAACCGGGGTTCTCAACGTCCGCGAAGATGATTTATCAGGACTTGACCTCGAAAATCAGGGAACCGGCAATCGTTCTTTGAGTTCTTCGAGCCAATCGAGAACAACCGTCTATTCGTCTACCGGTTCGAGCCGAACGATGTTACTCGGCTGACCGGAGGTATCATCGAGTGCAAGATAAATGTACCCGTCCGGTCCTTCGCGAACATCGCGAATGCGGAATTCACCTACGAGCAACGGCTGACGGTAAGTCACGATTTGTCCATCAAAGGCGATTCTCACAAGGCGTTGATAGTCGCCCGCCATGCCAGCGACAAAAGCATCGCCTTGCCAATTCGGAAATTGATCGCCTTGATAGAAAAGTAAGCCCGAAATGCCGATCGACGGCGTCCAGAATGCCGCCGGTTGCTCCATACCACCGCGGTATCGTGATGCATGAATCTCAGTACCGGTAACATAATTCGCACCATAGCCGATAACAGGCCATCCGTAATTCGCACCACGACGGATTAGATTGAGCTCGTCACCCCCTTGGGGTCCATGCTCTGTTGAAAACAAGACGCCTGTCCCGGGTTGAAATGCTAGTCCTTGTGGATTGCGATGACCGTAGCTCCAAACCTCTGGCGCTAAACCTGCACGACCGACAAACGGGTTGTCCTGGGGAATCGTACCGTCGTCATGAAGTCGAATAATCGATCCCTGTGTCGTCGATGGATCTTGCGACGGATGTCCTGTCAGATCCGGATCCATGCCTTGATCTAGCGACGTAAGCGATAAACCCGCCATTCGGTCGCCAACCGACATATACAGGTAGCCTTCGTCATCGAATGCGATACGCGCGCCGTAATGACCGGGTGCGTCCGACCAAGCGGTTGCCTCGTATATCTCAACCGCATCGACGAGTCGACTGCGCACGAGTCGCGCGCGCATCAATGCGGTTGTTGCCATGGAGTTGTCGGCGTTCGGCTTCGAGTAGCTGAGGTACACGAATTGGTTCGAATCAAATTCAGGATGTACAGCAACTTCTTGCATTCCACCCTGCCCCACGGCTTGAACGGCCGGAACACCCTCTACCGGGTCCGGTAGCAGCTCGCCGTTACGTATCATCCTGAGTGTGCCGCCGAGTTCCGTTACGAGCATATCGCCGTTTGGTAGGAGTGCCATACTCCAGGGGCTAATTAGACCTTCGGCAACTGTGACGACCTCAAAATCATGACTCGCCGGTATTGGTAATTGCGCCCGCGCGTTAGAAAAAACGCCGATACAAATGATCGATACCGCGCAGCTACGAAAGAATTTGCAGGCGTTTTGACCCTTGAGATTTAGCATAGAAATTTCACCTGTGATTTTGCAGCACTGACTGGCCGTTTGAACGTACTATCCGCGTTTATTTACCTCAGATCCCGAAAGAAAGCTCGAAGATCCTCGACAAGGAGCGCGGGCGCTTCGGCGTCGCTATTCAGGACGGAATTTATCACGATTTGCATGATTGAGTTGCTTCACGCTAAAAGGCGCGCTTAAAAGATACTAAGTGTGGAATTTAGAAGCAATCAGAAGGTCAGCGCCCGAGAAACGCCCTTGTGGAACAGTGACATGGCGGAAATCTCATTGTCCTAGAACAGGACTTCTCGGGCATTGAGAATGGATTTCAGCAGCGAACAGAGAGGAACGACGGCCCACCCCTCGCAAAATACCGAAGCCTCAGTTGCCGGCACAGGGCCTCGCCGCAGTGTGCTGTATTATCATTCTTGAATCCGAAGCTAGGCTACGCTGTTTGCTACCTGACGTTAACCTTACTCTAAGGAGATTCAATATGACTCAACCGGCACCGGCCAACCTCCCGGCCGAGGATCTAGCGACCATCCGAGCGACCAGCGATCGTTTTGCACAACTGATGGTGGACCGTGACTTCGAAGCACTGACCCAGTTATACACAGTTGATGCCGTTCTGATGCCGCCCAACCACCCGGCTGTCCAGAGCCGAGAACAGATTCGTACTTTCATGGAGACTTTTCCGACGGTCACGCGCTTTTCAATCGGAATTGACGAGATCGACGGACGCGACGATCTGATCTACGTGCGTGGCACCTACTCGATGACCATCCAGCCCGAAGGTGCATCGAATCCAGTCGAAGATGTCGGAAAGTATCTTGAAATCCGCAGACGGCAACCCGACGGATCGTTCTCTTTCGCGGTGGACATGTTCAGCTCCGACAAGGAGTAGCCCCCGTTTTTTCAGCGTGGACTTGGACTTCTTCACGTGCTGCCAAGCGGAGTGTCAACGCCCGAGAATCGGGGTGGTCTCAACAGATCGATGCAACACTGTACCTGAAAGGAGGAGGTGGAGTGTATGCGTAAGAAACGACGGAAGAAACAGAGTAAAGACCGGGTGCGGCGAGGCTACACACTCGCCGATATAGACGAGGTGTGGATTCGCTGGCAGCGCGGAGAGAGTCTGAAAGCGATCGGACGTGTGTTCGGAAAGGAGGGATCGTCGGTTTATGGTCAGATCGCACCGTATGGTGGAATCTGTCCCAGGACACGATGCCGCTCTAAGCGGGCGCTGACGCTCGCCGAGCGTGAAGAGATTTCCAGAGGCATTGCCGCAAAGGGATCGATCCGTTCAATTGCCGAGTCGCTGTCGCGTGCACCCTCCACAGTCAGCCGGGAGATCGGTCGCAATGGCGGTTATGATAACTATCGAGCGTTGGACGCGGATGAACGCGCATGGGAACGGGCTCACCGCCCGAAGCGATGTCGACTGATCCGCTATCCCCGGTTACGCGGGCTCGTCGAAGAGAAGCTCCGGGAGGATTGGGCACCGCGACAGATTGCGGGTTGGCTGAAACGCGAATATCCAGACGACGAGTCACTTTACGTGTCACACGAAACGATCTATCGCAGCCTTTTCATCCAGGCCTGCGGGGCTCTGAAGAAAGAACTGACACAGCATCTACGGACCCAACGCACGATTCGCCGGTCCCGGCATGCCAGTCGCAAAGGCCGGGGTGGCGGGCAGATCCCGGATCTCATATCGATCCGTGAGCGCCCGGCTTCGGTTGAAGATCGCGCGGTCCCCGGACACTGGGAAGGGGATCTCATAGCGGGTTCGAAGAACACCTACATTGCGACATTGGTCGAACGTTTCTCCCGGTACGTGATGCTGGTGAAGGTTCCGAATAAGGAAACTGAAACCGTCATCAACGCGCTGATCGAACACGCAGACAAACTCCCGACCGAACTCTACAAATCACTGACTTGGGATCGCGGTTTGGAAATAGCCAATCACAAACGGTTCACTCTGGCCACCGACATTACCGTTTACTTTTGCGATCCGAGGAGCCCCTGGCAACGGGGTTCGAACGAAAACACGAACGGTTTGCTCCGACAGTATTTCCCTAAAGGGACGGACTTGTCGGTTCACTCACAGGAGCATTTGGATATGATCGCAAGGAAGCTCAACGGGCGACCCCGTGAGACGCTGGACTTCGCTAATCCGGCAGAGACATTAAACGCAGGTGTTGCTTCGACCGGTTGATCTGAAAGATCTTTTCGGACAGTGAGAATTGGAGAACCCGGACGGTCGAGTATTCCATTGAAACAGCAAGAGATACAGTTCATCGGAAGCAAATCTAGGATCGGCAGTTGAAAGGAGAGTGTTAACACGGGCCGACGGCGATCGGGAGACTTCGGCGGTTCAGCACAGAGCCATCTTTAGTCGGCTACCTCCCAGTGCATGGGCACGAAATCGGGCACGAATGCCGAAATCAGACCGCTTCTGCAAAAAACCTCAAGACTTTAAGCCATTTAGCTTCAATGCCTGGGGCGGGAATCGAACCCGCACGTCCCGTAAAGGACTCCGGATTTTAAGTCCGGTGCGTCTGCCAGTTCCGCCACCCAGGCTTACTTGATTCTAAACTACTCGGCAAAAGCAATCACTCGGGCCACTTTCCCTAATGGGGAGATTTGTGGGGACTCTGGTCCGACTCTTGGTGATTCCGCCCTCCTGCCCCTTGTGATCCATCAACAGGTGAGCGTAGCGCATCCTCGTTTTGCGGTCCTTGTGCCCCATCCGTTCCATAAGAACCGGCCGCCCTAGAAGAAACAACGCTGTAAACGATGGGATGATTTAGGACACTATTCTGTCCCCGTAATTGTTGCATGCCTTGATTCGTTGCCTCAATGAAACGGAAATCGTAGACTAACCGCTGTTTCGTCCTTGATCTATTGCCATGTCTGCATTTTTGAACAAGCGTCGGGCGGCACTTGTCGCCTTCCTAATGTTTTGCGTCGGCACCACCTCTGGCCTGGCTCAAAGTGTCGCCCCGCGGGAGGCGAACCGCGTTCGCATGTACGTCTTCGACTGCGGCTTTCTCAACCGCGGCGACCTGAACCCGGCCCGATACGGACTTACCCTGGATCAGGTGGAGACAACGGATTTCGCCGACCCCTGCTATCTGATCGTGCATCCGGAGGGTTCCCTCCTGTGGGAAGCGGGCATCTTCCCCGATCGGCTCCTTCAGTCCGGCATCACCGAAGTGCCCCGGGGGACGGAATATCCTCTCGACAGCAATCGAGCCGAACGCACACTTGAGAGTCAGCTCGATGAGATCGGCTATCGCCCTTCGGACGTGACGTATCTGGCCGTCTCCCATCACCACGCCGACCACACGGCGAACATGAACGCCTACGCCGGATCGACGTGGCTGGTTCAGGCCACGGGCCGGGCGGCCATGTTCAGCGGCGAAGCCCGGGAGAGCGCCATCTTCGAGAACTACGATGCGGTCGAGAACAGCACAACCCTAATCCTGAATGGAGATCATGACGTATTCGGCGACGGAACCGTCCTGATCAAATCAACGCCCGGGCATACGGAAGGACACCAGTCGCTGTTCGTGCGGCTGGAGAACACCGGGCCTTTGTTTTTGAGCGGCGATCTTTACCACTTCAGCGGTGAAAGAACTTTCGACACCTATCCCAACTTCGAGGTAAATCTGGAACAGACTGTTGAATCGCGCGCGTCGACCGAAGAGTTCCTCGAGTCTACGGGAGCCGATCTCTGGATCCAACACGACCTCACGTTGTACCGATCCATGAGAAAGTCACCGGCCTATTACGACTGACCTGATGCGCCTCTCTTGAAGTGACTGCGAGTAGAGTCCCCACGAACCTCCCCACAGGGACGGAGTGGAGTGAAGCGCACAGGAAATTAAATCGGTCCTGCACACATCCGCTGATATTGTGGGGAGATTCGTGGGGACTCTGATGTTTAAGTTTCTTCCTGAAGTTCCACTAGAATAGATCGCGGAAGGTGGGCGGCGGCCATCCCTCCGCCACGAGTTCATCCATGATAGACGGACAACTGTTTCGACATACACGGTCGAGCCCGACGCCAAAGCCGCGGGGCTTCGTGCGGCGTCTTTTCGGACTTGCGGTGTGGTCCATCCTCCTGACTCTCGTCACCAGCATCGTCATCGTTCTTCCCTGGCGCTGGATCCCTCCGCCGACCACGGCCTTCGTCATCCGAGAGAACATTGTCAGCGACAGTCCTGTCCATTATCGGTGGATTCCATGGTCTGAAATATCGCCACAGTTGGCGATTGCCGCGGTGGCGGCCGAGGATCAAAAGTTTCCATTCCATAATGGCTTCGACCTGGATGCGATTGCCGATGCCCTCGAGTCGAATCGCGATGGGGGCCGCGTCCGCGGGGCCAGCACGATTTCCCAGCAGGTAGCTAAGAACCTGTTCCTCTGGCCCGGACAAAATTTTGTCCGAAAGGGAGCCGAAGCATACCTGACTCTGTGGATCGAACTGCTCTGGCCCAAGCAGCGGATTCTGGAGGTATACCTGAACGTCGCCGAGTTCGGATCGGGAATTTTCGGGGCAGGTGCCGCAGGAGAACACATCTTCGGCAAGTCGGCGCGCGGGCTCACGCTCCGCGAAGCGGCAACCCTGGTCGCCGTCCTGCCCAGTCCCAAACGAATGTCAGCCCTCCGTCCTTCCGATTATGTCCTGGGTCGAGTGGAGCAGATCGAACGAGCCGTCGGGGCTCTCGGCGGTCCCCGGTATCTCGCGAGTCTATAAAACCTCTTTTGCCTCCCGGCGCGGCAGGAAAAGCTCGGCCAGCATGCAGCGGGCACTTCCGCCGCCAACGGTTTCGATCGTCGGGAGCGGCGACGCCACGATCTCGACGAACCCCTCAAGTATCGATAGCTGGTCCGGTTCAAATGCCGCCCGTGCCGTGGTCGACATCACCAGGATAGGACTGCCGTCCCTGCCCTTGACTTCCAATACGTTCCCGGCGAAACGTCCCATCTGGTCAAGGCTGATCCGGATCAAGCGGCGACCGGTGGCCTCCAGGCGGCCCATGAGCGCTGAGCGCTCACGGGAGTCGCTAATGGCCTCCGCGGCTACAAGCGCGAAGCCGGTCCCAATGCTCATGACGACGTTCGTATGATAGACGTCGTTTCCGTCCCCGTCCGTGGCATGAAACACCACCGGGTCGTATCCCAATAATTTACCAAGCTCGGCGAGGAGGTCGGGGTGAGTTCTGGCTGAAAGGTTGGCGTAGGCCGAGCGATCGATATGATCGAACACGATGCTGCCGGTCCCCTCAAGGAAGCCGCCCGCCTGTTCGTGATGGGTCAAATCGACGACACGTCTGACCTCGAACCCATAACTTCCCTGGAGTATCGGGATAATGTCTTCACGTCTTTCCAACCGACGGCTCGGAGCGCACATCGGATACAACACGATGGTGCCGTCGGCGTGAAACGACAGCCAATTGTTGGGGAAGAGGGCATCCGGAGTTCGGGGTTGGGGACGATCTTCGATAACAACGACTTCGACACCGGAGCCGCGGATCGCATCCCTCAGCGAGTCGAATTCCGCAAGCGCGTTCTCCTGAAGCCGTTCCAGGGCTGCGGCCTCCGGCCGAGTCTGAAATTGATTGGTAGCCGCGGTGTCTTCGTTAAACCCAAATCCCGCCGGACGGACCATCAGAACGGCCGGCGCCGCACTTACGCTAGGACTGTCTCCCATCAACCCTCCGTCCTCCAATTTACTACGCGATTAGCTAAGCCCCGTTGAAATTCCTAGAATGGAAGCCATGGAAGCGGCGGCAAGCAGGAACCGGGACAGTGGGGCAACTCTCTCGCGTCTTCTTGAGGAGCGCATCGCGATCCTGGACGGCGGCATGGCGACGCGAATCCAAACGCTCGGTCTTGGCGAACAGGATTATCGGGGTGAGCCATTCAGAAACCACGACCGTCCGCTCATGAGCAACCACGACTTGCTTTCGATCACGCAGCCTGACCTGATTCGATCGATCCACCGGGAGTACTTCGAGGCCGGCGCCGACATCATCACGACCAATACTTTTAGAGCGAACACCCTTTCAATGGACAGTTACGGTCTGGCCGATCAGGTCTACGCGATCAATCACGGCGCGGCCGGCCTCGCTGCCAGCGTCCGGGACAGAATGGAAGAGACTGCGCCTGAGGGGCTACGATTCGTGGCCGGAGCGGTCTCCGCACCCGAACCCGCGGCCGATGTGTACTTCGAACAGGTTCGCGGCCTTCTGGACGGCGGCATCGACCTCCTGCTCCTGGAAACCGTTTTCGATATCCGCCACGCGGTCGCAGCGCTGGATGCTTTCGAGCAATGTTTCCGGAACCTGGGCAACAGCGTTCCTGTTATTGCCTCGGCAACAATCACTGAGGGAGGTCGGCTGCTTTCAGGGGAAACGCTCCAGGAGTTCTGGAAGGTGGTTTCCTCACGTGATTTGTTTGGTGTTGGAATCAATTGCGCGGCTGGTCCGCGCTTGATGGAACCTTTCATGGAACAACTTGCCGATATCGCGACCGCATTCCTTGTTTGCTACCCGAACGCGGGACTTCCTGATCCGTCAGGCCACTACCCTGTGTCGCCCGACAATATGGCTTCCGTAATGGAAGAATTTGCCGACAAGGGCTGGTTGAATGTCGCTGGAGGCTGTTGTGGAACCGGCCCCGAACATATCCGCCAAATACGTGAAACGCTCCTTCAAAAAACCCCCAGAAGGCGACCACCCGCCATTCGCTGAGGGCCGAAATGTGCTGATTTCATTGTGCTAAGATGACTTGCATATATCCTATGTGACGCACGAACTAGAAGACGCCGACCGTGGGGAACACAGGAACGTGTTCACCACCACGGCTGACGCCTTAGCGAACTGGAAATATAAGCTGGTGAGGCACCCGGGTTAGTCCCCCTTGATTTATCGATTTATGAAGATTTACTACACCAGTGAAGATCACTTGTCCGAAGCGGCGAACGAGCTCATCGAATTCGACGTGGGCTCCATACGACGGGTTGTGGCAGCCGATGGCGGAGACGAACCGGACCTTTGGTTGGTCGCTCCAGGCGGCTATCAGACGAACGGACATCCACAGAGAGACAGCGAATCCATTCGGCTGATCGCATATTCAAAACTCTCGGGCATTGTTTACGCGACTGATGGTTGCAACGCATGCCGCCACGTCCTGGACACATCTCTTGAAACGACCCGTGACGAAAAACTGATAACGCTCTCCGAGCAAACACAACTGCCCCACACCCTGCTCCAGGCTCTCGCCCGGCTTATCCGAAATTAACGACTTCTCTTCACTCCGACGCGCTCGCAGTAGGAAGCGATCGGGCAGATGGAACAGTGCGGACTGACCGGCTTGCACAGATTCTGGCCGAAGGCCACCAGCAGATCATTGAGAACGATCCAATATCGCCTGGGCAGTTTCTCTCTCAAGACCATCTCGGTTTCATCCGGCCCCCGCGTGGCGACATACCCAAGACGGTTGGAGATTCGGTGAACATGAATGTCCACAGCGATTCCAGGCTTATGAAACGCCAGGGTCACGACGATATTGGCGGTCTTTCGGCCCACACCCGGAAGCGTGAGCAGTTCTTCCAGCGTGTCGGGAACACCACCGCCGAAGCGTTCCAGCAGAATCGATGACATTTTGCGAATCGAGCGAGCCTTGACCCGGTAGAAAGAAACCGGATAGATCAGACCTTCGATCTTCCTGGACGATAGTTTGACGAGCGCTTCCGGCGTATCGGCGATCTTGAAAAGGTTCTCGCTGGCTTGGAACGTGGTTCGGTCCTGAGTTCTCAAACTGAGAATGCAGGACACAAGAGTTGTAAACGGTGTCCGCGTATAATGACCAATCGCAGGCACAGGCCAGCGGCGGACTTCTTTGCGGAGAGTCCGGATCACATGTCGTATGTCTTGATCTTTCACATTAACCGTCAACTTATAGCTCTATGAGACCCCTCTTCGAGAATTGTGTCGCCAATTAAGCCTCCCTCGGGCGGGCTTACCCCGAAGGGCCATGCAAATCTCTCATTGAAAGCTGCGTCCCGAACGCGGATTCGGTCATTGTGGACCTTGGCGCAGGGAATGGCATACTAGTGGCCTGTAACAGAGGTATTGACAGCAGCGCCGATGGGTCTTGCCGGCGAGGTCGAGGCGCGAGACGGAAATCGATGCTCTGACATCGATGACGGCTCGCAACGACGAAATCGCCCCCAACCCCCATCGGCCCAAAGGGTTCGGGCCCAACGGGACCGTCTGCGTCGTTGCACCTTCTCGGAATGAAAGAGCATTGCCTCGGGCGGCGCGCCTCGCATTCGATCCCGTTGCGCTCCGAACGCTGCTATCAATACCTCTGTTACCGGCCACTGGGCGTAGGCGATTTGTTCCGCAAAACCGCGCGTAAGAGTTACGATCATGGGCAGGGAGCGGCACACGTTCCCCGAAGGACCAATGGACACAGCGAACAGAGACCTGCTGACCCGATTGCTTGCTGGCGAAGCGCGCCTCAGTCCTCAAACCGTAGCTGAAATACTCGGTCGCGGGGCGGACTTCATCCCAGATTTGCGGACGCTGTTGGCTAACGTCCGTCTCTGGCATACAGACGAAGCCGGACGTATCGCCGTTTTCCACGCGGTCAAGCTGCTGGGAATCATGAAAGCCGCCAGCGCCCTACCAACATTGATCGATTCGATCTTACTCGCCTACAGCACGCAGAACGAAGACGTCCTCGAAGAGCTGCCTGTCGTCTTTGCGCGCATTGGACCCGATGCCATTCAACCACTCCGATCTGTCCTGGAAGATTCGGGGCTTGATTCGACCATTCGAAGTCTCGCTGCATCGGGACTGGAAGGGATCGCTGTATTGCACACAGATTCCCGGAACACAGTGCTCGACCTTCTACGGGGACACCTCAAAAGCCCCGGGCAGGGAGCACTGTTGAGTGCTCATGTGCTGGGACTGATAGCCCATTTCCGACGGCCCGAAGATCGAAAACTGGTGAGCAGTACATTGAGCTTGATCCCTACCGCGATGGACATGAGCGAAGACGCCGTCAGCAGTTATTTCAATGGTTCAGACGAACCCGGGGAATGGGCCCAGTACAGGATCGATCCGCTGGAATTCTACGACGGTGAGGAAGAACGATGAGCTGGGTTCATTTGGCGCTGGGCCTGATCCGTGAAGCCGCCACGACGGAACTTGGCCAGGACATCATCCGTGACCTGCGGTCGAATGCATCACAGAAAAGGCGTCCTGCGCCTACCGATGCACAGCAAGTGGCTGAATGGAGGAGCGCTGTGGACGAACGTATTTCCGTTGTGGACCGCAACATCGAAATGCTGGTACAGATGCTGAATGCACAGGACGAAACCTTCCTCAAGATTCAGAAGAGGCAACGGGTCTGGAACCTGATCCTCTCTGGCGGGATACTCGCCGCGTTGATAGCGGTGGCTGCCCTGATAATCTTCTAAGCGTCGTCTCATAACGGTCCTCAAGCCCGAATCATGTCCGAAAAACTAAAACTGATGTGTGTTCTGGCCCACCCTGACGACGAATCCCTGGGGATGGGTGGAACCCTGGCCAAGTACGCCGGCGAAGGCATCGAAACTTTTCTGATTACGGCTACACGGGGCGAGAGAGGCCGTTTCGGCGATGCGAAGGTAAAACCCGAAATGCGCATCGTTGGCGAAACGCGCGAACGGGAATTACTCCGGGCAGCTAAAGAATTGGGGATTCGAGAGGTGCAATTTCTGGACTATATCGACGGGGATCTCGACCGTGCGGACCCGATCGAGGCCCAGGAAAAGATCGCCGAATATATCCGAAAGATAAAACCCCAGGTCGTCGCCACATTTGGCCCGGAGGGCGCCTACGGGCACCCCGATCACATCGCAATTTCGCAGCTGGCCACAGCAGCCCTGCTCAGAGCGGCGGACCCCGATTGTGCAGCCGGCTCCGGGCCGGAGCCTCACCGCGTGTCGAAGTTTTACTACATGGCCTGGAGCGGGCCCAAGTGGGACGCCTATCAGGCCGCTCTCAAGAGATTGGTCGTCACCGTGGACGGGGTGGAACGTCAGGCCGCTCCCTGGCCCGACTGGGCGATCACGACCGTCATCGAGACGCAGTCGGTGGCCAACACCGTATGGCGCGCCGTAAGCTGCCACGAAACGCAAATGGGCGTTTACGAACAACTCGGACAGCTTTCCGATCAACACCACCAGGCACTTTGGGGAACACAGGAATATTACCGCGTATTCAGTACGGTGAATGGCGGTAAGAAAGCAGAAACCGATCTCTTTGAAGGCCTGCGCCCAACGGAGGAAGGATGAGCGCACCTGAGGATCTGCGCGGGAGAAAAGCACCGATTGAAATGAGCGCAGCAGAGTTTCGCCAGGTGGGCTACGAACTCGTCGACCGAATTGCCGGCCACATCGATACGATTGCGGAAAGGGCCATCACTGCCGCCGAGAATCCGGATGAGGTGAAACTCTTGTTGGGATTGGATGGCTCCATGCCAAAAGACGTTGTCGAGTCGCGTCGCCTGTTGGAAGAAGTTACCCAGGCCTTGTTCGACCATAGCCTGTTCAATGGCCACCCCCGTTTTGGCGCATACATCACGTCGAGTCCCGCACCGATCGGAGTACTCGGCGACTTCCTCGCTGCGGCCATCAATCAGAACGTTGGAGCCTGGAAACTTTCACCCCTCGCCACTGAAATCGAAGCGCAAACCGTCCGCTGGATCGCCGAATTCATCGGATATCCCACCGACTGCGGCGGTCTGCTCGTCAGCGGCGGCAACATGGCCAACTTCGTCTGTTTCCTCGCGGCGCGCCGGGAGATCGCTGGTCCCGGCCTCCGCGTTTCAGGAGTCGGAACCGGTGGCCCTCCTCGCCTGCGGATGTACGCATCGGTGGACACTCACACGTGGATTCAGAAGGCCGCCGACCTGTTCGGTCACGGCACCGATGCGATTCGATGGATTCCGGTAGACGGACAACAAAGAATCGATCTCAAGGCGCTGGATGCCCAGGTCCGCCAGGATCGCGAACAGGGAGACCGCCCGTTTTTCGTCGTCGGCACTGCCGGATCGGTTGGAACCGGCGCCGTGGATGCTCTCGGCGAGATCGGAGCCTTCTGCCGGGAAGCGGAACTATGGTTTCACGTCGACGGGGCCTACGGTGCGCTCGCGGCACTCGTCGAAGGCGCTCCGGAGGATCTCGCGGGCTTGAAGGATGCGGACTCGGTCGCCGTCGATCCTCATAAGTGGTTATATACGCCGCTCGAGGCGGGATGCGCACTTGTCCGCAACTTCGAACAGTTGAAGAACGCTTTCTCCTATCACCCCTCCTACTACCACTTCGAAGAAGAGGCCCTCAACTATTTCGATCTTGGTATGCAGAACTCGCGGGGTTTCAGGGCACTCAAGGTTTGGCTGGCTTTCCGTCAGGTTGGGGCCGAAGGCTATCGGACGATGATCTCTGACGACATCCGCCTCGCGGCCCACCTCTACAATTTAGTCGACGAACATGCGGAGTTTGAAGCATTGTCCCATGGCCTCAGCATCACCACGTTTCGATACGTGCCGCCCGACCTCGACCCAGGCATGGATCCTCCCATGCCGCCCGACGAGAGAGAAAACTACCTGAACAGCTTGAACACGGATCTCCTCACGCGTCTCGAACGATGCGGTGAAGCTTTCCTTTCCAATGCGCTCGTTGAAGGGAAATTCGCACTCCGAATGTGCATCGTCAACTTTCGAACATCCCTGGACGACATCGAAGCGCTACCCGGACTGATTGCGCATCTGGGACGAGAAAGCGACGCCGTGCTTCGTAAGTCCGTGTGACTCTTACCAGAGTGACCGTCGATGGCTTGTCAATTTTGCTCTGACTATCCATACTAGTGTCCTCAGTCAGAAGTTCGCAATATAAGATACGCTCGGTCGTTCATACGGTCATCCTGGCCGAACGACCGGCGACCCTCGCCATCATCCTGATGGCGAGGCCTATATAGGGACGGGAGGAATGCTAAAGTGGTTCCCAGAAAGGACCCGCACCAGTCCGACGGTGCGGGTGGACCGCTTTCAGCAGCAAAGACGCGGTAGCCGAGGCGTCCAGAGTAAAAAGATGATCGGATCGGACCCGCACGAATCTGTTAAGCACGGAATTCCCCCAAAGATTGATCTAAAAAACTACCTTCTTAAGAATGATTCAGTCCGAATAAGGAGCCCTATGAAAAAACTCAAAGTTGTATCGCTCGTTATCGCGCTCGTCCTGTTGACGAGCACCTCCCTTCTCGCACAGAGGGCAGCACCGCCGGCCTCCGTCCCGCAGGCAATGCAGGACGCTGCGAATAGAATCGTTGAATTGGTAAATAGTCAGAACGCAAATGGTCTGGAAACGATGACAGCCCCGGGCGCTATCTATCTCGACGAAGACGGCCACGGGCTACCGGTGACGGCATGGATCGGGAAAATCACCGGTGGCGATGCCCCGAAGGGACTTGCAATCTCCGGCATGCGCGGCCAGGTGATGGGTGACACGGGATGGGTTTCGTTCAATTACACACTCGACGAAATCTTCGAGGACGAGCCTTTAACCTTGGCGGGTACGGCAAGCGTCGTGTTACAGCAGACTGGTGGAAGGTGGATGATCCAGATGGTGCACGGCGCTCTGGAACAGCATGTTCGCGCCATCGCCGCTCAAGACTAGCGACCTCGGTTAGAAGTTCGCGATATAAGATTTCGCTCGGTCGTTATTTCAGATGACCATTGCTGTCGCGTTCCACGCGTGGTCTGAACGACCGGCGACCCTCGCCATCATCCTGATGGCGAGGCTTGTTGGGATCGAGTGAAAGTTAAGGCGGACTCCGGAATGACCCGCATCCGCCCGACGGTGCGGGTGAACTGCTTTCAGAGTAAAGGCGCGAGCCCGTGCGTTCAGAGTAAGAAAATGACCGGCCCAGGATTCCGCGATCAGACATGAGTGATAAGCCCGAAGGCGATCTGCGATCGCTCTGGATTTTCCCCGTCGGTCTCCTCCTGTACATGGCCGTCCTGGCCGCGATCGGATACTTCGTCTTCCTTCGCTGAGCGCACACTATGGAACCGGCTCTTCATTTCCCCACATCCCTGACGCGATACAGAATCGGATTTCGCGTCGTATCTGTTTTAACAGTGCTGCTGTTTAGCTGTACGCCGACACTTCGTCCGCCCGTGCCCTCAAGAGATCCTCTGGCTCAACTGAAGCCTGAGACGCTGGCCCAACAGGTGGAGGTACTTCGCACAGATTATGGTGTGCCGCACATTTACGCGGACAACCTCCGGGCGCTGGGCTATGCGCTCGGTTACCTCCAACTCGAAGACTACGGCGTCCGCGTGGCGATGGGAATGATCCGCGCGCGAGGAGAACTGGCTCGCTACGAAGGACGCCGCGCGCTGGACTCTGATTTTGAGAGTCGACCGTATTACCTGCTCGCCAAAGAAGTCTATTTCCAACTCGAACACAGCACGCGTGACGTCTACGAAGGCTTTGCGGCCGGAGTAAACCGCTACATCGAAAGCTATCCGGGCGAGTTCCCCTCATGGATGCTTCCCGAGTTCACGGGTCATGATGTGGCGGCACTGTACGTCTATCGGCCCAATCCCCGCCAGGTGCGCCGCTGGGTCGAGCGCATTCGAGAGGCGGACGAAGCTCCCCTCCTTGATCCGGACAGAAACGCCGGTCAACGATTGGCACTCAGTGTGAATGAAGAGAACGATTCAGGCCCTCAATTCTGGGACGTCTCTACAGAAGAAGGCTCCAGCGCCTGGGCTCTGGCACCGGGTCGTACGGTGTCGAATGCCGCGATCCTGATGCGCAATCCGCACCTGGGCTGGGATGCGGGCTACTGGGAGGTCCACACCGTCGTCCCCGGTCGCCTGGATTTCTATGGCGACTTCCGTATCGGGGGTCCCCTGGGGATCATCGGTGGATTTAATTCTCAGCTCGGCTTCGCGACAACGAACAACTCGGTGAACAGCACGGAAGTCTACGCGCTCGAAGCCGACCCGTACCGGGAGAATCATTACCTTCTCGATGGCGCATCCGTTCCCATCCAGCGGGAATCGCTGACACTGCCTTATCGCGACGGCGATGGATACTCCATGGAAACGCGGGAACGGCTCTCGACCGCCCTGGGGCCAGTCATCTATCAGAAGCACGGTCGAATCTACGTCCTCCGGACGCCTCAAGACGGCGAGTTCCGTGCCGGCGAGCAATTCCTCAGGCTGATACAGGCGACGAACCTTGAAGAGTGGACCGAGGCGATGCGCTTGCGCGCTCATCCGGGCTCTAATTTCACCTATGCGGACGCCGAAGGCAATATTTTCTATATCTGGAACGCCTCCATTCCCATCCGTCCACATCCGGCAGGAGAAGATCTGGCCGTTCCGGCCGCGCGGATGGATCAGATCTGGACAGAGCTTCACGACCTGGAATCGCTGCCCCAACTCTTAAACCCGGCGGGTGGCTACGTCCGCGACGAGAATGACGGTCCATGGTTCACCAATATGCGCGAGCCGCTCGATCCAGCCGACTATCCCGACTACTTCGAAGAGAACGAGTTCGGACTGCGAAGTCAGCACTCCGTTTTGCTGTTAGAAAATGACGCGCGCCTTTCGCTCGAGGATGTCGTCCGGCTCAAGCATAGCTACCGCATGCTGCTGGCGGACCGCGTCAAGAACGAACTGATTCAGGCGGTCCGTGAACTGGACGAGACCCTACCGCGGTCGCATGCACTCAGGGGTGAAGGGCTCGCCTTGTTGGAAGGCTGGGACAATACGGCGACCCCGGAGAGCCTGGGATCGGTACTCTTTACCGAATGGTGGCGGATCTATACCGAGACGCTTGGCGGTCCGGACCCCGACGACGCGGATCTGTTTGCCGAAGATTGGACGGCTGAAAGACCGATGGATACGCCTCGCGGCCTGGCATATCCGGATCTCGCTGCTCGCCTGTTTGACGATGCCCTCGACGAAACGGTGCGGCGCTTTGGGTCTTTGGATGTCGCCTGGGGTACGGTCCACAGAGTCCGCCGCGGTAGCGTGGACGAACCGGTCGGCGGATGCCCCGGTGCATTGGGTTGCTTCCGGGTCCTCAACTTCGCAGACGACAACGACGGCAAGCGCCGTGTGGACGGCGGCGACGGATGGGTGATCGCAGTAGAGTTTACGGACCCTCCACGGGCCTATTCGATCCTCGGATACGGTCAGAGCACGCGGGAGGACTCACCCCATCACGCCGATCAGGCGGCGCTCTTTGCACGGGGTGAGATGAAGAGCGTGGCCTATACGCGAGAAAGCGTGGAGCGACGAGCCATCCGCCGCTACCGGCCGGGCTATTAGTGTCGGGGGAAAGCGGAGCCGATATCTCACACCGTCCATCGGATTCTCGAACACGAACACACCGCCAAGGGACGGTTCTGTGTTTTGTCCCCCGAGAAAGGTGACGGACTCAGCCGATACCATGCCTTCAAAGTTTTCCCCTGCAATTCGGGAGGTGTGTCTTCCTTCGACAAAGCGGGCCGGGGGACCCAAAAAGATGGCCATCGAAAGCGTCATCCGGTCCTCACCTCGTGTGAACACGCCGGTCGCGTCTACATCAGCGCCTCTTCTCTGCCCCGACATGGATTCGACGACAATGGGCCCCAACTCGACCCATTCCGTTTCCTCGAATCTCTCCAGACCCGGGTTCGCCGGCGCACAGGCCGAGGGCCAAAGGACTAGGGCAAGGGTCCCCACCAGCCGCAAAGAGGATAGAAGAAGTTTCACCTGAGTTCCGTGGCCACGCCTGAATGTGTCGACAGAAAAGCCGATAGCGCTCTGTTGAACTGCTCGGGACGTTCGAGATTCGAAATGTGACCGGCTCCGGAAATGAGGGCCAACGATGCGCCAGGAATTCGTGCGGCCATCTCCCGGGCGAGCGACACTGGCGCTAATCGATCCAGTTCTCCCGACACCACCAAGGTCGGAACCGCAATGTCTTCCAACCGTCCGACGGAGTCCTGAACGGCCAGGGCCCTTGCTGTTTTGACGTAAGAATCGGTATGCAGATTCGACAGGCTTTCCAAAAGAAGCGTGCGCGCACTCTCTTCGGCATCGGGCGCAAGCAAGGTAGCGGCAGATGCCGGAGCCAAATCAGCGGGTGTGGCGCCGTTCTCCAGCGGGTCGATTCGAGCGGACAGAAATCCTTTGACAACCTCCTCTCCCAGAGTCCGGAAGCTTGGGAACGTATCGGCAAGCACCAGGCTCGCAACACGATCGGGGTGCGCGAAATAGAAACACTGGGCAATCATCCCGCCCATTGAAAGACCTACCAGATGCACCCGTACCACGCCGAGTACCTCGAGTGTCGAAAGCAGATCGCTGGCGAAATCACGGGCGAACACGAGTTCGCCTTCGTAATCTTCGCTCTCCCCATAGCCGCGCGCGTCCCACGCCATGGCCCGATGCGTCTGACCGAAATGAACGAGCTGCGGGTACCAGTTTTCTTTGGTACTTCCAAGGCCATGGAGAAACATGACGGCTTCTCCCACGCCTGAAGTCGCCACGGAAATTCGGGGAGCCGTCGGCAGCAGTCTGGATGCGATCTTAGCCACCGGGTTGCTCTCTCCAGCACCCCAAACGTTGCTGCGCCCCTTGATCGGAGAACGAAAAAAGGACCGCGGCCGAGCTCGCTTGATGTCGGTAAGCTTCCCAGGTCGGCAGCACAAACAGGTCGTTCTCGGACCACTCGATCGACGTTGATTCCAGTTGGGTACATCCTCTGCCGCTGACCACGACGCACACGACGCTGTCGGAGGACCGATAACGCTCCCCGGTGAACTTAGCTGGGAGATAGCTCAGATGCGCGGCCATGGTGGGTAAAGGATCGCTTCCGGTAAGGGGATCAAGATATCGAACACAATATCCGTGAGACGGATGTGCAGCCCCGGATTCGCACTGTGCATCCAACTGACGCTTCATCGTCGCCCAATCGTAGTGCCAGTAAGGCGTGTCGTCCAACCCTTCGACGGATTGACCCTCCGCCGCAGCAACCTCAGGCCGCTGACCATCTTGAGAAGACTCGAAGAACGTTGAATCGAACAGTTTGACGATAGCGTTGTCCAGTCCGTCGAGCCAGATCACTTCATTCAGGGAATCGTTGAGGTGGCCATGCCACGTCCAGGGTGGAGTGACGATAAGGTCGCCTCGATGCATGGGTACGTCATGGCCATTGAGAATCGTCGAGGCGCCTTCGCCGCTTAGAACGAATCGGAAAGCGCTTTGGGAGTGCCGATGCTCAGACGTGCGTTCGCCGGGCAGGAGCAGTTGCACGCACGCGTAGAGGGTCTGGGTGGTCCCTGAAAATGGTGGAAGAGCCGGATTGTTACAAACCAGTACCCGCCGATCCGCAAACTCGGAAGAAACCGTCCTCCCGGCCTCGCGTAGCAACCCGAACAGCTTGTCGGCTGACCAATGTGCCGGGACGACCTTGGGTCCGGGTTGGGAGGGGACATATGAGCCCGTGTCGACCCACAAGGGCTGAAGATGGGCCTCCCGGACATCGGTGTACAGTTGTTTCAGATCACTATCGTCGGCCATGTCGGGTTCCTTGGGGACCGCCAATTGATTACCGGCCAGATCTCAATACATCGTAGGTCTTGGGGTCGACCACACAGATCAAGTGTAGTTTACCGGCAGGCACGTCGCCGCTTCCTGGCTACGGTTGTCGGGCCTGCACACGCTCCATCGCCGCCTGCCAGGTGTCGTCCATTCCCTGTACCTTCTCTAAACCGTCGATGCTCACGGCTGACTCTTTTGGAAAACACAACAGATTGGTCTCCGGGTGGATGTCCGAGAAGATGTTTTCGGAATTATTAGAGAAGTTTTCCCGATTGTAGTAGCTCGCAATATGCCACCAGCTTTCGTAGCGGAAGTCGCGCAGAATTTCAACAACTTCACGATGATTGACCGTCGTGGTTTCAACAAACAGTACCGGGCGGCTCCTCCGGATCGTTCCCTGCGCACCTTCAATCACTTTCCTTTCCATGCCCTCGACATCGATCTTGATCAGCTTGCAGCGTTCAATGTTGAGATTGTCCAGTTCGAGAACGTCTACCGATTCCCCATCCTGTGCGGCCTCGACGTTGACGCCTCCAAAGTTGAATTCCAAACGCGGATCGCGCAGGGGGATGCGTACCTGGCCCGGAGAACTACCCAGTGCTTGCTGGTACGTCACCACATGCAGCAGATTGTTTAGTGAGACGTTCGCAGCCAGATAGCCGAACACCTGTCGCTGGGGTTCGAAAGCGAGCACAAGACCCGCTTCGGTGACCTTCTTTGCGAGTGGAATCGTATGCGTACCGATGTTCGCGCCAACGTCAATCACAAGATGTCCCGGCTCGAGAATCTGGAACATCGTCGCAAGTTCCCCTTCGCACCACTCTCCGTAAACGTCGAGCGAGCGGCCGATGAAGTTGTCGTTCTTGTTGAAGAGGAAAAAATCGTGCTTACACTTTTTTAGAACCGTGTAGTCGTTCTGAAAGATCGCCTTGTTTTTGATTTGCTCATGGGACATGGGTACTGTTCCAGAAATTACGGAGCCCGTTGGCAACAATCAAACGCTATCGTAGAGACGATACATCGAAAAGACCTCGCCGGGCGCCCGGCGTTTTGCCACAGCCTGCTTTCTCAAGGGGCACCGAAATCTGCAGGAGGCTGGGCAACACGGTAGCGCGAGCGAGCCGGAAATCCTGGACTTCCCTCCCGCGTATGGTGAAGATGGCAGGAGAACTTCCGAGCTCTGACTGATCAATCCTCACTCGAACACAGGTGTGTCCATGTTGAGCCTACCCTGGTGGCTGTCGCTCCTGATTATCGCAGGACTCGTCATCCTGTTCGGCGAGTTAATCGC
Organism: Terriglobia bacterium; assembly: GCA_965218085.1. Classification (GTDB taxonomy): domain Bacteria; phylum Acidobacteriota; class Terriglobia; order 20CM-2-55-15; family 20CM-2-55-15. The sequence goes on along the minus strand of CBDCKF010000002.1, from coordinate 2,916,894 downwards.
CTGGCTGCTCTACACTTTTTTCCTAAACACCTGCCGGCTGCGAAAAAGCCTGGTGTTTCGCGACAAGTGTGGGGGCACATGCGTAACGCCGGGTCAGGTCTGTGTTGCGGGCGCCACCAGACCCTATGGACCGTGGGGCATATTCGGCACACAAGACGCTGCGTGTTCCTGCGGGGCACCGGGGACTGGCGTGGCGGGAGGCACTGGAGCTCCTGCGATAGCCGGACCCGGAACGCCTCCGCCCGGCCCTGGCCCTGTCGCGCCGCCACCTGTGCGACCGCCTCGCGGAGACCCGGAATCTCTAGGTCATTAGCCGGAATCGTTCCCGGCGTGTTGCTTGAAGCTGCAGGAGCCTTAGCCGCACGGCAGATCGCTCAATAGCAAGAAAAACACTTCACACTTCTACACCGGTCACACCAGTAGAAGAGCCCGGCAAACACCGGGCCCTGTAAGTCTCATGTTGCCCAGAGGCGCCGTCCCGATTCGAACCGGTGCATAGTAGTGGGTTCAGCCGGCCACGCACATACCAAGCGATTGAACATCCGCAACCGGCTGCAATATTTCAATTGTTGGCACGTTTTACTTTTGGAGGGCGAAGCAACTCTTTCAATCCCTGTCGCGCCCGATCGGGCTCACCGACGTAGTCAATGACCTGTATACGGCGCATCCTGATATGAAAGTCCGCCGGGTTGCAGGGAGACATCAACACCGGAATGATCTTGTCAGGCCGGTTATCTATCGCCCAAAACAGCTCATCCTTGACCCATTGAGATTGCAATGCTTCGGGTGTCATGATGAGCAGAAACGAATCACACTGTTCCAATCCGGCCAGAATACTTCTCTCCCATTCAATCGCGGACTGAATCGAAACCCTGGAATACCAATATTCGACATCCAGTTCGTCCATAATCGGCAACAGTTCGCGTTCTAGCAGCTCACGGTTCCGCGAAGAATGGCTGAGAAACACCTTTTGCCTATCGTTAGTCTCAGCGTTGCTTAACAACGCCTGTTGCCTGTCGAACATCATCTGACGTTCCAAGGCCAATGCTGCATGCGATGTGATCGCTTTCAGCACCTCGACGATATCGGACGGAAACGACACAACCTCGCCAGAATCGGGATCGATCGCGTTAAGAATCTGAACCACGCCAAACACCTCGTCGCTGATGTCTTTCAAAGGAATAGTCACCACCGACTTGGTGCGATAGCCCGTTTTTTCATCGAAACGAATCGAACCGGAGAAGTTAAATTCGCTGCAATCGTAGACGTCGTCAATGTTGACAGTCTCTCCAGTATGGGTTACGAAACTCACCAATTGTTCGTAGTTCGGTTCACCATTGTCATCAAACAACCGAAACTTTGGGATTGTAACGGCTTCTCCCGTGGTTCCGCCCTGCTGTATCCCTAAAGAGTCATTTCGGAAAGTGAAGAGCTCAAGCTGATCCTCTTCATCTCTAAAATACCAACTCGCCCCATCGGCATTTCCAAGATCATGTAGTTCCCCAAAACTTTTGTCGACAATCGACAGCCTATCCTTACAGGTAGTAAGGAGCTTGCTAAAGGCGAGAAGCCGTTTCAGTAATTCCTGGTCGTTCACGTCTCAGTTCACGTCTGAATTAACAACGTGTCCCACGCACACGAATGAGCTTCGGTTCGCCGTCCAGTCGCCGAAAAAGAAATTGAGACTATCTCCATGCCGATTAATGAACTCGTTTCTATCGGGGAGTTTTTCGGTAATCCGACGCCAAATGCGCATCGAAATCTACACGAGCAAGGCGACATTCGACTCTTTCGGTATCGCGGCTCTCCTTCTAAGGGCTAGGTCTGCTCGGTATTATACACAGTCGATTCTCTGAAGTTGCCAGATGAAGCCGTAGCCAAGCTAAGACCGTCCGTGCCAGCCTGAGGCGATCAAACACCGCCGTTCGTCCTCCATTCGGACTCCCAACGCCCTCAAGCCGTCGCGACAATGCAAAGTTGACAAAACCATTGACGACCCGATGTTAAAATTGGCGCCGGCGCTCCAAGGAGTCTGCGGTCCCATCCTCCGAGGATGCACCTTACTTGAACCATGAAGGATCAGCAGAAGGATGAACGAACTTGCGGGTGAAATCGCAGTCCTGCTCAGGAAGCTCGAATCCCCTCCCTCGGTGGAAGCGGGTACGCAGATTAACGCTGCCGAGGATTCGTCGAGCCGTCTATGCGAGACCGGGACTTCTTCGATCTTATGATCGTGATCCCGCAGAGGTTTCAAACGGGTGAGTCCGTGGCAACATTCGAACCCGGAAATGAGATTACGTGATGAGTGATCGGCAAAAATACGTCAAGCGTGCCAGTCAGTCAATTGTCGCCGTCCCGCTCGCGCTTGACACTGACGGGTTTAGCTATCAGAAATGGGGCGAGGTCCAGCGATGCAAGCCCGGCGACTGGATCGTCAACAACGATGGCGATATCTATACGGTGGATCGCGAATCGTTCGCGCGCACATATCGTGAAGTCGGGCCCGGCACTTACGTGAAAATCACCCCGGTGTGGGCCGAGGTGGCACCCGAAGCGGGAAGCGTCGAAACGAAGGAGGGCGTCACTCACTATCGTGCCGGCGACTTCCTTGTGTTCAACGACAACGACGGGGGTGACCCATACGCGGTGGCGGCCGAAAAGTTCGAGGCAATGTACGAACGAACTGGGAAGGCCCGGTCAGGACACGCCGACTGAGCGCTGCCGGCGGTTCACCGATTGGTTCACGTTGTCGAATAAACCAACTAAGCCGAAAATCTCTCCCAATCGTTCATCAGGAAAGAGTCCCGCGGCGAATCGGGTCCGGCTCCCGGATTCGGGGGAGAACACCGGAGGCGCAGCAATGAAGGAACGAACCCTCGAAGAACACTTGTTCGCCCCAGGTCCGAAGCGGATTCTCGCGATCGACGGTGGCGGTCTACGGGGCGTCATCACGCTGCAGATCCTCGAAAAGATGGAAACCATTGTTGGCAAACCTTTGTCCAACTACTTCGATCTCATCGGCGGCACCTCAACGGGATCGTTCATCGCGACGGGCCTGGCTCATGGATGGGATGTCGACAAAGTCCGCCGGATCTACTGGGAGCTCGGCTCCAATGTGTTCAACAAAAGCTTTTTTCGATGGGGGATGATTTCTCCCAAGTTCAAATCCCAACCGATGGAAGATGCGCTCGAAAAGAGTTTCGGCGATGAACTCCTGGGCGGAAGCAATTTGAAAACGGGCCTGGCAATCATGGCCAAGCGATTAGACACCAACAGTCCGTGGATCCTGTATAACAACCCTGAAGGCAAATACTTCAAGCGCAGCGAAGGCAGTGATTCCGTTCCGAACAGCGAATATCGCCTCAGAGACCTCGTCAGAGCCAGCACAGCTGCACCAACCATATTCGCCCCTACCAAGCTCAAGGTTTCGGATATCGAAGGCGCCTTCGTGGACGGGGGCGTGAGCCCGCACAACAACCCTGCTCTGCAACTTCTTCTGCTGGCAACGCTTGAGGGCTATCGCCTGAGCTGGCCTCTCGGGGCCGACAAGCTGCTCGTCGTATCGGTTGGCACGGGCTTCTGGGAGGAACGTCACGATGCCGAATGGGTCATAGATAAGACTGCGGCCGGGAATGGTATTGCCTCACTCTATGCCTTGATGGACGACACAACGGCGCTCAACGAACTCCTTTTGCAGTGGCTGTCTGACAGCCCGACGAACCGGACACTCGACAGCGAAGTGGGGGATCTTCGAAACGACATTCTGGGGCACGACCCGGAGAAGCACGACGAGAAGAAGCCATGGATTTCGTATCTCCGTTACAACGCACCGCTCGAGCTGGAGTGGCTGAACGCCAACGTTGAGGAGACGTTCAGCGAAAAGCGTCTGGAGGATTTGCGCTACCTGGGTTCAGCTGAGAACATGCCGACGTTGACCCGTATCGGTGACGCGGCGGCCAAACAGGTTCTGGCTGAACACTTCCCAAGGGCCTTCCAGCTCATGGAGGCAAAGCATTCGTAGGACCGGGAGGGGTTTCTCGAACGTGGCCCTCAGCTGCTCAGGTTCATCCGCTTGAGTATGGACTGAGCCCGGGGGTCTCGCCAAATGGAGTCGTAGACGGGATCGGCGTTGAGCCAGACCAGGTAGAACGAACGCTCCTCCTCGTACGCCCTTTCGAGCCATTCCAGGGCGAGCTCATTCTCTCCAAGCCCGATGTATATGGGCGCTCGGCTTCCTGCGGGTATGTAGCTCTCCTGGGATTGACAGTCGAGGCTCTCGAGCAGTTCCCTGGCTTTGTCGATCTGACCCGAAGCCGCATAGCAATATCCCAAATGACCGGCCAGCAGCGGGAGATCGTAGTAGCCTCGTGCCTTGACCAACGAGTCGATCGCTTTTTCTCGTTCTCCGGAATGCCAGTAAGCTCGGCCGAGAAAATAGTGACCGACCGGAAACGTCGGCTCCAACTCGATCGTTTTCTCCAGTTCCGACACCGCCCCATCGTAGTCTCGACTGAAGAACAGGCAAGCACCGACAATGGTATTCACGGCGGGAGTCAAGGGATCGAGCCGTTGGGCTTTCCGGGCGTAGGAAATAGACTCTTCATACCTGCCGACGGCGACAAGGTGGAATCCGGCGAACCACGTATAGGCAAGCGCGTAGCCTGGATTGTGCTGCATCGCCATACGAAAATGTTGCTCACCTTTGGCCCAGTCGTAGTCGTACACTGACGACACCATGCCGAGAGTCGTATGAGCCTCGGCCAAGGTCGGGTCTAATTCGAGTGCTTTCGTCGCGGACGCTCTTGCCAATGGCATGACCTGATGGGGCGGGCGGGTGCCGTAATAGCCGGGAGTGATGAAAGCATCGGCCAACCCGGCGTGGGCCAAAGCATAGCTGGGATCGACGTCCAGCGCAGCCCGGTAGTGCTCGATTGCTTTTTGAACTTTGTCCGGAAGCCGACTGTTCCAGTAGTACCGGCCCTTCAAGTAGAAATGGTATGCCTCGATACTCTCGGTGGGTCGACGGGCTGGCTGGCCTTCGTCGTCCTGTTCCAGCGTAACCCTCAGCTCTTTGGCAACGGCCATCGCGATATCGTCCTGTAGTTCAAACAGATCCTCCGCGCGACGATCGAACCGATGGGACCAAATCTGGAACCCGTCCGCAACATCTATCAACTGAACGGTAATCCGTAATCGATCCGCCGCAGTACGTACACTTCCCTGAAGTAAGGCGTCAACACCGAGTTTCTCTCCGACTTCACTGATTTCGTAGGCCTTACCCGAAAACTTAAATGACGAACCTCGAGCAACAGTGCGCAGACCTTCAATCTGCATGAAACCATTAATGATTTCCTCAGCGATGCCCTCACAGAGGAATTCCTGGTCCTGTCCACGGCTCATATCGACGAAGGGGAGAACAGCGATAGACGGGCGGGCTTGGGCAGCGGACAAATGAGTGATGCTGCTTCCCGTTGTTTCCTTGAGTTCTCGAAGATGGCGCAGCATTTCGTCCGCTGAGCGATAGCGCTGTTCAGGCGCCTTCGTCAGGGCGCGGTTGACGATGCCCACCACACCTTGTGGAATTTCAGGACGCAGGTCCCGCATCGGCTTCGGTCGCTCGTTGCTGAGCGCGTAGACAAGAGCAAATGAGTTCGCCCCTTTGAACGGGGGGGAGCCCGTCAGCATCTCATACGCCACGACCCCCAGAGACCAGAGGTCGGTACGATGGTCGACTTCAAGCGCACGAGCCTGCTCGGGTGACATGTACTGGAAAGTACCTACGGTTGCGCCCTCGGCAGTCAAGGCCGAAGCGGTCGTGTCCGATTCGGACGAAGCTTCTACGATCAGCGCAATGCCGAAATCGACAATCTTGGCGAGGCCTTCGTCGGTCACGATGATGTTGCCGGGCTTGATATCGCGGTGGATGATCCCTTCGGCGTGCGCTTTGGCCAATCCTTCCGCGACCTGTTCCCAGATCCGGAGTGCCTCTCTGATTTCGAGCAACCCGGCCGCGATGTGTTCCTTGAGACTCTTGCCACCCAGATATTGCATTGCGATGAAGGTCTGAACCTGATCGCCCTCAACAAAGTCGTCGATTTCGTACACGGTGCAGATATTGGGATGGTCGAGCTTCGCCGCGGCGCGGGCTTCTCGCAAAAATCGGTCCTTGAGTTCAGACTTCACTTCGGGTGGCAGAAACTTCAGCGCTACCGACCTCTTCAACCGGAGATCTTCCGCCTTGTAGACGACCGCCATCCCGCCGTGTCCGATCTCTTTGATGACTCGATAATGAGAAATGGTTTGCCCGATCATGTTCAACTAAGACTCGAGTATTGAACTCGAAGCATGATGTTCGAGGCAACTGCCCGTGGCCCAGGAAATCGCATGGTACAGGGAATAGCCGAACTGCTCAATTCAACAGTCGGCGCTACAATCCCATGTTCACCCTTCTTGGTTAGTCAGCATTCGTTCGAGACCCTTCTTGAAACCTTCCCAGTCGGCTCGAGCCCTCTCTGTCAACTCATCAGTTTCGCGCCGCCTGTGTTTGGAGAGGTACTCCAAAATGTTAAAGCGTGTCGTGATTTGCTCACAGCGAACCGTGTTCTTTATCATCTTCTGTCATGATTACGCGGGATGCCGCAATCAGTCCCCTGGTGTTCGTTCCGCGGACATTAGTAAGGCACTCCGGGGCGTAGGCGAAGCCAGTGCCGTAAGGCCATCTGCGGATGCCGTCAACGGATCGAGCCACGGCCCCCTCGCCTGAATCCGCCTGCGGCCGACCCTAGATAACGCCCGCTGGTATGGGATGAACGACAGGTTGGCGGTCGTGTTGGCGAGGGTGGTCCAAAAACCAGTCATAGAGCGTCTCATCACGCGCTGAACGATTCTTGTTGGGCGGTAAGCCCTGCTCATACATCTGAAAAGGGCAAACTCGACTTCTTCAGGGGATAGATTCGACGGTTCATACAGCAAATGCATACCGTCCAATCCGTCTTCGATCCTCCCGGGCTGCAGCCGACCTGAATCGCGGAGTTGCTCGCGGAAGGGGGTGCCTTCGATCGGAGCTGCGAAGGAGAAAACGGGAATATCCACACCGATGTCGTGGACAAGGTCAGGCAAATCTGCCAGGTACTTCCCCGTGTCACCGTCGAGCCCGACGAGAAAGATACTCATGATCAGGACGCCGTTGTCGTGCAAGTAGCGGATGCGTTGCTTGTACTGTTGTGCTTGATTGTGCAACTTGTTGGAATACCGAAGGCTATCTGTGGACAGGCTTTCCAGCCCGACGTAAACGAAGCGACATCCGGCCCGACCCATCATGCGGGCAGACTCCGGCGTTACGGTATCGATAGAAGTTTGGGTGGCCCAGATGCGCTTCAGGGGCCGAAGAGCCTCACAAAGGTCTCGAAAATATGCGCGGTCGGCCCCGAGGTTGTTGTCCCAGAGCATCAGGTATTTGCGTTGCAGCCAGTTCCAGTTCGCCGGTACCGCCTGAATATCTCGAATAACATGGGGGATGGGGCGGTGCCGGAATGGATTCTGTATCGCTGACAGCACGCAGAAGGAACAGGTGAAAGGACATCCCCGGGTCGCTTCGTAGCTCATCGGAACCTGAAAATCTGTCTCGACAAGGTCGTATCGGGGTATCGGTAACTCGGAAAGGTCAGCGACATACTTCGATCTGTAAATGGACTCCAGGCGGTTTTTCTTAAGGTCCCCAATCAGGCGCGAGATGACCGGTTCGGCCTCACCCACGACAATCGAGTCGGCGATGCCAGCAAAGTAACCGGGGTCCAGTGTCGGGAAAAGCCCTCCAACGATGACCTTGACGCCCCGACTCTTGAACTCTCTGGCGAGAAATCTTGCGTGGGAAGCGCAAAAGTCCATCGTTGACAGGAAGACGGCATCTACGTCCATCTCCAGATCAACGTCCCGCACCATCTCATGAAGGATGGTAATCGTCCATTCGCGAGGCAACAGCGAAGCGATATGGATTGCCGTGTAGGGGGCCGCAGTCTTGTCGCTTGCCAGGGCCCTGGGAACCTGTCGGCCAAACGGCGAAGCCCGACGTTCCCACGCCGGGTAGTTCTTCGGCCGCCAGACCACTATCACAGCTACCCGCATCAACTTTCCCTATTCAGCTTCATAGCCTCAGAACGAAGTTGTGAGATCCGGATGCGCACGCACTCCATGAGTGCCTCGCAGTTCCGACGATAGCTTCTTGTATCGATCGGCTCGCCGACAACAGCGGAGACCGGACCTCGCCTCGCCCAGTGCCAGCCTCTGGGACAGACATTTCTGGTGTCGGCAATGCCGACCGGGATAATGGGTGCTCCGGCTCGAAGGGCGATCAGGAACCCACCGCGCTTGAACGGAAGAAGGTCCGAAGAAGGCGAGCGCGTGCCCTCCGGATAAATCATCAGACGGTCTCCTTCATCAGCCAGTCGTGATGCGACACGCAGACAACCCCTCGCGTCGTGATTGTCACCGCGCCTGACCGGAACGTGACGATTCGACCACATGGCCCAACCCAGCAGGGGCAAGCAGAAGAGTTCATATTTCGCCAGGAAGCGTAGAGGGACATTTGAAAGCGCCATCATGACAACCGGATCGAACAGGCTCTCGTGGTTACTCATCACTATGGCTCCTGGGTTGGCTCGCACCGTATCAAGCCCGCGAAAGCGAACGCGCCAGACGCCGCCGGTAACCAGAACGATCCACGCCCAGAGACGTGTCGGGAGCCAACCCAGACGTCCGGATCGATCAAGCAACCCGAACACGAATGTCGGCGGAAGCAAAAGACCCGAGGCCATGGTCAATCCCACGACACTCACTGCGGATTGGAGGTATTTCATTGCAACGCCCGGCTCTGTCCTTCTTCAGCAGAGCTTCCTGAGAACCGAACCCGGTCGAGAAAGGTATCGGCCGATCCCATCCCGACGCGCGGATCACAATTCACTAGAAATTGAGCCGCACTCCAAGCTGAACCTGACGTGAGTCAAACGCAGAGGTGAATCCGAGCGGTTCGCTGGGACTGAGGTCTTTCCGGCCTTTCAGGTTGAATGGGCCGGAGATATTGCCAACGGTATTGTTGACGCTCTGGAAGTTTAGTCGGTTTAACACATTGAAGCCTTCCGCCACCAGTTCGAGTTGCGCCCTCTCGTTAAGTCGGATCCCCTTGCTCAACCGCAAATCGATCGTCCAAAAACTTGGCCCGAGGCCGGTGTTGCGTCCGGCAAAAGGGGGCCTGTCGGTCGTACTGTGACGATCCGCGTTCAGGTCCGCGCCGACCAGGAGGTTGAAAGGCCGGCCACTATTTGCCCTTACGATCGTCGATAAGCGAATGTCCGAAAACGCCGTTTGCCAGGAACCACGGCCGGCTTCGAACGGAGTTTCAACCGTACCAAACAACACTAGTTTGTGCCGTTGGTCGAAAGAAGACAGTGCCCTCTCAGCGCGAAGATCCAGCTGATTGTTCGCTTGAAAGTCGGAGTTGAAATCGACGACCTCGTCTATGGCCTTACTGAGCGTGTAATTCAGGTTGAATGAAAACCTCCGGTCAAAGCGTTTCGTCATCTCGACTACGAATCCATGATAGAAGGCACGGCCCGTCGACTCGTATACATTGTCCTGGAACAAGAAAGGGTTTTTGAAGTTCTGCGGCCCCCAAACCGGCACGCCGAGTGTCGGATCGACCGGAGCCGGCAGGAGGTTGTCATCGCGTGCGCGGATGATCTTCAACGTTCGCGCGAAGAGATAGCTGGCGCTGAGGGAGAACGTCGATATCAGCGCGCGCTCAATCCCGAACGTGGCCTGTTGGGAATACGCGTTGACAAAATCGTCCGCGTTCTTGAACAACACCGTCAGCGGCGGTAGCGGACCTTCGTGGCTGACTTGAACCCCAAACTGTTCGAGGTCAGCCGGCGTAATCGATCGTGACGGGGCCGGGAACGTGACGATTCCCTGTCCAACGAGGGTGCGGTAGATGTTGGCTGCACTCGCCGCTCCCGGCGTCTGGATCGTCGTAAACACCTGCGCGATCTGTCGCTTGTTGTCGATGTTGTTGAATGCGTTGGAAACGAAATCAAGCTGATAATAGTGGGGCGAATAGAAGATGCCGTAACCGCCTCGGACCGTGGTCTGGCCATCATTGGTCGGGCTCCACGCGAACGAGAAGCGCGGGGCGAAATTGTTACGGTCGGTCGGAACGGGGTCCGTACGGTCATCCAGTTCATACCGCAAACCGAAATCTAGTGTGAGGTTGGGCAAGACCTTCCAGCTGTCCTGAACGTAAGCGGCATAAAACGGGATGGTCGAGCCGACACGTGGATCCCCGAAACCCTGCTGATAAGCCTGTGGTAACCCAAGATTAAAGGCCTGCAGACTCGTAATCGAGGTAGTGGCCAGCGCGGGACTGATCAGCGCTCCGGGCAATGCACCGAAAAAGAACCGGCCGCCGAAGAATACGAACGCTTCATTGTGGTTTCCACGCATCAGAAAACGTCCGCCCAACTTGAGATTATGGTTTCCTCGAACCACGTCCAAACTGTCTGAGAACTCGAAGTTGCGGTTAATGCTATTGCTCGGAAGAAAGGCATCGCGATTGAAGAAACCGAAACCGTTGATATTGATCTCGGGCCCGAATGGCTCCATCGTTTCGACGAAAAAGTTACGGTAGTTGAACAGAAGCCGCGCCTGATTGACGACCGTCGGACTGGCAACGTGGGTCCAGGACAGGAGTCCGTCGTTATCGAGGATCTCGACATCGTAACCACGGGAGACACCGACAAGCGCCCGCGTGTTCGGGTTCGTTTCATTGATCTGCGCGTAGTTGAGCCGCAACATGAACTGATTCCTTAGGTCGAAGGTGTGATCGAGCCTGAGCGACAGTTTGCTTGAAGAGGTTTCGAACGGGAACACTCCGCTATTGTTTTCGAACAACTCCCTTGTCGATGCTGGACTCGTCAGCACAGTTCGCAGTGCCGCGCTCGGTCCGGAAGGTAGCGCTCCGAGGATTTGTTCCTGGGCCGGCGTCGGGTCGAAGATTGACAGGTCCGTCAGAACAGAGATCGAGTTGGATTCGTTTCTCTCGAGCCGCTCGAACGCTGCAAAGTAAAACGTCTTGTTGCGAACGATCGGTCCACCCATGCTTCCCCCGAACTGCTGACGGTTCGAAGGCGGTTTGATGCGCGTCGGTTGACCCTGGACGAGGTCGATTGCAAACGGGTCGGCCGCATCCAGCTTCTCGTGACGAAAAAATCCGAACATCGATCCATGGTGCTCATTCGTACCTGACTTCGAGACGATATTGATAACCGCACCGCTAGCGCCGCCGAGTTCAGCGGAGTAGCCACTGCGGTTAATTTGGAACTCCTGAACGGCATCCTGGCTGAGCGTCTCACGAACTCCCCCGCCAAAGTCGTTCGATTCGGCCCCATCCGCCATCACGCTATTACCCCGCCCGTTGTTCCCGAAAAATGACAGACCACTATCCCGGGTTTGCGGGACTCGGAAATCACTTGCGTCTGCCATAGCTGTCGAGTCGACGACTCCTGGCGCCAGTAGCGTGTAAGTCAGGTAATCTCGCCGGTCGATCGGAAGCTCCCGGATGGTAGTCTCTGGGATCGTCGTGGCCTGGTGTGATCGCTCCGTTTCGATCAACGGAGTGGACTGAGTGACGACGATGTCAGTCTGCAGGCCGCCAATTTCCAACTGAAAATCAACCGGTGTCACCTGACCGACGGTCACCAGAACATCCGTTCGCAGTTGTGGGACGAATAGCTCCTGAGACACCTCTACTTCGTATCGTCCGGGGGGCAGCAGCAGGGCATAGTAGTTGCCTGTCTGGTCTGTCTCGCTGAGACGCTGCAGGCCCGTGTCGGAATTTGTCACTTGAACTGCGACACCGATCATGACGAGTCCGGAGGGATCGGTGACTTCTCCGCGAACTTCACCCGCTGCGATACTCGATTGAGCGAAGGCAACGCACGGTATGAACAGCGTCAGCAACAACGCCACTACTGTTACCGGCAGTACTGGGCTCAAGTTTCCTCCCCGTCGCATGCAAGATCGTTTCAAATTGTCCGCTCCAGTTCGCATTCGGATCTTGTCGATTCGTTTCTCCCTTCTCGAATCAACGCCTGGGGTGGCACTTTTAAGTCCCAGATCAATCCAAACCATGACAGCACTCTGAGCCCCGCAAATATCGGATCTAGCTCGTACCAGTGGAACCCTGCGCGTGCGGAACTTGGATAGAAATGATGGTTGTTGTGCCATCCTTCACCCAGGATGAAGAACGACAGAAAAGGACGGTTAACCGAATCGTCGCCGGTATCGTAGCGCTGGCCTGTCCCCCTGTGACACCAATAGTTCACGGCCGAAGTGGCGTGCAGCACGACAACAAAACCAAGGCAAAATGCAGTGGCGAACATCGTATAGCCACCAATTGCGTATGTAGCTGCAGCCAGGGAGAGTGCGGGAACGTAGTAATGACGATGCAGCCACATCAACTCCGGATATCGGGTCAGATCCTCCGTCATCGCCAGGATTTCGCTCTCGGGATAACCTTCGTCCAGAAGACTGCCGATCCAGCAGTGCCAGAGCCCTTGTCTCGGGCTGTGGACATCACCTGGTATGTCCGAGAACTTGTGGTGGATACGGTGTTTTCCGCTGAACCCGATCGGGTCTCCAAATGCGGTACCTGCCAGTGAGCCCAATACAAACTGGAATGTGCGTGTGGTCTTGAAGGAACGATGGGCGAAATACCTATGCAGCGCTCCACCGACGCCAAAAATCATCCCCACGTACACCAGGGCGAAGGCCAGCCAATCGAACCGATTGGTCCCGGTAAAGAAGAGGGTCAAAGGCACGATATGCAGGAGAACGATCACGAAACCGGCACGAAGCTTCTCGGTTGTGCTTCGGATCGGCGGGATCCGTCCACGGCGAACCGGTCGCTCGGTCGACACAAGGGATCCCTGCTCGGTTTGATGGCGCATAAGCGAAATCAGCAATCTTTTCTGATGGTGGGTTAGTGTAGGGCGATTTCCGAGGACCCACAAGGGAATTACGTAAGCGCCGCACGAAGTGGAGATCCGAGTAGGACCAACGTGGTAAAGAACTTAGCGACGAGCGATTCCGATGGTCGAATCAGGCGGTGCACAGATCGGCAGCTAGCCAATTACGAGTGTATTGAGGCCAGGCCGCTGCGCTTTCTCCACACTAAGAATGGGATCTCTGGCCTTTCATGTGGCGATCGAATCGAGGAAATTGACTGGCCAACAAGGCGGTGCTAGTGTGAAGCAAGCGTCGCCTAGAATGCACACAGGCTATTGATCAGGGAGAATCGGAGAGGCATATGAGACTCGGATTTGGTTTACCAAATATAGGCTCGGTGGCCAGCCCGGACGCCATCATCAAGGTATCAAAACGTGCCGAAGAGCTCGGCTACGACAGCTTATGGGTAGTTGAACGCTTGCTCTGTCCCGTAAGCCCTCAAACACCTTACCCTGGAACACCCGATGGCTCGTTGCCCGAGCAGTACAGGAGTGTTCTGGACCCCCTGCATGTCCTGGGCTTTGCGGGGGCGAACACCTCACGCGTCAAATTGGGTACCAGCGTATTGGTAATGGGGTATCGCAATCCTCTGGTGCTGGCCCAAAGCCTGACGACCATCGATGTCCTCTCGGGTGGGAGGCTGATCGTCGGGTTGGGACAAGGCTGGTCGAAGGACGAGTTCGATGCGGTCGGAGCCTCGATGGCATCGCGTGCAGGAATGGCCGATGAGTTTCTGCAAGCGCTGAAAGCGGTCTGGACTGACAATCCAGTGGAATTTCAAGGGGATCATTTTCAGATTCCCGCGTCTTATATCGACATCAAACCTGTGCAGAAACCACATCCACCTATTTATCTCGCAGCCTTTGCGCCGCGTGCGATGCAACGCGTCGCGTCGCTGGGCGATGGTTGGATGCCCGCCGGTGTTCCGATAGGAGGTATGACTCAGATGATGGACGGGATCAGGGGAATGGCGAGCCAGGCCGGTCGCAACGCGTCTGAACTGAAAATGATCGTTCGCGCTAACGTTGAAATATCGGAAAATGCGGTCGGGGAGGAGCGCATGGTCTTCTCGGGTTCATTGGACGAGATAAAGGCTGATATCACAAGTGTCAAAGACATGGGAGCTGACGAAGTGTTTTTAGACCCCCTATTCTCTCCGGAAGCTGCCACGGCCGAGGGCATCCTGGGTGTTATGGAGCAATTTCAGCCGTCTGCACTCGGTGTCTAACGCAATCGCCATTCATGGCTGGTTGATAGAATTCAGGGCGGCTGTGTTCGCCGTGCCTTAGCCTCTCATCTCAAGTCAGTTCAGAAACAACAATCCTGGCCGCGCTTCTTAGCCACCTGAAGCTGAATATGGTCCCCACAAACCGCCCACATCGGAAAAGGCCCGGCAAGAAGCCGAGCCCGTAACCCAGTGATCTAAAAGAGGCGCCGACCGGATTCGAACCGGTGCATAAAGGTTTTGCAGACCTCTCCCTTACCGCTTGGGTACGGCGCCGCATCTGCTCGGAGGATTATTATACCTAGGCCCCAGCACCGGGTAAAACCGGCGGCGTCAGGGAAATATGCTCAAATCCTCGCCTTTGCGGAGTTTTGCGACGTAAGCAATTTGTCCCAGGTGATAGCCGAAATGTTCAATGGAATGATAGACGGCGTGCAGCCGAGTGACGTTAAAGCTTTGTACAGTGATCCTGTCGGTCAGGGACGATTCTCTCAGGTCCGCTAAGGTTCGATCGGCTGCTGCAGCCGTCGTTTCGACCGTTTCCATGAGTTCTGCTAACGATCGCCCGCCCTGTGCCTCGAACTCGGAAGGCCGATCTCGCGCCCGTCGGGCGCACCGCCAGCCCCGCTGACGATCCACTGCCGAAGATTGCCGGACATGTGCAGCAGGAGGTTGCCAACACTATTACTCGCTTCGTTCGGACGCCACCAAAAGTCTTCTTCGGAGATCATTTCGACGATCTTCCGAAGTTTGGGCAGGTAATCCCCCATCAGTAGAGTACGTGAGGCTTCTATAAACTCGGCGGGCGCGCCGGAGGGATTTTCAGGCGTAGGCCTCATAGTGGGCTCGTCGACAATCTAGTGTCCTGAGTTAGAAGTTCGTTGCTTATTAGTTTCGTCACAGTGACAACCGATCATCTTCTTACTCTAGACGCCTCGGCTCCGCGTCTTTATTCTGAAAGCCGTCCACCCGCACCGTCGAACCGGTGCGGGTCCTTTCTGGGACCGGCCTCGACGTTCCGCCAATCCTTATAGGCCTCGCCATCAGGAAGATGGCGAGGGTCGCCGGTCGTTCAGACAGGATGTCTGAATGAACGACCGAGCGAAATCTTATATCGCAAACTTCTGACTCAGTACACGAGCAGCAATGTGGATCGAAAACCGGAGTAGGAAGCTAAAGCTCGATCGGGATCAAAAACTCGCGATGGCCTGCTCTTCGGATTCATGGACGTCGAACACGCTGTTCAGGCGAGAAAACTCAAGTAATTCGCGGACCTGGCTGTTCAGGTTAGTCAACTTCAAACGTCCCCAGGGCGTGTGGCCCCTCGCCTCACAACGCGGGCATGGCTCCCACTCTCCCTGGTCATTTTGAAAGACTGAAGCGCCACACTCATCGCAAATGTTCTGGGTGACGGTCCCATGACCGAGGACCAACTCACCCAGGCCGCTACTGTCGATATAGCTTACATCTTGAAGGTTGAGCAAGATGTCCTTGTTGCCCTGCGCCACCTGGTCCCGGATCGCCTGGCGAAATATGTCAGATCCGTCTCCAGCCGTGATCCGCCCCGAAACGTCGAGGACAACCACATGCCCAACTAAGCGCGTTTCAAGTTTCAGGCTCATGGAATCAACCTCCGTCCATCGCATATATCGATAACTACACGTTAACTATAGTCGCGATGCAGCAAGATTGAATCACTTATCCGGCACAGTTGCAAGCAGGCGTGCGGGACGCTGGGCACGGCTCTAATAGCACGAAGCCACGGGCAACTGGCCTCCGACTGTACTGGGTCGATTGCGTGTTGAGTGCCCTCCTGTACCGCCTTTGATTTCCGGTGACGCGAAACGGACCCGATGATCCTGTATTGTATGGCGCAGCACCTGTGACTGACAAAATCGCGAACTTAAGCACAAACAGGAAATATCTATGCGCCTTGTGTCTTGGAACGTTAACGGTATCCGTGCCGCGATCAAGAAGGGTTTCGCCGCTTCTTTTGAGAGCATGAACGTCGAAGTGCTCTGCCTGCAAGAAACCAAAGCCCAGGACGATCAAGTCCTGGAAGCCCTCGCCGGTATTGACGGCTACCGGATTTACACGAATTCCGCCGAGAAGAAAGGCTATGCGGGCACGGCGATATTGTGCAAACAGAAGCCCGGATCCATCCGCAGGGGCATCGGTGTTCGGACACACGACCAGGAAGGCCGAGTCCTCGCCATCGAATTGGATTCCTATTTCCTGGTGACGGTCTATACGCCGAACTCCGGCAATGAACTTAGACGCCTGGACTACCGCCAGCAATGGGATACGGATTTTCTGAATTATGTAAAGAAACTGGAGAACGAAAAACCGGTGGTGCTGTGTGGCGACCTCAATGTGGCGCATACCGACATCGATCTTGCCCGCCCCAAACCCAACTACAACAAAAGCCCGGGATATACTCAGGCTGAAATCGACGGACTGGACAATCTGATCGGCTCCGGATTGGTGGACACATTCAGATATAAGTATCCCGACAAGATCAAATACAGCTGGTGGAGCTACCGCGCCAATGCACGGCAAAACAATGTGGGTTGGAGAATCGATTATTTTCTTGTATCGGAAATGCTGACCCCACACATCAAGAACGCCGATATTCTCAATGAAGTCATAGGTTCCGATCACTGCCCTGTATTACTGGAGCTGGCCATCGGTCAATAGCTGACGGAGGGGATGTAGAGATGATTGGGTATAGTGGATGGATCCAATGCACTGAGGTTCAGCGATGATGCGTCAGCCAATAAGAATCTTTTTCTCTTTGGGAATTCTTCTTCTGGCAGCGTCTCCACCGCCCACGCTTGCCGCCCTCCAGAGAGGTGGAAACAGGATTCCTATTGAAGCAGGCGGCCAATGTCCGCCCGGCACGACCGAGGTCCGACCACTGCAATGCCAGGCCCCGGAAATGCCCGCACCCAGCATCGTAGACTACCGGCCCCAATCCACGCTCGTGACCGAAGAACATCGGGTTCCGCGCGCCAAGTATCCGGTTGTCGATATCCACGGGCACGCGAATTCGCTGGCTGATCCCGGCGTGATCGAGGCAATGGTCGCCGAACTGGACGCGCTCAACATCCAGGTGTATGTGGCGGCTGACAACATGCGGGGTGAGCGGCTCGAACGCACCCTGGAAGCAATCCGGGCCAGTGCGCAGCGAGACCGCTTCCGCGTTCTGGCAGGGATCAACTTCGGCGACATGGAGCCCGGATGGGGACAGAGAGCCGCAAGCGAAATCGAGGCGGCGATCCAGGCCGGCGCGATCGGCGTCGGCGAGGTCTCAAAGAGTTTCGGTCTGACGAGGACAAAACCCGACGGTTCTCGCCTCCGTGTCGACGATCCAACTCTCGACCCGGTTTGGGAAACCCTGGCGCGGCTTGGAGTCCCGGCCTTCATTCATACTGCCGAGCCGCCGGAGTTTTTCGAAGCTCCCGACTACGAAAACGAAAGGTGGCTGGAGTTGGCCTTGTTTCCGGATCGCCGGAACTACGGGCCCGACCACATCGGGTTCGACGAATTGATGATGGAACGAGACAACTTGTTCCGGAATCACCCGGACACACAATTTATCGCCGCGCACTTCGGCTGGCACGCCAACGATCTCGGGCGCGCGGCCCGATTGCTGGACGAGTTTCCGAACGTGTATTACGAAGTCGGCGCCGTTCTTTACGAACTGGGACGGCAGCCGCGCGTCGTACACGACTTTTTCACCCGCTACCAGGACCGTATTCTTTTCGGGAAGGACAGCTTCCAACCCAGCGAGTTTCCCTACTACTGGCGGGTTTTGGAGACCACGGACGAATACTTCGACTATTACCGCGACTATCACGCGTTCTGGAAGCTGTACGGCGCAGGCCTGCCCGATGCAGTACTCAAGAAGTTGTATTACCAGAATGCAGTGGGACTCCTGCCGGGGTTGCCCCAAAACGGGTGGCCCGAGTAAACCCACGGATTGCCACTATTTGTCTATGGAGTCGCACTGACGATGAGCCCGGAGCATGTGCGAACGGCTGAACCCGGGATCGCCAGAGGTAGTGCATCGCGCCCTCCCGTAACTCTAATGATCCGCTCCAGGAAGTTACGGAATCGATTCCAATGGTTCATGGCTGCCCCACTCCTCGAACCACTTTCTCAGGTAGAGCTGGGTCCTCATGAAGTTCGAAGGGCGGGAAGTCGTGCCATGCCATTCGTCCTGGAATCGCACCATGACCGTCGGTACATCCAGGTGCTGGAGTGCCTGATAGAACTCTTCGGCCTGGCCGATCGGCGTCCGAAGGTCGTTCTCACCGGTCATGAGCATCGTCGGCGTCGTGACATTCCCAACATAGAAAATAGAGGAGCGATCGATCCACTCCGCGGGGTCTTCCCAGAAGGGCTGTTCGAACCTGCGCGTATAGCCGCCGATGTCGGAGGTGCCCATGGCGGACATCCAGTTGACGATCGCACAGTGCGCCGACGCAGCAGTAAAACGGTCTGTGTTGCCGACGATAAAGGTCGTCAGGATGCCCCCTCCCGAGCAGCCGTAGAGGAAAAGGTTGTCCTCGTCAACGTAGCCCGTTCGAACGGCCTCATCGACCCCGGTCATGAGATCCTGCATGTCCACACCGGGATAATCGTAGGCGATCGCATTCGCGAACTCCGTGCCGTAGCCTGTGCTGCCCCTCGGGTTCGTGTACAACACAACGTAGTCATTTGCTGCGTGCTCCTGGAACGCGAAGTTGAAACCTCCGTTATACATGGCAGCAGGCCCACCGTGGATTGCGAGCATGAGTGGGTACTGCCGTGAGGGATCGAAATCGGGGGGCTTCACGATCCAGCCCTGGACGTTAAACGGATCGGAGTCATACCAGATCTCCTCGACTTCGCCGAGCGTTACACCGTGCATTACGTCCGCGTTCACCTCGGTGAGGCGCGTGACATCGTTGGGGTCCGAGAGAGGGAAGCGGTAAAGGTCGCCCGGCTCGTAGGCGCTGGAAATCGTCCCGACCGCCATACCGTCGCCGGAGAACGAAGAAAGCGAGAGAATCTGATTGCCGTCCGTGAGCTGTATGACGCCGCCATCGACCGACACGAAATGGAGGCTGCGGTAGCCCTCGCGTGAAACACTGAAGTAGAGTCCACTACCGTCTGGGGCCCACTGCAGGTTTCCGGACTGACGGTCGTAGTCGCCGGATATCAGTCGTGCACCCGATCCGTCGCTGTTCATTACCCAGATGCGCTGGTTACGGTAAAAGTCCTCGTGTTCATTCCCCGCGATGTACGCGATGAGTTGTCCGTTGGGGGAGGGCACCGGTCTGCTGTCGGGGCCGCGCCGGTCGGTCAGCTGGCCGATCTCTCCTGTTTCCACTTTGACAGAGTAGATCTCCGACTCTCCCTCGTTGTCAGGGCGATCCCAGTCTTCGGTGCGGTACGAAGTGAAGTAGATTTCGGACGCGTCCTGGCTCCACGCGACACCCGAGTGATTCCAATCGCCGTCGGTGAGCTGACGTGGAGTACCACCCTCTGAGGGCACGACGAAGATGTGTGTCCAACCCGTATCGATATAGCCTTGGCGGTCGCGTTTGTAGCGAAGGCGATCGACAACCTTCGGTGAACCGGTCCAGGTCGCTCCGTCGGGCCGGTTCGGGAGCTGAATGTTCGCGAAGTCAGCCCGGTCGTCGACCCGGCTGGTAAACGAAATCCACTCGCCATCGGGGGACCAGATCGGGTTCGAGGGCCCGTTCTCCAGCCGCGTGATCTGGGTCACGGCTCCTTCATCATCCATCCAACGGACGAAGATCTGAGAACCGTTCGGATCCCCTTGTTTCGTGAACAGGATTCGGGTGCCGTCGGGAGACCAGCTTGCTCCGCTTCCCTCCAGAAGTTGCCGGTTTCGGGTGCCGTCACTGTTCATGATCCAGAGCGATGACTCGTTGCGGTCACTGACCTTATCGACCCAGCGGCGCGTATAGATAATTCGGGACCCATCGGGTGAAATCTGAGGGTCAGAAACGGACTCCATGTCCAAGTACGTCTCGAGCGAGAGCCGCTGAACCTGGGCGTTCACCTCTGAGACCAGCAGAACAGCGCTGACCGAGATCGTCAGCGCTACGATCCCCAAGCAACGGGCAGAAAAACCGTTCGTCCGTTTCATTTCAACACTCCCTTTGTCACGAAAGACCTCTGACGAGTTTGATGGCTTATGCGTCGAGACTTGGGTACGACTCGAAGAACTGCAGGTCTGATCCAATCGTAGGCTCATAAACCGCATTCACAGGCAATAGCGTGAAACGTTAGTTGGACGTCTGCCCAAAGTTACTACTTGCCCCGGAATATATTGAGTTGAAAAGTAGCTTGTAGGTTCCATGGGTCTGACCGCGGTGCTGTACCCGAAAACCAAGCATAATGATTGATCCGTTCCCATATCCTATTTGGACAGCCGCAGCCTTGTCGTTTAGGAATTCCTCCCCGATGATCAGGCCACTCAACAGCAACGGACCCTCTGAGGGATACTGGGCTAGAATTCGGACGTCACCCCTTGATTCAGCGTCAACAAGGTATCCGGGACTATTGGCAAACTTCGCAGCAACTTCATCGTCGAGGCCAAATCCGATTGGGTTATCCGTATCGACCGCCACTCGGACGATGCAACCGGGACAGAAGAACTGATCTATCGATACTCCGTTGAGAGAATTGCTTACCGGAACGTCAAAATGTTCAAGGACAACCTCACCTCCAGAGTCGAGGGTGATCAATGTTCCCCCGCCCACTACAAACTGCTTGAGGTTGTCGACTCCTTGCTCGCCTATCCCGCCAACATAGGCCTCGGGTATCTCGCCCGGCGCACGGCCCTCCAGCAGTTGGTCGAGTGTGAGTTGAGCCGGTAGTATGATCACATCATATTCGTCTCTGAGATTTCCCCTGCGAACCGCATCGTTCTGCAATCCAACGTAATCGAAATCAAACTCTTCAAGAATCCATCGTGTCCAACCTTCGTCGATAGAAGGAACCCAAGACCTGTAAAGACCTACTCGAGGTGCGGTGAGCCCCAGCCCGGTATCTTCAACACTAAAGCCTGTGGGATCAACTGCGACAGGCAGGGAAAGGTCGGCGTTGAGCTCCACGAGTGTCGTTCTGATTCGGGGTGATGCGGGAACCGCGAACGCACCGGGGGAGATCGATCTACCGTTGAAATCGATAGCCCGAGGCACTCGGTATACCGGAACATCTCTGGCCATGAGGCGGTTGACGAGAGTCGCCGTTTTATTGATCTCATGATTTAGAATGAAAGCGTCAGTGGCTGATGGGATCGAAGCCGGCGTGTCGTCTCGAACACTGCTGACCAATCTCAGCTCGGAGACATCGAAACCACTTTCGATCGCGGCATACGTAACGCCCATTTGTAGCGGAAGAGTGTAGCCGGTGACGTCATACGGCAGAATCGGCGGTCCTTCCGGATACAGACGGACATCTGGATAGTCCTGGCTTTCAAAAAGATCGACCAGGGCAGATCGAGCCGGTTGAGCCCCCAGTAAGAAGAAAGAGCCTTGCGAATACGTTTCTCCTCCGACCTGGACATCGCTATCCGCCCGATGAACTTCGATTCCCTGCAACATTAGTCTCTCGATCATTTCGTCTGCTGTGGGTCCGTCCTTTTGTCCGGCCGGAACAACGTACGCAAACGGACCTTCGACATGGGCCTTCGCTATGGCCCTCTGGGCCATCAGATAGTTGTTAAACAGGAATTCATTCTTGTATCGCGCTGCTTGTTTGAGTACGGACATTGCTGCAATGAACTGATGGTCGACAATGTCACTGAGATGCCATTCCCCTCCATACCAGGGGTCCGGAAAATTCTTGGCCGCCTCGTAGACGGGAAGCCCCCGGTCGGGTCGTGTAGGTCTGAGGTCTTCGCGATCGAGCGTCAGGGGTGTCGCCATGGATGCGCTTGCGGTTTCCGTCAGAAGACCAACAATGTTGTGCCACCAGACCGATAGCGGGCCTCCCTGATGATAGATACGGTACATGGCGTTCGTCAAAACGCCCTGCTTTCCAGCTACCTGAAGGTCGGTGGCAATTCCGCCTCCAAGAAATTTGATCTGCTGCCAGATCAAAGGATCAACGTGTTCGTTCGGCGGGTCGGGAAAAGGCGGAACGAACATGCGAGCTCCATAGGCTCCCATCTGGTGCTGATCCAGATAGATCTGCGGATGCCAATCCTTGTAAACCAGTTGCATCATCAGAGCCGACTCCTTCACGTTGCCCATGAAGAAATCCCGATTGTTGTCGTGCCCGATATACGGATGGTACAGCCATGGCATTGGGGATTGCTCGTAAGCCGTACCCACGTTCTGCCTGTACCAGTCGACCGCCATGATCTGCCCATCCGGGTTTCCAGATGGGATATGGACCAGAATCACTCTGTCCAGGATCTCCGTGATTTCCTTTGACGTGTCCGTGGAGAGGAAATGAAGAAGCCTCAACGTAGTCTGGGACGACGCGATCTCCGTGGAATGAACATTATGGTTGAGAAAGACGACGACTTTACCACTCTCGGCGAGGGTCCGTGCATCAGCCGGATCGAGTCTTCCGCTGGCCAGTTGTCGGGCGGTGTCTTCATACCGCTCCAACTGGCGCATGTTCTCCGGTGACGAGACCACCACGACAACGAACGGATTGCCCGACGTCGTTTCGCCAATGACGTCCATCTGCACCCGCTCCGACGCCTCATCCACCTGCCCGATATAACCCAGGATCTGATCCCATCGTGCCAGCTGCCGGTCCGCACCTACCTGGAAGCCAAGGTATTCCTCCGGGCTTGGAACCCTCTGTTGACCGAATGCCTCGAAGCTGGATGAACCGAGGAAGAGCAGAATGCTCAGAGAGATCGAAATGCGGTGCGCGTTGATCGTCATGTTTGGTTTCACCTCAGCGCTGACTGTTTCATTTCTGATTGGTCTTGATGAAAGGAATTGGATTGTCGGCATATATTAATACACTAATCACAATGATGGTCGTCATTCAGAGGTCCGGGGGACCCGGTGGTCGCCGGAAAACAAGAAATCGCCAGCGTGCGGGCAAGCTGAGGATAATCGCGGACAGCTGAAATGAAGTGACCCTGGGAGGACTCGAACTTCCGAAGGCCGGTTTAGGAAACCCCTGCTCTATCCATATGAGCCACAGGGCGCGCTTTGATTCTAACGAGTTGGAAGAGAGAATTCGGTTTCTGTCCTCGAATTCTGGCCCTCCCCAAGTCGAATCCATTACTATGCGTGGGGTCCAAATACATCCACGACTATGAGGGAGTACCATGTATCCGGTTATAGATGTTCACACGCACATGTTCACGAAGAAGTGGTTGGCTCTACTGCGTCAGCATGGTGGACCGGACCTAGAAGTCAGGGAAAGCCTTGACAGCCCCGAGACGATTTTCAACCGAGGCGCGAGCTTCTGTGTCCTAGAGCCACCGCATTTCGATTACGCAGAGCGCATCACGAACATGGATGCCGCTGGCGTCGATATCGCGATCCTGACGCTGCCGGCACCCAGCGTCTTCTGGGGCACCGCCGAGCAGAGTCTGGAAGCTGCCCGCGCCGCAAACGACGAATTCTCCGAAGAGCAACGCAACTATCCCGAGAGGATCCGGTGGATGGCGAGCCTGCCCTGGGAGCACCCAGATATTGCGGTGCAGGAGCTGGAGAGGGCATGCGACAACGGTGCGGTCGGCGTGCTGACCCTGGGTAACGTCAACTCGAGACACCTAACCGATGAACTGTTCGTTCCAGTGTGGCAGGCGATTGACGACAGGGCCTTGCCGGTGCTCCTCCATCCCACCGTCCCCCCGGGCCTCGACGCTTTCGGCCTGTCGCATTTCGCCATGGTGGCCTCGGTCGGTTTCATGGTCGATACGACCGTCGCGGTGACCCGCATGATTTTCGACGGATTCTTCGACACCTATCCCAATCTGAAATTGATTGCCGCACACGCCGGCGCCACGCTTCCCTACCTGGCGGGACGCCTCGAACGCGTCTTCGACCGCACCCGACGCGCACGTGTCAAGATCGAGCGGCCGCCGAGCGAGTATCTCCGGCATATCTACTACGACGCCGTCACCTACCGCCAGGAATCTCTTGAGATGTGCGTCGAGGTGGGCGGACCCGATCACGTGCTTTATGGTTCCGACTATCCTTTCAATATCGGAGACATGCCGGGATGCTTGGCACGGGTGGACAGGCTGGATCCTGGAACACGCGATGCGGTGAGAGGAGCTAACGCCGCACGAATATTTGGTCTGTAGCTTGACACATCCGTAACACATGGAGACCCCATTGAACGATCGTGAACAGTGGTCGTCAGAATGGACATTTATTCTGGCCGCGCTGGGAAGCGCGGTCGGCCTGGGTAACATCTGGCGATTCCCCTATGTAGCTGGCGAGAACGGGGGTGGAGCATTCGTCCTCCTCTATCTCTTTTTCGTCTTGGCGGTGGGGCTGCCCGCCCTGATCGCAACAATCATGGTGGGACGTAGGGGCAAACTCAGCCCTATCCCCTGTTTGGCGAAGGTCGCCAGCCAGGAGGGGCTCAGTGGCATGTGGGTTTATCTGGGCTGGCTCCTTGTGCTCTCGGCGTTCTTGCTGCTGACTTTCTTCAGCGTGGTGGCAAGCTGGACATTCGATTACCTGTTCAAGTCGGTTTCAGGCGCGTTTTCGGGCCTGGATGCCGGGTCCTCGATCGCTCTATTTAGTGGACTGACATCCGATCCGATGCGCCTCGCGATATGGCACGCCATGTTCATGGGTCTTACGCTTTTGATAGTCGGCCGCAGCTTACGTCGGGGCATCGAACGCGCCATCAAGGTCATGATGCCGGGTCTTTTTTTGCTGCTGCTCGTGTTGACCGTTTTTGCGCTGGTCGTAGGTGACGCCTCCCAGGCCATCTCGTTTCTGTTCACGCCCGATGCGAGCAAGATCGATGGCTCCGTCATGCTCCTGGCCCTGGGACAGGCTCTTTTGACACTCAGTGTCGGTGGCGCAGGCATGCTGGTCTATGGCGCCTATCTCGACGAGGGCGCGTCCATTCCCCGTTCAGCGGCAGTGATTGCTGTCACCGACACGCTGGCGGCTCTTACCGCCGGCCTGGTGGTTTTCCCCCTCGTGTTCGCCTATGGACTGACACCGGGAGAAGGCCCGGGTCTGATTTTTGTCACTCTGCCTATTGCGTTCGGGCAAATGCCCGGCGGGACGCTCTTCGGCGCAATGTTCTTCGTTCTGATGCTGCTGGCGACACTGACTTCGGCGCTTTCGATGTTCGAACCCGTGGTGGCCTGGCTGGAGGACAGCAGGGGCGTCCCCAGAAAATGGGGTGCGCTGCTCGCAGGTTTCGTGGCGTGGTTCATCGGCCTGGCGACCGTTTTCTCTTTCAATATCTGGGCCGACGTCAGGCCGCTGGGAATCCTCAGCGCGTTCCGGGATATGACGATTTTCGACTCACTGGAGTATGTCGTCACAAATGTCTTCCTGCCAATCGGAGCGTTCCTGGTTTCCGCCTTCGCAGGCTGGCTGATTACCGAGAAGACTCGGACTGAGGAGTACGGCGAGGGGGGACCCTTTTATCCGCTTTGGAGGATACTGGCCCGATATATCGTGCCGGCGGGCATGACACTGGTGTTCATTTTTTAGACAAACTTGCCGCCTCCGTATTGACGTATTGTTGATCGGGTTATTGAGATAGTTTTTTCTCAACAATCCCCAAATATAAAGAGCATCCTTCGCAACCTGTGACGATGCTGGATGGTAAAAAGATGACTACAGACTCCCAGGGTCCCGCATCCTCCGGTGACACCAACCTTGAACTCCTTCAATTCGACTAGGTCCCAGCAAGTACTGGGGGCCGCCGCGTGCGGCAGCTGTTAAAGTCGCTCGGACAAAGGCGGAGCGTACGACATTTTGCTTCCAAGACCGTGCCCCTCTCGCTCGTCCAGGACTGCGTTCGCGTTGCAGACACAGCGCCTTCTGGCGCCAACATGCAACCCTGGCGGTTTGTCGTGGTGTCCGATCCGGAGGTCAAACACCAGATCCGGCTCGCCGCAGAAAAGGAAGAACGCGAGAACTATGAGCGGCGGTTTCCAAAGGAATGGCTGCAAGCCCTGGCGCCCTTCCACACCGACTGGCACAAAGAATTTCTGGAAATCGCTCCTTACCTGATCGTCGTCTTCCGAATCGATTACGGGCTCGACGACACCTCCAGGGAAAAGACCTTCAAGAAGAAGCACTATTACGTGATGGAATCGGTGGGTATCGCCACCGGAATGTTGCTGATGGCCCTACACACTGCGGGCTTGGCGTCGCTGACACACACTCCCAGTCCCATGGGCTTTCTCAGGGAGATTCTCGGCCGACCGAAAAACGAAACGCCGTTTGTTCTGATACCAGTCGGCTACCCTGCTAAGCACGCGCGTGTGCCTATCCTCAAAAAGAAAGACCTCAGCGAAACCTGTATTGTGAGATGAGAAGTAACCGGACTGCCAACACCCTCGGGATCGTTCCGATCCGGACAGCGCCTTTTAGTTTTTCAGCGATTTTTGTCCGAAATGATCGAAGGGTCCTTTCCCCTTGGCTCTCCCTTCCTGTGCCGTGTAGATTACGTGCAGTTTCGAATACCTCAGGAGCATTTATGCGAATTCGGATGATGCCGTTTTTTGTGCTTGCTGTGCTGTTTGCCGTGCCCGTGTTCGGGCAGGACGACGCCGTGAATAGACCCGTTCCAAGCTATGATGGCCGAATTTTTGGAGAGACAGACGACATCAGAGTGGACGCCGAAGGCGTCAGCGCATTGCTGGCTGCACCTCCTGGCTCCGGGCTGGAAGTCGACCGTCTTCGAGATATTAAGCTGGTCGTTGCAGCCCTTCCCAACGGTCTGCGGGAGATCGGTCTGACGGAAGATCAAATCCGGACACGGCTTGAGTCGCGGTTGCGGTCAATCAATTTACGACCTTTGCCCGAGGACGAGGCGAGACCCGAATGGTTATCCGTAGAGATAAATGGGGTGGGGTCCGCTTACAGGATTGACCTCCTGTTCAAACGCAGAGCCTTCAACTACCTTACGGTCCCTACCGATGTCTTTGTGCCGACGGACGTTGAGGTCGCTATGTTCACGAGCGAGGCTGTGACGTGGAGCATTGGCAGTGTCGGCAACCACGGCGGCGACATGAACTTTGTACTGAATTCAGTAGACCGGCATCTGGAGCAATTTCTCGAAGCGTACTTAGCCGCAAACCCGCTCTGACCCACGCCCTCTATACAGGCCATCTCCAAAGTCCGGACGATCATGATGAAACTTTGGCCGATCAGTAAAACAGACGGAGTTTGGAGGCTGGGGGCAGGCTATGGAACAAGAATGTCGAGAGGCAAAGGATTTGCAATTTGGTTGACAGTGCCCTCGGAATAGAGCGATGCACGCACTGCCGTGTACTATTAGGACGAAGCATGAGCGATAAGAAGCCGAAAAAGAAGGTCAGCTATTCCAACGCGATGATCGAAGCCCGTGCGCTCGTGCACCGGCACCGGCGCCGCCTGATGCTTGGCCTGGGCCTCATGCTGATCAACAGGATGCTCGGTCTGGTCATGCCGGCATCGACCAAGTACGTCATTGACGAGGTGATCGGCAACGGACGGACGGAACTGCTGCTGAGGATCGCCCTTGCCGTAGCGTTCGCCACTTTATTTCAAGCGGTTACCACATTCGCCTTGTCGCAAATCATGGGCGTGGCCGCGCAGAGGGCGATCACCGAAATGCGTAAACGCGTGTTCGAACATGTCAGCCGCTTGCCGGTCGGTTACTTCGATTCCATGAAGACGGGCGAGTTGATTTCACGAATCATGACTGACGCCGAGGGCATACGTAATCTGGTCGGTACGGGGCTTGTGCAACTGACGGGCGGCGTTCTGACGGCTGTGCTGGCCCTGGGCGTGCTGTTTTACTTGAATTGGTACCTGACGCTTATCACGATAGCGGTCCTGGGGCTATTCGGCGCCGTGCTGGCAGTTACGTTCAAGCGTTTGCGTCCCCTGTTTCGCATGCGAGGCCAGTTGATCGCAGATGTCACGGGGCGGTTGTCGGAGTCCCTGGCAGGCGTCCGGGTGA
Source organism: Terriglobia bacterium (assembly GCA_965218085.1). Taxonomy (GTDB): domain Bacteria; phylum Acidobacteriota; class Terriglobia; order 20CM-2-55-15; family 20CM-2-55-15. The sequence continues at coordinate 2,888,462 of CBDCKF010000002.1, read as the reverse complement.
TCAAAACGTACACGGCAGAGCGGAGGGAGGATCTGGTGTTCGCACGCCACGTTCACAAGCTATTCCGGAACATTGCCAGGTCGATGACCGGCACATCTTTCGTGATGGCGTTTTCTTCCGCGATTATCGGCACGATCGGGGTGCTGATATTTATGGTCGGCGGACAGGCGGTCGTGCGCGGCGACATGACCTTGGGCGACCTCATCATGTACGTCGCCTTCACGGGCATCATGGCGATGCCCGTAGTGCAGTTGGCCAACATCGGGACGCAGATCACCGAAGCGTTCGCCGGGCTGGACCGCATCCAGGAAATCATGGCGATGCGGACCGAGGACGATGAAGACGCCGGGCGCTCTCCAGTGGGCGAGCTGGCTGGCGACATAGAGTTCCAGGGTATCTGGTTTGAGTATGACGAGGGCGTGCCGGTCCTCAGGGATGTGTCATTTCGAGCTCCGGCTGGATCGACGACTGCCCTGGTGGGTTCGAGCGGTTCCGGCAAAAGCACGCTGATCAGCCTTGTACTGAACTTCAACAAACCACAGCAAGGCCAGGTGTTGATCGACGGCAGGGATCTGTCGGGCCTTAAGTTGGGTGAGTACCGCAAACTCCTCGGTGCTGTTTTTCAGGACAATTTCCTCTTCGATGGAACGATTGGCGAGAACGTTGCCTTCGCGAATCCGTCGGCGAACAAAGAAGAAGTGGCCGATGCTTGCCGCATTGCCCATTGCGCGGAATTCATCGACCGGTTTGAGAACGGCTACGACACGATCGTCGGCGAACGCGGTGTCAAGCTCAGCGGTGGCCAGCGGCAGCGGGTGGCCATCGCCAGGGCGGTTCTGGCCGATCCCCGCATTCTGATTCTCGACGAAGCCACATCCAGTCTCGATTCAGAGAGCGAAGCGATGATCCAGGACGGGCTGCGGGTGCTGCGACGGGGCCGCACAAGCTTCGTGATCGCTCACAGACTGTCGACAATTCGCAGCGCTGATCAGATTCTGGTGTTGGAAGGCGGGGAAATTGTCGAGCGCGGCAGTCACGACAAGCTGATGGCATTTGACGGACGCTACAAAGAGCTGCATGACCGGCAGTATCAGTTCGAAACGAACCAATTCATCAACCCAGGCGAGGACTTCACGCCCGAGCCGGAAGAAGCGACGCCGGCGAGTCCGCGGGGATAGACGGATTCATGTGTTTGAAGAATTCCCACTCGATACGGACAAGCTATCGAAGAGGCGAATTCCCTGCCTTGATTGAATCACCCGTTAACTAAACTTACACCCCACCTATCTCATTGACTCTTTGCGAATCGCGGGCCTATAGTTTCGCCAACTGACACTTACTATGACTTAGAACGCTTGGAAGCCGTTCGTTCATTCAGAGCGGACGCCAAGTGCAGGGGGTGCATGATGGCTCGAAAGAACAGTCGACGTGAGTTTATGCAGGGCGCCGGTTTGGCGGCTACGGCAATCGTGGCGGCCGGCGGGCCGCTCCTCGGAGGTGTTTTCCCATCCCAAACGCAGTCGGAGTCGGCGCCACAAACGATGGGAGCACGATTCCGGAAATTGCTTCAGCGGGGAGAGCCGTTCGAAACCATCGCGGTGTTCGATGTGATGACGGCTCGCATGACCGAGCTCATGGAGTTTCCGACCTTGTTTATCGGCAGCTCGGCGGTGGACGAATTCTATGGCCTGCCCGGCTACGGGCTGACGTCGGGGGCCTACAAGATCGAATTCGGAAAACGTATCGCTGGAAGCGTCGATATCCCCGTGATAATGGACATCGACGACGACGGGCCGACACCGTTGGTTGTCTATCGTGACGTTCAGGATTTCGAAAAGGCAGGCCTCGGAGCCGTGCACATGGTTGACGGGAGACCCTCTCTTGGCAGTGGATTCTTTTCTGTGAACGAAATGGTCGACCGCATTCACGCTGCAGTCGATGCGCGTTCCGACATGGTCATTACGGCGCGCTGTCAGGGTGCACGCACCGAGGGCATAGAGAGAACCATCGAACGGGGCGGCGCGTATGCGGAAGCAGGGGCTGAGGCGATATATTACACAGGCGTTCCCTTCGACGACCTGCCAAGGATCGCCGACACCGTAGGCGTCCCGGTGATCGGGAGGATGACATCAGCAACCCCCGTGTCCGACGCCAGGACCGCCCGGGTTACGGTGATGTTCTACCCCGGGATGGTACAGAACATCGCTGAGTGTGCCGTGTATGACGCTCTGACGGAACTAAAGGATACGGGATTGATGACAGAATCAGCACAGGGCGCTCCCCTGGGAGATCGTTTGCCCGCCGATGTCCGCAGCAGAATACTGCTGACCGACCGGTATCGGGAGCAGGGAGCCCGATACAACATGAACTTCTGAGTGTCGTCGGAGAAGGGACCGGGAGACGGCGCCAACCGGGTCCCACCTGGGGGGGGAGAGACACCCACTGCCAGGCCTCGAAGAATTAATCAATCGCAACGCGGTAAGCCAATCGCGTCCACTGAGACTCTCCCGTGGCGGGGGCTGATTCAGCGTCGGACGAGTGCGGTGCTACATCAGGATCCCTCTGTCCGAACAGATGATGGATCGGGAGTTGAACCGAAGAACTACGGCACCGGCACCCGTTCCATCAGTTCTTCAAACCAGTTCTGGACGAAGTGCAGTTGCTCAGGGACTTCCTCACCGGTTGGTTCGACGTTTTTGATCACGATCAAGCGTTGACCTGTGCGGTCGACATCCCACTGGGTTCCCACGTCCAAAAAGAAGGCCCCGTCATAAACTGTTTCCGCAGTATCAACGCGAACGGATGAATTCGCGTCCACCGAAACAGACTGAATATTGGCGCCCGAGCGATACAAAAGCTCCCCCCCGAGCGGCGACCACAGTGGACTTTGACCCCCGTTACTTGAAATCTGCCATTGGCCTGCCTGGACGTCCGGAAAAGGACGCGCGTAAATCTCCAGGCGCCCCGACTCGTCCGATTGGTAAGCCATCCACCGGCCGTCGGGCGAAATCACAGGCTGAGCTTCCAGGTAATCCTGCTGCAAGAGCGGGCGCCATTGGTCCTCCGCAATTGAAAGGATCCCCACGTCGTAGCCTGTTGCAGCCAGTTCGCTCAGCACCATCGTCGTCCCATCCCCGGACCATGCCCATGGGACCGTCAGCCGGTCCGCAACCGTAAGGAGTCGTTCGACCGCGCCCGAGCCGTCAGATGCCTTCAAGTAGACATCCTGTGCGGCATCGCGCTCCGAGAAGAAGGCGACCTGGCTGCCGTCGGGCGACCACAAAGGATAGCGATCCACATCATCATCAAACGTGAGACGCGTGAGAGTCCTGCGATCGAGACTCCACGTCCAGATGTCGGTGTTCCCCTCGTTTTCCATCGCCATGGCAACCTGCGCTCCGTCGGGCGACACCCGTGGATCGAAGTATTTGCCCGGTGGCGTGCCCAGCGGCTCCTCCCCACCGTTGCGATCCACCCAGACCAGGGTGCGTTGGCCGAGAGCCGCAGCTGTCCTGTAGACGAGTGATCCGTCGGACGAAATCGCGAATCGGGCGAACCCACTCGCGTTGACGGCGACGCCTTCGAACATCGGTACCGGCTCGCCCAGAACCTCAAGGTTCCCCGGGTCGAACCCGACCCCCCAGACCGCGCCGTTGCGATGGAAGACCAGGTGCCCCGTACCGGCGAACTGTGGTGCCGTACCCTCGAACAGAGTCCGGCGTTCCCCGGTACTAAGCGAAACCGCTGTCACCCAGCCGCCGCTGAGATTGCGCACCGAAAAAAGCACGCTTCGACCGTCGGGCAGGAATTGGGGGTCGAGGTGCGCGAACTCCCCTTCAGCCTGGTTCAGCGTCGTCAGGACCTGAGGGTCGCCACCCGCAGCCGGAATGAGGGACAATCCGAAGCCCGCGCGCTGAAACACGATTGTATCGTCGGGGCCCAAATCGCCGCCGGCATTCACGGCTTCGGTCAAAGTCACCCCGAGACCGCCATCAAGGGGTACCTTCATCAATGAACCCCCCTGGAAAAACGCAATTTGCTGGCCGTCTGGCGAAAAGATCGGTGTTCCGGACGCACCTTCAGTGCCATCGAGCGGCAGCACACGGAGCTGATCGAGCCGGCGCACGTATATTCGGGATTGGCCGTTCGCAAAGGCCGTAAATGCCAGCGTCCGCCCCTCGGGCGACACGGTCGGTAGGAGCGTATCGATGTCAATTTCATCAGGAACCAAGACTGCGAGGCGCGTCACGTTGGTTGAGGTCTGAGGAAGAACGATCCAAACGGAAAGTCCGGCGACCATGGCGGTAACGACAACGGCCGCGATCGTCCACCACACGGGCACTCCGCGAAGGGAACCGCGACTTGCAATGGATGGGTGAATGGTGGGGCCACCGGGCGACGACATCACCTGTTCGATTTCAATACGCACATCCCCAATGTCGTGCCACCGATTCGACAGGTCTTTCTCCAAACACCGGCGGAGAATCTGCTCGAGCCGAGGATGAAGATTGGCCCCCAGCATGGAGTAGTCCGGTTCCCGGGCCAGCACCGAAGCCATCACATCCGAGAGACTGGCCCCTCCAAACGCCTGGCGACGAGCGAACATCTCATAGAGAACGCATCCGAAGGCCCAGATGTCGGCCCGCTTGTCGATCGCTTCACCACGAGCCTGCTCGGGTGACATGTACGACGCTGTCCCCAGAACCGTCCCCTCTTGCGTGGTGGCCAGACTCAGCGTCGGAGATTGTGAGAGGTTGACGTTGCCTTCATTGGCTTCCGACGCCTTTGCGAGTCCGAAGTCCAACACCTTCACCTTGCCGTCAAGATCAATCTTGATGTTGGCCGGTTTCAGGTCCCGGTGGATGACACCTTTCTCATGCGCAGCTTCAAGAGCTTTGGCAATCTGAAACGCGAGGTTCAAGGCTTCGGCAACCGGAATGGCACTCTTCGTCAGCCGGTCCTCCAAAGTATCGCCTTCGACGAGTTCGAGGATCAGATAGTGCGTTCCCTTGTCTTCTTCAAACCCGTGGATTGCTGCGATGTTGGGGTGGTTCAGTGACGCCAGGAACTTCGCCTCGCGCTCAAAGCGGGCCAGTCGAACCTCATCTCTGGCGACCTCTTCGGGAAGTGTCTTGATCGCGACCTCGCGGCCCAACTTCGTGTCACGCGCACGCCACACTTCACCCATACCACCCTTACCAAGGAGCCTGATGACTTCGTAATGACCCAGTTTGGTGCCCGATTCCATGTCTAATAGTGTGTCGCTGAAAATTCCGAAAGAAACTTGGTAAAAGATACTAGATGAGGAATTTAGACGCAATCAGAAGGTCAAGTCCTACCCATCGACGGCGTCGTCAGTTGAAAAAGGGCTGAAATATGGGATTTTCAATTTCTGACAAGATGAATTGTCAGGACCAGAGCATGGATTTCAGGGTTCATTTAGGGCACCGGGATCGGTCCCTCCGCTTCTTCAAACCTCTCTTCAATTGCGGCTCCACGTTATCGGCACCGATTCTATGCAACGAGAGTCGCCGTCTGCCGCTCCACCGGCGTTTCCCGCATTACGGCCGCCATGTCGGGCGGTTCACTGTCGACACAGGGCTTGAGGAAGCGGCCCTGAAACCAGATTTCCAGTGGGTCCTCCGAGAACGGATAGGGCGCCACCTGGTAAGTACCGCCACCGACCGGGCGAACCCGGATCCGAACGTCGTCGTCCACGTCGCGGGACACGTTCGGGAACGTCGACGGCCCGCGCCGCGATTCGTGGGTGCAGTTGAAATAGAGCGCGAACGTGTCGAAGAATTGGAGCAGCTTGTAGTTGGTAAACAGTCGCCGCTCCTCGACCCAGGACGCGGTCTCGGGACTGTCGGCGAGGGCCGCTTTGAGCCGGATCTGCCGCTGTCGCTCTCCCTCCAGCATGCCGTTGACGAGTGTCCGATCCTCCTCTGTGAAGCTGTCGATCAGTACCTTGTCCGACATTCCGTAACGACCGTTGTAGAGGCCCCAGATGTGCATGCTGTCGATCAACCCGCAATACGGGTGGCGGGCTTCGTTGTGCTCGGGTGAGCGCGCGCCGGTGAGGACGATGATCGGGATGGGCGTTTCGATCAGGTTATACGGAAGACCGGTCCGGGAGTCGAGCGGCGGGTTTTCGTCCAGATCATGCCAGCCCCGGTCGTGCCAGCGGCAGGCGTAAAGGAACTCTTCGCGCGGGGCCGGAGAACGGAACTCCGCATTGCCGAAAGTTTCAGCCAATTGACCGACCAGTTCGAGGTGCTCTTCCAGCTTAATCACGAAGCGTCGGCCATCACTCTGTCCTTCGGGCGGGGACTGTATGATCATGGGAGTTGCTCAGGGACGAGGCGCAGCTTGCTACGACACCCGTTCCTTCAGTTCTTCAAGCCAGTTCAGGACCCATGCCGTTTCTTTAACGCTAAGGCCGCCGAAGTAGCGCAGCTCCACCACGCGCGCTTTACGTTCGTCAAACTCTGACAGTGCCTTCAAGGCATCATCAATCGCAACCAGATGATTCCCCCCGACCGGCGCTTCGACGAGTTCCTCATCAAAGGTACCCGCATCAAATCCCAAGAGCACCGCAAAACCCCAGGCAGAAGCTATCTCGCGCGTCCCATGAATCCTTGGGAAATCATGTCGATTTTGTAAATGGCCTTGGCGTTATTTCTCATACCCTCAGGGGTTCTGTACTCGCTGCCGCCGGGGAGCTTCATGCCAGCGCCTTTGGCGTAGAGCACCTTCTTGTCAGGCCCGGAAAACGCCATACTCGATGCTGACCGTGGCAGAGGGATGGTGCCCAGGTAGTTACCTTGGGGGCTGAACACCTGAATACCGGAGGCGCCTGCTGTGACGTACAGGCGACCCTCAGAGTCGACGCACATGCCGTCTCCCCTAGCTCCGTCTTCAAGCGTGGTAAACGTCCGCTTGTTCGTAGTGGCCCCATCGGACCCGACATCGTAAGCCACAATCGTGTTGCCATTCGTTAGGTAGAGCGTCTTTTCATCGGGGCTCAGTATCATCCCGTTCGTGCCCACTTCGTCCATGTCCGCTATCAGGCTCACTTCACCGGCAGGATTGACGTAGTAGGTTGCATCACGGTCCGCGAAGTATGCACCCCCTCTGGAATCCACGGCGATGTCGCCTCTCATGCGCCAGAACGTCTGACCGTTGTAGTCGCTCGCCAGGACTTCACGTGTGGGATGAAGGACGACCAATCTCGCCGGTTCATGACATTCTTCGGGTTTCCCGCCTGGATCCGAGCAGGTCCTTTCCGCCCCGATAAGACGGCCCTGATTGTCGAAACTCAGGCCTCCGGTGCCGTTGGTACCTCTTACAAAGATTGAGAAGTTGTCGTTCGGATCGAGCATACCCACGGTGCTGGGCTGTTCCTGTGCAAACAAGATCCCGCCGTCACTTGTACCGACGAGGCCGTCGGCGTTGTCGGGTCCTTGCCACACGAGCGTCCATTCGGCCCCGGCCGCGATGACGCCTGGAATGGCCGTAACCGTCACTTCCTTCTCAGGAGCCGGCTGGGGAAACCGCCGCTGTCCGCCGGTGTTTTGTTCCTGCGCGGCAGTGATGGGGCCGAGAACAAGAGCCGATCCAAGGAAACAGAAACCGATTAAATACGCTGCTTTGAATTTCATAAGCTCTCCAAGCGGTTTGCCCGCCACCGATTATCGCCACTCTGATGGACTCGGAGTTGCATGAGTATACATTGTACAAATCCGAAGTCGAATGGATACCCGCCTATGGAGCGCACGGGCGATCAGAGGGTTAAGCGGTGTAGATATGTACAGACCTGTAACTCTGGAACTCGTTGGATTTCACCTGTACCGAAAATGGGTGTCTGGCATGAACACGTGATTAGTCTCATTTAAAGGAGTTACTCTGACTCAGAAGGCTATACCCGAAAACGGACGTCTCAGCCTGACCACAGGCCTCAAGTGCGGGCAAGGCGGGAACCTCCCAGTGATCAGGGCGCAAGTCAGTTTCCAACAACGGGATTTCTCGGGCACCGAGATTCTGAATCAAGGTACCGGGACCCGTTCCTTCAGTTCTTCACCTCGCCCCCTGTTTCCCCTGGCTTCTACGACCCGCCGGTCAAGATCGCGTACGCTCCAGCGATAATATTCTCCCGCCGGTCTTCGTAGAGAAGCCAATCGGAATAGTTTTCCAGGAGCACGGTCTGTTGCAGTTCTTCCACCGTATGCCCACGCGCTATTCCCGCAGCAACAGCCGACTCTACATCCTGCAGAAACTGGATGTACTCGCTGAGATCTTCCCTGACACCGGCGTTGCCGTGGCCCGGCAAGACCGTGTCGATGTCGAGCGCTTCGATTGCACCGACCGCTTCAAAGTATTCGTCGAACGAGGACCCAGTCAAAGAGCCCGGGAGTCGCCGGACATTGAAATAGTCGACTCCGAAGGCGGCCCGTTCTTCGGGAAAAAACAGCACGGTCATGTCGTTCGAATGGGCCCGGCCGGGGTGGAACAGTTCGACGACGCGCCCGCCCAACCTTAGGGTCATGCGGTCCGAATAGAGCATATCGGGCGGATGAATATTCCCGTTGATCTCCGCTCCTGTCACCATTTGATCCCCGTTGGCGTCGAACTGGTCGAAGCCTCCGGCGAATCCTCCCGTGGCCTCGTTCCGTTCCAGCATGCCGTTGCCGTTGGAATCTAATGGTGCAGCGTTGTCGGGCAGCGGGGCCTCCAGTGCCGCCGCCATTTCTTCGTGTCCAACAAAGATCGCCGTGTCGGCGAAAACAGCGCCTCCTGAAGCATGATCCCAGTGGTGGTGGCTGTACAAGACATATTGAACGGTGGTGTTGAATCGACTCGCGATCTCAGCCTTCAACCACTCGGCAAAGTCCGAATTGATCGGGTCAGCCAGAATCACCCCCTCCGGCGTCACCAGGAACGCCGTGAAATGATTGTCGTTCCGGGCCCGATAAAGATTTCCGGAGACTTGAGCGATCTCTCGCACCGGCCCATCGGCTGGCGGACTGGGAGCAGGAGCTGCGGTGTTCCCTTCCGGGGCGCCATCGGGCGCACAGGCAGCCAAAAGACAAAACATCAGGATCGCTGGCAGCGTCATATGCCGTGGATCAGCGTTAATAAGCATCAAAATCCTCCTCGTCTATGGGTATTCAATCCGCTTGCGTCCGGAAAGAAGACTCCGGTTCTCAACCGGATCACCGGTCGGGCCTTCTCCAGGCACCGGCCTCGGGCAGGAGCCCTACGATATCGGTGTGTCACGTGAGTTCAGCCGGGGTTAGCGCCGTTGGGCCGTGTCCATCGTCAAGGTTCTGTCAGATCAGAGTTTAGATCGCTTGAGGCAGTCTAGCAGAGGACGTGGATTCAGAAGGAATGAATTGTCACTGGCCCAGATGGGGATACCTGACCTTGTTGGCGAAGAAACGGCATCAGGGCCGAGGGGTGTCGGTGAAATGGACGAAGAGCGTTGATTCCTGGTGGATTCGCCTCCCGCAGGAGGAATAATCATGGGGCTTGAGGAGTCGGATGAACCCTGTGCTGAAAAATCTGGCGCCGCATGGCGGTGTCGGAGTATAACGGGCGTGATCAAGCTTATCCAGAATGGAAATCCCAGTTGATACCGCTTCCAGAAGCGGACGGGCGACACAAACGTTTTCAAGGAGGCCGTATGCGTCTGATATGTGCATTGGTGGTGCTGAGTGCAGCAATGGTATCTATGTCGCCGTATGGTGCGGCGGAGGGAGGGGAGGGAATTCAGGCGGCGAGCGAAGCCCTGGAACCCTACCGCGTCATAGGCAATATCTACTTTGTCGGCGGCCAATATGGCTCCTATCTCATCACCACGCCGGAGGGCCACATTCTCCACGACACGGGCAGCGCCGACATGCACGCGCTCATCGTATCGAACGTCGAGAAACTCGGGTTCAACGTCCCCGACATCCGGATCATGATCTCGAGCCATGCGCACTGGGACCACGTCGAGGGACACGCGGCTATGAAGCGAGTGACCGGTGCGCAGGTTGTTGCCCTCGGCGGCGACGCCGTGGCGCTCCAATCAGGCCAGGACAATTCGGCGATCGGGGCCCGGAACTTTGAGCCCGTTGCTGTGGATCGCGTGATCGAGGACGGCGACACAGTCACGCTGGGCCCGGTGACGTTGCGCTCTCTCTGGACGGGGGGGCACACACAGGGCGCAACGATGTGGATGACAACCGTCCAGGAGGGTGGGAACACCTACTCCGTCGCCTTCCGTGGCGGTGAAGTCCCGAACGATGGGGCGCAGCTGTTCAACAATCCCAGGCACCCGACGGTTGTCGCCGACACGCAGAGGACGCTTCAAAGGCTGAAGGAGCTCGAACCTCCCGACGTCTTCCTCCACAATCACCCGCAAAATCCGCCCCAGGAGTTGGATCCGGCTCTTCCCGTCGACTCGAGGTGTGTGACCTGCTTTGACGCGGAAGGATTCAGGAATTTCGTGACGGGTGTGGAAGCCAGATTCGAAGCCATGCTCCGGGAGGCGGAGGGCCGACCGGGCCGGTAGGGTCGGAGTCGGGGGCCGGGGCGCGATCGGATCACGCCCCGGCAGATCGCGCCAGCCGTACAGCAGGACGGGGGTCGAAGCCACGACGCCCAGCTTGGGAAATCGGCCCTCGATCGAAAACAAAGAACATCCGCGTCTATGGGGTTGATTCCGAACCACCACAACGCCGGTGTTTCATCGACCGGTTGATCTGGCAGTCATTCCCGGACACTGAGAAACCCCAGTATTTCAACCAATCGTCGCTTAATGCGGTAGAACTGCGGCAGACAATGGAGAAGGATACTCTAAACTATTGAACAATAAGAGCGGGAAACGGGATTCGAACCCGCGACTTCGACCTTGGCAAGGTCGCACTCTACCACTGAGTTATTCCCGCGTTGTCAGCGAAATTATAGGGGCTCTTAACCTAAGGTTCAAGGTCGATGCGCCTTAGGTTCTAAGGCTGATTCCCCGGTTCGCGGAAGGCATATTTGATCAATCGGTAGCGAGGCGAAGATCCTTCAGGTTCGATGACGGCGAGAATGTCGAAGCGATACGGCTGAGTCCCTGAACGATGCCGTGTTCGATAAGCATGGGCCGCTCTAATTATTCGACGCTGTTTATTAGCAGTCACGGAATCCTCCGGATTCGGATCCCGGCGACGGGCCTTCACCTCAACAAACACGAGACAATCCCCGTCCTGGGCGACGATGTCGATCTCACCCTGCCTCGTGCGAAAGGGTGAGGCAAGCAGGCGATATCCCAACGACCGAAGGTATTCGGCGCCTCGAATCTCGGAGCGTCGGCCGAAACCGACAAGCCGGCTCCATATCAGGGGCAGTGGCATGGATCAACCTTTTGAGACAGGCCAATGGTGGATACAGAGCCGTGGCCGCATACGATGAACCCCACGCGGGCGGCTACCTGCGCCGCCAGCGCGTGCCTTCACGGGTGTCTTCGATGACAATGCCCATGTCGAGCAACTGCTGCCGGACTTCATCGGCGCGTGAAAATTCGCGAGCCGCGCGGGCCTGATTCCGGGCCGCAATCAATGCCTCAATCTGCGCGTCGTCTGAGCCAGGAGACTCAGCCGTCCCGATGATGCCCAGACGCCGGTCGATCACCTCGAACCACTCTTCGATCTCGGTCCGGTTTTCCGCGCCCAATGCGTTCCGGTCCAGAGCCGTGTTGGCCGCCTTAATCAGGTCGAACACGGCGGCCAGCGCGACGGCTGTATTGAGATCGTCATCCATGCCGGCTTCGAAGCGGGAACGGCAAGCCTCAAGCGTTGCCGACATCCCGTGCTGTTTCTCGGACACGAGTTCGATCGACCGCAGGCGGAACAGAAACTCCTTGATCCGGTCCAGAGACTGGGCCGCCTGATGCAATCCGTCGAAGGTGAAGTTCATCTGTTTCCGGTACGGAACCGACAGGAGCAGGTATCGAATGGCCCCGGCTTCGAAGCCCTTATCCAGCAGGTCCCGCAATCGGTAAAAATTATTGGCGGATTTGGCCATTTTCTGGCCCTCCACCCGCAGATGCTCGCTGTGGATCCAGAAGCGGACGAAAGTCTTGCCCGTGGCTGCCTCGCTTTGCGCAATCTCATTTTCGTGGTGGGGAAACACGAGGTCGACACCACCGCAGTGCAGATCGATGCTCTCACCCAGCCACTTCATGGCCATAGCCGAGCATTCCAGGTGCCATCCCGGGCGACCGGTCCCGATCTCGGTCTCCCAGCGCGGCTCGTTCTCTTCTTTCGACGCTTTCCAAAGGACGAAGTCCTGCGGGGCTTCTTTGTCGTATTCATCGACGTCGACTGTCACGCCCGCACGCAGTTTCCTCTTGTCCAAACGCGCGAGCCGGCCGTAGGCGTCGAATTTGGTAATACGAAAATAAATCGAATCGCCTTCCCGATAGGCATAATCCTTTTCCAACAATTGCTGGACCAAGGCGACCATTTCCGGAATATGGTCGGTGGCCCGGACGATAGATTCGGGACGCTCGATTTGCAGGCAATCGCTGTCTTCAAGGAACGACTGGATATATTGCTCCGTATACGTCCGGATATCCACGCCCGCATCCAAGGCCTTTCGGATGATCTTGTCGTCCACATCGGTGATGTTCATCACTTCGTTCATCGCCCATCCCTTGCTCTTAAGATGCCGGCGCAAGATGTCTTCGAACACGAATGTCCGAAAATTACCGATGTGAACGAAATCGTGAACGGTCGGACCGCAGACGTACATCCGAACGGTAGACCCGTCGGCAGGAGAAAACTCCTCGATCTTACCCGTAAGCGTGTTTGTCAGTTTCAGCATCGCCGTCGTCGAAAATCATGCCGGAAATGATTAACAGTTTGTTCCCTCAGTTCGTCCAACCCACAACGGCTGGGAACTTGGCAAACATACCAACACAGCATGGTACCATGACGCTAATGGTCCGACTCGCAGCGCTTATCGTTCTGACGCTATTGGCTTTCCGGCCATTGGGAGCGGAGCAGTTCACCATTACGGTCGGTGTCGACCTGGTCAACGTGTTGTTCACCGTCACCGACGACAAGGGCCGCTTGGTGTCGGGTCTCGGGCCGGAAGACTTCGTTGTGGAAGAAGACGGCGAGACACAGGAAATCCTTCATTTCGCTCGCGAGAACGAACTCCCGTTGACGCTCGCCCTCCTGGTCGACACCAGCCCGAGTGTCCGTTCTGTCTTCGAGGAGGAACAAAGAACGGCCGTCGCCTTCCTCGAATCGATTCTGCGCCCGCAGGATCTTTCACTGATCATCGGTTTTGACCGGACCGTCACCTTAATCCAGGACTTCACCGAAAGCACCGACCTGTTGGCCGACGCCATTTACTCCCTGGACATCGGCAGCGGCACTTCCGTATACGACGCTGTCTTTCTGGCGGGCGAAGAGCGACTCCGCGACGAAGCCGGAAGAAAAGCAATCATCATGATCAGTGACGGCGAAGACACAACAAGCCGCATCGACCGTACGGAAGCGCTCGTCGCCGCCCACCAGGCTGACGCGGTTATCTATTCAATTTCTAATTCGCTCCCACGGCGGGGCTTCTTCGGAGGCGGCAGGCAAAGCACAGGCGACATCCGGACACTGGAGACTTTGTCGGAAGAAACCGGGGGCGCGGTATTCGTTATCGACAACTCCGATGATTTCGAAGAGATCTTTGCGCAGATCGCGGAAGAACTTCGGACGCAGTACAGTCTCGGCTATGTCTCCACGAAACCCGAGAAGGATGGTGAATACAGGGAAATCAGGATTCGGCCACGGAACCGCGACTACCGGGTCCGTTCCCGTAGAGGCTACTATGCGCCGTATGAAAACGACCGCTAAAGGTCTTGTGTTGCTGCTGGTGGGGTTTTCTCCTCTCCTGGCGCAGGAATTCCAGATCCGGACGCGAGTCGACGTGGTCGTCGTCCCATTCAGTGTCAAAGGAGACGGCAATGCGCTGATCACGGGAATGGGAGCGGAGGACTTCACCGTACTTGAAGATAACGTCGAGCAATCCATCCAAGAATTCAGCATCGATCCGATCCCACTCTCGGCAGCCGTCGTCATCGACACCGGAGTCGAAGCAGACTCGTTGGCCGCAGTCCAGGAAGCTATCCCGGCCGTCGTCTTCGGCTTCAGCGATTTCGACGAAGTGGCCCTATACCGCTACGACAACACGGTCGAGCAGGTGCAGGACTTCACCGAAGACCGGGAAGTATTGCGGACCGGACTTGATACACTGAAACAATTCCGTCCGGGGGCCCAGTTCCTCGGCGGGACAGCGGTACAGCCCGGGCCCGTCATCAACGGGATACCGACGATCAACACCGCACGTATCCCTCTCGACCGGGATACGCGCGTCCTTCATGACGCTGTTTATGAATCCGCTCTGGGACTGCGTGACCGCCCTGACGAGGGGCGTCGGAAGATCATCGTCATCGTGTCGGACGGGAACGACACGCGCAGCGTCCAGAAAATAGAAGACAACATTCTGTTTCTGATCGACTCGGAAGTTCAGGTTTACTCGATTGCACTGGAGACGGGTTTCTTCGGACGACTCTTCAACACACTCGACGATTACTCCAGGCTGACCGGGGGCGACATATACCACGTCGGAAACACGGAATTGGAACCGGCCTTCCCTCAAGTAATGGAACAAGCGCGCAACCAGTATGTCCTGACCTATATCTCGTCTAACGAGGCTCCTTCCGACACGATTGTCTTCCGCAGGATCGAACTCCTCTCGGAAGAACCCTACGATATCGTCCACAGAACCGGCTACTACCAGGTTCCTCAGTAGCCCGTGGCAGAACTCTGGAGGGCTGCGTTACAGCTATACGGAGCTGGATTCTAGGAAGCGACCTGGGAGGAAACGAAGTCGCAATGCGCAGTCAGTGGCAGGAGTCGGCGACAACGAAGGCGGTGGGGTTTTGCCCTGACCTTTTATGTGCAGGGGGGGGCGGGCTGCTGGTGCTGCTGCTGGCGGTTTCTCCGCTTCTGGGGCAGGAATTCCAGATCCGGGCTACTGTTGATCTGGTCGTTGTCCCATTCAGTGCCAAAGGAGAAGGCGATGCACTGATCGCCGGGTTGGAAGCGGACGACTTCACCGTACTCGAAGACGGCGTCGAACAAACCATCGAAAGGTTCAGCATCGACCCGATCCCGCTCTCGGCAGCCGTAGTGATCGACACCGGTGTGGCTCCAGACTCACTGGCTGCGATCCAGGAAGCCATTCCAGCCATCGTCTTCGGCTTTAGCGCTTTCGACGAAGTCACCCTTTTCCGCTATGACAACACCGTCGTCCAGGTGCAGGATTTCACCGAAGATCCCGATGTACTGCGGACCGCCCTCGATGAACTGAAGGACTACCGACCGGTAACCCAATTCTATCCCAGAGCGCCCGTACAGCCAGGGCCAGTCATCAACGGCATACCATCGATCACGACGGCAAGCACCCCGGCCACCGCGGACAAGCGTGTCCTCCACGATGCCGTTTGGGAGGCGGGGTTAGCCCTGCGCGACTGCCCTGACGACAGACGTAAGATCATCGTCCTGCTGGCGGACGGCAATGCTACGCGCAGTAACCGGACTCTGGAACAAACACAGCTCTTCCTCATCGAACACGAAATCCAGGTCTATCCTATAGGCCTCGATAATAATTTTTTTACAAGGCTTACCGGTCAGATCAGCGGCTCACTCGATGACTACGCGAGATTGACTGGCGGGGATCTCTACCACATCGGATCCGATCGATTGGCGGAAACGTTCCCCCGCGTGACGGAACAAGCGCGCAACCAGTATGTTCTGACCTATATCTCGTCCAACGAGGCGCCGTCCGACACGATTGTCTTCCGCAGAATCGAACTCCTCTCGGAAGAACCCTACGATGTCGTCCACAGAGCCGGCTACTATCACGCCCCCAGGTGAGTCCCCGCGCACAATTTACAGCAGATTTCGCTTGACACGTAATAATTTCACCACAATACTAGCGGGAGTGTGCAACGGCCTACCCCAATAGGTAGTGTTGTTGCGATATTCTCCTCTAAGGAGGGCAAAGCACAACGCAAAGGATTAAAAGAAAGCTCCAGTAATACAAAAGGTCGCAGTAAGACGACCGACATACAAACAACAAAACAAGGCGCAAAAGACCGAGAACTAAACACGGGCTGCAGAATATGCAGCCCTTTATTTTTGGGCCGAACAACAGAGAGGCGCAGAGGACGCAGAGGTCTCTTGCTTCTGATCGGGCCACCTAACTGCGTTTCATACTCCCAAACACAGTCGGCCCCAACCCGAACAATCGAAAGGAAGATGAAGAGACAAAAGAATTTTCTCTGCGCCTCTGCGTCTCTGCGTTGAAAAACTATTCAGTGGAGGGAAGATTTTTGTAGGAGGTCCGGAGTTTCGACCGCTCCTGATGGCGTTCAATCGCTAGCTGGATCAGGCGGTCGACCAAATCGGGAAAGGAGACACCGGAAGCCTCCCAGAGACGGGGATACTGACTGATTGAGGTGAAACCGGGGAGCGTGTTGATTTCGTTAACAAAGAACTGATTCGTCTCCTGCTCCAGGAACAAATCAACGCGCGCCAAGCCCGAACACTCCAGCGCATCAAATGTTTCTAAGGCCAGTCGCTGGGCTTCCCTCGCTTCCGCTTCCTCAAGCACGGCCGGAATGATCAACTTTGCGTCGTCGTCAAGGTACTTCGCCCTGTAGTCATAAAATTCCCCCGCGGGCAGCACTTCTCCGGGAACCGATACGGTCGGATCGTCGTTCCCCAGAACGCTGAGTTCGATCTCACGGGCCACGACACCGCGTTCTACAATTATTTTGCGGTCGTATTCCGAAGCCTCGTCTATCGCCTGGCGGAGTCCTTCAGCGGACGCCACTCTTGTGATACCCACCGAGGAACCGAGGTTGGCCGGCTTTACGAACACCGGATACGGAAGCGTCGCCCCGTGTTCTTTTACGAATGTGTCGGTCTCGGCTGCGAGAAGCTTCCAGTAGTCGACGATCGGTAGCCCAGAATCACGCAAGAGGCGTTTCATGACGTCTTTGTCCATTCCGAGAGCGGAACCGAGCACACCGGCACCGACGTATGGCACACCCGCCAACTCCAGGAGGCCCTGGATGGTTCCGTCCTCTCCAAAGGGTCCGTGCAGGATCGGAAAGACGACGTCGAGGCTTGCGTGGTCGGTGGGTTCAGGGGCCATCACAACAGCCATCCCGGATTGAAAGGTCTGCTGAATTTCTTCTTCGGGAGACGTCAGCGAAAGCGCTTCCCGGGCTCGAAGCCACTTCCCTCCCTTCGTAATGCCAATGGGAATAACCTCATAGCGAGAACGGTCGAGAGCGCGCAAAACGGATTCGGCGGATCGAATTGAAATCTCGTGCTCACCCGATCGCCCACCGAACACGACTCCGACCCGAACCTTCTTCATTAGACCCGAACTTTCACGAGCTGGTCGACGACCTCGACCGCCTGTTCCACCTGTTCGTGTGTGACATCCAGGTGAGTGACCATTCGAACCCTCTTGCGGTCGATCGGAACAGCCAGGACTCCGCGGTTCTTGAGTTCGGATAGAAAAGTAGTGGAATCGAATCCGGTCTCGCCGACGCCATATATCACGATGTTGGTCTGGATCTTTTCCGGATCGATGTCAATGCCGTCTACACCGGACAGCCCCTCGGCCAGTACCCGTGCATTCGCGTGGTCTTCGTGCAGACGAAGTGGCCCATCTTCGAGGGCCACGATTCCTGCAGCCGCAATTACTCCGACCTGCCGCATACCACCTCCCAGCATCTTCCGGAGGAGGCGGCACTTGTCGATCAGATCCTGCGACCCAAGCACGAGAGAACCGACCGGCGCGCCCAGCCCCTTGCTGAGACAGAACTGAATCGAATCAAAGGGCCGGGTGATATCGGCCACGTTCTCGTCGAGAGCGACGGCCGCATTGAAAATACGGGCGCCATCGAGATGGACTCTCAATCTCCGTTCGTGCGCCCGTTCACAGATCTCATCGGAGACAGCCCTCGGATAGACAGTACCGCCAGCCATGTTGTGGGAATTTTCAAGCGACACCATGGTCGTCTCTGCCCGGTGGTAGGACGCGGGCCGGATCGAGTCGTCAATCTGGTCCCAAGCGAGGATGCCGTCTTCGCCTGCGACGACACGGGGCAGCACACCTGCGATCGCCGACATCGATGCCATCTCATAGCTGTAGACGTGCCCCTGGCTGTCGCAGATAACCTCTTGTCCCGGCTCGCTCTGCGCCTGGATACACACAAGATTCCCCATGCTTCCGGACGGGACGAACAGGCCCGCCTCGCGGTGAAAGATGTCCGCCGCCATGTCTTGCAGGCGATTGACGGTCGGGTCTTCAAGAAATACGTCGTCGCCGACCTCGGCCTCCGCCATCGCCTGACGCATGCGGTCAGAAGGCCGGGTTACGGTATCGCTTCGCAGATCGATAACAGAGTCGGGCATAAGAGTTCCTCGATCACACCGTTGGCCAGGAGCCATCCGGGCGGTCTCAATTTGAGAATCTTTCCGTCGAATTCGACCAATCCTTCATCAATCAGGCTGTCCATTCGATCGAACCACTCCTGAGGATAGTCGATTCCGATATCTTTGGCGACGGCCCAGACATCAAAACCATCCAGGCGTCGGAGCCCTAAAAGGAAGGCCTCCTCCACGCGGATTCGCGCCGTCGGCTCCTCAATCGTGTCGATAGGATTTTCTCCACGATCCAGCTTGTTCCGATACTCGCCGATCGATCGCGTATTCCAAAAACGTTTTCCATCGATAAACGAATGAGCACCCAGTCCCAACCCCCGATACGGGACACCAGTCCAGTAGCCAAGATTGTGCCGGCACCGGGCCCCGGGCGCGGCCCAGCTCGAAATCTCATAGTGATCGTAACCGGCCGCAGCCAGCTGCTCCGCTATTGTCGAGTAGAACCATATATATTCGTCGTCGGTCGGCGTTTGGGGGGTGTGCTTTCCCCACAGACTGCTGTCTTCCAGTTCCAGAAGATAGACGGACACGTGGTCCGGACGGAGCCGATCTATCCATCTGAGATTTTCTTCCCATGCGCGGCGTTCCTGCCCGGGTAGTCCGGCAATAAGGTCGATGCTGATGTTTTCAAAACCCTCCCTACGGAGTCGTTCAAAGTCGCTCACCGAATCCATGGCTCGATGCAAACGTCCGGCCGTTTTAAGATCATCGGGATCGAAAGACTGAACCCCGAGGCTGATTCGGTTGACTCCAAGCTGCCGGTACGTTTCCATGCGTCTCTGGTTCAATGTTCCGGGGTTGGCTTCGAGCGAAATTTCACTCGCACCCCGAGGCAGTGCATCGATGAGCGTTTCCATCAGGCCGGATGCCAGCAGCGACGGTGTGCCCCCTCCCAGGTACAAAGTGTCCGTGGTCTCTGGAAGGTCCGCCTGCCGAATCTCCGTTCGCAGATATTCGGTGTAGGGTTCGTGGGCTGATTCGGGCATGACGACCACAGGGAAAGCACAGTAGTGGCAGTGCTGTTCACAGAACGGGATGTGGACGTAGGTGCCGAAGCTCACGGGCTCGCCCCGTACCTGGATCGTGCCCGATTGCGATCGACAACACTGAACAACCAGATGCCCAAAGTAGCTCCGAGAAAGTCGTAGCCAACGTCCAGGAGCGATGGCCCTCGATAGAGCGTCATCATCTGGTGTGTCTCATCCAGTGCGGCTGCAGAGAGTACACAAACCCCTGCGATGGCGATTGAGGGCACTACATCCCAGGTCAGTCGCACGACCCTGTAAGCCAATATTCCCATGACAAAAAACTCGAATACATGCCCCGTTTTTCGAAGCGCAGCATGTACGAGTTCCATTTTTTCAATCGACCATCCCGGGAAAATGGCAGCCAGAATCGGCACAAGGAAAGAGGAACTTTCCGAATACGAAAACGCATCGGAGGAAAACAATTGCGTCAGGCCAATCCATACCAGCAGGGGGAGCCAACATTCCCAGAGGGAAGTTCTGGTGGAAATATGCATCTTGCCGGATGACAAATTCAGTGAAATGGAACGCAACAGGAAGGACCACGGGACAAGTAAGGCCGCCGTTTCAGTGGCGAATGATCCGGATTACGATGTCACCTTCGAAGGTGATAAAGTCGGCGCCCTGGCCTCTTTTGTAATAGATCCAGTCCTCGCGCTCTACCCCGTCGACAGTTTCCCAGACTTTGTCATCCGCTCGCCCTTTCGCCATCAGAACCGTGGAGCGGTCCATACCGATTCTGGCTTCGTTGGCAGCAACAGCTTCCTGATACTCTTCTGGAAGAGATTCGATGCCGGAATCCATGAAATTCTGTTTTTCAAAATCGAGAACCGGCCCGAGGTATGCTTTCAAACCGTCAGGGGTTAAATTCGGAGGAGCCTTGTCATCGAAGCGCAAAACGATTTTGGACCCTTTAGCATTAGCCGTGCTGTTGCTGACCGGTCGCGGGGAACTTCCGATGCCGACCTCGAGACGATCGAAAAAGCTCCGTTCGTTCTTCCCTCCCCCGTCGAGTTCCACCACGATCTGATCGTCATCAAATTCGATCGCTGTAATGGTCACCACCTGGCCGACACTTATGGAACTTCCCTCTTTCCGAAGTTCCTCAAGGAGCAGCTCCTCGTCGATCTCTCCACTTTGAGACAAGCGCAAACCTTCATCACCGAAAGGCATCGAGATGCGGGCTGCTGCGTTATCGGCAACGAGGGTGCCCAGAATTTCGAATCGATTGATGCGGGCCACCTGCGCATCGGTCCAGTTCCCGACACCGAGCACGAGGACTGTCACTAAAAGGAGCCTGACTCTCATGCTTACAAGCTTACCATCTGGACAGCCAGAGTTGATCCCCGGTTGTTCGTGGTGTCTTACGAGTATTTGGGAAACGAATCCGGAACGGTAGTCCTTGACCGATCCGATTATCTTTTTACCCTGAACGCACGGGCTCGCCTCGTTGTTCACCCGCAGCGAGGAACGCTGCGGGTTTGTCTAAAGAACTGCGTCAACATTTCTTAATCCCAACAGACCTCTCCATCAGGATGATGGGGAGGGTCGCCGGTCGTTCGGACAGGATGTCCGAATGAACGACCGAGCGAAATCTTATATTCCGAACTTTTGACCGAGCACACTAATTCCCCAAACTGATCATGTTGGAGAAGAGCCGGTACGCCCCGGGGACGCCTGCCGGCAATTGCCTGAAGAACGCGTATCCCGTATATACCCAACGACCAGCGCCGATTTCCGCGACCATCATTCCGCCAAGCTTCGGCTCCTCCCCGGGGTCGTTCGACCCAAGTATGGCGGTGTAGCGCGCGTCCCAATCACCCATAAAATAGAGTCCTCGCTCCTGCACCCATCCTTCGAAATCAGCCTCCGAGATCGCGTTGGGAAAGTTAAGCATTGGGTGACCGGGATCGACAAAAGTAATCGGAGCGTCTTCGACCGTCACGCGGTCGTGGGGCCGGTTGATCGAAAAAGGGTAAGGCGCATAACCATCTTCCAGGGCCTGATAGGTATTGTATTGGACGATCACGGTTCCACCCGATTCCACGTAGTCGAGCAAACGCTGGTTGTAGGCCTTCAGATCCTCGCGCACGGTATAGGCCCGAATTCCCAAGACAATCGTGTCGTAGACGGACAGATCTCCGCGGGACAGATCGTCAACCGTCAGGAACGACACAGGGATGCCAAGCTGCCGGAGCGAGTCGGCCACACGGTCCCCCGCACCTTCGACATAACCCACATTCTCAGCGCGGGTTTCGAGCGGGAAAACCGACACTCGAGACACGGCGTCCGTATAGATGCGCCGCGTCTCGATGTGGGGATAAGCGATGACGCTGTAACCCCGGTCATACGAACTCCCACTCATTTCGACCGATGCGGCCACTTCAAACTGCCCCGACACGGCCGGCACGTTCACGATGAACGGAACTGCAACGGTTTCGCCGGGCCTGCTGAATCGAATGGTTTCCAAAGCTGGCGCTGCGGTCCAACCCTCGGGAAGGGTCAGTCGGACCTGGGCCGTTCCCCCCGACGGCGCCTGATTGTGAAGCGTCACTAAGAATTCCTTTTCGCGGTCACCGGAAAGGGGCACCACGGCGCCTTCCGGAGTCAACTGGACCGAAAGCTCCGGAACGACACTCACCAAAGATCTCCGCTCACCGAGCAGATCGTCGACGTAACGATATTCCGCGTGACCCGGGATGACGAAAGACCCTCCTTCAAAGTCGATCGCTGTTTCAGCCAGCATCAGCGGCATCTCGAACGGCAATGTCGCAGAGTCGCCCGCCGGCCAGACAAAGCGGTCTTCCGTCCGCGACTCGCGCAACCAGTAGGGCTCGGTGAAGGAGGATTGAGGCCCGACGGTCACTCTTACGCTCTGTTCGACTCGCTCGCCAGAGCCGACTGCCACCGGCACCGGGATGCGGTTGGTCTCCCAGCCATTGGGAAAGTCGATCGCTGTGCGCACGGCAGAGAAGTCGAACGGCCCGTTGTTGATGACAGCAATCATCAGGTCGAACTCCTGACCGGGAACGACTGCGTCATCCGATGCCAGCACTTCAACGCTGACGCCGGCAGCCAACCACGCCGCCTCGTGAAAGTCGGCCTCTTTGAAGTCGAGCAGGAAGTCAACGTGTTCAACATCTGTCTCCTGTCGAATATCCTGAAGTCGTCCGAGTGCTCGAACCAGGTCGGCCAAAATCGCCGCCGGTGCATCAAGCGTCACCCTGCCACGAATCGCGTCAATGTCGGCCTGGAGCGCTTCCAGGCTCGGCCGCAGGGACGGATCCAAGTCCGCCAGATCGAGTAGCGTTCGGGTGGTCCCTTCGAAAATTGGATCTCCGGCGTCACCGGGCACAACCTGCTCGACCAGGTCGATGCTGGTGAAACGAGGTCCACGTTCCCGGGCTGCACCCATCGACTGCGTCCGATGCAGGCTGCGGCCTTCCATGGCGACCTCGTGATAAGAACGTCCGAGCGCGGAGCCATACTCACCCACGTTGATTCGAACGTCGCCCGCTTCACTGCCGCCGCGTCCACCGCGCGTTGACATGTAAAGTTTTCTGGCCTGCCAGGGCTGACCATGCTCGGGATACAGGTCCGGATCAGCAGCCGCATGGAATGCTTCCGTCGTCGCGATGCCAGCCGCCTGATGGTGCCCGTGTCCGTCTGCAGGCGTTCCCAACCAGCGGGAAATGATTACCTCGGGCCTGAACTGACGGATGACGCGAACAAAATCGCCGACGAGTTGCTCCTCTCCCCACTTCTCAAGCGTTTCGTCCGCGGTCTTCGAAAACCCGAACTCGTAGTTGGGAGTAAAGAACTGTTCAGCGCGATCGAACTCGCGCGCCGCAAGAAGCTCCTCCGTTCGGATGACACCCAGGGCCTCGAAAAGTTCTGTGCCCAGCAGGTTCTGGCCTCCTTCGCCGCGGGTCGCTGAAAGATAGGCCGTCCGCGCCCCTTCCCCACGTGACAACCACGCCAGCATCGAGCTGTTTTCGTCATCGGGATGAGCACCCGTGTGCAGGACACTGGACAGAACGTCGAGCCGATCCAGGGCCTGCTTGAGGCCGGATAAACCCCGATCTTCGGGAATCTCCGCCGCAGATACCGACAGTGAAACGAGCATGAGGGCAAGGAAGGACGTCGAGAACATTCTCACTTTCATAAAGGGGCACCTATCAAATTGAAGGAACGTAACTTAAAGCATATGTCGGATGTATACGGAATTGTACTGAATGACGGTGAACAAGGACAACAACGAAGGGGTGGCGCTTAACTAAGGCTATCGGCCAATCGCTGGAGCTTCAAATTGAAAATCACTCTTCGGTTGGGAAGGGGATATCGCTCGGTCGTTCATTCGGACATCCTGTCCGAACGACCGGCGACCCTCGCCATCCTCCTGATGGCGAGGCCTATTGGGAATTGCGGAACCTTTGGTCCGATCCTAAAACGGACCCGCACCGGTCCGACGGTGCGGGTGGACAACGAGGCGGAGCCGAGGCGTCTAAAGTAATAAGATAATCGGATCGAGCACGCTTAACCTCTCTCGGTCCCTTTCCACACGTCAACACGCCACTCCCATTCCTGGGCTTCGGTAGTGTGCCCACTTATTTAATAGTACGATTAAGGGATGCTGATCGGATTGACGGGACCGAACGGTGGCGGCAAAGGTGAAGTGGCAAGCTACCTGAAGGGCAAGAGCTTCAAATACCACTCGCTCTCCGACGTCATTCGGGACGAGATCCGTTCACGCGGCGATGAGCTGAGCCGCGAAAACCTGATCAAGGCCGGCAATGAGCTGCGCCAACAACATGGTTTCGCCGTACTCGCCCAGAGGATCCTGGCAGGAATAGAAGATGGCACCAACACCGTAATTGACTCGATCCGGAATCCCGCCGAGGTCGAAGCCCTGAGAGCGGGTGGGCATTTCCGCCTGGTGGTCGTCGACGCGGACCCCGAGGTCCGCTTTCAGCGCATACAGAACCGGAAACGCGAAAGCGATCCCCAAAGTTACGACGACTTTCTTGCACTCGAAAAAAGAGAGGCCAAGGGTGGGGCGCACGCCCAAAACCTCCAGCAGGTCGGAGCGCTCGCCGACCATTCAATCCAGAACAACAGGACGCTCGAAGATCTTCACAGCGCCATCGATGTGCTGCTGTTGCAATTACTTCGGGAGGTGCCCCGGCCGGGCTGGGATCAGTACTTCATGAATATCGCGAAGGTTGCCGCCTCACGGTCGAACTGCCTCAAACGGAAGGTCGCGGCAATCATCGTCAGGGACAAACGAATCATTTCAACCGGATATAACGGCACTCCGCGTGGCACACGAAACTGTAACGAAGGCGGCTGTCCGCGGTGCAACAACCTGGCGTCTTCAGGAACAAGTCTGGATCAATGTCTCTGCTCACACGGAGAAGAAAACGCGATCGTACAGGCCGCCTACCACGGGGCGGGACTGACGGACTCGACGATCTACAGTACCTTCGCCCCCTGCCTGCTCTGCGCAAAGATGATCATCAATTCCGGAATCTCCGAAGTCGTCTACAATCAGGATTATCCTCTCAACGACAGCGCGTTCAACCTGTTCGAAGAAGCGGGCGTGAAGGTTCGGAAGCTCCAGGTAGGGTGAAAAAGAAGTTGAGAGTAACGCGTCAAGAATCTCTCGTTCGCTAATTCCCTCTCGTCAACCGTCACGTTCCAGAGCCAGTGGCCTGGAACAGAGGTATCGCCAGTGGCGCCGGTGGGTCTTGCTGTCGAGGTCGAGGAGCGAGGAGGGCCACCGAGGTCTGGAACCGAGGCCGCGGGCGCCGCTTTTTCATCGTGACCGACGAGCGACAAAGAGATCGACCCCAACCCCCATCGGCCCAAGGGGTTCGGGCCCAACGGCACCGTCTTCGTTGTTGCTCCTCACTCACAATGAAAGAGCATTGCCTCCTTCGTCGCGCCTAGAATCCGGTGCCGTTGGGCCCGAACGCCGCTAGCGATACCTCTGTTACAGGCCACTAGTTGTCGCGTGGAGCGTAGTAGCCTCGCCGGGCTTTCACCTCAAAGTCATTGTTGGTGGGTTCGAGTCGTATTTCTCGGTAGCTGCCATCCCGGGCCAGGTTCGTGGAGGTGTAGGTCAGCGTGTACTGAGAGCGCAGGGCCTCGCTGATATTCTGAAAAGTGAGGGCCAGTTGCTCGAGCCTGAGAGGAAAGAAGGCCTGCCCACCGGTCTCTTCTGCAAAGGTCTCTAGGGTATCGTCGCCGCGGCGCTGTGCCCGAGTCTCGAAGTTCGCTGAAGAGTTCGTGCTGATCGTGTATATGGCTACGTTGTGTCTTTGGGCCATTTCGAGGGTTTCAGTCAGCGAATAACGGCTGGCATTGTCGTCACCGTCGCTAATCACGATCATCACCCGCCTGCCTTCCGGCTCCTGCACGATCTTCTCGCTGATCGACAAATAGATCGCGTCGTAGAGCGACGTGCCCCCACCGGCGCGAATCTTCCGGACACCATCAGACAGCGTTTCAGGGTTGTCGGTGAAGTCCTGTATCAGATCCACTCCGGAATCGAAGGAGACGAGCATGCCACGATCTCTTCTCCTTTCGATCGTCGAGTAGAAGAACTCGATCGCAGCTTCCTGTTCGAAGCGAAGCCTGTCGCGAATACTGCCGCTGGTATCGACAAGAAGAGCGATAGTCAAGGGAAGATCGGTTTCGGAATCGAAGTTGGTGATCGTCTGGCGAACGTCGTCCTCATAGACACGCAGATCGTCCCGGGTCAGCCCAGTGAACAGTTCGTCACTCCGGTCGGTCACCGTAAAATACACGTTGACGAGGTCGACGTCGACCGTGATCGTCTGCTCATCGCCGACATCGCTGGTTATAACCTCAGGTAGCTGGGCGGGTTGCGTTTCCGAAAGCGCGAGATGGCTAAGCCACAGCGTGGCTATGACTACGAAAATGGCTGATTTTTTCATCATGAACCTCAGTCGGAGTACCATGAAAAATTATAACATTCTGCGGAAGGCAGACTCATCCAGAACACGTATTCCAAGTTTCGCCGCTTTCTCGATTTTGGCTCCGGGATCAGTGCCCGCCAGGACGAAATCCGTCTTTTGACTCACCGAAGACGTGACACGTCCTCCACGGTTCGCGATAAGCTGTTTCGCGTCCTCGCGCGTCATGTCCTCGAGCGTTCCGGTGACGACGATGGTTTGACCTGCAAACACCTGTTCCGGACGATCGGGCGGCGGCCCCGCCGATTCCATTCGCAGTCCAAAGACTCTCAAACGGGCGATCAGGTCCCGGTTGGGCACTTCTCTCATGAAGCGATATACCGTTTCCCCTACGATCGGGCCGATCTCGGGAACCTGCTCCAATTCTGCCTGCGATGCTTCCATAAGACGGTCCATCGAATGGAAATACTCGGCAAGGATCCCCGCGGTACGCTCACCGACGTGGCGAATACCCAAGCCGTAAATCAGCCGGTTGAGGGGAAGTCCGCGACTGGCTTCAATTTCCTTGAGCAGATTCCCGGCGGACTTTTCGGCCATTCTTTCGAGCGACACCAGTTGCTCGGTCTTGAGCTCGAACAAATCCGAAACGTCCTTAAGGATGCCGCCGTCGACCAACTGATCGACAAGCCTGTCACCGAGGCCATCGACATTCATCGCCTTCCGGGAAGCCCAATGAAGAAACGCCTCCTTTACTTTCGCCGGACAAGTCTGAGACAGACAGCGGCGAAGGACCTCGCCTTCCTCACGAAAAACGTGGCTTTGACAGACAGGACAGGTCTCCGGCATCTTGAACGCCCGCCGATCGGGAGCTGGCTCGACCACTTTGACCACTTTGGGAATCACATCCCCACCCCGTTCGATCAGGACCCGATCGCCGATTGACACGCCCAGCCTCTCAATCTCGTCTTCATTGTGCAGAGACGCGTTGCGAATAGTGACTCCACCCACCTCGACAGCTTCGAGTTCAGCGACCGGCGTCAGGGCGCCGGTCCGGCCCACTTGCACGCGGATATCGACCAAGCGCGTTGTGGCCTGCCGGGCAGGAAACTTCGCCGCGATCGCCCACCGGGGAGCTTTCGCTGTCGCTCCAAGTTCGCCTTGAAGAGACGTGGAATCCACCTTTACGACAAGGCCATCGATCTCGTAGTCCAGCTCCTCGCGCTCGAATTCCCAACGCTGATAAAACGCTATGACCGCATCGAGGGAGCGCGTTCTAAGACAATTCGGATTGACCTTGAATCCGAGGTGGGACAGTCGTACGAGGTCTTCCCCCTGAGACACCCCTTGCGGCAGGAGCGTATAGGCGAAAAAATCGAGCGGGCGCTCGGCCACCAGGGCCGGGTCTACCTGACGCAGCGAACCGGCCGCTGCATTCCTGGGATTGGCGAATCGTGGCAGATCAGCACTATCTCTCTCTTTGTTGAGGCGCATGAAGGTGTCCCGGCCCAGAAAAACCTCCCCCCGCACTTCAATGGAGACCAGCTCCCTCAACCGTAGTGGAATGGATCGGATCGTACGCACGTTTGCCGTCACGACCTCCCCACTCCGGCCATCACCACGTGTGACGCCCATCTCCAAACCTCCGCCGCTATATACGAGATTTACGCTCAAACCATCGATCTTCAACTCGACGCTGTATTCGATCACGTCTGATGACGAACGTTCCCGGACTCTCCGATCCCAGTCCTTGAGTTCGGCGAACGAATACGCGTTATCGAGGCTCAGCATGGGCTGCCGAAAGGTATGACTTGGAAAGCTTCCGCTAACCTGCTCTCCAACACGTTGAGTCGGGGAGTCCGGCGTAATGAGGTCCGGATGTTCCTGTTCCAAGCCCTGGAGTTCCCTTACGAGTTGGTCGAACTCATAGTCGGAAACCGTGGGGTCGTTCTGAACGAAATAACGGTATTCGTGCCTCCGAATCTCATCGCGCAGCTCTTCAATGCGTTTGCCAGGTGTGCCCATTTCGCAGGCTATATTTATAACCCAACTTGAGGCCACCAGGGGTCTCGCCTGGAGGCGGATCGTACTGGATCCATTGCAGATCTCGGCATTTCGACGTCAATTCTTCCTGCTGGAATTTTTTCCCACGCCGATAAGAAGACTATGGTCACGATCATTGAAATGGCCCGGGAAATCCGACACCACATTGTCACCCATTCCACGGGCCGCCTGGAGCTCAGGTACACGCATGGCCTTCGATCCATAGATTTCTCAGGCGGAACGATCGTTTCTGATCGAGATAAGGTATTTACGTGCTTTGAAGAGGCACCTCTAGATTTCTTCTTCCTCCCAGTAGAGATACCGCCTCCGGATGAGTTTCAAAGTGGAGCGACGCTGCTGATCGAAGCGATGAAATCAGTAGGCGATCTAACGCTCCAGAGAGTCTGGAAGCCCTACAAAAACTGGGCTATATTGCTTCCACAGGATCCGGACATCCATGACACCCAGGTTTCCACCCACATGGAACAGGACACGGGTCGCCTCAGACGCATGCTTCGACTTGCCGTGTCGGGCGCACTGACGCTGTGTCCCCCGGTTGCGAAGTCCATAAATCAGGAAATGGAAGAGATTCGTGCCGCCACAGGACGCGGAGACTTTTGGCAGGTTCTGAATATTACCCGCAGCGCGTCCGTGGAAAAAGTAAAGAAAGCCTACCGCAAGCGCGTCCGGCAATTTCATCCGGACCGGTGGTATTCGAACGAGGATCAAACTCTGAAGGAACGGGTCGAAGGCGCTTTCCGTGATGTCCACTATTGCTACGAGCAGGCCCTTCGAACCCTACCGCAAAGATTTTCGACGGTCACGACACCCCCTCAGGCAAACATCACACCCATAGTCACCCGACCCACCTGGACACCGCCACCGAAACCTGAGACTCGACCCGCAGCAGCCCACGCTCCGGAGACGGCACCGCGACATCAGTCGAACTTCGCCAGCTACACGGCATTCGGGAAAGCAGGCGATCCCGCAATTGAGGGCCTGTTCCGGCAGATCTTCGAGAAGGCCTTTAAAGCCGCATGATTGGGACCGAACGTCAACACGACATTAAGGGACCACAGACAGCGTGCGAATCCCGGTAGGAGGTGAGATCGCTCGCACCCCCTCCGGACAGAACGGCTCGTACCGGCCAGGTAAGCCGCTCCTCGATCAGCGAGTAAACTCCAGTTTAAGATTCCGCTCCGTGTAGTCATGGAGAAAGACAAGTCCGTGGCGGCGGAACCACTCCAGACTTAGGACGAAGCGAACTTCCCGTCGCAGGACGGATTGCCACGCACTCATCCGCATCCAGGTGCGGTGGGCGTAATACATCGGTGCCCCAGCTCGAATCATCATCCGTTGGAACTTGGCCGGCTTCTTCCATTTCTTTAACTGCATGGAACGGAGTCGGCTTCGGATGAATGCATCCAGCTCTTGGAATATCTTACGGAACTCCTGGATGCGATTGTACCCGACCCAGCCTGCAAGATATTCGTTGAGACCGGCAATCACCTGGGACATCGATTGCCCGTTATTCCGCCGTGTCCGGGATCGGACCTCTTGCACAAAGCGCTTGCGCGCCCGTGTACTGACCCGAATCTGGCCCCGCAGGATCTGGAATCCGACAAACTCCACATCCTTCATCGGCGCCACCCGGCTCTTGTCCCGGTTGACGTGCAATCCGAGTTCATCTTCGAGGAGTCGAGTTATGCTCTCCATCACCCGTCGAGCTGCCCGCTCGGTCTTTAACAGGATGACGAAGTCATCGGCCCACCGGCTGAACCGGTGGCCCCGCCGCTCCAGTTCCTGGTCGAGCTCGTTGAGCACGATGTTGGATAGGATCGGCGAGACCGGGGAGCCCTGTGGACATCCCTTGTCCGTCTTCTCGACGACACCCTCTACTTCAACTCCCGCCTTCAGCGCCCGCGCCACCATCGTCACGAGCCGCTCATCCTGGATCTTCCGTCGAATGAGCTTCAGGATCAGGTTGTGAGGAATCTCGTCGAAGAAGCTCTCAATGTCCAGCGATGCACACCACTCGTAGCCTTCCACCACCGCTTTCCGTGCATGGCGGATGGCCTGGTGTTGGCTCTTCCCAGGTCGAAACCCGAAGCTGGACCGGCTAAAGTCACCTTCAAAGATCTCCGTCAACACTGTGTGGAGACTTTGACTGACTACGCGATCCATGACCACGGGTATACCCAACTTCCTCTTCTTCGGACTGCCCGGCTTGGGGATCAGGACCCGCCTTGCGGGCTTGAAACGGTATGTCCCGGCTTCCAGCTTTGCCTGAATTCGTGCGAGAAGCTCGTCTTCTCTCTCCTGGAAAGCGTCCACCGACATGTTGTCTACTCCGGCTGAACCGGCGTTGGCCCGAACCTGCTGCCATGCCCGGTAGAGTCGCCCCGGGTTGTAGACCCGTTCCATGGCTCCAACAACTTTCACTTCACTTTCTCCGTGACTCTCTACCGCCAGGAATGGCCGGGGATGGTTGGTATTGGCGCCGGGCCCGGACTGCTGCTAACCTCGCCGGGCCTCCGGTTCGGTGCTCGCGCGGAGCTCGCTGCCCCCATCGGTTTGCTAGGCCCTAAATCCACCCACTGAATCGACTTCCTGATGGTGTCACTCTCGCCTCTCGTCCATGACTTCCCACCGCCGGATAGCGATCTCCGGTGGCCCGGGTCTTCCCGGTCGTCAGGGTTTTCTCCTCCGCTCTGTTACCAGGCTTCATCGGCCCTGAGTCTTCAGTACTACCCATGGATCTGCCACCCTCTGCTTCCTCCCCGCTCCGGGGTCGCCGTTCGCGGTTTGGTTTTCAATACCGGGTCTCGGCGGACTGGATAACCCAATGTCCTTTGAGCGTCTGGGTGGACGCACCCACCGTGGGTCCCGATATCGAAGCAATAGGGCTTCCCGGGGTAAGACACGCAACCCCCTCGTATACCGTCCGGCTTCAGCTCCCTTCGGTGACTACGGTCGGATATCGGGACTCGCTCTCTTACGCCTGCTCGTCCCCCTCCGGGCACCCATCTAGCCGGTTCGCTGTTCGCTACGTACACGAGTTCTGCCTCA
This sequence comes from Terriglobia bacterium, assembly GCA_965218085.1. GTDB lineage: Bacteria > Acidobacteriota > Terriglobia > 20CM-2-55-15 > 20CM-2-55-15. The sequence goes on along the minus strand of CBDCKF010000002.1, from coordinate 2,856,833 downwards.
TGCTTCTTCCGGACGCCCCATCTCTGAGACTGCCCTTGCCTTGTTGGTGTTCGCCTTCCGTCCGATCACGGTGGCTTTCCTTCCTTCAGTTGGCGTGCCATGCCCGGCACACATAAAAAACCCCCGACCCTTCCGGGTCGGGGGCTCGATTGCAGTCTCCGGAAAGGCTAGTACATTCCGCCCATACCACCCATACCACCAGGAGGCATCGCCGGGGCACCACCGCCCTTCTCCTCTTCCGGAATATCAGAGACGAGAGCTTCGGTGGTCAGCATCAAAGAAGCGATCGAAGCTGCATTCTGAAGCGCCGTCCGCGTGACCTTGGCGGGATCCAGAATACCGGCCTCGATCATGTCCGTGTAGTCTTCCGCATTTGCATCGAAGCCGAAATTCGCCTCTTTGGAATCTTTGATCTTACCGACAACGACCGCCCCTTCGTGACCGGCGTTTTGCACGATCATCCGCAGCGGCTCTTCCAGAGCGCGCTTCACAATGTTCACGCCGATCTGTTCATCGCCTTCAAGAGCGAGCTTCTCGAGCGCCTTCAAAGCACGAATAAAAGCGACTCCGCCGCCCGGGACAATGCCCTCTTCAACGGCAGCCCGTGTGGCGTGCATTGCATCTTCCACTCGCGCTTTCTTTTCCTTCATTTCGGTTTCTGTCGCCGCACCCACCTTGATGACGGCAACGCCACCCACCAGCTTGGCCAACCGTTCCTGAAGTTTTTCGCGATCGTAGTCCGAGGAGGTATCTTCAACCTGGACCCGAATCTGCTTGACGCGACCGTCAATCGCATCGGCCGACCCGTCGCCTTCAATGATCGTGGTGTTGTCCTTGTCGATCGTGATCTTTTTGGCACTTCCCAGGTCGTCGATCTGAATGTTTTCCAGCTTGATACCCAGGTCCTCAGTAATCGAGCGGCCTCCCGTCAGGATCGCGATGTCATCGAGCATGGCCTTGCGGCGATCGCCGAAACCCGGAGCCTTGACCGCAGCCACCTGCAGTGTCCCGCGCAGCTTATTGACAACCAAAGTCGCCAAGGCCTCGCCTTCGATATCTTCGGCGATGATAAGGAGTGGGCGGCCCAGCTTGGCCACCTGTTCCAGAGTTGGCAGAAGGTCCTTCATGCTGCTGATTTTCTTTTCGTGAATCAGAATCAGACAGTTTTCCAGAACCGATTCCATCCGTTCCGGATCGGTCACGAAATAGGCCGACAAGTATCCACGATCGAATTGCATGCCCTCAACGACTTCGAGAGACGTTTCGATCGCTTTTGCCTCTTCAACCGTGATGACGCCGTCCTTACCCACACGGTCCATGGCATCCGCGATGATTCCTCCAATTGTCGAATCATTGTTTGCCGAAACCGTGGCGACCTGCGCGATCATCTCGCCCTTCTTGACTTCCGTCGACAGGCCGTGGATTTGCTCCACGGCCACGTTCACAGCATTTTCGATACCGCGTTTGACGGCCATCGGGTTGGCGCCTGCCGCAACGGTCTTCACACCTTCGCGATAGATTGCCTGCGCCAGCAAGGTCGCCGTCGTCGTCCCGTCACCGGCTACGTCGCTCGTTTTCGAAGCGACTTCCTTGACCATCTGCGCACCCATGTTCTCGACGGCATCTTCCAGCTCGATTTCCTTCGCGACGGTCACGCCATCCTTCGTGATCAGCGGAGAGCCGAATTTCTTGTCGAGCACAACGTTCCGGCCTTTCGGCCCCAAGGTCACCTTCACGGCCTCGGCCAGCGCGTTCACGCCACGCAGGATCGCCTGACGGGAGTCTTCACCATGTATAATCTGCTTAGCCATCTTTAATATATCCTCCTACTTCTTAGCCTTTTTTGCCTGCTTGGCCCCAGAAGTAATACCCAGGACTTCCTCTTCGCGAAGGATCAGGTACTCCTCATCGTCCAATTTGATTTCCGTACCGGAATACTTTCCGAACAGGACCCGATCTCCAGCCTGAAGTTCCAACGGCAGGACTGTCCCGTCTTCAAGTCTCTTGCCGTTCCCAACGGCCACAACCTCACCTTCCTGGGGTTTCTCTTTGGCCGAATCCGGAATGATAATCCCTCCGCGGATCGACTCCTGTTCCTCGATGCGCTTGATCAGCACGCGGTCGTGCAAAGGTCGCATGTTCATCTATCTATTCTCCTAAGTTCTTAAGAACCTTGCGTCAGAAGCATTAGCACTCAATAGGGTCGAGTGCTAATAATAGGTGAGACCGTCAATGCTGTCAATAGGGGGTCAGGAGCTTCCCGGCCCTCAGGGAAGGGCTAGCAGCCCGTGGTTAAAGTCCACTTCACAGATTCAAACGGACCCGATGCGACCGTATCGCGAAGAATGATGAGTGAAGGAGGACGGGATATGGGCATGGGACGAAAGAGACGACGCCAGGAATCGCTGTGGATCGCGACACAGGAGTTGCCGCGGACCAAAGGACACGTGTTCTACGAACGGGTGAACCGGATTCTGGAAGAAGACGGATTCGACCCGTTTGTTGAAGAAGCCTGCCAGAAGTTCTACGCCCCGGTGATGGGTCGGCCCGGTGTCGTGCCGGGTGTGTACTTTCGGATGCTGCTGGTCGGCTACTTCGAAGGGATTGACTCGGAACGCGGCATCGCCTGGCGGTGTGCCGACTCGCTGAGCCTGCGGGAGTTTCTGGGCATTGGGCTGACCGATGGTACCCCGGATCATTCCAGCGTGTCGCGGACACGCCGGCTGATCGATCTGGAAACCCATGCCCAGGTGTTCCACTGGATGCTGGAGCGGCTGGCCGGGCACGGGTTGATCGACGGGAAGACGGTTGGCGTGGACGCGACGACGCTGGAAGCGAACGCGGCAATGCGGTCGATCGTGCGGCGAGACACCAGGAACAGTTATGAGGACTTTCTGAAGGAGTTGGCCCACGCTTCGGGCATTGAAACGCCGACACGAGCCGAACTGGCGCGACTGGACCGGAAACGGCCGAAGAAGGGATCGAACGACGACTGGGTGCATCCCGACGACGCGGATGCGCAGATCACCAAGATGAAAGACGGCCGCACGCATTTGGCTCACAAGCTGGAACACGCTGTGGATATGAAGACCGGCGTCGTGCTGGGGGTGACGGTTCAGGGTGCTGCCACCGGGGATACGACGACAATCAAAGAGACGTTGATCCGCACGGCCGAGAACATGGAGAAGCTGGCAAGCAACCCGAAAACCGAAGCGCAGATTCGAGAAGATTGGTTTTCTGAAGTCGTCGCCGATAAGGGATATCACAGCAACGAAACGATGGTCGATCTTCGCGAATTGGGGATACGCACCTACATCTCGGAACCGGATCGGGGCCGTCGCCGCTGGAAGAACAAGCCGGACGAACAACAGGCTGTCTATACCAATCGCCGTCGAATCCGTGGAGAACGCGGCAAGGAGTTGTTGCGGCATCGCGGCATGATGCTGGAACGACCCTTCGCTCACGGTCTGGAAACCGGCGGCATGCGACGGGTTCACCTTCGAGGACGGGAAAATATCCTGAAACGGATCCTGGTTCACTACGCGGCCTTGAACCTGGCGTTGATCCTGCGCCAGAAGTTCGGGCAGGGCACGCCACGGAGCCTGCAGGACCGGTCTGCGGCATACTTTGCCGCTCAAATCGTGCTCTTCTGCGTCCAGATGGCGCTTCAAACGCATCATGAACTCCGTCAGCTGGATATCGAGCCCAACGTGGCTATCGAATCCGACGTTACGACTGTGTCAGAGAATCTCACTTCTGCCACGGGCTGCTAGCCCGGATGGGTCACCAATCCGGGAATCGGCTGGTTTTCGGGTACGAGAAACGAATTGCGGCGAGTTCTGAATCCTGGAGTCGGTGAATCGGGGGAATCAGTCGTTGTTGAGGACGTGAGGTCGACTCGTTTGGCACGACAGGGACATGATTCGGCGTGTGGAGGCAGACCTCGGCCCTGTGCAGATGAAGAAGTGAGTTTTTCGGTTGTGGGTGAATCGTGTCGTCAGCAACGAAGCGGAATCGACTGCAGGTTCCGCATGATAAGGGCGAAGGTTTCGGGATAGGGATAGGCCTCCGACATCGAGATCCAGACGTTGCGGACCGTCAGGCGGATTCGGGCGCCGATTTTGAGAAGCTTCAGACGGATGGTCCCGCACTGGGCATGGGCCATCGCGGTATCTTTGAGCCCGAGGCGTCGCAGGGCATGCATGAGCATGTACGCAGCTGAGGAGAGATAGAGCCGGAGCTGATTGGCGCGCATGGTCCCCGCGCTGGTCCGGTCCGCAAATAGGTCCAACTGCTGTTCCTTGATACGGTTCTCCATGTCGCCCCGCGCGCAGTAGAAGTCCTCATACAAAGCGCGGGCTTGGAAGCGTTCCGGCGGCAGGGAGGTCACGATGAATCGGGGATTGGCGCCCTTGTCCAGGAACTCCGCCTTGCCGACGACGCGTCGCGCGCGGGTCCAGCTGTTTAGAGTCCGGTACTGGAAATCCTTAAACACCCGCGCCGGTTTCCCGGTGGCGTTAAACTCCGCTTCCGCCTGAACCATTTCTTCAGCGATTTCTTGCTTGAGACGACTGTTCTTGGCCAACCCGATCACATAATCGACCGGATGGGATTCACACCAGGCGAGCAGTTCATCCCTGCAAAAGCCCGAGTCGGCCCGGATGATGATCGATACTGTGGGCCACACCTGTCGGATCTGACCGACGATGCGCTCTAACTCATCCACCGCTCCGTCGGCCCCGTCAATGTTGGAACGCCGGAGCCGGGCGCACAGCAGATGTTCTCCCGAGAAGATGTACAACGGCAGGTAGCAGTAGTGGCCGTAGTAGCCGTGAAAGAACCGTCCTTCCTGGTTGCCATGGATCGTATCGTCGGTGGCATCCAGGTCCAGAACGATCTCAGAGGGCTCCGATTCGTGGGCCGCGATAAACGCGTCGACCATCCACCGGTCGATCTTGTCGCCATCCATGGCGATCTTCTTGTACCGCTCCTGGCCATCGACCTGCTCTGCGGTCAGTTCCAACCGGTTCAGCGTGCACTTGCCTGCCAACGCCTTTCCCCGGTCTCCGGCCTGCCGCCGGTTTTCCCCCAGCGGATCGGCCTTCTCCACCGCCACGGCCAGCATCGGATCGGTCCGTAGCTGGTCGTGGTCGTTCAGGTCCTCATAGCCCAAGCACAGCCCATAAATCCGCTGGCCCAACAACTCCTTCACGCTGTGTTCGATCAACCTCGGGTCCCGGTGATCGGTAAAACACTGCTCCAGTCCGGCGATCAAACCCGTCCGCTTCTCGACTTCCCTCAACAGCAGAACACCCGCGTCGGAGGTGATCTTTCCGCCGTCGAATCGCGCCTTCACTTTCCGTTGAAAAAGTCCGTGAAATTCGAACGTGGCTTGGTTACACTCTGTTCTCATAAGGGCCGTCTCCGTTTGGGTTTTTAAACGTTTCTCGTTAAACGCTTTATGCCAAACAGGGCGGCCTTTTCTGGTCCTATCCGTGAAATATAGGGGCTAGGGGCGGATGGAAGGACTGCCGCAGAATTTGCGCAGGCCCGGGGGGAAGACTTCCGTGATTAAGTACCTCGGACGAGTGCCCCCAGTCGGGACTTGATCAAGAGTTCGAGTTCGCCGTGGTCGAAGTCGGTACCGCCGCAATTCGAACAGCTGTCGACACGTACGGCGTCTTCAAGTACTTCCTCCTCGAGAGCAGAACCGCATTTGGGACACGTCATCCAGTACGCCTCGCCTTTGTGTTTTTCTTCAAGCTCCTTCTTACGCACGTTCGCGGCATCCCGCATTTTCTGGATCAGTTCCTGATCCTTCTTGAAGAAATACTCGTCTTCCTTGCTGTAACCCAGTTGTCGCATGTCATCTCTGATATTCATCGAATTCGAATCCTCGCAGTCTTTAAGGGATCGTAAATTGTGGCTCGGCCCTACTGTTACCGACATCGAGCAGCGCCTGATAAACCAGGCGTACAACCTTCTCAAGTTTCTCGTAATTGATTTTGTCAGCGGTGTCGTTCGGTGTGTGATAGTCGGGATGAAGCCCACCGAATAGGAAAAGTGCAGGAATTCTCGCCGACAGGAAGGACCAGTGGTCGCTCCGGCGTATCAGGTTCTGCGCTCCATAGTCATATCGGAAGCGCAACTCCAGGCCAACATCGGCATTCGCGCCTTCGATCGCCGCCCGCATGTCCGGACTGAACGCAGAACCGAGAAGATTGATCATGTTTCCGTTTTCCGAAGCACGTTCCCGCAAAAATCCTTCTGCTTCATTGGGTCCGTGTTCTTCGTTACGGCCGATCATGTCGAGCTGGAACATGGCAACGGTGTCCTCGAGCGGAACCACAGGATCCCGGACATAGCGCTGGCTCCCCAGCATCCCCTTCTCCTCGCCCGCCCATGCCGACAGAAGAACAGTCCGTCCCGGACGTATGCCACCGGAAAACGCCTCAGCCAGTTCCAGTAGTGCGGTCGTGCCAGAGGCGTCGTCATCCGCGCCGTTCCAGATCCTCCCATTGTCTTCGCCGTCATGGTCGTAGTGGGCGCCTACAACTATGGCTTCGTTTTCCAGGGCCGGATCGGAGCCTTCGATTCGGGCGATTACGTTGTGCGCCACATACCCATTTCTGTCGAAGTCGACACGCAGGGTGACACTGGAGCCCAGCGGCGCCGATTGCGACTTGAGCGTCTCGTTAATCTCTGATTGACGGGAACCCAGATCCGGAACCACACGCTCGGCCGCGCCACGCGCAACCACGGCGATCGGAATCGCAGGATCAGCAGGACCCGGGGCCACTCGCATCAAGCTTCTTCGGGGCGGAAGGTCCGGCCGAAGTGTATCCGCCCAAAACCGGATGGGTATCGAGCTTCTTTGCTCAGGTCCCTGGACGATCACAAGACCCACAGCCCCCGCTTGCTCAACGTTCCGCGCTTTGTCGGTGATACTCGAGAAGTCTCGATCGGTCAGGGCATTGAACGGCGAATCGGGATCGTCTCCTCGAGGCACACCTTCGAGAGCAACGGCAATCTGACCGTCCAGATTCATCGCCGCCAGATCGTCATAATCGAGATTAGGCGCCCGAATCCCGTAGCCCACAAAGACCATCGAAGCCGAAACTGCACCGTCCACTGAACCCGGAAACGGGAGAAAATCCGACCGGACGCTAAGTCGAACATCCCGGTCTCCGGAAATAATCAGGGCGTTATCCCGGCCAACACTCAGACGCTCGATTTGAAAATCCTGAAAGTAGCCGTTCCCCCCGGCAGGAGTCAGACCGTTTTCTTCAAAAACCGCCGCAATGTAGTCGGCCGCAGCGTCCAGTTCGGGTGTGCCGTTACCGCGTCCCCGAAATTGATCTGAAGCCAGATGCGACAGCTTGGCGCGCAACTCGTCTATACGGATCGATTCGGGTCCGTAAGCCTGCGGCGGCGGTTGGGCGGACACCGCAATGCCCACAACAATTGCAAGTGCACTCGCACATATGGCCAGTACCGGAACCGCACAACTCGCCCTCAGAGCGCTATGAAGATAGGTCAGAATCGTTATTCGGCGACTCGTAGGCATAAGCTTTCTGCTTCATTCGAAGACGAAAATCGTCTCCTTTCATGTCAATGGTCTTGCACATTTCATACAGGCGCGAACGCATGCGATCTCCAACCCGATCGACGAGCGCATCGCCTATGCCTTTCTTCGCATTTCCATTTTCAATATAGTCTGGGAAATTCGTCGTGAGAATGGTGGTTTTGTCATCATTGTAGCGATGATTCAGGACAAAACCAACTGTGTCGAGAACCCATGAGGAGGGTTTTTGACCACCCAATTCGTCCAGGACAAGAACCTCCGCATCGAGGACCGCTGACATCAGGGAAAACTCGGATATGTTCGACACCCGATTGTACGAAAGCTGGATTTCTTTGAGCAGTTCGGGGAAGGTCCGAAACAGGCAGGCTACGGCTTTCTCCCTCATCAGCCGCTTGATAATGCCCACGGCCAGATGTGTCTTACCCACGCCGGGTCTACCGACGAACAGCAACCCTATGGGAGGCGACAGCGGATACTCTTCCACGAACCGTTCGGAAGCAAGCTTTGCTTGGTCGACTGAACGCGTGGTCAATCCAGGCACAAATTCGAAGTTGTTCAATTCGCAGTCGGCATACCTTTGAGGAATTCGGGATTCCTCCAGGATTCGGCCCATGCGAGACCGCTTCGTACATTCACATCGGGAAACCCCGGACACACCCTCTTGTTCAACTTGCTGCCATCCCGTGCCATGGCACAGCGGACACGTCGCATTATTCACCATCGTCAGATTCTAACACCGCTGGGAATGACCTCAGATGCGCAGAGTTTTCTGGGGGTGACCGCAGGCGTCCTGAGTCACGAATTCGGTGCTTATTCGCATGTCTCAGTCCAACCCGATTATCTTATTACTCTGGACGCCTCGGCTGCCGCGTCTTTACTCTGAAAGCGGTCCACCCGCACCGTCGGACCGGTGCGGGTCCTTCTGGGGACCACTTCAAGATTCCGCCGATCCCTATAGGCCTCGCCATCAGGATGATGGCGAGGGTCGCCGGTCGTTCGGTCAGGATGACCGAATGAACGACCGAGCGCACTCTTCTACCAGTATTCGATCTTCAACAGGGGCTGCCCGTTCTATTTGCGCCTTTGCGGTGAGTATTCTTGGACTGAAATCGGCGAGACCGCTAATTGAGGTAGCCGCGCAGCTGCTGCGCCCTTTGTGAGCGGCGGAGTTTCCCCAGGGCCCGTGCCTGGATCTGGCGAATACGCTCCCTCGAAAGGTTCAGGGCTTCACCGAGTTCGGCCAGCGTCTGCGGCGTGTCATCGTCGAGGCCGAATCGCCGCTCAACAATCATTTGCTCCTTGTCATCGAGCTGATCCAGCAACTCTCGAAGCTGGCGCTCAAATGACTGGGCCATCAGCGCTTTGTCCTGAGGGGCAATATTGGGATCGGCGATCAGATCCTGCATCTGAAAATCACTGTCTTCACCAAGCGGGGCGCTCAGGGATACTTCACCGGGTACTGCGTCCATCATGCGACGGACATCGGTTTCCCGCATCTCGAACTGTTCGGATATCTCCTCGACACTCGGTCGGTGCCCCAATTCCTGGGTCAGACGGCGAACTTTTGTCTGAAATCGATAGAGCTCATGCTTCAATTTTGGGGGGATAGTGAACACTTGGCCGTAGTGAGCGATCGCAGCAAGGATTGCCTGACGCACCCACCAACTGGCGTATGTTATGAAGCGGACGTCGCGGTCGGGATCGAAACGGCGGGCCGCTTCGATAAGACCCAGGTTACCCTCGTTGATCAATTCATGCATCGGGTACCCCGAACGCGCGTATTTTTTCGCCATCGAAACGACGAAGCGCAGATTCGACTCAATCAACTTCTGGAACGCCTGATCGTTTCCTCCCCGCGCCTCGATAGCAATCGCCTTTTCCTCTGAAGGGCTGAGTTGCGGAAAAACGGATATCTCGCGCAGATACATCCCGAGGCTGTCGGCGGGAACAGATTTTGTAAGACTTCCTGGATTCATTGACCGGCCTTGCGTTTGACGGGCACAACATGCGCGGGACGAACCCGCACCAGTGCATGCTGGATTTTCTGCTCCATTTCGGGGGATCGATACGAAATCTGCTCCTCAACGAACTTGATGAACCCGGACATTTCGGCCTGCATCTCTTCCATTCGCTGCCGCATGTTCAAGATCACTTCAACGCCTGCGAGGTTGACGCCAAGGTCCCGGGTCAGGCTCAGAATCAACTCCAAGCGCTCCAAATCTTGAGCGGTATAAAGACGGGTATTCCCATCCGACCGCGAAGGTTTCAGCAGCCCTTCTCTTTCATACATGCGCAGCGTTTGCGGGTGGATGTCGTAGGTTTCGGCAACCGCGCTGATCATGTGCGCAGCTTTTTCTTTGTTCTTAGTGGCCACCAGTCTGAAGGTCCTTTCGAGGTTCATTCTGATCGAGTTCGGCCAACTCCCTGAGAATCTCCTTCGAGCGTTCGTCAACAACCCTCGGAACAATCACTCTTACCTCAACATACTGGTCCCCACGAACACCGTCGGCCCTTAATGAAGGGGCTCCTTTTCCGCGAAGCCGGAGAACCTGAGCGCTCTGGGTTCCTGGGGGAATCTTCAGCATGGCTGATCCCTCGATGGTGGGCACCTCGATCTTGGCTCCCAAAGCAGCCTCACTGACGGTTATGGGAACTGTGCAGTGGATATTGTCACCGGCACGTTTGAAGAAAGGGTCCGGAGCCACGTTCGTAACGACATAGAGATCGCCCAGCTCATTAGTGCGAGTATCGATATTGCCCTGGCCTTCGAAACGCACCCGGGATCCGGTACTGACTCCCGGAGGTATATTGATCTGAATCCGTTCGCTTCGTGCGGCTCGGCCTTCGCCACCACAGACGGAACAGGCGATAGCGACGCGACCGCTGCCTTCGCACTGCGGACACGTCATGGAGAAGCGCAGGTGCCCCTTGGCGCGAATCCACTCTCCCCTGCCCCCACAGTCCCCGCAGTCGTATTCCATCGAACCCGATGCACGCCCGGATCCGCGACACGGGTCACAGGGACGCTTCCGGTGTACGTTGATCGTCGTCCCAACGCCATGGATAGATTCACCGAAGGTCAACGACACCTGAGACTCGACGTCGTTCGTCGTATCCGGACGACGGGCTAGGCGGGCACGGGTAAAGAAATCATCGAACAGGTCTGAAAAATCTGACGTTTCAGAACTGGTTGCCGGATCGAAATTCCGGTACGAGACACCCCATCCGGCCGGCGTTCGGCTTTCCAAAACGCCCTCGGTGTAGTAGCCGTGTTCATCATAGAATCCGCGTTTGTCGGGATTACTCAGAACGTCGTACGCTTCAGAAATACCCTTAAAATGTTCTTCAGCAGCGTAATCACCCGGATTGATGTCCGGGTGATATTTTCGGGCCAGCCTTCGGTAAGCCTTCTTGATTTCGTTTACCGAAGCGCCCTGGGGCAGGCCAAGAATGACGTAGAGTTCCATTTTTCTAGGCAGCTGACGGTTAGAAGCTGAGAGTTAAAGGTTCGCGACTCTCATTTTTCAATTCAATACTCCTGGCTCACAACTATGGGTTATTCCTTGCTGTCCCCTCCATCGACGTCCACATACTCCGCATCAATGACATCGTCATCCGGAGCCGGGTCACCGTCACTTTCGGCACCTGGGTCTGGGCTATCCCCGGGAGGTGCTCCGCCCTGGCCATACATCGACTCAGCAATCTTGTGAGAGACCTCGGTCAGCGCTTCCACTGCGCTGTTGATACGGGCGGCATCGCCGTCCTCCACCGCCTTTTTACAATCGGCGATCGCTGATTCGGCCGATTTAACGTCTGCTTCAGACAGCTTGTCCTTCTGTTCGGAGAGCAGTTTCTCGGTTTGGTAGATCAGAGAATCTGCACGGTTTCTGGCCTCGATTGCCTCAGCCTTCACCTTGTCGTCCTCCGCATGAGCTTCGGCATCTTTAACCATGTTGTCGATCTCATCCTTGCCGAGACCGCTGGAGGAGGTGATCGTTATCTTCTGCTCCTTCCCGGTGCCGGTGTCCTTGGCCGAAACGTTGACAATACCATTGGCATCGATGTCAAACGTGACGTCGATCTGCGGGACACCGCGGGGGGCCGATGGAATTCCGACCAGATGGAACCGGCCCAGAGTCCGGTTATCCTTCGCCATCGGACGCTCGCCCTGAAGCACATGGATCTCGACAGAGGTCTGATTGTCGGCTGCTGTCGAAAAAACCTCGCTCTTGCGCGTCGGGATCGTCGTGTTTCTTTCTATCAATTGGGTAAAGACTCCACCCAGAGTTTCAATACCCAGGGAAAGAGGCGTCACGTCCAGCAGCAATACGTCCTTCACTTCGCCACCGAGAACACCTGCCTGAATCGCAGCGCCCAGACCAACAACTTCATCTGGATTCACACCCTTGTGAGGATCCTTTTCAAACAATTCTTTTACGATTGACTGAACTCGCGGGATGCGGGTGGAACCACCCACCAGCACGACCTCATTGATGTCGGAAGCTTTGAGTCCCGCGTCTTTCAAAGCCTGCTTGCACGGGCCGACCGTCCTCTGAAGGAGATCTTCAATCAACGATTCCAACTTCGAGCGCGTCAGCTTTTGGTTGAGGTGTTTGGGACCCGTCGCATCGGCTGTAATGAAGGGAAGCGTGATCTCAGTTTCCTGAGTGGACGACAGTTCGCACTTGGCCTTTTCAGCCGCCTCCTTCAGACGCTGAAGGGCCATCTTGTCTCCGGACAGCGGATCACTACCTTCGACCTTCTTGTACTCGGCAATCAGCCAGTCAATGATGACCTGATCGACGTTGTCGCCACCTAAATGCGTATCGCCGTTGGTGGACTTGACCTCAACGACGCCCTCACCCACCTCAAGAATAGAAATGTCGAACGTACCACCCCCGAAGTCATACACCGCGATGGTCTCGTCGCCTTTCTTGTCGAGTCCATAGGCTAGAGCAGCCGCCGTAGGCTCGTTGATGATCCGAAGCACTTCCAGGCCCGCAACCTTTCCGGCATCCTTCGTGGACTGTCGCTGCGAATCGTTGAAGTACGCAGGAACCGTAATGACAGCTTGCTCGACCTTCTGTCCCAAATAGTCCTCTGCAGCACTCTTAAGCTTTTGAAGAATCATCGCCGAGATCTCAGGCGGTGAATATTGCTTACCACTGGCTTCGATGCGAATATCGTTTTTAGCATCGAGGACGGTGTAGGGAACCATCTTCATTTCTTCATTGACCTCGTCCCGGCGACGTCCCATGAAGCGCTTGATCGAATAAATGGTGTTATCGGGGTTGGTTACGGCCTGCCGTTTGGCTACCTGACCTACCAGGCGTTCACCATCCTTGCTGAAGGCCACAACCGATGGCGTTGTTCGGCCGCCTTCCTGATTGGAAATCACAACGGGCTCGCCGCCCTCCATCACAGCAACTACTGAGTTGGTCGTTCCCAGGTCAATCCCAACAATCTTGCTCATCTGGCTTCCTCCTCGCCTCTTGCCGAAAACTTTCTGGATCTCTAATCTTTGCGCGAAAAAAGATTATAGAACTTGAGTGTACTAATGTCAACTTATTCTTATAGTAAACATATAAACTTATTAGCTGATGGACCATTAACCTCTTGATTAAGAGGCTATTATCGGCAAAACGGGAATTGTTTGGGAATGGGAGCGCTTGAGTTCCGCCCCAAAAGGGAAACGCTGGATTGACGGAAGTTTCAATCGGCGAGACGATCGGAATAGATACCCTGAACTCGCTGAACGTATGAGGTCCCTTCTTCACCCGGTCCGGTCGCTCCCAGATAACGCAGGACGCCATCCCAGAGATCATGTCTACGGGTATATTCGCTAAGGATCCGGGTACCCAATTCGATATTGTCCTCGATCCGGAACAAATCTATCCTCTCGGCTTCGGCAAGAGAGCCCCATGTGGGAACGTGAATCTGCATTATCCCGACGGCATCGCGTGCTGAAATGGCGAAAGGATCACCGCTGCTTTCAACCACCAGTATGCTGGCAATGAGGAAGGGATCGACATCATGCTTTCGGGCACTTGTGACAACGGCTCGCGCGATACGTATGCGCTGAACCTGATCCACCCGTGAATGGCGGCCGAGGACGTCTTCGATGGCATAGACGGCGGGGTCTGAAACCGTGTCTACCACCTCGTCAGTCCCGGCGGATGTGACCGCGGTAACCGGTTCGGTGCGGTTAGAAACAACTGTAGCGGTTGTTGAGGGAAAGAACGAAATCAGAAAAGCGGCCGCGACTGCATACGCGGGCAACCGAAGATAAAGAGACGGGCTCCCCAAACAAACGATCCGGTGTGCCAGGTACTTCCTGTTCCACCCGACTTCCATCCCACGACACCGGTCACAAAAAGCAATAGGTCGCAATGGCCCTCCTTGGGTTAGCGCCCCCACCCCGAAACGGACATCGGGCGGCGCAAGACCTCAATACTAGTGATTACAGTTTATGATCACTGGCCGTCAGCCGTTTTGCAAGAGAAAGAAATACACCCAATCTGTAATAAATGAAAAAACTTGGAAACCTAATATTTTAGTAGCTAAGCTTGAGATTTTGGCCCTGAATAGAATTCACACTCGAGGCCCTTCTACTGAATCGTTTTGCGAACCAGACCCATGGATAACCTGCTCAGAGCCGGAATCATTTCTTTTAACGACGGTCGCTACTATGAGGCCCACGAAAGCTGGGAAGACCTGTGGAGAATCGCCGATGCGGACGCCCGGCTCTTCTGCCAGGGTCTCGTCCAGGTAGCTGTGGGCCTCCATCATCTGGCGAATGGCAACGCAGGGGGCGGATACCGGGTCCTCCGGAGGGGACTCGAAAACCTCGAAAGCTTTCCGGACCTATATATGGGCGTCGACAACGCTTCCCTGGTACGGGACATTCGTGCCGTGCTCGACAATAGCGGCAATTCCCGGATCCGTATCCACTGCCCCTGACTGGCCAACACATTATCGACACGGTATGATAATCCCCTCTCTCTCGAAACAAACCATCGTCCTGGAAAGGTACCTCCTAGATGTCATCTGATTTACGTTATTACCGACACCCAACGATTGCCGGAGATCACATCGTCTTCGTGATGGAAGATGATCTATGGTCGGCACATGTAGAGGGTGGGACGGCGAGACGCCTGACCGCCAATCCCGGAGTATCCACTTTCCCTGTTCTTGCCCCCGACGGCAAATCCGTCGCGTTTACAGGCCGGGATGACGGCCCCGCAGAGGTGTATGTCATGGATGCGGAAGGCGGCACTCCCCGGCGTCTCACTTGGATGGGAGCCAATACCCAGGTCGTAGGATGGAGCGCTGACGGTAAGAACGTGCTTGCCGCAAGCGATTGGCGACAGCCGTTCGGCGGAGTGATGCACTTGGTCGCCGTCCCCCGAACCGGCGGCACGCCCCGGGCACAGAATTATGGCCCGGCCAGAGCGATCTCTTTCAGCCGAGACTTACCGGGAACGGTGATCGGGAGAAACTCGGGCGATCCCGCTCGATGGAAGCGATACCGCGGCGGCACGGCCGGAACGCTTTGGATCGACCGCGGCAACGACGGCAAATTTTCGCCTCTGATTCAACTTAAAGGGAACTTGGCAAGCCCAATGTGGATCGGAAAGCGAATCTACTTCCTGTCCGACCATGAAGGGCATGGAAACCTTTATTCCTGCACACCGACGGGCCGCGCACTGGTGCGGCATACCGACCATAGGGAATTCTACGTCCGTTTTCCGAGAACCGATGGTCGCTTGATCGCCTACCATGCCGGTGCCGACATTCACGTCTTTGATACTGTCGGGAACACATCCCGAAAAATCGACATACGTATCCGTAGCTCCCGCAGTCAACGCAACCGAAAGTTCGTCAGCCCGGAACGGTATCTGGAATCCTTTGGCCTTCATCCCGACGGCCATACACTGACCTCAATTCACCGCGGCGGACTGTTCTCGATGGGTCTCTGGACGGGTGCAGCGGTTCGCCTGGGAAGCGCCCGAGGAGTGCGTTATCGGCTCGGTTCGTGGCTTCCAGACGGAAAACACATTGTCGCAGTGACAGACGAATCCGGGGAGGAAGCGTTGATCGTGTTTGGCCCGGATGGTTCAAAGTCACCCCGGCTCATCCGCGGAGATTTCGGACGGCCCATCGACCTCCACGTCGCCCCGGGAAACGCGATTGAGAAAGCGGAGAAAGAGTCTGCGGATTCAAAGAAGCAAACCAGGAAATCAAAAAAACAAGAGCGATCCAAATCCGACGCCAACAGATTGGTCCTGACCAATCACCGTCAGGAAATCATTTTTGTCGATCTCGATTCGGGACGATCACGGGTGCTCGACCGGAGCCGGCACCATCGAATCAGCGGGGTCGCGTGGTCACCCGACTCCAACTGGATTGCCTATGGCCATTCCTCCGCTGAGCACACCAGCGCCATCAGACTCTGTAAGATCGATACTGGCAAAATCGTTACGATGTCCCGGGAGGATTTCTCCGACGGATATCCCAGCTTCGATCCGGACGGAAAGTATCTTTACTTCATCTCGGGACGGACCTACAACCCGGTATACGACAACCTCTACTTCGATCTTGGTTTTCCGTTGGGCATGCGGCCGTACCTGGTCACTCTGAGACAAGACGCACCGTCTCCCTTTGCACGGGGAACCGCAAAGCCGAGGGCACCGGGCGGGACCGGCGACTCGAAAGCGAATGGATCGAAGGATTCAACGGATGTATTTCGAATCGACCTCGACAACATCGGGGATCGAATTGTAGCTTTCCCCGTGCCCGAGGGGCGGTACGGCGGAATTCTGGGCGCCCGCGGGCGCGCCCTGTACTCGAAGTACCCGATAGTGGGAAGCCTCAGTAACGATACGGACACGGATCCTCAGACGAAGGGAATCCTCGAGTATTGGGCATTCGACAACAACAAGTCCGGAAGGGTTTCAGACAAAGTCAGCGACTTCACACTATCGCTGGATGCCCGTGTCCTTGGAATTCGATCCGGCAACCGCGTCCGGGCAGTGCCGGCCGAATTCAAGGACGAAGCCGAAAAGAACAAAGACGAATATTCCCGGGAAACCGGCTGGGTCGATTTGGATCGAATTCCCGTTTCGGTGGATCCGAAGGAAGAATGGAGACAGATGTACGCTGAGGCCTGGCGCCTTCAGAAAGAACATTTCTGGAGGGCCGACATGTCGGGAGTGGACTGGGAAAAGGTTCGTGCACGTTACCTGCCCCTCGTGGACAGGGTCGGAACACGAGGGGAATTCTCTGACCTCATGTGGGAGATGCAGGGAGAGTTAGGGACCTCCCATTGCTACGAAATGGGTGGCGACTATAGGCCACGCCCCAATTGGCGCCAGGGGTTTCTCGGCGCAGACCTCGATTTTGATAAAAGAACGGGAAAGTGGCATGTTCAAAGGATTCCGAAAGGCGATTCCTGGGATGCAGCATACGCTTCTCCGCTAACGGCACCAGGTCTCGACGTTCAGTCCGGTGATCAGATCCTTCAAGTCGGAGGCGAAGCAGTAAACGGCAGCGTTTCCCCATACGAGCAGCTGGTTAACATGGCTGACCGCGACGTGCAGATTACTGTGCGGCGTCGAAGAGGAAGGCGACGCTCCACCGAAACAGTCACGGTGAAAACGCTTCATGATGAAACCTCGCTCCGTTATCGAGATTGGGTGGAGGGCAATCGCCGTCTCGTCCACGAAAGAACTGAAGGCCATGTCGGTTATATTCACATTCCGGACATGGGCCCCTTCGGCTACTCGGAGTTCCATCGATACTACGGCCCCGAATCGGATCGAGACGGGCTGATCGTCGACGTTCGATTCAACCGTGGCGGACACGTCTCTCCGTTGCTTCTGGAAAAATTGACTCGTCGAAGAATTGGCTACGATATGAGCCGGTGGTCCGAACCTATACCGTACCCCTATGCCTCGCCCATGGGCCCGATGGTGGCCTTGACGAACGAATATGCAGGCTCGGACGGCGACATATTCTCCCACTCGTTTAAACTCTTCGGTCTCGGGCCCCTGATCGGCAAGCGAACCTGGGGAGGGGTGATCGGTATCTGGCCACGCCACTCGCTCGTCGACGGAACGGTGACGACACAACCCGAGTTTTCTTTCTGGTTTGAAGACGTGGGATACGGAGTCGAAAATTATGGAACCGATCCGGACATCGAGATCGATAATCGACCACAGGACTACGCCGAGGGCATCGATCGCCAGTTAGAGAAGGCGCTGACGACCATTCGAGTGGTGCTGCGTAAGACCCCGAAGAAGAAACCGGACTTGAAGATTTCAGGATAAGAGAGCCACCGGCTGCTTACAGTTTGAAAAATCCAAGCGGGCGGTGGGCGATCATATTCCAGTTCAGCCGTAGTGGACTATCGTCCCGGTTTCACCCCGGATCTAACGATCTACTCTCTTCCCTGAGGCCTTGCCAGGCGGTAGCCCGTACCCACCACGGTCTCGAAAAAGGCCTTGCGAACGCATGCTCCCGCTGACCTTCGAGTACTTGCGGTTACAAAAGCCGAGACATACAATCATCACGGCACTCACCCGGCGGGCCTCGGGAACCCTCGACGGCCAATCGTCGGTGGCTTCCGACGAACGAAGGGCTCAGAACAGGGTCGGTACGGGGTGCTTTGGAGAGATGTCCGAGAGGCTTAAGGAGCACGCTTGGAAAGCGTGTGTGGGGGTAACTCCACCGTGGGTTCGAATCCCACTCTCTCCGCTATTTTTTCTTATTAAATCGTTTACTATAAGTACTATAATGGAATTCATAATGGATTAAGTCCCCCGAATAATCCCCCAAATATCCAGGCAACTAAACCCCTCAAAACGCCGCACCGATTTGACTAGGACTCGGTATGTCTTTATTGTTGCTCCCGAGTTTCCATTACCGTACCTCCTAATCAACCCCGGAGCATGAGTTGAGTGCCGATGGTTCGGACCTCGCGAAAGCTCGTTGCATCATTCGCGATTCGCTCCAGAGCCTGGCTCAGATCGAGCCAGATCAGTTGAAGCTGCAGGTGTAGATCGAATCTGTGAACTCCAGGAGGGCCCATGCTGGAAGAGAGTCACCACTACTTCAACAAGGCGGCCGATTTGCTCGGCGTCTCCACAAGGGTACGCAAGATCCTGATTACTCCACGCCGGGTGGTCAAAGTAGAGATCGTAATCGAAAGCGACGCCGGCCGACTACTCCACTTCCTCGGGTTTCGGGTGCAGCACAGCGACACTCGCGGGCCCTATAAGGGGGGCTTGCGGTATCACCCCGCGCTGGACGAGAACCATGCGGCGGCTCTGGCCAATCTGATGACCTGGAAGACCGCCATCGCCGATGTGCCGTTCGGGGGTGCTAAGGGGGGGGATCGACTGCGACCCGGCGCAGCTCTCGAAATCCGAACTTGATCGCGTCACTCGTGCCTTCGTGGGTCAGATCAAGGAGGTAATTGGCCCGAACTTGGATGTGCCGGCGCCTGACGTCAACACGAATGCTGAAGTGATGGCGTGGATTATGGACGAGTATTCGAAGTACGAGGGTTTCTCACCCGGGGTGGTCACGGGGAAACCGGTTCATCTGTTTGGATCAGCGGGCAGGGAGGAAGCTACCGGACGTGGCGTCTTGTGTGTCCTGGAGGAGGCGCTCGGCGATCACGACCTGCCACTTGCGGGTCGGACCATTGCGCTACAGGGATTTGGAAACGTGGGCAGTAACGCGGCCAGGCTGATTGCCGAAAAAGGGGGGGAAATCGTGGCAGTGGCTGACCATGCCGGAGCCGTCCACAATATCAATGGGCTCGACGTGTCGGTTCTGGTGAATTGGGTCAAGGAGCATGGGACCGTTCACGGCTTTCCGCTTGGCGATGCTTTCGACCGCACTGAGATCATCACCTGGCCGGCAGACATCCTGATCCCGGCGGCTCTCGAGAACGTGATCACAGTGGATAACGCCAGGGACGTTCAGGCCAGGATCGTGATCGAAGGAGCCAATGGCCCCACTACCCCCCAGGCTCACGAGATTCTCTTGGAACGCGGTGTCACGGTAGTTCCGGACATCCTCGCCAACGCCGGCGGCGTTACCGTCAGCTACTTCGAATGGGCTCAGAACGTTCAGCGATTCAGCTGGGAATACGACCGGGTGGTCAGGGAACTCGAGAAGATTATGCGACGGGCCTACCGGGCGGTCAGGGGACTTGCACAGGAAAAGAACATCGACCTCCGAACAGCTGCTTTTGCACTGGCGATTCAACGAGTGGGCAGGGCGGCTGTCTCTCGCATGACGGTGCGCGAAGAGATCGGCTTTCGCGACTTTTGAAGACCAGAGACAGGCAAAGAATTCGAAAGACTTGAAATGGCGACACGAGTCAGTTTCCAAGGGCAGAGCAAGGCGCGGGTCTTTGTGCAAAAGAGTTGAGTCCGCAGCACACACTAGGAGCCTGTCGGGAATAGATTGGGGATGGGTGGCGACAGAAGTCGGGGAAGAACCGGATGGGACCTAAGCTGGACGGGTGGATTTGTAGAAGAAAGCATGACGAAATGTTTCCGATCCGATGACCTGAATCAGAGCTTGTTGATGCCGCCGTCGTTACACGACTGGCTTCCGGAAAATCATTTGGCGCGATTTGTGGCCGACCTGGTGGAGACGCTGGATCTGTCGACGTTTTACCGTTCCTATGAGGCGAAGGATGGACGAGGTCAGGCGGCCTACTCCCCGGTGCTGATGGTGCGGTTGTTGGTGTACGGATATTGTGCCGGGGTGGTGAGTTCGCGGCAGATCGAGAAACGGAGGCATGAGGACGTGGCGTTCCGGTATTTGAGTGCGGACACGCATCCGGATCACAGCACGTTCAACGAGTTTCGGAAACGGCATTTGGAGGCGTTGGCGGGACTGTTTCTGCAAGCGCTGGGATTGTGCCGGAAGGCGGGGCTGGTGAAACTGGGGCATGTGGCGGTCGACGGGACGAAACTCCAGGCGAACGCCAGCAAGCACAAGGCGATGAGTTATGGGCGGATGAGGGGGGCCGAAGAGACGCTGAAGGCGGAAGTGGAGGAGTTGCTGAAGCGGGCCGAGGCGGTCGACGCGGTCGAGGATGAGAAGCAACGGCAAGGACGGCTCTTGTCAAGAAAGTTGTGTTTGAGGAGGGGATCATAAGTCCTCCTCAAAGCGGGATTGGAACATGGCGTTGAGCTGATGAAGAGCGGAATGGATGGAAGTGGCCGGAGATTTCCAACGGCCGTTGTGGAGGTGAGAGACGGCCAAGCCGAGTTTGAACTTGAGGGTGTCTTCGGAGTGAAAGTAGCCGCCCGAATTGCGGCGCATAATTTCCAGTTGTCCGTTGACGGCCTCGACGAGGTTGGTGGTGGAAAACGATTTGCGCATGAGGTCGGGATACTTGAGGAAGGCGAGATAGTGAGTCCGTTTCTTGCGGAGCCCCGCGATCCAGGAGGGATAGTGCTGGGCGAAGCGGTCACAGAGTTCCTCGAACCCTTGGTTGCCGACATCCTCACACCAGGAGGACTTGATGGCACGGAAGCGTTGCTGAAACTCGGCGGCGTCGGATTTGGAGAGATGGCTCTTAGCATTGCGCTGCATGTGGACGGTACAGAGCTGGATATCAGCATTGGGAAAGAAGCCTTCGCTGACCTTGAGAAGGCCGGAGAAATCGTCCTGGACGAAGATCATGACGCGTCGGAGACCGCGCTCGATCAGAGAGCGGAGAACCCCCTTCCAGTCTTCGAGATTCTCGCGGCCGGGTTTGGCAATGCAGGCCAGGACACGCTTCTTGCCGTCGCGGCCTAGCCTGCATTTCTCAAGAGATCTAAGGTAAACGAGAGACGGAAGGAAGTGTAAAGGACCGGAAAAGGCCGCCCTGTCTGGCATAGAAGGTTGTGCGAAGAACTTTCAACACACAGACGGAGGCGGCCTTTAACATGACAGAGTGTAAAACAGAACGGGTTCAATTTCACGCTTTAGGTTCACGCGAAGTTTGCGGTCAATTCGACGGTGGGGACATCAGCTCGGACGCGGGCGGATTGCTGCTGCGGGAGGTGGAGAAACGGACCGGGATCCTGAAACAGTTTGCCGGATGTTTCCAGGATTATCGGGATCCGCGATTTGTGGAACATCGCATCGAGCCACTGGTGGCGCAACGGGTCTACGGATTGTGTTTGGGCTATGAGGATCTGAACGATCACGATCAACTGCGTTCAGATCCAGTCCTGGCCGTGATGGTCGATGAGACCGATCCGAAGGGGCGAACTCGGAAGCAGGAGCGGGACCGGGGCAAGGCGCTGGCGGGCAAGAGCACGCTGAACCGGCTGGAGCTCTCGACCGAGGGTGCGGCCAGCCACCCGTACAAGAAGATCGGGCGGGATGAAGCGGCGATGGATCGATTGATGGTGGACGTGTTTCTCCAAGCCCATCGGCGAGCACCACGGCAAATCATCCTGGATCTGGATGCGACCGACGATCCGATTCACGGGAATCAGGAAGGCCGCTTCTTTCACGGCTACTACCGGCACTATTGTTATCTGCCGCTCTACATCTTCTGTGGGGAGTTTCTGCTCTGTGCCCGGCTGCGATCCTCTGACATCGATGGTGCGGCTGGAACGGTGGAGGAACTGGAACGGATCGTGGGCCAGATTCGGCAGGAGTGGCCCCGAGTCCAGATTGTGATTCGGGCCGACTCGGGTTTCTGCCGCGATGAGATCCTGAGCTGGTGCGAGGCCCAGCACCGTGTCGATTACGTGATCGGACTGGCGAAGAACAAGCGGCTGCTCCGCGCGATTGAAACTCCGATGGAGAAAGCGAAGCAGCGATTCGACAGGACCGGAAAGTCGGCGCGCGTCTTTAAGACGTTTCAGTATCGGACCCTGGACAGCTGGACCCGAGAGCGACGCGTCATTGGCAAGGCCGAACATCTGGCCAAGGGAGCCAACCCGCGGTTTATCGTTACCTCGTTACCGAAAGGCCAACCCACCCCAAAGCAGATCTATGAACAGATCTACTGTGCTCGTGGGGACATGGAAAACCGGATCAAAGAGCAACAGCTCGGATTGTTTGCCGACCGGACCAGCACGGCCACCATGGCGCCAATCAACTCCGGCTCTACTTCTCATCGGTCGCGTACATGTTGATGCAAGCCTTGCGACGGCTCGGATTGCAGGGTACCGAATTCGCGCGTGCGCAGTGCACCACGATCCGCCTCAAGTTGCTCAAGATCGGAGCGCAGATCCACGTCACCGTCCGCCGGATCTGGATTCGGATGGCCGGCGGGTATCCCTATGCCAACGTGTTTGCTCAGATCTACGCGAACCTCCAGAAAATCCCGCTACGTTGTTAAACGTCTCCGCTCGGACATCCCACCCGTTTCGACCTTGGTAGGGATTGCTGTCTCTGTAATCCGCTTTCACCTTGCCATTCTCTTCAACACCAATCACTCAGGCTCCGTTTTTCAGCTCAGCTGGCCTCTTTGCTCCCGCGACACCGCTCACGACCCCTATCCCGTCTACCCATTGCTCGTTTCGCCATCATTCTTGAGAAATGCGGGCTAGACCCACCACCAGGTAGATACAGGCCGGACGCAGCCGGTCGCCGTCGCGGAGTTCGACGTACTTGCCATCCACGAATAGGGCCAGCAGATCCGTGTCCAGTGGCCGGCTGTTGCCAAGATCGAGTTCTTCGATCAGGCCCGACGCCACCCGTTCCAGATCCTGTTGGGACCCGGACAGGCCCATCTTCTGAAGCGCCTCCCGGGCCGCATTGACCGAACGGGATGAGGCCAGCAGTCCCAGCAAGATGGACTCGACTTCTTCAGGGTAGCCGCGCTGATACGGGGATGGTAGGTTCGCGGGACGGAAATCCCCGTTACGGGTTCGAGGGACACGGATATCGATCGGAACGCTGCCCACTTGGAGGGAGCGATCGTAAAAACCATTGGGACGGTCGTCGGGGCGGTGTTCAAGATGCAGGTCCCGTTCGGCCACACTGAGGCCCGACAACAGGGTCCCCAGTACCTCGCGCAGGCTCAGATCGGCCAGCCCGGAGGCCAGCAGGGTCTGGATCTGTGTTTTTGTGGATTCAGAAATCTGTTCTGATGGTACGCTTTCATTCGGATCTGTAGACATTGGGTTCAACTCCATAACTGAATAACTGATGACTCAGGTCTAGGGCTCCAGCGTGAACTGGAGCCCGCTTCAATTTCAGCGGGCGACGGGGGCTGTGGAAACTGCCGGGCCTATGGAAATCGGGGGAATCGGTCGCCTTCGGCGGCTTCTTCTTGATGATTTCCACAGGCCCTTGGAACACCTCCGGCGTCCGCACAGTTCCCACAGCCCGGACGACGAATCTATCATTCTCTCTCAACTGGAAATCACGAAACACAACTTTTACGTTACTCCCGCAAGGACTGACCGACCAGTTGCCGAAGGAATTGGCGCGGCGGGAAAGCCGGTTGAAGAAGATTCGACAGGCCCGGGCGGAACTGGAAGCGGAAGCCCGGCAGAAGGCGGCGCAGGCGAAGGCGGACGCGGAAGCGCGGATGGCCCAGCGGCGGAAGCAAGAGGAGCGAACGGGGAAGAAGACGGGTGGAGGCCAACCGCGGGTTCCCGATCCGAAGCAGGCGGCGCCGGATGCGAAGGCGCAGCGCAACTTCACCGATCCGGACAGCCGGATCATGCCCGACGGCGCGCACAAAGGCAGTTTCGTGCAGGCCTACAATGCCCAGATCGCTGTGGACGATGACACGCAAGTCATCGTCGCGGCCGAGATCACCCAGGACGCCAATGACAAAGAGCAACTGGCGCCCATGGTCGCGCAAGTGCGGTGGAACACGGGGACACGGCCCGTCGCGGTCAGCGCGGATGCCGGGTATTGGAGCCCCAGGCAGGTGACCGACCCGCGAGCCGCAGGGATCGATTTACACGTGGCCACGGGGCGAGTCCGGACCGGCGCATCCCCGCAGTCTTCCGGCGGCCCGCCCGGAGCGGCTGAAGGCGCCGGCGTACGGGAGCAAATGAAACAGAAACTGGACAGCGATGTGGGGCGGGCCGTCTACAAGATGCGCAAGGCGATTGTGGAACCGGTATTCGGACAGACCCGGGAATGCCGGGGATTCCGGCGTTTCAGTTTCCGCGGTCTCGAGAACATGCGGGCGGAATGGCAACGGGTCTGTTTGACCCACAACATCCTGAAGTTGTTTCGTTACGGAGGAGGATTCAAGCCACTGGCGGCTTGAATCGAAGCAGGGAGATCCTGGCAAACACAGAATCCGCGGATGAAAAATACGTATCGCGCTCAATGGGGGCTGCCGCAATCTCATCTCATGGATCTGTCTGAGCAAACGCTTCCCAAGGTGGCCTTCATCCTGAAATCGCGATGGGGCTTTCAGCTTCAGACTTCTCCAGATTTCTTATTGCCGACAGGCTCCTAGTAAGGATGGGAGGGACCGACCGATGTGTCGACTTTCGGCAGAAGCGGAGAAAATCGCTGAACGCGCTGGATCGGCACGCTCCTCGGCCCGAAGCTTCCAAAACGCCCCGATTTTCGAGACACTTCTGTTGAGTTCCCTGCACTGCCGTTACAGGCTTGCACTGGGTCCGGTGAAACGCCGTGACCGACAGGGGGCGGCCGGGCTTGCGGTTTTGCAACGGTCCGACACTCGACGGGTTTTCAAGGGATTGGGCATTGCTTCCGCGATCTCCCGGATGGACCGGAACCCTCCGCCGATGCCCAGCGTGCCCGCTTACGCCGATTCATGTACCAATGCCACTCGATGATACAAAGCAGCTCTGCACCTGAGCGTCTATGAACCATCGACCGACGATCAACTTATGAGCCACTCCGTCCGCAGCCATCTTCGCCTTGAGATTGATGCCTACGACGATACCATCCGCAAGTTCATCCCAGGCTACGAAGAAGGATTGACCCGGGCCGCAAACGAAATTGCCGGGGCCCGCCCAACCCGGGTGCTGGACCTCGGCGCGGGAACGGGCGCCCTGGCCGAAGCGATGCTGGAACATGAACGCGTCGGTTCCGTTGAAGCTATCGACATAGATCCAGAGATGCTGGCCCATGCGCGTATCCGGCTCAAGCGATTTGGAACCCGGGCGCGTTTCCGCCCGCGTTCGTTCGATGCTCCGCTCCTCGAATGTGACGCCGTGGCCGCTTCCCTGGCCCTGCACCACGTTCCCACCATGGAACGCAAACGCACTCTATACGAACGCATTTACCGGGCGCTCCGCCCCGGCGGCGTATTCGTGAACGCCGACGTGGTGATCAGCGCACACCCGGTGGCACGCGAGCGATCCTACCGTCTATGGGCCGCCCACCTGGTTTCGTGCGGCATCGACGAACAGCGCGCCTATGAGCACTTCGACGAGTGGTCGGCGGAGGACACATATTTTCCACTCGACGACGAACTCGCTGCCCTGCGCGAAGCCGAATTTCATGCTGAATGTATCTGGCGGGATTGCCCAAACACCCTTCTGAATAGGACGCAAGAAGTGAGCCCGGCCTGGGACGGCAACCTGGAGCCTGCGGCCCAGCTGAGCCGCAAGCTTAATGTCCAGTGCGGCCACTCACCGGGTGCCGGGCATTCGGCCGCAAAGTCCATCAGCGAACCGGCTTGCGCAAAGGAGCGGTTTCGCAACAATCCGATGGCAACCGGCGTTTCAAGCGTTTTAGCGTTGCGAAACGGTATTGCAGTACTGATTCGATTGGCGACACCTTTGTGCAATGCTGATCGGTTGTGCGCCGTATCCGCCGAAGGTCAGGACAGGGAGTGGTCATAAGAAGGTGTGTCGTCGCAGATCGTCGTCCGTCCAACCGACCGCCGAAGCGATCTGCCGAAGTGTGCCGTGGGGGAATGTGTCGGAATCCTTCGTATAGGGAACGACCACGACACGGCCGTCAGGGCGAGAAAAGACGTGATGGCTCCCGCGGGTTCGCTTGAGTTTGTATCCGTCTTTCTTGAGGGCACGGGTAAGCTGGAGAGCCGTGATGCCTCGCTTCAAACGCTCACCACGACTGCTGGGGATTCGGTCTCAGCAAGGATGGCGGCTGGCGGGATCGGCTTGCCTTCGTCTTGGAGTTCTTCGAGAACAAGCTGGATCGCTTCCTTGATTTTTTCAAGGGCTTCCGCCTCGGTGTAGCCCCAAGTCAGGGCACCAGGAAGTTCGGGACAGTGCACACTAAACGCTTTGCGCCCATCCTCGAACTCATCCGGCTCCAGGGCGACTTTGAAAACGTAACTTTTCAAGGAACTTCTCCTTGCTCAAATGATAACGTCTTGACGGGTTTCGTCAATATCTGTTCTCCGGACGGCGGCGGCAAGCCCGATTGGGGCCATTCCTCCATTCTTCGTCTGTGCTCCCTTGACCGGCCGCCCGGCAATTCATGGCTCGTCGCGAGCCTTTTGCCGCACTAACGACTTCACGTCGACCACCTTCCCGCCCCGGCGAACCGCGGGTAACGACTCGCGCCCGTTTGCTTGTTCAAGGTCCTCAATATCGAGCCGCTGAAGTTCATGCTTGATACGAAAGGCCTCACGCTCAGCCTTTATCGCGGCCTTCAGCGCAGGGGCTTTCGGCGGCAATCCCAGCCGTAACTTGAGGGCGACCTCGGACAGGCTCGCGTGGGTCTGGGCGACCGTTCTGAGCAGGCCCTGTCGTTCGTCTTCAGTCATGTTTGCCGGAATTGTAGATAATAGGCACGATATTCTGAAACCTATTTTGTCGATCTGGGACGGTCGCCGCCCGCGACTTACCCGTTGCGCTTGGCGGATGAATTCGTGGACGCTTAAGTACAGGGACTCGACATGACATCGAAGAAGACGCTGTATCTGGCCAATCCCTATGGTTTTGCCCTGCAACAGCGCGGGGGGCCGTTGGGAGGGATTGTAGCTGCTCTGGAGGCGCTGGGGGCCGAAGTCTGGGAGCCGTTCGGGCGCAACAACCAGATTGACCGGGTCGGCCCGGGTTGGGCCTATGAGATCGGTCAGGCCGATCTGCGGGACGTGCGGCAGGCCGAGGGGATGTTCGCGGTGGTCAACGGTTGTCCCCCGGACGAGGGAGTGATGGTGGAACTGGGCATGGCGATTGCCTGGGAGAAGCCGGTGTTCCTATTCCGGGACGATTTTCGCCGCTGCACCGACAGCGAGGTCTATCCCCTCAACTTGATGTTGTTTACGGGTCTGCCGGAGACGGGGTGGGAAGCCTACTGGTACGATTCGGTTGAAGAGATCGCCAAACCCGGCAAGGCGCTCGTGCGATGGCTGAAGGACGGCGTGTTGCCTGCATCACCTCCGCTCGGGGGTCCGGAATAGAACCGGGAACAGGCGGGAAGACGTACAGGGTCGCGGTCAATAAATGAATAAGTACCGTTTGAATGGGGCAGGATCGGGGGCGCGTCCGCCAGATTCATGGTATTTCGCTTCGCATTGCGAACGCCCCCTCGACGCATCGGTCCGACAGAGAACAATCGTCTATGGAACCGTCTCATCAAACGACCGTTTGATGAGATGTCCTTTCGCCCCGGAGCAGGCCGTGTAGTTTCTGCACTTCCGAGTCTCAATAGGCCATCTCATGATTCATAGTCTTGGAAACTCGATTCCTAAGCGCGCCAATGAGACAATGCGGGCAAGACGAGGGAAATTTCTGTTTTCAGAAGGGTTTACACGCGATCCTATGTCGCATCGCGTGCCTTTGTTGGAATAGAACCGTTTTGGAAGGACGCGAAAAGAGGCATTCAGGGGGCCTACTTCTTCGAAGGGAAGTGCCTTAAATGCAGCGACTCACAGGCATGGGCGATAAAATACAATCGCACGGCGCCCTTTTAAGATGAACTGCGAAAAACACTGGAATCCGTTTTGGAAGCAGGAAGGTCCCCAGTTCGAATCTGGGCGCCTCGCCGCATCAAGCCTTTCTAGCCTGAATCCGTTCTTCCGCCGTGGGAGTGGTCCGGTAAGCGCCTCGCTCCGGGGTCCGTTTCAACACTCCCGAAGCGATCCAATTTTGGAACGTGGATCGCGGTATGCCGTGCTCGATGAGCTCCCGGGCGGTGATCCGGCGGGGCCGTCGTTTCAGTTTCCGCGGCGGCGATTTCGCTTGCTGCGTCATTGCAGTCTTCAGACGACTCTTTGTTTGCCGGCGACTCCCGGCCCCGGAACGCTTCGCCGGTCTGTCCGCTTTTTTCGAGCCCTTATCCGGCCGGGAGGAAGAGCCGCCGACCTTCGGGCCGGAACGTGGCATCTCACGGATCCCCTCGTCGTCGGAATCGGCAATGTCGATTCCGAAAATACTGGACAGAGAGCCGGCATCCAGGATCTGCGCCTTCAAACCTTCGGTGAGTTCACTCAATACCCCGCCGTGGCCCGCTTGGGCCACCAGGTCCATCGGATCCACACCACGCAACACGAATAACATCTCCGGCGCATGATCGAGGCGGGCTCCGATTCCGTACAACACGGCCGCCACGTGCTTGCACATTGCCGCCCAGTCCGGACACGAACAGGTCAGCTCGATTTCGCGGGGTGACGGGAACAGGCCCGTATCGCGCCGCGCCAAAATTTTCATCACCCCCTTCGAGAGCCTCCCCTGTAACAGCTCCACCACCGAGTCGATCTTGCCCGCGCACTGGCCTACCAGATCTTTCCAGCGGGCTTTCCGGGCTCGTCGGATCGCGATGTCGACTGCATAAATGGACGACCCGCTGACGAGCGCCGCAACCTGTCCCTTGTCGATTCTCAAGTCGATGACCGAACCGTTTCGGACATAGGTGCGGCCGCGCGGCAAGCGGTTGGCATAGTCGCTATAGGACTCAAGGTTGCCACACCATGCCTGACCCCAGAACGTCCGTGCGATCTTTTGTCCGTCGATGTTCACCGGATCGACCGATCGGCCCTTCTTCCGGAGCGCGGCGACCTCGCGAGCCGCCTGCCGTCGGCGCTGGGCGACAGTGATGTAGGGACGCCATCCACCGTGGTTGTCGTCGTAGCCCATGTTTCCTTTCCCGAAGCGTTACATTTCTTCGAGCGTGCTGTGGATGTCCAGGGAGACCAGGTCGAGAAGTTGCTTGTCGTCCAGTTCGGTCAACAGTTTGTCGGCGCCGCCTTCCAGCAGTTCGGTGGACATTTGTTTCTTGTCCGCTATCAGCAATTCTATCTTTTCTTCCACGGTCCCGCTGCATACGAAAGGATGCACCATCACGTTCTTTGTCTGGCCGATTCGAAATACCCGGTCCGTGGCCTGGTTCTCGACTGCCGGGTTCCACCAGCGATCGAAGTGAATGACATGCGAAGCGGCGGTCAGATTGAGTCCGGTGCCTGCGGCCCTGAGCGAAAGAACAAAGAACCCCACGTCGTCGTCTTCCTGGAAGCGCCGCACCAACGCGGCACGTTTCTTTACCGGTGTCTGTCCGTCAAGGGTCACGCCTGGACGACCGAATATTCCGGCCAGGAAGCGCGCCAGCGGTCCGGTCATTTCGCGATACTGCGTGAATACCAGAACCTTTTCCTGCCGCGCAGCCATGGTCTCGCACAGTTCGCCAATCCGGTGGAACTTGCCGCTGTCCCCGGGCCGGTATCCGTTATCGCCAAGCCATTGCGACGGATGGTTGCAGATCTGCTTGAAGCGGGTCAGAAAGGCCAGCACCATGCCACGGCGTTCGATGCCGTCCAGGCGAGTAAGTTGCTTGGAGAGCAGATTCACCGATTCCTCATAGAGGGCCGCCTGTATCTTGGTCAATGTGCAGTAGGCGACCACTTCGGTCTTCTCAGGCAGATCCGCAATGACGTTGCGATCGGTCTTGAGCCGACGCAGGATGTAGGGGCGAATCAGTTTGCGCAGCGGCGCGTACCGCGACTTCTCCCTTTGGTCGAGCCGTTTCGAGAAGGTCTTGAACGTCCTGGCGGACCCCAGCAGGCCGGGGTTGACGAAGTCGAAGATCGACCACAGATCCGATAGCCGGTTTTCCACCGGGGTACCGGTCAGGACAATACGATTCCGACTCCGCAATTGCTTGACCGAACGTGTCTGCTTCGCCGTCGGGTTCTTGATCGCCTGCGCTTCGTCCAGAACGAGCAGATCCCACTGGAACGACTGGACCGACGGTAGTCGGGACAGGAACCCGTAGCTGGTGACGACCAGATCGTGCATTGCGATTGTCCGGGCAGTCAGATCGCGGAGCTCTTTCTGTGGCATGGCCGATGGGTGGGCCGCCAGCGCGCGTAGCCCCGGTGCGAACCGGTCGATCTCGGCGCACCAGTTACCGATCAACGAAGCTGGAACAACCAACAGGTTCGTCGTGCCAATTCCCCGTTTCTTTCGGAAAAGAAGTAATGCGAGCACCTGTATCGTCTTGCCCAATCCCATGTCGTCGGCCAGGCAAGCTCCCAGCCCCATTTCGCACAACCGCCGGAGCCAGCCCACGCCGGCCTTCTGATACGGCCTCAGTGTGGCCTGGAGCTCGTCTTCGAGATCCGTTTCATCGAACACAGGCTCGGCGAGGTCCTCGAGCGCCTTAGACAGCCACTCGCCGGACACGCGACTCGACCACTCCTCGACCACCTCGCCGGGCCCTGTATCCTCGGCACCGCCAGCGCCGGCGCCCGAGAGCAGACGCATCGCATCCCTAAAAGACAGGCCCTCGTCCGCGGCGCCCTCGAGGGCTTTCCAATGGGCCAGCACCTGGTCCAGTTTTTCCCTGTCGATCTCGACCCACCGGCCGCGGATCAATGCGAGACCTCCTGTCGATTCCAGTATTTCCCGCAGCTCCTTCGGGTTCAACGCTTCTCCCCCAAGCACGACATCGACTGAAAAGTCCAACAAGGCGTCCAGGCCGAGTCCGGCGGGTGGGCTGCCGCCGATCTGAACCTGCACGCGCGGTCTTGGGCCGCGCCCCGCCCTCCACCAGTCGGGGACGCGCACCAGGATGCCGCTCGCCTCGAAAGCAGGAATATCCTTCAGGAACCGATACGCCTCGGCCGCGGTCCAGCCCAAGGGATGGAACACACGGCCCGAATCGACAAGCTCTCGCAGAAAGAGGCTGCGGTCCGCGGCTTCATGAACGGGCTTGAGAAGTGCAAGCAGGGCCTGCTTGTTCCGTGCTCCGGCGTACTGGTGAAGGGCCTTCCCGAGCGGATAGTGTTGTGCCTTGTTGTGTTGCCCAAGACGGGCCGTGTAGGTGGCCAGAAACGCGAATGGTGAAGCGTCGTTCGACTTCTGCTCGGCCAGATGAAAGTGGACGCGGCCGACCGAGTGCCACACCGGATTCTTCCACTGCAGGAATTCCCTGATCGTCCCGGTAAACGCGTCCATCTCCACGCCGCAGGCGGACTCCATCTCCGACCAGAGAGCGCGAAGGGTGTCGACAGACAGATATTCGCCACCCGACATCGGCGGCGCGGCCTCGGTCAAGCCGGTAAGCGCATCGTTCGGAATTGGGATTTGCAACCTGGCGGGTCGTTCTTCAAGATCCGGAACCGCGCACAACGCGGTCATGAAGAGACGGGCGAAGTCGCGCCAATAGGCCGGCACTGGCGGCAGTACGCTGGTGGCTTCCACCGCGCCTAAGTGGAATAAACCCGGGCCGCCGCCTCTGGCGAACGCATCGCGGATACGTTTCAAGGCCGGTCGATCTGGACTGCTTTCCGAAGAACGCGCCGACTCGACGAGACGGAGCCGTCCGCGTGGTGTCACCACCAGCGTCAGTTCCGAAGGTATTGTCAACTAAGAACACCTCTAACCGGCACACGGAAATTCGGCAACTCACTCGGCGTCGTCCTGCCGAAGGATGTCATTAGGGTAGCGCCCATATGGGTCTTGAAATACAACATAAGGACCCGTTTCTTAGCGGACCAGGGCGCGATCAAGAACGTACTGACCGTAGAGAATGACGTTGTCCTATTCGATCGAGCTGACGTGCTGGAGCAGGGTTGCGTCAATGCCTTCCTTGGTGACAGCCCCCGCGCGCCCCGTCCGCGTGGTCTGCTTGCTTGCCAATTGGCTTCGAGACGGAAAGAGTATGTCTGGGTGTCTATAATAACGTCCGTCATTTCAGACGATAGCGGTCTATCCAATGCACTGTATTATTGTGGCCGTAGCCGTTAAATAAAACACCATTTCCACCTTTCCATAGACGCCACCTTGGAAACCGTGGCCTACCTGCGCGTTTCCACCGGCTCTCAGAACCTCGACAACCAGAAGCTGGCCATTCACGATGCGCCGAGGGGCTGTTCGCGTCGCGAACAGCCCCTCGGCGGACGCGGGCGCGATGCTGCTCCATTCAACGGGCACTTGTATACTTGGAGCACGGTGATATATTTGCCACCGTATCCTATGCGAAGCAGAGATACCCGGCCGGTCTCGTGGCTCAGGGCGGCACGCAAGGTTTTCGATGGCTTTCCCGAAGGGGTGCAGAACCAGATCATGCGGGCGCTGACGGTCGCGGCCGAAGGCCGTAAGGCCGACACCGCCAAGCCGCTGAAGGGTTTCGGCTCCGGTGTATTTGAGGTGGCGCTCAAGTACCGCACCGATGCGTATCGGACAGTCTACGCTCTGCAGTTCGAGGAGCGCCTTTGGGTTTTGCACGCCTTCCAGAAGAAGGCAAAGCAGGGCATCAAGACCCGGAAGAAAGATATAGATCTAGTCCGCGAGCGGCTTAAACGATTGAAGAAGGAGTTGCAGCAATGAACAAAACAGACACCGATTTTGAGTTGGTGCACGGTAGCGGCAATGTCTTCCGTGACTTCGGCCGAGCTGACGCTGACGTACAGCAGACCAAGGCACTTCTGGCCGCCCGCATCATCGGCGTTCTTGATGATGAAGGGCTTTCGACGCGCAAGGCCGAAGGCCGCACCGGTGTCAGCCATGCGGACTTTACCCGCATTCGTAAAGTGCAGCTTGATCGTTTCACCATTGACCGTCTGATGACCGTGCTTAATAAGCTCGGCCAGCACGTAGACGTGCAGGTCGACGTTCACCCGCGCGTGGTCGCTGAAGAAACGTCTGCTCATTCGTGAGTTGTCTGTTTATTTGAAGGGATTGGATAAACGGGCGAGTCTGCATCTCGCGGGATCGGACACACCTTTCCAGGGACCTGGACTCCAGGATGAGCCATCCAGTCGGCCTGTGTGCTATTAAAGGGACCCTGCGGACCGGTGGGGAGGGTCCGTGTTTGGATGGAGACGGCTTTTCATTCTGGATCCGCCTGTTCCCGCAACAGGTGCGCCCCACCAGTCTTACACATCGCCCGGGGTTAGCTCTACTGTGGGTACGGCCTGCTGGTTTTGTCCACCCGGTATGGCCCACTTTTGATCATCTGATTTGGCCCACCCCCTCGATTAATAGTTCACGGTAGTGATGATCACCGCCGGGCCTGTGTGGAGATGTGGGAAAGCCGAGCGTTCTTGGCGAGGCTTTTCCAAGCTGCTGTGGGAATCCTGGGTTTAGGATTTCCATCAGCGGCGTCATCTTCCACAGGCCTCCGTTTTCTTTCTTTTTGGTTCTTTTTCTTTCTTTCGGGAAATAATTCCTTTCCAGGATCGCCCAGCATCGACGATCGCGAGTCGGCCGGACCCTCAGGACGTGGGTTTTTTCGCGGGTTTCTCCTTCCCGGCCCGATGCCGCGGTTTCTGCCGTTTCTCCAACGTGCGGCGGAACCGGTAGGACTCGGTTCCGGTCTCGATGATGTGTGCGCGATCGGTGATCCGGTCCAGCAACGCCTTGCTCAGCCGGACGTTGGGAAACACTTGGGTCCACTCGGAAAAGGGCAGATTCGTTGTCAGGATCACCGTCGCCCGCTCGGCGCGGTCCGAGATGACCTGGAAAAGCAGCTCGGCCCCCAGATCCGCCAGCGGGACGTAGCCGACTTCGTCGATGGCGATCAGTTCGTACCGGAACCACCGGGCCAGAGCGCGCCGGAGCTGGTTGTCGTGCTGGGCTTCGACCAACTCGTTGATCAGGCCCGCGGCGGTCGTGAAGCGCACCCGCTTCTTCTGCCGGCACCTAGCCACGCACAAGCCCGTGGCCAGGTGCGTCTTGCCGGTTCCACATTCCCCGATCAGGACGATGGGTTCGGCACGTTCCAGGTATCCGCCCTCGGCGAGGCTCCGGATGCGGGTCGCGGGAACCGTCGACTGCGCGAAGTCGAACTCCTCGAGTGTCTTCATGCGGGGCAGCCGGGCGTCTTGAATCCGGCGGGCCACGGTGCGGTGTTCGCGTTCTTCCACTTCCATGGCCAGCAAGGCTTCCAGATACCGCGTGTAGGTCTGCGCTTCCCGGTGGGCTTGCTCGGCTAAGACCCCAAACTGCGCCCCGATCGTGGGCGTGCGCAGGGTTTTGCAGTACTGACGAATCGTGGCCTGCTCGACGGCGTCGGTGGCGACAGCCATCAGACCATCTCCGTCGCGAGCAGTGCATCGTAGGTCCTCACCTCGGGCAGCGGCCGTTCGTAGCGCTGCAGCGCGGCCACTTCCAATCGTGGTGGCACCGCTGGATCGCGTTGCTCCCGTGTCATCAGGTAGCGCACCGCAGCTGCATCGGAACATCCCAGGCTCAGCGCCTCTTGGCAGGCCTGGTCCAGCCCGGAGTAGCCGTGTTGCCGGCCCAGTAAGAGCAACTCGACCATCTCGCGAGTCCCATGTTGTTTTCCATGCCTGGAGATCAACGCCTGCCAGAACCGGTCATAGCTGGCCGGCC
Organism: Terriglobia bacterium; assembly: GCA_965218085.1. GTDB lineage: Bacteria > Acidobacteriota > Terriglobia > 20CM-2-55-15 > 20CM-2-55-15. The sequence continues at coordinate 2,821,526 of CBDCKF010000002.1, read as the reverse complement.
ACCGGCCCTGTTACCGCCACTGCACCAGCGGCTTGCTCCCGGACAGCGCGCCAGGCTTGCATTCGAAGACCTCCAGATAATGTTCCAGGTTGAAGAACTGCTGCCCGTTTCCATAGCCCCGCTCATGCCGCGCCACGCGCCGGCCCTCGTACCAGATCTCGACGTAAGCCGGCAACACCCGAGCGCGGACCTCGGTCCCGGCTTTCACCGGCGCCGAGTAGAAGTTGTTCCGGACCCGGACGCAGCCTTTACGATCGATTCCTGGGAAGCTCTCCTCGGCGAGAGAAAAGCCTTCCCTCGCCAACTCGATCAGATGCGGCTGCTCGATCTGCATCCCTTCACCCACCGTCTGCGCCCGGTCGCCGATCGTGCGCCCTTCATCAGCCCGACAACCGTCCAGTAGTTGCGCGTTCAGCTTCGCCAGATCCCGCGCCTGCGGCACCGGCACCCAGTGATTGCGCCGGAAGTATCCCGCTTCGCCTTCCACTCCGCCTTTCTCGTGGCCCTCGCCCGGTGTGCAGAACTCGGCTTGAAACTTCCAGTGCGATCGGAAGGCGATGAACCGCTCGGTTTCTTCCCGCCGGTATCCCCGCAGAATCTTCTTTACGGCACTGGATAAGTTGTCGTACCGGAGCCGCCGGAACACCCCTCGAAAATAGGCGAACCCAAGTTCGTGGGCCTCCAGGAACGCTTGCTGCGTCGCTCGCGGATAGGCTCGATGGAAGGCCCCGCCCCTGGCCATGCTGCGCATGCAGAACACCTGCAGGGTCTGGCGTTCACCATCCAACTCCGCTACCGCTTCGCACCAGTCCACTTGCGCTTCCTGGCCCCAGTCGTAGGCTTGCGGCACGAACGTCTCCTGATGAATGAATCCCATCTCCCGCTTCCGCCGACCCACATAGCGCCGGACCGTCGACTCCCCAACCGGATGCTCTGGCAACTCCGACCGGATCCGTTCCCAGACCCGGTGACTCGTATGCCGCTGTTTTCGCGGGGCTTTCCGGTCCGACTCCAATATCGCGTCGATAAACTCCATTACCGGTTCCAGTCGCGGCTTTTTCCGCTCCGGTCGTTTCCTCGCCGGTGGTATTGCGTCCGCCAACGCCTGCCGCACCATCCGCCGGTGCACACCCAGTTTCCGGGCCGCCCCCTGGATTGTTCCCACCCCAAACTCGTACTCTCGTCGAATCTCTTCGAACAGTTCCACTTTCGATCTCCTCGACACCGGGCCCTCCGTTCCGATTCAATTGGATCAGAACAGCCTTCCCGGCTCAGTTGTCAGGGGTGGGCCAAATCAAACGATCAAAGTGAGCCAAATGAGAGTAGCGAAATCAGGCGTTTCCAAGACCGCCATCGCCAAGATCACGGGCGTGTCCCGTACCACCCTCTACAGCTTCATGAGCACCCGAGGGCTCAGGCCGAGCCGTTAGCGTGTATTTCAACGTGCGCCGTGAGAAGGCGCCAATCCTCAGCGGGTGCGAATCCCGCCCGGCAACTGTCGCTCCAGTCGGTAGCAATCGGAGCGGATGGTGGAGGTAACAACATCGTCTGAAGCACTCCGATGACAAAGGGCCGCCTCGGGCGGCTCAGCAACCACACAGGCCACAACGCGAGTAAACGCCGAGCAGGCCTCGAAACGCACAATGCGGAAGCCGACCCGCCGTTGAAACGGGGAAGGCTGCCAGCGGTCGGGAAGCGAGCGACGCGAGCACCGACCGGTTCCGCCGGGGTATTGGGCGGTGGCATGTATGGAAGAGGGGATTGGACGCAACACGGGAAGCCCTGCCGGTGGCGTGGCACGCGCCAACCGACAGCCCGCGAGGGTCAGGTTGGGCCGACAGGGTGGCGGAGAGGTCCGCAGTACCAAGGAAGCCGGGTAATGCCGGTGGAGGGAAGGGGCCTCAGTTCGAGAGCAGCGCATGACGGAGGAAGGGACATGAGGACTGGCGAGAGCCTAACAGCATCGGAGAGAGTGGCTCTTGTCAAGAAAGTTGTGTTTGAGGAGGGGATCATAAGTCCTCCTCAAAGCGGGATTGGAACATGGCGTTGAGCTGATGAAGAGCGGAATGGATGGAAGTGGCCGGAGATTTCCAACGGCCGTTGTGGAGGTGAGAGACGGCCAAGCCGAGTTTGAACTTGAGGGTGTCTTCGGAGTGAAAGTAGCCGCCCGAATTGCGGCGCATAATTTCCAGTTGTCCGTTGACGGCCTCGACGAGGTTGGTGGTGGAAAACGATTTGCGCATGAGGTCGGGATACTTGAGGAAGGCGAGATAGTGAGTCCGTTTCTTGCGGAGCCCCGCGATCCAGGAGGGATAGTGCTGGGCGAAGCGGTCACAGAGTTCCTCGAACCCTTGGTTGCCGACATCCTCACACCAGGAGGACTTGATGGCACGGAAGCGTTGCTGAAACTCGGCGGCGTCGGATTTGGAGAGATGGCTCTTAGCATTGCGCTGCATGTGGACGGTACAGAGCTGGATATCAGCATTGGGAAAGAAGCCTTCGCTGACCTTGAGAAGGCCGGAGAAATCGTCCTGGACGAAGATCATGACGCGTCGGAGACCGCGCTCGATCAGAGAGCGGAGAACCCCCTTCCAGTCTTCGAGATTCTCGCGGCCGGGTTTGGCAATGCAGGCCAGGACACGCTTCTTGCCGTCGCGGCCTAGACCCACCACCAGGTAGATACAGGCCGGACGCAGCCGGTCGCCGTCGCGGAGTTCGACGTACTTGCCATCCACGAATAGGGCCAGCAGATCCGTGTCCAGTGGCCGGCTGTTGCCAAGATCGAGTTCTTCGATCAGGCCCGACGCCACCCGTTCCAGATCCTGTTGGGACCCGGACAGGCCCATCTTCTGAAGCGCCTCCCGGGCCGCATTGACCGAACGGGATGAGGCCAGCAGTCCCAGCAAGATGGACTCGACTTCTTCAGGGTAGCCGCGCTGATACGGGGATGGTAGGTTCGCGGGACGGAAATCCCCGTTACGGGTTCGAGGGACACGGATATCGATCGGAACGCTGCCCACTTGGAGGGAGCGATCGTAAAAACCATTGGGACGGTCGTCGGGGCGGTGTTCAAGATGCAGGTCCCGTTCGGCCACACTGAGGCCCGACAACAGGGTCCCCAGTACCTCGCGCAGGCTCAGATCGGCCAGCCCGGAGGCCAGCAGGGTCTGGATCTGTGTTTTTGTGGATTCAGAAATCTGTTCTGATGGTACGCTTTCATTCGGATCTGTAGACATTGGGTTCAACTCCATAACTGAATAACTGATGACTCAGGTCTAGGGCTCCAGCGTGAACTGGAGCCCGCTTCAATTTCAGCGGGCGACGGGGGCTGTGGAAACTGCCGGGCCTATGGAAATCGGGGGAATCGGTCGCCTTCGGCGGCTTCTTCTTGATGATTTCCACAGGCCCTTGGAACACCTCCGGCGTCCGCACAGTTCCCACAGCCCGGACGACGAATCTATCATTCTCTCTCAACTGGAAATCACGAAACACAACTTTTACGTTACTCCCGAGAGAGTTCAGCGACTCCAGACGGCGCTACATGCGAAAGCGAAGGAAGCTCTGGGCTTCCGGTTCTACTCTCTGAGCGACAAGGTGTGGCGCGACGACGTGCTCGCAGTCGCCTGGCAGGCCGTGCGACGCAACGGCGGCGCGGCCGGGGTGGACGGCGAGACGGTCGCGAACATCGATGCGTTCGGGGTGGACCGGTGGCTGGGAGCACTGGCGCGGGACCTGAAGGAAGGGACCTATCGGCCGCATGCGGTTCGGCAGGTTCTCATCCCGAAGAAGCAACGAGGGAAGTTCCGGCCGTTGGGCATTCCGTGTCTCCGGGATCGGGTGGTGCAGACGGCGGCGATGCTGGTGTTATCGCCGATCTTCGAAGCCGACCTGCAACCGGAGCAGTATGCGTACCGGCCGGGCCGAGACGCGCATGACGCAGTCAGGCGCGTGCATCGGCTGCTGACGACGGGCCACCGGGAGGTGGTGGACGCCGACCTGTCGGACTACTTCGGCCAGATTCCGCACGCGGACCTGATGAAGTCCATCGCCCGTCGCTCACGCGCCGGGCGGCTGTTGGGCTGGGTCAAGGCGTGGCTGGAGATGGCGGTGGAAGAGGACGACGGGCGCGGCTGTCGCCGCCGCACGAACCGGGCGCGTCACGAGCGGAAGGGGACCCCGCAAGGGTCTCCGATCTCGCCGCTGTTCAGCAACATCTACATGCGGCGCTTCATTCTGGGCTGGAAGGTGCTGGGCTACGCCCGGCACTTCAAGGCGGAAATCGTCAACTACGCGGACGACTTCGCGGTTCTCGGTCGCGCGCCGGCAGCGGTGATGCTAGCGGCGGTCGAAGCCCTGATGAAACGTCTGAAGTTGGCGATGAACGTTGAGAAGACCCGCTGCTGCCGGGTGCCGGAGGAATCGATGACGTTCCTCGGCTACCGGATCGGTTGCAACTACCGGCCGGGTACGGGTGCCGCCTACATAGGCACACATCCGAGCCGGGAAAGCGTCCAGAGCATCTGCCGTCGTGTGAGCGAGTTGACCGCGCCGCGCCACGTGCTCCTGCCGTCGGGAGTCGTAGTGGGACGCCTCAACCGGTTGCTGACCGGTTGGGCGAACTACTTCATCCTGGGACAGGTCCGCCCGGCCTACAAGGCGATTGATCAACACGCGACACGGCGGCTGCGCCAGTGGCTCTGCCGTAAGCACAAGGTGCGGATCGGGAAACACGTGCGCTTCCCGTCCGAGCGGCTCTGGTCCGATTACGGGCTCACGCATCTTGCGCCGCGTACGGCGAGCTTTCCGTGGGCGAAGGCATGATCTCGTCCGAGAGCCGGATGCGGGAAATCTGCATGTCCGGTTCGATGAGCGGCGACTGGAAACGAAGCCACGGCGAGGAGTGAGGCACCGGAATCGGCGAAAGCCACCGGCAACAGCTACCCCCTTTGCTTACCGCCACAGCGCCAGTCGTCGACTCTACGCGAATCTGGTTAGTACCCTCTATTGGCCGGTTTTGGGTGACCGCCGAGGATCCTGAACACCGATTTCCAGGGTGTAGCGTGCCCTGATGAAACAATCCAGGGGAGGGAAAATCGAATGAGAGCAAGCATCTACAACAAGAGTTAGGTCAAGACCGGCTTAATTTCCCGTAGACGCTCACGCAGATGATTTCCCTCGGCCGAGTGCAGACGGCGCAAAAGAGTCACCTTCCCGAATGCACGGTTCCACTCAACCGCAAAGTGCGGTGTCTGCCTCATCGCCTCTGATAGCCTAGCCATGCACTCGCATTGATGGACCAATGCACGTGTTTGAGAGCGGACCTCTTTCGGCAAGCTGGCTCGCCGATTGACCATTAAACCAGTCGTAAACATCCGGGTACCGCTGGTGGCCACACTGTGTTTCGATCGTTTCAAGCGAAAACCCAGCAGCGAACACATTCGCGCGACTTGTCTGACAACTTTCGCGATCGCACTCCCCGTGAGATGCCTATCAGTTGAAAGCGTAATGTCGTCGACGTAGCGAGAGTAGGTGAACCCTTGACTTCTTAGCGATTCCACAAGCCCAGGCTCTGTTCGCCACAGAGCCAAGTTAGCTAAGTAGCTACTCGTCTTCGCGCCTTGTGGCAAGTAGCCTTCGAGGGTCGTCAGTCCTGTCAGCACACGTGCGATTTGATCTGGAAAATGGAAAAGCGATCGCCACATATCATAGATGAGGCGCGATGGTGTCGAAGGGAAAAAATTCTCGATGTCCTCGCAAATCACGATCCGCCGGGCGCAGTGTAGTGAAGCATTGCTGACGAAGTCTCTGGCATGCCCCTCATCTCGAATGCTCCCTTGCAGGTAGTGGGGGTACATCACCTTGCGGAGTATGAGGCATTGGATGCGAGCATGGATGGACTTGAGCGGTGCCAGTGCGTCCCAAGTCTCCCTGACCTTGCCCTTATGTCTAATTGGGATGCGTCGATAGTAGCGGCTCGGATCTTGAGCAATCGACAGAAGTGTCTCTGGACTCTCGCGGAGCGGCCCTGCAAGAGTCGAGAGGCTGCCGAAGGGATCATAAGGGTAGTGAGGCCTGAGTAGTTCTCGGTTCATTCAGCAACTTCAATAGTACGGACGAGAGTCGATCTCGAACATCTTCAGGGAGTCCTTGCAGTGCGTCTCTGTCCGAAGCCAAAAAAAATAGAAGATTAAGGGGAATTCCCAAACCTCGCGCAATCGCCTCCAACGTGGAGACATTTGCATCACGCTTGTCATGCTCCAGCAGTGACAGGTAGGACAATGAAATCCCTGCTGCCTTGGCCAACTGTGCCTGAGTTAGGCCGCGATGGACTCTGCAAATTTTGATCGCATTGCCAAGATTCATGGTTAATCCTGTGAAAGAAGTAGAAAATAGTCTGCCGTATCAGCGTTTGTACCGATCGATGAGGTCTGAGACGTTTGTGGTGACGTCGATCAAGCGTCCTAAAAATAGAACAACGCTGTCGACGGTCTTCGCCCGCTGGCGATGGTCTGACCCTTGATCTGAACATTCTTGGAGTCGGACTATGATAGCGTCGAGCTCCATACTGACACAGGGGTCCAGCGAATGGTCTAACCGCGTCCTGATCTCTTGAAGAGACTGGATACAGCCAAGAAGATCTTGAAATTTCATTCTGCCTCCTTTCCGACGCTCTTGATGCGTCGTCGGCAGCCGCAACTAGGAGAGTCGGCATGGCTGAACCCCACAGACTATTTCTCCTTAGGATCAAGATCCGTCGTCGGTTCTCATACACGTAACAGACCTGTTCACCCCCCGACCCGTTCCACGCCACTCGAAGACAGCGACAGATACGGGAGACGGGCATCAGAACACGTCCGGTCTCGAAAGGCCCCGAAGGGCCGCCCAGAAGAAGTCGGGCACGTAGATCATTCCTAGTTGCTATGAACACCAATATCTTCTCGAATTGCACGTAGCCAGTAGCGGCTACCCGTAGTAATTAGAGCATAACGGAACATATTTATCAACTGACAGTCAAATAATATTGCCATTTGTCAAGTTTAATGACTATGGAAAAACCTTGGCCTTATTTCTGTTAGCCCCTCAAATCGGCTTGTTCACAGCCGTCCGAGTGGCGATTCCGCTGATCGTGCTCATCAGTTCCGGAATCAGTGATCACGAGCGGCCGGAATACGCACCTGAAGGTGGCCGGTTCTCCTACCCACGTTATGTTCAGTTGCTCCAAACGCTGGCTCACTCGTTGCTGACACCGAATGTATTTTTCGATTGACCCTCCACGATTCGGCTCTATTTCTGCTGGGCCAATTCACGGAATATCTCTCCGAATTGCTGCTGAACCGTACCGAATGTCCTCTTCCGTCGGCACTTCGGCATGAACACAACGGCACATCTTGCAGTCCCATCGGGTGTGGGATAGGCTCGGGTAGTCTTTCGTTGAGCCCCCCTTGTTCGGAAGTTAGTGCTGCCAAGGAGGACTTTCTTATTTATCGCCGCTCTCGGCCAAAGCTCTCCGAGCCGCCTCAGTAGAGGGGGCGGGAATTAGAAACATGGGCTGGGTATTGGCGCCGGAGAAATCTATGGCCCTCATTTTCTACGATACCGAGACAACCGGAACAGACACCACTTTCGATCAGATCCTGCAATTCGCGGCCGTTCGAACGGATGCGGAATTGAACGAAGTCGATCGATTCGAGATACGGTGCCGGATCTCGCCCTATGTTGTGCCGTCCCCTGGCGCTCTGTGTGTTACCGGCATCACAGCTTCGCAGCTTATCGATCCGTCGTTGCCCAGCGATTATGAAATGACGCGCCGCATCCGAGAAAAACTTCTCGAATGGGCGCCGGCGACGTTTCTGGGGTACAACTCGCTGTGGTTCGATGAATCTCTGCTACGGCAAACGTTCTACAAGAACCTGTTCCCGCCGTATCTAACGAACGTGAACGGAAACTGCAGGTCTGATGTGATGCGTGCAGTCCAGGCCGCAACGCTTCACGTCCCCAACGCGGTTGCCGTGCCATTGGGGAGTAATGGTCAGCACACGTTCAAATTGGATCAGGTAGCGCCGGCGAACGGCTACACGCACGAATCGGCACACGATGCCTTGGACGACGTTAGAGCGACGATTCATCTGGCACGGCTACTTGCCGAAAGAGCCCCGGGCGTGTGGTCTGCCTTTATGCATTTCAGCAAGAAGGCGGCTGTTATTGACTACTTGGCCGAAGAGAGAATCGTTGCATTGTCGGATTTTTATTTCGGCAAGCCGTATTCGTGGCACGTCACGCGGATCGGCGAAAACGCCGCCCAGAGTGCAGAGCAGTACGTCTTCAATCTTGCCATCGACCCGGATGAGCTCGAAATGCTATCGGACAGCTTTCTGGTGAGTCGATTGGCGACCCAGCCCAAACCTGTACGCAGCGTCCGCAGCAATGCCGCGCCCATCTTGATGCCGAAGGATGAAGCGTCGAACACTGCTTCGACTTGGCGAATTGGTATCGAGGAACTTGAACGGCGGGCCCAGCGGCTGCGCAAAGATGCAGTATTGTGCGAACGTTTGGTTGCCGGTTTCGAGGCAAGTCGACCCGCGCGCGAGCCACCCGTTCATGTGGAGCAGAAAATCTATGCTGGTTTCTTCAGCCCTGCGGATCACGTTCGGATGGAGACTTTCCATCGTTCTCCGTGGGAAAGGCGATCTGACATAGTGGCAACACTTGAGGATCCGCGACTGCGGGAACTGGGGATGCGACTTATCCATGCCGAACGCCCAGATGTGCTGGAGGCTGGACTACGCAGTCAATACCAAGTTGTGATTGCCGAGCGGCTCACCGGGAACAACGAAACCGTACCGTGGCTTACATTGCCTAAAGCGATTGAGCAGGTTGAAGACCTCCTTGCCGTCGCGGGGGATTCGGAGCGCGAATTTCTTCGAAGTCATCAGAGATACCTCCTTCAGCGACTGGAGGACGCTCTCATGTATCTGACATAGCGGTGCGTTTGCGAGGTATGGCGCGTTCGAACTCGGCGAAGGCCTCCAGCATCTGCATCACCGGCGGGCGGCGGCGTGTCGATCACCTCGGTTAGGCTGTGGAATCCCGCACAGGCTGCTCCGCGCCGCCATCATCCTCAGCACGTCGCGCAGATAGCGCGACAGCAGCTCCAACCTCCAGATTGCACAAAGCTATCGCCAATCAAATCTCTCCTGCAATACTGTTTCGCAATGCCTAAACCCTTGAAATCCCGTTAGGCCGCAATCGTTGCAGAACTGCAGAGTATCGCGAAGGGAAATCGCAACGTGTGCAAACAAGGACTTATCAGCTGCAAAATATATCTGCGAAATGCGCTCATTTTGCAATAAGATTCGCAGAAATGTAGGGTTGACCGCATGAAGCTCGGTTACGCGCGCGTCTCCACGACCGACCAGGACCTCGCCATCCAGCGCAACCGCCTCCACGAGGCCGGCTGCGAAAAGCTGTTCGCGGAGAAGGCTTCCGGCACCCGCAAGAAGCGGCCCGAGATCGAGCGCCTGCTCTCCGAGCTACGCGCCGATGATGTCGTCATCGTCACTCGTCTGGACCGCCTCGCGCGCTCCACCTCCGAGCTGCTGCGTATCGCGGAGACGCTCGAGGAGAAAAACGCTGGGGTTCAATCCCTTGCGGAGCCCTGGGCCGATACGACGCCGGCCGGACGCATGGTGCTCACCGTCTTCGCGGGTATCGCGGAGTTCGAGCGCTCACTGATCGCCACCCGAACCGAGGAAGGGCGCCGCGCCGCCCAAGCACGCGGCGTGCGCTTCGGCCGCCGGCCCAAGCTGCGTCCGAATCAACGCATCCTCGCTCGCCATCTCATTGAAGAAGGACAATCCGTCAGCGAAGTCGCCCGAACCTTCAATGTCCATGTCGCAACGATCTATCGCTGCCTCCACGAGGCGGCGACCTTATGACAGTACATCGTTCCGCTCGCACGCACGGTCCGTTCACCGATGCGGAGCTGACTGAGCGGATCCGTCATGAGATTGCGATCTCGCCGTTCACCGGAGAAGGCCACCGGAAGTTCTGGGTACGGCTCCGGGTGGCGGGCGTCGGAACCTCCAAAACCCGAGTTCTGCGACTGATGCGGGAAGCTGGGCTGCTGGTGCCTCAGCGTCAGGCCGTGCCTGTCGTGGACAAGACGCATACCGGAAGGATCGTCACCGATCGCCCGAACCAGATGTGGGGCATCGATGCCACCGCCACAGTGACGCGCAACGACGGTCAGGTCACCGTCTTCGCCGCAGACGGATTTCAGCTCCGGCATGATCACGGCTCGCAGTTCATGAGCGACGACTTTCAGAACGAGATCCGGTTCCTGGGCATCGGGTCCTCACCCGCCTTCTTCAGGGAACCGGAAGGCAACGGCTGTATCGAACGCTTCTTCAAAACTCTGAAAGAACAACTGCTCTGGGTGCGTCACTTCCGTTCCATACCGGAACTGATTCAGGCGCTTCCTGAGTTCCGCGCTCTCTATAACCATCACTGGTTGATTGAGCGCCTTGGCTTTCAATCTCCGGCTCAGGCTCGACAACGTCTTGCCCTCGAGTCGGAGGTTTGATTATGGTGAGTTCATTCTGTCCAGGAAACCAGGGGCGCTACATGCTCAACAATCTCGGCCTCACTCCACAGCCAGATCAGTCCAGCAAAAAGACTTAATGACTGGCGGAATGCCCAAACACGAGAATCCATCGATGGGAAATACACCATGAGCTTTCGGTTTCTGCATACAGGCGACTGGCAACTGGGTATGACCCGCCACTTTTTGTCAGAAGGGGTTCAGGAGAGATTTACCCAATCCCGATTTGATGCTATCCGTGAACTCGGGCGCATTGCCAAAGCAGAAAACTGCCTGTTTATGGTGGTCTCCGGGGATGTGTTCGAGTCAAACCTGGTGGACCGTAAGACCGTTTTGCGGGCCCTCGAAGCTCTGAAGGATGTGTCGGTTCCTGTATACCTGCTCCCGGGCAACCATGACCCGCTCAACGCGGCGGCCGTTTTCTACAGTACGACCTTCCTGGACCGAAAGCCGGCTCAAGTCCATGTGATTGAGGACACTACCCCAATTCCCGTCGAAGCGGGCATTGAGATCATAGGGATACCCTGGACGTCGAAACGTCCCTTACGGGATCTGGTTGCTTTGACCACCGAAACGCTTGAACCCAGAGTCGATGCTCTGCGTGTCTGCGTGGCCCATGGTATGGTGGACACGCTTTCCCCGGATCCAGACAACCCTGCGCTTATTTCCGTTCACGCGGCTGAGAACGCGATATCAGAGAACAAGATTCATTATTTGGCGCTCGGAGATCGACACTCTCTTACCGAAGTTGGCGACAGTGGCCGTATATGGTACTCCGGTGCTCCCGAACCAACGGACTACGACGAAGTGAAGCCTGGATTTGCACTGGTCGTCACGATCAACCTAGAGGGTGTCACCACCAAAGAAGTGGGTGTTGGCAGATGGAAGTTCATTGAGCGTGACGCGGTTGACCTCAATACGAAGGAAGACATCGCGGCACTTCGTGACTGGATCGAGAACCTTGGAGATAAGGAGCGAACCATTGTCAAATTGCGCTTGGTCGGCGCACTCTCGCTGTCGTTCCATCGTGAACTTGAAGAACTTCTTGCCCATGCTCAGGAGATTCTCGGCGCGGTCGAAACGCGTAGAAACAATCTTATAGTCGTTCCGGAAGACGCTGATTTTCTAGATCTTGGTTTTTCAGGCTTTGCCAGTTCTACTATTGACCGCTTGCGGTCCAAGGGTGAGGAGTCTGGCGCTGATTCAGTCATGTCACGCGATGCTCTTTCTCTCCTCGTCAGGCTTGCGGGCAGGAAATGATGAGACTTCTCCGCCTCCGTCTGGCCGACTACCGAGGAATTGATGAATCCGAGGTGCGATTCGGCGCCCAGGGGCTCACCATCGTGGAAGGACCCAATGAAGTCGGGAAAACCTGTCTGAGTGAAGCAATCAGACTTCTCTTTGACTATCTCGACTCGAGCAAGCACAGTAACATCAAAGCAATTAAGCCTGTAACGAGGGATGCAGGTCCGGAGATCGAGCTGGAGGCCGAGAGCGGTCACTACGTCTTCACATACTTCAAAAGGTTTCACAAGAAGCCAGAGACGACCTTTACGATCACAACTCCCACACCAGAAAACCATACGGGACGTGAAGCTCATGAACGCGCCGAAGAAATCTTGCGCGAAACCATTGACATCGACTTGTGGAAAGCACTTTGCATTCAGCAAGGTGAAGCAGTCCGACAGGCCGACTTATCAAGCCAGACATCATTGTCAGTTGCTCTCGATACTGCTGCGGGAGGGCACCAGGCGGATCCCCGAGAGGAAAGTCTCTTCGATATGGTGCGGAAGCAGTATGGGCGCTATTTCACGGAGCGGGGCGGCGAAAGAAAGGAATTGCAGGACGCTCAAGAAGCTCGGGACAAAGCAGAGACTGAAGTTGCTTCACTGGAAAGGCAGATTCGGGACCTTGAGGAAGATATCGTGCGCGCTGCGGAGCTCGGTCGGGAATTGGAGAGTTTGAAGATTCAAGAGGAGGATCTCCGGGGGGATGTTTCCAGACACGCAAAGGCTCTCGGTGAAATCATGGCGCTGGAGACCGCTCTGGAAACAGCCCGCCTTAAGTTGGAGTCGGTACAAAAATCCGGAAATGCCTCGAAACGAGACATGGAAGTGCGCCAAGACCTCATCGATGCGGTATCCAAAACTAGAAAAGCACATGCGAAACTCGACGAATCCAGCACATCATCAACCGCCTCGGTCAAGAATGCGGAGAGCGAACTGGAGGAGACCCAATCGGACGCGACCAAAGCTGAAGCCGGGCGCAAAGAGGCCGAATCGCTTCTTAATCTCCACCGTGCGGATTCGGATTACTTCAACAACAAGCTTCACCTGGAGCAAATGAAGGAACGCAAAGACCGCATAGATCGTGCTCGGGAAGAGGCAGCCTCGGCTGATGAGTTGTTGGCGGGAAACAGCATAAACGAAGATACTCTGAAAACAATCCAGAAAGCCGAACGCTCGCTCATTACAGCTCAGGCGAAGCTGGATACTGGTGCGCCGACTGTTTTGCTGAGAGGGCTGGCCGACTTCGATTTCCAGCTTGATGGTGAGCACACCACTATCTCAGAGCATGAGGAGCGCAGCCTGTCTGTCTCTGATCGGGTCCGTGTGACAATTCCCGGGTCTTTAGAAATGGAAATGACAGCCGGATCCAGCTCCTCTGATCTGTCGAGAAAGGTCGAAGAGGCAATTGAGAAGCTCGATGCCCTATGCAATGTTGCCAGAGTGAGTAATGCGGATGAGGCAAGACAATCCTATGACGCTCGCCGGGAAGCGCTGAAGTCAATAGCAAGACAAAAGAATATCGAGAATGAGAATCTTCGCGACCTGACCTATGAGGAATTGAAAAGAAAAATCATAGGGCTAGGAAAAAGTGTCCCTGCTTATCCAGCAGCCCGAATACGGGAACCCGAGCTTCCTGCAACGCTGGAAGCCGCGAAGAAGAAACTCCGAAACGCTGAGGGCGATCTTGAAAAGACCAATAACGTATGGGAAGAAGCCAGAACGGAACTGGATGCGGCCCGCAAGGTGCGTGATGGACTGAGGGCGCGACACCAGCAGGTGAGGGTGAAACTTGACCTCAAGGTTGAAGAACTAAACCACGCTGAGGACAAACTTGCTCGGTCCCGAAAGATCACCGCCGATGACGACCTTGAAGCGGAGCATTCTAAATTCGCGAAGCTTGTCCATACAGAAGCGGCGAAGGTAAAGAGTGCTGAAGCAGACCTCAGCGACAAAGAACCTGATCGAATAAGGGCTCTGGCGGAAACGGCGAGTGGTTCTTTGGAAACGGCACAGAAAAAGCGCGCGGCTGCGCAGGAAGAAGATACAGAAGTCCGGACGCGGCTCAAGGTCTTCGGAGAAGAGGGTTTGCATGAGAAGCTATATGCAGCCCAGAGTCATCTTGCTCACACAACGCAAGACACCGCAGCGATGATCCGAAGGGCCCAAGCAGCCCAGCTGTTGTATGTAACCATAAGCGAGGAACGTGACAAGGCGCGTCGTACCTATGTCGCTCCCCTCAAAGAGAAAATCGAGAGGCTTGGACGTTTGGTGTTCAACAATTCTTTTGAGGTTGAAATAACTGAGGACCTGTCGATTGCCAGTCGGGCGATGGATGGCTCCAATGTCCCTTTTGAATCCCTGAGCGGGGGCACCAAAGAACAACTTTCTCTGATATCTCGTCTGGCATGTGCGATGACGGTCTCAAAGGGCGGTGGGGCTCCCCTCATCTTAGATGATGCTCTGGGATATACAGACCCCGAACGGCTTAAACTGATGGGAGCAGTTCTCGCCAAGGCGGGGAAAGAATGCCAAATTATCGTCCTCACTTGTGTGCCAGACCGGTACAACAACGTCGGTGAGGCAACAGCGGTTCGGTTAGGATGACCATGAAAAGTTGACCAGGCGCCTTCCCGCTTTCTGCAGGGGATGGGGGCATCTCACCCGGACCCGGCTTGGGCCAACCAGGGCCGCTTAGCGAAGGCTAGACACTACAGTTGTAGAGAAGTGGCTGGCTGGGACCCTGAAGTCGCAAGAAGTCGGTCCAGTGAGTTGCAGCTTCCAGCAAATCAACATCTTCATCGAGAGCTGGTTCGAGGAACTGAATGAACGGGCGCCAGTGATGTGGGGCATCGTTTCCGGGCGATGAGTCACCTGTCCAATCGGGAAATCCTTATCCGATAGCTCCTGAGGAGAGTTGGAGGAGTGACCTCTAGTGGTCCCCGTCTAACAGGCTGTACCTTATTCGGACCGTTCCCCGAGCCAGACCGACACACTGCGGATTCGGCCAAGCCGTCCGACTTCCTTCCGCACAGGGATTTCCGATCTAATGGTCATTATTTTCCTCATATATGATCAGAAATGCGACAGCCAGAGCCGTTACATTAATTGTGACGGACTACACTAGATTGTCGCACCAGAGAAGCCGCCACGGATGAACCAGTTCTCAAGCCCGCGGGCAGGGGATCGGCGAATGAGTCCTGCTCCCACACGTAGTCATCATGTCCGCTGATAAGGTGCGGCCTAGAGTCTCGGTTGGCGCGGAAATCCTCGGCTGACCAAACACATTTGTCTGGTGAAGGATCGGGCCGAAGTGATTGGTAAAGCAGCTTCACGCAGCCAGCGAGCGGTTTGGCTATCTGTCGGCGTTTGGATAGTCCAACGCCCTTTAGCCTGTCTTAATGTCGTCACGCAAGATCCGTGTTCATAAAGCGGATCGTTCAGGCAGTTGAGCGGTCGGGCCTCCTTCGCTTAATGGCCGGCCGGGTTAGACTGAACCATTCCAGCATGACTGTCATAACCGCAACTACTCGACTCGCCCGCGAACTGCGGCAGGAATACGACCGGAAACAGGAGGCTACGGGCCTCTCCTCTTGGCCGACGCCCCACATCCTGCCATTGTCGGCCTGGCTTTCCGACTTGTGGACGAGCTGGTTGTATTCTGAGCCGCCCGCGCCATCCCCGCGCCTGCTCCGGCCAGCGGAGGAACTATCCATCTGGCAAGGCATCGTTCGTTCAGGGGCTGAGAACTTGCTGCTGGAAGTGCCCGCGACTGCCGAAGCGGCCCTTGATGCCTGGAATCTTCTGTGTACATGGAACCTTCCCTTGGATGCCCCGGAATGGAGCGATTCTGCCGATTCCGAGACCTTCCACATGTGGGCTCTGGAGTTCCGTCGCCTGTGTCGCGAGAACGGCTGGTTGTCCGGTGCCGAGCTCCCGGCATTTGTTACAGATCTCATCGATGAAGGGGCAATACTAGTTTCTGAACACATTGAAATTACGGGATTTCTCGAGCCAACGTCTGTCCAGCAGCGATTCTTTGACTCACTTGTCCGGCGTGGCGCCGAAGTCCAGGAGCGCAGGCTCGCCGATTCCACGGGCAACGCTGTCCGCCTCGGTCTGATCGATAGCAACCGCGAAATCCGTGCTGCCGCCGAATGGGCGCGCCGCATTCTGGAAAGTGACCCGGCCGGGGCCGCCCCGGAGTTCCGGATCGGCGTCATTGTTCCCGACCTCGACCGATGCCGCAGCCAGGTCGAGCGTGTTTTTGCGGAAGAATTTCATCCCCGCAGCCGCCTGCG
Organism: Terriglobia bacterium; assembly: GCA_965218085.1. Classification (GTDB taxonomy): domain Bacteria; phylum Acidobacteriota; class Terriglobia; order 20CM-2-55-15; family 20CM-2-55-15. Next base: position 2,805,339 of record CBDCKF010000002.1, on the reverse strand, counting down.
GCCCGATCTGGATCCGCAGCGCCTCTTCAACATCTCTCTCGGACCACCTCTCAGCGAATACCCGGTCATCGAGTCGGCATTCTTGGTCGTCGGAACTGACCCTGCGGAGATCCCAATCGAGATCGCGGGCCGACTTCTGCGATCCCCTTTCATTCATGGTGCTGAAGAGGAATTGACGAGCCGGGCCCTCCTGGATGCGGATCTGCGCTCTTTGAGGGAGCCTGAAGTGTCGTTTGCAGACATCGTCGAGATGGCTGGCAGAGGCGATGTCTTGTATCCGTGTCCTATGCTCTCGTCACGACTCAGGTCGTGGTTGGAAGCGCGACAGAGTTTGCAGGCCTCGCAGATGCCCAGTGACTGGGCTCCCGCATTATCCCGGGTTCTGCAGGCGATCGGATGGCCCGGAGACAGAGGCCTCAACAGCAGTGAGTACCAAACGCTGGAAGTGTGGAATGAGCTGCTCTCCGAACTGGCCGGCCTCGACAGCGTCACCGGACGTATCTCGCTGGACACCGCCGTCAGAATGCTGCGGCGCCTGGCTTCATCCAGGCAATTTCAGCCCGAGTCCGAGCCCGCGCCGGTCCAGATCCTGGGCGTGTTCGAATCCTCGGGCCTGCGGTTCGACCGGCTCTGGATTGTGGGGATGCACGACAATGCGTGGCCGGCGGCACCCGCTCCGGACCCTTTCCTGCCGTTTCGTCTACAGCGCCGTTTCAACCTGCCTCGATGCTCACCGGACCGGGAACTGGAGTTCACTCAGGTTCTCACTACACGGCTTCTGGCGAGCGCCCCCATCATCGTCGTGAGTTATCCCCAACGAGAAGACGATTCAGATTTGAGGGTCAGCCCGCTGTTTGGCGCGTTGCCTGAAGTTGCGGTTGGCGACCTGGGGGTTCTGGGCGCGTCCCGTTATGTCGAGCAGCTTCACGGCGCGGCCCGGATGGAAACTCTGGAAGATCACAGTGGGCCTCCGTGCGGCGATGCCGCACTCAAAGGGGGGACCTCCCTGTTCAAGCTTCAGGCCGCATGCCCGTTCAAGGCGTTTGCCGAATTACGACTTGGAGCGAAAGCGCTGGATCAGTCGGAACCGGGATTGAGCGCGCTTGACCGCGGTCAACTGATTCACCGCATTCTCGGGCGGATCTGGCAGCAATTGGAATCCCACGAGGGATTGCTTTCGACTCCTGAAGACCGTCTGGAGGACATCGTGCGCACAACCGTCGGCGCGGAGATTCAAAGCCTGTCCGAACGTCGCCGCGCCCTCCGAAGGCCTCGATTTGCCGCTATAGAACAGGCGCGCCTCAAGCGTGTCATTGGGGATTGGTTGCTCCTTGAAAAGGAACGGCAGCCTTTCACGATGCTCGAACAGGAAGAAAGTCGGCGTGTGACAGTGGGTGGCATCGATTTGCGTATCCGCGCCGACCGCGTGGATCGTCTCGAAGATGGGAGACTGGTCATCCTGGACTACAAGACCGGTGAGTGCAGCCCATCCGATTGGGATGGACCCCGGCCGGATGAACCGCAACTTCCAATCTACGCCGTCACAGCGGATTTTCCGGTGACGGGTGTTTTCTTTGGCAGGCTCAAGACTGGGAAAGTCGGCTTTCGGGGCCTGGCCGACTCTGAGGGCATTGTTCCCGGCATAAAGGTATCCGACAACCAGCCGCCACTCGACGACACGATTGAAGACTGGCGGGATGTCCTGGATCGACTGGGCAACGATTTTCGAGCAGGCCGCGCCGCGGTCGATCCGAAGGACCGCCACCTGACCTGCCGGTACTGTGCATTGCCCACACTTTGCCGGATCAGTCAGGCCGACCGTCCGTCGGAGGGTGGCGATGCCTGAACACGTCGAGGATCAAGCGCAGCGTCTCCAGGCGCTCGACCCCACCCAATCATTTATCGTACAGGCGCCGGCGGGTTCCGGAAAGACCGAACTGCTCATCCAGCGATTCCTGACATTGCTGGGCCGGGTCGATCAACCGGAGGCCGTCGTTGCCATCACCTTCACACGGAAGGCAGCAGCCGAGATGCGCCACCGGGTGATCGCGGCCCTCCAGAGCGCCTCGGGTCCGGAACCCGAATCGCCGCATGAAAAATACACGAGGAAACTCGCGCAGGAAGCCCTCGCCCAGAACGACAAATTGAACTGGCGTTTGACCGAACATCCTTCACGTCTCCGAATTCAGACCATCGATTCCTTGTGCGCCACACTCGTTCGGCAAATGCCCTGGGTTTCCCGGATGGGTGCGCCACCGCGCCCGGAAGAGGACGTGCAGCATTTGTACCGTCTGGCGGCTCGTCGAACGCTGGCGATGTTGGATTCTGCCGAGACTCGGACCGGAGTATCCGACGCGTTATCACGACTTCTCTCCCATCTCGACAACAATGTCGAAACTGTCGAGAAACTGCTGAGCACCATGCTTGGGAGTCGCGACCAATGGTTGCGCCACGTGGTCGGAAATCCCGCGACCGCCCGTCTGCGCGAGGAACTCGAATCTTCACTCACCGAAGTCATCGAGCGCGCGCTGGAACACCTCGCGCAGACATTTCCCGAACACTTCAAAGTGGAAACAGTCGAGCTGGCGTGCTTTGCGGCAGGGAACCTTGCACGGGAAGGGCGGGTGAGCGCCCTAGCTGCTTGCGCCGAACTCCGGGACTTCCCGGATGCTGCCCTCAAGTCGCTGCCTTATTGGTTGGGACTTGCGGAGATGTTCCTCACCGGGCAGGGAACGCCGCGACGCCGGCTGACCAGGAATGAGGGATTTCCGGCAACGGACGCGGGACGTGCGGCTAAGGATCGGTTGAGTGCGATCGAACTCGAGCCGACCGTCGTTACGTCGTTGCACACATTGAGATCATTGCCTCCGGCACGGTTTGGCGAAACACAGTGGGACATGCTGGGCGCCTTGATGCTCCTGCTGCCGGTGGCCGTCGGCCAGCTTCGACTCGTCTTCCAGGAGGAGGGCCGGGTCGACTTCACAGAGATAGCGATTGGAGCACGAACCGCCATGGGTTCGGACGAAGCCCCCACCGACCTTGCATTTGCTCTCGATTGTCGAATCCAGCATCTGCTGATTGACGAGTTTCAGGATACGTCCCAGAGTCAGTACGGCTTACTGATCCGGCTCATCGGCGACTGGCAGCCCGGGGACGGCCGCACGTTGTTTCTGGTCGGCGATCCCATGCAGTCGATCTACGGCTTTCGCGAAGCGGAGGTGGGACTCTTCTTGCGGACCCGGTCCGATGGCGTGGGCGCTATCCCGCTGACGCCGCTCACACTCTCGGTGAACTTTCGTTCCAGTGTAGAGATCGTGGATTGGGTGAACCGCGCATTGAGTGATGCCTTTCCGGAGACAGAAGATATGTTCAGCGGGGCCGTGACTTACGAACCATCCGTGCCGTTCAAGACCGAACGTCTTAACGGTGCCGTTCGCGTACATCCGTTTCTCGTGAGGAAATCGGAACCGGAAGCCGAACGAGTTTTCGAAGTCATCAATGAGACCCAATCGACGAACCCCGGCGAAACGATCGCCGTGCTCGTGCGGGCCCGCAGTCATCTGTTCAGTATCGTCTCGGCGCTGCGCAGAGCCGGGAAGAAATTTCGTGCCGTGGAGATTGATGCTTTAGGCGAACGTCCGGTTGTCGAAGACTTGCTGGCGCTCACCCAGGCGCTCCTGCATCCCGGGGACCGGCTGGCCTGGCTGTCGATTCTTCGGGCGCCGTGGTGCGGCCTGCCGCTTGCGGACCTTGAAGGATTGGTGAACGGCGACTCCGCGGCCGCAATTTGGAATCTCCTTCAGGATCCGGCGACCCGAGACCGGTTGTCTCCCGAAGGCGGAACCCGCATCGATCGTCTGGTTCCCCTTCTCTCCGATGCCCTCGCTCGACGAGGAACGTTGCCTGTTCGCCGATGGGTGGAAGGCGTGTGGATTGACCTGGGCGGCCCAGCATGCCTCGAAACTCGCACGGAGTTGGAAGACGCCGTAGCCTATCTGGACCTCTTGGAACAGTCCCTGGACGGGTTGGATATCCGGAACGAGAGAAAATTCGCTGAGGATGTTGCCCGCCTGTTCGCTCCTCCCGACGTGGAAGCCGGCGAAGACTTGCAGTTACTGACGATTCACAAGGCCAAGGGGCTGGAGTTCGATACCGTCATTCTACCGGGATTGGGGCGCCTCCCGCCGCCGGACGATCCGCGCTTGCTGATGTGGTTCGAATATATGGATGGCGGTCAGTCCCGTCTGCTGCTGGCGCCCATCCATGAGGCCGGCGGCGACAAGGATCTGCTCTACCAGTACTTGCGACAGGTGGACTCGGAAAAACGCGGCCATGAAAGTACGCGTCTCTTGTATGTGGCCGCCACCCGGGCTCGGAAACACCTGCATCTCCTGGGACACGCGAGACTGGATCGTGAAAGTGCGGCTTTGAAAGCTCCCAATTCGCGGGCCCTGCTGGCAAAGATATGGGGGGCCGTCGAGCCGGAATTCGCGGATGCGTTGAAGAGCCCGGATATACCCCAAGACATCGAGGAAGATACAGGTGCGGTGGAGCCCAAGGGTGTGCCGCTCCGACGCCTGGCTGCGGATTGGGTGCCTGTCCCTCCACCCGACGATATCGTTTGGAACCCGCAGAAACAGCCATCCGAACCGGAAGCCGCTGAAGCGCACCACCCGACCTTTGAGTGGGTGAGCGAACTGCAGCGCCGAGTGGGAATCGTCGTCCATCGAATGCTTCAGGAAATGCGAGTGCCGGACCGTCTGGACTTCAGCCAAGACATCCTCCGTATCGCACTCCGGTCCGAGGGCCTGGCCGGAGAGAAGCTCGACGAAGCCGTGTCCCGGGCAGTATCGGCTCTGCAGAATACGATCGGAGACGACCGCGGCCGCTGGGTTCTTTCCCAACACGAAAACGACGAACGGGAGTACGCGCTCTCAGCAGTTGTCGAAGGACGGGTGCGGCGCTTCGTTCTGGATCGGACTTTTGTGGACGGTAACACGCGGTGGATCATCGACTATAAGACAGGAATGCATACCGGTGGGGCCCCGGATAGGTTCCTGGATAGTGAGCAGGCACGCTATCGTGTTCAGCTGGAGCGCTACGGAAGCGTGATCCAGCCCATGGATTCCCATCCTGTCCGGTTGGGTTTGTATTTTCCCATGCTCCGGGGCTGGAGGGAGTGGCCCTTTGAGAAAACTTCCGTCTGATGCCTGGCTTCGCTCCGGTTATCTCTGAATCTGGGACTTCGAGACTCCGCGCATCGACGCCCAACTTCGGACGGTCGCCTCTTTCCCAATCACTGTGACCTCTAGCCAGTTAAGGGTAGCGGGCAAAATACTGCGATGGTACACGCTATGCCCAGATCGGACTGAAGTCCGCGGTGACTGTAGTGAACGAGTTGCTGCGGGAACGGATCCGGCGGTTGGAGGACGAGAAGCCTTTTCTACAGTGGAGGTCGAAGCGATGAGCCGGACCCGACCGCCCTCCACAGACAAGCGGCATGGTCTGGCCCGCGTGGCGGCGGCCTTGGTTCGGGCCGAATCGAAACAGCCGTGCTCGGAGATTGACAGCCCGTTTGATCCACTCCAATTGAAGAAGTTCACGTTGATGCATGTGAATAAGTGCGCAAATAAAGCTGATGAGTGCTAGTGCGCTCAGTTGCATTTCTGAGGGAGCAGTGCTTCCACCTTGCGGTCACCGACCGCGGAGTTGGCCCAGCGCAGGTTGTCTCATGGTACGTTAGGCCAACGATAAGATGTGGCCTCTGCCGGTGAGTCGCTGGGCGTACAGACAAATGACGACAGAACCCGACTTTTTGAGCGCACTTGAAGCCAAGGTTAAGGAGCAGTTGAAGGCACAGCGCGTGGGCTATCTACTCGGAGCTGGTTCGTCAAACCTGGACAATACCGGATACCCGCTCTCCTTTGAACTGTGGAACCTCATCAAGGACAAGATCAACGACATTCAGAAGCGAGCCGAGATCCAAGCTAAACTCGACGCTGGTGCAACGGGGATTGAACACGCCCTGGACCTGCTCGACGACGGCGGTGCTAGGGATACGCCGTACCGCCATCTAGTGATTGCTGCTATCGCGGATCTCTTCATGTCCAAGAAGCCAGATCTCGACATACACATTAAATTTGTGCGTCGCCTGTCCAGCCGTGCCAACCCATCCGTGAAGGTGTTCACTCTCAACTACGACCCGCTTGTCGAACGGGCCGCAGAGGCCGCCAGAGTAAGGCTGGCGGACGGTTTTCTTGGTGTGGAACATGCCTATTTCGACCCGGCAGTGTTTGATGAACGCTGCGGTCAGATCCGCGGCACCTACAAGGGACGCCAACTCCAAGAGACGGTGACGCCAATACACCTGCTGAAGCTCCACGGTTCACTGGGCTGGTATGAATGCCCTCAACAGGGCGTCCGGCGCTACGCGTACGGATCACCCCCACCGAACAACACGAAGCGACTCATGGTCCCTCCGCAGCGCAGGAAAGCGACTGACACGATGCTTCCTCCATATGCAGCGCTTTGGTCTGCTTTCAGCGGGTGCTTGAGTCAAAGCCCGCGTCCGATCCACCGCTTGGCCTGCTTCGGGTACGGCTTTGCCGACGAACATGTCAACACGTTCATCGAGACCGCACTAGTACGGCCGGATTTCACTCTGCTGATCTTCACCAAGGAAATGTCGAATCAGGCGTGGGATCGTTGGAGCGTAAAGCCGAATACGATCATTGTGACGTCAGAACGCTGCTCCCTTAAGGGAACGGTCGGTCTAGGCCATAATGACCTTTGGAGCTTCGAGCGACTGTGCAAGGAGGTTTGACCGATGCCCGATTCCGCAAATACCGTGATTGGCCACGTCGTAGACGTCCAAGGCCATCTTCTCATGGCGACACTGATCGAGGACGAACAGGGGGCCGCCCCAACCGTGACCATCGATGATGAGGACGTGCTGGTCGGGCAACTCGGTTCATACGTCGCGGTCAGACAGAACGAAGTTCACCTCATCGCGATAGTCACCCGCATGACCGAACAGGAGGGCCTTGCCGCGCCGTCCATTGAGACGCCCGGCGATGACACCGCGAGATTGCCCTTTGCCAAGCGAATCGCTCGACTCACACCTGTCGGGTCGATTGTCGGGGAAGGTCAGTTCGAGCGTGGCGTGGCTCAATATCCGACGGGGGCGCTCAGGTCCACGCGATTGGCTCAGAAGACATCTCAAAAATGTTCGACCGCTTTCAGTCCAAGGGCCTCGCCGTCGGAACCCTGGCCTCGCACCCATCGCTCAAAGTTTGTCTGGACCCTACGAACCTCTTCGGCCGGCACTCTGCGATCTTAGGGCAGACCGGGGCGGGCAAGTCGTGGACGGTCGCCGCGATCGTACAAAAGACTGTAGAGGTCATGTCCAAGGCCCACATCATCATTCTAGACCTGCACGGGGAGTACTGCTGGGAACGGGAGGAAAGCCGACACTATGCGTTTCCCGAACCAATCGTCCGCCACGTAGACGCTCGAAACCTTGAGATTCCCTACTGGTTGATGACTTACGCCGAGCTGTGCGACTTGCTGATCGACCGGACCGAGCAAGCGGCCCACAACCAGACGGCGTTCTTCCGCGACACCCTCAGGCAACTCCGCGAGAAGGAAAAGACGCCGCTTGGACTTCAGCGGGTAACGGTAGATACGCCAGTCTACTTCTCTCTTGATGAACTTGTCGCGGAGGTTGCAACGAAGAACAGTGAAATGGTTCCGGGGTCAAGAGGGCTCAAGCAGGGCGATATGTTTGGGGCTTTTGATCGGTTCCTCGTTCGACTCGAAAGCAGAATGAACGATGTGCGCTACGATTTCTTGCTCAAGCCAAAGGTCCGCACGGCCTCTTCTTCGCTGAGTACCCTGTTACGGGACTTCGTCGGCTTGGGTACTCCGAAGGCCAGTGTTACCGTGATCGATCTCTCTTCTGTACCGTTCGATGTCCGGCCAACAGTTGCGGCCCAGATTGGGCGTCTGGCGTTCGAATTCAACTACTGGAACCCAGAGTACCGGGAGTTCCCCATCCTGCTCATATGTGAGGAGGCACACGCCTATATCCCACGCGACAGCGAGAGCCAGTACGCGGGCTCTCGGAAGTCGATGGAGCGGATTGCAAAGGAAGGTCGCAAGTACGGAGTTGGACTTGCCATCGTCAGCCAGCGGCCACACGAAGTATCCGAGACTGTGCTCGCACAGTGCGGCACGTTCATCTGCCTGCGAATAACGAATCCGAACGATCAGAGCTACGTCCGGAGCCTGGTGCCCGAGAGTGAGGGCGACTTGGTTAGCGTGCTGGCGGGGTTAGGACGGGGCGAGGCGCTCGTGCTGGGTGAAGCGGTCCCCCTGCCCACGCGCTTGCAGGTTGAGAAGCCAAACCCGACGCCAAACAGCGACGACGTGGACTTCTACGACAAGTGGACCACCGGACCCGACGACTTGGATGTGGACGCAATCGTGAAACGGTGGCGCAGCCAGGAGCGGTAAATGGGCGTGGCCATTCCGTGACGATGGCGACTGTCGTGTATCAAACGAACGAGGCGACCTTGCTGGGTTCTATTGGAACAAAGGCACGTAATGCGACATAGGGTCGGTTGTAAGCTCTTCTGAACACGGAAATTTCGCCGCGTTCGTGACTCCAGGTCCCCCGGGGCCGTTCAGGCTGACAATTGGGGGGGGGGGGCGAATTCCCACCGTATCCTCAAGCTCGCATTGTCTCATCGGTGCGCGCAGGAATCGAGTTTCCAGGACTATGAATCATGAGATGCTGCGCGGGTTCGGTGGGATGTACTGTCTCCGGGGTATCCACGCCGACGAGTCGGACGATGTGCTTCCGTCCGTCATGCTCGAACTGGATGGTATCGCCGTCGATGACACGCTCGACCCGTACCGTTAGAGAGTCGGTTTGAGCCCGGTGATGAGCGCCATCATCCCCGCCACGAGCATGAGCAAGCCCACCGTTGATACGCCGCCGCTTGCTCAGAGAGAGATTCGTTCGACCCGTTGGATGTTCCATTGGTTCTCCTTGGCTTCGTAGCCTTTGACGAAAGCCGCCTCTTCCACGAAACGCCGCCCCTCGCGGCGCGTCATGTGAATCACCATCGCGATGCCGTCCACCACCCCTCGGCAGGTGACTTCCCAGGGAAGATCCCCGCCGCCCTGCATGGCGCAACTGGCAAGCCGGGATAAGGCGCTCTCGGCGTTGTTGGCGTGTACGGTCGTCAGGCTCCCGCCGTGGCCGGTGTTGAGGGCTTGCAGCAGATCCGCCGCTTCGCCGCCGCGCACCTCGCCCACCACGATGTGATCCGGGCGGTGACGCAAGGCATGGCGCACCAAGTCCCGGATCGTCACCGCTCCTTCCTGCAACCCGCGCGCCTCGAAGCGGACGCAATTGGGTCGCTCGATCCGAAGCTCCAACGTGTCCTCGATGGCGACAATGCGTTCGTCTTCCGGTAGAAGTTCGATCAACGCATTGAGCAAGGTGGTCTTGCCCGATCCGGTGCCCCCCGAAACCAGGATGTTTTGCCGCGTGTGCAACACCCGCTCCGCTTCCGCCCGCACGTTTTCGGGGAGCGCGCCTTGCTCGACTAAGTCCGCCGCCGAAAACGCCCGTTTGCCGAAGCGCCGGACGGTGATGGCGACCGTGGGACTTGCGGGCGGGACACAGATGGCCACCCGCGAGCCGTCGTCCAGGCGCGCATCGACAATCGGCGAGCTCGCCGGGTCCAGGCCCAAAGGCCGGGCGATGTGAATAGCCGCCCGCAACAGGGCCGATTCATCCAGGCCCGGCGCGTCATGAGAAGCCAAATGGCCCGCCCGCTCAACCCAGACGTTGAAGGGACCGTTAATCATGATCTCGGTCACTTCGGGATCTTCCAGGGCGCTCTCCAGACCCGGCAGAAATGGTTTCAGGTGTTCCAGCCCGCTTGCCACGCTCATAGCTGCCCCGCCTCTTTCGCTCTCCAATAGGAGTGTTCCCGGGGCAGATAGTGCGGTTTGAGGTAGACCCGGCACGGCTCAAGCGACTGTGCCCCGTCATAGGGGAGACAGATCGCTTGACAGTTCCCCAGCAAGGCGAAGTCTCGCGGGTGAAACACGGCCTCGCGTTGCTCCCGGAAAGACTTGGTAGCGCCGATGCTGCCGCCTCCTCCCCCGGCGCGGCCAGAGAGCGGGGAAACCTCCGACCGCTTGGAGGTCTCGCTGATCGTGTACGATCCCTTGATCTTCGCTACCTGCCCGCACAGCTCCGACGCAATCTTGGTGGAGGCGTCGTCACTGAGCGATAGAAAGATGCGGGTGCGGAGCGTCTGCAACAGCGAGCGCCACGCTTCCGAGCTTCCCAAGACAGAGCGAAGCGAGGAAATAGACTGCGTGGCGACAATCGGGATGCACCGACACTGCCGCGTGAGGGCAAAGGATTTTTCATCGCCTGAGGGGTCGTCCTCACCCACCGAAGCGAAGGCTTGATATTCATCGCAGACAAAGACGGCGGGCCGGAAGTAGACCCCCGGCGACTCTTTCATCCGGGCCGGGCGCATGAGAAGCGCCTGGAGCCAAGCGTTTTTGAGCATCACGCCGACGGCGCGGGCCAGCGCCGGATTGACACCGGCGGGCATGTTCAAGGCCAGCACCTTGCCCCCCTCGATCAGTTCATAGAGTGGAGGCAGATGGCGCGGCCCCTCGATTCGTTCCTCTTCGACCGGCGGAATCGACGTGGGCGCGGGTTTGTCTCCTTCCCCGCCGTCCGGCTTCTTGTCCGGCTCCTGGGTTTCCTGTGCCGCCCTCATAGCGGCCTTGGCCTGAACTGAAATGGCCTGGGGATCGTCGGGGACTTCCGGTGGCCCCGCACAAAACACCTTTGCCACATCCGGCATATCGAACATGGACAGGAACACCGAAACTCCCTCGACAATCGAGGACTTGATTTTGTTGTCGAGCGTTTGCCAGTCATTATGAAACCAGCGTTTGACCGCCTCCACCCGTTCCCGCACATCGTCCCCGCGTCCGGGCGCCCAAACCACCCGATAGGTGAGCTTGAGTTCGTCCAGTTTTTCGATCAACGGTCGGCTGTAGACGGCTTGTTGTTCGTCCGTCTCCGGCACGTCTTTCCATACCCATTCCGCCAGTTTCATGAGTTGGGCTTTCAACACGTCCTCCGGGACAAAAACCGTTCCTTTGTTCAACTCGTCGCTGAACTCTTCGGCTCGCTTGATCGTCGCCGCGAAAAGATCCGGATCGATGGCGCAACGGTAGACCTGCTGCAACGTCACCCAACGCTCCGGGAGCGCCCGGTGAAGCTCGATGATCCAGCGTACGAGATTGGTATAGGCTTGCTGCCAGAACGGTTCTTTTCCCTTGCCGAACAACTGATTGAGCAGAGAAGAAACGGTGTAGGCCAGCGAGTAGGAATCGAGCCACCAGGCCGAGAGCGGGTTCCACTGCCAGTGCCCATTCATCCCAAGCTCGATGTAATCCTTTCCCCGTCCCGCATCGGCCAGGATTCGGCGGATGTCGTGACAGAAATCTCCCTTGACTTCGAGCACCAGCGCCGCCGCCCGCTTCTGTAGATTGGCCGCTTTCCAGGAGAGAAGTTGCCGGGCGAAAGGGTGCATACACGCCGAAGTTTTCCCGGAGCCCACGGCCCCGAAGATCGCCACTCCGGTATACAGTCCGCGCTCCGGGATGGTGAGCCAGGAAGGACTAAAAATCTCCCGCGCCTCGACCGGGTGATGGACCTCGCCGACGACGATGGCGGGGCCCGTTTGTTGAGGTGAAAGCGGCCACGCCGGGAGTGTTCCGAAGGGGGCGAAATCCCGCCTACGGCCCTCTAGCCAGACCTTCCAAACGGACAGGACAATGAGCCCCACGAGCATGACTAAGACGAAGGGGGAAACGTAGTACCAGAGCATCACCCACCCGTAGAAGTTGGGGGTGTAATAGTCCATCAGGTCGAGCAGCGGACTCTCCCCAAGCATGGGGAAGGGACGCCGGACAAAGCTCCACACGGCGTACCCCAGCCCGCCGAAAAACAGAAAGATATGAGGAATGAATCGACGCCATTTCATAGTGTTTGTCTCTCTTCCGTCAGCGACCCCTGGGGGCGTTTTCCGAGCCTTCCCGCAGGGATCAATTAAGGACGATAGCGACCCCTGGGGGCCGGATAGAGGCGTGCCACCGAGCGCCGCTATCCGTGTCACAAGGAACCCCCTTTTTTGGGGGGGTCGCTATCGTCCTCCCCGATTTTTCTGGATCGGCGTTGGCACGGACGATCTGTAGGGGATAACAACCGAATAATGAAAGAGATAGCGGAATATGCCTTTGCCACACCTTTAGCCAGAGTCCTGCCACACCGCCCCCTTTGTCCCTGTGGCAAAAACGTAGCGGTTTTTTGGGACACGGTTCTGAGGAGTTTTTCCTGCCACATCTCCCATTGCTATTGACCCCCATTACAGGGTTCCTCCGGGACCGGCGAATCGCTCCGCAAACCATGTCGAGTAGTCGTCAATCGAGACCCCTTCTGTCACCTTCGCTTCAGGGAGACTCTGAAGCGCCGCAGACCGTTTCATGGCTCCACCGAATCCCCCATACCGGGCCAGAAATTCCCGGTCTTTATGGGTCATCGCTTCGTCAATCGCCTTGATTTCCTGCTTCACCGTCAGCGCCTCGCTGGGCTCCCCCGGAACCGCAGCCGCCCATGCCCGTAACACCTGCTCCGCCCGCTCGACCGTCTTGTTTTCGGCAGCAATGGCGATCACCCGGACCTGCCGCCCTTTCTTCCGCACCGCATCCCAAAGCGGCCCATGCGCGGCTCCCCAGGAGTGCAATTCCGAAGCGGTACTGTGCCCCGGATCGACGTAGGCGAAGGTGACGGTTCGAGCGTCAACGGCAACCGGGAGCTTGAGCGCAAAAAAGCGTTTCTGAGCTCCCACGGCCCCGTAATAAATCCGTCGGGGAATCAACCGCCGCGAGAGGCCGAGCTCTTCAAAATACTCGACCTTCTCCGGCTCGGTGGGGAGCCAGTTCATACCCGGATGTTCCAGAACGAAATCGAGCGATAAGAGGCGGCGTTTCACAACCGGCGGTTGGGCTTTTCGCTGGTGGCGGATGTTCTCGACCCCCAGCGCCCTGTAGAGCGGCTTGCTCGATATCCGGCACGTCCTACCTCCCCCATTGAAGATGAGGGTGTCGGTTTCGACCGCCGCCCTCCGTGCAACCAATGTCTTGACGAAGCGAAGCGCCCGTTTCCGATCGGCATCGAAGTAGTGACAGAATTGAGCGCGGGTGAAGATGCCGCTGTGCAGACACACGAGCGCGATCCATTCCGCATCGCGCCCCGTCCATCCGAGCGGTTCCAGTTTCCATTCCCTCCCTCGCAAATGCTCAATCATCATGGTTCGCCGGTGACGACCGCCCGATCTCCTTGCAGATAGCTGATAACGATCCCCATAGGGTTGAACACGATCAGGTCCGGCGGGATCTCTTCGAGGAACAGAAATTGAAGCGAGAGGGTCCAGCGTTCCCGGCTCACTTCGTTCTGCGCCACCAGCCGCACCAGATCAAAATCTGCCGTCGCGCTGTGGGGCGCCTGGGGGTTGGCTTGAATCCGCAAGACGACGCGCTCCACTTGCAGTTCATCCCTGGCCGCGCCTGCCGCGAGAAGTGCGATCTCCTGACTCTCGGCCCGGAACGAGGCACCGGCAAGTTCCGTCGTCAGGAAGCGCAAACTGCGGGACCAGTTCTCTTGGACCGTGGCCCGCCTCCGCGAATAGAAGTCATAGATAAAGCGATTGAGAAAGTATTTGGTCGTGGGGTCGAGCGGGTCCGCCTGGGCCTCCATCGTTTCATAGGCGACGGCCTCCGCACGGCCGACTTCATCCACCCGCACGACGATAGGGCGCGGCGGATCGACCGACACGATGCGGATGACGACGATGATGAGCAAGAGCAACCCAATCCCCAGCCCGATAGAGAGCACCCGTAGGTGGCGGTTGGAATGGATCGCCTCGCCCCAGATTTCGGCGTATTCGGCTCCGGCATCTTTCCCGTCTGTTTTCTTGTCGTTCATTTCTTGAGCGCCCCCGCTCCCGCCGATGCGATGGCCGCCTTGCCCCCGGTTGCCGCCGCTGCCGCCGCTCCCATGAGCCCGCTTCCCGAAGCTCCCGCTCCGGCAACGAGCATCGAGGCGAGCTCCCCGCATTTGAGCGAGGACAAGATACCGGCCACGAAAAGGGGCAGGACCGCCAAGAGCCACAAACCGAGATCGCCAATGGACTGCCAGTTGAGTTGGGCGGTGCCCAAGGTCGTGACGTAGGCCAGCCCCACGCCGGAGAACACGCGCATGACGGCCCCGGCGATCACGGCGTAGAGCGAATAAGTCATCATCGCCCGGAACCATCCCCAGAACATGAAGCTCATCGGCTCAAACACCAACCAGGGAATGAAGACCGGACCCAGGAGCGTGAGGATCGCCAGGGCGATCTGAGCCCAGATCACCTGAGCGTAGGTAACAGCAAACAAAACGACGAGACAAGTCACGACGAACAGCATGATGACGGCCCCGGCAACGAGCGTCAGCACGGCGTGAGCCCCGCCGGTGAGCACTCCCAGAAGACTCCCCTGATTCCATTGCACCTGAAGATCCTCCGCCAGGTTGGTGACAAGGTTTCCGAGTTCGCTCTGCATGGAATAGGCCGTGTCCGCCAGGAAGAAATTGTGCAACCAGTTCCCGCCCGCCGTGATGACCCCTGGGAACGTGAAGATCAGTCCCGGGATGGTGGTCGAGTAGAACTGCAACATCACCCACGGCACCCACAAACCGATGACGAGCTTGACGACTTCCCACGGCTGAATGTTCCCGCTGTACGCGATCTTCGCGCCGGTCAACACCACCACGATTGCGGCTAACCCTGTCCACAGCAGGTTTCCGCTGTCGAGTATCGGATTTGCCGCCGGGCCGATGATGCCCGCCAGAACGGTATCCATGAACGACTTGAAATCCCGAAGCTGCTCCGGAGGGATCTGGGCTGGGATCGCCGGATCGAGTTGGATTTGCATCGGCGTACCGGGTTAGTTTCCTCCGCCATAGAACGGATGAATCTCAAAGAGCAACCCTTCCCGCATCGCATCGCGCCGGGCATCGAGCCCGGCCTGTTGCGCCGCGAAGGTGACGCGCGCGCGGCGTTGGGCCTCGACCCATTCCGCCAGCGCCTCGCGCCGGGCAATCTCGCGTTCGTAATCTTCCGCCGCCGCCTTCGCCGCCTCGAACGCCATCAACTGCGCCATGGCAGCGGTTAGGTTTCCCTGTGTCACGGTCCCGGCAACCTGTGATTGAGCGAGCGCGGTGTTGGAGGTGTTGGTGTTGTTTCGCAGTCCTTCGTAGGACGCCACGGCCTCACGCGCCGCAACCATGAGATTTGCCGCCGCATCGCTCGTGGCGTGATCGAGGACCAGGCGTTTCTCGCCTTCCTCTCGCGCCGCAAGGTAGCCCCGTGCCGCTCTCTGGGCCACTTCGGGCCGCTGAGAGTTGTACAGACCAATGATGTCGCTCTCTGTCACCGTGTCGGCGGCGGTGAGACGCCCGCGCCACGATTCGGTAAAGCTTGTGCCGGTTTCGCCCATCTGCTCCACCGACGACACAAGCTCCGCCGCAACGCCGGCAAAGTCGTTCTTCCACGACAGGCCCACGCCGATGAACTGCGTCGGCACCGATGCCAGGTCGGTGAACGGATCGGTCAGCGCCCCGACACTTCCGAGCGCCTGTTCTTGCAGGTGGGTGAACTGATCCGTCATCTGGCGCAGTTGCCCGTCCAGGGTGATCTTCGCCAGGGTGTCCTTGTAGATTTGAACCTTGTTGCATGGATCATCCCGAAGGATGCCTTATCATCGTGTTTTTCAACACCGGGGATAACTTAGATGCCACATAAGTTCAACGCAGCCCGACGGCACAAGTTTGATAAGGCGCAGTATCGGGTGATCAACTGGGCGGAATATAACGAGAGCCTGCGCCAGCGGGGTGATCTGACGATCTGGGTCAGTGATGAGGCTCAAAGTGTGTGGAGCGCGCCGCGCCGCACGTCACGGGGTGGCCAGCGGAGATACTCGGATCTGGCGATCGAGACATGCCTGACGCTGCGCACGGCGTATCGGCTTGGGTTGCGGCAAACGCAGGGACTTATGGGATCCATCGGCACGCTCATGGGGCTGGATATACGGGTGCCGGACTTCTCCACACTGTCGCGTCGTGCAAACGGCTTGAGCATCGCTCAGGTGATGATGCAAGCCGGATCTGTGCCTGTCCATCTGGTGGTGGACAGTACCGGCCTCAAGATCTTCGGCGAAGGGGAATGGCTCGCGCAGAAGCATAAAATCAAGGGAATACGCCGCCGCTGGCGCAAACTCCACCTCGGACTGGACCTGGCCAGCGGTGCGATTGTTTGCGCCAATCTGACTCACGATGACGTTGGAGACAGCACTGCATTACCCGGGCTCCTGGATCAACTCGATGCCCCGGTCGCGGGCTTTCTGGCTGACGGCGCCTATGATGGAGCGTCTACACGAGATCTGCTGAGGGAACGGTATGGGGAGACCCTGGATGTGGTTATACCGCCGCCAAAGAACGCAGCGATCCGACCGCAATCGGCGCGGGATCCAACCGTTCGGGATCGCCATATTGCTCAGATCCGCAGCAACGGCCGCATGGCCTGGCAAGTGGCCACAGGGTACAACCAGCGCAGCCGGATAGAAACGCAGATCGGCCGTTGGAAGGGTGTCATCGGCCGCAGACTCCAATCCCGCAGCTTCTCCAGGCAGATCACGGAGATCCAACTCGGCCAAAAAGTCCTGAACACAATGACCGCACTCGGACGGCCTGTGTTCGAGCGTATCGCCTGACGCTACCGCTTGGGAAAGGGCGAATTCCATCTCCGCCCCGATCCATGCAACAACGCTCTTTCGGACGCAGCTGCTGCCTGCCAATACTATGTAGGGTAATGAGTTGAACACAACCCAAAAAACCTTGCCGCTTAGAACGCCAAACCGCACCTTGTGCTTGCGGAAGGCGTTGGGGAAACTCCCGTGGGATTGCCCGCGAAAAACGCCAGAGCGATTACTGATTCTTTCAATTCCTGCGGCGTCGCTTTATAGGGAACCTGAACCTACCCTTTAGATTCTGCGCAATCGGTGCGATCCGCGGTTCATGATTCGGCTATCCGTGCAATCCGCGTTACAGAAACTGTATTCCGTGGATGACGGAAACGACGATCGCGAGCACGGTCAGACCCACGCACAAGAGAGCCCCGATGGTGTGGTCGAGACGTTCGGGTTTGAGCGGGTCGAGCCACATTGAAGATGCATAGCCACCGACGAATCCGCCTAAATGTGCCCAGTTGTCGATGCCGGGCATGATGAATCCGAAGATGAAGAGAAACAGGGCCCACATGCGCACCTGCTCACCGATCATACTGCTCCCGGACCGGCGGCTGTAGTAAATCAGGGCGCCCAGCAATCCAAAAATGGAAGCCGACGCGCCAATCGTCCAACCGGCGCCTCGAAGAAATCCCGGTGCAAATACAAACATGTAACCGGCTGTTGAACTGGCCGCGAAGCCGACAACACCGGAAACTGTATAGATGATGACCATCCGACTCAGGCCATAAAACTCAATGACAGAAGGCGCGATGTTGCGGATCCACATCATGTTGAAGAAGATATGTAGGAGACCACCGTGCAGCCAGGAAGCGCTCAGAACGGTCCACCAACGCCCCAGTTGAAACACGGGGATGGAACCGCTCGCTCCAAACAGAAACATTCCCCGAATACTGGGGGAAAAGAAGCTCAACATACCGCCGGTCTGAATTCCGCCGAGATCCACGACCAACGATAGAACGTAGAGAACGGAGCAGGAGATCAGGATGCACTGAACGAACGACTCGTCCAATCTTCCCCGTCCAAGCATGGCAAGCAAGGGCCCGAATCCCCAGAGACCGGGATTCCGGCGGCCGCAAGTCAAACACTCGTCGTCATTGACACCAACCAGGTTCCCGCATGAGGGACAGATAACGGAACCCTCTGTTTTACGGCCAAACATTTGGGTCGAGTATACCGGAAATTGGAGGGTTCACTGCGAAGGCACAGAGCGGAAAAAACGCAGAGGCGCAGAGACGCAGAGGAAAAATCATTAATTGCCTGCGTTGAGCAAGTAGATAGACATTAGGGTTGGCAACAAGGTTTTTGCCAACCCTAATCCGTTCAGTAAGACGAACCCTGCGCGACCAAAAACCTCTGCGTCTCTGCGTTGAAGTTCCTAGTCGATGTGTTCGAAGATGTCGGGGTCGGGTGAGGCAAAGAAGTGGTCGTGGAGGAGGCGGATGGCGGTGTCGGCATGCTCCTCCCCGACGACAAAGCTGATGTTGATTTCCGAAGCGCCCTGGGAAATCATCCGGATGTTGATGCCGGAAACGCAGGCAAAGGTTTGGGCCGCGATCCCGGGACGATCTTTCAGGTTTGTACCCACCATGCATACCAGGGCCAGACCCCGCTCAACTTCAACTTTTCCCAGCGAGGCGAGTTCCTCGATGACAGGTTCGAGCGCTCTGTTGTCATCCGTTGTCAGCGATACGGATACCTCGGATGTGGTCACAACGTCGACGCTGATCCGATGTTTGTCGAAGATTTCGAACAAGGCCCGCAGGAAGCCGTGTGCCATCAGCATTCGAGACGAAGTAACGGTCACGGCGGTAATCCCTCGCTTTGCCGCAAACGACTTCACAACCGACTTTCCGGCGGGAGCGTCTGAGCTGATGACGGTGCCCGGACTCTCCGGCCTGCGGGAGTTCAGAACCCGGACCGGAATGGCCTTCTGGACGGCCGGCAAGACAGTCGAAGGATGGAGGACCTTGGCCCCGAAATATGCCAATTCGGACGCCTCTGCGAAGGAGATATGGCGGATCGTCAAGGCATCTTCCACGATGCGGGGATCGGCCGTCATCATCCCATCGACGTCTGTCCAGATCTCCACTTCGTCAGCTTCGAGGCAGCTTGCAAACAAAGTCGCCGAATAATCCGAGCCACCCCGTCCGAGCGTCGACGTCTCTCCCGACCGGGTCGAAGCCACGTACCCAGCCACTACCACGGCGCGGCCCGCCAGAATCAAGGGTCCTAGGGTCGCTTCGGCGGCCCTGGCAGTGTCTTCCAGCATAGGGTTGGCGCACCCGAAGTTTTCATCCGTAATCAGGCATTTCTGCGCATCAACGTGAGTTGTCGGAGCGAGCTGGGCGAGGCGATGGGCGAATATCTGTGACGAAAGTATCTCCCCGTGCGACGCGATTCGATCTTCCATCTGACGACTCAAGTGACCTGCTTCGGAAACTTCCCGGAGAGCTTCTTTCAATCCGTTCAGATCGGTATCCACGGACGGCATCAACTCGACGTGAAGCGCGCGCAACCTTTCAAAAATTTCCATCGACTCGCCGAATGCGCCCTGCCCCGCCAGCCGCGCTGCCTCAAGCAAACCGCTGGTCACACCTGACAGTGCGCTGACAACCACAAGGGGAGCTCGGTCCAATCGGGAACGGACGATTCGGCACGCCCGGTCCATGGCTTCCACATCCTTGACGGAAGTCCCGCCAAATTTCATCACGATCATTTCAGGAAGATACCACTGTCTGACTTTATCGTGTGTCCTGAGTCAGAAGTTCTGTGCTTGATAGTTTCGCCATGGTCCGAACCGATCATCTTCTTACTCTAGACGCCTCGGCTCCGCCTCGTTGTCCACCCGCACCGGGGGACCGGTGCGGGTCATTCTGGGGACCCCTTCAACCTAGGGCCTGTTCAACATTCTGCGATCCCTATAGGCCTCGGCATCAGGATGATGGCGAGGGTCGCCGGTCGTTCAGACAGGATGTCTGATTGAACGACCGAGCGAAATCTTATATCCCGAACTGCTGACCGAGGACGCTAGTGTGGCTACGAATAGCTTGCGGAAGGATCGTTTGCAGGAATCCTAAACGTTAAGAGACGGTATTTCGGTAGAACCCATCAAGTACTTGTCGATCCCTCGAGCCGCTTCCCTGCCTTCATGAATGGCCCACACGATCAGTGACTGGCCTCGCGCCATGTCTCCGGCGGCAAAGACACCATCGACGTTCGTCATCTTGTCGGCGTCTGCGATCACATTCCCACGGGCATCCAGATCGACACCCAACTGGCTCAGCATGCCTTCCTTCTCGGGCCCGAGAAATCCCATCGCCAACAGCACTAGATCCACTTCGATTTCGAATTCCGAGTCGGGCACTTCTTCGATGTTGAAGCGGCCGTCGGCGCCTTGCTCGATGCTGACCTTCACACCGTGCAGCCTTTCAACCCGGCCATCGCTTCCCGTGAAGCTTTTCGTCGAAACGTTGAACTCCCGGACACCGCCTTCCTCGTGAGCCGACGATGTCCGGAAAATGTTAGGCCACCGCGGCCATGGATTATCCTCGGCACGCGCTTCCGGCGGGCGATCCAGTAGTTCGAGTTGATGGATCTCGGTCGCACCCTGGCGGTGAGCCGTGCCCAGACAATCCGCCCCGGTATCGCCACCCCCGATGATCACGACACGCTTGCCGCTGGCTGAGATGAAATCGCTTTCCGCGATGACGTCGCCTTCACACCGTTTGTTCTGCATCGGCAGGTAATCCATCGCGAAATGGATGCCATCCAGTTCCCGGCCCGGCACCGCAAGGTTTCGGGGAGCCGTCGCACCTCCGGCAAGAGCGATCGCATCGTAATCGTGACGGAGAGTGTCGGTCCCGATATTCACGCCGACGTTGGCGTTCGTCTGAAACACGACACCTTCTTCTTCCATCAGGCGCAACCTGCGGTCGACTATGCGTTTCTCCATTTTGAACTCGGGAATGCCGTACCGGAGCAAACCGCCGATGCGATCGTCCCGTTCGAGCACTGTTACACTGTGGCCCGCCCGGTTCAACAAATCCGCCGCTGCCAGACCTGCGGGTCCCGATCCGACAACGGCCACTTTCTTACCCGTACGTTCGTCTGGCGGCTCCGCTACGATCCAACCTTCATCAAATGCACGTTCAATAATCGTGACTTCGATCTGTTTGATCGTGACCGAATCATCGTTGATTCCGAGAACACACGATCCTTCGCAGGGGGCCGGACACAATCGCCCGGTGAACTCGGGAAAGTTGTTCGTGGCGGACAGTCTCTCGATCGCCTCACGCCAGTGGTCGCGATAGACCAGATCGTTCCAGTCAGGAATAATGTTGCCCAGCGGGCATCCTTCGTGGCAGAAGGGAATACCGCAGTCCATGCAGCGGGCAGCCTGGCCGCGAAGTTCCTTCTCAGGAAAATCGCGATAGACCTCGCTCCAGTCCCGCAGTCGTTCCAAAACCGGGCGACGATCCGGTACAACGCGGGCGATCTCCAGGAAACCGCTTGGATCAGCCATGCTGCACCACTTCTATGGAGTCGCCGCGGCTGCCCTTCTGTTCGTCGAGCACACGACGATAGTCCAAGGGCATCACCTTGACGAACTTCATCCGATTGTCTTCCCAAGCGCCGAGGATGTCTCTGGCATGGTCACTATCGGTATAGTTCACGTGGCGTTCGATCAGATACCGGACAAAACTCTCCTCAGCCGGGCCTTCGAAATGTTCCAGATCGACCATCTCAAGGTTGCATCGGGTGGCGAAGTCGCCTTCTCGATCGAGAACATATGCGATACCACCGCTCATTCCGGCCGCAAAGTTGCGGCCACTCGGTCCCAGAACGACCACCCTGCCGCCGGTCATGTATTCGCATCCATGGTCCCCGACGCCCTCAACCACGGTAATAGCGCCACTGTTACGCACACAGAATCGCTCTCCCGCAAGACCGCGAATGAAGACCTCGCCTCCGGTCGCACCGTATAAGACAACATTACCGACGATTACGTTTTCTTCAGGTACGAAGCTTGCTTTCTTTGATGGAAAGACGATCACCCGGCCGCCTGACAATCCCTTGGCCAGGTAGTCATTAGCATCGCCTTCCAAGGTCAGCGTCATGCCCTGAGGCACAAAGGCTGCAAAACTCTGTCCCGCAGAACCTTTGAAGTGGATTGCGATCGTGTCTTCAGGCAGCCCGTCGGCGCCGTGGGCCCGAGTCACCTCGCTTCCGAGAATCGTTCCCGTCGTCCGGTCCGAATTTCGAATAGGCAGCCGAATCTCGACCGGGCGCTTGTGCTCCAAAGCCTCATGGGCCAGTTCGATCAGCTTTCGATCGAGCACGTCGTCGATGCCATGATCTTGCTCTTTAAGCTTCCGCGTTCCAACGTCCGACGCGACTTCCGGGGCCTCCAGGAGTGCGGTCAAATCCAGTTTCTTACCCTTCCAGTGGTCGATCGCCCGATCGGTGTGCAATCGATCCATTCGGCCCACCATCTCATCAACCGTGCGAAAGCCCAACTGCGCCATCAACTCTCGAACTTCTTCGGCAACGAACCGGAAGTAATTCACAACGTGTGCAGCATCGCCCGCGTACTTGGCACGCAAACGCTGATCCTGTGTCGCGATTCCAACGGGGCAGGTATTGAGGTGACACACGCGCATCATGATGCAGCCCGTCACGACCAGGGCAGCGGTCGCGATTCCAAACTCTTCGGCTCCCAATAGCGCGGCCACAACTACGTCCCGACCGGTCTTCATCTGCCCATCGGTCTGCACGGTGATGCGGCTCCTGAGGTCGTTTGCGACCAGCACCTGGTGCGTTTCGGCCAGGCCCAACTCCCACGGGATTCCAGCATGTTTGAGACTGGTCAACGGCGACGCACCGGTCCCCCCGCTATCGCCTGAAATCAACACAACGTCGGAATGGGCTTTGGCAACTCCCGCAGCAACCGTCCCGACACCGACTTCGGACACGAGCTTGACGCTGATCCGCGCGCGCGGGTTTGCGTTCTTCAAATCAAAGATCAGTTGTGCCAGATCCTCAATCGAGTAGATGTCGTGATGAGGCGGCGGAGATATCAGTCCAACGCCCGGTGTGGAGTGCCGAACGCGCGCGATGTTCTTGTCCACCTTGTAACCGGGAAGCTGCCCCCCTTCTCCCGGTTTCGCACCCTGGGCCATCTTGATCTGCAGTTCCCGCGCGCTGACGAGATACTCGCTGGTAACTCCGAACCTTCCAGATGCCACCTGCTTGACGGCGCTGTTACGCGAGTCGCCGTTGGCGTCGGGGACGAACCGGGACGGATCTTCTCCGCCTTCGCCGGTGTTGCTCTTCGCTCCAAGGCGGTTCATAGCGATCGCAAGGGTTTCGTGTGCCTCTTTGCTGATCGAACCGAACGACATCGCGCCCGTTGCAAATCGGGTCACTATCGAGTCCACAGGCTCGACCTCGTCCAACGATAAAGATGTCTCGGCAAACTTGAAATCGAGCAATCCGCGAAGAGTGCAGAGCTTTTGCTCAGTTGCGTTTGCGGCACCGCTGAAATTCTTGAACGCCTTGTAGTTGTTGGTACGCGTCGAATATTGCAGCAGGTGGATCGTTTCGGGATTGTACATGTGATACTCACCCTCGCGACGCCACTGGTACTGCCCACCCCATTCGAGATCTGCGGGCCGCACGGCACGGTCTGGGAAGGCGCGACGATGGTGCGCCAGAATTTCTTCGGCTATTTCATTCAATCCGATGCCTTCGATGCGCGACGCAGTCCACGTAAAATACCGGTCGACGAAAGCCTGGTTGAGACCGATCGCCTCAAAAATCTGCGCGCCCCTGTAGCTCTGGAGTGTCGAGATGCCCATCTTCGACATTACTTTGACAATTCCCTTCTTGACCGCTTTCATGTAGTGATTCACGGCTTCTTCGGGGGAGATGTCGATCAATTTCTGCCGGATCATGTCGACCAGCGTTTCAAACGCGAGGTAAGGGCTGACCGCCGTCGCCCCGTACCCCATCAGAAGACAGTAATGGTGGACCTCACGTGCCTCACCCGTTTCCACGATAATCGCCGTCCGGGTCCGCCTTCCTTCGCGTACAAGGCGATGGTGCACGCCAGCCGTCGCCAACAAACTCGGTATAGGCGCCTGCTCCCGATCGACGCCGCGGTCTGAAAGGATCAGAATGTTGACACCGCTATCAACTGCTTGGCTCGCCGCCGTGCACAGCGCTTCCAGTTCGCGTTCGAGACCCTGGCCCCGGTCGCGGGCCGGGAACAGCATTGACAAGGTCCGGCTCTTATAACCGTCCAATTGAATATCCTGGAGTTTGCAAAACTCCGCGTTGTCCAGGATGGGTGAGAGAATCCGAATCTGTTTCGCGCTTTCCGGCTCCGGACCCACGAGGTTTCTCTCGGCGCCGATATAGCTGATCGTAGAAGTAACCAGTTCCTCGCGGATCGCATCCAACGGTGGATTGGTGACCTGAGCGAACAACTGCCTGAAGTAACTGAACAGGCTGGGCGCACTGTCAGAGAGAACCGCCAACGGCGTATCGTTCCCCATGGAACCGAGCCCTTCTCCTCCTTTAACCGCCATGGGCGCCATCAGGATTCGCAGGTCTTCATGCGAGTATCCGAAGATCTGCTGCCGGCGAGTTACGGTTGCATGCTCTGGTTCGGCTACGGCCGCGGCATCGGGTAAGTCGCCGAGTGGAGCCATGTGAGCATCGAGCCATTCCCGGTATGGCTGTTCGGTGGCCATCTGGTGCTTCAACTCCCGGTCATCAATGATGCGTCCCTGCTGGGTATCGATCAGGAACATCTTTCCGGGTTCGAGACGCCCTTTTCGCTCGACCTGCTCGGGCGGAAGATCGAGAACGCCGACTTCAGATGCCATAACCACCATGCCGTCTTTGGTGACCAAGTACCTGGAAGGACGCAAGCCGTTTCTGTCGAGCACAGCACCGATCACCGTCCCGTCGGTAAAAGCGATCGAAGCCGGGCCGTCCCAGGGCTCCATCAGGCAGGCGTGGTACTCGTAAAACGCCTTCTTCTCTTCGCTCATGCTCTCGTGGCCATCCCACGCCTCGGGGATGAGCATCATAACGGCGTGGGGCAACGAGCGGCCGCACAACATGAGCATCTCGAGCGCGTTGTCGATGATTGCGGAATCGCTACCGCCTTCAATGACCACGGGAAACAGGTCGGGCAGCGCGTCACCGAAAAGCTCGGAACGGAACAATCCTTCGCGTGCGCGCATCCAATTGATATTTCCGCGCAGCGTGTTGATCTCCCCGTTATGCGCAAGGTAACGGAACGGATGGGCTAAGGGCCAACTGGGAAAAGTGTTCGTACTGAAGCGTTGATGAACCAACGCGAGCGCTGATTCCATCTGAGGATCCTGGAGGTCGGGAAAGTAAACCTCGGTCTGCTCCGCAGAGAGCATGCCCTTGTAGACAATCGTGCGTGAAGACAGACTGGCAACATAGAAGGCATCCTGCCCCGGAATAGACGATTCCCGAACGGCTCGTTCAGCGCGCTTGCGAAGCAGGAGGAGCTTACGTTCGAAGTCGGACGCTTCGGTTGCTTCACCTCGGGCGATAAACACCTGGCGGATTTCGGGTTCGGCCCAACGCGCGCTGGTGCCGATCGGGGAGTTGTCGGTGGGAACATCCCGCCAACCCAGCAAGGTCTGACCGGTTCGATAAACCGCATCTTCAATGAGAGACTGGATTATCTGTGCTTCCCTGGCCTGGGGAGGCAGGAACACCATCCCTACTCCATATTCGCCGGCCGCGGGCAGGCGTATGTTGTCTTTCTGGAATTCCTGCTCGAAAAACGCGTGGGGAATCTGCAACAAGATACCGGCGCCATCTCCTGTGTTCGCCTCGGCACCTTTGGCCCCGCGGTGCCGTAAATTCATCAGGATTTCGAGTCCCTGCCGAATGATGCGATTCGACGGTTTCCCTTCGATATCGACTACGAAACCCACACCACAGCTGTCGTGTTCGAATCGGGGGTCGTAGAGGCCGCCCTTTGTTGGTTTTAGCTTGCGGTTCAAGTTCGGCACGTCTCCTCGTCACACTTCCCGAATCCATTGCCGTTTTAAGGAATACCGTCCCTTTGGGACGCCAGAAAAGCTATCCTTGTTGGAGTCTTACGACGAAAACCGGAGGCAAGGCCGGGTATGGCTATCGCTAGACTTTAAGCTTTTTAAGAAAATAAGTCATCCGCAAAACTATAATTACTTTGCATAAGTAATTCTTATATTGTAGCTTCCCGATATGAACATGGAGACACTCTACCTTTTTTGCGATGTGATCCGCTCCAACAGCTTTTCTCTCGGAGCGGCCGCGAACCATGTATCACAGTCGGCTGCAAGTCAGTCCGTACGCCAACTGGAGCAGGAATTAGGCGTCCGATTGATCGACCGAACCAAGCGCCCTTTTTATGTGACCCGGGAAGGCAATGTGTTCTTTGAGGCGTGCCAGGAAATCGTTGAATGCCTGGAAAAAGCCAAAGCCGAAATCAACACGCACAATACTCGGATCGAAGGCACGGTTCGCGTGGCCGTAATTTACTCGGTCGGCCTGCAGGACATGGGGTGGTACACGCAGAACTTTACGACGCAATACCCCCGCGCCCGGATAAGGCTCGCCTATCTTCACCCGGACGAAGTCGTCGAAGCCATCATCTCGGACGCGGCCGATCTGGGCATTCTATCGTTTCCCGGTTCGAACCGGTCGCTGACGATTATTCCGTGGCACACCGAGCCCATGGTTTTCGTATGCTCGAGCACCCATTCCCTCGCCAATGCCAAACGCGTCAGCGCAGCAGAGGTGGCCAAGCAGAAATTCGTCGCTTTCGATAAGACGCTTTCGATTCGCAAAGCCGTTGACCGCGCGCTCCGGGGCCAGGGTCAAAAAGTCGAAGTCACGATGCAGTTCGACAATATCGAGACCATCAAAGAAGCGATCACCACGCAATCGGCTGTCAGCATCCTTCCCCGCCCAAGTGTCAGACGAGAGCTTGAAGAAGGCGTGCTGGCAACGGTTCCTTTGGACATGCCTGAACTGAGCCGGCCGGTCGGCATCGTCCATCGCCGGCACAAACAGCTAGGACCGACCACTGAGGCTCTCCTGGAATTTCTCCAGAAATATCGTCCAGGTGATCGGATTACATCGGCTGGGTGAGGCTAGGGACCTGAGTCAGAATTTCACGATATAAGATTTCGCTCGGTCGTTCGATCAGACATCCTGTCTGAACGACCGGCGACCCTCGCCATCTTCCTGATGGCGAGGCCTATATAGGGACCGAAGGAATGTTGAAGTGGTTCCCAGAAGGACCCGCACCGGTCCGACGGTGCGGGTGGACCGCTTTCAATGGAAAGACGCGGTAGCCGAGGCGTCCAGAGTAATAAGATAATCGGGTCGGACTGAGACACGCTAATAAGGAGCAAACTTCTAACCGAAGACCCGCGCTATCAGCTTCTACGAAATCGAAACAGGCGCAGGCATGAAGCAGAGCACAAACATCGCCAGCGCGATCCATCCCAGCTTCACATGCCGGGACCGCAGAGGGAGGCTGTCGTCCATGGTCGGAGGATGTCGCGTCCCCAGGAGGGTAAGCAAGACAATCCAGACAAACCACCCCGGCCAATAGAACACCCCCAGCGGCAATAGAGCGAAGACAAATACCTGGGAGATGCGCTTGTGGTAGCGTCCGAACAGAGCGTACGCTATGTGTCCGCCATCGAGTTGCCCGACGGGAATCAGATTCAAAGCGGTGACGAGCAAACCGACCCAGGCAGCAATGCCGATCGGATGGAGATAAAGCTCCATCCCGGGAGGGGGTACAGCTCCCATGGCATAGGCGAAAATCTTGAAGATCAGTGGTTCCCCGAGCATAACGAACGAGCCTTCCGGATCAGCCTCCATATACCGCGATTGGGTCAACGCTATGGCCAGGGTGGGAAGAGCCAGCACGAATCCGGCGATCGGTCCGGCGATCCCGACGTCCAGCAAGGCTGCACGATGGTGGATGGGCGAGCGGATGCGAATGAAGGCGCCAAAGGTACCGATCAGGGTCGGGGCCGGTATGAAATAGGGAAGGGATGCGGAAATACCGTAGTAGCGGCAGGTCAGATAGTGACCCATTTCGTGGGCCAACAAAATCAACATGAGAGATGCGCTGAACGGCAACCCCGTTAAGAGTAAAGAAGGCTGTTCGAATATCGCCTGAAAAATGCCGCCCGATTCCGAGGACACGTTCTGGTCGAAAGACGCCGTCAGTGTCGTTCCCACAACCAGAGTGCTGAAGACGGTTGCAGCGAACAGGACCACGTTCACCCATGGAAACGGCGACCGCGCCGGAGTGGCGAACGGCGGCGTCAATCCATCGAAAGCGTGGTTGTCCATGAAACTACGCGACCCAGGCCTTATCTTGAATGCTGGACCTCGTATGCCGAAGACCGGGCACTACAATGACTGCAGGTCTTTACCAGGCTTGAATCTAACGGCCTTTCCGGGGGGAATGCTGACTTCGGATCCGGTACGAGGATTGCGCCCGATGCCGGTCTTCCGAGGCTTAACGGAAAAGACGCCAAAGCCCCGGAGTTCAATGCGATCGTCGCGCTTCAGGGCCTGTTTCATCGAATCAAAAATGGTGTCTACAGCCTGCTCAGCCTTGGTCTTGCTGACACCAGTTCGGGCGACGATCTGATTGACAAGATCGACCTTGATCACAGCAAACCTCCATTGATTTGAGCTATCTCTTTTGAAACCATATTCTTACATCTTTTATCATCCGAAGGGGGCCTGAGGCAATGGCTATTAAGCCGGATTCCTGGATACGACGTAAATGCGAGCAGGACAACATGATCGAACCCTTTAGCGCCGACCAGGTCGCTTCAGGCAAAATCTCTTATGGATTATCGTCTTACGGCTACGATTTGCGGCTCGCCGACGAGTTCAAGATATTCACACCACCCGAAGGGAGCTTGATCGATCCGAAAGCGATTCCGCCCGAATACTACCGGGATCATCAAGGCGCTCACTGCGATATCCCTCCTAATGCCTATGTTTTAGGTCGGACGCTGGAATACCTCCGCATACCGCGGGACGTACTGACATTGTGTCTCGGAAAGTCCACTTACGCCCGCGCCGGAGTGTTGATCAACGTGACGCCATTCGAACCCGAATGGGAAGGATATCCAACAATTTCCATCGCCAACACGACACCGTCGCCGGTCCGCATCTATGCAAACGAGGGACTTTGCCAAGTTCTCTTTTTTCAGTCGGATGAGCCCTGTGAGGTCTCTTACCAGGATCGAAAGGGTAAATATCAGGCGCAGAAACAGATCGAATTCTCTAAGACCGATCGATCCGGGACTTAGGAAATTCAACGCAGAGACGCAGAGGACGCAGAGTCTATAGGTCTATTTATTTCTCTTCTCCGCGTTCTTTGCGTCTCTCGGTTGGGGTCCCTTCTCGTCACTCGCCTTTCGGCGAATTCCGGCAGTCATCGCAGTTACAGAGTCGCCGCAGATACTCGAAGCTGTATATTCCGGTGCGATGTCCGTCGCTCCAGAGGAACTGAATGGCGTAGTGGCCTACGAGTTCGATGTTGCTGAACTTGAGTTCATCGGAGATGTGCATGGGAAGGATCAAGCGTTCGCCGGTATCTTCGTCCTGGCAGGAGGCGCAAGGGCAGAGCCCCCTCAACAGCGGGCCGAGGTAGTGACTCTCGTGATCATCGTCCCAGACGATCATCAACTCCTGGTCACTGACCTTCTTGATCTTGACCGGATCGGTCGACCCGGTCCCGGAGGGCATCTACTCGACCTCCAGAACCGGAGCCTTGTAAGTCTGAATGCTGACCTGAGCGGCGACCTGCTCGGCAATCTGCCTGAGGACTGCGCTGCTGGCCGCTTCGGGATGGGAAACAACGATGGGTTCGCCCAGATCCGATTGGCTCCGAATAGGCAGATCGAGCGGAACCGCCCCGAGAAAGGGAATCTCCATTTGCTCGGCCGCTCGACGTGCGCCGTCTTCGCCAAAAATATGATCCTTGGCATCGCAATGTCCGCAAATCCAGTAAGACATGTTCTCGATGATTCCCAGGATCGGAATCTTCGTCTGCTGGAACATGCGGAGCGTCTTCACTGAAATCTGAAGACCGACGTCCTGAGGTGTCGACACGATGACCGCTCCCGTAACTGGTACGGACTGGGACAAAGTAAGGTGCACATCACCGGTTCCAGGGGGCAAATCAATAAACAGGTAGTCCAGTTCGCCCCATGCCACGTCGAAAAGACATTGCTGAAACGCCTTATGGGCCATGGGACCGCGCCAGATCAACGGCTGATCGGGCGACTTGACGAGCAAACCCATGGACATGAACTTGAGGCCAGCCGACTCCCTGGGCGTGATCTTCCCATCGGCGTGGTCGGGCTCGCCCCAGGTTCCCAGCATGATCGGCATCGAAGGCCCGTAGATATCGCCGTCCAATAGTCCGACTCGGGCTCCCGACTGCGCCAACGCCGCCGCCAGGTTCACGGCGATGGTTGACTTTCCGACACCGCCCTTTCCGCTACCGACAGCAATAATGTTGCGCACTTTCGAGAGCGTACCTTTACCGGTCGAGGGTGAAGAACGCACCTCGGCCGTCATGTTCACCTTCACTTCACCCACGCCAGGAATCGCCTGAACCAAAGTGCTGGCCTGGTCGCGCATGAGGTCTTTGACCGGGCATGCCGGAGTGGTCAGGTTAATGTCGAAAGCGACCGAATTGCCTTCGATGTGAAGGTTTCGTACGAAACCGAGCGAAACAATATCTTTGTTGAGGTCCGGATCGACGACCTTGCGCAATTCGCCCAGTATCTGTTCTTCCTGTGGCTGAGACCCCGAACTGTCTTCTCTATTTTGACCCGCCATGCTCCCCCTTACTGAATCAGCATCACTTTTCCAGTTCGCTATTGTACCCTCACCGGCGACCGATTGCGACGGGACTCGGGTAGCGTCTCAGATTGAAAACGCAGGTGCTTTCCGACTTGATCCAATCATCATTCTTCCACTGACGCCTCGGCTGCCGCGTCTTTACTCTGAAAGCGGTCCACCCGCACCGTCAAACCGGTGAGGGTCGGTCGAGCAGCCCGTGGCAGAAGTTTCGAGGGCCGCGCGCAGGGGTCTTCGGGTTGCAGGCGCGAAATGAGGAGCGGAGCGATGTCTTTACATCGTGACCGACGAGGGACAAAGCCTGCGGCCCGAACCCCCCTGCGCCCGAAGGGTTACGGCGAAACGGGACCGTCTTCGTTGTCGTCGACTCCTTCCAATGAATGCGCATTGCTTCGTCGTCGTCTCCTAAAATCCGGCCCCGTTTGGCCGTAACGCGGCCCTCGAGACTTCTGCCACGGGCTGCTAGGGCCTGCCGCAACATTCCGCCTATCCCGATAGGCCTCGCCATCAGGATGGTCGCGAGGGTCGCCGGTCGTTCGGACCACGCGTGGAACGCAACAGAGATGGTCATCCGATTGAACGGCCGAGCGAAATCTTCTCTCAATGGCGAGACGTAGCGCAGCCGGATTCGACTTGAGCCACGGACTGGTGGAGGCCCGGTTGGGCTATGCCCGGGCCGCACCGAACCGGGTGACGACATCGTCTGAAAAACCTGCCAGCACGGGCTCAGTCGCCAGCCGGACACCAAAACGGTCTTCGACCGACGATTGGACATCTCCTGCAAATCGCAATACGTCTTCTGCCCTGGCCCCACCCCTGTTTATGACGGCCAGCGCATGCTTTTCAGACAAACCGACCCGACCATCCGACGCCCCTTTCTGATAGCCCGCACGCTCAACCAGCCACGCGGCCGGCACTTTGGTGAGTCCATTTGCGGATCGGTAGTGGGGGAGGTCTTCGCCTGTGGCAAGGATGCCCATTTTGTGCGCCAACCGTACGACCTCGACATAAGCCGCTTCGTCCAGGATAGGATTCTTAAAGAAGGACCCTGCGCTCGCACAGTCGGGATCTCCCGCCACTCTGAGCATCGCCTTACTGGCTCGAATCTTTCGGACGGCATCCCGAACTTCGGCAACATTCGGATCCGACCGGCCTTCGAAGTATCGCTTGAGATCGGGATAGTCTGTTTTCGGGCGACCCTTGCTCTTCAAGTCGTACTCAACAGCTAAGACGATGTAGCAGCCGCGCGCCGTCGTATTGAAGACACTGGTCCGGTAACTGAAATCGCAGTCCGCCCAAGACAGTTCTCGAACAATCTCTTTCTGGCGATCGTACACGCGCACACGGGTAATGACCTCGGAGACTTCCTGTCCGTAGGCACCGACGTTCTGGATAGGCGTTGCTCCGACCCAACCGGGGATCCCGCTCAGACACTCGATACCGAACAGCTCCCGCTCCACCGACTGGTCCACAACCTCGTCCCAATCGATGCCCGATCCCGCACGCATTAAGAAACCTTCTCCGGTCTCTGTTATATCCAATCCACCGATTCGAACCTGTAGCACGAGACCCGGAAAGCCTCTGTCGGAAACGAGCAGATTGCTGCCTCCACCCAGAATCATGAGGGGCAGTTCACGCGTTTGTGCAAACTCGATCGCATCCAGGACAGCCTCTTCCCCACGCGCTTCGACGAAGTAACGCGCGGGTCCGCCGATCCCAAGGGTTGTCAATGGAGATAGAGGTATGTTTTCCTGAATCCAGTTTTTCATTCTATTTTTGCGACCTTTGAACGTCATCAAGTGTAGCAGTCCGTGCTTGGGAATCTCATCCACCACTGCGGCTGTGCCGGCTGAAGAATGACCCTCCAACTCACTCTGCTGATCGCGTACCTGATCGGAATCATCGTTTTCGGACTCGTGGTATCGCGCAAGGTCCGGAGTGCTGCAGATTTTCTTGTAGCGGGCCGCAATCTGGGACCCGGCCTCATCTTCACGACCTTCCTCGCGGCCAATATCGGAGCGGGTTCAACGGTCGGGGCGGCCGGCATCGGATATCAGTTGGGCCTATCGGCCTGGTGGTGGGTCGGCTGCGCGGGAATAGGGTCGCTCATCCTGGCTAACTTCGTCGGGCCAGCAATCTGGCGGATTGCGAAGCAGCACGATCTTCACACGATGGGCGACTTCCTGGACCATCGCTACAACCGGGCCGTTCGGGGAATCGTCGCCTCGCTGCTCTGGGTCGGCACACTGGCCATACTTGCAGTACAACTTATTGCGATCTCCCGAATTCTCGAGATCGTTGTGGGGTGGCCGAAGTGGCAAGGATGCGTGATCGGAGGTGTGGTCGTGATGGTTTACTTCACGGCTGGAGGTCTGTCGACCGCGGCGCGTGTCAACGCTGTCCAGTTGGTGTTCATGCTCGTCGGGTTTCTTGTAGCCATCCCTTTTACACTGGAGGCGAGCGGAGGATGGGCGGCTCTTGGAGAGACGCTGTCCTCGACCCGGGATCCCTCCTATTCGAGTCTGAACGGAGTTGGACCGCGCGGCATACTCGCATACCTGGTGTTGCTGGTCCCCGCATTCATCGTATCCCCGGGCCTGATTCAGAAACTCTATGGAGCACGCGACGAACGCGCTGTGCGAATCGGCATCAACCTGAACGCCCTCGGCTTGCTGTTGTTCGCCTTCGTCCCCGCTTTCTTTGGCATGGTCGCTTACGCGAACTTCCCTGCCCTCACTGATCCGGAACTCGCCCTGCCGCAGGTCATGGTTGAACTACTGCCGGCAGGAGTCGGCGCCTTGGCACTGGCGGCAATCCTGTCGGCCGAACTGAGCTCATCGGACGCTATTCTGTTCATGTTGTCGACATCACTCAGCGTCGACCTTTACAAGAGGTTTCTCAAGCCCGATGCCGGCGAGCGTCAGCTCTTGCAGGTCAGCCGTGGGGCGGCCCTGACCGGCGGCCTGATGGCGATCGCACTGGCGATAGTCCTGCCTTCGATTATTCAGGGACTGACGATCTTTTACGGACTGTTGGGCGTCGCGCTTTTCGTTCCGACACTCGCCGGTCTTTATTCGAAGGTTCCCAAGGCAGGAACGGCGCTCTGGACGGTAGTCGGCTCCGTCTCGATCACCGTCGTCGTATATGTCTGGACGGATGGTGCGGGTATTGGCATTTTGACTCCGTATGCGATCGGAATCATTTGTGCGATTGCATTAACCTTCGCCCGGTGGAATCATGACCGGAAGACAGAGAGGCCATCTTAGTGTCCTCGGTCAGAAGTTCGCGATATAGGATTTCGCTCGATCGTTCGTTCAGACATCCTGTCTGAACGATCGGCGACCCTCACCATCATCATGATGGCGAGGCCTATGGGGATCGACGGAAAGTTTAAGTGGGTCCCAGATCGACCCGCACCGGTCAAAACGTGCGGATGGACCGCTTTCAGAGTGAAGACGCGAGCCCGTGCGTCTAGAGTAAGAAGATGAACTGTTCTGACCATGACGAAACTATTAAAGATGGGACTTCTGACCGAGGACATTAGAACCATTTTAGAAAGATGATGAATCGCAGATTATTCGGAAAGACGTTGCTGGGCGGGACGGCATACCTGATGCATCCGGCCCTCCAGAACAACACTCAGAACAGGAATAGCCTCACCGACGTCGAGGGTATCCGGGTCGGTCACTTCACGTCTTCGCAGAGGCCCACCGGCTGCACGGTCATCCTGACCGAGGCCGGAGCCGTAGCCGGCGTCGACGTACGGGGCTCCGCCCCGGGAACTCGGGAGACCGATCTGCTCAGTCCCGTCAACACCGTACAAGAAGTCCACGCCATTTTGCTTTCCGGTGGCAGCGCTTTTGGTCTGGATGCTGCCACCGGTGTGGTCCGGTATTTACGCGAGCGCGGAGTGGGTTACCCGACACGGGCTGTAAACGTTCCGATCGTACCCGCAGCCATACTTTACGATCTCAACCTCGGTGACGCTTCGATCTGGCCGGACGCCGATGCCGGGTATCGGGCAGCAACCGAGGCCACCTCCGATCCAGTCGTCGAAGGCAACGTCGGCGCCGGAGCCGGAGCGACAGTCGGCAAAACAGCGGGTCTCAATCAAGCGATGAAAGGGGGCCTGGGAACTTCCAGTCACAGAATCGGCGGCCTCGTCGTTGGCGCCATCGTCGCCGTCAACTGCGTCGGCAACGTAATCGATCCAGCCACCGGCGAGATCATCGCGGGGGCGCGGAGCGAGGATGGCTCCGGCTTCGTCGACACACGGCAGATGGTCCTGACCGGGCAGGACGCTTCAGCAACGGTCGGGGAAAACACGACGATTGGCGCGGTCGCAACGAACGCAAGGTTTACGAAAACGGAAATGACAAAGGTTGCACAGATGGCCCAGGACGGCCTGGCTCGAACAATCTATCCGGCGCACACACCCGCAGACGGGGACACGGTGTTTGCGCTGTCGATGGGAACCTCCGAGACCGCGGCCAATCTAGGAACCGTGGGCGCACTCGCAGCCGAAGTGCTGGCCGACGCCATAATCCGCGCGGTCAAGGAAGCCAGCTCAATCCCCGGTTTCCCGGCTTACCGGGACCTCTAGGAGAGAAGAAAGGGAAGCGTTAGGAGTGACCAGCGACGCGCACCCATCCTATGCTTGCCGCACTCGCCGGTCAGTTGTACGAATGCTCCGCGAGCGGATCGAAGGAGGCCATCCATGACTCTCAGCGAGAGCTACAGCCTGGATCAGTTCACAGCCGACATACGACAGGCCTTCAACCGCAACACAGGCGTGCCCGCCCGCCCCAATGCGGTGGCCGCACTGATGCAGCACTTGCTGGCGAGCGGCGGCTGGATCCAGGATCGCCTGAACACGGGCGGCTACGATGCTCTCGGCGGCAGCATATACAGCGACGCTCAGGTAGGTGACCCCCTGCCCGGTTTCCACATCACATGTCGGGCCGCCACACCCGGTTTCTACCGACCGCTTCACGACCACGGCGCCGGGTGGGTTGTTTACGGCGTCTACGAGGGAGCCATCGAACAGGTCCGCTACGGCTGGGACTACGCCGCCGGTCCACTGAATCCACGGCTCATCCCCAAGGGAAAGTTCGTGCAACGGGCGGGCGAGGTAGCCTACTTCCTACCTGGCGAAGCACACACCACACGCAACGTCGCGGAAGGTCATACAGTGGTGTTACGCGTGGAGAGCCAAAAAATGGCGGAAGTACAACGGCATCGCTACGACCTGGACCACAACGCAGCGTTCCTGATGCATGAAGGTTAGAGTGGGACGACCATAAATGACATCGTTTGCATCCTTACTAACGGAGGTCCGGGCCTGCACTCTCTGCGAGGCCGACTTGCCGCTTGGGCCCCGGCCCGTCCTTCAGTTGCACCCCAACGCGCGGGTTCTGATTGCGGGGCAAGCGCCGGGAAGGAAGGTTCATGACTCGGGCGTGCCTTTTGATGACGCCAGCGGTAATCGCTTGCGCGAGTGGTTGGGTGTCACACGCGAGGTGTTCTACGACCCGAAGCGAATCGCAATTCTGCCGATGGGCTTTTGTTTCCCGGGTTCGGGAAAGTCGGGAGACCTTCCGCCACGACCCGAATGCGCGCCCGCCTGGCGCGAACAGCTTCTCGGAAAGGTTCGACACCTGGAGCTGACCCTCGTGCTCGGACAGTACGCCCAGGCCTACCACTTTGGTGATGCGAGTTCATCCGTAACCGAGTTGGTAAAGTCCTGGCGCAGCTATTGGCCACACACGGTGCCGCTGCCTCACCCCAGCCCGAGAAACAACATATGGCTGCGCCGAAATCCATGGTTCGAAGCCGAATTGATCCCATCGCTTCGCCAACGTGTATCGGAGGTTCTTGCGCGATAAGGAGGACCCGGTATGCGGCAGACAAAGCCGGGCGCTGCCGGTTGCCAATTCAGTTACATGGTTCAGAAGTAGGCCAAGCAGTGATATCCTCGACCCGGCGAAAGACGCCATCAATGGAACAAAGGAGCCATCAATGGAACAAAAGAAGATTCCCGCGGAAGCGGTACAACTGTACACGGATTACATTCACGGAGAAGTCAGTCGCCGTGACTTTTTAGCAGGGGTGCAGCGTTACGCTGTCGCCGGTCTTACGGCCGCGGCGCTTGTCGACGCGTTGATGCCGAACTACGCGCTGGGGCAGCAGGTTGCCAAAGATGACGAGCGGATCACGGCGACCTACGAGAGGGTGCCCTCACCCGATGGAAATGGGTTCATCAGCGGCTATCTCGTCCGGCCATTCGGCGCCGATTCACGCAGCGACACCCCGGAGCGGCTGCCCGGAATTGTCGTCATTCACGAGAACCGGGGATTGAATCCGCATACCGAGGACGTAGCGCGGCGCTTTGCGCTGGAGAATTTCATGGCATTTGCGCCCGACGCGCTGGCGACAGTCGGCGGTTATCCGGGCGACGACTACAGAGGCGGCCAGCTGTTTCGCGGTATCGATCGCCAGCGGCTGACCCAGGATTTAGTCGCCGCCGCGCAGTGGTTGAAAGCACGTCCGGACTGCACGGGGAACATCGGCGTAACCGGTTTCTGCTTCGGCGGAGGCATGTCCAATACCCTGGCGGTACTGCTAGGGGAGGATCTGGCGGCGGCCGCCCCGTTTTATGGCGGCGGGCCCGACGTGTCGGACGTGCCGCAAATCTCGGCGGCGATGCTCATTCACCACGGCGGGCTCGATGAACGTCTGGTCAACGCATACCCCGAATATGAGGCGGCATTGCGGGCCAACAACATCCCGCATGAAGGCCACATTTATCCGGATTCCGTTCATGGCTTCTTCAACGACGCCACGCCGGCACGCTACAACAAGGTCACGGCAGAGCAGGCTTGGGAGCGCACCGTTTATTGGTTCAACCAATACGTGCGCGGAGCTTAGGCCTAAACCAGAAGGAGTAGACAGCAGGGGCGGAGTGGTTTCGAAGCCGCATCTCTCAAGATGATGGCAATGGGAACACCCCGCCTTGCTGCGCTCGGCACTTTCCTGCACTCAAATTCATCGGCAACCCTTCCCCACCGTGCGCGAACTATGATCTGTGCTTCGCCAGAATCCAATCTGTTTCGTAAAAGCTGATCGTCAGCGATGAAGCCGCCACACTTCACCTCCGGAGCGCTGCTGGGGATACACATAACACCTTGTACAATCTGTAGGTATGCTTGGCGATTCTCTCGACGAAACGTTTCTATATCTGACTACAATCGGCCGCAAGACTGACCGTCCACGCGAAATCGAAATCTGGTTCGTCGAACGGGATGACCGGCTGTACGTCTTGGCTGAGCACGGCTACAAAGCCAACTGGGTACAAAACGTCCTCGCAGGCCCGGAGGTGAAGATCAGGTTGGCCAGCCGCCAGTACAGCGCAGTCGGCCGTGTCCTCGATCCCAATGAGGATGGCGAGCTGTACGATGAAGTCCGCCGACTAGCGAGGCATAAATACGGCTGGGGAGACGGCCTCCCTGTTGAACTTCGCTTGCGTCGCAAGATAGAGTGATCGGCGCAAGCAGCAACTTCCCAACTTTTCTAGGACGTCGATATCGTGAATTTTGAAACACAGCGATTGATACTCCGTCAGTTCCGAGAAAACGATGTCGGCGCCTGGTCCGCGTTATGCGCTGAACCTGAGGTCATGCGCTATACGTCCTTAGCCGGAGATCGTTTGACGAGGGAGCAGTCCGCCAAATGGCTCCACTCCATGGTGGACCATTGGCAGGACCATGCTTTTGGAATGTGGACCACGGAAGAAAAGGGAACCGGAAGATTCATAGGAAGAATCGGTCTGCGATTCCTTCCAGGGATCGCATGCTGTAAACCGGTTGTGAAGGCTCGATTTCAGCCACCGCCCGTGCGAGAGCAGGTGCGAGATCGGGGGGATTGCCCGCAGTTCGGACCACGAAGGTGTGGTTACGGGGCCGACCGGGCTGTCTGATCTCTCGGCCGGATGGCGCCCCTATCTCGGCGAGACGGTGCCGAACGATCCGACGAACGGCCGGCTGCCATCGGCGAACGTGATATCTCTGCCGTTTGCCTTCAAAGATGACGCATCCCTGGCCCGGAATCCTTCAACCACGATCTCCGCTCCGATCGGCAGCGAGGCTTGTGTGAAGCCCCGCCTGAAAAGCGCGTTAGGCGGTCCACCTTCGATCATCCAGCACTCCACGGTGCCGTCGGAGGTCTCCACATCGAGATGAATCCACGAGTGCGGATTGATCAACTCCACCTTCGCGATCGTGCCACGCAATTCGATCGGGTTATTCGCGTCGAACTCCGCCGCAAACGCGTGATGCGCCGACACCGGCGCGGCGGTCAGGACGAGGCCCAATCCGGCAAGCAGTATGATGAGGTGGGTGCGCATGAAAGTCTCCCTTGTTCCTACTCTGGCGATGCCGAGTTTCCGGTCGCCGCGTCGTTGCGGGCGCCTCGCAGCATATTCGGCAGCGCGTAGTTGCCTTCGTGACAGGCGTATTCGTAAATCTGTGTGCCGGCTGCAAGTCTCGAGATCGGCATGACCGCCGTCCAGGGTCTCGTGAAGGTCTTCGGATCCTCGACCGTGATGGTGTACTCGATCTCGTCTGCGCCCACGCGCATGAAGCGTTCCACCAGGCGCAGGCTCTCGGAAGCCCGCGTCCAGATGCTCGCCCACTCGTAGTTGGTCCGATCGAGGAAATTCGTGGTCTCGACGACCAGCGTGTCCCCTTCCCAACGCCCCACTGCGTGCCCCAACCACTGGCGGATGTTCCCCTGCGGAAGCGGGTCGAGGGGGATAATGCGCCGATCGCGGTACTCCTCGTGAAGAATCGTCACGTATCCGGGACTCTGCACGATGCGGTTGTGGCCGCCATTGGGGCCTTGCCACATGATCGCGGTGACACCGTCGGTCAGGCAGCGTTCGCCGGTATCCGGATCCAGAAAAGACTCGTATGGACCGACCCCGTAGCGTGCACCCGAGCGGGCGGCCGCTTCAAGCGCGTCGGCCGTGTAGGGCAGCCTTCCGTCCTCCGGGTCGACGATCAGAGACGTCTGCCGGTGCACCTGCCTCGCCCGACCGTGGTCCTGCCAGAAGATGTTGTACTCATTGCCCCGGATAGGGGATTCATCGACCGTTCGGCGACCCACGGCGACGCCGTCGAGACCTGCGAGCCGGTTAGCCGCAAGCTCCTCTTCCACTCGCGCGATCTCGGCCATCTCTGCATCGGTCAAGAACGCCCGTCCTTCGAATTCCGCCGGACGCTCCAGCGGGATCGTCGCTTCGTATCTCCATACACCCTGCAGATCGGGATCACCCCATGCAGTACGGGGCTGTTGCCAGCTCTGGGCATCCGTCTGAATGTCCGTGACCGCGGGCGTCTGAGCCGCAAGCGGTCCCGCTACGAACAGCGCAAACATGGCAGCGGCCACGAGGGCATGCGCCCCCAAGCCGTGTCGTCGGTCCATCAGAAACCTCCTCCTACTCATTTCTCTCGCCGGTCGCAGGATTGATGACGCCGACCTCGCCGTACAACAGCTGCTCCACGAACTCGACGCATTTGAACTCCAGCAACTGCTTATCGGCCTCGAAACGCCGGTAGAGCGGCATCCTGATCGTCCAGGGCCGCGTGAACACATCCGGATCCTCGATCGTGGCTTCGTATATGAGATGGTAAGGGCTGACCGGGCTATAGCGTTCGACGACGTGCAACCGGTCGCCGTGGAAATTACCGGCTCTGTCGAACCAGGTCTGGTCGTTGAAGCCGGTGACGTCGACCACGAGGGTATCACCCTCCCAGCGGCCACGCGACCATCCCATCCAGGTGGGACTGGGGCTGTCTCCAACCTCGTCCATATGAATAATTCGCGTCGTGTCAGCGAACTCGTAGGCAATCAGGATCTTATCGCTTCCCTGCAGGATCTGAAACGGATACGGCATATACGTCGCCCGCGGCACGCCGGGCATGTAGCACTTGATCTCGGGGTCGCGCTCCAGCCACTGTTCCGCGTTCTCCTGCTTCCTGGCCACCGCCCACGGCTGGTAGGGAATTTCACCCCCAACCACGACGCCCTCGCCCGCGGATACCGCCCCGACCGCGCCGAGCGCACGCAGCTCCGGTGCCGGAAGCTCGACCGGGGTGGACCGGCCCGTGCCGGGAACGTCGGCACGCTGCGGTGCCGGGATGAGGGCCAGGGCCGGTCTCGCGGGATGGGCTTCGATGTCGTAGTTGGCGGAGTTCAGGGCCTGCCAGATGCCGTTGAGGTCTGGTCGTCCGTCCGCGGTTCGGGGCGGGGTGTAGCCCTCGGTCTGAGCCAGGGCCGCGGGACCGTGCATCCACAGTGCAACGGCGGCGAAGCCAGCGATCAGGACGCCCCGGAGCCCGATTCGCATCACTTTGAACCCTGCTCCACGGCGATGCTCATAGTGCGTCATCATATCGATTACAGGACGCCTCAGCATGAGGCGTCAACCCCGCCATCTATCGGACTGTTCGTGCTCCTTCACAACTCGACGTCGGTGGGATAAAGCTTCCCAGACCGGGTCACAGACGTTCGTGTGAGCATAGACGAAATAAGACACCCTTCCCAGATAAAAGAGCAATGACGGTTGGCGATTGGGGACGACGCGTTCTGTTCGCGATGAACGATATCAGGGGATCAATCGACGCTCTGACACGGGTTTCCGAAGAGGCCGGCGCCCACCGGATGAAGACGGTTCCGGAACGGCAGGAACGGGTGCCGGTGCCTTGAGGCGAGTGGTCGCCTTCTTCGCCTCGCAGCCCTTCAAACACAATCCGTGTTTTTCCCGACGAGTACTTCTTCCGCCTCTTTCGACGGATCTCGCGCACTCGATCTTCTGCCGACACTTTCTTTCTCATCCGATCCTCCTTGAGATCGTTTCGATCCCGAAAGTGTCTCTCAGCTTTTCAGAGGAGTCTGTGCCACATGCTCTGACGGGCTACACTCCCGAAAATCGCCGTAGCGTTTACCGATTCTTCCAACTCCTGAGTAGTCGAATTCTGGAGACATTGCGGGATTAATCCAACTAGTATGGGTGGTCTAATTGTTTGCTGTGCCCGAAATTATGAACAAGAAGATCGACCGCCGAGACTTTGTGAAAATGGCCGGTGCCGCCGGCACGATTCTTGTAAACGGCGCGTGGAATCCGGCATCCGCGTTTCAGGAAACCGCCGCGCCAGGGCCGGATGCAGGGGAACTCGAATCCGTGTTGCGTGCGCTTGATGCCTCGCAGTCCGCAGGCACCGATTATGCCGACGTCCGCATCACGCGGAGCAACTGGGAGAGCATCAACACTCGCGAGCGCCAGATAACCCGCGTCAGCAAGACTGAAAGCTACGGAATCGGAATTCGGGCTCTGGTCGGAGGTTCATGGGGATTTGCAGCCACCCGCGACCTCTCTCCGGATTCGATCACACAGACTGCGCGGGAAGCAGTGACGATCGCCGCGGCCAACAATAGCATCAACCCGGTCGAAACGACTCTGGCTCCCACCGACGCCGTGCCTGATGGACGCTGGATCACCCCGCACGAGATCGACCCGTTTACGGTCCCGGTCGAGGAAAAGGCCGACCTATTGTTTCAGGTCAACGAAGAAGCTCTTCGTGTACCCGGCGTCCGTTTTGTCACGTCAAGGGTGAACTCGGTTCGAGACAGCCGGCTTCTGGGCACCACCGATGGATCCATCATTCAGCAAACTTTCTATCGGATGTTCCCGTCGGTCAACGTCACCGCGGTCTCGGATGACAATTCCGACTTCCAGATTCGTAACGCCAGCCTATCGCCAATGGGCGGCGGTTGGGAATATGTCCTCAGCCTCGAGATGGTCGAGAACGCCCTGCGGTGGGCTGAAGAAGCCGTGATGAAACTTACGGCCACACCTGTGGATCCGGGACAGTGGGATCTGGTCTTGCACCCGAGTCACCTGTGGCTCACGATCCACGAATCCATCGGCCATGCGACCGAACTCGACCGGGCGCGCGGCTTTGAAGCCAACTATGCCGGGACCTCCTTTCTCGCCCCTCCCGAAGCCGTTCTCAATCAGTTCCGCTACGGGCCGGAGTTTATGAATATCCAGGGCAACCGGACCGAGTCTGGAGGCCTAGCCACCTGCGGATGGGATGACGAAGGTGTTCCGGCCCGCGCCTGGGACATTGTCGACCGGGGAATATTCGTGAACTACCAAACGACACGGGAATCAGCGGACTGGATCTCCGATCAGACCGGTGTCACCGAAAGCACGGGAACTGCCTATGGCGAAGGTTGGTGGGCAATCCCGTTCCAACGCATGCCCAACATCAGCCTCATGGCGAACGAGCAAGACCTGAGTGAAGCCGACGTGATCGGCGAAACCGAACGCGGAATTTATATCGAGGGTAACGGATCGTATTCGATCGATCAGCAACGCTACAACTTCCAGTTTGGCGGCCAGACGTTCTGGGAGATACGGAACGGCCGCCGAATCCGGATGCTGCGCGACGTGGCATACCAGGGAC
Source organism: Terriglobia bacterium (assembly GCA_965218085.1). Classification (GTDB taxonomy): domain Bacteria; phylum Acidobacteriota; class Terriglobia; order 20CM-2-55-15; family 20CM-2-55-15. The sequence goes on along the minus strand of CBDCKF010000002.1, from coordinate 2,761,912 downwards.
GAACACCCGAGTTCTGGAATTCCCTCGCGCTACTGGGCGGCCAGGACACCTACCAGATCGGTGCCACGTTCAATGACGGGAAAGGACAGCCGCCGCAGTCTAATGCCGTTTCACACGGTTGCCCGATCGCGCTGTTCCGAGACATCAGCATACTAAATACGACATAGACCGATGCAGACCGACTCCACAGGCAGACACGGACTGACACAGGACCGTGCACGCGAAATCACGGACAAGGTGATGGGATTCGCGAGCGCCGACCACACTCGCGTGAATGTGTCTTCGGAAACACGGTCCAACACGCGGACTGCGATCAACAGGATCACGACAGCGGGTGCTTCGGTGGACACCAACCTCTCCATCACGAGCGTTTTCGGAAAGCGCGTCGCATCGGTCAGCACCAATCGCCTGGATGATGAGTCAATGGAGCGCGCTGTCAGCGAATCCGAAGCTCTCGCACGGATCGCACCCGAAAATCCGGAGTATCTGCCCGAGTTGGGCGAACAGGAATACGAGTCGGTTGACGGCTACTACGAAAGCACTGGCACTCTGACGACCGAAGCGCGAGCCCAGGCCGCGTCTCTGGCGATCAGCGCCGCGGAAGAAGCCGATACCGTGGCATCCGGGTTCATTTCGGTGAACGCGGGCTCGCAGTCCGTCGCCACTTCTAACGGCGCGTTCGGCCACTACCGCAGGACCGGCGTGAGTTCAACGCTGACGGTACGGACAACCGACGGAAGCTCGTCGGGATGGGCTGGAGACGAGGGTGCCGACTGGGAAACGATCGAATCGGAACGAATTGTGACCGACGCGGTGGCCAAGTGCGATCAGTGGCAAGGCAAGACCGCACTTGATCCAGGCACTTACGACGTGATCTTGGAGCCAACCGCCGTAGGCAACCTGATGATGCGGCTTATGTTCTCACTCAGTGCGCGATCCGCAGATGAAGGGCGCAGTTTTTTCTCGAAGTCTGGCGGCGGAAACCGCATCGGTGAGCAACTCTTCGACGAACGCATCACGCTGTCGAGCAATCCGGCGGAAACAAACGCCGAAAGGGCACCGTTCACGGGTGCTGGTCTTCCAGTCACCCGTGAAGTGTGGATCGAGAACGGCGTACTCCAGGGTCTCCAGTATTCGAGATTCTGGGCAGATCGAAACGATGTGGCCCCACGGACCAGTGCAGGCAATTGCATCATGTCGGGCGGAGACGCGACACTGGACGACATGGTGAGGGAAACACGGCGCGGGGTCCTGATCACCCGACTCTGGTACATTCGCGCACTCAACCCCCGGACCATCTCCTACACCGGTCTGACCCGGGATGGTACGTTTTTGATCGAGGATGGGCGGATCACCCGCCCGGTCACCAACTTTCGATTCAATCAGTCGATAACCGAAATGCTCGCCAATATTGAGATGATAGGCATCCCCCGGCGTGTCGCCTCCGGTGAAGGCGCCTATGGACCTCCTGTTGTTGTACCTCCCCTTAAAGTCCGGGATTTTAATCTCGCCAGTGTGAGCGACGCGATTTAGTCACTAATTAGCGTCTATCTGAGGGAGCCGCAAAATCTCAGTAAATGACGCACAAGACGGGAGTTGAACGCAATCAAACAGTCACTTGCCTAGGCTGTACTTGCCCTCAGCAACAACGAAGAGTTTTTCACCTTTCTCGAACCGTGATATGTGGACTGGCTCGTACTTTCCTTACCTCCGACGGAGGATTTAGCTCCTGCCTACTCGACGTGTTTCGATCCTTGCGCATTGCTACATTCCTTCCCGACCTCCTCGTTGGACAAGGTAGAAGGCCGGGATGAGAGCGGCATTGTCCGCGATATCCTCGCTACTTCCTAGGCGTGCAGATGGAAGACTTTGTTCATAATCTTCCACTCCCCGTCGACTTTTAGCAGCGTGAACAAATCGGTGAAACGGTGGCCGGTCCAGTTGTCGAGCTCAAGCCGCACGGTGGCGACCGTCTCGACTAGGTCGATGCTAGCGATCCTTGCTTGGAGCCCGGTCGCTGCACCGTTCTGGTCGTTCCAGTCAAAGAGCCGCTGGATGGGGCCGGCGAACAGGTCGGCACCGACATAACCGAAGATCGTCGCGTCCGGATGGAATGCGGGTTGGTTATGTTTCAGAGTTTCTGCAAAAAAGGGGTCCTGAAATAGGAAGGGGCCAGGGTATCTCCGAGAAAGTTGGCAACCAACAACTTTGAAACGAAGGAGATGAACCGATGGCCCGAACTAAGATTAAGCGAAAGGGAGTGGATTGGAAAGAACTGTTAGGAGAGGAAAAGGATCTGCTGAAAAGCGTCGTGCAGGAGGTGGTTCAGGAAATTCTCGAGGGGGAGATGGAGCAGGTTGTGGCCGCGGCCAAGAGTGAACGAACGGCGGGGCGGACCGGATATCGGAGTGGCTATTACGGGCGGGACCTGGTCACGCGGGTGGGCAAGCTGGAGCTGCGCGTGCCGCAGGACCGGGCCGGGCGGTTCAGCACGGAAGTGTTTGAACGCTACCAACGCAGCGAGAAAGCTTTGGTGGCCAGCTTGGCCGAGATGTACGTGCAGGGCGTGTCGACGCGCAAGGTCAAGGCCATCACCGAAGAATTATGCGGGCATTCGTTTTCGGCCAGCACGATCAGCCGGATTAATAAGACACTGGACACGGAGCTGAAAAAGTTTGCGACGCGAGCATTGGAGGAAGAATACCCGTACCTGATTCTGGATGCGCGCTACGAGAAGGTGCGCGAAGACGGGGTCATCCGGAGCCGAGCAGTTCTGGTGGCGATCGGAATCAACTGGGACGGGAGGCGCGGTGTGTTGGCGGTGGAACTGGCGGAACGGGAAAGCACGACCAGTTGGCGGGAACTGTTACTGAGTTTGAAACAACGCGGCTTGTGCGGCGTGGAGTTCGTGGTGACCGACGATCATGCCGGGTTGAAGAAAGCCATCGCAGAAGTCCTGCCCGAAGCGATCTGGCAACGCTGCTACGTCCACTTTCTGAGAAACGCATTGGATTATCTGCCGCGCAAAGCCGATGACGATTGTCTCCAGGAACTGCGTTGGCTCTACGACCGGCGGGACCTCCAGGAAGTGCGGCAGGACCTGGCGACATGGTTGAGCAAGTGGGGGCAGAAATATTCCAAACTCTGCGACTGGGTCGAAGACAATATCGACGAGACACTAAGCTTCTACACGCTGCCGCTTCAGCATCACAAACACATGAAATCCACCAATATGCTGGAACGGCTCAACGAAGAGATCAAACGGCGAACGCGCGTGGTGCGGATATTCCCCAACGCAGCCAGCTGTCTGCGTTTGATTCGGGCGCTGACCACCGAAACGCACGAGAACTGGATCGAAGCGATCCGCTACTTGAACATGGACCTGTTGAAGGAACACAAAAGGGACTGGCACCGTCAGACGCCGGCTGCCTAAACGCGTCCCAACGGGCCGACCCCAATGATCGACTCGGATGTCGATCGGCGATTACAGAGCATTCTGGAGCGAACAATCGCTGTGGAAAACTTTCGAGGGGACGAAAGAAAGAAAAAGAACCAAAAAAGAAAGAAACGCAGAGGCCTGATGGAAATGACGCCTCAGAGGAAATCCGCCAAAAGGCGCGGATTCCCTCTGAGGCTTGGAAAAGCTTCGCCAAAAACGTTCAGCTTTCCCACATTCCCACAGGCCCGACGGCGATCGACACTCAAGAACTGAATTTTTCGGAAATACTTTTTGCAGAACTTGACGCACACAACTTGCGGGTTTCATGTCGGCACCTTTCCCGGACCGTGCGCCATCGATGTAATATTGGACGACTCTGGCGATCACGTCCTGCTCTGTCTCCATTCTCGTACCAACGTTGCTTGTTTCGTTACTGAGTGTCATACCGTCTCCTTTTTTGAATGAGTGAGTGTCTCGCGCTACCTTCGGAGACTACATTGCAACTCCGGAATCTGCAGTGCGAGACGATAAAGCGATCAATCGATCATCAGGCTGCATATCGATCGAGTAGATCCATGATCGTCTGTTTGGACTGCGCGCCGACCAGTCGTTCCTGTTCTTTCCGGTCCTTGAAGAGAATGAGTGTCGGGATTGCCTGGACACGGTAGCGGGAGGCGGACGACGTGTTCTCGTCAACATCCAGCTTGCCAATTGTTGCTCGGCCTCGGTTGCTGTCACCCAGTTCCTCCAAGATTGGTGCGACTGCGCGACACGGCCCGCACCATTCAGCCCAGATATCGACCAGCAGAGGCTGCGTCGAGTGCCGGATCTGATCTTCCAGATGGTTGTCGTTGAGTTGACTTACTTGCTTGCATATTGTTCCCCCCCTTGGTAATCATGGCTGCGAACGATTCGGGGCCGTTGCTCCGAATCATCACGCTTCAATGACCCGCCAGTTCTAGATAGACCTTCTGAAGATTCCACTGATGTAGACCGGCGATGAACGGCCATGCTGCAGCTAACTCTGGTGGTAATTGGTACTCGGGTTCCAGATCGTTCTCCAACACGGTCGCTAGTGAATGGTCCAAACGTTTCGCTTGGCGTACGGTTTCGATCAATTGCGTGAGGTATCGAACATATCGGCCGAAGATCGCGGCGGTGGTGGGGACGCCGTGACCGGGTATGATCGTCCGAACCTCCAATGTGCTGGCGAACCGGGAAATCGTTTCCAGGTATGCTCTCGGCCGACCCTCGATCAGCAAGGGAATGGTTCCCTCGCCGATGACGAGGTTTCCGGTCCATGCGGTCTGGGTTTGGGGCTCGTAGACCACCGTGTCGCCAACGGTATTCCCGGGACCGAAGTGGTACACGTCGACTTGGCGCCCTCCCAGGTCGAGCCGAATATGGTTTTCGAATTCGAGATCGGGAAGCCGAAGTTCGACGCCTTCGAAGACTGTGCCGTCACCGTTTACCGTCGCGAGGAGGAATCGTTGCTCTTCCTCGAAGCCCTTCATCTGGCGCGCCGTCTCGCGATGGGCAACGATTTGGGTGTCAGCCGGGAAGGCATAGTTACCGAACGTGTGGTCTCCGTGGTAGTTCGTGTTGACCAGATAGAGGATCGGCTTCGACGTCACACGTCGGACGGCGTTCTGTATCTGGCGCGCCATATCGCCGTTGATGTGAGCATCGATGACGAGGACGCCACGGTTCCCGACGATAAATCCACTGTTGTCGACACCGGGATGATTCGAGATCAGACTGTAGGTGTCGTTTCCGAGCGGCACCGCTTCTAGCGTAATACCTTCTGGGTGTAGCGGCGGTGGGATGAAGCCCTCGGGGCCTGCGAGTGTCTGAGGGCGCTGCAGGGCCGTCGCCGGCACAACCACAGTCAAAAGAAGCATTGTCACGATTCCTATTCTCATTTTCATTTCTATCTCCTAGAGGTTCAGTTGCTGAACTATCATTCCTAAACAAGGCCCGGGTTCTTGAAACGGCTCTCTTCAAAGCAGTTCGGGCTGCATCGCTTTCCGCGCGAGTCCGCTGAACACTCGCGAGATTCCGCGACGCGAAAGGATGCGTTTACTGAGGAACGCCATGACGTTGTTGGTCGTTCCAGGGATTACCGAAGGTCGGCGGCCGAGGGCGCGAAGCGCGGTACGGACGACCGGTTCGACATCCATCAGGGGGATCGGCGTCTTCGAAAAGTCCACGCCATCCATTTCCGTGGCCATTGACGTGTTGGTCAGGCCCGGTGACAGGACGGTCACGTCAACACCCTGCTTCTTCAGTTCGAAGTAGAGTGCCTCGCCGAAAGACAGGATGTAGGCTTTCGATGACGCGTAATTCGCGAAGTAGGGAACCGATTGATAGCCGAGCGTGCTCGACACGAAAAGGATTCCGCCCTTCGCCCGCCGGGCCATCTTCTGTCCGAACAGGTGAGCCAGTTCCATAGGACGGACCACGTTCAACTGCAGTAACGCGTTGTCCGCGTCGAGATTGGATTTCAAAAAGGCTCCGTGAGTTTCGATGCCGGCATTGTTGACGAGCAGGCCGATTTCGAGATCGGCGGTTGCCTCTTCCAGAGCCTCCGCCGAGCCAACCGCACGCAGGTCGACCGGAAGAGTCCGGACCGAGATGGGATGGGCGCTTACCAAATCTTGGCCGTGCTGTTCGAGCCTTTCCCGACTGCGACTGGCAAGGACCAGGTTCATCCCTTCGGCGGCCAGCTGTCTTGTGAATTCCCGGCCGATGCCCGCGGAGGCGCCGGTTACTAAAGCCCATGGCCCGTACTTGGAACTGAAGTTCGTACCCTTTCGCTTTCGCTGGGATGAAGTGAAATCCCGGGCGACTGTGATCAGAGCAACGCTATTGAAATCTTTCAGAGCTGTCATTGTGTTGTCTCCTAGATGTTATGGAACGTACGTTCTAAAACTAGCCAAAAAATATATGCGCTTACTTCAGTGCTGATACAGCAACGGCGACGACTTCATTCAGCTCCCTTCGGCCGTGAGCCGATTTGCCTAGGACGATCAGACCCTGGATGGTTGCGATCAGAAAGCGAGTCAGGGCTCTAGTGTTGGCGGCGGTCGAAAGCTCGCCTGCTTCCACTGCCCGGTCCAGCGTGTGACGGATAAGATCGTCGAACCGGTTGAAGACCCCCTTGAGCGCGTCGGCTACGACGGGATCCCTTGGAGCCAGCTCAATCGCGCAGTTAGTGATCATACAACCACGCTGTTGGCGGTCGGTCGCCATCGTCGCCACTTGATCGAGCATCGTCCGGAGGTTTCCCAAGGGTGACCCCGGTTGGTGGAGTACCGATTTCCAGTGCGCGGCAAAAACCGTGACGTAGTGTTCCAACGCCGCAATGAAGATGGCATGCTTATCGCCAAAGGTATCGTACATGCTGCCACGATTGATGCCCATGGCGTCGAGCAGATCCTGCACGCTGGTGGCTTCGTAGCCCTTGGCCCAAAAGGTTCCCATCGCTTTCTCCAGCGCCTCTTCGGGATCAAACTGTCTCGGTCTTCCAACTACCATGACGTAATGGTCACATATTATGGAACGATCAGTCAACAATTATCTTAACGTACGTTATTAACTTCAGGGGAGCCGGCATCGAGTCCAAGGAAGCGCGTTTCTAAACACAAGGCAACTTTTCGTTACCGATCAAAAGTTCCATCAGACTCGAATAGCCATCGTTTTGATTACCGGGCGGTTGCACGCCACGAGAGAAAGGGATTGGGTTCTGCCACGTGCCACTGAACGTCAGACCCCGATTCCGACATTCCCGCCGTGGGTCTTGCCACCCGCTGCGACAAACCCCGCTTGTTTTACTTATCCGCGAACCAGAGTGCTAGTCACGTGAACCAGCGGGCAGTCCGGTCGCGGTTCGGTTAATTCCAGCAATGACTCCAAGGATGAAGGGGCTTTAAATATCAATGATTTGCGTGGCTGAATAGTGATTGGCCACCCGCCTGTATGGGGGCCACTCACACCGCACTGGTTTGGCCCGACTCTAGAGATGCGGGATTAATCAGTGACTGCGGGCGAGGGCCTCAGAACCTGTGGGTGTAAAGAAGCTTTGTAGACAGTCGGCGGTCCAGTGTGTAGGTCTGACCCGTCACCGGATCGTCCAGCCAGTTGTGGATGTAGACGAAATAGAAATCGCTGCCCGGCCGCACAATCCAGCGAAAGCGCGACTGCCAGCCGATGACGGCGCTCTGCGTGTCGTACTGCAGGTTGTTGACGAGCGAGATTCTGGGGTTGAATTGCGTCTCGGCAATCGCGCGATACAACTTGGTGTAGTACTGCCCTTGGGCCAGCGATACCCGATTCCACTCGCTGGTGAAGGTGAACATCTGCCCGGGCGCAGCGCGGTAGTTGAGGGTCATGTTGAGCCGCAACCGATCGCCTGAGAAGAATCTGCCCCACTCCACCTGCGGTGACACGGCGAGGGGGCGGCGGCTCGTCGTCCTTCCCTGGATGCGGTAGCGGGTGAAGCTGTACTCCTGGCCGGTAGGAAGCGTCACATCAGGCGCGATGTTGAAATCCCGATCGAGCAACTCATAGGTCGGGAGGACATGAAACTGGATCGAGTCCTGCCTGTGTGTCTCGATCTGTAGGGCCGTAATGTCGACTTCCCGGGTCAACAACCGGTTGTCGATCGGGTCGAGGAACACGTCCATCTTTGTCCCGAAATTGAAACGTCGGATCCATGGATGCTGACTCGGCCGCGGCGCGAAGTTTATCTGTGGGTTAATGATTCGGAAACCGGTTCGACGATTGAATCCGATCGCCGCATCGTAGTTCTCCTGGATCTCCCGGTACCCGATCTGCAGGTCCAGCGGATCGTTCGGATATGCGAGTACCCCGCCAAAGGCTGAGCTCTTGCCGACGGTGTTGAGGGGATTCGTCGTGTGCAGGAAATAGCCGGTCGCGCTCAGGTTGTCGGAGCCAAGGAAGGTGGATGTCGCCAGCCGCATGTCGAGGCCGAGTGTCTGGCGGTTGCCGATGTCGCCACCGCGAGTGTGACGCACCGTATACAACCCGCCCAGGTAAGATTCGCGGAACATCCGCCGCTTGATGCGCACGACGGTGAAGTCCTCTCCAAGCGAGCCACCTTCTGCCTCTAGCAGCCCGTGGTTAAAGTCCACTTCACAGATTCAAACGGACCCGATGCGACCGTATCGCGAAGAATGATGAGTGAAGGAGGACGGGATATGGGCATGGGACGAAAGAGACGACGCCAGGAATCGCTGTGGATCGCGACACAGGAGTTGCCGCGGACCAAAGGACACGTGTTCTACGAACGGGTGAACCGGATTCTGGAAGAAGACGGATTCGACTCGTTTGTTGAAGAAGCCTGCCAGAAGTTCTACGCCCCGGTGATGGGTCGGCCCGGTGTCGTGCCGGGTGTGTACTTTCGGATGCTGCTGGTCGGCTACTTCGAAGGGATTGACTCGGAACGCGGCATCGCCTAGCGGTGTGCCGACTCGCTGAGCCTGCGGGAGTTTCTGGGCATTGGGCTGACCGATGGTACCCCGGATCATTCCAGCGTGTCGCGGACACGCCGGCTGATCGATCTGGAAACCCATGCCCAGGTGTTCCACTGGATGCTGGAGCGGCTGGCCGGGCACGGGTTGATCGACGGGAAGACGGTTGGCGTGGACGCGACGACGCTGGAAGCGAACGCGGCAATGCGGTCGATCGTGCGGCGAGACACCAGGAACAGTTATGAGGACTTTCTGAAGGAGTTGGCCCACGCTTCGGGCATTGAAACGCCGACACGAGCCGAACTGGCGCGACTGGACCGGAAACGGCCGAAGAAGGGATCGAACGACGACTGGGTGCATCCCGACGACGCGGATGCGCAGATCACCAAGATGAAAGACGGCCGCACGCATTTGGCTCACAAGCTGGAACACGCTGTGGATATGAAGACCGGCGTCGTGCTGGGGGTGACGGTTCAGGGTGCTGCCACCGGGGATACGACGACAATCAAAGAGACGTTGATCCGCACGGCCGAGAACATGGAGAAGCTGGCAAGCAACCCGAAAACCGAAGCGCAGATTCGAGAAGATTGGTTTTCTGAAGTCGTCGCCGATAAGGGATATCACAGCAACGAAACGATGGTCGATCTTCGCGAATTGGGGATACGCACCTACATCTCGGAACCGGATCGGGGCCGTCGCCGCTGGAAGAACAAGCCGGACGAACAACAGGCTGTCTATGCCAATCGCCGTCGAATCCGTGGAGAACGCGGCAAGGAGTTGTTGCGGCATCGCGGCATGATGCTGGAACGACCCTTCGCTCACGGTCTGGAAACCGGCGGCATGCGACGGGTTCACCTTCGAGGACGGGAAAATATCCTGAAACGGATCCTGGTTCACTACGCGGCCTTGAACCTGGCGTTGATCCTGCGCCAGAAGTTCGGGCAGGGCACGCCACGGAGCCTGCAGGACCGGTCTGCGGCATACTTTGCCGCTCAAATCGTGCTCTTCTGCGTCCAGATGGCGCTTCAAACGCATCATGAACTCCGTCAGCTGGATATCGAGCCCAACGTGGCTATCGAATCCGACGTTACGACTGTGTCAGAGAATCTCACTTCTGCCACGGGCTGCTAGGGTCTCGTCACCGGTCTGGACCTGCAGGACGCCGATATCGAAAGCCCCGGACTGCCCGGTCAGTTTGCCGCCGAAGTTGATCCGCTGCGGCCTGTTCTCTTCGTCGAGCCCTATCCGGCGGCTCTGAAAAGGAATCAGAGACTGGCTGTCTCCGGCCGCGAAATCGAAGAACAGAGCGCCGTCGAGGAAGAAATCACGCTGTTCCGGAAACAACAGCGAGAAACGGGTGAGGTTGAGCTGGCGCGCGTCGACTTCGGCCTGTGCAAAATCGGTGTTCACGGTGAGATTGGCTCGCAGGCTCGGCGTGATGTTGTAGAAGAGATCGACACCGGCCTGCACGTCATTCGCGGCGGCTCGGTCACCGCGACCCGGAAACGACTCGGAGGTGCCCACCAGGTACGGCTTGATGTCGAGGCCACGGCCCTGGGTCACATCCTGGATGCCGGTCAGCAGACCCGCATTGCTCATTCTGTTCAACCCCTGGTTGCGCAGCCAGCCCATCCAGAGGCTCACTTCGTTCTTTCGGGCGATCGTCCGCTGAAAGTTGACGCCCCACCCCTCACTGTTGGGGTTGAAATTCATCGTGCGAAACGGGACCTCGATCTCGAGGGTCCATCCAATGTCGCTGCGGGTCGAGCGGGCGTCCCAGATCCCGTCCCACCGCCGGTTGTTCGTATTGTTCGCGCCCCGCAGCGCGTCGGCCATCGAACCCAGCGGGTTCATCTCCCACCAGTAAGCGCTCTGGCCGTCATTGAAGGTGTCGATCGCCCACTGCAGCTTGTCGTCGGCCGGAAGGTTCCCGTCCCGTCCCATCTGGTAGTAAATCAGCTTGTCCGGCTCCGAATCGAACAGCGTGACCCCCATGTAGAGTTTGTCGGCGTCGTAGACGAAACGCACTTCAGTCTGCTCGGTGGCGGGCTCTCCGTTGTCGGGATCGCGCTGCAGGAAGTTGGTCGCCGGCACAGCCCGTATCCAGACGTCTTCATCCAGCCGTCCATCCAGCGTGATCGATTCGTCGTTGGCCATCCGTATGGCCGCCATCGTGCGGCGGTCTTCGGGCGAGGTCGAAGCGCTGCCGTCCGGCACCTGCTGGGCGGGGGGCGGGGCGATCCGTCGCAGGATGGGATTCGGGGTCTGCCCCGAAACCTGGGCCGCCGTTTCCTGCCCTTGGGCGAGGGTAGGCTGCGTGACCCCCAAGCTGAGGAAAAGAGCCACGGCGCATGTCAGATATTTCAAGACCACCTTAGGTGTCGTTGGCGGCCTTGAGAGATTGACCGTGGCCGCCGTGGATGCGGCTCCCCGGACACAACTCCCGCTACTGTACATGATCGGTCCGCCTGAAGGTGGTGGGGTTCGGGTCGTTGTAAAGGCGTCGGGTATGGGGGCAATGACTGTCGTTTCCGATTGCCGCTTCAAGCCAGTGCTTTCAACCCTGCAAGGATCTTGTCCATGGTGATCGGGTGCTCGCGGATCGGGAGCTACAGGCGTTATAGATCGTATGCGATGGTATTGTCACGATAAGCAAAATCCGTCCATTCTGAGGACTGATTCTGCATGATCCCAGACCAAGAATCAATGACCTAGGGGTGGGGGATGGCGGCTAGAACGCTACCCAATAGCTTAACGTAACAGTACCCTTATGGGGACGCGCTTGGCGTGAAACCGAATCCAGAATCTGGCAAGAACGGATGACGATGCAGGTTACTAAAAAAGAGACCTCCTGGACGATCACTCGCGAGTAACGCCGAAGGGATTACCGATCTGTTCTCAACGCCCCGGAGATCGCATTCTGGCACATCAGTCCAGCTTCCACTTGGACGCATAGGACTCATCGTCCATATACTCCAATCGACAGTTTGCCGGAAAAACGTTCGTGCAAGCCGCATCGCCCTCACGTCTCGCTGCACTCGATTTCCCGCAACTGAAAGGGTAGAATACGCGTCTCAGGACATCCGCAAACAGAGTAGGAGGCAATTGGATGCGTAGTAAGATTCTAGTTATATCGCTGGCCGCAATTGTGGCCGTCGCCCTCGCTGCTGTAACAGCAGCCACGCAGCAGCCCGAGCAGCCGCCGGTAGAGATCAGTGAGGTGGCCGACGGCCTGTACATCGTCACAGGTCCGGGAGGCAACGTCGGTGTACGTGTCACATCGGAAGGTGTCGTCGTCATCGACGACAAGTTCGAGGACAACTACAACGACATCGTCGCCAGTATTTCGAGCGTTACAAACCAACCGATCCGCTACGTTTTCAATACCCACCATCATGGTGATCACACCGGGAGCAACGTGCAATTTGCGGCCCTCGCGCCGATACTGGCGCACGAGAACGTGCGCACGAACATTCTGCGAAACGATCAGCCCGGAGCGCCATCCATCGTCTATACAGATCAGACGGCCGTTTACCTGGGCGATGCTACGGTCGAAGCCATTTATATGGGCCGCGGACACACTGATGGAGACTCCGTTATCTATTTCCCGGACTTAGGGGTCGTCCACATGGGAGATCTGTCCTTCGGGGGAGCCGCACCCTACATCGACTTCGGCAACGGAGGAAGCGCCCTCGAGTTGATGAACACCTACGACAATATTCTCGAGCTCGATTTCGACACGGCTATTCCCGGTCACGGGAACGTGATGACGAAGGCCGACGTCGCAGCTTTTCGGGAGGCTTTCCAGGAGCTTCTCGACACCGGCCGGCAACTGATATCGGGAGGCGTTTCCGAGGACGACTTAGCCGCGCGCCTGGCTGAGGAAATCCCGGAGTTGAGTTACGAAACCGGTTTCCCGGCCCGGAGCATTCCAGGGATTTACGCGGAACTCTCAGAGTAGACTCTGACTGGTCCATTGATCGTGTGCGGCGCCTAGCAGCCCGTGGCAGAAGTCTCGAGGGCCGCGCGCAGGGGTCTTGGGGTCGCAGGCGCGAAGTGAGGAGCGGCCACCGAGGTTTGAAACCGAGGCCGCAGGCGCCGTCTTCACATCGTGACCGACGAGCGACAAAGCCTGTGGCCCGAACCCCCCTGCGCCCGTAGGGTTACGGCGAAACGGGGCCGTCTTCGTTGTCGCCGACTCCTCCCAATGAATGAGCATTGTCTCGTCGTCGTCTCCTAGAATCCGGCCCCGTTTGGCCGTAACGCGGCCCTCGAGACTTCTGCCACGGGCTGCTAGACTGAAACATGAGGGGCGCCGCGCCAATCCCTCCCCGACCCACACGTCTTTACCTGGAAAATGCGTTTTTCCGAACTGACAGTCCAGTTTCCTGATTCGACCAATCGGCTCTATGTTCGGCTTGAGCGGTTGAAAGCCAAAGGCGTCGATAGCATTGATCTCATCGGGAGTCAGGCCAGCGACACCGGAACCGTATTTCCAAGAGAAATACTCGACCCGATTCTTTCTCATGCCTCGGGGCTCGCTCAAACCTATCGACCCGATTCTCTCGGCCAGCATGTGGCGCGGAACGCGATTGCGGCACACTACGGAAATCCAGCGGTCACTCCCCAACGCATCCTGCTCACTCCCGGAACCAGCATCGCCTACTGGTACGCGTTCAAGCTCCTGTGTGAACCGGGAGGCCATGTTCTCTGCCCCGTTCCCGCCTATCCCCTCTTCGATTACATCGCCCGTCTCGCTGCGGTTGAGATCTCACATTACCGCCTCGACGAAGATCGGGGGTGGCAGATCGACCTGGAGAACCTCGAAGATCAAATTACCGGACAGACCCGCGCCATCGTTCTGATCTCACCGCACAACCCCACGGGTATGGTGGCGAGCTGGAATCAAATCGAATGCCTTGCCGGGATTGCCCGTCGACACCAACTCCCGATTATCTCGGATGAGGTCTTCTGGAATTTCACGTTCGAGAATGATCCGGCTCCACGACCTTTGGAAACGGACGCACCCCTGGTCTTCACTCTGAACGGCTTTTCGAAAATGTATGCTCTGCCGGGACTCAAGCTGGGGTGGATGACGGTCTCCGGTGATGACGCCCTGGTTCGAAAATCCATGACGACACTGGAGCTGATCGCAGACACCTTTCTCCCCGTCAACGAAATCGTCCAGTTTTCAGTACCGGGTATATTTGATCAGGGCACAGCGTTCCTGGAAGGCTACACACGGCGGGTTCTGATGTGCCGGAACACCATGCTGGAAATACTGGGACCGGCTGTTCCGAGTCCACCCCTCGGCGGGTTTTACGTGGTGGTTCCCTGTCGGGCGGAAGAAGAAGATCTCGCGATCACACTACTGGAAGATGACCATGTCCTCGTCCATCCCGGGTACTTCTATGACATCGAAGGGCATCACCTCGTGTTTTCGTTTCTCCACGATTCAGACATCTTGAAAGAAGTTCTGCCGCGGCTTCGGAAACGTCTCGGGGAGTGAATGGCGGCTTCAGGCGTCTGCCTGACGGAACACTTCAAGCGGCTTCTGATTGAGGACACGGAAGCTGGCCACCCACCCGGTAATCACAGCGAGCAAGGCCGTCAGCAGCGTCGCGCCAATGAGAGGCATGCCGTTGAATGTATAGCTGCCGTCCATCAACTGATGGATCACGATTGCCGTAAACGCGGCCGCGAGAAGGCTTCCGATCAATCCTGCCGCCAATCCCACGACGAGGAACTCGATCGAGAACACGCCAATGATCCTGCGTCGCGTTGCACCGACAGTCTTCAAGATCGCAACTTCGCGGATCCGTCGATAGCGCGTTCCCGCAATGCTGGACGCGAGGATGATCAGCCCGCCCAGAATGGCGAAGGCCGCTACGAAACGCACAGTCAGGCTGATGCGGCCTACAATTTCCTGGACGATTTCCAGGATGTCGGCAGCGTTGATCACTGTGACGGATGGATAGCTGGCGAAAACAGCACGTTGCAACGCTCCGACCTTGTCGGATTCAACCCGGAGAGCCCCGTAGTAAATGCCGGGAAATTCATCCAGGGTGCCGGGCGTCAAAATGAACTGATTGTTTGCTCCAGCGCGGGTACCATCGGTGCGACGGACGTTGACAACGCGGGCGGACTGGGTGGTTCCACCGATATTCCACTCCACCGTATCACCGGGCGACAGGCGAAGTATGCCTGCCGCGTTTTCTTCCACCGACACCCATCCGGGCTCGGCACCGTTGTCCCACCACTCGCCTTCGAGGATTTCCGTGGCCTCGGGCTGCTCGTCGGACCACGTGAGGGAAAACTGGACCCGAAGGTAACGCCGTTCACCATCGACCAGGTTCATCTCTTCGATGGGAACCCCATTAACCGCGTGAAGCATGCCCCTCACTGCCGGCGCGGCTGCCGGCGCTTCGATCACGCCCTCTTGCGTTTCGAGAAGGTCCCACAAGCCGTCCTTTTCCCGATCCGTGATGTTGATCATATAGACGTTGGGCATGTCGGGAGGCGCGCTGGTCCGGAGCTGCTCGACCAATGAAATCTGCAGCAGTTGGATCGAAAGGGTGAACATCACTCCAATGCCGAGAGCAACCAGTACCGCAACCATGTGTGTGCCGGGGCGGTACAGGTTGGCGACGCCGTGCCGGAGTCCGGGATGCCAGTGCATCGAATAGCGATCGAGAACGCGCCGGATCACAAGCATCAAACCTTTTCCGACCGCACCCAGCAGGAGGACGCTGACGACCAGGCCTCCCGCAAAAATCGACCCGGCCCTGAAGGAAGAACCGATCCATACGGCCATCACCCACAATCCGATTGCAATCACGCCAAAAGCCGCGCACGGACGCCAGTCCCTCGGTCGGGCGAGGGCTTCGACCATGTCCCTCCTGAAGATCAGGGCGGGCCGTATGTCTGCAATCGACAGCAGCGGAGGCAGCGTAAATAGCAGGGCCGTCAAGAGTCCGGCAAGCACGCCCTGTATGACGGGTGAGGCTGAAAGGACCAGATGGACCTCAACATCGAAGTAGTCCGCCAGAAATCGCGGAAAGACCCACTGCGCCCCGAATCCAAAAAGAACGCCAATAATGCTGCCGGTCACACCCAACAGGGCCGCCTGAACAAGGTATATCCGCATAATCTGGCGCGACTTGCCACCCAGACATTTGATCATCGCGATCGAATCCATCTTCTGACGCAGGTGACCCTCGATCGACGTCGCCACGCCGATTCCGCCGACAATCAACGCGATCAGACTGACCAGGCTCAAGAACGTGGTTGAGCGTCTCAAACCGCGCGATAGAGTGCGATTTTGCTCAGTAAAATCAGAGATGCGGGCGCGCCGTCCAAAGACATCCTGGATTTCAGCCCGGGTAGCGTCCAGGTCCGTCCCTTCCGGCAGCCGAAGCAGCAGACGTCGCGTCGCACGGCTTCCGCGTACGTTGAGTCCGGCGCGGTCGAATCCGACGGGAGTCATCAGGACACGGGGTCCCAGCGTAAACCCGGTGGTCATCCTGTCGGGTTCGCTGATGGCGACAGCGGCGATGCGAAACTCGCCGGCACTCACCTGAACGATGTCACCGACCCCGACCGCCAGACGCAACAACAGATCAGCGGAAACGATGACGGCGTCGTCGCCCATGTCAGGCTCTGGAGGATCGAGCTCGATCGCGCCGTAGTAGGGGTAGACCGACAGGTCGGCCGCTTTGATCGAACTCAGCAATGGTTGGGGTTGGGCCTCGGACGAGGACATCGAAACCGTCTCGGTCACCGGCGTATAGTCGATGCCACGCTCCCGAAGTCCCTCGAGGAAAGCCAGTTCCTCTTCCGTCGGATCGACTGAAAGCCGAATCACGAGGTCGGCGCCCATCAGTGTCCGGGCTTCCGCGAGCAAGGTATAACGGACAGACTCGTTGAAGCCTTTGACGCCGCTCAAGGCGGCCACACCCGCGGCTATCGAGAAAACGACGAAGATGAAGCGGCCTTTCGAAGCGCGCGCTTCACGCCAAGCCATACGAAGAGCGAATTTCATCCTTTTAGCGTCGGGGCCACTGGGTCACCGGGCCTGTTTTCCGAAAAAGCTTTTAACGCGAAGGCCACGAAGGAGAACGAAGTAAGTCCTATGATCGGAAAAGCAAAGCCTGTAATCATCGTGTCCTTGGTGTTAAAAATCCCCAATCCCTACCCCGCACTCGCAGTCCTCTCATCCTGAACTATTCTTCCGTCCTTCAAAAGAATCCTTCGCTCTGCATGGGAGGCCAGCTCCTGATCGTGCGTCACAAGAACCAGGGTCGTACCCCGCTCCTCGTTCAAGTTGAGAAGGAGCTCCAGAATATGTTTTCCGTTGGTGCTATCAAGATTGCCTGTCGGTTCATCAGCCAGAAGTACGGCGGGCTCCATCATGAAGGCACGGGCAATGGCCACGCGCTGTTGTTCGCCTCCCGAAAGCTGTGCCGGATAGTGGTCCTCGCGGTCCAATAGTCCGACTCCGTCGAGCAGTTCCCGCGCGCGCCCCCGCGCACCGTTGGCGCCGTCACCGGCCATCTCTGAGGGGAGAAGAATGTTCTCCATAGCCGTCAAAGTAGGCATCAGCTGATAAGACTGAAACACGAAACCCATCTTTCGGCCCCGGATCGTCGCCAGTTCGTCCTCACCGAGCTCAGTGATTTCGATCCCGTCAACCGCGACCGAACCCGAGGTCGGCCAATCCAAACCCGCTAACATCCCCAGCAGCGTGCTCTTGCCACTCCCGGACGGCCCCATAAACGCGACGACCTGAGCCGCGGGCACTTCAAAGCTGATGTCTCTGAGAATCTCGACGCGGTGTGTCGGCGTTTCGATAGTCTTGACGAGATTTTTGACGACGATCATTTCCGGGTGGATTACTCCGTAATCTGTTCAATTATCGTACACTATCCCTTCGGAGCGGAAGACAGTCGAATGGAAGTTGAATGTTGATTGTTAGGGGTCGATTGCTCCCGACTCGTAACTGATGACTCTTAACTATGAGCCAATCACACCCCTATGAGCCCAGTGCCAAAACATCTGTTAACACTGACAATGACCCTCAGCCTGGCGGCAACGGCAGGAGCCTGCAGCTCACAACCGGACAATGACCCGCAAACCGCATCGCGGGGGCCGGATACCTCCGGTCCGGAAGCCAACCCTGATCTGCCGATCATTTTGGCGTTCGGCGACAGCCTTACCTTTGGAAGCGGTGTGGATCGAGAGTTCTCCTATCCTTCGCAGTTGCAGGACGAACTGGACCGGCGCGGATACGCTTATCGGGTCGTTAACAGCGGCGTCAGCGGGGACACGACCAGCGGTGGTGTCGCCCGTCTGAATACGGCCCTGGCGCTGGAACCTGAAATCGTAATCCTCGAACTTGGAGGCAACGATGGCTTGAGGGGCGTTCCAGTGGACGTGGCAAGAGATAACCTCCGCACGATGATCGCCGCATTCAAAGAAATAGGTTCTCGGGTGATATTGGCGGGCATGACTCTCCCACTAAACTACGGGCCCGACTATATCCGGGACTTCGAATCGATATACGTCGACCTGGCAGAAGAATTCGACGTCGTCCGCATCCCGTTCTTTCTCGAAGGGTTGATCGAAGAATACGAAAGATACATGCAGTCTGACGGCATACATCCGACGGGCGAGGGCTACACAATCGTTGTCGCGACTGTCGTGAACACGATCGAACCATTCCTCTTGAATTAGCGATCGACAGCTATCGACCCAAAGGGAAACTAGCTATCAACCTTGGAAACTAGTGGCCTGTACCACCCAAATCGGGACCAGCGTTCGGGCCAAACGGCGCTGGATTCTAGGAGTCGCCGACGAGGAAATGCTCCTTCATTCCGAGGAGACGACGACAACGAAGACAATGCCGTTTCGCCCGAACCCTCTGGGCCGATGGGGGTTGCCGGCGATATCTTCGTTACGAGCCGTCGTCGATGCGAAAACATCGACTTCCGTCTCGCGCCTCGATCTCGCCGGCAAGACCCATCGGCGCTGGTCCCGATTTGGGTGGTACAGGTCACTAGTTGTCGACCCTAAGCGTCAGCTACCGGCTCTCGGCTGAAAGCTGTATTCCAGTGTAATATTCGAATCCTGAGGTAGCGTTTTTGGAAGGCGAAAAACAATACAAGGCCGCGTTTTATGACCTGGATGGAACGCTGCTGTCGTGCAACCTGGTCAGGACCTGCGCCTATTACGCACGCAATGATCGGTCTATCTTCAAGTCGATCAATCAGTTCGTGAATGTGCTGCTCAACGTCCCACTTTTTCTTGGGCTGGATCTCTATTCGCGGACCTTGTTCAACATGTTTTTCTTTCGAGCGTATCGCGGCATGCATCGGGACCGGCTCGTGGCACTCGCGGACGATCTCTTCGAGGTCACATTGAAACCTTCGATTTACACCCGTTCTAAAGCTCTGGTCCGTCAGACCCGGAAACTGGGCTACCGCACTGTCCTCGTTACCGGGGCCCTGGACTTCACGGTCCGGCCCATCGCCTTGCATTTGGGTGTCGACGACGTGATCTGCAACCGCCTGGAGTTCAAGAAGCACATCGCTACAGGAAGAGTTCTTGCCCCGTTAGTGGCGGAGACCGCGAAAGCCACGATCATAATGGCCTACGCGGAATTGGAAAATCTCGATCTAAAGGCATCCTGCGCCTTCTCTGACAGCACATCAGACATTCCCATGCTGAGGGCTACAGGAAATCCGGTCGCGACCAACCCCACGCACCGGCTGCGTCGATTCGCGAAGAGCAAACAGTGGCCCATCATTAACCTCAGCGGTTCGGACCAAGATGACGATTCCAACCCGTTCCCACCGTTTCTCGGGTCCGGCCCGCAAGCGATGGAAGCGACCCAGACACCCAGATGAGCGACGAAGGCCAACTCTCCTCGTGGCGTTTTGACCCTGTACAGGGTCAATACGTCCCTACCGACACCAGACGCCCTAGAGGTACGGGAGAAATCTCCACCATCGATCAATTCCGAAGTAAAACGATCCTACTGCTGGGTGGGACGGGATTCGTCGGGAAAGTCCTTCTGGCCATGATGCTGGACCGATTCCCGGAACTGAGGCACCTCATCATTCAGGTCAGACCTAAAAAGAACGTCTCGGGTGAACAGCGGTTCCTCAACGAAATACTCCAATCCCCTCCCCTGCAAGAGATTGTGGAACGCATCGGTGTCGACTCGATCCGGCAACGCACATCTATTGTGGAAGGCGACCTGAGCGCTCCCATGTGTGGGATATCAGCCGAGCAACTTGCCGCACTCACCGGCACGGTCGACGTCGTCATCAATTCGGCCGGGCTGGTGGAGTTCGATCCTCCGCTAAACGAGTCTTTGATCACAAACGTCTACGGCATCCGCAATCTGATCGAACTGGTCCAGGTCCTCGACGCCAAACTCGTCCATATCTCGACCTGCTACGTCAGCGGCAAGAGGAGTGGCCGTATTCCGGAAGATACACCGATCGTCGGTTATTACCCTCGACGCGAAGGGCCCGAAGACCATCGATTCGACGTCACACGTGAAATCGAGTGGTGCGAACAATTCATCGGAGAAACCGAAGACAAATTTGAACTCCGGGACGGCGGTATGGAGCGGGCCCAGCACTGGGGATGGATCAACACCTACACCTATACCAAAAGCATGGGCGAACAGCTCATCGCCCGCACAGCGGGTCTGAAGTACTGCATCGTGCGACCTGCGATCGTCGAATCCTCGCTCGCGTTCCCATTTCCCGGTTGGAATGAGGGAATGACAACATCGGCGCCCCTGGTCCTGATGGGCGGTGAAGGGGTCAAAGCGTGGCCGGTCAGAAAGGACGGATCCTTGGAGATCATTCCGGTCGACCTGATAGCCGCCGGCATCCTTATCGCGACGGCTGCGGTGCTCTCCGACCGCGGTGAGACGGTGTTCCACCTGGCGACTGCTGCCGACAATCCCGTCATGCTGCCGCGTCTGGTCGGATTTCTGGGAACGAATTCCCGTTACAAGCACAAACACAAAAAAGGCGGCAACAAGCTCGCCAACTTCTGGAAGGCCTACGTCGAAACCGAAGTCGTCAGTGTCTCCCAGCTTGCGGCAAGCCGTAAGCGAGTGCGATGGGGTCTGGACTTGATCCAGGCGACTTTCAACTTCTTGAAGGTGATTCTTGGACCTCGCATCATGAACCCCTACTTGCGGAACCTGAGAATTACGCGCAGGCAATTGCGGCAGCAGGAACAAACCCTGGATAAATTTCTTCCTTTCATGGTGCACAACAGCTTCATTTTTGAAACGGGGAACATTCGGCGCGCATACAACTCGCTCACACCTAAAGACCAGGAGCGCCTTCGATGGACACCTGAAGATATCGATTGGGCCGACTACTGGGTCAATATCCACACCAAGGGCATTGAACGGTGGATTCGCCCCATGTTCGCCAAGCAGATGAAGGCCCTGGAGGGGTCCATCGACACTCCGGTCTCGTGAAATGAAGCTCTTCGTGAAACGTGTTTTCGCCGGTCTTCTCTGGTCTTCCAATGGAGCGCATCTTCCAACCCAGCACATCTTCTAATGAAACGCATTCTGGTCACAGGCGCTACTGGATTCCTGGGTCGCCATGTGATCGACACACTGCTTGAACAATCCATAGAAAAATTCGGCGACCGACGGCTGCGCCTGCTGTGCCGGTCCACCGCACCATGGGACGACAACGCCAGGGTCGAAACGATCCGGGGTGAAATTCTCGACAGACAGCTCGTTCAACGGGCAGTTGAGGACACGGATGTCATCATCCATCTGGCCGGACGGGTGATCCGCGACCCCGCACGTTCTGCCGAGCTGTTCGAAACGCATGTCGAGGGCACGCGAAACGTATGTGACGCCGCCCTCAAGAATGGAAAACCCCGAATCCTGATCGCATCCTCGTCGGGCACTATCGCCCTGAGCCGCAAACCAAAGATGCACGACGAGGGCGCTCCGTATGCAATCGATGTTGCTGGCAACTGGCCGTATTATCTGAGCAAGATCTACCAGGAAAAACTGGCATTCTCATACTTCGAAAACGAGGGCCTACCGATTATTGTCCTGAACCCGAGCCTGCTGCTGGGACCGGGAGACGTCTATCTGTCATCAACCCGTGACGTTCAGATGTTTCTCGACGGCAAGATCCAGAACATTCCCGCCGGTGGCCTTAATTTCGTCGACGTGCGAGACGCCGCCCGAACATTCGTGCGCGCTATCGACGATGGACTGCCCGGACGACGCTACTTAGTCGGTGGACACGACATGACCGTACGGGACTTCTTCTATCTAATACAGTGCGTTTCCGGAGTGCGGGCGCCACTGGTTTCGCTTTCCGAATCCTGGGCGCGAGGTTCGGCCGACATTATACGGCGCGTCATGTCGTTCGCAGGACGACGGTTTCCCCTCGACGATACGGCCATTGAGATGGCCTACCGATTCTGGTATTGCGACAGCAAGCGGGCAAAGCGTGAATTGGGGCTGACCCCGAGGCCGGCGGAGGAAACCATCCGCGACACGGTGGCCTTCCTCCGAACGAAGAGTTGATGCAAACCGATGGACAACCCGTAGCCGTTATCGTCAATCCGCAATCCGCCAACGGAAAGACGGGCCGAAAGTGGAGCCGAATCCAGTCCAAACTCGCACAGGGCTGCCCTCAAATTGACGTCATGCTAACCGGATCGACCGGACATGCGATCCAGTTGTCCAGGGAGGCCGTTCGATTAGGCTACCGCACGATCGTCGCGGTAGGCGGAGACGGGACGCTAAACGAAACCGTAAACGGAATCCTGGCGGAAGGCACTCCAAACACCACGGTGACTCTGGGATTGATTCCCCAGGGAACGGGTTCAGATTTCCGTCGATCCGTCAAACTTCCCCTCAATGAAGACGATGCCGTTGGCATTATCGATCGCGGTGAGATTGCGGTTCTTGATGCCATGCGCGTTGTCTTTCAGGATCCGACGGGCGCGAACCGAACCCGGTACGCGCTCAATGTTACGAGCTTCGGCATGGGTGGGGCAGTTGCGGAGCGAGCCAACCGCTCATCTAAGACCCTGGGAGGTAAGGCCGCTCTCTTAATGGCGACGGCAATTACAGGTCTTGGCTTCAGGGGCAATGACGTATCGATTCAAGCAGACGGCGGCGAATGGCGCAAAGCCCAGATCACGAACGTTGCCGTTGGCAACGGCCAGTACCATGGCGCCGGAATGCACATCTGCCCCCGGGCCATTCCGAGTGATGGACTCCTCGACGTAACGCTTATCGAAAAACTTTCGCTTCTCGAAATCGCCCGCAATAGCCCCATCCTCTTCAACGGACAGATCTATGACCACCCGAAAATCCACCACAGCCGTGTGAAGACTCTGGTAGCCAAATCTCGAGATACCGTCAGAATCGAAATCGACGGCGAACCTTTGGGACAGCTCCCTCTGGAAATTACCGTTCTGCCCGCCGCCATCCGCATGTTCCTCCCGTAGAAGACCTATAACGCAGAGACGCAGATGACGCTGAGGTCGCAGAGCGGATTTAACTAGAATACTCTGCGGCCTTTGCAATCTCTGCGTCACTCGGTCGAATTCCTATCTCTTAGAGAAAAGTTGGTGGAGTGGCGGAGGATGACAATAGCTAGGGCGACAAGGGCGAAGGCACCCGCTAACGCAGAGACGCAGAGGACGCTAAGGTCGCAGAGCGGATTTAACTAGAATACTCTGCGGCCTTTGCGATCTCTGCGTCTCTCGGTTGATTTCCTATCTCTTAGAGAAAAGTTGGTGGATGTTGGGGGAGTGGCGGAGGATGACAATAGCCAGGGCGACAAGGGCGAAGGCACCCGCTTCGATGCCGCGGAGTGCTAGGATGGTTCCAGCGATGACAGACATCGTGGTCATGGAAGAGATAGCGCCTTCCTGAGTCCATTCCATTCTTCGGCCAAACACGCGGAGGGTCGGGTATAGGACCAGGCAAATGGCTGTGATCTGAATGTCTAGATACAGCAAGGCGCCCGCCATGGTTGCGACGCCTTTCCCACCTTTGAAGTTCAAAAACGGTGTCCAACAGTGACCGGCCACTGCGGCGAGTCCGAGACTCCAGCGAAACCAGACGGGATCAGAAGCGGCCGATAATATCGCTACTGCGGCGGCGCCCTTGGACAAGTCTCCAATCAGGGCGAAGACGGCCCTCCAGCGCGAAGAAACGCGAAGGACATTATTGAAGCCGGGGTTTCCTGAGCCGGCCCGGGTAATATCGATACCCGTCCCCCAGACCGCGATCACAGCAAAGGGAACGGCTCCAAGGATGAAACTGGAAAAAATCTTTAGAACGACGAGCCAAGGAATCATTACTCAAGTTCCAGAAAGGCAACCCTTCAGACTTTACCTTCGTGTTGTTACAATTGAGGTTTCAAGCGTTGCCGCAACGCCGGACGCCCTTTCGAGTCAGCCGCGGGACGCCTTTCCGAGAGAGAATGATACGCTACTACGCATCAACCGGCCTTCAATTAGTCGGGCTAATTGTCACAATGGAAGCACTTCTGATTTACTTCGGAGACATGGGCCCCATGATGCAAACCGCAGCTGTCGGCGCCGGCCTGTTCTATGCGGGCCGCTTTCTCCGGCCCAAGGACGACTAGCTTGACCCGCTATTACCGAGGCAATTACGGCGGACGCCCCGCCTACGCGTCCATCGGCGGTGGCGGCCTGACGAAAGCCATCAAGATCATCCTCATCATCTGTGCGGCTGTCTATGTGCTTCAGACCCTGGGTGGAAGAGCCTTTCAGGTATCTCTCATTACCAGCTTCGGCTTGACGCCTGCAGCCGTCATTGGCAGCCTTGCTGTTTGGCAGCTCCTTACCTACATTTTCCTCCACGGCGGCTTCTTCCACATTCTGTTCAATATGTTCGCGTTGTGGATGTTCGGGAGAGAACTGGAGAGCATCTGGGGAACCCGCGAGTTTGTCAGGTTTTTCTTCGTCTGCGGGATCGGTGCGGGTATTTCGAGCGTTTTAGTCAGTCCGAGCTCGACGATCCCTACGATCGGCGCCTCTGGATCGATCTACGGAATTCTGCTCGCCTACGGCTTACTGTTTCCGAATCGAGAGCTGATTCTCATTCCTTTCATGATCCCGGTGAAAGTGAAGTATTACGTCATGTTCATTGGCGGAATGGCCTTCCTCGCCTCATTCTCTGGCGGAAGCAGTGGTGGTGTGGCTCACATCGCTCACCTTGGCGGCATGGTATTCGGCTACCTCTACCTCAGAGGAGGCCCCTATACGCACAACTTCCGCGCATACTACGATCGATGGAAACGCGAGCGATTACGCCGCAAATTTGAGGTCTACTACAACCGCAGGCAGACACAGAGAGACCGTGACAATGACGATCCCGGGAGTCGCTGGAAAAACTGACCGCTACCGGACATACAACCATTGGCTGCAGAGGCGGTTTGGTGAACGTGTCCACAAGGTCATCGTAGACGCAGGTTTCACATGCCCCAACCGGGACGGCACTGTCGCTGTCGGCGGATGTACTTACTGCAACAACAGCTCTTTCCGCCCTCCGCTCGCCATAAAGACGGCACCCATCCAAGAACAAGTCGCCAAGGGAATCGCCTACCTACGCAAGAGGGTCGAAGCCCGCAAATTCATCGTCTACTTTCAGCCGTTTTCGAATACTTACGCCGACACTCATTACCTGCGCGCGCTGTACACCGAGGCGCTGGAACATCCTGATGTCGTCGGCCTGGCGATAGGGACACGGCCGGACTGCGTGGACGAAGAAAAGATAGAGATGATCGACACGATCGCCAAGAAGACCTTGGTCTCACTCGAATTCGGCGTGGAGTCGATCTACGACGACACTCTTCAGAGGATCAATCGGGGGCATGACTACAGCGCGTTCATCCAGGCGATGGAGCTTACACGCGGCCAGTCGTTTCACACAGCTGCGCACCTGATTCTGGGATTTCCGTGGGAAACACGCGACCAGTGGCTGTCGATGGCGGATGAAATGTCGCACGTCGGCATCGATTCCCTCAAGATCCATCATCTGCACATCGTGCGCGGCACGGCGATGGCTCGGGAATACCTTGAAAAGCCTTTCCGTCTGATGAGCTTCGAGGAGTATCTCGATTTGATCTGCGAATTCGTAGAGCGACTCGAACCTTCAATCGTCATCGAGCGACTTTTCGGTGAAGCACCCCTGGGACTTCTCGTCGCGCCTGATTGGGGCAAGACGCGCAACGAGGTCATGCTGGGTATACGGCGACGAATGGACGAGTTGAATGTCATTCAGGGTGCCAAGTGCCATGCTGTCAATGGAAGGGTTCGCCCTGAACGGTATCGTTCACCATCCGGACGGCTATCTGTGGGTGATAGGCAGCGGAAATATTTACAAAATGCCTGTGGACGATCCAGCTGAAACGCGACTGGTGAATCTAGCCGAACCCGTGGCCGGCCCCTACGGACTCGCATGGGCGGCGGACCCACGCCTGGCTGTCGTATCCAATAGCGGTGCCGGTGTCGTGGCGTTGACGAGTAACGACGGATGGACGTCGGCCGAAGTGGCCGGCTTTGCAACGTACGAAGGGCAATCGACGACGGGAACGGTCGTAGGCGCTGACATCTGCGTTGTTATCTACGTTGTCCATCGTCATTTCGGGGATCAAGACCCCCCGATGATCGACCGAATCACATTCGAGTAACAGAATCGAAAGGGAGCGGCAATCGAGCCACGGTAACGCCTCGGCATCTGATAAACTGCCGCGCACCGTCCTCTTGTATTAGAATTGGCCCCTTGAGTCTGGACAACACACCTCCCCGACCCATCGCCGGCGAGAGCGCTGATGACGACGGCTCCCTGATATTTCCCGAAACGCCAGCTGCGGACGAGGCGAGTGAAGCTGAAAGCCTTGATGTCTGGGGATTTCGCGACACCCGTTTTGATTTCAATGAGAACGGTAACGTCGTCGTCCGTGGAACCCGATATGAGCTCAGTGGACAGGAGTTGCCGCGGTTTCTGCCCTGGGTGAGAAAGGTCCTCGGTGTGGATGTCGACCCCAAAGAATTCAACGCCCCAAACTACCCCCCCACCATTCCACCGCCGCGGAGCGCTCCAGGATTTCTGTCCGCGATCGGTGAGTTCCTGAGAGCGGATCAAATCGAATCCAGCGGTGAGGTACGGTTGCGGCACGGACACGGCCACACCCAGGAAGAAATGTATGCCATCAAGTATGCCGATTTGGGTCGCATCCCGGATCTCGTGGTGTACCCGCAAACCGAGGATCAGGTCGCAAGCCTGGTCGACGCCGGGAAGAGGCATGATGTTTCGCTGATCCCCTATGGCGGCGGCACAAACGTGACCGATGCCCTTCGCTGTCGAGCGGACGAGCAGCGCACTATCGTCTCAGTCGACATGAGCCGCTTGAACCGGGTCGTCTGGGTCGATCGCAAGAACATGATGGCCTGCGTCGAGGCGGGAGCCCCGGGGCGCCGCATCATGGCGGAACTGGAAAAGTACGGTGTCACGATGGGCCACGAACCCGACAGCGTCGAATTTTCCACGCTCGGCGGTTGGATTGCGACCAATGCCAGCGGCATGAAGAAGAATCGATACGGCAACATTGAAGACATAGTGCTCGATGTGAACGTGGCGACGGCTTCCGGCGCTCTTCAGCGGACGAGCGTGTCGCCGCGTGAGTCGGTCGGTTCCGACCTGCGTCAATTGATGTTCGGTTCGGAAGGCACGCTTGGAATCATTACTTCAGCAATCGTGAAGATATTCCGCTTGCCGGAAAAGCAGGAGTATGGATCGGTCCTGTTCCCGACCTTCGAGGACGGATTCGGCTTCATGTACGACCTGGCGCGCGAAGCCACCCCTCCAGCCAGTGTGCGTCTGGTGGACAACCTTCAGTTTCAGTTCGGGCTTGCATTGAAGCCGGCTTCCGGAGCAGGCGGAATGGCGGTGTTGAAGAGCAGAGCGGAACGTTTCTACGTTACCCGAGTCAAAGGGTTTCAGCCTGAGAAGATGGTGGCATGCACGCTTGTGTTTGAAGGCTCTCGTTCGGAAGTGTCTCAGCAGCAGCGCGATCTCTATCGAATCGCCACCCGTCATGGGGGAGTGGCTGCCGGCAGCGAGAACGGCAGGCGCGGGTATCAGCTGACGTTCAGCATCGCATACATCCGTGACTTTCTCATGAGTTACTACATTATCGCAGAGTCTTTCGAGACCTCCGTGTCCTGGAGTGGTGCGCTCGGGCTTATCGACAACGTGAAACGGCGCCTCATCGACGAGTACGAGGGCCGGGGATTACCCGGAAAGCCCTACGTCACCGCGCGCGTAACCCAGATCTACCGCACCGGGGTCTGCATTTATTTCTACTTCGGCTTCTACTACAAGGGGATTTCCGATCCGCAGAAAATCTATCTCGAATTGGAGGACGCCGCACGCGACGAGATTTTGAAGGCAGGCGGGTCTCTGTCGCACCATCATGGGGTGGGCAAACTCCGGCGGGCATACCTGCCGCGAATCATGTCTGAGACGGCGCTTCAATGGAAACGCGAGCTGAAGAAGACTCTGGATCCTTCGAACCTTTTCGGCGCGGGTAATCAAGATCCGGAGATTCGATGAGTGCGGATTCGAAGTGGGCGGTTATCACAGGTGCTTCGTCCGGAATCGGGAAAGCGCTGGCCTTTGAGTTCGCGGCCGGGGGCTTCAATCTGTTTCTCACCGGCCGGAACGAAGTGGCTCTGGCCGAAGTCGCCGCCGAATGTGGGGGCAAACACAGAGTCGAAACCGAAGTCGTTCCCGCAGACTTGTCCACTGGAAAGGGTGTCGAGAGCCTGGTCGCCGCGCTCGGGTCCAAACCCTACACTTACGAGGTGCTGGTCAATAACGCAGGCTTTGGCATCCAGGGCTCTTTCGCTTCGACCTCAATTGACGAAAATATCGGCCTCCTGAATGTACAGCTCACGGCCGCGCTGACACTCACCCGGACGGTTTTGCCCGCCATGGTCTCACGCGGCAGGGGACGGCTTCTGTTCGTGGCGTCCGTATACTCTTTCTCTCCGGTCCCACTACAGTCCGTGTATGCGGCGTCGAAAGCGTTCTTGCTTTCGTTCTCGTCTTCTCTGGCCAACGAGTTGAGGGAGACGGGCGTGACCGTGACCCTATTTTGCCCCGGTGTCACACAAACCGAGTTTCGTTCCCGCGCAGGAATTGCGGAAAGAAACAGCCGCTCGGGCATGACGGCCGAGGCCGCCGGCCGAATGGCCTACATCGGGACTCTCCGCGGAACGCACATCGTCGTTCCTGGATTCTTCAACCGCATTTTCGTTGTCGTCGTCCGACTGCTCCCCCCGGTTTGGGTCCCGGCTCTGGTCCGATTCATTAATCGGCGGCGAGGTCAGGGTCTGGTGTAACATTCGATTTTTGAGGTCGCAGTAGATTGGACACGGACAAACACAAAAAGGCGGCGTTTTTCGATCTGGACGGCACTCTGCTCTCGTGTAATCTCGTCATGACGTATGCCTATTATGCCCGAAACAACAGGTCGATCCTGAAATCGATCTTCAAGTTTCTGAACGTGCTTATAAAGGTCCCGATATTCTTCGTTCTGGATCTCTATTCGCGAAAGTCTTTCAATGTGTTCTTGTTCCGGGCCTACCGGGGAATGCACCGGGACCGCCTGATCGGCCTGGCCGACGATCTATTTGAAGTCACTCTTAAGCCTTCCATTTATGCGGGATCGGAAGCCCTGGTCCGCCGGACCCGCGAACTGGGTTACCGCAACGTCCTAGTCACCGGTGACCTGGATTTCACGGTACGCCCGATCGCTTTGCAGTTCGGATTTGACGAGATCATCTGCAATCGCCTGGAGTTCCTAGATCACGTAGCCACGGGCAAAGTCCTTCCGCAACTAGTCGTGGGAGACGAAAAGGCCGCCATCATTCGCTTATACGCCGAGGCCGAAGATCTGGATCTGAAGGCTTCATGCGCATTCTCGGACAGTTCGGCCGACATTCCGATGCTATCTCAGACCGGGCATCCCGTGGCAACGAATCCAACGAACCGCCTCCGTCGGGCTGCGAAGGCTCGCGGTTGGCCGATCATTACTCTGAATGCAACGGGGGAGAACGGTGCCTCCAACGATTTACCCGAGTTTCTTCGGTGTGATCTGACCCACTCCTGATGGCCTACATACCATCAAAAGCACGCCCAGTGCGTGCGCAGGGGATCCTGCCAGAACTTCAACGTACTTGAAACGACTCACATCCTGCGGCAGTGAATACAGTAAGACGGGATCGATGAGAGCCTTAGAATCGGCGAGATCTTCAGGAAGCTCCGATTCAGCAATGTGTTGAGGGTGTTGTGCTCATCTTGATCGGCCCCGGTCAGTCCCGATACAGACCCGCTGTCGAGCCAGAGGGCCCAGACTCGGTACAAACCACTGACCCCGGCGGTCCCTGCGACGTCACACGTATCCAAACAACGGCGGAAAGATGACGACGACGATGGCCGCCCAAACAGCAAACACCGGCAGGTAGGCGGTCTGCCAGCGCTCCAGGGCACTGAACGCAATCCGGCCACCGAGGAAGCGGCTATAGAGCTGCGCGGACCAAGCCAGGTTGACCAGCAGTATAATGTTCTCGCCCAGAGCGGCCACTCTGTTGGCGCTGAAGCCGAACTCCGAAATGCGTGCCAAAATTGCCGCGAGCGCTATGCCGTCAACGATGAGGGCGCTGATCACCAGCAAGATCTGCAGCGCATCGAACACGTCGGGTTTGGCCAGCGGATCCCGCGCCGAAACGGAGTAGAGCAGCAGGCCGAGGACCAGAGCGAGCAGGAGGTCGAAGCCGATGAGCACCTCCCGATCGAGGTCGAGGCCGCGGCCGGTCACCACCATCGTGCCCAGGAAAGCCAGCAGGACCACAATGAACAGCGGCGTGAACAGGCGCGTCAGTACCGGAGCCATATTCTCGACGACGCTCTGCTTGGCCTCAACCAGCCAGGAGCCGATGATGACAGCCCCCAGCGCACCGCACGGCACCAACCAGGCCTCGACGAACCACTCGACGTCCAGGCCGATAGCGGAGAACATGTTGAGCGTGAAAAATATGAGCACCAATCCGCCGAAGGCAATCAGCGCATAGTAGATAAACAGCTCACCGGAAAATCGTACAAAGTCCATGCGCCCATCACTACTGCTCCAGCGGCCTCCTGCATATGCGATACCAACCGCCAGCCACAAGGCGATAGGCAGGTGCAACACGGTAAGCAACAGGGTGGAACCGTCAGGGGTGAACGGAAAGACGTTGGCAAAGACGATGGCCGCAGCAAACCCCAGCACGAGCCACCAGCGAATAATTGGATCCAGCTTACGTTTCCACGCGAAGTAGCCGGTAAGGAGCGGGAGCACGAACAGACTGAAGTTGCGGGCGTAAAACCCGAAGTTTTCAACGATCATGCCGAATCCGAACAGCTCCGGCAACTTTATCGCCAATGCTGCGATCACTGCCAGGCCAACTACGACGAAGAACTCGGTGCGCGCCGCGCTATCGGGATCACCAGCAGAGGCACCGGAAGGCATGACCAGTTGTTTCCACAGACGCTCAGAGTGTTCGCGTGCAAATTCGCGAGAGAGCGTGTCCAGGTCGCCCATCCGCTTGACGGCCACCAGAAACGCTTCGTCGCTTGTCAGGCCGGCTCCAACGAGCACTGAAACCTGGTTACGCAGGTGGTCCTCCAACTCTTCAATGTCGGCCCCGCGGATTGAATGGCGGCGCAGCAGGTAAGCCCTCCATTGACCAATCTGCTTTTCCAGTTCGTCCTCGCGCTCGGATGGCGCCATTTCTTATCCTCCTTGCAGCAGACGCTCCGGCACGGGCTCCGGGGCCTGAGAGACCAGGGAAACGGCCTGCCAGATACCGCGTAACGTTTTGTGCACCACCTGCCACTGGCGCTGCTGCTCAGTCAACTGCGCCCGGCCCTGCCGTGTGATGCGGTAGTACTTGCGCTTGCGCCCGCTCTCCGATGTTCCCCACTTCGCCTGAACGTAACCCAGCCGCTCCAGTCGATGCAGAACCGGGTAGAGCATGCCGTCGGTCCATTGCAACTCTCCACCGGATAGTTCGCTCACACGCTTGAGGATGGCGTAGCCATAGCTGTCCCCCCCGGCCAGGATGGCCAGCACCAGCGGCGCCGCCGAGGCGGCGACCAGGTCCTTATTGATATTCATCGCTCTTCTTCCATCGTGACTCCTCTGTCGGCGTCACCAGACGCGCCGACGGAGAAGACAGTCCCACCATACATAGAGGCAACATACATTGTAGTTCTATGTATGTCAAAGAAAAAGGGCTCTCATCCTATGGGTCATTCGTCATTAACAAAGATGAGGATCTTCAACACGAAGGACACGAAGTAATAATTCTTCAAAAAAAGAATCCTCGTACAAACCTGTCAGTTATTTAGAACGTTCGTAGTCAACGCAAATATGCAGAGAACGCAGAGGTCTTATTATTCCGCGCCTCTGCGTCTCTGCGTTGGAGAATCCGGCAGTAGCTAGTTCATCTGGACGACAATCGCGTCGACGTTGTCTTCGCGCTTGAGCAGATCCTGGATAAAGCGGGCTTCCCTGAGCAGGGAGCGTCCGATACGGACTTTGTAGAAAGGGCTGTCCCTAGTCGGGCGATCTACATAGATGCCCGTGTACTTGGGTTCGAATTGACGCCTCAGGTCCTGAGCGGCCTGCTCGCTCCCGAATGCGCCAAGTTGGATGACGTAAAAGACATCTTCTGTGATGGCGCGCCCACCGGTACCGCCGGGGGCCTCTTTGATGATCTCTAGACGTACAGGAGCGACGCCCGACCGGATCATATCGATCGCGCGCGCGGCGCCTTCGGACAGGTCAATAAGGCGGCCACCAACGAAGGGTCCACGATCGTTGATACGAACGTCGACCTTCTTCCCGTTCAACTGATTCTCGACACGCACCCATGTGTTGAACGGCAAGGTCCGGTGCGCCGCGGTCAATTTGTTCTTGTCGAATGTCTCTCCATTGGCCGTGGCCCGGCCATGATAGGGATCTCCGTAATAGCTGGCGCGTCCATCGACCTCCGCTCCCTCAGAGGCTGCCATCACAACGCCCGCATTGGAAATTGGATCGGGAACCTGTACCCGCGCACGCTTCGCACATGCGGAGCTCACCGCGATCAGGGCCAGCATGATCAGAAGTCGCCGCATCTTGCTCTTACATACCATGAGTGATTCGTTGTACACAATAACTTCGATAGTTGGTTCCACTCAATACCTACTGATTGCGCTTTTTGTCAAACTGATGGGAAGCCCGTGGGGATCCATTCTCCAGGGATCGGACATGGTAGAATCCCGAAGCAGAAATTCAAATCAGTCATGGTCCTTGCACTTCTAACCAGTTCATTGATGGGAATCGCCGGCCTCACGGTCACGCTCTACATGGGCTTCGCGATAGACGGCCGGATGGGACTGCAGCAACACTTCCTGTTTGCCCTTTTCGCAACATTCGTTGCGATTCTCGCGCAGTGTATGTCGATGTTTTACTTCATCGGTACGGCCAAGCAGGCAAAGGATCTCCTCGGTTCCCATCCTCAGGCCCCTGAATTCATCCGTCGAACGAGGGAATTCAAGTCCCGGGTTTTTCCCCCGGCAAGCCTGGCGATTCTTTTCACGATGGCCGCATGGATAATTGGTGGGGGCGTCGATACTCGCGTGATACCGGTCTGGATACACACGGTCCTCGCTATCGCCGCCCTGAGCGGCAACGCCTACGCCTTCGTTCGTGAACTCCAGTACATGACCAAGAACAATATTTTGTTGGACGAAGTCGCTGTGTTGATCGGGGACCTACCGCAGTCCGAGTAAAGCGTCCCTATGGGCACCGGGAGCATGTTGGCACGCCTTCTCTATCCGGCACGCCTTCTCTATCCGGCACGTGTACCGGTTTCCGCAGGCGATCTGACGGACGAGGAAATCGAAGCCTGGATTGAAGCAACCGAAGACCCTTACTTCAAAACACAAGATCACGCCTTTGTCGAACGCGCCCGGAGTCTCGGCGTCGATGGCGGCATGGTGCTGGACGTAGGGAGCCCCCTCGGACTGGTTGCAATGAAACTTCTCTGGGACGAAGAGGACTTTCTCTGCATGGGTGTTTATCGAACGCTTCAAATGGCGGAGGGCGCGCGGGAGATCGCCGAAGACTGGAAGCTGGGTGAGCGGATGTTTTTTCAGGTCGGAGAACCCGCTCAAATGAAATTCAAAACAGGCTATTTTGATATGGTTGTCTCTGACGGCGCCCTCCACGGTTTCGGCAATCCGATGGAAACATTGCGGGAAATTCATCGAGTAACCAAACCGACGGGGGCGATCTTAGTCCGTGAACTGCGAAGGCCAAACCGCTTCAGCCTCTCCCGCCACGTCATCCGGCACGGATCAAACTACCGCGACCGCTTGCGGAACCACTTCGAAGCGGGAGTAAGGGCGGGATTCACACCGATCGAATTTGGTGCCTTTGCCCGGAAGGCAGGAATAGAGCGCGCCCGAGTCGTCGCTGAAGAAACCCACGTCATTTTGGAGCGTCCCGGAACGAACGATCCGGCTTCGTGGGTTCGAGAGCGGGAGAAATATTTTTAGTTAAGAGTGACGAGCCGGATGCTCTGACTCGTCACTCTTCACCGGTCACTTCTTAAAATGCGTATCGTCGTCATCGGGGGCAATGCAGCAGGAATGAGCGCGGCCTCTCGCGCTAAGCGTCTTGATCCTCGTTTGGACGTCACTGTCCTGGAAAAAAGCCCGTTTATCTCCTATAGCACCTGCGGTATTCCTTACTTCATGGCCGATGAAGTACCGGCCGACGATCTGGTGGTGTTCACGCCCGCAAGCCTCAAACAGAAACGCGATATTGATGCGCATGTCCATGCGCATGTCGAAGCCGTCCATCCGTCCAAGAAGCGGGTCGAGGTACGTCGCCATGACACAGGCCAAACACTTACGTTTCCCTTCGATCGTCTTTTGCTGGCGACAGGAGTCCGACCCGCGCCTCCGGACATACCAGGAACGTCTCTGGAGAACGTCTTTTCGATCACGTCACTCGACGACGCCGTTCGAATCCGGCCTTCTCTGGCTAAGGCCAAGAGGGTTGCGATCGTGGGCGGAGGCTATGTCGGACTCGAAATGGCCGAAGCCCTTCGGAAGAAGAACAAGTCAGTAACGATCTTCGAACAAGGCGCCCATCTGATGCCCGGTGTCGACCCAGACATGGCCCGGATAATCGAGTACGAGCTACTCCGGCATGACGTGAAGGTTCGCACTGGAATCCCGGTCGAAGCGCTGACAGGCGAAGGGAATCACGTAACGGGCGTCAAGACTCGAGGATCCTCAAGCGCTTCCCCGGCGGATGCCGTCATGTTGGATACCGGTGTCGTTCCCAACGTGGACTTGTCGGGCGAAGCCGGTATCCGTCTGGGCGCCATGGGCGGAATCGCCGTTAATGAATATATGGAGACCAACGTCCCCGGTATTTTTGCGGCGGGAAACTGTACCGAAGCATATTGCATCTTGAGGCGCCGCCCCATCCTTCATCACATCGGCACCGTAGCCGCGAAACAGGGACGTGTCGCTGGAGACAACCTTGCAGGCAAGCGGACTAAATTCTCGGGCACCGTCGGCACCACAATCCTCAAAGTCTTCGAACTGGCGGTCGGACGCGTGGGTCTGACGTCAAACGAAGCTTCAGCAGAACGGATGCGAACGGTCTCGATTCGGATCGAGGCTATGGATCGGGCGGCATATTCACCCGGAGCCGGTAAGATATGGATTAAACTGATCGCGGATCCCGACAGCCAAAAATTGATCGGCGCTCAATCGATTGGCTACGGAGACGTGTCCAAACGCATCGACGTTGCGGCGACCGCAATCATGTCGTCGATGACGGTCACGGAGCTTAGCCAACTCGATCTCTCCTACACACCCCCCTACGGTAGTCTGTGGGATCCGCTTTTGATTGCGGCGCACGCGCTCCTCAAGAAGATGTAAGGCTCTTTGATGTGCTTGCCAGGGCCGTCGTCATGTTAAAATTCTCTACCAGCAGGCGGTCTTTAAATGAGGACGAAAATCTTCTTCGGAGATAAGAGCGCATGATTGCACGATTGCGTCGGCTTGTTCTTTTCCTGATCGTTTCATCAACCCTCAACGAATTATCCGTTGCCCAGATACCCGGATTCCCCGAAGACGGACTCGGCGATCGCATTGAGTTCTGGGAAAAGGTATTCACGATTTACGGCGAAGACGATCTCATCATCCACGACGCTCAACGGGTGGACCTGATCTACGCTGTCGTCAACGAACGGTCGAGACGCTCCGGAGTGCAGCAGGTACGCAACCTCTTGAGCGAAGTTCGAAGCAAGATATCGACGCCGGATCAACTCACCACCGAGGCGCGACGGCTTTACGACATGATCGAGGCCGATGGCGTGCGCATGAGGGCGGGTGACATTGCGGTCCTCCAGGGACGCGTTCATGTCCAGCGAGGCATTAAGGAACGTTTCCGTGCGGGCATCATCCGCTCCAGAAGATACCTTGGCTACTTCGAGGAAGTATTTGAAAGCGAGCGCGTACCGATCGTCATCACACTGCTGCCTTTGGTTGAATCCTCGTTCGAAAACGAAGCACGCTCATACGCCGGTGCGGCCGGTATCTGGCAGTTTATGCCGTCTACAGGCCGGCAGTTCATGCGTGTTACGCGCGGACGGGACGATCGTTTGAACCCTGCTATTGCGACACGTTCGGCGGCCAGACTGCTCAGGGGCAACTACGAGGCACTGCAGTCCTGGCCCCTGGCAATCAGCGCATACAACCATGGGCGGGCGGGTATGGCTCGAGCGCGGCGGGCCCACGGTTCGGACATGGCCACGATCATCCGGAATTACAGCAGCCGGACTTTCGGTTACGCCTCCAAGAATTTCTACGCCGAATTTGTGGCGGCTGTAAATGTCTACAACAACTACGAGGTCCATTTCGGGCCTATCGCCGTCGACAGCCCCATGGATTTCACTACCCCGGCAGCGCGCGTCGCCAGGGCACCTTTAAACGGAACCGGGGGACAAACCCACCGCGTCCGCTCCGGAGAGACCCTCGGTACGATCGCATATCGCTACGGCTTAACGATCGATCAGCTGATGAACCTCAATGGTCTGCCGACAGATTTGATCTTTGCCGGCGAAACACTCGTAGTGGCTGCGCTGGAGCCGGCGGAAGTGGCAGCTAATGGTGAGTACCGTGTTCGCTTCGGCGATACCCTCTCTGAAATTGCCGAACTGTTCGGTATGGGACTCCAGGAGTTGATGCGTTTGAATGGGCTCCGCGGCAGTACGATATACGCGGGACAAATGCTTGTTGTGAGATGAGACCGGTTAAAAGTTAAGAGTTGAGATAGGTCTCATTTTCAACTCTTAATCCCTTCCCTGTTACCCACCCCACAAAAAAGCGGCGGCCCGAAGACCGCCGAAAAGGAGTTGTTGTTTGGACGGAAACTCGTGTGTGCGATTAGCCCGTCATCCGCTGTTCAGTTCACGAACCGATTGACCATAGCAGGACTCAAACCCGAGGCAACCACCTGGTTGCGTCCTCTGGTTTTGGCGGAGTAGAGCGCGTGATCGGCGTGATCGATCAAATCCTCTAGACTGTCCTCAGCCGAAAACGAGGCGATCCCGCAACTGAAGGACAGCCGGATGTCGTCCCGACCGTCGAGCGACAGGTCGATACGATCGAGTTTGGCTTTGACACGATCGAAATATATTTCGGCTCGCTGTGAATCGGTGTCCGGTAAGATGACGGAGAACTCGTCCCCGCCAACCCGGCAGAGTATGTCTTCCTGGCGCAAATTCACCCTCAAGAAGTGCGAGAAGAACTTGAGAACCTGATCGCCGGCCCGGTGTCCAATTTGATCGTTTATCTCTTTGAAGTGATCCAGATCTACCAGCGCCAGGCCGAGGGGGTGGTGCCCACGGCGCGCCCGTGCCGTCTCCTGGATGAGACGCTCGTGATAGAACCGGCGGTTGGGAACCTCTGTCAGTACATCGGTATAGGCGTAATCCTTGTATACGCGAAGCTGCTCGACTTCGGCCTCCAAGATCTGGTTTTTTCGTTCCAGTTCAGCGAGTCTGATCTGCTCTCCCGTTTCCCTGTTTGTACCCACTAAACTCATTCGAACACGGCCTCCAAGGTCCGGCTACGATAGGAATGCACATCCTGTGCCAAATCGAAACTGATTGACAATCAATCGCTTATGACAGTAAAGGGGCGGGTAATTCCTGCCGGGTAGGCAGAATCGGCAGGCTCATGCCGGCCGGGTTGGCTCACCATCGGGAGTTCGGTGGGTCAATGTCCTGAGCGAGAAGTTTGAAATAAGAATTCGCTCGGTCGTTCGGTCAGACATCCTGTCTGAACGACCGGCGACCCACGCCATTATCCTGATGGCATGGCCTATGGGGATCGACGGAATGTTGAAGCAGGTCCTAGAACGACCTGCACCGGTCCGACGGTGCGGGTGGACGGCTTTCACAGTAAAGAGGCAGCAGCCGAGGCGTCTAGAGTAAGAAGATCAACGGTTCGGATCATGACGAAACTATTAAACAAGGAACTTTTAACCGAGGACCTTCCGTGATCTTAACTTTCGAGAATAGCGTCAGCCGAGACCGTTTCCCCATCCGACTCGATGTGAACGACGCGCTGGGGGAAGGGAATCTCGATGCCGTTGTGTCGAAATTCGGCGTCGATCGAATAGTTGAGCCGGCTTCTGAGCGCCAGGTGTCCAGGCGGGTCGTCGCTCCATACCAACAGCTCGAAATTCAAGGAGGAATCCCCAAACTCGTTGAATCGGACTTCCGGTGGCGGATGCTTCAGTACATGTTCCGTATTGCCGGCAACCTCTTCGAGAATACGGGTAACCTTCTCCACGTCGGAACCATAAGCCACGCCCACCGGCACATGCACTCTGATGTTGGGATCGCCGTGCGACCAGTTGGTCACCGTTTGATTGATGAACTGGGAATTGGGAACGATGATTGCAATGTTGTCGTTCGTGACAATGGTAGTGGATCGGAAGTGGATGTCGGCAACGTTTCCTTCGACGTTCTCGACCGTAATGCGGTCGTGGATCCGGATCGGCTGTTCCAGCAGAAGCACCAGTCCAGACACAAAGTTGGAAACAACATTTTGGAGACCGAACCCGATTCCAATGCCGAGTCCACCGGCGACGACGGCGAGAGCCGTGAGATCGATGTTGAGCAGGTCCAGTGCGACGATGATTCCAACGACCCATACCGCGTACCCCGTGATACGAAGAATCACGTATCGCGGTGCAGCTTCGACGCTCCTTAAAACGTGTTCGCTGAGAAGTCGACGCGTGCTCCGAGAGGCATAGCGGGTTATCAGGAGGGCCGCCGTAAAAAGCAGGATATGCTTCGCAGTGATGGCGCTGCCACCAATGACGACGACCTGAAAATCCAGGATCTGATTCAAAGTCTCAATCCATTCCATACACGTTCTCCTGTTGTCGCGACGACCTGCTTCCTTCCCGGGCTAACAGCCCGTGGGAGAAGTCTCGGCCCATCATATGACGTGGATATTCTAAACTGCTTCGCCCAGGTAACGGTATTCACCGCACCTTCAAATAATCAGCGAAATATTCAGCGCCAAAAAAAGCTCACTGCATTGAAAGTGTCGGTATAACATGGGCTTCATTGCTGGAGAGACAAACAGACTAGAGATCCATGATCACCACGGATATCAATTTTAGGAGAATCGTCGATGTTGGGAAAATCTTGGGAGAATCGTTTGGGGACTCAAAGATGCGCCTGATTCCAGTCGTCGCGGTGGCGATAGGCCTGCTTATTCCCTACCCTTCCTTCGCGCAAAACTGGACCGAATTCGTCAATCAACAGGACTTCTTCACCGTCAACTTTCCCGGTGAACCTGAAGTGCGTGATATCACTTTCCAATCGGAGTATGCCATCACCTTACCGGGCCGCGTCTATAGCTACGAAAATGGCCCGACTCGCTACTCCGTAACGGTGATCGACTACACCGATCTTCAAGCGAAGCATGCTGAACGAGCCGAAAAATGCCGGGCTGAGGGAGGGGATGGCGACCTTTGCGTTAACCGTTGGAGTACGGATATGCGGGCCGCGATCGTCTATGTAACCTGGCCTTTCTTTCAAAGGGATGGCGAGGTTACACATCTGTCGTATTACCAGGCGGACCGCGTTGAAGGACAAGCTTTGCAACTCACGAACGCCGATGGATCCCGGACCTACGCCTCGATCAATATGCACGAAGACCGTCTCTACATACTTGAGGGAACCGTACCTGCGGGTTCAGCGCCCCCAATGTTGTTTCAGCAATCCCTGGGCTTTCTCGACGAGGAGGGCCGAGGAGTTCGTTACGTATCGCCTTACACCAACGGATTTCCAGCACCACCCCGGGCCCAATGAGGCCTGGCGGAGGGTTCGACAGCGCCGATTCTTAAGCTGATGCTTGGACAATTTTTCCAGATGTATACGAGGTGAGGATGCGACTCAAATACTTATGCCTTCTAGCCATAGGCGCCATTGCCTTAGCCCTACCCGCAGCGGCGCACCATTCCCACAACGCGTACGACCAGGCGACCTGGACTACGTACGAGGGCACCGTTCAGGAAGTGCACTTGATCAACCCGCACTCCTGGATCTATATGGAGATCCAGAACGAGGGCGGAGAGACTGCCGTGTGGGCTCTCGAAGCCGGCACCAGACGTGGAATCCTGGGTGACGTCGGACCCGAAGACATCCGATCGGGCGATACGATCCGAGTGCGATGCCATCGCCTCCGGGATGGCTCCCCCGGCTGTCTCCTGGGGTTCGTGACGCCCTTGCACGGTGATTCGGCGCGCGGCCACGGGATCGAGGTGGAGTGGGACTGAGTTTCCCGCTACTCAGATAGCATCGACGGGTGCGACGATCCTCCGCTTACGGGACTCTCCTTCGCGCAACGATAGCGATTCCGTAAGCGACGCCACCGGCGGAGCATGCGTTCGGCAGTATCGCGGTCCCCGAGACTTCTGCACCGGCCTGGCCGGCCGGTGAGCCAAGAACAGGATATTCAGGTCGCCGGCGTCAAATTTGCTTTTCTGTTGGAAACCATCACAAGGCGCCGCTGCGGGTCATCGCATAGAGAACGAAGTCGAGGCCGAGTTTGAGGGCCTCGGCCGATGGCTCGACGGGATACCGGGGGTAGTCGATGTACTCCCAGAAATCACCCACGTCATTGTTGTAACAAATAATCATTGACAGTCCGCCCCTCCCGTCGGGAAACCCAAAGAATATCGATTTGACGCCGGTCATCGGATGGACTGCGTTGAGGCTGTTGATGTCGTAGAGCGTGTGGAAGATCGTGTGGCTATTATCCAGGTTGATGATTTCCCGGTCCGGAAACGCCCGCCGGAGGTTCATCCTGAGATTCTCGAACTCACGAGGCCCTTGGCCCTGTCCACCGAAATCGTCCACCATGACGAATCCCCCGCGATCGATGTATTCCCGAAAGTTTTCAACTTCCGCATCGGTCAGCAACATCTCGCCGGGTTCGGAAATATAGCTGAAGGGATACTGGAATATCTCGGGGCTACCGAGCTCGACGATTCGATAGGACGTGTTCTCGACCTCGATCAGCGAGGTTTCCTTCATGACCTGAAGGATGTGCTGTTCGGCAACGGGATAGTCATGGGACCACCCGTCGCCACGGTAACGCCCGGTTCCATAGCGCCACCGGGCGAAAACGAATTCGGTCTGGGGCGGATCGTTCTGCTGGATGAAGTTGAAACCTCGGAAACGGCGACCGCCCTGGCTCAATCGGCCGTGTGCGAGGCCGGCCACGGAAAGAATGGCAAGAGTGATGATGACTGCAAATCGGTAGCGCATCATGAGCATGACGGTATTCTGTGACGAATCTAAGCGACGTTCAAGTGGAAGACTCGGATTCTTTTCGCGTGATCCAAGGCCTCCCTGTCACTACCGCAGACCACTCTCGATCGAATGTCTCATCGAAATGCGGTCACGGCGAGCCCCGGTCAACCACGCCAGTGCGCTCTCGGTGCATTCGCTAATTACCGTGAGATGGCGCCCGACGGCATCGGAGTTGACGAAAGGATGAGGATCCCCCGGATTGCGAAAAT
This sequence comes from Terriglobia bacterium, assembly GCA_965218085.1. Lineage (GTDB taxonomy): Bacteria > Acidobacteriota > Terriglobia > 20CM-2-55-15 > 20CM-2-55-15. The sequence goes on along the minus strand of CBDCKF010000002.1, from coordinate 2,719,709 downwards.
TTAGAGCGTTGAGTTTTTCCAATGTCCTGTCATGGGGTGTATGGCTCGACAGAAAAACATCGGCGCGGGCCCGCGCCGTGATGTCCTTAAACCGCATGGCCGACGTCAGGTGAGTCCTCAGAGCGTCGAGGGGCTCCTCGAAATGCCGGATGCCAAAAGAGTTTCCGCCCCAGAGGCTGGCGAGATGCCATCGGTCTCCATCCCTGAGCGGGATCAGTGTCGAAATCGTTCCCGGAGTATGGCCCGGCGTGATGTAGAGCGTCAGTGTCGTATCGCCCAAAGTCAGTTCCATGCCATCGGTGGCCACCATGTCTTTGCTGGGCTTAAGGTCAGCCGGGTTGGTGTCGTTGGCCACGAGGTCCCAGTCCGCCTCTGACATGATGATGCGCGCGCCGTAGGTGTCTTGAAGCTGTTTCGCTCCGAAATAGTGGTCGGAGTGACCCTGGGCGATGATGACGTATTCGATATCGGCCGGATCGAGACCCATCTCCCTCAAGCCATCGGCGATTTGCGCATCAACCATGTAATCGTAGGCCGTGTCATGCAGGATGATTCCGTCGGAAGTCGTCACCGCCCACATCGACTCGTTCAGACTCCCGATGTAGTACAAGTTGTTGAACACCTTGACAGGCGCCTGGTACCATTCCGAACGCTCTGGAATTCTTCGGCCGGTGGGCGCTGTGCCAGTCCGCGTCTCGGGAACCAGCACCCCCGCGTCGAGCCTCATGCGGCGGGGAAGGCGTTCACCGCAAATCTGATTGAAAGGCCCGGTAAAATCCTGTCCCGGCCGGTATGCCGCAGCCATAGCGGCGGCCACATGGGGGTCCGTGGCGTCCACAGTTGCTTGGGCATTCGCGTTCGCTGCGATCCAAGGGGCTAAAACAAGAACGATGCAGAACACGGATACCGGATAGCGCTTGACTGCCATAGGAGCTTCTCCTCGATGAATGTCGGCCAATCTTATTACGTTAAGTGTGGCCCGATTATATCAAACGCGACTTCGGTGACCCTACAGGTCAGGTTCACCGTGAGAAAACGGTAGGCGACTCAAAGGGGTCGAAAAGATAATTCTGAATGGGCGAAACCGCACCCCAACTTCAGGCTCCGCTCAAAAGTCGAAGGACCGTGTGAACTTGACGATGATCGACCGGTCGATCTCCGCGAGCGAGCCGGAACCTTCGCGAAACGCATTGACCACGACATAGAGATCGTCTCCGGGCTGGTAATTGTAGCGGAGCCGAAAATTGATCCCGATCCGGTCGGTTGTACTCCTGTACTGAACAAGCGCGCTCGTCAGCCACTTCCGACTGAAGGCGACGTTCAGTCTGCTGTTCATCACGTGAACGTTGACCGGCCTTCCCTCGGGCAGCTGCAACCGGTCAAAGGCGTAACCGATACTGGTCGACACGTGCTCATTGATTTGGAGGATAGGAGAGATGTTCCATGTCTGTCTCTTCCCGCCCGAGCCGAAGTAATCGCGGTGGCTGCTGTATTCGATCCTGCCGTTGAACTTCCAGGCAGGATTGAAGCTATACCGCATGCGATAGTGCCACCACTTGTAGAGGCCGGGAGAAACGACGACCTGGGGAACGAGCCGCAAGGGGCTATCCAGATTTTCGACCTGCCGGCGTGCAAAGGTCTCCAGCCGGCTCCCGTCCTGGAATTCGATGTTGAAGGGCATTTCATAGAACTCCGTCTCCAGGCGGCGTTCCTGAACTCTGCGAAAGTGATCGAATCGGACTCCAAAATAGAGCTGCCGCACTCCACGGACGTTCGGCCGGGGAGACAGGTAGAGGCGGCCTCCATAGAATCGCACCCCGACGCGGCGGAGAAATCCGACATCGGTCCTGAAACCCGGATCGCTCTGCATCGCGCGAAATCCGACGTAGAGAAAATCGTCCTGCCATGTGGCTGTGGTAGAGCTAAGCTTCTGTTTCTCGTCGATCCCCGTCGTAAAAGAACGCGCCAGCAAACCGGTCACGGTCAGGTGCTCGAAGAAGACGAAATTCTGATCGGCGCCGACGACCCGGTTGAAATCTCCATCGCTCCCCTTTCGCTGGGTGAAGAACGCCGACACGATCGATCGCGAGAAGACGTCGCGGCCGAAACGGATGACGCCAAAGTTATCGCCGGGCTGGCCAGCGTCCTCGCCCGTCTGCACGTTCAGGGCGGCCAAAGTGTACTTTTCCCCGAGACGACCCGACAGCTTGGCGCCGGCCACAATGGGTCTTGGCTGGCCCTCGGTCGACAGACCGATTCGCCGGCTGTGGAACAGCTTCGCCTCCGGCTCGTGGCTTTGTCGAACAATGCCGAAATCGAACAGGTCCGCGCCCTCCAGAAAAAACTCCCGTTTTTCTGGAAAGAAGGTCGGAATGCGATCAAAACTAATAATTTCCTCATCGACTTCCGTCTGAGCGAAATCCGGATTCACGGTGAAATCCAAAGTCAGGCTGGAAGCGATCGGTACCTTGACAACCTCCAGGCCGGCGTCACCGAGCCAGTTCTGTCGCCGGTCGTTCGGCAGACCGCGAACCGATTGTGTCAGATTGACGTAGGGCTTGATCCGTAAGCGAAGATCTGATTGCACGTTATCCAGGCCGACCAGGTGTCCGGCCTGTGAAATCTGATAGAAGTTGAAATTTCGGCGGTAGTTGCTCCACGCGGTGAATTCACTTTTCCGCCGGATAATCCTTTCAAAGTCCAATCCGAAAACCATCTCCTCTGAGGATTGGGAAAAACGTAGCGCCGTCAGTGGAATCCGGATCTCCGCCGTCCAGCCCTCATCCGTGATTTGGGTCTCCGACTCCCAACGCTCGTCCCAGTCCGGGTTCACCTCTCTTCCCTCGTTTGTGATCAACGCGTCGTACTGGGTCCCAAGAGGATTGATGCGAAACACAAACGCATTGCGGTGACTGTGGAAGGTGTCCAGCAGGATGGTAAACGTGTCGTCGTTGGCGAACTGGGAACCGCGCCGCAGCTCGCGTCCCAGGACCTGGGACGGGTCGCTGTCGAGGGCTCGAACTCCAAAGTACAGGTTCGTGCCGTCCGTGAGAACGCGGACCTCCGTCGGCTCCGTCGCCACGCTACCTTCGTCGGGATCCCGTTGGAGGAATCCACCGGCCAGAGGCGCAGCTTGCCATTCCGGCTCGCCGAAAATCCCGTCGAGAGTCGGCCCTTGCTCTACGCGGAGGACCTGGAGCACACGTTCGCCCGGAATGTCGCCCGTCGGATTCTGTCCAGCCGCGAGTACAATCGGTAAAACCATCAGGAAAAGGACCCATCCAGCAGACCACGGAACGATCTTACCCATCTTGTCCTCCGTGACGGAAAGCCTCCCGCACACGTTTATAAAGTTCAGAAACCGCAAAATGTTAGCAGATTCGCATTGAGAATTCATTGCCGAATTCACACTTTGATTCACTTCGCGGCGCACGGACTGCGAGTAGACCTTCGACCCAGGCCCGTTAACGCCGCATGGGAAGTGGCCCGCTTACTGGACTTGAAACTGCGATCGTGAGCTGTGTCGAAGTAGGGATGCCGATGTCGTAATTCTCATCCCTCTTGTTTCAACGTGACACATCACTTAGTCGTAAGTTCACGGCCCGACCCTGACTTCTCAAAGCCGGTCCGTCAGACCTGAAGAAAATATCGGAGATGCTTCAACTCTGATGTGAAAGTGTTATCGTATTCTGATAAACGCTCCCGAACCCAGGAGGTCGACCTCAGATGACGGAATCAAACCCACAAACCGTTTCACGGAGGCGCATTGCGCAAGGGACAATCGGTGCTGCGATTCTTGCGGTCCTTGTTCTGGTCACCACAGTATTGCCAGCCGAATACGGTATCGATCCGACTGGGATCGGTGATGCCTTCGGATTGACGGCGCTGAGCCAGCCGGTACGAACCCTCGAGATCACGGATGTTCTCGGAGGCAACGAAGGGGTTAAGGAAGTTGAGATACCCGATTTTGGAGATCCGGTCCCCCTGCCGAACCCTGGGATTCACCAGGATGAAGGCCGGCCCTCACAGACCAACACGATGGAGATCACGATCCCGGCAGAAGGGGAAACCGAGATCAAGACGGTGTTGCGCGCCGGGAAAGTGATCACCTACTCGTGGCAGGTCGATCAAGGCTTGGTTTATTCGGACTTTCATGGCCACGACCCGGCGGTCGGCAATCAATTCTGGGTGCGCTACAGAGAGCACCAGGAGGGATCGAGTCACAACGGTTCATTGACCGCACCCTTCGACGGTGAGCACGGCTGGTATTGGGTCAACCTCACTGAAGCTCCACTGACCGTCACACTCACCGTTTCCGGTTTTCACGATGACATCATCGATTACGGAATATTCTGAGGCTCAAAGATTCTCCACACCTACAGTCTGGATCCGACATCAACCACGGACAGTAAGGCTCCAACCACTTGCACAGAAGCCAGGCGGGAGCCTTCGCCTCTCGGGTCCGGGTGCGGAATAGCCGACCTCAAGTCCCCCTCAATCCGCGAAACAAGGCGTCGCAACTGTACAGGACTCGGGCAACATCAACCCCGCAGAATTTCGCCGTCCTCGACACGCATTTGTTTAAAGCAGCTTCACAATTTTTCAAGTTGAGCAGTGGTAGGATGATCTTCCCGGGCAGAACGCGCCGGGGTCCATATATGAAGAAGCCATTCGGTCGATCCAATCCCTACGCCCTTGTTCTCTTGTCGACGCTCGCCGCACTGCTGATCAGTTCTGTCCCGCCGGCTGTGAACGCTCAAGAGAACCCAGGGCAGAACGAGCAGTATCGTTACCCTGTTACCTTCGTCGAAACGCCTCCCACAGTCGACGGCGACCTGTCCGACCGTGCCTGGGAGCAGACCGAAGTCATCGAGGAGTTTACACAGCTGGAACCCGACTCCGGAGCTCCATCCACGGAGCGGACCGAGGTGCGCCTCGTCTACGACTCGGAGTCTCTTTACATCAGCGTCTATTGCTACGATTCCGATCCCGACAGCATCGTCCGAAACAGCCTGGGTTACCGGGACGATGATGTGTACACGAAAGACGACGCCATACGCATCGCTCTGGATACCTTTCACGATCACCGGCGAGCCTATGTGTTTTCGATCAATCCGCTCGGAACCAAACAAGATACGCAGATCGACAACAACACATGGAATCAGAGCTGGGATGCGGTAACGGACGTTCGAACCCAGATCAACGCAGACGGATGGAGCTTGGAATTCCGCATCCCGTTTCGTGCTTTTCGGTTCCCAGCCGACGGCGGCGGCGTTTGGGGTTTCAACATCCAGCGCTTGATTCAACGCAAGAACGAGACAGCGAGTTGGGCGCCAATGCCCCCCAGTTTTTCTCTCACCCGCGCCGAAACCTACGGCCATCTTGACGGAATGTCCGGGATTGCCGCCGCTCGCAACATACAGATAATTCCTTACGGTTTGCTCGGAGGCACCCGATCGAGGGGCGTCAGCGGTTCAGAGTCCGAGCTGGAAGGAGGGGCAGATCTGAAAATGTCGGTCACTTCGTCACTTTCGCTCGATCTGACCTACAACACCAATTTCGCTCAAGTAGAAGTCGACGACCAGCAAATCAACCTCACACGTTTCTCCCTGTTTCTGCCGGAAAAACGGGAGTTCTTTCTGGAAAACGCCCAGCTGTTCAATTTCGGACTCAATCAGGACACTCAGCTTTTCTTCAGCCGCCGCATCGGGCTGGTCAGCGGAGAGGCCGTGCCGATTTTGGGCGGGGCCCGCCTCAGTGGAAAGGTTGGTGCTTTCGACGTCGGGGTGCTTACCACACAGACCGAAAACCATCCGGCGTCTCCCAGCACAAATCTGAGCACGGGGCGCGTCCGATGGAACATAGGCGAACGGTCCTACATCGGCGGCATGTTTACTTCCGCTTCTTCCGACAGCCAATCCAACCGTGCATTCGGCCAGGACGCTCTGATTTGGCTAGACAGAAATCTTCGGGCTGAAGGTTTTGTCGCTCGCGTCGACGATGACAAAAAAAATGAGAGGCCGGTCTCCTTCTCCGGCGCCGTGATCTACGATCAGGACCTGTGGGAAGCCAGCTTCCGCACTCTTTCAGTGGAAGAAGGCTTCAATCCAGCGATGGGCTTTGTTCGCCGGGACAACATTCGCCGACAAACGGGGAGGTTGCGTCGAAGCTGGCGCCTGAACCGGAACTGGACCCGGAGGGTGAATTTTTCAACCGACCTGACCTACTTGACGGATCAGGAAAACCTGCTGGATACACGTCAATGGCTGTTTGAAACATCCAATGAGCTGAATTCCGGCGACGTGATTCGCTTTCGAGTTTCGCGCGACTTCGAGCGCATCCTCGCCGAGGACAATCCCTTCGTCATCAACGCCCGAGAGAATGTAGTGGTTCCTCCGGGTGACTACAACTTCAACAGATGGCTCGTGGGATACCAGGGCTTCGATGGCCGCGCGCTGGTGCCGGGCGTTGAATTTGAACGGGGAGAGTTCTACGGAGGAAATCGCACGGCACTGGGCCTTTCAGGCGTCTGGCGCGCCTCACCTCACCTGGAATTGCAGGGAGACTACGAGTTCAACGATATCTCCCTGCCGGAAGCGGCTTTCGCCGCCCACCTGTGGCGGGCGCGGTTCAAAGTGCCATTCACCGCCCGTGCCACTGCCGAAGCCTTTTTCCAATGGAACGATCTGACCCAGCAGGGCGACAGGGAACTCAGCACCCAGATCCGCTTCCATCTGATCTACGGGCTCGACAGCAACCTTTTCGTGGTCTTTACCGACCAACACCGGAATCGCGGGTTGGGAGTCGTCGAAAGAGATCAAGCCGTACAGATCAAGACGACGTACAGGTTTTACTTGTAGAGTTCGGGCGGATTGGATGGAGACTGTGAACGCCGGAGGGGCCCATAACAGCGTGGGAACCGACGGACAAGGACGGGTTCCGGACTGCCCGTGATTCGAGAGCTTCCCTGCTCAAGTCCCGGTCATTCCTCATACCAGACTATTTCCATGCGATGCCCGCGCTACATGGTCCCAACAGGTGTAGTATTTCGGTTCGCCGAAACCCGACCTCCCGACACCATTCAACGAAATCCTTTCCTGTAAAATCGGAGGCATTCCCGCAGCTCACCAACATGTTCAACGACATCATCAATCCGAAAAGGTTCTCCCGTCGGTCGTCGTCGATCAGGTTTTCCACAATCACGAATGCCCCACCCGGCGGCAGCGTCTCGTATGCTTTGCGAATCAGAAACCGTTGCTTTTCGGAGCTCCAGTTATGGAGCACCATTCCCATAGTGATCACGTCGGCCTGAGGAAAGGGATCCTTGAACATGTCGCCGACGAGCGCGCTAATCCTGTCCGTCAATCCGGCTTCGGCAATTGTGCGCCGCGCAATCGGTTCGACAGCAGGCAGGTCGGAGGTACTGCACCTCATGTGAGAATGAGCCCGTGCGATTTCGATGGACAAGCGGCCGCTCGCACCACCGACGTCGCAAAGCGTTCGGAAACTCGAAAAATCGAATTTCTGAGCCAATGCTCTGAAGTTCGACACACCGATACCACTCATCGCCCGCATGTACTGCTCCAGACGATCGGGGTCGCGGTATATCTCCTCGAATATCTGCGGACCCGAACCTTTGATCTCGTTCTGGGGTCTACCGGTCTGCAAGGTCTGGGTCAGTCCTACCCAGAAAGGAAACAAGCGGCTGTTGGCCATTTCCAAATACCCGGCCATATATTCGGAACTGTTTCGATCAAGAAGCCGGCCCGTTTCTTCGGTGTTGCTGTAAAGCGCGTCTTCTCCGCTCCCATCACGTTCCAGGAACCTCATGGCCACAAGGCCGTCGAGAAAGTCCGGAATTCCTTTGGGATGCAGGCTCAGTGCCGCGCCGATGTCTGTTCGGGTCTCGGGACCCTTCCCGAGTTCTGTAAACAGGCCCAGTTCGATGGCCGAGAGCAGGCACTTGGCCTGCCAGAATCCGAGACCCGCCTCCATGATTCTCAATGAATGGATATCGCTCAACCGGACCTCCGGCGAAGACAACACCTTATATATCTATTGCCGGATCTACAATTGGATATGCCCCTTGAGTTGTGTCCCATGCTGGATGGGTTTCACCAGCGGGGCATGCGAATACTTTTCGGGGAAGTCGACATCGGTCGTTCTTTCTTGGCTTCAAGAAATATCGCGACTTATGATGCCCCGGGGGATCTTCCGGACAGATTGAGAAGGGTCCTCTAGCAGCCCGTGGCAGAAGTGAGATTCTCTGACACAGTCGTAACGTCGGATTCGATAGCCACGTTGGGCTCGATATCCAGCTGACGGAGTTCATGATGCGTTTGAAGCGCCATCTGGACGCAGAAGAGCACGATTTGAGCGGCAAAGTATGCCGCAGACCGGTCCTGCAGGCTCCGTGGCGTGCCCTGCCCGAACTTCTGGCGCAGGATCAACGCCAGGTTCAAGGCCGCGTAGTGAACCAGGATCCGTTTCAGGATATTTTCCCGTCCTCGAAGGTGAACCCGTCGCATGCCGCCGGTTTCCAGACCGTGAGCGAAGGGTCGTTCCAGCATCATGCCGCGATGCCGCAACAACTCCTTGCCGCGTTCTCCACGGATTCGACGGCGATTGGCATAGACAGCCTGTTGTTCGTCCGGCTTGTTCTTCCAGCGGCGACGGCCCCGATCCGGTTCCGAGATGTAGGTGCGTATCCCCAATTCGCGAAGATCGACCATCGTTTCGTTGCTGTGATATCCCTTATCGGCGACGACTTCAGAAAACCAATCTTCTCGAATCTGCGCTTCGGTTTTCGGGTTGCTTGCCAGCTTCTCCATGTTCTCGGCCGTGCGGATCAACGTCTCTTTGATTGTCGTCGTATCCCCGGTGGCAGCACCCTGAACCGTCACCCCCAGCACGACGCCGGTCTTCATATCCACAGCGTGTTCCAGCTTGTGAGCCAAATGCGTGCGGCCGTCTTTCATCTTGGTGATCTGCGCATCCGCGTCGTCGGGATGCACCCAGTCGTCGTTCGATCCCTTCTTCGGCCGTTTCCGGTCCAGTCGCGCCAGTTCGGCTCGTGTCGGCGTTTCAATGCCCGAAGCGTGGGCCAACTCCTTCAGAAAGTCCTCATAACTGTTCCTGGTGTCTCGCCGCACGATCGACCGCATTGCCGCGTTCGCTTCCAGCGTCGTCGCGTCCACGCCAACCGTCTTCCCGTCGATCAACCCGTGCCCGGCCAGCCGCTCCAGCATCCAGTGGAACACCTGGGCATGGGTTTCCAGATCGATCAGCCGGCGTGTCCGCGACACGCTGGAATGATCCGGGGTACCATCGGTCAGCCCAATGCCCAGAAACTCCCGCAGGCTCAGCGAGTCGGCACACCGCCAGGCGATGCCGCGTTCCGAGTCAATCCCTTCGAAGTAGCCGACCAGCAGCATCCGAAAGTACACACCCGGCACGACACCGGGCCGACCCATCACCGGGGCGTAGAACTTCTGGCAGGCTTCTTCAACAAACGGGTCGAATCCGTCTTCTTCCAGAATCCGGTTCACCCGTTCGTAGAACACGTGTCCTTTGGTCCGCGGCAACTCCTGTGTCGCGATCCACAGCGATTCCTGGCGTCGTCTCTTTCGTCCCATGCCCATATCCCGTCCTCCTTCACTCATCATTCTTCGCGATACGGTCGCATCGGGTCCGTTTGAATCTGTGAAGTGGACTTTAACCACGGGCTGCTAGACGTTACAAAGCTCGCCTCGCTGCTGAACCGAGACCTGAGTGCATGGCTATCTTGACGCCCACTTACGGGATATAGCCTTGCTCACGCAATTGTTTGACAATCATATCTAATGCATTGTCTGCGGCCACGCCCGTTGTATCGATGCTGATTTCTGCATCGTCCGGCGGTTCATATGGATCGGATACCCCGGTGAACTGAGAGAGATTTCCCGCACGCGCTTTCGCGTAAAAACCTTTAGGGTCTCGCGCTTCGCACTCTTCAATTGGGGTACTCAGGTAGACGAGCGTAAACCCGCCGACACATGAAATCATCCGCCGAACGGCCTTGCGGGCAGAATCATAAGGCGCAATGGAAGCGCATATCGCGATTTCCCCGTCCTTAGTTATCTCAGCGGCGAGGCAACCGATCCGGCGAATGTTCTCATTTCGCTCTTCCCGTGAAAATCCGAGATCCGATGAGAGTTCTTTTCTTATGACATCGCCGTCCAGCAGAGCGACTGGCCGCCGGGATAATTCCAGTAATCTTGTGCGAAGCAGGTTGGCGGTGGTTGACTTTCCGGAAGCTGGAAGACCCGTAAAGAACACAGTGAAACCCCGCCAGTTGCGGCTACGTTCGACTGAAATCATAGGTGCATAGCCGTCTGCTGCAAACCGAGCACTGAGAGATTGAATTCGTACCGACATTCATTGCAGTCCGAAAGCAGACTGCTGCTTCGCTGACTCTTTTCGACAGTGAAAAGACGTTCACACATCCGGCGAGCTACCACCTGGAGTTGGCGCCACCCATCATTGCTTTCTATTGGCCCTCGAAAACGCATTAATATAGAATTTTTGACGTGAAGCTCATTGTCTTCCCGTCGCAATCGCCACGATGCCGGTTTCATTGCTCGCTACCCAGCTACCACCGAGTGGTACTCGTGGCAATTTCGAGGGCTCAGCCCTTGGCGACAAATCCGGAATCTGGTCTGGATCCGGCCGAGTTCTGAGCCAGAATCCAAGCGGCAACGCCTCCTACTATTCAGTTCGTCAAACCAGTTCAGGACGATGTCGATCTGCCGTGACGCAGGCGCGTCGATCGTGTCCCCCTTGATCGAACGATGAAAGCGCACACCCTGACCCCATCTCCATTGCGAAAGGCTCTTGTTTTGACTATCCTCCATGCAGCCCGATGGGAGAGCGGCGAAATCGTTCGAAGAGTCGATCTACCAGGAAAATGCCGACTACAAATTTGGTCAAGGTCACGCTCTGGTCCCGACCGCCGGCAGCTATGACTTCTGAGCAAACGCTCCCAACCCCGTGTTGGGCGAAGAGGGAGGGCAATACGATTTTCTCCAGGCGGTTTGGACATTTCCTGCTCGCGGCAATCCTTTACGGGATCGTTCCTCATACTGTTGCCGCACAAATGTATCAGCCGGGCGATGTCGCTGTTACGGTTCTCAACCCCACTCTCGAGGGCACCTATCGGGCCCTCCTGCGCAGGCCTCCGGGTAATGCCAAAGCCCATATCGGCATCTTTGTCATGCATACCTGGGGCGGAATGGCCGACAATCCAGTCTGTATGGGCCTTGCCCGGCGCGGCTACACAACCCTGTGCGCCGACACTGAATTCATGGGCCGCAAGGGAACCTATCAGGGTTACGAAGACCATGTTCCGGCGATTGTCGCAGGGATTTTGCATTTGCGAGCTCAGGTACCCGGGATCACGCAGGTCGTTCTTTACGGTCGCAGTATGGGCGCACCGATGATGGCCTTCTACGAAAACGTGCAGGAAAACGGCATCGCCGTTTGTCGCTCATTGCAACGCATCCTTCCCTGCAACACCGAAAACCTTATCAACGAGGCGGGAGAAAGCACGTTGCCTCCCGTGGACGGCATCATCTTGGCCGACGCGCATCTAGGGGACGCTCTGGCAACGTTCACCTATATGGACCCGGCCGTGACCAACCCAGAGATGCCGCATTTGCGCGATCCCGCCCTCGATATGTTCGCTCCTGCCAATGGCTATCCGGGCGATGCCGAAGCCCGCACTCCGTTATTTCGCGATGCCAGCTACGATGCCGCCTTCGTCGAGCGGTTTCTGGCTGCGCAGGCTGGGCGCAATCGAAAAGTCCTCGAACATGCACAAGACCTGTGGGCACGCATCGAGGCCGGCGATGATGCAGGACTTTATCCGGACGACATGCTCTTGACAGTGCCGGGGTCAGAAAATGCCGCGCGTTTGTGGCAGGCCGACCTCGATCTTCTGAAATGCACCAAGCGAGCGCATACTTTTCTAACCCGCGATGGGCGGAACGACACGTCGCCGGATCCGATCTGTTCGGTGCGCGTTCCGTCGGCACGTTTCGCCAACGCGGACTCGATAGGATCCGTCCTTCACATGCCAATCCGTGTTTGGTTGGGGGCGCATGCGCTGCGCACCGACGGGCCGTATCGGCAGACGGAGAACGATCTCAGCGGGATCGATCATGAATCGTCCAATACCAGTACCGTCGCCAACGTCCGGGGTATTACCAAACCGCTGCTGCTCGTCGCCAACAGCGCGCATTACTTCATCGTCACGAACGAGATCATCTTCGACAATGCGGCAAGCGCCGACAAGACCTTTGCCATCACCGAAGGGGCAGTGCATGCGGGAACGCCCTGCACGGCGTGCGAGCAAGCGCTCGGCCTGCCGCATGGCAGCTTCGGTGACACCGTCGGCCGCGCCTTCGATTTCATCGATGCATGGCTTGCCGAGCGGTTCTGAGGTGTGCAGGGAATGATCTGACCTTTTTCATTGAACGCGCTTGCTTATCTGATGAAATTACTTTGCATTTGATCCGGGGGATGGGGTTAGCGTGGGCGGCAATCATCCTGTATGCACTGGCTCTAACGCAACCGACATCCGCTCAGACGGTGCAACCTCCCCCTGACTTTTCGCCCTCCACCGCGAGCGATCTCACGCTGGCATCGGTTCCCCCAGAAACCATCACGCGTACGGCCGAAGGCGGTGTCAATATCAGAGCGGTGCGAATCCCTGAGGGCCTCACGCTCGACGGCCGGCTCGACGAACCGTATTATCGCGAAGTCCCCAGCATCAGTGGTTTTATCCAGCTGGACCCTGTCGAAGGCGCGCCAGCCACGGAGAAAACCGAGGTCTGGATCTTCTTCGATGATACCAACCTGTACGTATCTGCGTTGTGCTGGGACAGCGAGCCGGACCGGATGATTGCGAATGAGATGCGGCGCGACTCGAACAACATCTTCCAAAACCAGAACTTCACTGTTGCCCTCGATACGTTCAATGACAAGCGGAACAGCGTCTTTCTTCAGACCAGTCCGCTCGGCGCTCAGCGAGACATGGCGGTAACTGATGACGGGACCAGCACGGACGCAAATTGGAACGCAGTGTGGGACGTCCGGACCGAACGGTTCGATCAAGGGTGGACGGCTGAATTCGCGATCCCGTTCAGATCGCTACGGTATGACGCGAATCCGGACCAGGTCTGGGGTCTGATACTGCGCCGCATCGTTCGCCGAAAGAATGAACGGGCTTTTATCCCCCCGATGCCGGCGTATCTTGGGACCCGCGCCATCTTCACTATATCGATGGGCGCCAGCCTGACGCTTGAAACACCACAGAGAGGTCTGAATCTCGAACTGAAGCCGTATGCCATCGCCGGTCTTCGCACCGATCGGGAGGCGACGCCGGCGTTCAACAACAGAATCGATCACGACGTGGGCCTTGACGCGAAGTATGGAGTGAGCAATGGCCTGACGCTCGATCTGACCTACAACACCGATTTTGCCCAGGTGGAAGAGGACACGCGGCAGGTGAACCTGACACGGTTCAGTCAGTTTTTCCCTGAGCGACGGGAGTTTTTTCTCGAAGGCCAGGGCCTCTTTGAGTTCGGGGCGGGCGGTGCTCTTGGCGGTCGGGCCGTGGGCAACAACACTCCGGTATTGTTTTTCAGCCGGCGCATCGGGCTGAACAACGGACGGCCGGTCCCGATAGCCGGTGGGGCGCGCCTGACGGGACGTGTGGGGGCCTATTCATTGGGTATGCTGAACATTCAGGCGCGCGACGACGAGCCATCGAACTCGCCGCCTACGAATTTTTCCGTCATCCGTGTGAAGCGGGACATCCTCGAACGCAGTAATATCGGTGTGCTCTACACGAGGCGCGACGAGAGGGGCGCTCCGGCCAGGCAGACGTTTGGCGTGGACGGACTCTACTCGTTTTCTCCTTCACTGAACTTCAACGCCTACTATGCTCAGACGGACAAGCCGGGTGTAACGAACGGCAACGTCAGCTATCTGACCCGCTTCGGCTACGCTGGTGACCGTTACGGCCTTCAGCTCGAACGACTGAAGGTGGGAGAGCGCTTCAATCCGGAAGTCGGATTCCTCCGGCGAACCGATTTCGTGCGGCATTTCGCACAGGCACGGTTCAGTCCGCGGCCGGGGGGCGATCGGATCCGACGTTTCATCTATCAGGGCAGCATCGAGTACATCGAGAACAACCAGGGACGTCTTGACTTCCGCGAACAAAGCGGAGAGTTCGGGATCGAGTTTTTCAACAGCGATCTGCTGACCATCCGGTACACGCGTGACTACGAGTTCATCCCGAATCCGTTTGAGATCGCTTCGAACGTCACCGTCCCCTTGGGGGGCTACACGTACCAGAGCCTGCTTGCCGAATATGTCCTTGGCGGGCAGCATAAGCTGTCGGGGACCGTATCCTTTCAGCAGGGGTCGCTGTATGGCGGCACGAAGCGGACGCTGGGGCTGCGGGGAGGCCGGATAGACTTCACGTCGCGCTTTGCGCTCGAACCGAACTTTTCCCTCAACTGGGTGAGTCTTCCTGGAGGAGAGTTCACGTCGTCGGTGATCGCCGAGCGCACGACCTTTACGATTACGCCTCGCATGTTTGTCAGCGCTCTGACCCAATACAGCTCGAACAGCCAGGCGTTCACTACCAACGCGCGATTCCGCTGGGAATACCGTCCCGGCAGTGAACTGTTCGTAGTATACAGTGATGGCCGCGACACAGGATCCGACGGATTCCCGCCGCTTGTCAACCGTGCTTTCATCGTCAAAATCAACAGACTCTTTAGACTTTGAAGACTCCCGGGAGCTCGAGGCTCAAGCTCCGAAGCCCGATGTCGATGGCTGCTTTCTTCTCTTGCATGAGTATGCCTCTGGCAGGTACTGTCAAGTTAACACCGTCGGGACGAATTGATGCCGTTTGAGTTCCGGGGCTCATGCCGCCGTGATCGCTCGCCAAGTAGCGAAAGAACGTGCTCGTAACATCTGATGATGAACCGATTTCAGTTTGTGCCTGCGCACTCGGAAGAGAGTTAGACGTACCTAATTCAGCCCGGTCTCACCGCGATCACCGAAGGCGTTAGATAGCTCAATTATGTAATCGCCCGGTCGTTGGGAATGGACGAGGATTGAGCGATCGCTCAACGGGAGAATGTGGATCTGGCTCTCAAGGCGTTGGCGCAAGTCCTTGAGCGGCCCAAGAAACGAAAGAGAATAGGAGAACCCACATGGCAAATCGCAGAGACTTCTTAAAAGCTCTCGGTTACGCGGGAGCGGGGAGCTTGCTGATGGGCGGCGCGTTCGGCGCCCGGGCTCAGACCCCTCGCAAGGAAGTGTTTGTTGGCAGTCGACGGATGACGGTCGTGGACGTTCACGCCCACTGTGCCTTTAATGACGAGCTCCGGGCGAGGCTTCCAAACGCGGCTCCCGAGGGACGCCGTGCCGTCCTGGGGCCGGACCGTTTGGAAGAGATGGACGCGCGCGGTATCGATATCCAGGCGCTCAGCATCAATCAATACTGGTGGTACGCGGCCGATCGCGGCGTAGCGGCCGAGATCGTCAGCATTCATGACGAGAGCCTCGCCGAATGGTGCGCCATGCACCCCGACAGGTTTGTCGCTCTCTCGTCCGTCGCGCTGCAGCATCCTGATCTCGCGGCCGAGCAACTCGAACACGCGGTCAACAATTTAGGTCTTCGTGGTGCTTCGATCGGCGGCCACGTGAACAATGAGCTTCCAACCTCGGCGCAATACGACCCGTTCTGGGCCAAGGCCCAGGAGCTCGACGTTCCGGTCTTCATGCACCCAGGTAATGCGTCGAACATTGTGCGCGAGGACGGACTTGCCGGCCGGGGGGACCTCGGTAATATCATCGGGAATCCGCTGGAAACAACGGTTTTTCTCACTCATATGATTTTTGACGGGGTTCTGGACCGGTTTCCGGAACTGAAAATCTGCGGGTCCCACGCCGGGGGTTACCTGCCATCCTACCTGGGCCGCACGGAGGTCGCCTGCGAGGTTAGAAACAATGCGAATTGCGCAAACCAGAAGAACCCGAGTGAATATCTTAGAGACCAGGTTTTCGTCGATTCCATGATCTTTTCCGAAGAAGGCCTACGCCATCTGGTTGCCGAAACCGGTGTGAGCCAGGTCGTATACGGGTCCGATATACCGTTCAACTGGCCTGATACGATTGACCTGATCGCCCAGTCGCCCTCTCTTGGTGATGCCGAAAAGGAAGCGATTCTCGGAGGCAATCTGAAGCGACTGTTGCGAATCGACGTGTAGATCAAGAAAATTCTTGACGCTGTGGAGGTCGAAACGGCGGCCAATCCCACGAACGGCTTCATCTGGACGCATGGTACGGCAGTCTGGGCGAAGAGTTCGGAGGTGGTGAAGATCATAGCGCGTACAGGTAGCGACAGGTGGGCAGGTCGGCGGCCAATCGAATCGTTCCACGAATCGGCAACCCGCGCCTACGGAACGCGGGTGGAAACAGGTACACGGTCCATGATACCTCCGTGGGTTTACTCCCGTTAAACGCCAAAGGGATTACCGATTCCGCAGGCAGTCCACTACTCGCCCCTTGGCCCCTACTCGCTACTCATCCGGCGTTATTTCGAATCCCAGGCACTTCTCCGCGTAAGTCAACGTCCGACGAGGAGATTTGTCAGGACTTGACCCCGGAAAAGTACGTCACGGCTCAATGCCTCTGTCGGGCAAAGTTTCTGCGATTGCCATCGTGGCCCATGCGGTTCCTGCCGATGAAATCCATTGGTGACGCCCAAAGGGAAAACCGCTCTCGAAATAAGATTGAGACGGAAACGAACGGCTCTTAACGAGCCAGGATCCATCCTGATATTGGCTGTCTCGAAGGAACTGAACCCCGCGGCGGTGCGTATCGTCGGTCACGGAGACACCGGCCTCACGCAGAGCGAACAAAGAAAGTCCTGTTGCATATGCATCGATTTCTAAGTCGGTGAGCTGCGACCAACCTCCGTTGACTTCCTGCAGGGCGATAATATCGTTGATCGCCTGCCCCACATCGTCTTGAGGGGCACCGCTCCAGACCAGCCCCAGCAGGCGCATAGCCCTTTCTTCAGCGGATTGGGCATCGGCATCCATCAGCCAGCGCTTTGCCTTTTCGAGGCTTTCGGTAACTTCATCGTTCCGTCCTGGAATCGGATATAAAGAGAGGATACGGACTCCCATGGCCGTGTGGCTGATCGAGCTGTATTCCATAGGAGGTCGACTGACACCATTGCCAATCCAGCTGCCGTTGGGCATTTGCGTCGCTAATGCATAGTGAGTGAACGAAGCTGTCATGTTATCTATCGGATACCCTTCCGCCGCAAGCGCCATCGCCACATAACCGACCGTCAAGACGATCTGGCCAATACGCTGTTGGCCCTGCATCATTTCGTCCGCTCCTGGTTTATAGACCGCGAGAATGTCATCTAGATTCTGGCGCACCAGCTCCTCGTTCACGTCAATTCCCTTTCGACGTGCAGCGGCAGCTGCCATGGCTGGCAGCGTGTTGTTGTGACACGTAAGGCAAGCTCGCATCTCAAAAGTAGGCGGACTGGCTTCGAGCAATAATGAAACGCTCCTGCCGACCGATGTGCGGGGGTCTGAAACCCCTCCGGCTTGCGGGGAGGGAAAAGTCTGTTGTCGTGGCCCACTGCCTCTCGTCGCACCGTATCTCTGCAGCACGTCGATTCTAGCCTGATCCGACCGATACAATGCCCAGTCGAGAGGGTCGTTCTCCTTCTGTGGTCTCGGCGTTCGGGTCCGCGCCGTTCTCTAGTAGCACCTCAAGGATTTCTGCTGTGCCGGATTCGGAGGACGCCCCTCCATGGAGCGGTGTCCGACCGTAGGAACCGATGCTTACGTTCACATCCGCTCCCATTTCGACCCATCGAGTGATCAGTTCGGGGTCTTGCCAGCGAACGGCGCCGTCCAAGGTTTCCAGATCGGCAGTCTCCCGTAGGGACATTAGATACTCGATCGTCGGCAAGTGGAGCCGCCCATGCGCAATGGGTTCATTCGGATCCAAGCCTCTTTCGACCAGAAAACGGACAACTCCTATGTCAGCCTGCCTGATTGCAAGAAACAACGCATTGGCACCGGACGAGTCCTCAGAATGGACATCTGCGCCGTATGCGCTGAGAAGTCCGAGCACGTCTACCGACTGAGGAAAGGTCGCGGCGGCAAGTAACGGAGTTCGACCGAGCGTTATCGACCTCTCGTTGACCGCCGCCCCGTATTCCATCAGGAGTCGGGCCTTGGCGGAATCAGGCATCGCCCAAATCAACGGAGGTGTTCCGGCAGCGTTCCTCCGGTTCGGATCCGCCCCACCTTCCAGCAACACCTCAAGGCATTCAACGTCGGCAAAAAGCGTCGCGAGCATCAGAGCGGGAACACCCTCTTCATCGGTGATATTGGGATTTACGCCACGTTCGATTAGTTGAGCAACGGTCGCTGTGTCACCGCGCCGGATGGCTGGCAACAATACGTCCTGCCCGGTATTGCTCTGGGCCGAAACAGATAGCACGCATGACGCGATCAGCACGAGTCGAAAGAACTTCATCGCTCCTCCTTTAAACTGCGAATTGCCAGGCAAGCTTGGTGTCCCGCGCACGCCACACACCTCCCATTCCACCCCTACCGAGGAGTGTGCTGATCTCACAATGGCCGAGTCTGGTGCCGGATTCCATGTTCAAAGTGTGTCGCCAAGAGGAACGGCGAAATTCTGGCAAGTCTATCTAGGTCGGAGGGACATCGGCAAGCAAAGGGTCAGGTCCTTAGAAGCGACATTGTCGGACAGTGAGAAAAGGTCTGAAAAATGGGGTTTTCAACGTCCGACAAGGGGATTCAACAGGACTTGCGAATGGCGGGTGAGGCTGACGAAGACGGATCGAATTTTGTTGCACATTCAGTATGAACGGCGCAGGCTCCCAGGAGGAGTCCACACCATGACCATGAAACTAGTTGCCCGGTGCTTGTTTCTAGCAAGCGCTCTTCTGATTATTCTATCCACGACGAATGCCCAGACGCCAACTAGTGGGGGACGAAGAACCGAGTTGGAATACCTGGACAGAGGTTTCGATCTGCCGGGAATCGATGTGCCGAAGGAGGCCCCGGGGTTTTGGGACACGCCCGAAGGACAGGCCAGGTACGAACAGCTTCAAATGGAACGATTCGAGGAGAACAGAGAGGAGCTGTCCGAGCTTGGGAAAGAAGACTGGGTAAGTCAATATGATTCGATGTCAGACCGACGGTCTCGCCGAGACTTCGAGAATCGGACGGAAGATCTGGAGAAGGTCACCGACGATATGATCAAGTTCTTCGAGTGGAAATTTGACGCGGAGCCAATCGAAGTTGATGAGCCTTCCGGGGAAAGCGTTAGAGACCAGGTCGTGCAGATCACTCCGATGGTGGAACAGATACTGGAAACAATCTCGACGCTGACGGGCGGCGGCATTCAGATTGAAGAGTTCATTGCAATGCGAGAAAACCTTGCCCAGATCCACGCGCTCACCCAGGTTTTGCGCGATTGACTCACTCACCTCCTTTTCAAGCCCTGGAACTTTAGAAATCGATGCTGGCGTTTCTGAAACGCTGTTTTCAACCTGCGGGAGAAGAGGTCGCTACAGTCCGTCCCCATTCTAAGTTGTTGATTGTAAATGGCGAATCGACTGCGTCGCTTGTTTCTGTCCGACAACGTAAAATGTCAATCTCCGACAACCGGTTGAGCTGGCAGGATTTGTCAGGTCTTGAGAATCGAGAAAAGCGAGACACTACGGGCATACTCCGCCGAGGTATCCTCCACCGCCGCAGTACGTCACATCTTGAAGTTGGATCCATAGGCCATCTGGATCGCTAAAATAAAGCTCAGGGGTCCCTTCGGGAGCGCCTCCTCGATTCGGCATTCGCATGGTCAACCAGTGCTGCAGCGGACGTGGTGTCTCCGGTCTAGTGCCGCGCCCCCCTGATGCGATGCCGTGTTCCTCGAGGGATCGCTGAACCGCTTCAACGTCGAAGTCCTCCATCGAGAGGCAAACGTGATTGATGCGCGCACGATCGCCGTTGATGAACATCAGGAACTGACCACTCGTTCCAACGCCGAGCCCAGCCGTGGCGGCTTGCATGACCTGTACGTCGAGACCAAACACCCGCTGGTAAAACGCGTTCGTGCGCTCGGGGTCGGGCACATTGATCGTGAAATGGTTCAGGTCCCGAAGTTGGAGCGCTCCTCCTACCGGAGCGCGTTCTGGATTCAGGCACGCATTACCTAACGATCCGTCTCCTCCGCAATAACGCGGGTCTTGCAGCTGAATGACGAGACCATCAACATCTCCCATATGGACTTCGGGCGTGTTGCCCCTCGTGGTTAGGCGTACTTGCATCGGGCCACCGCTCAACCCCCCGCCTCCATCGGTTTGTGTCACACCATGACTCGCTAATGTCTCTACTACTTGACCGACATCGAAGTCTTCCAACGCTATCCCGAAGCGGTCTATCCGTGGTGGACCAGAACCCGCTTCGGTAAGGGCCAGAAAGCGGGGTCCCTCTCCGATGCGCAGGAGGATCGTTCCACCGTGACGAGCTTGGACAGGCATGCCGAAAAGTCCCTGGTAGAAATCTAGGGAGCGTTGCAAGTCGGACACCGCAAGCGTTACCTGGTGTAGCGCTTGATAACGCAGCGAAACCGCCCGGTCCTGTGCGATCAGCTGGCGGGCCAAGGCGAATGCTGGCAAGGAAAGCAGCAAGGCCCGGCGGGTCAAGCCGCCACCTTGACCCTCTGTCGTCGGATCGTTTGTCTGACTGCTCACGGCTCGGTCACCTTAGTTCGTAAATGAAGATATCTCCCGTGCATACGCTACATCCAATTCTCAACGTTCGGCAAGATGATTCATCAGGACTTGAACTCCCACTTTTCTGAGTAGAGGGCAATACAGGGATGTGGATTTGCTAGCCTTAAAACGTCTATCCTCGGCTCTTCGGTGAACTTCTGAGACTCCGCTAATGTTGCCTATCGCCCCGATGGCTGGTGGAAGCACGGCGTAAGTTCGTCGCCCCCCAAGGGGATAGTGCCGCACAACTCACTCCGGCCCGAAAAACCCGGAACCCCTCATCATTGCTCCGCGCCGCAGGTCACTCCAGATTGCGCCCGATTTGACCCTAAATTGGCATATACTTTCGAGCATCGGGAAGCGATTTGCAAGTAACCTCATTTGCGAAGGAGAGAGCCATGGGATTGAAACGATCTGATCGAAGGGGATTCCTAAAAAGTGGCGCCGTGTTGGCCGGTGGTTTGACCTTGGGAGCGGTAAGGTCCGCGAGCGGCCAGCTCCCAGAACCTGAAAGGTTCATCGCGGGCAGCGAGGAACTGATCGCCTATGGCCAGCGCTCCCGTTTCGAGACCGCGGTACGCACATCGCACGGCAGAAGGTCTTCGCCCGATGCCTTTGGGCTGGTTATGCACGTGGCGACTCCGCTTCAGGATTCGGTGGGGGTGATCACGCCATCCGCGCTCCATTATGTGGGGACCACCCGTGGCTCCTACGTTCCGGACATCGATCCCAAGGAGCATCGGCTCATGATCCACGGCATGGTGGACCGTCCGCTGACCTTCACCATGGAGGATTTGAAGCGCCTCCCTTCGGTCACCCGCCTTCATTTCATCGAGTGCGCGGCGAACCGTCCGAATGCCACGTATACATCAATTCAGGATTCCCACGGGATGACCAGTTGCGCCGAATGGACCGGAGTGCTTCTGTCTGTGCTGCTCAAGGAGGCCGGCGTGAAAGGCGGGGCGTCCTGGATCGTTGCGGAAGGGGTGGAGGAAGTAAAGGGAGCGTCGAGCATTCCGATGGCGAAGGCCATGGACGACACTCTGGTGTGCTACGGCATGAACGGCGAGGCGGTGCGTCCCCAGCAAGGTTATCCGCTGCGGTTGTTGGTTCCCGGCTTCGAAGGAATTTTTCATACGAAGTATCTGAGGCGAATCAAGGCGGTGGACCAGTACTACATGACCTACAACGACTACGGGCATCTTCGACGGGAGCCTGAAAACGCTGCGTTGGGTTACCAGATCGGACCGAAATCGGTGATCACCTTTCCTTGCGCGGGACAGCAGTTACCCGGCCGCGGATTCTACCAGATCAGCGGCTTGGCCTGGTCCGGCGCGGGCGCCATACGCAGGGTGGAGGTATCCACCGACGGCGGCCAACGCTGGAGGGACGCCGCAATTGGCGGAACGGCATATCGCATGGCCCATACCCGGTTTAGCCTCAACTGGAACTGGGACGGAACAGAGACCGCGCTCCTTTCACGCTGCACGGACGAACAGGGCCAGATTCAACCGTCGCGAGCCCAGGTCGCCGAGTTCTTTAACGTGCCCCTGGATCCGTCGTACAGGGTTCCGGGCCAGGACAATAGCATTCAGACGTGGAGGGTGGCGAGCGATGGGAGCGTTCACAATGCCTATTCTTAGGCTTCTCCCGTTTGTGTTGCTGCTGGGGGGCTCCGCGCTGGCACAGTCGCCCACCTACGGTGTGGGAAGCACCCCGAGCGAAGCGGACATCCGTGCCTGGGATATCTCCATCAGTCCTACGGGAGAGGAACTCCCGCCGGGGCGCGGAACGTCCAAAGAAGGCGCACTGGTCTATCGGCGGCAGGGATGCGCGGGATGCCACGGGGCGACAGCGACAGGGACTGACGAAGCTCCAACTTTGCTAAAAGCCGAAGGGGGGCCAGATGTCGACCCCTGGGACTTGGGGCGAGTCCTGCCGTTCCGCGCGCCGTACGCGACCGTTGTATGGGACTACATCAATCGCGGCATGCCTCTCTTCAGAGAGGGAACCCTCACCGCCGATGAGGTCTACGCGGTGACGGCCTATCTGCTCAACATAAACGGTGTCATCGGGGAGGACGCGGTAATGGACGCCCAGAGTCTGCCGGAGGTGAAGATGCCAAACCTGGACGCATGGGCTCCCCTACCGGATTGGAAGCCCGGAATGCAAAGGTTTGAAGGTTACCCCTACTAGCTTTCTTCAGGCACTGTCAGGTTAACCGACGTGACGCGAAATGTCGGCGACTTCGTCAGTATCAGGCTCCGGTCACCGCGACCCACACGCCGAAAGATTGCGCTCGTAGCATCCGATGACGAACGGCCCTCAGTCGGCGCCGACCCAGTCGAAAGAGATTCTGGACCATCCCTTGAACATGCAAGAATTGATGAGCCTGATCGGGTGATTTGAAGCGCCGCATGTAACGCTCGCGTTGTCGGGTCGGTTGATGCGACACCTCGGCGCGATTGTTCGCGTATCGGCTAGTATCATGGGTGACCAGGGGTATGATTTCCCGACGCCCGACACGGTAACTTCCCAGATTATCGGTAACGAGACGGAACGGTTCACACCGCTGGCCCTTTTGAAGTTTGCGAAAGAATCTCCGTTGAAAACTGCTCAAACAGTGGGTCCGGAGCTTTCAGAAATCAGTCGGTGGAGGCGCGTTATTGCCGTCCCAATCTTTTACGGTTCCGTCCTGGGCCTTCAGAAATCCCAGAAGACAGCCGTTGGAGCCGTCCCTGTGAGGATGGCAGCGCGCCTTGACAGTGTCGCCCGGTTTGAGGTAGTCGCGCGTCACTTCTATCCTTTCGAGCCCTGCGCGACCGGTTGCTTCCAAAGCCCACATTTGCGGGTCGCCATTGGCATCCCTGACTTCCAGGTAGACCCAGGAATGTGGCGCGATCAGGTGAAATTCTTTGACCACACCTTCAATATCAGTGAACGTGTCGACGTAGTTGCCGTGGGAGTGGTGTGCCCACGCCGGCAAGGCGAGAGCAACGCCACAAATCGCCGCAAGGCCTAGGCTTAAGTTGAACCGCATGCTTACCCTCCTCGTTGTCGATAGAAAAACTTTTCGCGACTAGCGCTCCCGGCGCCCTTGATCTGCCTCTGGAGCGTCAATCCGACCTGAACCCGGCCGGATCGCTCGGTCCACGCGGGGGGGTGGGGGAGATCCGTTGGAGTAGACGTCCTGATAGCGAAGACCGATCCCGTTCTCATCGAGCCATCCCAGCGATTGCTGAAAGATCCCCGGCTCCGGGTAACCCGCCGGCACGATTCCCTCTACGATATACAGCTTGTTTTCGTGCATGTAGATCGATGCGTACGTACGGGATTTATCGGTATTGCTGGTCAGCTGTAGCTGGTGTCCTTCAACGAGGTCGATAAAATTCCACATGTAGTCTGTCAGCTCAACGTCCCGTTGCAACAACTGCCACGACGCATAGACGATCGCGCCGCGCACATCATTCCTCCAGTATCCCGCACCGGTGGTGGTTCCTCCCGTGCAGCGTTCGGCGCCCGGTGGGCAGGCCTCCGCTTTTTCTGTAAGTATTGGTTGGGCCTGGTTGTAGTCGACGACCGTTACGGAATAGCGGCTCTGGCCTTGGGTGGCGCTGTATACACGCGTCGGCAGATCGGCCCCATACTCCGATAGGTAGGTGGTCTCCGTTATGGTCGGTTCGCCCGGGAAATTGCACGTGAAGCGATCTTCCGGACTGGCAAACTCAATCCAGTCCTGGGCGAACGATGGCTCCGAGATAGAGAGCGCCAGGGCCGCCCAGACAATTGTAATCAGGCGCATCATTCAACCCCTCCAGCGTCTTCGTAACACTCCAAAACAGAGACAGGAATTATAGGCGAGAGCATAGACGAAACAGGCGGGGGGTGCAATGTTTAACGGGCCGCCGCCTTGCGGGGCCGGAGAACCGCCATGTAACTTATAGTGTGTTTGGTGTCGCGGCTACCACTGAGGAGAGACGGCTGGGTCCAGTACCTCCGGGATTATCTGCCACCACCCACCGGATCGCCAGCACCGGCGCCAACGCCCCCGCCGGCGATAGGCGGTACCGGGTACACGCCCATTCCGTGGTACGAGTTGGAATAAATCACCTGGTAACGAATCCTATTCCCGTCTTTGTCAACCCACCCCATCGACTGCTGAAACAAGCCTGGCTCCGGGTATCCCTGCGGCACCGTGCCTTCCAGAATATACAGTTTGTTTTCATGCATCAGGATGTACGCAAAGGTGCGGGACTGATCGGCGTTGTTGGTCAAGTGTATGGAGTGTCCTTCAACCATGTCCTGCCAGTCCCAAACCAGATTTGTGAGCGTGGCGTCCCGCTGAAGGAGCTTGAACGTCGCATACACGATCGCCCCCCGCTCATCCTGCTTCCAATACCCGGGCCCGATGGTGTCGGGAGCGTTTTCACGGCACTGGGCGTTGCCGGGGGGACACGTCTTGGAACGCTCGATACCCTGTCGTTCCAGATCGGTGTAATCGACAACGGTGACCGAGTAGTGCTCGGAGCCTCTGCCGGCGCTGTATACACGCGCGGGAAGGATGTAGTCCATTTGCGACGTCCAGGTGGTTTCCGTCACCTTTGGTTGCCCCGGAAAGTTGACCCTAAAACCTTCTTGCGTGTTGACGTACTCCTCCCATTCCTGGGCGACTGCTGACCCGGGTAGCAACAGCACCAAGGCGAAAACCAACGCGGTCATGCGCATGATGACTCCCTCCCTTGCGAATACACAATACTGCCACAAAAGGGCTCGGCTGTCGTAAATTCTTCTAGCCGCCACGGACAGCTGGACACTCGAGCAAGATTGAAATGACCGAACAAAATCCGGTACGACTCGACGATCAACAGCGTCCATGCCCGTTACTTTGCTGTACCGGTTGTCAATGCCTTAGCGTGTGCTGATTCTGACGCCTGAAACTCTCTTTGAATTCAACTACAGGTGGGATTTACAAGCAATTAAAGTCAGAAATAGGGTATCTGGACTCCGTTGACAAGGAGTCGCAGCTTTTCCCTCTTCTTCGGTTTGCGAAAGTTTTCAGCAAGGACGTGAAAGTTCGACCAGGGATGGCATGTCGCTTTTCGCTGCCCCGACGACTGCTCTTCTTGACACCCCGACGGGCTACAATTACGGGGTTTTTCAACATCCGAAAAGAGGTTTTGTTAGGACTTGAAAATCGTTTTCTAGGCTGCTCAGGCCAACAACGCCGCATTGCGGAACCGGCACCCGATACTGCAACAAGACCTTCTCTTGTTCTTATAATTTTCGGGGACTGAGAACTCACCACTCATGGTCAAGAAAGCTACCTTATCGGAACGATTATGAAGCTGTCGTGCACTTCCGCCCTGGGCTCGTCTCCGATCGCCACGAGCGCTTGGTGCAGTTCGACCAGGTGGGATAAACGCAACTGCAAGGGATGTTCGTCGGGTTGATACTGGGTTCCGATCGGGTAGTCGAGGCCGGGCCGGTTCGACATCTCGATATGGGCGCCCAGAATGTGGGACACGGGTCTGGACCGCGTAAACTCCAGTAACCTGCGGATGCTCCCCGTGTAAGCAGCCCAATCCCCGATGTAGAGGCGCCCGGGATACAGAGTGTCCCCTGTCATTAGAATCCGCGTCTGACGGTCATAGATCGCCACGTGGCTCTCTTCGTGGCCCGGAATCGGAATGATGTTGAGTACTCTCCCACCCAGATCGAACTCCGCGTTTTCCCGGGGCCAGTCGGAAATTCCAAACGCGGCCTGGACGTCTTCGACCCCTTCGCCAACAACGATCGTGTTGTCCCGGTCTTCAAACTGGCGATCGCCAGCGACGTGGTCTCCGTGGCCGTGCGAGTGGCTAATGATGAGGTCTACCGATTCGCCACCTCGAGCCTCCTGCCAACGTTCGATAATCTCGTCGACGGCGTTCCGGATTCCCTCCGACCCGGACACGGCGCCGGTGTCCTGCAACAGCGCCTGTTCATCGCCCAAGAGGAGGTAAATGAACGGGGCCTCGTAGTGTATGCACTTGTTCTGACGCAGGATCCACGTGCTGTCGCTGAATCGGTACACCTGAACGGGTGGATCCTGATTCTCGCCGTGAATCCACCGGACATTCAACCCGGCTGAATCGTTTGATTGTCTCAGCTCTCGCAATCCGAAGGCTTCGGTCACGAAAGTCACACAGATCAAGAACGACACGCACAGAAAAAGTCCTCGAAACATCATGATTCGACATTATACTCGGGCCCCTGGCACACATACGTCCGGATACGGAAGTTAAGAATCCAAGCGGAAGTTGAAGCCGGAAGCGTTCGAAAATCGTGGGACAGTCTGCACCGCGGTATCCGAACGGATGCTATTGGGCGCTCATGATCAGATTCCAGTGCTGAGCGGCCCGCTCTAGAATACGAGACAGATCTCCTTCCAGCAAGTAACGCCTACCGATGAGTTCCTGGCCGGCCGTCTCGATTCGGGTCAGGAAGTCCTGGCGCGAGGCATATCGTTCTTCAATAGCAGGTCGCGGACGGAACGCGCCGGGGACGTGCTGGGTGCCAGTGAGAAAATAGAAACGCACGTTGTCGGGCAGCGTGAGATCTTCCCCTCCGTCTGGTGTGGAGTGAACCAACGCCGCAACACGACCGCCACCCTTTCCTTCAGCTCTTCAACAACCAGCTCAGGACTGAATTGATTGGGGGCTGTACGGATTCGCCGGATTCCGCAAACGACAAGAATTGTCAGTGCAGGATGCGATTTGGCGCGGCCGCCCTGTGGTGGCAAGTTTGATAGGGATTTGCCGTGCCATGGGAGTCTGGCGAATACAGGACAGTCATCTGATCGCCTTTCTTGTGGCAAGTCTCGGTCGAGGGCAACCTCAGGTAAAAGCGCGATGATTCAATTCTCGTTTTCGACGTACTTCGTCACACCCCTCAGTTGGGCTTCCGCCGTGTAGATATTTCCCGCGGAGTCGATCGCAATGCCTTCTCCCATCGCACCGTTCGGATTATCCGACGGGTGTGCCGGAACGAACATGGTCACTTTCCCGTCTCGAAGGCTGCCGATCCGGATTCCCCTCTGCCAGCCCGGGTGACCCCTTTCGCTCGACTCGGAATCGGCCGCGTAGATGACGTCGTTGCCGTCGATGGCCAGCCCGCTGACCCGCCCGAATTCGGCGTATTCACGGACGAACCTACCGTCCTTGGTCAGTATCTGGATGCGATGGTTGTGGCGATCAGCGACGATGAGCCGGCCCTGGGAATCGAACTCGACCGCATGCGGCGTCCGGAACTCCCCCGGCCCTGTTCCGCTCCTGCCGATCACTCTGAGGAAGTTCCCGTCTCTGTCGAAGACGGAGATGCGCCCGATGAGATTCGGATCGGCTACGTTCGTGTGGCTCTCCGCCACGTACACGTCACCATTTTCCGGGTCGGTCACGACGTCGGTCGGGTCCGTCAGAGCTTCGGGAGGGTCTCCACTCACGCCCGGATTCCCGAGCGTCATGAGGACACTGCCTTCAGGACTGAACTTGGTGACGGCACTTCCCTTGTCGCCCTCGGCTCGTGCGTCGGCGACCCACACATTTCCGTCTCGATCGACATGGATGCCATGCGGCCAGACGAACATCCCGCGGCCAAAGCTTTGGATTTCGTTCCCGGACTCATCGAAATGGTGGACCGGGTTCCCTGGGCTGTCGACACAGCCCGGGGTCGTCCCGGGTGAGCATCGGTCGACGGCCCACACGGACCTGCCGTCGGAGTCGATGGCGACGCCATTGGAGCCGCCCCACGGTCTTGCCTCTAAGTTGAGCTGTGCCCAGTCGCGGATGACGCGGTAAGGATTGGGGCCGCTATTGACGGGTTGAACTCTGTCCGTCTCGGCCGTACCTCCCCGCTGTCGGGTGTGGGCACTCGTTACCAGCAGGGCAATCGCGACGGCAGCGATCACCACCATGGACCCGAACCTCACGAAACTTGAAACGCTCATGTCGATGCTCCTTATCAGTTCGGTAAAGAATATTAGAGGAAGAAGTTAGAAGCAAACAAACTCTCAACGCTAGATCAGCACGAGTAATTTTTCCAATGCTCAACTTCCGAAAAGATGATGGGTCGTTACGTTGAAATGGTTGGAAGTTGAGAATCGATTTCAGAGGTTCGCAGGAACGAAGTCTCCATTCTACGGGGCGGCGTTAGCCGCGGGTCTCAACACCACGCGGTTGAACCACTCCGCTTCGGTTGGCACGCAGAAATCTTCCCAGAGCTCAGTACCGGGGTTCAGGAGGAACGCGCCCGTGGTCTCCCAGGGTGAGGTGAAGATCTCTGGATCGGTGATCGTCAGGGAAACCTCGAGCGTGTTATGGTCCACCCGCGTGTAACGCTCGACGGTCCGCAGTTCTTCGCTGTGCGGAAAGCCATGTGTGCGCTCTCTACGGTCCTCGGAGAGCCATGTCCTTTCGTCGAAACCGTAGGACTCTATGACGAAGGTGTCTCCCTCCCACCGGCCAACTGAGTAACCCAGGAACCGGGGGTCCGGAGCCTCAGGAAGCGGTCGACCGTCCGTCCAGATCGTGCGCCACGTGTGCCACATCTCGAAGAACTGCAGCGTCCTGTCGGGCAACTGGAGGAGCTCGAATCCGTAGTTATACGTGAAATAACGCGGCCAACCGAGCGGATCACACCGGAGCATGGGGTCATTCCAATTCGAAACGGGGATTCCGTCCGGTGAGTACTCGGTCTCCGTGGCGGCATATGCCGCCTCACCTGCGGAAGTCATGGCGGGCATATTGCTGGTGTCGAGCTGTATGCGGTTCTGGTTATCGCTCCATATTCCCGACAGATCCTGAGCGTCGAACGGCAGGTCTGCTGTTTTCTCGCGTTCAGCCGCTCTAACCTGCTGGCTCCTGCATTGAGGACACATCGGCCAGTTCGGATCATTAGGGTTCTGGGCAAACGCAATTGACGAGAACGCCATTACTGCCGCCAGAGCCATAAAGGCTTTGATTGAATTTCGCATGGCTCCTAAATTACCTTTTATCATCTGGTTTCTTTTCAATCACCCTCACGATCAAGCACCATATTGCCCTGCGCATCTGCGATCGATCTAACAAGAGCTTGAGCATTCGGTGCGGTGTAGGCGCCAACCGTAACCACGTCTCCGGGCTTGAATGAATTACGGCCCAAGCCCAAACCGGTAACCGAGATCGGGGACTGCATTTCGCCATGCCACCGCACGACGTTCCCACTGGCGTCCGTCACGTCCCAGATCAGAATGACGTGGGGATTTCTCCAAACCCATTCTGCAACGGTCCCCTTGAGTGCGACCCTTTGCGACCTATCGTAGCCCGCAGTGGAGTGATGTGCTAAAACGAGACCGCCAAGCATTGTAAATATCGAAACAAATACCGCAACTGCCAGTACTTTCTGACTTCTCATTTGGCACCTCATCAATAAAGAACGTGATCCAACTGAAGACTCTGTGGTACCTCATCGATACAAAGATTGGGGTCAATTACTGACGATTTCAGCACGAGAAATACGTGTATGTCAACGAGACTCTCAGAAGAATAAAACCCTCCTGATCATCGAAAATATTATTGACGCCGAACACCCTCCGTTAGTCCTTACGGGCTAGTTCTTGCGCGCTACCCGTGAAAGTGCATAACCTCAAGGAAGTTTCTAACCGCGGATTGCGCGTAATTCGGAACAACAAAAAGCCCGTTCATTGCAGCCGCGCCACGCCGAGCATCATGCTCACAAAGTTGGTTCAAGTTTCAACTTCCGACAAGATGATTTCTCAGGTCTTGATCTCGAAAATCAGGGCGCCGGCACACATTCCTTCAATTCCTTAACCAATTCAGGACGACGTTGATCTGTGCGCCGGCTTCCAAATATTCAATCAAATTGAAAATCGGAGCGACGATGCATCGGTCACCGTCCGGATGGATGTCGCTGTGCCGTACAATCCCTTGGTTTCCCTTGCCCACTATCACCGCCGGCGCTGGCTGAGGGTTTCCAAAAGCGAAGCTGGGTTCGGTTGAGACGCTCACAACGGAAGCTCATCTCGGACCGAGAACGATGCCTGAGGTAGCGAGATCGGCGAGTCTTCATCCCGCCCGTGTGCCGCGTAGGGCTTTAACCTGACGATGCTCGCCAGATAGCGTGTCGCCTTCGGTCAGTCTTCGGGATATTTGTTTCCCGGATAGGCGAAAATGACTTCGTTTCGGGAAACTTCGGGATCGCAATCATACCAGTCCGTCGGTGGCTGGCCCGCCCGCCTGTTGAAGATGTAGGCATACTTAAACGGCCGCGTCGGAAAAGTCGGATCTTCGAGGATGATGATGAGCCTGAGGGTGTCTTCATCGATCAGCTGGTAGCGTTCGGTGACTTTCTTGCGGACTGACGACGCCATATGGAGGTGATCGTCGATGCCGTCGGGGTCGAAGGTGAAGTTGGTGGTTTCGACGACCAGGTCTTCCCCGTCCCACCAGCCGATTGAATGGCCATGCTGGAACAGGTGCCGGGCTTCCGGGTGGCCACGCCCATCCATCCAAATGGTCCGTGTTGTCAGGCGGACGGAATGTTGAGACACCAATCGGTTCGGATATCCGGAAATATACATTGCACTGCCCAACAAGCCCGGAATGGCCAGGTCCGCGCATTCGGCCAGGGCGGGCGACGCCCGGTGGTCCACGAACTCCAGCCAGGCCTCCCCCCGCCGGTTCAACGGAAGCTGGTCCACCGGCAAGGAGCAGTTGATTAACTTTTCGCCGTAGTCCCCAAGTCGCCCCCCGCAATTGCCCCGATCCTGACCGTCCGGATTGTCGCTTCCGTTTCCCCAGCTTCCGATATACGGAAAAGACTTGTCGAACTGCTCAACACTTTGCGCGGCCAGAATCGCTGGAGCAAAGACAAGCAACGCGACTAAGAAAACGCCCGCCAGAGCCGAGGTCCATCCTCGCCTTTGAGTCATACCTACTGTACCCATAAGCCTCAATTGAGATAACCGCATCGGTACGATACAGGCCGCGATCACAGCTTTACCAGCGAACAATCAAAACAATCCACACGCATCGCTACTTGATGGGTGAACAGACCGGGCGCGCATTCTGGTCGGGTCATGCAATGGAGAGTCTGCAAATCAGATTCTCATTCCCGCAAGCACCGCGTGAAAATCGGTCGGTAGCACCTGATGTGTCCGGTGGCGCCGGATTCTATCGTTTTATCGTGTCTCTAACTGAACAGTAAAATTCTTTGTAAATTCAACTACAGATGGAATTTATTGGCAAGAAAACTGTAAACGTTAAGAATTCGCCCGATTCTCAACTTCCGACTAGTGGCCTGTAACACCCGAATCGGGAGCAGCGTTGCCGCCAAACGGCATTGGATTTTAGGAGTCGGCAACGAGTAAAGGGCCCTACATTGCGAGGCGGCGACGACAACGAAGACAATGCCGTAACGCCCGAACCCTTTGGGCCGATGGGGGTTGCCGACGATATCTTTGTTGCGAGCCGTCGTCGATGTGAAGACATCGACTTCCGGCTCGCGCCTCGATCTCCCCGGCAAGACCCATCGGCGCTGCTCCCGATTCGGGTGGTACAGGTCACTAGATGATTTCCGAGGACTTGACCTCTCAAATCACGGAACCGGCACTAGCTCCCTCAGCGCTTCAAACCAGTTCAGGACGAGGTTGATTTTGGGAGCACTCCTCCGAGTCAGTCTGGTGAGATCTCCACGAGATTGGGAGTGGCGGTATTTCCTGACCGATCATGCCTGACGCAGTCCGATGGATGCGATAGAATCACGCTCGGCAGGATTCCGTCGACACTGGAATGAACCGCGTCTCCGTTTCAGGATCCCAAATGTGGGGTAGGTCTCATGAGCCATCAACGACACGATAAACGGACGAATCCTTCATTGATGACCCGGCGTCAGCTTCTCGAACGATTTGGCGCCGTGGGTGGTTCCTCCCTGGTTGTGGGCGCCATGAACACATGGGGTCTGATGGGGGCTCCTTCCGGTCCTCGACCGCTTTTGCAGGGGAGGCCGCCCGGGACACGGGTTGTTGTCCTGGGTGCGGGGTTGTCGGGCCTGACGGTTGGTTACGAGCTGGGGAAGCTGGGATACGACTACAGGATCCTCGAAGCCCGCGATTGGGTTGGCGGCCTCATGTGGACGATCCGCAGTGGATCGGGGCACACCGAAGTCGGCGGGGAGCGGCAGATCTGTCGGTTCGACGAGGGGCAGTACTTCAACGCAGGCGCGTGGCGCATTCCGAATACCGACAAGGGAATCCTAGGCTACTGCAAGGAGCTCGGCGTTCCACTGGAACTGTTCGTCAACTCGACCGACGCAAACTACTTTTACGAGGAAGACCCCGAACTGGGACCGCTGTCGGGCAAGCGGGTCCGCCTGCGGGAGGTCAAGGCCGACCTGTGGGGCTCCACGACCGAGTTGCTCACGAAGGCGATGGAACAGGGTGAGATTGACCTCCCGCTCACGGAAGAAGACAAGGAGCTGCTGGTTGAATTCCTGATTCGGGCTGGATACCTGGATTCCGAAGATCACGTGTACCAGCCGCCCAACTCCCGTGGCTCTCAGGATCCCTATGATCTCGGCGCGCTGCTCCAGTCCGGGTTTGGAAGTCGCGTCCGATCACTCGAGGCCGGAACCGGGGGGCCCGACCCGCTATTTCAGCCCGTGGGCGGCATGATGGAGATCCCCCTGGCGTTCCAGCGCACTCTCGGCGACCGGATCACGCTGGAAGCCGAAGTGAAGACGATTCGCCAGACGGGCGATGGCGTTCGCGTAGTCTACGAAGAGACGAGGACCGGCATGGAGCGGGAGGAGACCGCCGACTACTGCGTCTGCTGCCTGCCGATGGCCGTCATGAAAGGAATCGACGCGAACCTGTCGGCCGAGATGACCCAGGCCGTGAATGACAGCCGTCACAGTACGAGCGCCAAGATGGGACTGCAGATGAGGCGGCGCTTCTGGGAAGAGGACGAGGGAATCTTCGGTGGGCACCTTTGGACACGGAGCCTTCAGCTCGGCGAGTTTTCCTACCCTTCCAACGACTTTCTCACCCAAAAGGGCGTTCTCCTGGGCTTTTATGGCAACGGCCGGATGGCGGATCTGGCGGACATGCCTCTCGAGGCTCGAATTGATCACGTGCTCACCCATGCGAGCAAGGTGCATCCGCAAATGCGGGAAGAATTCGAGAGCGCATACTGTGTTTGGTGGGAAAAAGTTCCGTACAGCCTGGGCGCCTACCACAGCACCCCGCGTGGAGCGCATCTGGAACAACTGAGCAAGGCCGATGGTCGAATCTATATCGGATGTGCGGGCGCCAGCTCGCGTCCGGCGTGGCTCGAAGGCGCCATCCAAGCTGCCTGGAGGACAGTCGAAATGCTGCACGAGAGGGTGATGCAGGGATAGTCGCCGCTGGGTTCCTTCAGTTTTCCTAGAGCGTGCACTCTGCGTGCTCTAGCGAGCCTACCTCCTCAGTTCGACTATCCGTCTAGGTTCGTATGCGACCTTCAACATAGCCGGGTGTACGCTGTGGGGCATAACTACAATGATCTAGAACTTGATGGCAACAGAACATTCGGCAAATGCCCAATTCTGAACGTCCGACAAGGGGTGCCGGATCAACCGGTCGATGCAACACATGCGTTAAATCGTTCTGCCGGCGTCGCGAACTCCAGGGTCTCGCGTGTTTGCCCTTTTCGCAGCGAACTCTGATGCGGGCCGCCTACCCACAGCAATGGTGGAACTCCCGTTAACAATAGGTGGCGTCTTTTAGGTCGCACTTGACGTCCCTCGAAACTTCCCTCTCAAAACCAATGCGAGCTGCCGAGTGGATTAATCTTGTGTACTTTGTCTTTCTCTCAGGCGTAGCGTGTGTCCGAAACCTGCATGGTCTACGTCGCCGACGAATCGTAACATTGGCCGGAATCGGAATACTCCTGACGCTGGCTGGACGTCTCTCTGATCGAGTCGTGGGCGAAGACTGGAGCAGTACAGGTCGCAACTGGCTTCCGACTGTGACGATTCTGATTGCGTATTGGCAAGCGGGTCAGTTCTACATCGAATCTTCGCTAAGGTTGCAGTCCTGGTTACAGGGAGTTGATGACCGGCTGGGTGTGGCGCTTCGAAGTGTCGCATCCGTCGTCGGATCGAGGTGGGTCGTCGCATATCTTGAAGTTGTTTACCTCTTTGCCTACCCGCTGATCCCACTTGCTCTGGGTGTATTGTTGTTTTCTGGCTTCGGCGTCGGCGACGTGGATCACTTCTGGACCGTCGTCCTTCTATCGTCCTATTCCTGTTATGTGATGCTGCCTTTCGCGCCGACGCTACCGCCGCGGCTCGCGCCTGGTTCGGGCGTCGATTCGCGCCGCGAATGGAGGGAAAACCACCGGACTTTCAACCTCTGGATATTGGACTGGTTTGGAATCGGGGCAAACACGTTTCCAAGCGGGCACGTTGCCGCTACTATTGCCGCGTCACTCGTCCTGTTAGAGAATGCTCCACTGGCAGGGGCGGTCTTCTTGTGGTTCTCGGTGAGCATCGCCGTCAGCACTGTCGTCCGTCGGTATCACTTCTTTGTGGATGCGGTGCTCGGTGCACTGTTAGCTGTGGGGTTCCGGATCTTGTTGGGGAATTGACCTTCAAGAAACCTGGACCATAACGGACCCGCTGATATAGCATGATTGCATTCCGAACAGCCAGACACTCAGGGAGTTTCTTGGAGGCTCAACTATGAGGACTATTCCACTCCTCGTGACGACATTAGTTCTGTTTATTTCGGCGCCCTCCTTCGCGCAGCAATGGTACGAGCTGGATTGGAGAGAGTATGAGAATCGCATAGATTCCTTCGGTGTGAGTTTCCCGGGTGAACCTGAATTGGAAGACATCCAGTTCATCACGAGTTATCAGGACACCCTGCCGGGGCGTGTCTACAGCTATGAGGTTGGCCCGAACCGCTACGCTGTCACGGTAGTCGATTACACGGGGCTCGAAGATCTAGAGGCAAGGCGGGTCTCGAACTGCCAAGAGGCCGGGCTTGATGGGGACTCGTGCCAGAACCACTACATGCATGCTATGCGGGGAGCGGTCATCTATGCGATCTGGAATGTCATGAAAAGTGGTGGCGAGGTTACGTATCTCTCATTCTCCAGGACGGACCTGGTTGAAGGACAGGAGATGTACGTCAGCAACGACGACGGGTCCCGGACCATTGCCGCGAGCTATATGCACGAAGATCGCCTTTATATCCTGGAGGCGACCGTGCCCGGCGACTCCCCACCGCCGACCCTGTTCTACAAAAGCTTGCGATTCCTCGACGAGAACGAACAACGGATTCGCTATCGAACTAATTATGCCAACGGACTTACAAACCCGGATCGTAGCCGTTGACCGTCGGCAGGGCGAACCGAGAACGATCGCGCTGAAACCGCTTCCTCTGCTATCAGGAGGTTAAACATGCCGTTTAGATACTTGGGCCTCGCAGCCATTTGTACCGTTCTTTTGGCCTTACCGGCTTGGGCGCACCATTCCCATAGCAACTCAGTAGTGTCCCAACGTTTAGATGGGCGTCGCCCATAGGTTATTGAGAATGGTCATGTTAGATCGGCTGAGAGCCAAAATCGATTTGAATTTGATTGCGTACTGGCGGCATCCTTCCGCGACTTTGCGGCAGGAGGCGGCCTATGAATTCCGGCAAGACGATCTTCTCTCAGCTGATGGACTTTCTTCCCCGTCAAGACTTTCGTCGATGCGTCGATCGCTACCGTGGCAACTACAAACTCCAACGTTTTTCCTGCTGGGATCAGTTTCTGTGCATGGCGTTCGCGCAATTGACCTACCGGGAGAGTCTGCGCGATATCGAAGCCTGTCTGCGTTCGGCTGGCACGAAGCTTTATCACATGGGCATTCGCAGCCGCGTCTCCCGCAACACCCTTGCGAATGCGAATCAGGTGCGCGATTGGCGTATCTATGCCGACTTCGCCCAGACGCTGATCTCCATGGCTCGCGAGCTCTATGTTGGCGACAGTTTCGGTGTCGACCTCAAGCAGACGGTTTACGCACTCGATGCCACAACGATCGATCTGTGTCTTTCCCTGTTCCCGTGGGCACGCTTCCGCAAGCACAAGGGAGCTGTCAAACTGCACACGGTTCTGGATCTGCGCGGCAATATTCCTTCCTTTATCCTGATTACACACGGCAAAGTTCACGACCTCCATCTTCTGGATCAACTCGCCTTCGAGCCCGGAGCCTTCTACATCATGGATCGCGGTTATCTGGATTTCCGGCGCCTGTACAAAATCAGTGTCGCGGCGGCGTTCTTCGTGACACGCGCGAAAAAGAATTTCGTCTTCAATCGTCTTTATTCACTCGATGTGGACAAGTCCACCGGAGTCCTCAGCGATCAGATCATCAGCCTACGCGGCTTTTACTCTCGCAAGCGCTATCCAGAAAAACTCCGCCGCATTCGCTTTCTCGATCGAGAGCACAACAAGTACCTCGTCTTCCTGACCAACAATTTCGCGCTGCCAGCGGCGACCATTGCCCAACTCTATCGCTGCCGCTGGCAGGTCGAACTGTTCTTCAAGTGGATCAAACAGCACCTACGCATCAAGGCGTTCTACGGCACAACCCCCAATGCGCTGAAGACTCAAATCTGGACCGCCATCTCGGTCTATTTGCTTGTTGCCATCGTGAAAAAACGGCTCAATGTCAACGCCAGTCTCTACCGAATTCTCCAGATCGTCAGCGTCACCGTTTTCGAAAAAACGCCCCTTTTAAAGGCCCTTTCCGCCCTCGACTATCAAGATTCAGACTCGGAGAACTCCAAACAACTGAATCTATTCAACTAACGTTGGGACACTACTGATAGCAACTATGACCTGACGGAGTGGGTGGAGTTTGAGGGCACGCTCAGGCAAATACACTATCTCAACCCGCATTCCTTTCTCTTCGTCGAAATCGAAGATCAGGCCGGCGAGTCCGCCGTGTGGACACTGGAAGCCACCGGTCCAATGGGCATTGAAGAGAACGGAGCCAAGCGCGAAGACGTCAGGCCGGGCGACACCATCGGAGTGCGATGCCATCTTCTCGTTGACGGCTCCAAGGGCTGTCTCCTTGGCTTTGTGACACCGTTGCACGGCGATCCGGAGCGAGGCCACGGTGTCGCGATAGAGTGGGACTAGTGGCCTGTAACACCCGTATCGGGAGCAGCGTTCGGGCCAAACGGCGTTGGATTCCAGGAGGCAACAACGTGACGACACAACGTCTCGGCAACGAGTAAATGCCCTACATTGCGAGGCGGCGACGACAACGAAGACAATGCCGTTTCGCCCGAACCCTTTGGGCCGATGGGGGTTGCCGGCGATATCTTTGTTGCGAGCCGTCGTCGATGTGAAGACATCGACTTCCGTCTCGCGCCTCGATCTCCCCGGCAAGACCCATCGGCGCTGCTCCCGATTCGCGTGGTACAGGCCACTAGCAGCCTGTCGGACTTTTGGGGCCGGAGTTGGATGTCGGGCATGCGAGAAACAGGGGCATGAGCGAACGATTTCTTGCTGTGGATCGAGACACGCCGTACTTGTTGCCGCCGTCGGTCCAGGATTGGCTTCCGGAAGAGCACCTGGCGCGGTTCGTTGTAGAGGTGGTGACGAAGCTGGACCTGCGTGACCTGGAGAAGGAGTACGCGGGGCGGGGTTCGAAGGCCTACCATCCGGAGATGCTGCTGGCGTTGCTGTTCTACGGATACGCGACGGGAGTGTTTGCGAGCCGGAAACTGGAACAGGCGACGTGGGATTCGCTGGCGTTCCGATATATCGCGGCGAACACGCATCCAGATCACGACACGATCGCGGCGTTTCGGAAGCGGTTTCTGAAGCAGTTGAAGCCGTTGTTCGTGCAGATTCTTCTGCTGGCGCGGACGATGGGATTTTTGAAGCTGGGGAAGATCAGTCTGGATGGGAGCAAGGTCCAGGCGAATGCATCGAAACATAGCGCGTTGAGCTGGGGGCACGCGACGGAGTTGGAAGAACAGTTGAAGGCCGAAGTCGCGCGCCTGATGGAGTTGGCGGCGGCGGCCGACGCGGAAGTGCCGGAGGGAATGGACATCCCGGCCGAACTGAAGCGGCGCGAGGACCGGCTGAAAGCGATCGCCGAGGCGAAAGCGAAGATGGAGGCGCGCGCTGCGGAACGCCATGCGGCCGAGCAGGCCGAGTACGAGGCCAAGATGGCCCAACGCAAGGCCCGGGCCAAAGCGACCGGGAAACGGCCGGGAGGCAAGCCGCCGCAACCGCCCCAATCGGGCGTGCGCCCGAACGACCAGATCAATCTGACCGACGAGGAATCGCGCATCATGCCGGCGGGCGGGAAGAGTTTCCAGCAAGCCTATAACGTGCAGGCGGGGGTCGACACCGAGACCCTGCTCATCGTCACCGAATCCGTCACAACGCACGCCAACGACAAACAGGAAATCGAACCGGCGCTCGGGACTCTCGATGCACTGCCTCAACCGCTGGGAAAGGTCGAGGCGATACTGGCCGACAATGGCTACTACAGCGAAGGGAACGTGAAGGCGTGCGAAACGGCCGGCGTGATGCCCTACATCGCCATGGGCCGTGAGCGCCATCATCCACCGGTGGAACAGCGTTGGACCGAACCGCCACCGCTGTCGCCCGACGCGAACCCGGTCGACGCCATGGCCCATCGGCTATCGACGATCGAGGGCCGGGCCGTTTACGCTCAGCGCAAGTCCACGGTCGAGCCGGTGTTTGGAATCGTCAAATCCGTGCTGGGATTCCGGCAGTTTCACCTCAGGGGACTCGACCCGGTATCCGGTGAATGGACACTGGTCAGCATCGCCTGGAACCTGAAACGCCTGTTCAATCTCTCCGGGCAGGTCTCCTGCCCGACTGATCCCCGCTCCAGCCGCCCGTCCGGACGCCAAAAACGCGACTCCGGGCTCCTGCGTGGATCTCTGGCGTCCGAATCCGGCTCTCTCTTGCGACGTCTCAGGTCGATCGTCTCGTCAATGTTCAATCACACGCTCGGAGACGCGCCGTTGCTACGGTCAAGTCCGACAGGCTGCTAGTGAGTGTAATCAGGTACGGAATTCTTACATCCGCAAGGAGAGAGGGTAGGTGTCAGTTACCTTTGGATGGCAAAACGACGGAACCTTTTTGCCGAAATCAGAAGCAAATTTGGCGCCGGCGGCGATGCGTGGTGACGGGACGATGGCGGGTTGATTCGCTCACTACAGGCCTGCGTTTGAAATGCCGTCCGGTCTGCCCCCCCCCTAAAACTAGCACCACCGTCCGAGTGAGCCCCATCGTCGCTTTGAAGCCTCCACCGAATCAGGATCGTTCTATCGAATCTCAGGTACGACCCGCTTGATCGCTACATGGCCCCAGGAATTCTTGGGAGTGTAAGAATTCCGGAATTGCCCGCACTCACTAATAACATTCGGAATCTCAGGATCAGTTCTAGAGTTGGCGACGCGTTTGGGCGCGTTCAGCCGACCTGCGTCTGGTGGCTCGAATTCACCCCGGCAACAGTGTTTCAATCGTTGCTCTCAGACATCGTGCGCCTCAAACTCCGAGCTTCTGGCCAACTTTTTGGTTTCAATCCGCGCACACACTCGGCCCACCTCCACGTTGTCGATACCCGAAACCGCTTTCAAACTACATAGTCGCCTAACCTGTGGGCGGCTTCCTTCAAACGCCCTCATCGAAAGTAACCCGGTCACAGAGCACCACTTCCACCGCACACCTCGCGCCGGGTTACTCCCGATAAGAATCTAACGTTTAACAGGCGCTGAGAATTTGATGGCACCTAACTCTCTACTCTAGTATCTTTTACCGAGTTTTTCACGGCTTTTTCAGCGACACACTTTGAACATGGAATCCGGCACCAAACTCGGCCATTACGAAATCATCGGTATCGTTGCCGCGCTATCCGCTGCGGTCCTGCTTGGGGGATGTGTGCCCTCCGATTCCGACCCTGGAACCGACGGGCCCACCGACGCCTCGTCGGCCCCGGGAGCGAGCGGACCTGCACTGTTCGAGGGCGCACGGCTGATAGTCGGGGACGGGAGCGTCATCGAGCAATCCGCATTGCTGGTAGACGAAGGCCGGTTCGTCCAGGTCGGACGCTCCGGGGGGATCGACCTGCCCGATGACGCCACCCGCGTCGACCTCGCCGGGAGCACCGTCATTCCCGCCCTCATCGACGCCCATACGCACCTGGGATACGAAGGGTTCACCAGCTGGGGGGCGGAAAACTACTCGCGAGAGAACGTGATCGAGCACCTGGAGCGGTACGCCTATTATGGATTCGGCGCCGTCTTCTCCGCCGGCACGGACCCGGACGACCTTGCGCTCGAGATTCAACAGTCGCAGAGGAACGGGGATGTGGGCGGCGCTCGATTCCTCTTTGCGGGAGGTATGGGTCCGCCCGGTCAGGGTCCGAACAACCAGTTCATCGGTCACACCTTGGCAGTCGAGAGGGAGACGGGACTCACCCTGTTGCGAGGAGCAGGCTCCCCGGAGGAGGGCCGGAATGCCGTCCGTGAGATCGCGGCCAAGGGAATCCCCTTCGTGAAGATCTGGGTGGACGACCGAGGGGGAAATCAGGACAAGCTTTCCCCCGACATCTACCATGCGATCGTCGAGGAGGCGACCACCAACGGGATGAAGGTCTTCGTCCATCAGCAGAGCGCCGAAGACATGCCCGATCTGCTCGACGCCGGGGTCGCGGGCTTCCTCCACGGACGCATTGGGCCAGCGCTCGATGACGCTGTCGCGGCGCAGCTGGCCGTCTTCGGCGCCTTTCTCGTCCCGAATCTCGGGTTGGGCGAGCTGCGCCGCGAGCCAGTCGGGGCCGATCCGTTCCTGCGAGAAGCGACACCTACGGAAGCAGCCGACCGCCTGCTTCAGGAGTACGAAGCCCGACAGGCAGAAGCAGGCAACGCTCAGGAAGCGGCGGCGGCCCAGCGAGAGCAGGAACTCGTGGAGGGATTCTCACGTTTGCAGGCCGCCGGAGTCGACCTCATCCTCGGAACCGATTCTGGGCCGGTGCCCGGACACTTCTTCGGTTATACGGGGCATAGGGAGCTTGAGATCTTCGTCCGTCTCGGGATGACGCCGGCAGAAGCCATCGTCGCCGGGACGAGCTCACCCGCTCAGCACCTGGGCCTCACTGAGCTGGGCACGATCGCGCCGGGAAAGAGCGCCGATTTCGTGGTTCTGGAAGCGAACCCGCTCGAGGACATTAGAAACACGCGTACTATTTCGGACGTGTACCTCCGAGGAGGGCGAGTCGACCGCGCAGCGCTGCGGAGCCGTTGGACCGATTGATGAGGTGGCACAGCGATCTCAGCTCCTGGTGAATCCTCTTGTAGATTGACCTTCTGAATACGCCAATTTCCAAAAAAACGCCTCAAATTCGGCCTGCGGGCGTCTGTCCTTGGACCGGCGCCGCCGAAGACAGCAGGACAACGGCCGCGGCGGTTGTGATGATCTGTAGCAGTCAGCGGCTTAACTGATTGCTCATCGACTCGACCTCATCTTTCACTGACCCCGCCCGATCACCGCCCTCCCCCAGGGCCTACTCCCAGGGCTTCCTCTTGCGCCTCTATGCGGCGCGCACCCGCCAGGGCGGCCCCCACGCTGATGTCTCCCTCGATACACGCGAACTCGAGCAGGAGATAATCGTCATCTTTGACCCAAGGAAGCATGAAGGTCCAAGGCCTCTCCCACGTCTGGGGGTCCTCGAGGGTGGCGTAGTAATGGATCCTGTTCGGGCCGATCGGCACCCAACGCTCGGTCAACTTAAAAGTCCCGAAAGTGATTCCCCTGGGGATAAAGGCGGGACCAGCCGAAGCCCCGACCTGCGTTTTCGGCCCGAGCCTGCCGGTCCCCATTTGCTTGTCCGTGAAATTCGTCGTCTCGACGACGAGGGTATTCCCTTCAAAGTAGCCACGAGAGTCCCCATTCCACTGGCGGATGTCGGAGTCCAGATGCGGACGCCCGTCCAGCGGGATGACGCGCGTGTCCAATCGCTCGCGGACCAGAACCACCCACCCGGGCGACTGCATGATCAGCGTTGCACTGTTGTAGTCCATCGGACCCTGCGGCGAGTGCGCCGCGATGCATCGCGCCATCGTGCGGAAGTCCAACCATGACTCCCACCGGCCGCGCCCCGGCGCGTTCATTGCGGCTTCATGCGCCTCAAACCTCGATATCGCTTCCTGCGTCATGGGGGGGATTCTTCCATCCGGCGGATCCACAACGAGTGAGGTGCGCCGGTCTCTGACGAAATCCCGATTGTTCCAGAAATTGTTGTACTGCTGACCACTGGCAATTGCCTGATTACTGACCGGGTTGTCGTCGAGCCATCCCGCCCACCCTTGTTCGGACAAGACGGGCGTCCCCGCATACTCGTCGGGCCGCTCCATCGGGATAAACGTCAGATAATCCCATATGCCCTGTATGTCCGGGTCGCCCCACGGCGTGCGGGGCAGCGTGTACGTCGATGGAGGCGGGGGCCACTCCGCCAACGCGGCGTCCTCAGGGGGAACGGTGTTCGACAGGGCCTGGCCCGCTGTGGGCAACACGGCCGGAGACGCCGAGAGAATCAAAACAGCCAGAACGGCTCCTGAAATAAGAACTCGATAAGACATCTAAGACCTCCCGTGAACGAGCACGTAATGTCTTCGACGCGAACAGTGCCACTTGGCACGCATGCTAAGTCTTTGTTGGCTTTTCTTTAAACGCGCAAATCTTGA
The DNA here is from genome assembly GCA_965218085.1 of Terriglobia bacterium. Taxonomy (GTDB): domain Bacteria; phylum Acidobacteriota; class Terriglobia; order 20CM-2-55-15; family 20CM-2-55-15. The sequence goes on along the minus strand of CBDCKF010000002.1, from coordinate 2,676,018 downwards.
AAAATTATAAGCTGGCAGTTCTATGCCGTCAACGCTACGCGCGTTAGGTTGCGATGCACGCCTATAATAAAGGATATTGAATCGTTCGAAAGCGTCGTCGAAAAGCAGGTCACCTGCAGTCACTGCCGTGGTGCGGGTCCCATTCCCTTGAACACGAACTTCTGGACCCGGTTCTCCGGATGAACTTCCGCGGTGTAAAGATTGCCCTTCGAATCGACAGCGATATGATGGGCGCCTCTAACCACGAAATTTCCGGGCGTCCCGCTGTTGTCACCGAAGCTGTACAGTACCTCCAGAGTCCGGCGATCCATCACCACGATGCTCGCGCCGGCGAATTCGGCGACGTACAGGAATCGTTGCTCGGGGTCGGGCGAGAACGCCATCCCGGAAGTCGAGCTGCGGGGACGATTCCGGTTGATGAACACTTCGGTGACGTATTCGCCGTCGATCGTGAACACTTGGATCCGTCTATTGGAACGGTCGGCGACATAGACCAGCCCGTCGTTCGAAACTTCAACGGCATGCACGGTGTCGAACTGGTCTGGACCCGGACCTGTCTCCACCGGCCGCGGGTTGCCTCCCCCGGCTGGAGCTGCCGGGGTGTCCGGCCCCCGGGTTCCCGGGTTGGGATTGGGTGTCCGGGCATTTGTCAGTTGGTCGGGCGAATCCACCGGGATGTTGCCAAACGCGCCCCACATGCGCTTGAAGGCCGCTGTGTCCGCGTCAAAGACGATCACACGCCGATTGATGTAGCCGTCGGCGACAAAGACCTCGTTGGTCTCGCCATGGACAAACACATCGGCGGGCGAATACAGGTTCTCCGTATCGTTGTTTCCCGCGCTTGAGCCACGCCTCTCCAGCCACTTCCTTACAGACGATACCCTCGCCGTTCTCTAGCACCCTCTGTACCAGTGTTCGACTGACAGTGAACGGGCCTTGCCTTGCCGGAAGCTGCCGAACACTGCTAAGGGAAAACTCCTTGGCATGGATAGGGCCGTGAGGATCGAGCATCAGAGCGATGTGCTCGGCTTCGGTGGCGCTCAGAATCAAATCCAGCAACCGTTGACTCAGCTCATCGAAAGTCGTAAGGCGGCCCACTAATTGACTGACCTGAAGCAGGATCTCTAGATCTCGAACGGTGCCGGTCCCGTGATTTTCGAGCTCAAGTCCCGATAAATCATCCCGGACGTTGAGAATTGTAATTCCTGTTTTTTCCGCTCAGAAATCGGGTTTTTGAGCTAGGCTGTTGCTCCTACACCTACACCCCACCCTTTGTTGATTCAATTTCACGTTGCACCTACCCGCTTACCAATTTCCCGTTTTTTCTCCGGTGAAAATCGGGTTTGAGAGAGAACAGTTACCTACATATACATGGGGGTGGGGGTCGAAACCGATTTAAGGGTACCCCCCGGGTCGATTAATCAAAAACCGTGGCAGGGTGCGTATAGGGTGCAGAAGTGCACGCTTATGGGTGCGTCCCAGCGGGAACCTGCGCCCTTAAGTGCATGAATAGATTGAAACAAAAGGAGATATGGTTAGCTTGGGAAGTTGGACTTCGATTGTTAATAATGGACTTATACGTCTATGGCGTCAAATGCGTTCACTGAAAGTCGCTGAGTTTCGCAATTTTGCCCGAATCCGGCGCTTAACGGAGTAATCGGAGTATTTCCAGTCGAGCGATGGTCGCGCGACGGCCTGCCCCCGCGCGCGGATTGACATAACGACCATACGGCGACACTGTCCGCGCTCCGATAGTCTTCAGACCCTGCTTATATCGCTTATACGCAAGAGCTATTATCGTCTCTTCGCAGCAGTCAGCAAACCCGCTTCTTGCCGGAAGTGTTCGCTTCCGGACAACCGCAAGAACTCAGGCGCGGCATTAGAGCTAAGTTCAACTGCCAGGCGGGAGTACCTGTGCTTCGAACGAAGGGAGTGCAACTAATTCACTTGCCATTGCGCTTGTCGCAATGAAGGTGCTGTATTCATTCCCGAAAGACCGCCACGGGTCACTTCCCAGGAGCTGAAGATTGCGACTTGACAGCAGCGTAATCATCGGACATTCTTCATGCGGGTACCGGCATCTCGACTACACGGAGATGGACGATCTGTCCTAATTCAGTTTTCCTCTATAGACGATCAGCGGCAATCTTCTGCTGATCGCCCACGGAGGTGTTGACGCCAAATTCCAGATCAGTTTATGCCTGGGGTTTCTAAGGAGGAAACTTTAGAATGCAACGAATGATTGACCCCGACGGAACAGAACCCTGCAGGCTATGGAGTGGTCTTGTCGCGTTGGCGCTGGTTCTGGCCTTTCCCCTCTTGGGGCAGAGTCAAGCGAGTCTTCCTGACGGACCGGGAAAAGATGTGTTCGCCACCGTTTGTACGCAATGCCACGGAATGAACGGCATCATCACGTTGCGCCTCAGTCGGATTGAGTGGGAAGGTCTTGTGAATGACATGATCGCTCGGGGCGCTCCTGCCTTCGACAATGATTACGAAGTCATCGCGAACTATTTGGCTACGAACTTCGGAGTAGACTCCAGGATTCCGGCAATCACGAGCTTGGCAGGGGCGCAAACCCAGACTGCACCGCAGCAAGGCGTCGCGGAAGGCCCTGGGAAGGAACTGGTGGATTCCAACTGCGCTGGATGTCATGCGCTGAGCTTCGTTACCAGCACGCCGCACACCCGGGAAGAGTGGCAAGATATCGTGGTCGATATGATTGCCCGAGGGACTCCGCTGCTCGACGACGATGTTGATGTAATTGTTCAATACCTTGCCGACGCTTACGGGCCGGACGGTGGGAATACCATGGCGGCGGGCACGGCAGGCTCCCGAAACCAGCAGGACTCCGAGGACGGCGATGCAGTAGGATCTACGGGATTGCCTGAGGGACCTGGGAGGGAACTGGTGGCCACAGTGTGCACGCAATGTCACGGGTTGAACAACGTCGTCACGTTGAGACTTACCGCCGAAGAGTGGGAAGGCTTGGTGAACGATATGATCGCGCGCGGGGCGCCCGCTTTCGATGACCAGTACATGTTCATTTCGCAATATCTGAGCAGGAATTTTGGGAGGGGAAATTAGAGCCGCCGGGAAGAACTCAGATTCACTGGAATGGGTGGACGGGGAACTTCCACTTCGTAAGGAGGAAAGGAAATGCGCCAGCTAGGGCGTGTTAACACTAACGTAGTGCCTCGACGATGAGAGCGAAGTGAAGGAAGGCGAGGAACATGACGTCGAGTTTATCGAAACGGGAGAAGATACGCCGGAAACCCTTGAGTCGGCGGAAGAGCCTCTCGACTTCGTTCCTGCGGCGGTAGAGCACGCGGTCGTATTCCCACGGCTCCAGGCGGTTGCGCTTGGGCGGCACGACGGGAATCCACCCAAAATCCAGAGCCAATTGGCGGGTCTGGTCGTCCTGGTAGGCACGGTCCATCAGCAGCGGTAGCGGCTCGGGTAGTGGCCCCAGACCGGCGAGCAGCTCGCGGCCCTGCGGGGCGTCGTGCGCTTGGCCGGGCGAGAGCGCAAACGTTATCGCCGTTCGAGCATTCGCGGCAACCAGATGAATCTTGGTGGTCCATCCACCGCGGGATTTGCCGATCGCTTGCGGACCGTTTTTTTTAACGCTCCCGTGCCGTCGGGATGAACCTTCACAATGGTCGAGTCCATCGAAACGGCTTCGACCCGGATGCGGACCAGTTGCTCGCGCTGGAGTTTCTCGAAGACGGCGTCGAGCACGCCGTTCTTGGACCAGCGGTTCATCCGGGTGTAGATGGTGTGCCAGTTGCCAAAGCGCTTGGGCAGACCGCGCCACTTGCAGCCCTGCTCAGCCACATACAAAATGGCGTTCAAGACCGTCAGGTTCGAAAGACTGACGTTGCCCCGCTGACGCGGCAGTTCCGGCTCGATGCGACAATACTGCTCCTGTGTGATCTCCATGCGTGATTATAAAACATTCATGCTCATTAGTGTTAACACGCCCTAGTAAAGGAATTGTTGACTTCGAACTTGTCGCGCCGTGGGTTCTTGACCAGCATGGTCGCTGCCGGCTACAGCGTGACGACGGCCGAATCCGCTCTGCAGTCGGTGGCGCCGTTTGCTGACGAATCCGAAGTGCCAACGGAGCTGACCCGCACCGTGACCGGTACGGGCGGGGATCTGCTCGCAGAGCAGCTGATCGAAGCCGGCGCCCGTTTCATGTTCGTCTCCAATGGCTCCGGCCTCGGCCCGCTGTGCGATGCATTGGTTTCCCGTCCGCAAATCCAGTTCATCCAGGCCACGCACGAAGGGCAGGTCGTGGCGATTGCCGACGGTTATGCCAAGGCCTCCGGCAAGATCGGGTTTGGAATGTACAGCCGCGTGGGATTGCCGCACTCTTCGGCAAATATGTACAATGCCATGAAGGACCGGACCCCGCTGGTGTTGTTGAGTGATCATCAGAATTCCACTAGCGAAGGGCGGGACAGCCATGAAGACTTGGAGGACTGGCTCTCCGCGGTCAGGCAGTACACGAAATGGGGTTGGATAGTTCACGAACCCGGCCGGATCCCCGAGTGGATTCGGCAGGCATGCAAGGTGGCGAGCGTACTGCCCTGCGGCCCCACCCATGTTCGGATTCCACGCAACCTCATGTACCAGGAAAACGTACGCGGCACCGTCTTTTCCGGGAAGGCTTTCGAGATTCCCATGGAGTTGCGCCCGAACACCGGGGAAATCGAGAGGGCGGCGCGCATGCTGCTGGAGGCTTCCTCGCCCGTATTGCAGGTAGGCCCGCAGGTTACTCAGACGAAAGCGCGGAAGGCGTTGGTGGAACTGGCGGAACTCCTGGCGATCCCGGTGGCGCAGTTCCGCAGCTTCTACGCTGATTTCCCGAATTTCCACCCGCTTTACATTCAGAATTACGGCCGTAGTGCGCTCTATCCCGAGCAGGTCGATCTGCTCGTCAACTTCGGCGCGCGAACGTATGGTGGCGGCGACCGGGGCACGAAGGTCATTCATGCTAACGTGGATCCCGTCGCCATTGGCCAGAATACAGCGCTCTCAGTGGCTTTGTTGGGGGACCTGAACCATGTGGCACGGGAACTGATCGAGGCCATCAAGAGCATGGCGACTCCGGAGCGACTCACCAGGCTTACGGAGACCCGCAGGCAAGAGACCACTGCCTACACTACCCGCCTGCATAAAGCCGTCCTTGCGGCAGGGCAGCGGAGCACGGGGGATCCCGTTCCATGGCAGCGTTTGATGTTCGAATTGAACGACATGCTGGACCAGGATGCCGTCATTGTTGAGGAAGTAGGTACGGAGGCTAAGATATTGAATTTCTTCCCCTTCGATGATGATAAGAAGATGAAGATCGGACGCACCGAAGGGCGCTCGCTGGGCTGGGGCGCGGGAGCTTCGGCGGGAGTCAAGCTCGCTCTGCCAAACAGGCAAGTCGTGGCTATTCATGGTGATGGAGGGTTTCTCTTCGGGCAGACCGATTCCCTATGGACCATGTCCCGTTACGATATCCCGGTGATGACGGTCGTTCTGAATAACCACTCCTACGAGGAACCTCGCTGGGGCATGATGGGCGGCGGACGCCGTGCCGGCCAAGCCGGTCGTGATTACATCAACTATCTCGGCAATCCGGACGTAGACTTCACAAAGCTGGCCGCAGCCTACGACATTCCCGGTGCGGTGGTTCATAACACCGACGAGTTGCGCACTGCCATCGAGCGGGGCATTCGCACATTGCGCGACGGTCGCCCCTTCATGCTGGACGTTCGCACCAAGCGCGTTGGCGTGGGCGCTGAAGTCTCCTGGTATCCCGAATTCTCTCTCGCTGACACGCGCGAGCGCAACGCGTAGATTTGCTTTCATTAGACGGCCGCAACCTTGGCCATGGCCACCGGGGCAATGAGCATCCCCCCTGTCTATCGCGAGTTGGTGAGAATTCGAGAAATCGATCGGTATTCTCATCGTTCGAACTGTGCGTCGTCAGAATAATTCGCACGAAACCGCTGTATTGCTAAGAGACGGTTTTCAAGTCAGACCAATCCAGTTACAAGGTTCTCGATCCTGCGTCGAGCCAGCGTTGTCTATTTGATCTGTTTACGATGTAAAAGGATCTGTGGATCTCGTCTCGTTTGAAGACCTGAAGGAACGGGTGCCAGTCCCGTAGACGACCATGAAAATGATTCTCAACGCCTGTTAAATCAATTCAGATCAACCGGTCGATGCAACACCTGCGTTTAATGTCTCTGCCGGATTAGCGAAGTCCAGCGTTTCACACTTTCCTTGCCAATAACACTCCCACCTAGATAGGCTTAGCCGACTGTTTCCGTTCCTCGTGGCAACTCTTGGTCATCCGAGAAAGTGACAAAGCCCTACCCGGCGTATGCGGTTCTGTTCTAGAATCGCTCGAAGGAGAAAAGCCGTGGCAAACACCTCATTGAATCCTACAATTGTCATTCTTTCGCTGGTCTTAGCCGCCGCCCCGTTGTCCGCCCATCACGCGTGGCCAGTAAACGAATCCGAACTCGTGACGGTGACGGGAACCGTGGCCGAGTTCCGGTGGGCAAACCCGCACCCGATGATTACCCTCGAGGTTCGGACCAATGACGGCAGAATCGAGGAGTGGTTGGTCGGTGGGCCCGCCCTCAACCGGATGGAGAGGAACGGCTGGAACCCGACGACGGTGAAGTCAGGCGACGTGATCACGGGTATCGGCTATCAGTTTGCCGACGGCCAGAAGATCGTCAAGCTTGATCGGGCGGTGCTGGCCGACGGCAAGGAGATCCGTCTCTACGGCGACTCGCTTTACCGTTAGACCCGCTTCTTTGTTCTTTACGACTCGGCCCCCTCACTAAGGGTCGCACTATATTCGATTTCAACAACTGTACGTCGTCAGAATAATTCGGACAAAAAGGCCGTTTTGCTAAGAGACGGTTTTCAAGTCAGACCAATCCAGTTACAAGGTTCTCGATCCTGCGTCGAGCCAGCGTTGTCTATTTGATCTGTTTACGATGTAAAAGGATCTGTGGATCTCGTCTCGTTTGAAGACCTGAAGGAACGGGTGCCTGTTCCCTGATTTTCGAGGTCAAGTCCTAACAAATCATCTTGTCGAAAGTTGAGAATTGAGCCCGCGTCCGCATCGGGTGCAGAAAATGCAGAATTCTTGCCTCGTTTTGACGTTCTGCATACTGCAAGTGATTGAAGTTATCGAAAGCTAAGAGATCAGACTCGACATTTTAAGCAGAGGGGCACTGGTTCGAGCCCAGTACGGCTCACTTTTATAGAATGAGTTAGTTGTGGCGCTTTTTAGTGCATACTGCTGGATCATGGCATCACCCAAGGCGGTTTGCGGCCTTCAAGAAAAGCCTTCATGCCGGCCCGCCCTTCCTCGCTGACCCGTGCCCGCGCCAGAGCCCGTTCCGCGTAATCGATCGCCGAATTCCCCTCTCGAGAAGAGACCTCAGCTATCAGGGACTTCGTGGCGGCTACTGCGCCCGGCGCGGCTGTCAGAATCTGCTCTATCTTGGAATCGATTGCTCTATCCAGAGTTTCCGTATCGGGAAGCACACTGTTCACCAGCCCGATCCGGCAAGCTGTGTCGGCAGAGAACCGTTCGCCAGTGGTAAAGTACTCCCGCGCACGCCCTGCACCGATGCGGGGCAGAATAAATGGCGAAACGACACCGGGAACTACGCCGAGCCGGACCTCGGTGAAACCGAAAACAGCTGATTTCATAGCGAGCGCAAGATCGACAGCCGCAACCAATCCCGCGCCTCCTCCCAGGGCGGTGCCGTGGACCCGGGCGATGACAGGTTTGGGGCAGGAGGCAATTGTCCGGAGCATCTTCGAGATTTCAGCGGCATCAGACAGGTTTTCCTGGAAGCTGCGACCGATCGTCTGCCGCATCCAGTTGAGGTCCACCCCCGCGCAGAAGGACTTGCCTTTACCGGCAAGGACAACAGCCCGGACCTCGGAGCGGCTTCCAAGGTCCTCGAACGCCACTGTTATCCGGCGGACCAACTCATCATTAAAAGCGTTATGCACTTCCGGACGATCGAGAACGACCCACGCCACTGCCCCGTTGATTTCAATTTCAAGCATCGCAATCTGACGATCGTTAAGATCCTGTCTAACCCGCGGCGCATGCCACCGCGGACCTACATTCTGAACACACCGAACCGTGTCGGTTCGTCAAACTGGTTCATCGCGGCAGAGATTCCAAGGACCAGCACATTACGCGTCTCGGTTGGATCGATGACACCATCGTCCCAGAGCCGCGCCGTGCTGAAGTAAGCGTTGGCTTCGGACTGATACCTCTCCAGAATCGGCCTGAGAAACTCGTCTTGCTCCTCGGTTGCCATATCTTCGTTCCGCGCCCGGAGTTGGTCAAGCTTGATCTGGAGCAAGACGCTCGCAGCTTGTTCCCCACCCATCACCGAGATTCTGGCATTGGGCCACATCCAAAGCTGGCGCGGTTGGTACGCCCGCCCGCACATTGCGTAGTTACCGGCGCCGTAAGATCCTCCGATGATCACCGTGAATTTCGGAACGGCTGCGCTAGCCACCGCATTCACCATTTTGGCCCCGTCTTTTGTAATGCCTCTATGCTCGAACTGCTTGCCAACCATAAATCCTGAAACGTTCTGCAGGAACACCAGCGGATTGCCGCGTTGGCAGCACAGCTGGATGAAGTGAGTGCCTTTCAGGGCGCTTTCGGAAAACAAGATCCCGTTGTTTGCAATAATCCCCACGGGATATCCCGAAATGCGGGCAAAGCCGCAGATCAGCGTGGGAGCGTATAACGCCTTAAACTCCTGGAACCAACTCGCGTCAACGATTCCTCGAATGATCTTATGGACATCGTAACTCCTCCTGGGATCGGCCGACACCGCGCCATAGAGCTCGGCCGGATCCTCGTGAGGATCTTCAGGTTCGGCAACCTGAAACTGCCGCTTGTGTGCGGGAGGCATCGAGCGAAAAATGTTGCGCACGATCCGTAGAGCGTCCGAGTCGTCTTCCGCATAGTGGTCGGCGACGCCCGAAATGCGGCAGTGTACATCGGCGCCACCGAGCTCTTCGGTGGTCACATTCTCGCCGGTGGCTGCTTTCACCAGCGGCGGTCCGGCGAGGAAAATTGTCCCCTGGTCCTTGACGATCACCGCTTCGTCACTCATCGCGGGTACGTACGCGCCGCCTGCCGTGCAGGACCCCATGACGGCCGCAACCTGATAGATGCCGGCGGCGGACATCTGGGCCTGGTTATAGAAAATCCTGCCAAAGTGGTCCCGATCCGGGAAGACTTCGGCCTGTAAAGGCAGGAAGGCTCCCCCCGAGTCCACCAGGTACACGCACGCCAGACGGTTCTCCATCGCGACTTCCTGGGCGCGCAGATGCTTTTTTACGGTCATCGGGAAATAGGCGCCGCCCTTAACGGTCGCGTCGTTGGCAATGACGACCGCTTCGCGTCCATCGATTGTTCCGATCCCGGTGACGATCCCCGCCGAGGGGGCGTCCCCACCATACATGCCGTTGGCCGCCAAGGTTCCAAGCTCGAGGAACGCTGCGCCAGGATCCATTAAGGCGTCGACGCGTTCCCGCACGAACAGCTTCCCGCGGCTGCGATGTTTCTCGACCGCATCTTTGCTGCCTCCCTGTCGGACGCGTGCCAGTTTCTCCCTCAGTTCTTCGACAAGCGGTTCCATCGCCTGGCGATTTTCTTCGAATCTTGAATTGGATTTCATGGTGAGCTATTGGCGAAGAATTTCCCTCGCGATCAAAATACGCTGGATCTCACTGGTGCCCTCGCCGATCGTGCAAAGCTTGGCATCCCGGTAGTACTTCTCAGCCGGGTAGTCTTTGACATAACCGTAGCCACCGTGGATCTGAACGCACTCGTTCGCCACCCGCACCGCTACCTCGGCCGCGTAAAGCTTCGCCATGGAGGGCTCACTCGTTGTTTTGATCCCGCGTTCTCTCATCCAGGCGGCCCTGTAGGTGAGTAGCCTTGCCGCATCAATCTCTGTGGCCATGTCGGCCAGCTTGAATCGAATCGCTTGGAATTCAGAAATCGGCTTGCCGAACTGCTCACGTTCCTTGGAATAGTTCAAGGCCGCTTCGTAGGCACCCTGAGCCATCCCGAGCGCCAGGGCCGCAATGCCGATCCGGCCGCCGGCGAGGACATCCATAGAGTCCCGGAAACCGTTTCCCTCCTTGCCCAACAGGTTCGATTCGGGAATCCGGCAGTTGTCGAAAATGATGGTTGAGGTGTCACTGGCTCGGAGCCCCAACTTGTTCTCTTTCTTCCCGGGCTGAAAGCCCGGCGTTCCCTTTTCGATGATAAAGGCCGAGATACCGTCGTGACGGTCTTTCGGATCAGTCCGTGCCATCGCGACGTAAACGTCGCCGGACGTTCCGTGCGTTGTAAACGCTTTCTCGCCATTCAACACCCACGTGTCGCCTTCGCGTTTCGCCGTGGCCCGCATTGCTCCGGCGTCGCTACCCGACGCCGGCTCGGTCAGACTCCACGCGCCCACCTTCTCCCCTCGTGCCAATGGTACAAGGAATTGCTGGCGCTGGGATTCGTTTCCAACAAGGTGGATGTGTGCCGTGCACAGAGAGTTGTGCGCGGCGATGGAGAGACCTACGGACCCGTCGACGCGAGACAGTTCTTCGATGACGGTCACGTACTCCTGATACCCGAGGCCGGCGCCGCCGTACTCGGGAGGGACCAGGATTCCCAGGCAACCCAGTTCCGCAAGGCTGGTCAGGATCTCGCGGGGGAGGTGCTGGCTTTCATCCCAGTCCATGACGTGGGGACGAATCTCTCTTTCCGCAAACTCGCGAACGGTTTGCCGAATTGCTTCAAGTTCCTCGGACCGGCTGAAGTCCATGATCAAGTCCCGCCCACCGGCTTCCGGCTCAACATCCTTATTTTGGTCTCCGTTGTCTATTCTGAAGTGTTCCGCTTTTTCGGAAAAGGCCATTCCTTCACTCGTGGCGTTACAGCGACCATATCACGGTGTCGAATACGTTATCTTTCAAGGACATCGATCCCGTATTACGGACGCCGGGTCTGTTTTTTGACGATACGCACGTCCCGTATGCCGTAGACGAGAATGGAGATCACCTGCTGAGGTTCTTTTCGGTGGAGCCCCTTTCTCTTCAAATGGACGAAAAACGTAGGACACTGGAGGAGTGATCCCTTTTCAGCGGGTTTCGGAAGTGCCTGAAAACACTCTGACACCCGCTTCCCGGTTGGGTTTCAGCCCTCCCTACCTTTTGACTGGATTCGACTCTATTCGACGTGTTTCACCATGACGAACGTCTGGATTAGACGGGGCTATTAATTAATCAGCCTCCGGAACCAAAGGTCAGAGTTTCGGATCCTCTCAGGCGTACTTTCATAGTAAGGCCAACTCGATCGAGCCGTTAGTTCAATGGGCGGTCATACACGCTGTAAACAAATGTAATTTGTTAGATGGTAGGGTGACAGACCGCCCCTACAGGTAAAACGACCGGCTGAAGGGGGTCGTGTCAATCTGGCACTACCAGCAGCTGGCTCACGGCAGCGGATGCAGTGGCCTCCCCGCTCGCACGATAGGTTTCGTGGTTCTCTTCTATGTCTCCGAGTTCGTAGAGGTAATTGATCATCAATCCTGCGGACTGATCGAGACCCTTTGGAGAAACGTCGGCGAGCCAGTTGATCCGCTCGATGCGGGCCCCATTGCTAAGGTGAAAGTTTGCCACCCGATCCATCGCGCGTCCCTTGTCCCGGTCCCGTACCAGGTAGCGAGCGCAAAGCCTCATCAGCGGCCTTCTAAGGGCGTCGGCCACGCCTCGATCCTGGTGCCAGTGCGGAGTGGACAGCAAATCACTGAAGGATCGTTTGTTGCCCCTCACTCCAGCAGTGGCTCCGAGCTCCTCGCGTTCAGACGGCGTCAGAGGCAGGTCTCCCTCCTGACTGACCTGCGCCCGCAGGTAGCGTCCAAAGTCAGGGATTGGCGACAGAGTTGCGAATGTCTGCAAATTGGGGAGTTCCTCTGCCAGACGGTCCACCACGCGTTTTATTAGAAAGCTCCCGAAATTTACTCCCTGCAGGCCTTTCTGCGTGTTGGAGATGGAATAGAAGATGGCTGTATTCGCAGCGGCGGCGTCCCGATGGGCCGCTGTCTGGTCAAGCAACGCTTGAATGCTGTCCGACATGCCCGACACCAGGGCGACCTCAACAAAGATGAGCGGTTCATCGGGCATCCGCGGGTGAAAGAAGGCGTAGCAGCGGCGGTCCCCGCCCAGCCGGTTTTTGAGATCATCCCACGACTCGATCTCGTGAACCGCTTCATAAGCAATGAGTCTTTCCAGCAGCGCGGCGGGTGCGTCCCAGGTGATGCGCTTCAGGTCAAGAAACCCGATGTCGAACCATGACGCGAGCAGTCCCTTAAGATCCTCGTCCAGGCTCCGCAACCGCAGATCGGTGCCGCGGTAGCGCAGCAAATCATCGCGTAGATCAACCAGGAACTTCACTCCTGCCGGGAGAGAATTGAACTGCGTCAACAGCTTCAAGCGGCGCGGTGTCAGGACGTCCCGCAAACGGGCCTCTGTCTCCAGCGTATGTTCCAGGGTGTCGGTTTCGAGGAGATCCCGGGTCGAGGCGTGCAGCGCCTTCCAATCCACGTCGAAGTCCTTGGCAAGAATCTGAAGAAAGCGCTTGCGCCCGCGGTCATTGAGATTCAAGTACGAATGACCGAGCGCGGCGGCCCGGGCCCGCGCTGACACCTCGCCGCCTTTGCCTTCCAGGCATTCGCGCATCTGCTGTCGCAGCACCTCGGCATCTTCGTCGGGCAGATCGGCCTGGAGGGTCGGGGCGCTGGCGCGTCCGGACTGACTTATCGAACGCCAGGCGCTCCTAAGATTGGCCAGGGCACGCTGAAGAATACCAGTGACGGGCGAGCTCATAGGCCACTTCGGTGGCTCGGGTGCTGAACTCATCTTCGCATCTCCTTCGAATTCTGCAGCAATTCTAACAAACCAGCGCTGTCGCACTCTTGGCCACCAGAGTCACGCACTTCAACACAGCTAATCAACATCGCCCTGAACTGGATTGAAGAACTGAAAGAACGGGTGCCGGTGCCCTGATTTCCAGGCTCAAGTCCTGAGAAATCATCTTGTCGGACGTTGAGATTTGACTGCCATCGGCTCCAACGGTTCGTGCAAGATATCTCCACCCGGAATTTTTTGACAACCGGCTCGGGGGCAAGGGCTTAGGTTCTGCAACCTTGCTGACGATACAAGTAGTTCCTGTGCCGCGGCCTAGGCAGTGATATGTTGCAATGGTTCTGTTGATTTATCTGGCGACAAGTCGAGCGATGCAGCTGATTCGATGTACAGCAAAGCTTCTGAAGGAGATGGGTCTGAAGGCAAAAGATCTTAGTGTCGAACCGCCGTTCTCTTTCTTGGGTCAGTGGCACGCCAACCTGATCTACATCAATCGCCGAAAGACACTGATATTCGTCAACGATCGAACTCTTTTCAACTTCATTGTTCCGGACGTGACTCGATCGCAAATTCGAGAGCTACCGGAACAGTTCCGCTTGATGCTTTCCTGCGTTCTGGCGGAGCAGGGTGTTCCGGACGATGTGCGGCAACGAATCCTCGAAGAGTACGCGCAAATAGGGTTCGCTAAGTCCTCGGATCGGAGTGTATTGGGCTCATCCAACGACATTGCGTTTCATTACAAGTATCGGATCTTGGAGGAAGGCGGCATACAGAGCTGGCGAGTTCCGGCAATCATCCGAAAGATGAACCGCATGCCGATGCAACCCATTAAATATGCGTTCCCGATTGAGGAACTGGCACGGCTTTATGGGTTTGCCGCTTAAGAGATGCGCTATATCCAAGATTTCTTCAGCAAAGCCAGTGCTCTTCTTGCCAACGAACTCAAGCTGGAAGACCTTGCAGTGGTCCATGCTCTCGAAATGGGCACGGCTTTGAGTGAGGCGGTCGCCGGACACCGACGGGAGGGTATCGGTAGGCTGGCTTCATGACGGCCTGTCGTTTTGAGAGCAAGGTCAGGTCCCGAGAAATCATGTTCTTGATGAGATGGACTCCTCTTGGGTGACTTAAACGGCATCAAAGTGCCAAAGTCACTTTGAGCCTCGCATGGTGCGGGCTAAACACGTGAGCGTGTTAACAAAAAGGAGTCCGAGATGAAGGATAGAACGATCGCAGTGGATCTGGCAAAGAATGTTTTCGAGATTGGGATTTCAGAGCGGCCCGGACATTTGAAGGAGACGTGCCGTCTGAGCCGAGGGAAGTTTCTTGAGTTTTTCGTGGATCAGGAACCGTCGAGAGTCGTGATGGAGGCCTGTGGGTCATCGCACTACTGGGGGCGGGAGATCGAGAAGCTGGGACACGAAGTCAAGTTAATCTCACCGCAGTATGTGGCGCCCTACGTGCAACGGAACAAGAACGACCGGACGGATGTGAAAGGAATGTTAGAGGCGGATCGCAACAGCGCAATCTATCCGGTACCGGTCAAGACGGTAGCGCAGCAGCAACTGACCGCGTTGCACCGGCTGCGGTCGGGGTGGATGGAGACGCGCACGTCGCGCATCAACACGCTTCGGGGACTGCTCCGGGAGTTTGGTTGCGTTATACCTACTGGCGCGCATCATCTGGTGCCGGGAGTGATGGGGTTGATCGAAGACGCGGATGTGGAGATCCCCAGTGTCGTTCGGGAGATGTTTCACCAGGTCTGTGAAGAGATACGTGAACTGGAAGCGCACATGCGGTCGGTGGAAGAACAACTGAAGGCACTGGCCCAACAAACACCGGATGTGGCGCGTCTCCAGACGATTCCGGGAATCGGCCTGTCAACCGCCACGGCGCTGGTGGGCTTTGTGGGCGACATTCACCGCTTCGGCTCCTGCCGCCGCTTTGCCAGCTATCTGGGACTCACACCCCGGGAGTATTCCAGTGGTGAACGACGGCGACTGGGACGGATCAATAAGCGCGGCGATTCCTATCTCCGGATGCTGTTGATCCACGGCGGCCGCTCTCTGTTGTGGAGCGCGCACCGGCGGAATGCGAAACCGTCACCGCTGCAGCAATGGGGCCTTCGGATTCACAAAACCCGCGGTCACAATAAGGCGACGGTGGCGCTGGCCAACAAGCTGGCCCGCACGGTTTGGGCCGTCTGGAAACGTGGATCCCAGTATCAGGCCGACCGCAAGGCGGCCTGACACAGGGATCGAATATCCTTTCAGCGAACTGCGATGAGATCGAGTTGATGACGCACCGGTCGGACCGGCGCGGGGATAGGCCGACAACGTCCGTGGCCCTTTTGAGGCCGTCTTTCTCGGTTGGCCCCCCGCGCGCGAAATTCATCATGGCCCGGAACACAATAGTTCCACTTAAGAGGCCGGAGATACGGGTGCAGTCGACCAGTCATGCAACCTGAAACCGCAGCAGTACTCTGAATAGAATTTTCAGAAAAAGAAGACAGGAGAGTTGCGCCTACTTGACAAGAGTAGTCCAGATACGGACGTTGAGAATTGAACCCACCAATTTCCGGTAAGCTGTTCCAAGATTATCTGGTTCTAGATAATTGTAGTTGGGCCGCACAGAAGACCTACCGTAGAACACCATTAATCACGGAGGTTCTAAATAAATGTCTGAACACAACAACTATAAGGTATGTGCTGTAGCCGCTATTGCCGGAGCCTTGACCCTCTTTGTAGGAACCTTCTTGCATCCATCGAATGCCGATCCGAACGACCCGCTGGCTGCTTTCACGGAATATGCCGCCGACCGTACTTGGATAGCCAGCCACCTGATGCGGCTATTCGGCATGATATTGATAGTGGTCGCTCTGGTTTTATTGTCGAGGCTGATGTCCAAGGGTGGTGGCGCAAGTTGGGCTTACTTGGGCGTGGTTGGCGCTGGGTCGAGTCTATCAGTTGCGGGAGCCACTCAGGCCGTTGATGGCATAGCGCTCAAACGGATGGTGGACAGTTGGGCAGCCGCTTCGGGGGCCGACAAAGAAATCCTGTTCCTTGCCACCGTCGCAGTGAGACAGATTGAGATCGGCCTTGCCAGCATCTTAGCTCTACTGTTTGGTATTACAGTGACTACCTACGGCGTAGCTCTTGTGTCGGATCGTAGCTTCCCGAAATGGCTGGGCTGGCTGGCAATCCTCGGCGGTATACCGATTGCGGTTGCCGGTCTCGTCATGGCTTACACTGGCTTCTCCGATTTGGGGATGACGATCAATTTGTCTGGGAGCTCTCTCGCACTTTTATGGATACTTGTTGTCGGTGTATGGATGTGGGAAGGTGTCCGATTTCTAGTTGAAAGTTAGATGGCGGTTCCATCCTTCCGACTCCGTAGAATCGGGGTTGGGAAACCTTACAGAGGAGGAACCGCCGAATGAAAGCATACCGAATCGTGAGCCGCGACGACAGCCAGTCGTTGGCGGAATATTTGACAGAGAACGGGCAGATTCTGCTGCCGATGGTCGAGCTGATCGAAGGGTCGCGGATGGCGATCGACGAGTTGATCGACGTGTTGGGACGTGCCAGTATCGAGGCCGTGTTGCAGTTGTCGGCGCAGGGTGTGGCCGGAGAGAAGCAGCGGGGCCGGGCGAAGGAGTCGATTCGTTGGCACGGCAGGCAGGCTGGCAGCGTGCGGCTGTCGGATCGCAAGCTGCGAGTCCGAAAGCCCCGACTTCGGAAGAAGGGGCGGGGTAAAGGCCAGGAGGTCGAGATCCCGGCCTACGAGGCGATCAACGCGAACGGGACGATCGGCAGCCGGGTTCTGGAGATCCTGATGTCGAACGTCTCGACCCGGCAATACGAACGGGTCATTCCCCAGATGGCCGACACGGTCGGTGTCAGCAAGTCGTCGGTGAGCCGGGAATTCGTTGAGCAGAGCGGGAAGGAGTTGAAGCGGCTGAGCGAACGCCGGTTCGAGGACCGGGAGTTCCTGGTGATCTATCTGGACGGCGTGATCTTCGGAGAATTTCACGTGCTTTGCGCCGTGGGCGTGGATTCCAGCGGCGAGAAGGTCGTCCTGGGAATAAAGGACGGCGCGAGCGAGAACGCGGCCACGGCGGTCACGCTGCTGGAGGATCTCGTCGACCGGGGCATCGATCCAGGTCGGCGGTACCTGTTCGTCATTGACGGCGCAAAAGCGCTGCGGAGCGCGATCGACAAGGTCTTTGGCCGTCAGAATCCGGTCCAGCGATGCCGCAACCACAAGATCCGGAACGTCGCGGCGAAGCTCCCCGACGAATTGGCTCCGCAGGTCGTTTCCGTCATGAAAGCCGCGTTCCGCTTGCCGTGGAAGGAAGGCATCGCCCGGATCCGAAAGCAAGCCGAATGGTTGCGGTCTCAGCATCCGGATGCTGCGGCCAGTCTCAAGGAAGGACTCGACGAAATGTTCACCATCAACCGTCTCGAACTGTCTCCGGCTCTTCGCCGTTGTCTGGGGTCGACGAACCTCATCGACAGTTCGCACTCCGGGATGCGTATCCGGACCCGTCGTGTGGGCCGATGGAAGAATGCCGACATGGCCCTGCGATGGGCGGCGGCCTCCTTCCTCGATACCGAGAAAAACTTCCGCAGAATTCTGGGATATAAGGATCTCTGGATGCTCCAGGCCAAACTCAACGACCTGGTCACTGGCGACGATCCGTCAAAGGTGGCTTAACTGATGAACTGAACCGCCATCGAAGGTTTCAACTGAATTCGGGACAGCTTCGGATGTGGCATCTGGCTTACACAAGGAGTTCAGACGCAGCTGTGGTCTGATCAAAGCTCAACTTCGCGTAAAACTTCAAAGAAAAGGCAAGGTCAAGTCCTGAGAAATCATCTTGTCGGAAGTTGAGAATTGAATTCATCATTTTCCGATAAGCTGACTCACCTTCGATTGGTGCATATGGACGGTTTGCTATCGTTCCAACTAAACTTACGACATACATTCCACATTTTATCGATGAAACCCTTTCTGGCCTACTTGTGTCTGTCATATCATCTCTATTCCAACACACGTTAGGACGATAATTCTGGTCTAACCGCTTCGTAGACCGCGTCTGATCGTTTCCTGTTGTCGAGCGTAAACGGGCCTTCCGTTTTTTTTGACCCTTCGATTTCCTTCATATATCATTTCTCCAGTTATTTCAGATTTTGCAGACTGACAATACCGAGGCACCGTGTGTTGGAAAATAGCGGTATGGCTGCGTGGATACACAGATTCTTTCGCCTTTGGTACTATGCAATGGTGTGGCGGAGGGCGTGGATGAAAACGAATCTGCGCGTTTTCGGGTATCTCAAACAGCAAGGGTCGCTGTTGTTGGCAGCTTTCGTCGTATCCGTCCCTCTCGCAATCATTGTTGACGGCGGCGTTCAGAAGCTGGCGACCGCGCTATTCCCTCCACTGGTACTCGTCGTTTGGTGGGGTGGCGTTATAGTTGGACACCTAGCGTTCGGACCTGCCGAGATTTACAAGCGACAAGAAGCGACAATCGAAAGACTCCGCGAGTCTATCGGCATTGTGAATGCGGACTTTAGGTGTCATTCGTGGCCAATGGATGCACATAGAAATCTCTTGGTTGTTGAAGTCGCTAATGATGGACCAGAGGCTTCGTTTTCAGTTCGGGGCAAAATCTTAGCCTTTAGACACCCGCATGGGGCCAATCCCGATGATTTCATTGGGCATCCGTTTTCGTTGCCTACGCGAAGGTTAAAGAGTGACTCACACCAAATCAAGCGACGCCGCGTCGGGGAATTTCTGCTGGCGAAAATTCATGCCGTCAACGGGGACACTGGAGAGGTGGACATATGGAGATACGAAGAAGACGCACATAACTACCTTCGCGACGCATGGCTTAACGGACCATTGGGCGCTAAGCCAGAATGGGATATTGAATTGTCGCTAACCAATGACGATGAGCCTGCGCATCAACCAGTTGTTAAAACGTTTGCGATCAGTATCGAACCAGGTCCAAGGTATCAATTTCAGGCAGAGTCATTATGAACTACCTAACCCACCCGTAGATTCTCGCGCTATCGCACGATCCGCCCCGACGATTCCACGCAACGAAAAACTCGGGCCGGCAATCTTCGTCTTCTTCGGATGAAGCTGAGTTAACTCAACTGAATCCGTCCAGTGGTATTCAGCCTCTGCCACTGCTTTATTTAGATACTCCTTCCGATTCTTGTAAGCTCCCTGCATCCTTTACGGCTCATATTCTTTCCAGTGGAGTTCTCGGTGAAGGCGGCTCAGGTCGTTCCCTTCATCGACCACCGCAAACAGTATCTCAACCGCTTTGGCCTTGCCGGGCTCAAGTGTCTCGCTGATCTGAAGGTATTCTTCGGCGACATATTCGTCCGAGATGAAGCACCACACGCGGCCGAGGATGTAGTCCTCCCCGTATAACGCTGAAATCCATTCTCAAGTCCTGAGTGCGTCCAGCTAAGGTTGGCATGTTCAGTGGGATACAGACCCACCAGAGTAAGAGTCAGAGACTCTGTAACTTGGGTCGCATCCGTGGAGAAAACGAAGCGGATGAAGCCGATCGACAAAGCCATCAGAAAGGATGGTGAGTGAGTCACCGGGCCGCAACGCAAGTGAACCCAGTGGTGGCCGAAATGAGTAGATCCGGAGGCCGAGCCTTCTTGGGACGGGCGAAGGCAGCATGGAGCGCCGCAATCTGACCGAAGCGGCGTGTCACTCCGGCGGGGTGCTTCGGGGCAGCACGGTGGCCAGGACATGCCGAGCAACTGGAGAAGCCGTCCTGGTCCCATCGAGAAATCGATGGAGCAGGAGCAATCGTATAACCGGCACAACCGGGAAGTCGATCGCAGACCAGACGGTGGCGGCTAGGTTTGTAGTAGTGATGAAGCGGGGTAACGCCCGTGGAGCGAAGGAACCTTGCTGCACATAATGTCGGCGCCCACAATGGGAGGCAGGGGTGTCCTGATAAAGGCACCCAGCAATCTGCAAGACCTGAGGCGACGACTATATTTCAAGGTGAAGACTGAACCGTCTTGGCGCTCTTGGCCGAAACTGCGGATGGAAGCGGTGGCGTAGGGGCGGGCCTATTTTCTGTCCCGCTCTACAGCGGTTTCCTCTCTCTCGATAGGTCTCATAACCCTTGCGACGAAGTGTGCAGGAGCGCGTAGTGCGGGAAATCCGCACGCTGCGTGCGAAGTGGCGGGCGCTGGAAACGGAGCTACGGACACTCCTAAACGGGCACGCAGGTGGAAACGCCGGATACAGCCAAGGAGTGGCCTGCGGGCCACCGCTCCAGTGCTCGACCCTACGAAATCATCTTCGCGGACCTTGAGAATTGCCCTAAATACGGGCGTTGACCTTCTGATTGCTTACAAACCCCTCCCTTAATGTTCTTTACCGAGATTTTCACTGTTCAACTAGCAACACACTATAGCGATGGAATCCGGCACTAGCGGATAAGCGGAGTAAGCAGGGTCTGACGACTATGGCAGCACTGACATTGTCGTCGTATGGGTGTTATGTCAACCCGCGCGAAGACACAGGCCGTCGCGCGAGGGATTCAAGGCAGGACTTTCGGGACGGCCGAAACGGGACGCGAGATGAAGGTGACACGAAACCGTCAGCGGTCAGCCGAGGCTCATGGCTGACCGCTCGAGGTTGACGGTTGATAGACTACTGCGGGCGGACCGGCCGCTGGAAATCTCCGGTTCCGAATAGTCGCGGGGGCGTCCGGAAACCCCGATGATTTCGTTGCCTGTTAGTCGAATGGTGTGGTGGTGCCCCCGCCAAGCAGCGGATCGAACTGCCAGACCTCCCTGTCGCCGGCCGTGTAGTTCGTGCCGTCACGTTTGTCGACCATCTGCCCGCCGACCAGGTAAGCGTAGTTGCCAACGACAACCACGGCGCCCTCCGTCCAACCGGTGACGAAGTCCCAGTCAGGCTCATAATGCCAAGACTCGGTTGCGACATCGAACTGCCAAATGTCGTGCAGGACGGAGTTGTCCGCGAGCGACCGCCCCAGCCCCACGTATTGTCTGCCCTCGAGCTGGAAGGCGACAGCGTCAACGCGGAGTCCCATTTCGATACTTGGATTTGAAGAATCGAAGATCGTGCCGGCATCGACCGCTCTCCAAGTCCCCGCGCTGGGAGAGACCGGCACCCACTCCCATAAGGAGTCTCCCTGGGTCACGAAGCCACGGCCCTGGAGCACGAACGCGATGCCATCGGTGATCCCTCCAGGAGAGCCATCCGACCCCACACCAGTACCGGCGGTCGGGTTGTACACCTGTTCCCAGAACCCGGACGCGCCTCTGTCCAGGTCGTACGCCCACATGTCGGCGATGGCGGTGCCCCCAGTGTCGGAGCCGCTGGAGCCCGACCCGAAGCCTACGTATAAGACATTGTGTGCGATGAATCCGATGATTCCTCGGCGGCCACCGCCCGGGAATGAAGTGAACTCTGCCCAGTGGTGAGCCTCACGGTCGTACCTCCAGACGTCGTCAAAGAAAGTGGCCTCCGCGTCCGAGCCCGTCGAAACCGTATACCCCTTGTCCCACCCCATGAGGTAAAACCCGTAACGGTTGTCCTCGCCAACCAGCGCGTAGCCGCCGTGCCGATTGTTGAGAATGGGTCCGGTGGCGCCGAAGGGAGCAGTTAGCCGCGTCCAGCAATCGTTTGGGTCCCAACTTTCAGCAGCGACGCCGTCGAAGTAGCCGTCGCCTGGAGAGATCTTCCAGAACTCCATATTCCTGTGCGCGGGAGGGACCCTTGTCGCCCCGCCCGTGCCGACCATGCCGAATGGATAAATCTCCGCAGTCAACCTTGTATTCAGCCCGAACGACATGCCGACGCTTCCGATGAAGAGTTGTTCCGTACTGGCGGGAAGGTCGGTCACGTGGATCCAATAGCTGCTGTGGCCAGAGTAAAAAGACATCGACAAAGGATAGACAAAATTAGGGCACTTTTGGGAACTTCTCCAGCGGGAAACGCGTCGGCCCGCCACACCCGCATCGAACGTTCTGTGGCGGATAAGCGATATAAGCAGGGGCTGACGACTATGGCAGCGCTGCCATTGTCGTAGTACGGATGTTATGTAAACTCGCACGCGGCAGCAGACCGTCGCGCGATATCGTCCAGAACTGGTTCGCCGAACTTGAACGGCTAGTGCCAGTACCCTAGATGACTCTGAAAATGATTCTCAAGTCCTGAGAAATCATCTTCGCGGACGTTGTGATCTCGATGCCACAGCAGGAACCAGCTTGGGAGGCCATCATGTCAAATTAACGGCGTAGGTTGGGGTACCTCTTCTTTCTCTTAATCATCATCCCAGCCGGGTGCACACGCTCCTCTTCTGACGTCACGACTGCAAACAAGGAAGTTGTTCGACAGTGGTTCGCGGCTCTGGACGGTCAGGATTTCGACGCTTTGACGAACCTGATGGACGAGCAGTTCGTCGTTCCGGCTCGTATTATCGACGGTGCGGATCGGGCCGTTGGTAGAAATGCAACCTTTGAGTTGATTCGAGGCTTCTACCGTAGCTTCCCGGACTACACGCATGACATCGAGGAAATGATCGCGGAGGGTGACCGCGTTGCGGCGAGGGTAGTCCTTAGAGGTACGCATCTGGGCGAGTATTCTGGGGTCGAACCAACTGGGCAACAAGTTAGCTACGCAGGTACGTACATGGCGACCGTAATCGACGGAGTACTCACGGAGGTATGGAGCCTAGATGACGAGATCAACCTCTTTTCGCAGCTTGGTTTGGGACTCACGCCGGTATCCGCTGGGAACTAGGGGGCAGAACCCTGGCGAGCCCGCCCGTCCACAATTCGTCATTGTTCAATCGGTTCGAAGAACTGAAAGAACGGGTGCCGGTGCCCTGATTTCCAGGCTCAAGTCCTGAGAAATCATCTTGTCGGACGATGACGCTCCTCTTGGCAGCATGTGAAGGAGTCCATGTCCCCACCCGGTGCAAAAACGGAGGCTACCCCCTGTCGGAGTTGAACATGTCCACCGCGAAAGAGAATGATCCGTCGGGTTGCCGTTTGCGAATCTCAAGAAACTTTCCGACATCATCGACTGGACCCGATCCGTCATCCGGCTGGACAGTCATCGAATAGGTGCCACGCACGTAGACTAGATCGTCGCGTCCGTCGATCTCGTCAATTCCGATTGAACAGCGCGTGACCCTCGGAAAAGTCTCCAGAAAAGAACGGATTTGTTCTCGGCTCTGGACTGTCGGGTGATTGGGCGGCATCAGAACGGCATCGACTGTGTACAACTGGCCCAGTGCCTCAAAGTCACGGTCCACCATCAGTTGTGCAAAACGATCGCTGGTCGCTCGGATGGTCGCTAGATCCTCGGCCGGGAGGTTGGCCGGTGCCGGTTGAGTCATATCGAATCTCCTTAGAGTAAGGTTAACGTCAGGTAGCAAACAGCGTAGCCTAGCTTCGGATTCAAGAATGATAATACAGCACACTGCGGCGAGGCCCTGTGCCAGAAACTTAGGCTTCGGTATATTGCGAGGGGTGGGCGGTCGTTCCTCCCTGGTCGCTGCTGAAATCCGTTCTCAAGTCCTGAGAAATCATCTTCTTGATGAGATGGACTCCTCTTGGGTGACTTAAACGGCATCAAA
This sequence comes from Terriglobia bacterium, assembly GCA_965218085.1. Classification (GTDB taxonomy): domain Bacteria; phylum Acidobacteriota; class Terriglobia; order 20CM-2-55-15; family 20CM-2-55-15. Next base: position 2,652,374 of record CBDCKF010000002.1, on the reverse strand, counting down.
GTGCCAAAGTCACTTTGAGCCTCGCATGGTGCGGGCTAAACACGAGCACGTGTTCACAAAAAGGAGTCCGAGATGAAGAATAGAACGATCGCAGTGGATCTGGCAAAGAATGTTTTTGAGATTGGGATTTCAGAGCAACCGGGGCATGTCGATGAGAGCGTCCGTTTGAGTCGGGCGAAATTGCTGGAGTTCTTCGTGGATCAGGAACCCGCGACGGTGGTGATGGAAGCGTGCGGGTCATCGCACTACTGGGGGCGGGAGATCGGGAAGCTGGGACACACGGTAAAGTTGATTTCGCCGCAGTATGTGACGCCCTACGTACAACGGGACAAGAACGACCGTAACGACGTGAAAGGATTGCTCGAAGTGCACCGAAACACGGCCCTGTATCCGGTACCGGTCAAGACGGTAGCCCAGCAGCAACTGACCGCGTTGCACCGGCTGCGGTCGGGGTGGATGGAGACGCGCACGTCGCGCATCAACACGCTTCGGGGACTGCTCCGGGAGTTTGGTTGCGTTATACCTACTGGCGCGCATCATCTGGTTCCGGGGGTGATGGGGTTGATCGAAGACGCGGATGTGGAGATCCCCAGCGTCGTTCGGGAGATGTTTCACCAGGTCTGTGAAGAGATTCGTGAACTGGAAGCGCACATGCGGTCGGTGGAAGAACAACTGAAGGCACTGGCCCAACAAACACCGGATGTGGCGCGTCTCCAAACGATTCCGGGAATCGGCCTGTTAACCGCCACGGCGCTGGTGGGTTTTGTGGGCGACATTCACCGCTTCGGCTCTTGCCGCCGCTTTGCCAACTACCTGGAAAAGTGAGAACGATGCCGTGGCGAAACGCCGGATTACTCCTGCCTTGTCGCCTAGTGTTTAGCAATCAAGTCGGTCCCCGCGGAAAGCGAGAATGCAGGACCAAGTCGCATTCTGGAAACTTGAGGAACTAACACACTTGCTCTCCTCCGCGGTAGAAATGCCCAATGTGATCCCCAACGAGATGTACTGCGCGTTACCCGCAAAGTCGGCCAGAGCCAGGGTCCGGTCGTCCAAGATCTTGAGAAAACCCTTCGGGCCTTCCCGATGCTGGATGTACGGTTGGCCCGAGGCGTTTGCGGTGCCCAGATACAGCGAGTCTCTCTGAGCGATGAAGTCCCGGAGTTCCGGCGTGACAACGTCGGCCCATCCTCCTCTCTGTTCCATCTTCGAGTAGGAGCGCCGAGACCCCCGAGCTTCCTGGGCCGCTTTGACTGCAGGCGTGAATGCAATGTCGCTGATTGGACGTTCCATTTCGATCTCTCCCATGGCACTACGTGAGGTTAAGAGGACCCGACTCCCCCGGGCTTTCGTCGCGCACGATGCTGGGCGTTCTTCGGCCACCTCGGCGATGACCATACCTGACGACCGAGGTTCCTCCCTGCGCTAGCCCTTGGCGATGGCCTGGCCAAGTTCGTCATTGCTCATGGCCTGCCCATCGAGATTCCAGGCCCCGTCCACCGTATGCACAACGTTGAAGTAGATGTTGTCTTTGGGTTGCTTGTTGCCTGATAGCTCGTGAATGATGTCGGTGGCTTCCCGGCCAAAGCCCCGATGGATCTCTCGCGAGGCAAAGGCGAACGAGGGCACCTTCCACTCGATCCATACCGCGCGAAACTCCACACCTCCCGAAAAGCTATGTCCCTTTGGAACGATGTGCACGTTCGCTGTCACGTTGGGCTTCATGACTGAGTTGTCAGTCAGCTCGTGCCATGCGAGCATCGATTCAGTCAGGCGCTGGACGGCATCCTTCACTTTGTCGGCAGGGAGGACCTCTTCGGAAAGAGTCAGTGTGAGAGGCATGATCTTGCTCCTTTGTGTTGTAACCTTGAATGGAGTGGTCGGTTAAAGGGTGTATGAATCAGATCCGTATCAGGCACCCATGGCCGAGGCCACTGCGGCTTCATCGATCGCTTCGATAAGACGATCAGGCACGGACATCATCGGGAAGTGGCCCGATACCAGGGTCGAGACATGCTCGACCTCCCAGCCAGCTATCATCCGGTCCTGCAAGGAAAGCGACATGGCCTTGTCGAGCGAGCAGCGGACGTACGCCTTAGGGACGGAACCGAAAGCCGCGTTCGTCAGTTCGGCCGGAATCATGAACGGCTCGGTGGCCTGCTTAATGTCGAACTCCCGGGCCAGGATCTCCACACGCTCCGGCTCCCTGACGTCGTGCAAGAGGATGTTCTTTACGTCGTCCGCCCCGAGTGTCGCGTACGACTGGTCGTCCGAGAATACGATCCTCGGAAGCAACTCGCCCGCAGCGTCGCTCTGCATCAGACCCAACACTGTGTCGCCGTTCCTCGGAAGGGCCGCGCAGACATAAACCAATCGCTCGATCTTCTCGGGTATTCTCTCGGCGACCTGAGAGATGATCGATCCAGCGAGGGAATGTCCAACCAGCACGGTCCGAGAGTCGGTATTCCGAACCTCCTCGATGACGCGATGGACATAGGCGTCCATCGTGACCTCGGCGATAGGTGCAGACGATTTGCCGTGACCGGGGAGGTCGATCGCGTGGGCCCAATGCCCCCGCTCGCCGAGGATCTCGATCGCTTCTTGGAATTCCCATGCTCCGCCCCAGGCGCCATGGATCAAAAGTAAGTTGCTCATTGCTTTGTGTTCTCCTTGTTCATAAATTCGTGTATCGGGTTGCGAAACTCACGGACGCAATCAGTTCCCGACCGCAACCTGCTGGGCCGCATCCTGGAGCTGCTCGACGGCCTGGTCGGTCGTCCAGACTGCGTTCGCGATATAGCGGTAGTTCACAACGGCGGCCTCATAGCCGTCGCCTTCGGGCACTCGCGCCCTGGCCGTTGCGTCTGAAACGACGGCAACCTCGAACCCCTGTTCGGTCAACTCGCGCATGTGGCTCTCGGTGCAAAGGTTGGCCGACATCCCGGCCAGGATCACTCTGCTGATGCCACGCTTGCGCAGTTACGGAACCAGGTCGTTGGTTTCGGGTCCGAAGACTTTGTGGGGGCTGGCGATCACGGTTTCGCCATCGTTGATGTATGGCTTGTACTGTTCCAGCCAGTCGGCGCCCGAGTTCTCGAACCCCTCCAGCGAAAGGGAGCCGGTCCGGTCGAACATTCCGATGTTGTGCATCAGTGTTTCCAGCGCGCCCTCGAACTTCCAGCCGTGATCAGTTGGATAGTAGTAGTGAGGCGACACGAAAACTGGAATCCCCGTGGCCTTGGCGGCCTTGAAGAGCGACTCGATGTTCGCGACGGTGTTGTTCTCGGTTACGCTCTCGCCCACCACCCCCCAGGTCACACCATCCGGGCTGAGGAAATCGTTCTGCGGATCTGTGATCAGCAGAGCCGTGTTGGAGTTGTCAATTTGCAGTCCCGGTACGGGTAAAAACGATGAAGTCATGTGACTGTCTCCTTTGCGTTGTTGATATTGTCGAGTCGTTAACATTCCGATCGATCCACTGATGGCAAGTTTGCGTCCATTCCTAATTGCACGTATAACTCGTTTTTTTAAAAGGCTTTGGGTACGGCGAAGAACCCAGGAACTCGTTGAATTTGTTAACGTTTCGTCACGAATCACGTGTTGTAGCTATAGACTCACGATCTCTTTTAGATTGAAGCGTCCACGCTAGCCCTTGAGCTCAACAGTATTTCCCTCGGGATCACGAAGGTAGAGCGAGGGACCCATCCCCGCCGCTCCATATCGCGATCCTATTGGCCCAGCGTCGACACCGTGACTCTGTAGATGTGCCTGGATCGCTTCGTTGTCCCAGGGTTCGATGCGCAGGCACACATGATCCAGGTTAGGCGCCGAGTGGTCAGGCACATTGCCGCCTTGTCGCCCGAACGAGCCTGCAGCATCGACGAGATCGATTAAGGATTGACCTGCGCGAAGCTGGGCAAGGCGAAACTCTCCGGGGCCGCGTTCCAGCTTACAACCCAAAACATCGCAATAAAATCGGGTCATTCGATCAAGGTCCATGACGCGAATCACAACGTGGTCGATGGATCGGATATTGATTGGTTGCTTGTTTGGCACGGCGCCCTCCGACGAATGCTGCGTGCGAACGGTGTTACGCGTCGTCTTCGTGTTGGTCTCAAAAATCATTGCTCTACTCCAATATCAGCACTCCGTTTATCGTTAGAGACCGTTACTGCGACGGCATCAATTTCGAACTCGAGTGCCTCTAAGGCGAGGGTCGTCACCGGAATCAACGTACTTGCCGGTGGGTCCTCTCCGAACACCTCGAGGCGCTTCTTGACAAGGTACTGTAATTTTTGTTCATCATGATCTTTGATCAGCAGCGTGATTTTGACGACATCGGCCACCCGGCCGCCGGCCGCTTCCAACGCCGCGATCAGATTCTCAAACGACCGGTCAACCTGGGCTTCGAAGTGGTTGGGTCCTTCATCGCTGATACCGATTTGACCGGCGATGTAAATGATGTTTGCGTTCGATCCAGCGATGGTCGCTTGTGAATAACCGTACTGAGTTGTATTCGCGAGATGTTCGGGATTGATGGCCCTTTTAAGGTCTTGGGCGCTGGCAATCGCTGGTCCGGTCAGGACAATTGCTGTCCATAGCGCAAACAATATTGTTCGTATGCTCATAGTGAATTCCTCTCGGTAGTTGTTGGTCATTAGCACACGGGGATGGCGATGGGCCGAATGGGTGCGGCATCCGCGCCTCGCAACTTGAGCGAACCCCCAATAAACGCAAACTCATAGACGCGGTCCTCGGCCAGACCCTCGAGATTGACGAGTTCCAAGATCGGCACCCCGTGTTGCGCTAGTAGATAGGTATGAAGTGGGACATAGTTATCGTTGACTTCGGAAGGAAAGGCCTCGAAACTCAAGTTGTCGGCGCCAACAATCATGGCACCGCTTTTCTCGACTAAGAATCTTGCTGCGGCCATTCCCAGTCCTGGAGGATTGGCCATATAAGCCGACGCGTTCTCATAAAGGTTCATACGTCCCGTGCGGATCAGAACTACATCACCATCGCGGAGTTCGACGCCCTGTTGGTCGACAGCATTGACGAGATCGTCACGGGTCACGCGATAGCCGTCCGCCAGCATATCGACGCCTTTAGCCGCCGCAACATCAATCAGGACACCACGAGCGATGATCGGTGGAATGTTTTCGGCACCCGCCACTTTCCAACCCCGATCACCGAGGTGTTCGTCGGCACTGAAACCGTTCCAAATCTCACCGTTCAATCCAAAGTGGCTAAGGGAATCAATGTGGGTACCCATATGGGTGTACATCGAGACTGCGGCACCCGTGTAACTCACGTGCTCGTTCATCGCCCTGCCAAGCGAGAGCGGATCGTCGTTGACCGTGCCGTTCGGCGTGTGGGTCATCCAGATGCGGTAGTGTGGATCACCGGCGGCTTGCCAGCTCGGCATGCCAATGAAATATTCAACCGATAGATCATAACTTGTGCCTCCTGCCACCCGGGACAGGATGGCCGCCCGGGATTCGTCCGTCATGAGATTGAGACGACCAATCTCATCTTCTCGACCCCAGGGGCTCTCGCCTACCTCGGGACGTTGGGCAAGCCCCCTACCGGTGCAGAATAGAACGAAGAACAGTGCGAAGAATGTTGTGGGTCTTGAGATGGATCGCGTCATGGCTTCTCTCCCTTTCGATAACGAATGTTTAAGGCGAAGCATCCCGAACCTTTCTCGGCCCGGGCTCTCTAAAGACTCGGCTATCGCTGGCTAAGCGATTCAGGATTAATCTGCCCGACGGCCTCTTCTGTTGTCCATACAGTGTTGGCAATAAAGCGGAAGTTCACCAACGCCGACTCGTAACCGTTGCCTTCCGCAACGATCGCCCTGGCGGATCAGCGTTAAGCTGTAGAGACTTCTTCTCCTAGTTTTCATCACTCTTCCTCCGTTTCCGTTCACTGTTTCAACCCAAGAGTGGGTCGACATCCCGAGACGACCCGGCGATCCCAGCGGCGACACAGATCGCCGATTCATGCGGTGTCATCTTTGAAGTGAGTTCTCTTTGGGTTTCACTGGACCGCAACCGCGTCAGAACTAATTGGCAAGGCGCATGCCAAACATAGAAGGTGCCCGGTGAGGCGCTAAATGTCTGACACAGTGAGGAAAGTTGAAATTAGCAGGAAGGGTATCTCTAGAGACGTGTTTTCAACATATGGTGAGATGGCGATATATTGCGATCTCTTCAGGGCGTTTTCCGAATCCCGAGCTTTTTCATTCTGGCATGGAGGGTGGTCGGTTTGATGCCCAACATCGTGGCCGCACCTCTCTTGCCGCTCACCTGCCACCTTGTGCGCTCAAGCGCCTCTAGGATGTGCTGCCGTTCATGTTGCTCGAGGGTCATGAAACCTGAACTGTGAGAGCCGGCGATGGGCTTGGGCAGCCACTCGCCCAACTCGAGCTGCGCCCCCTGGCTGATGATGACCGCCCGTTCGATCACGTTTTCCAATTCCCGCACATTGCCGGGCCAAGGGTAGGCGACCAGGGCATCCATCGCGGTCTGGCTGATCTTCTCGATGCCTTTCCCTAACTTGGCGCTGTGCTTCATGACGAAGTGTCGTGTGAGCAGCGTGATGTCTTCGATACGATCCCGAAGCGGAGGAATTTCGATGGGGAACACATTCAACCGGAAATAAAGATCCGGACGAAATTGGCCCGCCTGCATCGCCTTTTCAAGATCCCGGTTCGTAGCTGCAAGAATTCGGACATCGACCTTGATCGTGTGCGAGCCGCCGACTCGCTCGAACTCTCCTTCTTGAAGAACACGGAGTAGCTTCGCCTGCAACTCCAGAGGCAGGTCACCCAACTCGTCAAGAAAAATCGTTCCTCGATTGGCCAGTTCGAAACGGCCAATCTTTTGGACCGTGGCTCCGGTGAATGCTCCTTTCTCGTGACCAAACAGTTCGCTTTCGATGAGGCCGGCCGGTAAGGCCGCACAGTTGACTTTCACGAGTGTCCTATCCTGCCTCGAGCTGAGGTTATGCAGCGCCCGAGCCACCAGCTCCTTGCCGGTTCCGGTTTCACTGATGAGAAGGACCGTGGCGTCTGTGGGACCCACCGTCTCGATAGCCTTTAATACCTTCTTAATGCCCGAGCTGGACCCGACGATGTCCTCGAAATCGTGCTGGATTTTGATTTCTTCCTGAAGGTAGAGGTTTTCCTGTTCGAGCCGTCGTTTGAGGAGTGCGATTTCCTCATAAGCTTCCATATTCTCAAGGGCCAGGGAGATCTGATGTCCGGCTTCCATGAGAAAGAGTCCGTCCGCCTGGGCGTATCGGTTCGGTTCGATGCTCGAGATGGAAAGGGATCCTACGAAACCGGACTTACCAAGGAGCGGGACCGAGACGTAAGAGCGGATGCCCATGTCTCGCAACTTGTCGTCCGGGCGTGTCAACTCTTCTTCCTGCTGAAGATCCTGCACGACGACCGGGCCTTTCTGCTTGTCGATCCCGCTTCCTTTCCGCGAAATCTCAGTGCCGACACCCAGTTCCTTCAGGTTCGTCTTCCCCGTCAAAGAAAGCACTCTGAAAACGTCCTTCGATCTGTCGTAGAGAAGCAGCACGCAGCGATCACATGGGAGTATGTTGGAAATCGCCCTTTCCATGGCGAGAAATAACGAATTCCGGTCCAGGTTCGAAACGATCGCATTGTTGATCTCCAATAGAACACGGTGCCTCTTCTCGGAGTGGGTAAGTGCTTGCTCCGCGCGCTTTCGCTCCACGATTTGCTTTTGCAAGTCCTTGTTGATACTGGAAAGCTCCGCCGTCCGCTGCTCCACGCGGAGCTCCAAATCGTCTCGCGCTTTCCGCAGTGCCGCGTCCTTAGCTTCGCGATCCTTGGTGAGTTGGATGCGTTGGAGCGCCATCGATACCTGGATGGCCAGCGCCTGCAACGAAGCCGATTGAACTGTCGAAAATGGGTCATCCGATGTGCTGCCCGCAATGAGCACACCAAAATCCCGGTAGGAGGTGAGATCGCTCGCACCCCCTCCGGACAGAACGACTCGTACCGGCCAGGTAAGCCGCTCCTCGATCAGCGAGTAAACTCCAGTTTAAGATTCCGCTCCGTGTAGTCATGGAGAAAGACAAGTCCGTGGCGGCGGAACCACTCCAGACTTAGGACGAAGCGAACTTCCCGTCGCAGGACGGATTGCCACGCACTCATCCGCATCCAGGTGCGGTGGGCGTAATACATCGGTGCCCCAGCTCGAATCATCATCCGTTGGAACTTGGCCGGCTTCTTCCATTTCTTTAACTGCATGGAACGGAGTCGGCTTCGGATGAATGCATCCAGCTCTTGGAATATCTTACGGAACTCCTGGATGCGATTGTACCCGACCCAGCCTGCAAGATATTCGTTGAGACCGGCAATCACCTGGGACATCGATTGCCCGTTATTCCGCCGTGTCCGGGATCGGACCTCTTGCACAAAGCGCTTGCGCGCCCGTGTACTGACCCGAATCTGGCCCCGCAGGATCTGGAATCCGACAAACTCCACATCCTTCATCGGCGCCACCCGGCTCTTGTCCCGGTTGACGTGCAATCCGAGTTCATCTTCGAGGAGTCGAGTTATGCTCTCCATCACCCGTCGAGCTGCCCGCTCGGTCTTTAACAGGATGACGAAGTCATCGGCCCACCGGCTGAACCGGTGGCCCCGCCGCTCCAGTTCCTGGTCGAGCTCGTTGAGCACGATGTTGGATAGGATCGGCGAGACCGGGGAGCCCTGTGGACATCCCTTGTCCGTCTTCTCGACGACACCCTCTACTTCAACTCCCGCCTTCAGCGCCCGCGCCACCATCGTCACGAGCCGCTCATCCTGGATCTTCCGTCGAATGAGCTTCAGGATCAGGTTGTGAGGAATCTCGTCGAAGAAGCTCTCAATGTCCAGCGATGCACACCACTCGTAGCCTTCCACCACCGCTTTCCGTGCATGGCGGATGGCCTGGTGTTGGCTCTTCCCAGGTCGAAACCCGAAGCTGGACCGGCTAAAGTCACCTTCAAAGATCTCCGTCAACACTGTGTGGAGACTTTGACTGACTACGCGATCCATGACCACGGGTATACCCAACTTCCTCTTCTTCGGACTGCCCGGCTTGGGGATCAGGACCCGCCTTGCGGGCTTGAAACGGTATGTCCCGGCTTCCAGCTTTGCCTGAATTCGTGCGAGAAGCTCGTCTTCTCTCTCCTGGAAAGCGTCCACCGACATGTTGTCTACTCCGGCTGAACCGGCGTTGGCCCGAACCTGCTGCCATGCCCGGTAGAGTCGCCCCGGGTTGTAGACCCGTTCCATGGCTCCAACAACTTTCACTTCACTTTCTCCGTGACTCTCTACCGCCAGGAATGGCCGGGGATGGTTGGTATTGGCGCCGGGCCCGGACTGCTGCTAACCTCGCCGGGCCTCCGGTTCGGTGCTCGCGCGGAGCTCGCTGCCCCCATCGGTTTGCTAGGCCCTAAATCCACCCACTGAATCGACTTCCTGATGGTGTCACTCTCGCCTCTCGTCCATGACTTCCCACCGCCGGATAGCGATCTCCGGTGGCCCGGGTCTTCCCGGTCGTCAGGGTTTTCTCCTCCGCTCTGTTACCAGGCTTCATCGGCCCTGAGTCTTCAGTACTACCCATGGATCTGCCACCCTCTGCTTCCTCCCCGCTCCGGGGTCGCCGTTCGCGGTTTGGTTTTCAATACCGGGTCTCGGCGGACTGGATAACCCAATGTCCTTTGAGCGTCTGGGTGGACGCACCCACCGTGGGTCCCGATATCGAAGCAATAGGGCTTCCCGGGGTAAGACACGCAACCCCCTCGTATACCGTCCGGCTTCAGCTCCCTTCGGTGACTACGGTCGGATATCGGGACTCGCTCTCTTACGCCTGCTCGTCCCCCTCCGGGCACCCATCTAGCCGGTTCGCTGTTCGCTACGTACACGAGTTCTGCCTCATGCTTCTTCCGGACGCCCCATCTCTGAGACTGCCCTTGCCTTGTTGGTGTTCGCCTTCCGTCCGATCACGGTGGCTTTCCTTCCTTCAGTTGGCGTGCCATGCCCGGCACACATCAGGTACCGCCCGCTCAGCGGGCGGTATGACGAAGGCCCCCCGAGGGGGCCTATAAGGGCATCCTTGCTTCCAGCCTTCTGGCCATCACAATCCACCTGTCGCTTTCGCCCGATGACGTGGACGCCGAGTGACACGACCGATGCGATACAATCCGTCGTGGGACTGGCACTGCCATTCGCCAATGACGGTCTCCTTCAATTCGCAGGTGGTGGTTCGTTGATGGAGACCGTCTACCAGAACTGCACGACGGGACGGTCGAACCTCTTCGAGTCTCACCGCCAGAGGCGGTGGCTTACCGTTGTGAGTTAGTGCCGATCGTTTTCAATCGAACCAATAACAATCGACGTAGGTCGGTATCAACAGCTCTTGGCCAGAGGTCTCGTCGCAGTTCGATTTCGCTGATATCCTTTGCAGATCCCACATGAGAACTGGACTCAGCTGAGGCGAAGAACCCTTCCATCTCTTCGGACAAAGCCGCTGTCAAGGGCGCATCTCTGAACTGACCAAACACTCTCATTCTTTGGTGGGTCAGGTCCTGGATGGCCACGGCGCCCAGTTGGGCACGTACAGTCGATCTCGTTGCACCGGCCGTAAACCGAGCTACGTCTTCATCCGTGACGATAAGCGCAAGTGCTGCCGCAAGACCAAGAAGGGAGTAAGGATCGATTAGAGCAGAATCATGTGTCTGCCACCGTGAAGTGTCAAGTGTCTGGTTGTTTGGAGAATGTTTTTCCGACAAGCCAGCCATCTAAGCGCGCTCTGATAACTCCAGAAGGAGTCTCTCGGCCGAGGCATGAAAAGGATTCGGGACCAAAACGTCTCCCATGATGCAAAGCGGGTGTGAATGCATCGCGTCCATCACGATGTCACCACCAAACTGTGTCAGGTCGAATTGGCACAGCGCCAGAATCTTCCATCCCACCGAGTGCTTGTCGTAATCGGCTTCCCAGCGCAACATTTCGCGCACTCACGTCTTACGCGCTAACGCCCAGCCTGCATCGCCCGCCCACCGAACAAATTTGTGCCCCGCGTTCCGTGACTCGTTGTCGATGCGATCAACCAGAGCGCGCATGTCTTGGCTTGTCGCCTCGCCTGGATGTAGAATCAGCTGGCCTGCTTCTCGTGCTCTATCGGCATCAATATCCTTTGTTGCCAGCCATTTGCACAATTCAGTGGACACTTCGGGACTCGCGATGATGACGCACTTGTCCTCTCGTCGGATCCCCTCTACCACGTAAGGCCCAAGCACACTAAACCTTTGCTCTCCTCCGCGGTAGAAATGCCCAATGTGATCCCCAACGGTTGCAGTGCACCCGAATCCACAATCGACTGTATTCCCGTGGTCTTGTTCGCTTGACGACATGTCACGGTTTCTCAGTTAAAGGATTCGCCTGTATCTGCCAACAAGTCAGTATTCGCCTAGGGAGTTGGTGTAGCATTATAACCCTTTGCGGGGGCGCGTCAGGAACCGGAAAGGGTTTGTCATAAACCGATTCCCAAGGACGTCATTCGTGCGCTAACATTCGACCTGCCTCCGACGGTTTCAACCCGCAACTTCGGATGTTCGGCAGGAAGTCCCACGCGATACCAGATGAACGGGAACGGCGCGTTGGGCAGCCAATACATCCATCCCAGGTTTTAGAACTGACCTCTTTCCTCCAGGTCCAGGTCCAGCCAAACGTAAAGAAACTTGTAGGGGCAGAAGCCAGGGATGAAGTTAGCTTTGAACCGATCGGTGCGAAGATACTTGCGGCCGATGTAGTAATTCCCCTCGAAGGGCGTGATCCCCCAACCGATCGGACCTTCTGCCAGGACGACCCCGAAGTCGCCTCCCGCTTTTCTCCCGCTACAAAGCTCAACCTTTCGTCACGATTCACTTTTTGGGAACGGCGAAGAACCCAGGAACTGATTGAATTTGTTAACGTATCGTCACGAATCGTGTGTTGCAGCTAAAGACTCAAAAACCGGTCTCTGCAAGGAGGTGTGGGTTCAAGTTCCACCACCAGCACTAATCCTTCTCTCACATTCCTTAAGCCGTGACCAGCGGGACACCATGATCCCGCCTCGGCGTTGCCCAAAGGGATGGGACCATCCCCGTCTACCACCTACGGCACGGGACGCACCCGCAATCGTGGCAAATTCGGTTTAATAGACTTTGCTCTTGGCTTCGTCGCCAGAAACGCCATTTCTAGTCGTCTTCTTAGCATTACTTATGTCGGACAATCCAGCAGAGTGATGCCACATGTATGGAAACGCGCCTTGAACGAATTGGAATTTCTCATGGGCTGCCGACTCATGGGCTGAGGGGACGATCGTCAACTTCCCAGAATGCACGACATTGGGGGAGTTGAGAACAAATCGGTAAACGCTACGGCGTTTATGGCGGGTAATCGCCGGGAAGAACATTTCAGGTTTCCCCGAAGCCGACTTCTGAGCCCCTGATGACTGCCCAGAACGCCGTTTGGAGGGAGTTAGGCGTCCACAGCTCGCTTCTCGCAGTGCCGAACCGTCAAAATCATGGTTCACTCGATATTGAGCAGCGTGCTCAGCTTCTTCTGATCGAAACCGACGACGACCGCTCCATCGACGACCGTCACGGGTGTTGTCATCAAACCCAGTTTCTGAAGTTCGTTCAACGCCGTTTCGTCCTGGCTGACATCCCGATCTTCGTAAGAAATATTGTTCTTTGAAAGAAACTCTTTCAAGCGGCCACAGAACATTCAGCCGGGTTGGCTGTAGACAACGATGCTGTTGGGCAAGGAATACCTCCGTTGTTGAGCGGGGGCCCAGGATACAGTCCCCGAAGATACGGGGGGGGGAACACCTGAGATTCAGGCCAGCGATTGCCTCAACCCTGCCGCACGGAGTGTCCTCTCGTCCGGGCCGCGACCCACGCAGCAGTCGGCAAGCTTACCGTCGATTACGACGGCTGGAACGGACCGTATGCCCAAATCCGTAGCGCGGGCCGCCACTGACGGATCCTTCATATCCAGGATCGTAACGTCGCAGGATCAGCACGCGATGCTGTTTACCAGCTCGATGGTCTGCTGGCACGCTGAGCAACCCGCACTGAATACTTCTATTTTTCGTTTTGAACTGATCATCTACCTCCTCTGTGCTGCACGTGTGCTTTGACCATTAAAGAGGGAAATCCTGTTGGAGTACGACGATGCCGACCAGGTTAGTGGTCTCAGTTGGAGGGAATGCCACGGTCTGGCAACTTTCCCGAACGCATAACTCAAATGGAATCGCATCGGTCGTAACCGGCGAGATTGGGGCTTGTTGTTAGGTATCTGGTGGTTTCTGTGTCCCGTCCGTGCTTCGCAGCCTCCGCTTCGCTTCGTCCCAATCTATGGCACCATCCGAGCTGACCCACTCCACAAACGCTGTCCTAGGCCCGCCCCAGACATTGATCCGCTTCATGGCCGTAGCGTGGGGCTCGGTGACCATGAAGGTATCGTTGGACGACCTATCCTTCCAGACCGTGCAGGTGTAGAACATTTTGGCGCGAAGTTCGACCGCGACACGCCACCGCACTAGCCCAGGCGTTTGGTTGAGCTGCTCGAACACACGGCTGTTCATCTTGTGAAAAGGGAACAGATATCTCCAACTGCGCAAGTGGAGGACGGTCGCAACGTGGACCAGTTCGGCGCCTGGCTCCGCTGGGCTGACTTCCCTTCCTGGCCCTGGCCACATGATGACCTCCTAGCAGCCCGTGGTTAAAGTCCACTTCACAGATTCAAACGGACCCGATGCGACCGTATCGCGAAGAATGATGAGTGAAGGAGGACGGGATATGGGCATGGGACGAAAGAGACGACGCCAGGAATCGCTGTGGATCGCGACACAGGAGTTGCCGCGGACCAAAGGACACGTGTTCTACGAACGGGTGAACCGGATTCTGGAAGAAGACGGATTCGACCCGTTTGTTGAAGAAGCCTGCCAGAAGTTCTACGCCCCGGTGATGGGTCGGCCCGGTGTCGTGCCGGGTGTGTACTTTCGGATGCTGCTGGTCGGCTACTTCGAAGGGATTGACTCGGAACGCGGCATCGCCTGGCGGTGTGCCGACTCGCTGAGCCTGCGGGAGTTTCTGGGCATTGGGCTGACCGATGGTACCCCGGATCATTCCAGCGTGTCGCGGACACGCCGGCTGATCGATCTGGAAACCCATGCCCAGGTGTTCCACTGGATGCTGGAGCGGCTGGCCGGGCACGGGTTGATCGACGGGAAGACGGTTGGCGTGGACGCGACGACGCTGGAAGCGAACGCGGCAATGCGGTCGATCGTGCGGCGAGACACCAGGAACAGTTATGAGGACTTTCTGAAGGAGTTGGCCCACGCTTCGGGCATTGAAACGCCGACACGAGCCGAACTGGCGCGACTGGACCGGAAACGGCCGAAGAAGGGATCGAACGACGACTGGGTGCATCCCGACGACGCGGATGCGCAGATCACCAAGATGAAAGACGGCCGCACGCATTTGGCTCACAAGCTGGAACACGCTGTGGATATGAAGACCGGCGTCGTGCTGGGGGTGACGGTTCAGGGTGCTGCCACCGGGGATACGACGACAATCAAAGAGACGTTGATCCGCACGGCCGAGAACATGGAGAAGCTGGCAAGCAACCCGAAAACCGAAGCGCAGATTCGAGAAGATTGGTTTTCTGAAGTCGTCGCCGATAAGGGATATCACAGCAACGAAACGATGGTCGATCTTCGCGAATTGGGGATACGCACCTACATCTCGGAACCGGATCGGGGCCGTCGCCGCTGGAAGAACAAGCCGGACGAACAACAGGCTGTCTATGCCAATCGCCGTCGAATCCGTGGAGAACGCGGCAAGGAGTTGTTGCGGCATCGCGGCATGATGCTGGAACGACCCTTCGCTCACGGTCTGGAAACCGGCGGCATGCGACGGGTTCACCTTCGAGGACGGGAAAATATCCTGAAACGGATCCTGGTTCACTACGCGGCCTTGAACCTGGCGTTGATCCTGCGCCAGAAGTTCGGGCAGGGCACGCCACGGAGCCTGCAGGACCGGTCTGCGGCATACTTTGCCGCTCAAATCGTGCTCTTCTGCGTCCAGATGGCGCTTCAAACGCATCATGAACTCCGTCAGCTGGATATCGAGCCCAACGTGGCTATCGAATCCGACGTTACGACTGTGTCAGAGAATCTCACTTCTGCCACGGGCTGCTAGGTCGATGTTGCGTGCTCCCAAGCCCTTGCATGGAAGCCGCCTGCGACGGTCTGCATAAGCACTGTAGACAACCGACGATTCAAACCAAGGGAACCTCTCAATTTCTTATCATCTTAGCCGGGATTTCCATTCTGGCCGCCAGGATCAGGACCCCTTATACACCGACACCCTTTCCGAACGGCCAGTTTTTGGTCGCACGTTCTTCCAGCTCCTGCGCTCCCACCGGTTGAGCCTGAATCTAGGACGGCCTAGCCGGGGTGAAATCCATTCTCAAGTCCCGACAAATCATGCCCGCTCAACCGGTCGATGCAACACATGCGTTAAATCGTTCGGCCGGAGTCTGAAACCCCAGCGTTTGACGAGGCCGTCTATTGAGCTTCGCTGCAATCATATCCAGATGCTGCTGAGAGTGAACGGATAAGTCTGTTCTTTTTGGGAAATAGTGTCGAAGCAGACCGTTCGTGTTTTCATTCGAGCCCCGTTGCCATGGACTTCTCGGATCGCAAAAGTAGACGGCAATGTCGGTGGCCAGAGTGAACCGTTTGTGATCGGCCATCTCCAGACCGCGATCCCAGGTCAGTGATGGGTAGAGTTCCCTCGGTAGTTGATGCGCGTGTTCGATCAACGCGTTGATGACAGTTTCGGTTTTCTTGTTAGGAACTTTTGCCAGCATCACATAACGGGAGTGACGTTCGACCAGCGTTGCGATGTAGGTGTTCCTGGATCCTTGAATCAGATCCCCTTCCCAATGACCGGGGACGGCACGATCTTCGACTGAAGCAGGGCGCTCACGGATCGAGACCATGTCTTCGATCTGTCCCTTTCCATGGCCTTTCCGGCTCGCTTTTGCGGATCGGCGAATCGTGCGTTTCGTCCGCAGATACTCGGTCAGATCTTTCTTCGAAGCCCCGCGGGCCTGGATGAAAAGACTGCGATAGATCGTTTCGTGTGACACGTGAAGCGACTCGTCTTCCGGATATGAGTGTTTCAGCCAGCCGGCACGACTTCGGACGACGCGCCCTCTCCCATGCCTGCGCGTCCGCTTCTAACGCCCGATACTTATCATAGCCGCCATTGCGACTGATCTCCCGACCGACCGTCGATGATGCGCGGCCCAGCCCAGCGGCAATCGATCGGATCGATTGCTTCGCTGCAATGCCTCTGGAAATCTCCTCACGCTCGGCCAGGGTCAGTGCACGAGGCGACCGGCATCGTTCTCGAGGACGGATGCCCCCGTACACGGCCAGTTGACGATGTATTGTCGATCCACCTCTATCCAGGATCCGTCCGATCTCTTTCGTCGATTCTCCTCGGTCCCAGTGATTCCACACCTCGACCAGTTCGGACGCCGTGAACCACCGTCGCTTCCTCATCTGTTTCTTCTTTCGTTTCTTCCGCATACACTTCACCGCTCCTTTTACGTAACGTGTTGCATCGACCGATTGAAATCACCCATCTTCCCGGACATTGAGAATCGGAGCTACCAGTCATCCGGAAGACGTTCGGCCACTGCCCGATACCCCAAGCCCCTTATAAGCCTAGACTTGCGCCAAACAGGCCAAAGCTCCCGCGGCTTCGCCGCCTCCCCGTCAGGTATAAGTGAGATATATAGACGTGCCTATTGCGCCCGGAGAAGATCGGCGACTTCTTGACAACTTGTTGAGGTCACAACAGAATCAAGCCATTTACAGGGGCCTGTCGAACCGGGATACACTGAACTGCATACTTAATGGTTAGACTGTCGCAGCCATGTTCCAGCGTGTCCTGAAGTTGTGAAAAATCCAAGAGAGAAGTAACTGAGAAAGGAGCAAATTATGAACGAACCAGCGAACCCAGAGTCAGTCAGCGGCCTCACCGCTGCCCAAGAAATTCTGAGCCAGCTCTGGGAGGAACATGTGCGACACGAGTTCGCCACCCACAACACCGAGGACACCCTCGCTACCATGGTCGAGGACGCCTACGTGAACCATATCCCTGTCCTCACCGGGGGCGTGGGGCGGGACGAGTTGCGAGAGTTTTATTCCAAGCGTTTCATTCCTCAGATGCCTCCGGATACGGAATTGACTCCCATCTCGCGCATCATTGGCAACAATCAACTCGTGGATGAGATGGTGTTCAGGTTCACTCATACCATCCGCATGGACTGGATGCTGCCGGACCTTGCTCCTACTGGAAGGCGAGTGGAAGTGCCGCTGGTCGCCATTGTCAAATTCCGGGAGGGTAAGTTGGCGCACGAGCACATTTACTGGGACCAAGCGTCCGTGCTCGTTCAACTCGGGTTGATCGAGGCCAGCACGCTGCCCGTCGCGGGTATTGAAAGCGCGCGTAAGGCACTCGATCCGAGCTTGCCGTCGAACGCTCTAATGGGTCCCGGCGACCAAAGCAAGTAAGCATTCAGCCAACGATGGAACGGATCGACGCCAAACCGCAGTCTAACCAGACGGGTGCAGTGGACGGCGGGATTATACGTCTGTTTGAAGTCGAACGTCGTTGGCCCGCCGCCACTGACCCGCATCGTTAGTTCGCCGAATCTGGAATGAAAGAGCGAGGTCAAGTCCTGAGAAATCATCTGCTCGGACGTTGAGGATTGGCGAAAAATCGAGCGTTGACCTTCTGATTGCTTACAAACCCGTCCCTTAGTATTCTTTACCAAGTTTTTCACGGTTATTTCAGCGACACACCTTAAGCATGGAATCTGGTACCATTCTCGGCCATTACGAGATCTTGGGCTTACTCAGGAAGCGATGGCGGTGACGAATGCAGCTCTCACTCTATAGGGCCACGCTGGTGGCTGTTGTAATCCTCGTGTTGGCGAATCCCGCACAGGCCGAGATCACGCGGCTTGTTGTGGAGAGCAACGAAACACTCGGAACCGATGATGGATACGAAAAGCTAACAGGCCACGCTTACGGCGAAATAGACCCGAACCTCCCGCTGAACGCAATCATTACCGATCTCGAGTTTGCACCAAGCAACAACCGGGGGATGGTGGAATACGTAGCGACATTTACCATCATCAAGCCCACCGACCTTTCTCGATCCAGTGGTGTGCTGCTCTACTTCGTCCCGAATCGAGGCCGAATCGATTTGATGGGCGGTCGGCTCAGCGGGTTCCTTGCAGACGCGCGAGATCAAGGCCATGTCCTTGTCGCCAGCGGTTGGCAGGGCGACCTTGAACCCGCCGATGGGAGGGAAACGCTTTCGGTCCCGGTAGCCAAGCACTCCGATGGGTCCAGCATAACTGGCCCGGTGCTCGCCCGCTTCAGCAATATGCCTGCGAATACAACGACGTTACCGATTCTTCGTGGCGGTGTTGTGGGAACGGCCGATCCAGCCAATCTAGATACTGCCCGAGCCACGCTCACCCGACGAGCCGCGCAGCGTAGTGCCGTTACCCCTCTACAGAGCACGGAATGGGCATTTGCGGATTGCACTGAAACCCCTTTTCCTGGAACACCCGACCCGAGAAAGATATGTCTCAAGGACGGGTTCGACCCTGCCTACCTGTATGAGCTTGTCTACACTGCCAAGGACCCTAAGGTTCACGGAATTGGGTTCGCGGCAACCCGCGATTTGGTTTCGTACCTGCACTACGGAACCCAGGACGATGCAGGGAGCCCGAATATTCTCGGCGGGAGGATCAACTGGACAGTGAGCCAGGGCAACTCGCAGTCAGGAACCTTTCTTCGCAGCTTTATTCACTTGGGTTTCAATCAGGACGAGGCCGGACGCATTGTCTTCGACGGCACCAACCCGAACATTGCGGCCCGGCTGTTGGCAATGAATATCCGATTCGCGGCTCCCAGTGGGGCGGCCGGGATGTACGAAGCCGGCAGTGACGGCGTCGTATGGTGGTCGGATTATACCGACGAAGCCCGAGGCCGTTCCTCGGCGGGATTGCTCGATCGATGCCGTGCCACGGAAACCTGTCCCAGGATTGTGGAAACGTTCGGTTCAGCGGAGTTTTACAATCTTCGTGCTTCTCCAACCTTGGTCGGTACTCGGGCTGACCAGGATATCCCGTTGCCGCCGAATGTACGCCGCTATTACTTCCCGGGTGTCAGGCATGGTGGCGGACCTGGCGGATTTGATCCAAGTCCGCAGGTGGCTGCTTGCTGCGCGCTAAGTCCGAATCCGAATCCTTCGAATGACACAATGCGGGCGCTACTTTCCGCCTTGGTAGATTGGGTCGTGAAGGGTACGCTCCCTCCACCGAGTCAGTATCCGCGCCTCGATCGAGCAGAACTGGCGATTCCTACACGGGCCGCGTTGGGATTTCCAGTGATTCCCGGAGTGCCATTGCCGGACGGAATTCTTAATCCGCTTTATGAATATGATTTTGGAACGCAGTTCGATTACGAAGACCTCTCGGGAGTGATCACGATCCAGCCTCCTCCCATCCGACAAGTCCTTCCGACTCTAGTGCCGACAGTCGATGTTGATGGGAACGAGACAAGTGGAGTGGCAAGCGTGTTGCATCAGGTTCCTCTGGGGACGTACACGGGCTGGAATGTCAATACTGGAGGTTTCTACAAGGGCGATATTCGGAGCAATGCGGGTGGCTACATTCCCTTCGCGAGGACCAGAGCAGAGCGGCTCGCCGCCGGTGATCCGAGACCATCGCTCGAAGAGCGTTACGGGACTCACGAGAACTACGTTGCCAGAGTGCGCGCCGCCGCCGATCGACTGGTACGTGGACGATACCTTCTCAAGGATGACGCAGACCGTCTGGTTGCCGAAGCGGACGCTAGCGAGGTTTTGAAATAGGAACATAACGATGGAATCCGGCACCAAACTCGGCCCCTTACGAGATGCATTTTGGAGCGATACATGACCAAACTTAAACTTGGACCGCTGACGCGAGGCTCACTGCTGGTAGTTCTCTTCATTGCGCTCGTCGGATGCGCAACGGATATGGAGCAAACCGCCAATTTACTGCAGGACACCGCGTCGTCTGTCTCGGACTATGTTCCTCCAGCAGTTAGCCCCGAGTCGCGCGACCTTACGCAGTCGGACATCGAACGACTCATGGACGAATTGTCGAACTGGGGCCGTTGGGGTTCTGATGACCAATTGGGAGCGGCAAATCTGATCACGCCCGCTAAGCGTTTAGAGGCCATCGCGCTGGCCACCGATGGCATCACCGTATCACTCGCCCACCGACTCCTTAACGACGAAGCCGACGACGTTCCACAGCCGTTCGGACACGTGATGTTACGCGTCCCTGATCCGTCCGGTGAGCCCGCGCTCATGGGTGCCGCCGTCGACCAGTACAGCATTGCCTACCATGGCTACGCACATAGCCACCTCGACGCCTTGTGTCACATCATGTACAAGGGCCAGATGTACAACGGTGCGACTCAGGACACCATCACAGAAGCAGGCTGTTCGAACGCCTCCATTCTCAACTTGCGAGAGGGCATTGTGACCCGCGGGGTCCTATTCGATATTCCTCGCCTCAAAGGCGTCCCGTACCTAGAACCCGGAACACCAATCTACATGGAGGATCTCGATGCCTGGGAAGATATGGCGGGCGTGACTGTGCGACCCGGCGATGCAATCTTCGTTCGTACGGGCCGCTGGGCCCGCCGCGCGGAAATCGGCCCTTGGGATGTTGCCGCCGAGAGCGCGGGACTCCACGCCTCGGCCATGCCTTGGGTGAAGGCACGTGACGTCTCATTCATGGGCAGCGACAGCGCGCTGGACGTCGTGTCGTCTCAGGTTGACGGTGTGCGGCTCCTCGTGCACATGTTGACGATAGTGGCGATGGGAATAGACTTGTTCGACAATCAGGACCTGGAAGCGCTCGCCCGGACCGCAGCGCAACTGAACCGTTGGGAGTTCATGCTGGTCGCCGCTCCGCTCGCAGTCGAAGGCGGCACAGGCTCGCCGCTGAATGCGCTGGCGATCTTCTAGCCCGCCAGGAACGGTTCCACGACCGCCGTCGATCCCTCGAGATTCCCCACGTTGTGCAATTGACCAACTGGTCCAAAGTGGGTTCTGTCGGACGGCCCCGATTCATTGGGGGACGTCACTCTGTAAACCCAGAAGCCGCAGTAAGAAGCTCTCAAGGTAACGACAAATCATCTTGTCGGACATCGAGATTCGGCCTTATTACGAACGTTGCCCTTCTGATTGCTTACAACCCCCTCCCTTAGTATTCTTTACCGAGATTTTCGCGGTTCTTTCAGCGACACACTTTAAACATGGAATCCGGCACCAAACTTGGCCACTACCGGATCAGCACACTCCTTGGGAAGGGTGGAATTGGAGAAGGGTAGCGTGCACGGAATACCAGGCTTCGCCAACTCGAATAAAGAGATGCTGCCGTATCCTAGCCGGCAGTGCTGTTTGGAAGTCAAAAACATTATTAACAGTCGGCCGAGAAAGCCGTAGGGCAGCAAACTTATGACATTTATGAGGAATGAGCAGAATTCAATGCAGGTCGCCGGGATTAGCATTCTCGTGCTCCTGGCATGCACGTTGCCCTTTGGTGCCGTGGCAGCAGCACAGGGCTCCTCCGCGCAAACGGATTCACCTACCGGTATCGAACCCCTGCCGGTGGATCTCTTTACAACCACAAATTTCTATCTTGATAGACAGTACTGGACCGATCCTCGCTACGTGCGGTGCAACACACCCCGCCAGCTGACCGACATGTGGCGTGACGATCGCTTTGGAGCGTGGGGAGACTGCGGCTTTGACCGAGATGTCGCAGACATTGTCAGTGCGTATACCTATCGGACAGCTGAAGAACACTACGCGGCTTTGCTTTCCGAGGCCGAAGCGGCAGGCGGCCCCACCGTATACACGGGAGCGACGCTCCCCGTATGGAATGGCTGGTACGCGCGCGAAGCACGGGACGAGCAATGGATTTATGGTCGCGATCTCCAGACGGCCACGATCGTGTCTCTTTTGACGCCAGAGTACCAAGAGCGACTAGTCCAGATGGCCTACCACGAGGCCGTATCCAATGCGCCGCAGTGGAACGCAGCGTTTTGCTATCCGGAAGGGTTCCTACGGTGGTGGGCTGAGTTTTCCCATGGAAACATCGAGGTGATGCTTACCGCCGAACAGGTCCAGTTCCTCAGTCACAACAGTCATACCTTCCTTCGGAGAGTCCTCATCGGTCGGAACCATGTCCAGGATGTACCTCAATGGTACGGCGAGACCGTCGGGTACTGGAAAGGTGACACGCTTGTTGCTTGGACAGCCAACGTGCAGGACTGGACACTATCGCACTCGATGTTTGAGTTCAGCGGTTCGATGGAGGTCATCGAAGTCATATCGCCCAACCCTGATGGAAGCGGTTTGATAGTTGAAGCCACTTTTTACGATCCAGAAGCCTTTATCCGTCCCCTCCGAACGGTGACACCGTGGGTTCTTCAGGCCGAGCTCGGCGATCCTGGAGCACGATTCACTTGGTCGGAATGTGCTACATCAGGCAGAGTTGTCAACGGCCCGGACGGTAGGCCGAGTCAGCTCATACCCGGAGATGACAGCTATGTGGATTACTTTGGGCGACCGTGGAGCCAAGTTTGGGAACGGTATTTCGAGCAAGGATGGGAGCGGCCGACAAATTGACGCCCGGTGAGTCCCATTACAAGGGGGCTATCGAGCGGTGCATTGAGATGGCGCGGAACAATCCCCGGGGGGTGTTTTCCGGAGCGCTGCCTCTCGGTTCGGCCGCTAGGGGCAGCGAAGAATCTACCCGAATGAACATCGTCTTGAACTGGTTTGAAGAACTCAAGGAACGGGTTCCGGTTCCCTGATTCGCGAGGTCAAGTCCTGAGAAATCCGGTTCTCGTCAACTGACGTTTCGTTCCCGCCTAGCCCGCATTTCTCAAGAATGATGGCGAAACGAGCAATGGGTAGACGGGATAGGGGTCGTGAGCGGTGTCGCGGGAGCAAAGAGGCCAGCTGAGCTGAAAAACGGAGCCTGAGTGATTGGTGTTGAAGAGAATGGCAAGGTGAAAGCGGATTACAGAGACAGCAATCCCTACCAAGGTCGAAACGGGTGGGATGTCCGAGCGGAGACGTTTAACAACGTAGCGGGATTTTCTGGAGGTTCGCGTAGATCTGAGCAAACACGTTGGCATAGGGATACCCGCCGGCCATCCGAATCCAGATCCGGCGGACGGTGACGTGGATCTGCGCTCCGATCTTGAGCAACTTGAGGCGGATCGTGGTGCACTGCGCACGCGCGAATTCGGTACCCTGCAATCCGAGCCGTCGCAAGGCTTGCATCAACATGTACGCGACCGATGAGAAGTAGAGCCGGAGTTGATTGGCGCGCATGGTGGCCGTGCTGGTCCGGTCGGCAAACAATCCGAGCTGTTGCTCTTTGATCCGGTTTTCCATGTCCCCACGAGCACAGTAGATCTGTTCATAGATCTGCTTTGGGGTGGGTTGGCCTTTCGGTAACGAGGTAACGATAAACCGCGGGTTGGCTCCCTTGGCCAGATGTTCGGCCTTGCCAAT
Organism: Terriglobia bacterium; assembly: GCA_965218085.1. Classification (GTDB taxonomy): domain Bacteria; phylum Acidobacteriota; class Terriglobia; order 20CM-2-55-15; family 20CM-2-55-15. The sequence continues at coordinate 2,628,620 of CBDCKF010000002.1, read as the reverse complement.
GACGCGTCGCTCTCGGGTCCAGCTGTCCAGGGTCCGATACTGAAACGTCTTAAAGACGCGCGCCGACTTTCCGGTCCTGTCGAATCGCTGCTTCGCTTTCTCCATCGGAGTTTCAATCGCGCGGAGCAGCCGCTTGTTCTTCGCCAGTCCGATCACGTAATCGACACGGTGCTGGGCCTCGCACCAGCTCAGGATCTCATCGCGGCAGAAACCCGAGTCGGCCCGAATCACAATCTGGACTCGGGGCCACTCCTGCCGAATCTGGCCCACGATCCGTTCCAGTTCCTCCACCGTTCCAGCCGCACCATCGATGTCAGAGGATCGCAGCCGGGCACAGAGCAGAAACTCCCCACAGAAGATGTAGAGCGGCAGATAACAATAGTGCCGGTAGTAGCCGTGAAAGAAGCGGCCTTCCTGATTCCCGTGAATCGGATCGTCGGTCGCATCCAGATCCAGGATGATTTGCCGTGGTGCTCGCCGATGGGCTTGGAGAAACACGTCCACCATCAATCGATCCATCGCCGCTTCATCCCGCCCGATCTTCTTGTACGGGTGGCTGGCCGCACCCTCGGTCGAGAGCTCCAGCCGGTTCAGCGTGCTCTTGCCCGCCAGCGCCTTGCCCCGGTCCCGCTCCTGCTTCCGAGTTCGCCCCTTCGGATCGGTCTCATCGACCATCACGGCCAGGACTGGATCTGAACGCAGTTGATCGTGATCGTTCAGATCCTCATAGCCCAAACACAATCCGTAGACCCGTTGCGCCACCAGTGGCTCGATGCGATGTTCCACAAATCGCGGATCCCGATAATCCTGGAAACATCCGGCAAACTGTTTCAGGATCCCGGTCCGTTTCTCCACCTCCCGCAGCAGCAATCCGCCCGCGTCCGAGCTGATGTCCCCACCGTCGAATTGACCGCAAACTTCGCGTGAACCTAAAGCGTGAAATTGAACCCGTTCTGTTTTACACTCTGTCATGTTAAAGGCCGCCTCCGTCTGTGTGTTGAAAGTTCTTCGCACAACCTTCTATGCCAGACAGGGCGGCCTTTTCCGGTCCTTTACACTTCCTTCCGTCTCTCGTTTACCTTAGATCTCTTGAGAAATGCAGGCTAGACGACTCATTTTGCTAGACTGCCCCCAAGAATCCAAGCTCATTCGTAGGGCTCGGGTAGAATACTCCAAGACCAGATTCCGCATGGTGTCGGAAACGAAGAGGAGCTTTTGTCATGGCCTGGAATGGTATTCGACGGACGCTGATGACGACCGTCGCGATCCTCTGGACGGCTTCCCCGCTCGTTGCGCAGAGGCTCCCGCCTATTGATGCCAACGACAATCGAACCCCTGCGGGGGAGTTGCGCGACGGCGTGCTGACTCTTCGAATCGAAATGCGCAAGGGCAACTGGCACCCAGAAAGCGAGGACGGCGAAACCATTCCCGTGTATGCCTTCGGCGAGTCCGGAAAACGGCTGCAGATCCCCGGCCCGACGATTCGGGTGCCGCAGGGCACCACGATCGACATCTCGCTGCACAGCGACCTGGAGGTCCCAGCGACCCTGCACGGGCTGCACCAGCGACCGGGTGATGACGCTGACGTCATCACGGTTCAGCCCGGCGCGACAGAACGGATTCGCTTCCTGGCAGGCACGCCGGGCACATATTTGTATTGGGCTCGGACTCCGGACGGCAGACGCGATAACAATCGGGTCCTGGATGCGCTGCTGGGCGGAGCCCTCGTGATCGATCGACCGGGAACGATTAGCCAGGATCGCATCTTCGTACTCGAGCGCTGGAACGGCCCGACGCGAACGGCAATCAACGGCAAGTCGTGGCCTTACACGGAACGCCTCAACTATGAAATCGGCGAAACGGTGCACTGGCGCGTGATCAACGCGTCGGACCTGAGTCATCCCATGCACCTTCACGGCTTCCACTTTGAACTGGACGCTGTGGGCGATGGAGAACGCTACCAGCTTTTCGAGCCCGGCGCGCAACCGGAAGAGTTTACCCATTCCGCGGAAATCGCCGAAACCTTTGAGATGTCCTGGGTTCCCAGTGAGCCTGGCCGATGGTTGTACCACTGCCACAGAATTCCACACATGCGGCTTCCAGTTCCCCTCGATCCTGAAGATGTCCTCGTTGCAGACGACCATGAGCATGTGCACGACGACGATTCCGGATACTTCGGGATGGGCGGGATGATCATGGGAATCACCATAACCGGGCCCTCTCTTCTGGACACCTCCACGGGATGGGAACCGGAACGTCGACTCGAGCTATCGGTCGGGGAACGCAACGGAGATCCGCGGTTCTTCCAGTTGTCGCTTCGCGATCTGGCTCCTGAGGCTTCCGATGCCGAACCTCAAATGAGCACGGGCCTCACCGGTCCCGTCATTGTACTGAAGCAGAACGTGCCGTCCGAAATTACAGTTGTCAACAATCTACCGGACGCTCCCACCAGCATCCACTGGCACGGCATGGAACTGGAGAGCTACTACGATGGCGTACCGGGATGGGGAGGACTTGGCAATCGCAGAACGCCACCGGTGGACTCCGGACAGAGCTTCGCCGCCCGGATGACGCCGCCTCGCGCCGGCACATTCCTCTACCACACGCACTGGCACGACGTAGCGCAACTGACTGGAGGTGTACACGGGCCACTCATCGTCCTGCCGCCGGGAGAATCCTACGAACCGGCGACCGACAAAAGTTTTCTATTCAGCCAGGGACCTGATGAACCGTTTGGCGCCGCACTGATTTTGATGAACGGCACACCGGAACCCGCGGCGCTCGAGTTGAAGACGGGAACCACCTACCGGTTCCGATTCGCCAACATCACCCCTGCGGTCAACAACCTTCAAGTGTCCCTCCGGAATGCGGGCAGCCGTGTAGAGTGGCGAACCGTCGCCAAGGACGCAGCGGACGTGTTTGACCCGATGCTGCAACAGGCCGATCAGATGATTGCGATAGGGGAGACCTACGACTTCGCGTACCGAGCGACATCCCCGGAGGAATTGATGCTGGAAGGTTTGTCTCCGAACAACGGGCGCCGCGTCGTCCAGACGTTGATTTTTTCCGATCCTGAGGAGTAGCCAGTTCAGCGAATTCGAATCACTCTGAAATCCAACCCCAAGTCCTGCCAAATCATCTTCGCGGACGTCGAGATTCTTTAATTTCGAGTAATGAAATCGGTGGTTCTTCAGTTGAAGGGATGGGCGTATAACGGGCACGGACACTTTTCTTGCTAACTAATCTCCCCTGTAGTTAACTTTACCGAGGTTTACACAGTTTTCTTCAGAACACACTAAGTCGTGAAACATCGCCAGGTAAGTCGAAACGCGGGACAAGGAGCGGGGCAATGAAGAAATGCGCACTGTTGGTATGGGGTGTGGCCGCTATGGTAGCTGTTCCATCGATGGGTTGGGCACAGCAAACGGAGTATCCCATCATCGTGATTCCGACGGGCGAGGGCCCGTACACGTTTCCGGAAGGCTACCAGACGCCCTGGGACCAGATTCAGATTATGGTGACAGAAAAAATGTCGCCGAATCTCTTTGTTCTGCACGGTTCGAAAGGCCTTGATCGGGCACACCCCGACGCGTCCGGCGGTAGGGTCATGGTGCTTTTCGGACCGGATGGCGTTCTGATGGTGGATACCCAGAACAGTCAGGTGTCCGAAAAGACACTGGCGACGATCCGTTCATTTACTGACGTGCCCATCAAAGTCTTGGTCAACTCCCATATTCATGGCGACCATACCGGCGCCAACGCCTTCTTCGCCAAGCTGGGGGCGTTGATCTTCGCGCAGGAAGATCTGCGCCTTGACATGATCAATCCGCTGCGCCCCAACAGCCAGCCGGCCCCGGCGCTCGATATGGCCGCCGTTCCGGTGGTGACCTACCGCTATGACCCCGCCGCGCCGGGCGAGCCCGCCGTTACCTTGAACATGAACGGCGAAACGGTGGACTTTATCCCGATGATGCCGTCCCACACTGCTGGCGACACCGTCGTGCGCTTCCGCAACGCGAATGTGATCTACATTGAGGATTTCTACCGCAACTTCGGCTATCCCTTCGCCGCTCAGAGCAGAGGCGGCTCGATCAGGGGCATGATCGAAGCAGTAGGTCTTTTCCAGAAGATTGCCGGCCCCGACACGTGGCTTATCCCCGGCCATGGCACGCTGATCCATAGGGAGGATCTCCTGCCTTATCGGGCCATGCTGGTTGACATCCTGGCAAAGGTTACGGCGCTGCGCATCGAGGGTAAGTCGCTGAAGGAAGTTCTGGACGCAAACCTGACCGCGCCGTATGACACGACGACCCAGGGGGACACGCAGCAGAGCAAGGATCGCTTCATCACCGCGGTATATGACGAGGTGAAGGACTTTCCGCCTATTGTGGACGGAAGGCGGACCATGCCGATACATCCCTAATAATGGGTTAAGTGGCAACATAGCCCTTAAATGACTATGCGTTCCGCCCGGTCGAGAGATGGTCGCGAATTATTCTACCGATTAGCCCATGACCAACTGATGAGCGTCCCGGTGACAGTCGGAGATTGCTTTGTCCCCAGACACAAAGGTACTGGTGGCTCGCTATGTGCCCAACGCCACTCAACGTTACTAGGAATTTCTCACGGCTGCGCCGGTGCCGTGAGTTTTCAAGGTCAACGCCTGATATATCCGGTTACCGCCCAGGGCGATTTCGTATACATCCAGCCCATCCGAGTTGTAGACTGCCCCCAGCGATCTCAGTCCTGACCTAACAAGCCACTGACTATGGAATCCAACACGCCGCTAGGCCACTACACCATCTCGTCCGGGCCCCGCGATCACCTCCTTGGCGTGTAAGTCTTGCTGAAGCCGTTCCGCGCGTTCGTGACCGTAAACGTCCCGTCCTGCTGCGCAGATACCTTGACCCAGTAGGCCACTCCGTCGTGCGCTGGCGGTGGGGCCGCGCTGGATCCGGGTTGCGCCGGCGGCGCCGGGGCGATGGGCATGGTCGGCCCTTGCTCGTCGACCATGTTGGCGATGAAGAGTCCAGGCACCGTGTACTCCTGGCCGCTCCAGAGTGAGAAGTGAGCCTGCCAGAGATCCTCAAAGCCCGGAGATGAAAAGATGGTTCTCATCACTTCAGGGTCGCCCCCTTTGCGAGTCCCGTTGTTCATGATCCCCACGCGCGGACGCAGCGCATGAACGAGCACTTCCGAATTCGAGGTGACCTGTCCGTGGTGCAAACCCATCAGAACATCGACGGTGCCAAGGCGGTTATTCGGGCACATCAGCTCGAATTCCTTGTTTCGGGTCAAGTCGCCCAGATGAATCGTCCGAAAGTTCCCGAACGTGATGTGGATCCCGACCGACAGCGGATCTTCGATGTTGTTCTGTCCTGGCTTGAAGCTGGCGCAATAGGGATTCGCGCCGCCCCCGCCACGGAGTGGCGTCGTGATCGTCTCACCAGCGGACGTCACCACGCGCACATCGAGACCGGCCATGGGAATCGTGTCGCCGGCCTTCACGGCCGTGTGGGTCGCCTTCGCGTAGATCGCTTTGTAGCCCTCCTCGAAGCTTGCACCGGAGCCATCGGACTGCTGGTTAGGTCCATGATCGATGAAGTGCCTGACGGGAAAGCGCTCCGTCAGCTCGGAGAGGCCACCGATGTGATCGCGATGGTAGTGCGTCGTGACCAGGTGATCTATCTGCGTAAGGCCCGCATCTCTGGCTGCCGCGATGATTCGACCAGCGTCACGGCCATCGCTCGGGTAGCCGGTATCGCTGAGCAGCGAAGCACCGGAAGGCGAGACGAACAGCGTCGCATTCCCGCCCTCCACGTCGATCAGGTAGATGTCGAACGTGTTCGACGTCCGGTTCTGTGCTGTCAGAAGCGGCACTGCGAGCACCGTGATGGCGAGAACCGGCAGAAGAACCCTTGATATGCGCATCGTCTTACCTCCACTTTCTTCGCTTAGCCCAAGTACGCCATGGCGTAATTGCGCTGACGTATTCTCGGCTGGTCGTGAGCCCCTCGACTCCGCTCATCCAGGCTCCGCTCAGAACACGCCCTTCGACCTCTCGATCGAGCTTCTCGTCGCCGGCGCGATAGACTTCGTCCGTACTGCCTTCGCCGATGTTGGCGGTGACTGTATACGGGCCGAGGAGGGTACCAGAGTTCTGCGACATGTCTTGGCGAATAAGCGTTCTAAGCAAGTGCCGGCGACTATGTCAGGCGTGAGAATGTCATAGCAGGGACGTTGTGTAAAGCACGCGCGCGGTTGGCATAGGCTTCCGGCAGGGGAGGTTTAGACGTCGTTCACGTCGAGCCGTTCCCGGGAACAGGGGAAAAGCGTCGAATTTCCCAGGAATATGGGGAGACGGATGGACAGACCTTGAACGGTATTGGTTTCTCGACGGAATCCACCTTTACATTCGGCTTCGAGCAACGTGTTTCTATCCGTAATCTCCTGTCGTTTTCTTACTGCGTATTCCGGACCATCCTGAACACTGATTCCGATCCATCGTGAACACCGATTCCGGGATCGTGAACGCGGATTCCGGGATCCTGAACAGTGATTCCGGTGATCCTGAACACCGATTCCGGCCATCGTGATCACTCGTCGGTAGCGAAGTTTGGAGCTTTTAGGTTCTCCTGAAGCACAGGAGGGCCTTGATGGCAACGAAACGACTACCGATGAGACAGATACGCGAGATTCTACGACTCAAACACGACCAACAGCTCAGCCACCGGGCGATCGCCAGCGCATGTCGCGTGGGCTTGGGCACCGTTGCGGACTACTTGGGACGGGCCAAGCAGGCCGGACTGGAATGGCCGCTGCCCGAAGACCTGGGCGAGGCAGCGCTTGAAGCGCGGCTGTTTCCCCGCGCGGAACCGGGCTCCCGGGAACGGGTGGCTCCGGATGTAGAAGGGATCCACCAGGAGTTGAAGCGTGTTGGAGTCACCCTGCACCTGCTGTGGGAAGAGTACCGAGAAGCGAATCCAAAGGGATATGCCTACAGCCAGTTCTGTGAGATCTACCGGCGTTGGGCCCAGAAATTGAAGCCCTCGATGCGACAGGTGCACCGCGCCGGAGAGAAGACCTTCATCGACTTTTCCGGCAAACGGCCACAGCTGACGGATCCACGGACGGGCAAAGCTATTCCAGTCGAGTTGTTCGTCGCTGTTCTGGGCGCCAGCGGTTACACCTACGCGGAAGCGACACCGAGCCAGAAACTCCCCGATTGGGTCGGCGTGCATATCCGCATGGTGGAGTTCTTCGGCGGATCGAGCCGGATCTGGGTTCCCGACCAACTCAAGAGTGCCATTACCCAGCCCGGCCGCTATGAAGCAGGCGTCAACCGTACCTACCAGGATGAGGCCGAACACTACGGCGCCGTTGTCATACCGGCCCGGCCGCGGAAAGCTCGGGACAAAGCGAAAGTTGAATCGACCGTCCTGGTCGCACAGCGGTGGATCCTGGCCAGGATCCGGAATCGCACGTTCTTCAGTCTGGCCGACTTGAACGGAGCCATTCGAGCGTTGCTGGTGGAACTGAACCAGCGGCCGATGCAGAAGCTTCGAGTATCCCGCCTGGAACTCTACCAGAGGCTGGATCGACCGGCATTACAGCCCCTCCCGACCAACCGGTATGAACAGGCCGAGTGGAAGGACTGTCGTGTCAGCATCGATTACCACATTACCGTGGACCGCCATCCTTACAGCGTGCCCTACCAGTTGATCCATGAGAGGGTGGAAGCGCGTTACACGGCGTCCATTGTCGAGGTCTACTACAAAGGCCGGCGCGTGACGTCCCATCGCCGTCGCTACGATCACAAACCGTCGACTCTGTCCGAACATATGCCCAGTGCCCATCGGGCCCATGCGGAATGGACACCGTCCCGGCTGATTAGTTGGGCGGAGAAAACTGGCCCCAAGACCGGCCGCCTGGTCGAGGAAATCATGAAACGGTGGCCGCATCCGGAACAGGGGTACCGGGCCTGCCTGGGATTGATGAGTCTAGGTCGCCGCTCCGGCGCCGAGCGGCTCGAAGCCGCCAGTGCGCGGGCGCTGCACTTGCAGTCCTATAGCTACCGCACCGTCAAGAACATCCTGTCGTCGGCCCAGGACCGGTTGCCTTTCGGGGACACCGAAACCCCACCGACGCCCCATCACGACAACATTCGCGGCGCCGCCTACTATGCGGACCCCGAGGAGACGCACTCATGCTAATGGAACAAACCCTGGAGAAGATGAACCAGATGAAGCTATCGGCCATGGTCGAGGCCCTGGAGCAGCAACGCCGCTCGAATCAGTACACGGATCTCGGCTTCGAGGAACGTCTGGGCCTACTGGTGGATGAGGAGTGGACGGCCCGGGAGCACCGCAAGCTCACCCGACGCCTGCGCGCGGCGAAGCTGCGCTACGCGACGGCATCGCTGGAAAACGTCGACTTCAAACATCGTCGCCGTCTGGACCGTTCCCAAGTCCTCGCCCTGGGCTCCTGCGGGTGGATCCAAGACCGGCACAATCTTCTCATCACCGGTCCGACCGGCATCGGAAAGAGTTTTCTGGCTTCGGCTTTCGTCGAACGCGCCTGCCGGCGGGGTTTTAACGCCACCTACGTCCGCATGCCTCGGCTCTTGCACCAACTGGCGGTCGGCCGTGGCGACGGCTCCTACACCCGAGTCCTGGCCCGTCTGGCCAAAACCGATCTGCTGGCCATCGACGACTGGCTCCTGGCCCCGCTGCGCGACGCTGAACGCCGGGACCTGATCGAAGTCGTCGAGGAACGGAGCGAACGTTCCGCCATCTTGATCGCCAGCCAGCTCCCGGTCCCCGACTGGCACGGCGTCATTGGCGACCCGAACCAGGCCGACGCCATCTGCGATCGCCTCCTCCACAATGCGCACCGTATCGAACTGAAAGGGGCATCGATGCGGCAAACCAAGACCCAACCCAAGACGTTGAAGGAGTCCCGATGATCGGCGAACCGCACCCACACGCCGCCGCCAGGGGGTACTCCAAGGCCGGCCCCGGACCCAATCGTCGCTCCTGCGCAATCCTCGCGCGAAGGAAGTGCAGGAATCCGGGTCCGGGCGCGGAACGCGCGCCTCACGCAGGGCACGGGGCCTGTGGAAACTGCCGCAGCCGTGCAAATGGGAATGGTGGCCTTCGGCCGACTTTCTCTTGATCATTTCCACCGCTGCTTGCAAAAGCCTCCGCAAAAAACGCTCCCGGCTTTCGCACAGTTACACACAGGCCGGCGGCGATTTATCACAATAATTTTGGAAAGGACTAAAACAGGGAAAACCTGGACTCTGAAGGAATAAACTGAGACGCTAACCCGTCGCTTCGCTCCGGCGAGTGTTCACGATGGCCGGAATCGGTGTTCATGATTCCGGAACTGGTGTTCACGATCAGCGGAATACCCACTTACTACAGAAGCTTTGACATCACACCCAATGGACAGCAGTTTTTAGTTGTTCTACCGGCAGAAGGACCGGATTCGAGTGAGTGACGACAGCCCCAGATCAACATGGTCCTGAACTGGTTTGAAGAATTGAAAGAACGAGTGCCAGTCCCATAAACGACCGAAAATGATTCTCAAGTCCTGTTATATCCCGTTCCCGGACTGTGAGATTTCGTTGCCACCTAACCCACCCTCTCTATAGACTGCCCCCAGCGATCTAAGCATTGTTCGGACCGATTCTCACGGAACCCGGCACCAAACTCGGTCACGACGAGATCTCAACGCTATTAGGGAAGGGTGGAATCGGTGAAGTGTGGCGTGCAAAGACACAAAACTGGGACATGAAGTCGCTATCAAGACACTCCCTGAAGAGTTTGCGAAGGATGCAGACCGACTGGACCGGTTTGAACGTGAAGCGAAACTTCTCGCTTCGCTGAACCATCCCGACATCGCTGACATTCACGGATTTGAACAAGACCACGGCATCCCGGCATAGCGCCGTGACCGATTTAGCCTGACCATACCCTCAACCAATGGGAGCTCGACATGGAGAGAGAGACCAGAACCGTCCGCCGGCGGGCGGATCTCTTGTGCGCGGCGTTGGCCGCCGTCTTGCTGGCGGCGCCATTGTCACTGGCGGCGCAGTCGCCTAACGCGTTCGGAACTCCTACCGAAGATGTACCAAATCCTGCGGCCACCATCGTCGCGGTACCAGGCTCACGAGCACAGGGCTGGCTGGCGCAGGGCCGATCCGAGGTGCTGGCCCGTCACGGGATCGTGGCGACCAGCGATCCACTGGCGGTCCATGCCGGGCTGGAAATCCTGCAGCGAGGCGGGAACGCCATTGATGCGGCGGTCGCGGCCGGCGCCGTCCTTGACGTGACTTCGCAGAACGACACGGGCATTGGCGGCGATCTTTTCGCACTCGTTTGGGTGGCCCAGGACAGCAGACTGTATGCATTGAATTCCGCCGGCTGGGCACCGGCGGGATGGACACCGGAGTTCTTTCGAGACGAGCTCGGCCTGGAACGGATGCCCGGAATCGGAGTGAATGCCACCACGGTCCCGGGCGCCATCTCCGGCTACGATGCCCTGTTACAACGCTTCGGCACCCTGACGTTCCGGGAGACGTTTGCACGAGCCGCCCAGTTTGCCGAGGAGGGCTGGGGACAGTCGGAGCGCCGCCACCGCGACATCGTCGCCGTCCAGGGAAAGCTCCGTGGCGATCCCGACTCCAACCTAACGTTCCTGAACGACGGACGAGCACCGGCGCTATACAGCCTGGTGCGCAATCCGGATTTGGCGGTGGCCTTGCGCTTGATGCAGGAACGGGGCCGCGAGGCCTTCTACGAGGGCGAGATCGCCGATGCCATCGTCGCCAAGGTGCAGGCCAACGGTGGCGTGATGACCAGGACCGACCTGGCAGAGTTCGAGTCCGAATGGGTGGAGCCGGTTTCCACCAACTATCACGGCTATGACGTCTTCGAACTGCCTCCCCCCGGCCAGGGCTTCGCCGCCCTGGAGATGCTCAACATCCTCGAGGTATGCGCGCCGGTGCATGGCGTGGACCTGGCCCAACTCGGACCAACGAACCCGGACTACTGGCACTTCTTGGTCGAGGCCAAGAAACTGGCCTATTCGGATCTATACGCATATAACGCCGATCCCGAATTCGCGCGCGTTCCTGTCGACGAGCTGCTCTCGAAGTCGTATGCTTCCACGCTCTGTGGGAGAATCAGCATGGACAGCGCCTCGGAGCCCCCGGTCAGCGGCGGACTGGACGGCGGCACGATCTACCTCACCACGGCCGATCGGTGGGGCAACATGGTGTCGCTCATCCACAGCGTGTTCTCGGTGTACGGCAGCGGCGCGACCGTCTCCCCCTACGGCTTCGTCCTGCAGAATCGCGGTACTGCCTTTTCACTGGACCCCGAGAGCCCGAACGTCGTTGCTCCCCGCAAGCGACCATTTCACACGATCATCGCCGGCTTCGTCACGCAGAACGGCAACCCTTTGATGACCTTTGGCAATATGGGTGGCAGCGTGCAGCCCGAGACCCATGCGCAACACATGGTGAATCTCATCGATCACGGCATGAACATTCAGATGACCACGGACGCGGCGCGCTTCACCCATAGCCAGAGCTCGAACGTGCTGTCTCTGGAGACCCATCTGTTCAGCCTAGTCGGCGCCGCCTTACAGGAACGGGGACACCGCGTGCGTGCGGTCACCGGTGGCTCGGTCGGAGGCTACCAGGGCATTCTGTTTACCCGCGATCCGAGCCTGCCTCGACCGACGTTCGGACCCGAAAGCGTTGCCGAGGATCATCCCGTCAACGGCATCTACCGCGCCGGATCCGATCACCGCAAGGACGGTCAGGCGGCGGGTTGGTAGATGGGTCGGCCCTCCCCGGCTACGGCTGAATTCCATTCTCAAGTCCTGACAGATCATCTTCTCGGACGTCGACCCTTCGCCTTCCTGAAATCGATTTCGATGCGCTTCTTGTTTTACTGGGAGCGGTATTTAAGCTACTTTGTAGGTGTTATGGCGGACACACACGGTCTGGGGGAGTTCGAGCAGTTCGTCCTCCTGTCGATTCTCCGTTTAGATGACACCGCGTACGGCGTTAGCATCCGGGCGGAGATCACCGAACACACCGGGCGCAACGTGGCGCCGGGCGCCCTGTACACGACACTGCAACGCCTGGAAGATAAGGGTTTCGTCACCTCCCGGCTGGGTGACCCGACACCCGAGCGCGGTGGACGGGCCAAGCGCTACTACAAGGTCAGCGCGGCGGGCCTCAAGACCTTGAAGAGGGCGCAGAACGCTTACCAGAGTCTGCTCGAGGGGCTGGAACTCCTGGGAGGTACCCATGTCGAAGTGGTCGCTGTCGGCAATGTTGCTGACGCTGTTTACGTCTCCTGAACACGGACAGTCGATAGAGGGTGATCTATTGGAAGAAGCCCGATCTCGTGGACGGATCTGGTTCTGGTCCCACCTTGTTCGGACAACGTTGGCGCTCTGGTGGAAGGGGTTCAGTGAGTCCCGGCTTGCCCTTCTTGGATTGACCGTTGCCTGCGGCGCCACGTGGATACTGATGCTCGTGTTGGCGGAAATCGACGACAGCCCTGGCCTATTTGTTTTCGGGACCTTATTGACAGGATTCGTCTTTGTCAGAGCCGCGCCCGTGCGAGGGATCTACGCCTCGGTCGCAGTTGCGATCTTTGCTGCTCCGATTACCACAGTCGTCTTCATCTCGACCCATCTCCCCGTGGAAGTCGCTGATCTGATGCTCGGCTTAGCGGAAAGGGTGTTGTTGGTCGGCCCACTGCTTCTGGGCAGCATCGTTGCACGGCGCCAGGTAGTAAGAAAAGCTGTCCGAACCCACTAAAGGGTCTGCCTTGGCGAGCCGATCGGCTACTCGTTCCTCCTGACTCCCCACTAAACGCAGTAGCTGATTGAGTCTCACAACTTCCATGGAAGTTGCGCAAAGTCGGAAAAGTGAGAGGTCATTTCCTGTTAAATTATCTTGTCGGACGTTGAGAATCTGCCAAATTTCGGGAGTTGACGCTTTGTTGCCAATAAGACTCCCACCTAGATAGACCTAACCCGCATTTCTCAAGAATGATGGCGAAACGAGCAATGGGTAGACGGGATAGGGGTCGTGAGCGGTGTCGCGGGAGCAAAGAGGCCAGCTGAGCTGAAAAACGGAGCCTGAGTGATTGGTGTTGAAGAGAATGGCAAGGTGAAAGCGGATTACAGAGACAGCAATCCCTACCAAGGTCGAAACGGGTGGGATGTCCGAGCGGAGACGTTTAACAACGTAGCGGGATTTTCTGGAGGTTCGCGTAGATCTGAGCAAACACGTTGGCATAGGGATACCCGCCGGCCATCCGAATCCAGATCCGGCGGACGGTGACGTGGATCTGCGCTCCGATCTTGAGCAACTTGAGGCGGATCGTGGTGCACTGCGCACGCGCGAATTCGGTACCCTGCAATCCGAGCCGTCGCAAGGCTTGCATCAACATGTACGCGACCGATGAGAAGTAGAGCCGGAGTTGATTGGCGCGCATGGTGGCCGTGCTGGTCCGGTCGGCAAACAATCCGAGCTGTTGCTCTTTGATCCGGTTTTCCATGTCCCCACGAGCACAGTAGATCTGTTCATAGATCTGCTTTGGGGTGGGTTGGCCTTTCGGTAACGAGGTAACGATAAACCGCGGGTTGGCTCCCTTGGCCAGATGTTCGGCCTTGCCAATGACGCGTCGCTCTCGGGTCCAGCTGTCCAGGGTCCGATACTGAAACGTCTTAAAGACGCGCGCCGACTTTCCGGTCCTGTCGAATCGCTGCTTCGCTTTCTCCATCGGAGTTTCAATCGCGCGGAGCAGCCGCTTGTTCTTCGCCAGTCCGATCACGTAATCGACACGGTGCTGGGCCTCGCACCAGCTCAGGATCTCATCGCGGCAGAAACCCGAGTCGGCCCGAATCACAATCTGGACTCGGGGCCACTCCTGCCGAATCTGGCCCACGATCCGTTCCAGTTCCTCCACCGTTCCAGCCGCACCATCGATGTCAGAGGATCGCAGCCGGGCACAGAGCAGAAACTCCCCACAGAAGATGTAGAGCGGCAGATAACAATAGTGCCGGTAGTAGCCGTGAAAGAAGCGGCCTTCCTGATTCCCGTGAATCGGATCGTCGGTCGCATCCAGATCCAGGATGATTTGCCGTGGTGCTCGCCGATGGGCTTGGAGAAACACGTCCACCATCAATCGATCCATCGCCGCTTCATCCCGCCCGATCTTCTTGTACGGGTGGCTGGCCGCACCCTCGGTCGAGAGCTCCAGCCGGTTCAGCGTGCTCTTGCCCGCCAGCGCCTTGCCCCGGTCCCGCTCCTGCTTCCGAGTTCGCCCCTTCGGATCGGTCTCATCGACCATCACGGCCAGGACTGGATCTGAACGCAGTTGATCGTGATCGTTCAGATCCTCATAGCCCAAACACAATCCGTAGACCCGTTGCGCCACCAGTGGCTCGATGCGATGTTCCACAAATCGCGGATCCCGATAATCCTGGAAACATCCGGCAAACTGTTTCAGGATCCCGGTCCGTTTCTCCACCTCCCGCAGCAGCAATCCGCCCGCGTCCGAGCTGATGTCCCCACCGTCGAATTGACCGCAAACTTCGCGTGAACCTAAAGCGTGAAATTGAACCCGTTCTGTTTTACACTCTGTCATGTTAAAGGCCGCCTCCGTCTGTGTGTTGAAAGTTCTTCGCACAACCTTCTATGCCAGACAGGGCGGCCTTTTCCGGTCCTTTACACTTCCTTCCGTCTCTCGTTTACCTTAGATCTCTTGAGAAATGCAGGCTAAGCGTCTCTTGCCGTTTCCTCACGGCGACTCATCAGAATATGGAATCCGGGACCAAAGTAAGCCACTACGAGTTCCTTTCGCTCCTGGGTAAAGGAGGCATGGATGAAGTGTGGCGTGCGAAGGATACGAAACTCAGGCGCGCAGTCGCCATCAAGACGCTCCCGGAAGAGTTTGCTAAGTACGCGGATCGCGTACCACGGTTCCGCCGCGAAGCCCAGTTACTCGCCGCGCGACGGCCTGTGGTCGCGCGCTGGTTTACATAACGCCCCTACTATGACATTCTCACCGCTCCCATAGTTGTCGCGTACTACTTGAAAGGCTTATCCGCTTCGCTTCGGCGGCCATTATTTTCTTTCCGCCGAGTGTCCGCTTTTAGCCGAAAGCGGTCGTTGGTTTTCAGTTGATATGCAATCTGCTCCAAATCTGGGAGGATGAATCTTTGTGAGCGGACAGTATGCGCAAAACGACATCCAATCTCGGGAAATCGTCGCCCCCATCGATCAACTCCTTAGGAGGTCAGCATGAGAATGATTGCTATCGCCGCCACCTTCTTCCTGCTCTTCGCGGTGTCCGCCTCGAGCCAGCAGGGGGAATCAGCGGGCAACACGACTTACGACCCGACGCGCGCGTTTCTACTCTCCGCCGCCGATGTCGCGGCGCCGGCGGCGCAGCTCGATCCGAGCGTGGCCTACGCCAACACGACAGTGCTCGAGCGTGCCGATCCAGCATCGACGACGGGACTGGCGTATCGGCTCGCGGTCGACCGTCGAACCCCTCCGCAGCGGGCTGCCCAACATGCCGCCGAAGCCGAGCTCTGGGCGATCGTGGACGGAAGTGGAGCCATTACGACGGACGGCCAGATCGTCGACATCGTCGAAGACGGCCAGACGGTTGGGAGGCGGATCGAGGGAGGAACAGTCCACAGGGTGTCCAAGGGTGACTTCTTGGTGATCCCCGAGGGTGTGCCGCACCAAGTCACGGAGTTCGATCCTTCACTCTTGATCGTGACGTTTGAATTTCCGCGCTAGCGGCTAAAGGCAGATCGATCGTCATCGCGGTATCTGGGTTCAGCTCTCGATGGCACCGACAGGTTTTGACGTGCGTGGGGGATGCCACTCATTCTGGATTCCCATGATATTGGAGTATCTTGAGTAGCGAAAATGTTCAGGCGGACGTTGAGCTTCCGAACACAGTATTTAGCTAAAGAAAGCCCGGAAGATGGCTGGCGATAATCCAGATGAATGTAAAGTGGCCGATACGGAAAAGTGGATTTTTCTAGCAACCCCATGAATAAACGTCCTTCCACTATTCCGTGTTATCGATTCTACGGAGTAGCAGCTACTGGATTGACCACAAGTTCCTTCCCGCATAATATTTAGTGGCAATTTACATCTTTCAGTCTTTCATGAGTGTATGCCGCTTCCAGCAGGAACAGTGAGTCAGTGGCTCAACATTCAAATCCAGGGGGTCTAAATGAAACGCTTGGCGACAATCACATTCGGATTGCTCGTTGTCGGATTCATGGGTGGTCACTTTTCGCCCGCGGCATCCGGTCAGGACAGCGACGGATGGACGACATTGTTTGACGGTACCAGTCTCGAAGGCTGGGACAACATCGGTGATGCCAACTGGGAGTTGGCCGATGATGGTTCCGTTGGGGCCGACAGCGGCAACGGGTTCCTCGTATCGGCAGCCTCCTATGGAGACTTCGAACTCCAATTGGAGTTCTGGGTGGATGAACCCGCCAACAGCGGCATCTTCATTCGTTGCTCGGACGGGGAGAACGTCGGAGCCGATAGTTGTTACGAAGTGAACATCTACGACACCCGACCCGATCCAACCTACAGGACCGGCGGCATCGTAAACGTCGCAGCGCCTCAGGCCGTAATTAATGCAGGAGGGCGGTGGAATACATACGAAATCACGGCTGATGACTCACGGCTTGCGGTAACGCTGAACGGCACGCGCACTGTCGACATCATGCATGACGAGCATATGGAGGGGCCCTTCGCGCTCCAGTATGGAGCGGGTGTCGTTAAGTTCCGAAATGTCCGGATTCGGCCTCTGTAAGCAAAGTTAGCGCTGAACTTGACGGTGGCCCTGTTGTAACAAAAGGTGGCAACTGGGTGGCGTGTGTCTCCGACGAGTCAGGCCGCAATGAAGTCTATATGGCGCCGTTCCCCGGCCGTGGGGGTAAGCGGCAGATTTCGACCGAAGGCGGTGGGGACCCTCAGTGGGCACAAGACGGGCGAAGGTTGTTCTACCTGAACCCCACCCAGATGATGGCGGTGGACATCGAGACGGAACCCGGCTCTACTGCGGGCACGCCCAGGTTGCTTTTTGAGGGAGGATTCGTGTCGACGGCTGCCGGGCCTATTCCCGTCTACGATGTGACCGCCGACGGCCAACGATGCGTGATGGTCCAGCATGCGCGCTCCCAGGCAGCGAGGCAGAGTCAGCCCGAATCAACATCGTCCTGAACTGGTTTGAGGAATTGAAGGAACGTGTCCCGGTGCCGTAGTTTTCAGGATCAAGTCCTGACAAATCATCTTGTCGGACGTTGAGAATTGGAACTGCTACTTTTCGATAAGCCGACTATCGTCAAGTGGATCCTGTCCGAAATGCTTTGACGGGCTACACTGTCTCACCTCAATTGGGGAACACGAAAACCTCAGGATTCTGGTGAAGTTCACGTTCCTGGCCACGGATCCACGACTCCAGGTGCTCGATGTCCTGTTCGTAGTCGCAGTCATAAAACATCAGCCGGATATCGGGAGGCTCCCGGCTGAACTCCGTTTGAAAGGTAAACGGATGGAGGAAAAACGTCGGATCCTCGACCCTCACCACCCACTCGATTGTGTCCGGTCCCGTCCGGGTGAATCTTTCGATGAGATGCAGCTCGGTGCTGTGTCCCAGCCCGTCGGTGTCCAGATAGGTGCTGTCGCGGAAGCCGATCGAGTCCACAACCAGGGTGTCGTCCTCCCAGTGGCCGATCGAATGTCCGGCTGGCTCCGGATAATCGTGCGCCTCCCGCGGATGCTCCCGGCCGTCCATGTAGACTGCCCGCCAGCGGTAGTGGTCCTCGTGCAGGATCATCATCATCTCGAGCCGGGAATCGTAGGCGAACATCGAAAGAGCGTTCGAAAGCAACTGCCGGGTGAGCCCCTTGTGCAGGCATCCCTTGGTGGAATAGTCCTTAAGATCGAAGGTCCGGTGCTGCTCGGCGCCATAGCGTGTAAACGCGATCTCCTCGCCGGGCTGCAACGCCACCGTGATGTCTCTTGTGCTGTTGTGCCAAATGCCCCCGAAATCCCGCGGATCCCAATCCGTTTGGGCGTCGGCAGGGACGGGGGAAAGCATGACGGCGCTGACTAGAATCACGAAACAAATTGAAAGCTGAATGCCATTCCTCATGTCAATACCTCTTGTGGAATCGTGCGGGTGCAGGGTGACCCCATCAAATTTCTTTAACGTTGTCCGGGTTTGACCGGGACTATCGCGCCGAATTCGTTTTTCATCTGCCGCCCAGTTCTCTGCCGTCCGGCAGGATCGTGGTCCGGCTCAAGACGCGGATGAGTTCACTGTTTCTCGGGAGAGAACCTTCCACCGTGACCACGTCGCCAACCTGCAACGATTCCGCCGTCCAGCCCCTCCTGAGCATTCTCAAGGGAGGGGTCTGGAATTCCACGCCCCAGTTCGTGACGTTACCCTCGTCACCGACGACATCGATGTAGAACCATATGTGCGGGTTCCGCCACTCCACCTGCGTCACAGTTCCCTCCAGCGTGATCGTCGCATCCTCGCGGTATAGGGCAATCGTGGAGTGGTGCGCCACGGCCACGGCCGCGAAGCAGAAACAAATCAACGCGATTTGTAGAGTCCGGAACATACAAAAACCTCCTGAGCAACGGCGGAACCGAGATTACATAAGATCGCCCCCCCTGAGAGAGGATGGGGGCATGCTGCCCCGTGCTTTGGGCACAGTCTAGTTTTCGCAGAATTGTTTGTCAATCGTGTCGGCGGACGAAGATAGCACGGGCGGATGAGGGTGGCGCATTATAAGTCTGACTGATATCAGGGGACTTGTGGTCCGTGCCTGGATCGGTCGAATGTGGCGATGCGCGACGCGATTATCTTGCTCGTTCACCTCGTTTCCCTGGCGCAAGTCATCGGCCCTGGCGGTACGTACTGTCAATTTAAGTGGCTCGAGACGGGCTGACGATGATCTTTAACTATGGTCCAGACATCGGATTGCTCGAAATGGACGGCGAGTAATCGTGGGAACCGTTGCTCGGCTCGGAGGCAAACGAAGGGGCCCCATCGTTTTCGCCCGATGGCAAATGGATCGCCTATGTCACTGACGAGAACGTCGCATCACCCCAGATTGTCGTGATCCTCAACTGGTTTGAAGAACTGAGGAACGGGTGCCGGTGCCTTGATTTCTGGACTTCCCAGGGTTTTCTAGACACCTGAGACGCTTTCGAAATAGAGAATGAGCCGTTCGATGTCTTGGATTTTGGGCGGAATGGACCTCGCCAACCAAGGATCGAGCCTCGCGAAGACCAAGCAGCGAACATCCACTTGCCGGTACAGTCCCCTACACTTCCTCGTGCCTGAGCGGCCAAGCGGCAGAGATCAAAGTGGAGGATTGGAGCTCACCAGGCAGGGATCGAAGAACAGCTTAGTCTGGGTATAGACGAGTTTGAGTGCCTATTACTCAATACCATGCACTGCCGTCCTCGAGCCTTTCTTCTGTCTGACAGGCAAGATTCGAGTGATCAGAGGTACAATCGGGCGAAAAGCTCCGGGGGACTATCCGGGTGAATGTGTGGCCATGGGTGCTGAAGAAGCGAACGGAGGAGTAATGTCATATAGAAGAGAGTCGATCGCTAACCGACGTGGTTTTCTCCGGTTCCTTGCGGGCACACCGTTGCTTGCGGGTGCCGGGGTTTTGCCGTTGCTGACACAAAAACTCTGGGCACAGGACGATTTGCCCGTCGCCCTCATCGAAGCAGCGGAAGAAGCACTAAATGTGTTCGATTTCGAACCCGCAGCCAAGATGCGCATGTTGCCGGCTCACTACGGCTATACGGTTTCGGGTACGGACGGTGATGAGACCGTGTTAGCCAACCGCACGGGTTTCGAACGGTTTCGCATCCGCGCCCGGCGAATGGTGGACGTCCGGCAGGTGGACACTGCGACGAGTATTTTCGGCGAACGCTGGGAAACGCCGATCGCGCTGTCGCCGGTTGGCGGACAGGGCAAGTACCATCCTGAAGGCGAAGTCGCCGCGGCACGAGGCGCCAGAACCGGGGGGCACACGCAGATCCTGTCGACGCAGACCAGCCGGACCGTTGAGGATGTGACGGCTGCACGGGGCGCCCCGGTGTGGTTTCAGCTCTACCCATCGAATCACTGGCACGTCGCCGAAGGTCTGACCCGGCGGGCCGAGCAGGCTGGATGCCCCGTCGTCGCCATCACGGTCGACCGCGCCGCACCGCGGAATATGGAGACCTTCGAGCGCTACCGAAGAATGGACACCGCCGACTGTGCTGCCTGTCACATTGAAGGCCCGCCCGCGGAGCGGTTGAGGAACCGGGCCATGTGGACCGGCATCGACCTCACAGGCGTGGAAAGCACCCAGGCGTCCGGATTGACCTGGGATTTCGTGGAAAGGCTTAAATCCGCGACCTCCATGCGGGTCATGCTGAAGGGCATCGTGACCGCGCAAGATGCCGCACTGTGTCTGCAGCATGGTGTGGACGGCATCATCGTCTCGAATCATGGTGGCCGGGCGGAAGCGAGTGGCCGCTCAACGATCGAGAGCCTGCCCGAAATCGTAGCGGCCGTGCGTGGCAGGATTCCCATACTCATCGACGGTGGCTTTCGTCGTGGCACCGACATCTTCAAAGCGCTGGCACTCGGTGCCGACGCCATTTGTGTCGGGCGGCCCTATGTATGGGGACTCGGATCTTTCGGTCAGGCGGGGGTCCGGCAGGTCCTTAGCATTCTGAGTGAGGAGTTCCGGCGGGTGATGCAGGAAGCGGGCGTGACATCCGTCGCGCAAATCAACAGTTCTTACATAGAGCCGGCGTGAGCCGGGAACGCCTTTTTTTAGGTGAATCCAGTGAAGTATTCGGGCGTTTCAGAGTTTCTTATTGCGAGCGTACTGGCGATGTCGCTGATGTCGAACAGCCAGCTGTCGCTCGATGCTCCCTAGCTCGATGCCGAAGGGGTCTTGGTCGGTGCCGACGACCTGCAGCCTCGGTCGCCCATACCGCTCTTCGAAACTGACCTTGATTCTTCCACGTGACATCGAGCAGTACGCTGTGGCCAGAGATGGAGAGCGTTTTCTCAATCCACTCCGGTTGGCAAGACATCGCAGTCCTCGCTTGTATAAATCCAGAATTGCTTTGAAGAACTGAAGGAATGGGTACCGTAGGAGCGATTCCGGGTGACAAATCGCCAACGAAGGAGCTTCTGTATGCGTCTCAGACTTATTGCAACTATAGGTTTCATCGCATGCGCGGGTATTGGCGCTACGGCGCAGGTGACCCGAGTTCAACGTCCCATTACGAACGAGGATTGGATAAGACCGATCTCACCCGTGCGTATCGTTGGGAACCTGCATTACGTGGGTACGCATAACCTCGCCTCGTATCTCATTACGACATCGGATGGACATATTCTAGTCAATACGGGTGTTGACAGCTCGGTCCCGATGATCAGAGCAAACATTGAATCCCTTGGCTTCAGCTTCGATGACATCAGATTGCTTCTCGCTACCCATGGTCATTGGGACCATGTGGCGGGAATGGCTGAAATCAAACGTCTGACGGGGGCGAGATTGCTGATGCACGAGGGCGACGTGGCGATGCTGGAAGATGGCGGCAATACTGACTTCCGATTTCCTGAAGGGCGAGGGCAGCTATACGAGCCCGTGACCGTCGATCGGCGACTCCAGGACGGAGACAAGGTCCAGCTAGGCACAACCGAACTCACCGTACACCATCACTCCGGTCACACGAAGGGGGCAACGAGTTTCACGTTCGCAACCGAGGACGCTGGGCGCACTTATCGCGTTCTAATCGTCAACATGGGCGGGATCAACCAGGGAGTAGAACTCCTGGACACTCCCGGCAACCCGCAAATCATCGAGGAGTACGCCCAGACCTTCGAGAAACAGAAGCAGCTCATTGGAAACTTCGACATCTGGGTTTCGTCACACTCGAATCAATTCGGCCTTCACGACAAATACCAACCCGGTGACACCTACGATCCGAACCGGTTTATTGACCCTGAGGGCTATGCACAGCTCGTTCAGCGTTACGAACAGCTCTATCTGGATCAGTTGGAGCGTGAACGAGAGAGTCGATGATCAATCCGTTCTTTTCTTGTGCAGTAAACAATTCACTCTCAGTGCTGATGGTGAGATACCTCGCCAAATCAACGTCGTCCTGAACCGGGTTGAGGGGCTGAAGGAACGAGTGCAAGTGCCGCGAATAACAGTGAAAACAATTCTCAAGTCCTGTTGATTCCTCTTGTTGGGAGTTGAAAAATTCAGGAAACGGACACTAAAACTTGGACTGCCGCTACCCCTCTGTTACCCGAAGACGTCCGCGTAACCTGTAACCGATTCGTTCAGTGACATTAATCGTCTTGAATCTACTGACTATGTATCTGTTTCCTGCCAAATACGGGATCGGGTCTGCCGAGGATTGGGACGGTCCATACTTATAGACAGGTCATTCTCAGGTTTGTTTGGATGCGACCTTGCGGCCAGGAGAACAATTTTGCTTTGATCCCGCAATCATAGTTCTGTACGCTAGCCCAGACGCCGCAATGGTTGGGCGGCTAAGGAGGTATGCAGATGTTCCGAACTGTTCAAGCCGCCTGTCTTATTTTCTGCTTCGCCGCTTCCGCAGTTGCACACCACTCGAGGCCCGCGGTGTACCGCACGGAGGACCCGCCGGTCACGATCAGGGGAACCGTGACGCAGGTGCAGTGGAATAATCCACATATATGGTTCTACATGGATGAGGTCGATGAGGCCGGGAACGTCACGAATTGGGAAGTGGAACTCGCCGGGGGTTCAAATCCATCCAGACTGTTCCGGCGAGGCTGGCCCCCGGGTTCGTTGAAGGTTGGGGATGTGGTGACGGTCACAGCCTCTCTTGCGAGAAACAGTTCCTTGAACCGCGTCTCAAGCAACTCCGTGATCATGCCGGACGGCAGACAGTTAGGTCGCTAGCCTCACGCTGGTCAGACCTGAAAGAAAGACGAACGAAGTTGATGCGGTGGCCGCGCACCCATTTTCAAGGGAGCGGTGCCGACGTCAATCGGTCACTCCTCAGCCCTGGATCGTCCCACCGAGGCTCATCACCCGATCGCCGCTGAAGTTTAGGTATGAGACTCCATACCGGATGTGCGTCGTCAGAATAATTCGCACAAAACCACTGCTTTTCTAAGAGACGGATTTCAAGGTATTCCACACCAGTCGTAAGATTGGCGATCCGGCGTTCGGCCAGGGTTCACTGCTTGATCCTTTCCCTACTGGAGAGGCTGTGGTGATGGGGTGCGAAGATTACGTCTGCCGGTGTCACGCTGTTGAGCGATTCGTGATGGTCCAGGATAACTCGCTCACAGACAGCGAGGCAAAGCCACCTCAAATCAACATCGTCTTGAACGGGTTTGAAGAACTGAAGGAGCGCGTCCCGGTGCCTTAATTTTCCCAGGTAAGCGCCCGAGAAACCCTGTTCTCTTAACTTAACGGAGATTCAAAAGAAGAATCGTTTCGTGGACACGCTATTACCTGCTCGCGGCGGCCATACTGTGGTAAAAGCAAGGTTATGAAAACCATCATTAGATTTCTTGCGGTGCTTTTGCTGGCGGTGGTGCCGGCAGCCGCTCAAGAGTTGGAAAAGAACAATCCGGAGGGTCTCTCGACGCCACGGCCGCAGACCTACACTCACGTGGTCAAGGCCGGCAAGCTCTTGTTCATTGCCGGCCAGGTTGGCGTCACTTCTCAAGGCGAAGTCGTTGGACCGGGGATGAAGGAACAACTGGAGCAAGCCATGACCAATCTGGCGACGGCATTGGAATCCCATGGGGCCGACTTCAGTCATGTAGCCAAGACGACGACGTTCGTTACCAGTATTCAGGAGTTTCGTGATTCGGAAGTAGCTGCCGTGCGGGCTAAGTATGTGGGCGCTAATCCACCGGCAAACACTTTAGTGCAAATTCAGCAACTGGCCGATCCGGCTTATAAGGTCGAAATCGAGGCAATCGCGGTCCTGCCGTGATTCGGTTGTCTCGCGCCGAACCCCCGGCAAGCAATGGATAGCATCCCAGAGCATCGTCGCCGAGACCTAGTTTGAGAAACTGTAAGGAACGGGTGCCGGTCCCCTACTCGCCACTACACCAAACTCTCTTGCGCAATTGCCGTCATGCATCGCGGACACTTCGGCGGCTCTGACAGCAAGTAGTCCACCGTTTCAGCGACGTCAGTTCACTGCGCGTTATGAAAGACGTCTACGGCAACAAAAACGACAGGTTCTTCTCCATCATTCCGGTGCCAGTGCGTCGTATCTTTGTTTGCGAAAGAAGTATCCCTAGGTCGAAATACCTTCGCAGTGCCGTCCCCAAACGTTACTGTGTCCATCCCTTGGAGGAAATAAACCACGACGGGACGATCCTCATGACTATGTATGGCGTTGTAACCGCCGGGTTCTATCGTAATCAGCCGCATCCTCAATTGGCGACCCTCCATGGCCTCGATCTCGGGTCCCAGGTCAACGACCTGTTTTGCCGTCGCGTTGAACCCTTGATTGCTCTCCGGAGCAACTTGTTGCGAATTGGCTACCTGAGGACCCCAACTCAGGGCCACGGTAGAAATGAAGGCAGAAACAAGAAGACTAACTAAGTAACGAGGTGACGTTGTCATATCCGATCCTCCCATTCTCAAACTGATCGAAGCATAGTCAACACAACAGCACTTTAGCAATGACGAGATGGGGATCATCGTACAACGATCTCAATATCTGATCAGGGGGAACACGAGCGATCAGGCTACGGCTCAGCAGTCCAACATCGTCCTGAACCGGTTTGAAGAACCGAGGGAACGGGTGCCGGTGTCGTGATTTTCGAGGTCAAGTCCTGGGGAATCCCCTTGTCGGAAGTTGAGATCTCGATTCACCGCTTTTCGGTAAGCCGACTATATGTTCATGTGATCGCATCGCAGCCTAATGGGTTAGGGAATTAAACTGCAAATACAACAGTCTAGTGGCCTGTACCATCCGAATCGGGAGCCGCGTTCGGGCCAAACGGCGTTGGATTTTAGGAGTCGGCAACGAGTAAATGGCCCCACATTGCGAGGCGACGACGACAACGAAGACAATGCCGTAACGCCCGAACCCTTTGGGCCGATGGGGGTTGCCGGCGATATCTTTGTTGCGAGCCGTCGTCGATGTGAAGACATCGACTTCCGTCTCGCGCCTCGATCTCCCCGGCAAGACCCACCGGCGCTGCTCCCGATTCGGGTGGTACAGGTCACTAGTTTCTGTTCTGCGGTGGGATCGCCTCAGCTTAAACTAGGGCGTGTTAACACTAATGAGCATGAATGTTTTATAATCACGCATGGAGATCACACAGGAGCAGTATTGTCGCATCGAGCCGGAACTGCCGCGTCAGCGGGGCAACGTCAGTCTTTCGAACCTGACGGTCTTGAACGCCATTTTGTATGTGGCTGAGCAGGGCTGCAAGTGGCGCGGTCTGCCCAAGCGCTTTGGCAACTGGCACACCATCTACACCCGGATGAACCGCTGGTCCAAGAACGGCGTGCTCGACGCCGTCTTCGAGAAACTCCAGCGCGAGCAACTGGTCCGCATCCGGGTCGAAGCCGTTTCGATGGACTCGACCATTGTGAAGGTTCATCCCGACGGCACGGGAGCGTTAAAAAAAACGGTCCGCAAGCGATCGGCAAATCCCGCGGTGGATGGACCACCAAGATTCATCTGGTTGCCGCGAATGCTCGAACGGCGATAACGTTTGCGCTCTCGCCCGGCCAAGCGCACGACGCCCCGCAGGGCCGCGAGCTGCTCGCCGGTCTGGGGCCACTACCCGAGCCGCTACCGCTGCTGATGGACCGTGCCTACCAGGACGACCAGACCCGCCAATTGGCTCTGGATTTTGGGTGGATTCCCGTCGTGCCGCCCAAGCGCAACCGCCTGGAGCCGTGGGAATACGACCGCGTGCTCTACCGCCGCAGGAACGAAGTCGAGAGGCTCTTCCGCCGACTCAAGGGTTTCCGGCGTATCTTCTCCCGTTTCGATAAACTCGACGTCATGTTCCTCGCCTTCCTTCACTTCGCTCTCATCGTCGAGGCACTACGTTAGTGTTAACACGCCCTAGAGAAAGATCGCAACATAGTCTTTGGTGCCACCGTGGTCGGTGTGTTTAATAGACGGCAAGGCACGGTGGAGTCAAACGTCTCTGACTGCAGCCTATTACTATGTGAGCCGTATCAAGCGCGGGTAGAGGGCCCTGCAATGATGAAACCGATAACTCTTGCTCGGAGATTCGCCGGTAGCCTGGATGATGAAGACTATGCTTCGACAGCAGCCTGTCTAGCTCCCAACTGTCGGTACGAGATAGCCGGGACAGCACATCTTGGCCCCGAAGCAGTCATCGGGTCATATCGCGAACACGGAGATTGGGCAGCGCGAACGCTAGCAGCCCGTGGTTAAAGTCCACTTCACAGATTCAAACGGACCCGATGCGACCGTATCGCGAAGAATGATGAGTGAAGGAGGACGGGATATGGGCATGGGACGAAAGAGACGACGCCAGGAATCGCTGTGGATCGCGACACAGGAGTTGCCGCGGACCAAAGGACACGTGTTCTACGAACGGGTGAACCGGATTCTGGAAGAAGACGGATTCGACCCGTTTGTTGAAGAAGCCTGCCAGAAGTTCTACGCCCCGGTGATGGGTCGGCCCGGTGTCGTGCCGGGTGTGTACTTTCGGATGCTGCTGGTCGGCTACTTCGAAGGGATTGACTCGGAACGCGGCATCGCCTGGCGGTGTGCCGACTCGCTGAGCCTGCGGGAGTTTCTGGGCATTGGGCTGACCGATGGTACCCCGGATCATTCCAGCGTGTCGCGGACACGCCGGCTGATCGATCTGGAAACCCATGCCCAGGTGTTCCACTGGATGCTGGAGCGGCTGGCCGGGCACGGGTTGATCGACGGGAAGACGGTTGGCGTGGACGCGACGACGCTGGAAGCGAACGCGGCAATGCGGTCGATCGTGCGGCGAGACACCAGGAACAGTTATGAGGACTTTCTGAAGGAGTTGGCCCACGCTTCGGGCATTGAAACGCCGACACGAGCCGAACTGGCGCGACTGGACCGGAAACGGCCGAAGAAGGGATCGAACGACGACTGGGTGCATCCCGACGACGCGGATGCGCAGATCACCAAGATGAAAGACGGCCGCACGCATTTGGCTCACAAGCTGGAACACGCTGTGGATATGAAGACCGGCGTCGTGCTGGGGGTGACGGTTCAGGGTGCTGCCACCGGGGATACGACGACAATCAAAGAGACGTTGATCCGCACGGCCGAGAACATGGAGAAGCTGGCAAGCAACCCGAAAACCGAAGCGCAGATTCGAGAAGATTGGTTTTCTGAAGTCGTCGCCGATAAGGGATATCACAGCAACGAAACGATGGTCGATCTTCGCGAATTGGGGATACGCACCTACATCTCGGAACCGGATCGGGGCCGTCGCCGCTGGAAGAACAAGCCGGACGAACAACAGGCTGTCTATGCCAATCGCCGTCGAATCCGTGGAGAACGCGGCAAGGAGTTGTTGCGGCATCGCGGCATGATGCTGGAACGACCCTTCGCTCACGGTCTGGAAACCGGCGGCATGCGACGGGTTCACCTTCGAGGACGGGAAAATATCCTGAAACGGATCCTGGTTCACTACGCGGCCTTGAACCTGGCGTTGATCCTGCGCCAGAAGTTCGGGCAGGGCACGCCACGGAGCCTGCAGGACCGGTCTGCGGCATACTTTGCCGCTCAAATCGTGCTCTTCTGCGTCCAGATGGCGCTTCAAACGCATCATGAACTCCGTCAGCTGGATATCGAGCCCAACGTGGCTATCGAATCCGACGTTACGACTGTGTCAGAGAATCTCACTTCTGCCACGGGCTGCTAGACGACGTTCAGTACGAAAGCAAAGTTTGCTCAGCCCAGCAAGGTGGCATAATCGTGGAATTCAGTGATCACGTTAAGCATGCCGGTGTGGCCCATACGTATCGTTGCGAGCAGCGCTTGGAGTTTGACGGGCGCGGGCTCATCTCTTCGATTACCCACGTTGACGTTCCCGGAGAGCAGGAAGCGTTGGCTCAATTCTTCCACTCGGTTGGGCTGTCACGGCCAAACCGGTAGGTTTTGAACGGCTAACAAGCGGCTGCTCCAGACGGCGGCCACGGTATTCAATTGAATTGAAAAGAGGTGGTCGCCGCAGGTGAGCCAAGGTCCGTTATGCGGCACACAAGCCGATCAACGACTTCCCCACGACGTTCGGAGGCTCCAATGAAGTCAACTTTGATTTGGCTCTCGATTCTCGGTCTGATCCTTCTCTTCC
The DNA here is from genome assembly GCA_965218085.1 of Terriglobia bacterium. Lineage (GTDB taxonomy): Bacteria > Acidobacteriota > Terriglobia > 20CM-2-55-15 > 20CM-2-55-15. The sequence goes on along the minus strand of CBDCKF010000002.1, from coordinate 2,600,151 downwards.
CCTCAGTTGTCAACGCCTAGGTCATCGCCGAACTCAACGGCTATTGGGCCGAGATAGCCCGGACTGTCGAGGAAGGTGATTTCGAGGGCTACAGCCGGCTCTATCATCCCGAAGCGGTGCTGGTCGACTTGCGATCGGGGACCAGCTATCCAATTGAGCAGGCACTCGCGGGATGGGAGCGGGGTTTCCTCGAAACTCGCGATGGAAAGGCCCAGGCCAGCGTCACCTTCCGATTCACCCAGCGGCTTCACGACGAGACGACAGCACACGAGACCGGTATCTTCCGGTACACGCTGAAACCGGAGGATGGGAATCAGACGGTCGTCACCCTCCATTTCGAAGGGCTACTTGTGCGGAAAGGCGGGGCTTGGCGTATGGTGATGGAGTACCAGAAGCAGCCGGCAACGGAAGAGGAGTGGGAGACGGCAAACTGAAGACACCCATAACGCTCCGACCGAACGTCGGGCCGGCCGATTGTAGGGACAGCGCCAATCCGGCCATTGGACGCGGGGCATGGCCTGCTCTAGCTGGCCTGGAGAGCAACCCGTTAACGAGGAATTGCTGCTGTCGGGACAGAAGCCGGTCTCTCGGTTAATCACGCGAAGGGGAAGATATGAATCGACGAGAGTTCATTGGCAGTGCGACGGGCTTGGGTGTCGCGATGGCATGCCCCGCCGGCCGTTCAAGTAGACTCATGGCGAATCAACTGTCAGCCGATCTCGTCGGCTTCAGCGCGTCGCAACTGTCGACGGCCATCCAACAAAGACAAGTTAGTTGCGTCGAGGTGATGCAGGCGTATCTGCAAAAGATTCACCGTTACAATCCTGTCTACAATGCCATCGTCAGCATGACCGACGACGATGTGCTGATCAGCCAGGCGGAACTCGCCGATCAAGCCCTGGCCCGCGGCGAATATTGGGGTTGGATGCACGGTATGCCGCATGCCGTCAAGGACCTGTCCGATGCGGAAGGCTTTCCAACGAGCAACGGCTCTCCGATCTACGCGGGCATCGTGGCGGAACAAGATAGTTTCATGATCGGCAGAATCCGAGGCCAGGGCGCGATCTTCATAGGAAAGACTAATGTGCCTGAATTTGGTATGGGTTCGCAATCATACAATCCTGTATTCGGTGCCACAGGCAGTGCATACGATCCGGAACTGACGGCAGGTGGTAGCAGTGGCGGCGCCGCATGTGGTCTTGGAACACACATGCTTCCGGTGGCCGATGGTAGTGACTTGATGGGGTCGCTTCGCAATCCTGGTGCCTTCAACAACGTGATCGGCTTTAGGCCCAGTCAGGGGCGAGTGCCGGGAGGTGGCGGAGGCGACCTATTTTACCAGCAGATGTCCACAGGTGGTCCGATGGGGCGCAACAGTGAAGATACAATTCGCCTTTTGCACAGTATCGCCGGCTACGATTCCGGCCAACCGCTGACACTCAGGGATGAAATACCGCCTTTTGAGGAATTCAGGGCGCGTGATCTGCTGGGCCTTAAGATCGGGTGGATGGGAAATTATGAAGGCTATCTCAACATCGAACCTGGCATTCTCGAACTCTGTGAAGCCAGCCTCGGCGGTCTCACGAGAGAGGGCGCGATCGTCGAGTCGTGCAGGCCACAGTACGACATGGACCGGCTTTGGCGGACCTGGCTGACCTTGCGCCATTGGACCCGTCACGGAACGAGAGCGCTCTACGACGACCCCGACACTCGGACGCTGCTAAAGCCCGAAGCCATATGGGAGATCGAGGGATCGTTCGGCGCTTCGGGGGCGGATGTATACCAGGCAGGAATTGCCCGTGCGGACTGGTTCCGTGCTTTGGTTTCTCTCTTTGATCAGTACGACTTTTTGGTTTTGCCAACTGCTCAGGTATTTCCTTTCTCAAAAGAGATTCACTGGCCCGATTCCATCAACAGCGTTCGGATGGACACCTACCATCGCTGGATGGAGGTCGTAATTGGGGGGACCTTGGCTGGCCTCCCAGTGGTCAACGTACCGGTGGGGTTCGATCAGCGAGGCCGACCCATGGGTATGCAGGTCATGGGACGGTTCGGGGAGGACCAGAGGGTTCTGGAATTTGCCATGGCCTACGAACAAGTTACGGATCACCTAGACCGGCGGCCAGAACTCGTCGACGAGATCTAGAATGCGGACAGAGGCTTTGGGTTCTTAAACGAGCCGAACCGGCCATCGACGATCGGATTCACGTCATCGGAATCTGGTCCGAGGATCTGAAGGAACGAGTCCCGGTGCCCTAAACATCCTTGAATTACATTCTCGAGTCCTGTATCTGGACTCCTCTTTCAAGTAGGCGCAGCTGTGCGGTCTTCCTTCCTAATTGACAATGTTTTCAGCAAACTAAGCGGCGTTTCGAGTTGAGTGGCAGGTCGACTGCACCCGTATCTCCGGCCTCGTGAGTGGAATTGTTCGGTTCCGGGCCATGATGGAATTCGCTGCGCGGGGTGCCACCCGATAAAAACGGCCTCAAAGCCGCGTTTACTCGTCGGGCCCCAAGGCCCCAGGATCTCGAAACCCTTCGTTGTATGTATCCACCTCGTCCATCGGAGCGCAGATGGATTCTGTCACTCCGGAGAACAACCCCGGCCATCCATAGAAGGTATAGTTTTCGGGCGACTCACGGTGGAAGGTTTTGGGCGCTCCCTGCCAGGGGGCCGTGTAGTTCAGCGGATCATAAAGCGTCAATTCCACCTCTATCGCATCGGAGTCGACCCGCCTGTAGCGCTCTTCGATCCGTCCGTACAGACTGCGTGGATGACCCGGCCGGTCCAGCCAGGCCCTCTCATCCACGCCAACGGTGTTCACGACAAGCGTGTCTCCCTCCCAACGGCCGACGGAATGTCCATACCAGGCTGGGCCGAGGTTGTCGAGGTTCTCGCCTGATGGCAATTCCCGGCCGTCAAGCCAGATGTATCGTATTCGGTGCTCCCACTGGAAGACCTGCAACATCCTGTCGGAAAACATGAGGAATTCTACTTGCTCACCATTTTTGAGGATCTTAGGAAAACCCAATGGATTGCACTGGTATTCGGGGCTATTGGATTCATGCGGGTAGGAAACATCCGGTGACAGAGGATGACTTCGGGCCGCCGTGCCAGGCACTGGAATACGGTTCCGTACGATCTCCATGGCACGTGGAGTCAGTTGGGGCCGGGTATCCGGGCCAAAACTCGCAAATTCGCTGACTGAGTCGCGTAAAAGGTAAATCCCCGAGAAATCTCGCCGGTCGAAGTCGCCCGACGCCGGCTCCTGGCCGGACACGTCGGACACTAACCCGAACGAAAGAACCAGGGCCGACACCATGACGCAGTTTAGGAGACGACTCATCATTATTTTTTGCAAACCTCCTTCACGGTTTTGGCCGTGACCGCAAGACGTGGCTTTGTAACGATCAGGACCCGAATCGCGGTGTCCCTCGGCTAATCTAAAGGATTTCCACCGCGACGTCGCGACATGATGATGGAGCCATCTTCAAGAATAACTTCCACCACAACAGCCGTGGGTGCGCCCGCAGCGGAAGGATTCACGACAGCGGTGATTTCCTGGCCAACCTTCAGCGTATTCCGACCATAGCCCAGACGGGCCAACCGGGCGACTCCGGCGTTCTCAAAACCCCAGGTGACGACATTGCCATCCTCGTCTTCCGCGTCTATATAAATCACGACGTGAGGATTGCGCCAGGACACTTCGGACACCCTGCCCTTCAGTGTCAATTCGGTCTCCATGTCATAGGTGTTCCCACGGCCGTGATGTGCGTCCAGTGGTCCCACGACAACTGCCAGGGCCAGAATGCCGATCAAAACTGCTACAGATTTCGCCATCGAAACCTCCTCTAGATCGTGAACTCGTTATCATAAAGTGAGCAGTCTCAGTTGCGCAGCCGCTCCTAAAGACAACTGTTCCTAGACAATTTATGTAATCTTACTACCACACGAAGACGAGTCTTACGTTTTTGTTACGACGCCGACGCAGCTTGCAACTTTCTCAACCCGTTGGTGTACCGTTTGGCCTCTTGCGCAAGACACGTCCGTCCCTGTCTACCGCTGAAAATGATTCTCAAGTCCTAACAAATCGCCTTGTCGTCATTTGAAAAGTGGCCGTTCTCGGATGAAGCCAAAGCCGGTTATGGGGCACTGAGACTCTGCTAACCAAGAACCTGTTGAGTATGACGAATGTGCCCGGGAGATTCGGGACGACCCGCCAAGGCCAGGCGGGAGGCAGCGTCAGGTGCCCGAATGAGCTTGAAGATTCTTTGTATCAGCGGGATAGAGGCTAAATCAGATTTTTCGTTTGCTTTAGGGGCCTAGCAGCCCGTGGCAGAAGTGAGATTCTCTGACACAGTCGTAACGTCGGATTCGATAGCCACGTTGGGCTCGATATCCAGCTGACGGAGTTCATGATGCGTTTGAAGCGCCATCTGGACGCAGAAGAGCACGATTTGAGCGGCAAAGTATGCCGCAGACCGGTCCTGCAGGCTCCGTGGCGTGCCCTGCCCGAACTTCTGGCGCAGGATCAACGCCAGGTTCAAGGCCGCGTAGTGAACCAGGATCCGTTTCAGGATATTTTCCCGTCCTCGAAGGTGAACCCGTCGCATGCCGCCGGTTTCCAGACCGTGAGCGAAGGGTCGTTCCAGCATCATGCCGCGATGCCGCAACAACTCCTTGCCGCGTTCTCCACGGATTCGACGGCGATTGGCATAGACAGCCTGTTGTTCGTCCGGCTTGTTCTTCCAGCGGCGACGGCCCCGATCCGGTTCCGAGATGTAGGTGCGTATCCCCAATTCGCGAAGATCGACCATCGTTTCGTTGCTGTGATATCCCTTATCGGCGACGACTTCAGAAAACCAATCTTCTCGAATCTGCGCTTCGGTTTTCGGGTTGCTTGCCAGCTTCTCCATGTTCTCGGCCGTGCGGATCAACGTCTCTTTGATTGTCGTCGTATCCCCGGTGGCAGCACCCTGAACCGTCACCCCCAGCACGACGCCGGTCTTCATATCCACAGCGTGTTCCAGCTTGTGAGCCAAATGCGTGCGGCCGTCTTTCATCTTGGTGATCTGCGCATCCGCGTCGTCGGGATGCACCCAGTCGTCGTTCGATCCCTTCTTCGGCCGTTTCCGGTCCAGTCGCGCCAGTTCGGCTCGTGTCGGCGTTTCAATGCCCGAAGCGTGGGCCAACTCCTTCAGAAAGTCCTCATAACTGTTCCTGGTGTCTCGCCGCACGATCGACCGCATTGCCGCGTTCGCTTCCAGCGTCGTCGCGTCCACGCCAACCGTCTTCCCGTCGATCAACCCGTGCCCGGCCAGCCGCTCCAGCATCCAGTGGAACACCTGGGCATGGGTTTCCAGATCGATCAGCCGGCGTGTCCGCGACACGCTGGAATGATCCGGGGTACCATCGGTCAGCCCAATGCCCAGAAACTCCCGCAGGCTCAGCGAGTCGGCACACCGCCAGGCGATGCCGCGTTCCGAGTCAATCCCTTCGAAGTAGCCGACCAGCAGCATCCGAAAGTACACACCCGGCACGACACCGGGCCGACCCATCACCGGGGCGTAGAACTTCTGGCAGGCTTCTTCAACAAACGGGTCGAATCCGTCTTCTTCCAGAATCCGGTTCACCCGTTCGTAGAACACGTGTCCTTTGGTCCGCGGCAACTCCTGTGTCGCGATCCACAGCGATTCCTGGCGTCGTCTCTTTCGTCCCATGCCCATATCCCGTCCTCCTTCACTCATCATTCTTCGCGATACGGTCGCATCGGGTCCGTTTGAATCTGTGAAGTGGACTTTAACCACGGGCTGCTAGCGTTCGCGCAGCGTTCCTCCTGCCCTACGGTACTGCTCAAATCTCTCGTCGCTTTGGTTCAGGTAGGTGTTCCACGGGCGCGGATCGGTGGCATCCCAATAGAGGGGATCGCCCGGAATACGCTCGTTGAGGAAGCCCCCCTCGTCCATGTAAACCTTGGCCGACGGTCCGTTGGTGTCGGTGCAACTGTTAAACAGCGGCCTCAGCTCGGGACGGGTCTCGGGATCGAGATCAAAAGTGAGCGTCGAGTGCGTGGGCCCCACAAAGACCTCGGAATCGTAGAGCGTGATCTCGCCCTCGATGGCGTCGCCCACGCGCCGGTAGCGCTCGACGGTCTCCAAATTGTCAGTGAATTCAGACAGACCTCCCTTCCATCCCCTGATCTGGTTGGTGTGGACGATCAGTGCGTCGCCGTCCCAGAAACCGATCGATTCGCCGTGCCATTTGGGATACTGAAAATCCTCGGCGCTGTGTCCACTGTCATCGGTGTAGATCCAGCGGATGTAGTTCCCTCCATTCCCCGCGCCCAGTGTCCATGTTCTCTCGGGCGTAACGATGAACTCTTCGACGTTGGTCACCGAAGACATAAAGCCGCCCGGAAGGCAAATGGCGCCTGCGCTCCAAATACGTCCCTCAGCTCTGGCCTTCACATCCTGAACGAAATACTCCTGATGTTGCGGTGTCAGCATCGCGGCGACCGAGCTCGCCGGATTCCCCCCGCCGCCCAATCCCCTGCCTCCGCCAGCCCAGCGGCCGCTCCAATTGGGAATGGTCTCGATCGTGTGTTGGGTGCCGCCGCCGGCCTGGTCGCGCCACGCCTGATAGTGCTCGGCCGCGCTCGTGTAAGGATATGGGCTCGCCAGATCCACAGCGCCCACCTGACCCGTGCCTTCCGAACCGTACAGCCTGGCGCTCCCGACCTGGCCCGTACCGCCCTCGCTGGCAAGGTCCAAGGCCATGCCCCGGAGCTGACCAACTGTATTGTTTCGGTAGTAAGCCGGGTCGGTCCAATGCTCGCGGTCCTGGCGAAAGTCCTCGGTGGTGAAAACGTCCTGTGCCACCGCCGGCATGCCAATGGACAGGCCGATAAGCAGCGCGGCCAAAGAAAGCATCGCCGTCTGATTTGTTCTCACGACTTTTCCTCCCGTCTCAATTCACTCTCGCGTCCTAGGTGCCCAAAGCGACGCGTGTTAGTCGTAGGTGATCCCGTCGGCGGCGACAACCGTGGTGTAGCTGCCGCCGGGACGCCCGTCCTTCAGCGGATGCATGTGAACGGTAATCACGTCGCCCGGCTTGAACGTATTCACCCCGATGCCGCGGCGGATCATGTTCGGGAGGTTCGACATCTCGATCCAGTAATTCACCGTCTCGCCGTTCTCTTCCTCGACATCGACATAGAGAAAGACATGCGGATTTCGGAACGACATCACCGTCACCGTCCCGGTTAGGGTAAGTTCCTGATCGTGATCAAACATCGCATGCGAATGGTGCGATAGAGCCGGCGCGGCAAGCCCGAGCCCCATCCCAGCCGCCAGTAGCGCGATCCACGTCAAATTTTTCATCAGTGCATACCTCCGTCTTAATTCCGGTCAGATTCTTGGACTCCTACCGCGCCGATTTGAGCATAGCGCGATGAACCGAGTCGCCTCACATGGCGAACGAAGTTCTCGAGGCCGTCCCGGCAGGACTGTAGTTGCCCGCGGAAAGTGTTTATCCTTGCTGCAAAACACTTCGCATACATCGCTCGCTGATCGGCGCGTTCCTGGTCACTGTACATGCCATAGTCTCCGAAGGCCACTCGTCATTCTAACAGCTGTCGCCGTGCACCCACAGGTACCGGGCTAAGGGACAAGGCCATGACGAGCCGAACGGTTAGAACTGTGGCTTTCATAACGATCCAGATTTCATTGTTCTAATTCTAGAGTCATCAAGGTTGGATGCTCAAGAAAAAGAAGGAGCCCGCCAACGGGGCGTAGCTGCAGCCCATCAATTTTCGGCATCGTTTCCTGAAATTTTTTTCGATTCTTAAACGAAGGTCTTACTTCTCTTTAGCCTTCGTGAACTGTACTAAGGCCACGACGTCCTGCCACACCAGCCGGCCAATCGGGCCTGTACTGTAGACGCCGACCACGATTTTACCGTCAGGCTTCAGAACATATCCGGTGCCGTGGAGGATCTGGCGGCGTTCTTCATAGAAGCAACCTATCAGAGCAGACACCGCCTTGATGTCCAGGCCGTATCCCATCGGAAAATCGATTCCGCACTCTTCGATTGTCTTGTGCGCGTTTTGCTCCGAATCCACGGAGGCGGCCACAACTTTTATGCCTTCATCGGCAAGCTTACTCGTTTTTGCGAAGGCGGTCAGTTGCTGGCGGCAGTACTTTCACCAGTGGCCGCGATACAAGAGGACAACACCGAAGCCTCCCGCAAGTTCATCCGGAAGAATAATTGTGCCTCCACCCACGCGCTGGATTTCGAGTTTCGGAAAGTCCTCTCCTGAATCCAACATGTTCATACCTGCTCTCGGCATGTCTAACTCCTCTCAGAACATTCGTCCGATTCGACGCGTCGCTAGAAAACCACGCGCAGAAGAACGATCATGGCGGACACAAATGACAGACCCAAGACCAGGGGACGAATGGCCCTGTCCGACATGCGGGACCGTAGCGGCTCACCCAGCCAAAACCCCAAGGCCATAGGCAAAGCCAGAAACAACGACAATACAACTTCCTCTGATCCAAAGCGGCCTACCCACGCCAAGGCCAATAAGGAAACCAGTGATCCAACGAGAAAGAAGCCCGCCAAGGTTCCACGCAGACGCGACGCGCCAGCGTTTTGGTAGAGCAAAGCTACGGGTGGCCCCCCGATAGAAGAAATCGTTCCCATTAGACCCGACAATGTCCCCGCGATGACGGCATTTTTCCTGTTCGGTCGCGGCTGAAGGCCCACGGCGCTCAAGATGACGGCGAACATCACGAGCACGCCGAAGGTCATATCGAATAAGGCATCTGAAGCGATCAGCAGAAAACCCGCAGCACCTGCCGTCCCGATCACTCGGCCGATGAGGGAAAACGTCAGACCCGACACATCCACATGCTGGCGGTCCCGAATCAGGATCAAAACTGTCAGGACCAACCCGCCAGCCATCATGGGTCCGGGCACAAAGGACCCGTATACCAAAAGCAGGAGCGGGGCCGCGACCAAGGCGAGTCCAAAGCCCGCCACGGCCTGGACCATCGCCGCCGCCAGGGCAATCAGAATTACGGCAATGGCTTCGACCAGACCCAGTGGAAAGGAAAGCATTGAGGTACTTCAGTTTTATCAACGTGGACGTTCGATACCGGACGCTATCCTGCCCGATCATTGACGAAGAGTCCAGTGTCATGGCGGCCCTCACGGGGACACTTCGTCGCCCACGATGCCCAATGAAGGAAATCCTGACACTAGAATTCACGTGGAAACCGCAAGCGGCTCAAGTAAGCTATTGAAATCAATGACCAAAATTGGCGCACCAGTTTTACCAATTCAGTCTTGCGCCTATAAACGTAAAGTGATGGCTATCGATCGTCGTGATTTTCTGAAATATGCCGGTGCCGGCTTAACCTTTCTGCCAGTGGAAACACTGTGGGAATCGGGCATGGCGCTGGCGCAGGTCGAAGCGCCCGGGCTGGACCCGAGACTGACCTGGTCTAAAGCACCCTGCCGGTTTTGTGGCGTCGGTTGCGGCGTCATGGTAGGAACGGAGGACGGTGTCGTCAAGGCTGTGGCCGGTGACGAACTCAGCACCGTCAATCGCGGACTGCTCTGTGTAAAGGGCTACAGCCTGCCGGCTGTCCTCTACGGTGAAGACCGTCTTCTCTATCCACAAATCCGGACCGCCAACGGATTCCAACGGGCAAGTTGGGACGACGCGCTCGATCTGATCGCCGAACGCTACGGAGAAACTCTGAATCAGTATGGACCCGAAGCGATCGCTGTTTATGGATCCGGCCAGTGGACTCTTTCCGACGGGTATATCGCCAGTAAGTGGTTCCGCGCAGGCATGGGATCCAACAATGTAGAAGCCAATGCCCGGCTGTGCATGGCAAGCGCCGTCACCGGCTTCATGACCAGTTTCGGCATGGACGAACCGATGGGCAACTACGACGACCTGGAAGAAGCAGATGTTCTGGTGCTGTGGGGCAACAACATGGCCGAAAACCACCCCGTCCTGTTTTCACGAATCATCGAATCGAAGCGCTTGAGGCCGGAAGTGCAGATCATCGACATCGGGACGCGCCGCACTCCGACCACTCCTTACGCAACTGAGTTTGCCGGGATACGGCCGAATGGCGATCTGGCACTGGCCAACGCGATTGCGCAGGTGATTGTCGCTTCTGACAGGTTGGATCACAACTTCGTGAACGCCCATACCGTGTTCCGCCGCGGCCGGGAGAATATCGGATACGGCCTCGAAGACGAGTTCGTCTTCAACGATCAAGCCGAGGCGATGACCGTAGATGAATTCCGAGCCTACCTGGAACCCTATGTTCCGGAACAGGCAGCAGCCACAAGCGGTGTTCCCTCAGAGCAGATCCGCCAGATTGCCGAACTCTATGCCGACCCCTCCAAGAAAGTCGTCTCGCTCTGGTGCATGGGTATGAACCAACACGTTCGGGGCACCTGGATCAACAATCTCGTCAACAATCTTCATCTTCTGACCGGCAAGATAGCCAAACCCGGCAACAACCCGTTTTCATTGACGGGACAGCCGAGCGCCTGCGGTACGGTGCGTGAGGTCGGCACCCTTGCGCACCGCCTGCCATCCGATATGGTCGTTACCAATCCGGAACATCGGCAGATCGCCGCAGACATCTGGAACGTACCGGCCGATCAGATACCTGCAACTCCTGGGCATAACACAGTTGAGATGTTCCGCGCCCTGGACCGTGGTGACATTCGCACCATGTGGATCCAGGTCACGAATCCGATGGTGACAATGCCGCACTTGAACCGGTATCGAGATGCTGCTGAAAAGGAAGACCGTTTCATCGTTGTTTCCGACGTATACCCCACACCGACGACAGAAATCGCAGACGTCATCCTCCCTTCGGCGATGTGGGTCGAACGCAGCGGCATGTTTGGAAATTCCGAACGACGGACGCAGCAGTGGTTCCAGGCGGCAACCCCGCCCGGAGAAGCCCGGCCCGACGTCTGGCAACTGATGGAGGTTGCCCGACGGATGGGATATGGCAGCCTGTTCGACTACAGCGACGACTACGAACGGGAGATCTTCAACGAATACCGCCAGTTCACCCTGGGACATGGCCACGACCTCGCCACCTACGACGACTACGTCGAGAATCGCGGTCTGCGGTGGCCGGTTGTCGATGGCCGAGAGACCGCATACCGCTACGCCGAAGGACAGGATCCCTATGTTCCATCCGGTGAATCCTTCCGCTTTTACGGTAACGAAGCGACCGACGGACGTGCGGTGATCTGGGCGCGGCCTTACGAAGCTCCCGCAGAAGTCGTGGATTCGGAATATCCCTTCTGGCTCTCGACAGGCAGGGTTCTTGAACACTGGCATTCGGGCAGCATGACGCGCCGCATCGCGCCATTGCACGGAGCGGTCAGCGAAACCTACGTCGAATTGAATCCGGATGATGCGCGCGCAATGGGGATCCAACAGGGCAACAGCGTCCGGCTGATCAGCCGGAGGGGAGAAATTACTCTGCCGGCCGAAATCGACGGCCGTGGCCAGCCTTTGCCCGGAATGGTGTTCGTTCCCTTCTTTGACGAAAGCAAGCTGATCAACCATCTGACGCTGGACGCGTACTGCCCGATATCGAAACAACCCGACTACAAGAAGTGCGCTGTGCGCGTCGAGAAAGCGGGAGACAGGGCATGATCCGGCAAGGTGTCATTTTAATTGTGCTCGCTGTTCTGACGCTCACCCCATGGGTAAGGGCCCAGGAGGTTGGGAGCGAAGACGCGGCCGAACGAACCAGCCTTCGTCCCCGCCGTCTCTATTTCGGCGCACCTCCGGCCGCACCGCATGAAACCGGGGGATTGATGGGCGATTGTCTCATGTGCCACGGCCCGGGATCATTCGCACCTGAAACGCCACACCCCACGCGAACAGCCTGTCGACAATGTCACGTCAGTGCGGCGGCGCAAACGGCCCCGTTTCGCACCAGCCGCTTTTTGGGCCTCACCCGCCCGCCTCTTACCTCTCAAGCCCAGACGGGGGTGCCGCCCGCAATGGCGCATTCGGCTCTGCTGCATGAAAACTGTCTCGCCTGCCATGCTCCTGGAGCACGCGAGGAAGTCATATCCACACCACACCCGGAGCGCACGATGTGCCAGCAGTGTCACCTGCCCCAACGGGCAGGAGACCCGGAAATTAGATAGTGCGGTCGTTTGTTAGTGAGGAAGAACTCCGACTTGACCCGATCGGCTGCTTTTGCTGATACCTGTCGTCACGGCTTCGCTGCATTCACCGACGCCGAGGCGTCAGTGAAAAAAGATAATCAGATCGGACTAGAACAATCTTTCCCGTTTCTTTTCCCACAAATCTATAGCACACCTTTGCGGCCCTCCTTTCGCACCCATTAGAGGCCGCCGGAGCGCCATGCCCTTTGATCTTCTGTCCCGCGTCATATAACATCTCCGGCACTATGGGTAAGACGAAGAAACTGGTGATCGCTGTGGTCGCTACGGCCGCTGGAGCTGCGGGAGCTGGCGTACTACTTCACAAATCGGCCGGCAAAAAAAAGGCAGGAAACGCCGGGACGGGGATTTACCGTGGAAGCCACAATTCGAAGACGCTCCACCAGACCGGCTGCCGATACTACGATTCGAAGAAACTGACGCGGGTGTTCAGAGACCTGCCGGAAGCGCTCGCAGCCGGGTATCGCGCTTGTAAGATCTGTATTTAGCAGGCGGGCACTTCATTCGAAACGCGGCAGTTTAGCCGGGATCGGGCAGGATGAGATCAGTTCCTTGAGGTCTAAACCCACCTACGCTGTGGTCCGCTTCAACGCACGAACCCGAACATGATTTCTGAAAGGCCACCTACCTCATCGTGCTCCACGCCGACCTCGCGCGGTTGAACCTCGTTCCATATCAGGGCAAAGCCGTCACCCGAGCGACGCAAGGAGGGTATAAGAGAAGATGCTTGACTCTCGGTCAGCCTCCGGGCCAACCCCAAGCTCTGGCCCTGGGAATCGAAGGACTGAAAGTAGATTTCGTGTTGACCGACGGTGTCATCATTCCATGCAAGGCCGAAGCGAGGGGCGTTCCAACTGACATATCCACCTATGGACTCGCCCGGCGTCGTGGTAACGCGGAGCGCATTGCGATCAAGGCCTTCTTTAATTGAGTCAAAGGAATCTATTGAAATATAGATCTCCTCATTGCCATCCTTCCGGTCCCACCATGTGAGCGCGACTGCATCTTCACCAAAAGCCAAGTCCGGATATTTCGAGTCGAAGCCGTCGTCGGTGGTCAGTTGGATGGGTAGACTCCCCGGAGCCCCCGCCTCCACGAGGAACAGTTCTTCCCCACCCGTTCCCACCCTGGCGTCAAAGGCGACCCACGGCTCACCGTCCCCATCGAGTGTCGCGGTTAGATTCCAAGTCCTCGGGCTGGCCGGTCCGAGACGCCAAGGCTCGGAGATCCGCCCGCCATCAAGGTCATACCAGCCTGCCCAGACTTCCAGGTTCTCCCCTCTGTCGTCTTCAAGCCAGGCGCAGAAAATTTCCGAACCGCGAGCCAAAAGGACCGGTATGCGACCGTTGCGCCCCTCAGTGGAGAGTGTCCGGACCCAAAGCCGGGAACCGTCCCGATTCCAAAGGCCCAACTTGGCTTCGTACGTGGCCAGGTTGGTTCGGTCATACCAGACAACTGCCACTCCATCGCCGACCGTGACGACGTCGGCCTCATACGATGCTTCAGCATTGTCCGTCAGACGACGTTCAGGACCACGGGGGGTTCCGTCAGGGTTCAGGAAGCGGAGATAAATTTCCGCCTGACCGTCCCGCGTGTCATACCACGCCGCTGCTAAGCCGTCGGCCGAAGCTGTAAGGCTGGGTTCATATGCACCGAAGCCGCTCTCGGTTATTTGAACGGCTACGGCGAGCTCGCTGACGGCACTCTGGGCTCCGGCGGCGGAGAGATTGTTGAAGCCCCCATCAAGCGCACTGATAAGGAAAACCACGAGGACTGTAGTGAGTGAGGGGCGGAAACGGAAAACGAGCCGGGTATGATGCAAGCGAGTGTCCTGAGTTAGAGGTTCGTTGCTTATTAGTTCGTCACGGTCACGACCGATCATCTTCTTACTCTAGACGCCTCGGCTACCGCGTCTTACCCCTGAAAGCGGTCCACCCGCACCGTCGGACCGGTGCGGGTCGTTTCTGGGACCGCTCGACGTTCCGCCAATCCCTATAGGCCTCGCCATCAGGAAGATGGTGAGGGTCGCCGGTCGTTCAGACAGGATGTCTGATTGAACGACCGAGCGAAATCTTATATCGAGAACTTATACCTCAAGACACTAGGAGACGCTGCGACGCCATCGCCAGGCGAACAGAACACCCAGAAGCGGAAGACCGACCCACAAGCCGTCCCAATCGCCATCGCTCAACCCACTTGGCACAGCCTGTGGTACGGGTTGGGGGGACTGAGTTTCGGTCATCATGAAGCCCTCAACCTCTGGAACAGCAGAAATCTCTTCGGGAACAGGCCTGTCTTCAAACAATGCTTCGTTGCGTCGGACAAAATCCTCAGCCGCCATCGCGGCACTCGTGATCTGCATACCGATCGCCTGTTCCATGGCTTCCTGAAAACCTTCAATTGCAGGAACCGGAATGCCCACGGCAAGTGCGCGGTCGAGAACGTATTGAGACAGGCGCGGGTTGCCGCAGGTGTGTTCAGCGCATCCCACTCCGTGACGGTTCACACTGTCAATGTATTCTTCGAGAAGCCGGGTTTCGGTTTCGATGTCGGCGTCCCAGTAGTCCTTCCGGACCGTCTCGATCATGCGGGCAGTCAGATCCTGAAACGCAAAAGGCGAACTCTCTTCAAAGAAGTCCTCCATACCGAGCTCATGTTTGTCTTCGACATAAACCTCGAAGGACTCCTGCCACATCGGATCGTCGATGACGTCCCGGGCCGTCGCCTCCCAACCCCACAGGTAATCGACAAACGCCCGCATCTCGCCGGCGCCGGCATAGCCTTCTTTCTTCATGCCTTCGATCCACGTCGGGTTCACATACCGCGATCGAAACTCTGTACCTATGAACTCATCGATCGATGTCATTTCGGATTTGCCGGGATCACGTGTATTCGTCACGACCATTTCCGGCGTGGTCCCATCAATATTCCGCACGGCCGCTGCCAGCCCGCCCATGTACATATAAAAATCGTCGTTGTCCAAGGCACCGTACAACATCGTCGAACTGCTATGGACCACCTTTTCCGTGCCCGACAGCGCGAGCCGGAATACGTCTTCCATCGGCTCGCCCCAGAAGCCATTGCCAAATCCGTGGCCCATCTTCATCAAATATTCATTAGTCATGGCCTGGTCGGAATCCCAGGTTCCACTCGCAGCAATGATGTTGGAGGTATTCAACTCGAACGTACCGGGAGGCTCGTCGAAGATGCGAACACCGGCAAGCTGGTCGGCATCCTCCTCGGAATATCCATTCTCCATGAGGACAGATCTTGTTTCGAGGTAGTGATCGCGGACATAGTTTTCGGCTTCTTCGATAACTTTGACTCTCTGTACAGCTTCGTCCATCAACAGTGTGACGTTGTTGAACATACCCTCAGCCGCCGATGCGATCACGATGTCCACCCGCGGCCTGCCGAGTTGAGCGCTTGGAACAATGTCCACACCGACAACATTGCCACGGACGTCCCAAACCGGGCGGGTACCGAGCAGATGAAAAATCTGAGACTCGACGATTCCCTCGTGGCGCATCGTCTCGTCTCCCCATATGACAAACGAAACCTTCTGTGGATACCGCCCGTTCTTCTCCAGGTGATCTTCCAGCATCTGGTCGGCCAGATCGACGCCCAGTGTCCAGGCGGCCTCTTTGGGAATCTTGTCCGGATCGACACCATAGAAGTTGTTTCCCGTCGGATACGAATCCGGATTACGAATCGGTTCTCCGCCGGCACCGGTGGGAACGAAACCTCCACTCAACGCGCCGAACAGGCTCAACATTTCCCGCGGTCCGGAGTTCACAATCCGTTCTTCCATATCCGCAGCCAGCACTTCGGCGTCGTTGGGCAAGAGGCTCCGATCAACGGACACGATCGCGTCGATCGTGCTGTCTCTGAGAGGCTTCTCCGGAACTCTTCCAAATGCGTGCAATCCGAAAGGAATGTTCTGGCTCCTCAGATCCACCATATGACCCTGAATCTCGTGAATCATATCGTCGTCGAGCGCACTGGCATCGGGCAGGTCGAGCCCAAGGTCCTTGGCGATTCCCAGTTCAATAACCTGCCGACGAATCGCGTCGGCGAAAGCGAGCGACAACTCCGGATTTTTATGCAGGTTGTTGTCGTAGTCGTTAATGCTCTCGCTGAGAGCGGCCAATTCGGGGTAGAGCCCCCCCTGCCGGAACGGCGGCACCATGTGATCGATCAACGTCGCCATACCGCGTCGGCGGGCCACGAGACCCTCACCCACCACATCCACGTTGTAAACGTAGAGATCGGGCAAATCGGCCATCAGGGCATCGGAAGCGTCTTCCGCCGAGAGCCCCATGTCCTTACCGTCCAGCCACTCCAGGGTTCCGTGCGTTCCCATGTGCACCACAGCATCAGCGCCGTAGCCGTTCCGTAGCCACGCATAGGTCGCCACGTACTGGTGATGCGGCGCCAGATCTTTCGCGTGGTAAAGCTTCTCATCGTCTTCACCTTTTCCACGCGCAGGTTGCGGCAGCACGATGACGTTTCCATATTGGACAGCGGGGATAACAAAGCTGGGACCATCCGAACCGTTCGCCGCCATCAAGGTCGTGTCGGTCGGGTCTCCCCAATCGGCAATGACTTTGTCCCTGAACGCCGGGGCGTAAGCGTTCAACCATCGTTCATAATCCGCTATGGGTATCCGTATGGACGTCCCCTCGGTCAACAATGCCGCCAATTCACCGGGCGCATAGCCTCCTACGTTTCGGGCTTTCGTCGTGATGTCCTCAAGCACTCCCTCCACCGACAGGTCTGCCAAACCCAGGTCGTAGCCCTCTTCTCGCATTCCCTGAAGGACGTTGGACAGAGACTCGGCCACGTTCAAATAGCTGGCGCCGATAGAGGCCTTGCCGGGCGGATAGTTGTAGAACATCAACGCCACACGCTTTTCGGCATTCGCCTTGATTCTCAGCGTTCCATAGCGCAAGGCACGCCGGACGGCAATCGTCACTCGGGAAGCGATGGGGTGCCGAGTGACGATCGTCAATCCAGTTTCTTCATCGACAACCTTTTCGTGGCCTCCGACAACGGTCGGTGCGACGGTTCCCGCGATTTCAGGAACAGCGACTTGAAAAGTTCCTTCGAAAATTGACAGCCCTGTTTTCGACTCGCGCCATTCCGCCTCGGTCCGTCCATAGAGGCTGATCATGCTGACGACCGGAATATTAAGCCGCTCTAAAGCCTTGGCGGCTTCGAAATCGGCAAAGCGGAAGAGAAATGCGAGAGACGTGTCGGCCCTCGACTGACCGTCGGGGTCCAACAACAGTCCCTCAAAAGCGACGCCGCCGGGATAGCCAAATACAGGAATGGCTTCAGCTCCCTGCCGTTCGACCTCTGCTATCACCGCGTTGAGCAACCGAGTGTCACCACCGTAGTAGTCCGCTTTATAGAAACCGACTGCAACCCGAAGGGCGCCGGGCTTCTTCTTCCCGTTTAGTGTCCGCCAGTCGTCAAACTCTTCCCATGTCGCAAAGACGCGGCCGCTCGGCCCGTCCGGGTAGTAATAGCCAAAGTTCAGTGCGGGTTGGGGTTCGGGAACAATCAGATCTGTGATGCCAGCGTGAACGAGAGCCTGCTTCATCAGACCCAGTTGATTGCTGAAGCCGGATCCTATCCAGAACGCATGCGCCCGCTCGTCCCAGACCGCGCCCTGGTCGCTGTAGTTCTCTCTGGGAAGGACTCCCTGCCCCACAGTCAACACCGTGCCGCGGGCGGCAACATCACGAATGAGGTCGATGTCGTTCGCCGCGTTGAAACGGTCAAGCATTTCCTGGTTCATCACGTCCATGACAAGGACGTCCGCATCCGTGATGTCCTCAGGACTAACTTCGTCGAAAACGGACTCCGTAAGAAAACTCAGCGAAATCTGGCCTCGCAAATCCGGCCGCTCCTCCAGCAGCGCCTTGTATGCCAGGATCGTTCCGGGCATGTTGCCGTCAGAAAAGACAAAGGTCACCTGTTGGGCCCAGGCCGGACCCGACATCAGTCCAAACAGAAGCGCTACGTTAACGATCCGTCCAATCATTCCTGTCCCTGTCCGGCCACCTCGTCATCAGGCACGTAGATAATCTGGCCATTGGCCAATCGATACGCCGTTCCCAGACGCTCTCCGTCGCCACCCATGGTTTCTCCCGTCAGCTCGTAGGCGTCGATTTCTGTCCCCCGCTTAACGATGATCTCCCTCAATCCCTGGGCATCGGTCTTGACCATCGTAACCTCTGAGTTGGGATCGACGAGGTCGCCCATGCGGTAGACGGAAAACAGGGTGATCATCAAACCAACGATAAAAACCACCGACACATCGAAGATGTTCGCCACGCCTGAGAGCGGATCTTCATCCGGAATTTCATCGGGCGAAGGTAAATGTAGAAAACGGCCCATGACTCTAAATCCTCTCCTCGTTCTTCCTAAGTTCCGCTCTTCACGAGCGGCGTCACGCCACCCGTTGAGCGTTGCAGTTCCCCGGCAACCCGTTCCGCCAGAAATCTCTGCTCGCGGACCGTCTCGTTGACCCAGTCATGGCGCACAACCTGCACGACGTAGGCGATTGTACCTGCAGAAAGTCCGATGATCGTCGTCGTGAACGCCACGACCATCTGCCCGGCCATAGCCTCTATGTTACCGGCTGTCAGCGAGGCCAATGCAGTACCCATAGGTATGAGCGTCCCCAGCAAACCCAGACTGGGGCCCACCTTCACAAGCATTCTAGACGGTCCGAGGGTCTGACGCACTCGATGTTCGCGCTCCAGAAGAACGTGCTCCAAACCGCCGTCACTCAGCGAATCCTTCTCTTTCTCGTCCCTGATTTCGAGAAGCAGGGAACGCAGCGGCGCGGGTAATTCGGATTCCCGACCCTCGGCCCCGCTTAGAACCGGACCGGCCTGAAGCCATCCATTCAGATCAAAGCGGTAGCGCTCACGACGGCGCGCCAGAAACTCTACGACACAGCCTGCGGCCATCGCTAAAGCCGCCGCCACACAGACCCAGAGGAGAGAAATCACAGGTAACCGCAGAACCTGGCTCAATGCGAAAAGTCCGTTTTCGAGGGTGGAAAGCACGTTTATCTCCGTCTCCAAACCAGGGAATACACGCCACCGGCAACAACGGAGCCGAGCGTCAGGATCAAAACCCAGGTCGCCATCTCGACCTCTATTCCCGTTTCATTCTCCAAATTCAGCACGCCGGCAGACTCCCATCCCGAAGACAGCTCGGGGCCCATGGCTACGATCAGAGCCAGAGCGATGACCCAGAGAAACGCCTCCTCGCCGAGTTCGAGAGGCGCAAATCCTGAACGCCGTGACGTCAGATACACAGACACCACGGGCACCGCTACAGCCAGCCCTAAAGCCCCGACCACAGGAACACTCTGTAGCTGGAGGAGCGAAAACCACAGGCCGGCCAGAGCACCGGCGCATCCTGAGGTCAGAACCTCCATTCCCGGACGCGCCAAGCCGACGACGGCAACGACAGCAACGACCAGACCAATCCAGGACGGGTCGAGAATACGGTCCGGACTCAGCGTAACAACCGAAACCAGGAATCCAAGACCCAACGCGCCCATCGCGTAGCGATTGGCGGCGGCTGCGGTGGCCAGAGTAGCCGAGCCCAAACCGCAGAGCATTCCAAGAGCATGCAGAACTATGTTCACTTCAGGTCAATCAATACTTTCCCGTCACAAACGGCAGAACCTTGACCCACGATCGCATCCGAATGACTCAAGACAGACCAAGGAATTTGCTAAAGCTGTATAGCTCTTGAGCATAGCTTACGGGAGCGGCCACGATCGCGACAGATCATCCGCTGTCCCAACTACTCACTAAGAATGTCGTAAGCCGTAACTTATTGTCATATGAAGAGTTTCTGAATTCTTAGTCAGAATTATCAACGGCTTTCGGGTCTACGAATGAAACTCTAATCGTGATTCCAAGGAAAGCAGCCATAGTTTCAATAGCTTGACAGGCCAACAAACCTCGCCACCGAACCGCGTCCGCCAAACTAGCTGAGCTCGCGCTCCACGTCTCAAGAGACCAGACAGTTCGTCTCGACCTGTATCTCGAATAGCTCTGATGTTTGACCCGTCCGATGTCACTCGGCTAAGATCGTCGCTGTAACAGAAACCGGGTCCACCGGGACGGTTACAGTCCGGAAAAGGCTGAGTCGTTCGAAAAGCCTTCCTATATCGATTAGTCAGCCTGAAGACATGCCATCAGGACATCAGAGCCTCATAGCTATCTTGGAAGTGTCACCTGCCTCCAGGGTAGAGTTCGCACCGGAGCTTGACGAAACGGTGGACGCCGAGGACGCCCTTTCCCAGCCCCGGCTCATTCCATTGGAGTCGTTTCCCTTCCGCATAGGTAGAGGAGACGAAAATCACGCCTCGATCCAGGACCGCGGCATGTCTCGCAATTCGATAGAAATTCGGCACGAGGGGAAACAGTTGGAGCTGTTCGACCTGGGACAACGCCGCGGCGTGCTCGTCAACGGAGACCTTGTAGTCGAACGGCAGACCCTCCAATTCGACGATGTGATCACTTGCCCCAATGCAGATGTGAAGATCACTCTCCGCAAACCCCCTGTACCCGTCCAGCCTGATTCAACCGATAACTCGGATACCGTTTCGTAGCCGCGATTTGGACTCGAGCGCGGCTCGATATGCACTTTCCGGAGCATTCACATGCGGATATACTGACTTGAACCATTCTAACGCTGTCGGGCGCATCGATTCGTGAAACCTCGACCGCCGCAAGCACCGAAAAGACGGATGAACACTGATACTGGAAAAGGAAACTCGGGCAACCCGCCCACGGGAATGGCTGTAAAAACTGGATTCACGCCCGAAGGTTCCAACGGTGACCGGGCTAAGGCAGGCAAGCTCATCGTCATCACCGCACCGCTCACCGAATCCATCGATCATGCCGGCTATTTCATTCAGATGGCGATGGCCTCCCTGCCCATCTGGCTCGAGTGGATCCTCGACAAAAAGTATCCCCAGTGGCGCGAGGTCGAATACAACCCGGACGGTTCCGCCAGATATATGCCGGCCGGCGGCGGCGTGCTCTAAAAATCTCTGTCGCGTGAGTTTTCAGACGATGACGTTGCCGCCTGTTATCCCGACGATCTGACGAAGTTTATCGGCCCGCGTACACGCGTCGTCGCAGTCTCCACACATAACCCACTGGGCGTCACCTTCGCTGCCGGAGTTTACACATCGATATTCGGTTCTTCGAAGATGCCCATCAATTCCCACTATTCCCGTCTCATGTTCGAGGCGATCAAGACCAACAAGTACCGGAACAATTTTAAGGTGATCGTCGGTGGGTCCGGTGGATGGCAGATCACCCAGACGGACACTTTCGATGAACTGGGAGTGGACTGTGTCGTGGATGGCCGGAGTGAATCCGTGGACTCGATGGCACTATTCCACAAAGCCATTGCCGGCGAAGAACTCGAACGGGAAGTTACAGTCCAGCATCCTCGAAGCCGCGAAGCCGTATTGTTCCCCGACCGCCGCACCAGTTTCGGCGTGATCGAGATGACAACGGGCTGCGGACGGCGCTGCAACTTCTGTCTTCCGGATCTGAATCCACAGCTCGACCTGCCCAAAGACAAGATTATGTCCGCCGTGCGGGCCAACATCGAAAACGGCAACGGGCAGATCTCGCTGGCAACCGAAGATATGTTCATCTGGGGCCAGGTTCAAACTGACACTCCCTTCTTCTTCCCGAACCGCGAGGCCTTGCTCGACCTGTACAGGGATTCTTCCAGCTTTCCTGGCGTGAAAGAATTTGGCCTGTCTCATTCAACAATTGCGCCAGCGGTTGTGGATCCAATCCTCATCAAGCAGCTGTCGGAAACGATCATCGACAAGAGCCCTATCCACTTGCCGACGGTCAGCAAACATCCGAAGAAAAAAGCATTGACTCCCCTGATCGGCCTTGAAACCGGCTCAGTCCGATTGGCGAAGGAGATCATGCCGAGCAAGGGTGTCCCATTTTCCATCGACGACTGGCCCAGCGTTGTAGTCGAAGGTCTACGCGTCATGAACGAGAATAACTGGTATCCGATGATGACGCTGATCATAGGAAATCCGGGTGAAACCGACGAAGACGTGAAGGCAACATTGGATCTGGTGTACGAGATCGAGCGTCGCGATCTGTTCGCTTTTCTGGTCCCGTCCGTGTTCACACCGTTACACGACACCCGGATGGAGAATCAAAAGGGTGTTACCGAAACACAGAAGCTGTCCCCTCTGCAATGGCAGGTGATCATGAAGTGCTGGAAGAACAATCTCAGGCCGGGTCAGTATAGCTGGTGGGGGCCTTCGGCGTGGCGCGTAGGCTCCCTGTTCATGTGGCTGACCAAGCTGCGCCGAACCAACGGGGCCAACTTTACCTGGCCCTTATTCATGTTTGCCAGCCTGATGCCAGAAGAATGGATGGAGCGCATGGGGAAAATCTACGTGGGCCAGCCGATGAAGCTCAAGACACGGAAGGAACTTCTCGAATCTATTCGGCCGAACTACTGGAAGTACCTTCGAGAAGACTGCGGTGATCTACCCGAAGGCTGGCCGGGCCCCGAAGCCAAGCCTTCTCAGCTTGAAGTGCACGTCTAGCTTGGCTACGGGGTGACTTCGACTCCGTTCCAAAAAGCTACGTAATTACGGATGTTGTTGGCAGCCTCCATCGTCTCGGGATAATACCAAGCTGCATCAGTGTTGGATTCCCCGTTGACGACGACATCGTAATAACTTGCCTGACCTTTCCAGCCGCACATTGTGTGGTTGCTGCTGTCGCGAAAATATTCCCGACGGATCGCATCCGGAGGGAAATAGTGATTGCCCTCTACGACGATCGTCTCCGCGCTTTCCGCTATGACCGCATCATTCCAAACCGCCTTCATAGTCCTCCTCCTTTTGCAGATCTATCCTAACTTGATTCATTAGCAACATGCGTTGGAGTTTTCCTCATCTTTCCGGAAGCTTCTCGGGGAGAACAGGGCGCTCATCATATAAACGCAGGTCAGCTCCGTCGGGACCATTGCAACCCGAGTTCTCGATCGCTGCTACAATAGAATTAAATGCGCCGCATAGTGATCCTATCGATCCTCTGCCTGCTCCTGGCTGCGCCTGCCGGGGCGTTTCAGACGGATGCGCTCCTCGAAGGGCTCGCCTTCCAAGCTCTCGTCAACGACTTTGCGGGTGTCATAGGACCCGATGCCAACGCCATCGAGACCTTACTCAGAGAGCTGGAACAAAAGACGGGAGCACAAGTCGCGGTGGTCACGCTCAGTTCGCTCGACGGTGGGGAGATCTCCGATTTTTCCAATCGCCTTTTCGAACGCTGGGGAATAGGGCAGGCCGGCGAAGACAATGGTGCGCTGCTGCTGGCTGCCATAGAGGACCGGCAGGTGTGGATCGAAGTCGGTTATGGACTGGAACCGATCATTCCTGACGCGATGGCGGGTCGCATCCTCGACGAATCGGTTCTGCCGGCATTCAGACAGGAGCAGTATGCGGCGGGACTGGCTGCGGGAGCCGCAACGTTGGCACTACTGATCGCCAACAATGCCGGCGTCGAGTTAAGCGGAACGATTGCAGCTCGGGCTCCTGTCGCACAAACCCGAAATCCTCTTGGGGGCTTACTGCGATTCATCGTTCTTCTATTCCTGCTGCCCTTCATAATCAGACATCCGTGGCTCGCCCTGATGTTGCTGTCGAGCGGTCGAATGGGTGGAGGAGGAGGCGGTTTCGGTCGCGGTGGCGGAGGTGGATTCGGAGGATTCGGTGGCGGAATGTCCGGAGGCGGAGGCGCGGGACGCTCCTGGTGATCGTATCTTTCATCTATCATTCGGAGGAATGGCTTGAAACCTGAAGATCTGGCACAGAAACTGCAGCAAGCCCTGGGATCCGGGATTCGCTCCGTCATTCTGTACGGATCCGCAGCTGCAGGCGATCATACGGGCAAACGCTCCGACTACAACATTCTTGTTGTCGCCGAGGCGCTGGGCCTCGGCGAGCTGACGGCATTGTCAAAATCGTCGCTTGCCTGGCGCAAGGCTGGAAATCCCTCGCCACTGTTCTTCACCCTGGAACGTCTTCAAAAATCGGCCGATGTCTTTCCGATAGAGCTTATGGACATCCAGGAATCCCATCGGGTCCTCTACGGTGAAAACGTTCTGGACCAGATCGAGATCCACAAGGAGAACCTCCGCCTCATTCTGGAACACGAATTAAAGTCGAGCCTGATCCGTCTTAGAGAAGGTTTTTTGCTGACGGAAGGAAAACCCAAGCGGGTGCTCGACATGATGATCGATTCGCTTTCGACGGTCCTCGTGCTGTTTCGGGCCGCACTACGGCTCTACCAGGACGAGATTCCACCGCGGAAAATAGACGCACTGAAGGCGCTTGGCAAACATATACGGTTTGAGGAGGACGTTTTCCTGGAGATCGAGGAGTTAAAGGAAGGCCGTCAAAAACCGAAAAATGTAGATGCCCTGGAACTGTTCGACAGGTATCTGCGAACCGTGGAATCCGTCGTCGATACAGTCGACGCTCAGGTGCATCAGTAAGTAACAATGCGTTATCCTAATGGATAACTAGTAACTGCTTTCTCGTTTCGGAGGTTATATGTCCACAAAAGGTTGGATCGTCATCGGTGCTCTGGTGCTCGCGGTACTGATCGTGGGCGGAAGCTACGTCGGCACCTATAACCGACTGGTGGGCTTGGATCAGCAGGCTGAAAGTTCCTGGGCGCAAGTCGACACCGTCTTGCAGAGACGCTACGACCTGATACCCAACCTGGTGAACACCGTACAAGGTTTCGCCGATCAGGAACAAGAGGTGTACACGGAGGTCACACGGCTTCGCAGCCAGTGGGGAGAGGCTGGGACGCCCAACCAGCGTGCGGCCGTCGCCGGACAGCTTGAAGGCGCACTGGGGCGTCTCATGGTTGTGATGGAGAACTATCCGGAACTCCGATCCAATCAGAACTTCCTCGCGCTCCAGGACGAACTTGCGGGTACGGAAAACCGGATCGCCGTCGAACGCCGCCGCTACAACGAATCGATCCAGACCTACAACACCGCAGTGCGGCAATTCCCTGCCAGCATCATCGCGAACATGACAGGATTCGATCAGCGGGAGTTTTTCGATGCCGCAGCCGGGACCGAAACCGCCCCTGTAGTCACGTTCTGATTTCCTCGATACCGCTCTGACCACAGACGGACGAAGAATTCTTGACACGAAGATAGCGAAGATATGATCTTCTTCGTGACCTTCGTGTTAAGTCCCTTCCTCGACTTCGAGAGTTCTCAGTCAGAAGTTCATTGTTTAATGGTTTCACCATAGTTCGAACCGCTCAGCTTCCTGCACTGACGCCTCGGCTGCTGCGTCTTTACTTTGAAAGCGCTCCACCCGCAGCGCCGAATCGGTGCGGGTCCTTTCTGGGACCCGTTTCAACGTTCGGCATGTCCCTATAGGCCTCGCCATCAGGATGATGGTGGGGGGCGCCGATCGTTCAGACAGGATGTCTAATGAACGATCGAGCGAAATCTTAGGCTTTTATATTGCGGACCTCTATCTCAGGACACTAATTGATAGCCTGTGTGTGGGTAAACGCGAGGCGCGTATAGCAATCGAGGCAGGTATCGAGATCCACTGTTCCGTCGGTGTTTTGAGTGAATCGAAACTCGGGATCGGCATTCTCCAGCGCGACAATGAGTAATTCGACGCCGTTAGCAGGAACATTCCTTTGGGTATGTATTTCCAACGGAATTTCGAGGCCACAGAAGTCACAGCTTGAAATGAAATTCTTAACCATGTGAACGCGCCCTCCTAGGGGCCTGTAGGATTAGACGTCTCTGAAGCGATTTAGGATCGCTCATCTGTAATTACACTGATTCGAGAAGGCTTACTCTACGCCAGAAGGGTTTTCCAGATTCTGGATTTTTTCGGTGAGATGGCGTTTCTCCTCTTCCCACACCGCCGCCTTTGTCCTAAATTCCTCTTCCAATTGCCGTCGAAGACGATTGAGTTCTTCTACCGTCGGATCACTGGACCGCTTGAAGGCCGCCTCTCGGGCCTGTTTGACGTGCGATTCGAGTTCTTTCACCTGCTTTTCAAGTCGAGCCCGCTCCAGATTCCATTCTTCGACGGCCTCTCGGTGCTGTCGTTCCAGACGTGATGCAACTCGATCAGTCTCTTCCAACTTCGCCTCGGTATCAGCTCGAGCCTCAGCAATCGCCTGTACCTTGGCGGCTTCCTCTGCGGCAGGGATTGCCTCTTCGAGATGTTGGATCCGCGACGCGGCAGCTCGTTTTTCACCAGCCAACTCTTCGGTCAGCGTCCGCACTTCCTGTTCGAGGTGGGAGCGGGTGCGCGTAGCCTGTTCCATCTTCTGATCGTAGGTGTGTCGCAGATCGTTGTACACCTCGGTCCGAAGGTCTGCCTCGAGCCGCTGTGCGTCCTTCTCCATCTGCTGAATGCGTGAGCGAAGCTCGTCACGCTCCCGTTCCAGCTTTTCCGTGGCTGCCTTGCCGTCTGCGTCCTGGCCCGGTTCCTTGCCTTCCTGTTTGGCCTTGATCCGCTCCATCATCACCCGGCGGGCTTCAGCCATCGGGTCCTTTGGACCCGCGCTCTTCGCTTTCTCGATCCCTTCGGTCAGGCGCTTCCGTTCAGCGTCCCACTGTGCTTGCCATTCCTTCTTGGCTTCAGTCACTCGCGACTGGACCTGCTCTCGAACCAGATTGGCCGTCCGAGCAGGGTTATTCACCTGCTCGATGGATTCAACAAGACGATTTTCGAGGCGGGCGATCTGGGTCTTGTACCCGACGCGTTCCGCGTCGAAGCGTTCCTGGACACTCTTCAGATTCTCTTCGACCTGCGATCGCGCCTTGTCGGCCGCTGCGATCTTGAACTCGACCTGCTGCTGCAGTTCACCATCGACCTGCTGGCGCGCCGACTCCATGGCACTCTGCACACCTTCTTCCAGCCGTTCGATCTCCGCGTTCAACCTTCGCCGGTCATCGCCCCATTCAGCACGCGATCGATCAAAGTCTTGTTCCTTCTTGGCCTTCGAATCTTCAAATTCCTGAACTTGTTTTTCAGACCGCTCCTGAAGATCGTTGATCATTTGTTGGGTTGCGTGCGGCGACCATCCTACCGCATAGATATCGATCGGCTCGTCCTTACCTTTCATCCGGGCGCGACCCAGCTTAGCGACCTGGTAACCGGCAGTATGCGCGGCTGACAGCAGACTGTCGGTGATCAGAATCTGGTCGGGTTGCGCCTGACCCTGAACCCGAGCTGCTGCATTGACTACGTCGCCAAAGACATCGTTATCCATAGTCAGACCCAGGCCCGTATGGACACCAATTTTGATGTAGATCTTTTGGGAAGCTTCACGCCCCTTGTTGTCTTCATCGAGGGCCATCTGCATTCGCGCGGCTGCTGT
Organism: Terriglobia bacterium; assembly: GCA_965218085.1. GTDB lineage: Bacteria > Acidobacteriota > Terriglobia > 20CM-2-55-15 > 20CM-2-55-15. Next base: position 2,572,429 of record CBDCKF010000002.1, on the reverse strand, counting down.
GACTGCATCAACGGGATCAAGAAACAAGGCCATGATCGCATCACCAATGGTCTTTATAATCCGCCCACTGTTGTTTTCCACACACGGGAACAGCAGGTTATTGTGACGTTCGACCATGGCGAGGCCTTCGACGTCACCGTTCCGTTCAAAGTAGGCCGTCGAGTCCTTGATGTCGCTGAAGAGAATCGTCATCGGCGTTCGATGCCGCTCTTCAACGACGGGAACCTCCTCCTGCGTCTTCAATATCTCTTCGATGTGTTCTTCTTCCATCTTGGCAAACCGATAGAATCGGGATCAGAAAGGTGGCAATTATAACAAGACGACTCGTGGCCTGTAACAGAGATAGTGACAGGGAGAATATCACTGCATTATTTCTATACTCGTACCTCAGTCGAGACCCGGCGTTGCCCCAGAATCGACTTGATCGATATCGGGATATCGCGGACTGATTCGGATACAGGCGGCCATATGCCCCTGTTCGATCTCAGTCAGAATGGGCGTGTGTTTACTGCAGGCTGGAACCGCGTAAGAACAGCGCGTATGGAAGCGACAGCCCGAAGGCGGGTTGATGGGTGAGGGAACGTCCCCATCGAGCACGATTCGCCGGCGTGCAGCCTCAGCCACCGGATCGGGAATCGGGACAGCTGAGATCAGCGCCTTCGTGTAAGGCATTAAGGGATTGCCGTAAAGCTGTCCGGGCTCGCCCACTTCGACCAGTTTGCCAAGATACATCACAGCGACACGATCCGAGGTGTGCCGTATCGCGCGGAGGTCGTGCGAAATAAACAGATAGGTGAGGTTCCGTTCTCTCTGAAGCTGTTCGATCAAATTTATGATCTGCGCCTGAATAGAAACATCCAACGCAGAAATCGGCTCATCGGCTACGATGAAATCCGGCTCGGGGGCCAGCGCGCGTGCGATACCAATCCGCTGCTGCTGGCCTCCGGAAAATTCATGCGGGTAACGCTTGATGTATCGGGGACTGAGCCCCACCGTCTCCATGATCTCCCGTACGCGATCTTCCCTTTCCCCGGCACTAGAAATCCCAAAGTTTTCCATCGGCTCGGAAATAATCTGGCCAATGGTCATCCGGGGATCGAGCGAGGCGTAAGGGTCCTGGAAAATCATCTGCAAATGACGCCGTTGACCTCGCATTTCCGTCGCGGAAAGGCTGGCCAGATCAACTTCTTTGTATCGAACCTCACCCTCGGTGATATCGGTTAACCGTAACAGCGCCCTTCCGAGGGTGGACTTCCCGCAGCCGGACTCCCCGACCAGGCCCAGCGTTTCCCCCTTCCGAATTTCTATCGAAACGCCGTCCACCGCTTTCACGACTCGCCGACCGTTCTTCGTCCCCGTCAGCCGATCCAACCACCCACCACCGCCCAGGTCGAAGTGAACCTTGAGATCGTGGACCGACAACAAGTCGCGTGCTACTTCAGTCATTGACAGTCCCCTCGGAATAAACCTCCGACGCTACATGGCACAAGGAATAGTGATCCGGGGCAATTTCAACGAAGGGTGGAAACTCGTTTCGACATTGGTCGGTTGCCCTGTCGCACCGCGGTGCAAACGGACAGCCCGGGCCCAGCCGGACAGGTGGGGCGGTAGCCCGGGGATCTGATACAGTTCGTGCAAATCTGCAGATGCTCCGGGGACCGAACGTAAGAGGCCCCGCGTATAGGGATTCGCGGATCGGCTGAACAATGTCCGGGTCGGTGCACGCTCAAAGATCTTGCCCGCGTACATCACGACGATTTCATCCGCCATACCCGCAACGACGCCCAGGTCGTGGGTCACCAGTATTACGCTGGTCCCTCTATCTTCTTTCATCCTCCGGATCAGGTCGAGAATCTGCGCCTGAATCGTGACATCGAGAGCCGTGGTCGGCTCGTCGGCAATCAGGAGTTCCGGATCACACGAGAGCGCCATCGCAATCATCACCCTCTGCCGCATCCCTCCGGAAAATTCATGAGGATAACTTCGAGAGCGGGACCGCGCATCGGGAATGCCGACCAGATCGAGCATCTTCACGGCATGCTCGAAGGCCTCGATCTTTCCGTATTCGCGGTGCAGACGCGTCATTTCCATCAACTGTTTGGAGACGCGCATGAACGGATTCAGCGACGTCATCGGATCCTGGAAAATCATAGCGATCCGGTTGCCGCGCAGACGCCTCATCTCGTCCGCATCCAGCGACAGCAAATCCTGGCCGTCAAACTCGATTTGCCCACCCGCAACGCGACCCGGCGGGGTGGGGATGAGTCCCATGATCGAAAGATTCGTTACGGATTTGCCTGAACCGGACTCCCCCACGATCCCAAGCGTTTTTCCACGGCGGAGCTCGAAATCGATACCATCGACTGCCTTTTCTGTACCTTCGTCCGTATCGAAATACGTTTGAAGACCACGAACCGACAACAGCGATGGCGAGAGTGCTGAACCAGGAATCTTTTCGAGCGGTTTTGTCATGCGGGGCTGTTAATCCGTCTTCCGCATCTGAGGGTCGAGCGCGTCCCGAAGGCCGTCACCCACAAAATTCAGCGAAAACAGCGCGGCCGCCATCGTCACACCGGGAAAGATGAGCTGCCAGGGGAAGATCGCAATATTCCGGATGCCGTCGGCAGCCAAACTGCCCCACGACGCCAGCGGCGCCTGGACTCCCAGCCCAAGGAAGGACAGAAACGCTTCCAGCAGCATGACCGACGGGATCGTCAGTGTTGCGTACACGATGACCGGTCCCAGGGTATTCGGCACGAGATGTCTGAAGATAATCTTGATCGGCGGTGCCCCCGAGGCTCGCGCTGCGAGGACGAATTCCTGATTCTTCAACGATATGACTTGTCCCCGGACGATTCGGGCCATCGTCAGCCAGGAGACGGCGCCCAGACCAATGAACAGGAGAAGCAATTGTCCCAATGGGGATTGTCCGCCGAAAAACGCCAGGAGAACGATGACCACCATCATATAAGGAATCGCATACAGGACATCCACGATCCGCATCATGGCATCATCGATTTTCCCTCCGGCATATCCTGCCGTCGCGCCGAAGGTCACACCAATAATCAAAGAAACCAGGGTCGAGATCAGGCCCACCATCAACGAAATCCGGCCTCCCAGCAGCACCCGCGCCAATAAATCCCGCCCCGCTTCGTCAGTACCCATGGGATGGGTCCAGGAAAACGAACCGTCTGCAGACGTAAACGGCGGGAACGAACGAATCATGCTGGAGTCTGCTGGAATGTAGTCGTATGTGAACCCGGTAGCCCTCTCGATGATCGGCGGACCGATCAGAGAAGCCAGGACGATCACGCCTACGATCACCATGCCTACAACGGCCAGCCGATTGCGGCGGAGACGCCGCCATGCGTCTTTCCAGAGCGAGGTCCCGTGAACGATATCGAGTTCATTTCCAGACATCAGTACCGCACTCTGGGATCAAAGAAGCCATAGGCCACGTCCACCAGAAGATTGAACAGTAGAACTGTAATCGACATGAAAGCCACTATGCCGATGATGAGTGGCTCGTCCCGGTTGAGGTTGGCGTTGATGAAGTACTGGCCAAGGCCCGAAGGTGTCCGATTTCTAGTTGAAAGTTAGATGGCGGTTCCATCCTTCCGACTCCGTAGAATCGGGGTTGGGAAACCTTACAGAGGAGGAACCGCCGAATGAAAGCATACCGAATCGTGAGCCGCGACGACAGCCAGTCGTTGGCGGAATATTTGACAGAGAACGGGCAGATTCTGCTGCCGATGGTCGAGCTGATCGAAGGGTCGCGGATGGCGATCGACGAGTTGATCGACGTGTTGGGACGTGCCAGTATCGAGGCCGTGTTGCAGTTGTCGGCGCAGGGTGTGGCCGGAGAGAAGCAGCGGGGCCGGGCGAAGGAGTCGATTCGTTGGCACGGCAGGCAGGCTGGCAGCGTGCGGCTGTCGGATCGCAAGCTGCGAGTCCGAAAGCCCCGACTTCGGAAGAAGGGGCGGGGTAAAGGCCAGGAGGTCGAGATCCCGGCCTACGAGGCGATCAACGCGAACGGGACGATCGGCAGCCGGGTTCTGGAGATCCTGATGTCGAACGTCTCGACCCGGCAATACGAACGGGTCATTCCCCAGATGGCCGACACGGTCGGTGTCAGCAAGTCGTCGGTGAGCCGGGAATTCGTTGAGCAGAGCGGGAAGGAGTTGAAGCGGCTGAGCGAACGCCGGTTCGAGGACCGGGAGTTCCTGGTGATCTATCTGGACGGCGTGATCTTCGGAGAATTTCACGTGCTTTGCGCCGTGGGCGTGGATTCCAGCGGCGAGAAGGTCGTCCTGGGAATAAAGGACGGCGCGAGCGAGAACGCGGCCACGGCGGTCACGCTGCTGGAGGATCTCGTCGACCGGGGCATCGATCCAGGTCGGCGGTACCTGTTCGTCATTGACGGCGCAAAAGCGCTGCGGAGCGCGATCGACAAGGTCTTTGGCCGTCAGAATCCGGTCCAGCGATGCCGCAACCACAAGATCCGGAACGTCGCGGCGAAGCTCCCCGACGAATTGGCTCCGCAGGTCGTTTCCGTCATGAAAGCCGCGTTCCGCTTGCCGTGGAAGGAAGGCATCGCCCGGATCCGAAAGCAAGCCGAATGGTTGCGGTCTCAGCATCCGGATGCTGCGGCCAGTCTCAAGGAAGGACTCGACGAAATGTTCACCATCAACCGTCTCGAACTGTCTCCGGCTCTTCGCCGTTGTCTGGGGTCGACGAACCTCATCGACAGTTCGCACTCCGGGATGCGTATCCGGACCTGTCGTGTGGGCCGATGGAAGAATGCCGACATGGCCCTGCGATGGGCGGCGGCCTCCTTCCTCGATACCGAGAAAAACTTCCGCAGAATTCTGGGATATAAGGATCTCTGGATGCTCCAGGCCAAACTCAACGACCTGGTCACTGGCGACGATCCGTCAAAGGTGGCTTAACTGATGAACTGAACCGCCATCGAAGGTTTCAACTGAATTCGGGACAGCTTCCAAGGCCCGGCAATGCGAACACGCGTTCCACGAATACGGTGCCCGAAATCAGCAAGGCCAGAGCGGGCCCCGTAAACGACACAACCGGCAGCAGCCCACCCCGCAGGCCATGCCGGATAACGACATCCTTTTCTTCGAGGCCCTTGGCGCAAGCCGTCCGGATGTAGTTGGATCGCAATACCTCGAGCATCCCCGACCGCGACAAGCGGGCGATGTACGCCATGTAAACCAATGAAAGCGTCACAACGGGAAGGATGGTATTGACGCTCCAAAATCCTTCCCAGCGCGCGGGCGGCAGCCAGAAGAGCGTCAAGCCAAAGGTAAGGACAAGAAGCGGCCCGAGAACGAAATTCGGCAGGGAGATACCGATCATCGCCATACCCATCGACGCATGATCCAGGCCGGAATTCTGCCGGAGGGCAGAGACCGCTCCTGTGGCGACACCCACTACCAAAGCGAGCAGGTAGGCGGCAAGTCCGATGCTCGCAGAAACCGGGAGGGAATTTCTCAGGATCTCGTTGACGGATTGACCCCGGTAACGCAGTGAATTGCCGAAGTCTCCCTGTAAGGTATTTCCCAACATCCGGCCATACTGCACGTACCACGGCTGGTCCAAACCGTATTTTTCTCGGATGTTCTGCTCAATCGCGGGAGGAAGAACCTTCTCACCGGTATAAAAGTTCCCGGGCGCGAGGCGAATCAGTCCCCAAGTCAGGGACACGACCACCAGAACCATGGGCAGGGTGACCATCAGTCGACGGATGACGAAGCGCAGCATGGGTCGACTACTGTGCGGGATTCTGATACTTGCCGTCGGGTACCAGCGACGGCGTTCCACGATCCCATAGAGCGGGATCGTGTTCGATATACACGTATTTCCAGGGATGCATCGTGCCGGGATTGGGATACATACCCTTGACGTACGGCTTTTTCATCCAATTGGTAGAGTTGGTAAATAGAGGAATGATCGGCTGGACCTCGAGTATTTGAGCTTCGGCCTCGGCTAGGAGTCTGCGCGGCAGAGCGCGAAGAACTCGAATTTATTGGGATTTGAGAGGGTCTTCGGAGGAGAACCCATCGATTCTTCCGATACGAGGAGTTCAGAGCTGTACGGATACCAGTAATTGGGCGTGTATCGGGTCTGCTGGGTTCCGGTTTTCCGGATTATGCCCATTCGATCATCCCGTTCATCCGCCGTAAGTTCACCGCCAGAGTGAGCAGGTTCCACTCACCGGTCACTTTGTCCAAACCGCGTAGACTGAACTGTCGGAATCCGAGCACCGACTTGATCCACCCGAAGGGCGGCTCGCCAATGTGCTTTCTGGCCCGGTAGCGGTCGCGCCCACGCTTGGTTTTCATCTTTCTCATCATCCGGCCAACAGCAGTGTCTTTGGGTGGGAGTGGAACATCGGCCAGATTCTTCTCGCGACCCATGGCAACATACCCGTCAATCTGACGTTGTTCCAACATCCCTAGATTCGACTCGGATCGATATCCCGCATCGGCCAGTACACGTTCGGGATGCTCTCCCAGGTTGTTGTTCAACGCATCCAGGGTCGGTTCCAACTGTCCCGCGTCGGACGCATTGGAACTCACCGTTGTCGCTACGATGATCCGGGCCTCGGAATCCACCACCGCCTGCGCGTTGTAGCATTGCTGGAACCCTTCAGTGGAGGTTTTCATGATCCGGCTTTCCGGATCTGTGAAGTTGTCCTGGGCCGTCGGTTTGGGCTCGCCCATGGGGCGTTTGAATGGCTTCTTTCCGCATCCGGGTTTGTCGTCTCCCGGTTCCCGTCCCGCTTCCTGGTCCGCAGCCATCTGACGTTCTTCGAGCCGTTTCATTGCTGCCTGGATCGTGGCCAATCGCTTTTTGCGGGTCGACAACCCATCGGGCAGTTCGTCGCCGCGCCGGTCCTTGCCGTATCGCTGGTCTTCTTCCTCATCGGTCGCCGTAGCCCGGTTCAACAGATCCCGAATCTGTTCGCCCAATTCGGTCTCCTGCTTCTTCATCCGTTCATAGCTCATCGCTTTGCGTTTGCTCGCATTCGCCCGCATCTTGGTTCCGTCCACCGCCACGGTTCCCATCTTCACCAGTCTCGCTTCCCGCGCCATCATCACCACTTGCACAAACAGGTTCCCGAACTCCTCAAGATGCAGTTTGCGAAAATCCGAGATCGTACGGTGCGCCGGAAAGTTCTCCGCTCCCAACATCCGGAACGCCACGTCGTCGGTCAACTTCGCCGCGATCTTCCGCGACGAGAACACCCCGGTCGCGTACCCGTAGATCAACACCTTCACCATCATCCGCGGATCGTACGCTTGATTGCCCGGTCCGTCCGTTCCATACCGCTGCTCAAACGCGCTCAAATCCATGGCGTCCACCGCGTCCGATATGAAGTACGACAGGTGATCTTCGGCCAACCAATCTCTCAACGACGGCGGCAGCAGCAGGCTCTGTTCTGGGATATAGGTTCGATATGTTCGTGACATGTCCTATCTTCGATCTCTATCCGCCCAATTCCGGTCCTTCTGCCGCGCAGACTCCTAGCAGCCGGAAGCGTTCCTCGGGATCCAGAGAACCATTCCCTCGATTCAGATTTTCGAGATACTCGGAAGAAAACCACCCGCTTCCGTTGTTACCGGTCGGAGTCGCAAACAACTCAAGAAAAGTATAGGGATCCATGTAGTCTCCGACCCAGCCTCTCCGGGCCATTCCCTTGAATGCCAGAGTGCGTGTGTCTTCGAGGTAGGCTTGCCACTCCATGTTCTTCAAGCCCACAGTCAGACCGAGATTTTGCCTCCACTGCGCCTGAACGAATTCCGCAACCTGCCGGTTGCTCTCAGTGGTGTTGTACGTTAATTCGACTTCCTCAATTGGAAATGCCGAAGGGTCATAGTTGCCATTCGCGTCCACGTAACCCGCCTCGGCTAATAGCTGGCGCGCGCGCTCCACGTCGAAGTCGTCGCCTACAGGCTGTGCGTATCCGGGGAATATGCCTTCGGGCGAGAACGCCGTCAATGGCTTGGCTGTCCTTTTGAAATTCGCAAGAGCAACCTTGTCTACGGCAGCATTGAAGGCCCTCCGAACCCGAATGTCGTCCATTGGCGGCTGCGTGGTATTGAAGATGTAGTACTCGATGGCATTTTCTGGAGCATTCATGTAATCGAGCAGGGGCCCAATCTGGTCGAGCCAGGCGATGGGGACCACATGGTTGAACACCGCGTCGACCGCACCGGCCTTGTAGAGGTTCATCATCGTCGTCGCTTCTTCCATCGGGTAGAAAGTGATCTGTTCCAGGCGCACCTTGTCCCTATCCCAATAGGTCGGGCTCTTGGTGACGACAATCTTGTCGTAGGCCTGGTAGGTCTCCAGATGAAAGGGCCCGCTCGTCACGATGTTGCTAACATCCGTCCAATCATCGCCATGGGCCTCGATCGCCTGTTCGGGTACCGGACGGAAGAACTGATGGGTCAGTAAACCGGGGAAGAAGGGCACCGACTGGGTCAGCGTCACCCGCAGAATATAGGGATCGACGGCTTCGACACCTATGTCTGCAGCAGTAACCGGCACGAGTTCCTTACCGGCAACCCACTCGGCGAGGCGCGGATTGGCTCTGTACAGGGACTGCTGGCTCTCTTCGTCTCCCGGCAAAGTCAGGCGCATCGGCCCGGACATGAACCGGCGAAACGGTGTGATCCCGGTATCTTCTTCAGTCTCCTGAGAAACAGGGGTCTCGCCCGAAACATCGGATTCCAGCACATACCTCCCGGTCTCGGGATCGCGAACAAAAAAACCGCTTTCGTTGTAAGCCTGGGAGTACTTGATGTGGAACGCGAGGTAGGCGTTCGGCGCGGCAAGTTCGGGCGACAGGGCGCGTCGCCAGGAGTAAACAACGTCTTCGGCCGTGATCGGCTCTCCGTCAGACCACCGCGCATCCCTGCGCATATGAAACACGAACTCCGAGTTGTCTGCGTTCACGTCCCAGCTCGCAGCCAGGCTCGGCATCGGCTGATTTGTCTGTGGGTGGTGCTCGGTAACGCCGTCGTAAAGCGCCAGATAAATCCGCGATTCCGGTTGGCCTGTACCGACCTGCGGATCCATCGTCTGCGGCTCCGAACCTGAGATACAGCGCAAAGTCTGTCCCTCAGGTGGTGTGACCCGGCCAAAGTATTCAGAGTCTGCCGAGACGCCCGTACACCCCAGCAATATGGAGGTCCCAAGGAAAACCACCCAGAGTCGACTAGACATATTTTTCTCCTTCAATTTACCGGCGAAACTATCACGTGCGCACACGGCGATCAAGGCAGACCCGCACGACTCCGCTCAGCGCGTGAGGACCATCCGGGACCCATCACCGTCTGCCTCACAAAACGCAGGACATCGCTTGCCTCACCTCCCCGATTTGTCTTGAGACGTCGGCTTGCCGCCACCGTCTCTGGCGGAAACCGACGATCTGCTCCGCATATCGTCCGGACGGACAGGTCGCTAGTCCTTCGGGGCTGATTGGAAAAGGAAAAGGACAAGAATGAGAGGCGACCGGGGTGCGTTCCCCGGCCGGGAGAGTCGAACAGGACCGGAACCGTCAGTTGATTCCCAGCCTGGTTTTGCCTTCTTCAGTCATCCTATCGGGGGTCCAGGCCGGCTCCCATACGATCTGAACGTCGGCCGCTTCGACACCGGGAAGGCCTTCGATCTTGTGCCGGGCGTCGGCCGCAATCGAGTCGCCCATGCCGCATCCCTGAGCGGTCAAGGTCATCTTCACGTCGACGCGCGAACCGCCGGCGGTTGGCTGCCCCACCTCGAGTTCATAGATCAATCCGAGGTCCACAATATTCACTGGAATCTCCGGATCGAAGCAAGTCTTGAGCTGGGCCCAAACTTGATCGCGAAGATCGGCCCCGGATTGGGCTTCGCCCGATACACCGGAAACAGGCGGCGCTTCGACAATTTCCTTTCCAATAGCGTCGGCATCACGGCCCGCAAGACGGAACAGGCCGCCCAGAGAGGGAACCATCAGCGTGTAGGAACCTCCCAGTGCCTGCGTAATTGACACGGCCGTTCCCTCCGCCAACTGGACGGCCCGGCCTCCCGGCACCTCCACAACCTCACACGCCCGCGCTAACTTGATTCCATCACTCATAGTCCCTCCAAAGGGCGTCTTGACGCCGCTACAACCTTATCCCGTTTCGCCTGAGTCGCGCAAACGCACCCTAATCCTCCGGCTCTCGCGGTGGGGGCAGCGGTTTGCGGGGTAGCAACTCCTCGCGGTTAGCGGCGTGGTAGACGAATGCAGCTACGATCACGGCATTCTTCATCATGTCCTCGGCCTGTATCCGTTCGTAAACATCCATGCTGGAATGATGGGTGCGGCTGCTGTATTCAATCGGATCCTGGATGAATTGAAAGCCGGGCAAGCCGACTTCATCAAAGGCAAGGTGGTCTGTGCCCCCCGTCCGCCGGATGCTGAAAGTCGTCATTCCCAGGCTCTCGAAGGGCTCCATCCACCGTGAGAATATGGGTTCGACACGTTCATTTCCCTGAGAATAAATACCTCTTATAGCCCCAGTTCCATTATCTACATTAAAGTAACCTGCGAACTTTGAATGGTCCGGATCGATGTCCATCGTTTGACGGTCCGCCAGGTGCTCGGCCACGAAGGCACGGGAACCGAAAAAGCCGTGCTCTTCTCCGGTCCAAAGCGCGATACGCACTGTCCGACGCATGGGTAAACCCGTGGCTTTCAGGATACGGACCGCTTCCATCATGACTGCGGATCCCGCGGCATTATCGGTCGCTCCCGTTCCGGAGTGCCAGGAATCAAAGTGGGCTCCTAACATCACGACTTCGTCGGCACGGTCGGTGCCGGGGATCTCTCCGACCACGTTGAACGCGTTCAGGTCGTCGTCGTGAAACGTGTTCTGGATATTCATCTCCAGCGTGACAGGCAAATCCTTCTCAAGGGTCCGGTATATGCGGCCATAGTGTTCCACTGCAAGCTCCACCTGCAGCGCAACGGGATCGGCGTCGACCTCCCAGCGCCCGCCGCTCTGAACGAAAACGGTCCCTCCGGAACCGTTGCCGGGTTCCAGCAGGGCAGCGACACCTTCATCGAGAAAGAACTCCATCCGCGTTCGAGCAAACTCGCGATTGTTCCGGCCCCCGCCACCGCCTCTTCGATTCCGAACACGCAAGGGCTGTCGGGATCGCGTTTCCAGTTCTTCGTCGGTAAAACGCCGCCCCGGGGCTTCAAATTGCGCCGAAACTTGAGGCATGGATTCGGTCAGGACATACTTTCCACCGAGTTGACCTCTAAATTCTTCGATATCCTCGGGTGTTTCTATGACCGCAAGAACTGCTTCGCCCCGAATTTCACCGTCGGTGCCTGGGGTCCAGGCCTTGGGATATCCGATCATCGGATAGCTCTGGCCCATAATCGTCATATGCGCGGAGAAGTGATCGTTGGTCCAACCCCGGCCGAACGGACCCCACTCTTCGAGTTCTGCATCGACCAATTCCCACTCGACCAGCTTGCTTCGTGCGTAGTCCCCTGCCCTTCGAATGTTGGGGGAACCCGTCAAACGGGGACCGTAAACATCGGTCAAATAGCTCGTGATTTCCATGACCTCGGATCGGCTGAGGCCTTCGTCCTTGATTCTGTAGATCGCGTCCAGGTCTACGGGCTCTTCTATCTGAGCCGCCGCCGGGAAGGCTAGACAGAGTACAAGCAAGACAGACACGGAAACCCAACGAAACAAATGATTGAGCGGGCACATCGTCATTCTCCTGGTTTTAGGTTGCCCACGATTATCTTCGGACATATGGGGACAGCCTACTCTATTTCTCAATACCGGAAGGTTCGAAAATCCAGGGCCACATCTACATGTATCCATTCCCCGAATTCATTTTCCGCAGGAACGGGAACAAACAGCCGGATTACTGAACTTCGATTTGGATGGGTTCGGACTCGACCGGAGAATCGGCAACAAGAGTCGCGACGACCTCGTAGACACCTGGGATAACTGCGTTCGATTCTTTGTCGCGGTGGTTCCAGACAGCTTGAAACCTCCATTCTGAACCGGCCTGAAGCCCCTCGCTCCGGACCACCTCGGAAAAGAACAGCCTCTCGGACCATCTCCAGACTTCATCTCCCCGGCGGGGGTCGATAACGACGAAATCAAAGTTCTGGCTGGAATCGAAATCAAAGGCAAGCAATCGATCCGAAATGTTCTGCACCCGTAATTCGAATTGATGTTCGTCCTCCTCCGCGACCACGTCGACCTGCATCCTCAGGCTGGTGTCACTAACCTCACCCACGTTGTCGGTGGCCTCTGCCGTTGGAAGCAGCGTTTGAGGAGACCGTACGTCGAGATCGCCCACGACTGCCTCATTTCCGATCAACGCTCCCACGAGTATCACGCTTTGACTGCCAGATTCTCCGTTGAATTCTCCTTCGACGATGCCCACGCTCCGTTCCAGAACCAATACGATGTCCCCAAAATCAAAGCGTGCCTTGAAAGGCAAATCGTTGTCATCTGTTTCAATCACTTCGACCGAAACACGACTCGCCGGAAACAAATCACCCTCCAACTCTCCGTCGAAACGCAGGTACTGCCGCAGGTCGCGATCGTAGCGAACACCCACTGCGTCCCCGGCTCCAACGAATGGGAACCGGGAAAACACGTAGTAGCTGGTTCCGTCGACAATCGTGTAGGTGCTGATTTCCATATCGAAGGTATCGAGTGTCCTCCCCTCGGGATCCACGATTTCGTATTCCCACCGGTTTCCGACATCCAAAGGCAGAAAGTCGGGAGACATCCGAACGCCCTGCCCGGAGACGAGGGTCGGCAAACATAGCAGCGCTGATATGCTTAAAGCTAAAAAACGAAACATTGCTTATAGTTTAGGCCACCACAATGGGACAAGACAATGAAGCTGATGATGTCCGTTTCATGGATATCGCGATCGGGCTTGCCCGAGAGGCCGAACAGATGGGTGAAGTTCCGGTTGGGGCGGTCGTCGTCTTTGAGAGAAGTGTCATTGGAGCCGGGTTCAATTCGCCGATACGCTCGAATGATGCGACAGCCCATGCCGAGATCAGGGCGCTTCGGGAAGCGTCTGCGGCTCAAGGGAATTACCGGCTTAACGGATGCACTCTGTACGCCACACTGGAACCCTGTATCATGTGCGCCGGGGCAATGGTCCACTCACGCATCGAACGGCTTGTATACGCCTGCCCGGATCCCAAATCCGGGGCTGCGGGCTCTCTTTATAACGTGACCGCAGATCTGCGCCTGAATCACCAAATCAAAGTCTCTTCGGGCATCACGGAAGGCAAATCCAGGCAACTGCTTCGCAGTTTCTTTGAACAACGGCGCGAAAATATCCGTCCTTAAATTAGGTACACCGACATTTCCCTCCGGTCACGTCTAGCAGCCCGTGACAGAAGTCTCGAGGGCCGCGCGCAGGGGTCTTCGGGTTGCAGGCGCGAAGTGAGGAGCGGAACGATGTCTTACCATCGTGACCGACGAGGGACAAAGCCTGTGGCCCGAACCCCCCTGCGCCCGTAGGGTTACGGCGAAACGGGGCCGTCTTCGTTGTCGCCGACTCTTCCCAATGAATGCGCATTGTCTCGTCGTCGCCTCCTAGAATCCAGCCCCGTTTGGCCGTAACGCGGCCCTTGAGACTTCTGCCACGGGCTGCTAAGTCCCAACTATGATGGAGCGATGGTGGTTTCGGGCTCTGATGGAATTCACGTCAAAACACTGTTAACTTACTGAGTAGAACGTTGTTGAAACGTAACAATCTATCCTCTGAAAGCGAAAGTAGTCATGTTGAACGGGCTCAATCGTTTCGAGGGACGGCGTTCCCGGATCGAAGTTTTCCTATCAGGAGGATCTCAATGAAGAAGTACTTGGCAATAGTGGCTCTTTGGAGCTTGCTTGCCGCTGTTCCGGCCCATGCGCAGAACATGGTGAGCGATTTCCTCGATCGCTATCGGCCCCCGCAAGTGGGTCTGACGGCGCTGGAAACATCCCGGATTCCTCCTGCGTCCTTGACGGCACTGGCTCAAGGTGGCAGCGTGCCGTTGCGCATAAACGATGTCATTCGAATGGCGCTGGAGAACAATCTGGACATCGGTGTGAATCGCTTTGCGCCTTCGATATCCGAGTACGCCATCGCGGCGGCGTACCAGCGCTTCGATCCGACGCTGACCTTCTCGGGAACCGTAAACCGGAATACCTCAGCATCGTCGACGCAGCTCGATGGCGCTCTCACGAACACGCGACTCTCGGGTAACTACGGCGTCACCTACAACCATCAGCTTCAGTCCGGTTCGTCCTACCAGGTTCGCTTCGCGATGAACCGATTGTCGACCAACAGCGGATTCAGTACTGTCAACCCGGCATACAACGGGCAGGTGACGTATCAGTTCACCCAGCCGCTACTCCGTAACTTCGGAAGGTCGATCAATACGAGCGAGATCACGATCGCCCGGAACAATGTCGAGATATCGGAAATCCAGTTCGAGCAGCAGGTGATGGAACTGGTTGCCCAGACGACAAATCTGTACTGGGATCTCGTATTCGCACGAGAGGACATTCGTGTACAACAGGCATCTTTGGAGTTGGCAGAGCGGACCCTGAGAGACAACCAGATGCAGGTCGAAATCGGAACGCTCGCACCTATCGAAGTCGTGCAGGCTGAGTCGGCAGTCGCGACACGGCGTGAAAGTCTCGTGGTTGCCGGATACAACCGGACCCGAATCGAAGACAGCATCAAGCGAGTGGTCAGCCGCGTTCCCGATCCCGCGCTCGTGCTGCTGTCACTGAACCCTGTTGAGAATATCCGCAACCGGACCGATGAGATCTTCCCAATTTCGGATGCGATTCAATTTGCGCTCCTGAATCGGCCGGAAATACGTCAGGCAGAGTTGGATATCAGGAACAACGAAGTCAGCCTGGCCTTCGCACAGAACTCCTTGCTCCCTTCATTGGACTTCAGTGCGTCCTACACTCAATCCGGTATTGGCGGCGACACCTTCGTCCGTTCAGGAATCGGCGGCGTTACGGTGACGGAGATCCCCGGCGGTATCGGCGGCGCGTTTTCCGATATTTTCGGATTCGACTTTACGGGTTATTCGGTCGGTTTCTCTCTGCAGATCCCACTCAGCAACAAGTCCGCACAAGCGAATGTCGCGCGACTGACCGTTCAGCAAAGGCAGACCGAGTCCCGCGTCGCAGCCACCGCACAGGGTATCGCCACCCAAGTGCGCGACGCGTATAACCAGATCGAAATGAACCGGGCGCGTATTGAGGCAGCCCAGATCGCACGGGAACTTGCCGAACGTCGTCTGGATGCTGAACAAAGAAAGTTCACACTGGGCGCTTCGGCGATTCGCTTCGTCCTGGACGAACAGCAAAACGTGACGCAAGCGCAAACCAATGAAATTCGTGCATTGGTGGACTACGCCAAGGCCATCGTCAACTACGATTGGGCGATCGGGCGCACTCTGGAACGGAACAACATCCAAATCGAACAGGAACTGCGTCCCTCCGTCGCGAGTGTGGGGGCGGGAGGCGTAGCGGGTCTATAACGGCCCGAAGATAACTGAATCGCTCTGTAGGCAGTCAACAATTCATCTATCAGCTCGACGCGATGGAACTACGTCCCATTTCCGAAGCCGCTGATAGCTGAGCACTGACATCACACCGGCTGATAAGAGTCCTGTCTTCGACGAGGCCCATCCGTTCTCCTTACGGATGAGAAATACTCCCGAAGCCAGAATCGCCAAAGAATGGTAATAATATAGGGCCGACCGCGCGGGGCAGTCTTATCTGGAGAGGTGCTAGAGCGGTTGAATAGGCCGGTCTCGAAAACCGGTGTGGGGGTAACTCCACCGTGGGTTCGAATCCCACCCTCTCCGTTGACTCTTCAAGCCGGCACTCCAGGCAAATCGGCACGCGAACTCGAGACAGGAAACGAAAAAAGGCCCTGCGTAAACAGGGCCTCGAGTGTGGGGAACGCTCAAATTAATGATATAGCTGGAATTCTGATAGATTCGCAGCTTATTGTCAATATATTTGTCAAAGCTCTTACGGTTAATACCTAGGTTTAATGCTTACGAACAACTTAAGAATTTCCGGCTGCAGCGCCCGCTCCGCTGATTCGGAGGAAATCTATCGGCCGAGCTGATATTCGAGCCTCGATTTGCCCCGCATCTGGCCGTTGAAGCATCGTATAATCCCCACGACTTGCCGATCTTTTATCGCAAAATTCGAACTTGAACCTTCATTAAGAGGGCACACTCCAGCCATGGCTACATCGATCGAGTTCCTGAAAGAAAAGGCGCGTCGCATGCGTGTATCGTCCATAAGAAGCACGACTGAGGCGGGCTCGGGACACCCCTCTTCATGCTTGTCCGCAGCCGACCTCGCATCGGTGATGTTTTTCGAGGAGATGCAATACGACCCGAACGACCCGGATAATCGTGCGAACGATCGCTTTGTTCTCTCGAAGGGTCACGCGGCTCCTCTGCTCTGGGCGGCGTATGCAGAAGCAGGCATGATCGATCCCTCCGCACCCATGACATTACGGAAATTCGACAGCGATTTTGAAGGACATCCGACACCTCGAATACCGTGGATCGACGTCGCGACCGGATCTCTGGGCCAGGGCTTGTCCGCGGCTCTGGGTATCGCTTTGGCTTCCAGAATCGACGGTACCGAATACGACACCTATACCTTGTTAGGAGACGGCGAATGCGCCGAAGGTTCGGTGTGGGAAGCCGCAGCACTCGCAAGTCACTACAAGGCAGATAATCTGTTCGCCATCGTCGATGTCAACGGCCAGGGCCAAAGCCAGCGAACCATGTATGGCTTCGATGTCGATCGATTCGCCGACATCTTCCGGGCCTTCGGATGGTATGCCGTCACGGTTGACGGCCACGACTACGATCAGATTGTCGACGCTTTCAAAGAGTGCCGGGCCAGGGCCGGGGACAAACCCCGCGCGATTGTTGCGAAGACACTCAAAGGCAAGGGTGTCTCACTCCTTGAAGACAAGGATAACTGGCACGGAAAGCCTGTCCCTCGGGCCGAACTCGAAACAGTGCTCGAAGAACTGTCTCAGCCTTTCGCCAAGGACGGATTCACGGCCTCGCCCCGGAAGTCTCCAGGTTCGGCATCCGGACCTGTTTCG
Source organism: Terriglobia bacterium (assembly GCA_965218085.1). Classification (GTDB taxonomy): domain Bacteria; phylum Acidobacteriota; class Terriglobia; order 20CM-2-55-15; family 20CM-2-55-15. Next base: position 2,555,230 of record CBDCKF010000002.1, on the reverse strand, counting down.
CACAGTATTCAGGTTTCCAGAGAACTCGGAAGCCAAACAGCCACTCGCGAGGCATACGGAGACGCGCTGGTGAAGCTCGTCAATCAGGATCCACGGGTAGTGGCGCTCGATGGAGACACCAAAAATTCCACGTTCTCCGAGAAGCTGCTGGACACGCACGCGGACCACTTCTTCGAAATGTTTATTGCCGAACAGAACATGGTGGGCGTGGCTGCCGGCATGTCCGCGTGTGGCAAGATTCCTTTCATATCGACTTTTGCCGCGTTCCTAACACGCGCTTTCGACCAGATCCGCATGGCGCGGATTTCCCGGGCCAATATCAACTTCGTTGGATCCCATTGTGGAGTCTCGATCGGACAGGACGGCCCCTCACAGATGGGCTTGGAAGATATCGCGATGTTCCGGACGATCCCGGACTCGGTCGTGCTCTATCCCAGCGAGGCGGTCTCAACCGAGCATCTCGTGGCCGTCATGGCGGACCATATCGGAATTTCCTATCTCAGAACGACGCGGCCGAAAGCACCTGTACTCTATCCCTCCGATGAGCGCTTCGAGCTTGGCGGATCCAAAGTCCTTCGAAGCTCCCCGTCCGATCGAGCGACGATCGTAGGGGCTGGCGTGACGCTGCACGAAGCCCTGAAAGCGCAGACTGCGCTTGAAGCCGAAGGCTTATATGTCCGGGTCATCGACGCCTATTCGGTGAAACCTATCGACGTTGAAACCCTGATGACGGCCGCGAAAGAGACAGGACATATCGTCGTGGTCGAAGACCACTATTGGGACGGTGGTATAGGCGACGCAGTTTTGGATGCGGTGGGCGATCGGGCCCCGGTCCACAAGATCGCGGTGCGCAGTGTGCCCCGCTCAGGCAGTCCGGAAGAATTAATTGAAGCTTTTGGTATCGGAGCGGCAGCGATAGCAGAGCGGGTGAAGGACGTTGTTGGGAAGTTGGAAATTGAGAGTTGAATATTATTATATTCTGTTACTTATACAATCGTTCTTAACTCATAACTTTCATTTTTTATTCTCCCAGTTTGCTTTGACGACTGCCCGCATGCCGCCACGGGCACTGAATTCTCCCACCACCTCGATCTCCACCGGAGAGCTGGCCTCGACGACGTCTCTCAAGACGCGATTGACGACGTTCTCATAGAAAATTCCAAGATTCCGATAGGCGAGAAAGTAATTCTTCAGTGATTTCAGTTCCAGGCAGAGAGCGTCGGGACGATAACGAAGGCTCAACACTCCGAAGTCGGGAAGTCCGGTCTTGGGACAGATCGACGTGAACTCGGGTATCGATATGTTGATCTCGTATCCGGGATACTGGTTCGGCCAGCACTCGATCGCCGGCAGCGGCGCCTCGATACCCGCCCGGGCATGTTCTTCAGTATATTCGGCCACACCCCGACTATAGCACAGGGCTCAACCGACACTTTATCAAGGAGTTGGCAGGACTTCCCGCGTTGGAGTTGCGGTATGAGAGCCGGGCCCGAACCACGAGAAAAGCCCCACAACGCGTCCTACGCTGTGAGGCTCGTTCCTCTAGTCTCCTTCACCGCCTACATCTGGCTCTGAATCACGAAATCCGTTTCGCTCGGGGTCCGTCCCGCCTCAGTCATCCTGTGACCCGATGTAGCCGACTACCGTCCCTGGCTGGAGTAGCCTTGTACTCACTAGAAGAATTCTTGTCTCATAAGAGACAAAACCATTGTTGAAGTGTGACGAAGAGATATCAAGTACTTTTTTCGACTTCTTCGTATTTTTTTCTGCGCTTCTCCCTCAGGCACCTCGCAGCAGATCCTAGCAGCCCGTGGTTAAAGTCCACTTCACAGATTCAAACGGACCCGATGCGACCGTATCGCGAAGAATGATGAGTGAAGGAGGACGGGATATGGGCATGGGACGAAAGAGACGACGCCAGGAATCGCTGTGGATCGCGACACAGGAGTTGCCGCGGACCAAAGGACACGTGTTCTACGAACGGGTGAACCGGATTCTGGAAGAAGACGGATTCGACCCGTTTGTTGAAGAAGCCTGCCAGAAGTTCTACGCCCCGGTGATGGGTCGGCCCGGTGTCGTGCCGGGTGTGTACTTTCGGATGCTGCTGGTCGGCTACTTCGAAGGGATTGACTCGGAACGCGGCATCGCCTGGCGGTGTGCCGACTCGCTGAGCCTGCGGGAGTTTCTGGGCATTGGGCTGACCGATGGTACCCCGGATCATTCCAGCGTGTCGCGGACACGCCGGCTGATCGATCTGGAAACCCATGCCCAGGTGTTCCACTGGATGCTGGAGCGGCTGGCCGGGCACGGGTTGATCGACGGGAAGACGGTTGGCGTGGACGCGACGACGCTGGAAGCGAACGCGGCAATGCGGTCGATCGTGCGGCGAGACACCAGGAACAGTTATGAGGACTTTCTGAAGGAGTTGGCCCACGCTTCGGGCATTGAAACGCCGACACGAGCCGAACTGGCGCGACTGGACCGGAAACGGCCGAAGAAGGGATCGAACGACGACTGGGTGCATCCCGACAACGCGGATGCGCAGATCACCAAGATGAAAGACGGCCGCACGCATTTGGCTCACAAGCTGGAACACGCTGTGGATATGAAGACCGGCGTCGTGCTGGGGGTGACGGTTCAGGGTGCTGCCACCGGGGATACGACGACAATCAAAGAGACGTTGATCCGCACGGCCGAGAACATGGAGAAGCTGGCAAGCAACCCGAAAACCGAAGCGCAGATTCGAGAAGATTGGTTTTCTGAAGTCGTCGCCGATAAGGGATATCACAGCAACGAAACGATGGTCGATCTTCGCGAATTGGGGATACGCACCTACATCTCGGAACCGGATCGGGGCCGTCGCCGCTGGAAGAACAAGCCGGACGAACAACAGGCTGTCTATGCCAATCGCCGTCGAATCCGTGGAGAACGCGGCAAGGAGTTGTTGCGGCATCGCGGCATGATGCTGGAACGACCCTTCGCTCACGGTCTGGAAACCGGCGGCATGCGACGGGTTCACCTTCGAGGACGGGAAAATATCCTGAAACGGATCCTGGTTCACTACGCGGCCTTGAACCTGGCGTTGATCCTGCGCCAGAAGTTCGGGCAGGGCACGCCACGGAGCCTGCAGGACCGGTCTGCGGCATACTTTGCCGCTCAAATCGTGCTCTTCTGCGTCCAGATGGCGCTTCAAACGCATCATGAACTCCGTCAGCTGGATATCGAACCCAACGTGGCTATCGAATCCGACGTTACGACTGTATCAGAGAATCTCACTTCTGCCACGGGCTGCTAGGGCGGTCCCGCAACTGCGCTTACGGCTGAAAAAATCCGCTACCATCTGCCCTCGACGGTTGCCATGTTTCGAATCAGAAATTAGTATGGAGCCATGACCAAACAATCCAATCCATCATCGAAGACACCTGCGGGGCGAGCCGCCAAAGGGTCAAACAGCAAAGCGGTTGCCATCCTAATTCTTGGCGTGGTTGCAGCCATCGCCTTGGCTGCCTTCCTTTCCCGAAACTCTGCCGAGGAGGAGCCAAACGCCTTCGTCACATCCCAGATCACTGACAGGGTCACGACGAACGACCTGCGGGTCAAAGGGCCGGAAGACGCGACGGTCACCCTGATGGAGTACGGCGACTTCCAATGTCCGACGTGTGGGATCTTTCATCCCGTGGTCTCCCAATTGATGGACATTTTTCCAAACGAATTGAAGGTCGAGTTCCATCACTATCCGCTGATTTCGATCCATCAGAACGCACTCGCTGCGGCAATTGCCACGGAATCCGCCGCAGAACAGGGCGCTTTCTGGGAAATGCATGACATGCTGTTCGAACTTCAAAACCAATGGGCGAACCATTCGAACCCCGAACAGGTGTTCGGCCTATACGCCGAGCGCTTAGGACTGGACCGGGAACTGTTCGAAACCGTGTATCGATCCGGCGGACCCGAAGATCGCGTACTGGCGGACATGCAGCGCGCGCAACAGATGCAGCTTCCCGGTACGCCGACCTTCTTTGTGGATGGCCAGATGATTCCGTTGCCCAAGACTTTCGACGAGTTTGAAAACGCGATCGCCTCGGCTATCGAAAACGCCGTGCCCATAGAAAACGTCGAATGAATTTAGGCCCAGTAGCGGTGCTTGCGCTTTCGTTTGCAGGGATGGTCGATACGCTCTATTTATCGCTGTCCCGCAATTCCGGGCCGGTCCCCTGCCACATCACTGAAGGCTGCGGGGACGTTCTCAACAGCGTGTATTCGGAAGTCGCCGGGATTCCCCTATCCTGGTTCGGCTTAGCCTTTTATGCCGGGGTCTTCTCTGCGGCCGTCTTTGAAGTCTTCGGGGGAAGCCAGACTCTTCGACTTGTGTTCTGGCCGGCGGCGGCGGCGCTTGCGGTTTCGGCCAGTTTGACCGGCATCCAGGTATTCATCCTTGAAGCCTATTGCGAGTACTGCCTGACCTCAGCAGGCTTATCCACAGCGATTTTCTTTCTGGCACTTGGGGTCCGGAGGTCCTCACATTGATTAAAAAAGCACGAAAAAACTTAAGTTTTGCCGCTCGCTTTGGGTAGAATACTGGTTAGCGGTCGTCACAGAATTCTTTCTCAGGAAGCTGATAGGGTGCCAACTTATCAGACAGGAGAGGCAAACCCATGTCGCGCAAGCAATTAAAATTCATTTTGGGACCGGGCGTAATCGTTCTGGCCCTCACGTGGATTGGCTATTCCGCCTTACAGCAGACCGGGGCTTATTTCCAGACGGTTTCCGAGCTCTATGCGATGGCGGACACCCTCGGTGACGAGAGGCTGAAGGTTGCCGGCGAGGTTGTTCCCGGAACCATCCAGCAAAACGCGGGTCAGACCGAATTCGTCATCACTGAAGGCGACCAGCTCCTGACGGTCCGTTATGTCGGGACGGATCCCCTTCCCGACACCTTCAGAGACTACGCTGAAGCGGTCGTCGACGGAGAATACGACGGGAACGGCGTATTCACGGCGACCAAGTTGCAGGCGAAATGCGCTTCCAAATATGAGCGCGAAACCGAAGCCGGCATCGTGCTTCCCGAAACCACCCAGTTAGTCCCCTCCGAGCCGATCATCGGAAGCGGACTCTAGAGACAAGAATTCATGGCTCAACTCGGGCAGTTCGCCCTGGCCCTTGCCTTCACGGTAGCGGTTTACGCGATCGTTGCGTCGTTGTACGGCATCCGCATCAAGAACGATCGTCTGATTGCCAGCGGCCGCAACGCCGGCATTGGCGTGTTCGCCTCTCTGACCGTCGCCATCGCATGCCTGGGATATCTTTTTCTTGTAAGCGATTTCTCGATCGGATACATCCAGGCCAACTCGAATCGCGATCTGTCTCTGTTCTACAAGATCGCGGGCATTTGGGGCGGACAGGAAGGATCGCTCCTGCTTTGGGGCTGGTTACTGAGCCTGTACTCTGCCCTGGTCTTCATCCAGAACCGCAAGCGACACACCGCGATGATGCCCTATGTGGTTGCCGTCCTGATGGCGACTTCGATCTTCTTTACGTCACTGAATCTCTTCGTCGTGAACCCGTTCAATGAATTCGTCACGGTCGCCGGCGATGGAACCATGCGGGCGTTTACCGCCGCGGATGGTCGCGGACTCAATCCCCTGCTTCAGTATTTCATGATGGTAATCCACCCGCCCATACTCTATCTGGGGCTCGTCGGATTGTCGGTCCCGTTCGCATTTGCGATGGCCGCCATGGCAAGCCGGCAATTGGGAGACACTTGGATCCGGACGACCCGACGATGGACGATGATCTCCTGGTTCTTTCTGGGCACCGGCATCGTACTGGGCGGCGCTTGGGCTTACGTGGAGTTGGGATGGGGAGGATACTGGGCCTGGGATCCGGTAGAGAATGCGTCTTTGATGCCCTGGCTCCTGGGAACGGCTTTCCTTCACTCCGTGATGATCCAGGAAAAAAAGGGCATGATGAAGGTCTGGAACATGGTCCTCGTGATCCTGACCTACACGGCGGCCATATTCGGCACCTTCCTCACCCGAAGCGGCGTTGTTTCTTCGGTACACGCCTTTGCTCAGTCGTCGATTGGCGGCTACTTTCTCGCGTTTATCATCCTCATTGTAGCGGGCTCCTTTTACCTCCTGTTCGACCGCTTGAGCTACCTGAAGACCGAGAACACCATGGAATCGCTTGTTTCGCGGGAAAGCGGTTTCATGCTGAACAACCTGCTTTTCGTGGCCGCGTGTTTTGCGGTTTTGTTCGGTACGATGCTTCCGGTGTTTTCTGAATGGATCCAGGGCGTGAAGGTCACAGTGGCCACACCCTGGTTCAACACGATCATGATCCCGATTGGACTGGGACTGCTGTTTATGACCGGCGTCGGACCTCTGCTTGCTTGGAGGCGCTCTTCGCCGAGCAGCCTGAAGCGGGCGTTCTTGTTTCCGGTCACTGTTGCCCTGAGCGGCGGCATTGCGCTGGGTGCTTTGGGAGTCGACAGCGCGTACGCCTTGATATCGCTCACGCTAGCGATTTTCGTGGCGATGACGATTTTCCAGGAGTTTTTCAAGGGAGCTCGAGCACGGCGGGCCACTACCGGAGAGGGCCTAATCGAAGCCTTGATCAACCTCACGCTCCGGAATACACGTCGTTACGGCGGATACGTGGTCCACTTCGGCATCGTTCTCATATTCGTCGGTTTCACGGGCCAGGCGTTTACGGTTGAGGTCCAGGAAGAAGTCGATGTCGGAGATACGATCACGATCGGCCCATATGTTCTTCGAGCCGACAACTTCAGCTCACAAGAAATGACCAACTATGACCTGACACGGGCCGAGGTCAGTCTTTTCAAGAATGGTGTCCAGGTCGCCAATATGTTCCCTGAGATCCGCTTTTACAGGGCGATCGAGCAACAGACGCACGAGGTTTCCATTCGCGCCACTCTTCAGGACGATCTCTATTTAGTCTTTGCCGGTGTTTCCGAAAACAATCGCGCCATCATGCAGGTCTACCGCAACCCGCTGGTGACCTGGGTCTGGATTGGCGGCTTCGTCATCGGCCTGGGAACCCTGATCGCTCTGCTTCCAAACAGGGGGCCCGGAAGCTCCAAACGAGAAAAGGTCGCACGTCAGAAGGAAACAGATGAAGCTCGCACGACTGAAAAAGTACACGCTTAGCTTTCCACTCCTCCTCGTTCTGTTAACTGCCGCAGGATGTTTGCGTGTGGAGGCCGACATCGTAGAACCCGAAGTTGTCTACGGCGAGTTGATGTGTAACTGCGGCGGCTGCAATCAGACCTTGGGGGTGTGCAGCCACATTGGTTGCCCTAACGCGAACCCGATGCGGGCGGAAGTCGATGCCTTTATCGAAGACGGTATGGACCAGGAGACGATCCTTGCCCGTTTCGGTGAGAAGTATGGCCTGAACATCCTTGCAGCTCCGCCCACGGCAGGCTGGTTCAACATCGCTTCCTGGTTGATGCCGTTCTTCGCCCTGACTGTGGGGTTCGGACTGGTCGCGTTTTACGCGCTGCGCTTTCGCAGCCGGTGGAGCAAAGTTGCACCGGCGACCGGGGAGCAGGCGGGGGCTGATTTCCAGCGGCGCCTTGAAGACGAACTCGCGGACTTTATCCCTGAAGACTGACGGAAATTTCTTCCTGCCACGTCATGATCTATTTATTTTCCGGACTGCTCGGTGGTGGCATTCTCACAGCAATCTGCTGGCCCCTCTTTGCGAAAAACGATTCCCTCGAATCCACGATACTTGAGGAAACCCAGTGGGATCTGCTTCAGCGGAAAAAAGACGTCATCCTCGGCAACATTCAGGATCTCGATTTTGAGTACAAGTGCGGCAAGCTGTCGGAGGAAGACTACAAACAAATCCGAGAGGAAATGGCTGCCGAAGTAGCAGGCGTGCTGGATAGCATTGATCAAATCGAATCGTCCCAGGATCTCGACGCATTGATTCGAACTGAGGTCAGCGCGAGGAAAGAACGCGTGGCCGGCTCCCGCGTCTGCTCCAGTTGCGGCCAAAGGAACTCGCCTCAGAACAAATTCTGTGCAGACTGCGGAACGAATCTCGTGTCCTGAGTCAGAAGTTCTCGATATAAGATTTCGCTCGGTCGTTCATACGGCCATCCTAGCCGAACGACCGGCGACCCTCGCCATCATCCTGATCGCGAGGCCTATAGGGATCAGCGACATGTTGAAGTGGTCCCGAGAAGGACCCGCACCGGTCCGACGGTGCGGGTGGACCGCTTTCAGCAGCAAAGACGCGGTAGCCGAGGCGTCCAGAGTATAAGATAACCGGGTCGGACTGAGAAACGCTAATACGGAGCGAATTCCTGACTCAGGACACTAGACTAAATTGATGCGAAGACTGACTGCCGCTGTCCTCGGGCTTACTTTCGTCATCCCGGCCTACGCGCAGGGACCTATTCAGGTACCCAACCCGATGGCCGCACACACACTTTTCATCGTGTTGATCACCGCGGCGTTCCTCGCCTGGGCCGCGAGCTTCTCGATCCAGATAATGAAGGAGCGAACCCATCGCAAGGAACACCAGGCCTTGCGCAGGCACCGCGAAACCGTCCTCGACAAGATCACGGAACTCGAAACCGCTCGAGAATCGGGTACCATCAATAAGGAACGCCACAAGAGGCGGATGAGAGAATTGCGAGGAGAGCTATCACGCGTGATCGAAAAACTTCAATCCTCATCGTCCCGGGAGAAGAAGCACGCCTAGAAGAAAGTGACGCGCAAGAACACGACTAACAACTCGTCACCACTCAATTCCCATTGCACATGAATGACACCCTCGCTGTCGAGGCCTACGGAATATCCAAGACCTACGGTCACTTCCCCGCCCTCCGCAGCATCGATTTGAAGGTGCCCCTGGGCGTGTCTGTAACTCTCTTTGGCAGAAACGGGGCTGGCAAGACGACCTTTCTTAAAATCGCAGCAACGCTGGCAAAGCCGAGTAGTGGAACACTCTCGATCCACGGCTTCGATATCGAACAGAAGCCTGAAGACGTGCGGCGATCGATCGGACTTCTCTCCCACAATACCTACGTTTACCGGGATCTGACGCCGCGAGAAAACCTGGCTTTTTTTTCAAAGCTCTACGGACTCGACAACACGCCGGACTACATCGACGGGTTGATTCAGAGGGTCGGACTCCACCGAAGACGGAACGATGCGGTCCGTTCGTTCTCTCGCGGCCTCCTGCAGAGGGTCGGCCTCGCCCGGGTGATGCTGCACAATCCGCGGGTTCTCCTTCTCGACGAACCCTACACCGGACTCGACGCCAACGCGGTTGAAATACTGAACCGGATGCTGGATGAGGCTGTCGCCGAAGGACGCACGGTCGTTCTGACAACACACGACATCGAGCTGGGGCTACGGAGTGCAGGCCATGCCCACATCATCGATCGGGGCAAGATCGTTCATTCGGGAGAGGGAACGGATCCGGGCTTACGAGAGGCCTACCGGCGCTATGTTCGGGGAAAGGATCCGCAGTGAACGCGTTGATCGCCCTGGTCCGAAAAGATATTGCGCTCGAGTTACGCCGAAAAGAAACGGTCGCCTCAATGATGATGTTCGGACTCCTTGTCATGGTGATCTTCAACTTCGCGTTTGAACCTGCGGGCACGGAACGGGTGCTAATCGCACCGGGCGTCCTCTGGGTCGCCCTGACGTTTGCGGGCATAATCGGCCTGAACCGCTCGCTTGCGATCGATCTGGACAACGATTCCTTACAGGGTTTGCTCCTGGCACCTATAGACCGGGGAACGCTGTATACCGGAAAAGTCATAAGCAACTTCCTTTTCATGCTTGTTTCCGACGTCGTGATCTTCGTATTCTTCGTGGTCTTTTATGATCTTCCCGTGGATGCGCGGCTGCTTTGGATCATTCTGATCATGATCCTGGGCACACTGGGTTTTGCAGCGGTCGGGACGATCCTGTCCATGATCTCGTCGCACACGCGCATGAGTGAGGTCATGCTTCCGGTCCTCCAGATACCGCTGACGCTTCCGCTGATTCTGGCTGCCGTCTCCGCGACCGCGGCAGCGCTCGGTGAGGCGGGTGAAGGGTATTCCTCGTGGGTGAACTTAGTGATCGGTTTTGATATCATCTTTTTCACGATCTCGTATCTGGTCTTCGAATACGTCGTAGAGGAATAAGAAAGAGAAGAGCCTGTGGCTGACCGCAAATTAGGACTCGCAACGCTGGTTGGAATGCTGGCGGCATTCTATTGCGCCTTTATTTACGCCCCGACCGAATCAAGCATGGGTACGGTTCAGCGTATTTTCTACATTCACGCACCGGCCGGGATTATTTCCTACCTTGCGTTTATGGTCGTGGGTTTCAGCAGCATCCTGTTCCTGTACAACAAAGAGCTGAAATGGGACCGCCTGGCGTATTGCTCTGCCGAGATCGGCGTCTTGTTCGTCGCGACAAACATCTCGATGGGCATGCTCTGGGCGAAGCCGGTGTGGGGAATCTGGTGGACCTGGGACGCCCGACTGACGTTGCAGCTGTTGTTGGGCCTAATATTCGTCTCTTACCTGATGCTGGGCGCCTATGTATCGGACCCCATGAAACGGGCATCCTTGCAGGCTGCGTTCGGCATCCTGGGGGCTGCAGACGTCCCGATCAATTACATGGCGATCCGATGGTGGAGAACGCAACATCCGTCTCCGGTCATCGCCGGCGGTGAAGGCTCCGGACTCGACCCCGGTATGTGGGTCGCTTTTCTTGTCGCGATATTCTCTCTCGGCCTGCTTTACACCTACATGCTCCGAAGGCGCCTGGATTTGGAACGGAGTAGCCAGCAAGTCGAATACTTCGAACAAATGGTGCTCTCCCGATGACCTGGCTCGTCGCCGCCTATTCAGCTTTCTTCGTCCTCTTCTTTGCCTACACGATCCGCATGTCCATCAAACAGAAAGATCTCGACCGGCGCATCGAGGAGTTACGGACACGGCTCGAGGAAACTGAGGACGGCGACGCCTGAACTGAACAACGTTAACCCGCATTTCAGAAGTACCTTCCCTAGCCTCCGATATCGAAGTCATTAGCCGAAACCAGAGTCGCCAGAATCCGTCGGCTCTGTGTCGTTGTCCGCTAGGGTTCAGGTCCGCCCTGGGGTATGCTTGCTCAAACATCAAGGATATTTCCGGGAAGGCGAAAACATCATGAACAAATCCCTCGTGACATTGACGTTGGTGCTGTCCCTGTTTGCCCCTAGTGGCCTGGCGCAGACGGATCACCACGTTTACGTGCTCAACAAACAGGCCGCCTCGATGTCGATCATCAATGCCTCTTCGCTCGAAGTAGAGGCGACGATCGCAGTCGGATCCCAGCCCCACGAACTGGCCATCGTTCCGGGTGGTGACAAAGCATATGTTGCGAACGTCGGGGACAATTCCCTGTCGGTCGTCGACCTGGCCAGCCGGCGGGAAACGAAGACGATCACGACTCCGGACTTTTCTTTCCCTCACGGGATTGCTTTCACGCCGGACGCACGAATTGCCGTGGTAACGAGCGAACTCACACAGAAGATCGTCATCATCGATGCCGAGAGAGACGAGATACTCCGATCGATCGATTCGCCGGAAGAGGGTACGCACATGGTCGTCATCGATCGGACGGGTCGTTGGGCCTATTTTAGCAACCGGGATTCCAACACGGTTTCGGTCATGGATTTGAACGACTACAGCCTGGTTGCCGCCATCCCGGTCGGCGATGGCGCTGAGGGGATTACCCTCTCGCCCGACGGCAAGTATGTCTGGGTTGGGGATCGCCGCGCCAACACCGTGACTATCGTCGACACCGAGAGTCGGCGTGTAGCTGGCCAGGCGCCCACGGGCGATTCGCCGGTAAGAGCTGCCTTCAGCCCGGACGGAGCGAGGGTCTACGTTCCAAACTCAGCTTCGGCTGATGTCTCGATTTATGACGCCGAATCGCACGAACTCCTGAAGACGGTTTCGGTCGGTGACAATCCGGGGGGTATCGTCTTCTCCGACGACGGATCGAAGGCCTACGTGGCGTCCGCCGGAGAAAGCGCGGTGTATGTCATCGACACCGCCACGCTGGAAGTGTCCGGGAAGGTCGGCGTGGGCCGAGGTCCGGACGGGATCACCTACCGTTAGAACTGGAGGGTTTCATGACAGGCAGAATTGGCGTTCTTTTCGTTTTCGTGGTCCTGCTGGCTCTAGTCGGTTCCTCGCCAGGTGCTTGGCAGACGCCGATCGAAGGGTCCGGGCCGGGATATGTGGATCCCCGACCCGTCCTTGAAGCGGCGGCCAGAGCGATCGGGACCGATGAACTCGGATGCGTGACGATTTCCGGGACGGCTTCCGCCGACATCGTCGGACAGCAGCGTCAGCACGACAGAAATGTCGACTGGCCGGGCGGCGAGCCCTTGATGAATTACACGCGCACCATGAACTGGCAAACCGGAACCATGAAGGAAGAGTTCGATCGAACGCCGGGGCACAACCCGGCATCCTGGAAACACGGTCTGGGCTGGGTCGATGGAACGCCGACGCAGCAGAACGTGCACCAGACATTCATCGTCAATGGGAACCATGCGTGGCATATCGACGGACGGGATGGCTCTCCGGTCGCAGCCCCACCCGAAGATGCAGAGCGCTGGCAACTGGACCTGTGGCTCAACCCCCATGGATTTCTCAAAGCGGCCCAGCTGCCCGGCGCCAACCCGAAGGCCGTCTGGCGATGGGAACTCGGGGAAATGGGCCGCGACGGACCGACGACCACGCCCGAGAAGCTGACTGTCGTATCGATTACGATGCTCGGAAAATACCGGGTGGACGCTACGATCAACAGCGAAAACATGCTGCAGCGGATTCATACATGGGTTCCTGATCCTGTCCTCGGGGACATGAATTACGAACACGAATTCACCAATGCGAGCTATGTCGATGTCGGCGGCGGTATTCGCTTTCCCACCGGGTGGCACCATCACGAGGGCTGGGACGACAACTTCGGGGCGCAGAGCGTGACGGCCGGCCATAACGCTTTCGGCGGCGAGTTGGACGACATCAGGCCCAATGTATGCGCCGATCCGGTAAGCGTTCCCGAGTCCGTGCAACAGGCGGCATTTCCGGTCGACGTTGAAACGACCGAACTGGCAGACGGCGTGTACCTGTTAGGAGGAGCCTCCCACAACAGCGTCGCTGTTCGATTCGACAATTTCGTGGCAGTCGTCGAGGCGCCACTCGATGAGAAACGGAACCTCGCCGTGATTGAAGAAGTCGTGAGGCTCGTTCCCGACCGGCCCATTCGCTTTCTGGTCAACACACACCAGCACCATGACCACATTGGCGGACTGCGGACCTATATGCACATCGGAGCGACGATCGTCACACACTGGAAGAACTTTGATTTCTATACCCGCGACGTCCTTAATTACGATCAGCGGACCCTCCAACCCGATATGGTCTCGCTCTGGCCGCCGACCGAACTTGCGGAAGGCTACCAGTACGAACGTGTAACGGAAAACTACGTGCTGAGCGATGGAAGGCGGAACATGCACATCTACTACGTTCAGCCGCTCGACCACGTCGAAGGCATGCTGATGGCGTATCTGCCCCAAGAGAAAATCGTCATCGAGGCGGATCTGCTTGACACGCACGAACCGCTCCCGAACACGGCCACTGCGGCCAACCGAGCCCTCTACTTCCAGGTCGAGCGCCTCGCCCTCGACGTCGAGACCATAGTTCCCATCCACGGTCAGCCACTGGCGTGGGAGGATTTCCTGCGAATTATCGAATGACCCACGCCCAGACGACGCCATCGGAAGGCACTGTGGCGGGTTCACTGCGTTCTCGGGATAGCGTTCCGTTTAACCCGCATTTCTCACAAGTTGTCTGCTGCAGCGCCGCATCCATCCGCCAGGACTGCGTTGCGCTTGGTCGGCCTCCTCAACGTACTGTCAAGTACGCTTCGATCGCCCTCCAGACGCTCGCCTTGTCCTGCCGGTGTCTGCGACGCTTCGCGAAGACAACTCGTGAGCAATGCGGGTTAGTCGGGAAACCTCTGGCGACTTTATGTCAGTTCACGACGGAAAATTCTGGGCGCAGGCATCGTTGCCGGTGACTCGTGAAGAAACTTACACCCCACCTATCTCATTGACTCCTTCCGAATCACGGGCCTATAGTGTCGCCAACTGACATTTAACTAACCTAAGAGTGCTTGGAAGCCGTTCGCCACTCGAAAACGGTCCCCAAGAACAGGGAGTGCACGATGTCTCGAACGACCAGTCGACGTGAGTTTATGCAGGGCGCCGGTATGGCGGCTACAGCAATTGTGGCGGCAAGTCAGCCGCTCGTCGGTAGTGTTTCCCGATCCCAACCGCAGTCGGAGTCGGCTCCACAAACGATGGGGGCAGGGTTTCAGCGATTGCTTCAGGGGAGCGAGCCGTTCGAAAACATCGCGGTGTTCGATGTGATGACGGCGCGTATGACCGAGATCCTGGGGTTTCCGTCACTGTCTATCGGCGGCTCGGCGGTTGACGAGTTCTATGGCCTGCCCGGCTACGGGCTGACGGCGGGAAGCTACAAGATCGAGTTCGGAAAACGTATTGCGGGAAGTGTCAACATCCCCGTGATGATCGACATTGGCGACGACGGCCCGACACCGATTGCTCTCTATCGTGACATTCAGGAGTTCGAAAAGGCAGGCCTCGGAGCCGTGCACATGGTTGATGGGACATCCGCTCAAGGCGGTGGATTCTTTTCTATAAGCGAAATGGTCGACCGCATTCACGCCGCGGTCGATGCGCGATCCGACATGGTTATTACGGTGCGCTGCCAGATTCCACTGAGCGAGGGCATCGAAAGAACCGTCGAAAGGGGCGTCGCCTATGCGGAAGCGGGGGCCGACGTCCTATGGTACCAGAGGGTTCCGTTCGACGACCTGCCGGGGATCGCCGACGCGGCCGGCCTCCCGCTGATGGGGAGAATGATATCGGGAACACCCGTGTCCGACGCCAGGGCCGCCGGGGTTACATTGATGTGGTACCCCGCGTTTGTACAAAACATCGCTCAGGGCGCCGTGTATGACGCTCTGATGGAATTAAGGGATACCGGATTGCTGACGGAGTCGGCGCGCGGCACTATCCTTGGGGACACTTTGCCCGCCGATGTCCGCAACATAATACGGCGGACCGACGAGTATCGGGAGCCCGCAGCCCGATACAACATGAACTTCTGAGTGTTGCGGGCCGGGGACCCGGAGACGGCGAAAGCGATCGGATATGGCGGGCTTGTCTCAGCCAGACCGATGGCGGCCCTCGGCCCCCCATCAAGGCCGGGAATTTGATGTCGGGCGGGTACCCCTCGTTTCAATTCTCGGAGGTGAGGCCGTGCGAGGGAAACAGTATCCGATTGTTGTAAGCTTCCGAATCGGATGGTACGCAGAAATACTCCCCGATCTCACTCCCTGGGGTCAGGAAGATACTGCTCGTTGTCACCCAGGGCTCGGTGTACGTCTGTGGGTCAATGACTGACAGCGTGGCCTCGATCTCGTTATGGCTCACCCGCCGGTAACGTTCCTCTAGCCGCATTGCCTCGGTATGCGGATACCCGAACCGACGATCTTGCCGGTTTTCTGTGACCCATGACCTCTCGTCGAAGCCGTTCGACTCGATAACAAACGTATCGTCCTCCCACCTGCCCACGGCGTATCCCAGCCACCGCGGATCCGGATTTTCGGGAAGGGCCCGTCCATCTGTCCACACGGTCCGCCAGGCATGGCCCCACTCAAAGAACTGGAACATCCTGTCGGGCAACTGGACGAACTCGAATCCGTAGTTATATGTGAACAGGCGCGGCCATCCCATCGGATCGCAGATCAGAATCGGGTCATTCGAATTGGATATATTTTGCCCGTCCGGCGTTTCGTCGGCCCGTGTCGCGTCGTACTTCTCCTGTCCCACCGATGTGAAAGCGGGAGGGGGGACACTCAGTTGCCGATCGTCTCGGGGCTTTGGGCCCCACACTCCGGACAAGTCGCGAGCGTCAAAGGGTAGGTTTTCTGTCTCTGCACGCGCTTCGGCCGTCGCCGCGTTACTCATGCACTGCGGACAGGGCAGCCAGGTGGGAGCCTGCGAGGTCTGAGCGAATGCGACCGGCGAAGCCGCCAGCAGCAGGACCACCACGAAAATCGAGAGAACAATCTGGTTTCGCATTGCCGTAACTCCCCAATGTCTGAAGACTGAGTCATCCGCCACGTCAACCGTTCTCGCCGCCACGCGGTGGCGCTTGCGGATCTTAATCGACCCCAGTCCGTTCCAATGCCTATTGGAAGGCTTCGTCTCGAGTTTGATCCACCACAACTCTGCCATCCGCAGTTGTCATGACCTTCTGGATTATGCTGTGAGGCGTACCCCGCGTCGAAGGAAAAGCGGTGACGGTCACTTCGTCTCCCGGCTCGAATGAGTTCCGGGATACGCCCCAACTGGTCACCGTCTGAATAGACGACATTTCACCCGTCCACTCCACCTCTTTTCCGTATTCGTCCGTCACGGTCCAGACCAGAAAAGTGTGGGGATTTCTCCACCTGAATTCCGTCACGACCCCTGTGAGAGTGACCGTAAGCTCATCCTCGTAGCCCGTGCGGGAGTGGTGGGCGGCGAATACCACCCCACCCAGCATCACAAACACCAGGGAAACAGCCACAACAGCAACGCTTCGTTGAGTGCTCATCAATCGCCTCCTAATTTCCGGACAAAGAACACGATGGCTTAAGTGAGTCTGACAACAAGCTTTTAACATAGTCTTGTCTTCAGATTTGATGCCTATCGGAAGGCTTCGTCTCGAGTTTGATCCACCACAACTTTGCCATCCGCAGTCATCACGACCTTCTGAATTATGCTGACAGGCGTACCCCGCGTCGCAGGAAAGGCGGTAACGGTCACTTCGTCTCCCGGCTGGAATGAGTTACGGGTCAAGCCCCAACTGGTCACCGTCTGGATGGACAGCATTTCACCTGCCCATTCCACCTCGTTTCCGTTTTCGTCCGTCACTGTCCAGACAAGGAAGGTATGAGGGTTTCTCCACCTGAATTCCGTCACGATCCCTGTGAGGGTAACCGTACGCTCACCCTCATAGCCCGTGCGGGAGTGGTGGGCTGCGCTGACCACTCCGCCCAGCATGACAAACACCAGTGGAAAAACCACAGCAGCAACACTCCGTCCAACGCTCATGAAGCACCTCCTGATTACCAGATACGCAAAACTATGGCTCAAGTAGGTCTGGACACCAAGCTTTTTACATAAAGTCGATTTTCGATAAAACTCGGACTATCGGGCTTAGCGGCACGTAGAATTCGGGCCATTCCCACACTTCAGAACTATGCCCCATCCTCCATTAAACGTTGGCACGCTGAAGACACATACGTCGAGATCGCGAGCTCGGGCGGCGAGCGCGATGTCCTTCCAGATTGAGTTCACCGCTGGCAGCTGATGCCCGTTCGCTCTCCTCGAACCCATGCCGCCAACATTTGCCACTCGGGGTCGGTTTGGGACATCCATCGCCGAACCCCATTGTGCGCGTAGTCGCCTCCCCCGTCGGGATGAAGCGGGTGCATCAAGAGCCGGCTCCGGGTCGGATATCCCGGAGCAATCAGCCGCATCACCACCTGATAATTTCTGCGCGACTCCTCTTCGTTCCAGAACCTGCGCCCTTCGGGGATCGACTCGACGAAGGCCGCCGCCCCTTCGGAGTGGCATGAGGTACACGCCAGACTGTCCGGAAGCGGATTCACCAAGATCGGCTGCACGCAGGCCCGGAAAAACTCAAAATCTAAATCGGGTGGGGCTGGGGTTCGGTCGGGGGAACCCGCTGCATTGCGCACCCACTCTGCGATGACCTGCCATTCCGGATCGTCCTGGGAAGTCCAGAACTTGCCACCCGTATGGGACACCGTGCCCCCTGCCCTGGCCACCAGCGGTTTCCGCAGGAACCGGCTATTTTCCGGATCGCCTGGCACTACCAGACGCGAGACAACCTCGAAGTTGAGGCGAGACTGTTCTTCAGTCCAAAAGACTCCGCCGTTGCCGTCTTCCTCGAGCGGCTCGAGCTTGAGCGGCGTGTTTGTCTGCCAGGTGTGACACATGACGCATGCGGGGTCACCGGGCTCGGGAGGCAGGAAGTCGCCACGGGACTTCATGAAAATCGGCTCAACGTTGTCTCTATAGAACTCGAAGTCAAGAGCCTCCTGGGGGGGCGCTATAGATTCGGGTCCTGCTGTGGAACTCGGTGACGCCAGTAAGCTTCCCGGGAGATCGAATGCGGTGACAACGGCCCCACAGCCCATCACTGCCAACACAATTCGAAACCGTATCGTTTGAGCCCGTCTAGTCATAGTTCACCTGCCCGGTTTCTGCCCGGTCCGCCGGGATCACATGTGTCGAGTTCCTCTTGGGGGCGTGACCGACCGGAATCCGCCGAACGATTTCCTGCGTCTCGAGGTCCACTGCGAGGGTCTCCTTGCTGCCGACAATACTGACATATAAGAATCGGCTATCCGGGGTCGCCGTAAGCCACTGCGGGGAAGGTCCGACATGCAGGCCCCCGATAAATTCGAGATCGGGAAGGGACCACCCATAGATGCTGCTGTCGAGTCGGCTGGCATACCAGAGAGCCGACTGGTCGGGGAGCACCAGTAAGCCATGGCCGGTTCCGTCCTGGATGCCGTCAAAGTTCTTCCTCGACACCGGAATGGGAGGCGGGCTGATGAAGTCGACTACCCTTCGCTGATCCCAATCCACGACGTAGAATCCATGGAGCCGGGTCGCTTGTGCGAACAGCCGTTTCGTCGAGCCATCCGCATTGCTTTCAAGCGCCATGGGGCGCACGCGATTGCCGTCCAGCGCCACTCCCCACACAATCTCATCGGTATTGGCGTCTATCACCTGGATCGTTGGTTCGTCAGACGTGGCGGGCGTCGCGCCCAGGCCGGCGACGACGTATTGATAGTCCGCCGTGACATAGACGTTATGGACCCCTCGGACCATGCGGATGCTTTTAACAATCTCATGGGATTCCAAGTCGATGACCTCGACATAAGGCGCGTCGCGAATGCCAACATACAATTTACGCAAGGCCTCGTTGATCACAAGCTTGTTGGGCCTCTCCCTCAGGGGGATACGCATCACCTGTCTGAGCGTCTTGGTGTCCACCACGTCAACGGTATGGTCCAGCTCGTTCGCGAAGTAGTAGTAGTAGCCGTCAGGATGATCGACAGCCGCATGTGCCTGTGGAATATGGTCAATGACGGCCACGACCTCGTGGGTTGCCGGGTCGATGAGGTGGGCGTTCGTGCCCGCGGAATTAGTCTGGATAATCCGTACCACGGAGTCGCCCTGAGCTGTCAAAGAGACCCCGAACAGAAACATACCCAGGCACGCCAAGAGAATTCGTCGTGGGTCGAGGGCGTTCCTCATGTCATAACCTCCAGTCCGAGAGTTTCCATAGATAATACGATCTGTAATGGTTGACACTGTAAACCATTTTCCTGTCAGAAGTGGATAAACCGGACACCAGTAAAAGCCTGGGATTGATTTAGAGCTCAGACTACGGTAGAACCAGCCCTGCGGTTCTTGTTCATTTTAGGAGGTCTCAGCAATGGGTGTGTACATAGTAAAACGTGATCTGCCCGGGGTTACCGCGGAACAACTGGCTGCCGCTCAGAAGGCGGCAATAGAAAAGGGTCAGGAATTCACAGCGAACGGAAAAGCCGTACGCTACATTCGAAGCATCTTCGTCCCAGACGAATCCAAATGCATGTGCTTGTTCGAGGCGGCCAATTCGGCTTTGGTCAAAGAGGTGAACGAAGCAGCACAGATACCGTTTACTGAGATCAAAGAAGCACTTGATCTGACGCCTAGTGGCCTGTAACACCCGAATCGGGAGCAGCGTTCGGGCCAAACGGCGTTGGATTCCAGGAGGCAACAACGTGACGACACGACGTCTCGACAACGAGTAAATGGCCCCACATTGCGAGGCGGCGACGACAACGAAGACAATGCCGTAACGACCGAACCCTTTGGGCCGATGGGGGTTGCCGACGATATCTTTGTTGCGAGCCGTCGTCGATGTGAAGACATCGACTTCCGGCTCGCGCCTCGATCTCCCCGGCAAGACCCATCGGCGCTGCTACCGATTCGCGTGGTACAGGCCACTAATGCCACGAAAAGTTGATCCGAATTTCAATGGTTCGCGAGCGATCGTGGCGACGATTGAGTTAGGGCGTGTTAACACTAACGTAGTGCCTCGACGATGAGAGCGAAGTGAAGGAAGGCGAGGAACATGACGTCGAGTTTATCGAAACGGGAGAAGATACGCCGGAAACCCTTGAGTCGGCGGAAGAGCCTCTCGACTTCGTTCCTGCGGCGGTAGAGCACGCGGTCGTATTCCCACGGCTCCAGGCGGTTGCGCTTGGGCGGCACGACGGGAATCCACCCAAAATCCAGAGCCAATTGGCGGGTCTGGTCGTCCTGGTAGGCACGGTCCATCAGCAGCGGTAGCGGCTCGGGTAGTGGCCCCAGACCGGCGAGCAGCTCGCGGCCCTGCGGGGCGTCGTGCGCTTGGCCGGGCGAGAGCGCAAACGTTATCGCCGTTCGAGCATTCGCGGCAACCAGATGAATCTTGGTGGTCCATCCACCGCGGGATTTGCCGATCGCTTGCGGACCGTTTTTTTTAACGCTCCCGTGCCGTCGGGATGAACCTTCACAATGGTCGAGTCCATCGAAACGGCTTCGACCCGGATGCGGACCAGTTGCTCGCGCTGGAGTTTCTCGAAGACGGCGTCGAGCACGCCGTTCTTGGACCAGCGGTTCATCCGGGTGTAGATGGTGTGCCAGTTGCCAAAGCGCTTGGGCAGACCGCGCCACTTGCAGCCCTGCTCAGCCACATACAAAATGGCGTTCAAGACCGTCAGGTTCGAAAGACTGACGTTGCCCCGCTGACGCGGCAGTTCCGGCTCGATGCGACAATACTGCTCCTGTGTGATCTCCATGCGTGATTATAAAACATTCATGCTCATTAGTGTTAACACGCCCTAGTCGATTATCAGATACTGCTTCGATAGACGTGTCTGGCGACGGGCGTGTGGCGACAGGGGTTGACTCCGAGGGCCCCAGGGGTGGAGACCGCCGATCGACGGCGCAAGTTTATGACGACTTTTTGCTCCGAGACTTGGGAGACGGCGCCGGTTCGGGCACGCCCTTGTCCGCGAGCACGAGACCCAAGAAGACACACAGTATTGCTGCAATACCTATGACTACGGCGAGCGTGAAATTATCCATATCTTATATTCCTACACGGGTAGCCTGTGGCACAACCCTGTAGGGCCGCGCGGACGGGTCTCGAACAAAATCAGCTATTCGGCGGGACCGGCATTCTCCTCGAGTTCCTCGCTGTCATCGTCAAAGAAAGCTTCAATTAATTCGTTTGCGTGCGCAGCGTGGGAGGCCGATACCCAGATACGCACTTCGTTGAGATCACCAGCTGCCGGGATAGTCGCTGCGGCAGCCTGGCCTTGCAAAATCGCTTCAATCCCGTTGTTCTCGAGCAATTCTTCAATCATCGGGGCCTCGGTGGGTCCGGTAACCCGGAGCATCTTCAGTGGTTCGTCGCTATGCTCAAACTTCGGAAGCTCTGCCACCAACTTAACACCGCAGTCCTCGCATTCGGTGATTCCCTCAAGGTATTCAGATGCACAACGTGGACAAAACATACTTCGACTGCCCTTGTTTGACGGACCTAGACTCCTATCGCGCTCAATAGAGTCTCTCCGAAAACTCCTGCCAAATCATCTGAAAACAGAACAAAAGTAATCTCCCGCAACTTGAGGTCGCTTCGCCCTCGAACAAACTCGAGCATCGCATCGACCATTTCGCGTGCCGAATCGGACGGCGGATATCCGCCGACACCCGTCCCGAATGCAGGGAAAGAAACGCTCTCGATCTCCAAGAGATGAGCACAATCCAATGCGCTCCGGGTAGCGTCGTGAATCGCTTTGGCACTGGTCTGAAGATCCTGGCCCATGACTGCCGCGTGAATAACGTAACGGGCACCCAGGCGTCCACCTTGCGTTACGACGGACTCTCCCACCGGGACGGGACCCTGTTTCATCGCCTCGATTTCGATATTCGTTCCGCCGGCGTGCTTGATGGCTCCAGCCACTCCTCCACCCATCCAGAAATGATTATTGGCCGCATTGACGACCGCATCGGTATTCATTTGGGTGATATCGCCCTCCGTCACATCGAATAGGACTCCGCCGACACTCCGTTCCATAGCATTCGATTATACTGCCCTGGAAATTCCGCGAATATTGTCCAACGTTCGAAACCCCAAGCGAGGGATAAATGACAAATATCATCAGTGCCGGTGGGTTGGGGCTCATGCTGCTAACCGCATACGGCTTATCCACCGACAGGAAGGCGATCGATTTCCGTATCGTAGGGTGGGGCCTGACGCTTCAATTAAGCTTTGCTCTGTTCATATTGAAAACGAGCCCGGGAGCGGTCGTATTTGACTTCATCAGTCGAGCCGTAACAACGATGCTCGGATTCGCCGACGCGGGTTCTGTCTTTATGTTCGGTCCGCTGGCCTCGGACACTGAGTCCTTCGGTGTCCTGATCGCCTTCCAGGTTCTACCGATCATAATTTTCACGGCAGCGCTATTTTCCCTCCTCTATCACTTCGGCATCATGCAACAAGTGGTCCTCGTGTTTGCGAAGGTGATGGAAAAGACGATGAGGACCAGTGGAGCGGAGTCCCTGGCGGCCGCAGCGAATGTATTCATGGGCATGACGGAAGCACCTCTGGTGATCAAACCATTCGTTCCAAAGATGACGCAGTCAGAAATGATGGCCTTGATGACAGGTGGTATGGCCACGATCGCAGGAAGCGTCATGGCCGGCTACGTGCGAATGGGAGTGGACGCCGGGCATCTGCTGACTGCGAGCGTCATGGCCGCTCCGGCGGGACTGGTCATCGCAAAGATGCTGAACCCGGAAACAGAGGTACCTGAGACGCGCGGTCGCGTCGAGGTCCACATGGGTCGGGAAAACGTCAATTTCATAGACGCTATCGCACGGGGTACAACGGACGGACTGCGACTGGCACTCAACGTTGGGGCCATGTTGATCGCCTTCGTCGCACTGATCGCCTTGGCCAACGGGATCCTCGGAATCGTCGGAATCACCCTGCAGCAGATTCTCGGAGTGCTGTTTGCACCGATTGCGTTCACGCTGGGCGTACCGTGGAATGACGTAATGACGGTTGGCAGCCTTCTCGGCCAAAAAGTAGTTTTGAACGAATTCGTCGCCTACAGCAGTTTGATGCAAATCATGGAATCCCCAGCCGCGCTGGATCCGCGCTCGGCCGTGATCGTCACATATGCTCTCGCCGGATTTGCGAACCTGGGCTCGATCGGCATTATGATCGGAGGCATCGGAGGGATCGCACCCGACAGGCGCGGTGATCTGGCCCGGCTAGGCCTGCGATCACTGTTGGGCGGAACCATGGCGACGTTCATGACGGCGTCGATCGCAGGCATACTGCTCTAAGACGTTTAGAGGGCGCTGTTCTTCAGTTCCTCGTAGCGGTTTTGCGCGTTCGCGCCTGTCTCTACCGGGAACTCCATCTGGATCCAACCAGGCGAGGTGATCTCTCCACTCATGCGATCCCGCGCTCCACCGAACCCACCCTGCATGTTCGATATATCGACATATCCGGCAGTATTCATCAAATCGGCAGCCATCTGAGATCGTCCCCCCATTTTGCAGCCAACCACAACCGGTGTGTCCTTGGGAACGTGCGTTTCCACAACCTTCATAAACTGGGGATTCAACTCCATCTGGCGGGTCTGAGGATTGGGAAATACCACCGGAATATTGATAGCTCTGGGAGGGTGACCTTCTTCGAATTCCTGTGGCGTTCGAACGTCAACATACACGACATTGCCCGAAGCTTCCATGGCCTGTCGCGCTTCCTGTGCACTGATCTGTTTGATACCCATTTGCCTATCCTCCTCTTACCGCCGCTCGGTGGCAGTAGGTGATGGTACGACAGAAATTGGGGTCAGAGCTCCGATTTCCCCTTAAACACCAACGCCGGAATTAACCGAAAATTCGTAAATAGAGGCTCTGACCCGAATTATCGGGAATTCCCGTAGTATAGAAGCGCGATGCAAGCGATCGGTATCGATGTCGGTGGGACGACGACCAAAGCGGGACTGGTCGATGAAACCGGCGAGATCCTGGAAGTCATAATTCAACCCACGGTGACTGAAAGCGCCGAGACGCTTCTGGACGCGCTTCTGTCCATGGTCGAAGAGCTCAGGCACCTCGGCGTTCCCGACGGAGTGGGCCTGGGTATTCCCGGACTTCGTTCAAAACTGACGGGCGTCATCGAGTTCTCGCCTAACCTAGCGTGCCTCAACGGAGTGAACCTGGAGACACGGTTGTCCGAACGAAGCGGTTTACCCGTAGTCGGCAGAAACGACGCCGACATGAGCGCCTGGGGAGAATTCGTCCTCGGGGCCGGCGTGGGAACTACGGACCTGGCGTGCCTGACTCTCGGAACCGGCGTCGGCTCGGGACTGATATTGGACGGACGCCCCTACTCCGGGCATAACGGATATGCGGCAGAGGCCGGCCATCTCGTCGTCGATCCGGCGGGTCTCCCCTGCCCTTGTGGCGGGCGCGGCTGTCTGGAAACCGTTGCATCGGCTACCGGCGTCACCGCCTTAGCGCAAAGAAAATTAGACACCCACCCCTCATCCGCGCTCCACAGTACGCCCAACCCGCTCACAGCAGAGGCCATACACGACGCCGCTCTCAAGGGAGACCCTCTCTCCATCGACGTCTTTTCAGAGGCCGGATGCTACCTCGGACTCGCCTGTGCCAACCTCATCAATCTGCTCAATCTGGAAATGATCGTGATCGGCGGAGGACTGTCAGCCGCTGGAGAGCTTCTGTTGAAATCCGCCAGAGCCGAGGCCCAGGAGCGAGCCTACCCACAGATCTTTTCGAGCTGCCGCATCACGATTGCCAAACTCGGCAACAACGCCGGCATGGTCGGAGCCGCACTCCTTGTCATCAAACGGCCCTGATACCTTTTCGACTGTAGCTGAGGCCTTCAGCTAATTGCGGGCTATTAGAGAGCAGGTGCGAAAAGATCAGACTCCCGCCCATCAACCGGCTACTGATCTGTTTGGGCTACAATCGAAGTTCATGCGGCTGGAACATATACGAAACTTTTCCATCATTGCCCACATCGATCACGGCAAATCCACGCTAGCCGACCGCATGCTGGAAATGACCGGAGCGCTGACGAAACGTGAGATGTCGCAGCAGGTCCTCGATGTAATGGACCTGGAAAAAGAACGCGGAATCACTATCAAAGCGGCAACCGTACGACTCAACTATAAGGCCCGTGATGGGGCCGAGTATATTTTGAACCTTATCGATACCCCGGGGCACGTCGACTTCAGCTATGAAGTATCCCGAAGCCTTGCCGCTTGCGAGGGTGCTCTGCTGGTTGTGGATGCATCACAGGGCGTCGAGGCGCAGACGCTGGCCAACACCTACCTTGCATTGGATAACAATCTTGAAATCGTCCCAATCCTGAATAAGATCGATCTGCCCGGCGCCGAGATCGAACGCGTTCAGGAACAGATGCAGTCTTTAGTCGGCATCGGCAAGGGTGACGCCTTGCTCATCAGCGCGAAGCATGGCGATGGCGTCACCGAGGTATTCGAAGCGATCGTGGGGCAGGTTCCGCCGCCGGAAGGGGACCCGGACGCCCCTCTGAAAGCGCTGATTTTCGATTCCTGGTTCGACAGTTACCGTGGAGTCATCGTCCTGGTCCGAATGGTCGACGGAACGATCGAAAAGGGAATGCGTATCCGCCTGATGGCCAACGGAAGTGTCTATCAGGCGGAAGAAATCGGGATCCGCTCGCCAAAGATGCAATCGACGGATCGGCTGCAGGCCGGCGAAGTCGGCTACATCATCGCCAACATCAAGACGGTGTCCGACACTCGAATCGGCGATACGATTACCGAGGACCAGCACCCAACTGAAACACCGTTTCCGGGCTTTCAGGAAATTAAACCTCTGGTTTTCGCAGGATTGTATCCGGTCGAACCGAACCAGTACGAAGGCCTTCGAGACGCACTCGACAAGCTCCAGCTCAACGACTCGTCCTTCTTTTACGAGCCCGAAACATCAACAGCTTTAGGATTCGGATTCCGCTGTGGTTTCCTCGGGATGCTCCACATGGAAATCATCCAGGAGCGGCTGGAGCGTGAATTTGAGCTCTCGCTGATAACCACCGCTCCTGGAGTACGCTATCGAATTCTACTCAAAAGCGGGACGCTCGTGGAGATCGACAACCCGAGTCATTTTCCGGACCCGGGAGACATTGAGGCAGTCGAGGAACCGATTATCACGGCTCTCGTAATGACAGGGGACACGTATCTGGGGCCGATACTCAAGCTGCTCGAAGAACGCCGCGGCACCCAAAAAGGCTTCGAATACATTTCCGCTTCAAGGGTCCTGCTCACCTATGAACTGCCCTTGAACGAAATCATATTGGATTTCTATGACCGTTTGAAATCTGTTTCCAGAGGCTATGCGTCGTTCGACTACAATCTCTCCGGCTACAGCGAGGCCGATCTGGTCAAACTCGATATGTTGGTCGGCGGCGAACAAGTGGACGCGCTGTCCTGGATCGTTCACCGCGACTTTGCTTATCAGCGCGGAAAGGCCCTGGTTGAAAAAATGAAGGAACTGATCCACCGGCAGATGTTTGAAGTCGCGATTCAGGCTGCGATCGGAAGTCGCGTGATCGCCCGGGAATCAATACCGGCCATCCGAAAAAATGTGGTCGCCAAGTGTTATGGCGGCGACATCTCGCGAAAACGCAAGCTTATTGAGAAACAGAAAGAAGGCAAGAAACGGATGAAGCGCGTCGGCAAAGTAGACATCCCCCAAGAGGCTTTTCTAGCTGTCCTTAAGATCAGCTCCTGATAAGGGACAGTTCTTATTGTCCCAAATTCAGAATGAAGTGTCCGTTCCCAAACCCCCTCACTGATATAATCGGAAGCAATGAAAGTCGCATTTCGGCGATATTTCGGATCGCTCGTGTTTGCAGCACTTCTTGTGGTATCCATTGCTCTGGGTGCAACAGGTGGTGTCCTTTTCGTTTATAACAGCGACCTGCCCCAAGTCGAATCTCTGGAGGCCTACCGCCCCAACGTTGTGACAGAAGTTTATGGTGATGACGGACAGGTCATTGGCTCCTTTGCCCTGGAGCGCCGACTGATCATCGAGGCTAACCAGATTCCACCTGTTCTCAAAGACGCTCTCGTATCGGTAGAAGATCAGAATTTTTACAGCCACTGGGGACTGGACTTCTACGGTATATCGCGGGCAGCCCTGAAGAATATTCTCGCAGGCCGAGTCGTCGAAGGCGGCAGTACGATTACGCAACAACTGGCTGAAAACCTCTTCTTATCACCACAAAGAAAATGGGCTCTGAAGCTGCAGGAAGCCCTTTTCTCCATCCAAATCGAAAGGCGCTACACGAAGGACGAAATCCTCACACTCTATAGCAATCAGATCTACCTGGGACACGGGATGTACGGGTTCGCAGCGGCTTCCGATTTCTATTTCGGAAAGAACATCCGGGACCTGACCCTGGAGGAGGCCGCAACGCTGGCGGCCCTGCCCCGTGCTCCGGGACTGTATTCACCTCTCGCTAATCCCGAGCGTGGCCTGATGCGGCGCAACTACGTGATTGACAGAATGGTTGCCGAGGGCAAGGTTCCCGCAGATGAAGGCGAGCAGGCCAAGCAGCGGCCGATCCGCTTGAACGCACCGCAGAATCCGGACCAACTCGCGCCGTACTTCGTAGAGGAACTGCGCCAGTACCTGGAAGAAACCTATGGCACCTATGCCGTTCACGAAGGAGGTCTTCGTGTTTATTCAACGCTGAACGCCCGAATGCAACGCGCGGCGGAGGGCAGCCTGCGGCGCGGACTTCGGGACTATGACAAACGTCACGGCTGGAGGGGAGTCACGACGAACCTCGTCGACAACGGCGTAGACGATATCGATTCCTACTCGCTGGAAGCTTGGAAGCGGCCGCTCCGTGATGGTGACATCGTTGCCGGCATCGTTCTCGAAGCAAACTCCGCGACGGCCACCGTCCGTGTCGGGGAATACCGGGACGACGTCACCGGAGCAGATATCAGCTGGACCGGACGGCGATCACCGGGTGCACTCCTTTCTCGCGGAGATGTCGCCCAGTTTCTCGTGCACTCCATCGATCCGGCCGAGAAAACAATCGAACTTTCGCTGGAGCAATCACCCGAGGTCCAGGGATCACTCATAGCAATCGACCCACGCACAGGCGAAGTGAAGGCCATGGTCGGCGGGTACGATTTTGATCAGAGCAAGTTCAACCGGGCGACGCAGGCACTTCGCCAGACCGGATCGGCATTCAAGCCGCTGCTCTATACCGCAGCCCTCGACTACGGGATGCGCCCCGATCATCTGATCGATGACGAACCGGTGGATTTCGACGGCTACAGACCGACAAATTACGACCAGCGGTATGTCGGTCCCATCTCACTGCGTCGAGCACTGGCAGAGTCGCGAAACGTACCGGCCGTTCAGGTATTAAGTGAAATCGGATTCGATACGCTGATTCCGATGGTTGCGCGATTCGGCATTCGCTCTCTCATCGAGCCTTATTTGCCGATTGCGCTTGGCGCGACCGATATGAACCTGATCGAACTCACTTCAGCGTACTCCACGTTTCCGAACGATGGCGTCCGCGTGGAACCGCGCTTGATCAACCGCGTAACCGACTACGATGGCGATATTCTTGAAGAAAACTTTCCGGCACCTCATGACGTTATTTCGTCCGAACTGGCTAGGGAAATGGTGGGCCTTTTGCGCGAAGTGGTCCAAAGCGGAACAGCCGTCCGCGCGCAGTCACTCGGCCGGCCTGCTGCTGGAAAGACCGGAACCACCAATGACTTTACCGACGCCTGGTTCATGGGATTCACGCCATCGCTGACGGCGGGCGTCTGGGTCGGATTTGACGAAAAAATCACCTTGGGATCTGGAGAAACCGGTGGCCGTACTGCCCTGCCCATATGGATTTCGTTCATGGAACAGGTTTACGAAGACACGCCGGTCGAAACTTTCGAACACTTTTGAACACTTTCGAACAGATGATGCCTGAAATCTTAGAAAGCACGAGCCTTACCGATAGGAGTCAGCCATGAAGATTCGCCTCATCGCTTTGTTAGTCTTGGGATTATTCTGCATCGAGTCCGGAGCCCAGTCGTTGGCTGATGTGGCCCGGCGCGAACGGGAACGGCATCGCGAAGTCGCAGATGGCCGTGTATTCACGAACGAAAACGTCGCCACCGGCGGCTCTGTATCAACGCCTGAAGCTCCAACTGAGACTGACTCTGAAGCATCCCCAACAGCAGCCTCTCCACCCGAAGATGACGAAGGTGTCGAAGAAAGTGTCGAAGGCACAGGAGAACGAACAGAAGAAATTTGGCGCGAGATGTTCGCCGAGGCCCGCGATGAACTGACGCGATCCCAGGAACGGTTGCAGCTGAACCAACAGGAGATCGATGACCTGAATCGACGCCTGCTGACAGAAAGCAGCCTCTACGACCGTGAAAACCAATTGGGGCCGGAAATACAAGCCAAGCAGGACGAAATTGCTGCGGGCGTAGCCCGCGTCGAAGCAGCGAACCAGGCTATCGCAGACCTCCAACAGGAACTCCGGCGCGCTGGGGCTCCTCCGGGCTGGGGACGGCCCTAGTGACCTGTAACAGAGGTATTGATAGCAGCGTTCGGAGCGCAACGGGATCGAATGCCAGGCGCGCCGCCCGAGGCAATGCTCTTTCATTCCGAGAAGGTGCAACGACGCAGACGGTCCCGTTGGGCCCGAACCCTTTGGGCCGATGGGGGTTGCCGGCGATTTCGTCGTTGCGAGCCGTCATCGATGTCAGAGCATCGATTTCCGTCTCGCGCCTCGACCTCACCGGCAAGACCCATCGGCGCTGCTGTCCATACCTCTGTTACAGGCCACTAGATACTGTTAACTTTTAGCTCTCCCCGGGCCTCCGGACCCTACCGCCCAGACTGCCATGGTCGAAAGGCAAACCATCGACAAGGTACGTAGCGATGTGACCGACTGCTCCGAAGAAGCTCTGGAAAAAGAATTTGAGGAGTTCTTCAAGAAGCAACCGGCGATCTGTAACTTCGTGATGGACCTCACGGCGGCAGGCGATCCGTCTGCCGGCGAACTCGCACTGTACATGAGCTACGTTGTCTATAAAGCGCTGCTCGTAAATAGAAGTGGATCATTGGGAAGGGTCAGCAGCGAAGAGATTGCCGATGCCTGCAGCGAGAGCGGAGACTGGGTCCATCGGATGAGCGAAGCCGGGGAGACCGGAGCTCAATCGCCTTGGTTGTCGAAGCTCAACGACGAACCCTACTTGATCAGCTATGTCATTTCCGAAGTTCACGACGCACTGAAGGGCGGCCTGGAATTGAAGGAAGAAGAGAAGGGCGCGGTGTTTTTCGTACTGACTGCCGTCATCGCGTCGCTGACCGCGAACTCAAATTGAGGACACCGTCTGACAGCGGCCTCAAGATTTTCGATTTAGAATGAATTCCGGAATGTTGACGATTGCGTCGCGATAAACAGACGGGGGCAACGATTCCAGCGCGGCGATGGCCCTCCCCGCATATTCCGCCGCAAGATCCCGTGTTCGATCCACACCATCAACGCGATCTGCGAAACCAAGAATTTCTTCCACTGCCACGGTGGTAAATTCACCTTCGTCGAGCACCTGTTGAATCTTGGCCGATGCTTCTGGCACCTCGGCTTCTATTGCGTAATACAAAGGCAGCGTGACCTTTCCTTCTTTGAGATCACTGGCGACCGGTTTGCCCATAGCCTCCGGGGTCGATGTTAAGTCGAGTAAATCGTCGACGAGCTGAAACGACATGCCCATATTCATCCCGATTCGGGTCAATTTCTCCACTGAAACCGCGTCCTCACCCGCCAGGATGGCCGGCAAACGCAGACATCCTGAGAACAGATAGGCTGTCTTGCGCTCTGCAATATCCAACAATTCTTGAGCGCTGACATCGGAACGGCCCAGAATCTCAAGCTGCATTAACTCACCTTCGACCATTTTCTGTGTGATATCGATCAGCGTCGTCAGAACGTCGAAGCTCTCTTCCCTGAGCGCGACGGCGAACGACTGCATATACAGCCAGTCTCCCGCCAATACGGTCATCGGATTTCCCCAGCGTGTATTGGCAGAGGGTCGACCCCGTCGCGTATCGGATTCGTCGATCACATCGTCGTGGACCAGCGTGGCATTGTGAATCAACTCGACGACGGCCGCCATCCGGATCGTCGAAGGCGACACCTCGCCAAGCATGCGGGCGGTCAGAAGCAAGAGTGCGGGACGCACGCGCTTTCCGCCGGCTTCGATCAGGTATCGGCCTATCTCGGAAATGGGATCGACCGAAGATTTCGAATACCCTTCAAGTTCCTCTTCAACACGCTCCAGATCGGCGGCAACGAGGCTGTAGATTTCTTGCTGTGTGAGTGCGGTTTTCACAGAAGGTGCATTGTACGACATGTCCTCAGCGTTGACTCTAAACAATACATCTACGCCAAGCCAAAGAGTTTCCGGAAATTCCGACTGGTTTGAATCTCAATTTCCTCAGATGTTACACCACGCAGCGTGGCCAGCTTCTGTGCCGTTTCCCGAACGAAAGAAGGTTCATTGCGCTTGCCGCGATACGGTACAGGGGCAAGATACGGACAGTCGGTCTCAACAAGGATTCTGTCTTCGGGAATTCGTGCGGCGATAGCTTGAATATTATCCGCGCGATCGAAGGTGAGGATTCCTGAGAAGGAAATCATAAATCCCAAATCCAGGGCACAATCGGCAAGTGCGGCGCCGCCCGTAAAACAGTGAACGACGCCACGATTCGGTTTTTCATCCTCCAGGATCTGAATCGTATCTTCGTCGGCATCCCGGGTGTGAACGATGAGGGGAAGGTCCGCCTCGCGAGCCAACTCGATCTGTTTGCGAAATACATCACGCTGAACGTCCCTCGGGGAGTTTTCGTAGTAGTAGTCGAGCCCCGTTTCTCCGATCGCCAGGACCCGAGGCCTGCGAACGAGTTCCTTCAAGAGTTCGTAGTGTTTTGATTCAACGCGGGCGGCATCGTGAGGGTGGGCGCCGACGCTGGTGTAGATCCAGTCGTAGGCCTCGGCAAAGCGAAGGCCGCAGCCCATATCATCCGGACCTGTACCGTTCCCTATGGTTAGAATCGTGCCAACACCGGCCTCCTGAGCCCTGTCCAGAACAGCATCTCGGTCGGCCTCGAAGCGAAGATCATCCAGATGGGCGTGAGAGTCGACCAGCATCCCAACCTACGTGAGCCTTGAGCCATTGATGACATCTTCGTGGAATCCGACAAGGGCGGGATTGCCTTCGGGGCCCACCGAAGCAGCCACGATCATTCCGTTCGACCGCAGCCCACGTAGCTTTCGTGGCTTCAGATTCGCAACAACAACTACCTTGCGTCCGATAAGGTCGGCGGGGTCGTAGGACATCGAGATCCCAGCAAGTACCTGCCGGGTTTCGAACCCCAGGTCGACGATGAGCTTCAGAAGCTTGTCGGCACCCTTGACTTTTTCAGCCTCCAGAACCGTCGCCACTCGGAGGTCGAGTTTCACAAAATCCTCGATCGTTATCTGAGGCGCCAGAGGAGGTATCCCTGCGCTATTTTCCGCAGGTCCGCTGTTACCGCCAGCTTCAGCCGCTTCGAGCTTAGCGTACACGGCCTTTGGATCGACCCGGGGAAACAAGGCTTCTCCACCCCGCAACTGAAGCCCGATCAGTTGGTTGGACCATGCGAGTTCGTTGAGAGAGCTTTCCTCTACCCGCCCGTCGAGTCCGAGTTGTTCCCAAACAGTCTGTGATGACCCGGGTACCACCGGTGCCAGCATCACGGCTGAGAGCCGTAAAGCCTCCGCGCAATGAAACAGAACGCCGTCTAAGCGCGGGGCTTCCTGTTCATCCTTGGCGATTGCCCAGGGTTCGTTTTCGACAATGTACTTATTCACCCTTGCGACCAGCTCCCACACACTCTCGAGCGCACGGGAAAACTCGTAGTTATCGAACCGCTCCTTATACTGGGCCACAACGCGGACGGCGAGCGCTTCAAGCTCCGCATCTCCCATCGCTTTGCCGGGCCCGGGGACAACGCCATCGCGATACTTCCTCACCATGGCAACCGTTCGGCTGAGCAAGTTGCCCAGATCGTTCGCAAGGTCGCTGTTGGCCCGCCCGATGATCGCATCAAAACTCAAGTTGCAGTCCTGGCCGAATACCATTTCGCGCAACAAGAAGTACCGTAGCAATTCGATACCAAACACATCGCGCAACAGGCCAGGATCAAAAACATTTCCACGCGATTTAGACATCTTCTCGTCCTTCAACAGCCACCAACCATGTCCGAACACGGTTTTGGGCAACGGCAGCTCAGCAGCCATCAAGAACGCCGGCCAGTAAACCGCATGGAATCTCAGAATGTCCTTTCCGACCATATGAAGGTCGGCCGGCCAGTACTTCGAATACATTGCTTCGTCGGACTGATAGCCGATCCCCGTCATGTACCCGGTAAGCGCCTCGAACCAGACGTAGAACACGTGAGCGGGGTCGTCCGGCAGAGGAACGCCCCATTTGAGTGTGGCGCGGCTTATCGACAGATCCCGTAATCCGCCTTTTACGAAAGAGGAGACTTCGTTGCTGCGCGTATCGGGACGTACGAACTGAGGATTCTTTTCATAGTGATCAAGCAGTCGGTCCTGGAACTCGGACAGTTGGAAAAAATAGCTCTCTTCCGAGAACCATTCGGTCGCCCGACCACAGTCCGGACATGAGGCCGGATTCTTCGGGTCGGAGTCCGGAGCATAAGCTTCACAGGACACGCAGTACCATCCGGAATATTCCCCTTTGTAAATAAACCCGTTGGCTTTGGCCCGAAGGTAAATCTCTCCCACCGCGCCCGGATGGCGTGAATCCGTCGTCCGGATCGAGAGATCATGACTGATTCCAAGACTATTCCAGAGATCCGCATACTGAGCCTGAACGCGGTCGGCCAGTTCTTTCGGTGCGATTCCCTGTTCCCTGGCGGACCGTTCGATCTTTTGCCCATGTTCGTCCGTACCGGTAAGCAGCTTTACATCGAATCCCATCATCCTTTTGTAGCGGGCGATCGCATCGCACACGATCGTCGTATAGGTGCTTCCCAGGTGGGGTGGCGCGTTGACATAGTAGAGCGGGGTTGTGATGTAAAAAGAATCAGACATGGTCTTTAGTTCACCTGTTGTTTGGTATCGCCTCGTAACTCTTCACGGCATCATCACGTATCTGATGGAACGGCAACCCGGTTTTACGCGCGAGTTCGGCGCAGTCTTCGTATTCGGGACTGACGTTGACCACACGTCCTTCGAAACGGGCCACTTTGATCCCGATTTTTCCATGAGATGTTTCGACCGTGACCATCTCGCGCTCAAGAACTCGACGCGACATGGGACGGCTGCGAACGCCAATGGTTGTAGTCTCCTCAAAGATCGTCCGCGACAGGAGTTCTTCATTTTCCGGCACAGCGAGGACCTGTAGTAGATGTCCCGGCCGTCCCTTCTTCATGACAACCGGTAGCGTAATGACGTCGAGAGCTCCCGTCGATAGTAGTTTTTCAGCCGCATAGGCCAGTTCTTCTGCGCTCATGTCGTCAATGTTGGCTTCGATCGCCACAATGTCCTCCTTCGGAGGGGGACCCGCGGACGGAGCGTCCACG
Organism: Terriglobia bacterium; assembly: GCA_965218085.1. Classification (GTDB taxonomy): domain Bacteria; phylum Acidobacteriota; class Terriglobia; order 20CM-2-55-15; family 20CM-2-55-15. Next base: position 2,520,265 of record CBDCKF010000002.1, on the reverse strand, counting down.
CCAACGAACATGCGCAGGCAATTGGGAAATCCGTCAAAAGCCTTGCTGCCGGCACCATAGCCAACGCTTTTGATTTTGAACCCGTCCATTGGACCGTATCGATCGACCGTTGCGGCCAGAATCGCCGCGCCTGTCGGAGTGACCAATTCGACGTCTACGTGCTTCGAATAGACAGGAGCATCAACCAGCAAATTCACGGTCGCAGGAGCGGGAACGGGATAGACTCCGTGTTGACAACGAATGAACCCTCCGCCGATGTTGATTGGGGAACACAGGAATCGATCCACCTCAAGAGCATCGAGACCGATCGCGGCACCCACGACGTCAACAATAGAATCGATCGCGCCGACCTCGTGGAACTCCGCGTCTTCGGGCGGGGTGTCATGCACTTGCCCCTCCGAAATGGCCAGTTTTTCGAATATGGCCACAGCCCGTGCCTGAATATTCGGCCCCAATTTGCTTTCCTTGACCATGTCGATGATCTGTGAGGCTTTGCGGTGGCCACGACCGTGGTCATGATCATTCGCATGCTCCTCCGGATCGCTATTGACGGGATCGTCGACGTGCGCTCGCGAGTGTCTATGGTGGACGTCCTCCCGCACGACGACATCAAACTTAATCGCACTGATGTTGGCCCGATCCACCCGGCAAGACCTCAGGCCGACACCGGCATCGAACCCGAAGTCGTCCAGCAAATGTAACTTAGCGATCTCGGTTTTCAGATAACCAAAGTCCACGCCGAGATCCAGCAGAGCGCCGATGGTCATATCGCCGCTGATTCCCGAAAAACAGTCAAAGTAAAGTGTCTTCACGTCGCTGGCGCCAAAACTGTCATGGTACTCGATCGTTAATCGCAGGTGCAATCGCGGGAGGGGCTGGGAGGTGTCGGGTGGAGGGACTCCTTTGAGCACTGCCTCAAATCCATGACTCGTAGCCGGTCACCGCTTTCAAGCCTGCTATGATGAGCGGCTATGCAACTGACCCTGCATGCCCTTATCCGTGATGCCCTTCGCACGGTACTGGAGGAACGATGGCAAATCGAGCCCCCTGAGATCGTCCTCAATCAGACGCCCAAAGTCCAGTTCGGAGAACTGGCAACACCTCTTTGTCTGGGTCTTTCCAAGACGCTCAAAAAAGCCCCGCGGGCGATCGCAGAAGAAATCCTCGAAACTCTGGAAATCGAGGGTATCCACAAGATGAGCATCGCCGGACCGGGATACATAAATTTTTACCTGGATCGCCCGACGGTTCTAGGTGGATCGATGGCCGAGTTTCGGAGCTCTACGTTCGGAGGTATTTCCAACTCGGACGGCAAGGTCATCGTCGAACACACCAACATTAATCCCAACAAAGCCGCTCATATCGGACACCTCCGAAACGCAGCGATCGGAGACACCTTCGTACGGACGCTACGTTTTTCCGGCAACGACGTGGAGGTTCAGAACTATATCGACAATACGGGAGTTCAAGTCGCGGACGTCATTGTCGGCTTCCGCTTTATAGAGAACCGCTCAGTCGAAGAGGTCCGGGAGCTAATCAACGATCCCGGACAAAAATTCGATTACTACTGCTGGGATCTCTATGCCAGGGCTTCGTCCTTCTATGAGACGGAGGATCCTGAACGCGCGAAAAGGACCCAGACTCTTCAGGAAATCGAAACGGGTGACAACAAGACAGCTGACATGGCCGAAGATGTCGCCATGGCGATTGTCCGTTGTCATCTGCGGACGATGGAGAGGATTAATGTCCGTTACGACTTACTGCCCCGGGAGAGCGATATCCTGCACCTGAGGTTTTGGGACGAGGCTTTCTCCATGCTCAAGGCAAAGAAGGCCATTTTCTTTGAAGAAAACGGGAAGAATCAGGGTTGCTGGGTAATGCGCCTGGAAACCGAGTCCGGCAGCGAAGATAAGATCATCGTTCGGTCGAATGGAACAGTGACCTATGTGGGAAAAGACATCGCATATCAATTATGGAAACTGGGCCTGCTGGATCGCGAATTTAGATATACGACCTTCGAGTACGACGCTCACCGGAGGCCGGTCTGGGTTACCACCTCGAGTCAACATACGGGAGAGGAGGAGCACCCTGCTTTTGGACGCGGTGCGGCAGTCTATAACGTGATCGACGTTCGCCAATCCTATCCTCAAACCGTAGTCCGTGAAGGCGTGCGCGCTCTGGGCCACGAGGACGCGGCCCAACGGTCCATCCATTTCTCTTATGAAATGGTCGCTCTGACGCCGGCATGTGCCGCCCAGCTCGGCATCGAACTGTCGGACGAAGACCAAGGGAAACCGTACGTAGAAGTGTCAGGCCGGAAAGGTCAGGGGGTGAAGGCGGATGATCTTCTCAATATGCTAGAAGAAAAGGCTTTCCAGGAAGTCCGGACGCGAAACCCTGACTTTACTGAGACCGAACAAGTCGAGATCGCGCATCAAATAGCCGTCAGTGCCCTGCGCTACTTTCTGCTTCGCTTTACCCGGACAGCGGTGATTGCATTTGACTTCGACGAAGCCCTGAGTTTCGACGGAGAAACAGGCCCCTACATCCAGTATGCGACCGTACGAGCGAACAATATCTTTCGCCGAATGGAAGCAGATCGTCCCGACTTTTCTCTCAGCCAGCTCGATCAGATTCTCGGCAGCGACAAACTGCCGAGATTGCTCGACGAATCCGACGATCTCTGGGAACTGATCTACACCGCTTCCCGGTTGGACGAAATCGCGGCTCAGGTTACGTCAAGCATGGAACCCGCCACTCTGGCCAAATTCGCGTTCACTCTTGCTCAGAAATTCAGCCTTTTCTACCACAAGTACAGGGTCTTGGCCGAAAAGGACCGGGACCGGCAACTGTTTTATCTTCTCGTGGTGGATTTCGTCCGGAAGAGCCTCACACGGACCCTCGATCTCATGGGCATCACCGTTCCGAACCGAATGTAAGAGGGACTTCGGGATAGTACCTGTTTCCTGAACGTAGCTGCCGTTGGTCAATGGCTGCAAGAGATCTGAAATAGATCTTTGCGACATAACTTTTCGCTCGGTCGTTCGATCAGACATCCTGTCTGAACGACCGGCGACCCTCGCCATCATCCTGATGGCGAGGCCTATTTGGATCATCGGAATGCTGAAGCAATCCCAAAGATGACCCACAACGGTCCGACGGTGCGGGTGAACCGCTTTCAAAGGAAAGACGCGGTAGCCGAGGCGTTCAGAGTAAGAAGATGATCGGATCGAATCAGCACGAAACTGTTAAGCGCCGTACTTCTGACCGAGGACACTAGCGATCCAGAGCCCGGTCGCTGGAATCTCGCCCGACGAGATCTAGAATCTCAGAAAAAGTATCGATAACGCGATCGGGCGGGTCCGATTGAAAGCTCTCGGGCGCATAACCGTAGGTCACCCCACAGGTCCTGACACCGGCATTGCGCCCCGTCTTAACGTCCACAGAGGAGTCACCCACCATCCAGGTCGAATCGCGGCTCCCCCCTGTATCTGAGAGTATCTGGAATATACCGACGGGATCCGGCTTCTTCTGCTCGAAACTATTGCCACCGTACACGGCCTCGAAACAGTCGTAAATTCCCAAGCCCTGGAGCATTCGACAACTGAACCGGTAAGGTTTATTCGTGAGAACGGCCAGCTTAGCGCCATCGAGGGCCTTGAGGGTCGCCCTAACGCCTGGGTAGAGGTCAGACTCGTCCAGCATGTGTTCCCGGTAAAAATCCAGGAACATCGTCAATCCGCGGTCGAGATCAGCCTCCGCTACTTTGTTCTCCAAGGCACGTCGAACCAACACTGCCGCTCCGTCGCCGATCAAACCCGCAATCACCGTCTCAGCCATCCTGCTCAATCCAAACTCAGTTCGAACGTGGTTGACTGCATGGCATAGATCGGCCTTGGAGTCCACTAACGTCCCATCCAGGTCGAAAATGATCAGGGGTTCTGTTGGCATCTAAATAGAATGATGGGGACGGACACTTAACAATTGTCCTCCACCTGAAGACCGCCGTTGGACCTCGATTCGGCGATTGTGAACTGTCCGTCCTCTATCGATTCTTGAAACGAAAGTGATCCTCCTCCACGAACTCCCTCACTACAGGATCGTCGCTTCGATAGAGTTGATCAATCGTCCCGTTAAAAACAAACTTTCCCGCGTGGAGGAGTGCGACACGATCGGCCACTTTCTCAGCACAGTTAGCGATGTCGTGGGTTACGACCATCTGGGTGATTCCGAGTTTCTCCTGCATCTTCGAAATCAGATTGTTGATGGTTTGCGACAGAAGTGGATCGACCATGGTGGTGGGCTCATCGTACAAGATCGCCGCTGGTTCGGCTGCCAGCGCCCGCGCGATGGCCACTGCCCGCTTCATCCCGGTGCTGAGTTCCGAAGGCATCATTTCAGCCAAATCTTCAACCTCAACAAGGGTTAGAGTTTCAGCAACGCGACCTTCGACTTCTTCGTCGGTCAATCCGATATCCTGGAGCGCAAACGCCACATTTTCCCAGACTGTAAGGGAATCGAACAAGGCGCCTGACTGAAAGACCAGTTGCACCTTCTTACGCACCGGGGTCATCTCCCGTTCAGTCATGACAGTGACGTCCTGACCGTCAACCAGGACCTTTCCGGACTCGGGCGACGTGAATCCGACCACGTGAGTCAGCAGGACGGTTTTACCCACACCGCTGGGGCCCAGAATGGCAAAGGTTGATCCCTTTTCGACACCGAACGACACACCGTCGAGCACAACATGCTGGTCGAATGCCTTGTGGACGTCGATGAATTCTATATAATTCGACATCGTATTCCAGACTTAGCGGCCTGTAACAGAGGTATCGCTAGCGGCGTTCGGGCCCAACGGCACCGGATTCTAGGCGCGACGAAGGAGGCAATGCTCTTTCATTGTGAGTGAGGAGCAACAACGAAGACGGTGCCGTTGGGCCCGAACCCCTTGGGCCGATGGGGGTTGGGGTCGATCTATTTGTCGCTCGTCGGTCACGATGAGAAAGCGGCGCCCGCGGCCTCGGTTCCAGACCTCGGTGGCCCTCCTCCCTCCTCGACCTCGACAGCAAGACCCATCGGCGCCACTGGCGATACCTCTGTTACAGGCCACTAGCCGCAGAGGGAGTCACCATTCCTGCCGAAGAGTCAAACTGTTCAATTATCCTAACTTAATACAGGCTCGCTGGAAAATCGACAAACCGCGGGGCGGGATGAGGACTAGACAGTAGTCAATTGATACCAGTAGTGTCCCAACGTTTAGATGGGCGTCGCCCATAGGTTATTGAGAATGGTCATGTTAGATCGGCTGAGAGCCAAAATCGATTTGAATTTGATTGCGTACTGGCGGCATCCTTCCGCGACTTTGCGGCAGGAGGCGGCCTATGAATTCCGGCAAGACGATCTTCTCTCAGCTGATGGACTTTCTTCCCCGTCAAGACTTTCGTCGATGCGTCGATCGCTACCGTGGCAACTACAAACTCCAACGTTTTTCCTGCTGGGATCAGTTTCTGTGCATGGCGTTCGCGCAATTGACCTACCGGGAGAGTCTGCGCGATATCGAAGCCTGTCTGCGTTCGGCTGGCACGAAGCTTTATCACATGGGCATTCGCAGCCGCGTCTCCCGCAACACCCTTGCGAATGCGAATCAGGTGCGCGATTGGCGTATCTATGCCGACTTCGCCCAGACGCTGATCTCCATGGCTCGCGAGCTCTATGTTGGCGACAGTTTCGGTGTCGACCTCAAGCAGACGGTTTACGCACTCGATGCCACAACGATCGATCTGTGTCTTTCCCTGTTCCCGTGGGCACGCTTCCGCAAGCACAAGGGAGCTGTCAAACTGCACACGGTTCTGGATCTGCGCGGCAATATTCCTTCCTTTATCCTGATTACACACGGCAAAGTTCACGACCTCCATCTTCTGGATCAACTCGCCTTCGAGCCCGGAGCCTTCTACATCATGGATCGCGGTTATCTGGATTTCCGGCGCCTGTACAAAATCAGTGTCGCGGCGGCGTTCTTCGTGACACGCGCGAAAAAGAATTTCGTCTTCAATCGTCTTTATTCACTCGATGTGGACAAGTCCACCGGAGTCCTCAGCGATCAGATCATCAGCCTACGCGGCTTTTACTCTCGCAAGCGCTATCCAGAAAAACTCCGCCGCATTCGCTTTCTCGATCGAGAGCACAACAAGTACCTCGTCTTCCTGACCAACAATTTCGCGCTGCCAGCGGCGACCATTGCCCAACTCTATCGCTGCCGCTGGCAGGTCGAACTGTTCTTCAAGTGGATCAAACAGCACCTACGCATCAAGGCGTTCTACGGCACAACCCCCAATGCGCTGAAGACTCAAATCTGGACCGCCATCTCGGTCTATTTGCTTGTTGCCATCGTGAAAAAACGGCTCAATGTCAACGCCAGTCTCTACCGAATTCTCCAGATCGTCAGCGTCACCGTTTTCGAAAAAACGCCCCTTTTAAAGGCCCTTTCCGCCCTCGACTATCAAGATTCAGACTCGGAGAACTCCAAACAACTGAATCTATTCAACTAACGTTGGGACACTACTGAATTGATACGTGAAATGCGCGACCTGATTTCGACCACCGTTCTTGGCCACGTATAAGGCCTGGTCGGCGACTCGAATTAAATCTTCCTTGGAACTCGCGTTGACTGGATAGTTCGCTACGCCTACTGACGCGGTAACCTGCCCAACAACTCCGACATCGGTCGCTTCGATGCTCGTTCGGACACGCTCTGCAACCTGGATCGCACCCCCAAGGTCGGTTTCCGGCAGAATGACGACGAACTCCTCGCCACCATAACGCGCGGCAAAATCGATCTCCCGGCAGGTCGATTGAATCGTCCTGGCTACACCTCGGATGACGGCGTCGCCGGCAGGGTGCCCGAAGCGATCATTCACCTTTTTTAGAAAGTCCAAATCGATAATAAGAAGGGACAATGCGTGATTGTGCCGTTGAGCCCGACTCACTTCCCGTGACAGGGTGGACTGAAAAAAGCGGTGATTGGGCAGCGCGGTGAGAAAATCCGTCCGCGCCAGATGTTTCATCTCCTCGAACATCTGAACATTTCTCAAGGCGTTGCCCGCTGTGCTTGCGACAACCTCAAAGAAATGAATCCTCGTTCTGGAGGGCTCGGTCTCGGATCGATCCCCTTCAATACAGATGACGGCCACAATTTCGCCCCGGATCGCGATGGGAACAGCGATCGTGCCGGCGCTGACCCTGTCACCCGTTTTCTGTTTGCCGATATAAACCACGCGGTTTTCCTGATATGCCGTTTTGAGCGGAGGAAGACTCTCTAGAGGCGTGGTCTGACCTGTCTCCTCCGGGCCTCTGGAGCTGGCCAGGACGACAACCTGGTCGCCTTCGACACGCACTACCGAACACGCAGTCCCACCAACGGCATCCCGAAGCCGCGTAACGATTTCATCGTAAATGTCGTTCCTGTTCATCGACGTCGACAGCGTCCGGGCGATTTCGACCATCACTTCGGAGTTCTTGTTTTCTTCCAACATCACCATCGACGTCATTGCGTCGCTATCGAACCGGGCCACCAGAAACGCGTAAAAAATAGCAACGACGAAGTACAGGGCCATTGCCAAAAATTGTTCGAGAGGCACCGATGTGGTGAATCCGAGGAAATCGACGTAAGAAAAGACACCGAACAGAACGCTGACCACCAACAACGAAAAAAGAACAACCCTCAAGTCGCGCCAGATGAGCGCCAGGAGGATAATCCCCATCAGCGGGAAATGGATAGGAGGACCCGATACGTGAAGCAGATAGAGAAACGAACAGATGAAAATCGCATCGACCACGATTGCCAAACGGCTCGAACGCACCGCCACGAAAGACCGTTGCGGCAGAAAACCCATGACGATGTTCGACGCGGAATAGGCAACCACAAGAACAAAAATACCGATAAAATTCTGACTCCTGAGGTTGCTGAACAGAGTAAGGTATGACGCCAGAATAATAATGAGCCACCGCAGGAGGAGGAACGATCTGCGGTTTTCGACAAAGGGTTCGAAGTACGACTGATCCGGTGGGATTTTCATAGTAGGCCCCGCGATATCGGTCAGATCTCTAAGATCAGAACTGCCGATGCGACCGGCCCGGACACCGATATCGCCTAAAGCACTCTATTATCCTGAGGAATTCTACAGGAGGAACACATGAAATACATGAATTATTCGCGACCCGGGATTCAAGATGTCGGTCTGGGACTCATGGTGGACGAAGGCTGTCTGGACTTAAGCGCAGCACATTCAGAGGGACAGGTCGACCTTGAGACGGCAACCGTGCTCGAAGACGTCCTCCGCCGAAACAATGGTCTCCAGGATCTGGAAAAACAGCTCACAACCGTGAACATGGCCTCTCTAGAGAAATTCATGATCCCCACAGGAAGCTTCCGGCCGCGCCAACCTGTCTTCGCTCCCCAAAAGGTCATCGGTATCGGACTCAATTATCACGACCATGCCAAGGAAGTCCGCAAGGCCCTTCCCAAGGAACCTCTCCTATTCGCCATGTACCCGAACGCAGTCATCGGCCATAACGATGCAATAGTGATTCCAGCGATGAGTGACAAAATCGACTACGAGGCTGAACTCGGAGTCATCATCGGCCGCAGGGGAAGACACGTTCCCGTCGAAGCGGCGATTGACTACGTCGCCGGATATACGATCGTCAACGACGTCTCCGCACGGGATTTGCAGTCGTCCGACAGTCAATGGATCCGAGGAAAATCCTTCGATTCGTTTGCCCCTATGGGACCGTGCATGGTCGGAACGAGCGTTCTCGGTGACGGCGATGGACTCAATATTCAGCTGCGCCTTAACGGCGAGATGATGCAGGACTCCAACACCCGAAATATGATATTCAAAGTGCCGAAGCTGGTCTCTTACATTTCCCAGATAATGACGCTGGAACCGGGCGACGTGATTTCTACAGGCACACCCAGTGGAGTGGGCGTGGGTCGTAAACCTCAAGTGTTTCTCAAACCGGGCGACGCTGTCGAAGTCGAACTGGAGGGTATAGGAATACTGCGAAATGAAGTGATAAAGGAATAGAAAGACCTTCAGTGGAAGGACGGTTTCTAGTCAATCCTGAATGGAGCTATGTTTCAGATGAAGTGCTGGAATCTTTTGGCCCTACGATTTTTTCGATAGAGCGCAGCAGGTCTTCCAGTCGGAACGGCTTTCTGAGATATAGGGCGCCCGTCTGTTCAAAGAACTGCCGTGTCTCCGCTCGTTCAACACATCACCCGTTACAAAGATGAAGCGGAGGGCAAGATCAGGGTTGACCGACTCTACCATTCGATAGAGGCTCTGCCCGTTTACACCCGGCATTCTCTGGTCGCACACCACAACATCGTAGGACTTCGCGCAGAGGCGCTCGAACGCTTCAGCCCCTGAGTGAAAAAACTCGACATCAGCGCCAAATCGTCCGAGATAGTCATCGATCAGATCGGTGATCGTCACCTCATCATCGATCACCATGACCGATTTGCCGCTGAGAACTTCACCTAAACTGGGGGCCTCCGTCTCCGGCTCGAAATCATCAATCTGCGTGGCAATCTGGGTATTCCGCTGATCGTGAACACCAGTTCCGGAATCATGAACACCGATTCCGGCCATCGTGAACACTCGCCGGAGCGAAGCGACGGGTTAGCGTCTCAGTTTATTCCTTCAGAGTCCAGGTTTTCCCTGTTTTAGTCCTTTCCAAAATTATTGTGATAAATCGCCGCCGGCCTGTGTGTAACTGTGCGAAAGCCGGGAGCGTTTTTTGCGGAGGCTTTTGCAAGCAGCGGTGGAAATGATCAAGAGAAAGTCGGCCGAAGGCCACCATTCCCATTTGCACGGCTGCGGCAGTTTCCACAGGCCCCGTGCCCTGCGTGAGGCGCGCGTTCCGCGCCCGGACCCGGATTCCTGCACTTCCTTCGCGCGAGGATTGCGCAGGAGCGACGATTGGGTCCGGGGCCGGCCTTGGAGTACCCCCTGGCGGCGGCGTGTGGGTGCGGTTCGCCGATCATCGGGACTCCTTCAACGTCTTGGGTTGAGTCTTGGTTTGCCGCATCGATGCCCCTTTCAGTTCGATACGGTGCGCATTGTGGAGGAGGCGATCGCAGATGGCGTCGGCCTGGTTCGGGTCGCCAATGACGCCGTGCCAGTCGGGGACCGGGAGCTGGCTGGCGATCAAGATGGCGGAACGTTCGCTCCGTTCCTCGACGACTTCGATCAGGTCCCGGCGTTCAGCGTCGCGCAGCGGGGCCAGGAGCCAGTCGTCGATGGCCAGCAGATCGGTTTTGGCCAGACGGGCCAGGACTCGGGTGTAGGAGCCGTCGCCACGGCCGACCGCCAGTTGGTGCAAGAGCCGAGGCATGCGGACGTAGGTGGCGTTAAAACCCCGCCGGCAGGCGCGTTCGACGAAAGCCGAAGCCAGAAAACTCTTTCCGATGCCGGTCGGACCGGTGATGAGAAGATTGTGCCGGTCTTGGATCCACCCGCAGGAGCCCAGGGCGAGGACTTGGGAACGGTCCAGACGGCGACGATGTTTGAAGTCGACGTTTTCCAGCGATGCCGTCGCGTAGCGCAGCTTCGCCGCGCGCAGGCGTCGGGTGAGCTTGCGGTGCTCCCGGGCCGTCCACTCCTCATCCACCAGTAGGCCCAGACGTTCCTCGAAGCCGAGATCCGTGTACTGATTCGAGCGGCGTTGCTGCTCCAGGGCCTCGACCATGGCCGATAGCTTCATCTGGTTCATCTTCTCCAGGGTTTGTTCCATTAGCATGAGTGCGTCTCCTCGGGGTCCGCATAGTAGGCGGCGCCGCGAATGTTGTCGTGATGGGGCGTCGGTGGGGTTTCGGTGTCCCCGAAAGGCAACCGGTCCTGGGCCGACGACAGGATGTTCTTGACGGTGCGGTAGCTATAGGACTGCAAGTGCAGCGCCCGCGCACTGGCGGCTTCGAGCCGCTCGGCGCCGGAGCGGCGACCTAGACTCATCAATCCCAGGCAGGCCCGGTACCCCTGTTCCGGATGCGGCCACCGTTTCATGATTTCCTCGACCAGGCGGCCGGTCTTGGGGCCAGTTTTCTCCGCCCAACTAATCAGCCGGGACGGTGTCCATTCCGCATGGGCCCGATGGGCACTGGGCATATGTTCGGACAGAGTCGACGGCTTGTGATCGTAGCGACGGCGATGGGACGTCACGCGCCGGCCTTTGTAGTAGACCTCGACAATGGACGCCGTGTAACGCGCTTCCACCCTCTCATGGATCAACTGGTAGGGCACGCTGTAAGGATGGCGGTCCACGGTAATGTGGTAATCGATGCTGACACGACAGTCCTTCCACTCGGCCTGTTCATACCGGTTGGTCGGGAGGGGCTGTAATGCCGGTCGATCCAGCCTCTGGTAGAGTTCCAGGCGGGATACTCGAAGCTTCTGCATCGGCCGCTGGTTCAGTTCCACCAGCAACGCTCGAATGGCTCCGTTCAAGTCGGCCAGACTGAAGAACGTGCGATTCCGGATCCTGGCCAGGATCCACCGCTGTGCGACCAGGACGGTCGATTCAACTTTCGCTTTGTCCCGAGCTTTCCGCGGCCGGGCCGGTATGACAACGGCGCCGTAGTGTTCGGCCTCATCCTGGTAGGTACGGTTGACGCCTGCTTCATAGCGGCCGGGCTGGGTAATGGCACTCTTGAGTTGGTCGGGAACCCAGATCCGGCTCGATCCGCCGAAGAACTCCACCATGCGGATATGCACGCCGACCCAATCGGGGAGTTTCTGGCTCGGTGTCGCTTCCGCGTAGGTGTAACCGCTGGCGCCCAGAACAGCGACGAACAACTCGACTGGAATAGCTTTGCCCGTCCGTGGATCCGTCAGCTGTGGCCGTTTGCCGGAAAAGTCGATGAAGGTCTTCTCTCCGGCGCGGTGCACCTGTCGCATCGAGGGCTTCAATTTCTGGGCCCAACGCCGGTAGATCTCACAGAACTGGCTGTAGGCATATCCCTTTGGATTCGCTTCTCGGTACTCTTCCCACAGCAGGTGCAGGGTGACTCCAACACGCTTCAACTCCTGGTGGATCCCTTCTACATCCGGAGCCACCCGTTCCCGGGAGCCCGGTCCCGCGCGGGGAAACAGCCGCGCTTCAAGCGCTGCCTCGCCCAGGTCTTCGGGCAGCGGCCATTCCAGTCCGGCCTGCTTGGCCCGTCCCAAGTAGTCCGCAACGGTGCCCAAGCCCACGCGACATGCGCTGGCGATCGCCCGGTGGCTGAGCTGTTGGTCGTGTTTGAGTCGTAGAATCTCGCGTATCTGTCTCATCGGTAGTCGTTTCGTTGCCATCAAGGCCCTCCTGTGCTTCAGGAGAACCTAAAAGCTCCAAACTTCGCTACCGACGAGTGATCACGATGGCCGGAATCGGTGTTCAGGATCACCGGAATCACTGTTCAGGATCCCGGAATCCGCGTTCACGATCCCGGAATCGGTGTTCACGATGGATCGGAATCAGTGTTCAGGATGGTCCGGAATACGCAGCAATCGGAAGTTCCATGGTAAATGTCGATCCGGTCCCATGGGTGCTCCACGCATAGAGTTCACCACCGTGATCCTTCACGATTTCAGCACAAATGTTCAAACCGAGTCCGATTCCGCCGTTGCTCTTGGTCTTGCCCTTGGTTGTGAAGAACGGATCAAAAATACGATCCATATCCTGTCTTTGAATTCCGTTTCCGTTGTCTGTAACTTCCAGTCTGACACGGCCGTTGAGCACCGCCGTTCGAACCTCGATTTCCCCGGTTCGACCCTGGGTCAACCGAACCGCGTCTTCAGCGTTAACGACGAGGTTAAGGACCACTTGTTCAATTTGCCCAATGTCGCCTAACACCGTTGGCAGATCATGATCCAGTTCCGGAATCGCAACAATATCGTGAACCTTGTGTTCGTATTCGCGCAGAGAAAGGACATTGTCGACAACGCTGTTCAAGTCGAAACTCTTCTTTTCCGGTTGGGTCTTGGTTGCAAGATTCAGAAAGTTCTGGACGATACTACAGGCACGTTCAGCTTGAGTCTGTAAAACGGAGACCATCCGGCTCGTCGACGGGTCCAGATCCGCTCGAGACAACAACTGGGCATATCCCACAATACCTGCCAGTGGATTGTTGAGTTCGTGGGCCACCCCAGAAACCAGGCGGCCAATAGCTCCCATCTTCTCCACCTGCACGAGCTGTTGCCGCAACTGCTCCTCGCTCGTCGTGTCTCGGCCAATAAATATATACAGCCCTTGATCTGAAAGCGGCACCTTATCGAAATCGAAAATCTGCCCGTCAACGGGCACAGCATGATGGGGAATCTGGTTAACGCTGGTTGTCTTTGGGAAGAAATCGTTGAATATCGAGTTCGCCAGAACAATATTGCCGTCCCCGTCGATCACAGCGACAGGTACTGGCAATAGGGCGAAGAGACTACTGATTAGGTTGGTCGTATCGGCCGCTACGGTGGCGCCTTCCTGGGCCATAATACTGCTCCCTTCCTTGGGTTAATTCGCAGATTCAACTAACGAAGTAAGAATTTTTATACGCTGCCATATTTATTGCAAGAGAAAAATACCTCGGATTGGAAATTTTTTAGCACGGGCAATTTCGGCCCCGCAGGCATAGAGAAGTGGGCCGCCCATCAACAACACCTAGGACTTCCTCAGAGGCGGCAAACCGGTTCGATGGGACACTGAACGCACTTCAGAGGGTCCCGTTTCCTGGGACAGTCGCCAGCGATTCCCAGGTGGCACAGAGCAAAGTCGTAGCGCAGGGGATCTGATCCATCTAGACACCGCAGGGCATCGGTAATCTGCATGGCCATTTCCCAACCGGGACTACGCATCGTCGAGAGTCCGATGTATCCTGAAATCCGTGCGATGTGGGTATCCAAGGGTATGACGAGCTGATGGGTTCCGATACGGCTCCAGACTCCACAATCGACTCCGTCGTCGGGGCGAACCATCCAGCGCAAGAAAAGATTGAGCCGCTTACACGCGCTTCCCGCAGACGTTTTCGGAAAGAAATACCGGACGCCACGGCGTTCGCCGAGGTCCCGCTTCGAATAAAACTGCTCGTGCCCGAAGCCTAGAGCTTTGAAGGAAAAATCGTCCAGAATTCTCGCTACCGACGTTTCACGCGAAGACAGATCTCCCGCAACGGCGTTTTCTAGAGAGCCGTACTCTTCAAGACAGCGTCTCAATATCCAGAGAAGAACCGATAGATCTTTCTGGTTGTTCCAGCGATGTTGAAATCCTGTGAATATCCGTCCGTTGCGGCGTGGATCGAAACTCGCGACGAACTCGGCCGGGTGGACCCCCATGCGGGAAACGATAGCCTCAACTGTATTCAGGACCGCTTTGACATTCCCGTAGGAGAAAGCCGATGCAATGAAGCCGACAATCTCCTGGTCGACCGAATCTCGGTATCTGTGGGCGAACTGGACGGGGTCCTGGTCCACATGGTGCTCGCGGGGAAAGGCGTCGAGAAATCGATCCAGATGACGCTTCAAACTCGGGGCAAGCCCTTTTTTCCCGACTGAAACACGGGGTGGCGTGGTGCGAGTCGGCACAAACGAAAAGGGGCGCTCATACGGCGCCCCCTTTAAGTCGGTTTTCATGAATGCGGTTGATTACGAATATCGCATTCGCTTAGCGCGGATAACTCAGCTTGCCACGGCGAATTTCGGGAGTCACGACGCTTCGATTCGTCTGAGGATTCGACATTGGGCCCAAAGTCCGATTTCTCCGATCATTTCTCCGATCATTGTCCGTCAGGACACCGTTAAACCCGGGAGTTGTTCGCAATTCCGGCTCGAACTCATCGCTCTTTCTGACGAGTTCAAGGACACGTGTCGCACCGAAGTCTGCATCGATCTCAACGGGTGTCAACGGATACTGTCCGGCAAGCACCAAGGTTTTCCGGCCTGCTTCGAGAATAACCTCCCGATCGGAAAGGCCGGCTGACTCCACGGTAACGCGTCCGTCGAAGCAGTAGACCTCGGTCGTCTGGGATTTGTCGACACTGACTTCGAAGGTCGTCCCACGGACGGCAATCAATGCCGTCGGCGTATTCACGCGGTACAGATTGGGTCTTCCGCCCCAGCGTTGTATGAAAAAGCGGGCCTTTCCCAACACGACGCGCATCAAATTCTTTAAATCCGAGCCCCAGAATCGCTCAATCGTCAGCGTCGTGTTCTCAGACACGACGACATACGAGCCATCAGGGAGTTCCAAGGTCATCGATCCACCCGGACCGGTTCGAATCTCGTCGCCGATATCCAAGGTCGGCAGACTGGAATCGATCACTACGAATTCCGCTCCGGAGGCCGAACGCAACTCGGCCGGCGGATACATGGAGGTCACCTTGATTCCCTGTGCCAACGTCAGAGTCGGCACCAGCAATAACACAAGTAACAGCGCGCTCTTTTTCATTTAGTTCTCCGTACCACCCTTGGCAAAACCAGATCCACTGTGCACTTTGATGGGATCGGGTGGCCCCAGTTCACGCAGGTCAAGCGCTTCCTGGAACAATCCGAAGCCCGCCCCGAGGTCCGGTAAAGTATCGACGCGACGGCTGACCCGCAGATGATCAAAGATGCGCGAATTGCGCTCCTCGACCGCGCGCGCGGCAAACCGTTCCAGCGACTGAGTCATCTTGTCGTGACTCATCTCCATTCCGGTCGCGTATTCAAACGTGTTCACGGCATTCGTATGTGCGGCGGCCGCGGCCAGCTTTTCGAAAGAATTGCCGGTCGTCGCCTGCACGTAAGACAGGATCGCAATCTGTCCCCAGGAAATATCCTGATCAAGCGCCCAAACGATTTCGCTCTGAGACGTTCCGTATTCGGCTCCCAGCATTGCGGCGTAAAGCGCTGCCAGTCCTGGATCGCTTAGAACGTCGTCATTCAATTGATCGGTAACACTGAGAAGACGGGCCTCGAACCCTGGACCATCGGCCACAGCCTGAGCCGATCCGGACACTGCCAGCCCCAGGCTGAGCATCCCCGCCAACATCCATCGTTCGATTGCCATGTCTTTCACGTAATTATCACTTACCTAATGGGGTTAAAAGTCTACGCTTCTCAGTTTTGGGCGCACCACCCCCACCCCGCGGATGTTACTCCGGTGTCCCCCTCAAATCAATACCCAAACGCTTGGCCTTGTTGTAGAGCGTTCGGCGCTCAATCCCTAGAATTTCGGCAGCTCTCTTCTTGTTTCCACCCGTTTCCTTGAGAATCCGCACAATGTGATCACGTTCCATGGACTCGAGAGAGCCCGTGTCCGGTTTCGGAGCCTCCGGTTGAGAACCACCCAGTTCGAGATCGCCCGGTCCAATAACACCGTTGTCGCAGAAGGCCACGGCACGTTCGATCACGTTCTTCAGTTCCCGCACGTTCCCGGGCCACTCATAGCGGCACATCAGGGCGATCGCTTCGGGCAAAAAGCGTGCCCCGGTGCCGTGCTCAGCGGAATACTCTTTCAGAAAGTGAGACGCCAGAACCGGAATGTCTTCGGAACGCTCCCTTAAGGCCGGAATAGAAATCGTGAACACATTAAGACGGTGAAAGAGATCCTCCCGGAACTGATTCTGCGCCACCATGCTTCGTAAATCGCGGTTCGTTGCGGCCAGGGTTCGGATGTCGACGCCCAAGGTGTCATTTGAACCGACGCGCCGGATTTCGTGTTCCTGGATCACACGTAGCAGTTTGACCTGGAATGTTAACGACGTTTCCGAGATTTCATCCAGAAGCACCGTCCCGCCGGCCGCACTCTCAAACAGGCCCTTGCGGGATCCTATCGCTCCGGTGAACGCGCCGCGCTCGTGCCCGAACAGTTCGCTTTCGAGAAGAGCTTCCGTCAAGGCCCCGCAGTTAATAACGACGAAAGGCGCGGAGGAGCGTTCGCTGTTCTGGTGAATGGCGTTGGCAATGAGTTCCTTACCGGCGCCGGTCTCACCGTAGATCAAGACCGGAGCGTTGATCGCCGCAATACGCGCCACTTTGGTATAGATCGCGACCATCTTGCGGCTCGTGCCGATAATTACGGTATCCGGATAGTCCTCCGTTATCGCAGGCATAGCGTCCGCAGTCCCCATCAGACGTTCTTTTTCTTCGATGCGCCGGATCACACCCAGGATATCTTCAACGGCAAACGGCTTACTGATGTAGTCGAATGCCCCGTTCCGGACGGCACGGACCGCCGTTTCAACCGAACCGTGAGCCGTCATGATGACGACTTCCGGTGCAGGCATCGCTTCGCGCGCCGCAGCCAGTACATCCAGACCCGAAATGTCGCCCATGTAGATGTCGCTGATGACAATGTCGATCGGCTCGGACCGAAGTACCTCCAGGGCGTCCTCCCCCCGACCGACCACCGTGTGGGCATAGCCCTCCATATCGAGCAATGAGCCGATCATTTTGCAGATCGAGCGGTCGTCGTCGACTACCAAAATCTTAGCTTTTACTTCGGATGTCACTTGCATATAACTCTATATTATGGTGATAGATGTCCTAGTTTCCCGAGCCCGCAGTCCGGTGTTTGATGGTTTCGTTCGGGTGCGATCATCTTTATTACTCTGAACGCCTCGGCTACCGCGTCTTCACTCTGAAGGCGGTTCACCCGCACCGCCAAGCCGGTGCAGGTCCCGTCTGGGACCTGCTTCAACATTCCGACGATCCCAATAGGCCTCGCCATCAGGATGATGGCGAGGGTCGCCGGTCGTTCAGACAGGATGTCTGAATGAACGACCGAGCGAAATCTTATAGCGCGAACTTCTGACCGAGAACACTAGCAACCAACACTATAAAATTCCAAGATCCCCATGAACTCCCGGCCTACCAACTCCCGCCTAGACCGGAATCCACAACGAAAATACCGAGCCTTCACCGGGGCGGCTTTCCAGCCCAACCTCGCCTCCATGCTGGGTCGCCACTTCCCTGACGAAGGGAAGACCGAGACCGAAGCCGCTCTCCTCTCGGGTTTCCTTGTTACCGCGCCGATAGAACTTCTCGAAGATACGGGCAGCGTCCTCGCTCGGGATCCCGTAGCCTCTGTCTGCAACACGGAAGCAGACGCGTCCGCTTCCGTTCGTAGTATCTAAACTGACACGGGTGCCGTGCGGAGAATACTTGATCGCATTCGATACCAGATTCGCCAGTGCCTGATACAGTAGCATCCGGTCACCCCGGACAGTCCCTTCCGGCTCGACCATTTCGAGCACGATCTCCTTTTCTTCTGCAAGCTGGCGGTGCCCCCCGATCAACTCTTTCAAGAGACTAACCGTCTCGAAGTCAGTCACATCCAGCTTCTTTCGACCCGACTCGATGTAGGCGATATCGAGGAATGACTGGATCAGCTCGCTCAGGCGGTCAGTCTCGCCCAGAATCGACTGCAGAAATTCGGCGCCCTTTGCCTCAACAAGACCGTATTTCGCCAGCATGTCTCCGTAGCCGCGAATCGAGGTCAAAGGGGTCCGCAGTTCATGTGAAACCAGCGACACCATGTCGCTCTTAGCCTGATCCAGATCGCGTTGAGCCGTCACATCGTGGAGCGTGGCGACCACACCGATGCTAGAGATCGGCGCCAGCGTCACGGTATAGAACCTCGAGCCATTCATTGAGGGTACGGCTTCAAGTCGGTGCGGCTCTTCTGCGGCAAAGACGCCCGCGAATTCGTCCAGCATCGGCCTTCGGTCAAGAAGGCCGGAAAGATACTCCCAGGCTGGAGGCGCATCCTCCAGGTAACCCTTGAGTCGTTCAGCCGAAGGGTTTTGATACACAACCCGCCCGGCCGGGTCGCTGACAAAAATCACATCCTCGATGCTCGCCAGAACCGCTTTGTTGAAGCTGAGGAAGCGATACAACTGCTCGTTGAAAAGATCGACTGCCTCAAGTTTCCAGGGGGCGTTGTGGCGCTGCTCACCGAGCAGACCGGCCTGACGCGCCTGCCGTTCAAATCGATTCTGCTCGTATGCTTCGATTATTTCAGCCCACCGCGTACGAACTTCGGGGTCCGCCACACGATCGATCCATGTCGCACGAGATGAAGAATCATCGTCGCCCGACTCGGGACTCTCTGCAGCCCAGACCGATAAAGTTGAAATCTTCTGATCCAGATCACGATTGACCCGGACAAGCTTCCGTACTTCCAGGGCGGGAACGACGAAAGCTACCGCAGCCAGGAAGGTCGGGAAGGGCAACCAGATCCCGAAGATCCGCAGGAACAGCCCGGACACGGCGATGAGAACGGGAATAGTGAATGCAGAGGCTACAAAAAATCGCTTCCCTTCGAAGTTTCGATCCGCCCAACAGAGCATCCCGATCAGGGCGGCGACGGCCAACCAAACGACGAGATCGGCCACGGGCCGGACACTCCGATCGGCATAGATCGAATCCAGCGCGTTCGCATGAATCTCGATGCCGCTCATACGGCGACCGGCCGCTGAGAACGGCGTCATCCAGTCATCGCCCAGTCCCTCCGCGGTCGCCCCAACCAATACGATCCGGTCCGCAAAGGCCGAACGATCGATGTCACCTTGAAGAACTTGCCAGGCCGGAACTTGGGGGAACGTGCCGCGATCTCCGGCAAAGCGAAGCAGGAGCGATTCGGGCACGACTCGAACACTTCCTCCCATCGACTCTTCAAAATCGGAAGGTAGCTCACCTGCGACGCGCAACACTTCAACCGAGAGCGCCCGAATGACCTCGCCCTCGGCTTCCTTGGCCGTGGCAATCCTGCGGACCACACCGTCCAGGTCGGGCTCGGCGTGGACATGTCCCAGACGGACGGAACCCGACTCGAATGCTGCCAAAGGAACGCGCCACGCCGTCCCCTCACCCGCATCATCGATGCGTGTTGCCAGGACGACGTTTCCCGCCTCCTGAATCGCACCGGCCAGGGCTCGGTCGCCTTCCAAGTCCCTGGGATCGTCTAACAAGAAGTCGATCCCGATCGCGCGTGGCTCACTGGCTGATATCTGAGCAATTAAGCGGGCGAGGTCACTGCGCGACCACGGCCAGGCACCGACACGGTCAAGGCTTTCCTCGTCTATGGAGACGATCTGCACCGAATTGGCCGGATCTATCGGGCCCGAAAGGCGCAGTGTGAAGTCGTAGGCGATATCGTTGACCTGGTTAAAGAAGGCCTGCCAGGACACGAGTACGATCCCGAAAGCCACCAGGAGGCTGATCGCTGCCAACTTGAAGGAATGTTTGAAGTCCCTGAACACAAGTTCACCTTCGCGGGAAAGCGGTCGGATAATCGTGAAGTGAAATCACTTGCGTGCGGTCCGAGCGCTGGCGCATAAGCCCGGGAAAGAGATATCCAGTGTAGCAAATCCAGGTTCGGGGGGCGATTCTTCAGTCGTCTGACGGACGCGGCCCGATTTTCCTACCTCGGTGAAGCCCCTACCCACTAAAATGAACACTGCCTTTTCCCTTCCTCAAGGAAGGGCCTATGCTACTCCGCTCCCGCCGCCACTCGGGCATCACGCTTTTCGAGGTGTGCCTCAGTGCAGCCATTATTGGGATCTTCGCCATGATGGCCATCCCTTCAATCAATCGCGCACAACAATCTTATGGACTGACAGCGATTGCCCACGAAGTGCGCACTGAACTCCATCGAGCACGCATTCTGGCAATCATTCGCAATCAAGACTGTCGACTACATGTCACATCCACTACAGCATACCGGGTCGAATGCCAAACTCCGGTCTGGGTGCCTATCCAGCTTTACGAAATGCGCTCCGGTTACACGATTCGGGCAAACAACCGGCCGGAATTTCATCCCCTGGGCAACGTCGGCCCCATGGCCACGGTCACGGTAAGCAACGCGTCTGGGGAAGAGAGGCGCATTGTCGTGAGCCGGAGTGGGAAAATTCGAATGGAGTGATACCGGTGAGTCAGACAGCAAGGAAGCCTTTTGGGTTGCTGTCGCAACTAGAGACAGGCGTGCCTCAGGACGCCATAAACAGCCTGTTTCGAGACTCCTGGCTTCGTTTGACCCGTCCTTCCGTTTTCGCTAGGATGAACTCACGGCATGGGCCTGTGGCGCAGCTGGGAGCGCGCCTGACTGGCAGTCAGGAGGTCAGGGGTTCGATCCCCCTCAGGTCCACTGATTGGGTAGAAATGACTTAGGCCCTATTTCTTTGAACGGGAGATAGGGCCTTTTTCGTATTTGTAGGGGACCTTTTTAGGAGGCAAGAAGCTATTTTTGACGGAATCTGCGTGGAGTTTCCTATTCTCAAGGACCGACAAGATATGTGGTCTCAACAGGTCAATGCAACACTTCACGTGAAAGGAGAGGTGAAGTGTCCGAACTGCAAGCAAGAATTTAATGAGAAGACGCTGATTGAGCCACAGTAGTCCTTATTCTTTGACCGCTATCCCCTCCTTCAGTATGATGCCGACAGTTGTAGATCTCCATGAAGGAGCACTGTGTCCGTGGAGACGGCTTAACCTCGAATCTGTAAGGAGGGATGAAATCGCATGATCAGTCAGCGCTACATTGTCGTGATGTGCGTCCCTGTTATCTGCCTCGTTCTAGGGACTCTGACAGGTGCCACACAGGGTGGGTTGGATGCCCCTCCGGTCAGCCGCTTTTCTCATGAACTGCCCGAAGGCCAACAATTCACTATCGTAGGTAGCCCGCTTGTGGCCCTTTCTCCGGACGGCTCCAGAATGGTGTATGTGGCCAATCAGCAATTCTACTTGATGGCGATGGACACCCTGGTATCGAGCCCGATTCCAGGAAGCGATGTAGATCCATCGGACCCATTCTTCTCGCCGGATGGCGCGTGGATTGGCTATTGGTCCGAGAGCGATAGCCAACTCAAGAAGATTGCTGTGAGTGGCGGCGCTCCTGTGACGCTCACCGATACTGTCGGCGATCCGACAGGCCGCCCATTTTGGGGCGCTGACGAGACCATCCTGTGGGGCCAGAACGAAACCGTCATGCAGGTTTCGGCAAATGGGGGGACGCCTGAAGTGCTGATCGAGGACTCTGGTGCGAGGCTTACTTATGGGCCCCGGATTCTGCCCGACGGGAGATCGGTGCTGTTCCAGGCCGAAGGTCCCATAGTAGGAGACGTCGTCGTGCAGTCGCTGGAATCCGGAGAGAGAAAGGTCCTGTTCCCCGGTTTATTCCCGAGGTATGTCCCGACCGGACACCTTATTTACGGGTTAGATGATGTGCTGTTCGCGGTTCCGTTTGATCTGACCACGCTCGAAGCCGTGGGTGAGCCGGTGTCCCTGTTCGAGGGTGTTCGGACGCGACCGTCCCAGTACTCTGTTTCCGACTCGGGGTCGTTCGCCTGGGTTCCGGGGAGCGCGCAGACAGAATCCGGCGAACCTTCCCGCCCCCAAATCAACATCGTCTTGAATTGGTTCGAAGAACTGAAGGAAAGGGTGCCGGTCCCCTGATTTTCAAGGTCAAGTCCCGATAATTCATGCCGGCTCAACCGGTCGATGCAACACTTTACCAGAATTTCGCCGTTCCTTTTGGCGACACAGCAATTCAGGGAATCTGGCACCACACTCGGCCATCACACGATTCTGTCTCTCCTGGGTAAGGGTGGAATGGGCGAAGCGTGGCCACACAGTTGACCCCACACTCACCGGTACGGCTTGTTCCCCCGGCCGGGATGATCCTTTGGATAGGACATTTCCCAGTGGAAATCAAATGCCCAGGTATTGCTGGCTTTGGCTTAATCTTGTTCGCCCCCTCAAATGGGTCGACTATCCAAGGTCTAAATGTCAACAATTCTAGATTTTCGATCGTAAGTACTTTAAGAGGTAGTCATACGTTCCATGACAACAATACGTCAGAGAGCGATATGGGTATCATTGTGGATCGATCACCTGGAGATGTGCTTGCATCACACAATACGGTAAGCGGAAGTCGCTTCGCAGAATTTGTGCGTATATCTTTGTGTTTGTCTTGAGCACGATGAGACCATCCGAATCGCCGGCCCGCAACCCAGTGACTCTCGAGACCATCTTCTGGTGGCTTTTTGTCGCCACATACTCCGTCTTGATCGCCCTGCTGCACCGTCAGGGCAACCTGACATTCGGTCGGCTCAGTGACTCCCTGGGAATGCCGCTGTATTTGTTCGGTTCACGTGTCGTCGCGGGAGTCGGCGGCATATTGATCCTGCTTGTGCTGATTCGGGGCCTCATCCAGAGCCGCGCGAAACTCCGGGCATTCCTCCTGTTTCTTGCCGTGATGCTGCTGTTCGATCAAACTTTGATCTCGGTGCCGATCGAGAGGATCCACTACCCGCAGTACGGTTTTCTCGCGTGGATCGCATATATGGCCTCGGGAAATCAGTACACGGCGGTCATGATTGCTTTCGTGGTCGGCTACGTGGACGAGGCCTTCCAGTACTGGGTGCTGTATGCAGACGACCGCTTCGTCTATTTCGACTGGAACGACATTATCCTGAACCTGACTGCCGCTGTGGGTGTTTTCCTGTTTTTCATGCCTCCGGCGGAACCGGGGCGCAGGTTTTCGAAGAAGCAGATTCTGGCGGCCGTCGGCACCTGGGCTGTGAGTGTCGGCCTGGTGACCCGGTTCTGGAATCCCGATCGGTGGTTGCTGGTCAATCAGGTGGACGCATTCTGGATCGTCACGAACATCGAAACGACGTATCACGTCATGAAAGCCCACGAGGGCCTGCTCTTGCTGGGCACCTTTTTGATCGTGGCCGTGGGATACTACTTCCCGGGTCGATCACGACGAGTCGACTTCACTTGAGCTGATGTACAGATTCGCACAAGTCCTGGTTACCGCGGTCGCGATCACCCAGGTACCGCTCGGCCAGACTCAGGAGGCTGGACCCACGCCCTGGATTGGAATCGGATACGCCGTCGATGCGGAAACGCCTGAAGTGCGTGTCGTGTCCCTGCCTTATCGCTCACCCGCAGAAGATGCCGGCGTGCTGCTGAATGATGTCATCGTGGGCATGGACGGCAGCGATTTTGACGTCGCTGCCAGCGACCTCGGAACAGTCTTCCGGGAATCGATCGCCGAGCGTGAAGTCGGGGACCGGGTCGTATTGCGAGTCGTTCGTGGGGGAGAGACTCCCATCGACATCACAGTCGAGATCGGAGAGCGCCCGGTAGGAATCGGTGGAATCAAGGAGTTCTCCTCGTTTGAAGACGTGCGGAACGCGTTCCCGACCGCGATTCAGACCGGAGAGGCGCTGGCCCACAGTCTGATCGAGGCATTCGGAATTGAAGACGACTACGAGGATCTCCTCTCAAGGCTCGCGCGCCTCAGCGACCGGGGCGACCTGTTCCGTCTGTCGCGCGTCGCGTATATCCAGAACGAGCCATTCCAGTTGCAGACGGTCGGCGAAAAAACCTTTGACGAAATTCGAACGGCCATGACCCGGTGGGAGCCTCAATCAATCGTGCGCTCAGCTGCTCAATGGCTCGACGCCGGAACCCAGACACCGACGCCACTCGAGACCGGTCTCAGCCTGGAAGCGCACCTAGAACAACTCACCCGTCTATTGTCACGGATAGCGGCCTCTCGCGAAGCCGCATTCAGCGGGCTGAGCGTAGATGACCGGCAGTACGTCGAAGACAATCTGGACGATCTGTTTACGACCTTCGCCGACCAGATCGACATTCAGGCCGACCCTGATCGCGAGAGGTGGAAACAGAATGCCCGCGTGTTGGAGCTCGTCGAACAGGTGGATCTCGTCAAGCTTGCAGAAGGCGCCGCACTCCTGTCCTCCGTTACTGACGATTCATATCTCGAAGAACTGGAATTGGCGGTGAGAACTGCCTGGGAAGCCGCGGGAAGCCCCGAGGGGATTTTCATCAACAGGGCCTCCCCCATCGGACAGATCATCTTGGGAGGAACCGGATCGACCTGGTACGACCAGAACGCCGCAATTCTTCTCGACCTCGATGGAAAGGATTTCTATACGAACAACGCCGGCTCGCCGCGGGCCGACGACATGCCCGCGGCTCTCTTGATCGATTTCGCAGGCGACGACGCGTACGAAGCGACCCTCGACTGGACTCAGAGCGCGGCACGCATGGGCTATGGTCTTCTGATCGACCGCGATGGGAACGATAACTATGTAGGGCAGGACTGGGCGCAGGGCGCGGCTGTTTTGGGCGCCTCCCTCTTTATCGACGAGGCCGGAGACGACGTGTATCGCTCCCGCCAATATGCACAGGGCGCAGCCGCGTGGGGTATGGCGCTGCACATCGACCGTGAAGGCGACGACCGCTACGATGCCGGCCAACTGGCTCAGGGTCTGGGAATGGCCGGCGGCGCCGGCTGGCTGTTGAACGCCGAAGGTAACGACACCTACTACGCAAAGGGTCTGCGTCCGACGGCATATGGGGATCCCGGCATCTTCGACAGTTGGTCGCAGGGTTCCGGCGTTGGATTCCGCGGCCTGCACTCAGGCGGCGCCGCGATCCTGTATGACGGCGGAGGACGAGATCGCTACGAAGCGGGCAACTTTTCCCAGGGTGGTGGCTACTACTTCGGCGTCGGCTTCCTGCACGACCACGGCGCTGACGACGACACCTACATCGGATCCCGCTACAACCAAGGCTTTGCCGCCCATCAAGCCATTGGTTACTTCAACGAGTCAGGGGGCAACGATTACTACACGGCCCGTCATGCCGTGGCCCAGGGCATCGCATGGGACGAAGCCATCGTCCTGTTCATCGACCGAGCTGGCGACGACGTCTACGAAGGCGCGCAGAGTTTTTCTCAGGGCGCCAGCGCCCACAACGGGTTCTGCGTATTTTTGGATCTGGGCGGGTACAACCGTTTCGATTACAGCATAGCCCAGGCTTCAGCGGGACCGAACGACTACCACGGGGGCACTAGCTTCTCGTTGTTTGTTGCAGCCAATGGCGACGACAACGTTTACGACTCGGGCATGGATCCTTTCAGCATCCGCCTGAGCGGCGAACACGGTGTCTTCGTGGATCTACCGGGTTCTATCGATGAGGCCATCGATTCAGAGATCTGGCTTGACCTGATCGATTCTTCCCGTTAGATCGAGCGCCGGGTTCCTCACCCCGATCAGAACTGCAGTTTCCATCGTATGTAAACCCTTCGCCGTCAGGAGTGATCCGACGAGATCGCCTCACACCCCGCGCCACAAGCACAAGTGCGGTTTCATGGCTCGATCCAGGGGACGGCCGGCGGAAAAGATGTGCAGCCACAGACCTCGCCTGCAGAAGTACTAATGATGGAATTTGGTACCCAACCCGACCGCTACCAGATCGCTTGGAACCCCACCCTCGAACGTGCAGAAGGCCATACGTCCAGACTGAAAGACTCCGGTAACAGGTGAAACAGGACTCACCCCTGCAAAGCAGAATTGTACGAGAGGATACTGAACACGTTCGTGACCATTCTAGGGCTCAGGTGTCGGACAGCCCGGTTGTTTCGCTATCCCGGCGCCGTTCCAATCCGGGTTTCAACAATAATTCTCTCGACTTCCGTATTGATAGATGTCTGGGGGGATAGGTCCGCCTGAACTGTTCGGGACGCTGAGGGCTATGCTAAGTTGTTGCGTGTGATTTGGCGTCCAGATATACTCCGTCGTCGGAGAATTCTCGAGGCCCACGGAACCGCCCATTCCCTCTGCAACTCGGGAACGGCGTCCTAGTTCAACTGTATCCGTGGCAGGTCCCGACGCGAGGGTTGAAAATGGGAAAGAGCTGGGAACGCATCCACGGCGACGGTGGCATTCAAGGTGCCATACGATGAAACAGTCCATCATCCTCGTCCTCGCCGCGCTCGTCATTCTAACGGCGATCGATCGCATTGGCGATACCGACGCGGTTCTGATGGAGATGGCCGCGGAGACTTCCGCTCCTGCTGTTGGTCTCGAACTCGCCCCGCCCCGCTTTGAGCATCCGGCGTACGCGTATGCCCGGGCCCGCCTGGAGAGCGATCTTACAGCGATAGAGGCGTTCCGGCCGTCCTATCCGTTCTGGCAGCATGTCTTCACGATCCCGGACGGGCATGTCGCTTTTGGTAGCGCGGAGGACGGAAGGCTCCTGGTCTCGTTTCCCACCCGGGGAAACTGGGCTCGTGAGGGCCTTTGGGAATATCCTGCATTCGAGTCCCTCCTTGAAGGCCAGTCTCTGCCGTCGCGCCAGAACCGGCGCCGCGACCTGGTTGCCTCGCTTCTCGAGCCCCGTGTCGGACCCGTCGTCCACAACTCCACCCGGGGGAACTTCGTGCTCCCCAACGCCCGGCGCTACGGTGCTTTTCTCGACGAGTGGAGCGCTATCTACGAACGCTTTGCCGTCCCCGCCGAGATCGGTCTGGCCCAGGCCGTCCTCGAATCGGGCCTGAACGGCAAGATCCGTTCGGAGGCCCGAGCCCTGGGATTCTGCCAGTGGCTCGATCGAAACTGGAATCGGCTCAAGCGGCATGCCTCCCATGTCATCGAAGGGTACAACCAGACAACGCAGGCGCCGTACTGTGCCGCCTACCTGGTGACGCTGGCGACCAAATATGGATCCTTTATTCCGGCGCTTTCGGAGCATCATGCTGGGGCCGCAAACGTGGGACGCACGGTGATCAACGGCTCGCGGTTAGGTGGCCGGGACGTCCGGGAGCAGTATTTCCTGGGCGCGGCTTTCGCCGTCAAACTGCGCCGGGTATCGCTGCGCCGTTATCGCGAAATCTTCCGGACCTACGGTCCCCGCTCCTCCCTGTATGCGGAGATGGTGTTTGGCAACACGTTCAACGTGGAGAACCTCAAGACGGAGGTTGCTCAGGTTCCGGTCTATGCCATGCGTGTCCCGAGGGTGATCAGTCTTGAAGAAGTCACCCGGGAGACCGGGCTCTCCGTGGATGAGGTGCGGCGGTACAATCCCGCGCTGATCCGCCGGGTTCCCGCAAACGCCAATCTCTATCTTCCGGTTTATGTCGAGGAGTTCGGTCCCGACGTTTCGTTCTGGCATCACCCGCCCAGTCTCGAGTACGTTGGGGTTCTCAATGAGTTCGTCAGGATCGACGCGACCCTCGAGCAGTGGGAGGATTCCGAGTTCGAGGGCGTTCTGCGGGATTTCGCGCGACGTTTCGATGCGACCGACACCGAGGAGGGCGCGGTGATGGCAGCGGTTCTGGCTTATGTGATCGACGAAACTTACCGAGGCCGGCAGGGCGCGATCCTCAGAGAGTTTCGAGCCAGTTCCAGAATCCGGAACCTGTTCGACCGGGGTGTCTCCGAACTCCAGAACGTTTTCGCCGGCCGCGTGAATTGACCTCGCAAAAACCATCCCTTTAGCTTCGGAATGTCCAATCAAAATCGTTCTGAACTGGTTTGAAGAACTGAAGGAACGGGCGCCGGTGCCCTGATTTTCGAGTTCAAGTCCTGATAAATCAGGTGATCTCAACCGGTCAATGCAACACTTCACCCCTCCTTTCATGTGAAGTGTTGCATCGACCGGTTGAGCTGGCACATCTTCTTGATGAGATGGACTCCTCTTGGGTGACTTAAACGGCATCAAAGTGCCAAAGTCACTTTGAGCCTCGCATGGTGCGGGCTAAACACGTGAGCGTGTTAACAAAAAGGAGTCCGAGATGAAGGATAGAACGATCGCAGTGGATCTGGCAAAGAATGTTTTCGAGATTGGGATTTCAGAGCGGCCCGGACATTTGAAGGAGACGTGCCGTCTGAGCCGAGGGAGGTTTCTTGAGTTTTTCGTGGATCAGGAACCGTCGAGAGTCGTGATGGAGGCCTGTGGGTCATCGCACTACTGGGGGCGGGAGATCGAGAAGCTGGGACACGAAGTCAAGTTAATCTCACCGCAGTATGTGGCGCCCTACGTGCAACGGAACAAGAACGACCGGACGGATGTGAAAGGAATGTTAGAGGCGGATCGCAACAGCGCAATCTATCCGGTACCGGTCAAGACGGTAGCGCAGCAGCAACTGACCGCGTTGCACCGGCTGCGGTCGGGGTGGATGGAGACGCGCACGTCGC
Organism: Terriglobia bacterium; assembly: GCA_965218085.1. Lineage (GTDB taxonomy): Bacteria > Acidobacteriota > Terriglobia > 20CM-2-55-15 > 20CM-2-55-15. Next base: position 2,491,242 of record CBDCKF010000002.1, on the reverse strand, counting down.
GCATCAACACGCTTCGGGGACTGCTCCGGGAGTTTGGTTGCGTTATACCTACTGGCGCGCATCATCTGGTGCCGGGAGTGATGGGGTTGATCGAAGACGCGGATGTGGAGATCCCCAGTGTCGTTCGGGAGATGTTTCACCAGGTCTGTGAAGAGATACGTGAACTGGAAGCGCACATGCGGTCGGTGGAAGAACAACTGAAGGCACTGGCCCAACAAACACCGGATGTGGCGCGTCTCCAGACGATTCCGGGAATCGGCCTGTTAACCGCCACGGCGCTGGTGGGCTTTGTGGGCGACATTCACCGCTTCGGCTCTTGCCGCCGCTTTGCCAGCTACCTGGGACTCACACCCCGGGAGCGTTCCAGTGGAGAGCGACGGCGACTGGGGAGAATCAGCAAACGCGGGGATTCCTATCTCCGGATGCTGTTGATCCACGGCGGCCGCTCTCTGTTGTGGAGCGCGCACCGGCGGAATGCGAAACCGTCACCGCTGCAGCAATGGGGCCTTCGGATTCACAAAACCCGCGGTCACAATAAGGCGACGGTGGCGCTGGCCAACAAGCTGGCCCGCACGGTTTGGGCCGTCTGGAAACGTGGATCCCAGTATCAGGCCGACCGCAAGGCGGCCTGACACAGGGATCGAATATCCTTTCAGCGAACTGCGATGAGATCGAGTTGATGACGCACCGGTCGGACCGGCGCGGGGATAGGCCGACAACGTCCGTGGCCCTTTTGAGGCCGTCTTTCTCGGTTGGCCCCCCGCGCGCGAAATTCATCATGGCCCGGAACACAATAGTTCCACTTAAGAGGCCGGAGATACGGGTGCAGTCGACCAGTCATGCAACCTGAAACCGCAGCAGTACTCTGAATAGAATTTTCAGAAAAAGAAGACAGGAGAGTTGCGCCTACTTGACAAGAGTAGTCCAGATACGGACGTTGAGAATTGAACGTATCACTTGTCCGGTTAGCGGGTCATACAGGCATGTGACCTTCTTATTGACCTCAAGTCCCTTCTCTCCCCGCATTTTGCCAGATTTCTTCACTTCTCATAGCGACACGCCAAAAGATGCAATCTGGCAACACACTTGGTCCCTGCGAGATCCGCGAGCAGATCGGCGCGGGTGGTATGGGTGAGGTGTATCGCGCCAACGACACCACCCTGAACCGACAGGTTGCGATAAAGGTGCTCCCGGCAGAGTTCGCCCAGGATACCGAACGGCTCGCACGATTTGAGCGGGAAGCGAAAACCCTGGCATCGCTCAGATTTACGGTTTTGAAAAATCCACCGGCGTTGACGGGCTTGTTCTGAGTCTTACGCCTACTTTCCCGAACTACGTCGCTTCCAGCGCCATGTCAGTTGACTACTGCGATAGGGAGGTCAGGCAGGGCCCGTGGTCGGCTCCGAGCCCTGTCGAAACGACGGATCGTCTTACCTGGAGAATTTCTATGGCTAGTCCTGCCGGGAGCCGCCGGTGCCGGCCGCTGAGTGGGCGTTCTCGTTGAAGAAGTCCTCTTCGCTGGGAACGCAAGGTTGATCCCACAGCTCGGCGCCGGAAACCAAATTGGTCGTGAACACCTGGCCGACCCACGGTTCCGAATAAACCTCGGGATCGTAAATTGTGAGCTGGGATTCCAGGGTCCCGTAAGTCGGACGGCTCCACCGTTCGACGACCCGCATGTTGCTGGTGTGGGGCGCGCCGCCACCCGGTTCCCGGAGGTTCTCGACCTCAACTTCATGGATCCACGAACGGTCGTCGAACCAGGCGGACTCGATGACGAACGTGTCGCCCTCCCAGTGGCCGACGTTCCAGCCATTGAAGTTCAACACCGGGGGCTCTTCCTCCGGAAGCTCGCGGCCGTCGGTATAAATCGTGCGCCAGGTGTGCTGGTACTCGAAGAACTGTAGAACTCGGTCGGGCAACATCACGAACTCGAAGCCGCGGTTCTGGAAATAAAGCCGGGGCCAGCCCAACGGATCACAGGCCAGGAGTCCGAGGTCCTTTTCCGAGCCGCCATTTCCATAGATCGGGAACCCGTCCGCGGTGAATTCTTCACCGCGAGTGGTCTCGAAGAGTTCGTCTCCGTACTCGGTGAAGGGAGGACGGGACACCATGGAATCGCGTGCGCCGATCCAGCCCCAGACACCGGAAAGATCGCGCCGGTCGTAGTCGGTGATCTCGTCGATCTCGTACTGGGCCCAGGCTTCGTCCCTGTCGGCGTTGTTCTGGCAGCGCGGGCAAGGGTACCAACCCTCCGGGAATTGAGCCGCTCGGCTCTCTTGGGCCAGCGCGAGCGACAGGCACAGGACAGCCGCCGTGACCCCTGTCAGAATGACGATTCGATTTCGCATGGTAGTCCCCTCCCCTCATGCTCCAGAGATCTGGATAAACAAACGATACATAGCGATGGGTGCAATCTCTTGCCATTGAACACTTGAGAGTCGTGCCTGTCAACAACTAGCTGACGCGAAGTCGCCGCGAGGGAAACGCCCGTGAAGCAGAGTGCGCGCATCCAGTGGGAAGCCAGGGCAGCTGCCGCCGGAATCGTACCTGTTTTGCCGGGGGGAGCTACTTAGGCCTCGGGTTCCGTGTACCTCGGTTCATACCATTTCGAATCCACATCCCTGTCCCCTTCTCGGAGATGTAACACTGAGCCTGTATGGACGCCTGATGGCGAGCGTATCGCTTTCGCCTCAGACAGGGAAGGGGGAGGTATTTACTGGAAATCTGCCGACGGGAGCGGTGCCGCGGAACGCTTAACGACAGCAGAAGTAAATGGCATCCCGACCTCATGGACGCCCGATGGTCAGGATCTTGCGCTCAGCACCCTAAATCATATCGAGATATTGCACCTGGACGACGACACGACCGAGGTCCTTATAGCCGAAGAGGGATCAGACGTTGCCGCGTTTTCACCAGATGGGCAGTGGGTGACCTACGAATCTGCAAGAGGGAGAAACCAAGGGGCTGGTGAGGAGGTATTTGTCCAGCCATTTCCGCTGGCTGGAGGAATCCATCAGATTTCACGCGGCGGAGCCGACGATCCAATCTGGTCTAGGGATGGAACGGAGTTATTCTATCGGAGGGGTTCTGAGCTAGTTGTGGTTGCTGTCCGTACGACGCCAGCGTTCGAATTCAGTAATCCCCAAGTTCTTCCTATTTCGATTATCACCCCTGGTCGACAGTACGACGTCATGCCAGACGGCCAGCGATTCCTGATTACCATTCCCACTGAACAAACCGAGACCGCCCGCCCCCAAATCAACATCGTCCTGAACTGGTTTGAAGAACTGAAGGAACGGGTTCAGGTGCCGTGATTTTCGAGGTCAGGTCCTGAAAAATAATCTTGTCGGACGTTGAGAATCCCCATTTTTAGGGCCTTTTCTCATAGTCCGATTAGGTCGACAATGACGTTTCGGTTGACCTCGAATCCCGCCTGTAGTCTCATTGAAACCGGGCCATGTGGCAGCATCGACCAGTCCAGCCCACCAAGGAGTTTCCAATGTTAAGAAGTCTCAATAGGCTTGGAGCGATATCTTCAATCGTTCTCATCGCAGGTTGCTTAGGCGAAGCCCAGAGCCAGTCAACGACTGAGATGGTCACGATTCCGGCCGGGCCTTTCATCATGGGGACGAACACGGGTTCGGCCGAAGAGCGACCCGCGCATACCGTCGAGCTGGCCACTTTCGAGATCGACCGGACTCCGGTAACGAAGGCCCAGTTCGCTAGGTTTCTTGAAGCCGTGGGACCGGTAGGTCCTCGGGGGGAAACCTATTACCAGGACGACGACTCCGATGCGCGCATCGAACGGAGCGGCAGCTCGTGGGTTGTGGAGCCGGGTTTCGAAGACCATCCGGTCCTGGAGGTCTCATGGGCCGGGGCCCGAGACTACTGTGCCTGGGCCAACAAGCGCCTTCCCACCGAGGCGGAATGGGAGAAAGCCGCACGCGGAAGCGACGGCCGCATGTATCCCTGGGGGAATCAGGCTCCCGACCGGACGCGAGCGCAGTTCGACGGCGGCTGGAGGGAGACCGCCCGGGTGGGGAGCTTTCCGGAGGGCGCCAGCCCATACGGCGTCCTGGACATGGCCGGCAACGTCTGGGAGTGGCTCAGCAGCGCCTACGCGCCTTATCCCTATGACGCCCTGGACGGCCGCGAGAGCCTCGAGCCAGGCCCGGTGCGGGGAACCCGCGGTGGCGGCCAGGACACCCCGGAGCGGCAGATCCGGTCGACCGAGCGCGGCCGGAATCTTTCACGTGAGTTCGACTCCGGCCACCATAACATCGGCTTCCGCTGCGCCAGGTAGCATCCGCGCGGCGGCCCAGGGCCGCGCGCTCGATTGACATAACACCCATACGCCGACAACGTCAGTGCTGCCATAGTCGTCAGACCCTGTCTATTCCGCTTATCCGCCACCCGACGTCAGCCCTCTGCTGGCATTGCCAGCACGGCCGTTCTCCGACGCCGTCGTTTATCCGTCTGTCAAAGAGCCCTGGAGTCAGGTCCTCCTCAATTCGGGTCGCCGGATTCGCCATCTCTGATAGGGGGAGCTGAGTGAGATTCGTCAGATAGATCCACCCTTGTCGCCTAGTGTTTAGGAATGGGCAACATTAACGAACCAAAGGCCGACCTCGGGCAAGTCGGCGGCGACAGAGATGACGGCTCAAGTCCTGAGAAATCATCTTCTTGATGAGATGGACTCCTCTTGGGTGACTTAAACGGCATCAAAGTGCCAAAGTCACTTTGAGCCTCGCATGGTGCGGGCTAAACACGTGAGCGTGTTAACAAAAAGGAGTCCGAGATGAAGGATAGAACGATCGCAGTGGATCTGGCAAAGAATGTTTTCGAGATTGGGATTTCAGAGCGGCCCGGACATTTGAAGGAGACGTGCCGTCTGAGCCGAGGGAAGTTTCTTGAGTTTTTCGTGGATCAGGAACCGTCGAGAGTCGTGATGGAGGCCTGTGGGTCATCGCACTACTGGGGGCGGGAGATCGAGAAGCTGGGACACGAAGTAAAGTTAATCTCAGCGCAGTATGTGGCGCCCTACGTGCAACGGAACAAGAACGACCGGACGGATGTGAAAGGAATGTTAGAGGCGGATCGCAACAGCGCAATCTATCCGGTACCGGTCAAGACGGTAGCGCAGCAGCAACTGACCGCGTTGCACCGGCTGCGGTCGGGGTGGATGGAGACGCGCACGTCGCGCATCAACACGCTTCGGGGACTGCTCCGGGAGTTTGGTTGCGTTATACCTACTGGCGCGCATCATCTGGTGCCGGGAGTGATGGGGTTGATCGAAGACGCGGATGTGGAGATCCCCAGTGTCGTTCGGGAGATGTTTCACCAGGTCTGTGAAGAGATACGTGAACTGGAAGCGCACATGCGGTCGGTGGAAGAACAACTGAAGGCACTGGCCCAACAAACACCGGATGTGGCGCGTCTCCAGACGATTCCGGGAATCGGCCTGTTAACCGCCACGGCGCTGGTGGGCTTTGTGGGCGACATTCACCGCTTCGGCTCTTGCCGCCGCTTTGCCAGCTACCTGGGACTCACACCCCGGGAGCGTTCCAGTGGAGAGCGACGGCGACTGGGGAGAATCAGCAAACGCGGGGATTCCTATCTCCGGATGCTGTTGATCCACGGCGGCCGCTCTCTGTTGTGGAGCGCGCACCGGCGGAATGCGAAACCGTCACCGCTGCAGCAATGGGGCCTTCGGATTCACAAAACCCGCGGTCACAATAAGGCGACGGTGGCGCTGGCCAACAAGCTGGCCCGCACGGTTTGGGCCGTCTGGAAACGTGGATCCCAGTATCAGGCCGACCGCAAGGCGGCCTGACACAGGGATCGAATATCCTTTCAGCGAACTGCGATGAGATCGAGTTGATGACGCACCGGTCGGACCGGCGCGGGGATAGGCCGACAACGTCCGTGGCCCTTTTGAGGCCGTCTTTCTCGGTTGGCCCCCCGCGCGCGAAATTCATCATGGCCCGGAACACAATAGTTCCACTTAAGAGGCCGGAGATACGGGTGCAGTCGACCAGTCATGCAACCTGAAACCGCAGCAGTACTCTGAATAGAATTTTCAGAAAAAGAAGACAGGAGAGTTGCGCCTACTTGACAAGAGTAGTCCAGATACGGACGTTGAGCCGATAGTTTGCTAGAAAGCGACTTCTGAGACATTGGAAACGCTTCGTAGAGTCAACTGCTTCTAAGAGTTCGGAATAGATAAACCCTTCGGCGTTTTTCGGGAGCAATCCCACAGAGGTTGTCCGATGACCACGCCTCAAGCACGAGCACGCTTTCGCACTCATCCAAGTAACTCACTGTCCGTATACGCGGTCATACGGGCATGTGACTGTTTCGTTGACCTCAAGTGCCTTCCCTCGTACTATTTAGCCAGATTTTTTCAGGTGCCGGTCGTGGCCGGTGCCTAGCAGCCCGTGGTTAAAGTCCACTTCACAGATTCAAACGGACCCGATTTCAAACGGACCCGATGCGACCGTATCGCGAAGAATGATGAGTGAAGGAGGACGGGATATGGGCATGGGACGAAAGAGACGACGCCAGGAATCGCTGTGGATCGCGACACAGGAGTTGCCGCGGACCAAAGGACACGTGTTCTACGAACGGGTGAACCGGATTCTGGAAGAAGACGGATTCGACCCGTTTGTTGAAGAAGCCTGCCAGAAGTTCTACGCCCCGGTGATGGGTCGGCCCGGTGTCGTGCCGGGTGTGTACTTTCGGATGCTGCTGGTCGGCTACTTCGAAGGGATTGACTCGGAACGCGGCATCGCCTGGCGGTGTGCCGACTCGCTGAGCCTGCGGGAGTTTCTGGGCATTGGGCTGACCGATGGTACCCCGGATCATTCCAGCGTGTCGCGGACACGCCGGCTGATCGATCTGGAAACCCATGCCCAGGTGTTCCACTGGATGCTGGAGCGGCTGGCCGGGCACGGGTTGATCGACGGGAAGACGGTTGGCGTGGACGCGACGACGCTGGAAGCGAACGCGGCAATGCGGTCGATCGTGCGGCGAGACACCAGGAACAGTTATGAGGACTTTCTGAAGGAGTTGGCCCACGCTTCGGGCATTGAAACGCCGACACGAGCCGAACTGGCGCGACTGGACCGGAAACGGCCGAAGAAGGGATCGAACGACGACTGGGTGCATCCCGACGACGCGGATGCGCAGATCACCAAGATGAAAGACGGCCGCACGCATTTGGCTCACAAGCTGGAACACGCTGTGGATATGAAGACCGGCGTCGTGCTGGGGGTGACGGTTCAGGGTGCTGCCACCGGGGATACGACGACAATCAAAGAGACGTTGATCCGCACGGCCGAGAACATGGAGAAGCTGGCAAGCAACCCGAAAACCGAAGCGCAGATTCGAGAAGATTGGTTTTCTGAAGTCGTCGCCGATAAGGGATATCACAGCAACGAAACGATGGTCGATCTTCGCGAATTGGGGATACGCACCTACATCTCGGAACCGGATCGGGGCCGTCGCCGCTGGAAGAACAAGCCGGACGAACAACAGGCTGTCTATGCCAATCGCCGTCGAATCCGTGGAGAACGCGGCAAGGAGTTGTTGCGGCATCGCGGCATGATGCTGGAACGACCCTTCGCTCACGGTCTGGAAACCGGCGGCATGCGACGGGTTCACCTTCGAGGACGGGAAAATATCCTGAAACGGATCCTGGTTCACTACGCGGCCTTGAACCTGGCGTTGATCCTGCGCCAGAAGTTCGGGCAGGGCACGCCACGGAGCCTGCAGGACCGGTCTGCGGCATACTTTGCCGCTCAAATCGTGCTCTTCTGCGTCCAGATGGCGCTTCAAACGCATCATGAACTCCGTCAGCTGGATATCGAGCCCAACGTGGCTATCGAATCCGACGTTACGACTGTGTCAGAGAATCTCACTTCTGCCACGGGCTGCTAGCCCAGCGCGGGTGCCGATCGGAAAGCGCCGGCGGCAGGGGCCAGCGACGAGGTCGACAAGAATTCGCGACGGTACCACTTCATGGTCATGGCAACACTCCGTTCATCGCTATCGCCATTCCTTCCCCACGCCAACCGTGGATCAGACCCGGGCCGTGTCACGAGATTGTACCGGACATTCTCGGCGCACGAACCGCTCTGTTACAGGCCACTAGGATCCGCCCGTCCTGCGGTGCACCTCGAGGGCGGCCAGTAAATGCTCGTAAGGAAAAGCTGATGCGTAGCAGTACGACAAGCGTGATTCTGGCGGGTTTGGTCGCAGCGCTGGTGCTCGCGTCAGAGGGCTTTGGCCAGGTGCCTGAGTTGCGTCGTTCGTCGCCCACCGAGGCATCGCGTTGGACGATTGAGCACATCGCCGGCGGCGTCTACAGGGCTATGAGCAACAACCATGGCACCGTGTTCCTGGTCACACCGGAAGGCATCGTCATGGCGGATCCGATCAACATTGAATTCTCGATGTGGCTGAAGGAGGAGTTCGCCGCCCGCTTCGGGGTCCCGGTCAGATATGTCGTCTACAGCCACTACCACTGGGACCATGCCTCCGGCGGGGACGTCTTCGCGGATACGGCCCGGTTTGTGGGTCATGCCAACATGCTCTCGTACCTGGCGATGCCACCAGCGTCTACCACGCTCTCCGAAGTCGTTGGGCAGTACGAGCCCGTGGCGGCGCTGGATACCAACGGCAACGGAGTGGTTGAGGAAAGCGAGACACCGGCGGACCTCCAGCGCTTCGCCGGCTCGAGCCAGAGCCAGTTCGAAGGATTCGACGCGAACGATGACGGCGTGCTCAGCGGCGCGGAGGTTGTGCGCGGACCCATAAGCTTCGTGCGTCCTCCTGATATCACCTATACAGACGAGTTTCAGATCAACTTGGGCGGAAAACGGGTGAACCTGACCTGGGTTGGCGAGATGAATCACTCGAAGGACTCGAGCATGATCACCTTTCCAGACGACAGCGTGATGTTGATCGTCGACTATGTCTCGTTCGGGCGGCTTCCGAACAGGGAGATGGACTACGAACTCGGGATGTTCGAAGAGTGGATGGCTGCTATCCGACAAACGGAGGAGCTGGCGGCAGACTTCGAGTTCGTTGCGACAGGCCACGGGCCAGTGGGCACCCGGGAAGACGTCAGAGCGTGGCGAGAGTACTTCGAAACACTCCGAGACGAGGTTTCCGCCGGCATCGCTTCGGGCCAGACGCTGGAGGACATGCAACGAAACATCAAAATGGAAGAGTACAGTCACTGGGGGGACTTCGATTGGGTCGACGAGAACGTCCTCGGCATGTATCACTTTCTGACCGATTGATGGTTCGGCTATTCTCAAGACTTCGGGCACGCTCCTGTTGGTGCGAGATCGACAGGGTCTGAGGCACAGGTTTCCGTGTGAAGGTGGGGCTCACAATAGAAATTTCGGCCAAGCTAAGAGAGGATTATCACCATGGGTAACGATCTAGTGCGCAGAGAATTTTTGAAGAAAGCGGGAAGCATTCCATGTGTAGGAGCGCTGGGTCTTGCTGCCTTCGGATCTTCCGCATGGGCGCAATATCCTGGCAGTGTTCCGCAGCCTGGCGCAGTACCCCAAATTACCAGAGAGGATTTGGTCCAGTTGTTTGTCGGGCCATGGCAACGGTTGCGCGCGGTGATCGAGCGAAAGGTCATTGACATCCACTGTCATGTCGGCAGTCGCCCAGGGCCGGAGCGGGCTGAAAACTTGATTCGTTCCATGAACATTCACGGAATCGGCAGGGCGATGCTCGCGAAGTCCAAGGCGTCCGTGCGGAATGGGATCTCGTATGAGGATGACCTTCGAACGGTTGCGGGAATGCCTCCAGGTCGGCTGTTCATGTGGACCCCACCGGACGGCTATGACTTTTCCGATCCGCAGAGAGCGGCTGAGCAGGTGCACAGCAGATTACAAGCGGGGGCAAAGGGTATCGGGGAATTGAATGTCACTACTTTGCGTAACGAGGTGCGCTTGGAAGAGTACTACCCCACGATGGAGGTAGCGGAATCTTTGGATATCCCTGTCTTATTTGGGACGAGAGCCGGGGCCGGCGCTGAACGGGAGATCGGGAACGTTGGGATACTCGCCGCCAAGTTTCCCAGAGTGAACATGATCATAGGGGACGCTGGGGGCGCGGATTATGCCCACGGGGGAGGATGGGACGCCATCGTCTTGAGCGGTACGTATCGGAATCTACATCTGGAAATCGGTCGGGCGCCCGTGGAGCTCATAGATGCGGCGGTGAAGTATATGGGACCGGACAGAGTTCTGTTCGGCGCGAACTGGACACGTTTGAATGCCTACGACATCGCAGCGCTTGAGACAGAACGAGTGGATGCGACGACTGCGGGCTCCACGCATTGGAGGAATTTGAACGCCGTGGCTATTTCCAACACCAGCGAAGCCGAGAAAGAGTTGATCCTGTACAAAAACGCGGAGCGGCTCCTGAAGCTGGATATCGGGTAGTTTTTCGTGAGCCGCGCGACGCGTCGAAAAGCCGCTGTCTTCGCAGACTGGCGGCGCAAGCCGGACCGTTGTTGACACCTCCTGATTCGCTAAGAACTCGGCAAACTTTCCCCGACTAAATCGATACGTCTTCTCCATCCGGCTCGAGGGAGTCGATATCCAAATCTCGAAAACATTCTTTGCTAGATCCACTCCAATCGTTCTATTCTTCATCTCGGACTCCTTTTTGTTCACACTTATACGTGTTTGGCCCGCACCCGTTGTGAGGCCCAAAATGACTGTGGCACTTTGATGCCGATTCAGTCATCAAAGAGGAGTCCATCCCATCAAAAAATCATCTTGTCGGCAGTTGAGAATTGGCTGAAATACTAACGTTGAGAGTTTGATTGCTTCTGAATCCTTCCTCTAATATCCTTTGGCGAGTTTTTCACGGTTCGTTAGACCACGACTACATGTAAGGAGAACCCCATGGCACACGTTGGAAAAACTCAACTCACATACGTAATCTCGGTTCCGCCGAATCAGGTCGCTGAGGGCGACCGCATTTTCACAAGCCACGGTCCCTGGATGGAATCGACGCACCATCGCAGTGGTGACAAGGCACTCCTTAGCTATAACGTGTCCAAGGCGCCAGAGCTTTCCAACCCGATGGATACAAACTCGGCCCCAACCGGGAACACAATCTTTGTGCTCCATGAGATATACGAGACCGACGCCGGAGTGGCCGACCATTTCGAGCGGGCCATGAGCAACTGGAGCGAGTTTCCGGATCTTGTGAAGTGGCTCGAGAAGTGTCAAATCACAGGTGTCGCGGCGTCACCCGTCATCAATTCTCTTTGGTAACAGGATGAAGAGATCGAGAACATCGTGCGGCTGGCTCGCAAGCCCTGAAATCCGTTCTCAAGTTATGACAGATCATCTTCCCGGACATTGAGAATTTGACCACGGGGTGCGCATAGGGTGCAGCAATGCAGAATTCTTGCCCTAATTTGCACGACTCTGCGCACTGCAAGTGGTTAAAGCTATTGAAAGCTAAGGGACGGTCTCGACCTGGCAGTCAGGAGGTCAGGGGTTCGATCCCCCTCAGGTCCACTTAGCTGATCAAATAAGATGGAAGGCCTTTTCGAGGGGCCTTTCTGCTTTAGTTAGCACGAGTGGCATTTCCCCCGAATTGGCTCCACCTTCCGGTCTGATTGCCTCGACACGTTTACGACCGGGCTTCATAGCATTTCGGTGGACGTTATTTGACTGGGCAAGTCTGTTGGAACCCATTCAGAGGTACCCGGGTGCGGTCCATGGGGGTGGGGGTGCGTCTGTCGGTGGCTTGCCGTTCCCGTATCGTCAGGGCCCCATCGTTTCAAACTCAATTGCCGCGAGTCTTAGGTAGGTGGTAGCCCTATTCGGAAATCCACGCCCGCAAAATTTTCGCTTCTTGTCGAAGACTTGATGTCGTCCCTGCGATTTTGGTCTATATTCTATGTGGATACAGGGTTGCAGATGTTTGTGTAACATCCGGTCGAAGCCGGCAATCGAGAAGCTTCCAGACGGGGTCACCGTGTCTGTCGAGAGCCGCTAGTGCTGATGGCTCAATAGTTTTTAGTTGCGGTGGCAGCGTGATTGGTATATCAAAGGCCGTCTGGAGGTCCCTTAGACTGGCCGAGCCGCGCAATTTTTTTGCTTGTGGGACTATTTGACCATACACGTGTCTGCCTAAATCTGAACCGGGTCTCGATAGCAGAGCTCCTTGGGACAAGTTCATTGAATACTTGCAATTTTTGAGTGGCTTTTCTGGCTAGTGGCCTAATATTCGAAAGGAACAGGAGATCAAGATGTCAATGGAACGGCGGCGGTACTTTAGCAGGGGACTAGCCCGCATTTCTCAAGAATGATGGCGAAACGAGCAATGGGTAGACGGGATAGGGGTCGTGAGCGGTGTCGCGGGAGCAAAGAGGCCAGCTGAGCTGAAAAACGGAGCCTGAGTGATTGGTGTTGAAGAGAATGGCAAGGTGAAAGCGGATTACAGAGACAGCAATCCCTACCAAGGTCGAAACGGGTGGGATGTCCGAGCGGAGACGTTTAACAACGTAGCGGGATTTTCTGGAGGTTCGCGTAGATCTGAGCAAACACGTTGGCATAGGGATACCCGCCGGCCATCCGAATCCAGATCCGGCGGACGGTGACGTGGATCTGCGCTCCGATCTTGAGCAACTTGAGGCGGATCGTGGTGCACTGCGCACGCGCGAATTCGGTACCCTGCAATCCGAGCCGTCGCAAGGCTTGCATCAACATGTACGCGACCGATGAGAAGTAGAGCCGGAGTTGATTGGCGCGCATGGTGGCCGTGCTGGTCCGGTCGGCAAACAATCCGAGCTGTTGCTCTTTGATCCGGTTTTCCATGTCCCCACGAGCACAGTAGATCTGTTCATAGATCTGCTTTGGGGTGGGTTGGCCTTTCGGTAACGAGGTAACGATAAACCGCGGGTTGGCTCCCTTGGCCAGATGTTCGGCCTTGCCAATGACGCGTCGCTCTCGGGTCCAGCTGTCCAGGGTCCGATACTGAAACGTCTTAAAGACGCGCGCCGACTTTCCGGTCCTGTCGAATCGCTGCTTCGCTTTCTCCATCGGAGTTTCAATCGCGCGGAGCAGCCGCTTGTTCTTCGCCAGTCCGATCACGTAATCGACACGGTGCTGGGCCTCGCACCAGCTCAGGATCTCATCGCGGCAGAAACCCGAGTCGGCCCGAATCACAATCTGGACTCGGGGCCACTCCTGCCGAATCTGGCCCACGATCCGTTCCAGTTCCTCCACCGTTCCAGCCGCACCATCGATGTCAGAGGATCGCAGCCGGGCACAGAGCAGAAACTCCCCACAGAAGATGTAGAGCGGCAGATAACAATAGTGCCGGTAGTAGCCGTGAAAGAAGCGGCCTTCCTGATTCCCGTGAATCGGATCGTCGGTCGCATCCAGATCCAGGATGATTTGCCGTGGTGCTCGCCGATGGGCTTGGAGAAACACGTCCACCATCAATCGATCCATCGCCGCTTCATCCCGCCCGATCTTCTTGTACGGGTGGCTGGCCGCACCCTCGGTCGAGAGCTCCAGCCGGTTCAGCGTGCTCTTGCCCGCCAGCGCCTTGCCCCGGTCCCGCTCCTGCTTCCGAGTTCGCCCCTTCGGATCGGTCTCATCGACCATCACGGCCAGGACTGGATCTGAACGCAGTTGATCGTGATCGTTCAGATCCTCATAGCCCAAACACAATCCGTAGACCCGTTGCGCCACCAGTGGCTCGATGCGATGTTCCACAAATCGCGGATCCCGATAATCCTGGAAACATCCGGCAAACTGTTTCAGGATCCCGGTCCGTTTCTCCACCTCCCGCAGCAGCAATCCGCCCGCGTCCGAGCTGATGTCCCCACCGTCGAATTGACCGCAAACTTCGCGTGAACCTAAAGCGTGAAATTGAACCCGTTCTGTTTTACACTCTGTCATGTTAAAGGCCGCCTCCGTCTGTGTGTTGAAAGTTCTTCGCACAACCTTCTATGCCAGACAGGGCGGCCTTTTCCGGTCCTTTACACTTCCTTCCGTCTCTCGTTTACCTTAGATCTCTTGAGAAATGCAGGCTAGACGTGGGGACTTCTTTTGTCCGCTGTGCCGAGATGCAGGGACAAGAAATTGTAGCTCGTGTCGAAAGGAGCGCGTTCATCGACCTTGATCAATCCGATTTCACCGAGGGGATGCTCGGCATGGCCAAACTTGACTACATTAAGAGCGGCAATAAGCTTCGGATCGTAGGGAATGAGGCCATGGATTTCGCGAGTATATCCGACAGAGAGGCCAGGCGGCCCCTAAGCACAGGGATCATCAGTCCTTCAGAAGACGAAGCGATACCCATGATTGAACGTATCATCAGAAGTGTCGCGGGAGAGGCCAGACAGGCGGGGGAATCTTTGTATTTTTCCGTCCCGGGGGAACCACTCGATGCCGAAGTCAATTTGGCTTACCATGAGAAAACCATACTTGGAATACTACGCAAATTGGGATATTACCCGAAACCGATCAATGAAGGACTAGCCGTGATTTTTTCGGAACTCGCTGAAGAGCAATATTCTGGAATAGGCATGTCTTTCGGTGGCGGTATGGTCAATGTATGTTTTGCGTTCCGATCTATACCTCTTTTGACTTTCTCGCTCGCCCGCGGAGGCGACTGGATCGACCGAAAGGCAGCGATTGCTGTAGGTGACAATGCGAGCAGGGCGTGTGCGATCAAGGAATCGAAACTCGATCTCAGTAAGAGTGACAGCGATTCCGAAGTCCTCAATGCACTGTCCATTGCTTACGATGAGCTCATCGCATATGTGTGAAGCTGTCCCGAATTCAGTTGAAACCTTCGATGGCGGTTCAGTTCATCAGTTAAGCCACCTTTGACGGATCGTCGCCAGTGACCAGGTCGTTGAGTTTGGCCTGGAGCATCCAGAGATCCTTATATCCCAGAATTCTGCGGAAGTTTTTCTCGGTATCGAGGAAGGAGGCCGCCGCCCATCGCAGGGCCATGTCGGCATTCTTCCATCGGCCCACACGACGGGTCCGGATACGCATCCCGGAGTGCGAACTGTCGATGAGGTTCGTCGACCCCAGACAACGGCGAAGAGCCGGAGACAGTTCGAGACGGTTGATGGTGAACATTTCGTCGAGTCCTTCCTTGAGACTGGCCGCAGCATCCGGATGCTGAGACCGCAACCATTCGGCTTGCTTTCGGATCCGGGCGATGCCTTCCTTCCACGGCAAGCGGAACGCGGCTTTCATGACGGAAACGACCTGCGGAGCCAATTCGTCGGGGAGCTTCGCCGCGACGTTCCGGATCTTGTGGTTGCGGCATCGCTGGACCGGATTCTGACGGCCAAAGACCTTGTCGATCGCGCTCCGCAGCGCTTTTGCGCCGTCAATGACGAACAGGTACCGCCGACCTGGATCGATGCCCCGGTCGACGAGATCCTCCAGCAGCGTGACCGCCGTGGCCGCGTTCTCGCTCGCGCCGTCCTTTATTCCCAGGACGACCTTCTCGCCGCTGGAATCCACGCCCACGGCGCAAAGCACGTGAAATTCTCCGAAGATCACGCCGTCCAGATAGATCACCAGGAACTCCCGGTCCTCGAACCGGCGTTCGCTCAGCCGCTTCAACTCCTTCCCGCTCTGCTCAACGAATTCCCGGCTCACCGACGACTTGCTGACACCGACCGTGTCGGCCATCTGGGGAATGACCCGTTCGTATTGCCGGGTCGAGACGTTCGACATCAGGATCTCCAGAACCCGGCTGCCGATCGTCCCGTTCGCGTTGATCGCCTCGTAGGCCGGGATCTCGACCTCCTGGCCTTTACCCCGCCCCTTCTTCCGAAGTCGGGGCTTTCGGACTCGCAGCTTGCGATCCGACAGCCGCACGCTGCCAGCCTGCCTGCCGTGCCAACGAATCGACTCCTTCGCCCGGCCCCGCTGCTTCTCTCCGGCCACACCCTGCGCCAACAACTGCAACACGACCTCGATACTGGCACGTCCCAACACGTCGATCAACTCGTCGATCGCCATCCGCGACCCTTCGATCAGCTCGACCATCGGCAGCAGAATCTGCCCGTTCTCTGTCAAATATTCCGCCAACGACTGGCTGTCGTCGCGGCTCACGATTCGGTATGCTTTCATTCGGCGGTTCCTCCTCTGTAAGGTTTCCCAACCCCGATTCTACGGAGTCGGAAGGATGGAACCGCCATCTAACTTTCAACTAGAAATCGGACACCTTCGCATATGTGGCGGAAAACATGAACCGCGAAGTGTCTAAGATGATGAGCATTCCCCACAATGCGGCGGGAGCTGTCCCGATAGTCCTTTCCGGAGGGACCGTCGCTCCAAAGGGATTCGCCGAGCGGTTCAAGAAGGCTTTAAGTTCGCTCGAATTCCCGTTAGATCTGGCCAATGTGAAAATTGCGAAAAATCCGTTTGAGAGCGTTGCCAACGGGGCTCTGACCGCCTCTCAAGTTGAAGTGCGTTCGCCCGAAGAAGAAGCATCCTGAAGAGAGCGGATGGAGGTTCTTTTTAGGAATTACGCCGCCATTCTCTTTTCGATGTTTGGGATTTTTCTATAGGAATCTCAGCTAGGTCGTGTTCAGACATTTTGCTGTTGCCGTCGATTTTCCCACCCTCTTCAATCACCAGTGCCGGTGATTGAATGTCCCCCTGGATGTTCCCGCCAGAGCGAATTACTATGCGGACCGTGGATTCGACGGTTCCGTAAACAGATCCATAGACTTCGATCTCTCCCACTCTGATGTCGGCCTGGACGCGTGCGTGTTTTCCCACGATCAATCGCTCGGCTCCTGAAATCAAGCCGCTGAATTGCCCATCCAAACGTAGGGTTCCGGAACACTGAAGCTCGCCCGTAATAGAAATACCCTGGTCGAGAAATCCGTTAATTTCCTCCGATGAGAATCTAGTGTGCAATTTCATCATGTCCTGTTCTTGCAGTCGGGCCAACCGGAGAACTTAAATACTCTTCTTTTGATCAGTTGTCGTCAAGACGGTTGTGCTCGCACTGTGACATTAATTGACTCTGCCTGGTTGTTCGCTCACTCAGTGTCGATGCAGTCAGGCGAACTCTTCAGTCAAGGTCTTGATGGCAACCCCACGCCCGAGTTTCGTATCCCGTACACGCCACACCTCCCACATTCCACCCTCAGCCAAGGGCGCGAGGATCTCGTGGTGGCCGAGTTTGATGCAGGATTCTATCGTTTTAGTGTGCACAAAAACGAACCGCGAAGATGCGGGTAAATCTAACTAAGATGGGGTTTATACGTAAGAAAAGTCTCAAGTCCTGACACCGACATAGTCGGACAGCGAGAATTGGAGTTTGAGCTAGCTCTGCGGAGGGATGAGATCCAGCAAGTCACGCGACCTATTAGCCTTCCTACTACCGTTATTCTTCAACCGATTAGCTTGCTGTCCGTTGTCAGCGTCCAGCTTGGCGACGGCGGATTCGAGCCGTTCTGCGGTGGGATGAACGTACCGTCGCGACATTGCCATAGAACTCAGAACAGTGTCTCTTAGTTTTTCAGGTACTTCAGTTCGAAATGCTGTGACGGGCTAGACTGAAGCCAGCTGGTCCGCGTCCTCCAAGAAAAAAGACCCATCAATTTAAATGATTGCCGTTCTGTTCGGCTTTGCAAATTTTCTACATTTCATTTCGCGGTTGCTTGCAAGAAGAGGCTACCTGGCCACGCCGCCGACACCGCCTGCAGGATTCCGGATAGTGCTGTTGAAGGAATCCACCTCATCCACCGGGGCGCAGGGTTCTTCCAGAATCCCGTACCACCCGTCGTAGGTCATGACGTCCTCGGGCGCCAACCTGAAGAGCTTCCGCTCGCTCTCCCACGGTGCCTCGTACGTCAGCGGATCGGTGAGTGTCATGGTGAGTTCCAGGGTCTCCGGGTCCACCCTCCGGTAGCGTTCCTGGAGTTTCATCTGATCGCTGTGGGGATAACCGAAATGGTCGACCCATGTTCTCTCGTCGAATCCGGTCGTGTCGACAACAAGCGTGTCTCCTTCCCATCGGCCAACCGAGTATCCGTACCAGCGCGGGAGGTCGGGCTCCGCTGGAAGCTCTCTTCCGTCCAACCAGATTTCACGCCACTGGCGCGTCCATGCAAAGAACTGGAATATCCGGTCCGAAGTCTGCACCAATTCGACAGGATTCGGAAATAGCAGCGCCCGGGTTAAACCGTAGGGATTGCAGAACCCGGCGGGATCGTTGCCCACACCGGGCGGGACGGCCCTGCGGCGGCCGATGTGCTCTTCTTCGGCGTAAATGATCGCTTCATCACTTCCAAGATAACGCCCGTACGAGGGTCTGTTGAGGTTGAACCGGGTCTCTCCCTCGGGAGTCATTTGCGGCACCTCGTTGCCAAAGCCGCGGTCGCCGCATCCCGGACACACGCCGCCACCGCCCCAGTACTGCGCGTTGCGACTCCAGATTCCCGACAGGTCGTTGGGGCCGGATTGCTGGGCGAACGATTCCGGCGAACACATCAGAACAGCCGCCACAGCGATAGCCCAGCTCACTAGAGAATTACGCATTCTAAAACTCCTGAGACGTTTTGTTTGTGTGGAATTGACTCCACCATCCCGGTCCTATCCCCCGAGGCAAGCACTGCTGCCACGACTGGAAGGCGCCGTTCTCGGTCGTGAACCCGCCAGACCACGGTGTCCGAAAGCCCAGCGCCGACTCCATGGTGTCGGGCTCGCAGCGGGTACAACGCTGTCGGACATTGGGTCCTCTATTGGTTCTCCGGGAGTCTTTCCGGGAGCTGTTGCCTTCTCTCGATCAAGATCTGCTCACCATTCTCGTTCAGAACCCTCGAGGCCACTCCGACGGTCGTACCGGCCTTGGATGGGAACAGAATAATGGTGATCGGAGTCCCCGGCTTCAGCGCTTCCATAGATCGCCTCCGGCCCCAGCCGTTTCTGGCCAGATTGGAAGGATTCGTCAGCTCGGCGGCCCAATGAACCAAGTCGCCCCGCTCGCTGGTCACGTCGAACAAGAGTTGAGCGTGGGGATTCGTGAACCGGAACTCCGTTACGACGGCCTCAAACGTAAGAGGATTTTCGTGGTCGTAAGAGACGTTGGTTCCGTGATGACCGAGAACCGGGATCGAAACGAGACCGAGAGCCGCAATCAGAGAGAGAACGGTCCAAGTTTGATTCGTCACTTTAAGACCTCCAAACATGACACCTCCGAAGGAGAATGCCAGGTTCCATGAAAGGATAGCCAAAATAAGGGCGTTGTCAACCGAGCCACGGCTGAAAGAAGCGATGCCTTGGGTCGACAGTTGATCGGGCTCGTATAACGGCTTCCCGGTCCGCGAAAGAAGACACTCCCGACATAGGAAGGTGAAACGCTCTGAGCCTGTGACTGGCCGATCGGAACAGATTCAGAATTACACTGCGAACGGACGGCAATAGTGGCGCTTGCGGTGCGGTCACCAGGTGGACACTACGCTGAAGAAGTCGACCATCCCGCTCCCATAGTGGCACTCGGCTTTAGGAAGACTGCATCAGCTTTGAGAAGTCGCGTACGGTCCCGGGTCTGCGACCGATCGACTGCAGCTCGAACATCCATTGTGGATATTCGGGCGTCAGGGCGCTCACAGCGTCGAGTTGTTTCAAATCTTCTCGGTCGAGCTTCACTTCACCGGATTCAAGGTTGTCCTTGAGCTGGGACATCTTCCTGGCGCCAATAATGACACTGGTGACGTGCGGCTGGTGGAGCAACCACGCCAGAGCAACCTGGGGAATTGTGGCCGCTCGGCGTTTGCTGATCTCGCCGAGCATCTCGACAATCGCACGCGTCTTCTCCCTGTCGACCGGTGGGAAGTCGAAGGTACTCCGGCGGTAACCCTTGTCCTTGGCAGCATCGCCAGTAAACTTGCCCGTCAGCAGGCCGCCGGCCAACGGGCTCCAGGGTAGGAGCCCCATTTTCTGATCGTTCAACATCGGAACAATTTCCCGTTCCAGTTCCCGTCCGGCCAGCGAGTAATAGGCCTGAACGGTGACGAAACGTTCAAAGTTCCGCTCTGAGGAAATAGCACGCGCCTTCACGATCTGCCAGGCGGCGAGGTTGGAGCACCCGATATAACGGACTTTACCCTGCTGCACCAGATAATTTAAGGCACCTAGGGTTTCTTCAAGCGGAGTCAAGGCATCCAATCCGTGAATCTGGTACAGGTCGATGTAGTCGGTGTTGAGCCGCTTCAGGCTGGCTTCGGCTTGGTCCACCACGTTCATGCGGGACAAGCCCACGTCGTTCGGGCCAGGGCCCATCCGTCCAAGAACTTTAGTCGCGATTACAACATCGGTCCGCCGCGAGCCGAGAGCCTTTCCGAGTAGGATTTCAGATTCGCCTTCGCTATAAACATTGGCGGTATCGAAAAAATTGATCCCCGCATCGAGTGCATGTCCGACCATTGAATCGGTTTCAGTCTGGTTCATTCCTCCGATCGCCTCGTATAGGCCCGCTCCACCGCCAAAAGTCATTGCGCCCAGACACAGACGGGAAACGAAGACGCCGGTGTTGCCGAGTTGTTGATGTTGCACGGTGGCCTCCAGAGGTAAGAACTGTGAGCTGAAATGGAAGGGGGATCTTACCACGGGGAATCGGAACGGGAGGAGACTCAGTCTAGCAGCGCGTGGCAGAAGTCTCGAGGGCCGCGCGCAGGGGTCTTCGGGTTGCAGGCGCGAAGTGAGGAGCGGAGCGATGTCTTTACATCGTGACCGACGAGGGACAAAGCCTGTGGCCCGAACCCCCCTGCGCCCAAAGGGTTACGGCGAAACGGGGCCGTCTTCGTTGTCGCCGACTCCTGCCAATGAATGCGCATTGTCTCGTCGTCGCCTCCTAGAATCCAGCCCCGTTTGGCCGTAACGCGGCCCTCGAGACTTCTGCCATGGGCTGCTAGGGTTCGTCTACCTGCTGATAATAGCGGAGCCGACGGGTCCTAGAGTTATAGATGCCCGCCGGCATAAACGCCTAAAGCTCGGCCGAATCCGGGTCGATACACATAGAGAGCAAACATTTCGCAAGAGCCGAGGTGAGCCATGAAAGATTACTGCAACTGCGGGTCTCAAGATCCCGATCACCCTTCATTAAGCGGCGGAATGATCGTCTGCCCGGACTGCGAACAGCCCATTTGTTGTGACGCGGTTCTCCTGGGTCTGACACCGGAACCGCCCCACCATGCGGAGATCGGAGACGGTGCCCATCTCATTTGCTGGCGACATTGGGACGTTGTTGCGCCTCCGAGTCGATATGCAGTTTGATTCCTGATGCCTCATTCAAACTGACTCGCATTCTCTTCTGATTCGTCGCACAGATTCAGCCTGTTCGCTTTTCCTTTTCTGCAGACAAACCTGGGAATATAATGCTGGAGGGTGCGCTGCATTTTCTTTAAGAATTAGCGCTCCCGTGCCTGGCTGGCCCTCTCGAAGATGGCCTTTCGGTGGGTTGGCCGGGCCCATTTCACTTCTTCCATTGGTTCACGCAAAGTTTCGCACATACCTTCAGCAGTCCAACTCTTGATCAACGATCCGAAACACGCCGTTCGGCGCACGCTTCCCACAGCCTTTTCGTGCGTGAGTCCCGGATCGAAGTCCTCTCAAAAACATCGAGGAGCCGCCATTCCTCATCGAACAGACGTGTGACGGACTCACGATCAAAAAAACGCTTCGCCACACCCTCGACGAGACAGAGGCCCGGTTCTATCTCCGGATTGCCGGCACCACCGAACTCATGGTCATCGGTCGAATTCACCCGAACAAGGATCTTTCCACCGGGCTCAAGGCTTCTCGCCAGCTCACCCATAAGGTTTACGGTGTCGTGCCATCGAAAATAGTGAAGAACCAGGTTCGCGATGATCAGACCGAAGGCACGAGACTTGAAGGGAATGCCGTCGGTGACATCCGACTGGATCTGCCGTCCCCGCGCCAGGCCGTGTTCCCTCGCCCTGTTCAGCGCCTCGATCGAGAAATCCAGCGATGTGACTTCGAAGCCTTCGGCAAGTAAAAATCGACTGTCCCGACCTCTGCCGCAGCCGAGGTCGAGAACTGATGCCCCGGAAACATCCGCCAGAACGATCCCCCACCGCCCGAGCCAACTGTCAGGTTCGGAGGTTGCAACGATTTCGTTCAGCCGAGCATAGCGGCCGTCCCAAATGCTCCGGACCGTCGACGGCTTCGGGAGTCCGGGGGTCGGGTCATACTTCACCATGGTGCCTTTGTGTAGCCGTAGCCAGTCGCGCGGAGTCGCGATCACGGATCGGGATTCTCCCGAGATGCGTCCGATGTAAGCGTTAATCCCCTTTCGAGGGTTTACCCTGCCGTTCGAAAACCGATCAGCTCGCCATAGGCCAGGACGTGACCCTCGATCCCGGCGAGGACGTCGGCGCGATTGTTCAATTCGGGGTTGATTTGGTCCACGTCCAAGGCGTACACACGGAACTGGTACTGATGTCGTCCCATGGGTGGACAGGCCGGCAGGTATCCTTCAGCTCCACCCATGCCTGTTTCGACAACGACACTCTCTTCGCTGAGTTCGACTATGCCGGCATCTTGAGGAATCTCCCTCACGCTGGTGGGAATGTTGAACAAAACCCAATGAGGTAGGGCGAACAGCCGGAAGTTCGGGGAAGGAGCATCCCAGTCGGTGGCAATAAGGGCGTATGACCGGGTGCCATCAGGACCGGCGGTCCATTCGATATGTGGTGATATTCCGGTTCCTACGCACGAAAACTGGACGGGCATTTCCTGAAGGTCTTCGAAATCGTTACTGCGAACTTGAACCGAAGCGACCAGCGTTTGATGGTATGCGATATCTCCGTCGAGCGCGTATGCGGTGAGCACGGCTAATATCAAGACGGCAACAGCGAATAGGGCTGGAACAATCCACAACGTAAGTTTAAGTCGCTTCACGATTTGCTCCTGATCAGGGTGTATGTGTCGGGCATGATAACTCCCGATCGCTCGAGGGCACAAGATGCCGGACCCGCACTCGCAGCGCTACTTTCACCTGGAAACTTTCTTGAATTCCAAGCAACAGAAACGCACGCTAGAAGGACATGTTATCCTCATCAAACTCACTCATTAACGAAGGGTAAGCTCTGAACAAATTCAGCTTTCGATTCGAATAAACCATATGATCAAACAAATCCTGGCAGTCACAGTTCTTACGGGCGTCATCCTGACGGGCGTCGCGAATGCCGAAATAATCGAAAAGGTGGGCACGTTCGCCCGAATGCGAGTCGACTACCTGGTCGTCCTCCCAGATGGGTTCGATCCCGCAAACGAGTATCCCGCCGTTCTCGCCTTTGCCGGTGGCGGGCAGACGCTGAGAACAACGCGGAACGCGCTGCGGAACCATTGGGCCGCGGAGGCCGAGCGGCAGGGCTATATCGTCGTCAGTCCCGCCGCTCCGATGGGACAGTTGTTTTTCAGGGCGGGTGCTTCGACCATCCCGTCTCTTCTGGACGAGATCCTTGGCGACTACAAGGTCGAAGAGAACAAGTTTCACATCGCCGGCCGCTCCAACGGTGGTCTGAGCGCCTTTCATGTCGCCGCGTCTCATCCACGGTATTTTCGCTCTCTAACTGGCTTTCCAGGCTTCCTTCAGGATGCAAACCAGGCGCGAATCACAGCCCTCACCGGGCTGTGCGTTTACATGCATGTCGGTGAGTTTGACCCCGGCTGGCAGCGGGCGATGCGGGGGCAGGCCGCAATGCTTCGTGAACGGGGCTTCCGGGTCCACTTTGAAGTGGAGGCAGGTATGGCACACGGGCTCGACAGCTTGGCGGGAGAGGGCTCGAAGCGATTGTTTGAACATTTCGAGGACTCGTCCGAAAACTGCGAGTAGTCAAACGCCGCCGCCGGAGGGTCCCTCAGCCTCGATAAAAATCCGCTTCACTTCGGGATAGGCGTTCTTGATTTGCCGTTCAAGGCTGCGAACGGTCTCTTCAAGATCCGCGGCCGTGATCTGGTCCACAAACTTCACACCGAGATTCAGAAGGATGAAGTCCGGTCCCATATGCATGGTCAATATTTCGTTTATGTCGAGAACGTCAGGCGAGGAAGTCACAAGTTGGCGGATCCCCGAGACGACCGGCCCGTTCGCGGACTCGCCGATCAGCAGGCCCTTCGTTTCGTAGGCCAACCAAATCGCCGTCCCTCCAAGAATGATCCCGATAACGATAGACGCCATCCCGTCGAACACACCCAATCCCGTCACCTGGGTCAGGACCAAACCGAGGAAGGCAACCAGCAGTCCAAGCATCGCCGCGGAATCCTCAAAGAGAACAACGAACAAAGTGGGGTCCTTGCCGCGCTGAACCGCTTCAACGTAACCCCACTTGCCCTTGGTTTTGGTGAATTCAACCAAGGCGAAGTACCAGGCCGCACCTTCAAAGATCATTGCCAAACCCAACACGACATAATTGACGGTAGGATTTTCGATCTCTGTGGGCTCCAGGACGTGCGCAATGCCCTCATAGATGGAAACCCCGGCTCCGACGCCGAAAATCATAATCGCTACAATGAAACTCCAAAAATAGACTTCCTTCCCGTGCCCGAAAGGAAACTGTTCGTCTGCCGGCTGCGCTGCACGCTTCAGACCGTAGAGAAGCAATATCTGATTGCCGGTATCCACGAGGGAATGGATCCCCTCCGACATCATCGCGGAACTGCCCGTCAGCAACGACGCGGCGAACTTCGTCACTGCGATCAGCGAATTGCCGGCGAGGGCAGCGAAGATAACTTTCTTTGAGGATCCAGCCATCAGTCACCCCAAGCTGGGCGGAAGTAACCGCAGATACTAACAGATCAATCTATCGGGACCGAGTCGTCAGCCCCTGAAATGCCATTTGCCTATGGCTGGCTGTGAAATGAGGATCCCTTTGCTCCTCTCCTGAAGCACAGGTCGCAAAGGAAGTGACCGGATTCCGGCTCGTCAACTTTGGCAGTCCCGGGGCGCGGACAATCGACTTCAGCGGCAACCCTAAGTCGACCGGATGGGGATAAGCCGGCATTACGGCGAGGGCGTGAACCGCCTCACCTCGATGGTGTCACCTATTTCGATACGCATCAGGTCTTCACCCAGTTCAAGAGCTCCGCCGTAGTTCGTCCGGGTGGACGCCACAACATCATCGAGGGAGGGTGCCGGAATCTCAGAATCGCCACGCCGGGTGAGGTGGGAATAGACGGCGAGTCTGGGGTTGACGCGGTCGAACACTGTCCCGGCATCTTCTGGAGTGGTGTGATGCGCGATGATCAGTCGTTCTCCTTCCGACTTGGCGAGAAGCTCTGCACTCGCCGCTCCGACCTCGTGAATGAGCACGTCGGTACCTTCAGCGAACCGAATAAGATTTTCACTGAACCGCGTATCGCCAGAGATGACGACAGACCGTCCGAGGTAGTCCACCCGATAACCCATCGCGGGCTTAATCTCATCGCCATGATCGACGTCGAACGCCGTCACCCGCACACCGTTTCGCTCAAACACGACACCCTCGGTGATATCTTCGGCGACAATCGCCACGCCTTCGGGAAGGTAGTGCTGGTCGGCGATCCGGATTCGAATATCCGCTGCATACGCCTGCCGGAGACCCGCCATCATGGCTTCGGTTCCATCCGGTCCCCAGATTTGGAACGGCGTTGTCCGGCCACCGAAGCCCGGAGACAGCCAACCCGTCAACCAGAGATCGGGAATACCGACGGTGTGGTCGGAATGAAAATGAGTGAGGAAGACGCCCGTTACCGCCCGGAGGGGCATCCCCAGTTGGAAAATCCGCTGGGTCACACCACGCCCGACGTCAAATATCAATTTTTCGTCCCCCGCTTCGACCAGCGTACTCGGACCGAAGCGATTCATCAGCGGAGGCGGAGTGCCCGTACCCAGGAGCGTAACGGTGAGATCCTGGCCGAATACGGCCTGCTGTGTCAGCAGGAGGCAACACAAGGTAAAGACACGAAGTAGAGTTCTTGAAGTCATGGGTACACTTCTCCTGACCCGGACCTGGCGGCGCGGGGGCTTACGCCCCGATGGGATCATCCTGGACCTCACGATCGCTACCGTCGATCTGAGCAACTGTTCTCTTGCCGACGACGATCGATCCTACCCGACCCAACGGGAAGATATCTTACGGATCCTCTCAATCGCTTCCTGTATGTTTTCAAGCGAATTAGCATAGCTGAATCGAAGGTACCCGCCACCGTGTTCGCCAAACGAATCGCCACTAAGACAGGCAACACCGGCTTCGTTCAGGATAATGTCGGCCAACTCTGCTGACGCAATGCCGGTCCCGGTGACATTAGGAAACGCATAAAAAGCTCCAGCCGGGCTTAAACAGTCGAATCCCGGGATTGCTCGGAGCCCTCGAACGATCGCATCACGCCGCCGCCGAAACTCCGCGACCATTTCAGTGACACAGTCCTGAGGACCTTCGAGTGCGGCCAGACCGGCCCATTGCGTGAAACTGGCCGTACACGAATTAGAATTCACCATCAACAGCGCCACAGCCTCGGCGAGCCAGGGCGGCATTACACCATAGCCGAGACGCCAACCCGTCATCGAATAGCTCTTCGAAAAGCCATCGAGAATAATTGTTTTTGCGAACATCCCTTCACAGCCGGCAATCGATGCGGGTTTGGAATCGTAAGCGATCTGAGAGTAGATTTCATCACTCAGGATCATTACATCCCGATCGCGGCACAGTTGGGCGATCACCCGCAAATCTTCCTTGGGAATTACACCGCCCGTCGGGTTACTGGGGGAGTTCAAAATCAACATCTTCGTGTTCTCGGACAAGCGGTCGGCAAGAACGTCGAGATCGAATGAGAAGCCCCGGCCCTCAAGCAAAGGTATGGCGATTGGTGTCGCTCTTAGAAAACGGATCATGGATTCGTATATCGGGAATCCCGGATCCGGATATATCACTTCGTCACCCTGTTCCAGAAGCGCAGTCATCGTGAAAAACAGGACAGGCTTGCCCCCGGGAACCACACAAACGTTCTCTGCATCGACGGCGAGGTCACGCGTGCGCGAAACGTGCGCAGCAATGCTTTCGCGGAACTGGGGAAATCCCGGTGGCGGCCCGTACTTGGTCACACCATCATCCAGAGCTTTCTTGCCCGCTTCCACCACATGAGCCGGGGTAGGAAAATCAGGTTCGCCTATTTCCAGGTGGATGACACTCCGGCCCTCGGCTTCGAGGGCCCGCGCCTTCGCGAGGACTTCGAATGCAGCTTCTGTCTGCATACGGGACATTTTTTCGGCCAGTTTCATGGTTGTTGATCTTCGTGTTCCTTCTAATACCGGGGTTTGAGGCTATTGATCCTTAACTACCAACCGGATCATCGCCGTGGCCCACCGGATGTCAGGACGAAGGTTCGTGTCAAACGGCCTCATTGTAATCACAACAGACCCCGGTTCGGAAATCGACGGGGAAACGGATAGTGAATCTGTTTGAAATTCAGTCTCTGACCGGGACGGGGATTTCGCGCCGTCGTTCGATCGGATGACCATCTCTGTCGCGTTCCACGCGTGGTCCGGACGAGGGGTGACGCGGGCGATCATCATGATCGCGAGCCCTATTAAGCAGACTGACCTGTTGAAGCAGGCCCAGGTGGACCCCGACCGCCCCCTGTGCGGATGGACGTCTTTCATGAGAAGGCGCGAGCCCGTGCGTCAGTGGAAGAAGATGGTCCGATCAAGTCGGAAACAGACTGCGATTTCAAACTGATACACCAACCGGAAACAATGTCCCTCTTGCTGTGATAGGGTGGCATTCGGGAGCGAAAGGCAGGAGGCCACTTCGTGTATTGCCCACGCTGCAGATCGGAAAGCATCAGGCGCTCACGCCGCCATCTGATGGAGCGCGTAGCTTTATTTTTCTTACTTCCCTACCGATGTCGAGACTGTGAAACTCGATTCTATCGATGGCGCTATTTCAGGCACTGATCCCAAACTAGGGACCTGTACCACCCGAATCGGTAGCAGCGCCGATGGGTCTTGCCGGGGAGATCGAGGCGCGAGACGGAAGTCGATGTCTTCACATCGACGACGGCTCGCAACAAAGATATCGCCGGCAACCCCCATCGGCCCAAAGGGTTCGGGCGAAACGGCATTGTCTTCGTTGTCGTCGTCGCCTCGCAATGCAGTGCCATTTACTCGTTGCCGACTTCTAAAATCCAACGCCGTTTGGCCCGAACGCTGCTCCCGATTCGGGTGGTACAGGCCACTAAGCGAGGCGTTTGCCGAGGGATGAAATTAACTGAAGAAGTGAAGCAGTCTCTCCTCTGTCGGCTGGCTGAAAGCCCTCTGAAAACAGGGGCGTTCGATTACGACTTCGATTCCGTTGACGGCACGCTTGTGTCAATCAATGTCAGGGGACAGGAGCACTTCTACTACACACTCCACTCTTCCGAATTCGAGGGCAAACCATGGGAAGTCAGAGAAAGCCCCGGGGGTTTGTTCCACGGAGCGGAAACAATTCGGTTCGGTAATCTAAAGGAGGCCATCGCCTATGTCGGCGACTGGCTCGGCCGGGTTGAGGCCCAGGTCGAAGCTCGAAGTGAAGAGCCACCCGTTAATCCTTAATTGCAGCGATGACAGAGAACGCCGAGATACGCATTCGGTCGCTGGATGAGTCTGAGCTACCCGAAGCCAACCGCATCTTACGGACGGCGTTCGGCACGTTCCTCAAAGCCGAAGATCCGGCAGCGCTGTTCCCGGGCCGCGACCTGGTTTCAAGCCGTTGGAGGGCCGACCCGGCGTCCGCAATCGCTGCGGAGCACGAGGGAAAACTGATCGGCACGAATTTCGTCGCCAACTGGGGTACCTTTGGTTTATTCGGTCCGATAACCGTTCTTCCAGAATATTGGGACCGGAAGATCGCGCAGGTACTCCTGGAACGAACCATGTCCGTTTTTGACGACTGGGGCATCTCCCATCGCGGCCTCTTAACTTTTCCGGAAAGTCCGAAGCATATCCACCTGTACGAAAAATACGGCTTTAAGGCCGGGCACCTGATCCCCGTCCTCAGCAAGAATGTGAACCCCCAATCGGGGGTGAACTACACACGGCTCTCTGCACTCTCCGAACAGGACCGGCGGAAGGCGATCGATGAGTGCGGCGACCTGACCTGCGAGATCCACGAGGGTTTGGACTTGAAGAAGGAGCTCGGAGCCGTCCTCGAACAAAGGCTCGGAGAAATCTGTCTGATCTACGGAGATTCGACTCTGGTGGCGTTCTCCATATGCCACTGCGGATCCAAGACAGAGGCTGGCGACAACACCTGTTACGTCAAGTTCGGGGCAGTCCGGCCTTCGGGAAACGAGAGCGAACACTTCACGGCCCTGCTCCGGGCATGCGAAGCCATGGCCGG
This sequence comes from Terriglobia bacterium, assembly GCA_965218085.1. Lineage (GTDB taxonomy): Bacteria > Acidobacteriota > Terriglobia > 20CM-2-55-15 > 20CM-2-55-15. Next base: position 2,461,811 of record CBDCKF010000002.1, on the reverse strand, counting down.
GGAGCAGCGTTTGGGCCTTCTAGTCGTGGGTGTGAACATGGCGCGAAGAAAGGCTTACAGCCAGCTCACCGGGTCGGGTTTTCGGACACGTTTCACCGGGCTTGCAATGGAAACCCACCCGGAACGAAGCTACAACCGGCCCGAGGTCTACATCGTTGACGACTGGAGATAGAGTGCGAATTTTTTCGCGACGGGTTCACTCAGCCCTAGTGACGAGTGACCAGTAACGAGTACTGAACATTCGCATATAAGATTTCGCTCGGTCGTTCATTCAGACATCCTGTCTGAACGACCGGCGACCCACGCCATCATCCTGATGTCGTGGCCTACAGGGATTAACGAAATGTTGAAGCAGTTCCTGGAACGACCCGCACCGGGCCAACGGTGCGGGTGAACAACGAGGCGGCAGCCGAGGCGTTTAGAGTAAGTAGATGATCGGATCGGTCGAAGACGAAACTGTTAGGCAGCGAACTTCTAATTCAGGGCGCTAGTAAGGAGTGATGACTACACACCTCTATTGCCCGAACCAACTCACGTCATCCGGATTGATCAGATCCGGGGCGGTCCAGCCGTCCAGATCGTACTCACCCATGCAGGTATCGACGAACTCTTTCATGCGCTCTGAAAAACCGAACACGTCGGCCCACTTCAATGCAAGAAGGCGGGTTTCCTCAGTCGAACCGGCATAGTTGATCTCGTAGAGTTCGTGCCGACCACCAAATTCCGAGCCGATTGCGTCCCACAACAATTTCATCAGCTTGACCCGGCCTTCTGCATCGTAGTCGCCTGAACCGCGGACGTACTTGTCAAGGTAGGGCCGCAACTCGGGGTTCTTGAAATCCCGCGTGCCCGACGGGAGATATATCATGCCGCTCGTAACGCTTTCTTCGATGAGATGTTTGACCTTGGAATAGAACATAGGCGCAAAAACGTGGTACGCGGAGGCCGCGGCCAGATTCGGCAGCACCGCCCCATTGGTCCAGGGGCTCGCGTCGCTGGCCATCGCCGTTGAAAGACTCCAGAACAGGTGCCTATAGGAAAGGGCCTCGCCCAGACGGACCTGCTGCCCCCGATACTCGCCGGTTCCGGTCGCCTTCAGCGCTTCCGCCATCAGGCCCGTGATGAACTCAAGCTTGACAGCGAGACGTGTACAACCATGCAGCAGTGCACGAGGAAGGAAACCTGTCTGCGGTAGAAAATTATTGGCAGCGTCCACATCGCCGTATACGAACACGTCCTCCCAGGGGATGAACACATTGTCCAGAATGAATATGGCATCGTTCTCATCCAGGCGACTGGAAAGCGGATAGTCAAACGGCGTCCCCATAACGGCGGCTGCCTGTTCATAGGAGGGCCGGGAAATGAGCTTCAAACCTGGAGCGGCCATAGGCACCATGAAGACACAGGCATAGTGCTCGTCCTGAACGGGAATCACTCCATGGTGTGCGACGAAGGTTGCGTGGGTCAGCGCCGATCCCGTAGCCACGATCTTCGCGCCGCTGACCACGATGCCCGCATCAGTCTCTTTCACCGCATGTACACATACATCGGCGCGCTCATGGACCGGACGGTCCCGGTCGATCGGCGGGTGGATGATCGCGTGATTCAGATAAAGGACTTTCTCCTGCGCCTTCTTGTACCAGGCCAGGGCGTGATCTTCATGCGGTTGGTAGAACGCGGAGTTGGCCCCCAGAGTTCCGAGAAACGACGCCTTGTAGTCCGGGGCACGCCCCATCCAGCCGTAGCCCAAACGGGCCCACTGAGCTATCGCATCTCGAGCCTTTAGCTGCTCGTTCCCACTTTTGGGAGCCCTGAAATAGCGGTGTGTGTACCCACCCGATCCCGTGTCCGTATCCGTCGTCAGGACGTCCTTATATTTTGGATCGTGGAGGGCGTCGTACATCCGCGCGATCATTCGCGCAGAATTGCGAAATGCAGGATGTGTGATGACGTCTTCGACCCGTTCGCCGTAAATCCAGACTTCGCGTCCGTCGCGCAAGCTTTCCAGATACTCATCACCGGTCAAAGGACGCGTTGTGAGGTCATCAGTCATCGCTATCTTCCTCGGGACTCAAACGCGGCTGAACTGCGCAGCTCGGACCGGATCTTCTCCCCGTCCTCAGGTGTGAACCACCGCTCGTCCACCAGCCGGTCCACGGCCCCGAGGAATCGCTGGGCGTATCCGTCAAAGTTTCCGTAGACAGCTTCCAGTTGCGGCCAATCGAAAGGGACCCAGTAGCCGTTGTCGCCGCAGCGAAACGGGGTGCTTCCGCCGGTCCGACCTGGAAAGAAGCTGGCTGTCGGCACGTCCACCCAAGGCGTCCGCAGTCCCCCAAGCGCATTACCGAACTCGTCGTTTACATAATCGCCGCCCGACAGAGCCAGGAACTCGGCCCTCGGCGGCGGTGTGCCCTCACGGACCCATCGATCGAGGTTGGCAAAGGCCCCGGAAAAAACATAGGGTTGCGGAAAGCTGTTGATCAGCCCGAACGGCTCGCACTCGACCGGAAATATCCATTGAGCCGAAATCGGTGGGACTCCCATGGCCGCAAGGTCTTCAACCGGAGGATAGTAGCGGTACTGCCATTCGTCGAAATGGCTGGCGCCGGGGACTTCATACTGCCGGAAGCGGTCGCCCCTTACGTCGCTGTCCGGCCGGCGAATCGATGGAGATATGCTGCCTTGCGCAATGATTTGAATCACCGGCGCACCGGCGTTCTGAATTATTCGTCTGGGGTCAGTGTCCCCAAGCGCATCGGCACAGGCATTCAGCGGTCGGGGGCCCCCACTTTCCTTGATGAGATAACCGTCATAGACCGGACTTCCGTTTGCCAGCCTCACATTTCTATGAATAGCGTTCGCATAAGTCGGCAAGTCGCCACCCGACTGCATGCCGGCATAGACGTACTCCACATCGAAGCCTGCAAGAGGGTTCGATACTCCATCCGACTTCAACAGGGCACCGACCTGACTGATCACGTCCCACCGGATGCCTTCCTCAGATCTCGGAAAGAACTGGACCGGCCGGTCCCAGGAATCGGGACGCACGCGCCCGCATTCTTCCACCGGCTCCGGATAGGCCAGGTTGCCGTAGCGGCGTACGTCGAACATCCGGAGGGCACCGATATTTCTGGAGAATGCGGTAACCGCCACCCACGCATGTCCCCTGGCAAGCAGATGTTGGTTGAGCTGACCCCATATCGCGTTGGTGTCGAAACCGGCACCCTGGTTGGCCACATCTACCAGAACCGTACCGCTGAAGTTGCCGGCATCGCTCGGACGGCGCACAAGAATACGCGTCGTGTATTCGAGGTCCGGTGTCCTTACGGTGATACCGCCATCAGCCTGCCAGTCGTAAACGTTAGCCGAGCCGCTGATGATAAACTCCTCTTCCACGTAACCGTAGGTGGGGAGATCAATTACCGTCTGTGCGATGTTCGCTGCGGCAAAGGGATGGGAGTCTTCCGTTACCGGAATGGGACCGGTGCTGATGGGAATCGACACGGTCACAGGCGAACCTGAAACCTGGGCTCGAACGGAGGGACCGGCTTCGGACGCCACCGTAATCACGACAAGAACTGCTAAGACCGTTATCAACGAAACCGCAGATCCTACAGGCAATCTCATTTTCTATTTCCTCCGCAAACTAACCCCGGTCTGGAACAGTCGTGCGTTTCCATCGGGGCCCAAACGGCTATCCTACACCTGCAGGCGTTGAAACGCTTCTGAGATTCGGTCAGTGGAAGTGCGTGAACTGTCAGACGGAAAGATTGGACAGGAAGGAACAGCTACGAGGCGGGCACTCCACCCCAAAACGGGCACAAAAATGCGATCGGGCCGGTTGGCGCGGCTTCCACACCTCCATGGTGGTGTGAATGCGCCAAACGTGACCACCGGTCAAACCCCAGATCTAAGAGTTCTTTTTCGATGCCCCGGGCGACTTGCAGATTGCTCCGCATTCCGCCCAAAATCAACGCACCGGATGGTCTGTTTGGTTGCGGCCAGACCAGCCCAATCGCAGATGTAATATCGTTCTTTTTCGAGGCCCCGTCAACGCGAAAGATTTGCGTGATCTGCGAGTCCGATAGTGCCCCACGCCAATGCCCTGCAACCGGCTTTCAAAAGCGTACCCTTGGGCCCACAACTGATAGATTTGCTTCTGTCCCGGACGGGTTGATCGTGATCACGCACTCATGCCCGAACATTGATGCGGGTGAACGCCGTACCGGTCCCTTTGTTCGTGCTCTGAATCATGTTGCGGATGTAGGCCAGGTTGTCCGAACGCAGCCCCAGAGCTGAGGTGTTCACTGAACCGGTGTTCGAAAAGTCCCCGGCCCCACGAGTCGAATGCAGGGTTCCACCGGCAGAGTTCTGAACTCCCAAGCTCGTACTCAAATCGGCAAAGACTCCCTTTCCCTCATAATCACCTACAAAGAGCTTCCGCACGCCGTCTGCATCCGAGTTCAGCGCAGCGTTCAACTTGCTCTTGTCCAGTTTCAGCTCACCCGAATTCTGAAAGGTAAAACCAACGTCTGCAAGAGATTTGATGCGACCTTCCCTCGATCCGCCAACTGCATTTCGCGTCGCCTGGCTGACGTGCCGCAGGGCAGTACCCAGGGTGACGCGATCGCGAAATGACGAATCGGAATTACTCATGTTTTTCGCAGCCGCATCCAGTTTGTTGAACTCCCTCACAAAACGATCCGCCTCGGTAGTAACGCGGTCGTGATCGGAGGACACGGTGACCGATGCACTTCCCGTTTCGACGAACGTCAGCGTCACACCTTCAATCACGTCAGCGAAAGTGTTTGAAGTCCCGTTGAAATCGGTTCCGTTAAGAGTGAAATGCGCGTTCCCGGCATTCGTTGTGTTTCCCGAGAGCGAGCTTTGTCCGGTCTCGAATCCGATGGCGGTACCGGACGAGTTCGTCAGAGAGTTATTGATGGTGAATCCCTGACCCTTTCCACTTTGCCGACTCGAAACAACGAGCCGGTTGCTTATTCCGTCGTTCTTGATCGACGCAACGACTCCCGAATTCTGATTGTTGATCTGGTCCTTCAGTTCAGTAAGTGTCGTCGAAGATGAAATCGAAATCGCAGCTGTCGTGGATCCATTCACGGAAAACGAAATAGATCCTCCGTCGGCGACAACGTCTGTGGAGTTGGTGTAGCCGGTTGTCGCGGTCGTCACTTGTTTCGTGGCCATTTGAGTGATCTCAACCGTATGTTGGCCCACGGGTGCTTTCCCGCTGGTAGACACACGCACGACATCGCGATCCGAGGACGCCACTGCGGTAGCCAGAAACGTCTCCGAGCCCCCGAGCCCGGCCACGGCCGAAGCCAGACGGGACATGCTCTCCGCCGCAGTCGAAACCGAAATGTTCCCCGCCGTCCGGACCGGCACCTGGGTTGCGGGTCTGGGACTGCTTTCTTGAGTCAAATTGATGAATCGCTTTTGGCTCAGAGCACTCAGGCCACTGAAATTCATTGAAATCGTCATCGATGCACCCCATGAGGGTCGAATCGTCTTGTCAACCAACCTTGTTGCATGGATCATCCCGAAGGATGCCTTATCATCGTGTTTTTCAACACCGGGGATAACTTAGATGCCACATAAGTTCAACGCAGCCCGACGGCACAAGTTTGATAAGGCGCAGTATCGGGTGATCAACTGGGCGGAATATAACGAGAGCCTGCGCCAGCGGGGTGATCTGACGATCTGGGTCAGTGAGGAGGCTCAAAGTGTGTGGAGCGCGCCGCGCCGCACGTCACGGGGTGGCCAGCGGAGATACTCGGATCTGGCGATCGAGACATGCCTGACGCTGCGCACGGCGTATCGGCTTGGGTTGCGGCAAACGCAGGGACTTATGGGATCCATCGGCACGCTCATGGGGCTGGATATACGGGTGCCGGACTTCTCCACACTGTCGCGTCGTGCAAACGGCTTGAGCATCGCTCAGGTGATGATGCAAGCCGGATCTGTGCCTGTCCATCTGGTGGTGGACAGTACCGGCCTCAAGATCTTCGGCGAAGGGGAATGGCTCGCGCAGAAGCATAAAATCAAGGGAATACGCCGCCGCTGGCGCAAACTCCACCTCGGACTGGACCTGGCCAGCGGTGCGATTGTTTGCGCCAATCTGACTCACGATGACGTTGGAGACAGCACTGCATTACCCGGGCTCCTGGATCAACTCGATGCCCCGGTCGCGGGCTTTCTGGCTGACGGCGCCTATGATGGAGCGTCTACACGAGATCTGCTGAGGGAACGGTATGGGGAGACCCTGGATGTGGTTATACCGCCGCCAAAGAACGCAGCGATCCGACCGCAATCGGCGCGGGATCCAACCGTTCGGGATCGCCATATTGCTCAGATCCGCAGCAACGGCCGCATGGCCTGGCAAGTGGCCACAGGGTACAACCCGCGCAGCCGGATAGAAACGCAGATCGGCCGTTGGAAGGGTGTCATCGGCCGCAGACTCCAATCCCGCAGCTTCTCCAGGCAGATCACGGAGATCCAACTCGGCCAAAAAGTCCTGAACACAATGACCGCACTCGGACGGCCTGTGTTCGAGCGTATCGCCTGACGCTACCGCTTGGGAAAGGGCGAATTCCATCTCCGCCCCGATCCATGCAACAACGCTCCCTTAGTGATAGTCTTCGAGGTCCACGTTCGGTCCGAGTCACCGAAATTCTATGCACCTAGCGGGTGTCGCCACCGCAGCCCCTTGAATCGCGCGAAATCGCTGTCTGTGCTTATCAGTTCACAGCCATGCTCGATTGCGAGAGCGGCCAGATATGCGTCCGTAACCAGCGGGCCCTGGATATCGGTACAGAGGTCGACGAACAGATTCCAATGACGTCCGTCGGGAAAGACCATGACTGCATGTGCGCAGCCGACCAGTTGATTGCAGAATGCGATTGCCGTTGCCATTGGTGTCGGTGGGTCGAATATCTTGCGGTTCGTGACGATTCGGAGGAACGAGGCGAGGACAAATTCCGATATGCCGAATGGTTCGTCCCCCTCCGTCAGGGTTCGGAGCCAGGTGGCGTATCGATCGTGTTCCGGCGCGTCTTCGCGGTGGGCGTAGATCAGGACGTTGACGTCGGGTAGTTGCATTCGCTACCGGCGTCGTCCGAAGCGCTCGCGGTCTTCGATTTCCAGCAGCATCGAGGTCTTATCGATGTTCTTTTGGGAGAAGCGGCCGCCCCGTCCAAAAGTCACGAGTTTGAAATTCTTCCGGCGCTCTTTAGGGGGCTGATCCTGAAGCAGGAGCCGGGCTGCCTGCTCAAGGATCTGGCTGACCGATCCGCCGGTTTCGGATGCGCGCTTCTTCAGTTTCTCAAGAAGCCGGGGATCGAGTGTTACTGTGGTCCGCATGATGCATTAGCATACTACAAGTGCATCAGTGCATCAAATCGGCTTGAATAGGGGCAGTCGAATGCGTTCTCGGTTCGCGACTGGTACTGTCAAGTTAAGCAGAATCCGTCCATTTTGGGGACGGATTCTGCTAGACCCGAGATCAGAAATCAATGACTTAGCGGTGGCCGATGGCGGCGGGAACGCCACCAAGTAGCTTAAGTTGACAGTACCAATCGATATACTCGTTCTGCCCCGTCGGGACGGGCGCGCGGCGCGGAGATTCTTTCGGAAGATCTTGAAGAGTCAGCGAAAGCAACCGTTTCGTCTCGTGACCGACAAGTTGGGAAGTTACCGTGTGGCACATCGAGCGATCATGCCGATGGTCACTCATGACACAAGCCGACACGCGAACAATCGCGCGGAAGTCTCGCATCAGCCAACGCGACAACGGGAGCGTCAAATGCGAGGTTTCAAATCACCTGATCAGGCGCAGCGATTCTTACATGTTCACGGCGTGATTCAGAATCTCTTTCGGCTTGGTCGGCACCGATGGCCTCGCTCTGACTCGCGTGTGTTAAGTTGACGATGCCGTCGTCGGCAATCAGATGCCTTCAGGCTGCGACTCGATCCAGCTTCCGATAGCGAATGGCCTCGGCGATATGAGCAGGCGTGATGTTGTCAGCCGTCTCCAGATCCGCGATTGTTCGGGCGACTTTGAGAATGCGGTTCCAGCCACGGGCCGATATGCCGAGCCGTGAGACGGCGTGTTCAAGAATGCGGTCGCCCTCTGACGTGAGGGCACAGTGGGCGCGAATGTGATCCGCTTGCATCCTTGCGTTCGTATAAATTCCGCTTTTACCCAGCCGTTTGAACTGCCTCTTTCGCGCATGGACGATACGTTTTCGAATTTCCGAAGATGTCTCCGACTGATCATCCCGGGACATGTCTTTGTAGGGAACTGAGGGGATATCCACATGGAGATCGATACGATCGAGAAGAGGCCCGGAAATTCTGGATTTGTAGGCCTGGATCTGTTTCGGCGTGCAGGTGCACCGATTATCCGAACTCAACGCGAAGCCGCACTGACAGGGGTTCATTGCGCCTACCAGGATCAGTGAGGCTGGAAAACTGAGAGTGGCCTGGGCCCGTGCAATAGTGACGGTTTCATCTTCGAGCGGCTGTCGCAGAACTTCCAGCACGTGCCGCGGGAATTCAGGGAATTCGTCCAGGAACAAAACACCGTTGTGCGACAGGCTGACTTCGCCGGGCCGGGGAAAGGGACCGCCTCCAATGAGACCGGCGCTGGAGATGCTGTGGTGGGGGGCACGGAACGGACGGATGGAAAGCAGTCCCGCTCCCGGAGCCAGCAGTCCACCGGCGGAATGGATCCGGGTGGTTTCGAGGCTTTCGTCCAGCGTCATTCGCGGCATGATTGATGGAATTCTCCGGGCCAGCATTGTCTTGCCCGACCCGGGCGGGCCGATCATCAGGATGTTGTGTCCTCCGGCGACGGCCACTTCGATGGCCCGTCTTGCGTGATCTTGCCCCCGGACATCCTTGAAATCTTCGACCGGGTCCAGTTCCTGATTGAGCATTCGGGCCGCGTCCACGCGATGTGGGCAAATATCTACTGCGCCATTTAGAAAACCGGCGACCTCGGTGAGAGTGTGCATGGGATAGACCGACACACCTTCGGCGATAGCCGCGTCGTTTGCGTTTTCGAAAGGGACGATCAGTTTTGCGTTACCTGTTGTCCGCGCCAGCAGCGCGAGTGAGAGGCAGTTTTTAACCGGTCGGAGATGTCCGTCCAGAGAGAGCTCGCCGGCCATGAGGAGATGTCCGATATCTGCCTGAATAGCTCCTGTTCCCTTGAGAACGCCGATCGCCATAGGCAGGTCGAAGGCCGCGCCTTCTTTTCTGATGCCGGCGGGCGCGAGGTTGACGGTGATCTTACGGAAGGGAACTTCGAAGCCACTGTTTCGAATTGCCGCATGGATGCGGGAGCGTGATTCGCGGATCGCGGCATCGGGCAGACCCACGATTTGGAATTCGCCGTTACCGCCGGGTGATATATTGACTTCGACCTCGACCAGGGAAGCGTCGATGCCATAGACGGCACCGCTCAAAGTTTTGGAGATCATGGATATTGTCTGAAAAAAGAGGAAAGGTAGGGCGGACTCAGTTTATCCGCAGTCGGACTCGGACACAAGGAATCGGTCTGGGATCGGGAAGAAATCGACGTGGGTCACCGGGATTGACTCCCGGCGACCCAGACTATAGGTCACCATGAGCGCAGTCTACAAGTCCGACCGCTTGGCCTACACGAAATCTCGGCGTCCGCGAAGGAGATATATCAGGCAGCGACCTCGAAAAATTACGGAACCGGCACGCGTTCCTTCAGTTCATCGAGCAGGTTGATGTTGATCCGTCAGAGGGGAGATTGGCGGAAGATCTCCCTTTCTCGATCGTAGCTATTCGGCCCCAGCGACCACGGTGAATCTGATCATCTCGCAGAGACCCGCAACCGCCTCGTGCAGGTCGTTGCCTGCTTGAATCGTGAACGTGTACTCGCCGGGATCCAACTGCATGTCGATAAAGTTCGAGCCGTCTCCGAAGTGAATCCATTCCGGGTTGTCCTGGGGAATCATGGTTCCCGTAGGCAGGCACTCGCCAGCCGTGCCCACATGGTGATGCGCGATGCCATCTCTGGGCATTTCAACTGTGCCCTGGGGCACGGGTAAGATCTGATAGTTCACTGCGTCGAATTCGAGATGGGCGAGAGTACCCACTTCAGCGCCCTCATCCGGAGAGATCCAGACCAGACGCGGTGTCAGGTCCTCGACTGGAGCCGCTGCCACGGGCTCCACAGGTGCTTCGGGCGGATCGGCAGCTCCACACGCCGCCGATACGAATATCGTCAAGGCCAGCGCGACCCACTGTGCACCACGCGTAAGGGTCATCCGCTTTACAATTGGGTTTACATCCTGGCTCGCAAACATGAACTCACTCCTCTTAATTGTGTTTTCGAAAAGCTTGGGAGCGAGAAGGTATCCTTCATCGCCCACTCTCAGTACCGCTTTGCCTAACAAATATTTTAAGGACTCGTTCAGCAGGTGTGCGCTGATTGAAAGTTCTGAGAGTCATGCGGGCTAGGATAGCAGAAACATGCGTGTGTGGACGCCGGTAGATCTCAGAAAGTAATGCGCATGTCCTGGCCAGATATCCGGTTCCGAACTCTCCGCCGGATAAAATTCCGTATGAAACGTTTGATGGGATAGCGTGTCGGTGGGAATAGCAGGAGGAGTCCCGCGATATCAGTCAGAAGACCCGGGGTGATTAGAACAAGGCCGGCGATGAGCACCAGGACGCCGTCAAAAATTTGTTCGCTCGGGATCGTACCCGAGGCAATATCCCGTTGGATGCGATAGAGTATTCGGAATCCTTCGAGCCGGGCGAGGTAGGCCCCCAGGATGCCCGTTCCAAAGATCAGAAGCAGGGTGTCGATCGTGCCGAGACGCCGGCCGATTTCGATGAGCAGAGTGAACTCCAGAATTGGAATGACAATGAACATCGACAGGAGAATGCCGAATATTTTCATGGGTTTATGATAGCATGGGTTGCGTGAGGCACTTGGCGATCGCTGTCGCGCTCGTTCGCTATTACTTTCGAATTGTCCCCCCGCGCTGGTATCTGCGGTACCCCTTTCTTCCGGTTCCCCCTTCGAAATATCTTGGTTGGCGGTTTCAAACCGCCTATGGTTCCGGTCGGCCCTCCTGGAGTGTCGTTCTGATGGATCTGTGGCAGTTTGGCGGTTGGTTGGCGGATTCGGAAACGCAGTCCTAGCTCCCATGAATGGCACCAGTCCCTCGAAGCCGATCAAGCACTCTGTTGCCGTGCTGGTACGGAAAGGTGACGAAATATTGACGGTTCGTAGGCCTGATGATGACGACGAATTGCCTGGAATATGGGGTTTACCGGCCGGGACCTATGGTCCGGGTGAGACACTCGAAGCGCTGGTCAAACGGATTGGACGCGACAAGCTGGGCGTCGACTTATGGCCACTTGATGTCCTTGCCGAGGGTAGCCAGAATCGTGCGAACTATAGCCTGGAGATGGCTTTGGTCGAAGCTGAGATGGTTGGTGTTCCACGTCAAGCGGAGTGGCGATGGGCTTTGCCGGGCGCCCTCAAAGTGGGGCAGGGGCGAGGATCGCTCTGCTGTGATCTGGCCCTCGGCTTGTGACGTCCTGGATTTGGGCAAGCAAAAAGCCCCCGTTTCCGAGGGCTTTACCAAGCTTCCTGTTTAATATTGCTTTCTCAGCCAAGGACGGTGTCGAAAAAGTGTTTCTTAACAGGTAAGCTCGGAGTGTTTCTTTGCTTCCGCCTTACATACCGATAGACTTGACACACCCGTCAAAAATACGTCTTTTCAACTTTTCCTGAAATAAATACACAAAAGAAAATAACTCTTATATTTAAAAGAGTTTAGAGGTTATCCAAGTCGTCGTTCCGCAGGCATGAAGGTGGAAATCCCCCTCCAATTCCTCAAAAAATCTCCACGATACGGACAATTTGGTGTCGGTACCGCCAGATCCAAGCCGAAGCGAACCCCTACAGGGCGGCGCAGTCGCGCCGTGGGCGAGGCGCGCGAGGAAAGCGACCGCAGGCGTATTGGTAAATACGTCGAGGATCGCTGACCGAGCGCAACAAAGCTCAAGGCGATGAATGCGCCGCCATGCTACTTCCCCCAGCGGAGTAAGAGGCTGCCCCAAGTAAATCCAGCTCCAAAACTTGCAAGCAGCAGCAAATCACCGCTTTCGATCGTTCCGGATTCGGCGGCTTCGGAAAGACAAATCGGGATGGTCCCGGCCGTGGTGTTCGCATAGCGATCGATATTGATAGCTACCTTTGCCGGGTCGAGTTGGAGTTTATCAGTAGCGGCCTTGATGATCCTCAAATTGGCCTGGTGCGGCACGTAGAGTTTCAGGTCCTGATGGCTTAGCCCGTTTCGTTCAAGTATCGCTTCCGACACCTCGACCATTCCCTTGACTGCAAATTTGAAAACGTTCCTGCCGTTCTGGTGCACGTAGTGCATCTTTTTGCCGACAGTTTCGTCGGTCGGCGGGTTGAGGCTGCCGCCGCCCGGCATGTACAGGAATTGCCCGCCACCTCCGTCGCTGCGCAGAATCGAGTCGAGGATCCCGTTTTCGCTTTCGGAGGCCTCGACCAGAACTGCACCTGCGCCGTCGCCAAACAACACGCACGTGGCCCGGTCTTCGAAGTCGATAATCGAACTCATCACATCCGCGCCCACGACGAGCACTTTCTTGTGCTTCCCGGAAACGATGAACTGAGCGGCCGTCGTCAACGCGTAGATGAAACCCGAACAGGCTCCAAGTAAATCAAATCCCCATGCATTCGTCGCCCCGATCTTTTCCTGCAGGACGCAGGCCGTGGACGGGAAAAACATGTCCGGAGTGACTGTGGCGACAATGATCAGATCGATCTCGTCGGCTCCGATGCCCCTTCGCTCCAAAACTTTCCGGGCAGCGCCCGCAGCCAGAGTACTCGTTGGCGTTCCCTTTTCCACGATTCGGCGCTCTCGAATGCCGGTGCGGTCGAAAATCCATTGGTCGGTTGTGTCGACCATCTCTTCGAAGTCGCGGTTGGTCAAACGGCCTTCGGGAAGGTGGTGGGCAATGGCTGTAATTGTCGCTTTCGTATCAGGCAAGAACTTGGTTTCCTCAGTCCAATATTGTCACTTTCCCGAGTCGTCAAAGCGTCTAGCGCTTACTTATTCTACAGTCATAGTGGTGAGAACAGCGGCGGCAGGAGCCTGAAATTAGCACAATCGGCCCTGTGTTACAATCGCAGACTGATGCCACAAACGTACTTCCAGAAGGGCTTTGGCCTGGGTTCGGAAGTTCGCCCCGAACTCCAAGACAGCTACAGGAGCCGCATTGTTGATTTGATGCGTGCCCAGGGTTCTCGTCTTGTGCTCGGCGACCTGACCTTCCGGCTTGCCGAAGAATTTGGATTCTGCTACGGCGTGGAACGCGCCGTGGAATATGCCTACGAGACGGTTGCCAAGTTCCCGGACCGGCGCATATTTCTGACCGGTGAAATCATTCACAATCCGCATGTCAACCAGGAGCTGGAGAGTCTTGGTATCCGTTTCCTTCCGGATGGCGCGGCCAGGTACGACCAGTTGGCACCCGAGGATGTTGTGCTTGTCCCCGCGTTTGGAGTGCCACGGTCCGATCTGGAAGTATTGGCTGAAAAGCGCTGCATTGTGGTCGACACGACATGCGGGTCGGTACTCAACGTATGGAAGAACGTGGAGCGCTACTCCAACATCGGCATGACGTCGATCATTCACGGCAAATACGAACACGAAGAGACGCGCGCAACGTTTTCTAGAACGTCCTTCAATCCGGATTCCCACTACCTGGTGGTTCGCAACAAGGACGAAGCCGCATATGTCTGTGACTATCTCGTAAACGGTGGTGACCGTGCTGATTTTCTAAAGCGTTTCGACCAGGCGATGTCCGATGGCTTCGATCCGGAACTCCATCTCTCAAGGATCGGGCTGGCCAATCAGACGACGATGCTCAGTTCGGAGTCGCTGGAGATATCCGCAATGTTCCGGAGTGCCCTGACTCGCAGATTTGGGGAAGCCGCTTTGGATGACTGCTTCATTGCATTCGACACGATTTGCAGCGCTACCCAGGATCGACAGGATGCTATTCGCGCGATGGAAGCCGACCCTCCGGACCTGATAATCGTCATCGGGGGGTATAACAGTTCGAATACGAACAATTTGGCGCGCATCGCTTTGAAGTTCACCCAGGCATTTCATATCGAGGACGCGCGGTCGATCCTCAGCGCGCGCGAGATCAGGCACAAGCTACCCGGTCCGAACGAGGAGACGCGTACCATTGAGTGGCTCGGGTCCGGCCCCCTAACGGTCGGACTGACGGCGGGGGCGTCTACGCCCAACAATCAAATCGGTGAAGTGATCGAGCGGATCGTGGGATTTCGGGATACAATGGGCTTTTCGCGATTGAAGGAATTGATCGATGGCCGTTAGCAACAGGAAGACGAATCCGACCGCAATTATTCCCGAAGCCCCGCGTAAGATTACCCGTAAGAAGAAAAACCCCAAGATTCTTGCCGTCGTCAATCCCGACAATTGCACCGGTTGTGAGGCGTGCATACCGTTCTGTCCTGTCGATTGCATCGAGCACGTTGCACGCGATACTTCTGAGTACGTCGGGGTTGTCATGGAACCGGTTCAGGTTCGATTCGACGAGTGCATAGGCTGCAAAATCTGTGTCAATGTCTGCGAGCGTATGGCATGGGACGCGATCGCAATGTATCCGGCCGCGGACGTGGCGGCCTACTTCGACATCGAACTCCACGACAAATACGACGACGCCGTAGCCGCCTACGAACCAGCCTTAGCCGGCGACTAGACTCCAACACATCTTGATAGAATGATGAAGACGGCTAAGTTGTCGCCTTTGGTTTTTCAACGCAGAGACGCAGAGGACGCAGAAGTCTTTTGTCTTTCTACGAAGAAAACATTTGCGTTCTCTGCGAACTCAGCCTCTCTGCGTTGAAGCTCTCTCGGAACTAGCTAGATTGCGCTTACGTCCTGCCCAGGCGGGAGGCGATGGTTTGCATGACGATCTCGCCGTGGAAGCGGCCGTTCTCTATGAATATTTCTTTGTGCCGGCGGCCGGCCACGATTGAGCCTGCCAGAAAGACACCACTGACGTTGCTTTCGTACGTTTCGGGGTCGTAGCTCGGCACGAGGATTTCTGCATCGTATTCGACTCCAAGCTGGTCGTAGAAGGCGGTGCTGGGATGATACCCCGTCAAAGCAAAGACCTGCTCCGCCGGGAGCTCGATCTCGGTCGAGTTTTGTCTCGCACGGACACGGTCCGGGAGTATTTCGACAGCTTCCGTGTCGAGATAAGCGGCGATTTCTTTCCGCTCGATGCGGTTCTTGATATCAGGTCCAACCCAGTATTTGAGCGACTTTCCCAACTCTTTCTTGCGGTGTAAGAGCGTAACGCGGGCTCCGGCACGGAAGAGTTCGAGCGCGGCCTCGGCAGCCGAATTCTGGCCCCCAATCACGACGACATCCCGTTCGAAATAGGGATGGGCTTCCGTGTAGTAGTGGGAAACGTGTGGCAAGTCCTCTCCGGGTATCCCGAGCATGTTCGGGTTGTCGTAATAGCCGATCGCAAGCACGATGCTTCGCGAGCGATATGTGGCGGCGGAGGTTTCAATTCTGAATTCGTCCTCTTTTCGACTGATTTTCCGCACCTCTTCGTACTGGCGGATGTTCAAGCCCTTCGCCTGGACGACTTTTCTGTAATACTTCAGCGCCTCGTTCCGGTTGGATTTTTCCCGATCGCATACCAGGGGCATGTTTCCGATTTCGAGCAGCTCCGGCGTCGTGAAGAAGATCATTTGCGTCGGAAAGTGGAAGATCGAATTTGTGATACAGCCCTTGTCGACCACAACGTAATTCAGATCGAATTGCTTGGCCTCGATTGCAGCCGCCAGTCCGGTGGGCCCGGCGCCGACTATGAATGCGTCAAGAAGTTCGAGAGATTTAGACATTCTAAAAAGACACCTCTGTCAGTTCCGGGGACAGCGATAGAATCAGGGACGGGCACCGCAACCGAAATACGCTTGTCCTGCCGTGATGGGTCAGGAAGTGGCCGTCCCTATGCCGGTTATGCCCCTCGGTATTCTCCTTCGGCGACAACGTTCGCCTCTGCGACGAGCCTCAAACGATTGCTGTCGGCGTTCCACTCCACTTCGAGCGTTCCATATTGGGTATGAACGGTTACAGTACGTTCGCTTCGATGGTTGAGTATCGATGCGACCGTGGCACCGCAGGAGCCGGTCCCCGAGGACGGGGTCCGACCCGCTCCCCGTTCCCAGAAGGCAACTTCGATTTCTTTCGGATTGCGAACATGAACGAACTCTACGTTCGTCTTGTTCGGAAACGCCGGATGTACTTCGAGCTTAGGCCCGAGAGTATCGACCACGGCCGAGTCGATCGCGTCGACAAACACCGAGCAATGAGGGTTTCCGGTAGAACACGCCGTGATTTGAATCGGATCGCCCTCAACCTCCACGGTGAAGTCCACAACTCGCTCCAGCGGTTCATGTGCGATGAAAGGTATGTCTTCGGGTGAAAGTGCCGGAACTCCCATGTCGGCTGCGAAGCGGTCTCCATCCTGTTCCAGGACGTAAATGCCCGATACGGTCTGGAGTTGAATACGACTGTCCCCAGCATTACTGGACTGCAGTAAATATGCAGCGGCACAACGGAGCCCGTTTCCGGAACATTCGGCTTCGCTTCCGTCGATGTTGAAAATCCGGAGTTGGAATGCCTCAGGGCCCGGTGCCCAAAGGATCAGTCCGTCCGCGCCGACGCCCAGCCGCCGGTCACAGATCCGGCGCGCAAGCGAAGGGTAGTGGGTTTCGGTAACCTGACCCTCCTCGACGAGTAAAAAATCGTTTCCGAGCGCCTGAGTTTTGACAAAGGGCAACACGTTTCGGTACTCCGCTGCGGGTGTCCTCAGCTAGCAGTTCGTTGCTTGATAGTTTCGTTGTGATCCGAAGAGATCATTTTCTTACTCTGAACGCCTCGGCTTCGCCTCGTTGTTCACCCGCACCGTCAAACCGGTGCCGGTCGTTCTAGGGACTCAGTCTACATTCCGTCGATCCCAATAGGCCTCGCCATCAGGACGATGGCGAGGGTCGCCGGTCGTTCAGACAGGATGTCTGAAAGAACGACCGAGCGAAATCCTCAAGCTCGAATGTCTGAATCAAGATACTAGGCACCAGTTGGTTTCTTCCGCCAAAACGTTCCGGAATGTGTCCATTCATCATCGCTGCATGATCGTGCTAAAGCGTTTCGAAATGGGTCAGACGCTTGAACTGGCGGAACCTCTCATCGAGAGAGCTTTTAGTGAGACGCCCCAATCCGTTCAGGCTAAATTCTTCAACGTTGAACGATGCCATGACGGATCCGTAAACGATCGATCGGCGGAGAACCATGTCATCCAGCCCTCCCGACTGGGCGAGGTGCCCCATGAACCCGCCTGCAAACGAGTCGCCGGCTCCGGTCGGGTCATAGACGGCTTCGAGGGGAAAAGCCGGAGCTCCGAACACGGAATCTTCGTTGAACATCAGCACGCCGTATTCACCTCGCTTGACAATCAGAATCCGCGGACCCATCGCGCGGACTTTCTTCGCCGCTCGTACCAAGTTGGCTTCGTCGGCCAGCATACGCGTTTCGCCGTTGTTGATGATCAGGATGTCCACACTCGAGAGTGTCTTTTTCAAAGCGTCAAGCTTGCCGTCGATCCAGAAATTCATGGTATCGCAAGCCACGATCCTGGGTTGTTCGATTTGATCGAGGACCTGAAGCTGCAACTCCGGATCGATGTTGCCGAGAAATACATACTCTGATTTCTTGTAGGAATCCGGTATGTCCGGCTTGAACGATTCGAACACGTTGAGTTGAGTGTCGAGCGTGTGTGCTTCGTTGAGATCGAAGCCGTACTCTCCCTTCCACCGAAAAGTCGCGCCTTCGGAACGCACCAAGCCGGATGTATCAATGTTGTGGCGCTTGAATGGCGCCCCAAGCTCGTCGCTGAAATCCGTCCCGACGACCGCGACGACCCGGACTTGGGAAAAGAAGCTGGCAGCAATCGAAAAGTACGTCGCGGATCCGCCCAAGACATCTTCGGCCTCTCCAAATGGAGTTTTGACGGAGTCGAGAGCAACCGACCCGACGACTAAAATCGATGACATAGAAAGTCTCCCAGGTGAAAAACAGACAATAGCTCAAGGTGTAGTCCTCGCCGGCGGACTCAGTGTGACTGGCCCTCAGAGCTACGTGTGTAACCAAATCCGAGGGGCGTGCCCGCGTAGGCCGTATCGGCATGCGCGTCGAGCAGTGAGCGTTGCGTCGCACTGATGCTCACTTTTCTTGTCAAGACTACGGCGATGATCGCCGTGAGCATCACTCCGGTTCCCAGAATGCCGCCTTCCGGTCCGTAAGCACCACCCACGAGCCAGTCGGCGCCCTGGCCCTCGCTGATCCAGAACGATCGCATTGTGATTCCGGAAACAGGGAATCCGAAAAGCGGTCCGATCGCAAGGTTCCAGCCGATATGGATGCCGTAGGGGAACCAAAGGGATCGGGTCCGAACGTATGCCAAACACAGCAGTATACCGGCAAGAAAGGTATTCATTGTCCCGACCCAGGTTGCATCCGGGTTGAAATAATGACCCAGTCCGAACAGCGACGACATGACGACCATCGCTGGCCAGGGGCCAATCGCCACCATCAATACCTGCAGTGGGTATCCCCTGAAGAGGAGTTCTTCGCTGGCTGCCGATACTGTCAGAAGGAGAATCGTCAAAATCCACGGAACCCAGAAACCGCCATTGTGGAGGCTTGCTTCAATGTTGAGCCCTCCCAGTGCGGCGCTAAATCCGCCGTAGAACCCAAGCATCAGGGCGGCAACCGCCAGTCCGATTCCCATGTCTGTTACCCATGATTCGTGGAAGCCAACTCCGTATGTTCCCACCGGAACGTGGTCTACGAAGCGGATCATAAACAGGAGGGTGAGTGAGACCGGGACGAACAGTGCCCATGCGTTGACGCCCAGCAGGGCGACGTCGTTTTCAGCTATGGACGGGTCCACGAATGCGAGGGAAGTCAAAGCGCCGTTGGCCAGCAGGAGGATCGTGAATACGCATACGTAGACCGCGAATCGCCATCCGGAACGTAAGGTGAGATCGTCAGTGAAGAAGACAGGCAAAGGTGAGTGCTATCAAAGGTATTTGTCGATCAGCAAAGACAAGCGTTTCTTTGTCTCGGCCGGAATCTTGGCCGGATCCGTTATCAGTGCGTCGCGCAGCGCGTCCTTACACGCGCAGCTTCTCTCATCCGGTAAAAGCCCAACCGTCTCTCGGATGATCTGTTGTGCATGTGCGGCGTTTTTCTGGAGGTTTGCGATAATTTCACCGACGGTTACCGCGTGTTGCTGTGGGTGCCAGCAATCGTAGTCGGTGACCAGCGCGATCGTTGCGTAGCAGATCTCGGCTTCCCGGGCGAGTTTGGCCTCCTGCAGGTTGGTCATGCCAATGACATCCATACCCCAGCTGCGATAAACAATCGATTCCGCTTTTGTAGAGAACTGCGGGCCTTCCATGCATAGGTATGTGCCCCCGGGTTTGACCGGGACTCCTGTCTGGACTCCGGCGTGAACGATCGTTTCCGACAAATCGTGGCATACGGGGTCGGCGAAGCTGACGTGCGCAACGAGACCGTCTCCGAAGAAAGTGGATACGCGTGTCCGGGTTCGATCGAAAAACTGATTCGGAACCAGAATTTCGAGGGGGTGATGCTCTTCTTTGAGGGAGCCGACTGCGCTGGCCGACAGGATTCTTTCCACGCCGAGCTTTTTGAACCCGAATATGTTTGCGCGGAAATTTAATTCGGACGGTGCGATCGTGTGGCCCCTGCCATGGCGTGCGAGAAAGGCAACCCGATGCCCGCCGATCGACCCTGTGCGGAAGGCGTCGGACGGCGCGCCGAAGGGCGTCCCAACGTTGACTTCCTCAACGTCTGTCAAGCCGTCCATGTCATAGAGTCCACTGCCTCCGACGATTCCGATTTTGATGTCAGTTTTCATATTCGAACGGTTCGACCAGAGCAAGCCTCAGCCATCCATTCGGGGATTGCTAAACCTCGACGATTGGCCTCTTAGAGCTTTGGTTCGATCATCGTCCAGGACGATTCGCAATCGCCACAGCGATAGCGGTGACCCGACGCTTCGAAGCCTTCCAGGCGGACGAAAGACGATGCGCAGAAGGGGCAGTAATTGATGGCGCCTTCGGGTTCAAATTTGGCGTCGATCTTGTCTCCAAATTCCTCAAGGGACGAAAGGAGTGACTCGACGATTAGCGCCTGACCGCGATGCCAGTCATCTTTTGCCGGCCAGAAAATCTCCACCGTCAGCGAAAACCAGCCGTGCGGCGCCTGAGGTGAATCGGCATCTTCTCCGTAGTCGATCAGACAGTCGGTTCGGCAGTCAGTACCCGTCAGCTTTGTATCGAGAACCCGGAGCAATTCCATGATGCGGCCCATCCCAGACGTTCCACGCACTTCGAGGTCGAACCACACGCTATCTTCAGGCTGGTGTCCTGCGCAGCATCCGGTTACCTCCAACCACGAGATGCCGCTCAGCTTGCGCAAAACAGGACGCAGAATGCTATCCGCTTGATTTAGAAGATCCGGATTCGTCATGACTTGAGGATAGCATATGCGGGAAATTACGTGACTAGCAGCTGATGGCAGAAGTTCACGACTTAAGACACGCTCGGTGGTTAAAACCCCCGACCATCGCTGTCCGGTCAAGTACGTTGGACCGAACGACCGGCGACCCTTGAAATCATCCTGATTGCAAGGCCTATAGAGATTGATGGAATGTTGAAGCTGTCTCGGGAAGGACCCGCACCGGTCTGACGGTGCGGGTGGACAGCTTTCAAAATAAAGACGCGGCAGCCGAGGCGCCCAGAGTAAGAAGACGATTGGCTCGTACCATGACGCAACTCTCAAGCCCCGACCTTCTTGCTCAAGACACTCGAGTCCGACAGTACGGTCCGCCGGGCCTGTTCATTTCGTGAAATGCTGCCAACCCCTCGGAGTGAGAATCTCCTCCCCAGTGTCTGTGACCAGGAGAATTTGATGGGATCCGGAAGATTCCGTGATCTGACCGACCGCGGTAATGGGGATGTTTTCAAAATGATCGGGGATGCCCGTGCCCGTCATGATCAGTTCGTAGTCTTCACCGCCGTGTAGCGCAAGGTCTGGAGCAAGGTCGATATCGACTCCGGGGTTGCATGGGATCCGCAGCGGATCGATTCGGGCTGAAACGCCGGATTCTTCGAGAATGTGTGTCATGTCGACGGAAAAACCGTCGCTTACATCGATCATAGCCGTGGCCTGGGGGGCAAGCGCCTGACCGATCCGGTTACGGGGAACAGGATACAGGTGCCGGCGTACAGTCTCGTCATGAACGGGAGCGCCTTGCTCGAGCAGGGTGAGGCCCTGCGCCGATCCGCCCAGAGAACCCGTTACAAAGATGCGGTCACCGGGTCGCGCGCCTCCACGGCCGACAGCGTGTCCGGGCCGGACATGCCCGATGATCGACACGTCGATGAAAATCCCTTCGGCCACCGACGAGTCACCACCGACCAGATGAATATCAAAGGCCTGGCAGGCATTGGCGATACCGTCTAAAAAAGCCTCGGTCCATTGCGCGTCCAGATCGGAGGGCACGGCCAGCGAAAGCAGGGCAAAGTCCGGTACTGCGCCCATGGCACCCACATCGCTCACGTTGATTGCGACCGCTTTGAAGCCTAAGGAATCGGCGGGATGCGTCGATCGTCGGAAATGCGTTCCCTCGACCAGCATGTCAGCGCAGAGGACGGTCGAAGATCCGGGCGGTAAGTCCACAACCGCAGCATCGTCTCCGATCCCGATTCCCGTTGATAGCTCTCCAAACCGGCGCCGGATCCGCTCGATAAGCTGTTTCTCGGTAAGCACTAAAGAGCCTTAACCACAGGAGAGCTGCCGTTTTGGCCTGGGCGCGTTTCCCTCAGCAGGCGGCTTCGGTGGACAGCTAAGCTGTTTTCTTTTTTCGTTGAGTGGTCTTTTTCTTGCCTTGCGGTTTCCGGTCCTTTCGAGTGGTGGATGGGGTTCCGCGAGAGGAGGTCTTCCGCCGCCCGTCAACGATGGCGTGGCCCAGGACCTCTTTGATGTTCTCCACGAATACAAATTCCATGTCGGCTTTCAGAGCTTTGCTGATATCTTCCAGATCCCGTTCGTTGAACTTCGGAAGCATCACCTTGCGAATACCGGCTCGCATGGCGGCCAGAACCTTTTCTTTGATTCCTCCAACCGGAAGGACTTCGCCACGGAGCGTGATTTCCCCCGTCATGGCGATATTGCGGTGAACAGGTCGATCGGACAGCAAAGATATGATTGAGGTTGCCATCGTGACGCCTGCCGATGGCCCGTCCTTGGGTATTGAACCTTCCGGTACGTGGATGTGGATGTCATGTGAGGCGAAAAAATCTTCGTCAATACCGTAGGCACCCGCCCTCGAACGGGCATAGCTCATTGCGGCCTGAGCGGACTCTCGCATGACGTCTCCCAACTGCCCGGTGAGTGTGAGTGTCCCCTTGCCCTTCATGGCCGTCGATTCGATAAATAAAATGTCTCCTCCTGCGGCCGTCCATGCCAGTCCGGTGGCCACGCCAACAACGTCTTTCTTCAGGAGCGCGTCGCGAAACACTTTCGGACGTCCCAGATACTGATCGACTTCCCGCGCTGTCAGTCGCCGTTTCGTCGTTTTACCCATGGCAACCTGCCGGGCGATCTTGCGGCAGATTCCAGCGATCTCGCGTTCGAGGTTTCTCAACCCGGCTTCCTGCGTGTAGCCGCTGATGATCGATCGGAGGGCCGGTTCGGTGAAGTCGGCATGCCTGGATGTCAGACCATGTTGTTCGAGTTGTTTGGGGATCAGATGCCTTTGGGCGATCGCCACTTTCTCCTCTTCCGTATACCCGCCGAGTGCAATGACCTCCATGCGGTCGCGGAAAGCCGGCTGGATCGTGTCCAGCATGTTCGCTGTCGTAATGAACATTACGTTTGAAAGATCAAATGGGACGCCGAGATAGTTGTCGCGGAACGCAAAATTTTGTTCGGGGTCGAGGACCTCCAGGAGCGCTGAAGAGGGATCGCCTCTGAAATCGGCGCCGATCTTGTCGACTTCGTCCATCATGAAGACAGGATTGTTCGTTCCCGCCTGTTGGATGCTTTGAATGATGCGGCCCGGCATGGCGCCTACGTACGTGCGACGGTGACCTCGAATCTCCGCTTCATCGTGAACTCCCCCTAGACTGAGTCTGACGAATTCGCGTCCCAGTGCCCGGGCGATAGATCGTCCCAGAGAGGTTTTGCCGACTCCCGGTGGCCCCGCGAAGCAGAGGATGGGGCCACGTGTATCTTTCTTCAGCTTCCGAACAGCAAGGTGTTCGATAATCCGTTCCTTTATCTTCTTCAGTCCGTAATGGTCTTCGTCGAGAATCTTCTGGGCCTTGCGGAGGTTCAGATTGTCTTCCGTAGCCTTCGACCAGGGCAGGCTTACGATCGAGTCCAAATAGTTTCTTAGGGTGGCGGTTTCGGCGGCGTCGGGGTGCATGCGTTCCAGGCGGCCGACCTGCCGTTCCGCTTCCTCAGCGGCTTCAGTAGGCATGCCACACTCTCGAATCTGTTCGCGGTATTGTTCGATCTCCTCGAAAAGTTCATTGCCTTCACCGAGTTCCTGCTGGATGGCTTTCATTTGCTGTCGCAAGTAGTACTCCCGCTGGGTCCTGTCGATTTCACCCTTGGCCTGTGTGCTGATGTCGTGCTGAATATGGAGTACTTCGATTTCCTTGCCCAGCAACTGGTTGACCTCCTGGAGTCTCGCGACGGGATCGGTGATCTGCAGGATTCCTTGTGCGGCTTCTGTCTTCAGATCCATATTGGAAGCGATTAGGTCGGCCAGCCGGCCGGGGTCTTCCAGATTTGCCGCGATGATCGCGATGTCCTGAGAAATCATCTTTCCCAGCGAGATCACTTGTTCCAGAGACGACTTGACGCTTCGAATCAGAGCCTCCAGTTCCGGTGTTTCGGACTTCGGAGTCATTTCGAGTTCGGGGAAAATACGTGCTTTCAGGAACGGCTGGGTATGGGGCAGGTACTCGACGCTCGCCCGGGCGAAGCCTTGGACCAGGATGCGCACGCGCCCGTCTGGCAGCTTCAGCATGCGCATGATCAATGCGACTGTTCCGACCGGGTGGAGGTCTTCCGGTTTGGGTTCGTCGACTTCAGCGTCCTTTTGGGACACAACAAGGATCATTCTGTTTTCGGCGAGGGATTGATCCACGGCCTGAACGGACTGCTCCCGATTTACGAATAGCGGGACGATCATGTACGGAAAAACCACCGTGTCAGGCAAAGGCAGAACCGGTAATTCTTCGGGGATTGCTACATGCTGTTCATCTCGAATGTCGTCGGCGCTTTCGTCTTTCAGTATTTCCATGGAGTCGTTGTTTGTCACGTGCCTCTGCTCTTTAGAAATGAGAACGATTTAGTCGATCGTTATGAACGATTCCTCAGCCCGGTCTACAAGCTTGGGGAGGCGGATGCGCAGCAGCCCGTTCCGGAGGTCTGCGGTTGATTTTCCGAAATCAATGGCAGTACTGATCGCGATGTCTCGCCTGAATCGGCCGTGCTGCCGCTCGACACACAGGTATCTGCAGCTTTCCTGCTCGGAAGCCTGCTGCCGTTTGAGTCCGGTAACTTCCAGCACGTTGTTTCTCCAGCGAAGGCGGATATCCGATTTGTCCACGCCGGGCAACTCCACCCTGACGATGATTTCAGAGGGCCGCTCGTACACATCGATGATTGGAGTCCACGCGGAGCGAAGCCGTTCTTCGGGCTCGAAATCGAAGTAGGCCATCAATCCCTGCCTTTGAGTAGGCCCTCGAGCTCAGCCATGAACTCCTGGACATCCTTGAAATCCAGATAGACGGATGCGAATCGGACGTAGGCCACTTTGTCCAGGCTCTTCAATTCCGTCATGATGGACTCTCCAACACTTTCGGCGGAAACTTCCCGTACAGGAGACTCCTGAGCCAGAAGCTCGGCCTTGTCGGCGATCGCCTCAAGCTGGATCATTGAGACAGGGCGCCGCTCGCAGGCGCGAAGCAATCCAGACAGAACCTTCTGGCGCTCAAATCGCTCCCTCCGCCCGTCTTTCTTGACGACCATGTAAGGTATTTCGTCGATCCGCTCATAGCTGGTGAATCGGCGGCTACAGCCGATACATTGGCGCCTCCGCCGAATGGCTTCCCCTTCCTTGCTTTCCCGGGAATCGACGACCTTGTCGTGCAGGTGGCCGCAAAATGGACATTTCATAAGCTAGTGTCCTGCAACATCCCTGTTGGGACCGGCGTTCGGAGCGCAACGGCACCAGATTCTAGGAATGATGAGTGAGAAAATGCTCTCTCATTGTGAACGAGGAACGACAACGAAGCTGGTGCCGTTGGGCCCGAACCCTTTGGGCCGATGGGGGTTGGGGTCGATCTCTTCGTCGCTCGTCGCTCACGATGGCCAAACATCTGTTCCCTCCTCGCTTCTCGATCTCGACGCCGAGACCCATCGGCGCCGGCCCCGACAGGGATGTTACAGGACACTGACACTCGTTATGCAGATTCCTGCGCCACAAGATCGTGCGTGGAGATGCCTTTCCACATCATGTAAATCGCGGCAACGAGCAGCGTCGGTATGTAAGTGATGACCCACGCAATGAGCGATGCTGCAATTGCAGTTTCCACCGGCACCAGAAAGAAGGTAGTCAGGCAGAAGATGAACGCCGCCTGAAACCCTCCCCCGATTCCGGGAACCTGGGCGATCGATCCGAGTGCCGATCCGACGAGTACGAGCGTTGTTGCTGGGATCGGAAGATCGAAGTTCAGGCCCACCAACAGCAACCAGAATTGTATCGCAAGCACTAACCACAACAGGAGCGAGTAGCCGGCAACGAATACCAGATTTCGAAGGTTCGAGGTCGCTGCGAGGCCCGCCCTGAAGGTTTCCAGATACCTTCGAATCCGTCGCCCGGCGAATTTCTTTGCGACAACGGTGACGTATTTCTCGAACAGAATCGAAGCGCCCAGAGCCGAAGCGGCAACTATTAGTATCAGCCATGCTGCTGGCGCCAGCAGTGACAGCGAGTCCTCCGCTCCTATCGGGAGTTGGACGAAAGCGAGGCTGAGAGCGAAGAGTAGAAGCAGCAATAACAGGTCGAAGACGCGCTCTAACACGATTGCGGCGAACGATCCGATCGTCGAAATCTCTTCCTTGCGCGCAATCCACACAGGCCGAACCAACTCCCCGGCGCGCCCCAGTGCGTAAATGGCTCCGAAGCCGAGCAGCGTGGCCATGACCAGCGATCCCAATCGGATCGGTTTTAGGGATATAAGTAATACTTGCCATCGGAGGGCCCGGATCGCATAGGTGATAAATGTGGTGACAATAGAAGCCAGTAGCCAGGCCGGTCGGACATTTGAGAAGCTCTCAAAGAAGAGTCCGGAGTCGAAATCTCGTTGGAACAGCAGCACCGTTGCGGTTATAAGAGCCGCGAAGCCTAAGAAATACAATAGTTTCCGGCTCATATCGGGGAATTATCGCAGAAAAGGTGAACCGGCTACGAAACTTTTCTGCGCGTAAATGCGTTTCTCTATATTGAAGGCTGGAGCGAGGCCGTGAGGATTGGCGCAAGGCGACGCGGAACTGGTAAGACGGTGTTTGGCCGGCGAACAGGGCGCATGGGAGACGCTTGTTCGCGAGCACCACGGCCGTATTTACAACCTTGCCTACCGGTATGCCGGGCGATTCGACGAAGCCGAAGATCTGGCACAAGAGATCTTTGTCAAAGTCTATCGGGGTTTGCGTGCCTATCGCGTCGAATCTGGATCTCTCGTTGGCTGGCTACTGCGGGTTGCGCGGAACCACATCATCGACCGGTATCGCCAGTCGAAGATCGAGCGATCCAAGACAGATTCTCTGGATGACCGTTTTGAGCGAATCGAGGAAAATCCGACGCGGCATCCTGATCCAGCGCAGGCGCTGGAGAGGCAGGAGCGTTCCGATATGATTCACCGAGCGTTGTTTCGCATGAACCAGGATCTTCGGGAGGCTGTGATTCTCCGCGATTTGGAAGGGTTGACGTACGAAGAGATCACGCGAATGTTGGAAGTTCCGCTGGGAACGATAAAATCCAGAATCAGTCGTGGCCGCACGGAATTGGCCCGAATCGTGAAGGGGTTACCGAAATCGAGATGAATTGTACTAATGCAGAATCTCAGATGTCCGAGTATCTGGATGACGCGCTTTCTAGGCCGGAAATAGCGATCCTGGAAATTCACATGTCATCCTGTGATGAGTGTCGGGCCTTGCGAGAGAGTATGGAAGCGGTGTTGGAGTGGGGACGCCAGTTCCCGGAGTTCGTCCCCCCGGAGTGGCTGCTGACTCGAATCCTGGCGAACACTCCGCGAACCCAGCGAGAGACCTGTTGGAACACGGTCGCCGGCATCGGCCGATGGGTTCTGGATACGCGGACCGCGATGGCAGTCTTTACAGCATCGGTCATGTTGGGTTGGATGACCAATGTGATGGGTGTTTCATTGGATCCGGCTCAGTTGAGGAATCCGCAGGCCATTTACTACACCGTTGACGACCTGGTCGGAGAGGCTTATGACCGGGTAGTACGACTCTATTATCAGGCACCGTTACTTGGGGAGATTCAGTCCCGTATTGAACAGTTGAGGGATAGTTCTTGATGCAGTGCGCTTACCACGTTGATGTCGAAAGTGTCGCGTTTTGTGTGGCTTGCGGGCGCGCCCTGTGCGCAGGTTGCCGCAGGGACGTGCAGGGAAGTGTGTATTGCGAAACGTGCCTGGCCGCAATGGTCCAAAATTCGAGCGGCGGTGGATCCACGTCCCCGTCGGGTTCGGGCGGCGAAAGCCCGGGTGTCGCGTTTGCCCTCGGACTGATACCCGGCGTTGGCGCGATATATAACGGCGAATTTTTCAAGGCTGCCATACACATCGTTATCTTCGGTGTCCTGATCAGCTTGAACGACATGGGTGGTCCTCTGGAGCCGATGTTCGGTTTGCTGGTGTTCGGGTTCTATATGTATATGCCCTTTGAAGCCTATTACGCGGCCAAGAAGAGGAAGCTGCGACTGGAAGGCGTACAACTGGAGACGCCGGTGGACCGCTTCCACGAGCAACTCGCAGGGGTAGAAGACTGGGAGCTCTGGGGAGGCGTGGCTCTGGTTGTCGTGGGCGGATTATTCTTGTTGGACAACTTCCGAATCTTCCAGGTCAGTCAGATATTGCCTGTGGCGCTGATCGCGATCGGTGTGTGGCGACTGTCGCTCTACCGCAAGAACAAAGACGTTAAGAAAACGCCACCCGAAGGAGAGGACCGGTAATGCTGGGTGCGCTCTTGCTGATTACCCTCGGGATTTTGTTCTTGTTGAACAATCTGTACCCGGCTGAGCTCGCTTTTTCCCGGCTATGGCCGGTCGTTCTGATTGTGATTGGCCTCGTGAAGATCGTCGAACATTTCCAGCGCCGAAAGGTCTCGCATTCTTCGACCGATGCCACCTTGCCGGGTACGCGATCGGGAACTCCCGGTGGAGGAGAGGAAATATCATGATGCGTCGTGCGGGATTGGGTACTGTCTTTTGGTCTCTTGTATTGATCTCCATCGGCGTCGTCCTGCTGTTGCGAAATCTGGGTTATGCCATCCCGATCTGGGAGGGATTGTCCCAGTATTGGCCCGTCCTCATCATCGGATGGGGCCTGGTCAAGCTTGTGGACTACTACAGCCTGAAGAGTGAGACGCGATCTTTGTTCTCGGGTAGTGAAGTCGTATTGCTCGTCTTGGTTCTAATTACGGGAAGCGTCTTCACAGCAGCCGCGCGCATTGGCTCAGATTTGAGTTTTATTGGCATTCTGGGCGAAGAATTGGATCTATTCGACATTCTTGGTGAGAGCTTCGAGTTTTCCCGGACTATCCAAAGTGACGCTGAGCAAGGGAGGAGTATCGAAATACACAACGTCTATGGTTCGGTCGAGGTCGAACCTGGCGACGACGACGCCATCGTGGTTGAAGTAACGCTGAGAGTCCGTGCGACCGACCGTGAAGAAGCCGGACGGCTGGAACCCGAGATTGAATTCACGATCGAGCAAAGGGACGGGATTTACGTCATCGATTCCAATCGGAATGACCTCAACGATTCGCGCCGCCGCCGCTTCAGATCCAGTTTGAGGGTCCAGGTTCCGAGACAATCCCAGGTTGAAGTAGACAACAGATACGGAAGCGTCCTGATCACTGGGCTCACAGGGAATCAGCAGGTTCGGAACAAGTTTGGAGGAACGACGGTGCGTGACATCGACGGCGACGTGCGTAGCGAAGACGGATACGGCGCTTTCGTGGGCGAGAACGTTTCCGGTGATGTCACCGTGACGAACGAGTTCGCCAGCGTCGACATGGAGAGCGTCGGCGGAAACGCGAGTGTCGACACTAAGTTTGGCGCCGTTCATCTGACCGATATCGATGGTGACATGACAGTTGAGAACCGGTTTTCTGAAGTGACGGGAGACAATATTGGTGGCCGTGTTCGGATCGATGGAAACAACAATTCTGTTGATCTCGAGGATGTAGGCGCTGTCGGGATTGAAACCACTTACCAGAACGTTGTCGTTCTAAACCCCGCTGGAGCAGTCGAAATCGGCAACCGCCATGGGGACGTTCGTGTATTGTTCTCTGAGCCGCCGCGGGGCGATATTACTGTGAATGGAGAATACACCGACGTCTGGATCGAACTACCTGGCGCTTCTAATTTTCTCCTCGATGTCCGAACGCGCAGGGGTTCGATAGACTCCGAATTCGAAGGCATGGAAACTATTGTCTCCGGTCCGGACCAACAGCTGCTCGGTGACTATGGCGCCCAAGGTCCGAATATTGCGATCGAGACCCGCCGTGGCGACGTTCGCATCGCCCGTCGACGCTGACACAAATGTGCTCGGTCAGAAGTTCGCGAAGTAAGATTTCGCTCGGTCGTTCATTCGGACATCCTGTCTGAACGACCGAGCGTGTCTTCTATCAATGGCGAGCCGTTCGGACGATGTAGCGTAGCCGGATTCGACCTTCACCGAAGGCTGCGTAGTAGCGAGCCACCGATTAATCGGATTGTTTTTGTTGTCGAGACGGAACTTGATCCGAGCGGTTCGGCGTCGGTCCGCTGGTAAGGGCCAAACAGTCGAATCTGTCTGCTTCGGACACAACAGTCTTCATCCGTAACGTCCGCTTGATCCGCAGCCTTCTTCCTGAATTCATTAAATCTGCCTGATCTTATGTAAGAATCGGGTTCGATGGCCGAACGAATCTACCTCATCGGTTTTATGGGGGCCGGCAAGACGACGGTTGGACGACTCCTGGCCGAACTGTTGGGTTGGTCCTTTGTTGATCTGGACGCTGAAATCCAAGACCTGGAGGGTAGACGTGTAGCCCAGATTTTTGAAGAGTTGGGCGAACCCCACTTTCGCCGCATTGAATCAGAACAGCTTCGAGAAGTGTCCGGACTACCGAACCGCGTGGTGGCTCTTGGAGGTGGAACCTACGCTGATCCCGACAACCGCGCGTACGTCGAGGAGCACGGGTTGTCGGTGTACCTGGAGACCGCGTTAGAATCGATTCGGGATCGAATCGATGACGATGGCGCCCGTCCGCTGTTTGCGGATTCACTGCGTATGGCTGAACTTTACCAGGAGCGTTTGCCATCGTATAGAATGGCGTCAGTGACCGTAAATACCGATGGCCTGGATTCGAAGGATCTTGCCAACCGCATTCTTAAGATCGTGACTTCGCTATGACTATCATTTCTCTAATTCTGTTCGCGGTCTTGCCGCTCCAGGTCGAGAGTGCCAGTTTCACAGTCAGCGTCGAAGGCGAAAGAGTGGGCACCGAGGAATTCTCTGTCGTGAGAAACGGAGGCGGCTTCCTCGCTACCGGGCACACTCGGTTAGAGGTCAACGGTCAGAGTGTTGATGTCCGAAGTCGAATGGAATTGGATGACAATTTTAATCCGATCGCGTACGAGTACCGTTCAGGAGATCAGGTGCTCAGTGTGGATATTGCGGGCCAGGTTGCGGAGATCGAGTACACGGTCGGCGGTCAGAGAACTCCCTACGACGTTAGATTTCCATTGGGTGGAATGATCGTCGATGACAACTTCTTCCATCACTATATGCTCGTCCTCTACCGTCTTCGTGGAGTCGGGGGAACCGTGCCTATATTTGTACCTCAACAGATGACCTTGGGTCCGCTCGACGTCATTCGTGTAGGTGAAAGGGCCTACGAACTTCGGAGCGAAAACCTTCAGCTACGTGCGACGACGGATGAAGAAGGGCGGTTGTTAAGGCTAAGCCTGGTCGATTCGAATATCGTAGTCGAGCGGTGAAAGATTGTGACCCGTGACGCGCAGGTGCTATCGAACAGATCACGCGCGATTTCATAGGCTGGGTGACTATCGGAAGCTCTTGATCGCCGCCGCCTCATCATCATAGACGTCAAAGACAGTTAGTAATTTGGTGATCTGCATCAGGTCCCGTACTCGGCGTGTCAATGCGAGGAGTTTTAGCTCACCTTCCTGGTTCCTGGCCCTCGTGAAGGACGAAACCAATTCTCCCAATCCAGCACTGTCGATATAGTCGACATCGGCCAGGCTCAATAAAAACTTCTTTTCTCCTGTGTTGAGCATTTTCTGAATCCGTTCCCGCAACTTGATTGTGCCCTCTCCGATCGTGATGCGGCCCGCCAGATCCAGAATAACTACGTCGTCCAGTCGCCTTTCGGTGATCACCATGCTCATGAGACCTTTTCATCCTGGATGTTTTTGACCATCCGGAGGCGGTTTCCGCCTCCGTCGATCTGACTGACTTCAACGGTGTCCATGAACGACCGAATTATGAGGATTCCACGGCCTCCGGGTTTGAGCAGGTTCTCGATGTCGGTCGGATCGGCCACATCGGACAATTCGAAGCCCGGGCCCTGATCTTCGACGACAATCTCTATCATTACTCCGTCGGAAGAGATCCGGATCGATGCGTTTTTCGCGGCATCCAGTTGGTTGCCGTGTTGTATGGCGTTGATCACAGATTCGTTAATAGCCAACTCGATCCAGTAAGCGAGTTCCTTGTCCAAACCCAGAGCTCCGCTAGTGCTTTCAGCGAACTGTTGCACGGCTTCCAATTCCTCCATACGGCTGGGTACCGTCAATTCGAATACCGACGCGGCTTCTGAACCCATCGTTGAACAATTAACACCCGGGTTTTTGAAAAGTCAATGGACGATTCTGACTCTGCCCATGCTGGGACGGTGCTTGTGCAGTCAGTTCAAGCAGAATTGGCGTGATATCCTTGAAATCTCTTCTGAAGCGGCGATGCTCGGATCGACGGACAGTTCGAGGCCGCATCAACGTACAGCAATGAAGACGATACAGATTTCGCCGGCCAAGTTCCTCGGGGGCGAGTTCGAGTTGCCGGGAGACAAATCCATAGGCCATCGGATCGCCCTTATTGGCGCGGTCTCGGAAGGACAGACGGAGGCGGATAATTTTCCCGTTGGTGCGGACTGTCAAAGCACGCTCGCGTGTTTGAAGCAACTGAGTGTTGAAGTACAACTTAATGATGGGAAGATGAGAATCGAAGGGCGCGGATTGGGTGGTCTTGGGTGCGCATCGGGAAATCTCGATGCCGGCAATTCGGGGACGACGGTGCGTCTTGTTTCGGGCATCCTTGCTGGACATCACTTTTCATCCACGCTCGTGGGGGATGCGTCTCTCAGCCGAAGACCGATGGCGCGCATTGTTCAGCCGCTCGAAAAATTTGGCGCCCGGGTTGAGACCACTGATGGGCATTTGCCGCTCCAGATCCACGGCGGACCTCTAGTGGCTATCGGCTACGATCTGCCTGTGCCTAGCGCCCAGGTCAAATCGGCTGTTCTGCTGGCCGGACTCCACGCCGCAGGGACGACTTACCTGAATCAGACTGTGCAGACGCGAGACCATAGCGAGATCGCATTGGCGGCGGCTGGAGCGCGGCTGCGCGCTGACGGGGGCCGAGTCGAAATCGAAGGAGGCGTCCCGCTTCACGGGCGCACAGTCCGCATCCCCGGTGACTTGTCTTCGGCTGCATTCTTCATCACCGCCGCTCTGGCATTGCCTGAGTCTCAATTGCGCCTGACCGGCGTCGGGGTCAACCCGACGCGTTCGGCTTACCTTGCTCTTCTGGAACGAGTGGGTGGTCAGGTTTCTCTGGATTCGTTAAGCAACGAGGGGGGAGAACCGGTAGCCGATATACTCGTTCGCTCTTCTAGCCTGGGTCCGATCGACATACCGCCGGAAGCCATTGCAGGCTTGATCGACGAATTGCCGGTCTTGGCTGTGCTGGGCGCCGCCTCAGGAGGCATCCGAATTCGAGGCGCGGCTGAGTTGCGCTTAAAAGAGAGTGATCGGATCCACGCTGTGGTGACGAACTTACGATCGGTCGGGGTCGCGGTCGAAGAATTCGACGATGGCCTGATGGTCAAGGGAGGAGAGGCGATTCAAGGAGGTACAGTATCTTCGTTCGGAGATCATCGCGTAGCAATGGCCTTTGCAGTCGCCGGCCTTCTATCCCGGGTTGGAGTGGAAATCGAAGATGCTGGTTGCGTGGACATTTCGTTCCCAGGTTTCTTTGAGTTATTGGAGCGTTTGGCCGACCGATAGCGGAGAGGACATTAACCGCGGACGCCCCGAGCTGATGTCAGGAGGTTTCCCCGAAGGAGCATCAATCGCTCATAGAGCGTCTCGGGCGACTTGGGCTTTCTGGCCATCCTGAACCTCAATCGGAGTACTGCGCGTCATTCTGACGCGCATGATTCTGCGCCCAACCATCTGTTCCACTTGATAGGTACTGCCTTCGAACTCGACGACATCACCTTCGCGTGGCACACGGCCCGTCTTCATCATCATGAACCCACCGAGCGTCACGTAGTACCCGTTTTCAGGTACGCTCGACTGAAGTCTCTCATTGAGTTCCCTTACCGAAATTCCAGCGTCGATCACATAGCTTCCGTTCGGCTGAGGGATGATCTCGTCCACTTCGATATCGTGTTCGTCTTGAATCTCACCAACGATCTGTTCGATCAAATCTTCTAGAGTGACGATGCCTTCGACGCCTCCGTGTTCATCGACAACGATCCCGAGATGTGTCTGCGCCGATTGGAGAACGCTGATCGCGTTGTTCAGTGGGGCGGTATCGGGAATGAAAACGGGCTTTCGCAGTAGCTGGGACAGGCGAAGTGTTTTTTCGGAGTGGAGGTGAGGCATCAGATCCTTGCCGTGCAGGATTCCCAAAACGTTGTCGAGGCTTCCGTGGTACACCGGGAAGCGTGTTAGCCGGGTTGTTTCCACAACGCGTAGAACTTCTTCTATGGGCGTCTCAATCGCCAGCGAGACAGTTTTCATACGCGGCACCATCACGTCCCGTACCTGGCGTTCGGAGAACTCCAGAACGCGTTCGAGCATCTTTTGCCGATCCTGGCTGTAAGCATTGATGATGGATTTCAGTTCGACGTCGGAAATCGATGCCGCCAGCGCGCGCTGGTTCTCACGTACGCTTCGATAGAAGAGCCCTGCAAACTTGATACTCAATTGCGCTATCGGATAGGAGATCCGCATCCAGAGCTCGATTGGCACGACAAGCCGTAAGCTTGTCCGTTCTGGTGTGCGTGTCGCAAACGCTTTCGGCCCCAATTCACAGAACAACAAGACGACGAGTGTCAAAGCGATTGTTTCCAGGACAAGAAACACATCGCGCTGCTCTTCGGCAACAGTTCGTGCGACCATCGCTGCGGCAACAGTCGCCGCTCCGATGTTTGCGAAATTGTTCCCCAGCAATATTGTGGCGAGCAGCTTCTGAGGAGCGTCAAGCCAATCTGCCAGCTTCTGAGCGCGTTTGTTCCCGCCCGCAGCCAGGTGACCGATACGATAGCGGTTGCTGGACAGGACTGCAGTTTCCGAAAGCGAAAACAGACCTGACAACAGGAGGAAAACAACAAGAAGAATAATTAAAAGGATCGAAGGCATAGGAGAATCGCCTGAAACAGGCTTAGGCTACAGGGACTTTAGCGCAGGCCTTATCGACCGTCTTGTCGATCTTGCCTTCGATGTCGTCTTCCGGAACGCTCATCACCGACGCTAGTTCCGACACGAGCAGAAAACGTGCCCGGTCCTGCATCCGTTTTTCCCGGAAAGAAAGAGGTTTGATCTTGTTGAGGTAAACAAGGTTCTTATATACCTCGGCAACGTGAAAAATAGATCCCGACCGCATCTTTTCGGAGTTTTCCTTGAAACGGTCTTTCCAGTCGCGCTGTGAAAAGAATTCCTTGTTGGACAGAAACGTGAACAGCCGGCTGACTTGCTTGCCGTCGATCGTTCGCCGCAACCCCACGTATTGGGCGTTGGAGGTCGGAACCATAACAAGTATGTCGTTGGAGCAGATTCTTAGAAGATAGAATCGTTCGAACTTCCCTTGAACCAGGCGATTCGAAATCTTTTCGATAATGCCGACCCCGTGGTTTGGATAAACCACCTGATCGCCTATTTCAAAATCTTGCATAAAGCATGCGCACGAATGTGCAACCATTCTAAGGTTTATACTAAAGGATCGTCAAGCGCCGAACGGGTCTCGGTCACGTTCTCCGGGCTCTTACCGTCCTGAATTGAAAGACATCCGCCACGGTTCGACTAACCCTGACGTCCAACAAAGGAAACGATCGATGACAAATCCTGAACTAACGGACATGAGTCCGGAGGAATTCCGGGAGTGGGGTCACCGTTCAATTGATTGGATCGCTGACTATCTCTCAAGTCTGGAAACACGCACGGTCTCCCCGGATGTGAAACCCGGTTCGATCCGCGCACAGATTCCCGATACGGCGCCTGACGCCGGCGAAGGGATGGACCGCATTTTTTCGGATATGGAAAAAGTGATTCTTCCTGGAATTACACACTGGAACAGCCCGAACTTTTTTGCATATTTTTCCAGTACAGCATCGGGTCCCGGGATATTAGGCGAGTTGTTGATGGCCGCGTTCAACACGAACGCGATGATATGGCGGACTTCTCCGGCAGCGACGGAACTCGAGGAAGCGGTTCTCAACTGGCTGCGGCAGATGTTGGGTCTTTCCGATGAATTCACCGGTGTGGTTTATGACACGGCTTCAGTTTCCACCTTTCATGCGATTGCTGCCGCGCGGGCGGCGATTTCCGAGAGAGATATCGGCGAGGATGGTATGGCCGGGGCTCCACGTCTGTGCATGTACACCTCGACGGAGGCCCATTCGTCGGTTGAGAAGGCGGGAATCGCTCTGGGTATCGGCAGAAAAGGCGTCCGTAAGATTGGTGTCGACGACCGATTCAGGATGAATGCCGTAGAGTTAGATTCGGCTATCCGGCGGGACAAGGCGGATGGCTGGCACCCCTTCTGTGTTTCGGCCACCGTGGGTACGACATCGACCACCAGCATTGACCCGGTCGAAGCGATAGCGGGCGTCTGCAGCAAGCATGGGCTTTGGCTTCACGTGGATGGTGCTTACGCGGGCGCCGCCGCAATCTTGCCCGAAAAGAAAAATATCATGGCGGGATGTGAGCATGCCCATTCGTTCGTGATGAATCCGCACAAGTGGTTGTTCACACCAGTCGATTTCAGCGCCCTATTTTGCAGGCGTCCCGATCTGTTGAAGCGAGCCTTCAGCCTGACGCCGGAGTATCTTCAATCGCAGGAAGGAGACAGTGCTACCAACTATATGGATTACGGGATCCAGTTGGGCCGCCGCTTCCGATCCCTCAAGTTATGGATGGTTGTGCGGTACTTTGGCGTCGATGGTCTCCGCCGTCGCATCCGAGAACACATCCGGCTAGCCCAGCAATTCGGAGAATGGGTTGAGGGCGATTCCCGGTTCCTGCTGCTTGTGCCGGTCGATTTCGGCACGGTCTGCTTTCGGCTGAAAGGGTCCAACGAAGCGAACGAACAGCTTCTTGAAAGTCTGAACCGTCGAGGGCCTGTTTACCTGTCTCATACGAAGCTGAATGGCGACGTCATTCTTCGTTTTTCTGTTGGGAGTATTCGTACAACGGAGGCGCATGTTAAAGCCGCCTGGAATTTAATCCAAGAGACCGCCAATCAGTTCGCCTGATCTGTTATCACGAATATACGCGGGTCAGTTGGCGGAAGAAATAATTCGTGTTTCGTTCCTACCTTCCAGTCTTCGTGTTGAAGATTCTGCTCCACCCTGAATGACGTTCGCAATCTCGGCCGCAGCCAGGTGGAGGCGTGGGCCTACCAGAAGCAGGTGGTCGCCGGTAAGGACGTAGACGCGGCCGTCGCGAACCGCGGGGACCGCCGCCAGTGCCTGCCAATCTTCCAGGCGCTGGTCGATACGTGCCCTTCCATCTGAATCCGACGGAAGCAATTCGATGATGACTTCAGGAGCGCGTTCGAAAACCTCTTCGAGAGAGGGCTGGAAAATGTTTTCGTCCACGTCGCTGAAAATATTCTGGCCGCCGGTTATCTCTATCAATTCGTTGAAGTAAGATCGGGCGCCCCCGGTATAAAAAGAACCCATCATGCTGATCTCGCGATTATGGGCGAGGAGCACCCTGGGACGATATTCGCCGGAGCCCTGTCGAATGGCATCCAATGCCGCCTCAATTTCAGACGAAAGCCTCTCACCTTCCGCCGTCAATCCCATTTCAACCCCGACCGCCCGGATGGAATCCAGGACGTGTTGGACGCTTCCGGACACGACAGCGTACTGGCGGATTCCGGCGGCAGCGAGTCGCTCCTGGAGCAACGACTGCGTACCGTATGTGATGACCAGGTCGGGTTGTAGCTCAAAGATCTTCTCGATATTTGGATTGATGAGGGCCCCGACTCGCGGACGATCCATGGCTTCGGGTGGATAGTTGTCGAAATCGCTAACACCTACGATGCGATCTCCGGCGCCCAACGCGAAAAGAGTCTCAGTAACAGTAGGTACGAGGGACACAACACGTTTGGGTCCGGTGATCGGGGAATTGGGCGCAGGTGGCGCCGCGCATGCAGACAAAGCCAATGACAGCAAGACAGCAAGGAGGTGATCGGGTTTCACACGTTTCGCAAGGCGGAGCAGCAACAGACAAGGTGCAGACATGGCTTCCTCTCCCTCGAAAGGTTATTCCCTCGGGAGGTTTCCTGACTCGACGACACAGTATGCGATAACGCCTTCCCGCCGGCTTCTCAGCGGCAGTGGCTGTAGGGTGAGAAATTGTCGTCTTACAGTTGCGGGGCAGTAGCGGCATCTCACCGCTTTCCCTCATCCGAAGTTCACTGAAATCATATCAGGAAAACCGGCCGCGTTCACTTGAAAGGGGACAGGCGGGACCGGGCTACCGTATATAATTCTGCGCCAAGGTTCTGCTTCGAACGCTCTACTGAATGTGGAGCGTAAGAGTTCAACACGAAGAGAACGAAGGAAAACTTAAGTATCAAATTTCTCCGTGCCGCTTCGTTCCTTTCGTGTCTTCGTGTTGAGATCCGAACGCTTTATGGAGGCTGGACTTGGATAGCTTGAAGCTCAATTGGAGGTTTCCTTGATGGAGTATGTCCCCAGAGACGAACTCGAACGGCGGTGGGCCCGTGTCCGTCGTGTCATGGACTGCGATGCGTTGATCGTGCTTCAGAACGTCGACCAGTTCTATCTGAGCGGCACGGTTCAGGACGGTGTTTTATGGTTTCCGGCTGAAGGCGAGCCCATCTTTGCGGTGCGGAAAAGTCTCTCTCGTACTACGAGGGAGTCGGCGCTCACACATGTCGTTCCGTTAAAGAAATATTCGGAGCTTCCGGGTTTGATCCCTTCACCGGGCGAGACTCTTGGCCTGGAACTCGACGTCGTGCCGGTGGCCGTTCATCGGCAGATCGCTAAGGTGTTCCCCAACCGAGACTTCGTAGACGCCTCCCCAACTCTGAGGAAAGCCCGTTCGGTCAAGACCGAATTCGAAATCGAACAAATCCGTCGGGCCGCAGGTATGGTGGACACTGCGTTTCTCGACATTCCGACTCAGCTTCGAGAAGGGATGCGAGAGTTCGAATTAGGCGCACGGATCGAGTATGTGATGCGCATGGAGGGGCACCAGGGTTTCACCCGTTTGCGCCGATTCAATATGGAAATGCACTATGGCGCGGTCGCTTTTGGGGATACGAGCGCGTATCCGCACAGTTTCGATGGGCCCGTGGGAGTTCGGGGTCTCTATCCGGCGGTGCCGTTGATGGCGAGCCGTAAACCTCTGGTGCGCGGGGAACCCGTGATGGTCGATATCGTGGGCGGGTGTGGAGGCTACATCGCCGACGGTTCCAGAGCCTATTCGCTGGGGGAACCTTCGGAGAAAGTCCGTGACACGCACGCATTTATTCTGGAATTGAACGCCTGGTTGGAAGAGCAACTCAAGCCTGGCAATGTCCCCAGCGAGATCTACGCCTTAGCCCAGGAACGCTTGACCGGCACCGACTACGCATCTCACTTCATGGGGGCGGGTGAGAACCAGGTTGGTTTTATCGCGCATGGTGTCGGGCTTGAGCTGGATGAATTTCCTGTAATCGCCCCCCGCTTCGATGAACCTCTTGAGCCGGGAGTCGTTCTGGCGATGGAACCTAAAGTGTTTTATCCGGGTATTGGCGGCGCCGGAGTAGAAAACACCTTCGTCATCACCGAGGACGGCTGTGAATGTTTGATGAGTGCACCTCAGGAGTGGATCAGCGTTGCCTAGTGGTCCCCGTCTAACAGGCTGTACCTTATTCGGACCGTTCCCCGAGCCAGACCGACACACTGCGGCTTCGGCCAAGCCGTCCGACTTCCTTCCGCACAGGGATTTCCGATCTAATGGTCATTATTTTCCTCATATATGATCAGAAATGCGACAGCCAGAGCCGTTACATTAATTGTGACGGACTACACTAGCAGCCCGTGGCAGAAGTCTCAAGGGCCGCGCACGGGGGTGTTCGGGTTGCAGGCGCGAAGTGAGGAGCGGAGCGATGCCTTCCCATCGTGACCGACGAGGGACAAAGCCTGCGGCCCGAACCCCCCTGCGCCCGAAGGGTTACGGCGAAACGGGGCCGTCTTCGTTGTCGCCGACTCCTCCCAATGAATGCGCATTGTTTCGTCGCCGCCTTCCTAGAATCCAGCCCCGTTTGGCCGTAACGCGGCCCTTGAGACTTCTGCCACGGGTTGCTAGGCGAGGACCGTCAGCAATCCGACGATGGTCTTGGCATCCCGGATGCGTCCTTCCTGGATCATCCGGAGGGCTTTATCACGGTGGGTCACGGCAACTTCGATCGCTTCATCATCGTCGAGAGCTTGCTCGGATAAAGTCAGCCCGTTGGCTTCATAGAGGTACATCAATTCGTTGCTGAACCCCGGCGTTGTGTAATAGGTGGCTCGAAGGTCCATTTGTTTCGCACTGTATCCGGTCTCTTCTTCAAGTTCGCGATGGGCGGCGTCGATTGGGTCCTCATCCTCTTCCAGAGTTCCCGCCGGAATTTCGACCAGCTCTTCGCCGGTTGCATGCCTGTATTGGTGGATCAACACGACTTCGCCCGACGAAAACTTTGCGACAATGGACACCGCGCCGGGATGGACGACGATCTCGAGTGTCGTCTCTCGTCCCGAAGCATCGACGACCCGATCCCGTCGAACCGCGATCCGCTGACCCTTAAACTCAATTTTCTGCTCAAGGATTTTCACGATTTGACCTCAGGGGAAAAAGATTCAAACGCAGAGACGCTGAGACGCAGTGGTTTCGGTTGGCTCGGCAACCACCCTTGACGTCCTCTGCTCCTCTGGGTCGAAAAGGGCTGTGTCTTCTATCAATCATCCAGATTTTCCAAGAGAGGGCGGAGGACTTTGATGAACTTATCGATCTGTTTCTTCTGGATGATCAGCGGCGGCAGGAACCGGAGGACTGTTCCGGTCGTAGCGTTCGTGATGAAACCTGCGTCGAGCAATTGCTTTACGAGCTCTTTGGCCGGCACCTGCAGTTGAACGGCGAGCATGAGGCCTTCGCCCCGAATCTCGGCAACCACAGGCAGGTCTCTCAGTGTTTCGAGTTGCTGCCGGAAGTAGACGCCAACCTCACGGACATGCTCCAGAATGTGCTCGTCTTCGAAGACCCTGAGCATCTCCAGGCCCAACCGGCACGCCAGGGGCCCTCCTCCAAATGTTGAGCCGTGGAGGCCCGGTTCTATCGCCGCCGCGAGTTCGTCCTTCATTAATATAGCGCCGAGAGGTAGTCCACCACCCAGGGGTTTGGCAAGGGACACGAGATCGGGTAAGGCGTCACGCTCCCCGGGTTCTGCAAACTTGTGGTGCGCGAACCAGCGTCCGGTGCGTCCGAGGCCGGACTGGACTTCGTCACATATCAGGACGGCCCCGGCTTCGCCCGTGAGTCTCCGAGCCCGGCGGTAGAACTCTTCCGATATTGGTCGGATGCCGCCCTCACCTTGAATTGCTTCCAGGATCACGGCACAAACGTCATCGGAGAAATGACGTTCCAAATCTTCGGGATCGTTGAATCGTACGAATTCGAACCCGCTCAGCAATGGCTCGAAGGGGGTTCGGTATTTGACCGGGTGCGTGGCCGAGAGGGCCCCGATGGATCGTCCGTGAAAGGAGCCCTCAAGGGCGAGAACGCGATTCTTGCCAGTGCTTCCCTTCCGAGCGTTTGCATGTGCCCGGGCAAGCTTCAGGCATCCTTCGACCGCCTCCGTTCCGCTGT
Source organism: Terriglobia bacterium (assembly GCA_965218085.1). Classification (GTDB taxonomy): domain Bacteria; phylum Acidobacteriota; class Terriglobia; order 20CM-2-55-15; family 20CM-2-55-15. The sequence continues at coordinate 2,419,868 of CBDCKF010000002.1, read as the reverse complement.
TGGAAAAGAAGACCCGGTCGAAGCCTGAAAGTTCTGTCAGTCGGTGGGCAAGCCGTCCCTGGTATTCGTGGTAGAGCAGGTTCGAGATATGGAGCGGGCGTTTGATTTGCTTTCGGAGGACGCGAAGCATTCGGGGGTGGTTGTAGCCCAGCGCGTTGACCCCTATTCCAGCTAGAAGGTCCAGATAGCGTTTGTTGCTCTTGTCGAAGAGGTAGGCACCGCTGCCCCGGTCGACAAGCATATCGTATCGCCCATAGGTCTCGAGCAGACTCTGTTCTTCGAGGGTCTTGACGTGTGAGAGTGGCATTTCGCTTTCGACGGACCCGGGCGCGGATCGTTCGTTCTGCGGACCGCTAGGTTAACGACTGAAAAAACTATACTTTAGGCCAGATTAGTCTTGTTGCGTAAAGCGCAAATCTTAGCATATGATATTTTGGTATCTGACATGAGTTGTGTGCGCGGACTCGACCCGGATTCGGGCCGAGACAGCGGCACTATCATCATATTGAGGAGGACGACTGATGAAGAGGGTCACCTTACTTCTTCCCGTCTTGATGGTGCTCTCCGGAGCGCTGGCCTTTGGACAGCTCCAGGCACCTGGAGCTGACAGCACCCCCGCGGTGGGACAGCCGGCTCCAGAGTTTGAGCGCCCTTTGGGACTGCGTGGAGAGGAAACGCTGGGACTTGAGGACTTTAGAGGCCGGAGCAAGGTTCTGATTGCGTTTTATATCGCAGATTTCACCGGTGGCTGAACGCGAGAATTCACCGAGTTCGGTGATAATTACGACGCGTTCTTGGATTTGGGTATCGAGATCGTCGGCATTTCCGGAGATCTCTCGCCTTCACAGCAGGTGTTTAAAGAGACCACAGGTGCACAGAACCACTTCCTGAGTGATCCCGAACTCGAAGTCACTGAGCGCTATGGGGCGCTGAATGACACTGGGAACGTGAGGACTGCAAGGCGCTATTACTTCCTGATCGACGAAGATGGCATACTGTCCTGGAAGAACGTGACTGGCGGACTGATACCCGTCGAGGCTCTGCTGGGCGAGATGACCGAGATCGTCAGCGGCGACTGATTCTCATGATTGGGGAAAATGGGGTCAGAGCCCTATTTCCCCAATTTCCCGCTACATCTGTTTCACCATATAAAATAGGTAAATAGGGCTCTGACCCCATTTTCCTCCCTCCCCCGAATGAAAATCCTCACTGCAGAAGAAATCCGCGAGGTCGATCGTTCCTCCAGCGAAATCTTCCACATTCCCGGCATCATACTGATGGAGAACGCGGGGATGCGCGTCGTTGAGGCGATCGACGCCCGGGTCGAGGACCTGGATACGAGATCTGTCGTCATACTCTGCGGGAAAGGGAACAACGGCGGGGACGGCTTTGTGGTTGCGCGGCAGCTGATCCAACGGGATTGCTTTCCCGCGGTGTATCTTTTTGCAGATATCGATGCTGTCGGTGGTGATGCGCGGGCGAACCTCGACATCCTGACGACAATCGGACACGCACCTGCCCTCATCAGGAACCGTGAAGACTGGGATCGAGAGCGTCTTGCTCTGGGGGACGCGGACATCGTTGTGGATGCGCTTCTAGGTACGGGCTTATCCAATCCTGTCGAGGGCTTTTTGGGAGACGTCGTTCAGTCGCTGGACGAAGATTTTCCGCAGGCAATGGTGGTGTCGATCGATGTGCCTTCAGGCTGCGGGGCCGACTCCGGCAATCTGGAGGGTCCCACCGTATACGCCGACCTGACAGTGAGCCTGTCCGCTGCTAAATTTTGCCTGGTTTTTCCACCCGCGAATCAGGCTGCAGGTGAAGTTGTCATTGCCGACATCGGAAATCCTCATGAGCTTTTGGAATCCGACTCCCACCAGATCGAACTTCTGTTAGACGATAGCTTTCCCGACGCGCTCTGGCAGCGCGAGGAAGACACGCACAAGGGAGACTACGGGAAGATTCTGGTCGTCGGGGGCTCTCGCGGGAAGGCCGGAGCGGCTGCCATGGCGGGACATGCCGCGTTGGCGTCCGGAGCCGGACTGGTCACAGTCGGCGTGCCGGAGAGCGTGGCCGGGATCGTTGCCGGACACATGCCTGAACTGATGACGGAGCCGCTTCCCGAAACCGATAACGGGACGCTGTCCGCGATGAACTACGGCCGTATCGAAGCTTTGATCGAAGGGAAGTCGCTCGTCGCGTTGGGCCCGGGGATCGGACGCAATCCCGAAACCGATCAACTTATCAGTGAAGTCATCAGCCGGATCGAGGTGCCCGTCGTCCTGGATGCTGACGGTTTGAATACCTTCGTCGGCCGAGTGGACAAACTACGCGGCAGAAATCATCCTCTGGTTATTACCCCTCATCTCGGTGAAATGGCCCGACTCGTGGATCGCCCGGTTTCCGACATTGGAAGGGAACGTCTGGACATTGCACGGGAGTTCGCAATGGGGCAGGACCTTTTTGTTGTATTGAAAGGCTTCCGGACAGTGATTGCCTGCCCTGATGGAAGGGCGTACGTGAACTCGACAGGCAACCCGGGAATGGCTACGGCAGGGAGCGGCGACGTCCTCACCGGTATGATCGCCGGCATATTGGGACAGCCGCATCTGGGTAGCTTCGAGGAGCGCTTGTGCCTGGCGGTCTACCTGCACGGTTTGGCCGGAGATGTGGCGGTATCAGAATCGAGTGAGGAGACACTCGTCGCGACCGACCTGATCCAATTCCTTCCCGACGCCTGGGCCGACCTCCGTGGTGAGTAAGAGCAACCGAGAGGCGCAAAGGGCGCAGAGGAAGACGATGCTGGGTTGCTTAAGCCTACTTCAACGCGAAGTGTTGGGTTAGCCATACCGTTATTGGCAACCCGTACCAGTTCGTTCTGCTGGATCTAACACAGCCGATGCCTTCTTATTCTCTGCGCCCTCTGCGTCTCTGCGTTAAATAAACGTCATGGGTTCTGAATACCTGTCACAGTCTGAAGACGAGACGTTTGAATTCGCACGGCGGTTGGCCGAACCTCTTGACGTGGGGTCGCACATACTCCTGTTTGGCGAACTCGGTGCCGGAAAGACGGCTTTCACGAAAGGCTTGGCGGCTGGATTCGGATTGGACAACGTCGACGAAGTATCAAGCCCTACCTTTACACTGGTGAATCGATATCAGGGGCCTTTCACGATCTACCACATCGATCTGTATCGCGTTGCCGGTGGTGACCTTTACGATCTTGGATTGGACGAAATCCTGGAAGATCCCGGTGCTGTGACCGTGATCGAGTGGGCTGAACGCCTAGGCGATTTCACACCGTCCGGGGCAATCCGTATTTTTCTCTCCTACGTCGACGCTCATACACGTCATATCGAAATCAAAGATTAGGACCGAACGCAGAGGCGCGGAGAACGCAGAGAAAAATAAATCAGATTGCGTCCTTTGCGTTCTCCGCGTCTCTGCGTTTCATCCGATTGCTTTCCAGACCGAGCCGGACTGTGGGGTAAAATATTGGCATGTCGCTGTTTTTCCTTCTTTTCCTTCAGATCATCCCGATTCCCCAACTACCCGATCCGGATGGGTTTGTGAACGTGGGAGGAGAAATCTTGGGGCCATATATTCTTAGAGAAGATTCCGGACAGACGACGAAAGTCATACTCAAAAACGGGCTGACGGTTCTCATTCGCGAGAACAACGCCATTCCTCTGACGAGCGTCACGACTCATGTCAAAGCGGGGTACTTTGACGAGCCGGATCCCGTTTCGGGCATTGCCCATGTTGTCGAACACATGATCTTTAAAGGCACCGAGCGACGCGGGGTCGGGCAGATTGCTCGCGAGACCAAGGCGTTGGGCGGTTCGCTCAACGCTTATACGAATTACGAACGAACGGTCTACCACACGGTTGTTCCTTCCGAAAACGCAGTGCAAGCGATGGACATCCAGTCCGACGCGCTCTTTAATCCCACTTTCGATGCCGCGGAACTCGCACGCGAGATCGAGGTCGTTATTCAGGAGAACAACCGAAAATTGGACAACCCTCCGGCTGTGGCTGTGGAGCGCCTGTATGCGACGGCGTTCGAAGAACATCGGATGCGTCGCTGGAGGATTGGTTCCCCTGAACAACTCAGGGCACTGACTCGGGAAGACCTCGCGGACTTCTATCAGGCCTATTATCAGCCTTCCAACATTATCCTAGCCGTTGTGGGTCAGTTTGATCGCGAGGAGATGCTCGACCAGGTAGTCCGATTCTACAGCGATCGGTCTGACACCCAGGTTGAACGTGATCGTGGGCCAGCGGAACCGGTACAGTCCACGTTTCGCTACAACTGGGAACGCGGACCGATAGAGTATTCCCAGGTTGCACTCGGATATCACGTCCCGGATCGACTCTCGGGCGACGCCTATGTGTTGGATGTTCTGTCAGCTATTCTTACCTCGGGACGGGCGTCTCGTATGAATCAGTTTCTGCGTGATGAACGCGGAGTGATTCACAGCGCGACGTCTGCCTTTGTCGGTTTCGACGGACTCGGCTATTTCCAGTTGCGGCTGGAAACTTCCATGCCCCTGGATGCCGAGGTGGCGGCCCTTGAAGAGATTGAACGCGTCCAGCGATTCGGCGTAGGCGAAGAAGAATTGGCGCGCGCCCAGACTTTGATCGCGCAGGAGTACTACGAAAGGCTGGAGACCGTCGAGTCGCTTGCCGACGAGATGGCTCGACAGGAAGCTCTGGGCGACTGGAGACGGATGGATCTGTATCTGGAAGGCATTCAGGCCGTAAGCCGGGAAGATGTCCAGCGGGTGGCCGGGGAGCATCTGACGCGGACCAACCTGGGGCTGTTTGAGTACCTTCCGAATGCGGTGACCCGCTCCTTCTCGAACGACGATTTTACCGCTAACGTTCTCGACAGAATTCCCGTCGACTTCGTCGAGCGGAGCGTCGAAGAATTCCCTGTTCAAGCGAGTGTTCCGATGCCGGATGTCGAAGTCGTACTCGACCTGGTCCGTCCGCCTGTGCGCCGTCAAGTATTGAGGGGACCGGAAGTTTACGTCCTCGAAGATCATCGCCTGCCTCTGGTTTCGTTCGGAATTTTCTACCCGGGTGGCCGCCTGTACGAATCCCAACGCAATGCCGGCATTACGGAATTGATGCTTCGCAGCGCGCTGCGGGGTACGCGGCGATATAACACTGCAGACATCTCACGCCGTCTTGAAAACGCGGGAGCCAAGATCGAAATCGTCAACGATCCGGATTTCTTCGGTTACGTTCTCGACGGCGTGAGCGGCCAGATCGACGAGGCCTTGGAGATCCTTGTGGAGGTGCTTCAAGACCCAACGTTTCCCGAAGATCAGGTCGCGCAGGAACGGGCCCTGCAGAACGCTCGAATTTCCCAACTCCGCGAGGACAACCTGCGTTATCCCGTCCAGTTGTTCATGGAAACTGCATTTGACGGGCATTCCTATGCGCGTTCCGCCGTTGGAACGGAGTCATCCTTGAATGTGCTGACTGCTGACGATCTCAGCGAGTGGCACCGCCTGCATCAGCGAACCTTGGTCCCGCTGATCGTCATCGTTGGAGATACGAACGGGACCGGTCTGGTGGCGTCGATCACGGAGACTTTGACGAACGAAGATCTTAGCGAGCGCGATATTTCACGATTACCGGTGCCCGCCGCCGCGCTGGAGAGAGAGGAACGGATCGAGACAGCTGACCGGAGGCAGAGCGCGATGGTGTACGGCACGATCGGACCCCTGTTATCTCACCGGGACCGCCTGCCCCTGATCGTGATTGAAAACGTTCTGTCCGGTTTAGGCGGTCGCTTGTTCGAAAAGATCCGCGAAGAGCAGGGTTTGGCCTACACAGTTCGGGTCTTCGATCGCTTCCTGAGCCGCTCCGGGGCGTTTTTCGCATACACGGCGTTTTCGCCCGAAAACGAAGAGCAGGTCCGCGCTTCCCTAGAGACTGAGATAATCCGCCTGGTTGAGGCTGGGATAACTGACGAAGAACTGGATCGGGCAATCAGCTATTCGGTCGGGGCGCATGAGATCAGACTTCAGACACGACGCGGCCGGGCGCTCGCCCTCGCTCGCGCCGTTATTGCCGGTAATGGCATCGAATCAGTTTCCGGGTTCACTGAGGCGATCCGTCAAGTGACGCTGGCTCAGGTTCGAGCAATCGCCGTGAAGTACCTGAGCCCCTCCTTCGCCAAGATCGTGATCCTCCGCGGACAAGAGTAAGACGGAAAATTTCAACGCAGAGACGCAAAGACGCAGAGAAGATAGGCTGCGAACAGTCTCCCTTTGCCGGAAACTACTGGGTTGTAGTCAACGATGCTGCTGTTGGAACCCTCAATACCAGGCTTAAGCGAAATTCTTCACAGACTCAAAGCTCAGCGTCTCTGCGCCTCTACGTTGAAATCTTCCAGTCTATGTGTTGATAAACGTGGTTTGAGTTGAACTAAAGGCTTAACGGGGGGGGCTGAGGATTTCGATGGATCCCTGGGACGTGTGGACCTGAATGCGATTTCCACCGCCATTCAGTATCAACTCGGAGCGGATCGATGCGGACATGAATGCTTGTGGAAAAAACGCCGGGAGGTTGGGTCTGGAATTGACGCTTTCCAACGGAAAATCAGAACGGATGCTCTGCCCGAAGCGAACTCCACGATCTACCCTGGCGACCACGTCGGCCGGCAGGTTATCCGGGATCACAAGTCGGATGTTTCCGGAATTTGTATCCAGGCTGATATGAAGGTCACCGTCTAACGACAACGGAATCAGTTGGACCTCTATGTCTCCGATGCCCGCCTGGGCTTCGATCGACGATTCGGCTCTATCGACACGGATATTCCCTATATCTGTGGAGCCCTGGAATGGTCCGCGGATCACAAGACCGACAATATTGCCACCCGCTGTTCGAACCGTTGTCCGTCCTGCTGACCCAATCACGATGTCACCCGCCAGAGTAATCGCGGTGAGTTCTCCTTGGCTCTCCTGGATGTTGATCGATCCACCGGCTGTCTCGGCTCGAAGCTGTCCCGAAACGCTTCCCGTTGAAATGGGTCCCCCCAGAGTTTCGAGCTCAGCGTTACCGGCCACGTTTCCGATCTGAATTTCCCCGCCCAGACTTCGAAGTTCCGCGCTCCCGCCGATGTTACCTACAAGAATGGATCCTCCCTGGGTGACCATTGCTGCATCGCCGCCAATATCGCCAACGATTACCGATCCGCCTGTCGTTCGGGCTGTAACGTTACCGTCCGTATTGGCAATTCGAATCGAGCCGGCAAAGGTGACCAGATCCAGGCTCACGGAGTCGGGCACCCGAATCTCCCAGTCGATGGGACCGTACACACGCTCGGGAGCGATACCACTAATTTCAACGTGATCTGCGAAACACAATTCCTGGACCTCGATGGCAGAGTTCGATACCTGGGCCTCGACCTCGGTCGCCGAGGTATCGACAACCAGATTTCCGACCGGTACTCGCACAAACACAGCACCACCCGGCGGAACAGGACATTCGGCGAGAACAGCGGATTGGATTATAAGGATTGCGAGGAAGGCCCAGCCGCCGCGTCTGGCTATTGGCATCAAGTCATTCTTAATCAATTTCCAGTACCTACAAACTGCAACGCCCGCATCGTGATGTAAGCGTTCGGATCGTCTCGAATTGCTTCCTGAACGATCCCTTCCATCGCTTCATCCGCGGTTAGAGGCGTCAAAGCCTCGATAGCTTTGACCCGCACCCCTGGATTCTGATCATTTTCGAGAGCGTAGATTAACGCCTGACGGACGTCATCTTGATCGGAAAATGACTGTAACCCTTCCAATGCGTAGAGACGCACGCCAATATTTTCATCGCTGAGAAGAGCGCCGATCAAAACTTCCTTCACGCTGGGATCTCTGGGATTCCGGGCCAGCAACTCAACAGCCTGGAGCCGGGCACCGGGGTTGTCTGGAGAACTCAATGCCCCGAACAGCAGGTTCCGAACATTGGGATCTTCGATATTCCCCTGGAGATTTATCGGCTGCACAAGCTCTCCGCTGAGTTGTATCCGGCCGGTAGTCGGGTCGGCCTCCGTAATTCTCAGGTTTGAAACATCGGCGCCTTCGGGGATTGCGGTGAGGTTCGCAGCGAGTTGGTCGACTTCGGCGGGAGGTGAGGGGAGGAGTACGCGTTCGTTCATGACAAAGACGCCTACCGCGAGTCCAATGGATACAAGTGCGGCAGACTCCAGCAGGCGCACCCTCAGGAACGGGGGAACGATTGCCCGCATCCTCCAACGCCAGCGTTTCTCTTCAAGCCTGTCGAGTTCCTCTGAGAGACCACGGCGGGATTCCATCAGCAAATCGGCGGGGACTTCCCATTCAGAGAAATCTTCTGTCAGGCTGAAGTGGACTTGTTTTTCGTTCTCGTGGAATTGCCGACACTCGGCACACGCGTCCATATGGACACGGAGTTCGTTTCTGGTCTCGTTCCCCAATTCGTCATATAAAAAGAGGACGATATCGTGCTGGCGATCTCGACAGTTCATAGTTCTTCTTCGATGAACGACTTTACACCTGAGTCAGATAGGTTCTCAACTTTTGAGTGGCCCGGAACAGGTAGTTCTTCGCGGTTTCCTCGGTGCTGCCCATGATTTCACCGATCATCCGCAGTCTCAAGCCCTGGTAATGCCGCAATTCAAAAACCAAACGCTCTTTTTCCGACAGCGTCCCGACAGCTTCCTGAATTCTTTCGCCGATTTCCCGGCCGTACAGGCGCCGTTCAGGGTTGCTGTAATAGCTTTTTTCCTCAAGCGTGTCTTTTAGCGCGGGTCGATCCGGATGGGCTTCCGTGTCGGCCTCATAGGATATCTCCTCACGCAAAGTCTGACGCTTGCGGAGACGGTCCAGCGCAACGTTGGTCGCGATCCGATAGATCCAGGTGTAAAAGCTGGAGTCTGAGCGGAAGCGCCCTATGGAACGGAACGCTTTCAGGAAGGTGTCCTGAAAGACCTCTCGCGCCTCTTCGCGGTTGCCAAGCATATGAAACGCAAGGCGTAAGATATCACGGTCATGGCGGTGGACCAATTGTTCGAAGGCTTCACGATCACCCGCCTGAGCCTGTTCGACCAGTAGTCGGTCTTCCTCGGAGGCCGCTTCTCTCTTGGGAGCCCGCTTCAATGTAATCGTGTCCATTTCAGGGGTTTTTGACGCCCCCAATTGGAAAAAGTTAAATAAGAATTCCTGATAATTTACTACGTAGGGGAACCGCCATCGGATCGGACTTCTGTAATAGACATAAGTAGCCAGTAGTGTCCCAACGTTAGTTGAATAGATTCAGTTGTTTGGAGTTCTCCGAGTCTGAATCTTGATAGTCGAGGGCGGAAAGGGCCTTTAAAAGGGGCGTTTTTTCGAAAACGGTGACGCTGACGATCTGGAGAATTCGGTAGAGACTGGCGTTGACATTGAGCCGTTTTTTCACGATGGCAACAAGCAAATAGACCGAGATGGCGGTCCAGATTTGAGTCTTCAGCGCATTGGGGGTTGTGCCGTAGAACGCCTTGATGCGTAGGTGCTGTTTGATCCACTTGAAGAACAGTTCGACCTGCCAGCGGCAGCGATAGAGTTGGGCAATGGTCGCCGCTGGCAGCGCGAAATTGTTGGTCAGGAAGACGAGGTACTTGTTGTGCTCTCGATCGAGAAAGCGAATGCGGCGGAGTTTTTCTGGATAGCGCTTGCGAGAGTAAAAGCCGCGTAGGCTGATGATCTGATCGCTGAGGACTCCGGTGGACTTGTCCACATCGAGTGAATAAAGACGATTGAAGACGAAATTCTTTTTCGCGCGTGTCACGAAGAACGCCGCCGCGACACTGATTTTGTACAGGCGCCGGAAATCCAGATAACCGCGATCCATGATGTAGAAGGCTCCGGGCTCGAAGGCGAGTTGATCCAGAAGATGGAGGTCGTGAACTTTGCCGTGTGTAATCAGGATAAAGGAAGGAATATTGCCGCGCAGATCCAGAACCGTGTGCAGTTTGACAGCTCCCTTGTGCTTGCGGAAGCGTGCCCACGGGAACAGGGAAAGACACAGATCGATCGTTGTGGCATCGAGTGCGTAAACCGTCTGCTTGAGGTCGACACCGAAACTGTCGCCAACATAGAGCTCGCGAGCCATGGAGATCAGCGTCTGGGCGAAGTCGGCATAGATACGCCAATCGCGCACCTGATTCGCATTCGCAAGGGTGTTGCGGGAGACGCGGCTGCGAATGCCCATGTGATAAAGCTTCGTGCCAGCCGAACGCAGACAGGCTTCGATATCGCGCAGACTCTCCCGGTAGGTCAATTGCGCGAACGCCATGCACAGAAACTGATCCCAGCAGGAAAAACGTTGGAGTTTGTAGTTGCCACGGTAGCGATCGACGCATCGACGAAAGTCTTGACGGGGAAGAAAGTCCATCAGCTGAGAGAAGATCGTCTTGCCGGAATTCATAGGCCGCCTCCTGCCGCAAAGTCGCGGAAGGATGCCGCCAGTACGCAATCAAATTCAAATCGATTTTGGCTCTCAGCCGATCTAACATGACCATTCTCAATAACCTGTGGGCGACGCCCATCTAAACGTTGGGACACTACTGATAAGTAGCATTAAATAAATAACTTATGGCTGAAACGGTCCAAGCCCGGGCGGGTCGTTATTATTTAAGACACCTTCTTTAAGACACTGGACCAGCGGAAGAGGCTCAGCAAATCGTCGCGGAAGTGCAGTAGATCGTAAGCTGGTCTCCGGGACGGATGATGCTCAGGTCCCTCTCCAGATTCCAGGTACGGATGGCATCGACCGAGGTCCTGTGGGAGAAGGCAATCTGGCTGAGCGTGTCACCGGACCGAACGCTGTAGACGCGCTTATCGGAGCGGTCTGCGGCTGAGATTGAGTCCTGCGCAGTGTCCTGGGTCGTGCCCAGCCGCAAGGTGTCTCCTGCAATCAACAGGTTTGACGACATATCGTTCCAACTTTTGATGTCGTTAACTGTGATGCCGAAGTTAGCGGCGATCTCCGATAGGGTGTCGCCGCGGCGGATCCGATAGACGTCCGGCGCTTGTGCGGGTGGTGAGCCCTTGGTGTTGGAGGTTTCAGGTACGGGAATTCCACTCAGGGGAATGATCAAGCTTTGCCCAATCTTGACCATATGTTGGTCGCTCAGGCGGTTCGTGTCGCTGATGGCCGAAATTGAGACGCCGTATCGCTGGGACAAGTGTGAAACCGTCTCGCCGAGACTCACGACGTGATACCGGAACAGCAGACGGTCTCTTTCAGTGAGCGGCGCAATTTTCTCGTCAAACAAACCGGAATATCCTGTTGGAAGTATCAATTCAAATTCATCGTCTTGAGGGGGTGTTGCCCATCTCAGAACGTGTGGATTCAATTCTTCGATGGTTGCCAGGGGTAGTTCCAAAACTTCTGCGATGACGCGCAAGTCGGTGGCCTGCGCCACAGGGACACGCTCGACTTCCAGTGCGTCGGCGGGACGGACATCGAAGCCATACCTGGAAGGGTTCCTTCCGATCAAGGTCATAGCCAGAATCGTAGGTACATAGTTTCGGGTCTCTCGCGGAAGCAGATTCAGTTCAGCCAAAACCCAGAAATCGGCGACCCCGGCTTGGAGGATGGCTCCCTGAACGCGTGCCGGGCCGGAGTTGTACGCGGCCATTGCGAGGTTCCAGTCTCCGAACCTCTCGTGAAGGTCACTGAGATGCCGGGCGGCCGCCCGGGTCGATTTCTCCGGGTCGGAACGCTCATCAATCCACCAGGTCTGCCGCAGACCGTATTCTTCGCCGCGTGAATCGATGAACTGCCACATGCCCTTCGCCGCCGCCCGAGAAAGGGCTTGCGGCTTGAATCCGCTTTCGGTCTGGGCCAGGTAAATCAGATCTTCGGGCACGCCTTCTTCATGGAGGATGCGGCGGATCATCGGGCCATACCGGCCGACGCGTTCCAAGCCCAGTTCCATTGTCCTGCGACCGTTACCCGCGGTGTAATATTCCAGGAAGGAGAGGACCCGATCGTGAATCTGGATCGGCAGGGCCGAATCCGACGCCTCCACCTCGGACTCTGCCTGCTCTCTGAGCGATGGGTCGAGGTCTTCGGTCGATGGTTCCAGTCCAGCCAAAGCGTCTATCGCCGCTCTCTCGGTCTCTTTGACGGCTTTCAAGGTCTGAAGGTCTGGAGGAGCACGATCGTGTAGTCGATTTCGCGCTCGATCTCAAAATTGCCAGTCTCGTACTCCCTGGAGTAGTCCCATAACATTTCCAGCGCCTCTTCGAGATCGTGCCGTGCCCGGTCAATGTTGCCAGCCCTTCGGTGCTCCTCGCCGCTCTCCCTCAGAGCTTTCACGTCGTTAAGAACATGTTCAAGCGTGTTGGGCGCTGCCTGGTTTTTGGAGACGCTCGGATTCTGATCGACAGACGCGGGCGTGGAATTCTCGATCGTAGGAGGTGGTGCCTGTACAATCTGGCGGTTGCCGCCGGAACAAGCCGCAAGCAGCGGCAGCCAGAAAACTGCGTTGTAAATGAGCCGACGGTAGCGGTGATCCACAGAAGATACCCCTAGATATAGTGGTTTATTTTTAAGAACAGGATGCCTCAACCTTGGGCCCGAGCGCCGGCACCACTTGGCTTAGTGTCTTTCCTACAGCAAGTTAGCTTACACAACCCCCTCCAGAGAGTCAACACGATCGAAATAGGAGACTTTTAACGCAGAGGCGCGAAGGACGCAGAGGTCGCAGGGTTGATTTGCTGGAGAACTAGGTTTCCTCAATTTTCTCAGCGTCCTCTGCGTCTCGGCGTTGAAGCCTTGTCTTACAGGCCGGGGAAAGCAACTTCAGGTCCGCCGGGTTCGAGGGTCACTTGGATGGCTCCAAGGTTATCGGTTCGCAGGGCTGGGAGCTTTGACGGGTCGGGGTGACCGAAGCGGTTATTGGCCCCTACCGAGATGACGGGTATACCTGCCTGTATGCTCAGTTGTGTGTTCTTGCTTCCATGGTGGGGAACCTTAAGGACATCAACATAGTCCGGCAGGCCAATCAGGCCGCGTTCAAGGTCTCCTGTCAGAAGAGCCTCTGACCCTTCCCATTCCAGCATCAGCACCAGAGAGTCGTCGTTTCGCACTCGTGAGGCAGGAGCTTGGTTGCTGGGGGGATTGAGCACACGAAAGGGGCCAATCCGGTCTCCCGCCGCCAGCCAGCGGATGGGTATGTTGTGTTGATAGATTTCCTGGATCAATTCACTGTAGCGGGGCACGACAGGATTGTTTCCAAGCCAGACTTCGCCGATTTCGAAATTCCGAATCAAGTCGAAGAGGCCGTCCATGTGATCGTGGTGGGCGTGGGTCAGAGCGATGGCGTCGAGCCGCCGAAGTCCCAGGGAGAAAAGATAGGCGCTGACGACATCTTCGCCGATCGAAAACGTACCGGTCTCGTGGAGGGAGCGGTATCCACCCGAAAAGACGCCTCCTCCATCTACGACGATGCGTTTGCCATCCGGTAGTTCGATCAAAGCCGAGTCACCCTGGCCCACGTCGATGAAAGTCAAAGTGGGATGTAGGGGTGCGGTTGGCGAGAAATCCCCCAGAACGATCGTCACCGTCAGAATCGAAATGAGCGAAGCCGCCGTGATCACGCCGGAATGGGACCGCCGATGGAGTGCCCACATGAGGGCCGTCATCACGACCGCGTAGAGGATCCAAATCCACGTTGGGGGTGAGGGCACCCGGAGGCTTCCGCCAGGCAATTGAATCCCTGAGTCGACGGACCAGACGAAGAGATCAAGAATACGAGTCATTACCCAAGACACGCCGCCCGAAAGGGGTTGGGGCAGAAAGATCAAGATAAGTCCCATCGGTGTGATGCACGCCGCGACCAAAGCGCCGACGACGTTCAGAGGAAGAGTTAAGGCTGAGACCTGATGGTAGGACTCCACCGTCAGCGGCAGGAGGAGAGACTGGACGCCCCAGGTGACGCACAATGCCTCAGCCAGAATGAGCCCAACTTTCCACGGACTTGTGGCTGTCCAAAGGGGCCACCCGCGGAGTTCACACCAAAGGCGTCGGGAAACCCGCCAATCCGCGATTTCCGGATCCAGGTGCGCGTCAAGATCAGGGTTGTTTAGGTGCCGTGTCGCGGGGCGGACCCATCCCAGCGCCCATCGGATCAAGGGGAGGGACAAGAGCAATATTCCCAGGACCGCCAGAAAGGTGAACTGAAAACTGCGGTCTGCCAGAGTGGGTGGAGCGATGATGAGGATCGCGATCGCAGTTGCTGCAAGGGCATTCCAAATCGCGTAGCCTCGGTCCAGCAGGTTGCCGGTCAGCATAAGACTGGCCATCAGAGTAGCCCGCACGACGGGCGATTGTCCGTCCACCAATAAGGCGTAAGCCCATATGACGACGAGCGCGAAAATGAGACTCCCCGTCCTCCGGTAAGTCCCTAGAGGGATGCGCCGGCCGAGCCAGAGCGCAAGGGCGGCGACCAAGGCCAGGTTGAATCCGGACACGACGAGCAAGTGGACCAGCCCCACTGATCGGAACTTTCGGGCGTCGTCTGCCGGCAGGCGTCGTTGCTGTCCTAAAACCATGCCCAGAACCAGCGCCTGAGTGGTGCTGCCGTCTTCGAAGTGACTGGCAATGCGTTCGGTGACCCAGTGCCGTAACAGGTCCCCCCCATGCCATCCCCTGTCGGTGACCTGGATCAGTCGAGGGTTTCGGATCGATCCGGTCCAGTAGACGCCCTGGCCTTCGAGGTACCGGCGGTAGTCGAAAGCGCCGGGATTTCGATACGAGTTCGGTGGGCGCAGACGAACCAGAACTTCGATCCTGTCTCGCGAACCCAGATCGAGTTGACGAAAGAGTCGCTCGAGGTCTTCCTCAGCCGGAAAGTATGAGAGCCTGGCGCGTCCCCACCATTCGACTTCGCCAACCGACAGGATGCGTGCGTTCAGGTAGTAGCCGGGGGCACGATACTCCGGGGCACCTTCGAGTACGGCCACAATGCGCACCGGATACCCATCGTCGGGAATCTCTGGGGGGCGTATTTCCTGGCGTGATGTGAGAATCCCACCGAGTAGAAAGATAGCAAGGAATGCATATCGGCTTCGGGCGATGGCTATCAGCAGCGCTAGAGGAAAGGTAATCCAAACGAAATAAATGTCCAAATATGGGGACGCGAGGATCCCCCCCAAAAGAGCGATCAGAGGAGGGACGAGTGGTGGCAATGGTTTTCAGTGACTACGGGTGGGCACAAGAATTGTACCACTGACGACAAAGGGTTGGATCTGAAAGCCTAGTTTTCGACACGAAGACGGCGGAGATCTGGACCCGAATATTCTCCCTGAATCTTCGTTAACTTCGTGCCTTCGTATTAGGTCCTATGAACCTATTAGGATCGTTCAAACACGGCGATAGTTTCGATATGGTGTGTGTTGGGGAATTGGTCGACGAACTTGAAAGATCTCAGTTCATAGCCTCCGTCCAGCAGCAGTCTGGCTTCGGGAGCGAAGGTCGATGGATTACAGGAGACGTAAACGACCTTCGCAGGTTCGAGAGCGATAATTTTGTGGACGATGCCCTTGCCTGCGCCCGTTCGGGGAGGGTCAAGCACGACCGTGTCGGGTTTTACGCGGGATTTCATCAAGAAAGCCCACGCGGCGGCCTTGACGAATTCGACGTTTTTGATCTCATTACGCTGAGCATTCCATTGCGCGTTCGCGATCGAACGGCGGTCGATTCCAATGACGCGGGATGCCTGGCGGGCAACAAGCAGGGAAAAGAAGCCGCTTCCACAAAACAGGTCGAGAACCACTTTACTGCCTTCCGTTGCCCCCATAACTTCTGAAGCCATCGTTTTGACCAGGTATTGGTTGGGTTGAAAGAAACTATCCGGACGGAGGCGATACTCGATACCCATGACGCGTGTACGGGGCAGGCGATCGGTCCACGAAGCCCGCTCACGCCCACCATGGAATGTAGCTGCGACCTCCCCGGTTTCGGGTGAACCAATGGCATGCACGCTTTCTGTCTTTCCCAGTCCTGGCTTTCGGAGCGCTCGGTTTGCTTCACCGATGAAGATGTTCAAGGCGGGCATCAGCGCCGCGCATTCGGTGATCGCTACGAATTCGTGGGTTTGTTCCCGGACGAAACCCAAGCGGCTGTGCTCTACGTGGAACTTGGCCCGTATCCGGTAACCGTGCTCTATGCCAGTGATTCGATCGATCGCTTGGTCCCATTCGATATGTCCGAGTCGAGACAAGCTATCCCGAATGATCGATTCCTTGATCTCCGCCTGGTTGTCGTAAGCGATGTAGTCCCAACTGCAGCATCCGACGGTGCCGAAATTGGGGCAAACAGGAGATTTCCGGTGAGGGGACCGCTCGATCACCTTGACCAATCGGGCGTTGGCATAGTCCTTCTTCCGGTCTGCGATTTCGACTTCAACGAGTTCTTCAGGCAGAACCTTGCTAACGAAGATGACGCCTTCTTCGGTCCGTGCGATCCCCGCCCCGCCATAGACCAATTTTTCAATTCGTATTCGCATGAATCTTATTAACGCAAAGACGCAGAAGCCGCAGAGGTCGCCGAGCAGACAGATAAAACTCTGCGTTCTCTGCGCCTCTGCGTTAGTTCTTCTTGCTCATATTGGGTATTCCGCTGATCGTGAACACCAGTTCCGGAATCATGAACACCGATTCCGGCCATCGTGAACACTCGCCGGAGCGAAGCGACGGGTTAGCGTCTCAGTTTATTCCTTCAGAGTCCAGGTTTTCCCTGTTTTAGTCCTTTCCAAAATTATTGTGATAAATCGCCGCCGGCCTGTGTGTAACTGTGCGAAAGCCGGGAGCGTTTTTTGCGGAGGCTTTTGCAAGCAGCGGTGGAAATGATCAAGAGAAAGTCGGCCGAAGGCCACCATTCCCATTTGCACGGCTGCGGCAGTTTCCACAGGCCCCGTGCCCTGCGTGAGGCGCGCGTTCCGCGCCCGGACCCGGATTCCTGCACTTCCTTCGCGCGAGGATTGCGCAGGAGCGACGATTGGGTCCGGGGCCGGCCTGGAGTACCCCCTGGCGGCGGCGTGTGGGTGCGGTTCGCCGATCATCGGGACTCCTTCAACGTCTTGGGTTGGGTCTTGGTTTGCCGCATCGATGCCCCTTTCAGTTCGATACGGTGCGCATTGTGGAGGAGGCGATCGCAGATGGCGTCGGCCTGGTTCGGGTCGCCAATGACGCCGTGCCAGTCGGGGACCGGGAGCTGGCTGGCGATCAAGATGGCGGAACGTTCGCTCCGTTCCTCGACGACTTCGATCAGGTCCCGGCGTTCAGCGTCGCGCAGCGGGGCCAGGAGCCAGTCGTCGATGGCCAGCAGATCGGTTTTGGCCAGACGGGCCAGGACTCGGGTGTAGGAGCCGTCGCCACGGCCGACCGCCAGTTGGTGCAAGAGCCGAGGCATGCGGACGTAGGTGGCGTTAAAACCCCGCCGGCAGGCGCGTTCGACGAAAGCCGAAGCCAGAAAACTCTTTCCGATGCCGGTCGGACCGGTGATGAGAAGATTGTGCCGGTCTTGGATCCACCCGCAGGAGCCCAGGGCGAGGACTTGGGAACGGTCCAGACGGCGACGATGTTTGAAGTCGACGTTTTCCAGCGATGCCGTCGCGTAGCGCAGCTTCGCCGCGCGCAGGCGTCGGGTGAGCTTGCGGTGCTCCCGGGCCGTCCACTCCTCATCCACCAGTAGGCCCAGACGTTCCTCGAAGCCGAGATCCGTGTACTGATTCGAGCGGCGTTGCTGCTCCAGGGCCTCGACCATGGCCGATAGCTTCATCTGGTTCATCTTCTCCAGGGTTTGTTCCATTAGCATGAGTGCGTCTCCTCGGGGTCCGCATAGTAGGCGGCGCCGCGAATGTTGTCGTGATGGGGCGTCGGTGGGGTTTCGGTGTCCCCGAAAGGCAACCGGTCCTGGGCCGACGACAGGATGTTCTTGACGGTGCGGTAGCTATAGGACTGCAAGTGCAGCGCCCGCGCACTGGCGGCTTCGAGCCGCTCGGCGCCGGAGCGGCGACCTAGACTCATCAATCCCAGGCAGGCCCGGTACCCCTGTTCCGGATGCGGCCACCGTTTCATGATCTCCTCGACCAGGCGGCCGGTCTTGGGGCCAGTTTTCTCCGCCCAACTAATCAGCCGGGACGGTGTCCATTCCGCATGGGCCCGATGGGCACTGGGCATATGTTCGGACAGAGTCGACGGCTTGTGATCGTAGCGACGGCGATGGGACGTCACGCGCCGGCCTTTGTAGTAGACCTCGACAATGGACGCCGTGTAACGCGCTTCCACCCTCTCATGGATCAACTGGTAGGGCACGCTGTAAGGATGGCGGTCCACGGTAATGTGGTAATCGATGCTGACACGACAGTCCTTCCACTCGGCCTGTTCATACCGGTTGGTCGGGAGGGGCTGTAATGCCGGTCGATCCAGCCGCTCGTAGAGTTCCAGGCGGGATACTCGAAGCTTCTGCATCGGCCGCTGGTTCAGTTCCACCAGCAACGCTCGAATGGCTCCGTTCAAGTCGGCCAGACTGAAGAACGTGCGATTCCGGATCCTGGCCAGGATCCACCGCTGTGCGACCAGGACGGTCGATTCAACTTTCGCTTTGTCCCGAGCTTTCCGCGGCCGGGCCGGTATGACAACGGCGCCGTAGTGTTCGGCCTCATCCTGGTAGGTACGGTTGACGCCTGCTTCATAGCGGCCGGGCTGGGTAATGGCACTCTTGAGTTGGTCGGGAACCCAGATCCGGCTCGATCCGCCGAAGAACTCCACCATGCGGATATGCACGCCGACCCAATCGGGGAGTTTCTGGCTCGGTGTCGCTTCCGCGTAGGTGTAACCGCTGGCGCCCAGAACAGCGACGAACAACTCGACTGGAATAGCTTTGCCCGTCCGTGGATCCGTCAGCTGTGGCCGTTTGCCGGAAAAGTCGATGAAGGTCTTCTCTCCGGCGCGGTGCACCTGTCGCATCGAGGGCTTCAATTTCTGGGCCCAACGCCGGTAGATCTCACAGAACTGGCTGTAGGCATATCCCTTTGGATTCGCTTCTCGGTACTCTTCCCACAGCAGGTGCAGGGTGACTCCAACACGCTTCAACTCCTGGTGGATCCCTTCTACATCCGGAGCCACCCGTTCCCGGGAGCCCGGTCCCGCGCGGGGAAACAGCCGCGCTTCAAGCGCTGCCTCGCCCAGGTCTTCGGGCAGCGGCCATTCCAGTCCGGCCTGCTTGGCCCGTCCCAAGTAGTCCGCAACGGTGCCCAAGCCCACGCGACATGCGCTGGCGATCGCCCGGTGGCTGAGCTGTTGGTCGTGTTTGAGTCGTAGAATCTCGCGTATCTGTCTCATCGGTAGTCGTTTCGTTGCCATCAAGGCCCTCCTGTGCTTCAGGAGAACCTAAAAGCTCCAAACTTCGCTACCGACGAGTGATCACGATGGCCGGAATCGGTGTTCAGGATCACCGGAATCACTGTTCAGGATCCCGGAATCCGCGTTCACGATCCCGGAATCGGTGTTCACGATGGATCGGAATCAGTGTTCAGGATGGTCCGGAATACGCATCATATCAAATAAAAGAGGCTGAGGCGTGGGGCGCCGTAGCGTTCCATTAACTTGCGCTTCAATAATTGCTGTTCGAGCATTGCCAGTTGCTCCACTGTCATTTTCGAACGGAACGGTGACAGGCTGAGCTCGACTGTGCGCTGAACCTCGATGAGGGCATCTTCTTCGGCCGCGATTTTCATAATGGCAATCAGCTTTTCTTCGAGCGCATTCAGCGCTGTTTCGCCGGTACGTAGATCCGCGGTGTCCTGCTCCCGGATCGAATCGGCAATACTGTTCAATCGTCCATCAAAATCTGGGAAAGTCTTTGCGAGAGCGCAGACTTCATCAGCCAAGCGATCAAGGTATCGCTGCACTTCTGCTGCCGAGAATTCGGGTGGAGCCGGCTCTTCCGTTCGTAGATCTTTCTGTTCTTCGGCAACCGCGGCGACTGCGTTCGCGCAATAGGCGAGCGAACTGATATTGCGTTTCGCGTTTGAAAACGCCCGATCCATCCCTTTCAAGACGATTTCGAGCGGCACCCCCTGGTCTTTCCACGTTTCAATCAGCACCCAGTCCAAGGTGGACAGCAGTGTAAAGCTCTCCCTCCGTGTCTGGTAGTAACGTTCGATCTCGGTGAAGTAATTAAAATAGTTCTCCATTGCTGCAGTTGCCGTCGGGGTTAAAGGTGTGGGTGGGTTAAGGGCTTTGGGGGGGGGGTCAACGACTGATCCAGGCGCCACCCACCACCACGTCGTCCCAGTAGAACACGGCTGCCTGTCCGGGGGTCACGGCACGCTGGCGTGTGTCGAAGCGAACGACCGTCTCACCATTCTCGACCGAAACCGTTCCCGGACGAGGCTCGAAGCGGTTGCGAATCTGGATCTCACAGTGGATCGGGTCGGTCAGTTTCTCAATCGCGATCCAGTTTGCGTCACGCACCCGGAAAACCTGTCCGGCGGTGTCGTGATCGTCCCCGATGACGACGCGGTTTTGCTCAGGCTCGATCCGAACCACGTATTGCGGCTTTCCGGCGGCGACTAGACCCTTACGTTGTCCCACTGTGTATTTGTGGAGGCCCGCATGGGTACCTACGACTTCGCCGTCGAGGTTGACGATATCGCCTCCAGCAGGTGTGGCCGCGGGAGCGTAGCGCTCGACGAAGTCAGCGTAGGAACCTTCCTGGACGAAGCAGATTTCCTGGGACTCAGGTTTGTTGAAGGTCGGCAGACCGGCCTGACGTGCGATCTCACGGACTTCGACCTTCTGTAGCTCGCCGAGGGGGAAGACCGTTTTCGAAAGCTGCTCCTGTGTGAGTCCGAACAGGAAATACGACTGGTCCTTGCCGCGGTCGCGGCCGCGAAGCAGTGTCCACCGATTCAGGTGGGTATCAAAACGGACGCGCGCGTAGTGGCCGGTCGCGACACGTTCGGCTCCGATTTGCGCTGCCTTGTTGACGAGGTGGTGGAACTTGACGAAGTTGTTGCACAGAATGCAGGGGCTGGGAGTCTCACCGCTTTGATAGCTCCGGACGAACGGAGCGACGACAGTTTCTTCGAACTGGTCTTCGAGGTTTAGCACATAAAAAGGAAATCCGATGTGTCCAGCCACACGGCGGGCATCCCAAATGTCGTCGATAGAGCAACAGCGGCCGACTCGGTGAATTTCAGAATCGGGTTCCGCGTCGTTCCCAAGCGCACGCCGCTGGTTCCACAACTGCATCGAGAGACCGACGATTTCGTGACCGTCTCTTTTCAGCAGGACAGCGGCAGCTGAAGAGTCCACCCCGCCACTCATGGCAACAGCTATCATTTGCGCAGATTATACGGTTCGAAAAACAACTGATTAGGTGAATATAGGATTCGGTCTACAACACGAAGACACGAAGAAAACGAAGGCTTCTTAAGGTTTTCAGAAATCAGCACTGCTTTTCTTTGGAGTCCTTCGTGTCTTCATGGCGAAAATTCTTAGCGCTTCTTATAATACGGCGAAAGCTCCCGGAGTCTTTCGACGATTGCTGGCGATACCTCTACAAAATAGTCGACTTCTTCGGCCGTCGTGAGCGCGCTTAAGCTGATCCTGAGGCTCCCAAACCCTTCATCGGGTGTCTTCCCAATCGCAGTGAGGACGTGCGACGGCTCCATTGATCCGGAGGAACACGCCGAACCCGTCGACACCGCTATGCCTTTCAGGTCCAGGGATATCACGAGACCTTCTCCTTCGGCGTATTCGACCATGATGTTCGAGGTGTTTCCGAGTCTCGGGACGTGTTCTCCATTGATATGGATATCCGGAATCGCTTTCTTCAGGCGTTCTTCCATACTGTCGCGCAAGTTCCCAACACGTACCATTGTCGCCGCGAGGTCCTGGCGGGCCAATTCCGCGGCCGCTCCGAAACCGACAATGCCAGCGACGTTTTCAGTGCCGGCACGGCGATTCCGCTCGTGGCCGCCACCCGTCATCATCGGTTTCAGCGGTGTCCCTTTCTTAACGAAGAGCGCGCCGACGCCTTTCGGGCCGTGGATTTTGTGGGAAGACATCGAATAGAGGTGGACACCCAGCGCGTATACGTCCACAGGAAGTTTTCCGATCGCTTGAACGCCATCTGAGTGGAAGTAAATACCGGCTTCTTCGGCGATTTGGCCAATCTGTTCGATCGGCTGGATCGTTCCGATTTCGTTGTTGGCGTGCATGATCGAGATCAGAATCGTATCGGGTCGAATGGCGTTCCGAACCTGATCGGCGTCGAGGATGCCATCCGATCCTAAGGGCAGCCACGTCACTTCAAAGCCCTGTTTTTCAAGCTCTTTTACGGTATTCAGGACTGCATGGTGTTCGATCCGCGACGTGATAATATGGCGCCCCTTAGGGCTCTGAGACTCGACGATCCCCCGGATGGCAAAGTTGTCGGCTTCGGTTCCTCCGCTCAGGAACACGATTTCGGTTGTGCGGGCCCCGATCAGTCGCGCCACCTCTGCCCGTGCATCGTCAATGGCAGCTTTGGCATGCTGACCGAACCAATGGATCGATGACGCGTTTCCGTAGGCCTCGGTAAAAAACGGCACCATGGATTCGGCCACTTCAGGCCGCATTGCGGTGGTCGCGTTGTTGTCGAGATATATGTGTTTCATGATCGGGGATTGCGTGGATTGATTGTCTCATCCACGTAAGCAAAGTCTAGCATGATCATCACCTTGACCACCGACTTCGGACTGCGCGATCCCTACGTTGGAATCATGAAGGGAGTCATCCTGGGAATTGCGCCTGAAGCCTGCCTTGTGGACATCACGCATGAGGTCGGATCACACGACATCGTCGAGGGTGCGTTCGCGCTTGCATCGTCTGTTCGCTTCTTCCCTCCGGGTACGGTGCACCTGGGAGTCGTCGACCCAGGCGTGGGTTCTGACAGGCGGCCCATCGCTGCTTCCGACGGGCAACACATGTTCGTAGGTCCGGATAACGGCCTCTTTTCCTTATGTCTGGATGAAAACGCCACCATGCACCACATAACGAACGACGCGTACTTCCTGAGTCCCGTGAGCGAAACTTTTCACGGTCGTGACATATTTGCCCCGGTTGCCGCACGATTGGCGGCGGGAATGGCCCTGGAGGGGGTGGGACCACCGATTCTTGATTTGTTGAAACTCACCTTCGGCGAAAGTCCCACGGTCTTGCACATCGACCGGTTCGGCAATATTGTGACCAGCCTTCGCGCTAAGGATCTGTCCCCGAATCCGGCACTCAGGATCTCGGGTACGCGTATCGGATCTCTCTGTAGAACGTACGCAGAAGGACGTCCAGGCGAGTTCTTCATGGTCGTCGGGAGTTCAGGCTTTATAGAGGTGGCCATGAATCGTGGTTCTGCGGCCGATCGCCTCCAAGTGACACGGGGCCTAGAATTCGAAGTAGAACCTGGCCGTAGAAAGCAATAAAACGAATTTCTTTGTCGACAGGGCCCATAGAAATCCATTGGAACATTGCGAGAAGTACGCATTTGTGATTGGACAGTCGAAGGAGAGATCATGATGCCGGCGGGACTTCAGTACGTTATCGCGGGGCAGTCCGGAATCGGCTACATCGCTGGGAACAAGGGGCTTGTCTTGCGGGGGCTACAAGAGACCTTTGTCCTGCCGCGACTGATTCATTCTCCTGTGACATCCGTTCTGTCTCATGTTCCCGTTTCTGGTCAAATCCTCATTGAGGCCGATGCAATAGGGATGTGCCACTTTCGACAATCTCTGGAAGTCACTGTGAAACAGGTCGCTGGCGATGGCTGCCGATAGCGAGGCGAACGAGTTCCTTCGCAGGGCGTCCTAATGACTGTACTGTGGCCGTCAGCTGCTCGATTTCTCCTGTCGCAGGTCCCTTATTGCACTGACCGTCGCCTCTCGCTTGGTATATCCGGTGAGTCGTTTCTTCGCGGTCTCCGACTTTTCACTCCGAATTCCTTGCTCCGTCAGTAGTACAAATTCGACGGAGTTCCTTCTTTAGGTTTTTAGCAGATTCTGTCCGAAAGTGTCTGGCTGTCTACACGTCAGGCGAAAGATCTACAGCTGATGTGAGGCAGATAAGCTTGTATTTCGAATCAGTTGTTACGAGTACCACCGCTTCGATTCGATCAGACGATCGATACCTGAAAGCGCAGACATCTCCCGCTGCACGGAGATACTTACGCCTCCACCGGCGCGCATGACGCACAGCTGTCCATGATGATCTGTGGTGTTTGTAAATCCGTGACGCACGAAGGGACGCAAATATACAGAATCATCTGGATGCAAAAGCTCGCGATGTGTCTCCCCTTCCTGCTCCCATTCCAAGGCAACAGAGGACTTGCCGTAGTTGTATGCGTACGTGTGCAGGGAACACTCTAGCGGCTCAGGGGATGAGTCCGTTCCCAACAATTCGAGATCCAAGCCCTTCACGGCAGGCATCTTCCTGCATCTTGCAAGAGGATGAATCTTGTATGCGGGCCGCGTCCGATTTGGATAGAGATAAGTCTGGTTATCATCTCGATGACGGATGACGACCTCTTCCTCTTGCCGGTAAGTTGGCACAGCTAGATCGCTCACCTCGACATGAAGCGCGGATGCTAATGCCTCTTCCTCCTGGACGGTAATTGCGTAATTTTCGTCAAGCATGCGCGTAAGGTCACACTCCGCCGTGTTCGTCTGGAGGCGCTCCATGAACACGGACTCGGTCACCCCTTCATCCTGCATGCGCTGTCGCAGCAACTGTACACGTGCCTTTCCGGGGTTACGTGATGGCAAACAATATCGCTCTAATGTCTTTGGTCCCAATGTGTAACAGTCACGCAAGGCACGCCGCACCTCACCGCCAAAAGTCACTGCCAAGATTAGAGCGGGCTCATCAGATGTGTGCGTCGCAAAGCTGTGGGGCCAAAACGGAGTGATATAGTTCGAGTCGCCCGTTTGCATCCGACGTGCGTGTCGTTTCCCGGCGACCTCCCAATAAAAATTTACCGGTCCTATGAAAAAGGTCATCTGATGTAAGGCGTGGCCATGGTTATACGCGACATCAGAATTTTCCGGGTCATCATCGTCTACAACGCGTAACGGCCTGATCCATTCCGGGCGAAAGGGTCCGCTCTTACTGCACGCGGTGTCGCGATACTCATAGTACGCAGTTTGCTCACCGTTCCGACCCTGACGCGTAAACACTCGACTCGAGGCCGCCGAAGTCGCGGCACGCATGAGACCGATGCCCCGATCACAATCCTCGTCGCACAATCGCATTGCCGCCGCATCGACAGGATAGGCGACGCCCATCTTTTCGATCATGCTGTCGATCTCTGATAGAGATGCCTCACCCGCTAGAATTGTGTCGACGTGCTGACGTGAGATCGAGAGTTCTTCGGCCAACGCGTCCTCGGTTCGCTTGAGGTCATTTGCCTCTGAGCGAATCCTCGCACCGAGTAATCTCCTCAAGCGTTGCTCATCCGGCATGGATTTCTTGCCATTCCTCTCTTGCGCGTTCTAAATCTTGTTCCGTGTCAATTTCCCACCAACGTTCCGCTATTGGAATACAACGCACGGCTTCTCCCCGATCCACCAAATACTGGATGAAGTCTGTCAAATAAGCTCGCTCGAATGTTTGCGCACGCATGAACGGCTTTCTATCGAAATGCTTACGCGCCATCGCAAACGCTTCACAAAAGCGCGCTGCACCTTTCGCACTGCATTTCATCATGCCGATGAATTCACCGGGACTCTGATCTGGCGTTAAATGTTTACCGATCTGAAGAACATACCCATCTTCGTCATAGAGCACCGATTCTGCTTCGCTCACAGGATGCTCGGTACGTCCCTCGTAATGCGTTTGCCAGTTCGTGTCGACCGCGATTGCAATATCGTCTTGAACGTGAGCCATTCGAGCAACCGTCGGTGTCGAGATGAGAATATCCGAGTAACTGGCACAAAACGCCTGCTTCATTGCCGGTTCGGCACACATCAGAGAATGTAGAATATTGTTTTCGCGATAAGTCGGGTTTGAGAAATAGCGTAACGATGGATCGGTGATCTTCTCCTTCCGGAACCCTCGGACAACGCAGATCTCGTTGATTTGTGCCGCACGATACGCTTCTGCCTGGTGCTGCAGGAGACTCTTCCCACCCACCTCCAACAGGCATTTTGGACGGTCCTGAGTCAGCGTTCCCATCCGTGAACCGAGTCCGGCAGATACAATAATCGCCTTCATTTTTAGGGTTACGATATCACATGAGTCTCTCTATGAAAGTTGCCTCACGCCTTAGGGCCAGCCCTACGATCGTCCTTCGTATAGCTCGTCCGAACATGGAATCTTTGGAGAACTACACTAGATGCGTCGATTCGATTAAAGCGTCGAAGGAGGGAGCACAATACTGGAGGGTTAGGCCGTGACCGCAGATCACTCCGGAATCTGTTACATCAACGGCAGTCAGCCCAGGACCTGTCGGACGACGAGTACAGCGCCGGGGACTACTGTGTTGATCAAGATGGTCCAACGCACAGTAATTGGCTACGGCTGAACCGGTAGCAACGACGTCACCCGGCGTAGCGATGTCTCAGTTGCCTCGGTTCAGCCTAAGGTCGACTCGCCTGTCAATCCTCAAGATGCTAAGTAGGTCCTTCAAATCACTTCATTCTGCCATGGCGGACAGTGTGGTGAGACTCAACGCGCTGCTCAAATTGTGGGGCGCATGTTCTGACCACCACACTGTATAATCCGGATCGAGGTGTTAGGGATGATCACAGTTGAAGGCAATATAAGCAGCTTTACAGAATCCTTGAATCGCGTGCTGGCTATTCAGAACTACGGAACATGCGGCTCGAAATTCCTGATGAGTTTGCTGGACGGGCACCCCAATATATTGTCTATGCCTTCACTCTATATCAGTAGTGTCCCAACGTTAGTTGAATAGATTCAGTTGTTTGGAGTTCTCCGAGTCTGAATCTTGATAGTCGAGGGCGGAAAGGGCCTTTAAAAGGGGCGTTTTTTCGAAAACGGTGACGCTGACGATCTGGAGAATTCGGTAGAGACTGGCGTTGACATTGAGCCGTTTTTTCACGATGGCAACAAGCAAATAGACCGAGATGGCGGTCCAGATTTGAGTCTTCAGCGCATTGGGGGTTGTGCCGTAGAACGCCTTGATGCGTAGGTGCTGTTTGATCCACTTGAAGAACAGTTCGACCTGCCAGCGGCAGCGATAGAGTTGGGCAATGGTCGCCGCTGGCAGCGCGAAATTGTTGGTCAGGAAGACGAGGTACTTGTTGTGCTCTCGATCGAGAAAGCGAATGCGGCGGAGTTTTTCTGGATAGCGCTTGCGAGAGTAAAAGCCGCGTAGGCTGATGATCTGATCGCTGAGGACTCCGGTGGACTTGTCCACATCGAGTGAATAAAGACGATTGAAGACGAAATTCTTTTTCGCGCGTGTCACGAAGAACGCCGCCGCGACACTGATTTTGTACAGGCGCCGGAAATCCAGATAACCGCGATCCATGATGTAGAAGGCTCCGGGCTCGAAGGCGAGTTGATCCAGAAGATGGAGGTCGTGAACTTTGCCGTGTGTAATCAGGATAAAGGAAGGAATATTGCCGCGCAGATCCAGAACCGTGTGCAGTTTGACAGCTCCCTTGTGCTTGCGGAAGCGTGCCCACGGGAACAGGGAAAGACACAGATCGATCGTTGTGGCATCGAGTGCGTAAACCGTCTGCTTGAGGTCGACACCGAAACTGTCGCCAACATAGAGCTCGCGAGCCATGGAGATCAGCGTCTGGGCGAAGTCGGCATAGATACGCCAATCGCGCACCTGATTCGCATTCGCAAGGGTGTTGCGGGAGACGCGGCTGCGAATGCCCATGTGATAAAGCTTCGTGCCAGCCGAACGCAGACAGGCTTCGATATCGCGCAGACTCTCCCGGTAGGTCAATTGCGCGAACGCCATGCACAGAAACTGATCCCAGCAGGAAAAACGTTGGAGTTTGTAGTTGCCACGGTAGCGATCGACGCATCGACGAAAGTCTTGACGGGGAAGAAAGTCCATCAGCTGAGAGAAGATCGTCTTGCCGGAATTCATAGGCCGCCTCCTGCCGCAAAGTCGCGGAAGGATGCCGCCAGTACGCAATCAAATTCAAATCGATTTTGGCTCTCAGCCGATCTAACATGACCATTCTCAATAACCTATGGGCGACGCCCATCTAAACGTTGGGACACTACTGACTCTATATGATGGATTTCTACAGTTTCTGGCCGGAAGACGGCCACCGTGACTTTGACAGCGCCTTGGAGGAGTTTGTCAAGGCACACTATTACTGGTTCGACCCCAAAGGTTACGCTCCCTGGGGAACAGATAAGATGGGCCCGAACAGAGACGAGAGCGTGTACGTTGACCGTGATTTGTTCGTCGAAAACTTTCGTGCTGCCGCGGGGGAGCGGGCTGTTGTTTCGCGGCGACTTTTTTTTCAATCGTTGTACTCAGCGTATGCCGCCTCGATCGGTCGATCACTGGAACTGGATTCGACGCAGTACCTCCTGCTGTACCCTTACTCCACTATGCGGCCTCAATGGACGGCTGGGATACTCGGAGATTTCCCCGACATCCGATTTATCCATTGTTTTCGCGAGCCTATCCAAAATTTCGGTTCGTCCTATAAACTGCTCGTGACCCGGTGGGGAGGGTTCGTCGGCAACGTCACAACGGCGCTAGTGGTTCTCTATTTGCTGCTTCTCGACAGCTACATCGCAAACCCACCGCCGATCAAGATGAGTGGGTTTTCACCGATTTTGAACGATCAATCCTGCTCGAGGGTCGTAAGATTGGAGGATTTGCACCAAAGTTCCACACAGACTCTGAATAAGTTGTGCGATTGGCTGAAAATACCTTGGGACGACAGGCTCCTACAAAGCACCAACAATGGGAAGATGTGGTGGAACAGGCCGGAGAGCGCTCAGGTCACCGGATTCAGCCAGAAGCCGATCTCGCGCACTCACGATGACATCATTAGCAAATTCGACCGATACCGGCTGGAAGTTCTTCTTTCACAGCTGAAAGCCAAAATGGGATACTTGACTGTACCGTGGCGTGAGACGGCTATGAACAGAATGTGGTTTTCCGCTCTCTTGTTATTGCCTCTTAGAATCGAACTGCTGTCGATTCTTCCGTCAAGGTTTTCACTTCCGAAAACATTTCGATTGATTACTAGCTTGCCTCAGAACCTACGAACGATGGTCAGACGTCGCTCCCTGCATATCGGGATCGGGAATGTGCCTGAGGAGCTGTATCTGTATTTCGTCAACTGGTTTCTGTTGACCCCTCTGCGGTCGTATGTGAAGGGACGGATTGGACTGTTCCGTGCATGGAAGCAGTTATCAGGCAAAGATCTTGAGGTGGTCAGCGTACTTTGAAATGCTTTTCTGATCTGACACGCTGTACAGTCAGTTTCACGTTTGGCGGATTCAGCAGTCGACGACAACTTTCATCGGACGTCTGACGCGCTCCCCTATCTAATCGCGAGGCCCGAGATATGCGGTCATATCGATCCCTATAATTCTCCGAAAACCTGTCACAATGACGAATACCAAGACAAAGAAGCTGCGGGAGATCCTGAGAAGTAAGGATCTCCGTTTCCTCATGGAGGCTCACAACGGCCTAAGTGGGAAGATCGCCGAGGAAGCAGGTTTTGAGGGGCTTTGGGGCAGTAGCCTGACGATTTCGGCGTCGCTCGGAGTTCGTGATAGCAACGAGATGAGCTGGACTCAGGTCCTGGAGATTCTGGACTTTATCAACGACGCGACATCCGTCCCGTTGCTCTTTGACGGCGACACGGGATATGGCAACTTCAACAACGTAAGACGATTGGTCCGAAAGCTCGGGCAACTGGGGGTTGCAGGTGTCTGCATAGAAGACAAATTGTTCCCCAAAACGAATAGCTTTATCGACAGTAATCAGCAACCGTTGGCAGACATCGATGAATTCTCGGGCAAAATAAAAGCCGGAAAGGATGCCCAGACGGATCCTGATTTCAGTATCGTCGCTCGTGTGGAAGCTTTTGTTGCAGGCTGGGGATTGTCGGAAGCTCTAAAGCGGGCCGATGCTTACCATACGGCAGGGGCGGATGCCATCCTCGTCCACAGCACACAGTCACGTCCGGACGAAGTCCTCGACTTTCAAAAAGAATGGAGAGATCGCTGCCCAGTAGTCATCGTTCCCACACGTTACTACAGCACTCCAACCGAGGTATTCCGGCAGGCCGGCTTCAGTGTCGTGATCTGGGCGAACCATCTCCTCCGTAGCTGTATAAGCGAAATGCAGCAAGTAGCTCAGCAAATTCGAAATGAAGAGAGTTTGGTGACCGAGGAGGATCGGATCGCTCCTATAGCTGAAGTTTTCCGTCTTCAGGGTGCCGACGAGTTGAGAGACTCGGAGAAGCGGTACCTGCCCGCTGGAGCGGAGCGCACGACGGCCGTTATCTTGGCGGCATCGCGGGGAAAAGAGCTTGGCTCGCTTACGGAGGATCGGCCCAAGACTCTCATCCCTATTTCTGGAAAGCCGCTGCTTTATCATCTTGTTGATTGTTTGAACCAGCTAGGGATCAAGGAAATTACTGTTGTCCGCGGGTACAAGAAGGAGATGTTTTCCAGTCCCAATCTTAGCTACGTCGATAACGACGAATACGACGACACATGGGATGCCTACTCGCTTTTCAAGGGAATAGAGGGGCTGTCGACTGAAACCCTAGTGACCTATGGTGATGTGTTGTTCAACAAGTACATTCCCATGAGTCTGCTCGAATCGGATGCCGATTTCAGCATAGCGGTCGACGCCAACTGGCAACAGAGCCGCAACAGAGGCCGATACGCAGACTTCGTCTCTTGCGATGTTGCGTACGAGAAGGAACGCTTTGGTGACAAGGCGAGCCTGAAGACGATGGGCTCGGATTTGTCTGCGTCGCTCATCCATGGAGAGTGGATGGGCCTGCTTCGAGTCTCACCGCGAGGACTTGGTGTATTACAAGCGACACTGTCTGAGTTAGCGTTGGACGAACTGAAGATGATGCGTATGTCGGAGCTCTTGAACCGCCTTACAGACCAAGGCGAAAACATCCAAGTGATCTATACGGTGGGGCACTGGTTAGATCTGGACGATGTCAAAGACCTGTCCGACGCCAGCACCTTCAAAAGAACGACACGGTGATTGACGCGCCTGATTTCATGGAAGCGGCCTTGGAACGGGAATACACCTTCTGGACGGGTGTGCCCTGCTCCTTTCTCACGCCACTGATTAATTTCGTCATTAACAGCGGCGACTTGGATTATATCGCCGCTACCAATGAGGGCGAGAGTGTTGGGATCGCAGCGGGTGCCCATCTTGCGGGACGAAAGACTATTGTCATGTGCCAGAATTCCGGACTTGGCAACATGGTCAACTCACTGACGTCGCTCAATTATCCGTTTCACATACCCACTTTGCTACTTGTCACCCATAGGGGAGCGCCAGGTATGAGGGACGAACCCCAACACGAGTTGATGGGTCGGATTACCGGCGATATTCTTACCTCGATGGGAATACCGTGGGAGCCGTTCCCGGACCGTCATGACGACGTCAACGATGCTCTAGGGCGAGCCGACGATTACATGCGCGACAGGAGCCTCCCTTATTGCTTCGTCATGGCCAAGGGTTCAGTGAGCGCTCACCCATTGAATTCTCAATCTGCAATAGCAGCTTCTCAGCTAACCGAACCGGTGGGGAGCTTTGTCAAGAGAAGGCAAGACAGGATGGGAAGACAAGAAGCGATTCAGGTTATCCGCGATGTCGTTGATGGGGATGCCGCCATTGTAGCTACCACGGGACACATTGGTCGAGAGCTTTTCGCGCTGGGCCATAGCGATAACCACATCTATGTCGTGGGATCGATGGGATGCGCCTCGAGCATCGGCCTCGGTGTACACCACGGCATTCAAGGACGGCGACCCGTCGTCGTTTTGGATGGGGATGGGGCTGCGCTCATGAAAATGGGAACGTTGGCTACCATCGGTCACTATCGACCGGCCCGTCTGACTCATGTTGTCCTCGACAACGAGGCCCACGGGTCGACTGGAGGTCAGGCTACTGTTTCCTCGACGACCGACTTTGCTACCGTTGCTTCAGGCTGCGGTTACAGGCATGCCTTACGGATCGAGGAACGACAAAATCTGTCTCGTAATGTCGGACAGGCGATTACAGCTGAAGGACCAAGTTTTTTCCATGTCAAGGTAGCATCGGGTTCGGACCCGAATCTAGGACGGCCCACGCTCCCACCCGTCGAAGTGAAAGACCGGTTCAAGAAGTGGCTTTCGTGATGGGCCAGCGGAGAAGGCAATTGTGCTTGCTGCCGGCACCATATCGCGTCACGACCTGCTGACTACAGACACGCCAAGAGTTTCTTCTGGATGTAGGTGGCGAATCCTTGATTGTGCGATCTGTCAAAATGCTCCGTGAGCCCGATCTGGGAGAGATTGCGGTGCCCGAGGCTTTCATCGTCGGAGCTTCAGGATTACCTCAGCGGCGAGAGGATCGCTTATATCTGTAGCTATTCGTTCGAAGAGACTGACAGACATACAACAACGAGGCTTTCACCCGCATGGCAAAGAGCGTGCAGTTTTTTCGATTCTGCCTGCCGAGCCAAATCCATTTGTAGAAATCGACTTCGTAGATGCCTAGGGCCTTGTAATGGACCTGTTTGAGCCCCTGACTCTGTTAAAAATCGATGGCGATTCGGGCAGCTAGACTCTTGTTATTTGTTCTATAAGCATAAACTGGTTTCCCGTGGGCTACTTTCATAACCCGGTTCACATTCACTTCGGTGAGAGATGTCTCGAAAACCTGCCGGCGTTGTTGGATGGCAGAACATGTGTGCTCTTGACCAGTAGGGGAACGATCAATCGTGGACTGGTCGACAGACTCTACGCGCTATGCGACGGAAGAATCTCCGCCATCCATGCAGTTGAGCCTATCCCAACTATTGCATCGACTATTGCCGCAGCGCGGAACCTTGCAGAGGTAGAAGCCGATGTGATCCTGGCCGTCGGAGGTGGTAGTGTTCTAGATACTGCCAAGGGACTCGCCGCCCAAGAACAGCCAGGGTTGCCTGACACTTGGCTTTCTGCTCACCTGAGGGAGGGAGAACCCTTCCCGAATTCCTTTTCCCCCAAATCGATCCTTGCCGTGCCTACCACAGCTGGGACTGGAAGCGAAGTAACGATGTGGGCGACGATCTGGGGCGAAAAAACCGGCAAGAAGTATTCGCTCTCTCATGAAGCGCTATATCCCGAGGCAGCGATTGTGGACCCGGAATTGACCTTGACTGTTCCTGAAGTGACGACCGTCGCTACCGCTCTGGATGCCCTCTCTCATTCTATGGAAGCCATCTGGAACAAGAACGCGAATCCTGTTTCAGACGCTCTTGCAAGCCACGCCATCTCTCTTGTCTCATTAAATCTCAGATCCCTTTTGGCGTCTCCTTTGGATATCTCCCTTCGGGCAACTGTCCACTATGCGAGCATGGTCGCGGGTTTGGCATTCAGCAACACTCGAACAGCCATCGCACACTCTATTTCCTATCCTCTAACGGGAAAGTTGGGCATGCCGCATGGTGTAGCCTGTAGTTTTACGCTTCCGGAAATAATGCGAATCAACGGCAAATTTGAGCCCGAACGTCTCGAATTGATTGTTCGCGCGCTCGGGTGCCGCTCCCATACTGACGCTGTGGACACCGTGCAGTGTCTCCTCGTCGACGTTGGTATTGCCAAATACGTAAAACGCTATCTCAAGAACGAAGACGAAGTAGATTCGTTCGTGGGCGATTTCATTACTCTCGACCGGGCAGGCAATAATATCGCGAGCATCACCCAAGCTGAGGCAGAGCGAATTTTTAGAAAATCGGCAAAGCAGATGCTGAAATCATGATCCCCCGAGGTTTGTGGTTGACGTGAGATCAATACGTTCGAGACTATGTCAGCCTTACTCGGGTCGGTAATCTCAAGGATTGCTCTAATGAACCCTGGCACTATTTGGATTACCGGTTTGTCTGCATCCGGAAAGACAACTCTGGGCCGGTGTCTTGCGCAAGAGCTCGGGAAAATTGACGGCATGGCGGTGGAATTGCTTGACGGAGAGGAGATACGACCGAAACTGGACCGAGTTTATGGCTATAGCCGGCAAGAGCGGAATCTGGTTGTTCTGGCTATCGCGAAACTCGCACATCACTACAACGAGATGGGTAAAGGGGTCATCGTATGCTCTATCGCTCATGTCAAGGAAACAAGACATCAGATACGGCAATACCTTGGCCATTTTATGGAAGTCTACTTGGATTGTTCTGTCGAAGTCTGTGGGGAGAGGGACTACAAGGGACATTACCGGAAGGCTTATGACGGCTTGTACGACAACTTTATCGGTGTGACGGAGCCCTACGAGAAGTCAGATAATCCCGAGTTGATCCTGGACACAGCCAATCGCACAATCGAAGACTGCCTGACCACCCTCGTGGCCCGGACACGCAGGTTTCTGGAGGGATGAAAAGAGGATTGAAACGAGGGCTATCGCGAAGGCGATCCCTCTTGAGGCTACTATCCCCGATCACTTGTGAAGAAACTAGAGGAGGGATTCTTGCTTCTGCCGCCGAATGGAGGCTTGTCATCGTGCCGGCTGCGTTCGACGAAGGTCACTAACGGTTCCTTTCGTCCCACACTGGCTCTACAGGCCCCACCCTACGACCCGGTGACTATTCCTGGTCTAGACTGATGCGCCGGGTTTTCGTCATCGAGGTACTGGAACGTCCTCGATCAGTCGGGCCTATGCGAGGCATCAGTGCACGCATCTTCGTGTTGGGCCGCGATCCGATCACCCTGAAGCCATTCCAAGATTCTCGACTGTCTCGGCCAGCATTCCCGTGGTCACCCATGGCTGCCTCAGTGCTCTATGATCGGCGAGCTGAAATGGGCTGTAGTTTTGTGAATTGCAATGTCGGAACGGTCCCGATCTGGAAAGGGCATTTCATGAGGAACCCCTGCGGAATCCGGATCCCCGGTTCCAATGCCTGCCTCCGGGTCCTGTTTTCAGCGACGTCACGGCAACTTTTCTCGCCTTGGCCGGTATTGGATTCTCAAGTTGCGGCCGAGGGCCGTTTTAGACCAGGCAGCGGGTCGGCACCATCATCATCTCATATCGCTATGGCCGAGCGTCACGATTGAAGGTCCTCTTGGCCTTCCCACGAGCCAATCCTCTCATCTACTTCAAAATTTTAGTATGGTGAATGCGGACTCGACGAACTGTGACTTGCCTTAGTGCGACTGGCACTCACCCCGCGGCTTAGAATTCGAAGTAGAAAATGGCCGTAGAAAGCAATAAAATGAATACCTTCGGCAACAAGGCGTGGCCGCACATGAATTCTTGGGAACTGTGCTGGATATGCTTATCTGTGATTAGAGGGTCGAAGGAGGGAGCATAATGCCGGCGGGACTTCAGGACGTTATCGCGGGGCAGTCCGGGATCTGTTACATCGATGGGGACAAGGGGCTCTTGTCTTATCGGGGTTATGACATTCACGAGTTGGCTCCGAATTCGACTTTCGAAGAAACGTCCCATCTACTGTGGTTCGGCACGCTTCCGACATCTTCTGAATTGGATGTAACCTCCACCGAAATGGCCAGCTATCGTCCGATCGCAGCCGATGTTATCGCGATGATGCGGCACTTCCCGCCCTCCGCCACGCCTATGGAGGCCATAAGAACAGGGGTCTCTGCACTATCGATGTTTGATCCGGAAGCCGAAGACCCTTCCCCGGAGGCAAACCGGCGGAAAGCCCTGCGCCTGACCGCACAAACCGCGACGGTGGTCGCTGCGGTGGCCCGACTGAGGGAGGGAAATGAACCGGTGGCTCCCAGATCCGACTTGAGTCATGCGGGCAACTTCTATTACATGCTGACGGGAAAAGCTCCGAACGAGACGATCGAACGCGCCCTGGATATCTCCTTGATCCTGCACGCGGATCATGAGTACAACGCGTCCACGTTTGCCGGACGCGTCACTGCGGGAACGCTGTCAGACATGTACTCGGCGGTCACGTCGGGTATCGGAGCTCTCAAAGGCCCGCTTCACGGCGGCGCGAATGCCAACGTGATGAAGCTGTTGCTGGAAATTGGAGACGATTCCAAAGTCGAGAGCGCCGTGCGCGAGATGCTGGCGGCTAAGAAGAAGATTCCCGGTTTCGGTCACCGTGTCTATCGCACGGAAGACCCGCGCGCGACCCACCTCAGGCGGATGTCTCAGGAGGCGGGGGAACGTACCGGAAACACGCAGTGGTTCGAAATGTCCACGCATATCGAGCAGATCGTGAACACAGAGAAAAAGCTCAATGCGAATGTGGATTTTTACTCCGCAAGCACGTATTACGTGATCGGACTGCCGATTGACCTGTTCACGCCGTTTTTCGCAGTCAGCCGGATGTCCGGTTGGACGGCGCATATCCTGGAGCAGTACGCCGACAACCGTCTGATTCGTCCCAGAGCCGAATATGTCGGCCCTCGGCCGACATTGAAGTGGGTGCCGGCCGACCGGCGAGCTTAAGTGACGGGTTCGAGCCGCAGTAAGTGGGAAATCGAGCTCAACACGTGGCCGCGCAAGATTATCGCGATCACCCTCACTTTGGGAATCTGCGGCTTCATGTTCTACCAGACCTGGTGGCTCTTTCTCGCCGCCTGGATCACCCGCGATGGGGTTCCCGACCCCGAGATTTATGAGCGCGCAGTAGCCTACGACCCGGACAACGCAGATTACCGATTCACTCTTGCCCAGATCTACAACTATTCGACCGAATATCTGGATTTGGATAAGGCACGGGAACAGTACCTGGCGGCCGTTCGTTTGAATCCATACCGGGCGTCACACTGGCTGGAGCTCTCGAAGTTTTACGAGCAGGAAGGAGATGCCGAGGGCGCGCGCAGAGCGATGGCACAAGGACTGGAGATGGACCCCAATTACGCGCAGACGCACTGGTCCGCGGCCAATCTGTTCATCCGCATGGGGGACTTGAGTGCAGCAGACTTTGAATTGCGGCGGACGGCAGATCTGGACGTGAGCTATCTGACCCAGGTGCTGGATCTGGTTTGGCGATTCTATGAAGATCCTGAAATGATTGTCGCGACACACGTTCCCAACACGAAGGACGCCAACCTGTCCGCGATGAACTACTTTATCGGTCAGGACAGCGAACTGGGCGCCCGTTTGTCCTGGGACCGCCTCCAGACATTCAGCACGGTCCCACAGGAACGGTTTGGTTACGTGAACTATCTGGTGAACAAGGTGATTTCGATAACGTAAAAAGGACCCACCTAACGGGGTCGTGATCGAGCAAAAAGGACCCACCCCTGATAGCCTCCCGAGGCGTGCCCGGATGAACCGGCATGTCGGATGGGAGGACAAGGAGTTGTTAGGGATGGATCAGTACGAGATGGTCAGAACCGCACATCGTGTGTACAAGAAAAGCATTCGACGGATTTCCCGGGAAACGGGTCACACACGGCGGACGATCCGGAAGGTGTTGGCCGGGCAGGAGCCCAAGTATCGGCGTGAGAAGGAACCGGCCTGTCCGGTGATGGACCCGGTCGCGGGGGTCGTGGATAGTTGGCTCAAGACCGATCGGGAACAACCGGTCAAGCAACGGCACACCGCGCACCGGATCTGGCAGCGCCTAGTGGAGGAGTGTGACTTCACCGGAGCCGAACCGACCGTGCGCCGCTGGGTCCGGGAGCGGAAAGTGCGTTTGGGACTGAACCGGCCGGCGGCGGTGGTGCCGTTGGATCCGGAGCAGGCGCGGGAAGCCGAGGTGGACTGGGGCACGGCCTGGGTCCGGATGGGCGGCGAAGACCGGCAGGTAAAACTGTTCTGCATGCGGTCCCGGTACTCGGGCAAAGCCTTTGTACGCGCCTATCCGTGGGAGCGGCAGGAAATGTTCCTGGACGGGCATATCCGGGCATTTGACTGGTACGGTGGCGTGTTTCCAACCCTGGTCTTCGACAACCTGAAGACGGCGGTGAAACGGATTCTGTGCGGGAAAGCGCGGGTGGAGCAGGCGCGGTTCACCTCGCTTCGAGCCCACTACACGTTTGAAGCGCGATTCTGCAATCCGGCCCAGGGCCGGGAGAAAGGGGGCGTGGAGGGCCTGGTCGGCTTTGCGCGGCGGAACTTCCTGGTGCCGGTCCCCAAGGTCACCGACTTCGACGATCTGAACCATCAACTGCTGGAGCGGTGCCTGTCCGATGGCCAACGGCGGATTGGTGGCCGGGCCGATAATCGCACGATCGATGAACGGCACGCCGGAGAGCGGGAGCATCTACTGGCATTGCCCGACACCCCATTCGAGAACACGAAGGTCGTCGGAGTACGCATCAGCGCGTACCAAACCGCGCAAGTGGAGGGGAACCGCTACTCGGTACCGACCGCCTATGTGGGCCGCCGGCTCTGGGCCCATATCGGGTGCGACCGGGTGAGCTTCTACGCCGAC
Organism: Terriglobia bacterium; assembly: GCA_965218085.1. GTDB lineage: Bacteria > Acidobacteriota > Terriglobia > 20CM-2-55-15 > 20CM-2-55-15. The sequence continues at coordinate 2,381,251 of CBDCKF010000002.1, read as the reverse complement.
CAGAAGAAAGTGGCCGAACATGCGCGTGCGTTCGGTCATAGCCGGTGGCAGATCGATCCCTTGCACTACCTGGAGCTGATCCGCCGGAGAGTGGGAGCGTTTGAGAGTGCCCGGCCGATCCGGCAGTGGCGGCCCCAGTGGCCGGCGCATTACGAAACGTTGCTGCGGCGGCTGCGGGAACGGCACGGGTACAGCCGCGGCACGCGGGAGTTTATCAGCATCCTGCAGTTCCACCAGCACTGGGCTCTGGACCGGGTCTCGGCGGCCATCGAACACGCTCTCGATGCGCACTGCTACGAATCCGACGCGGTCCGGCACATTCTGATCCGTGCCGGGAGTTCCAGCCAGGCCCATGCGCCCCTGGAGCCGGGGTTGATGCCCGGCATCACGGACCTGACGATCGCCGCCTCCGATCTGGATCAATACGATCGCCTGTTGGCCGGAGGTATGCGATGACGCCGGGCCAGGAGATCGTCCTCGACGATGTGTTGCGGCAACTCCGGCTTCCGGCCATGGTACGGGAATGGCGGGAACACGCCCGGCAGGCCAAAGAAGCGGGCGAGGGCTACGCCGGCTTTCTTGTGGCTTTGGCCAGCCGTGAGCTGGAACAGCGGCAAGCCAATCAGGTGCAGCGCCGGCTGCGCGCCGCCCGGTTTCCGCTGCCGAAGACCCTCGAGACGACCGATCTGAAGAAGTGGCCGGCACTGGATGCGGTCGAGATCCGCGACTATGCCGAGTGCGGCTACATCACCCGGCGCGAAAACGTCGTGCTGTTGGGCAAGCACGGCACCGGCAAGACCCATGCCGCGACGGTGCTGGGAGTGGAGGCCTGCCGGCGGGGCTACCGGGTCGGGTTCACCACAGCCGCCGGATTGGTCAATACACTGATCGAGTCCCGTGAGGAACGGCAGTTGCAGCGGCACCTGGCCAAGCTGTCCCGCCTCGAGCTGCTCATCATCGACGAGGTGGGCTATATCCCGTTCTCGGCCGAGGGAGCGCAACTGTTGTTTCAGGTCTTCTCGGATCGTTACGAGAAAGGTTCGGTGATCGTCACTTCGAACCTGCCGTTCGCGCAGTGGACCAACGTCTTCGGTGACGCCACCCTGACGGCCGCCCTGCTGGACCGGCTCACCCATCACTGCTCGATTCACCAGTTCGATTGGGAAAGCATCCGGTTCACTGAAAGTCTGGGCGCCGCCAGCAAACGGAAGAAGAAACCCCGCGTCGCCAGAAAGTCCGCGTGAAAAACGCGGTCGCGCTGGGCTGTGGAAAGTGCCACCCCTATGGAAACCCGCTACAAAGCCCGCGGGTTCCCACAGCGGCTTGGAAGCCTCCGGCTCCCACTCTTTCCACAGCCCCGGCGGCGGTATTACTTACGAACCATTAACCTGGAGGTGGGTCCCTTTTACTCGATCACGGTGGGCTCTTTTTACGTTGTCAAAGCGACAAGGGACAGCCCCACGATGCCCACGCGGTGTTTTCAGGTAGCGTCCAGGTTGCCGAAGTCTTCAACGGGGGTTTTGAATCGAATCCGATGAACGGCGGTTTTGATTGGCGGTACTCATCTTGGGAGCATGCCGAGGCCCGGCGGGACACGACGCAGTCGAAGGAAGGCTTCGCGAGCTTCCTGATCGAATTCGACGGTGAGGAAAACGTCGACTATGCGCACGTCTGGCAATGGTTGCCCACGGAGCAAGGTATGGATTACGAATTGACCTTTTCGATGCGAACCGAGGCAATTTCCACAGACGAGGGTGTGTTTATGGAGGTGGACGGGCAAAGGAGCGAGGCACCCCTGGGGACGACATACTGGCAGGAATTCACCATCCCGTTTACGGCTTCGTCGGACCTGGTGACCGTTCGGGTGCGCCGGAATCCCAGTGAAAAGTTCGATAACCTCTTGGGCGGCAAAGTCTGGCTGGATGAGTTTCAGTTAGGGGCGGTCCAATAGTTCCTGATGCAGCACTGGTACGCCCTTTACACGCGTCCGAGGCACGAGAAGCAGGTCCAGCAGGAACTGACTAATCAGCAGATCGAAGTCTATCTGCCCATTCACAAGATCCGCCGGCGCTGGAGTGATCGATACAAGATCGTCGAAGAGCCGCTTTTCAAGAACTATCTGTTCGTCCGAAGCGATGCCGAGCACTATCGGAAGGCTTTGAACCCTTTCGGCGCGGTTTCGTTCGTGACCGTCGAAGGAGAACCGGCGATCATCCCCAACGAGGAACTTGAGGCTCTGAAAATCCTGGTGACTTCTGAAATCCCGCACAACCCGTATCCGTATCTGAAAGCTGGACGGAAGGTCCGATTGAAGTATGGTCCTATGGAGGGATGTGAGGGCGTCCTAGTTCGAAAGCGTGGACTGTCCCGGCTTGTCGTTACGGTGCATCTGTTGCAGCGATCGATCGAGGCTGAGGTCGATGCGGCATGGATCGAGCCGCGGTGATACGGATTTAGCGGATTCAGGCCGCGTCATCTACTGTATCCTTCAATCCGTGTATCAATGATCGACATTCACTCCCACATCCTGCCTGAGTTGGACGATGGCTCCCGAAGTATCGAAGAGTCAATCGAGATGGCGCAGATAGCCGCCGAAGATGGCATCACGCACATGGTGACTACGCCACACATGTTCAATGGCTTGTCTCACAATCCGGAACCAGCGGAAATTGTGGAGCGTGTTCACGCTCTCCAGCAACAGATCGGAGACTCACTCACCTTGCTGCCTGGGAACGAGGTGCATATTGCACACGACATTGTGGAAAAGGCCGCCGCCGCGAAGGTCACACCCATCAATCGGAAGAACTACATGCTTATTGAGTTTCCTTCGATGAATGTTCCTGTCGGTGCGGACGAACTTTTTTATAGGCTTCAGATCAATGGAATTACACCCATCCTGGTCCACCCCGAGCGCAACAATCAGATTCAGAACCAACCATCACTCGTCGCAGATTTGATAAAACGGGGAGCCCGCGTCCAGGTTACAGCCATGAGCATCACTGGCGAGTTTGGCCGAAGTGCCCACCGATGTGTCGAGACGCTTTTGAGACACAACTGCGTACATTTCATTGCGACGGACACGCATCGTGCAAATCGGCGGCCGCCGATCCTGTCGGCAGGACGGGATGCGGCGGCGGAGATCATTGGTGAGGTTGCCGCCCGGTGTCTGGTTGAAGACAATCCTCGTTCGGTAATTGAAGGCAATGCCCTAGACGATAGTGCATCCGTCGGATTCGAACCCGCCACAAAACCCTCTTTAATTTCACGGCTGTTCCAAAGGTAAGGGGGAGGTCGCCCGGTGTGTTGCGCAGGCCACTATTCCTTGTACGTGACGGCTGTTAATTACTTTAAATCATTATATAAGAGTCGTTTACGTGTATTTCTGACCTCAAAATTCATTCCCCGAATCGCCAGGATTTACTTTTTCGCGTGGTCATGATTGCGGCTCAAACTCTCCAACTCGCATGCGGGGCTCTATATCTTGCAGTACGAATCTTTTAAGGTGGAATCGCCAAGCTGCAGTAGCCGAGGGGTCCCCTTGTGCAGTCCACCTGGACACCTGACGCAATGACATGGCCAGTGTACCGGCAACGGCAAAAGCCGAGGCACGGGACAGAAGGCTGTAGCGCAATGGCTCTTGTCAACGACAATCCAGAAGTGTTCGGACCTACTTTGTACTCTCCTGTGGCATGCTGATGCGTCTGAGTCAGAAGTAGTAGCAGTGTCGTGGAAGTTGGAATACAAGTAGAATAGCTAAGGCAGTTAAATGGCTTGCAAGTGAACCAGTTACTGGATTTCACGACGTGAGTTGCTGAACAGTAGTGTGGAATGGCCGGTGGATTTAGATTCCGGTTCGATCCAGGCATTCAGTGTCCGAATTCGGCTTGTAAATAGTTAGTCGGTCTGGCCCGCGTTTTGGATCGCGGCAGACTTGATAGATGACGTTGCGTCTGGGGCTGATATGCGCCGGGTGTTAATTCGTGCATAAGAAGGTTGGTCGCTTGTGGTTAATGACAGGCCGTTGAAACGAGTGTTGATTACCGGAGTCAGGGGTTCCGGCGGTAGCTATCTGGCCGAGCACATCGTTCGTGACCATCCGGAAGTAGAAGTCCACGGTCTGGCTCGATGGCGTAGCACGGGCGGGGCGGATAACCTCGATCAAATCCGTAATCGAGTCGATGTCCACGAGTGCGACATGACGGACTTCAGTTCCTTGCTGGAAGCGCTTGAAAAGGCTCAGCCGGATGCCATCTTTCATCTCGCATCACACGCCAATGTAAGGGCGTCGTTCAATACGCCTCTTGCAGTTATTTCCAATAACGTCATGTCGACAGCTAACCTCCTGGAAGCTGTTCGACTCTCGCAGCTTGATCCTATCGTGCAGATTTGCAGTACCTCGGAGGTATACGGGCAAGTCGATGCGAAGGATGTGCCGATCAATGAGGATGCGCCGATGCGTCCCGCCAGTCCTTACGCTGTATCAAAGGTTACACAGGATCTTTTGGGTGCGACTTACTTTGTGGCCTATGGCATGAAGGTCATTCGTACGCGGATGTTTGCGTATCTGAATCCCCGACGGGCCGATCTGTTCGCTACTTCGTTCACGCGTCAGGTAGTTAGAATTGAACGCGGCTTGCAGACTGAGTTGCGTCACGGCAATTTGGACTCCGTCCGGACGTTGTTGGACGTACGGGATGCCATGGAGGCTTATTGGTATGCCGTGAAGTATTGCCGCCCAGGCGAGATCTATAACATTGGAGGGGCCAAGACGATGACAGTCGGTGAGTTTCTGGCGTGTCTCGTGGAGCAGAGCACGGCCACCATCCCGACGCGACTCGATCCAGAGTTGCTACGTCCGGCGGACGTCACTCTACAGATACCCAATATCGACAAATTTCTTCGCGAAACCGAGTGGAAGCCAAAGTACACGTTCGAAGAAAGCGTAGAACACCTGCTTTCGCATTGGAGGTCCCTGTCCGGGCTGGCCTTGTGAGGCAGAATGTTCTGCATCCAAACCTGAGTGCCAAGGATTCGGTCTTTCCGCGGCTCAGCGTTTCGGGTGTTGGCGACGACGTTCTATGAATGCAAATCCCGCAGGAGGTGGAAACGAGAGGGTCGGAATCGTGATTCCCACGTTGAATCGGTCGGATTTGGTCGTCAGGCAGTTGTCCTACTACGCCGCGGTCCGCGGCCGAGTGGCGGTTTATATTGGTGACTCCAGTGAGTCGCGTCACTCCGACCACATCGCGGAGGCCGTCCGACGTATCGGTGATAAGGTCAAGATTGCGCATCTCAAGCTCCCTGGAGATTCCGGCATTGAGGCATTGCGAAAACTGCTCCATGCGGTTGAGGAGCCATATGCGGTTTACGCAGGCGACGATGATTTCCTGGTGCCCCAGACTTTGGACATGTGTGCCGAGTTTCTCGATACGCATCCGGACTATGCGACAGCCCATGGACAAGCGGTTCTTATGGGGTTGGATGGCCATGGACAAGTCGAATATGCGTCGCCCTACTTCCAACGTCCGATAGATAACGAGAGTGGCGCAGATCGGTTGTTGAATTTCTTCAACCGGTATTTTGTGGTGCAGTTTTCTGTCCAGCACACCGCTCATTTTCGCGAGGATATTGATGTCGTGTCGACGGTTCCTGACCGCGCTTTTACTGAGCTTCTTTCTTCGTCGCTTGCGATCATAAGAGGTGCCGCCCGGGAACTCGACCGTGTCTCACTTGTCCGTGTACACCATCAGAACAGGGATTTTCTGCCAGATGCCTATGATTGGATCACTGATTCGAGGTGGCGGCAGTCCTATGAGATGTTTCATCGGTGTCTTGAGCAGCGAATCGCTCTCGAAGACGGACTGAGTCCTGATGAAGCAGGTAGAGTCGTGAAGGAAGCGTTCTGGGCGCACTTGGGCGAGGGAATAGCGGCGGGGAGAGCCGAGTGTTACCCTCGCTCCTCAGCTAGCAAGCGTCTGAAAGAGTTCGGCCGTCGGATTCCGGGCCTTGAGCGTTCCTACGAAAAACTGCTTTCTCGCTTGCCGGGGCATTCTGGGTTTTCGCTGTCCGCCCTATCGAGGCGTTCTTCTCCCTACTACAGCGATTTCATGCCGATTTATAAAGCTGTGTCTGCTCGGTGACTGTGAGTAGCAGATTGTGGTAATCAGTCGTACGCCACTGAGGGTATCGTTTGCAGGCGGGGGTACCGACTATCCTCAATGGTTCAGAGAACACGGCGGGGCGGTTTTGGCGACTACGATCGATAAGTATTGTCATATTTCGTGTCGCTATTTACCCCCCTTCTTCGAACACAAGAGTCGTGTGGTCTGGTCGAAGATCGAGTACGTGACCTCGAACGACCAAATTGAACACCCGGCGGTTCGGGAGTCCTTGCGACACTTCAACATATCTGACGGGGTCGAAATTCACTACGACGGTGATCTACCTGCCCGGACAGGATTGGGGTCGAGTTCGGCGTTTGCGGTCGGCATTCTGCACGCGCTATCGGCACTCGTGCACGTGATGCCCAGCAAGAAGCAATTGGCCCGAACAGCGATGCAAATCGAGCAGGAAGTTCTGAAAGAAACCGTGGGGTGCCAGGATCAGATCCTCGCCTCGTTCGGAGGGTTGAACCGTTTGGATTTCATGCCGAACGGTCAATTTCGTGTGACCCCGGTTATTCTCGACAATGGACGACTCGCGGAGTTCCATAGCCATTTGTTATTGTTCTTTACCGGCTTCTCGAGGACGGCTTCCGAGATTGCAAAGCAACAGTTGAGGCAGATCGGTGAGAAAAAGCGGGAGCTGTTCCGAATCCGCGAAATGGTTGACGAAGGACTTGAGATCTTGACCGGGTCGAGCGATATGGAGGCGTTTGGCCGGCTACTCCATGAAAACTGGCAGTTGAAACGAACGCTCAGTTCGAAGATAGCGCCTCCTGCAGTCGATCAAATATATGATCAGGCACAGCAGGCAGGAGCCATCGGAGGTAAGTTGCTGGGTGCCGGAGGGGGCGGCTTCATGCTGATTTTTGCGAAGCCGGAGTTGCATTCAAGTATCAAGGAACGCTTGAAACACCTTCTGTGTGTTCCTTTTGAGTTCGAATCCAGCGGGAGTCAGATCATTCACTACGACCCTGAAGTTTCGGTGACCTAAGTGCCGGTCGGCAATGCAGGCATGGACTCTATCGAGGTGATTGCGCGTAGGAGCTTTGGACGTTCCCATTTCAATTTGAGTTGAGCACTGAGGAAAAAGGCGGTGGTATGAAAAGAGCGGTGATCATAACGGGGCCGGGGTTTCAGGATGAAGAGTTTATTTATCCCTACTATCGACTGGACGAGGCCGGGTTCCACGTAGACGTAGCTACGAAGGGCAAGGAAGTCGCGCATGGAAAGTACGGTATACCGGCGAAACCGACAGTGGACGCCACGAAGTTGAACGAAGAAGACTACGATCTGGTCGTTCTTCCCGGCGGACACGAAGCGCCGGATCGCGTCCGGCAGATAGAAGAAGTTCGGACGTTTGTCCGCGCCATGGACGAGAAAGGTAAGCTGGTAGCTGCGATCTGCCATGGTCCCTGGATAGCGATTTCAGCCGGGATCATGAAAGGTCGGAAAGCGACGTGCTATCAGGCGATGGCCGACGATTTAAGCAATGCCGGCGCTGAATACATAGATGCGCCAGTCGTCATCGACGGCAATCTGATTACGTCGCCCCACTATCGGAACAACGGGGATTTCATGAGGGCAGTGATCGAATACTACGGCGATGAGTGATAGCGGGCCAAAAACCGAGTTCGACAACCTGCTGGTTCAGAAGCCGTGGGGATACGAGTATCTCATGTACGAGAACGGCACAGTCGCGGTATGGTTTCTATTTATCCGGTACGGTGAGCGGACGTCTCTTCATTGTCATCCAAACAAAAAGACAGGACTCATTCTTCTCTCAGGCGAAGTGATCCTTTCGTTTCTCAACGATTCATCGTCTCTAAAGGCTCTTAGCAAGGCGATGATTCGGCAAGGCATGTTTCATTCTACTGCCTCCGTTTCGGAGGATGGAAGCATGGTTCTTGAAATCGAGACTCCGGTCGATAAGGAAGACCTTGTCCGGCTGGAGGACGAATACGGCCGAAAAGGTGAGCCGTATGAGGGTGCTGACTGGATGCTACCCCGTTCTGCCGACTGTGTGCGCCTGGAGACTCCCGAAAAAGGCGAGCGATTGGACTATGAGTTCGGGGGATGTCACCTTACCCTAGCAGCCCGTGGCAGAAGTGAGATTCTCTGACACAGTCGTAACGTCGGATTCGATAGCCACGTTGGGCTCGATATCCAGCTGACGGAGTTCATGATGCGTTTGAAGCGCCATCTGGACGCAGAAGAGCACGATTTGAGCGGCAAAGTATGCCGCAGACCGGTCCTGCAGGCTCCGTGGCGTGCCCTGCCCGAACTTCTGGCGCAGGATCAACGCCAGGTTCAAGGCCGCGTAGTGAACCAGGATCCGTTTCAGGATATTTTCCCGTCCTCGAAGGTGAACCCGTCGCATGCCGCCGGTTTCCAGACCGTGAGCGAAGGGTCGTTCCAGCATCATGCCGCGATGCCGCAACAACTCCTTGCCGCGTTCTCCACGGATTCGACGGCGATTGGCATAGACAGCCTGTTGTTCGTCCGGCTTGTTCTTCCAGCGGCGACGGCCCCGATCCGGTTCCGAGATGTAGGTGCGTATCCCCAATTCGCGAAGATCGACCATCGTTTCGTTGCTGTGATATCCCTTATCGGCGACGACTTCAGAAAACCAATCTTCTCGAATCTGCGCTTCGGTTTTCGGGTTGCTTGCCAGCTTCTCCATGTTCTCGGCCGTGCGGATCAACGTCTCTTTGATTGTCGTCGTATCCCCGGTGGCAGCACCCTGAACCGTCACCCCCAGCACGACGCCGGTCTTCATATCCACAGCGTGTTCCAGCTTGTGAGCCAAATGCGTGCGGCCGTCTTTCATCTTGGTGATCTGCGCATCCGCGTCGTCGGGATGCACCCAGTCGTCGTTCGATCCCTTCTTCGGCCGTTTCCGGTCCAGTCGCGCCAGTTCGGCTCGTGTCGGCGTTTCAATGCCCGAAGCGTGGGCCAACTCCTTCAGAAAGTCCTCATAACTGTTCCTGGTGTCTCGCCGCACGATCGACCGCATTGCCGCGTTCGCTTCCAGCGTCGTCGCGTCCACGCCAACCGTCTTCCCGTCGATCAACCCGTGCCCGGCCAGCCGCTCCAGCATCCAGTGGAACACCTGGGCATGGGTTTCCAGATCGATCAGCCGGCGTGTCCGCGACACGCTGGAATGATCCGGGGTACCATCGGTCAGCCCAATGCCCAGAAACTCCCGCAGGCTCAGCGAGTCGGCACACCGCCAGGCGATGCCGCGTTCCGAGTCAATCCCTTCGAAGTAGCCGACCAGCAGCATCCGAAAGTACACACCCGGCACGACACCGGGCCGACCCATCACCGGGGCGTAGAACTTCTGGCAGGCTTCTTCAACAAACGGGTCGAATCCGTCTTCTTCCAGAATCCGGTTCACCCGTTCGTAGAACACGTGTCCTTTGGTCCGCGGCAACTCCTGTGTCGCGATCCACAGCGATTCCTGGCGTCGTCTCTTTCGTCCCATGCCCATATCCCGTCCTCCTTCACTCATCATTCTTCGCGATACGGTCGCATCGGGTCCGTTTGAATCTGTGAAGTGGACTTTAACCACGGGCTGCTAGAGTCCTTCGATGACGTTTCCGCTCTCAGGGGGCGCGATGAAAACGAACTTATTGCGATCCTGAATGGTGGCTTGCAAACAGAGATGGGAGAGCAGATTGTCAATCCCGGTGACGTCGTAAACAAGCAAACCCTCGACCGATTGACCGAAACGTTTCAGGCCTCACCCGACAGTCTACTCTTGGCCATACGGAAATAGACCGCAGTGCGATCTCCTACCCTCGGAGCTATCCCCTCTCTTTCTGAAAACGTTCCTTCGGCGAGGATATTGAAGGTGTTCGAGCAGACTTGCGTGAACCGAGCTTTCGAGCTCAAAGCAGCGCAGGTGTTCGACACTGGTGTGATCAAGATGCCGATATATCTATCGCTGGGACAAGAGCACATTTCCGCAGCGATCGCGGCCGTGACGACGGATTTCATGGTTTTTGCCCAGCATAGAGCCCATTCTTACTATTTGTCGTTCGGTGGAGATGTGGAGGCTCTAATCGACGAATTGTTGCATCGCGAAACGGGCTGTGCCGGTGGTATGGGCGGCTCGGCATCGATTCACGATCCGTCAATCGGAATGTATGGACACAGCGGCCTGATGGGAGATCAGGTTCCGATTGCTGTGGGTGCGGCCTTAGGTTCGGGTAAGAGGACTTTGACGGTTGTCGGCGATGCGTCGACCGAGGAAGACTATGTGTATGGAGCGATGGGATTTGCGGCTACGAAAAAGCTCCCGGTGCTTTTCCTATGCGAGGACAATGGACTTTCGATTTTGACTCCTGTTGCGACCCGAAGGTCCTGGAGCATCGTGGACGTCGCCAAATCACTCGGTATGCATGCGGCTGACATTACGGACGATCCGTGCCTGATCGCGCATCACGTTGAGGCCTGTATGGACGACCTTCCCGCATTCTTAAATATCCAGACCTGTAGGCACCGCTGGCATGCGGGCACGGGCGTGGATGGCGTGCCTGAGTGGAATCGATTTGAGTTGATCAAGGAAGATCTTTCAAGGTTGGGATTTGAAAACGAAATGCGGGAGATTGAGACCCGAGTATCAACTTGGGTTGAGGAGAAATGGGCACAACACTTGCAGAAACGATAAGAGCCCAGTCACGCCAGCATCTGGAAGATGGCGACGGACTGCTGTTCGGACAGTGCGTGACCGCTGTAGGTTGGGTTGGCGGTACGGTCCCGGAAATGACCGAAGAGGAAGGGATTGTCGAACTCCCGATGGTGGATGTCGCGGGCCCCGGTATGGCGGTAGGCGCCGCGCTTATGGGGAGGCGCCCGATCTTCGTCTGCCGATATCAGGGCTTCATGTGGTACAACGCGCCCACCCTGGTGAACTATGCGGCGAAGTCCAAGGAACTCTGGGGTGTTCCCTGCCCGATATTTGTCCGTTCTCTGGCGATGGAGGGGGGCATGGGTCCCGTTGCGTCGGCCTCTCACCACGGCCTGATCATGCGTATGCCGGGTATCGCAGTATGCGCTCCGATGACGCCGGGGGAGTGGATGGAAGCCTGGGATTGGTTCATGGCTCATGACGATCCGATTTACGTCAGCGAGCATCGTCGCGGCTTTTCCATCGACTACGAGATGGAAGACTCAATCGCGGAAGGTGCGGAGATCACACTTTTCCCTATCACGGCGACGAGACTGAATGCACTGGAAGCCCGAGAACAACTGGCAGCAGAAGGTATCGCTTGCGACATTATCCATCTGATGTGGCTGAAGCCATTTGCGGTTACTTCTCAAATGAGTGCTTCGCTCGACAAGACCGCGCTTGGGTTGGTCCTCGACTCCGATTTCGAGGTGGGCGGACCCGCGCGTGGACTGGCTCATGAATTGATGTTGACCACATCCACTCCGGTACATGCCATGGGTTTGGAAGAGAGAACGGCGGGGTTTGCTCCTCATCTGGACAACGCTACGCCGAGTGTCGAACGCATCGTTTCACGGGTGAAAGAGTTAGTTCGTCTGAAGAGACATGGGGCTCAATCCTGAATTCGTTCCTGAGGCAGAACGTATGAAGACCAAGGTCGGGCTGGTTCAAATCAACAACAGTTTCTCAGGACAAAATTACCTCCCCTATTCTGTCGGGATTCTTCAGGCCTATGCGCGGAAGCATCTGACTCACCTTGAGGATTACGAGTTCTCCTTACCCATCTATAAACGCCTCGCCATTGACGAAGCTGTGCAGCAGCTGGAAGCATCCGACGTTATCTTCTTCAGCACGTATGTCTGGAACGTACGTCTTTCTTTAGCTATCGCGGCGGCGCTGAAACAACGAAAACCTGGTGTGGTAACGGTGTTTGGCGGGCCGCAAGTTCCCGATCGTGTAGAGGATTTTCTGCGGCAGCACGCTGAAGTCGATCTGGCCTGCCACAACGAAGGTGAGCAGGTTTTCCTTTCGATTCTGGAGAACTTTGCATCCAGAAACTGGTCGCGGGTTCCGTCCGTCAGCTTCGTAGGGAAAGACGGCACGCTGTCCCAGACACCCAGAGCAAGCCGACTTGAAGATCTCTCGCTTGTGCCTTCTCCATACCTTGAAGGGGTGTTCGGTGGCCTGATGGAGGCGAAACCCGACGAGCAGTGGCTTGCGTTATGGGAAACGAACCGGGGCTGCCCCTTTTCCTGCACGTTCTGTGACTGGGGATCTGCCATCGCGAGCAAAGTGTACAAGTTCGACATTGAGAGATTGTATGGGGAGTTGGAATGGTTCGCCGCACAGAAGATTGAGTTCGTGTTCTGTGCAGACGCCAATTTCGGGATTCTCCCGCGGGATCTCGATATTGCCAAATATGCTGTAGAAGTTAAGGAGCGTAGTGGTTACCCGCACGCACTCTCGGTTCAGAATACGAAAAACGCTACGGAGCGTGCGTACGAGGTCCAAAAGACCCTAGCAGCGGGTGGCCTGAATAAGGGCGTGACGATTGCCTTCCAATCCCTGGATTCTTCGACTCTTGAGAACATCAAGCGCGGGAACATCTCATTGGAATCGTATGGCGAGCTCCAGCGGCGCTTTACCGTTGACGGAATCGAAACGTACAACGATATTCTGCTCGGCCTTCCCGGCGAAACCTATGAATCATTTGCCAACGGTGTCTCCGTCGCCATCGAAAGAGGGCAGCACAATCGAATCCAGTTTGGAAACCTGTCCATTCTGCCTAACGCGGAAATGGCAGAGCCCGAGCATCGAAAAAAATATGGAACGGTAACCGTGGAGTCCAAAGCCGTCATATACCATGGCGTCATTGAGGACTCTCCGGGGCAAGTGTACGAGACGCAAGAGCTGGTCGTCGCAACCGATACGATGCCGGCCGAGGACTGGGTCAAGACCCGAGCCTTCTGCTGGATGAGCGCTCTGCTGCATTTCGACAAGATTCTGCAGATACCCCTGGTCCTGTTGCACGAGATTTGTGGTGTTCCTTATCGAGAACTGATTGAAATATTTTCTGAACAAGGGACCGACCAATACCCCGTTATCGATGGAATACGCCGAAAATTCGTCGAGAAGGCCCGAGAGATTCAGGCGGGTGGGGAGGAGTACTGCCCGGCACCGGAGTATCTGAACATCTGGTGGCCGGCCGACGAGTTCGTGTTCATAGAGCTGGTCCGGAAAGGGGACCTGGGCCGATTCTACGACGAGGCGGAGGGGATCCTGACGGAGGTTTTGAAAGACGTCCTGTCACCTCTCGCTACAGAGGGTCTTCGAGACGCCATCAAAGTGAATCGCAGCCTCATAAAGATTCCGTTTCAGGATCAAAACCTCGAAATTTCAGTGTCGTATAACGTACTCGAACTCCATGATTCGGTACTTCGGGGATCAGCCGTACCGTTGGAAAGAGTTTCATCCGTGTACCAGATCGACCGAACCTGCGAGACCTGGTCTAGCTGGGAAGACTGGTACCGGAAGGTCGTGTGGTACGGAAATAAGAAGGGCGCCTACCTCTATGGGTCGAGTCCGATGGAAGTAGAAATCGAAGGGCACTTCTAGATTGAGAGACTTCAGCGGTAAGACAGTCCTGGTTGCGGGCGGAACCGGTTTAATCGGCATGCCCCTCGTCGAGATGCTTCTGGGCGAGAACGCCCGCGTTCGGGTGGCGTCGCTGGACGATCCCGCCGCTGCCCACCCCGAGTCGGAGTTCCTGAGGGTCGATCTGACCGACTTTGCTAATTGTATTGAGACGTGTCGGGGCGTCGATTATGTTTTTAATTTGCTCTGCGTTAAAGGCTCTCCCGCGGTGACGATTTTGCGGCCCGCGAGTTTCCTCGTGCCACACCTCCGGTTCAACACGAATCTGATGGAGGCGGCGCGCCAGTGCGAAGTTAAAGGATTTCTGTTTACGAGTTCGCTCGCCGTGTACAGTCCCGCTGCAGTTTTTAGAGAGGACGACGTATGGGAGACGTTTCCTTCCGAAAATGACCGTTTTGCGGGTTGGGCCAAACGCATGGGCGAACTCCAGGCAGAAGCGTGTCGGATCGAGTACGGTTGGGGCGATATTGCGATAGCACGTCCCGCAAACATCTACGGTCCAAACGACAACTTCGACCTGGAAAACGCGATGGTGATTCCGTCACTCATTAAGCGAGCAGTTGATGGAGAAAACCCGTTGCGAGTTTGGGGCGACGGGACGCAACGACGGGATTTCCTGCATGCCAAGGACGCAGCTGCGGGGCTTCTGGCGGTTGCCAAATCAGAGGAGAGACGACCTGTAAACATTGGCAGTGGTCGAGGCATATCCATAGCGGAGCTGGTCGAAGTCATAGTAAAGAATCTGCCTTCGCCTCCCCGTGTCGAATGGGATACCTCAAAGCCTGCGGGCGATCGCGAGAGGGTGCTGGACGTGTCCAGGGCCTCGGCTATCGGTTTTGAGCCAAGCGTGCGACTCGAGGAGGGAATAGCATCGACGATGGAGTGGTATCGTAACAATCGTGGCAAGCAAGGAAGGCGATATGACGTTTTCTCGAACGTGGGCGCGAGCGGAATGAAGACCTAGAGACTCTATATTTAGATCTAGCACATGCAGGAGTTGCATAGTGAATAAGATTTCCCAACCGCTGTCTGGAGCGCAGGTACAAATCTACAGGGACAAGGGCTATTTGGTGGTCGAGAATCTATTGTCGGACCAAGAATGCGACCGTTTGATGACTATTTTTGAGGAATATGCCGATGAGCATTACTCCGCTATTTTGAACCTCGACAGAAACGAACTCGAGATTCGAAACTTCATGAAAAACAGTGAAATAGTTTCCAGACTAGAGCAATTGCAGGGAACTGAGGTCGTAGGTCTCATGAGCCAGATGCTGTTTAAAAAAGCCGGTAGCCGCTACGCCGTCCAGGCGTGGCATCCACATCAGGATAATTCATATCCGCAGGCTGAACCTGGAGCCTACATCACCACAAACACTTTTTTCGAGGATGCGGATCCCGAGAATGGTGGCATGTATATCTATCCCGGATCGCACCGCGAAGGCCTTCTTCCGTTTAAGCCCACGAAGAGTTATCGTGAGGATGTCGACAAGAATCCCGGAAATGTCGTAGAGGTTCCCGACAAATACCCTAAGGTTGACTTGGTAGTGTCCAAAGGAGACGTGCTTGTTCTGGATGGGTGCGTCGTCCACGGGTCTTACGCGAATACCTCCGCCGATCGATCACGTCCCTTCTTCAGCATGAGCTACATCAAGGCGGGAGCTGAATTCATTCCGGGAAAGAACGCCAATCGGACCGCCATTCCTCTTCACTAGATTGATGAGTTTTCGTGACCGGGTCGTAGTCGTAACGGGAGCCTCGAGAGGCATTGGCAAAGCAATTAGCTGTGCTTTTGCCAATCAGGAAGCACGGTTGGCCCTGTGCGCCAGAGGTCAGGATGATCTCGAGCGGACTGCCCGAGAAATTGGGGGCGATATTTTTGTAGACACCTGCGACGTAAGTTCTGAGGTTGAAGTAGGCCGTTTTATTCAGCGTGTGGATGAACGTTTCGGAAGAATCGATGTTCTTATCAACAATGCCGGCGATACGTCCAGTGCGCTATTGATCGAGATGAATGCTGCCTTGTGGAACAGGATTGTAATATCTAATCTCACAAGTGTTTTTCTGACCACCAGTGCGGTGATCCCCATCATGATTCGGGAGCAGTACGGACGAATTGTAAATATGGCCTCGATGGCTGCAAGGAAGGGCTCGAGGTATCTGAGCGCATATTCGGCAGCAAAGCATGGTGTGCTGGGATTCACGGAGTCGGTCGCACTGGAAGCCTTCGATTCAGGCATTATGGTCAATGCTGTATGTCCGGGTTATGTGGATACTCCGAGCCAAGAGGTCAACGTTGAGAAACTCATGAAGGACCGAAATATGGATGCCGTGGCGGTTAGGCAAATGATGGGCCAGAAGAACGCTCGTCGTCGTTTCGTGTCGATGGAAGAAGTAGCCCAAACGGTGTTGGTGCTCTCCGAAGAGAGACTCGCGATTACCGGTCAGGCAATTGACCTTTGGTAAGTCCTCTGGGTAGGATCCCGGAGTTGCCCTCGAACAGCGAGTTTCGGCGTTGCACGTATTGAGGTGAGTTGACATTGTGAAGCGTGTGGTCATGGCATCGCGTTTCGTCCATCGGAATACTCTGCAGTTGGCTATCCGGCTGTAAACATGACGAATTGGACCGTGGTTAGTTCCCGGTATGTAGAGAGGAGCCCTTGGGTTAATTGGAGAATCGATGTTTGCAGATTGCCGGACGGAACCTTGGTGGACGGTTACCACGTTTCGGAGTTTCCCCCCGGAGTCGGTATCGTAGCCGTGACACCCGAATTGGAAGTTGTGCTTGTACGCCAGTATTGTCACGGCATAAGAAAAGTACTTACTGAGATTCCTGGAGGAATCATCGGTCCCGATGATGGCACTCCATTACAGGCTGGCCAGAGGGAACTTCGAGAAGAAACGGGCTACTCTTCGAACGATTGGACGGAACTCGCAAGGCTTTACGCTCACCCGTCATCTCAAGAGTATCCGGTGTTCTTATATCTAGCCATGAACGCAGAGCGTAGTTCGAAACAGGAACTCGATGAAAATGAGCAAATCGAAGTTGTTAAGATTCCCTTGGATCTTGTACTCCAGACGATAAACGGGCGGGGAGTCCAGAGTATGGGGAGCACGACCGCACTTTTGCTTGCCCAAGAGAAAATGAAAACCTCCGACTGAAGTCGCGCTGTTTCGATGTGTAGTATTACAGAACTGAAATGGCTGACCCTGCGCTAAGGTCAGTAAGCCGGTCGGCATTTTACGCCGGGAAACATGTCCTGGTGACGGGTGCCAGCGGACTGATCGGTACCAATCTCATAGACGAATTGGTGAGGCGTGATGCCCAACTCCGGGCCACTATCCACTTGCGGGAGCCTGCGAAGCGTCATCAAAATGTTGAATATGTCAGATGTGATCTGACTCAAACCAAGGATTGTACTGCTGTGTGCGACGGCATGGAATATGTCTTTCTATGCGCAGCGAATACGTCAGGGGCACATGCTATCGCAACCCAACCGTTGATTCACGTTACAGACAACCTAGTGATGAACGCGCGGATGTTTGAGGCGAGCAAGGAAGTGGACCGATGTCTCTTCATCAGTAGTTCTACGGTATATCCTGCAACGGACTATCCGGTGAACGAAGGAGAGGCGTTTGTTGGGGACCCGCATCCGAGTTACTTCGGATCAGCGTGGATGAAGAGATATTGCGAGAAGCTCGCCGAGTTCTACTGCGACAAATACGGTTGCCAGATCGCTGTTGTCCGGCCGACGAACGTTTATGGTCCGTTTGATAAGTTCGACTTTGCGACATCGCATGTTTTACCTGCATTGGTCCGTCGTGCCGTGGAAAAGCAGAATCCGTTCGAAGTGTGGGGGGACGGTAGCGAGGTGCGCGACTTTATTTATGTCGGCGACATGGTGGATGGTATGTTGCGGGCAATGGAGAGTTGGTCCGGTTTTGATCCTGTTAACGTTGGATCTGGAACCCCTGTCACGATCAAGGACGCGTTACAGATAATTCTAAGGTCTGCACAGCATGATGATGCTAAAGTCGTCTACGATTCTTCCAAACCTACCACAATTCCTGTACGGCTAGTGGATCTGACGAAGGCGAAACGGGAGTTGGAATTTCATGCCAGATGTTCACTCGAGGATGGGCTCGAGAAAACCGTCAAGTGGTATCAAGAATATGGGCGTAGCCAGAAATGATTAACGACCAGCGATTCTTGGGAAATGGTCGTGATAGAGGGAGAAAGAGGTAAACGTTGAGTACGGAACCGGAACTGATTCATCGCAGGCTGAAGGAGGTATTTACTTCGCCCGTGAAACGCATCCTGTTTGTTATTCCGCAGGAGATTCCAGAGCAGGACTTTAGGCTAAGCATGGCCCGCAAGCAGCGGTACGCTTGCTTTCCTCCTTACGGCGCTGGGACGCTGGCTCGACGTTTGTCAGAGCGCCAATACGAATCCTCCGTCATGGATCTGAATTTTGAGCTCCTGCGAGCTGCCATGTTGTCAGACCAGTTCGGGTACGGTGAATGGCGTCAAAGACTGCAAGAAAGATTGGCCGACTTTCAACCGGACTGTGTAGGGATCAGTTGCATGTTCACCATGGGCCACAAGCAAATGGTCAAGATAGCTGCGTTCGTGAAGGAATGTGATGATGGGATTCCGGTGATAGTCGGGGGTGTGCATCCATCGAATGCTTCCGAACGCGTGTTGCGAAGTTCCAATTGTATTGATTTTGTGCACTTGTATGAATCTGAGATCAGCTTTCCGAATCTTGTGGATTGTATCAACGGTGTTCTGCCCGCGGAATCCATAACGCAAACAGCTGCGATAGTTGATGGTCAGTACGTTGCCGTTACCGATCGGGCAGTTCCTGAGGGAGAAGAGTTGAACGTTGCTCCTCTCTATCACAACCTGCCGATCGGCGAGTATGACGATGTGGGACAGATTGGTGCCTACACCTTTTTGCGCCCCAACCGAAAAGCATCTACGATTCTTGCCAATCGAGGTTGTCGGGCGCGGTGCAGCTTCTGTAGCGTGCGTTCTTTCAATGGCGCAGGAGTTCGCGTCCGTAGTGTCGAGTCGGTAGTAGACGAGATGGAACATTCCGTTGAAAAGTATGGGGTTCGTCATTTCATGTGGCTTGACGACGATTTATTTTATTCCCACGATAGAACTATTCGGCTGTTTAACGAGATTGTGAAACGGGACCTGAAAGTAACTTGGGACGCGACAAATGGGGTGATCGCGGCCGCGATGACAGATGAAATCATTCACGCTGCCTCAGAGTCAGGGTGCCTTGGGTTGGCTATCGGTATCGAGTCCGGCGATCCTGGCATCCTGAGATCCGTTCACAAACCCGGCACGGTCGACTCCTTCAGACAAGCAGCAGAAATTCTGCGGAAGTATCCACAAATTTTCGTGAGAGGATTTTTAATTATTGGATTTCCAAAGGAAACGATTGGGCAACTTCTTCACACAGTCGAACTAGGTCTCGAATTGGAATTCGATTGGTATCCCGTGCAAATTTTGAACCCACTTCCCTCGACGGAGATTTACCAGGTTATGCTTGCTAGCGAGGGCTTGGTTGAAGATGACTCGCAGGTAGGCGAAGTTGTTGTGATCGGCCCCACCGGCAAACAGCGTCTGATTGAGGAACGCGAAAAGCTTAATGCTAGAGAATTTTTCGACATTTTCGAAGCTGAAGGCCCGGATCATGTACCTCGTAAAGAAGAGCTTACAGACTTGTGGTTTCTTGTTGATTACAAGCTGAACTACGAGAAGATCATAGGTATGACAGACCCAGTTCGCTTGGGATTGCAACAGCAGATGCTGCGACACGTATGTGACCGGTTGACGATTCAGAATGCCATGGCGAATCTTTTCTTAGCGCTGTGCGAACAAAAAATAGGGAATTCGTTGGAGGCGACGCAACGGGCGGCCGCAGCCGAGGAGTATGTCGGTGCCTCGGCCTATTGGAGAAATCGTTTTGAGGCTCTTGGCTTGTACGGTTTACTCGAAGACGTGAAGAAAAGTGCAAGGCTAGTGCCACCGAGATCAGCCCGTTGACCGGACCCTATAGACTCGATGGACTGTCGATTTGTTTTCCTTTTTTGGTGAGGTTCGGCTTGCCGCAATTGATCGGGCTATTTCTCCTTGTTCTCTGGTTCTATCCCCACATCCTTCCAAAGCTCTCCGCTTCTTAGCGGGTCTGCGTCGATAGGTTTCAGCAGCGGGACTCTATTCTGGCCGTTTCGCCCTCAACCACTCCTGCTCAGGTCGAGTTCGATTTCTGTTTGATCTGCTAAATTCTTTGCAGAGAATAGCGTGACTTCAAGTTCATTTCCGGCTTTTCAGGGATACGGGTGCGTTGAATCCAGGCGAGTCAAAGAGCCTCATCCCGACCGGTTGCTCAATCGATCCATCAACTCCTGAACCAGAGGCTCAGGACCGGCTGCCGCGCCAGAAGTGATTCTCGTGTTTGGCTGATTGAACAATATTGGTCGCTCGTCGTACCGGCAGTACACCTTGCCGACAGCTTGGATTAGAGCAACGCCACCACAGATATCCCATTCGGATTTCGGCTGCACGGAAAACGTCAAATCATCCACACCTGCTGCAACTCGTAGAAGCTTGTAGGCCACACTTCCTACCGGAATCGTTCTATCAAACCAATTCATGTATGGAAAAATGCTTCCGTCTTCGATCTCAGTTCGGCTGACGCTCGCCGTGACCTGACGCAATTCCGAATTTTCCTTGTGCGGTCGTGAAAAACCCCAGAAGTTGGTCTCACCGTTCGGGCTCACAACGCCTCCTTCCCCTGTAATCGGATTCACAACGCCTCCCGCAATGACCTTCTGATTCTTTACAAAACCGATTGAGATCGCGCATTCTGGAACACCTCTCATGAATTCCTTTGTGCCATCTATGGGATCGACAATCCATACGCGATCCAATTGGAGCCGTCTCCCGTCATCGGTCGTCTCTTCGGAAAGCCATCCTGCTGCGGGACAGAGCTTTGCGAGTTCAGTCTTGAGGAGCTGATTGGATGCCAGGTCGGCGGCCGTTACAGGAGACCCGTCGGATTTGAAGTCGATCTGATTGTTCGATCTGAAATGCTTCCGAACTACGTCGGCGGCTTTGATGAGTATGGACTTGAACTTGGTGGTATCGGCGTCTTTCTCAAACCGTTCGCATGTGACATTGATTGGTGTTCGTCCAGCACTACGCTCATTTTTCGGGTTCATTCCGATTCACCCCGTCTCTAAGTACTCCGCAGGTTTCCAATTCTTTGGGCTTGGATTCCATACATGTGGTTTCCAGCCTTTGGACAGGCAAGCCTGACCGCAAGGACAAGCTCGTGACCCACTAGTTTACCCTTTCGAGACAGGCGTTCAAGGCAGGTCACAATATGACCCGCGCTGTTTCGACGAAAGGAGATGTGGATATATACAGCTTCGGCTCCAGTCGAGAGGTGCAGGCTTCGTGCGGTGTCGGGAGCATTGCTGACTGCAAGAAAAAGTTGTCGTAGCCAACAGGTTGCCAGTCGCCCGTAATATAAGCAGATATGACGACCCCTACAATTTAGGCGATCGGTAATCGACGGCAGATCAGCGCGACTGTTTCGGCCGCGACATCGGGGACGCTGGTGCCAGTCGCTTCATCCAACTATTGTCCTGTGGGACTCCGATACGGTAACCATGACCTGCCACAACACTTTGCCGCATCCGCGGAAAAATCACTAGCGCCTGGAGGGCTATTTCGTCGATTCGGTGAACTTGCTTCGCTACATCGCCAACACCTGGGCGGCCAGCTACACCGTCGCCTTGATAGCATCAGCGAAACCCTGTGAGTAAAAATGAAAGTTTCAGACTCCTCATGCTCGAAAAGTCGCTATCATCCTGCATATGAGTGCGTCGATTTGGACTCCTTGTCCTATGTGAAGTGAGATCTGTATTTTTTGTGAGAAAAATTATTTGATACTTAACACGGACGAAGTGTATGCCACGACTTGAAGACAGATCGAAAGCGATGCTGCGCGATTGGTGTTTAGCAAAGAGGTGTCAATGAAAATCAGAGTGATTATTGGTGGGGAACTGACCAAAAGCTATCAGCGTAGCGATGGATTGGAAATCATACACAAATCATCTGACTTTCTGGTGGAGGGAGATTCGGATGTTATTACGTTCAGGGAAGACGGTCAATTTCGGGCATCGCTATTACGAATCTCTGAACAACGTCACACCGGCGGACGTGTTCTTTGGCCATCAGCAGGAAATCCTCTCCCGTAGGGAGAGCATCAAGCGGCGAACTCTGGCCGAACGTCGGATAGCGAACTTGAAGACTGGAGTGGTATAACTTGAAAACCGTCTCTTAGCAATACAGCGGTTTTGTGAAAATTATTCTGACGACGTACACCTTGCTCGCCCGAAGAAGGAAATAGAGCTGTTTTGTGAGTTGTATGAGGAGTTCAAAATTCCGTTCTGGTTTAATACCCGACCTGAAAATGTCACCCCAGAAAACCTGGAAATGTTAAAAGATGTTAACTGTTATCGGATGTCGTTTGGCTTGGAGTGTGGGAATGAAGAGTTTCGGGCCAAGGTGTTGCTTCGGCCTCTGAAGAATGAAATCCTGATCGAGAAATTCAAAATAATTGCGGAAGCAGGCATTCCTTTCTCGATAAATAACATCATTGGTTTTCCGAACGAAACTAGAGAGTTGATCTTTGAAACGATGGAGCTCAATCGCCAAATGTCTGCTTACGATGCTCTGACCGTGAGCTGCTTTGTTCCCTACCACGGCACCGTGCTAAGATACCGTGCGGTTGAACAGAGGCTTGTTGACAAGGATTCGATTGTTTGCGATCTTCACCACTCCACTCTCAATATGCCTCAACTTCCTGTTGAGGAAATCGATGGGTTGTTGAGAACGTTTCTTCTATATGTTCATTTTGACAAGCCACTGTGGCCGGATATCAAACGGGCAGAAACATTCGACGACGAAGGGAACAAGATATTTGAGCGCCTTTCTACAAGATATCAGGAAGAAGCCTTCTCTCTGGATCAAAACGAAAAGATAAAGGCTTATAAGAAGGTCTCCGGATCAGTGGGTTGCGATAGCAACGAATTGGATAGTTTTCGTGTTCCTCCTGCCCATTGAAACCGCCGGGTATTTACCGCTTAAACCTATATCTATTTCTCGGTACTCGGTTTGAAAAAGAAACTGCTGATTTCCAGCAATTCGATTACGTTGGTTCAGCTTTTTGGGCCGATCATACCGAAGCTCTCGAAGGAATTTCGTATTGTCGTTGCCTTAGGCGTATTGAAGGACGTTCAGACGCCTCGAAATGTAAACGACCTGATCGACGGGTGGGAAACTGACGGGGTTATTGAGAAGCACTTCTTGATTCCGGATCCGAAGAACAAGCTGAAATTCAATCTGACAATGTGGGAGATTGTTCCAAGGCTTAAGGCGTATGGCTTTGACCTCTGGCTTACGCGAAGCGATATGCAGCCGAGTGATCGTTACATTTTTGATTTCGTGCTTCCAGAACGCAGCATTCGAATCGTGATGTCGCCTTTAATGACATATCTGTTTCAAAGGCACCAGGAAATTGCCAAGAAAATGTTGTCGGATGCAGAGAAGATAGTACCAGGGCCCCTAGCTACAAACACGACTGGAAGTAACACGAATCTACTCGGGTTCGTATTAAGAAAAATAAAACAGGACTCGCCTTTTGAATTGTTGCGAAAAGTGTGGGTGTATCTAACAAGCTGGACAATAAAAAAGATCAGCATTTACCAGAGCTACCTCATAGACCGTATGATCTTCCCTTGGCTGATAACCCGTAAAACATTTCGTTATGAGCCCTACGATCAGATGACGCAGATGAGTTCGGGTCGTTCCGATGCGTATATCATGTGCGACGAAGTCGAGGTTGAGGCCCACAAAATCCTCTTTAAAACTCCGAATGTGTACCTGGCCCGATACCCGACCTTGGACAATTGCCGCTGCGCCGATGATACGAGAAAGAAGACAACGATCTTGTGCCCTCTCAGCGGATGGGAACGCGGAGATTCAATTCCCGAAGACATCATGGCCTTGTACTATAGGGACTTCCGAAGTGTCATCGAGAAGACCGGCGCGACAAACTGTCATTTGCGACGGCATCCCGGCTTTCGACCCAACGGTGGCTGGGGCAATCAACTGCAGGAGTATCTGACCCGGCGTGGAATCACATGTGAGGTGGTAGGCTGCGAGCGCCCCATCACAGAAATCGCCTGTGATTATCTTGGTGTGGTCGGGTGCGCTTCGTCTGCGCTCCGTGACATTCGTGCTTACTGCAACCTCGTCTTTGTCGTTGGCCTTGTTGGCGTATCGAAACCCTATTTCTCTGACCCGAAATTCATATTCGGGAAATCAGAAGGAATTGGTTGGATTGAAGAAGATGGGAGTTATGATCCCAATATTCTTGCTCGTCGACAGTACGTGCAGTCAGCGCAGAAGGACATATCCGAAATCGTAATCGAGCTTGCGAGAGCCCAAAAAGACGCTCTACAGTAATTCAACCACCGCCAGGTCTTCATCGAACAGTGGTTTCCCGGCCCGAAATAAGCCAACCCGTACCCTCACAAGTGTTGAGGATTTTCTTATTGATCAGAGCGGGATTAGGGATCTTCGCCGAATCCGGGCGTAGCGCCGATTCTCCGGCGATTCAGGGGATTTGTGGTAATTGCGGGAACGCTATTGAAGAGTGGGCTGAGGGAAATGAGGGATGTGAGTCGTACTACGGGTCCCAAAAAACCGAGATTGTGGCATCTCTACGGGCCCCATTCCGACTATCTGCCTCATATTATTAGTCTTCTGGCAGTGGGCCATACGAGGACCTTTGCGGTATATTGAAGAACTGGAACCATACTGAGTGGCCCTTGCAATCGGAGCTGCAGTCGAGAGTCGCGGTCCCTTCCTTGGCTATTGGGGAGCGCGAGGGACCCGCTCGGTCCGACACCTGTGTTCCTGTTAAATAGCTTGCAAAGAGTCGGTTGCAATAGATCGGCTTGTGAGTGGGCAGGAGTGGTGCGCTCAATTGACCTGCCTTTTGACATCAAGGACGACAGAAAACACGATGGGAGCGATATCACCTACGCCAATACCGATCTGTAATTTGAGCCGTACCGGGCGGCAATGATTCCGCGCCTTTCAAGGGTCGAGTTCTGTCTCTCGCGGAGTGGCAGTCAATCGGGTTGGCGTAGCCGAGGCGAGGTGCTTCGATGAAGGCACGAGTGCTGGTAACCGGAGGGGCGGGCTATCTGGGGTCTGTTCTGTCCGAACGACTGCTAAGGTCGGGCTATGATGTGATTGTTGTGGACCGTTTGATGTACGACCAGCATAGCCTCTTTCATCTCTGTGGGGATCCGGCTTTTGATTTCGTGTACGGCGACGTGCGTGACGAAACGTTGATGGGCCGGTTGATTAAGGATGCCGATGTGCTGATCCCGCTTGCTGCCGTGGTGGGTGCGCCGGCGTGCGATAGGGATCCGTCGTTGGCGACGTCCGTCAATCTTGACGCGATCCGATCGCTTAAC
Organism: Terriglobia bacterium; assembly: GCA_965218085.1. Classification (GTDB taxonomy): domain Bacteria; phylum Acidobacteriota; class Terriglobia; order 20CM-2-55-15; family 20CM-2-55-15. The sequence continues at coordinate 2,355,907 of CBDCKF010000002.1, read as the reverse complement.
CGATTGCGGAGTCCTGATCAACTTGTGGTCTTCCCGACAACGAACAGCGGGTACGGTACAAAGTCTGGGGACGCCTACTGTACCGAGGAGACCTCTCTGGAGCCCATATCGTTGTACGGAAAGACGAAGGTCGAAGCGGAGGCCGAACTATTGGCCTCTCCCCGAACGATCACCTTTCGATTGGCAACTGTCTTTGGAATGTCACCACGGATGAGGTTGGATCTACTCGTAAATCATTTCGTGTATGCCGCGTTAACGGATCGGTTCATCGTCATTTTTGAAAAAGACTTCAAGCGAAACTACATCCATATCCGAGACGTCGCGGACTGCTTTCTGTATGCCATAGAAAACGCCGACGAGATGACAGGAAAGCCCTATAACGCGGGATTGGAGACAGCCAATCTTTCCAAGGCGCAGTTGGCTGAAAAAATCCAGGAGTACGTGCCTGGTTTCTACGTTCATTTTGCGCCAATTGGAAGCGATCCGGACAAACGCAACTACATTGTCTCGAATCAGCGTTTGAAAGACGCAGGTTTTGAAGCGACCCGTTCGCTCGACGATGGAATTCAGGAATTGATGAAGGGATATCGAGCGATGGGCCGGATGAGGCTGGGCAATGTTTGATCCGTTTCCAGGGATCGGGCAGGGGTTGTGAGGATCTCATAGCGTGAAAGAGTATCGGGTAACGTTCGGCCACATCGAAATAGGAGAAACAGCCCGATCCTTTGTTCAAAGAGCTCTCGACAGAGACTGGGTTTCCGAGGGAGTTAATGTTCGAGAATTCGAATCGGCCTTTGGCGAACGCTTTGGATATGTGGACGCGGTTGCCACGAGTTCCGGCACTGACGCCGGTATGGTGGCCATGGCAACGCTCTACGATCGGGGAGCGGAGCGTGGTGACGAAGTCATAACTCCGGCACTTGCCTTTGTCGCAACGGCGAATGTGATTCTCGCTGCAGGATTAACGCCCAAATTTGTGGATGTTGAACTGGAGACTCTGAACATCGATCCGGATCAGATCGAAGCTGCGATTTCCCCGAGAACCAGAGCGATTCAGGTCGTCCACACGATGGGAAAACCCTGCAATATGGAAGCGATCTTGGCGATCGCGAAACGTCACGGCCTCCCCGTTTTTGAAGATTGTTGCGAAGCTCATGGGGCGACTCTCAGTGATCAGGTTGTGGGATCGTTTGGGACGATGGGGTTGTTCAGTTTTTACGCTGCACACATCATTTGTAGTGGCGAGGGCGGAATGATTTCGACGAACGATCCGGAAATAGCAGATCTTTGCCGTTCGATCAGATCTCATGGCAGGAGGGAAGGCCAGCTGTACTTTCACTTTGATCGAATCGGCTTCAATTCAAAAATGAACGACCTTGAAGCTGCTGTCGGACTCGAAGGCCTTGAGGATTTCGATGGCACTTTCAAGACGCGCCGTGACCATCTCCTTCGACTCCAGGAACTACTCTCTCCGCTCGAAGACGATCTCATCCTGTATCGGGATGGGCCGGGCGAAGTGACGTGTCCCCATGCTTTTCCGATCCTGATGCGCAATGAAAATGTTTCCGTTGAGCCGTTGTATAACCACCTTGAGAACAATGGGATTCAGTGTAAGACACTCTTCGGGTCCTTGCCAACGCAGCACAGCGCGTTCGGATTCCTCGGGTACCGCGAGGGCGAATTTCCTGTTGCAGAACGTGTTGGCCGCACAGGACTGCATTTTGGAGTGCACCAGTACTTGACCGAAGAAGACATTTCTTATGTCGTCGAGACATTGAATTCATACTTCAATTAGGCACCTAGACCGAATCATGTTGGAGGGAGTTCAGTTTTCAGCCGCTGAGGAGGGAATACTTCGCTTCTATTGGCGCGTTATCATTCGTCCCCACTTCTGGCTGGCGTCGATACTCGTGGGCTTGATGCTGTTCAGTTCGGGACTGGAAATGGTAAGCATTGGCTTGGCCGTTCCACTTCTAGAGGTCATTACAGACGCAGATCAGAGCTACGGGAGCAGATTCCAGGCCATGGCGATTCAAGCTTTGGAATTTGTGGGTATGCCGAATCTGCCGAACGTCGTGATAATGGCTTTGCTGACCACCGCTGTGACGCTTTTCGTTATCAGTGGTGGGGTTGCTCTCCTCCATCAATACCTTACCGCAAAGATAGCCCACAAACTTCAACGAGAGATGAGGACCGCGCTGTTTGAACGATTTCTTTATGCGCGCTATGGAGATGTTTCGGGCAGAGGGCGCGGCGATGTCTTAAATGATGTAAATGTTCCTTCCACTGCTGTGTATTCCTCGATTCGCCAACTTAGCGTCCTGTGTGCCGCGGTCGTCAATAGCATCTTCTTGCTGGCTCTCATGCTTTTCCTTTCCTGGCCGGCGACGCTTTTAATCAGTTTGGTGGTTGTTTTTGGCGTCAGAGGGTTACGAAAAGCGATGGATGATCGTGCGAACGCACACGGAAGAACAATGTATCAGCTCCAGGGGGAAAGGACGAAAGTTGAAATTGACAGTATTGACGGTCTGAAAGTCGTCAAAACACAAGGGTTGGAAGCGACGATGGTGCAGCAGCAAAAAGATCTGCTTGAAGCCGAAATTCGCCCAACGTTACGGCTGACACTGTTCAGATCGGCGCCACTTTTCTTAAACGAGGCTGCTGCGGCCGTAATTGTTCTGTTTCTTGCAGGCATTACGTTCCTAGAGCCGAGTGTGGGGATGGGATTCCCTACTTTAGTTGTGTTTCTGCTCGCCATCCGAAAATCAAGCCCCGCGGTCGCCAGTATGAATTCCACGTTCGTGGACCTAAATATGTCGCGGAAGAGCGTCGAAATGATCGAAGAGATTCTTCACAAAAATGTTATGGAAAGACGCGGTCATGGGCCAATCGATGGGGTTAGGGAGGTGGTGTTTTCTAATGTGGGATTCTCGTATCCGACACGATCCGAAGAGTCGACGCTCGTCGACATCAACATGACCCTTTGTAAGGGAACGATAACTGCGATCGTGGGGACGACCGGAGCGGGGAAGAGTACCGTTGCAGATCTGCTCCTGGATCTTTATACGCCGACGTCGGGAAAGATTCTTGTCGATGGCGTCGACCTTCAGGAGATTGACCTGACGGCCTGGAGAAAGAGAATCGGCTACGTGTCTCAGGACGTATTTTTGTTCAACGCTTCAATTCTGACCAATATTACTTCCTGGGAAGAGGGAGCCTCCCCGCGAGATGTGCAACGGGCGACCCGACTAGCGGGTCTCCATGATTTTGTCGATACCCTTCCGAACGGCTATGACACCCTCGTAGGTGACAGAGGTGTTTCCCTATCAGGTGGGCAACGTCAAAGAATCGCCGTAGCGCGCGCTATTTTGCGGCAACCCGAGGTGCTGGTCTTCGATGAGGCGACCAGTGCACTCGATGCCAAGACGGAAAAAGCCGTCTACGATGCGATTAGCACTCTCCGGCAGGACGCGATCGTTCTCGTCATCGCTCATCGGTTGAGCACCGTTCGGCAAGCAGATCGAATACTGGTTTTGGATTCTGGCCGTGTAAGAGAAACGGGAACGCACGACTCTCTTATGCGGTCTGGAGGCATCTACGCGAACCTTTACGAGATGGATTCCAATAGAGAATCCGAAAATAACTCTGTGCTAACAAGCCGGGAAACACCTTCAAGTATCGGTTAATGGCCTCATCCTCTCGGACAGCCTACATTTTGGGAGCGGGAGTGTCCGGCCTTGTGACCGGCTGGAAACTGCTGGAGCGTGGCTGGAACGTCGAGATCCTAGAGCGCGAACCCTTTTACGGAGGGATGGCGAGGACATGGAAATGGAACGAATTCCTGATCGACGTCGGCCCGCATCTTTATCACACTCCGGACCCTGCCATAGCTGAGTTTTGGGAACGAGAGTTCGGCGACCTCTTTCTAAAGGGAGACTTTTGGTGCAAGAACGTCCGTGGGGACAATTTTGACGAGTACTACGAATATCCGCTCTCCTATGAGGCCATCTCAAGGTACCCGGTGGATCTTCGACACAAAATATTCCAGGAACTCGAGCAGGCCAATCCCGAAGATCGTGCCAAAGCGAGAAGCTACAGAGAATATGTTCGTGCTTTGGTGGGACCGACGCTTCAGAGCATGTTTTTTGAGGAGTATCCCGAAAAGATCTGGGGGTTGAGTACCGAGGAGATGACGCCGCTTTGGGCTCCGAAGAGAGTGGAACTGCGTCAAAACGACACTCCTTTCTACCACGGCCAGTGGAATGCTGTCGGAAAGTACGGAACAGGGTGTATCTGTGATCGGATGTACGAAAAGATTCTTGCCCTCGGAGGTGGTGTGCGTTTGGGGCAAGGTGTTCGAGGTCTTGGTGCCTGCGGAACTCGGATAGATCAGATTCTATTGGACGGAGACGAAAGCATTGAAATCGATTCAAAAGATGTTCTCATCTCTACTATACCGATAAATATTTTGAGCCGATTCCTGGAAGTTCCGTGTTCCCTCACGTTTCGCGGAATCACTTCCGTCTATCTCGCATTTGACCGCGAATTCGTAATGCCGGAGGGTGTTCACTGGTTGTATTACGGATCTCCGAAGGTGTGCTTTAACCGAGTTAGCGAGCAAAAAAAGCTTTCTCCGGAATGTGCCCCGCCCGGAAAGACATGTATCACGGCTGAAATCACATATTCCCAGAATGACGCGACAGACAACATGAGTTCCGAGGAACTGGTCGAAACTGTTCTTGCACAGATCGAAGAGGTTGGTCTGGCCAGCCGGGACGAATTCATCGACGGTTCCGTAAATCGTCAGCCGGCCGTCTACCCTTTACTGGACAAAGACTATCAACACGTACTTGCAGACGTCCAGGCGCGTTTGGGAAAATTTTCTCAACTCTATTCAATCGGTACGACCGGTGAGTTCAGCTATGCGGATACGCAGATTCTCTTCGTCAAGGCCTTCGACCTGGTGGATCTACTAACGGATCAACATTCCGATTTCTCTCAAGTTAAGAGAAAGCAGACTGTCGTGAAACTGAACGAAAAGGTCAAGTTGGGGCAAAAGACGGTCGGCGATGGCGAGCGTCCGTACATCATTGCCGAAGCGGGTCTCAACCACAACGGCAGCCTCAACATGGCGAGAGAGTTGATCGACAAGGCGTTCGAGGTGGGCTGTGACGCTGTTAAATTTCAAACCTTCCAGAGTTCGAATCGTGTTTCATCCAAGGTGAAAGCTGTACGTTACGCCGAAACGATAGTTGGCACCGAAGAAACGCTGGTTGAAATGTTCGAGCGTCTGGAGCTGACACAAGAACAGCACGAAGAACTGTTTGGGTATGCGGCAGATATGGGGATCGAGATTTTTTCTACCCCCTTTGATTGTGAGAGCGTGGATCTACTGGAATCTCTTGGCGTCGGCTTTTACAAGATCGCCTCGTTCGATCTGGTAAACGTCCCTTTGCTACGGTACGTTGCTGCGACCGGGAAGCCACTCATATTGTCTACGGGAATGTCGACGTTAGGGGATATTGAAGTCGCGCTCGATACCGTTCGGAGCGAGGGCAACAGCAATGTGGCCCTGCTTCATTGCGTATCGGCCTATCCGGCTGCCCCAGAAAATATGAACCTGAACGCGATTAGGACCCTGAAAAACAGTTTCAACGTTCCGGTGGGATTGTCTGATCATACGCTGGGAACGATGGTTGCACAGATCGCTCTCGCGATTGGTGCTAACGCCATAGAACGCCACTTCACGCTTGACCGAACACTTGAGGGGCCGGATCACACTTTGTCTTCTGAACCATCTGAAATGCGGGGATTGGTGCGGTGCGCGACGCTGGTCAACGATATTCTCGGTGACGGTGTAAAAAGGATTCAGCCTCCCGAGTACGACACCATCAATACCCAGCGCAAGAGCCTCTATGCGGCTGTCGATATTGTGGAAGGCGAGGTGATAACCGCAGAGCAGATCGCGGTCAAAGGTCCTGGTGGCGGTTTGCAACCACGGTATTTCGATATTGTTGTGGGCCGACCAGCACGTCGATCCGTCGCAGCGGATCATCCCATTACGTGGGAGGACGTGTGACCCCCGGCTACTTGGATCAGTTGGAAGGTATTCTTAGGGAGGTGCTTGCAATCGCGGAGGGCGAGGGTAAGCTGTCCGGATTCTGCATTGGCAATACATCCAAAGTAGATCCGTCCGGTCTGTATTTCTCCCCGATTCGCAACACTCCGCAGATTGTGGCGGGAAGTGTCATCGTCTATGAAGCGCATCATGCGGTCGAGATCGCGAATGTCGTTGACGGGAAAGTTGAGTATCTCTTTGTTGATGCGGAAAAGAAGGTGGGTCCGGAACCGGAATACTTTGGAGAAGGTGACCGGGGCAACGTCGAGCGTGCCGTCAGGGATGTCATCAAGAAATCCACTGTTCTGACGTACAAGGGAAATGACCTGACCGTGGACTCCATCGACTGTGTTCTCACACAGCTTGCCAAGGATGTCACCGGCATTGGCGGAAAGAAAGTCGCGATTATTGGGGCCGGTAACCTGGGCACGAAGCTGGCGTTGAGATTGGTCGAACGGGGTGCGGATGTCGTTATTACGCGTCGAAACAAGCAGAAGCTCGAGACGATCGCCGAAGCCTTGAACTTCATCAAGCCCGAACGGACTTTCGGTGAAGTCGTTGCCACGACGGACAACGAGGAGGCCGCCAAAGACGCGGACATTCTGGTCGGAATGACGACCGGGGTCCCGGTGATAACTGCTCGTATGGTCGATCAGCTTTCTGATGATGCGTTGATCATGGATGCGGGTAAGGGTTGCCTGTTTCCCGACGCAATGGACCGCGCCAGGGAACGAGGGCTGACGGTCTTGCGCGTGGATGTGCGCTCGGGTTTTGACGGGCATGTCGCGATGCTTTTGAGAACTGAAGATCTCTTGAGGCAGACCCTGGGGCGTCGAACGTTGGATGGAATCCCTCTCGTGTCAGGCGGATTGCTGGCCTGGGAAGGGGAGATTGTTGTGGACGATGTTTACTCGCCTGGACGAATCTACGGCGTAGCGAATGGTCAGGGAGACTTTATTCGAACGTTGTCGACGGAGCAATCGGGCAGGGTGATGGCACTACAGGATCTGATAGACCGACACGTTGGCGTCGAGCGCAAGTGAGCCTTTCCATCGGATGATAGCTGCGATTGTTCAGGCGCGCTTGGGCTCAAGTCGACTTCCCGGCAAGGTCCTGATGGACATCTGCGGAAAACCCCTCTTGTGGCACGTTCTCGAGCGAGTCAAAGCGGCAGGCACTCTAAACGATATTATTGTGGCTACTACCAATATGCCCGAAGACGCGCCGCTCAGGGAGTTTTTGGAGCAGCAGGATGTCAAGGTTTTCATTGGCAGCGAAGATGACGTTCTCGATCGCTTCTACCAGGCTGCCACACATTTCGGGGTGGACGTTATTGTCCGCATTACTCCGGACGACCCCTTCAAAGATCCCGACGTAATCGACCGTGCGGTGAAGCTTCTTGTGGAAGCGGATCCTCCCGTGGATTACGTCTCCAACTGCAGCTATGACGGAAGCATTCGGGCAACCTATCCGGAAGGCATCGACGTGGAAGTCATGACGTTCGACTGTCTGAACAAAATGTGGCAGCGCGCCGACCGTCCTTCAGAGCGCGAGCATCTCACACCGTATCTCTTTCGACGGTCGGATGAGTTCAAGACGCTCGGATTCGAATACAGCGAAGACCTCTCCGATCTCCGCTGGACGATTGACTATCCCCGAGACATGGAGTTTGCCCGTGAGATTTATCAGCGGCTCTTTCCAGCCAAACCGATATTTCTCATGAGCGACATCCTCGAGGTATTACGACGAGAACCGCGTTTAGCCGCCCTGAACAAGGATATTCCACGATACGAAGGCTACACCCGTTCCGTTCAGGCCGAAAGTTGACATTGCATTCTGTTCCCACCGATGCCCGGCTCTGATATCAAAACCGTAGACTCCTTTGAGCGTGTTACTGAACTCGAAACCCGGTATGTGCAGGAGGTGCTGGGAAACCAGTTCAGCAACAGCCGGTGCGGAGAATTTATCCGCCGTCTCGAAGAAGGTTTCGCAAAACGATTCGGTGTTCGCTATGCCGTCGCTCAGGTGAACGGGACTGCGACCTTGCATTCGGCGTTGGTGGCCGCGGGTGTAGGAGCCGGCGACGAAGTGATCGTTCCCCCGTTGACGATGATGAGTACGACGTTTTCTGTCCTTCAGGCTGGAGCTGTTCCTGTATTTTCCGATGTCGATCCGTCCACCTTCACCATCGATCCGGTTTCGATTGGGGAATCCATCACGCCCAGAACCAAGGCCATTATTACCGTTTCATTGTTCGGACTTTCGCCCGATATGGATCCGATAATGGAACTGGCGGTTGAGCATGATCTATGCGTGATCGAGGATAGTGCACAGTGTTTTCTCGGATATTACAAAGACAGGATCGCAGGTTCCATCGGGCACATGGCCAGCTACAGCTTTCAGGTTTCGAAGCACCTGACATGTGGCGAAGGCGGCGTTCTAATTTCCGATGACGAGGATCTTGCCCAACGGGCCCGCCGATTCGGAAGCTTGGGGTACGCGTCCGTCGGAGCCGATGCTTCGAAGGCCAAGGTCATGCGCGAAGCGATTCAGGATCCCGCATACGAACGGCATGCAGTGTTGGGTTGGAACTATCGTATGTCCGATCTCTCTGCTGCTGTCGCTCTGGCGCAGACCGAGAGGATTGAAGGGCTCGTTGCCCGGCGGGACCAGAATGCAGATCTCTATGCCGACGCACATCATGGATGCTCTTGGCTAAGACCGCAGGTTGTCCCCGATGACCGTGTCCATTCCTGGTGGACCTATCCGCTGCGACTTGAAAACGAAGGCAAATTCGATTGGCGTGACTTCCGGAAGAAGTACGTCGACTTCGGGGGTGATGGCATCTACGCCGCCTGGCAACTGAACTACCTGGAGCCTGTTCTGCGCGGTCAGAACCTAGGCTTGCAGCTGCTTGAGCGTGGCCTGTGCCCGGTCGCTGAATCACTCCAACCCAAGTTGCTCCTGTTCAAGACTAACTACATGGACTCCGGGAGAGCCGACCGTCAGGCTGAGGCCCTCAAAGACACTATCGCTTTTTTCGAACAATGAATGGTGTTCTGTTTGGCTACGGTTCTATCGGTCGGCGCCACGGAGCAGTCCTGGCTGAAACCGTCAAAGAACTCGCAATCGTTGACACAACGGTCGCAGCGCGTGAGCGGGCCGCGGTTGCGCATCCAACGGCGACTGTTTTCGACGGCCTCGAGAGTTTCCGTCGCAGTTCATGGAATCCGGCTTCAACGCTTGCCGTTATTGCTACCTGGGGACCTTCGCACGCCGAACTGTTTCATGCCTTGGTCGACGGCGGGATCCGCCGCATTCTCTGTGAGAAGCCCATGGCTGTTTCTGTCCATGCGGCCCATGAGATGGTTCAGCGAGCCGAGAGGAAAGGCGTATCTATGGCCGTTCACCATTTCATGCGTTATGGCGGCCTGGTTCATGCATTGGAGCGCTTCGCCACGGAGCACCAGCTAGGAGACCCAGTGTCCCTTGTCGTTGAGGGTGGAGCTGCCGGAATCGTTACAAACGGTATCCACTGGATCGATCTCGCTGCCGGAATATTCCACAGTCAGCCACATCAGGTTATAAGCACGGTATATGGCGAGCCGATCAATCCGCGTTCTCCGGATGTGCAGCTGTATGGCGGTTCCGTTACGTGGACATTCGACGGGGGCCGCGAAACCGTGGTGACCTTCAACAATTGTTCGAGCATTTCGATGATGGGCCGCGTGTTCTATCGGGACGCAATCATAGAGATTGATGACGAGTTGAACGTAGTTGCTCGGGGACGAGACATGAAGGCTGTCGCGCAATTTCCCTCCATCACCCGGACGGGCCCTGTGGTTGCCGATTTGTTCCGTGGGCAACTGCCGGGAATGTCCTCGCTGGCCGATGGGATGAAAGCTGCCCTCTCTGAAGTCCAGCACGGGAAAAACGTCACCGTCCCAGGATCAGCGGGTGTGGCCGCTGTTTCTTCTTGCGTTGGTGCTTTGTTGGCGTCGCGAAAGAAGGAAACAGTCTCCTTGCCAATCGATCCCGATACGCTGGAAGGGAAAGAATCATGGCCAATGTCCTAGTTCGACTATTCGTTATGGTCACTAGTCACCCATGATGCGCGTTGGTTTGGTGGGAGCAGGCTCGATAGCCTATTGGCACACGCGTGCTCTTCGGGTGGCCGGGTTCGAGGTCACTGCGGTGTCTTCACGTCCGGGTTCGATCCGTGTGGAACAGTTTGCCTCTGAACACGGAATTCCAAAGACTTACAACGGTTGGAAACAAATGTTCGATGACCGGGACGATTGGGATGCGTTGGTTATCGCGACTCATACAGACGGGACTCCCAATGTCCTGAGCGATGCTCTGACTCTTGGTGTTCCCTTGCTGGTGGAGAAGCCGGTGGGATGGAACGCTGCAACTCTGGCACGACTTACTGCCCGGGCTCACGACCGCGTCATCGTGGGTTACAACCGTCGATTCTATAAGCCGGTCGAGCGTGCCCGCCTTGAGGCCCGTTCGGGTCCGCCACTGCTGGCCCACTTGTCTTTGCCCGAAGCGATTGTGGCTGAACAAGGTACGGAAGAGAGATATCTGGAGCCTTTGTTTGAGAACAGTTGCCACGGAATAGACTTGGCGCGATTTGTCCTCGGTGACTTAACCGTAGAGTCTGTACATCACCTTAGAAATGAGCGCGAGCAATTATGTGGAATGTCGGCGGTCCTAAGAACGGAAAGGAATGACATTCTTCAATTCAGCGCGAACTGGGATTCTCCGTCGAACTTCGCCTTATCACTCCACCGTCAGGGTCGCCGTTTCGAGCTTTGTCCATTTGAGCAGGCGTCGGTCTACGAAGGAATGGATGTGATCGGACCCACCCAAACCTATCCTATTCGTCGTTATGTGCCCCGTTCGGTCGAGCTGATTAATCTGGATGAAATCGATTTCGTGGAGAAACCCGGTTTTGTCGCTCAGGCTAAGGCCTTGGCCAGTCTCGTCTCAGGGAACCATGCCGTGGCAGATGCTGCCACTCTCGAGGACGCACAGAGAACGTTGGAACTATGCGAGGCACTGGCCGGTGTGGCGTATCGTTCTTCGAATGAGTAACACTGAGTCCTGAATGTTTTCTAAGCCGTTCTCAATGCCATAGCACTTACTATCCAATCTATCTTGCGTACTATTTCAAAACTAGGAGATCTTGCGGGTCGGAAGGCAATCGTAACCGGTGGCGCGGGACACATCGGTTCGGCAGTCGCTGAGACCCTGACCGAGTTGGGCGCCGATTTGATTCTTTGTGACAGAGATGCCACCGTCGCTCTGGCTCGTGCTGAGTCCCTGTCAGGTGGCGCGTCCAATGTCGACGTCCTGGCATTTGATCTGACCGACCTAGAGGCCGCCCGGGAAGGTGTTCGTGAGGCAACTAAACGATTGGGTGGGCTGGATATTTTGGTTCACTGTGCCGCGATGGTGGCGGCTGCCAGAAATACCGGCTGGTCGGTTCCTTTCGAGCAACAAACTGTCGATGCTTGGGAAGAAGCAATCTCTGTCGATTTGACTGCGGCCTTCGCGATGACTCAAGAGGCCAGGGTGACATTAGCAGAGTCCGGTCACGGTTCGATCATTCTTTTTGCTTCGATTTACGGCTTTTGCGGTCCGGATATGAAACTGTACGATGGAACGAACATGGGAAATCCTGCTGGTTATGGTGTGTCCAAGGCTGGAATTTTACAACTCAACCGCTATCTGGCGACGATGCTGGCTCCCCGCGTCAGAGTCAACGCGATTTCTCCCGGAGGCGTGTCTCGCAACCAGCCAGCCAAATTTGTAGACCGATACAACGCGCGCACACCGATGGAGAGAATGGCTACAGAAGAAGATATCAAGGGAGCTGTAGCCTACCTGGCTAGCGATCTATCGGCTTACGTAACGGGTCACAATCTCGTGGTAGACGGTGGCTGGAGCACTTGGTAAAAGTTGTCCGGGTTCACAGGTGTCTCTGACGAAGGCTAAACCGGGCTTTTGTTCGATCGGCGTCGAAGCTATTGGTATTCAGCAATTTTGAGTTCCACTGCCGTCATCGTCGTCACTTCCAAGGCCTTTTCAAAGGATTCTTACCTTGTTGAGGCGCTCTCTAAACAGTTCCCGAACAGCCGCTTCAATCATGATGGCGAAAAGTTCACCGCGCCGCGCCTGTTGGAATTTCTGCAAGGCACGAACGGTGCCATCATCGGGCTTGAACGCATCGATGAAGACTTGTTAAGGCACTGTCCTAAGCTGCAGATCGTCTCAAAATTCGGCGTCGGGCTCGACGATGTAGACGTTGACGCGTGCGCACGGCTGGGGGTGCAGGTGGGCTGGACTGCGGGTGTCAACAGTACGTCGGTCGCAGAGCAGACTCTTGGATTCATGCTGGCTGCGTGGCGCAATTTGTACCAGACTTCCACCCTGTTGAAATCGGGAACGCGGATCCGAGACGGTGAACTGCAGCTTACCGGTAGAACTGTTGGAATAATCGGGGTCGGACACGTAGGCAAGGAGGTCGTCCGTCTTCTCGAGCCTTTTCGGTGCCGGATCCTAGTTAACGACATCGTTGATCAGAGTGCTTACTACGAGTCCAACAGTCTGGAGGAAGTATCCAAGAAAGATTTGTTAGAGCAGTCTGATATCGTGACTCTTCATACGCCTTTGAATTCCGATACACATCACATGATCAACAGTCGGGCCTTGAAATTGACGAGTTCAGAGTCCTTCCTCGTTAATACGGCTAGAGGGATGATAGTCTGCCAGGACGATTTGAAGCGAGCGCTGAACGATGGTGTTATCGCGGGTGCGGCGATCGACGTTTATGAAGACGAACCTCCGAAAGATGAGAATTTTATGAACCTTCCAAATCTCATCTGTACTTCTCATATAGGCGGCAACTCGCGAGAGGCGGTTCGGGCGATGGGCGTCAGCGCAATCGGACACATGGAACGGTTTTTTAACGAAGTCGAAGCGACGCAGGCATGAGTCGAAGGGTTTTGGTCACTGGAGGAACGCGCGGAATTGGTCAAGCTATTGTTTCGGTCCTGGTCGAGGGTGGCGACAATGTGTACCTGACGGGGACGTCTTCGACGGGCGCTGTGCCTGATGGGTGCACGTATATTGCTTGTGATTTTTCCGACATGAATCAGGTTGAGGCTCTGGCCGGGAGAGTTGCGACACTCGATCTCGACGTGCTTGTGAACAACGCCGGTGTAAACAAGATTGGAATACTATCCGAATATGGAATCGACGACTTTCTTCGAATTCAACAGGTCAACGTTACGGCCCCGTTTCTCCTGTGCCGCTCCGTTGTTCCTTCGATGCAGGCCAAAGGTTTTGGGCGAATCGTCAACATTACTTCTATTTGGGGGGTCGTCAGCAAACCAGAGAGATCGGCTTACTCAACTAGCAAGTTTGGCCTTTTCGGTTTGAGCCGTGCACTGGCATTGGAAGTTGCGCCCGACAACGTCTTGGTCAATTGTCTTGCTCCGGGCTTCGTTAACACCGATCTGACACGCAAATTTCTTGGAAATGATGGAATTGCCGCTGTTTTAAAGGACATTCCGGTTGGGCGGTTGGCAGATCCTGCCGAAATCGCCAGGTGTGTGCGGTTCCTCGCAAGCGCCGAGAATTCGTATATCACAGGCCAGAACATACTTGTTGACGGAGGATTCACGAGTGGATGAGTTCGTGATTCAGTCCCATCGTGGGCCTTATCGCGTTGCCTTTTCCGATACACCTTTCGAAGGAATCCGATCTGGCCTTTCCCAAGATCAGCATCTGATCGTGGACGATCAGGTCGCCGACATCTATCACGACGAGCTTGAGAAACCTTTGGGGGGGCATTCGGTTCTTAGAATCACGGCCGACGAACCGAGCAAATCCCTGGAGCAATTCCCGGCTTATGTGACGCACCTTCTAGATTGCGGAGTTAGAAGAAATCATGTCCTGATTGCGGTGGGAGGCGGAGTCATCCAGGACATCACGGCGTTTTTGGCGGCCACTCTATTGAGGGGGATTCCTTGGCAGTTTTATCCCACCACGCTTCTCGCCCAGGCCGATAGTTGCATAGGCTCTAAATCGTCCGTCAACGTTGGGCCTTATAAAAACCAACTTGGAACCTTTACGCCGCCAAAGGAGATATCTATTTCCCCTGTGGTACTCGAGACTCTGGCAGCGGCCGACATTCGATCCGGGATCGGCGAAATGTTGAAGGTGCATGTTATTGCGGGTTGGGACGACATTCGGTCAATCGCTGTTGCCTATTCAAGACTGAGTAATGATCCGGAGTTGCTCTTGAGGTATTTAAAGCGATCTCTGGAGATCAAGGTCGGAAAGATCGAGGCCGACGAGTTCGACCGCCGTGAACGGCTCGTCATGAACTACGGCCACAGCTTCGGTCATGCGATCGAAAGCGCGACTGAGTACCGTATCCCGCATGGAATAGCCGTGACAGTGGGCATGGATCTCGCGAACTACGTTTCCTGGCGCTTGAATCACGCAACGCGTGACGTGTTCGAGGAGTTGCACCGCATTCTTGCTCAGAATTACCAAGGATTTGTGGAGATTGAGATTCCGGAAGATGCCTTCTTCGAGGCACTCGGGAGAGACAAGAAGAACCAGGGTGCAGACCTCTCATTGATATTGATTAGAGAACCAGGTGATTTGTCTCTCGAGCGTTACCCCATGAACGACAACTTGCGCGGAATATGCACCGATTATCTAAAGAGTTTGAAGTCGTTCCAGTTCCAATCGTAGGATCATTGTGAGTCTGATGAATAGACGCCCGTTCTTCCCGAATTGCTTCTGCGCGCGACTTAAAACTTGATCAACGTAGGCATCATCGGCCACGGGAAAATGGGACGCATTCGAATGGATGCGATCAATCGCGACCACTTAGCTAGAGTAGTGGCCGTCGCCGATCCGTCTTCCCGGCCAGAGTGCCCGGGAGTCCGGACCTACCGCGAAGCAAGGGATCTAGTCCGAGATCCCGAGGTGGCTGCTGTATTCGTGTGCACACCTAACCATCTGAATAAAGAGTTGACGATAGAATCTCTGCGTGCGGGTAAACATGTGTTCTGTGAGAAACCTCCGGCTTTTACTGCTGCGGATGTGGCAGAGATAATAGAGGTTGAATCCGCGTCGGAAGGGTGCAGGCTGATGTACGGCCTGAATCATAGACATCACGAGAGCATGAAGAAGGCCAAGGAACTGATCGACTCCGGCACCTATGGCCGAATCTTATGGATGCGCGGGCGGTACGGAAAGAGTGTTGACGAGGATTTCTATCACACCTGGCGGGCCAAAAAGGAGACGGCAGGCGGCGGTATCCTTATCGATCAGGGTATCCATATGCTCGATCTCTTCTTAATGATGGCCGGCGACTTTGACGATGCGCATGCATTCGTTTCCAATTTGTACTGGAATCTTGACGTCGAAGACAATGTGTTTGCGATTTTCCGTAATTCAAAGGGTGTGGTCGCTTCGCTACATTCGACGATGACTCAATGGCGTCACCTGTTTTCGTTAGAGGTATTTCTCGAGAATGGCAGCATCATTATCAACGGCCTAAAAACGCCCTCCGACAGCTACGGCGCCGAGTCCATGACGATCACGAAAAATCGGACGGCTGCTCCCTCAGCGGTCTGGAGCGATGAAGAACATTTGACCTTCGAGACGGATCGGTCCTGGCAGAGTGAAGTGGCGTGTTTTTTTCAAGCCATCCACGACAACACACCGATAACGCACTGCGGTTCCGAGGATGCCATAAAACTTATGCGATTGGTCGACAGAATCTATGAGAACCAATAACTCGAAGGGCGACGAACAGTGGCTTGCAGATTACTTGGAACGCTATCAGCGATCCATATTCCAAACCGATGTTCGCCAATCTCTGATCCAGCTCAGAGACAAAATGCTGTCCGTCCGCGACTCCAGCAAGAAGGTTATCTTTTCAGGAAATGGAGGGAGTTCTGCGATCGCCAGCCATTGCGCCGTTGATTTCACGAAGCAAGCGGGAGTCCGTTCCGTAAACTTCAACGAAACAGATCTCATTACCTGTTTTGCGAACGACTACGGCTACGAACGATGGATTGAGAAGGCATTGGAGTTTTATGCAGATGCCGGTGATCTTGTCGTTCTGGTGTCTTCCAGCGGAGAGTCAGCCAATATGGTGCGTGCCGCTGAACACTGTAACCAAAGAGAACTGGCATTTGTGACCTTTACCGGTATGGACGCTAGTAACTCTCTGCGGGGCATGGGGCATCTGGATTTCTGGGTCGACAGTTGGGCCTACAATATCATTGAGATGACTCATCATGTCTGGCTGCTTGCGGTGTGCGACCTGATCATTGGCAGTCCGGAGTATTCAGCAAGCTAAATCGTGGTTCGAGTGCTACTGGTGGGCTGCGGTGAAATCGGAAGCAGGCACTTACAGGCTATGGCTTCCGTTCCCGGTATTGATGAGATCGAAGTTGTAGATTCCAGGCCGGAAGCACTGTCATTGGGCAAGGAACGTGTCTCCGAAGTCGGAAAGTCCCGCGCATCTGCAGAAATTCGCTGGTGTCGCTCAATAGACGAAGCTTGCCGCGACGGCGTTCTGTGCATCGTAGCGACTCGGGCGGCGGGGCGACGTGAACTCGTGGAGGAGATCGCTGAAAAGACAGAATATAGGAGATTCCTCCTTGAAAAGATTGTCGCGCAGTCCGTAGCCGAGTACGACAAGTTGATGACGCTCACGGAGGGTCGGCAACTTAAGGTGTGGATTAATTGCAAAACGAGAGCCGTGGAATTTCACCGGCGAGCCCGAAAGCGTTTTGAATCGGACGGCCCTATCCAGTTCAGTGTCTTTGCTGGCAATCATGGTCTGGCGAGCAATGGAATTCATAGCATCGATCTCTTTGCATTTTACGATCGGTCACGGTTGTTGACCCGAACAGCAATCAGCCTGGACGATACGCTACATCAGTCCAAGAGAGATCGCGAGCTGTTCGATTTGAGTGGAACGATCCATGCCCGATCTGACCGTGGGAGCCATCTGACGATTTCGTTCCGTTCCCAGGATATGGCTCCTCCCTGCTACATGGTGTCCTCTTCCAGCTATAGGTTTCTGCTGGATCAATGGGACCGGCTTGCCTACGAATCCAGTGTTGAATCCGGTTGGGCCTGGAGTCGTGTGCCATTTGAAGAAAACATGCTTATCAGCCATATGAGTCGGCGCTTCATTCAAGACGTGCTTGAGGAGGATCGTTGCGATCTGCCGACTCTGGACGAGTGCTACGTGGCTCACGCATTTGTTCTAGGTGAGCTTCAACCGTACTTTAGTGATCTTCTCGGCGTGCCTATGAAACATTGTCCGGTCACATAGATATGGATACCGTATCCGTAGCGCAGACAGGGACCGCGAAGGTCGTCAGGAAAGGACGTATTGCGGGTCCGATTGTCTTCACAGATGGGCTGCCGGGGTGTGGAAAGACGATGATGGCCCCAATTGTCAGTAGCCTCAGCCGGGTGGAGATGATGCGCTACAACTATCACCTTGAGCACACATGTGTCCTCAATTATTTGAAGTCGATCGACGACTCCGTTGCCCGCCTGTTGGTTCGGACGCAATCCGATCTGGACTTATACGATCTGATGATGTCGCGAGAGGCCAACTTTCGTACTAGTGATCTGTCTTCGGTGTGGCGAAGTTCGAATCCGTGGATTTACGTTCGACGTTTGTTCGGGGCTGGCGATGCTGCCGTTCTCCCTCGAATTGCCGCCGAAGAGCCAATCCTCCATTTGGTAACGCACTTTCTCTCGGGTATCAGTCGTCCGTTGTTTGATGCGTTTGGGAACGATTTGCGGATCGTTCAAGTGGTCCGGCATCCTCTCTATATGGTGAAGCAGTGGTACACCTGGATCCCGCGGGCGGAATCCGATCCCCGATTTTTCTTTATTCGAATCGAACATGAAGGGGAGTCCATGCCGTGGTTCACGGCGGGTTGGGGAGATTTGTACCGGAACTCGAATCGAATGGACCGGACGATCTACGCGATTGAGAAGCAGTGGCGGCTTGGACAGAAACTGTTAGAGCGACTGTCAAGTGAGGAGCGGGATCGAATGCTGATCGTACCGTTTGAACAGTTTGTGGTCGATCCGGATCCGTTTATGAACGAGTTGGAAAAGATGCTTGGATCTAAGATCACGCGCCGCACGCGCCGTATGATGAAGAAACAGCAGGTGCCTCGTGAGAAATGGGCCGACGGCATCGATATTGACATCTATCGACAGTATGGTTGGGAGCCCTCAGAGAAAGATTCTGACGAAACTCAAGAGTTGGCTAAGCGAAGAGCGTTTGTAGCCTCCGAAGCCACTCCGGAAGCTCTTGATGTGCTCGATCGGTTCTCAGCAGAATATGAGAGCGAGTACCTGGACTCTTAACCCAGCGCAGACCTAAAACTAAATTGAGCTCGGATGCACTCGTAAAATCAACGGCCGTCGTGGTGGTGGGTACCGGAAGTATCGGGATGCAACACCTGGCAGCGCTTCAAAGCATTTCGGAAGTCGAACCCATCGCCCACCCTGTGCGCCGAGAGAGGCTTTCCGAGCTCGAATCACAGGGATTTCAAATCGCGGCAACCATGGAGGCCGCCAGGGAGCTGGGCAGCCAACTCTGCATCGTCGCCACAGATACGCGCAGACATGTTGACGATGCACTCCGAGCGGCGGCCGCTGGGTTTGACGTGCTTGTAGAAAAACCGCTTTCAACCGACGGCAAGCGTGGACTCGGGCTATGTGAGGCGGTCGTCGCGCTTGGACACCAGGTGTTCGTTGGAACACAACTCCGGTTTGCTCCCTGCTTATCAGTGTTCCAGAAGGGTTTGGCGGCTCTGGGGCAGTTTCACGCGGTGCACGTTGAATGTCGGTCTTACCTGCCCGACTGGAGACCGGAGAGACCTTATCGTCAGTCTTATTCTGCGCGCGCCGAAGATGGCGGTGTCCTCAGAGATCTGATCCACGAGATTGATTACGCGGGTTGGTTGTTTGGTTGGCCCGAAGCGGTCCAGGCTAACGTGCGAAACTCCGGTCGACTCGAGATTGAGAGCGACGACGCTGCAGATTTGATTTGGCGGGCACCCGAAGGATATCTGGTTTCTCTTTCGTTGGACTATCTTTCCAGACCACCACGGAGGCGCGTCGTTGTGTTCGGTGAGCGTGGGAGTTCGGAATTAGACTGGGTCAATGGGACCGTTACGCTGTCGCTCGTAGGCGAAGAGGTTCGAATGGAGACGTTTCCGACTGATACGGCAGAGTGGTTGTGGGCACAGGATCAGGCTTTTGTTCACGCCAGGGAAAACTCTTCGTCACCACTGGCCTCCGGAACCGACGGTGTCACCTGTCTGGCGATATGTGACGCGGCGCGTAAGTCTTCCGAGAGCGGCGTTCGTGAGCGAGTTGACTACTGATGGCACGACCATCCTTGCTCGCAGTAATCCCGGCCCGGGTAGGGTCGAAAGGACTTGCTGGGAAGAACATCCGTCCGTTTGCCGGGATTCCTCTAATCGGTCATTCCATTCAGATGGCCCAGATGTGTCCTGAAATTACCCGATGCATCCTGTCGACGGACTCTGAAGAAATAGCCGAAGTCGCACGTGGTTTTGGATGTGAGGTGCCGTTTCTTCGTCCGGCTGAACTGACCGAAGACACGACTCCTCTTTGGGAAGTCATCCGACACGCCTTGTCTTCAGCCGAGGAAGACGGTCCAAGTTACGAATTCTTGCTCCTGTTGGATCCGACGTCTCCTAGCCGATTTCCTTCAGATATCACCGAGGCTTTTGGCCGCCTGCTAAGAACTCCCGATGCCGCGGGTGTGATTGGTGTGTCGCGGCCAGATTTTGACCCTCTCTGGCACTGTGTCGTGGAGAAGGACAACTGGATGAGCGACCTGTTTGAGGGAGCGGATGCAATTCAGAGAAGGCAGGAAGTCGAGGCCGTCTATCGAATAAATGGATCTTTGTATATTTGGAGGGCAGCCTATGTGCGGGAGCATTCCGGGTCGTGGCGCACGGGGCAGCACCTCATGCATCAAATTCCCGACTTCAGGGCGATGTCGATCGACACGCTGGATGAGTTTGATTGGGCTGAACGTCTCGTCCTTTCAGGATTGATTCGTTTTCCGTGGTTGAATTCGAACTCGCAGTGACCAGGAAGGGAAACCTTCGTACCTATGCAGAATCTTGATCTTGGTGGAAGACGGATCGGCCCGGGGGAACCTTGTTTCGTCATAGCTGAGGTCGGTGTGAATCACAACGGAGACTTGTTGCTGGCGCGCCGTCTCGTAGATGTGGCGGCTGATGCCGGTGCTGACGCGGTTAAGTTCCAGTCATTCAAAGCTGACCTGTTGGTTGCTCCGGACGCACCCAAAGCAGACTATCAGTTGGAAACGACTCCGCCGGGTGAGTCGCAACATCAGATGTTGAGTCAACTAGAACTCTCCGAAGACGCTCAGCATGAACTTTTTGATTATTGTGCAGACAGGGGAATTCTTTTTTTATCGACTCCATTCGATGATGCCAGCGCTGACTTCTTGGATAGCCTTCCTGTTGTAGCTTTCAAGATTGGTTCCAGTGAATTGACCAATTTACCCTTCCTGGATCACGTTGCCCGAAAAGGTAAGCCGCTCATAGTGTCTACGGGAATGAGCGACCTGGCTGAGGTCGGAGACGCAGTTCGGACGATTCGCTCAGCCGGCAATCTCGATATTGTGGTTTTACATTGTGTGAGTGATTACCCTGCAGACCCCGGCCAGGCGAACATACGGGCCATCGCGACGATTCGACAGGCGTTCGATGTTCTTGTGGGCTATTCCGATCACACCGTGGGGATCGAAGTAGCTCTGGGGGCTGTTGCTCTGGGCTCCTGTGTTCTGGAAAAACACATTACCCTGGATCGCCAAATGCCCGGACCCGACCACAGGGCATCGCTTGAACCCCGCGAGCTCAAATCACTCGTTCGAGGTGTGCGTATTGTCGAATCATCCCTGGGCAGCGGCAAAAAGGTGCCGTCCGAAGGTGAGGCGCGAACGGCTGAGATTGCCCGGAGGAGTCTTGTTGCAGCGCGGGATATTCCTGAAGGTGCCGTGTTGACGGAGGAGTTGGTCACGTCGCGTCGCCCCGGCACCGGCCTTTCTCCGGCGATGCTGTCGGACTTGATAGGCCGCACCACAAAGGTTCCCGTCCTCGAGGGGCACATGTTGAACCTCGATATGTTCGCGTGAGGACCATTGCTGTCGTTACCGTGGCGCGGTCTGACTATGGCCTCTATCGGTCAGTCCTTCGTGAAATCCGGAATGACAATGAGCTGCGTTTTCATTTGATCGTATCCGGATCACATCTGTCTTCCGACTTCGGAAACACCATTGACCAGATTAGACAAGATGGATTTGAGATTGGGGATGAGGTGGAGACGCTCCAGGATTCCGATAGTGCTGAAGACATTGCCAAGTCGATGGGCGCTGGAGTAACAGGTTTCGCAGAAGTTTATGCCCGACGTCGTCCTGACATTCTGTTGGTTTTGGGCGATCGTTTTGAAATGCATGCCGCGACTCTTGCGGCTGTCCCGTTCCAGATTCCGATAGCCCATATTCACGGTGGGGAACTGACTGGGGGCGCCATCGACGACGCCTTCCGCCATTCAATGACGAAACTCAGCCATCTGCACTTTGTGGCGACCGATGAATACCACCAACGGATTCTTCAGATGGGAGAAGAACCCTGGCGTGTCGTTGTTTCAGGGGCTCCCGGTCTCGATAAAATTCGTGACCTTGAAATGTGGTCGACAGAGCAACTTGTCCAGCGCTATGGACCGCTTCTGGAGGAACCCCCTCTCCTGGTGACATACCATCCGGTTACTCTTCACCCCGGGAGCACTCATTCTCATTTTTCGCAGGTTTTGTCCGCCATCAGTTCCTTCGATATCCCAATTGTCTTCACTCAGCCGAATGCGGATACAGGCGGTCGCGTTATCGGAGATATGATCCATGAATTTCTGCGCGAGAACTCGTCCGCCATGCTGATCCAAAATCTTGGGACCGAGGGCTACTTTAGCATGATGTCGCATGCGAGAGCGATGGTTGGAAATTCGTCAAGCGGTTTGATTGAAGCCCCCTCCTTTCGCCTTCCGGTCGTGAATATCGGTCCACGTCAACAAGGTCGGGTTCGGGGACGAAACGTGATTGATACTGAGTGCCTGGAGACCAGTATTGTTGATGCGATTGAACATGCACTGAACCCATCGTTCAGGGAGAGCCTGAAGAATTGCGTCAATCCATATTCCCATGGCAACGCTGCCGGAACCATCATCGAACATCTCAAGGTTCACGACACCAAGCGGCTACTCTGGAAGCGATTCGAGGATCTGAAGTTTGGTTCCGCGACTGTGGATTCACGTGATGCCTAATGCCGGCTGAAAAATCAAGACTCTCAAATGAACTGACACGAATCGTGGGACTGGGTGCGGGTGGCAACGCAAAAGTTGTCATCGAGATTTTGCGGCTGACGGACGGTTATGAACTTGTCGGATTGACCGATGTTAGTAAAGAACTATGGGGTGAAACTGTCTTGGGCGTTCCGGTTCTGGGCGATGACCGGGTTCTCGAGGAACTTCGCAGGCAGGGGGTGGGGCACGCATTTATCGGAGTGGGATCGGTGGCCGACAATACCCGGCGTCGTCTACTGTTCGAGAAGTCGATTGATCTTGGCTTTACGGTCGTGAATGCTGTCCATCCGAGCGCTTGTTTGTCGAATTTGGCCACTTGGGGGCCGGGGCTGACGGCAATGCCCCGCTCCATCGTCAATTCGGATGCCGCACTGGGTCAGAACGTTCTCGTGAATACGGGTGCAATAGTTGAGCATGACTGCATCCTTGGAGATCACGTGCATGTAGCGACGGGGGCAAGTCTGGCCAGTACGGTGCGGGTGGGATCTATGGCCCACGTCGGGGCTGGTGCGACGATACGTCAAGGGATAGAAATAGGCGAGGGTGCCGTTGTTGGCATCGGGGCCGCTGTCGTTAAGGACGTGGATCCCTGGACTGTCGTTGTGGGAGTCCCTGCGCGTTTTCTGAAGGAAATTGGTGAAGCGTCATCAAGAAAATCAGAGGCGGGAACTGAGGCGTGAGCGTCTCTCCAGAAGGAACTCTGTGTTACACCGACGACTGGAAACGAACGAGACCCGATTACTCCGTGTATCTCCCTGCGTCTCCTGCAGGCGAGGATGGCTACAATGACCACTTCCTGGTTGCGTCCACCCCCGATCATGCGCTTTTGGCGATCTGGACACAAGGCAGTCGGGAAGCTGCATCGGACTTGCGCGTCCTTTACTCCAGAAGTACGGACGGCGGCAAACAATGGTCGGTGCCCGAGGTCATCGCAGACGATGGCGGTGCCCGGGGGCTCGTGGCCTGCTTTGGATTTCCAGTAATCAGTCGTGTTGGCCGAATCTATTGCTTCTATAACAAGAACATCGGTCCGGTTGACAGCCACTACTTTAGCGGTGTGCTCCGTTGCAGTTACTCCGACAATGATGGTGTGACGTGGAAATCTGGCAGCGTCGACATTCCCTACAGACGCAACCGATTCGCACATCCCGACGCCAACGTGCCCTGCGCATGTATCGTTTGGCAGAAGCCGATCCGGGATTCTCAAGGACGCTGGATCGTCGGTTTCAGTCGATGGACGAGCCAGCAGGTCCGACCCAAACCCGAGGCCGGATTTCACCTGGATTCATCTTCAGAATTAATTCGTTTCGACAATATCGATGAGGGTCCTGAGCCCGGAGATCTGCGACTGACCTGGCTACCTGAGGGTGAGGATCCGATACGGGTTTCCTGTCCGATTGAGCCCGAGCATTCCCGCGGTTACAGTCTTTGTGAGGAACCCAGCGTCGTTCTTCTTCCAGATGGCCGCCTCTTGCTTGTGATGCGAACAGTCACGGGGCATGTCTGGTATACGGTATCCGAGGATGACGGCGCGTCGTGGCGACCTGCCAGTGTCCTGCGATTCAGCGACAATGGGGATCCCGTTCCGCACCCGAAATCCCCGTGTCCGCTGTATCAACTCGGGGATGGGCAGTATATGTTGCTCTTTCACAATCACGATGGATTCAGCTACGGAGCGCACGGGCCTTGGGACATGAACGCGCGTCGGCCCCTCTCTATGGCTAAAGGAGAATTTCGCCCTGGGATGGAGCAGCCATTGTGGTTCAGTCGGCCAGAATTGCTCTTTGACACTCACGGTGTTGGGGTGGGCCCGGAAGCTCGAATTTGGTTGGCGATGTATTCCAGCGTTACCGGTTCTGGTGATGGGAGAACACTCTGGTATCCCGATCGGAAGCATTTTTTGCTGGGCCGACGCGTTCCGGACACCTTGTTGTCAACCCTCGTGGTGCCGAAGGCATAGCCCTGTGATTCAGCGATTGAAAATTTCTGCCATCGCCATAGGTTCTTGACGCGATGACACGATACGTTGCGATGATCCCTGCGCGCCTGGGGAGCAAGCGTGTAAAGAAGAAGAACCTGAGGATGCTGGGTGACAAGCCCTTGATCGCTCACGTCATCGAGACCGCATGTCGTTCGGAAGAATTCGACGACGTGTACGTCAATTCTGAATCCGAGATATTTCAGCCAATTGCGGAACAATATGGCGCGAAATTCTATAAGCGGCCTGAAGCACTTGCGGCTGATGACGCGACCAACGACCAGTTTGCGCTCGATTTCATGAGCCACGTTCCCTGTGATGTGCTGGTGCAGATTAATCCGACAGCACCGTTCGTGGGTCTCTACGAAATTGAAGAGACAAAACGAATGTTCGAGAAGGGTTGCGACACCGTGCTTGCTGTTGAAGAAAGGCGTATCGAGGGCGTGATCAACAATTTGCCTGTCAATTGGAACCCCAAAGCGCCAATGCCGCCGTCGCAGTTGTTGGAACCCGTATATTTGTTTTCGAACGGGATTCTGGCTTGGCGTGTCGAGGTATTCCAGCAGAACATCAAAAATCTTGGTTGCGCGGTATACGGTGGAGCTGGGAAAACTGGATACTGTGTCTTTTCCGGCGACGCCGCACTCGACATTGATAATGAGGAGGACTTCGCGTTTGCAGAGATTCTCCTGGAACGCAAAAAACGATCTCCCGCGCCTGCTGAATATTGGGGAGAGAAGCACGTCGAATCTGAGGTGAGCGATATTTTGGCAAAGGACGGTGTCAAGGGAGTTGACCTTGACGACGTCAACCACGATGTGTTGCATCTTCCTGATGTGGTCAACTCGTTGCCACGGGATCGATCGTCGAGCAAGCGGATCATCAATTCCCCGAGTAACAGTGCAACGGTGATCAGTCAAATGCCTGGAGAGGGAAACCGCCGTCACTATCATCCTTCGTGGGACGAATGGTGGCTCATTCTCGAGGGGCAATGGGAGTACGAAGTCGAAGGCCAAAAGCGGACGGTTGAACAGGGAGACGTCGTCTTCATCGAACGAAATCGCCTACACAGAATCACGGCAGTCGGTAGCAGCCGGGCAATTCGTCTGGCTGTCAGTCGAGACGGGGAACCTCACATCTATCCAGAGTAGTATCAGTAGTCACAGTGGAAAATGGGATTTCGGCGCGACCGCTTGCTACATTTCTTGTCTCTTCGCTTTCCGCGTCTATCCCTATTTTACCGAAAGTACTGCGATCCGAGGATCATCTACAAGCGGTGGCGACGCAACCGTCCCGATTGGCAGCGGGAGCACTGGCAGCACGCCCTCTCGGAGGAAGATCCGCGTGACGTTTCCGGACTCGGACACCGTTGGGGAAATCCTACCGAACCGAATGGCCGACTCGGAAATTATAGCCATGTCCTGGAATTGTTGCGGTCCCGGATCGATTCTTCGACGACCGTCTTGGAAATCGGGAGCTACGGTGGCAAGTGGACGGCGGAGATGGGCGGAAGCAAAAAGATTATTTGTGTCGATCTCTTCGAGTCGTCCTTCGACTTTCTTCGCCGCAGATTTCAAGGCACCGATTTCAATCTGGAATTTTACAAGACGCGAGGGGACGAGCTGGAAGGTGTTTCATCCGGTAGCGTGGACCTTGTTTTCTCGATGGATTCCTTGGTACGGGCTCCGAAAGCTGCCGTTGGCCGTTACGTGTCCGAGACGCACCGGGTTTTGTGCCCTGGTGGTGAGCTGATCATTCACTTGCCTTGCGACGACTCTCCGTTCAGTGTTGGAATGTACTTTACTTCCTTAAAGCGATCTGAGATCGACCCGATGCTGAGAAAGGCGGGGTTCGGTAACTTTTCCATCGACGCTACGACCTTAAAGCATGGGGTAATCGTAATGGCAGCTAAAGAGGAATCGTAGGGCTAGGCATTATGCATCGCAGTAGTATGTTTGGAATTCTGCTCGATCAGTCCCGCAGCCGAGGGGCGTATTTGTATGACGTCCGTCGCCAGGAATTGATTCTGGATCTGTTCGGCCAGTACTCTTCGCTTCCCATAGGATATAACCACCCGATTTTTGAAAATGAAGAGTTTCGAAAAGAGCTCTTGTCAGTCGCTGCGGTAAAAATTACGAACTGTGAAATGGAAACGCCTGAAGGTGCACAGTTCTTGAACGACTTCAGCGGCCATCCTTCGATGTCACGGTTCGACTATTTCCATTTTTCTTGTACAGGGGCGTTAGCCATCGAAGCGGCCATCAAGACTGCGATCGACTATAGAGATTCCAGGAGGCCGCGTGTCATCACGTTCAAGGAGAGCTTCCATGGGATCAACGGTTATGGCGGTTTTCTTACCGATCGTTTTGGAGGCGTGAGGGAGCGGCTCGACGGTTTTCCCGGCGCGTATTGGGGTGACCCACTAGACAACCCCGTGATCCGATATCGAGACGGTGAACCCGTTACCGATCACGCCTTGACGGATCGTGTCCTCCAGGAGATTCGTGACGCTTTGCGGCAGGACGGCGACCAGGATATTTGCGCTGTGCTTGTGGAACCGATTCAATGCACGGCCGGAGATCAATTCTTCGATCCTGGTTTTCTGAAGGAAGTCCGGAGCGTCTGTACAGAGTTTGAAGTGCCCCTGATCTTCGATGAAGTGCAGACCGGTTTTGGTGGGACAGGGACGATGTGGTATTTCGAACAATGTGGCATCGTGCCGGATATCGTTGTTTTCGGCAAGAAGGCGCAGACCTCCGGCATTATGGTTCGGGCGCCTTATGGTGGGATATTCGACAAATCGGTTCGGCTTGAAGTGACTTGGGATGGCGATTTGCTTGACATGATACGGTGTCGATGGATTCTGAAGGCTTTCCGTGAACTCGACATTCTCAAGAATGTCCGTACTTGCGGCGCCTACATCGTCGAGCGTTTGAAGGAGCTTCCGCTACTCAGCAACGTTCGACATGCCGGCCTTTTGATTGCCTTTGACTTTGACAGTGTGGGATTACGAGACGTTTATGCGGCTGGCATGCGTAAAGAACGCGCGATTGTATCACCCAGCTACCTCAGTTCGCTGAGGTGGCGGCCCCACTTGGCGTTTTCGCCCGAAGACGCGGATACGGCTCTGGAGAGATCCTTCCGCGTTCTCGAGGTATTGTCTGGTGCACCGGCTGGAGCAAAGGAGCAGGCTCGTTGACTCCCAGGAAGCATCCGGATATTCGAAAGGTATGTGTTCGGCCGGAAGATAAACTGCGGGACGCCATAGCGCATATGAATGCGAGCCGGATCGGCATTGCCCTTATCGTAGATGCGGGCCAATATCTGCTTGGAACAATTACCGACGGTGACCTTCGCCGAGCTATCCTCGATAACGAAGATCTCGATCAACCGGTGAGCCGGCATCTCGATCAAAAAGCGGGCTCACTGTATGCCAAACCGATATCCGCACCTGTCGATGCGGATCCCGCAGACTATCTGAGCTTATTTCAAAAGCACAATGTCCGGCACCTGCCGTTGCTTGACTCCGATGGCCGTGTCGTCGGATTGGCAATTCCTGAAGATTTTCTGCCCATTGAAGTGATGCCCCTGCAGGCGGTGATTATGGCCGGAGGGAGCGGTACCCGGCTGCGTCCGTTGACCGAGGAAATACCCAAGCCCATGCTTCCGGTGGGCGCCCGCCCGCTTATGGAGATCATTGTAGATCAGCTACGGGACGCCGGAATTCAAAGGGTGAACATCGCAACTCATTACAATGAGGAGAAGATTACCGAGCATTTTGGTGATGGCGCCAATTTCGGGATTGAGCTGGCCTATGTAAGTGAGGAGCGCCCTCTCGGTACTGCGGGTGCGTTGGGATTGATGGATACGCCGGTAGAAACGACACTGGTCGTAAACGGCGACGTTTTGACTCAAGTGAACTATCAAGCAATGCTTGGCTTCCATCGAGAGCATGAGGCTGACATGACAGTCGGGGTGCGGCGATACGAAATCGATGTCCCTTACGGAGTGGTCGAGTCGGAAAAGGCATTTGTCAGAAGGTTTCGCGAAAAGCTGATGCTTGACTTGTTCGTCAACGCCGGAATTTACCTTCTGGAGCCAGAGGTTTATACCCACATTGAGAACGGTGAACACCTGGACATGACGGAGTTGATGCAGCGTCTTCTAGATGCCAACCGTCCGGTTTGTAGCTTTCCGATTCATGAGTACTGGTTAGACATTGGCAGGCCAGCAGATTACGAACGTGCTCAGGAGCACATCAAGGATTGGAATTGCGATTGACCGGCCTGGCCAACAAGAGGGTGCTCGTTACCGGTGCCGGTGGCTTCATCGGTAGCCATCTCGTCGAGCGGTTAGTGGCTACGGGTGCGAACACATGTGCCATGGTTCATTATCGTTCGAACGGAACGTGTGGATGGATGGACCACTCTTCTGCCCGTGACTCGATCGAGATTGTGGCAGGTGACGTTCGAGATCCTGATTCCGTCGCACGTGCGATGCGTGGAATAGAAATCGTCTTTCATCTCGCAGCTCTGATCGGAATCCCTTATTCCTACGATGCGCCTCGCTCCTACGTCGATACGAATTTGATTGGGACGCTCAATGTACTGCAGGCCGCCCGAGATGTCGATATTGAGCGGGTCGTTCATACCTCAACGAGTGAGGTGTACGGTACAGCGCAGTATGTGCCAATCGACGAGAAACATCCCTTCCAAGGACAGTCGCCTTATTCGGCCTCGAAAATTGCTGCCGATAAGATGGCCGAAGCGTTTCATTTATCGTTCCAACTGCCGGTCGTGACGGTACGTCCCTTCAACACTTTTGGCCCCCGCCAGTCTGCGCGTGCCGTAATCCCGACGATAATCGCGCAATGTTTGAGAGGTAACGTCGTCAGAATAGGAAGCCAAAAGCCGACAAGGGATTTCAATTTTGTTGAAAATACGGTGGATGGATTTATTAAGGCAGCAGCGTCGTCAGACGCCCTTGGCCAAACCATCAATTTGGGTTCAGGGAGTGAAATTTCAATCGGAGAATTAGCGCAGACGATCGCCGAGCTCGTCGGAAAGGATATCAACATCGAGCAGGAACAGATCCGAGTCAGGCCAGTCGATAGCGAGTTGGACCGGCTTCTTGCAGACAACGTACTTGCGAGTGAATTGTTGGGATGGATACCGAAGGTGTCTCTGACGAAAGGGTTGGAACGGACTATCAATTGGATTGGCGAGCACCAGTCCGAATACCGACCGGATGAATATGCGGTCTGAGTTGGTCAGGAACGTGTCGGGAAAATTCATTCCTTTGTGGGAACCCGAGTTGAGTGGAGCCGAATGGAAATATGTAAAGGAGTGCCTGGATACAAAATGGCTTTCTTCGGCCGGATCGTTCGTCGATAGGTTTGAACGGGATGTCGCTCAATACGTTGGATCGAGCCATGCCGTTGCCCTAATGAACGGGACTGTGGCGCTTCATGTCGCGCTCCGGGTGATCGGGGTCGAGGAAGACGACGAAGTTTTCGTGCCGAACCTTACATTCGTGGCTCCTGTTAACGCAGTGACCTACTGCCGCGCTTATCCAGTCTTGATGGATGCCGATCCTGAAACTTGGCAGATGGATGTTCGAAAGCTAGAGCGTTTCCTAGAGGAGCGTTGTGAAGTGCGTTCGGGAGAGACATTCAATACACAGACGGGTCGGCGCATCCGGGCGATCATACCCGTACATATTCTGGGATCAGCCTGCCGAATGGACGTGATCATGCGGATCGCAGGTCGATATGGGCTTCGAGTGGTCGAAGATGCGGCGGAAGGTATCGGAGTTCGATATCAAGGACGGCACGTTGGAACTTTCGGAGACATCGGTATCTTCAGCTTCAACGGTAATAAATTGATCACCGCGGGCGGCGGCGGCATGCTCGTGTCCAACGATGCGAAATCTGCAGACTATGCGCGCTATTTGAGCACTCAGGCTAAGGATGACACCGTCGAGTATATTCATGATGAAGTGGGCTACAACTACCGGATGACGAACCTCAATGCTGCTCTAGGCGTAGGTCAACTGGAACAAATCGATGCGTTTCTTGAACGCAAGCGTCAGATGGCGAAAACCTACCGAGAAGCGCTGTCTGATTGTTCCGAAATTGTTCCTATGCCGATGACATCCGAAACGGCCGGAAGCTATTGGCTTTATACCGTCCTGTTACCGGCAGCCGCCGATGTGGAAACACGCAGACGGGTGATCGCGGATTTGCGCGATCGTGGTGTCGGGGCCCGGGCATTGTGGCATCCGATGAACGGCCTGAAACCATATCAGACGAGCACGGCATTCGAGATCGAGCATTCCCCCGCAATCTATCGGCGCGCGGTGAGTCTTCCGAGCAGCGTTAGGCTCACTGCGGAAGACATTCGATGGTGCGTGGATCGTCTGAGGGAAAGTGTCAACGCCTGAATTCTGGATCTGCGAGAATTTGACATCGGGCGTGTGGCTGCGATCATTGCTTCCCCACCTGATGCGCCGTCGGTCGGGTACCCTGACAAAACTCCAGTTCATTGATGCCTCCCGAGCGGGGCTCTGGCTTGCTCGACTCACGTCGCCCTGGGTAAGAACTGAGATTCAGGAACTACAATTCGAGTTAATCGAAGTTCGGGATGATGCGGGAGACCTGATCGAGGAACGTCTTAGGTTTGTTGATTTTTTCGAAGTACTGGATGCAATCGAGCGTAGCAGGGTTTGGGAATCGCTCACTCAAGACATACCCGTAGGGTCCACCCTCAGGACGTATCTGACGAAGAGTGCGGTGATTGCAGTGCGGCGGAAACTCCTGCTCGTTCTGATTGCGGCCTGGAAGGCCAGACAAATAGACGCAGCGTGTGTGGTCTTGTTCTTGGAGAAACAGCCTTGGCTTTTCGCCCTGCACCAATATGCAGCGCGAAATGGAGTTGAGTTGGTTGATGTGTACCCGTCAATGAGTTGGCGCAATTTGACGACGTCATCGACTATATCCGGTGATTGGCGTCAGCGGACTCATGAAAAATATTTTCTGTCCCCTGAGTCCATCGAATTTATCCGACAACTGTACTATCGGGCTCTGCATTTCTGGATTGGATTGAAGAGAAGCTCCCATGTTGCAGGCAACGTGGCCACGCTCGGACACGACGAAAATTCGGGCTCGCGTTTGAATCCGGGTTCGCGTTTTAAGGTTACGCTGGACGCGCGCGGGCCTCTGCGCTTGGAACACCCGGAATTGAACTCGGATCTCTTTTTTGTTCAACGGTCGGAGCTCAATCCATCAGACACCCTGATCCTGATCAAATCACAAGTCAACTCGGAAGTTCTGGGGCACTTGAGATCTGAAGGGGTATCGACGCTGGCATTGCATCCAGACGCTGCGGACGAGCCCCGGGTGAATTTGTATGTTGGGGCCGACATTCAGCGGAAAGTGTTCCCGAAAAACCGGGCATCCCAGGAGCCCGAAGGTCGTTGGGTCGAGGAACTGAAGACCAAATACAGTGTGCAGCGCCGCTATTGGTCCAATTTGTTCGAGGCGACGAAGACGCGAGTTTACTGCACATGGTGGCGATTCGACGGAGAGCAAGCCGTGATCGCGGCTGGGATGCGTGAGGCGGGGGGTGTTGTGGCGGTTTACCCCCGTGCATTCAATCCAATGGCGACCCCACTGACAGCAGTTAATGCAGATGTGGCATTCGCTTATGGCAGTGAGAGTTACGGAGTGGAAGAACGCTCCGGATCCAGGATTCAGTACGACATCGTTGTGGGTTATATCGGAGACCATCGGTTCGAACTCTTGCGGCCTGAGGCGGAGCGCGTTCGGCAAAACATTCTCAGGAATGGTGCGACTCGAATTCTTGCATACTTCGATGAAAATTCAATCGACGGTTCCCGGTGGCACACTGGCCACGATTTCATGAGGACGAATTATCAGTTCGTTCTGGAGCGGGTCCTGCAAGAGCCATGGTTTGGTTTGATAATAAAACCGAAAGCCCCAGCGACACTTAGGCGCCGCTTGGGCCCGATCGCTGAACTGGTGACGGCGGCCGAGCGTACTGGACGGTGCCACGTATACGATATGGGTAGTGATACGGGCGATTACCCTCCCGCTGTCGCAGCCCTTTCGGCGGACGTTGCGGTTCACGGCCATCTCGTCGCGGCAACGGCCGGTTTGGAATCTGCGCTGGTTGGCGTTCCGACGTTGTTATTGGACCGTGAAGGCTGGTCTCGGAGCCCGCTGTACGAGCTCGGACCAAGTGTCGTCTTTGGCGACTGGATGGACCTTTGGACTATGGTGCGAGAGCACTGGGGCAAAGCGAGCGTTCCCGGGTTTGGTAATTGGTCGCCCTTGCTGGAACGGTTAGATCCTTTCCGGGACGGGCGTGCTGCCGAGCGAATGGGAACGTTTATACATTGGTTGCTCGAAGGCTTCAACAGAGGGCAGGAGCGTGAAGAAGCCCTGGCCGGAGCCGCCGCGCGGTATGGCGACCTCTGGGGCGATGATTATGTACGACCTGTTGGCCTGAAATCCGTAAGGGCCGAAAGTGCCGCAGTGCATGGTCAGTAATTCAAAACGTTTTGAATCCTGTCACCTCTTGTGTAACTGGGGTCCATGACCGTACAAAACGGCCACAGCCCTCCCGTCTACATTAGTTATCGTGCCGACCCGGCAGGACTTGTCTTCGCCCGCCAAACCGATGCGGAGTGGTTGTACCTGGGCAAGGAGGTCAGTCCACGAATGAATGTCGAGACCGCTCTGGGGCGTGAGAGGCATAGAAGGCTTGGAACGCGGCTCCATCGGGTGGCGGAGGAACTGCGTGGGCCGTTTCTCGATTTCGTGGCTGAGGTAGGTGCACTTCAGACCCATTCCATCCGTTGGTGGTCGACTTCTTTTTCCTGGAAGAACTGGGGCGCTTCTGACCTCTTCCTGCTGATCTGCTACCTGAAGCTGGCGGAAGACACCGTCAGAGAGGCGGTTCGGACACGGACCTCGCTTCTGATTCAGATCGAGGACCCATGGCTTTTCGATCAACTTCGCAAGAATTTGTCGGAAGAGCCAGGTCTCAGATTTGGTGGGAATCCGAACCTCCTGCGTCGCAAAGTGAGCGCAACCATCACCGGTTTGATGCGACGAATCGCTTGGTTCCCGGATGTGTGCCTGCGGTACTGGAGGCAGACAAGAGCCTGGCCCAAGAAGGTTGAAGAACCTGCCAACACGCCTGGAGTGGGGATTTACTCATTCCCTATGGAACGCTGCTTCCGTCCTAACCGGGATTGGCACGACCCGTTTCTTCCAGGCATGGATGCCTTTTTGAGAGCGCAGGGGCACGCAGTGTTTCGTTTCAGTCCGCCTGAGTCAGGAGGCTTCGAGCGGGAGTTGGCAGACAGGAGTAGTTACTTTCGCCCCCTGATACTATACGCAACGCTGGCGTCGATACTTCGATCGTGGTTTGCCTTTTGGCGCCCGATCTGGCCCGAGGTCCCTGCCGTTGACAAGACACCGGTTGGAACCCTCGCCCTCAGGGAGTGGTGGAGGGAAGTTGCGCTGACTGCACTATGTGCGAACCAGCTCTACTATGAATGTCTAATCTTCATGTTGAGGCAGGTCCCGTGCAACTGGCTTGTCTACCCCTACGAAAATCAACCATGGGAGAAACTTACAGTTTTGGCAGCCAGGAACGCAGGCTTTCGAACCATCGGTGTTCAGCACGCCGCCTGGTCGAAGTTTTACATGTCGCTGTTTCAGGGAAACAGCGACGCAGGGCGCATGCCTTCGCCCGAGTTCATATTGACCTCGGGTGAATATTCACAAAACTTGCTCGAGAGTAACGGAATACCTCCGAAGCGGCTCAGGATGTGTGGCAGTTTCCGTCACGGCCATCTGGCCAATAGCGAATCAGGCCCCTCAGATGAACCGTTACCGCCTGCGCCACGCACCGAGGTTCTTGTTGTCCTTCCGATTGATGCTCCGATGTCCGATCATCTCTTGTTGGCCATTCGCAATTCTCGACAGGGAACTGAGGGATTGCGTTTTCATATCAAGCCGCACCCTTCGCGACAGATCGATGTCGAGCGGCTTGGATTTCCAGCTGTCGCTGCTCCCAAAGATATTGTCGAAGCATTCGAGAGGTGCGGTACTGTTCTGTTCGTAGGCTCAACGGTGGGACCGGAAGCCGTTGCTATGGGACGCGCCGTTCTGCGATACAGGCCGGAACTCCTGCTCGACGTCGATCCCTCGGAAGCCTACGGTGATTCGATTGCGAGTTGTGACGATTCCGATTTACTCGAAAAGTTAATCGAACTCATTCAGGCTGCTGAAACACCCCAGGCCGAGGAACAAGCCTCGACTTTCGCGCCTCTTGACCGAGATTTGCTTGCGGAGGTCTTTGCCACTACCTCGTAGGTGCTATGAGTGCACAATTCTTGAAATGTGCCGTTATAGACGGCAGTCGTAGATAGATGGACGAATTATTGGATCTCGTTGCCGAGGCCTTGAAAATCGATAGGGAAAGCGTCACCGCTGAGACCGGTCCTCTGAATGAATCTCAATGGGACTCCTTCCGTCATGTGCATCTCGTCATGGCCGTTGAGGAGAAGTACGGGGTCGAGATGAATCCTCAGGAGATCGTTGGCTTGCTCTCGGTCGGTGACATCGCGTCCTTACTGCGGTCTAAGGGAGTGGAGTTCGTTTAGGTCGAAGTCCAACTATGACCCGCGTTCCCGAAAAAGCCGAAGTTACCCTTGGGCGGGCCCTCTCCCGAATGGAATTGATTCGTGCGTTCGAAGAGCGGCTACTGGAACTGTTCTCCGAAGGCAAGCTTTCCGGTACGACTCACACCTGCATCGGCCAGGAAGTGTGTGCCTTCGGGGTCCTGGAAGCGATCGACCGCGATCGGGATATCGTGTTTTCGAGCCATCGCTGTCATGGCCACTTTTTGATGTATGGCGACAACGTTGACGGTTTGATGGCCGAGATCATGGGCCGCGAGACCGGAATTTGCGGCGGCCGGGGTGGTAGTCAGCACCTGTGCGAACGGAACTTCTATTCCAACGGGATTCA
The DNA here is from genome assembly GCA_965218085.1 of Terriglobia bacterium. GTDB lineage: Bacteria > Acidobacteriota > Terriglobia > 20CM-2-55-15 > 20CM-2-55-15. The sequence continues at coordinate 2,320,252 of CBDCKF010000002.1, read as the reverse complement.
GGGAGGAATCGTTCCAGTAGCCACTGGAATGGCCTTGGCGGAAAAGCTCAATAAGAGCAGTGCTGTTGCGGTCTGCTTTATCGGAGACGGGACCCTCGGTCAGGGTGCGGTGTACGAATCGCTGAACATGGCTGCCCTCTGGGATGTTCCCATCATCTATGTTCTGGAACACAACCGCTATGCCCAATCGACCCCCACCGCGGGAACCACCTCCGGAGACGTGATCGCCCGGGCTGAAGCATTCGGGATCGAAGCCCACCGCCAGCAGGCCTCGGATCCCATCCAGGTGGCTGCGCACATGACTGAAATTATCGCGGATGTGCGGCAACGGCCGCGTCCGTTCTTTCAGGTTCTCGACACTGAGCGCCTGGCGGCTCACAGCAAGGGCGACGATGACCGTAACGTGGCCGAACTCGATTCAATCCGGGCATCCGATCCTCTAATAGCCTTGCGCGTACGCGTGGGTGAGGCGCAATCCATAGCGTCCCGGGCCACGGCTCGCGATCGTGTCAATAACGCTGTTGCTCACGCGGAGTCAGCCCCGCCGGCTCGGATCGATTTAGAGATCGAATCCCACGGGTATGCCACGGAGCCTGGTGCGAGTACTGCGTCCGCCGCCGCATTCGCGTCTTCCAACGATTCGAAGGCCCCTTTGGTTGTGCAAAATCTCAATCGGGCGCTCCACGCGATAATGACCGAATGCCACGAGACATTCCTGATCGGCGAGGACCTGGTGGATCCCTATGGTGGGGCCTTCAAGGTGAGTCGGGGCCTCTCAACCCGATTTCCGGATCGTGTCCTGTCAACACCTATCAGCGAGGCCGGATTTGTCGGCCTCGGTACGGGAATGAGTGTGCGTGGGTTCAAGCCGATCGTTGAAATCATGTTCGGAGACTTCCTGACCCTCGCGGCGGACCAGATCGTGAACAATCTCGGGAAATTCAGATGGATGTATAACGATCAGATCGAAACGCCCGTTGTGATCCGCACTCCGGTGGGCGCGAGGCGAGGATACGGCCCGACACACAGTCAGTCACTGGAAAAGATGTTCTGTGGCGTACCCGGCATCGTGACGGTTGCGATGAGCCGGCGGCACGATCCCGGTGAGCTGCTGCGCCGTGCGGTGATCGACGATCCGCGACCGGTTCTTTTCATCGAGCAAAAGATGCTTTATCCGAGACCGCTCCAGACGCGGCCACTACCGGGAACCGTCCTCGACCCCCACGATTCGGAGACGGACTCCTTGTATCCCACTGGAGTCTGGCGTCCTTCGGATACTCCCGCCGATGTTACGGTCGTGACTTACGGTGCGATGACCGACATAGTGGAGGACGCGATACTCCGGTCGTTTGAAGAGGACGAGGTCATCTGCGAATACCTTGTGCCCGCGCAGTTGTCACCGTTGAGACTCGAGCCGATCGCCGATTCCGTCCGCCGCACCGGAAGGCTTCTTGTTGTCGAGGAAGGTACCGGTCCCTGGGGCTTTGGATCCGAACTCGTCGCTCGTATCAGTGAAGAAGTTCCGTCCACCCGAGTGAGGCGTGTCGCCGCGCGTCACCTCCCGATTCCGAATGCCAGATCTGCAGAAGCCCAGATGCTTCCCAACATTGGCCAGATCGTTCAGGCCATCGGGAAGCTGCTGGCGTGAGCGAACGTGGCGCGTTAGAGGCGATCCGGGTCCCTCGAGAAGTTTTCAATGCCGATAGTGCGTATCTGATTGAATGGCTCGTGTCCGATGCGTCGGAAGTGAAGACGGGTGCGCCATTGTGCGAGATCGAGACCTCAAAATCGACCCTACGGATCGAAGCCGCTCGCGACGGCTACCTTCGGCAGGAAGCCCAGGCCGGCACTGAAGTTCCGATAGGCGGCATCCTGGGTTACCTCTCGGGAGCACCGGATAGCCCCTTACCGAAAACCGAGCGTCCGGCAGCGTCTGGACACTCTTCCGATACGCGCATCAGTGCCAAGGCTCAACGCAAGATCGCGGAACTCGGTCTGGACGTCGCACAATTTGCGGGAAAGGGGCTTGTCCGCGAAAGCGATGTCGTGAAAGTCGCTGGCAGCGTGCGCGGGTCCGGTTTAACAGACCCGCGTGGTACCAGCCACGCCCAACCCTTGAGTCCCATCCAGCGTCGCGTCGTCCGGGCCATGCAGCAATCTGTGGCCTCCATACCGGCCGCCCACATGGAACGCGTGATCGAGCTGGCAGCCGTGAAGGCGCGTGTCCGACAAGAAATGCAAGAGCACCACTCGATGATTACGATCCTCGACGCTGTTGTTCACGCCGTGTCGCGCGCTGGGAGTGAAACGCCCTGTTTAAACGGTTTCTTTGAGGATGAATCTCAGCTGAGAGTGTTCGACCAGGTTCATGTCGGCTTGGCAATTAACGTGGACGAGGACTTGTTCATGGCCGTGGTCCGAAATGCCTCCGACAAATCCTTAGTGGAGATCGCGACCGAGCTGCGAGCACTCGAGCACAAGGCCCAGCGACGGCGACTCACGCCGGAAGAGAGCGTAGGCGGGACGATTACCGTCACTTCGATGCTTGGACGCGGCATCCACCGCTTCACACCCATTCTTTACCCGGAGCAGTCCGCTATTGTCGGCATCTGTGATAGCGAGCTGTCTGACGATCACGCGACCCTGACACTCGGCTTCGACCATCGCGCGGCCAGCGGCGCCCAAGGGGCCGACTTCCTGTCGAATATCTGCACCGCTCTTCAGTAAGTACCGTTTATGAGCACAACTACCAAGTCCGCTCAATTCAATTTATTCCACGAAATCAGCGTCCATCAATTCGACTGATCCACGTATGCAAACGGTCAGAAAAGTCGTCAAGAAACTGTCCGACGAAGGCCCGGTCGGCCTTGCCCGGGCTGCACGTACTTTTGCTACTTACCACCTTCGAGACAAATGGCACTTTGTCTATCTGCGGTTTTCCCTCGATACCCCAATCTATTCGCTCGAAGACGCGTCCATCACCATCCGCCGCGCTACGCCCGGCGACAGAAAGCGAATTGAAACAGATCTTTTCCCCCACTTAATCGGAGCACAGAGCGCCGACCGGGAATACTTCGATGGTCTGGGTGAGAGCGGTCCACAGTGCTTCCTGGCCGAGTCAAACGGGCGCTTCGTCCACTACAGCTGGGTGTTCGCTGATGTGTTCCGATCGCCCATGACCCGGTTACCATTCGACCAGTCCCGTTTTCGGTCTGGTGACGCATACGTCGGCCCTGTTTTCACGAGTCCGGATGCGCGAGGCATGACCTATCTCCATGTTTTGCCAAAGATCCTCCATTATCTTAAGGACAACGGCCTGAGACGGGTCTGGGTTCTGGTCGACGGGCGCAATCCTTCAGCTGTGAGCTTTTACAAGAGGATAGGATTCGCGCAACTGTAGGTACCGTCTATGACCATAACTAGCAGGTCCGGGAAATCTATTCTTTCCAAATTCTTGAGTTTCCCGCCCAGTAAACCGCGCCATCTGCGTAAACAAGCCGTGTAATGACACGTAAGCGATTACTTGTCACCGGCGCATCGGGCATGACGGCCAGCTATGTCCCCGCCGTGTTCAAAGACTTCGATCTCATTCTGACCGGCAGAACGGACAGTCTGGTGCGACTGGATATTTGCGACCTGCCTTTGGTGAACGACGTTGTGGCCGATGCCAAGCCGGACGTGATCCTGCACCTGGCCGCTGCAACCGATGTCGACCGCTGCGAGCAGGAGCCCGATTGGGCCCATCGTGTCAACGCCGTGGGTACAGAGAATATCGCCCTGGCGTGCCGCAAGTCCGATGCCACAATGGTCTATGTCAGTACGGCCGCGGTGTTCTCGGGCGAAAAGGCTGATCCACCATATATTGAATCCGACGATACAGGCCCTTTGAGCATCTATGGTCAATCGAAGCTGGAGGGCGAGCGCTATGTCGAGGCGCATCTGTCGCATTACTACATCGTCCGGACTGGATGGATGATAGGCGGTGGGGTCCGCGACAAGAAGTTCGTCGGCAAGATCGCTCAGTTTATTGTGGAGGGCAAAACGGAGCTTTCTGCCGTGAACGACAAGACAGGAAGCCCGACCTACGCCAGGGACCTAATCGTGGGTATCAAAGGCCTGCTAGACACCGATCACTATGGTTTGTTCCACATGGTAAACGAGGGCTTCGGATCCCGGTACGATGTCGCAATGTCCATTGCGCACAGTTTGGGAAGGGAAGATCTCACCATCAATGCGGTTTCATCGGCTGCCTTTCCGCTACCGGCCCCGCGAGGTCGGTCCGAACAGCTGCGAAACCAGCAGCTCGAACTCCTGGGAATGCCTTCATTGCGCCCCTGGCCCGACGCCCTTCACGAATACCTTAATGAAGAACTGATTCCCGCGCTCGTAGCCCCAGGCTGATCCACCATGACTGCTAAAGTCACCGTATTGATGTCCGTTTATAATGGCGTGGCTTTTCTCCGCGAAGCCCTTCGAAGTGTTCTCGATCAGAGTTTCGAGGATTTCGAATTTCTCATCATCGACGATGCAAGCACGGACGCATCGGTGTCGCTGATCCAGTCGTATGCCGATCAAAGAATTCGTCTGGTCGTCAATGAGACCAACACGGGACAGGCGCCTTCCCTAAATAAAGGCCTGGATCTGGCTTCGGGAGAATACATCGCTCGATTGGATCAGGACGATGTCTGTCTGCCCATGCGTTTGGAACGGCAGGTCGCTCTACTCGACGTCCGGCCCGATGTCTGCGTTGCCTGTACCTGGGAACACACGATCGACCAAAAAGGACGCAGAGTCCGCGACTGGCGCTCGACGATCAGTGATTTCGGTGTTTTTCTGGGAACTTTGACCCTGGGATTGTGTCCGGTCTGGCATCCATCGACTATGTTTCGCCGGGACAGGGTGTTGGCGCTAGGCGGATACGACCCCTCGTTTGCACCGGCAGAAGATTATGACCTCTGGACAAGAATTGCACTGGCCCGATTGTCGGGAGCTATCGTTCCTGAGTTTCTGGTTCTGCAGCGTGTTCACGGGGGCCGGCAATCGATCACGAGCCGGTCAGTCCAGGAAGATAACACCCGCCGTGCGCACGAGAAATTCATAGCCGAAGTGTCTGGTGATTCTCATATTGAGGCCTTGGGGTTCTTGCTGCGAATGGAGGAGGGGTTTTGGAAGAAATGCAGTTCTAAAGGACAACTTTCAGACGTCTTGGCGGCAATGGATCGCATGATCCAGGGCATGGAAGAGCGCTTCCATCTTTCGGAAACCGAAGCCGCTTCCTTCAAGCGAAGCGTGTACGGGCGGCTGGGTCTGGGAGTCCGCCTGTCCATACATGCGCGTGCGTTACCTGCGTTTCTTTTTTTTCCTTTGTTGCTGGGTTTGTCGCCCATGCTCGTGTCACCACTACAACGTCTGGCGGCCTTTTTCAACCGGACGCTGCCCGAACTCCGCTATCCCGGACGCGTCCTGCAATCGACGGCCGAACGCTTGCTGGGGCACTGAACGATGGGCAGGCTGCCAGACAATGAGTCATGACGGTTCCTCCGGCGCCTTTTCCGCCAGCTGCGGATTTGTTTCGAGCGCTGGGTTCTGTGAATTCCAAAGGAGCCCTATGGGCCGACAGTGCCGATGGGATATCTGTTTATCAAAGAGGCCGCGTGGCCCTCGCGGTGGGAATCGAGACGCTCCGGCAGGAACGGGGAGTCAGCAACGTTCAGCTATGGATCCCCGGATACTTTTGCAACGAAGCCCTCGATATTCTTCGCGAACGCGATGTGGTCCTCGAATTTTACCCCGTTCGGGAAGATCTCGCCCCCGACTGGGACGCTATTCAAGCTGAGGCACCGAATGCAAATACACTGCATATTTTCCTTCTTGTCCACTACTTCGGCTTTCCAAACGAAGCCGCATCGGCTCGAAAGTTTTGCGACGCGAACGCTATGGCCCTGGTCGAAGACGCGGCACATATGATCCGACCTCTGGAGGGCGTCGGGCTTGCCGACATGATGATGTTCACTCCATGGAAGATGTTTGCCGTGCCCTCGGGAGGCGTTTTGTGGAGGCCTGGGAGGCAGGTAGGTTCAGCAGCCACTGTTGATGGTTTCTTTTCGAAGCAAACGTTCGTGTGGCTGGTAATCCGATCGATTCAAAGTCTTTGTGTGAAGCTTCATGTCTCATGGCACGCACTGTATCGATATCGCGGAGAGAGTTCGACCGCGGTTTTGAACCGTAAGGTACGGGCCCTACACTGCGATGCTTACGCGCTTCGCCTCATGAAACTCGCATGGTTGCGAGTCGAGGATGTCATCCGACGGCGACGCGACAATTACCGGACACTCGAAAATCTTTCAAAGGGTGTCAAGGGCGTCCTTTTCCTGTTTGCGGAATTGCCCGACGCGGTCTGCCCGTACGCACTACCACTTCTGCTGGATTCATCGAGCAGCAGTGTCGTCGCCCGCCTTCGGCGATCCGGCATTCCTGCGTCTCAATGGCCAGACCTCCCCCCCGAGGTCATCGCCGACGCGGCCAAGCACCGCGTCGCACTGGATATTTTTGACCGTCTGCTTCTTTTACCCGTACATGAAAGCCTCAGCGCGCGTGACATTAAGCAGATCGGAAACGCCCTCCGATCCGTTCTCTGACTTTAGGTGCGGGCTATGACCGCAACTGTCAGACATTGATTGGTGTAAACTGATGTCATTCCTTCCCCCACCTTAGAATGTGGATTTAGACATGACCCCAGAAGAACGCTTCACCAGAATCGAGAACTTCTTGAGCACTGTAATCGAGCACCAGGCTCAGATGTCGGGGAATCAGGCCCGTCACGACAAAGACATCCGAGACATTCGACAACTCCAAAAAAACATGACCATCGCGATTACCAAAGTGGCCGACGCCCATCGCCAAACCGAGGAAGCTCAGCGGATCACCGAACGTAGTTTGAATGCGCTAATCGGTCGGGTCGACCGAATCGTTGGCCGCCCAGGCAGCGAATCCTCATAGAAAGATCCCCCTTTCATTTCTTCTGTAGCTACGGTCTATGGCCGCAAAAACGCTTCGCACAATCCATGCTTAAATTAGTCGAAAGGCCGTTTACGGCTCCCGAATGGACGGACTTAACCTCCCGCTTCGAAGACTTGAGCTTGATGCAGACCTGGGAGTACGGAGCGGCATTGGCCAATAGTGGCCCCTGGAAGATTGACCGGGCTGTATTTGAAGATGAGGGAGCCGTGGTCGGCGCCATTCAAGCCGTCACCCGCCGGACACCTTTCTTTAGGGGCGGATTTGCCTGGGTGAACCGCGGTCCGCTCTGGCGTCTGTCTTCAGATACCCATCCGCAGGTCTTAGGACAAATGCTGGGAGAGGCCCGGTCGCTGTGGGCGGATCGGCGGCACATGTATCTTCGGATAGCGCCACCCGTTTCGAAAGACGATTGGGACGCCGGCCTTCGGACAATGACCGGATATACGCCGGCGCGTGAAGGAAACGGATGGGCGTCCGCGCGCCTGGATCTAAGCCTGGACCTCGATGTGATGCGTCAACGTCTGGACAAAAGATGGCGCAACAGCCTGGCAAACGCAGAGCGGCGCGAAGTGGATGTTCGCTGTGATTCTGAGGGTGCTTTCGCACAGCTAATAAAACTCCAGAGGGGTGAGTTCGCTTTCCGCCACTATCCAACGACGGTGACGCCGGAGTTTCTTTCACGGCTTCAGAACTCGTTGCCGCCCGAGAGGAAGCTTTTGGCCTTTGTGGCCTTATCCGGTGAATCTCTGCTCGGTGGCCTCCTGATTTCCCGTTGCGGACGAATCGGAGAGTATCTTGCGGCAGTGACCGAAGGGGCGGGCCGAACCGCGAACGTGGATCAGTTGTTACTCTGGAACGCGATTCGGTACTTGAAGGAATCGGGATTTCGCTGGTTCGATCTGGGCGGGATGGATCTGGACCACACTCCACCGGGCATCCTCCAGTTCAAGGCCGGACTAAACGCCTTGCCGTACGAGTACGTCGGTGAATTCGATGCCTTGGATTCGGGCTGGGCGAACCGTGTTGTCCGGTGGCGTGTCCGCCGTGCCCGCCGCCAAATTGCCTGATCCTCCCGTAGGTGCGGCCGTTTATTAGCATGGGGCCCACCGTCCTTCGGCCGGTCCTCCCATGCTGACCGCACGATCTCCCGTATCTGAAATCTTTAGCAGTAGATTCCCTGATTTAGAACCTTCATGGCCACCGTGAATTACCCAATATGGCTGTCGCTTTGTTACAGCATGGGGCCTGTCCTTCTCCCTGTGTATCGAACGTGGCGTCGGATCAGCGGCCGCGAGGAAAGTCGGCAATTCCGTGTCCTTCTGTTTCACGACATCCCCGAAAATCGAATGGGACGGTTCGCGCGACTCGTGCGTTATTTAAAGAGTCGCGGTGCGCTGATTGACCCACAGAAAGTGGAAGACTTACTCGAAGGAAGGACTGTGCTGGATGCCGACGATCCACCCCGGTATCTACTGACCTTTGACGACGGATTCGAGAGTCAGGCCCACGTTGCGCGCGACATTCTGGAACCCCTCGGTACCAAGGCGCTGTTCTTCGTGTGTCCCCGGCTGATGGATGAGCCAAGAGACAGCCAGCGGCGAAAAATCGCGGCGCAAATGTTCGAAGGTTCTCTCCGTTCGGAACGTCTCCCTGAAGACCTGTCTCTGATGTCCTGGGACAGTCTCAAAGAGCTCGTAGCTTTAGGCCACACGATCGGATCCCACACGGGAACGCATCGGCGCTTGTCGACCCTCCCCGCCTCTGCTGCCGCGGAAGAAATAATGGATTCGGCCGATCTTATCGAAGCCCATACCGATAAGCCTGTTCGTTGGTTCGCCTACCCCTTCGGGGATATCGATTCAATAGACGCTTCTTCCCTGGCTTCAATCAGCCAGCGCTATACGTACTGTTGTACAGGGCTTGCCGGATCCAATGACGCCCAGACTGAGCCTCTGGCAATCCTCCGCGAAAACATTGATCTCGACCTTACGTTCGCCTACCAGTTATTTGTCCTGGAAGGCGGCATGGATTTCCTGTACCGAAAAGAAGCTGTCCCGAATTCAGTTGAAACCTTCGATGGCGGTTCAGTTCATCAGTTAAGCCACCTTTGACGGATCGTCGCCAGTGACCAGGTCGTTGAGTTTGGCCTGGAGCATCCAGAGATCCTTATATCCCAGAATTCTGCGGAAGTTTTTCTCGGTATCGAGGAAGGAGGCCGCCGCCCATCGCAGGGCCATGTCGGCATTCTTCCATCGGCCCACACGACGGGTCCGGATACGCATCCCGGAGTGCGAACTGTCGATGAGGTTCGTCGACCCCAGACAACGGCGAAGAGCCGGAGACAGTTCGAGACGGTTGATGGTGAACATTTCGTCGAGTCCTTCCTTGAGACTGGCCGCAGCATCCGGATGCTGAGACCGCAACCATTCGGCTTGCTTTCGGATCCGGGCGATGCCTTCCTTCCACGGCAAGCGGAACGCGGCTTTCATGACGGAAACGACCTGCGGAGCCAATTCGTCGGGGAGCTTCGCCGCGACGTTCCGGATCTTGTGGTTGCGGCATCGCTGGACCGGATTCTGACGGCCAAAGACCTTGTCGATCGCGCTCCGCAGCGCTTTTGCGCCGTCAATGACGAACAGGTACCGCCGACCTGGATCGATGCCCCGGTCGACGAGATCCTCCAGCAGCGTGACCGCCGTGGCCGCGTTCTCGCTCGCGCCGTCCTTTATTCCCAGGACGACCTTCTCGCCGCTGGAATCCACGCCCACGGCGCAAAGCACGTGAAATTCTCCGAAGATCACGCCGTCCAGATAGATCACCAGGAACTCCCGGTCCTCGAACCGGCGTTCGCTCAGCCGCTTCAACTCCTTCCCGCTCTGCTCAACGAATTCCCGGCTCACCGACGACTTGCTGACACCGACCGTGTCGGCCATCTGGGGAATGACCCGTTCGTATTGCCGGGTCGAGACGTTCGACATCAGGATCTCCAGAACCCGGCTGCCGATCGTCCCGTTCGCGTTGATCGCCTCGTAGGCCGGGATCTCGACCTCCTGGCCTTTACCCCGCCCCTTCTTCCGAAGTCGGGGCTTTCGGACTCGCAGCTTGCGATCCGACAGCCGCACGCTGCCAGCCTGCCTGCCGTGCCAACGAATCGACTCCTTCGCCCGGCCCCGCTGCTTCTCTCCGGCCACACCCTGCGCCGACAACTGCAACACGGCCTCGATACTGGCACGTCCCAACACGTCGATCAACTCGTCGATCGCCATCCGCGACCCTTCGATCAGCTCGACCATCGGCAGCAGAATCTGCCCGTTCTCTGTCAAATATTCCGCCAACGACTGGCTGTCGTCGCGGCTCACGATTCGGTATGCTTTCATTCGGCGGTTCCTCCTCTGTAAGGTTTCCCAACCCCGATTCTACGGAGTCGGAAGGATGGAACCGCCATCTAACTTTCAACTAGAAATCGGACACCTTCACCGAAAAAGCGCTCTGCGGTACCGCGCCATGATATCGGGCATTCCTCAAGCGGCGGTTTCCCTGTAGGTGCGCTATGGCCCCTCACATGTAACGTAAGATATAGGTGCGGCCTACGACCGCACCACTCAGCCATGGCAACTGAACACAACGCGGCTCCGAAAGTAAGCGTGCTCGACTGCACCTTGCGTGACGGAGGCTATTACAACAACTGGGACTTTGAAGACGGGCTTGTCGATCGCTACATGAAAGGAATCCTTAGAAGTGGAGTGCAGTATCTTGAACTGGGATTCAGGAGTCCCGACAAGAAGGGTTTTGCAGGCCGCTTCAAGTATTGTTCTGACGACCTTATTAAGCGCTTGGTCCCCGACGACGCACCCGCCATAGCCGTGATGATCAATGGTCGCGACTTCATCGCCGATAACGGAGAGATTGACGAAAAATCCCTGAACGAACTTTTCTCTCCCAGCGACAGGAGCCGGGTGGCTTTGGTCAGGATAACGGCTACCCAATCTACGATAGCCGAAGTTGTCCAGATCGCCGAGACACTCAAGAGCCTGGGATATGCTGTTTCGGTGAACTTGATGCGTGCAAGCCTGTTGTCGGATGATGATTTGGTTGACAGTGCCAGGACTCTCAACAGGTCTTCCGTTGACGTCATGTATCTCGCGGATTCTTTTGGGGGATTGGAGCCGGCTCGCGTCGCTGAAGCGTTTCGGATCTTAAAAGACAATTTTTCACGCAGGCTCGGCTTTCACGCCCATGACAACACGGGCCTGGCGCTTGCCAATTCGATCGCCGCCATGGAAGCGGGTGCCGACATGATCGATTCTTCGATTTCCGGAATGGGACGCGGCGCAGGAAACCTCAGCACCGAACAGTTTCTCCCCTATCTCCGGTTCCAAAGACAGATGGAGGCATTCGATATCGCGCCCCTGGTCGAAGTGGTCTCCTCCGACTTCAGTGACTTGCAGGATCGATATCAATGGGGCTCCAGCCTTCCGTACATACTCTCCGGTGTCTACAATCTCCACCCCATGTACGCGCAGCACCTGTTGCAGGGCGTGCGCTACTCCCCGACCGATGTAATCCGGACTCTGGAGACATTGCACCACAGTGGTTCCGGTGGAAGCTTTAGCCCCGACCGGCTCACGCAGGCCATCCGCGACCGATATTCGATAGTGACATCTCGGGTTCAGGTGGAGACCCTTGCGGGATACCGGGCAGGACTTCCGGTCTTTGAATCGAACAGCGCCTCTCGCCCGATACTTTTGGTCGCTTCGGGGCCGAGCATCTCGAAGCATAAAAGTGCGGTCAACGAATTCATTCGAAGACATGATCCCATTGTTGTCGAGTGTAATGTGCACGAAGAAATTGAAGTCAGCAATGATCACATTTCTGTCTTCACCAATAGTCGCCGCCTCGGTCAGTTCTTGCCTGTTGTCTCCCGTTCACGCGCCCGGGTGTTATTGGGCCTTCCAGTCGTGGATGAAGCCGCCGCGGAAGCATTGAACAAGAAGGAAGTGTACGGTTACTCGTGTGAGGCCCGTGAGGGCCAGTTCGAGACGAAAGGTGATGGTTGCGTGATCCCTCACGACGTAGTGACGATGGCTGCGCTGGCATTCTGCCTTCAGCTGAACCCCAGCACCGTTTTCCTGTGTGGGGTCGACGGCTACGGGGGTGAAGCTGCAGAAGTTAATTCTCTGTCTAGGAGCGAAAAAACCGCTCTTGATCAGGAAATGCACGACTTCTTCAAGTTGCTGAAAGAAACGAAAGTCACATCAGAGACGAAATTAATCAGCCTGACGCCAACCGTCTTCAACCTCACTACTGAATCTATATACGCCTACCTCTAACATTATAGGCGTGCTATGTAAACGCACAGGGTCAAGGACAACAACTGCAGTTGTGATCCACACGTGCAAGTAGACGGTCCGTGAAATCCACGTTCAATAATCCCAGCAATCCGTGTAAATAATTCGATCAATCCACGTAAGCGATGAAATACGCCGACGTCACCGCAATAATCCCCGCTCGATACGCGTCATCGCGTTTCCCCGGAAAACCCTTAGCTAAGATTTGCGGTGTTCCGATGATTCTGCAGGTGTTCAAACGCGTCGCCGCCGCAATTCCCGAATCCCAGATCTTGATCGCCACAGATGACCAACGCATTGCCGAGGTCTGTGACGCGGGCGGCGCCCGCACAGTCATGACGCCTGAAGAGTGTCTGACTGGGACCGACAGGATTTGGAGAGCTGTTGAAGCGGGGAAGATCGATTCGCCAATCATCGTGAACGTCCAGGGAGACGAACCGCTGGTTCAGGTACAAGCCATTCGCGCCGTCATCGACGCAAAACAAGCGACACCAGACTGCGTCATCAACGCGAAGTCTCGTATCGACGAGCCCGATGACGTCGCGAGTGAGAACGTTCCTAAAGTCGTGACGAACGAACGCGGACATCTCGCCTACATGTCCCGTGCACCGATCCCGTTCATCCAAGACTCCGGCGCCGGAGCCAACCATTACCGGCAGGTCTGTATTTACGCGTTTTCCCGAAGCGAATTGAAAGCGTTCGGGTCGCGCTCGAAGAAGTCCCGGATGGAAGGGCCGGAAGACATAGAAATTCTACGATTCCTCGATATTGGCATCTCCGTAAAGATGGTGGAAGTAGCTCCGGCTTCAGTCGCAGTCGATGCACCAGAGGATATTGCGCGGGTCGAGCAGATCCTGAATGAATCGAAAGCTTCAGACAGCACATAACGGACTCCCTGCGAGGGTCTGCGATGAGTACGTCTTCACCCGCGAGTCACCTACCGTTCCGAGCACCCCGATCTCCCCAAACCCCGCAAGAGCGGCTTGACCTCCCTTCTTCTGCAAGTGCAGGACCATTTCATGGTGCTCACCGTCTTCGACCCTCCTACCAGGCCGAGCGCACGCTCCGACTCCCACTCACTCACGCTGAATGACCCACACTAAGCATGTTCGCTCACTCTAAATTCGTACTCGGCCTGTCCGGCATGGACACCGGCTTTGCAGTGAGCTTGCTTCAGGACGGCGAAGTCGTCTTTGCTATTGAGGAAGATAAACTCCGTCGCTTCAAAGGATTGGGACTCAATGATCTCGACACAACGGGATCACGCGCCATCGAGCACGCGCTCTCGAAGGTTCCTGGGCAGATCAACGGCATTGACGCGGTCGTCTACGTCCCTCCCATTCAAGCCGATTCGAATACCTCACACAGCCACGTCGCGTACGTGGAACAGTTCCTGATCCGCCACTATGGCCATTCACCTGAAGTTTCAACAGTCGACCACGTTGCGGCGCACTTGGCCTTTGAACGTGCGGTCCACGGATCGGAGGTCGATGTGCTGATGGTTGGACGCTCACGAGCGGTGTATTCCTCCCATGGATCAAGATCTCACGAACTCAACGCCGAATTCCCTGTTGTTTCATTCGTTGATAATTGTGCGCGGTTCATAGGGCTTGAGCGTGGGCGCATTCACCATTTAGAGAATATGGCGCGCTACGGTGATGGACGATATACCGAAAAACTTCACGGATTGCTAGAGGGAGGATTCGATTCCGAGAAGATCCCGGCCGCATTGTCTGAACTGACCCGAGCACCCCAACGCCGACCTGATGACACCGTGGAGAAAGTCCACTACGATCTGGCCGCGTCCATGTGTGAAGTGCTGAGTAAGGAAATTGTGATTTTGCTCAAGTCCCTACTCAAAGCCCCGCCACAGTCTCCGGTCGCACTCTGCGGTGGCGTGTTCCAGAGCTGGAGCTTGAACGATCAGATAGCCGCGGCTTTCCCCAACCATTCCTTTGCTGTGTCGTTCGCACCCGGGAACCCGGCGTGCGCGATCGGCGGCCCCCTGTCGTTCACGGGACGCTTCCCAGCCGAGCCAATAATTCCTTTTCTAGGTCCAAGGTATGACAGGAACGAAGTTAAGGGAATCCTCGACAACTGCAAGGCCCGATACGCCTTTCATTCACACAAGGAAGCAGTAGCTCTAACCTGCGATGCGCTTGAGGCCGGCAAGATGGTCGGCTGGTTTTCTGGTCGTTGCGAGTTCGGATATCGAGCGCTGGGAGCGCGCAGCGTATTTGCAAACCCGGCAAACGCCTATGCCTGTGACAATCTGAGCTCGTATCTCAAGAAACGCCCGTCATATTTTACCTACGCAGTTGCGATGAACGATGAACATCTTGCGAACAATGGCATTCGTTCCCCCTACCTCTCCCGGTCAACCCACCTGCCCGAATACTTAGGAGAATCACCCGTCCGATTGCAGACAGTTTCAAAGTCAGGACCGTCAGGGTTGCACGACTTACTGAATGCTTTCCAAAAAAGGACGGGCGTCGGTGCCTTGTTGAACACGTCTTTAAACTACTTCGGCGAGCCGATTGCCTGTACCCCGAGAGACGCCCTGAAAACGTTTTATGCGTCGGGTCTCGATATGCTGGTGCTGGAGGAGTTTGTGCTGACGAAGTCGTAGGTAGTTACGTTCATAGCGCGCATCTCCGGTCCGATCGTCAGTTGTGCCAATGGCTGAATGTACCCTATGACTCCTGTCTAATGACGTCTACATGGGGCGGGTTCACGTGGCGAGGCGACAGACTATCGGAAAAGAGCAACGAAACGGGCGGCTGTTCTCCAGAGATGTTGGAGAACAACTGGGAGAAACGATTGGGGCCAATTGACAAAGACGTCTTGAATTACATCATGCACTATCGCTTGAGACATTATGGATATAGCAGCGAGAAAATAGGAATCCTGGATGCTGTTGTAATGCCATTGTTGATATTGTTGCAGTTGTCATATGAGCTGAGATTTATTTCGCTTGCTTATCTGCGAGATCGCTTACGCAGCAGGGAATATCGAACGATTGTGTTGAGCGCTGTGTCCTACGTTAAGAGAGCATGTCTGTTCATGAAGCACTACTGGAAAGCAACGACAAGAGGAAAGCTGGAATTCACGCCACCGCAAGTCAAAGTTGTCTAAGTGTGGAGAGGATGGGAAACACTGCGGGTCGATTTCTGGTCAGGTCTGTATGGATGCGATGGCCGAGCACCAAGCGCGTCATGACGAAGATCTCCGGCAACGGGTCGAATTCCACGCCAAACGGCTCGAACGCCTCGAAGGCGAAAGCCTCAACTGAGAATCGGGCCTAAAGCCAGAAACCCACGGTATGCCGTCTTCTGCGCTTTTCAGAAGGAGTCATTCCGGCGACACCGCTCGGTCCGCATCTCCGATGGCAGTCTTCCCGGGCTCCGGATCGCCCCGGCAAGACTGTCATCGGGGTCATTTTTCCCGGCCTCACGTCCTCCTGGCCTCTTCAATTCACCTCCCGGCCCGTATCCCCCTTCCTGGAGCGGCGGAATGCCCACACACCTACAACCGCTTCACCGACAAAAAGGCCTCTGATTTCGTCTATACTCCGCGGAGTTTCCTTCGCGAGATAGTATAGCTGGGCCAGCGTTCGGGCTCGACCCGGGTCCCACGGTTTTTGTTGGGCTGTGCTCCGAGAAGTGGCAAACTAGCGTTCGGCCCAGAGGAGGAAACCGGACCCAGCAATTTCCCGCACCGCTACTTGTGAACTAGGAGGTTTCTTGTGCATTGTCTATTCAAAGCATTAGTTCTCGCAGGCGTTGCAACGTTGCCGGTTGGGTGTGGCGAACAAGAACCACTGGCCGCATCCCACGCGCTTTCGACCGAGAACCTCACGATCAAGCACCCGGCAACGGACCTCCACCCCAGAATGATTTCTGAACTTGTCGGTGCGGGCGTAAGGCGGGATATCAGGCAGAACGAGCTGGTGAGTTTGAAATACTTGGAATGGTAGAAGGCGACATCTGCCAATGCGAGTCCTTACTGCACACCAGCCGGTTTATCTCCCCTGGCTCGGCCTGCTTCACAAGATTGCGATTTCGGATGTGTATGTATCGCTCGACACCGCCAAGTATCTGAAGCAGGACTGGAACAATCGAAACAAAATCAAGACACCCCAGGGTGAGCACTATCTGACGGTTCCCGTCGTCAAAAACAGTGACAAGGCGAGGCTGAGAGATGTTCACATCGCCAACTCGCGGGCCTGGCGACGATCTCACTGGTTGTCGATACAGAACTTTTATCGGAAAGCACCATACTTCGAAGTTCACTTCGAATTCTTCGAAGACGTATACGACAAGGAGTGGGAACACCTAGCCAAGCTGAACGAGGCTATTTTGCGCTACTTCCTACAGGCCTTCGGAATCAAGCGGCAGTTCGTTAGGGCGTCGGATCTCGGTTGCACGGGTCGTAAGAACGAACTCCTCCTCAACATATGCGCTACTTTGCAAGCCGACACTTACATCTTTGGCGCTCTCGGTCGGAATTATGTATGGGTATTCCGCTGATCGTGAACACCAGTTCCGGAATCATGAACACCGATTCCGGCCATCGTGAACACTCGCCGGAGCGAAGCGACGGGTTAGCGTCTCAGTTTATTCCTTCAGAGTCCAGGTTTTCCCTGTTTTAGTCCTTTCCAAAATTATTGTGATAAATCGCCGCCGGCCTGTGTGTAACTGTGCGAAAGCCGGGAGCGTTTTTTGCGGAGGCTTTTGCAAGCAGCGGTGGAAATGATCAAGAGAAAGTCGGCCGAAGGCCACCATTCCCATTTGCACGGCTGCGGCAGTTTCCACAGGCCCCGTGCCCTGCGTGAGGCGCGCGTTCCGCGCCCGGACCCGGATTCCTGCACTTCCTTCGCGCGAGGATTGCGCAGGAGCGACGATTGGGTCCGGGGCCGGCCTTGGAGTACCCCCTGGCGGCGGCGTGTGGGTGCGGTTCGCCGATCATCGGGACTCCTTCAACGTCTTGGGTTGGGTCTTGGTTTGCCGCATCGATGCCCCTTTCAGTTCGATACGGTGCGCATTGTGGAGGAGGCGATCGCAGATGGCGTCGGCCTGGTTCGGGTCGCCAATGACGCCGTGCCAGTCGGGGACCGGGAGCTGGCTGGCGATCAAGATGGCGGAACGTTCGCTCCGTTCCTCGACGACTTCGATCAGGTCCCGGCGTTCAGCGTCGCGCAGCGGGGCCAGGAGCCAGTCGTCGATGGCCAGCAGATCGGTTTTGGCCAGACGGGCCAGGACTCGGGTGTAGGAGCCGTCGCCACGGCCGACCGCCAGTTGGTGCAAGAGCCGAGGCATGCGGACGTAGGTGGCGTTAAAACCCCGCCGGCAGGCGCGTTCGACGAAAGCCGAAGCCAGAAAACTCTTTCCGATGCCGGTCGGACCGGTGATGAGAAGATTGTGCCGGTCTTGGATCCACCCGCAGGAGCCCAGGGCGAGGACTTGGGAACGGTCCAGACGGCGACGATGTTTGAAGTCGACGTTTTCCAGCGATGCCGTCGCGTAGCGCAGCTTCGCCGCGCGCAGGCGTCGGGTGAGCTTGCGGTGCTCCCGGGCCGTCCACTCCTCATCCACCAGTAGGCCCAGACGTTCCTCGAAGCCGAGATCCGTGTACTGATTCGAGCGGCGTTGCTGCTCCAGGGCCTCGACCATGGCCGATAGCTTCATCTGGTTCATCTTCTCCAGGGTTTGTTCCATTAGCATGAGTGCGTCTCCTCGGGGTCCGCATAGTAGGCGGCGCCGCGAATGTTGTCGTGATGGGGCGTCGGTGGGGTTTCGGTGTCCCCGAAAGGCAACCGGTCCTGGGCCGACGACAGGATGTTCTTGACGGTGCGGTAGCTATAGGACTGCAAGTGCAGCGCCCGCGCACTGGCGGCTTCGAGCCGCTCGGCGCCGGAGCGGCGACCTAGACTCATCAATCCCAGGCAGGCCCGGTACCCCTGTTCCGGATGCGGCCACCGTTTCATGATTTCCTCGACCAGGCGGCCGGTCTTGGGGCCAGTTTTCTCCGCCCAACTAATCAGCCGGGACGGTGTCCATTCCGCATGGGCCCGATGGGCACTGGGCATATGTTCGGACAGAGTCGACGGCTTGTGATCGTAGCGACGGCGATGGGACGTCACGCGCCGGCCTTTGTAGTAGACCTCGACAATGGACGCCGTGTAACGCGCTTCCACCCTCTCATGGATCAACTGGTAGGGCACGCTGTAAGGATGGCGGTCCACGGTAATGTGGTAATCGATGCTGACACGACAGTCCTTCCACTCGGCCTGTTCATACCGGTTGGTCGGGAGGGGCTGTAATGCCGGTCGATCCAGCCGCTCGTAGAGTTCCAGGCGGGATACTCGAAGCTTCTGCATCGGCCGCTGGTTCAGTTCCACCAGCAACGCTCGAATGGCTCCGTTCAAGTCGGCCAGACTGAAGAACGTGCGATTCCGGATCCTGGCCAGGATCCACCGCTGTGCGACCAGGACGGTCGATTCAACTTTCGCTTTGTCCCGAGCTTTCCGCGGCCGGGCCGGTATGACAACGGCGCCGTAGTGTTCGGCCTCATCCTGGTAGGTACGGTTGACGCCTGCTTCATAGCGGCCGGGCTGGGTAATGGCACTCTTGAGTTGGTCGGGAACCCAGATCCGGCTCGATCCGCCGAAGAACTCCACCATGCGGATATGCACGCCGACCCAATCGGGGAGTTTCTGGCTCGGTGTCGCTTCCGCGTAGGTGTAACCGCTGGCGCCCAGAACAGCGACGAACAACTCGACTGGAATAGCTTTGCCCGTCCGTGGATCCGTCAGCTGTGGCCGTTTGCCGGAAAAGTCGATGAAGGTCTTCTCTCCGGCGCGGTGCACCTGTCGCATCGAGGGCTTCAATTTCTGGGCCCAACGCCGGTAGATCTCACAGAACTGGCTGTAGGCATATCCCTTTGGATTCGCTTCTCGGTACTCTTCCCACAGCAGGTGCAGGGTGACTCCAACACGCTTCAACTCCTGGTGGATCCCTTCTACATCCGGAGCCACCCGTTCCCGGGAGCCCGGTCCCGCGCGGGGAAACAGCCGCGCTTCAAGCGCTGCCTCGCCCAGGTCTTCGGGCAGCGGCCATTCCAGTCCGGCCTGCTTGGCCCGTCCCAAGTAGTCCGCAACGGTGCCCAAGCCCACGCGACATGCGCTGGCGATCGCCCGGTGGCTGAGCTGTTGGTCGTGTTTGAGTCGTAGAATCTCGCGTATCTGTCTCATCGGTAGTCGTTTCGTTGCCATCAAGGCCCTCCTGTGCTTCAGGAGAACCTAAAAGCTCCAAACTTCGCTACCGACGAGTGATCACGATGGCCGGAATCGGTGTTCAGGATCACCGGAATCACTGTTCAGGATCCCGGAATCCGCGTTCACGATCCCGGAATCGGTGTTCACGATGGATCGGAATCAGTGTTCAGGATGGTCCGGAATACGCACGAAAGACAGGCGTTGTTCGCCCAGCCTGCTAATGGCCGGGAAGGTAGCCCCCGAATAAAGTCTGCCCCCAGCCGGCCTCGGAAACGACATAGTCCCGGGATTCGCTGGCCAGTCTGCGGACGCGGTCCAGATCTATGCCGACGAGCTCGCCTTGCCACTTCTTCACCTGCCCGCCAATGAAAACCGTGTCGATATTGCTGGTATCCATCCCGAGGACGACTGCCCCATAGGCGTTGTTGACGGGAACGACGTTGATAGCGTCCATCCGCAGCATGATGACATCGGCTTCCTTGCCGGGTGTGAGAGTTCCGGTCTTCCCTTCTAAACCGTTGTCCCGGGCGCCCTGGATCGTGGCGAACTCCATGACGTCGCGTACGGTGACGAGCGAGGGAGGGTCAGCCTCTCCCGCCCTCTGGCGGGCGATCGCCTGCATCCGCTGCAGCGTAAAAACTGTCCGCATCTGGGTGAAGAAGTCGCCAGCCATCTCGGTTTCGACGTCCGTGCCGAGGCTTGGCCGGATGAGGTGGTCGAGCGCCTGCTGGACGGGGGGAATCCCGTGACCCATCTCCATCTCGATCGGCGCCGCAATCGAAATGTGTCCACCTGTGTCGGCAACGAGCTGCCATTCCTCTTCCAGGAGATTTGTTGCATGGATGTAGGTGACATCCGGCCCCATTGCGTCGGCCAAGGGCAGCAACTGACCGCTCCCGTTGACATGGAGCGTGATCGCTGCGCCGACCTCGCGCGCCACGGCCCAGTCCGCAGGGTTGGCGCCGGCGGCCATGGCCAGCGTCAACAACTGGTCGTCCGAGGAGAACTGTTCGGCCCTCAACCGCCGGATATCCTCCGGGAATTCGTTTCCGGGTCCGGCTGCACCCGTACCGTATGCATACACGCCGCGGATACCCGACTCCCTCAGGCCTTCGATAGCGGCATCGGTATGCTCGGGACTGTTGCCGATGTGGGACCAGTCGAGGACGGTCGTGACTCCGGCATTGACAGCTCCCAGGGCGATCACGAGATCCCCGATATACGCGTCCCGGGGGCGAAAGACCCCACGGGCGGCGCCTGTGATGTCGCGCCCGTAGTCGCTGAGCAGGCCGTTCGGGAGAATGTTTCGGAGCTGGCCCTGCCACATGTGGCGGTGGGTATCGACGAAGCCCGGCATAACGATCATGTTCGATGCGTCAATCACTTCGCCTGACGCTTCGAGGTCGGGGCCGACTGCGGCGATCGTAGACCCGTCGATCAAGACGTCCCCCGTCTCGAAGTCGCCCACATCCGGATCCATCGTAATAACCGTGCCGCCTTTCAAGAGTACGCGGGCCTGCGGAGGAGGGAACGATCCTTCGTTTCTTTCGACGACGGCCTCAGGAGTGCACCCTGATGCCCCGGTTACGAGGAGTCCTGTTGTCAATCCCGCCGACATCTTGAGGAGATCGCGACGTGAGATTCGGCCCCTGAGAGTATTCACGTTGTCGGACATGCCGTTATCCTCCTGTGCCGCCGCGACGAGAAAGTGCCTTCCGCTGTCTTCATCAGACCCCCGGATTCAGCGACACAATCGATTTTACTTTACGTCAGTGTGCTAGACGGTCTGCGGTCCAAACGGACCCTGCTGCGAGTGTCTTGATTGCAATCGCACGACCTGGCCTCCTGTCGCGGGCTTTGAACACTGCACCCATTTCACATTATCCAGGAGTGTGAGGATCTCATGATGACCGAGACGTTCGCCAAGTTGAATCGGGTGAATGAGACTGCAGGGGGAAGTTTTAGGTCAATCAAGAAAGGTTCGAACCGTGGGGGCGCTCTGTGAGCGCCCAATCAATGAGATGCGTGCGGTCATAGACCGCATCTACAGTTCTAAGGATGGGAGCTCCTAACGTCACGGGGGCCCTTTTGGGGCCCCGTGACAGTCATTGAATTCTCGTCGTCACTGATGACGACCACCCGAGCTAGTCGTCAGCGAAGGACCGCCCGGGCGTAGAGGCGCGTGGCGCCTGTTCCGCGAATATTTCGGGAACGTGAAACACCCGAATCTGGTTTCCGGCTCCAGTCGCGACGATGACCTCCTCGTGAACAGGATCCAAAACAAGTCCCGTCTGGTTTGCTCGTGCCCCCAGTGGAGTTGAGATTTTCCAGACAGGACGCGTGCCCTCGCCCCGGGTGTGGATGTCCCAGGCATAGAGGTAGTCGCCCCTGAGGGTGATGACCAGATCGTTGTAAACGTCGAACTGGTTGCCGGTGGGCCCTGGAATCCTTCCAACCGGCGGCGTATTCCCGCTCGCGGTCCGATCAAAAATCAAAATACCCCCACTCTCAGCGACGAGCAGGAGGTCGTTCTTGTTGTCGACCCTCATCGATGGACGGCCGCCCCCGAACTGGGTAGCAGGCCCGCTTAGAACCCGGATCGGAGCGACATCGCCGTTCGCTTCCCGGTCAAATACCAGAATGGCTCCGAGTGGGTCTCGATCGTCTCCGTGGTTCGTCGCGATGATGATCTCGTTGTTGACCGCGTCGATGGTGACTTTATCCAAGCCGCGTTCGCTCACGATCTGGGTATTCGGACCCTGGATAATACGCAGGGGTGCTTCTTCCCCGTCCGCATCGCCCCGGAATGTCATAATCGCCTGGGCGAAAGGACTCGTCAAGACGAGTTCATCGTGAATCGCATCGAACATCACATCATGCATTGTCCGGCCGAGCCGGGAAGCAACACCTTCAATCACACGTGTCGGAACCGCGTTCTCCTCCGCCAACCTGGCGAAGGCCGCAACCTGCGGATGGTTCACTCAGTTAGGTACCAGGATTTCTTCCCGGTTGGGGTCATAAGTGACCGCCGCTGTCCGACCGAAAATCAACGACTGGTGTTCCTCCGGCGCAGCGCGTACGACCCTCAAGGGCGCCACGTTCCCATTAGCCTCGAGCGGAAACGCCACTCCCGATGCGTTACCCAGGTTGGAAACCCACAACTCCTGGTTCACGGTGTCGACAGCCAATCCGGTCGGATGCACCAACTTCGTCCGATCTCCCTTGATGACCCGCGTCGGCCCCACGTTGCCGTCGGCGGTGTCCAACCCGGTGAAAACCAGGATCGAGTGATCCATGTCATTGGCCACATACAGGTCACCGGTTTCCTGGTCCACGGTCATGTTTCCAGGCCAATTCAACTGCGTCCGGTCCCCTTCAATGACACGTATCGGCGCCGCGTCCCCGCTCGCGTCGACCTCATAGATCGTAATCGCGCTCGGATTGAAGCGGCCCGCAGAGACATCGCCAACAGGGGAAATATTCCTGCCATTGTCCTGATACCCCGTCGTCCCACCTCTTGAATCTCCGAAATTCGTGGCATGGCCCCAGTTGTTCACAAACAAGAGCCCGCGCTCGGAGTCGACGGCGATGCCGTGGGGTGTTTCCAGCTGGGTACGGTCCCCAACGATTCGGCGCAGCGGCTGTTCATCCCCCTCGGCATTCTTGTTATACACAACAACCTCGGGCGGATACTCCACGGTGATGTACAGCTCCTCCCTCACCTCGTCGACGGCTACGCTGTATACCCGATGGGGTGTGTTCAGGATGCGCTTGGGCGGTACGTTACCCCCGGCGTCGTGCGCAAACACCACCATCTTGTCGCCCGTGTCCGATTCGACCGAATACATATCCCCATTGACCGGATCTATGTAGAGGCCGTTGTTGAACTGCATCTCGGTCTGATCGCCGATGATTACCCGCTTCGGCTCTGAAAATCGGGCGCGTGGAGGAGTGTTCTCCGTCCGGTTGAAGATGTAAGCGGACCACAGATTATTGTCCTGCAGGATCACTTCATTAGTACTGGAATTGACGCCGATCGCGGTAAAGGTGGGATAGGTATCCGCGAGCGTGCGCCTGTGGGTCGAGGTCCCCTGCCTGTCGGCATCGAATTCTACCCCTCTCCCTCCGCCACCCTGCGGCATTCCCTGTCCTTGTTGCCGTAAGGAAGCCGTCAGAAATGAAGCGCCCCTCCTTTGCTCCAGAGCGCCGATCAGATTTTCCGAACTTAAATTGAAGCTGGCAGGGTCTTCCCACGCGCAGGCGTCAAGCTGGGGGAACTCCTGGACGGACACCAATCGAGCGACGCTCTCGGCGGTTTCCGGGGTCGCCTCCGGAACAACTCCCGGGGTCGCTTCCGGAACAATCCCGGACCAGAGGCCCGCAATCCCGATCAGCGAGACCACGAGAATTGACAGTACAGTTTTACTTTTCGCTACGTGCATGCAGTCCTCTCTTTAGAAAACTGCGGTGCATTCGGACCGGCAAAGACTCCGATCTCGACGCAACCGCAGGGAATAGCTTCGTGGAAACTCATCCATACCTGACCCGTGTACGGTGGATAGAAACAATAAGACATCCTTTTCCGCTAGAGACGTGTTGGGTGTCTGGCAATTCTTTCGCTCCAGCCAGGGAAATGCAAGGGAAATACGGTCCGTCCCACGAACTGAATCACCAAGGATCGGGTGAGGTAACGAAAATTGACGTCGATGGCGGTCTCCCGAAGGCAGGAAAGCGGCTCTGGGAGACGGCCATGGAGGATTCGGTCGCAGATGTCGTGTCGAAATGAGTCTTTGTGAAGTGTTCCCCTCAGAACGGGACCATTTCTATACGCGGCTTCAGTAGTGTCCCAACGTTAGTTGAATAGATTCAGTTGTTTGGAGTTCTCCGAGTCTGAATCTTGATAGTCGAGGGCGGAAAGGGCCTTTAAAAGGGGCGTTTTTTCGAAAACGGTGACGCTGACGATCTGGAGAATTCGGTAGAGACTGGCGTTGACATTGAGCCGTTTTTTCACGATGGCAACAAGCAAATAGACCGAGATGGCGGTCCAGATTTGAGTCTTCAGCGCATTGGGGGTTGTGCCGTAGAACGCCTTGATGCGTAGGTGCTGTTTGATCCACTTGAAGAACAGTTCGACCTGCCAGCGGCAGCGATAGAGTTGGGCAATGGTCGCCGCTGGCAGCGCGAAATTGTTGGTCAGGAAGACGAGGTACTTGTTGTGCTCTCGATCGAGAAAGCGAATGCGGCGGAGTTTTTCTGGATAGCGCTTGCGAGAGTAAAAGCCGCGTAGGCTGATGATCTGATCGCTGAGGACTCCGGTGGACTTGTCCACATCGAGTGAATAAAGACGATTGAAGACGAAATTCTTTTTCGCGCGTGTCACGAAGAACGCCGCCGCGACACTGATTTTGTACAGGCGCCGGAAATCCAGATAACCGCGATCCATGATGTAGAAGGCTCCGGGCTCGAAGGCGAGTTGATCCAGAAGATGGAGGTCGTGAACTTTGCCGTGTGTAATCAGGATAAAGGAAGGAATATTGCCGCGCAGATCCAGAACCGTGTGCAGTTTGACAGCTCCCTTGTGCTTGCGGAAGCGTGCCCACGGGAACAGGGAAAGACACAGATCGATCGTTGTGGCATCGAGTGCGTAAACCGTCTGCTTGAGGTCGACACCGAAACTGTCGCCAACATAGAGCTCGCGAGCCATGGAGATCAGCGTCTGGGCGAAGTCGGCATAGATACGCCAATCGCGCACCTGATTCGCATTCGCAAGGGTGTTGCGGGAGACGCGGCTGCGAATGCCCATGTGATAAAGCTTCGTGCCAGCCGAACGCAGACAGGCTTCGATATCGCGCAGACTCTCCCGGTAGGTCAATTGCGCGAACGCCATGCACAGAAACTGATCCCAGCAGGAAAAACGTTGGAGTTTGTAGTTGCCACGGTAGCGATCGACGCATCGACGAAAGTCTTGACGGGGAAGAAAGTCCATCAGCTGAGAGAAGATCGTCTTGCCGGAATTCATAGGCCGCCTCCTGCCGCAAAGTCGCGGAAGGATGCCGCCAGTACGCAATCAAATTCAAATCGATTTTGGCTCTCAGCCGATCTAACATGACCATTCTCAATAACCTATGGGCGACGCCCATCTAAACGTTGGGACACTACTGACGCGGCTTAGCAGATCAAGTCCGTTCCAATTCGCGTTCATTTTTGACGCGGCAAGACTGCACCCATCACGCGTTCGATAATATCTGACGAGGAATTCAGAATCTTTTGAGATACGATCTTCGTCCGGAGTGACTTTATGGTGTGGTTTCGCAAGTGGTCGATTCTCATCTGCCGCTTCCTCGGCATTCCGCTGAGTCTGGTGTTCATCGTCTGGTGTGTCTCGGGAATCGCCATGATGTACGCCCACGACATGCCAGGCTTGAGTCCCGAAGCCCGTCTCGAGCGTTTACCCGCACTCAATATGAACCGGGTCTGGATCACGCCGGCACAAGCCGTCGACGGGACGGGCCTTGGACTGATCAACCCTTCAGTAACGTTACTGACGGTGATGGACCGTCCCGCGTATCGATTCGCAGGGCGTGAAACCGTTACGGTGTTCGCCGAATCCGGCGAGCGGCTGATCCAGGTGGGAGCTGCGGGCGCCGTCCGAATCGCCGGCAGCTTTATGAACCTGCCCCGGGAGATGATGAGTTACGCCGGGGTTCTGACTGAACCCGACCAGTGGACGATCGACTGGCGCGGGCGGATGCCATTGCACAAAATCAGAGTCGATGACGATGCGGGCACCGAGCTGTACGTATCGGCGGAGATCGCTGAGGTCGTGGTGTTGACCACGCGTCGCACGCGGGCTTTGGCCTGGGTCTCTGCAATTCCCCATTGGTTTTACTTTGCGCCGCTGCAACCCAATGGCCCACTGTGGAAAACCGTGGTGCTCTCGACAGCCGGCCTCTGCGCCATATTGGCACTCATAGGCGTCGTAATCGGAATCACTCAGTTCTTGGGGTGGAATCTGTTTCGGTGGAGACCTGCCCACTCAGACGTTCCCCGTTCGGGTAGGATGCGCTGGCACGGTGTCGCGCGTTCCTTCTTCGGCATCTTTATGTTTACCTGGGTTCTTAGTGGGGCCCTTTCGTTGGAGCCATGGGGCAGGGCCCCCGGGCCAGGTACGGGAGAGGGAATTCCTCAATCGTTGAGCGGGGGCGCCGCTGATCTTGGATCCTTCTTTCAGGGGGTCGACCACGAGGAATGGGATGAGGCTTTAGGGGGCCGCCGCCCGAAAGAGGTCGAATTTATAAATATCCAGGGAGATCCGTATTACCTCATACGCGGAATCGAAGAGGAGCCCTTGCTGATCAGTGTAAATCCAAGCATGGCTTCTGAAAATCTCTTTGAAAATCTCTTCGATCTCGCTGAGAAACCGCTCGAGATAAGGCAGGAAACGTTTCCGATCGAATCTGTAATGAACCGTGTCAGGGAAGGTAATCCGGATGTGGGGATCGTCGAATCCGAGTTACTCTCTGAATACGACTCCTACTACTACTCGCAAGACGGCGCCCGGCCTTTGCCAGTCTTACGGGTCAAGTTCGGCGATCCCAACAGCACCTGGTTCTACATTGATCCCCGCCTGAGTCATGTCACTGGAAAGGTCACTCGCTTCGACCGGATGGATCGCTGGGTCTATAACGGCTTCCACAGTCTCGATTTTTCGTTCTGGTACTACAATCGTCCGCTTTGGGACATTGGCGTGATCTTGCTCAGCCTGGGTTGTGTTGTATTCAGCGCTATTGGATTATTCGTCGGCATCAAGGGCGTGTTGGTGTATTTCAGACGGGCGGTTGCGAGTGGCACCTAGGAGTCTGTGGTGAAAGTCGGGGAGCCTTCATCGCGCTCGGTTTAGTCGATTTCTTACACTGACGCACGGGCTCGCGTCTTTGTTTTGAAAGCGGTTCACCCGGAACTGGGGAACGGTGCGGCGCCTACAGAGCCTGCTTCAAAAACTCGTTCAGCCCCTTAGGCCTAGCGATCAGGATGATTGCTAGGGCCGCCTGTCGTTCGGCCAACGCGCTTGACGTGACAGAGATGGTCGGCCTTTTGAACGGCCGAGCGAAATCTTCGCCCAATGGAGAACCGTTTGGATGACGTAGCGCAGCCGTGTTCTCCTTTGACCACAGACTGCTAAAGAGCGGATCAAGCAAATCGTGGCTGCTGACGAGCTGGAGGACCTTAGAACTGGAATCGCATTCCGACCTCGATCTCCCGGGGAGCGTACGCGCTCGTCGAACGTCCAAAGTTGCCGGAGGTCAAGACGCCGCTGGGCGCTCGGAGATTCGTCCTGTTGAAGGCATTGTTCACGTTCGCGAAAATGCTCAGTTGCGGGCCCCCAGCTCTAGAGCCCGTGGGCTGGCCGAGCTGAAACGCCTTCGAGAGGTTGAAACCGAGGGCGAAGTAATTGGGTCCGGTTGCTCCGTTGAAGGGTTCGCCCCCAGGCCGGTCCGTGAAGAAACCGTCTCGATTGTCATCCGTTCCCGTCGTGATGGTGTAGATATCGCCTGACCGGGCGGAGACGGTTGTCGTCAGGTACACGTCCAACGGTAGTCGGGAGTTCAAACCTGCCGTAAAGTCATGTTCCGGAAACTGTTCCGACCGTCCCCAGTCCGCCCCTAAATCATAGGCATCTGAGGCCGGAAAGGAGCCCCTTCCATCGCTATATCCCCAATTGAATCTGTAGTTTGAAACAACTTTAAAAACGCTGAACCGCTGCCGGGCATGGATTCTGACGTTCTGGAAGACGGTCACACCGGTCGACCTCCGCTCGATGATGTCGCCCTCGTTCGGGAAGGGCTTGATACCGTCCGGACTTTCCTCGGTAATGGTGCCCGGAAGTGGTGTATTGATGTTTCGAATCCGCCGGTTGCCCATAGAGCGCGAGCGGTCGTAGCTGAGGGTCAAGAAAAGGTTCCCCGGTAGATTCTGCTCGATCGCGATGTTCTGAGTGATGAAATACCCTGTCGTAAGGTCCGCAGTCGCGACATAACGGGAGGGAGGCGGAACGATCTCGGCATCGCCCGACTGAAAAGGGTCTGGCCATCCGGGTTCGGAGACTCGGAGTCCAAACTGTCTCGTGCCGTCGAATCGAGCCAGCTCTTCAATGCTGGCCAGTGGGAAGCGGGTGTGAAATATCCCGGCCCCGCCTCGAAGGACCGTGGAACTCCCGATCGCATACGCAAAATTCAGGCGCGGATCAAAATCATGTTTATTGCTGAGGTTCGTCTGCCACTGATAACGTGCGCCCAACATCAACGTGAATCGATTCGTAAGCTGAAAATCGTTCTGGACGAAGAAACCCAGGTCGAGCTGATCGATTTCAAGCAGTGGATTACCCCGGTTGACATCGTATTGTCGCGGCCTCCCGTTCCGGAAACTTTCCAGGTCCGAGAAAGTAAAGAGGCCCAGAAAGTTCGCCTCATGCAGCAAACGTTCGGTGCGGTATATACCGATCATTCCCACCCTCAACGTCAGTCGATCGCCGGTGCGGTAGAGCAGGTTTCCGAACTCATATGTCGCGCCATCGGTCTCCTCACGAAGCTGACCACCCCCGCCATTGAACGCATCCAAGACGTTTATGGCCACGCCCGTCGTAATCGGACGGGTTTCACTGCTGTCCTTCCGCCACGAAAAACGGGTTTCGTAAACAGATCGTTCCGACAAGATCCAAAGATGCCGCAAATCCAAGTCGGTGCTATGGCTCTCGGCATTGGCACCCCGCTCAGGCAGTGTAAAGTCCCCCATATCCAGATTCTCGCGGCTGCCCTGGCCGAACTCGACGCCGAAGTGGAGCGACTGCGATTCGCCGAGCTGCAAAATCCCCCTCCCGGCGTAAGATCTGTTGACGTTCGGACGGGTGATACCCAAAGTAAACGGTCCGTCCAGAGTCAGCGCGTTGACCGTACCGACGTTCTCCCTCCGGTTGTCCCTTAGGCTCAGGGTGGCCGTCAGCCTGTTTCGGATTACTGGGCCGCTGATGTTCCCGCTGATCGTCCTTTCGCGATAGGAGGGCTTATTGGTCGCCGCTGGATTCCGGGCGTTGAGAACGTCATCCTGAAATGCCATCGATAGGTTGCCGTGGAATGCGCCAGCCCCTCCGCGTTCGATAATTTCGGTTCGCAGCGTCTCGACCGGCCATCTGCTCGCAAATGTGAGGTCGCTTTCCGCGCTGAAGGGATTATTGGTGACACGAATCTCCTGGATCCGAGCAGTCTCGGCGCCTGGTACGTTTGCCCCTTCGATCTCAGCACCGATGGCGACTCCGCTTGACTCGAACGCTTCCCAGGCCGCTCTCTGAGCGGGGGTCAAGTACTCGGAAAGCCGTCCCCTAAATTCATCATGAATCCATTGAATAGCGGCGATAGCGCGGTCTTGGTCGGCTCCCTCCGGCACGCCGCTGCTGAAATCCATGATCTCGCCAAACAACTCCTCCGAAGCCCGGCGCTGATCTTCGAGTAGAAGCGTTATCCGTCTCTCCTGTTCCGCCGTAAATGGAACCCCCGCGTCCGTGAGTACCTCTACAAAACCTTGTTGCATGGATCATCCCGAAGGATGCCTTATCATCGTGTTTTTCAACACCGGGGATAACTTAGATGCCACATAAGTTCAACGCAGCCCGACGGCACAAGTTTGATAAGGCGCAGTATCGGGTGATCAACTGGGCGGAATATAACGAGAGCCTGCGCCAGCGGGGTGATCTGACGATCTGGGTCAGTGAGGAGGCTCAAAGTGTGTGGAGCGCGCCGAGCCGCACGTCACGGGGTGGCCAGCGGAGATACTCGGATCTGGCGATCGAGACATGCCTGACGCTGCGCACGGCGTATCGGCTTGGGTTGCGACAAACGCAGGGGCTGATGGGTTCCATCGGCACGCTCATGGGGCTGGATATACGGGTGCCGGACTTCTCCACACTGTCCGGTCGTGCAAACGGCTTGAGCATCGCTCAGGTGATGATGCAAGCCGGATCTGTGCCTGTCCATCTGGTGGTGGACAGTACCGGCCTCAAGATCTTCGGCGAAGGGGAATGGCTCGCGCAGAAGCATAAAATCAAGGGAATACGCCGCCGCTGGCGCAAACTCCACCTCGGACTGGACCTGGCCAGCGGTGCGATTGTTTGCGCCAATCTGACTCACGATGACGTTGGAGACAGCACTGCATTACCCGGGCTCCTGGATCAACTCGATGCCCCGGTCGCGGGCTTTCTGGCTGACGGCGCCTATGATGGAGCGTCTACACGAGATCTGCTGAGGGAACGGTATGGGGAGACCCTGGATGTGGTTATACCGCCGCCAAAGAACGCAGCGATCCGACCGCAATCGGCGCGGGATCCAACCGTTCGGGATCGCCATATTGCTCAGATCCGCAGCAACGGCCGCATGGCCTGGCAAGTGGCCACAGGGTACAACCCGCGCAGCCGGATAGAAACGCAGATCGGCCGTTGGAAGGGTGTCATCGGCCGCAGACTCCAATCCCGCAGCTTCTCCAGGCAGATCACGGAGATCCAACTCGGCCAAAAAGTCCTGAACACAATGACCGCACTCGGACGGCCTGTGTTCGAGCGTATCGCCTGACGCTACCGCTTGGGAAAGGGCGAATTCCATCTCCGCCCCGATCCATGCAACAACGCTCCCCGAGATCGACCTTCTCGTAAAAGGCCCGTCCCCGCACTTCCCGTAAGGGTTGCTGATCGGAAGGCAGCACGAGAATCGTGTAAGGCTCGGACTCAAGACCGTCCGCTGTTCGAATCTTGAAATCGACGAAACCCGCGTCAATTTCCGGTACCTCCACGACAAGGTCCGCAATTCCAGGGGCCAATGAACGGGCGCTCACCGGGAGGCCTCGCAGGATCAGATTGTTGACATTCAAGCCCTGCCCACGGATACGCACGGTATCTCCCGGCCGTACCTGTTCGGGTTCTATCGATGTGATCACCGGGTGAACCATTGTGTCGCCGGAAAATCCGATGGACAGTATTTCCGGTACAGCCGCAGCAAGAACGCCATCTGTTCCGACCATCAGAAGCCCGTAAACGGAAGACGAAGATCTCACGGTCAGGGTTCCTCTCTGATTCAAGTCGGTGCCGGGGAACAGTTCACCGGCAAGCTGTGTCACCTTGCTCTTTGCCCCTACAACGATCGAGGACCGGGCCAATGTATAGCCGTCCTCATCGATCGCCGCGATCTCAACATCGGCCTCTAGGCCGGACGGATTGGTCACCACCAAACCTGCGAACTGAGAATCAAATTCTCCTGACTGTGGATAGTACACATCGCGTTGAGACCCTATTTGTAGCGGATAGATCGTCCTGTTCCTTCCTTGAGACACGATCAGTGCGCCCGCCAACGCAACGTTCGGGGATTCGATTTCGATCCAGCCGTTCACCACCGGAACAAAGAGCAGTCCTGTGAGTTGCCTGGAGCCGATCGAAACGGAGCCGTTGGCCGGAAGCGTCAGGGACTGGCGCTGCTGGCGCTGAGATACACGGAATGGAACGCCTGTCTGACTGAACAAGGTCGCGAACACAGTAATCGATTGCCCTGTCGGATTGGACAATACGAGTGTCGACTCAAAGCCATTACCGATCACAGCGTGAGGCGCAACTCGAAACGCCGCATTGGTGCCGCTTCCCGCCTGACCGTTTATCAGTAACAGCGAATCGTCGGTGCTGACCTCCACTTGTGCCAGAACGGCTTGGCTCGAAGTGATCCGGGCTGCCGACCCTGAAGGGAGCGCGCCCAAAGTGAGCTCGGTACCCGCAAAGGCCTCCAGTGCTGCAGGAAGTCTGTCTGCGACGTTCCCCTGACTATCGAAGACGGTCACATTCACGGCGGTGAAACTGTCAGACGGATTGACGACCCTGAGTACGCGCACCGCGAGTGGGTCCCCGTCTGGGATGACCACGAGCTGATCCGCCAGAGGTATCCCGGAGGATATTTCCTCAAGGCTGGATGCGAAGTCTCCGGTCTGGAGTCGGGCTGCCAAGCCCGATCGATCACTGCTGACGCGAATCCAACCGGCTGCACCTGAAGTCGCAAAAACCGTGTCAACGTCCATCGACAGAACGCTGCCGGTTTCGACCCGGTAACGCACCGGATTCGCGGGGGAAGCGACCCGCGACCCGTCCAGCCCAAACAGCTCGAATTCGACTTCGGCCGTAGCCGCCGACGGGTTGGTAATCGTGATATTGGAGGACGAACCGACCGCACCTCCGACACCCCCAAGGACGCGGGGGAAATGGAATACAGACTGGGCTGCTACCGGCAGGGCCACACCCGTGACCACCAGTAATACGCACAACAGCCGCAGCGATGTGTTCATTTTGACCACACTTCACCTTCGAACAACGCTATCTTATTGAAAAAGTATAGCTTGTCGTTGTCAGGGAATGTCAAGCAGGTAGGTTGCCATCGAGGACTTTCCGTACTTGATCGATGTCGGCCGGGACCTCGATCGGGAGGTTCCGGAGAACCGGCTCGGTACCCGCGACCTTGCCTTGATGATATTTCAATTTAAAGTCGGTAAATTTCAGGCCATGGGCAGTGCTGATGACGACGATTCGAGCATCCTTCTCGATATCCCCAGATGCGATCAATTTCCTTGTAACTCCAATTGCAACACCGGTTTGAGGGTCATTAAAGAGCCCAAAACCGTCCCCAAACGCGGCTGCGTCCGCCAATTCCGCCTCGCTGACCTGGTCGACCAGGCCGTCGGTGGCCTGAAGCGCCCGGACAGCCTTCGGAAAGCTGACCGGATTGCCAATTTGAATAGCGGTGGCCATAGTCGGCTGGGCAGTGATCGGCTCAAATCGTTCGAAACCGCTTTGGTAGGCGCGATACAAAGGGTTTGCCATTTCCGTTTGCGCACAGACGAGGCGGGGCAAACGATCGATGATCCCCAGATCCCGGGCTAGGATGAAACCCATGCCGATCGCCGATATGTTGCCGAGGTTGCCGCCGGGGACGACGACGTAATCGGGCACGTCCCATCCCAACTGCTGGATGATTTCCAGGCTAATCGTTTTCTGCCCTTCAACCCTCAGGGAGTTCATCGAGTTCGCCAGGTATATCGAAGAGTCCTCCGTAATCTTCTGGACCAACTCCATGCAGCCGTCGAAATCAGTATTGAGCGACAGCGTCAGCGCGCCGTTTGAAATGGGCTGGATCAATTGCGGTAACGAAACCTTGCCCTTAGGCAGGAATACGATGGACGGAATGCCCGCCGCCGCACAGTATGCAGCCAGAGCAGCCGAGGTATCCCCGGTTGAAGCACACGCGACGGCGCGGACACGGGACCGGATCCGATTGACCATCGATACGAGTACCGTCATACCAAGGTCCTTGAAGGAACCGGTATGCGAGGTACCGCATTGCTTAACGAAAATCTCTCCCGCCCCCAAAGCCCGAGCCATCCGAGGACTCGACAACATCGGAGTGTTCCCTTCACCCAGCGAAACGATGTCTTCGTCGTCAACGATGGGGAGGACGAGTTCCTTCTGAGACCAGACGCCACCACGGGAGGGCAAGCGGGATGAAAGCAACTCCTTCCAGCGGACCGGCGTGACAGAGCTTAGGGCATCGAGGTCGTGACGGACTTCCAGCAGCGATTTGCAGGACGGGCATCGGTATACGATGTCTTCGAGCGGAAGTCGGGTTCCACATCCCGCGAAACACTCAAACCACGCGGCGAACTTCGTTTCTGAAGCGGAGGAAGGAGACATCAATTAACCTCGTGGCACCGGCGCTGTCTCAGATGCTGCCCCAAGCACTTCCCCTGAGAGAACTTCCCGTTCGAAAGCGAAGCTCAACACGTCTTCGATCGTTTTGATGTACCGGATCCGAACCGACGCCAGGAGATCTTTCTGAATATCCTCCAGCACATTTTTCTCGTTCTCTGCCGGAATCAAGAGTTCATCTACACCTGCACGCCGGGCGGCGAGAACCTTCTCCTTGATGCCACCGACGGGAAGGACGTGACCGCTGAGGGTGATTTCACCTGTCATGGCCAACTTGGGACGGACCGGTTCCCCAATGAGGGCGGAGACCAGCGCCGTCACCATCGTGACCCCCGCGGACGGCCCGTCCTTGGGTATGGCCCCGGAAGGTACGTGGATGTGGACGTCGCGGTCCTTGTAGAAATCCGATTCCAGTCCCAGGCGGGAGGCCATCGAACGGACCCATGTCAGGGCAGCTTTGGTCGACTCCTGCATCACGTCACCCAACTGGCCGGTCACCGTCAGGTGACGGCCACCGGCGGCTAGGTTGACTTCAACAAACAACACTTCGCCCCCTACAGGTGTCCAGGCCAATCCCACGGCAACACCGGGTCTCTTGACCCGTTCTTCAAGTTCCTCGGCTACTTTATACTTGGCCGCACCAAGCAACCGGGCGACAACCTCCGGCGTGACCGCAGGCTCGGGCAACTTCCCTTCCAACAACTGGCGGGCATATTTTCTGCAGATATTTCCGATTTCCCTCTCGAGGTTCCGGACGCCTGCCTCGCGCGTGTAGTAGCGGGCAACCTCTTGCAACGCCATGTCGGAAAACTCTATCTGATCTCCTTTCAGGCCGTTTTCCTCCCGTTGGCGCGGCGCCAGATAGTCCCGGGCGATATGGACCTTCTCCTCCTCGGTGTATCCGGGCAGCTCGATGGTTTCCATGCGATCACGGAGAGCGGAAGGAATCGTGTCGAGTACATTGGCCGTGGTAATGAAAAAGACGCGGGAAAGATCGAACTCAACGTCCAGATAGTGGTCCCGGAAGCTGGAGTTCTGTTCCGGGTCCAACACCTCGAGCAGCGCTGCAGCAGGATCTCCCCGAAAGTCTGCACCCAGCTTGTCGATCTCATCCAGCATCAAAACAGGATCGCGCGCTCCGGCCCTCCGGATACTCTGGATGATTTGCCCCGGAAGGGCACCGATGTAGGTTCGCCGATGTCCGCGGATTTCAGCTTCGTCCCGCATTCCACCCAAGGACATGCGGATAAAACGGCGGCCTGTAGCTCGCGCGATGGAGCGGCCCAGAGAAGTCTTCCCCACACCCGGGGGACCGACGAAACACAAGATCGGCGCCTTGCCTTCCGGACGCAGCTCCAATACCGCCAGGTACTCGAGAATTCTTTCTTTGATCTTTTCCAGGTCGTGGTGGTCGCGATCCAGAATCTCCTTCGCGTGAACAATGTCGGCTTTTTCAGTGGTCAACACGTTCCATGGAAGCGTCACCAGCCAATCCAGATAAGTCCGTGTCACCGTGTAGTCGGCGGCGGCCGGGGACATACGCGCCAGACGGGTCAGTTCGCGTTCCGCCTCCTTGGCCGCTTCTTCGGGAAGCTTTGCTTCCTCGATTTGCTCCCGCAACTCGTCTATTTCCCGCTGTGAATCGTCGCTTTCACCCAGCTCCTTCTGGATGGCCCGAAGCTGCTCGCGCAGGAAGTACTCCCGTTGCGACTTGCCGACCTCTTCCTCCACCTGGCTTTGAATCTTCGTCCTCAGTTCCAGAACTTCGAGTTCCTTAGTGAGTTCGGTATTCAAGAACTCCAGTCGCTCACGCGCGCTGGTCAGGCCCAATACGAGTTGTTTCGAATCGACCGGGAGATTGGGCAGATTTGTGGCGATATAGTCGGCGAGCCGTCCGGACTCGTCGATGTTGATGACAAATGCCTGCAGATCGTCAGGGAGCTGCGGCGAGAGTCGGATCACACGTTCAAATTGGCCCAGGACGCTTCTCCGAAGTGCCTGAAAATCCACTTCGGTTTCTTCTTCTGCATCGTCGGGAAGAACTTCCAACCGGGCCCGCAGGTAGGGTTCGAACTGCGTAAACTCGACAATTCGCATTCGGGCAATCGCCATAACGATCACGAACAGGTTCCCCTCGGGCGTCCGCATAACGCGGTGGATGACGGATACCGTACCCGTATCGTAGAGATCTTCAGGTCCCGGGGATTCTGTCGTTTTATCGCGCTGTGTGAGCACAGCAAGCAGACCGTTGCTATCCTGAACGTCGTTGACCAGTTGCACCGAGCTTTCGCGGCCGACAGTCAACGGCATCACGGCAGTCGGAAAAATGACTGCGTCACGGAGAGGCAGAATAGGTAACTCGTCCGGAATCGACTCGATTTTTTCCCGAATCGATTCGGGGTCCCCGAACTCGCTCTTCAAGGTTGATTCCTTTCCGATTGGACCGCGCGCGGAACACGCGGCTTATCAATGCGCTGTGATAGAATCCGCCGGTGTCGTCAGGCGCCGATTCAAACGGCAACTTCCGGTGGAAGGCAGCAGCAATCCTCTTTGGGATTCTATTTCTGGGCGTTACCGACACAGCACTCATCCCGCCCCTGCTTCCATCAATAGCCGAAGATCTGAACACATCTCCCGGTCGTGCGGGAACGGTTGTAACGGTCTACGCACTCGCAGCAGCAGCATTCGCCCTGGTGCTCGGAATGGCTTCGGACCGTATTGGCCGTAAGCGCTTGATCTGTCTGGCTCTGGTGGTGTTCGCGAGCGCATCGCTACTGACCTACCAAAGCTTTTATTTTAGCACCTTGTTGGCGGCCCGCCTCTTGACTGGCCTTTCAGCCGGAACGTTGTCGACGCTGGCATTCTCTTATGCGGGCGACCACTACCCGTACCCGCAACGCGGAAAAGCAATGGGCATCATTTCGATGGCCTATTTTCTAGTGTTCGTTATCAGTATACCGGCAGGCACTTTTGTCGCAGCGCGGTTCGACTGGCGGTGGGTGTTTCTGGGACTCGCCGCGGCAGGCGCCCTGATGTCTCTCGTTGCCGCTTTGCTGCTTCCGCCCGATAAGCGGCAGTCCGGACCCGCATTGACCTCCAGCGTACTGGCTCATTTCAGATTCAGCGACCGAATCGCAGGAATGGCAGCGGCATTTTTGACTTCGGGAGCACTCGTCGGTTTTCTTACCTATGTCGGTGTGTGGCTCGCATCGGATGACATCGGTATCGAACGGATTGGACTTTTGTTCATGGTGGCCGGAGTCGCTGCCACGGCGGCCGCACCTGTTTCGGGCTGGCTCGCAGATCGGGTGGGGAAACGAGTCATGATCCTCGCTGCCAACCTGGTTCTGGCTCCGCTTTTCATCGTTGTATCCAGCATTGGGTGGGGATTACTTCTTTTCCTGGCTGTCGGTGTACTCAGTGTCACCGCGGCCGCCCGTCAGGCGCCACTGCACGCTTTGACCACCGAACTTGTCGGTTCCGATATTCGGGGATCGTATATAGCAGTCCGCAACGCCGCTTCTCAGCTTGGGATCGCCTTCGCCGCTACGATATCCGCCTTGGCCTTCGACCGGTCTGGATTCTCCAGCGTTGCCTGGATTGCCGCGATCATGACGCTCCTGATGCTGCCTGCGTGTAGATGGTTGAAGGAACCAGTTAAGAGTTAAGAGTCAGGAATGTGCGTTTCGTCCCGAGTTTGACTTGTCACTGTTAACTCAGGACTCCTATTTTCGTCACTACTCTCAGTCTCTCAGCCGGCTTTGTTATTCTTCCCGTATGCCCGCCAACCTGACCCCCCAATACCTGGAAGCCGAGAAGCGATTCAAAGCAGCCGAAAGTCCCCAGGAAAAGGTTGCAGCTCTTCAGGAAATGATGGCGATCATTCCGAAGCACAAGGGAACGGAAAAAATCAGAGCGGAGCTCAAACGCAAATTGTCCGTGCTCAGGAAGGACAGTGCTCAAAAGAAATCGACGGCAAGAAAAGATCCCTTCCACCTTGACCGGGAAGGTGCGCGGCAACTGGCCTTGGTGGGCGCACCCAATGCCGGAAAGTCGAGCATGGTGGCTTCCCTGACACACGCAAGACCTGAAATCGCTGATTATCCCTTCACGACACGGGTTCCGATCCCCGGAATGCTTGTCTACGAAGAAGTCCGACTGCAACTGGTAGATCTGCCTCCGGTTTCATCCGACCACATGGATTCGTGGGTACCACAAATTATCGGCAATGCCGACGCCATACTCTGGGTCGGTGACCTATCCGACGATGCGGTACTCGACTGCATGGAATCAACTCTGGAAGTACTCAGGGAAGCAAAGGTCGAACTCGGACAACGAAAGACTCTGATTGTAGGCAATAAGATCGATACCCCGGGCGCGGAAGATCGGGAACAAATCCTGAGAGAAATCTATGGTGAAGTGTTTCCGATCGTCCGATTCTCCTCGGTCGAACATGCGCAACTTGGGACTCCGGCGATCGGACGAAGGATTTACGAGTTTCTGGATCTCGTACGCGTGTATACCAAGGCTCCGGGTAAAAAAGCGGAGCGCAAGGATCCCTTCGTGTTGGCACGCGGCAGCACGGTTCTGGATCTTGCCGGGGTCGTCCACCGGGACTTGGCCGCCGATCTCAAATTCGCGAAGGTGTGGGGTGGGGTCAGAGCTGATGGCCTCATGGTTGGCCGTGATTTCGTCCTCGATGACGGTGACATTGTCGAGTTGCATGCGTCATAATTATGCGGAAGGACGGTCGTCAAGCAGTCCGGAGGGGTTGAACCGTTGAAGTGGCCGAAGGTAGCAGGCTAACTGGCAATCTATAAATCATCGAGCGCGTCAATGAAATCTACTCTAAGAGTCGCTCTTCTGACGTCGATCATCACCGCGGCACTGGTGTATGCCGGCCTCGAATCACGTCCGGGCCAGCCCACCCCCCTCAGCACTGCGGCCGACACCGAACCCGGGGCAGAGGCCCTCATCCCGGCAGCGCCCGTCTTTCAGCCTGTGCCCGACCCGGAACCCATATCACCCCCGCCTGCACCGGAACCTGAGAGCGACCTGACTTCGGATGAGCGCAACAATATCGAGATCTACCGACGATCGAGTCGTGGCGTCGTTAACATCACATCGACAACGGTCAGTTACGATTTCTTTCTGCGCCCCATTCCCGGCTCCGGCTCCGGCTCCGGAGTTGTGATCGACAATCAGGGACACATCGTTACAAATTACCACGTAATCGAGAACGCCCAGCGTCTGGAAGTCACTCTTTCAGACCTCAGCCGGCACCCCGCCCGAGTCGTCGGCATCGATCCCAGCAACGATCTCGCCGTAATCCAGGTAGATACGGACAATGTTCAGTGGAGGCCGATACCCTTGGGTTCCTCCAGAGGTCTTCGAGTGGGTCAGAAGGTCCTGGCGATCGGCAACCCCTTCGGTTTGGAAGGAACATTAACTACAGGAATTATCAGTTCTCTGGGCCGATCCATAGAGGCAACCAACGGCCGCGTCATCGAAGGGATCATCCAGACCGACGCCGCCATCAACCCGGGCAACTCCGGTGGCCCTCTTCTGAATGCAGAGGGTGAGGTCATTGGTGTCAACACAGCGATCATTTCACCTTCCAACCATGGAAGCGTAGGTATTGGATTTGCCGTTCCTGTGGAAACAGTAAACCGCGTCTCCAGCGACTTGATCACCTACGGCCGAGTGCGCCGCGTCTATGTCGGCTTCGAGGGCATCAACCTTTCCGACTTGCGGGGACTGACTGAGGTTCTAAACCTTGGTACCGACTCGGGCATACTCATAACGAACGTGAGGGTGGGAAGCCCGGCAGCGGAGAGCGGATTGATTGGCGCAAGTCAGAGGGTTCGCGTCGGGAATTACTTGATACCCGCGGGAGGGGACGTGGTCGTCTCCATCGACGGACGCAACGTAACTTCGATGAACGATGTCAGCACGATTCTGGAACCCCACCAGCCCGGAGAGCGGGTTGAACTAACTGTCTTTAGAAATGGCCAGCGAATCAACACCCAGCTGACGCTTCAAGAAGAACCGGAATAGCTGCCGGTGAATTCCGCTCGATCGCGATATTGGCTTGTCGGTCGCCGGGTCGCGCTCATCCTCATTGCCGTCATCGTCGGTTACCGCTCATACGGCGACTCTGTGGCAAACTGGTTCCGCGGTCCCGATCCGTCGACGGACATCGTGATCACCCAAAGCGAGTTCCGGCCCGCCCCCGATGGCGGCCGGCCGCTGTGGTTTATCGGTCTCAGAAACGACAATGCTGCGACGACCTACGATCAGATTCTCATGGAAGCCACATACATGGATGCGATCGGGGTCACGACCGAGGTCGATCGAATCATCATCAGTCAGAGGTTGGGTCCGGGTGAACAACAGGACATCGGCAGCCGCGACCGAATACCGCGGGGGCGGGCGGCGACAGGCACCCTGCGGATCTTAGACGCAGAGGTAGTGGAATGACAGTCGCCATCAAATTCCTCGCACAGGCACTCAATGACCGAACGTAATGTAGCAATCCGCGTCGTGATGCTTCCCAAGGACACGAACCAAATGGGAACGATCTTTGGCGGCGTTATTTTGAGCCACCTGGACCTGGCGGGAAGCACCGAAGCGCGAAAACACGCACCGAAAAGGTTTGTGACGAAAGTGATGGAAAACGTCGAGTTTCTCGCACCCGTTTTTCTCGGCGACAACGTCACCTTCTACACCCAGACCGTGAAAGTCGGCACAACATCCGTCACGATCGAAGTGGATGTCGAAGTGGAGCGCTCGGGCCCTCAAGGACACCGTGAAACCGTCAAAGTAACTTCAGCGCGCGTTGTGTACGTCGCAGTCGATGAAATGGGGCGACCCATACCGATCAAAGACGACTGAAAACTGTTTGGTTAGACCTCAGCAGACACAATGTCAAGCACCCAACCTTTGAACTCGAGCCCGGTTTTCCTGATCGATGCGATGAACTATATCTTCAGGGCCTACTACGGCATGCCCGACAGCATCACTGCGCCCTCCGGAATGAAAACCAATGCGGTACTGGGATACCTGCGTACGCTTCTAAAAATCATCCGCGAACAGGAACCGCCGTACATGGCGGCAGCTTTCGAGGGGGCTCATTCCTTTCGCCGAAAAATGTTCGCCGATTACAAAGCAAACCGGACCGCACCTCCCGAAGATCTGAAGGTTCAGTTCGGGTATTGCCGTCGTATCACGGAGGCGGTTGGCATCGCGTCTTTCGATATCGAGACTTACGAGGCCGATGACGTGCTCGGTTCAATTGCCGTCCGAATGGCGGACGCGGGACACCCTGTGGTCATCGTTTCGGGTGACAAAGACCTGGCGCAATTGGTCGACGACAGGATCCACATTTATGATCTGGCCAAGAATACCTGGCTGGATGCAGCCGCCGTAAAGACGAAGTTGGGAGTCGAGCCTTCTCAAGTTCCCGACCTACTGGCCCTGCTGGGTGATTCGGTGGACAACATTCCGGGAATCCAAGGTGTGGGTGGCAAGACTGCCGGAAAGCTACTGTCGGTCTGCCGCACGATTGAAGATATCGCCGATGCGGATCTGGATCAATTGTCCTTCCGCGGTAAGGACGGGATACTCAAACGCATCCGCGAGAATATGGAAACGGCTCGAACAAGCCGCGAATTGGCTCGTATCCGTTGCGATGTCGACATCGACATGACCCCCGATACGCTCCGATATCGCAAAGGCAGCCCGAACTCAGTCATTCCCCTGTGCCAGGAGTTGGGCTTTGATTCGCTTGTCGACGATATACCCCTGCGCTACGATCAACCGGGACTTTTCGATTGACCCCACACCACGCCAGTGTCCTCGGTCAGAAGTTCTCGGCATAAGATTTCGCTCGGTCGTTCATAGGGCCGGCCGTCTCTGTCGCGTCAAGCGCGTTGGGCCGTACGACCGGCGACCCTCGCCATCATCCTGATGGCGAGGCCTATAGGGATCGGCGGAATCTTGAAGTGGTCCCCAGAAGGACCCGCACCGATCCGACGGTGCGGGTGGACCGCTTTCAGAGTAAAGACGCGGCAGCCGAGGCGTCTAGAGTAATAAGATGATCGGGTCCGACTGAGACACGCAAATTAAGCAGCGAATTTGTGACTCAGGCCACTAGACGGGCACAATCGAACGGGCCGCCAGGCACTCCACTAAAAAGCCATGCGCACTGTTGAGATAGTCTTCGCGCTTGGACTCCAAAGTTAGCTTGACGGAGTATTTCGGGTTGGTAAACGTGGGGTAGGAACCTAACAGCAGGTCAGGAAACTTTGCCAGGACTTCGTGCAACAGGTCGGCAACATGCCCTTCTTCCACAAGCAGAAACACATCGCGTGTGAAGAACGGATCCTCACGGAACCTTTCTTTGATGCGTTGAAACTTGGAGGCAAGAATTTCGGGCACCCCCGGAAAAATGTAGACGTTCTCTACCGCAATCACAGGAAACCACATCTGGTCGCCACGGAGCAGGGAAGCCCCCTCCGGAACGTCGGCCATGCGCAACATGGCATCCGTCAGATTGTCCTGATAGTATCCCCGGAGTGTGGTTTCCAGTTCACTGCTGCGGCACACTTTGCGCTCGAACCCAGCCGCGACACCCTGGATTGTCACGTCGTCATGCGTCGGGCCGACACCACCCGAGCTGAATACGTAATCAAAGTTCTGTGACGCGCTTCGAATTTCGTCTCGGATCACCTGAATTTCATCAGGGATCACCGACACCCTGCGGACATCAACACCCAGGGCACGAAGCTCTTTGAGAAAGTAGGCAGCGTTTTCATCCCGGGTGCGGCCCGATAGAATTTCGTTCCCGATGACAACGATTCCCGCTGTTTTCGACATGATATGGCCCAATATACCACGGCATCCGGACCCACCAATACGCGACTGATTGTCGCCGCCAGCGACACCGACGCCAACCTGCTCTGGGCCACTCGAATGTTCGCCCCCGATCCGTTTATCTTCTTCATGAAGAGCGGAAGACGTTACGTGGTGATGAATGATCTCGAAGTCGATAGAGCCCGCGAACAGGCCACGGTTGACCACGTGCTCGCACGCAGCCAATATGTCGCCCTCTTGCGCTCCCAGGGCATTCAGTTCCCCACAACCGCTCAGGTCATTTCCGAAGTGTTCAAGAATCTTAAGATTCGTAAAGCCCGCGTTCCCTGGAACTTTCCCGTCTCGCTAGCTGACGAACTCCGCGGGCTCGGCATTGCCCTGACCGTGGAGACCGGAACGTTCTGGAATCAACGGGAGATAAAAACCCGGGAGGAGATTCGTAACATCCGTGACTCTCTCCGTGCGGCCGAAGCCGGCATGGCGGCGGGGATCACAGCCCTCCGGCGGACGCGCGTTTCCGCAAACGGCTTTCTCGAACTCGATGGCACACGACTGACTTCGGAGATATTAAAGGCCATCATAAACACCACGATCATGGAACGAGGCTGCGTCCCAAGCCACACGATCGTATCTTCAGGCCAGCAGGCTGTCGATCCGCACAATGAAGGTAGCGGACCGATTCGCGCCCACACGTCGATCATCATCGACATATTCCCGAGGTCGCAGAAGAGTGGGTACTTCGGGGACATGACCCGAACCGTCGTGCGCGGCCAGGCTTCGGAACGACTGAAACATGCCTATCATGCCGTTCGAGAGGCTCAGAAAATAGGGTTCAGGAAGATTAGGCCCCGCGCCAGCGCCTACAAACTTCACCAAGACATTCTCAGTTACTTCCGGAGTCAGGGCTTTGAGACCGGACTGAGGGAAGGCCGCATGCAGGGGTTCTTTCACGGCACGGGCCACGGACTCGGCTTGGATATCCATGAAGCTCCTTTTTTCGGACTCATAGCGCGAAACCGATTTCGAAAAAATCAGGTCGTGACTGTTGAACCCGGACTCTACTACTCGGGGATGGGCGGTGTGCGTCTCGAGGATGTCGTTGTAGTCACCGATACCGGATGCAAGAACCTGGTCCGCTTCCCGAAGTTTCTCGAAATATGACCTTCCCGTATCATGCGAAGCTGAACTGTTCCCCCGTGGAAAAGTGATCTGTCCGGGTGTGTTTTACCGCGGCCTGCTATATACTGCCGCTTCTTGACGGAGGCAGCGCTCAATGCGCGTTCGATTCTGGGGAGTACGCGGCTCGACGCCAACCCCACAGGCAGACAGTCTGGGCTATGGCGGCAATACTTCCTGCGTAGAAGTACGGACCGACAGCGACGAAATTCTGATCTTTGACGGAGGCACTGGCATCCGTTTACTGGGTAAGGAACTGGAACAGGAATTCGACGGATCACGCATTCGAGCTCACGTGTTCTTCAGTCACTTCCATATCGACCACATTCAAGGCCTCCCCTTCTTCAC
This sequence comes from Terriglobia bacterium, assembly GCA_965218085.1. Lineage (GTDB taxonomy): Bacteria > Acidobacteriota > Terriglobia > 20CM-2-55-15 > 20CM-2-55-15. Next base: position 2,275,431 of record CBDCKF010000002.1, on the reverse strand, counting down.
ACCGCTCTACTCGAAAGATAACCACTTCACGTTCTATTTCGCTGGGCGACGCGATGCGAATCTCGTTATGGACGCTCTGGCCGGAATAATGGCAAACCCTTATTTCCCGGTCGACATGTCCAAACTGCCGTGCGTCCGGGACTACATCGATCTGGTGGAGGGGACGTTCCGAGTCGCGGATACGACGATACTTGTAAAGAAACTGCACCATCCTCAGGGTTGTGTGGGATACAGAATCACTCAGGGCGACAAGGTGATTGCCTACTGCACTGATGTGGAACGCGGTCCGGAGTGGAGCGAAAACAACTTCAAAAATCTGGCTCAAGATGCCGACTGCCTCATCGTTGACGCCCAATACACTCCAGAAGAGTATCCATCAAAGGAAGGTTGGGGCCACAGCACGTGGAGGCAATCTGTCGAGAGCGGCATCGATGCCAACGCCAAGCAAATCGTTTTGTTCCACCACGATCCATACCACAACGACAGCATAATCGACGCCATCCTCGAAGAAGCCTCCAAGCTCCATCCCAATGTGATCGCGGCCAAAGAAGGTCTCGAAGTTCCTGTTTGAGAAAGTCCCCTGTTTCGCTGCTTGGCTCTGGAATTCCATTCACCTCGGCTATATAACAGTAGTCAATAATCAATGGCCCTGAAATTCAAAGACTATTACGAAACACTCGGTGTCGGCCGCACGACTGGCGCCGACGAGATCAAAAAGGCGTACCGAAAACTCGCGCGAAAGTATCACCCGGACGTAAACCCCAACGACACGGGCGCCGAGGAGAAATTCAAGGAAGTCCAGGAAGCCTACGAAGTACTGTCGGATACCGAAAAGCGCAGGCGCTACGACCAACTCGGCGCCAACTGGAAGAACGGCGCCGAGTTCACGCCACCGCCCGGTTGGCAGGGTGGCGGGTTCCAAACCGATTTCGATATCGGCGACATTCTGGGGGGAGGGGGTGGCTCTGCCAGGGGCGGATTCAGCGATTTCTTCGAATCAATCTTTGGAAGGATGGGCGGAGGACCGGCCGCAGGCGAGGGTCCTGGACCCGGCCATAGCCGAAGTCGACGTAGAAGCCCCCAACCGGTGGAAACCGAATTGGCCTTACCACTCGAGGAGATGCATCGCGGTACGACGCGAAAGCTCAACGTCCGCGTCGACAACAAGCAAAAGAGTGTGGACGTCCGTATACCGGCAGGGACACGTGACGGAAGCCGTATCCGCCTTCCCGGAGGTAGCGCGGACGGCGGCGACCTTTACCTTCGCCTGAAGATTCAGCCAGGATCCCGATTTCAAGTGGATGGAGACAACACAGAGATCGAAGTGCCGATTACTGCTTGGGAAGCCGCGCTTGGTGCGACGATTGAAGTCCGCACGATCGACGGCAACGCAGACATCAAAATTCCTGCCGGAGTCGGTTCCGGGCAACGTCTCCGTCTCAAAAACCAGGGCCTCAACCGGCGGGGCGGCGGCCGGGGAGATCATTTCGTCCGCCTAAAGATTGTAGTTCCTCGGGATCTGAGCGACTCCGACCGGCAACACTTTGAGAATCTCGCAAAATCCTCGACGTTCAAGCCCCGTACTTGAAGAGACTCTTGAGTTGGAAATTCGGTGCTTGTAAATTTCGTCCGGGTCAGATTCGACCATCTTCTTACTCTAGACGCCTCGGCTACCGCGTCTTTAGTTTGAAAGCAGTCCACCCGCACCGTCGGACGGGTGCGGGTCCTTCTGGGACCTGCTTCAACATTCCGCAGTTCCCAATAGGCCTCGCCATCACGATGATGGCGAGGGTCGCCGGTCGTTCAGACAGGATGTCTGAATGAACGACCCAGCGAAATCTTATATCGTGAACTTTTGGCCGAGGACAGTAGCTCCAATCTGCACCCGCTTATGGACAGGGTAGTGGGTCTCCTCTTCAGTACCGGTGAGAAACGAATGGCAATTCGGTGACGGTGGCTGTCTCGGTCTTTCCACCAATGGAGACTTCAACTGTGGTTCCGGCTTTGTCTGCGCCAAGCCTCACGTAGGCCAGCGCAATGGAGGACTTCAAGCAGGGCGAGTACACGCTGCTCGTAATCCGACCCACCTCACGACCGTCACGACTCACATTCGTATTGGCTTGGGGCACCCCCGTCCCTTCGAACCGCAGCCCGACAAAGCGACGGTTCACATGGCCAATGTACCGGATCTTGGCGACGACCTCCTGCCCGATGTAGCATCCCTTCTCGTAGTCGATGCCCTTGTCCCCAAGTTCGGGTAAGGTCGTCCTGGAATCGACGTCGACACCATAAGTGGGGATTCCTGCCTCAATCCGGAGACACTCCCACAATTCCTCATCACCGATTCCAGCACCGGCTTCGACGAGTGCATCACGGAGCTGGGCCACGCCTGCTACAGGAGCGATCAGCTCATAACCCAGGTCGGCCCGAACCACCCGCACGGTACCGACCTCGGTATGTGCGTATGCGGACTCAAGATCGATACTTCCACCGGACCAGTCGCCCAGAACGGTCCGAGCTCCGTCTCCCGCGATAGCCAACACGCCAAAGTCGGAGGAACGATCGACTATTTCCGCGTCCTCCATGACCAGCAGTTTATCCAGCTCTTCTATGCTGGCACGCGTGTTGTCCGCCCCAACCGCAAGCCACAGCGTGTCCGCGTCTGCCAGTACCACCATTTGGGACAGTACCTTGCCCTGCGGACTGAGGTGTGCGGCATAACAACCCTGGCCTTCTTCGAGACGCCCCACATCGTTGGACACCATCCCTTGCAACCAGTTGACCCGGTCGGGACCCCTCACTTCCACCAAGCCAATACGGCGCCCGAAGATAAGAGCACCGTTTTTCAATCGTTCGTAAGATGTGGAATTCAAGTTCGAGTCCGCCCGGTTAACGTAATCCAACCCCCTTCCGGGTTGTTCCCGAAACTTTCACGGTCGGATCATGGCAGAAAACGGGTTTAGGAGCGGCAGTCCTACTGCCCCGCGAAAATCCTGACGGGTTCCTACTCGCCAGCCGGCTCTTCGCGCACCGCCAGCGCCGTCAAAGTATCTATGAAGGTTTGGGCGGGTCCCGGAATCGACACGGTTCCCTCTATCAGGAGCTCTCGAGCATCTACCTCTCCGCCATAGAGGCTTTCATTCGCATCCGTATCCGGCTTCAAGACCGCACCTTCCAGCGATATACCGGCAAACAAACCGCGACTTCTCCCGTAGGTCAGTATTTCCGCCCTCAGCGTCGCACTGGTCTCGGCCGAAACGGCCCGGCCCTTAGGCCCTGCGGCGGCAGAAACGTCGGCACCCAGAGTTAGTTGATCCCGGAGGAGGTGATCGATGCTGTCAGGCGTTACAAACAGCATCAGGACATCGTTGGACTGGCCGCCAATCTGGAATCCGAAACTACCCCCACCAAGCGAAATCATCGATGGTGAGCCCCACGGTCCCGCCCCGCCATCCTTTCGGCAGACCACGAGCCCGCGGCCATATTGTCCTCCAAAACCGAATGCTGCCCGCTTTACAGCTGGAATCACACCCACACACTCGGACCGGCGAAGCAGATCTTGCGGAATACCTCCGTCGGGAGCATTGATCAGTTGCTCAAGAATCTGTGTCGACTCCCAGAATCGGTCGGCAACCTTCTCGTCCAATTGCGCACTGGCTGGAAGAGCCATAACAAAAGTTATTGCGACAGCGATCGCGAGATATTGCATGAGGCCTCCTCGAAATCAATTTATGTGACACTACACCCATTTTGACTGATATAAATATCTTACATGGGTGACGGATCAGGTCCTATTGGAGTTCGCGGTCTCACTGAAAGTGCTTACCCGGCGAGGATGGGGATGACGTGCTCCTGAATCGGCGTGCCGGTCACGACCGGACCGTCAGGAGACAGATAGACGTCCACCTCGCTACGGACACCGAAATCTCCCTTCAGATATACACCGGGCTCAATTGAAAAGCAGGTGCCGATCATGAGCTTGCGGCTGTCCTGAGTTTCCAGATTGTCGATGTTGGCACCGTTGCCGTGGTCCTCCTCATGAATTGAATGGCCGGTGCGATGGATAAAGTACTCCCCGTACCCGGCGCCCGCGATCGACGTCCGAGCCGCGTCGTCGACTTCCCACCCATGGAGTGTCTCTTCCCGGTAGCGATTTTTGACCAGATGTATCGCTGCGTCGCGGCCCGCACGAACAACCTGAAATATTGCTTCATGTTTCGCAGGGACGGTCTTCCCAAGGTAGCCAGTCCAGGTAATGTCTCCATAGACAGATCCCGCGTCGGGCCGCTTGGCCCAGATGTCGATCAACATAAAATCGTCTTCTCGAATCGGAGCTCGATGCTCCTTGTCAGGCAAGTAGTGCGGGTCAGCGCTGTTAGCGTTGATCGCGACTATCGGCCGGTCCGACGATATCAGTCCTCGTTCTTCGTATTCCTGCCAGATGAACTCCTGCATATCGAACTCATCCGTAGCCACGCCATCCCGGATGCGCCGCGCTGTCTCCTTGAAGGTCACATCGACAATCTCCCGCAGGTGGTTGACGGCGTATAAGTGCGTCTCCAACTGCCCTGCACTCCATACGGCTTCAAATACCTGAACGAGATCAGCCGAGGAAACAACTTCAACACCAAAACTGCGGACCAGCTCCACCGTCCCCGCATCCACACGCGAGACGTAGGGAATGGCATTCAACGGCGAGTACTGCATGGCGACTCTAGGTGTGCCTGACCTCGGCGTACCCTCGCCCGGCGCGCCTAAGAGCGGCGCGCCTAAGATGGATGCCTTCAGATGTTCGTGGAGTTGCTGCCATGCCAAATAGGTCCGGTCGACTCCCGGAAGGGTGTCGAGAACGTGAGGCTCGATGATGTGGACAATTTTTTGAGGTTCTCCGACGGCAGGAACAAAGTAGGCCCAGCGGCGGGTGGTGATTTGTGAGCGATCCAGTTTCAGGATATTCTCTGCGATCGGATCGCTTCCACGAAAACAATAGAAAAGCCACCCGTCCAATCCCTCAGCCCGGAGCGCCTCTTGAAGAGTTTCGATCAGCTTTTCATTCATTGCAGTCTGTCCTTCATGTCTCGGTTCAGTCCTCCCAGCCTATGTGCCACGTCCATGCGATTCTGTTGCTCGGGCCGCTTATTGAAAACATTCCTAAAGTCCGTCAGAATACCCCTTTTTACCCACGTCCTGAGGAGAATATCGATGAATCGAGGGGATGTCAGTCAAGGACTCGATCTCATACCCAATGGCGTTTTTGTCCTGGCGGCCGAAGATCAGGAGCAGAATCGGCCCAGTTGGTCTTGCTCGTCCAACTGGCCGGGATTGATCCACCGACGATCGTCGCGGCGGTCAAACATGCCCGTCCTGTCCGATCGATGATCGAAAATTCTGAAACTTTCGTCCTCAGTACTATGGGTCAGGACAACAACGACGGTATCGAGTATTAGACCTTTGTCCGATGGCGCACAAAAATCACTACCTACAAGGCAAGAACATCGCACCCCCGGCGATTCGATCCGAAACGTCTCTCGTCGAACTGATCGATCAAACCTTTAACGCTTACAACGCCGCACGCTTCCGTGAAGCCTGCCATCTGTTCACCGAACGGATGCTCGCGGACGACGTTGTGGTCGGCGTCAGTCTCTCAGGTGCGATGACGCCGGCAGGATTGGGCATGGCTGCAATCGTTCCGCTTATGAGGGCAGGCTTTATCGACTGGATGGTATCGACCGGCGCCAACCTGTATCACGACATCCACTTTGGCATGGGACTGGAAATGCACCGCGGATCTCCAAACCTCGACGATCGCACACTCAGAGAAGAAGGCGTCGTTCGCATTTACGACATTCTGTTCGAATACGACGTCCTCGTGGAGACCGATAACTTCATAAAAAAAGTGGTTAACGAACCTGAGTTCCAGGCAACCATGAGCTCGGCCCAGTTTCATTACCAGCTTGGGCGTTATGTCTTGGAACGGGAGCGCGTACTCGGCATCGAAGACAAGTCCCTGGTGGCGACGGCTCACGAATGCGGTATTCCGATCTATACCTCCTCACCGGGTGACAGCTCTATAGGTATGAACATTGCGGCGAACGCGCTACTGGGAAGCGAGTGTTTGATTGACGTGAATGCCGACGTCAACGAAACTGCGTGCATCGTTTACGCTGCAAAGCGGGAGAACCTCAAAAGCGCCACGCTCATGATCGGCGGTGGCTCACCCAAGAACTTCATATTGCAGACCGAACCGCAAATCCAGGAAGTTCTGGGACTCGAAGAGAAGGGCCACGACTACTATCTTCAGTTTACCGACGCGCGTCCCGATACCGGTGGCCTGTCGGGAGCCACACCTTCCGAAGCTGTGAGCTGGGGCAAAGTGGATCCGGACCGACTACCAGACGCCGTCGTCTGTTACCTCGATTCGACCATCGCCGTTCCACTCCTGACGGCCTACGCTCTAAACCGTCGAGGGCCAAGACCTCTGAGAAGGCTGTACGATCATCGAGACACTATGATGGAAAGTCTGAGAACGATGTTCAAGAAACGGTGGACCGACGATTCCGACCCACGAGACATCAAGCAACCGCAGCTTGGGGATTGACCCGACCGCCGTCAATCCATCGAATACATCGTTAGGCCGGAAAGTAATTTCGGGAAGAAATCGGTGGATTTCTGCGGCAGAACCTCTCCCCCAAGCGCGATTTCCCGGACCTGCTCCATCCGGGTCGCGTTCAGCAAGAAGCATAGCTGGGCCCTGCCCTCCTGAACCTCAGCGACGGCGGCCTCCAAGCCACGGACGTATCGCAGATAACTCTCTCCACGTACGTCTTCGTCTGAAACATTCAGGCACCTCCCAAGTATCAGGCTATGAAGAATCACGACGTCGAGTTGGGACTGGCTAACTGACACACCGGGTAAAACGGCTTCGAAATCGAAATCGGCCCGAAGTTCAAACACGGCGAAGCGGTCTCCCCCTTGAGTCACCATGCCAATTGTCGAACGACTGGCTCCGCCCTCCTCCAGACGTGTGGCCAGTTGACCCGCGTCGGCAAGCTCCCGAACGTTGAAGTACTTCCGGGCGCGGTCGACGAATCGGATAGGATCATACGACGCGAGGTTCGACACCACACGGTGGGTCGGCAGGATCGTCATACCCGGACTCTCCATGTTCACCAGAGTGGTCATCAACCATTCGAACGCTCCGGCATCGCCTGTCCCCGCTTCCTTTCTTTTCTCGTCTCGGAATGCAACCGCCGTTTCGTATCGATGGTGACCATCGGCGATCAGGAGCTGCTTGTCCGCCATTGCATCCTGAATCAAACGAATGGTCTCAGTATTGGACACCCCCCAGAGCATGTGCCGGACATCGTACTCATCACGAACCATGATTTCGGGCTGATCCGCGGACACCTCATCCAGAAGGGCATCAACTACCCTCAAAGGATCGGAATAAAGAAGAAACACCTGACCGAAGTGTGTCCGCGTATGACGCAAAAGTTCTAGGCGGTCCTGCTTGGGTCCCGTCAGTGTCTGTTCGTGCGGAAAGACAATCTTATTGGCGTAATCCTCCAGATGCACCAAACAGACAAAACCTTTTCGCGTCCGGAACCGATCACCCTCCGAAGTGCGGAAACGCTGGAAATACGCAAACAGGGACGGCTCTTCCACTTGCTCGATGATGCCTTCCCGACGCCACGCGCTGAGTGTTTCCGAAGCTCTCCGGTAAGGCGAAACATTCGGGTCTTGGTCCGGCTCTGATGCTGGCCGGAGGATCCGGACGAGATTATTCGGGTGCCTGGCTCGGTACTGGACCTGCATTTCAGGACTGATCTTGTCGTAGGGTTGCGTGACCACACGATCCACCGGGACCTGTGCGCTCGAATACTGAAGAGCTTTGAATGGACGAATCTGTGCCATGGAGAAGCCGCCGATTCTACCATGGCCATTCAGGGATGGACGAGATATCCCACTCTGGTGTGGTGCTCCGAATTGAAAACGCAGGTGATTTCCGACTTAATCCAATAGCTGACTTCTACTGACACAAGGGCTCGCCTCCCTCCACTGACGCCTCGGCTTCGCGTCTGTGTCTTGAAAGCTGTCCACCCGCACCGTCAGAACGGTGCGGGTCGTTCTATGGCCTGACCCAACGTTTTGTCGATCCCCAGAGGCCCCGCCGTCAGGATGATGGCGGGGGTCGCCGGTCGTTCAGACAGGATGTCTGCAAGAACGACCGAGCGAAATCCCCCTGCCAGGCACTTACGGTCACAACCTGTTTCGTCGGGAAACCGCTTCCCTCCCGAAATTGAAACACCGACGCCAATATTGATACAGTGCCGATGTCCGAGGGCTACGCCGCAAAAGGGGCCATATCCATGCTGAGGAGTGCCTTACCTTGACCGAACCGAGGAAACTACGTGTTGCCGTCGCCGGAACTTCGTTTGCCGGTGCGGTCCAGATACCCGTATTCCAGTCTCACACCCGAACACAGGTTGTCGCGCTTTCCAGTGGACGCGCCGAGCGGGCCGGGGCCGTAGCCGCCGAGCATGGCATCGGGGCCGCTTACACCGATTTCGAAGAGATGCTCGACAGCGAGCGGCCGGACCTGGTCAGCATTACGACACCACCCCATCTCCACCACCCAATGGTTCTCTCGGCTGCACGACGGGGAATCCACATCCTGTGCGAAAAACCCTTTGCCCTGGACCGTACCGAGGCCGGGGAGATGCTCAAAGTAACTGACGAGGCCGGCGTGATCGCCATGGTTGACTTTGAATTTCGCTATTTTCCAGCGCGTACGTTTCTCATGGATCTTCTGCGCCAGAACTACGCCGGTAAGATCCGGATGGCGGAATTTTCCGCACACTTCGGCTGGCGATCAGATGCCGATGATGTCGGATGGAACTGGTGGTCGGACCAGCGGCGCGGGGGAGGGCTGCTCGGTGCGGTCGGGTCTCACGCCGTCGACTCACTCCAACTGTGGATGGGCGAGCCACGCCGCGTCATGTGCGATCTATCGACCTTCGTGCAAGAACGGGAGGGCGAAGCAGTTACGAGCGACGATGCGCTGGCGATGATCATCGACTTCGCTTCGGGAGCGCAGGCTGTTCTCCACATGAGCGCGGTCGCCGGCGTCGAAATGTCACAGGTCGGGATTTTCGGCAGCAAGGGACAATTGGTGATTCCAGACTATCGCGGACACACCATTCTGGGCGGCAAGAGAAGCGCCCGGGCTGTGCAAGCTTTGGAAATCCCACCCCGCTACCGGTTAGCCAAAGAGGCGGGTCATTTTCTGCGTCCCCCGTTTCGCGCGCTTGTTGACTCGCTGGTCAACGCGATCGAGAAAGGGCTTTCCTCACCCAGCCCGAACTTCAAAGACGGCTTGATCAGCCAGCAGGTTCTTGATGCCGCGCGTGCTTCATCGAAGAAAGGCTGTTGGGTCGATCTGTGATCCGAGCCGTCCTTTTTGACGCGGTGGGCACGCTATTCCACTCCCGCGGAACGATTGGAGAAATCTACCGAGGCGTCGCCACCACCTACGAGTTTTATACCGATGCGCGCGCGATCGACAAAGAATTCATAAGTCGGGTGAAAGCCCGGGGTGTGCCCATCGAAAAGGCCGACTGGAAGGCCCTGGTTGTATCCGTGTTTGCCAAGCTTGGGCCATTCCCCCGGTTTGACGAGTTCTTCGAGGAAGTCTACGAAGTTTTCAGAACAGATCAGGGTTGGCACTGCTACCCCGAAACAGTTTCAGTACTCGAAACCTTAAGGAAAAATCAATACGGAATCGGCGTGGTTTCCAATTTCGACTCCCGACTCAGTGGGGTCCTCGATGGCCTCAGGATAGGGCGACTTTTCGATACCGTTGTCACGGCTCAGTCCTCCGGTTATGCCAAGCCGGACGAACGCATCTTCCTGGCAGCCACCGAAGCACTGAAAGTGGCCCCTGCGGAAGCGCTTTTTGCCGGAGACGACTTCGAACAGGACTTCAAAGGCGCGGCTGGTGCGGGCCTCTACAGCGTTCTAGTGGATCGTCTCTCGTCAAGGGCATCAGATAGCGAAAACCGGGTCCAGGACCTTCGAGGCCTCCTCCGTCTTCTTGACATAGCACCTCACGGATAACGGACAAATTGTAATAGGCCTTTTATTAACAATGGTTTATATAGTTATCACCCGCCCACCGGAGGCCTCCGCCAACCCGCTCCACACTTTTGGCTTGACGGAAGTAAAGAGCATCACCTACTCTTATTTTTATACCCGACTCTTTTGATCGGCGATCAAAATGGTCGGGGAACAGATCGGGAACCATAATCAAGAAAGCGGTATCGAGCCAAACCCTAGCGCTACGGTTGGGAAGACACGATGTTCAGACTATCCAAAAGAACAGATTACGGGTTAATCGCACTCAAACACCTGACTTTGCATACTGAACAGGCCCACAGTGCTCCCGAAATCGCCCGTACCTATAACATCCCGTCAGAACTGTTGGCCAAGGTTCTTCAGCGACTCGTTCGCAAGGGTTTGCTCCAATCCCATTCCGGTCCCACCGGCGGATACGTGCTGGCCCGGATGCCGGAATTAATCAGTGTCATCGAGGTTATTGAAGCGCTGGAAGGTCCAATCATGATGACCCCCTGCGAAGTTGCCGATGACTGCGAGCAACTCCAATTGTGTTCGATTCGAGATCCTCTTCGCGGCATCAAGGAAAAAGTAATTCAGGTGTTGATCGAGACCACTATCTACGAACTGGCCGAGACCGAATTGCTCGAGATGAACGCTGAGAAGACCGGGATTAGAATTCTGAAACCTCTGGAATTGGGAAGTCGAGACTAGGAGACACGAGGATGACGACTATAACTCAGCCCATCTACATGGACAACCACGCGACAACGCCAGTCGATCCTCGAGTTCTGGAAGCCATGTTGCCGTACTTTGGCGAGAGCTTCGGCAATGCAGCCAGCCGCAATCACCAGTTCGGCTGGGATGCCGAGGAGGCCGTGAATAGAGCGCGGCGGCAGGTGGCGGCTCTCATCAACGCGAGCCCGAAAGAAATCGTCTTCACCAGCGGCGCAACTGAATCAGACAACCTGGCACTGAAGGGTGCCGCCGAAATGTACAGCCAGAAAGGCGACCACGTCATCACCTGCGTTACAGAACACAAGGCGATCCTCGATAGTGCGAAGCACCTTGGAAAGAACGGTATACGCGTTACCCTCCTGCCCGTAGGCACGAATGGCCTGATCGATCTGGAGGAGCTCAAGAGCGCCATTACCGATAAGACGATTCTGATATCGATTATGACCGTCAACAACGAGGTGGGTGTCATTCAGGACATTCAGGAAATCGGTCGGATTGCCCGGGAGCATGACGTTCTTTTCCACACCGATGCTGTGCAGGCCGCAGGCAAGATTCCCTTCGACGTCCAGGAAATGAATGTCGATATCGCCTCGCTGAGCGCGCATAAGATGTATGGCCCCAAAGGTGTTGGCGCAATATACGTACGTCGTAGAAATCCCCGCGTACTGTTGAGCCCGATAATCGACGGTGGTGGCCACGAACGCGGCATGCGTTCAGGCACCTTAAACGTCCCCGGAATTGTAGGTTTTGGCAAAGCTGCAGAAATCGCGCAGGAAGAGCTGGAAGAGGAGTCAGCCCGGATTTTACGGTTGCGCGAACGGCTGCGTAGCAAATTTGAAGAGAACCTGGACGAAGTCTTTATCAACGGTGATCCGGATCGGCGAGTACCCGGGAACCTCAACATGAGTTTCGCTTACGTGGAAGGCGAATCCTTGCTGATGGGACTCGAAGACATTGCTGTTTCTTCAGGATCCGCATGCACTTCCGCCAGCCTCGAACCATCTTATGTGCTCAAGGCGATGGGCGTCGGTGAGGAGTTGGCGCACACCTCGATTCGATTCGGAATCGGACGGTTCAATACCGAAGAGGAAGTCGACTATGTAGCCGACAAAGTCACCCGGACCGTACAACGGTTGCGGGAATTGTCGCCGCTCTATGAAATGGTCAAGGAAGGAATCGATCTGAGCACCGTTAACTGGACAGCAGAATAAGGAGAAGATGACAGATGGCGTATTCAGAAAAGGTTGTCGACCACTACAACAATCCCCGTAACGTAGGCTCGTTTAAGAAGGATGAGGACGATGTCGGCACCGGGCTGGTTGGCGCTCCCGAATGTGGGGACGTGATGAAGTTGCAGATTAGAATCGATGAAAGCAGCGGCATCATCGAGGACGCAAAGTTCAAGACCTTCGGTTGCGGTAGTGCGATCGCAAGCTCCAGCCTGGCGACGGAGTGGGTCAAAGGCAAAACGCTGGATGAGGCCCTCGCGATCAAGAATACCGAGATCGTTAAAGAGCTCAGTCTCCCTCCGGTTAAGATTCACTGCTCGGTGCTCGCCGAGGACGCGATCAAGGCTGCAATATCGGACTGGAAGACCAAGCATCCCGACGACGGCGACGAGACAAAAGAGTAAGCAACCAGAAGGTAAGCGTCATGGCGATTGAAATCACAGATCGTGCGGTTGATGCGATCAAGAAGCTCCGGCAAAAGGAAGGGATTGATGCAGGCGGCCTGCGAGTGGGCGTCAAAGGCGGCGGCTGTTCCGGACTTTCATACAATCTCGGCTTCGAAAACGAAGTGCGAAAAGGCGACAAGGTATTTGAGCGGGAAGACGTACAGCTGTTCTGTGATTTGAAAAGCTATATCTACCTGAACAATACGGTACTTGATTTTGACGATGGTCTGACGGGAAAGGGATTCGCCTTCATGAATCCCAACGCCAAAAACACCTGCGGATGCGGAGACTCCTTCTCTATTTGACAACGCTTCGTGTTCGATTTTAAAGGGCCGTTTAACGACGGCCCTTTTTTCAGGTCCGACGGTAATGAATTATTTCGAAGTGTTTGACCTAGAACCCTTACTGAACGTGGATCTCGACGGACTGGAAAGAAAGTTCCACCAGTTGAGCCGGCAGTACCATCCCGACTATCACACTACCTCACCACCCGAGGAACGCGAGCGCGCTCTGAGGATGACAGCCCTGTTGAACGACGCTTACCGAACATTGAGAGAACCCAGCAAACGGGTCGAATACCTGGTTCGATCCAGGGGTTTTGAGGTGGACGGTAGCAAGGTGCCCCAGGCTTTGCTTGCTGAGGTTTTCAAGATCAACGAAGAAATGGAAGAACTGCGGGCAGCCCGGGCGTCCGGAGACGACACCGACGCGCTCGTCGAAGCGCTTGAAGGCTCCAGGGCACAGATTTCCAGAATGCGAGAGGATTATGACAATCTGCTTCAGGAAGCGTTCTCCGAATGGGACCGGTTGATATCGGATCCGGGCTCGGACGAAAAGCGTAAGGAGCAACTGTCCAAACTGGCCGACATCATTTCCCACTCCGCATACATACGAAACATGGAACGGGACATTGAAAGCGAGGTGAGGCACTAATGGCGAGAATTGTAGGTATTGACCTCGGAACGACGAACAGTTTGGTGGCAGTGGCCGAGAACGGAACGCCGCGGATTATTGCAGGACCCGACGGCAGCCGCATGGTCCCGTCGGTGATTCACTTCGGCGAAGACCGATCCGTAAGAGTGGGAAACGCGGCCCGCGAGAAGATGTTTGACGATTCGGGTCACACTATATTTTCGATCAAGCGGTTCATGGGGAAAGGGATTGAGGATGTACGGGACGACCTGTCTCTTCTCCCGTTCGATGCTTCGTCTGAGAGCGAAAACATTATCCGGATAATCGCCATGGGCCGGGCCTACACACCGCCTGAACTGTCGGCTTTCGTGCTTCGAGAGCTCAAGGAGCGCGCCGAATCCGATCTTGCGGAAGAAATCACGAACGTCGTCATTACGGTCCCGGCCTACTTTAACGACGCCCAGCGGCAAGCGACTAAAGATGCCGGACGGATCGCGGGCCTCGATGTCTTACGCATCGTCAATGAACCCACGGCTGCTTCATTGGCCTACGGACTCCAGGAGAAAAAACAAGGCATCATCGCCGTCTACGATTTCGGCGGCGGCACCTTCGATATCTCGATCCTCAAACTGACTGAAGGCATATTCGAGGTTCTCTCCACCAGCGGCGACACACACCTTGGAGGAGACGACATCGACAAAGCGTTGATCCGGATGGTGCAGGAGCAATCGAAAGGAGAGCTCGACGACAGCGGACTCCAGGTGGTCCGTGCAGCAGTGCGCAAAGCAAAGGAAGATCTGTCAGCGTCCGACAAAACACAGATCGAACTACCAGATTTCAATTATTCGAGGGAGTTGACCCGTACCGAGTTAGAAGGACGCATCAGTGCGATCGTCGAACGGACCTTGATTCCCTGCCGCCAGGCTCTGGCCGACGCCGGTTTGGATGCCAAGGCGATCGATGAAGTCGTGATGGTCGGCGGTTCAACACGCGTACCTCTGGTGCGGAGCCGCGTCGAGGACCTCTTCGGACGGGCGCTCCATACTGAACTGAATCCAGACGAGGTGGTGGCGCTGGGCGCTGCGGTACAGGCCGATATCCTGTCCGGCGCCCGCCGCGACACTTTGCTTCTGGACGTGACGCCGCTATCGCTGGGCATCGAAACGATGGGAGGCGTAATGTCTAAGATTATTCCGCGAAATTCCACTGTTCCGGCCAGTGCGACCGAATCTTTTACGACGTACGTAGAGGGCCAGACCAACGTTAAGATTCACGTTTTACAAGGGGAAAGAGAACTGGTTGAAGACTGCCGGAGCCTTGCGGAATTCGATCTAAACAACGTTCCTCCCATGCCTGCGGGACTGCCACGAATCGAGGTGAAATTCCTGATCGATGCGGACGGCATCCTGAACGTGTCAGCGATGGAGAAGCGGACCGACACGTTCCAGTCCGTCGACATTAAGCCTACATATGGACTTACGGATGAGCAGGTTGAAACGATGATATTGGAATCATTCGAGCATGCCGAGGCAGACATCGACGCCCGATTGGTGATCGAGGCGCGGAACGAGGCCGGAACCGTACTGGACGCCTGCGAGAGGAGTCGCCAGGAAGAAGAGTACATACAGTTGCCCGACAAGGAAAAGCAGGCGATCGAGACCGCAGTGGAGGCTCTGACCTCGGCCACCAATACTGAAGATCACCAGGCTATACGAGACGCCATTGAGCAGCTCAACGAAACAACGATGCGGCTTGCAGAAAACATCATGAATGCCGCCATAGGGAGGGCGCTTAAGAATAAGCGCGTCAGGGAAATCCAATGAAGAGACAACTGGAATGGATCCATACCGAAGATATCGCGATAGCCTTATGCGATCGCTTCCCTGAGACCGATCCACTCACCGTCCGTTTCACCGATCTCCACCGCTGGACGACTGAACTGGAGGATTTCGGCGACGACCCGAAAGCGTCCAACGAAAAGAAGCTCGAAGCGATCCAAATGGCCTGGTACGAAGAATGGCAAGATCGCCAGGACTAAGGGACGGATACTTCCCGCTGCACTATCGGCGGTCGGCTTGATTTCGATTCACCAGTCCGTCCCCTCAAGACCCTTTCCTCGTACCGACCCCAGGTGATTTCACCGGGCGAACTCACGCCCCATGTAACCGGTGCCCTGTAAAAATCGTATTAACTGAGTTATCTTGAATTCACAGCAGGGTCTTTATTCCGATGCACTGTTCTCGCTGCAACAATACCCACTGGCGGCCAACCACACTCCGGACGGCCTCCGATTACCTGGCACTGGGGATGCTCCGACGGCCGTTTCGCTGTCTGAAGTGTGATCGGATTCAGAGCGGGGCCGTGTGGCTCAACTCGGGCCCAGTGACACGGGCACGAATGTGTCCCAAATGTGGGGGAGGTGCCCGCCGCTCGCGACGACAGGGCTTGGAAAAACTGTTCCCTTTCTGGAAGGCCTATCGCTGCACGGAGTGTAAAGAGCGGTTCCGAACCTTAACACTCCGGGGAACCTGAGCATCGATTCTCGATCGATTCTATTTCGGCGCTGCCCGAAGTCGCTCCCGAACATAAGGCGTCATCGCCCTGTCGACGAGTGTGGGAAACAGGGCGTTGAACCAGACCAACAGGCGAGCACGCCTGTAGGGATAGACCTCTGCACGCGGCCTGCGGATGCAACGCGCGATGGCCTTGGCCACGTCTCTGGCCGGTTGTATGTAACCGGCCGGAGCGAATTCCCCTTGCACCTCGCCTCTGCGCACGGCATCGAAAAATTCAGTCTCGGTTGCGACGGGATAGACAAGGCTTACGTGAACGCCCGCATCCCTGAGTTCGACCCTCAGGGACTCGCTGATGCCGCCGAGGGCGAACTTCGAAGCGCTATAGATCCCCGACAAGGGCAAACCCCGCTTTCCCAGCACCGACGACACGTTGATGATGTGCCCCTTCCCCTTTGCCTTCATGAGGGGTAACACGCGCTGTATGGCAACCACAGGCGCAATGAAGTTGAGAGCGAGTATCTCGTCCATAACTTCTCGAGACATGTTCTCTACCGTACCGAAATAACCGACTCCAGCGTTGTTGATGAGGACATCGATCCTTCCATGACGCTCCAGAGCGCCATCGATCATCCGGTCCACATTCTCGGGCACGCTGAGGTCGGCCTGAATGCTGATCGCAGTTCCGCCAATTTGTCGAACTTCGGCCGCCAACGCTTCAAGGAGTTCAAGGCGCCGGGCAACGAGAATCAGAGTCAATTTCCGGGAAGCGAGTTCAAGCGCAGTGGCACGTCCGATACCCGAGGATGCACCTGTGATCAGAACGACTTTCATAGAGCGGCAAACCGGCGGTCGAATGCTTGCTCAGTCAGCTTCGATGCGATACTGAATCGTCACCGATGCACCCACGGTCACTTCACCGGGTGAAACAGGAGTGGGCTCACTCTGTTGGAGGGACAGGGCGCGGCTCATCTCCATGATCGGCCTCTCGATCATAACGCCGCCTTCGTTGACAGACAGAATCGAAATAAGTGCAACGCCCAGCGCATCCGCGATGGCCTCGGCTTTGTCCCGCGCTTCACCGACCGCGTTCCTCAGAGCCTCCTGCCGGGAGGCCAGGTCGTCCTGTAATTCGAACGCCACACCCTCGAGTTGGTTGGCACCAGCCCCCAGCGCCGCATCGATGACCTCTCCAATCCGGTCAAGCGCCTCAACGCGTACTGTGATGGTGTTGGCCGCACGATAAGCAATGATCGACGGCGCTTGGTCTCCTCCCGGACGTTGCCGTGAATACACCGGAGACAAGTTGAGGCGGGATGTTTGTACGTCACTTTCCTCAATTCCCTCAGCTCTTAACGCGTCTATGATTCGATTCGCCACGCCGTTGACGCCGTCCTGCGCATCTTCGGCTGTCGGCGCCTGCTCGACGACTCCCAAACGCACAACCGCAAGGTCGGGAACGACGCGAACCTCCGCGCTTCCCTGGACCGTGAGGACCGAATCGGAGTTTGCCCCAGCTTGTGCCCACAGAAGCGGGGACGCCATCACGGAATAAACCAGAACAAACCTCAGCACGCTCATGGAAGTATCTCCTTTGTTGCAAGCCACCGACAGCAGCCTCGGAAGCCGCCATGATACTTCGACGACCGAACGGCTCAAAAGGTTCAAAGAGAAAGGAACTCGCCCCGTCACACAATCGGGATGACTACTCGAGTTCGCACATCGTGGTCTGTGGTTGCGTCTGTGTGCAGGCAATCAGTTCATCCCGACCATTCGTCAACAGGGCACACGCATTGTTGCGACCCGTGTCGGTCGCTACCTCAGCAGTCGTCCCTGAAGCGATACGGCAGTCGACCCGTCCGTTGAACCGAACGCAGACTTCGCAGGTGACTGATGCGAGCCCAAGAGACGAATAGACAAGGTAGGCGAGAAAGCCGGCTCCCAGGATGAGAGGAATAGCAACTTTCAATGGCTTGGACATGATTGGAACTAAGTCGGCGGTTCTAATTCGTAGTCGGCGAAGGTCGCGTGGCGCCCTTCGAGAACAAACCTGGGCGGCAGGCGCAGATCCCATACCAGGCCCATCCAGCTGAGGATTTTCAGAACATAGTAGCTGGTGTCAATCTCCCACCAGAAAAAACCGTTGTTCGCGGTCGTTTCGTAGTAGTGGTGGTTGTTGTGCCATCCCTCGCCGCCGGTCACGAGCGCGATCAGAAACGAATTCCGGCTCGTGTCCGGGGTTTCATACCGCCGGCTGCCGTAGAGATGCGTCAGCGAATTCACGATGAATGTACCGTGAAAGAGAATGACGGTGGACAGCAGGAATCCGCCCACCAGGGCGCTCGACCCGCCTAATAGGTAACAAACTGTCGCCAGTATGATCGGCGGTACGAGATAGTGCTTGTCGATCCACCGGATCTCCGGATACTTGGCAAAATCCTCGATCACTTCGGACGGGGTCCGGTTGTATTTCGGACAAAGAATCCAGCCCAGATGGCTCCAGAAAAAGCCCTTCTTTGGGGAATGGATGTCTTCAGGCTGATCCGAATGCCAGTGGTGGTGGCGGTGATAGCCAGCCCACCAAAGCACACCTTTCTGGGCCGCGGTAGCCCCCCCGAAGGCGAACATGAACTGCATGACCCGACCCATTTTGTAGCCACGATGGGCGAAGTATCGGTGGTAGCCGGCTGAGATGAAAAACATGCGGCCAAAATACAATGCGACGCAAAGCGCCACGTCGACCCAGCGGAGACCGGTCCAGATCAACAGGACCGGGCTGAGATGAACCAGAAAAAATGGGATGGAGCCGACCCAGGCGATCTGTTCGTTTTCTGCGAGGAGTACCTTTCGACTCATTGGGGAATGCCTTCCGTAGGGTTTCTATCCAGCAGTTCCCCGAGCACGCTTACTGTAACCGCCGAAGAACACCAACTCTAACAAACAGCGCATTATAACACCGGTGCAATCCTATTCCGCCTCACAATTACTCTGAATGCGGGAGCTTGGTCAGTTGTGTGCGTCAAGTTCTGCAAAAAGTATTTCCGAAAAATTCAGTTCTTGAGTGTCGATCGCCGTCGGGCCTGTGGGAATGTGGGAAAGCTGAACGTTTTTGGCGAAGCTTTTCCAAGCCTCAGAGGGAATCCGCGCCTTTTGGCGGATTTCCTCTGAGGCGTCATTTCCATCAGGCCTCTGCGTTTCTTTCTTTTTTGGTTCTTTTTCTTTCTTTCGTCCCCTCGAAAGTTTTCCACAGCGATTGTTCGCTCCAGGATGCTCTGTAATCGCCGATCGACATCCGAGTCGATCATTGGGGTCGGCCCGTTGGGACGCGTTTAGGCAGCCGGCGTCTGACGGTGCCAGTCCCTTTTGTGTTCCTTCAACAGGTCCATGTTCAAGTAGCGGATCGCTTCGATCCAGTTCTCGTGCGTTTCGGTGGTCAGCGCCCGAATCAAACGCAGACAGCTGGCTGCGTTGGGGAATATCCGCACCACGCGCGTTCGCCGTTTGATCTCTTCGTTGAGCCGTTCCAGCATATTGGTGGATTTCATGTGTTTGTGATGCTGAAGCGGCAGCGTGTAGAAGCTTAGTGTCTCGTCGATATTGTCTTCGACCCAGTCGCAGAGTTTGGAATATTTCTGCCCCCACTTGCTCAACCATGTCGCCAGGTCCTGCCGCACTTCCTGGAGGTCCCGCCGGTCGTAGAGCCAACGCAGTTCCTGGAGACAATCGTCATCGGCTTTGCGCGGCAGATAATCCAATGCGTTTCTCAGAAAGTGGACGTAGCAGCGTTGCCAGATCGCTTCGGGCAGGACTTCTGCGATGGCTTTCTTCAACCCGGCATGATCGTCGGTCACCACGAACTCCACGCCGCACAAGCCGCGTTGTTTCAAACTCAGTAACAGTTCCCGCCAACTGGTCGTG
Organism: Terriglobia bacterium; assembly: GCA_965218085.1. Classification (GTDB taxonomy): domain Bacteria; phylum Acidobacteriota; class Terriglobia; order 20CM-2-55-15; family 20CM-2-55-15. Next base: position 2,255,562 of record CBDCKF010000002.1, on the reverse strand, counting down.
CTTTCCCGTTCCGCCAGTTCCACCGCCAACACACCGCGCCTCCCGTCCCAGTTGATTCCGATCGCCACCAGAACTGCTCGGCTCCGGATGACCCCGTCTTCGCGCACCTTCTCGTAGCGCGCATCCAGAATCAGGTACGGGTATTCTTCCTCCAATGCTCGCGTCGCAAACTTTTTCAGCTCCGTGTCCAGTGTCTTATTAATCCGGCTGATCGTGCTGGCCGAAAACGAATGCCCGCATAATTCTTCGGTGATGGCCTTGACCTTGCGCGTCGACACGCCCTGCACGTACATCTCGGCCAAGCTGGCCACCAAAGCTTTCTCGCTGCGTTGGTAGCGTTCAAACACTTCCGTGCTGAACCGCCCGGCCCGGTCCTGCGGCACGCGCAGCTCCAGCTTGCCCACCCGCGTGACCAGGTCCCGCCCGTAATAGCCACTCCGATATCCGGTCCGCCCCGCCGTTCGTTCACTCTTGGCCGCGGCCACAACCTGCTCCATCTCCCCCTCGAGAATTTCCTGAACCACCTCCTGCACGACGCTTTTCAGCAGATCCTTTTCCTCTCCTAACAGTTCTTTCCAATCCACTCCCTTTCGCTTAATCTTAGTTCGGGCCATCGGTTCATCTCCTTCGTTTCAAAGTTGTTGGTTGCCAACTTTCTCGGAGATACCCTGGCCCCTTCCTATTTCAGGACCCCTTTTTTGCAGAAACTCTGAAACATAACCGCTTGGTCTCATCGTCATCGAGATCTGCTAACGTGTGTTTGGAGGTTTTCGCCAGAAATATGGGCATGTATTCGAGCTATGTATTTCCCCGGATCCTGAACTGCGTCATGTCGGGTGAAAATTTCGATGAAGTTCGACGCAAAACCCTACAAGACGTCCGCGGCAATACGCTTGAGATCGGTTTCGGACCGGACTGAATCTCCCCCACTACCCGCCATCTGTCGGACGACTTACCGCGATCGATGTCAACCCGGGGATGGACACACTAGCAAGGAAAAGGACCGCACACTCGGAAATTGAAGTGGATCACCGCGTGCTTGATGGTCAGTCCCTCCCGATGGCTGATGGCGCCTTCGACAGTGTCGTCAGCACATGGACGCTTTGTAGTATCCCGGACGTCGACCAGTCACTGCTGGAAATCTACCGCGTCCTGGCGCCGGGCGGCCGGTTCTTCTTCGTTGAACATGGCCTCAGTCGGGACCCAGCGGTCCAAAGGTGGCAGCGCTGCCTTACGCCGATTCAGAAGATATTCGCCGACGGGTGCCACCTGGATCGAAACATTGAATCCCTGATCCGCCGGGCGGGCTTTCACGACCTCGAACTGGAGACCTTTTACATGAAAAAAGTACCGCGCGTCGGGGGTTTCTTGTACCGGGGTATCGCGGTCAAGACTGCAGACTAAAATTCGAGACGCCAGGAGACCGGTTACCAGTGTCGTGAAGTAGAAGTTCGGTACTTAACAGTTTCGTCCTTGCCCGATCCGAACATCTTCTTATTCTGAACGCACGGGCTCGCGTCTTCCCATGAAAGACGTTCACCCGCACCGCCGGACGGCGCGGGTCGTTTTAGGGGCTGCTTCAAGATTTCTTCGATCCCTATAGGCCTCGCCATCAGGTTGATGGCGAGGGTCGCCGGCCGTTTAGACCACGCGTGGAACGCGACAGAGATGGTCATCTGAATGAACGACCGAGCGAAATCTTGTATCGCGAACGTGTAACTCGGGACACTAATCAGGGTTCGTAGCCGCCATCTCAGGCAGAAGATCCGGTGAGGCCTCTACCCCAAAGCACGCTTCCATGATCCGTTGAATCTCTCTGATGTCCGACTTCGACGGGAGACCCCAGTCATCTCTGTAGTGGAATACATCGAAAAGAGATGTCGCCCCAAAACGTCCATCCAGGATCTCGATGTGGGCATTGGTCAACAACGCGGGGTGACATGTGCCGCAGGCCCGCGACACCGACAGCAGTTCCTTACGCAAGGTACAGATATACTTGGCCAGACGATCGGACTTCAGCTGAGGATCCAGCCCGCGAATGAGCCACTTGTTTTGCGTGGCTACTCCTGTTGGGCAACGGCCCGTGTGGCATCTCTGTGCCTGAATGCAACCGATCGACATCATTGCCTCACGCCCGACGGCCACCATGTCGCAACCCAAAGAAAAGGCCAGGATGGCTGCCTCGGGAAAACCCAGCCGGCCAGATCCAATGAAAACAACCCGATCCTGAATTCCGACCTCCGCAAACTCTCGATACACACGGCTGAAACCCTGTTTGAAAGGAAGGGCGACATGGTCGGTAAACACCAGAGGACCTGCGCAGGTTCCACCTTCTCCTCCGTCAATCGTCACAAAGTCGACCCCCCTGTTGGTCGTCGTCATCTGGTGAGTCAAATCTCGCCAGAAATCGATATCGCCCACTGCCGACTTGATGCCCACGGGCAAACCCGACTTGTCGGCTAGTAGCTCGACGAAGTCCAGCATGCTATCCACATCTTCGAACGCGGAGTGGCGGGAGGGGCTGTTGCATGTCTCACCGGCCGGTATGCCGCGTATCGCCGCGATTTCGGAAGAGACTTTTGCTCCCGGCAACACCCCGCCAATACCCGGCTTCGCACCCTGGCTCAGTTTGATTTCAATGGCGCGAATCGGATTAGATTGAACCGTGGCCAAGAACCGCTCCATGGAAAAGCGTCCGTGCTCATCACGGCACCCGAAATAAGCTGTTCCGATTTGCCATATCAATTCCCCACCCTTCTTGTGATACGGAGCCACGCCGCCCTCTCCGGTGTTCTGGAGGCATCCTGCGTCGAAACACCCCCTATTCAGGGCTTCAACAGCCGGAGCGCTCAGCGAGCCAAAACTCATGCCAGATACGTTGACGATGGACTTGGGTCGGAAGGCCTTTTTTCTGTCTCGGGCGTCCCCCAGAACTTTGGCACATGGCACGGGATACTTCGGGTCGAAGGTGGGGTCTCCCGGATTCGGTGTCACCAGGGGAAACGCCGAGTGTTTAATGATCAAGTAATTCGGCGACAGCTCGAGTTCCCGGTCAGTACCGAAACCAAAGTAGTTGTTCTGGCTTTTCGAAGACGCATAGATCCACGAGCGCTGGTCCCGGCTGAAAGGACGTTCCTCGTTGTTGCTGGTAACGATGTACTGGCGGAGTTCGGGACCTACCGATTCGAAAAGGTATCGAAAGTGACCAATGATGGGAAAATTGCGAAGCACGGCGTGCTTTCGCTGGATTAGATCGTGGGCGATTACCGCCACGAGAACGAACGCAATAGTGGTCAGAATCCACAAACTACTTTGATGGTATGCCGCCCGACATCGGGGCGTCAATTGGCTTCGACAGAAGAAATACGGTCTAGCTCGCCAATCTGAAAGGAATAGATTTCTCAACCAGTCTGGAAAACGTATCGGGATCAGCGTTTCCCATCAAGCGGCAGATCTCCTCACTCTCAACCCGGGATGGAAGACCCCAACCTTTGCGGTATCCAAACAGTTCAAACAAGGAGGTCGTGCCGAAGCGGCCATCCAGGATTTCGACGTGGTCGTCTGTTAGAAAGGCCGGATGCACTACGCCGCAGGCACCGGCCAACGCGGCGATCTCCTTGCGCAGGGTACAGATGTAGTTCGCAAACCGGTCTGCCTTCAAGCTGGGGTCGAGTCCACGCATCAGCCACTTGTTCTGCGTCGCAATTCCGGCGGGACAGTGTCCGGTGTGGCATCGCTGTGCCTGAATACAACGGATGGACATCATCGCCTCCCGCGCCACGGCAATCATGTCGCATCCTAAGGCGAACGCAAAGATTGCTGATTCGGGGAAACCCAGTTTGCCCGAACCGATGAAGACGACGTTTTCGTGAATACCTTGCTCTGCGAACTCCCGGTAGACCCGGCTGAAACCGTTCTTGAACGGAAGGGAGACGTGGTCGGCAAACACCATCGGTGCTGCGCCGGTTCCGCCTTCACCACCATCGACGGTGACGAAATCAACTCCACGCCCACCGGGCTCCATCTGCCCGGCCAAGGTCTTCCAAAAACCCACATCGCCTACGGCCGACTTGATACCCACGGGCAGGCCACTGACATCGGCGAGCGTCTCCACGAAATCCAACATGCTGTCCACGTCTGTAAACGCACTATGCGTGTTGGGACTGGCGCATGTCTGGCCGATGGGGATCCCCCGCGCTTGTGCGATTTCTTCAGTCACTTTTTTTCCCGGAAGGACACCACCGAGGCCCGGCTTCGCGCCTTGACTGAGTTTGATTTCGATTGCACGGATCGGATTCGCGGAGACAGTATCTCGAAACTGTTCCATCGAAAATCGACCCTGCTTGTCGCGACAACCAAAGTAGCCGGTTCCGATCTGCCATATCAGTTCACCACCGAACTGGTGAAAAGGGGACACACCACCCTCCCCGGTGTTCTGCAAACACTCCGCTTTTGCCGAACCTCGATTTAGGGCTTCTACGGCTGCTCCACTCAAGGAGCCATAGCTCATGCCGGATACATTGACGATCGATGCGGGCCGAAACGCCTTCCGGCGGCCCCGGTGCCGGCCGAGAACCTTCGCCGAAGGGATCCGGTGACGCTCATCGTAGTCCGGGTCTCCAGGATGCAGGCTTGGAAGCGGAAACGCCGAATGCTTGATTACGGTGTAGTTGGGGGAAAGTTCGAGTTCATCGTCGGTGCCGAATCCGGAATAGTTATTCTCGCTTTTCGATGAAGCATAAATCCAGCTGCGTTGATCCCGACTGAAGGGGCGCTCTTCGTTGTTGCTGGTAACAATGTACTGTCTCAGCTCAGGGCCAATGGCCTCGAAGAGATATCGAAAGTGTCCCAAGACGGGATAGTTCCGAAGGATGGCGTGCTTCCGCTGAACCACGTCATAGACAATGACGCCTCCAACGACCAAGGCCAGAGCAGACACGATAATCCACATCTCAATCTATTTAATCGTCTGTAAATCAGTGGAACTTCAGTAGTTTTCGAAGCGGAATGGGCCGGATATCAGGGGGGGCTGAGGTGGATAGAGGCACGCCTGGGAACCTCTATCCGTTTGTTTTCAGGCAGGTAAAGCAATTTTGGCCGGATTCGGAGCGGATTCCTGCGGTTCGATTTCATTGATTTGGGCATGAGCCACGAGATAAATCGCCCGGAAGGCGTCGGAGATGTGCACCAGATACCAGCCGCCCGGAGTAAGCACTTCGTAGAAACCTTCACGACTACTTTTGAAGATCACCCTGCGATCAGACCGGAGGGCCTGCCTCAATTCCTCAACCCGTGGCGCCAGTTTCGGTTTGAGCGCTGTCAATCGATAGCCCTCATGCGCGTCTAGCTTTCCCGGTTCTCTCCAAACCATAACTCCTCCCCTGCTTTCGTCGCGGTTAATCCCGTCGCCTAGCTATGAGACTGCCTGGGAGCGGTCGGGGTTGAAGCGAAACTGTAAAGAGGCTGTTAAAGCGAAACCCCTTCAGCGGTCCAAAGCATCCGACAAACCCGGCACCTCCGCCGAGCCCGAGGGGACAGAGAACGCCGCACCTTCGAATGCGTCGCCGATGGGCTCGTAGGCTCCGCCTAAATGTTCGGCAAGAAATGCCTCCGCAACGGCATAAAAGGCCTGGCGGTTTTCCGGCTTGGCAAACCCGTGCCCTTCCTCGGTAAAGAGCATGTAGCTGACCGGGATGCCCTTCTCTTCCATCGCCGCTACGATCTGGTCGGATTCGGCTTGCTTGACTCGCGGGTCCTGCTTTCCCTGGGCGATCAGCAATGGCCGGCAAATACGACCAACCTTGAAAAGGGGCGAGCGCGATTTCAAGAACTCTCGACCCTCTGCGGTCGAATAGTCCCCCGTTCTCACCTTCATGATCGACATCAGCGGAACCCAATACGGCGGTGGATTTTCCATCAAGGTGATCAGGTTGGATGGCCCGACGATGTCCACACCACAGACAAACACTTCGGGTGTGAACGTCAATCCGACCAGGGTCGCATAACCGCCGTAGCTGCCGCCCATGATCGCAACCTTGTCCTTCAGGGCAATCTTCTCATCGACGGCCCAGCTGAGAGCATCGATCAAGTCGTCGTGCATCGTCCCCGCCCATTCCCGATTCGCGCTGTTGATGAATTTCTTGCCGAAACCCGTAGAGCCTCTATAGTTCACCGAGAGTACAGCGTATCCGCGGTCCGCGAGCCACTGGTGCTGCGGGTTATAGCCCCATTCGTCGCGTGCCCAGGGCCCTCCGTGAACCAGCAATACCATAGGTACGGGCTGGTTGGGACGGCCGCTGCCTTCCGGATCGCTGGAGGCCGGGAGAGACAGATAACTGACCAAGCCAAGCCCGTCCCGCGCCGGAATGACCTCCGGGTGCATCTTTACCAGATTCAGGCTCTCCAGTTCGGGCTGACTCGTGAACAGGAGCCGCGCTTCCCGCCCATGGCGATCGTACAGATAAAAATGAACCGGACCGGTGTCCATCGTATACGCCACCGTCCACTGCCTGTCGTCAAGCGTGCGGCTGGTGATTTTGAGTTCCCCGTCAGCCAAGCCTTTTAAGTACTCCAGGTCGGCATGGATGGCCGGGTCCAGAACCTTCCACTCCTGTCTCGCATGGGTAAACGTAACAGCCTGGATGTTTCTTTCGGTCGGATGGACAACAGCGCCATCGATGTCCGCCCGCTCGCCCTCCGCCAAGAGTTCTTCCCGGCCCGACTCCAGTTCCACTGCCTTGAGCGCGCTCTTGTCCCGCCCCCGACTGTCGAGCAGATAGTAGCGGTCTCCTGATTTATCGAAACCCATGGGATGCGTCGTCATTGCGTCCTCGGGGTCGATTCTTGCAAACTCCTTCCACCCCTCCTTCGAATCCGGCTTCAGGTATAGATGGCCTGCATCGGGCGTGAAAGTCAGGGCGAAACCCACACGGTAATCATCGTCGCACATGAATCCTGCGAAACCGGGATTCTCCTGAACAAGCGTTCTCTTTCCGGTACCAATGTGAATCCGGTATACATCGTGGAGGCGAGCGTCCCTGTCATTGATGCCCACGAGAATTTCCTCAGGAAAGCGAGGGCTCACACCCTGGATACGGGCGGCAATCTGATCGATAGGTGTCAGATCCACGATCTCTTCCGAATCCACGTCGACCCGGTAGATGTGCCAATCTTCATCACCATCTGTGTCTTGTGAGTACAAGACATGCTGGTTGGTATGGGCCCAGAAGAACGAGCGAATCCCACGATGCGTATCCTTCGTCACCGGTTTCGCATCATCAGGGGCATCCGTCGGTCCGACCCAAATGTTTAGAACACCGTTGACCGGAGCCAGATAGGCCAGATGGTGCCCATCGGGGCTGATCCGGGCATGCGATTTCTGGGGATTGCCAAAGAGTTGTTTTCGGGAAATCAATCTCTACTGCTCCTTGAAAAAGGAAAGAACGACACAGCTTATAAGTTTTTTCCTGCAGGGGTCAAACGGGGCCGAGCTAAGATGGACTGCACCGAGGAGGACACCACGACTCTCTTCAGCAAGAGTTTTGCCGAGTATATCCAGTTTCAAAAGGTAGTGTTGACCGTGACAGCGGCGGTCGGAGTGGCTCGTCTACTGCTGTCACTTGCGGGGACGTCCGCGGTCGCGGAATGGTTCAGTTTAACGGCAATGACCTTCGTCGGAGTCGTCGTATATCCGATCATGGTCCATACAAAAGGATTCGGCGGCTACAAGCAGGTCCTTGTTCTTCTTTCCATCCAACTTGCGCTGGCAGGAGCCATCATATCGTTGGGGATTGCGATTGCTATGGCTACGGGATCCGGCAATATATTCACCGGAGCACAGATGGGTTCGACCGGAAGTGAAATGGCCCACATGGCTTCCCATCTGATCGGTGGCCCCACAATTTTTGCCGCCATCGTTTGGCTACCCGCGTCGGCGGTGTTATTCGTCACCAGGCGCGTCGCCCCGTCTCCGGCGGAAAGCTCATAGCTCCTCGTCGCTCTTCTCTGTGCGGGCCCATGCGGATTCCATAAGCTTCGATGCAACTTCTCTCTCCCTGATCCGGCCGCGGCGATAGACACGCCATAGCTGGTACATCGCGATCAAGAATCCGGCGACAAGAAACCCGAATCCGATGAGCATCATCGACGTCATGACTGGCCCGTAATTCCCATTCAATCAGCCATCAGCCCGACACAGTAGTGTCCCAACGTTTAGATGGGCGTCGCCCATAGGTTATTGAGAATGGTCATGTTAGATCGGCTGAGAGCCAAAATCGATTTGAATTTGATTGCGTACTGGCGGCATCCTTCCGCGACTTTGCGGCAGGAGGCGGCCTATGAATTCCGGCAAGACGATCTTCTCTCAGCTGATGGACTTTCTTCCCCGTCAAGACTTTCGTCGATGCGTCGATCGCTACCGTGGCAACTACAAACTCCAACGTTTTTCCTGCTGGGATCAGTTTCTGTGCATGGCGTTCGCGCAATTGACCTACCGGGAGAGTCTGCGCGATATCGAAGCCTGTCTGCGTTCGGCTGGCACGAAGCTTTATCACATGGGCATTCGCAGCCGCGTCTCCCGCAACACCCTTGCGAATGCGAATCAGGTGCGCGATTGGCGTATCTATGCCGACTTCGCCCAGACGCTGATCTCCATGGCTCGCGAGCTCTATGTTGGCGACAGTTTCGGTGTCGACCTCAAGCAGACGGTTTACGCACTCGATGCCACAACGATCGATCTGTGTCTTTCCCTGTTCCCGTGGGCACGCTTCCGCAAGCACAAGGGAGCTGTCAAACTGCACACGGTTCTGGATCTGCGCGGCAATATTCCTTCCTTTATCCTGATTACACACGGCAAAGTTCACGACCTCCATCTTCTGGATCAACTCGCCTTCGAGCCCGGAGCCTTCTACATCATGGATCGCGGTTATCTGGATTTCCGGCGCCTGTACAAAATCAGTGTCGCGGCGGCGTTCTTCGTGACACGCGCGAAAAAGAATTTCGTCTTCAATCGTCTTTATTCACTCGATGTGGACAAGTCCACCGGAGTCCTCAGCGATCAGATCATCAGCCTACGCGGCTTTTACTCTCGCAAGCGCTATCCAGAAAAACTCCGCCGCATTCGCTTTCTCGATCGAGAGCACAACAAGTACCTCGTCTTCCTGACCAACAATTTCGCGCTGCCAGCGGCGACCATTGCCCAACTCTATCGCTGCCGCTGGCAGGTCGAACTGTTCTTCAAGTGGATCAAACAGCACCTACGCATCAAGGCGTTCTACGGCACAACCCCCAATGCGCTGAAGACTCAAATCTGGACCGCCATCTCGGTCTATTTGCTTGTTGCCATCGTGAAAAAACGGCTCAATGTCAACGCCAGTCTCTACCGAATTCTCCAGATCGTCAGCGTCACCGTTTTCGAAAAAACGCCCCTTTTAAAGGCCCTTTCCGCCCTCGACTATCAAGATTCAGACTCGGAGAACTCCAAACAACTGAATCTATTCAACTAACGTTGGGACACTACTGAGCCCGACACTTAAATACCCTCAAGTCCGAACAGCTTGATGGCGTTCGCGCGGCCGATCTTGAGTCGATCCGTTTCGCTGATGCTGGTGACGTCGAACCAATCGGCCGCATCGCTGATTTCTTCGAACGGATAGTCTGTCGAGAACAGCAAATGGTCGGCGCCGACTTCAAGGAGTGCGTCGATTAATGTCTGCGTCCTGAAGTTTCCGGCGGTCGTGATATGAAAGTTAGCCCGAAAATAGTCGCCCAATGGTTTCTTGGCAGGAATACCTTGAGGCGATTTTTTAATACGGTGATCAACGCGCCAGATGCTGTAGGGCAAGCCCTCACCGAGGTGGCCCAAAATGATATTGAGACGCGGATGCTTATCAAATATTCCACTCGCCATCAGCCGCAGCGCGTGAATGGAAGTCTCTACACCGAATGACCAGGAAGGACCCAAAAACCATGGGTGGCCTTCGTACACCTGCTGGCGGCTCGGAATCGGGTCCCGAGGATGCAGGTAGAATGGAACGTCGAGGCTTTCCAGAACTTCCCAGAAAGGCCAGTAGCGCTCCAGATCCAAATAGAGGGCCGAATCCTCCGTACCGACCTGCGAAAACCCGTTGACCAACGCCCCTTTGAATCCGAGTTCCTTGACGCAGCGATTCAACTCTTCGATCGCGGCATCCGGGTCCTGCATGGGAAGAGCCGCGAAGCCTTGAAACCGGTCCGGCCTCTTCTGGACTTGCTCTGCCAGACAGTCATTCGCAATCCGAGCCACCTCGATAGCGCGTTTCACGTCTGCAATGGCCTGGATTGTCGGTGCGTTCAGAGACAGAATCAGCATCTGGATGCCATACTTATCCATCAGGCCTATGCGCTTCTGATGGAAGTCCAGCAGACGGCCTTTCAGCTCGTTCCAATAGTCTGCGGGCATGAAGTGCTTGGAGAAATCCAAAGTCTCTTCCACTGCAAAATGCTCTTCCAGCCCAATCTTTCCTTCCATGGCGTCTCTCCCATCAGTTCGATTCGTTTTTTCGTCCGGAACGTCCTGTAAACCCCCGCAGTATATTACACGCCGCCGGGTTCCTCATCCGCTAGACTGGTGGCCCAAAAGGTTATATCTTTCCCTATTCCCGCCTCCATTCCGGTAGGTGGACCCGTAACAGGAGGACCTTGTAAATGTTCAGGTACCGGGCGGCTCTTCCGGCGATTGCCCTAGCTTCGATAGTGTTCCTGACCACTCCGGCAGTGGCCCAACAAAGTGCTGTGGAGTCTTTGGACGATGCGACGGGGTGTGAAGCCATGCTCCGCGCGCCTGACCTGACGGTGACACAGGCGATGCTCATACCTCCTTCCGGAGAGACTCCAGAGTACTGCTATATCCAGGGCAACATTTCCGGAAGGATTCGCTTCCATATGCAACTGCCTCTTCAGGCGAATTGGAATGGAAGGCTGCTCAACATTGGAGACGGCGGCAAGGATGGGGATTTGGACTGGGCGGATCATCGGCTGGCGGAAGGATACGCCAGCAAACTCGAACACAGGCCACGACGCGGGAACCCATCCGGGCGCGTCATTCGGGACTGACGGCTTGCCCTCCATCATCGATTTCGGCTACCGAGCGGTTCACCTGACGGCCAATGCCTCGAAGGCCGCCGTCCGTCGATATTACAACCGTCCACCTGAATACTCGTATTTTGAGGGTTGCTCCACGGGCGGACGGCAAGGACTCATGGAAGCCCAACGCTACCCGGCCGATTTCGACGGCGTTGTCGCAGAGGCGCCCGTCTATGACTACCAGGCACTCAACGCCGGACACGTCTGGATGGCACAGCAAGTGTTCAAGGACGACTTCGCAGCCAACCTGGCCTTCGACACCGACGGCGATGGCATTCCCGAAAGCCTGACCAAATTGGAACTTTTGCGGGACACAGTGATCGCACAGTGCGACGCACTCGACGGTATAACCGACGGCCTGCTGGCCGACCCGTTGAGCTGCAACTTTGACCCGGACCGTGATCTGGCCGAGTGGATGTGCCCGGCGGGGGTCGATCGGGACGATTGCCTGACCGGGCCCCAGCTTCAGACCATCAAAGACTTCTATCGAGGACCCTACGATAGCAACGGAATTCAGATCACGCAGGGTCTGTCCCTGGGTTCCGAATACGGTTGGGGCCGCAACGTCTTTGCCCACGAAGGTAACAACATGACCCCGTTCCGGCTGATATACGGACTCGATCACGTCAACTATCTGTTCTACGAAGAGTCTCCGGGCGTACCGATGCCGATACGGAACGACATCACCCAGGTACCGGACAAGACAGCCACGCCGCCTGAGTTTGCCTGGTGGAAATTTGAAATCGACGACCTCACAGCCGGAAAGGCCGACTTCATGATGTCGATCACAGATGCTAAGGATCCGGACTTGAACCGATTCCTGAACCGTGAAGACGGCAAACTTCTCATGCTGCACGGATGGGGTGATTCAGAAGTGCAACTGCAGCCGACACGGAATTACTACCAGTCCGTAGTTTCTGAAACCTTCGACGGGGACCTGGAGGCAGCTCGTGAAAAAGCACGGTTCTTCATGGTGCCTGGTATGAGCCACTGTGGCGGAGGTCCCGGACTCGAATCGTTTGACCGTCTCGCTCCGCTGAGGGAGTGGGTAGAAAACGGCAACGCGCCCGACTACCTTGTGGGAGAGCATCTCACCGATGGCGTCGTGGACAATCAGCGCAAGATTTGTCCTTATCCCGAAATGGCCACATACACCGGTCCGGCGGGTGGGCAGAACGATCGGGCCAATTGGGTCGCGGACAACTTCGAGTGCCGTTAGGGGGACGAATAAACGCTTCAGTCAAATTTCAGCCCTCAGGCTAGGACGCAGCAGGAAGTGTCCGTCCCACCGAGGAGAAATCCATGACCGTTGGTACCCCCGCACGTCCCCGCGCTTTAGTCACCGGAGCCTCTTCGGGGCTGGGAAAGGCCTTTGCCGAACGCCTGGCCCGGGACCAGCATGACCTGATCATCGTCGCTCGCCGCGGCGACCGCCTCGAAGAGCTGGCGCGGCAACTTCAAAACGAGCATCACGTATCGGTCGAGGCCGTCGTTGCCGATCTCTCGGATTCCACCCGCATCGTAGCTCTGGAGCGGCGCATCGCTGAAACATCAGGACTGGCCCTATTGATCAACAACGCGGGGTTCGGAGGGTTCGCACCTTTTGTGGAGATCACTGCAAGCCAGGCAGAGCGGCTGATAGCGGTCCAGGTTACGGCAGTTACCCGTCTGACACGGGCCGCCCTGCCAGCTATGATCGCTCAGGGTGAGGGCGCAATCATCAATGTGTCATCGCGATTGGCCATGAGTGGGGCCATGGGATCGCCACCGATGCCACCGCGTGCCGTTTACGCGGCGACGAAATCGTACATCAACACCTTCACCCAGATTCTCCAGTCCGAGCTCGATGGAACGGGCGTCCGCGTGCAGGCGCTATGCCCCGGTCTCACCCGTACAGAATTCTTCGAGACCATGGGCCTGGACCCGATGTCCCTTCCTGCGGCCGAAGTAATGGAGCCGGCCGACGTGGTCCAGGCTTCCCTGGCCAGTCTGCCTTTGGGAGAAATCATTTGCGTTCCGGCTCTGGATGATCCGGTCACTCTGGGAGAGATCGACGCCGGCAACCTCAAAGTCTTCGAACACAGCAACGGTAGCGCCATCGCCGAACGCTATACCTCGTAATCGAGCATCATCCTCTCACTGCGCGCTGCTTTTACAAAAGGCTGGACCTCTTTGTGGGCAGGGTGGGAAAGAAACGCTTCGAATGCTTCCCGGGAATCGAATTCAGAGTAAAGCCCGGCATCCGCGGACTCCCCGGATCCGCGAAAATCAAAACCGACTTCTGCCTTCAGGAGCCCCGGCACGGCTCCGACGAGAGCTTCCAGCTTTTCTTTGATCGCCTTCGCGTTCGCGTCCTTGCTCTGTCCGTTCGCCTCATCTTTGAGTTTCCAGATGACAATATGTTTGACCATCGCGGTTCCTCCTCTATCGGCCATTCAATAAAGACATGAAAGCGGTTACATGGACGCAGTCCCGTACGGATTGCCGGCCGCAATATACGCCTGATCGATGAGGCGGATCGCAAGATAGCAGTCGCGGATACCAACGGGTGGCCTGTCCCCGTTGATCAACGCCCCAACTATTTTTTCGAGAACTGACGATGAATTAGGAGACGTCGGGAGCGTCTCGCTACCGCCCACTGTGTACAGCCGGACTGCCCCACCCTCCAGTTTCAACATGCCCTTCTGAAAATCAACCTTCATTTCAGCATCACGGCCGTCGGAAGGAAATACGTTGCCGACTTCAATCGTTCCCAGTACGCCTCGCCGGGTACGTAGTATAACCGTGGCATAGTCTTCGACAGCTTGATCGTGCGTGTTCCAACTGAGTTGGGCGCCGCTCACCTCGATGTCTTCACCTTCCCGAGTTAGGTACACGAAGCAGTCGATCCCGTGGCTGCCGAGGTTGCGAAGACAACCTCCATTGGAAAGCCTAGGGTCCAGCATCCAGCCCGAACCCCAGAGTGGATAACGGGCCGAAGTCGGCCGGTTCAACCGGGCGTAGAAGTGACGCATCGGACCGAGCGATCCGTCGTCGAGAAGTCTGCGGGCATGTTCGACCAAAGGGGAGTAACGCTGCAGGAACGGGACCGCTGCAAACCGGCCGGGAGCGTCCGCTTTGTCGGCCAGTTCACGAAGTTGCGCCGCGTTGAAACCCGCCGGCTTTTCGATCACGAACGGCATCTTGCGATCCAGAAGATCCGCCGCAAGGGCCGCCATTCGATCGTGTCGATCCAAAACCAACGCCAGATCGGGCCGGGTTTCCGACAGCATGGCCTTGTAGCCGGTGAACATCGGAATCCCGCCACCCAGAGCCTCCACCCTTTGGGCAGCAACGGCCGGATCGTCGTCATGAATGCCTACGATCTCCACACCCGGCATTTTCTGCAACTGTGGCAGGTATGCCATGTCGTAAAGTGAGTGCCAATGGTTTACCCCGATCGCTGCGACACGTACCGTCATACTGCTGAACAATCCTCCAATATGTAAATCGGCGCTGCCATTTCACCGTGTGGCGAAACAACAGCGCCGACAAGTCTCAGACACTCGTACAACCGGGGGATCAGCGGCCGAGCGTTCAGGGTTTCTAAAAACCCAGGCCTGCTTCGGGACCCAGGTAAGCGATCAAACGACCGGCCACCATGGCCCCAGTCCAACAGAAGAGCGATACCGCCGCCAGGACCTTGCTTTCCGTCGGCAATGCCTGGTCGTCGACGTCGGCAGAAAACACCCGTTTGTCCATCAGCCAAATGGTCACCACAGCCGCCGTGACGAACGCCATCTTCACCCAGAAAGTCGGGTTACGCATTAATGTCGACGCGCTGGCCAGGATTAGCAAAATGCCCGATATCGCGTTCACTCCAAAACCGATCCACATCAGAGGGATCATCCGCCGAAGAGGCTTCAAAGGGATGTCCCGTGCAAAGCCAAGGACGCGCAGATTGACCGCGGCGTTGATGCCGACAAGGGATGCGAGGCCGACAGAGTGAAGGAAAAGAACACTGGGATAAGCCCACAAGGACGGCGACTCGCGCACCCAAGTCCCGATAGAGGTCGTTTCAAGCCACAGTAGGAAGTCCATATTATTTTATTCTTTCGTTAGTGTGTGGAATTTACAGGAGGACAGATTCAGTTGGGAGTTCAAGAAGAGCCGCTCAAGTAACGCGTTCACTTAAACACTCCTCTACCTCCCGAAAAAAATCGAACCCAACTCATAGACTCCTGTCGGAACAGTCAATCAACGCCTCAGTACTCAGCGCAGGGCGTTGGATTCCAGTTACGGCCGTCAGATTCCTTCTTGAAGGTCAGCGTCCGCACGAAGGTCTGGGTCAGATAGGTCGGATCCTGAACAAAGGTTTGAACCAGGACGTACTGATTACCGTCCGGCTCCACAAGTGGGACAAAAAACTCAGTCATCACCGCATCGCTACTGTAAGGGATTCCATTCTTGAAGAGATACCCGGCTGAAAGGTTGGTCGTCACCACCTTCAGGTGGCCGCTCAATGGAATGTCGCTCATCGAAACACCGCCGCGCCCCGCGCCGCCGGAGGTCTCCCACTCCGCTACGGAGTACCCTTGCCGGGTCGCTTGCCCACCTGGAGCTCCGGATTCGCCAAAAAAGAACTCTCGGGTTTGAGTTCCGGCATCCAGGTCAACCTGCAGCCTGTTGTCGTCGGCCCAATCGATATGCAACCGACCCGGCAAGCGCATGATGCCCGCAGCACCGTAGGTCATGAGACAGTCGTCTCCGGTCGGCGTCGCCTCCCGAGCCCAGGCGTCCGCCATGCGCCGGCCCTCGGCGTTCAAACGCACAAGGTCGTAATCTCCTCTCTGTGCCGTGAACATACGATGGCGCCAATCCTCGTTGACCAAAGCCACCCAGAATCCTTCGAGATCAATCGGCGCCGCGTCTCTCGCGCTCTGTTGCGCACCATTGCCGTCCTGCTGTGGGGAAGCATCCGGCACTCCGGCTACAAGTGCAATAACAGCCACACCAGCCAATGCGAACAGAGCGGTCTTTGGTAGGCCTGTTTGAATCATCCTGCTTCCTCCGGCACTCCGACGGTGGCCATCTCTTTGGGGACCCACCGTTCTCTCGTCTACGGGATACCTCGAATACTACCGATCAGGATCTCTCCGTTTAATCGAAATCTTCGCCTTCAAATCCCCAACCAAAGTTGTCGGACGTCCGCCGAAGACTCCGCATTCGGATTCTATGGTCCGCAGGGTTGCGTCCCGGGTTTCCAGTAATAACGACGTGGTCGCCGGGCCTTAGCGTAGAGCGGGTCACACCCCCACCCGCCAACTGGCCGGCTCCACCCCATTCGACGCCGTAGCGTACCAGCTCACCATTCTCATCCGGAACCATCACATGGACCCAGGAGTGAGGATTGCGGAAAAGGAACTGAACCAAATCTCCCTCGATCTCGACGATGCCATCTTCATCGTATGTTGCGGTGAATGAATGATGGGCATAGGCTGCCACGCCCGATGCCAACATCACAGCAACCGCAACAGCGATCAATTTGAACTTCATCTGGTTTTCCTCCGAAAAAAGGCGGTCTCTTACTAAATATAAAAAGTGCGTCGTCCCTAAGATCCTTTATTCAGCTTACGTCCCGGTAGCAAGATCGAATGTTGAAACAAATCCGAATTCTTTGTCAGTACGCTGAATTGTAAGGCGCTAGATTCGGATACGGTATCGGCGCCGGAGTCTCGGTCAGGTTCCGGTAGACAGCCTCGACAAATTGCTCAGCCGACCCGAAGCCTCCCGGTGTATCGTATCGGCCATCGTAACCCAGCGTGGGTTGTGCGGCCTGTATCTCTTCGAGCGACATACCCCGACTGACCATGATCTGAATGTGGTCCCTGAGGATCGTCACCATATCCCGGTAGTAGCCGAGGTCTGACGAGTCGCCGATTCTTCCATGGCCGGGAACAATCAAGGTGCCCCCCTCCATCCTGAAAGACGCGATCGCCAGATCGAGCATGTAATTTAAGGAGTCAACGATTCCGTTGATATGTCCGCCATGGTCCACATCGATGATCGGATAGCTAGTCGTTACGAAAATATCGCCCGCAACGATGACGTCGGATCGCGGGAAGTGCACCAGACTGTCGCCATCCGTGTGGGCGTTCGGCTGATGAATCAGGCGGACACCTTCGCCGTTGAAGAAGTGGCTGAGTTTATAAAACTCTTCGTAGTACGTATCCGTCGGCAAGCCGCGGAACGGAACGTCCATATCCACCATGTGAAAAAGCGTACTTTCAAACGCGTAGACGGCAGCGCCCTGGTCTGCGTCGTTGATACTGCCTGCAACGTTGCCTCCAGCGAAGGTGAGGCCCGAAGAGGCCAGCGTTTGATTGCCACCCGTATGATCCGGATGGTAATGGGTGTTCAGAATATATCGTATGGGTTTCGGTGGCGCCCGGGTATAGATCGGCGTCGTCTTCAAGGCCTCCGCTCCGCCGAAGCGCGCAGGTGGCGGCGCACTCCCAAAATTAAGCATTCGCTGAAGTTCCCCGATCGCGGCCAACAGTGCCGGCGCCCTTTGCTCGAGGCCAGCATCCACCAGCAGGACGCCGTCGGAGCCGACCGAAGCAATGACGTTACCGCCGGTGCCCGCGAAGAGCCAAATATTGCCCTGGACATGGACCGTTTCTATATCGGGGTTCTGCTGGGCCGGTGCAAGTCGTACCATGCCGCCGGCTGCCAGCATAGCCACAGCGGCAACGACCAGCACGACACGCAGGGCGGGTGGAGCTTTCAAATTTATTCTTCGCAATAATTACTCCAGATCGATTACTCCAGATCGACTTCTGATTACTTTATGAACCTGATTCTCCCGAATGAGGAAAAGCCCAACCAACCTTCGCAAACCTGCCGGCAAGCGACGATCCCGGCCATCGGGGCAAAAACACTAGTCTCGCCCGCCCGGCGCAGGCTGAGTCTGCTGCTGTTCGAAGTTCGGTGTGTTCGATTCGAACCGGCGTGTTTCCCAACCGTTCTCTCTGATGATCTGCCGGAACTCGGGATACATCGAAATGGCTCCCTGGCGGCTCGCCTCGGCTGGAACGCCCAAATGTTCTTCGTGCTCTCCCAGATGTGGATTTTCACCCGGGAACCAACTGGGCACGTAACCTTCTGGCCGGTCCACTTCCGTAACGATCGTGCACGGATACGGGGGTATCTGATCATGCGGGCGCCGAATGTACTCCGTGGTGCGAACCAGGGGTTCTGTCAGATAGTCGGGGTCGTATATCACCTTGGTCCAGGACAGAAAGTCCTCATTCCCAACCGACCGGAGGCTCAGGTATTCGCTCATGGTGGTTCGGTCGCCCTGGGGCGGGCCATTCCGACGGATATAATCCTCTTTTATGTGGGTTGTCGTCACTTTGAGCACATCGCCCTGCCATTCTCCAGAAGAGAAGCCCGACCAGGTATGCGGGGCTAACTCTGATGGATGGGGGCGTCCATCCATCCAGATGGGATTGTCGATTGACCGCAGCCATTCGGTATGGAACGCAACAATTTCCCGCGATACCGGATCGACTTCCTTAAAGATCTTCAGGGCCGACGGACCACGCGTGATGTATGCGCCCGAGTGTGGGCGACACTGCCATTCGGGAAGCGACTGGATTGAGGCGTCCCAACTGTCGGCTCTCCGGAACGCGGAATCGTTCAGCGGAAGGCCTCCCGTATCTCCGTTGTATGGATTGTGGAAGTTGTCTTCACTGCGAACTACTCTCCATTCGCCAGACAAATCGGTCTGCGCAAAGGCTGGGACGCTGACCAGCATTGCAACCAGCAGAAGCGCTGGACCCACGAATCTGGCTTGGCTGAGTCTATCCATTGATCCTCCGATACGAGGGCTGATCTTCCAAATACGAGCAGGTTTCCCCACCTGGGCTCGACACAATTCTGGTGAGACCTCTGAAGCTCAATACGGCCGATTTCGACCCGAAAACGAGGACAACGTCCCACTATCTACAGCCGTGCATCCTTTGTCAAGAATTTGATTGCAAAAGTCTTATGGGTTTCAGAATTTCCCGAAGCCGGCTTAGAAACATAAGGTGAAATTTCAGTCTCAGGAGCCGTTGAACAGGCTTTCGGCGAGACTATCCAAGTCCCCTCGACAGACAAAGTGAAGAGGGGGAAGCCTGAAATTAATCGAGGTGGTCCGATTGAAGCCTGATCAAACCGGGGCCAAAATGGAATGGGTCCGGTGTCCCTGAATACCTAGACACGGGGCCCTAAAATGTAGGCTACAGAAGTCGGCAGGAACGAAGCTAGTCGAAGTCCTCGCCTTCAAATCCCCAACCAAAATTGTCGGAGGTCCGCCGGAGGCTCCGCATCCGGATTCTATGATCCGCAGGGTTGCGTCCCGGGTTTCCTGTAATAATGACGTGGTCGCCGGGCCTCAGCGTAGAACGGGTCACACCCCCACCCGCCAACTGACCGGCACCGCCCCACTCCACCCCGTAACGCACCGTTTCTCCGTTTTCATCCTCAGCCATCACATGCACCCAGGAATGAGGATTACGGAAGAGGAACTGCACCAACTGACCTTCAATCTCGACCATGGCGTCTTCATCGTAAGTCGCTGTGAAGGAGTGATGGGCATAGGCCGCTACGCCCGATACCAATAGTCCGGCAATCAGTAGAACAAGAATCTCAGATTTCATCAGTTCCCCCTCGAATCAGAGCCCGCCGAGTGACTTAATTGACGCCGCCCACAGAAAATGGCCGCGTCCGATGCCTCTGTCTTAAGCTTAGTCCCATGGCATGGGACTTTCAAGAGTCATACGTGATTTGAAATCAATTGCCGGTGGCCATGAACTCCAGGCCGAAGCACAGAGCAGTTCGAAAGGTCGTCAAGCGGGAATCGGCGCTTCTTCTCTCCACAGGCCCATCGCTTTCTGCGCCGCGCGATCCGAAAAACTGAACAGGACGGCGCCCTTTTCAGTTTCATGGGTAACCCGATACCAGGTCGGAATCACGAATATGTCGTGCTCTTTCCACTCGAAGCTTAGGTCGCCAATTGTCGTCCGCCCCGTGCCTTCGGTCGGGCAATAAACCGTACCATCGGTCGACCGGTACGGTTCGCCTTTGAATCCTGGCGGCAACAACTGCAGGAATCCAGCGATCGACGGCATCGGATACCCTCCCGTGGCAGGATTCACATACTGCAGCTTGACACCGTGACACTCATGGACCGGACCGTTCTTATAGAGCTGCTCGACAACCTCACGGCTCCGTGAATAGGGATAGTTGAAGATGGGCGCTGTCATCGAGGATGACTTGTACTCGACCGGAAGCAGGTTGTTCCCAAAGCGCGTCAGGGCGTCGCCTTCGTTCTTGGTCACCGGATAGGTCAGCTCGGGCCAGCTCTCAGCGAAATTAACACCCAGCATGTTGATAATCGGAACATCCAGACCGTCCATCCAGATGATCGGTTTGTCTCCGGGGTTTCCGTGGTCGTGGAAGGTCCATGATGGAGTGAGAACAAAATCGCCTGGCTGCATTGTGCTTTTCTCGCCGTCGACCGATGTGTATCCACCATGACCGTTCTCCAATACAAATCGCAGTGCCGATGCGGTGTGACGATGGGAAGGAGCAATTTCACCCGGCTGGACCAACTGAAGAGCAGCATACAGACTCGTCGTGATCCATGGCTGACCATTCAGTCCGGGATTCCGCAACGACAAGACCCGGCGTTCGGCTTCCTCGGTCGTAATCAGTTTTCCGGCCTCCATCAGCATGGGACGAATTTCGTCGAAACGCCATATCGCCGGCACACAGGGAGTCTCAGGCGATGCCGTTAAAACGTCCTCGAGAATTTCCCACAGTGGCTCAATGTTTCTTGCGGCCAAGCGATCGTAAAACTCCTTCAGTTCCTCTGTCGCCTCGGGCTTCTGAAAGGAAAAGGCCTCAGCCTTGAGTTCGTTGGTTTCCTTCATGTCTTACACGCCTCCAACACGCATAGAACCCACTGACGGGCATCCTGTCTTCATCATGCGGCCCGCACGGCAACTTCCATGGATCCAATCTTTTCGATGGTCGCGACGATTGTATCTCCCGGGACGATCGGGCTGACCCCTTCCGGAGTCCCCGTAATGATGATATCGCCGGGCTGCAAGGTGTAGAAGGACGACGCGTATTCGATGAGCTGGCGAACGTTGAGGATCATAAGCTTCGTATTGGAATCCTGTCGGACTTCACCGTTGACCGTGATCTTCAGGTTGAGATCGTTCGGGTCATCGATCTCGTCCGCAGTCACCATCCACGGACCCAGGACGGCATAGCTGTCCGGGGACTTCCTGAGGCAACGTTCTTCCGGACCCCGAATGGTAAGGTCGAGTCCGATGGCATAGCCTGCAACGTAGTCGAGTGCATCGACAGCGGCCACGTTGTTCGCCGCTTTTCCCATCACCACAGCCAGTTCCACTTCGTGATCGTTCCGACGGTCCAGCTTGCGCAACTCGATGCCCTCCCCGGGCCCCACCAAGGCGCTACAGGCCTTCAGGAACACACCGATCTTCTGGATCGGAGCCAGGTGGGCCGGGTTGCCAAAATTAATACCGGCGTCGGCTTTGGCTTCCTCAATATGTTTCTGGTAGTTAACGGGCGCGCCCACTATCTTGCTGGGGTTGGCCACCGGACTCAATAGCTTCAGCCCTTCCAGATCCAACAAAGGGGAGTCCGCAGCAATGGCCTTTATTCTTTCCGAAATCTTGTCGAGATTTGCGATGAACTGATCGACTCTGGGCAATGGGTAGCGGTAGTCCGGCAGCACGTCCAGCGCTGGGGTCACGTCCCGAACCTGAGAACCTTCAACAAGACCGAGACGGTCTTCTCCGAAACGACAAAAACGCATTACAAGCATCTCCTGACTGTTTGATTTCGAGCAAGACGTCTATAAACCGTAGTGACTTCTGGAAGGCAGCTACAATTCAAAAGGCGTATCCATTTTACACCCCAATCGGTGTTCGTGACCTCATCTGGACGGAACCGAGAAATCGGGAATCGGTTATGTTTCAGAGTTTCTGCAAAAAAGGGGTCCTGAAATAGGAAGGGGCCAGGGTATCTCCGAGAAAGTTGGCAACCAACAACTTTGAAACGAAGGAGATGAACCGATGGCCCGAACTAAGATTAAGCGAAAGGGAGTGGATTGGAAAGAACTGTTAGGAGAGGAAAAGGATCTGCTGAAAAGCGTCGTGCAGGAGGTGGTTCAGGAAATTCTCGAGGGGGAGATGGAGCAGGTTGTGGCCGCGGCCAAGAGTGAACGAACGGCGGGGCGGACCGGATATCGGAGTGGCTATTACGGGCGGGACCTGGTCACGCGGGTGGGCAAGCTGGAGCTGCGCGTGCCGCAGGACCGGGCCGGGCGGTTCAGCACGGAAGTGTTTGAACGCTACCAACGCAGCGAGAAAGCTTTGGTGGCCAGCTTGGCCGAGATGTACGTGCAGGGCGTGTCGACGCGCAAGGTCAAGGCCATCACCGAAGAATTATGCGGGCATTCGTTTTCGGCCAGCACGATCAGCCGGATTAATAAGACACTGGACACGGAGCTGAAAAAGTTTGCGACGCGAGCATTGGAGGAAGAATACCCGTACCTGATTCTGGATGCGCGCTACGAGAAGGTGCGCGAAGACGGGGTCATCCGGAGCCGAGCAGTTCTGGTGGCGATCGGAATCAACTGGGACGGGAGGCGCG
Organism: Terriglobia bacterium; assembly: GCA_965218085.1. Classification (GTDB taxonomy): domain Bacteria; phylum Acidobacteriota; class Terriglobia; order 20CM-2-55-15; family 20CM-2-55-15. The sequence goes on along the minus strand of CBDCKF010000002.1, from coordinate 2,232,726 downwards.
GTGTGTTGGCGGTGGAACTGGCGGAACGGGAAAGCACGACCAGTTGGCGGGAACTGTTACTGAGTTTGAAACAACGCGGCTTGTGCGGCGTGGAGTTCGTGGTGACCGACGATCATGCCGGGTTGAAGAAAGCCATCGCAGAAGTCCTGCCCGAAGCGATCTGGCAACGCTGCTACGTCCACTTTCTGAGAAACGCATTGGATTATCTGCCGCGCAAAGCCGATGACGATTGTCTCCAGGAACTGCGTTGGCTCTACGACCGGCGGGACCTCCAGGAAGTGCGGCAGGACCTGGCGACATGGTTGAGCAAGTGGGGGCAGAAATATTCCAAACTCTGCGACTGGGTCGAAGACAATATCGACGAGACACTAAGCTTCTACACGCTGCCGCTTCAGCATCACAAACACATGAAATCCACCAATATGCTGGAACGGCTCAACGAAGAGATCAAACGGCGAACGCGCGTGGTGCGGATATTCCCCAACGCAGCCAGCTGTCTGCGTTTGATTCGGGCGCTGACCACCGAAACGCACGAGAACTGGATCGAAGCGATCCGCTACTTGAACATGGACCTGTTGAAGGAACACAAAAGGGACTGGCACCGTCAGACGCCGGCTGCCTAAACGCGTCCCAACGGGCCGACCCCAATGATCGACTCGGATGTCGATCGGCGATTACAGAGCATCCTGGAGCGAACAATCGCTGTGGAAAACTTTCGAGGGGACGAAAGAAAGAAAAAGAACCAAAAAAGAAAGAAACGCAGAGGCCTGATGGAAATGACGCCTCAGAGGAAATCCGCCAAAAGGCGCGGATTCCCTCTGAGGCTTGGAAAAGCTTCGCCAAAAACGTTCAGCTTTCCCACATTCCCACAGGCCCGACGGCGATCGACACTCAAGAACTGAATTTTTCGGAAATACTTTTTGCAGAACTTGACGCACACAACTCGGGAATCAAATATGCTGTCCTCCACTTCATTGCTCAAACACGCTACACTTCGCTTTACAGCCGGCCTGGTCATAGCAAATTTCAGAGACCTGCATGAGCACTCGAGCGAAAGTGACCCGTCTCGCCTTGTATCTGGCGTTGGCAATCTGGACCAGCGCGTTGTATTTTCCCTCTCTCTCGAACCTTTTCGCGTACGATGACGAGCCTCAAATTGTCCGGAACCCCGCCCTGCGGACTTTTGGCGCGACGGCTGCATATTTCCATCAACCCGTTGATTTCAGCGAAGAATTCGGAAGTGATTTTGGGTCCTTCTACCGACCGCTGTTTTGGTTGAGTCTGTTCGCTGACCGGGCGGCATGGGATTTGAACCCTGTGGGGTTTCACGCAACCAATGTCGTACTGCACCTGATGAACGGCATTTTGGTCTTCCTGTTGTTCCGGCAACTTTTGGGGCAGTCCCTGGCCTTCATATCCGCACTCCTGTGGCTTTCCCTGCCGATTCATACCGAAGTCGTTGCCTGGATATCCGGCAGAGGCTTATCGCTCTCCACACTGTTCGTCTTGTTGGCAGTCTCGGGGACCGCGAATTACATGGAAGGTAGCGGCATCTTTGCCGGGCTGCTGGTGGCGTTTAGCACCCTGGCAGCATTGCTGAGCCACGAAGCTGGAATTGTGGTCCTGCCGCTGGTGTTGCTGACGGCGGCGTATCAAAGTCGACATGAGCGCTCCAAGGGCGCGATTCTCGTCACATTCGCATGCACCGCGGTGCCGCTCGGTCTATACCTGCTGTTTCGGACCCTTTGGTTTGGACCTCCTGTGGAAAATCTGGGAACATTGTCAGACATCCTGCTTTGGGCACCCGTCACGTTTGCGAAATACCTCTGGTGGTCTATCTATCCGCTGACCATGAGCGTGGAGCGGTCCACGGAGCTCGCCGGTGTGAGCCCTACCTCGTGGATCTACATTTTCGCCTGGCTTACTTTAGGATGTATGGGTGCTCTGCTTGTCCGATTCGGTCGCGTAGTTCCAACTCTGGCGCTAGGGATCCTTTGGATCTTACTCGCCCTAGTCCCCTTCCTTCATATCTTGCCGCTCTATCAATCGGTGGCGGAACGATACGTATATATGGCTTCGATTGGAACTGTCCTCGTCATTTCCACCCTCTTGCATGCGGTGCGGACACGCTTCCAATTGCCAGCATGGACACCGATACTGGCAATGACACTCTGGCTCGCACTGTCGGTTGCTCCCCTGCGGGCGAGGATCCACAACTGGTCGGGAGCGCGACTTCTGTACGCGACTTCTCTTGAAACGAATCCCGGAAGCCATCTGTTGAACTACAACCTGGGTGTTGAATACGAACACGATGGGGAATCGGAGGCGGCTATTTCCTCCTACGAGAGGGCGATCGAGTTGAAACCGGACTACGTGACGGCTCGCCTGAGTCTGGCGAACCTCCATATCAGGGACAATCGCTTCCCCGAAGCGCGACAGGCCTACAGAGGCGTCCTGGAATACTCACCGAATCACTATGAGGCACAGCTCAATCTGGCGGCTGTCCTCTTGGTCCAAGGTGAATCTGAGTCGGGTGTCGATATTCTGCGCAGTCTGGTTGATAACAATCCGAACCGATTCGAAGCGAGGATGAACTTAGGTGCCGTACTGCTTGAGTACGGAGAGCCTGCCGAAGCGCGTGTCCATCTCGAAACCGCACTCCGCATGAGACCGGAGTCATCGGAGGCTGCCTACAATCTCGGTCTGCTGGAACGAGACCTGGGCAGGCGGGAGCAAGCCCGAGATCTGTTCCGCCGCGCCTTACAATATCGGGCCGACAACCGTCGGGCTGAGGAAGCCCTTCAGACAGTCGAGTAAATCAAGTTCGCAGGTCCGGGGTTCGGGGCCCCGGACGCATAACAGCTGGGCCTTGATGAGTATGTCGGCTTTCCGCAACGAAAAAGCGGCGGGGCAATGCCCCGCCGCTCGATGACTGTTTGTAACTCTAAGTTAGAATGCCAACTTCAGAGCGAATTGCAGGATCCGGGGATCGTCGGCATCTTGAGCCAGGATCCTTCCAAAGTTCCTGCGGGCGACTCGGCCCTCTATTTCCCCACCATCCGTTCTGAAACTGTTCGTCAGGTTGTAGGCCTCGAGACGGAATTCCAGAGTCTGGGTCTCACCCAGATTGAACGTCCGTGCCAGCGACACATCGAAGTCCCACTCCCTCGGTCCCCGGATGTTACGACTGCCGAGGTTGCCCAACGTACCCCTTGCCGGAGTCGAAAAAGACGACAGGTCCAAATACTGCGAGTCCACCCCGTCCTCCCCAGACAAGGGATTGCCGCTGATCTGCGAGAGCTGGTTACTGGGATTCGTGCCGTTGCGTGCAGCATCCCGGGCACCGTTCCGAATCCTCAAGTACCTGCCCGAATTCGCGCGATAAATCACGGACAAACCCCAGTCCGAAGCGACCGCCCGGAGTCCGGCATTGGCGAACTCAGGCGAGCGGGCCACGGTCGTAAACGTGAAGTTGTGACGCCGGTCCTGCTGGCAGTTCCCGCGGCTGCGGTCCCGGTTGTCCGGGTCATGATACACGTTGTCTCCATTGAAACCCGTCCCGCCAAATCCATCATCGTGGAACGGAGAGATGCAGTGAGACCACGTGTAGTTGGTATTGACATTGATGCCTGTAGCGGCGCGCCGCTGCATGCTGATCAGCAGTCCGTTGTAGCTGGACGTCCCGCCGCTGTGCGTGAGGCCAAGAGCTCCATAATTGAGTCCGTTAGCGGCGTCCACCAGGGACAGGATCCGCCGATTGTTGACATTACGGTTCGATGAACACGTCCCACTGGCGCTGAGGGTGTACGTGCCGGCCGGGATCATGACCCCTCCGGGATGGTTCACCGTACATACTCCATCGACGGCACGCCCCGGGAAGTAAATCGCCGGGTTCATCTGGGTGGCCCCCGCCATGTTGATGGTGTGGCTGCCCATGTACGTCGCCGACGCCAGCCAATCGGTCCCGACCTGCTGCTGCAGGGCCAGGTTCCAGTTCTGGGTCTGCGACGACCGGAGGTTATCTCCTATCGCCGACATGCGCGGGAACCGCGGGAACCCGATGTTGGGATCCGTGGTGTCCACCGGATGGGTCCGCCCACCGGGGAATGTCGCCCAGGGATCGTCCAGGGTCGCATTCCCAATCCTCACGTCCGCGCCGAACGGCGGCGTCAGCGAGGTCCACAGATGGAACTGCCCGTCGGGATAGTCATAAGCGATCCCGCCGGATGCACGGATCGAAGTCCGGCCATCGCCGAACAGGTCCCATGCCAGACCGACCCGCGGTGCGAAATTCGCCAGGAACCTGTCCCGGCCGCTCGAGCCCTGGAATCCGGAGTCGCCCACGAAGGACATACCCGCAGGCGCATTCACGAACACCGAGCTCTTGGTCCCGGCATCAAAGGCAGCCCGGGAGAACTTGACGATGCGGTCGTTCGTGATGGTCTCGGGATAATCGGGCTCCCAACGCAGGCCGTAACTCATCGTCACAGTGGGCGTCAGGCGCCAGGTGTCGGCCATATAGAGTGCGCCGACCCACTTCTTCGACAGCGCCGTGTTCGGCGTCGCCTGCGTGAAGTCATTCGTCTGACCGATCATCAAGTCGGCCAGGCCCCAGCCGGTATGGTTCCCTTCAAAATCGAAGTTCCCGGCCGAGTTACAGTTGGCGTATCCGTTGGAGTCCAGTCGATTGAAATATCCACCCAAACCCCACTGGTGGTCGCCGCGCGACAGACTCAGGTCCGAATTGATACTGGCCGAGAATGTCTTAAACGGCGCCGGATTGGTCGTACAACCGCCCAGCGAGAAACCGTCATCCGCGGTCATCCGCAGAAACTGCGTCACGTCCGGGTAAGTGAAGTAGTCGTTGACGCCCAGATCGACCCAGCTGAAGAATTCCGCACCCAGACGTAAAACTTCGCTGTAGTTGACAGCCACACGCGTCGACAACACCGTTGTCGGGTTTATCAGCCAGGTGTCGCCCAGCGTGACCGACTGCGCCATGTCATCCCAACCGGCAACGGTGCTGGACAGCGGATTGCCTGTTATCGAAAATGGGTTCGGTCTATCCGCGGTTGTGACCAGAACACGGCCCAAGAGGGAGTGGGAGTCGGACAGCTGATAGTCCACGCGGCTGACCAGCTGCCAGTCGTCGTCTTGCAGGACGTCTCCGTATAGGATCCGACCACAGTCGTCGGTCAGGTTGGTCGGCAGTCGAGAGATAAGATTCATCGCGACCGGGCTGTACAGGGCCGGATCGATCTGGTTCCCACCCGTATAGCCGGACGCCGTCGTGCCATCTTCGAGCGTCGAGGACAGACTAGAAGTCGGCGGTCTGCATGATGGATCCAACATCCGGCTCCAGTCGCCTGTAGAGATAGCGTAGGGCGTCGGGAGGTAATCTTCCGTGGTCCCGGGATCCCGCCGCTGAATCGTGCCCTGGTAACCGGTAAAGAAGAACAGCTGGTTCTCGACGATCGGTCCGCCGATGGTCCCACCATACTGGTTCCTCTTTAGAGTGCTGTTGCGTGAGGCCCCATACTCGCGAGCACCGAACAAGTCATTCCTTACAAACCAGAACAGGTTTCCATGAAATTCGTTCGTTCCAGAGCGCGTGACGGCGTTGACGTTCGCACCCGAGCGCAAGCCCTGGCTGGCCTGCAGCGCACTGGATTCCACCTTGAACTCACCCAGCGCATCCGGGAACGGCAACGGCAAAGCCAGGTTGTCGTACCAGTTGTTGTGGGGCGCACCGTCCAAAAGGTAGGCCACGGCGCCTTGCTGGCTGCCCGCAACCGAAATCTCCTGCTGCCCCGGCATGCTCCGCGAAGACGACGTCCCCGTCGACACCGCGGCACCCGAGAGAACGATCAACTCGGTCACGTTCCGACCGTTCAAGGGCAGTTCCAGAATTCGTTCGCTTTCAATGAGTTCGCCGACACCCACGGTACGGGTCTCAACGAGGGCTGCATTGGCCTGGACCTCGATGGTCTGCGCCACCTGGCCAACCTGCAAGCTCACATTGATATTGGCCGAGTCGTTGACTGCCAGAACGCCGGTCTGCACGAAGGTCTGGAAGCCCGGCAGGCTCACCTCCAACTGGTAGGCACCAATCGGAAGGCTCTGCAACGAATAGGCTCCGGTTTCGTTACTGACCACCGCACGGGTGACGCCCGTGGCGATGTTCGTCAAGGTCACGTCCACGCCCGGCAGCAATGCGCCTGTGGCGTCCGAAACGGTTCCTGTAATCTGGGCTGTACCCTGCGCAAACATTGGCATGGATACAAGTGTGGTCACCAGCACCACGCCCAGAAAATATCTAGCTAACTGCTTCATAAAAAGTTTTCCTCCACGTCTTAAGCGAAACGGTTTCTACTCGCTTGGTTCTCCTAAATTCTCAATTTGGAACAGACACTAGTGACTCTTGAATGCTATACCCCGACTCAGGTCCGAGTCAACCCACTTTAGTGGGGAGCATTACGTCTACGAATCAATGATTTAGAACGAAATATGCGGGTGTAACCGACCCGCGTACAGCTCCAGCTCTTGTCAAGAAAGTTGTGTTTGAGGAGGGGATCATAAGTCCTCTTCAAAGCGGGATTGGAACATGGCGTTGAGCTGATGAAGAGCGGAATGGATGGAAGTGGCCGGAGATTTCCAACGGCCGTTGTGGAGGTGAGAGACGGCCAAGCCGAGTTTGAACTTGAGGGTGTCTTCGGAGTGAAAGTAGCCGCCCGAATTGCGGCGCATAATTTCCAGTTGTCCGTTGACGGCCTCGACGAGGTTGGTGGTGGAAAACGATTTGCGCATGAGGTCGGGATACTTGAGGAAGGCGAGATAGTGAGTCCGTTTCTTGCGGAGCCCCGCGATCCAGGAGGGATAGTGCTGGGCGAAGCGGTCACAGAGTTCCTCGAACCCTTGGTTGCCGACATCCTCACACCAGGAGGACTTGATGGCACGGAAGCGTTGCTGAAACTCGGCGGCGTCGGATTTGGAGAGATGGCTCTTAGCATTGCGCTGCATGTGGACGGTACAGAGCTGGATATCAGCATTGGGAAAGAAGCCTTCGCTGACCTTGAGAAGGCCGGAGAAATCGTCCTGGACGAAGATCATGACGCGTCGGAGACCGCGCTCGATCAGAGAGCGGAGAACCCCCTTCCAGTCTTCGAGATTCTCGCGGCCGGGTTTGGCAATGCAGGCCAGGACACGCTTCTTGCCGTCGCGGCCTAGACCCACCACCAGGTAGATACAGGCCGGACGCAGCCGGTCGCCGTCGCGGAGTTCGACGTACTTGCCATCCACGAATAGGGCCAGCAGATCCGTGTCCAGTGGCCGGCTGTTGCCAAGATCGAGTTCTTCGATCAGGCCCGACGCCACCCGTTCCAGATCCTGTTGGGACCCGGACAGGCCCATCTTCTGAAGCGCCTCCCGGGCCGCATTGACCGAACGGGATGAGGCCAGCAGTCCCAGCAAGATGGACTCGATTTCTTCAGGGTAGCCGCGCTGATACGGGGATGGTAGGTTCGCGGGACGGAAATCCCCGTTACGGGTTCGAGGGACACGGATATCGATCGGAACGCTGCCCACTTGGAGGGAGCGATCGTAAAAACCATTGGGACGGTCGTCGGGGCGGTGTTCAAGATGCAGGTCCCGTTCGGCCACACTGAGGCCCGACAACAGGGTCCCCAGTACCTCGCGCAGGCTCAGATCGGCCAGCCCGGAGGCCAGCAGGGTCTGGATCTGTGTTTTTGTGGATTCAGAAATCTGTTCTGATGGTACGCTTTCATTCGGATCTGTAGACATTGGGTTCAACTCCATAACTGAATAACTGATGACTCAGGTCTAGGGCTCCAGCGTGAACTGGAGCCCGCTTCAATTTCAGCGGGCGACGGGGGCTGTGGAAACTGCCGGGCCTATGGAAATCGGGGGAATCGGTCGCCTTCGGCGGCTTCTTCTTGATGATTTCCACAGGCCCTTGGAACACCTCCGGCGTCCGCACAGTTCCCACAGCCCGGACGACGAATCTATCATTCTCTCTCAACTGGAAATCACGAAACACAACTTTTACGTTACTCCCCCAGCTCCTGCTATCGGCTTCGGCCCATTGAGACACTTTGTGGCCCGAGAAGTCCCTAAAACTTCATGAGAATGAGGCGAAGCTATAACGACAAAAGCACGGCGAGGGAAGCGCTCACAGAGAGTATCTACACTTTGGGTCCGACCCTCCTACCCACAGGCGTCTAGCACCAAAGTTCCTGTGTCGCAATCTTCGCGCCCTCCGCCATTGCCTCCAGCTTTGCCCACATGACAGTGGGATGGACCCGGCTATTGAATTCTTCCTGCGCGAAACCGCAATCGCTTCCCGCAATGACGTTTTCGCGTCCCACTACACTGGCGAACTTGAGCAGACGTTCGGCAACGAGCTTCGGATGTTCAACCAGATTGGTGCTGTGGCTGATGACGCCGGGGACCAGTATCTTACCCTCAGGCAGCTTCACGTCTTTCCAAACTTGCCATTCGTGTTCGTGCCGGACGTTGGCGGCTTCCAGCAGGTATGCGCCCGCCCGGACTTTCAAAACGAGGCCGACGATTTTTTCAAGCGGAACGTCTGTGACATGGGGACCCGGCCAACTGCCCCAACACACATGGTACCGAATACGGTCTTCCGGAATCCCCTCGAGAGCGTGGTTCAGCACCTCGACATGGCGTTCGACCCACTTGTAATACTCCTCAAAACTCGCCGGGGGCACCATCCTGTCATAGGTCACGGCGGCGCGGGCGTCGTCCACTTGCAGCAAGAAGCCGGCATCAACAATCGTACGGTATTCGGTTCGTAGCGCCTCTGCCAGCGCGACGACACACTCTTCATCGTTTTTGTAGTACTCGTTCTTGCGGTCCGGAATAGCGCTCGCCGGCGCCGCAACGGGCAGAAATGCCTCGGCGATGTCCAGATCCTCGATTGCCGCTTTCAGATTGCCAATATCACGATTGAGCTCGTTCAGCCCGGTGTACTCAATGGGTGCCACGCACACGGCGTCGAACCGGGTAACGACCGACCACTTCCTGTCGTGGCTACTCTCCAGGTCTTCATAAAATTCCCTGAACAGTTGCCGTTCGGCTCCTCTGTCAAAAGGATTCACTCCGGCCTCGGCCGGACGCAATTCGATGCCGCTCAGACGTTTCAGAGCGTAAAGCGACCAACTCGTGGACTTGCCGAATTCGCCGTCGTTGACGATGTCTATACCGGCCTCCACCTGCCGGGCGACGACTCCAGCCACGGATTCCGCGAGTTGCTTTCGGTACACTCCCTCGTTGACGATTCCCTGTTGTCGCGCGCGCGCAAACTCCGCCAGCACCGGAGGACGGCTGAGACTGCCCGTGTGAGTGGTCAGAAACCTGTTTTCGCTGCGTCTCATTCCGTGTCCCCTCCGAATCTGTCTATGGTCACCGTACTGAACTATAGACAGTCAGAAATCAGTAATCAAATAGGCTCCGAATATGCTACCCGTCCGGATTGATCCGACCGCTGGTACGGATCAGTGATTTGATATGATCTGTCGCCTATGAAAGCTGACGAACCCCTGAGCGGATCCTGGTTGGCTGTAATTGGCCTCAGACTGTCTGGTTTCTTTGAACGCTGGTTCCCGGACGCGTTTGCTCTGGCCCTCGTCGCAGTCACGATCGTGTTCGCCGCAAGTCTGCTGATCGGCAACTCGATTGTTCAGACTGCTGAATGGTTCGGCGCGGGCTTCTGGGATCTGGTCGCCTTCACGATGCAGATGACGATGATCATCATCACAGGATACGCGGTGGCAACTTCCCCGCCGGTATTCGCTTTTATCCAACGGATAGCAGGCATTCCGTGGGACGGAAAAAGCGCCGCAGCCTTCGTTGCCCTGTTTTCGATGCTCTCCTCCTGCCTCTCCTGGAGCTTCAGCCTGATTTTCAGCGGCCTCCTCGCACGGGAGGTGACCCACCGCGTCTCGGGAGCTGACTATCGCGCTGTTGGCGCCGCCGGTTATCTGGGTATAGGCAGCGTGTGGGCCCTGGGACTGACGTCTTCGGCAGCGCTGATCATGGCGGCACCCGATTCGCTGCCGGAGTCAATCGCCGAGATCAGCGGCGTTATTCCCCTCCGACAGACGATCGGTCTATGGCAGAGCATCGCCACAGCCCTAATCTTGATTGTCGTGTCGATGGCGCTCGCTTACTACTCAGCTCCCGAAAAGGGACAGGCGCGCAGCATGGAAGACATGGGGGTCACTTACACACCCGCGACGCCCCGGGTAGGCCGGCCTCAGAAAGCAGGCGAATGGCTGGAATACAGCCCCTTGTTGACGGTCCTGATATCGGGCTTGGGCATCCTTTACTTGATCTCCGAAGTCAGCGCCAACGGCGCAAGTATATTGATGGAGTTAAACCACTACGTCTTCCTGTTTCTGATCGCCGGGCTTCTGCTGCACTGGCGACCCGTTTCGTTCATGGATTCTGTCGGCCGGGCGGTACCATCCGTGGCCGGAGTGCTCGTACAGTACCCCCTCTATGCCGGCATGGTGAGGATCATGACGGAGTCGGGTCTGGCAGTACGGCTGGCGCAGTTCTTCGTCGCCGTTTCGACACGGCATACGTTTCCGATTCTGGTCGGTATCTACTCAGCGTTCCTTGGCTTATTCATACCGTCGGCGGGTGGAAAATGGCTGATCGAAGCGCCCTATGTTCTGGAAGCCGCAAAATCGTTGGAGGTCCATCTGGGTTGGGTGGTCCAAACCTACAACGCGACCGAAGCCCTGGCCAACCTGATCCATCCGTTCTGGATGTTGCCGCTGTTGGGAATCCTGGGCTTGAAGGCGCGCGACATCGTCGGTTACTCGATGCTGCAGTTTGTCGTACACGTGCCGATCGTGCTCTTTCTGGTATGGATCTTCAACTACACGCTGGAGTACGTCGCGCCGGTTTTGCCGTAGGGGGGACAGAGACCTAATTCCAGAATGAACGATGTCGTGCTTCGGGACCTCGACCTCCGTCCCCTAATTCCGGTACCGGATTTCGCTCGGCCGTTCGTTCAGACATCCTGTCTGAACGGCCGGCGACCCTCGCCATCATCCTGATGGCGAGGCCAATGGGGATTAGCCGAACTTCGAAGAAGGCCCCGAAAAGGATCCGCACCGGTCCGACGGTGCGGATGGACAACGAAGCGGAGCTGAGGCATCAGTAGAAAAAGATGATCCGATAGGTCGGGCGAAGCTGCCAATAACCGAACTTCCAAGCGAGTGCAGTAGCAGCTGAAACTGGTGTCAGTCCCGAATCCCCTACAGCACGCTTGAGGGATTCTTGATCGCTTCAACCAGATCGTTGAGGAAGACTGCAGCCTGCGCGCCATCGACGACGCGATGGTCGCTCGACAAGGTTATCGTCATGATGGGCCGGATTCCCGGCTCGCCCTCGACTGGCACCACACGATCGGCAATCGCTCCGACAGCAAGTATGGCCGCCTGTGGCGGCACTATGATGGCCGTGAACGCATCGATGCCGAACATCCCAAGATTACTGACCGTAAAATTCCCCCCAGTTATGTCATCGAGCTTCAACTTACCTGAGCGGGCACGCTCGGTCAGATCCCGCCGCCGAACAGCAATGTCGCCGAGATCCGCCACGTTGGCTTCAGCAATCACGGGACTCACCACCCCGTCTTCCACGGCCATCGCGACGCAAACGTTGACCTCCTGATTAAATCGGATCCCCTTTCCGTCCCAACTCGCATTCATCTTGGGATGGTTCACAAGGACACGGCCAATCAGGGAAACCAGAATATCGGTATGGGTTACTTTGACGCCCTTGTCGGCTTCAATCCCCGGTCTCACTTTTGCCCGCAGCTCGTTCAGCGCCGTAGCATCCACATCACGGATCAGGAAAAAGTGGGGGGCTTCGTTCCAGCTCTGAGTGGTCCGCTCGGCCATCAGGCGAGCGACAGTACTGAGGGGAGGCGTGGAAGACGTGGGCTCCGCTCCACCGGACGGGGGGGACTTCGCAGCAGCGAGAATGTCCTCGCCAGTGATCGCGTCATCGGGGCCCGTTCCCTGAACCGTTGAGAGATCGACGCCATGTTCTTTAGCGAGGCGCCGGGCCTTCGGAGAAACCTTCCCGCCACCACCCGCCTTCTTCTGGCCGGCGGCAGAGGCCTTCGCGGAAGGAGCGGCTGAACCGGAACTCGATTGAGACTTCTGAGACATGGTCCGGCCGGAAACTGCCGCCGTGGTTTCCTTAGGCGGTTCTTCGCCGGGAGCAACGATCCATGCGATTGTCTCGCCCACCGGTATTTCTTCGCCTTCAGTGGCCTTGACACCGGCAAGAACACCGTTGGCCAGAGCCTCTATTTCTACGGTTGCCTTGTCGGTTTCGATTTCGAGAAGCGGTTCGCCCTTGGTGACGGCCTCGCCTTCTTTCTTGAGCCACGCAACAATCGTGCCCGTTTCCTGCGCCATCTCGAGCGCAGGCATCACAACATTTTTAGCCATAGCGTTTACTTGTCTTTGTTAGTAGGACGGAAGCCTTCAGTCTGTAGCTCACACTTGATCTGTTTTTGCGCCGGCTTCGATCATCTCCGGAACTCGCGGACTTGCAGGAGGCGCGTGCTCGCGGTGTGCATCGCAATTGCTACCCTTCGGGCCCGAAGGGCAGTCGGATCAAACTGAATCGGCAATCATGGGCAGGTCTCATGCCCAGATTTCTTCATCCGTCGGAACCTTTTTGTCCGCGATCACCTTGCCGATTCGCGAGACGTTCATGAGGTGTTTGTAGTCCAGATTCTCTGAAATCGAGTTGCCGCCCCAAGAGCCGCACCCGAGAGTGGTGGTGGCCGCAAAACCGTTTGTCAGAGAACCGCCGGCGGTGGAGGAGCACGATTGGTTCACAACCAGACGGCTTATTGGTAGTTCCAGGCCGGCGTAGCGAATGTTGGCTTCGTTCCCCGAATGCAGGCCCGCGGAATGCCCCGCACCTTCCACCAGAAGATTGGCTTTCGCCTTGGCAACAGCTTCGGCGAAATCTTTGTAGGGAAGGATGGCCACTACAGGGCAGAGTTTTTCTTTGGCAAGAACGTCCTCAGAGCCCGCTCCTTTGGCGGGGAGAAGGATGATGCGGGCAGTTTCAGGAACATCGGCACCGGCCAGGGCCCCGATTTCCCGGCAGGACTTGCCAACAACGTCCTTATTGAGCTGACCGCCCGGAAACACGACATCCCGAAACTTCTGAACCAGTGCTTCGTCTTCGGTGAACCACACCTTGCCTGTGGCCTCGAACGATTCCACTGCCTCGGCGTACTTCCTATCCGGAACCAGAACGAACTGTTCGTGCGAGCAAATGATACCGTTGTCAAAGGATGCGCCGGCAACGATCTTTTCTGCGGCGTCGGCGAGTTCCGCATCCTCATCCACGATCACAGGCACGTTGCCAGCCCCCACTCCAAAGGAAGGCTTGCCCGAAGAGTAAGCAGCCTTCACCATGGCCGCGCCGCCGGTGGCGACGACCACGTTCACGGCCTGCATCAGTTCCTGGGTCGCTTCTATTGATACCTCAGGCAAGGTCTGAATCAGATCGTCGGGTCCACCATGATCTTTCACGACCTTCATGAAGCCTTCAGCCAGAATTCGTGTGCACTTCTGGGCCTTGGGATGGGGAGCAAAAATCACCGAGTTTCCCGTCTTGATAGCGAACATCGCGTTGCACATCGGCGTCACGATCGGATTGGTGATCGGCGTCACGGCTCCAACCACGCCCATGGGTTTGGCCACGAATACCATGTTGGTCTCGGGGTCCTCGTCAATGACGCCTCGGGATTTTTTGCCTTTCAGGCTGTTCCAGATAATGCGGGCCTTGCCTTTGTTCTTGAGAACCTTGTCCTCATATAAGCCGATTTCAGTCTCATCGACGGCGAGCTTCGCCAACTCTGCGGCATTATCGTAAACATATTTGCCGATGCCTTTGACGATCGCGTCCACTTTCTCCTGAGAAAACGACTCGAAGGCCGCTTGCGCCACGCGGGCTTGGGCCACAACTTCTTGAACCTGTGTGTTCTCGACTGAAACGGGTTCTTGGATCATAGGTCCTCTCTCTCGACTTGGGATGAGCTGAGAATAGTTGAAAATCCCTTGGGGATCAATAGCTGCCGGTTCAAGCCGATGGCGGCACCTGCATCATCAGCTTGAGCCGCTGGAACTGATCGAAAAGGGCGTCGCTTTTGTGCGTCCAATCCTAACCGCAAAGCTCCTTTGCCGCTTCAACTACAATCTCTTCGGTCGGCACCGTCGCATCTTCCAGCGGGGGAGAGAACGGAACGGGGACGTGCATCGCGCCTATTCTCTTTACGGGCGCTTCCAGATCAAAGAAAGCACCTTCCGCAATAACCGCAGCGAGCTCAGCCATGACGCCGTACCGCCCGTATCCTTCGTCCATCACGATTACACGGGAAGTTTTCTTCACCGAATCCAGAATGGTCTGCTCGTCCAGGGGCCACAGCGTGCGCGGATCGACTACTTCGGCGCTAATATCGTATTCTTCCAACATCTTGGCCGCACCTAAGGCTACCTGGACCATGCTGCTGGTAGCCACAATGGTCAGGTCCTCGCCTGCACGTTTAATGTCGGCCACCCCAAAAGGAATCGTATACTCCTCTTCGGGGACCGGACCTTTCAGCCCGTACATCATCTTGTCTTCGAAAAACGCCACGGGGTTGTCGTCCCGAATCGCGGTTTTCATCAGTCCTTTGGCATCGTAAGGGGTCGACGGCATGACGACCTTTAAGCCCGGCACGTGGCAGAACCATGCATGCAACGATTGCGAGTGCTGTGCCCCGGTCCGTCTGGTTGCGCCCAGTGTCGTCCGCATGACCATCGGGACCTTCCACTTGCCTCCCGACATGTAGTGGATCTTCGCGGCCTGGTTCACCATTTGATCCATGGTGAGTCCTATGAAATCACCAAACATGATGTCCACTACCGGTCGCAGCCCCGTCATGGCAGCACCGACCGCAATTCCGGTAAAGCCGGGTTCCGATATTGGCGTATCCAGAACGCGTTCGGGCCCAAACTCGTCGACCATGCCGGTCAGGACCTTAAAGGCGGTTCCGGCCTCGGCTATATCTTCGCCGAGAATGAGAACAGTCGGATCGCGCCGCAATTCTTCGGAAAGTCCCTCGCGAACAGCTTCGCCCAGCGTGAGTTGACGTACTGCAGTTTGAGTTTCAGGCATAGACATCTTGATCCACCTCTTCGACAGCCGGGTAGGGGGCGTCCTTCGCAAACTGGACGGCCGCGTCGATTTCGTTCTGAACTTCAGCCTCGATCTGACTCAGACCGTTACTATCGGCAACCTGTTCAGCGACCAGCCACGCACCGAAATTCTTGATCGGATCGCGATCGGTCTTCCACAGTTTTTCTTCCTCCTTGGAACGATAGTACGCACGGTTGATATCGCCGACGTGATGCCCGTGGAAGCGGTAGGTATCGGCAACCAGATAGGAAGGCCCCTCTCCCTTGCGGGCTCGCTCTACAAGCGCCTTCGTAATGTTGTAAACGGCGCGCACATCCTGGCCATCCACATGATGACCCGGCACTCCAAACGAGGAGCCGCGCTCCAGGATGTCGCCCGCGAGGGTTTCGGAATTGTGCGTGTACTCGTTGTATAGATTGTTCTCGCATACGTAGATAACGGGCAGCTTCCAGAGAGCGGCCATGTTCATGGCTTCATATAGCAATCCCTGTCCAAGTGCCCCGTCACCGAAGAAACAAACCGCGACCTGATCCGTACCCAGCCGCTTGGATGAAAACGCCGCACCCGTTGCGATGCCAATGCTTCCACCGACAATGGCGTTGGCGCCCAGGTTGCCCGTATCGGGGTCAGCGATGTGCATCGACCCCCCCTTTCCCTTGCAGTACCCGGCTCGCTTGCCCAGTAATTCAGCGAACATCCGGTCCAGGGCCGCTCCCTTCGCAACGCAATGGCCGTGTCCACGGTGCGTGCTGGTAATGTAGTCGTCTCTCCGAAGCGCTTCACATACACCTACAGCGATTGCTTCCTCGCCCGAGTATAGGTGTGCCAAGCCCGGCATGATCGCTGCGGTGTAGAGCTCGTTCGCCGCATCCTCAAACAAACGGATTTTTTGCATGCCCCGATACATGCCAAGCCATTGTTCGACTTCAACCGCAGTGTGGGGATTTGCAGATTTTGTCATTCTGTAACTCCAGACATTCTTTCCAAGGTCTTAAAAACGACGGCGAAGTCCTGATCGGCGAAGCCCATGCCTCTCGAAACTGTCATGAGGTCGTTCGCTGTCGAGGCCGTCGGCAAAACGGTATCAAGCTCGCGCCCAAGTTCCAGCGCGAGAAGCAGGTCCTTCTGCATCATGTTGACGTTGAACCAGGCCTGCTCCGGCATTTCGAGAACGAAGGGTCCCCGGTACTGCACGAGCGCAGAACCCAGGACGCTGTGTGTCAGGAAATCGACGGCTGTCTTGCGATCGACACCGCTCTTCTCTGCAAGCAGGACTCCTTCAGCGAAAGCCAGGATCTGCACTGCAACACTGATGTTGGCCGCGAGTTTCATAGCCAGGGCACGACCGTTTTCGCCGATGTAAGTCGTCTGCGGGCCGATGTCCGCCAGGATCGGCTTCACCTTCTCGAAGGTTTCGGGCCGTCCACCGACCATCATCGAGAGCTTGCCGTCCCGAAGCGTCTGTTGGCTGCCGGAAACAGGCACATCGACCATGTCGCCGCCCTTCTCTCGTGCGCGTTCGGCTATGGCGACACTCACTCCGGGTTTGATCGTGCTCATCTCAATCAATATCTTGCCGGTGCTGAGTCCAGCCAACAAGCCGTGGGGTCCTTCAGCGATTTCTGTCACAGCCTTCGAATCACTGACCATTGAAAGCGTCATATCGGCGGCTTCACAGACTTCACGGGGAGAACCGGCCCAGACCATACCTAGATCAATCAGCCACTCAGCCTTCGACTTTGTTCGATTATAGCCCGTTACGGCGTGGCCCTTCTCCAACAACCGCTTCACCATCAGGCCGCCCATCTCGCCCAAACCCACATACCCAAGATTCGCCATTAATCAATCACCCGGTTGGAAGCATTTTCGGCCTCTCAAGCCCAGCTTCGCTTGTCGTTATTCAACCCAAACAGTCTTGATGTTCGTAAATTCTCTTATACCATGGACACACCGTTCCCGACCGTGACCGGACGACTTTACGCAGCCTAACGGCATTCGGAGATCCGTGGCCACCATTGCATTGATAAAAACCGCTCCCGCATCGATGGTTGCCTGCACATCTCGGTCAAGAGTCTTGACAGATTCCGCATTCGCCAGGGGACCCACGTCGGTTTCAGCCCCCAGTTGGATCTTGTCCTGAATTTCAGCCTGCGAAAGCGGATCGAAGGTCTTCGGAACTTCCCCGGTCGCTGGATGGGTGGTCGCAATAGTCATTCTTATGCCTTCCCTGCGCTTACCTAAGGCGGATCATAATATCTCATTTGCGAAGAGCGAATTTCTTCCGGACGTCCTCAGCTACGCTCAAACCATGCCCCGGAACCTCGCGCGGCTCCAAAAGACCGTTTGAACCGAGTTCGGGCCAGCCCTCAAACAGAGGCTCCAGCAAGGGAAATTCTTCAAGCCATGTCACGGCAGGCGAGACACTTGCCACGTGGACAAAGAGACCCGGAAGAAAATGCGGGGCCATCGACACGTCAAAGGCTTCGGCCATCGTTGCAATCTCTAATACAGGTGTCAATCCTCCTGCCATCGACAGGTCCGGCTGGATCAGTCCCACCAGACCTTCCGAAAGGAAGGGTAGGAACGAGGTCCGTCCCTGCAGGTGTTCACCCGCGGCCAGGGCGACAGGGCCTGGGGCCAATGAACGGTAGCCGGCGAGGGCGTATGCAGGCAACGGCTCCTCGACAAAAAGAGCCCCATGGTCCCGGGCTTCGGCGAGCAGACGACGCGCACGGATGAGATCACACTTTTCGTTGGCATCGAACATTACTTCCACATTCGGAGGTAGAGCCGCTCGTACCGCTCCCATCAATGCAGCGTCACTTGAGGCGCCCCGCACCCTTGGCTTAACGGCTGAAAGCCCCCGCGCAGTGTGGGCCAGAGCCGTGTCCGCTGCCTCCTTTGGGGACTGGTTGGGGGTAAAACCGCCACTCCCATAGACCGGAACAGCGCGTGACGCACCGCCCATGGCCACACCCATCGGCACTCCCCGTCGATGGGCTTCCATGTCCCAAGCCGCGACATCTATGGCTGCCAGTGCGACCATATTCGGCCCCAGACCGGTGCGATTAAAACTGGCCAGGACGCGGCGCCAGAGGGACTGCGGGGGGACTAAGGCTTGATTGAGGACCAGTCTTTCGATCGCCGAGCGGGCTGCGGCCAGAACGACTTCCCCGCCCTCACCGCCGATCACGTACGCGAACCCCAACCCGGTCGCACCATCGGAGTCGGTCAGCTCAACCAATACGACATCCATCGCCGAGACACCGGATCCGCCCACGGGCTGATCCAGCTGGTAACGCAGCAGAGTGGTTTCAGCCTTTTCGAAACGGGACACTTCAGCTCTCTTTAATGAAAGTGGATGGCGGGATTGCTCTGATCTCCCAAAACACTATCGATACAGTATGGCAACGCGTTCGGGGGCCCGGACGCGCAACGACAGATTATAGCTTGTTGTACCTTCAAGAGGAAGTGGCCGAGTGATCGTCAGGACCTGACACCCGACTGCCAACTGTCGCCGGTTAAGCCCCGGCATTTGTGTCAAGTCAACCCATACCATAGTCTCTGAGGGTGGAATGGAACCCCGTTGATTACGCCGAGAACTCAAGCGCTCAACTGGCATGGGCCCGCGAACTGATCGCGCGTCTCGATCTCTCAGGGGACGAATCGGTACTGGACGTCGGGTGCGGAAACGGCGGGGTGACGTCAGAACTTTCCCGAGCCCTGCCCGAGGGATTCGTTCTTGGGATCGACAGCAGCGCCGCATTCGTCGATTACGCGACTCGGCACCATGGGCCCGATGATTACCCCAACTTGGCATTCGAGCAGATGGATGCCCGCCGGCTGATCTCGGATCGAAGCTTTGACATCGTTTTCTCTAATGCGGCCCTCCACTGGGTGGACGACCACCCGGCTTTCCTGGCGGGGGCGGCCCGCCTTCTAAAACCCAGCGGTACGCTCATCGTTTCCTGCGGCGGCGAAGGGAATGCGGCCGGCATTGTGAATGCCATGGATGCAGTGATCCACAGGAAAGAGTGGGCTCACTATTTTTCAGAATTCGACTTCCCCTACTATTTCTATTCAACAACCGACTATGAAACCTGGTTGCCTGCTGCGGGATTCACGGCGACCCGTTTGGAACTTGTGGAAAAAGACATGGTCCATCCCGGACGGGAAGGCTTGGCTGGATGGATCCGAACCACATGGATACCGTACACACAGCACGTTCCGGCTCGAATCCGGGATCGGTTCGTGTCCGAATTTGTGGACGCCTATCTGGCGCGCCATCCCCTGGATGGGGCGGGACAGAGCCACGTACGAATGATCCGGCTGGAGTGCGAGGCACGCCGTTTCGCGCCCCCGGAGTAAAAAGAGAACGGCCTGTCTCTAATTTCTACTACTTTTTCTTTCTAGGCGAGTTCAGACCGAACCAGACCGGCACCGGCAACCATAGCCTGCATCTTACCGAAGGCTGCCGCACGCGGCAGGTACTTCATGCCGCAGTCCGGTGCCACAATGACACGCTCTGGATCAACGTGCGGCAAGGCCCGATGGATACGTTGGGCCACGACATCGGGCGTTTCCACTTGATCTGTTGAAAGGTCGATCACTCCCAGAATAATCGTCTTGCCAGGAAGAGTTTCCAGCACCTTGCAGTCGAGCGAAGACTGCGCCGTTTCGATCGAGATCTGATCTACGTTCGCCGCGTCCAGTTCGGGCAGGAAGGAATAGACTTCCGGCCTCTCGTGGATGATCGCCGCGTAGCCA
The DNA here is from genome assembly GCA_965218085.1 of Terriglobia bacterium. Taxonomy (GTDB): domain Bacteria; phylum Acidobacteriota; class Terriglobia; order 20CM-2-55-15; family 20CM-2-55-15. Next base: position 2,212,695 of record CBDCKF010000002.1, on the reverse strand, counting down.
AAGCAGAGATGGACGGCTGTTTTCCCGTCCACACCCTCAAGAGCTCTGTTGAGGGCTCTCAACCCATGTTCGCGCGCTTTTTCCGGTCGGGCCTGCATGTAAGGTTCATCGATCTGAACCACGTCCGCTCCCGCTCGGAACAAATCCTTGATTTCTTCGTTCACGGCTGCTGCATAGTCCAATGACATTGTTTCCACGTTTTCGTAGAAGTCGTTTTGAGCCTGCTGGGACATTGTATAGGGACCGGGTACGGTGACCTTCACCAAGCGATCGGTGTTGGCTCTCAGAAACTCAACGTCACGCACCTGGATGGGGCGTTTTCTGCGAATTTTGCCGGTGACGCGCGGAACCGCATTGGGATGGCCACTGCGATCGAGCGCAGTTCCTGGGTTCTCTATGTCGACGCCCTCCAGCGCCGTCGCGAAGCGGTTCGAGTAGCTTTCCCGCCGCATCTCACCGTCGGTAATAATGTCCAGACCTGCACGTTCCTGATCACGGATCGCCAAAAGAGTCGCATCGTCCTGGGCTTCCTCCAACCACTCCGAATCCACACGCCAAAGCTGGGCGGCCCGAACGCGGGGTGGAAAGCGCGACGCCAGTTTCTCGCGATCGATCAACCAGTCCGGCTGGGCATAGGATCCGACGAGAGATGTTGGCAGCAGGGTCGGGCCCATTCGCATTCCTCCTGAGTACGGGTGTTCTCGGTTGGAAGTTAAGTGCTTAAGAGTTTGATCCTGGTCCGAGCCGATCATTTATTTACTCTAAACGCCTCGGCTCCGCGTCTTCACTCTGAAAGCGGTCCACCCGCACCGTCGGACCGGTGCGGGTCATTTTGGGGACCCCTTTTAAATTACGTGATCCCTAATAGGCCTCGCCATCAGGATGATGGCGAGGGTCGCCGGTCGTTCGGCCAGGATGGCCGTTTGAACGACCGAGCGAAATCTTCTATCGCGAACTTCCAACCAGGGAGACTCGATCCGGGGCGACTTTAGAACAATGGGGACAGACACCTTCTGTTGCTAAAACAGAGAGTCTATCCCCATCCGAGTGTCGCTATGGCAGAGCGAAAACGATGACTGCCTCGGCTCCGTCGGGTCCCGGGTCGTCGATGTCCCCGCGTTGTCCACCGGCAATGATTGCAACATACTGCTTGCCTTCAACTTCATAGGAAATCGGAACGGCGTGTGCGCTCATCGCGATGGCTTGGGTCCAGAGTTCTTCACCCGTTCGGGTATCGAAGGCACGGAATCGTCGGTCATTGCTGGCACCGATGAACACCAGACCGCCCGCCGTAGATATTGGGCCACCAAAATTCAGTCGGCCTGTCTTCTGCTTTTCCAGAGGAAGTTCTTCTGTAATGCCGAGAGGAACTCTCCAGGCGATGTCGCCGGTATTGGCGTTGACTGCAACCAATTCACCCCAGGGTGGCTTCTGGCAGGGCCAACCCATCTCACCCGCTCCAACAATGTTGCCGCCGGAATCGGGAGTATTGTCGAACCACTGGAACCGCGACGTCCGGCCGACGATACTGTTCCGCCTGTAGGGCACGCGTTCACCCTCGGGACTTCTCTCGATCCAACCAAAGCTGGCTTCGCTCATCGTGTTTACGATGACATAGCCCAGGCTCGGATCGGCCGTGTTTCCACCCCAGTTAGCGCCCCCCACGGATCCGGGAAAGATAACCGTGGAATACGGAGGCGCACCAGCTTCACGGAACACATAAGGTGTAAACGGACCGACGTTGTAGAAGCCTCCGCTGCGCTCAACCAGTTCGGCACAGAAAGCGGCATGTTCGGCATTGGTGTCCTCAGCCGTCACGAGGTCTTCGGGGCCGTAACTCACTCGAGCCAGTGCCGGCGGCTTTACCGGTATCGGCTGAGTCAAAGAAGCCTGATCCTCGGGAACCGCGGTCGGGGGCATGGGAACTTCCTCAATCCCGAATACAGGTTCGCCCGTCACACGATCTAGGATGTACATATAACCGGTCTTGGCGGTCTGCGCGAGAACTGGAACGATCTCTCCATCCACGTTCACATCCAACAACGTGGGCGACGATGGCAGGTCGTAGTCCCAGAGATCATGGTGTGCCGTCTGGTAGTGCCACAGGCGTTCGCCTGTGCGAATGTCCAGCGCCACTACCGAACCCGCAAAGAGGTTGTCGCCAACGCGGTCTCCACCCCAGTAGTCAATCGGTCCTGCAGTCTCAAATACTGCGTAATAGATTCCGCGTTCCGGGTCCATGGTCGGAGCAAAGGCCCAACTGTAGGTCCCTGTCCGGTCCATCCAACTGTCTCCTTCCCACGTGTCGTTTCCAAACTCACCGGGCTGTGGAACCGAACGAAACTCCCAAACTAAATTTCCAGTGACGGTATCAAAGGTACGGACCGCACCCGGAACGCCGTTGGTCCCCACGAGCAAAAGGTTTTCAAACACGGCGGGTACGCCGTTGTATGCCTGGCCCATATCGACGATGCCACCCTCACCGAAGTTTGCCGTAGGCTCACCCGTGAACGCGCTCAACCCGATTAGCCGGCTGCCTGAGGTAAGGTAGACCCGAGCAGCAGTATCGCCGTTGCCGCCCCAATATGAAACGCCACGCCGGGATGGGGGGTCATCGATCGACATCTGATACGTCCAGATCTCCTCTCCCGTCTCCGCGTCCAGGGCAATGACCGACTCGGCAAGCGGCAGGAACATCACGCCAGCCACGACTATGGGTGTCGCCTCAGAGCCTCCCGTTAGACTTCCCGAGCCTGCAAGCCGGCCCAGGTTAAGGGACCAGACCTGCTCAAGGTCTTCAACGTTGTCCGTGTTAATTTCGCTCAAGGGCGAATGGCGCGTACCCTGCAGGTCATAGTTGTACATCGGCCAATCAGTGTTCTGAGCCCGGCTCACACCGGTGTTCGAGGCCATCAGCATGGCTGCCAGGGCCACAATCGCCGTCCATCGGATGTCCATGAATAATCTCCTTAGTATCGCGTCCTTGCAGTTGCTGCTGAATCAAAGAAATAATATTGTGGATTGATCTTCAATTATTACTCTTTAAGAAACTGTCGTGCGGGTTGGCGGGCTCCTTCCCCCGTAACATGACCCCAAGCTCTGTGTGCCCGCCTGCCAGAGCCGCGGCAAGGGCAGTGCGCCCGTCAGTCGATCGCAATCGGACGTCGGCCCCGGATTCGATTAGCCGCCCGATCACTGCCGTATTCCCTTGGGCTGGGGGCCAGGAAAACCTCCAGGCTACCGGCGGCGACGGATTGCTCTACTGTTTCGCCATCGATTAACGAATATGGGACGTACGCTTCAGAATTCGCTCTTGCTGTCTCAAGGGTTTATCTCGAATTCTGAAGTGTACATCTAGTGGCCTGTAACAGAGGTATGGACAGCAGCGCCGATGGGTCTTGCCGGCGAGGTCGAGGCGCGAGACGGAAATCGATGCTCTGACATCGATGACGGCTCGCAACGACGAGATCGCCGGCAACCCCCATCGGCCCAAAGGGTTCGGGCCCAACGGGACCGTCTGCGTCGTTGCACCTTCTCGGAATGGAAGAGCATTGCCTCGGGCGGCGCGCCTCGCATTCGATCCCGTTGCGCTCCGAACGCTGCTATCAATACCTCTGTTACAGGCCACTAGCCTGTTGCGGTCTCTGTAACTTCGCTGAACGCGGGCGCAACCTCTTCCATGAACTTGGCCATTTGCTCCTTTACCAACTGGTGGGGTTTATTACCCACGTTGAAATAAAGGATGACCTCGGTAATCCCCGCAGCTTCAACTCGTTTGAGAGTTTCGATGGCTTTCGAAGAAGGACCGATGAGAATCGATTTGTCAGTCAGGTCTTCCTTCTGCATGTTCTCGAGTATGTCGCAGATCTTGATGAAGTACTGCATTGTGGGTGGCATCTTCGTGGGATTCTTCGGGAAAGCAGGCAAGGCGCAGTTTTTGAAGTATGACATTTGAGCCTGCCGTCCAAACTCTTCCTCATCGGGTGTGTCCGCAAAGTGAACAAAGTAGCTGCAGATCGTCCGCCCTGGGGTACGGCCGTGACTGGTGCATTTATCCCGGTAAATATCTACGGCCCGGTCGAGACCTCCAAAGACCATCCCGGCGGCAAACGGTGCGTAGATGATGTTCAAGCCCCGCTGGGCAGCGATATCGACGCTGGTTTCTGAGAAACTCGCGATGAAGAAAGGGATTGGCTTCTGAACCGGCAGCGGCGTGATCTGCATTTCCGGTATCTGAAAATACTTACCTTCGTGCGACCAGGGGCCGGGTGAGTTCCAGGCTTTCAGAATGACATCGATTCCCTCAGAAAATAATTCCGCGGACTCCATGAACGGAGCCCCGAAGGGATCGTACTCCCGCCGGTCGTAACCGCGTCCAGCCGCAAAGTCTACCCGTCCACCAGAAATCAGGTCGATCGTAGCCCACTCTTCCGCGATATCCAGAGGGTGGTGCAGTGGGAGTACGGCAACGGCCGGCGCAAGGCGGATATTCTTCGTTATCGGAATGATGCTGGCAAGCAAGGTACCCGGACGCGAATTGACACCCAGAGAATCGAAGTGGTGCTCGCCAATCCAGGCAGAGTGCATACCCAAATGGTCGGCGTATATCGCCTGCTCGCGAATCTCTGTAATGAACTGTTCGGGTGAACGGGCATTGTTCGGGTACGCGTTGTCGCTTAGTGTAAAATATCCGAATTTCAAGGCGTCCCCTTCAATCTTGAGACTTTAAATCGCACCAACATTGCACCACCTCGGAATCGTATCAGAGCCACAGCCCTCCATTAGCATTGTCAGCCACAAATAATTGAAGGTCCCTTGCCGCCCAGGCAGGGACCTTCTTGAGAAAACACCGTCGCAAAGAATCGGCAACTTAGTCGATCGCGAAACAGTAGAACAAGCCGTCACCGCCAGTCGCCTGGAGGTCGGCCTGGCTGCAACTTCTCGAAGCATGGGCTGAATTCCAGGAGCTACCGTTGTCACCACCACCCTCGCGGTCATGGTGACCCAGGAGTGCGGTGCCGTCTCCGTTGCTGGTCCAGTTGCTGCAATTCATGTCTATTGCGGCCATGCCGTTTGCAAGAGTTCCTGTGAGGATATCGTGACGGTTGGGATCGTCTCCCCTGCCGTTGACCACTTCTCCTCTTTCATTCAACGAGCCCATTTTGCTGAGCCGGTTGGCGTCACTGTGCAAGTCCAGTACACCCCGCGCTACGAGAAGTCCGTTGGCGTTGTACCAGGGGCCGCCACCGACGCGGTCGCCTGCGTTCATCGCGGGCTCCCCATCAAAGCTGGTGCTGAGGTATGCGCGCCATGTCTTGTCCATGTGTCCTGCGGCCTCTGCCAGTGACTGGCAGTGCGTGTCCGCGCCGGCCAGCCCACCCAGGTTGGCCCCGTCGCCGGGACCTGCACTGGTGATGAAGAAGCTCATTGAATTCTCCGGAATCTGGTCTTCTTCTCCACCGACCGCGCCGCCCAACAGACTCACGAGTTGCCGGGTGGGATCCAGCAAAGCGTTGTCCTCGTCTATCGATAGAAACTCGACAACCATCAATTCATTGGCCGGGTCCGACAAGTAAATCTTTGAGACGACGTTCGGCTCGCCGACTGTAGGCGTATTTCCGGTTTCTAGTGTCGTCACCGTAAATCGGTCCGGATAATTCGCTCTCATCAACGGCGTGATCTGGAATCCTGCGGCCGCAAACGTCAGGCCGAACTCGTTTCGAGGACCGCCCCCCCCCGGATTCTCGTGACAAACCCCACAGGTATCCATCTCAACGTTCCGAAAGGGATCACTCTGGAACTGCATGAAGAATTCCGGGCGGGCTTCCCCCGGTTGAGCCATCAGCCCGACTAAAACGAGCAGCAACAAGGCTCCACTGATTCGAGTCATAGGTCTCCTTTTCACGATAGTAATTGATATGCAGGTATGACGATTCTGAGCAGGTATGTTATTCAACTTGCACTGGCCTGCGCAAGGCCTAACAGCCCGTGGCAGGAGTCTTGAGGGCCGCGCTCTGCTGGGCTTTGATTTTCGACAGGGCGCGGGAGCCCGCTACCGGACCTCGGTACCATCCGCCCGATGGATGGCCGCCCCACTCAGCCCATAGGTCCCCGGCGCCTTCGACGGGTGCCCCGTGGCTCGAATGACTTCTCCTTCCCGGAAGGTTTCCCGATTCCACCCTCGCTTCGTCAAAATCGTTGCGGGAGGAAAGCCAATCTCGAAAACGCGAGTCTCTCCCTCAGAATCGATAGCTTCGACATAGAGGACCGGATGAGGATTCCTAAAGAGCCAGCTCTGGACGACTCCCTCGATCTCCACCCACTGATCCTGGTGGTAAAAAGCTGTCGTCGCGTGGTGGGCTGAGCTGGGAAGCGCAGACAAACAGAGACTCCCCAGAAAAAGGCCTGAAAGAATGTATCTCATGTACTTGACCTCGATATTGTTGTCACACTCCCAGCCGAGTCTACTATGGCGCTGCCAACGGCGGAAACGCCGCAGGCAGCCGGAACATGAACATGTCCGGATCTTCGTACTTCGAAGGAAGAAATTGTGCCGGTTGGATTGCCAGTTCCGGGAGGCAGGCATAGGGCAGTATCAGAGGTTCGTCCTGAGGCACCCATTCTATGGCAAACTGAATCGGCCCGTTCAGAAAAACGGGATCTTCGGTCACCACTTCGGCCCTCAGCGTGTCCCCGTCCAACGCATAGGTCTCAACGACTCGCTTCCGTGTGGAAGACGGCACATTCGCCATATCGTCCAGACCATGGGGATCAAAGGTAAACTTTGTCGTTTCAACGACGAGGCTGTCTCCCTCATACCGCCCTCTCGAGTATCCCTGCACTGTAAAGTCGTACGGGCTTGGCTCGGGATGCCCGTGGCCTTCCAACCAGACGGTCCGAACAATGTCGTCCTTCTCGTATGTCAGAATGACCCGATCTGCCTGTTGTTCAATCTGAAATGAATAAGGATCCGCGACTACGGATGGTGTTGTCGCCTGCACGCAATCGTACTTGGGGCCAGCGGCCTCATCCCATGTCGCCATGAATCCGATCGCACGTGCTTTCAGCGGAATTTCACTGAAAATGAAGGGACAGGTCACTCCATTGGGTGTGCAATTGTTTCTCCCTCTGTCCCAAAGCCCCTCCAAATCGGGTACGCCACTCGACGCGGCCGGAAGTTGGGCCGGCAGTTCTATCGGGATGAAACACAACACCAACAGCACGGCAACAACAAGCGTCGATACGCTTCGAATTCCGTGTCGAAATAAGCCCTCGGTCATGCACCTCATAAGATTTCTACTCCCTGTCGGATTGCCAAGGTCAGGCCGAATGCATTCGGGTTCAGTTAACGGACCCGACTGCCGTCTTCGCGTGTAATTTCAGCGCCAGCCGCCATGCCATAGGTGCCTTCGGCGCGCGATGGATGTCCTCTAGCGGCGATGTCCTGACCCGGCAAGAACGTCTCGGTGTCCCAGCCCCGCTTAGCCAAAATGGTCGCCGGTGGAAACTCAATCTGCCAGGTAACGGGTTCGTTGTTATCTCCGATGACTTCCACATACAGGACAGGATGTGGATTCCTGAAGAGCCAGCGCTGGACAACCCCTTCGATTTCGACCCATTGATCCATATGGAACGCCGCGGCCTGAGAATGATGGGCGGCAGCCACTGGCACACCTGCTGCCATTGGTGTCGTTGTCAGAACCAGTGTGGTCAGAACCACAGCGAGAATCAACAACACGTACGGCACCGTCCCGGTGGGTTTCCATCCGGCAGGCACTCTCTTCATTTGTTCTTCTCCTCTTTCAGAAAAACGATACAGAAAGGTGGATGCTGCACTCACACTTGTCTGTATATGATCGCTCGGATGGTAGTGGAAATCGACTCAGAAACAATATTCGCGTACCGGTATGAGCAAATCACTCAACCGGTACGCGAATCCAGGACGGGTCGTATCGAAGGCGGTCTGTGCCGTCGGTGAACTAAGCAACACGCACGACACGTCCGAAATAACGACTAAGGGTCTAAGCGGGCCAAGCGAGCCGCGATCAGAGTCAGCGGTGTTTCCTCTTCCTCGTTTGCAAGATTCATGTCGGCGCCCATGGCTGCCAGGTAGTCCAGCAGGTGCTGGTTACCCGCCTGAGCCGCGTAGTGCGCCGCAGTGTCACCGCTCCGACCTTGAGCTGAATCAAGCCTGGCGCCATTTGCCAACAACGTCTTTACGAGATCAAGTCTCTCAGGCGCTTGCGGTCCCAGAGCATTATCGTAACGACCCCGGGCTCTCATTCCCGACGCGATCATAAGAGGAGTGGAGCCGTCGCGGGTTGCGGCAGAAGCATTCGCTCCGTGAGCCAGGAGTAGCCCAATCGACTCAGCGTCAGAAGACAGCATCGCTCTATACAACGGCGTCGAACCTGCCGGAACGTTAATCCTTCCCTGCGCTTGACGTTCGGGCATCTGATCCCGATCGTGCACGCGGCTGGGGTCGGCTCCTGCGTTCAGCAACATTTCGATCACGTCCATTGAATTGTACGTCGCGTCTTGTTTGGGAGGAGCCGGCCGATTCGTGTACGCCGGTGTATTGCGCGCTTCGATCGCCGTGTAGAGAGCGCCGTTGTCCACTTCGGCACCGGCCTCGATCAACATGGTTGCGAAATCCCAGTGGCCGTTGATGATGGCCGCCTCCAGCGGCGACAATCCGTACAACGTTTCTTCGCTGTCCGTATCGGCGCCCGCCGAGACCAAGACTTCACCGGCCGCATCCGCGCCGCTGCGCGCAGCAAAAAACAGCGATGACAAACCGCCGGGAGGCCGATTCACTTCAGCGCCGCCAGTGGCGCTCCTCCGTTCTCCGAAATCGATCAGCCTTGAAAGCTGGTTGACGTTGGCCCCCTCAGCGATCAGGAACTCCACCATCTCGGCATGGCCTTCACTGGCCGCCCACATGAGGGGCGTCTGCCCACGCCATTCTTCGCTGATGTCCACGCTCCCACCGTTCGATAACAAGATGCGTACGGCCTCTACGTTGCCGGTTCGGGCCGCAGTCAAAACCGGGGTTTCGCCCGTGCCAAAACCGGTATTCGGCTGCGCACCGGCTCGGAGCAGAACTTCGATCAGCTCCGTGTTGCCGACGAGACTTGCTTCGTGAAGTGGCGTCACGCCATACCGATTGCTCACTTCCGCTTCGGCACCTTCACTCAAGAGAAGTTCCACCAAATCCAGATCATTCCAGTGGGCCGCCCAGTGGAGAGCTGTCATCGTTTCCCTGTCCTGCTCGTTTACATCGGCACCGGCGGCGATTAACTCACGGGCCGTCGACATATCCTGGTCCTTGACCGCGCGGACAAGTTCGACATTGCTACTTCGGATTTGGGCCGCCGCGCTGCTGACTGTAAGCGCCGTCACCAGCAACAGCCCCAGCATTTGTCGGGCACGCATATTCGAATACCTCCTAACTACCCCTCAAAAAATCGTATAAAAATAGCGGCCTGAACCCTTCCGATGGAGGAGGGGAAAGGTCCAGACCTAAGCCACTGACCTTAACTAACGCTTCAGCTAGATGGAGAAATCGAACACTCCATCGCTTTCTTGCTCACCGATGCCGTACGACTCCATTTCAGATCCCGAACTCTGAATGAGCGCGAGGTGGAGATCCGACATCTTGGTCATCTCGGTGAACTTCGGCACAAGCTCGTTGTCCCGAGTTTCAGACTCCACGCCAGCCATGATGTGGCGGTTGCCGCCCAAGGCACTGCTGACGACAAAGACCGGCAGATTGACGTGATCATGGGCATTAGAGTTGCTCATGCCGCTGCCATACAGCAAGGTGAAGTTATCCAGAAGCGACGTCCCGTCGCCGGCCGGAATCGACTCCAATCGCGCCAGGAACTTCGCGATCCGTTGCACATGGTAGGCATCGACCTTGGCCTTCTTGGCCATCTGTTCCGGAACGAAGTTGTTGTGGGATATCGGGTGATGTCCATCAGCGACACCGATTTGCGGATAGCTACGTGTGCTCAACTCCGCGGATATCATGAATGTGATCACGCGGGTGAGGTCACCCTGATAGGCGAGAGCTCCCAGTTCCCACAACAGGTCGACGTGTTCTTCCCAGTTCTCGGGCACGCCCACCGGAGTCGGCGGTGCTTCGAGGTTCGCTTCGCTACGCTGTCGCTCACCCTGGACGATCCGCCTCTCAATCTCGCGAACGTTTTCCAGATATTCGTTCAGCTTAGCCTGATCGCCAGCTCCCAGATCCCGCCGCAGATCACGAATGCTCTCTGCAACCGTATCCAGAATGCTGGTGCTCTGGTTCAACCGCGCCTGCCGGCTTCGGGGGTGGATTCGGAGCCTCCGAACATCGTCTCGAACACGACGCGCGGATTGATCTCCATCGGAAGCGGCTGGGTGGGCGTCCGCCAGGAGACCGTGCTCATGTAAGAACACAGGAAATCTCCTGCGCAACTTCCAAGATGACTGGAATGATCCTCGGTCGCAAACTCCAATGAGGGGAAGGTCGTATCCTGGCCTATCTGCTGCGCGATGACCTGATCCACAGTGGTGTTGAGCAGAATCGTGCTCCCATGGGCCGGGAAGGCGCCACTCATAAAGGTTCCGCTGCTGGGAGAGTGTCCGTTGGCTCCAAGATTGCGCAAGCCCGAAATGACGTTCACTTTATCCCTGAAGGGCTCGAGCGATTTAAGGATCGGGGAAAACTCGAAGTCTCGACCCACTTGAGCAGGCATCCACTCCTTCATGACTGTTCCCATCGGAGCATACACAAAGCCAAAGCGGTGCGGTATGGCCGCAGCCGTCTGGCCCAGTGCTGTCCGAGCGGGAACCATCGCTCCCAGGAACGGCAGGGCTACGGTCACACCCATGCCGCGAAGGAAGGTGCGGCGGGAAAGGTGCTTCTTCGTAATGAACATTAGGTACTCCTCCTCTGACTCTTACTTAGGTTAGTTAAGGCTAGCGTTGTCAGCTATCGCTTCGTTACTTTCGGACTGGGCTACCCGCATCTGAAATGGCGCACTCTTCACGACACCGATAACCAACGACGAGATCCGGTAGTCCTCCCTAGCCGCATCTCTCACAATGGAACGGACTGTTGGCATATCCGTCGCCTCAAGCCCTCGACCCAATCCGTAGGTCATCAACATTTCGACACCCGTACGGACAAACTGCTCGGAACGGCTCATGATGGCATCCCGCAGAGCCACGGGACCATCGATCGGCCCATTCTCCCGAAACACGGGGATAACACCTGAAGTATCGATCTCCACTCCGCCGTCATCGGTTCGCCAGCGCCCGATCGCATCGTAATTCTCAAGCGCGAGACCGATGGGATCCATATAGGAGTGACAACCGAAACAGGCCGGGTTCGATCGGTGCTGTTCCATGCGCGCACGCATGGACAGTGGTGTTCCCGGATTCTCATCAAACGGCGGGACATTGGGCGGCGGGGGTGGGGGTGGAGTTCCGAGGATATTTGTCAGAACGTACTTGCCACGTGTCACCGGAGACGTCCGGTTGGCATATGCGTTGATCAACTGGATGCTTCCCTGTCCCAACAATCCTTTCCGGTATTCCTGGGTCACCGGCACCCTCCGCATCTGATCACCATAGATTCCTTCGACCCCATAGTGTTTAGCCAGGCGCTCATTCAAGAACGTATAGTCCGAATTAAGCAACTCCACAACTGGTCGATCTTCGCGCACGATGCTTTCAAAGAGCATCTCAGTTTCACGCAGCAACGCCGTACGGAGGTTGTCGTCGAAATCAGTGAAGAGGTCCGCATCCGGAGAGGTGCTGGGAACGTTTCTCAGATAGAGCCACTGACCGGCGAAGTTAGAACCCAGCGCTGCCGAACGGTCATCCTCCAGCATGCGTCGCACCTGCTGTTCAAGAACCTCAGGCTCCTGCAGGCGACCGCTCATTGCAAGGTCGATCAACCGATCGTCGGGAATACTGCTCCATAGAAAGAAGGACAGTCGGGATGCCATTTCCAGATCGCTGATCCGGTAAATCGATCCCGGCTCCACCCCTTCTGGATCCCGTTCGAAACGGAACAGGAACTGCGGACTAACCAGGACGTAGGCAATGCCGGTCTGGATGGCGGTGTCGAAGGTCTCGCCTTTATCGATCTCAGCCCGATAGAAACCCATCACCGTGTCAGTTTCCTGCTGGCTCAACGGTCGGCGGTATGCCTTTCGAGCTATCGACGTCAGGATGTCTTCAGCACATTCAGCCGCTTCGATATCCGCATTCGGATAGCAGGTAAAGATCGTCCGCCGGCTTGGCGAATTTCCGGGACCGGTGATATTGAATGGCCCTTCAATGGTTACCATTTCAAGCGAGGGGATTCCCACTGGCGAAATCGGATCGATATGCTCCCGATAGAATGGTTGAAGGACGTTCATCGTGACCGCCGAGCTCTTCTTGAGGAAAGCTACACCCACTCGATGGGGGCCCGCTTCAACCAGAATCCGTGTTTCGAAACGCTTATAGATTTCAGACGCCGTCAAGGCCCCTCGCAGGTAGGCGGGTTCCTCATCCTCAAAACCTCCGAAGCGGACCAGTTTCACACGCTCACCGTCAAAAGTTACTTCGAGGTCGTGCTCTTGCTCCAGACCGCGCGTCACGTCAACCGTGTTTTCAAACAACGCCGACTTGATAACGTATTCGCCATCCACCGGAAAGTTGTACTCGATGTACATCCCCCCGCGGGTCCCGATGGGAAGTCCTTCAATGTGGTTATTTTGAGACAGGTCGGAGGAATTCACGGAAGTAAAGAACGTCGGACTCATCGAGACGTCACCGATCGCCGCACCCGTTATCTTCCAGGCTGCCGAAAGGTAGCGGTCCATCAACGCAGGGGACGTACCCATGACTTGGGCAATGTTGTCGAAGCCAAAAGCATCGACGTCGGGAGGCAAGAATTCCGCAACATCGATTTCAAGACCGAGCATGTCGCGAACTGCGTTGCCGTACTCCGCCCTGTTGATCCGATGCAGCGCCTTGACTCCAGGATTGGGATTTTCAGCAGCCGCTCTATCGAGTTCGTCCGACAGATAGCCCACAAGGGCTTCCAGGTCAGCTTCGCCGGGCGCAGGCATTCCCGGGGGAGGCATCATGCGTCCGCCAAGCTTTCTCACCACCTTTTCCCAAATCTCCGCTTCCGCGCCGATGTTTGAAAGGTCGGTTTCGACTTCATCCATCAATTGAGGCACCGGGATCAGGCTCGTCTGGTTTGCGAGACCACCACTGTGGCAGGCAGCGCAATAGGTGTCCATCAACTGAGCGTACCCGGTGACTGTTTCCGCCGAAGGTTGTTGAGGCGCGGCCGTCAAAGCCTGCGGGCTGGAAGTCGCCATAAGGACGACACCGCAGCACGCCAACAACATGAACAGACCTTTCCTTTGCATCGACAAAAACCTCCTAAACTCCCTGCTCAGTAGTACGAATCATCGACTTAAACCCACAACGCCTCAGATTCGAGTGGTTGAGACGCAGAACTCGGGTTCAAAGCTTGGTATAGCTAAGCGGTATTCTGTTACACAGACCGGAGTTCGGTCAAGACTTATGTGACTCTATTCAAACTATTTTTGGCGATTCGCAGGCAAATAGTACTGGACGGGAAAGCCGTTAATGAAGTAGGCAGCCGAGGCTGTGATCACGGCCGTTTTGTCACGCAGTCAAACGCCCGCCACAAAACTGCCCAATCTCGCTGAAAGGTGCGTATCGACCCGCGATTTCGCATGGGGACTCGGACAGGATCTTTCTGTTACCTTCAATATCATCTGATCGCGTCGATAACGGTCGATAACGATGGATGGTCCGCCAAGCGCCGCGATCCTTGCGATCTGCAGGAGCACCCTTCGGTCGGACATAAAACTATTTATTTCAGTCAGTTATATAGGGCAAAACGGCCGAGTGTCGTCGCTTTCCTCTGTGGCCCTCCAGACGGCTATGGAGATGCAGTCCGCCACAGAAGGCCGAGCCGCCGGTGGCGGAAGTCTCGAGGGCCGCGCAGGGGTCTTTGGGTTGCAGGCGCGAAGTGAGGAGCGGCCACCGAGGTTTGAAACCGAGGCCGCGGGCGCCGTCTTTTCATCGAGACCAGCCTTAGCGATGCCGGACACAGGCTGCCGCCCGAACCTCCCTGTGCCCAAAGGGTTACGGCCAAACGGGGCCGTCTTCGTTGTCACTGGCTCCTCCCAATGAATGCGCATTGTCTCGTCGTCGTGAAGTCCGGTCGTCGCCAAGTCGACTCCTGGAATCCAGCCCCGTTTGGCGGTAACGCGGCCCTTGAGACTTCTGCCACGGGCTGCTACAGCTTTCGCTGGCGTGTGACTCGAACCCGTACCGGGTCCAGCTTCATCTCATCGGAATACCGGAAGAACTCGTCATGCCAGTCGGTCGAAAAGGCCGAAGCGTGACTTTGAACCTCAGTCGTAGGGGGCGCTGGTCGTTGTTCCATTCACTAAGATTGAACTTCCCCCTCCGGGGCAAGTCGAAAACGCAAGCGGACCCCCTTGACCCAGGAGGCGCGTCGGGTAGTAAAATATCAACACTCGTTTCGGTCTTAAAAACCATCGAGGATTTCAAAATGAAGAGAACAAGGCTCCTCATACTCCTGGGCCTCCTTCTGCTGGCAACCCCGTCTGTTTCACTTGCTCAACAGGCGCCTGCTAGCGGGAGAGACGGAGGGTCAATCGGCACAGGTCGCCGATCCTCCCGGCAGCCAAGGAGAAGGGAAATCCAGGGACAAGTCGTATCCGACGGCATCCGTCGACTCGATCACCCGATCGCTGTGGACCTGGAATCCCGGGGAGTGGTCCGGGACACTGTCTATACCGATGGCAACGGCAATTTTGTATTCGATCAACCCGGAAGAGGCGAAGGGTTTCAGGTTTCGATTAACGAACCCGGTTTCAGGCCGGAACGGATCGATGTGCGCTCCGGCCCCTTTTCAGCGGGAATCTCAGTCATAATTCTGGAATCTTTGGAGATCGATGAAGAATCTCCGGGCGATCCGAGTGCGGTCGATCTGAGCGAGTTGCTGGTAGACATTCCGGATGAGGCGGTCGAATTATTCGAAGAAGCGGCCGAGGAATCAGAAAAGGGGGACTACGAAAAGTCCTCCGAGCGTCTCGAACAAGCTATAGAAATCGCACCTGACTTTTATCGAGCGCAGAACGCACTCGGCGTTGAGTACGACAGACTCGGCCGCAAGGAAGATGCGATCCGTCATTTTTTGATCGCAAAAGACTTAAGCCCGAATTCAGCCCCGCCTGTCGTAAGCCTTGGCGCAATCTACCTCCGGGACAACGACACTCACAGTAGGGAGGGACGGCTGGAAGAAGCCAGAGCAAGTCTGGACCAGGCGATCACCCATCTGGAAGACGCGGTCGAACGCGACCCGCTGTCGGAATTCGCGCAATATTATCTGGGTGCCGCACATTATAGGACCGGGGCCATCGACGATGCCTTGTGGAGATTGAACCGGGCCTTGGAGTTGAACGAAGAGTTCCATGATGTCCGGATCATGTTGTTCAACGCTTACCTTGCTCAACGCGACTACGATGCGGCGTTAAGTCAACTCGCGACTTACCTTGAATTATATCCCGACAGCCCAATGCGAGCAGCCATCGAAAAGTCGATAGTACAGCTCGAACAGCAGATGTCGGAACGTTAGCGGAATCGAATGTAGGGATCCAGAGTCAAACCCCCATAGCACCTGTCTGAGAACTTGACAGTCGCGCTCCGGGACATTTAATCTGTGCGCTTGGTCACTACCAGTACCGGAGGAACTAAAGCGTCATGAGGATGAAAGGAACAGCGATGCCGCACATGGCTTCAATTTTATTACTGATCTCAGTGATGGCCTTGCCGGCCACATCACAGGAAGTTGAGCTTGACGATCGACTCGTAGCCATGGCCGCGTCCGAGGCGGAGTTCGAGGCCATCAATGCACTCGAAGCTGAGGAGAGCGCCATCAATCGTTTGACCCTGTCCGACGCTTTCCTGACCGAGTATCCCGAAAGTGAAATGACGCATCAGGTCCTGCTCCTTCGTTTACAGACATACGTCGGCCTGGAAAACCACCAGGGTGTACTGACCACCGGCGACGGCTATATAAACGCTGAAAACGCATTCTACGAAGCCAAGGTTGCTCCAATCGACGACCCCAATGACGCGGATGGTTTCACGGATTTTCAACTCAATCATTTCGCAAACCTGACCTACTCCTACCAATCGATGATGAACGCAAATATTGGGCTTAACAGGGTTGATGAAAGCGCGAGATACGGTGACCTTGCGTTTGACTCGGCGAGCGAAACCTGGGACATACGGTCTCAGACTCTGGAAGCCGGAAGTCCAGAGTATCAGGAGGCAGACCAAAGCCGGAGTCAAACTCAACTCTTCTTCCTCCAGAGTGTCATGTCCGCCTACCAGGCCGCGAACAATGCAGAGAAGACAATCGAGTATGCGGAACGCGCGCTAAGAATTGATCCGCAGAGTCTTCCTACGCTGATAACGATTTCCTCTGTCCTGGCGGAGCGGCCGCCTGAGAACGAAGCCGAACGCGAGGCACATTTTGAGTCCGCAGAAGAGTACGCCGACCAGGCGCTGGATGCTCTGGAACGCTTTCTGGATGTCGCTGGTGCCCAGATCGGTGCGCAACAGAGAGCGAACCTCTTGTCGGGTGCTCATTTCACACTCGGCACGGTGTATTTGAACCAGGAAGAATGGGGAGACGCACAGGACGAATTCGAAGAGGCTCTGGAATTGGTGCCCACGGACGCTGTCGCGTACTTGCGTCTGGGAATGGCGTATGCGCGGGACGAGGAAGCCGAGGATGCGCTGGAAGCGCTGGCCCGAGCGGTCTTTCTGAACGGCCCCGATCAGGCCCGCGAACTACTTGAACAAATCTACGAAGCCAGAAACAACGATCTCACCGGCTTAGATGCGTTCATTCAAAGCCAGGGAGCGGAAATGAGCCGATAGATTTTTCATCCGAATCGAAACGGGAGCCCGGCCAGTGCCGGGCTCTTTTTTTCTGAGAGATGCCTGTCGAGATCGTCGCCCGTGAATATTGCAAGAAAGCGATGAATGGTTGGCGTGGGTGAGCGACGAGGGATGGCCATCGTAATTAACGAAAACCTGGTAACAGTACCGAAACCGCTTCAACGGCACTGCATCGTCGCTCCCCACGCGCCTTTTATCGCCTCTCAAGTCGCTGTTGTCAAGCTTGTTTCATAGGGCTTGAAACGCGAATATTTTTTAGAGATCGTAAAGCTAAGAAATGACAAGGAGTCCGTGGCCGAAACCCCCAAAAGTTACTCTTCGGCTCCGGCCGCACGGAGCAAGCCAGCGACCTCCGTGTGACCCAGTGAATCAGCGAGCATCAATGCAGTCCTTCCCTGCTCGTCCCTGGCGTTCACGTCCGCCCCGGCGTCGATCAGGAACTGAACATTGTCGGTACTCACGCTCAAAGCTGCAGCCATCAAGGCCGTAGAGCCGGTCCCGTCTTTCACATTCGGGTCGGCTCGAGCTTCGATCAACGCTTTGACAGCGCTGCGGTTGCCTCTGAATGCAAGCACCAACGGCGTGCGTCCTTGATTGTCCCGGAATTCGATGTCGGCCCCAGTTTTCAGCAACATGTCCACTTTTTCCCTGAGACCACTAAACGCCGCCCACATCAACGCCGTCCAACCATAGGAGTTTTCAGCATCGATTCGGGCACCCTCTTCCAGGAGAACTTCGACCAGGTCGATGTCGTCCAAGAGCATGAGGGCTGTCCAACCGTTGACATCCATCGCATCCAATTCTGCGCCGGCAGCCACCAGGCCTCGAATAACAGCCGTATTGTTAGCGGACATCAATGCCGTCCAACCGTTGTTATCGATCAGGTTGACATCGGCACCGGCACCGACCAAAAGTTGAATGATGTTGATGAATCCTCCAGCGGCCGCTTCAGATATAGCGGTTCCCAGACCGTTACCGGGCAGGACTCTCGCATTAACCTCGGCTCCCCTCCCGAGCAAGTCGCCTACACGTGACAGGTCTCCGGTCCGCGCAGCGCGGACCATCTCAACATCAACACCGCCGCTGTCCTGTAACGGGAATGCGAATCCCGGGGTCAGCAGCAAGCAGAGCCAAACCGAGATCAACGTTTTCACGATAGGAATCCTAACTAGTGGCCTGTACCACCCCAATCGGGAGCAGCGTTCGGGCCAAACGGCGTTGGATTCCAGGAGGCAACAAGGTGACGACACGACGTCTCGGCAACGAGTAAATGGCCCCACATTGCGAGACAACCACGACAACGAAGACAATGCCGTAACGCCCGAACCCTTTGGGCCGATGGGGGTTGCCTGCGATATCTTTGTTGCCAGCCGTCGTCGATGTGAAGACATCGACTTCCGTCTCGCGCCTCGATCTCCCCGGCAAGACCCATCGGCGCTGCTCCCGATTCGGGTGGTACAGGTCACTATACGCGTCATCCTGGTCAATAATCTGAGTATAGACGACGATGAAACCAGCCGAATACAGGGCTGTGAGATCTTTTCGACTTGCGATTGAGGATGTCCAGGACTTCAACTGTCCATAAGGACTTGTGACTTGAGACTCTATGCATATCTATGTCGAGCCGGCCTCGCGGGCTTCCTTCTTTTCATGTCCCAAGCAATCAACGTCGAGGTTCTGGTCGCCCAATCGCCTTCGGTCCCGTTTACGGTCGGCAGTAGCGGGGCAAGTGCCCTGGCAACGGAGGGAAATAGCGACACGATATCGGTAGGATACGCCGAGATCAAGCCTGATGCTTCGAATACAACTCCATCCGGTGTGGCCATATTCGGACTCAGTCAAAACGGCATTTTGATCAGCGAGGCTGGCGTGCCCGCATCGGCTCCGGTTCTGGGAGGACGCATCTATGCAGAGGTGAACGGGCCTCTCAACACGGGTCTGGCAATCGCGAACCCCAACGGCCAGGAAGCCGTCATCACATACTACTTTTCCGATGAGACTCGCCCCAGCTTTGGAGAAAACCAAACGGCCATTCCGGCAGGCGGTCACATCGCGGCGTTTCTCAACGAAGAACCGTTCAACGCAGAATCACCAATCAGCGGGACGTTCACCTTCAGCTCGAACGTACCGGTGGCCGCGGTTGCGCTACGCGGACTCACCAATGGCCGCTCGGAATTCCTGATGACGACGCTACCGGTGAGCCCACTCACAACCCAGATCGACGCAATCGTCTATTTCCCGCATTTCGCAGACGGTGAGGGATGGTCAACCGAAGTCGTTCTCGTCAATCCGACCGATGACCCCATGACCGGCACGGTCGAGTTTCTGGGACAAGGCAGCTCGATTGAAGACGCCCAGCCCGTAGACGTCACTATCGGGACTCAGACCGCCGCAACCTTCGGCTACACGATACCGGGACGCAGTTCTCGACGCCTGCAGACAGCAGGGACAAATACCACCGTCCAGGTGGGATCAGTGCGCGCAACCCCGACCGAAGGCGGCATGAGTCCCGCTGGCTTGTCCATCTTTTCGTTCAAGGTAGGATCCGTTACGGGGGTCGAAGCCGGCGTGCCCGCAGCTCAAACAGGGCAGGCCTTCCGCGTATATGCGGAAGCGTCCGAGACGGAAGCGTCAATTCAGACGGGAATCGCACTCGTGAATCCGGCGGCCACCAGCATAGCGGTTCTGTACGAGCTTCTATCACTGGACGGAACCTCGACAGGCCTGACCGGCTCCGTCTCGATTGCCGGAAACGGGCACACGGCACAGTTCCTGAACCAGATCGAGGGTTTTGAATCCTTGACGGCTCCGTTCCAGGGCGTGTTGCGGATTTCAACAACTGCCGGCACTGGCATTGCCGTGGTCGGCTTGCGAATCCGCTATAACGAGCGCGGGGAATTTCTGATCACGACGACGGCTCCAGTCGACGAAGCAGATCCAGGAGTCAGTAGCTCACTGTTTTTTCCTCATCTGGCCGATGGAGGAGGATTCACAACCCAATTCATTCTGCTTGGTGGAACGACAAGCGACACACGTTCGGGGGACTTGCAATTTTTTGGCGGGACCGGAGATTCGCTGGCTCTGGAAACATCCAATTCGTCTTCGACGCCCTCCTCCGACGCCGTCACGGTTACATGGTCGCACGACGGGACCACCTGGAGTTCGGCATCAACGCCTCCCGACTGCCCCGACCCCTTGATACTTACACCTCCGGCACCTGTCTCGCTCGCCACGGGTGTGATCTACCCCGGGCAGGTGCGCGGCGGCCACTACAAGGCTCATGGAGGTCTCGCTTTCAACAGCGAGGATCCGAACGTCCTGGTTACGGCACCCATGGACGCGGTCATTGTTGACGGAGTTCGCTATCTCCAGAACGGGGTCGTGCAATACATGTTCGACTTCATCAACTCGTGTGGAATCTGGCACCGCCTCGACCATCTCCTCGAGCTATCGCCGCGATTCCAGGCACTTGCAGACACGCTACCCGAACCCGAAGAACTTCAAAGCATGACTACAAATTTCACTCCGGGTCTAACGGTAAGCGAAGGTGAGGTCATTGCCACTCAGATCGGTATCCCGGGCATAAACATCTTCTTCGATTGGGGTGTCTACGACCTCCGACAGATGAACGAATCGAGCATGGATCCGGATTGGCTCGCCGCCCACCCGGGCGAGCAGGCTCCATATGCAATTTGCTGGCTAGAAAATCTGAGTGCAGAGGATCAAGTCATTGTCAATGCCCTGCCCACCGGCGTCGAGGGAGCGACAAGCGATTACTGCAACTAAGAGAGCATCGATCTGCATGTCTTTTCAGCCGGGCAGCGAGAAAGACCAGGAATTAAACTTTTCCCAGAGAAATGTGAAGTGAAACACTACGCCTGTTCGTACCGGACCGTCATTGCTGGCTGTGTGCTTGTCGCGCTTCAAGCTGCGGGCGCTCGGGTCACCACTGCTCAGACGACGTCTATTCCGTTCCTGGTAAACAACGGAGGAGTAGATACGGAAACCACTGCCGGAACCGCAGATACGCTCTCGGTAGGCTACGCCCGAATTCAACCCGGCTCCGCCAGTTCAACTCCCACAGGAGTGGCGATATTCGGACTCCGAACGGGAGGGGTCCTGGTGAGCGAAACAGGTGTGCCCTCATCGGCGGCAATTTCATCGGGTCGGATCTATGCGGAAGTTAGCGGATCGATAAGAACAGGACTGGCCATCGCGAATCCTTCCGACCAGGATGCGGAGATCACGTTTTATTTCTCCGATCAGA
The DNA here is from genome assembly GCA_965218085.1 of Terriglobia bacterium. Lineage (GTDB taxonomy): Bacteria > Acidobacteriota > Terriglobia > 20CM-2-55-15 > 20CM-2-55-15. The sequence continues at coordinate 2,191,403 of CBDCKF010000002.1, read as the reverse complement.
CACGAACCGGCTTCGGCAGTGGTACGACGACGATTCCGGCGAACACCCAAATCGCAAAGTTCCTGGACGAAGATCCGTTCACCCCCGGCGAGACCTCGATCAACGGAACGTTCACATTCATTTCCGACATACCTGTGGCCGCCGTCGCATTGCGCGGACTGACGAACGAGCGCTCCGAATTTCTGATGACGACCCTGCCAGTCAGCCCTCTCAATGACGAGGCCGGAGCAACCGTCTACTTTCCCCACTTCGCGGACGGTCTCGGATGGACAACCGAAGTCATACTGGTCAATCCGACAGACCTCGCGATGGCAGGCACGGTTCAGTTCCTCGAACCAGGGAGCGGATCGCTTGCGGCACAACCGGTCACGTTGACCGTCAACGATCAAACGGCTTCGACATTCAGCTATTCGATACCCGGCCGCAGCTCGCAGAAGCTCGGAACCGACGGCGCGAGTCCAACGACCCAGGTGGGATCTGTACGGGTTATGCCTTCGTCCAATACCGGGAAACCGTCGGGCCTATCCGTTATTTCCTTCCGAAATGGATCGGTGACGGTGACCGAAGCTGGAGTATCCGCTGCCTCAGTGGGACAAGCATTCCGCCTTTACGCGGAAGCAACCGGTGAAGACGCCGGTTCGATTCAGACGGGAATCGCGATCACGAACCCGTCAAGCGACAGCGTCGCCGTCATCTTCGAACTGCTGACCCCGGGCGGCGGCTCCACGGGACTGACCGGCACAACAACGATTGTGGGTAACGGGCAGCGAGCCTTGTTCGTTAATCAGATTGAGGGAATGGAATCGCTGGCAACCCCGTTTGAGGGTGTCCTCCGTATGTCGACAGTGGACCCAGCCAAGCAAGTCGGTGTCGTCGGCCTGCGGATTCGGACGAACGGACGGAGCGAGTTCCTGATTACGACGACTCCGCTTGTCGACGAGGCGAATGCGGACGTGACTGAAGATCGCTTCTATCCCCACCTCGTTGATGGCGGGGGATTCACGACGCAGTTCATCCAACTAAGCGGATCCACGGACCAAACCATGATTGGCACTCTCGGATTCCTCTCCGATGCGGGAACCGCACTGAACCTGCCTCTGGCTTCCTTCAATCCGGGTAGTATCACCTGGCAGAACAACGGAACTGACTGGTCCGCTTCCTCCACACCGCCCGACTGCGAAAGCCCTCTGGTGTTGCCCGTACCAATGTCGCTTTCGGGTGCCACATCGGTTCTCTACCCCGGCCAGCTCAGGGGCGGCACCAGCTACAAACCCCATGGCGGTTTCAGATTCGATAGCAACGGACAGGGGACGGATGTCCAGATTCATGCCCCCCTGGACGCCGAACTCTTTCGCGCTTCGCGATATTTGGAAGGCGGTAAGGTGCAATATCTGTTCGACTTTGTGAACCCGTGCGGGATCATGTATCGGTTCGATCATTTTCGGGTATTGAGTTCACGCCTTCAGGCAATCGCGAATACTCTGCCCGGCCCCCTGGAAGGACAAAGCCAGACCACAAACCTGGCCCCAGGCCAGACAGTCCGTGCCGGAGAGATCCTTGCGACGGAAATCGGCACGACAGAAAACGTATTTTTCGACTGGGGTGTCTACGATCTGCGATCGATGAACGCGGTGAGCAACGACGCGACGTGGCTGGCAGAGCACCCAGGCGAGCAGGCGCCTTACGCGATCTGCTGGTTGGAATTTCTCTCGGCCTCGGACGGCGCGATCGTCAATGCCCTGCCTCCGTCCGATGGGGTGGCAGGGTCCATGAGCGACTACTGCAATTAATGCAATCTTCTGTTGCTGCTCTGTGAGCGCACACGCTCAGACTAAACTTCTTCGCGCTAAGACGGTCCTCGAAACTTCGGCTACGGGCTGGGGCGCTACCCTGTGTTAAGCACGCCGGCCATCAACTGCGCGCATCTTTAGAGGCACCGGAGGCATTCCTCAGACTTTCCGGACTCCCGACATCCTGCCAGGAGTATGCGTCAGCCCGGTAGCCGACGATCCTGTAGTTACGGGCAGCGAGGTTCAAATACGTGTCCATGATGGAGAACGCACCTTCTTCGGTCATCATCGAAAGCAGGCGGGGCGAGATGACGTGGATGCCGGTGAAACCCAATTCCTGGGTATGCTCCAGAGATCGAACACGCTTTTCTCGTCCGTCGGGGGCCGACCTCCAACCGCAAAGTTCATCGTGTTCATCAAAGAGCAAGTAGCGGGATGCATCGTGACTCTGGACAGCCAATGTGGCCAGTGCATGATTGTCTATATGAAATTGAACAATGCTTTCCAGGTCGATGGTGCTGAGGATATCTACATTGTGGAGGATGAACGGTTCGTCCAGCCGGTCCGGGTCGTCGAGAAAGAACCAGGCTGCTTTCTTGAGACCACCACCGGTATCGAGCAGAGCTTCCTCATGAGACAGTTCGATACGCATGCCAAAATTCTCGTTCGCCTCGAGATATTCCCCAATCATCCCCGCAAAGTGATGCACGTTGACAATCACCTCCTCGACGCCGCATTGCCGCAAGCGTTCCAGCGTTATCTCGAGTAGCGTCCGACCCGACACTTCAACCAGCGCCTTGGGCCGACTGTCGGTCAAAGGCCGCAGACGGGTGCCGAGACCGGCGGCCAGAATCATTGCTTTCTTCGCTTTCACCGCTGTCATGAATTCAATTTTTCCGAGGTCGACATTCTCTCGAACGTTTCCGTCAAGGCAGGCATCTGGACTGGGAGTTCCACATTTTCGAGCAACCAGCGAACGTTCTTCAGGGCATAAGGAACGCTCTCCAGAAAGAGAGATTTACGCTCGAAGAATCCGCGGAAACCATAGGCACCCAATGCCTGCATGATTCGGACATAAACGTAGGCGTAGTAGTGGCGCATGAATGCAGCGCGATCGAGTTCGATGAAACCGGAAAGCGCATCGAGATAACAGTCGAGCAACTGCCCCCGAAGCGTGGAAGACAGGTCAGCCTTGGCGTCGTAAAGGAGAGACGCGATGTCATACTGCAGTGCGCCCTTACGACCACCCTGGTAGTCGACAAAGAACGGATTCCCATCCCGAATCATGATGTTGCGGGACTGGAAGTCCCGGTAGAGAAAATAGTCTCGGTCCACCTCCAGCAGGAAATCCGTAAGACGGTTGAAATCGTCTTCAAGCCCCTGCTCGTCGAATCCGATTCCGGCAAGCTTCAGATAGTGATATTTGAAGTAGTTCAGATCCCAGGCGATGGATTGGCGATCGAAGCTGTCCCGTGGATAGCACACGCCGTAGTCGAGATCACGGCTGGCTTCGACCTGAAAACGGGGCAATACCTCCGTGACCAATCGATAGACATCGATCACTTCCGAGGCGGGGCCCTCGCCTGTGCGATTTTTCGATAGCAATTCGTATAAGGTCGTGTCTCCCAGGTCTTCTTCGAGATAGACGTTCTTCTCCAGATCTTCCGCGTAAATCTCAGGAACCGGGAGCCCGTGGCTGCGAAAGTGCTTGGAGAACTCCAAAAACGCTACGTTCTCTTCACGCACGTCGTAGCAAACGCCGATCGCACTGACCTCCTCCGCAGCGAGTCGGACGATTTTTCGGGCCGAACCACCCAGGTCTCCCTCCACCGGATCGATCCGCGTAACGGACGAACCGAACTTTTGTTCGAAGAGCGTCCTCAGATCATCCATAGAAGTCATGACTGCAAGAACGATAACAGAGAGAAATTCGGATGTCAGACGAGAAGAGCATCAATCCAAGGAACGACAACCGACGGTTCACTCGTCGAGATCTTCGACCACAGGATAGTCGATCAGCTTGGCGATACACGCGGCCTCACGTCGTGCGGTTGCGAGTTGGTGGTTATCAAACTGTGCGAGGGTGACCCTATTCATTGATGCTCAACGATTGAAGCGCTCCCCTTTGCCTGCCATTCCAGCAACGGTTTGAACAAGAGTGAGTACGGGCGGATGCTGATACTGATTCCGGAGAGAGCCTTCCACCCGGTCCCCTTCCAGACGCACCACGTAGTAAGTTGTCGTTCCGTCGTCAGTCGAAGCATATTCGACGGCAACGCATACCCTCGAATAGTCACCCAGCCGGTGGGCCTGTTCTCTTTTTCTCAGGAATCGAGACCAGGTCACAACGCTCATGTTGACCGGATCAATCACGGCTCCGGTTTTCGAAAAGGCGAAGTACGATCCGAAGAGGGCGAAACACAGACCAAAACCCGCGAACAGGTAGGGCACGTACCAGTCGCGATGCACAATACCTTCAACTAGAAAATAGTAAAGCGGCGACAGAGCAGTCCCGAGACCGATCAAGCCAATAGCCATCCCGATATATCGTCCGCGGCCCGCACGATACTGTGCAGTTTCGTAAAGCATCACGGTATTCGAGGGAGACTGATCTCAAAACGATGACGTGCAGGATCCCGGATTTCCGTTTTTGCATCTGGACGCGAGGGTTTGAACCGCCGACTCCCCGAATACTAGTGGCCTGTAACACCCGAATCGGGAGCAGCGCCGATGGGTCTTGCCGGGGAGATCGAGGCGCGAGACGGAAGTCGATGTGTTCACATCGACGACGGCTCGCAACAAAGATATCGCCGGCAACCCCCATCGGCCCAAAGGGTTCGGGCGTTACGGTATTGTCTTCGTTGTCGTCGCCGCCTCGCAATGTAAGGCCATTTACTCGTTGCCGAGACGTCGTGTCGTCACCTTGTTGCCTTCTGGAATCCAACGCCGTTTAGCCCGAACGCTGCTCCCGATTCGGGTTGTTACAGACCACTAGCCCGGTGCTTTCTGGACCATGCCGATCATCCCGTAGGGTTTGAACACCCACCGCAGGGTGAACATGAGAACAGTCGAAATCAGAGCCGCCATAGCTGCCGCAAAAAAGATTTGCTGACTTGACCACTGCATGGCCATGAGCTGACCGCCGACAACGGGTCCGACAATTGCACCGATACGTCCGATTCCCAGACACCAGCCGACTCCCGTTGAACGCATGTACGTCGGATAGAAGGTCGCGGCCATCGCGTTCAGAGCTGGCTGTCCACCGACAACGCACCAGCCCGAAATGAAGACAATAACGGTCAGAAGCGGCACAACCAATAAGACCGACTGTGTTCCGATCAGCGCTATGCTCAACGTGGCAATGGCAAAGGTGCCGGTCAGAATCGGTATGAAATTGCTCTTCGCGATCAACCACGCCAGACCGAATGCCCCAATCACGCCGCCGACCTGCAATACTGCTCCAACCAGCACCGCAGTCTGGGTGGAATGGCCCGCTTCACTCAGCACAGTCGGCAACCAACCTGCCAGGAAGAACAGGTTCAACAGGTTCATGAAGTTGACTACCCACAACAGGATCGTCACTGTGTGGCGACCTTCACTGAACAGGTGCCGCAGAGGAACGCCAGCTTTCTTCTCTTCGCGAACAACGTATTCGGTATCGGAAGTTGTAACGGTGGCCGGGTCCACACGTCTGAGCCATCGGCCAAGCTGTTCGCCACGGTTGCCCCGGAGCACCAGGAATTGCAAGGACTCGGGCAACCAGAACAGCATCCCGAGAGCGAGACACAAAGGGGCTATGCCACCAAAATAGAAAACGGATGGCCAACCGAACATGGGGATCAGCGCAGCTGAAACGAAACCTCCAACGGCGGCTCCTGCAGTAAAACCCGCGGTAATGCACATGATCAACGTGATCCGATGACGCTTCGGGCTGTACTCTCCGATCAGAGCCGTCGCGTTGGGAATGACCGAACCTATGCCCACCCCAGCCAGAAAACGGAGCGTCAGCAACTCCTCAACGGACGTAGCACGCGCCGTCAGTATCGTCAGAACCCCAAAGATAATGGTTGAGAGAACGAGTACGGGACGGCGGCCGAACCGGTCGCCAAGCATTGTGAACAGCAGTGAGCCGACCAACACTCCGAAGTTGGCTCCACCCAGAATCGCACCCATCTGCCCTCTCTCTATGCCCAACTCTGGACTGATGACCGGCGCGACGTATCCCATTGCCTGAAGATCGAAGCCCCCAAAAATCAGGCATAACGCGCAAAGGGCGAAGAGCCGCGTCTGAAACGCGCCTACCCGGCTGTTGTCGATCAGATCGGAAACGTTGACCTTCACCACACTGTCCAATTCCAGTTATTCGCAGAAACGAACCTGCATATTGCGCTGTACCGGGACAACTTCTATGCGTCGCCTGGTTTCTGAGACTGGATGCCTGCTGTCTCCAATTTCCGGTGATCGCTTTCCGGCCCGCGGATCAGCCCCACCGTCGTCCATTCTCCGGGCAAAATCGCACAGATGGTATCACGGAAACCGGAGCCTCAATCGTCGACCTCCACGCACCTTAAACCCATGTCAAATAGGGGTCCAGCTCCGGAAGAAATGCTTTGTGTCACGTCTTTACTTGTGGCCTAATCGTCGAGAAATCGGCACATCCTGTTTGCTCAAAGTGCTCAAGATCAAGGTATTGGAGGCCCTCTCATCGTCGTGCCTTCTTAAAATGCGTCGCCGGCAGCGATTGGCTCGCCACCCATCCCGCCATCGGTCAGCAGATACGGTGATTCACGGAATTCCCGGAGGACCGCTCTGGATTTGTTGACGACTTCCATGCGACTCCAGAGTGCACATCCGCCTACAACTGACGGTATTCTTCTCTAAATGGTCATGGCAGAACCTCTCTGGAGTCCCACATCAGAACAGATCCGGCATTCAAACCTGGAAGCCTTCATGAGAGAGGTCCGTCAAAACCACGAGATGGGCAGCTCCACCGTGAGTTCCACTGGATTCGACGAACTCTACCGATGGTCGGTCGAACATCCCGATCGTTTTTGGGAGGCGGTGTGGCAGTTTTGCGGCATCTGTGCAACGCGCGAGCCAGATCGGACTGTTGACGACGCGCTCAAAATGCCTGGAGCCCAGTGGTTTCCCGGCGCCATGCTTAACTTCGCTGAGAACCTTCTTCGCTACAGGGACGGGCAGGAGGCGCTCGTATCCTGGAATGAAAACGGCCGGCAGAGCACACTGACCTATAACGAGCTTCACGCTCAGGTCGCGCTACTGGCGACTGCCTTGCGGGAAGCCGGACTGAGGCCAGGCGATCGCGTGGCCGGATTTTTGCCCAATATTCCCGAAACGATCATCGCAATGCTGGCTACGGCAAGTATCGGTGCATTGTGGTCTTCCTGCTCGCCCGATTTCGGATTGAAAGGAGCAGTCGATCGATTCAGCCAAATCGAACCGAAAATCTTCTTTTGCGCCGACGGTTATTTCTACAAATCCAAGCGATTCGATTCGTTGGAACGTGTCGAACAGATTGTTCAGCGAGTGACCTCGATCGAGCGCGTCATTGTCGTCCCTTACACGGACAGTAAGCCATCGCTGGAGAAGGTTCCAAAGGCCAACTTATGGGGACGATTCGTTGGAAGTGGCCCCGCTCCCGAACTGAAGTTCGAGCAACTCCCCTTCGATCATCCCCTCTACATCATGTACTCCTCAGGTACGACCGGACCTCCGAAGTGCATTGTTCACGGCGGGGGAGGAACGCTGATCCAGCACCTGAAAGAGCTCGCGCTACACACCGACCTGAAACGCCAGGATCGAATTTTTTACTTCACCACATGTGGCTGGATGATGTGGAACTGGCTGGTCAGCAGTCTGGCCCTCGGAGCAACCGTCGTGCTGTATGACGGTTCGCCGTTTCATCCCAGTCCGAGTCACTTGTTCGATATGGCCGAGATGGAAGCAGTGACGGTGTTCGGCACAAGCGCTAAATATCTGGCTGCCGCAGAAGACGCCGGCATCCAGCCGATCAAAACGCACACGCTTGCTCCGCTCCGCATGATCCTCTCCACGGGTTCGCCGCTGGCGGACGGGAGTTTCGACTACGTTTACACGCAGGTCAAGAAAGACGTTTGCCTCTCTTCGATTTCGGGCGGCACCGATATCATCTCCTGCTTCGCGCTCGGGAATCCGATCGGACCCGTGCACCACGGCGAACTGCAGACGCGTGGTCTCGGGATGCGTGTTGAGGTGTATGACGAAAATGGACGGGGGCTGCCACCCGGTGAGAAAGGTGAACTGGTCTGCACCGCTCCATTTCCGTCTATGCCGATCCAGTTCTGGAACGATCCCGACGAGAAGAAGTACCGCGCCGCCTATTTTGAAACGTTCCCCGGCGTCTGGCATCATGGCGACTACTGTGAACTCACAGAGAACGGCGGGATCGTCATGTGGGGACGTTCCGACGCTGTACTCAATCCCGGCGGCGTGCGCATCGGCACGGCGGAGATTTATCGTATCGTTGAAGACTTTCCTGAGGTTGCTGAAGCTGTGGCCGTCGGCCAGGAATGGAACAACGACGAAAGGGTTGTGCTGTTCGTAAGGCTAAGTCCCAACACCCGGTGGAACGACGATCTTGGGAAACGCATTCGCGATCGGATCCGCCAGGAAGCCAGCATTCGGCATACCCCGGCAAAAATCATCCCCATCAACGACATTCCCCGAACGCTGAACGGCAAGATCGCCGAATTGGCTGTCAGGCAAGTCATCCAACACCGTCCGGTGAAGAACCGCGACGCTCTTGCGAATCCGGAAGCTTTGGATCTATATCGGGATCTCAAGGAGTTGAACGAATGACAAACTCGACGGATGGCCTAGTGACCCGTACCACCCGAATCGGGAGCAGCGGTGCGGGTGGACGTCTCTTGTGAGAAGACGCCAGCCCCTGCCCTACGACTGTGTTTTCCAACTTTTCCTTCGAGTTGATTCCACTGTTGAAAATGTACTGAGCTGGCTCCGTTTCCTTTGAGAGTGCCGGTCGATTGCATCAAGCTGAGACTTCAGCTGCCTCCTCACTATTTTTCGATCTCACCAGGATCGCGGAAACACCACCAACCAGCCTTCCGATCACGACCGTAAACATGATCCAGAATGTCATTTGAGGCATCACGGCGATCAGAACGAAATTGGTCAGGAAACCCATATCCGGATACCCCGGAGGGCCCGCTTCATAGTGCGTTCCCCACTCACCGATCATGGCGACGAACATGACAACGAGCACGGGAATGCGTGAGGCGAAGGCGTAAGCCAGCATGGTCCGAAAGAAAGACGGCCAAACTTTTCTCTGAATCAGGACCGCGATCAGCGCGCCCACTCCGAGGCCTAACTGCTGGAATACGGCTCCTGAAGGACTGACGCTGACGTTTGGATCACCTGTTAAAGCAACGGTCAACCCCATGACGAGGGCGAATGCCAGGAGGCCGAGAAAAGAAAACCCGACCACGCGCCCAGCGCTTTCGGGCTCGTGACCTCCGCGAGCTATTTTCACGGCGAAATAAGCTCCAAAGATCGGAACCAGCCAAACAATTCCAACGAGCGCACCCGCACCGCCGGCCGCACGGTTGAACAAGATCGATGGTCCACCCCCGAGTTCACCCACCAAACGAACAACGGTGATCGAGAGTGCAATCAAGGCGGGCTCCATTATGAGTTGCCTGACGCTCACATCTGAATTGACTTTGCTCACGAACAACCTCCTACGAATATTTTGTAAATAATAGACTACCGACTCGGCCATAAATCAGCTATTGAGAAACCCTGTCGAACTCCTGCCCTGACTAGCGGCCCTTTACCTTGGCTCGAACACGCTCGAGCAACGACGCCCAACCATCGGACACACCCATGCGGTGCGCCTCTTCTATTAGCCCGAACGCGCTGTGTCTGAGTGTCAACAGAGTGCCCGTCTCACTCGGTACCAGTCGGAACTGTACGTTGGATACGGCCGCATAGGACATAAAGAGTGGGCCCGAGATCTCAAGGAGCTCCGGTCTCTTGATCGCCTGGATGTGTCCCCAGAAATGCCCATCGTCTTTACCCAGATCCCGGAACCACCGTCCACCCGGCCACGGTTCGATCTTCATCGGCATAGGCGTTCCATCCGGAGTCACATTGGCCGGGCCCACTTGCTCCAGTAATTCCTCAAATGCGAACTCCAAGGGGGCATCGATTTCGATGCTCTTGACCACCTGGATAGAAAGTTGATTGATGGCTTCAGCAGTGGCGACCATTTTCCGTCTCCTTTCCCTACTTAGGGAGGACTGTTCCAGTTTGCCGTTCAGATACTTTTTATCTCTGATCGATACTCTTTCGCTGTTTCTGTGTTCTCTTCCCTGCCCGTGCCTTCACTCCGTCGAGCTGGTGCTGCCAATATTTTTCGAACAACTGCGTCCACTCATGAAGCGGCTTTAGGCTCTCACTGTTCGTCCGATAGAGTCGCCTCCGGCCGTCGGGACGAGAATCCACGAGACCCACTTCGTCCAAAACCCGAAGATGTTTGGACACCGAAGGCTGTGCCATTCCGAGAGCTTCGACAATGTCTCCCACCGCGCACTCTTGTCGCGCTAAATGCACGAGGATGGCGCGTCTTCTTGGCTCAGCAATGGCGTTGAATACATCCGAAGTGGTCGCTGCCCTGGGCATAGCCCTACAATATATTCTTATATAGGAATATGTCAAGCAAAGGGTATGCCATGCACCGGCATCGAAGGGAATACGCGCTTGCGTGTTGCGCCTGCTGGAACTGTGGGGAAGTTTCGACGACAAAAACGTCTACAGCCCGTTCCGGAACGAGTCCGAAACGGGCTGTATTGGTTTGATTCTAATAATCGGGACGCGAGGATTTGAACCTCCGACCCCCTGATCCCGAACCAGATTCCAGCACTTGTTGAAATCTGTAGAAATCGGTGGTTTCTTGGTGGTTTTGATTGAGCCGTTTGCACATTTTGGGCGCGGACTTGTTGAATTCTGTGGAAATCAGGTGCTTTGACGTCTGCAATTCTATCTACAGTCGCGTGGCGTGAGCGCCTCCACTGAGACAGAATCCGTTGCTACACCCGCAGACTTCGATGTTGGTCGACCGCTGCGGGCGTGTTCGCTTTGTTGCTGCTTCGATTTCTCGCATTCCCATCAGGGTTTTGCCCAGTCCTCCCAATCAAGCCCTTTGACGCGGGCGAATTCTTTCGCGTTTGCGGTGACCAGTGTCGCGTTGTGGCGTACCGCCTGGCCCGCGATCAGCAGATCGTAAGCCCCGATTGGTCGACCTGCAGCTTCTATCTCCGCGCGGATCGTTCCCGCGATCCTCGCGTCTTCTTCGTCGAAAACCGTCGAACCAATCGGACCAGCGAAAAAAGTCTTCAATCGTTCTGTATTCGCTTCCTGTTGGTGGCTCTTTCCAACGCCGTACCACAGTTCGAAAACCACGATGGTGGATACATTCACCTGCGCGCCGTCATCGATGACCTTCTCGAATCGATCTCGTACTGCGGTCGGTCTACCGTTGATCAATGCGATGCAGGCGTTCGTATCCAGCAGAAAGGTCAATCAAAGATCTCGCGTCGGGGTGTCGCCGGTTGCTGGCGGTCGCCCTTCTTCATAAACGGCGTCGTCTTGAAGCGGTCCAGTTCGGCAAACCACTTGCGAGTATCGGGAATGACGGGCTCGAGGAGAACTCCGTCCCCAACCCGACGAATTCGCACTTCGTCGCCCTCGAAACGGAAGTCGCGAGGAAGGCGGACCGCTTGGCTGCGCCCGTTCATGAAGAGTTTCGCGGTCTTAGTTTCGGACACTCCATCCACCTCGCCAGCACTGATATATGCCATAAGTATATATCACAGTTCAGCATCTGGCCCCAAAATATCAATGGATTGAAGCGACAGATTTGCGATTTGGCGTCCAGTGATCGCGCAGATGGGAAAATTCTAGCGATCACGGCCAAGACTACAAGGCCTGTCATATCAGACAGATCTACAATTCGCCACTCACACGTTCAGATTCGGCGCTCGGTCGCGCGGGCGATTTAGAATCACGAGTTGATGCTTGACCAGGAGAGATTCAGCAACAACGGAACGCACACCGCCAGGCCCGCGGAGCCGGGCGAGCGTGGAAATCAGATGAACCAGCAGAACAATGAGCTCGTGCATCGGGCATTCTTAACGATCCCACCGAAGATCACAAGACTTGAACTTTCAACGGATTGCCCGATTGTTTAGCAATTCGCTACACACAGGCTCAATCGAGCCGCACTCCCACCAAAATTCACACCACATAAGAAAAGCCCGGGACCGCTCCCGGGCTAACTTCTTTGTTTTCAAATCGGGACGAGAGGATTTGAACCTCCGACCCCCTGATCCCGAACCAGGTGCTCTACCAGGCTGAGCCACGTCCCGAAAAATCAACTCATTCTAGCATAGCGCTCTGAGGCCTGATCTCAACGAACGTCAGCTTTTACGCTTGAAAGCCGCTGAATCCACAATGTCTGTCCACGTCGATAAAGGCTTGAAGTATCGAAACGCTGTGCGATCCAGTTGTAATGGCGTCAGAGATGCATACCCTTCGGCCAGAACGTCGCTGTCTGAAGGAAAATTCTCAGCAGAAATCTTGGAGTTATCGTGTGATGCCTCGTGCAGCCAGAAGTACTCTTCGCCTCGAGGGTCCAGATGTTCGACCAGAACCGTCTTCCCTACCTTTTCACCCTGCCGGGTTAGCACTACTCCACCGTTCCATTGGGCCGGAACGTTCAGATTCAGGATGACACCCGGAGGCAAACCCTCGTCGAGAACCTTGTGCGCGAGAACGGCGGTAAAATCCGCCGTCGCCGTATAGTCGCTCCTCTCGCTGGACTCGACGGATACTGCAATAGCTGGAATCCCCTGAAGGGCGCCCTCAAAAGCTGCCGCAAGCGTCCCTGAATACAGCACGCCATCGCCAACGTTCAGTCCACGGTTGATTCCCGAAACAAGGAGGTCGGGATCCGACTCCAGGATCCGGAGGCAGGCCAGAATAACGCAGTCGGCAGGGGTTCCGTCAACAGCAAACCGCTCGCCGCTGTGTCTGTGATACCGCAGGGGCCGGTTGAGCGTGATCGAGTGACTCGTCGCGCTCATCTCGCGCTCCGGCGCCACAATCATCGTTCGTCCCAGGTTTCCCAAGGCCCGATCCAGTTCACCGAGCGCGGGTGAAGCGATGCCGTCGTCATTCGTAATGAGGATGCGTTTAGTCATCAAAATCAGTCAGACCGAAAGAGGTCGAACCGGCAGGAATCGGACAGTGAAGGAGAAATCGGGACGAGAGGATTTGAACCTCCGACCTCACCCACCCCAAGGGTGCGCGCTACCAAGCTGCGCCACGTCCCGTTCGGCTACATTAAGATTTGCTGTCGAGCAATGTCAAGATGTCCTCAAGTCCCTGGCTGACCTTGCGGAGCGCGCTTACAGGGAGTTCCTCCGCAGGCTCACTATTGCGGGACCGCAGGCGTTTGCGGGCGCCGGCAATCGTATACCCTTTCTCGTAGAGGAGTTCCTTGATCGCCACGACGGTCTCGACGTCCTTCTTCCGATAAACGCGGTGACCGGAATCGGTCTTCTTCGGCGAGAGCACCGGAAACTCGGACTCCCAGAAACGCAGGACGTAGGCTTCAACACCGACAATGTCGGCGACCTCTCCAATCTTAAAATACAGTTTGTCCGGAATTTCAGGGCTACTCAACCGCCACTCCTTTTGCTCCCGCGTTGCTTGATTATAATCGGGGTTCCCTTGAATGCGAATCGATCACGGATACGATTTTCAAGAAAACGCTCGAATGAGAAGTGCAACTTGCGTGAGGTATTCGCGAAAACCGCGAAAGTCGGCGGAGCCGCTCGCACCTGAGAGATATAGCGAACTTTGACTTCCGAGGGCAATCCTCCGCGCTCGAGCTTCACTTCTTTTAGAAACTGATTCAGTTCTCCGGTAGGAATCCGGCGACGGCGTTGTTCGAATATCTCAGCAGTGATCCCATATAGGCGCCCGACACGTTGGCCCGTCTTTGCTGAAATAAAGACGATGGGCGCGTAGTCCAGGAACTTGAATTTCTCCCGAATCTTGCGTTCGAAATCGGCGGTAATAGACGCATTTTTCTCCACGACGTCCCATTTGTTTACGGCAATGATCACACTGCGGCCAGATTCGTGCGCGTACCCCCCGATAGTCGCGTCGATCGCGGCGAGCGGCTCAATTCCGTCGACCATAAGAATAGCGACGTCACTCAACTCCAGATGTTTCCGGGCCATGATGATGCTCAATCGATCGACTTTCTGTCCCGTACGAGACCGTTGACGGATTCCAGCAGTATCGACAAACCTGAATATCTGGCCATCCTTCTCGATGACGCTATCGATAGCGTCCCGTGTGGTTCCCGCGATGGGAGACACCATGGCCCGGTCTTCTTCAACGAGTGCGTTCAGCAGGGTTGATTTCCCGGCGTTCGGACGTCCAACGATCGCGACGCGGATCTCGCGGCTTTCTTCCCGAGCTTCGGGAGTCTTGGGCAGGAATCCTGCAATATTGTCCAGAAGGTCGGTAAATCCACGGCCGTGTTCGGCGGATAGGGGGAAAATTTTATCGAAGCCGAGACGGGCGAACTCGGCAAAATCGGACTCCTGCTTGTCGGAATCTACTTTGTTGACGATCAACAGGACCGGGCGTCCCACCTTCCGGAGCAGTTCTGCCAGATTCTGGTCCGCACCTGTCATGCCAGCCCTGCCATCGACGACAAGCAGCAAAAGAGACGCTGCTTCGATCGCCACTTGCGCCTGTTCAAACATTTTCCGCGGAATTTCGGACTCTTCGCTCCTCACGATGCCACCCGTGTCGACGACCTCGAAAGCGACGCCGTTCCAATCGAGCGAACCGTAAATTCTATCCCGCGTAATGCCCGGCTCATCGGAAACGATCGACCGGCGGCGGCCGATCAGCCTATTAAATATCGTCGACTTTCCGACGTTGGGTCGACCGACAACAGCCACAAGAGGGATGACCGGCTTATCCGGTGCCGCAATTTCGGAAGGCTTGGGCATACGCAACTCGACCGATCAGAGACCCTATGCCCACGGGGCATGGGTCAGGATCTACTGGTGACCTGTAACACCCGAATCGGGAGCAGCGCCGATGGGTCTTGCCGGGGAGATCGAGGCGCGAGACGGAAGTCGATGTCTTCACATCGACGACGGCTCGCAACAAAGATATCGCCGGCAACCCCCATCGGCCCAAAGGGTTGCGGCGAAACGGCATTGTCTTCGTTGTCGTCGCCACCTCGCAATGTAAGGCCATTTACTCGTTGCCGACTCCTAGAATCCAACGCCGTTTGGCCGCAACGCTGCTCCCGATTCGGGTGGTACAGGCCACTAGGTAGAAGAACCGGGGGACGAAGGGCTTTAGCAGCCACCGGCGATAGAGGGAAGGATTGAGATGGTGTCTCCCGGTCCGATTTCGGTGGCCAGGTTGTTCTTGTCCTTAATGTTGTCTTCGTTCACGTATACGTTAATGAACCGGCGGACCTGTCCGCTCTCATCAAAAATCCTCTCACCCAACCCGGCAAATTCATCGTTGAGTTTCGTGAAAGCCTCTTCGACGGTTGCGGCTTCGACAGGAACCACAGCCTGTCCGGCCGTCAAAGTTCTCAAAGGCGTGGGTATCTTAACGTTCACACTCATCCTCTAAGGCTCCTCTTACTCAATCTCCATTCGTTCTTCGTCAAATCGGTGTTCGGACTCGTTCAATTCCCAACTCTGAACCGGACCGATCTTCCCCTTCTCTACCGACCCAATCATATACGACCAGCCCGGCCATGCGTGATCGGTGTCGAACTGGGACGGCTGCGATGGGTGGTCCGGGTGTGAATGATAGATTCCGATTATGTCCAGAGGTCCGTCTTCGAATTCCTTCTGGGCAGCTAACATGTCCTTGGGATCCAAATCGTAGCGATCCGCCGCCCGATCGGTGTTGAGGTTCCCGCACCTGCGGGATGTGGCCGCAACTTTCGCCTCAGGATCTATTGTACCTATAATCAGACCGCAACATTCGTGGGGATAGGTCGCTTCCATGTGCGCATGAATCTCCCCCATGACGTGTTCTGGAATTCGAAGCATCTGAACAAGCCCTGTTGACAAAAGAGTTGAATGATAAACGGTATTACCGCCTGAGCCAACTGGGGAGTCCTCATGCGCGGTCACTTGATTCCGCATCCCTTTCAAGGTAAGACGGTTTTTAGTCTGCAGGAGGAAGTGTCGGGCCCGAACTTGGCCACGCGAGTATAGACTTAAGCTTGATGAAAGATTTCTTTTCACCCAACGGCCTCCTCTCCGAAAAACTCGAAGACTACGAACCCCGGCCGTCCCAGGAACGGATGGCAAAAATCGTCACACAGGCGCTCGAAGGCCGGCATCACGCCATTGTCGAAGCCGGCACAGGGACGGGCAAGACCTTGGCCTATCTGGCTCCCGCTCTGATGCATGGACAGAGACTGATGGTCTCCACCGGAACGAAGGCGCTTCAGGACCAGATCTTCTACAAGGACATTCCGCTGCTCGAGCGGATCCTGGGCCGGGAGATTCGGGCCGCATACCTGAAAGGCCGGAACAACTACCTTTGTAAGTTGAAACTGCATACCTCCCAGGAGGACGGACTCTTCACTCCGCTGGAGCTGGACCACTACGGCGAAATCAAGGCCTGGGCCGGAACGACCGAAACGGGTGATCGGGCCGAACTCGATGGGATATCAGATGACAATGAGCTCTGGGCGCGTCTGGACGCACGGCGGGACCGGTGTCTCGGCAGCCGCTGCGAAGAATTCGAAAGCTGCTTCCTGACTCTGATGAGGCAAAAGGCGATGGAGTCGGACATCGTCGTCGTGAACCATCATCTGTTTTTCGCCGACCTTGCGATCCGCGAGTCGGAAATGGCACAGATATTACCCGACTACACCGCTGTCATCTTCGACGAAGCCCACGAACTCGAAGACATCGCGACAAATTATTTTGGTTTTCATGTCAGCAACTACCGCCTCCAGGAACTGCTTTTCGATGCCAGATCTCTGGCCCATCAAGAGGAAGTTCAGATCGAAGGGCCTCTCAATGCCCTCAGCCGAGCCTCGGACCACTTCTTCGGCCGCTTTCTGCTGCTGAGAGATGGACGCCATCCCCTGCCCGAATTGGACGACATCGATCCGCTGCTCGATGAACTCCTCGAACTCCGCCGCTGTTTCAAGAAACAACTGGATGTGAACGGCGAATGGGAAAACCTTGCGCGCCGGTCCGGAGAGATTTCCTCCGAGCTGGAAGTGTTCAAGAACGGAAATCCGGATAACTATGTTTCGTGGCTCGACCGGCGCGGACGTGGCGTTTTTCTGGAAGCATGCCCGATCGATGTGTCCCCTCTTCTTCGGGAAAGTCTCTTCGAAAAAGTTCCTACGTGCGTTCTGACCTCGGCCACTCTGACAGTGGGGGGATCGACGGCCTATACGCAGTCGCGCCTTGGACTTGAAGACGTCCGGGGGGATACCCTGTCGACCGAATTCGACTTTCAGAAGCAGGCAGCACTCTATATACCCGCCAACCTGCCCGATTACAGGAGCGCGGAATATCTCGGGAAAGCATCTGACGAAATTGAGAGCATAATTGCGGTCTCGCGGGGACGCGCATTCGTTCTCTTCACGAGTTACCAGCAGATGCAGGCCTGTTACAGAATACTGGCGCCGAGACTGCCCTACCCAACTCTGTTGCAAGGGAAAACAAGCCGCAGCCGTTTGCTCGAAGAGTTCCGCAGCAAGGAACACGCCGTATTGTTTGCGACCTCGAGTTTCTGGCAGGGAATCGATGTCAAAGGGGATGCGCTCAGTTGCGTCATCGTCGACAAATTGCCTTTCCAGGTTCCCTCAGACCCTCTCGTACAGGCTCGAATTCGTCAGATTGAGACCGACGGCGGGAACGCCTTCTCGGACTATCAGGTTCCGGCCGCCATACTGCGTCTGAAACAGGGGTTCGGACGCCTGATCCGGTCGCGCACAGACCGCGGCATTCTCGCCATCCTCGATAGCCGCCTCCGGACCAAAGGCTATGGAAAGTTGTTTCTGGCCAGCCTGCCCGACTACTCGATTGTCGATCGCGTGGAAGAGCTGGAAAATTTCCTTGCATACGAAGAGTCGGTCAAAGTGGAAAAAACAAGTCTATGAAGCCTTCTCAGGCCGACACGGTACAGGTCACCGAAATCTTCCATTCGATCCAGGGAGAATCGTCTCACGCGGGAAAGCCCTGTGTATTCGTCCGCCTGACGGGATGCGGCCTTCGGTGCACCTACTGCGACACGCCGTATTCATTCGGCGGCGGACGTGAAATGAGCATCGATCATGTCCTCACCGAAGCATCCCAACACCCGACCCGGCTGGTAGAGATCACCGGTGGCGAGCCCATGGAGCAGGCCGGCGTGTATGCGCTGATGGACTCTTTTCTCAAAGCGGGCTATACCGTGATGCTGGAAACCGGGGGTCATGTCG
The DNA here is from genome assembly GCA_965218085.1 of Terriglobia bacterium. Classification (GTDB taxonomy): domain Bacteria; phylum Acidobacteriota; class Terriglobia; order 20CM-2-55-15; family 20CM-2-55-15. The sequence goes on along the minus strand of CBDCKF010000002.1, from coordinate 2,173,028 downwards.
CTTTGGCCGACGTTCCCAGCGAGGTGATCAAGATCATCGACGTGAAGTGCCCCGACAGCGACGAAGGCGGAACCTTTGTCGAGGGAAACCTGAAAACGGCTGCGGCTCACGACGAATTCAAGTTCGTGATTTCCTCACGCCAAGACTATGAGTGGTCGCGAGAATTCTACCGGCGACACCTGACCCAAAAGCCCAATACTGTGCTGTTTTCACCGGCGCACGAGCTGCTGTCGGCGCAGGAACTTTCCGAGTGGGTTCTCTCCGACAGCCTCGACGTCCGTATCCAACTGCAAATCCACAAGTACATTTGGGGCGCGGACGTTAGAGGCGTTTGAGTCCGAGTAAGCCCCGCGTTCCTCTACGTTTACGATTGTCTTGCCAACCTAGGCCAAGCCCTCTAATGCTTTGACTTTGGAGGCCCCGGAAAACTAAACTGAGGGGGGTTGGTCTAAATCCATATGGCTGGGACAAGTCAGACATTATCCGGACCTCGCAGGGCCGTGGTTCTCATGAGCGGAGGACTGGATAGCTGCGTCACAACCGCAATCGCCCGGATGGACCATCAGCTCTTCGGATTGCACGCGAATTACGGGCAAAGGACCGAAGGGCAGGAACTTGAGGCGTTTGAAGCTCAAGCCGATTATTTTTCGATCGAAGGCCGGCTGGTCGTCGACCTGGGTTATCTTGGTGCGATCGGTGGGTCGAGTTTGACAGACCCTGAAATCGGAATTCCGGAGGGAGATCTCGGGAACCGCAATATTCCCAATACCTACGTCCCGTTCAGAAACGCCCACTTTCTCTCGGTCGCGGTCTCGTGGGCAGAAGTGATCGGTGCGGAGAAGATTTTCATCGGAGCCGTGGCGGAAGATAGTTCCGGGTACCCGGATTGCCGGGCTGCGTACTACGAAGCGATGAATGCTCTCATCGATATCGGAACGCGGCCTACGACGAGAATCGAAGTCGTGACACCGCTGATCCACTTGCGGAAATCAGAAATTGTTAGTAAAGGTATTGAGCTTGGGGCACCTTTAGGTAAAACTTGGTCTTGTTACGGTCATGAGAGCACCGCGTGCGGCACTTGCGACAGCTGCTTGCTCCGGCTCCGGGCATTTCACGAAGCAGGCCTGGCAGACCCGATCCCGTATGAAGCGAAACCCCAGTTTGCAGGAGTTTAAAAGATGGAGATACTTATGAAACTTGCTAGTCGTGTCTTGCCGCTGGCGATGCTCGTCCTGGCCTTTGCGCTCCCATCGCAAGCGCAGACCGGCACCATTTTGGGTGAGGTGATCAATTTTGACGGCACTCCACTGGTTGGAGCCGTTATGTTGATCGAACGTCAGGACATCAATCAAGAATTCGAAACGGAAACGGGGGCGAACGGCGAATACCGGATTGCCGTTCCGAGGGGAAACTACAGGGTCACGCTACAGGTTGACGGTTCGAACCTGACGTTCGTGGACGGGCTCGTCGTTAATTCGGGTGATGAAGAACTCGCGGACTTCAACTTGCCGGAATTGGCCGACACACCCGAAGCGCGGGCGGCGATGGAAGCGCGGTCCCGCGCAGAAGCCACGTCAGCGGCGTTCGACGTCGGCCGGGCGGCTCTCGACGCGGGAAATTTTGAAGAAGCAATCGAACAATTCACGCTTGCGGCCGAAAACGACGACACCCAGCACGTCATTTTTGCAAACCTGGCTGGCGCTTTCGCGGGCGCGGGCCAACATGAGGATGCCGCCGACGCCTATCAAAAAGCCATTCTCCTGGCGCCTGCCGAAGCGGGGTACTACAACAACCTGGGCGTGGCTTACGGAAACGCCGGTCAAATCGACCAGGCGATTGAAGCGCTGGATCAGGCCGCACAGTTGAGGCCTGAAATCGGTGGCGACGCTTACTACAACCTGGGCGTCCTGCTGACCAATACCGGGCGGATGGCGGACGCTGCGGCGGCGTACGAGCGGGCCGTCGCCTTGGACCCGACCAATGCCGAGGCCTATTACCAGATGGGGATTGCCTACTTCGGCGCAGCCAACACGATTCCCAACGCCATTCCGGCTTTCGAAAAGTATCTGGAACTGGCCCCCGATGGGCCCAACGCCGAGGCGGCTAGCGGCTTACTCGCTGCGGCTCAGGCGTCGGCCGGTCAGTAGGCGGATCCGACACCGAACGATCCCGAGGGAAGGGACCCGAACCCTTCCCTCCATCTACCTTCCATGCTCAACTCAAAGAACATCCATATCGCGCTGCTAGGAATCATCCTCGGATCAGCCTTCGCTTACGTATATGGAAGCTACCGACTGGAATCCCGACGGCAAATGGAAGCGGAAACTTTAGCGGGTTCACCCATGGCCGGGGTCGGGGCCGAGCATCCGGAAATCACCGACGAGCAAATGCTTGCCTTTTTCGCTGAAGCACTCACGACCAACCCGAACGACGCCGAGCTCATTTTTCGCTATGCCGATTTTCTATTCAACCTCAATCGCTACGCGGAATCAGCCGAATGGTTTGGTCGGGCAGTGGCGATCGCGCCGGAAGATGTCGAGGTACGAACCGCAATGGCAACGGCACTGTATGGTTCCGGACGTGTCGATAACGCGATTGAGGAATTTCAAAGGGCGCTGGAATCGGACCCTACATATGTACTCGCCCTTCACAATCTTGCGCTGGCGTATCTCGACGGCAGAAACGATGTGGTTTTAGCACAGGATGCGCTTCGGCAGATTGAACTGGTCGAGCCCACCTATGCCGGAATCGCTTCGATCCGCGAGCGAATAATAGCCGCCGGGGGCGATCCCCTTTCTCCATAGGTGAGCTTATGAGATTCCTCATCCGAGTCGCGGTTGTCTTTGTCATCGTCATGGCTGCGATATCAGCCCTGCGCGGAATGCTTCGACCGTCCTCCCCCGAGCAATCACGGGCGGGAACAAGCTCAGGCCCCAGCAAGGCAGGCAAACTCATGAAGGATCCGGTCTGCGGCACCTACGTCAGCCAGGATCAATCTCTCACCACGACTCTTGGATCTGAAACCTTCCATTTTTGCTCCGAAGAGTGCCACGACAAGTTCCTCGCCACCGGCACCTAGTTCGCCTACGCAGAGACGCAGAGAGCGCAGAGAATGAACAGGCTGCGGACTATTTACTAGACCCATCCTCCACGGGGTTAGCAACAACTCTGTTGTCAAGCCACTACCTTCGGTCGGACCAACCGTAGACAGCCATGCTTTCTTCTTCCTCTGCGCCTTCGCGTCTCTCGGTTAGATCCGAACTACCGATCTGTGTTCGGAGAGGCAGGGAGGGTTTTGGGGTCCAGCCAGTCACGGATGCCGTCACCCAATAGGTTGAGGGAGAGGACGGTGGCCATCAACAGGAGAGAAGGAAAAACAATCATGTGGGGCGCCTCAAACAAATGATTGCGGCCCTCGTTGAGCATGGCGCCCCAGCTGGGAGTCGGCGGCGCAATGCCCAGGCCAAGGAAACTCAGCGACGCTTCTGCCAGTATGGCGACCGCCATACCGACACTGACCTGAACCATGACGGGCTGGACGATATTGGGTAAGACGTGGCGGAAGAAGATCCGGGGCCCCGAAGCGCCGAGCGCACGGGCGGCGTCGACGAAATCCAATGTCTTCACCTTGAGGACCTGCCCCCGCGCGAGTCGGGCGAAACCAACCCATCCCATGGCAACCAGCGCCAGGATGATCCGGTCCAATCCGGGCCCCAAAAACGCAACCAGTGCAATGGCAAGTAGGATCCCAGGGAACGCCAGGAAAGAATCGATTACGATGGACGTGATAAACGCATCGAAACGGCCGCCAAGGAAGCCCGCCACACCGCCGATCAAAACTCCAATCAGAGTGGACAACAGCACAACGGTCACGCCCACGCGCATGCTGACGCGTGTGCCCAACATGACACGCGAGAGAATGTCCCGTCCCAGTTCGTCCGTTCCAAACAGGTGAGTCCGTGACGGACCCATCAGGCGGTCCGGAAGCTGCTGCAAGCCTGGATCGTAGGGAACAAACCAAGGCGCAAGTATCGCCGTCAAAGATATCAGCACGACAATCACCAGTCCCGCAAACGCCAGCTTGTTCCGACGGATAAGATCACTCATAACGGACTCGCGGATCCACAAGGGAATAAGCCAGGTCTGTCAGACGATTGATAAGAATGTAGGTGAGAGCGATCGTGAGAATCGAGCCCTGCACCAGGGGGTAGTCGCGCGCGCTGATGGCTTGAAACAGTAGCTGGCCGATACCCGGCCATGAAAATATTGTCTCGATGATGATAGCGCCCGCAAGGAGGTTCCCCAGTTGAAGCCCCATTACGGTCAATACGGGTATGAGGCCGTTCTGAAGTGCGTGTCGAAACATAACGCGGGTTTCCGACAGACCCTTTGCTCTTGCCGTCCTCACATAGTCCTGATGGATTTCTTCCAGCATCGACGATCTGATCATCCGGGTCGTTATGGCAGCCATAACACCTCCCATCGTAAAAGCCGGCAGGATCAAATGCGCCAGACTCTCTCTACCGGAAACCGGTAACCAGCCGAGTTCGATCGAGAACAGTAAGATCATCAGCGGACCCAGGACAAAATTGGGTAGCGACAATCCGATGAGCGTAAACATACCGATTGACCGGTCGGCAATCCCTCCGCGACGGACGGCAGCGATCACTCCCAGAGGGGCGGCGATCAGAAAGGAAACGAGGACCGCTGTGAGGGCCAGCTGGATGGTCGCCGGATACCGATCGACAATGGATTCCAGTACGGTTTCCTGATTCCTGAACGACACTCCCAAGTCGCCCCGGACAATTCCCGACATATAAGAGAAGTACTGCTCCGGGATTGGACGATCCAGCCCCAACTCCTGGCGCAACCGTTCGACTTCGGTAACCGCGGCACCCTCACCCAGCATTTGCGCCACAGGATCCCCCGGAACCATGTGCACGAGCATGAATACCAGGGTGACGACGACCCAGACGACGGGGATGGTGAGTAGGAGGCGTCGGATCAGGAAGGCAAGCATAGGGCGGAAGTATAACTCTTTAGGCGGCGGGCCCTGGCGCTCACCGGTTCGCTCTTAGCTCCAGGTTCAAAGTGAACGCTTAGGGGTATTCGTTCCGGGATGAAGCCTGAAAGCCAAGCACCCGATGGACCGCACATACTGGAAGCATTAGAATAGAGGATTACAGTTAGCAGCCCGTTGCAGAAGTCTCAAGGGCCGCGTTACGGCCAAACGGGGCCGTATTCTAGGAGGCGACAACGAAACAATGCTCATTCATTGGGAGGAGTCGGCGACAACGAAGACGGCCCCGTTTCGCCGTAACCCTTCGGGCGCAGGGGGGTTCGGGCCGCAGGCTTTGTCCCTCGTCGGTCACGATGGAAAAACATCGTTCCGCTCCTCACTTCGCGCCTGCAACCCGAAGACCCCTGCGCGCGGCCCTCGAGACTTCTGCCACGGGCTGCTAGGAGGAAACCCAGCATGAGTACGGTGGAAACACTGCAATTTCAGGCCGAGGCGAAGCAAGTTCTCGACCTGATGATCCACTCCCTTTATACGAACAAAGAAATCTTTTTAAGAGAACTCGTCTCGAACGCCTCGGACGCTCTCGACCGGCTTCGGGTTGAATCTCTGACGCAACCGAATTTGCTCGGCAAGGACGAACTCTTCGAAATCATTATTGAATCCGATAAGGAAGCTCGGACCCTCACCATCCACGACAGCGGCATCGGTATGAACCGGGACGAGGTGATCCAGAATATCGGGACGATCGCGAAATCGGGGACGCGGGAACTCCTGGAAAGCCTTAAGAGCGGGACCAGTGAACTCACCGAAAAACTCATCGGGCAGTTTGGCGTCGGATTCTATTCGGCTTTTATGGTGGCCGATCGGATCTCGCTTCTGACGCGCCGGGCAGGAGAGGACAAGGCCACATTGTGGGAGTCTTCAGGGGATGGGCAGTACAACCTTTCCGAGGCAGAAAAGTTTCGCCGAGGGACCACGGTCACACTGCATCTCAAACCGGTCGATGCCGAAAGCGGTGTTGAGGACTTTGCCGAAGACTGGGTCATCAAGCGGATCGTTAAGCAGTACTCCGACTTCGTCACTTACCCGATCCACTATCGTCCAACTGGAAAGCAAGCGGAGAAGCAGAAGGATCCCGCAGGGTCGGGCCCGATCAACTCCATGAAACCGATCTGGGAGCGACCTGCCTCGGAGGTCACCGAGGATGAATACAAGGAGTTCTACAAACATATCAGCCGGGATTGGAACGATCCGCTGAAACACCTGTCGTTTAAGGCAGAAGGCCGTATCGAATATCAGGCTTTGCTATATCTCCCTTCCGAAGCGCCAATGGACATGTTCTTCGAAACAGGAAAATTTGGTCTTCAACTCTACGTTCGAAAAGTGCTGATCATGGAGAACTGCGAAGATCTGCTGCCGCGATACCTCCGCTTTGTCAAAGGCATGGTTGACTCTTCGGACCTTCCGCTGAATATCTCGCGGCAGAGACTGCAGGAAGATCGGCATATCGCACAAATAAGGAAGTGGCTGACACGCAAGGTCATCGATTCGCTGGCGGAGATCGCGCAAAACGACAAGGAAACCTACAACACGTTCTGGGGACATTTCGGACGGGTCCTCAAGGAAGGCGTCAGTTTTGATTTTGAGAACAAGGACAGGATTACGCCCTTGATTCTGTTCGATTCCTCGCGTGACACCGAAAAGAAAACCACGCTCAGCGAGTACGTGACGCGGATGAAGTCGGACCAGAAGGAGATATTCTATCTGACCGGAGAATCCCGCGAATCAATCGCTAATTCTCCCCATCTGGAAGCTTTCAAGGCACGGGATGTGGAGGTTCTCTTTCTGAACGACCCGGTTGACGAGCTGATGGTCCAGGCACTGAGCGAATACGACGAAAAGAAGCTGAAATCCATCGGAAAAGGTACGGTCGCGTTGGGAAGCGATGAGGAGCAGAACCAGGCTCGAAAAGACCTCAACGCCAAGCAGGTTGAATACGTGGATCTGATGAGCCTTCTCAAGCAGAAGCTGGAACGTCATATCACGGAGGTCCGGCTGACGAACCGCCTGACAGACTCACCGGCGTGTTTGGTTGTTTCCGAAGAAGACTTCAGCCCTCAACTCGACAGAATATTGCGTGTACAGCAAGGCCGCGCGCAAAAGCAGAAGCGGATCATGGAACTGAACCCGGCTCACGAGATCGTCCAGAAGTTGCAGGCGAGAGTTCAGTCGGACAAAGATGATCCGCTGATCGACGACTACGCGGAACTACTTCTGGGCTCTGCCCTGATTGCGGAAGGCTCCGAGCTGACCGACACCATGAAGTTCACCCAGGCCCTCACCAAGTTGATGAGAGAAAACGTTTAAGCGAATGATAGATCCCAAACAAGTTCGCTCAAATCCCGATCGACTCAAGGAAATCATTCGCCTGCGGAAGGTCGACCCTGCGAACGCCGATGTTGACCGCTGGCTGGAACTCGACACGAGGCGACGGGCGCTCCAGACCGAGATCGACCACCTGAACGCAGAAAAGAAAAAAATCGCGTCACTGGGTAAAACCGATCCGGCGGCCGCACGCAGCAAGGGACAGGAGTTGAGGGAACATTCCAGGAGTCTTGAAGCGCAGTTCGCCGAACTCACGACCGAGTGGACTCGGTGCATGGAATGGTTTCCCAACTGGATCGATCCGGAAATGCCCGAAGGTGTGGGTGAAAACGACAACGTAGAAGAGTGCGCGTGGATTCCGGGGCAGGGCTACCTCGATCCGCACCAACTGGGGACGGGGAATCACTCCGCCGAGTTCATGCCACAAACACCCATTCACGGCGGCGAACGGACATTCAAGCCGCTACACTACACGGAGTTGGGCGAAAGGCTCGGTGGCGTCGACACGCTCCAGGGCGGGAAAGTTTCGGGCTCGCGTTTCGTATACATTCTGGGAGAGATCGCTCTCCTGCAGATGGCGATACATCGGCTCCTGACCGATGAACTGCTCGAGCGTGGCTATCAGCCGATCATTCCACCGCTGTTGGTACGTGAACGTTCCCTGTATGGCACTTCACATTTCCCGGAAGGGCGCGATCAGGTGTACGAAATCAAGACGGACAACGTCGAGGAACCCTTTCCGCTTTTTCTGGTGGGCTCTTCCGAACCGGCAAATTTCAGTTATTTTATGGACCGGACATTGGAGGAAAACTCGCTGCCTACGAAGGTCTTCGCAGCGACTCCCTGTTTTCGTTCCGAGGCCGGCTCCTGGGGCAAAGATGTCAAAGGCATCAAACGCGTGCATCAGTTCGACAAGATCGAATTGAATGCGGTATGCACGCCGGACCACTCGGGGAAAATTTACGAAGAGTTCGGACAGGTCAACCAGTGGCTGATGCAACAGCTGCAACTGCCATACCGCATCGTCGACAAGTGCAGCGGTGATGCCGGTTATCTGGCCAGCTACCGGCAAAGGGACGTGGAGGTCTGGATGTCCGGATCCAGGGAATTCATGGAGCTTATGACCGACACGAATGCATCGGACTACCAGTCCCGACGCCTCAAGATCCGCTATCGTGCGGCTAACGGCAATCTCCTTTATTGTCACACGGTCAACGATACCGGTTGTGCCATGGGCCGAATGTTGATTGCCATCCTCGACAACTACCAGCAGGACGACGGATCGGTGCAGGTTCCCACGGCCTTACAGTCAATGATGGGAAAGGACGTACTCCGGCCGAAGTAATTTGGAATCTGTTGATTCAGTATGACGCCGATCGAAAGAGTTCGGATCCCACTCGATTTTTCGAACGCAAGGTAAGACGCCATGAAGCTGAGGATGTTCCAGATCGACGCGTTCACCACAGATGTATTCGCGGGAAACCCTGCAGCGGTCTGTCCACTCGAGGACTGGCTGGATGAGGGCCGGATGCAGGCGATTGCCACAGAAAACAACCTTTCGGAAACCGCGTTCTTCGTGGCCACAAAGGAAGGTTACGACCTCCGATGGTTCACTCCGACGACTGAGGTCGAACTCTGCGGTCACGCGACGCTTGCGTCCGGCTACGTTATATTCAACTACCTCGAAGACGCGTCCAAGACGATCCGTTTCAGTACCCGAAGCGGTCCGCTGACAGTGGAAAAGCAGAATGGCATGCTCGCCATGAACTTCCCGATGCGCAAACCCGAACCCTGCCTCACACCGCCATCGGAACTTGTGCGCGGTCTTGGCCGGGCACCGGAACACGTTCTGGAATTCGGAAAGAACGAAAACTCAGGCTACTACGTCGCAGTGTTTCAGACCGAAGATGATGTCCGAAGGCTCGTTCCAGATGTGCCTCTACTGGCCGAACTCGGCGGGATGATCGTGATCGTCACGGCCCAGGGAGAGAAAGTGGATTTCGTATCCCGATGCTTTGCCCCCACGTTTGGTATTGATGAAGATCCTGTAACAGGCTCCACCCATTGCGTTCTGGCGCCATACTGGGCCCGACGATTGGGAAAGGATCGACTTCACGCCCAACAAGTGTCCTCAAGAGGCGGGGAAATATTCTGCGAGTTGATCGAGAACCGCGTGTCCATTGCCGGCAACGCCGTCTGCTACCTCGAGGGCACAATCGACATATGACTCTCGAAAGACCGGTCTTTCATCCCTTACAAAGCCCTAAGACTGCAGAGCAGGCCGTGTCCGCCTGCCGATCCGAGTTTCGGAGCCGAACACCTCGACCTGTCAACTTTGTAGACAAACTGCCTTCGAGTCCATCAATTTTGTAGACAGGTTCCGACTCGTTTCTGGCCCTGGCTCGCTTTCCAGGCCTCGAAATTCGAGGCGACAATGAAGAACTTACGACCGACCTGCATGATCGGAATCTCGTCTTCCTCAATGATTCTGCGGAAATGGCGGATAGAAAAGCCGGCCAATCGGGCTGCTGTAGATACGTCCAGGAATGTTCTCGTTTTCGCCTGGGCTGCTCCGTGTTGCGACATGTTGAACCTCCTGCCCTCTTTCTATGCAAGGCGAGTGCCATCCACGAACTTGAAAAAATCAACATTCTTGATAGACAGAAAAGGCGTCGAGAGGACACCCGCGACGGCGACGGGCTGAGCCTATCGCGTGTCAATCGCGGCGATCAGGGACGGGCGAAAAGCGATTTGAGGACAGCCTTCTGGGCATGAAGCCGGTTCTCTGCCTGCTGGACGACGACGGATCGTTGATGATCGATCACCTCATCCGTCACGACGACATTCCGACGGACGGGCAGACAATGCATGAAGAATGCATCCGCCGAACGGCTCATCAGAGACCCATCGACTGTCCAGTTGGAATGGGACTGTCTCAATTCCTGTTCCGTGTCAGCAGAATCATAGCGTGAGAGCGCGCCCCACGACTTCGCGTAAACGATCTCTGCATCTTTGAAAGCAGCTCTCTGGTCATGTGAGGTGCCGACCCGCCCACCACCGGCTTCAGCCAATTCGGCCGCTTTGGTTGTGATCGATTCAGGAAGATCAAAACCCTCTGGATGGCTTACGGTCACGTCCATCCCCAACTGTGCCGCAGCCAGCAGGAGGGAATTGGGAACCGCCGTGGGAAGAGGGCGTGGATGCGGAGCCCAGGTCAGCGTCAGGCGACGCCCCTTGTGAGATCCCAGCAGTTCGCGAATAGTGAGCATGTCAGCCAGTGCCTGGCATGGATGGTAAATGGCAGACTCCATATTGAAGACCGGGACTCCTGCGTGTTTCCGAAACGCCTCGAACATCCAATCACCCAAATCTTCGGCCCCAGACTTTCCTGCGGCCATCACGCGCAGACCCAGACCAGAATAGAAACCCGAAAGGACCCCCACAGCCTCCTTGATGTGTTCAGCCCTATCTCCATCCATCCGCACACCATCGCGCGTCTCGAGCCCATAGAACATCGAAGGTTCCAGACTCGACACACCTCCACCCAACTGGCGTATCCCGACTTCAAACGAACAGCGCGTCCGGAGTGAGGGGGCGAGGAACAGGAGCGCGAACTGGCAACCGTCGAGATCCTTTCCTAGCGGTTGCTTTTTGTACCGAGCCGCGTCGTCGAGAAGGGATTCGACCGCTTCGGCGGAAAGATCGGCGAGATTGTAAAAATGGTTCATCGCGCAAGCTAGCGGCTAGTGCCTTGAGTTAGAAATCGGTGATCCGCAGTTTCTTCATGGCCGAACAGATTATTTTCTTACTCTAAACGCCTCGGCTCCGCCTCGTTGTTCACCCGCGCCATCAGGATGATGGCGTGGGTCGCCGGTCGTTCGGCCAGGATGGCCGAATGAACGACCGAGCGAAATCTTAGATTGAGAAACTCCAACTAAGCATACGGGTTCGAGATACTCCTTCTGAGTTGAGGATCGCTACTCTTGACTATTGACTTCTAACTTCTTCTCAGCTCTTAACTATCCTCCCAAATACTTTCAAAAAGTGCTCCCACTCATCCATGTTTATGGTCAGCGGAGGCAGCAACCGGATGGTTTCAGCCTGGGAGCACGTGCCAACCAGAATCCGCTCCTTGAGCAAACGGTCCGACAGCTCTTTTGCAGACACAGAGCATTCGATTCCAAGCAAATATCCCAAACCTCGAACCTCGCGGACAGCCTCCAACTCTCGGAGTCGCGAAATAACCCGGGACGAATAATCCCTGACACGATCGATAAGTTCGTTCTTCTCGATGACGCGGTAGGTTGAACAAATCGCCGCCCCCGCCAGCGGGTTGCCTCCGAACGTAGTCGCCTGATCTCCGGGCTCGACGGTCCGGGCCACAAAATCATTCACGATGACAACGCCGGCCGGCATGCCACCACCGACGCCTTTTGCCGTGCTGACGATATCGGGCTCCACGCCCCAATGCGTACCGGCATACCACTCGCCGGTTCGACCTGATCCCGTCTGTACCTCATCGAAAATGAGGCAGATACCATGATGACTCGAGAACTCCCTCAGTCGCCTGTAGTAGTCCGGATCTGCCATGTACACTCCGGCCACGCTCTGAATGGGCTCAACAATAATTGCTGAAACCTCGTCTGGTTCTTCCATATCGAAGATGTCGGCCGAACCAAACTCGAAGAACCGACTCCAGGTATCGATGTTCTCCGGAAAACGCTCGCGCATCGCCGGAAAGCCCGTCGCACTGAGTGCCCCGATCGTTCTGCCATGGAAACCACGGCGCATCGAAACAATCCGCCGGCGGCCGGTCGCCTTCCGGGCAATTTTCATTGCGGTCTCGTTAGCCTCGGCACCTGAATTACAGAAAAAAACAGACCTCATGGAAGGGTAGCTGTGCGTGACCAGCAACTCGGCAGCCTCGGCCCGAACAGGGTTGTACACCGCGTTGGAATAGAACGTCAGCGTCTCAATCTGTCGCTGCATGTCGTGAACCCAATCAGGATGCGCGTGACCGATGCTGCAGACCGCGTGGCCGCCATACAGATCGAGATACTCGTTCCCATCGTCGTCGTAGACACAGTTGCCCTTGCCTCTCACGATCGTCAGAGGCAAACGTATATTGCTATAGACCGGCAAGGTAAAGGCGTCTTCCAATCGGGGTATGGACTGCGTGTTTTTCATCAGTGCTCGGTACCTATGGGACAGGGCACTATACAAAACCTCCCGGCCAGACTAAACCTTCCGTCTCGGGAAGCCCGAGTGCGCAGTTGAGATTCTGAATCGCTTGGCTGGCCGCACCCTTGCCCAGATTGTCGATCGTCGAGAAGACAACGGCTCCTCTCCCGGCTGCGCCATCGACTCCGATAACAGAACGCGGCGTCGTCTGTACGGACCTCAGATCGGGCGACCCCTCGACGACATCGATGAGGGCCTCGGCGCCGTAAAACCGCTCATACTCCTCCCGTACCGCCGCCGCCGCCTGACCGGGCAAAAACAAGGTTGTGAATATGCCACGCACGATCGGAGCTGACTGTGACACGAACTGGAGTCGGATATCAGGGCCGGAACCTCTATTGATGAACCACTCGACCTCCAGTAAATGCTGGTGCGCAAGCGACTTGTAAGCCCGGACGTTCTGGGCACGTTCCGGGTGATGGGTCGTCTCAATAGCCTGTCTGCCGGAACCGGAAGATCCCGTAATACCGGTCAGACAGACGGGTACCGGCAATAAACCGCTTTGGGCCAGGGGATACAAGAGCAGGAGCATTCCAGTTGCGAAACAACCGGGATTGGCGATCAAACGCGCGCCAGCCAGTGCTTCGCGCTGGACCTCCGTAAAGCCATAGACAAAACGCTCCAACAACTCGGGAGCCTGGTGGTCACGACCGTAGTAGCGGCGGTAGCCATCGGCATCTGGAGTCCGGAAATCCCCGGCGAGATCGATGAACACCGTGTCCGGATAGGCACTGACCAGTGGCGGCAAGACTTCCTGGGATTCATGGTGCGGAAGAGCCAGGAGCACAGCTTCGACTTCGCCAAACCGGGTATCAACCTCTTCCGACCTAAGAAAACTTTGATTCACGAACCCCCGAAGGTTCGGAAATACATCGCCAACAGGGCGACCCGCGTCCCGGTTGGCTGTTGCCCATCGAAGCGATAGACGTGGATGGAGCGCAACATAGCGCATCAACTCCGCACCTATGTATCCTGAGGCACCCAGAACGCCGACACCGATATTGTCAGTAGCGTTGGCCATGTTGTTTCTTGGAACCGTGAACAGGCAGTCGTCAAAGTCCTGATTTAGAAGTTCGGTACTTCACAACGCCGTTCTCCTCTCATCCGATCATCCAATTACTCTAACGCCTCGGCTGCCGCCTCGTTGTTCACCCGTACGGTCGGACCGGTCCGGGTCTTATTGGGAACAGCACCAACATTAGGCGATTCCCTATAGGCCTCGCCATCAGGATGATGGCGAGGGTCGCCGGTCGTTCAGACAGGATGTCTGTAAGAACGACCGAGCGAAATCTTAGCTCGTGTACTTTGGATCGAACACTCTCGTACTCTGAGGCAAAACACTGTAGCCTCGAAAGGTCAGGAAACCTTGCGTTTCTTCAGTTTCAGGAGATTCAAAACGACTTCCGCCATTCGGGCGGGATGTTTGCAAGCGTTGATCGCGGGCCGGCTGAACTCCGACTCCAGGTATTCGATACCCACAAGATTGTCTGTCGCAGGCCCCGCAAACAGATCGATATCGAGGCCATGCTGCTGGACAAATCGAAGACCTCCCCACGCACCTGCCAGGTCGTTCGCACAAAACGCGTGCACACGAACGACGTCGCGAATCTCAGGATCAACAAGGACATCGATCACTCCATAATCGCCCACAAGACCATCGCCCAGTTCCAGGAGCATGACCTCGGGACTGCCCGCCGCCAGCTCGGCGATGACGGCCTTCGCGGTATCGACCAGAACCGGGGCTTCGAGACCCGCCGTCGACGGGTAGCCCGCATCCAGAAACGAAGAGGTCTCGACTGCGCCGTTGTCCTCCATGGACAGCAGATCTCTCAGGCAGGCCACTCCTGTGAGCTTGCCCGCGGCCACACGGATGCCCTGCTTCGACAAGACCTGAACCAATTCCGTCAGCAAACTCGTCTTCCCGCTGGCCATTGAGGTGCCGGATACGATGACGATCGGAGGAATCGGCATCTCTCGAAGACTTGAAACGCTCTTGATCGCATTGTCACGGATGTTCGGAATCCGTCCGTCGATGATCGGCATTCCCAGAACTTCGCACGTCAGCGGACCCTCGGGTTCCGGATCGGACGAGACTGCGGCACCCACAACACCCCCCCGGTTCAGTATTGCCAACCGGTCTCCAACCTTCACGCTGGACGGCACGTCGCCCACATGTCCCCGGAGTGCCCGGCGGCGTCCAAGAGCACCGACCACAACATCATCGCCGAACATTCGGATCATTCGACCGTCTGACAATTCGAGTTCCTGTTTGGCTCTACCTTCGGGCAAAACACGGACCACGATCGCGTTTCCCGAAACGGACTCGAGTTTTGAAGTAACTGATACGGTCCGGGGCAAGCCAATGCGGTTAACCACCGATGCGATCTTGTCCAACTGAATAGTCTTGGCCATCTGTCTCCACTACTTGATACTACTTGGATTCTCCGCCGGCGGCGCTTCGATGGAGTCGTGCCGGCACCGCAATAATTTTGCTGTATCCTCGTGTGTCCTGACCGTCCCAGAGTATCGGCATTTCACCGTACACACCGCTGCCGGAGTCCATCATGCTGTGCGGGCTGCGAACACCCGTTACGGCAAAATGGCCTTGGTCCAGGCGGACCCGTACCTCACCTGACACACGCTCCTGGGAACTGTCGATCAGCGCTTCGATATCCCGCATGACCGGCTCGAAGGCCAGGCCTTCGTGCAACAATTTTCCGTAGAACTCTCCCATCTGGTCTTTCCAGAAACGCTGCCAGGACGTAGTTGTGATCTTTTCCAGTTCCCTGTGCGCTTTGATCAACACGATGCCAGCGCCCGCCTCAAAAGCGATACGTCCCTTGATCCCCAGCACCGTATCGCCGATATGGATATCCAATCCCACTCGATGCTGGCGGCACGTGTTCCCGAGCACAGCAATCAACTCCGGACCCGCATAGGCGGTGCCATCTATTTTCGTCGGGATTCCTTTGTCAAATTCAATTCGAATCTCCTCGGACCGCACAGCCTGCTCGTTGTCGACAACCAGATCGTATACATGGTCCGGAATTTCTGTCCACGAATCGTGGGTTTCCGCACCCCCGATCGTTCCGCCCCACAGCCCCGTGTTGATCGAGTACTTTCGGGTCGAAGCAGGGATCTCGACTCCACATTCGGCCAGTTTCGAATACTCTTCCTCTCGTGTCAGTGTTTCGTCCCGAACAGGTGTAATGATTTCCACCTCCGGGCACAGCACCTGGAAGACGACATCGAAACGAACCTGGTCGTTTCCGGCTCCCGTGGATCCGTGGGCAACGGCAGTTGCACCCATGCGGAGGGCATAGTCGGCTACCACAGACGCCTGCACGACACGCTCGGCTGCAACAGCCAATGGGTACACCTGCCCCCGCAAGATATTCCCCTTGATCTGGTAGCTGACGTACTCGTCGAACACCTGTGCGCGTGCATCGAAAGTGTGATGATCCGCGGCACCGAGGGTCCTGGCTCGCGCCTCCAATTCATCAAGCTCCGATGCGGAAAAACCGCCGGTATCGACAGTGAGCGTGATCACCTCGAATCCCCGCTCCTGAAGGTACAGGACACAGTAAGAGGTATCCAATCCTCCTGAATACGCCAATATGACTTTCTTCTTATCCGCCAAGTGTCACCTCACGATTACCGGAGGCCTGATCCTTTCGAAGCGACTCGACGAGCTTCTTAACACGGCCGATTTCCTCAGACACACGTCTGGGTGCGGTACCGCCGACGACGTCCTTACTCTCCAAAGCAGCCTCCACGGTGATCGCTTCAAACAAGTCTTCGTCCACTCTGTCGGCCGTGTCGCCGGCAAGCTCACGGTAGTCTGCGATCGACAACTCAGATAGCGACACGCCACGCTCTTCGGCCAAACGGACCAGCTGACCCGCAACCGAGTGCGCTTCACGAAAGGGCATTCCCTTTCGTGTGAAATAATCGGCAACGGAGATGGCCTCCAGATATCCCCCTCGAAGCGCGGCTCCCGCCCGTTCGCGATTGACATTCAACTTGCCCACGACGACCTCGAAGACCGGTATCAGCGCCGACACCGTATCCACTGCATCGAACGCGCCTTCCTTGTCCTCCTGGAGATCCTTGTTGTAGGAAAGTGGCAGACCCTTCAACATCGAAACCGAGGCCACTAAATGTCCGAGCACACGTCCGCACTTCGCACGCCCCAGCTCACACGCATCCGGATTCTTCTTCTGCGGCAGCATCGAACTGCCAGAAGACACGGATTCATCCAGGTCAACAAACCCGAATTCGCTAGACGACCAGAGGATGATGTCCTCGCTCAAGCGGGACACATGGACCAGGAACATGACCGCAGCGTGCAGGAAGTCACACACGAAATCCCGATCGCTTACAGCGTCCAGAGAGTTATGCGTGAGACGTGAAAAGCCGAGGTTCTCACGTAAGTACTCCCTGTCGATTCCAAACTGATTGCCAACGCACGCTCCCGCTCCCAGCGCGCAGGCATCGGCTTGTTTTGCCGCCCAGAGAAGCCGCTCGTGATCTCTGAGAAACATCTCCGCGTACGCCAGAAAATGGTGGGCGAGCAGGACGGGCTGTGCCCTCTGCAAGTGTGTGTAGGCCGGCACGATCACGTCGTGGTTCCGCTGGGCCGTCTCAGCGAGCGTAGCGACGAGGGACAACAAATCGGCTGCGATTCGACGAGAGCGATCGCGCAGGTAGAGCCGCAGATCTGTCGCTACCTGCTCGTTTCGACTGCGGCCAGTATGAAGTTTTCCGGCTACGGGGCCCACCGCATCGGCAAGCAGAGACTCTACATTCATGTGAATGTCTTCGAGTTCTTCCGACAAGGGAAGTTCACCTGATTCAATTCCCTGCCGCACTGTTTCCAGGCCTTCATCAATCTCTTGCGCCTCTTCTTCGGAGATAAGCCCGGAGCGGGAGAGCGCACGAACCCACGCACGGCTCCCATCGATGTCCTGGTGGAGCAAACGTTTATCGAAACCAATACTGGCGTTGAGGGCGCGGAAGTGAGGATTCATGGGCGCCGCAAACCGAGCGGCGCGCATCAGGCCGATCCGTGCCCGATCGAGACAGCCGCCGCGTGCCTGGCTGAGGAAATGAAGGTACCGTGAGTACCGGGTCCGCTGAGCTCGTCCAGAAGGGCGTGCGGCGTATGCCCATCCAGGATGTGGATCTGCTCTGTACCGGATTCGATCGTGCGGATGATGTTGTCAAGCTTCGGGAGCATCCCACCCGACACGCTACCGGCCTGTTTGAGTTCTCGAATATCATCGATTGTAATATCCGGAATCCGGCTATTGCGATCTTCAACGTCGCGTAACAATCCGGGAACATCAGACATCACAACGAGTTTCTCCGCCCCAATGGCTATCGCAAGATCCGCAGCAACGGTGTCGGCATTGATGTTGAGGACAAAACCTGCTTTATCCGATCCAAGAGAAGCAACGACGGGAACAAAGCCTTGATCGAGCAATACGTTCAAAACGGCAGGGTCCACCTGACGAACATCACCCACATGTTCGAAGTCGATCAATTCTTCCTCGCCTGTTTCCGGATTGACCCGCAAAACCGGAGCTCGACGCTCGGCGTCGATCAGGTGGCCATCAACACCACTCAGACCGATACCCGGGACTCCATGGCGGCGGAGAGCGGCTACGATATCCGTCGAGATCTCGCCGGCAAAAATCATTTTCGCCAGCTTCAAGGTGTTGTTGTCAGTAATCCGGCGACCGTCGACTTTCTTGGTTTGCATGCCCAGCCGATCAGACATTTCCGACAGCTGTGGCCCCCCCCCATGCACGACGACGACACGAATCCCTGCCTGACGGAGAATGGATAGATCGAAAGCGAGGCTGTTGAGTGCGTCCGGGTCAATCAGCGGCTGGCCGCCGAGCTTCACCACGAAGCACGTATCCCGATATTTATCCAGAACGGGCCACGCTGCAGTTGTTGGGGACGTCTTCATAGTACTACTTGACACACCAAGATGAATATTCATCCTATAAGAATGAATAATTATGCACTTTGGACTTCTAAGAAGTCAAGCCTTTTGCTATATAATTTGTCTCAGCGATGGGGAGCAAACGAGACCGCCAAAACTCTATTCTAGAATTGGTTCGGCAGAATCGGATCGAAAGCCAACACGTTCTGGCCGACGCGCTGCACAGCAGCGGTATCGAAGTCTCCCAGGCCACTTTGTCACGGGATATTCAGGAACTCGGCCTGGTCAAGGCGGGCAATGCCTATGTCGCGGGGCGTCCCGAAGCCAGACGTACCTCAGAACAGGCCCTACGTCGCGTCTTACGAGAGTACGTTCTAGAAGTTGAGGGCGTGACTCCCCTGCTCGTGCTCAAGACCGAATCGGGCACCGCTGCGACGGTAGCCGATGCGATAGACGGTGCGGGCTGGGCCGAAATCGCCGGAACGATTGCTGGGGAGAACACGATCTTCGTCCTCTGCCGCTCAGCTGGTGATCTCGTCGAAATATTGAAGCGAACAGAATATCTGCGAAGCTAGTGGCCTGTACCACCCGAATCGGGAGCAGCGTTCGGGCCAAACGGCGTTGGATTTTAGAAGTCGGCAACGAGTAAATGGCACTACATTGCGAGGCGGCGACGACAACGAAGACAATGCCGTTTCTCCCGAACCCTTTGGGCCGATGGGGGTTGCCGGCGATATCTTTGTTGCGAGCCGTCGTCGATGTGAAGACATCGACTTCCGTCTCGCGCCTCGATCTCCCCGGCAAGACCCATCGGCGCTGCTCCCGATTCGGGTGGTACAGGTCACTAGTGTCTTGAGCCAGAAGTTCGTTGCTTATTGGTTTCGTCACGGTCAGAACCGAGCATCTTCTTACTCTAGACGCACGGGCTCGCGTCTTTGGTCTGAAAGCGGTCACCCGCACCGCCGAACCGGTGCGGGTCGTTCTGGGGCACACTTAAACTTTCCGTCGCTCCCCATAGGCCTCGCCATCAGGATGATGGCGAGGGTCGCCGGTCGTTCAGACAGGATGTCTGAATGAACGACCGAGCGAAATCTTATATCGCGAACCTCCTCCACGGGATGCTTGGTAGGGGATCGGGACAGCTAGGGAGGAACGCTATCGATAATCGCCTGGAGAATCTGGTCAGGATCGATCCTCTCGGCTTCGCCCTCAAAATTCAGGATGATCCGGTGGCGCAGAGCAGGAAGTACGATGGGGCGAACATCCTCGGCCATCACCTCTTTCCGTCCGGCCAGCAAGGCGCGTATCTTGCCCCCGACCACCAAAGCCTGTGAACCTCTCGGACTCGCGCCGTAACGCAGGTATTGCCGGGTTAGTTCGTGTGCGTACTCGGTGGTGGGCTGGGTGGCCATGACGATCCGGATTGCGTAATCCTGGACCGACTCAGGAATTGGCACCCCAAGAGCGGTTTCCCTCATCTCGAGGATCTTCGCCCCATCCCAAACCCGTTCAACTGCAGGGGTTTCCGCCTGGGTCGTACGGTCCAGAATTTCGTGAATACTTTCCATGTCCGGGAAGCCCATTCTCAACTTCATGAAGAACCGGTCTACCTGGGCTTCAGGCAAAGGATAAGTCGCTTCCAACTCCAGGGGGTTCAATGTAGCGAGTACGACGAAAGGCAGATCCAGGGGATAGGTATGATTGCCGACCGTTACGGTCTTCTCCTGCATCGCTTCCAGTAAAGCCGATTGCGTCTTGGGAGTCGCGCGGTTGATCTCGTCGGCCAGCACCACGTTGGCGAAAATCGGCCCCGACTGAAATTTGAGGAACTTCTCGCCGGTGTCACTCTCCTGAACGACATTCGTGCCCACGATATCGGCCGGCATGAGATCAGGAGTGAACTGGATTCGTGAAGACGACAGGTGAAGGACATCACACAGGGTCTGGACCAGACGCGTCTTTCCTACGCCGGGGACACCTTCCAGGATGGCATGACCGCGAGCGAGTATCGTGATCAGTACTTCATCAATAATTGCCTCGTATCCGACAATCACTTTGGAGATTTCAGACTTTACCTTTTTAAAATCCGCCCGAAACCCGGCTATTTGCTCTTCGCTGATATCCAGTACAGATTCTTCCACTCGAGCCCTCTCTGATATCCGAAACTGATCCTAACGCCCTCTGCCGCCACCGCAGCAGGGCCTGACATTATAGCGATCTTTTTGAGTGGAAGCGCAGGGATTCTATCTATCGACGGGGACCAAAAAGACGTTGGATCAGTGACGGCTTATCAGCGGGGACGGCGGCCAGCGTTTTCCTGAGGCTGTCGATTTCGCTCTCCAGAACGCGCTGAATCTTCTGCGACTTGACCTGTTCTGAACGCAGCTTTCTCTCGGATTCGATCTCGACCACACGCTTGTGGGATGCGAATTCAGCTTCCATTTTTCGCTCCCCGGACTGCACGGTTCGATACGTATTGTGGGAGCGGTCCATCCACTCTACAATCTGGCTCTCCAGATCCTCAATACGGGACTGGAAGTGTTTTCGCTCGGAATCCTTCGCCACTGCTTGTTCTTCACATTTGAGTTCGAGCTGCTGATTGTAACGAATGGTTTCTTCAAGACGCCGTTGGAGTCCGTCTGTGTCTGTGACCGCAGTCGATGTGCGGGCTAAGGCCTTGCGAAATTTTTCAATTTCGTCGGAGAGTTGTCGACGTTCCCGTTTCCAGGAAACGGCTACGGCTTCGAGTTTTTCCTCGAGTTGCTTCTTCTCGCTCTCCGCCCGGTCCAACTTTTCCGTAAACTCACGGGTGACCTGATTCAGCTGTTTTCCCCCGCCACCCGGCATAAAAGACCCCAAAATCCCGTCATTCTCAGCAGCCAGCATGCTCACCTCCTGGAAATATCGAAGTTATTCGCCTGCCAACAATACCTAACTGCAATAAGGGGGCCAGAGTTTCAAACCGCATCCAAGCCCGAGTAACGATGAAGGTTGATCGTGCAGGATGGGGTGCGCTCAGTCCACCAAGTTGGTGGAAGTAAGCCGGAAGGAGTATGGAAATATGGCGTCTGCCTTGACTGCCTGACACCTCGATTCAGCGGTGAAAATCCTAAGCCAGAACCGCTCAGGGGCATCGACATAGGATTGTCTGTTAGAATCCTGCGCAGTCCGTCCGGGATACCGAGATCTCGAAAACGCTCGGGCGGGATCGCTGGTACAGATGTTGCTAACGACCGAAAGCCATCGGGGACGATGATCAAGCCATTGCGCCTCCAGACATACGAATAATCCCAGCATATTGAGCCTTTAAACTATGAAAGATGCCGAGAAGCTGACCTGGCGGAAGGCCATGGATCCCTATGAGACTGCGGTTCTGTGGAGGAGCCTGTGGCAAACAGTCAATACCCTCGTTCCGTACGCCGCGCTGTGGTACCTGATGTATCTAAGCCTGGAAGTGTCTTACGTCCTCACCCTGGGACTGGCCTTCGTCACAGCAGGTTTCCTGATTCGTAGTTTTATTATTCTTCACGATTGCGGACACGGTTCGTTTTTCACGTCTCAGAAGGCCAACAATTTCCTGGGCAGCATCATCGGGGTGCTGACGTTCACGCCATATCACTACTGGACATACGAACACTCAATCCACCATGCAACATCCGGTGATCTCGACCGGCGCAGCGTCGGAGACATCAAGACGTGGACCGTGGAGGAGTATCTGAGCGCGCCCTTCTGGCAGAGGGTGAGGTACCGTTTATACCGCAACCCTATAGTCCTCTTTGCTGTTGGACCGTTGCTTCTTTTCCTGATTGGATATCGCCTTCCGCTCGGAAACGCCGTCCGGCGCCAACGACGAAGCGTGATTCGAACCAATTTCGCCATAATTGGACTTGCAGCTTTGATCTGCTCCGTTATCGGTGTTAAAGCATATCTCTTGATTCAGTTGCCGGTACTGATGATCAGCTCTTCTGTCGGGGTGTGGATGTTCTATATCCAGCATCAGTTTGAAGGGGTCTATTGGGAACGGCATGGGAACTGGGACTACCTTACGGCAGCGCTGGAAGGCTCTTCATTCTACAAGCTGCCGGGCGTTCTCCGATGGTTCACGGGCAACATCGGTTATCACCATATCCATCACCTCGGACCTCGCGTTCCAAACTATTTCCTGAAAAGGTGTTACGACGAGAACCCGCTCTTTAGGAACATCAAACCGATTACCCTGTGGACCAGCTTGAAGGCAGTCTCCCTGCACCTGTGGGATGAGGAGCGACGCGAGTTGGTCGGGTGGGGTCATCTCAAATCCCTCGGACCGGCCCAAGTCCCTTGATCGACGTTCAGTATTGTGACCAGAGCTAGATGATCTAGCGCAGTAAGCGACTAGAATTTGAGAGAGCGTTGATTCCAGCAAGACCGCGGGGCACAGTGGGTCCAGCACATGACTAAAAAGTTCATCTGGGGTGGATTCTTTGTGGGATCGGCCCTCGGGGGTTACCTGCCTGCGCTCTGGGGCGGAAGCGGGCTGTCGATGTCGGGAGTCGGGTTGTCGTTCGTCGGCGGAATCGCCGGAATCTGGCTGGGTTATCGGCTCAGCCGGTGAGGGTCCACTGTCCCAGGCCACGCGCCCTGAAACAGTGGACAGGTCCAACTCAGCCACTCGACGTTCAAAAATTCGAAACGCTCTCTTCCTATCGCGAAACTTTCGGTTTCACTGCGATGCCTGACTGGTCCATTGGGCGCTCATAGCCGCCCGGTCAAGTGCACTGCCGCGGAGATAGACCGAGTCGATTTGCCGCGTGTTGGTGATGTCATCGAGAGGATTGGCGTTCAGAACGATGAAATCCGCACTCCTGCCCGTTTCCACCATACCAACGTCGTTGACTTGCATCAGCTCAGCCGCATTGCTCGTGGCGGCTACTATAACCTCAGCGGGCGTCATCCCCGCCGCTACCATGTCAACCATTTCAACATGCGGTGCCCAATCCGTGCTGCCGTCGGTCCCCAGGGCGATCCGCACACCCGCCGCGTTCAGCCTGTCCAGATTGCGGGCCTGTATTCCCCAGAACTCTTGAGCCTCGGGCCGGTCCGTGGATGCTGCCTGGAGCCGCTCGACCTCTTCGGCGGGCAGCGTTCCACTCAGCCAGCTCATATCCAGAGCGACTCCTCTGTCGGGCATATTCGGCACAAGGAAAAAATCAGGCCGTTCCTGGAACAGCTCAACGACCTCGTCGTCGATATCGCGGTCCCGGATTCCGTGGGCGAAGGCATCGAGACCTGCCCTGAGAAGTCCTTTCGCGTCTTCGAGCGTAAAGAGATGGGCTGTCACACGAAGATTGGCGCTGTGAGCCTCGTCGATAGCGGCGCCATAGAGGGCGGGGCTTAATTTTTCATACATACCGTTCCTGTCGTCAACCCAGAGCTTGACCATATCAACCTGTCTCGCGGCCAGTTCCTGTATGGCCGTTCGGGCTTCATCTTCTGTCGTGACCCAGTAGGGGACCTCGGAGCGCCCTGGCTCTGGCGCGGTGATCCCCCGTCCCGCCGTGCGCAACCGCGCAGCATTCGGAAGCGGATCTTCCCGTACCTGCAAGGCTAGATCACCCTGATCCTGACCCAGACTCGTCACCATGCCAACGCCGTAGTACGCCAGGCGCTGCAGTTGTTCGACCATCTCGTCTCGGTCGCTCGAGATGTGCTTGTGCGCGTCGACGATCGCCGGCATGACAGTCTTGCCGGTCAAATCCACACGCTGGGCCCCTGCCGGCACGTCGAGCTGCCCGGTTTGACCCACCTCGGTGAATTGACCGTTTGCGACGACGAATACCGCGTCCTCGATCGGCCCGCTACCGTCCCCGACAATGAGCCGAGCTCCCTCGAACACGGTAACGCCTTCCGCCGGTGGCGTTTCCACGGTAGCTGGCGTTGAGCACGCCGCAACCAAGAAGAGATTGATCGAAATTAGACCCGCGATGCACGTCACGCGGCGCATAGACACCTCCAACATTAATTGAATGGCAATTGTTAACCCAGACTCACCCGGCCCGCAAGACTACAGACCCTGCGGGCATTGCATGGGCAAAGCGTATGTGGACCCTGATCGAGCGTCCCGAATGTTATTAGGAGTCCACGGTGAAGAATATGACCATCGGTGGTCAGCGACAATCAAAAAGACTCCTTCATTCGGCATTTAAATCGGCCCTTCGGCATTTAAATCGGCATCGAAATCTGCGGCCATAGTGCGACCACCGGGTGGGTGGCTTCGTTCCTGTCGAAATTCCTACTAGACAACACCGTACGCGATCATGGCATCGGCGACTTTGATGAACCCACCGATGTTCGCTCCATTGACGTAGTTGATGTAGCCGTCTTTTTCGTATCCGAATTGAGCCGACCGTGCATGGATGCCGTGCATGATCTTCTGTAGACGCTGATCGACGTCTTCTCTGCTCCACGAGATCCGCTGCGCGTTCTGGCTTTGCTCCAGACCGGATACGGCAACGCCCCCGGCGTTTGCCGCCTTTCCGGGCCCAATAGGAATCTTCGCCCGAACAAACTCTTCAGTCGCTTCCCGCTCGCACGGCATGTTGGCGCCCTCTGCGATCGCCGACAAGCCGTTTCCAATCAGCTCACGCGCATCGTCCGCATCCACTTCGTTCTGAGTCGCACAGGGTATGGCTATGTCCACGGGAACGCCCCATGGTCGACGCTTTTCATGGAATGTCGCTGCCCGAAACTGTTCGGCGTACTCCTGAAGACGACCGCGTCGGACCTCCTTCAACTGTTTGAGCCATTCGAGCTTTTCGGCGTCAATCCCATCCGGGTCGTGAACGAATCCGTCTGAATCGGAGGCGGTTACGGGCTTTGCTCCTTTCTCGATCAGCTTTTCGATCGCGTAGAGAGCCACGTTGCCGGAACCGGAAACGGCGCAAGTCTTCCCTTCCAAAGTGTCACCCCGGGTCTCCATCATTCGCTCTATGAAATAGACGCATCCGTACCCGGTCGCTTCCCGCCGAATGAGACTTCCGCCAAAACTCAAGCCCTTTCCGGTCAGAATGCCTGCAAATCGATTCTCCAGACGCTTGTATTGGCCGAAGAGGTAGCTGATCTCCCGGGCCCCAACACCGATATCACCGGCCGGAACGTCGACGTCCTCTCCGATGTAGCGGTGAAGTTCCGTCATCAGAGATTGGCAAAAACGCATGACCTCTCCGTCACTCTTGCCCTTGGGATTAAAGTTTGAACCGCCTTTGGCGCCACCCATGGGCAAGCCGGTCAGGCTGTTCTTGAACACCTGTTCAAATCCAAGAAACTTGAGAACGCTCAAGGTCACCGAAGGATGAAAACGGAGCCCACCTTTGTATGGGCCGATCGCGTTATTGAACTGAACCCTCCACCCACGGTTCGCACGAATACATCCAGCGTCATCCTGCCAGGTCACCCGAAAAATGATGATCCGGTCCGGCTCGGTCATGCGTTCCACAATTTGAGCGTCACGATACTCAGGGTGTTCCATGATGAACGGCGCCAAACTTTCGGCAACTTCTTGAACAGCCTGGTGAAACTCAGGCTCACCGGGATTGCGCCGGACCAAGCCCTTCATGAAATTTTCTAGTTCGGATTGGGCAGCTTTATTCATCCATGGAGTCCTTCCCGAGGCCTGAAGTGTTCAAACAAGTTCGGCAGCAGCAGCGGGGATCAGAGCCACCCATCACTCTATCGGCTTTGTTTCGACTGGAATACCAATGCGCATGCTCACCCTGCTTGCGGATCTATCCTTAACTTAAGCGACTATACCGGAACACCTTTGTTTAACTCCGGTCCATTTCCACGGAGTCGTCATCCCCACGCGTCAAGGCGTCGGCCAGAACACGGAGCACTATTGGAGAACATTCGCGAGACTCCGCAAGGGCTCTGATCTGGGCGCTTACCTCCGCCCCACCATTTAGGAGCAGTTCTACCGCCTGGGCATTGTCGGCCCAAACCGCCCACCGGAGGGCAGACCAGCCGCCATCGTCCGAGGAATCGGGATTAGCCCCCGAACGAATCATGTAAGCCATGCTGGTGATGTCGCCGGTCTTGACAGCCTCGATCAGGTCAGTATCAACACCAACCTCCAGGGCGGATCCGGGAACGGCGGGCTGCCAGCGGCGCCAGGCAAGCACGGCTCCTGCTCCCAGAATGACAATGAGCCCTCCAAACCACCACGCATTTCTACCCCGGACGAGCACTAAGGGGAGGGGCCACC
The DNA here is from genome assembly GCA_965218085.1 of Terriglobia bacterium. Taxonomy (GTDB): domain Bacteria; phylum Acidobacteriota; class Terriglobia; order 20CM-2-55-15; family 20CM-2-55-15. Next base: position 2,146,190 of record CBDCKF010000002.1, on the reverse strand, counting down.
AACGCCACCAGAGTTCGGCGTTGAGCGCGAGATCTTCATAGGAGGGAACGTTCATCGCTCCGTACAAAATCGACGGATCGACGTCCTCCACAGAACGCCGCACTTCCTGACGGAATCGATCGGTCCCCAGTTCGGACTCCAGGTAGCGAAACACCCTTTCGTATTGTTCGTACTGCGCCGTTGGCTCGGTACGCATCAGGCCGCCGGAAACAGGATCAACACTGATGTGCGCCCGGCCGCGATCACTATAATGAATCGCCATTCCTTCGTGAAACCATCGGGGATAGCCTTCAGGCGACAGCTCCATATCCAGCCGGGCGTTAAGGAACGCGTGGACGAGTTCGTGGGAAAACGTCGCCGCCAAAGCGTCGTCTCTAAGCCCTCCCTGTCCCGGGGTTCTGGAAGACGATGTCAGAACGGCAACATATCGGGACGACATCGTCACGGCCTGAGTTTGAGGACTCTCGAAGGCTCTCTGGATGTTCTCCGGCATCTGTTCACGGCTCTGGAAATACCGGACAAGAATCAATCCCTCCGGGGGAGCGAGTCCAAGGTCTTCGACCAGAGCGCGTATCGCGGGATCCTGGCTTGCCTGGAGATCGACCAACTCCAGCGATGAACCTCGGGTATTGAATTCGGTGGGAGCAGCGAAGGAGAGGAACAAGCGCAGGTGGTACCTCACATTACGGACCCAATCCAGAGAGGTCGCCGACACCGCATCAAGGCAGGACAACATCTCTCTGTAGTCGCTTACCCGGGCATCGATCTCGGCCCGATTCTGTAACACCGGGTTCACGAGGTTTTGGAACCCGCGTTCCGCCTCCAACAATTCCGCAATGGAATCGCACGCGTCCAACACATACCTATCCGCAGGACCGGTTTGCGCGGCGCCTCGCAAAGGCATGAGCCCGAGACAGACCAGGAGAAATCCAACTGCTGTGATCGATCGACAACAGATCATGAAAGGCCTCCCGCTCAAGTGTAGCAGTCGGGGGTGAACACGACTTGAAGTGTCCGGCGTGTCGCTTGGATGCAGGCGATCATCACGCTACAATGTCGGTTCCATCGCATTGTTGGGTTTACTGGCAGGATTCCAAAACAGAGGTCCTGCACCCCAAGCCCGGGGAGACACCCATCGAGCAGAATATGGCGAACAAAAGAAGCGTTGTCAAAGTGCCAGGTCTCGAACATATGAACCCGATCCCATTGGCGACACGAATCGGATCGCTGCTCGTGACCGGGCCGATCCCCGGAAAGGATCCGGAGACGGGACAGACAGGGGTTGACATTGAAAGCCAGTGTGCATTGATGTTCGCCAACATACCGCGCGTCATGGAAGCCGCCGGAGGGTCGATCGATGACATTATCAAGCTGTCGGTCTGGCTCAAAGTTGACGATAAAACCCACCTCAACCAACAGTGGCTTGCGATGTTCCCCGACCGAGAATCACAGCCCGCCCGCCACACATTTCAAAATCAGGACCTCCCACAGAACTACCTTGTTCAGTGCGAAATCACCGCCGTCTTCGAGGACTAGTGGCCTGAGTCAGAAGTTCGGTGCTTATCGGTTTCGTCTAGGTCCGGTCCGATGATCTTCTTCCCCTGACGCCTCGGCTCCGCCTCGTTGTCCACCCGCACCGTCAAACCGGTGCGGGTCCGTCTGGGGCCTGTTTCAACATTCCGTTGATCCCTATTGGCCACGCCATCAGGATGATGGCGTGGGTCGCCGGTCGTTCAGACAGGATGTCTGAATGAACGACCGAGCGAAATCTTATATCGCGAATTTCCGTTACAGGGCACTCTAGACCTCTCCCCACTGTTCAAACCCACCTCCCAACCGAGGCCCTGAATCCCATGCTGTAGTGCCCTTTCCATGCTCCGTCCCGGTTGATGCGCTCCGTTTCGAGACGTGGTAGAGTACGGCGGCCCACGCAATTCCATCGGTATCCACACACGAGGAGTGAAGGATGGAGCCAAGCGCAGGAACTACAAAAAATAATTCGGCAGTATGGGGAATCGTAGGGGCTATCGCGGCCACAACGGTAGTCTTGACCCTGCCGAATCCGGAGGGTCTACCGGTTGAAGGCCAGCGACTGGCTGCGCTACTGGCCGGAATTCTGGTCCTGTGGACGACTGAAGCCTTACCGATCGCCATAACGGCCCTGCTGGCCGTAATCTTCCAGCCGATCTTCGGGTTGAGTACGCTCGGGGTGGCCTTTGGCAACTTTATCAGCCCTGTCTTCTTCTTCGTGTTAGTGATGTTTCTGATTTCCCTGGCGTGGCTCAAGACAGGACTCGCACGCAGATTCGCGCTTTGGATGATTTCGAAAGCGGGCACGGATTCGAAACGGGTGCTGTATGTTTTCGTCGTCGGCAGTGGCGCAATTTCCCTGACAATGTCAGACGTACCGAGCGCGGCTGTGTTTATGGCCATCGCTCTCGGCATCTTTGCGAAGCTAGGATTGAAACCGGGATCGCCGTTTGCAAAATCCATCATGCTTGGAATTCCGATCGGCGCGCTGATTGGAGGCATTGGCACTCCGGCCGGCAGTTCGATCAATATCCTGGGTCTCATAATGATCGAGCAGAACGGCGGCCCCCGTATACCCTTCCTTTCCTGGATGGCAATCGGAATTCCCATGGCCATCATGTTGCTGCCGTTCGCCGCCTGGATCCTGGGCAAATTCTTCCCGCCCGAAATTCCGTCTATTGGATCTCAAGAAGAAATAGAGGAAGAACGTTCTCAGCTTGGACCCATCAGTCCAGACGAATGGAAGGTTGTAGCTATTGTGGGGAGCTTGATGGTGCTCTGGATTCTAAGCACCTGGGTGCCGGCCCTCGACGTCACCCTGGTCGCGATGTGTGGTGGATGCGCGATGTTCTTACCCGGCATCCGCTTGTTTTCCTGGCAGGAGGCTCAAGATGCAGTGGGCTGGGGCATCCTGGTCATGTTAGGTGGTGTAACGACACTGGGAGGGGCGTCGTCGGGCAGCGGTCTGGCGCGGTGGCTCGTCGATTCGGTCCTCGGGGGACTGGCTGACTTCCCCACATTCTGGATTCTCCTGCTGATCAGCGCGTTTACCGTTGTCATTCACCTGATGCTGCCAATCAATCCCGTTATCATTGTAGTGATGATTCCTCCGATTATGCTCCTCGCAGAAGCTGCCGGTGCGAATCCCGCGCTCTACGCCCTCCCGGTTGCCTTTACGGCATCGTGCGCGTTTCTCCTTCCGCTGGATGCCGTGCCTCTGATTACCTACAGCAAGGGTTACTACAAGATGACGGATATGTTCTTGCCCGGAGCCGTCATCAGTATTGTCTGGGTGATCGTGATGACCTTGGCTATGACGCTTGTCGCGCCTCTCGTCGGTATTTTATAGATTGGGGATAGACTCTCAATATTGAAAAGTGGGGAGAAACTACCCCCCAAGGATGTCCAAAGTCTAGACGAACAGATTGCGAATTGAGTCGTCTGTCCCCCACTTGGAGACTGGCCCTTGCTACTCAACCTGGACTACGGCACAACAGGCTTAAGAGTCGAACTTCCCGACGAGCGGACCACGATCATCGAACCACAAGATCGACCCGGGGCGGCCAATCCCCCCGGGTTACTGACCGACTCCATTCGAAAACCGGTCGCCGGTGCCCGTCTTTCGAAACTGATTCAAGCGGGTCAACGGGTCGGTATTTCCGTCTGCGACATCACGCGGGCGCAGCCTCGGCGACTGATGCTGGAAGCACTGTTTTCCGAAATGCCCGGAATCCTCCCCGAAGACATCACCCTTTTCATTGCGACGGGAACCCACCGGGCCAACACTCAGGATGAACTCGTCGGCATGCTCGGAACGGAGATCGCGGCAAACTATCACATCGTTTGCCACGATGCCCGGGACGATTCGTCCTTGATCCGTGTCGGAGAAACACAGACCGGCGTCCCGGTCTTTTTGAACCGGCAATGGCTGCAATCCGATTTCAAGATCACCACAGGCTTCGTCGAACCGCACTTCTTCGCAGGATTCAGCGGCGGACCCAAGATGGTCGCGCCGGGTCTGGCGGGACTGGACACAGTGCTCCACCTGCATGACGCCCGACGCATCGGGCATCCCAATGCGACATGGGGCATCACCGAAGGAAACCCCATACACGATGACGTTAGGGAGATTTCCGAGATGACGGGTGTCGACTTTGCCCTCGACGTCACACTCAACCGACGGAAGGAAATTACGGCCGCCTTCGCCGGGAAACTCTTCGACGAACATGCTGCTGCGTGCCGCTCGGCGCGGGCACACGCCATGCAAGCGGTCGATGCCCCCTTCGACGTGGTCGTGACGACGAACTCGGGGTATCCGCTCGATCAAAACCTGTACCAATCTGTTAAGGGCATGTCCGCGGCGGCGAAGATTATAAAACCGGGAGGTACGATCATTTGCGCAGCAGAATGCCGCGATGGTGTTCCGGACCACGGCGCCTACGGAGAGATCCTGGGTTCGTGTCGGTCCCCCCTGGAAATGCTCGACAAGGTCACCGCTCCCGACTATCGACAACATGATCAGTGGCAGGTACAGGTCCAGGCGCAGATTCAACTCAATGCCAGGGTCCTCGTCAAATCCGATGGCCTGTCGGACCAAACAATCAGGGCCGCGCATTTCGAACCCGTTAAAGACGTCGGGGTCGCTACACAGACCGCCCTGAGAGACGCGGGGGCCGGGGCCACGCTCTGTGTCCTTCCACAGGGACCACAAACCATTCCGTATGTGAAAAATCGTTCCTCGTCTGCTAATTCCTAAGACTTCTTGCGACCAAAGATTTGGGTTAGTCCCGCCTCAAGGAAACTGCTCGTCGACCTATAAAGACAGTAGTTCCGGACGACGATGTCGAATGAAGCGGCGCTGCGGCCTCCGGATCTTGTCGATCGTGACCGCAGCGCGACCCGTTCCAATCAACTTTCGGTAATGGAGTTCGCGACGCTCGACCGGGTCTGGGGGTACAACGAGCGACGACTTCTAGAGCCGATCGGGTACATTTCCCCAGTCGAGTTCGAGCACATGTACTATCAGCGTCAGGCGGCTGACACCATAGTGCTGGGAGTCAATTAAAACGGTCTCCGGGAAACCCGGGGCGGTTCATTCTTATGTGGTAATGAATACCTGGTATTTGGTAATTTGATTTCTAGTGACGGAATTCGCGAAATTTGGGTTGAAGGGGAGCACCCCGGGGAGCGCATCTGTCGCAGTGAGACTTGCAAAACCCGGGGACCTCGACGCGATTGCCAAGCTTTCAGAGGCAGGGGCAGATGAAGACCCAGCCTACTACTGGAGTGAAGCTGGCCGGGAAATCGAACTGCCGGATGAGGGTGACGCATCGAAAGTTTCATTCGTTGCTGAGGTGATGGCAGAGGTGGTGGGTTTCGCTCAAGCGGACTACTTCGTGCGTCCAGATGCCGCCCCCGAAAACTGTGTGCCCGAGGGCTGGTACTTGAGGGGACTGACTGTGAGGCCGGACTTTAGAGGTCGGGGAATTGGTGCTTTCTTGACCGATTCACGACTCAGTTGGCTCGCTAGTCGGACGAAGATGGTTCGATGCTCTGTGGACTCCGAAAACCGGGCGGCAATCGCGCTTCACAAGCAGATGGGATTCAGGGAGGTGCGTCGGGACATCTGGGCCCCTAATGTGCCTTTCTCCGATACGGTGACCCATATCCTGTACGAACTATCGCTTGAGAGCCGGCCAGTAATCACGTCCGGACATCCACGTTCATGAATTTCCGGCGCCGCGCTAAAGAGCGTCTTGGCTGCGACCCATGGGCCAAAGCCTGAACCCTGTGCCACCAAGATATCTGTCGTGAGCCAACGCTTCGATCACTTGAGCACCTCAGCGGTCTCATTCAGGATACAAATAAGGATCGCTATTGGGGCGTTTCGCTCAATACGGCTTTTCGCCGCGTTTCTCGCGTAGCAACACCTTCGCCTTCGCTGCCGTATCGTAAAGAAGCTGGCCCATCTTCGGAGGGAGCGGTTCCATATCGGGTGAAATGCCCTGCGCACGCAGCGCCTCGCTGGAGATTGGGCCGATCGAAACGACCAGGGCGTATCGCAGCGCCTCACGCACCGATTCCGCCAGACCACCGTCGGTCGCCACTTGCATCAGGTTGAAGATCTGGTTGGCACTGGTCACGAGCAGGACATCGATCTTTCTCCCTGCGATTTCCTGGATGGCTTGCTGGAGAGGTCCGATGTCTTCGGGAAGAGCCCACTGATAGACCGGGACAGGAGTTACCCCCGCGCCGCGTGCTTGAAGCCCATCGATCAACCCACGGTTTGAAATACCATACTCCTGCAGAGCGACGTATTTTCCGTTCAGGGCAATTGGAGGTTGGTGTTCATCCAGCGCTCTGAGAATATCCTGCCAGGTGTTCGGCTCTGGCACCGACAACGCGATCGGGACGCCAAATCCCTTCAACACCGCTTTGGGCTTAGGGCCGCGGACCACCACCAGGAGCTGCGAGAGCGCCTCGACAAGTTGTCTGCGTGGGTATTTCGTTTCCACAGCCCCGAAAAGGATACGCGTGCCCACGCCTGTCAAGAAAATCGCGATATCGATCTTTCCCGCGAAAAGTTCCTCGGCAAAAACCATTGCCGCGGGATTTTCCACCAGCGGGATTTCGCGCATCGAGGGTGCAACGAAGGCCTCGCCCCCGTGGCTCTCGATCAGTTTCGCCATCTCAGACGCGCGACGGCTTTCGAGGGAGAGGACTCGTAGTCCACCGAGGTCTGGCTTGTTCGTCTTCATCGTTTCACCTTGGGAGGCGGTCCCAAAAAGTCCTGCGAGACCTTGTATCGAGTGGTCGGGTTGTGGACCTTTAATTAACTGAAACAGGCAGCCGGCGAGGTCGAGGCGCGGGACGGAAGTCGATGCTCTGACATCGATGACGGCCCGCAAAGACGAGATCGCCCCCAACCCCCATCGGCCCAAAGGGTTCGGGCGGAACGGGACCGTCTTCGTCGTTACGCCTTCTCGGAATGAAAAAGCATTGCCTCGTGCGGCGCGCCTCGAATACGATCCCGTTGCGCTCCGAACGCTGCTATCAATACCTCTGTGACAAGCCACTAGACGTCTTCGCTGTCGCTCCAGTCCTCCCGGTTGCCCCGCGTGATCACGCGGTCGCTCTCGAGTACCGCACCGGCGTCCAGATCGGGCATCGACCTGAGGCGCTCGTAGTGAGGTGTGAAATCCGGATATGTCGCCTCGAAGAGTTGCTTGAAGCTATCAATTACAAAATAGGTCTTTTGGAAGGTGTCGATGCGGTACTTGGCGCGCATTACTCGGAGCAGGTCGAAACCGATACGGTTGGGACTTGTGCTTTCCACACAGTAGAGAGATTCGGACTTTGACGAAAGGATGCCCGAGCCGTATATGCGAAGTCCGCCGGAGACCGTATCCCGGATCAGGCCAAACTCGACCGTATACCAGTAGAGCCGGGCCAGATGGGTGATTTCTCCCATGCGCTTCGCCTTCAGGCCTCCCCGCCCATAAGCCTGCATGTAGTCTCCGAACACCGGGTTCATCAGAAGCGGCACGTGGCCGTAGATATCATGGAAGACGTCGGGTTCCTTTAGGTAGTCCATTTGCTCGGGCTTGCGAATCCACCAGGTTACCGGGAAGCGGCGGTTGGCCAGGTGCTCGAAGAACACCTCGTCGGGGACCAACCCGGGCACAGCGACGATCGACCAGCCCGTGGCCTTAGTGAGGATTTCCGACAGGTCCTCGAATGCGGGTATCCGATTGGCGACAACCCCGACACTCTGCAATCCTTCTAGAAAATCCTCGCAGGCCCGACCGGGCAACAACGTTGCCTGGCGTTCGAAGAGGGTACGCCACGTGTGGTGATCTATCGCGGTATATCGCTCGATGGGCTGTTCAATCGTGTATTCCAAACGGACGCTCACGGGTTGCCTCAAACACCGGTTACATCTCGGGTGCGGACAGAATCTTTCCCCTGCATTCTCCCAGTCCAATGCGGAGGAATCCTTCAGCTTCGCAATAACCTTTCAGTATCACCTCGTCGCCGTCAGCCAGGGATCGGCGCGTTTCACCCCCGGGAAGCCTGATGGGCTCCTGACCACCGCGAGTCCTTTCCAGCAGGCAGCCTTCATTTTCATCCCCAGGACCGGAGATGGTCCCAGAGCCAAGCAAGTCGCCTGGGAGCAGATTACAGCCGTTGCTGGTATGATGCGCCAGCAACTGTCCGGGAGTCCAATAAAGGTCGCGGGCATGGCCGTGACTCAAACGGACGGGGGCGGTGTCGCTTTCCCTCATGCGCGGCGTCGACAGATAGACCTCGATCTTGACATCCAGGCCGGCCCGTTCAGCCCCGGACCCGTGATCCAGGTAGGGCAATGGTTCCGGATCGCCCGGCGGCCGTCGGAAGGGTGTGCGGTACGGTGCCAGGGCCTCGAAGGTCACTACCCACGGGGATAGCGTGGTAGCGAAACTCTTTGCAAGAAACGGACCCAGAGGTCTGTATTCCCATTTTTGGATGTCCCGCGCAGACCAGTCGTTGAGCAGGCATATCCCGAAGATTTGATCCTCCGCGTCCAAGATACCCACGGGCTCACCCAGGGGGTTGCCCGGTCCCACGAAAAACCCCAACTCCGCTTCGTAATCCAGCATTCGAATCGGGCCGAACTCCGGTTCGGAGGAGTCATCGGTCTTGATCTGTCCGCAAGGACGCCGCACGGGCACCCCACTTACATTGATTGAGGACGTGCGCCCGTGATAGCCAACAGGGACATACTTGTAGTTCGGCTGCAGGGGTTGGTCGGGTCGGAACAAACGGCCCACATTGGTGGCGTGATGAATGGATGAGAAGAAGTCCGTATAGTCACCTACGTTCACGGGCAAGAACAGGTCTGCATCGCGCATGGCGGGGAGCATTTGCGTTTCCCAATCAGCCTGCGCTCGAATGCGCGTGTCACCTTCCCGCAGCAATTGCGTCACTTGCCAGCGTAGTGCCGACCAGGTTTCGCGACCCAGCGCCATCAGGCGGTTGAGCGAGCTGTCCCCACAAACTTCTGTCGCTGTTGCTACCTTATCAGTGAACAAGCCCACCTGTTGGCAAGCGGCCAGATCCAGAATTCGATCTCCAATCGCTACACCGATGTGTGGGGTGTCTCCTCCCGCGCTCCGCTTGAATATGCCGAACGGTAAGTTTTGAATGGGGAAGTCGGACTCAGGATGAATGGCCGATGACAGCCAACTCCGGAGGAAGGGATCATGGGTATCGTCGATCCTGCGGTTCATAACAGATCCATCTCCCTCAAGCCCTGCTGTGGTTCCTCGAAAGAACACGAACCGAAGGCGAAGGCAAACTTCCGTCGCATCTCACCTATGCGTTCGACCCCTACCCGATGCCCCCGCCAGAGGGCAGCATCGTCGCGGAAGGAAAAGGCGCCGGGCGATTTGTCCTCGAGCAAATCCGTGAGTATTTCCACATCCATTCCGTTTGCGGCGAACCCGGCCGCTAGAAACACGTTAAGGAAGCCATGCATCACCGTTGTCGGGCTGTCGGACGCGTATGTCAATCTGTGAATCGCCCGGACCGGATGATGCAAACCCGCCGTCGCCTTGAACCCGACTCCCGCTCGGTGGCAGGCCGCTAGCAAGCGCGCCAGGTCACCCGACGACGGGAAAAGCGCGCCCCTCACTCCACCCGTGCGGATCTTGGCACGGGCACCGGCTTGCCCGATCGCGAGAAGAAACCCTGAAGGATCCTCCTGAATCGGGATCTCGAAATAGTGCGTGAGGCCCACTGGCATTTTTTCATGGCGCTCGGGATGGCCGCCACGCTGTCCACGGTCATTTCCAGGCTATCGACTGCGGCGAAATTTCTGTGCAACGCACGATCCCTGTCAAAATCGGTCAGCCTACTGAGACTACCCACAAGATCGTTTCCGACAAGCACAGCGAGCTGCCACGGCGAGTCTCCAGATGATCGCCGGCGCGGGGAGTGTTCGTGCGCCCGGAGGAACTCTTTCAACCTGGACGCCGGAACGACGAACCGTCCCAACCAACGCGCCTGCTCGCTCTGTCGGCCTTTCGCATACTGCCGAACAGCGGTATCCATGTCCAGAGACGCGGGAGGGAATAGCCCGGCATAATCGATAAGTCCATCCATCAGGACCTCGAGCGACGCCTTCATTGCTCATTTCGGCCGAAACGATTCGGTAGATCCTGCCAACAATGGGAATAGTCGGACTGCAGACCGGGGGATTCCATGGCTTGACGCGTAGGATGCAGGACCCATCGAGTTTCGAACATGAATGCCAGCGTGTCAGTCGGGTATTCCGGTTTGAGCGCCACGCTCGAGGCTTTCCGAAACGCCGCGGCATCGGGGCCATGGCCGGTCATGCAGTTGTGCAGGCTGGCGCCGCCCGGCAAGAAACCTTCAGCCCTGGCGTCGTAAGCCCCACGGATGAGTCCCATAAACTCGCTCATCACGTTGCGGTGGAACCATGGCGGACGGAAGGTGTGTTCAGCCACCTGCCAGCGCTCCGGGAAGACGACAAAATCCACATTGGCTGTACCCGGAATCTCCGATGGCGAGGTAAGCACAGTCAGAATAGAGGGATCGGGGTGATCGTAGCTCACGGTTCCCATGGCATTGAACCGCCGCAAATCGTACTTGTAAGGGCTGTAGTTGCCACGCCACGCCACGACGTTGAGAGGCGAGTGGCCGAGATCCGCCTCCCAGAGATGCCCTTGGAACTTCGCGATCAACTTGAATTCGCCGGTCTTGTCCTCGAACGCGGCGACCGGAAAAATAAAGTCTTGAGGATTGGCCAGGCCGTTGGCACCAATCGGTCCCAGTTCCGGGAGGCGGAAGGGCAGACCGTAGTTCTCACAGACATAGCCTCGGGACTCGCCGTCGGGCAATTCCACGGTCAATTTCAGACCCCTGGGTACAATACAAATTTCGCCGGGTCCGACCTCCAGGATGCCCAATTCCGTCCGCAAGAGGAGCCCTCCGAGCTGAGGCACCAGCAACAATTCACCGTCGGCGGTGTAAAAGAAGCGATTGGCCATCGAGGTATTGGCGGCGTAAATGTAAATGCCCAAACCCACTTGCTTTCTCACGTCACCGTTGCCGGCCAGGGTGAGCAGTCCATCCAGAAAATCGGTGGGCGTCGCGGGTATCGGAAATGGATCCCAGCGCAGTGGATTCGGCGATACCCACGGTTCGTCGAAAGGTCCAATTCGAAGCGATCGATCGGGGAGGCTCCTGAAAGGCGGCTGTTTCGCCGATGGAAGGATGCGATAGAGCCAGGAGCGTCGGTTCAGATTCCGCGGCGTGGTAAAAGACGATCCGCTCAACTGTTCCGCATAAAGGCCGCAGGGTGCCCGCTGGGGGGAGTTCTGTCCTTGTGGCAAGGCTCCGGCCAGTGCCTCGGTCGAGAACTCGTTCGAGAATCCGCTTTGATAGAGAATCGGCATGCTTATCCCAGATTTCCTCTTCGGGCCTGCTCCCGCTCGATTGCTTCGAACAGTGCTTTGAAATTACCTTTGCCGAATCCTCGGCTGCCCCTGCGCTGAATGATTTCAAAGAAAAGTGTGGGACGGTCTTCGACCGGCTGAGTGAAAACTTGAAGCAGATAGCCTTGGTCGTCACGATCGACCAGAATGCCCAGAACTTTCAGCGCTTCAATCGATTCCTGAATTTTGCCGACGCGATCGGGGAGCGCGTCGTAGTACAACTCTGGAACCACAAGGAATTCGACGCCGTTGGCCCGCAGTCTGGATACAGTTTGGAGGATATCTCCGGTCAAGAGGGCGATGTGCTGTACTCCCGGGCTGCGATAGAAATCATTGAATTCCTCAACCTGGCTCTTGTGTTTCCCCGCCGCCGGTTCGTTTATGGGAAACTTCAGGCTGCCGGAGTCATTCGCCATGACGACGCTGTTGAGAGCGGTGTATTCCGTACTGATGTCCTGGTCGTCAAAGCTCATGAATCGACGAAGGCCCAACACGCGTTCATACCATTCTTCCCATTTCCGCATCTCCCCGGCAGTGACATTGGCGACGTAGTGATCAACGCCCAGCAGGCCCGCGTTACGGCCGGGGGCGTCGGATTTGATGAAGCCCGGGAGAAAGGGTCCTTTGTAGTCACGCATGGACAGGAAGGAATGGATCGTGTCGCCATATACTCTTACCGCGGAGCGGGAGACCGCGCCGTATTCGTCTTTGAATTCACGAGGTTCAGCGGCCGGCTCGGCCCCACGGGAAACCGCAATGTCGAAAGCGTGGCCTGCATCCTCCACCTCGAGGACGATATCGCGCACTCCGTCACCGTGCCGCTTTGTATGCTCAGCGATTTCTTCGGCCTGATTGCGCGCCTCCCCCGAACTGCAATAAGGACAGGTCACGACGAAGGTTGCCTTCCCCTGGATGAGCACGTAGGAGGCGCGATCCCGACATCCGGTCTCCAGACCAGCGTAGGCAATCCGTGTAAACCCGAAGGCCTGGCGGTAATAATAGTCCGCCTGTTTGGCGTTCCCCACGTAGAATTCGACGTGATGGACACGCCTGACCTTCAGAGCGTTGTCGGACTCGGACATCAATGGTTCACCGACCAGGCTAGCAGGAGCGGAGCTTTCGGTGCTGTCGTGATTCTCGAATCCGGAAAGGTAAGACTGCTAAATTCACCGGCATCTCGAAACAGGACACGCCCTGGGATAACTCGCCGTCTCTGTGCAAGCTTAGCACCGATAAGAAGCGTAAGAGTTGCCCAAAATCCAACACAATCTGGTGAGGCCCATTCCAACCTCCAGTGTAGGGCACCGCAAGCCGCCGGGCCGATTCGAGGCTCTAGCTGCGCGCGCGGAATGTGAGAATTCAGGAGGTCTACGACACCGTGAGGTGATGCGAAAGACTCTACGGATCGCCATGTCAAATAGGGCTGGCACTACGTCCCGGGTGCGGAGCTCGGTCGCACCGGCGTGGGAGGGCGTCGGGGCCCATGACCGTACGCGTAACTTGAACAAGCGCTCTCCCTCCCCTAAATTCCTGAGATCTCTTACAACGACGGACCTGGGACAATCCCGCCTTGGGGAAACCCTTCGTCAACCTGTTAGCGTCCGGTCCCGGCGCCATGCTCCTTGGTGACCCTGCCAGACTCGCCTGCCAAAATGGGCTGTTACAATAGCAACCGCCCCACCGGCACACACCTGACACAGGAGGCGGACCTTGAGCGATAACGACCAGTCCCAGCCCTTCATCGAATTCGCAAAGAACGGGCCCATCCTGATCCACGATCTCGACAGATTCCTGAATTCGAGGGGCGATACGATTGCTTCCCGCAGGGTTTTGTCCCTGTGCCGATGCGGTGACTCCAAGACTAAACCCTTCTGCGACGGTACCCATGTCGCAGCCGGTTTTCGCGAAGACAAATCAGATGATCGCGTTCCTGACAAACTGGAGATCTACGAAGGAAAGGGACTGCGCATCCGCGACAACCGCGGCGTATGTTCCCACGCGGCCTACTGCACAGACGATTTACCCAAAGTCTGGCGTACAGGTGTTGAACCCTGGATCGACCCCGACGGCGCCTCTCCCGAGGAAGCCATCCAGGTCATCCGCAAGTGCCCATCCGGCGCACTTGGATACGAGCGGGATGGCGATGTTCACATCGCCTACTCGGATATCCCGGAGGTACAGATTTCTCGCAACGGTCCATACCACGTCCGGGGCGGCGTGCGGTTAAAGAGTGAGTCCTTAGGAGAAGGCGCAACCGAGGAGCACTATGCGCTGTGCCGCTGTGGCGCATCCGGCAACAAACCCTTCTGCGACGGCAGCCACTGGTACGCTGGATTCAAAGACAATGAAGGCCTGACGATTTCCCAGGCAAGCCGGTCGGGCGCCGAACATGAAGCGGCCTGGGTTGCGGTCGGTCAGGCAGCGGATTTCGCCCTCGATCGGATTCATGCGGTAACCGTCGGGGAAAAATCCGTAGCGCTGGTAAATACCGACGACGCATGGCATGCCCTGGATGGGCGGTGCCCGCACCAGGGAGGTCCCCTGGGTGAAGGGCTGCTGTGCGACGGGGCTGTTCGATGTCCGTGGCACGGATACGATTTTTCGTTCAAAACCGGCTTAGGTATTGGTAACGACGACGCAGTGGAGGTACTTAAAGTCCGCGAAACAAACGGTGTCGTTGAGGTTGAAGCGCCCAAACCGACACACTCGCCATGGACTGTCAGCCATGTGATTGCTGAGACCCTGGTCGAGTGGGGCGTGGATACAGTCTTTGGAATGGTGGGCCATTCGAACCTGGGACTCGCCGAAGCGGTGAGGATTCAGGAGGGCCGCGGCAAAGTACGCTACATAGGCGTGCGGCACGAAGGAGCGGCCGCGTTCGCATGCTCGGGCTACGCCAAGGTCACGGGAAAACCTGCCGCCTGCCTTGCGATTGCGGGGCCTGGAGCGACCAACTTGCTGACGGGTCTGTGGGACGCCAAGGTAGACCGTGCACCGGTTATCGCTCTGACAGGCCAGATCAACACTCAGGTCATGGGGCCCGGCGCTTTCCAGGAAATCGATCTAACTTCCGCGTTCGCCGCCGTCAGCCGCTTCAGTCAGACCATCCTTCCAGGAAGCAACCATGCGGAACTTGCGGCGCTTGCATTAAAGACAGCCATCGTCGAACGCGACGTCGCCCACCTCATATTCCCGGATGAAGTACAGACACTAGACGCGGGGACCCAGGGTCCGGCTGCCAGAGAAGGACGTATCGGCGGCATGGAAATTACTCCACCGCCCGGGGCCGTCGACTTCGCTTTGTATCGGATCTGGCGCGCCAAGCGTCCGGTGATCATTGTCGGTTACGGCGCCCGAGACGGCATCGCCGATGTCATTGCACTGGCCGAAACCCTCAATTGCCCCGTTTTGACTACGTTCAAGGCCAAGGGACTTATCAGCGACACGCACCCCCTCGGAGCCGGAGTCCTGGGCCGCAGCGGAACACCGGTCGCCAGCGGGTTCATGAACCAGGCCGACCTGCTGATCACTTTCGGTGCATCGTTTTCCGCACACACAGGCATAGCGACGAACAAGCCCATAATCCAGGTGGATTTCGACAGGATGGCTCTGGGTAAGTTCCATGGTGTCGACGGTCCGATTTGGGGCGACATCGGAACGACGGCGCGGATTCTTCTGGAACGGCTTGGTGAATCAACGCGCGCGCCCGACCAACGCGATGAACTCGGCCGAAGCTGGCAGAGCTGGCGGGCGGAGAAACAGGCGCGTGCAGCAAAGGACAACGGAACAGGTGTGAATTCCGCGGTGATCTTCCACGAACTGGGCGAAGCTGCGCCCGACGACGCCATAATGAGCGTCGACGTCGGCAACAACACCTACTCGTTCGGCCGGTACTTCGAATGCAAACACCAGTCGGTCCTGATGTCGGGCTACCTGGGCTCCATCGGGTTCGGCTTTCCGGCTGCGATGGGAGCCTGGGCCGCAGCTCCGGACCGCAAAGTTGTGTCCGTAAGTGGTGATGGCGGCTTCGGGCAATACATGGGTGAGTTTATGACCGCGGTCAAGTACGGCATGAACATTACCCACGTTCTACTGAACAATTCCGAGCTGGGAAAAATCTCCAAGGAACAGCGAGACGGTGAATGGAAGGTGTGGCAAACCCAACTGCATAACGTGAACTTTGCCGATTATGCCGATCTGTGTGGAGGCAAAGGGTTTCGCGTAGAGAAAGCCGCCGACCTGGCGCCTGCCCTAAAAGAAGCGCTGACCCAGGAGACTCCGTCGCTGGTAGAGATCATCGCAGACCCGCTTCTCACTTAGTAAACTGTACGACCCTCTGTCTGGACGCCTCATGGCCAGACGGCGTCGGGTGCCAGGGAGAGACAGGGGGCTGAATGTGCTTTACGCCACATCGCGTGCCGCAGGCACGTATCCCAGTATTGGCGTCAGCCAGCGTTCGCAGTCGGAACGGCTGATCCCCTTACGCCTCCCATAATCTTCTACCTGATCCAACCCGATCTTGCCCACGCTGAAGTACCGGCTCTCCGGATGGCTGAAATAGAGACCGCTGACGGAAGAGGCAGGCCACATTGCATAGTTTTCGGTGAGCTTTATTCCGACCCGGGACTCGGCTTCCAATATGTCGAACAGGAAGCCTTTTTCGCTATGGTCCGGTTGTGCGGGATAGCCGGGTGCCGGCCGAATCCCTCGATAGCCTTGCCGGATAAGCTCGGTCGCGCTGAGATCTTCATCCGGCGAATAGCCCCAGAACTCACGGCGCACCCGCTCGTGCATACGTTCAGCGAGAGCTTCGACTAAGCGGTCGCTGAGCGCCTGGAGCATGAGAGCCGAATAGTCGTCGTGTTCGCTCTTGAAGCGCTCTACACGCGCCTCTTCGCCGTGACCTGCGGTTACGGCAAAACCTCCGACATAGTCGGGCACCGCGGACTCAGCCGGCGCAATATAGTCTGCAAGTGCGATGTTCCTCTGACCGGATGCCTTAACCATCTGCTGGCGTAAGGTATGGAAGACCCCTCGCGGTACGATTCGTTCTTCGTCTGTGTAGACAACAATATCGTCTCCCACGCTATTGGCCGGCCAGAAACCGATTACAGCGCGGGGAGAATTCCAGCGTTCATCGACCATACGCTTTAACATTGCCTGGGCATCGTCGAACAAAGCACGGGCTGCGTTCCCTTTCTTTGGATCGTTCAGGATCTCGGGATAACGTCCGGACAACTCCCATGCGTGGAAGAACGGTCCCCAATCGATGTAGTCGACTAATTCCCGAAGGTCGTAGGGAACCCATTGCTTGAGTCCCACGAAACGCGGTTGCGGCGGTGTGCATGCCGACCAGTCCGTAGGCAAGCCGTTCGCTCGAGCCTCGACCAAGGTGAGACTCTTCTGACCCGGGTCGCGATTTTCATGCGCTTCGCGGACACGTTCATACTCCGCTGCGACGCCGGCCAGGTAGGTTTCCCGCTTCTTTTCGGACACGAGGTTTTGAACCACACCGACGGCCCTGGAAGCGTCGGACACATGGATCGTGGGCCCCTTTCGGTAGTTTGGACTGATTTTGACCGCAGTGTGCAGGCGACTGGTCGTTGCACCGCCGATCAGCAACGGTATTTCGAAGCCTTGCCGTTCCATTTCCGAAGCGAGGTGACGCATCTCGTCCAAGCTCGGCGTAATCAACCCTGACAGACCGATCACGTCAGCACCAATATCGCGGGCCGTTGCGAGTATCTTCGCAGCCGGAACCATGACGCCCAGGTTCACGACTTCAAAATTGTTGCACTGGAGCACAACACCGACGATGTTCTTTCCGATATCGTGGACATCGCCTTTGACCGTGGCGAGTACGATGCGGCCGGCCGTCTTGGAGGTGTCCCCCCGCTCCACTTTTTCTTGCTCCATGAAGGGAACCAGGTGGGCAACGGCCTTTTTCATCACGCGGGCACTCTTGACAACTTGCGGCAGGAACATCTTTCCGGCTCCAAACAGATCACCGACTTTGTTCATGCCATCCATCAACGGCCCTTCCAAAACCTTTAATGGGCTGCCTATATCCTTTCGTGCTGCTTCTGTATCTTCGACGATGAACTCCGAAAAACCATGAACGAGAGCGTGTTCGATGCGGGCCACTAGCCGGTCTTTCCTCCAGGAAAGGTCTGGCCCTGTTTCGGCTCCAGTTTGCCCTTTCAGCTGCTCCGCGTGGGAAACGAGCCGGTCGGTGGCATCGGACCTCCGGTTCAGGATGACGTCTTCAATCTGCTCCCGGAGCTCTGGCTCGAGATCCTCGTAGATCGCAAGCTGGCCCGCATTGACGATGCCCATATCCATACCGGCCTGTATAGCGTGGTAGAGAAAGACGGAATTCATCGCTTCGCGGACAACGTTGTTTCCCCTGAATGAAAACGAGAGGTTGGACACGCCACCGGAAACGTGCGCGTGCGGGAGTGTGGCTTTAATGCGACGAACGGCCTCGATATAGGCTAGACCGTACTCATTGTGCTCCTCCATCCCCGTTGCCACGGCGAAGATATTGGGATCAAAGATGATATCTTCCGGCCAGAAGCCCACGTCGTGGGTCAGCAGCTTATATGCGCGCGCGCAGATCTCAACTTTACGGTCCGCAGTATCGGCCTGACCGGATTCGTCGAATGCCATGACCACCACCGCCGCACCGTAGCGTTTCGCTCGCCTCGCTTGTTCCAGAAAAGGTTCCTCACCTTCTTTGAGACTGATCGAATTCACGATTGCCTTGCCCTGCACGGATCGGAGACCGGCTTCGATCACCGACCATTTGGATGAATCGATCATGATCGGAACCCGGGCGATATCCGGCTCCCCGGCTATCAAATTCAGAAACTGCACCATGACCGCTTCCGAATCGAGCATGCCTTCGTCCATATTGACATCAATG
Organism: Terriglobia bacterium; assembly: GCA_965218085.1. Classification (GTDB taxonomy): domain Bacteria; phylum Acidobacteriota; class Terriglobia; order 20CM-2-55-15; family 20CM-2-55-15. Next base: position 2,127,737 of record CBDCKF010000002.1, on the reverse strand, counting down.
ATCTGAGCTCCGTTCTGGACCTGCTGACGTGCGACTTCCAGCGCTGCCTCAAATTCACCTGCAGCGATGAGCTTCCTGAACTTCGCTGAACCCGTTACGTTCGCCCGCTCGCCGATGTTGATGAACGTAGCAGTTCTTTCAGCCGCTCGGTCGGGATCATGGTTGAGGCATTCGAGTCCGGAAAGACGCAATTTATTCTGCCGTGCCGGACGCACGCGCGGAGTTACACCTTTGACGGTGTTTACGATCTGCGAGATATGACCGGGAGTCGTACCGCAACACCCACCCACAATATTAACGAGGCCCGACTCCGCGAATTCACCCACCAGAGCCGCCATGGTTTCGGGAGGTTCGTCATAGCCGCCGAGTTCGTTGGGGAGGCCGAGGTTTGGATGGGCGCTGACGAAGCAGTCGGCAACGTCGGAGAACTCTTCGATATACTGACGGAGTTCCTTCGCGCCCAGGGCACAATTGAGCCCGACAGCAAACGGCTCAGCGTGCCGGATTGAATTCCAAAACGCTTCGACGGTCTGACCGGATAGAATTCGGCCGGAGCGATCCGTGATCGTCCCGGAAATCATTATCGGGAGGCTGCTCCCGAGTTCCTCGAAAAGCTCGCTGATTCCAAACAATGCAGCCTTCGCATTCAGGGTGTCGAATATTGTCTCCAGAAGCAAAATGTCGACACCTTCTTCGACCAGAGCGCGCGCCTGAGCGCTATATGCCTCTCGCAGAACATCAAACGTGATGTTTCTAAATCCAGGATCGTTAACATCCGGCGACATCGAAGCCGTCCGGTTCGTTGGGCCCAGCACGCCGGCGACAAAGCGGGGACGACCATCTGCGTCCTCAGCCCCCATCGCGGCATCTCTAGCTATCTTTGCTGCCGTACGGTTGATCTCGTCAACCAGGTCAACCATGTCGTAATCGGCTTGCGATATCGCGTTCGCATTGAACGTGTTCGTCTTTCCTATATCCGCGCCGGCACGAAAGTAGAGCGCATGAATATCCTGCAACAAGTCCGGCTGAGACAGCGCGACAATGTCGTTATTTCCTCGTATGTCCTTGCTGTGCTCCTTAAAGCGCTCGCCACGAAAGTCCGCTTCGGTCAAATCGCGTTGCTGAATCATCGTTCCCATCGCGCCATCAAGAACCAGGATGCGGGACTCGGCTTCTCTGTGAAGCAGCACAATACGTTCGCTTCGTGTCATGACGCGTCAACCTGTTCCGAAGCGCCCGCCTCGACAGAGACCGGCTTGACCCCGAGCATTCGGCAGGTTGCCGAAACGAGTTCGGGACGGTTCAAAGTATAGAAATGAAAGTCATCGACGCCGTATTCCCGGAGATCGAGGCAAAGCTCGGCAGCACAACTCGCTGCCACAAGCGGTTGTGTTGAGGGGTCTCCGTCTAGACCTTCGAACACTTCCACTAACCGTACCGGTATGCTGGCACCCACCTTGGCCGCAAACTTCTGCACGTTCTTGAAGTTGAATATCGGCATGATGCCGGGCACGATAGGAATCGTGATGCCGGCTGCCCGCACCTTCTCCAGAAACCGCAAAAAAACGTCCGCATCGAAAAAAAACTGGGTGATCGCGCGGTCCGCACCGGCGTCCACTTTGCGTTTGAGCACGTCAATATCCGCTTGTGGACTCAGGGCCTCGGGGTGAACTTCGGGGTAGCAGCCGACAGTGACCTCAAACGGCGCGCATTTTTTGATGCCGGCTACCAGATCGGCGCTCGTAGCATACCCGTCAGGGTGAGGCTCGTAAGGGGTGCCCGGCCCGGCAGGTGGATCGCCCCGCAAAGCCACAATGTGCCGCACTCCAGCACTCCAATAATCCTCAGCCACGGCATTGACCTCCGCGCGGGAAGCGGCCACACAGGTCAGGTGTCCGGCCACATCTAACGGGGTTTCCTTGACAACTCGTTTGACGGTCGCATGCGTCCGTTCACGAGTACTTCCACCCGCACCGTAGGTCACCGAAACAAAGGTGGGCTGCAATGACTCGAGCTTTTGAACTGCGTGCCAGAGGTCTGCCTCCATTTGAGCTGTTCGGGGAGGAAAGAATTCGAACGACACGCGCGGGGCTTTTCCGGTCCCTGCGTACCGCCGGTTCATCCGGCCATCTCCAGACCTTCGGCGGCGTGCGAAGGATGAGGTCGGCTGGCAAGCCACAACGACACGGCCGGAGAGGGCACTCGGTTGGATTTTTCCCGTACTGGCTCCACTCGACACGCCTCTTGTGCTTTCAGTCCCGCCGCACGACACCACTCAATCACCTCCTCGTCAGAAAAACCGAGCCTCCGATGCGCATGTTCCGTTCGGAGAAACTCAAGTTCATGGGGAGCGAAATCGACAATTAAGAGGCGACCGTTGGGCGAAAGGAGTCGTGCGGCCGCCCCGACGGCGGCCGCAGGATCGTCCAGATAATGCAAAACCTGATGAATCACGATGGCGTCAGGCTGGTCCAATGAATTCGGTAAGGACAGGAGGTTTCCGTATTGCACATGCGCGTGCCGAATGCCTGCCCGGTCCAAATTTACACGCGCAATTCCAAGCATGGCGTGATTCGTATCAAAACCGATCGCGTGTTCGTATGTGCTGCTCAATGCCTCCAGGACACGCCCCGTACCTGTACCTAAATCGACCAGAAACTCCACAGGCTCAGCGCCGAGAAGTTCCAGCATCGTCGCTTCAACTTCAGCTACAGGCTGGTAGATGGCTCGGATTCGCATCCATTCAGCGGCATGCGCTTCAAAGTAAGCCGCAGCAGCAGCAGCACGAGACATTTTGACTGCCATCAATCGTTCCAGGTCACCGGAGATCACGGGGTCCCTTTCATCAAGCATCTCGATGAGCATCTTCGCCATTTTCGCAGAGGCGCTTCCTTCGCCTCTGTCGGCCAGGCGATAAAAGACCCATGCACCCTCTGGGAGCCGCGTCACAAAGTTACCGTCTAAAAGCAGCTTTAAATGCCGACTGACACGGGGCTGGCTCTGGGCCAGTATTTGGCTGATCTCGCTGACAGTCAGTTCCCCATGGGCCAAAAGGTGGATCAGTCGCAGTCGTGTCGGTTCGGCAATCGCACGCAAACGATGGACGGCACTTAACAGTGGGAGATCGGAAGCCAAGGCCATGACAATAATATAAACATATCTTTATATCTTTAATCAAATACTAAATATTTTAAAAATCATCACTTGAGAACCTACGCTTCCCGTATTGTCAATTACAAATACTATAATTAGTAGATTTAGCTGATTTGTCAGGCCAACAGCCGCTGTCAGTTCGTCCTGATATCGAGTAGAAGGCACTGTGGGAAACACAGCGGCGCTCGGAGTGGACTCGGCCTCTTCTGTGTCGGTCGTCGATGCGGCCGATGGTGCGACTTTAACGGGATGCGTCATTCTTCGCGAGGCCTTCGGAAGCCCGGAATGCTTTCAGGCTATCGGAGATAAAGAGCAGGCTTGGGCAATCTCATACAGTCGACCACTCCCGTTTTCGGGCTCATTCTGATTGGTTACTTCGTTGGGTGGTTCGGGGTCATCGAAAAAGAAGGGATTGCCGGACTCACCCGATTCACATTTCGGGTCGCTATACCAGTCATGCTCGTTCGGGCTATGGCAAATGTCTCTTTCTCAGAAGCCATCGAGTGGCCTCTGATGGCTGCTTACTTCGGCGGCACCCTAGCAGCCCGTGGTTAAAGTCCACTTCACAGATTCAAACGGACCCGATTTCAAACGGACCCGATGCGACCGTATCGCGAAGAATGATGAGTGAAGGAGGACGGGATATGGGCATGGGACGAAAGAGACGACGCCAGGAATCGCTGTGGATCGCGACACAGGAGTTGCCGCGGACCAAAGGACACGTGTTCTACGAACGGGTGAACCGGATTCTGGAAGAAGACGGATTCGACCCGTTTGTTGAAGAAGCCTGCCAGAAGTTCTACGCCCCGGTGATGGGTCGGCCCGGTGTCGTGCCGGGTGTGTACTTTCGGATGCTGCTGGTCGGCTACTTCGAAGGGATTGACTCGGAACGCGGCATCGCCTGGCGGTGTGCCGACTCGCTGAGCCTGCGGGAGTTTCTGGGCATTGGGCTGACCGATGGTACCCCGGATCATTCCAGCGTGTCGCGGACACGCCGGCTGATCGATCTGGAAACCCATGCCCAGGTGTTCCACTGGATGCTGGAGCGGCTGGCCGGGCACGGGTTGATCGACGGGAAGACGGTTGGCGTGGACGCGACGACGCTGGAAGCGAACGCGGCAATGCGGTCGATCGTGCGGCGAGACACCAGGAACAGTTATGAGGACTTTCTGAAGGAGTTGGCCCACGCTTCGGGCATTGAAACGCCGACACGAGCCGAACTGGCGCGACTGGACCGGAAACGGCCGAAGAAGGGATCGAACGACGACTGGGTGCATCCCGACGACGCGGATGCGCAGATCACCAAGATGAAAGACGGCCGCACGCATTTGGCTCACAAGCTGGAACACGCTGTGGATATGAAGACCGGCGTCGTGCTGGGGGTGACGGTTCAGGGTGCTGCCACCGGGGATACGACGACAATCAAAGAGACGTTGATCCGCACGGCCGAGAACATGGAGAAGCTGGCAAGCAACCCGAAAACCGAAGCGCAGATTCGAGAAGATTGGTTTTCTGAAGTCGTCGCCGATAAGGGATATCACAGCAACGAAACGATGGTCGATCTTCGCGAATTGGGGATACGCACCTACATCTCGGAACCGGATCGGGGCCGTCGCCGCTGGAAGAACAAGCCGGACGAACAACAGGCTGTCTATGCCAATCGCCGTCGAATCCGTGGAGAACGCGGCAAGGAGTTGTTGCGGCATCGCGGCATGATGCTGGAACGACCCTTCGCTCACGGTCTGGAAACCGGCGGCATGCGACGGGTTCACCTTCGAGGACGGGAAAATATCCTGAAACGGATCCTGGTTCACTACGCGGCCTTGAACCTGGCGTTGATCCTGCGCCAGAAGTTCGGGCAGGGCACGCCACGGAGCCTGCAGGACCGGTCTGCGGCATACTTTGCCGCTCAAATCGTGCTCTTCTGCGTCCAGATGGCGCTTCAAACGCATCATGAACTCCGTCAGCTGGATATCGAGCCCAACGTGGCTATCGAATCCGACGTTACGACTGTGTCAGAGAATCTCACTTCTGCCACGGGCTGCTAGTGGCCTACGGAGCAGGTGCCATCGTGGGCAAATTCGTTTTTGGCTACTCCCTCAAAACACAGGCGGTTTTCGGATCGAGTTCCTCCTAGCAGCCCGTGGCAGAAGTCTCGAGGGCCGCGTTACGGCCAAGCGGGGTTGGATTCCAGGAGGCGACTTGACGACGACCAGACGTTACGACGACGAGACAATGCGCATTCATTGGGAGGAGTCGGCGACAACGAAGACGGCCCCGTTTCGCCGTGACCGTTCGGGCTCAGGGGGGTTCGGGCCGCAGGCTTTGTCCGGCATCGCTAAGGCTGGTCACGATGTGAAGACGGCGCCTGCGGCCTCGGTTTCAAACCTCGGTGGCCGCTCCTCACTTCGCGTCTGCAACCCGAAGACCCCTGCGCGCGGCCCTCGAGACTTCTGCCACGGGCTGCTACTCCAACATCGTCGTCATCGGCATTCCCACGGTCGGAGCCGCGGCGGTGGTCTCGACCGCAGTTTCGATTGTTTCAGTGGCGGTCGTTCTCTATATCGTGACGTGAGAGGCGCCTTCCGGCGGTGGTTGAGGTGAGCAAAGACCGTTCAAAGGCTGGTTTCCTGTATAACCTGTTCGAGCGAGGTGACGCCGTCCCGCACTTTCTGCAACCCACTGCCGCGTAGCGTGACCATTCCGTTCCGCTCGGCCGCTTCCCGGATTTCGATGACGGATGCACGTGAAAGAATCAACTTCCTGATCTCCTCATTGATCTCCATGACCTCATAAAGACCGACCCGGCCCTTGTAGCCCGACCCCCGACACTGATCACAACCACGCCCTTTCTGAGGCTCGATGTGTTCCAGTTCCTGGTTCGCAAATCCGGCCTGACGCAGCACGGAAGAATCGACAGACATCGTTTCCTTACAAGCGTTACAGATACGCCGGACCAGGCGTTGCGCGCAGATCAACTGGAGCGAAGATGAGATCAGGAAGGGTTCGATGTCCATGTTCACGAGCCGGTCGATTGCGGCAGGTGCACTGTTGGTATGCACAGTGCTCAGCACGAGGTGGCCGGTGAGCGAAGCCTTGATGGCCATATCCGCGGTTTCACGGTCTCTCATTTCCCCAATGAGAACGACGTCCGGATCCTGCCTCAGGAACGATCGAAGCGCAGCCGCGAAGTTCATTCCTACCCGTTCATTGATCTGCACCTGGTTCACACCCTGCATCGTGAATTCGACCGGGTCTTCGGCAGTCATGATGTTCACATTGGGCTGGTTGATTTGCGAGATCGCCGAATACAGGGTGTTGGTCTTTCCGCTTCCAGTGGGACCCGTTACCAGGATCAATCCGAACGGTTTATGGATCGCCTTCTGAAATCGAACGAGAGACTCATGATCCAATCCGAGACCACTCATATCGAACATGAGGTCGCCCTTGTCAAGCAAGCGCATTACGATCTTTTCGCCAAAGAGTGTCGGTAGAATCGACACGCGGAAGTCCATTTCCTTAATGCCGTCACCGAGACGCACATTGAGCCGAATCCGGCCGTCCTGCGGAATTCTTCTCTCGGCGATGTTCAAACGCGCCATGATCTTCAGCCGCGATGTCAGCGCGTCCTTAATCGCGAGCGGTAAATTCATGACGTTCGCGAGCTGACCATCAGTCCTGAATCGCAGGCGGAATTCCCGATCGTAGGGCTCCAGATGGATGTCGCTGGCATGCCTCCGCACAGCGTCTATCAGAATCAGGTTCGCCAGATCGACAACACGGTCCTCACCGGACATGGTTTCGAGCGCATATACGTCGACGGCTTCGGGCCCTTCGTCGATGACTTCCACAGCTCCATCGCTCAGTTCGGAGTGCAGGAGCCGGTCATAGATTTCGCCGTCAACAGCTTCCGGCCTAGGCGATGCGACATCACCCGGCTCCGAGGGCGCCTCCTCGTAGAACCTCTGGATCTCTCGACGAATTTGCGATTCGGGCGCAACGAACACCTGAATTTCAAGTCCACTGGCAAACTTCAGCTCCTGAATCGCAGCGAGGTTGGATGGATCGAGCATCGCTACAAGGAGCGAGGCTCCCGTTCTGGATAACGGTATCGCCTGGCATTGCAAGGAGAGCTTCTTCGGTATCAGGAACACCGTCGCTGGGTCCGGCTCCACCTGGTCCAAATTGACGTAGGGAATCTTGTATTGTTCCGACAGTGTCTGGGCAAGGGTTTCTTCGTCGATCAATCCCATCTGGAGGAGACAGGTTCCGAGTCTGTCACCGGAGGACTTCTGACGTTGCAACACGTCGTCGAGTTGCTCCTCGGAAATCAGTTCTCGCTCCACCAAAATATCGCCGATACGGAAGCCGGGTACCATTGCACCGCCGGCCGGTAGCGACTCCTGGACCTGGAATTCGGATTCCTGAGTGTTTCTGACCATATTGTCAACTGCAGACATTCCTCTAAAAACTCCTTCTGAAAGGACAGATTTCGACACTCGAAGACAAATACTCTGGGTCTTTCAAGGGAGTCCGCCAAAGATACGGACGCCTTAACTGATTAATCGGCCGCTGGTCCCAAATGGGTTACAGAAGAATTGCAGGCAAAGGTCAACTTAACAACGATCAAGTGGTGGACTAGTGGCCTGTACCACCCAAATCGGGACCAGCGTTTGGGCCAAACGGCGTTGGATTCTAGGAGTCGGCGACGAGTAAATGCTCCTACATTGCGAGGAGCTGACGACCACGAAGACAATACCGTTTCGCCCGAACCCTCCGGGCCGATGGGGGTTGCCGGCGATATCTTCGTTACGAGCCGTCGTCGATGTGAAGACATCGACTTCCGTCTCGCGCCTCGATCTCCCCGGCAAGACCCATCGGCGCTGGTCCCGATTTGGGTGGTACAGGTCACTAGAATAATCGAGCGTCCCCAAGTGTGTCGACGCCCACTCAGGCCGCCGTGCCAACGAATGTCCTCTTCGCTTCACAATCGAGAGCGTCTTAACGGTAACGGGCTGGCGGCCCAGGGAATTATTAGCCCCTCCCGCCGGTCGGCGGAGATTGATTCTCTTCACTGCCCCTGCATAGAACCGCCCGGGATAGTTGACTTCTGGAGCAAATTCACTCGCAACGAAGACCGACTCACCCAAATTTCATAGATTCTTTTGCTCCCCCACCGAGACGTATTGTAGACTTACTCGCTCGCGGAGCCGTGTCTCCGCGAAAATGCCGGCCAAAATATCAAGACTATCGGTTTGTAAACGGAGGTTCAGTCACGATGAATCCTAAAGAAGTAGTGGAACTCGCCCGGGAAAAGGGCGTGAAGGTCGTCGACCTACGCTTTGTCGACCTGCCTGGCGTCTGGCAGCATTTTTCGATCTCTGTCTCAGAGCTGGCCGAAGACATCTTCGAGGACGGTCTCGGATTTGACGGATCCAGCATACGCGGCTTCCAGCAAATTCATGAGAGCGATATGCTGTTGATACCCGACCCGGATACAGCTTTCCTGGATCCTTTCACCGAAGTACCGACCCTGGACATCATTTGCAACGTTAAGGATCCGGTGACGGGCGAATCCTATACACGCGACCCACGTTATATTGCCCAGAAGGCGGAAAAGCATCTCAAGGCGACCGGCCTGGCAGACACAGTCTACATTGGTCCGGAACCGGAGTTTTTCGTTCTCGATGATGTCCGTTACGACCAGGGACCGGCGTTCGGCTACTATTATGTCGATTCCGTAGAAGCTTCCTGGAACACGGGACGCGAAGAAAACCCGAACCTGGGACATAAACCGCGTTACAAGGAAGGATACTTCCCCGTTCCGCCGGTCGATTCGCTTCAGGACATCCGCACTGAAATGATGCTGACGATGGAAAGTATCGGCATTCGGGTTGAGGTGCATCACCACGAGGTCGCCACGGCTGGCCAGAACGAGATCGACATGCGCTTCGACACGTTGACACGGATGGGCGACAAACTCCAGATGTACAAGTACGTGGCTAAGAATGTCGCCCGGCGTCGCGGAAAGACGGCGACGTTCATGCCCAAACCGATATTCGGCGACAACGGTTCCGGTATGCACGTTCACCAAAGCCTATGGAAAGAAGGTAAGAACGTGTTTTACGCGCCTGGTGGGTACGCAGATATCAGCCAGGAGTGCAAGTACTACATCGGCGGTCTCCTCAAGCACGCCCCCGCGCTGCTGGCCTTTGTTGCGCCCACGGCCAACTCCTACCGCCGTCTTGTCCCCGGATTCGAAGCGCCGGTTACGCTGATATACTCCCAAAGAAACCGGAGCGCCATGGTGCGTATTCCGCTGTACTCCAAGAGCGAGGGCGCAAAACGGCTCGAACTTCGTTGTCCCGATCCCTCCTGTAACGGCTATCTCGCATTCGCCGCTATGCTGATGGCAGGTCTGGACGGGATTGAAAACAAGATCATGCCGCCCGATCCACTCGACAAAGATCTCTACGATCTCGAGCCGGATGAACAGGCCAATCTCGCCTCAACGCCGGGCAGCCTGGAGGAGGTGCTGGACGCATTGGAAGCCGACCATGACTGGCTTCTGAAGGGCGACGTGTTCACAGCGGATGTGATCGATACCTGGATTGCATATAAACGCGAGAACGAACTGGATCCACTGAGACTCCGGCCCCATCCCTACGAGTTCGCTCTGTACTACGACATCTAAGAATTCGTAAGCCCGAATTGACTCGCGGTCTGCGTCTAATGACTCAGACCGCGTTTCTTTGGAGAAATCCATGAAACTCGTTAAGGCCATCATCCGGACCAAAAAGGTCGAAGACCAGTACCAAACTGGACCGGCTAAATCCCACTTAACTCTTTCGTTCCCGTGAATGGGAACGACCGAGCTCGAAGCGCTCGGCCCCCTGGCCGGCCACCCGCTCGAGGACACGCGCGTCCAGGTTGATGTGAATGACGTCGCGGTCACGCTCAGGTCCACTCCCGGCCGGTTCGATAGCGTAGGGCTTGACGTGGATAATGGCCCAAGCGCATTTGCCACATTCAGCAATGACCGACTGTACGACAACGAGGGTTTGGCCGGCCGCGCTCACGGCCCTCAAGAGCGGCGGGGTGCTGGCGGTCTGGTCCGCCCGGGAAGATCGGAAATTCGAACAACGCCTGCGCTATGCCGGCTTTAGTGTCGAAGTGGAACAGGTTCGCGGTCGAGGAAACAAAGGCGGACCGCGGATTACGATTTTCTTAGCTCACAAATGCTGAGAACGGGAAGCGCCAGCCGAGCGCCGGAGCTAGCCAAGAACTCGTCCTTGATTAATCGATCGGCCTTTCCCAGCCTTGTTCGAAGTGTTCTTCCCAGCTCTGCGCCCAGGGTCGACCGTAGTAATCGACGTAACCGTTCTCGCCCGGGAGCAGTTGCGTCGGTCGCCCATCAGGACCGATAACGATCGTACTTTGAACACGGCACTGCTTGAACGTGTATCGCGTTTCGGCGTCGTCGGGAGGGCGCTGTAGGATCCACGGAGTGACCGTATGGAGTGGCCGGGCGAAAGCCTCCGTATCGTAAAACGTGGCTTCGGAAACAATTCCGTTCCCATCCGGGCTGGGCCTGAAGGCCTCGATCACCTCGAATTCGTTGCTGTACTCCGGCATCGAATGCGACAGCTTCCAGCCCTGAACGTTTGCGGTCCAGGCGATGAGCGTATCGCCGTTCCAGAATCCAACCGTCTCACCCCGCCACTGGGGAACCCCGTCCTGGACGTGTTCGCGGCCGATCAATACCTTTCGGAGGAGATTGTCAGCTTGACCCACCAAGAGTTGGGCCTGAGTCGGCGTCATCATGACTTCTATCGGGCCGCCGTGGGAGAATTCCGCCCACCACCGCCAGGTGCCTTCGGGATAGCAGAAGGAGCTTTGCCACCAGGGGGAGTTGCTGACGCCCTCGTGATAGCTTTCCTGAACCATCCGCTTCTGATATTCCGGCGTCAGCAGCGAAATCATCGTCGCCGTTTGAAGGTTTCGGCCGTAGACCCATTGTTCGTCACGTGCCCCCCGGTTGTACCAACCATCCCAGTTCGGCAGAGATTCCCGTGTGTGGATGGTAGGGCCCCCGGTGGCGCGGGCTTGGGCGAGCAGCGCGTCGTAGTGTTCCTCAGCAGTCCCGTAGGGATAAGGACTCGCGATGTCAGCGATGTCGCGGTCCAGGCTGCAGTCCCCCCACTCGCCGGGCCGATCTTCCCTGCTCCACATGTCGGTCAACTGACGCGGCGTGTTGCAGCGAGCGTATCGGGGGTCGGTCCAATACTCGCTATCAAGATAGAAGTTGTCGGTTGTCCACATGTCGCGCTCCAGGGCTTCAATTCCCTGCGGCGGGTTCGTTCCACTCGATTCTCCCTGTGCCTGCCCGGCATTGGACACACTCGCCGACATACCTGCAACAAGTAGAGCGAAAGCTGCCATCGAGGCAATTTTCGTGCTTGAAATATTCATATGAATTCCTCCCGTCTCTTTCTTGAAGCTGATCCTGACACGCAATGTAGTGCCTTCAAGTGTAGTGAAACAAATCGTATGTTGGATGAGAGACGCGGGTCAAGTCGATGCAGTATATAGGAGTATCCTGCTGACCTGTGGGCAACGAACCGGGAGTGGTCAGTCTGGCTTGATCTAATCATCTTCTTACTCCGAGCGCGAGGGCTCGCGTCTTTACTCCGAAAGCCGTTCCGCCGCACTGAGGGACCGAGCGGGGTCCGCTCTGCTCTTAAAGAAGTTTTTCGAATCCGATCCACCCCGCCGACCCGCGGTATCGGTCACCCACTGAATGGATCAGACTGCGGTCGTATCTCCAGCCTCAGCAAGGGAGATCGCTTCTCCGGGCCGTGATGAAAGTTCGCCGACGGCGAGCCGATCGAAATCACGCCCGATGGAACGAGCTCGATTCGCTATCGTGAGTCCAACCGGCAGGCTCCGGGGAGCCGAGGTCACTAACCTATGCACCGTTCCAGACAAGACGGGCCGTATCGACGACCCGCGCGATCTTCTTCCACTGCTCGTCTTCGGTCAGCAGATTACCTTCCTTCATCGAGGCAAACCCGCACTGGGTGCTGAGCGCGAGGTTCTCGAGCGGCACGTATTGTGACGCTTCCTCGATCCGACGTACGATCTGGTCGCTTGACTCCAACGCGGGTACTTTACTCGAAAGAAGACCCAGAACGACGACCTTGTCGTCGGGAACAAAACGCAGAGGTTCAAAGGACCCGGAGCGCTCGGATTCGTATTCGAGGAGGAAGACATCTACGTTAAGTTCGTTGAAGAGTTTTTCGGCAATCGGATCGTAGCCCCCTTCGGCGTACCACTGGCTTCTGTTGTTCCCGCGGCAAAGATGGATGGCCAGAGTAACACCCTCCTTCTTTGCACCTTCAAGGCAGGCGTTGTCGACCCGAATAGCCTCGTGCAGTGCTTCATCGGGATCGACGCCCATCTCGTCGGCGACGTAACGGCGCCATTTGGGGTCGATGTAATAGGTATAACGCGGCGCATCAATTTGAATATAGGACACGCCCTCGCTCACTAATGACTCGATCTCGGATCTAAATATAGGGACGATATCCCACAGGAAGTCCGAATAGGTTGGATACACCGACTCGCTGATGCCCTTTTTGTACATGATTGCCGGAAACTGGTTTGCAGTCGGCAGAGTCATCTTGATGTCGCCCGGACTGTGCTCGGTCAGAAAGTCTAATTCGTCCTTCGCAAGGCGCCTTGTCTGCTTGATGGGTTCGACGACAATTCCGAGGAGAGGTATCGCCGGTCCGCCGCTCTGACCGCCCCCGTCCTGCCTCTTCTTCCACTTCCGTTCGACGGTCCCTCCTCTGTCCAAACCATCGATCGAATCATAGAAATCGCCCATGAAACCGCTGCGGCGGAACTCACCGTCAGTAAAGATCTCCAGACCGAGATCCTTCTGCCGCGCCAACACCTGAAGAATGTGTCGATCCTCCAGCTCTTTGAGCTGCGCAGGAGTTATGGCGGAATCCTCCCGGGCCATCAATAGTTTCTCGGGACGCAGGAAACTGCCCACCTGATCTGCACGGTACTTGAAAGCCATCGTTCTCCTTCGTTCTTACAGGTCGGCTCCCGCTCAGTGTGAGTAGTGTATCAGTTTGAAATGCGGGTGAATTCCGACTAGTTCCAATCATCTTTCTTCCACTGAAGCACGGACTCGCTTGCTCCGCTGACGCGTCGGCTCCGCCTCGTTGTCCATCCGTACCGAGGGACCGGTGCAGATCCTATGGGCCTGCTTGAACAGGTCGGTGTACCCAATTGGCATCGCAATCATGATGATTGTGAGGGTCGCCGGTCGTTCGGCCAGGATGGCCGATTGAACGACCGAGCGAAGTCCCACTCCCGGCCGGACACGGGATTTCAAAATGAGGCACTACCTCAGTGGGAGTCCTGGCGACAGATTGCGGGTTCCAATGTTACTATTACCCCGGTCTGATTTGCAGCCCGGGGGTCGCACCGAGGCACTAACTGATCCCACCATTTTAGAGAGCATATTTCTTCAGCGAAAAGGCAGGAAAACGAATGCAGAATACAGGGCAGGTTCGCCCGCATCCCTGGACCCAGCCGTGGTATGAAACCAAGAACGGTGACGTTTCAGTTTTCATCTATCTCATATTGATTCATGCCTTAGCTGGGATCGGTCTTGTCCTGTTTCCGCTTCCAGGCTGGCCCATCTTTCTGACCGCACTTGCAATGACAGGTCTTGGAGGTCTGGGCACTACTGTTGCCTATCACCGTGCCTTGTCTCATCGCGCTCTCCGGCTGCACCCCTTCGCAGAACAATTGCTGATTTTCTTTGCGGTATTCAATGGTTCCGGTGTACCCGGCACCTGGGTTGCCAATCACAGATATCATCACGCACACTCAGATACAGTGGACGATGTATCCAGCCCCCGCTACGGCGGATTCTGGTGGGCTCACTTGCGATGTCTCTACCAGATACCGCAATGCAGTCTGAGCCGATGGTGTCCGGACCTGATGCGGGCACGCTATAGCTTCTGGCAACGAATCCACATCCCCCTGGTCGCCACCTCGTTGACATGCGGATGGTTTCTGTTTGGATGGCCCGGACTGTTCTGGCTCGGCGGCATTCGACTTGCTTACGCCCTGCACCTTCAGGCGGCCGTCAACAGCATCCTACACATGAAAAAGGACGTGCCCATTGGAGAGGAATCGGCGCGGAACATATGGTGGCTGGGACCGCTGCAGCTGACAGCGTGGGGCGAAAACTGGCACGAAAACCACCACGCCGCGCCAAGCTCGGCAACTTTCAGCAGACACCTGTGGCAGATCGATTTCGGTTGGTATACGGTCCGTTTACTGGAGGGCCTGGGGCTGGCCTCCGAGGTTCGCCGGAAATAGTCAGGTGGCAGGTCAGCGACGAAGGTAGCTCCTCCGTCGCCTAACGATCTGTCTATTCTTCCCCATCCAGCAAATCGTAAATCCGCTGAACGGCTAAAGCGTCGGCACCGACGCCTTGAATCTGCGGATAAGCATCGCTATGAACCGTCAGGTCCACCATGCCGGCCGCCTCTTCCGCTGCAACGCCTTGCCCATGGAGCTGGTTTGTCTGGGTCCAGAGGTCCGCCAGGACGGATTTGAAAGAAGCGACTTTGTCTTTCCCCGTAAAGGCCGCTCCGTGTCCAGGCAGTACGGTATCGAATTCCAACTCGGCCACAGCATCCAAGGCGTCCATCCACTCGTTGACATACCCGTCGCCCATAAACGCGAGGCCCTCGACCAGCAGATCACCGGTACAGAGAATGCCCTCCGCGGGCAGGTAGACAAGAACGTCACCTCCTGTGTGGGCACGACCGACGAACAGCAACTGTATCTCTCTGTCCCCTGAGAAAATCGTCATCTTTCGATCCAGCGTCAGGTTGGGCGGCGTGGGCCGGACCTCGGCGAGTGCGTCGCGGTAGTTTTCCATGACAAACAGCTGCTCTTCCAAGCCAGCTCGGTCGGCTTCCGACGCGGCGGCGACATCGCTTTGCAATTGCTCGATCTGTCCCGGAATGCCTGAAGTGAAGGCCTGGAATGTCCGCCCTTCGAGGGGATTGCCTTCCAGAGCCTCACGCGTGAAGCGATGTCCGATGACCTCGACGTCGTCGCCAAACACCTGGTTCCCGTCCGCGTGATCGAAGTGATAGTGCGTATTCACAACATAGCGGATCGGCTTGTCCGTCACGTTGAGGAGCTCTTCCTGGAGAACGAATGCGGCCGCGGGTGTGATGTGGGAATCCACCAACATCACATCCTCCTCATTAACGATCGCGACAGAATTCGCACCGGCGGTCAGCGATCCCGTACCCGAGATATGGTAAACACCCTCGGCAATTTCATTAAACTGGAACGCAGGCCCATTGTGCAGTGTTCCGGCTGGCACGGCGCTACCTGCTGCGCCTTCGTCGGACACTACGGGTTCGCCCGGCGCGCACGCGGACAGGCTGACGAACAGAATCGGTAACAAGACACGGAATCGATCAATCACAACAACCTCCTGAGAATGGGCGCCATTATATCGTTTAGCGAGTGTCCTCGGCCAGAAGTTCAGTGCTTGGCAGTGTAGTCGTGGTCCGATCCGATCATCTTCTTCCTGTGATCGCCTTGGCCCCGACGCTTGAATCTGAAAGCCGTCCGCCCGAACTCCTTGGGCCGATGGGGGTTGGGGTCGATCTCTTTGTCGCTCGTCGGTCACGATGAATAAGCGGCGCCCGCGGCCTCGGTTCCAGACCTCGGTGGCCCTCCTCGCGCCTCGATCTCCCCGGCAAGACCCATCGGCGCCACTGGCGATACCTCTGTTACAGGCCACTAGTGGCCTGTACCACCCGAATCGGGAGCAGCGTTCGGGCCAAACGGCGTTGGATTTTAGAAGTCGGCAACGAGTAAATGGCACTACATTGCGAGGCGACGACGACAACGAAGACAATGCCGTTTCGCCCGAACCCTTTGGGCCGATGGGGGTTGCCGGCGATATCTTTGTTGCGAGCCGTCGTCGATGTGAAGACATCGACTTCCGTCTCGCGCCTCGATCTCCCCGGCAAGACCCATCGGCGCTGCTGCCGATTCGGGTGGTACATGCCACTAGTCTTCACGGACATTCTTTCTTGACGGACGCGGTATGTGGAATGCCAAAATTTCAAACACCTTCTCGTTGAACTCGAAGTCACCCACACAATCCATCCCGAGCTTACGCCGGTGCGCTTCGATGGAACGCTGATTGTCGGCGGAAATGAATAACACGCCCACTTCGAACCGACCGGTGAGTTGTGCCAGGCACTCCAAAAAGAGACTTTCGAGGACGCCCTGACCCCGAACAGTCCGGTCGACGCAAACAGGGCCGTATACGTACGACCGGTATTGGCTGAGGAAACGCCCGTCGAAGCGAAGCGAGTCATAGCACTCGATCATCTTGGCGAGAATAGGAATCTGAGCACTCTCGCTGAGAGTGCTTCCCATCAAAAAGCCCGCTAACGACTGCCCCAGATCTCCAACAACAATCGGAATACTCCGATTGATTTGAATGATTTGGTCGGGTGGGAAGTCGACAGACAGGAAACCGTCCGCGCGTTCCGATTCGTCCAGATTCCAAATGAGGTTTTCCTGAATGATTCGAGTGATCTCGCACAGGTCCGATTCCCGAAAGCAGCGAAAGTGGATGGGCGTATCGATGGTGACTCTCTTATTGGCTTGGCCCGTCCATAGTACGGGTGGTCAGGCACACGATCAACGAGAGTATGACTGGAAAAAGAAATCGGAATGCTTCGGGAAGGGGCTCGGACTCAGGGTAATATGGCGGCCCGCCGGCCATTAGGGTAAATGCATATTCCAGTCAGCGGGCCACCGGTGGAGCAAGGTACCTTTTGCTCCTACTTAACCAGGAATACGAGCGAAAGCTATAAATGGTTACTTAAATGTATAAGTCAACGATCCAGCTTCATTCCAGTTGGGCTGAGGGTCGGCGCCGATTGTTACTAACCCAATGATTTTATCGTATTAGAAAGAATTCACACCCATGAGTGCATGGACTCCGTTTTAGGTCGCCAACTTCGCACCTGCACCGAAGTCGAGCAACAGGCTCATCAGAGCGACATCACCGCCCCTGGCTTCCAAGATGAATGGTGTCGTCCCCGTGTTCAGCAAGCGGCATTCACGTCGGCGCCCAACCGGAGAAGCCTCCAGGCAAGATCCATGGGGGTGAGTTTGTTCCGCAGCACCTCCGGCGGGGATCTGTTCTAGGAACTGCATCCACGCTCCGATAATGCCTCTGTTGTTCGAGTTCACGACCGTCTGAAGGTTCAGGGTTTCTGCTAGACTGCGACCGTGGGCAACAAATCCCTGAAGTGGAAAATCGTTCGATCGGTCAGTCTTCTTCTCATAGCGTTGATCGCAGCGACGCTTGTCTACGTGGGCTACCAGGCGGACGGCTTCGTCGACGGGCAGTTGGCCGCCGAATTGGCCCGCACCGAACAGGCGATCGTCCTTACGGAGGAGCAGCGCCTGTCCGGCCTCGGTCTCAGCTCGGGACTGGTCGCAAATTTTTCCGATCTCAAGGCCCTGCTTGAGACCGACGCGGCAACGATTCGTGATTTTCTTGATTCGTACCTGCAATCGAATCAGAACGCCGATCTCCTCATCGTTCTCGACCCCACCGGAAGCGTTCTTGCCCGAACCGATGCCTTGAACCTAAGCCCCGTCGAGAACGTTGAGTCCAAATGGATCCAGCCCATTCTATCGGGCCGGAATGCGGCGGGAATTCTTCAAACACCAAGCGGTACCTACCACGCAACAGCACGCCCGGCCACAGCAGGCGGACTGATTTTCTGTGTCGTCATCGCGGGTTCTCGAATCGATGACGCTTTTGCCGCGAGCTTGAGGCAAAACGCCCAGGACGAAATCGTAATCCTGGGCGACGGCGTCATCGCGACCACCTTGCCCGCGAACGCACTTCCGTGGGGGAATCGTCAGGACCTTGACGGCACTCCCGGCATCGAGCCGTTCGTCGATATCGCAGGCGAACGATATACTGCGCGGCCCGTGCGAACGGTGGCCACAGACGAAGTCGAAGCCCTGGCGATCATTCTCCGCTCGGTGGATCGGGCGATGGTCCCCTACCGCAACATTCAAATCGGATTGCTGATCCTCGGACTGCTAACGACCGGAGCCGGCGTCGGGGGCAGCATTGTATTGGCGCGGGGCATCACGGCTCCCGTCGCCAGGCTCGTAGAAGGAACACGTCAAGTCGCCGAGGGCAATTTTGAATACCACCTGGATATTCAAAGCAAAGACGAAATTGGAGACCTTTCGGAGTCGTTCAACCAGATGGTCCAGGGGCTGCGAGAGCGTAAGGATATGCAGCGTTTCGTGTCCGAATCCACGGTCGAAATGATACAGACACAGACAAGCAGAACGCGGGAAGGCGAGCGCGTCCGGCAGACGATATTCTTTTCCGACATTCGCGGGTTTACGAAGATGTCGGAGGAACAACCCCCTGAAGAAACCATCCGAATACTCAACCGCTGTCTCAGTTTGCAGGCCGAACTGGTGAAGACCTACCACGGAGACGTCGACAAGTTCGTCGGCGACAGCGTCGTCGCCGTGTTTGCAGGCGACGATATGGCCCTGAACGCAATTCGCTGCGCTGTCGACATTCAGAAAGCGCTCGACGAGGACAACATCGAGCACCCGGAGGCGCCGTCATTGCGAGTCGGAATCGGCATCGTGACCGGCGAGATCATCATGGGGAGTATCGGAAGCTCGGACCGCCGGGACTTCACTGTGGTCGGGTCCAACGTGAACCTGTGTTCCCGTCTCTGTGGCGCAGCGGGGCCACACGAGATTCTGCTTTCGGAGGAGACTTATCAACTGGTAAAAGACCTGGTAGCGGCCCAAGCGGAAGAACCCATCAGCGTAAAAGGTTTCAGCAATCCGGTGCCGGTGTACCGGATGATCATCAGCTAACAACCGGTGGTTGAAATCGAAGGCGATTAGGGTCGCCCGCCGAGACCCAGTGGGGAGTATGCTCGGGTGCGATAAGACTGTCCGTGCTTGTTCAGATGCGGCAGTGCGACAAAGCGGGACTCGTCCAGACTCAGTCCCCTGACCTCCTGATCGCCCGCGCCTACCTCGACCTCGACGCTGGATGGTTCTGATCTTTCCGACCATGCCGTTATGCGATAGCGGCCTGAGACCGCCTCGACCTGGAAACGGCCGTCCAGGTCCACTTCAACGATGAGGGACGTCGGCAGGACCAAAATGACGGCCGTCATGTGTGGATGGATGTTGCAAAAAACCCGATACATCCCCGGCTGCCGGAAAACCTGACTCTTGGACGCACCCGCACGGTAGAGACCCAAATCAAACGGGCCCGAAGGCGAAAGCGAAAACACGTTGTGGAAAATCAGGTCGTCGTTCGGAAAATCGACCTGTGAACCTGCCGGAACGGCCAAAATTGGTGGATCGAAAAGCTTGCCTCGCTGAACCAGTTGAAACGTGGATGATTCCAGAGGCGAGGTTCCGTCGAGCCGTTCCAGATAAACGAATCGGGGCCCCTCACCCGAACGGCCGCCGATCACAACCTGGCCCCGCAGGGTCGCAGCGCTCACGCTGGCCGGGAGCAGCATCAATATAGCTAAGAGGACAACGAAGCGTCCGGCGTCAATACGAAACCTATTGGCCTGTAAGAAAGATACCATCAGAAGCTGTAGGCAAACGCCATATTGAAATGGTTGTTGGATCCTTCCGCCGCATCAACTCTGCGTGTCATCAGCCGACGCCACTCGAACGACGTAGCAAACTCGGGAGTGAACTGGTAAATCGCGTTGGCAAACAGACTGGCGTTTTCGCTGATGTCTGCCGCGAACCGGTCGTGGTCGAATAAGCTGTCGATTCCGAAACCACTGTTGAATCCGAGCCTGGGAGTCGCCGTCCAGCCAACTTCGGCAAACCCTCCCCGCGATTTCGCCAACTGGCCCACGGATCCCCCAAACGCGTCGATGTTCTGGCCGGCCCAGGCTTCCCCCTGAAGGCTCAAGCGGCCACGCTGTAGCATGAAATCAAACGCGGTCGCCCAACTCGAAACCGATCCGCTCGAGCGGCGTTCGGATCCGTAGTGCCCGGACATCCCCACCTCTGCGTGCGGCTCTCCGGGAACCGGCCCGGTCCGCCTCCATGCGAGGCGTGCCTGGAGGGCCGGTCTACGGGAACCCTCGCCCGGCAGCCTGGGTGGAGCGAAAGTGAAAGACTCCGTCGGTAAATCACCGCTGACCGGGGCTACGATGGCCACATCCAGCTGCATGACGTCTGCGTCTCCCAAGTTAAAGGCTCGTTCGACGCGAGCCTGGGGGACGCGAAAATACAGATTGCCAGAGTAGAACAGGCTGGGAAAAGAAAAAGATCCCAGCGATTCCGGGTTACGTGGAGCGAGTGGCATCAGGTCCTGCCCAATCTCGAAAGCGGTCTTTTCCCCGTCTAAGCGCATGAAACCGTACAGGAGGCGTGGCACACCCATGGTTTGCCCCGTACGAAAACCTGGAACGCCCCCGAAGAAATCCATCGCGAAGAAACCGCTGGTGCGGAACCCACCCACATCGGGACCGTCGATGACGGCACCGATTCGAGTCTGCCGCAGCGTCGAACTGAACGAGCCGGTACCTCCCGATCCTGACTCCGCAGGTACCACGTTAGGAGCATCCAGCCAATTGGCGTTTCCTGAATTGTAGAAAGTGTTCGAGAGAATCGTGCCGAATAGCCGCACTGGCATTCTGGAATTGGATTCCACTTTCGTCCGGGCGTGTTCCGCGACTTGCGCCTGGATCAGAGGAAGCAGCGCGGTTGAACTCAATTGGGAATCACCCGGCACCGTGTTTTGAGTTCCGGCGTCGAAAAGGGACGCGTCGAAGACCGCCTGCGAAGACGGAACACGACCGGAGGACTCCCCTGAAACGACGAGCGCTCGCAGCATCGCCAACTCATCGCGGAGTTGCCTGACTTCCTCCCGAAGGCTCCCTAGCTCGTCACCAGCAGACTGAGCGTAGGCTGCAGGAGAGACCAGAAAGAACAGAACAACTACACCGATGGCCCAATGTCCCAGCCGCCGGAAGTGGTTCGAGTGTTCAAAACGGAAAGGCCTGAGGGGTCCACGTGACATAGCGATGCCTCCAAATGACAGGTCTGGTGTTCGGTGCAAGGGCACCGCAGCAGGATACCGCCAGAGAGACAAAAGACATATAGCAGTTCATGGCAGAAGTTTCGGACTTCGCGCGTACGGGTCTTCGAAATCGCAGAATGGGAGCGACGACGACCGCGGCCGGGTGTTGACGTTTGCGGATAGACACGTCTACTTGTCAATTCTGACTCAAGGAAAAAGAAACCAGGGATGCCTTAAGCTGACACAGCCACAACCTACCAATCTATGGGTGTGTCCTCGTGAAAGCTGACAATGTTGTCGATTCCGGGAAGATGGAAACTCCGATCCCAACTGAGGCCTCCATCGCGAAGGTCTAGTTTGACTACGTCCGGGTTTCTCAGCCGATCCGCCTCTACCCATCCGTAACGCGACTCCACGTGATTGAGCATCAGCGCGATGACGTTTCCATGAGCGCTGATTCCGATCGTCGGACTCGTTTCGTCCGTCATGATACGGGTCACCGCGCCAACGAAACGGCGTTGTGCGTCGAAAGAGTTTTCGCATCCAGGCAACGCGAACGAAAAATCTTTCCAGGACCGCAGCCAGAGTTCCGGAAAGTCCTTTCGAACACTGTTGGTGATCTTGCGCTCACGCAGTTCGGGATCCACAACGACCTCCAATCCCAGTTTTTTCACAAACGGGTCGATCGTGCTCAGTGTGCGAAGGTAGGGACTGGAATACACCCGGTCGATTTCGAGCGGCTCCAGCAGAGGGCCGAGCTGGTCGGCCTGCTCCAATCCGCGCTTGCTCAGAGGCCATTCCGGCTCCGCAATCTCAGATGAGGGGCGGCTTTGAGCGTGGCGGATGAGATAGGCCGTTTTTTGCGTCACCGTATCATCTTAAGCTACAACATCAGCCTTCGACAGGCCCACCTGCGGCCTTCAGCTTGTTATTTGTGTGGGTCCGCCCTGTCTAGTGGGAGAGTACAGTATACTTCTGGCTTGGCAGGGAGCCGACCGCAACGCCGATTGTTCGTAATTCTTAGACACTGAAAAGGAGCTTCTCATGAGCAGCGTCATCCCTGACGAAATGAAGGACCTGTTGGACAAGCCGATCGTGGCTTCGCTTTCGACGGTGATGCCTGACGGCAGCCCGCAGGTCACCCCTGTCTGGTTCGACTACGACGGCAGAAATATCCGGATCAACTCCGCGAAAGGTCGAGTCAAGGACAAGAACATGCGCCGCGATCCAAGAATCGCAATCGCCATCGCGGAACCGACGAATCCCTATCGCTATCTGGAAGTCCGGGGACGCGTCGAATCTATAGATGAAACTGCGGCGGACGCGCATATCGATTCACTGGCGAAGCGTTACATGGATCTCGATGAGTACCCCTATCGGACACCTGAAGAAATCCGGGTCACCTACGTCATCGTTCCCGAACGAACCACGCACATGAACCGGTAATCGCGCGGCGGTGGCAATCACACATGATTGCCACCCGAGACTCAATTCGATGCCGGCAGATCAGTCAACGCCCATTCCGGCCTTCCTTTATGGAACTGCTTGGAAGGAAGACCGAACACAGGCCCTCACCGAGCTTGCTCTCGGGATGGGCTTTCGCGGTATAGACACTGCCAACCAGCGTCGGCACTACGTCGAAGCCGCAGTGGGAGCAGCCCTGACTGCGGCCTACAGTGCGGGCGTGGTCCGGCGCGAAGACCTCTTCCTGCAAACCAAGTTCACCTCCATGCCCGGTCAGGACCACCGGCTACCGTACGATCCGGCGGCCGGCCTGGCCACCCAGGTCGGGCAATCGGTGGCCAGTTCACTCGAGCATCTCGGTACGGACTACGTTGATTCCTACGTTCTGCACGGCCCCTCGGCCAACCACGGCTGGACCGAAGCGGATGCTGAAGTCTGGACCGCGATGGTCGCCGAACGCGATGCGGGCCGGGCCCGACTGCTGGGCGTAAGTAATGTTTCGCTGCCACATCTTGAGCAGATGACTGCCATCCATGGCGAGACTCCCCGATTCGTTCAAAACCGCTGTTATGCCGTCCGCGGATGGGACCGGGAAGTGCGATCGTTCTGTAAGGAACAAAACATCGTCTATCAGGGTTTTTCTCTCCTCACGGCCAACCCCGATGTCCTCGGTCATCCCTTCGTCAGGGAAATCGCCGCACGTCGGAACCATACATCGGCTCAGGTCGTGTTCAGCTTCGCTCAGGCGATCGGGATGCTGCCGCTGACCGGTACCTCCGACTCCCACCATATGAAACAAGACCTGGCAAGCCGTCAGCTCGGGCTGAGCTCTGAAGAAGTAGAAACGATCGAATCGCTGGCCGGTTGATCATCGCCAGCTCTGCCCTCCCGACGCCTACAGCCCCCTGACTTTTTCTAAATCCGGATCGATCTACTCCTAAATGAATCCCCGACGACAGCCGATAAGATCCCTGTAACGATCATAGACGTTCGGGACAAGTACCAAAGATTTAGCCGGATCGGGTGAGGGAAAACGCGCCGGCAATTCAAGGGCGCCGAAACTTCTTGAGCATGGCCGGGTGGTTGGGACATTTGTTAGCGCCATCGACCCGGTTTCTGCGGCCACGATTGAGCCCGCGTTCGCGGCCAGGACCAATTAACAGTCTGCGGCGAAAATCTAGTAAATCATGCGTGCACTCGGAAAAGACGAAATCGAACCGGCCTTGGAAAACGTCGCTCAAGGTGCCCAGATAGTCTCGTTCACTTCCCGTTTGGATGGGTGGAATCACCTCGAACTCCCGCCCGAACCCGACGATCTGATCGAACGTCTGAGACAACTGAACGAGGTCGGCGTGGCGCTCTCCGCGGAAACCGACATCGACCACCTGCTCGAAACGATACTGAACGCTGCGAAGAACACAACCCACGCGGACGGCGGAACCCTCTATCGGGTAACGGAAGAGCGCACGCTTGAGTTCGAGATCATGCGTACCGATTCCCTCGACATCGCGATGGGTGGCGCGGCCGGCCCGGAAGTACCTTTCGCTCCACTTCCCTTGTACGACAAGAACCAAAACCCGGTCTGTACGAATGTCGTAGCCTACGCCTACCACCACGACACATCGCTGAATATCGCCGACGCCTACACCGAAGAGGGCTTCGATTTCTCCGGCACTCGGGAATTCGACAGAAAGACCGGATACCGTTCGACGTCCTTCCTGACCGTTCCGCTGAAGAACCACGAAAACGAGATCATCGGCGTCCTCCAACTGTTGAACGCCAGGGATCGGGTAACGGGCGCAGTTGTGCCCTTTTCAGACGAAGACCAGGAGTTGGCCGAGTCGCTCGCGTCCCAGGCAGCGGTAGCGCTGACCAATCGCCTATTGATCAACCGCCTGGAGGATCTGTTCGAGTCCTTCATCAACCTGGTGAACGGAGCCATCGACCAGAAGTCTCCGTACACGGGCGGGCACTGTGATCGCGTACCGCTGTTAACCATGATGCTGGCCGATGCTGTCGACGACTGCACGGTAGGTCCGCTCAGCGGCTTCAGCATGACTGAAGAAGATCGCCACGAACTGAAGATCGCCGGACTCCTACACGATTGCGGCAAAATCACCACTCCGATACACGTCGTGGACAAGGCAACCAAACTGGAAACGATCTACGACCGCATCAACACCATCGACACCCGATTCGATGTGGTGCGCCGCGATGCTGAGATCGCGATGCTCCGGGCGAAACTTGAAAGACTGGAAACGAAACAAGGGGGTAGTGAGGAGGACGCTGACCGCCAGTTCGAACTGAGGGTTGCCGAGATCGAGTCAGACCGGGAGTTCCTGCGTTTGTCGAACGTCGGCGGCGAGTTCATGAAACCCGAAGATGTCGAGAGGGTGATAGATATTTCCTCCAAGTACCGCTGGAGGGATGTCGACGGACGTCACAGTGACTTCCTGACGGACAGCGAAGTTGAGAACCTGACGATCCGGGCAGGAACGCTGACCGACGACGAGCGCACGATCATCAACAATCACATCGAGGCTACGAACCGGATGCTGGAGGCTCTGCCATGGCCGAAGCACCTCAAGAATGTCGCCGAGTACGCGGGCGGTCACCACGAGCGTATGGACGGGACCGGCTATCCAAAAGGTCTCACGCGCGAGCAGATGTCCGTACAGGCGCGCTGCATGGGAATCGCAGATGTCTTCGAGGCACTGACGGCCAAGGACCGCCCCTACAAGAAAGGCAAGACGCTCTCGGAATCGCTGGAGATTCTCAGCAAGCTCAAACTCAACGGTCATATCGATCCAGATCTCTTCGACGCCTTTATGTGGGGAAAGGTCTACCTCCGATACGCCCAGGAGTACCTGGATGCCTATCAGATCGACGAAGTGGATCTGTCGAAGGTTCCAGCCTACGTTCCGCCACCTTCAGCCGACCCATTACCAAGTTAGATCCAACTCCATATACACTGCGCCTTCGATAGGATTGTCGTAGTAGGGATCCGTTTCACGGAAGCCGAGCGAACGGTAAAGTTTCCTTGCCGGAGTCATCGAAGCAAGCGTATCCAGCAACATGCGTTTGTAACCCAGTTGGCGCGCTTGCCCGATCACAGCAATGGCGAGGGCTCGTCCCGTTCCATGTCCCTGAACCCAAGGCTGCACGTAAAGCCGCTTCATCTCGCAGACTTCTCCTTCAAACCGACGCAGACCCACGCAACCCACGATCAGTCCAAGTTGCCGGGCCAACAGTAAGCAGCCTGCAGGCGGGCCGTACATCAGGGCCAACTCTTCAAGTTCCTCGGCAAAATTCTGAAAGCACAGGTCGAGATCTATCGCTACCGCATACTCCTCGAAGAGCCTTCGCGCTTCGTGGAACTCATCCGCCGTCGCTGCGATTGTGATGACTGTCTGTGTCAACCGTCTGATCCGTCGGGTAGTCGTCTCTCTTCGAAATGGACCAAAACCGTCTTCTGCAGGTGCGCTCGTAAGCCGCACTTACAGGGGACAGCAAACCACTATGGCCTTGAAGTCTTTTCCCACTTCTCCTCAAATCTGGATACTTTCGACGGGCTTAGGCAGAGGACTAGCTATTTGCCGCAATCACTTCAAGAAAGGTTTTGCCATAGCGCTCCAGTTTCGATTTTCCGACGCCTGAGATCTCGGCGAACTCGGCCTCCGAACTCGGGCGGTGCCGTACGAACTCGACCAGAGTTGCGTCGTTAAACACGATGTAGGCGGGCAGATTTTGAGCTTGGGCAATCTTCAGACGCTCCAACCGTAGCGCCTCGAAGAGAGCACGGTCCTCGGGCGACGAGATTTCGTAGGGAATGGCCGCCTTCCGTTCGGCCTTGGCTTTCCGCGCCGGCCGCTCGGCTTCCCGCCTGAGTGACACTCGGGCCTCTTCCCGCAAAACGGGCATGACACGGTCGCGCGGACCGAGGCACAACACGCTGTGATTCTCCAGGTCGACCCGAATCATGCCGAGAGCCACCAGTTGCCGCAGAATACCCTTCCATTGCCGGTCGTTCAGGTGGTTGCCCATGCCGAACACCTTGAGTCGATCGTGCCGGAAGCGTTGAGCTTTCTCAGTCGTCTTTCCGATCAAGACATCAACGATATGACGGCTACCGAAAGATTCACCGCAACGGTGGATTGCGGAGAGGGCCAGACGCGTCTCCCTGCTTGCGTCGATCACTTCCACCGGTTCCAGGCAGGTGTCGCAATTGCCACACGGGTCAATCTGTTCTCCGAAGTATTCGAGCAGGACCTGACGCCGGCAGCGCGCCGTCTCACAGTAACCCAACAGAGCTTCGAGCTTCCTGTGTTCGACTCGCCGAACCGCGTCGGGCGCCGTCGACTCCTCCATCAGGCCCCGAAGCAGTGCCAGGTCCTGGAGACCGTAAACCATGAAGGCGTCGGCGCTCAGTCCGTCGCGCCCGGCCCGTCCAGTTTCCTGGTAATAGGCCTCGAAGGACTTCGGCATGTCGATATGGGCAACGAAACGCACGTCCGGCTTATCGACACCCATGCCGAAAGCGATGGTCGCCACCATCACCACGCCATCTTCCATGATGAAGCGCTGATGATTGCGCGTCCGTGTTTTAGCGTCGAGCCCCGCATGGTAAGGCAAGGCACGAATGCCTTCCTTTTCCAGGTATATCGCCATTCGGTCCACACTCTTACGACTCATCGCGTACACGATGCCCGCCTCGCCGGGATGCGCGGTCTTGATGAAGTCCAGCACCTGACGTTTCGGACTGTCTTTCGCCCGCACGCGATAACGGATATTTGGCCGGTTAAAGCTGGCTATGAATACCCGGGCCTGCTCGAGACGCAGCTGATCGGCGATGTCGCGTCGAGTGACTTCGTCCGCGGTAGCGGTCAATGCAATCCGGGGCACCGATGGGAAACGATCAGCAAGCATCGCAAGCTTGCGGTATTCCGTCCTGAAGTCGTGCCCCCACTGGCTGACACAATGCGCCTCGTCGATCGCGAACACTGCGATCTCGCACCGGTCGAGCTGTTCCAGAAGACTGTCGGTGAGCAAACGTTCCGGCGACACATACAGGATGTCGAGTTCACCGGCGTCGATCGCTCTGCGCGCAGCCTGGGATTCGGCGCGGCCCAGGTTGGAGGTCAGAGCGACAGCACGTACCCCGGACTGGCCCAGTAGCGCCACCTGATCTTCCATCAAAGCAATCAGGGGTGAGACGACCACACCCATGCCGGGCCGGCACAGCGCGGGCACCTGGTAGCAGATGGACTTCCCTCCCCCGGTCGGCATGAGGACGAGCGCATCGCCGGATTCGACAATGTGGTTGACGATTTCTTCCTGCAGACCACGGAAACCGGCGTGGCCGAATACACGGGCCAGAACCTCATGAGGACTTTGCTGAACCGGGAATGGCTTGGAGACGGCTTCTGACATCTTGCGGAATCATCATACTCTCTACAGTGGACTCCTCCGGACCACACGGCGGGGGACAAGACCGAATGTTCGAGGCGGAGTCGTATATATTCTGCCAAGAGGTTTCGTGCTTCGACGAACGCAGCCACTGTTCGAGCCTCCGTGATGAGCGACTTCATCGTTATCCTGCAGTGCCGGTTCGAGGACATACAGTTCGATCGTCTGAAAGTTCAGGTTTGGGCTGATAGACGGCCCGAGTCGGGATGGGTCAGGCACCGCTTAGGATCGGTCGGTGAAAATGGGTGAAACCCATGCCAGGACGTCGCCCGTTCGTCTCGAAACAACCCGCTCCCGGTCCCGTGTGTGACTATTTGACCGCTTCGGGGGTAGCCCTCTTTCCAGCAGCCGACGCTCGTGAGTGAATTGCCTTCACCGGAACGATTTAGTCCGATCCATGTCGGGCCTGCTTTGGCCCCCAGAATGCAGACTTATTGAGTAAGGATTCCGATACGAGTGAGTTGGCAGAAGGAAGAAAAAGGAGCACGCGATGAGGCAAGCACTGGTAATGCTGCCGGTCGTCGCCGGCGGTGTCATCCTGGGACGGAGTTGGATGCCTGCAGCCTGGCGCGAACGCATTGCTCAAACACCGGCGGTGGTGGTGGGTCGGATGATCGGCCACATGCCCGATAACTGACCGTGAAAGGTCCTCATATCTGGCGTGAACCAGATACGGGAACAGAACAGAGAAATGCTCGCGCTCCTGACAACGGAACCACGCCCGAAAGAAACGCTACCGACTCGGGCGAAAGAAGGGGGGCAGACCGATGTGGCCAATGTATGAGTTCTGGGGTGGTCTTTTCTGGCTGTTTCCACTGAGTTTTCTTCTGGTGATCGTCCTTTTCGCGCTCTGGCTGGATCGGACGTTCGGCCAGGCCGGGAGGCCACCAAACATCGGCGGCTCAGCACTTGATATCGCCAAGCGCAGGTTCGCGCAAGGGGAGATCAGTAAGGACGAATTCGAGACGATCCGGAAGACGATTGCCTGAGGCGCGTTCCATCCGGCCTGTAGTCATAGCTCCCGTTTCCGAGGTTGGTGTTCTTTACTTGATGATCCCGGGTACTTTCGCAGTGGAGACGCTCAGTTGATCGGAGACTGCAACCACGACATTGTCCCGGACGAAACCGATCGAGTCACACACGGATTGCTGGTCTTCTTAGAAGTTGGGCCGGACACCGGCCGCTTGCTTTATTCATTTCCGGCACGTATTAATTGCGACCAGGTGGTTGTTTTGATCTAAGCCGTTGAAAACTCATTGTCGGGAGGAACCTCATGAAACTCAATATTAGAGCGTTGGGATTGGGATTCGGAATCTTTTGGGGTGGAGCAATCCTGTTCGTCGGAATCGCCAATCTGATCTGGCCTGATTACGGCGTGGCCTGCTTAGAGCTGGTTGCGTCAATATACCCGGGCTATGACGCAACTGGCTCAGTCGGGCAGGTAGTGATTGGGACCCTTTACGGTCTGATCGACGGATTCGTCGGGGGCATGATCTTTGGCTGGCTTTACAATCTTTTCGTTCCGGCTCCGATCAGTGCGTAGGGCACATCGCCATTTGCCTGCATGACGTTTCAATTTTCGAATCCATTGCGTGGACGAAGGCCTCGCCTGGGCTCAATTCGATCCCAGTGCAAGGTAGATAAGGATTGAACGCTCTGATCCATTGGATACAGAATCAAGACAACGCGCGGAAGCGGATCGACCCATCAACGCTTGGACGAAACAGTAGCGTTGTGGCGTACGCTCGAGGACAACTTCAAGGACAACGCTAACGAAGAACCATCGATGTCAAACCGAACCGCCATCAGATTTCAAGTGAGTTCGGGATGCCTTCGATTATTCTGTTCTTCCCATGCAACAAGTCGGAACCTAAGAAACCTCTTCTTTTGCTTGCTGCTTTTTTCTGCGGAAGCTCTCGCAGTGGTCTCGCCGTCGCAGGACCCGGACCGGCCCGCAGTCTACGCTCAGCAGGTGAGCCAAGCCCCGTCGATCGATGGTCACCTCGACGAAGCCATTTGGCAGGGAGAGTGTGGAATTTCCGATTTCTATCAGAAAGAACCGCTGGAAGGTCAGCCAGCCACCGAACCCACCGGTGTATGTATTGCGTATGACGAAGCCTATCTTTACTTAGGAGTTGAACTTCGGGATAGTGAACCGGAGCGGATTCGGGCCAGCCAGTTGCAGCGAGACAGCACTCTCGAGGGTGACGACACCTTCACGGTCATTCTCGATACATTCCATGATCATCGGAACGCTTTCGTGTTTCGCATCAATCCGCTCGGAACCCGGTTTGATGCCCTCATACGGAATGAATCGGATCGCCTCAGCGCCGAGTGGGACGAGCAGTGGACCGAGGCCGCCGTAATTACCGAAAACGGATGGACTGCCGAAATTTCGATCCCGTTCAAGATACTGCGGTTTTCAGCAGCCACAGAGCAGACCTGGGGCGTTAATTTCGAGCGGGTGATCAAGAGGAAAAACGAGTTTGTCTACTGGTCGGGGTGGAATCGCAACTTTCTGTTCCATCACGTCTCGCAGGCGGGGCACCTGGAAGGGCTGAGCGAAATCACCCAGGAAGAACGTCTGCGCATACGTCCATACGTAGTTGCCGGCCTCAAGCGACTCGCCGCCGGAGGGCCCGGCGGAACGCAAAGGGTGTTCGATGCGGGTATCGATGACCTGAAGTTTGCCTTGACCTCAAACCTCACGGCTGACCTGGCGTTCAATCCAGATTTTGGACAGGTCGAAGTGGATGCACAACAGGTCAACCTGACTCGCTTCAGCCTTTTCTTCCAGGAAAAACGACAGTTCTTCATCGAAGGCGCCGATTCCTTGAAGATGAGAGTCAGTTTTCTACATTTCGGACCGCCTCCCCTGGAACTGTTTTACAGTCGGAGGATTGGGCTGTCTGAAACGGGCCAACCCATATCAATTGTCGGAGGCGGCAAGCTGACAGGGAAAGTTGGAGGCTTTGACCTGGGCATTCTTAATGTACAGACCGACGACTATCAGCAGCAGCCAGGCGAAAACTTCATGGTGGCACGGGTTCGCAAGGAGATTCTGGGTCGTTCCTATATTGGCACTATCTTTACGAACCGTCAGGGCGATGGCGAGGCCAATCGCCTGGCAGGTGTCGATGCAAACTTCGTCTTGAAAGACCATTTGACCCTGGGTGGTCTCGTCGCGAGATCATTCAGCCCCGGCATCAGCGACAAGCAAACGGCCCGGCAGATCGGAGCCCTGTGGCAGGATGACTTGATTGCTGCCGGGGTCAACTACATCGATATTGACCCCAATTTCGATCCTGGAATCGGATTCGCTCGTCGCCGGGATCGAATGATCGGAGCACGGTTCTACCTCAAACCCCGGCCCGGCGGCGACTTCATCCGGCAATTCGAAATCAATCCGGACTTCGTTTACTTTCACAACGATCGGAATGTGCTCAAAAGCCGGAGGACCCGGCTTCTGCTGGCCGCCGTTTTTCAGAGTGGTGATCGGCTGCAAGCCAACCTTCAGAACGATCTGGAACGCCTTGCCCGGGAGTTTCGGATCGGCCCCGGCGTGACCTTACCGGTCGGAACCTACCAATGGAACA
Organism: Terriglobia bacterium; assembly: GCA_965218085.1. Taxonomy (GTDB): domain Bacteria; phylum Acidobacteriota; class Terriglobia; order 20CM-2-55-15; family 20CM-2-55-15. Next base: position 2,095,865 of record CBDCKF010000002.1, on the reverse strand, counting down.
CGGCCAGCATAAGCTTTCGCTCCTTTAACGGCAGGAGATTCGCCGGCAGCGCCGGAGTGGACATTGGAAATTTTTACAATGGCAGCAAGCGATCCTTGAACTTGGATAGCAACCTACGCCCCAACGAAAACATCAACTTCATTCCCAGTTACAGATTCAACGCGATGGACTTGCGTGAGGGATCATTCAACACCCATCTTGTCGGGCTGCGAGCGAACATTTCCTTTTCCAACAATCTACTGACTTCAGCCTTTCTTCAGTACAACAGTTCAGGCGACTTGGCGGCACTGCAACTACGGTTCAACTACATTTTCCGGACGATTGACAATTTTCACATTGTTTACAACGAGACCCGCTATACCGATGGTGTTTTCTCGGGAACTTCGGACCGGTCTCTCACGACGAAGATCACCTACTCGCTGCATCGATGAGATGAGAAGGGATAGAGCAAGCGCTCCGGAAACGGGTCGAGCTTCGCCCGCTGTCTGGAAAATTCCGGGCGATTATTACTTCAGTCGGGCATGCGGATTTCAAACAGTTTCGGCCACAGCTTCCCGGTTACGAAGACCCGATCCTCCTCTTCGTCGTAGGCGATTCCGTTCAGAACAGCCTCTGGATCGGATACGCTCACTTCCTCAACGAGATCAGACAAGTCGATCCGACCGACGACTTGTCCGGACTCCGGGTCAATTTTCAGAATCTGATTCGAATGCCAGACGTTGGCGTAAATGTGGCCTTTAATGTACTCGAGCTCGTTGAGTTGTTGGACGGGCGCCGATCGGTTTTTGACCTCTATCTGGCGTGCTAGCCGAAGAGATTCCGGATCGAGGAAGTACAGGTACTGGGAGCCATCGCTCATGATCAGGTGTGTTCCATCCCCGGTGAGCCCCCAGCCTTCCCGTGAATACCTGAACTGTGATTCCACCTCGAACGATTGCTTGTCGTAGATGAAGCCGGTTCCCGACGTCCACGTCAATTGGTAGATCCGATCTCCGAACGCCGCAATCCCTTCACCGAAATACTCTGGTGAAAGCGTAGTTTCCTGCAAAACAGTACCCGTATCAACCTCGACTCTGCGCAGGACAGACTCACCTCTGCGTCCTGTGCCCTCGAACAGAAATCCATTCTCGAAATACAGTCCCTGAGTGAATGCGTTGGGATCATGTGGATAAACGGCAACGATTTCGGGAACGATAGGGCCCGTACTATCCTGGAAGCGCGAGAAAACAATTGTGGCCGACAGCAGAATCACGATGGTTCCTGACAGCCATATCGCTCTTCGTCTGGAAGCCGATTTGTGTTTGCGTTTGCTCACGTACTGATCACGACCGTCGTTTCCCGAGATTGTCCAGCCCCGGTGTGGCCGGCCGGATCGACTGGGGTGCGGCTTACTGCTCGGTGACGCTGATACTGACCTGCGTTTCGCCGGCAATGCCAGTGATCGTCGCCATGTAGGTGATGCCGTCCCGGGTGGCCCGCAAGCCTGTCATCGGTGCCCCGGGTATTACGCGTGACGGCGCTTCCTCCCAGCCCAGGTCGCCGAGCGCGCTGCTGTAGTAGTCGCGCACTTCAGAAATCGGCATGGATGTGCTGATGCTGAGGCTCAAGCCGTCGCGCAGGGAGGTGGTCTGCCGGCCCGTCGATAGCAGCACTCCTCCGGGCAGTTCCGGGAGGTCCAGGTCGCGGTACAGGGCCGGGTAGGCGATCCCCGTCGAATTATCGATCGGCGCCGGGGCGGAGGATGTCGAGCCCGCATCGATCGGGCTTTCGGTCTCCCCAGCAGTGCCACAACCCGCAAGCAGAAAGGCTGTCAGGAAACACAGGAGCAGCTTGGGATTCGGCGATATCATAGCGGCAATATAACACCGATGTTCTGTCTCTGGTAATCGAGTCGCTGACAAGATCGACTCGGAGATCCTTGCTTCCTTGGCGAAATATTGTCGACGACCGACGGCGAGATACAGTCACACTGGAGGGCCCGATCGAGGTCAACCTGTTCGCGCCCCGGCGTGGGCCGCGAACAGGTCAATTCGAAGGTATGGGTCATGGAGAGCTTAGAAACAGAGCCGACCGGACCCGGATCGACGGCCCCGTGCATGTCAATGCTTCGCGAACACCCTCCGAGCCAACGACAGCCAAGCTTGTCGTAATTCGCGCTTCAAAAGTGCAGGTCGCTAGCTCCCCGGCGTCATGATGTGCGCGTAGCTCGAACCTGCTCGCATGATCCAGGCACCGCCCTGGTTGCCGTTTTCGGGTAGCCCGAGGGACTCGCCGGTGGCGCCCGGCACGGCAATGGTCGTGTGATTTCGAGCACTCGCCGCGTTATCGCCGTTCCTGGCGATGAACACCGAACCGAACACAGGAGCTATCCGGGATCCACCCTCCTCGGAGGCGCGATGCATCGCCTGTAGCTCCTCGTTGTTTGCGCTCTCTGCCGCGAACCGCCTGTTCTGTGCGACTCTGGGCAGATTCCCTTCGTTGGTGCACTGCACCGCGAACGCCCGCCGTCCGGGTTCGCCGGACCGGTCGTAACAGACTATGGTGTTCGTACCTTCCTTCAGCGTTTCGTAAGTGTAGTCGGCGTTCCACTTGATCACACTGGCCGCGTCACGGGCCCGGGCCGGCGCCGCCGACAGCGCCCGTTCGATGATTTCCGCGTTCGATTGTGCGTACAAGCTTGACGAAAACGTCAGCGAAGCGAGACCGATAATGACTAGAACCATGCGTTTCATTGAGTTTCCTCCATGTCGAAACTGGTGTAGCTCAACCGGCCCCAGCAATAAACAGAGGCCGAGAGCACATTGCAGTCACTTTCACTAAGAAGATTCACCGATTATAGCTCGTAGCCGGGCAGTAGAGTCAAAACAAGAGTGCTTTGGCAATGAAGCTTTGGGAAGATTGTCCCGAACACGCGATTTTCCAGTCTGAAGAGCAAGGCCCGGAAAAATATGTATTCGCGAAGGCGGAGAACAGGTGAACTGACTACAAACACGGCAACCGGCCCCAATCGGTTCCGGCAGAACCGCAGATAACTCATTGTTTTCCGAAAATAGAACCGACCGGGCTCGAACCGATGACCTCCAGCGTGCGAATCCCCTGCAGACACATCATGAAGTTGGCCCTGAGTGCTTCGGGTTTGGGTCCGGCAGGTGTTCTTCGGGATACTCGGCGGAATCTTGTTCGCAGCGCACTCGTTATCGCGGGAAGTGCGTCGGAAAGGCGGCATGATACGCCCCAACCCGTTGGAGTTAACGCTCAACCCAACCGATTACAGATAATCGTGGTGATCTCTAATGCGGTGTTGCAAGATATTGTTCAAAGCAAGACATTGCTACTTCAGCGAACACGGCCTGGAGCTTGTTGCCGAGCCGTTGGGCGCCCGTTACAAGGGGTGAAATATGATTGAAGTCGTTGCCGGTATCGTAACCATCTTGCTAATTGCGATCGTCTTGGGCTACCTGATCTCGAACATCAATTACGCAATTTATGAGCAATATTTGCGAATCAAAGTTGGGGCATTTGCCTTTCGCAAAATTCCAATGAGTGACTTTGAGGGCGCCGAGATTGGTGTCACGGTAGGAGGAGAAATCTGGACCAATACGATCCATATGCCGACTATCCGGAAAACCGGTGTTACCCTTCATCGAAGATCCGGGTTACTCCGAAGGCTAAATATTACGCCTGATGATCCTGCCGGGTTCGTTGAGAGGGTAAAGTCCCATCCACAATATCGGACGGATAGTTAGCAGCCCGTGGCAGAAGTCTCAAGGGCCGCGTTACGGCCAAACGGGGCTGGATTCTAGGAGGTGACGACGAGACAATGCTCATTCATTGGGAGGAGTCGGCGACAACCAAGACGCCCCGTTTCGCCGTAACCCTTTGGGCGCAGGGGGGTTCGGGCCACAGGCTTTGTCCGGCATCGCTAAGACTGGTCACGATGGAAAGACGGCGCCCGCGGCCTCGGTTTCAAACCTCGGTGGCCGCTCCTCACTTCGCGCCTGCAACCCGAAGACCCCTGCGCGCGGCCCTCGAGACTTCTGCCACGGGCTGCTACGGTGTCTGATGCCTAAGGAATCGTTGAAGCGGACAGGAAACCTCCATTTCACGCCGAAATCGCTCAGCCTATTCCGCAGAACAGGAGGGCTTCCTTATACTTCTTACAGGCTTTGTCCAAACGAGAAGCGGCAGAAGAGAGAAGGACTATGAAGGTAGTTTGGAATGATAGGGTCATAATGGAGGACAACACGATGAAGACCGACAGAACATCAAAGATATTGCTGCCCCTGATTGCGATTGCCCTATTCATGAACGCTATTATTCCGCTCCTACAGCCTGCGGTAGTGCGTGCGCAGGACACATTTGCCACTGACGCCGCGACGGAGTTCGTGCAGGTGGCGAACGGGTATCAGCTGGTGCCGAACATCACCTACCTGCGGGCGGGCGGTGTGGATCTCAAGCTCGACGTCTATCGGCCTCGGGGAGCGACTGCTCCAACGCCGACCCTGATCTATTTCCACGGTGGGGGCTGGACCAACGGTTCCAAGGAAAGCTCCGCCCTGACGTTCCTGCCCTACATGGAAATGGGTTGGGCGATCGTCAACGTCGAATACCGGATGGCGGACGAAGCGCATGCACCGGCCGCCGTCGAGGACTGTCGCTGCGCGCTTCGATGGGTCTACCGGAACGCCGAGCAGCACAACTTCAACCTCGACACGATCGTGGTGACCGGAAATTCGGCCGGAGGCCATCTGGCGCTCACGACGGGCTTAGTTCCGGCGTCGGCCGGCCTGGACCGGCAGTGTCCCGGCGACCGGCGCCGAACTTGGTCCACCGGCACGACGTCGACCGACGAGCTGAAGGTCGCAGCTGTCATCAACTGGTACGGCATTACCGACGTCTTCGACCTGGCTCACCGACAGCCTGGTATTTCAGGCAACTTCACCGAGGCATGGCTCGGCAGTTCTCCCGACCGCGACGAGATAGCGAAGCGGGTTTCCCCCCTCACCTATGTGCGTAGCGGGTTGCCGCCCATCCTGACCATCCATGGTGACGCCGATCCGATCGTCCCCTACGACCACGGTACCCGCCTGCACGAGGCGCTCGACGACGCGGGTGTGCCGAACGAATTGGTAACGGTACCGGGTGGCGGCCACGGCGGGTTTTCCGACTCCGAGATGGTGCGGATTTACACCACCATCCGTGAGTTCCTCGGCCGGCACAAGGTCGGAACCCCAGCATCGAGCGAGTAACCCCTTCAACCGGGTCACACGATGGTTGCATCTCGAGCAAGGTAACCGCCGAGCTGATGGGACACGCAAGCGTCGCGACAACAACAAACGTCTACACTCAGTTCTACCGGGTGCGGCCTGCGAGTCGGCGGGCCGGATCGAGGGCGATCGGTTCGCACCATTAGGTGGGACGCGAACAGGTCAATTAAAAAGAATTGACTATGCAGGGGTTAGAAATGGGATCGACCGGGCTCGAACCGATGACCTCCTGCGTGTGAATCGTGTTCTGACTCACTATGTTGTTGGTTCTTCGTGTTTGTTGGCTGGGTCAGACCACGGTATTTCATGGTATTCGGCAGAGAATTGTTCACGAATTGTTCACAGTTACTCGTCGATGATCACCACCTAAAATTCTGAGGTCTGCACCAGCTTCCCTTCCCAGGGCTGAACGTGATCGAAAAGAATGCGAGTGTTTCCTCGTTTGAGTACGCCTCCTGCCGCACCGATGATCAGCACCTTCTGCCCTGGCTTAACCTTGCCCGCGTCGCGAAGACCCTGGAGGGCGGTGACAGCGGAGTGGGCGACAGCCACAGCCTGCTCGAAGGTTGCGATGTCGGTGGTAGCGGGATCGGATGGATTTCATCCGGGCACTTTCGCAAGTATCGACCCAAGTTGAGCCCTTGAGTGGCCGCCGTTTTGAGACTCTCCCGGGGTCCGTTTCCGGATCCGCTTCGAGGCCAGATTCTCCATGGCTGGTCCGGGCGCTATGCCTGACATGACGATGACCGAGTACAATACTCTCGCCACACCCCCTCCATTTAATGCCGCATGGGAGTCGTTCTCTATAGTGACAGTCCAGGGCATGGTTTTCATATGGGCGTGTGCCGCTCTCACCCCTGTAGCGTTGCTCATCTTCACTTGGAAATGGGCGCGTGAACGACGAAGCCACAGCCGTTGGCACTTCCGTGCCCCGCAGGTGAGCCAGCGCTGATCTCGCTTCTCATCAGCAATGCCGACGGGACGTTCCCTGACGAAACTTCCTCGCGTACCCCTCAGGTCGAGACGACCGACTGTGGTAGTCACGTGAAATGCTCTGACGGGCTACAGATCGACACCTTGGCTAGCGGGTTCTGCCCCGGATCAGCTCCAGGCGGGTTCTTTTGCCGCGTGAGCTCCTGCAATATAACCTTGTGTAGCGCAACGGCCTTGGCCGTGCTGGCTGCAACCTCCTGCTGATTCACCCCCACAATAGAGCCCCTGGATAATTTGTCCTTTCATGTCCATCACCTGGCACTTCATGTTAATTCGCAGACCGGTATAACAGTCGTGTATCGCAGGTGTGGCCCAGGCCGCGTAGTAGGGTGGATTTTCTATTTTGTACTTAGGGTTGGGCCGTTCAAAATCCGGGTCATAGCCAAAATCGACGATTTCGTTATAACGTGTGATCGTTGCGGCGAGGTACTCGGGCGGCAGGTCCGGTTTCTGATAGGGATTCTCTTTGACCTTTTTTGCCAGGCCTTCAAGGGTATTATCACTGAAGAAATACAGGGGGTCGGTTGCCGGTGGTGACAGGTCCCAATTTTCTCTTTTCACACCTTCTGAATCAAAGATCGCCCAGATGGGACCTGCACCGTAGTCCGGTGGTTCCGAGCCTTCATTCATGGCCAGGGCGGCGTCCAGGAAATTTTGTGGGTCGTATTGTATCCGGCGCGGATTTCTCCAGTCGCTTGGGATATAGGGATCCAGAGATCCATGGTGAGTACCGTAGGGCCAGTTGCCGACCTCTTCATTATAGAAGCGCTTACCTACCTGGTTAACGAGGACCAGGTTTTGCCACTCCCTGACCCTCAACCCGGTGGCCCGGACGAACGGAAACATAATGCTGTCCGGGGTCCATTCTACATACGTATATTGGCAGCCGATCATCGGGCGTTTTCTGAAATAGCCGTTACGTTCAAAGCTCTGGTTGGCAGTCCCCCAAAGTGAGGCGCCAATGGCCATGCCCGCCATCTCACCACTGCCGTCCTGTTTTGAATAAGGGCTGCCCGCCAACTGGTAGGCTTCGGTCATGCGTGGATCAAAGATACGGCGAAAATTGATATTGCCGGTGCTGCCGCCGGTGCCGATGACGATGGCTTTGGTCGCCTTGATGGTGACATTCGCCGACGTCAAATCGATATTTCCCTTCGAATGAAAACTCTTCATGGGCGTGGTTTCGCCGGGGAGATACCGGGGTGTGTAACTGGCCTGCACACCCTGTACCCGTCCAGAGTCCGGCATTTCCCGGATGATACTATCCATGTGGTAATTAAACAGAAACCTGACGCCCTTGTTTCGGGCGCTTACCTCAAGTGGCCGATAGATACCGCCTCCACCCCCTCCCCTTGGATTCTCTGCGCCTTGGCCCTTGTCCCAGGTGACTTCGTGGGCTCTGGGTGCAGAGATACCAATGGCATGTGCTCCCTCAGTTGAAGGAGGTATGTCTTCGAATTTCACACCATTTTCTACCATGAAATCATAGGTGGCGGCGCTGTTGTCAGCCAGGGCACGCTGAACGGCCCGGTCATTGTAGCGATACTCCGGCATACCGTTGGTCTCCACCACGGACCAGTCCGTCAGGTCCCTGAAAAACGTGTCTGGTGAATCTTCAATGCCGTATTTTTTCTGCGATTTAGTCCCACCACCGAGTTGGATCGTGCCCCCGTTCATTAAGCCGTGACCGCCGGCATCATAGTTCGCTTCGACTATGATTACCGATGCGCCGGCATCCCTGGCCCGAATAGCTGCAGGTAGTCCTGTCGGCCCGGCGCCGATGACCACAACATCGGCTTCAAGGTCCCACTGCTGAGGCTGATTCGAGGTATTCTGCGCCTGCAAGGTGTTTGCCGGAACAGCGCTTCCTCCAACCAGTGCTGCCGCACTAATCCCAGCACCACGGACAAAGTTTCGACGGCTGATTTCCTTACTTTCTTTATTGTCTTGACTCATTCCAGGTTCCTCATTCTTAATTGAGCTGACGTCTCGTTTATAAACTGGTCAAAGTGCAGCACTAATCAGCGAAAATGTATCAAACGCATGGATTTGTCAAGCCGCTCGTACAGTGTTAATCAACGGAATTGGTAGCCAATGCTGAGAAATGCGATCAGCCTTATTGGAACTGTGCTTATCGGGTTTAGCAGCCTAGGTGCAGCACAACAGAACACTGGTATCGCCCCGGCCGCCGACAGCCCATCATTTCAACCCGTTATTAATCAGTACTGCGTTGGCTGCCACAATGATGCATTGAGAACAGCAGGTCTTTCCCTCGAGACAGTCGATGTAAACCAGGTTGGCGCAGGGGCCGAGATATGGGAGAAGGTGCTGCACAAACTCAGGGTCAGAACCATGCCGCCATCCGGCATACCCCGTCCCGACCCGGCCATCTATGATGCCTTTGTTGATTATCTTGGATCTGCTCTGGACGAACATGCAACGGCTGATCCGCGGCCCGGCAGGCCATCATTACGCCGCATGAACCGCACTGAATACATGAACGCTGTTCGCGACCTGCTGGCTGTTGAAATCAATGACGATACGATTCTCCCATCTGATGACACCATGTTCGGTTTCGACAACATCGGTGACGTGCTGACCTTATCGCCGCTACTGGCAGAGCAATACATTTCAGCGGCGCGTAAGGTACGGCGGATGGCACTCGGTGAACCGGAAATGCAGCCCGTCTTTGATATTTATAGCGTCTCCAGTTACCTCATGCAGGAGGAGCGGATGGGCGAAGATATGCCCTTCGGATCCCGTGGGGGAGTTGCCATTCGCCATCATTTCCCCCTGGACGGTGAATATGTCGTCCAGGTACGCCTGCAACGGAATTCCAGGGAATATATCCGCGGCCTGACTGAACCGCATCAGCTTGACCTGCGCCTTGATGGCGAAAGGGTCAGGCGAATCACCATTGGGGGCGAAATCCATGGGAGGTCAGCGGGCATCTTTTCCACAGCATCGCCGGGTGACGTGGAGCAGGAACACTATGAACGGTCTGCCGATGATGCACTGGAAGCCCGTTTCTTCGCGAAGGCGGGTACTCGAAAGCTTACCGTCACATTTTTAAAGGAGACTATCGTACCGGAAGAACCCCTGTATCCGCTGCACACACTCTACGATTACGCACAATACAAAGGGGGATTGCCGGCCGTCCATACCGTCGCAATTGGGGGGCCTTTCGAAGCAGAGGGTACAGGGGTGACGGCGAGCCGTGAAACGATCTTGATTTGCCGTCCCGATGGCATTAACGATGAGCAATGCGCCCGACGTATTCTCTCGAGTCTGGCCCATCGTGCCTATCGAAGACAAACTTCCGATAGAGAAATAGAGGATTTGCTCGATTTTTACAGACAGGGAATGAGTCGTGGATTTGAAGAAGGTATCGGGCTGGCGATTGAAAGATTGCTGGCCGGTCCTGAGTTCCTGTTTCTGGTTGTCAAGGAACCGGAAAACACCAGCCCGGGTGCGGTTTTCCCAATCTCAAACATGGAACTGGCAACGCAGTTGTCGTTTTTTCTCTGGAGCACAATCCCGGACGAAGAACTTCTGAGCATCGCAGAGTCAGGTCAGCTTACCAATCCGGGCGTACTGGAACAGCAGGTCCGGCGCATGCTGGCTGACCCTCGCTCTCGGTCCCTGGTGAAAAATTTCGCGGCACAATGGCTGCAGTTGCGAAATCTGAACGCCTCGGCGCCAAATGCTGATTTCTTTCCCTATTATGAGGACAATCTCAAACAGGCATTTCAGAAGGAATCGGAACTTTTCTTCGATTACATCCTGCGCAATGATCGCCCGTTGCTGGAACTACTGGATGCTGATTACACCTTCGTAAATGACCGACTGGCCAGGCACTATGGGATCCCGGAAGTTTTTGGCAGTCATTTTCGCAAGGTGTTGTTGCCGGATGCTACCCGAGGAGGGATCCTGGGACACGGCAGTATTCTAACGGTGACATCTTATCCCAACCGTACCTCGCCGGTAATTCGGGGAAAGTGGATACTGGAAAATATCCTCGGCGCGCCCCCACCCCCACCCAATGTCCCAAGCCTCCGGGATAAAAATGATGAGGGAAGGGTCTTGAATATGCGCGAGCGTATGGAACAACACCGTGCCAATCCGGTTTGTGCCAGCTGTCACAGGATTATGGATCCACTGGGGTTCGCCCTTGAGAACTACGATGCCATCGGTAAATGGCGGACCGTCGATTCATCCTCCGATTCTGCTATTGATTCTTCCGGGGCACTGCCTGATGGCACACCTTTTGAAGGCCCAATCGGTCTTCGGGAAGTTTTGCGGACAAACCGTCAGCAGGCATTCGTTCTGACGGTTATTGAGAAGCTGTTAACCTTTGCCTTGGGAAGAGGTGTTGACTATCATGACGCGCCCGTAATGCGCGCTATCATGCAGCATACAGCGCCCGACGACTTCCGTTTATCTTCCTTGATAATGGCCATTGTCAAGAGCGCACCATTTCAGATGCGGAGGGCACCCAGCCAAGATGATCTTTAGAAAATCAATCCCCCGTCGCACATTCCTGCGCGGAGCCGGGGCAACAATCGCACTGCCATTGCTGGATGCTATGTTTCCGGCACTCGCATCGGCAACCCAAAGGGTGGAAGCCGCACGCCGTTTCTCCATCGTTTATTCTCCGAATGGAATGAATATGAAGTACTGGACCCCTGCGGCAAGCGGTAAATCATTCGATTTCCCACAGACTCTGGAACCGCTTGCCCGATACCGGGACCAAATGCTTGTCCTGAGTGGTATGAATAATAACGCCGGTGATGCACTGCCGGGAGAGGGGGAATCAGCCCCGCATGAACGGGCAGGGGGAGTGTTTCTGGCCGGGGTACATCCGCTCCGGCAAGGTTATACGGGCATATCCATTGATCAGATCATCGCCAGGGAATTTGGCAAGTATACCCAGCTGGCGTCCCTGGAGCTTGGCCTGCACTCTACAGACATCGTTGGTAGTTGTGAAAAAGGCTGGAGCTGTGCCTACAGGATGACACTGAGCTGGCGTTCACCCACTACGCCGCTTCCCATTGAGTATCGGCCCCGTGCGGTGTTCAATAGACTGTTTGGTGACAGCAGCAGTACCGAACCGGCTGTCAGGCTTGCGCGAATACAAAAGGAAAAAAGCATCCTCGATTCGGTGACCCAGGCCGCTGCACGGTTGATGAATTCGGTGGGACCCGGGGACCGGCTAAGGTTGAGTGAATACCTTGACGGTATGCGTGACGTTGAACGCCGTATCCAGATGGCCGAACAGCAATCCTCACGCGAAATGCCGTCTGTGGAACGGCCTACGGGAGTACCTCCGGAATTTGCTGACCACCTCAAACTCATGTTTGACCTGCAGGTATTGGCGTTTCAGACTGACATGACCCGCATGATTACCTTCATGACGGGACCGGAACAGAGCAACAGAACTTACAGGGAGATTGGCATCCCCGATGTACATCATTCATTGTCACACCACCAGGGTGACCCGGAGAAACTGGAAAAGATCGCACAGATCGATCTATATCACTCAAATTTGTTGACATATTATCTCGATAAATTACGTGCGACGCCGGATATTGACGGTTCCCTGTTCGACAATATGATCATCATGTATGGAAGTGCCATAAGTGATGGTAATGACCATTTGCTGCAGAACCTTCCCATATTGTTATTGGGTGGGGGTTCCGGAGCTTTGAAGGGTGGACGCCACATACGTTATTCGGAAGATACACCCATTTCGAATCTGTACCTGGCCCTGCTCGACAAATTGGGTATACAGGCAGATGGATTTGGCGACAGCACCGGTCAACTCAATTTACTATCGGTGCAGTAAGGAATCGGTATATGTCGAATCTGGTTGTCCATAAATTCAGGATGTTAAACAGATACTGGCTTGCTGCAGTTCTTATTATTACGCCTTCGTTATCGCTGGCAAATGATGATTTGCGACTGATTGATTCAGCACGTACTGGAGATTCCGGGACTGTAATCAAACTGATAAATCAATCTGTTAATGTCAATACAGCCCAGGCTGACGGTACTACGGCATTACATTGGGCCGCCCACCGTAACGACATGGAACTGGCTGAGATTCTGCTGATTGAAGAGGCTGACGTAGACGTCAAGAACGAATATGGGGTGACACCATTGTGGCTGGCTTGTACTAACGGCAGCAATGAGATGGCAGGAAAATTGTTGAGAGCAGGGGCAGACCCGAATTCGGCATTATGGACAGGCGAGACCATACTGATGAACTGTGCACGAACTGGAGCAACTGAGGCGGTTGCCGCGTTAATAGCCGGGGGGGCACAGATCAATGCAGAGGAGAACAAGAAAGGACAGACCGCACTGATGTGGGCCGCAGCTGAAGGTCGAGGGGATATCACTGAATTGCTCGTCGAGAGTGGCGCCCAGATCAGTGTGAAGTCAAGCGGCGGATTTACTCCCTTGTTATACGCAGCCCGGTCAGGAGATCTGGAAACGGCACGTGTTTTGCTCGATGCGGGTGCAGACCCGAACGAAGCAACACCTCAACAAGGAAATTCACTGGTCGTTGCCGCGGCCAGTGGTCATGAGCAACTTTCATTGTTTTTGCTGGCCATGGGTGCAGATCCCAGTTCATTTGATGAAAACGGTATCACCGCTCTGCACCATTCTGTTGCCACCGGTCTGGCTGCATTAAACGGTGTTCGTTATGATCCTGTGTATCGCGTGCTGCCAAGAAATATGCACAATCTTGCCAGGGCTCTGCTTGAATCAGGGACGGACCCCAATGTACAGATTCAAAACAGCCGTCGACTGGGTCCGGATGGCAGCCCGTTTAATATGGCGGACGCCACCCCATTTCTCCTGGCAGCAATATCTGCAGATGTACCATTGATGCACTTGTTCAGAGCGCATGACGCAGATCAAAATATCGTTGCCAGAGGAGGTACAACTTCATTAATGGCGGCAGCGAGGGCGGCCTGTACCGGAGCCTGCGCTTTCAAGGGAGGGAATGAAGCCAACGACGCGGACATCGAGTTATCGTTTCAGGCGGTCCAGGCAGTCCTTGAAATGGGTATCGATGTGAATGCCAAAAATGAAGATGGGCAAACGGCAATCCACATGGCGGCGTTCACGGGTGCGGATCCTGTTGTTCAGTACCTCGCGGATCACGGTGCGGACGTAAACGTAATAGATAATTACGGAGAAACTCCATGGAGCATGGCCTCGGGAATCAGCCCTGTCTTACGGTATAGGGGGCTCTATGGAAAGCATGACAGTACCGCGGCAATGCTGATAAGGCTGGGGGCAACAACTTCAACACGTGATGAAATGGATCCTAATGCGCCGCCACCTCCCGGTCAGTAAAATTTACTTTCTGAGATTAGTAAAGATCGTTAGCGGTTCGAAGCTAAACGAAACGAGGAACAGGCGAATGATGAAGGAAAAACTGCTAGTTGTTCTGCCGGTGATAGTTGGGGTTCTCCTAGCCTCCGGCCCGATCTTCGCACACCACTCGAATGCGGTGTTCAACCACGAGCATATGACCACCCTCACCGGATCCGTAGTGAGGCACATGTTCACCAACCCCCATGATCAGATTTATCTCAACGTGGAGGAAGACGATGGCAGTGTCAACGAATGGATTGTCACGGGTGGTTCTCCTTCCTCGATGCGCCGGGTGGGCTGGCACAGCAGGATGTTTCAGCCAGGGGAACAGCTAACGGTTAGCGGTCATCAATACAGAGACGGCAGGCGGATCATGATTCGCATGAAAATCCTGCGGGCCAACGGCGAAGAGATACCCCTGGGGGGCGCCGCCGGAGCAGGTTTTTACAGGGAGTTTATGGAGAAGTACGGAGATGGAAACGATCCTTCCCGATTTTCGGAGATCGGCAAGAAAAGGCAGTGACAAATCAGAGAAATCCTAAGATGGCGTCAACTGGCCTCCCGCACGGAATGAATTTCAAGAGGGGGAATATTGATATGGGAATTCGCATCGCAGGTCCGGCCTTTGCGGTGGTGACGATCCTCGTCTTCTCGGCGGTTGTATTCGCTCAAACCGCGGGGCAGCCGGGAGCGGCTGCCCCCATCTACCCCTCTCTCAGAAATGAGCCGATACCGCGCACACCGGATGGCAACCCGGACCTGTATGGATTTTGGGCGGACTGGCGAAGGGTGGCTGGCCTTCCGGGGCCGGTCGGCGCGGCTGCAGCCGCAAGGCAAAACGAAATCGAGTCTCTGTTTCCGGCGCCGGATCAGGCGCCGATGGTCCTGACACCTTGGGCAGAGGAGCGTCACCTCTACAACAAAGACCCGCTGTACCTCGATGGGGACCGCGTACGAAACGAATTAGATCCAAGCAGCCATTGTTTTCCGGCCGGCACCGCACGGATCGGGGCTCCTTTCCAGATTGTCAACACCCCCCGCGAAGTATTCATCCTCTACGAGGACAATCACGAGGTGAGGCAAATCTTCATGGATGGGCGAGAACATCCCGAGTATCTCGATCTCACGTGGAATGGGCACTCGATTGGCCGGTGGGACGGCGACACACTCGTCGTGGACACGATCGGGCTGCGTGAGGAAACCTTGCTGGACGGCGAAGGTCATGTGCATAGCGACGCGCTGCGCATTGTGGAGCGCATCCGGCGCATCACCTATGACGTCTTGGAGATCGAGAAGACACTCACCGACCCACAGGCGTTTGCGAGGCCTTATACCACGCGCAGAACATACATTCTGGCGCCGCCCGATTGGGACATCCTGGAAGACATCACCTGCGAGAACAAGTTCCAGAAAGGGATTTGGTTCGGCGAAGGACCCTCGGGCCTTTGAGGAGACCTCAGACGTGCGGGGCTCGACAATCTAGCTTGCCTCTTACGATAGAACTGGGTCGATATAGAAGGAAGTGCAGCCTGGACGACGCCTCGGTCTACTACCTTAGGCTGAGTTCTTCGCCGGTCACCACAATCGTCCGAGTACTGATGAGGGCATTGTCAACTTGAGACCCTACCTGCCACACTGATTGCCCACGGACACCGCTATCCGGTTGAAATCATCAGCCGAGGTCGTTCCAATAAGTGTGTAAAAAGAAAAAGGCGGTGTACGCTTTCGGTGAACTATTAACCGTAAGCAAATCCCGGGGCCAACCGGGAGAAAGGTACACCACCCATGGAGAAGAAGAACACAGCGGAAGTAGCGGCGTCAACGAAGCAGTATGAGGTTCTGGAAGATTGGGCGCGATCACGAGTGCAGGATTGGCTCCAGGAACTTCTGGAAGACGAAGTGACGCAGTTCTTGGGTCGAAGGAAATCGGAGCGGAGTTCGGATCGACGGGGCTACCGGAACGGTCACGGGAAACCGCGACGGTTTGCGATGTTGAACGGAACGATGGAGGTTCGTCGGCCCCGGGTCCGGAACACGACCGAGCGCTTCGAGAGTGAGATTCTGCCGTACTTTCACCGGAAATCGAAGCAGCTGGGGCAACTGCTTCCCGAACTCTATCTTCACGGCCTGGCCACAGGAGACTTCGAGCAGGCAATGCGCGGACTGCTGGGTGCGGGCGCTCCGTTGTCGCGGGCGTCGATTCAACGGCTGAAATCGACATGGCAACTGGAATACGACGAGTGGAGCCAGCAGGATCTGTCCGAGCTTGAGGTGGTGTATCACTGGGCGGACGGCTTGTACGTAAAAGCGGGGATCGCGAAAGAACGGGCGGCACTACTGGTGATCATCGCAGGCCTGTCAGACGGGCGTAAAGTGCTGTTGGCCTGTGAGAGCGGTCAGAGGGAGAGCAAGGAATCCTGGAGTCGTATTCTGCGGAACCTCAGGGATCGGGGTCTGAAGCTGGGACGACTGACCGTTGCCGATGGTCACCTGGGAATTTGGTCCGCCCTGGCCGAGCAACACCCCGAGGGCCAGGAACAACGCTGCTGGAACCACAAGTCGATGAACGTGGTGGATCACCTGCCAAAGACCGACCAGCCGGCGGCCAGGCAGCTTCTCCACGGGATGGCCTTCGCCGACTCCCGAGCCGCATGCGAACGTAAGCGGGATCAGTTCATTCGCCGATATCAAAAGAACTATCCGAAGGCGGGTGAGACGCTGTTGCGGGACTGGGATCGGATGATCACCTTCTATGCGTTCCCGAAGCAACACTGGGTGCATCTGAGAACGACCAACATCGTTGAGTCACCCTTCGACATGGTGCGGTTGAGAACCAACGCCGCTCGTCGCTTCAAGCGCGTCGAGAATGCAACTGCGATGATCTGGAGGTTACTGCGTGTCGCTGAGAAGGCTTGGCGGCACTTAAAGGGTTCCGATCTCTTACAAGAGGTCTATGATGGTCAGCAATTCGCTGACGGCATCAGAGTCGTGTCCAAATCGAAGGCCGCCGCCTGATGACTTTTACACACCTTTTGTAATGACCTCCATCAGCCATGCAGTCTGGCTTTACTACCGATTCAGTCTCAGCTTGCGGGAAGTCGAGGATTTGCTGGCCGAGCGAGGAATCACCGTGTCCTACGAGACAATTCGCCAGTGGTGTGCGAAGTTCGGGCTCGACTACGCCAAGCGCAACTCTTCCTTTCGGTGCATGGTGTCGTTCTAAATCTCTTCCGATTGGCCAGGCACCGGCTAAAAGCGGTTCACCACCAAGCGTTGCGGGCACGTTCCTTCGCGTCTTGGGAATGGGTCACGGCTGCTTGATAAACCGGCGTCCAATCGCCCTCGATTCGATCCGACGATCGTAAGTTGACAAAACCCTGCGCCCGGCTCAACACCAGCGTGCCGCTGTCGGCCTGTGGCCAGACGAATCGTCCCTGTTCCAGGCGCTTGGCGAACAGACACGACCCGTCGCCGTCCCACCACAGCACCTTGATCAGATCGCCACGCTGGCCACGGAACACGAAAACATGACCGGTAAACGGATTCTGTTCCAGGACCGTTTGCACCTTCGCGCTCAGGCCCATGATTCCCTTCCGCATGTCGGTCACACCGACGGCGATCCAGATCCGCGTTCCCGACGGCAGCGCGATCATCGGACCAGACCTTCCAGCGCTGCACGCACGCAGGCCGGATCCGCCGCGCCCTGGATTCGGACTCGCGCATGACCCAGATCGATGTCGATTGTTCCGGATGCGGTGGCTCTGGCAGGATTCTTCGAGCGACGCCGTCGGTCCTCGGACGTTTCGGGCACCTTCACCGGCAGCAGTTCGTTTACCGCACCTTCAACTTCGAGCTGCCCCTCGCGGTACAGCTTTCGCCACGCAAATACCTGATTCGCGTTTACGCCGTGCGCTCGCGCCACAAGCGAAACTGACGTTCCTGCCTCCAGCGACTCTTCCACGATCTGCCGCCGTTCCCGCTTCGATCGTCGATGCTGCTTCTTCCGCTCCGTTCGATCCGATTCCATCGATCAAGGGTGAGGCTTCCCGACCGACTCAGCTATGCGGCCTTGGCAGCACGCTTACACCGTTGCTGGCCCCAGGCCCACCAATTCTTTGACCTTACCTCATTCCTCAGAAGGAGTGCCGGCTCAACCGGTCGACGCAACACATTCGTCAAATCGTTCTGCTGGAGTGTGAAACCCCAAGGTCTGTCGCGGTCGTTCGTCGAGCTTGCTGGCGGACGGTTACAGAGCCTAACTAACCCCATAGCCACCGACCGTCAAGAGCTCGAAATGGCCCCATCGAGCCCAAGTTGACTATGGCCGCGTGACACACCGATACGCTGATTACGATTCGACTTGACAGTCCTTGGGTCCTATGTAAAATCCCGTCAGATAGCGAAGGTTTACTATTGCTCGCAAATTAACTGAGGGGGGCGTTGCATGAAGAGATGCGTGTGTATGATTTTGGCGGTCTTGGCTCTGGCGACCGGCGCTTTTGCACAGACCTCGAACCCAAACTATGATGTCACGCTATTTGGCTCGCCCCCTCCGGGACAAGATACATGGGGTCGGCCACGTTGGGTAGCCGCTGATGGGAAGGGAACGATCATCGTGATCCGGCCTTCCGGCCCACCAATTGCGCCAGCTGAGCAGTCCTCGGTCCTCATTTTCAACCGTGCGGGAGAACTCCAGAAAACCTGGGGTGACGGTTTGTTCCCCAATGCGCACAGCGTCGATTTTGACGATGAAGGAAACCTCTGGATCACCGATCGCGGCATCCATATGGTTTACAAGTACACGATGGACGGACGGCAACTTATGGCGCTCGGGAAGAAGGGTGTGGCCGGCGACAATAGATCGACGGACGCTTTCAACGGCCCTACCGACGTCGCCTTGACTCGGAACGGTGATTTCTTCGTGTCCGACGGTCAGGCGGACGACGGTGATGGGAACTCCCGCGTCGTGCACTTCTCAAGAGATGGAGAGTTCATTAAGATCATTGGCGGCACGAAGGGATCAGGACCTGGCCAATTCGATACCCCTCATGCCCTCGCTATCGATTCGAAAGACCGCCTGCTCGTTCTTGAGTGGCAAAGTGAATCGGGCAAACCGCGCGTTCAGGTTTTCGATCAGAATGGAGAGTTTATCGAACAGTGGGCCAACATCGGCTTGGGACGACCGACCGGAATCGCCATCGCGGCAGACGACACGGTCTACATCGGGGACACCGATGCCAATGCGATCTTTGTCTTGAAGGACGGGGAAGTAATCGATGTGATTGGAGATCTTCAGGCACGGCCGCACAGTGTCGCGCTGGATCCGCAAACCGGCGTGTTGTACTTTGTTGATCCCCCCACAGCACTGCCGCAGGTACAGGGAGGCGGTAGCTCGACGAACGTCCGGGTTGAAGGCCAGTATGGAGGGTTCGTTAAGACGGTCGTAAAGAAGGAATAGTCTCCGAGTGGAAGGCTTTCGACGTACCCTGCATCCGCGTCAGTGTTTCCAGGACTCAATAAGGAGATTCGCATGAGAATAGGAAGATGGTTACGGATCGTTCTAGCCCTAGGTGTCGTTCTTGCATTTGGAGTTTCGCCACTCATGGCACAGAGCAATCCCGTTTTCGTACCGCTGCCCAACCGCGCCAAAGCAATGTACTACACGCCAGACAATAACCCGTCGCCGCGGGTGGGCGTGCTGACGGTCCACCGCACGGGGAACAAATTTACCGCTATGGAATGCAGCGAGTTGTCCCGGCGCGGCATCGCGGTCCTTTGCCTGAATACGCGGTTTGAGAACAACGAGGCAAAGGTGGACTTTGAGAAGATCCCGCTCGACATCAAGGCGGGCATGGAGTACCTGAAGGAGCAGGGGGTATCCAACATCCTTCTATGGGGACATAGCGGTGGTGGCGCGACGACATCACTCTATCAGGCCGTAGCGGAAGCGGGCCTGTCCTTTTGCCAGGCACCGAACAAACTGACACAATGCGACGACAGCCTGGCCGGCTTGCCACCGGCGGATGGAATGCTGTTGATTGACGCCCACCCGTCCAACGCCTCGAACGGGCTGAGGTCGATCAACCCTGCCGTAATGGATGAGGCGTTTCCCAACCTCATCGACCCGGCGCTCGATCCATTCAGTCCGGCCAATGGCTACAATCCCAATGGCGCATCACACTATTCCCAAGAGTTTATCAATCGATACAGCACAGGGCAGTCGAGACGATTGAATAAATTGATTGACCGCGCTCTGCACATTCGGGAGCAGATGAGGGCGGGCAATTGGAGGTACCCGGACGATGATTCATTCATCATTCCTAGAGGGAATGACCGGACCACGAATATTTTTTCGATGGACCCCAGCATCATGTGCTGCACGAAGCGTCCCCAAAGAATGGTCAAGGATGATGGAACCATCGTCACCGAGGTCATCAAGGGAATACGGCCACCGGACACTGCCCTCGCGGCGATCAACGGTACGTTCGGCGACACCGCCCTCATTGGAGGAGGTGCGCGAGTCCTGACGATCAAATCCTTCCTCAGTACAAACGCGATTCGATCAACGGATTCGCTCGACTACGACAAGATCGATTGGTGCTCGACCAATATTTCGGTTCCGTGCGCGCTCGAGACCGCGATTACCGTTCCGGTGCTGATCGGCGCGATGCAGGGCCATTATTTCATCACCGACAGCGAATACTTCTACGACGTTGCACAGAGCGCAGACAAAGAGTTCATCGCCATCGAGGGGGCCACGCATGGATTTTCACCGTGTGGGAACTGCGATGGTGGACCCTACCGCAATACGGTGAAGAATCTGTTCGACTATGTGGCAGAGTGGGTCGATGCCCGCTTCCCGACGAATAGCCGGTCACAATAAGGTGCCGGCTGTGCGACACTGCGAGGCTTCAAATCGCCCGACTGCGCTCAACGCCTCTTACATGTTCGAGGCACCATTCAGAATCTGTTTCGAGTGGGTGGGCAACGGCTAGGGTCGGTTTATCATCGAATATTGCGAGCGCGGTCTCATTGACGTCTGGTTTGAGGAACTGAAGGAACGGGTGCCGGTTCCGTGACTTGGAGGGACTGTGCACACATCCAATGACACTCCAGTGTTTCTGCTAGAGGTCACACCCGCTTCCGCTTGTAAGTACAAGGGTGACATTGAATTTTTGGGCTATGGTTGAGGCTTGCCTCCTGTGATCACGTTAGGAGTTTCGGGTCTTCAGATCATTGTGTGCGCGCCTAAGGCTGCGAATTCGTTGAAGCGTGCCGGTTCTGTGATGGGGCCCTGAGTCCCGGCAATACCCCTTGTCACACCTTGAGATTTCATTGCCTATCTGCCCACCCGTTCTATAGACTGCCCACAGCCATCTAGACACCGCTCAGGCGGATATTCATGGAATCCGGCACCAGACTCGCGCATTACGAGATCCTCTCACCGCTCGGCAAAGGTGGAATTGGAGAGGTGTGGCGTGCCCGGGACACCAAGATTGGGCGTGCAGTTGCGATCAAGACCCTGCCCGAGGAGTTCGCAAAGGACGCGGATCGCCTTGCACGGCTTGAGCGTGAAGCGAAACTACTGGCTTGTCGCAACCAACCCAATATCGCTGCGATCTACGGTCCTAGAGGAGCACAATGGCACACAGTTCCTGGTACCGGAGCTAGTCGAAGGCGATACATTCGCTCACCAATCAGGCGTGGGGCTATCCCTGTTGAAGAATTCCTCAAACTAGCCGAGGTGTGATCATGTCGTATTCAAAGCTACTGAGATTCGCAGTGGGTTGGGCTGTTGTCGTAGTGCTCCTTGCTGGCGTTGAGGCATTCGCGCAGGCCCTTCCCAATCCGTATCGCACAGTTGATGGCTGGGCCAAGTTACCCGACGGCAGGCAGATGGGTGCCGTCGGCGGGGTCGACGTCGATCCTGATGGAGAGCATATTTGGGCGGTCGTCCGGTGTGATGCTACTGACCCGGAGCGATTCGGGAATGAGTGTCTGGACTCGGATCTGGACCCGGTCCTGAAGTTCGATCCGGACGGCGATGTTGTGGAGAGCTTTGGTGGCGGTATGTTCATATGCCCCCACGGGATCGAAGTTGACCTGGAGGGCAATGTCTGGGTGACCGACGCGGTGAGCGCCGAACGAACGCCGGAGGGAACCCGAGGGCACCAGGTCATCAAATTCAGCCCCGAAGGTGAAGTGTTGATGACGCTGGGCACGCCGGGAGTTCCGGGAGGCGGTGCGAACCACTTCGATGCCCCCAGTGACGTCGTCGTCGCGGACAACGGCGACATTTTCGTTGCCGATGGTCACGGCGTCGACACAAACAACCGCGTCGTGAGGTTTTCGAGTGACGGGACCTTCATCAGAGCGTGGGGACAGACCGGCTACGCACCGGGGGAGTTCCGGACGCTGCACGCGATCGCCATTGATTCCCGGGGCCGGGTGTTCGTCGCCGACCGGTTCAACAACCGCATCCAGATCTTCGATCAGGACGGAAACTTCATCGCTATGTGGACGCAATTCGGGCGGCCAAGCGGTATCTTTTTTGACGACAACGACCGGATTTACGTGGCCGACTCGGAGTCTGACGATGTGCAGAACCCCGACTGGGAGATGGGCATCCGCATCGGAGATTCCCTCTCCGGTTGGGTGTCCGAGTTCATTCTGTATCCGTGGGGCGATCCGCGCGTCATCGCCGGCAATGGTGCGGAGTTCGTTGTGGCCGATCGCGCTGGCAACCTCTACGGTGGTGAGCCCCGCCCGAGGAAATTGCAGAAGTACGTCAGGGTTCGGCGGTAGAGACTAGGCCTAGTGGCCTGTAACAGAGGTATCGCTAGCGGCGTTCGGGCCCAACGGCACCGGATTCTAGGCGCGACGAGGGAGGCAATGCTCTTTCATTGTGAGTGAGGAGCAACAACGAAGACGGTGCCGTTGGGCCCGAACCCCTTGGGCCGATGGGGGTTGGGGTCGATCTCTTTGTCGCTCGTCGGTCTCGATGAAAAAGCATCGATCCCTCCTCGCTCCTCGACCTCGACCGCAAGACCCATCGGCGCCACTGGCGATACCTCTGTTACAGGCCACTAGTAAGTATACGGCTGCTGAGAGCCCGGGCTCCTGCGACCTGAGAAGCGGTCACGGTAGGTTGACCGACCCGCGCCGATCCGGCACAGGTTCGACCTTTGGACCTAAGTTGATCACCTCGAAGGAGGAAGCATGATGAAGCGATTCCATTTTGGTTGTGGCTTCCTGGCTCTAGCGGTCTTACTGGGCGTTCCGTGGCTAGGCTCCGCGCAGCGGACTGGCCTTGAGAACGGCGAGTGGCGTTATTCGGGCGGCGACGCCGGGAACACCCGGTCGGCTCCGATGCTCGATCAGATCAACGCGTCCAATTTTTCAGACCTCGACGTCGCCTGGATCTGGAGCGGACGTAACTTCGGGCCGGGCGTTGAGTACACGTCCCGTTCAACGCCGGTCTTCGTGGACGGCGTGCTGTACACGGTTTCCGGTCAGCGGCGGCAGGTGGTGGCGATTGACGCTGCCACGGGCGAGACGCTCTGGACCTTCCGGGAACCCGAAACGCTGAGGTACTTGCGTTCGCCTAGGACGGACTTCGGCAAGGGCGTCGCCTACGCAGAAGTGGACGGACGGGGCGTCGTCTATGTCACTTCACCCGCTTTCTTCCTCTGGGCGCTGGATGCCCGGACGGGGCGGCCCCTGGAGGAGTGGGGCGCGCCGGTAGGGCTGGAACAGTTCTCAGAGACCGGAGTCGTCGATCTGATACCCGATTTGCTGGCGGACTGGGGGCCCTGGCTGAACTGGACCGAGCCATACGACCCTGATATGGGCGTACCACAGCGTTTGGGCATGGTTACCAGTTCCTCGCCGCCCATCGTCGTAAATGGAGTGATCGTCGTACTCACAGGACACGAGCCCAGCTACGACCAGACCCGGATCGAGAACGTCCCGGGCGACATCATGGGCTACGACGCCCGGACTGGAGAGCATCTCTGGAAATTCCACGTCATCCCGCGGCCCGGCGAGTTCGGACATGAGACATGGGAGACCGACGCCTGGCAGTGGTCGGGTGACATGTCCCAGTGGGCTCCCGCATCCGCCGACCCAGAGCTCGGGCTGGTGTACGTGGTGACGAACGCATCGACCGTCGAATCGTATACGGGCCATCGACCGGGTCACAATCTCTTCGGCGGCAGCGTCCTGGCGCTGGACGTAGAGACGGGCGAGCGGAGATGGCATTATCAGATCCACCACAGTGACCAGTGGAACTACGACATTCCGACCGCTCCCATTCTGATGGATCTGACAGTGGACGGAGAGCCGGTCCCTGCGTTGATTCAGAACACGAAGCAGGGCCTTGTCTTCGCGCTCCACCGGGAGACGGGCGAGCCGATCTGGCCGATCGAGGAGCGCCCAGTGATGCAGACCGAGGTTCCCGGAAATTACACGGCGCCGACGCAGCCCTACCCAACCCGTCCGGAACCGCTGGACATGATCATCTGGGACGGGATCACCGAGGAGTTCCTGTTCGACTACACACCGATCCTGAAGGAACGGGCCGAGGAGGTCCTGAGCGAGTTCCGTGTCGGCGGCCTCTACGTTCCGCCACTCCCTTATCCCCACGACAACGACTACATCAATGTTGTTGACTGTATGGGTGGGTTAAACATTTACCATCCTCCGGTCGCCGATCCAACCACGGGAATCATGTATGCGCCGCACAACCGGGACTGCAGCGCCCCCGGCTACCTCGTACTCACGAACGGAGTGGACGAGGAGCGGGGGTTGCCCGGACTGAGTGCGGAGACCTGGCGGGGGCGTGAGAGGCATACGCCCACCACGGGAACCACGGTGGCCGAGTGGGCGCCCGGCGGTCCCCGCACGGGCCGCCTGCCGCTGATCGACGGCCTGCCGGTCTACAAGCCACTGTACCAGGGGCTCGCCGCCTACGATATGAATACGGGCGAAAAGCTATGGGACATTCCGATCGGCCAGACTCCCGAACGGATCACCAACCACCCGCTTCTGGCCGGAGTGGATATTCCCAATACAGGAGGAACCGGCCACTCGATCCAGATGGTCGTGGGCGACCTCCTGGTGCAGACCACGGAGGGCTTGAGGGGCTCGCCCGAGGTGAACGAGAACGGAATGCCGATGCTGCATGCCCGCGACAAGCGGACGGGAGAGGTCCTCGCGAGCGTCGAGATGCCGATCCCCGGCCAGTACGGGATGATGACCTACATGCACGAAGGAAAGCAGTACATCCTGGTGCAGGCGGGGAGCGCGCTGCGCGAGCAGCCGAGCTCTCTGGTGGTGCTGACGCTGCCCGCAACTGACTGATCGATTCTTCCAATAGGGCCGGGCCTGGGCCCTGCTCCTCGGGCGAGCCTTTTGTTTGTGTTCCGCGCGCGTGTGGCTAATTACCAATCCGTCGCGTAATTCATTGATATTTCAACCCTTGTCATCCTGGGCGTGATCGCTTGAAACGGCGGATGCGTGACTTGATTGTCTTTTTCGTTCTGAGCTTTCGGGAGGTCAAAGATCTGCTGGTCCCTGCCCCCGGACACCGCACCCGGGCCGTCCAAATCCTCGACACAGCCCTCCGTAGTGACACAAAAACTGACACAGTGGGGGAAACCTCTACAGGAGGGTCCGCTAACTCCTTGAACTGAAATGGGACCGGCCGGGCTCGAACCGATGACCTCCTGCGTGTGAATTTAGCGGCACCTCTTTCCTTTCAATAACTTCAACAGGTTGCAGTGGTCAAACCCGGACAAATCCGGACAAAAAGTGGCACCCGTGGCACCCTATGGCACCCTGGTATCCACAAGATCATTTCCGTCGGCGTTGGCAATTTTCCACCTGGGTTGGTAGGTCTATCGCGGGAAAGGCATCCTTTATTTAGCCCGCTGTCGTTGGGAACCGTCGGACGATCTTTGAACGATGGGACTGACTGATGACACGTTTGGGGCGTTCCCTGCCCTGTCTGAAACCTTCAGGTTTTGAGCACCCTGTCTTGGGTTCGGGTACTGCCCTGAATTAGAGGCTCACGGACGTTTTTGGCAGGGTATTGAGCACGGTGGGAGATATGCAGGAGATTTCGCCGGCCAAGCACTTGGACGTATAGCCGACTATACGTCCACTGGGAGCTGCTGCCTGATGTCCCAGAAGCCAACTTCTGGACAATCAGTGGATGGCACAGCCTCTTGGTGCAGTCCGTTCAATAACTTGTGTGCGGCGGGTCCCTCGTATCGGTCAATCTTAAAACCGTCGTCTCTTGGCCGCTACTGTTCGAGCCAATGTTCGCGAGGCTAGGTCTCCCCAGATCCCTTCGCGCGCTCATTGTTCTCCCTTTTTTGAGTCTCCTCGGTCTCTGCGAAACGGGTTTTGCTTAACAATTGTTCGATATCTTCACGACGCATTGGCATGCCGACAAGCGTCCCCAGTTGGAGAAGAGTGAAGAGCACTATGGTCTTCAGATGTCGCTTCAGCAACACTGATATTGCTCCAACGCTGACCACGGATGTCGTTCGGTCAGTAGGAGCACCGCCTACCCTCTCCCTGTAAAGAACAGAAGGACAACACGAATCACGTCAAACAGAGAATGCGCGATGATGACGACCCAAAGATTGCGATCGGCCCAAAGGTAGATAGCGCCCAGGAGTATTCCCAGAAGGCCAGCGTGGAGGACTTCCGCAGCACCGTGGGCATAGTGTCCAAGCCCAAACATCACGCCACTCACGACGGCCGCAATGGCCCAAGCAGCGGTCCCTCCGCTCAACCCCTGGCCGATGCGGCTCATCAGGAATCCCCTCACCAATAGCTCTTCGTAAAGACCGACGAAGAATATGGCGTAGGCCAGTGCTGCAAGAGATGCCGAGACGTTTCCTTGGAGGGCCGACAACTGTCCACCTGTGTCACCCAGATTGAGGGCGGGGGATATCGGCCAACGGATAGCGGCACTTGCGGCAACCAGAGCAATCATCGCGATCGTCAGTTGACGGAGGAACCGTCTCCAATCCGCCGGCTTTCGCAAACCAAGATTCCGCCAACTCTCCCCGCGTCGCCGAAGCAACACTGTCAGGATCGGAAGCACGATCACTGGCTGGAGCACCAACGTAGCCCACACTCGTGGATCGCCCGCGAGAGTCTGCGACATGTCGAATTCCAAGACTCGGATCACAACGAAGGCCATCGCCGCCGAAGCGAGGATCAGAGCGATCAACATCCACACGATGTCGACCACAGAGCGCAAGAGCAGCTTGGAGCCTGAAGTCGAAACATTCATAATCATGGCCGCTTTCCTCTCTCATTTGTGAATGCCCGAAGCTAGGTCAACAACATCGTCAGAACAAAGTTTGCGACCACTCAGAAATCACACGAGCTCAGGGACGAGGGGAGTGCGGCCTAGCAAAGGGAGAAATTGTTTGGATTCCGACCGCCATTTAGACGGTCAGCGCTGTGAGGGAGCTACGCTACTGGAGGGGGCCGCGATCTGGTAACCGTGAGCAACACAAGTCGCTGCGAATGCTCATCGGGCACAATCCGAAATCTTTCAAGGCAGACGAGGCTCGCGAGCAGGAACCACAGCGTGACAAGAACGGCAGCAGGAGGACCGCTCTCAATCTCGATCATCGCCGCAAAAAACAGCGCGACGACTAACGAGGCAATGATCAGTGTGTAGGTGTTTTCTGACAACCGCATCGTTCTAATAATACACCGAGTCCAGTGAGGAAGACGACAAGCGCTACGAAGAGCCAGGGTAGAAGGAAGTCCACAATTGACTCCTCCGAACCGGCCTTGTGGGAAGTAAGAAGCGAAGACACCACACCACATTGGACGTATAACCGGCTACACGTCGAGTGGAAGTTTTGGCTAGTGTCCCAGAGGGCGACTTCATAGAGGTGGAATGTCTGAATCCCTGTCACCGAAATCCTAACCGACTGATTCCCGCCGGACTACAGACTCACCGCTTACTATGCTTGAAAGGTGCAGGTTTCGAGCACCGAGCAACCTGCCTAGCGGTGCGACTGATTCGTCACTCAGTTCTCAAGGTGAGGGCGGGATCAATGTTTCGTGCGCGGCGGGAAGGAATATAGCCGGCAAGAAGGCAGACACTGAGGGTCAAAGCCAACACGAAGGCCCAAGTTTGAAAGTCACCAGGAGTGACGCCAAATAACATGCTGGAAAAGAGCGTGGTCAAACCGAGAGCGCCCAGAACGCCGGTCACTAGACCCACGAGCGCAGGAGAAATGGTATTACGGAAGACAGTTCCGGTGACGTGGCCGCGATTGGCTCCGAGTGCGACCCGGATACCGATTTCCAACTTGCGCTGTGCAACAGACTGTGCAATCACGGTGTAGATTCCCGTAAGTGCAAGCAGTAAAGCAACGGCAGAAAACACTGCGAGAAGCATCGTCGAAAGGCGTCTGGACGCCATAGAGTTGGATATCCAGGTGTCCATGGTTTGCACTTCAGCCACGAACGCCTCATCATCCAGCTGACTAGGGCGTGTTAACACTAATGAGCATGAATGTTTTATAATCACGCATGGAGATCACACAGGAGCAGTATTGTCGCATCGAGCCGGAACTGCCGCGTCAGCGGGGCAACGTCAGTCTTTCGAACCTGACGGTCTTGAACGCCATTTTGTATGTGGCTGAGCAGGGCTGCAAGTGGCGCGGTCTGCCCAAGCGCTTTGGCAACTGGCACACCATCTACACCCGGATGAACCGCTGGTCCAAGAACGGCGTGCTCGACGCCGTCTTCGAGAAACTCCAGCGCGAGCAACTGGTCCGCATCCGGGTCGAAGCCGTTTCGATGGACTCGACCATTGTGAAGGTTCATCCCGACGGCACGGGAGCGTTAAAAAAAACGGTCCGCAAGCGATCGGCAAATCCCGCGGTGGATGGACCACCAAGATTCATCTGGTTGCCGCGAATGCTCGAACGGCGATAACGTTTGCGCTCTCGCCCGGCCAAGCGCACGACGCCCCGCAGGGCCGCGAGCTGCTCGCCGGTCTGGGGCCACTACCCGAGCCGCTACCGCTGCTGATGGACCGTGCCTACCAGGACGACCAGACCCGCCAATTGGCTCTGGATTTTGGGTGGATTCCCGTCGTGCCGCCCAAGCGCAACCGCCTGGAGCCGTGGGAATACGACCGCGTGCTCTACCGCCGCAGGAACGAAGTCGAGAGGCTCTTCCGCCGACTCAAGGGTTTCCGGCGTATCTTCTCCCGTTTCGATAAACTCGACGTCATGTTCCTCGCCTTCCTTCACTTCGCTCTCATCGTCGAGGCACTACGTTAGTGTTAACACGCCCTAATTCTGTTGCGGATCTCGGCGACCAGGTTCATCGGATCTCCTCTGGTCCGAACGAGCAATGTCATGACTGCCTGCGGATAGAGGCCTTCGGGATAGTAAACATCCAAGGTTGGTTCTGTATCCATGCCCGCGTATCGCACATCCCCTACAACGCCAATGATGGTCTGCCTTCCAATCCTCTTACCTACAGCATCCTCACCCGGCCAATAGCGCTCGGCGAAGACTTGACTGATGAGCACTTGGGGTGCCCTGCCGATCTCCCCTTCCTCGTCTCGGGCATCAAAGTCGCGTCCGGAAAGGATTGGAACTTGCATCACGTCAAAGTAGCCGGGGCTGACAACCCTGAGACGAACGAGCGCCTCGCTGTCCTCACCCGCGATCTCGTATCTGCCCCAAAAACTACCCGGGTGCATGGGGACACCCTGCATAACTGCGGCGTCCTGGACCTCGTTCAAGGACTCGATCGAATCGATCACCTGTCTAGAGAACACCACGTTGTGTGTCCACTCGAACTTATTGGCCGGAAGAGAGATCGACATCGTGAGCAGGTTTTCGGAATCGAAACCGGGATCGACCTGCAGCAGACGTGCGGCGCTCTTCAACATCAGTCCACTAGCGATTAACAGCATGAACGTCAGTGAAACCTCAACCGCGATCAAGGCGAACACTGTGCGGTGGTAGCGTCGATTCGCACTCATGCCACGACCGGACAGACCGGTTATGGTTAGTCGGTCCGGTCGGGAGACGCGCAGCGCTGGAATGATCGAGACGAGACACATGACGAATAAAGTCGTAATCAGCGTGAAGCCGAGAACCTTCGGATCGACGGAGACCCGCTCAATGAGCGGAATATCGTCCGGAAGAAATGGTCGTAGCAGAGCGGTCCCGGAAAGGGTCAGCAGCACCGCAAGAATGGCAGCTGGAAGTGCAACAACCAGGGACTCAGTGAGGAACTGTTTGACGATTCTCAGACGTGAGGCTCCCAGGGCGGTTCGAGTGAGGATTTCCTTATGCCGCACCAGCCCCTGGGTGAGAAGAAAGCCCGCGGCATTTCCGATGGCGATCAGCAACACCATTCCGCTGGAGACCACCAACAACAGCAGGATGTTGCGTCGATTACCAAGAACATGTTCCTGCAGCGGCACAACGCGAACACCCAGTCCGTCGTTTGTCGCCGGGTAGGTCTCAGCCAGATTGAGCGCAACCGTATCCATCTCAGCCTGGGCTTGCTCAACCGTCACACCAGGACGCAGCCTGCCGACTACATCGAAAAATCGCTCCTCCCGGCTTGGTCTTAACAGCGGTGTTGGCGCCCAGAAATCAATCTTTTCAACGATCCCTGGAGGGCCCACCCGAAAGTCCGTCGTCAACGGGGGGAAACTGATGGCTTCGGTCACGACTCCAAGAACCGTAAGAGGGGTAGTGCCCACGTAGTTGAGATCGGTCAGGTTCACCTCCAGTGTGTCGCCGACCATCTGCGCGTTCGATCCGAAACGGCGTTCCCAGATGTCGTGACCAACTATGATCGAGCCCTTCGGTGAGACGTTATCCTCCGGGACAAAAGTACGACCCAGAACATCGGGTGCCGGAAACACCTCAAAGAATTCTGGAGTTACCAATAAACCCTCCAGCCTTTCGCTGTTTTCTCCACCAGTCATATCGAAGGTTGCCCATCGATAACCCGCGATAGCCTCGAAGGATTGAGCCAGAGATTGCCAATCCACGATATTCGCCTTAGCGGTCCGGCCTTCGTCGGGACTGTCACCCAGCGGATTGATAGAGCGCAAGGCGACCAGTTGAGCTGGGTCCCTGTAGGGAAGAGCTTGCAATAACATGGCATCAGTTATGCCGAACATGATGCTGTTTGCGCCGATCCCCACGGCCAACGTGAGGATGACTACTGCCGTGAAGCCCGGGCTTCCAGAGAATGTTCTGAGTGCGTAGCGCAGATCTCGAAAGAGTCGGTCCAGCCACAACCAGCGCCGGCCCTCGTAGAAACGTTCCTTAGCCGCTCGAACATTGCCGAATCTCCGCCGGGACTCGGTTCGAGCGTTTTCTTGGGACATACCCTCTTGGACAAGCCGATCCGTTTCGAAATCGATATGAGCGCGGATTTCTTCGGAAAAGTCCTCATCAGAACGTGAACGCCACCAACGCATCTTCAGCTTTCCTCGGGACCCAGAATCCTGCCGATAGCGGTTGTTAGTCGCCGCCATTGATCAGTCTGAGCTACAAGTTGCTTACGACCAGATGCTGTCAGAGTGTAGAAGCGGGCTCTTCTGTTGTTATCTGAGGTGCCCCACTGAGCCTTGATCCAGCCTCGTTTCTCAAGCCGTTGGAGCGCTGGATAGAGCGAGCCGTGATCAACCAGGAGCGTATCCTCAGATTGCTCCTGGATGGCACGGGCAATGCCTTGTCCGTGCTCCCTGCCGAACACGAGCGTGCGCAGGATGAGCAGATCCAATGTGCCCTGCAACAGTGCGATGCGGTCTTGATCTTCTTTTCGGGTAGGCATTCGACATAAGTAGCTTATGCTTGGGTAGAGTGTCAACCCAAATGTAGAAATCTGCACGAGATCCGAGAAAGAAGCCGTTTCTCGTGCCTAATTGGACGGTAAACCGGCTATACGTTCATGTGAAGACATCGACAGGCGCTTGCCCGACGCTGTTCAGGTTCTATCACTAGCAAGATTTCCGAAAAGGAAAACTGTGGTTCACTCAGCCCGAAGCGTGTTCGCAGGATTCATTGCCACCACTCGGCGTGCGGGAAGATAGCTGGCAATGCCCGCGACGGACATGAGGGCGACAGCGACAGCAATATACGTCAGCGGATCGAGCGGACTGATCTCGAACAGCAGTGATTCCATCAATGGGGAGAGTGCCGCGGCTGCTGCCGTTCCGATAAGGATCCCGAAGCCCGCCAAGAGTAGCGCATTGCCGACAAACATTCGAATCAATTGGGCCGTCTCGGCACCAAGGGCGAGCCTGATGCCCATCTCCCGGAATCGTTTGGATACAGCGTAGGAAATCACTCCATAGGTTCCGACAACGGCAATCAGCAAGCCCATCACGCCTGCAAGCCCCAGCATCACCAGAGTGAATGACGTTCGCGCCATGGATTTGCTGTAGGCCTCATCCAGCGTCTGCCCCTGGGTCAGCGGCAGATCTCTGTCCACCGACCACACCGTTTCTCGGATCTCCGCAAGGAAACTCTCGGTGGCTGCGCGATCGCTCCGGATCAGAAATGTAGTGGTACGTCCAGAAAAGGGGCCACCTGCGGTAGTGAAAGCGTCATCCAGTGGTCGCCAGTAGACGGTTTTGGACACTTCTTCCTGCACGCCACGGTAATAGATGTCGCCCGCCACACCGATGACCTCGCGCCAGGGAATTGAGTTGTGCGTACGGATACGCTTGCCCAATGCCGCCTGAGGCTCACCCCACGTTTCCCGTGCTAGGTTTTCCGACACGATGGCAACGTTCCGTCCGTCGTAAATATCTGTCCATGTGAGGTCTCGGCCGGTGATCAATGGTGTACCCAGGGTCGCGAAATAGCCGGGGGCCGCGAAGACCTGTCGCCGGACCGGCGGAGTCTCTCCAGGTCGATATATTTTGTCTTCTACGTATAACGTCTCGAACTGTCCGAAGCCGGCCATAGGCACACTGGTGCCGAAAGCCACGGACTGGACGCTCGGAAGCGCCTCGAGTCGCTCGAGGATCTCGTTCTGCATCCGAATAACTTGCTCCGATTCCGAAACTTGTCCTTCGGACATAGCGACCTGAAACATCTGCACGGAGGCTGCGTTGGTGAACCCCGGATCGACTTCCAGGAGTGCCTGGAAGGTGCGGATCATCAATCCAGAACCGACGAGCAGGACAAGCACCAACGCAACCTGGGCGACAACCAACAAATTGCCCGCACGCTGTTTTTCCTGCGTTTGGCTGAGCCGGCGTCCGACGCTGCCCAGATTTGCCCCTGGTTGCGTACCGGCGTATCTCAGGACGGGTGCCAGGCCGAACAAAACTGCCGTCAGCAACGAGACTGCAAGCGTAAACGTGAGAACGACTGGGTCGATGGAAATTTCCGAAAGCCGCGGAAGCGTCGCCGGTCCATTGGACACCAGCAGGAGCAGACCGCCGTGAGCCAATCCGAGTCCCAATGTCCCGCCCAGTATGCCCAGCAACAGACTTTCAACTAGCATAGACCGAGCAATCCGTCCGCGGCCCGCGCCCAGAGCGGCTCGGATTGCCAGTTCGGGCTGACGGCCCTCCGCCCGCACGAGCAGCAGGTTTGCCACATTCGCACACGCAATCAGAAGCACGATTCCGATCGTTGCCATCAGAACCCACAACAGATTGCTGATGTCTCCCACCACTCTTTCCTTCAACTCCTGGATGTGAGGCGCGAACCCAGCATTTCGGTAAAACTCCGGACCGGTGCCAGTGAGAGAGGTCCAAGCATCGGGCCAGATCGCAATCATACGTTCGATGTCGTCACCTGCCTGGTCTAAAGTGACGCCGGGCTTGAGGCGAGCCAGTCCTGGGAAACGGAAATTGTTCAGCGTAGCGGTGCTGCGGTCGAATCGGAGAGGAATGATCAATTCCCAATCTGGATGAAGCGGACGAAAGGACTCCGCCATCACTCCAATGATTTCGCGCGGAAGGGAATCTAAGGTGATGCTTTGCCCGATAACAGACCGGTCCCCACCATAGCGGCGCTGCCAGTAGCCATAGGTCAGAAGGACAGTTTCAGGCGTGCCGGGAGAGTCGTCAGCTTCAGAAAACCAGCGTCCTAAGGCCGGTTGAACGCCGAATGCTGGTAGAACACCGAAAGTTACACTGAGCGTCTGAACCCGTTCTGGCTCGGCTAACCCCGTAACCGTCGCTGTTCCGCCGCTGAAGACGCCGAAGTCTTGGAAGACCTGGTTCCCCTCGCGATACGTGAAGTAAGTTGCCGGTGAGTTGGGCCACCTGGGGCTCCCCTCTAGGTTCGTAGCGTGCCCCACCAGAACCAGTTGTTCCGCATCGGGATAGGACAGCGGTTTCAATAGTATTCCGTTAATTACGCTGAAGATCGCGGTATTTGCACCGATGCCCAGAGCCAGCGTCAGAATGGCCACAGCCGTAAAACCGGGACTCCTTGAGAGCGTTCTGGCTGCATACCTCACGCTGAACCATGCGCTCTCGAGCAACGGAATTCGTTGCTGGTCGCGCCATCTCTCTTTCGCTTCTTCAAGGCTGCCGAATTTGAGACGCGCTTGGCGTCTGGCGGTCGCTGGATCCATTCCCGCGCGCAGGTTGTCGTCGGTCTGCATGGCGATATGCGAGTCAAACTCATCGGACATTTCCGTTTCCTGCTGTCCACGTTGGCGCAAACCCAGGATACGGTTCCAGCTACTGCGTAACAGTTTCATGACGCTTCCTCCTCTAAACGAGAAAAGCGTTGGATGATCGCGTTCGCTTGCTCCCACTGGCGTTCTTCACGCTTGAGTTCCTTCCGGCCTGCAGCTGTAATCCGATAGAACTTGGCTTTTCGATTGTTCTCTGAGAATCCCCACTGCGAAACGATTGAGCCTTCTTGTTCCAGCTTAAGAAGGATCGGGTACAACGTGCCATGGTTGATCGTAAGCAAGTCATCGCTCGTGCTTTCGATCCGACGTGCGATGCCATAACCGTGCTGCGGTCCCAAAGCATTCAGCGTCTTAAGAACCATCAGCGACAGCGTTCCTTGCCAGACATCGGTTTTCTTCATGGAGTCTCTCCTATGGGTTTCCCAACAGAGAGCCTATCATTCGTCCTTTGGGAAACCAATAGGTATTAGTGAGGGCAGAAGCGCCCGCAGACTCAGGACTGATGTGGACGGTAAGCCGGTTGAACGGCCACGTTGGTTTCTCTTAAAGAACCTAACGGATTGCCGCTCAGCTGCCGGCGAAGCCGGCCAGCTGGAGCGGCTTGTTAGCTGTCGTCACTCTACAGGTCGTTCAGCGCGACATCGTATAGCGGCTGGATCTCCAGTCGATCGCCGAGGCACTCGCGCATGACTTGTTTGTGCTCTTCGTCGATCGCGTGCTTCGACTGGGCAAACGCCTCTTTTCCGCGGTCGAAGTCGGCGGCTTCAATGGCGTATATGAGCACCGGTCCGTCCACCGTCTGGAGAATGAACGCCTGTTCGTGACGAACCGTCTCGTCGACGAACGTGGCACGCACTTCGTCAGTCCGAGCCGAAAGCTCAGCCAACCATCCTCGCAGTTGGCCCTCCTTGTCCGGTTTCACTCGTTGAAGACTCACCCGCAATATAAGCTTGCTCTCCTGGGTCAGCGTCTGTCTTCGTACAGCTAACATCTATGCAGAATGAAGTCGGTCACGGCTAACTCCACTGTGCCTTGCAATTTGTTCGATACACTGAGAATTGCAGCTTCAAGTTTATGTTGCCGCGTCTCGGTATCTTATACTGCGGCGATCTTGCGGATGAATTGAAACTAGACTCTTGGATTTGCAGTCTAATTCCCTAACGGCTTAGGCTGCGATGCGATCACTTGGACGTATAGCCGGTTATACAGCCAAGTGATCTTCCACGTGACCGATTCTGACTGTTACCTTTGTACTCGTCGTCACTGATTGGAAGTAGTGCCGTTCTATTCGACTGTCCAAAGGGTTAGTGACGAAACGTCCTTGATTAAGATACGGTTCCCTGAAATCGCAGGCTGGGCCCACGTGGCGGAGTCAGCAACGTCATACCGTTTGACGGCATCCCATCCAGTTGCGTGGCTCTGGGCGACGATAAGCTCAGCATCATCGTTCAGTAGGAAAAGCAGATCGCCTGCTTTCGCTAGCGCAGTATTGTCGGCTTCGCGTGGTGAACCGAGAAACAAGGTTTCTCCAGTTGTCGCTCCGAGAGCGAAAAACTGGCCGCTGTTTCTATGTGACAGGCCGAAAAGAGTGTCGCCAATAACAACCGGATTGCTCGTGTACATCCACACGTCACGCGTTTCCCACACAGTTTCGGCCACCCACCCCTGCTCATCGCGCGTCAACCGAAAACCCGCAACTCCGGCGTTTAGCGAGCTAACAATAACCATGTCGCCGTGCAATACAGGCATCGTGCCACCACCCGCACCGTCCCAAGGGTATTGCCACAACATCTCGCCGTCATCTACCGACACACCAATCACGTTCTCCCCCACCACTGTGATCACCTGCGTTGCTCCCAGCAGACCCGCAATGATGGGGGATTGGAAGAACCCTCCGTCGCCAGCCGTCCATTTGACCTCTCCCGTATTTGTGTCAAAGGCAGTCAGCGGATCGTAACTACCGGGATGGACGTAGACGGTGTCTTCATGACAAACCGGCGATGAAGCAGCACTAAAGAAGGGATGTTCTGGGGGCTCATCTGTGCGCCAAAGCAGCTCGCCGTCGAGCGCGTCAAACGCGGCCACGATGCCACTAATACCAAGCGAAAAGAGGTTGCCATCACAGAACACCGGCGTCGCCTTTGGACCTGCCCCATGCGCCGCTGCCGGATCGCTCGGCGTGTAAGGAGCCGCGTAGCTTGTTTGCCACAACTCTCGGCCCGTCGCCGCGTCAAAAGCCGACATAACCTCCCTGCCATCGCGCCTCGTGAAGGAATAAACGGTAGTGCCCACCACGAGAGGCGTCGCGTATCCTTCGCCGACCTCGACCCTCCACTTGTCCAACGTCAATCAAAATTCCTTCTGAACGACAATCAAAATTCCCGCTCTGAGTTGAGAGTTTCGTTCGCCGTCCCGCCTGTGGGAAACGTGGTAAAGCCGAAGGCTTTTCCAAGCAGCGGTGGGAATCCGTGTTGTGTACGGATTCCCACGGATGCGGCGTTGTCCACAGGAGCGTCGCCATCACTTTCTTCGTCCTTTCTCTTTCTTTGCGGCCGCCATGCGGTAGCTGGAGAGATTCAATTCCAGAATGACACTGTGATGCACCAGACGGTCAATCGCTGCCGCGGTGGTCATCGGGTCCTTGAAGATCTTTTCCCAGTCCGAGAAGACCATGTTCGATGTGATCAGGATGCTGCGACGTTCGTACCGGTGGGCGAGCAGAGTGAAGAGCACCTCCATTTCGTCGCGGCTGTGCTGGACGTAACCGATGTCATCGACGATGAGAGCGTCGAACTTGTCGAGTCGCTTGAGTTCCTTCTCCAATCCGAGTTCGGCCTTGGCCCGCAAGAGCCGCTGGACCAGCAGCGCACATGGAGTGAAGTAAATTCTCCGGCCTTTCAGGATGAGTTCATGGCCGAGGGCACAGAGCAGATGGGTCTTGCCGCTGCCCGGGTTACCAAAGGCCAAAACGTTCTCGGTGCGATCCAGAAAGTCCCCCTCCAGCAACGCATCCACGCGCCGTTGGACGGTTCGGGGCAGTCGCGATTGCTCAAACGCCGGCCAGGTCTTCTCCCGGGGCAGCTTCGACGCCCGCAGGAGCCGTTCGGTCTTGCGTTGCCGGCGTTCTTCCAGTTCCAGCTCACATAGCGCCAGCAGGTAGCGATCGTAGGCCCAGCCGTCGTTGGTGGCCACAGCGGCCTGAGGGCTGTAGTTGTCGACAAACGCCGGCAGGCGCAACTGGTGCAGCGAGGCAGTGATGGGCTCTTTCACAAGCATGCCGCCTCCTGGACCGGATCCAGCAGCGCGTCATAGAGTCGGATCTGGGGTGGGGCAATCCGCACCTGCCAGGGGGATTGGACCGGGCATTGGGCGTCGATGCGCTCCCGGACCGTGTCCACTGAGATCGGCCGACTGTTATCGATCAGGTCCCGTAGCGCCTCGTGGACCCGTTCTTCACTCTCCATGGCGGCCATCTCGAGGATCTTCAGATACTGACGGTCTGCGCTCGTGGGCGCGTGTTCCCGTAACCAGTCATAGGCCACCCGGAACAACAGACGCGGGAACATGTCTTGCTGGTACCGGTAGTGTGGAAACGCTCCCGGTTTGCGCACCAGAGAATGAATCACGTGTCGGTAGTGGACCGCGTGTTTGCCCGATCCCCGCAGCCGCGGCATCCCTTCGACGCATTCCCCGCCGTACCAGACTTTCAAACGCTCGGTGTCCAGGTGAACCTGGACCTGTTCGCCGATCAGCCGGCTATCGACCGAGTAGGTGTTCTTACGCACCCGAATCGTACTGTCCCCCGATACGCGCACTCGAATGTGATGCGTGTGGTCCAATCGTCGTAGCGGGAGCCGACCGATACAGTCGAGTTCCTCGTTCAGTCGCTGGCTGCGAATCGCATTACGCTGGTCGATCAACTCCACAAGAAATTGCTCGTAGGCATCCCGGCTCTCGAAGTCCCGGCTCCCACGCAGCATCAACTCCTGATCCACGGCCGTCTTGAATCGATAGTGACTCTGCTCGACGTCACCGTTCTCATGGGCTTGGCCGGCCTGGGTGTGCGTGGCCCCCAGACCATAGTGATTGAGCAATCCCTGATAGCGGGCTGTAAACTCATCCGGATCCTTCAGGTTGTTCACTGCGGCCGACAGGCTGTCGGTCCGATGTTCCTGGGGGACGCCTCCCAGTTGCCACAGCGCATTCTGGAGTCCTGCCGACAGGCTCTCGAACGATTCGGAAAAACACACCGTGACCGTTTCCCAGTTCGAATACGTCAGGACGAAGTGATACACCATGTGGTCGAACTTCTGGCCGCCGATCGTCACCATCAGACTCCCCATGTGCGTGAAGTCGCTCTGGCATTGCCGGCCCGGATCATGGACCTGGGGGAACATCACTTCACGCTCCGGTCCGGATCGAACCCGCCACTGCTTAAACCGGCGCTGCAGGGTTCGCAACTGACCTTCCTGAAACTCTCCCGGATGCTTCCGGCACAGATGCTCGAACATCGTCTTCGCTTGCACGGTCGGATGCTTGCCCAGAATCTCCTGGATCTGGTCCCATACCCCCTCAAACGGATCCGCACGGGTGCGCCCGCGTTGCGGCTGCCCCATCTGACTCGGCAGCTGCTTCTTCCGCCGATACTTCCGTGCCGTTTTCTCATCCATTCCCGCTTTCGACGCTGCATGGGCCAGTGTCGCCGCATTGACTCATTAAAAATGTTACCCAACTCTATGAGAACGGAGGTGGGAAGTGAGGACACACATGACATTGGCAGCAAGACGAGAGCTCGCGTTGCGGACAGCGGTTCGATACAAGAATGCGGCGCGACCCGAAAAGAAGCGAATCCTCGACGAATTTCTCGAATCGACCGGCTTCCATCGGAAGCACGCGACACGGCTTCTGAACGAAATTCTCAAGGGCGACAGGCCCAGACAGGAACGGCGCGGCCGCCCCCGTCTCTACGGCCCAGCGGTTCAGGATGCGTTGATCGCGGCTTGGCGTACGATGAACTATATCTGTGGCAAACGACTCGTACCGTTTCTTCCGGAATTGTTGCCCACTCTGGAACGTCACGGACATCTGGTGTTGTCGGATCGGACACGGGAGCAGTTGCTTGAGATGAGTGCGTCCACAGCCGATCGGATTCTCCGCCAGTTTCGAGTCGAGCATCGGCCGCACGGCAAAAGCACGACCAAGTCGGGACAGCTGCTCAAACACCGCGTTCCGATCCGAACGTTCGCCGACTGGGAGGAGACGCGGCCGGGATTCATGGAAGCGGACTTGGTTGCCCACTGCGGCACGCATTCGGAAGGCCCTTTTCTCCACACCCTCGTGTTGATAGACGTGGCGACCGGCTGGACGGAGTGCCTGGCGTTGCTGCGCCGGACGGAGGCGGACATCTTACAGGCACTCACTACAGTGCGGCAGCTCCTTCCATTTCCGCTCATTGGCCTGGACACCGATAACGGCTCAGAGTTCATGAACTACGGACTCCTCGCCTACTGCGAGCGTGAAACGATTCAATTCACCCGAGGGCGGGTACGCCGGAAGAACGACCAGTGCTTTGTGGAGCAGAAGAACGGCTCAATCGTCCGACAGTTGGTCGGCTACGACCGCTACGAAGGCTCTCTGGCATACAGGCAGCTTGCCGAACTCTACCGGGTGGTCCGGCTCTACGTGAACTTCTTCCAGCCGTCCATGAAGCTCACGACGAAGACTCGCGATGGATCCCGGGTGAGGAAACGTTACGATATCGCGCAAACACCCTATCAGCGACTTTCCAATTTAGATGCACTCGACCGAGATCTTCGCGATCGCCTTCCTTCGATCTATGAACGTTTGGATCCGGTCGATCTTCTACGACAGCTCGAGAAACTCCAGGACGCGTTCTGGCGACATGCGAAGGAATGGCTCCCTTCCACTCTGACCGACGAGGTCGTGCGTGCTACCCCTGTGTCCGGCGACTTGACCCCGAATGGCGACGCAGAGACAGACCGTGCCCTGCTTGAGGCCGAACTTCCACCTCCCGCCTTCGAGCAACGAACGAAGCGCCGGTATCGGCGAACGAGTAAGGCACGTGTGCCGCACACCTGGCGCACTCGAGCCGACCCGTTCGACGGTGTATGGGAGGAAATGCGGTCGTGGCTTGAATCCGAACCTGGGCGGACGGCAAAGTCGCTGTTTCTTGAACTTCAGCAGCGGTACCCCGGACGTCACCCCAACGGCCAACTACGGACCCTGCAGCGCCGCGTACGCGAATGGCGGCGTCAGATTCTAGTGACTTTCGATGACCAGTGGCTCGAACTGGATCGACTCCGTCCGATTCACCCGACGCCAGAATCGGCGCACGACGGGGGCTATGGAAAAGCCGGCCGCTCCGCGGCCTTGGAAAACTCTTCGAGTTTCCCACTGTCCCACAGCCTCGACGACCGGAAGATCCCTTCATCTTGACCGATCTTTCGGTAACATTTTAAATGAGGCAACCGACTGGATTTGGGTAACATTTTTAAATGAGGCAATACGGTCGGGAGTTTTGATTGTCGCTGATCACC
Organism: Terriglobia bacterium; assembly: GCA_965218085.1. Taxonomy (GTDB): domain Bacteria; phylum Acidobacteriota; class Terriglobia; order 20CM-2-55-15; family 20CM-2-55-15. Next base: position 2,054,971 of record CBDCKF010000002.1, on the reverse strand, counting down.
ACTGACGGTTCAAGACATCGGGCCACGATTCCGGCTCGACAAACCCACTTGCGCTGCCATCACGGCTCTGTCCCCGCCACTGGGGATAGTCTAGCGGCGAGTTCTGCCCTTCAGCGTCCACCGAGAGGTTTGTCAGCACCAAGGCGACGCAAAACGATAATCGAAATCCCATAGCTGCCCGATTGGACTCTGTCGTACCGAAAGAGTTTCGTCTTTTCTAGGGGCGGGCAAATTCCACTTGGACAGTAAGCCGACCTATCGCCACGAGCCCGACGATCTGAAGCAGCTCGTCGATGAGGTTGTGGCGAGCACGCTCGCCCGCCCCACCCCTCGCTAGAGCCGAAGGGAGCGACCTGATCCCCTTCTGGGACGTGACTGCACGCGACTGGAAATTTCACTTTTCCTTAAACAAATCCCGCTGTGTCTCCGTAAGCTGTGGGGAAGATAGCAATGCAAGAGTTCTGCGTTCAGCGTATAAGGAGTCTGGCCCCGAGACGCACTGGCTTAGTTTCCGTAATAGTTCTGATCGCATTGCTGTGTTCACACCGCGCTCTCACAGGTTTGCCTAGAGCACAGGCTCCTTCAGGAACTCTGGCGGTCGTGGGTGGGCGCGTCATTCCTTCTCCAGAAGCTCCTGCGATTGACAACGGCGTTGTGATTGTGGTCGACGGTCGAATAATGGACGTTGGCACTCGCAACACAACGATTCCCGCAGGAGCACAAATCGTGGACGCTACCGGACAGTTCGTCCTTGCGGGGTTTCAGAACAGCCACGTCCATTTCACCGAGCCACACTGGGTTGGTAGCGCCAACCTCCCCACCTCCCAACTAAACGAGCAATTGAGGGCAATGCTAACTAGGTACGGTTTCACGACCGTTGTGGACACAGCATCGCTGCTGGCCGAAACTCTCGCCTTGCGGCAGAGAATCGAAACACGGGAAGTCGCAGGGCCGCGCATCTTCACTGCCGGTCTCGCCCTATATCCTCCTAACGGCATTCCTTACTACATTAGTGAATATGTACCGCCCGAACTGCTGGATCTCCTACCACAACCATCCGACACGGAACAGGCTGCTGCGATTGTGGCTCAGAACATCGATTCTGGAGCTGACATCCTCAAGGTATTCACTGGTTCTTGGGTAACTCGGGAGCGCGTATTGACGATGCCTACGGACGTGGCGGTAGCTGCCGTAGCAGAAGCCCATCGACGCAACCGCGTCGTTTTTACCCATGCATCCAGCGTGGAGGGTCTGGAGGTCGCCCTCACCGCAGGTGTCGATGTGCTGGCCCATCCGATAGAAAACACGCGGGATTTGACCGGCGACCATCTCCGCCGCATGTTGGAGGGCGGCATGGGACTCATACCTACCCTCACGCTACTCGGCAGCGCCGGTAACGCGGAGGAGATCTTTGATCAGGTGAGGAATTACGCTGACCTTGGTGGTCAGATTCTGTTCGGTACGGATGTTGGTTATCATGACGTGCACGATCCAACCGTCGAGTATGAACTCATGGGGCGGGCCGGTTTCGGCTGGCAGGAAATCTTGGCCTCTCTGACGACAAATCCAGCCGCCCGATTCAGCGAGTCAAGTAGTCGCGGCCGCGTTATGCCCGGGTACGTGGCCGACATCGTCGTCCTCCGCAGAGATCCCGCAACTGACGTTCGCGCATTTGCTGACGTGGCTCGGACGTTCCGCGAGGGAAATCTGATCTATTCGGGCGAAGATTGATATTCGTCTGTCGCTGTGCCCAACCGACATTGCGGGCCAATTGGCCGTAAAACCGGCTATACACCAAGTAGCGCCAGTCCAAATTTCCCTGCTTCCTGATAGCGGTGCGATACACTGCGGTTTCTTGCAACATTTAGGTGACATCGAGTTCTAGATTATTGTAGTCAGACAGTCCCCTGGTGATGTACGTCGGCCCGTTCGATTGGACGCCTCTGGAATGGGTGAGATACAGCACAATGCGTGAAATTGAACGCATCGCTCGCCTACTCGAGCAAACGTTCGAGGGCCGAGCCTACTACGGACCTTCCGTATTGGACGCATTGAAGAATGTCAGCGCCGTGATAGCAGGGCGCAAGCCGGATGGGGGCGCGCACAATATTTGGGAGCTAGTCGCCCATCTAACTGCAGAACTCCACCACGCCCGCACGCTGCTCGAAGGTTCGGCTGTGCCGTGGGTTGAGGGGCACACGACCTGGCCACCTCTGGCGGCGACATCGGAAATGGAATGGGAGCAGGCGGTCAGTGAACTGATGGAAGCCAATCGCGCCATGGTTCACGCAGTCGAACAACTCGACGATTCTGTGCTCGACAAACAGCTGACCCAGGTTGGCAGGACGTACTATGTTGTGCTGCATGGCACGATTCAGCACAATGCCTATCATGCCGGCCAGACCTCATTGTTGAAACGTCAATTGACGTCGAGGAAGCCTGAGTAACCAGGAATCGCGTGAACGGGTCTGGGTCGGTTAGTTGTGGCCATGAGAAACACCGAGGCGACAGATCTACTTACACCACATGGCCGTATAGCCGGTTATACGTCCAATTGACCAGCAGCGGCCTCAGGAACCAGAATACGACACCTGGTGGGTTGAGCTTGGATCGGTAAACGAAACGCCGTTTATTGTGAGTAATCCCTGGAGGTAGCCCAACAACCCATGTCCCCGAAACAGAGGTGTTGTTTAGCACGTCCAAGTGCCTACTTCCCAGATCGGCGCTTCCTGAGCGTCAGCCTCCTTCGGCTCCTAGCGTCAACTTCAGAAGTGCCATGACAGTTCCAACTGGGCATAGTCGTCTTCCCTGAAGCTGGCAAGAGTGCGGTCGGTCACTGGCACACCGACAAACGAGCGAATCTCCAGAGTGGCTTTCCACCGATCCCCTATTCGGCGACTCCCCTCAAGGTTGATCAGGCTGGCACCCGTCCGGCGATCCAGGATCGCGCCGACGAGCAGCTCGCTGCTCTGCGTATCGTTCAGCGCGACTCGCGTCCCAACGAAGAGGTCCCTCTCAAACGGCGACGTTGCCCGACGACCGCGGCTGTCATACAAGTATTCCGCCAGGAATCCAATATCGTTCCCGCTATTCCGGAGGTTGGACCAAGTGTACTCGAATCCCCCGGTGAGGGCTCCGAAGCGCGGCCCCTGTCCACTCCTTCCCATAGCTTCGAGCTTCCACAACCACCCGCCCCGTGTCAGTTGCAGGTCGAGTGAGGTCTGATGGATCAGGTCGTACCATGGGACGAGTACGTCGCGGCCGTCCCGATCGGTGCCCGGTTCAAATCGAGGCTCACGGTTCGTTCCATAGAAGTGGCTGAGCCCGATCTCCCAGTCGCCCAGGGAATGAAACCAGCGAACGGCAAAGTCGACGTGGCGCTGTTCCAGATCCGACTCGAAGCGACTTTGACTGGTATCCACGGGAATCGCCGTCCGGAAGCGTCCGTCTGAACCGGGGAAGGTGCGCTCACGGAATCCCGGAAGGACGAACACATCCAGGATGCCCCAGGATCGGATCAGCGACAGGTTCACCATTGGCTGGCCGAGCTTGTCTTCCCCGTCGAAATTCTCGACTAGATCGGTCTGGTTGATAATGTCAACCAGATGCTGAGACTCTGTCACGCCCCAGAACACCTGTCCGATGCCGGCCCGAAACTCCCAACTGCGTCCCCGCCTGCGGTAGAGCAGCTCGCGAACGTCGAAGTGCGTCCGTTCCGAGTCCGATTGATCTAAGCGGACGAAAGGCACGAAGACGAGGTCCCCCAATCCGTCCCACTGCCAGTAGAGGTCCGGTTTCATCACCAATGAAAGGTTCTGGCGTCCGGGTCCTTCGAAGGACGATCTCTCGAGGAAACCTCGATAGGCCACCGAGATGTATCCCTGGAGATCCTGTGCCGCTGCAGGGCCTGCGGTCAGGGTCAGGAGGAGCATTGCCGACACCAGACCGCTGAGGAATCTCAACTCTCGAGTCTTTTCAATTTCCATCATGACTCCTCCTTCCCTCACACTCCTCCGCACGCTCCGCCCTCAACGAACCGAACGCAGGCTGTTGCGATCGAAGTCGCGGTCTTCAAGGCCGGTTTTGAACTGGTATTCCGACCAGACGAGTTCGGTGCTCTTTCCGGTCTGGTGGTTCTGCATGAACATGCGATCGGGGCGCCAATATTGATTTTGGTACTGGCGGTACCCGTCATAGGTGAGGGTCTTCAACAGGTCTCCCTTACGGTCGTAGTACTCCACCTTCTGGAGCCGGTAATGCTCGGTGTCGTACCAGACGATCTGCTTCGTGTATCCCGACTTGGGATCAACCGGATAACGCTCGAGGACATACGAATCCAGACCATTTTCTGTTTCGTTCCGAAGGTATTTGTACATGTACTTTCCCACCTCCGGCGACGTGAGGTCTTCGTAGGCGAACTCGCTTCCCACAAACGGTCCCGACTTGTTGTTCGAGGAAATCCGCTTGACGCGCTTGAGCGCCGGTAGGTAAAGCCACTGGTCGTCCGGACCAGTCGTGTGGGTAAAGGTCAGGAAGGCCGTGCCGCTGATGTCACGAGGATGATCGAAGATGATGAGCAGCTTGTCGCCGTCTCCCGAAACTTCCAGGTTCTGGCTCTGCAGCTCCCTCGTGCTTTCTTCGCCATGCCGGTTGCGGAGGACCATCTGGAGTTCGTTGCTGCTGTCTCCCCAACCGGTGTCACGGCGGTCAGCTTCGACGGCAACCTCCAATCCTCTCTGCTCGGGCGTCTGAGCTTCGGAGATCCCTGTGAGTGAAAACGTGATCATCGCGATCACGAACATTGCTGAAGTGAAACGAGTCATTGTCATTCTCCTCATTGAGCTGGTCTGGTTTCAATCGACGGTGTCGAGTGCGCCTTGCACCTCAACCATCGAGTTCTTTACCGATACGGTCTTTCGGGATTCGAAGCGCAGCAATAGGGCCGGCAGGACCAACAGGTCGGCCGCAAGCGCAAAGAGAATTGTGATTGCCGTCAGCTTACCCATCCCCGCATTCATGTCGAACGGGGATAGAGCGAGCACGAAGAAGCCACCGACTAGAACGAGGCTGGTCACGGTCATGGCCGCTCCGACGGAAGAAAGCGGGTATCGGACCGCCGCCTCGGGATCGAGGCCTTCTTCGCGGCGTGCCCGCAGGTACTTGCTGAGGAAATGCACGGTATCGTCGACGATGATGCCCATGTTCACGGCCGCCACGATCGAAAGACCCAAGTTAATCCGCCCTACGAGCAGACCCCAGACACCGAAGCCCATGATCGCGGGCGCCAGGTTGGGGATGAGGCTCAAGAGGCCGAACTTCACACTGCGAAAAGCTACGACGAGGCAAAGGGAAATCAGCCCGAACGCGATCACCGTTCCGAGCAACATGCTCTGGACGTTGCGGCCCGAGATGTAGGCGAACATCACGCCCGGTCCCACTCCGCGGCTGAACATCGACTCAGGAGCATTGCTTTCGAGCCATTGCTCGCCCGACTCCACGATCTCGCGGAGACGCGTCGTCGAGACGTTATCGGCCGTCACCACCATGCGGGTGGCCGACTTGTCGACATTGATCTGGTTGTTGAGGTCCAATCCGTAGGGGAGAGACATCTCGTACAGCAACAGGTACTGTGCCGTCAACTCCCGGGAATCCGGCAGGCGGTACCATTCCGGATCGTCACCGTGCATATTCTGATTCAACCGGCGGAGCGTGTCCGAGAGTGTGCTGACATGAACGACGTCCTCCTGGGTCCGGAACCATCGTGCGAACTGGTCGAGCGTTCGCTGGTATTCCGGATTGCTGATCCCCCCGCTTTCGCCCGCACCGACGGAGTACTCGATCTGATAGATTCCGGTGAGATTCTCCATGACAAAGTCGGTGTCACCGCGGAACGGGATGCTCTCGTCGAAGTACTCGACGAATTGATCGTTCAGCTCGTTGGAGGGGACGAGCAACGCCAACAGGAGGAGCACTGTGGCACCCGTTCCGAGAAGGCTGCGACGGTTTCGCGTGACGAACCCGGCGACCGCGCCCATCCCTCCATCGTTCATCGGGTTCACAACGCGCGTCTTCCGACCCTGCCGAACAGGCAACACCGACATCAAAGCCGGCAGGAAGAAGACGGAATAGAGGAAGGCAGCGAAGATCCCGACCGCCGTGATGTTTCCCAGATCGTTGAAAGGGCGGACATCACTCGCGTTCATGCTGAGAAAACCAATGGACGTCGTTAGGCTGGTGAGGAACACCGGCTGCAGGTTCAACCGAATGCTCTCGACGATCGCCTCGTTCTTCGTTGCTCCGCGCTTCATCTGCTGGAGCATGGTGACGAGAATGTGAATGCTGTCGGCAATAGCGAGCATCAGGATCATCGTGGGCGCAACGCTGGAGGGCGCGGTGATCGGAAGGCCCCACCAACCGGCAAAGCCCATCGCTGCAGCGGTGGAAAGAGTAATCGTAAAGAGAGTGCCGAGGGTGCCGCTGACGCTGCGCAACAGCAGCACCATGATCAAAGCTAGGATGCCGAACATGAGCGGCATCAACGTCGTCAGGTCGGCGACGGCGGCCTCCTGAAACGACTGATTCAACAGGGCCATACCTGTAAGGTAGATCTCGAGGCCCGGATATCGGCTTTCGAACTCCTCGATCAGTTTTCGGGCCCCCAGAACCGAAGGGGTCTGTTCCATCGGCTCTTCTCCGGGCAGTTCCAGCGTGACATTCACTCCGGTCACGTTTCCGCGCCCGGTGACGAGTCTGTCGCGCAACAAAGGTTCCGCCAATGCTGCCTCGCGAACCCGCTCGACGTCTGCCGGGTTGAAGCCACCTGCTCCCTCGACCAGGTCCGCGACGATCAGGTCGTCGCCCTCAGCCCGGGTGTATTGGAAATTGGTCACCGAGTCGACCCGGATCGCGTGGGGAATCCTCCAGGCCGCATCGGTCAACTCCTCGACGGCACTGAGGGCCTCGGACGAAAAGACGGTCCCATCGTCCGGCGCCAACACGAAGAGGATGTTGTCGTTCTTGGTGTAAATGTTCTGCACCTGCTCGAAGGCTTGGAGTTGGGGATTGTCCTCACGAAAGAAGTAGCGATAGCTGTCTTCGAAGGTGATGAAGCGGCCGCCGCTGGCCACCGCCAGTGTCACGAGAAGAGAAATCGCGAGCACCGGCCAGCGCCAGCGGATCACCCAGCGGCCGAAGGCTTGAGAGTCGAATTGCTGAATTGCGCGAAGTAATGTCATGTCTGTATCTCCTCTTCTTGAGGCGAAACATCCACTGGATTGGCATGGTCTTCAGTCGAAGTTTCGGAGCTCAGTGCGACTCGGAATCCTTCCCGCCACGTGGCGAACTCAGGTACCCAGTCAAGTTGGTTCTTGGCCTTAGCGTTTGACGCTCCCCGCTGCTCCGTCATGAGGTACAGTCCGTAGCCGCCGGCTAGCGCCCTGGCCAGGATGCGAGGGACTTTTCTAGGCCGGGAGGCACCGAGCGCCTCCGCATAGTCGGGTAACCAGTCTCGGATGGGTGTCGGTTCGTCGTCGACCACGTTGTAAACTCCTGGGCGGCCCTTCTCGAGCGCGGACACGGTAGCTGAAGCGGCGTCGTCCACGTGGACGAACGAGAACACGCCCGAGCCGGATCCGGCTATAGGGAACTGACGCTTGCGGACGAGGTGCGCAATCGCACCATCCTCCGCCGCATAAGCGGTCCCGGGCCCATAAATGCTTCCGTACCTGAGGACGACCCCCTCAGTTCCCTGGTTTGACTGCACCTGCCTTTCCAGCTCGGCCACAGCTTCTATCGTTCGCCGCCACGGCCACGGTGCGTCCAGCCAAAGCGGGTCGTCTTCTTCCTTGACAGGTCCGCCCTCGGGGGCGTAGGCGAACGCAATACTTTGAGCAACGATCCTCTTCGCCCCGCTCATCGTTGCCGCCCGAATCAGGTTGCGCGTACCCTCAACCCGGATCCGATCGTTTTCGGCGAGCTGTGTTTCAATCTTTCGGGGATCGATGGCTTTGGGCAGCGAGGTGAGCTCGTGGACTAGTACGTCAGGTTGCGCCTGTCGAACGACGTCCGTGACTCGACTTGAATCGTAGACGTCACAAAGAACCGGATCTGTGCCCAGTGACGCTAGGCTCTCGGCGCCAGCCGAGCTGCGAGTCATGGCAGTGACGAAATGACCCGCTTCAATCAGCCGCGGTAAGAGCGATCGCCCGATCACTCCGGTCGCACCTGCGACGAAAACTTTCATGTCTGCTCTCCTTTCAAGATTGCGGACCTGTTTTCACTCCAGCCGCACATTGCTCTTTCTGTTACTCACATCCCTTGGAATAGTTCAGGGCCCTCATGCATGGATTCCTTCTGAGGCGAGGGGAACGGGAGCCAGAAGTTGACTCGTTCGCCCGTTCTGCGGCTCATAGAGATGGGTCGATACGATGAGTCCGTTGGGGACGAGCGACGAATCCTTGAGGCGCTCAATGTCTTCCCCGAACGCAAGGTCATGATCTTGAATTGCCAACCGCTGTAACGAAGTGAGCGCTATTCCTGACCGTTGGCTCACCATCTTCAGGACTGCAGGGTCTGCCAATCGCTCCAGGCCGCAGTCAGCGTGGTGGACAATGGCCAATGACACGTCGGGTACGCCTCCGGTCATCTGGGCGGTCATCGTCCAGATAAACGCCAAGTCGCGCTCGACGTCTTCAGTCACTCGCCCACCCGCGTTGCGCAGAACGAGGGCCTCTCCAGGCTCAAGTCCCAGGAAGTAAGCTGGATCAACCCGGGAGTCCATGCAGGTGAGAACGACGGTCGAGAGCTTCGGTTTTATGTTGAGTTCAGCAAAGCTGAAGTGCTCCGCGAACTGGGCGTTACGCTCGTACAAGGTTTGTATCTCTGACATCTGTGCCTCCTCGTTGTGAATCCAAGTAACAGACCGTATAGTCTGGAATTGGCCAAAAAAAATGAATCTAACGAAGCACCCGAAGAGCCACCTCGAGCTGCCTCTCAATATCCCGTCGCGAATGTCCGCTCCGGGCTAACATCAGCGCCGTCCGAAACTCTGTCACGAGATAGGTCGCAAGTGAATCCACATCCGTTGCCCTCTCAAGTCGTCCCTCCTCCACGGCGTGCTCGAGACATCGCTGCATGATGCTGGCCAAGTCACGAAAGAAGTCCTTGACCCAATCGCGAATTTCGGGGTCGCTTTGCCCGAGTTCGATTCCCGTGTTCGCAATCAGACACCCACTTGGGTAGGCCGTGTCCGTCATCAGCTTTGCAGTCCTTCTAAAGAAGGAAAGTATTTCAGGAAGTGAGGCATTGGGTGCGCGAAGAGGGCGTTGAATGTCTTTCTTTCGGTCGTCGGCGTACTGGATCAGTGCTTTCTTGAACAGCTCGCGTTTCGTCCCGAAAGTTCCATATATGCCGTACTTGGCCACGCCTGAACGCTTGACGACTTCATCGACCGACGTGCTGTGGTAGCCATTTTCCCAAAACAGCGCGATCGCCGTTTGCAGTGCCTGGTCAGGATCGAATTCTCGGTGTCTCGGCATGATTCCAGACTGTATAGTCTGGAATATGGCGATGTCAAGCTTTGTCTGCAACAAAATCAAAAAAGCGCATTGCGTTTCAGTTAGGGATGACCCGTGGGCCAGCCGTAGTGTCAGAATGCACTACGATTCGGAATCAGATACCTCAGCTTTGGGCGAACGTCAGACATCGTCTTTGGATTCGGCATCAGTGCTCGCGTTCCTCGCGAGACTCCTTCTACTAAGCCAGAACTAAATCGCGGGACACGTATGCTCGATGCGTGCCTAGCAGCCCGTGGCAGAAGTGAGATTCTCTGACACAGTCGTAACGTCGGATTCGATAGCCACGTTGGGCTCGATATCCAGCTGACGGAGTTCATGATGCGTTTGAAGCGCCATCTGGACGCAGAAGAGCACGATTTGAGCGGCAAAGTATGCCGCAGACCGGTCCTGCAGGCTCCGTGGCGTGCCCTGCCCGAACTTCTGGCGCAGGATCAACGCCAGGTTCAAGGCCGCGTAGTGAACCAGGATCCGTTTCAGGATATTTTCCCGTCCTCGAAGGTGAACCCGTCGCATGCCGCCGGTTTCCAGACCGTGAGCGAAGGGTCGTTCCAGCATCATGCCGCGATGCCGCAACAACTCCTTGCCGCGTTCTCCACGGATTCGACGGCGATTGGCATAGACAGCCTGTTGTTCGTCCGGCTTGTTCTTCCAGCGGCGACGGCCCCGATCCGGTTCCGAGATGTAGGTGCGTATCCCCAATTCGCGAAGATCGACCATCGTTTCGTTGCTGTGATATCCCTTATCGGCGACGACTTCAGAAAACCAATCTTCTCGAATCTGCGCTTCGGTTTTCGGGTTGCTTGCCAGCTTCTCCATGTTCTCGGCCGTGCGGATCAACGTCTCTTTGATTGTCGTCGTATCCCCGGTGGCAGCACCCTGAACCGTCACCCCCAGCACGACGCCGGTCTTCATATCCACAGCGTGTTCCAGCTTGTGAGCCAAATGCGTGCGGCCGTCTTTCATCTTGGTGATCTGCGCATCCGCGTTGTCGGGATGCACCCAGTCGTCGTTCGATCCCTTCTTCGGCCGTTTCCGGTCCAGTCGCGCCAGTTCGGCTCGTGTCGGCGTTTCAATGCCCGAAGCGTGGGCCAACTCCTTCAGAAAGTCCTCATAACTGTTCCTGGTGTCTCGCCGCACGATCGACCGCATTGCCGCGTTCGCTTCCAGCGTCGTCGCGTCCACGCCAACCGTCTTCCCGTCGATCAACCCGTGCCCGGCCAGCCGCTCCAGCATCCAGTGGAACACCTGGGCATGGGTTTCCAGATCGATCAGCCGGCGTGTCCGCGACACGCTGGAATGATCCGGGGTACCATCGGTCAGCCCAATGCCCAGAAACTCCCGCAGGCTCAGCGAGTCGGCACACCGCCAGGCGATGCCGCGTTCCGAGTCAATCCCTTCGAAGTAGCCGACCAGCAGCATCCGAAAGTACACACCCGGCACGACACCGGGCCGACCCATCACCGGGGCGTAGAACTTCTGGCAGGCTTCTTCAACAAACGGGTCGAATCCGTCTTCTTCCAGAATCCGGTTCACCCGTTCGTAGAACACGTGTCCTTTGGTCCGCGGCAACTCCTGTGTCGCGATCCACAGCGATTCCTGGCGTCGTCTCTTTCGTCCCATGCCCATATCCCGTCCTCCTTCACTCATCATTCTTCGCGATACGGTCGCATCGGGTCCGTTTGAATCTGTGAAGTGGACTTTAACCACGGGCTGCTAGACCACTTGTGGGTTCCCATAACACCGTATGACGGCATCAGAGTCGAACAGGAGAGGGAGTCGGCGACCCGTTCCAGCTTGCTCTTGCACGCAGTCGAGATATCGATCCGCTGGCCCCTAGAACCACCGCTACTCTTAGTAGACGGAAAAGTATGTAATCGCCGAATATAGCGACGGGGATTCGATACCAGCGCTGCCCAGAACCGGATCGCTAACGAGTAGTCGCCAAGTGTTTCGTAGTCGTGCAACTCAAAGGATCCAGCAGTCCGTTTCTGGGAATCCGATTTCCGATGCGGGTCACTTGCCGTATAACCGGCTATACGTCCATTGAGAGCTGCTTCCTGATGTCCCAGAATTCGGCCTATCGGACAAGTGCCGCACTCCACAAGTCGCTGTTTGGAAGAGGGTTCTTGATGTTCCCTATGGCAAGTTCTGGTGAGCGTCGGCCTCCGCTTGGAACCTCCATGACTCCGGACCCACACTGATTGATTGACCCCGCCATTTCGCTGTAGTTAGATTTCATCAGCTTTATTTCTCGCTTACACAACGTCACAGGTACGCTATGGATACTTTTGTCCAGGATTTCAGGTACTCGCTGCGGATGTTCCTCCGCAGTCCAGTATTCACCATCGCCGCAATCGCGACTCTGGCGATCGGTATCGGAGCAAACACCGCTGTATTTTCGCTGGTCAACACAGTCCTGTTGAAGCCGCTCCCTCTTCCCGAACCTGATCAGATCGTCAGGCTACTTGCCCGCGCGCCTCAGGGCGTCAATCCCGGCGGATCGCCCGCCAAATTTCAGCACTGGAGCGAACAGAGCGACGTCCTTCAGAACGTCACGGCTTTCCGCAACAACACGCTCAACTACACGGGCGGCGACATCGCTGAACAGTTCGATTCCGTCCAGGCCTCGGCGGAGTACTTCAGCCTGTTCGGCGCTCCGATCATTCAAGGAAGAGCGTTCGCTCCCGAGGAGGACGCTCCGGGAGGTACCAAAGTCGCTTTGATCAGTCAGGAAGTCTGGGAAACACGCTTCGGTGAAGATCCCGACATTCTAGGAACGACAATCGATCTCAGCGACGACGCTTACGTCGTCATCGGCGTCGTTGGCGCGGGATTCACAACCGAGTTCGGCCCGCGGGCAGACGTCTGGACTCCTTTTCAGCTGGAACCCAACACCAGCGACCAAGGTCACTACTTTGCCGTTGCCGCCCGGCTTCGGCCCGGCGTAACGCTGGACCAGGCCGACTCTCGGCTGGGGGCGTCCTCGGCGGCGTACAAGGAAAAGTTCCCCCAAGTATTGTCAGAAGACGCCCGCTTCTCGGTGGAACGGTTTCAAGATGTCTTTGTCAGAAACGTTCGGCCGTCGCTTTTCGTACTGACCGGTGCCGTGGCCCTGCTCCTCCTGATCGCCTGTGCTAACGTAGGCAATCTGTTGCTGGTCCGCGCCACGGGCCGCAGGCATGAGATCGCCGTTCGCGCGGCGGTAGGCGCCGACCGCAAACGCATCGTGCGCCAGCTGTTGACCGAAAGCGTACTGCTATCGGCAATGGGCGGAGCGCTCGGTCTCGCGATCGGACTCGTCAGGGTTCGTGCGCTGCTGGCTGTGAACACCGCCAACCTGCCTCGCGTCGGACCGAACGGATCCCTGGTCGGATTGGATTGGCGGGTGTTGGCATTCGCCCTGGGCGCAACTCTCGTTACCGCGGTCATCTTTGGCATCATTCCAGCCCTTCAGAGTTCCCGCCACAATCTGAGCGGGAACCTGAAGGAATCCAGCGGCCGATCGGCAACGGGATTTCGTCAGAACAAAGCACGATCATTGCTTGTTCTGGTCGAGGTCGCGTTGGCGCTGATCCTGGTCGTCGGCTCCGCATTGCTGGTTCGAACATCGATCTCCCTGGCAGATGTGGATCCGGGCTTTGACGCCTCGAACGTTCTGATCTTGCGCACTTCGTTGAGCGGTTCCCGGTTCGAAACCACTGCGGGGGCGAACCTGATGATCGCGAATGGACTCGAACGGCTCCGCACCACCCCCGGCGTGGAGAGCGCGAGCGCCACGTGCTGTGTGCCCCTCCAGGGCGGCTACGGCCTGCCGTTCGTCGTGGTCGGCAGACCGCTCGAAGATCGCCCAAGTCACGGCGGAGGCGGATGGGGCACCTCCTCGCCCGGCTATTTCGATGTCTTCAAGATCCCCATTGTTCGCGGCCGCGTGTTCGACGAACGCGACACCGCAGCCACGCCTCCCGTCGTCGTCATCAACCGGACGATGGCCGAGCAGACCTGGCCCGACGCCGATCCCCTCGACGACCGTCTCATCATTGGCCGGAACGTAATGCGGGAGTTCGCCCTCGAACCGGAGCGTCAAATCATCGGAATTGTCGAGGATGTCAAACAAGGCGCACTGAGCCAGGACCCCGCACCGATGATGAGCGTTGTTGCATGGATCGGGGCGGAGATGGAATTCGCCCTTTCCCAAGCGGTAGCGTCAGGCGATACGCTCGAACACAGGCCGTCCGAGTGCGGTCATTGTGTTCAGGACTTTTTGGCCGAGTTGGATCTCCGTGATCTGCCTGGAGAAGCTGCGGGATTGGAGTCTGCGGCCGATGACACCCTTCCAACGGCCGATCTGCGTTTCTATCCGGCTGCGCTGGTTGTACCCTGTGGCCACTTGCCAGGCCATGCGGCCGTTGCTGCGGATCTGAGCAATATGGCGATCCCGAACGGTTGGATCCCGCGCCGATTGCGGTCGGATCGCTGCGTTCTTTGGCGGCGGTATAACCACATCCAGGGTCTCCCCATACCGTTCCCTCAGCAGATCTCGTGTAGACGCTCCATCATAGGCGCCGTCAGCCAGAAAGCCCGCGACCGGGGCATCGAGTTGATCCAGGAGCCCGGGTAATGCAGTGCTGTCTCCAACGTCATCGTGAGTCAGATTGGCGCAAACAATCGCACCGCTGGCCAGGTCCAGTCCGAGGTGGAGTTTGCGCCAGCGGCGGCGTATTCCCTTGATTTTATGCTTCTGCGCGAGCCATTCCCCTTCGCCGAAGATCTTGAGGCCGGTACTGTCCACCACCAGATGGACAGGCACAGATCCGGCTTGCATCATCACCTGAGCGATGCTCAAGCCGTTTGCACGACCGGACAGTGTGGAGAAGTCCGGCACCCGTATATCCAGCCCCATGAGCGTGCCGATGGATCCCATAAGTCCCTGCGTTTGCCGCAACCCAAGCCGATACGCCGTGCGCAGCGTCAGGCATGTCTCGATCGCCAGATCCGAGTATCTCCGCTGGCCACCCCGTGACGTGCGGCGCGGCGCGCTCCACACACTTTGAGCCTCATCACTGACCCAGATCCTCAGATCACCCCGCTGGCGCAGGCTCTCGTTATATTCCGCCCAGTTGATCACCCGATACTGCGCCTTATCAAACTTGTGCCGTCGGGCTGCGTTGAACTTATGTGGCATCTAAGTTATCCCCGGTGTTGAAAAACACGATGATAAGGCATCCTTCGGGATGATCCATGCAACAAGGTTCCTTCGTGTTAAAAATTCCCGGTTTATTCCGGGCGGAGATGGGGAAAAAGGATGACGTCCCGGATGGATCTGGAATCGGATAGCAACATCGTCAGGCGGTCCAGGCCGATGCCTTCTCCGGCTGTGGGGGGCATACCGTATTCAAGGGCACGGACATAGTCTTCGTCCATGGCGTGCGCTTCGTCGTCACCCCGCGCCTGCGCTTCCAACTGGGTTTCAAAGCGCTGCTTCTGGTCGATCGGGTCGTTCAACTCGGAGTAGGCATTGGCCAGTTCCATGCCCGCGACATACAGCTCAAATCGCTCGACGAGGCTCGGGTCATCGGCCTTGGCCTTCGACAGAGGCGACATCTCGATCGGATAGTCGTAGACAAAGGTGGGCTGAACCAGATGCTTTTCGGCTACGGCGTCGAACAGCTCACCGATAAGGATTCCCAGGGGGAGTTGGGGATTGTAGTCGGCGTTCACCCTGTCCAACAGACCCTTCACGGAGCCAAGGTCCGACAAGGCCGCTTCGTCGATCGCATCGCCCGGGAAGTGCTTAACGACCGCTTCCTTGACTGTCATCCGGGTCCATTGATTGAAATCCACCTCGACGCCGTCGTACATGATCGTGCGGGAATCACAGACTTTGTCCACGACCGTCCTGATCATTTCTTCGGTGAGATCCATCAGGTCGGTGTAGTTGCTGTAGGCCTGGTAGAACTCCAGCATCGTGTATTCGGGATTGTGCTTGAACGATATGCCCTCGTTTCTGAAGTTGCGGTTCAGGTCGTAGACCCGTGTCAATCCCCCAACGATGAGGCGCTTCAGATAGAGTTCCGGTGCGATCCGAAGGTAGAGGGGCATGTCGAGAGCATTGTGGTGGGTCTGGAACGGCCGGGCCAGCGCGCCGCCGGCGATCGGCTGCAGGATCGGCGTTTCCACCTCAAGATAGCCTCGATCGTCTAGAAAACGCCGCAACTCGCGGATGATCAGGCTTCTCTTTACAAATATGTCCCGCACGTCCCGATTGACGATCAAATCGACATAGCGGCGGCGATAGCGAATTTCGATATCGGTCAGACCGTGCCATTTTTCAGGCAAAGACCGCAGGCTCTTGGCCAGAAAGGTCAACCCGGACGCCAGGACGGTCAGCTCGCCCGTGCGCGTGCGAAACATGACACCTTCGGAGCCAATGATGTCGCCGATGTCGAGCAAACGATAGAGTTCGAAATCCCGTTCCGACAACTTGTCCTTCCGGGCATAGACCTGGACCCGGGAGCCGCTTTCCGAAATCGTCAGAAAACCGGCCTTCCCGAATGCCCGTGCGGCGATGACCCGGCCGGAGACACTTACAGGTGTCGGGTTGGCTTCGAGCGCCTCCGCCGAGTCCGGCTCGAACTGCTCGACGGCCGCCGCAATCGTGTGGGTATAACGGTAGCTCGTGGGATAGGGATCACACCCCAGTTCCTCGATCTTCCTGAGCTTCTCTAGCCGTACTTCTTCAGGTTCATCCATAAAGACTTTTCAACGCAGAGACGCAAAGACGCAGAGGTTTTTTTGCTGTGAATATAATTCGTGTAACAACTGCCATGGATTTTCAACAGCGTCCTTGCTAAACCCAAGGAACGCGCATCAGGCCACAAGTCGGCAACATAACATGCCATTCTCTGCCTCTCTGCGCCTCTGCGTTAGCTCCCCTTCTCCTCGATTTCCTTGTAAATACTGTCGAGCAAGCCGTTGATGAACTGGGGAGATCCTCGGGTACTGAAACGGCGGGCGATTTCGATCGCCTCATCGATGACGACCATCGCCGGCGTGTCCGGTTCGTGCAACAACTCCTGGGCGGCCATGCGCAAGAGGTTCCGGTCGAGAGTTTCCATTCGTTGCAGACGCCAGTTCTTCGCGTGGCGCTCGATCAATGGATCAAGAATATCAAGATGTTCGACGGTGCCGTATACCAGGCGGTCGGCAAACCTGCGGACATCGTCTTCGGCCTTGTTCACTTCCCAGAATGTCGCAATCGAAGTGTCTACCTTGTCGCGCTGAAGATCCCACTGATACAGCATCTGAAGCGCAAATTCTCTCGCAGCCCGTCGATTCCCCATCGATCAGAGACCTCGAAGCGATTGCAGCATCTCGATGGCCGCAATGGCCGCATCGTAACCGCGGTTCCCGACTTCACCGCCGGCTCGAGCCAGGGCTTGGGGAACGTTGTCGGTCGTCAGCACTCCAAAGCCGATTGGAATGCCCGAATCCAGTGAAACACGTTCCAAGCCCTGGGCGGCAGCCTGACTGACGTACTCGAAGTGAGGCGTCTCGCCACGAATAACGCAACCCAGGGCAATGACGGCATCACAGTTCTCGGCCAATCTCTGGGCGGCCAAGGGCAGCTCGAACGCTCCCGGGACACGTACGATCTCGACCCCATCACGGGATGTTCCCGTTTTTTCGAGCGCGCTGAGGGCCCCTTCGAGAAGACGATCGACGATTTCCTGATTGAAGCGGGCCGCGACAATCGAAAAGCGATAGCCCTCTGAACCGAGACCCGCGATTGGTTCCGGCTCCTGTTTACTTCCCTTTGAATTTTGGGGCACGTTTCTCCAGGAACGCTTCGGTTCCTTCCTCTACATCTTCGGTCGCAAAGCACATCCCGAACATCGTCGCTTCAAGGAACTGCCCTTCGGTCAAAGTCATTTCCATGCCGCGATGAACGGCTTCAAGACAGTACTGGACGGCGAGGGGTGCGTTCGCCATGATTTTCCTGGCCAAGGCTTCCGACGCGCGGATAAGTTCCGACTGAGACACCACTCGATTAACAAGGCCCATGGCCAGTGCGGCTTCAGCAGAGACCGGCTCTCCCGACAGCAGCATCTCAAGCGCCCGTCCTTTCCCGACCAGCCGCGGCAGGCGTTGGGAACCGCCGTATCCGGGTAAGAGACCCAAACCAACTTCGGGCTGTCCGAAGACGGCGTTTTCGGATGCGACCCGTAGGGTACATGCCATCGCCAACTCACATCCTCCGCCCAGGGCGTAGCCGTTGACGGCAGCGATAACCGGTTTGCCGAGCTGGTCTATAAGATTGAGGACATCCTGCCCGGCGAGGGAATAGTCCCGTCCCTGGGCGGGAGACAGAGTGGCGAACTCTCTGATGTCCGCACCGGCAACGAAAGCCTTGTCGCCACTGCCGGTCAGGATCACGACCCGCACCTGATCGTCACCGATAGCGGATTCGAAGGCCGTAAGCAACTCCGACATCGTCAAGCGATCGAGCGCGTTGTGGACCTTGGGCCGGTTGACGGTGACGAAAGCAATCCCGTCCGTCACCTCATAAAGCAAATTCTCATACATGGATTACTACCCGATACCAGTAGTGTCCCAACGTTTAGATGGGCGTCGCCCATAGGTTATTGAGAATGGTCATGTTAGATCGGCTGAGAGCCAAAATCGATTTGAATTTGATTGCGTACTGGCGGCATCCTTCCGCGACTTTGCGGCAGGAGGCGGCCTATGAATTCCGGCAAGACGATCTTCTCTCAGCTGATGGACTTTCTTCCCCGTCAAGACTTTCGTCGATGCGTCGATCGCTACCGTGGCAACTACAAACTCCAACGTTTTTCCTGCTGGGATCAGTTTCTGTGCATGGCGTTCGCGCAATTGACCTACCGGGAGAGTCTGCGCGATATCGAAGCCTGTCTGCGTTCGGCTGGCACGAAGCTTTATCACATGGGCATTCGCAGCCGCGTCTCCCGCAACACCCTTGCGAATGCGAATCAGGTGCGCGATTGGCGTATCTATGCCGACTTCGCCCAGACGCTGATCTCCATGGCTCGCGAGCTCTATGTTGGCGACAGTTTCGGTGTCGACCTCAAGCAGACGGTTTACGCACTCGATGCCACAACGATCGATCTGTGTCTTTCCCTGTTCCCGTGGGCACGCTTCCGCAAGCACAAGGGAGCTGTCAAACTGCACACGGTTCTGGATCTGCGCGGCAATATTCCTTCCTTTATCCTGATTACACACGGCAAAGTTCACGACCTCCATCTTCTGGATCAACTCGCCTTCGAGCCCGGAGCCTTCTACATCATGGATCGCGGTTATCTGGATTTCCGGCGCCTGTACAAAATCAGTGTCGCGGCGGCGTTCTTCGTGACACGCGCGAAAAAGAATTTCGTCTTCAATCGTCTTTATTCACTCGATGTGGACAAGTCCACCGGAGTCCTCAGCGATCAGATCATCAGCCTACGCGGCTTTTACTCTCGCAAGCGCTATCCAGAAAAACTCCGCCGCATTCGCTTTCTCGATCGAGAGCACAACAAGTACCTCGTCTTCCTGACCAACAATTTCGCGCTGCCAGCGGCGACCATTGCCCAACTCTATCGCTGCCGCTGGCAGGTCGAACTGTTCTTCAAGTGGATCAAACAGCACCTACGCATCAAGGCGTTCTACGGCACAACCCCCAATGCGCTGAAGACTCAAATCTGGACCGCCATCTCGGTCTATTTGCTTGTTGCCATCGTGAAAAAACGGCTCAATGTCAACGCCAGTCTCTACCGAATTCTCCAGATCGTCAGCGTCACCGTTTTCGAAAAAACGCCCCTTTTAAAGGCCCTTTCCGCCCTCGACTATCAAGATTCAGACTCGGAGAACTCCAAACAACTGAATCTATTCAACTAACGTTGGGACACTACTGACCCGATACAAGAACTAACGGAGAGGCGCAGAGTGCGCAAAGGACGCGGAGACTTCGTTTGTCTACGGACTCGGCGATCTCTGCGTTCTCTGCGCCTCTCGGTTGTTCCTGAACTCTACGATCTACAGAAAAGCCCAGAAGCAGGCCCGAAGGGGAGATTATCGCATATACACGGATCGTGAGGATTCGACCGCGGAGTCTCGCTCGATCTGTGTAATCGGTGGCTAGCGGTAGCGGACAGTGAAGTTGGTGTTCACGCTTTGGCCCGGATAGGTTTGGGACAGGGTGAAAACATCGGACACGGTGAATGGCTGGTTCATTGGCTCCGCGTATACGGTGTAGTTTCCGGGTGAGAGTCCCTGGATCGTGAACAGTCCCGCCGGGTCGGTCACCGCGCTGGCAGCGGCCTGCCCGTTGGGATCCAGCGCCACAACCATCGCGCCAAACACGGCTGCATTCGCTGTCGTACGCACGATGCCGCTTATGGAGCCTAAAGACAAAAAGGACGCGTCCGGGTATATCGACGACAGACCAATCCTGTCGTCGAGCCCGATCGTTCGCGGGAAACTGATCCCTGCAAGAATCGTCGGGAACATCGCGGAAGACAGTATGTTGGAGTGGTCCAGGCCCAGGAGGTGACCCACCTCGTGTGTTGCGACCGATTCCAGATCGAAGCGGTCCGAAGGGGTTGTGGAGCTCAAACTGAAGCTGACGTCGGGGTTGAACATGATGTCGGCATCAATGACTTGTCCGGCAAATTCTATGACCGTTCCTGTCGTCGCATCGGTTCCCGTACTGGTAAAGCTGAAAGCACCGGTCAGCCCGAGCGCCGTGGAATTGAAGTCGGACGTTGTCACGTTGGTCGTAATGAGGTTCACCAGGTCCAGGCCGGGCTTCACCGAGGGATCCGTGACCTGACCTTCGCTGAGGGTCACATCCGAAGTCGTCACATCCGCCCATTGCTGGAAGGAATTTCGAAACACCTCGGCCTGTTCCCGGTCTCCGCTTACGTTCGGGCTTACGGTCGGGTTCATGCGCCAAGTGATCGGCATGAACGAATCGGCCCACTTCACAGCGATCACGTTCCCGTTCGAGTCCAGATTCGTTTCCGGAATGTAAGCCAGAAGCGGCATCGTCATGAGGAGAATGGCTGCGATCGCAAGTGAGCGTAATCTTTTCTCGAGGCGTGTCATTTTCATCGCTCCACTCCCGAGACCAACTCCCGTATCTGAGCCTTGAAGTCCTCAACACCCACTCTCCGGACAATCGAAGTACCCGTGACAAGATCGGTTTTGGGGCTTAACAGATCCACGCCGCTAATGTTCGCGACCGCAAAATTTTCTTCGACCACATACCGGCCCTGGTTCAGACCCACAACGTGAAACGTCCCGTTGCCGGCATCCTTCAGAAAAACGATAATGTCCATGCCTTCGTTGAATTCCGGCATACCCGGCACTGACATTACCAGCGCACCGACCTGACCGCCCATCTGGCGTATCAACAATGTCCGGCGTCGCTCGCCCTTCAGAGGATCGTCCACACGGATGGATGCATAAGTAAAAATCAGTTTCTTATCATTGTCCCACTCGCTCGAGACCGACTCCACAACACCCTGAATGATGCTGTCGGACTCCCGGACCAGGGATTCGAGATCCATATCTCTGACGATGCTGCTCGTGGCCGGCCTGGCCCCGAGGAGAATCGCCATTCCGAAACAGAGGGTGAGGACGAGAGATTTCCGATCGAAGTGCGTTCGATGCTTCATTTGATGATGATCCCTCCTGAAAGTACGGAAGTGTCCAGGTTGGAGTTCGTAACCGTGACGGTGCGCGGTCCGAGGGCCGCATTGGCGGCGACATCGATCTGAATGAACATGACGTCGCCCGAATAAGAGATGTTGGACAAGGTGATTCCGGTGCCGCTGACTGTAACTGTCGACCCGTTCGCCTCACTGATCCCCGTGCCGGACACAATCATGTCTGTGGTTTGGCCCTGTGAGACTTCGGCACTGCTGGAGGCAAAGGTAATGCTTTGGAACCGATCTCCGACACCGATATCCGTAAGGTTGAGACTCCCGGCCGGGGCCGGCACGTATATATCCACACCGGACGTCGTTTGACCGGCCGAGACACTGACGCTGGTTTCAACCAGTGTCGACTCGGAAGCTGTGATTTCCAGTATCTGGGACGAACTTGAAGTGCCCCCGATTTGTACGAGAACCTGACCGCTTATAGCCGTTGAGGGTACAACGGCGGTCAGCATAGTCGTCGTCGCCGTGGCCGACGTCTCGGTCGTCGTTCCGCTGGCAGTCGTGAACACGATACTGTTGCTCGATGCTGTCGCGCTGAAACCGGAACCGGTCAGCGTCAGCGTAGCGCCGCGAGCCACCGATGCCGGTGAAACCGAGTCGAGCGTGATCGTCCCCACCGGTGCGGGCGGAGTGTAGGTAATGCCGTCGGCAAGTACCCCGGGGGCTACATTGGCCAAAAGGGCAATGTCGGTCAGCAGGAACAGCTCGAGTCCGTAGAGCGGAACGTCGTTCGTCGTGCGCACAAATACGAAGCCATTAATTGGTCTGTGCGGCTGGTATCCACTCGTTGAGTAAGCGGGCGATCTTCGCGTTGGGCTCGAGTGTGAACGCGGCGTCCGGAGCATCGAGAGCGCCACCGATCAGCGTGCCGTCTGGATTCATGACGTAGACTTCCACGTTCGCAGTCGTGTTGGAAGTATTCAGCAAGGCCACTCCCGTCAGCCAGGGATCTGCCTGGGCCATGTGCGCGAACAACATGCTCGTCTGAGCCGAGGCTTGGGCCGGGACAATGGCCAATCCGCCTGCTGCAGAAAACGCGTACGCCACGAAGCCGGTAACGGCCGAGGTCCCCGTGATACTCACCCAGCCTTCCTGGAGGTCGGGCCCGGTGAAGCCGAACAGGGACTCGGCATTCTCCTGGAGTCCTCCGTTACCCGCCAGCGTTCTATTGACGGACGTCGGACTCCCCGGACATGTTCCCGAAGACGGGCACGGATAGAAAGTGATCGTGACTGTTTGCTCCGTTGAAACCAGATTAGTCACACCTATCGTAGTCACCCAACCGCCACTGCTAAGAACGTGGGGGAAGTTCAGCTCTGTCGTCGCGGCCGCCGCGTCGACACCGTTGGCAACGCCCCATGACGGACTTACCAGAAAATCGGTCACAACCGCCGTCGCAGCAATGGAAGCCGCACCCGTCATCAGGATGTGAGTCGCCTGGCTGATATCGACACCAGTAAAGAGCGCAGCTGTTGAAGACTGAAACGCCCCCATCCCCGCAATCGGCTGGATTGATGACGCCAGTTCGGAACCGTCTCCTCGCCTTAGAGAAATCGTAACGCTGGATTGGACCGCCGCTGTGTTCGCGATATTGATTTCGGCATTGGCCCCCACCAGAGGAAAGATCAGACTGGCCGCCGATGGAGCTGCCTCGGCACCGTCGGTGAAGGTCGAAAAGTCTCCACCCAACCAGAAGCCCTGCAGTCCTGGAGTGTCGCTGGTGGTGACCTCGACCCATCCCGGTGTCGTTGCTTCGGTGAACAACTCCGAACCCAACCGTACCAACTGGCCGCCTGCTGCGATCATTCGTGTTTCTACTTCGAGAGTGGCACCCGATGCCGATCGCAATGTAAAGGTGGTATCCGCGTCCGTGCTGCTGGGGTTAACGATGGCGAAACCGGTGAGCGCGAGATCGGACTGCGTATAGACCCGCGGGAAGTTGAGCGTCGACTGTCCGAACAGGCTCACCGGCACAAAAAGCCACAACAGCAATAGACTTTTCCTCACCCATCCTCCTTCAAGATTCAGGCAGCTATCCTACAGTGGGGTCACATTTGGCATCAATTCCTTAATTGGGAAGGGTCCAACCGGAAAAGTGCGCCGCTGACCTCCTCGGTGGGAAATCAAGAGCGATCACCGCAAAGGCCCAAAGACGCAAAGGAAGAAAAACTTAGTAGATTACTGAGGTCGGATTCGAGCAGAAACATTTAGGTGGGAAAGACGATTGTTGGTAACCCAGAATTATCAGTTCCACTAAATTTCTACACAGCCTATCTCGTCATATTTCTTTGCGCCTTTGCGCCTTTGCGGTAAAAGTCATTCCCGATTTCGCTTATGCTAGAATTTTCCTTCGTTTTCAAGAAACCGATAAGGAGCAGCACAGTGAAATTACTATTGATCCTGGCCCTGTTCGCCGTAGTCCCGATGGCATTCGCACAGAGCAATGGGAATCTGGGCCCCGGCGTCTACGCGCGATTCGACACCACCCAGGGCAACTTCACCGTCAAACTTTACGACGATATGGCACCCGATACCGTTGAGAACTTCATCGGACTTGCGACCGGATCCAAGGAGTGGACGCACCCTACTACAAATGAATCCTTCCAGGACACGCCGTATTACGACGGTCTCATCTTCCACCGCGTGATCAGCGGCTTCATGCTTCAGGGAGGGGACCCGAACGGCGCGGGAACGGGGGGACCCGGCTATACATTCGATGACGAGTTCCATCCCGAAGCGCGGCACAGCAAAGCCGGTATTCTTTCCATGGCCAACCGGGGCCCGAACACGAACGGCAGCCAGTTCTTCGTCACCCTTGGGCCGACACCCCACCTGGACAACCGTCACTCCGTCTTCGGTGAGGTTGTCGATGGCATGGATGTCGTCATGACAATCGGCAGCGTGCCGACAGGCGCCAGTGACCGTCCGGTCGAAGATGTGGTGATGAACAGCGTGACGATCGAACGGGTTGAGTAAGAAATAAGAGGAAGATTCAACGCAGAGGCGCAGAGACGCAGAGGAAGATTGGGATTGCCTGTGCAAATCCAGCCTGATCAAAGATTCGGGGGTTGGCAATGACGCTGTTGGCAACCCCGATCATTTAGGCAAAGCGAAACTCTTCAGACAAAAAACCTCTGCGATCTCTGCGCCTCCGCGCCTCTGCGTTAAAAGTCATCTTTCCGCCTCATTCTGAAGTACTTCCAGGAATTCGGTGGCGCTGTAGCCGGATCGGACCACTCGCACTCCAAGTTCTCTTTCCACATCCGCGAGCATCATATCGTCTAAGAAAAGGCCTTCGTCTCCGACCATCGACTCGGAAGGCAGAACGACGAAGTCGCCGTAGACCTTGTCCTTCAGGGCCGCAACGAAATCACTACCCGTTAGCAACCCGGCCACGTTGATCCCGGAACCCCAGAACCGATTCTCCACAGCCAGGGTCTTGAGGTCCATCCCGAGGCGGGCGACACATTCGGCAAGGTAGGGTTGGAAAAGTCGTCCGGTACACAGCGTTCCTTTGGAGACAGCACCCTTTAAAGCAGCCTTATCTAAGGCGCCACCGTCGAAACGACTCACCGAATTTTCGAATTCGTCGAGAAAGGTCCGAACCATTCCGACTCCGTTTTCAATCTGGGGAAACTCCTCGTAGTGGTCGCCGTCGGGAATCGGCTGGCCGGCAAGTATGTAGAATTCGTCGCCCAAAAAGACAAACGGTGATCCCCGGTCCTGTTTGAAGCGCTGCTGGATCGGTTCGACATGCCCAATCGTCCCTCGAGCATAGTCCGGCGTTACGGGGTCGAGTGTCGGAAGGTTTTCCCGATGATCCGTCAGTCCGACTGGAACCACGGCAACAGATTGCACGGACGGATAGCGGCGAGAGAGATCCTCGATCGTACGCTCCAGATGCGCGCCATCATTCAAACCCGGACAGAGGACAACCTGGCAGTGCAGGAAGATTCCGGCTACAGCCAGGCGGTCGAGTTTTCCATCAAGGCCGTCGTAGGCCTCGTTCCCCAACAAACGTGTCCGAAGTTCGGGTTCGGTGGCGTGGACCGAAATATAGAGGGGTGAGAGACGTTGGTCGATGATCCGGTCCAGTTCGGCCTCATCCACGTTGGTCAGCGTCAGGTAGTTGCCGAAGAGAAAGGACAGACGGTAGTCTTCATCCTTAATTCGTAAAGACCGGCGCGTGTCGGACGGGTTCTGGTGGACGAAACAGAATACGCAATCGTTGTCGCACACCCAGGGTTCGATGGGCTCCAGTTCAACTCCAAGACTCTCCCATTCTTCCCGCACGAACTCGTGAGTCTGCCGCCGGGTCCGCAGCGATACAGGCTCCCCGAAGACCGCCATCTGGAACTGGAGATCGATCACATCTTTGGGCGGCGTACCGTTGACTTCTACAATCTCGTCACCGGCTTGAAGGCCGATACGTGCGGCCAGGGATTCGGGTTCAACTCCCAGGATCTGTAAGGGAGCAGAGGCGCCTTTATGCGTAGGCGGGGCATGCCGGTATTCATGCTGAGCCGACATTTTCCGTGCAAGGTCCTGATCGTTGGCTTTACGGACGTAGGCGCTTGAAGAAAACTGCTTTTTCGCAGCCATTCAGTGCTCCAGAAGCCTGCGGCCATCGGCGAGGTACTGGAAACCCGAAACAACAGTGAGCAGACCGGTCAGGATGAACAGGAAATAAACGGCACTCTCATGAACGCCCATCCAGTTGTAGAGGAGCACGGCAAACACAGTCATGAATTGAAAGACGGTGTTCGCTTTCCCCGCAAACGTTGGTGGAAACACGCGAAAACCGTATGTGATTATGAAGGCCAAGCCACCGAGGAGTATGAACACATCACGAAAAATCACCAGCAGCAGGAGCCAGATCGGAATAGGGTTCGCAAACCCCATCTGGGGTAGTGCCAGCACGATGATGGAGCTGCTCATGAGCAGCTTGTCGGCGATCGGATCCAGGATCGCGCCCAAGGACGTTTTCTGGCGGAAATGACGTGCGATAAGCCCGTCCAAGCCATCGGTCACCGCAGCCACGCAGAACGTGATCAGCGCCCAGCCTAGGCGGTCGTAAACAAGGAGAATAATCAACACCGGAATGAAAACGATCCTCAAGATCGTCAACTGGTTGGCGATCGTTAAGATGCTCGGCCGGTACCGTTCAACGGTAGTGTCGGAGAGTCCGGAGGACACGCTTTTATCCTAAATAAGGAAAGGACGCAATGAACTCTGCCACTGCGTCCTTCGATTTTCGAGCGCTTACCGTGGGGCTTACTCCGCCGTCACGGGAACAACAACATCGACGATCTGGCGAGAACAAAAGCCATCGGCTTGGGAACAGAAGAAATACACGAGTTCGCCGGGGATCTCATAGTCACCCGCCATGGCGGCTTCCACTTCAACATTGAACGTGGGAACGTCCACGTAGTAATCGTCATTCGATTTCGGATCTTCTGAGGGCGACACCAGATTGGCCGCATCGTGGGTGAGCCCATCCACAGGCTGGAGCTTCAACTGGATCGGCGGCACGCGGTTGATCACATATCCGTCCAGTACTCCGAACGAGACGACAACCTCGCCGCTGGCGCCGGCTTCGACGGCATCGTCAGAATAGTTCGCTTCCATAACCTGCGGCAGTCCGCCTCCCAAACCGAGGAGCTGCGAAAAAACAAGGATGATTCCGAAGCCAAAGTTCACCATAATAGTCTCCTTCGATTGCCCGTTCGGATGTGATCCGCACGGCATCGAATGCACTGGAAATCGCCCAGAATTATAGCATGAGAATCATTTCCGTCGTGGGCGCCCGGCCCAACTTCATGAAGATCGCGCCCCTGGTCGCCGAGTGCGCTCGGGTCCCGGGAATCAGCCACTTACTGGTCCATACGGGACAACACTACGACGCCGGAATGTCAGAGGTTTTCTTTCGGGATTTGTCCATTCCTGCACCCGATATCGATCTCGGAGTCGGATCGGCGTCACATGCGGTTCAAACCGCCCAGATCATGATCGAGTTCGAAAAGGTCTGTGCGCGGGAGAGCCCGGACCTGGTCATCGTCGTGGGTGACGTGAACTCGACGATGGCGGCGACCCTGGTCGCAGCCAAGCTCCACGTACCCGTCGCGCACGTTGAGGCAGGCCTGCGTAGTTTCGATCGCACGATGCCTGAGGAGATCAATCGCGTCGTGACAGACCAGTTGTCGGACTATCTGTTCACCACGAGCCGGGAAGCCGACGAGAATCTGAAGCGGGAAGGCGTGAACGCGGAAAAGATCCACTTCGTCGGAAACGTCATGATCGACACGCTGCAGAAGCACCGGGGGAGCGCCGATGGCCTCAACGTTGCCTCCCGGCTGGGAGTCGATGGCGAAGCCTACGCACTGATGACGCTGCACCGGCCATCAAACGTAGACAACCTGGCCATCCTTCAAGGCATTCTGACCGCGGTTCAGGACATCTCGACATCGCTTCCAGTCATCTTCCCCATTCATCCACGCACGTCGCAACGGATCCGGGAGTTCGAACTCGACGCGATGGTCCACGGCAGGGTCCGTCTGACCGAGCCCCTGGGATACCTTGAGTTTCTCAATCTGATGTCGGGAGCTCGCATGGTCCTGACCGATTCGGGGGGCCTACAGGAAGAAACAACGATTCTGGGCATTCCGTGCCTGACGATCCGACAGAATACCGAGCGCCCGGTGACGATCTCAGAAGGCACAAACGAACTGGTTGGAACCGACCCCGATCGTATTCGGGAGACCGCCGAACGTATTCTTGCCGGAAAACGGAAAACACCCCGCGTCCCCGAGTACTGGGACGGAAAAGCCGCCGAACGTATTGTTGCGATCCTCACCGCGAAGCTTTCGGCCTGACCTGCACGTTCGTCAAACCGACACAATTTTTTTTAACGCAGAGGCGCAGAGACGCAGAGGGAGATGGGCGGGTCTGTGTAAGTGTTGTCTGACGAGATCTCAATGGGTTCTCAAGGAAGTTCTTGCTAACCGATACACCTCTAGTCGAGCTGGATGTAGGCAGCCTACCCCTTCTTTCTTTTTCTTCCTTTGCGTCTTTGCGCCTTCGCGGTTAATCCCTTCTTCTCTTCTCCTCCCCACAGAAAGTCTCGAAAGGTGCGGCATTGCGGGTCGCGATTTCGGCGGTCTTTCACTTTCCCAACCTTGTTGCATGGATCATCCCGAAGGATGCCTTATCATCGTGTTTTTCAACACCGGGGATAACTTAGATGCCACATAAGTTCAACGCAGCCCGACGGCACAAGTTTGATAAGGCGCAGTATCGGGTGATCAACTGGGCGGAATATAACGAGAGCCTGCGCCAGCGGGGTGATCTGACGATCTGGGTCAGTGAGGAGGCTCAAAGTGTGTGGAGCGCGCCGCGCCGCACGTCACGGGGTGGCCAGCGGAGATACTCGGATCTGGCGATCGAGACATGCCTGACGCTGCGCACGGCGTATCGGCTTGGGTTGCGGCAAACGCAGGGACTTATGGGATCCATCGGCACGCTCATGGGGCTGGATATACGGGTGCCGGACTTCTCCACACTGTCGCGTCGTGCAAACGGCTTGAGCATCGCTCAGGTGATGATGCAAGCCGGATCTGTGCCTGTCCATCTGGTGGTGGACAGTACCGGCCTCAAGATCTTCGGCGAAGGGGAATGGCTCGCGCAGAAGCATAAAATCAAGGGAATACGCCGCCGCTGGCGCAAACTCCACCTCGGACTGGACCTGGCCAGCGGTGCGATTGTTTGCGCCAATCTGACTCACGATGACGTTGGAGACAGCACTGCATTACCCGGGCTCCTGGATCAACTCGATGCCCCGGTCGCGGGCTTTCTGGCTGACGGCGCCTATGATGGAGCGTCTACACGAGATCTGCTGAGGGAACGGTATGGGGAGACCCTGGATGTGGTTATACCGCCGCCAAAGAACGCAGCGATCCGACCGCAATCGGCGCGGGATCCAACCGTTCGGGATCGCCATATTGCTCAGATCCGCAGCAACGGCCGCATGGCCTGGCAAGTGGCCACAGGGTACAACCAGCGCAGCCGGATAGAAACGCAGATCGGCCGTTGGAAGGGTGTCATCGGCCGCAGACTCCAATCCCGCAGCTTCTCCAGGCAGATCACGGAGATCCAACTCGGCCAAAAAGTCCTGAACACAATGACCGCACTCGGACGGCCTGTGTTCGAGCGTATCGCCTGACGCTACCGCTTGGGAAAGGGCGAATTCCATCTCCGCCCCGATCCATGCAACAACGCTCAGGTAGAAGGGGTCTTCGACAACCGCAACGATCGTGAGGATATCCCCGTGCCGTGTCAGGTATTCGGTAACTCTGGCCTGATCGGTGAACTTCACACCGTTTCGACGAAGATAACTTTCTTTGAGGTGGGTGGTCGTCACGACCAGAGTGTTCCCATCCCATTGGCCTGTCGAGAAACCTTCCCAGGTGTGAGCCGCATATTCGGGAGGATGGGGGCGTCCGTCCATGTAGATCGTCCGATCTAGGGACCGGACCCAGTTGATGTGGTAGGCCACGAGTTGCCGCGAAACCGGATCGATCTCCTTATTGATCCGCACGTTTCCAGCTGCACGCCAGATGTAGGGGACCGGGTGCGGCCTGCACTGAAATTCGGGAAGGCCCCACTCCGAAGCATCCGCGGTCTCGGCCCTCATCCGGCCCGCATCGGTGAGCGCGAATCCGAGGTAATCCCCAAGAGCGGGACCTCCACACTGTGGGGAAGGGCATGGACCGCCCCTCCGGTCCCAGTTGTCCTCGTGACTCCTTTCGGACCATTCCCCTGAAAAATCAGTGGTTTGACCAAAGCCCGGCAAACAGACCAGTATCGCTACGAACAGACACAGGGTCCCGGTGATCCTGTCACGATTGACAATATACATGGCACGTTCCCCCCGAATGGATCCTGGCTCGACGCGAATGAATGACGCTCAAACATCACGAGAAACTGTCGGAAGACCTCTAGCTCTAAAGCAAACGACAGCGCAAGTCTAGCAAAGCGCCAAGTGTTGTCAATTTATTCGAGAGTATAGGAAAAATAAGAGCCCTCGGCCCGATAATAATCGGGGAAACAGCGCCGACTCCGAGACCCAGCCCCTCGCGAATACGGTCGGACACCACGCCAAGCTACTCCCCCGATTCATTTATGATGGGGCCGCCGCTGGTTCCTCCATCGATGTCTCGGTCGGCCTCCAACTTGAAACTTGGCCAGTCGCCCTTTGGCGACAATGAGGATGTGATTTCTTGGTGAGCCAGCGAGACAAACAAAAGTCCCGTTTTTGGACACTGAGAATCGCTTCGATCTGACTTACCTTTCACTGCGTTGACAGCGCAGAACTCCCGGCTTACAATTTGCACCTCTGTCAAAAATGGCCAGCAGAGACTTGGGAGACTGTACCCACGGGCGCTGTTCGCGTCGAACACAGACGGTTCGTTCACCGGAGGTATTAGATGTTTGATCGAGTTCTTATTGCAGCGGCTGTTCTCTCTGTTCTGATCGTATCCGAGTCACCGGCCGTGGTATCTGTCACCGGTCAGACCCCAGAGGACGTTTTAACGGCGACTTGGCCTCCGCCCCCCACTACCTACACGCCGCCCCCTACGCCATGGGGCGATCCGGACCTGCAGGGGACATGGGACTTTCAGAACAGGATCCCGATGGAACGACCCGAGCTTTATGAAGGGAAACCGGTTCTGACGGATGAAGAATGGGCTGAATGGGACGGGGTTAACAGGATTTCGAATTGGAACCAGCAGAACTTCGTAAGAGACCGGAGGACGTCGCTCATTGTGGATCCTCCGGATGGGAGGATACCACCGCTGTCGCCCGAAGGGGATGCGAGGGTGGAGGCGTACGAAGCTGATCGGAATGCGCCTGGACGCGGTCCATACGATTCATGGGAAGACTTCCGCACGATAGGGCGTTGCATCTCCGCACACACGCCACAGGGTCCACTGGGTTACAACAGTGCGGTGCTGTTTATGCAGTCGCCCGGTTGGGTGGTGCTGGTCCGCGAGCGACTAGACACTCGCGTCATCCCGCTTGACGGACGCCCTCATCTGGATCCAGACGTCCGCCAGTGGAACGGGGACTCTCGTGGCTACTGGGAGGGGAGTACCCTTGTGGTGGAGACCAGGAATTTCACAGACAAGCAGATGGGGACCGGAATAGTGAACCCAGCCAGTCGCCAGCCTATTACCGGATTCTTCCGGGACTTGCCGGCCACCGAGCCCGCGGCTTCAGCCGGACCATCTTTCATTCAAAGGGGAATCACCTTCGGGAATTTTGTTCTGACCGAACGTTTCGTACCCGTTAGCCCGACCCGGATGCACTATTACGCCACGCTCGAGGATCCGACCACGTGGAGCCGACCCTGGACCTTCATGCTCCCCTGGGTCAAAGACGACAATTATCAGATACTCGAGTATGCGTGTGTCGAGGGAGAGCTCAGCGTTGGCTCGGGCCTGGCCGCCGAGCGTATGAATGAGGCGGCAGCGAGGGCCGAAGAAGAAGCCGCGAACGAGGGACGGCAGTGATCGGGCGGCTTCGATCATGATGTGAGTTTAGTAAATTTTCCTTGCGATAGTCAGCACCGCCACCGCAACCCGTGCCATGATTTCGTCTGATAGGTTACTCATCGATCGCTACCCCTAATGTTGAAGACCCGCCCGGTCGAGATGCTGATGTTCGTCCCCCACCCCAGTTGACCTCCGACTTCGATGTTGTTGATGGCCAAGAAGTATAGGAGAAATAAGAGCCCTCGGCCCGATAACGATCGGGGAAACAGCGGCGCAGCAACTGGGACCCATGTATTTAATGGTGTAGTTGCGGGACCGTGGAGCCGCCGATCGGTCTGACCATTCGGGCGCTGGATCTTGGGAACACATGGCCTCGGCGACTGTGGCACCAAAGCAGTTAGTTTTTCAATCAACTGCAGCGGGTCGAGAATGATGTGGGTCGTGCCCTTGGACCACGACCGCTTCAGCCGGTATGCGAGCCGGTCATCGGAACGTTGGGAGAGGCGTTCGGTGGCCAGAGGCCCACGCCCGGTGTAGCGGCAAAAACGTTCCAACCCCCGCCGTTCCGAGGCCGCGACTGCTACGTTGGCATGGAGACTGAAACCGGCCAAGTTGGCACACCGGCGTCCAGTTACGGCTTCGGTATAACGCCCGTCCACCCGATTCCCCGCAGCACGGACGCGCTCACCCGGATGCGGGCCCGTGGCGATCCGGCCCATCACGGAATAGCCACAGAGCGCCGCCAGGAACGGTTCGTCGCGCGCCAGCGAATCGACCTGTTCCGGATCGGCCTCCGGACCCACGCCCCGTCGGATGCGACGGTCACGATCTTTCCATGAGTCGACCATGGTGACAGCAGATGGACAAAACAAGAGCACTTTCGCGATGAAGGTAGGGATCTGTGGGGGAATTCCGGCATAACAGTCAAATATTATTTACGTTAAATATAATTTATTTGACTTAAAGACAATTATTACATACATTCAGTTGGAAAGCCGAACACCTGTGAACACCTTGAGGAGGCTGACGTGTCGTTTCGCGAAAAAAGCGCGTGGATCTCGCTGATCTCGATCAGTCTGGTCTCCCTCGTTTACTTTCTTCATGTTCCCTGGTCACTGACACCACGGTCGAGTCTGGCCGGGTTCCATGGCCTGCTCTATTGCATTGCGGCCCTCGTCGTCATCGAAGTCGTCGCTCACATTGCCATCGCCCTCCGCGCTCCACGGGACGCCGAAGCCCCTCGGGACGAACGTGACCAGATGATCGCACTCAAGGCACTTCGGATTGGGGCTTACGTATACGCCCTAGGCAGCCTGTTGGCCGTCGTCACGATCCACCTCGGCGCCAACCAGTTCGCCCTCGGTTACGGGGTGGTACTCGCGCTTGCCGTCGCCGAGATCGTGAACTACACCGCGCGCATCGTCTACTACCGGCGAGGCGTCTAACGTGGTGCCGACCTCGATCACCAACAGAATCCGCCGCCGGCGCTTTGACGCAGACGAGATGACGCAGCAGGAACTCGCCGAACGCATCGGCGTCACACGGCAAACCGTTAACGCCATCGAACTGGGTAAGTACTCGCCCTCACTCGAAGTGGCCTTCCGGATTGCCCTCGTCTTCAAGGTGCCCCTTGATGAGGTCTTCCAATATCCCAGCGGTGGAGAATCTCCTTAGGTTCTCACGGTGAACGCGAGCAACGGTCTGGGGAACTACCCAACCGCGTGAAGAGCTGCGCGGCTCTCCTCGCCGGGTAATCCTTCTGACGCGATTGGGATTTTTTCAGGCTTTGGCTGGGCTCTTTCGAGTCGTGCGGGAAGGCTTGGGACGGCAACGGAGGTGATACCACTTTCCTTTGCTCTCGGAACGCTCTTCGTTTGGCGCGATGCGTACGCAACACCGTTCGCACCAAATTCTTGTTTCCGCTGGTATAGGCTTTTCCTTGGCAGGTTTCATGATTATTTGGCCTCGGCGACGGCGTCGCCGCCGTCCTCGCCTTTTCGAAAGCGTGACACTGCCGCGCCGCTGTAGTCGGCTCGCATACCGCATTCTGACTTCCCGCAGGTCAGCACGAGTTTCACGGACCTGCTCATCGGACCGTTGCCTTCGCTCCGATCCAGGCTGAATAAGATCGGTGAAGCACAATGCTCACAGAGCACGCCAAGGTACCACCTGTCATCTTTTGTTCGAGATGTACGCCAAGTTTGCATTCTGCTAATTATCTAACCTCTGGAATCGACGCTCCACTGATCCGTATCGGAGCAGCAAATTCCCAACGATCCCCTGGACAACAAACGCGGCAACGACACCAA
The DNA here is from genome assembly GCA_965218085.1 of Terriglobia bacterium. Taxonomy (GTDB): domain Bacteria; phylum Acidobacteriota; class Terriglobia; order 20CM-2-55-15; family 20CM-2-55-15. Next base: position 2,020,802 of record CBDCKF010000002.1, on the reverse strand, counting down.
ATCTAGGAAACCTGTCCATGGCGGCGGCGAAGCCCAGAGACCCCCCTCCGCGTGACGACTTCGACGGAGAGCAAGCGGGTAGATTAGCCAAACGGGTCTCGGAAAACGGCGCTTGTCTGTAGGGCCCTTCGAGAACCTTGCGGGAAAGCGTGAGCTCGGCAGCGGGAAACCGAGGACTTTCCGGAAAGGGACACGTGGCTCCGAAACAGGAGTTCGACACGAATCCGCTACTTGGACGATACGCTTCGGCGGGTACAAGGTCAACGTACATCGCCGAAAGCAGCGGAGGAATCCGACACTAAACCCCAGCGGAAGCATCCGCGGAGCGAGAACTTGGAAAACTTCCGGCTTTAGTCGCTGGGCACGAGCATGCGGATCGTGCCGTCGTGCTTGTTTAAAACGAACACCTGCCCATCCGGGCCCGTACCAAAACGCAGATCGACCCGGGTTGCCGGATCCTTACCCTGTTCGCGATTCTTGTCCTGAATCAATTCAAGCAGAGTCTTGGCTTCGCCGTCGTCATTGAGCAAAACCCGGCGGATAGCATCCTGCCCGCCCTCAGGGAGATTGTCCGCATCGAGGTGAAAGATTTCTCCGCTAGGCAGGTCACCGAACAGGATGCGGTTCCGCAGTTGAGGAATCGTGTTCTCCCGGTACACGACCAGACCGATGGACGCAGATTGGCGCTGGAGGAGAGGATCCAACTGCCCGTATTCCGCGATGGGATAGGTAACGGCGGGATCGCTCCGCGGACTCTCCGTGCTCACTTCCTGACGGCTGATGAAACCAAAGCTCCCTTCCCAGGTATTCCACCCGAGGTTCGCCCCGGCGGTAACCAAACTGATTTCCTCGACAATGTTCTGGCCGATGTCGGTAAAGAACATGTTTCCGTTCCGAGAGTCCCACGCGAAGTTTTGGGGATTGCGGACGCCGTAGGCGTAGATCTCGCTCAATGTCCGGTCATCACCGTCATTGAAGGGATTGTCGGCGGGGATTCCGTATTGTCCGTTGGCGCTGTTTGAACCGAGAGGATCGATCCGGAAGATCTTTCCAAAACCCGAATCGAGTTTCTGCGCATTGAAGAGCGGATCGCCGCCGCTGCCGCCGTCGGCGACTCCCACGTACATCAGGCCAAAATCCGCATCACCCGGCCCAGCGAGAGGATTGAATCCGATCTGGCCGCCATTGTGATTGCGAAACGGTTGCTCGAAGCGAAACAGTGTCCTCGGAGGGCCACCATCATAGGTCGGAGCGCCGGGCGTTCTGGCGGTCCACTCCAGCAGAACGGTGTCGTGGGTGTTGTCTCCGCCACCGGGTACGAAGTCGGGAGGCGGGTCCGTGTCAGTCACGTCGCTCCAGGTATAGAACTTCCCAAAACCCGGTGTCCCGGCCTGGCCGAACTGCGGATGGAAGGTGAAACTCTGCATGCCGCGTTCCCTCCTGGTCGACTGGACACTGAAGCCCCATCTGTCGTCGTTGGTATTGACGTACTCGGTGACGGATTCTCCGTCGTAGCTGACGCTGAAGATCGGACCCTGCATGTCGTTGACGAACAGGCGGCCTGTGCCGTCCTCATTGATCAGAATCATGGGACGCGCCACTTCCCCGCCGACATCGGGTAGGGCCGCAAACTCGACGAAGTCGACGGTGATGATGCCCTCACGCGCTTCGATCGGATCGGAAAAGGGATCGTTCGTCCTCTGGGCGAGCGCGGGAGACACGATCATCGCCAGTGTCACGATTACAGGAGTAATGTGTTTTGTCATTTTCGTTTCTTCTTTGTTTTTCAGCGCCTTTCACCGCAGGCTGCGAGTGTCCTCGGTCAGAAGTTTAGTGCTTAACTATTTCAACATGGTCCGAAGCGATCATCTTCTTACTCTGGACGCACGGGCTCGCCTCTTTACTATAAAAGCCGTCCACCCGCGCCGTGGGACCGGTGCGGGTCATTTTGGGATCGGGTTCAACGTGAGGCCTGCTTAAGTATTCCGTCAATCCCAATGGGCCTCGCCATCATCCTGATGGCGAGGGTCGCCGGTCGTTCAGACAGGATGTCTGAATCTTCGACCGAGCGAAATCTTATGTCGCGAAAGCTATTGCAGTGTGATTTCGAATTCACCTTTCGCGCCCGCGTGACTCCAACTGCCAATGATTTTCTGATGATGCAGGGAGCCGAACTTTTCGAGCGTACCCTCGACTGTGAACTGAACCGGATTTCCCGATCGATCCTGCAGCCCGAATCGGCCCGCCCAGCACCAAACACAAGACCCGGCAATCCCAGCGAACAATCTGTGGAAACAGTCTATCTCCTTGCCCGCCTGCAGATTGTGAGAAATGCTACCATTAGCCAGTAAAAATCGGAATTCCGATTGTGGGAGGAACGATGAAGAAACGAATGACGCTCGTCGGCTTATGTTTTCTGGTTGTGGTTGTAGCCGGGACCTTCCCGGTGAAGGCCGCGCAAGATCCGCCTCTGGCGCCCTGCGGCCCGAATCTGGGGGCAGACATCAAGAACGTCAGTGGCGATTCCCGCTGCTTCGAGCTGAGGACCTATACGGTCGGAGAGGGCAGCACGATCGATCAATTGCACACGCGCTTTCGCGAACGTACGACCGCGCTTTTCCGAAAGCACGGAATGACGATCGTCGGATATTGGCAACCGACTACCCAGCCGAACACGCTGATCTACGTGCTGGCATACGCGGATCGCGCCGCGCGGGACGCGGCATGGGATGCATTCAGAACCGATCCGGAATGGGTCAAAACGCGCGCTGAAATGCCTGTCAACGTCCAGGTCGAGAACGTCTTCATGAGCGCAACCGACTACTCGCCGATGAAATAGCCATTCCCGCTATTGCAGGTGGGACAGCCCCACAGTAATCACCTGTGAGGGTCGCCGACCGTTCGGACAGGATGTCCGATTGAACGACCGAACGAAATCCCCCCTTCCTACTGGAAAAGGAATTTCAGACTGAGGCACTACCACAAAGCTGTACTGCCCGTTCGCGCAAACATGGCGTCTATACGGGAACGAAGCGTATGTGTTGGGATACAGCCCACTTATGAACGAAAAGGAATCACAACCAGGATTCGGAGAGTTCGTCGCTCTGATGGCGATGATGATGTCGCTGGCAGCGCTGGCGATCGACATGACCCTGCCCGCGCTCCCTGAGATCGGCCGTGATCTGGGTGTCCAACGCGCCAACAACAGCCAATTGGTCATATCCCTGCTTTTCCTGGGCTTCGCCGTGGGTCAGATATTCTACGGCCCGCTCTCCGACAACACGGGCCGAAAAAAGACAGTGTATCTTGGGTTCGGACTGGTTGCTGTCGGCTCCGTTTGCTCGCTGCTCGCCCCAAGTTTTCCCATCATGTTGGCGGGACGGTTCCTTCAAGGCCTTGGCGTGGCGGGCCCCCGCACGATCGTACTGGCCCTGGTAAGGGACCGCTACGAGGGCCGGACAATGGCCCAGGTCATGTCCTTCGTGATGGCTGTGTTCATTATGGCTCCCGTCGTTGCACCGGCCCTGGGGCAGGGCATCATGATTCTGGCGGGATGGCGGGCGATCTTTGGTTGTTATCTCGGATTGGTGGTTGTCGTTTCACTGTGGTTTGGACTGCGGCAGCCGGAGACGCTGGCCAAGCACGATCGAATCCCGTTTTCAAGGGCGCGGATTGCGCTTGCCGTCCGCGAAGTCCTCGGCAACAGGGCGGCATTCGGGTACACCATTTCAGCCGGACTTGTTTTTGGTTCCTTCATTGGCTACCTGAACTCTTCCCAGCAGATTTTCCAACAACAATACGGCTTAGGGCGGCTGTTTCCACTGTACTTCGGGATATCGGCGCTGGCCTTCGGTTGCGCGTCCTTTCTCAACGCCCGACTGGTAATACGTCACGGAATGCGGCCGCTGGTGCTGGGTTCGTTACTATCGGTGACCAGCCTTTCCGTCCTGTTTTTCGGAATAGCGTACGCCCTGAGCGGCAATCCGCCTCTATGGCTATTCATGGCCTATATCTTGATCACGTTTTTCAGTGTGGGCATTCTCTTTGGAAATCTGAATGCTCTCGCGATGGCCCCGATGGGCCACATCGCGGGAACGGCGGCCGCTGTGGTCGGATCGCTCTCAACTTTCCTATCACTCGTGCTTGGCACGGCCGTCGGGCAGGCGTACAACGGAACGATTCTGCCGTTGGTGGGTGGGTTCGCTCTGTTCGGCCTCGCTTCACTCGTCGTCGTGTACTGGATTGAACGTCAGAATTCAGAACCGGCGAGCAGCGAAGCGGTTTCGATCGAAGACTGATAAACTAGACGGCATTCGGGTTGCGCCCCGGAGTTTCCCGATCCCAGCAATGAATCACGACCGATCGCATCGCCGGTTCGTCTTCCCAGTGGCCCTCGCCTCCCTGCTGTGGGTGGGACTCTTCGCCTCTGAGGCCTTTGCTCCTCAGACAAGCGCACTCCTACCTTTCGTTGTCTACTTCAACGATGGCCCCTTCCCCACCACAAGCACGCTCCGCAATGACGCTACGTTTGTGGAACTGACAGATCTCATACGCCGCATGGGGTTGCCATATACGGACGCGACGTCTGCGGCGACTTTCACGATTCGCGGTCCGCTGGGCACATTGATCGCGACAAGTGAACGAAACACGCTGACGATAGACGGACAAACCTTGGAGTTGGAGCACGCTCCTTTCAAGGACAATACCGAGTGGTATGTGCCTGTAGAGTTCCTGACCTCAGCTCTGGAACAGATCACCGGTGTGGACTTCCGATATCAGTCGGGCGCACCGCGCCTTCTGGCCGGCACTCTCACCGCCACCCGACTGGCCATCAACGCCGTCGGAAACCAAGGCGAAACACGACTGACAATACGCTCCGACGTCAGTGTGAATATTCGAGTGCAACAGATTCCCGAAGAAAACCGAGTGATTCTGGCCATCGATCACGCACCTATCTACCCAACCGCGGAATTGCTCGACTACCGTGACGGGTCCATTCGATCCGTACGGTTTGACGACAGCGACGGGCGTTCCAAAATCCTTGTTGAAACGACGCCTCAGGTCGCAAGCGTTCGGCTGACACCTACGAACGAGAACCGCACCTTTTTTGTGGATTTCGTTCCCGAAAGTGCCCCGACCGAATCCGTGGCAGCACCGCCGGCACCGGATCGGGAGGGACTGGCCGAGGCCGGTGGCGTGAGGGTAATCGTCATCGATCCGGGCCACGGAGGCCTGGACGGCGGGGCACAGGCATCGGGGACGCTTGAAAAAGAACTAACCCTCGCGCTCGCCCGGCGAATCCGCACCCGACTTCAGAACGGCTTCGATACCACCGTGATTCTCACCCGGGACTCGGACATCGAACTCAGCGCTGAAACACGTTCTGCGATCGCCAACAACAACTCGGCCGATCTGCTGATCAGCCTCCATATCGGGGTTTCCAGAGACCCCGCCGAGACCGGCGCATCGCTGTTTGTAATGAAAGAAATGTTTCCCAACCGGCCTGACGGAATCGACCTCAATGGCGATGTTGATGATCGAGCATCTGCGGTAACGCTGTTCAGGCCCTGGTACAGGGCCTACCAGTCCAATCTTCCACGCAGCCGGGTACTGGGAGCAATCTTCCAGAGACAGTTGGCAGCGGCAATTCCCGGTTGGGAGTTCTTGCTCCGGGAAGCTCCGATTGGTGTCCTGACCAGCGCAGCCATGCCTGCAATACTGGTTGAACTGGGCAACGCGAACAATCCTGCCAGCCTCCAGGCACTGACGAACGCTGCGCTTCAGGACCGTCTGATCGAGGCGATCGTGCGGTCGGTTACCGAATTCGGCGCCGTCGAAGATGGAGGTGCTTGAATGATACGCAGCCTCTCTATCAGCCTACTGTTATTGGTTGTCGTCGCATCGTTGACCGCGCTTTACTTCTTCAGTATTGAAGGCAGTCTGCGACCGGATCCGGAATCGGAAACAGATCCGGTCTTCGAAGAAGCCGTCGAACCCCTCTACGCGCCCACCGATCCAGCGATTGAGGCAAGGCTGTTTTTCCCGGGTAACAACAACGACGTGCTGTTGCGAACTCGGGACCTGACGATTTTCGATTCGTTGGAAATAGAAAACCGCATCCGCCAGATCGTAGAAAAATTAATCCAGGGTGGGGACGACCCGGATCTCTTCCACAGACTGCCTCCAGACACGCGGCTCAACGAGGTGTTTGTGGCTGAAAATGGTGTCGTGTATCTGGACTTCAATATCGCAATTTCGGACAACCATCCTGGGGGCGTGCTTCCCGAACAAGCGACGGTATATTCCATCGTCAACTCGATCACCTACAACCTTGAAGCAATCGATCGGGTGAAGATTCTGGTCGGTGGCACCGAAAAGGAGACCCTGGCCGGACACTGCCTGCTTCTGCTACCGTTGGAAATGGATCTTTCGATCAGCGATATGGCACTCGGTGTCGACCTCTCCACAACTTCCCAGATAGAACTACTTCGTGAGAACGCCGATGAGAATTGACGGCCGAAACTCTAACGATCTGCGTCCGGTTCAGATGACCCCGGATTTCATTCCCCATGCGGAAGGTTCCGTATTGATCGAAGTCGGCCGGACCCGAGTCATCTGCACGGCGAGCGTTGAAGAGTCCGTACCCCTCTTTATGCGCGGCGAAAACAAAGGATGGATCACCGCGGAATACTCGATGCTGCCACGCGCTACCGAGAGCCGGACGCCGCGGGAGACATCGCTGGGCCGCAAGTCCGGCCGAAGCCAGGAAATCCAACGCCTCATCGGTAGGTCGCTTCGAACCGCAACCGACCTGGACTTGTTGGGGGAGCGGACGATCTGGGTGGACTGTGATGTCATCGAGGCCGACGGAGGAACCCGAACGGCTTCCATCACGGGCGCTTTTGTCGCGATGGTCCAGGCCATGGACAAGCTGGTCGACAAGGGTGCGTTGGAAGCCCTGCCCATCCGGTCCAAACTCGCAGCAGTCAGCGTGGGCATCGTCGACGGGGTACCGATGCTGGACCTAAACTACGAAGAAGACTCCAGTGCCGACGTAGACCTCAACGTCGTGATGACGGATCAGCGGGAGTTTGTTGAGCTTCAGGGAACCGCGGAGCGGCAACCTTTCTCCAGAACACTACTGGACGCACTCCTTAGTCTGGCAGAGTCGGGGATATCTCAACTTATTGACATGCAGCAGCAGGCGCTCGGAGTGATGCGCGACAGGTGAAATCCCTGGTCGTTGCCAGTAAGAATCCCGGCAAGGCGCGCGAGATAGCAGCCGTTCTCAGTGCACTTCACGACTGGAAAGTTGAATCGCTTCCTGAAGGCATCTCCGATATAGACGAAACCGGAACGACGTTCATCGAGAATGCGATTCTGAAAGCGGAGCACTACAGCCGTTCAATCGACGGCTTGTGTGTTGCCGACGATTCCGGACTGATCGTGGACGCACTCGGAGGCCGGCCCGGCATCTATTCGGCTCGATACGCGCCGACCGACGACGCGCGCAACCAGAAACTGTTGGAGGAATTGGACGGCATCCCTCAAGAAAAGCGTGACGCCCGCTTTGTCTGCGCCCTGGCCGTGGCCCGAAAGGGACGTTCGATCTGGACGGTCGAGGAACGTGTCGAAGGCAAAATCGCCCTAGCGCTTGCTGGAGAACACGGTTTCGGCTATGACCCGCTGTTCTGGGTCCCAGATTTCGGGATGACGACGGGCCAACTGAAACCTGAGATAAAGAACCAGATCAGTCACCGCGGGGTGGCGCTTCGGCGGCTCCAGGACTATCTCGGAGCCCATCCCGAAGCCCAGGAGTGATTTTTTACACTCTTAAGGACCATCAATTGCTAACGTACTAGGGGTAGGGACGTTCTAAGGAGAAGGGTCGAGCAATCGCGGGAAACTTTAAGGCAATCTTCAGGAGGTCCACGATGGTGAGTTCAGTATTGATGTTAATGGCGCTTCTGGGTCCGATGGAACAAGGACCGAGAGAACTCACAGTCCCCGATGAGTCCCAGATCAAGCCGCCGCTGGTCGTAGCCGAGGGCACCGTCATCCCGGTGAGCCTGATTAACGAGATTTCCACCAAGAACGCCGAAGCTGGCAACGGAATCTATGCTCAAACGATTTTTCCGGTCACGGTTAATAACGAAATCGTGATCCCCGTGGACAGCTACGTCCGCGGCCGAATCGTAAACGCGACGCGTCCCGGAAGAGTGTCGGGGAGGGCAGAACTGACGATCAACTTCCATACGATCATCCTGCCCAGCGGCTTGACTCTGCCGATCTTCGGAAGCCTGGGTGGCGTCGGTGGTGTCGCCGAAAGAAACGGAGAAGCCACGGTCAGCGGTGACTCCTCAAAAGGCGAAGACGTCACTACGGTCGCCCAGACCGCAGGCACGGGCGCGATCATCGGAGCGATCGGTGGTGGCGGCAAAGGCGTGGCGATCGGAGCCGGGGCCGGTGCAGCGGCTGGAGTCGCCCAGGTTCTCCTGAGCCGGGGTGACGACCTTACCCTGCCCCGGGGCACGACCATCGAAGTGGTACTCGACCGTCCCTTGGAACCATAAATTACAGCCCTGAAAAGTATTTTGAAATCGAGTGCCTTGTTCGGATCAGCCGGAAAGCTCTTCAGAGATGACGGAATTCGTTCTCAGGCCCCAATCCTCCTTTGCAACCCTTCTCCCTTTCCATTACCTTTAACGGACACGGCCCACAGGGCCGCCACGGGGCGTAGCGTAGTCTGGTTAGCGCGCCTGCTTTGGGAGCAGGAGGCCGGGAGTTCGAATCTCCCCGCCCCGACTTTTCGTTTCAATAACTTAGGAGACTCGTTCGGTCGAGTAAAGTGGAGCCTGTACGGTTATTTGTACGGTAGCTCGGCTTTGAGAGGTGTTTTGTGGGCTGGTACGAAGCGATTAAAGACGTAATCACCGTCGCAGATAAGCTTAAGAACGCGGAACTAAAACAGAAAATGGCGGACGTTCAAATGGAATGCGCGAAGCTCGCGGAAGACAATGCACGGATGCGACAAGAACTGATCGAGTTTCGGGAAGAAGCAACCGTCAAGCAGGAAATGCTGTTTCAGGGCAACCTTGTTGCATGGATCATCCCGAAGGATGCCTTATCATCGTGTTTTTCAACACCGGGGATAACTTAGATGCCACATAAGTTCAACGCAGCCCGACGGCACAAGTTTGATAAGGCGCAGTATCGGGTGATCAACTGGGCGGAATATAACGAGAGCCTGCGCCAGCGGGGTGATCTGACGATCTGGGTCAGTGAGGAGGCTCAAAGTGTGTGGAGCGCGCCGCGCCGCACGTCACGGGGTGGCCAGCGGAGATACTCGGATCTGGCGATCGAGACATGCCTGACGCTGCGCACGGCGTATCGGCTTGGGTTGCGGCAAACGCAGGGACTTATGGGATCCATCGGCACGCTCATGGGGCTGGATATACGGGTGCCGGACTTCTCCACACTGTCGCGTCGTGCAAACGGCTTGAGCATCGCTCAGGTGATGATGCAAGCCGGATCTGTGCCTGTCCATCTGGTGGTGGACAGTACCGGCCTCAAGATCTTCGGCGAAGGGGAATGGCTCGCGCAGAAGCATAAAATCAAGGGAATACGCCGCCGCTGGCGCAAACTCCACCTCGGACTGGACCTGGCCAGCGGTGCGATTGTTTGCGCCAATCTGACTCACGATGACGTTGGAGACAGCACTGCATTACCCGGGCTCCTGGATCAACTCGATGCCCCGGTCGCGGGCTTTCTGGCTGACGGCGCCTATGATGGAGCGTCTACACGAGATCTGCTGAGGGAACGGTATGGGGAGACCCTGGATGTGGTTATACCGCCGCCAAAGAACGCAGCGATCCGACCGCAATCGGCGCGGGATCCAACCGTTCGGGATCGCCATATTGCTCAGATCCGCAGCAACGGCCGCATGGCCTGGCAAGTGGCCACAGGGTACAACCCGCGCAGCCGGATAGAAACGCAGATCGGCCGTTGGAAGGGTGTCATCGGCCGCAGACTCCAATCCCGCAGCTTCTCCAGGCAGATCACGGAGATCCAACTCGGCCAAAAAGTCCTGAACACAATGACCGCACTCGGACGGCCTGTGTTCGAGCGTATCGCCTGACGCTACCGCTTGGGAAAGGGCGAATTCCATCTCCGCCCCGATCCATGCAACAACGCTTCTCGGAGCGTAGTTCCGTCGCTGGAGCTCGTCCAGCATCAACCTGCGGTTGGGCGTCATTCGGATCATCGAGATATCCCTCCTGTATCTCTACAACCCGATACCCTCTCTCAGTCAGGCCCGGTCCTTCATCATTCACGCAAAGCGTCCGCCGCGAATGCGGCTTAGTTCAAACGACCTTGTCGGACAGTGAGAATCAATCTGTTCAACAAACCACGCTCATGCCCCAAGAAACACCTTGCAACCCCTTTTTAATATGCGTTTTAAACGAATTAGACGAGGAACTATGCGCTTTTCAAGTCCAGGTCATCGTTTCCACAAGTTCCATTCTCGTAGTGAAGCATCGAATCGGAGACTTCGCGCGAAAATCCCCTGTTCTTCGTTGGCGCCCATCGCTTTTCACTTTCAAAAATCACTTTTCACTTTCAAAAGTCACTTTCCAGTTAAAAATTCAGATTTCACCTTTAAGAAATCGCTAAGCGAGTTTAAAAATTCAATTTCCGGTTTCAATTTGCGTGGAGCGGGTCATAAAAGTCAAAATCACTTTCAAAAGTCGCAAGGAGGGTTAAAAAAGTCGGAAATCACCTTCGAATTTGCGAATTGAGGTATAACAATTCCGATTTCACCTTCAAGATTCCTGAGTCAAGCCCATTCTTAGTTGAAACTCTCCACGGCTCACGATTGGTCACGCAACCTTCTTCTTCGATCTCGTCGACGTCTTCGCCTCAATCTTCAGCTCCCGCCTGAGGGCTTCGCGGAGCTTTGGAAGATGACGGTAGCCGATCACCTTCCTCAAGCGTGGTTCGATGTCGATGAGCGCCGTCGCCAACCAGCGCTGCCGCTGGCTCGAGTTCTTCCAATGATCGACCTTCGCGCACCTTTCCTCGACGAGGGCATTGACCGATTCCAAGCAATTCGTCGTCTTGAACGATCGGCCCAGAACCCCGTACACGCCGAGGCGATGCAACGTGAGGGTCTCCTCCAGGCCTTCCTCAAGGCTCGCAGCGGCCGATTGGTTTCGCTCCTCGAGCTCTCCATGGAGCTGTTCGAGGGCCGCCCGGGCTTCGTTGTACTCCGGGCGCTGGTACGCACGCTGAAGCCGCTTGCGCCACGCGGCTTGCTCGGTCTTCGACAGGTAGCTCACCACGTTCTCGCGTTTGTGCCATTGGCAGCGTTGGACCAGGGCTCGATTACCGAATGCCCGCTTGACTGCCGCGCGCAGACCTTTGCCGCCGTCGACGATCACCAGCACGCCTTCAGAGATGTCCAGGCCTCGCTCCATCAATGAACGGAGAAACGGAGTCAGTACCTGCTCGTTCTCCGTACTCGTCTCCACGAAGCCTAAGAAGCGTTTGTCGCCCGTAATTGTGATGCCCAGGGCCACAACCATCGTGGCGTCGGCAAACATTTTCCCGTCCAGGAAGATCGCCACCACGTCCTCGGCCGACAGATCCCGCTCCTGCATCTGCCGAAGTTTCGCCCCACTCGCCTGGACGAATCCTCGAGACACCGTCGAGCTCGACAATCCGATGGCTCCTGGAATCGCTTCCGCGGCCGACTCGTAGTTCCGGCAGGAGATCCCATAAAGCACACGTCTGAGAAGCAGTTCGTTCACCGCGCCATCCGGACTGAGTTCCTCGTAGCTCCGAAGCGGAATCTCCCCGCCCGCCACGCTGCGAACTCGAGGCACCCGAACCGGCACCCGCTGGCCCCCGAGCCCCACGGTCCCCGGATTGCTCCCGTGTCGCCGGCCCCTCAACGTCGCCTCCTTTCGCGCGTATCGCTCACCCGCCAACGCCTTCACTTCCTCGTCGAGCAACTCCTCTACGTGCATCAACCCCAGTGGGATCAACGCCCGGATCATCTCCACCTTCGAGTCCAATTCCAGTCCCGAGTACTCCTCCCGGCTCATGACCTCGACCTCACCCAGTACTCGCCTCTTCTTGCGTTTTCTCACCGAACGTAACAGACTCCTCATCTCGGCTCCTTTCTCTTACAGGCTTGATGTTGTTTCTTCCAATACCATCAAACCATAGGGTTTGGAGCCGTTTCAATTTCCAACTAAGATTGGCACATTTTCAGATTCCTTTTCCGATCTTGAAAGTCATTTCGGACCTTCCCGACGGCGCGCGCGAGCTCCGTACCACGGGCTGACCGGATCGATTTTGGCACCGGATCCACGTTTCGCGCTGAGGAGAGATCGATTTTACGGAAATGTCGATTAGAATGGCTTCAACTATGCCCCGTCGCACTATCCTCCTGACGTTGCTGGTCCTGAACTCCCTTGTGGCTCAAGGCCAAGATTGGCCTCAGTTCCGCGGTCCTGCAGGGCAGGGACACTCGTCAGAGAACGACTTGCCTTTGGAATGGAGCGAGACGCGGAACGTAATGTGGAAGATTCCTGTTCCAGGCCGTGGGTGGTCTTCCCCGGTTGTCGCCGACGGGCGAGTCTGGGTGACAACGGCAATCGTCGATCAGGAAGCTGCATCGCTTCGAGCGATCGCCTTTGACGTCGAAACCGGAAAGGAAGTCGTCAACTCCGAAGTATTCCGGATGACGGACACGAATCTGCTGAATTTCAAGAACAGCCACGCTTCACCCACGCCCGTCGTGGAAGGCGATCGAGTCTACGTCCATTTCGGCGCCGAGGGCACAGCCGCGCTCACGACGTCCGGCGACATTGTCTGGACGACGCGCTTCCCCTACATATCGCAGCATGGTAACGGTGGCTCCCCGATTTTGTACGAGGACTTGCTCATTATCAATTGCGACGGCTACGACGAGTCTTTTGTGGTGGCGGTGGATAAGAATACCGGTCAGGTCCGCTGGAAGGCTATGCGTCGGCAGCCGTTCAGCCAAGCGTACTCCACCCCTCTCATGATTCGTGTCGGAGACCGAGATCAAATTGTCAGCGTCGGCGCGTTTCAGGCAGCGGCCTACGCTCCAGAGTCGGGAGAGGAGATCTGGCGTATCGCTTATACTCTCGACGGTTTTTCGAACGTTCCACGTCCGGTCTATGGCCACGGGCTCGTCTATATTGTGACCGGGTTCCAGCAGCCATCATTGCTGGCGGTGCGGGTGGACGGCACGGGCGACGTCAGCCAGACGCATGTCGAGTGGACGCGCCGACGGTCCGTACCGCTGACACCTTCGCCGCTGCTCGTGGGCGAGGAACTCTACATCGTCAGTGATATCGGCGTGATCAGTTGTCTCGATGCCACCACGGGAGAGCAACATTGGCAACAGCGTGTCGTGGGTAACTATTCAGCTTCTCCAGTCTATGCCGACGGTCGAATTTACTTCCTGAGCGAAGAGGGAGTGACGACCGTCATTGCCCCTGGAAAAGAGTTTCGCCCGCTCGCGACGAATACACTCGATGGTTGGACGCTCGCCTCGACGGCGGTTGCACGTGGATCGCTGTTCATTCGCAGCCAAAGCCACTTGTACCGCATCAGCACGCCATAGACGGCCTTTCCGACCTGGAGGTCGACCCCCGTCTGGGTCAACGACATAGACCCGTGAGACTACGTCCTCTTTACTGCCACGCGGAGTAGATGGGCTTGCCGATCAGAGTCGTAGGATCGGCACCCGCGCGCGGACGGAACTTCTGGAAGCGCCCGGCGTCGACCTCAGCAACGTAGAGGTTCCCTTCCTAATCCGTGCTTACGCCGTGCACGCCCCAGAGCGTGCCTGGAAAGTCAGCAACGGTTCCCCACGAGTACAGGAGATGGCCATCGAGATCGTACTTCAGCATCTTGTGGGTATTGCGATCGAAGGTTACCAGGGTCCGATCCGCGCCGATCTGGACGAAGTGGAGGCTGGACGGCCTGACAGCGATTTCCCACTCGGAGAGGTAGGTACCGTTCTCGTCGAATATCTGGATGCGGTGGTTCTCGCGATCATTGACGAACACCCGCCTTGTCTCGACGTCGACCGCCACGCCATGGACGTTGTTCATGTATCCGGGCCGCGTCTCCTGCCCCCGTTCCCCCGCCATTCCGAAGTCGAGCAGGAACTCGCCATTTACATCGAACTTCGCGATTCGGGTGCCGTTATACCCGTCGGCCACGTAGAAGCTCCCGTCAGGCATCCACGCCATGAACGTCGGCCGGTTGAAATGTGTCCCATCGGCGCCTGCCACGTTGGGTGTCCCGATCGTCTGGACCAGCTGCTCGCCGTCGTTCGTGAATTTGTAGATCGCATGCGTGTGGTCGTCGACAACCCAAACATGCTTCTCTGAGTCGTAGGGGCTGATGTAGATGGAGTGCGGACGCTTGAACAAATCGTCCCACTGCGTCCACTCTTCGATAATATTGCCCTCCCTGTCGACGACGATGACACAGTGTTCCCAGCGAGCGTCTACGCCCAGCTCGCGGTAGGGCTCCGACGCGCCCCTCCAGATATCCATTCCCCGCGCCGGGTCCTGGCCCGATCCACCTCCGCCGGGGGGCGTGGCCCTGTTGGCGTTGCGCCACGGCAGCCCACCGATGGGAAACAGAACGTTCGGTCCGATATCCGTCAGCAGTCTCGATTGCGGAGAGGCAATGTTCGGCAGCTCGCCCCCACCGAGCAGATACACGCGATCCGGGCTCTCGGCGAAGATGCCCCTGGCCCCTCCATAAGTCCACTCTTCGTGGCCCGGGAGGGTGCTGAGATCTTGCGGCCACCCCTCGACCACTTCATACGGGCCGGAAACGTCCTGTGCCCCAATGGCATCGGGCACGGCGCTAAACGAGGGCACTCTCGCCGCTGTTTCTACTTCCGCCGGCGAGTTCAGCCGGTTGCCCACCGGAATGCCGGCGGCCAGACCCACCACCAACGCCAACACAACTGTCACCGTCTTACTCATCGCACTCCTCCCGGCCAGCACACGCTGCCAAGTTGCTCATGGACCCGCTCGCGGCTGGCGCGAGGTCAGGGCTCGCGGCGAACCTCCCCGCGAAACCGCCCGTCTACCCCGGCAAACTGCTTCCTGAATCACTTGCCGAGGGCGCGAACCGTTGGTGCGTGACAGCACATGGTCGAAACGACGTGCGTCCGCTCGCGCGCTTCAGACAGCTGGAGGCAGTCTATAGAACCGGCGGGCAGGGAGGCAACGAAATCTCAAGTAGGCACACGGCGATTTCCTGGAATCTGAGGTTCCAGTGATGGCACCGGCACACGTTCCTTCAGTTGTTCAAAGCAATTCAGGACGATGTTGATTTGGGGGCGGCGGGCCCAATATGCACTCCCTACCGGTGGGCCCCAGCGCTATGAACAGTCAGCGTACGGCGGGTCGAAACCGGAGCCTCTATTCTGCCGATTCGATCCGCATCAGACGTCCGGGACCGTCGTCGACAAATACCGTGTAGTAGAGCATTCCATCCGGACCCATCTGCACGTCCCGGACCTGCTCGCCGGGTACAATGAACAAGTCTTCCTGGACGGTCCGGCCGTTCTCGTCGTAAGTGACGCGGCGAATATGCTGATCGTTCATGCTCCCCACAAAGACGTTGTTCCGCCACGAGGGAAACCGGTCTCCGGTATAGAAGGCAATGCCGGAAACGCGGATCTGGGGGTCGAACCCGACGAACGCAGCCGTCAGATCCACACCTTCAGGCATCGGCAGGTATTGCTGGCTTGTCCCCCCGCCCGAGTTTGTATATGGCCAACCGAAGTTGCCCCCGGGACTGAGAATATTGATCTCATCGCCGTGCGAGATGGCCCAGATCTCTCCCGTTTCCGGATGAGCAGCCATCCCGTGAATGTTCTGATGTCCGATGGTGAAGATCTCAGGACGCGCTCCGGCTTGACCCGCCAACGGGTTGTCGTCCGGCACGCTGCCGTCGTCAAGCAAGCGCACGGTCTTGCCCTTGTGATTTTCCACCTCCTGGGCGGCCGCGATGTCGCCACCGACGCTGGCCGACATATGGAGCGTGCCGTCGGAAGCGAACGCAAGCCGCGCATTCTGCCGCCCATTGGTCATCGCCCACGCTTCGGCCTCGAATATTTCGGTCACGCCCCTCAACCCCGTTCCATCGAAGGTCCCCCGGACGAGGGCCTCGGTTACACCCTGCTCTCCCATCTTGTTATAGCTCAAATAGACCAGGCCGTTTTCCGCAAAGTCAGGATGAAGAGTGAGGTCCATCAAGCCGTGGGACGGAGGATTGGAATACACTTCGGGTACACCGGTAACGGGCTCCGGAACGAGTTCGCCGTTACGGATGATGCGCAGTTGGCCACCCATCTCTGTGATAAGCATGCTGCCGTCGGGCAGAAACCGAAAGGAATAGGGGTGGGTCAGTCCCTCGATGACGCTGACGAGACGGATTCTGTAATCAATGGTGTCGAAGACCTGTGCTCCCGCATCCCCGCTTGCGTTGGTGTTGTCCGGTTGGACTTCCGAGGCGGGGGGTGCGCAAGCCGCGGCGAGCATCAACGCCAGGCCGCCAATCAACACGAATGGATAGCGGCCCGGTGAAGACCTGTGGTTCATAACGTGCCTCCTTTACGAATATGGGAGTTTTTTCGGCAGTGATCGAAGCTGATGCACGATCGGGCCGCAGGCCAATTCTTGAAACGAACCGGCGGGGTCATTGAATCCACTGGCCGCGGGCGAATGCGACGCTTGACAGATAAACCCGCGTGAAGTCATCGGCAATGTCCACGGCTGGAGGCCATTCAGCGCGGGTTTGCGACGGGCAATTCCTTTGCCGGGAACAGCGTGATGATCTTGGCGCCTTCGGGTGTGAGCACAACCTCTTCCTCGATTCGCGCTGCGGATTTCCCGTCTGTGGCGGGACAGAAAGTCTCGACCGCGAAGACCATACCCGCCTTCAACTCGTTGGGCTTGACGAGCGAATTGACTCTCGAAATCAGCGGCCGCTCGTGTAACGACAGTCCCAGGCCGTGGGCGAAGTTGAGACCGTAGGCTGCCATCTCGCTCTCGAACCCGATCTCGGAAGCCTCGGGCAGCATCTTCGCCGCCTCGTCCGTGCCGACTCCGGGCCGTAGCATGGAAATCGTGCCGTCGATCCATTCGCGCGCCTTCTTATAGGCGTCGCGCTGCGCAGGCGTCGAGCTGCCGACGGTGAAAGTGCGGTAATAACAGGTGCGGTAACCGATAAACGAGTGAATGATGTCGAAGTAGGCCTGATCGCCCGGACGGATCAGCCGATCGGTGAAATTGTGTGGATGCGGGCTGCAGCGCTCTCCAGAAATGGCGTTGATGGCTTCAACGCAGTCTGAACCCATCTCGTAGAGGCGCCCCGCAGCATGCGACACGATCTGGCTTTCCTTGACCCCGGGCTTGAGAGCTTCAGCGATTTCCTCGTACACACCGTCAACCATGCTCGCGGCGGTGTTGAGCAGGGTGATCTCATCGTGGCTCTTGATCACTCGTGCATTGAGCATCGTTTGCTGTCCGTCACGAACATCGATGCCTTCTTCCTGCAATGCGAATATCATTGGGAGTTCGGCCAGATCGACGCCCAGCGGCATGTCTGCGACGCCTTCCTTCCGAAGAAGCTCCTTGATCTCCTTTGCCGCGGCCTTGAACAAACCCACTTCGGGCTCGATTGCACCGCGCATTCCCGGATTGCCGGGCAGCATGTGATCTTCACGAAGCCATGGGCAATTGAGTTTGTGGTGGAGTACCGCAGAGCCCATATCCCAGACCCACGGATCACCGGTGCCGGTCAGCAGGCAATACCGGAGCAGCTTGTCACGCGCCCACTCACCGATAACCGTGCTCGAAATATATCGGATATTGGCCTGCTCGAAGCAGAGCACGGCGCCCAGCCCCGACTCGGCCAGTTGTTTGCGCGTGCGGGCCAGGCGATAACGGTGCAGGCGTCGAAAATCGATGCGCTCTTCAAAATCGACCTGCGTTGTGCCCGGCGCCTGAAGCGGCCGGTGCCAACGATGACCCGGCTCGATATCATCTTCGTTGACGGGTATGAATTCTGGTTTCTTCGGCTTGGTTGTCATATCAGACCTCCAGGATGGGCACAGTACCCCACGACGTTTATCTATTGTTAGGTTGGTCTTTCAATCCCTTGAATTGCTCTGCGGTTTTCTCGATCCGCACCTCGCTCTGACGTTGGGACTTTTGGCCGGGGCCGGGGGCTTCGCCTGACTTCCAAACCACACTGGCCGGACCGCGTCCTTCTTGAACTCTTCCGGTGGGGTCCTCGACCGAACTTCGCGCCAAACATATCACGCGTACGCCCGACTTGGTATTGTCAACTTGAGGTCCGGGAGGCGAACGGGTACCTGCCGGGGGCAGGCATATCACGCAGCCGTGGCGGCGTCAGCTTGCAGAGAAGTTTCCCCGCGAAGATCGAAACAGACTAGTGACCTGTACCACCCAAATCGGGGCCAGCGCCGATGGGTCTTGCCGGCAAGATCGAGGCGCGAGACGGAAGTCGATGTTTTCGCATCGACGACGGCTCGTAACAATGATATTGCCGGCAACCCCCCATCGGCCCTTGGGGTTGCGGCGAAACGGCATTGTCTTCGTTGTCGTCCGCTCCTCGGAATGAAGAAGCATTTCCTCGTCGCCGACTCCTAGAATCCAACGCCGTTTGGCCCGAACGCTGGTCCCGATTTGGGTGGTACAGGCCACTAAGCCTCCAGCGGCTGTCCGCTCCTGTCGGGAAGCGTGAAAACCAAAAGAGCCGCCAAAAGGAAAAATCCCGACGTGACTCCGAGCGCCAGGCCGATGCCGATACCCGGCAATGACCCCAGATAACCGATAACGAAGGGAGCGAGCCCGCCTATCAGCCGTCCGATGCTGAAGCTGGTCCCCTGGCCGGTCGCACGCACCGATGTCGGAAACAGTTCGGAGATAAAACTGCCGAACATGGACAAGTAGCCGTGACCCACGTAACCCAGGATCGGGCTCAGCAGCAACAGGATCAGCGGACTGCGCGCCATCTGTCCGTAGACCGGCACCAACATGGCCGCCCCGAGCATGAACCCGACGAAAGTGCGCCGGCGTCCGATCGCGTCCGCAATAAATCCGAAGGTGAGATATCCGAAGTACGCGCCGACCTGAACGGGAATGATCCACCCGAGCGAGCCGACAACGCCCATGCCGGCGCCCCCGTCCACGAGGGGTCTGGAAAGAAAAGCCGGTAGCCAGAAGAAGACACCCCAGTAAGCGAACTGGACCGTGGAGCTGAGCAGGATGATCAACAGCGTCCGGCCGATGAGGTCTCGACCGAAGATCACGGCAAACTGGTTTCGGCCCGGACTCCGGGGAGTCGCACGCTGCTCGGTCCAGACCGCCGGCTCCTCCACGCTGCGGCGTACCCACAACACCAGCAAAGCCGGAGCCGCTCCCAGTGCAAACAACAGCCGCCACGAATCGTCCCCGAGCCAGGCCGAACCCAGCACGATGGCGCCGAGAACCGCGGCCAGGAGGTATCCCAGTGCCCACCCAGTCTGCATGATGCTTATTGCCTTGTTGCGGTGCGCTGGAGGCCAGGTCTCGCTGATCAGCACGGCGCCAGTGGCCCATTCACCACCCATGCCGATACCGAGCAAAGCGCGCCACAGTAACAGTTGGAGGACAGTTTGGGATGTCGCCGTCCCGAGTGAGGCCAGCGAGAAAATCAGGATCGTGAACATCAGCGCCCGTGTTCGGCCCACGCGGTCGGCGACGAAACCGAACGTTATCCCTCCGACGGCGGACATCGCAAGAGCGACCGTTCCCAGGATGCCCGCGGTGGCATCGTCAAACCCAAAGTAGAGCGTGAGTTCGGTGACCGCGATCGCATACAGCATGAAATCCATCGCGTCCAACATCCACCCGAGCTTTGCCGCGAGCAGGATCTTCCATTGGTATATCGATATGGTCGAATACCATGGCATCGTTACAGGAATACTTGCTTCCGATTGGCTCACTGCGTTCTCCTCTCCGGGCACATAGCCATCTGTCTTTTTGTGACCCGGCCTTTCGTTGACGCGACCCAAAGGGGGGACCACGCCCCCGGATAGAGTTATAACCGAAGCTGCGGTTCGAGGGTACTGTCAACGTAGGAGAATAGCCGCCTTACTTGCGGTATGAGAGCCACTCACCACGGGATGTTGCGGGCGCCGTCTTGTGCGACTTCAGATGTGGTCACAACAGCGTGATCGCCCCGCGCACATTGGGCGCATTCGACCTTCGGAACTTCAGGTGATAATACTTTTTTTGTCTTGCGTCGTTTTCGAGCCCTGTATACATTCGCATCTACATCATGAAATCCGCGGCGACTGTAACACGACGAACGTTCTTGAAGAGCGCTGTGACCGGCGGCGCGGTAACCACCGCCTTCGGTTTCAACCTGCAGCCTGCTCTGGCCCAGGCCCGGGGCCTCAAGATCGACAGGACGACTGAGACCCGGAGCATCTGTCCTTACTGCGCAGTGTCCTGCTCGGTGATCATTCATACGCTCGGCGATCGCGCCACTAATGTGAAGCCCACAGTGGTGCACGTCGAAGGCGATCCCGACAGCCCGATCAACCGCGGTGCCTTGTGCCCTAAAGGCATCACGCTCCGTCAGTTCATCGTGAACGACCGACGGCTGACCCGGCCCCTGTACCGGGCGCCGGGTTCGGACCGCTGGACCGAGATGTCCTGGGACGAGGCGGTGGATCGAATGGCGCGCTTGATCAAGGACACCCGCGACGCGGGCTTTGAGGAAACCGACACCGAGGGCCGCCGCGTGAACCGACTGACGAACACGGCCATGATCGGCGGTTGCACCGACACCAACGAGATCAACTACCTGTATGGCAAGCTGAGGTTCGGGCTGGGCGTCGTGCCCTTCGAAAACCAGGCCCGGCTTTGACACGGACCCACGGTGGCCAGTTTGGCCGCCACCTTCGGTCGCGGGGCTATGACCAACGGATGGACCGACGTCGCCAACTCCGACGTGGTCCTCGTGATGGGGGGCAACCCTGCGGAAAACCATCCGGTCGGTTTCCGTTTCGCCATGGAAGCCAAGCGGAACCGGAGAGCCCGGATCGTGACCATCGATCCGCGCTTCAGCCGGACCGCTGCGGTGTCGGATTTGTTTGTGCCCATTCGAGCGGGCAGCGACATCGCATTTCTCGGAGGGCTGCTGCACTACGCACTCGAAAGAGGTCTGTATCATCGCGAGTACGTAGAAACCCACACGACGGCGTCTTTCATCGTCGATGAAGGATTCGCATTCGAAGATGGGCTCTTCTCCGGATGGAACGCCGAGTCGCGGAGCTACGACAAATCCAGTTGGGAGTACCAACTCGACAGCTCGGGATACGCCCGCATCGATCCGACCCTGGAGCATCCGCAGTCGGTCTTTCAGTTGATGCGAGGGCATTACGCCCGATATACCTCCGAAACAGTAGCCTCGATTTGCGGCTGCACCGTCGAAGAATTCGAGCGGGCTGCCGACGTCATCTGCTCGACCGGCAGCGGGGACCGTGCCGGCACGATTCTCTACGCGCTCGGCTGGACGCAGCATAGTCATTCGGTCCAGCTCATTCACACCGCCGCGATGCTGCAGCTCATTCTCGGCAACATCGGCATTCCCGGCGGCGGGGTCAACGCCCAGCGGGGGCATTCCAACATCCAGGGCGCAACAGACCTGGGCGCCTGGAACATGCTGCCCGGCTATCTGAAATTGCCGCGGGCGCACCAGCAAAGTCTGGCGGCGTACAACACCGAGAACTCGCCGCGCGCGCTCCGCCCGAACGCCATGAACTACTGGTCCAACACCGACCGGTTCATGGTCAGCCTCCTCAAGGCCTACTACGGCGACAGCGCCACCCCTGGGAACGACTTCAACTACGATCACCTGCCGAAACCCGCAGCCGATGAAGACCACAGTTGGGGCACGATATTCGACCGGATGTACAACGACGAGATTGAAGGTCTGATCTCGTTCGGGATGAACCCGGTCGCGAACGGGCCGAATACGCCCAAGATGCTCGCGGCTCTCGGGAAGTTGCGCTGGCTGATCGTCGCCGAATGCTTCGAGACAGAGACTGCCGGGTTCTGGAAAGCTCAGGATGCGGCGGGCGAGTATTACCCGAACGCGCCCGCGCCGGCCGATATCGACACCGAGGTCTTCGTGCTGCCGGCGGCATGTTTCGCAGAGAAGGACGGCACGTTCGTGAACTCGTCCCGCTGGCTGCAGTGGAAGAATGCCGCGCTGGATCCGCCGGGACAGGCGCTCGGCGACCAGGAAATCATCGCCCGTCTCTTTCTGAAGCTTCAGGAACTGTATAGAAACGATGGCGGTACTTCGCCCGAACCGCTGCTCGACATGGCCTGGAACTGGCAAGACCCGCGGTCTCCCGACCTTGCCGAAGTGGCCCGCGAAATCAATGGCCGAGGCGAGGACGGGCGTCAGCTCTCGACTTTTGCGGCGCTGTCGAACACCGGGTCCACAGCGTGTGGCAACTGGCTCTATACAGGCTCGTTCACCGAAGAAGGCAACATGATGGCGCGCCGCGGGCAGGAGGATCCCACCGGACTGGGACTGTACTCGAACTGGGCCTGGAACTGGCCGCTCAACCGGCGTATCCTCTATAACCGGGCCTCGGCGGACGCGGCGGGCGATCCCTGGGACGCGACCCGGGCGCCAATCCGCTGGGACGGCGAACGATGGGTGGGCGATGTGCCCGACTATGGCGCCACCGCTGCGCCCGACGTTTTCGGTTCGTTCATCATGTTGCCCGAGGGCGTGGCCAAGCTCTTCACGCCCGAATTTGCCGAGGGCCCGTTCCCTGAACACTACGAGCCGGTCGAGTCACCGGTCGAGAACGCACTGCATCCCGCGGTGGGATCCAATCCGGCTGCAGTGATTAAGTCCGGCGAACTGGACGTGTTGGGTACGGTCGACGAGTATCCGTATATCGGCACGACCTACCGGCTGACCGAGCACTTCCACTACTGGACCAAGAACATCGAGGCAACCAACGCGTTGCAGCCCCACTTCTTCGTCGAACTGCCCGAAGAGCTTGCTGCGGAAAAGTCAATCGAGAACGGCGATCGGGTCCGCGTCTGGTCAGCGCGGGGCGCGGTCGAAGGCCAGGCGATGGTCACCCGCCGCATGCGGCGACTCGAGGTGGCTGGACGGACGCTCTACCACGTGGGTTTGCCCATTCACTGGGGTTTCATCGGACGCGTTACCGGGCCGCTCGTCAACAACCTGAGCCCGAGCGTGTTCGATCCCAACTCCGGCACGCCCGAATACAAGGGTTTCCTGGTCAATATCGAGAAGGTGGGATGAGTAGGGAACTCAAGGCAATCTCGGCGACGCCTGGAAGCGCGGCCGGCGTGGGGGTGGACACACCCTCCGTCGCCAAGTTGATCGACACGACAACGTGCATCGGCTGCAAGGCCTGCGAAGTGGCCTGCCAGGAATGGAACGATCGGCCCGTCACGACCGGCATCTTCGACGGAACCTACCAGACGCAACCCGATCTCAGCCACAGCTTCTGGAATCTGATCAAGTTCAACGAAACCGAGATTGATGGTCAGGATGCATGGCTGATGTCCAAGTACCAGTGCATGCACTGCATCGATCCCGGATGCCTGAAGTCCTGCCCGTCACCGGGCGCCATCGTCCAGCACGCCAACGGCATCGTGGATTTTGTTCAGGACCAGTGTATCGGCTGCGGCTACTGCATGACGGGCTGTCCCTTCGACGTACCCAAATTCGATCCCTACACAAAGAAAGTGTACAAATGCACGCTGTGCACGGACCGCGTTTCGGTGGGGCTGGAGCCGGCATGCATCAAGGCGTGCCCGACTAACTGTCTGAGCTTCGGCACGCGCGACGACCTGATCCAGATCGCCCAGGACCGGGTCGGCGTCCTAAGGGAAGACGGCTACCGGAACGCCGACGTCTACAATCCGGCTGGGGTCGGGGGGACTCAGGTACTGTACGTGTTACGCCACGCGGACCAACCCGAAGCCTACGGACTGCCGTCGGACCCACAGATCCCCTGGACGGTTGCTCTCTGGAAGGGGCCTCTGAAGTGGCTGGGCAACGCCCTGTTCCTCGGCGGCATACTCGGCGCGTTCTTTCATTTCATCCGTTTCGGCCCACAGCAGGAAGAAGCCGACGACCCGGCGGAGGACAATCGTGGGGGGGCGTGAAAACCTACCTGGGCGAATCATCCGGTTCAGCGCCCTCGAACGCACGGTTCACTGGCTTGTCGCGTTGAGCTTCGCCTATGTCGCGGTTACGGGCCTGTCGATGTGGTCGCCCCGGATGTTCTGGATCTCCGCGCTCGTCGGCGGAGGGACCACGGCCCGGGCGTGGCATCCCTGGGGCGGCGTCCTCTTCACCGCGGCCTTTGGGGTCATGTTCGTCCGCTGGGCGAGCCAGATGAAACTCGACGGAGACGATCGGCGATGGCTCGCCCGGGCACACCGTTATGCCGTTCATGACTACCGAAGCCTTCCCGAAGCCGGTCGCTTCAACGCCGGTCAGAAAATGCTGTTCTGGATACAGTTCGTGGCTCTGGTGCTGCTGCTCGCCAGCGGCATCGTCCTCTGGCTGCCGGAATCAATGTCGCGTGTTCTCCGTGAAGCCGCCATTCTGATCCACCCGGCGACCGCCGTCGTGTCGATTACCGGCATCATCCTCCACATTTATATGGGAACGGCCGGGGTTCCCCGCGCCCTCCGTGCCATGGTCCGGGGTTGGGTCACCCCAGCCTGGACGGCTTTTCACCATCCCAAGTGGTATCGGGAAATCCGAAAAGATTGACGACGTTCCGCGAGCGTGGGGAGCGGGCGCGGGTCCTCGGCGTTGATTATCCGGCGTCCGCCGAAATCCTGAATTTCTATGCCGGCGTGGCCGACTGGCAGCACGAAACTGCCCCTACAGTATCCGGCTTTGAAGACCTCACCCGCGCTTTGCCATCCCTGGTCGACCTCGTCGGGCGGACGGGCCCTCCGGCGCTCGCCGAAACGGGTTCGCGGATTTCACCGACCGAGATGGACTCCTTGATTCGGGAACATTGGGAGGCGGTGACGGATTGTTCGACGCGCGAGTTCTTTACTCGAGCTCTGCTTGAGATCCACGCGTCGAATCTTCCCGACGGTCTCGATTGTCCGTGGTGTCTGCAACCGCCACAGGTGGGGTGCCTGAAGACCCAGGGCGACGGCCAGGCCCTGGACCTGGTCTGCGCGCTCTGCTTCGGACGCCGCAGCTTTCCCCGATCGCATTGTCCGGCCTGCGACGAAAGTCGGGAGGGGAAGCTGGTCGCTTATTCCACGGGGGATTTCGCGCACCTCAGGATGCGAGCCTGCGACTCCTGTCAGGGCTATTTCCTGCTTGTGGACCTGGAAAAGGATATCCGTGCGATTCCCGAGGTGGACGAACTCGCCGCGCTGCCACTGGACCTGTGGGCCGAGGAACACGACTATCACAAATTCCAGCCAAATATCGCGGGCATCTGAACCGTGTGGGCAGCGGTGACCCTCGCCTGATCGCTGAGCACCCTCAGGCTGACTCGGGCTCATTAAGTTGACAGTGTCCTTATTTTGACTATCCTCCTGACTGAGGGCCGGTCAGTTTCCGAATCACCCTCCGTGGGTTAGAATCGGAGTTCCGCCCCGATGCGCCCCGGCGACGCCGGGGCCCTCGGGCACGCATAAATACAACATCGTTAGAACGATCAGAAGAGGATAGTCATGGGAAAAGCTCTGGAGGGGGTTCGGATACTGGATATGACACACGTGCAGTCGGGACCGACCTGCACCCAGATTCTGGCGTGGTTCGGTGCCGACGTGATCAAGATCGAGCGGCCGGGTACGGGCGATGCCACGCGCGGCCAGCTGCGCGACATTCCCGACGTCGACAGCCTCTATTTCACGATGCTGAACGCCAACAAGCGCAGCGTGACGCTGAACCCCAAGACCGAAACCGGCAACAAGATCTTCAAGAAGCTGATCGAAGAATGCGACGTGATGGTGGAAAACTTCGCACCGGGAGCGATCGATCGTATGGGCTTTCCGTGGGAGAAAATCCAGGTAATCAATCCCCGCATGATCTACGCATCGGTAAAGGGATTCGGGCCCGGGCCCTTCGAGGATTGCAAGGTGTACGAAAACGTTGCCCAGTGCACGGGTGGGGCGGCGTCGACAACCGGCGAGATCGACCGTGTGCCGTTGGTAACAGGTGCACAGATCGGAGACTCGGGCACGGGCATACATCTGGTCGCGGGCATTCTGGCCGCCCTGGTTCATCGCGAGAAGAGCGGGCGCGGCCAACGCGTGATCTGCGCCATGCAGGATGCGGTGTTGAACCTCTGCCGGGTGAAACTGCGCGACCAGCAGCGGCTGAAGCACGGGCCCCTCACGGAATACCCGCAATACCCCAATGGCACGTTCGGAGACGCCGTACCGCGCGCCGGTAATGCATCCGGTGGAGGCCACCCGGGTTGGGTCGTCAAGTGCAAGGGCTGGGAAACCGATCCGGACGCCTACACCTACGTGATCACTCAGGCACAAGCCTTCCCGGCACTGGCCAAGGTGATCGGTCATGAGGACTGGCTGGAGGATCCGGATTACAACACGCCTGAGGCGCGCATCCCAAGATTGGACCACGTGTTCGCGGAAATCGAAAAGTGGACCATGACCAAAGAAAAGATGGAGGTGATGTCCACCCTCAATCCCCTGAATGTGCCCTGTGGCCCGATCCTTTCAATGGGGGAACTGGCCGAGGAGCCGGCCTTGCGGGCCACCGGTACGGTTGTGGAAGTGGACCATCCGGAGCGCGGCAAGTATCTGACCGTCGGCAGCCCGATCAAGCTGTCGGATTCACCCGCCGATGTCCAACGCGCACCTTTGCTGGGCGAACACACCGAAGAAGTCCTCAGAACCGTCCTGGGCCTGGACGACAAAGACATCGAAGCCGCTCGCGAGCAGGGCGCGATCTAAGCCGGAGAGACTCTAGTTTTGAAATACAAGGTACTTGTTCTGGGCGCCTCCTACGGCTCACTGTTCAGCACCAAGCTCTTGATGGCGGGTCACGGCGCCACGCTGGTCTGCACCAAACCCACTGCGGAGTTGATCAGCAACGAAGGGACTGTAGTGCGTTTCCCTGTGCGTGGCCGGGATTCACTGGTCGAGATTTCATCGAAAGGGCTCCCGGGCACACTTTCTGCGACGGCTCCCGATGACGTCGATCCGAGCCAATTCGATCTGGTCGTTCTGGGGATGCAGGAAGCCCAGTATGGATCCGCGGGCGTCAAGGAACTGATGGTCCGTGTGGCGGCGGCGCGGGTGCCGGCTCTGGCGATTATGAACATGCCGCCACTGCCCTATCTGGAACGGATTCCCGGACTTTCGACCGACACACTCGAGCCATGCTACGCGGACCCCACCGTCTGGAACGGTTTCGAGCCCGGCCTGACCTCGCTGGCGAGTCCCGATCCCCAGGCGTTTCGCCCTCCGAACGAGCCAAAGAATATTCTCCAGGTGGGTCTGCCCACCAACTTCAAGGCCGCCCGCTTTGGGGACGACGCACCAACCGAGATTCTTCGGAACCTGGAAACCGATATTGCAGCTGCGCGCTTCGACCCGGGTGATGGCGCAATCGAAATTCCTGTGAAGCTCAAGGTGCACGAGTCCATCTTCGTGCCGCTGGCCAAGTGGCCCATGTTGGTCGCCGGCAACTACCGCTGTATCAAGGCCGAAGAGATGATCCCGATCCGGGATGCGGTGCATGGAAGCGTGGACAAGTCGAGAGAGGTTTACGGCTGGGTGTGGAAACTTTGTACCGGGTTGGGAGCCCAGGACGGAGACCTCGTTCCTTTCGAGAAATACGCCAAGGCAGCCGAAGGCCTGGCTAATCCGTCTTCCGCGGCACGTGCACTGTTTGGCGGAGCGGAACACATCGAACGCGTCGACTGCCTGGTTCGCCGGATTGCCAGCCAGCAGGGACTGCAGTCCGACACACTGGATGAGATCGTTCATTTGGTGGACGTCCGGCTTGGAAAGAATCGCGCGGCAGGCTGAAGGTGCCAGCTATTCGGCCCTCGAACCCGATCGAGTCGAAAATCACCTGCGTTTTGAAACCGACGCATTACCGATTTGAGGTCTAATCCCCGCTTTCAGCAATCCATCTGTTAGAATTCGCCAAGAAAATGCCCGAAAAAGATCCGTTTGAGAAGCTGCCTCTTCCAAGCACTTCGATCCGGGGATTAGTGAAGCACTTTGGTCCCGGGATGATCCTGATGATGACCGGGATCGGAACCAGCCACCTGATCACGGCGCCGGTTGCCGGGGGGCGCTTTGCTTTTGCCTTGCTCTGGTGTATTCCCGTCGCCTACATCTTTAAGTATTACGGCTTTGAAATGGCGTTCCGGTTCACGAACGCGACCGGCCGCAGCATGCTGGACGCCTATTCGACGGCATGGAAGAAATGGCCGCTCTGGTACGTTCTCGCAACGACCTTGGTCCAGTGCGTCGTCGGCCAGGCGGGACGGCTGGTGGCCGCCGCTGCCGTGTTGTTTTACTTCTTCTCCGAATACCTTGGACTGGTATTTCCGATTTCGGTATTCGCATTCGGCCTTGGAATCGTGTCCACCGTGATTCTGTTGACCGGGCGCTACCGGGCTTTGGAGTTGGTATCGAAGGTTTTCGCCGGAACGCTCGTACTGGCCAGCGTTGGGGTATACCTGGTGGAACCGGCCCCCCTGTCGGCGATGGGGAATTTCTTCGTCGTTCAGATACCGGGAGGATCCTGGCTCGTCATCGCCGCGTTCCTGGGCTTGTTGCCCACCGGAATCGACGTGTCTCTCCAGGCATCGGAATGGGGCAAGGCGAAGCGTGTCGGGATGGGCGCCATCCGGGAAACTCTGGAGAAAGAGGGCAAAGTTCCCACGTTCGACCCCTTCGTTTCGACCAAGGAAGACCTCACCGTGGACACCGGAGAGCTCTCTGCCCACGCGTTGGAATACTGTCGCCGATGGTTTCGTATCGGCCTGTGGGACTTCCGCGCCGGGCACGTCATCTCGTTTATCCTCGCCTGTATCTTCCTGTTGCTTGCCGCGGTGTGGCTCTACCCCAACCCGGTGGAAGGGAACGCCGTCATCGGCGAGATCGGACGGGTCTTTAGCGACAGCGTCGGTCCAAGCATGATGATCGTGTTCATGATCGGTGCATTCGCGGCGACGTTCTCGACAGCTTTCAACTACTTCGATGGGTGGCCTCGCGTCGTCGGGGCCTGTTGCCGCAACCTGTTCCGGTCCACGGCGGAACTCCAGGGGGTTTCAGGCGAGCAATTGGGGCCGGAGCACCGGCGGCGATGGTATTCCGAATACAACATCTATCGGATAACGATGTTCTTTTCACTGGTTGCCGCGAGTTCGTTGATCGCGGGAGTGCCGAGACCGGTCTGGCTTGTCCTCGTCGCTTCAGCTTTGGCGTTCTTTGTCGCACCCGTCATATACTTCCTCAACCTCTATTACTGCTTCACCGTCATACCGAAGAACGACCGGGTTTTCTACCCATCAACATTCGCAACCTGGTTCAGTTGGATCAGTATGGCCGTGTTCGCCGCAATGAGCTTCCTGCTCATCATGGCGCGGGTATTCCAGATCCCATTGTTCGGAGCTTAGTTTGAAGCTTCGAAATCGAGGTTTCGCGTGATGCGCTCGCCTTTAGAGCGCAATGTGTCGACATACATGGCGATGCGCTCCTTTGCGGTTTCGAGGTCGTGGTTGTTCAAATTGATGTTCAGCAGGTCGACGTACCAGGGCGATTTGTCCCCATAGGTTACGTAGGTATCGACGATCTCACGGGCAATCGGAAGAGTCGTGTCTTTCGAATCGTCGTGGACGTTGCGAGTGCTCGCGCCGCGTAACTTTTCGTACTCCTCTTCAAGGAGTCGATGGAATAGATTCTCCGAGAAGGTGTCTCCCGCCTGGATCCCTGTTTGGGCGTCGTCCTCGGTCAGGCGAGCCCCTTTGTGCAGCCACTCCCAGAGAATACTGAGGCGGATCTCGCCCGTGGCCATATCTTCCATCAGGTAGAGGACGTCATCGTTGTCGAAGAAGTCGGCCGGCTTGAGTGCTGCCGCCTGAAATCCTCGACCGAAGGCGTTACCGTACTGCAGCCCCACACTGAGCAGGTCCCGTGTCCCACGAATGGTCAAAGGCGCCGGCTCAAGCATGAACAATCCCTCGGCGTCCTCGGCGGTGTAAGTCAGGGGTGGAAACTGGCGGTCCAACTGGTTTTGCTTGCCCACTTTTTCCCAAACCGGTCTGACGATGTGGACCATTTTCCAGTGGGCGACCCATTTGCCGCTCGCCCCTTCTCTTTCTTCGCGTTCCGCGCCGGCAACGGCCTTCTTCATGCTGGTTTCGACACCCTCTTTGGTGCCGACCGGGATGTTCGGCTCCATCCCGCCCTGCCACAGTGCATGACGACCGTTGCGGTCGGGGGTGGCGACGGCGCGGCGGACGCGATCCTCGTAGATCCGCATGTAGCCATAGGTCATCACGATCGCGTCGATGTTCGGGTTGAGGAAGTCGGGATCCCAAGCCATGGCGTCGGAGACGCTGTTGATGTAGTCCCATCGGCCCGTGTTGTAGGCGATGAAGTGGGGGCCAAGAGCCGCACGGATCTCCATCAACTGAAAGCAGGCTTCGACCTGCTCGACCAGGACGTAGACCTTGATGGCCCCGACCCCGAGGCCCAGGTGTTGCTCGAGAGCAGTCAGTAAGCTGTTCCAGACGACGGCCTCTTCGGCAGTTTGAATCTTCGGGAGATACAGAACGATCGACGAGCCTGCCTGACGAAGGCGCTCGTGGTTGTTCACCACGTAGAGAACTGTGTCGACGATGGAAGCCGAGAATCCGGCCCCGTCACCGCAGCACACGTGGCGGTCGTCGAGGTGCAGGCCCCGGGACCGGAAAATCTTCGTGGTGAAATCGAGCTGTTTCTCCCAGTTGTCGACAATTGGGCGGCCGAAGAATGAACTGGCCCAATCGTTCATGTTTCCGGCTATCTGCTCGGCCACAGCGAGAAAGATCGGGTCCCTGGCGATGGCCAACTTTAGATTCCGCTGGTTGTCAAGCGACATGGTCGATACCTGCCCGAGGGCATCCTCGCCATCGAACATCCATCCGTCCGCACCGGATAGCAGAGCATAGGCGACGTTGCGGATACTGCTTTCAATTGCTGCGCGCGGCTTCGCCGCAGGTCCGGTGCCCTGGACCCACTGCCGTTGGAGGTCGTCCGGGATCTCGGAGCCTTCGAAATTTCCGGCGCGTGCGTTCTGCACTGTCAGATCCGTTCCCCCGACCATCGAGTCGGGATCCAGGAAGCCTATTCGTTCGTGATCACGAGCTCTTCTCTGCCGACGCTCCATTCGTGCGGCCATGACCTCCATACGCTGGCGGTTCACCTCAGCCATCGCGGACATTGCGTCTAGTGCGACCGGCGTGTAAACGTCGGCGTAGGACTCCTTGAGGTTTTCGCTGATCTTCAGATCGTTGGCACCGGCCATCGCTAACTCTCCCCTTTGGGTTTCGCCCTGTTGTTCGTCGAGCGATCCCGTTACAAAACGGAAAGCGGACGAAGTAACTTGATCTAACGCGAGGGACACACTGGAAACCTCACTTTATGCCCCTTATCTCTTTTTAACCCTACTCACGACATTGTCAACTTAAACCTCGGAAACCGACCCTGAGCTCAACGCCGATATCAGCGTCAAACTGAACTATACGTTCCGGTTCTAGTCAAAGCATGAAGTCTTGTTTGGGTAGCATCGGACTGTGAAGGCACGGGCGAAACGGTGCGTCTCGGATGCTCCCCCGGGCATGCATTTTCCCAAATTGGACTTGATCGTGTGTACGGCATCAGGCAAGCTGGTCCGTTCATAGATCATTGCAATGAAACACTACTCGCAGTGAACACATCAGCGGCCCGGCGGCGTCGGGCCCAAGAGATTGGATCCCGCCACCTGAGCGATTCTCTGATCGATCGGTAGCGTCCGATCAGGAGAATCCAATGGAAGACTACTTCCAGACTTTAGATAAGCTTGCCAGTTCCCTCATCCGTGACAACGCCACCGCCGTCGATGAGAATGGGGACTTTCCCCAGGCTGCTGTCGATGCACTCTCAGCAAGCGGCCTGATGGGACTGATCAGTTCGGCCGACGTCGGAGGCCTCGGGCTCGGCTTCGATGCCGCAGCCCGCGTCGTCGAGCGCATCGCGACCGAGTGTGGTACCACCGCCATGGTCATCTGCATGCACTACTCCGGTACGGCCGTCATTGAAAAGTTCGGTCCCGAAAACGTGCGGCGGGACATTGCCGCCGGCAAGCATCTCAGTACGCTCGCATTTTCTGAAAAAGGATCGCGAAGCCAGTTCTGGGCCCCGGTCGGAACTGCCGAAGCGAAGAACGGTTCCTTCGTACTCGACGCACGTAAGAGTTGGGTCACCTCGGCGCATCACGCGACCGCGTATGTATGGTCCAGCAGGCCGGTCGCGGCCGAAGGGCCGAGCACCATCTGGCTCGTCAGATCCGATGCCGATGGTATCGGGATCGAGGGCCAGTTCAACGGAATGGGTTTGCGCGGCAACGATTCCACTCCGGTGACGGCTACGGGAGTGGCAGTCAATGAAACCGATCGGCTTGGCGACGACGGCGCAGGTTTCGACGTGATGCTTGGGACCGTGCTGCCCCTGTTCAACGTCCTGACCAGTGCGACAGCGCTCGGTCTGATGGAAGGCGCCGTCGTAGCATCGGCTGCCCATGCGTCGACGCGCTTCGAACATTCGGATTCAAGCCTTGCCGACCTGCCAACCCAGCGCGCAAGACTTGCCGACATGCGAATCGCCACCGATGCCGCCCGCTGCCTGGTTTACGACACGATCAATGCCCTGGAGAACGGCAGGGCCGATGCGCAGTTGAGAGTCCTGGAGTGC
Organism: Terriglobia bacterium; assembly: GCA_965218085.1. GTDB lineage: Bacteria > Acidobacteriota > Terriglobia > 20CM-2-55-15 > 20CM-2-55-15. Next base: position 1,987,695 of record CBDCKF010000002.1, on the reverse strand, counting down.
AAAGCCGCGGCCGGCGATGCGGCCGCGCAGGTGCTGGATCTGGCCATGCGGTTCTGCGGCGGTGTGGCGTTTCGTAAGGAAGTGGGTGTCGAGCGTCGCTTCCGCGATGCCCGCGCAGGCCTTGTGATGGCGCCCACATCGGATCACCTGCGCGAGTTCATCGGACGCGCACTTTGCGGTCTGCCGGTTTTCGAATAGGCGTGGTTCGTTGTCCTGTGGTTGATATTTGTAGGGCGGAAAGCCCAGGGGGACCTTTAGATCCATGTTCAAGATAGGCGCAGTGGCTTACGACGCCAAAGTCGTTCCCATCTGGGAAGGATTCAAGACATATTTCGCGGCCCACGGTTTCGATTTCGACTTCGTCTTGTATTCCAACTACGAAGCACAGGTCGAAGCGCACCTTCGGGGCGATTTCGATGTCGCTTGGAATTCTCCCCTGGCCTGGATCGAAACCGAACGGGTCGTCGCTCTCGGGAAACGCCGGGTGACGGCGGTGGCGATGCGCGACAGCGATCAGGACCTGACTTCGGTGATCGTGGTCATTAAAGACGGACCCGTACGAAACGTAGGGAATTTGCGCGGTCGGGTCGTGGCAGTCGGTGCCGACGATTCTCCACAGGCGACGATGATTCCGCTGCTGCATCTGGCCGAAGCCGGACTCGATCCCGGAACGGATTTCAAGATCCAGATCCACGACAAGCTTCGTGGCAAACATGGAGACCATATCGGCGGAGAGCGGGACGCGGCACGGTCTCTGGTTTCAGGCCAGGCCGACGCGGCATGCATGATCGATGGGAACCATCTCTTGTTCTCGCAGGAAGGAACCTTACCCGCAGGTGGAACGCGGGTTCTGGAACGTACCGGACGGTACGACCATTGCAATTTCACAGTCCTGGATGATCCCGCCCGTCCCGAGATCCAGCGGTTCAGGGAACTCCTGCTGGCGATGAGTTACGATGACCCTGAGATCCGCCCCCTGCTGGACATGGAAGGGCTGAAGGCGTGGAAACCCGGCCGGACTTCCGGCTACGACCTGCTCAACCGCGCCACGGAAAACTTCGGCACGATTGAGGAATGGCTGAAACGGCAGGTTTAGGTGCACACCTGTAGCCAAGTTGACCTGTGACAGTCGAACAATCCCAACCTGTAGCGGTCGATCTTCGAGAACTCGGATTCGAAGAGGGCGGCCACATCCTCGTGAAGCACGGTCTGTCTTCCATCGCACCCGGCGAACGCCTGAGGGTCCGTGGCACTGCCCCGGAACTCTTGATGCATCTGGAGACCTGGTGCCGCACCCGCGGCGACAGCTTGGAGCCGATTCACACTGAATCCGGCCACACCGATGCCGGGCTCGAATCAGCGGCCGTGGCCGACGTGATTCGGGGCAGCGCGTCGTCGGGTCGGTGGAAAGGTGCCGAACTGGCGGGATCGCCCGACGCTCATGGTGTCGTCAACCAGCCCCCCGCTCGATGGGGTGTCGCGGCGAGGGGCGCCCTCGTGGAACTGGGCAGCCCGGATTTCGATTTCACTCTGGATACAAAAGCTGAGGTCTGGTCCGACGACCTTACGGCTCTCTACAGGCAAGCCGTGGCGTCCCAGTGGGATCCATTCACCGCGATTGCCTGGGACACTCCGGTCGAACTCCCCGACGAAATCGAGGACGCTGTCGTTCAGCTCATGACGTATCTGGTCGAAAATGAGAACGCGGCGTTGCTCGTGCCTGCGCGGTTTCTGGGTCGGCTCCATCCACACTTCAAGGAAGTAATGCAACTGCTTGCGATCCAGGCGGCCGATGAAGCCCGCCACGTCGAGGTGTTCACGCGCCGTGCTCTGCTCAAGCGAAGCGCGTTGGGTTTATCCACAGCCGGCGGACAGGCTTCGCTGAAAACACTGTTCGACGAACCGGACTTCGCCCTCGCGATGTTCCTGCTTTCCGTTCTCGGTGAAGGATCGTTTCTGGCTTTGCTCAGCTTCGTCGCCGAGAACGCGCCCGACCCGGTAACAGCACGCGTCTGCTCCCTGGCATCCCAGGACGAAGCCCGCCACGTGGCCTTCGGCATGGCCCACCTCCAACGTCATGTTCGGCAGGACCCGGGCCTCGGTTCCCGTCTGCGATCCGCGATCGAACACCGGCATAGCAGCCTCCAGGCGACGGCCGGTCTGAACCAGGAAGTTTTCGATGCCCTCGTCGTAGTCGCCGCCCAGGAGTGGTCGGTGGAAGCGATCCGGATAGGCTATCGGAAGGTACTCGTGTTGAAGGAAGAGATGGACGCCGGACGCCAGCGCCGCCTCCACAAACTCGGGTTCGGTGAAGAAGAAGCCCGTCAGTTGTCAGGACTCCATACCCGCAACTTTATGTAGTCCGAAGGGTCTGTAGTCTTTGCCCTCGCTAAAGATTTAGCTCGGTCGTCCATTCAGATGACCATCTCCGTCGCGTTCCACGCGTGGTCTGAACGAGCCGCGACTCTCGCCATCATCCTGATGGCGAGGCCTATCGGAATCGACGGAAGGTTAAAGCAGGCCCCAGAACGACCCGCGCCCGCCTGCCGGCGCCCATAGCAAGCTAAACGCGGCGCGTTCGGAAGACGCTGTATTCTATGAATTGACCCGTATAGAATACAACGCGGCTTCGAACACGCCTACCGGCGACTACCCGTAACTCCCAAAGACGAGTACGCACACTGACCAGTCGAGGGCGAAACAGGTGTGCCCAGTACAACCGACCGACTGGCCCATCTGCGAACGATAGTGAACGCCCGAGAATGAATTCAGACCAATGAGCAACAATCCCGCCCCCCCCTCCGCCCCAGCGCTCCGTTCTCTTGGCATGACGGTCTACGCACCAACGTTCCTGTTCGCCGTTGGGCAGGGCGCCGTGATTCCAATCGTGGCGCTGGCGGCCCTCGATTTAGGCGCATCGATACCCTCCGCTGCAGTCATCGTGGCGATGCGCGGAATCGGAGCCATGGTGGCCGACATTCCCACAGGCATACTGATCGCTCGTCTTGGAGAACAGCGCGCTATGTCTTTGGGGACTGTGTTGCTCATCCTGTCCCTTTTCGGCGCGGTGTGGAGCCCCAACGCGATCGCATTCGGCGCGTGTATGTTTCTGATGGGATGTGGCTGGTCGGTATGGCTCCTGGCGCGACTTGCCTACGTGACCGAAGCCATGCCGCTTCAACTGCGCGGACGGGCGCTGTCGACGATGGGGGGCATGAACCGCATTGGAAACTTCGTAGGACCCTTCATTGCTGCTGTCGTGATTGCGGGCGTCGGCATCAGCGGGGCATTCTACGTGCACATGGTGTCGGCCGTCGCGGGCTGGATGGTCCTGCTACTTGCACCCGATCCCCACCGCACCCAGCACGTGCCGGAACCGGTACCGGTGCGTTTCCGAGTCATTCTCTCCGAGCACCGAGCCGTGTTCGCCACCGCCGGCGCGGCTGCTCTCTCCGTGGGCATGCTTCGATCGGCGCGTGACGCGGCACTCCCGCTCTGGGGCCAGTTCATCGGCCTGGATGCCGCATTGGTGGCGGTGATCTTCGGTATTTCCTCCGCGATAGATATGGTTTTGTTCTACCCGGCGGGGTCGGTGTCCGATCGCTTCGGCAGAAAGTTCGTCGCCATTCCATGCATATCCATCATGGCTGCCGGGTTCATCATGCTCCCGATGACGTCGAGCTTCCTTGCCATGGCCCTGGTTGGACTGCTGTTGGGCTTCGGCAACGGCCTGGGTAGCGGAATCATCATGACACTGGGCGCTGACTTCTCGCCGTCCCGCGGCCGGGCGGAGTTTCTTGGCGTGTGGCGGACCCTGGGTGATGTCGGCAACGCAAGTGGCCCGGCCATCGTTTCAGTGGTCACGGCTGTGGCTTCGCTGGCTACCGGGTCGGTTGTCGTAGCCGGGATCGGACTGCTGGGCGCAGGCATCGTGTATTTCCGGATGCCCGAACCACTCGAACAGCACCTCAATTCTGGCAGGAGTCGGCGAAACGAGGGGAAGAAGCCCGAAGCATAGAGAGTCCGGGCGCGACTCAGTGCGATTGTCGTTCCTTGATCCGATCAACTTCTGACGCTTGACGCCTCGGCTCCGCCTCGTCTACTTAAAGACGCCCACCCGCACCCCCGGGCGGGTACGGCTCCTTCCGGAATATGCTTCAATATTTCGTCGGTCCCTATAGGCCCCGCCGTCATCCTGATGGCGGGGGTCGCCGGTCGTTCAGACAGGATGTCTGATCGAACGGCCGGGTCGGTTTCACGCACAGGTGGACTTGCTTGACTCACAAAAGGCGACAGTGCGATAGCGCTGCCCTCCGTACCTTCAATTAAATACATTGAACATACGGCTGAACTTGACCGTCAGGCCGCGGTCAGCGCGGACCAGACCGGTATTCCCGCTCAATCCCTGTGTGTCGTTGTAGACCACGAAGAGTCCGGTGTTTGCGTCCCTCAGCCAGCCGAAACGCAAATTCGACGACCAGGCCTGGGCCCGATCGTTGTACTGGACCAGGGCCTGCGCGTAGACGCGGGGTGTGAAGGAATAGGAAATCCGGGAAGTCCACAAGTTCGTTCTGAATTGGCCTCCGGGCAGGTCGATGTCGTTGTGCCTGAAGCTGAGCTCACTGTCGAAGGTTTCTCCGACACGCAGGCGCATCGAGGGAGCCCATTGCTTGCGGGTACCCCCGAAAAAACCACCGATAAGCCCATTCAGGCTCAGGCTGAACGGCGCGCCCTGGTTGGTGAAAATCACCGGCTGCGCTTCCACATGAGTGTAGGTACCCGGAGGCACGATTACACCCGGAAATATCTCGAACGGGGCGACGACACCCTGACGGGTCACGTTCCCTCCGGTATGGAATTCATGCCCAGAGCGCAGTTCCCAGTGCGAGTCCATGTGGATCTGCATGCTCTCCTGGAAGCCCTCGTGGTTCCAGTGACTGGAATAGGCAACGTGCGGCCGCAGCTCCTGGAAGGCCGCGAGGCTCGACGGGCGAAGAAAGGTGAACACTGAGGCACTCAGCTTGCGAAATCCACCGCGGGACAGAAACCCCACTTCGGGATTGAAATTATCACCCACATTGGAATAGTCGGCCCTGAACCGCGCCGCGGGAAGGCTGAGGCTCGAGCCGATCTGGTAGGCGTAGTCTTCACCGGAAAGGCCGGGTGTCTGGGTCTTGGCGAGGAAACCCGAAATTAAGCCGTTCTGCCCAATCCCGAATCGCCCGTCGACAGCGTAACTCCGGTTGTAGTCATCCTCCCCTGCAAAGTCTCCAGTGGCCTGCCGGTTGATGAACATCCCGCCGAGGGCAGACCGGTTCGGCAACTCCCGTTGAAGACGCGCCACACTGAAGTTGTTCGAAGGTGCTACTCCAGCCACCTCGTCGGTCTGAATGTTGAGCAAGCCGACGTCCAGACCTTCACCGATTCGGCCGGTCAATCGGGCCCCAGCCAGGATGGGAATGGGACGCCCGCCAGGACCGATGCCGATCCGACGGCTGAAAAACAACTCGGCCTCGCGCTGAACGCCCACTGTAAACAGCCCCGCGTTCTCCAGGAAAAACGGCCGCTTCTCGGGAAAGAACAGGCTGAAGCGATCCAGGTTAATCTGCTGCTGATCTGCCTCGACCTGCGCGAAATCAGTATTGATCGTCACGTCTAGGGCGAGGCTCGGCGTGATGCCGTATTTGATATCGCCACCGACCTCTCCAATGGTGGTCTTGCCTGTCAACTGCGAGCCCCGCTGCCGGGTGGTGCCGAGCACATACGGAATGATCTGCAGGTTCCGGGGAGGCGGAATCTCCAAGCCCTGGAGCTGTCCGGCCAGGGATATGCGGTTCAAGTTGTACTGGCGAGTCAAGGGCGCCCAGAACGCGGCTTCGTTACGGCGGCGGATGTTGCGCTGGAGGTTCACTCCCCAAGTCTGCACGTCACGGGCCGGATAGCGCAGCGTGCGCAAGGGTATCGCGAATTCCGCAGTCCAGCCGACGTCGGAAATCCGTGTGCGAACCGTCCAGGAGCCATCCCAGTTGATGTTGAACGAGCCGTCGTCGGTTACCTGACCGTCGTACTCGGCGCCGGCGGGATTCGTCCCGAAGACGAAGCCGTTCTGGCGGTCGAAATATGTGTCGAGAACAATCTGAAAACTGTCCGTATTGGTCAACGAGGCATCGCGCCGTGCGTCGGTGGTAACGATCTCAGCGGGACTGCGATCGTAGGCAACGACGCCAATATAGAGGGTATCTACGGTGTGCAAGACGCGGACTTCGGTCCGCTCCGACGCGGGGGCGCCTTCGACCGGCCGCGTCTGCCAGAATCCGCTCAGCACTGGGGCCCCAGCCCAAACCGGGTCGTTGAGAACCTCACCGTCCACTTCCGGACCGGCGGAAACCTGGAGCGCCTCAGCCAAGCGCCCCCCACCCACAGCGGGAACTGGGTTCAGCGTTTGGGCGGCTTCGGCCCGGTCGAAGCCGAACGGAGCGGCGAACAGGATGGCCCCGATCGAAAACCTCCAACTCATTCGCCTGATTCCGCCTTGCCACGAAAGCCGTGGCCCACCCGTCCGGCACATGTAGGTTCACTCCACCTTCGAAAATTGATGCAGGGTTCTGCGCCTCCTCGCGGCGGACCCAAACCCCTAATAGTATCCGAAGGCGGTCGTGATCATGACCGAGAAGTGCGGGAAAAACGTCGACTCATCGTGTGATTGATCTGGTTTGGACGTGTGGCAGCGTGCTTCGGTGAATTTCTAAATTCGGAATTCCAGATGCTGCTGTGATCGGCCCGAAGCCCGGGCCTCTTCACCTTCGCCGGTGAGGAGGCGTCAAGCATCCGTTCATTTTAACGGTTCAGGCTATAGAGCCCTATCTCCGGGTTACCCCCACCACTGCAACCGGTTGCACCATAGCGGAGGAACTTCTGGATTCGCTGCCCGGAGTCTACTTCGCCCGTGTAAATGTTCCCTGCCGAATCGACCGCTAGAGCGTGTATCCAATGGAACTCACCGATCTGCCGTCCCGATCGGCCGATCCGATCCAACTCGGTGAGGTTCGCCCGGTCGATGACGTAAAAGGTGCCGTTGGCCAGATCTCCCACGTAAAGGCAAGTCTGTCCTGGATCGGTGGAGAGCGCGGCTGAAACCGCCGTACCACTGGCCGTGTGTGGCGCGATGTGAATCTCTCCCACGAAACCGCACTGGCCGGGTTCTGCATCGGGATTGCTGCACTGGCCTCCGACTACGTTGACGTCGAAGATCTGAATGCGGTTGTTACCACGGTCGCAGGCATACAACAGTCCATCCACACTGAGGCTCGTACAGTGCAGGGGGCTTCTGAAAAACAGGGGAGTCAGGTCGCCCGCCTGATAGTCAGCGGCCTAGGGGCCGGCGTCATAGGGATCAATATCGGTACCGTCCGGGTCGTCCACGGGGTTCTGTCCGTAGGCGCCGAAGTGACCAACATATTGGCCCGTCCCGGCATCCACAATCAGAATGCGCCGATTTCCGTAACCGTCGGCGATGTACAAACGGTTTGTCTCCGGATCCACGCTCATGTCCGCCACCAGATAGGGCTGCGGCGTTTGATTGGGGCCGCCGTCGGTGTCCTCGCTGTCGGGCCCTTCCATGCCGGCATATCCGATCTGGTAGATGAATTCCCCATCTGCGGTGAACTTCAAAATGTGCGAATCATCCCCGTAGGTGGCCGCCCACGGAAATTGTCCAGTGAAGTCCTGTCCGTTCCCGGAGACATAGACGAAGTCGTTGTGGTCGACGAAGAGCCCATGCTCGCGACCCGGCCAGAAGCAGCCATCGTCTTCCCGGCAGTTCTCCTCGAGAAACCCGGCGTCCGAAGGTCCGCCCCAGGCGTCGAGCAGATTGCCTGCCTGATCGAACTTCAGGACCGAAGGTGCCGGAACGCAACAGCCGGAAGTCTGTTCGGCGAAAACTCTCGGATTGCCCAGCCCGTCCACAGGTACTCCGGCGTCGTTTGTCCCGGCCACGCCCAGTCCGGCGGCGGCGCTGGACTCGAGTGCCCGGGGCCGGTGATAGACCCAAATGTTGTCGTTGCTGTCGACTGCGATGCCACCCACCTGGCTGATACGCCAGTTGTTGGGCAGAGGTTTCGGCCAGCCTGGATCGACGACGAAACTCGGAGCCGCACTGTCGAAAGGAACCCGGAGCCCGGACCGTTCAACGAGTCGGTCGATGGCGCCGGCCTCGTCGAGAAGCATGGCTGCTTCCCCCTGTTCGCTATCGGGCGCGGGTCCGGCGCATCCTGCGATGCCTAGAACCCCCACAAGAGCGGCCAAAACGATGCGATGTACGCTTGTCATCAGTCTCCCTCCTCGGGGATGTTTAACCCCTGCAACCCGCCTTTCGACATATACGCGGATGGGGACAGCGACAGTGTAGAACGCCGGTCGCACGTTGGCAATATCGAGCACCGCAACATTTACAGTCAACTTGATGAAGCTTGATCTCATCGAGAAAACCTGATAATTCGTGGCACGGGATCCGTAAACAGTTTTCCTCAGTAAACGTTTTCAAAGGAGGTAACCATGCCGCGCGTACTTCGAGTGGTTTTGATTCTCGCAATCGTCTCCGCCGCACTGGGTGTGATTCTGGGGGGTCGAGTCCGAGCCCAGTCCACCACAAACCCATACCGCGTCACTTTCGATTGGGCGCAACTTCCCGACGGCAGAGCAATGGGAACGGTGAGCGGCGTCTTTCCCGACCCCGATGGCCAGCACCTGTGGATACTCGACCGCTGCGGCGCGAACCAGTGTGCCGGAACCGATCTGGACCCGATAATGAAGTTCGATCTTGAGGGAAACCTGGTCGACAGCTTCGGAGTTGGTCTCTTCGCGTTCCCCCACGGCTTCTTCCTGGACCATGAGGGATTCCTCTGGGTGACCGAGGGGGGATCCCATGGAGACGACCGCGCCACGCTGGGCGAGAGCATGGGTATCGGGCATCAGGTTCTCAAGCTCAACCAGCAGGGCGAGGTCGTGATGCGCCTGGGCGAGGCCGGAGTCTGGGGTGATGGCCCCAACCATTTCAACGGACCCTCCGGAGTCGTGGTGGCTCCCAACGGAGACATCTGGGTGGCCGACGGACACCGCGGCGGTAACAACCGCATCGTCCGGTTCCGAAGCGACGGAACTTTTCTCATCGAAGTCGGCGGGGGCGTCGGCTCCGAGAGCAAGGAGGCTGCCCGCTTCAGCGACCCGCATGACATCAAGATGGATTCCCAGGGCCGGGTTTTCGTCGCCGATCGCGGAAACAGCCGCATTCAGGTGTTCGACCCGGAGGGCACGCTCCTTTACATGTGGACGCATTATGGCAAGCCCAGCGGTCTGTTCATCGATCGCAACGACATCCTCTACGCGGGCGATGGCCTGTCCGGTAGCATCCGCACGGGCCCTCCGGACAACTGGCGGAGCAACCTGGGGTGGGAGAAGGGTGTCCGGATAGGAGACCTCAAGACCGCGCAGGCCTGGGTGACGCATTTCATTCCGCAGCACGACGAAGATGTGGGGGCAGGAATCGAGTTTCTTGGAGTGGATTTCAACGGCAACATCTATGCCGGTGAGGTCGCACGCCGGCGTCTGGTGAAGTACATCCCCTACAGACCGCCCGAGGTTTCAGGTGCGCGGTAGTCACTGACTGCACCGAAAGGGCTCATCCGGAGAGTCCGGGTACGCGGCTTCTGCCCCTACCCCGTTCTCTGGCGCTAGCAGGCTGCTGAAAAACTCGGTTTTTCGACAGCCTGCGCCGCGGCACAGGACGTGCCGCCATTTTCGACGGCTGCAAGCCGTTGAAAATGTGAGCCACGAGGGAGTCGCGCCTCGCGAGTGGCGATGCTGAAAAAGCCAAGGAAGGCTTTTTCAGCATCCTGCTAGTAACCGGGATCGCTGACCGATTTCCTGTCCAGGGTCGGCCCGTACTTCCGAACGACAGACTCGATGTCTGAAGCTTTTCCGACAAGTACGAAAACGAGGTCATCCAAAGGGAAATACTGACCAACGACGCGGCGTACGTCCTCCATCGACACCGCGTCAATCTCGGCGTAGTAATTGTCGATATCCGCCGCATCGAGCCCGTAAAATTCCAGTTGCGCAATCGTTGAAGCGAGCCGGTCCGAAGTCTCGATGCGGGTCGGGAATTGCCCCTTGATGTAGGTTTTCACCGACTCCAGTTGGTTCGCACCGATCCCCTCTTCGTGAAGCGCCCCCAAAACACGCAGCGCCATATCGATCGCTTCTTCGGTGGTGTCATTCCGCGTATAAGAGGAAATCAGGAATGGACCCGCGTGTTCGAGGAGCTCGAAGCGGGAGCCTGCACCGTATGTTAATCCGGACTCCACACGCAATGCTGTATTCAGACGCGAAGTGAATCGTCCGCCGAAGAAGGTATTGACGACGCCGATCGGGACACGGTCCGGATGCGTGCGACTCACACCCAGATTGCCGATGTAAAAATACGTTTGCGTGGAATCCGGTTTGTCGACAAGAAGCACACGGTCCCCTCTCACCGGACGGGGCTCGTCGATCAACATTTCGGGCGTCGCACGCTGGGGCCACGCTGCAAAATGCTCCTCGATCAAATCCCGCATTTCGGGAATCGCAAAATCACCGACCGCGGCCAGGATCGTGTTTTCCGGTGTGTAATAGCTTTCATAGAAGCTCGTAATGTCGTCACGGGAAATCGATCCAATCGAATTCTCATCGCCTGCCACAGGCCGGCCGTAGGGATGATCCCCAAACAGATATGCCTTGAAATAGGGCCCGATGACGCGGTTCGCGCGATCCTTGGCAGACCGAAGCGCGTCGCCATGTTGTGCTATGAGCTTGGCGACCTCTTCGGGTACGAAGGTCGGATTGAGGACCATGTCGGCCACCAGTTCCACGCCATTTGTCAGGTCCTTTCGCAAAAACTCCGCGCTACCCGACGTATAGTCGAGGCCCGCATTGACGCTGAATCTGGCCCCGATGAAATCGAGCTCGGTCGAAATCTGCTCTGAGGAGCGTCTCAGAGTGCCCTTCCGCAGAAGATCTCCCACAAGCGTCGCCACGCCTTCTTTCCCTACTGGATCGGCAACCGACCCGGTCTTCACGATAAAACTCAAGCTGACAATAGGAACTTCATGGTGCTCCATCAACAGGAGCGTCATGCCATTGTCCAGTGTCACGGTACTGTAGGGCGGGAGCGTCAACGTATCCGGACTCTGGGCGTAAGCGATCACACCTACATTCAAAGCCAGGAACATTACCGCCGTCGCGGGTGAGAGTCGGGCGAACCTCAATCTTCTACCTCCGGAATCAATGTGGCCACCGTCCGATTGCTCTGGGTGAAATACTCGACCGCGACGCGCCTGACATCTTTCCGGGTCACGGCAGAGTACGCTTCGGGAGCCGAAAACATCTGGCGGTAGTCCCCGAAAAACACATCGAAATTGCCCAAGGCATTCGCTTTTCCGTTGAGGGTTTTCAAGCCACGGTAGAAGTCCGCGAGGCGTATGTTTCTGGCCTTTTCGAGTTCCTCGTCCTCCACGAGCCCGTCCTTCAGACGATTCAACTCTTCATAGATTGCGCGTTCCACGGTCTCAGGCGAGACACCTTCTCTGGGTTGGGCATCGATTCGAAACAGCGTCGGGTCTAGGGCAAGACCATAGGAGCCGTTAACTGAGAGCGTCAGTTGATCCTCGTCCACGACCCGCCGATACATCCGAGAGCTCTCGCCTTCAAAGAGAATCGTTTCGAGCATCTGGAGCGGATAGTAGTCCGCGTGCCTCGATTCAGGCACGTGGAATCCCATCATCAGCATTGGCAATTGTGCCGTCTTGGTCACGACGACACGGCGCTCTCCGCGTTGGACGGGCTCACGTGTTGTAACCGGCGGCGGCAGGCCGCGTGAGGGTATGGACCCGAAACTGTATTCGGCAAGTTCGATGAATTCGCCTGCATCGACGTCTCCCACCACAACCATCGTCGCGTTGGCCGGGGAATAGCCGATCTCGAAATGGTTCGCCAAGTCTTCCATCGTCCAGTTTTCAATGTCGACCATCCATCCGATAACGGGCCACTGATAGGGATGGGCTGTAAAGGATGCCGCCAAGAGCTGTTCCGACAGAATTGACCTATTATTCGCCTCGACAGACGTCCGCCTTTCGGAGGCAACAACACCCCGTTCGGATTCAACCATCCGTTCATCGATACTCAGGTTCTGTATACGGTCCACTTCCAAACGAAATACGGTTTCGAGAGCGGAAGGCGGAAATCTGTCCTGGTACACCGTGACATCCCGCGAGGTGTACGCATTATTCGAACCCCCGGCCGCCTCCATCGTTTCGTCGAACATGCCAGGACCAAAATTTTCAGATCCATTGAACATCATGTGTTCGAAGAAGTGTGACAGGCCTGTGATTCCCGGCCGCTCGTTGCGGGACCCGATCGTGTAAAAGATGTAGAGGGCAACGCTGGGGATTGAATGATCTTCCTGGACGATTATCTTCATTCCATTGTCCAAACGGTGCGTCTCAATGCCGAAGTCCGGTGTCGTCTGCGCCAGAGTCGAACAGACGCACGTCAAGGTCAGAACGGCAAGGAGTGGCACTCTGAAAATCATCGTCTGATTCAAAACGAAAAATGTCTGGAATGGGTCCCTATTCCTCTAACGATCGGGCGAAGTCGGCTTTCGTTTCCTGAACGATCTCCAGGATCGCCCTGCGGTCTGCCTGAGACAGGTGAGCAAACGCTTCACTTTCGTCCTCACCCCGGAGCACCGCCCCAAGCCGCTGATACACGTACGCTTTGACCATGCCGGGTAAGCCGTCGAAAGCGTCGGAGTAGATGACATAACTGAGAGGATATCGGAACAGGCGGTCGCTCAGGTCTAACTGACGCAGAGAACGGCCTTCGCTGTCCTGAGGTCCCCGACTGGAGAAGTGCTCAGCAAAACCAGAGGTTCCGGCGATGGATCCGCCCAAGGGAGCTTCTCCAACCAGCAGCAAGGCACCGACCAGCGGTTCCGCCCAATCCTGGATCAGCTCGTGGGCCTCGGCAGACATGAAATCTCGCTCCCGTCCCAATTGAATGTTTCTTTCTTCTTCGTTCCGAAGCGCCTTTCGAGTTTCAAAGTTCACACGGACAATCACACTCTGCACACTGGCCTGATGTTCGAGCACCATCAGAGCGACAATGTCGCTGCCGGAGCCCAGGTAGGGCTCGGTGTCAACCCATTCGCTGATGTCAGTCGCGTTGGCACCCCGGTCCAGATCGAATTCTGCCGGGTCGGCGGCGTCGTTCACGATGATGTTGCCCATGTGGCGCTGGTCGCCATGCGTCCCGGTAACGTACCACCCGCCCCAGCGCTCTTCGATTGGACTTTGATAGGTCGTCAGATGCCAACTCTCGTGAGAGGCGAATCCTCCAAACTGATCCGTAAATCCGGAACCCACCAGATGACGGGGTACGCCACCCCCAGACATGGAATAGGTGTCATGGCAGCGGAGACACAAGGCCGTCTGGCGTTGGAACCGCGACGCGGCGCCCCCATTCTGATCCCCGGCCTGATCCTCACTCTGATTCAAGGTGTAGAAAACGATTCCCAGATCGGGATCCATCGCGGAAATCTCGATCACGTCCGCGTCCTGCAACCATCCGACGTATACGCTGTCGTTGAAGTAGACCGCGCGCGGTGTTTCCGGCGAAATACGGTCGACCTGAAAACTGGTCTTTGAAAATACCAGCATCTGAGAGGAGGTATCGATGTCCAGTTCTCGAAGCAGTGACACCAGGTAGCCGTTCTCGGCGTCGAACGCGAGTTGCACCTCTCCATCGTCTATTTCCCGCTGAAGCCGGGCGATAGCATCGGACGGGGGCCGCGTCGAATACTCTATGACCGGATATTCGCTATCGTAGGAAAGCTGCCCGAGGGCACCTCCGATGACAGGAACAAGAACAAACAGTGTGACAAGCCCGGAAACAACCGTTCGGGTCAATCGACCGGCCTCTCGCGTCGCTCGATCGGTTCTGGGAAAGAGTTCCTTCATACGTAAATGGCCATAGGGCGGGGATTCAAACAATCCGCGCCCATGACTGCCATATGAGTTCAAGTTACTTGGATCGAAACTGCAGTGCAAACTCTATCACCGGGGTGGCAATCGTGAAAGAAAGGCTTCGACACGGTTTAAACTTGCGAGTCTGTAGTGGCGATCGAGACAGCTGGCAGGATTGCTGCCACGATGTTCATGAGGACGGTCAGAACATATTGAATCGAAATTTTGGTAAAATTCGTCGACGATGAATCATTACGTTTCGAGACCGAGAGTCATCCCCCTCCGCACGGTTGCGACACTGGCCATCTTGGCCCTTCTGGCAGCACCGGCCCCAGCACAGACACAGCCCCTGCAGACACCGCCCGCAATATCGTTTGACCGGGCTCTTGAAGAAGCCGCTCAACTGCCCCGGCTACACAGCCTGCTGATCGGTTGGAAGGGGGAGTTGCTCGTCGAACAGTACTTCAACAACACGCGGCCCGCAGGCCTCGCGAACCTGAAGTCCGCCTCAAAAAGCGTGATGTCCGCTATGGTCGGCATCGCTCTCGACCGCGGAATCATAGAGACCGTGCGGCAGCCTATTGGCGCCTTCTTCCCGGATCTGCTCGCAGGTGAGGACAATGCCAGCAAGCGCGCGATTACCATCGAAGATCTCCTGACCATGCGGTCTGGACTGGAAACGACGAGCAACCGCAATTACGGAGCCTGGGTCCAGAGCTCGAACTGGGTGCGATTCGCTCTCAACCAACCGCTCATCCGAACACCGGGCACGCGGATGGACTACAGCACTGGCAACACGCATCTGCTCTCCGCAATCCTGACCCGGCTGACAGGCACCAGTACCTGGCGGTTCGCACGCGATTTTCTCGCTGAACCCCTGGGTTTTTCCCTTGCCCAATGGCCGCGCGACCCGCAAGGCATTTTTTTCGGTGGCAATGATATGACGATGACGCCGAAGCAGATGATGGCTTTCGGGGAGATGTATCTGAACGGAGGCCGGGCTAACGGCCGCCAGGTAATACCCGAACAGTGGGTGAAGGCTTCCTTCGTCGCGCGCACTCCGTCGCCGCGGGAAAGAGGCCGGTTCTACGGCTATGGCTGGTGGATCCGTCAGATGGCGGGTCACGCGACGTTCTATGCCTGGGGCTACGGCGGGCAATTTGTTTTTCTCGTACCGGATCTGGACCTGGTTGTCGTCACGACGTCGTCGAGCAATCCGGGGGAAGGCCGGGGCCGTCACCTTCGCGAAATATACAGAATCGTAGAGGATCACATTGTCAGCCCGATTACCCCGTCCGATGCCGATATGGCAGCGGTTCGAGCAGGTGAGGGTGTCGGCCTTCACTCGGCGGCCGAAACAGCGCTTCGATAGACGACGCGTTCACCAATTCTAGTGGCCTGTAACACCCGAATCGGGAGCAGCGTTCGGGCCAAACGGCGTTGGATTTTAGGAGTCGGCAACGAGTAAATGGACCTACATTGCGAGGCGGCGACGACAACGAAGACAATGCCGTTTCGCCCGAACCCTTTGGGCCGATGGGGGTTGCCGGCGATATCTTTGTTGCGAGCCGTCGGCGATGTGAAGACATCGACTTCCGTCTCGCGCCTCGATCTCTCCGGCAAGACCCATCGGCGCTGCTCCCGATTCGGGTGTTACAGGTCACTAGGGCGTGTTAACACTAATGAGCATGAATGTTTTATAATCACGCATGGAGATCACACAGGAGCAGTATTGTCGCATCGAGCCGGAACTGCCGCGTCAGCGGGGCAACGTCAGTCTTTCGAACCTGACGGTCTTGAACGCCATTTTGTATGTGGCTGAGCAGGGCTGCAAGTGGCGCGGTCTGCCCAAGCGCTTTGGCAACTGGCACACCATCTACACCCGGATGAACCGCTGGTCCAAGAACGGCGTGCTCGACGCCGTCTTCGAGAAACTCCAGCGCGAGCAACTGGTCCGCATCCGGGTCGAAGCCGTTTCGATGGACTCGACCATTGTGAAGGTTCATCCCGACGGCACGGAAGCGTTAAAAAAAACGGTCCGCAAGCGATCGGCAAATCCCGCGGTGGATGGACCACCAAGATTCATCTGGTTGCCGCGAATGCTCGAACGGCGATAACGTTTGCGCTCTCGCCCGGCCAAGCGCACGACGCCCCGCAGGGCCGCGAGCTGCTCGCCGGTCTGGGGCCACTACCCGAGCCGCTACCGCTGCTGATGGACCGTGCCTACCAGGACGACCAGACCCGCCAATTGGCTCTGGATTTTGGGTGGATTCCCGTCGTGCCGCCCAAGCGCAACCGCCTGGAGCCGTGGGAATACGACCGCGTGCTCTACCGCCGCAGGAACGAAGTCGAGAGGCTCTTCCGCCGACTCAAGGGTTTCCGGCGTATCTTCTCCCGTTTCGATAAACTCGACGTCATGTTCCTCGCCTTCCTTCACTTCGCTCTCATCGTCGAGGCACTACGTTAGTGTTAACACGCCCTAGTTCAACTCTATTCCACCCACTCCAGAGCCTCCAACGTCACGAAACCGCTCGTTGAATGTTTGCACCTCGTCCATTGGCGCGCAGATGGATTCCGTGATTCCGGAGAACAAGCCCGTCCAGCCAAAATAAGTGTAATCTTCGGGTGGGAGGAGCGTGAAGGTTTTGGGACTACCGACCCATGGGGCCGTGTAGTTTTCCGGGTCATACGCCGTAATTTGAAGCTCTATCGTGTCGGCGGCGACGCGACGGTAACGCTCCTCGAACCGCGCGTGGAAGCTCTTGGGATGCCCCCGCCTGTCGAGCCAGGCTCTGGGTTCGAGACCGACCGTATTGACGACGAGAGTGTCACCTTCCCATACACCCACCGAATGTCCATACCACGCCGGCCCGAGGTTCTCAAGGTTCTCGCCCGCCGGCAGCGCCCGCCCATCCGTCCAGAGTACACGTATTCTGTGTTCCCATTGGATGAGTTGCAGAATCCTGTCGTCATGCACCAGGAACTCGATGGGCTCGGCATCTAAAAGCAGATTCGGAAAACCATCGGGATTACATTGATAGGTCGGGTAGTTCGAAAGACTGGGGTTGGTGACTGTAATTCTCTCGTCACTTCGGGAAGGAATACGCGTATCGAGAATCGCCATTCCCTGAGGCGTCAGGGCGGGCACAGTGCCACCAAATCTCCCACCTCCCTGGGTCATCATCCAGATTCCTGAGAAATCACGTGGATCAAATTGGTTCGCGCTCTCCTGTGCCTGCACCGCCGGGGAACTGATCAGCACCAACATCAGGATTCCTATCACCCTAGCCAAATGACCTTCCATATTCAACCCCCCTTAAACTCGATCAACAGGATAAAACGATCTCACACTGCGCCACACGATGATTACGGTTTAATGACGAAACCGTCGATGGTTCTTTCGCGGTGTGTGAAGTGGCAATGGATGCAAGCTTGCTGAACATCTCTGAAGGCGATCTGTGCCGCATCGAAATCGTTGCCGTTGATATTTTCGACGATGGTCGCGGCGCTCTCATGCGAGCTTTTCGCCAAGCCAATCGCATCCCGGGTGTTCAAAGCAATCCAATACTGTTCGATTTCCC
This sequence comes from Terriglobia bacterium, assembly GCA_965218085.1. Taxonomy (GTDB): domain Bacteria; phylum Acidobacteriota; class Terriglobia; order 20CM-2-55-15; family 20CM-2-55-15. Next base: position 1,970,060 of record CBDCKF010000002.1, on the reverse strand, counting down.
TGAATAGCCCTGCCAGTTTTGTCGCATCTTCAACGGCCGCAGCCGCGCTGGCCTGAATTTGCTCGTTAGTACGCGGTCCTGTGGGACGGCTTCCTGCTTGATTTCTCAGTATGCCGCCTCGCTCGTTCAGACGAATCGGCTCGTAGCTCTCGGCGCCGGTTCCATCCAGATTCGTCTTCAAGCTTTCGGACGTCGCTCCAATTTCCTTCATGACCTGATCATAGGGGCGGTGTTGTGCAAACGTCGTTATGCCGGCGAATATTACCGCGACCACTATCATGCTTAGAACAAAGTGTCGATTCATGTTGTCTCACTCCTTCTTTGCCATCCAATCTTCCCCGAGCTCGCTCGAGACCCGATCGCAAAAACTACATCGAAACACGTTCTCGCAACACGCAAAGTTCCACGTCTATATGGCCGAAACCTGGGACGCCTCTTCCAGATAGAGACGGAACCGGCGGATTTTTCCCTCCTCGTTCGTCTGTAGAACCAACATTCCCTGCGCCCCAAACCGTTCGCGATCCACACGCTGAGAATAGGCTGCGATGATCGGGACCGCAATACCCAGTCCGCCCCAGGGTAGTGCCACCGAATAGACCAATTGTATTCCCTGGTATTCTTCTGCCGTCTGACGGATCTGGATATATTCAATCCTGACTTGAGTTCTCGCAATCTTCTCGACCCATTTTCGAAGTTGCCCGCTCCCGCGGAGCACCACCGCTCCAATCTGTTCTTCGTCGTGAGGCGACAACTCGGATAGCACATCGGGAGTGTAGAGCTCCATCATGCTGTCGATAACTTCTTCGAGCCCCACTTCCTCTCCTTCCGGTGTCAAATGCCAATCGTCGAGGGCATTCAGCCGATCCAGCCATTCGGTGGCCAACTCTTCGGCTTCGCCTATCTCGACCTCGGGTCTCTGAGCTCGCAACTCATACGGACCCGAGAATGTCATGAAAGTTAAAATTACGACCAGCTTACGCATAGAATCCAATCCTCAAGTTCAGTTTTCCTTTTCTTCCCGACCGCACAGCGCGAGGTCCGGTCTTCGGCCCGTCCGCCGAAGAGCCGACTGGTAATCATGTCAAAGCAGGGGTGATTCTGAATTCGAGGCTTCCTAGCCCGCATCCGTCGCGCAGCGAAAACCTATTCCGGTGGTACGGAGTTCCGGATCGCTGAAGTCACGCATATGGTTCGACACGGACATATTTCCGAACGCGCCGCCCCCCGCAAAACTGGAACCTCGAACACTCTTGTATAAACCGGTCTCCGGCCCCCGTGGATTCACTTTCGGCATGAAGGGATAATAATTGTCGTAGAACCAATCATTGACCCACTCCGCAACATTTCCAATCATGTCGTAGAGACCGTAACCATTTGGCGGAAATGTACCGCCAGGCTGAGGACGGGGAACGCCGCCCAGGACTGCAGGGAGGGGGACGTTGTACTTGGTTCCGGAATTTTGTGGAGGGGTCCGCCTGAACTCGCTTTCATCGATGTCGTCGTCTCCCCAGGAGTAACGGGCCCGATCGAGTCCACCTCGCACCGCTTTCTCCCATTCCGCTTCCGTGGGAAGACGTTTGCCGGACCACCTGCAGTAGTCGGTTGCTTCGTACCAGTTGACGTTATAAATCGGAATCTGCGCTTCCCCGTCCGGGATCTCGCCTTGAGGCCAGTTCCAGGGAGGCTGAGAGCCCGCGTCGGCAAGGAATCGGGCATAGTCGGCTTGAATCACCTCGTACCTGTCAATATAGAAGGCATCCAAGTAAATATGGTTGGCGGGAATGGTGTCCATCCTGTCCCGGGCTAACACCCCCATTGTTTCCAGAATCATGAAGAAGGAGCGGCCCATCCAGAACTTACCCGCGGGAATCAACACCATATCTTCTGGCGTCGCTGTTTGCGCGGTATCTGCCGGCGCGGCTGTCTGCGCCGCAGCTGGCACCGCGGCGCAGACGCAGCAGAGCAAAGTCAATATTCCGCGTAGCTTCATAGCCTACACGAACAACTCCGCGATGTCGGTCAGCGGTATAAACTCCGGGCCTCCGAGGGGAGCCGTCTGCTGGTATTCAAAGACTCGTCCCGAGGGCGTATCTTCGATTACCTTGGAGTAATCGATGCCCAAACACGAGTAGATCGTCGACGTGTCGTGATCATGCATCGGTTGTTCCGGGTATTGCCAACCCGTGTCGACAACTTTCCAGCCCCTTTCGTCCGTTCGTCCGATCACGCGCCCCGGCTGGACAGCTCCGCCAAGCCACATATCCGTGAAACACAGGCCCCAGTGATCCCGGCCCTGGTTGGAGTTCATGACCGGATCCCGCCCGAATTCATGCGCCACGAGAATCATCGTTTCATCCAGGAGTGTTTTTCCAGGCTCAACGCCGGGCATGGTCGAAAGATCCTCAACGAAATTAGACAAGGCTCGATCCAGCATCGGGGCGCTGTCGTATATGGATATTCTTCCGTTCGTCAGCGGTAAGCGGTCTCGGTTGTACATCCACTCATGGTTGTCGAAACAACCATTGCCGCCATAGTAGCAGTTGCAAAGCCACAGAAACCGCGCGCCCGCATCTTCGGCCAGTAAATTCCGTGCCAGCAAGGCCTGAAGACCGATCTTACATGTGCCCGGCGGGGCGGGATCCCCCATGTAACGCACCTTTTCCTCTTCCGTCAGCTGGAGCGCTCTCTTAAACCGCTCATCCTGGAGAAGTCTGTAGGCGTACTGATAGTGCGACTGGTACTCGGTGGCTTTCGAGCCAATTGGATCCCGTCCTATGGGTGAAACCTCCGACAACCTTTGGAGCGCCTCCCACTTTCTCGCCAACACCGGATCGGTCCCGCTGTCGGTCCCGCCCCCGAAAGCGTCAAATACGGTGGTCGTATTGAGGTCCAATCCGGCATACTGGGCGGGCAACATTCCCTGCCCGATCTGACTGCAATTCGCGTTCCACAAATCCATGCTGATATAGGTCGGGAAGGTGTCGGACTCGCGACGCTCGGACTCGAGTTCGTAAGCGACGATGCTACCCATGGCCGGAACTTCCCTCACAATAGCCGGGTTCAAGGAACGTCCACACTGCGTGTGGTACTGTGCCGGGAAGTGGACCAGTCCGTTCTCATACATCGAGCGCACCAACGAGGCTCGGGGCGCCCACTTCTCGTAGTTCGGGAAAAGGGTCTTGGAAATTTCGAATTCAGAATTGACCCTCTGAATGTCGAGATCCTTCGCTGTGTACTTCGACTGTTTGAAGTCCAGGGTCTCGGGAGGACTCATCGCCCCCACGTTCTGGATCACAACTACGTTGCGCACGTTCCCTCGAGGCGTCACCGTCCTGCTCTGCGATCGAACCTTGCGCGCCCACGCGGGTTGCGCTCCGAGAGTGGCTGCGGCCCCCACACCCAAGCCGAGTACTTTCAGCAATTCGCGGCGGGTCATACTCCCTAATGGCTTTAGCATCTTTCCCTCCAAAAATTTCTACGAAACCGAACGATCCCAGATCCAGGATGGGTGGGCAGGGGGTTTTCCGCCGCCCGGCTTCCATCAATCATCAATGATTCACCACGAATTCCACGGAGTTCAACAAGGCCCACTGAACGTCCTCCGCACCCGTCCGCCTGTCTTCTGCCAGCAGGCGCTTGGCCACTGCAACCTCCTCCTCCGTCGGCCAGCGCGACAGACTCGCCAAGAACAGTTCCTCGACTAGTTCATCGTCCGATTTGCCCGATTCAAGCAGAGTCGCCACCCGTGTTGTTCCTTCGCCCACCACCCGGTCGTTGACAATCGGCGAACTCATCATCATCATCGCCTGCACCGGGCTGGATACATTGACATTCTGCGGGGCGAGCCGCCGGTCGCTCTGGTAATACGCGTCCAGGAAAGGCGCGATATCACCACCCGCTCTTGTAGGACTGCTCAGCTCTTTGATGTAGGACTTTGTCTCGCCGAACTGCCGGAGCCCGAGCGGAGATGCGGTAGCCTGGGCGACGACATCGATCGCTTCGACCGGCGTGAACGTACGGGCGAACCGGCGCGCATGGTAGGGGACATAGACATCCGTCCATTCACCCGGGAAGCTGGTGGAGAGTTGATAGGCGTTGGATTTCATGATCGTCTTGATGACATGATGGATGCTGAAGTTGTTATCGCGGAAGTCTTCAGCCAGCGCCTCTAACAGTTCGGGATTGGACGGCTGATAGTCCCACCCCTCAGGCGGCGGAATATCGGGATCCACCCGCATCAGATCAAAACCAGAGTAGGGCTCGACCAAGCCGATCACCATCAACTTCTGCCACATCAGGTTGACCGCCGCGCGCGCGAACTGGATATGAGCGGGCAGGATTCGGCCTAATGCTTCGCGCGAAGTCTCGCCGGGTTTCGGTTTCTCTCCGGTCAACAGGAAAACCGGTTCGTAGGTGTTGCCATCGCGCGGAAAACGATTCTCTGCTGGAGTGTAGTACCCGTCAACGGCCGTGTTATATCCCGCGCCCAAGTCGTCCCATATGGCAGCCCTGCCCCAGGTATTGGCAGCACCCCGGGTGTATCCTACGACCCGCATATCCCCAAAGAAAGCCGAATGCCTCCAGAAGTCGGTTCTCCTCTTGCTACTCAAGAAAAGATTGAAACTGTCGGTGTGACCCGCACCGTTGTGACAGGAAATGCACTCCACCTGAAGGCCCAGAAACACCCGCCCGATATCCGTCGTGACCTCATCAATAAAGTCCAGACGGTTGAAGCCTTTGTAATCGTCGGAATCCATCCAGAACCCACAGCGAGTCGAAAGGTAGCTGATCTCGTTATAGAAGGCGGCGCTCGTCGGAAAAGTGCCCGCATTCCTGGCGGTTGGCGTAACGAGGTCATAGAAGACTTCGTCGTAAGGGCGGTCCACCCTGAGCCACTCTTTTGTCCAAACGTGATAATCGCCTCCCGCCCTCATCAGCTCTGCCCAGTGATACGCCCACTGGTCCAGGAATGGCTCCGAGCCAATCAACTCGTCGATCAGCGTGTCCCGCTTATCCGGATCCGTGTCGCTCTTGAATGAACGGACCTTATCGGCCTCCGGCAAAAGACCGGTTGCATCCAGGTAAGCCCTTCTCAAAAACTCCTCGTCACTCGAAAGCGGCGAATGTGGAATATTCTCGCGTTCAATCCGGTCAAAGATAAATTCGTCCACGAAGTTCTTTCGGGGTATTGGCCCCGAGGTGGCAGCGTCAGGCAGTGTCGAAGCCACGGCCTGGGTTAAACGACTTGCATCTCCTGCCCTGTCCTCGGGATTTAATAGGTCCTGATGCACCGCACCGAGATCTGGATCCTGGCCTGGCAGCGGTTGATCCTGCTGAGCAGCCACTACTGCAAGCGACAAACAGAGAAGCAGCGTCGTCATTGCCACAAGCGCCGACTTCGTGGTTTTCATACTTCCTCCTCAAACCTTTGAGTTATCTGGGCAGGGAACCTCTTTAATTCACAGCGATTTGCATTCGATTCTACACTAGTTTCTACTCTGGTACCAACACACTGTCAAGCATTTCCAGACATCGGTGCAGTGAGCGCTGATGGGGCCTGCCGGGATCTGGACAACTTCCATCTGTTCAAGGAGTTGTACGCGAAAGTTGGCCAGACGGCGACAGACGGAGTATAGACGCCGGAGGGGTCCATCGGCCTAAGCAAAGATTGGGGTCAGGCGCGCGCGGTCGAGGGTCTGCGTGTCTGGATGCGGAGACCCCTTGAAGCAGCTTTCCGGAAACGTCTTTCCATGCACTCGGCTCGGGGAGTCAGTACTACCGGAATTTCTCGATCGACAAGGTCTCGGCAAGCACGAACCAGGGGAAAGTTGAGCTGCTTTACCGATTTCGAACGCGTCAGACCAGACTACTGAGGTCCAGAATACGACACTCTGTGCCATTCGCGGTTGCCAGCAGCGGTCTGTCGGGATGAAACGCAATCCCATGAGGGTGAAGACTGCCGGAATCGGTCTCGATGTCTTCCTGGTGTGCAGCAATCATGCGGGCACTTCTAACATCCCAAATCTTCAGGCCCTCAGCGTCGCGGGATGCCAGAACGGTTCCGTCACCTGAAAATGAGAGTGCGTGCACCTGCGGTGTATGCCGTGTCAGTTCGCGAGCGGGTGCTTCAAAACCTTCCTGAGTAGCACGAAAGGCCAAAATACTTTCGTCCGTGCCTACGACAAGCAATTCTTCCACGGGTGACCATGCCAAGGCTCCAATCGTCTGCTCCATTTGAATCCGATCCAGCAGGTCCCCTGATTGAAGACTCTCAAGCACCAGGACAGCACCGTTCTCAGCCGCTATCCCAAGAAGAAAAGTCGTCTGGCAAGAACAGGAAGCTGTCCTAAAACCGGTATGCTGATTTGCTCTTTCTTCCATCTCCTCTGTCCAGCCCGGCAGCAAGCAACATCCATCCCAGGCACGAACCCGGTCAGCAGAGCACGTAAGGGCGTATGCTCCCTCATCCGTCCATTCGACAGAGTGTACCGGTTCTCTGTGACCGCTCACGGAAAACGGAATTCGCGTTCCACTCTTCGGATCCCAGAGGCCAACTGATCGGTCAAGTGATGCGGTCAAAATCACACCCTCGTCGCGGTCCCAATCAACTGCGGTGACCTCCCCGGAATGAGATTCCAAGGTCTGTGCGATCTGCTCGGTATCGGTATCGAAAATCGCTATCGAGCCGGATTCTGTGGGAATCGCAAGAAAGCGTCCACTTCGCGACCAGCGCGGTTTAGTGATGCGCCCGCTGTGCAAATCAATTTGATGCAACTGACTAATTTCTGACATGTCTTTGAAGTGTCACAACTCTTATGGCGAACCTCGAATAGTCGACAGCGCCAGGAAAATATCAGGAAAGACCCGTCATGCCTCGACTGCTTTCTTCCTTCTCGGCCGTATGTGAGCTTCCCGGCTCAAACGATTCACATTCCGCCCGCACTCGACGGGTTGGCTGCGATCCTGTTTGTCTCCGCCTGCCCCGGATGATCTAGGGAAATAGAGTGCCTGCAAAGAGATTCCCTGACAGACCCACTTCGTTGCGAAACAGGTCGGAACAAACTACGGTTCGACCGTGATGGTCCCGATCATTCCATAGGGACCGTGAGTCTCGCAGAAGTATTGGTACTCTCCTGGCACTGTGAACGTGTGAGTCTCTGATTCACCCATCCTTAGAAACGGTGTCCTCCATATCATGGCGCCTGGGGGCAGGATGACTGGCGATTGGGGCGTCTCCCATTCGGGATCCGCCGTGGACGTGTGCCGGGGATCCGAACGATTGATCCACCTGACAGTAGTACCGACCGGGATCGTGATGTCCGCCGGCTCAAAGCCGAAAGTGGTACCCGCGTCTGAAACAAGCATTTCCACGAGCACCTCATCGGCCGCTGCTCCGCTCTCGTCCGCACCGCTTGAAGTGATGTCCGGTCCAGGCGCAGTAACTTCTGCGAGTAAATTTTCGAGATCCAGATTGAGCGCCGTCTCAACTCCGCCGGTGACCGTTATTTCCCGGGTTTCTTCTCCCAGATACTCATGCCAAATCTTGACTTGGTAGGTTCCCGCAGGCAGATCCGTAATTGAGAACTCGCCGTTCTCATCCGTCACAGCATAGTACGGGTTGTCCACGACCACCACGCTCGCACTCATCCATCCATGGACAGCACACTCCACATCGATGAAGCCGGCGTTTTCGACTCTGGTCGAATTGACTTGACCTTGAACAGGCTGCGCAATGTTGAACAGGGTGTCGTTTTCCTGGAAGAACATAACGTTATGCAAAGTAGGATCGTTGTTCAGGACTCCGATATCGGTGTTCGCAGCCATGACCGTAAGATGCGGTGCATAATCACAATTGTTCTGTTCCAATTGCGCATTCTGAAGGGCGGGGGGCATTGGCTTGCCGCCGGACACGCCTTCTACGATCACTACCGCATTCCTCAGGCCACCGGCGCTGTTTACGAACAGCCTCTCCGATGGCCGATCTTCCGTGCCGCATACTTCCGGATCCCTGCCTGTCTGTCGTGGGGGTAAAGTTGGAATCGAACCCGAAACGGTTATCGTTCCAGCGATTGCACCGCCATCGGTGACCGCGCCGACTTCCAACCCATCGGTCGTAGTCGCCGAGGGGGCGGGTGGGAGGACAGTCGTTGAGTCAGGCTCTCCCGGGCTGCAACCGACGGTGATCGCCAACAGTAGTCCAGCGGCACACACTCTAAAACCAAGCTTCATCATCAACCCTCCATATCAAGTGATAAAAAAACAGGGCATAGTATAGCACCTGTTCTCAAAGTTGTGATGACCGCTTATAGGCCACCCGCGCGTCCGAAAACAGGGATCGAGCGTAGATCATAATTACCAATCGCGTCGCATGATCCACACGATTTTACCGAAATCTGGAAGACGCCTCATCAAGAAAATTCAGGCAGGTTCGGTCCGTTTGATTTGTTCCCTGTCGGCGAGACCTTCGCCACGCTCACTGTCACGAGTAGGTTGTCTCAACGGAGGGTGCGGGTGGAACCCGCGCCTAGACGGTGAGGATTGGGGATCAAGTTTGAACCCCCAGCATCAGCCACCTGGATTCAGTCGTTATTCGACGGTGGGTTGTGCGGAAGAATACGTAACAATCGCCGAGCCATCGCTTAGGCTGAGCTTCATCAAATCGTCGCTACGAACGTTTGTCACCCATATATTGCTTCCGTCGAACAGGAGATCAACAGGACTGTCACCTACGGGATAGGTGCCCACTTGTGTGCCATCCAGGCTCAGCTTGCTGACGTCGTTGCTGCCGTAGTTGGCCACCCAGACGTATGAGCTGTCGAAGGCAATGCCAAGTGGGAAAGAACCCACAGAATATGTCCCAATCGTGGAACCGCCGTTCGCATTCAATTTTGTGACGTCGTTACTGCCATAGTTAGTCACCCAGACATTTAAACCGTCAAAAGCAAGTTGGGACGGCCGGTCTCCGACGCCGTAAGTGCCGACAATCGAGCCATCAGCGGTACTTAATTTAGAAACCGTATTGCTGCCCGAGTTGGCCACCCAGATGAATTGTCCATCAAACAACAAGCCTTCCGGCCGCTGGCCCACCCGGTAAACGCCAACGATTGATCCATCGATGGCGTGTATCTTCGTCACCGCGCCTGCCGAAAAATTGCTCAACCAGATGCTTTCGCCATCGTAGGCTATTCCCCGGGGAGAGCGCACATCAAACGTCCCCAGGATTGATCCATCGCTGGCCTGGATCTTTGTCAACGAACCTGCTGCGTGAGCAACCCAAATATTCGCGCCGTCATGAACCAATAGAAGAGGGGTTCCTCCGATTGGGTAAGTGTCTACTAAGGTCCCGTCACTGGCTGTTAGCTTCTCCAAGGTGCCGTTGCCAGTGTTTGCCACCCATATGTTTTCTCCATCAAAGGCCATCCCCGAGGGGTCGGGACCCAGGGCCATCGCCGCGCTGATCCCCGTCCATGCAAAAAACGTGCCAAGGCACGTAAGGCAAAAAACGAGTAATGTTATTTGCATCTTGTATGGCATTGTTCCGCACCTCCTACACGCTTAGATTATGAGTGAATAAAATATCGTTAGAAAAGAACTGCGTCCACAGACAACCAACCCCACCCTGGAGCGGTCCACCTCACCTGGCTCGGATTTCTGTCTGACAATCGGGGTGAAGCTTGCCCCGCAAGGCCCGTGCTCGAAGCGTAAATGCGGGCCTACCTGCGAACAGGCCGTCTGTCGCACTATGGCGTCATTCACTCCAAGCCCTCCGCTCCGAACCCCCAAGGGGCTGACACATAATTCTGCCGCCAGGCTCATCCGCCACGTGCATTGGTTCCACCCGCATTCATCGGCGCACAGATTAGCTCCCCGAGCCCTGACAGCATCCCATACCATCCATAAAAGGTCATGTTTTCGCGCGGCACTCTTCTCCAAGTTTTCACATCGGATACCCAGGTCTCGTTATAGTAGTCCGGGTCCGAGAGCGTCAATTGAAGCTCCAGAGCATCGGCGTCGACCCGTCTGTAGCGTTCTTCGATCCTCGCGTTGAAACTTTTCGGTAAAAGGAAAGAATCGAGTAGCGCTCTGTCGTCGAGGCCGACCGTGGTGATAACAAGCGTGTCCCCTTCCCAACGGCCAACCGAATGTCCGTACCACGTCGGCCCAAGATTATCGATTTCCTCAGCCGAAGGCACCTCTCGCCCGTCCATCCAAATCTCGCGAAGCACGCGTGACTCCTGGTAAACCTGCAGCATCCTGTCCGGAAGTTGGTGCCATTCATGATAATCATGGGCGAAATCAAGGATGAGCCTCGGAAAACCCATCGGATTACACGAAAAGGCAGGGTCGTTTGAAAGTTCGGGCCGATCGACGTTTTTTATAATATCGGGAAGGCGGCTGCGGCCAGGGCTCATCATGGTGCTCGCCTTCTCCTCGCCCGCCGGCGTCAGGCGAGGAATAGTGTTTGCCGGGCCAAAGCCACGATCCCCGCTATCCCGTTCCCAGATTCCCGAAAAATCACGGGGATCGAATCCGGCCGCAGTAGACTCTGGGCCGTCCGCTGCCCTCTGGCCGGCCTGGGCGGAGGCCGCCAACAAGATCAAGAGCGCCGATACGAACGCAGCCATCAAACGGACAAAAGAATTTCGCATTTTTGCTTCTCCCAGATACCCTTTGGCTTCAGTGATCGACTTCGTTCGATGGGTACACTCTTCGAGTCGGTAGTGGCGCACACCTAATCAGCTTTGCTTTCTCACAATCACAACACAAGTTGCGCTACTCAGGCCCTCCACGTTGCCCCCGCTGATTCATGATTAGCGTACCGTCCTCAAGAATGACCCCGTAGCAAAGCCCTAAAGGTTCCCCGCCAGTTCCGGGATTGATAATGACGGCGACTTCCATGCCGGGTTTGAGCGTATTTCTGTTGTATCCCTGTTGTGCCAGTCTGTGAATCGGGCTGTGTTCGATCCTCCAATTGGTGACCATACTCTCATCGTCCGTCACATCGACAAAAATGGTGATATGCGGATTCCGCTAAAGTACTTCCGTTACAGTGCCCTCGATTTCGATTTGACGGGAGGTGTCATAAGTGTTTCCCCTCCCGTGATGCGCGAGTAGTGGTTGGGCTACTAACGACAAACCCGCAACCAGGACGAAAGCGGATCCCCAACATGTAGTCAGAATACGTTTCATGCTTTCTCCCTTTCGACGCGAATGTCGACGGAAACAAGTTCACCGCTCATCATGTTCGTATTGTACGCCGTTCGTTGTTGTCCAATTCTGATGTGGTCGATGAGATGTCGGGCCAATCGACCAAAACCGAAGGATCGTCGAGCTGAACACGCACGTCTGGCTCATCCTGAACCGAGAAAACGGCCAGGGAGGGTTTGAGCGTGTTCGGGTTTCAACCCCCCGGTTAAAGCCGGACACTACAAGAGCGTTTGAATCGCTTCTAGGAATTGTTTACCGCCGACCAGCGGGCGGCGATAAACAGCTTACCCCCAGCTCAAGTCGAAGTTCTTGATCGGGATCGACCGGATCCGCTTGCCGGTGATCTTGAACACCGCGTTGAGAATCGCCGGCGGGATCGTGGGGATCGCCTCTTCGCCCGCCCCCGTAATCCACCGGTTCGTCTTCATGAACGTGATGTTGAGCTCCCTCGGATACTCCGCCATACGAGAAACCCCGTAGGTGTCGAAGTTGACCTCCACGGCTCGCCCGTCCTGGATCGTAGTCTCCTGGTGCATCAGGTCGGAGTATCCCCACGCGATCTGACCTTCTATCTGCTTTCGGACCGACAGCGGGTTGATGAGAGCGAACCCCTCCTCGAACACCACGTCCACGCGATGGAGCCGGAGCTGGCCGCGGCGGCTGACCGACACGGTGTGCACCTGGGCGCAAATGGTCGAGGTAACTCGCGACGGGCGGCGGCGGTCATCGATCGCGATGCCTCGGGCCCAGCCCTCGGGCAACGGCGTCCCCCATCCCGATTTCTCGGCCACCAGGTCGAGAGCCCTCAACCAGTCGTTTTGGTACTTGAAGCCTCCGACCCCCCGATTGGGTTCGGCCGGGTTCCGTGTGATCAGCTCCCTCCGGTACAGGTAGGGGTCCATGCCGGCGGCGGCGGCGAGTTCATCGTTGAAGCTCTCCATGTAAAAGACGTTCACCCCAGGGCCGGTCGCGCGGCGCGTCCCAATAGGAATGTGGTAGCTCGGAACGTGCGTGGTACAGCGATAATTAGGCATCCAATACGGCGGCGCTGCGATGCAGCGATGCCCCTGGTCCCCGGGCCCTCTCGCCCAGGCTGTCCCGAGGCGCGCCTCCATGGCGATGGGCCATCCGTCTGCGTCGAGACCTGCTTTGAACATACCGACACCCATGGGGCGATACTTCGTTCCAACACCCCAGTCCTCCTCGCGAGTCCACATCATCTGGACCGGTATCCCCTTGAGGGCCCGGGCCACTATCACCGCGTGTTCACACTGAGGGCCATTACCGCCGTTGCCGTAGCCGCCGCCCAGAAACATCGTATGCACGTACACATCCTCGGGGGCGATACCGGTCAAAACGGCAGTCCGTTGCAGGATTCGCTGTGGGTTCTGGTCTCCGGTCCAGATGTCGACGCGGTCGTCGGTGACGAGCACCGTCGCGTTGCCCGGTTCCATGCGGGCGCGGGGACTGAACGGCACCGTGTAGGTCGCCTCGATGACCCGCGCTGCCCGGTCCATGGCGGCGTCGACATTGCCCTCATCGGTGCGTATCATGCCGGGTTCGGCCAACGCGGCCATGTGGTCTTCGAGCAGTGAGGCGGAGCTGACGTTGGCGTTGGGGCCGTAGTCCCACTCGATCGGCATCGCGTCGAGGGCCGTCTTGGCCCGCCACCAGGTGTCGGCAACCACCGCGACCCCGCCGCTAAAGAGTTCGACGCTTCGAGTCTGGTCGTCGAACGGCAACCGCACGGCAGAGTGGACTCCGGGCCGGTTCCGGATGGCCTCGAAGTCGTAGCTGCGGACGTCGCCCCCCCAGACCGGGCAGGCCTTGGCTGCGGCGAAGAGCATACCCGGCAGCCGGACATCGAGGGCGTACATCGCCTCGCCGGTCACCTTCAGCGGCACGTCCAGATTCTTTTGCTCAGTCCCGATCAAAGTGTACTGGTCGGGGGTCTTGATCTTGATCTCCGACGGGTTTGGCAGCGGGGTCTGGGCCGCTCTGGCGGCCATCGCTCCATAGGTGGTGCGGCGCCCGGTCGCGGCATGGGTGATGACACTATCCTTTGCCACCAGGTCCGCCGCCGGCACGCCCCACTCGGTCGCCGTGGCCAGGAGCAGACGCTCGCGCGCTTCAGCGCCCGCCAGTTGCAGGTAATAGCGACCCTCCCGCACACATCCGCTCGAGTTGATCGCCATGCGGCGGTACACGCCGTTGGTCCCTGGACCCAGCAAGACCGGCGCGGCGCTGGCGGGATCGGCGACCCCGTCACCTTTGACTTCCAGCGACCAGTCCGGGGCTCTTTCTTTGACGTCGCGGTTGGCCGAGGCATACTCCGCCCGCACCTTACTCCAGTCAACCTTGTTGCATGGATCATCCCGAAGGATGCCTTATCATCGTGTTTTTCAACACCGGGGATAACTTAGATGCCACATAAGTTCAACGCAGCCCGACGGCACAAGTTTGATAAGGCGCAGTATCGGGTGATCAACTGGGCGGAATATAACGAGAGCCTGCGCCAGCGGGGTGATCTGACGATCTGGGTCAGTGAGGAGGCTCAAAGTGTGTGGAGCGCGCCGCGCCGCACGTCACGGGGTGGCCAGCGGAGATACTCGGATCTGGCGATCGAGACATGCCTGACGCTGCGCACGGCGTATCGGCTTGGGTTGCGACAAACGCAGGGGCTGATGGGTTCCATCGGCACGCTCATGGGGCTGGATATACGGGTGCCGGACTTCTCCACACTGTCGCGTCGTGCAAACGGCTTGAGCATCGCTCAGGTGATGATGCAAGCCGGATCTGTGCCTGTCCATCTGGTGGTGGACAGTACCGGCCTCAAGATCTTCGGCGAAGGGGAATGGCTCGCGCAGAAGCATAAAATCAAGGGAATACGCCGCCGCTGGCGCAAACTCCACCTCGGACTGGACTTGGCCAGCGGTGCGATTGTTTGCGCCAATCTGACTCACGATGACGTTGGAGACAGCACTGCATTACCCGGGCTCCTGGATCAACTCGATGCCCCGGTCACGGGCTTTCTGGCTGACGGCGCCTATGATGGAGCGTCTACACGAGATCTGCTGAGGGAACGGTATGGGGAGACCCTGGATGTGGTTATACCGCCGCCAAAGAACGCAGTGATCCGACCGCAATCGGCGCGGGATCCAACCGTTCGGGATCGCCATATTGCTCAGATCCGCAGCAACGGCCGCATGGCCTGGCAAGTGGCCACAGGGTACAACCGGCGCAGCCGGATAGAAACGCAGATCGGCCGTTGGAAGGGTGTCATCGGCCGCAGACTCCAATCCCGCAGCTTCTCCAGGCAGATCACGGAGATCCAACTCGGCCAAAAAGTCCTGAACACAATGACCGCACTCGGACGGCCTGTGTTCGAGCGTATCGCCTGACGCTACCGCTTGGGAAAGGGCGAATTCCATCTCCGCCCCGATCCATGCAACAACGTTAGTTTGAACGAATAGAGTCGGCACGGTCCAAGAAAGAGCGTTCCTTCGTCCGTCCGTACAGCCATGACGAGGGGCCCTACAGGCATGTCTGAGCTGTTCGGCGCCTCACGGCGGCCTGCCGCCATGTTATGTTGGTACCGTAGCAAAAGTCCGAGTCTAGAACGACCTGCAGCGTGTGCTGGAGGATGGGCAACATTCACACTGGCCGTTGACATGAATGGAGAGGGTCCATGACGAACCAGTACCCGGAGTTTTCCGACGCGGTGGACTATGCCGAAAGTCGTTTTCCGATTGAAGACCTGCTCGGATGCGAATACTTCAGGAAACATCGGAAAGCGTACTACAAGGCCAAAGGCTACCGCCCCTGTCGAAATTACCTCACGCTGCTGAATGCACTAGGGGAAATCCGCGAATACAACGAACAACATGCGAAATCATTCGCGAAGCGGTTTCGAGAAAACGCGAAAGACTTCCAGAACTGTGACGCGATATTCGCGGAGGTGATTGTCTATCACCATTACATTCGCGCTGTGCGCGAACAATTGGTTCGCAAGATAGACCTGGTTGAGTCTGAGGCGGATGTCATCGTCGAGCGGCCCGACGGGTCCAGAATGTTCCTTGAGGTGTTCAGCGTCAATCCGGACTTCCTCGCGGGAGAAGCGTTCGAAGTCAAGACACATCTTCAGGACGCGATGGCGTCGGTCCGCCAGAAACTCCTGCACAAAATCAACACGCAGAAGCAAATGTCGAAGCCGCGAGAAAACTACGCGGTCATCGAGCTCAACAACCCAACGATAGCCGGCGACTTCCACGTGCTTTCGTCTCTGTCTAACGGATTCAAAATCCAGTTTGATATCAACACTCGGCACCGGGTCGGGTCCGGTTACGACTGGACGGAATCTGTTTTCGACAAACCGGAAGCCGAATTTTTGACGGGCATCATCTGGTTCAGCCTAGGGGACTACGCATCCAGGAAGTACTTGCGGAATCCGAAGACCGTTTCGCGGAAACCCTTCGATGTGGAGACGTTCCGGAAGAATCCCTACCCGAAGATTTTCGACCCCGAGAAAGTCGTCACCGCCGGCGAACGGTTCGAAGTGGACGCGTTTCTCCGAACAATCCGTGAAGGCCGCAACGCGAAACCGATATGAACATCGGGTTGATCGTTATCGATACCAACATCGTTTCCTTCATTTTCGGCGGAGATGACCGAGCCCGGTACTATCTGGAACGCATTCAAGGTCTCCGCGCGATCATCTCGTTCCAGACGCTAGAGGAAATGTGGTACGGGGCTTATTCCAACGGCTGGGGCGAACGGCGACGAAGCGAACTCGCGCGTAATCTTGACCAATACGAAACCGTATGGACGAATCCCGAATTGACGCACACCTGCGCCCGCTTACGGAGCGAACGGAGATCAGCCGGGCGGGAGATGCCCATGGCTGATGCGTGGATTGCGGCCACAGCCATCATGATGGGATGTCCCCTGGCCTCTCATGACCACGGATTCGCCGGTATCCCTGAGCTCGAATTGGTCCAAGCCCCCTGATCGGTATGGCCGCGCACGTGTCCGGGTTGACTTCGAGCCGGCGCGACGACACGCCGTCCGGCTCTCGCTTCGCTTCCCCGCCGGTGCTACACTTTTCATCCAAATGTGGGGTAAGAACAGAGGCTCGCTTGTCGCGCAACTCCAGAATGATGTCGTCGACTCCGGCGTTCCTATCTCAGATATCCTGCGGAAGGCGAAGGTCCTTGCCTCCCTGCTCAAAAACGAGGAATTCAAGCACTGGATTGACGCCGAGCTTAAGGGCTACGATAACGCTGACGACCTTCCGGACTACCGCAAGTTCCGTCCAGTTAACCTCGGAACATTCTCTGGACCCTTTGGAAAGATGATCAAAAACTTTCCAATTCCCGTAGCCCTCCTCCCGAATAGCATCCGCAAGTTCGCTGAGAGTACCCTGTTTCAGGGCGGGGTCAACGTTGTTGCATGGATCGGGGCGGAGATGGAATTCGCCCTTTCCCAAGCGGTAGCGTCAGGCGATACGCTCGAACACAGGCCGTCCGAGTGCGGTCATTGTGTTCAGGACTTTTTGGCCGAGTTGGATCTCCGTGATCTGCCTGGAGAAGCTGCGGGATTGGAGTCTGCGGCCGATGACACCCTTCCAACGGCCGATCTGCGTTTCTATCCGGCTGCGCCGGTTGTACCCTGTGGCCACTTGCCAGGCCA
Source organism: Terriglobia bacterium (assembly GCA_965218085.1). Classification (GTDB taxonomy): domain Bacteria; phylum Acidobacteriota; class Terriglobia; order 20CM-2-55-15; family 20CM-2-55-15. The sequence continues at coordinate 1,953,164 of CBDCKF010000002.1, read as the reverse complement.
TGCGGCCGTTGCTGCGGATCTGAGCAATATGGCGATCCCGAACGGTTGGATCCCGCGCCGATTGCGGTCGGATCACTGCGTTCTTTGGCGGCGGTATAACCACATCCAGGGTCTCCCCATACCGTTCCCTCAGCAGATCTCGTGTAGACGCTCCATCATAGGCGCCGTCAGCCAGAAAGCCCGTGACCGGGGCATCGAGTTGATCCAGGAGCCCGGGTAATGCAGTGCTGTCTCCAACGTCATCGTGAGTCAGATTGGCGCAAACAATCGCACCGCTGGCCAAGTCCAGTCCGAGGTGGAGTTTGCGCCAGCGGCGGCGTATTCCCTTGATTTTATGCTTCTGCGCGAGCCATTCCCCTTCGCCGAAGATCTTGAGGCCGGTACTGTCCACCACCAGATGGACAGGCACAGATCCGGCTTGCATCATCACCTGAGCGATGCTCAAGCCGTTTGCACGACGCGACAGTGTGGAGAAGTCCGGCACCCGTATATCCAGCCCCATGAGCGTGCCGATGGAACCCATCAGCCCCTGCGTTTGTCGCAACCCAAGCCGATACGCCGTGCGCAGCGTCAGGCATGTCTCGATCGCCAGATCCGAGTATCTCCGCTGGCCACCCCGTGACGTGCGGCGCGGCGCGCTCCACACACTTTGAGCCTCCTCACTGACCCAGATCGTCAGATCACCCCGCTGGCGCAGGCTCTCGTTATATTCCGCCCAGTTGATCACCCGATACTGCGCCTTATCAAACTTGTGCCGTCGGGCTGCGTTGAACTTATGTGGCATCTAAGTTATCCCCGGTGTTGAAAAACACGATGATAAGGCATCCTTCGGGATGATCCATGCAACAAGGTTGTTCAAACTTCCCTCTTCGTCACGCGGGAGCGGGCTGGCGAGTTCTGGGTTGCCCTCACCGCGACGAATCGACCTCTCGATAAAAACCACTTTCTGCCCCGGGTGGGCCAGCCCACAAGCACGGGTGCGTGTTGCGTGGCCGAAAGCCGGAGTCGCGATTAACAGGCCACCCTAGAGCAGCAGTCGCGCGCAATACTCGCGGAGAATGAGCGGCGGCTGGTAGCCTGGAGAGATCATGACGAAGGCAATCCGACTAGCGATTTTCAAGTGACGATAAACCGAGTCCGAGCTGATTCTTTGCGCTGTGCTCTGGTACCTGCGGTACTCGCTCTCGTTCCGCGATGTCGAAGAGCTGCTCAGCGAGCGCGGCCTGAAGGCGGACCACACAACAATCTGGTGCTGGGTCCAGCGCTACGGCCCCGAACTGGAGAAGAGGTTGCGCCGTCATCTAGTCTCTGAAGGTACTTTCTTAAACGGCTTCAGAGAATTTGCCCCCCAATCGAAATCCATATCGAAAACGAGGTAGTCGTCGTCCTCATCGATCCCGCCGCTTTCGAAGCGGGCGCCTTGGATCGTGCGACCACGTGCCAACTCGGCCTCAAAATAGTTCTGGTCGTTTCCGAATGCATGACGTTGAAATGTAGCCGTATCTATGCGGCCTGCCAGTTTTTCCTGTAACAGGCGAGAGGAGATTTTGATTGTCATTGTTCCATCCCATTTTGTTGTGACGGTCGTTGGTAGATACCAGCCATGCTTCTCTGGACTGAAACCGCCCAACCTATGAATATGCCTGGCTTGGTAACCTTCAAATCTCGGGGGTGGTAGCAGTGCGGCCAACTCATTGAGACGGTGATATTCGTTCTGTTGCATGCCTTCTCGCCGATCAAAGCAGGTTATCTTCCAAAAGAGTCGGGGGTTTGGAGCAAACACCATTTGCTGTTCTCGGTATGGTGAAAACACGCAAACAACGTCGATGTGCAGCTTCAGTAGCGCGTGCCCTATAATTTTATCGCCCCCGACCTCCAGTCCCCCGCCCATGGGCTGTAGCCTGCGTAGAAGGTCACATCCGGCATCGACCAGGAATACAGCTCGCAGGATTCCGGATCCTGCGCCTTTGATCTGGCGGGCTTTCTTTTCAAGTGCTTTGTAAATGAGGTTATCTTCCAAGTGGTAGGCAACTGGCGGCATCCGGCATGAGACGCGAACATGTAGAGACGCCGTCTTGTCCCAACTCACGACGAAATCCGTTTTCCCTTCCGTAATATGAATACGATCAGGCGTAGGCCAGTTCTTGTCCTCAATCCATGCTTTCAGTTGTTGTCCGATGCTTGCGGTCAGATTGAAGGTAGCATCGACGCATCTTTCACGGTGAAACCCTTTGTCCCAATAGCTTCGTTCCAAGAACTCAAAAGTGAGGTGCGCCCCGGCTTCTTTACGTAGCTGATTTGCATAATCGGTGATGATGTTTGCTGTCCGAATCATCGCCTCCTTTCCAGAGAAGTTGTCATCGGACAAAGCCCGGACTTCCACGACGACGCTACCGGAACCCAAGAGATTGTTGCTCAATGCATCCGGGCGGCGATTACTACCCAGTAAGTTTGGCTCGATTGTCAAATGTGCTACCTGAGAGATCGACCAGAGCACAGACAATTCTGCCTCAGCGGCGAGTGCCACACCGGTATCGCGATGCTCCAACCTAGTTGACAGATCATTGGTCTTAGCGACGTTCATATGTCTTGACAACTCGTTGAGCATAGAGCGCAGTCTGCGACGCGCAAAAATAGGCATAATTGGATGGTCCCTGTCCAACGTCAAGATCATGTTAACGGATGTCCTGGAGGGCCCACTGATTGACATGCCAGCTAAGTTGCTGATTTTTCGTGTTGGCTAGAATTGATTTCGCGTCGAAAAAGAGTGAATTCCGGTTGACTTGACAGTACCGGCCGGAAATGGATCAGGCACAGTGCGAAACGTTTTTGATCAATACAAACAGCCCGAAAATCGCCTGACGCATAGCTTGGCAACTGTCCTTCATGAGGACACTGCTCTACTCAAGAGCTTTCTGGCCACGTTCGGACTAAAGCCACATCCTCCCGTCCGCAAACTGAAAGTGATTGAGCAGAGCTTACCCGGAATACCGGAACTTGCCGGGTCGGAGACGCTCAGTCAGGGGTTACCGGACGCCGTGATATTCAGCGAGGAAGGATGGGCGCTCATCATCGAGAGCAAAATCAGTGATGCCCTGGCCCGAAACCAACTCGAAAGGCACCGCAGGACCATCGAAAAGCGCGGCTTTGACAGGCTGATCGGCCTTGCCATTACTGTGCAGGAACCGGGGTTTAATATGGACGGCTGGGACGCGATCTCCTGGAAGGATGTGTATGCGTGGGCACACAGGCATAAAAACAACTCGCCCTGGGCAGGAAGGTTGGTAGATTACTTCAACGTTGCCGAAGCGAAAATGACAAGCGAAGAATACTTGAAGCAGGGAACCATTACGGAGTTTTCCGGTATCTCGTTCGACCCTTATTCCTATCTTGAAGGCAAGCGCGTCCTGCGCTTGTTGACTCAGAAAATTCGCAAGAACTCAAAGTTCGTCCACGAAATGCGTCTTGATCCTGCGTCGGGCAGGAAATCCATCACAGAGCAGAGGCGCCTATGGGATTTTATTTCGTTCTTGCCTCCTGATAGCGGGGTGCTGGCGTTTCAGAAGTTTCCTCATTGCACGGTTGCGATCGGACCCGTGGACGCTGAAGCCATGATTACATTTCCGAACGGCATGCGCTCTGTCCTTCGAAAACAACTGCGCGGTTCTTCACTCGAAGAATTTACGGGAAGGCTGGAACAGGCAGGTCATGAGCTGACCACATCGCTTAACGGGCTCAAGGCATACCGCCCGACCGTCCGCCTCATGCAACGGCGCTACAAGTCACAGAAATCGGTCCCGCTGATGGACGGCAGCATCGAATTCGATATCCGGGCGGCGTTCGGCGATCCGAATCCGCATTCCGGACCGCCGATCAAGAAACAACAGCAATGGGCGCAAGCCGCTTATGACCTGCTCGCCAATCAACATGCCAACATCCAGTTCCAGATCGGCGTGGAATTCCATTACTCGAAGCCTAATGAACTCGCGGACAAGGGGGCTGACCGCTATTTCATCGACGCGTTCCGTGCCTTGCGTCCGTTCGCCGGTATCGTCGTGGACGCTGATCTGGGATAGTACAAGCTGGAGCCCTCCCAAACTGTCGCTGCTGGCCGAATTTCCCGACCGGTGAGGGTCGAGTGTCGGCGGTGGGGTTTAACGCCACGGCTTCCAAGGGTGGGGCCGCGCGAGCCTTCCAGCCCGGTCCGGAAAAAGGATCACGACCAACGGGCCTGTGGGAAGACATCGCACAGATGGAATTGCGCCTGAATCAGTCGACCCGATGTTCGCCCACGTTTCCTGGCTGCGGCGATGCCGTCGCGGGTACGCTCGGAGATGAGTCGGCGTTCGAAGTGCGCGATGGAGCCGAAGAGGTGTCGAGGCGCTCCTCGAGGCTGATCAGGTGGATGCCGCAGGCCTTGAGGCCTTCGACGATTTCTAGTAGCTCCCTGAGTGAGCGTCCGAGCCGGTCGCTTCGATGAAATCGTCGATGCGGAAGTCGTGTTTGCGTGCGTACTCGAGGATGGCGAGGCGCTGGCTGCGCACGTCCTGCTGTGCGGTCGAGGTCCTCAGATAGGCAACGGTTTTCACGGTCTGACCATGGAATACGACTTCTGGTGTTTTATCTGACAGATACGAAGCATGGAATGCGTCACGTTCCATGCTACTAAACTGTTCGGTCAGAACGGGCGTTTGTTCCTGACAGAACTATGCCGGTCTCCGATCCCGACATCTCTCGTCTCCGTCTGATTCACTATGCCCGCTTTCTCGAAGGCGGCCGACGGGAGATCGCCCTGCGGCGGGGCCGCCATAATCGATTGGGTTTCGCCTGCCAGATCGCATACGCATCCTTCGGCATGGCTTTTCCGCTTACTCGGTATTCATTCCGAATCAGGTCCGAATCAGAACGCCAAGGCTATACTGACCACATGAGCCAAGAATTGATCGCCATCATTGGAGCCGCCACCGTTGCCGTGGCGCTTGCGGCACCGGTGCATGCGCAAGTCGATTGTGCGGACTGGAACACAGCAGAGTTTTTCGAAGCCGCCGAGGTTTCGGACGTGACTCGTTGTTTACAGGCGGGCGCGAATCTGGAAGCGAAAGGCGAATACGGCGCCACCCCATTGCATACGGCGGCAAGCTTCGGGACAGCCGAAACCGTGACAGCCCTGCTGGTGGCAGGTATGGACCCGGACGTTCAAGACGAATTCTTCTTCACCCCGCTGCACAATGCGGCGTCTTCCGGGAATGTCGAAGCCGTGATTGCGCTGCTGGAAGCGGGCGCGTATCTGGAAGCGCGCTTCGTAGACGGCGGACCACCACTGCATGTTGCAAAGACCGCCGAGGTCGTGACGGCGCTGCTGGAAGCGGGTGCGGATCCACACACGCGAACCAGGTACGGTCTCACCCCGCTGCACGCTGCGCAATCTGCCGAGGTCGTGACGGCGTTGCTGGAAGCGGGAGCGAATCTGGAAGCACGAGACGAATTCGGCAGCACCCCGCTGCATGGTGCAAGGACTGCCGAGGTCGTGACGGCGTTGCTGGAAGCGGGCGCGGATCTGGAAGCACGGGCCGACGACGGCCGTACGCCACTGCTTAGCGTGGCGCGGTGGACGGTTCGAACTACCGAAGTCCTGACAGCGCTGCTGGAAGCGGGTGGGGATCTGGAAGCACGAACCGACGACGGCCAAACACCGCTGCATTTGGCCGCGCCTTGGAGTGGCAACAAGGTGACGGTGTTGCTGGAAGCGGGCGCGAATCTGGAAGCACGAACCGACGACGGCCAAACACCGCTGCATCACGCCGCGAGAGGTGTAGGGCCGCGAATCGGAACGGTTGTGACGGCGCTGCTGGAAGTCGACGCCGATCCGAATGTACGGGACGATGACGACAATACGCCCTGGGATTACGCCAGGGAAAACTCTCTCCTCAGCCTCCGGGTGAAGGACGCCTTGCGGCAGTTGACCGATGCCCAGTTTCAATAGCGTCTCCAGATCGAGGGTTGAAATGGAACGGCGGCCCACAAGAGTACGAACGACACTTGCCCTTGCCGCGCTGGCCTTGACGCTGATCGCGCCTTGGGGGTGCGGGCAGGACCTTACGGAAACTCGCCGCCTCGCCGATCAGGGGGACGTCACTGCGCAGTTCAACCTCGGGGTCAGTTACGTCAACGGCGAGGGCGTTCCCCAGGACGTTGCCGAGGCCGTGCGCTGGTACATCCTCGCCGCCGATCAGGGGGACGTTGATGCGCAACGCAACCTCGGGCTCATGTACCTCACTGGCGATGGCATGCCGCAGGACGAGGCTGAAGCCGTGCGCTGGCTGCGCCTCGCCGCCGATCAGGGGGACGTTGATGCGCAGTCCAACCTCGGGGCCATGTACGACCTAGGCTACGGCGTCCCCCAAGATTCCGTGCTCGCGCACATGTGGTTCAACATTGCCAGCGCAAATGGGAACGAAACCGCCGCTGAAATGCGGGACGCCCTGGAACGTGAAATGCCCCCCGACGAGATCAGCCGCGCAACCGAGTTGGCTCGGACGTGCATGGCCTCGAACTACCAGGACTGTCAGCCGTAAAAGGCAAAGAATCGCCTACGTGATGAGCGTTAGAAGCGGGATATCCGGCGCGGACAGGAACTGAGCGCGACCCTTCTCGACCGCATCAACTAGCGCTCGATGGGTAATGTGATTGCATGTCTGGGGTGAGGGCCTCTGATCTGGAACCCGCAGGTGCTACCGATTCAGCGGTCGTGGGGGACATGCTTGCCATGATGCGTATGAGTAAGGATGCAGGCCCCGCATATCATTAGGTGCACCGATTGGAGAGTGCGATGGTGTCGACGTTAACTGGATATTGGCAGCGGCGGTGGGCGTTGTCGGTATTGGTGGTCGTGACTGTCTACATGAGTCTTGCGGCCGACGCCGTCGCGCAGGGCAGCGTTGAGACGGATCGGGCGACGCTGGCGGCGTTGTACGACGCGACTGGCGGTGAGGCTTGGCCGAACAGCGCGAACTGGAAGACGGCCGAGCCACTGGACGTGTGGTTCGGAGTGACGACCGACACAGCAGGCCGGGTCATACTGCTGAATCTCGGGGGGAACGCGTTGACCGGTCCGATTCCGGAGTCGTTGGGCAACCTGTCCAAACTCAGACGACTGAATCTTGTGGGGAACGCGTTGACCGGCCCGATTCCGGAGTCGCTGGGAAGCCTGCCCAACCTCGTATATCTGGTTCTCGATGACAACGCGTTGACCGGCCCGATTCCGGAGTCGCTGGGAAGCCTGTCTAACCTCTATATGATGTCTCTCGCCAACAACACGTTGACCGGCCCGATTCCGGAGTCGCTGGGAAGCCTGTCTAACCTCTATATGATGTCTCTCGCCAACAACACGTTGACCGGCCCGATTCCGGAGTCGCTGGGAAGCCTGTCCAACCTCGGAGGGCTGCATCTCGATGACAACGAATTGATCGGTCCAATTCCTGACGGCCTGGGCAACCTGTCCAACCTTTCATGGCTGGATCTTGGGGGGAACGCGTTAACGGGACCGATTCCCGACGCCCTGGGCCTCCTGCCTCTCCAATATCTGCGTCTCGGGGGGAACGTGTTAACGGGACCGATTCCCGACGCCCTGGGCCTCCTGCCTGTCCAATGGCTGGATCTTGGGGGGAACGCTTTGACCGGTCCGATTCCTGACGCCCTAGGCCGCCCGTACCACCTCCAATGGCTGGATCTTGGGGGGAACGAGTTGACCGGGTCGATTCCGGCCGCCATGGGGAGTCTGGTCAACCTCGAATTGCTGGATCTCGCCGGGAACGCTCTGGCCGGACCGCTTCCATCAGAGCTGACCCGGCTGTGGCAACTCACGGAACTGAATATCCAAGATACGGGGTTGTGTGCGCCTGCCGATAGCCCGTTCCGGGAGTGGTTGGCAAGGATGCCAGATTTCTTTGGATCCGCGTGCCCTCAGGCACCCGGGTCGTTCTTCATCCCCTTTTCGGATGGTGGGGGCCGATCCATCACGAGTAGCGGAACGGACGAGACACTGCGCATCGGCTATGGGAAAATCCGTGCCGGAGCGGATTCAACCACGCCTCCCGGGATCGCGATTTTTCAATTCAGGGACAGTGACGGCGTCCTGATTTCCGAAGCGGGTGTTCCGGCCGTCGAGGCGGTCCAGGAGGGACGGATATTTGCCGAAGTGAACGGTCCGGTCACTACGGGGCTGGCGATCGCCAATCCGAACGAGATTCCGGCCACGATTCGCTTCTATTTCACTGACACCAGCGGCACCCGTTTCGCTAACGGCAGCTTCGATCTCGGTGCGAACCAGCAGACGGCGAAATTCCTGGATCAGGCGCCATTCAACGGTGGCCCTTCCGTATTGGGAACCTTGACGTTTACCGCATCGGTGCCCGTCGCTGTCATCGCCATTAGGGGACTCATTAACGAAGCCGGCGAGTTCCTGATGACGACGCTTCCGGTTGCGCCACTAATCGCACCCCTGTCGCCGTTCTCTACGGATACGGTCTATTTCTCCCATTTCGCTGACGGCAGCGGATGGGCGACCCAGGTCATTCTCGTAAACCCGACGATTCGAACGATTACGGGAACGGTCGAATTCCTTAGACCGAGCAGTGAAACCACGGCCGCCGCCCTTGCGGTCCTGACGCTGGACGATGGTCAGACGGGATCCAGCTTCGCTTATTCGATTCCTCCCCGCAGTTCGCACAGGCTCATCACCTCGAATCCTCCGGGCGCACTGGCTGTTGGTTCGGTAAGAGCGACACCCCACATCGGAAACGCAGCCCCCATGGGTGTGCTCGTCTTTTCTTTTGCCTCGGGCGGAAAGACTGTGTCGGAAGCCGGCGTGCCCGCGTTGCCCAAGGGGTCAGCATTCCGTTTATATGTCGAAGTGTCGGGACCGCCCAGACACGCCGGCTCGGTCCGAAGCGGACTGGCCATCGCCAACGTGGGGGTCACAGCCACTACTGTGACTCTGGGGGGAACGTACCTGGATGGGTCTCTGGCGCTCTGGCCCAGAGCCACACTAGAGCTTCCGCCCTCGGGCCAGATTGCCCGTTTCCTCGACGAAATATTTGCACTTCCGGACAACTTTTCCGGGGTGCTCCGGGTCACCTCCCCGGACGAAGTCGCCATTGTCGGGCTGAGATTACGCGTCAACGAAAAGGGGGAGATCAAGATGACGACGACCCCGCCATCCAACGAAATGGATGTGTCGACCACGGCGGAGACATTCTTCCCGCATCTCGCGGACTCGGGGGGCTGGTCCACACAGTTCATCCTGTACAGCGGAACTGCTGGCCAGGCCTCGTCCGGAACATTGCGTTTCATCGACGCGACTGGGCAACCGCTGGATCTGAGCATCAGCAAATCCCAACCGTGAGAGGACTTCTCTTCACGGCCTTCCCGTTTGCCACCTTCAAGGTGCAGCCGCGCGTCGATATGCGCCCAGCATACCGCCGATGGAGGGTACGATGCTGCGAGCGTTGATGGGATATCGGTGTTGCCAGAGGATGTTGCCGGTACTGGCGGCTGTTGCTGTTTATGCGAATCTGGCTACTGAGGTTGTCGCGCAGGGCAGCTTTGAGACGGATCAGATGGCACTGGAGGCGTTCTACGACGCGACTGGCGGTCCGACTTGGTGGAACAGTACCAACTGGAAGACGAACAACACGCCGCTGCGCGCCTGGTACGGGGTGGTGACCGGCGACGACGGCCGGGTTGTGTATCTGGGTCTTAGCTACAACAGGTTGACCGGGCCGATTCCGGACGTCCTGGGGAGTCTGTCCAAACTCCAATCGCTGGATCTCGATGACAACGAGTTGACCGGGCCGATTCCGGACGTCCTGGGGAGCCTGTCCGACCTCTTAGATCTGCATCTCGAGAACACCGAGTTGACCGGGCCGATTCCGGACGCCCTGGGGGATCTGTCCAAACTCGAATGGCTGAACCTCTCTAACAACGAGTTGACCGGGCCGATTCCGGACGCCCTAGGGAATCTGTCCAACCTCATAACGCTGGAGCTCGGGAGGAACGGGCTGACCGGGCCGATTCCGGAAGTGCTGGGGAGTCTGTCCAACCTCATAACGCTGGCCCTCGGTGCGAACGGGTTGACGGGGCCGATTCCGGACGCCCTGGGGAGTCTGTCCAACCTCAAGCAGCTGTCCTTCTGGAGGAACGAGTTGACCGGGCCGGTTCCCGCATGGTTGGAGAACCTGACCAACCTCGAACTTCTGTCCCTCGGGTGGAACGGGTTGACCGGCCCGATTCCCGCGTGGTTGGGGAGTCTGACCAACCTCGTATATCTAGATCTCTATAACAACGAGTTGACCGGGCCGATTCCGGACGCCTTGGGGAATCTGTCCAACCTCAAGCGGCTGTATCTCGGCGGGAACGCGTTGACCGGTCCGATTCCCGCGTGGTTGGAGAGCCTGACCAACCTCGAATGGCTGCTGCTCGATAACGGCGAGTTGACCGGTCCGGTTCCCGCGTGGTTGGGGAGCCTGACCAACCTCGTAGTGCTCCGGCTCGATAACAACGAGTTGACCGGGCCGCTCCCATCAGAACTAATCCAACTGACACGACTCCGGCGGCTGAATATCGAAAACACGGGGTTGTGTGCGCCTCCCGATAGCGCCTTTCAGGAGTGGTTGGCGACGATTGAAGATTTCGTTGGATCCATGTGCCCTCAGGTGCCCGGATCGTTCTCCATTCCGGATCGTGGGGGCCAATCCATCACGAGTGGAGGAACGGCAGGAACCGTCCAGGTGGGCTATGGAGCAATCCGCGCGGGAGCGGGTTCCACCACGCCTTCCGGGATTGCGATCTTTCAATTCAGGGATAGTGAAGGCGTGCTGATTTCCGAAGCGGGTGTTCCGGCCGCCGCGCCTGTTCTGGAGGGGCGGATATTCGCTGAAGTGAACGGTTCGGTCAATACCGGCTTGGCGATCGCCAATCCGAACGACGGGCCAGCCTTCATCCAGTTCTATTTCACTGACACCAGCGGCACCCGTTTCGCTGAAGGTAGTTTCGATCTCGGTGCGCACGAGCAGACCGCGAAATTCCTGGATCAGCCGCCATTCAACGGTGGCGGTTCCGTATTGGGAACCTTGACATTTACTTCATCGGTGCCTATTGCTGTCGTCGCCCTCCGGGGACTCACCAACGAAGCCGGCGAGTTCCTGATGACGACACTCCCGGTCTCGCCCGTGTCCTCGACCGATTCGGATTCGGTCTACTTTTCCCATTTTGCAGATGGTAGCGGGTGGGCCACCCAGGTCATTCTCGTGAATCCGACGGATCGGACGATCACGGGAACGGTCGCGTTCCTGGGACAGGGGAGCGATACGGCGTCGGCCGCGCCCGTGGTCCTGGCGCTGGACGATGGTTCGACGGGGTCGAACTTCGATTATTCCATTGCGCCCCGCAGCGCTCAGAGATTCACCACCGCTGACCCTCCCGGCGGACCGGCTGTGGGTTCGGTGAGAGCGACCCCCAACAGCGGAAACGCCGCCCCGTCGGGTCTGGTCGTCTTTTCTTTTGTCTCGGGTGGAAAGACTGTTTCAGAAGCCGGAGTGCCCGCGTTGCCGAAAGGGTCGGCATTCCGTGTCTATGTCGAAGCGTCCGGGATGGCTGGCCAAGTGGGCTCGATCCGAAGCGGACTGGCCATCGCCAACACGGGAGACACAGCGAATACGGTGACCCTGGAGGTGACCCACCTGGATGGATCGCTGGCGGTTCCCCCGGAGACTCTGGCGCTTCCACCCTCGGGTCAGATTGCCCGTTTTCTCGACGAGATATTTGCATTGCCGGACAACTTTTCCGGGGTGGTCCGGGTCACCTCCACGGCCGAAGTGGCCATCGTTGGACTGCGATTGCGCGTCAACGAGCGAGAGGAGTTGAAGGTGACAACGACCCCGCCATTCGACGAAACGGACCCAGCGACCACGGCGGAGACATTCTTTCCGCATATCGTGGACTCGGGGGGGTGGTCCACACAGTTCATCCTGTTCAGTGGAACAGCCGGGCAAGCCTCGTCCGGAACATTGCGTTTCATCGACGCGTCCGGGCAACCGCTGGATCTGACCATCGCCCAACCCTGAGGGGGTTCTGGTGCAGATAGGATTGTCAGAGCGATAAGATTCAGGGGTGCGCCGCGGCGATGCGGACTATGCTGCCATGACATGACGCCAGATCACGGCGGGATTCGACTGCCATGGGATCGGAATTGCGAACTGGCGTTTGTGAATCTTCTGCGCCAGTTCGATGCCGATAATGACGCGTCGCGCATTGTCGAACGTCTTGAATCCCAACATCGGGCGCAATCGCCCCTTCACCCGGCGGTGGTCCTGCTCCACAACGTTGTTCAGGTATTGACAGCAACGAATCTTCACCGGGTTCGGGCCCCGGAAGTTGAATTCCCCGTTCATTCCCATGCGCCGCAGGGCGCTATGGCTCGGCTGGTGGCCATCCAAGGTGATGCTGTGTGGCTCCCGATGATGCTTCAGTGCCTTCGGAAAGAAGGCCTTCGCCGCCGCGATACCACGTGTCCGACTGAGAAAGAACTCCACGGTGTTGCCCTGTCCGTCCACGGCTCGATACAGGTACATCAACTGGCCTCGCACCTTGATGAATGTTTCATCAACTCGCCAGCTCCCACCCACCTGTCGCTCGAATCGGTTCCAGCGCTTCTCGCAAGTTTCAGCATAGCGAATGACCCAACGCAAAATCGTGGTGTGCGAAATCGATAAACCCCGTTCACCTAAAATCGCGACCAGGTCTCGGTAACTCAATTTGAAGCGAAAATACCAGCGCAGGCAGAGGAGAATGATGTCGTCATCGAACCAACGTCCGGCAAATAGAGGATTCCGTTCAGTTTTCTGATGCGCCATATCCCATTATCGCCAATCCTCTTGCCTGTCTGCACCAGAACCAGGGACTGGATCCGTTGCTGGATTGGGCGGCCGGACGCTGGGCGGGGACAGTCGATGTCTCTTCCGAGGGACCATCTGCCTCGCTCGGCGCGAAGCGCACAGATTGATTGTACACGTGGAGTCAGGATCGTGGCTGCCGATTTCTTCGCCGGGCCGACACGCTAACTCTTTCGAGTTCCTGCAGAGCAACGCCTCTCGCCTTGGCATCTTGCATCTCTTGAAGTCGCCGACCGGGCGTACATGTGAAAACTTCCGAACAGCTGCCTCAGAAGAATCTAGGTCACCTCCCAATCGCGCCGGAGCATAGCGTACCGAGCGTGATCCAAAAAGTGGCCGTTAACCCACTCGCTTTCCCGCGCTATGCCTTCGAACTGGAATCCCAGCCGCTCAGCCAGGGCTCGACTCCTAGAGTTCTCGACTCCTGCAGAGATTTTGACTCGGTTTAGGTTCCACTCGGAAAATGCGTAGTCGGTCAGCGCTCGGGTCGCTTTGGTGACGATGCCTCTTCCCTGATGGTGCTCGTCGATCCAATACCCGATTTCGGTCTTCTGATTGATTCGGTCCACGCCCACATAGCCGATGACGCCGACGATCTTCCAGTTCAACCGAATACACGCTTGGAACCCCTTGCCTTCAGCGTACTGCTTCTCGGAACGCTCTACAAAAGCAAGAATGTCTTTGACGCTCCGGCTGGAATCAACCCATCGCAACCATTCCCGGAGATAGTCGCGGCAACTATCGACGACGGCAAAGATTTCTGCTGCGTCCTCTGATCGGACTCTCGCGAGCGTGATCCCGTCGCCGACATCTAGCTTCTCGAAGACCATTATGGTTTCCTGTCCCGTCATGATCGCACATCCTCTTGAAGCATCTGACGATCCAAATTGACTGTCGGCCATTCAGCTGAGCAATTCGAGCAACGAGTCCAGATCCCCAAAGTCAGCGACGCAATAAAACCTTCCCATCACGCGGCGTTGGATAAACTGGTAGCTGGTGAGCTGAGCGTATCCTTTGAGTTTTGCATATGCGTACGATGACCTTTCAGATTGCTCAGGAATTCCGTAACGCCGCACGACGACTGTGGCGAACGCCGGGATTTCTTATTGTTTCCACCCTGTTAATTTCAATTGCGATCAGCGGAATCACCCTCACTTTCAGCTTGGTCGACGCTCTTCTCCTCCGCACTCTACCTGTCCGTAATCCCGATAACTTGGTTCAACTCTTTGAGCTTCGGCCCCGTCTTCGGCCGCAGGAACGCTTTACGGTTGATCTTCGCCAGTTGATTGCGGATTCATCGACCACGCTTGTCGACGTAATGGGAGAACTAGAGGTCACAACGTCGCTCGAACAAGCGACATCGACCTCCCGGGTGGATGTCGGCCTGGTCACGGCGAACTATTTCGAGGTTTTAGGAGTAACGGCCCTGTTGGGCCGTAGTCTCGATCAGGCTGACGAAGCTACCGACAGCAGGATCGCCGTCCTATCTCACACGGCCTGGGTACGACACTTCGGCAGCGATGCTTCGGTCCTCGGCCGGAACGTGCGGGTCGGAGGCTATCCGTACCGGATCGTCGGTGTGATGCCGAGAGGCTTTAACGGAACTACTCTCGATAGCGGACCGGACCTACGAGTGCTGTATGCGAACCGTGGGGACTTCTGGGACCCAAACTTCAATTTGGAGAGATTCGCCACCAAGATCGTGGCCCGGCTCCGCCCGGGGGTTTCATTCGAGGCGGCACAGCAGGAAACGGAAGGACTCTGGTCTAGGGTCAGAGAAGAGATACTTTCCGAAGAAAGAGGATCCCTCGGCCCGTTTGACAGGGAAGCCTCGGTCGAACTGCGCTCCATCGCCAGGGGAACCTCGGCCGTCCGCACCGAATTTCGCAGAACACTCCTGCTCCTTTTCGCCGGCACGATACTGCTCCTCGTGATGGTATGCCTGAATGTTGGTGGCCTCTTGCTGGCACGCGCGTTGAGTTCCAGGAAGGAGACAGCGGTCCAGCTGGCCGTCGGCGCAACTCGAAGCCAGATTGCGCGCAAATGGGTGGCGGAGAGCCTGCTTGTTGCAGCCTTCGGTGGAGCGGCAGGTGTCCTGCTCGCCGCCGCAGGGATGCCGGCACTGCTGCGATGGCTGTCACCAGTGATTGGCTTTGCTGGATTTGGACGGCCCCCGATGTTGGAAGTCCCCCTGGACTTGAGGATCTCGATTTTCGTGCTGGCGGCTACCTTAGGCACTGGTATCGTGACTGCCATAGTCCCCGCGTTCTGGTTTGCTCGATGCGACTTACACGCGGCGTTGAGGGCTTCGATCAGCGATCCCAGGAGTCACCGTCTCCAGTCCGGCCTGAGTGTGATTCAGGTGGCGATTTGCACTGTGCTGCTTCTTGCAAGTGGCTTGATGATTCGAACTCTCTGGACCCTGGAGTCGGTGGACGCCGGATTCGACCGCGAAATGCTCATCCGGTTCTCGATCGACCCGCAAATGGCGGACTATAGCGCGTTGGACACCTGGTCCTTGCAGCAGCGACTGCTGGAAGAAACAGGAAGGCTCCCTGGCGTCGAGGCAGCTGCCCTCACAAGGACTCCCGTTATGCAGGGATTCGGCATGGTGATGTTCGCCGTCCTTCCTGGTTTACCTCTTGAAAACAGTTCGTGGAACACGAACATGAATGCGGTCGCACCAGGCTATTTCGATGCGATGGGAATCGATCTGGTGAACGGCAACCTCTTTGATGGTCAGTTCGCCTCCGGTGAAGGCCCCCTCCCGGTCGTGGTCAACGAAGCGTTCGCCCAACAGTTCTTTGGCTCGGAGGACGCGGTCGGGCGGGTTTTCGATCAAGGAACGGTGTTCGAGACTCCGCGCTATCGAATCGTCGGCGTGGTTTCAAATGCAAACTATCGGTCGCTGCGCGAAGGCAAACCGCCGATCTTCTATCAGAACGGGTTTGGTCCGGAAACTCCGCCTTATATTTTCAATCTCGTCGTCCGCACAGCATCGCCGCGAACCCTGATTCAACCGGTTCGGGATATCGTTCGGTCAATCGACCCACGACTGCCCCTGCTCGAGGCCGTCACCATGGGCGAGGATGTCGATCGATCTCTCTGGCGGGAGCGGTTGATTTCCAGCTTGGCAGGCTGGTTCACCGTGATTGCACTGGCCGTCGCTGCGATCGGTCTGTATGGGATACTCGGTCACCACGTTGCGACGCGTCGGCGTGAGATCGGGCTTCGTCTTGCTCTAGGGGCGAGCTGGATGCACATCCTTTGGATAGTGTCCAAGAGGGCGCTGCTCATCCTGATCCTGGGACTGTTGATAGGTACGGGAACGCACCTACTGGTTGGGCCAAGGATCGAGAGTCTTCTGTACGAAGTGCCCATCCTCGATCCTGCATCGTTTGTTGTCACGGTCGCGTTCCTGTTACTCGTCGCCATGGCAGCCAGCGCGTTTCCGTTCATCCGGGCTGTTTCCATCGATCCAGCAGCAACACTACGACAGGAATAAGGATACCGCCCTGATTGCTGCAAAAATATGGCCCTGTCAAGTTAACCGGAATTCACTCTTTTTCGATGCGAAATCAATTCTAGCCAACACAACAGATCACTGACTTAGCTGGAATGTCGATCAGTGGGGCCTCCAGGAAATCAGTTAACTTGACGTTACCTCCCGGACCGCTGGGCCTATTGGAACCGGGTCCTGCTGGACTGGGGCCGCCCAGGCAAGCCGACGGACAATGCCTTTGCCGAGGCGTTCAACTCAGCGCTTCGGCGTGCGTGCCTATCACAACACTGGTTTATCGACCTTGAGGATGCCCGACGGGTTCCTGATCGGTGGCGGGCCGACCAAGGCCCTGAAAAGCTCGAAAAGTTGCATTTTCAGTGGACCAGCTCTGGGGGCGAGAGCAGTGGCCAGAACGGCGAAGTCGCTGTTGCTTGAGCTTCAGCAGCGGCGCCCGGGACGTTACCCCAACGGTCAGTCACGGACCCTGCAGCGGCGGGTGCGCGAATGGCGGCGTCAGATTCTGGAGACTTTCGATGGCGAGTGGCTCGAACTGGATCGGGTCCGCCCGGCTTCAGCATCTGCGGGCGACGGGGGGAAGAACTCTCCCGTTTGACCGATCTTTCGGTAACATTTTCGATCAGGCAACCGACTGGTTTTCGGTAACATTTTTAAATGAGGCAATACGAGAGGGAATAATGGTTGACGCTGGACACTGTCCAGGAAATCAGGGGCGGTACAAACGTTTCGTCAATGTACCGAGGAACATCGCTGGGCCGCCGGACAAGGTGTGGATCAACCCGCCTGCAGAGTCGCCTACGGTAGCTTAAATTCCGAATGCAGGTGTCTCAAACTTCTTGACACGTTCCGTTCCCCTCGAGCTTGGAGTTTTCTTGGGAAGGGGGGACCGCGAAGAACAGTTGACAAACCGCTCAGCCTGAAGTTGACCGAAGCAACTCTGCTGGCTCCACTACAGCGATTCGTCGAAGCCGCAGCCACACAATCAGCATCGCCATTCCTCCAAGCGTGCAGACGGGAACCAAATACGAGAAACCGTCGGCTGAAGACACGCTGAACACCAAAGAACTGATCGCCATAACGACGAAGAACGAGACAATGCATCCAATCGCGATACCCACAGCGGTAAAGAACAATATCTGTTTCGAGAGCCAGCTTGCGATGGCTAGCGTTCTGGCTCCTAGCGCCTTTCTAATACCAAGCTCATACAGATTGCTGGATATGTGAAGTGAAAGCAAGCTACTGGCGCCAAATGCTGCTACAGCTAAGGATACAATCCCAAGAATGACTGCAATTCGAACGACAAGTATTTCCTTCCACAACGAGTTTTCTATATTTTCGCTCAGCGTACTAATGCCACGTATCGGCAGTTCTGGATGCTTGGATCGTAGGCTGGAAACTAGCTCGCGTATGATGGGTGCGGGTTGAACTGCAGTTCGAACGAATGCTACAGCAAAACGACTGTCCTGATCACTTAATAAGGGGTACATGATCGGAGGAGACTCCTCCAACAGGGTACGATACTTGGAATTCGTGACTACCCCCACGATGCGGAAGCCTGGATCGGCACGTTCATTGGCAGAAACGCCGATTTCTTGGCCAATGACGGGCTCCCCTGAGAACAGCAACTCCGCCATCGATTGATTCACAACAACTGCAACCGGCCCACGATCCGAGCCGGAACGCCACGATACATCATCAGTGCGAAAGGTCCGTCCTTCCAAAAAGTCCAAACCAACGGTATCAAAGTAGGTCGAAGATGCAGCCTGAATGCTGACGTTCATAAAGTCCTCTGAATCAGCAAGTTCGCCGGCTGGCACTATGGTGGTGCGTATACCTATTCCACGCATTAAAGGACGTAGCCCAAGACCGACTTGGCTGACACCCCCTGTTTCCTCTAGGTCAAGCAGCAGACTACGAATCGCGGCCGGTCCCGTATCGTCCATCAGCACAGGCTCCCATTCGACCATAACCAAACGATCCGCAAGAACACCAGGGTCCAATGATCGGAGATTAGCTAGACTCTGCCAGAGGACAGATAGGCAAACTAGAAACACGGAGCAAGCGCTCAACTGCATAGTCATAAGTCCGATTCGACCACGGAGGCTGGGCGTCACCCTCGACGAACTTGTACAGGCCGATAGGCTTGCGCGGGCAGCCAGTCCTGCTGCAGGTAGGGATGCTAGGAGCGTTAGTACTACTCCGGCGACTACGATAAATGCGCCGACACGCCAGTTGACCTCAAGGGCCAACGAAGATCGCATTATGGTGGCATCGGACCGTGTGATCTGCGGTAGCATCTGGGGAAGCATGGGAAGCAGAAATACGCATAAAGCAAATCCAACGAGGGATGCAGCGGTCCCTAGGAAAAGAGACTCGGACAAGACGATCCGCGCGGCACCCCAGCGCGTCATCCCTAAGGCCATACGGATACGAAATGCACCGTAAGCCTCAGTCACTCGGAAAAGCATGAGATTGCCAACGTTTGCCGCTAGCACCACCAACAAGAGGACAAAGAGCCCCATCAAAAAGCCAATCTGGGAAGAAAACTCCTCTCTGATTTCGGATGTTCCGTGCTGGACAGACTCGAGGAAGAACTGCCCTCCAAGTTCAAACTGACGGATAGCGTTAGCCCTGCCAGGATTACGTTCTATGACTGCATCCATTACGCTTCTAAAGGGAATTATATACGAAAGTAACAATTACCTCTTGACCCCGCCTACCCCCTGATTTACAATATAGTAACAATGAGCAATCATAGAGCACCCGGCAAAGCGAATCGCAAAGGCATCACCATCCCAGAGATCACACGGATGTTCCCCGATAACGCCGCTGCGGAGCAGTGGTTCGAGAAACTGCGCTGGCCGAACGGCCCCAAGTGTCCGTATTGCGGCTCTTCGAACGTCCAGGCGGGTATCAAGCATCCGAGGATGACGCACCGCTGCCGCGAATGCCCGAAGCGGCCCATGTTCACTCTGCGAGTTGGAACTTTGATGGAGGGGACCAAACTCGGCTATCAGGTATGGGCGATTGCGATCTACTTGCTGTCGACCAATATCAAGGGCATCTCCAGCATGAAGCTCCACCGCGACCTTGGGATCACTCAGAAGTCGGCGTGGCACTTGGCGCACCGGCTCCGCGAATCATTTGAAGCCGGGAGAACATTCTTCGGTGGCCCGGTCGAGGTTGATGAAACCTACATCGGCGGAAAAGAGCGCAACAAGCACAACTCCAAGAAGCTGAGGTCAGGGCGCGGCACGATCGGCAAGATAGCTGTGGTCGGCATAAAGGATCGGGCGACAAACAGGATCATGGCCCGCCCTGTCGCATCCACCGACGCGAAGACGCTGCAAGGGTTCGTGTGGGGACAGACCAAGCGAGACGCGGCGATCTACACCGATGATGCGGTCGCCTACTACGGGATGCTGAATCACCACACGGTCAACCACAGCGTCCGAGAGTTTGTTCGCGGCCAAGTCCACACGAACGGGATAGAGTCATTTTGGGCGTTGCTCAAGCGCGGATACCACGGCACCCATCACCACATGAGCCCGAAGCACCTTCATCGCTACGTCAACGAGTTTGCTGGACGGCACGGCGTCCGGGGGTTGGACACGATCAAGCAGATGCGAGTAGTGGCGAAGGGGCTTGACGGGAAGCGGCTTCGGTACCAGGATCTGGTGGCCGATTAAGCGGGGTGTTCAATTTTCCGGATGTCTTCCTGAACATGACCGAGTTTGTTGCACACATCTTCAATCTCTGAAATCATCGCCCCGATGTCCGTCGACGCGACCGGCTCATGGGTCTTTCGAACATAATCAAAATCGATATTGCAATCTCTGAGAGCCGGGAGTATTACCCGAAAGCAATCTTGAAGTTCGCGCACATTGACTTGGATACATGCCAAGTGCTTCTTTAGTCGCCGCTCTTTGACGACTAGACTGTCAAGGATGAGTTCCTGCTCTTCTTCAGACATGCCACCATCATATCATTAAGCGCCCGGCGATTTTTCTTTGAGAGACTGAAGCCACATGAAATGAGCTAGCCTTGCAGATGTCGAGTCGATCGCCCGTTGCTTCGCTTCGTCAAGGCTATCCCATTCGTCTCCCCTGATATGACCATCTTTGGCCCCGAAAATACCTTCAGGGTCTTTCAACCAGAGAACAAACTTTCCGGTTTGTTTTTCATGGCCTATGTAGCCCAATTCTGCCGTCTGGTCTCTGCGACCTTGAACTATTTTTCCGTCGTCTACAAATCGCATGTTGGACATTTTGTCCTCCCAATATGAGTTGTGTCTGATTTAGGATGGAATGTGAGCCGATGCCAGTCGGCTCACGCAACATAGAAGTGAGCACCACTCAGTGCCGGAAACATTCTAGCACTGGAGGGGCCTCGTATGCACATCTGTCAGTTGTTGGCCGAAAAGGTCATGGGCGTATTCGACGAGGCTGGCGCGACTGAAACACAACGAAGTGCCGCGCTCGCAATTGCGAAAACACTGAATAACGTGTGGCCTGGGTCGATACTGAATCGATGCGACGAAGAACGACAAATTAATCGTGAGAAGGCTTTTCGCTCGAATCCTGATGAAGTGGACCACGACCTTTAAATGACATAATCGCTTGGTCTACTCTTACGATCGCTTCGACAATGTTGGTAATCTCTAATCTGATGAGTCTCAATTCTTCGATGATTTCCTTGGCTGTTTGATCTTCCATATTGTTTCTCCTTTAAAGGTTATGTCAGGCAGATAGGGGAGTCAATGCTTGTAACGTATCGGTGAGTTGTTGTAACGTATCGTCAGTGGAAGGAGGCCAGATGGCAACGGAAACGAAGAAACGGAAGGCCAAGAAACCCGTCGTCAAAGTCGAGCACAGCGGCTTCCAACCTTCAGTCGCTCAACTCCGAGAAGATGTGGCTATCGACGTAGACCCAGAATACTTAGCGCTCTGCCTGATGCAGGATGTTGAGGTTAAGACCAAGCCCAAAGACTGACCCGCCCCGACCCCCTCTTGTTACTCTCGTATATAGTTCCCCTTCTAAATATGCTTTCAGCGGCCGTTTGGGTAGCCACTACAGATCCGTCTCTATAAACTCGTCCAACAATGTCAAAAAGTAGATCGTCTATGCCTTGGCTGACTCCAGCGATTCCAAGAGATATGGAATTAATCGGGACACGAATGTCCGGGCTCCGGTCGATCGTCACACCATTAAATTCGTCAGGAGACACGCCGACTATTGCAAACGGCTGGCCACCAACAAATACTGTGCTACCAAGCACCTCTCGGTTCCGCGAATACCTGCGGCTCCACAATCCCGCCGATAGCACGGCAGGTAGTGGAGACGTCTCATCAACTTCGCGAAAATGCCGACCAAGTTGAGCCGCGACTCCAAAAGTTTGGAAGTAGGATTCTGAGACAAATTGGACGGTTGCCCTCTGCTCGCCAACTGTGTCTCTAAGTGCCAAATCCAAATCGATACTAGCGGCCACCGATTCGAACACGTTCGAGGTTTCTAGTGCTTCAAATACGTCATAACGAAAGTCAGTCAGCGTCGGACTGCCCGCACGCTCACGGGCCAACAAAACTAGGGAGTCAGGTTCGTAAGCCATCAACGGCCTGATAATTAAGGCCTCAAAGATGACGAAGCAGGCTCCCGCACTACCAATCCCAAGTCCCATAAGAGCGACTACGATGGCGAGGTACTGCCATCGCGCGCGAAAGCGCCTGGCAAGCTGATTAAAGGCGCGCAGACGGAATATTTCTACAAGTGAGAACTCCATGACGGTCCTTTCGCTCACTGGAGGCTGTCCAACGTCACTAGTGTGGTGTACACGAACTGGTCGGACAATCAGGACTCCTATTGTAAACGTTCTCGGAGTGCCTCATAAGGGGTTCGGCCACGGAGACGCCATGGCGTCGGGTAAGGTCGTAGAAGGGTTCCCATTGGGCCAGTTTCTTGTTCAGATCGCGATCGTCGACGTAGTCGAGTAACGGATAGAATTCCTCCTGATCGGCCCGATGGGAGCGTTCCATCTTGCCGTTGAGCTGTGGAGAGCGCGGCTTGATGTAGACGTGGCGAATGCCCTTGTCTTCGACGTGCCAGTGAAACTTGGCCTGGAATTCGTGCCCGCGGTCGGTTCGGATGCTCTGCACACGAAACGGGACTTTTTCAAGCACATACTCAACGAAGGCAATGGCGTTTTTCTGATTATGTCGGGGATGACCTTTAGGGCACGGATGCGCGTGGCATCGTCGATCGCCGTGTATGGGGTAACGTTTGATCGGGCTGTTGTTCTTCCCGGCAAAGCTGAGAAACTTGAGGTCTACCTGTACGTGATGGCCGGGAACCTGCGTGTTGTAAGGCTTTGTATGGACGGCGCGACGTCCCACTTTACGGGACAATCTGTTAAGTCCATAGCGCCTGAGGATCCGATACACGCCGGCGTCGGAAATTCGGATCGCGTGATAGCGTTCCAAGTACCAAACGATGCGAATCGGACCCAGGGGGTACGTTCGGCGCAGATGCAGGACTTTCTCTACCACTTCTGGTGGCGTCTGGTTCGGCATCTGATGCGGACTGGGCTTCTTCTTAATCAGACGCACATCGCCCTGCGCCTGATAGGCTCTTCTCCACAATTAGAATGTCGATCGAGACACGCCGAAATCCCGACAGGTCTTGACAACGTTTCGCGTGGTCCGCGCGTGCTCCAATATCCGCTTCCTTCTTCGAGTCTCCCGTTCAGCCTGATTCATCGGTACAGTCTCCTTTGCGTCCTTTAAGGACCGGATAAAACTGTCCGACAAGCTCCTACATATCTACCATATCTACGGTTTGGACACAGGGTAACCGCGGTGGATTCCCATTTTGTTCGATGGCTTTGTCGGTCAATACCAACTCGCGCCAGACGCCATGTTTACTGTCGCGCGGGAAGCCGACCAATTCTTCGTACAACTGACTGGACAGCCCAGGCTCGAAGTATTTGAAGAATCGGAGTCCGAATACTTTCTCAAGGTTGTGGACGCTCAGATCACCTTTGAAACCGACGCCGAGGGATATGCCGGCGCACTCGTCCTGCACCAAGGAGGTCGAGACCGGAGAGCCGAGCGGGTTGAATAACACCGGGAACCGCTCTGGCGTGCAGGCGGGGGTGCGCCATGAAGGCGCGGTTGGACAAGTCCAGCCAAGCCGGCTCTCGACCGGCAGTTGAGATACTGCCCCACTCGGTTGGGAATCGCGTGGAAGGGGGCTGCAAAGCTCCGCCAGATGCCGATGGCGGGGTGTCATGAGCAGAGCAGCCTGAACTGTACCAGACGCGATCCATTCATCGTGGGCTGGGCTACCGCAGGATCTATGGTGAGACAACGAAGCATGCGCCGGAAGCCTCTGTATTTAGCAACGCAACCCTCAGAACGGAATGGCTGGAGGGGACGTGGTGAGAACTGGCCCGACTCTCTGTTTCCAGCTAGTGACAGGGTCTGACGCTGTCGATGATGGAGTTCCCCATAGCCATCATCCGGAGCCACCAAGGGTAAAGCATGCCACCTATAGGGTCCACAGGTTGGGAACCAGAACATGGGAACCCACTTTCTTCCGCCCGTAACGGATACGGGCTAACCGCGGCGATCGATGACGGAAGGCGGTGGGGGCGGAGTCTCCGTAGTAGTCCGAGACGGGGAGAGCCGGTCACATGGCGAAGGGAGACAGGGAGTCGATAAGCTTTTGAAGCCGGAGGAGCGATCTGTGGACACAGATCAACGGGCCGATCGAGCCTGGTTACTCGGCGTGCAGCGGAAGTTGTATCAATGGAGTCGGGAACCCCCGATTTCACGCTGGCTTCTGGAGAGCCGGATGCATAACGAAAGGTGCACGTCCGGTTCGGCGAGAGGGCATGCGAAACCCCCGCTGGTCAACGGCGGCTCGGCGCGCATGCCCGACTCATCACTAACTAATTCGCCGTTTCCACTGCCTCCCGCTCCACTGCCTCCCCGTCCACGATTTGTCCGTCAAACAGGTGGATGGTGCGTCCAGCGTGGCGCGCATAGCGGGGGTCGTGGGTCACGATGCATATCGTGGAGCCTTCCTGATGCAGTTCTTTCAGCAGTTCCATGACGGCTTCGCCGTTCTTCGAATCAAGATTGCCCGTTGGCTCGTCGGCAAGCAGGATCGAAGGAGATCCTGCCAATGCGCGGGCAACGGCGACCCTCTGCTGCTGACCGCCGGAGAGCTGGGACGGGTAGTGCTTGACTCTGTGGGCCATCTCGACTTTCTCAAGCGCATCCAGACACGCCTGCTTGCGTTCGCTCGAAGGCATTCCCCGGTAGGTCAACGGGAGCTCTACGTTTTCATAAACGCTGAGGTCGCCAATGAGATTGAACGCCTGGAAAATGAATCCAACCTCCCGATTCCGGATCCGTGCGCGTTCGGAGTGCGATAGTTCAGCCACCGGTCGGGAATTCAGCGAGTAGTCCCCTTCCGTCGGTGAATCCAGCAAGCCCATGATCGAGAGCAAGGTGGATTTGCCGCATCCCGACGGTCCGGAGATGGCGACGTACTCTCCCCGCTCGATTCTCACGTCGATTCCCGCAAGAGCGTGTGTTTCGACGTCTTCAGTCAGAAAGATTTTCTTTACACCTTCCATCTGAATCACCGGCGGCAACTGCGACATCTCCTCCTCCCTGCAACGAATTTTCAGTCCAGGCGAACGCGGTCGAACTCGTCCCAGGTGGACATATCCGAAAGAATTACCTGGTCACCCTCTCGAAGGCCATCGCGCACCTCGATCGTACTGACCGACGTGCGTCCCAGGCGGACCTGGGTTCTCACCGCATGGCCGTCCTCGGTCAGCCGGAACATTCCGACCAGACTATCGGCCTGCCCGTAGGCGGGGCGGGCGACATACAGGACGTCCTCCAGCCGTTCGATTTCGATAATTCCATCCACGCTCAAATCAGGACGCGCGCCCAACGGCAGATGGCCCAGCAGGCGGACGTCCACGAGGACCGTTCCATTCTGAACCGCGGGATCGATACGGCTGATCGTGCCGGGAATCACGCCGTTTCGCGTATCGATGGCGACCGCTTGGCCCAACAGGATATCTTTCGCCTGGGTTTCCGCAATCTCCAGTTCTGCTTTCAAGCGCGCAGGTTCGGCAACCCGTGCGATGTTCGTTCCCGGTGAAAGCCGCTGTCCCACTTCGACGGGCACCTGCTGCAGCACGCCATGAATTCCAGCGCGGACTTTCAGGCGTTCCAGTTGGTCTTTGCGCAGATCGTAGAGTGCCCTCAATTGCTCCACACGCGTTCGTTGGACAAGCAACTGGGCGTCGTTCGCTCTGGAAGCAATCTGCAAACGCTGTTGCTCCAGCTCGAAGCGTCTGAGGCCTTGTTCGGCCTGAACACGAGACAGATTCAAGTCCAGATCCGAGATCAACCCTTGAGTCGCCAGTTCGGTGTTCGCTTCATATTGGAGTTGCGCGCGGTGATATTCAGCCTCAATTGCCGCCGCCTCCGCTCGCTGAGTGAGCAGGTTGCTTTCGAGCTGCACCTCAAGATTTGCCGTTTCCGCCTCGGCCGCACGGATCTCCAGTTCCGTATCGAAGGCCGTCTGCTCTAATTCCGGATTGCTTAACTCAACGAGCACGGTGTCCGGGGTCACTTCAACGCCGGGCTGCACAAGAATGCGTTCGACGAGACCGTCCGTAGTCGCCGGGATCCAGCGAATCTCCTCGGGCACCAAACGGCCCAGTCCGCGGACCTGCCGGACCATCTCTCCGCGTTTGACCGTGTCGGCATAGACCGTCGCACTGTCGACGCGGGGCGCGGCCGGTTCCAGCCGGGCAAGCATCAACGTGGCAGCGGAGATCGCAGCAAGTGCGACCAGCAGGGATGCGAGTCTCTTGATGCGTTTCCTGCGAGCCAGTTCGGGTCGTTGAATGTCCATGAATTCAGGTGTTTGACCTTAGCGAAACGGTTTGGGCTCTAGATAGGGTCATATCGCCTGGGTTTCCAGCGCCGTCGTCATCGCCAGTGCGATGTGATTCCAGCGCTCGGTTTCGCTCTTGAATCGCCGCCGTCCAGCCGGTGTCAGACTGTAGAACTTGGCGCGACGGTTGTTGTCGGACATCCCCCACGCACTCTTGAGGAGGCCCCTGTATTCCAGCCGGTAGAGCGCTGGATAGAGAGCGCCCTGTTCGATTGCCATCGCCTCTCCGGTGATCTGCTCGATTCGCAGCAGGACACCGTAACCGTGTTGAGGGCCCAGCGACACCGCCTTCAGAATCAGCAGCTCCAGCGTCCCGGGTAAAGGTCCAGTCGGTGTTCCCATGTCTTCTCCTATCGGATTTAGGTGAAGCTAATTCACTCCCTCCTAAACTGTCAAGGAGAAAAACTGTTGTGGACGCACGTTGCCAGTAAGTACCCGTTTATCCCGCAATCACCCGCACAGACACGCAACCACCAGGTCACCGGACTGATCTCATTACTCGTGGCGCAGGGCCACCATCGGATCGACGCTGGAGGCACGACGGGCCGGGATGTAACACGCCACAAGCGCGATCATTGAAAGAAGCACTATCACCACGCCAAAGGTCAGCGGATCGGTTGGGGTGACGCCCCAGAGGAAATTAGCGATGATGCGCGTCAGGGCGAGAGAACCGGCCACGCCCACGATCAATCCGATGGCCGTCAGCAACATCCCGCGGCGAATGAGCAGGCGCAGCACCTGACTCCGTGATGCACCCAGGGCCATACGAACCCCGATCTCATTGGTGCGGTGACTGACCGCATGCACCATCACGCCGTAAATGCCCACTGTGGCCAGAACCAATGCGATGCCTCCGAAGACGCCCAATAGCAGCACGTACAAGCCATAGCCCTCATTTTGATCGGCGACATACTGCTCCACGGGTTGCATGCTGTAAACCGGTTGTGAGGGCTCGATTTCCGCTACCGCGCGGGTCAGCGCAGGTGCGAGTTCGGGCGGATCGCCCTCGGTTCGGACCACGTAGGTCAGGATGTCCATAGAACGTCCGGTGGTGGCTGGCAGGAAGCGGGGGAGCTGTGCGAAGGGCACGTATACCTGCGCTTGCTGTTCGTCTTGTGGCAGGCCCTGACGCACATCCGGAATGATGCCCACAATCTGTCGCGGTTCATCGGGGTACAGGCCGACCACCTGGATCTGCTGTCCGATAGGATCTTCCACAGGCCAGTGCTGTTCGGCAATCGCGGTATTGATAATGATGACGGGAAGCGCGGCTCCCGTATCCTGTACGTTGAATTCACGACCGCGAACAAGGGACACATCGAGCGTCTCGAAATAGCTGGTGAACCTCCCCGGGTTTTCCGGAGACAGTTTTAGTTGAGTCCCGCCTCGTCGAGGCGGGACTCTTGCTGTTGATAGTACATCTGTTCGAATTCGGCCGGTGGTATGTCGCCAATCGGTCCCAGGGGCCGCTGCTCGTTGAACCAGGACACCCAGTCGAGAGTGGCGAACTCGACATCGTCGACTCCCTTCCACGTGCCGTCCTTTCGAATGACCTCGGTCTTGTACAGGCCGATCACCGATTCGGCCAGCGCGTTGTCATAGGATTCGCCCCGGCTTCCGACCGAAGGTTCGATACCGGCTTCAGCCAGTCGTTCGGGGCTTAAAATCGCATATACGACTTAATCGGCGGCGCCATCGAGGAGATCGCATCGGGTTGAACACCGAGATCAAGACCTACTACCTGGAGATGCACTCGCCCGACGCGCTCCAACCCTCCGAAGCGGCCATCGACGGGCTCGAGATCCGGCAGGTTGGAGTCGCTTCACCCGAGTTCAACCGCTTCCTCTACAAGACAGTCGGCAAACAGTGGTTCTGGGTCGACAGGCTCGGCTGGACTGCCAAGGAGTGGAACCAGTGGGTGGACCGGGACGACCTGGAAACCTGGGTGGCTTGGGTCCACGGAGCGCCAGCTGGCTACTTCGAACTCGAACACCAAGCCGACGATGTCGAGATCGCTTTCTTCGGGTTGTTGCCGCGGTTCATCGGGCGCGGTCTCGGCGGCCGGCTCCTGACCGAAGCGATCGGCCGCGCCTGGGCGATCGGAGCATCGCGGGTCTGGGTCCACACCTGTACGCTCGACCACCCCAACGCCCGGGCAAACTACGAGGCGCGAGGGTTGAAGGTGTACCGGGAGGAAACCCACACACAGTAAAGTGGACTGACCAAAAGAACGGGCCTTATATACTTGACGCTATAGCGTCAAGTATATAAGCCCCATTGAAATGGGAGGCAGCGATAAAGGGGCGTTGATACCGACCTTGATCCAGTGCGTGTTGAGTCAGCCACCCATGCCATCGGCACTAATGTTGGCGACGAGCGAGGCGATGTTCTGCTCCAGGTTCTCTGCTTTCTGGCCGAGAAGATGGCGGAGTGACACTATTCCCTCAACCTTGCCAGACGCGCCCACCACCGGCAAATGTCGGATGCGCTTCTTCGCCATCACATTCAACGCTTCATCGAGGGTCAGACTATAATGCGCTGTCACCGGTGATGAGGTCATGACCTTACTCACTGGTGTTTCCCGGGCTGCTCTTTTCCGTAACGCCACGCGCAACGTAACATCCCGCTCTGTAAGAATCCCTTTGAGCGTCTCGTTGTTGTCGGTTACCAAGACAGCTCCCACGCGCTGGGCTTCCATGGTTCTTATGGCGTCAAAGACAGAAGACGATGGAGCGACAGATATTGGTCCTGCTTTGGCAAATCGGAGGAGATTTCCATGATATCTCAATCCTTTTGCGAGTCTACTAGGGTGACCTCCTCTCCACAGTAAGAATTGCGGTACCACCACAGCAAATCCGACGAACCCTGCGAGAAAAAACAATATGTTTTTCTTCATACACCTCCCCCGCCTGTTTCTCCCCGTTTTATGTTGCCGGACCAACCGGTCGATGCAACACGTGCGTTTAAGGTCTCTGCCGGATTAGCGAACTCCAGCGTCTCACGAGGTCGTCCGTTAAGCTTCCTTGCGATCATATCTAGATGCTCCTGTGAGTGTAGGGACAAGTCCGGCCCTTTAGGGAAATACTGTCGGAGCAGACCGTTCGTGTTTTCATTCGAACCCCGTTGCCAAGGACTCCTCGGATCGCAAAAGTAACCGGCAATGCCGGTGGCCAGAGTGAACCGCTTGTGATCGGCCATTTCCAACCCGCGATCCCAGATCAGTGTTTTATAGAGTTCGGTCGGAAGTTTGTGAGCGTGGTCGATCAGCGCGTTAATAACGGTCTCGGTTTCTTTGTTCGAGACCTTGACCAGCATGACGTAGCGTGAGAGCCGTTCGACCAGGGTCGCAATGTAGGTGCTCCTAGATCCTTGAATCAGATCCCCTTCCCAGTGTCCGGGAACCGCGCGATCTTCAACCGAAGCCGGACGCTCACGGATCGATATCATGCCCTCGATTTGTCCCTTTCCATGGCCTTTCCGGCTCGCTTTTGCCGATCGGCGAATCGTGCGTTGGGTCCGCAGATGCTGAGTCAGTTCTTTCTTCAAAGCCCCGCGGGCCTGGATGAAAAGGCTGCGATAGATCGTTTCGTGTGACACATGTAGTGACTCGTCGTCTGGATATTCGCGTTTGAGCCAACCCGCAATCTGTTTAGGGGCTCAGTCCTCCCGGAGCTTCTCTGCGACAAGCTCACATAAGTTCGGATTACTGACCAGTCGACATGGCTTCCGACGACACGCCCTCTCCCATGCCTGCGCGTCCGCTTCCAACGCCCGGTACTTATCATAGCCTCCGTTACGGGAGATTTCCCGGCTGACTCAATTGGTAAGCCCCCGGCTCAGCCGGGGCGACTTCCAGAGGTTTGACCGTGAGACCTTGTTGCATGGATCATCCCGAAGGATGTCTTGTCATTGGGTTTTTCAACACTGGGGATAGTCTAAATGCCACATAAGTTCAACGCAGCCGACGGCACACGTTTGATAAGGCGCAGTATCGGGTGATCCACTGGCGGAATATAACGAGAGCCTGCGCCAGCGGGGTGATCTGACGATCTGGGTCAGTGAGGAGGCTCAAAGTGTGTGGAGCGCGCCGCGCCGCACGTCACGGGGTGGCCAGCGGAGATACTCGGATCTGGCGATCGAGACATGCCTGACGCTGCGCACGACGTATCGGCTTGGGTTACGACAAACGCAGGTGCTGATGGGTTCCATCGGCACGCTCATGGGGCTGGATATACGGGTGCCGGATTACTCCACACTGTCGCGTCGCGCAAACGGCTTGAGCATCGCTCAGGTGATGAGGCAATCCGGATCTGTGCCTGTCCATCTGGTGGTGGACAGTACCGGCCTCAAGATCTTCGGCGAAGGAGAATGGCTTGCGCAGAAGCATAAAACCAGGGGAATACGCCGCCGCTGGCGCAAACTCCACCTCGGACTGGACCTGGCCAGCGGTGCGATTATTTGCGCCAATCTGACTCACGATGACGTTGGAGACAGCACCGCCTTGCCCGGGCTCCTGGATCAACTCGATGCCCCGGTCACGGGCTTTGTGGCGGACGGCGCCTATGATGGAGCGTCCACACGGGATCTGCTGAGGGAACGGTATGGGGAGACCCTGGATGTGGTTATACCGCCGCCAAAGAACGCAGTGATCCGACCGCAATCGGCGCGGGATCCAATCGTTCGGGATCGCCATATTGCTCAGATCCGCAGCAACGGCCGCATGGCCTGGCAAGTGGCCACAGGGTACAACCCGCGCAGCCGGATAGAAACGCAGATCGGCCGTTGGAAGAGCGTGATCGGCCCCAGACTCCAATCCCGCACCTTCTCCAGGCAAATCACGGAGATCCAACTCGGCCAAAAAGTCCTGAACACAATGACCGCACTCGGACGGCCTGTGTTCGAACGTATCGCCTGACGCTACGGCTTGGGGAAAGGGGGAATTCCATCTCCGCCCCGATGCATGCAACAACGCTTACGCGAGGATACTGCTTTTCTGATCGCCATCGGATCTCAAGGCGGATCCGGTCAACGCTAATTGAGCCTGCGCAAAATCTCAGGAGTTCAGAATGCCGGATCCATCCGTTACTGATCTTCACCTCCACCGTCTGTGGGTTATTCTGGCCGTCGTCGTCATCGGGTCTTTTGCGGCCTTGCTGTACTACGGCGGCGAAGTCTACCAGGAAGCCCCCCCGATCCCCGCATCGATTGTCACAACGGATGGGCAGGCGCTCTTCACGGGTGACCAGATCCAGGCCGGTCAGGACGTATGGCGGTCGATCGGCGGACAGGAGTTGGGTTCGATCTGGGGACACGGCGCCTACACGGCGCCGGACTGGACCGCCGACTGGCTCCACAGAGAGGCCATCTGGATTCTCGATGCGTGGGCGATACGCGACTTCGGGCCAACCTACGAGAACCTGAATACCGAACAGCAGGCATCGTTGCGGGCCCGGTTGGAGATCGAGTTACGCACCAATACGTATGATCCCACGACCGGCGCCATCGAAGTCTCGCCGGATCGCGCGGACGCCATCGGCGCGGTTCAGAGTCACTTTGTGGGTCTCTTCGGAAGTGATCCCGAACTCGATGCGCTGCGAGAAAGTTATGCCATGCCGGCCGACACGGTATCGACCGAATCGCGCCGGATGGACCTCACTGCTTTCATTTTCTGGGCCACCTGGGCCTGCGCCACCGAACGGCCGGGCAGCGACGTTACCTACACGAACAACTGGCCACCGGAAGACCTGATCGGAAACCGGCCGACCGGCCTGATCGTCCTCGTGTCGGTGGGAAGCTTTGTGTTACTCCTCGGAGGGATCGGCGCTCTGGCCTGGTTCTATGCGGCAACCCGGAATGCTTGGGCAAGTGAGCACGCATCGCCACCGACGGACCCTCTGATTGACATCCAGCCGACGCCGTCCATGCGGGCCACGGCAAAGTACTTCTGGCTCGTGGGCGGCCTACTGCTGGTGCAGATGGCGGCGGGCATTGTTGCGGCCCATTATGGGGTGGAAGGTACGGGACTCTACGGCATTCCACTCGCGGAATGGATACCCTATTCGCTGGCCCGCACCTGGCACGTCCAACTCGGTATCTTCTGGATTGCGACATCCTGGCTTGCAACGGGACTGTGCCTGGGACCGATCATCGCCCGGCGCGAGCCCCGGTTTCAGAGGGCGGGCGTCAACCTGCTGTTTGGGGCACTGATCCTGGTCGTTGGAGGCTCGATGGCCGGGCAGGCCTTCGCGATTCACCAGCGGTTGGGAGACGCTCAGAACTTCTGGTTCGGGCATCAGGGCTTTGAATACGTGGATCTGGGCCGGTTCTGGCAGATGCTGTTGTTTGTGGGTCTGCTGCTCTGGCTGACCCTGATGCTCCGTTCTCTCCTGCCCGCCCTGCGGAGTGAGCGCGGTGTGAATCGGCAGCTGCTGACTGTCTTCACGCTGTCGGTCGGCGCGATTGCCCTTTTCTATGGTGCGGGTCTGATGTGGGGGAGAGAAACAAACCTGGCCGTGGCCGAGTACTGGCGCTGGTGGGTGGTTCACCTGTGGGTTGAAGGTTTCTTTGAGGTTTTTGCGGTCACGGTCATCGCCCTCGTGTTCACGCGTCTGGGCCTGGTCCGGGTCCAGTCCGCAACGATGGCGGTTCTGTTTACGACGATTCTGTACCTAACCGGCGGTGTCCTCGGAATGTTTCATCATCTGTACTTTACAGGGACAACGCCTGTGATTCTCGCTCTCGGCGGAAGCTTCAGCGCGCTCGAACTCATGCCGCTTGTCATGATCGGCTATGAGGGTTATGCGAACTGGTCCATGGCTCAACTCACTTCATGGGTCCGCAACTATAAGTGGCCCATCTATTTCTTTGTCGCCGTGGCGTTCTGGAATCTGGTGGGCGCTGGATTGTTCGGGTTCCTGATCAACCCGCCGATCGCTCTGTACTACATGCAGGGCCTCAACACGACTTCTGTTCATGCACACACAGCGCTCTTCGGGGTGTACGGAATGTTGGGGATCGGTTTGACACTTCTGAGCCTCCGTGTGTTGACGATGCATGAGCAATGGCGTACCGGAGTGCTCGCCTTTGCGTTCTGGTCGATGAACATTGGACTGGCCCTCATGGTCGTCCTGAGTCTGCTTCCGGTGGGATTCGCGCAGACGTGGGCAAGCGTCGAATACGGGATGTGGTACGCGCGGTCTGCCGATTTCCTCCAGACTCCGCTCCTTGAAACATTCCGCTGGCTGCGCGCCATCGGGGACACCATATTCGCCGCCGGCATGCTGGCCATGGGATGGTTTGTTGTCGGCCTGTCGACCGGATGGTCGACGCGCGGAAAGCGCGAAGACGCCCGATGACTCGCCCTGTCGCAGTGGGACTGTCTCCGGAAAACCCAGGGCGGTTCATAATTGTTCTTGGACGTTAGGAAGGAACCAATGACCAACGACGGAATAGCACGGTTGGGCCGGCTGATATTCTGGATCTTAATAGTCTCTTCTGGAGTGATGGGTTTGGTTACTCCCTTTCTACTTTCAGAGGAATGGTTTTCTTCCTGGTACGGGGGGCTCGCACCTGCGTACTCCTACCAACAGCGCGTCCTCGCGCAAAGTCCGGTTAGCAACATAAGTCACCGCATGATTGGTTTTGCCTTGCTCGTTTTGGGCATGATGCAGTTCAATGCAAATCTTAGAGACAATCATCGGGAGCTTCACCGTTGGATCGGCCGCGCATTCCTTTTTTTCGGGTGTATCGTTGCTGCCACGGCGATTGTCCTAGCGTGGCGGCATGCGTTTGAAGGCCTACCGCATACTCTTTTCGTATGCCTGTTAAGCGCGGCGTTCATTTTCTCGGCGGGGAACGCTTTTCGGTATGCTCTAAACAAACAATTCAAATCGCATCGGGAGTGGATGATTCGCGGATTTGCGATCCTCATGCATGTTTCCGTGCACCGTTTGTATCAAGCCATTGGAGTGCTGGCTACCGATATTGGTGAGCGCGAACTGTTCATGCCTGCAGGGATATTGGCAATAGCGACGACCCTGGTGGTAGCAGAATGGTGGATTCGCAGAACTAGAAGCGGAGTTACCCATTTCACTCCTGAAATCGCCGTGCCGTAGAGGTGTGCCGGGTCGGTGTTGATAACCCGGGGCTGCCGATGCGACGGATTCGTCAGCGCCTTGCGGAACAGGCGTTTGGCCGTAGCGGCATCGCGCAACCTCGAGAGCACGAAGTCGATCGTGGCGCCGGTGGAATCGATGGCTCGGTAGAGGCAGCACCAACGGCCCTTGACACGAACGTAGGTCTCATCGACGCGCCAGGACCTGTGGGTTGGCTTGAGATGACGGCGCAGCCGCTCCTCGAGTTCAGGACCATAGCGCTGGACCCAGCGCCAGATTGTCGTGTGGTCCGCCTTCAGGCCGCGTTCGCTGAGCAGCTCTTCGACATCGCGGAACGAGAGCGAGTACCGCAGGTACCAGCGCACGGCGCAAAGAATCAGCTCGGGCTCGGTTTGTCGCCACTTGAAGATCACCGGTCGGATTGCCTTCTTCATGATCTCTCCAGGTTACCGGTCGCCGCCGGCCAAAGTTGCAACACAACCCATAATCTTCTTAGTCTATGAATAGGCTGACGGTTTCGATACTCGACATGAAGGCTGGATGTCGATCGGTTTCGCTGAGTCGGTTCAACTGCTGGACGCGCAGCGTTGCAAAAGGTACCCATGACCAGGCGGAAGCGGAAGAAGAACATTAAGCACAGGCGAGAGTCGCTTCTCAAGAGTCTTGAATCCACCAAAGGCGGCGGTCTAACAACGCATGCATTCAGGCCGGGGCCGCCGGGCTGGCTACCAGCGGAGTGCACCATCACGGGTTATTGTCGGACATCCATATTTGACTTTCCTGGTTCCTATCTCGTCGAACGCGTAAATCCTCAACGCATCTACTCAGACGGCGACCTGACTGCTGCGATCGTTTCTGATCTTCCCGTATATTTCGGGGAGAAGCCGGCTGACTCGCCGCACTACGCCATCGATGTGTCGTTGCGTGCCCACGTGCGCGGTACTTACAACGAAGCCGTCGAGGAGACAAGCAGTGGGCCTCAACGGACCCTGCCTCTTTTTTTAGTGGTGCAAGAACACAGGGAAGTCACTCCGACGATATTGAACAGCGGCGAATGCTTCGCCATTGACGAATTTCGGGATGGACAAGAGCACATCGAGGGAGGAAGAGAAGGCGAAAGAGCGCTTGCCGCCATCAAGACGACCGACGGCTCTTGGCCTGACTTTCCCACCGACACAAATGCCATCAATGTCCTGCTGGCCGCAGCGAAAGCTGAGCAAGACTTTGCGGATCACATAGAGCTGATTTATAGATGCGCCTGCTTCGTCAGCGGCGAGGGTCAGGCTGTCTATATGCTTGTCCCAGAAATAAGCCGGGCCACTGTGCGCACCGAATCGCCACTTGATTCGGGTAAGCTGGGTGATAAGTCCGGGAGGATAACGTCAATGCTGCAACATATGGTGTCGGAGACGGAACCCGCTGCTCTGGAACTGTTCGACGCCTTGTTGTTGAACAAGACCAAGGACGATGAGTACCTACGACTCTGGTTCCTGCGTTTATGGCAAGCAGTCGAAGATGCAGGCGAGCATCTGGGATACCCACAACTGAGGAACGTTACAGATGTGGTGGCTGGCAAAAGAACGCCGAAAGAACTAAAGGGTTATCGAAACCAGATTGCTCACTGGTATACGGGCAGAATCAATTATTCCTACGTGATCGACCTCCAGCACACAGCGATGGAACTACTGCGCAGGAAGTACAGACCCACATAGGAGATTTTCTCCAGTACTCGGCGAGTGTGATGTGAACAAGCCGGTTTGAATTGGCCGAGATCCAATGTGCTGAGTCCGGTTGAAACAAAAGTCTCTCTAATCCTCTGCACAGGATACGAATGCGTCCAATGTCCGTAGAACGACCGACTGTTCGACGTCAGAAACCAGAAATGGCGGAATTCCAGTGGCGAATGTAATTTCTTAGTGGCTCGATCTGCGCGCCGCCGACGGGGGCCCCGCCCGTCGGCTCCCGGCGGCGCGCCAGGAAATTTTCGGGGATCGAGCAAAAACTCCGCCGCAGATTTCGCTGTGCCGGGCTTTCGCGGCCCTGCCCATAGCAGAAGTACCTGCCGAAAGATCCGGCGCGGTGATCGTTTCTGAAAGCGCGTACCGTCCTCTCGCCAGCATGGGCGTCCACACAAAAAGGCGACGGGGGGTAACCCGCCGCCGGAAGGTGCGGCTGTTCTACGCGGCTTCGTCATCGCAGGCCGAGCTAGCCCGCTTGTCTCACCAGTTGAGGTTTCAGCGTCATTTTGGCTCTGGGAATCGTCTGCGACGGAGTGATGGGGCATGACGGGGCGTGTGAGGGCGAAGAGAGGCGTGTTCGAAGACGTGGGAGGCGCTTTCCCGGGTTCGAAACCTCATGGTCGGGCGGAATATAGCGAAAGGCTGCGCCAGCAGGGTGACCGGACGAGTTCGGTCGGTGAGGAGGCTCAAAGTGTGTGGAGCGCGCCGCGCCGCACGTCACGGGGTGGCCCCAGCGCAGCCGGATAGAAACGCAGATCGGTCGTTGGAAGAGCGTCATTGGCCCCAGACTCCAATCCCGCG
Source organism: Terriglobia bacterium (assembly GCA_965218085.1). Classification (GTDB taxonomy): domain Bacteria; phylum Acidobacteriota; class Terriglobia; order 20CM-2-55-15; family 20CM-2-55-15. The sequence continues at coordinate 1,916,059 of CBDCKF010000002.1, read as the reverse complement.
GTTTCTCCAGGAGATCACGGAGATCCAACTCTGAGAGAAAGTCCTGCACACAATAACCGCACTCGGACGGCCTGTGTTCGAACGCACCGCCTGACGCTACGGCTTGGGAAAGGGCGAATCCCATCTCCGCCCCGATCCATGCAACAACGCTGTTCGGATCAAGCACGCAACAAACCAAATAAAACGCGTCGGCTTGCTGGGAAGAGTCCGGAGCGCCGTCTATTGATTGACTGAGAAAGGGGCGCAGTTTCTGGCCCAAGAGCCTTCGCCTGGCGACATAAAGCTTCTTCTTAAGAACCCACCCGTGCCGCCGCCCGATCCTCCGGAGACGCCGGAGGAAGCGTTAGATCACGTTGTCAGGCAACTGAGCCTGGAGCTAGAGGCGGACGTTCTGGACCAGGTTCGCCAGGCGGCCCCTGCGTTTCTCGAACAAGTGGTGGTGGATCTGATGATCGCTATGGGCTATGGCGACGGCGACGATGCGATGGGCCAGGTCACCGGGAGTTCGGGCGACGGTGGAATCGATGGCACGAACCGGGAAGACGCGCTCGGTCTGGACGAAGTTTATCTTCAGGCCAAAAAATATGCTGATGGCAACACCGTGGGCGAAAGCGCCCTGCGCAACTTCGCTGGGGCGATCGATGCGGCTGGCGCAATGAAGGGAGTGTTCGTCACCACCTCCAGTTTCACCAAGGCGGCTCGGGCCTATGTGGCGCGGAGTCCGAAACGCATCGTCCTGATCGACGGTGACGAATTGGCGCGCCTCATGGTCAAGCACGACATCGGTGTGCGCCTGAAAATGCGCTACGAGGTCAAACGGATTGACGAAGGGTACTTCGACTTGGAACAGGTAATCTGTTCGGCCATGCCGTTTCGGACGCGCCGCCAGTAACGTCAGCAGATTATGTCGTTGCTGCAGGACCCATTAGAAAGCCGCTCCAATTCATCATGAATCCGACCTATCACGCGAGCTGTCTCGCGCTTCTGCATAGCGATAATTCCGGGCGCTTGGGCCTGCACCACGGCAGACTAACTCAAGCCCGTTTTCCTCTGACAATGCCGACGGGGTTCAACCGAAAACATGGTCCGGATTTCCGGGGCAGTTCGCGCGGTCTCCGCCGATAAGGTCACGCGTCCCGTGTGCTATCGCGTTCCCACCCGTTTCGTCCAAGCGTTCAAACCGCCGCGAAGAAACTCAGCAGACGCGGCAACAGCAATAGGACGTTCATCCCTTCCTTCATCGGCTCCACGATATCGGACTCGGACTCGGTTGGGTCGGCGCCGTCCGAACGAACGTGAAAGACCACGTTCCTATACCGGTTGAACACCGGCGGCACGGGGCCCGGGCCCACGATCTCCTCCAGCCCTCGATCACGCAACTCCGGCACCACCTGCACCATCTCGTAGTAAATCCGAAGCGGCTCGGTCAGCAGCGCATTGCTTACCCGAAGCGGGGCGAATAGGTCCTCGATCTGCTGCGCGCTCATTGTCGCTGTCTCCGCCGCGATAAACTCGAATGGTTCGTGGGCAGAGAGATCCGATCGCGTCTCGACCGTTCGCAGCTTCTTGAAATCCGCCAGATGTACGAACTCGTTCGCGAACACCAGCGACCACATCAGCATCCGCATACAGTCGGTCTTCGCTTCCCGAACGAAAGCCGGATAGCGCAGCCCGCTTCGTATTTCCTGGACCTCGTTAAACCCGAGGATGAGCCATTTGCGCCTGTCGAACGGTGTCTGCAGTGTGCCATCGTCACGCTCCCCGATGAACTGTGGCAAGGGGCCGGCGAGGGCTGCTGTGGCCATCCGTAGCTTCGCTGCTGTGCCGCGCCGTTGCCGCGCCGACTTTTTGGCGTTTGCGCGCTCCATGGCGACAAGGATCTCCAACGACGCCCGCAGCCAAGCAGCATATTCGTCGAGTCGTCGCTGTGCGTCGAACACCAGTTTGAGGTAGTGACCGTCGACGTGTGTACCCGCATTCATGAAGCTGTCGAGCGCATCCCCAAGCTCGATCCCTTTGGCGGGATGCAAAACCTTGTCGCGAACGGTCTTCAGGTTCTCGACGGCAGCGCTCTTCGAATCCAAGAATTCCTCAAGCGGACGAAACACCAGACCGGGATCCCGCCTCGACGCTGAAAGATAGCTTTCCAACTCCACATAGAGAAGACACAGATACATCTCCCAGGGAACTGTATTGATGTAGTCGACCATTTGACGACTGTTCACATCCGCTCCCATTCCCTGGTCTTCATGCAGCCGGTCGAACACCGCTTTGGCAGTGACCTGTCGCCCGGGTTCGCCGACGCCCGGGCGGATCATAGCGCGCACTCGATGATTGATGTTGCGCACCGCGAGACGCCGGATGCCCTCAAGTATCGTGCTTCTGTGCCACCGAAGATTGTGGTAGTGGCGCAGCGTCGCGTTCGGCAGGCTTTCCCGCTCGCTGCCGACATAGAACCTGAAGGCCTCCGCAACGCGATTCACGTCAGTTCTCGTCGGTTCCCACGTTCTTCGACGTACTCCGTCAGCTTGGGGTTTCGCTGCATTTCAATCGTTGAACTATCTCAGTCGTGAAGTTTCTAGTGGAACAGAACCCATCTGTTCCGAATGTGGAGGCGCCGTATCAGGCCTCGGAAAACTGGAAAAGATGCCATAAACTGAGGAGGTCGCAACGGGGTTATAAGTACCTGTTAGACAAAGTGACTCTAGACGATCAAAGTTGGGCGAAATGAGGATCAAGACTTCGGCTTTATATTCCTAGACCGGAGGTCGGACGTTCGAGTCCTCCCAGGGTGATTTTTCACGCTCTGCATCCATAGGCCCCGTATTCATCCTCACAGGGAATCGGATCGTGACGGAACCTTCACAGCGGTTGGACACTAAGCTCATCCACGCAGGTGAGCCCAGCCCCCGTGTCCAAGGTGCCGTGAGCATACCGATATTTCAATCGGCGACTTTCGAACACGCGGATGAAAGCGACTACCACAATATCCGATACATCCGCCTGAACAACACACCCAATCATGTAGCGCTCCATGAGAAGCTGTCCGCGTTGGAGAATGCTGAGGCCGCGCTGGTCACTGCCAGTGGGATGGCGGCGATTTCCACCACGCTGCTGACGATCCTGTCAGCAGGAGACCACCTGTTGATTCAAGGTTGTCTCTACGGAGGGACCCACGATTTCATCACCAAGGATATTGGAGACTTCGGTATTGCATTTGACTTCATCGACGCAGACGACCCGGATTCATGGGTACGGCAAGTTCGTCCGAATACGAAAGCAATCTACGTCGAGACAATGGCGAACCCGTTGCTTGAGGTCCCGGATCTCCCGGCTGTGGTCGCGTTTGCCAAGACTCACGGTCTGGTTTCCGTGGTTGATAACACCTTCGCGAGCCCGGTCAATTTCCGTCCGGCGGAGTGGGGGTTCGACCTCTCCCTGCATAGTTGCACAAAGTATCTGAACGGACACTCGGATATCGTCGCCGGGGCGGTGATTGGTCGTCGCCATTGGGTCAAGAAGGTGAAGCGGCGTCTCGATCATCTGGGTGGGTCACTCGATCCACATGCGGCTTTCCTTCTCCACCGTGGAATGAAAACTCTGGCGCTTCGGGTGAGATTCCAGAACGATAGCGCGCTTCAAATTGCGCGGTTCCTGGAAGCACACCTCGCGGTTGCCCGCACCTACTACACGGGGCTCGAAAGTCACGCCCGACATCGGCGGGCGCGCGAACTCTTCGATGGTTTTGGTGGTGTCATCAGTTTCGAACTAGAGGGGGGCGTGGATGTGGCGCAGGAATTCGTCCGCCGGACGGAGCTGGCTATTCAAGCCCCGAGCCTGGGCGGTGTTGAAACCCTGATCACCCGGCCGGTGACGACCTCGCATTCGGGCATGACGCCCGCGGACCGCCAGCGCTGGGGCATATCGGACCATTTGATCCGACTCTCGGTGGGTATCGAGGCGGCCGAAGACATCATCCGAGACCTTGATCACGCGTTTGCGCTTTGAGCCGACCCCCGCGTGCGTTCGCCCTGCGGATTGACAACGGAGTCGGAAAAGCAAGTGGCGGACCTATCCGTGAGGCCGGGGATCGGAACCCGCCGCAGCGCAGAGTCTCCTCAACCCGCTGGCTCGATGTGGTCCTCAGGGATAAGTGCCCAATAGCGACTCACAGAAGCGCCACTTCGGCTCTCTCCTACGAGAAAATAGTGCCCCTCCGGCACTGTCAGCGATTCGCTAACCTCAACATTTTGAGTAAATTCCGGGGACAGGCCTGCCACCGCCACTCCGTTGACGTAAATGCCCGAGTTGTTGATTTCTACTCGATCACCGGGCATAGCTTCGACAGTGGCTGCCATCGCAGCGGGCGACTGCTCTGACAAAACACGAACCACATCACCAAGTTGGAATGGTATTGGAGCCTGAACGCTTCCCAGGACCATGGCGAACGTGACGACGAGAAACGCATGCATGAATTGCTCCTTGCTCGGTAGAGGTTGGCGAGATGATATGCGCCAGGAGTTGTTCTAGCAACGAAAAGCAACGAGAAGTTCAACCAAGTGATGGAAGGGGGTTCTGGTGCAGACAGGGAAGGGACTTGCCGATAATGGGTTATGGCGCATCAGTAGTGTCCCAACGTTAGTTGAATAGATTCAGTTGTTTGGAGTTCTCCGAGTCTGAATCTTGATAGTCGAGGGCGGAAAGGGCCTTTAAAAGGGGCGTTTTTTCGAAAACGGTGACGCTGACGATCTGGAGAATTCGGTAGAGACTGGCGTTGACATTGAGCCGTTTTTTCACGATGGCAACAAGCAAATAGACCGAGATGGCGGTCCAGATTTGAGTCTTCAGCGCATTGGGGGTTGTGCCGTAGAACGCCTTGATGCGTAGGTGCTGTTTGATCCACTTGAAGAACAGTTCGACCTGCCAGCGGCAGCGATAGAGTTGGGCAATGGTCGCCGCTGGCAGCGCGAAATTGTTGGTCAGGAAGACGAGGTACTTGTTGTGCTCTCGATCGAGAAAGCGAATGCGGCGGAGTTTTTCTGGATAGCGCTTGCGAGAGTAAAAGCCGCGTAGGCTGATGATCTGATCGCTGAGGACTCCGGTGGACTTGTCCACATCGAGTGAATAAAGACGATTGAAGACGAAATTCTTTTTCGCGCGTGTCACGAAGAACGCCGCCGCGACACTGATTTTGTACAGGCGCCGGAAATCCAGATAACCGCGATCCATGATGTAGAAGGCTCCGGGCTCGAAGGCGAGTTGATCCAGAAGATGGAGGTCGTGAACTTTGCCGTGTGTAATCAGGATAAAGGAAGGAATATTGCCGCGCAGATCCAGAACCGTGTGCAGTTTGACAGCTCCCTTGTGCTTGCGGAAGCGTGCCCACGGGAACAGGGAAAGACACAGATCGATCGTTGTGGCATCGAGTGCGTAAACCGTCTGCTTGAGGTCGACACCGAAACTGTCGCCAACATAGAGCTCGCGAGCCATGGAGATCAGCGTCTGGGCGAAGTCGGCATAGATACGCCAATCGCGCACCTGATTCGCATTCGCAAGGGTGTTGCGGGAGACGCGGCTGCGAATGCCCATGTGATAAAGCTTCGTGCCAGCCGAACGCAGACAGGCTTCGATATCGCGCAGACTCTCCCGGTAGGTCAATTGCGCGAACGCCATGCACAGAAACTGATCCCAGCAGGAAAAACGTTGGAGTTTGTAGTTGCCACGGTAGCGATCGACGCATCGACGAAAGTCTTGACGGGGAAGAAAGTCCATCAGCTGAGAGAAGATCGTCTTGCCGGAATTCATAGGCCGCCTCCTGCCGCAAAGTCGCGGAAGGATGCCGCCAGTACGCAATCAAATTCAAATCGATTTTGGCTCTCAGCCGATCTAACATGACCATTCTCAATAACCTATGGGCGACGCCCATCTAAACGTTGGGACACTACTGATGGCGCATCGGAAAACTGAACGGAATCCTAAGACGGCCTGACTTCGTCTTGATTACTTTTTGCGATTGAGTCCTTGTCGGCGTCTCCATCTCCAACCTTGTTGCATGGATCATCCCGAAGGATGCCTTATCATCGTGTTTTTCAACACCGGGGATAACTTAGATGCCACATAAGTTCAACGCAGCCCGACGGCACAAGTTTGATAAGGCGCAGTATCGGGTGATCAACTGGGCGGAATATAACGAGAGCCTGCGCCAGCGGGGTGATCTGACGATCTGGGTCAGTGAGGAGGCTCAAAGTGTGTGGAGCGCGCCGCGCCGCACGTCACGGGGTGGCCAGCGGAGATACTCGGATCTGGCGATCGAGACATGCCTGACGCTGCGCACGGCGTATCGGCTTGGGTTGCGGCAAACGCAGGGACTTATGGGATCCATCGGCACGCTCATGGGGCTGGATATACGGGTGCCGGACTTCTCCACACTGTCGCGTCGTGCAAACGGCTTGAGCATCGCTCAGGTGATGATGCAAGCCGGATCTGTGCCTGTCCATCTGGTGGTGGACAGTACCGGCCTCAAGATCTTCGGCGAAGGGGAATGGCTCGCGCAGAAGCATAAAATCAAGGGAATACGCCGCCGCTGGCGCAAACTCCACCTCGGACTGGACCTGGCCAGCGGTGCGATTGTTTGCGCCAATCTGACTCACGATGACGTTGGAGACAGCACTGCATTACCCGGGCTCCTGGATCAACTCGATGCCCCGGTCGCGGGCTTTCTGGCTGACGGCGCCTATGATGGAGCGTCTACACGAGATCTGCTGAGGGAACGGTATGGGGAGACCCTGGATGTGGTTATACCGCCGCCAAAGAACGCAGCGATCCGACCGCAATCGGCGCGGGATCCAACCGTTCGGGATCGCCATATTGCTCAGATCCGCAGCAACGGCCGCATGGCCTGGCAAGTGGCCACAGGGTACAACCAGCGCAGCCGGATAGAAACGCAGATCGGCCGTTGGAAGGGTGTCATCGGCCGCAGACTCCAATCCCGCAGCTTCTCCAGGCAGATCACGGAGATCCAACTCGGCCAAAAAGTCCTGAACACAATGACCGCACTCGGACGGCCTGTGTTCGAGCGTATCGCCTGACGCTACCGCTTGGGAAAGGGCGAATTCCATCTCCGCCCCGATCCATGCAACAACGCTATTCATTTCTTAGTCTGATTCAGTAGTGTCCCAACGTTTAGATGGGCGTCGCCCATAGGTTATTGAGAATGGTCATGTTAGATCGGCTGAGAGCCAAAATCGATTTGAATTTGATTGCGTACTGGCGGCATCCTTCCGCGACTTTGCGGCAGGAGGCGGCCTATGAATTCCGGCAAGACGATCTTCTCTCAGCTGATGGACTTTCTTCCCCGTCAAGACTTTCGTCGATGCGTCGATCGCTACCGTGGCAACTACAAACTCCAACGTTTTTCCTGCTGGGATCAGTTTCTGTGCATGGCGTTCGCGCAATTGACCTACCGGGAGAGTCTGCGCGATATCGAAGCCTGTCTGCGTTCGGCTGGCACGAAGCTTTATCACATGGGCATTCGCAGCCGCGTCTCCCGCAACACCCTTGCGAATGCGAATCAGGTGCGCGATTGGCGTATCTATGCCGACTTCGCCCAGACGCTGATCTCCATGGCTCGCGAGCTCTATGTTGGCGACAGTTTCGGTGTCGACCTCAAGCAGACGGTTTACGCACTCGATGCCACAACGATCGATCTGTGTCTTTCCCTGTTCCCGTGGGCACGCTTCCGCAAGCACAAGGGAGCTGTCAAACTGCACACGGTTCTGGATCTGCGCGGCAATATTCCTTCCTTTATCCTGATTACACACGGCAAAGTTCACGACCTCCATCTTCTGGATCAACTCGCCTTCGAGCCCGGAGCCTTCTACATCATGGATCGCGGTTATCTGGATTTCCGGCGCCTGTACAAAATCAGTGTCGCGGCGGCGTTCTTCGTGACACGCGCGAAAAAGAATTTCGTCTTCAATCGTCTTTATTCACTCGATGTGGACAAGTCCACCGGAGTCCTCAGCGATCAGATCATCAGCCTACGCGGCTTTTACTCTCGCAAGCGCTATCCAGAAAAACTCCGCCGCATTCGCTTTCTCGATCGAGAGCACAACAAGTACCTCGTCTTCCTGACCAACAATTTCGCGCTGCCAGCGGCGACCATTGCCCAACTCTATCGCTGCCGCTGGCAGGTCGAACTGTTCTTCAAGTGGATCAAACAGCACCTACGCATCAAGGCGTTCTACGGCACAACCCCCAATGCGCTGAAGACTCAAATCTGGACCGCCATCTCGGTCTATTTGCTTGTTGCCATCGTGAAAAAACGGCTCAATGTCAACGCCAGTCTCTACCGAATTCTCCAGATCGTCAGCGTCACCGTTTTCGAAAAAACGCCCCTTTTAAAGGCCCTTTCCGCCCTCGACTATCAAGATTCAGACTCGGAGAACTCCAAACAACTGAATCTATTCAACTAACGTTGGGACACTACTGAGTCTGATTGACTGAATTCCTGCCCGCAGCCTCATGCATCCACCACAACTCGGCACAAACCGCTCGCTGCGGAATGCTGTCCGGCCTGGGCAAGGATGGAAGGGGTGATGCGTGAGGTGCGCGAAACCCAGCCTGGCAGCGCCGCGTTCGGACCGCTCCGGCGCCCGGCCCGAGAGGAGGAGGGAATTCGGGACGCGAAATGAGTCGCCCTCGTTTTGTGCGACGCTTCGGCGGGCGCATCAATCTTCTTCCTTATTCTCAATTAAATCCGGGCAGATCTTCTCAATTTTGTCTATGCTCTGGTGGTAGAAAAGTAGCAGCTCGTAACCGAACGAACGGAGGGATGACCTGTGAACCGACATTTAATTTCCACGCTTGCGACTTTGGCTGTGATCCTCCTGGCCTTACAGCCCCAGCCGGCCTCCGCTGCTCAGAACCGCCTGAGCCACAGCCAGATCGAACAGAAAATTTGGTCGCTGCTCGATGATCCAGAAGCACCGTACGTTTCACTGCCCGATGCGGATTTCCGCGCGCTCGGTGAAGGGTTCGACCTGCCCGATGGTGGCCAGGCTGTCACTGAGCTTGCCCTGAACGCTCCCGGCGGCGCTTTTGATCCACGGGATGTGTCACAAATCCCTCCCGCCCAGCTCGGATACCAGGCTGATTGGATTGTAGAGCGTTACGAACGCTACAACCTTGAGTGGGACATTACCGGATTCCGGCTCACGAGCCTCGCTCCGGAGGCTGAAAATTATCCCTGGCTCATCATCATGAACGGCGGCGCCGCCAACATGTACGAGTTCTACGTTGATCTGAAAAACCGGCCCGGCTGGGCACAGTATCTGGCGCAGAAATTGAACGTGATGATCGTGACCATTCCGGGCAATTTCAAGTATGGCGGGTGGGAGCGGCCGATCGAGGATATACGCCGTCAGCCGGCTTACTTGCTCGACCGGGAGCTTTCGATGGAGGAGTACGAAGTCCGCAACGCCCTCCTGACCAACAGCGTGATCATGCAGGGTTTGAAAGCGCTTGTCATGAATCACACGCAGGGAGACATCCTGCTCGTCGGCCACTCCACTTCCGGTGAACTCGCGATGCTTGCAAACGACGACCCGGATCTACGGATACGACTTCGAGGACGCTTTCTGGGCTGGGGCAGCGGGGGACCCGCGCGGCTCGATCGCGTCCGTGAAGCCCGCAATCCTGACATCGTTGGAATAGCGGCCGTACCGGACCAACCGAAACCGATCCATATCCTCGAACGCCGCAACCCGGAAGGATACAGCCGCGGCTACAGCGGATTCCTGAACCCGATGTACGAGGCTGGAATGTCTCATTTTCAGATCGCGGAACGATGGCTTGAAGTCGAGGGACGTCGGAGGGCCAACTTCAAGCAGCAGATCCAGAACCTCGAGCACGGCGGGGGTATCGACCAAAAAGGCCGAATCGAAGTGGAGCTCGAGAACCTGCTCAAGAAAACGGGTAATCCATGGAACGTGAATCTCGAGGACGTGAGCAAGGATCTCTTTTCCACTCACTACACGCGCATGGACGGCTATACGCAGATGGTGTGGACCGTCGCCCACTATGACCGCAACCATTGGGTGCCTGAGGATCCCATGAAGAGCGTGGAAGTGTTCTTCGCGAACGAATATCGCGCCAAGAACCCCAGTGCGAAGATTCGCCTTATGGTTTGGGATCCTCTCATGACGCACTACGGCCATCTCGAGATGCCGAAGCAACTGGCCGCTGCGACCTACAGCGTCGTTCGCTGGTTCTTCAAGTAAAGCCTCGAAGCCCGTGCGCGCGGAAGGCCGGTTCATGTCCAGAGTGAGCGCTTCATTGCATCATTCTGAAGCCGCTCTACGAGCGTCTTAGGGCCGTCACAGACCGCCCCAAGAGTCGTATTTCGCCGATACGGTTGACTTCGATATAATCGCACCAACTATTCGAATACATGGCGCTTCATACATTGATCGAGGTTCTCCCATTGGAGGTGCAGCAATGACCCAGACTCTTAGCGAAAGAAAACGCTGGAGGCTTAAGCTCGTGTTAGCGGGCCTGATCGTTTGCTTGGCTGGAGGCATTCTGACCCATCAGGGCGGGATTGTAGAGATCGCCCATGCTGGTGCGGTTGTCCCGCAGAGCCAGGAGAACAGAACGCCCGTGGTGATCGAGCGACCTCCAGTGCGTTTCATCAAGGATCCCAACCCTGCGTTCAGCGCCGTGGCCGTCGATTCGGAAAGCAACATGCTTGTCGTGGCGGACGAAAATCTGTTTCAGATCCTCGAGTACGACACGCGCGACAACACCCCGCCTCAAGCGCGTTTCACGGAACCCCGGCGCGTCATATCGGGAACCAACACCAAAGCCGAGATGATATGCGGGCTCTATATCGACCCTGTGACAAAGGAAATCTACGCTCTCAACGGGGATACGCAGCACTGGATGCCTGTCTTTTCGACGGAGGCGAGCGGAAATGCGACGCCGAGTCGGGCTCTCTACGTTCCGGGCCACCCGTTCCAGATGGCGGCGGACGAGGAGAGGCAGGAAATCTACATGACGATCCAGAGTCGAAACTCCATCGCGGTCTACCGCAAGGAGGCTGACGGGGAAGAGCAACCTCTGCGGACCATCGAGGGGAGCGACGTCCAACTGGAGGATCCGCACGGACTCGCGCTCGACACCCGGAACCAGCTGATCTTCGTCAGTAATTTCGGGAACGGGGTGGTCGGCACGTCACCTGCATCGGGAAGGTATGGAAAGTTTGAGCCGCCGTCGATCACGGTGTATCCGATGGGGGCTTCAGGAAACGTTGCGCCCGTGCGCATCATCGAAGGACCCAATACCTTGATGAACTGGCCGGCCCACATGGCGTTTCACGAAGAACGCCAGGAACTGTTTGTGGCCAATGATGCCGACAATTCAATTCTGGTGTTCAGCGCCACCGCCGAGGGGGATGCGGCGCCAATCCGCGTCATCCGGGGACCCAATACCGGAATCCAGCATCCGCCCGGTATTGCCCTGGACCCGATAGTCGGTGAACTCTACGTAGCGAGCATGGGAACTCCTTCGGTAACGGTTTTTCCGGTGACCGCCAATGGAAACGTTGAGCCCTTGCGAACGATTCGAGGAGCGCCCGAGGGCACCCAGAGCCTGATGATCGGCAATCCCGGAGCGGTCGGCTACGACAGCCGACGGGGAGAGATTCTGGTGCCCAACTGAGTGGCTCATCCGCAGATTGCGATGTTCGCCAGGTTGGCGGACGGCGGAGACGCCCCGGTCCGAGCGCTGTATGGTCAGGCCAGCAAACTATCCCGAACGATGCACGACGTTCGCTACGACGCAGTGCACGATGAAATCGTAGTACCCGTTCCGTATTCCGAGTCCATTCTCACGTTCCGCGGAGAAGCCGATGGACAGGAAGCTCCCATTCGGATCATTCAGGGCCCCCAGACCGGGTCGATCGGAAGCCGGTTAGATGTGGACCCGATTCACGATGAGATTTTCACCTATACCAGCACCAGTATTAAGGTCTATCCGCGGGAAGCCAACGGCGACGCCGCGCCGATTCGAGTCATCGAAGGCCCGGACACCCAGTTGTCAGCCGTTTACGGGATTGCCGTGGATCCAATCAACGACGTTCTGGTAGTCGGGTTAAACAGCGGCTTCGGAACATATCGGGCCGGCCTGGGAGACTCAAGAGACCCGGAGAGGGGCGCAATCCTGGTGTTTAACCGGACCGACAGTGGAAACGCAAGGCCGCGGGCCGTAATCCGCGGCCCGAAATCAGGGATTGTTCGGATCAACCAGATGCAGGTCTACCCCGATCGGCGTCTGATCGTTGTGGCGATGCCAGGGATTCGAGATCAGATGGAACCGGAGGGCGCCTTTTTGGGGGTTTGGAGCATCGATGATAACGGCGACGTTCCTCCGAGGTGGAAGATCCCTGCCAATTCTTTAACCATGCTCAAGAAGCCGTTCGGAGTGGTCTTGAACCCGGAAGATCAGGAAGTAATTGTCTCGGATATGCGCAATCAAGGTGTTCTGGTGTTTTCAGTACCGGAAATCTTCTGAGAGCCGATTGACCTTCAACCGGTGGGCGGATCTGGATTAAGGAGGAACCCCAGCCCTTTCCAAGATCGCCCTCCGGCGAGGGCATCGTCAGGTTATCTCTGCCCCCACCATTGTGGGATGAGCATCCGCCGTGCCCGCCACATCAGACATCGCTTTCCATCCGGGATCATCAGCCACGCAGTCGGGCTCTTTTACTGACTGAAGAGGTTTCGCATCAGGGGACCCGACAACAGGAACGACATATGAGGCCGGTTCATCATCAAATGCTCCGAGCGCGATCTCTCGCGGTTTCGGCAGCAGTGACCACAACCTGACACTGGCGAAGGCCGCACTGTTCTGACTCGCGCGGCCTAAGTTGACAGTGCCTTATGAAGCGGTCACTGTGGCCACTATCGGCCCAGTTGACAATGGTTGCGGGAGGGCGGTAAATAGGTAGCGTTACTGCGCAGAGAACCTCATTCAGGGAGATATCCGTATGTTCAGGTCATGGGTCGCTTGCATCGTCGTGATCGTAGTGTGTCTAAGCCCAGTCCAGGCACCCGCCCAGAACCCGACCCTCGTATTGGAGGGCGGCACTCTGATCGACGGTACCGGTGGCACTCCCATCAACGACGCCGTAGTCGTTATCGAGGGTTCGCGAATTCAGGCGGTGGGCACACGCGGCCAGGTTTCTTACCCGGCAAACGCCAGGGTCATCCCTACAGCAGGGAGGACCATACTGCCCGGACTGGTCGATGGTCATGTTCATCTTTTTGCGGACTTCATGCCGCAGATGTTCCTGCACTATGGTGTGACGACGGTCGGAGAAACCAATAACCAGACGGACTGGATCCTCTTGCAGCGAGCGGCCCTGAACAGCGAAAAAATAAAAGGGCCGAGAATGTTTGTTTCCGGCTCAGCGGCGGGCGGACCCACCGACGTAGCCGATACCGAAGGTCGCCTGAGCCGGTCAGTCGTAGTCCCCCTCGAAACTCCAGAAGAAGCGCGGGCCTATGTCCGGAAGCTAGTGGCGATGGGTGTCGATATGATCAAGACCAATTACACCCTGACCTATGAACAACTCGCAGCGATTATCGACGAAGCCACGAAGGCTGGAGTGCCCGTTGTCGGACATTCGCGGAACATGCGTAAGGCTGCCGAACTCGGTCTCAAGTATATGGAACACATGAACACGGTCGCCTGGGCGCTCCTGGAAAACGAGATGGGATATGAGACATGGCGAAGAGAGGGCTATACCCCGGAACGCTTCATGGATACGAACAGCTTCCCGCCTCTGATTGAGTTGATGGTGGAGAAAGGTGTCTTTATCAATCCGACGCTGGTCGCGAATTGGGGGACCTCCAGTCCGCGTGCACAGGAAAAGGCGGATGCTGCGACGGAAATACTCAAGGATCCTGTCCTCGCATCAATGGTTTCAGCCGAAATCCAGGGGCAATGGCTGGATCCCGGTCGCCGTCCCCCGGACGTCGAAGGATATGAGAAAGTGCAGGAATTCATTCGCCAGTATGTGGATGCAGGTGGAAAACTGCTGGCGGCCACGGATGAAGGGGGGCAATTTGTTCCCGGGCTCAGCATACACTATGAAATGCAGATGATAACGGATGCCGGAATTGCTCCGATGAAGGCTATTCAGGGAGCGACCCTGTGGGCTGCCGAATCGATCGGCCAGGGTGAGAATCTTGGCAGCATCGAAGTGGGAAAGTTGGCCGACTTCACCATCATCGAGGGAGACCCGTTGACTGACATCGCGGCCACCCGGAACGTCAGGATGGTTATCAAAGATGGCCAGGTTCTGGACACGAGTTACGACCCGCGCTCGGTGACTCAGGTTCCACGTCCGTATGGCCGGACTCCGGTGCTACTCAGTGTCACTCCGCCGGTCACGCGGCAAGGGGTTCAGAGCCTGACACTGGAGGTCGAAGGTTCACGTTTCAGCCCGGAGGCCGTCGTTCGCCTGGGCAATGAAGATTTGCCAACGCAGTTCGTCAGCAGCACCAGGCTGGTAGCCAGTGTGGATTCCAGTCAATTGCTGAACCCGGGGTCCTTTGCGGTGTACGTCCTGAATCCGGGTTCGACGGGAAGTGTTTCTAATTCGATATTTCTTTTGGTGGATTCCACCCAGTGAGTGCGACGGGAACTATTGATTTAAAAGTAGGGAGTTGAAGAGCATGCGCAGTCTTTCCATGGGTTCGATTCTGGGTCTGGCGGCAGTGCTGGTTTTTTCAGACCTCGCGTTAGCGCAGACAACTGACATTACTCCGGGCCCGGGCTGGCTGGCAGCGATACGACGCCACAGCGACGAGGCTCAAGCGGCGGATCGTATCAAATACAAGGTGGACGAACAGACATTGGACTCACATGACCTGACTGGAATGTGGGGTGAGAACGGCGTCCGGTTGAATCGGGATGTGCCGCCGTTTACGCCATATGGACAGGAGTTATCCGACGCGACCCAGGCCGACATCAGTGCCGCGGGCTTCGCTATTGAAAGTTCAAAGGATCCTCAGCTAATCTGCGATCCCATGGGTTTTCCACGTTTGTTCTCATTCAACTACGGCATGGAATTCATACAACTACCCAACCGGCTTCTCCAGTTCTTTGAGTGGGATCACACCTGGCGCACGATTTGGCTCGACGGACGGGAGCTGCCGCCGGAAGCGCCGCAGCTGCGGTTTATGGGATATGCCGTTGGCCGATGGGAAGGAGACACGCTCATCGTCGACTCGAACGGGTATGACGAACGGTCTTGGATTGGTAAGGACTCGCGGAATGGGCAGAGGGGTTTTCCGCATAGCGACGAAATGCGGATCGAGGAGCGCTACAGGCGTACCGCCGTCGATACGCTTGAAGCATCGATGACAATCATCGATCCTAGGGTATACATGGCGCCCTGGACCTCAAGCGGTACGCTCGAGTTGTTCCCAGGCACTGAAATTGGAGAGTATTTCTGTGTTCCCTCCGATGAGAGGGATTTTCAAAACCTGGTATCGCGACCCGCCGCCGGCGCGGAGCCGGCACAATAAACACCCGTTCGAGCCGCTGGGCGGCAGCGCGTCGCTACCGGCGGGCGCGTCCGTTGCGGAAAAGATTAACGTTAGTTTTCGGTCAGAGGATTGGGTAAGGCTCTTCAGATGAATGAAAACAGGAGAGGGTAATTGGCGCGGTCTTAGTCGTCACCGATCCGTCTCAAGAATTGCTTTTCGTTGCCGATCGGAGGTTCAAATGCAGGCACGATTCTTTGCTGTCATACTGGGTTTATTCCTTCTGATTCCCAGCCTCAGCGACGAGGCTTTAGCACACCACAGCACCTCATACTACAAACTTGAAACAACGACCGTATCGGGAACTGTCGTGGACTTCAGGTTCAGAAACCCCCATGCCATCGTCATCTGGGACGTAACGGACGAGACCACCGGAGAAGTTGTCAGGTGGGCTGGAGAACTCTCATCGGTCACCACGCTGATGGGTGACGGTTTGACTCGAAATTCACTGAAGCCAGGAGATGAAATAGTCTTTACCCTCCGCCAAACGAAGCAGGAAACCCCTCAAGGCGCCATTCGAACGATGGCGAGACCGGATGGGTCCTATGTTCTGCGATACTCGACGCAAAGTGAAACCGGACTTTCAGACGAGGAGCGTGCGCGCGCGCGCGAAGAGAACGGAATAATCAGAAGCCGCAGGTGACAGGATCCCGGGAAGGGGACGCCGTCAACCCGGGCGCGGTTGTTCGTCTTGACTCCGCCGTTTAGCCTCCTGTAACCCAACACAAGACCTTAACCCCGACATTCCCGCCGTGCCTCTAGTGACCTGTACCACCCAAATCGGGACCAGCGCCGATGGGTCTTGCCGGCGAGATCGAGGCGCGAGACGGAAGTCGATGTTTTCGCATCGACGACGGCTCGTAACGAAGATATCGCCGGCAACCCCCATCGGCCCAGAGGGTTCGGGCGAAACGGCATTGTCTTCGTTGTCGTCGTCTCCTCGGAATGAAGGAGCATTTCCTCGTCGGCGACTCCTAGAATCCAGCGCCGTTTGGCCCGAACGCTGGTCCCGATTTGGGTGGTACTGGCCACTAGCCACCGTTGCGCTACAAACCCCGCTTGTTTTACTTATCCGCGATATGGGAAAGCGGAGACTGCCGGGATCGGTGGGCATGTTCGGATGGGGCGGTGCCTACCACTCGAGGTACTGGGTGGATCCGGAATACGACCTCGTCGTGGTGAATCTGACCAACCTTGTTGCATGGATCATCCCGAAGGATGCCTTATCATCGTGTTTTTCAACACCGGGGATAACTTAGATGCCACATAAGTTCAACGCAGCCCGACGGCACAAGTTTGATAAGGCGCAGTATCGGGTGATCAACTGGGCGGAATATAACGAGAGCCTGCGCCAGCGGGGTGATCTGACGATCTGGGTCAGTGATGAGGCTCAAAGTGTGTGGAGCGCGCCGCGCCGCACGTCACGGGGTGGCCAGCGGAGATACTCGGATCTGGCGATCGAGACATGCCTGACGCTGCGCACGGCGTATCGGCTTGGGTTGCGGCAAACGCAGGGACTTATGGGATCCATCGGCACGCTCATGGGGCTGGATATACGGGTGCCGGACTTCTCCACACTGTCCGGTCGTGCAAACGGCTTGAGCATCGCTCAGGTGATGATGCAAGCCGGATCTGTGCCTGTCCATCTGGTGGTGGACAGTACCGGCCTCAAGATCTTCGGCGAAGGGGAATGGCTCGCGCAGAAGCATAAAATCAAGGGAATACGCCGCCGCTGGCGCAAACTCCACCTCGGACTGGACCTGGCCAGCGGTGCGATTGTTTGCGCCAATCTGACTCACGATGACGTTGGAGACAGCACTGCATTACCCGGGCTCCTGGATCAACTCGATGCCCCGGTCGCGGGCTTTCTGGCTGACGGCGCCTATGATGGAGCGTCTACACGAGATCTGCTGAGGGAACGGTATGGGGAGACCCTGGATGTGGTTATACCGCCGCCAAAGAACGCAGCGATCCGACCGCAATCGGCGCGGGATCCAACCGTTCGGGATCGCCATATTGCTCAGATCCGCAGCAACGGCCGCATGGCCTGGCAAGTGGCCACAGGGTACAACCAGCGCAGCCGGATAGAAACGCAGATCGGCCGTTGGAAGGGTGTCATCGGCCGCAGACTCCAATCCCGCAGCTTCTCCAGGCAGATCACGGAGATCCAACTCGGCCAAAAAGTCCTGAACACAATGACCGCACTCGGACGGCCTGTGTTCGAGCGTATCGCCTGACGCTACCGCTTGGGAAAGGGCGAATTCCATCTCCGCCCCGATCCATGCAACAACGCTATTCAGAAGCAGCCTTCCTTTCGCTGTCGGTCGTCATGGCTTGGTCTCCAAACGTCTTGCTGCAAAAAATCTCGAAGTTGCGCAGGAACTCCCGCAGTCGGTCCACTTCGCAATTCTTTCGGCACTCCCGGAGCCAGTCGGCGACCGACTGCGGAATACGGAAGGGATCTTTGTCGGTTCGCTCCTCGGAACCTTCGCAGTACGGCATGATGGCAAAACCGTTGCTCCATTTCTCAAGTTCCGTCTCTCGAATGCTCCATTCCGACGGGCGAGTGCCGTTGGGGGGGATATATAGCAGAAGAAACCGTTCCGGGTATTTCTCTTCGAGCCAAGCCAGGTAGTCCCGGATCTGATTCTTCTGGTCGGCGGCGTAGGGCTTGTTCTCAATGGCCAGACAGTAGCGCTGTTCATCGGCGCCGATCTCGACGAAGATGTCGAGACGCCGGCCGGATCGGATCTCCCGCTCGCGCTCGACGACAACTCGAACCCTGGGCCCGTCGATGGCGGGCCAATGTCGAGCGTTTCTCACTCCCTCCAAGCTCAGCAACGTCTCGAGGAATAGCGTGCCCTGGCCATGGCTTGCCTTCGGATCGAGCAAATCGGCGATGATGCGGGAAAGCCCCAATTCATCATCCCGCAGGTAGTCGAAGACGTTGAATCGCTGCGCCAGTTCCCGGTCGAGCTCGCCCGCCAGGACCCGCGCCCCCTCCAATCGGGGAGTCAACTCGGCGAAGAACCGTTCATACTCCATTTGACATCCCCTATAATCTGACCATTGAGCCTGTTGATCCCCTGATTTTCCGATCGAGAATGGGGATATATTACTTCCTTTCCATGCTCCCCCGCCCCACGATTTGTTTGGACAGTGATTTGAGAAACTACAGACGAGGAGGATCACGATAGGTCCAGAGGAACGAGGAGGGAATCTGATTTATCGACGGGTCGTTCAAGTCGATGTCAATCACCCTTCCGTCGCTCTTGTACCGATCGAAGTCTGCTGGTATTCGCATCCTTACCTCTTGATGTTTGATTGTTCTCTTAGATTGGTCGTATTGCAACTTTGGCCGACAGAGGCTCGTAGGGGCTTGAGCCGCAACGGTGCAGAGTCGACGACTGGCGCGGTGGCGGTAGGCAAAGGGGGTAGCTGTTGCCGGTGGCTTTCGCCGATGCCGGCGTCTCACTCCTCGCCGTGGCCCCGTTTCCAGTCGCCGCTCATCGAACCGGACAGGCAGATTTCCTGCATCCGGCTCTCGGACGAGATCATGCCTTCGGCCACGGAAAGCCCGCCGTACGCGGCGCGAGATGCGTGAGCCCGTAATCGGACCAGAGCCGCTCGGACGGGAAGCGCACGTGTTTCCCGGTCCGCACCTTGTGCTTACGGCAGAGCCACTGGCGTAGCCGCCGGGTCGCGTGTTGATCGATCGCCTTGTAGGCCGGGCGAACCTGTCCCAGGGTGAAGTAGTTCGCCCATCCGGTCAGCAACCGGTTGAGGCGTTCCGCTACAACTCCCGACGGCAGGCTCACGTGGCGCGGCGCGGTCAACTCGCTTACACGACGGCAGATGCTCTGGACGCTTTCCCGGCTCGGACGTGTGCCGATGTAGGCGGCACCCGTGCCCGGCCGGTAGTTGCAACCAATCCAGTAGCCGAGGAACGTCATTGATTCCTCCGGCACCCGGCGCACCGCGTTGCCTTCGCTGGCGTCCCGGCGGCCTTCGTAGTTCACGAAGTAGAAGACACGCCCCCTCTTGACGGGACCGCCGAGGGAACCGCCGAAGACATTGCGGATCAGCTTGGGACGATCGACACCGGCCCTGTTGTTGAAGAAATCATTCGCCGCCGTAATCGTGTTCCGGTGAAATTCGTAGAGCGATCCGTGGACCTCGTTGGTGCCGCTCTTCGTCACCAGCGACACCTGCGCGCCCGCCGCCCGGCCTTGGTCGGCATTGGCGGTGGTCGTCACCACACGGAATTCTTGAATCGAATCCAGCGTGTTGCGGAGCACGCTGGTGAACGGCGTGCGTCCGTTCTGATCGTTCACAGCGACCCCGTCGAGCGTTACGTTCGACTGATCGCTCTGGGCTCCGTTCACCGAACCGTTCCGGATATCCGCCGATCGCTGGGTGTCCAACGGGTCCGCGCTGATGAAGGTGACACCCGCCTGCAGCGAGAGCAGACCGGCCGGATTTCGGGCATTCAGCGGCAATTGGCTGATCGGCCGGGTGCCGAACGCGTTCCCTACCGACGCATCCGTGGTATTCAGCTGTTTGGTCACGGCGGACACCGTGACGGATTCCGTGAGCGCCGCGACTTCGAATGTCACGGGAAGCTCGACGTTCGTGTTGACGAGCAACGTGACGCCTTCAATAGTCACCGATTGGAAGCCCGGCTGGGTCGCCGACAGCGTATAGGAGCCGGGTGGGAGCTGGGCAAAGATGTAGAGTCCTTCATTGTTGGACAGTATGGTGCGCTGGAGACCGTTCGCCGCATTCATAACGGTGATCTCGACGCCGGGGAACACGGCGCCGCTCTCGTCGGTGGCCCGTCCGCTCAAACTACTGGATTGAGCGTGAGACGTTGGAGCGGCGAGGGTGATTGCCACCAGGAAGATCAAAGACGCAGAGTAGAATCAAATGGGTCCCATCATTAGAATTCTCCTTGCCCGGACCACCGCCGACCACAGCGGCGGGCTCTGAGATCGTCAGGATGCCTCCTTCCTTCAGCACCTCGATCCGATCGTAAGTTCCGACCACTGACAGGCGCAGATACCCACGTGTATGCCTCGTTCCGCCCTCTGCCTGCCCGTTCGTGGATAGCCGTGCCTGCACCGGGCGCGGTTCACCCGACGCAAGCCCGGCCAGTCCTGTAGAATTATAGACAGAACTCGCGAAATTAACGCGAATCGTCAGGTCCGATTAGCGATTTTAAGATGAATTTCAGTGACTCTGCGCCAAAAATACTACGAATTCACACTTGAGGGCGGGATAGAATTCTTAGCCTTGCCGTCGGCACGGCCGATGCGCAAGAGCAAGACCGCCGGGACGGATCCTGGAGCATTGTCAAGATGATGAAACATCGACTGCCTTATTTCCTGATTCCACTAATGCTGCTGGTCGCCGGGCCGGTTTTCGGTGCGCAGGGGGCGACCGAACCGCTGTCGTGCGCGGATAAATCCATCGTTGCCAGAGCCGTGCGTACAGCAGAGGACATTCAGACGTTCGTTCAATGCGCCTACGAGCACGTCCAGGATGTGGGGTTTGCCGAGGCCCGGCGAGCCTTCAACGAGGACGTGCGTTGGAAAAGCGGCTCGATCTATATCTTCGTGTCCGGAGCGGTCCCAATGAGCGACCAGGCCCAGCTCTTCGTCTTTCCGCCCGCCCGCCCGAGAGAAGGATCAAGCTTAGGACTGTTGATCGACGCCTTCGGTAACGACTATTACAAGGAACAGCACCGTATCGTGAGCGGTTTTGGCGAGGGCTGGATCTACTACTCGTTCCCAAATCAGGTAACGGGCCGGGATGAGCCGAAGGCGTCCTACATCAAGAGCATCGACTGGGAGGGGAACCCGGCCGCGATCGGTGCGGGGGTCCACCGCCGCGACATTCCCGGCACGTGCGAGGTGGAAGAGGTCCACGCCAGGGGGCTCGAGGAGAATCCTTCCAACGAAAGGCTTCAGGAGTTTGTCCGTTGCGCCGCGATGGAGATGGAATCGCAGGGGTACTTCGCCGTCCGGGCCCTGTCGAGCGATCCCCGCTGGCGGAGCGGTTCGATCTACCTGTTCGGCCTGGACAGCTACGGCAACACGCTGTTCAGCGGCGATCCCTACAGCCAGGGGTATGGCATCATTGCTCCCGAGTTGAACGACCATCTGGACGGACCCTTCGGCGGCCGGGATGTGGTGAGCGTCGGCGATGCGTTCGGGGAAACCTTCCTGTACTACTCGATGCGCAATCCCGCCACCGGGAGACTCCAGAGGAAGGTGACTTTCGTCAAGAAGGTCGTGGTCTATGGCCTGCCCATTCTGGTCGGTGCCGGATATTATCTGGATGACTGAGGCGCGAGAATTCCCTGCTTAACCAATCAGCCGTACCTGTATAAGCGTCATCTGGAGGCCGCGAGCGATTTCCACCTCGGGCTCCCAGCCCCGGTGCTTTCGGGCCCGCGTGATGTCGGGACAGCGAACCCTGGGATCGTCCTCAGGAAGATCCTCAATCACGATCCGTCGACCCGACTCTACATGTCGGCTTCAGAACACGTAGCGCAAAGATACGCGAAGTCCATGATTCGAGAGATTCGCTCGGGTTTTGGCAAGGTCAAACTCCAGAGGGTCGCGACTTCCGTCGCGCCAGACAACCCGGCCTTTGGCCTGGCCGGTCTCGACGGTGCCGGAATCCGTGTAACGCCAGGCAAGATTCAGCGTTATCCGCTCCCCCAGCGATTTTGCAACTCCCGCAGCCAGCATCCAGGCAGCGTTGTTGCATGGATCGGGGCGGAGATGGAATTCGCCCTTTCCCAAGCGGTAGCGTCAGGCGATACGCTCGAACACAGGCCGTCCGAGTGCGGTCATTGTGTTCAGGACTTTTTGGCCGAGTTGGATCTCCGTGATCTGCCTGGAGAAGCTGCGGGATTGGAGTCTGCGGCCGATGACACCCTTCCAACGGCCGATCTGCGTTTCTATCCGGCTGCGCGGGTTGTACCCTGTGGCCACTTGCCAGGCCATGCGGCCGTTGCTGCGGATCTGAGCAATATGGCGATCCCGAACGGTTGGATCCCGCGCCGATTGCGGTCGGATCGCTGCGTTCTTTGGCGGCGGTATAACCACATCCAGGGTCTCCCCATACCGTTCCCTCAGCAGATCTCGTGTAGACGCTCCATCATAGGCGCCATCAGCCAGAAAGCCCGCGACCGGGGCATCGAGTTGATCCAGGAGCCCGGGTAATGCAGTGCTGTCTCCAACGTCATCGTGAGTCAGATTGGCGCAAACAATCGCACCGCTGGCCAGGTCCAGTCCGAGGTGGAGTTTGCGCCAGCGGCGGCGTATTCCCTTGATTTTATGCTTCTGCGCGAGCCATTCCCCTTCGCCGAAGATCTTGAGGCCGGTACTGTCCACCACCAGATGGACAGACACAGATCCGGCTTGCATCATCACCTGAGCGATGCTCAAGCCGTTTGCACGACGCGACAGTGTGGAGAAGTCCGGCACCCGTATATCCAGCCCCATGAGCGTGCCGATGGATCCCATAAGTCCCTGCGTTTGCCGCAACCCAAGCCGATACGCCGTGCGCAGCGTCAGGCATGTCTCGATCGCCAGATCCGAGTATCTCCGCTGGCCACCCCGTGACGTGCGGCGCGGCGCGCTCCACACACTTTGAGCCTCCTCACTGACCCAGATCGTCAGATCACCCCGCTGGCGCAGGCTCTCGTTATATTCCGCCCAGTTGATCACCCGATACTGCGCCTTATCAAACTTGTGCCGTCGGGCTGCGTTGAACTTATGTGGCATCTAAGTTATCCCCGGTGTTGAAAAACACGATGATAAGGCATCCTTCGGGATGATCCATGCAACAAGGTTGAAATGAATGTATGGCCGATCGGGCAGCCAAGTGGAGGGTCGCGGGCTGAAGTTCACGCGACTCGGTCGCGGGGAAGCCGATCCAATTCCACCTAACAATCGAAAAAATATGCGGCCCAGCGCCCGGTAGTGGACAGCTCCGGCTGCCACTGAACGTCGTCACCCCAGACTGCTAGGGCCGGGACAACTGCTGTTCGATCTCTGCCTTCATCCGCTCGACGGGTTCGCGCTGCGGGCTGTCTGGGTATTCCGAGATGTAGGTCTCGAGTTCATTCAGCGCTGCCTCATAGTCGCGCTGGCTTATATACACGTTGGCCAACATCAGCCGCACAGAATACAACTGTTCGTTGAGTGCCAGCGCACGATTGAGCCGGTCCAGGGCCTGCTCGTTCGCTCCCGTCTTGAAAAGTGCAACACCGAAATAATACTGCGCGGTTGCGGAGGTGCTGTCCCTTTCGACTGCTGCTTCTAAGTGCCCGAAGGCCTTTTCAAAACTTGCTTGAGCATCTTCAGGTTTGCTTGAGGCAAAGTGGAGATCGCTGTCTTGAAGATACAGAACGCCCAGACTGAGAACCGGCTCAGGAGCGTTCGGGTTCAGTTCCATCGCTATTTCAAAACGGCTGATTGCCTCATCCACGCGTCCCAATCTCTCGTATTCGACTCCCAACGCGTTCTGCGCGGCATAATAGTTGGGCGCGATTTCGACGGCCTCTTCCAAGTACTGGGCCGATCTTTCATAGTTGCCATCTTGGGACTCGTCCGCTGCTCTCCGGAATGCCTCGACGGCCTCATCAGGAATGTCCGAAGTAAGTTGGTTCAGGTCAACTGCGTCAGGATCCCCGATCGGATCGTCTTCAATGCCTGTACTTTCCAAGAAAACTACAATCGGCAAACCGCCTGCGATCGGCGAGAAACCTCCAAAATCTGCCCGCTGCCGAAGAGGTTTAAATCCACGTTCCTCAATCACGATATAGAAAACATTTCCCGGCAGGATGTCGAACCTGAAGTTCCCGTTGCCGTCCGTGAACGTTGTCTCCAGCGGCTGCCCAAGGCTTTCCAAGCGTACAGGGATGGGGTGAACGAGTTGACTCGGGTTGTCGGTAACGACCTGGCCCCGAATAAAATTCTGCGTCGAATCCTCGATCGGCAATGTCCGTTCGTCGTCTTCCCGGTCTACGGGTTCATCCCGCCCAAACTGGGCAAGCAGTGATGTGGGCACCATCAGAACAAGGCATAGAAGAAATGTAAGTTGTATCCTCGACGTCACGCGAGCCTCACAGTAATCGGTTTAATGGGTTTTCAGTGCCCCTGTATGTTACCTCATGGGTCTGCGGGGTCAAGGACGTCTGGCTCTTTGTGCCGATAAGTAGAACGAACGGGTTTCGGAGCGATGGAGGTGGCCGGACCCACAACGGTACTTTCGCAGTCGGATTGTCATGTCGAGTTGGGAGAGGCAAAACGACAGGTTGATGCTATAGTTGCGCGTTTGCAAGGCGAAGAGCGGACTGGATGGTGAGATGAAAATAGTGGGGCTGAGCCCGATCTGGGCTTTCTTAACAACGTCTTTCGTTTTCCTTACGACGTCGGCATTTGGTCAGTTGACCGACCGGAATCCCGTCGACGAACTGCAAGACCAGGTGATGGAGGCACTGGCGGATGCCGGAGTGCCTCTCACTTCAGATCAGGAACGACAGTTGGCGTTGCTGATCGAAGAGGAGCGTCAGGGGGCGGAAAACCTCTTTGGCGAGACTTGGGATTTCAGCCAGGGCCCCCCGCAGGGGAACAGAGGGACCAGGCTCTGGCCGGTATTCGCTGGATGTATGACGAATTGAAGAAAAAGCTTCCCGCCTATATGACGGACGCGCAACGAGACGCATGGGAGGGCTACGAGAGCGAGGGCAGTGTGGCCTTCTACATCGAAAACTCAGAAGACTCTGGCGCTGAAAGCCGAAGGGTTCAACAGATTCGCGTGACCAATAACGCCTTCAAAGTCGACACGGACAACCAGGCCGGCGGTGGCGGCCTGAGAGGGGGCGGGGCCAGAACTGAAGTGATCGAGCGGGGCGGTGTCGGTGCTTTCCACGGGAATCTTGCCTGGACCCTTCAAGATGAATCGCTGAACGCTCGAAACCCCTTTGCCCCTAATAAGCCACCTTATTACGAACGGACGGTTAACGCGAACATCAGCGGACCCATCATTCGCGATCGGCTCACGCTGAACTTCACCGTCGACGACAACAAACAGGAGAACGTGGGCACCGTTCGGGCAGAGACACCGGATGGGCCGTTTTCCCTGGGCGTCACGCGCCCGACGCTGAGACGATTCTACGACGTGAAAAGTGTTCTGCAGCTTGCGGACGCCCATTCGCTGATCATGGGTTTCCAGTACGGCACCACAGACAGCAGGAATGAAAACGTCGGCGATTTCACATTACCTGAACGCGCTTCCCGTACCGAAGGGCAGAACTACATGGCCGATCTCCGACAGGTCTCCATTCTTTCCGAGCGAACCGTTCACGAGGTCAACCTGAGATGGAGTAAATCACACAGCGAGACGATTCCGTTCAGCAATGCACAGGCGATCACCGTCAAGGGTGCTTTCGATGCGGGCGGCGCGCAGAATCTGAAACGGGTCAACAGGAGTACATACGAATTGTCCAATCTGGTTTACTTTGCCGGTGAGAAGCTGACAATGAGAGGCGGCGTGTCTGCCTGGAACATGCGCCAACGCATATTCTCAGAAGAGGATTTTTTTGGCGAGTTCACGTTTTCAGACCTTACGAGTTTCCGTGCCGGAACGCCGCTGCAATACAGGGTCAGGTGCTGCGACCCCTTGTTTGAGATGAGCCAGACACAAGTGGCGCTGTTCTCTCAGAACGACTTCAGGCTAAGCAACACGTTCACCCTGATGCTGGGTGCGCGCTACCAGGTGCAAACCAATATTCGTGATTGCAACAACTTTGATCCACGCATTGGCTTCGCGTACGCGATCGGTAACGCGACTGTCATCCGGGGAGGAACCGGGCTTTTTACAGGTTGGCGGATGGACAGGCTTATTGAAACGTTTGGCCGACTGGATGGGGAACGGAGGTACGAGATACTGGTTGATAATCCAGGCTGGCCGGACGATCCCACCGCATCGGGCAGCATAAGGCCCCGATCCTCCCGGTTGATAGAGCCCAATCTTCTAGCTCCGTATTACTGGGTGTCACAGGTGGCTGTAGAGCGCAGCCTGCCCAAAAATCTCTTCGTCACCGTGTCCTATGAAGTCCATCACGGCACCAAACTAAACCGCACCCGGGATATCAATGCACCCCTTCCAGAAACCGGCATCCGGCCTGTTCCGGACAAAGGTCAGATTGCTCAGCTCCAGAGCAGTGGCGTGTCACTCCACCGGCATTTTAAAGCGTCCATGCGGCAGCGTTTCAGCATCTTCAACGTAGTCGCAAACTATCTTTATTACCGCGGAACCAACGACGGGGAGACCCGTGACCGCAGGGGCGATATCGGGCTGCCGACCAATAGCTAAGACCTCGGTCTGGAACTGGGAAATGTGGCGCGCGCGCGCCACAGATTCGATGCAGGGGTCAATTCAAGGCTGCCGTGGGATGTCTACCTCACGACAACAATCAACGCGAGGAGCGGCCAGTATTACACCGTCACAACCGGCAAGGACGACAACGGGGACGGCGCGATCAACGACCGCCCGCCCGGCGTTCCCAAGAACAGCGAAGTCGGGCCACATTTTTTCAATATCAGCTTTAACTTCTCTAAGGCGTTCGAGTTGAACCGCAACGGATCTAACGCCGTTTCCAGTCCCCAAGTGAACGTATTCGCAAATCTAAACAATGCTTTCAACATGACCCATCCAGGAACACCGAGCGGTGTCATGCCCTCTTCCTTCTTCGGAAGGTCCTTCAACGCAACCGAACCCCGCACGATCGAAGTCGGAATGAGATTCCAGTTTTGATTTCCCCGGCCTTATTTCGACACAACTCTTCTGTCCGAATCCGCCCCCGCCTCGGCCCACGATTCCAGATGCCGGATCGAATAGTCGTACGCGTTCCGACGGTTGAGAGCCTGGGAACAGAGCTTTCGATTCATTCGAAACGGTAAAAACTCTCGGCAAAGACTACGAAAAGGCAGGAGAGGGCTTGTGGAATACTGAGAACTCAAAGGAACGGATCTGGAGTACCGAGACCTGTTCCTCCGGTTCTTCAAATCCGTTCGGGACGCCTTGATCAAGCAGGTGACTTGCCTCAGAAACCACCCGAGGTTCCTTAGCGAACCCGACTAGCAGGCTGCTGAAAAACTCGGTTTTTCGACAGCCTGCGCCGCGGCACAGGACGTGCCGCCATTTTCGACGGCTGCAAGCCGTTGAAAATGTGAGCCACGAGGGAGTCGCGCCTCGCGAGTGGCGATGCTGAAAAAGCCAAGGAAGGCTTTTTCAGCATCCTGCTAATGGGGTACGGCGTCAGCGTCGATCGCGCCGTGGATCACCTGAATGGTCCAGTCATTGCCGGCCTTCCTGAACAAGGTCGTGTTCATCCCCTTTCTCTGATTCACACCATCATCAATCGTATACGCAAATGCTGCCCAGCCGGTATCACCCCAGGTACCCGTTGCGATTCCGTGCGCTTCCATTGTCCGCTTCGGTGTCGCAGTCATTTGCCGGTTGATAAACCACAACGCATACGTCTTCGAGGTCAACTCGTGGCCGTCTTCGTCCACCCAGAGAATATCGTCGGCGAACATCTCTTCGAAATAGGCCATGTCGCCCGTGTTGTAGGCGTCCACGCCGGCCTCCACAAGGTGAACGAGTGGATCCGCCGGAGGCGGCCCCGGACTCCTGCCCCATATCTCGCCGCTACTGCGCGGAGGTTCCGGGTACTGGGCCAGGCTACTCCCGCCGACTGCAATCATCACGACCGCGCAAAACAGAGTCACTTTCTTCACACGACATCTCCTGACGGAATATTTCTGAAAGAGGATAATCAAAACTGGAACCGCATGCCAACTTCGATTTGACGCGGATCCAGAGCGCTGGTCGATCTGCCGAAATTCGGTGACGTCATCACGCCCGACGGCCGGCCAAGATTGGTGCGGTTGAATGCATTCGTCATGTTCGCGAACACGTTCAGGTTTGTCCGCGTGCCGGTGCCTCCTCCGTTACGGCTAAAGAAAAACGCTTTCGAGATGTTGAAGTCGAAATTGAGAGTTTTCGGACCTTTACCGCTATTTCGCCCGACGCCCGGAGGCCGATCGTTGATGGTGCTGTCCCTGTTGTCATCCTTACCGGTGGTGATGTTGTACCAGTTGGGAGCCGTCATTGATATCGTGCCTGTCAGAAAGACTCCCAAAGGCAGTTCGGCGTTCACCGTGCCGTTCACCGTGTGTGTGGGGCAGCATGTACCGTGAGAACCTGTATAGTCCAACCGAAGATTGTAGTTGTCGCTGGGGAGAGAGCGACCGTTGGCAGATGTTTCGGGAAGAACCCTCTGCAACAGGTAACTGGCCGTTACGTTGAAGAGGTTGAACCTTTGGCGATAGCTCAGCAGCAGGGTATGGCTCAGTAGGTTCGCTGAGGCCTCCCGGTTCACTACGTTACCCCGGGTTGGATCCGGCCGGACGCACGTTTCAGCGCTTTGAGCCGGCCTACAGGAACGCCGGAAGGGTGCCGTGCTATCAAACGGAGCGTTCAGATTTCTGAGCCGTAAACGGTGGTACTCGCGCTCGTAGCCATAGGTCGCGCTGATGAACATGTTCGTCAGGAACGTCCGTTCGAACTGGATCATTGCGACGTTAATGTAGGGCGACTCGATGTTCGGATCCATCACCTGTATCGATGGAAGTGTGTCCCGGACTGTTCCTGCTCGAAACGGATCCGGAAAGGAGGGGTTGTCGATGACGATTTCGAATTGCCGCGTGCCGTCGAGACGGCGCTGATCCTCAACCACGGTGATCGGCATACCGACGTAGAAAATGCCGCCTCCTCCCCGAATGACGGTCGCCCGCCCCAGAGCGTAAGCAAATCCCAATCGCGGAGCAAGATTGTCATAGTCCCCCAGATTGCTTTGGGCGTAATAGCGGGCACCCACCATGAGCGTTAACTGTGGACTCACTTTCCAATCGTTCTGGAGGAAAATCGAAACATCCAACTGATCGGTTTCAAGCAGCGGATCACCACGCGTGACGCGATAGCTGAGAGGCCTGTCTGAGAGAAAGGCGTCGAGAGTCGAAAACGTGAATGTTCCGCCGAAATTGTTCTCGGATGACGAACGGCGTGTCTGGTAGTGACCCTGACCACCCACCCTTATCGTCACTTTCTCGCCGAGCCGTGTATAGAGACTGCTGAAATCGTAGGTGTGTTCCTTGCTGTCCGATCTATTTTGGGCACCGCCAGAGGTGAAGGCATCGAGCACGTCGATTCGGAGTGCATCGCTGAATGGTTCGGTTTCGTCACGGTTGGTAGTCATGTTGATGCGGCTTTCAAAAAGGCTCTGCGGGGAAAGCCTCGAGAACTGCACAAGTTCCACGTTCCAGCTGGCGCCAGTGGAGGTCGAGGCAAGTTCGGGCAGGGCAAATCCGCCCACACCCTGATTCTTGCTGGATCGGGTCGTATATCCCAGGTTCAATGACACCGAATGCGCGTCCGAAACCTGGTACGTATTCCTTGTTGTGAACAAACGGTTTACCGTTGGCCGGGTGATCCCGAGAGCGAAGACACCTTCGGGCAGCGTCGCGTGGATCGTATCGACGTTCTCAGCCTCGTTGTGGCCCGCGGCGAAACTCGTCGTCAGCCTGCGAGGAATGATGGGGCCGCTGATATCGAAATTGAACTGGCGTTCCTGGTAGGGCGGCTTGTTCTCGGCGAAAGGGTTTCTCGCGTTGAGAGATTCGTCTTTGAACAAAAGTTGCGCGTTTCCGTGAAATGCGCCCTGGCCTCCGCGGTCTACCACTTGCGGCGCAGGTTGCCCTCCCCCCCTCTGGCCAAACCGGTACAGACCGTCCTCTGACGTAAAAGCATTGTTGTTGATCCGAACGTACTGGGTTTGGGCCTGGTCCTCCAGTCCGGACTCCAATTGCCCGTCAGCGGTTTCCTGATAGGCGCTCCATACGGCTAGCTGTTCAGGCGTCAAATAATCCTGAAGCCGGCCGAGAAATTCCCCGCGCATCCATTCGATTGCGGAGCGCAAACGATCCGCCTCCTGACCCTGGGTTGGACCCTCCCGAAAGTCCATCAAGTTGCCGAACAAATCTTCCGAAGCCCGTCGCCGGTCCTCCGTCATCAGCACGACACCCCGCTCCTGTTCTTCGGTAAACGGATGATTAGCATCTGCCAGGACGCGCCCGACCTCGTCCTTCAACTCGGCCAGCGGGTTGGCTGCTGCCGCAATTGGGCTTTGTGTTTGGGAAGGCACTTGCCAGGCGAACGGCGGACCCCCGAGACTGAGGACGAGCACGAGCACGGCTAGCATTGGAAGCTCATCAAACTGGTGATTTGTACCATTGCATAGGAGAATGCGTTCCGGACCTTATCGTGGGTGCTCGGAAGTACTCGGAGGCGCTCGGAGTCCGTTGATCCTTCATATCAGAAATCAAACGAGCGTGTGAACTTGAGGATGAAGGATCGGCCCAGCAAAGCGTTGTCGCGCGGATCATCCAGGTTGATGACCCGCCCTTCGTTGTAGATCAGGAACAGGTCATCTCCGGGACGGTAGATGTAGTTAAGGCGGAACCGGAAGTTGAATCGTTGGTCGAGGTTACTGTATTGCACCGTGCCGCTGGTCAGCCATCGGTTCGAGAAAGCATAGTTGATCCGTGTGTTCACCACTTTGGATGAGAAATCGCCCCAGGGCATTTCGACCTCATCCAGCGCATAGTTCAGATCGACGGAGAGGGCGTCGCTGATCTTGAACTGAGGCTGGATCCGCAGCTCGGTTCGTCTCCCGCCGAAGAAGCCCCACTCATAGCGGTAGCGCAAGAGCCCGGGGCCGGCAATACGGCGCTGGGGCGCCGCATCCCAGTAGAACACGGCGTCCCAGCCGGTATACGTCCCAACCGGAATCGAGATCTCTCCGGGACGAATGTCGAAAGGCTCGAAAAGGCGTTCGAATCTCCGATGAAAATCGGCCACGACCCTGTCGCCGGACTGAAAGAGGTTCTCGAACGTGAAATAGTGATAAGTCAGAGACTCCTGCTTGCCTTCCTGGTTCTGCGTGAGCTCGAGGCGGGTTCTGAAGACGAGCTGCCGGATCAAGCTGCTGTCGGGGCGAGGCCGAATGCCCGCCTGAACGGTCGTCATGCGCTGATCCCGGCGCGGGACGAATCCGAGCTCGGCGTTGAAGTTCCTTTGCACCAGCAAGTGCTCTGCCCCCAGCAGGACGAAGTCGCTGTCCCATCCGATGCGGCCAAACGCCGCCCACTCGTCGCCCTCGAGCGTGGGCGTCTCACTCCTGGCAAGGAACGTCTGGATGTCCAGGTTTTCGGCAAAGACAAAATTCCCGTCGACTCCGTAGACCCGGTTATGGTCTCGGCCTTCTCCAGACCCCAGGTTGGTGAACATGGCACCCACCGAAGAGCGGCCGAACAAATCCCGCTTGATCCTGAAAACACTGTTGTTACGGCCGGGTGCGCCCTCGTGGGAATCCGTCTGCATGTTGATGATCCCCAGCGTGTAAGCCCCGACACGGCCCGTCAACTTCGCACCCCCGATAATGGGGATCAATTCCCTTTCAGGTGAAAGGCCTATTCTCCGGCTGAAGAAGAGATTGAAGTTGCGCTGTCCCGTCCCGAACTCGAAGACGCCCGCCCCTTCCAGGAAGAACTCCCGTTTTTCGGGAAAGAACAGGGGGAAGCGTGAGATGTTGGTGACAAGATCGTCGACCTCGCTCTGCGCGAAGTCGGTGTTGACGGTAAAGTCCAGCGTCAGAGCGCGAGTCGGCCGGTATTTGAAGACCTCGATGCCCAGGTCTGAACGATTATTCGTTTCAGTTCGGCCCACGGAGCCGGGCGCCTGCTCGAAACCGGCCGAGAGGTAGGGTTTGAATCGGAAGCGCGTACCGATTTCCGCCTGCTCCAATCCCCCCAGGAGGCCCGCCTGGGAGACGTCCTCGAACCGGAAGTTGCGGTCGAAGTTATTCCAGTAGGCGGTTTCGTTTTTGCGGCGGATCACGCGTTCGATTTCCAGACCCCAGTCCCCTGTTTCGCCTTCCCTCATGCGGAGTGACTCGAAGGGGATCATGACCTCGGCGCTCCATCCCTGTGGGTTCACCGTCGCACTCGATTCCCATATCTCGTCCCACGAGTCGTTGATGTCCCGGCCCTCGTCCGTGACCAGCGCATCGAACTGAGTCCCCAGCGCGTTGGTTCGAAAGAGGTAGGCGTTGCGCCGATCCAGAAAAGTGTCGAGAAGGATGGCGACGCTGTCATCCTTGGTGAGGTCCTCATCGCGACGGCGCTCGGTGACCACGATCTGATCCGGACTCGAGTCGAGGCATACAAAACCGAAGTAAATCGCCTGTGCCGTGTAGACCACCCGGACTTGGGTCCCCTCACTGGTAGGCTGTCCCACCTGCGGATCTCTTTGCACGAAATCGTTGAGGGAGAGGGCATCTGCCCAGGCCGCATCATCGAGAACTCCGTCCAGAACAGGGGCCTGCTGGACGAACTGGGCTGTTGCCCTTTGCATTGTGTCCTGCGGGTTTGGCTGGGCCGATAGCCATATCGGAGAAAGAAGGGCCACGAGTTTCACGCCGATTGCTTTCTTGGGCAAGTTTCGAATCATTCAGCTTTCCTGTGCCTAGGCATGGGTCCAATGTACAAATGTTCGGGCCTTTTGGGCAACTCGCTGGAACCGTTTTCGGCTTCTGACACCATTTCCGCACATACCGCTCGGAGTTTTGTCACGTAAAGCTGTTGGGTGAATATCTCGCCGCCGTTCGCCAAGTCGAAGTTATTGATTACTGGCACGAGCACCCGCCGATTCGGAAGCAAGAATGAGCGGATTTTCGTTGACTTGACAGTAGCGAAAGAGGAGGTGACAGGGTTTGTGTGTACTTCAGTGGTTAATACTCCAGATCGGGAAACGCCGGGGAGGTCGACTGCAGTGTCGGCACCCGGTTCATCCCCGTAGCGATCTCCTCGATGAAGTTGTTCCCTAATCCGGGCTTCGGTCAGACTCGACAGATGGAGACACCACATAATCCCAGCGTGTACCGGCCTGTTCCACGATACGAGGGACGTCTTCCTCTATCAAATAGCCCTTCGAGACCAGGTCATCGGCAGCCTGCGTGATGAGACCTAAATAATGGTTTCGGCTTGTGTAGCGCTCTTCGACCGACAGACGAGGATCGCCTGTTCTTTCGCGATCGGCGCGGTTCGGAGCGAAGGGAATGAACGATCCATTCGAGACCGCAACAACGTGGGTGGGACCCGTGCGCTCATTGTACAAATTCCAGCCCATATAAGTTGCCAGAGGAACGGCAAGCTCGGGCATCCGGATACCGGCCAGTCCGTTGCCATCAACGTTCACCTGAGGGACAAGGCTCGGATAGGCGGAACCCATCTTTGGCGGTTCCTCGGCGATGATGCCTTTCGACAGGAACTCGGAGCCGTAGTCGACGCGATAGGCCTTGTGAGGTGCCGGCCGCGGTCCGAGATTAGGAATCCGCGGGAGGCTCAGCGTCTCTGGAGTGACGAGCGTGCCGTCATCCACGCGAGGATAGGCGCTCGGAGGTGGTTCAATGCCCTCCGAAATCCAACGATCCATAGATAACAAGAGCTTGCGCGAGGCCCATCGATAATCCAGCGGCGTCGATAACTGCTGCCCGTTTTGAACCCGGGGCGGGAACGGACCCACACCGTGCTGACCGCCTGTGAACAGGTACAGGCGAACGTTCGGCATCAGTGCCGCGTCCTGGTCGCCCGAAACAGTGATGTGATGAAGGGCAGCCACATGCGTCCAGTATTCGTGCGATGAGTTCGTGTACATCACTTTCGGCAGGAATTCCGGCTGTGTGCCATGCGTCAGAAGACCATCACGGCGGCCCGTCTCCGGATCGACTTGAGCAACATCAGTGAATGGAAAAACGTCGACGGGGTAGAAAAAATTCGCGAACGGATCCGAACCGCGCGACGGTTGCGCGAAGCGATGGTTGAAGCCTCCGCGGCTGCTTCCCGCAACGTGCGCCATGATACCGTCCAACACTTTCCGGTGCGATTCATCTTCGTTGAAACCGTAATACAGAAACGTTCGCAGGAAACGGCCGCTCATGGAACGCCCAAAACCGATCACGCGCCCGAACGCATCGTGAGGTATCGAGAGCTCAGGAGCTGAACCATATTTCAGCTTTGAAATCGCATCACGGACCGCGGCGAATCCCAGTCCGGCTACCGGTGGATCCTGGGATCTGTATACGACTTCATAGATCTTCATCGGCTCGAAACCCGCGGCCATTCGAACGCTCTTCCCATCGGGCGCAAACTCCCACTCGGCACGAGGAATCACGCGACGCCGGCCGGCAACCGTTTCCCTAACGGTGAGGATGTTGGCCCAATCGTCGGGATTGGAAACCGCGTATCCGGTCTGCCCGCGACCGGGAATCTCGGCTTCAATTGTCATTTCCCTAGGTACAAAGTCGCTTCGCACCAGGCCCTCAATAGGGCTTCCATCGGCCTCGCGTGCCACTGGCAGGTATGCTCGGACCGGATCATTGCGCATGGGCACATTGAACTGCCACCCCACCCACAGCAGGGTGAATCCCTGCTCCATCAGGAAGCCATCACCCAGGTCGGTCGCTTCGTTCAGATCGTTGGCCGACCCAAAGCCGCCCGACCCGAAATTAAGGTCTTGAAGCATCATTTTATTGCCAC
Source organism: Terriglobia bacterium (assembly GCA_965218085.1). Lineage (GTDB taxonomy): Bacteria > Acidobacteriota > Terriglobia > 20CM-2-55-15 > 20CM-2-55-15. Next base: position 1,880,709 of record CBDCKF010000002.1, on the reverse strand, counting down.
GGTTGACGACCTCATAGAGAAGAGCTCCGTTTCCGCGAGCGAGATCCTTGGGTCTGAGCATGTTGAAATCGGCAGAGAACTCCACCTTGCCCGCTCGGTTGCGAGGCGCTTTATCCAGATCCACGATGGCCTGGTTTGCGCTGTTGCCAGGATCCACTGCGAAATAGATCTTGCCCGATAACTTTTCATACACGCCTACTGACCCGAAGGCTTGTCCCGCGAAACCTTGTTGCATGGATCATCCCGAAGGATGCCTTATCATCGTGTTTTTCAACACCGGGGATAACTTAGATGCCACATAAGTTCAACGCAGCCCGACGGCACAAGTTTGATAAGGCGCAGTACCGGGTGATCAACTGGGCGGAATATAACGAGAGCCTGCGCCAGCGGGGTGATCTGACGATCTGGGTCAGTGATGAGGCTCAAAGTGTGTGGAGCGCGCCGCGCCGCACGTCACGGGGTGGCCAGCGGAGATACTCGGATCTGGCGATCGAGACATGCCTGACGCTGCGCACGGCGTATCGGCTTGGGTTGCGGCAAACGCAGGGACTTATGGGATCCATCGGCACGCTCATGGGGCTGGATATACGGGTGCCGGACTTCTCCACACTGTCGCGTCGTGCAAACGGCTTGAGCATCGCTCAGGTGATGATGCAAGCCGGATCTGTGCCTGTCCATCTGGTGGTGGACAGTACCGGCCTCAAGATCTTCGGCGAAGGGGAATGGCTCGCGCAGAAGCATAAAATCAAGGGAATACGCCGCCGCTGGCGCAAACTCCACCTCGGACTGGACCTGGCCAGCGGTGCGATTGTTTGCGCCAATCTGACTCACGATGACGTTGGAGACAGCACTGCATTACCCGGGCTCCTGGATCAACTCGATGCCCCTGTCACGGGCTTTCTGGCTGACGGCGCCTATGATGGAGCGTCTACACGAGATCTGCTGAGGGAACGGTATGGGGAGACCCTGGATGTGGTTATACCGCCGCCAAAGAACGCAGTGATCCGACCGCAATCGGCGCGGGATCCAACCGTTCGGGATCGCCATATTGCTCAGATCCGCAGCAACGGCCGCATGGCCTGGCAAGTGGCCACAGGGTACAACCAGCGCAGCCGGATAGAAACGCAGATCGGCCGTTGGAAGGGTGTCATCGGCCGCAGACTCCAATCCCGCAGCTTCTCCAGGCAGATCACGGAGATCCAACTCGGCCAAAAAGTCCTGAACACAATGACCGCACTCGGACGGCCTGTGTTCGAGCGTATCGCCTGACGCTACCGCTTGGGAAAGGGCGAATTCCATCTCCGCCCCGATCCATGCAACAACGCTATGTGACAGGAGCTCACTTCGTCGAAGCCGATATCCGAGGCGAAGATGCGATCCGGAACCTGTTCGAGAAGGTTGACGAGAGGGGATACCTTGATTTCGTAGTCAACATGGCAGCCATCAATTATTACAGGTCGATCGAGGACATAGACGCTGACGAATGGGACGACGTGCTGAATGTGAATCTTCGCGCCGCGTTCCTGACTTGTCGCGCGGCCGCGACACGCCTGAAGGATCGTCGGGAGGGGCGAATCGTCAATGTTTCGTCCATCGCAGGTCGTCATCGCAGCCCTGTCAGTGGTGTACACTACGTTGCCAGTAAGGCCGGACTGATCGGAATGACAAGGCAGTTGGCGTTTGAACTGGGACCGTTCGGAGTCAATGTCAATGTCGTTTGCCCCAGTCAGACAAACACGGACATGTTCTTGGGATCCTTGACAGAAGAGCAGCGCAAGACGCTCTCGGGGAGAATTCCGCTTCGACGCATCGCCTCTGTCGATGAACAGGTTGGACCAATCCTTTTTCTCTGCAGTGACGCAGCCGCCTATATCACGGGCGCAGTCATCGATATCAACGGCGGGCAGATATGAGTCTTGACGCGATCGCCGTCATCCTCGGGCGCAAAGGTTCGAAAGGGCTTCCAGGCAAAAACACGATGAAGCTTCTTGGCCGGCCCATCAGTCACTACCCGATCATGGCGGCGATTAGGTCCCGCTACGTTTCGGACATATTTGTCACAACCGACGACGAAAGCATCGCAGCCGAAGCTCGGAGATTCGATCTCACGGTTATCGATAGACCGGCGGATCTTTGTACCGACGAGGCCCTTTTCGAGGACGCCCTGATCCATGGGTATGAGGAGGCAACGCGCCTCCGGGGCAAGAAACCCGAGATCGTGGTTATCCTGATGTGCAACGCCGTCACGGTCGACAACGTCTTGATCGATAGTGCTATCGAGAAACTCTTGAACAACCCAGATGCCGATTCGGCGGTAAGCGTCTCTCTGCTAAATATGTACAGCCCACTCAGAGCCCGGAAAAAGGACCAGAACGGATATCTGGCGCCCTTCGTACCGCTGGAGGTTCTTGGTGATCCGGAGACGCTCAATTGCGACCGTGACAGTCAGGGCGATGTGTATTTCGCCGATATGAGTCATTCCGTCAGCCGTGCTCGCAGCTTAGATGCAATCGAACAAGGACTCTTGCCACAACGCTGGATGGGACAGAAAATACTTCCAGTCTACAACACTTTTGGATGCGACATCGACCTCGGTTGGCAGGTGACGGCTTCCGTTAAGTGGTTGATCGAAAAGGGTTTCAGCGAGCACGAAACGCCTTATGATGATTAAGGTTGCATCAGGCTCGTTTTCAAATCACCCGAAGCTGCGTCAGGTTTTGCTAGTCGACTTCCCGGATGCTCAATTCAATGATTTGAGCCGATCCATGAACAAGTCGGAACTGATTGATTTCATTGGCGACGCAGCCGGACTGGTGATTGGCCTCGATTCATTAGACGACGAAGTGCTGGCCGCGTGCCCGACGCTAAGGATAATTTCAAAGTACGGTGTCGGACTTGACAATATTGACCTCGATGCTTGTAATGCGCGCGGTATCGCTGTCGGCTGGACGGGAGGTACGAACAAGCGTTCAGTGGCCGAAATGGACCTCTGCTTTATGCTGGCGCTCACCCGCAACCTCTATCCAGCCTCCATGGTGCTGAAGGGCGGCACCTGGAAGAAGGACGGCGGTTTTCAGCTTTCTGGTAGGACTATAGGCATTGTTGGACTGGGCCACACGGGTGCCGAAATCGTGCGTCTTCTCGAGCCGTTCGAATGCAAAGTGCTGGGCAACGACATTGTCGACAAGTCGAGTTTTTGCTCGACGAATGGCGTCCAGGAAGTCGACAAGGAAGAAATCTACCGTAATGCCGACATCATCACGCTGCACGCGCCGCTGACCGATTTGACCCACCACTTGATCAATCGCGAGACACTGTCCAAAATGAAGAAGACCGCATTCGTGATCAACACTGCCCGCGGTCCCATCGTCAATCAAGAGGATCTCAAGCAAGCTCTCAAAGACAGTACGATTGCCGGTGCAGCGCTTGATGTGTACGAAACCGAACCGCCCGCCGATATGGAGCTTCTGGGCTTGCGAAACCTGTTTTGCACCCCCCACATTGGGGGCAATGCAGATGAGGCCATCATGGCCATGGGGATGAGCTCCATCCACCACCTGAAGGCTTTCTTTGACAGGTAGAGTTGTTGTGTTCGGTGGCAGCGATTTCCTCGGCAGCCACGTCGCCGATGAGCTGACGCGCAGGAGCTTCGATGTTGTTGCGGCCGATGTTCAGGATTCGCATTATCTCTCGGAACGGCAGGAGTAGGGGGATGTCCTCAGACGCTGGCAATGGTCACCGGAGAGGGCCCTCTTTTTAGGAGATTCAGAAGCCGATCTGCATGCCGCGGGAGAGAACCATGTGCCATTCCTACTTAGGCGAACTGCCCTGAACGTCAACCTGCACGCACAGTGCGGTGAGCTGCTCTTCGACGACTTCTTAGATCAAGTCGATGAATAGGCACGCCAAGGTGGGGGAACTTCGAGCTCGCCTCCGCTCCGGTGGACACTCCGTCGGCAGCTGGATGCAAATTCCACACGCGTCAGTCGGTGAGATCATGGGCCACGCGGGATACGATTGGATTGCGGTCGATCTCGAACACGGTGCTATTGATGTTAATGACTTGCCCGATCTGTTCCGTGCTTTGGAGTTGGGTGAAACCCTTCCCCTCGCGCGGCTCGCGAGAGGCGATCCGAAGGATTGTAAGCAGGAACTCGACGCTGGAGCGGCTGGAGTGATTATTCCGATGGTTGAGCATGCGTCCCGGTTGATGGAGTTACGGGATGCGACCCGATGGCCGCCGGCCGGAAGTCGAGGAGTTGGATTCTCGCGCGCGAACCTCTTTGGCAAGAACTTTCACGAATACGCAAAGGAGGCGCAGTCACCGTTCCTTGTGGCAATGATCGAAAACGCCACGGCAATAGACGACTTGGCGTCGATCCTGGAAGTTGATGGCCTGGACGCCATCCTGGTCGGACCATACGATCTTTCTGCCTCTCTTGGTAACGTGGGAGAATTCGACAGCGATGAGTTTTGCGCGGCGATGCAACTTATCTGCGTTCTTGCAGCGAAGCATGAGATTGCTTGTGGCGTTCATGTCGTGCAACCGATACCTGAAGACATGGCGGCGTGCCTTGAAGAGGGCTACCGATTCCTTGGGTACGATATCGATGCAGTAATGCTCATTCAATCCTCACTTCGGCCGAACAGTGACGTGCGCTCAATCCTTCGGATAGAAAACTGAAATTTTCCCTACATTTCGGACAGCTGAGAAAGGGGTGATGATGCCCCGAAGAGGCATTGGATGTCGAAGGACCAAAGACGGCGATTCAGCTGTGAATTCAAACTCGAAGCTGTTCGATTCGCGCGAACCAGGAAGGAGTGAACCGCGCCCGGAAACCCGGGGCGGTCGAGTTCGGCACCTGGACACAAGGTATGGGACAACTGGCTTCTGATTCGAACGAGAGAGGCGTCACGCAGGTTGCGATGGAGGCGACATGTGTGCACTGGAAACCCATATGGACGGTTCTGGTTCCCGATTTTTGATTGTTGCTGGTCAACGCGCAGCACATCAAGGCAGTTCCGGGGCGAAAGACTGACGTCAAGGAAAGCGAATGGACCGTCTGCCTGTCGCAGCACGGATTGTTGTGTAGTAATTTCGTTCCTTCGCGCACGATTCAGGATCTTCGGGAACTGACTCGGTATCGGGCGCAGCTGACCCAGGAGCGTAGCGCTGTTGCGAATCGAGTTCAGTGCCCACTATTCCAGGTGAAGATCACTGCTCAACTTTAAAAACGACTCTTGTCCACCAACAGCCATCTTTATCTTCTCGTTCAAACTGGTACAAATCAATCAACCACTTTTTTAACTGTTCATTCTTAGGTTCTATACTTAACATCGCTCTAAGTTCTTTCTTTGTTCGGCAAAGAACTCGATGAATTAGATTTAGGGGGGGGATGAAATTTTTTCGCTTGACGCCAAAACTCGTGATATGAACAGTCTTTAATTTCAATTTCTCCCCCAAATTTTGAAGGCTTTCGTTTGAAAAAACTAAAACATGAGGTTCCAATAACGCTTTATTTTCATCGTCTCGATCAGGCACATCAATGTAGATATGTCCGCCATTCTTAACAAGTCCAATTATGGATTTTAAATAAGAGTATGGATTGGGAATATGTTCCAAAACCTGCCCAAGGGTTACCAAATCAAAATTCTTCTCTGATACTTCGTTTATAGAATCAAAAGCTTTTACCCCTAGTGCTCTTAAATTTTGTAACGAAATTGGACTTGGGTCGGTTGCATAAAATGACATTTCCTTCAAACCTAAATTTCGAATCGACTGAAACATTGAACCTTTACCACTTCCAATGTCCAACACTTTGGCGCCCTCCGACAAGATTTGATGTCGAAGCAAATAGTCGCAACGTACTTTGCCTAGTATTTGATAAATCATTTCCATTGCCTCGGAAGCGGAAACAATATCTTCGTCATGGAGCCAATTGGTTTTGTAGTATTTGTCTAGTTCGGAGGGCGTTGGCAAAGGGTAAGAAAAAATAATCTTACATTCTGTGCATTGATAAAGCGCATTCTCATTAAAAAGTTCAGATTTTCCCCTATATTCGCCAATATAACCGCTCTTTGTTTTTCTTTCACAAACAGGGCAAAATAATAAGTGCTTTTCTATCATTCAGGGGTTGGCTCCGACGCGTTAGTATATTGAAAATGGGTGAATATCGATTTGAATTTATTGAATGGGAAAACGAATTGCGATCAAAAAGTTGAGCGACTTGGGCAGCTCTAAACATGCGAAAGCCATACGCTCTTCTGGTGGTCACTTTCAATCATGATCAGAGCCCGTTGCTGTCATAGAGACGGGTTGACACAATGGGTTGAATTAGACTTCGGAGTGAGCTGTGGACACAAGCGTCAAGCATAGGTTTTTAGACCCCAACATTCCCCGAAAAAGCAAAGTCCTGCAACAACATCTGGAAGCCGGGCTGGAAGCTGCAGCGACGCCTCCCTTCTTCTCGCTGATCGAGTTCAACCTCTCGGGGCTTTGCAACCGGCAGTGCGTGTTCTGCCCCCGGGTGGACTCAAGGGTCTTGAATGTGTGCCACTCTTAGTTGGAAATTGAAACGGCTCCAAACCCTATGGTTTGATGGTATTGAAAGAAACAACATCAAGCCTGTAAGAGAAAGGAGCCGAGATGAGCAGTCTGTTACGTTCGGTGAAGAAACGCAAGAAGTCGCGTGTGCTGGGTGAGGTCGATGTCCTGAGCCGGGAGGAATACTCGGGACTGGAATTGGACTCGAAGGTGGAGATGATTCGGGCGTTGATCCCACTGGGGTTGATGCACGTGGAGGAGTTGCTCGACGAGGAAGTGAAGGCGTTGGCGGGTGAGCGATACGCACGAAAGGAGGCGGCGTTGCGGGGCCGGCGACACGGGAGCAATCCGGGGACCGTGGGGCTGGGGGGCCAGCGGGTGCCGGTTCGGGTGCCTCGAGTGCGCAGCGTGGCGGGCGGGGAGATTCCGCTTCGGAGCTACGAGGAACTCAGTCCGGATGGCGCGGTGAACGAACTGCTTCTCAGACGTGTGCTTTATGGGATCTCCTGCCGGAACTACGAGTCGGCCGCGGAAGCGATTCCAGGAGCCATCGGATTGTCGAGTTCGACGGTGTCTCGAGGATTCGTCCAGGCGAGTGGGGCGAAACTTCGGGAGATGCAGGAGCGGGATCTGTCGGCCGAAGACGTGGTGGCGATCTTCCTGGACGGGAAAATGTTTGCCGACGCCACGATGGTTGTGGCCCTGGGCATCACAATTACGGGCGACAAACGCTTCTTAGGCTTCGTGGAGACGAGTACGGAGAACGAGCAAGTACTGACTCCGTTTCTCCGTTCATTGATGGAACGAGGCCTGGACATCTCTGAAGGCGTGCTGGTGATCGTCGACGGCGGCAAAGGTCTGCGCGCGGCAGTCAAGCGAGCATTCGGTAATCGAGCCCGGGTCCAACGTTGCCAATGGCACAAACGCGCGAACGTGGTGAGCTACCTGTCGAAGACCGAGCAAGCCGCGTGGCGACGGCGGCTTCAGCGGGCCTACGAGCGCCCGGAGTACAACCAAGCTCGGGCTGCCCTCGACAAGCTCCATGGAGAGCTCGAGGAGCGCAACCAGTCGGCCGCTGCGAGCCTGGAGGAAGGCCTGGAGGAGACCCTCACGTTGCATCGACTCGGCGTGTACGGGGTCCTGGGTCGTTCGTTCAAGACGACCAATTGCCTAGAATCAATCAATGCCTTGGTCGAGGAACGGTGCGCGAAAGTCGATCATTGGAAGAACTCGAGTCAGCGGCAGCGCTGGCTGGCGACCTCGCTCATCGACATCGAACCGCGCCTGAGGAAGGTGGTCGGCTACCGTCATCTTCCAAAGCTCCGTGAAGCCCTCAAGCGCGAGTTGAAGATTGAGGCGAAGACGTCGACGAGATCGAAGAAGAAGGTGGCCTGATCAATCGTGAGCCGTAGAGAGTTTCAACTAAGAATGGGATTGACTCAGGGTCTTCCCTAACGTCAACGAACATATCCCCATTGAGCTCTACGAGAAGATCATGACGGAGCTAGGGGAGGCTGAATACGACGGCATGATCCTCTACTCCGCCTTCAGCGAGCCACTGCTTTACAAACAGGTGGAGCCCCTCATCGAGTTGTCCAAGCGCTACTGTCCTAGCGTCCGTATCGAGATCGTGACTGACGGAGACTTCGTTACTCCCGCCAGATTATCGTCCCTTTTCGGCGCCGGTCTGGATACCCTGCTTATCAGCATGTACGATGGACCCCACCAGAAAAAAGTGTTCCAGGGGATGATGACCGAGGTGGGACTTACCAGCAGCCAGGTGGTCCTGCGAAAACGGTGGCTGCCGCCCGAGGAACATTACGGCATCACGCTGAGCAACCGGTCCGGCATGGTGGAGATCCGCGAGGCAGGTGTTGGCAAGATAAAGGAACCCCTGAAGCGGCGGTGCAACTACCCCTTCTTTCAAGTGGTCATCGACTATGATGGGGCTGTTCTTCTGTGCCCTCACGACTGGGGCAAAAAGCTGATCGCCGGCAACCTCAACAATGAGAGCCTTCTGGATGTGTGGAACGGCCGCCAGATGAAGAGGGCCAGACTGAGCCTGGCACAGGCTGACCGCAACTTTGCTCCCTGTAACACTTGTAATGTAGATGGAGCGCTGTTGGGCCAGAGCCATTTTGACCGGTGGATCGAATACTACCAGGGACCCCAAAGGGTTGAACAAGAGTTTGACGGAGAGCTTTAAGGGGAAGCGGGTTCTCGTCACCGGCGCCAGCAGTGGCCTCGGGTTCCAGATCGCCTCGGATTTCCTCAGCGAAGGCGCATTCGTCGGCGCCCACTACGCCTCGAACCGCCGGGGAGCCGAAAAACTGCTGGAGTCAGTCCCCGCGGAGCAATGCCAACTGTTGCAATCAGACTTTTCGCGTTCCCAAGAGGTGTTGCGTCTCTGGGATGGGTTGATGGAGTGGACCCAGCATCGTATCGACATTTTAGTGAACAATGCCGGGGAAGCCACCCAGCCTATGCCCTGCGATCAATTGACCGAGGAAGCTTGGGACCGGACGTTTCAAATTAACTTGAAAGCCCCCTTCCTGCTCAGCCGGGCTGCTCTGTCCATAATGTCACGGCAGGGTTCGGGGAGGATCATCAACGTCAGCAGCATCGGCGTCAAGTTTGGAGGTTCACACCCACCACAATGCATTACATTGCCTCCAAGGCCGCTCTGGAAGCCCTCACTAGTGGCCTGTAACACCCGAATCGGGAGCAGCGTTCGGGCCAAACGGCGTTGGATTCTAGGAGTCGGCAACGAGTAAATGCCTTACATTGCGAGGCGGCGACGACAACGAAGACAATGCCGTTTCGCCGCAACCCTTTGGGCCGATGGGGGTTGCCGGCGATATCTTTGTTGCGAGCCGTCGTCGATGTGAAGACATCGACTTCCGTCTCGCGCCTCGATCTCCCCGGCAAGACCCATCGGCGCTGCTCCCGATTCGGGTGTTACAGGCCACTAGGTCCATGGCCAAAGCCGCCGCTCCGTCAAATGTCCTTGTCAACGCGGTCCGGGCCGGCATCACCGACACGCCGTTTCACGAGAAAATGGGACGCGCCGACATTTCCCAGCGCATCTCTCTGATCCCCCTGGAACGGGCTGCTTTTCCAAACGAGATCTCGAATTTGGTCTTGTTCCTGGCCGGCGACAAGAACTCATTCGTCACCGGGGAAGTCATCGCCGTCGCCGGTGGGGAGTAGAGGTTGAGGTAAGATTAGTCCGCCGAAGCCCGTGGCCCTGCCGGTACCAGAAAGCACTTCAGCTCAATAATCAGACCGTGTATTTCGATATCAGATATCACCGGTGCCCGGACGTTGAAGGGATAGAGCCCGGCAAGCGTTTGATTGGGAATGAATAAGTCATGGTTGTGATTAGTCTCGATTTTGGCGAACAATCGGACACGTTGTACCGACAGCGGCTCCACGACACTTGGCGCTACGATACGATCGTCGGCGTGATCCGGAAATGATGTTATTGCTATGGACGAGGGTCCGCTGACTTGGACGTGAGGTCCGTGACACTTTGCATTTGAGAATTCAGATGAAGATCGTTGCCCTCATTCCCGCACGCATGGGCAGTAGTCGCTTTCCGGGGAAGCCGATGGCGAGGTTGTTGGGCAAACCCATGATCGGACATGTACTCGAGAGGGTATCCAGAAGCCCGTTGCTTATGACGACGGCCGTTGCGACGTGCGATCAGGACATCGTGGAGTACATTAAGTCAATAGGCGGCCGGGCGATCATGACCAGTGCCACTCACGAGCGTGCGTCTGATAGATGCGCGGAAGCACTGCTCATATTGGAACGAGCGGAAGGTGTCCAATACGACATCGTCGTGATGGTGCAAGGGGATGAGCCGATGACTCATCCGGATATGATCGAGGAAGCAGTTGCGCCGATGTTAGCCGATCCGTCTCTGCCTGTTGTGAACCTGCTTGGTAAAATCGAATCCGATGAGGAACTGCAGAATAGGAATTGTATAAAGGTGGTTTGCGACCTTGCGGGAGATGCGCTGTATTTCTCGCGGGAGCCAATTCCGACTCGCAGCAAGATCAAGGATCCAGCATTTCGGAAACAGGTCTGCATTATTTCCTTTCGGCGCGATTTTCTCCTCAAGTACATCCGTTTGGATCCGACTCCCCTAGAGCTGGCTGAGTCCATCGACATGATGCGCGTATTGGAACACGGCTTCAAGGTGCGAATGGCCCCGACGCGATTTTCGTCTAATGCGGTGGATACGCCAGCAGATCTCTTGAAGGTGGAACAGTTGATGCGTGCTGGCAGTGACGGAAGCTGAACTCGCGTCCGAGTCGCTGTATCTGGTTTGGGACTCGCCGGACCACGTTTCCACTTCTGTCGGCATAGTCTGCCACTGGAGTGGCTACCTTGGCGGGAACCAGTCAATCAGCGTTCCTGACTATGTTGAAGAGCATGCGGAACGACTGCGTGAACGATACGTCGCTTTCATAGCCGAAATCGGCGACACGCATATCTCCGGACGACGTGTTGCGGACCACCTACGTTCTGTCGAAGGCGCGAGTCTCTGGGGGATGAGTCTGCTGGTGGAAAAGAGTCCATTTAAATCGCCAATAATCTACGATTGCGTCCGGATGCTAGCGCTGGAGGAAATACTTCGTGACGGGCGACCGGCTACGTTACAGCGTTGTTGCATGGATCGGGGCGGAGATGGAATTCGCCCTTTCCCAAGCGGTAGCGTCAGGCGATACGCTCGAACACAGGCCGTCCGAGTGCGGTCATTGTGTTCAGGACTTTTTGGCCGAGTTGGATCTCCGTGATCTGCCTGGAGAAGCTGCGGGATTGGAGTCTGCGGCCGATGACACCCTTCCAACGGCCGATCTGCGTTTCTATCCGGCTGCGCTGGTTGTACCCTGTGGCCACTTGCCAGGCCATGCGGCCGTTGCTGCGGATCTGAGCAATATGGCGATCCCGAACGGTTGGATCCCGCGCCGATTGCGGTCGGATCGCTGCGTTCTTTGGCGGCGGTATAACCACATCCAGGGTCTCCCCATACCGTTCCCTCAGCAGATCTCGTGTAGACGCTCCATCATAGGCGCCGTCAGCCAGAAAGCCCGCGACCGGGGCATCGAGTTGATCCAGGAGCCCGGGTAATGCAGTGCTGTCTCCAACGTCATCGTGAGTCAGATTGGCGCAAACAATCGCACCGCTGGCCAGGTCCAGTCCGAGGTGGAGTTTGCGCCAGCGGCGGCGTATTCCCTTGATTTTATGCTTCTGCGCGAGCCATTCCCCTTCGCCGAAGATCTTGAGGCCGGTACTGTCCACCACCAGATGGACAGGCACAGATCCGGCTTGCATCATCACCTGAGCGATGCTCAAGCCGTTTGCACGACGCGACAGTGTGGAGAAGTCCGGCACCCGTATATCCAGCCCCATGAGCGTGCCGATGGATCCCATAAGTCCCTGCGTTTGCCGCAACCCAAGCCGATACGCCGTGCGCAGCGTCAGGCATGTCTCGATCGCCAGATCCGAGTATCTCCGCTGGCCACCCCGTGACGTGCGGCGCGGCGCGCTCCACACACTTTGAGCCTCCTCACTGACCCAGATCCTCAGATCACCCCGCTGGCGCAGGCTCTCGTTATATTCCGCCCAGTTGATCACCCGATACTGCGCCTTATCAAACTTGTGCCGTCGGGCTGCGTTGAACTTATGTGGCATCTAAGTTATCCCCGGTGTTGAAAAACACGATGATAAGGCATCCTTCGGGATGATCCATGCAACAAGGTTATGCCGTTCAGGATCAAGGGTAGAGTGTCGAAACTGTCTAAACGCATTTACGGACATCGGGTAGTGTCTTCACATGCGTTGAAACCATTGTTAATGTAGTCTTTCGGGACCAGGCAGGTATTACGACGACTGTAATGGAAGAGTTATCAGCAGACGGCAGCAGGCCCAGTTCCAAACGCCTATGACGACATCCGCGCGCGCACGGTCTCCACTGGACCATAATCTCCAAACTTACTTTGCGGATCTGGCTCGATTCGAAACCACCGATGCATGTACAGGCTCTCCGCTCTTCGAGGAGCTGAGACCCGAGTTGGACCGTGTGCTGGGTGGGCTCGAGCTCGGCAGCTTTCCGCCGGTTACACCGCCGCCGCGCCGCCCAATCCGGATCGCAGCCTGGAACATCGAGCGCGGGATTCAACTCGACGGCATCCTTGAGGCTCTTCGCACCGATCCGACATTGGCTTCAAGCGACGTTTGGCTGCTCACGGAGGTCGACTATGGGATGGCGCGAACAGGGAATCGCCACGTGGCTCGTGAGATTGCCGAGGGCCTGGGCGTTCATTTCGTGTTTGCGCCGTGTTACCTGGCGCTCAACAAAGGCGCGGGAGTCGAAGCCGAGGCGGAGGGAGAAAATACTCTGGCGCTCCATGGGAATGCGATCATGTCTCGATATCCCCTGCATCGGGCCCATGGGTTGGCGTTGCCGAACGGTAAGGACAAGATGGTTGGCCGGGAAAAGCGCCTCGGTTCTCAGCGTGCCATCATAGCGGACGTCGCGCACCCGCTTGGCCTGTTCCGGGCCGTCGCGTTGCATATGGATGCCCATTCCTCTCAACGCCATCGACATCGACAGATGCGATTGCTGCTGGATCATCTCGACGGCCTCGAACCGCGATTGTCCGTTCTCATCGGCGGTGATTGGAACACGACGACGCACAATGCCCGACGCGCCGTATATTCCATTCTTGGATATGTCCGGCGCGTGTTGATGGGAATCCGGGGAGTGCTCAAACGGCACTACCCGTATCCCGACCGATGGTTCGAACGGCATCTGTTTCGGGAACTTGAAGGGCGCGGTTACAACTACCGGGATCTCAACGTAGCCGGTGGATGTACTCTGCACTACTCTATTCGCGATATTGCGGCAAAAAAGAACATGGGTGAATGGATTCCCCAGTGGTGCTTCTGGTTTATCAATTGGGCGTTGGAAAAAGAAGGAGGACGTTGCTCCCTAAAACTTGATTGGTTTGCCGGCAGAGGAGTAAACGTGGATGCGAATGATCCGGAGCAGAGTCCTTCTATTCTGGAGGGGATGACTGCACGGGAACCGCCGCTGTCGGACCACGACCCGATCGTGGTCGGCTTTACTCTCCCATCATGAATGTATCTCAAAGTGCTCAGAATTTGATCCGAGGCGTGTGATGAGAAAACTCACGATCCCATTGTTGCTATTTACTGTTTCGTTCGGCTGCGCGGGTGGTGACCCAGGGGCACCGGAACCTGCCGATGACCCCGCCCAAATGTATGACCAAGCGCTTGCCGCAAACGAAGCGGGCCAACTTGGAGAAAGCGAGCGCCTTCTCGAAAACCTGGTTTCGAACTTCGCCACCAGTACCCGTGCAGCAGATGCCGAGTCGTTGCTCGCCGACTTGCGTGTTGCCAGCGAGGCTCAGGGACTGCAAGCTGTCCGGGATATCAGTCAGGCCCAAGCCGATTTCATGACGTTCCGCCGTCGATACGCTTTGACCCTGGAGGAATTGGTCCAAGAGCTGTCGTTGGAAAGGGACCCGTCGCTCGACGACAACGGCTACCGAATACGCATGAGAGGCAGTCCCAGCGCCGATACATATAGCCTGACGGTGGAACCTGCATCTCAAACGGAATCCAAGCGATCTTTCTTCGTCGACTCGACGGGAATTATCCGTTGGGCGTTGGGTCAACCGGCCACTGCGAACAGCCCGGAGGTGGAAGAAGCATCGAGCGGGCTGGGTGAAAATTAGACCTATCGAAAGTGCTTAAACGCAAAGGCGCAGAGGACGCAGAGACGCGCAATAGAAAATAAAATCTCTGCGTCCTCTGCGTCTCTGCGTTGAATCTTATTCTTTTTCTATCTTGTCCAGATCCAGTGCAGCGGAGTTGATGCAATATCGGAGTCCGGTAGGTTGTGGGCCGTCAGGGAAAAGGTGGCCGAGATGGGCGCCGCAGGCCTTACAGACGACCTCCGTGCGACGCATGCCGTAGCTGCTGTCTTCCTCGGTCGCTACCGTCTCGTCCGAGATCGCCTGATAGAAGCTGGGCCATCCTGTTCCCGAATCGAACTTGCTCTCCGATTCAAAGAGTTCGTTGCCGCAGCAGACGCAGTGATAAGTCCCCGCTTCCTTCGAGTCGTGATACTTCCCTGTGAATGGACGTTCGGTGCCTTTCTCACGGCAGACGTGGTACTGCTCCGGTGTCAGTTCCTCCCGCCACTTTTCGTCTGTTTTTTCAATCTTTTTCATGGTGACCCTCCTCATCCGTACACCGGCATAACATACGTCTTGCCCTGTCTTGAGGGATTCTAGAAACGATGGGTAAAGACCAGCTTGGACGCGAGTTGGCGATCCAGTGTCGTCATCCCTTCCGCCGGGTCGTTCAACCAGTTGTGGTTGTAGACGAGATAGAGATCGTTGCCGGGATTTAAGATCCAGCGGAATCGGGCCTGCCAACCCAGGTTTCGGCTATCGTTATCGTATTGGATGCTGTTGGCCATGGATATCCAGGGACTGAATTGGGCGCCCAGGTCGGCCGCAAAAACGCTGACCGAGAAGCTGCCTTCAGGCAGTTCGATACGCGTCCATTCGTTGCTCAGGCCAATGACCAGGCCGTTTCTAGGCCGGATGAACAGACGCGGCTGGAAATCGCGGCGAGTTCCACTGAAGTAGTTGCCCCCGCGGAACTCTCCCCCGAGAGCGACGGGCCGCTGGCCGCTCATTCCCCAGTTGATTTCGTAACTGTTGTAGCGGTACTGGTTTCCCGCTGCCAGGACAATGGAATCGTTCGGGCCCATGCTGAAGTCTCGTTCGAGCCTTTCGAACTCTCGATTGATGCTCAACCCGATTCTGTCTCCAGAATGAAAGTTCATCTGAAAGACACCGAAATCGAGTCTTTGCGACAACATGACGTTCCGGCTATTACTGGTCTGGTTGAAACCCATGTTCCACTGGAACCGCCGGATCAGGGGGTGGTTTTCGGGACGCGGACCGAACCGAACAAAGGCATTGTACTGCTTGATGCCCCGTCTATTGATGAAACCCAGAGCGGGGTCAAAGTTCTCCTGGGTTTCGGTCATGCTCATCCTGCCGGCCCACAGGTCGTTGAAATAACCGAGCCCAGCGCCCCAGCGCCCGCTGTTTCCAGTGTCGTCTGGATTAGTCGTTGTAATGTAGTGCGAATTGAACGACAGGTTCTTGTTCCCCATGAAACGCCGGGTGGCCAGATTTACATCAAACCCAATCGTTTGAAGCGCGGGTCCGGCAAAGACGGTCGGATCGGTGGTCTGGCCTTCGCGGGTGCTGCGCCGCGTGTAGATCATTCCCAGGTGGGATTCGGTTAAGAAGCGCCGCGTTCCCCTGAATACAGTGAAGTCCTCGCCGAGAACGGCGCCTTCCGCACCCGTACTTACCTGCAGCACGCCGATATCGTGCGCTCCGGCTTGTCCGGTGAGTTTGGCGCCGTAGTCGATGCGCTGAGGCCGACCCGCATTCAGGCCAATCCGGCGGCTGAAGAACGCGTCACCGAAACCGGAGAAGGAGAAGAAATTGCTGCCTTCGAGGAAGAACTCCCGTTTTTCCGGGAATCGGAGAGAAAATCGTGTCAGGTTCACTTGCCGGTCATCAACCTCGGTTTCCGCAAAATCGGTGTTGACTGTAAAGTTGGCTCGAAGGCTTGGCGTCACGTTATATACGAAATCAATCCCGGTATCTCCGGTGTATGAGGCATCGGTCCCGCTTCCTGGTGACGTCTTCGCCCGTCCGGTCACGTAAGGCCTTACGTCCAGGCCTACACCCTGGCTGATTTCCGTCATACCGACAATCAGTCCGGCATTCGTCATCCTTCGCAGGCCTCCATCGTTCCGCCCGTATCCGTTCCAGATGGTTTCTTCGTTCTTCCGGCGTACCGTGCGTTGAAAATTGATGCCCCAGGCCTGTGCGTTCGGGTCGAAGTTCAGTGTCCGGAACGGCATTTCGATTTCAATGACCCAGCCGATTTCGCTCCGCCTCACCTGAGCGTCCCAGATGCCGTCCCACGCACGGGCGCCACCGCCAAACCCACCACGATCCCCACCACGATCCCCGCCACCCCCGCCACCCCCGCCGATCAGACTGTCGCCCATGGCTCCGGAAGGGTTCATTTCGAAGAAATATCCGGTTCGTTCATCCAGATACGTGTCGAAGACCCACATGAATCGATCGTCAGCCCCCAAAAATTCGTCGCGAAGCATCGTGTTGCCTCTGAGCTCATCCGGCTCCGAGTCATAAGCGACGACTCCCATATACATGCTGTTGTCACTAAAGACGATGTATACCTCTGTAGGCTCGGTAGGCGCCGCCCCGTTGTTGGGGTCGATCTGCACAAAGTCGGCGGCCGGTTCGGCCCGTTCCCAGGCAGCTTCGTCCAGAATACCGTCGAGGTCTATGTTCTCGCCGGGCTCGAGGCGGGCTGCTGACATGACACGGCGGTCTTCGAATCCGGCGGGGCCTTCTTGCGCGCTGGTTCGGGGTGTCGTCTGTCCGAAAAAGATAAGGAGTATCGGCAGAAGAGCGATCGGTCGGGTTCTATTCATATCAACTTAAGTAGTTCCTGTATCGTTCTATGTAACGGTGACAAACCGGACATTATATTCGAATTGACAGGGTCCTAGCGATCACAATCAACTCTTGGACCTCGGGAATCAATGTCTTGGATGGCTTTCGTTTACGAGTTCCATCCGAGGGGAGGGGCGTCCGGCGGACCTTCCCTAAGCTATCGAATACGCTTGGGAGTGGGTAAAAGTTACGAGCGGCGTAACCGTAGCGGGGGATTGGACGACTTTGACCACTAAAGGTGAGCAATGCGTTTGCTGCCAGTCGTCTGACACCAACCCCCGGGCTGGGAGCGGATTGACATGATCAGGAGATGGCCTTTACGGGGAACGATCGGTCTGGTTCTGGTTGCAGTGTTCTGGACCTTGAACTGGTCGCTCTCCGGCCTGAGAACGCAATGGGGGTTTTTCCCCCTGTGGTTGGGCTACTGCATGACCGTAGATGCGTGGACTTACCGGCGCCTGGGAACATCGATGTGGACACGGAGCCGGGCTCAGTATGTGGGGCTGTTTTTGGTGTCGGCGCCGACCTGGTGGCTCTTCGAGATCATCAACGCTCGAACCGGTAACTGGATTTATGAAGGCCGGGCTGAATTCACAGATCTCGAATACTTTCTCTGGGCTTCTTTGAGTTTTTCGACGGTTATTCCCGCAGTCTTCGGTACAGCAGAGTGCGTCGCTGGTGTCTCGCGTATTGCACGGCTTTCTCCCGCCCGTACGATCGAAATGCGCCAGGGGATGCGTCTGGGAATCACAGCCGCCGGTATCGCCATGTTGGTTTGCCTGCTCGCTTGGCCGCTGTACTTGTTTCCATTAGTTTGGCTGTCAGTGTTCTTCATCGTCGACCCGATCAACGACGCGCTGGGCCATCGATCGCTCTTGCGATCGGTAGCGGAAGGGGATTGGCGGCCCGTTGTTTCGCTAGGTCTGGGGTGTCTGATTTGCGGCTTTCTTTGGGAGATGTGGAACTATCTGTCCTATCCGAAGTGGACATACCGGATTCCCTTTGTCGATTATTTCCATGTGTTTGAGATGCCGATTCTCGGATATGGTGGTTACGTTCCCTTCTCGCTGGAGTTGTTTGCGCTCTACCATCTCGTGATGGGTCGGCTGTTTCCGGTTCAATCCCGATCGTTCCCCCTGTTGGTTCGATCTACACACTCTGACGATCGGTGAGTCGAGAGGTTTTCGGGTTGAAAAACGCCAACCCTTTGAAGAATATTTCTAATGTTCTGGATCGACCTGGGACAACTACCGGCGATGAGTATTCAAGACGGCTTTAAGGCGCTTGCCGCTTCGTATTGCTGAGTGGTAACAACTTGTAGTTTGAAGATCTTCATCTGATGACATCGTCAGAATGACTAATAAGAGATTCAAGGGTATTTCAAAGCAGCCCCTTGCTCTGCTGCTTCCTCTATTGATCGTCTTGACATCCTGTTCTTCCGAACCGCCGATCGAAACGGAGGTCCTCTGGGATTCATGGGGTGTTCCACACCTGTTTGCTCAAAGCTGGGAAGGGTTGTTCTATTCCTTCGGTTCCGCCCAGTTCACGGTGATACCTTTGTGGCGGCCGTCGAGTTTTCCGATCCCATTCGCGCCGAGGTTCTCCTAAGCTATGGCAATGCCTCCCAAGCGGGTTCCCCCCACCGCGGTGACCAGTTGCCGTTGCTGGCGGAAAAAGAACTCCGTCCCGCGTGGCGGACGCGCGAAGAAGTTGAGGCCAATCTTGAACGATCGGAACTACTCGAATACAGGCCCTGAGTCCGACCCATGATACGGATCGAAAAATGGGACGCGGATCAGAACGGGCCGTTGACTGAGGTGGCCATGCGGGACAGCTTGGAGAATCGCGGATTTTTCGTTTCCCGCTACGTCTATCCACCCGGGACTTACTTTCCGGATCACACGCACGACGTCGATAAAATCGATGGGGTTCTATCCGGTCGGTTTCGCGTCAGCGTATTGGGTGAGAGCGTCATCCTGGAAGCAGGTGACGCGGTCGCCATTCCAAGCGGAACGGTCCACAGCGCCGAAGTGATCGGCGATGAGGCCGTCGTCAGCCTCGACGCGACCATGGGTTGAGGCCTCACCTGCTGTCCCAACATGCGGCTGCTGTCCCACCTGATATTTGCCGGCCGGTGACGACTGTGAACGCGGCATGCATGGCGAGCGTTGGCGTGATGATTTTATGAACAGGCGGCACGGGCGAGTGGCTTCGACCCGGGTTCGGATTCAACCCTTTGCTGTTGAGCGTTAACGGAGGCCAGCACTTCCAGGAGATCTGCGCGAACGCTAACGATCGTCTGCAATCGGTAGCGCATATCCTTTGCCAGGCACGCTTCCAACAATTTACGAATTTCTGCGGGCAAGTGCGGCGGAAGGGCGCTCCATTTTGGTTCGTCCCTGAGAACGGCCGCCCATATGTCAGTATAGGTCTCACCGTCAAACGCACGTTTGCCGGAAAGCATCTCGTAGAGCACGCAGCCGAATGCCCATATATCGGTTCGCTGGTCGACGTCGCGACCCCGCGCCTGCTCCGGAGACATATAAGAGGCCGTGCCCGAGACGCCGCCCTGTTCAATGTCGAGCGTGCTCACTGTGGTTGCATCCGACACTTCGGACAGAGGCGGCTTATCGGATACCTTCTTGGCCAGTCCGAAATCCAGCAGTTTCACCTGGCCTTCGACGGTGATCTTGATATTGGCGGGCTTTAGGTCGCAATGAACGGTCGCCTCTTTTCGTGTACGGTTTCAAGAGCCTCTGCGAGGTCGCTGCCAAGTCTCAGACACTCGTCAATCGGGATCGGCCCACACTTCAGCCAATCGGCTAGCGTTGGTCCTTCCAGCAACTCCATGACCAGGCCGCAAGATCCTCCGAAATATTCGAGGCAGTAAATAGACACGATACGAGGGTGGTTCAGCTCGGCCATGACGCGTGCTTCACGTTCAAGGCGGTGAACCCGTTCAGGGTCGTGTGCTATTGATGTTGGTAGAGCCTTGATGGCCACATGGCGTCCCAAAGCCAGATCCTGAGCCCTGTACAATTGCCCCATTCCGCCTGACGCCAGCAGAGAGATAATTCGATAGGGCCCGATCTGATGACCCTCCTCAAACGTGAGTACTTCGTACGGAGACTCGTTCGTAGGGTGCTGCTCGTCCCTCGTCGAGTTCAGACCTTTCGTCAAACTTACATCTAAGAAAGCCTGCATTGTTCCTCTCCTTGAGATCCTGACTACACAGAGTCGTATCGAGTGTTAGTGTCTATGCAGGCAGCTTTCCAAGAGCGGCGTCAGCACGGAGAACCGATTTCCTCTCATGGAACGGATTGATTCCATTGAGCCAAGGAATGGGGTGCGACGGACCTGACGGCTTGATAGGAATGCTCATGGACCTTAATGAGCAAACTGAACAGATTGTTCAAGCAATCCGCTCGGTTGAGTTAGTGACGTAGGATGCCATTACTGAAATAGTTGAACAATTGCCGAATTGCTGATAAAAGTCTCTGGTAACTGTCTCTTTTATTTGAGTTTACGGTCGGTTCCTGAAGCACAGTCAAATGACCGTCAAAGAAGGACACAATCAACCGGGCCCCCGCCTGACGATCCTGTCCGGCAACCGGAAGAACGATGTCGTGCCCATCCACGAAGAATCTGTGAGAGTTGGCCGGGGTGAGGAAAACGAGATTGTCGTCCCCGACCCCTGGCTGTCGGATTTGCACTGTTCGATCCGAAACGACGGAACGGAGTTTTCGATTTTCGATCACAGTCGCAACGGCACCTGGGTCAACGGAAAAAAGGTTCTCGAGCACAAGATTGAGCACGGGGATCGCATCCGGCTTGGCGCGACCGAGGCGCTTTTTTCAACCGAGTCCTTCGGTTCCAGTGAAACCTTACGGGAGCCTCACGAAAGTCGAACCCTCCGACTCGATCCAAATGACTCCATATATCTGAAGCCCGGTGGTCTCGACGCTGCCTCCGCCGCGCAACCCAGAATTCTTCAAGACCTAGACGTTTTGGTGAGGGTCAGCGATGCCCTGAAGAACTACGAGGATTCGGAATCGCTTCTGGGTCGCTTGCTGGAGATGCTCCAGGAAAGCACAGGTGCCGACTGCGTATCCATATTGCCCGCAGGTCGGGCGTCAGAAATACTCGGGACACCGCGATCATACCCGGCCGCAGTTTCAATTGCTGACTCTGCTATGATAGTAGACACAGAAGTGGCTAGCCGCGTCTTCCAAGAAGGGGCGGCTCTTCTGGCCCCCGCCGGCGACGGAGAAATCGGCGATTCACTGCTGTGCGTACCGTTGCAGACGCCAAAGAGCAAGATCGGAATTCTCTACCTCACCCGGAAATCCCCATCCTTTGATCGGGGAGATTTCCAACTGGTGGGTGCGATCGCTTCGATTGCAGCGATTGCTCTGGAAAGCGCGCAGTATCTCGAACGACTGGAGGAAGACCGGTCGCGGCTAGTCGGAGAAGTGGAGACTCTTCATCGGATGATTGGTGATAGTCCGAAGATGGAAGAGGTTTATCGCTTTATCGCAAAGGCTGCGCCGACGGACTCCACCGTCCTGATTGAAGGTGAGAGTGGAACAGGTAAGGAGTTGGTGGCATGGGCGATTCACCAAAGCAGCCCACGGTCGAAAGGCCCGTTCGTTGCCGTGAACTGTGCGGCCCTGCCCGCTGAGCTGGTCGAAAGCGAATTGTTTGGGCATGAGAAGGGTGCGTTTACCGGCGCGACCGCCCGGAAGAAAGGAAGGTTCGAAGCGGCTGATGGAGGCACGCTCTTCTTGGACGAAATTGGCGAGTTGCCCGTAAATCTACAGGCCAAGTTGTTGCGTGCGGTTCAGTCCGGTTCGTTCGAAAGGGTTGGCGGTCTCGACGCCGTGACAGTGAACACCAGAATCGTTGCAGCTACGAACAAGGATCTTAAGAAAGAAGCGAGCGAGGGGAAGTTTCGGGAAGACCTTTATTTTCGTCTGAACGTGATCGCCATCCGTCTGCCCGCACTCCGTGAACGATCCGAAGACATTGGAGCACTTGGGGAGCACTTCGCTCAACGGATCGGAGCCAAGCTGGGTCGGAACATTTCGATTTCTCCCGAAGCGCATGCCTTGCTCACGCACTACGAATGGCCCGGCAATGTGCGCGAGTTGGAAAACGCTATTGAACGGGCGGCAGTTTTGGGCGCTGGGGATTGCATCACGCCGAACGACTTGTCCGCCGAATTACTAGAGGTGGAAGAATCGATTGTCGAAGGACCGCTCAACTATGAGGACGCTGTGAACCAATTCAAGAGACAGCACATCTTGGATGTCATTCGCAGGAACAAGCAACTGAAAGGTGCTGCCGAAGAACTGGGTGTTCATCCGAACAACCTGACCCGCTTGATCCGGCGGCTGAACTTGAGAGACGACTTAAAGCGAACGAACAGGTCCCGGGCGTAGGTAGGTAAGCGAATTTTCGTTTAACACAACAATCGGGAGGTAAACGTACCATGTCAGATACATCTGAAAGGATAATTGGGGAGATACTCGCTAGATACACATCACAAAGGAATAAACAGCATGGGGCTGGAATGAATACTCACGTCCCAGGCGCCGGTAACATAGAATGCGAATCCGACGCCAGCGAATACCAGGACTGCGGAGTTTACAGCGACCAATGTGGACGATTTCAATACCAAGACGTAGGCTATGGCAAGAACTCCTAGAGGTAAGATGACTAATAGTACCTTTGATTTCGTCATGCGTTCGTTCGTCCTTCCCGGCAAATACCGGTGTGAAGTCCAATAAAGGTTGCGGAGTTGTCTCAGCGGCAACACACCCACCTATTAACGTCAACAAAAGCCGATAGCTGCAGAAGTGGACGATGAACGCTGGCGTGATTGCCTGGACCTTTCTTTAACGTTGGCGGCAGATGACATTTTTGCCGAACGTAATTTGGTGTTTTCGATGGACACCTCCGAAGTCGCTGAGATATGTGGAGTGGATTTGTCCGAGGGATTGCTGACAGCCCGCCAGACGAGGTAAATTGTCGAGCCGTTCACGCGGACGTAATACCATTTTCTTTCCGCGATAACGTCGTAAAACTCTAGACGCTTTGGATCCGCCTTGAGGCGATGGTCGTTCCTGAGTACTGTGTCGAGTTCCTTGACGTGTTTGCGCAGTCCTGTGTTTAGAGGTTTGATCTCGTAGTCGCGGGGAATAACCGAATCATCTGTTCCAACCATTGTGTGGCTCTCCTTTAAAACCCATCGATCCCATTCATCGCAGTTCATCGCAACATTTGATTCGTGGCAATGAGACGAGGTTCGAAGGATCCAGCCCTCCGAACCCCTCCGTCCCAGCTACGGTAAGGACGGGTGTGTGTGATTTACTGTCCCAGCACGATTGCGGTCCGGACGCGAGCTGTGTTTGCCGCGACCTCACGTTCGGCGTCTGAGACTCGAAACTCGCGACCGGTAGTCGATCCGGTCAGCCAGAGTTGGGACAGGAAAAGCTCGTTTCCATACTTGTTGAAGACGAGCCTGCCGGGTCCCGGGTTCTGGTTTTCATAAACCGGCATCGTGTTGTGAATACTCGCCTCAAGCTCACCGTCCTTGCTCATGATGCGGAGGACGTTGGGGGCGTGGTGACTCAGTCTGTGGATGAGATAGTCTCCGTTCGGGAGCAGCTGTTCTCCAACGGTGAACGCGAACGGGACATTGATCCGCGTGACGTTTGGTGATTGTGCTTGAACGTCAGTGGACGCAAACAGGACGATCACGCCTAACGTTAATATCGACAAGATGGTCTTTCTCTTCATCTGTGTTGTCTCCTGTGTGTAAGTTCTCAGATCTCCGAGGCCGCCCGGATTTGGATGCCTGTGGGCGGCCTCGTTCTTTTTTGAATCCGGCGCTTTCAGCGTCGGTTCTGGTTTAGAAAAGGCAGGTCGGGTGCCAATGGTTGGGAGCGTTGCGGTCTGCAATCTGACTTAGGCGGAAAGCGACTGTTTATGAATGCGATACGAGCCTGGCTGGGGTTCGCGCGCGGTCAAGCGTATTCAGACTGGAGGTGTGGCTCAGCTATCAGACGAGATAGGGAACTATCGTTTTTGATTGGTAGAAGGCTTTCGTCGGGGGTTCGGGAGGCACAAGGTTCAGCGGCCTTTCCTCTGCGCCTCCGTGTTTCTGTGGTCAGGTGAACATGTCGAACGACTCGAAGTTGCCGTTCAGGACTTCGCCCGCATCGGGATGCCCCAACCAGCCCTCGATCATCGTGGCATAGACGCGACGGAAGTCGGTTGTGTGGATCAGGTTGTCGCCTTCGTCCAGATCGTTCAGGCTTGGTAACTCTCCATAATGTCCGCCCTTCACCTTGTTACCTGCGACAAACATGAGATTCGCAGCTCCGTGATCGGTCCCCAGGCTTACGTTTTCGGGTACGCGGCGGCCAAATTCGGAGAAGACCATCACCGTGACGTCATCGGCCCGGCCGATCCGTTCCAGGTCCTGCATGAAGGCAGAAACGGCGTCGGACGCGTATGTCAGCAGACGTTGGTGCAGGTCGTTCTGGAACACATGCGTATCGAACGCGTTGTTCCGGTACGCAGTGTAGTACAGGCGTGTCGGCATGCCCGCGTCGATTAAAGCCGCGACTTTGGGCAGGTCGAGCCCGATAATTCCGTAGTCCACCGGCGAACTGTAGTTTCTCCACGCTTCCTGGACCAGCGCGGAGGCGTCTCGTGCGCTTCGGGCGATGTCCAACAGGAATGCCCGCGACGGGTTGGTGACCTCGCCGCTGTCAGGTACGCTGGCGAAAACATCCCGCTCCTGGTAAAAGCCTTCGCGCGCAAACTTGTTGGGATCGTCAAACACGACGGGCACGTGCGCGCGGCTGCGAACCGCGAGGGACTGGCGTGAGTCGATGTTGATCAGGAAATTCGGAGGCGCGGCGGGCGCCATCGTGTCCGCAAGCTGGCCGACCCACCCGTATTCAGACCCACTATTGGGCCGAGCAGTGTGCCAGTAAGCCATCGAGGTGAAGTGTGAGAACGAGGGATTCTCGTACCCGCATCCGTGAACGATGGCCATCTTCCCGTCCTTATATAGGCGCTCGAAGCCGGCCATACCTCGGTTGAAGCCGAAGTGGTCGTCGATCTGCCGGGTTTCGGCCGCGGGGATTCCGATCGTGGGCCTGTGCCGGTAATAGGCGTCGTCACCATAGGGAACCAGCGTGTTGAGTCCGTCATTTCCGCCGGACAACTCCAGCACCACGAGGATTCGCCCGTCGTCCCTCGCCTGTGAGGCGATCGACTCCACCGCGCTCCCAAACAAAGTAGGGACTCGCATCGTTGAGGCTGCTCCGACACCGATGCTGCAAAGGCCGGCGCGCAATATGTCTCTGCGGGTGATGTGTCTCAAAGGTGATCCGTGTTTTTTCATAGTTGAATTCCTCAACCGAGCTGGTACTCGGGTTGGCTCATGATCAGGTGCAGAACCAACCGGAGGGAATCCTCCAGATAGGTTGCGGCTTCGGCGACGTCGGACGTGCCCAGTTCGGAGTCCAGGAAGGCTACAAGCATCTCCCTTACATCGGAACTGGGGCCGACACGCATGAAACGGTCAATGAAAAAGTCGACGACCTCTGTCGTGTTTGTCAAGCCCGCCTCCAAAACCATAGCGGAAAGGTCAATCTGGGCAGCATGTCTCGGGATCGGTATCACTCTCTGAATCGCCATTTGCCAGCCGCGGAAGCTGCCGTAGCGTGTGTTGAAGTCCTCGTCACGATCCGCCAGCATATTCGACTCCGCCATGATTTCGCCGGAGCTGGGCATCGTTGCCGCAGTGATATCCAATCCCTGTCGGATCCTGTCCGCCACACTCCGGATCTCGGGGTTACCGTTGATACGATCCGGTGGCACGAAGTTGATGTCGGGGAAAAGGACGTCACGCGCGAAATTGCCCCGCTCGAGCAACAGGCCCGGCGTCACCCAACTCCTGCCCTGGGCCCACCCGGCAACCGTCGGGGGTTGAAAGAGCCGCTGACCCAGCGCGCTGGTGGCCGAGTTGAAGTCTGGAACTCCCGGTGTGTCGGCCAGACCGAGTTTGCGATAGGTGGACACGGCCAGCTGCACAGGGCTCTTGATATGCGTGCCCACCGACGGTTCGCTGTAGAAGTCCCGCGACAGGAAGATCGTTTCGAGCAATGGCGCGATTTCGTAGTCGGCTTCGGCGAGCACCGCGCCCAGTTGTTCCTGGAGTTCGCTTGAGAGCTCTTCGCGCACGAAGTATCGATAGATCTTTCCGGCAATGTAGGTGGCTGTGACAGGCTGTTCCAAGATGATGTCGATAATTTCGACACCGTCGAAGTCGCCCGTGTGTCCGAGAAATGATTTTTCGCCGTCGTCGTGCTGATCTTCGTTGATGAGGAAATCGAGATCCACGTAGTTCCAACCCGTGAAGGCCCGGGCGGCCTCACGGATATCTGTTTCGGTGTAGTTTCCCACACCCATCGTGAACAGTTCCATGATCTCGCGGGCGAAATTTTCATTAGGTGCACCCTTGACGTTAACGCCGGCATCTAAAAACGAGAGCATTCCCGGGTCTTGGGCCATGGCGACCATCAAGTCGCGAAAATTGCCCGTCCCATGCTCGTAGAAGAGTTCGAGCTGACCCAGCAACTTTCGATAGTCACGAACCTTGCCCTCGCTGACCGCATAGTGGCCGTGCCAGAAGAGCGCCATCTTTTCTTCAAGCGGACGGTTGCTGGCTACCATTCTGTTCGCCCACCAGTACGCGACACGGTTGGTTTCGAGGACACTGGCCCGCAGCCAGTAGAAGAACTTGTTGACCACGGGCTGGAGGCGACGATTCCCTGTCGGTTTGACCTTGATCCCGAGTGCTTCGCCGGTCTCCTTGGCCAGGTCGGTGGTCGCAGGCCGTGAGGGAGGGAACGGTTCCAGACCAGGATCGTGAATTCCGGAGTGTTTGAAATCCATCAGGTGGCTGTTGTCGACGTTCTCGAAGTAGACGAGTTGGCGTATGGCTTCAGCCGGTGTCATCTCGGCCAGAGCCTGGATCTCTTGCCGAGTTCCGCCGAATCCGGCACGTTCTAGAAGGTGTGCGGCAAAGCCATCGTTCCAGTCGGGGGCCCCGATCGGTGTTAGATCGTTCCGCCACTCGGCAGGTCCCGCTTCCTGTGCAGAACCCGGGGCTACACCAATCGCGGCGATGAGCAACACTGCACCGAGCCACTCCAGTTTTCGAAGCATCCTTGAATACCTCCAAGTATGTCTATGCTCTGTCGCGAAGACGTTATTCTAGGCTGGTCCGGCCAAACGGATCAAATTCTATTAATTGAAGGGTCGATCGATGGGAATACGATGAAGAGTAGCTGGCATCACGACGACGTGAACAGTGACTTCAGGATAATGAAGGCGGGCGGAGCGTCGCGGCTAAACGAAAAAGCCTGACGGCGAATCCATTTGCCGTCAGGCTTCGGTCCCAGTGTCCTTCGTCGCCCACGTTTCGTTGCTGCTCTCCGAAATCCTTTCGATGTGGGCTCCGCCCCCGCAGCTCATCCTGACTCCATCGTTTGCGCCTACCGTCCCTGGCCGGACTTGCCTAAAATCCTACTAGGTCCGAACGGGCTGTTCTTAGCCGCGTTATGTCTTTATCTAGTGCAATGAGCCTGCCAAAGTTCATCTCTCTTACAGCGGTGTTTGTGTTTCATAGACTTACAGCTCCTGGTCCCGCAGAAAACGACCCGCCAATAGATCCCGTCGACAATTCTTGGAGAAACTATAGCGAAAAATGTAGTTGATCTTCTTTTTTTCGAGTACCCGATCGGACGTAGTGCCTGTAGATACGGGACGAGCGAGACGCGTTATCGAAGAAACGGTTGAGCGATGGGATACTCAGCAGGCATTCGCGTTCGAATTTCGATCCCGAATCCGTTATAGTCCTAACGCGATATGAAGCGACCAAGCATCCTGATTAACGAGAACCCCCCGATCGAGAAGCTGTTGCTGCCGTTCCGGATGTTCATCCGGGCCGAGGTGTCTTCCGGCATCCTGCTGATGGTGTCAGCTGCGATTGCCCTGACCTGGGCAAATTCTCCCTGGTCAGAATTCTACACGTCGCTGTGGGAGACACACCTATCCTTTCAATTGGGTGATTTTGAGGTTAGCGAATCGCTGTTGCTCTGGATAAACGACGGGCTGATGGCCATTTTCTTTTTTGTCGTCGGTCTGGAGATCAAGCGGGAGTTGCTGGCTGGAGAGCTGGCCTCCCCTCGTCTGGCAGCCCTGCCGCTGGTCGCCGCAGCCGGTGGCATGTTGGTGCCGGCGCTGATCTACACCGCTTTCAACGCGGGGACTCCCGAAGCGGTTGGATGGGGTATCCCGATAGCGACCGACATTGCGTTTTCGATGGGCATTCTCCATCTGTTGGGAGACCGCGTGCCAGCTGCTCTGAAGATATTCCTGGCATCGCTGGCGATAGCGGACGACTTAGGCGCGGTCATAGCGATTGCTCTGTTCTACACCTCTGAAATCTCGTATCTGAGCCTTGGAGTTGGAGCGGCCGCATTCGCGTTTGTGGGTGTTCTGAATCGACTCGGCGTCCGCAACCCCCTGGTCTATGGCATTTTCGGTATTGGAGGGGTTTGGTCGGCATTCCTCTTTTCCGGTGTTCACCCCACGGTGGCTGGAGTGTTGATGGCGATGCTGATTCCCGCGAATATCCGTCTGGATCCCGGGAAGTTTGTTTCTCGCAGTCGGGCAATGATCGACCGCTTCGAGCAGGCCGGACCTCACGAGCAACACGTGCTGGCTAACCGCAGGCGGCACGACGCGCTCCTCGACCTCGACGTCGCGACGGATTATTCCCTCACACCTCTGCAGCGTATCCAGACTGCTCTCCACCCGTGGGTCAGTGTCGTGATCCTGCCGCTATTTGCCTTGGCTAACGCCGGGGTCGTCTTTGATTTGAATACCACGTCGAATCTCGGTAGTCGGGTGACGATTGGTATCGTTCTGGGGCTGGTCGTGGGCAAACAGATCGGTGTCACTTTGTTTGCGTGGCTTGCTGTTCGTCTGGGCCTTGCGCAGTTGCCCTCGGGTGTCGGCTGGAAGCATGTCTATGGTATCAGCTGCCTGGCTGGAATCGGATTCACAATGTCCCTCTTTATCGGGGGACTCGCCTTCGAGGATCCGGCCATTGCGGCCATGACGAAAATCGGTATCCTCGGGGCTTCAGTAATCGCGAGTGTGACCGGTGTGGTAGTCTTGACGCGGTCGGGCAAATAGTGACTAGGACGGCTCTCTGCTGATCGTCCGAACAGCATTCCGGCCCGAAGTCTTGGCTTCGTAGAGTGCCCTGTCCGCGCGCGCCATCAGGCTCTCGGGCGTGTCCTCGTCTAACATTCGGGTGACTCCGAAACTTGAAGTGATATTTGTCGGAATCGGCATGGTCGCTTCCTCTGTATCGATGCGGAGCCTCTCGGCCAATTGCGTCGCCTCGTCGAGCCCGGTGTTTTGTATGAGCAAGATGAATTCTTCGCCTCCAAAGCGCGCCACGACATCTTCAACGCGGGACGATGATTTGAGCAACTGAGAAAAGCGGACCAGGACCTGGTCGCCAGTGAGATGACCGTAGCGATCGTTAACGGTCTTGAAATGGTCGATGTCCGCCATGATGATCGAAAGCGGTTGTTGCCATCTGCGTGAGAACGAGATGGAGCGCACCATGTTCTCCTTCAGAGCCCTTCGGTTCGCCAACCCGGTCAGAGGGTCTTCTTGTATCAGGTGACCGATGGTCTGGTTTGCTTCACGCAGCGACATCTCAGTTTGTTTTCGTACGGTGACGTCCGAGACGAATCCCTCCAAACGAACGCCATCTTCGTCCGGTGCCGACACAACACGGCCCTCTTCCATCAGCCAACGCTCCGCGCCATCTTTAGTGAAGGCGCGATACACCACCTGAAACGGTTTGCGTTGGGCCGAGGCGTGAGCGATCTCAGCCGCGATCGCACTGAAGTCGTCCGGGTGCAGTAGATCCTGCCAGGCCAGGGCGGATTCGCCGACAAGTTCGCCGGGCTCGTACCCGGTCACTCGGCGGCAGCCATTGCTGACAAACTCCATGGACCACGTACCGTTCCATCGGCACCGGTAGGCGACTCCGGGCAGGTTCTGCACGAGTTCGATGATATCGAAATCGATCCCGAGATGCCTCGGCTCCGTCGTCTGCATTGCGCTGTTTGCCATAGAGTTAGTCGTGTCCAACCGTTGGTCCCAGAGGCCGGTAGGCTTTCTTATCCGGGCTCCTCTACCGCTTCGGCGCCTGCTTCGAGCGACGCCACCGAATTTGCTCCGTTTGCTATCGCCTGATTCAGCGCCTGCGTTGCGCGTCCGATAAAGGTATCGATGCTGTCCTCTGCGACGTATTGAGCTAGACCGACGGTTGCAGACAGGGCAGTTTCGACCGACGACTCGTTCCCTTGCAATTTCTTGTGTAATCGTTCGGCAAGGACGCGCGCGTTCGTCAGATCGGTATTGGGTAACAGCAAAGCGAACTTAGAACCTTCCAACCGCGCAGTCAAATCTTCCAGACGACAAGAAGATTTCAAGGCCTCTGCGAATGCAATCAGAATGGCGTCTCCTTTGGAGCGGCCGAATTTTTCGTTGGTGTCCCTCAGCGTGTCGACGTTCGCCATGAGTAGAGACAGGGGCTGCTTCCAGCGGCGGGCGAACGACATGGACCGCGTCAGGTCGCCTTCCAGAGCCTTGCGGTTGTGCAATCCGGTGAGCGGGTCTTCGCGCATCAGACGCTCAAGGGCATCCTCCGCGGTGGCCAACTGGTTCTCCAGCGCGTGCTGTTCGCTCAGGTCGTGGACGTAGGCGTTGAAGAGTTGACCGCTTGCGGAACTGCTGGGCCAGGCCAGCAGCTCGATCGAAAACTCTTCGCCGTTGCGGCGTAACGCGGTTAAATTTGGTCGATCGAACGTTACCATCCCGACCTGGGTGTCCAGGAATTCCCTGAAGTTCTGAAGATATTCATCGCGCCGGGCGGTTGGCACCACAGTTTCGGCTACCGCTCGACCGACGGCTTCGTCCCGCGTCCACCCGAAGGTTTGCTCCGCCTGGCGATTCCAGTCTCGAATCCTGCCGTCTCGGTCGACGGCAAGGAAAGCGTCCCGCGCCTTTTCAATCGCGAGTCGACTTTGCTCCCGTTCACGGTTGAGGTCGGCTTCGTGAGCTTTCTGTTCCGAGATGTCGACAATATAGCCCTCGATGCAGTGGGGGTACTCGTCGTGTTTAGAAACGATCCGGCCTTCCTCGAGGACCCATGTAATGCCTGTGGGGAGTTGGAGGCGGTATTCCATCTGAAACGGCTTGCGGCTCTTGATTGCGCTGCGGACGCGTTTTGTGACTGCTGCAAGATCATCGGAATATATCAGGGTGCTCCACGACACCGTCGCATTCTCGATCAATTCTTCCAGACGATGCCCTGTCAAAGCAAGACCGCCCCTGCTGACGAACTCCATAGTCCAGTCACCGTCCCAGCGGGAGCGGTAGGCCATGCCGGGCAGGTTGCTCAGGAAGCGCGATAGGTTGGGGCCTGACAAGAATCCGACACCTGCGCCAAGGTTCTGGCTTTTACTCATTGTCCATACCTCTTTCTAAACCACCTAACCCTTGATTCTTATAGGCATGCCCGATACGGGGCACTGGTGGCGTCCTTGTAGTGGCAATCGGCGTACCAGCCTCTTTTTTCCTGTCCCTTTCCGGCCCAAGAGGGGGTTGACAATATGTAGACCGATTGGTATAGTACTTGTCGTAAGGGAAGGTTAGTGATGTCAAAAGTATCGAACAGCAAAGATCGAATGGTGCTGAAGACTGCAGAACTATTGCAAAGACAGGGCTACAGCGGCACAGGACTCAAACAGATTATTGAAGAAAGCAGGGCTCCACGTGGATCACTTTATTTCCACTTCCCTGGCGGGAAGGAGGCACTGGCCGTAGCGGCGCTCCAATGCGCCTGTGATGCCCAGGTTAGAGCCATCAGTAGGGCTTTCAGTCAGACTTCGACAGCGGTTGAAGCGATGGTGACTTTGGTCGGAATGGCTCGGGATCACCTGGAGAACTCGAATTTCAGCGAAGGCTGTCCGATCGCAACCGTCGCGCTGGAGGCCGCAGCTACATCGGAGCCACTGCAGAGGACCTGTTCCAAGGCTTATGAGACGTGGACGGCCTTGTTCGGGGAGCGATTAGTCGCCGAAGGTTATCCCTCCGATCAGGTTGGGGAGCGCGCTCTGATTGTACTGACGATGATCGAAGGCGGCTTGCTGCTCAGTCGGGCATACCGTTCGACCAAACCACTGGACGCTGTTTCCAGTGAAATGAGACGCGTCCTACAGATTCAGTAAACACGATGAAGTTTATGACCGAAGGAGGTAAGCAAATGAGTAAAACGCTGAGGCAATTGACCGACAACGACCTCGAAGACGGTATTGTTCAGTCCAGAGAGCCGCTGCTCGTAGACTTTTGGGCCGAATGGTGCGGACCCTGCCGCGCATTGGCGCCAAGCCTTGAGGAGTTGGGCGATGAGTTCACTGGCCGTGCCAGCATCGCAAAATTGAACGTTGACGACAATCCCGATGCGGCAGCACGTTACGGCGTGCGCGCGATACCCACGCTGATCCTTTTCAAGGGCGGCGAAGAGAAGGAAAGGCTGGTCGGAGCCCAAGCGAAACAGAGTATTGCAGCGCTGCTGGATCGATACGCGGCTTGACATGAAGAAAACTCAGGTAAAAAAAGGGGAGCGGCTCCACGGAGTCGCTCCCTTTCTTGGTGCGGTGACATAGCTGCTCGAGGCTCCTGCCACAGTCTGTTAGGTAAAAGACTTTCGCTTTCCGACGGAAGATGCGGCTCGGGATCGCGCGCCTGAATACACAGTAAAGTTCTTCCAGCGCTTATTGGCGGGAAATGCGTCTTCGAAAAAGAATCGATCGCTGAAGGCAGGTTTTAGATCATCGATCCACGATGCCGTTTCATCGTAGTGCGCGAAAAAGATTCGGTTCGTCCAGTTGGGATCCCTTCCCTGAAGGAACTTCAAGACGAAGACCTGGTTGCCGTCGATCTCGGTCACACCGTCGACCAGGACTTTTCCGGGCGCACACGACATCGACGGCCCGCGCGCCGTCCGTCCCAGTCCGGACACCTGCCGGATTCCCCGCGTGAAAATTTCCAGCGCACGGTAAAGCGGGACGTCGAAATATTGCCTGGGTCCTGTATCCCGTTCGACGAACATGTAGTACGGGATGATCCCCGAATCTACGTGTTTCTGCCACATCGCAGCCCATATGTCGGGATAATCGTTGACGTTACGGATCAGGGGAGCTTGAGAGCGGATCGTGGCACCGGTTTGTTGAATTCTTCGGATAGCCAAGTCGGAAACGCGGGTCGATAACTCACGTGGGTGGCTGTAATGAGCCATCAGGGCAAGGTGCTTGCCCGAGTCGACGACTTGTTCGAACAGTCTGAGCAGATCATCGGCATCGTTGCCAGTAACGAAACGGTACGGCCACCATGCCAATGCTTTCGTGCCAATCCGAATGCTGCGTAGCGATCCAATTTCAAGGAGAGGCTCGATATAGCTCCTGAGGATGCTGGTTTTCATTATCATCGGGTCGCCTCCGGTCATCAGCACATCCCGAACCTCGGTGTGTTGTTCAAGATAGCGCACCAGCGAAGCCACCTCGTTGTTGCTGAACTTGAATTCCTCCATGCCGACGAACTGCGCCCACCGGAAGCAATAAGTACAATAGGCGTGACAGGTCTGACCCTGACTGGGGAAGAAGAGGACGGTTTCCCTGTACTTGTGCTGCATTCCCGCTTGGGGTTCACCGTTCAGGACCGGGACGTTCATGTCCATCTGGCCCGCCGGGTGCGGATTGAGTCCAAGCCTGATTTGATTTACAGCCTGATCGATGTGCGCATCTGGCGCTTCTTTCTCGATCAAATTTCGAATGCAATCGAAGTCCTCGGCAGAAAGCATGCCCTCTTGAGGAAAAGTCAGTTGGAATATCGGGTCGCGGGGGATGTCATCCCAGTCAATGAGTTCCTCGAGGACATAGTTATTCACCCGGAACGGGAGCACTCTGGAAACTGCGCTGATGGCGGTCCGTTGTTCGGAAGTCAGAGCTTTGAATTGCGGGATCGTGTCGATATTCTTGCGCGTATAAGCGAGATAGCGGCTCGGGTCGGCTGTAGGTTTATTCATGGGTCCTCCTGACTCTGAAAGTCTCCGGTAGGGCCGACGGTGTTTCACAGTCAGACCGTAAAGTATTATTTATCGGCGCTTTTCGATCAGTCGCGATTCCGGATCATCGGTAATTCGGGCGCCGAGCGTCTCTCGGACGCTAAGGAGAAACGGGGCCATGTGGCTCGGATCGGTCCAAGGTGAGGCGACGTTTCCGTCTAAGGATCTCAGGCCGGGCGTGTTGGCTATTCCGAATCTGCGGGCACATTCTAACATAAGCAATTATGGTGTATCCGGTCAGAGGGCAAATCGAGGTTTCGAGCGGCCTGTGGTACCAATCCCAAGGGCCGCTCCGGGTGTTCGCGGCGCAGGCACGAGGTGAGGAGGCCACCAGTGAAATCGAGGCTGCCGGGTAAGCCCACGACTCTGAAGCGTGATCGAGGCCCTCGCCAGTATATGAGTCCGTGGATGCGCGATCTATTCCGATTGTGCGGGCCTGAACCAAGGCCTCTGGTACCGATCGAAGAAAAAAACACAACAGCACCGCCTGTTTCTGATAGGTGAAACAGGGTGCAGTGTCTTACAATGGGGGTTCGGCGACACGACCTGACTTACATCAAGGGCGCTCGGTTTCGTAACGTCTGCCCAATGAAAATATGTCGCTGGGAGGAGTTGAGGATCTGACTTCTAGAATGGTCTGGATCCCCTTATTCGATGAGCACCCAGAAGACCATGAGGCCAGAACTCGAAGAAATCGGGCTGGCGGATAACGAGTCGACGACCTTCCGGATTCATTGGTATCGCTGCAACGTTTGCGGTGCCGATTTCGAGGACGCAAACCCCTCTCATCGAAGGCGACTGCATTTGCTGTTGGAGCACAAACGTCTGCACCGACCGCAGCCTGTGCAGAACTGATAACCCTTCAATCTAAAGAACTTCATACTGTTTTCGTTGAGCGGTATCGTGTGCTTCGGCGGCGTCGATGGCCACAGTCGGACCCGAGTGGTATCGCGGGCCGGGTACGCGTATGATCTGTTCCCAGCGATGTCGGTAAACCCTCAGTCCTTCAGTCTCTCCCCACAGACTGCCCGGGCCGTGGAAACGATGGTTCAGGATTGGACTGTCACGGATAAGATCAGGCGCCTCTGGGGCCGCGACGCCTCGCTGTGGACCGGGTCGGACGAGGACCAGTGGCTGGGTTGGCTCGACTTGGTCATCACGCAGATCGAGAGACGTAGCGTCTTCTCGCAGCTTTCCCAGGACATCCGCCAGGAAAATTTTACCCATGCCCTGTTACTGGGGATGGGCGGGTCGAGTCTGTGTCCGGAAGTTCTGCGATCGACCTTCAAGACCAGTCCGTCCTATCCGGCGCTTCGAGTGCTGGATTCGACTGATCCGGCCCAGGTCCGTGCCGCCGAAGACGTCCTGGATCTCGGGCGAACGCTCTTTTTCTTGTCTAGCAAGTCCGGGACGACGCTGGAAACTTCCATACTTTTTGAATACTTCTTTGATCGTGTGGCCAGGAGACTCGGTCCTGCTGAAACCGGCCGGCGCTTCATCGCGATTACCGATCCAGGGTCCGCGCTCGAAGGCCTTGCCCATCAACGTGAACTACGGCGGGTATTTTTAGGCCAGCCAGATGTCGGCGGCCGCTTTTCGGCTCTGTCGCATTTCGGAATGGTGCCGGCCGCGGCGATGGGGCTCGACGTCGGACGACTTCTCGATGGCGCGAAGGAAATGGTCGACCGATGTGGGGCCGACGTTCCTGTTCCTGAGAACCCCGGAGCAGTGTTGGGCATCGCCCTTGGAGAGTTGGCGGGGGCGGGACGGAACAAACTGACCGTTACTGCTTCTCCTGGCATTGCCAGCATCGGTGCATGGCTTGAGCAGTTGGTGGCTGAGTCTACGGGGAAAGACGGAAAGGGAATCGTTCCGATTGACCAGGAAACACTCGGTCCACCCGAGGTTTATGGCGACGACCGTGTCTTCGTCCATATGAAACTCAGTTCCGAAGAGGACACCTCCGACGATGTTGCGATTGGCCGAATCGAACAGGCCGGTCAACCCGTCGTGCGGATCGAACTCGGTGATCCTTACGCTATTGGCCAGGAGTTTTTCCGTTGGGAAATGGCGACCGCTGTCGCTGGATCGCTGCTCAAGGTCAATCCGTTCGATCAACCCGACGTCGATGCGAGTAAGGTTGCCTCCCGAAAGGTGACTGCCAAATTCGAGCAGACAGGAGCGCTCAGTGAAGCGGTCCCATTTTTCGAGGCGGCGGAGATCAGTCTCTTTTCAGAGTCCGATGCCGGCGCTCGTATTTTAAAAGAAGTAACTCGGAAACACTCTCTAGCGGGTTACCTGGGCGGATTCCTGGCGGGTCTCACGACCGGCGACTACCTCGCAATCCTCGCCTACGTCGAAATGAACGCGATGCATGCGTCCCACCTTCAGCGAATCCGTGATCTCGTGAGAGATCGAAGGCGCGTGGCGACGTGCCTCGGTTTCGGCCCCCGCTTTCTCCATTCGACAGGTCAACTGCACAAGGGCGGTCCCGCGACAGGTGTTTTTCTGCAAATCACATGTGATGATCGGACGGACCTTCCCGTTCCCGGACGGAGCTACTCGTTCGGAATCGTAAAGGCCGCCCAGGCCCGCGGTGACATGGAAGTTTTAGGGCAGCGTGGGCGGCGCGTCCTTCGCGTCCATATCCGAGGCGACCTGGTCCAGGGTCTGGTTCAGCTCGGTCAGGCCGTGGTCGAGGCTTTGGAACAATAGGGTTCCAATCGTTTCAGAAATACTTCACCGAATACGAGAGACGCACACCGCGCCCAATCTCCGGAGCCAGATCTTTAATGAAGCTGAGGTGATTGCGATACAGCGTGTCGGTCGCATTGAAGAGGCTGAATGCCACGTGGTGCGAGAGATGGGGTTGCGGGATGGTGTAGGAGACCGTCAGATTCACGAGGCCGTAACCGGGCGTTTCCGTCTCGGTGCTAAAGACGTCGTCGCGCCGGTCGGCCAGCACGAGTTCGGGTTTGACACTCAGACCGCCATATCGGATATCCAAGCCTATCGTTCCCCTGAGCGGGGGGATCCGTGGAAGTGGCTCGGAAGTCCTATTTAGCTCGGTGTCGACCGCGTCGAGTGCCAGGTTTATCCAGAGATTTTCGTGAACGTTCAAATCGAGTTTCATCTCGGTGCCTGAATACCGCGCGTCCCCCTGCGCGTACGCGGCCTCGATGAGACCGTCCTTTGTCGCGCCGGTCGGAGCCAGAAAGACGAAGTCGCTGATATCGTAGTAGAAGAAATTGATCTCTCCCCGCAATCGGTCTTTCTGGTGCCGGAGCGCGAGGTCGAGACCGTGGGAACGTTCGCTCTCCAGTGTGGAGTTTCCAATTTCGAATGTTAAATTCCCGACATGAGGACCAAAATTGTAAAGTTCTGCCATTGCGGGCGCTCGGGATGAATCCGTATAGTTGGCGACAAAGGCGCCGCCTTCCCACAGGTCGAACCGTGCTCCCGCGCCTGCCGAAATGCCCGTAAAATCGAGACTGGGCAATATCGAATCGCCACCGGGTTTGTACCGGTTGTGCTCCACGCGTCCCCCCAGTTGCAGCCGGACGCCGTCGAAAGCGAATTCTTCAAGTCCGAAGACGGCAAAGGCGTTCTGTTTTACCGGCGGAGAAAGAGTTTCCGCACCCCGAGTTTCGAAGTTACGGTCGAGGCCCCATACACCGAAGCTGCCTGAAAGACGGTCGTTGGTTTTCTGGGTGAACACACCTTTATAGACGAACTGTTGGTTTTCAAAGGTTGTGCCAATTTCCTGCACACCGTCATCGAAAATTTCCAGTTCGTCATGGTTCCAATCCGAGTAGTTAACTGACAGTTTGAAGCTGTCGACGATCGAACCAAGGTTCTTGAGCCCCGTTGTCAACCGGATACCGTGCTGCCGGAAGGCGACCTTGACGGCATCGACAGCCTCTTCATTCTCACCTTCGCCCTCGAAGGTGTTGGCGAACGGAATGCCGTAGCGGCCATCATTTCCCTGGTATCCGATGCTGGCGAACGCGTTTTCTCCGAACCAGCCGAGCCCGACGGACCCGTTGCTGATCCGGCTCTTCGAATTATCGATCACTCCGATCGGAGTCTGGTAGTCGTCGCTACGTTGTCCCCCGCCGCCCAACCACAGCATCCATTCGCCAAATCCGTATTCGGACGTGAAGCTGCCGCCGGCCTGCCCGTTGGCCGAGCCGGTGGATGAAGAGATC
Organism: Terriglobia bacterium; assembly: GCA_965218085.1. Classification (GTDB taxonomy): domain Bacteria; phylum Acidobacteriota; class Terriglobia; order 20CM-2-55-15; family 20CM-2-55-15. The sequence continues at coordinate 1,842,042 of CBDCKF010000002.1, read as the reverse complement.
TGGCCGCGCAGACCCTCATAGGGCTGTTCCAGAAAACTTTCATGGGTACTGATCGCATTGACCACGCCGCCGACGGCGTTGCTCCCGTACAGCAGTGTCGCCGGACCCTTGACGACTTCGATGCGCTCCATGCCCCCTGCATCGATGGGCTCCCCGTGATCGCCCGACTGTGAGGCCAAAGACCCGATGCGCATTCCGTCCTGCATCACCAGGACCCGGTCTCCATCGAAGCCCCGCACTACGGGCCGCGAGTTGCCGGCTCCAAAGCTGCGTTTCGCGACGCCGGATTGACCGTCCAGGATTTCTCCAAGAGACGTCGCCATCGTTTCCGACAGATCAAACGAGTCCAGCGTCGTGACCGACGGGATGGCTTCAAACGTCGACTCCTGCCGGCCCTGTGCCGTTACCGTAATTTCCTGACGCAGCGGCGACAGACGCAGCTCGATGTCGGAGGTGACCGCCGTTCCTCCGACGACGTCGACGAATTGTGTTTCGGAGTCGAGAATCGACTGGAAGGCCAGGATCTCGTACCTGCCTTCAGGTACATCCTCGAATCGGTATCGACCGGTTTCGTCCGTTTCCGTGGTCAGTCCCAACTCCACCAGCAACACGGTAGCCCGGTGAACCAGATCATTGTTCGGCAGGACGACCCAGCCCTCGACGGTTCCGGGCTCCTGGGCCCAACTCGGTCCGGATACGGCAATCAACCAGCAACAGGTAACGATCGATAGATAATAAGAACGCTTCAAAACATCCTCAGGAGAGAGACATCATCCACGACTCTATAGTCAGATTTTTTGGAAAGAGATCGGACGTATCAGGCCCTGGGGGGGGCCCGCTGGAAAACGTTGGAAGCGTGTCGGAGAAGGGGCGTGTCAATAAACGACACGGTCGTCGCGCACGAATTACTATCGGAGAAACTTGATCCCCCAAGTCTAATCTGCGCGAAGGCGCTCGAATGCGGACATGCATGCGGGTCATGCCCATCGGAGCCAGCATATGTCGCGTGAACAACATCGCCATTGCCGCCGTGCTGATGCGAGGTGCGAAACCCTTCCTCGATCGGATGGAATACCTCCAGGGCCCACTGGAAGCTGAATCCCAGCAAGAGAGGCAGCAGCAGAACAGCTATTTTCTGGATCGTGTTACGACGAAACATGAGTCTTCAAAAAGTATACGGAAATCCGATATCCGAAAGTACTTTTTGTTACCGTGGCGATTTAGGTGGGGTGGACTAGGGTCTTGCAATATATCAGAGATCTGTGCTGAAACGGAAAAGGCACGGTGAGTTCGACCACCGTGCCTTTGAACGGATTCGTTATTAGTACCGACCGCCGCCGCCGCCGCGGCCGTAGCCACCGCGACCACCGCCACCTCTATCCGCCTGAGGGCGCGCTTCGTTAACAGTTAAGGGCCGGCCTTCCATGTCCTTGCCGTTAAATTCATTGATCGCCTTTTCGGCGTCTTCGTCACCCATCTCGATAAAGCCGAAGCCTCGCGACCGTCCGGTATCACGGTCGGTAATGATCCGGACCGATTCTACGGCTCCGACCGCGGCGAACAAGCCAGAGAGGTCATCTTCCGTTGTCTGGAAGGGCAGGTTTCCAACGTACAGTTTCTTTGTCATTCGTTTTCCTTGAGGTTAGCTGTAGGGAACTTCCAGGGCTTTTGCGGGAAAGGCTATGGTCAACTGTAGAATCCAACTACTTTCCGAACAGAGGCACGGGGCTCCTAAACAGGCGTTAGTATCAGTTACTTGCATGACTAGTATATGAGTACGGGGGCTCCTGTCAACGGTTATCGGGGACCTCGTCTGTCCCTGACTCTGCAGGTCTGGTCGGCTATTCACGCGGTTTTGGGTTTCCAAAGATAATCGCCGGGCAAACGACCGACAGCAGGGGATGCGAGAGAGATGCACCTGCGATCTCTTCACTTCTTCCTCGTTTATACGTTTCGAGGGTCCTATTGCAGGTTTAACGCACGTCCGAGCCCTAGGCGGGAAGGTCGGAAAAGTGGCTTGACGGAGGCATTCGGAGGATGAAAGTTGAAATCCTTATTGAAATTGATTTTCAATTTCAATAAGATTATCGAGTCTTTTCCGGGTAGGCGAAGGTTTGTAGTCGAGAAATTGTGAGTGATTCTGAATTGTGAGTGAATTTGAGAGGTAGGGTGGGACGCGCCGGATGACGCCCGGCGCATCCCTAGCGTGAGACTATCGTGTCCTTACTAAACGCCGATTGCAGTATAGGTTCCGTCACTAGGACGAGTCAACTGTTCTGCCTCTTAGTTCGATTGCCACGCTGAGATAGGTGAGGTGACAGATGCGAAGGAAAGCCGTTGGGGGAATTGTTGGAGCGATCGTTCTTGGACTTGTGTCGAGTGCAGTCAGTGCCCCGGCATCGCCGAGACAGGCAGGTGGAAGGTCATCTGAGGAAATCGAAGCCGACCTTGACGAACTGCGTCGCCAGATCGATGTACTGGCTGGGGAACTGGAGCGACTTCGGAGTAGCGAAGCTGCAATCGAATTTACAGATGATGAGGCGAGACAACTGGGGCTCGGGCCCGCAGCCGCTTCCGTATATCGGCAAGATCAGGGAGTTTCGATTGCCGGCTACGGCGAAATGCTGTATGAGAACTTCGCGGGTCAGGACGAGAGTGGCGCCGGTGTAAATAAAGGGACGCAGCTGGATTTTCTGAGGGCTGTCACTTATTTCGGTTACCGCTTCAACGAGAAGTTCCTATTCAACTCCGAAATCGAAGTCGAGCACGCGAATGAAATTGGGGTCGAGTTTGCTTACGTCGATTACCTGGCTCATCCCGCTCTCACCTTGCGTGGAGGTTTGTTACTGGTTCCTATGGGATTGACCAACGAATTTCATGAACCCAACACGTTTTTCAGCGCCCGGCGCCCCGAAACGGAAAGCCGGCTCTTGCCGTCAACGTGGAGGGAGAACGGCTTTGGTGTCGTCGGTACGGCTGGAAAGTTCAACTACAGAGCTTACATGGTGAATGGGCTCGACGCGACCGGCTTCAGTTCGAACGGCCTGCGTGGTGGTCGGCAAAAGGGATCGAAGGCGCGGTTCACAGATCCGGCTTTTGTGGGACGTCTCGACATGACTCCGACGCCGGGTGTGCTGATTGGCGGATCCGTTTACGTCGGAGACTCCAGCCAGGGGCAGTTCTCGGTTGATGGGCGAGCGTTTTCGCTCCGAACCGCGATTGCTGAGGTTCACGGACAGGCACAGATCAGGGGTTTTAATTTTCGCGGTCTCTATGCCCGATCCGTCCTGAACAACGTCGACCTGCTGAACCGCGCCCGATCGCTCGTGGGTCAGAACGGTGTGGGCGAAGTGCAGGAAGGTGGTTATATCGAGGTCGGCTACAACCTGCTCTCTCAGGTACGACCTGACGTAGCCATAACGCCGTTTTACCGATTCGAATCGCTGGACACGCAGGATCGTGTAGCTCAAGGGTTCTTGAAGGACGCGACGATGGATCGAGTGTTTCACACACTGGGCCTCTCCTTTGCGCCCATTCAGAACGTCGTCGTAAAAGCGGATTACCAGTGGGCAGTCGACGAGGGTGAGAGCGGAGTCGATCGGATCAATGTTGCACTTGGATATAGCTTTTAAGCTTTTTTGTTTAACGCTGATGTTGACCATGTTTTCTTCCGGCATTGCCGCAGCACAGACGACCCGGGAAGAAGCTTTGGCGCAAGCCTATCCGGGCGCGGACATTCGGGCCGAGCGTGTGTTTTTAACGGAGGCCCAGAGAAGCGCGGCCCAGGCGCAGTCCGGCTCCGAAGTTCCGTCTTTGTTAATTGCCCGATATGTCGCAACCGACGATGGGAATTTGGTAGGCACTGCGTATGTGGACACCCACGTTGTCAGAACCAAGAATGAAAGCCTGCTGATCAGTCTCGATTCGGAGGGGCAGGTGATGCGGATCGAGGTCACGGCCTTCCTGGAGCCTCCACAGTATATGGTTCCGGAGGCTTGGTTGGCCCAGTACGAAGGACAGACCCTGAACGCGGAGTTGAACTTGAATCGCACGATCCGCCCTATTGTGGGCGCCACGTTGACGGCAAGAGCCACGACGACGGCAGTTCGACGAGTCCTAGCTATTAATGCAGTTTTGAACGAATAGATCTGAGGAACATAAGATGAAACCCTGGGAGATCTGGTTATCCCACATATCTACGCTTCTGGTGACGCTCAGCGGTCTGGCCTACCTATGGATGAAGTACGCCATGCGGACCGACGATCCCTTTAGCATTGTCAACCATCCATGGCAGCCGTCTATGCTTGGCTTACACGTTCTGGCGGCGCCCATGCTGGTGTTTGTAGTCGGGCTCATGGTTCAATCACACATTCAGAAGAAGCTCCGGAGCGGTGCGAGTTCGAATCGCGGTTCGGGTCTTCTCTCGATGGCGGCGCTGCCGGTGATGATCGCTTCCGGATACATGCTTCAAGTTGTTACGGCTCCCCTTCTGGCAAGTATTACGCTTGGCATGCACCTGGTTTCGTCATCTATTTTTGTCATTACCTATGCCGCGCATCAGGTGGTCAGCTACCGGCTGTCCCTGAAAACGACCCAGTCGGAGTTGACGGACCGGTCGGGGGTCTTTGTCCGAAAACAGGTGGCGTGAAGGCCCCGCTCCTGATTCCCGCCGTTTATCTCACACTTATTTTTGAGTGCTTTGCCTGGGCTGCGGCCCTGCAGGTTGAAGTACGCCGAGACGTCTACTTGATGGGGACCCGGGCTACCCTCCAAACCTACGCTCCGGATCGCGAGACGGGTTTGATTCGGATCGAGAGTTTTCTTCGTGTTCTTGAAAACACTGAGAGGGAACTGAGTACCTGGCGGCCCGACAGTACCATCAGTCGTCTTAATCGCCAGCCCGTGGGCGTCGGCTTCCCACTGAACGCCTCGCTGTGCAGTCTCTTCGATACGCTTCAGGCATGGAGTGCTCGGACGGATGGCGCGTTCGATCCGGCCGTGGGCACTCTCGTAGAGGCCTGGGGACTCCACCGCGGGGGCTATCGTCCAATCGCGGCGGAACTTCAGCTTGGGCTCCAAAACGCCGGGTTCGAAAATCTTGATCTGGACGCCGAGAACTGCGTCGTGGTCCGGAATCGGCCCACCCTGATCGACGTTGGAGCCTTCGGGAAAGGCGATGCTCTGGATCGGGTGATGGACTATTCCAGAGATGCGGGTATTGATGCTTGGATGATCGATCTGGGGGGCCAGATCATGGTTCACGGAACTCCACCGAACGCGGATTACTGGAGCCTCGACCTGGCACATCCTCTCAACCGGACCCAGCCTGTGATGATGATCGACCTCAGGGAAGGTTCATTGGCAACCAGTGGCGGATCGGAGCGGGACCTTGGGACAGGTGAGACGCGCGTTGGCCATATCCTGGATCCAAAAACCGGACAAGCCATTCAAAGAAACTTTACCGTCACGGTCTGGCATCCTCGGGCATTGGTTGCCGACATTCTCTCGACAGCCTTCTACGTTATGGGGGTGGATGAAGGTTTCCGATGGGCGGAGACACATGATGTTGCGGCAACTTTCTTGATTTCCGAAGATGGGACACAGGTCGAAGCCCGCGCAACCCGCCTGTTCGAGGAGCTCTTCCTCCACGAATAACCCTCAGGCTTCGAGCGCCCGTCTCAAACTGACGCGAGAGAAGTGCGAATTGCCCTCAGACGGAGTCCCCCTGCACACGTCGGTCTGTTGTTGAAGTGGATGGCCACGCCGGTGTAACAAACCAATGAGTGTTGTCAATTTCTTCGGGCGTTCGGTAGGGCCTCAGGTTGAAAACGCAGCTGGCTACCGACTTGACCCAATCATCTCTTTCCACTGACGCCTCAGCTCCGCTTCGTTGTCCATCCGCACCGAGGGATCGGTGCGGATCCTATGGGGCCAATCGAACAAGTCGGTGTGTCCTATAGGCCTCGCCATCAGGATGATGGCGAGGGTCGCCGGTCGTTCGGACAGGATGTCCGAATGAACGACCGAGCGAAATTCCCATCTCGATGGGAGACTCAATTTCAAACTGAGTTACGTGCCGTCTATGCCCGCACGTACGACCGAAACAAGGATCGGATCGTCCGCTGCTAGAGCGGAGTGACGCCGCCGTATCTCACGCCCGTCAGATATGCCACATCGCGTTTCCAAGTCGTCAGATCGTCCGCAGAAAACTGATTCAGATGGGTGTGGCCGCAGGCCCGGGCCATGACTGACATCAGCCCGACTGCTGCTCTAAGGAAACGATTCAGTTTTTCTGCGCCCACGTCCGGTTTGAGCCGGGCTCTGAGGTGTTCCTTTTGGGTCGCGATTCCGACCGGGCAGTTGTTGGTGTGACACGCTCGCGTTGCCACGCAACCCACGGCTTGGATGGCCGAGTTGGCTATTGCGATGCCGTCGGCGCCGAGAGCCAGAGCCTTGGAGAAATCCGCGGGCGTCCGAAGACCGCCGGTCGCGATTAGAGTCACGTCGCTGTGGCCCGATTCGTTCAGGTACTTACGGGCCCGCGCCAGCGCGGGAAGTGTGGGTACCGAGATGTTATCCCGAAACAGAAGAGGTGCGGCGCCGGTTCCGCCGCCGCGTCCGTCGAGGATGATGTAGTCCGCGCCCGCCTTAATGGCAGACTCGATATCTTTTTCGATGTGCTGCGCCGAGAGCTTGAATCCGATCGGAATGCCTCCAGTGCGTTGGCGGACATCGTCGGCGAACCTCCGAAAGTCCTCAATGCTGTTCCAGTCGGGAAAACGGGTGGGTGAGATTGCAGGTTGTCCCTCTTCGAGCCCACGAACGGCGGCTATCTTTTTGGAAACCTTTTCTCCGGGCAGATGTCCCCCGGTGCCGGTCTTTGCTCCCTGTCCACCTTTGAAATGGAAGGCTTGAACCTTGGCGAGGAGTTCGAAGCTAAAGCCGAATCGGGCTGAAGCGAGCTCATAGAAGTACCGGCTGTTAGCGGCCTGTTCCTCTGGTAGCATTCCGCCTTCGCCGGAGCAGATTCCTGTGCCGGCCATTTCGGCGCCAGAGGCCAGAGCAATCTTGGCTTCTTCCGACAGCGCACCGAAGCTCATGTCCGAAACGAAGATCGGAATTTCCAAGCGAAGCGGCTTTGCCGCCCTCGGGCCAATGACCAACTCGGTACCCACAGGGACCTGGTCCAGTTGGGGAAACTTGTGCAGCTGCGCCGTTAAGAATTGAAGGTCGTCCCAGGTCGGAAGCTCGAAACGCGGAACGCCCATGGCGGCCGCCCGGCCATGGGCGCCCACCTGCTCGAGTCCATGTTCTGCTAGTTCATGGATGTAGGTGTTGAACGGCTCTTCCGGAGTGCCCCCCGTCGGGGTAGTTTCGACAGGTGCCGTCGGTGTCGATGCCGAGCTTCCCTTCTTCCAGGCTGCAATTTCGTCGGCGTCGATGAATACGACCGTGTCGCGTTCGATCCATGATCGAAATTTCTTGAGATCGGTCCCGCTTCCGTCGGTGTTGACACCTGTGACCGACTTGTATGTCCAGCCGTGGAGCCCGCAGATTAGGTTTTCACCGTCCACCGCTCCGTCAGACATCAGGGCGCCTTGGTGACGGCATTTGCCGTCAAGCACGGATGCCGTCGTGCCGGTCTTAATCACCACGAGATCCATTCCTTCGACCTGGACAGGCAGCGGTTGGTCGTCGGTCATTTCTGCCAGGTCGGCAACCTTGACGCTGTTGTCACTCTTGAAATGAACCGACCAGTGTGTTCCGTCGCAGAAAGGCTTGTTCGTCGACTCTCCACAGCGGCACAAGGCGAAATGCTCACCCGATGCTCCTTCGCCCTGAGCGACTCCTTCGATGCCGATCGCGCCCTGAACCGAGAACGGGCCGTCTTTGGTAGCACGCACGGCGGGTACTCGATCCTGGTCGCGATGCTCGATGTCATCGATCGTGTAACTGAGGGCCCCGGACGGGCACTGCCGGATGACTTCGATGATTTCCTCGACACGCGCGCCATCGGGATCGATCCATGGTTCCTTCTTCATCCGCCAGACCCCAGGTAAGTTATCCGTGCAGATGCCCGCGTGCGAACAAATACCGCGGTTGTCATGGATTGTGATTTTCTTGCCGACGTAGTTGACCCTCTCGTCCCGTTTCCCATCGCTAGTCTTCTGGTCCGAAAATCCGGACGACTTGTGCGTGCCATCACAAAAAGGTTTCGCTTTCGATCGGCCACAGCGGCAGAGCGCGATGACTTTTTGTGAAGGAATGGATTTGTCGTCGGGGCCTACGAGGTTTTCCAGAAAGGAAACCTTGATCGGACCGTTCTCCCGAAACTCCATTTTGGGAACAGGTGTGTCTTTAGTCGAGCTCATGCGATCCTCCTCTGGCTAGTGGCCTGTAACAGAGGTATCGCTAGCGGCGTTTGGGCCCAACGGCACCGGATTCTAGGCGCGACGAGGGAGGCAATGCTCTTTCATTGTGAGTGAGGAGCAACAACGAAGACGGTGCCGTTGGGACCGAACCCCTTGGGCCGATGGGGGTTGGGGTCGATCTCTTTGTCGCTCGTCGGTCTCGATGAAAAAGCGGCGCCAGCGGCCTCGGTTCTAAACCTCGGTGGCCCTCCTCGCTCCTCGACCTCGACCGCAAGACCCATCGGCGCCACTGGCGATACCTCTGTTACAGGCCACTAGTCTATCGAAACATTTCAGTTGAGGATGTGTTGTTGTCGATCTTACGGTGTCTTTTTGAGATGGATTTTGATATCAAGGCCGGAAGGAAGTCCGATCAGAGTTCGAACAGTGCGTTTCTCGGTCGCCAGTCTAAGTTTGTAACGGGTGTGGTGGAATCCCCTTGATCGTCTTTTCCGGATGTCATGCAGATCGCGGATCAAACGCCCCAATTGACTGCGAGTGGCCTGTAACAGAGGTATTGACAGTAGCGCCGATGGGTCTTGCCGGCGAGGTCGAGGCGCGGGACGGAAGTCGATGCTCTGACATCGATGACGGCCCGCAACGACGAGATCGCCCCCAACCCCCATCGGCCCAAAGGGTTCGGGCCCAACGGGACCGTCTTCGTCGTTACGCCTTCTCGGAATGAAAAAGCATTGCCTCGTGCGGCGCGCCTCGAATACGATCCCGTTGCGCTCCGAACGCTGTTATCAATACCTCTGTTACAGGCCACTAGTTTTACGATGAGTCCTGGTTTGGCCAGCCGATCATATCGGCGTGTCCGACGATCAACTCGGATCGGCCGCCCTCGATGTGGACCAGGCGTCGCTCACGCCACTTCTGCAACTCCGACGTCCGATCGGGGTCGATTTCGGTTGCGGCGTCGAACCAATCGTCGAGCAGGGCTCGCTGCAGCGCCTGATGGGCACGTTTGACACGCCAATCGCTCGCCTCACTGCGGGTGCGGTAGCCGGAGTCCTCAAAGATCTCGGCCGCCCTCCGCGAGGCACTGGGACCGAGTGCCGGACCGAAGCCCTTGTTTCCCAGCTGATGTCTATTGAACAGTTCACGCACGTTCCGATCTTCCGGTTCCGCCGGATTGCAGTTTATGCGCCCGTCGTAGCTCAGGGTGAACCACACTGATGCTCCGGCTTCGATCGAGCGGTGGGCCAATCTCGTCAGCCAGTCTTCCGACACCAGATCGAGTAGGGCGGATGCGGTAACCAAACATCGCTTCGGTAAAACCAAGCGATCGAGTTCCGCCGCGAGATCGACCTCGACACAGCGGATATGGCACTCGAACCGGGTCGAGCGAACGATCAGCTGGCCCTCGCCTTCGAAGACGCGCGCGCCGGACAAATCTGCCCAGGTCCGCATCCGGTCGCCCAGGGAATCGAGTAGCGACGGATCCCGGTCGGCCAACAGCCAGTCCTGGGAGCCGCCGAGCAGCGGTGCCAGGTAACGCAGGTTGGCGCCCGTGCCGGCGCCGAGATCGACGACGTGAATCCCCAGTTTGCGCGATTCGGTTGGGCGAACTGATTGCGCAGCAATCGCCGCAAGTTTACGGGACCGCGATGCAACATCGAGCGGTTCGCGCAGGCAGAGCCATTCGTCTGAAAAACCGGTCACGACTCGCTGCTCACGAGATCCTCGAGCGCGGCGGCAAACTGCCTCGAGGCCTGGCTCCAGGTCGGCAGCAGCTTGCGAGCTGCCAGCGCGTTAGAAGCCAGCCGCCGGCGCGCATCTGCATCGTCCATGAGCTTTGCCAATGCTTGGGCCAGCGCCCCCTCATCTCCCGGGGGTACGAGCACGCTTGCATTCGCGGGCACGGTCTCGGGGATCGCGCCAGCCAGAGTGCTGACGACCGGTATGCCACCTGCGATGGCCTCAGCCAGCGCCATGCCGTAACCTTCCAGATGAGAGGCGAGCACGAACAAGTCGCAGCGTGCGTACTGGCGTTCAAGCTCAGCTCGATCGACTTCCCCGAGCAAGCTGATTCTCGGGCCGAGCCCCAGCCTGTCGATCTGCCGGCGCAACCCATCGGTGGTCTGAGGGTTACGGGTCAGGCTACCCGCGCAGTACAGATGCCATGACCTGTCGCCAAGTTGCGCCAGCGCATCGAACAGCACATCGTGACCTTTGCGCGGCGTCAAAGTCGCGACGCAAAGAAGGTTCAACGATGTTTCGCCGGCCTCGTCGCGGTTGGGAATATCAGTTCGAGCTTTCTGCCTTTCCGGGCCGTCCGACATGGCATCTACACCCGGCGACACAACACGGATCTGATCGGCCGCGACACCGTACTCGCCGAGCTTACGCGATGTCCACTGACTCGTCACAACCACTCGCCGTACGAACGTGAGCGAAGCGCGTTCCGATGCCAGGGAGATTTGCGCTGTTTCCGCATCCAGGCCGGTCTCCAGGGCGACGGGATGATGGATCAAGGCAACCAGACAAAGGCGCTCCGCTTCCGCCTCCAACAATTTCGACAAACCCCCGAGCGCCAGGCCGTCGATGACGACGATTCGCCCGTCCGGAATACCGGCGAGTACAGCGCGGGCATGACCCAGCGCCGGGGCCGTCGGTTGCGGAAAACTCGCATCCAGAGAATACACGTCGACATGCCAGCCCAGGCGGCCCAGCCCATCGACTATGCGCCGGTCGTAGATGTAGCCTCCGGTCTGGGTCTCGGGATCACCGGGTACCAGCAGGATCAACGCGCCTGCGCTCCGATTGGTCCGAGACCCTTCTGTGGGGTTGGACACTAGTCCTGGTCCGTCAGTTCGCTCTCGTATGCCGCCCATGCGACGTGTGATTCGTGAAGGGTTACGCACATCGAAATCAGTCCACGCGCACCGGGGCCGAGTTCACCACCCCGAATCCGTTCCGCCAGGCGATCGAAAACGATGCGTGCGAGAAATTCCGTCGTCGTGTTTCGGCCGGTCAAGGTGGGCTCCTCATCGAGATTACGGTAGTTGAGCTTTGACAGGACAGAATTGAGCGCCCGGCCTGCCAGACCGATGTCGACGACAATGCCGTTTTCGTCGAGTTTCGGTCGGCGCAATTCGACGTCGACGACATACGTCGCTCCGTGAAGACTTTGAGCGGGACCGAACACATCGCCTTCGAAACTGTGCGCAATCATGAAGTGGTCACGAACCGAGATGCTATACATGAGAATCCTCTCTGCGACGGGCTGCGAGTGGCCTGAGTCATCAGTTCATTGCCGAATAGTTTCGACATGGTTCGATCCGACTATTTTCTTACACTCAACGTCTCGGCTACCGCCTCGTTGTTCCCCCGCACCGGTCGACCGGTGTGGGGCCTTCTGGGCACGCTCCAACGTTTCGGCTATCCCTAAAGGCCCCCACATCACGACGATGACCGGGGGTCGCCGATCGTTCAGACAGGATGTCTGAATGAACGATCGAGCGAAATCTTTTGTCGCGAGTTTCCGACTCACCTCACTGATAGACGATCCGATGACACAACGTTCGCCCGGGTGCCATCGCGAGCGATTGCATAAGCGTCGGCAGCTCGTCGAAATTGCTTTCGCCGGTGATCAGGGCGTCCAGCGCGGAATCGCCGAGCAGTCGGAGAACGAACTCCATGCGGCGTCTCGGAGTCCATCGGCCCCGCTGGGCGGGGGCGATGGCACTGACTTGCGATGCGCGCAAACTCAGGCGTCGACTGTGGAAAGCCTCTCCCAGTGCCACCGCGGGCCGACAGTCCCCATACCAGCTCAACTCGATGACCTTCGCCTCGAAAGCGGCGAGACGGAGAGCGGTGGAAAGACCCTCCTCGGTCGCGCTGGTGTGAATGACCAGATCGGCCTCGGCAGTTGCGTGCTGGGGCGACCGAAAACCCACACCGAGAGCGGCGGCGACGCTTGCTTTGTCGGGATCGATGTCGATCAGTTCGACACTGCAGCCCGGAATCTTTGCGACCAGCCACGACACGAGACAACCCAGCGTACCGGCGCCGACGACGGCGATCCGGTCACCGATTTTCGGGACCGCATCCCACAAACTGTTGACCGCACTTTCGAGGTTGGCCGCGAGCACCGCGCGTTGGGCAGGCACATCGGCCGGCACCGGATACACGGCTTCAGCCGGCACAACGTAGCGAGTCTGATGGGGATAGAGACAGAAAACGACACGGCCACGCAGTCCGGGCGGCCCCTGTTCCACGTGCCCGACATTGATGTATCCATACTTGACCGGCGCAGGAAAGTCGCCGGCCTGAAACGGCGCCCGCATCCGTTCGAACTCGCTTGCCGGTACCGCACCATTGAAGACCAGGGCTTCTGTGCCACGACTGATGGCGCTGTACAGCGTCCGGACCAGAACTTCCTGGTCGGTCGGTTCGGGCAGAGTCTCGGCACGGATTTCGGCAGAGCCCGGTCCGACGACCCAGAACGAGCGCGCATCATCGTTGAGATTGCTGACATTGGACATTACGTTCTTTTCTTCGTGGCAGCCGATACTTGCTGCATGAAACAAAAGATGCAAGTATTCTTCGAAATCTGGAATTCGAGAACTATTGAAAGGTACGCGCTCGAAAAGTACAAGTACAGGCCTTCTACACTATACGAATGGCAGGGTTGTACACGTACAGAAAAGGACTTCTCCTTGGTCATGTCGATCTTGGCTAACAGGGTTCATCGCCAGTCCAAAGCGGCACAAAACGCCCGTTGGAGCGTCGCAGTCTCCTTGATCGCGACAACGGGATTCGCATGGACCGTGCAGTGGTTCCTCGATCTCGGCAGATTCTTCCCACTCAAAGCGATCTTGATTTTCGGCTTCGGCGCCACACTGATCGTGGCGCTTGCCGAGAAGCACCAGGTCTCAGAGTCGTTTGGATTGGCGAACCGTGTGACGCTGACGCGCGGCGCGATGGCCGCGCTGTTGCTTGCGCTGATCGGTGAAAGCGCGACTTCCCGAGGAGCCTGGTTTGCAGTGATCCTTGCATCGCTTGTTATTACTATGGACGGTGTCGATGGCTGGCTTGCACGTAGTCGAGGCGATACCAGCGATTTTGGGGCACGTTTCGACATGGAAACCGACGCGTTGTTGATCTTCGGCATGGCCGCACTGGCGTGGCAGTATGGTAAAGCCGGTCCCTGGATTCTTGCGGCCGGACTGATGCGCTACGTTTTCGTCGCATCGAGCTATCTGCTGCCCTGGATGAGGCGCACGCTGCCCGAAAGTCGACGGCGTCAGACGATCTGCGTCGTCCAGGCACTATCGTTGACCGTCTGCCTCGCTCCACCGCTCCTGCCGCCGATCAGCGACGTCGTCGCGTTGGCCGGACTCGCGCTACTGAGCAGTTCGTTTGCCATCGATGTCGCCTGGCTTCGGCGCATCGCCCGCCGGCCTTCGCTGGAATAGTAGCGGACTCGAAATCTTTGATCGGTCCCGTCGAGAGGCTGACCCGCCTACCCTAGAGCGATCACCTCACAGTTATTGACGGGGGGGAGCCGCAGTTCATCTTCCCAGGACTTCCCATAGAAATTGGCCCGCATCATCTTGATCACTTCGTTGTGGGCCACGATCAGGACCCTCTGACCGACATGGCGATTCTGAATTCTCCGAAGAGCGTCTCCCGCCCGTGTCCATAGGCGCGTATAGTCTTCCACGCCAGGTGAATCGATTACATACCGAAAGTCATCCAACACGAATAGGTTGCTGGCGTGTAGTGGGATGTCGGCGACCGATCTTCCGGTGAGAACTCCATAGTCCCTCTCGATGAGGTCCGACTCCACATGAAGTTCCCCAATACCCAAGCTCTCGGAGATTATTGAAGCCGTCTGGCTCGCTCGTTGGAGTGGTGAGGTGTAAACGCAGCCGATCACCTCCGATCGAAGCTGCTCGGCCACGGCCAGCGCCTGGGTTCTGCCCAGGTCAGTCAGCGGAGTATCTCGTCTGCCGTTGATAAGGGAACGCGAATTATCCAGATCCTGGCCATGACGAACAAGAAAGAGCCTGGCTGACGTTTGCTTTGCTGAAATCACCGGTTGAACCAGGGAACGGCACGAGGACTGCGGAACATATGGGCCCTTAGCATGAGGTGTTCAATCTACTGCTATGTGCTTGGCGAGAACAGCCGCTCGCCCCGCGGATGACCTCCCGCAAAACGGAACAATTGACGAAGGGGCGTGTTTGTGTTTAGCTCGGACGCGGGTGAGACGCTCTTCTCCAGGTTTTTCGCAAACGACTTCATGACGTCGGTGGCATCCACGCCATTGTACGTGTGCGTTGGACGCGCGAACTGTACTTTTGAAACGGGCTATTGTTCTTTGGAGATGGAAATGGAGCTTGGAACAGCCACAAGGGACGCGATTTACCGGTCAGGGTCGGCCCGTCTCCCGACGGCCTTAGGTGAATTTACTGTTACCGTGTACCGGGACAGGGAACTCAAGGAGCACCTCGCGGTCCGCATGGGTGACCTGGACGGCCCGCCGCCACTGGTTCGCATCCATTCCGAATGCTTGACCGGGGACGTGTTCGGCTCGGTACGCTGTGATTGCGGGGAACAGTTGCAGGCTGCCCTGCACGACATATCCGAGGAAGGCCGTGGCCTGCTCCTGTACCTGAGGCAGGAGGGGCGGGGCATCGGACTGAACAACAAGATCCGTGCCTATGCTTTGCAGGACGAGGGGATGGATACTGTCGAAGCGAACCTGCATTTGGGATTCCCCGCGGACCTGCGGACCTACGCGCACGCTGCCGCGATGATGAACGATCAGGGAGTCTACTCCGTTCGACTTGCGACCAACAACCCCGAGAAGGTGAAAGCGCTGGAGGCTTTTGGCGTCCGTGTCGTTGAACGGGTGCGCTACAACATCCCACCGCGACCCGAAAATTACGCATACCTTCAGACGAAAGCGTCCAAAATGGGCCACCTTCTAAGCCCGTTGCCTACCATCGCCTCCCTCGCAGGCGAAGTTCTCAAGAACCACGCCGCTGGGACCAACTTTTTTGAAACCGCGCCCGAGCCCGACAACGGCGGTGTGGTGTCCCGACTGCACGCCAGCCTGCGGCAAGCCGAGGAGCTTCGACACCCGGAGGCAGTGCCGTCGGTGACATTGAGCTACGCCCAGAGCCTCGATGGGGCGATCGCGGCCGAGGCCGGCAAACCGCTTCAGCTCAGCAACCCCAAATCGCAAGCCCTGACGCACCGACTGCGTTCAATGCACGATGCGATCCTGGTCGGAATCAACACACTTCTGTCGGACGACCCGCGCCTGACGGTTCGCCTCGTTGCCGGAAAGAACCCACAGCCGGTCGTTCTGGACTCTCGCCTGCGCTCGCCCCTCGACGCCAGACTCTTCAGCCCTCCGTGCGTGGGGCCGATCATCGCAACAACGGAACAGGCGAGCGCCGTTCGAGAAAAACGACTTCGGGCGGGCGGAGCCGAGGTTGTCCGCCTGCCTTCGCAACCCAATGGCCGGGTCGATCTCCACATGTTACTGCGGCATCTGTATGACCTGGGTATCCGCTCATTGATGGTTGAGGGGGGCGCGGGAGTCATCACGGACTTCGTGGCGTGCCAGCTGATCGATCGGATGATTATCACAATTGCCCCTCAGTTTGTCGACCCTCTGACGGCCGTCAAACCCTCGCTGCCGAAGACTCTGGGCAGCGGCAGATTGACTAACGTGCAGTACGAGTCTTTCTCCGGAGACCTCGTCGTCTACGGGGATGTGGAAAAGCCGGCCTCCAATTCGACATCGACTTTCGGCGCCCAACAGCAACCCTCCGCCGCAACTTCTTCTTCACTCGCCTGCGGGCCAGTTGAAACACGCGGCCTCGGTCAACGGCCTTAGATTGGTGACCGCCCCCCCGCGGGGGCCGCGGCGGGGCCAAATCGGCTTGATGCCACCACCACCGCTGCTAGCCTGAAACTTAACGGTAAGCGGTTGATTTTCCGTGAGCGAATGTTTGATCGGCAATCGCCAGTCGTTCATTCGGACATCCTGTCCGAACGACAGGCGACGCCCGCAGTCTTCCTGACTGCGGGCCCACTGGGCACAGCGACAGGTTGGCTCTCGGCCATGAGGGCCACGCGGCGTTCCTCGCCGCGTGGGGACAACGAGGCAGTCGCCGAGGCGTCAGTGGAAGAAGAAGATTAGATCAAGTCTGAAATCACCTGCGTTTTCAGACTGAGGCACTACTGACGCAGGCGTCTATTTTCGACCTGCTCCGCTAAGGTCAACCTACCTCTGACGAGCGAGACGGAGTCGGGCGTAGATGTCACCGGACGACGCGCCGCCGGCGCCTTCGTCCAGCCAATCTGCGATGCCCTCGCCGCTCACCCAACCGTCAAACACGAATCCCCTGCCCTCGCCGGCAATGGCGTTGAATTCATAAGTCCCGAGCTCAGCGAGACGATGAATGCAGGCCACCGCTACCTCCACGCCGCCGGAGACGAACTCCACCGACACCCCGGGTATCGGGTGACTCAGTCCGGCCAGGACCTCGGCCTCGTATCCCTCCACATCAATCTTGCAGAAGCGCGGGAGGCCGTAGATATCGATGAGGGCATCCAGGGTAATGACGGGGACCTCCACCGCGTCCTCCCAACGGACCCGCCGGAAGCCGGAGTTGGCCTCCGGAAGCTTCTGCCGCCAGGTCTCGGCCAGTGTGGAAACAGTGGGTGTTCGCCTGCTGATGGCCAACCGGGCGGTTCCCCGAGAGCCGCCCACCGCCTCATCCCGCACGATGATCCGGTCGTTCCGTCCCACGAGTCGCCGGAGCCAGGCCACGACCTGGGGCTGGGGCTCCAGCGCCACCACGCGGGCACCCAGGGCCGCGAATGCGACCGAACGATCACCCAGGTGTGCACCCACATCGAAGACCAGGTCCCCCGGCCGCACCAACGGGAGATAGAGCCGGCGCAGCCTCTTCTGGCGACCGGGACGCCAGTAGACGATCAGGGATCGAAGTAACCCGAACCATTCAGAGCACGACACGTCGAATCGATCACCCCGTATCCCCGGCTTCTGCGGGCGCCGGTGCGGCTATCGTTTCCCCACCCGTGGTGGGTTTGCTGAAAGCCCGTATGAACCAATCACGAAAGGCATCCATGCCCGGCGGCAGCCGGTCCGGGTCAGGGAGCGCCCCCGTCTGGAACCCCCAGTCCAGAAAGGGCTGCACCAGTGCCGGATCACGGCTGATGACGTGGACGGGCACGGCTTGGCTGGCATCGTCACCGATGATCAACGGCGCCGCCTGGTGATCGCCGAGCACGATGAGCAAGGTTCCCTCGTCGACGTAGCGCTCGGCGTAACTGGCCATCGTGTGGATCGCATAGTCCAACGAGAGCGCATAGTGCTCGCGGACGCGATCCATGTCCAGCCACAGCTCATCCGGATGCTCCCCGGCGTTTTCCCAGGGCGCGAAGACCGATCCATCGCCGATGCTGTCCCAGTCATCTAGTACGGGCAGGATCGGCGTCCAGGGTGCGTGACTACTGATCAAGCCAACCTCGGCGAACACGGGTCTGATATCGGGGTCATCGGTGGTGCGGATTGCACGTTCCAGAAAGGACCAGGTGTACTGATCCGGCATCGTGACCCAGTTCAGGGCTGGCCCGGCGTAATCGATATTCCGATGGGAAAAGATCTGGTCATAGCCCAAGCGCTCCCCCTCCGGCCACGCCAGCGTGATAGCCGGCATCAGGGCAACAGTGCGATGGCCGGCGCGGCGGAAATCGTCGATCAGTGTCTGCCGGCCGCTGGCCAGCATCAGGTCATAGCGCAACTGATTATTCAGCCACAATCCGCCCAACAGCGACCCGTGCGACAGCCAGGACTCGCCGCCCCGGATCGGCGCAACCAACGTACCGGTGGCCAAGTGCAGGCCGGCGTCCGCCATCCGCATGTCCAGCATATCCAACCGAGACAGAATTACGGGCGAAAAGTGAGGATCGTAGAGAGCCGACACCCCATAGGATTCGATGAAGGCCAGCACTACATCATGGTCGACCAGTTTGCCGAGGAACCCAGGCACTCCGGCGTAGCCGTCGGGAACGACCCCCAGTTCGGCGGTGAACCGCTCCCGTTCCTCAAGCATCCGGAAGAAGCGCCGAGTCTGATCCGTGGCGATCCCGACCGCGGGTGACGTGATCCGTGCAGTGAGCATGGGCATCTGTTCGCCCGCCAGGCCAACTCCGAAGAGAGCGATCAGCGCCACGCCGGCGATTCGAGTGCCCGATTTCGACGAATGGACCTCGACGGACTCCAACAGGTAGGCTAGGATGAGGACCACGAGAGCAGCACCCAGCGCCAGGCCCAGCATGAGTAGTACGGCCACGGCCGGGCCCAGCGCCCCGTTCAGGAGCTTGTAGACCGCGCTCGCCAGATGCACATCAAGGTAGAGATTCAACTCCCGGCCCAGGCTCTGCCGGGCCACGGCATCCGCGAATGCCACGACGCTCAGCAACACCAGGAACGTGGCGGTGCCCACTGCCAGCACCGCACTCCAGCGCCGGAGGGGCAGCAAAGCGAACCCTCCGACGACCAGCAACGACTCGATAGCGATCCAGCCCGGACCCAGACTGCCCCTCAGCAACCACTGCGGAGCAAGCAACAAGCCGTTGAGGAGCAACAGGACAATCGGCAGGCCCAGGATCTTTGCCGGAACACTCATCTTCATAGTTGTCGCTCCCCGGAATTCGCGACAGCCGTCGCGCGCCGGCTCCTCATTGCTCCCTTGTGGCTGACCTTAGTACTCGCCGCGGCATGCGACACCGCGTTCGACCGGAACACAACAGTATCTCAGTCCGACCGAGACACCAACCCGTCGCCAACGGAGGATCCGTTCGCAACCGAATCATCGACCTCCCTGCTCGCGCCGGTGACCCCGGCAACGCTGTTCGAGCACGTCACCGAGCGGGCCCGTAGCCTGGCACAGACCACATACGCGCCCCCGGAGGCAGTTCTGCCGGCAACGCTCGAGCGCATGGATTATGAGCAGTACCGGTCAATCCGCTTCCGTCCCGAGGCCGCCCTGTGGCACAACCGAACGCCGTTCGAGGTCCAGCTGTTTCATCCGGGGTCTCTGTACCGAGAGTCGGTCCGGATTCATCTAGTGAACGATCAGCAGATCGCGGCGCTTAGCTTCGACAAGAACCGGTTCCGCTACGACGACAGTGCGGCATCGATAGCCGACATCGTCAGCCCCGAACTCGGTTACGCTGGATTCCGGATACACTACCCGCTTAACAGCACCGCCATCAAGGACGAGGTCGTGGCATTCCTCGGTGCCTCCTACTTCCGCCTGCTGGGGCGGGGGCATGTCTATGGGCTGTCGTCTCGAGGCTTGGCTGTCGATGTCGCCCTGGAAAGCGGTGAGGAATTCCCCTCATTCCGGGAGTTTTGGTTGCTCCGACCGGGACCGGAGGCTACGACACTAACCTTCTACGCCCTGCTCGACAGCCCGTCGGTGACGGGTGCTTATCGCTTCGATCTCGAACCGGGCGCCCCAACGTCGCTGGAGGTCGATGCCCGTCTGTATGCGCGACACGATGTCGCCAAGCTCGGTGTGGCACCCCTGAGCAGTATGTTTCTTTACGGACCGGACCGGACGCCGCCATTCGATGACTTTCGCCCCCAGGTGCACGACTCGGATGGCTTGCTGATGCACACGGCTACCGGCGAGTGGATCTGGCGGCCGCTCGGTAACGGACCAGGACTGCAGGTAACGTCGCTGCGCGATGACACCCCACGGGGCTTCGGCCTGGTGCAACGGGACCGGGATTTCGACAACTACCTCGATCTCGAGACCAACTACCATCGCCGTCCCAGCGAATGGGTCGCCTTTGGTGAGGGCGATTGGGGCAGAGGCGGCGTCGAACTGCTAGCCATCCCTACCGATTCAGAATTCAACGACAACATCGCCGCCTACTGGGCCCCCGACCAGCCGTTCATGGCCGGCGATGAACGGCGCTACCGCTACCGACTGATGACATTCGACAGCCGACTCGAATCCCAGACGCTCGCTGAAGTCGAACGCACTCGCATCGGCCGGGATGCTCTTCCCGGTCAGAGCGACTCGTCTCCGCCGAGCCAGCGCCGGATCATCGTCGACTTCAGCGGTGGCGATTCGTCCTCCTTCGAGAGCACGCAGCCGGTCGAAGCTCAGCTGGAGACCTCCGCCGGTCTGACTTCCGATCTGAGAGTCCAGCTATTGCCGGATGGCCGGGGATGGCGTGCCACATTCCGGCTTGCTCCAGCGGGCAATCGACCCGCCGACATGCGGCTCTATCTGACGCTGGATGGGGGTCGGCTGACCGAAACCTGGAGCTACGTGTGGTATCCCGATCGTGTCCAGTAACATGCCAAGTCTAAACCCGCCGAACGATGTAGGCAGCATCCGTCCGTCGCTGTCGCGGCTGCGCCGCTGGCTGTTCTTCGGCCTGGTAGGTGGCACGGCCCTGACCGGTATCCGCATGATGTTCGACATCGTACTGTCCGCCGGCATCAACGCCTTGGAGATCGTCGTTCTGGTGCTGTTTGCGGTGACTTTCAGTTGGATCTCCATCTCTTTCTGGAACGCTGTAATCGGGTTCACCCTGATGTTGCTCGGACGCGATCCACTGTCACTCGGTCCAGCGATGGCCAGACACCCCGATGGACCCATCGCCGGCCGCACCGCGCTGGTCATGCCGGTCCACAACGAAGACCCCGAACGGATCATGAGCGGCCTGGCCGCCGTGATGCGCTCGCTGGCTTGTACCGGTCACGGTGACCAGTTCGACTTGCACCTACTGAGCGATACGACCGATCCGCACCTCGCTCGGGCAGAAGAGGCTGCATGGACGACATTGCGGCAGGAAATGGGTCGTTCGGCCGGCCTTTACTACCGCCGCCGCCACGCCAACATCGGTCGTAAGGCCGGCAACATTGCAGACTTTTGTGAACGCTGGAGCGCGGACTACGATTTCATGGTGGTGCTGGATGCCGACAGCGTCATGATCGGGCCAACGTTGGTCGAACTGGTGCGTACGATGGAGGCCAACCCGGGCATCGGCCTGATCCAGACGGTGCCGATTCCGGTCCGCCGGGACACGCTGTTCGGCCGTCTGGTGCAGTTCGCCGCCTCCGTCTACAGTCCGATGCTCGCGACCGGCCAGAGTTTCTGGCAAACCGACGCGGCCAACTACTGGGGCCACAACGCCATTATCCGGGTCGGGCCGTTTGTCGAGCACTGCACCCTGCCGGTGCTACCGGGCAACCCCCCACTTGGTGGCCCTATCCTGAGCCATGACTTCGTCGAGGCGGCCCTGATGCGTCGTGCCGGCTGGGCTGTCTACCTGCTGCCGTCCATCGGTGGCAGTTATGAAGAAGTGCCTGCCAACATCCTGGAGTACGCCAAACGCGACCGGCGCTGGACCCAGGGGAGCCTGCAGCACCTCGGACTGTTGCGGACCCGTGGCCTGCACCCCTTGAGCCGGCTGCATTTTCTGCTCGGGGCCCTAGGCTACATCGCGTCATTGCTATGGCTGCTGATGCTGCTGGCCAGTACCGCCTATATCGTGCTGCCCTCGTTCGGCGTTGCGGCTTTTCTTGGCGGCTATTCATTGCTTCCGGATGGGTCAGGTCCGTCGCCGACGGCGAGCCAGATCGTTCCGCTGCTGGGTGTGACCATCGGCCTGTTGTTCGTGCCCAAGCTACTTGGGGTGATCCTCGCGCTTGCCGGTCATCGGCGGCCATTCGGCGGAATCGGGCGTCTGTTGCTCAGTGCCCTGCTGGAGATGTTGTTCGCGGTGGTGATCGCACCTGTAATGATGATGTATCACACCCGCTTCGTCGTGAGCGTGCTCGGTGGCCATGACAATCGGTGGGAACCTCCGGTGCGCGAAGCGCGAGTGATCCCGTGGGTCGAAGCCTGGCGCAACGCTCGAGGAACCACGGCTTTCGGGCTGGGCTGGGCAGCTCTGACCCTGTACTGCAGCCCGACTTTCTTTCTGTGGCTGACACCGATATTTACGGGCTTGCTGCTGGCCGCTCCGCTGGTTCGGGGGACCAGCAGCCGGTCGCTGGGTCAATGGACCCGCCAGCGAGGGCTCTTCCTCGTGCCTTCCGAGACGGCGGCCCCTCCGGAGCTGCAGGCGTCGCGGGAAGGCATCATCCGACTATCGGAGCAGCCGGCGGACTAACAGAATTCAACCCACCTGTTCCGATATCGCTGACACCCTCAGTACGTCAAATTTGTTCGGTCAGAAACCCGACATCCGCAACCACCCATCGCTTCCGCAGGCTCGCAGGCTGTAACCGGGCCCACGTCGTGTCAGTTGCCCATTGAGCCAAATCAAGATGACATGCGGTTCCATTGTAATAAGCAGCACCGCAACCAACTGCAATCGGTTCGAGTGGGTCGAAGCATCGCCGGTATGGATTTCGTTTGAAATAGGAATTGCAATCGTCGAGAAGGGGAGGATTACCTCCAATGGCGCATCGGCGAGATCTTCGGTGCCCGGCCAACGATACGTGGCACGGTGGCGTGATGGACCGATCAATTCATGACCCCTCCGATCCAGAAATTCAATAAGACTAGTTGTGTGCGTCAAGTTCTGCAAAAAGTATTTCCGAAAAATTCAGTTCTTGAGTGTCGATCGCCGTCGGGCCTGTGGGAATGTGGGAAAGCTGAACGTTTTTGGCGAAGCTTTTCCAAGCCTCAGAGGGAATCCGCGCCTTTTGGCGGATTTCCTCTGAGGCGTCATTTCCATCAGGCCTCTGCGTTTCTTTCTTTTTTGGTTCTTTTTCTTTCTTTCGTCCCCTCGAAAGTTTTCCACAGCGATTGTTCGCTCCAGGATGCTCTGTAATCGCCGATCGACATCCGAGTCGATCATTGGGGTCGGCCCGTTGGGACGCGTTTAGGCAGCCGGCGTCTGACGGTGCCAGTCCCTTTTGTGTTCCTTCAACAGGTCCATGTTCAAGTAGCGGATCGCTTCGATCCAGTTCTCGTGCGTTTCGGTGGTCAGCGCCCGAATCAAACGCAGACAGCTGGCTGCGTTGGGGAATATCCGCACCACGCGCGTTCGCCGTTTGATCTCTTCGTTGAGCCGTTCCAGCATATTGGTGGATTTCATGTGTTTGTGATGCTGAAGCGGCAACGTGTAGAAGCTTAGTGTCTCGTCGATATTGTCTTCGACCCAGTCGCAGAGTTTGGAATATTTCTGCCCCCACTTGCTCAACCATGTCGCCAGGTCCTGCCGCACTTCCTGGAGGTCCCGCCGGTCGTAGAGCCAACGCAGTTCCTGGAGACAATCGTCATCGGCTTTGCGCGGCAGATAATCCAATGCGTTTCTCAGAAAGTGGACGTAGCAGCGTTGCCAGATCGCTTCGGGCAGGACTTCTGCGATGGCTTTCTTCAACCCGGCATGATCGTCGGTCACCACGAACTCCACGCCGCACAAGCCGCGTTGTTTCAAACTCAGTAACAGTTCCCGCCAACTGGTCGTGCTTTCCCGTTCCGCCAGTTCCACCGCCAACACACCGCGCCTCCCGTCCCAGTTGATTCCGATCGCCACCAGAACTGCTCGGCTCCGGATGACCCCGTCTTCGCGCACCTTCTCGTAGCGCGCATCCAGAATCAGGTACGGGTATTCTTCCTCCAATGCTCGCGTCGCAAACTTTTTCAGCTCCGTGTCCAGTGTCTTATTAATCCGGCTGATCGTGCTGGCCGAAAACGAATGCCCGCATAATTCTTCGGTGATGGCCTTGACCTTGCGCGTCGACACGCCCTGCACGTACATCTCGGCCAAGCTGGCCACCAAAGCTTTCTCGCTGCGTTGGTAGCGTTCAAACACTTCCGTGCTGAACCGCCCGGCCCGGTCCTGCGGCACGCGCAGCTCCAGCTTGCCCACCCGCGTGACCAGGTCCCGCCCGTAATAGCCACTCCGATATCCGGTCCGCCCCGCCGTTCGTTCACTCTTGGCCGCGGCCACAACCTGCTCCATCTCCCCCTCGAGAATTTCCTGAACCACCTCCTGCACGACGCTTTTCAGCAGATCCTTTTCCTCTCCTAACAGTTCTTTCCAATCCACTCCCTTTCGCTTAATCTTAGTTCGGGCCATCGGTTCATCTCCTTCGTTTCAAAGTTGTTGGTTGCCAACTTTCTCGGAGATACCCTGGCCCCTTCCTATTTCAGGACCCCTTTTTTGCAGAAACTCTGAAACATAACCATAAGACTAGGATTGAACCCGACCGTGGCCACTGTTGCGGTGTGGGTATTACCAATCGAAACGACCGGCGTGGATCCTGGCAGGGCGTGCGAATCAGTGGGAGCATGGGAAGAACGAAGAGGCCTTGTCTTCAGTGTCACGCCAATCAACATCGTCCTGAACTGGCACCAACAGCTGCTTGAGCGCGTGCCGGTCGATTGATTTGCAGGTTGGGATCGGCACGCGAGAATAGCTCGCGGAACTCCATGAAAGTCATGAACTTAGCAGTCCAGAGCCGAGTGGGGGCCGGAATGTATTTCGATCCTGGTTTGAAGATCTGAAGTAACGGGTGCCGGAGCCTTAGATGACGGTGAAAATGATTCTCAACTCCTGTTAAATCTTGTACATGAAAATTGAACCTGCCACTTTCCGATAAGGCGACATTACATGCAGTGGATTTACTACGGACTTGATTGGGACAATTCGGGGAAGGTCTTGGGGGAATGGAAAGGCGATTCGAGCGAAACAGGACGATCAACTTCGGAACCTGCACCCGTTCCTTCAGTTCTTCAAACCAGACTTCCATGAATGGGCACTCATCCCAAAGAACGAAAAACCGATATTTTCGTGCTCCAAATACCATGGGAGAATGCCCGAAGTGCGTGGACTGATTCTAAAGCACTTACGGTATATTTCTGTAACAGCTCAGGACCAAGATCACGTCGCACATGGATCACACACACCGTCCCGATGCTGCTATTTAATCGTTGCGATAAACGACACGGCCACCGACTACGGTCATCGCCACATCGATGTCTTTGATCCGGTCCTCCGGGACTGTCAGGATATCCTCGGACAGGACTACGAAATCGGCCAGTTTGCCCGCCTCAAGCGAACCCTTGATGTCTTCTTCGAAGGTCAATTCAGCGTTTCCGATGGAAATGAGCCGCAGAGCTTCCTCCGGCCGTAGTTTCTGCTCTGGACCCACCACACCCGCGCTGATGGTATCTCGCGTAATGAAGTGATAGAGCACTGTGATCGGGGAGTAAGGGATCACGGGGGAGTCTGTACCCAGCGAGACGGACAAGCCCGCATCCAGATAGGCGCGGACCGGCGTCAGGCTGTCGGCCCGAGCCGCTCCCCAGTATTTTCGAACGCTTGGTGCAGCGACATAGAGGTGGTTTTGCGCGGAAATGTGGAGTCCCAGTCGCTTCATCCGCGGCAGTTGGTCCGGTTGCGGAACGAATCCATGTTCGATGGTCCACCGCTTGCCGGCAAGCGGTGAGTCCGTATCCGCCACTTCATAACCCTCCAACACGAGGTCGATCGCCGCGTCGCCCACCGCATGCGTAGCGACACGCCAACCCCGTTGGTTCAGAGCGCGGACCAGCGAGACATAAGACTCGGTCGGAAACGTTTGGAGGCCTTTGAATTCTCCAGCCTGCGCGAACGGCTCGGCGTATGGTTCTCGCATCCACCCGGCTTCAAAGCCGCCATCGACTCCCAATTTGACACCGCCGACACGTACCCATTCGTCTCCCTGTTCAGGGCCAATGCCCCATTCCCGAAGGGTTTGGTCAAGATTGGACAGGTCGGTCGACGGCCCCAGCCGAATGAGAACACTCGTCCGGATGTTCAGCAACCCGCGCTCTTTCATGTCAACCAGCACTGAGTAAAGATCAGGGGATCCGCCTCCATAGCGAATGCTGGTCAGACCTGCTGCGTTGAGTTTTCGGTGTTCCTCGACCCTTGCCCGGATGCGTGCTTCATAGTCCGGCTGCTGGGAGGTTGGCAGCTGAACCAGATCCTTGGCGCGGTCAATGAGCTCACCGTTCAGCCGCCCATCGGAATACCGCCCGAGCGCTCCACCTTCGGGCTCGACAATCGCTTGGTCGATCCCCCATCGCGCCAGAGCCACGCTGTTCAAGACATACTCGTGTCCTCCGCGAACGACCACCACAGCGTGATCCCTCACGGCGCGGTCCAGATCGTCGCGATAGGGCAGTCGTTGCTCGGCGAGCTGACCTTCGTGCCAATCGCTATTGGTAACGATCACCTCTCCGTCTTCAGTCTGATCTGCTCGCATGGCGATGGCGTCGAGCACCTCCTGAATTGTGCGCGTTTCTGACAGATCCACGCCAGGCCCGCCGCCCGCGCTGTGGAAGTGGTTGTCGGCCAGCCCTGGGACGGCCGTGCGACCGGCCAGATCTATCCGTTCGGTTTGATCGTCGACGAGCGTGAGGATCTCCTCGTTCGTTCCCGTGCTGAGGATTCGGCCTTCACGTACCGCAATGGCCTCGACGACGGACGAGTCGGAATCGAGCGTAACGATGTGACCGTTGTATACGACAAGGTCAGGGTTTGGCTCAGGTGGTGAAGGGGTGCTACAAGACACCAGAAAGGGAGCGCAGGCCAGAGCGACTCCGGCAATTCGGTTCAGGTGTTTGTTCAAGGGTTCACCTCGTATGCGGCTCGATTCAGTAGTCTTTTTTGGGTCTCTGCGGAAAGCTCGCCAAGAAATATACTAAATGGAAGGCATTAGACGTAACCAGAAGCTCGACTCGCGACAAAGGGTTATTAGCAAGAAAAGGGTCAAGTCCTGACAAACGAGCTGCTGTCAAGCAGTCAATGAGACAAATTACCCTGGCAAACTTTCCCGCTACCTCAGACTTCGAAACGATTTCACATCATTCCGATGCTGCAGAATCAGCGCTTAATCCAGCTGTCATTTCGTCATTCGTGCTAGACTCTGCGGCGCACCCCAATACCACTCACTGTCATTATGTTGTCCGGTTTCGTGATCGGCAACGCTCCATCTTCTACAGTACGGGGAGGACATTATGAGCACGTCTGTAATTTGTCGCAGCGATCGCTCCGGGACTTGGATCAGACTTCTTGTCTTGGTTGTCATATCGTGGCTGGCGAGCTCGAGTGCCAACGCCCAAACGCCTTCGGAAACGGGCTCCATCGCTGATCTCGAGGCCAAGTTTATCGACATCAAGGCTCTGGGCGGGACCATCCAGACACGATACTATGAAGAGGGCCAAGGGGAGCCGCTGCTGCTGGTACACGGCGGAGGGCTCGGGAACGTAAACGCTAACAGTGCGAACATATGGAGCAGGAACATCCCCGGCCTGGCCGAGCGGTTTCACGTCTTTGCGGTCGACAAGCTTGCCGCTGGCATGACCGGCAACCCACCGAACGACAGCGATTACAACATCCAGGGCGAGATCGCTCACATGTACCAGTTCATCCAGACGATGAACCTCGGTCCAGTGCATCTGGTCGGTCAGTCGCGGGGAGCCGGGCTGGGGTTGTTGCTGGCTATGCAACACCCGGAGGTCGTCAAAACTCTCGTTCTCGCAAATTCCGGCACCGTGGCGCCGGACACGAACCCAACGACACGGGCGTCCGTGATGGAGCCGTGCGCGGTGGGCGACCGGAGCTGGAAAATCCGGTGTGCAATGGAAGTCCAATCCTACGCGCCCAACATCGCCGACACCTGGGATGACGAGTACTACGCGGCTGGCGAGTACATGATTGGCCTACCACAGGGGCAGGAGGCTCAGGCAAAGATGGCCGCCGGCGCTGGCCAACCTCTGAGGTCGGAGTTCAACGAGTGGAAAAAGCGGTTGCACGAGCGGCTGAGGGCCGAACAGGTCCTCCCCATGCCGGTGCTGCTCTACTGGTCGAAGAATGATCCGCAAATTACTGTGGATCGCGGTGTGGCCTTGCACGACATCCTGGCCGCCCAACACCCGAAGGTTTGGCTGCTGCTCATCAATAAAGCGGGGCACCTGCATTTCCGGGAGTATCCGGATGAGTTTAATCACAACGTCATGAGTTTCATCGACTACTGGAATCGTCAACCAACGGACACTGTTTCAATTGCGCAGTAGACTCTTTGCTAAAGCTGAATCAGCGCAAATGTAGTCACCTTCGCGCCAAGGTCTTGACACAGCGGATCCTGCACACCCCCGGTTCGACGCTAGAGTCGACGTGAGTTCCAGCAACAGTTCTTCAGAATTGTTCAGGAATCCCTGTCTGCGGAGAGCACATTGGCCGTCATACGGCCCAAGTAGATACGGACAATCTTCTCGGAGAGTCTAATCGTGTATTTAGTAGACACGATGGTCAGCGACTTTCCAGGGCAGTGGATCCTCATCGACGCTGATTCCGATGTTTTTTGATTCCTGAACCCGGCCGATGGTCCCGCCGGTTACCAATTCCCTCCTCAACGCTCATAACCTCGGTTATTCTGCCAGCTACGGTCCCGTGTGATTCGCACGGGTTTGAACAGACGACCAACGTCACGGAAGGAGGGACACCGATGGCAGATAAACAGCGGATCAGCTATGTCGCGCTCGAGGACATGACTGAGAAGATGCGCGGGGAAATGGAGCGCTGCGTGCGCGAAGGTACACCCCGCCCCGAGAGCAGCGCCGTTCGAGCGCACGTGCCGGACTGTTTCTGGTTCTTCGCCGACTCCTGGAACAACATTTTCCGCAACGGGATTCTCGATCATGCCGTCAAGGAATTATGCCGTGTCTATGTCTCCCGTTCCGTGGTCTGTGAGTTTTGCGGCAATCAGCGCTCGATCAAAGGCCAGAAGGCGGGTGTCAATGAGGGCCAGATAGACGACTTGATGAACTTCGAGAAATCGATCAAATACACTGGCCGTCAGAAGGCGGCGCTCGCTTACGCCGAGGCCATCATCTGGCGCATCGACACCGATGATGCTTTTTGGGAGCGAATGCACAAACACTTCAGCGAACCGGAGCTTGTGGAACTCGGTTGCGCCATCGGTCTTACCTTCGGCCAGCAGAGTTGGCTGCGGTTGCTGAACATCGACCATCACCAGGTCATGGCCGGCATTTCCTCCGCTTCAATGGCGCCTGGCTTCGAAAGTCTCGAGGCGCTCGAGAAATCGAAAGCGGCGCCCGATTACTGGGCCAAGCCCCAACCAGGGGCTAAGAAAAAGGCGATCTGAGGTTCGTCTCCTGCAGCAGTTGGGCAATCAAAACAGTCACATCTCCGGTAAGGCGACTCCTCGGGAGTTGAGAGCAGATCGGCAAACACTACGGCGTTTTTCGTGACCTAAGTCTTTTCTTGCCGGAAGTCCAATCTCTAGTTACCCTTAGCCAGATTGCGAGGTTCTCGTGCATGTATCGACATCGACGTGGCGCGAGACACTGACCGCGATTTGCTCCCATATACTGGAGGTGCGCTAGCTCCGCAATCGCGTCTAAAGAACTACTCGCCTTCCCTCCAAGCCAATTGTGCGTCCATACATTCGGAAATCATGGTCTGATATCGCGAGACGGCGGATTTGCTGACGAAGAGATGCGGATCGCCCGGCTGACGGAACTTCAGAGCGTTAAGCTTATCGTGTAATTTATCCCAACTATTATGGGCCTCGGCGGTCACCCAAAACCGGCCAATGGTGGTCACCTGAAAACCGGCCAACGATAGAGGCCCGGGACATTGACAGCAGGCGGAGTAATCTCCGTCGGCATGAGCAATGTCTTGAGCACAGAAAAGAGAGAACAAGTTGTTGCATTGGGGCGGCTTGGATGGCCGCTGCGTCGGATTGAACAGACCACTGGCGTTCGCCGTGAGACGGCCAGTGGGTATCTGAGAGCGGCCGGAATCCCCGTACGGCCGCCCGGTAGCTGGGGCCGGCGACCGGCAAAACCGGCCAACGAGGTGACCACCGACCCGGACGGCGTAAGTGGTGTCGTTGAAAGGGTTGGCGATTCCGATATTTCAAAACCGGCCAACGAAGTGACCACCGACTCGGAGGCCGAGAATCCGGTCCCGGCAGAGTCGTCGAGCCCACCGTCGAGCAGTTCCTGCGAGCCGTACCGGGAGACGATCGAACAGGCGCTGGAGCGTGGCCGCAACGCGATGGCGATCTGGCAGGACCTGGTTACGGATCATGGCTTTGCCAGCAGCTACGAAGCGGTCAAGCGGTTCGTTCGCAAACTCCGGGGCGTGCGGTCTCCCGTAGCGGTCGGCATCATCCAAACCGACCCTGGAGAAGAAGCCCAAGTCGACTACGGAACCGGACCCATGGTTCGGGATCCGAAGACCGGCAAGTACCGGCGGACCCGGCTGTTCGTGATGACGCTGGGCTACAGCCGCAAATCCGTGCGGTTGCTGAGCTTCAAATCCAGTTCCCTTATCTGGGCCCAGCTGCACGAGACCGCGTTCCGGCGCCTGGGTGGCAGTCCCCGTCTCATGATCCTGGACAACCTGCGCGAGGGTGTGATCGACCCGGAGTATTACGACCCCACGCTGAATCCGCTGTTCCGGGATGTGCTGGCTCACTACGGCGTGGTGGCCCTGCCATGCCGGGTGCGCGACCCAGACCGCAAAGGGAAAGTGGAGTCCGGGGTGGGACACGCCCAGAAGACCCCACTGAAGGGACAGCGCTTCGAGAGCCTCGAACAGGCTCAGGCGTATCTGGACCGGTGGGAAGCCCGGTGGGCCGACACCCGCATCCACGGCACGACCAAGCGGCAGGTGGGGGCCATGTTCGCTGAAGAGAAGCCGTCGCTAAAGCGGCTGCCGATCGAACCCTTCCGCTACTACAAGTACGGGCAGCGTGTCGTCCATCTCGACGGTTGTGTGGAAGTCGAAGCGGCCTATTACGGTTTACCGCCCGGTTGGATCGGACGAACGGTCAAAGTGCAGTGGGACACTCTCCACGTCCGGATCCTCGACCCGAACACCTATCAACTCCTGCGGGAGCATGTCCGTCAAAAACGCGGTGGATATCGTGTCCGCCCCGAAGACAATCCCAAAAAGACGCCCCTAACTACCGTGCAACTGCTCGCCCGCGCCCGCCGCGCCGGAACCCATATCGGCACGCTATGTGAGGGGATTCATCGCCGACAGGGGGAGGCTGCGGTCCGCCGCATCCTGGGTGTACTCTCCCTGGCCAAGAGGTACGGTGTGTCCGCCGTCGAGGATGCTTCGGCTGTGGCACTGGAACTCCACGTCTACGAGTATCGTTTCCTCCGCCGCTATCTGGAGCGGCGACCTCCACTCGCACTCCGTCAGGTCGATCCTCTCATTCGTGAACTGACCCAGTATCGCGATCTCATCAACCTCAAGATCCAGGAGCAGGAACAATCATGAATCTCATTGAACTCCAGCGGGCTCTCCGACAACTCCGTCTCGGCGGCATCGCCGAGGTCCTGGAAACACGACTCCACCAGGCCCAGACCGAACCCATGGCGCCGATCGATCTGGTCTCCCGCCTAGTCTCCGACGAACTGGACCGTCGCAGCATCCGACTGCTGGAACGCCGGCGGAAGCAAGCCCGGTTCCGCGATCCCCACAAGACGCTGGACAGCTTCGACTTCACTTTCAACAAGAAGATGAATCGCAGTCTGGTCTTCGATCTGGCCACGGCCGCATTCATCTCCAGACACGAAGACGCCTTGTTTCTCGGTCCACCCGGCACCGGCAAGAGTCATCTGG
Organism: Terriglobia bacterium; assembly: GCA_965218085.1. Lineage (GTDB taxonomy): Bacteria > Acidobacteriota > Terriglobia > 20CM-2-55-15 > 20CM-2-55-15. The sequence goes on along the minus strand of CBDCKF010000002.1, from coordinate 1,809,940 downwards.
CTCAGGCCATCGGTCTGGCCGCCATCGAGCAAGGCTATCGGGTCGTCTACCGTGAAACCCATGCCCTTCTCGACGACATCGCCGAAGCCACCATCGACGGGACCCGTAAGGAGTTTATGGAGGCTCTGGCCACGGTCCCGTTGCTGATCATCGACGACCTGGGAATGCGGAAGCTCCCCCCGACTGCAGCAGAGGAACTTCTCGAGATCGTTATGCGACGGTATGAACGAACCAGCACGTTACTGACATCGAATCGGCCCGTCGAAGACTGGGGCAAACTACTCGGCGACAGCGCGGCTGTGACTGCGATGCTGGATCGGTTGCTCCATCACGGCCACATCCTCAAGTGCGGGCCTCGGAGTTGGCGCACCAAAACGGGCTTGCCGACTCCCCCACGAAAGGGGTAGAACTACACCGTCCCGGGCCATGCCCGTTGGCCGGTTTTGAAGTGACCATCGTTGGCCGGTTTTCAAGTGACCACTGAGGTTATGGGGGGAAAGGAAAACATCCGTGCCCGCGCTCTCGGCAATAGCCTTGTAACGCTTGGCTGACGCGCTCCACACTCTCATACTTTCAACTTCACTCCCGAAATACTCGACTCCACCGGCAGCCCGACCCCCAAATGCGCTGGCCACATGCCTTTGATTGCCATCCTTCAGCGGCGAAACGAGCGCCGAAACGGTACCCGGACTATGGCCCGGCGTCACATAGAGGCTCACGGCGACATCACCCAGCGTCAGTTCCTGACCATCGGTGACGATCATATCTTTCCTCGGCTTGGAGGCCGCCGGAGCATTGGACCTGGCGAGCACATCCCACTCCGCTTCAGACATCAGGACACGCGCGTTGTAACGATCCTGCAGAAGTCTAGCTCCGCCATATTCGTCAGCGTCGGCTGAAGCAATGATCACATACCTGATCTGCGCTGGATCGAGACCCATCTTTGTCAAACCGTTGACAATCAACTCCTCAGCGGTGTAGTCATAACCCGAATTGATCACGATAATTCCCTCTGATGAAGTCACTGCCCAGATCGCCTCGTTGTTGGCACCACCGACATGGTACACATTGTCGAAGACCTTCTGTGGCTCCCTGTACCACTGAGAACGAGGCGGTATCGTCGGCTCGGCGGCAGCCGAAGGCGCAGCTGCGGCCGCCGGAGGATTGGGATTAGGTTCGGCGCAAAGCGCGAAGATAGCCGTAAAATCCTGCCCCGGTTCGTATGCGGCAGCACTGGCTGCGGCCACATGAGCCTGGGCCCTGGCGGCTTGGGCGTTCGCTTCGGTTGCGCTCCAACCGGCCAAAAGCAAAACACTGCAGAATAGAGGGGCCAAATAGCGCAGCATAGCTCTTCTCCTTTGAATCTGAATTTCGTTCCGATGTCGATTTCCGGCGGGTATCTTATCAGAATTTGGAACCCTTGCCTTATACGCCGCTGGAGTGGGCTGAGTCTCCGGAAGCCGTCAAGCACAGCTTGGTTCTCAGCCCGCTCCCGAATCTTTTCGCCTGCAATTAGGGTAACGATCAGTCGCGTAGTGTTTAGGAATATGCGCAACGAACCGGATTCGGTTTCCGGGAATTTCGATTCTCGGGAACACAAGATTCGGGTTAACCACTACCAGGAGAGCGGCTTGAGGCCAATCCAAAGGTCACAATCCTGTAAAACCGCGTTGTCGGAAACGTGAAACCCCCATGAATACAGGACCTTCCCACAAAATCCACCTTGGAGTATGGGGGACGATACAGGTATCTGGATTTTAGAAAGCCCGCTCTGGGGTTATTGAGAGGATTTCTTGTGATTGAAGGGAACCGGACAGAACCTGCGGATAAGCGTTTTAAGCTATGGCCCACGACTGTGGCAGCGGCGAGAATGTCATACGGAAATCTGCAAGCTGCGTTCTGTGGGAGCCGGAGGCGGGTGACTGCATCCGGCCACCCGGTTGTGCCGGGTGACCGGTATCCCTACCGCGAAAGGTGGCTATCCTAAGGAGTCGAGAAACTCCAGCAAGAGACGGCTGGTTTCCGCCCCCTGTTCCTGCTGCACCCAATGCCCCGCACCTTCTACCAGATGCACCGCCCGCATATCGGTACAGGCCCGCTCCTGCATACGCTCGAACACACCCGGGCTCTGATAAGTACCCCAGTCACTGGCACCGCTGATAAACATGCTGGGTTGATCGATCGTCTTGCCGGCGTAGAGTTCCATCTCAGCACTTCCGATACCCGATGCACCCATGCGATAACCGTTCAGGCCACCCTGAAAACTGGTGCGGCCATACTCTTCTGCATAGACCGCCAGCTCCGCATTGGTTAGCCAGGTATTGGCAGCGATTTCCGCCGCAGATGGCATAATTTTAGTGACTGTCTCCGCCATGCCTTCGGTCAGGACCATGATGTAGTAGGTGGGCATCTTGGCCCACTCGTCTGCGGTGCGCGCCGCCAGCCTATAGGGTTTATTGCCTTCCCAATCCGCGCTCTTATAGTGGTAATAGGCACGAATGAAATTGCTGATTCCCTGTTCGGCATGCCACATGTTTTCGTTGGCACCACGGGTCGTGTAATACCGCTGGTAGTGCTTGCGCGGGCGCGGCAGGTTTGCAAGATTATCGTGGATGCTTGGTCCGCTGTTGTTCTGAGCCGCTGGTGGATTGTCTATGGTATCGAACGGCAACGAACCCGTGCCGCCAAAGGGCGCACTCATCATGACTACGGAACGGAAAATATCCGGGCGAGTGACAGCACACCATGCAGCAAGCGGCGAACCGGCATCATGACCGATGACCGCACCGACATTGCGATAGCCAAACGCTGACACTAGGCCCATGGCATCACGAACCTTATTTAAGCGGCGAAACGGCGTCAAATTCGCATCGTAGTCACTGTCCCAACCGGTGGTGCGACCAAAGCCGCGGACATCGGGAGCGAGGACGTGATAGCCCGCCTCTGCCAACGGCACCATCACCTTGCGCCAGCTATAGGCCAGCTCCGGGAAACCATGCAGTAACAATAATGCGGGTCGATTGGGCGTTTCATACCCGGCCTCCAGCACATGCACACGCAAACCATTTATATTTTCAGCAAACCGCGAGCGAATCCCATTCGGTAACCATGCATCGGGATAGGGACCGATATCCGGACTGAACGTATCGGGCACCTGAGCCGTTAACCTGTTGGCCACAAAAAGTGAAGGCCCTGCTAAAGCAAGTGCCTGGAGAAATTGTCTACGTGAATGATTTTTCATCAATTGGCCGCCAGAGTTTCCCCCTCCACCAATTCCATGACGAGGTAGTGGGTGCCGTCCTGTTCGCCTACGTCGTGAAGAGTACAGATGTGGGGATGATTCAGGCTGGATACAGCCTTGGCCTCACACTCAAATCGTTCCCAGCGTTGGGGGTCATTAGCCAGGTGTTCGGGGAGGACTTTGATGGCTACGGTGCGGTCCAGTCGGGTGTCGGTGGCCGAATACACGTCTCCCATACCGCCCGTACCGATCTGCTCGTGGATCTCGTAGGGACCTAAACGTTTACCGGGTGAGATGGACACAAGATGTCTCTGTTAGCGTTCAGTGCTGTGGCCAGCGATGAAGGACCGGATTGCCTCAACAAACTCTGGGCGTCCCATTGCCTCTTCCTCACCGCCATGGGTCGCGCCGTCAATTATGACAACCTCAAGATCAGTCATTACCGTTCTGAGATCGTTGAATCCGGGCAGGCTTGGGTCTTCGCTCCCGACAATGGCAATGGTTGGAATCCGCACGTTGACCAGTTCTTCGTCCGCAACAGCCTGATCACTACGGGCACGCGCCAGTGCTGCCAGAGCGACAACATCCTGCCCCGCATCAAGCAGGGTTTGAAGAACCAGTGTGTCATCTGCGAGTTGCTGAGAGGCCTGCTCGTCCTCATCACTCCAATTGCGGCGCGGTGGAGACGCGCCTAGAGTTGCGGTCAGGAACCGTTCTGGATTGGTGGTAATCAATTGGCCAACGATGCGGGATCCCATTTGGTAGCCAATAATGTGGGCTTTTCCGATTTCGAGGTGGTCAAGAAGTCGAAAGATATCCCGGCCCATCTCTGAACCATAGGCTAAGACCTCGTGAGGTTTGTCGCTCTTTCCATGTCCGCGATGATCGAAAGCAACGACTCGGTAGTTCTCAGCAAGTTTGTCGAACACTCCAGTCTGGATCCAGCCCAGAAGGCTGTTCGTAAATCCATGCCCTAATACAATTGGCTGACCAGTTCCTCTCTCGACGTAACGGATCCTAACGCCATCAGAATTAAAGTACTGGTCTTCGGGTACGTCCTGGGCGAGACCTGACAGTGTCCCCACACTGAGACAGGCAACAGCCAGGAATATCTGCACGACGTGGCGTTGTTTGATCATATGACCTGCCTCCTTGGACCGAGTCTGGTGCCGGATTCCATTCTTTTGGTGTGTCGCTGAGAGAACTGAGAATATCTGGCTAAATGATACGAGGGAAGGGACTTGAGGTCAATGAAACGGGCACATGCTTGTATGACCCCCTACCCTGACATCTGAATTGGCCCGTATTCAGGTGGTCGCGACAAAAATCCACTATTCCGGTATGGCGACTATACGAGCATGTGGATTGTCGCGGGCCGACCTGCCGGCGTTTTTCGGCGAAATCGCTATGATCGGAATTTGCCGAGCCTAACCTTATCCAAGAATCCAACCGGCCCCAAACCAAAACAGGAAGACGAGAACCCGACTCATCGGACGGGTACGCCAGCCGGTTTCCATCGGGAGACAGCTCGGCGTTCCGTTCGTTGAACTCGCTCCACAAAAGCCAGGCAGGTTCGGCATCCTCTTCCACTGAGATCATGCCGACGTTGTGCCCGGTGTCCCGAATGCCTTGTGGCGCCCGAGTTATCTGTTACCCGGCTCGAAGCCCAATTCTTCGAAGATCGCCTGTGCGTCGGGTGAAACGAGGTACTGCAGAATCGCCCTGGCCGCTACGGGGTCGCTGGCATGCGTGGAGATGAACCCTACGATCGCAGTAGGCGTATAAATCTCCCGCGGCAGAACCCCTACGACAGTGAATTGGTCCTGGTCGCGAAGCATGTCGCTCAGATAGAGCATGCCGATGTCAATGTCCCCGCTGATGAGGCCCTTCTGTATAGTGCGCGTGGGTCGGCCGTCCGTGTCCGCAGGGTCAAAACAAGTGGAGGTGGGGGAATAGGTGGTGTTGCCCGCACAGAGCGTGCTCTTAGCGGCGATTTGGTCGGCGATGCCGAGGTTATAAATTGCTTCGGCAGGTCCCTGCCCGGCAGTCGCGAAGTCGGGGTCCTCATATCCAACGGACGTCGCCGCCAGGAGCGCTTCTTTGACCGCCTCGCCTGTGGAGATGTCTGGCTCGGGCGCGCCATTCGGTACCGCGACCGCCGTCAAGTAGCTTGCCACCAATGTCATGCTGCTGGGGATGACCGCCCCCGAGGTCAACGCTCCGGTCACGGGAGCTACGACGATCGACACGTCCATCGCCTCGCCTTTCGCGACCGAGTGCGTGCTGGTCCGAGCGAGGGCGTAAGTCACCGCTACCATGTAGCCTGTTTCAGCCTCCAGGTTCGGAAGGATTCTGTTGAGCGCTCTCCGGCTGGAAGCCGGCGCCAGGAGAGTGATCTCCTGCTGGGCGAGCGCATCACTGGCGGCGCCAGACAAAAGCGCCGCGACTAAAACCGTTGAAAATAAATATTTCGACTGTTTCACGAGTGGCTCCCCTCCATCGGTCCAATATCTGATTGTCGATTTTTGGCTAAGCAGCCGTTCTCAGGGTCAGTTTTCGCCTTTGACCACACGCCAGGCAGCATCAACGTTGGACGGAAAGGCTTGCGGGCGGAGCCAGTCGGCGTATTCCGGCATGCGCAGTTCCGCCTTGACTTGCTCCAGCGTCTTGCCCGCGCCCGCTAGGCTCCCCACGCGTTCTATAAGCAGCGCGAAGTAGCGCTCGTTTTCGTCGAAGATCTGCGTGGTTCCAGGGGCACCATGTCCCGGGACGACGACCTCGGGTGACAAAGCGCGCATTTGCTCGATGCTCGCAAGAATGTCCGGGATGGTGATGAACGGGCGGATGTTGGAGTAGCGCTTTACAACGACAGTCGCGGCAGCAAAGAGTATGCGTTCGTTGGGGAGCCAGATCGCGGTGTCCGCTCCGCTGTGGACGTTCTTGAGATTGAGAAGTTCCACCGTGCGGTCGCCTAGTCTGAGGGTCATCTTGTCCCCGTATTCAATGTGCGGCAAAACAACGCGGGCCCCCGGGAGATCCGCCGCCGGACGGCTCCCTGCCATCAATGCTCCGGCGCCCTCGGCGGCGATGACCTGAGCAGGTGGGGAGAAGACAAAAGTCCCGGACGTATGGTCGCCGTGCGGCTCGGTATGGATGATAAAGCGCACCGGGTGCGGGGTGAGTTTCTTGACGAGGTCCATCACCACGACGGACTCGCTCGGGTTTTGGCCGGTGTCGATCAATACCACGCCATCCTCGGTGAGGATGATGCCGACATTCGAATTGTACTCCTTCGAATAGACGTAGACTCCATCCGCAAGCTCCTTCACATCAGGCCCAAGGTCCTGCGCGGGAGCGGGTGCGGTCACAGACAGGCCCACAATTAATACCATCCCAATTAGAAACGTATTACGCGCTTTCATTTATCTCCCCCTAAGGTCAGTCGTGGGCGGCCTGAACAAGCCACAAGCCTGCCTCACAAGGTCAGTCGTGGGCAGCCTGAACAAGTCACCAGCTCGTCTCAACGATGGAAAGTGATCTATTTGGCAGTGACCATATACCAGCTGTAAAAGCCGGTCAAACGATTTTCATAAACTGTCGTTCGATTCCCTGATGCGCTACATCAGCGATGTTTTTAGCCTCCCCCTCAATTTTCCCACCGAAATTATTTGGATGTCCCTGGACAAATTGGAGGTCAATCAAAACGGCACTTGTCCGTACCGGACACTACTCGGGAGTTGGCAGGAATCGGTAAACGCTACAGCGTTACTCACGACTAATCGTCGTCGATAGCACCCAAAGTCGTAAGCAGTGAAAGTCCGGCAGTCCTGATAAAACTTTGGTCGATAAGTAAGACAAGCGAGGTTCGCAGTGCAGGGGGTGGTAAGACGCGGGGCAGGAATGTCGAAGGGGGTGCGCTCAAAGGATTCAACATTACCGACCGAGAATCGCGCGGCCCTCGTTCGCCGCCGCTGCGGTGGTGCGAATGATCCGCCATCCCTCCCGTACTCGCCTCGCGACATCTTCCCCCGTGTTTGCCGAGATCGCGCAAGCAACATCCTGCCTGATGCACGCCGCAAGAATCTCTTGGAACGCTTCCTCGAGCTCCGGCGATTCCTGGGTGACGCCTAGTGATAGACTCAGGTCACCGCCGGCGCCCGGAAACAGAGCCCCGACGCCGGGCGTGGCCGCGATCGCATCGAGGTTGCGCATGCCTTCCACCGACTCGATCATCATCACCGCAAGCAGGTCCCCCTCCGGATTGAGCGGCCACAGATCAGCCCGGCGCCTGTACTCGTCCACACTCACGCCCCAGGCCCAGGCTGCGTTTGGGGGAGACGAGCCGCGGATCCCTTTCGGCTCGGGATAGCCCGACCCCCGAAGCTGCGGGTAACGCATAGTGCTCACGGCAAACGCCGCCTGTTCAGGCGTATCCACACCGTTGAAGATGATTCCGTATAGGCCCAAGTCCAAAGCCTGCTTCACGACCCATTCGGATTCGTCGGGCGGTGGAGCGAAACGGGCTAGCAAAGCGACGTTGGGCTGTGCGTTGCCCTTCCTTAGGATGGTCTGTTTGTCGCCCATTGCCAGCAGGAACATCCTCAGCGCGGCGAAATCCATCGGGCTATGCTCCATGTCCACATACATGAAGTCGGCGGGCGCTCGCGCGACTTCCCGGGCATAAGACAGAGACAGGTCCTGGGTACTGAGGCCGTAGACGATCTCGCCCGCCTCGAGTTTGGCGATGATCGGATTCAGATGGACGCTCTGCTGGGCCGCCGAGAGGTTCGGGAACAGGATGAGCGCGGCCCAAACGAAGCAGCACGAGCGTTTGCACGCACCGAGAATTCGGTCGCACGTCCGTGGGAACAAAAGAATCATCGGCCTAAGCACTACGCTACCCCCTGTCGTGACATTTGGACCGCTACAGTGCGCATGATACGGCGTTGCCGACAAGTAAGACAAGCGGGTTCCGAGTGCAGGGGGTGGCAAGACACACGGTGGGAATGACGCGTTATGTTGAGTTCGAGGACGAAGGTCGACTTTTCCCAGATGGATGTGTTTGACCCAGGGCTAGTTCCTTTTCGCTTATCGTCGCGTTCAACATTTTTCACTTGGTGGAGGATGTCTCCAAGGTCCTAGCTCGTCTGAAAGATCTGTTGGCCGCGGGAGGCCTACCGATCTCGCAAACGCCATGTTTCGGTGATCGGAACTTCGCATTTCGGTACTTGATCACGATCTTTCAGAAAGTGGGAGTGGCACCGGCTGTTCTCAGCTTAACCACTATTCTCAGCTTAACCATGGATTCGTTGGAATCACTGGTTTCAAGCGCTCATTTCGAGATTGACGAATCCAAAATTTGGGATGAAAAGAATGCGATTCAATGGATCGTCGCGAGGAAGAGTTAGAATCTAGCAGACTGACTTTATCGAAGCTGCGGCCCGCTCATTAAAAGGGCAGGTCGGATCATGTTCGATAATCGTTAACGGTTAGCCGATGTCCGCTTCTGGTCGAAACCTGCCGTTCGCTAGAGGAAATTGAGTGGCGTTAGAAGAAAAAAGAAGAAAATTGTAGGGCGGAACCCGAAGGAGGAAGCTCGATGTTCAGAAATGTATTAGCCGCAACGGCCGTCGCCCTCGCCATAGTCACCACCGCCTGGGGGTCAGGACTCAGGGCCCAGGGGCCGGGCGTGACCACCGCCGAGGCGCTGGCAGCGTCCGAGGAGGCTCAGCGCCACATCGCGGCGGCGATGGCGCTGGCCGGATCTGATCTGATCGATGAGGCGGAAGCACTCTGCTCCCCTGCGGGCCCCAGGCGGGCAGCACTCGTGAGACAGGCAGCGGGGCTGCCGCCGGTCGAGGACTATGTCCTGGAGCCGACGCGGGTATTCGAGAACCTGTATTACATCGGCTTCAACGACGTGGGCGCTTGGGCCATCGAAACGAGCGAGGGTCTGATCCTGATCGATACCCTCAACTCCCCTGACGAGGCGCGGGACGTGCTGGTGCCGGGCCTGGAGAAAATGGGCCTCGACCCGGCGCAGATCGAGTACATCGTCATCGGGCATGGTCACAACGACCACGTGGGTGGGGCGTCCTATCTCCAGGAAACGTACGGGGCAGGGATCCTGATCACTGGCCCGGATTGGGATCTCGCGCTCTCCGGCGAGCGGCCGGATCGGCCACGGCCGGAGCGGGACATGGTCGTGACCGATGGCCAGCAACTGACCCTGGGAGATACGACGGTTACGCTGGCGCTCACCCCCGGCCATACGGCAGGCACACTGGCCATGCTCGTGCCGGTCAGCCACCTCGGGCGCACTCACACGGCGGTGATCTTTAGCGGCACGCAGATGCCCGATCAGCAATCCCGCGCCATCTTCGAGCACGTGTTCGACGACTTCGCCCGTCCGCTGAGGGCAGAGACCGCACTGGGCGGTCACCCCGGGGTCGCGGATTTGGATCAGGAGCATCTTGAACGCTGTCTGGAGGCCGGGGGGCCGTGTTGGACGCAATCAATGAACACGCTGGAGCTGCAGGAGCAGCTTCGCCAGCGGTATCCGGATGGACCGCACCCCTTGCTTCTGGGTGAAGAACGATTCGACCGCTACATGTCCATCATGCTGGAGTGCGCCAGCGCGAAGCTCGTGGTGATGGAGTAATGACCGTTTCGGGCCATCATTCTCCTTCCGTATCGGGCGACCATCTGCTTTGCGTTGACACCTAAACTCCGACCATGCTTACATCAAGAACTTACCGTCAGCCTGAAAACATTGGATCACTGGCAGTTTCACAATAAGGAGAACCGACATGAGTAGAGTCGCGTCTATTTTCGGCGTCATTTGCCTCAGTTTGCTGGTTTCAGGGGCAGCCCTGGCCCAAGGGCAGCAACCTGAACCGATGACCTTTTTCATCGCAAGTGCAGGCTCTGGTGAAGGAGCCGACCTGGGTGGTTTGGACGGGGCTGACGCGCTCTGTCAGAGCCTAGCCGCCGAAGTGGGTGCGGGCGACCGTACGTGGCGTGCCTACCTCAGCACGCAAGGCCCGAATGCCGTCAACGCTCGCGACCGCATCGGCACAGGCCCATGGTATAACGCTCAGGGGGGCCGTGTCGGTCGGAGCGTCGCGGAGATTCACGGCGTGATGCATCGAATCAGCTTCATGACCGCCCTTGACGAAAGAGGCCGACTGATACCCAGTGGTGCATATGCGCCCAACCGGCACGATATCCTGACGGGCTCGCAGCTAGACGGTACGGCCTTCCCGGCTGGCGAGGACATGACCTGCAACAACTGGACGAGCAGCAGTGACGGAAAAGCCAGGGTCGGTCATCATGACCGCGCAGCCTGGAACTCCGCCCATGACAGCCAAGGTTGCAGCCAGGAACAGTTGCGCGCTTCGGGTGGCGATGGCTTGCTCTATTGTTTTGCCGCTCAGTAGGGAATGAGACTCTGAGAATACCAGATGGTGTCCGAGAAGATGACTGATCGCGGAATAGTTCCAAGGTAGGAAAAAGGATCGGGTGTTACGGCACCGGCACCCGTTCCTTCAGTTCTTCAAACCAGTTGAGGACGATGTTGATCCGAGTGGGTAGGTCGGGGTTTCCCCCCCCCCCCCTGGTGCTTGGACAAATACAAATTGTGTCCCATCGGGAGTCAGGTCCCAGAGTGGGACAATCGTTGTCCGCGCGTCGGCCTGAAATGCGCCATCGATCGGGAACAATTCCTGTGGGCGACCAGGCAGTAGGTTGAGGTCTGTCTGTATCGGGACGCTCATCAAAATCTCTGGAGGTCCCACGACATAGTACAGCTCACCCCCATTGGGAGACCAGACCGGCGCATAATTCCCAAACCCACCTTCTGAAACGCGCCTCTGACCTCCGTTCGAACTAGGGTAGGGTCGCACGTAGACCTCAAACTGGCCGGACTCGTCGGAAGCGTATGCGATCCATCTGCCGTCGGGAGAGAAGCGCGCACTCCGCTCATTCGCCGGTGTCGCCAGGAATTCCGAGGGAGAGCCGTCACCGACTAAACGCAGTGTCCAGATATCATCGTTGTCACCGTCTGTGGAGTCCTGCAAGAGCAGGGTCCCATCGGGTAGCACGTCGGTGGCAACCAGCGTGTCGCTTCCTTCAAACACTAATTCGGCCTCTCCGCTGCCATCTGCCGACTTCGTGTAGAGCGCCATCCTCCCGGACCTGTCAGACCTGAAGACGAACGTCTGACTATCGGGCGCCCAAACAGGAAACTCATTCTGCGATCCCTCAAACGTCAGTTGCGTGCCATTCCCGGTTTCGATATCCACGATCCAAATGTGGGTAGCCGGTGTAGCGCGACCTCCCTCCGTCACCTCAACGGCAACGCGGCTGCCGTCGGGTGAGATCCGAGGTCGGGTATAGTTGCGCGCTTCGCCGGTTAAGGGCTGAGGGTTCCCGATACGATCCAGTGTGACCAAGAAGGTGGACACTCCGTCCGAAGGAGGTGCGGTAAGATAAACGAGCGTCCCGTCGTCGGAAAAGCCATAAAACGCAACGCCGGTCTGGAGTCCTAGGGCAAAGGGGCGTCGAACACCTTGAATTATCGATGCGGGTCCTCCACTGAATTCCAGACTGTCTACGTCGAAGGGCGAGGCGAAGAGCGCATCTCCAAAAGCATAGACGAGATGTCCAGTCGGAACATAACGGGCGTCGCTGCCGCCCTGTCGGAGTACTCGACGCTCGGCGGAGGAAAGCGACTCGATGACGATGTCGGCTTCGTCCCAACGGCTGTCTCCAGTCGCACTTGTGAGCGTGAACAGAACCCATTCTCCTCCGGGCAGAAGCTGCGGCCCGTGAGCCTGCTCGCCCGGTCCCGTTACTATCAAATGGTTCGGTTCGCCACCGCTTTCCGACACGCTCCAGATTCCATCAGATTGCCCGATAAGAATCGTGCCCTGTGACTCCCAGCTCATGCCAAAGGGATTTTCAATTGGTTCCGCGAGAGTCACAGGTGCACCACCACTAACGGCAATCTTCATCAATCGCCCCGTCGCCGCCCGTTGGTAGTAGGCAATTTCCTCACCGTCGGGTGAGAAGACGGGGTTCTCCGGATTTTCCGCGCCCGCAATAAAGCGGGCTTCAAGTTCATCCATCGAGCGAACGTAGAGCCCCGCTTCTGACCCCGCGCTAACACTGCCAGCGTTGAATACGAACTGCTCTCCGTTGGGTGAGATGGCGAGGGAAGGCCGCCCGAAAAGAATAGTTAAAGCTAGCCCCTCTGGCAGGTCGTAACTAAAGCGGCTGAGCAAGCGGGTGTCGGTTGGTTTTAGAGTCCAGGCAGTCACACCGGCAACCATGGCGGCCAGAGCGATTGCGGCCACCACGTGGAGTCTCGGCGGGCTGGCCTGAACAACTTGAGCGACTGACTGCACAATCACACCGTCGGGATCAGCCAATACGCTCTCAATATCCACCCGCGCATCAGCAATGCCGTGGTATCGGTCTTTTAACTCTTTCGATAGGCATCGTTCAAGGAGTCGCCGCAGTTGCGCGTGTAGGTTGTGGGGAAGGCTATTCCAATCCGGGTCTTTGGCAAGGACGGCAGCCAGAACATCAGAAACTGTGCGTCCATCAAACGTCCCGCGACCGGTCAGCATCCCAAACAGAACCACTCCGAAAGCCCATACATCGACCCTCTGGTCAGCGTTCTCACCCCGGGCTTGCTCCGGCGACATGTAGGCCGCAGTCCCGAGAATGATGCCCTGCTGGGTCGCCGCCATGCTCAACGTTGGCGAGTTCGAGCCGCTGACATCGGCTTGTTCACCTTCAAACGCCTTCGCCAGCCCAAAGTCGAGGACCTTCACCTGTCCTTCAGGAGTAACCTTGATATTTGCAGGCTTGAGATCGCGGTGGATGACACCCTTTTCGTGAGCGGCTTCGAGGGCTTCAGCGATCTGCAAGGCAAGCTTCAGGGACGCTTCAACTGGGATCGCGCCGCGCTTGATCTGATCGGCGAGCGTGTCACCTTCAACAAGTTCGAGAACTAGGAAGTGCTGCCCGTTGTCTTCCTCAAACCCATAGATGGCGGCTATGTTGGGATGGTTCAGTGAGGCAAGCAACTTCGCCTCACGTTCAAACCGTGCCAGACGCTCGGCGTCCTTCGCAAACTCTTCCGGCAGGGTCTTGATCGCAACGTCACGCCCGAGCTTGGTGTCCTTGGCCTTCCAGACTTCACCCATGCCACCTTTGCCGATGGCAGACAGGATCGTGTAATGGCCCAGTGGGGTGCCAGTTTGCATCGTTAGTTGCCGAATATTTTCCTGTGTGTCACTTCAGCACGTCACTCTTTTCAGCTTCCTCGATGTATCGCTGCACATCTTCTTCGAGGAGCAGATGTTCGGACATCAACTGACGGGCGACATCTGTGACAGCCTGGATGTAGGCATCGTGAGTTCCGTACCGTTCTTCCAAGGACAAACGCGGGTCACCACTCCCCAATCGCTCGGCCTTGGTTTTCGCAAAGGGAATGCTCTGGCCAGCCCCCTCACATCCGTCGTTGGGCCCAAAACCCTCACGGCGCAAGGCCCAGCCCGTTGTCGTTGCCAGCGGTGCTGCCACAGGTGGCAGCCGGATGCCCGCAATTTCGTTCCCATCCTGATCCGTCTTAGAGACGAATGATGGATAAGTCGGCCTATTGGCAAACGAGGGTGGGTACTTCGTTATGATTCCTTCGTCAAACGACGGGCCGAAGTCGAACAGGTAGCGAGTGGTGACGAGACCCGTGTAGGTGACACCGGGAATGTTCGGAAATCCCAGCGCGGACTGGGGAACGAGTCCTGTCACTTTCGTCGATTGGGGCTCTGAGAACACCGCCGTATCATCCGAGACTCTCGGCACACGGCTGTCAGGTGGTGCGATGTCCTCCGTAACCCACTGATCGAGAGCTACGAACAAGGCTCGCAGGGCTGGCCCCGGATCGGTCGGGTTGCGGGGCTGTTGACATAGGCCGAAGCCTTCAGATCCTCCCCCATGTTGCATCCCGGCGATGAGATAGAACCGAACGTGGTCAGGGTCAGTCAGATCGTTCCCCTCAGTGTCGGTATGCAGCAGCGATCCGGCTTTAACCCAGTACTCGTTGGCCGAATTGACTTCAAACGCTTTCAGACAGGTATCTGTTGCCAGACAACGTTGGGCGCGGCCACCCGTCGTGTCAGACACCGGATCGTTGATCACTGGATAGGCGAATGGGAATATTCCCTCCGGATAGAGATGATTCTGGCGATTGCGTTCCGTTCGGGCCGTCTGGGCAAACCGGTAGTTGATGGCCACACCACTACCTCCGGCCACCCAGTTCTCTATACCGTCTATAACGCGGCGCCCGGACTCGTCTTCGTTGAACCCAAGCGTCTGGAAATCATTCAGGTAGCGCCCCGGCTGTGAGCGCGCCCATGTAAAAGTGTGCTGCACATCTCCTGCGAGAGGGTTCGGATTACCGAAGTTGTCCTCTGAGGCATAGCGCAGGAAAGACACGAAATCTCGTGTGGCCGCCAGTCCCAGTCCTGCCACCAGCGGGTCTTTCGCAACGTAAGTAAATTCGTAGATGTCGCCCTGCGCTAGGGGAGTACCCGCTGGCAGTAAACGAATTGTCTGCGCATCGACATATTCCCAGTCGCTAGGGGGCACACTGATTGGCTTATCGTTGAGAAACTGCCTCACCGTGAGCGTCGCCTGTGTCTTGTCCAGCGTGCTCGCTCGGTAGGCGAGCCGGTAGGTCATGGTAGAGGCATCGCTGACACTGATGTACTCGTACGAGGGTCCCGCGATTGAGGAACCGTTCCCGTTACGCGCTACTGGCACCGTGATTGTCAGGCGGTCGTCACCGGGAGCGGCGGCGGAGTCCCAACCACTCCACACCAGTGTGTAGCCACGCTGCATGAGGAATCCGTCGCCCGCATCAGCGGCTGTCGTCGGGTCATTCGTTTCAGGACCGCCGTTGAGCCCCGAAAATCGCTTTCTACCGCGATTGTTCACCTCCATGAAAAGCTTGTGACTGCCTTGCCGCAAATCTACGGGCTTCAGGAGGTAGATATCCATCGAGTACTCGACCATGCCGTTCGCGTTCCGTGGCGCGAACTCTATATCTGTTATGACTGCGTTACGCGGATCGGTGGGGTCCACCTCGCCGTAGGCCACGCCTCGCAGCTTCTCGTACGGGCCAACCCCACCAAACGTCTGGCCTTCAAATGTGGGCGATTCCACGCTGGTAATCTCTAATCGAACGATGTGTGCTCGAACAGTACTCACACTCATCACCGCAGTCCAAACCAACACCAACAAACCCACAGCCCCTCTCCGATGGAGGCCTGAAGATCTCCCATATGCAATCAGCCTCGTCGGCATCGTTCCTTCCTTCCGATAGCGTGCACCCCAGTTCTCCTTATGCGAGCCCGCCGTCAATTTCATCAGCACAGATGTTTCTGCACCGTCGATCCAGAGAAGAATAGTCTTGTTTGGATCATCCCGTCTTTCACCTAGTAACAAGGCATTCCGAATGGCCCAGGTGTGCGTCGTAACTCATCGATTTGTCGTGCAAATGAACGAACCCAGAATTTCTGGCTAAATATAACTACAGGGGGAACTTGTTCGCAAGAAAAGTCTTAAAAGCTCTATTGCCGCAGACACGCAAAATAGAACACACTAACAACGGGGCCTTTCGGGCGCGATCCAGTTTGGAGCATAGGCGACTACAGGGGAGTTAGAAGCAACGCAGACCTATTCTTTAGGAAGTTCCGAGCGGAATTTTCTAGGAGTGAAAAGCCTGTTTTCAGCAACCGCTACGGCACCGGCACCCGTTCCTTCAGTTATTCAATCCAGTTTTGGACGATGGTGATTTGGGGGGCGGTTCATTGTCCCGTATTCACATCAGAAACAAGCTTAGCGAGGGCGCCAACTACTTGTAAGATGGAAGACGTTCCAACACACCACCCTTCAATCGGGGATCGTCTGTTGAAAGCTTTAGTCCTCCTCGTTCTACTGGTTAGCCCATTGGCCGCTCAAGACAGACCGGCCATCGCAGAAAACCCCCTGGCCCAGCTGCAAGAGGAGGTCAAACAGGTACTTGCGGAAGCCCAGCTTCCGTTTACCGATGAACAAGAAGAAGCCATCATCCTGATGATTGAAGACCGGCGCAGGGCTTCTGAAAACCTCTTCGGCGATCTCATGGATTTTCGGGCGGGTCCGACGCGAGGCGAGGACTACGACCGTCTGAATTCAGCCATTGCGTGGATGGAGACCGAATTTCTCAACCGCCTTCAGGACTACTTGCGCCCGGAGCAACTTTCCGTCTGGAGTGACTACATGGAAAGTAGCATTGGACAAATTGACTCAGCAATTTCAGGAGAGCGCGAGCCGTCTGTCGAACCACAACAAAGCCAAACGCAGTATGTACGGATCAACAACAACGCGTTTACATCGGAGGATAACGGTTATCGATTCGGGACCAGGAATGCGCCCGAAACGGAAGTCATCCAACGCGGTGGGATTGGCGCGTTTCACGGTAACGCACAATTCTCGTTGAATGACGATGGCTTGAACGCGGGAAGACGTTTTGCCAGCAACAAGCCTCCCTATCAGGAACGGCAAGTTGCCATCGATATTGGCGGCCCCTTAATACCCGGCCGACTGACGACGAATCTAGCGTTCAATCAGAACAGAGCCGAGAATGTCGACACCATCCGTGCGGCCTTGCCCAACGAAATTTTCGCCCTCGGCATCACTCGACCGGCGACCAGCCGTTTTTTTGAGGTCCGAAATACCTACCAAATGGCCGACGGGCATTCGTTGAGTTTCAATGCCGGTTATCAAACCGACACCAGTATGAACCAGGGAATGGGTGGTTTTGTCATGCCGGAACGGGCATGGGACGCGCACGGAAACAGTTGGGATTTTCAATTGCAGCAGTTCTCATCATTGTCGGCCCGTAGTATCTATGAAACTCGCTTTAGGTGGAGTGGAACCCGCGATGAAACCACTCCCGTCAGCGAAGAGCTTCGGATCGATGTACTCGATGCCTTTAGCAACGGGGGTGCTCAGAATCGCGCAGAGAACACCGGGCGTACTTACGATATCAGTAATCTCTATACCCGATTGGGCGAGAAGTTAACCTTGAAGACGGGCACCGCGATTGCGTATCGGAATATCCGATCCCTCGACGCTACAAACTTTGCCGGCACCTTCACTTTTTCGAGCCTGGATGCCTTTCGTGAGGGTCGCGCGATCAACTATCGCGTGAACCAGGGCGATCCGCTGGTCGAGTTGAATCAGTGGGAGCTGGCTTTCTTTGTTCAGAACGATCTGAGACTATCTCCGCGGTTCACGCTAATGTACGGCCTTCGGTATGAGGTTCAAAGCAATCTGGAGGACCCCAACAACTTCGATCCTCGCGTGAGCATTGCGTACGGAATCGGCCGCGGCACCGTTATTCGAGCGGGTGCGGGTATTTACCATAAACGCCTCCCGCTCGATCTGCTTGCAGATCATCGCCGCCTGAGCGACTTGCAACATGAGATCATTGTCGATAATCCTTCATATCCGGATGCGCTGCAATCTGGAACCGTACGGAATCCATCCCTGAGAGTAACGGACCCACATCTTGTTACTCCGTACGTCTCCGTCGTTATGGTCTCGTATGAACGGACGTTCTTGGATACCTTGTTTGTGAGCGCGGTCTACGATCGCATTCACGAGGTTCATCGCCCTCGCTTTCGAAATTTGAACGCGCCCAGGGATGTGACTTCATTGATTCCCCGCTCGTGCAGTCCAGGTCAGAGCAAAGAAACGTGTGTCCGTCCCTTAGAAAACCGCGGCAACATTTTGAGCCTGGAGTCGTCTGGCGCAAATATCGCAAATTCGGTTCGGCTGAACTTCAGGGGGCGATTCAGCGTTTTCAACCTGACCGCGAACTACACGATGAGGGACAATTGGCTCGACACTCCGCCGGCCAGTAATATCGGGCGCAGCAGCGGCTCAGCCGGCTACGGCCCCGACGGCCTAAATTCGGACCAATACAATCTTCGTGCGGACTGGTCACACGGCACCTCCCCCGTCCACAGGTTCAATACGACCGTAAATGCGCGACTGCCGCTCGGGATATTTCTCGCAGGAACGATGTCTAAAGATAGTCGTCGCGGCTACACCATTCTGACCGGAAAGGATGACAATCAAGATACGACCATCAACGATCGTCCGCCAGGTGTGGGACGCAACACCGGTTCGTATCCTGGCCCCCTAAGTTTCGATTTCAATATTTCAAAAGCATTTTTCTTTGGCGGCCCGCTCGGAAACGCGAGTCAGATCGGTGCTGCCCGAACGAATATTAATGTGTTTGCCAATATGACGAATGCCTTCAATCGTCCGAACTATGGTGCTCCGTCTGGCGTTATAACCTCTCCGAACTTCGGAAGAGCCACCCGGGCCGGTGACCCGCGGGAAATCGAGATCGGTATGAGATTTCGGTTCTGAAGAAACCTTGAATCAGGCTGAACGTGCTGGCTTGAGCGATTCTTCAACGGGGATAGCTCCGCGCTTCAACTGATCAGCCAGCGTGCCACCTTCGGCGAGTTTGAGATCAAGGAAGTGCGTGCCGTTGTCTTCCTAAAATCTGTGTATAGCTGCTATGTTCGGATGATTCAACGACGCGAGGAGTTTGGCTTCACGTTCAAAGCGAGCAAGCCGATCTGTGTCCTTCGCGAACTCTTCGGGAAGAGTCTTGATAGCGACTTCACGCCCGAGCTTTGTGTCTCGGGCCTTCTACACCTCGCCCATGCCACCCTTGACGAGGGCAGAAACGACTTCATAGTGTGCAAGTTTTGAACCGGGCTCAATCACGCCTAAATAAGAATACAGTAAGGAGTTGGCGTCAATCAGAAGGTCACTTGGTCCTATAACCGCCTAACCGAAAACCTGACAATGAAACGGGGCCTGCCGAAGAGAAACGACTTTGGACCACAGGCGACCATGCGTCCAAGTGGATCTATTCGACACGCCACGCCACCGATACGCCGTCCCGAAGCGGCAGAATCGTCGTCATATATCGCGGATCGTCGTATAGCAGACGATTGAAATCGCGGATCCCAGCTGTGTCGCGATCCCGCACGTTCGGGTCCGCGACGCTGCCGCCCCAGAGAACGTTGTCTGTAACCAGCAGGCCACCAATCCTTACACGGGGCGCGGCCCGCTTGTATACCTCAGGGTAATAGTGTTTGTCGACATCATTGAACACGATATCGAACTCGCCGTCGGTTTGATCGAGAAGGTCGAGGGAGTTGCCCGTCAATAACTGTACGCGGTCGATGAGCCCGGCTCTTTGGAGATACTCGGTAGCACGAGTGGCGTTTCGGGAGCTGCCATCGGAATAGTAGACCTGTCCGTCTGGTCCAACTGCACGCGCCCACCAAATCGTGGAATACCCGACAGCGGACCCCATTTCAAATACACGGTGGGCACCGATCATTCGCGCCAGCTGCTCGAGCAGCCGACCGACGACGGGACCCACGATCGGTATCCGTTCCTGGGTGGCAACGGCTTCGATATCGGTCAACACTTCGTCACGGGAGGGAAGCATTTCTCTGAGATACTGCTCTACTGACTCGGCGGTGAATCCCATCTTAATCGAACCTCCTACTGGACCAGTGGGGTGCCTGGTTGCATCTATGGGGCCTGCGAACCTAAGTGTGAAAAATCTGGATGAATCCTATATGGCAAGAGAGCTGATATCAATGAATTGGCCACATGGACGTATAATCGGCTATTCGGACAATTGCCTTTCTCAAGGTAGGGACGAATTTACTCGGACATTGAAAACCCCATTTTTAGGACCTTTTCTCACTGTCCGGGAATGTCGGTTCTCAGAACCTGAGAATTTGATAGCACCTAACTCCCTCTCCTAGTATTCTTTACCGAGTTTTTCACGGTTCAGTTTGAGACACACTAAAACGACGATGCAATCGCCGACACAACTTGGCCGCTACAGGATTTTATCCGCGATTGGTAAAGGGGTATGGGTGAAGTGTGGCGCGCACGGGGCACGGAGCATATATGACTGACGACAATATTGCGTCACCGCCTAAGATCTCGAGCGAAGAATTGATTGATAAAGTTCTGAGTATTCAGCTCGAACGTGTAGTGGGCGAGATGGAAGATGCTAATTTGCTTCTCGAGTTCGCACTCGCGAGCGGTGAATCGGTGCCGGATGGCCTTATCGCCGACCTGGTTGTTCAGCCGCGGGACAAGGATGAAAAGACCGAGGCGAAGTTCCAGGAACGGTTTCAGAGAGCCTACCGTGACTTAGTTCAGTTGCTGGCGCCGGTGACCGCTGCGAGTTTGAGAGCTACAGACGACGGGCATGGGCGAAATGTTCGGCTCTGGGCCCCCGGTCATAGATCCAAGGCAATGCTGTGGTCTCGCAGACTCTGGTTCTGGACGATCGCACTCGCCGTCATCGTTGTCGCCAGCGAGAACTACGAGAACCTCCTCCAGCGCTTCTACGGCTTGGACGAGTCTCCTGACGATGGATTGATCCGCCTGCATATGCTGGCAGATGTTCTTCGGTCCATTGTGCCTTTTGCTTACGGTGGTCTCGGAGCACTCACGGCGCTTTTGAGGTCTGCCCACCGGAAGCTACACCTGCGAACTTTCGATACACTACGGATTCCAGAGTATTACAATCGACTACTGCTGGGCCTCGTTTCCGGCGGAGTGGTTAAGCTCTTCATCGCCCAGGTGAGCACAGACACTGGGGTAATCGAAGTCAGTGCGTCTGCGCTGGCTTTCATTGCTGGCTATAATTCTGATTTTTTGTTCTCAGCTCTCGAACGCGTCAGTGCCGCCATTCTTCCAAAGGTTGGACTTGACACCGTGAGAAGGAAGCCAGCGGCACTTGCTGGAGTGAACCTGGAGAATCTGATCACGCAGTACGAGGGAGCATCACCCGAAGGCAAGAAGGTAATCGAGGCACTCATCGACAAACTCAAGGAGCGTTTGTAGTTGCACTCGATCCACAGTCGATCGGTGTTCAGGCTCTACATTGCAATCTTTGTCTTTAGTCAATCACCGGTTGATGGACAGCCCTGAATCCGAAAGCATCTTCCGATTTAGCGAATCGTAAGAGTACGGTTGGCCGTTCAATCCTAAGCGTCCTAACCAATTTCTCCTGCCTTTCTCCAGTCCCGTCGAGCGACTTTGTTGTGTTGACACCCAGATCAGAGAGCAACTTGAGTACATCCGGACCCTCAATGTAAAGGTCTGTCATATGGTGCGACTGGTCGAAAAGGGCGCAGCTTTCCTGCCAGGAACGCTGTTCATCTCTCCAGTTCGTGAACTCCGGTGGGACCACGGGAAAGGCGTAGGGTCCGATCTGAGAATTCGGTAACAGTTCTACCGGATTCCCGACGGCCTGAATCGCTTCCTCCAAATTCGGGTAACTCATGGCTACTACTGACCTCCTCACATGACGACAAAACCGAGGTTGTAATCCATTATCTGAGTGGGGGTATAGAGGGAATTCTCGATCCGCGGGCCCGATTGCGGGTGCGGCTGTATCCGAGAGCAAAGCACGAAACTGGCCGCTCGGAGTGACGGGCACCCGTCTCTCGGAAGGGACCAGAACCGCGCCATCCTTCTGATACGAATCAGGGATGATCAGATACACCGAGAGTCCGATGTCACGGGAAAAAATGTGGACCCGGACCGCGATCGTCGCTGTCCTGGGCGTCGTGTTGGTCGTGGGGTTCAGCTACCGGCGGCTGGAAGGGCAGAACCCCAGTATTGCATTCGACCGTGAATTCGAGGCGCTTCGGCGTGGGGCGGCCCTCGAGCTCACAGTCGAAGACGCTGGAACCGGCCTCAAACACGTGAGCGTCGTCTTCACGCAGGGCACCACGGAGATTGTCCTGGCGGATGAATCCTTTCCCGATCCTGGGACAACCGCCGTTCGTACATATGACGTCGGGACGCTGATTGCCGACAACTATGACGTCCAGGACGGCCCGGCGAGCTTGGCCATTACCGCGACCGACCACGCATACCGCAGCTTTTTTTCCGGGAATCGAATCGAAGTGACGCGGGACTTTCGTTTCGACATTTACCCGCCGCGGCTGGAGACTCTCTCCCCACTGCTCTATATCAATCAGGGTGGATCGGAGTGCCTTCTCTATCGCGTGTCTGAGGACGCGGTTGTTTCGGGTGTTCAGGTGGGTCCGCACTTCTTCCCGGGATATCTTGCGGACGCCTCTGATCCGGATCTTCGCTTCGCTCTTTTCGCGTTCGCCTACTACCTTCCTGCCGACACACCGGTGAGACTCCTTGCCCGCGATGCGGCCGGGAATGAGGCTCTATCGGACGTCAATCACCGTCTGGCGGCCCGCGAGTTCCGCAACCGTGAAATTGTCCTGACTGAGAGTTTTCTTCAAAAGGTTGTTCCTGAGATCGTCAGCCGAACGTCGGGAGTCCAGGACCAGGGGACTTTGATCGACACCTACTTCGAAATCAACGGCCGCTTGCGTCAGGAAAACCACGATTCGATTGCGGAGTTATCAAAGCAATCTGAGAGGCAGTTCCTCTGGGACGGAGCGTTTACCCAGCTCAGTAATTCGCAGGTGGAATCTTTCTTCGCTGACCGCCGCACGTACATGTATGAGGGCGAGGCTGTGGACCAGCAGGATCACATCGGCTTTGATCTTTCCGTTGTCCAACGCTATCCGGTCGAAGCGGCCAACGCTGGAAGGGTGATTCTGGCGGACTACTTCGGGATCTATGGCAACACCGTAATGATCGACCACGGTGCCGGCCTGGTTTCTCTTTATGCGCATATGAGCTCGATCGATGTAGCGCCGGGTCAGATGGTTGTGAAGCAGGCCATTTTGGGTCGCAGCGGTGCCACGGGCCTCGCCGGTGGCGACCATCTACACTTCGGTCTCTTTCTGCACGGCGTACCGGTCAATCCCATCGAATGGTGGGATCCCAAATGGGTGCAGGAGCACGTTTTGGACCGCCTGTCGCCGCCCTCTACAGAGGAGTAGAACCGGGGTCATTCAGAGAGGGTTCCCAAGCAACTCGCGGCCCAGTCACTAGTGTTCCGGGTTTGTCTCAGACCGATCCGATTATTTTATTAGTCTAGACGCCTCGGCTTCCGCGTCTTTACTATGAAAGCGGTCCACCCGCAGCGAGGAACGCTGTGGGTTCGTTCTAGAAACTCAATCAACATTCCGCTGATCCAAATAGGCCTCTCCATCATCCTGATGGAGAGGGTCGCCGCTCGTTCGGACAGGATGTCCGAATGAACGACCGAGCGAAATCCCCTCCCAGCGCCGAACCCTTCGGATGACATAGCGCGCGGATTTGACTTTACGCAAGTGCTGCACCCCCAACCGCCCATAACAATCAGGGTTCCAAAACTGATAAACTGGACCCCATGAACAGAGAAACGTTCCGCGAGAATATCCTTGAACTCATCCGGCGTACTTCCGCCTTCCTCCCCCCCGACATTCAGAATGTGATCGACCTCCAGCGCAAGCTCGAGACCTCCGGGTCTAAGGCCGACTTTGCCTTGGAACTGGTGGCCCAGAACATCGGTCTGGCGAAGGCGAGATCCCTGCCGATCTGCCAGGATACCGGGACGATCAACTTTTATATCAAGACTCCTGTGGGCGTGGATCAACCGCAACTCGCTGATCTATCCCGCGAAGCAGTACAGGAGGCGACATCACTGGGTTACCTCCGGCAAAACTCTGTGGACAGTGTGGACGGGAAGAACAGTGGGGACAATCTCGGTCCCGGGAGCCCGGTTTTTCACTGGGAGCAGACGCGCGACTCCGATATCGATATCCGCCTGATCCTGAAGGGCGGCGGCTGCGAGAACATGAGCGCCCAGTACAGTCTGCCAGCGGAGATTCAAGGCCATTGGGTCAACCGGGACATGGAGGGCGTACGTTTCTGCATTCTTGACGCGGTTTGGAAGGCTCAGGGAAAGGGCTGTGGCCCGGGCTTTCTGGGTGTGGCCATCGGTGGTGATCGAGCTTCAGGCTACGAATTCGCGAAACATCAGTTGTTGAGGTCCGTTGACGATAGCAGTCCGGATCCCGTGCTCGCCGACCTTGAATCCCGGATCATGAAAGAGGCCAATACGCTCGACATCGGGCCGATGGGTTTTGCCGGAAAGTTCACCGTAGGCTGTTGCAAGGTGGGCAAGCTGAACCGCTTGCCGGCGTCGTTTTTCGTTACGATCGCTTATATGTGCTGGGCCTACAGGCGGCGCGGCGTGGTGCTGGATGTTGAAGGCACGGTGCAAGACTGGCTCTACACGGCTGAACACGAGTTCCAGGGGGAAGAACCGACGCCGGATCTGACTCTGCCCGAAGGTGAAGTCGTCCGTCTGGAGACGCCGCTGGGTGCGGCCGATGTCCGCGGTCTGAAGGTTGGCGATGTGGTATTGCTCAACGGGGTTGTGTTTACGGGGCGGGATGAGGTGCACAAGTATCTCCATGAAGGTGGAGAACTCGATGTTATCCGCGACGGGGTCATTTACCATTGCGGACCGGTTGTGCTCGAGAAAGACGGCGAACACAAGGTAGTCGCCGCAGGTCCAACCACGTCCTTTCGCGAGGAACCTTACCAGGCCGACATTATCAAGAAGTTCGGAATCAAGGCGGTGATCGGAAAGGGCGGCATGGGTGCGAAAACCCAGAAGGCCTGTCAGGAGCACGGCGCCGTCTACCTGCACGCGATCGGAGGCGCCGCCCAGATCTACGCGCAGTGTATCCAACGGGTTCTGAGCGTCCGCCTCGAAGAATTTGGCAGTCCCGAAGCGGTTTGGGAATTAGAGGTCCAGAATTTCCCTGCCGTCGTGACGATCGACAGTCACGGCAATAACCTGCAACAGGTGGTTGCCGACCGATCGCAGGAGCTGTTAGGCGCTGCGTTATAAGCGCGGGCTAACCCGCCTGTGCCGGCGATCGCTTCGATTTCCGACCCTCTTCCGTCAGCGCTGTAACGAAGTTTTTTCGCCAGGTGTGGATGTCGTTCTTGCGTAGGACGGCAATCATATCCGCATAACGTTCCTGACGCTCTTCGACAGCCATCTCGATCGCACTGCGAATACCGTCGGCGACCCCATCCTGATCGTAAGGATTGACCAGCACGGCTGCGGTGAGCTCCCCGGCCGCGCCTGCCAGGGTCGATAGCACGAGCATGCCCGGATCTTCGGGATCCTGGGCGGCGACATATTCTTTGGCAACGAGATTCATGCCGTCGCGAATGGGGGTCACGAGCCCCACGCTCGCCAGCCGATACAGTGACATTAAGACCGGGCGTTCGTAGAGTCGATTCAAATAACGAATCGGAACCCAGTCGATGTCGGCAAACCGGCCGTTGATGTTACCCGTAGCCTGCTCGAGGTTTTCGCGGATTCGATCGTAAGTCCTCACGCCCGTCCGTGTCGGCGATGCAATCTGCAACAGTGAAACGCGTCCCCGCAGTTCCAGATTGTTCATCAAGAGATTTTCGAAGGCCCGGAACCGCAGTTCGAGGCCCTTGCTGTAATCGAGTCGATCGACGCCGATGATCAGACGCCGATCACCAACGCTTGTCGCAAGCCGTTGTACCGGAAAGTGTTCCAAATTTTCAGAGGCTAGCGACTGGCATGCATCCACATCGATACTGACCGGGAAAACCTCGGCACGAAACGTTCGTCCGAATGCCGTCACCAGGCCGTCAGGTAGGAGGACGCCGCCGATTTCCGCTTGCGTGAGGCAGTCGTGGAAAGACGAGAGGTCTCGTTCGGTCTGAAAGCCTATAACGTCGTAACTTGCCAGCGCCCGCAGAATCTCTTCGTAACAGGGCAGGGCACGGATCACGTCAAAGTGCGGGAACGGCACGTGCAGAAAGAAGCCGATGGGTTGACGCACCCCGAGCCTCCGCAGTTCGACCCCGAGCGGAATCAAATGGTAGTCGTGGACCCAGATGACGTCATCCGGTGTGAGGAAGCCAACGAGCTTGCTGGCGAAGAACCGGTTCACCCGGCAATAGGCGTCGTATTGGAGCTGGTCGTACTTGAAGTAGCCGAGCATGAAATGGAGCAGGGGCCATAAGGTGTCATTGCCAAAACCGTTGTAATAGTCTTCGAAGTCTTCTTTGTCGAGGTCCGTCGTGACGAACTGAACATTACCGGATTTCGATACCTTCGGGTCAGCGGGCTCGTCAATTGTGGTTTCACCGCTCCATCCGAACCAAAGGCCGCCGTGGTCCTGCAAGGCGGACCAGAGGGCCACGGCCAGACCTCCGGAAGTCTTGCCGCGTTTTGGAGCCACGACGCGGTTGGATACTGCTACGAGTCGAGTCACAAAGCTTGCTCCCATTTTTGGCTGAGGCGCATCGCAGCCGTTATGACGCCCACCATGCTGTAGGTCTGTGGAAAGTTGCCCCACAGCTCACCGGTGTCGGGATCCAGATCTTCGGAAAGCAGTCCCAGCGCGTTTCGACGATCGAGCATGTTCCGGAACAACACCCGCGCTTCAGCTTCCCGTCCAACAGCGGCCAAGGCGTTGATGTACCAGAACGTGCAAATGTTGAAGGCCGTTTGAGGCGTGCCAAAGTCGTCAGAGCGGTCGTAGCGAAACACATAGGGTCCCCGCCTCAAGTGATTTTCGACGGCCTCCAGTGTCCCGAGGAACCTCGGATCATCGGCGGCGATGAAGCCCAGGTCCGGAAGCGTCAGGAGGCTCGCATCCAGTTGATCCCCCCCGAAGGTTGCCACGAAGCTGTTCTTGTCCGCACTCCATGTGCGGGCAATGATCGTCTTCCTGATACCGTTCGCCTTGTCTTTCCAGAATTCGGCGCGGTCGGGCGAGCCGAGATGGGCCGCGATACGTGACAAACGATCGCAGGCGGCCCAGCACATGACGCTCGAATAGGTATGCACATCGCTGTGGCCGCGAAATTCCCAGGGGCCGGCGTCGGGCTGATCGAATACCTCCGCTGCCCGGAGGCCTAGTGATTCGAGCCGCTCGAACTCGCGTTGGCCCCCGCTTTCGACCAGCCGTCGATCGAAGAAACTCTGCGTCGACGCCAGGACCGTCGCACCGTAGACATCATTCTGCTGCTGATTGTAGGCGGCGTTGCCCACACGGACCGGACCCATTCCGCGATAGCCTTCGAGACTCTCGATTGTGGATTCCGTCAGTGCCGGTTCACCCGAAATGCCATACACGGGTTGCAGACGTTTTTCTTCCGCGTGTTCGGCGACGAGATTGAAAATGTATGTCAGAAACTGCTGCATCGTCTTTGTCGCACCGAGGCTATTGAGGGCCTGGACGGTGTAGTAGCTGTCGCGTAGCCAGCAGTAGCGGTAGTCCCAGTTGCGGCCGCTATCGGGTGCCTCCGGTACTGAGGTCGTCAGTGCCGCCAGCACCGCGCCAGTATCTTCATACGTACAGAGCTTCAATGTGATGGCGGCACGAATGACTTCCTCCTGCCACTCGAAGGGAATCGACAGGGCCCGCGTCCAGTTTTCCCAGTACGCCTTCGTTTCCCCATACATTGCGCGATCGATATGGCCGGCACTTTCGGTAATGGATTCATCCGGGCCGAGCAGCAGAGTGATGGGTTTTTCGAGAACGATGACGCGCTCTTCGAGTACGGCGGCCAGCGGTGCGTTCGTCGTCAGCCGTAAGGTGAAGTTGCCGTTGCTGAAGCGGATATGGTTGCTGCCATGGGCGATGTCGGGCTTGCGGCTGCCGTAGTCGGCGCTGGGTCGCAAGCGGATTCTCAAAGCGGGTGTGCCCGAGACCGGCGTGATGTGGCGTACGACCATGATCGGGTGAAAGCTCCGCCCGAATTTTTGATAGCGTGGTGCGTAGTCGGTGATCTTTACCCCGCCGCCGGAACCGTCGACCAAGGTGGTGGTCAGGATGGCTGTGTTGTCGACATACGACTGCTCGGAGCTCTGAAAGTCCACCAGATCAATGTCGAAGAAGCCGGTTTGATCGGCCTCGCCGTTCGACTTCAGCTTCGACTTCAAGAGCGAGCAGAAGAAGGGATCGCTGTCGATTCGTGGAAAGCTGCCCCAGACATAACGCCCGCGCGGGTCCACCAATACGGCGATCTGGCAGTTTCCGATGACGCCTAGTGCTAAGCTGCTCATGACGACACCAGTTCCTCGAGCCAGTTCAATACTGCATCCACATCGGGCAATCGCGCCGCGGCTGCTGTTTCACCCGAGTTCACCTTGACGGACACGCCCCCGAGTGCGTTGACCGTTCGGAAACCGTCCTCGTCGGTAGCATCGTCGCCGATAAAGACCGGCGTTCTTCCCGCGAACGGCGCTTCCTTCATGAAGCGGACGATGGCGCTTCCCTTGTCCTCGCCTTCCGGCTTGATCTCGACGACCTTGTTGCCACAGAGGACCTCGAGGTCTGATCCAACTTCGCTCAACGTCTTCTCGACCATAGCGATCGCGGCCTCTTCCAGCTCCGGCCTCTTGCGGTAATGGAGCGCGAGGCTCGCCCCCTTGTGTTCGAGCAAGGTTTCCGGGTTTTCCTCGACGAAGCGACCTAAGGTCAGCTCGATTCGACCGAGCAGCTCCCGGTCTACTTCTGTACGCGTGATGCGCCCGTCACCGTCCCGCAGTTCCAAACCATGGACCGCGGCCACCGGAAACTTGTGTGGCGCAAGGAGGTGATCGAGGTCGTCCATCGTCCGTCCGCTGACAAGCGCGATTGCCCCATCGGTAAACTCGTGCAAGCGGGGGAGCAAGTCACGGACTCTTTCCGAAACTTCGACACCCTCGGGTTCGTTTGCAAAGTCCAGCAACGTTCCGTCCAGATCCAGAAAAAGCGCCGGCCGCTCGGGCCACTCCTGGGCGCTATCTTCAGTCAAGCTATCGTCCATCACACCCATACGATACAGCGAGCGTGAGATCACCGCAAAACAGGGTGGATCAGGCTAAACTAGATTCCACCCATGCCCGCCGATTTTACGCCCGTCCGACGCAGACTAATGCTCGGTGCAGCCATCGGCGTCGTAGCTGTTTTCGCCGCCCTCCAACTTCGAAGCCAGGGTCGTCTGTGGCTGTGCTCCTGCGGCGAGTTGTACCCTTGGGCGGGCGACATCAACAGCGCCCACAATTCGCAGCATTTCTTCGATCCCTATTCCTTTACCCACGTGCTTCATGGCCTAGTGGCCTGTAACACCCGAATCGGGAGCAGCGTTCGGGCCAAACGGCGTTGGATTCTAGGAGTCGACAACGAGTAAATGGCCTTACATTGCGAGGCGACGACGACAACGAAGACAATGCCGTTTCGCCCGAACCCTTTGGGCCGATGGGGGTTGCCGGCGATATCTTTGTTGCGAGCCGTCATCGATGTGAAGACATCGACTTCCGTCTCGCGCCTCGATCTCCCCGGCAAGACCCATCGGCGCTGCTCCCGATTCGGGTGTTACAGGTCACTAGTGACCTTCTGGATCATGACACCGTTCAGAGGAGGTCTGTCTTCGGAATTTCGGATTGGCCTGGCCGTTGGGATGGAGTCGGTCTGGGAAGTCTTAGAAAACACCAGCTTTGTCATCAACCGTTACCGAGAAGCGACAATCGCGCCCGGTTACGAGGGCGATACCGTACTGAACTCCTTCTCAGACATTGCCGTCTGTACCGGCGGCTTTCTGCTGGCAACCTGGATGGGATGGCGGCGGTCTATTGTTCTGTTCGCAGCCACCGAAGTCGCCCTGGCGATCTGGATCCGCGATGGCCTGCTGCTGAATATCGTGATGTTGATCTATCCGTTTGAATCGATCAGATCATGGCAGATGGGGATTTAGCCGGGGGCGAAGCGATGGCCGGGGGTGTCAACGATGGCTGGCAATGTTGCCTTTGTGACACAACAACACACCGGCCGGGCTCAAACGTGTAATACGTGATCGGCTTTCCGTGTCCTGTGAAACAGGCGCCTGACACCGTCAGCAACGAGCGCCAGTCCGGCTACAAGCGAAATTGTAGCGGCAGTAACAAGAATGATTGATTGCAACATCATACCCACCTCCCGTTGCTCCTCAATAAAGAAGCAATCCGTATACCAAACTAATGGTGCTCTCAAGAGAATCTTCCAGACCTTCTATTGCGTTCGTCAGAGTCCTACGAAAGCAAATGGCAATACGTTCGATGGAATCCCGTTCGCCGAGGCCTTGTCGTCGACGTCAAGGACTCGCCATATCAAGGTGAGATCCACGATCTAACTGTCGGCCCGGATAATTATTAATATCGGCCGGCAAACCGTGTTCCTGTAGGTGCAGAATTTTCGCAGGTTGGGGTCGAGAAGAGACCTTTCGGATTGTTGTGCGGGCAGGCGTGGGGCCCCATGCCTGCCCGCACAACATACCTAACTAATTCCCATCCGGCAGTGCAAAAACCCAAATCGCGTTCCCATTGGCAGGATGCTGAATCTCCCGGGTAATCAAGCCGGGCACCACTCGGGGGCTTCCACCACCCAGCCCCGTCGTGACCGCAACATACTGCTTCCCATTGACAGCAAAAGTCAGTGGGAACCCTTGTACTGAGGTCCCTAGCCGCGTCTCCCACAGGATCTCCCCGGTCTCCACATCAAACGCCCGGAACTTCCGATCCAGATCCCCGGCAAACAGGATGTTGCTGGCCGTCGACACGACAGCCGTCAAAAACGGTGCGCGCTGCTCATAGGACCACACTTCTTCCAGCGTGTTCACGTCGTATGCGGCCAACTTGCCCACGTTCCCATTCGTCCCGGGCATCTCATACCATTTCCGGTCGGCCGCATTCCCCCCGCTGCCCGCTTCGAGCGCGATCCGGCGGCCGCGTATCTCGAGGCAACTCTGACTCAGTGGGATGATCAGACGTTCGGTTCCCGGGTGGTAGCTCATCGCCTGCCAGTTGTGGCCGCCTTCCGTCGATGGACAACCCTGTATCCACTGGCCGGTTTCCCCTTCGACGATGTCGATTCGATACTGGGGTCGTCCGGTGTCGGGATTAAAACTGTCGAAGACGTTCTGAAAGACGGTTTCGGTGTGATCCAGATATTCGCCGGTCTCTCTGTCCACCTTCCACAGAATGCCGTGCTTCCCGATCGAGAACACCAGGCGTCGGCCGCCCGCATCCACAAGCACACGCTCGAAGACTTCGTCCAAGTCCAACGCCTCGCCGGGAGCATGCTGGAAATACCAGTCCAGTTCACCCGTGTTCGGATTCAAGGCCAGGGTCGTGCTCGAATATAGAGCGTCATCACGAGTGCTGTTTCCACGGGTTGCCGGCACCCAGGGCTTGGGTTGGGCCACACCCCAATAGGTCCGGTTGAGCTCGGGATCATAGCTGCCCGTGATCCAGGTTTCCGCACCGGCCCTGAGCAGGTTATCCAGTCCTCCCCATGTCTCGCCCCCGGGCTCGCCTTCCTGGGCCACCGTATTGAACTTCCAGAGCTGCCGTCCGTCGGTGGCGTCATAGCCGCTGATGTAGCACTTCTCTTCTCTATAGGTCCCGCAACCGCCCAGCCCTGCGACGATCGTGTCCCCGATGACCATAGGCCCGCTGGTGCTTCTGAAACCTTCACCCATAAGGGTTTCCCACACGATCGCACCGTTTCGCGCGTCCAGCGCCGTCAGCACAGTGTCGGGTCTCGCGTAGATGATCTTGTCGTCGGTGATGCCTATGCCGCGCATTCTGTCGCTGGGTCCACCCAAACGGCTCTCCCAGATGAGCTCGCCGTCGGTGGCGTTCATGGCCCGGATGACGTTGCCGGGGCTGTTAAAGTAAAGGACGCCGTCGTGGACGATGGGGGCCGACTGGTTCACACCGTCTTCCATAGACCACACCCACTGGAGTCGCAGGTCTGAAACGTTTTCACGCGTGATCTCGGTCAGGGGGCTGTGGTTCCAGGCCTGATAGTTGCCCCGAATCATCAGCCAGTCGGCGGGGTCGGGATTGGCCATCATCGCTGCCGTCACCGGGACAAAGTTTTCCACCACTCCGGGGACGGTCACGCCCTGAGCTTCGGCCGCTTCAACCGGAGCCGCGCCTTCAAACAAGCCTGCGGGCGCAATCCCGGTGGCCAGCGCACCGATCTCGGCGCTCACCGCCGCGATGAGGGGCTGGTTCCCAGAAACGGCACCGTTGGCCTGCAGGATGAACGCCGTGATGTTCAGATAGGTCTGTTCTGAGAGTCCCCCCGGATTGTTCGGTGGCATCAAGGCCCGGGTGGCGGCAACGAATGCGTCCACGCTTTCGGTGCGCCATTGGTTGACGAAGTCGGTTCCCGCCAGGGCAGGTGCCCCGCCCGCGCCGGAGAGATCGTTCTGATGGCACATCGCACACTCGGCCCCGTAGGCCGCCTGGCCGGCCTCGGCCTGGGCCCGACTGTACACGGTCTGAGCTTCGGCCCCATTCCACCCTCCGGCAACGGCCATCACAGCGATGAGCACAAGCCCCCATTCAGCGTGTCTTTTAAAATGTCGCTTAGCCCACATCGTCGTCCCTCCTACTGATTCAAGAGCCAGCCCCAGAGGTTGCCCTCGGGCGCTATTTTGCTGTGAATCTGCACGTAGAGCCTACCGTCATGGAGGCTTTCGATTAAATCCGGATTCAGGTCCAGGGATCCGGAGACTTCCCCCGACCTCGCCGGTGAGACCGATAACTCATAAAACGCCGTCCCCCGGACACCGGTCCGCAGCCCGCGATGGACGTTGGCCTGGGTCGCTGGCTCCCTGAGGCCTTCAAACGATCCCGTGATCGTCAACCGCGTCCCTTCCAGGACTGCCGACATGGAACCGATCCCTGTAATGTCGTTCCGTGTCACGCGGTCAACGGGGACGGGTGTCAGCCGTCCTTCAAATTGCGTTGGGTTCTGCGCGGCAACAGGAACGACGGGAATGATCAGAGAGCCGGCTATGGCCAAGGCCAGGACCAGGGCCGCTCGGATCCCTTGTTTCCACTGCATCAACGTCATGGCTTACCTCGATAGCTTCCTTATATCACTTGCGGAGTTCGGGGACGGAGACCATATCCGAGGCAACCGTCTTTCGTTCGATTGCCCCCTCCCTTCGACCGGTTGTCCGCCCATGCCCAAACGTACGAGTTGTTACCCACCGGCAGGAGACTTTAGTCCGCGATCCGTTCGACAGTTACATTCATTCTCATTGCGTTCGAATCCCAACCCAATTGGGTCGAGGCCGGTACGGTCAGCATGATCTCCGCATCTTCGTACGCCGAATCAAAGCGGTAGGAACCTACAACGGGGATAGTCTGACTCAGCTGGTTGCTTGCGTTTGTTACTTTGAGTGCCGGCTCGTTAACGAAGCGACGCGCATCGCCTATCCGATTAATCAATATGCCAACATCCCTACGCTGCCCCGGATTTTGACGGGTAGCCTCCCCATCCACAGGTCCCAGCAGCTGGTCCAGCTGGACCTGGGCCATCATAAGTTCCTGGAGCGCGTTAGCGTACTGCGCTTCAAGCCCGTCGATCCTTTCAGAGGCCGCCATCGCAGAAAGCGCAGGATTCGCGTAACCGACCCATGCCTTAATATCGGGCACTTCAACGACGTGATCACGGATCGCCAGTAGCTGGGCGCCAACGAACAACAGAGCGGCGCCCATGAGCGTCAAAGTCCCAGTAATGATCCAGGTAGAAACGTTCACCGCCGTTCCCTGGGCCAATTTGCCAAGGAACCCTTCACTTTCGTTGCCGTTCTCTTTCTTGGACATAGTCCTCTCCCGATCACGAATCAGCGTCCCCACACCGCTTCGAAACTCAGACTTAGCCTGCGCACACGCTCGTCTTCTGTGGGTGCGCTGTGACTAAACGAACTAGTGGGGGACACAGTAAAACAAAAGCGAATTGGCGGCAAGGATCGACTACTCCCGCGGAAGCCGACCCCTCCGGTCTCTGGTAAACCTAACTTATTCCCCCGCCCGGCCAGATCCTCGGGATCAGCCAGCCCCACGTGTCCACGCTGATGCGTAAGCGCTCTGGGAATTTTTCTGTTGGCCGGTTGATGGAGTTTCTGACCGCGCTCGGTCACGACGTTGAAATCAGGGTGAAGCCGGCGGGGAAGCGGAGAGAACACGGTGCCGTGTCTGTGTGGGTACCTTGAGACGGTACGGAATCTCCGCATTGAGATCAGGAAAGCCGCAGGTTAGAATATGTACATAATCCTGT
The DNA here is from genome assembly GCA_965218085.1 of Terriglobia bacterium. GTDB lineage: Bacteria > Acidobacteriota > Terriglobia > 20CM-2-55-15 > 20CM-2-55-15. Next base: position 1,775,497 of record CBDCKF010000002.1, on the reverse strand, counting down.
ACATATGGTGGTTATATGAAAACGATCACAGCGACCGAAGCCCGGCAACAGTTATTCAAACTTCTAAAGAAATCCGTTTCAGGCCATCAGGAGTTCCGTGTAACGACGAAAGACGGCGATGCTGTCATAGTTTCACACGAAGACTACGACAGCTTATTGGAAACACTGGAACTGCTTTCAACTCCCGGCCTCCGCGACAGCATTCGCCGCGCGCGACGTCAGATCGATAAGGGCGAAACCTATCCAATGGAAGAAGTATTGGGTAGGAAATGACCCGTCGGTGCGAGGTCCGCTTCACGAAGGAGGCCGCGGGGGATGTCGGCAAGCTCACTCCCAAGCTCCGCCGCAAACTCAGAGATATTCTTGTTGAGGTTCTAGCTCCCAATCCGTATGAAGGCAAGAAACTCCTCGGGGATCTTGCCCGCAGCTATTCCTACCGGCTCACCTATCGGGACCGCATCGTTTACAGCCTGGACGAGGGAAACCGGATTATCTATGTTGAGCGCGCCCGAACACATTACGGAGAGTAAGAAGTTCTGGGACCCAAAGCCATCTATCACATCTAACACATCTACCAAACGACAAGAGCGGACCCCACCCGCGCTTGCCTGGTTGCCCGTCTTCGCATCCGGACGGTCTATTTCTTCCCGCGATTCCGGGACCTTCCCTCGCGTGAACCTTGTTGCATGGATCATCCCGAAGGATGCCTTATCATCGTGTTTTTCAACACCGGGGATAACTTAGATGCCACATAAGTTCAACGCAGCCCGACGGCACAAGTTTGATAAGGCGCAGTATCGGGTGATCAACTGGGCGGAATATAACGAGAGCCTGCGCCAGCGGGGTGATCTGACGATCTGGGTCAGTGAGGAGGCTCAAAGTGTGTGGAGCGCGCCGAGCCGCACGTCACGGGGTGGCCAGCGGAGATACTCGGATCTGGCGATCGAGACATGCCTGACGCTGCGCACGGCGTATCGGCTTGGGTTGCGGCAAACGCAGGGACTTATGGGATCCATCGGCACGCTCATGGGGCTGGATATACGGGTGCCGGACTTCTCCACACTGTCCGGTCGTGCAAACGGCTTGAGCATCGCTCAGGTGATGATGCAAGCCGGATCTGTGCCTGTCCATCTGGTGGTGGACAGTACCGGCCTCAAGATCTTCGGCGAAGGGGAATGGCTCGCGCAGAAGCATAAAATCAAGGGAATACGCCGCCGCTGGCGCAAACTCCACCTCGGACTGGACCTGGCCAGCGGTGCGATTGTTTGCGCCAATCTGACTCACGATGACGTTGGAGACAGCACTGCATTACCCGGGCTCCTGGATCAACTCGATGCCCCGGTCGCGGGCTTTCTGGCTGACGGCGCCTATGATGGAGCGTCTACACGAGATCTGCTGAGGGAACGGTATGGGGAGACCCTGGATGTGGTTATACCGCCGCCAAAGAACGCAGCGATCCGACCGCAATCGGCGCGGGATCCAACCGTTCGGGATCGCCATATTGCTCAGATCCGCAGCAACGGCCGCATGGCCTGGCAAGTGGCCACAGGGTACAACCGGCGCAGCCGGATAGAAACGCAGATCGGCCGTTGGAAGGGTGTCATCGGCCGCAGACTCCAATCCCGCAGCTTCTCCAGGCAGATCACGGAGATCCAACTCGGCCAAAAAGTCCTGAACACAATGACCGCACTCGGACGGCCTGTGTTCGAGCGTATCGCCTGACGCTACCGCTTGGGAAAGGGCGAATTCCATCTCCGCCCCGATCCATGCAACAACGCTATCCGGGAAGAGATCATGATGTCACTCGAAGAGAAGCAATAGGGCGCATGCCGGGCCCGAACGTGCGAAGCGTTTCGAACAGCGTGAACGTAGGGGCAACCAGACTGCACTTCGAAAATCTGGCTAAAGAATACGAAACGCTGGAATTGAGTGAAATGAAACTGTCACGAGACCGCTTGACGCGGAGAAGAAGGGACGCGATGCCGAATCGCCGGGGCTTCTTGAAAACGATGGGAACCGCAACTGCGGGTGCGTTCGTGCTGGGCCGCGCGCTGACTACGGTGGCTCAAGGGGAACGCAGGGAGGTGTTCATCGGCGGCCGGCGCGTGAAGGTCGTCGACATGCACGCGCACGCCGAGGCGCGGGACGTGGAGGAGGTCGTCCGGGGTACCCGCCTGGAGCGGTCAGTGAACGCAGGCCGGGTCATGGGCCCGGGCCGAATAGCGCGGATGGACGCGCGAGGTATCGACGTGCAGGTCCTGAGCGTGAACGGGTACTGGTGGTACGCAGCCGATCGTGACCTCGCGAGCCGGATCGTCAGGGCGGAAGATGAAGGGCTCGCGCGGTGGTGCGATGCCCACCCGGATCGGTTCGTCGCTCTGTCGTCCGTCTCCTTGCAGCATCCCGATCTGGCGGCGGAGCAGCTGGACCACGCCGTCACGACGTTGGGACTACGTGGCGCTTCGATCGGCGGGCACGTGAACGGCGAGGTGCCCTCTTCACCCCGTTTCGACCCCTTCTGGGCCAAGGCGGAGGAGCTCCGCGTGCCGGTCTTCGTGCACCCAGGTGGAGCGGACAACGTCATTGTCGAAGGGGGTCTGGATGCCAGGGGCGACCTGGGCAACGTAGTCGGTAACCCGCTGGAAACCACGATCTTCCTGTCCCACCTGATCTTCGACGGCACCCTGGATCGTTTTCCGGGACTGAAGGTGTGCGGCTCGCACGGAGGTGGGTACCTCCCCTCGTACTTCGGGCGCACCGAGGTGGCGTGCCAGGTGCGGGGGAGGGCCGATTGCCTCAATCAGAAACAGCCGAGCGAGTATCTCAGGACGCAGATTCTGGCCGATACGATGGTGTTTTCGCAGGAGGGTCTGCGACATCTCGTGGCGGAGATGGGCGTGAGCCAGGTCGTCTATGGCACCGACATCCGCAGCCCCAACATGACTGCCCCCGACTGGCCCGATACTCTGGACCTGATTCTCGACGCACCGTCGTTGAGCGACGACGAAAAGGAAGCGATCGTGGGTGGCAACCTGATCGCCTTGCTTCGCATCGAGTCGTAGCGCTCGACGCTGGCGGGCGCACTCTTGTAGAGCAGCTCTTCGACGCGGGTCCGGAACCGGCGGAGGCGAATCTTTGCGCGATCGCATGCCTTCAGGAAAACGCGGTTACGGTAGTTGTTCATGTCGACGGGCTTGCCCTCCGTGCGGCTCCCAACCTTCAGCAGAACGCCCGGCCCGAGGAAAACGAACTCGGGAATTTCGTGCTTCCCTTTCGCCAGATTAGCTATGGACAACCCCCTGGGAAGTGGGGTACAAAAAGTGATCCTATTCGGGGCACCCGTAATGCGACATCCCCTGCATCTTCTGAGTGCGCTCGTCGTGGCCGCCTGCCTGTTGGCGGCGGCGCCGGCACTGGCACATCACTCGATTGCAGCCGAGTTCGACCGATCGAACTGCGGCGAGTTCACCGGCACGCTGACCGATGTGGACTGAGAAAAACCACACGCGTACTTCTTCATCGAGAGAAAAGACGCGAACCCCGAGCAATTCCAGAAGCTGTTCGACCAGAAAATGAGTCGAAACGGCTGAGGTGAGTCGGATATGAAAAAGACGCTTATACCGTCGCTCGTCCTGCTGTCCGGCCTTGCTGCCCACCCGCAGGGCCGGCCGCAGATTCCACCGCCGACCGAACTCGTCGCGCCGGCCATCGCCGGCGTGGTTGCCCCCGGCACTCCGATCGAACTGGTCCAGGCCGGATTCCGGCGGACCGAAGGTCCGGTGGGCATGCCGGACGGAAGCCTCCTCTTCTCCGATGCCGACAAGATTACCAGGATCGACGGGGACGGCAACGCTTCCACCTTCGTCGAGCCCTCCAACGCGGCGAATGCGGTGGGGTTCGACCCGCAGGGCCGCCTGATTTCCGTGCAGCGCGCGCGGGGGAACGAGAAGGTCGGCGTGCTGTATCCGTCGGGCAGCGAATCCACACTGGCAGACAGTTTCGAGGGGAAGCCGTTCAGTCGTCTCAATGACCTCGTGGTGGGTGCGCGCGGCGACGTCTACTTCACGGACCAGGAGGGGATCTACTACCTGCCGCCGAATGGCGGGCAGGTGACCCGGGTCGAGCAACGCATTGCCAATCCGAATGGTGTGCTGCTGAGCCCGGACGAGCAGACGCTCTACGCCAACGACAAGGACGGCGAGTATCTGCTGGCGTTCGACGTGTTGCCGGACGGCACGCTGGCCAATCGGCGTCAGTTCGCGAAGTACACGAGCGTCACCGTGCCGGGACACCAGGACCGGTTGCTGGCGGAGGACAACGGGGCGGACGGTCTGGCGGTCGACAGCGAGGGGCGCCTCTACGTGGCGACGAACGTGGGTGTCGAAGTATTCAGCCCGCAGGGAGAACATCTAGGCGTCATTCCGGCCGTCTGGGGAGGCGAGAGCTTCAACCTGAGAAAGCCCCAGAACGTCGCGTTTGCCGGTCCGGACAGGAGGACCCTCTACCTGGTCGGTGCCGGAGCGGTGTTCAAGATACAGACGCTCGCGCAGGGACTGAGCACCCGCGCGAAGTAGCCTCACGAGATTCGAACGATCGGCATGTTCATTGCTTGTGTGGCTGCGGGTTTCCGGACGGTGACGGTCGGTGGCGTTCTTCGGGCCCAGACGGATATCCCTGCCTGGGCGTAGGGGTCGCCGCCTACGTGTCGTCGCGAATGCTATGACCGGTGCCCGGCCATCCCGGTCGGCACCAGGATGGCGGTTGATGAATCCGGACCCTCAGTCTGCAGTTCGATCTGAACGAGTCAGAGGCGACAAGCGTATCGTGATCGGGGGCCTGCTTGGTGCAGTGCTCCTGCTGACGGAAATGGTCAGCACCGCCCTTGCGCAACGGGAGGAGGCGCGGCCGCCCAGGCTGAAGTTTTGATTCGGTGGACCCCCCATTGCCCCGGCCGCCCCGATGCATTCGACTCAACCGGACGGGTTCTGAACACGGCTGAAAAACCGGTGCGGGAGTCGTATGTTTGGGTCCCGTTGGTTTAACTATCGGGAACGATCTCTTGTCTTGATTTCGCCGTTCTGCCTCCTGCAACGTAACATAACAGCTTAACCCCAACATTCCCGCCGTGCCTCTAGCCACCGCTCTGCTACAAACCCCGCTTGTTTTACTTATCCGCAAACTGCAACCCAATCTGGACGACCACCGGGAGTCCAAACTGTACCTGAGCAAGCGGATCGGCGCTGAGCTGCTGCGAACGCACCAGACCGAACGCATGATGGAGAGCGGCCTTGAGACACCTGCCAGGCTGTTCATAGAATGACTTTTCATGACCCCATGTGATAATGACCTTTCGATCCGAGATGACCTCGACGTCTTAACATTCTTTTACGCATCCTTTAGGCCCGGGGACTGTCCAAGCGTGTGTATGGCCAGCCGCATGAGGCGAGTGGCCAGTTTAAGCCCGGTGTCGGGTAACACGATTTGGAAGGAGACTTAATCGATGAAACTTAGAGTTATCGCAATCGCGACGTTGTGCCTTGCAGTGACGGCGCCCGTCATCGGGCAGGGCCGTCGGGGCGGCTTTGGAAACCCGACGCCGCTGCCCGGCGTGAGCGACCGGGGAGCGAGGAGGGGTGATTTTCCCGGTGCTGGTGAACGGAATCCCCTGGGTCGACTCCAAGAGGCCTTGGATCTGAGCCCGTTCCAGATCACGAGTCTCGAAGCGTTATTGGAGGATCGTCAGGCTGACCAAGAAATTCTTCGTGACCCAATCGACTTGGCGCGTGAAGCTTTTCGGACCGCTGTGGAGAGCGGAGACCCAACAGCTATCGGAAATGCGTTTCTAGCCCAACGCGGGCTCCAAGACCAGGTACGCGCCATCAATGAGGCTTTCATGGCTGATTTCAGGGATCTCTTGACTCTGGACCAGCGGGAAACCCTCGATAGCATCCGAGCCTTTAGTGGGGGTGATTTGGGTCGCGGTTTCGGTTCCCGGGGAGGGAGGAGTGGTGACTTCCCAAGACCTCGGACCCGGCAGCAAGATTGATGTGTCGATGTTCGGGTGATTCAGGGAGGCCAAGAGTCTTGCTTCACGTTCAAACCGGGCCAGTCGGTCGGGATCTTTTGAAAACTCTTCAGGCAGGGTCTTAATCGCAACTTCACGTCCGAGTTTCGTATCCCGGACACGCCACACTTCTCCCATCCCACCCCTGCCGAGGGCGGAGAGGATTTCGTAGTGGCGGAGTTGGGTGCCGATCATGGTACAGGGACGCTTTCCTTCAGTTCTTCAATCCAGTTCCCGACGATGTTACTCTTATTTCGTCTATACTCTGAACAACACTCCATCTCCTTCGATTAAGATGATCGTGTTGCGTCGATCGGTTAAGATCACCGCCGAAAGCAGACACTCGTTAACGGTTAAGATGCAAGCTGCTGCATACCAGCGGAACAGGCCTAATGCCGAGCGTCACATCGAACGGCCTTCGACTGCAGTACGAGGTGACGGGGGCGGGAGATCCAGTTGTCTTGCCGACCGGCCTGGGCACGGATCATTCAGCGTGGGATCTCGCTCAAGTACCCGCTATGGTTGGGGAGTCGACCTGTCAATGCTACCCCCGCTACCATCTTTATACATATCTGTTTTTCCTTACTTTGTCCCTTCTCCATCTGCCGAAGCCTCCTCTCGGACAGGCGGTGTTATCGGAAGCTCAGATAGAGCACCAAGACACGGCCCGCTCTTGTTGGGGAGCCTTCCAGGCCACCGCAGACTAGCGTTAAGAACGAGTAACTGATGATGCTTCGGACTTCACTCCGCATTGCGTTGTGCACATTAGCCTGCCTGGGCTTCATGCGGTTGCCCACTTTGCGGGCGCAATCCTCTGGAAACCAACTGAGAGGCGAGTTTCCAGAGCTCGTAACCCTCTTCGACGCCTTCGATGTCACCCAAGGGGCCATGTACGATCGACTTCTCCAGATCACGGAATCGGGCGAGTCAGCAGACGCGCAGAATGAGCTTCGCGAGATGCTCACGATGCGCGCAAGCATGTCAATGAGCGAAATGATGCAGGTGGGCCCAGGTGACGTGACGGATATGGACCGGCGCATGGGTCCCTTCGGCCGGCTGGAGACGGAAGCTATATCGGAACTGTCGGGAATGATCCAAGGCCGGCACTCGCTCCGCGAGATCCGTGCCGCGTTCTCGACGAGTGGCGCCCTAACCGAGAGGGCGGCGAGGGTCCTTCAGCGCGGCCGGGAGTTCGAGGCTCGGATCTTCGACATTTACGTCGACGATGGAATCACCGACAAGTTCGTTACAGTGAACGAGGCTATCGAAAACTACGTGAGCGATCCGCAGGCCTCTGTCGCCCGCCACCCGAAGGATCCCAGGTTGATGTACGGTCATCCTTTTGCCGGTGCGTTCAAGGCGGGCTATCCGAGGGTCAGCGGGCTTTATTGGGCTTCACAGTGGCTCAAGCTGGCCTCACTCGAGCCGCTGATGATGGGCAGCGAGGTGGCGAGTGGTGTGAGCACTACGATCGATCGATTCGAGGGCAAGCTCCCAGACACAGGTGGAATGACCACAGCGCCTTCCGAGATCCCGATGGTACCGGGCATCGCCCCACTGCTCCTGCACCGTCATCCTGAGGCGGCGTGGATCATCGACAATCTGAACGTGTTGGAGGTCGTGATCGCGGATCTCCTTGTACATCCTGACGTGACGGATCGAGACGGCTCCATCGACGCGGTTGTGGAGGTATTCACGGATCGGGAGTCTAACATCATGACCGGACTGGGCTACCGCGACTACCTGCTTGCGGCGCTCCGGACGGGAATCTACAACCAGGGCGGACCAGCGCTGGGAGAGTTGGCTGGGTCGGAACGCAACCGATCCCGGATGGAGATGGAGATGGGGGGACACATCGTACTTCCAGGGATGAACTAGCCGTTCAGTGGCTTATAAAGAACAATAGCCTCAGTATCGGAGTGTAGATCGATGCGACAGAATCAAAAAGTAACCCTCGCCACGGCATCCGTTCTGCTGATTGTAGCCACGCAGTTTCTGCAGGCACAGGTAACCGATAACCCCCGGTTCCTCACATTGGCTCCCCCTACCGGTTTGCCGATCATTCCGGTCATGGAGGGGTGGGTAGCCAATGAAGACGGAACCCGTATGATTTCCTTCGGCTTCATCAACCGCAACAGCGATGCCGTTGATATTCCTCTCGGGCCGAACAACTACATCGAGCCTGCCGAATTCGATGGCAACCAACCGACTCATTTCCATGCGGGTCGTGGCACGGGAGTTTTCCCCGTAACGGTTCCCTCTGGTCGCATTACAGAGGACGTCTGGTGGTATCTCAGGACCGGCGATGGCGAATTGCTGAAGGTGCCTGGCCGCTCAGGCGCGCCCGCTTACGAACTGGATTTCATACTACCCCGCCCTCAAGGATCTCTCCAGCCTTTGGCCGGTTTCGGTGAGAATGGTCCACAGTCGGCCGGATTGTTCGCTGGGCTGGAAGACTATGACGGAGCTGTGCGAGCTGGCGAGCCGGTTACCCTGACCGTGAATGTCACGGACTTGTCTGTCCGTGACCCATCGGATCCCCGGTTTGGTGAGCCATTGCCGATCGGTGTCAGTTTTAACAAGTGGCAGGGTCCGGGTGACGTGTCGTTTAACCGCCACGAATCGATGGAGGTACCCGAAAATCCGTACGATGAGGATGATGATCGCTCCACCTCTTGGGAAGCACCCGATCCCAATCAACTGGAAGTTGCGGGACCTTCAGGCGTAGCACGCGTCGTCGCCACCTTCTCCGAGCTGGGCGATTACATCATTTCCGTGAAAGTGGACAACTTCAGCGCCCCTGACAGCACCGATAAAGATCAGTGCTGCTGGACCAACATCTTTCAGCGATTCACAGTACGATGAACCCCTGGGGCACCCTACAAACTAGCGTGGAATGGGCGAATTGAATAGACATTCAAGAAAGAGATATTTAGCATTCTAAGTCTGGTTGCCCGCAACCGACGGGCTGAGGAGAAGAGCATGAAACTAGCACGAGCCATAAGCAGGACGATAATCGCATTAACCCTTCTGCTAGGTTCCGTGGCTGCTTTCGGCGGCCCGGCGCAGGATGAGCAGATTACCTACAGTAGCCACGTTGCCAAGGTCATGAAAGAAAATTGCGTGGTTTGCCATCGTGAAGGCGGCATCGGCCCAATGCAGTTCGAAAATTACGAACAGATCCGCCCATGGGCTCCCTTGATTCAACTTAGAGTTGCGAACCGTGAAATGCCTCCTTACTCCTACGACCATGGTGTCGGAATTCAGGATCTGCTAGGCGACTGGCGACTGGCTCAGGAAGAAATCGACACGATCGTGGCCTGGGTGGAGCAGGGTGCCCCACAGGGCGACGCTGACAAAGTGCCTCCCGCAGCCGATCTGCCTGATCTGGATGCGTGGAATTTTGTTGACCGGTTTGGAGAGCCTGACCTGGTTATTCCTTCTGAGCCGATTGACATCCCCGTCGGCGGTAACGACCTGTGGCACAACCACTATGTGACCAGTGGCCTGACTGAAGATCGCTGCATCAAGGCTGTACAGGTGAAGCCACGCAACGATGCCAAGGTCGTTGTCCACCACGCTAACACGTATCTCGAAACGCCAGATGAAGATGGTGAATTCGAGCGCTCTGCTCAGCTTACCGAGTATGCCATGGGCAAATGGGGCGAATTGGTGCCGGAAGGCGTGTGCCGCCTCCTTCCCGTTGAAGCACGCATCGCCTGGGACATACACATGTTCCCGGGTGGTCTGGGCGTAACAGCTCCAAACTCAGTGATCAAGGACAACGTGGTTGAACTCGGTGTGTGGCTGCACGACTCAGACTATCTTACCGAGAAGAATCCTTACGAGCAGGATCTGAAAAACTATCGGATGCGCGACGGCTATCAAAATGGTGAGTTGGTCATCCCTCCCCATGGCCATGTAATGACCCAAGGACTCCACTCTTTCGACCATCCAGTTCGTATCGATAGCTTTCAGCCTCACGGTCACCTGCGTATGAACGCGGCGTCTCTGGAAGTGTTCTATCCGTCGACCGGCCTCACTGAGCAGATCAGCCAGATCTCCAAGTGGAGCGCCGTTTGGCACCACAGCCACATCTACGATCCTGATGTGTCTCCATTGTTGCCCGCTGGTGCCGTACTGGTGATCAAGCAGTGGTATGACAATACTGCCAAGAACCCCAACAATCCTGACCCGGATCAGTGGGTTTTTGACGGCAGCCGCACGGGCGACGAAATGTCCCACGCCTGGATCGCAGTCACTCACCTCGACGATGAGGGGTATGACAAATTGCTGGCAGAGCGTGGCCAAACAGATTAACGGCCACCGGGTGGTTCTGACTCACACCAGGGGCAGTGTAGGCGATTCAAACGCCTTGGTATTGGCTGGCGTAGCGGTACTGTCAAGTTGAGCAAAATCCAACCGTTTTGGGAACGGATTCTGATGGGGCCGAGACTGGGAATCGAGGACTTAGAGGTGGCAAAGGGTGGCGAGAACGCCACCCCCTACCAACCCTACGCCATTAGCTAGGCTCCAGATTCGGACACACTCGTCGGGTTGAAGCCTTCGTCATTTCTCTCGGTTGGGTCCACCGTCGCTAACTTCTGATGCGTGCGATACGGGTGATCCGTGCACAGGCCTCTGACGGCGTAGCCGAAACAGAGGATGCGATTATCGCTTCGGTATGACCTGTTTGACCAATCCCCCGTCTATCGGATTGCCCGGATCCTGGAGAACCGGATCCAATACGCGTTCCACCGGTCCCAGACCGCCTGCCTCTTCCAGCGTAATAGGGTCGGCAAAGTACAACACACCGGTTCCACGATCCAGAGCGATGTGATGCGGCCGGGCCTGCAAACTTCCGATCGTATCGATCAATCGTCCCTCTTTGACGACGAGGATGGCGTTGGCGGACGTGTCTCCGATGTATACCGTGTCATCCGCAGCGATGGTGATTCCGGTCGGCGTCTGTAAGCCGATGTTGGTCCACTGTTCGATAAAGGTGCCGTCCTGATCGAAAACCTGGACGCGTGGGTTGCCGGCTTCCCGCTGTTGGTCGCACACGAGCAGGCGGTCTCTCGAATCGATCGTCAGACAATGAGGGACATCGAACTGGCCCGGCCCGGGTCCCTTCGTGCCCCCTATGATCTTGATGAACTCTCCATCCGCTGTGAAGTGCACAATGCGAGAGTTCGTATGGCCGTCCGCCACGAAAATGTCGCCATTCCGGGCGATAGCGACGTCGGCAACACCGTTGAAAGCATCCCGTGCGCTGTTGTCTCCGGCAACGCCGTCCTTTCCGAGCCTCATCAGCTCCCGTCCGTCGACCGTGTACTTGTAAACCATATTGGCGTTTCTGTCCGTCAGCCATAGAGATCCCTCACGATCAAAATCGATACTGTGGGCGTCATGGAATATACCGTCACCCCAAGTTGTCTGAAGTTCTCCCGCGCGATTGAATACAAGAACCGGAGGCTGGAATGCCCGGTACAGGATCACGGTTCCCTGGCCGTCGGCCGCGAGCGCCCGGGGCAGGCTCCATACGTCCTGACCGGGAGGAGGCGCACCAAAGAACGTCACTTCATAATTGGTATTTTTCGTCTGGGCAAAAGCGACCGTCGCCAGAGTTAAGACCGCCAGCAACAGGCCAGTGTACCTTTTCATTTAAGACCCTCCCCCCTCGACTGATTCTCCGAATATTGTAAGCACTTCGGCCAACCGAAGCGGGGACATTATCCCGCTGCGGGCCTTCGGTTTCAAGCGGCCTGGATCCGACAGGTCGACGCACTTCATTTTCGATCGCCCTAGCTGATCGAAAAGCGGCAGTGGTGCATGGCAGTGAAACGCGGCGACAGCCGCTCCGGACTGTTGACTGATTCGGGGACCGGGTTGGAATCCGCCAGTACCCCGTAGCCGTTCGATCCCGATTAACATTGCCCTTTGGGGGAGGGGCGCAATGCCTGTTACCCCGCAAACGAAAAGTTATATAATCAGCAATTCGAGAATGAGTTCTGCAGCCGAAGACTGCCCGTTCGGGCGCCGAAGTTATCCGAGTGCTGCCAGGAAACTTCAAGTTCGAGTCGACGCAGCGGCAAGTCGGACTCAGCGGAAACTGAGATCCAAATTTTCTGGTGACCAAGGAGGTTGGCATGGCTCCTCGTGTGGCACGATCATCGAAGCCGGTTCGTAGCGCAAGTTTTTTCGGACTCATAGTTGCTTTCCTGGCTCTGACTGCGGGATCCGTCTCTTCGGGTGGCAGTCAGCAGCAGGGAACGGTGAAAACGCAAACCTTTGGCGAGGAGCGGCTGATTTCCAGGGAGCCACTGCCGTTCGGGAGCGGGGAGATGGCCTTGTCTGGGGCCGAAGAGTCCATCAGCCTGGCTGCTTTGGGACCCTCACCCGAGCCCGTGGGAACCCCGACCTCACTCCAGGGGGAGCCCGAGAGGGGAGAACGGCTCGACCGGGATCCTATCCGGGTGATTCGGGACCCGTATCCCAGTTTCAGCGCGGTGGGGGTGGATATGGAGCGCGGCGAGGTCGTGGCGGGCGATGAGAACCTGTTCCAGATCCTCGTTTACGACCGGCTGTCGGATACACCGCCGACGGCGAACTTTACCGAACCCCGTCGAATTATCGCTGGAGATCAGACGGCGATCGAGTTCGTCTGTGGCCTCCATGTCGATCCGGAAACGGGAGACATTTACGCCATCGACGCCGATACGGCCGCCACGCTGCAGGTATTTACGCGGGACCAGGAGGGGAACGTGCCGCCGACGCGGCAGCTCCACACAGGGAGCGAGGTGAGGGGCCGCGGCCTCGCCGTCGATTCGGTAAACAATGAGCTGTTTGTCACCAGCCAGCACAACGCTGCGGTGGTGGTGTTCCGCAAGTATGCCGAAGGAGAGGAAGCACCGCTCCGCTTGCTCCAAGGCGACCGGACGGGGCTGGGCAACCCGCATGGTATCGCCGTCGACACCCAGAACGATCTGATCTACGTCACCAACCACGGGCAGGCATCCAGCCGACCCATCGAAGGAAACGACCCGGCCACGCGGCCGCGACCGAATATGCCTCTGGGAAGACGCTTGGCGATTCCGGGCAGCGGCCGCTTTTTTGCACCGTCGATCACGGTGTACGACCGGACGGCAAGCGGCAACACGTCGCCGATGCGGACAATCGAAGGGCTGCGGACCGAGCTGAACTGGCCGGCGGGAATCGCGGTGGACCCGAGCCGCGGGGAGCTGTTTGTGGCCAACGACACGGGCAATGCGGTCCTTGTTTTCTCCTCAGACGCGTCGGGTGACGTGGCGCCGATCCGCGTCATCAAGGGCGCGGACACATCCCTGGATAGCCCCGGAGGAATCTTTCTGGATACGACCAATAACGAACTGTGGGTGTCCAACTACGGCAACCACTCACTGACTGTCTATCCTCCAGACGCGGACGGCAACGTGCGGCCGCTGCGGACCATTCGAAGCGGACCGGCCGGCACAAAGGGCTTAATGATCGGGAACCCCGGCTTTGTCGCATACGATACGATGCGGGAGGAACTGCTGGTACCGAACTGAGTGGCCCATCCGCAAGTTGCGGTCTTCGCCAGGCTGGCGGAGGGGGCCGAGGAGCCCGTACGGAGGATCGAAGGACAGACGTCGCTGCTGGGCCGGACCATGCATGCCATCCATTACAATGCAGTCCGGGACGAAATCGTCGTACCCAACCAGTTCGCCCAGGCCATCCTGACGTTCCGCGGTGAAGCCCGCGGCGAGGAACCGCCGCTCCGCGTGATCCAGGGGAGCCGCACCCAGATGAGAGGCTCGTCGGGCGTCGTCATCGATCCCGTCAACAATGAGCTCATCACCGAGGGCCTTGTCTTCGCGATCGATGCGAACGGCAATGTACCGCCAATCCGTACAGTGGGCTATAACGTCGTGGCGGTCGATACGATGAATGACTATTACATCAGTATCGACGATAACGAGGCCGGAGAAGTTGAGCTGAAGGTTCACGACCGCACGTCGGACAGCGCCGAGCCGCTACGTGTTATCAGTGGACCCAATACGATGCTGGCCAACGCCAATCAAAACAGGGTTCGAGTCCACGATGGCTGGATCCTGGTCGCACACGACGGCGTTCAGATTCGAAACCCGACCCACCAGTCGTTTGTCGGAGTCTGGAGCGTCTGGGACGAAGGCAATGTGGCGCCCCGCTGGACCATCGGCGGGCCGGACCGGATGCTGCACAAGCCCCGCGGTGTCGAGGTGGACGCGAAAAACCAAACGGTTATCGTGTCCGATAAGACCCTGAACGCGGTGCTGACCTATCATGTGCCGGAGTTGTTCACCGAGTCATCGAGGAGCGCGGCCCAAACCCGGTAGCCGGGCGAGCTTGTCGGCATGGCCGTGTCGCCGGGAGTGGTGACTGGGCCGGTGAAGGTGCTCCGCAACCCGCGGGAGAAACCGGTCGAGAAAGGGGACGTGCGGGTCGCCTACACCACGGACCCGGGCTGGACGCCTCTGTTCGCTACTGCGGCCGCAGTCGTGCTCGAAGTCGGTGGAGTTCTCCAGCACGGCGCAGTGATCGCGCGCGAGTATGGAAAACCGTGTGTTGTGGGCATCGATCGGGTGATGAGGAGGCTTAAGAATGGCCAACGGGTTGAACCGGCGTTGATCGGAAGTGCCCTGGCGCCGAATACCTCAGGACCCGCCTGTCTGTCTTGACCGAGGCGGTTTCGACAACCGAACTTGAAGAAAACGGCCGGAATCAGGCCGGAGCGGTAGGGCTGAGGGAGAACCAGGCCGTCGGCCCGGACATTGAGGTCACTCGTCTGGGGTGCGAGTCACGTCGATGATCAATCTCCCCCCCAGCGCACCCAGATCTTCTTCCCAGCGTCCGATCAACTGCTCCCTGCGGAGTTGTCCATACAGGAGCTCCTCGACGAACTGCACACACTTGTACTCCGCGAGTTGAACGTCGGGTTCCTTGCGACGGTACAGCGGCATGCTGATAGTCCAGGCGCGCGTAAAGACCTCCGGGTCCTCGATGGTCGCTTCATAGTGGAGATGATCAGTACTGGTCGGAGTGTAGCGTTCGGTCACGCGTAGGCCGCTGCTGTGGAAGTTCCCGGCCCTGTCGAACCAAGTCTCCGCAACCTGATCCGTCACATCGACCACCAGGGTATCCCCCTCCCAGCGACCAACCGAGTGCCCCATCCAGGACTCGGCAGGCGCCGGACCGACGTCTTCCATGTAGATCGTCCGGTTAGCGGCCGCATACTCGTAGATCATCAGAATCCGGTCCGTGCTTTGAACGATCTGCAAGGGATAGGGCATGTACGTGGCGCGCGGAATACCGGGTAGGAAACACTTGACCTCGGGGTCACGCGCCAACGCGTTTTCGAAGTTTTCCCGCTTTTGCACTGCGGCCGAGGCCTGGTAAGGGATAGTGCCACCCTCGACAACGCCAAGACCGCCGGGCACACCGCCGATAGCGCCCAGCGCAAGGACCGCTGCTGCGGGGACGTCGCCGTCCGGGCCAGGGACGGTTGCCAACCCGGGGCGCGCGATATGACCTTCGAGGTCCCAATGCGCAGTGTTCATGGCTTGCCAAATGCCGTTCAAGTCGGGGTACGGCATTCCTTCCAAACGGGCTGCGCGGAAGGCCGGGGCCTGACTTGGCGCCGCGTACAGGAATCCCGCAAGCAGGGCCGCGGTTGCAGTCATAACCATCACGTCTCTCACGGGATTTCGCACGGTGCTCTCCTCGAAGTGGCGTGGAACACGCACAAACAAGGGCAATAATATACTTGACATACCAAGCGGAGTATTATAGTATATCACTCATTATGAAGCATCCAGCGACATTAGTTGAGGCCGTCCGCTACTTCTCGGATTTCGAACGCTGCCGCGAGTTCATGATTGAACTGCGCTGGCCCGACGGCGTGGTCACGTGCCCTAGGTGCGACGGTGAGCGCGTCAAGTGGCTTGCCAAGGCTCGCGTATGGAAGTGCTACGCAAAGCACAAGCAGCCCACGTTCTCGCTCAAGACAGGCACGATCTTTGAAGACTCTCCGATAGCTTTGGACAAGTGGATCACGGCTGTCTGGCTGGTCGTGAACTGCAAGAACGGCATTTCATCTTACGAAATGGGGCGTCACCTGGGCGTTACTCAGAAGTCTGCGTGGTTCATGAATCACAGGATCAGGAAGGCCATGCAGGAAGGATCGTTCACCAAGCTAGGCGGCGAAGTCGAGGTTGACGAGACTTTCATCGGGGGCAAAGCCCGCAACATGCACCCCGCGAAGCGGGAGCGTCAGATCACCGGCACAGGTGGGAAGGACAAAGTAGCCGTGCTTGGGATGCTTGAACGGGGCGGCAAGGTGCGAACCACTGTTCTAGCGGATCGGCGCAAACGATCCATCCAGCCAAAAGTGCGCGATAACGTAAAGGCTGGATCTTCACTCTACTCCGACGAGCTGCAATCCTACTATGGGCTGGCATTCGAATATGTCCATCAGGTAATCAATCACACCTTCGAATACGTCAACGGAAACATACACACAAACGGCATGGAGAACTACTGGTCGTTGCTCAAGCGCGGCCTGAAGGGAACCTACATCTCGGTCGAGCCGTTCCACCTGTTCCGGTATCTTGACGAACAGGCTTTCCGGTTCAACAACCGAGCGGCTGAGGGTGGAGACTTCGAGCGGTTCACGATCACAATGATGCAAGCAGTTGGCCGGCGTCTAACCTATGACGAGCTTGCAGGGAGGGCACCTAGTCAGGCGACGGTTAACTAAGAAGGAGTCCGAGAGGCAGGGTCGCGGGAAGCGCCGCGACCACTAAGAATATTTTTCATTGCAGATCGGAAACGACTGAACGCTTCTGACCCTTCGACCAGATCCAGTTTCTTTTTCCCATGTTTGGAGGCTGAGCGGCTACTACCCGCCTTCGCTTTCCTTCTCTGTGGTCGTGCGTCCAATACTTCCCCCCGCAAGGAAGAGTCTACCACCATCCTAGGTAGGATTGCGACATGCAGAACTCACAATTCGGAGTTCCAGATATTCTCGAAAAATTGCCGCAGGACTCGGTCCGTTCGGTCCGCAATGTCTACGAGCGTCGAGTAAACGGGTTGCGCGGACAGCGGTTCTGGACTCCCGTGCTGGAAAACTACATCAATGGCAAGTGTGCAGTCGATATCACCCTCGGAAAAGGGCCATTCTTCGGCTCCGTGCAATCTGACTCGGCAAAGTATCGCGTTCTGTTGTATTGGCCCGACTTCGGCGCGTTCCACGATCTTTTGTCTGAACGTGCGGAGAACTTTTGGGAACGAGAACCTGAATTCTTGGACCATGGCCCCTGTGAGTTGGATGGTGCGGTGCTTGTCGGTATTCGAGAGTTCACGGAGATGCCAGAGCGGGCTTTGAATGCCCTCCCCTGTGCCGCCATGATCCGGCGTGAACGGTTGTTCGGCTCGGATCATGGCGATGGCGGCGGAACTGATCTTATTCAGAAACTGCACTCCACGCCTGTCAAATCCCTCGACAGATTTGAAGATTGGGAATTGAATCTTGGATCCGATTTGCGGCGGCTTTCCGTTACTCCGAATGAACAACTCATGGGCGAGGTAATCGAGACAACACCGCAGGTTGTGGATGATTTCGCCGATTTCGACGCCCCACATTGGATCGGGCTCGCGCCTGATTTTGGCCCTCATGATGAGTTGTTGCGGTTGTCTGTCAAACTGGACCCGTGGTACGTAAGGGTCACTCTCGATGAAGGCTGTAAATTTTCTCTTGAGTGTGTCGATCTGGTTCCATGCCCTGCTACGCTTTAGCCGTATTCCGTTTAGCAGCTGTTCCACTTGAGTTTTTAATTCTTTAACGCTTCTAGGAAGGATGGTATGTCGACTTTTTTCGCTTCGCTCATCTTCCATCAAGCGTCGGCGGGCTGAACCCTATCGGTCCCTTCTTGGTCAGGCTGCTCTCCCCATTCCACAGTTCCTCTACACACTCAAGTGCTGGGCGATCTCGAAGCCATTGCAGGACTTCGTTGATGGCCGATCTCTCTACACCTTCAAGGTGTTTCAGTCCGCTTTCACGACATCGTTTGAGCAGGTCTTCTAGGGAGTTTGACTCTTCTGCGATGGCCCATAGCTTATTGTTCTCCGGGTCAAACTGAATGGCCTCGAACAGATTGCGATCATCGTTGTATTTGATGTAAAAGTGCCCGTCGGTCTTGTCCATATACCGACTAATGCTATCCTTAGGAATGTTGGTATGTCAAGTATGTTATTGCCCAAACAAGAGGCAGAACAGACAAGACTGACCGTCTGCCGCTCTCAACTAAGCGCGACCGACCTAGCGCCAGCGGGTTCTAGTTGGTGGCCTGTACCACCCAAATCGGGACCAGCGTTCGGGCCAAACGGCGCTGGATTCTAGGAGTCGGCAACGAGGAAATGCTCCTTCATTCCGAGGAGACGACGACAACGAAGACAATGCCGATTCGCTGGAACCCTCTGGGCCGATGGGGGTTGCCGGCGATATCTTCGTTACGAGCCGTCGTCGATGCGAAAACATCGACTTCCGTCTCGCGCCTCGATCTCGCCGGCAAGACCCATCGGCGCTGGTCCCGATTTGGGTGGTACAGGTCACTAGTTAGGAACGTTCGCCGCCCCCGTCTCCGCCGCGCGAGCGCCTCGGAGCGCGTTCCCGATAGCGTAATTGCCCTCGTGACAGGCAAACTCATACATCAGCCCCGTGCCCGGCGCGGGCCTCATGAGAACCACCGCCGTCCAAGATTTCGTCCATGTAGTTGGATCGTCGACCGTGAACTCGTACCGGAGTGTCTCGGCATTCACCCGCGTATACCGTTCGATCAGGCGCAGGTGCTCACCCGTGGACGCGCCGATTTCTCGACCCGTGGACTTCATATTCGTGGTCTCGACGACCAGTGTATTCCCCTCCCAGCGACCGCGCGAGTCTCCCACGTGGGAACGGATATTGGGCGAAACATGCGGACGCCCATCCAGGGGGACGATGCGCGCATCGTGCATCATCTCCATGTTGATGACGACATATCCTGGAGCCTGCACAATCTGATGGTTGCTGTTGTAACCCCTTCCCGTCATGGGCACACGACTGCCAGTGCAGCGCAGGCCCGCAGCGAAATCCTCCGGCCCGCTGGGCAGCTCCGAGTCCCCGCCGTCGCCATCTCGCTGGGCTCGAAGGGCTTCCTGCCTCGCCTGCCCCTCAGGCGTCAAGGGAGGGATTCTGCCATCCGGCGGATCCACGACGAGCGACGTTCGGTTGTCGAACCAGCGATCGATCAACCAGAATTGATTGTAGTTGCCGGTCGTATCCGTCGACACGAACGTGTCCGCTTCGTTGAGGACGGCTTCATACACGCTATCCCCGAACGCAGCGTCGGTCTCACCATCGAAGAGCTCTGCCGCCCTCAGTTGCAGCAAAGCCACTTCCTCATCCGTCAGAAACTCCCGTTCGGCGAGCGCGCTAGGTCGCTCGAACGGCGTGGCGGAGTCGCTCGCCCAAACACCCTGTAAGTCGGGATCACCCCAGGGCGTAAGCGACGTCCAAGATTCCGCCTCAGCCGCGGGCGTTGCGACCGATTGAGCGTCTACGACTGGGACGAGACACACGGCCACGGCGATGCTCAAAGCACACAGTAAGACAAGAGGGCGACGGTTCATCGAAACCTCCTCATTTGCACCGATCTGCCAGGGCAGTTCGGGCTTTGATCATTCCTGATTGATCACACGTGGCTGAGAGTAACCCCAATATCACTGTCCTGGCAACGACTCTTTTACAGAACAAGTGCCCGGGTCAGTCAGGAGAGGTGCAGTTCCTTGACATCGACACTGATTGAAGGGATCATTCACGTATTACGAGACAGTCTGAACAGATCAAATACGAACTATTCGGCAACGAATAAGGAGAGTTCGACATGAATGCCAAAGTAGCCGTCGGTGGTTTCGTCCTGTTGTTGGCTGTAACGGTTCCCACGTGGGCGCATCACGCCTTTTCGTCAGAGTTTGACGCAGACCAGCCGGTGCAGTTGCGGGGAACCATCGTCCGAGTAGAGTTGATCAATCCGCATTCATGGTTTCACATCGATGTGACTGAGGATAACGGCACCGTTACCCGTTGGATGATCGAAGCCGGCACACCCAACGCGCTGTTCCGGCGCGGGGTCACACGGAACTCCCTGCCTGTTGGCACGGAGATCTTGGTCGACGGTTATCGAGCGCGGGACGGAGCGAACAGAGCCAACGGCCGGGACATGACGTTCCCAGATGGACAGAAGATCTTCCTGTCAAACAGGTCCGCGGCCGAACAGCGGTAGCAAAAAGGAAACTCTCCTGCTCGGGCGAAGATCGTTTGGGCTGATGTGAAAGGGCGGCTCTGTGTCGCCCCTCTGTCCGCACGAGGTTTCGCCATAGACACCATCAATCGCCAACGCTCACTTCGTCAGTTCGCGGTAACGTCGCGGTCGTGGCCGTACTAATCAATGATGGACTGACAGATTAGCGACCCGAGCTTCGCTTGGTCGTCAATACGACAGGTCGGCCGGAGTTCGGTCAGATTAGCGTTGTTGCATGGATCGGGGCGGAGATGGAATTCGCCCTTTCCCAAGCGGTAGCGTCAGGCGATACGCTCGAACACAGGCCGTCCGAGTGCGGTCATTGTGTTCAGGACTTTTTGGCCGAGTTGGATCTCCGTGATCTGCCTGGAGAAGCTGCGGGATTGGAGTCTGCGGCCGATGACACCCTTCCAACGGCCGATCTGCGTTTCTATCCGGCTGCGCTGGTTGTACCCTGTGGCCACTTGCCAGGCCATGCGGCCGTTGCTGCGGATCTGAGCAATATGGCGATCCCGAACGGTTGGATCCCGCGCCGATTGCGGTCGGATCGCTGCGTTCTTTGGCGGCGGTATAACCACATCCAGGGTCTCCCCATACCGTTCCCTCAGCAGATCTCGTGTAGACGCTCCATCATAGGCGCCGTCAGCCAGAAAGCCCGCGACCGGGGCATCGAGTTGATCCAGGAGCCCGGGTAATGCAGTGCTGTCTCCAACGTCATCGTGAGTCAGATTGGCGCAAACAATCGCACCGCTGGCCAGGTCCAGTCCGAGGTGGAGTTTGCGCCAGCGGCGGCGTATTCCCTTGATTTTATGCTTCTGCGCGAGCCATTCCCCTTCGCCGAAGATCTTGAGGCCGGTACTGTCCACCACCAGATGGACAGGCACAGATCCGGCTTGCATCATCACCTGAGCGATGCTCAAGCCGTTTGCACGACGCGACAGTGTGGAGAAGTCCGGCACCCGTATATCCAGCCCCATGAGCGTGCCGATGGATCCCATAAGTCCCTGCGTTTGCCGCAACCCAAGCCGATACGCCGTGCGCAGCGTCAGGCATGTCTCGATCGCCAGATCCGAGTATCTCCGCTGGCCACCCCGTGACGTGCGGCGCGGCGCGCTCCACACACTTTGAGCCTCCTCACTGACCCAGATCGTCAGATCACCCCGCTGGCGCAGGCTCTCGTTATATTCCGCCCAGTTGATCACCCGATACTGCGCCTTATCAAACTTGTGCCGTCGGGCTGCGTTGAACTTATGTGGCATCTAAGTTATCCCCGGTGTTGAAAAACACGATGATAAGGCATCCTTCGGGATGATCCATGCAACAAGGTTCAGGCCATACAGGTCGCTTTTTCCGAGCTGGCAGTCTTTACGCCGGCCGGTAAGGTGTTTCCGCTGTACGACGAGGGCGGCCTGCCTTCTAACAAGGTCAGCGTGATTGGTAATCTACATTCGGCCTTTTCCGAAACACAGTTCATGACTGAAAGCGGTGATGGTGAGGGTGAGGGTGTGGGCGAAGGCCAATACACGATCGATCAGGTCAAGGAACTCCTGACGACGATGCTCGGGGAGGACCTCGAATCGGGAAAGGTCCGCCTGAGTCTCGATGGGCGCGGCCTGACCGTCAGCTTGGCCGAGGCCGGTTTCTTTTCACCTGGATCGGATGTCCTTCAGGCAGACGGGTTGCCTGTGGTTGAAAGCATCGCCAAAAAGCTGAAAGACGTGCGATACAACCTTCGCGTGGAAGGGCATACAGACAACATCCCCATCCGGACAGCGAGATTTCCGTCCAATTGGGAGCTGTCCACGTCTCGTGCGACGCACGTACTGCAGTACCTGATTTCCGAAACCGGTATTCCGCCCAGCCGCTTATCGGCCGTAGGCTACGGGGAGTACCGTCCGGTGGCGCCGAACGAGACACGGGAGGGCCGGGGATTGAATCGTCGTGTAGACATCGTCGTCCTGAGCACGACTGCAGAGCAACTTGAACCCAAAGCACTCGCCCAGAAAACGCTGGAAGAAACCGGTGCTCCAGTGGCCTTTCTCGATAACGCCGAGGAACACTCCGACACCGCAGTGAATCCCGCAGGGGACTAACTGAAACGATAAGCGACGTCCTCCGAATAGAAAACTTGCCGCCTGAATGTCTCGATTAACCAGGTTCTTCCATCTGCCTCAGCGGTAGACGTCTTCTCCCCGGATTCTCGAAATACCGAAACTCCGTTACCTTCGTGTCTTCGTGTTGAAAAAACACCTTTGCGCATTTGCGGTGAAAACATTTTAGGAAAGCGACAATCGACGAGCGGAAAGTGTCTCCGCTACGGGGGGACTATTCGTCCGTGTGCTCGGATTCGATCTTCAGTCTCTCTTTGCAAGCCCCGCAGATCCAGTAATGCTTGCCGTCGATGAATGCGTGATAGTGTGCGCCTTTTCCATCGTCGTCCTTGCACAGATCGCAGGTCATGGGTAGGGATTGTACTCTCAACCGAAGACTTCCGGCTTTACATTTGATACTTAAGTTCCCCTGTACCGCCTAAAAAATTTCACAACCTGAAATCCAACGATTTCTCTGAAAGGAGACAGAGCCATGGTGTAGTGCCCGCAGGGAAGTATTACGCGTTCGTAGGAGAGTCCATGACGGTCAAACGCGTCAAAAGATTTTTGGGTCAGGTGAAACGGAAAGCTCAGATCGTATCGTCCCGAGAGTATCAGCATCGGTTCTTGAGCTTGGCTCAGCCGAGAAATGAACGGGTAGGGACTGATCGGCGCCCAGAACCGCCGCAATTCTTCCAACCGGAGGGAGGTTTCCAAAGACTCTCGTACGTGGCTTGTCGAGAGTCCTTCCCACACCACATCGGCGAAGTAGGACGACACGTGTATGAACGCGTTGTACTGGAGGCGAGGGTCGTGAGCCATCGTTAAAAAGCCGATACAGGATCCGATGCTCGTGCCCAGAACGCCGAGCCGCTTGTATCCGCGGGACGCGAGCCAGTCGGCACTACGCCGTACGTCGAGTACCGCCTGCCTGGTTGTTGCAATGGTCTGCCCGATGTTCGGGCCTATGAGAGGTTCGGCGCGCTCCAGTTCTACAGGCCGGCGATCGTCGTGGTAAGGGAGGCTCAGCCGCAGCGCCGATATTCCAAACCGCTGGAGGATGCGGCACAGACCGATGTGACTGCCCCGTTGAGCGTTCCACTGCGGCAACACAATGACGGCCAGTGGTCCGGGGGCCGGGAAGAATCGTCCGGAGACGGAATTATTGACGCTGTGGGGCGTCTCGACCGAGCTGGGAAACTGAAGTGTGTAGCCATCGAACTGATAATCCTCAGCCGGAGAATAAGAGTAGAAACGTTCGCTGTTCTGAACAGCTTCGGCCGCGAATTCCTCGAGGGCCGCCTTTGGGTCCGATCCGTTTTTCAGGTTCAAATGTTCGATGCCCCACTCGAAGGGCCTGGGGAAACGATTTGAGTCACGCTGGTGCCAGCGCCGCTCGCGACCTTCGATGTAGTTACGCAGCATTGACCAGGGCTTGAATGCTGTCCGCCGAAGCGGGGGGAGTTTCGACCAGGGTCAGGTTCTCTTCGACATGGTTGGGCCGGCTCATGCCGACCAGGGCGCTTGTGATTCCGGGTGTCGAGCGGGCGAACTGGATCGCGCGCTGAGCGTCTGTGGCGAGGTTCGGTAGATGTGTGCCAAGGAATTCAGGTAGGTTGCGACTCAAGCGAGCCTGGAGCAATGATGCACTGGCCATGACTGAAATATCGAGTTCGGCGGCTGCTTCCAGCGTTGAGAGAAGCTTGTCCCCCACCTTCTGATTTCGAAGCGCGAACGCCTCCCTCATCGCAAGGTTGTATGGCAGTTGAGTGACGCGGAAATGATGGTCCTTGCCTCCAACGTCGTTTGCGCATTGAGCAATGTCGGCGATATTCAGGAAGCCACGGGAATCAGGGGCGCTCCTGTAGGCGTTCCAGGTCGCTGTTCCGTACATCAGGATTTTGCCGGCCGACACCGCCGATTCCATAAACTCGAATGCACTGTGCAATCGCTTGGAGAATTCCCGGATTCCGATTTCTTCGAGCTGAATCTCAGGATTGTGAATGTAAAAAATATCGATGGTTTCCAATCCAAGGTTTTCGAGGCTTCGATTCAACTGGTTTTCAAGGTAACGCGGTGCCATACAGTGCGAGCCCGCGGCGATATCGTCGGGAGAAAGAAGCCCGGATTTAAGATACGTTTCTTCGAAGTACTCGCGTTCGTCGGAAGGTGGTTCGCCGTCGAAACTCAAGAAACCGGCCTTGGTTGCAACGACCAACTCTTCGCGCCTCAATCCATCTTTCTGGAGTTCTTTCAGTGCGGCACGAATGGATCTTTCGCTTCTCTGAAATCGATAGTTAATTGCCGAATCGATCACATTGGATCCCATCTGGACCGCCCGCATGATCGACTGCTTATAGAGCTCGTCTGTCCGTCTATTGGCTTCTCCAAGGTAGGTGCCCGCTCCAATAGACGACATCGTCAGTCCCAGGTTTTTCCGGAAATGCCCCGGGGCCGCGCTTGGAAACCGGTCCGCAAATCGCCCGGTCCCTTCCAGCGTTGCTGTCCCCTGTATGCGGTCTGACATCTTATAAGGCTGCGTCGTTATTCAAAGCTCGGACGAGTGCTTCCGCCGGATGCAGCACACGTCGGCCGGTTGTGTCCTGAATCTGCTGGCGGCATGAGATTCCGGGTGTTATCACGACGGCATCCGGTGCGTTTCGAACCGCGGGCAGCAGGCGTCGTTGTCCGACCTCGAGCGATACATCGTAATGCTCTTTTTCATAGCCGAATGAGCCCGCCATGCCACAGCAACCGGAATCGACTTCGGATACGTCGTACGCGGCCCCGAGCATGTTACTGAGGTGAGCGCTTCCGACCAGAGCTTTCTGGTGGCAGTGCGTATGAAGCAGGGCCTCCTCCCTGGAAGCGCCGAATTCGAGTCGCCAGCGACCTTCACGCGTTTCCCGATCGATAAATTCGTCCAGGAGAAGACAGGCATCAGCCACCTTCCCAACTGCGTCTCCTTCGATCAAATCCTGGTATTCGTCCCTGAACGTGAGAATGCAACTCGGTTCGCACCCTACGATCGTGTAGCCTTCATCGACCCACCCGAGCATTTCCCGGACGTTATGAGCCGCATGGGTGCGGGCTGTTTCGGCCAGGCCTTTCGAAATCATCGGTCGGCCGCAGCACACCCGATCGGCGAGCCGGACTTCGTAACCAGCGGCCTCGAGCAATTGTGTCGTGGCTCGACCGATTTCCGGATGGTTGAAGTTCATGAACGTGTCGTGGAACAAGACCACGCGGCCTACGGGAGCGTTTCCGTCTGTGGTTCTCCCGGGGCGCTTCCGGAACCATGATTCAAAAGTTTCCTCTGCAAACGTCGGGAGCTGCCTGCGGGCGTCTATTCCGAAGACACGCTCCAGCAACCTGCGGAGAGTCGGGCTTTCGATCATTCGATTCGCTGCGCCCGGCCACCACGAAGCTGCCCGGTTGAGACGGTGAATGTGGGCAAACATCAGTGAACGCAGAGGTGTGCCGTTTGTGTCGTTATGGCGCGCAAGGAACTCATACTTCAGTTTGGCCATGTCGACGTTGGATGGGCATTCGGCCTTGCAGGCCTTGCACTCCAGGCAAAGGTCCAGAGCGTCGTGGAGCATCTTTCCGGACAGTTCCCGCTCTTCCAGCTTTCCGGAGAGCACAGCTCGCATCAGATCTGCCCGGCCCCGGGTGGAATGTTCCTCCTCACGTGTGACCATGTAGGATGGGCACATCGTGCCTTCCCCTGTCTTGCGGCACGCACCGTTGCCGTTACAAAGTTCGATGGCCGTGGCGAACCCGCCTTCTCTCGTGAAATCGTAATGCGTGTCTACCGTGATCGTTTCATATGCTTCACCGTAACGCAGATCTTCATCCATTTCCGGAGCGTTCACGATCTTTCCGGGGTTCATCCGATTCAGAGGATCAAAGGCCTGCTTAACTTTCTGAAACGCACGGTATATCTGAGGACCGAAAAGCTTCTGGTTCAAGTGGCTTCGAGCGAGTCCATCGCCATGTTCACCGCTCATTGCGCCGCCAAACTCCATGACGAGATCCGCGATTTCATTCGTCATGTCCTTCATTTTTCGGATTTCAGAGGACAGCTTCGTGTTGATCAGAGGGCGAATGTGAAGGCACCCCACGCTGGCATGACCGTAATAGCCGGCGTTGGTTTCGTATTTGTCCACTACGGAGCGAAAGCGACTGAAAAACTCCGGCAGTTGATCGGGTTCGACCGCGCAGTCTTCGACGAACGCGATTGGTTTTCGTTCGCCTTTCATGCCCAGGAGGAGACCGAGTCCCGCTTTCCTCACCTTCCACATCGCTGCCTGGCCGGCTGATTCCAGTGATCGGGGATAGGCATAGCCGAGCCCTTCGCGCTTGAGTATGCTCTCGAGTTGATCCAGGCGTGCTTCGAGTTCCTGTCTGTTTTCTCCATAAAATTCGACCAGCAGGATCGCGTTGGGACGGCCTTCTATAAAACCAATCTGCCGTGACATCTCCAATGAGCTTCTCGCGAGGTTCAGAATGACGTCGTCGATCAGTTCGACGGCCGAGGGATCAAGGGGAAGTATCGACTGTGTTGCCCGAATCGAATCTACGATGTCGCTGAAGTGGACGGCCATCAAAGCCGTGGCCTTGGGCCGGGGTTCGATGCGGACCTTGGCACGGTTGACCAGGGCCAGAGTGCCTTCGGAGCCGACAAGGAGCTTGGCCATGTTGAACTTTCCGTTTCGGGCGAATTCATCCAGGTTATACCCACTGACGCGGCGCATCAGACGCGGAAATCGCCGTTCGATTTCACTTCTGTTCGTGTCGACGATGTCGGCAATCCGTCCCTCCAACCCTCCCTTTCGGCGAGCATGATCGAAGTCAATCTCTTTGAAAATTCGGCGCTCTCCGGAAGCCAGGACAGTGTCGACTTCGAGAACGTGATCGACTGTCTTGCCATACACGATTGAGTGAGAGCCCGCTGAGTTGTTGCCCATCATGCCGCCTATCGTTGCGCGGCTTGCCGTCGAGGTGTCGGGACCGAAGAGGAAACCCATGGGGTGCAGGTGCTTGTTGAACTGTTCCTGGACGACCCCGGGTTCGACCCATGCCCAACCTTCCTCCGTGTCTACCTCGAGAACGCGATTCATATACTTCGAGTAGTCGATGACGACGGCATGGCCGACCGTCTGCCCGGCGAGACTGGTTCCTCCGCCTCGAGGCAGGACGGGGACGCCGAACTCGGCCGCGACCTCGGCAGTCGCAAGTACGTCTTCAAGATTTCTTGGGATGACAACGCCGATCGGTTCGATCTCGTAGATGCTGGCGTCGGTGCTGTAAAGGAATCGCGCGGCCGGATCGAAACGGACCTCACCGGCAATTCTCTCCTGCAGTCGGCGCGCTAAATCCTGCATGAGCTGGAGTTTAGCACATGGGTGAGGGGTGTGGATTGGCGAAGGGAGTCAGTGGAAAGTTATGAGTTGGGAGTTCGAATCGACACACGACTTCTAATTGACAATTCTTGACTGCTACGCCTCAGTTGACGCTGCCGCAGCCCGGTCCAGGCATTCCGCAGGGACCGCAGAATTCTTCAGCGGCGCTCTCGCTACCACTGCCGGCGACGGCAAAGACGGAGAGCTGCCGTTCGACCTTCACGCTATTGCAGCTGACACATTCCACAGAAGCGGTGTGAGTACGGACGATCTTTTCGAATTTGGTTCCGCACTCACCGCAAACATATTCAATCAAGGGCATTTTATTCTCCTATTCCACCCAGTCGGCAATAAAGACGTTGGTTTCTCCAGGATCATTTGCAAAGCGATTCGATGCCCAGAGCAGTTGTGACCCGTCTGCGCTGAAAATGGGAAATCCGTCGAACGCGTCATCGAAGGTCAGGCGCTCGAGGCCCGTGCCGTCGATATTGATCATATAGAGCTCAAAGTTGGGAACGCGCGGGTTCAGGTTGTCCATATCGGACGCGAAGATGATCTTTTCACCGCTCGGATGGAAATACGGTGCCCAATTGGCGCCTCCATACGCGGTTATCTGACGCTTTTCACTCCCGTCCGCTCTCATCATCCAGACTTCGAGATTATTCGGTTGGACAAGGTCCTGCGCTATCAATTCTTCATATTGAGCGACTTCTCCGGGATCGGTTGGATGACCGGCGCGGTAAACGATCCACTGACTGTCGGGTGAGAAGAAGGGCCCTCCGTCGTAGCCGAGTTCGTGGGTCAATCGGGTCTGCTCGCTGCCATCGACATTCATTGTGTAGATTTCGAGGTCACCGTCTCGCGTGGAGGTAAAGACTATTTTTTCCCCGTCGGGAGAAACCGTTCCCTCGGCGTCGTATCCCTCGGCATCGGTAAGCCGGCGGAGACCTGTCCCGTCCGGGTTCGCCGCAAAGATGTCGAACGAGCGGTACAGAGGCCACACGTAACCCAGCGATCGGTCGGGAACCGGGGGACATTCCGGAGCTCCCAGATGAGTCGACGCGTAGATGATCGTCAAGGCGTCCGGCGTGTAGTATCCGCAGGTGGTGCGGCCTTCACCCGTGCTGACCCGCCTCAGATCGGACCCGTCCGTCTTCATCGTATACTGCTGGTCGCACCGGTTGGCATCGCGGGTGGACTGAAAGATGATGTCCTGGCCGTTCGAAGAAAAATACGCCTCCGCGTTTTCCCCACCGAATGTCAGTTGTCTCGGATTCTGAATGTGGATTTCATCCGGGTTTGGGGCAACGGGCTGGGCGGTCGCCGGTGAGTTTGCAGTTTCCGGCTCGAAGCCGGCAGGTTGATCAACCTCTCCCGTCGTCCCGCATGCGGCCAGGAGCAATGCCAGAACCACACCCGTCCATAGTTTGCTAAAACGAAGCATTAACGTGTCCCCAGTGTGACCTCGGCCGTGACCGGTTGACCGTCCCGTTCGACGACTACGGTCACCGTATTCCCGGGTGCTTCGGCCTGTAGCGCGTAGGTAAAGTCATAGAGATTTTGAATCTGCTTGCCGTTGAATTCGACCATGAGGTCTCCGGCCCTGAAGCCCGCGTCATCGGCAGGACTTGCCGGACTGATATCCGCAAACAGGACACCGCCCAGGTCGTCGCGAAAGTCGGGAATCGATCCAAAGTACGGCCCATACCCTCCGCCACTCCCAGTGACCGGTCGGGGTTCTGCGACCTCCGTATAGAGGGGTCGTTCGAGAGGTCCGGCCAAACGCCCGAGCATCTGGTAAGCCAACATCAGGACCTTACGGGCCCCATCCGCGTTGATTTTGTCCGCCGTGTCCGAGGGCTGATGGTAGTCGCTGTGGAGGCCTGAGAAGAAGAAGAGAACAGGAATCTTCTTGATGTTGAATGACATGTGGTCACTGGCCCCCATTCCCGAGTCCGAATAGTCCAGCGACAGGCCGATGGGCCCGCTGAGTTCCTCCACAGCTTCCATGAAATCGGGAGAGGTTCCGACACCGCTGACATAGACATGGTCATCTCTCAATCGTCCGATCATGTCCAGATTCAACATGGCGACTGCGTTTTCGATGTCGATGGTGGGTTCCGCGACGAAGTGACTGGATCCGCGCAGTCCGACTTCCTCACCTGCGAATCCCATCAGCAGGATCGAACGCTTGAAAGAGTCTCGATTTCTGCCTGCGATCCGCGCCAACTCCAGAATGCCGGCGGATCCTGAAGCATTGTCATCGGCCCCGTGGTGTATCTGGCCGTCCCCGTCCCGGGCCAGGGAAAACTCGCCGTCTCGACCCAGATGGTCGTAGTGGGCTCCGGCAATGACCCATTCACCTTTCAATTCCGGATCCGAACCGTCGATTGCCGCGAGGACGTTACGGACGGGCTTCCGAATGCGGAGGATATCTGTCGTTAGATTCGCCGCGCTGCCAGCGAATTCGAACGAACGTGATTCCAATTGCGTATCTATTTCTCTCTGCATCTGCCGCAAATCGAAACCTCCGGTTTCGAAATAGGACAGCACCGGTTCCATTCGCGCATACGCCGCGGCTATCCCGGAATCGTCAGTTGCGGTACCCGTTGCGGTCGAGGTGATTGCCTCTTCATCGGCTCCATGATTGTTTGGATCCAGAATGAAGACGATGCCGGCCGCGCCATGTTGCCTGGCGTTGATCGCTTTATTCATCAGCGATGCATGGGACGTAAACTCTGTTCCGTTAAAGGGGCTGTCCGCGTTCTGTTCCTGGGGTTCGTGCCGAAACACCACGACGATTTTGCCGTTGACATCGACTCCGGCGTAGTCGTCCCAATGCATTTCAGGTGCGGTGATGCCGTAACCGACGAAGACCAGAGAGCCCCCGACGTTCGCAGGCGTTGAGAATCGGACCGATTGGAATTCATCCTCAGGAAGGAGTTCCCTTTCTCCCAGCGTCAACCGACTTGCGGGTCCCAGTTCGGTTCCGGTCGTCAACTCAAAGGTCTGAAAGTACGTTCCGTTCTCGCCGGCGGGGCGCAGTCCCCAAAGTCGGAACTGGGCTGCCAGATACTCGGCTGCGTCGTCCAGCGCCGGTGTACCGTTCCCTCGGCCCTCCATAGCAGGATCCGCAAGAAATCGTACGTGATCCATGTATTGGTCCGTGGATATACCGCCTGCCTCAAGCAGACGCGAAGCCGGCGTCGTCTCCGCCGGTATAGCGACCAGAGATCCCAGAGCCATCGAAGATATGGCGACGATGGTGAGGATCAACACAGCTACGGGATAGTGTTTTCGCTCCATGGACTCATCATATCGAGAACCGGGGAATCCTCGCAACAAATGGACAGGCTACTAGCAGGATCCTGCAAAAGCCTTCCTTGGCTTTTTCAGCATCGCCACTCGCGAGGCGCGACTCCCTCGTGGCTCACATTTTCAACGGCTTGTAGCTGTACAAAATGGCGGCACGTCCTGTGCCGCGGCGCAGGCTGTCGAAAAACCGAGTTTTTCAGCAGCCTGCTAGTAGTCAGCTCCTGCAGGCGTTATGATTCTGCTTTCGATGAATTCTTCGATCGTCTCGGGATGTTCTTCCAGAAAGTTTGAACACGACCGTTCGGCGAGATATCGGAGAAAGAACCCGTAGGGAATCATTCCCAGAACAACCACGAAACCCAGGACCATGTGACCTTGCCAGACGAGAGCGGCCGAAGCCGCGATGAACAGCCACATCAGGCGGTGAAGAATTACTCCGGCGATAACGTTGGTGCGCCACCAATAGGACGCTTCGGTTCGATCGATCTCAAACGGCCCGGACATCCGCCTCGGCTCCCTGACCCCAGTAAGTTTTCAAGTCGCTGATGCGGGTCATTTGCCGATTGGAATCGGTGCCCTGCAAGCGGCCGTCATTCAGGTTTTTCCGAATGAACCGAGCGAGCTCAGCAGCGCGCTTGGAGATCCGGTTCAGATCTGGCTTCGCGACACGTTTTTCGAAGAGTTCGAAGTTCAAAGTCCCCTTTGCAGTCGAATCCCATTCCCAGACGCCGACGACCTGACCGTTCGAGATCACGGTTGCGATGGGATCGTCCATGAGCTTTCCACGCCATCGGGCAAAGGGTTTGTCGGAGTGATCAGCGCTGACAAAGCGGTCTACGACTTCCCGTTGCCCTTTCAGGTAGATATCGC
Organism: Terriglobia bacterium; assembly: GCA_965218085.1. GTDB lineage: Bacteria > Acidobacteriota > Terriglobia > 20CM-2-55-15 > 20CM-2-55-15. Next base: position 1,743,378 of record CBDCKF010000002.1, on the reverse strand, counting down.
GATACGGGATCAGGTTCACCGTAGATTTGTCTGGGGTGAAGTCGGCGAATTCCTCCAAGTCGTTTCCGCTCAAATAGAATTCGTCTTTGCTATGGGCGACCTTAATGGGTTTGAGAGCCGGTTGGACCGCTTCGGCGGCGCGCATCGCGTCTGTCACGTTGATCCCGGCCCACCAGGCGAAGTCTTTGACTCGTGCCGGCCCTTCGGACCGGAAATAAAGCCTGGCGAGTTCAATATTGGCGATGTCAGTCTTCAGCTCAAACGGATCGACTTCGGGCAAGACGTTGGAGAGTAACTGATAGGTGTACTCGGTCGAATTCAAATGTTTGATGGACTGAACCTTGACGATTCGTCCGTCCTCTTCCAACACGCGCATCGCCAGCGAAACGCTCTCGGTCAGGCCGATCCGTTTCAAACGCAAGGGAAAGTCTCGAACAAGGTGCGATGGCACGGCATCGCGGATTTCGTCGCGGGTTGTTGAACCGCCCTCCATAGCTCGGATGATCGCGCTCTTGAGCTGATCGAGTTCTTTCTCCTTGATGGGCAGTAGAGCTCGAGCTTCTCTGGCCAGGTCGGTGAAGGTGCGGCTTCGCACCCGGAGTGCGATCGGCGCGTCTTCGCGGGGAACGAGCATTGTGCAGCCGCGAAGGGTTTCCAGGCGGACGAGCTTCTTCTCCTTAAAGACGAGACGGTCCAGGTTTGCCGGTCGGAATTTGTCCGATCGTGCCCAGAGGGAGAGGTATGGGGAGGAACAGCCCGGGGAGTGAATCCACCCGACCGAGCGCACAAGGTCGAGGAGACGGCGCCCTTTAAACGGGCGATCGAGCCACTGGCGGTGCATTCGCCAGGCGTTCAATTGCTCAATCGTATAGGGTTTTCTCGATGTTTTAGGGCTCATGGTTGTGGATTGCTTCCGGTCGTTTCCAAAGACAGCATTCGTGATGACCTCAACAGCGCGAAACGGGTCCCCGGCGGCCAACTTGCCCTTGGCTGCGTATGCTACACTCGCGTGTCTGATGATGAGGGGAACAATTGTAGTGTTGGCGGTAAGGCCAAGTCAATGAACCCTGATTTCATAGGCCTACGGCACGTCGCACTCTATGTCCGGGACGTGGGCCGCTCGCTGGCATTCTATCGTGATGTATTGGGCATGCAACTGGAGTGGAAGCCGGACGAGGAAAACGTCTATCTGAGCTCGGGATCCGACAACCTTGCGCTCCATCAACTTCCTCCCGATCGTGAACCCGGAGACGTACAGACACTCGGCCACATCGGCTTTGCCGTTCATTCGCCAGAGGACGTAGATGTCTGGGCGCTTCGCCTCAAGGATCAGGGCATTGGGTTGGCCAAGCCTCCGAAGACTCATCGCGATGGAGCCCGGTCTTTCTATTTCTACGATCCGGACCGCATCCTGATCCAGCTTATCTACCATCCCCCGATTTCGGAGAGTTCCTGAGCGAATCCCGCCACTGCGCCACGGCTGCCGGAACCCCCGTTTGGCAGGGATTTTCTCATGCTATACTCCCCCTCTGCTGAGGTCGTATGCCTTTCTTATCTGAACAGTTCGATAGCACTGTCGGGCAGTACCCGGACCGCACTGCTCTCGTCGATGAAGCCGGGCGCTCGTGGTCTTATCGAGAGTTGAGTGATGAAGTCAATCGCCTTGCCCAACGTCTGCGGTCTGAAGTTCCCGGGAATGTTGTTGGAATCCTACTGTTGAATTCCCAGCGGTACCTGATATCCATGCTTTCCATTTGGAAGGCCGGAAAGACAGCGGTTCCTCTAAATTACCTGCTGCCACCGCAGGACCTGGGTTTCATCCTCAAGGATTCCGGAATGTCAGCTCTGATCGCTTCCAGTTTTTTTGAAGAAGCGCTTGGTAAGATCCGGCCGTTATTCGGTGACCACGGAAAAATCCTGATGGCTGACGATTCCGATTTCGTTCCTGAGCCTGCGGGCATAGAAGCTGGAATGGAAGCGGGAGCCGACCAGGATCCGGCACTCTATCTATACACTTCGGGCACGACGGGCCGTCCGAAAGGTGTCACCCTCTCCCACGCCAACCTGGTTGCGAACGTGCGGTCCTCGCAGCTTGCGGGTAAATTCAATCCCGAAGACAGCTTCTTGTGCCTGCTGCCCTTCTTTCATACTTACGCTATTACGGGGACCTTTCTCCTGCCGCTCTTGAATGGAAGCAAGGCCGTCCTCGTGGATCGATTCCAACCGGCCAAGGTTCTGAAGCTGATTGAAGAGCAAAAGATATCGTGTTTCATGGCGATCCCGTCGATGTATCGAGTGCTAGCGGCCTCCGACGAGGAATTCGATGTCAGCGCCTTGAGATTTCCGATTTCTGGCGGTGAGCCTCTTCCGGTTGCGATCGCGGAAGCCTTTCGAAACCGCTTCGGTGTGGACATCTACGAAGGTTATGGGCAAACAGAGGCGGCCCCGGTGATCACGCTCAATGTGCCGGGAGACCGGAAACTCGGCACCGTCGGCCGCGCGCTGCCCAATGTTGAAGTTGCGGTTTGGAACGACGGCGGTGAACCGTTGGGACCGGATGAAGTAGGCGAGGTGATGGTCAGGGGCCAGAACGTCATGGATGGTTACCATAACCTTCCCGAAGAGACCGCAAAGACGATTACAGATGGTTGGTTGCATACTGGCGATCTTGGCAAGGTCGATGCAGATGGCTTCGTTTCGATCACCGGCCGTAAGAAGGAGCTCATCATCTCTGCGGGTGAGAATATCTACCCGAGAGAGATTGAAGAAGCGCTCATACGCCACAGTTCAGTAAAAGAAGTGGCCGTGATTGGTGTGCCTGATGAAGTGCGTGGTGAGGTTCCCAAGGCTTTTGTGATCGCTGAGGAAGGCGCCAAGCTCGATGAACGCGAGCTGCGCGGTTTTTGCAAAGAACATGTGGCGAACTACAAGGTACCGAAAGTGATCGAGATCGTCGATGACCTGCCCAGAACACCTTCCGGAAAAGTGCTGAAGCGCATGCTGAAGTGATGCGTAGATTGTTGATAAGAAGCGCGCAGTACTGGCCGCTTGATTTAGACGAAGTCAGTGTATAATGTCGTGTTTTGGACGCTATAATTCAATCGTAAGGAGATCAGAATGACCTATATCATCGGTTCGCCGTGCATCGGCACTAAGGACACGGCTTGCGTTGATGCGTGTCCTGTAGATTGCATTCATCCCAAGAAGGATGAAGACGGCTTCGAAGAATCGGAGATGCTCTTCATTCATCCGGAGGAGTGCATCGATTGTGGCGCCTGTGAGCCGGCCTGTCCGGTGACTGCCATTTGGCCTGAGGACAACGTACCGGACGACGAGCAGCAATACATCGCGCCGAACTATGAGTATTTCGGGCTAACCAAGGACTAAATCATCGAGTCGAAATTCGAAAAGGGCGGCCGTCCGGCCGCCCTTTTTTGCATGTGTTTCCCCCTCTGGTTTATCCTCCCTGAGCTGGCAATTAGTGACCTGCACCACCCAAATCGGGACCAGCGTTGCCTGCGATATCTTTGTTACGAGCCGTCGTCGACGGGAAAACATCGACTTCCGTCTCGCGCCTCGATCTCGCGGGCAAGACCCATCGGCGCTGCTCCCGATTTGGGTGGTACAGGTCACTCGGAATCTGAAAATTGAAAAGAATCGTTTGTGCTGCGGAGAATGAGCATGCCGTTGTTCTCCGCCTCCAGGCGCTTTCTTGAGATCACATAGATATAGACCCGTAAAATCCGTAGCATCCGTGACTGGAAATTCACAGTCCCGCCATCTGCGGAACAGAAAAGGATCTACTCATGGCTGATACGAATATTGAATCCTCTCTTAAAGAAGGTCGTGTCTTCCCCCCAGGCGCGGAGTTTTCCAGCAAGGCCAGGGTTTCGAGCATGGATGTGTACGAGGAGATGTATCGACGATCGCTGGATGAGCCAGACGTATTCTGGTCCGAGATCGCATCCGAGCTGGAGTGGTTCGAACCGTGGTCAAAGGTTCTCGAATGGAACGAGCCGGTTGCGAAGTGGTTCGTGGGTGCGAAAACGAACATGTCCTACAACTGCCTTGACCGTCATCTCTCCAGCTGGCGCAAGAATCGGGTGGCCTTGCTCTGGGAGGGCGAACCGGGTGACCAGCGGATTCTGACCTACCAGATGCTCCATCGCGAGGTCTGCCGGTTTGCCAACGTTCTGGCATCGTTGGGGGTTCGGAGCGGCGATCGAGCAACGATCTATCTGGGAATGGTTCCCGAACTGCCTATCGCGATGTTGGCGTGTGCCCGCCTGGGTGTCATGCACAACGTCGTGTTCGGAGGCTTCAGCGCAGAAGCGTTGCGCGACCGCATCAACGACTCTGGATCGAAGATTCTCATCACCGCTGACGGTGGCTACCGCAGAGGCGTGGTCGTTCCGCTGAAGAAGAACGTGGACGACGCACTCGGTGGTGTCGCGCCGTCGATGGAGAAAGTCGTTGTCGTCAAACGGACCGGAGAGGAGGTGCGGATGGAATCCGGGCGTGACCTCTGGTGGCATGAACTGATTGCGGAGGCGTCGGACGAATTCGAGGCCGTCAGTCTGGACGCCGAACACCCCCTGTTCATGCTCTACACGAGCGGGACCACGGGCAAACCCAAGGGCGTGGTTCATACGACTGGTGGCTATATGGTGAGCGCCTACGCAACGATGCAGTGGGTCTTCGATCTTCGAGATGAGGATACGTACTGGTGTGGCGCCGACATCGGATGGGTCACCGGACATAGCTATATCGTTTATGGGCCGCTGCTGAACGGCTCGACAAGCGTGATGTATGAGGGCGCGCCAAACTATCCGGAACCGGACAGGCTCTGGTCGATCATCGAGAAGTATCGGATCAACATTTTCTACACGGCGCCCACGGCCATCCGGGCTTTCATAAAGTGGGGGGACCAATGGCCGGCAAAGCACGACCTTTCGAGCCTTCGGCTGCTTGGAACCGTCGGCGAGCCGATCAACCCCGAAGCCTGGATGTGGTATCACAACAATATTGGAGGCGAAAACTGCCCGATCGTAGACACGTGGTGGCAGACCGAGACCGGTTCCATCATGATCTCTCCGCTGCCTGGAGCGACACCGACGAAGCCTGGCTCTGGAACGCGCCCCTTGCCTGGCATTGTTCCCGACATTGTCGATCTCGATGGAAACTCACTCCCCGACAACCAGGGAGGGTTCCTTGTACTCAAACGTCCGTGGCCTTCGATGCTTCGGACGATCTATGGCGATCCGGAGCGATTTAAGAAACAGTATTGGGAAGAAATTCCCGGTGTTTATTTTACTGGCGACGGCGCTCGCCGGGACGAGGACGGCTACTTCTGGATCATGGGCCGCATCGACGATGTGATTAACGTTTCGGGGCACCGCATCGGAACGATGGAAGTCGAAAGCGCCCTCGTCAGCCATCCCAAGGTTGCTGAAGCGGCTGCGGTCGGAATCGAACACGAAATCAAAGGCCAGGGCGTCGTAGCCTTCGTAACGCCAACGGGTGATGGCGAACCGACGCCGGAACTCAAAAACGAATTGAGGGACCACGTCGGCAAAGTTATTGGCGCTTTTGCGAAACCCGAGCAGATCCGGTTTACCGACGCGCTTCCCAAGACCCGAAGCGGCAAGATCATGCGGCGCCTCCTCCGGGACCTGGCTTCGGGCAAGGAGACCGTTGGAGACACAACGACGCTCGAGGACTATGCCGTCCTGGCGAAACTCCGCGAGTCTGAAGAAGCCTAGGAACTACACGAGGGGCACGGGGAAACAAATCCAACGCAGAGGCGCAAAGACGCAGGGGATAATTGAATTGTCTGAGCAAGTGATGAGCCTCCGGTCAGCGAATTTTTCGTTCTGAACTTGTCCCTTCTTCCTCTGCGTCTCCGCGTCTCTGCGTTTCATCCGTTCTTGAGTTGAGGAATATGGAAACAAAAATTGGGTTTATTGGATTGGGAATCATGGGCAAGCCCATGGCTCGAAACCTGCTGAAGGCCGGGTATACGCTTACGGTTTACAACCGAAGCCGCGCGAACCTCGACGAACTGAGCCATGAGGGCGCTGCCAGGGCCGAATCACCCCACCAGGTAGCCGGTGCTTCCGACATCGTCATCACGATGCTTCCGGACTCGCCTGATGTCGAATCCGTAGCCTTGGGTCCGGACGGGCTGATCGAAGGCGTACGCGGGGGCCAGCTGCTGATCGACATGAGCACGATCAATCCCCTCGTGTCTCAAAAAATTGGGAAGGAACTCGCGGCGAAGGGTGTCGCTATGCTCGACGCACCGGTTAGTGGCGGCGAACCGGGTGCGATCGAAGGAATTCTCTCGATCATGGTCGGCGGAGAAAACTCCGACTTTGAACGGGCGCGGCCGCTGTTTGAAGTCATGGGCCGGACGATTACACACATGGGGTCCCTGGGGAGCGGAGGGTTTACCAAGTTGGCCAACCAGATCATCGTCGCGATCAATCTGACGGCAATGGGCGAGGCTCTGGTCTTCGGCGCGCGATCAGGCGTCAATCCCCGGAAAATGATCCAGGCACTTTCAGGGGGAATGGCTGCCAGTCGGTGCCTGGAACAGAAGTCGGGGAAAATCCTGGCCGGGGACTTTACACCGGGATTTAAGATCGATCTCCATCAAAAAGACCTCACTCTGGTCCAGGCAGCCGCGGCCACCCTGGGGGTTCCGATCCCCACGACCGCCCTGGTTCAGCAGTTCCTGAGAGCCATGCAGGCACGGTCCATGGGTGGCGACGACCACTCCGGAATCATTCAGTTTTTCGAAGAGCTGGCCGGAATCGAGGTTCGCGATCCGTCCGTTTCAGAGCAGCCCGAATAGCTAATAGAAGGAGAAGCACTCGATGATCCGTCACATATTGATGTTGAACTTGAAGTCCGACACTGCGGATTCTGACCGAGAAGATTTGTTTGGGAAGATCCGGAAATTATCAGATATTCGTTCTGTTCAGAGGCTGACTATCGGTGAGGTGCTCCAGCCGCGAGATGGGGCATACCGCGCCCGAATGTCCTCCGATTTTCAATATGTCCTGCTCGTGGATTTCGCGGATGAAGAGGGCCTGGAGATCTACCAGAAGGACCCATACCACGTAGAGGTGGGTCTAGAGATCCGAAAACAAGCCAGCGGGCTCACGGTAACCGATTTCGTGACACCCGACTAGATTGCGAGCAATGCACGAAGAACTCCGGGCTTTCCTTGCCCAACACAACCAAACGATACAGCCGCTCCACGGAGACTACACGCGAAGCTTCTGGGCCATGTCACTGGAAGGCACGTCCGAGTCGGTCGACGCGCTTGTGGCAGCCAAGGGGCGGTATTTGGACATCTACAGGGACCGGAAGGGTTTCGAGCGCTTGAAGTCGTGGTGTGAAGAAGGGAGTTCAGACCTCGACGAATTGACGGCTCGCGAATTGCTGTGCGTGTACCTGGACTTTCTTCCTTACCAGATGGATGAGGACGTTCTCAAGGAGATCGTTTACCAGGAGGCTCAGATCGAAAAGACCTTCAATACCTTCCGTGCGGATCTGGACAGCCGCAAGGTATCGGACAACGAACTGCGCGAAATGCTGGGTTCTCTGGAGGACATCGACCGCCGGCGTCGGGTATGGGAAGCCAGCAAACAGGTCGGTGAGGCAGTGGCAGAAGATGTTGTCGCCTTGGTCGAACTCCGAAACAGGGAAGCCGCGAGGCTTGGGTTTGCCGACTATTTCGAGCTCATGCTGGAGACTCAGGAATTGGACGAGAGGTGGTTGTTCAGACTCCTGGATGAATTGGAGAGTGCGTCGGAAAACGCTTTTGTCAGCGCCAAGGAAGAACTGGATCAGGAACTCAAGCAGCGGTTCGGTGTTCCCGGGGCCGGAAGCCACCCCTGGCTCTACAGCGATCCCTTCTTTCAGGAACTTCCATCGATGGGTGTCACTGAGAAACTCGACCTCATCTTCCGGGATCAGAACCTCGAAGAACTGACCCTCCGGCACTTCCAGAGCTTGGGGATGGAAATCGATGACCTGTTGCAGGATGCCGATCTTCACGAGCGCGATGGGAAATCTCAACACGCATTTTGTCTGGACGTGGACCGCGCGGGCGACGTCAGGGTTTTGTGCAATATCCGGTCCAATGAGCGATGGATGAGCGTCATGCTCCACGAATTTGGGCACGCCGTCTATGACAAATACAACGATCGATCGTTACCGTTCGTGCTGCGCAGGCCCACGCATACGTTTACGACAGAAGCCGTGGCCATGCTGAACGGACGGATGACAAAGACTCCGTCCTGGCTCGTCCGTTTTGCGGGAGTTCCTCCCGAGACTGCAGAAGAGATGAGTGGGGAGGTATTCCAGGCTTTGCGAGGCTCGATGCTTGTCTTTGTGAGATGGGCGCTCACGCTCGTTCGCTTTGAAAGAGAGCTGTACCGGGATCCGCGCCAGGACCTTGGGCCACTGTGGTGGGGCCTGGTCGAACGGATCCAGAAGGTAAGGCCGCCACAAGACCGAACCCGGCCCGATTGGGCATCGAAGATCCACCTCGCGATCGCTCCGGTCTACTACCACAATTACATCCTCGGGGAGCTGATGGCGTCCCAGGTTCTGGAATATGTCCAGCGAGAGGTGGCCCCCGACGGGGATATCTTCACCCGCGAGGTGGGTGCATACATGAGGGGGAAGGTTTTCGAGCCGGGAGTGCGATGGGTGTGGAACTCCCTGCTGGAGCGCGCCACAGGCGAAGAACTTACTCCGCGGCATTTCCTGCGACAGTTCGATATCGACTAGTGGCCTGTAACAGAGGTATCGCCAGTGGCGCCGATGGGTCTTGCTGTCGAGGTCGAGGAGCGAGGAGGGCCACCGAGGTCTGGAACCGAGGCCGCGGGCGCCGCTTTTTCATCGTGACCGACGAGCGACAAAGAGATCGACCCCAACCCCCATCGGCCCAAGGGGTTCGGGCCCAACGGCACCGTCTTCGTTGTTGCTCCTCACTCACAATGAAAGAGCATTGCCTCCCTCGTCGCGCCTAGAATCCGGTGCCGTTGGGCCCGAACGCCGCTAGCGATACCTCTGTTACAGGCCACTAGTTCAGGACACTCTTTTCCGAGAACAAATTTTGCGTTGGAGGAGAGCGCCCTCAGGTGCTGACCAATCTACAAATATTCTCTTAAGAGGGTGGGATTCTAGGGGCTGACGGCCCTGGCGTAGCTCAGGATGTCTCGGGCAGGACCTTCCAGACTCGTGAGGTAGGCTTGCCAAGTTTCCGGTGTGAACTGCTGCGGCATTTCGCCAGTCTTCATTTCCTCAATCGTGTTTACAGCGCGTTCCGCGTATTCCACCGCTTTGGGCAGTTGCTGACGGGCTACAGACAGCGATCGAGCTACCGTCATCAACGCAGTGACGTTTTCGCCATCCACTTCGATGGCTTTTTCGCCGTATTCGATCGTTTGATCGGATTCGTTCCTCCGGTTATGGACGTCCATCAGCAGCGTGTAGATGTCGCCCAGCACGCTGGAATCGGGGAACTCCGCCTCAAACTGCAGGCATAGTTGGATTTTCTGGTCCAGATCGGTGGCCGCCGTTATCTGCTGATACAACATGTCCTCTGGGGATCCTGCAATCAGCTGGGCCGATGCGTTCACGCTCAGGGCCATTAATAGGGTGAGACAACCAATGACGCACTTTATCTTCATGGTTTTCGTAGACCTCCAACTCGATGCCGCAAATTTAACAGAATTCAGAGCAACAATTAACCTATTTTTCGCCTACCTGCTGCAGAGCGCTTGGATATCTATATAGACGAAGGAGACATGATTTGGGGTCATAGCGGGTCGAGACGGCATATTTTTCGTCATCCGAAGTTTCGACCGCAGTTGATTGGATTTGCGTGGCGGAAGGATTTTGGAAGCCGATTTCAGTCCCTTAGAAAGACCAGCCGTCCTTCTTATCGGCAGTTTGGCCATCAAAGAAGTTAAATGTTAAGAGCTGTGGAACACCCGCCCTGAACGGGTAACTCTCAACTATTAGCTGGTTTCTTCCCGTACCGCGTCCGGACATACTCTTCCAGGATGACGAAGAAGTCGCTGACGATAGTGTCGCCCCGAAGGGTCGTGTGCAGTCTGGAATTGACGTAAACGGGAGCTTTGGGTTCCTCACCATTTCCGGGGAGTGATATCCCGATATCGGCGTGTTTCGACTCGCCCGGCCCGTTAACCACACAGCCCATAACAGCCACTCGCAGTTCCTCTACTCCCGTGTAAAGCCCCCGCCACTTCGGCATCTGGCTTTGGAGATACTTTTCGATGTCCTGGGCCATTTCCTGAAAAAGAGTGCTCGTTGTCCGACCGCAGCCCGGGCAAGCGGTTACCTGGGGTGAGAATTGGCCCAGACCGAGGCTTTGGAGAACGTCGCGGCAGATGCCGACTTCTTCCGTGCGATCGCCGCCGGGGGCAGGAGTCAGGCTTACACGGATTGTATCTCCAATACCTTCTAGGAGAAGGACCGATAGCCCGGCTGTACTGGCAACGATGCCTTTCCGTCCCATTCCTGCTTCGGTCAGTCCCAGGTGGAGTGGACAGTCTGTCCTCGATGCCAGGTCCCGGTATACCTCGATCAGGTCGGAAACCGTCGAAACCTTCGCGCTCAAAATGATTCTGTCCCGATCGAGTCCGCACGACTCAGCGAGTTGGACCGATTCAAGTGCGCTTGTGACCATCGCTTCGAGTACGACGCTGCGGGCGGTCCTGGGTTCGCTACGTCTGGCGTTTTCATCCATCAGCCGGGTGACGAGTGTCTGGTCCAGCGATCCCCAGTTGACTCCGATACGTACGGATTTTTGATTGTCTCGAGCTATTCCGATAATAGTTTCAAAATTTTCGTCGTGGTGGCTTCCCATTCCAACGTTGCCGGGGTTAATTCGGTATTTGGCCAGAGCTGCCGCACAGTCCGGGAATTCGCGGAGCAGGATGTGGCCGTTGTAGTGGAAGTCTCCGACGATGGGTGTTTGGATGCCCTGATCTCGCAAGCTCTCGACGATTGCAGAGACAGCCCGGGCTGATTCCCGCGTGTCGACCGTTATGCGGACCAACTCCGATCCTGCTTCGCTGAGCTCCGCGATCTGCCGAACAGTCGCGCCGACATCTCCAGTGTCGGTGTTCGTCATCGACTGAACCACGATCGGGTGGGAGCCGCCAATCGGGACACCGCCGACGTCTACGGTGAGAGATTTCCGTCGAGGCTGTTCAGGCATATGCGGAAATTATAGGGACCGACACAGCATCGGGCAAAGCGGAAGTCTCCGACCATAAGGTTTAAGGAATGATATATGCGTTCCTTGCCGGACTGTACAAACCGAATCTGTCGGTGTTAAGAGGGTAGGTGACTTTGAGTTGTGTCAGTGTAGGACGTTGAGTAGTGGTGTCCGGAGCTGGAAGTTCGATGTAAGATTTCGCTCCGTCGTTCATTCAGACATCCTGTCTGAACGACGGGCGACCCTCGCCATCATCGTGATGGCGAGGCCGATTGGGATTGGTGGAATGTTGAGGCAGTCCCTAGAACGACCTGCGCCGGTCCGACGGCGCGGGTGGACCGCTTTTAGAGTAAAGACGCGGTAGCCGAGGCGTCCAGAGTAAGAAGATGATCGGATTTAATAAAACCGTCAAGCACCATTCTTCTAACTCAGGTCACTGGATTCCCCGTCCCTTCTGCAGCTCGACGTTTTAAAAGGCAGTCCACAGCGGCCGGTCCGAATCGAGAAAAAATGTTCGGAATCCAACTTCACACGCTCATCGTTCACTTCCCTGTCGCATTGACGTTTGCGGCATTTTTCTACGATGTCCGCGGCTTCTATTCTCGAACCCCAAAACTATACGCAATCGGGTCAAGCCTCATACGATTAGCCGCTCTGGCGGCGGTCTTGGCTGCGGCAACGGGTTTCAATCTGGCGGGGATGAGCGGGCTGGGCAGTGGTGGAACCGTTACCGGACATGCCGGACTGGGACTTCTCAGTGTGATCGTTCTTGTGACCGTCACGTTCCTTCGCTATTCGGCCGAATCCCGGGTGGATTCTCCCGAAGAAGCGTTTCGAGCAGTATGGCTCGGAATCGAGCTTGTAGCGGTCATATCGGTAAGCGCCACCGCGATTATTGGACACAGCATGTAAGATTGACGGGGCCTTTATTGAGGGACTGTGGCGTAGCAGGGTCAGGGCTTGAAACAACGCGGGTAAAAAAAGAGACCGAACTAACGTGGAAGAACGAGATTTCTTTTCGGAAAAGGACGAAGTCAAGACCCACAAGTTGAACTGCCCGTCGTGTCGACAGTTGAACGAATACAAAATCCGTTGGCGGGTCCGATCGAAGAAAAAATCGTTGCCTCGGCATGCCAGTGAGGAAGATCGTGCCCGCTTCAAGGCAGCCCGGGACTATATGGTACGGATCGACGACACGGTCCGATGTGTCACGCCGCGATGTGGAAAGCGGATCGAGATATCCAGCCTACAATCCGTCATTACGCTGTAGGAGCGTACTCTTTCATAACGAGGGTTCCGGGTTCTCCGGGATTCTTCAAGAGATCCAGCGCGTCTTCAAGAATTCGAAGCTGGAGTTCGTCTTGGTGCGGGGGGCCGAGCGACTGACCAATGGCAAACGGTTTGGGGTAAAGCGCGCGGGAGGGGCCGGCCTGTTCGGACTCATCGGGCGAAACTGTAATCAGAACGGAAGCGATACCCATGCACTCGATGGCTCGTTGAATCGTGACGACCGTCCGATGGCAGAGCGGTCAGCCACCGGTTAGAAGCACCACGTCCGGGCGCAGCCGGGCAACTTCCTCTGCCAAGGTCCAACTGGTTTCTTCTTTGAGCTTCCGGAGCTGGGTCGTCAGTCCCATCGAAATATGGAAGTCAGAAATCTTGCCCACCCTACCGCTTGAAACGAGATCTCTTAGTCGATCCAACGGAAACACGCAGTTGATATCGGCTTCAGCCGAAGCGGGATCGTAGTGACCGGCAACCACTCGAAGCTCTCCGGTGTCGATGTCGCCAGGAATATTTCTGAAGCTTAAATCGTTCTCAGTAAATGGCTCCGTTCCCTTCGCGTACACGCCTGCGGTCGTCACCAACGCAACCCGCGCATCAGCGAGGTCACGCTTGAAAGGCGTGTAGGGAATACAGGCTCTGGCAATCTGAATAGGCATTAGGGAGGTGAGGTGAGGCCGGCTGGGCGGTTCAGCCACCCATGCCGGTCGGATTCCTTAACCTGCGATCTTCTTCAGTTCTTCGAAGAGAACTGAATTCTTGGGTTGATCGCCGATGTCGTGAACGTCGACGTACCGCACGATGCCTTCCTTATCGATTATGAAGATCGCACGTTCGGTAATGCCTTCCTTTCGAAGGACGTTATATTTCAATGCAACCATGCCGTGAGGCCAGAAGTCGCTCAACAGGGGGTAGGAAATTCCACCCAGAGATTCGGCCCATGCCTTGTTGGAATACGGTGAGTCGATGCTTATACCCAGGACCTGGGTATCGGACCGGTCGAATTCGGAAAGATCTTCCTCATACGCCGGTATCTGCAGCGTTCAGACGGGCGTGAACGCGACCGGGTAAAAGGCCATGACCACGTTCTTCTTGCCCCTGAAGCTGGACAAACTTACCTCTGAGTCGAGGTGCGATGGAAGAGTGAAGTCCGGCGCTTCATCGCCGACCTTCAACTCGTTGGTAGGATTGGGCATTCAATTCTCCTCTTCTTAAAAAAATAACCGAAGTACAGCGAAGCCAGCGACCAATAGGATAAGGAATATTATCGTCAAAATCTCAAAATATTTTTCGATAAACGCGCGGATCGGAGCTCCAAAGACCCGAATCAAGAGGCCAATCAAGAAAAAACGAAGGGATCGGCTCAAAGCGGAGGCCAGCACGAAACGCACGAAGTTAACCTCGAAGAATCCGGCTGTGATCGTCGCGACCTTGTAAGGAATGGGTGTTAGACCGGCCACCGCAACGGCGAAAGCGTCGTACTGACGATATAGTTCCTGCACCCTGAGGTATTGGTCTTCAGCGGCGTAAAACCGGACGATGGGCTCTCCAACGATCTCGAAGAATTCGTATCCGATCCAATAGCCGAAGACACCTCCGATCACCGATCCGAGAGTGCAGACCAGGGCGTAGCGGAGGGCTCGCAGGGGAAGCGCAACGCCGAGAGCGATGAGGAGAATATCGGGCGGTATCGGAAAGACGGATGATTCCGCAAATGCGATTCCGAACAGGGCCCATTGGCTGTACGGGCTGTCGGCCCAGTCGATGACCCAGTTGTATAACCGGCGTATCCATCCTGTGATGCCTGTGGCGGGAGTGACCATCAAGGCTTTCACTTTTAACATATCCGTTCCGCCTGGGTGGTATTATCAGTGGCTTCGAAAGGCGCTCTGGTAGTTGCCTTTTTGTTTGGAAAAGGTGCTTCAGAATGATTCTGGTCACAGGTGGTGCGGGATATATCGGCTGCGTTCTTGTGCGTGAGTTGCTTGACCGAGGCGAGACCGTCCGTGTGTTCGACAAACTTTTCTTCGGCGAGGAGCCTCTCTCCGATTTCCGTGACAAGATTGAACTGGTCGAAGGCGACATTCGCTCGATTGATGAGGCTGCATTCGCCGGTGTCGATGCTGTAATCCACCTGGCAGGGCTCTCGAACGACCCGACGGCAGAATACAATCCGCACGCGAATTACGAGATCAATACCATTGCAACCGAACGGCTCGCAAAGCTCTCCAAAAGGGTAGGTGTAGGGCGATTCACCTTTGCATCAACGTGCTCAATCTACGACCGTGGACTCTTTGCCGATGATGTCCTGGTCGACGAAACGGCGGAAGTGTCACCAAGAGCGGCATATGCAGTCTCCAACTACGAAGCGGAGAAGATTCTGCTCCAGTTGGCCGACGACTCGTTCTGTCCTGTGATCTTTCGGCAGGGTACGGTCTTTGGCTACAGCCCGAGGATGCGATATGACCTTGTTGTGAATACCTTTGTCAGAGATGCGCTATCCAAGGGCCGCCTGACAGTTTTCGGAGGTGGTGAGATGTGGCGGCCGCTTGTTGATGTTTCTGATGTAGCCGATGTCCACATTCGTGCGGTTGAAGCGTCCGAAGACAAGGTTCACGGAGAGATCTTCAACGTTTCCTCGAGGAACTACCGGATTCTGGAGTTGGCACACTGGGTCAAGGAGGCGTTCACTGACATACGGGACGTTGAAATTGACGTCGACTACGCTCCGCTGAAGGCCCGTAGTTACCGTGTCTCGACCTCCAAGATCGAGTCCAGCCTGGGTTTCCGCGCACGGTCTTCGGTTAGGGACTCTGTTGTCAATATGGTCCGGCGGATCGAGGCCGATTCAAAAAACGATTTCATGAATCCTGTCTATTACAATATCCAGTGGATGACTCAGCTCGACCGGATGGAAAAGACGCTACGTCGGGTTGGGCCGGTTTTTGGGTGTGACTAAGGGGCTCCCTCTCTTTTCGCTATGAAGATTGCACTACTCGGAGCAAATGGCCAGCTCGCATTCGACTTGAAGCGTGTGCTTTCGGGTCATGAACTGATCGGGTTCACGCGGTCCGATTTTGACGTCACCGATCATGAAGCTGCCCGTGAGCACCTTCTCGCTTCAAGGCCCGACGCAATCATCAACACGACAGCGTTCCACAAAGTCGACCTCTGCGAGTCAGAGCCCATTGACGCATTCCGTGTCAATGCCATCGCGGTTTTCCACTTAGCCAGTCTCGCCGACGAACTGGGCGCGCGGCTCGTCCACATCAGCTCGGACTACGTTTTCGATGGGGTTTCGGTCGAGCCGTATTCTGAGGACAGTATCACTCGGCCGATCTCGGTCTATGCGAACTCCAAGTTGGCTGGGGAGTATTTCGCCCGTACCGGGTGCGAGAAACACATGGTGATTCGAACGTGTGGTTTGTATGGGATTGCGGGTAGTTCGGGGAAGGGTGGTAACTTCGTGGAAACGATGCTCCGTAGAGCGAAGGCGGGGGAGGAAATTCGAGTTGTCGACGACCAGCTCGTGACGCCCACGCCGACGGCCGATTTGGCTGAACAAGTGGCCGTCCTGCTAGGGGCCGGTCAATATGGACTATTTCACTGCACTGCAGAGAGCAGTTGTTCCTGGTATGAATTTGCCCGGGCGATCTTCGAGTTGAGTGGTCTGGACGCGCAACTGGTCCCGACTAACGAGAGCACCCACAGGACAGCGGCTCGCCGTCCCGCGTATTCCGTTCTGGATAACGCGCGCCTGAACGCCCTGGGACTCAATCGGATGCGGCACTGGAAAAGCGGGTTGGCCAGTTACCTTTACGAGAAGCACGGTGTTTCCGGCCTCGACGCCGCCAAGACGAATGTTCACGCCAAGAGTCAGATCAAGTAGGGACGTGAGCGGATAGCAAGGACTTTTCATCTGAAGATCAGAACGATTGCCGCGGCCTGGAAAACAATCTACGAACGTCTCGCCTACGATCAGCTGTCGCTGACAGGTTTGCTTGAAGCTGCCGGGAAGAAAACACTCCCTTCCCGGATCCAGGGGTCCGTCCGCACCGTCCCCATTCCGGGGACGCATCGTGATTACGGAATTCTTTCACCTCCGGAGACGCGCTTGTCGTTCCGATTGACTCTCGGTGCGCGTCCGCGTTTCGTAACGCGCGTGGGTTTTCTTTCGCGACCGGAGGGGCCGGCTCCGTCCGAGGGCCTGGCTCCGGAGGTCGAATTCGGCGTGATGCTAGACGTTAATGGCGCGACGCAAATACTCTTCAAAGAGCTAAGTCCGGTCGCAGCACAGCAGTGGCGAAAGGTTTCCATCGATCTCCGACCTTGGGCGGGGCAAGAGGTCGTGCTGATATTGCAGACCCGGCTTAGCTCGGACTATGCCGAACCCGTTGCCGCAGTCTGGAATGCGCCGCGTTTGGTGGAGGAGCGCCCGGTCCGAGACCGGGTATCGCGTCTGAGGGACGACGTCCGGAAGTTGGGCCGCCGGGGCCTGAAGCACGCGTTTCTGGCCGCGATGAATGGGCAACTGGCGATCGAAGATGAACGCAGTCTATACCGGCTCTGGACAGAGAAACACGTCCTGAAACCGGAGGACCTGCGAGACGTGTCGCAAAGTATCGAAAGTTTTTCCTACCTCCCGACCATCAGCATCATTACCCCCGTTTACAACACCGATCCCCGGTGGCTTCGAAAATGTATCGAATCCGTGCGTAGTCAGCTGTATCCGCATTGGGAGCTGTGTCTGGCCGACGACGCTTCGACTCAAGGGGACGTCAGGTCGATACTCACGGAGTACTCTAAGCTGGACCGACGAATCAAAGTCGTGTTCTCGGAAACCAATCAGGGGACTTCGCACGCATCGAATCAGGCTTTGGCAGTGGCCTGCGGCGAATTCCTCGGCTTACTCGATCATGACGACGAATTGGCTCCGGACGCACTATTCGAAGTCGTAAAGCTGCTCCAGGGTCACCGCGAAGCGGACATCGTCTATACCGATGAGGACAAGCTGGATTCGAACGGCCTCCGTAGCGAACCCTTCTTCAAGCCGGATTGGTCACCGGAGTACTTGCTCTCGTGCATGTACACATGCCATTTCAGCGTCTATCGGAAACAGTTGATCGACGACGTTGGTGGCTTTCGAACCGCTTACGACGGAAGCCAGGACTACGATCTGGTGCTCCGCGTTGTCGAGGGGACCGGAAAGATCTTTCACATACCGAAGATTCTCTATCACTGGCGCAAGGCCACCGGTTCCGCGGCCGGATCGACACGTGCCAAGCCATATGCCTACGAAGCCGCAAAGAGAGCCTTGGCCGACCACCTCAGGCGTCGGGACATGAAAGGTGAACCCCTGGACGGACAATGGCACGGTCACTATCGCGTGCGACATGAGGTCGATCCCACAACACGTGTCTCCGCCGTCGTTTCTGCCGGAATTCTTCCAGGGGACGCGAGGCGATGTGTCGAAAGTATCCGGAAACGGACAAGGCATTCCGGTTACGAGATTGTGATTTCGGTACAAGATGGCGGGACAAGCGAGGATCGGCCTTACCTTGCCAACTGCTCGGAGCGGGTGTTGCGTTCACCCCGGGAGACTGCTTCATCCCGGCTGCGGAACCTGGCCGCGCGGGAAACCGACAGTCCGTACCTTGTTTTCCTGGAGGGCAATACAGAGGTGATCACCGATACTTGGTTGGAAGCCCTTCTGGAATTTTCGCAGCAAGACGAGATTGGTGTCGTGGGAGCGAAGCTACTGTCAAGCGATGGACGGATTCGGCATGCGGGAACTATCCTCGGACTCGGCGCTGATGGACTTGCCGGAGATTCTTTGTCAGGGTTCCCCGCAGACACCAGTTACCATTTCGGGCTGGCCACCGACGTCCGGAACTGTTCGGCCGTCGCTGGCTCCTGCATGATGATTCGGCGTGACGTGTTTGACCGTGTAGGAGGTTTCGACGAGGCTGTCCCATCTGGTTTTGACGATCTGGATTTTTGTCTCCGTGTCAGGCAACAGGGGCTTCGGATCGTCTGGACGCCACATGCTCAGTTGTATCAGCACGGGTCTGCATCTCGGGACATTCCGGATCCGGACGCAGTGGCTTTCATGAAATCGCGTTGGAGAACTGCATTGCTTGAGGATCCCTACTACAACCCCAATCTGACACGCGACCGCGAAGACTTCGGAATTCGTCTGTAGCTGGTTGCTGAAAAAGCCCTCAATGGCCTTTTCAGCAACGCCACCCGGGAAGTGTGATTCTCGGGTGGCTCACATTTTCAATGGCTTACAGCCATCGAAAATGGCGGCACATCCTGAGGCGCACCGCAGACTGCGGAAAAACCCAGTTTTTCAGTAGCCTGCTAGTCACTGTTCGGGACCGCAATCGACCTTCTAAGCCTATATTTTCAAACGACATGCTTTCTTCGGTTGTCTTTACATTGACGAGTGCCGGCAACGGACCCGATCATGAATTCGACTTTTTAACACCGTTTCGCGTCTTTCCAGAATGTGAGGCCCGAGTTTGGCTGTAAATATGGAGCGTGCCGACGATTCGAGGATCATCGATCAAGTCCTCGACGGCGATACCAACGCTTTCAACCTTTTAGTGTGGCAGTGGGAGAAGCCGATCTACAACTATATCTATCGAATGGTCGGCAATGCCGACGACTCCTTGGACCTGTGTCAGGAGAGTTTTCTGAAGGCCTTTCGCGAACTCGGATCCCTGAAGGACAAGGACCGTTTTTCGTCCTGGCTGTACCGGATCGCCCACAACGTGTGTTACTCGCGATTCCGGAAGGCGCAAGGGAAGACTTTTGTGGAGTTGGACCCGAATGTGGGGGCATCCCGCATGCCGATCGAGAATCGGCTGGCAGTGGAGAAGGCTCTCGCGGAACTACCTGATGATCAGAGGGAAGTCGTGGTCTTGAAGGTGTACCAGGGACTCAAGTTTGATGAAATCGCCGCTGTTCAGGACGCGCCGGTTTCGACCGTAAAGTCAAGACTCTACATGAGTTTCGACAAGCTGAAATTGGTTTTAGGTGAACAAGTGATCGATCAAGGGAAAACAAAATAGGTGGTTGATATGTCGCATTTGGAAGACAGGGTTGCGGAGTTTGTGTTCGAAGAATTGGCGGGACCGGAAATGGAAGCGGCCCGTCAACATGTGGCTCAGTGTCTGGAGTGCCAGGGCCGTGTGGCCGGATTTCGAAAGGTTCAACACTCGCTTGAGCAGTTGCCCGATGTGGAGGTTCCACGTCGAATGGTTTTCGTCCCATCAAAAACCGAATCAATCAGGTCAATCGAATCAAAGCTGCGATGGGCCCCTTTGCGGTGGGCCATTCCTTCCGCAATGGCCGCGGTGTTGGTGCTGGCTCTCGTGCTGGGCGGATCCCTCCGTTTTGAACGGAATGACTCGGGATTCTTGGTTGCGTTGGGTTCGGTGAGCGAACCCATACAGGCGGTTGAACTCCAAGCTGTTGTTGCAGATCCTCCTGCGCCTCCAACCCTCGATTACGCGAGCCTGGATTACGCTCAGATCGTGAACCGCATCCGTGAAGACATCCGTGAGGAAGAGGAAGCCTGGCTCCGGACTGAGATCGATCGGGCCATGGCTACGGTTGAGGCCGCGAATGACCGCGAGATCCAGCGTGTGCATGCAGAGCTTCAGTACCTTTCCGAATTGCAACGCGTGGCGCAGCGAGAGTACTACCAAAACGCCTCCTCCATTCAACTTCTCGCTCAACGGACCGAGAGGGAATAACTATGTTTCGGACCCTATTGTTCCTGACCGTACTCTGTGCCGCGTCTCCCTTTGAGGTGACGCTCATTGCGCAGGCAATTCCGTCACCGGATGCGCGGGCCGCCATCGCAGATTTAGTTGACGAACAAGTCGCAGGCATTGTGCCGGGGCCGATGTTGCAGACTGCGAAGACCACGTACCTGGAAGGGTACGGCATTGTCGTCACCGTCGGGGTTGCCCTCGATCGACCGAGAAATCCGTTCAGCGGGACCCGAGCCCCTGATGAGGTTCGCCGGTCGAGCGAAATGCGTCGGTCCGAGCTCAAGGAGATGGCGGTCCAACTGATTGGGCAGCATGTTTCCAGTTTCGACGGTTTGAGTCCGGATGAACACTTGACGATCGTTATTTATATACTGAACACGAACCCGGCTGACCTTCCGGATCTTCCCACGCAGCTCGTTGTGTCGGCCAGGAAGCAAGATGGGGCCGACCTGGTTTCGTCAGCGATTTCGTCAGCGGTTTTCGCAGATCGCGTCACGATACGGGAATACTGACTTTGAAAGCCCTCCTCGCCTTCGAACGCAAGCTTTTCGGAGAGTTGTTACAGGATCGGGGCCTGATTTCGGGCGAGGATCTTTCCAGCGCTCTATCCCTTCAGAAAGACAGCTCTGATCGCATCGGCAAGATCCTTGTCGATCTCGGGTTCGTCTCTGAGCGGGACGTGCTTTCGGTCTTGAGCGAACAGATTGATGTGCCGCTCTTTGAGGGCGAGTATCCGGCGGTTCCTGTTGAAGCCGATCGGCTGGGTTACCGCTTTCTGAGAGCGTCCTCGGCTTTGCCGGTTCACCTGGAAGATGGTGTTCTGTCCGTCGCGATGATGGACCCGCTCGATTCTGAAACTCGATCTGCGATTAGATTGAGAACCGATCACAGCCTCAAGGTATTTCTGGCGACCGAATCCGAGATCGCCGAACAATTGGACCGGCTTTACGGGGCAGAACAGGAAGACGACAGCCGGTTGATCGAGACCTTGGGTGACGGTCTGGCCGAAGACGATGTCGACCAGTTGCGGGATCTGGCCTCGGAGGTTCCCGTCATCCGGATGGTCAACCTCATCATCTCGCGTGCCGTGGAATCGCGCGCCAGTGACATACACATCGAGCCCTTCGAGAAAGAACTGCAGTTGCGCTACCGCGTCGACGGCGTCTTGCACAACGTGGATGCACCTCCGAACAAGATCCGCGGAGCGATCATCTCCCGCATCAAGCTCATGGCGAAGCTCAACATCGCCGAACGCCGCCTGCCCCAGGACGGTCGCATCAAGCTGAAGGTCCTGGGAAAGGAGATCGATTTACGCGTGTCGACGCTGCCGACGATGTATG
This sequence comes from Terriglobia bacterium, assembly GCA_965218085.1. Taxonomy (GTDB): domain Bacteria; phylum Acidobacteriota; class Terriglobia; order 20CM-2-55-15; family 20CM-2-55-15. Next base: position 1,721,704 of record CBDCKF010000002.1, on the reverse strand, counting down.
GCGAGAGCGTTGTCATGCGAATCCTCGACAAGTCGAGCACGGACTTGATCGACCTCCGCCGTCTGGGTTTCCCCGAGGATCTTTACGCAAAGATCTGCGAAATGACTTCTAAACCCCACGGCATCGTTCTAGTGACGGGGCCTACCGGTAGCGGCAAAACAACGACACTCTATGGTGCCCTCAAGCGAATCAACATTCCGGACCGCAAAATCATCACGATCGAAGATCCCGTCGAGTATCAGATGGATGGCATCAATCAAATCCAGGTCAACTCGCAGATTGGACTGACGTTTTCAACAGGTCTGCGCCATATTGTCCGGCAGGATCCCGACGTGATCATGATCGGTGAGATCCGGGACCTGGAGACCGCGGAGATCGCGATCCGCTCGGCACTGACCGGCCACCTCGTGTTCAGCACCCTTCACACTAATGACGCCCCCAGTGCAGTGACTCGTTTGATCGATATGGGTGTCGAGGATTACCTGCTGGCGTCTTCCCTGATCGGGATTCTGGCGCAGAGACTGGTCCGGGCCAACTGCCGCAACTGCAGCGTTTCCGAATACATGTCGTTAGAAACAGCTATGTCGCTTGGTTTTCCAGCCGAAGGGAATGAAGGAACGGTAGAGGTCAAGAAAGGCTCAGGATGCGAACAATGCGGTTATACCGGATACGAAAGCCGTCTTGGAATTTTTGAGTTGATCGACGTTGACGATGCCTTAAGGCAAACGATCACTTCGAACCCGGATGCGAATGCGCTGACAGCACAAGCGGTTCGTTCAGGTATGCGGACGCTGAAGCAGGACGGTTGGAACAAGGTTGTTACCGGAATCACAACGCCGGATGAAGTGCTCCGGGTGACACAGGAAGTGTAAATGGGGACGTTTGCATACAAGGCTGTCAACAGTCAGGGACAACGATTTGAAGGTCGAATCGAGGCCGCCGACACAGGCGAGGCTGCGTTCAGCGTTCGGAACATGGGCCTGATACCCATTTCGGTGAACGAACCCGTCGAGCGGACAAAAGGCTCATCTCTGCCCCGGATTGAGTTCCAAAGGGTGACGCGCAAGGACATTCTCTTCTTTACCGAAGAGCTCTCCACTCTGATCAGCGCGGGTCTGCCCCTGGATCGAAGTTTGAGTATCACGCGGGAACTGGCATCGAAGCGTGCGCTACGTATTGTCATTGATGATGTGTTGACGCAGATCAAGGGCGGAAAATCGCTCGCCGACGCGCTGTCTGCCCACCCCAAGCACTTTTCCCGTCTCTATGTCAGCATGGTGCGCGCCGGCGAAGCGGGGGGTGTGCTGCAGGTGATCCTTGCCCGGTTAGCGGAGTTCGAGCGTTCAGCCGACGAATTGCGTTCCTATCTGGTAGCGGCCATGGTCTATCCTGCGCTCCTGACGGCGGTGGGCCTAGGCTCCATAGGCATACTTTTCTATTTCGTTATCCCAAGATTTGCTACGATTTTCGAGGACGTGGGCGCTGATATGCCGGCCAGCACAGAACTGATGTTGAGCATTGCGACGGTGACTCGGGAGTACTGGTGGATTGTCCTGATTGGACTTGTTGTCGTCATCCTCTCGACACGGGCCTGGTTGCGGACGCCAACCGGGAGTCGCACCGGGGACATCCTGCAACTGAAGATCCCCCTTCTGGGATCGACGCTCTTGAAAATTGAAGTTGCCCGTTTTGCGCGGACTCTCGGAACGCTTGTTTCGAGTGCGGTTCCGCTGATCTCCGGGGTGCGGATCGTCCAGAACATTGCCACGAATCAGGTCATTCGAGAGGCTGTTTCTAAGATCGCGGACGGGGCGAAAAGGGGCGAAGGCGTTGCCAGGCCAATGCGTGAAGCGGGAGTTTTCCCAGGTTTGGCGGTGCACCTGGTCGGTGTTGGCGAGGAGACGGGTCGTCTCGATGCGATGCTGCTGCAGATTGCCGAAGTGTATGAAAAAGATGTCCGGACTTCTGTCAAGGCACTTACCTCGGTGTTTGAGCCTGTAATTATCCTGGTGATGGGTATACTGATCGGGACAGTGGTCCTGTCGATGCTGACTGCAATTTTCAGTATCAACGACATCGCTTTCTAGGAGGAATGGTGAAGTATTCGGTCCAACATAGCGCGCGCGGGGACTACAACCGACGACAGCGCGGTATCACTCTGATCGAACTCCTCGTGGTCATGGTGATCATTTCCTTATTTGCAACGATTGTCGGCGCCCGGCTTTTCAGCAATGTTGACAGGGCACGACAGACGACGGCAAAGGTGCAGATCTCCGAGTTCGAGACGGTTCTCGACCTGTTCCGTTTGGATATCGGGCGGTATCCGACCGTATCGGAGGGCTTACAGGCGCTCCGTGTCAATCCCGATGGAATCTCAAACTGGGATGGTCCGTACCTGGCCAAAGAAGTGCCGCTCGATCCCTGGGACCGTCCCTATGTGTATCGCTATCCCGGTGAGTTTGGCGATGTTGACATCCTTTCGCTAGGTGCCGACGGTGAAGCGGGTGGTGAGAGCGAAAATTCGGACATAGTGAGTTGGCAGTAGCATAAGGAAGTTTCGATATTTATCCCTGCCTGTCGTCTTTTCTCCGTTTGACCGCGTCATCCACAACATATGGGTGATGTGCGCATGCCGAACGCCAAGGGACTTTCCCTCATCGAAGTCATGATCGTGATGACGATTCTTGCATTGTCGGCAGGATTGGTCGGGCCGCGAATCGGTGCCGGGTTTACACGTCTCGAAGTGAACCAGACGGAAGAAATCCTCAGGAATTTCGTGCAGATCGCCCGACTCCAGGCCCAGCGGGCGGATCGCGGGCACTTTGTCGTTGCGGATCGGGACGGTCGCCGGGTTCTGCTCCTCGATCCCGATATGCATATCCTCCGCGAGCGGGGAATCCCATCGGGTGTGGATTTCGTTCCTGAAGCGAATGGTGGGATTGAATCGATTTACGTTCCTCCGTCCGGTCTCTTGAGAGACCAGACCCTTCGCTTGAGATCCAGACTGGGAGATTCCGAGGTGATCCTTCGATGAGGGGGCAAAAAGGCTTCACGCTAATCGAAGTAATCGTGGCCGTTGCGATACTCGGTCTGACCGGAAGCGCGCTGTTTAGCCTGTTTGGCCGATCGATCGATAACATCCGTCGAATCGAAGAACTGCACAGCTATCAACTTGCAGGTGAAGAGGTGATGAACCGGGTATTGCTGCTGGGACGCGTCCCCGCAGATGGAGAAGCTCGCGGCCGACTCGATCCAATAGACGCAGACTGGACAGTGAGGATATTGCCCTGGGTTCCGGAGACCTTTGAAGGAAGACCGGATCAGGCGATTATTCGGATCGAAGTGGAAGTTGCATGGGATGGTCGCGCCGGGCGCCGCAACCTCATGCTCGAAACGGTTCGACCGTCGTTGCTGTCCTACGACGAGGTCGAGTTTGGACCGGCGATCGATGCTGTATTTCCCGGGTAAACATTGCGAGTGATATTGCAACAAACCCAGCAGAGGGCTGGTTTCACACTTGTCGAAGTCATGATCAGTGTTGCGATCGTCGGAATGCTGATGACCTTCATGTCTTTGGGGTTGAGCGTGGGTCTTGATAGCTGGGAGCGGGGAACGGATGCGATTCGGGAAATGGAGAGCCGGGCCAGCGTTGAACGGCTTCTACGGCGGCAGTTGACCCTTGCGTTGCCCAGAGAGGTTTCCGGTCTTGATCAGAGCTTCGTGCTTTTCGAAGGCGATTCTTTGGGACTCGAATTTGTGGCGCCGTATTCCTTGATTGATGGGCCGATCGAAGCCCGCAAAATCGATTATCGGATCGAAGCTGGCCGTTTCAATTACGGGGAACTATTTCTATTTGAATACAGTCCGGATGACTTTCTGGACGAAGAATTGCAACCCTTGGCTACGTTCTCCGTGGTCGAGTTTCGCTATCTCGGAACGAATCGTGACGGAGAACTCGAATGGCTTACGGAATGGGAACGGGGCAGAGGCATTCCCAGGGCAGTCCAGATCCGGATGGAAGATGATTACCTCGTCGTCCCGCTGGTGTACTACCAATGAGACGCGACGTGGACCATCGTGGTGTGATTCTTCTGAGTGTACTCTGGATCGTTTTGATTCTTTCGGTCACATCGCTGTCCCTGGCGACCGCTGCGCGGACTCAAATGTTCGCAACGGGGAACAATTTTGATTCTGAACGCGCGTTCTTCATGGCGCGGGGCGCAGCAGAAACGATGTTCTACAGAATGGAACAGGACGGTGACGTGCTCAGCGGCTCCCCGGTGGAACGGGACGGCAACGAGTTCGTTTTCCCGCTGGAGACAGGAGAGGTGCGTGTTCATTTCGAGACGGGCCGGAGCCGGATTGATATCAATGGGGCGTCCGACGAGCTTCTGGTGTCGACGTTCGATTCCCTCGACGTGGAAACAGAAACGCGCAACCGGCTTGTGGACTCCATTCTGGATTGGCGTGATGGGGATGATGTTCCAAATGTCTACGGGGCAGAAATCTTCGATTACGATCAGGTGGAAGGCCGCAGGCTGCCGGCGAACAGGTCTTTCGGTTCGGTGGATGAGTTACTCCTCGTGAATGGAATGACGACAGAGCTGTTCTTTGGCCGGCTTGTCAAAGCCGCTGGTGGAGGGTATCGCCGAATCCCTGGGGTTCAAGATCTGATTACGGTCAGGTCCGGCATTGGAGCCGTTAATCCGAACGAAGCCTCCGTCGAGGTTCTTACTGCCTTGCCACAGGTGGGTCGCGAACTTGCCGAACAGATTGTCGAGCTCCGGAATGAAGAGTGGTTTGAGGGAGTTCCCGACTTGATCGCGCGCATTCCCTTTATGAACGGATCGGACGCATTGGCATTCATGAATCTTGATGGGGGTGTGGCGACGGCGATCGTGGCCCGGGCCGAGGTGCGGCCTTCAGGCGTGTCCCGCACCGTCCGGATAGTCCTGCGGCAGGAAACACGAGTAGAAGTCGTGAGTTTGTCGCCGGCCAGGTATAGCGTCCTCCCGTACACGGTGCTGGACCGGTGGCAGTATGAATGAATTTATCCCGAGAACCTTTGCCGGTATAGAGATTGTTGGGAGCGACCTGCGCATTGCGATCATGCGCTCTTCCTTCGGCAAGCTGGAACTGGTCGGGACGACTGAGGTTGAGGGGATCGGGCAAATGGAACCCGAGGCGAAGAAGAACGAACTATCAAAGATTGTCGAACGGCGTCAATTGAAAGGCTCTCGGGTCTTTCTTTCGTTGCCGCAGGATTCCGGCGTCTTAAGACAATTGGATTTTCCCGCAGAGGCTGCTGACGATGTGCGGGCAGCAGTCGAGTTGCAGTTGGAGAACCTCTCGCCGTGGCCCGTGGACGATGTGTATTGGGACGTGGCCTGGACGAAGCCTTCCCGCGGAGAAAGAAGAGTGCGGGTGACGGTCGCAATAGCGACGCGGTCGGCGCTGGACGAGTGGGTCCAGATGTTGGCGTCCGCCGGGCTCTCCCTGACTGGGGCCTCGGTCGCGCCCTTGTTGTGGGGGCAGGCAACGGCCCGTTTATGGGGAGATGCCGGACCGACGATGATTTTGAGCCTCCAGTCCGGTTACGCCGAGGGAGCCCTGATCCAGGGAGAGAAGATCGTGGCAAGCCGGGTGACGGAAGCCATGCCTCAGGCGGAAAGGGCGAGGCGGGTTGCGCTGGAGCTGACGCGTATCGGCCGTGTCGTGTCTCCCGATCAGGTCCGTGTCATAAGCTACGGTCAGGAAACCGACGGACTGGATTCCGACAATGCCAGCCTTCCAATCAAAGGAACCACAGGAGAGTCGGTGCAGGCGTTCGGCGCGATCGCCGCAGCTCTGGGAGGCTTGGGTCTTAGTGGGTCTTTCGCACTGAACCTTGTGCCGGAAGCACTCCGATACCGAAGCAACCAGCTTCAGCTCGTACCGACCTATGTCGCATTGACTCTGCTGGTGGTGGCTCTGACTGTTCTGTTTGTTCGTGAGCCGTACCAGTGGGCGAGCTATGCAGCGGAACTCGATGATTCGATTTCTGCCGTCGCGGCAGAGGCCGGTCAGGTAACGGATCAAGAGTCTGAACTGAACGACCTCTCGGACAGATATCGGGCATTGCGTGCCCACCTGAACGGAGGGGATGCCACTCTGGAAGCCATGGAAACGCTGGCCCGTGTCCTCCCTTCGATACATGGCTGACGTCGTTCTCGCTCAATGGCAGCAGTATCACAATTGCCGGTTTCTCCAGTGGTGCGGCCGAACTCCAGCGTCTGGTCGAAGAAACCGAACTCTTCACCAACGCCGAGTTTATCTCGTCTGTCGTTCGGGATGACCGGGGGCGGGATCAATTCACCTTACGTTTTAATGTGGAGTTTCCGTCGTGAAGCTGGCTTTTCAGGAACGGGACCGGCGGGCGCTGATTTTCTTGGTGTGTGCGGTCGGACTGTATTTTCTGGTATCGGCAGTCGTGTTTCCAGCCTATGACGATCTCGTGGCCGCGGAAGCCCTGGCTCTCCAAAAAGAAGATCAATTGCTGCGGTATCGCAGGGCGATGGCTCGCTCTGCGAACTATGCGGAGCTTTTGGAAGAGGCCCGCAGCCGTATCGCTGAGGGTGAGGCGCGGCTGATTTCCGGGGACAACCTTTCGCTGGCTTCTTCTGAACTGCAAACTCTGGTTGAGGCAGCGGCCGAGCGGAGCACTGTCGAACTCGGACAAAGAAACATGGCCCCAGCCCGTCCGGTTGACGCGTATTTCAACGAGATTGCGATGTCGCTGACATTTCAGTGTACGCCCGAGCAATTGCTTCAATTCTTGTCGGATGTTCGTAGCCTGGACCGTCTCGTGAAGATCCGATCGATTCAGATATCGCCACTTCATAGCACAGATGCTTTGCCCGAAGCTGGAGAGCTGACCAAGGATCTCAGTGTCAGCGTGACTTTCGGGGCGGTTTTGGCGACGCCGTCGAACGCTGGCGGCGAAAGTTCCGAAGAAGGCTAGGGGATGAAGAAAGAACTTGTTGTTATCAACGGTTTCCTGGTGGTCGGTCTGGCTGGCGCCGTATTCCAGTTTTACGATGGTTGGCGCGCCTTCCAGGTTTCCCATGACGTTGAGGCCGTCCAGTACGATGGGGAGGTTTTCGCCGCCCCGCTGGTGGGGGCCACCGAAGGTGACGATTCGGGCTCGGACTGGAGGGTAGTCGCCGAGCAAAACCCCTTCAGTTTCGATCGAACTGCCACTGCGATTGCCGCTCCAGAGGTCCCCGTTGCCACCGGTCCGCTACCGTTGCTGCTCGGAACGCTTTCGCTCGGGGATGGTCCCCAGGCTTTTTTGGCCCCCGGAGAAAACGGGGGCTCCGATTCCCTGCCGTTCGGTATCGGCGAAGTCATCGATGGATGGGAAGTGGCTGAGATCGATGCGAAATCCGTCGTTGTGGAGTCTGGAGGCGTGCGCCAGACAATCATCATGAACGATCCGACCGCGATGATTTCTCGCAACAGCCGGAGGACGACCGCCGGCAACACAGCACCGCAGGTATCGACTGTGCAGACCACGGGGCCGGCGTCCGAAACCCAGTCGAGTGCCAGTGGCCGGAGGGCAACCCCGCCGGCACCACCAAGCGCTACAGATGAAAATGTTCCTCCGGGATACCGGCTGGTGAGAACACCTTTCGGCAATCGAGTAGTTCCAGAACAATGAAAAAACTAATATTTGCTCTGTTGATAATCGTTTTGGGTTTCAACCCATTGTATGGGCAGGATCTTCAACAACCTCAGCAGGAAGTCATTCCAGCAGAGGCTCCTACCCAAGAGGTTCCGGCGCCTCAGGCAGATGACGAAGTTGTTCCGATCGAGCTCATCCTGCAGAATCAGGACATTCACCAGATCATCCAGATCATCGGTGACACCTTAGGCATCAACTACATCGTTGACCCGCGCGTGCAGGGAACGGTCAACATCGCCACCGAAGGAACACTGTTCCGTTCCGACTTGTTGCCGATTCTGGAAACGATTCTCCGCATCAACGCCGCGACGATCATCCAGAACGGAAATTTCTATGAAATCGTTCCGGCGGCATCGGCGCTTCGGTCAGGGCTGCAGGTCCAGCAGGATGTTCAAGGCATCCCGTCCGACGATCAATTTGTTATTCAGATTTTCCGCATGAGGTTCGTATCGGCTTCCGAGATGTCCCAGCTTCTTACGCCATATGCGAGCGAAGGCGCCAGCATCGTCGTCCACGAAGGCGGCAACATCTTGCTTATCACAGAACGCAGGCGAAACCTCGCGAAGTTGATGGAGATCGTGGACGTGTTCGATACCGATGTATTTGAGGGAGAAAGAGTACGCCTGTTTCCGGTACAGAATAACCTGGTGGACGACATGGTGACGGACCTTTCCACGGTCTTTTCCGGTTATGCCTTATCCGAGGGAAGTGCTATTCGATTCGTTGCCATCCGACGCCTCAACTCGGTGCTCGTAGTCTCAACGAGTGAAGCGGTCTTCGAAGCTGTGGCGACATGGCTGGAGCGGCTGGATCAGCCCACTGCCGGTGTTCAGAACTTTGTTTATAAGGTGCAGAACGCCAAGGCGGAGGATCTTGCGGGCGTCCTGAATCAACTCTACGCATCGCCGGTGCAGTTGGCCAATGTCCTCCAGGGCCAAGCTCCAGTCGGTGGCGGTGCCAATGTTAACGACGGGGGCGCCGCCTTTGTTCCAAGCGGCGACCTGCGGATCATTGCGGATATAGTCAACAATGCCCTCGTGATTCAGGCATCTGCGCGCGAGTATGAAGCCATCGAAGCAACGATCCGCCAGTTGGATGTGCTGCCGCGGCAGGTGTTGATTGATGCCCAGATCTACGAAGTGGCTCTCGACGACTCCATAGCCTTCGGGCTGTCGGCGATCCTCCAGAATAGGGGAACGCTCGCGAATCCGCAGACGACCGCATCCTTTGCCGGCAACCCCCCCGCGCTCGCCGCGCAGACGTTTGCGTTTATCGGGCGCTCGCGCGAGCTTCTTGCCTTTCTCAATGCTTCCGAGAATCGCTCTCGGGTCCGGACTCTATCGGCACCCTCGGTCCTGGTCAGCGACAACATGCTGGCCCAGTTCCAGGTTGGAGCCGAGATTCCGGTGCCGACGTCCTCGTCCATAACGCCGGTCCAGTCTGACGGGACCAATCTTTTCGCGCAGACGATTGTGTTTCGTCCAACCGGAGTCATCCTGACCGTCGAACCCCAAATCAACGATAGCGGAAATGTCACGATGGCGATCAGCCAGGAAGTCAGCCAGGCAACGGTGAATACGACCTCGGGACTGGTGGCCCCCGTCAACGGCCTCGGTGAGTTCCACAATAGTCGTTCAGGATGGTCAGACGATCGCGCTGGGTGGTTTCATTCGGGAAAGCACCGATCTGATCCGAAGCCGCGTTCCCCTGCTCGGCCGAATCCCGGGTCTCGGGGTTCTCTTTGGGAGTACCTCACGGTCGACCAACCGGACTGAGCTCATCATGTTCATTACGCCGCATGTGATTCGAAACACTGAAGATGCCAGTTTAGCGACGGACGAGCTGAAGGAGAAGCTACTGGAAATACAAGAAATGCTTGACTAACACACATTGTGGAGGATGGTGAGCAACTCCGACACAGTCCTTCCCCGTCCCTTCCCGCTAAACCCTTCGCCCAGAAACCTTGTTGCATGGATCATCCCGAAGGATGCCTTATCATCGTGTTTTTCAACACCGGGGATAACTTAGATGCCACATAAGTTCAACGCAGCCCGACGGCACAAGTTTGATAAGGCGCAGTATCGGGTGATCAACTGGGCGGAATATAACGAGAGCCTGCGCCAGCGGGGTGATCTGAGGATCTGGGTCAGTGAGGAGGCTCAAAGTGTGTGGAGCGCGCCGCGCCGCACGTCACGGGGTGGCCAGCGGAGATACTCGGATCTGGCGATCGAGACATGCCTGACGCTGCGCACGGCGTATCGGCTTGGGTTGCGGCAAACGCAGGGACTTATGGGATCCATCGGCACGCTCATGGGGCTGGATATACGGGTGCCGGACTTCTCCACACTGTCGCGTCGTGCAAACGGCTTGAGCATCGCTCAGGTGATGATGCAAGCCGGATCTGTGCCTGTCCATCTGGTGGTGGACAGTACCGGCCTCAAGATCTTCGGCGAAGGGGAATGGCTCGCGCAGAAGCATAAAATCAAGGGAATACGCCGCCGCTGGCGCAAACTCCACCTCGGACTGGACCTGGCCAGCGGTGCGATTGTTTGCGCCAATCTGACTCACGATGACGTTGGAGACAGCACTGCATTACCCGGGCTCCTGGATCAACTCGATGCCCCGGTCGCGGGCTTTCTGGCTGACGGCGCCTATGATGGAGCGTCTACACGAGATCTGCTGAGGGAACGGTATGGGGAGACCCTGGATGTGGTTATACCGCCGCCAAAGAACGCAGCGATCCGACCGCAATCGGCGCGGGATCCAACCGTTCGGGATCGCCATATTGCTCAGATCCGCAGCAACGGCCGCATGGCCTGGCAAGTGGCCACAGGGTACAACCAGCGCAGCCGGATAGAAACGCAGATCGGCCGTTGGAAGGGTGTCATCGGCCGCAGACTCCAATCCCGCAGCTTCTCCAGGCAGATCACGGAGATCCAACTCGGCCAAAAAGTCCTGAACACAATGACCGCACTCGGACGGCCTGTGTTCGAGCGTATCGCCTGACGCTACCGCTTGGGAAAGGGCGAATTCCATCTCCGCCCCGATCCATGCAACAACGCTGGTCTGATCCTGGTCCCCATTGGGCACGCCTATGGCGTGCCAGCGCGCTATGTATTGCGAGCTCAGTCCAGCACGCTCCGCAGCCCCCTGGTCAACCTGGGTTCTCGGCTCATCGGGAAGAGCAAAGGCTCCGGCTCGGAAATCGGGATTCACCACTACGTTCGCGCGAACAGCGGTGCGCAGCGTCGTGCCGGCGAGGGCCAACTCTACCTGGTGCGGAAACGTCAGGAGGCTGTCTTCGGGCGCCCACCAATCGCTGTAGGTCACCGCTATTAGGACGTCCCCCCAGATGTAGTCGTTTTCGAGGGTCTGGACTTTCGATAGCTGTCCAGTTTCGGCGTCGACGAAAAGTTCCACAGGCCATACCTCATCGAACAGTTCTATGACGTGGTGGCGGCGCCCATCGAGCTGGACGTCCGCCTTGATCGTGGCCGCCTTCTCGTCCAGGGCTACCATACGGAGATACAGGTGCGGGTTGAGGAGTCGGAATTCTCGTCGAAGGGCCGCAATGCGCTCGGAAACGAGGGCACGGTCCGACCTCGCGTCAGGTGGGTTGAAAACGGAGTCGTTCCCAGTCTGGTAGCCAGCATCTCCGTCAATGACATCTCTATAGGTGAGCTCTCCTCGGAGCGGGTCGAAGATCTGCCGCTGCCAGTCGAAGCTCAATCTGTCATTCTCCACATCGGAGAAGAGAGACAGCTCGAACGAACTGGCTTTGATGGGTGGGGCCGCCGGAGTCAGCCCTTCGCCGGACTCGAAACGCTCGCCGGAGGATTCGTAGCTGAAGCCTTTAACCTCGAGAAGAGCATCCTTTCCGCCGATCGCGTCGAAGGTCTTTTGGAGCGGATCGGGACCTGGCTGAGCAATGAGGGTCGCCGTCACAAAAAGCGTCAACATCAGGGCGAGACCCCGCAATGATCTACCAACCAGATCTCCATTTTTCCTTCGGCTCTGTCGTCGACGCGCGTTGCTGTTCATGGCGTTCCCCGCGCTGTTGTTGTGCTGCGTTTCTCTCTTGAGAATCGAAGCGTCAAATCGATCGCCTGTGTCCTTGAAATACTTCATGTCTTCCTCCTCTTAGGTAGTCATCGTGTTGTTGGAACTTGGGACGTCACGGTGACGCCCCGCGAAACAATTGGCCTAGTCAGCCCAGGGCAGCAGAACGATGTTGCCGGCGACTTTGTTACTAGCAATCGCCCGGTGCGCGTTGGCAGCTTCGCTCAAGGGAAACGTCCGATCGAGAACGGGCCGGATCTTTCCGAGTCGAACTTGTTCGAGACCCCACGCGAGATCTTCAAGGTCATTGGCCATGGAACCCACCAGCCGTTTCTGACCAAAGAACAGGCTGCGGATGTCGAAGCTAACGTCAGTTCCCGCAGCAAATCCGTAGGCAACGATCGTGCCGAGGGGCCTTGCAGCTTCGATGCTCTGAGCAAGAATGTCGCCGCCCAGGTTGTCTAAGACCACGTCCACTCCGCGACCGTCAGTCCAATCTTTAATGCGCTCGGAGAGGTCTTCTTTGCTCGTATTGATGACGAGATCCGCGCCCACCTTCCGCGCGAGGTCGCCTTTGGCCACACTTCGAACTGTCGCTGCCACCTGCGCTCCTAGCGTCTTGGCTACCTGGACGTGCATGCTGCCCGAACCGGACGCACCAGCCTGAATCAGCACCTTGTCGCCGGGCTTAACAGCGCCGATCTCCTTGACAGCCCGCACGGACGTACCGACTACCATTGGAAGGGTGGCCGCTTCCTCCGGACTCAAACCCGTTTCGTCCCTGACAACCCACTTTGAGGGAACCTCCAGATACTGGGCGTAAGTCCCTGGTACACCGAATCCATGCAGGGTGAAACTCGGAGCGGTCGCGGCGGGGTGAGTGTCGTATTCCTCAACTTTTTGGGGAAAGCCGGTTGCCGGAATAACGCGCTCCCCCACTGTGAATCCGTCCACGCTACTTCCAAGTTCAGCAATCTCGCCTGCCGCGTCGGCACCGAGAATGTGGGGAAACGGGAGTTCCGGAACGACAGTTCCCTGGCGGAGATACGCGTCGAATCGGTTGACGCCGGCTGCCAGGACTTTGATTAGTATGTGCCCGGGCTTCGTCTTCGGGGTGGCGACTTCCTCGATGCTGAAGACGTCCGGGGTACCGAACTTTCGGATGACGACTGCTTTCATGATTCTTATCTCCTGTTGCAAAGCCGGATGCTTCCGGCGGGATGTACTCTACCTACTAGTAGGTAGGTAATATGGTCAAAAAAAATCACTGCCGAGGTTTCAAGGCCCTCTGGATCTGTTGCATGACCTGGTTCGCTTTCTTCTCTCCACTCGCGCGCCCGTACTGCATGGCGCCCTGTGCGGCGGAAAAGATCATTGCGGCCTGGTTGGCCGGTGTGCCGGGGAAGTCCATGACGCCCAGATCCCGCCCGTTCTTGATCACCTCGCTTATCCAACCAATCACATGCTGCACCAGCGAGCACATCGATTGACCCATCGCCTCGGGAACGACGTTGATCTCGGACTGCACGGAACCCGCGGCGCAGATCCGGTCGTGCGTCTTGATGATCCCGAGCACGAACTGCACGTAGCCCTCGAGTTGAACCCGTGGGTCGTCCGATTTCCGCTTCGCCTCGGCCAAGGCGGCCTTTACATCGGTGTTGTATTTCTCGGCCACGGCCCGACCCAAATCTCCTTTGCTGGGGAAATGGTGATGGATGCTCGCCTTGGTGATGCCCAACCGATCGGAGAGGTCCCGGTAGCTGAATGCGCTGTAACCGCGCGTCTGCACCAACTCCGTGGCGACCTCCAAAATCTGGTCCTTCCTGTTCATTGCACGGCCACTCTACCTACTAGTTGGTAGGCTGTCAAGCGGTTTCTTCCCGAATTCCTCAGGCTGCTGTCTTTCAAGCACCGCGACCCCGCACCTTGGACATGCTACGGTTAGGGTTGCCTTCCTACAACGCGTGCCAGCTCAACCGGTCGATGCAACACATGCGTTGAATCATTCAGCTGGAGTGTGGAACCCCGGCGTCTGACGGGGCCGCCGTAACCGGGGGGGTGTAGCCGCAGGAACGCGGACCTTGTGAAATCGCTAGGAGCCGGCAAGGTCGTTGACTACACCCGGGAGGATTTCACGAAAGGCGAGGAAACCTACGATTTCATTTTCGACACGGTCGGAAAGACCTCCTTTTCCCGGTGCAAGAATTCCCTGAAGCCGGACGGCAGCTTTCTCGCCTGCCTCAGGTCTGTGAGGGAGGAGGTCACTGTCGGTTACGGCGAACCTAAACGGGCACGATGCCGGAAACGGCGGATGCAGCCAAGGGGATACCTAAGGACCGGTCGTGGCTTCCTCTACTCGGAAGCAGGGTCTGACGACTATGGTAGCGCTGGCATTGTCGTCGTATGGGTGTTATGTCAACCCGCCCGCGGTCGCAGGTCGTCACGCGGCTCTTGATTCCAAAGTTCTATCTCCTGCAACTCAACTTAACACCCCATCAGCGACATTCCCGCCGTGCGTCTTGCCTCCCGCAGTTCTTCAATCCCCGCCTATTTCACGTATCCGCTGCGACAGGGCGACCGGATATGCGATTATGAACCGACGATTCGGGTGCCGCGAAGGGGGGAGGCGGATGACGAGGAGAATAGCGATGACGAGAAGGGGGCTTGGGCTGGCCGCTGCGACTCTGCTCGCCGTGACGTCGGGCTGCGGTGGCGGCGATTCGCGGGAGGGTCTGAAGGTCTACCGCCATTCCGAGAACGGATCACCGACCAATATCGATCCGATTCAGTCCGATACAGTCTATGCGAACATCATCACCGTCAACGTCTACGACACACTCTACCGCTACAAGTATCTCGCGCGCCCTTACGAGCTCATACCCAACCTCGCTGTCGGCATGCCCGAGGTTTCGGACGACGGCCTGAGCTACACGATCAGGATAAAGCAGGGCGTCCGGTTCATCGACGATGAAGCCTTTCCGGAAGGGGTCGGCAGGGAGGTTGTCGCCGGCGATTTCGTCTACTCGATCAAACGACATTTCCATCCCGAGAACATCTCCAGGGGGGCCTGGCTCTGGGACGGCCGGATCGAAGGCATGGACCAATGGATAGAGGCCGGTGGCGACTACGACGCCCCGGTATCCGGTCTGACCGCGCCCGACGACTATACGATCCGGATTCGACTGACCCGGCCGTTTCCCCAGCTGACCTACACGTTTGCTATGGGCTTCTCAGCCTTCGTGCCGCGCGAGGCCGTCGAGTATCACGGCACCGCGCTCGGCCGGCGCGCCGTGGGCTCGGGTCCCTATCGGCTCATCGATTTCAACACGACGCGCGCCGTCTTCGAAGCCAACGAGAAATACCGTGAAGAGCCGCTGGACCTGGCTTACGAGGGTTACGATCCCGACGTGCACGGACATCTCGGTATCGAAACGCTGGCCGGTCTCGCGCCTCCCTATGTGGAACGTCTCGAGATCGATTTCATCGAGGAAACTTCCTCACGCTGGGCCTCGTTTACATCGGACCGCGAGATTCAATACGCGGTCGTGCCGCCCGAACAGGTGCCGTCCGTACTGGAATCGAGGAATCCGGTCACACTCAACCCTGAGTTCGCCGACCGCTACCATATGATCTCGACGCCCGAAACCGGTCTCGTGTTCACGGTCTTCAACATGGACGATCCCGTGGTCGGTGTAAACGACGATCCCGAGCGCAATCGCATGAATCGGGAGCTCCGCTGTTCCGTTCGCGATGCGTTCAGCTGGCAGCAGCGCAACGATCGTTTCTATGCCGGTCTCGGCGTCGTCTTTCCCGGCGTGATCCCGCCCGTGGTGCCCGAGTTCGACGCCGGCATGGACCAGGACTCCGTGACCCAGAATGGGGATCGCGCTCGCCGGCGTCTCGCGGATGCCGGCTGGACGGCTGCGAACCTGCCCGAACTCGAGTACGGATCGACGGCGAATACGATCAACCGCGAGATGTACGAGCAGTTTCGCGGCAATCTCACGAACGTCGGTTATCCACAGGAAAAGATCTCAATTCGAACGTTCGCGAATTTCGGCGATTTCAGCGAGGCCATGCACAACAAGGAGCTCATGATCATGGGCTACGGCTGGGGCATGGACTACCCCGATGCCGAGAACACGTTGCAACTGTTCTACGGACCCAACGGCTCGCCGGGATCGAATGTTTCGAATTACAGCAATGCCGAATACGATGCCCTGTACGAACAGGCGGCCGTGATGCAGCCCTCGCCGGAACGCACGGCGATATTCCAGCGCATGAACCAGATGCTGATCGACGACTGCGTCGGGCTGATGGCACTGTCGCGCCAGAGCGTGTTCGTCTGGCACAAGGACGTGATCGGCCTGCCGGACCGTGAAGTCCTCGGCGGTTTCTGGCTGCGCTTTGTCGACGTCCCCGACGTTGCCGGCTCGACCGACTGAGCAGGACAAGATCCTTGAGGCACGAGACGCGTGAGGCGCGATGGACTTTTTAGGGTTTGCGCTCCGGAAACTGCTCTACGGCATCCCGCTGATCCTCGGTGTGAGCTTCGTGAGCTTTCTGCTCATGGTTTACTTCGGGCCCGACCTGACCTTCCAGCTCGTCGGACGCAATCCCAGCGTCGAGCAGCTCGAACGGGCGCGTGAGCTGCTCGGCTACAACGATCCGTTCCTGCTTCGCTATCTCGATTATCTGCGTGAGCTCGCAACGCTCGATTTCGGCGAGTCGCTTTCGACGGGCGAGCCGGTCGCAGAGCTGCTCGCGCGGACGGTGCCGAACTCGATCCTCGTCACGCTGCCCGGATTCGTCATCGGCAACCTGCTCGGGATCGGGCTCGCGCTCGTCGCGGGTTGGTTCCGCGGCGGCATCGCCGACAAGCTGATCATGGCCGCCGCAGTCGTCGGCATGAGCATCAGCTTTCTGATCATCATCATCGCCTTCCAGCTCTTCTTCTCGTCGCGTTTCGGACTCAACTATTTCCCGGTGCTCGGCTGGGAAGTCTCGAATCTCGGTAACTACATTTACTATGTCACCGTGCCGACGCTCGCGATCGTCTTCATCTCGCTCGGCTACAACACGCGCTTCTATCGCGCCGTCGTCGTCGAGGAGATGAGCCGGGACTACGTACGCACGGCGCGCGCCTATGGCGCCGGTGCCGGGCATATCCTGTTCCGGCATGTGCTGAAGAACAGCATGATTCCGATCATCACACGAATCATGTTCTCGATTCCGTCGATCATCATCGGCGGCAGTCTGCTCATCGAGTCCTATTTCGGGATTCCGGGCGTCGGCGCGGCCGCTTACGACGCGATCACGACCGGCGATCAGCCGGTGCTCAAGGCCGTGGTTGGTTTGACGGCCGTTCTCTTCGCGCTCGTCATTATAGTGAACGACGTGCTCTATCGTGTCGTCGACCCTCGGATAGCCGTCAAATGAGCGTCGCCACCGAATCGCTGCCCGCGGCGGGCGTCCGGTCGGACTCGCTCTGGCGCAAGGGCCTGAGGAAGCTCGCGCACGACCGGTTCGGGGTCGCAGCACTGGTCATCGTGCTCGTCTATCTGCTCATTGCCGCCGCCGTTTGGCTCGGGCTGCTCGGGCAGGACTGGTTCGTGACGACCGACTCGAGTTTTGCGCCTGCCTCGGCCGAGCACTGGTTCGGCACGACGCGAAACGGGCAGGACATATTCGATCGCGCCATCTTCTCGACCAAGACGGCCTTCGAGATCGGTCTGCTCGTAGCGCTGTTCACAACGGCGATCGGCGGTGTCCTCGGCGCCATCTCCGGATTCTATGCCGGCAGTTGGATCGATGAAGTGCTGCTCTGGTTCATGGGCGTGCTCGACGCGATTCCGTTCTACCTGTTCGTCGCCGCCGTCGCCTACGCGATGCAGGGACATCCGCTCGGCATGCACGCGGCTCTGATCGCCACGCTCTGGACGACCACTGGCCGCATCATCCGCGGCGAAGTCATGAAGCTCAGGAGTCTCGAGTTCGTCGAGGCCGCGCGGGCCGTCGGCGTGGGGAACCTGCTCGTGATTTTCCGGCACATCCTGCCGAATACTTCTCACATTCTGCTGGTGCAGGCGACGATCGTTTTCGTCACGGCGATCAAGGCCGAGGTGATCCTGTCTTTCCTCGGCATCGGCACTCAGGATGGCGTGAGCTGGGGGCTCATGATCTCGCAGTCGACGAACGAGGTGACGGCCGGCTTCTTCAATAACTTCATCGCGGCATCGGCGTTCATGTTCGTGCTCGTCATGGCATTCAATCTGTTTTCGGATGCGCTGCAGGATGCGCTCGATCCGAAGAAGGTGACGGGGGACCGAGGCCCATGAGCGAATCGCCAATCCTCGAAATCGAGGATCTCGTCGTCGAGTTCGCGACCGAGGATGGCGCCGTGCGCGCCGTCGACGGGCTTTCGCTCTCGATCGGCGCCCGCGAGATCGTCGGTCTCGTCGGCGAATCCGGCTGCGGCAAGAGCGTGACGGCGCTCGCGCTGCTCGGCCTCGTACCGTCGCCGCCCGGCCGCGTATCTGCGGGGTGTCTGCGTTTTGACGGTCAGGAATTGCATCAGCTCGACGAGGCGGGGCTCCGAAAACTGCGCGGCGCCGGTATCGCGATGATCTTCCAGGAACCAATGACGGCCCTGAATCCGGTGTTCACGATGGCGAGCCAGATGACAGAAGTGCTCAGACGCCAGCGCGGCCTCCAGGCAGCGGCTGCGCGTGCCAAAGCGGCCGAGTGGCTCGATCGCGTCGGCATACCCGAGCCGGAGCAACGCCTCGGCGATTATCCGCACGAGCTCTCGGGCGGCATGCGCCAGCGCGTCATGATCGCAATGGCGCTCGCCTGCGAACCGAAGCTTCTGATCGCAGACGAACCGACGACCGCCCTCGACGTGACGATTCAGGCCCAGGTGCTCGAGCTCATGCTGTCGCTCGCGCGCGAGACGGGCACGGCCATGCTGCTGATCACCCACGATCTTGGCGTCGTCGCCGAGACCTGCGATCGGGCCTGCGTCATGTACTGCGGCCGGTTCGTCGAGGCCGCGTCCGTCGCAGATCTCTTTGCGGCGCCTCGACATCCCTATTCGGCAGGTCTGCTGGCTTCGGTGACGCGCGTCAGGGCCGAGCGGCTCGCGACGTTGCCGACGATCCCCGGCGTCGTGCCGGATCCGGCGCACCTACCGAGCGGCTGCACGTTTCGTGACCGCTGCGCCAACCGAGAGGCGCGCTGCGCCGAAGAGCAACCCGAATTGAACGAGCTCGGGCCGGCACGCGTTGCCTGCCACTACCCGGTAACGGTCCCGTGACCGGTCTGCTCGAGGTCCGGAATCTGAAAAAGTACTTTCCCGTGCGCGGCGGCGTACTCCGCCGAGTCGTCGCCCAGGTCCGAGCCGTCGATGACGTGAGCTTTTCGATCGGTCGCGGGCGGACGCTCGGGCTCGTTGGCGAATCGGGTTGCGGCAAGTCAACGCTCGGCCGTGCCGTGCTTCGCCTGCACGAGCCGACCGCAGGGGAGGTCGTCCTCGATGGCCGCCCGGTGACTGGCCTGAAGGCGCGTGAGCTCAGGGAGCGCCGGCGGGAAATGCAGATCGTGTTTCAGGATCCCTATGCGTCGCTGAATCCGCGCCGAACTGTGCTCCAGACGCTACGGGAGCCGCTCGACCTGCATGCAATCGGTACGCGCGCCGAGCGGCACCGCCGCGTCGAGGAGCTGCTCGAGATCGTCGGACTCAGGGCCCAGGTCGCGTCCCGCTACCCGCACGAGTTTTCGGGCGGACAACGCCAGCGCATCGGCATCGCGCGGGCGCTCGCACTCGATCCGAAGCTGATCGTCGCCGATGAGGCCGTCTCGGCGCTCGACGTGTCTGTGCAGGCGCAGGTGCTCAATCTGATTTCGGATCTACAGCGACGACTCGGAATCTCGTTCCTGTTTATCTCCCACGATCTTGCCGTCATCCAGCATGTCTCGCACGACGTCTGCGTCATGTATCTGGGTAAGCTCGTCGAAACGGGATCGGCCGACAGCGTCTATGCCGAACCGAAGCATCCGTATACGCGCGCGCTGTTTTCCGCCGTGCCGGTTCCGGATCCGCTTCGAAAGTCACGCCGCATCGTGCTGCCCGGCGACGTCCCGTCGCCGGGCAATCCCCCGCCGGGCTGCCCGTTTCACACGCGGTGCCCGGAAGTGCAGCCCGAGTGCCGGCGGCTCATGCCGGCCACGATCGACGTCGGCAGCGGCGACGCGCCGCATCGGGTGGCCTGTCATCTATACACCTGACTCGGGCGTGCGGACCCTATAGAAAGGTTACGTGAAACCGAGCGATACCGAATCTGCGGAATCGCCGAGAATCTCGAAGCGCTCGTATTCGAGGCTGTCCTGGCGAATTGCTAATTGGCCTCGCAATCCGTTGAGAGATATCCGATCTTCTGATTGCGGTAGAGACAGCTTCAATTGCCCGAATCGCGCGTGCTTGGGAATACTTCCGTTTACTCCGTTAAGCGCCGGTTTGGGCAGAATCACCGGAACTCGGTGGTTGTTGGTGAACGCATTTGATGCCCTGGATCCCTATATCCCTTATTTACAATCGACTTGCATTTTCCCAAGCTGGACGTCGCGGCTTCGAACGCATAGGTCCCAGCTCTTAATTCTTTCGGAGAAGTCGTGGAAAGGAGATTTCATCGAACGTCCGTGTGTTACCCCTACGTTACCCCAATTCGGCATTGTCAACTTAAGTTAATGAGCCCTGAAGGAATCGAACCTTCAACCTACTGATTAAGAGTCGTCGAACAACTTTCTATCTGAACTTAACGACCAGTTGGAGTTTAGGCTGCCGTTCAGGAGGCAGGAGTGAGGGTTAACTCTGTTGCCTCTCTTACCAAGCTCAACTCGCGACAAATCCTTGTTGAAATTTTCAAATATCGCGAAAGCGGGTGCCACGGGTGCCACTCTTTGGCCGTGCTCTAGCAACCGTCAAGTGTTACCCAGCCCGTTACCCCCACCCTACCCAACCAGAGGAGAGCTCGCCTTACTTCGCCATATCTTACTGATTCTAATAATGGGACCGACCGGACTTGAACCGATGACTTCCTGCGTGTGAAGCAGGCGCTCTTCCGACTGAGCTACGATCCCTCTGATAAGTAGCTATATTTTCTTATACTTATGAAAGGGCGTCAAGTCCAATGACCGCCTGCTTGTCCAACACGAGTTCAATCCGGGCCACTGACCCGTCAAATGGTTCATAATGCTAACGGGTTGTCAGTGACACATGAAACGGCCGCGCTCATAGCTCCAGCGAATTCTGCGCGGAGGCCGGGCCTTTCGGACCTCATACCGCTCGCTCGCTTCGGGCGACTCGCCCGCAGCTTGCGGCCGAAAGCAAGATCTGCGGCGTCACTTGCTGATGTGAAACGGGCGGGAGTTGGTCTGTTACTGACAATCGGCTGTGGATCGCCGGTCCTCCGGGGATCTAAATCAAACCGCGTGTCCATCGGAGCGGAGGGACAATGGGGGCTGGCAAGAAAAAAACGAGGACGAGGAATAAAACCCGTAGAGGCGCCCCCGAGGCGCCCGCGGGTAAGAAGGCCCTGCCTGAAACTGTTGAGGGTCTGGAAAAGGCCCTGCGGAACATGCTGGGGAGCTTGGAGCGCGAAACCAGCGCTATCGAAGCGCTCGACGAGTATTTCAAACCGATGACGAAGACGCACTCGAGCGGGCACAAGACCTCCTGAAGGAATCGCTGCAAGGGCTCAAGGAAGCCCAGAAAAATCTCGACGAACTCCTCGTCGCCTGCCTGATCAGCTACGACTACTGGAAAGCAATCACCGATGAGATTCGGGGAGCCCGCAAGTACGACCGCCGGGCCGCGAACCAGATCGACGACGACTACGAAGGAATACTGGAACCTCGAGCCTGGCTGCGAATAGCGCTCGGCTACAAGGACAACGCTGTCGCCTTGCTCAAGCAACTTCGGTTCCAGGCTGTCCGCAGTGTTTAATCCGTAAAGGGAATCATGACTCGAGAAGAAGTTCCACCGCCTGATCGCAACAATTTCTTGCCTCGGAACAGGACCTTTTCTTGCCACTTCTGGTCACGCGGGTAGAAGACGTCCTTCAGGTTCTCCTTGTATCGGCTACCCACACTCGGTTCGCCGCTGACCATGCCAGGCAGCGCGGTCCGGTTTCGCTTGTCAAATCGGCCGGGCGCCTGCCTGATTGGAATCTGGCAGTCTCACGGCCAAAATCCGGCACCGATCGATTGTAAAATCGCCACCGGGCAATGCCTAAAACAGGCGGTCCAATGACAGGTTTACCCCATAGAAAATCTGTACATCTTTAGGCCCATTGTTCCGTAAGTCGTTGCTCACCTCGATTCCGATCATGAATTTCGTATGCTTAGAGGCCATCGCGTTACCCATCCCTGGAATTTCCGGCAAAGCCATGAAGCGCATGTCATATCTGTTCATAGGATTCCCGCCCAGGTCCGGAAGCCCGCTCAAAGTGGAATTTCGCTGGTAGAGCGCCTCAAAGAGCAATAGGTCGTCCAGGTTATCCTTCCGTACTATGTAGGACGCAGTGCCTTCTGTCTCCCGTTCCAGCTCAGCTGGCGCGCTGTTATCCTCATGAGCTTGAGTAACTCTTAGACGGAAACCCGCCTCACCGCGAAAGTATCCATTCGCCTCCCCGCCTGCCCGGTCCAATTTCACGAAAGTGACGCCATTCTTTTCGGTAAACTTCTCGTCCGAAATAAAACTATCGAAGTGCCCCTTAACAACGCCTCCGATCTCGACGAAGCGACCGACACCATCCGCAGCCCCAAGCCAGTTTGCGCTGTATTCCGCGCCCACTGTAAAAGCTCGTTCGTGGGTTAGGGTTGCAGCTGTCATCTGGGGCACTGTTGTTCCTGTCGTCGTCTGAGACCCGTTAACCGCTACCCCCAAAATTTCAAGAGCTTCCGAGGTTGCCGGATCGGTCCGGGCGTTGATGGCGGTGGCAGCGTCGATAATGCCCGTCTCAAACACCAGGTGGGAATTGAATCGAGAAGGACGATTCGGATCGACCGCCATACGCTCCAATGTAGTAGTACTCGGAGTTACCTCTGACGGGGCCATCTCAGCGGCCTGCCTCGGATTCCTCACTTGAAGATCGAGTTTGAAAAGAAAATTTCCCGTCGTTCCTCCCGCCAAAGTTGGAAGTCCGCCACCCGCATCTGAAGAGCCGCTCAGATTCGAAACACCAGTGGTAATCAACTGCTAGCGATCCGGACGCGCTGGATCGGCCGGGTCTTCCGCCTGCGCTCGGCCGATTTGTACCCAGAGTAAAAGGACTGCAATAGAGGCGATGCCTGTTCGCAGTCTAAACCGCCGAAACAGTCTCGCAGAGGGCATGTAGTTTTTCACTTCAACCGACAGATTGGTGCAAGGCAAGGCAGCCCTTAGGATCGCAAATGGTGTTCGATTCATTAAACTCTCCTTGTGAATTTGAATAGCGGGGGGCTCTTCGGGGACTTACTGGACCGTTCTGGCGTGGCGTCAGGTACAAGTGAACCGTGATTGACTTTCATTTCTCAGTACTCGTTCCCTAGAATTGATGAAATCGACAGATCGCGACCAAGACGCCACAGTTCAGTCATCCTGCGTCAATTGATCACTCCGATCTATAACAATCGGCAGGAGAACTTGCCTTGGGCTCATAATTATAATTAATATAAATCGTATAATAATCCATGCGCAACGTCGACGCAGTCAAGAGAATGGGGTCTCGGCCCGACCCGTCGCAGATGACCGTAGTGATATCTAGCACGGTGTCGCAAGACAGTGTTCAGCGGTCGACATTGCTACTTCAGTGAACTCGGCACCTAGCTCATTGCCGGACCCTTGGATGCCCCCTACAAGTAGTCAAGAATGATTGAAGTCAGTGGCACTATCGTAACCATCTTGCTGATAACGGTCGTCTTCAGCTATCTAATCTCGAACATCAACTACGAAATTGATGATCAACATTTGCGAATCAAAATCGGGGCATTTGCCTTTCGCAAGGTTCCCGTGAGTGTCTTTAAAGGCGTCGAGTTTGGTGTCACGTTGGGAGGAGAAAACTGAACCCATACGCTCCGTATGCCAACTATCCGGAAAACAGGCGTTAAGCTTCATCGAAAATCTGGCTTACTCCGAAGGCTAAATATCACTCCTGATGAACCCGCCGGGTTCGTTCGGAGGATCAACTCCCATCCACACTATCGGACCCATGGTCAGGGTGTCGGGGCCTGACGAATCGATGCAGTGGAACACGCCTATAGTGGTCTCTTCCCCCGTTTCGCTGCGCCTCTCCTCACCACTCCACCAGGGTCTTCTCTCCGGCGTCACCAAAGTGCTGCCGACAGCCCGCCCTAGCCGACATCCCGTTTTCCGCCCCGGCCCGACTGAATCGGGTCGCATCGTCCAAGACCCGGTCAAAACAGACAGATCGGTCGAATCATGACCGGTCCCCCGATTCAGGTAAGGGCAACGTGCCCACCGGGTAGGCGTTTATGCTGGCGACACAGGCCAATTGAGGGATACTCTGAGCGCTTTGGCGATAAATTCTACGGGAGTCGAAATCGGCAATTAACGATTGAGAGGTGATCGAAGGCGGCCCGGATTCCGCACGTTGACCCCGTTGGGAATTCAGGCGATCTGCGAAGGAGGCAGTCATGTGCAACGAAAACACTGTTCGGGATGCGAACAAAGAGCTACGCAACTCAGGGAATCTCACACGTCGGCAGTTCGGCAAATTATCGGCCGGGGCCGGGTTGGCAATGCTTTTGCCAAGGGCCGCCGATGCGCAAAGTGTGACGGAAACAGATGTGGATATTCCGACTCCTGATGGAACCGCAGATTGCTATTTCGTCCATCCAGCCAGCGGCGAGTATCCTGGCGTGCTCGTCTGGCCGGACATACTCGGCCTGCGACCTGCCTTCAGAATGATGGGCAGGCGGCTTGCGGAATCGGGCTATTCGGTACTGGTCGTCAACCCCTTCTATCGTTCCAGAAGAGCCCCGGTTGTTCCCGAAGGTGCGAGCTTCCAGGACGAAGAGACCCGTAACACCGTTCTGCCATTGGCGGGCTCGCTGAACGCTCGAACCCACATGACTGACGCCCGGGCCTTTGTTAGCTTCCTGGATCAGCAGGCACCGGTCGACACAAACCGAAAAATTGGAACGACCGGTTACTGTATGGGCGGTCCGATGGTCATGCGTACCGCAGGAGCGGTACCTGAACGCGTGGGCGCGGGTGCAACTTTTCACGGTGGCGGCCTGGTGACCGACCAGCCCGATAGCCCGCACCTTCTGATCCCCGATATGGACGCGCAGTTTCTATTTGCGATCGCCGAAAATGACGACCAGAGCGATCCTGAAGCAAAGAATGTGCTCCGGGAAAGCTGTGCCAGCGCCGGGCTGGAGGCCGAAATCGAAGTGTATCAGGGTGCCCTGCATGGCTGGTGCCCCCCGGATTCGGCCGTATACAACGAGGCCCAGGCAGAACGGGCGTGGAGCCGTTTGCTGGTCCTGTTGAACACCGCCCTGGGCTAAGTGGCCTGAGTCAGAAGTTGACGATAGAAGATTTCGCTCGGTCGTTCAATCAGTCATCCTGTCTGATGACCGGTGACCCTCGCCATCATCCTGATGGCAAGGCCTATAGGCATCGGCGGAATCTTGAAGCGGTCCCCGGAAGGACCCGCATCGGTCCGGCGGTGCGGGTGGACCGCTTTCAGCAGCAAAGACGCGGAAGCCGAGGCGTCCAGAGTCATAAGATAATCGGCTCGGACTGAGACACGCTAACAAGCAACGAACTCCTGACTCCGGTCACTGGAGTCGAAAGCCGTCAGGATCCGGCGGTCACGATGAAACTTGAGCCGAAATGTTCCGATTTCGGGAGCCGGTGAACCCGACGATGACTCCCGACAAAAAGTCCGGTCGCTTCCACCTCGGCGCAAGTCCGGCATACTGAGTCGTGAGCAAATACAAACAGAAACGAGAGCGGAAGAAACCCATAAAGAAATCGATTCCAATAAATACGCCGCATGGAAGATGAGAATGTTCGTGATTTCGTCTTCTGTGGGGCGAGTTGGAGGAACTCATGAAAGCAAAGACAATGTTAGCAGTCGCGTGGTGTCTCTTTGGATCCATATTCATGCTGAGCCAGGCCGCCCCAGGGCAGCAACCGTCGGCGGAGCAACAGATGACGGCCACAGCCATTCCCGGGGTCGTTGCGGCGGGTACGAGAGTCGAGCGTGTCTGGACAGGATTACAGGCCGGTGATGGGCTGATCGGTCAGCCCGACGGGACGCTGCTCTTACCCGAACAGGGCACCGCCAACCGGGTCAGCAAGTTCGACCTTGACGGAAACATCACCACCTACCTGGAGGACACAAACGAAGCGGGTGGGCTCGCCATCGATCCCGAGGGCCGTGTCGTTGACATAGAGAGAAGCCCGCCGTCCCGGATGCGGGTTCTCGTCCCCGAACGTAAGGTTCTCGCGGATAACTACGAAGGCCAGCCCTGCGAGCGGCTGAGTGATATTGTCGCAGACATGAAAGGGGGCTTCTACGTCACAGAATCTCCGACTTCTTCGGTATTCTATGTCAACTCCGCAGGCACGGTTACCCGGGTTGCCGATGATATCGAGCGTGCCAACGGAATCACGCTGAGTCCGGATGAGCGGACGCTCTATGTGACCAACACGCCCAACGGCGTCGTGGCCTACGACGTACAGCCCGATAGCAGCATCTCCAACCGCCGGCTCTTTATCACGCCGGAAGGCGGCCAGGACGGGATGGCGATCGATGCGGCCGGCCGCCTCTACGTTGCAGGCCAGACGGGCGTTCAGGTTTTCAGCCCGGAAGGACAACAGCTTGGCCTAATTCCGACGCCACGGCCTACGACGACTCTGGCCTTTGCCGGACCTCAGAAGAAAACACTGTACGTCATAGGGCGCGGGAATGACGGTCCCGGTGGTGAAGGGCGAACCGCGAGGTCGATGTACAAGATCTCCATGCTGGCCGAGGGTTTCAAGGGCCGGGCGAAGTAGAGGGCGCGACGGCGGCGGAAATCCTCAGATCCTGAGAGACCGCCGTGCCGGTCGTTGAAGATCGAAGAGGCCAGCTCACTTGCCGCCGGAAGTCCGCGAACCCAGAACGTGCCTGCTTCCGGCCCCGGGAGGTTTGTTCTTAAGCGTGAGTCTTCCGGCTCCGGTATGCGCGTGCCAGCGGAACGGCAAGGAGGGCGACCAGGGCCAGAAGAAGAAGTGCTGCCGAGATGGGCTGGGTGAGGAAGACGGACAGGTCGCCCTCGGAGATGGCCAGTGCCCGCCGGAACTGCTGTTCCGCCATCGGTCCGAGAATCATGCCGATGATGGCGGGGGCCACGGGGATGTCGACCCTTCGCATCAGAAAGCCGATCATTCCGATCACGTACATCAGTCCGACATCGAACACGGAGTTTTTCAGGCTGTAGGTCCCGAGCGTCGCGAAGACGAGGATGCCCCCGTACAACAGGGGCGCGGGGATCCGGAGCAGCCGCGCCCATAACGGCGCCAGCGGAAGGTTCAGCAGCAACAGCATCGTGTTGCCCAGATACAGGCTCGCAATCAGTCCCCACACCAGTTCCGGATTGGCGGTAAAAATCAGTGGGCCGGGCTGAAGGTTGAACTGCTGGAAGGCCGCCAGCATGATCGCCGCTGTCGAGGAAGTCGGCAGCCCGAGCGTGAGCAAAGGAACGAGCACTCCGGCGGCCGCGGCGTTGTTGGCGGCTTCCGGGCCGGCAACGCCTTCGATCGCGCCGTGACCGAACTCCTCCGGGCGAGGGGAGAGCCGCCGTTCCAGTGAATAAGACAGAAACGTCGGGATTTCCGCGCCTCCGGTGGGCAGGCCGCCGATGGGAAAGCCGATCAGCGTGCCCCTCAGCCACGGCTTCCAGGACCGCGCCAGTTCTTTCCGCGACAGCCATGTCCAGCCCCGGACCGGAATCACCGCGTCCCGACCGTGTGGCCTGGATGCGAGATAAAGAGTCTCGCCGACCGCGAAGAGGCCCACAGCCACAACGACGACGTGGATGCCGTCGAGCAGTTGCGGGAAGCCCAACGTATAGCGCGCCTGACCGGTTTGCAGATCGATGCCGACGAGCCCCAGCGCGAGACCGAAGAACAGGCTGGCGAACCCGCGCGACGGCGTGTCTCCCAGCACCGACGCGATCGTCGTGAAGCCCACGACGATTAACGCAAAGTACTCAGCCGGACCGAATGCGAGTGCAAGGTCCGCCAGGGCCGGTGCGGCGAAAGTCAGCGCCAGCGTGCCGATCGTTCCGGCCACGAACGAGCCGATCGCGGCCGTTGCCAGCGCGGCCGAGGCCCGCCCCCCACGGGCCATCTTGTTTCCTTCCAGCGCCGTGATGATGCTTCCGCTCTCGCCCGGCGTGTTCATCAGGATCGACGTCGTCGATCCGCCGTACATTGCTCCGTAGTAAATGCCTGCGAACATGATGAAGGCTGCCACCGGAGGGAGACCGTAGGTGACCGGCAGGAGCAGCGCCACGGTCAGCGCCGGACCGATGCCCGGCAGGATGCCGACGACGGTGCCCAGCAGAACACCGACGAATGCCCAAAGGATGTTTGCGGGCTGGAGGGCGACGGTAAAGCCTTCGGCGAGTAGCTCGAGGGAATCCATTCAGAACAGCCCCTGAAGAATGCCCCCGGGCAAGGGCAGTCCCAGCCCTCGCGTGAAAGCGAGGTAGACGGTGACCGCCAGCAGCGTTCCCACGAGGATATCCCGCCCTCGCCGACGGCTTCCGAAGGCGCGAGCCACGAGCCAGAACACGACGATGGAGGTGAGGATGAACCCGGCCCGTTCCAGACCCAGTACACCCGCGGCCAGGGCGATCGTCAGGATTCCCAGATGCGATCCCTGGTTGCGGGTGCGGATGTCGGGAGGGGTGTTGCGCCGGAGGGCTTCCCGGAGGAGAAAGCCTCCGGAGAGGAGCAAGCCGGCGGCGACGAGAAAGGGAAAGAACCGCGGGCCGATCCGGTCGTAGCGCACCCCGAAACCGATTGTGAACGCCCCGGCGACAACGACGAGCCCCAGCGCGACCAAGCCGGCCGCCACGGCGACTTCAACCCGGTCGGGGCTCGGCTCGGTTGGGTCGGAACGCACGACGGCAATGTCTCCCTCAGTTGAGCAAGCCGATGGACCGCAGTACGGCCACGGTGCGCCCGTCCTCTTCGTTCAGGAACGCTTCATACTCCGCGCCGGTCAGATAGAGATCGATCCAGTTGTTGGCCTCCAGCGCGGCCGTCCATTCCCCAGAGGCATGCATCTGATCCAGCAACGCGATGAGACGGGATCGCTCTGCATCCGTGATACCGGGGGGCGCGGCGACCGCTCGCCAGTTCGCAAGCGCGACGTCGAAACCCTGCTCCCGAAACGTGGAAATCTCGACTCCCTCGATCCGTTCCTCGCTGGAGATCCCCAGAGGCGTCAACCGGCCTGCTTCGATAAACGGGATGAGTTCCGCGTAACCGTTGATGCCGGCGGCCACGTGTCCGCCCAGAATCGATGCCAGCGACTCTCCACCCCCCGAGTGCGGTAGATAGTTGATTGCCGTCGGATCGATGCCAACGGCCCGGGCGAGCAATCCGGTCAGCATGTGGTCGGTCCCCCCCGCAGAGCCTCCCGCGATTGCGAACGCCCCCGGATCCTCTCTCCAGCGGACCACGAATTCTTCGAGCGTTTGATAGGGCGAATCTCTAGGTACAACGAGGACTTCGTACTCCCCGAGAAGCCGCGCGATGGGCGTAACCGCGTCGAGGGTGACCGGCGAGTCATTGATTAGGATGGCCCCCATCATGATGAGCCCGGTCATCATCAGAAGGTTGGGATCGCCCTCATAGGCGTTCGCCACCTGCGCCAGGCCGATGATGCCACCTGCGCCAGGGACATTGATCACCTGTGGGGCGGGAGCGACACCCGTGTTTCCGAGAACCTGCTGCATCTCGCGGGCGGTCTGATCCCATCCGCCGCCGGGGGCGGCCGGCGCAAGCAGCGTCAGGGTGTTCGACGTCGGTGGTGGACCGCAACTTAACGCGCCGAGACAAAGGGCGGCTGCCCCCAGAAGCTTCGTGGCATGCCTGAGGTTGCGTGTCCGGATATTGATCACTGCGGGTCCTCCTTCGCGAAACGGATGAGCGCTCCGAAACGGTAGATCCCGTGGACGAACTTACCGTATGGCATGGTCAGGAAGAGTCCCATCACGACGCCCAGGTGAATGGCCAGCGTAACACCCATCAACGCGGTCTCCCGAAGGAACAGAAGCAAGAGGCCAGTGAGACTGGACAGAAAAAGATGGATGAGAAAGGCGACGTCCATCCGGCTCTCGAGCGGATCGGCGGGCTCGGGGTCGCGGATGGACTTGAGTCTAAGCAGGCCTGCGGGACCGACGAGGAGACCTACGCCTCCGAGAGAGCCGAGGACGACGGGCAGGCTCAGAAAATTATAAGGCGCTTCCCAGCCGAGAAGGTTGTGGTAGAGGGCGGCGATCGTCGTCGAGGCAAAACAGAGCATGAATCCGTAGAACGTCAGGTGGTGGAACACCCGCCGGAGGTTGGACCTCCGTTCTTCCGGATAGGCGCAGCCGTCCTGGCCCGCTGATCCCCCGCCCAGATAGCGCAAGCTCGCACTATCCCGAAGCGCGCCGCCGACTAGAGTGAGGTCGCTCCACGAAAAGCGCCTTTCGTTCGACTCCTGCCAGAAATTACGGAACCCCATCCAGAGCGCCAGGATGACGAATACGCCGACGGCACCGAAGCTGAGAACCATCGCGCCATGGGGAATGACCCGGTAGAATGAGCCCGCTTCAAGCGATTGGGCCGCGAACACTATCGAAGGATCCTGGAAGGCCAGGGTTCCCAGCAGAAACAGAACCGGACTCAGGAAGAGGCTGACGATCAGAGCCGGACCGGCGTTTCCAAGGATGCGCACCAGAAACCCGGGCCACGCATACCGGCGATAGCTCTCCCGCCTCAGCCCGGCAAGCGTTCTGGGCAGATTCAGGTTAAATTCGTGCGGCGGCGCGTACTGGCAGGAGTAGTAACATTCGCGGCAGTCGTGGCAGAGGTTGGCAAGATAGCCCAGTTGTTCGGGCGGAAACGTCACCACCTGCTCCATGGCCGGGAAAACCGCGCAAAAGCCCTCGCAGTAGCGACAGGCGTTACAGATACGCATCGAGCGCTCACCATCCTCAACGAGCTTCAAGAGTGTTGAATCAGGAGAGGACATGGCATGCGGCCTCCCTGCCCGCGATCCGGCCGAACACGGTGCCGATCGTCATCCCGATCCCGGCAAGGTAGCCCTTGCCGAGAATGTTGCCGGCCATGATTTCGCCGGCCGCAAACACGTTGTCGGACGGTTCCTTGTTCTCCATCAGAACCTGGGCGCGCTCATTCACCGCAACGCCCAGATAGGTGAACGTGATGCCGGGCCGGAGGGGATAAGCAAAGAACGGAGGCCGATCCAGCGGTCGGGCCCAGTGACTCTTCCGAGGGCTCAGCCCTTCGGTCCGGCAGTCGTCAAGCACCGTGTGATCGAACACGTTACCCCGGACGCCGGCGTTGAATTGGGCAACCGTTCTTTCGAGTGTGGCTTCATCCAAAGAAAGCTCGCGTGCGAGTTCGGCGAGGGAGGGCGCTTCGATCGGGGGGTAGAGCGGCGGCAGGAACAGGCCCATCGACTTGGAGTCGAAGATCGAATAGGCGATCTGTCCAGGCTGGCTGGCGATGAGCCGACCCCAGATCGCATACCTAAGGGGCCAGAAGTCTTCGCCTTCGTCGTAGAACCGAACACCCTCCCGATTCACGACAATCCCGAGAGACACCGAGTCCACCCGTGTCACGATGCCGCCGTCGAAGCGTGGGGCCCGCGCATCGACAGCGATCGCATGGCACTGGGCCGGGTCCCCAACCGTCTCCGCGTTGCAACCCTGGAGGGCGCGCAGGATTGTTCCGGTGTCGTAGGGGGTCCCCCGGATTATAAAGTTGTCCGCCGCCTCGCCCCAGATCTCGCGGAGCCAGTCGAGGTTGCCCTGAAAGCCCCCGGCGGCGGCGACGAGGGAAGCGGCCGAAACCTCCTGGCACTCTCCGTTGCGGCGGACTGTGGCCGAGTGAAACCGCCCATCCCGGATATCGAGGGCCTGAACCTCGGCGTCATACTCGATTGCGACGCCCATGGTCTCGGCCGTTCGGTAGTAAGCGTTCAGCAGGGCTTTGCCGCCTCCGAGGAAGAAGGCGTTCGTTCTGGAGAGGTGGAGCGTCCCACCCAGCGCCGGCTGAAACCGAACGCCATGCCGCATCATCCATTCTCGGCAGGTGGCGGACTCCTCCAGCGTGATCCGGGCCAGTGTTTCGTTGGTTTCTCCCCCAGTCACCTCGATAAGGTCGTCCCAGTATTCGGCAAAGGAATAGGCGCCGGTCAGGACGTCCTCGGGCTGCTCGTGCATGCAGCGGAGGTTTCGCGTGTGCCGGCTGTTTCCGCCACGGAACGCGCGGGGCGCGACCTCGAGCACCAGCACACGGGCGCCGGCCGTGCGCGCGCTGATCGCGGCACAGAGCGCGGCGTTGCCGCCACCCACGACGAGCACGTCATATTGGGCGTCCGTCTTCATCCTGAAAGAGAGGTCTTCACAAAGAAAGCGTCACAAAGATGTCTTTCCGGGGATTCCAGATTGACAGCCGATTCCCCGGGTGGTCTCTGAACCCCGGCCGTGGGAGTCACCCGCCGCGGCCCCCGGCCGAGCTGGGATGATGCACCTCGGTTCTCTGTCACTGTGCGGCTGTCGCCAGTGAACCTTGACCGGTGGCCCTTGAGAGGATAGGCCCGTTGCGGGCTGTATTGCAATGGAGACTGTGTGGATGTGCCGGTCCGCTCCGGGCCTGAATCGCCCCAGGAATACTTCCTGGCGGCCGCCGGAATTGGAAAGGGGGTCGCGTTATCGGGGAAGGGTCAGGCAACTGGACACTTGACTGAATAATTTTCCGCCGAATGCCATGGAACACCCGGGTCGCACTGAGCTAACAGGCACGAGAAACCAACACGATGGCGTGTTTGAGTTCTTGCGTGAATTCTTCACTGACACCTTTTGTTGTTGGTTCGAAGAGGTTCGGTTTCAGGCTCAATACAGCTAATTCGGGGTGTTAGGGTGTATCGTGTTCGCAGTCTACATTTATCAAATTTCGACCACAGGTTTTGTCAGGACTTGACCTTCGAAAATAGACTCATCGGGGGCACGGACGTGCGTTCGGCCAGTACTTCTGGGCAGTTTAATGGTGTGGTTTAATACCCACTCAAGAGAACAAACGGCTTCGCTGCGGCACCAGTGGCACCGGATGCCGCTCAATGGAGGACGGGAACGATGAGGACATATTTTGAAGAACGGGTTGTGGGCGCCGTGATTGCGGCCACGACTCTGTTGATCACGCCGATTGTGGGGGCCCAGGCGCCCGTTCCTCCGCCGGTCATAGCCCCTGAGCTTGCCGCGGTGCATGTGGTCGATATGATGACGGGCCAGGGGGCGGCCCAGCTAGAGGCACAGTGGAAGACGATGGAAGCGAAGATCGTCCAGCGGGACCCGATCGAGGGAGCGCTTCCCGGTTACACGACCACGTACGACATCTCGCCCCATGCCGGCGAGGCGGGTTTCGACGACTCGCATTGGCCGGCGATCGAAGCAGAGGACCTCGCGGCCCGACGGAGCGGTGGGCATGTCGCTTTTATTTGGTACCGGACTGACCTGACGATCCCCGAAAGGATCGGCGATTTTGAGACAGCGGGAACGAAGGCGGTACTTTACAGTATTGGTCGACGATTACGCCAAAGTCTGGGTCGATGGGCAGATGCCGCGCCAGGCCGGTTATCGGAGCCCGGCGACGATCCAGGGCTACAACATGCCGAACCGCCTGGTGCCATCCGATGCGGTACGGCCGGGCGACACATTTCAAATCGCTGTTTTCGGTATCAACGGACCGATTTCGGTGGCGCCAGCGAACACAGTATGGTTCCGCGAAGCGCGGCTCGAATTTTATCGGTGAGATTTCGCCCCTCCTTTTAGGGAGGGTCGTTGGCCGATGCACCATGGAGCGCCGGCTTCCATGATCAGTAGCGTGTAAGGATAGGATTCAGATAGCAGAGAGCAATCGATAAAAGCACGGAATTGTCCCTGCACCGACCGGAGCATCTCGATAAGATCGCGAGGCAGCTCAACGAACGACCCGTGAAACGCTGGAGTTCACTAGTCCGGCAGAGACATTTAATGCATCTGTCGCATCGACCGGTTGATCGGGCAGGACTTCGCAGGAGTTGAGAATGCGTCGGTGCAGTGCTTCAGGAATTTCAAACGAAACGCCCTTCGTTGCCGACTCCCCACCCGGGAACTGCTAAAGGATGTCTTGAAGCATCCGCTCGGCCTCGGCGAGGGACATCTCCCCGAACCTGACGTGGCGCACCACGCCGTTGCGATCGATGAACGCGCTGTAGGGCAGCCCGCCGATCTGGTTGCCATATCGTTTGCTGATGTCGATTACGGCTTCCATCTCACCGAATAAAATGGGGTATTCAATCCCGGTCTCGCGGATGAAGTTGGCAACTTTTTCCGGGTCATCGGCAGCCGCACCGAGCTCCGCAGCCAGGCCGACGACTTCGAAATCCTGGCCCTCATACTTCTCATGGAGTCCCATCAGCACGGGCATTTCCTTCAGACAGGGTGCACACCAGGTAGCCCAGAAGTTGACCAGCAGGGCCTTGCCATTCCATTCATCGGAACTGCGCATCTGCCCCTCCAGGTCGCTGAGTTCGAATCCATGAGTCCACTCCTGCGCCTCAGGAGACTGACCGTTGACTGTGCCCGAGGCGCTTGCTGTCAGCAACGCCGCGAGCAGGCATATCGAAATGAAGCCGGGTCGTCGTAGCCCGTTAATTGCATCGCTCGTTGTCATCATAGGATCCTGTCTCGAGTCGCTCACCTGTTTGATCGCTCGGCCGTATATCTGGATTTTCTGTGAGAAGCGTTTTGTTCTGGCGTTCACTCCGGTCGCCTTCGACCCGCCCCGCGCCCTGCCTGGAGTTCGTCCTCGGTGATGAACCCGTCGCCGTCTCGATCCAGTCGGTCAAAAACGTTCTTCATCGGCTCAGGTGCTTCGTCCATGCTGAGCCGTCCGTCGCCGTCGGCATCGAGCGTGTTCAAGTCTGGCCTTCCTCTGCCCCGGCCTCGGCCAACACCGCCGGCACCCCCGCGTCCACGGCCGCGTCCCGCCGGACCGCCACCTAGAATCGGCCGGTTATCGGAACCAGTCTGGATGCTCCAGTCATGACTCTCGTCCTCCGCCAGAGTGATCCGGTAGCTCTGGTTGACGGGTATGCAGAAGGTCAACGCATCATCACAGGCGAAGTAAAAAACGTCCAATTCCAAGGGCTGATCGATATTTTCCGCTGTGACACCAATCAGAAATTCACGCGGGTCGGCATCCGCTGCTTCCTCGACGTCCGGACCCACGCCACGCTCCGGCGTTAGGGTCACACCCGGCGGCGGCTTGAATTCGAACTCCACCGGCCCGGCTTCATTATTCCAATGCACCCGGTAGAGCGGATCGAGATGAAAACCAATGTACATCACACCATTTCCGTTGGCGAGAATACCGGGATCGCCTTCGGCTCTGATCTTGACGTAGAACGGCACATTGCTGTTCTCCACCATCGCTTCGATCTGAATGGGCAACATGCCAGCAGGCCTCTCCACACGCGGAACGATGCCTTTAGCCACTGTGGGAGGAGGTGGCTGCGTCGGCAAGTCAAGCTCGGCGATGGTCGTGGGATTCTCCACCGGGCCGATCAGGCGCTCCATGTCCCTGCGTAACTCCCGGGGATTGCTCCAGGCCCTCCGTGCAACGATGACGCCGTCGGGGTCGATGACGAACTCGCTGTTAGGCGTCCGGCCCACGGCGTTGTGAAACACGTTATCCATGGTATCGGCGAGCCAGTTGACACTGGAACCCAAGCGTCGCTTGGCTTCCTCTACATGCATCAGTCGCTCCTCAAGAGTCACCGGAGCGACATAGTTGTTGTACTCCGGGTGCGCCAGGGGCTTCTAGATGTAATAAAACTCGACACCCTTGGGCGAATAGTCTCTTTCGACCGTCTCCAAACTGGAAACGTTATTCAAGAATGGCGGTCATGTGAGGCAACCGAGCGTCAAAACCGTGTAATGACCTTGGGTCAGTTCTCTCAATTTGACGGGTCTGCCCTGGTCGTCAACGATCTCAAGATCGGGAACCCGGTCGCCGATCTCTGGCGCCACGGCTTGAAATCGGATGTCTGGAGGTGTCGACTGCGCACCGGCAGGACTGACATGAAAAATTCCAGTGAGGACCATCGCAGTGAGCAGCGGTAACGGGGCAACAGAACCACAACGCATGTTGGACTCCTTGGCCAGTCGGGAATAGACGTTGGTACGACTGTAGCGCGACCCTTTGTGTGAGTCAAAAGGAACGTGCTTAAGACAGGTAGGGCCATCTTAATGGCACCGGCACCTGTTCAGTCAGGTCTTTAAACCATTTCAGGACTATGTTAATTCCGGGCGGTTCGCCTTTCAGATTCCAGAACTCAACGGGTATTCCGGCTCACTACACGATTGCCTGGTCCCCTCGAAAGTGCCTCTTCGCCAGGAAGCACCCCAATAATGCGGGTATGGCCATCATCAAGTGGTTCACCTCGGCGCCCCAACTCGGGGCCCCCAGCTCCGCCAAAAATGGGGTACCAATCCAGAACGGCGCGTAGAATCCGATCATCAGAATGAGCACGACCCACCAGGCAGCCGGGGTTCGGACACTCTGCCCCGCGAACAAGATCACCAGGATGGCAAGCATTGCGCCGAAATCGCCGCCAAGTTCCCTAAAGAAATGGTGCCAGCTGTGCGTCTGAATTCCCGCGACGAGCAGGTGCCGATCACTAGCAATGTGCCTAGCCGTTGCACTTAAGCTGCCCCAGCCGAGCAAGAAACCGAGGATCACCAGTACGCGGGCAGTCCAAAAATTCGTCAACAAGCTCTTCATCATCTCCCCCTCTTCATTGTTGTGACATCCATTGGCGCCGAAACGGACCGTGAAATTCTGAGAAGTCTATCTACGTGAGAAAGCTATAAACAAGAAAATTCTCGAATCCTGTATAACCACACTGTCGGAGTGCACACCTGGGTTGGACAGGTCGTTGAAAATCAGTCACAGGCAATACCGGCATCGACCCGGCCAACGATAACGGGTCGCCCCCGGGTGTCCGACAACAATGGAACAGATACGGCGACGGTTTGGTGTGGAGTTCAAACGGGACCTAGCCTTGCAGTCCATCATGATCGTGTGTGTCGTTTCGTAAATGGAATCCGAAAGGATCTGCAAGGCGTGGGTCGCTTGGCAATAGGCGAGATCAATCGGGAAACGCTTTCTAGCCAGGTAGCGGCCGTCCGGGGCTTACGCACCGGCAGTATTGAGGCCTAAGCTCCAACGCACGATGGCTCCTTTGACGCGGGCACGCGTTTTCCAACCACGGTCAACGAGCTGATCCAATTCACTCGGGTAGTGGGTCAGCATCTCGTAACCGTTCTCAGTAACTCGCACCGTATCTGAATGCCGCACGCCGCCGACTCCCTTGATGTAAACGCCAGGCTCGATACTGATAACCATGTTTTGCGCTAGCCGATCCTGGCTACCCTCGGCAATCCATGGCGGTTCATGGTTGCTCAATCCGAAGCCGTGGCCCGTGCGATGCAAACGCTGATCTTGATCAGCGTATCCCTCCCGGGCCAGAAACTCGTTAAGGGTGGCATCGAGTTCCGCGCAAGACAATCCCGGCCGGATCATCCCGAAAGCTATCCTGCGCGCTTCTGTCACGGCTCTGAGAACTCGCCGGATGCCGTCGGAAGGTGGAACCGTAAAATACGTCCGTTCGCATTCGGCAGCGTATCCATTTACCCGGGTCAAGGCCAAAGCAACATGCGGCCCTTCGTCCAGCCGGTCTGTAAGTTCGGGGATTGCATGTGGCATCGCGCTACGCGGCGCAGCCCACGTTGCCATAGTTACCTTTGTCGTCAATGGCTCCCAATGGTCAACTTCCCGGACGATTCGAGATGTGACTGTCCGGGCCTCGGCAAACCCCTCCGCCACGGTCGATCCGAAGTACGAAGTCTCGATCAGACGTTCCACGGCGAAATCCGCAAATCGTGCGGCGCGGCGGATCATCGCAATTTCCGCCGGAGATTTCACCATTCGCAATCGCTCGACGAGCGGCATTACGTGTAATGAAGGGCCGGCAAGCTCAGCTGAAATCATCTGGGGAAGCGATGGTTCGACACCGACCTCCCGATCTTCACCGATCAACTCGCGCAAAGCCTCCGGCCAGCCGTATCCCTCGGGAGCCGGATACTCCGCGTAACTCCGGACTTGGTTTTCCGAAACCGTATACATCTTCTTCATGTGCTCGTATTCGAGCCTTGGCGCCAGCAACATAGGTTCCTGACGGGCGCGGACCAGCAGGAAAAAGGGGCGCTCCAGAGGCTCATAGGAGGCACCTGTCAGATAGTAGACGCTCTCCGCGCTCGACACGATGAAGAGATCGAGACGCGACTGCTCAACGAGGCCACACAGCGCTTGCAAACGGTTTCGGTGTTCGTCGGGCGCAATTCGCGGGGATGACCCTTCCCTTCGTCGGTTGGTAATCATGGCTCGAGAAGGATCCCCATGGCTTGATCGAACAACTCCTTGCCTCGGAGTAAGGCTCGCTCCCGCCACGCCGGGTCAGGAGGGTAGAAGACATCCTTCAGTTCCCGCTTGTAGCGACTGTTCGGATCGGTTTCAACGTGATTGTGAATGTAGTTCTCCTTCCTTAATGCCCCCAGAACGCGAACCTGCCCGTAAGTGCCGAACTCCTGTCCGACGAAATCAATATCAGCGTCCAGACCTCCAAAGAGTCGCTCGACACCTTCGTGATGTCCTCCGCGAATCTCGTATGCCACGTTGTTGTCCTCGGAATTGAAAGCCTGGACCCGCTCGCCAAGGAGCGCGTGAAGCCTGTCGTATTTGTCCTGGGCAACCAGTACGGTGTCTTCGCCGAACGGACCGAGACCCGTGTGAACGTCGATCGCAAAGACCTCTTCCGCGGTCCTGAGGCTGCGCGAAAGAAAATTCGTGTAGAGGCGAACGCCCTCCTGCAACTCGTGACCCCCAAAGAAGAGGCCTTCAGGATAGTCATACTGCCCCACCACGACGGACGCTTCGACCGTTGCCCGTCCATGTCGCAACAAAAGCCATCCGGCGCGGATTACAAAGAGGTCCACCGCGGGCAGCCGCGACGGGTTGAGCATGTCGTATAGGTCGTCATAGCCTTCTGGATGTCCGGCGTACGTCTCCTCCGCCGACAGAAAGTTCCGGTTCAAGTCGACATTGTTCTCGTTGAAGCGCCGCTGCCAGGCCATCCCGTAGGGATTGAGGACATGGACGAACACGATCGCCGTGTCTTCCGGCAGTGTGGGCAAATTATCCAGCAATCGAAGCTGTATGGCCGAACCCGCGAAAGCTTCCACGCCGTGGATTCCAGTGATGTGGAGCAGGACACGGCGGGGAGAATCCGAGCCGAACCAGCCGATATCGATCGATAAGTCCCCGCCATCGGGACCCGTCGCTCCGAGTGGCAGGGAAACCAGGCGGCCACCGGCTTCTTGAGCGTCGTTCCGAAAGCGTTCACGCGCCGTCTTGTAGTCGTCGGAAAAGTACAAACTGTCAGGCATCGGTCTACCGTCTCCTCCCAAGGATGAGTCGAAATCCACACCGATCCAAACCAAGCCCGCAACTACAAGCAA
Organism: Terriglobia bacterium; assembly: GCA_965218085.1. Lineage (GTDB taxonomy): Bacteria > Acidobacteriota > Terriglobia > 20CM-2-55-15 > 20CM-2-55-15. Next base: position 1,682,001 of record CBDCKF010000002.1, on the reverse strand, counting down.
GACGAAGGCAATACCCACAGCGGCTGAGTGGTGAAACTGGACTCGATGGACGTATTTCCGTTTAGAAATCACAATCCCTTACCTCGCATCAGTGTCCTGGTTAGTCCTAGAATTGAACAATGTTCAGAAACGATACCTTGATTTTGAACAAAGGTCAATATTAAACTTGAAAATCAGTTCGCAGTCCTATTTTGGAGGAACCACTTTGGGACGGAGATCGGATCACAGTAGGGATGAGATCAAACGCTTGGCTCTTGATGCGGCGTGGAGAATCGCTGAGGAGGAAGGTTATCGAGGGCTTACTGTTCGGAATATTGCGTCGCAAATAGGGTATGTACCGGGAACTCTCTACAATGTCTTCGACAACATCGACGACATCATATTCCAGCTTAGGGGAGAAACGCTGGATGCGTTGCATGAGTCGTTGCTTGAATCTGCCAAACGAACCGCGCGTCCGGAAGTCGCGCTTCAGTCAATGGCGCGCGCGTATATCGGATTCGTGGGCGGCCATCTCAAACTGTGGAATGTCATGTTCGAGCACCTCTGGCCCAGCGACAGACCACCTCCTGACTGGTATCACCAAAAAGCGAATGACTTGCTGCAGTTGGTCGAGGATGTACTAGCTCCGTTGTTCCCGACGCGCGGCAGGAAGACTCTGGAACGACATGCACAGATCATATGGGCCGGGGTGCAGGGAATTTGCGCAGTACAGCTTACCGGTAAGGCTGTGATCAAGAAAGATTCAGCCGAACTGATGTCAGACACCTTGATCTCGAACTATCTGCGAGGCCTTTCAGGTGGTGCTGAGCTTTCCCAGCGAAACGACTCCCCGAAGAAGCGGAAGGCGAGTGCCGTCAAAACAAAAAAAGCAGGATAGCGCTGTGTGAGTCTTCTACAGTCCCCTCATCTTTTCCAGGGAGGCAGTTGCGCGGAGTGAAAGACGTCGACGACTCGATCGCGTCTCTAGATATTGCGGCTCGTCGCAAGAGGTTGGAACAGATACAAGTAGCAGCCTGACCTTTGTTAGGGGTTCCCTTCCGGCTCCTTTCCAGCCACTGCGCCGTTCTCGACAAGAAACTCAACGACCGTGTCGTACGAGATCGCTGTAGCGGCATCGAGCGCTGTGCGGCCGTCGGTATTTGCCGCGTTGACATCCACTCCCATCTCGAGGGCCAACGTTACGGCTTCGAGTGTGAGGGCTTCCGTCAGGCTCGCCTCGGGCTGAAGCCACGCCCGGCCGCCACCCATTCCCAGCGCGGCCATCAGAACCGTCGTGACGTAGGTACTCTCCTGAAGCCGAAAGCCCCTGACGTCCACCAACATGTGCGAGCCCTGCTGCACGAACAGCGGATCGGCACCGTGGCTGATGAGGAGACGCATGACCGCCGGGCTGCTGAAAGCCGCGGCGAGCCAGAGGGGCGACGCTCCAACCAGCTCGGGTTCAAAACTGAAATCCAGCGACGCCCGCCGAGAGGGCGTCCATGTCGTCAGTGGGGCGCTCGCATCGGCACCGTGGGTGAGCAGCTCGCTCACCATCCGTTCGTCGCGATGCATTATCGCGTTATGCAGGGCCGTGAAACCGGGCCCGGCAGCGTTCGGATCGGCCCCCGCATCAAGGAGGAATCCAACGAGTTCCGTGAAGCCGGAGTGCGCGGCAAGGGACACGGCGCTGACGCTCCATGCGTCGGCATCGTTCACATTCGCGCCCGCAGCCACGAGAGCCCTGGCGGATGCCAGCGCACCGCCGCGCGCGGCAAACATCAACGCGGTGTCGCCCCCGTGCGGGATATCCCGGTTGTAGTAAGTGTGCGGCACCACCGCCATGACCTGACTCCAGCCCTCGGAGCGGGCATGAACGTCGGCGCCGTGCGCCAGCAGCACCCGGACGACATCGGGATGCTTCTGCGCCACCGCCCACATGAGCGCGGTTTGATCGCGTGCGGCCCGCGCGTTCACGTCGGCGCCTTCGGCAATCAGTTGTTCGACGACGACTCGATTGCCGGAACGGGAAGCGACCATGACAGGGGTCTCGCCAAGCAGAAGCGCCGCGTTCGGATCGGCTCCGGCCTCCAACAACCGTCCGACCAGCGTCTCGCTTCCGTTCTGACTGGCGGCCCAGAGCGGCGTCGCGCCGAGATCGTTCGGCCGGTTCACGTCCGCGCCCGCTCGAATCAGCAGGTCGGCGCTCGCCCCATCATCCCGGTAGCTGGCCCAAACAAGGGCGGTCGTACCATCCGCTTCGGCCAAGTTGGGGTCCGCTCCTTGTGCGAGTAAGTCGCGAAGCGCTTCGGTGTCTCCGTTCCTGACCGCGTCGACCAGCGGCGGGCCAATCGCGGCAGCGCCTGCGGCCTCCGTGACAATAGTACCTGCGGCCTCCCCAGTCATAAGGCCTGCGGCCCCTGCGACGATAGCGCCTGCGGTCCCTGCGACGATAAGGCAGGCGGCGAGCCCGAATGGCGTGAGACGCGCTAGTTTAGAAATGACCCGCATGGCTCGTTCAATCTCCCGTAGCTAAACCCCCGAGAGCGTATCCAGCGAGAGCTTGCCGGTGCTGCCGCCGACGCGCTCGACGGGCACGTCCATCTTGTCCATCAGCGAGAGGAGCAGGTTGGCTATCGTCGGGGAGTCCGACTCGGAATACTTGAGGTGCCGGCCGCCCTGGAGCCGGCCCGATCCACCGCCCATCACCAGAAGCGGCAGGTTGTTGCCCGAGTGATCCGCGCTGTTGGAAATGCCCGAGCCATAGAGGATCATCATGTGATCGAGCAGAGAACCGTCCCCGTCAGGCGTCGCACGGAGCCTGGCCAGATAATTGGAGAACAGCTCGGTGTGATAACGGTTGATGATCGACAGCCTGGCGATCACTTCGGGGACATCGTTGTGATGCGATAAGGGATGGTGCGCCTCGGGCACGCCGATTTGAGGATAGGGGCGCGCGTTCTGTTCTTTGCCGATCATGAATGAAATGACGCGGGTCAGGTCCGATTGAAAAGCGATGAGCTGCAGGTCCAGCATCAGCGCCAGGTGATCTTCGAAGACAGGAGGCGCACCTTGAGGCTGCTCGAGTGTCGGCAGCTCGATGTCGCTCTGTTCCTCGGCTCTCTGAATGCGCCGTTCGACGTCCCGAACCGCATCGGTGTACTCGTTGACCTTGCTCTGGTCTCCCGGTCCGAGATCGTTCTTGAGACGCGTCAGCTTCTCGCTCACCGAATCCAATATGCTCTTGTGCTGCTCGAATCTCTCCTGGCGTGCGCTTTGTTCCGTACTGCCGGTATCGCCAAACAGGCGCTCGAACACCACGCGTGGATTCCACTCCATCGGCAAGGGCTGGGTCGGGCTGCGCCACGAGAGCGTGTGCGTGTAGACGCAGCTCAGGTTGCCTGTGCACGCCCCCGCGTTGCTCGGGGCATCCATCGAAAGCTCGAGCGATGCCACCTGTGTCTCTCTGGCAAATTGCCGTGCCAGCAACTGGTCGATCGAGGTGTCCGCGATGATTTCGATCTCGTTTGTTCCGCCCTGTGCCGTGCCGGTCAGAAACGAGCCAGAAGCACCCGCGTGGATGTAGTTCCAGTTCGCGTTGATGCCGCTCAACACGAGCATCTGATCCCTGAACGGTGCCAGCGGCTCCAGAATGGGTGAGAGTTGGAAGTTGCGTCCCTCGCCTTCGGGTGACCAGTGGGGCATGGCCATGCCATTGGGCACATAAAACGCCTGAAACCGCTTGACCGGTTTCGCGGCCTCCTGCGCGTTGGCCGACGCGGGAACCATCGCTTCGAGAAAGGGCAACGCGATCGTTGCGCCCATGCCGCGTAATACCGTTCGCCGGGACATCGATTTTTTAGTGATGAACATACGAGTTGCCTCTCTTCAACGATTCTAGTTGATTATGGATCGATGATCATTGCTACACTAGGGCGTGTTAACACTAACGTAGTGCCTCGACGATGAGAGCGAAGTGAAGGAAGGCGAGGAACATGACGTCGAGTTTATCGAAACGGGAGAAGATACGCCGGAAACCCTTGAGTCGGCGGAAGAGCCTCTCGACTTCGTTCCTGCGGCGGTAGAGCACGCGGTCGTATTCCCACGGCTCCAGGCGGTTGCGCTTGGGCGGCACGACGGGAATCCACCCAAAATCCAGAGCCAATTGGCGGGTCTGGTCGTCCTGGTAGGCACGGTCCATCAGCAGCGGTAGCGGCTCGGGTAGTGGCCCCAGACCGGCGAGCAGCTCGCGGCCCTGCGGGGCGTCGTGCGCTTGGCCGGGCGAGAGCGCAAACGTTATCGCCGTTCGAGCATTCGCGGCAACCAGATGAATCTTGGTGGTCCATCCACCGCGGGATTTGCCGATCGCTTGCGGACCGTTTTTTTTAACGCTCCCGTGCCGTCGGGATGAACCTTCACAATGGTCGAGTCCATCGAAACGGCTTCGACCCGGATGCGGACCAGTTGCTCGCGCTGGAGTTTCTCGAAGACGGCGTCGAGCACGCCGTTCTTGGACCAGCGGTTCATCCGGGTGTAGATGGTGTGCCAGTTGCCAAAGCGCTTGGGCAGACCGCGCCACTTGCAGCCCTGCTCAGCCACATACAAAATGGCGTTCAAGACCGTCAGGTTCGAAAGACTGACGTTGCCCCGCTGACGCGGCAGTTCCGGCTCGATGCGACAATACTGCTCCTGTGTGATCTCCATGCGTGATTATAAAACATTCATGCTCATTAGTGTTAACACGCCCTAGACTCATCGGCTACGGTACGCATCAAAAAAGCGGGACTTCGGACTATGCCCAGAATCAGTGACGACCAGCGGTAGTCACTCTCCGCCGCATCGCGAACGATTTTTCTTACTGTCGGCTGATCGTAGTACTCGAGTCTTCGGCCGAGAGCGTAGGCCATAAGTTTCTTGGTGACGGTGCGGGGAAACGCTTCGGGCTCATCGAGCAGCAACGCCCGGAGCCCGGAAAGCCCCTCAACCTGTCGGCCGCTGACCGTGGTGGCCGTGGCATCGATCTCATGGCCCGACTCGTCTATCGTCCGCCAGCCCCCAATGACATCAAAATTTTCCAGCGCGAACCCGAGCGGGTCGATCAGTGAATGACAGGTGTTACACGAGGGATTCTCCCGGTGTTGGGCGAGCCGCTCGCGTATCCGGGTCGGTACAACGACGGGTGCGGAGTCCTCCAGGGCGGGGACTCCGGCAGGGGGCGCCGGCACAGGCAGGGCCAGAATGTTATCCAACAGCCACTTGCCACGCAAGACCGGCGATGTGCGGTCCGGGTACGATGTTGTCGCCAGCAGCGCTCCCTGGGCGAGCAAACCGCCTCGCTCGTCGTGGTTCGGGAGCGTGACTCGGCGGAAACGGCTTCCGTACACCCGCCCAATCCCGTAGTGCCGCGCGAGCCGTTCGTTCACAAACGTATAGTCGGCGTCCAGAAGATCTCCAATGCTCCTGTCTTCGCGTATGGTGCTGGCCACAAACAGTTCCGTCTCTCGCTGGAATCCCTGCAAAAGACTCAGGTCATAGTTGGGATAAACTCCCGGGTCGACCACCACCTCCGCAACACGGCGAAGGTTCAGCCACTGCCCAGCAAAATCGTCGACAAGCGTTTCGGTGGCGCGCGGATCGGCCAACATTCGCCGCACTTCCTGTTCCAGGGTCAGCGGATTCGTCAGCCGTCCCTCGTCGGCCAATGTGAGCAGCCGCTCATCCGGGATGCTGCTCCACAGGAAGAATGACAAGCGCGAGGCCAGCTCAATGCCGCTCATTCGATAACTTTCTTGTTCCCCTGGCGGCGGATCCCGATAGACACGCAGGAGAAAGTCCGGGTCCACGAGCAGTCGTTCGAGCGCGAATTGAATTCCGGCGTCAAAACTCCCACCGATATTTCTTCCCCTGTCAAAGAACTCGAGCAAGGTCCCCACATCAAGGTCCGTCACGGGCCGGCGATAAGCGAACCGCGCCATTCTTGAAAGGATCGTCGTTGCGCAGGCCCGCTCTTCGGCGGCATTAACGGCGTTGGCGGCAGGCTCGGGCTGACAAACGAAGATAGCGCGGCGGCTGGGCGTGTCCTGGGCGGGTATAGAATTCTCGTAAGCACTGCCGATCTGGACCGAGGCCACGTTCCCGTAACCCATGTATACCTGGTCGTTTCCGATGACTCTCCCTCTTTGCAATGGTTGCGGGAGACCTTCCGGTTCCCACAGCTCCCTGACGAACGACACGCCGACGACGTGGGGGCCCGCTGCCACCGGGACACGAACCTGCAGGTCAGCGTCTCCGATCGTCTGCATGTACTCTTCCCATTCGGAATCCCCGTCGTATCCGACTTCACCGGCGCCCGCGAAACTGGCGGCGGCGGGTCTGCCCTGTGCCTGGCCTCCGACGGTGAACCGTTCGAGCAGTTCTCCATCGATGCGCACATCGAGTTGCTGCGGCCATCCCATGCCCTTCAGATAAGCCTGATACTGCCGCTGGAGATTGACCTTGATCAGGTAATCACCATCGACTGGAAAGTTGTAGCGGATTGCCATACCGCCACGAGATCCGAGCGGCAGATCTTCGCTCTCCCTGTCGTTCTGTAAAACGTGCAAAGGAATCTGGAACGTTTCGAGCGTCGGGTTTGATGGAGGAAGACCTGTCGCGAGCCGCGTCACCTGACGGGCCACCGACATGTATCGTTCCAGGTGGGCCGTCGAAATCGTAAGGCTGTCGGCGAAGTTGTCGAAACTGCCGTCTGCTGTCTCGTCCCCGGGCAGCAGGGGCCTGACATCGATGTCGAGCGCGAGCAGATCGCGTATCGCGTTGTTGTATTCCACACGATTGAGACGATGGAGGGCGCCGATCCTGCCCGGATTCGGCCTGCCCTCCCACGCGCGGTCGATTTCGCGCTCCAATCGGCTCGCCACCCCGCGATAGGCTTCCGGGTCGGGGCGCGGACTCTGTGGCGGCGGCATCGAGCCGGCCCTCAGTTTGGCTATGACCTTTTCCCACACCTCCGCATTGGGGACCAGGTTCGTGAGATCCAGACTCTCGAGATCCAGTCCAGCGGTTTGTAGTCTCTGGCTGTGGCAGGTAACGCAGTACTGGTCGAAGAGGGCCCGGGGGGCGGTGGAGGTCGCCGGATCCAAAGTCGATTGCGGCTGCGGCGCCGAAACCTGCACACTATAGAAGTGGGTTAGAGCCAGAGCGACTGAGGCGCCGACGATGAGCGTGGAGGTCCTCGGCCAAAAACGGTGCATTTACATCCTCTACGGCAAAAACGCCTATGGCATTTTCTTGCCGTACAATTATCCGGCCAGACGGTCATTTTCCCTTATCGATTTGGTATATGCAAAGGATTACTTGGAAGGCAGGGCCGGAAGTGAAAGCATAATAATCGGCGAAATGCATTTTGAGCTAACTTTAACCATGAGGTAACCCAATTCACCGTTTCGAGGCCGCCATCGCCACCGTCGTCTCACGAAGCTTGTCAAACATTCCTCTTTCCGCCCCCGCCCTTTCCGGTTTCCGACTTCCCCTCAAGGGTGGTAGCATGACGAAAACGTTTGGCCAAGTGTCTAAGCAATCGGGAACCTGAGGAGGAGTCGATCCGATGCCAATCTTTTGGGGGATGACTGTCGTCTTGTGGGTGACGACTGGGCTGCTGGCCCAGGGGCCCGCTGCTTCGTCCACGGTGAGCCTGGATTTCGAATTCTTCGAGAGCCAGGTGCAGCCGATCTTCCTGGCCCAAAGGCCCGGGTTTACCCGCTGCGTCGTGTGCCATGAGGGCGATGGGAACAGTGCGTTTCTAGAGCCGCTCTCAGAGGGCGCGTCGACTTGGACTGAAGAGGAGGCGCGCAGCAACTTCGATCGGGTATCGCGGCTGGTAACACCCGGCCAGCCGATACAGAGCCGCCTACTGATGCATCCACTGGAACCTGCTGCTGGGGGTGACGAGTTCCACAACGGCGGCAGGCAGTTTACGTCCCAAAACGATCCGGATTTCCAGACGATCGCAGCCTGGGTGCGCGGGGAAACAAGGTAAACTATCCTCAAAATGGCGCGAACAAAAGGAGCTTTCAAAGCCATGACTACTCTACAAGTGCTGAGACGTTATCTGCCGGCGCTCGCGATTTTGGTGTTTACGGTGCCGCTGGCGGCTGCGGACAAGGTTTTAATCATTCAGACGAACAGCGCCGGCGACTCCGTCCACATCATCGATCCGGCGACGAATGAGATCGTCGCGGAGATCCCCGGCATTGAGCGGGCCCACGGGGCCGTGCCTTCGCCAGACGGGAACTGGATCTACGTCAGCAACGAAGCGGATACTACCGTCGACATCATCGACACCACGACGTGGGAGGTGACCAAGAAGATCCCCCTCACAGATCATCCCAACAACATCGCGATTACCCCTGATGGTCGCAAGGTCTATGTGGCTATCGCGCGGGCCCCGGGCGCGCTGGATGTGATTGACACCGCTTCGCAGACGAAGATCAGGACGATCTCTGTCCACGGAGGTGTACACAATGTCTACGTGACCCCCGATGGGAAGTACGCGGTCGCTGGCATGATCGGCGCACGGAATCTCACTGTGGTCGATACCCAGACCGACATGCCCGCGTGGACGCAGTATTTCGACTTGGGGATACGTCCGATGACGTTCGAAACGAACCCCGATGGCTCGACGAAACGAATATTCACCCAGCTCACCAACTTCAACGGATTCGGCGTTCTGGATTTTGAGACGCGCAGGGAAAGCACTCGGATTGAGTATCCCGAACTACCTCCTGGTGAGAGGACACCCGGTCACGGCGGCAATACCGCACACGGCATAGGCATCACGCCGGACAATCAGTACCTGGTCGCCAACAGCAGCCTGAATAGCAGTGTTTATGTGTATTCGCTCCCTGACGTGAAGTTGATCGGAGGCGTCGAGGTTGGGCACTCCCCTAATTGGGTCACGATCACACCCGACAGCCGGTTCGCCTATGTCTCCCTGGCTGGGTCGAACAGCGTGTCCGTGATCGATATCCAGGCTGTACGGGTGGTGACCGAGATCAAGACTGGCGGGCAGGTACCGAAGCGCAACGCAACGTTGGTGGTGCCGGAGTAGAGAACGACCCCTGTACACGGATAGGTCGGGAAATCCCGGTGCATCTCGCTGGCAATCTGGCACTATGGGCGGTCCGCCGTCAAGATCACACGGCGGGGGCAGTTCAAACGCCCTCTGGCATTACGGCTGTCCGGCATCCAGCCGGATGTGCATCAATGCCTCAGTGTCTTGGGGGAGGGCCACGTCACCAGGCGGCAACTGGTTGCCGCTCAGGATGTAGGCGATCAGTTCGACCAGCTGTTCGGACGACAGCGTGCCGGGTTCATCTTGTGGCATCGTGTCACGGATTCTTTCGAACAGCTCGCCGAGTGAACGATCTTTCCAGGTTGTCTGAAACGCGTAATCGTTGAGCAGAGGCGCCAGATCGGGAGTTATCGACGTCATGGTGCCATGACATAATTCGCACTGTTCGTCGTACAGCGTCTTGCCCTGATTGGCCTGCACAGTCGTATAGACGCCGTCCTTCGCGGACCGATCCGCCGCCTGCTGCGCCCGCTCGACGGTAACACCCGCTGCGGCCAGGGTCACCGCCACCGCCACAAGAAAACCGTTCATCATCACCTCACAAAGGATCTCGATCTTGGGCGCCACGGGCCCGTTGACGGATTGTAATACTTCTTCGCGGCAGAATGAGCGTCTACATCGACTTCCAGAACCCCTTTCCTCAATGCATGGGCTGCTTCCGTTTCGGTTGCCGCCTCTCGGCCCTCAGCGCTCGTTCCAGACCAATGTCCCCAACATGTAACGCATCCGGACACTCGCCGCCCAGTTCCGCAAGCAGGCTGGGGCTCAGGTGTTCGTCGAACAGGAGCTTCACTCGGGAGGAAGCGAGACGAGTTTGCGCTCGCCCTCAGCCGCGATTCGCAGGCAGGCACGGATGTCATCTGCATTGAAATCCGGGAAATCCGAAAGAATCTCTGACTCGGTCATCCCGGAAGCGAGGTAGTCGAGAACATCGTACACCGTGATCCGAAGGCCGCGAATGCACGGCTTCCCACCCCGCTTGCCGGTCTCGATTGTGATGATGTCCCGGTAACTCGTTTCACTCCCAATCTACTGTCTCCCTAGGTCTGGATCAAGGCCTACCGACCGCAGTTCGTTTCGGACCTTCGTCGCGACTGAACAATTTACCGAACAATGTCCTGCCGAATACCAGCTATTACCATCGCCTGAGAAGAACTAGAGACAAGAAAAATCAACAAGATAACGTGTTTGAGTTGTTGTTCGAAGCCAGTAGTGTCCCAACGTTTAGATGGGCGTCGCCCATAGGTTATTGAGAATGGTCATGTTAGATCGGCTGAGAGCCAAAATCGATTTGAATTTGATTGCGTACTGGCGGCATCCTTCCGCGACTTTGCGGCAGGAGGCGGCCTATGAATTCCGGCAAGACGATCTTCTCTCAGCTGATGGACTTTCTTCCCCGTCAAGACTTTCGTCGATGCGTCGATCGCTACCGTGGCAACTACAAACTCCAACGTTTTTCCTGCTGGGATCAGTTTCTGTGCATGGCGTTCGCGCAATTGACCTACCGGGAGAGTCTGCGCGATATCGAAGCCTGTCTGCGTTCGGCTGGCACGAAGCTTTATCACATGGGCATTCGCAGCCGCGTCTCCCGCAACACCCTTGCGAATGCGAATCAGGTGCGCGATTGGCGTATCTATGCCGACTTCGCCCAGACGCTGATCTCCATGGCTCGCGAGCTCTATGTTGGCGACAGTTTCGGTGTCGACCTCAAGCAGACGGTTTACGCACTCGATGCCACAACGATCGATCTGTGTCTTTCCCTGTTCCCGTGGGCACGCTTCCGCAAGCACAAGGGAGCTGTCAAACTGCACACGGTTCTGGATCTGCGCGGCAATATTCCTTCCTTTATCCTGATTACACACGGCAAAGTTCACGACCTCCATCTTCTGGATCAACTCGCCTTCGAGCCCGGAGCCTTCTACATCATGGATCGCGGTTATCTGGATTTCCGGCGCCTGTACAAAATCAGTGTCGCGGCGGCGTTCTTCGTGACACGCGCGAAAAAGAATTTCGTCTTCAATCGTCTTTATTCACTCGATGTGGACAAGTCCACCGGAGTCCTCAGCGATCAGATCATCAGCCTACGCGGCTTTTACTCTCGCAAGCGCTATCCAGAAAAACTCCGCCGCATTCGCTTTCTCGATCGAGAGCACAACAAGTACCTCGTCTTCCTGACCAACAATTTCGCGCTGCCAGCGGCGACCATTGCCCAACTCTATCGCTGCCGCTGGCAGGTCGAACTGTTCTTCAAGTGGATCAAACAGCACCTACGCATCAAGGCGTTCTACGGCACAACCCCCAATGCGCTGAAGACTCAAATCTGGACCGCCATCTCGGTCTATTTGCTTGTTGCCATCGTGAAAAAACGGCTCAATGTCAACGCCAGTCTCTACCGAATTCTCCAGATCGTCAGCGTCACCGTTTTCGAAAAAACGCCCCTTTTAAAGGCCCTTTCCGCCCTCGACTATCAAGATTCAGACTCGGAGAACTCCAAACAACTGAATCTATTCAACTAACGTTGGGACACTACTGGTTCGAAGCAGGAGGTCATTTCACTTCAACAGGTTCACGAGAAGCCGCGTGCCCGAGATAAGAAGGCTCAAGTCTTCGCGTGACTGAACGAAACTGAACAATTCCCTTTCGATCGGCTGTTGACTGTGGACTACTGAATTCACGTCACCGTCTAATGGCCGATTTTCAGGCAGTCCATGTTGAGAATGAAAACGGCCTTCTCTTACTTGGCGCATTCAGTCGGTTAGAAAGTCTCGGCACTCAGCGGAACGCTGCCGGTGTCTAGGCCCCAACCGAATACCGAACAATGATCCACAGGTCCTCGAGCGCGTCCGGGTAGGTGGGTACCGGTACGGGTGGAAACACACCGGTGTTGGTTGAGGTCCCCGGGAGGTTGACTGTGATGTTCCACTGTCCGGGTTCCTGATCTGGGCCCTCAAACGCGGTGGCATAGGGCATATGGCGGATAGGCCCCTTCTGCAGCTCGAACTCTATCTCGGCCGATCCCGGACTGCCCTCCTTGTTCACGTCCACACCGAATGGTAGCGACTCGCCGTATGCCATGCCCTCTTTCAGCTTCAAGAGCGAGTGCATGGTCTGGATCTTGATCTTCTTGGTCTGGAACTCGAAGGGGAACCGATCGGCGTCGAGACTGATTTTGAGCTTTTGGTCCGGCGCCGGGGAGCTCAAGAACCGGTACCACTCATTGGAGAACTCGTGGCGTGCGCTGAACAGACGAAACAGGCCTCTTCTGCTTCCTCCCAGAGGGATCTCATTGATGACTCCCGTCAACTCCTGGAGCGCCTGCCGCTTGAGCAGCTCGCCTCCTTCCCTGGCGCTGTATCGGAGGTGCAGAACAACGTCGGTAATCGTGTCATAGTCGAAGGGCTTGAATTCGACCGGCAATTCAATCCGCCACTGGCTGATCGCACCTGTTCCTTCGAACGGGAGGTAGCGTTCGTCCCGAAGGTTGGGCTCGAACATACCACTGTCGTTCTGGCCGCCGCTGGTCACGATCGACTGAACGGCGCCGCGGCTATCGACAAAACGCGGATCGTCGCCTTCCTCTCGCCGTCGGTACTCGCCCTCGAGAAGCGCGTTTCCTTGACGGACGGAGCTCTTCAGCAGTGTCAGCGTACAGTTCACTCCGGTATAAGGACCCGTTACACAGGGAATGGTCACGCTCACCGACTTGATACGCCGCATGTATTGCCCGGGAAAATCGAGGTCGAAAAGTGCTTCCGGCAGCCGGAGGAAACACTGCCCGGTCTCCTTCAGCCTGGCCAGAGCGACCGGATCCGCCATCGCAAGGGAGACGTGTTTGGTGATCTCATATTCCCGCTTGTTCTGTTCGAGATAGGCCATCTCCATCCGCTTCAGGTCATGGTGCAGCTTTTCTCCGGCGAGCAATCCTTTCTTCAGGCTGTCCCAGTAGCCAAACTGGATGAAGTTTGAATCCGTGAGCCCGAGCTCGAACCGGTAGGCTTGCTCGGCACGCTTCGCAACGTCGTAAGCGAGCTGATAGCTCTGGAAGTAGATGCTGGAGATCTGGGATACCATCCAGTCGTAGAGTTCCCGGTTGGTAAACTTGGTCCGTAGGAATTCGTCGGCGGCTTTCGCGTTCTCAATCTGCAGGTCGTGGTTGTCCAGGTCCTGCCCGGCAATGGCCACCCGCACGTCTGCGGCCGCGATCTGAGCGTCGAACTGTTCTTCTTCCTTAGCGGCTAACTCTTCCTGCAGATCCCACTCCTCATCTCGACGTACGTAGCCCCCCATGATCGAGCTGAGCGTCGCAGTCGTGTTCGCGATGGTCGCCAGTATACCCATCGCCCTACTGACAGCTTGAAGAGCCGATCCTTCCTTTGATCCACCCACCGTGTGCCAGAATTTAAGCGGGGATCCATAGCCGCCAGCGAATCCCGCGTAGCTGTCTGGAAAGTGATGAGCAGCTGCAGCACCGACGTCCATTGCCTGCGAAACGAGTTGAGCCACTGCTCCGGCAATGATCAAATTCAGTTGCGCCTGCTCGAATGCATTCATGAATTCAAGATTCTTGTAGTAGTCCTGGCGGATAACCGTCAGATCACGCGCTTTTTTCAATCCTTCTCGGGTATCATTGGCTTCGGTGATCTGCTGGTCCTTGATTAAGCGGACGGCGCCCAACACCTTCGATTCATGACTCGACCTCAAGATTGAAAGCGCTTCGGCATCCCTTTTCTCGAGGGCGGAAAGCAGCGCGGACCCAAGCGCTCTTAGATCGGCACACAGCTCGGACGCTTTTTGAATCATCAGGCTAAAACGGTAACGCGGCGCGGCTGCGTTCATGTCGTTCAGAACGCTGCTGATATCCACTCCGACAGCGACTGCTTTCACAAGCAACCCGGGGTCAATCGGCGGCTGGAAGAGCGGAAGCTGACGAACGACGCCTTCGATCGTCATACAGTGCCGGATCTTGAAGAGTCGGTCGGCCACCGTATCCCAGTAAGAGAGCAGCTTTTCGTTTTTCGGGATACAGAAGTAAAGCGTTTCCAGCATGGGCAGGGGAGGATCATTTGGATCGGAAGCCCCACCATTGTCGCCGCATTTGGCAACGAGGTTTTCGACCTCGAGAAGAACGTTCGAGAAGTCATCCAGGTAGGGTTCAACCTGATCGTATGTTAGGACCGGGTCTGCAGTTCGGGACGGGACGGTTTCAGGTCTTCGGCCGAGAATCTCCGCGGCCAGCACATAGAGCTGGGTGGCCTCGTTGATCGACTCGATCGTGTCCTGCCGGAACAGTTGGTCCCCCCAGGCGATCAAGTTGTCGATGTACTTCATGACCACCGACTTTTGATATGCGTTAAGGCGCAGGCGGGCGATCAGGTGCGGGTTGAACGGGTTCTTTCGCCACTCCTCCACCTGTTTTTCTAGCTTCTCGTCGCATTCGTTCAGCAGCTTCAGAAGCTTGGCGATGGACTTCTTCGCATCTGAATTCTCAAAGAAAGGCCGAACCTGCCAGAAGCGGCCGGGCGTGTCATAACCGGAGCGATCGGTCGGATCAAAAATGTAGTGGAACCATTTTTGAGCTTCCTCGAACCGCTGATTCTGGCTCAGCCGGTCGGCGATCAGAAGCGGGATATGGAAGAAGAGCTCCCAGTTGTACAGTGCATAGGCTCCGTCGGCGTCGAAGTCCACATCCTCGATTGGATATGGCATCTCGACGGATCTCGGCATTTTATTGGGTTTGTACTCGTCTTCGAAGAAGACTTCATCGACGAGATCGAGCTGGTTGTTTCTTCGGAGCAGTCCCTCAATCCCCTGCCGGTTGAGTAGTTTCAAGAACTCGCACACATAGGGATGATAGAAGGTCTCAAAGAGATACATCCTTTCCGTTTCCCAAGTCGTCGGTGGAAGGATCGAGTGCTCGTCACTGGGGGCGTCTGGAGGGCTGTATTCATAGTCAGCGGGTTCGTCACTGGCGACGTCGTCCGGTGGGAGCCAATCTAAAGGGTCATCCGGACTCGAGGCACCCCAACTGAAAGCTGGAGGTGGCACGATAGGTTGTACAAAGAAGGTCCTGGAATCGTCGAAGTAGAAAAAGGGAGTCTCGAACGACCAGAAGGCTGGCTCCTGGTCCGGTGGCAGAAGCTTGTAAGTGCTCGGTGTTGTATTCAGGACCGCACGAATGTGGGCACCACCTACGGGCATGTCCAGGGCGTATCCGGCTCCCGTGGGGTCGACGAAGGTCATCCATCTCGGTTTTAACGTCGTCCAGGCGTGAAGCAGGTCACCTTCATGGTCATTCACACCGACATGCCATCGGCATGAGGAAAGATGAAATTCGGCAAGAGACCGCATACGGGTCAGGCTTCCGTCAAGGACATAGCATCGTATGACGAGATCTACGCCGACGAAGGCCCGGAACGAAAAATGGTTCTTGGGCGGAGTGTAAGACAAAGACCGTTTCGTAGCCTTCTGTTGGTGCGTTGCTATGAATTCGTTGGACACCTTCCTGGCCGACCAACCGCCATCTCTGTATTCGCTCCATGCCAGGCGAATGTCCCAGCGCTTCTTGGGCTTTTCGCCCTCGTCGTTTTTTTTCGGTAGTGGTTCGTCGACCTCTTTCTCCTCAAATACCGGCCAGAAGAGATGGAGCCGACGGTTCCAGACAACGGGAATCGGGTGGTTGCCCTGGATGTCCAGATCGACCTTGTCCCAGGGCGTCCACGTCGTGTTGATTCGCCTCCGATAGTAGTAAGTGCGCGGGTTGCCTTCTGTCCGTCCAAAGACATGTTGGACATCGACGAGTGGTTCATGGGGGTCGGACAGGCGCGGGTGGAACTCGAGCTCGTGATAGATCCCGCAGACCTCCAGATGCGCCACTTCGTCGAGCTTATACAGGTAGTTGCGGAAGGCGGTCTCCGCCCGGTCGGTGGTCAGCTCGTTCTGGAGTAACTCGTTCTCCAGCTCTTTGAAGAACGGTGATTTGGAATCGCGCAGAGCGGGTTCGATCCAGTTCTCGGGGTAGAGAAAGACTTTCCGGTTGGCCTCCCAGACCCTATAGTTCTTCATCCACTCCCACTGCTTACTTTCGTCTTCATGGATGTGAACATCGGGTTCGAGATTCATCCGGCATCGCTGGACAAACAGTTGGACCGCGCTGATCGCCTGCTTGGTGCGGGAAGTCAGCGCGCAGGGGTCCATCTCCACGTCCATCAGGAAGTGCTGGTACAAGCGCTTGGAGTCGAAGAATTCGCGACCGTTGTCCAACGCGGCCCAGGTCCAGGGACCGACGACCCCGTTCACCGGGAGGCTATGAGCCGTTTGGAAATCTTCGACCGCGGTCTTGGCATCCGAATCAAACTGGCTACTATCCGCATTCAGGCTTGCGCCCGACGCATTGAGCTTTTCCTTCAGCTCGTGCACGACGAACCGGCTCGAACCCGACTTCAGAACGGGGCGGATAATATGCGGCCTCGCGCCAAGGTAAGCGACGAGCGCGGCGCGCTGTTTCTCGCGCATTTCGTCCCGCAAGGGTTTCGCCACCGTGAGCCACTCGTCCTGATCGTACTTGGCCTTTGCCGCCTGCTTGATGCTGCGCGCAACGACGCGTGCTTCCTCGTCGGTCGGGTCGGACTTGGACCAGGCCACGCATTCCTGGGCTGAGACACCCAGGCGTTTCAAGATCGCAAAACTGTCTTTCAGCCGAAGAAGCGCCTGTTCGCTCTTGAATGCGTCGGGAAAGGAAAAGGCGAACCCGTCCGTGTCGACGAGATAATCCAGGTCCTCCCGCCGCCATCCGGTCCGCTTGCTCAGCCGGTCGAGAACCTCTTCTTGTGTGGAGCCCTCTGCGAGACTGAAAATCTCGGCCAGCATTCGGTCGCCAAGCGGGAGTTGGTCACGCAACCGGAACAGATCCACCAGTCTCATCCATTTGTTGAAAAGCGTCGGCTCCGAACTGGAAGGCTCCAATGGGAGCTGATTCAAGTCCAACCAGCCGACTGCGAAGCCGTAGCCGAACAACCAAGCGGACTGATCGGGCGTAACCCGAAATTTCAGAAAGACGCTGGCAACCTTGTGGAGCCGAGCGAAGGTCTTGAAACCGTCCGGAAAGGCTTCGACTGTGATATCGACACCGGTATTGCTTTCCGTAAATGCCGGATCGAGGAACTCCGTGATTGCTTTCTGAGCCGGCTTCGACGTCGAATCCACCCACACGGTGAGGAGTTGCTCGACAGTCTGCGACTCCAGCTTCAGCGCCTCTGCCAACAGTTGTTTCACCAGGTTCTCGGCGAGCAACCTTGTTGCATGGATCATCCCGAAGGATGCCTTATCATCGTGTTTTTCAACACCGGGGATAACTTAGATGCCACATAAGTTCAACGCAGCCCGACGGCACAAGTTTGATAAGGCGCAGTATCGGGTGATCAACTGGGCGGAATATAACGAGAGCCTGCGCCAGCGGGGTGATCTGAGGATCTGGGTCAGTGAGGAGGCTCAAAGTGTGTGGAGCGCGCCGCGCCGCACGTCACGGGGTGGCCAGCGGAGATACTCGGATCTGGCGATCGAGACATGCCTGACGCTGCGCACGGCGTATCGGCTTGGGTTGCGGCAAACGCAGGGACTTATGGGATCCATCGGCACGCTCATGGGGCTGGATATACGGGTGCCGGACTTCTCCACACTGTCGCGTCGTGCAAACGGCTTGAGCATCGCTCAGGTGATGATGCAAGCCGGATCTGTGCCTGTCCATCTGGTGGTGGACAGTACCGGCCTCAAGATCTTCGGCGAAGGGGAATGGCTCGCGCAGAAGCATAAAATCAAGGGAATACGCCGCCGCTGGCGCAAACTCCACCTCGGACTGGACCTGGCCAGCGGTGCGATTGTTTGCGCCAATCTGACTCACGATGACGTTGGAGACAGCACTGCATTACCCGGGCTCCTGGATCAACTCGATGCCCCGGTCGCGGGCTTTCTGGCTGACGGCGCCTATGATGGAGCGTCTACACGAGATCTGCTGAGGGAACGGTATGGGGAGACCCTGGATGTGGTTATACCGCCGCCAAAGAACGCAGCGATCCGAGGTTATGTTTCAGAGTTTCTGCAAAAAAGGGGTCCTGAAATAGGAAGGGGCCAGGGTATCTCCGAGAAAGTTGGCAACCAACAACTTTGAAACGAAGGAGATGAACCGATGGCCCGAACTAAGATTAAGCGAAAGGGAGTGGATTGGAAAGAACTGTTAGGAGAGGAAAAGGATCTGCTGAAAAGCGTCGTGCAGGAGGTGGTTCAGGAAATTCTCGAGGGGGAGATGGAGCAGGTTGTGGCCGCGGCCAAGAGTGAACGAACGGCGGGGCGGACCGGATATCGGAGTGGCTATTACGGGCGGGACCTGGTCACGCGGGTGGGCAAGCTGGAGCTGCGCGTGCCGCAGGACCGGGCCGGGCGGTTCAGCACGGAAGTGTTTGAACGCTACCAACGCAGCGAGAAAGCTTTGGTGGCCAGCTTGGCCGAGATGTACGTGCAGGGCGTGTCGACGCGCAAGGTCAAGGCCATCACCGAAGAATTATGCGGGCATTCGTTTTCGGCCAGCACGATCAGCCGGATTAATAAGACACTGGACACGGAGCTGAAAAAGTTTGCGACGCGAGCATTGGAGGAAGAATACCCGTACCTGATTCTGGATGCGCGCTACGAGAAGGTGCGCGAAGACGGGGTCATCCGGAGCCGAGCAGTTCTGGTGGCGATCGGAATCAACTGGGACGGGAGGCGCGGTGTGTTGGCGGTGGAACTGGCGGAACGGGAAAGCACGACCAGTTGGCGGGAACTGTTACTGAGTTTGAAACAACGCGGCTTGTGCGGCGTGGAGTTCGTGGTGACCGACGATCATGCCGGGTTGAAGAAAGCCATCGCAGAAGTCCTGCCCGAAGCGATCTGGCAACGCTGCTACGTCCACTTTCTGAGAAACGCATTGGATTATCTGCCGCGCAAAGCCGATGACGATTGTCTCCAGGAACTGCGTTGGCTCTACGACCGGCGGGACCTCCAGGAAGTGCGGCAGGACCTGGCGACATGGTTGAGCAAGTGGGGGCAGAAATATTCCAAACTCTGCGACTGGGTCGAAGGCAATATCGACGAGACACTAAGCTTCTACACGCTGCCGCTTCAGCATCACAAACACATGAAATCCACCAATATGCTGGAACGGCTCAACGAAGAGATCAAACGGCGAACGCGCGTGGTGCGGATATTCCCCAACGCAGCCAGCTGTCTGCGTTTGATTCGGGCGCTGACCACCGAAACGCACGAGAACTGGATCGAAGCGATCCGCTACTTGAACATGGACCTGTTGAAGGAACACAAAAGGGACTGGCACCGTCAGACGCCGGCTGCCTAAACGCGTCCCAACGGGCCGACCCCAATGATCGACTCGGATGTCGATCGGCGATTACAGAGCATCCTGGAGCGAACAATCGCTGTGGAAAACTTTCGAGGGGACGAAAGAAAGAAAAAGAACCAAAAAAGAAAGAAACGCAGAGGCCTGATGGAAATGACGCCTCAGAGGAAATCCGCCAAAAGGCGCGGATTCCCTCTGAGGCTTAGAAAAGCTTCGCCAAAAACGTTCAGCTTTCCCACAGGCCCGACGGCGATCGACACTCAAGAACTGAATTTTTCGGAAATACTTTTTGCAGAACTTGACGCACACAACTCGATCCGACCGCAATCGGCGCGGGATCCAACCGTTCGGGATCGCCATATTGCTCAGATCCGCAGCAACGGCCGCATGGCCTGGCAAGTGGCCACAGGGTACAACCAGCGCAGCCGGATAGAAACGCAGATCGGCCGTTGGAAGGGTGTCATCGGCCGCAGACTCCAATCCCGCAGCTTCTCCAGGCAGATCACGGAGATCCAACTCGGCCAAAAAGTCCTGAACACAATGACCGCACTCGGACGGCCTGTGTTCGAGCGTATCGCCTGACGCTACCGCTTGGGAAAGGGCGAATTCCATCTCCGCCCCGATCCATGCAACAACGCTACTCAGGAGTGGGGCATCAACCTGAACCGTTTCGTTGTCCGCACAAACGAACAGAGCTTTTGGTCGCCGATCCCCGTTCGATACGGCATGAGCCGAATCTCCCAGGCCGGCACGCTGAAGGGCCTGGAAGGGATACGCTAGGGCCGTAACTTGAAAGTGAAGCCCTTCGGGATAACCGGGGTCACGCAGATTCGTGACACAGACGGCCCGATCCAGACAACGACAGACTACGACGGCGGCGTCGATCTAAAGTACAGCCTGACACCATCGCTGACTCTCGACGCCACCTACCGTACCGACTTCGCGCAGGTCGAAGTCGATCAACAGCAGGTAAACCTCACGCGGTTCAATCTGTTCTTCCCTGAAAAACGAGACTTCTTTCTCGAAAACGCCGGCACCTTCAATTTTGGTGGTAGTGGACGTGGGGTAAATCTCGTTCCGTTCTTCAGCCGATCCATCGGTCTCAGCGGCGGGACGCCGGTCCCCATTGTTGGAGGAGCGCGCGTTACAGGACAAGTCGGACGATACGATCTTGGTTTTCTGACCATGAAAACCGAGAGCTTTGGCCAGGACGCCCGCTCGGTGCCTTCGAACAACTATCTCGTTGGCCGCGTCAAACGGAACTTTTCCACGAGTTCCTGGATCGGTTCGTTGATCACCAATCGTGAATCCACCGAGGCCGGCGACTACAACCGCGTGTACGGCGCCGATGCGCACTTCCAGTTCTATGAAAGGCTGGAGTTCGACTCCTACCTCCTCCGCAGCGACACACCCGTCAAACCCGGCAAGAATCAGGCGAGGAAGTTTGCGACCACCTGGCGCGACGACGAGTTGATCGTTGGGGCGGAATACCACGCCGTCCAAACTAATTTCAATCCGGAGATGGGCTTTATCCGTCGCAAAGACATGACGCAGTACTCGGGGAATTTTGCCTGGCGACCTCTCCTAACAAGAAGCAGGCTAGTTCGAAACCTGATCTTTTCGACCAATCTGGACTACTTCGAAGGTGGCAACGGAAAAGTGGAAACTCGTAACCAGGATATCAACGTTGGCATCGAATTGCAGAGCGGCGCAAGCGCCAATCTCACTGTTGCCGAAACCTTCGACCGGCTCGTGAACCCTTTTCTGATCCGATCCCTGCGACGGGGCCACGCATCGGATCTTGCGATCGACGCTGGCGACTACAGATACCGCGAATATTCATTGAGATTCAACAGCAGCCAGACAGGGAAGATTACCGGAAACGTCAACATCAATTTGGGTGAGTTCTGGAATGGCCATCGCAAGTCCGTCGGCGGCGCTGTGGGTTTGAGGCCAAATTACCATATGAACATCAATGTGGATTACAGCCACAACCGGGTGAGTTTGCCGAACGGCTCGTTCCAGACCACTCTCGTCGGCGCGCGCCTGCTTTACGGATTTTCACCGCGGGTCTTTCTCAGTAGCTTCGTTCAATACAACGCCGACACGCACCGGGTGAGTTCCAACATCCGCTTCAACTTCATTCACCGTCCCCGGAGCGATCTTTACCTTGTTTATAACGACCTCCGGGACACGCGAAACGGTCAGCTCGTCGAGCGCACGTTTACCGTCAAGCTGACGAATCTTTTCAGTTTCTAGGAGGGTGCCGTAGGGGGGTTCCGAACGCCCCACATCGGCCAAGTCGTCAGGTCAACCTACTTCTTTCTGTTGTCTTTATTTCGATTCCGGTGGCTTCTTCAAATAGGAAGTGGAACGGGCGGCGGAAGTCCTTTTAGCGTCGGAGGCATTCCAATGGAATTCCTCCAAATCACCACAGGTTATTCGAAAATTTCAGGAAAAGAATAAACGGACACGGCTGTTCGTCCCGCAACGATGACCTCTTTCGCGTTAGGATTCAGCGCAACACGGCCGCCCCCGATGTCACCGTCGGGATTGGTCAGGACATATGCCGGAGGGACATCGCCGTTATCCGTAATGTGCCACACCTCGATGCCGCCTCGGCGGCTTGTGGACACGATGTAGCCTGTCTCGGGAACCAGTCGGAAGTTTGAGCTGATCGTGCGCCCGCCATCCGGCTTCCTGATGATGGCCCGGGGTTTCACGTTTCCGTTGTCGGTCCGGTTGAAGATCAGGGCCCCATTGTTGCTACTCACGATGATCAGGTTGCGAACCGGGTCTACCGCGATGGCCTGCGTGTTCTCCAGCATGGTGTCCGGCCCCCGGATGACACGAATCGGTGAAGCGTCACCATTGGTGTTGCGGGGGAACACGAGAATGTACTCCTCACGCCTTTCACCGAAGGTATTTCTCGACCTCCCTTCGACCACGAACAGTTCGTCGTGGACCGCATCCACAGTCACACCGTAGCCCGGGGACTGGATGTTCGTGTTCGGGCCTTGAATGATTCGAAGTGGCGCCTCGTCTCCGTCGGCCCCTCCCCGGTACGTCGTGATGGCCTGTGCACTGGGATTGGCCACAATAATTTCATCATTGACCGGGTCGAAAGTAATGTCGTGCGCCGCACGGCTAACCTTCGATGCCTGTCCTGCAATCCTTCGAGTCGCTTCCACACTACCGTCCGCCAACCTGGCGAATGCCGCTATAGACGGGAAGGCCACTCAATTGGGCACAAGGAGCTCATCCCGAATACTGTCGTAGGTCGCCGACCCGATATTGCCAAACATAGGGGCGGGTGCGTCGGCGGGAGCCGCCCGGATCGTTCGGAGCGGTGGGGTGTCGCCCGATGCGTTCTGCGCGTAAACCGTAGACGAATGGTTCCCGAAGTTAGCCACAACGAGTTCGTCGCTATTCGGGTCCACAAACACGCCGTGCGGATGACTGAGTCCCGTCCGGGGCCCCCCCAGAACGCGAATGGGAGCCACGTTGCCGCTGGCGCTGGCGCGGAAGACGAGAATTTCATGCGTGACCGGGTTGGTCACAAAGAGTTCTTCGCTCTCTACATCCACCGAGATGTGTGCCGGCCAGTTGAGTTGGGTTAGCGGACCCTGGATCACGCGTAAAGGTGCGGTGTCACCGTTTGCCTTCAGGTCATGCACCGTGATCGAAGGGGGGCGGAATTCACCGGAGCCGGGAATATAGTCCAAGATTCTGTTTGGAATTTCCCAGGTCGCAGAGCCGGGATTCAGGGCACGGGACCATCCCTGATTGAAGCTGTTGCGGCTCGTGGCGCCCACATTGCTCACATATAGCCACTGATTTTCAGTGTCTATGGTAATTCCCTGTGCCGAGGCCAATTGGGTCTTGTCCCCTTCCAGAATGCGGAGGGGGGCATCCTGATCCTTGGCCAGCTTGGGCCAGACCACTACTGCGGGCGGAGGCTGGATGGTCATGAAAAGCTCCTGGGCTTCTTCATCCACCACGACGCCGAAAGCGCGATGCGGGGCCTCCAACTCCCGGGTGGGAGCGACGTTCCCCCCTTTGCTCACGAGTCCACACGCCCATCCAATCCGCGGTGTCGCCGTTCACCGAATAGATGTCCCCTGAAAACGGGTCCACATAAACGCCACAGTTCATCTGGATATTCGTCGCCGGCCCTCCGATGATCCGCTTAGGCTCGGTCAGGGTCGCCTGTTCCGGTGTATCGTCCAAGCGGCTATAGACCATGATCTGCGCATTGTTTTCGTCGTGGAGAATGATTTCATCATTGGCCACATCCACTGCCACCGCGCTGAACCCAGGATAAGGATCCTTGATTTCCCGTGTAGGAGCGCGCTCCAACTCGATCGTAGTCCTCGTCTCTGGGGCTCGAACACCCTGTTGCGGCTGGGATGCTTCTCCCCGGATCATGCCGAATTGGGTGCCGTTCAGCAGAAGGAATGTCGCCAACGTCCCCGAAGCGCACAGGACCATCAAACGCAACGTTTTCTTCAACATACTTCTATTCTCCCTTTCAGATGTCGAGTTTCGGGTGACTATACGACGTAACATATACCACGCACATAAGTGGGTCAAACAGTTTCCATGGTCGTCGGATTGTGTGATTTCTGGTAAATCGGAAGGAAATAGTGGAAACGGCTTCATCAAAACAGCTTCAAGGCAGTGCGCTCTTTCTCGATGAAGACCCCTCGCTGGTTCACCCGCAAATGCTATAGCCACGCTGTTGAAACAAACTCCTGTGGTCCATTACTTCAGACCCAGACGTCATGGCTGATTTTCGAGGGTTCTGACCTCTCGCATTCGGACGCAGTCGAACGGATCAAAAGTCGAAACGCACCGACAGAGAAACCTTGCGGCCGTCGCGGGCCCGGGTCGGCAGGCCGAAAAACGGGGAAGATTCCACACCGCTGAGGCGGCTGGCATTGAACCGGTTCAGCACATTCTCGGCTACCGCCACAATCGTCATCCGGACACCCGAGCGCCGTCCGAAATACCCACCGCCGGCCGCGGGGTCCAACACGCGGGCCTCGGCCTCGGGGATCAGAATGAAGGACTTCGACAGTTCCATGCCCATTTCGAAGAATGACGGTCCGGTCAAACTGTTGCGCGATACACCCGGGGGCCGATCATTGTCCTCCGAATCCTGGTTGTCGTCTTTGCCGGTCTCGCGGCTGTAGGGAGATCCGCTCGACCAGTCGAACTGCGTATTGGCGTCGATGTTCCACGGCAGCCGCACGTTGACGCTTGCGTCGATGCTGTGAGCCTCGTCTTCCGGTCCCCACTCCAAGCTGAAGTCGTAGTTGTCAGCGGGCAGACCGAACGGTCCGCTCGTGTCGCTGTAGCTGGACCGCGCCGTGTAGTTGCCGCGAATATTAAGGAAGCTCAGCCGCTGCTGGAAGGCCAGACGGAACTGATGATCGCTCGACTTGCCGGTCGATTCGAGCTGAACAATATCCCCACTGCCGGGTAAGGGGCGAACGCAGGTGGCCGCGTCCTGGTCTGCCGTGCAGGAGCGGGGTGTCGCTGACGTGATATCTAGAGGCGCATTCAGGTTTCGATTGCGGAACTGGTGGATACCGCGGATGAAGCGGTAGGCTCCCGTCAACCGGAGTCCGGACGGTAGTGTGTTCTCTACGCTTATTTCGGAATGCCAGTTGTAAGGCGCGGCCAGATCACCCGACCGGACTCGGATCGAAGACGGCACCCTCACGGTCGTATCGCCCTGCTGGAACGGGTCCGGGTAGGACGGATTCCGGACGATCAGCGTGCGCTGCCGCTCGCCGTCGAACCGGAGTATGTTCCCCAGAACCCACGTCGGGAGACGTTGGTGGAAGATGCCCGATCCGCCCCGCAGCACGGTTGTGCCCCCCAGGTGGTAAGCGAATCCGACCCGCGGATCCAGGTTGTTACGGTCACCAAGATTGGACTGCGCTTCGTATCGAAGACCGAAACCCATTGTGAAGCTCGGGGTGAGGCGAAAATCGCTCTGGATGAATCCCGCGGCCTCGAACTGATTGACTTTCAGCACCGGCTCGCCCTGGTTCACGCTGTACCGGGTGGGCTCTCCCGCAAGAAATGTTTCCAGATCAGAAAAGGTAAATGTCCCGTTGAAGTTGTCGAACGACTCAGATGTTTCGCGGCTGTACTGACCGTCGAAGCCGGCCTTGATCGACACGTTCTGGCCCGTGTACATCAGAAGCTCGCCGAATTGGAACGAGTTGTCCGATTCCGAACCCCGGTCTGTCGATCCGCCTGAGCTGACAGCGTCGCGGACATCGATAAGCGGCGCGTTCGTCAGCGGGATCGACGCTTGTTTCTCCCGATTCCAGCGGAATCGCACCTCGTTGTTGAGTGTTGGCGACAACACAGCGGTTTCCTGGACCTGGAAATTGTAGTCGGTCTCCTCCCTGTCGGAACCCTGCTCGGGCAGGCCAAAGCCGCCGACACCCCTATTCTTGTCGTGCCCGGTGCCGTAGGTGAAGCTGAACGTCAGCGCGTGGTTGTCGTTGATCTGCGTCGTTGCCCGCAGCGTATACGTCCTCTGGAGCTGGGGAAGCGTGATGCCATCGTTCACTGGGCCTGAAGGCGTCAGGGCGCGGATCGTCTCGCCGTCCTCGCTGAATTCGTTCCGCAGGCTCCCGGTCAGCGTCAGTCGGTTTCGAAGTACCGGCGCGCTCAGATTGAGGGCAACGTCGCGGGTCTGATACGGGGGACGAAACTTTGCAAACGGATCGCGGGCGTCGAGCGACTCATCGGCAAACTCGAAGGTGCCGTCTCCATTGAACTGGCCGGTGCCACCGCGCGTGATGATCTGGGTCCGGCCCCGCCCCTGGCGGCTCTGTTCCGTCGTGAACGCATTGTCGTTGATCCGAATCTCGAGGATCTCGTTCCGGTTGGGCATGCGGCCCTGACGCCCCGAGAATCCATCCACTTCGAAGTCCCCGTCCCGCCCCGACACCGCATTGGTCAGGTCGCGGAGGTATTCGCGCAGCTCACTTTCGTCCTGTGGCAGATCCGCGTTGACTTCCGCTTCCAGAAACCCGCCCAGCGCGAAACGCTGCGCCGGGTTGAGGAACTTCACCGCCGCCAGGAGTAATTGTTCGGCGAGTGCGCTTTCGATAACTTCCGGGTCGCCCTCACCTGCGTTTTCGAGGAGTGCGACGCGTTGCCGGCTATAGGTCTCATGGAGCAACCGGATCTGCGCTTCCTGATCGAAGGTCAGGGGCGCTGCTTCAACGTCGGCTAGTACAACGGATAGTCCATCCACTCCATCCTGGAGCAACACCCGGCCCGCACGAATGCGGTCGGATTCGGTGGCGTCCTGAAACGCCGCGTCGGTCTCGAACGGCACGCCCAGTATCAGAAGCAACAGATAGAGGGGCAATCCAGACCGACCTCCCAGGAACTGTAGAGCTGCGATCCATCGAACCCCTGGGACTTTTAGTTGTTTTTCGGGCCGTGGCCGATCCATGTGTACTCCGGAATCGCCCGCAACTGGCTCGCGATTCCTGCTACTGGGTTTGTACTTCCAGAACCTTATGGTCGTGTTCACGAGCTTCATATCTGTATATCACGAGACTACACGATGGAAGAGACTTAAAGCGCTCTAAGGCGGTGGATTTACGAGCTTTTACCCACTTGTGATCTTCCTGTTACATTTCCAGATCACGGAACTGATAAGCTGTCTCTGGAGCCATTTCTGGGATGAAGCCATCCGTGTACATTGGCAAGACGCAGCGGTCGACGCTCCTCGTCGGGCTGACGGTCTTGATACTTCTTGTTTTGGCGGTCTTACAGTACCGGTGGGTCGAGGAACTCAGCGCCTTCGAGCGTGAAGAGAGGGAACGAACCCTGGCAACATCGGCCGAAGGTTTTGTCCGCTCTCTGGATCGGGAGTTCGGGAATATCCAGTCCGCGTTTCGCGTTTCGCGTTCATTTCGCGGAGGCCAGGAGGACATCCTCGAAGACTACCGTGATTGGGCGGAGTCGTTCGCCTTCCCGGAGCTGATTGCGGACGTTTTCTGGGTCGAGGAACCCGGCGCGGCAGGACAGACACGTCAGGGATCTGGCCTGAGGCGCCTGAACCTCGAGCAGGAAAGACTGGAAACTGCAGATTGGGACTCCAGGTTGACGGTGCTGAGAGATCAGCTCGTGAGCCTGTCGGATGGGCCCGGACGAAACCGGTACCGCGCCGCGCGGAGACTGACGGGAAAGTCGCTCGACGATGGCCGTTTTGTCCTCGTCGCGGCCCAGAACGAACGCCGGTTCGACGGGTGGGTCCTCGTGTTCCTGAATCGCCAAGTCCTCGTCGAACGGTTTATTCCTCTTGTCGTCGAGGAGCATTTCGGGGGCGAGGACCAACGTGACTACGACGTCTGGATCATGGACGGCGGCGCTACAGGGGATGGAGGTCTCATCTACACCTCGAACCCCGACCGCTCGGCCGCCGACAGGACCTCACCTGACATTTTACGAGAGCTCGACGATGACAACAGACCGAACTGGGTCGTCGCTGCCAAACACCGTGCTGGATCTCTGGAGGCTTTCATCGATCAGTATCGATGGCGTAACCTCTCGCTGAGCCTGGGAGCGTTGATCGTTCTGGGCGCCAGTGTTGTGCCCTTGCTCATCGCGACCAAACGGGCACGCTCGATGGCCCAGCGACAGATGGAGCTGGTTGCGGGAGTGTCCCACGAACTGCGAACACCCATCGCCGGCATATGTTCCTTGAGCCAGAATCTGGCGGATGGCGTCGTGGATGACGCCGAGCAGGCCCGACACTACGGAGACACTATCAGCAGGGAGGGTCGCAGGCTCAGCAACATTGTCGAAAGCGTGTTGCGCTTTTCCGCGATGCGCTCAGATCGCTTCCGGCACCAGTTCGTGCCGATCGATCTTCATGCCGTCATCGACAATGAAATCGATAATGAGCTGGAAGCATGGCGGGAATCCTCCTCCGAAGGTCCGGGTCTCACACGCGACATCGACGCCGACCTTCCTCCTGTCCTGGGGGACGAGCAGGCGTTGAAGTCCATGGTACGAAACCTCGTCGCGAACGCGATGAAGTTCATACCTGCCGGCGGAGAAATCCGCGTGTCCGCCGACCGGGTCAATGGACGTGGCAGGGAACAGATCGAGTTGAGGGTCGAGGACGATGGCCCCGGCATAGACAAAGCGGACCTGGGGCACATCTTCGAACCGTTCTACCGCGGACAACTCGCTCGGGACGCTCAAGTGAGTGGCTCCGGTCTCGGCCTGAGTCTTGTGAAGGAAATAGTGGACGCGCACGGCGGACGAATCGGAGTGAAGTCTACGTCCGGATCGGGAACTGCGTTTTCTGTGTATCTGCCCGTGGCCAGTTCGGGAAACGACACTCGACATGAGTGACAGTGGCCGGGGCGGCAAGCGCCGGATCCTTGTCGTCGAGGATGACGCCGCTCTCCGGCTGGCGCTGTCGGATCGGCTGTGCCGCGAAGGCTATGAGATCCAGGTGGCGACGGACGGAAATCAGGGTGCGAAATTGGCCGCAGCCGCCGAGCACGACCTGGCGATCCTGGATGTTATGCTGCCCGGAAAGAACGGATTCGAGATCGCCCGCGATGTTCGCGGTCGTGGTATCGAAACGCCAATCCTCATGCTGACCGCGCGCGGGGAAGTGACCGACCGGGTCGTCGGTCTCGAGTACGGCGCGGACGACTACCTGACGAAACCGTTCGAGTTCATCGAGCTGCTGGCCAGGATTCGGGCCCTGTTGCGTCGAGCGAACCCGGCGCAAAAGAAGAAAGACCTTCCCGACGTCGTCGAATTCGGGAGCTTGCGAGTCGACTTTCGCAGCGCCCAGGTGTTCCACAACAATGAACTCGTTGGGCTGTCGTCGAAGGAGATGCAACTGCTTCGATTTTTTATCGAGAACGAGGGTGTAGCGTTGACCCGTGATGAGTTGCTCGACGCGGTGTGGGAATACGACACGATGACGAGCACCCGCACCATCGACGTTCATGTCGCGCGCCTGCGGCAGAAACTCGAATCGGAGCCAAACCAACCGAAATTGATCTTTACAGTGCGCGGTCTCGGATACCGGTTCGGAAACTGAGGGAGCGCATGAAAAAGCAAGAAGAGTACCTCCGTACCGGTTGCGGTCCGCGAGTAGAGAAGCCCCTCATCCGCCCTCGAGCATCCCGTGTTCGGTCGTGCGGCCTTGCTCGATGATTTCCTTTAGGGGCACGGTGAAGGGGCCGGGAGCGGCGAGGGGCAGAGTGGGGGCGGTTCGAGAACCTTAGGCCGAGAGCGGGACAACTTGGAAACCGTCTCTCAGGAAGACGGTACGTGTGTCCGGATTATTCAGACGCCGTACGGTCAGAAAGCGCCTCTCGGAGCGTTTCTGACCGTTCTAGCATTGCCGGTAGGTGCTGCCCGGGAAGGACTGTCCATTCAGAGTCTTATTGGTAAGCCTTCCCGTCGGCCGCAGTGACACCGGTGTACTTGCCGCCGGGGCTGCCGCTCTTCAAGGGATTCATGGAGAGGGTCACCACGTCGCCGACCTTGAACGTCGACCCTCGGACGCCTCGACGGGCCATGTTCTGGACCGAAGACATCTCAGCTGCCCACTCCACGACCTCGCCGTCCTCACCCTTGACAGCGATGTGGAGAAAGGTGTGGGGGTTCCCGAACAAGAATTTCGTGACGGTTCCCTCAAGGGTGATCTCGGTCGTGTAATCGAACGCCGACAGTGAGTGGTGGGCTTCGGCCGATCGAACAATACCGACTGCGAATCCAGTCGCTAGCAAAACTATGGCTCCCAATTTCCTCATTACATTCTCCTAGTCCTGATTTTCTAATTCTCTTTCGAACCGAGACACTTCATGGCAACAGGCGTCATTTTTCACCAAGGGCGAAATGTGCCGCCCAGGGTCGGGGATCGCCGGCGTCCCAGTATCCCGGATCGCCGGGCACCCGTTGAGCGATAAAGCCGTCTTCCGTGACGTACACGTTGGTCGAGGGTCCGTCGCTGTCGGTACACGTGTTGTACACGGGCCTGAACTCGGCGTCGTTTATGAGTTCAAACGTGAAGTCTGCATGCAGTGGCTCGACGAACGCCACCGGATCGTACAGTGTGACTTCGCCCATGATCTCATCACCGACGCGCTCGTAGCGTTCCACGGCCGTCATTTGATCGCTCCACTCGAACAACATCGACCGGGAGGCATTCCACTGCTTGATCTGGTTGGTGTGTACGACGAGGGCATCGCCGTCCCAGAAGCCGATCGATGCGCCCTGCCACTTGGGATAATGCAGATCCTCGGGCAGATGCCCGCTGCCGTCGGTGTGAATCCAACGAATCTGGCTTTCGGTTTGCAGCGCGTCACCGTTAATGATTACGACTTGTTGCGGGCGGACGATGAATTGGTTGGGGGTCTGGATCCCTCGGACGAAGCCGTCCGGAAGGCAGAACGCAGACGGCCACCAGGCACGACCTTCAGCCTCGGCTTTCGTCTGCTGCACATAATACTCCTGGTACTGCGGCGTGAGGGCGGCGACGACCGTGCTGACCTGAACCTGGTTTCCGGCAAACCAGCTCCCATTGCCTCCCCAGTTGCCGTCCCAATCCGGCAAGGTCTCCAGGGTGTGGGATGTACCTCCGTTCGCCTCTTCGAGCCACGCCTGGTACTGTTCCATAGAGGTCTGGTAGGCGTAGGGAGTCGTTATGTCGAACGCGTCCGCCCCCGAGCCCGTGTCGCTTTCGCTTCTGTGCAGGTTCACGATCTGCCGCAGTGTATTGAAGTTGAAGTACGCCGGATCTGTCCACTGCTCGCGATCTTGGCGATAGTCGCTTGTCGTAAACAAGGTTTGTGCGGTTGCGGACGTCGCCAGCAGCATACTCAGGAAGATGAGCGCTATCCGGAACCTTATTGTGAGGGTTGTACTCATGAACCAATCTCCAAGTTTCGCGATTCGCCGGGTCAGCTCACCTGCGCCGCAGGCTTCTTCGGATCGTTAAATACTTACTCGAATCGAAAAGGTATGCAACTTTGGTGAAACGCCGGTCTCTGTCATTTGAATTCAGAATTTTTAAGTATGCGTCGCTTTTTCTAAACGTTCTCTGTGCCTTGATGGGGTTCAAGAAATCTTAAGGCAGGTCCTTTCCTTGCGTATTCTGCTCGTACTCTGCGCTTACTCTGCCACTGTTGTGAAGGTCAGGACGCTCAGTTCCATTGGATTGAGCTGGTCGTTGAGGACCGCTTCGATCACCACGGGAGTCCCCGAAGGCACTTCAGGGGCGCCTGCAGCGGCAGGGGCCAGAACAAACCGGACATTGCCCGCCACAAAAAACAGTTTTCCGTCCTGTTCCTGAACATGTCCCCGCGCCCGGACCTGGAACACTTCAATCGTGACAAAAAGCGGCGCCAAAACCTCGCGGATCTTTTCGGGTTGGAAAACAGCGCCAAGGCTATAGGCAATCATTACCGATTCGTTGGACCTGCTTATTGTTACCTTATCCACGCCCTCAATGCGTCGGAGATTGATCTCGGAGACGGCGGCGCAAACACCGCACTCGATGCCGACAGTGCGCATCGCAGCCATTTCGACCTGAGCCATTGCCGGTATGGCCAACGCGGCCATAATCGCGGCCGATAGCAAAATCCGTTGATACAACTTCATGTTTTTCCTTATGATGCCAAACGACAATCGTTTACCAATACCGAATCGTTATCACGACCCAGCCCGTAATCATCAATCCATTCACTGCCAGGGTGACGCCCAGAACCGTTTTGACGGCCCAAGTGCGTAAAAATGGCGGACGGCCGCGCACCAGCCATATCTGGTAAGCCAGCGCTCCGACAGCCATCACGAAGAACAAAGGCTGCAGCCGTTCGAGCCAAACCAGACACATGATGCTGAACGACGAAAATAAACCCAGTCCTGCCAGGACCGGAGCCAGCACTCATCAACTTGGCGTGAGCAGGGCTGCGACGATGGACACGAGGCCAGCCCGCTTAGGACCAAATCCCATGATGATCTATCTCCTAGTAAATAAATATATAATCCGCGACTCGGTGTCAAGGCTCAAGTCAGGACGCGGACGGCGATCGACAGCGCTCCTGGCAGCCTTGCTTTCGAGTCGCTCGCCGACGGTTTTATGTAAGCAACAATGAGCCGTCGCCTCTTCTCTGCGTATTACCTGAGATGGCATTCAGACTCGTGCGGAAAACGTCATGAGGTCGATTTAATCGACGCCCGTGTAGTCGAACGCCATGGGCTCAATTTCTCCAGCTTCAATGGCGCGGACGCGTTCGTCCGGGAAGGGGCAGCTAAACTGCTCATTTCGCATGTGAATACCTTGCAACAAGATTCTTCTGGTGATGGCGGTGATCTCATCCCAATCAGCCGCACCCAGGTCTTGTCCACTGAGCTTGACAATACCCGGTCGCATGTGTCCAATCTCGTCAACGTAGATCTGTTTGCAGGCTCCGGAATTGGCTTCTGAATCGCAGGGGTATCTTGAAGGAATCGGAGCAGGAATCGGAACAGGAATCAGAGTTCAGCGATCCAGTTCGATCTGGAGTTCCGCTCCGTAAAGCATCGTCCTGTCGTTGTCCCGCGCGGCCCACCCCATCAAGGTTTGAACGCTGGGCTCCAACCGGCCCTCAAACACCGTGTTCCCATTGGCCACGACGCGGATGGGTTCGCTGAAATCGAATCGATCCGGCGACAGCAGTAAGGTGAACCTCGAGACGCCCGTCGTAGTTGCCTCTACCGTGTTGCCGTTTCGGACGAGGTCGACCTGGCCTGAAGGCATCGTTCGTGAAAAGAGGGGATCGCCACTCGCCGGAAAACGCCCGATCGGGTCCGAATTCACCGAGACCCTCTGCATCCGGTTTCTCGCCTGAAACTCATCGATGACCAGCCAGTGCGCACGGTTATGTCCGAGGTCCGCGGTTTCCCACGACAGGGTATCCGGGTGCGGGTTGCGTGGATTGTCAGTGACAAACTGTTCGAAGGTGTCCTTCATTTCCGGCCACCACGCGGTATTGTGCCCGGCGTCGGGCTGAGGATGATAGTCGGTTCGGACACCGTTGTTCATCATGTGCCTGACGAAGGGTTCCACGGTGGACGTCGGGTAGAGACGGTCCTGCCCGCCGTTGATCACGAACCACGGTTTGTTACGCATGTTGCCTGGAAACGAGGTGCCGTCGTCGAGCCGGCTGTTGGCCAAGACCATGATGAATCCGTTGAGCGGGAGGAAACTGGCATACGGGATCACGTCATGCATCCCGATGTAATAGGCTCCAGTACCCCCGTCGGAAACGCCGGAGACCACAATGCGGTTTTCGTCAATGTTGTAGGAGCGCTTCAGCCGGTCGACGATGGCATTCATGATCGAGACCTGGCCCCCACTCCACCACGCGACATCCAGCCACGCGTAGGGCAGGACGAACCTTGTTGCATGGATCATCCCGAAGGATGCCTTATCATCGTGTTTTTCAACACCGGGGATAACTTAGATGCCACATAAGTTCAACGCAGCCCGACGGCACAAGTTTGATAAGGCGCAGTATCGGGTGATCAACTGGGCGGAATATAACGAGAGCCTGCGCCAGCGGGGTGATCTGAGGATCTGGGTCAGTGAGGAGGCTCAAAGTGTGTGGAGCGCGCCGCGCCGCACGTCACGGGGTGGCCAGCGGAGATACTCGGATCTGGCGATCGAGACATGCCTGACGCTGCGCACGGCGTATCGGCTTGGGTTGCGGCAAACGCAGGGACTTATGGGATCCATCGGCACGCTCATGGGGCTGGATATACGGGTGCCGGACTTCTCCACACTGTCGCGTCGTGCAAACGGCTTGAGCATCGCTCAGGTGATGATGCAAGCCGGATCTGTGCCTGTCCATCTGGTGGTGGACAGTACCGGCCTCAAGATCTTCGGCGAAGGGGAATGGCTCGCGCAGAAGCATAAAATCAAGGGAATACGCCGCCGCTGGCGCAAACTCCACCTCGGACTGGACCTGGCCAGCGGTGCGATTGTTTGCGCCAATCTGACTCACGATGACGTTGGAGACAGCACTGCATTACCCGGGCTCCTGGATCAACTCGATGCCCCGGTCGCGGGCTTTCTGGCTGACGGCGCCTATGATGGAGCGTCTACACGAGATCTGCTGAGGGAACGGTATGGGGAGACCCTGGATGTGGTTATACCGCCGCCAAAGAACGCAGCGATCCGACCGCAATCGGCGCGGGATCCAACCGTTCGGGATCGCCATATTGCTCAGATCCGCAGCAACGGCCGCATGGCCTGGCAAGTGGCCACAGGGTACAACCAGCGCAGCCGGATAGAAACGCAGATCGGCCGTTGGAAGGGTGTCATCGGCCGCAGACTCCAATCCCGCAGCTTCTCCAGGCAGATCACGGAGATCCAACTCGGCCAAAAAGTCCTGAACACAATGACCGCACTCGGACGGCCTGTGTTCGAGCGTATCGCCTGACGCTACCGCTTGGGAAAGGGCGAATTCCATCTCCGCCCCGATCCATGCAACAACGCTTGTCGGAACGCGTTCAAGACAGGCCGTGGTTGGCCGCCCGAGACTCTCCATCCGAGGTTTCGAGTAAGTTTGTGAAACCAGTCTCTGGGGACCCAGGACGGCAGCGCGGCACCCCGATTCGAGACGAAGAACGCACCGGAGAAGCTATCCAGCCCGAGCTCTTTTCGCTTTTGGACGTAACTCCTCAGCTGGCCGGCAGTAGTAGGATGCAGCGGCACCAGCCGAGACTTGTGGAACTTACTGTCGAGGATCTGAAGCCGCGGCGGGCGCAGGTCTAGCTGCACATCGGGTACGGTCAACCGCAAAGCTTCGTCGGCGCGCAATCCGGTACTGGCAAGCAATCCGATGAAGATGTGCAATGTATGGGGACGCAAAGTTCCCCGAGGACGAGCCCGCAGCGCAGCCGACATCACGGCTTGGGTCTGCTGGGCCGAGAAGATGTAGGGTTGGGGACGGCGATAAGCCGCCACCAAGCTGCGGTCAGGAATCTCCGTTTCAGGCAGAGTCGCCCGCAGGTGCGAGAGGAAACACCGAACCACACTGAGGCGGCGGGCTGGAATCCGACACAAGCAGGCCCATTCCACAGCGATCTGGGACCGGATCGGCTCGGGACATCCTTTCGACTGCCAATATCGCAGGAAGTCTCGAAGGGTATTCTTGTTTTTTCCAGACTGGAATCCCAGCGCTTCCCGAAGATCGCAGTAGGCGTCCAACTTCGAGTTCATTTTCTGCGGAGTCACTCTGCACCTCCCGGCCACGGCAAGGAGATTTTGGAAAGAGCGGGGAGGCCCAGCTTGGCGTAGATGCCGGTGGTGTGAAGGCGGTTGTGTCCCAAGACGTCGGCGACGTCTTTGAAGCTCACGCCCCGGCAGACCATGGCCGATGCAACCGTGTGTCGGAAGATGTGAGCGCCCATCCATCGACCGGTTTGGAGACCGGCCTGCTGTAGGGCGCGCTGGACAATCCGCGTGACGGCGTTGCTTCCGCTCAACGGAACAATAGGGGCTCGAACACGAAGAAAGATCTGCCGATGAGCGTTTTCCGAGCGTCCACTTTTCAAATAGGATACGATCGCTTGACCGACATCTTCGGGCAAGGGCAAGCGCCGCTCCAGGCGTGTTTTTCCCGGACGAAGCGACAGGGTTCCGTTCTCCCAATCGATGTCGTCCAGTCGGAGAGCGACCACCTCTTTGGCGCGCAGTCCGAGCCGGGCCAGCAGCAGCAGAATGGCGTAGTTGCGAAGACCTTTGGGCGTGCTGCGTCGGCAACCGTTCAGAATCTCTGTGACTTGGTCGGCGGAGATTTGCCTCGGTAGCGCGGCATGGCTGGGTTGGCGCATGACCGGCACCGCTGCCTCGAGTCCTGGACGGATCTCTCCGCACGATACCAGAAAGCGCAGAAAGACCCGGACAGCAGTACCAGGAGCCTTACGTCCCAGACCGGTGCGATCGTGCGCTTCTCGGTAGACAAACTCGGCGACATCCGCTGCGGCCAACGCTTGCCAGCTTGTCTCCCCGCCATTGAAGTAGACGCTCAAGAATCTTCGGACGAAGGGCCGGTAACGTCGAACACTGGAGACTGTAAGTCCTCGCACCTGTTCCAAATGATGCTCGAAGCGGTGCAACCATTGATCGACGATGGTCGGGGGCGAAGGCGGAGCAACGCCAACCGCCACGCCCCCTTTTCGCAGGAGGCTCAGCAGCGGCGTCAAGCCGCCTGACGCATGGGTCAAGCCCCCAGACGGACGGCTCCGAAAGCCGCTCAGATAACGCTGTATCAACGCTTCCTTGACGTCGGATGAACCCAGCCCCTGTTCCGCAAGCCAGTCACTAAAGTTTGCGATGGACCAGAGATAGTTACGGATGGTCTCGCGAGAATAGCGTTCCCGCACAAGAGTCGTCGCCAGTTCCTCCATGTAAGGACCCAGAGGGCCCTGTCGAAAACGAGCGACGACACGAGTCCTGCAAAAAAGAGTCTCGATCATGAACTCCTCCATCGGCCTGGTTGGCCTCAGGAGAAGCATCCGAGATTATGCCGAGTCACCCCAACAAGAACCCGGCTCTGATCAGCGCTTCGCGTCAAAAATCAGGCCAACTCGGCATGATCCGGCGCCCGGCATAATGGAAGAGTACGCAGAGCTTCGGGCGCAACGATTTGTTGGTGCTTGCGAAAGTGGCCGACTTCGCCCACACGCGCATCTTCCAGCTTCCGCAGGAAGCAGAACTCCCGGAGGTTCAGGTGGACGAGTCCTAGCGGACCCCCGCGCCAGGGCGCGGCGGAGCCGGGTGCTTCGCCGCGCTTCTTTTTTTCTTTCCCGGTCCTGGACGAATCCCCCAGGTTGCTCCCCGGCGAGCTTCCCGCTCGTCGTCGTCACGCTTGCCGCTGTGCCTTTCCCCGCTGACGGTTGGCCGCCGCAACTCTCGCACCATAAGGACACATTTGGACATTGTCCAAATTCGACCACGCGCGAAGCGCGGCCAGGCTCGGTTTGTGCCGCCGCAAGGCCCTACCCGTCACCGGCGCGGACGGCGCTATTCCCCCTTCACTCAAGGGTTTGCCTTTGTCGCCTTTCATGGGTGAGCGACAAAGATCAAACCTTTTAATGTCAGAAGGAGGAAACACACAATGGCAAACTCGAACTTTAACCGCGAGACGAATTGGAGGACAATAACATCATGAGCCACGTTCACATCGGACTATACGATGCGCTCCGGGAAGCCGGAGCCAGCGAGGAAAAGGCGCGGATCGCCGCCGTTGATATTCCCTTTGGGCCGCATCTCGCCACCAAGGAAGACCTGCTGCAAGTCAAAGTGGAGATCAATGACCGGATCGGCAAAGTTGAAACCGGGATCGCCAACTTGCGGGCCGACGTGAAGACGGGAGATCGCTAACTTCAGGGCGTCCCTTTACTGGACGGCCTGGATTCTCGGCGGGAGCATCGTCACCGTCATCGTCGGCATCCTCAAGCTCTTCCCTTGATGGTGTCCGAAGCGGCGGAGCGATGATCTCCGCCGCTTCTCTTTTCACCGGCGGACCTCGACAGTCTCATTTCTAGCGCAGCGCGGCGGCAATATGAGACACAGTTTTCCGAGACAGCAAAACAGGACGGCCAGGCAGCACATCCAGGCAGCAAACATCATCTACGATCCGCGTCCCGTCAAACGCTCCTTTTTTGAGACGCGCTGGAGTCTCTTTACCTTGGCGGAGAAAACTTCAACGCTTTAGAGTTGTTCCAGGTCTGACCGGCGAATCCGCCATCCCCCGGTCTTGATTGCCTTGATGTTCCCGCTCTTGATTTCTCGCATCAGCCACGCTTTAGACAATCCGCTGTATTCTGCGGCTTCTTTCAGATTCAGAAAAACCTTCTGCTCCACAGGGACAGCCCGCGCCGGGGATATCCGATCAGCTAACAGTTGGGCTAATAGATCAACCCCGCGCTGACGCGGCACATGGGCAGGGCCTTTTCCTCTCCCCGCTCTTTAACCGGGAACGCTTTGGGTTGCGCCGTCTCAGCGCGGATCGCCTCGATATCGTCTGGATTGAAAACCGGCATTGGCTTCCGTCCGGGAACGCGGCGCAGTACGCGCTGAATCTTCTTCTGCGCGGCCATCCGGCCAACCGTTTTTTGCGAGCACTTCAGAATCTCAGCGGCCTCTGCTTGGGTTTTCCAGTCGTCTAATTGGTCTGTCACCATTAGCTTCCCCCTTGATTCGGACACATTTGGACATTGTCCACATTGTCCTTATTGTGTCCAAATGCCCGCATCACGTCAATTGATTCGGACACATTTGGACATTGTCCAAATTGTCCAAATTAACTCCCGCGAGCGCGGGTGAGTTGTAAGCTTTTGGTGACTTCCCGCTTACAGCGGCGCGGCTCATCTGGTTCCCACGCCCGTTTGAAGCTCCGGTTCCTTATAGCGCCCTATTGAATCTATGAGCGAGGTTCGATAAACTCAATCTAGTGGCGATAAGAGGAATCAAGCACCGCGGCTTGCATCGGTTCTTTGATCGCGGCGATGCGCGGAGGCTTCATCCTGAGCATGTAGTTCGTATCGCCGCGATCCTCGAAGCGCTGGATCGCCCGGATGCGCTGTCGCTGTTGGCACTACCGATCTATCGGCTACATCCGCTGAAGGGCGACCGCAAGGGCTTGTGGTCAGTGTGGGTTTCCGGCAACTGGCGGCTTGTGTTTCGCTTTGATCGCGGCGATGCGTTCGACTTGGACTTGATGGACTACCACTAGGGAGGGAAGCATGAGTGAAGACAATGGCAGCGTGCGTTACGATGCATGGATGCGCCGGAATCCCGGACATCCCGGACGCCATATCCGGCTCGGATGCATGGAAGACCCCGACGGCAAGTCCATGACCGTATCCGAGGCCGCGCACAAGCTCGGCGTTTCGGTTGTGGCATTGTCCCGCGTCTTGAACGGGCGGGCCGGTATTTCGGTTACGATGGCTTTGAAGTTGGAAGCGGCGGGCTGGGCTACAGCGGATGTTTGGCTGAACTTGCAGGCGTATTACGACTTAGCGCAAGAGCGTAACCGGATCGGTCAGTGGCCGCTACCAGATGCCGCCGTGGAAAAAAGCGAAGACCTCGCCGATGCGGTGGAAACCGACGCCGCAGTTGCGCTCTAAGGCGCTGCGGACGCCATTTCAATCCATTAGGGCAGAGTTCTATAGGTACGATAAAGTATGTTATCGTACTTTATATGAACGGCTTGGTTGTCGCTACCCAGTCCCCCCTTGATTCGCCGCCGTCGGAACTCGCCGAGTCCTTCCCGGCGATCTTGCGGCGGGCCGGATCAGCCGCTTGCTTCGCGGCGGACGAGTTCTTCTCGGCCCGCATCGCCAACCCCCACACCCGGCGGGCCTACGGACGCATCGTGGGGCGCTTTCTGGCTTGGTGTGAGTCTCAAGGGCTTGAACTACGTCAGGTGACGCCGGGGCTGGCCGGACGTTTTATCGAAGAGTTGCCCGGCTCGGTCCCCACCCAAAACCAGGCGCTCGCCGCCTTGCGGCATTTCTTTGACGCGCTGGTGACGCGCCACGCCGTCGCGCTCAACCCCTTTCAATCCGTGCGCGGGCGAAAACACTCCGTGATCGACGGCAAGACGCCCGAACTGACCATCGAGCAGACGCGGGCATTGCTCGGCTCGCTCGATCTCTCTCATGTGGTGGGCCTGCGCGACCGGGCCGTGTTGGGCACCTTGACCTACACCGGAGCCCGCGTGGGAGCGATAGCGCGGCTCAAGCTCGAAGACCTGCGGGACCAGGGTGCCGGGCGGGTCTTGCGCTTCCGCGAGAAGGGCGGCAAGCAGCGGGAGATTCCGGTGCGTCACGACCTGGACGAGTGGCTTAACGCCTACCTGGAAGCGGCCCAACTCAAAACAGACCCCAAGGACGCGCCGCTCTTTCGCTCGGCGCTGAGAAAGCAACGGATGCTCGCAGATCGGCCCATGTCGGCCCACGCCATGCGGCGGATGCTCAAACGGCGGCTCCAGGACGCGAGGCTGCCGGAGATCCTCAGCCCCCACAGCTTTCGTGTGATGGTGGTGACGGATCTGCTCGGCCAGAACGTGCCCATGGAGGACGTGCAGTACCTCGCCGGGCACTCGAACCCCAGCACGACCCAAATCTACGACCGCAGAAGACGCCGGGTCACCCGCAACATCGTCGAGCGAATCTCCGTGTGACCAGCCCCCCGCATTCCCCGGAGCTTAGTAACGCTACAGGCCAAAATCAGGGGTACACTCCAGACCCCACCCCACCGCTCTGAAGCCCGTAGCGGGCTTCTATGAGTCGCTTTTTTCGGCCCAATCTCGGCAAACTGTTATAGTGGGTCCAATCATGGCTGCACCCGACACCCCCAGCGCGATGTTTCGGGCTCTGCGCAGCGTCAACGTGGACCCGGATCTGGCCTATCAAGCCGCCGAGGAAATGCACCATGAGGCCGGGCAGAACATCATTGCGGTTCTGGGAGCCCAGATTGATG
Organism: Terriglobia bacterium; assembly: GCA_965218085.1. GTDB lineage: Bacteria > Acidobacteriota > Terriglobia > 20CM-2-55-15 > 20CM-2-55-15. The sequence continues at coordinate 1,640,955 of CBDCKF010000002.1, read as the reverse complement.
TCTTGAAGGCCGAGATCAAGGCCGAGACCACTGAGATCCGGGCCGACTTGAAAGCTCAGGCCGCTTGCATTGACGCTTTAGGCAACCGTATCGACTCCGTAGACAGCCGTGTTACCATGCTGCAAGAATCTCTCGGGAGCCGGATCGACACGCTCCAAAGGGTGATCTGGCCACTCATCGTTATCCTTGCCACGTCCGTCTTTGGCCTGCTCTACAAAGCCATCACCGGCTAGGCATCCCGCCGTAAATCAGCCCTACAGTGTCGAGCCGCCCTTGCCGTGGTCTTTTGCGCATTGCTGTCCGTGCTCCGCCGCGTCCGCGCTCACCCTTCTACCGAGGAGCGTTGTTGCATGGATCGGGGCGGAGATGGAATTCGCCCTTTCCCAAGCGGTAGCGTCAGGCGATACGCTCGAACACAGGCCGTCCGAGTGCGGTCATTGTGTTCAGGACTTTTTGGCCGAGTTGGATCTCCGTGATCTGCCTGGAGAAGCTGCGGGATTGGAGTCTGCGGCCGATGACACCCTTCCAACGGCCGATCTGCGTTTCTATCCGGCTGCGCTGGTTGTACCCTGTGGCCACTTGCCAGGCCATGCGGCCGTTGCTGCGGATCTGAGCAATATGGCGATCCCGAACGGTTGGATCCCGCGCCGATTGCGGTCGGATCGCTGCGTTCTTTGGCGGCGGTATAACCACATCCAGGGTCTCCCCATACCGTTCCCTCAGCAGATCTCGTGTAGACGCTCCATCATAGGCGCCGTCAGCCAGAAAGCCCGCGACCGGGGCATCGAGTTGATCCAGGAGCCCGGGTAATGCAGTGCTGTCTCCAACGTCATCGTGAGTCAGATTGGCGCAAACAATCGCACCGCTGGCCAGGTCCAGTCCGAGGTGGAGTTTGCGCCAGCGGCGGCGTATTCCCTTGATTTTATGCTTCTGCGCGAGCCATTCCCCTTCGCCGAAGATCTTGAGGCCGGTACTGTCCACCACCAGATGGACAGGCACAGATCCGGCTTGCATCATCACCTGAGCGATGCTCAAGCCGTTTGCACGACGCGACAGTGTGGAGAAGTCCGGCACCCGTATATCCAGCCCCATGAGCGTGCCGATGGATCCCATAAGTCCCTGCGTTTGCCGCAACCCAAGCCGATACGCCGTGCGCAGCGTCAGGCATGTCTCGATCGCCAGATCCGAGTATCTCCGCTGGCCACCCCGTGACGTGCGGCGCGGCGCGCTCCACACACTTTGAGCCTCCTCACTGACCCAGATCCTCAGATCACCCCGCTGGCGCAGGCTCTCGTTATATTCCGCCCAGTTGATCACCCGATACTGCGCCTTATCAAACTTGTGCCGTCGGGCTGCGTTGAACTTATGTGGCATCTAAGTTATCCCCGGTGTTGAAAAACACGATGATAAGGCATCCTTCGGGATGATCCATGCAACAAGGTTCCTGTGCGACTGCCCTGGCGCGGGGGGTGGTTTCCACCCGACGCCGCCTTCCCTGAACTGGTTCGAAGAACTCAAAGCACGAGTCCCGGTTCCCTAAACGACCGTGAAAATGATTCTCCAGTCCTGACAAATCATCTTCTTGATGAGATGGACTCCTCTTGGGTGACTTAAACGGCATCAAAGTGCCAAAGTCACTTTGAGCCTCGCATGGTGCGGGCTAAACACGTGAGCGTGTTAACAAAAAGGAGTCCGAGATGAAGGATAGAACGATCGCAGTGGATCTGGCAAAGAATGTTTTTGAGATTGGGATTTCAGAGCGGCCCGGACATTTGAAGGAGACGTGCCGTCTGAGCCGAGGGAAGTTTCTTGAGTTTTTCGTGGATCAGGAACCGTCGAGAGTCGTGATGGAGGCCTGTGGGTCATCGCACTACTGGGGGCGGGAGATCGAGAAGCTGGGACACGAAGTAAAGTTAATCTCAGCGCAGTATGTGGCGCCCTACGTGCAACGGAACAAGAACGACCGGACGGATGTGAAAGGAATGTTAGAGGCGGATCGCAACAGCGCAATCTATCCGGTACCGGTCAAGACGGTAGCGCAGCAGCAACTGACCGCGTTGCACCGGCTGCGGTCGGGGTGGATGGAGACGCGCACGTCGCGCATCAACACGCTTCGGGGACTGCTCCGGGAGTTTGGTTGCGTTATACCTACTGGCGCGCATCATCTGGTGCCGGGAGTGATGGGGTTGATCGAAGACGCGGATGTGGAGATCCCCAGTGTCGTTCGGGAGATGTTTCACCAGGTCTGTGAAGAGATACGTGAACTGGAAGCGCACATGCGGTCGGTGGAAGAACAACTGAAGGCACTGGCCCAACAAACACCGGATGTGGCGCGTCTCCAAACGATCCCGGGAATCGGCCTGTTAACCGCCACGGCGCTGGTGGGCTTTGTGGGCGACATTCACCGCTTCGGCTCTTGCCGCCGCTTTGCCAGCTACCTGGGGCTCACACCCCGGGAGCGTTCCAGTGGAGAGCGACGGCGACTGGGGAGAATCAGCAAACGCGGGGATTCCTATCTCCGGATGCTGTTGATCCACGGCGGCCGCTCTCTGTTGTGGAGCGCGCACCGGCGGAATGCGAAACCGTCACCGCTGCAGCAATGGGGCCTTCGGATTCACAAAACCCGCGGTCACAATAAGGCGACGGTGGCGCTGGCCAACAAGCTGGCCCGCACGGTTTGGGCCGTCTGGAAACGTGGATCCCAGTATCAGGCCGACCGCAAGGCGGCCTGACACAGGGATCGAATATCCTTTCAGCGAACTGCGATGAGATCGAGTTGATGACGCACCGGTCGGACCGGCGCGGGGATAGGCCGACAACGTCCGTGGCCCTTTTGAGGCCGTCTTTCTCGGTTGGCCCCCCGCGCGCGAAATTCATCATGGCCCGGAACACAATAGTTCCACTTAAGAGGCCGGAGATACGGGTGCAGTCGACCAGTCATGCAACCTGAAACCGCAGCAGTACTCTGAATAGAATTTTCAGAAAAAGAAGACAGGAGAGTTGCGCCTACTTGACAAGAGTAGTCCAGATACGGACGTTGAGAATTGGCAAGAAATCGAGCGTTGACCTTCTGATTGCTTACAAACCCCTCCCTTAGTATTCTTTACCGAGTTTTTCACGGGTCTTTCAGCGACACACTTTAAACATGGAATCGGGCACCAAACTGGGTCACTTCGAGATCAGCACACTCCTCGGAATGGGTGGTATGGGTGAAGTGTGGCGTGCTCGGGACACCAAACTTGTTCGTGAGGTAGCGATTAAGACCTTGCCGGAAGAGTTTGCTCAGGACCAGGTGTCGAAGTAGCGTGCATCTCTGCGCGCTAAGGGGAAAGCGTAAAATGACGAACATAACCAAGGGCCTGCTGACAGCTCTCGCTGTCGTAGCGGTCATGTCCACGCCGACGGTGATCGGCGCCGGAGCCATGGAAGTTCCATCCAGCGCGGCAGTTCAGGCGCCGATGAACGACACAACAAAGTTTGTCGGTACCTACAGTCTCATCACGATCGAACAGAAGGATGAGGCGACCGGCCAATGGATCCAGAGGCCGAACTTCAATTCGAACGGGTACATCATCTACAGCGACACGGGACAGATGGCGGTGCACATCCAGCCGAAGGTCCGGGCGAAACTGTCGAGCCCACCGACGCCTGAAGAGGCCCAGGCAGCCATCCGTGGCTATACGGCGTACTTCGGCACCTACACCGTGAGCGACCAGGAACAGTTCGTCACCCACCACCGCGTCGGACAGATCAATCCCGGTGGCGTCGTGAACGCAAAGCGCTACTACGACTTCGTCGTGACCCCGCAGGGACGCGAGAGCCTCATCCTGACGCCGTCCATGGGCGACGGACCGAAAGAAGAGGCGACGATCCGCTTGATCTGGGAGCGCCAGCCGCCGGCACCGCTCTCGGCTGAAGCGAAGAAGTTCGTCGGCTTCTGGAAGCTCCAGTACACGGACAGATACCGGACGACGGACGGCGAGGAAGACTTCCACGGCGAAAGGAACGAAAGCCGTTCCGGAACCGCCTACATCATCTACACGCCCAGCGGTCACATGATGGTCCATCTGATGAACAAGGAGGGGCGGACCATGTACGCTGGCGCGCAGCCGACGCCCGAAGAAGCGCTGAAGGCGTACCAGAGCTACTCTGGATACTTCGGCCGCTTCATCACCTACGAGAACCAGACGCCGCAGTGGCTCATCCACAGCCAGCAGGGCCACATTAACCCCAGTACGTACAGCGATCAACAGCGCTACTACCAGTTCACCGGCGACGTGTTGAGACTCGGCGGCCCGCCGAACCTGAACGAGGCCGGTGAAATGGCCGGGGGACATCTGTACTGGCAGAAGATGAAGGCCGGCGAACGGTGACGCAACGGCGCAGTATTCTCAGGCTCTGTCAACGCGAGGTTTCGAAGGCCACGAGGATTTTCATCATTCGGGTGAGCGCAGCTCGTGGACGTCTGGTTTGAAGAACCCAAGGAACGGGGTCCGGTGCCCTAGCTGAACGTGAATCGGTATTTGAAACGGCGTTTATCGGGAGGAATCGCGCCCCCTGCCGTCAACGTAACAGAATGCGACTTCCAGGAACCTAGCAACACAGAAAGCGCCTATCCTGCCGCAAGAATCAGTTGGGCGTGGAATCGAACGCGAGCCGAGATTCTACGTTGTTTGCTGACGACACCACTGAAGCGGAGCCTCATCCGGACCGTTCGCCCGCCGTCTGCAAAGGAGTGTCGTCAGTTCTATTTGGGTCCAAGGCACTTGCGCGTACAAACAACAAAGCAGATCCAACCCATAGCGTGGCAAAGAACCCAGTCAAGATCAAAACGTCCCGCGGCCATATCGGTCCACTGGAACCTAGTCCGAAGACCAGCGCGATCACCGCGACCAAGATCTGAAAAAGCGCCGTCGCGAACAACGCGCGCGCCATCCCACGGGGCTGGAAACGCGCGATAAGGGCACCGATGATCCCGACGGCGAGGCTCCCCCCGACGTACATCATGCTGGCGAGGTCCTCCTCTCCATCCCCGATGATGCCAACGGCAGCGTTTATCCAGACGAGGAGAAGCGCTGTCCCCACTGCAAGACCGACGGCGAATTTGTATGCTTTGCCGGTCATTCTCTTTGCTACCAATTCATACATGAGACCGGCACCGAACAGGACGACAAAGGCGAAAATAAAATCCCCCGATGTCCAATACCAACCTTCTCCGTCTACTCCACTGCCAAGAAGCGTCAGCACTAAAGGTACGAGCAGTATGAGCATCACTACGGCGGCCCACACAATCAGTCTTCTGCTACTGTCTTGCATAACGATAAACGTCAGGTTCTCTCTCACGATTCCTGCGGATGTCTCGACGAACACCCACAGAGCGAAGCCGAATAATCCGTTGTCTTCCTCTGCTCGCTCTCGGAGAAGATCATTGAAGGTTTGCTCCATCGGTTCTCTAAAGCGTTCGCGGTAACGCCTCGGATAGAGACGAAGCAGTGCTGCGTACGATTTTCGGAATCGTCGTATCGAGTGTTCATAGGCCATACGCGGAAGTACTCGGTGAGTGTCGTTTCTGTTTGGCAACCGCTACGACCTCACGGTATCGCTGCAACTCCGCATTGAGCGCTTTTTGGCCGAGGCCAGTAATCTTGTAATAGATCCGCCGCGCGTCGTCCATTTCAGGGTCTATCGCTTTGTCGCTCTCGCGTACCAATCCGGCCTCGATCATGCGGCGAATTGAGCCGTAAAGCGTACCCGCCCCCATTTTCACCCTCCCCTGCGAGTCCGACTCGACTTGCCTCATGATTCCGTAGCCGTGCCGCTCTTTCGTAGAAAGCGCGAGGAGGATATGAAGTACCGCTGGAGTGAGGGGCGCGTTGGTTTCTTGCTTTGCCACGCCTTGATACTACATCTGTTACGGATATAGTGACAAGGACTAATATTTGGAAGCGCCACCCGAATTCTCCTGAAGATCTAATAACTCCTGCAGACTCCCTTGGAACGCCGTTCTGGGAGGCAACTTCAGGAACCAAAAGTCGCCTTCTCGGAAGAGGCACGGCCCGACAGCAGACCCGATTCGGTCCCCACAAGTCGCCAAGGGGCGAGCTATGACTAGTAACGAGTAGTCGCCTAGCGTTTAGGAATGGGCAACATTAACGAACCAAAAGTTGGCTTCGGGGAAGTCGGCGGAGACAGAGATGACAGCTCAACTCCTGAGAAATCATCTTCCCGGACGTTGACATTTAACGAGTCGGGCAAGGTGAACGACGCGGTTGCCTCGGATGTGGTTCGGTCGTTTTGCCAGTCTACTGCGTGAACTGCAACCCGGAGCCGTAACTGTCACTTCTCGTGATAGGCAAACGCTCCCGCCAACATGGCGATTGCGCCCGTCACCAACGACCAAAAGATGTGAATTACAGTCGGATTGGCCGGGTCGACTCCTACGTACGCAATCAATAGAACATCGAATGCCCGTCCGATGAACCAGAGCGGCAGAAACACAATCAATGCCGTCTTCGGTCCCGGACCAAGGCGTGGCCGAGCTAATGCATATACCCAAATGGCGCTGATACCTATACCGAAAACGTAGGCTATCAGCATGATCGCCTTTCCCCCATCGAGGGGCATGAAATTGTGATTGGCTGCTTGCTGTTGCACGTCAACCGAAAAAATCAGAAAAAAGAGAACTTCGCTCAAAAAGAGGATTGGTCCGGTGATCAATCCCCCCAGCACAACACGTCCTGTATTGATGGAACCCAAGTCGTCGCGCTCCTCTAGTTGAAGCGTTCCTGAACGATTCGGTAGATTTGTTGATGGTAAGTCGTGGCTAAGTTACCCGATGTTCGCGTTGAGGCCCACTCATTTGTACTACGAGTAGTGAGTCTGTCGGATCGGCAGCACGAAAGGAGGGTGTCCTAACTGTCCCCGAACATCCCATCAGAAGCGACTCTCTTGGTGGGCGGTCTCGAAATCCATCCTCAAGTCCTGAGAAATCATCTTCTTGATGAGATGGACTCCTCTTTGGTGACTTAAACGGCATCAAAGTGCCAAAGTCACTTTGAGCCTCGCATGGTGCGGGCTAAACACGAGCACGTGTTAACAAAAAGGAGTCCGAGATGAAGGATAGGACGATCGCAGTGGATCTGGCAAAGAATGTTTTTGAGATTGGGATTTCAGAGCAACCGGGGCATGTCGATGAGAGCGTCCGTTTGAGTCGGGCAAAATTGCTGGAGTTCTTCGTGGATCAGGAACCCGCGACGGTGGTGATGGAAGCGTGCGGGTCATCGCACTACCGGGGACGGGATGTTGAGAATCGGCAAGACAATCGGGCGTTGACCTTCTGATTGCTTACAAACCCCTGCCTTAGTATCCTTTACCGAGTTTTTCTCAGTTTTTCAGCGACACACTTTAGTCATGGAATCCGGCACCAAACTTGGCCGTTACGGCCAGTTTCCGCCGGAGGAGTCAGAGGGCTATGTTGAGACACCGACAGAAGTGTCACAGGGTCCGGAGCTTCCTGCTCGATAAGGCTTTAAGGTGAGAGTTGCAGGCCAGCATGAAGCGAATTGGTACAGCCATCGTGCTCGCAGTTGCGGTGCTTATCGCGGTCTTGGTGACCGTTTCGCTGCTCTACCCGTGGAGGTCGCAGGTGGAAACCACTATCATTCCATCGATTGCAATAGACGAAGACCAAGTCAGCCAACACTTGGCCGAGGCGATCCGCTTCCAGACTGTTTTCTACGATGATCCTGCTGATAACGATTGGAGCCAGTTCCAAGGTTTACACCAATGGCTTGAGCAGACTTACCCCAGCGTGAGCCGTGACCTCAGCCGAGAGACGGTTAATGAACATAGTTTGCTGTACGTATGGGAAGGCGTCGATCCGGCACTTGATCCGGTTCTCTTTCTAGCCCATTTGGATGTCGTTCCAGTGCAGCAAGAATCAGAGAGAGACTGGACCGAGTCGCCTTTTGCGGGGGTAGTCTCCAACGGTTACGTCTGGGGCCGAGGCGCTCTCGACATGAAAGCCATCCTTGTGGGCATCATGGAGGCCGTCGAACAGCATCTCACCGAAGGACATCAACCTCGGCGGTCGATCATAATCGTATTTGGCCATGACGAGGAGGTTGGCGGACAGAACGGAGCAGTTAAGGTCACTGAACTCCTGCGGTCAAGGGGAGTGCAGTTTGAATGGGTCATTGATGAAGGAAGCGCCATCGTCGAGGGCGTCGTTCCAGGGCTGGATGTCCCCGTTGCTCTCCTGGGTGTAGCGGAGAAGGGCTACCTCACCCTAGAAATAGTTGCTCAAGGCGGTGGTGGTCATTCGTCAATGCCCCCAGCTGAGACAGCTGTGACCCGTCTCGCGGAGGCCATCTCAACGCTCCAGAGAAACCGATTTGTTGGCGGAATCGATGGCATTGCAAGTGAGATGTTCGCAACCCTCGGACCACACTTACCATTGACGACACGTGTCGCACTCGCAAATCGATGGCTCTTTGGCAGGTTCCTCGACAACCGCTTATCAGAATCTCCAACGATGAACGCGATCCTTCGAACGACGAGCGTAGCGACAATGTTGGCAGGCAGTCCCAAAGACAACGTGTTGCCCACTTCGGCCACAGCAACGGTCAACGTCCGTATTCATCCCCGTGACACTGTTGAGACCGTTCTGACAAACATCAATGAGTTGTTTGAAGATGACCCAACCGTAAGCGTTCGATTTGATCCCTCGTCCGGGTTTTCGACTGACCCGTCGAGCATCTCTTCGAGAGACTCTGAAGGTTACAAGCTCATCGAACGCACTGTTCGCCAAGTGTTCCCGCGAGCAATCGTGTCCCCTTACCTCGTGATCGCTGCGACAGATTCGCGCCACTTCGCCGGTCTGGCGGAAGACACTTACCGATTTGGACCGATGGCGTTTGCTCCTGAGGACCTTGAGCGCCCACACGGTACAGACGAGAGAATCGGCACCAGCGCATTTGCCAACGTCGTCCGCTTCTACTACGAGTTGATCCGAAACCTGGAGACTGCCGATCTCCAGTAACGTTGCTGATGCGAGAGAGTCTGCAGCGATGAACGACGAGATCAGAAGTGAGTCAATCAAGAAAGAGAAGATCGGACGCCCGCTTCTGCGAGTTATGGGGATAGGCATTCTAGCCGGACTTATTCTGCTAGCAGCAGTGGCCGGTCTTTATCGTCGAGAACTGATACGCGTCTATCAGGTCATGAACCTGTTCAAGCCGGACCGGATAGTCTCGAACTTTCGTTCGATGGAGACTATTTTCGATTCTGCTGTCGTCCATCGCGGCGGTCCCACCCATGAATTCGATCGCGAGGTGTCACCCCTTCCTGAAAGCTACGAATACGATCGACAAATCAAGTCGGTGGCGGACTTCTTAGAAGACACTTCGACAACTGGTCTGGTTGTACTCCGTGACGGAAAGATCGCATTTGAAGAGTACTACCTTGGAAACACCAAAGTATCTCAAGTGATTTCCTGGTCAGTCGCGAAGTCATTTGTTTCAGCTCTGGTCGGTATCGCTGTCGAAGAAGGGCGCATTGATGACATCAATCAACAGGTGAGCGATTACCTGCCGACATTGACGGGCTCTGGATACGAAGGCGTAGAGATCAAGGACATTCTGCAGATGTCCTCGGGAATTCGGTTCAATGAAGATTACGCTGACTTCTTTTCTGACATCAATCGATTGGGCCGGGCGATTGCCCTGAATAGGCCCCTCGAACGTCTTATATCGACCTTGCAGCGTGAGCGCACCCCTGGAACGTACCATCACTACATAAGTGTGGACACACAAGTACTTGGGATGCTTCTGCGACAGGCCACGGGGCAAAGCCTGGCTTCCTATTTGGAGAGCCGCATATGGCAAAGGATTGGAATGGAATCGGATGCATACTGGCTCAACGATGGCTCCGGAATGGCGATTGCGTTTGGGGGTCTAAATGCAGTGCTCCGAGACTATGCGCGCTTTGGTCAACTCTATCTAAACGGTGGGCGATGGGACGAGGAACAGGTCGTTCCAAGGTCGTGGGTGCAGGCGTCCGTGACGCCCGATGGTCCACATCTCCAGCCTGGAGACAACCCCGATTCAAGCTGGGTTTTGGGGTACGGATATCAATGGTGGATTCCGGAGGATCCTGATGGGGACTACCTGGCAATCGGTGTTTACAACCAGTTTATCTACGTCTATCCCAAATACGGTGTAGTGATCGCGAAGAGTTCTGCTTATCCTGATTACACTCACGATGGCAGTGCGAAGGAGCTGGAAACCATTGCCATGTTCCGGGCGATTGCTCGCAGCGGCTCCACAGGAGGAGTCACCGACCCAGAATGATAGAGGTGGCCTTCCGTTTCAGTAGGTGACCTTGAAATGGATTCTCAGTCCTCACAAATCATCTTGTCGGACGTTGAGAACCCCTGTTTTCAGGCCTTTTCTCATAGTTCGACAATGTCTGCCGGATCAACCAGTCGATGCAACACATGCGTTAAATCGTTCGGCCATTGCCCAATCCTCCAAGCCCCTTATAAGCCTAGACTTGTCGGCGAGAAACGAGTTGTTCCCATCCTCAAGAGGATCCGATCGGACGCGGACGAAACTCTCAAGTTCCGAACTTCCAACTGATGAGACTCGCAGCCAACCCGGAGCTCAGTCGAGCTCTTTGGGAAGGGGTGTCGGATCTCTGGGGTCCGGTGGATGCGTGACCGATTGGATGCAGCTCAGTGCCCAGCCGTGGATGACGTTATTGCTTCCAATGTAACCGCCGTCTGAATAAAGCCAGGAATTGCCATCCCGGTCGGTGAGGACACCGCCCGCCTGTTCCAGAATCAGGCCCGGGGCCGCGACGTCCCAGATTGTGAGATCGAGGTGCCAGTAGAGGTGGGTTCGTCCCGCCGCTACGTAGCAGATGCCCAGAGCCGGTGATCCCATCAAGTTGCAGTCTATGACCTGGTTTTCCATCATTCCCAGGATCAATTTTGTCTGTGCGCGAAGTTCACCGCTGCCGGCCCAGTCCGCCCCGACCATCGCGTTGTTCCAGGCTTCCTGACCCTCCAGTATTTGCCGGACAACGATGATTTCGTTATTGAGCCGAGCCGGCGTCTTCGGGCTTGCCTCGAACATTTCGTTCCGGCACGGATCATAGACGACACCGACGAGGATATCGCCCCCCGCACGCAGAGCTATGGTGATCCCGAAGTGCGGGACGCCGTGTGCGAAGTTCAGGCTGCCTGAGGCGGAATCCACAATCCAGAGTTCCGGCTTGTTGACCGGTACTGCGGCATCTTCAGGGCCCAGCTTGGCCAGAATTCCGGCGTCGGGAAATTCAGCCGAGAGTGTGGCGACAATCGCTTCCTGCGCTTCTAATGATGCTTCTGTTTCGACGTCTCGGCGCTGGGTCCATTTCAAATATCCCGGATCGGAAAGGCGGACCCGTGCAATTTCGCCGCCCTCGCGCGCTGCACGCTTGGCCACCTCGAGCGCGTGATTGATGTCTGAGAGTTCCATGGCTTAAAGGGGACGGACACTTCATAATTCGGATGCCTGAGTCATACGGATCCCGGATTATGAAGTGTCCGTCCCCTGCAGTGACTATTGTTCGTTGTACAGATCGGGAGTCGGATCGTCAGGGTACGGATTGTTGGAGGTTTGATAAAGTTCCTTGAGTGCAGACTCTGGATCGCAGTCCCAGGTGTTGATCGGTTCCTGATCGGTCCGTTCCAGCATTCCGGTGAACACGAATGGAGCCTTCAGAAAGAGCGGATCTTCCACCGTGATCTCCAGTTCCATCGTGTCGGTACCGGTAAGTGTGTAGCGCTCCGTATAGCGTGCCATATGAGATCGCGCAATGTGCGATTGATCGTCATATCCGTCCGGATCCCAGGTGAAGTTCGTGGTCTCAACGACGAACGTGTCGCCATCCATCCAGCCTACGGCGTGACCGTGAGAAAAGGACTCCGTGGCCGGCGGGTGTTGCCGCCCGTCCATCCAGACCCAGCGCCACCAGTTGGATTGTTCGTAATGCATGACCAGTGCGTCCGGTCTTTTGGAGAAAGTTCTCAAGTAGCCTTCGGTCAGAACGGTGCCAAGGCTGGCCGCGCTGCAGGTCCACTTCGGTGAAATCGCTTCATCCCGAGCCGAGAATTCCATCCAGGCTCGACCTCGTCCGTTCAGCAACTCCTCCAGTTCGTCAGTCGGCCACTGACAGATCGGCCGAAGCCCCTGTCCGCGCCCCTGTCCGCCTCCCTGCACTCCCCCCTGCGCGCGCCCGCGTCCGCCGCCTCCCTGCCCGCCGCCGAAAAGGAGAGGGTTGCCGTAGGAATCTGTGCGGGAACCGCAACTCTGTCTTCCGGTTCGCCAGTCCCAGGTGCCGACAAACCCGAACGGCACGTCCGAGATCGTCGGGATACGGTCGAGGTCGAACACCTGAGCTGATGCATCGGTGGCGCCCGCCATGACGACAGCTGTTAGCAATGCAACACTCACAGTTGCCTTCAAAGCTATTTTGTAGGCGTTAATCTTGGTACAGTCCATGGTCGTTCTCCTTTCAACCGCGCGAGGCCATATTTCGATTCCTTTTAGATGCCGCGTGCTTGGGAGGTGTATACCGTTTGCCTCGCAAACTGTCAAGAACACGGGGCGCGGTCGAAAATCTTTTCCTGTATTGTCTTCTTGACAGCCATTTTGTTTAAGGGTACCAATGGCCCTGCGAATCTACGCCGCTGACAATAGGGAGGATAGGAAAGTGAAATTTATGAGCTCCGGTTTTCTGACCGGTTTGATCGTGGTTCTTCTCTTGATCATGCCTCTCGAGGCGCACCACTCGTTCACGAATTTCTGGCAGATGGACGAATTGGTCATGATCACCGGCGTTGTGAAGTCGCTCAAGCTCATCAACCCGCATCCGGAATTGGTAATAGAAGTGACCACTGAAAGCGGCGCGGTGGAGACGTGGACCATTACCGGGAGAGCCACGGGTACCGGAATACTGCGGGCCGGCTGGAATATCGATACTGTGCCTGTGGGCGTAACCGTGACCGTTGACGGGAACCCGTCTCGGAGAGAGGGCGCGAGAGCTCTGGCTGCCGGAAGAATCATTTTTGAAGATGGCAACGAGGTTTGGTTCGGCGGAGGCGGTGGTATACCTGCAGGGTAGCCCCGAAGAAGTTAAGAGTCATAAGTGACGCGTTGAAAATTCCGACCCCAACTCTTGCCATTAACTCGTAATTTAAAACTGTCGAAAGCGCCCATAGTTACTTACCTACTTACCGTCTGAAGTTGTACGCTCCCTAAAACAGGCCGTGGTGAAAGTCGCTGAAAGCTGTCGAAGCGGTCTATGACCGCACCTACAGTCTGGATCCGACTTTAACCACGGGCTGCTATGCGCTCTTGGCCTGAGCCTGGGCCGAATAAACATCCGTTTCCGGAAAGTAATCGGCCCACGGGAACCAGAAAATCTTGTAGAGTCGACGACTGGCGCGGTGGCGGTAGGCAAAGGGGGTAGCTGTTGCCGGTGGCTTTCGCCGATTCCGGTGCCTCACTCCTCGCCGTGGCTTCGTTTCCAGTCGCCGCTCATCGAACCGGACATGCGGATTTCCCGCATCCGGCTCTCGGACGAGATCATGCCTTCGCCCACGGAAAGCTCGCCGTACGCGGCGCAAGATGCGTGAGCCCGTAATCGGACCAGAGCCGCTCGGACGGGAAGCGCACGTGTTTCCCGATCCGCACCTTGTGCTTACGGCAGAGCCACTGGCGCAGCCGCCGTGTCGCGTGTTGATCAATCGCCTTGTAGGCCGGGCGGACCTGTCCCAGGATGAAGTAGTTCGCCCAACCGGTCAGCAACCGGTTGAGGCGTCCCACTACGACTCCCGACGGCAGGAGCACGTGGCGCGGCGCGGTCAACTCGCTCACACGACGGCAGATGCTCTGGACGCTTTCCCGGCTCGGATGTGTGCCTATGTAGGCGGCACCCGTACCCGGCCGGTAGTTGCAACCGATCCGGTAGCCGAGGAACGTCATCGATTCCTCCGGCACCCGGCAGCAGCGGGTCTTCTCAACGTTCATCGCCAACTTCAGACGTTTCATCAGGGCTTCGACCGCCGCTAGCATCACCGCTGCCGGCGCGCGACCGAGAACCGCGAAGTCATCCGCGTAGTTGACGATTTCCGCCTTGAAGTGCCGGGCGTAGCCCAGCACCTTCCAGCCCAGAATGAAGCGCCGCATGTAGATGTTGCTGAACAGCGGCGAGATCGGAGACCCTTGCGGGGTCCCCTTCCGCTCGTGACGCGCCCGGTTCGTGTGGCGGCGACCGCCGCGCCCGTCGTCCTCTTCCACCGCCATCTCCAGCCACGCCTTGACCCAGCCCAACAGCCGCCCGGCGCGTGAGCGACGGGCGATGGACTTCATCAGGTCCGCGTGCGGAATCTGGCCGAAGTAGTCCGACAGGTCGGCGTCCACCACCTCCCGGTGGCCCGTCGTCAGCAGCCGATGCACGCGCCTGACTGCGTCATGCGCGTCTCGGCCCGGCCGGTATGCATATTGCTCCGGTTGCAGGTCGGCTTCGAAGATCGGCGATAACACCAGCATCGCCGCCGTCTGCACCACCCGATCCCGGAGACACGGAATGCCCAACGGCCGGAACTTCCCTCGTTGCTTCTTCGGGATGAGAACCTGCCGAACCGCATGCGGCCGATAGGTCCCTTCCTTCAGGTCCCGCGCCAGTGCTCCCAACCACCGGTCCACCCCGAACGCATCGATGTCCGCGACCGTCTCGCCGTCCACCCCGGCCGCGCCGCCGTTGCGTCGCACGGCCTGCCAGGCGACTGCGAGCACGTCGTCGCGCCACACCTTGTCGCTCAGAGAGTAGAACCGGAAGCCCGGAGCTTCCTTCGCTTTCGCATGTAGCGCCGTCTGGAGTCGCTGAACTCTCTCCGAGGCTGTTAGGCTCTCGCCAGTCCTCATGTCCCTTCCTCCGTCATGCGCTGCTCTCGAACTGAGGTCCCTTCCCTCCACCGGCATTACCCGGCTTCCTTGGTACTGCGGACCTCTCCGCCACCCTGTCGGCCCAACCTGACCCTCGCGGGCTGTCGGTTGGCGCGTGCCACGCCACCGGCAGGGCTTCCCGTGTTGCGTCCAATCCCCTCTTCCATACATGCCACCGCTAATACCCCGGCGGAACCGGTCGGTGCTCGCGTCGCTCGCTTCCCGACCGCTGGCAGCCTTCCCCGTTTCAACGGCGGGTCGACTTCCGCATTGTGCGTTTCGAGGCCTGCTCGGCGTTTACTCGCGTTGTGGCCTGTGTGGTCGCTGAGCCGCCCGAGGCGGCCCTTTGTCATCGGAGTGCTTCAGACGATGTTGTTACCTCCACCATCCGCTCCGATTGCTACCGACTGGAGCGACAGTTGCCGGGCGGGATTCGCACCCGCTGAGGATTGGCGCCTTCTCACGGCGCACGTTGAAATGCGGTATTGCCCTCAGGCCGCGTCCTTCGTAGGCGCCTGATACACAGCGTCCGTCGGGCGAGAATCTTGAACCCGTTTCCTCGTCTACGAAGCCTTCGCCATCATCGGCGTTCTTGAATGTGAGAGTCGCGCCGTCCAAATCGCGATCGAAGACCTGGATGTAGTCTCCATCGAAGGCCGATGCGACGAGTACCGCTCGGTCCCCAATGGTGTCGTTGATAATCTTGCGGTGCTCGAATACAGGTAAGGGATAAGCCTTAGACGCCTCACCCACCCGTACGCCAACCACCATCGACTTCAACCCCAGCCGTGTGTCACGGGGGCGCTGCAGAGGATATAACAACTTGGAACTTGCGGGATTGATGATGTCCCCACGTGACAGGGCTTTTAGAAAGAACGTATCGCGCCATGTGAACGGACGGATCCAGACCGTGGTCTCGGGGTAGAGCGCCTGCCAGGATTTTAAACTTGTTGCTACGGTTGGAAGCGCGACCGGGGTGAGATTGTCGTCCCGTGACCGGCTCTGGATCTGGCTGATTGCGCAGTCGTTCTTCCGGTCATAGATCACCAAGTTGTTGGCGAGTGCGGCTGCGACCGAAAACTCGGGTTGATGGAAACTTCCTTCGGCCGCGTATCCCATGGAACTGTGCGAGAGGATGCAATGCGTCATCACGAAGGGAGCGTTCCCCTCGGGTTGATGCACGATGTGCGGACGCCGCGCCAGACGTGTGACGAGCGCGAACGGTTGCCCCGCCCCGTCGGTCACACCGATGACCTCCTCGTCAGGGCCGAATCGTTGAATAGCCGCATCGATAGAGATGAACGTGGGCTTTCGAATCGGCTGGAACATCAGGCTGGTATGCATCACGTAGCCGAACACGAGTATTCCCAGGTAGGCCGCCGTGGCAGCCAGTGTCAGAATGGAGAAACCGTCCGTGGACGAGGCCTGGCGTACTCCAATCGTCAGTACAACTGCCGATGCGATCAGCGTTACACCGATCCTGCGGTAGATGAAGCGGGCACCACGAGTACCCGCTGCCAGATCATTGGTCAGCGCGAGCACGCCCAGGCTACCGGGCATCACAGCTAACGCGCATAAAGCTGTAGCTGCGATAAACAACCATTCTGCACCTGTCATCGCTATCCTCCGCTCGAACCCACAGATGATAAAGAGACGCTCAAGCTGAGGTCAATCTATCTCTCGTTCTCGACCGGTAGTAACCCCCCGATCATATTTGAAATCCTTGCCTGGACGGTCAGCCGTCAACCGAACGGCAGGCGATTATCGCCGGTTTCCCAAAACAGATAACTTCGGGCTATACGAAGAACGTAATTGAAGAGAAAAGTGTCAGTAAGATGATCAGGACTTCGAACACGCGTTGCGGGATGCGATGGACGATCCAGACGCCGAGCACATTGCCCGTAAGAATAAGGGGCAACATTGTCAGGTTGAAGGCGAAGCCCTCACGGCTGTATAGATCGTGCCAGACGTAGATTGGCACTTTGGCCAGATTCACTACCAGAAAAAACCATGCCGCCGTTGCCACGAATTTTTCTTTTTTGAAGCCCCGGCTCAGCAGGTACATGTTCATTACCGGACCGGCGTAGTTGGCGATCGTGGTAGCGAACCCCGCGGCGATTCCATAGAAAGAGTGGTGGCCGACGGCCTGAACCTGCCGACTGCGCCTGAACAGTATCAGAACCACCATTACCAGTACGACGCATCCGATAATCGGCCGCACGACGGTTTCGGGAAGAACGAGCGCGGCAGCACCTCCGGCCATGCCGATGGCGACCCAGGGTATGAGCGAGATCAGCTTTCCAATATCGGCTTTACGGTGCCAGTAGGCGACGGCGTAGATGTCGCCTACTGAGAGCATTGTCACTGTCCATGCCGCGGTGACGCGTGCGTCTCCCACCGTCAGTACCATCAGGGGCACAATCAGGGGGCCTGCAACGGGAACGCCGCTCTTGGACAGACCGATCATGAGAGCGGCAGTGCCACCCAGCAACCACTGCCAAAGTTCGAAATCAGGCAACTATTTAAATTCCACCGCTTCCGCCGGCGTGAGGGCTAAGGAACGATTCGGATGGGTTTGCAGTGTCACAGTAACTTCAGAAAACATCGCAAATTCTGGATTCTCTCGACCCCTAGATTGAGAATATCTCCTCAACTCTTGAAGGCATCGCTACGAGCGGCCTCGCCGTTTTGCCCGTCCTCATTCTCGCATGTTCGACCAGAGCGCGCGTTAACTCCGAGTGCTGCTGTTGAATTGCCTGGCACTGGGGGGCTGGTAACATCGAGACCGTAAGCGGCATGGTCATCGCGGCGGTTCCGCGGGCGGTGGGTCGGGCGCTCCAGGTCAGCTTCTGACGATTCGTGGCAGTTGTCGCCGGTAAAGAAACGGCCCCGATAGCGTTCGCGGTCGGGGCTTTCAGTTACGCAGAAGCGACAAAAGAAAACGTGTATCCACGTTCCTGAGCGCGATTGACCGCGACGATTCCCGCTGGGACAAGGCGGGAGTTGTCGACGAGGTTATGCGTGAACTCCTCGAAAATGCTGTCGGCATCTCCTCCGGTCGCGCGGGCCACCCTCCCCGCAGCGCCGCGCGTGGCAACCTCGCATACTGCGAGTCGCAGACCTTTTTCAAACAGGCTCTCCAGCATTAAACCTCGGGTGGGCAACTCGTCCCCATAGCCCGCCGTGTTGAAAAGGTTAACAGTGGGTGGCGCGTTCGTTTTGGGGTCGATGATATTTTCCCGAGCGGACAGCGGCACGCCGTACTTTCCCCACATGGCGTCGTTGAAGGCGAACGGTGTGGAATTGTGACGGGCGACTATGATGACGGCGAGATCGTTGTTCCGCAGACCGTAGGCGTCGTTGTTCACCCGCATAAAATTGTTCGCGAAGCGCATCGCGCCAGCGAATCCCGAAAAATTTGTGTTGTCGAACATGAACCGGTGAACGCCGGGCACTTCGTCCATCCAGTCGTCCTCGGAGTGGCGGGCCGGCTTCCAGCTTTCACCGCCACCGGTTTGCGCCGTCGCGGCGGGGGTTCCTACCGCCAATGCCCCTCCCAGAACGGATACTACACCGCTCATACGTCTCAGAAACGAACGCCGCTTGAGCAGCGATTTGAAATAGTTATCTGTCATAGTCCCTCGCTGACCGCTGTCATTCTATCCGGGCGAGTTTATGACACAAATCGTGCTTAAGCCAGTTTTTCGAGTTTCTTATGAGAGAAGCCCTGACATGGTCGGTTTGTTGCAGCACTTTTCGGATCCATACTCAATTCGCGGTACATACCTGATCCTTTGGCAGTTCGGATCGCGGTTCGGGGGTGGGTCCTGCTGGCTACGCTAGCCGCTGCGGGTTGGTCTCGGGACCCGGTCTCTCCCGAATTGCGGGACACGATGACGGCCGAAGTCATTCTCATCGTTTCCGCGAGCGCTGATATCACCCTCACCGCACCGCTGACTTTTCGCAATCTTGCTGAACTGTATAACCCGGCGGAAAACCGGGTTGAAGTTGAGTCTGAATACAGCGAAGGCGCGATCACACAGCACAGCTAAAGACGCGTCCGGCGATGAGGCCCGTCGGAGTGCTCGAAACGGTTCCGGGAGTGGTCATCAGTCGGCATACTGGTGAGGGTGAAGCGAACCCGCTGAGGGCGTCGATGTTTTCCATCTCGAACCCGTGCCGCAGCGCTCTGCGCGGGTGGGGTTGCGGGTCAGGTTCTGACGACGGGTAACAGTTGTGACCGGCAAAGCGTAAACCCCGACCGCACTCGCGGTCAGGGTTTTCAGTTAGGCAGAATCGAAGTCTAGGCGACGTAGGCGAACGAGTAGCCGCGTTCCTGGGCACGGTTGACTGCGACGATTCCCGCCGGAACAAGGTGGCAGTTATCGATCAGATTGTCGGTGAACTCCTCGAAAATACTGTCGGCATCTCCCCCCACCGCCCGGGCCACCCGCCCGGCAGCGCCGCGCGTGGCCACCCGGCACACTGCCAGTTGCACACCTTTATCGAAGAGGTCCGTCAGGGTTAAGCCTCTGGTGGGCAACTCGTTCCCGTAGCCGGGGGTATTGAAGAGATTTATTTTTGGTGGCGCGTCCGTTTTGGGATCGATGAGATTTTCACGAGCGGCCAGCGCCTCGCCGTACTTCTCCCACATGGCGTCGTTGAAAGACATCGGCGTGGAATTGGAGCGGGCGACGATGACGACGGCGAGATCGCTGTTCTCCAAGCCATAGTCGTCGTTGTTCACCCTGATGAAATTGTTCGCGAAGCGCATCGCGCCTGCGAAGCCCGATGCGGTTATGTTATCAAACAGGAAGCGATGAACGCCTGGAACTGCGTCCATCCAGTCGTCCTCGGCATGGCGGGCCGGCTTCCAGTTCTCGCCGCCGCCGGATTGGGCCTCCGCCGGGCGGGTTCCGACGGCCAACGCCCCTCCCAGGACGGTTGCGACCCCACTCAAACGTTTCAGAAAGAAGCGCCGCTCAACTAGCGATTTGAAATAGTTTTCTGTCATGGTCCCTCGCTGATTACTGTGTTGGTATCCGGGCAAGTTTATGACACAAATCTTTCTTAAGCCAGCTTTCCGGGTTTCTTGTCAGAGAAGCCTTGACATGCTCGGTGCGTTGCAGCATTTTTATTGGCTATGCTGAATTCGCCGTACACGAATTTGTCTTCTGCACTTCGGCGCGTCGTTCTTGGGTGCGTCCTGCTGGCTACGTTGGGCGCCACGGGGTGTTCTCCGGACCCCCTTTCTCCCGAGCTCGGCAAGCTCCCAGGCCCGCTGATCTCGTCAAAGACGACGATGGTCACAGCCTGGGAGTTTCCCAACAACCCTCTGACCGATCCCACGTTGGGCAATTCGCGGGTTGCGGACCAAATCCGATTGGGCTTCCGTATATTTACGAATACATCCGTCGAAGCAAGAGACCTTATGCATGGCCAGATGGCGTGCAACAACTGCCATATGAACGGTGGCCAGCGGGAGCTCTCTCTTCCCCTGGTCGGCGTGGCGGCCATGTTTCCCGAACATAACCGGCGCGCCGATCGGCTGTTCAGTCTCGAGGACCGGATCGTGGGTTGTTTTTACCGGAGCCAGAATGCTACGGGCATAATCGATCTTGCGGAGGCTGAGCCAGCGAATTCAGCCGATCACGCAGCAAAGCTGCCGGCTCCAGACTCCCCGGAAGTACTCGCACTCTCTGCGTACCTCCGATGGCTCTCCCGGGGATTCGAGCCCGGAGTGGCCGCCCCCTGGCGCCGCAAGAATGTAATCGATCCGGCGAACCGAATTCCGCTTGAAGAATTGGATCCGGCCAGGGGCGAAGAACTCTTCATGCAACATTGCACGAACTGCCACGGTGAGGACGGCCAGGGCGTGCAGATCGGAACCAAGAAGGCCGGTCCCCAGTGGGGACCGAATTCGTGGAACGATGGTGCTGGCGCGGCTCGCATCTATACGCTCGCCGGTATTATTCGCTATTCCATGCCTTACCTCGATCCCGGCCGTCTGACCGATGAAGAGGCACAGCTCTTGGCGAGATTCATCAATTCGCAAGAGCGCCCTTCGTATCCGTTCAAGGACGAGGACTACCTGGCCGTGGAGCTTCCCGTAGACAGTGTCTACTATCCAAAACCCTGACGGAGGTCACATATGAAACGAGTGTTGATGGCAGTTATGGCAGGGATGTTCGTGTTTTCTACTTCTGGGCTCGCCCAGGATTTGCCTATCCGGAATTTTCTGCGGGTGAATACTGAGTTCTGCACTGCGGGTCAGCCGACTACGGAGCAGCTGACAGATCTGAAGACGGACGGAATCCGGGCCGTTCTGAATCTGAGAGTTCCTACCGAGCATGACGCGGCTGGGGAAGAAGCGGCGGTGCGTGAACTCGGGATGAACTACTTCAACATACCGGTTGACGGCTCAAACGTCAGAGAAGAGCAGGTCGAGGAGTTTCTCGCATTGACGGATGACGTGGATAACCAACCGATGTTCATCCACTGCGGCTCGGCCAACCGTGTCGGTGCCTTTTGGATGATTCGGCGTGTGATACGCGATGGTTGGAGCGTGAGTGATGCCGAAACCGAGGCGGCTGAAATCGGATTGACCTCTGCCGCGCTGAAAGACTTCTCGCTTCAGTATATTGAGAACCATCGCTAGCGGCGGAGAGAGTGCCCCAGTTCTATCCCGATACAGTGAAGCGAAAACGTTATCGGGCCTCTGTGCGCCCGAGGGCTTGCGGAATTGGATCCGCTGTTGGGGCGACCGTGTTTCCTTTCCTGCCTTTTTTTTAGGCCCGAAACCCGGAAAGGCCGCAAAAGGAAGCCGCGCCAACGGGGCGCGGCTTCTCGGCGGCTTTCTTGTCTCCCGTATTCTTTCTCTATGAAATCATCACGGTGCGGGGGAATTGCGCGTTGTGTTCTAGGCGCGTCATCTTGGTTTCGAGATCGGCTTCCGTCGGCTGCACGATGCCGTTCGCGTCCGTTGCCCGTGAAACAAGAGTGTGTTCTCCCGCGGTGGCGCCCTCCCAGGAATAGTTGAACAGTTTCCATGAATACTGCGTGTTGGAAGACTCTAGAGTCGCCCGTCCCCATGCGCCGCCGTCGATTTGAACTTCGACCGAGCGGAGCGGCGTGCCGTCGTTCAACACGAATCCGAAAGCCTCGTGTCGGTTGCCGACTCGGGTAACCCGTGCGATGACAGACTTCAACTGCATGCGGGAGACTTCGGTTTCCTTCCACTTCGTTTCACCGTCGATCATCTCTCCCCTCAGGGTGCGGTACCATCGCGCCTGAAACTTGCCCAGGTAGCGCCCTTCCTGGATGTGGATGTTTCCGAGCCATTTCACGTTTGCAACGCCATACCAGCCGGGCATGACCACCCGCAGGGGAAATCCCTGGTGACGCGCCAGCGGCTCCCCGTTTAGCGCGTAGGCCAGCAGGGGGCCGGATTCCATAGCGTTGTCAATCGTGATGCTGCGGCCGAACTGCTGTTCGACAGCAAAGTCCGTGCCCCGGAAGTTCACTTGCTCCTCTCCGCGGTCGATTCCGAAAAAAACGACTTCCTTGCCGTCGGGACGGACGCCGGCGTCGGCGAGCAGATCTCGGAGGGGCACACCGGTCCACAAACCGTTTGAAGCCAGGCCATGAATCCTGCGGCCGCTGTTGCCTGAGCATTCGTATCCTGCCCCCAGTTCGACCGAAGCTCTGGCGCGAAGATCGTCAAGAGACAGCTCCATTTCCCTATCGACGAGGCCAGTGACCCTCAGGCGATATGATTCGGGATCGATTTCAGGCCGGCCGTAGTGCTGTATCGCGAAGAACTGATCATTCGGCGTAAACGGGCCGTCGATCGTCCGGATGTCGAGAACGCGGACAGCAGCGTCCGGGTCCGAAGGAAAGACCATGTCTTCCGGAATGTCGGTAAACGGAACAATCGATTCGTTCTGAGCCAGCGCAGGCAGAGCCCACTCACCCAGGCCCATGGCCAGGAGACTGGCGGAGGCTATTCCTCCCTTCAGGACTGCTCGGCGATTAATGTTTTTTGCCATTTTCGAATCTCCCCTATAGGTGTTAGCAGCCGGCATCAATCCCAAACTTCGTTCCTGCGATCTCGCCCCGATCGCTCGCTCAAGAGGCCGACTCCTGCAGCGCCAGCGAACTCTACCCCGATAACTGTTCCTGCTTCCGATCCTTCCTGGTAGTGTTTGGCCCTGCAGCGTTCATGCCGGTGGCGTCAACACCGCACAGTTTACATTACGTATCCGAGTGCGAGTAAATGTTTTAAGGGGCTTCTAAAAGTTGAAGAGGTTGGTTAACTTGAGAATAACGGCGCGCCCCAGCACCTCACCCGTGTGAGAGTCGCGGAGATCGTTGTACACGAGGAAGAAATCGCTCAGAGGGTGGTGGATGATGTTGAATCGAATATTCGAACTTATCTGCTGCGTATCCGTGTTGTACTGAAAGAAGGCATTGAAAAACGCGTCGGGTGTGAATGCGTACAGGACGCGGGTTCCCACCAGGTTCGTCGCAAACTTTCCATTAGCGAGATTGACCTGGTTGCGCCTGTAGTCAACTTCCATCTGGACGTGAAAGTTGGGTCTCCAGCGAACGCCGCCCGAAAATGAACGCCTCCGCCCGTTCCAGAACTCGCCCCACTCAACACGGCCGTTGCCGCTGATTTTTCGGCCGGGGTTGGTCGTGGCCCTTGCCGAATAGCTAAGGTAACTGTAGTCACCTTCCGGAATCGCGATGTCTGAACGGATACCAAATGGATCTGTTAGCCGATCAAAAGTTCTAAGCAGGCTGAAATCCACCAGGCTGTTGTCCTCGAAACGGACGCCAAGATCGAGGCGTTCTTCGCGGGTTCCAATCTGCTTCGTTGCTCCATCTTCGTAAGCGTTGTTGCATGGATCGGGGCGGAGATGGAATTCGCCCTTTCCCAAGCGGTAGCGTCAGGCGATACGCTCGAACACAGGCCGTCCGAGTGCGGTCATTGTGTTCAGGACTTTTTGGCCGAGTTGGATCTCCGTGATCTGCCTGGAGAAGCTGCGGGATTGGAGTCTGCGGCCGATGACACCCTTCCAACGGCCGATCTGCGTTTCTATCCGGCTGCGCTGGTTGTACCCTGTGGCCACTTGCCAGGCCATGCGGCCGTTGCTGCGGATCTGAGCAATATGGCGATCCCGAACGGTTGGATCCCGCGCCGATTGCGGTCGGATCGCTGCGTTCTTTGGCGGCGGTATAACCACATCCAGGGTCTCCCCATACCGTTCCCTCAGCAGATCTCGTGTAGACGCTCCATCATAGGCGCCGTCAGCCAGAAAGCCCGCGACCGGGGCATCGAGTTGATCCAGGAGCCCGGGTAATGCAGTGCTGTCTCCAACGTCATCGTGAGTCAGATTGGCGCAAACAATCGCACCGCTGGCCAGGTCCAGTCCGAGGTGGAGTTTGCGCCAGCGGCGGCGTATTCCCTTGATTTTATGCTTCTGCGCGAGCCATTCCCCTTCGCCGAAGATCTTGAGGCCGGTACTGTCCACCACCAGATGGACAGGCACAGATCCGGCTTGCATCATCACCTGAGCGATGCTCAAGCCGTTTGCACGACCGGACAGTGTGGAGAAGTCCGGCACCCGTATATCCAGCCCCATGAGCGTGCCGATGGATCCCATAAGTCCCTGCGTTTGCCGCAACCCAAGCCGATACGCCGTGCGCAGCGTCAGGCATGTCTCGATCGCCAGATCCGAGTATCTCCGCTGGCCACCCCGTGACGTGCGGCGCGGCGCGCTCCACACACTTTGAGCCTCCTCACTGACCCAGATCCTCAGATCACCCCGCTGGCGCAGGCTCTCGTTATATTCCGCCCAGTTGATCACCCGATACTGCGCCTTATCAAACTTGTGCCGTCGGGCTGCGTTGAACTTATGTGGCATCTAAGTTATCCCCGGTGTTGAAAAACACGATGATAAGGCATCCTTCGGGATGATCCATGCAACAAGGTTCTGTGGCGCCACTTACAGCCAGTACCGTGGACACCATCTACTTCCCTCATTTCGCAGACGGAGCTGGTTGGACGACCCAGGTCATTCTCGTAAATCCGACCAATTTTCCCATCAGTGGCCGCGTTCAGTTTTTCGATACCGGCAGCGAAACGGTCGCGGCCCAACCGGCGAGTCTGACGCTCGACGACGCACAGGTCGGATCGGAATTCATGTACTCGATCCCCAAGCGCACTTCGACCCGCCTCCGGACCGCCAATCCGGCGGGAGCCACCCAGGTTGGATCGGTAAGGGTCATTGCAGATTCCGGAAGCTCTGCTCCTTCCGGCGTGGGCGTCTTTTCCTTCGAAAACGCCGGGGTGACCGTCTCCGAAGCCGGTGTACCGGCATCGGGGGCTGGCGCTGCTTTTCGGCTTTACGTCGAGGCCAGCGGCATCTCAGGTCAGCCGGGCTCGATACGAAGCGGCTTAGCCCTCACGAACACATCGGAAACGGCAACGGTGGTCTTCCTGGAACTGATCGCTCTGGACGGCGCGGCCACGGGACTGAACGATTCGATCACGATCCCGGCATCGGGACAGGTCGCCCGATTTATTGACGAAGTATTCCCATCGCTCACATTTCCCTTTTCGGGAATTCTCAGAATCACGTCCACAGCAACCGATATGGCGCTCGTCGGCCTTCGTCTCACAACCAATGAGCGGAACGATTTCCTGATAACGACAACCCCGCCCTCAGACGAATCTTCGTCGACAAGCTCGACCGACTTGTTCTTTCCTCACTTTGTTGACTCGGGCGGATGGACGACGCAGTTCATCCTTTTTAGTGGCTCAGCCGGGCAGATATCAGGAGGGACCTTGCGCTTCACCGCCCAGAACGGAGAAGGTCTCGATCTTTCGGTATCTTCAACTTCGACTCAAACAGTTCCCTGAACACGGATTCCTTCAAAATAGAAAAAGCGGCGGTTTGAGAGCCGCCGCTTGGCAAAACCTTTCGAGTGATATTGTCTCACGGGGCTACAGTGATCGGTCCAGCCGCCGGACGATCGACGCTTTCGACAACATCGAGTCCTTCAGCTTTCCAATCGTTGATGCCGCAGAACTGGCCGGCGTTATACCCAGCGTCCGTGAACATCTGTGCAGCGCGCGACGCGCGCCCGCCCCCCTGTCAGTAGAAAACGAGTTCGATGTCTTTCGGGATGTCGGCCATCCGCCCTTCGAGCTCGCCCACCGGGATGTGAATGGCACCTCTGATCGCGCCATTGGCTTCGAGTTCCCAGTCCTCGCGGACGTCGATCAGGAGAAACGTGTCCCCGCTTTCCAGCTTGTCCTTCAGCGTGGGGATCGCGATGCGTTCGATCTCTCCACTCTCCTGGGCCTCGGCAAGACCAGCGACAGCGATTATCGCGATCAATACCGCCCCAAGGATTCCAATCCACTGTTGCGACATTCTTGACCCTCCTCAAAGATTATTCGACACTGTGAGTACCCGCATTATAACGAGGTTCGGCGGACCCACAAACAAATCGTCGACTCGCTTCAATGTTAATCTGACACAAGGGGGCTCAAAGAGCGACTGCCAAACAATCGTTTGTTCGAACTAACGACTTACATTGGACAACGCTATGAAACGACACTACGTAGGCACTGTTGACGCGAGGAGGTTCCAGACACCGGAGCGTTACAAGGGTCACTCCTCAGGATATACACGCCTCCCACTGATCGACCACACGGTCGACGGATCGTCCGTACATATGGAACTCGCTCTTGCCGAAATCGAGGCCGGCGGGCATCTCGACCCTGTTGCTCACGCCTTCGAAAAGGGTTTCTATGTGCTGGGCGGAACCATCGTCGCTCGGATCGATGACCGCAGCGTAACCCTCCCCAAAGATTATTACGGCCTCATCCCTTTAGGCGTAACGTATGCGATGTACAACGCGGGATCGGAACCCGCACGCCTGCTGGAAATGACAGCGCCTCAACCTAAACCGGCCGATGACGTCTTCAGGGACACCTTCTTCCATAAAGATGGCGTTCCGCCATCGGAGGGAGATCTACCGGACCTCGGCGATCCGCGCGTTTCAAAATACCTCGGCAAGTTCGAGGATTCGCAGTTACCGGATCCGGGCGAGATAGCCGCGGTAGGCGCCCGCAGCGGGTCGATTACCGGCGTCGCAATCAAAGAGATGATCGACCGTATGCTGGGCGCCGAACATATGTCGATGTTCATGGTGCAGTTCCGTCCCGGTGGGATGGGCACCCAGCACGACCATCCGTTTGAGGAGTCTTACTTTTTCCTCTCGGGTGAGGCAGAAGCTGTTCTGAACGGGACGACGTACCGTGTCAAAGCAGGAGACGTCGTGTGGACAGGCGTCGGCTGCATGCACAGCTTTGAGAACGTCGGAGAGCATCCGGTACGATGGATCGAGACTCAGGCTCCCCTGCCTACTCGGACAGAAGCCTTTCGTTTCCGGCGTGAATGGGAACCGGTAGCCAGGAAAATCGAAGAATCTTAGTCTGCCCTTATAACTTCTTGACCTGCAAATAACACAGGCCCAGCCAGGCTCGATCCTTACTGGCGTCGCATGAGCCAATCCCGGTGGTCTCTTTCGCACTTGCGACAGACCATCATCTAGAGTCAGCTTTATTGACCATCCATGCCGAGAAGCTGTCGAGGAATTCCCTGAAGCCTTCGAGATGCTGCGGTGGGAAGTCGTATTTCTCATGCGCACCGCTAAGTATCTTCTCGAAACATGCGAGCCAAACCTGCCGTGCCTCCTCGTCGATCTCAAAAGGAAGATGCCTCGCTCTCATGCGGGGCGGGCCGTACTTTTCAAAGTAGAGGGGAGGTCCGCCCATCAGAGTGACGAAGAACGCCGCCGATTTCTTCGACGCTTCCTCCATGTCGTCCGGGAAGAGATGCCGGAGCGCTGACTGCTCCAGTTCTCCATAGAAGTCCGACATCATCCTGAAGATGTTCCCCTCACCCATGATCGGGTAGATTTCCTTGCTGGGGCCCGGGCCCTGAGGCGGCCCACCGGGAGGTGTGTAGATGATTCGGTCCGTATCAGCCATTAACTAGAGTTGATCTCCGAAAAATAAAGACGGGCCCTCGCAGGGCCCGTCCACTTTCATGACTTGAATATCGCCGCTAATTGCCGGACAGCTCCCGATATGCCCCTGCGATATTTTGCGGACGCTGCGCTGCGAAGAATTCCCAATGGTCATAGTCTTCCAGCAGGATACTCTCGCGTGCTTCCTCGAGACTCTGCCCCGCGGCTATTGCGGCGGCCACTTGCGCCCTCACCTCCTCGCGATATTCGAGATTGTTGGTGAAGTCCACATGCCGGCCCAATTTCCCATGGCTGCAGATGAAATGATCGAAGTCCATGGCAGCCACCTGCTTGACCAATTCGATTTCGCTGGCGGTTGAGACTGCCGGGCCGAAAGGTGTCCGGTCGATCGTGACCCAGTCCGACGCGAAGAGTACGTTCGTCCCGTCAACGAACCGGACAATCGTGTTGTCATCGGCGTGGGCGACCGGAAAGGGGATGACTTCGACGAGTTTCCCACCCAGACGAATGTTGAGGGGTTCCGTATACGTCAAATCCGGAGGAACGACGTTCTTGAAGGGACCGCGCGTGACTTCCGCACCGCTCAGCACGCCATCTTCGTTGTCATCGTACAAGTCGAACTGTCGGCTCAGGTTCCCCATAGCTTCGGTGTATTCGAGGCGGCCATTGCCGTTGGCGTCCTGTTCCCGGAACCGTTCGGGGATCGGTGTATTGGCTGGAGGCATTTCCAGATGCCCGATCATGTTCTCGTGGCCGATCAGCCGCGCCGTATCCGCCCATACGGCGGCACCGGAGCCATGGTCGTAGTGATGGTGACTGTAGATGACATACTTTACCGGCACATCGAACCTTTCTGCCAGTTCGCCCTTGAGCCAGCGCGCCATATCCAGGCCGATCGGTTCGACGAGAATGATCCCGTCGGGGGTGACCATGAAAACCGACACGTAATCGTCCTGCCGTGCGTAATAAACGTCTCCAGTCAGATTCCCGATCTCTCGTCCCTGGTACTGGGTCTGCTGAACGAGGCGGCGGTCCTGAGCGCCGGCGAGCGGCGTGAGCAGTGTCAGGGCGAAACACCCGACAAGTAAAACTACTATGCATTTACCTTTCATATCGTCTCCCGTTTATGTCGTTTATTCTTGCGCTTTGCCAGTCGGCTTACCCACCGCAGCATGAAATACTACCCCAAGACCGCATAGGCAGCGCCTCTCAGATTTTTGAAGCGTTTCAGACACCTGAGAGTCCTCCCGCGCCATCACGGCACTCTCTAAGGAGAATTGCTCATCTCTCTGAGCCGTGCCAACTCCTGCCCGTATGCGCTCGCAGCGTCGATCAGGGTATTGACGACGGCCAGGAGTTCAGTTTCTGCCGCCCCGTTGGGGAAAACACCCGAAACGGCTCGCATGGACGGACCGTATTCCCGCATAAAACCCAGCCACACGTCGAGCGCAGAAAGATCCTCAGCCCGGGGCGCATCACCACGGACAGACGCCGCAACTCGATCGACCTCAACCCTGGCAGTTTCTCTACTGGCCGAATCCGCAATCTGCGAGAGAGCAGCCTCGGCACGTCGAGGGCTGCCGCGGCCGGCATAGGCGAGGGCGAGGTCAAGGAAGGCGTCGTCGCGAGCGCCAACGTCATCATCAATGGCAGCAGCCGTGTTGAACGCGTCCTCGAGATCTCCAGCCGCCACCTGCACCTCCAATATTCTTTGGAGCACACGCGTTCTTTCCTGCTCTGGCCGGCCTGGGACGCAGCCCACACAGAGACCTGGGATTTCGTCCGCCGTAATCAGCGCCTCGCGAGCCATCACACGGGACCGCGCTTGAGCCTGAGCGATTCGGTCATATGCCCTCATCCGGCCGCTTGAATCGCCGGAATTCACCTGAGGTTCTGTGGCACGCTTGGCACTCTGGAATAGGCCGGCCAGGCGATTTAAAGCAGCTCTGTCGAGATCCCCAATTCGAACCTCTGCCTGTAAGACGTTTGGGGCATCGGGCGCCGCAGCGACATAGGTGCTGAGCCACCCCATCGCCAGGAGTTCATTGAAAGCTGAAAAATCATAGGAGAGTGCCAGATTGTAAATGATGGCTGGAGCTGTGGGCGCGGCCTCCTGGACCACAACCAGGTTGCGGATTGCGGCGTCCCAGTCCCCCTGGCGGAAGGCATCGAGTCCTCGTTCCCACGAAACCCGCGCGTCCTCGGGCAAGCCCTCGGGAATCTGCGCAAAACCGAAGGTCCACCCCACAAGAACCAGCATGACACCACCGCCCATCCAAAACCATCGGCTGCACGGGGCAGTCGAATTCGCGTTATAAACCGTTTTTAGCTGCATGGCCTCTCTCTAACGGTTTCGGATCAAATACGAAAGGAAGTCAAGCTCGCGGCGGCGACCAGCGCACCTACAGAAGAAGGGGGCGATCTAAGGTGAAAGGACCTCGCTACGGCGACCGCTATCAAGGGTCGAAGGTACCCTCCCACGTTCTTTCGGGTCAAGCACTCCATGGTGAATCCCTCTGGGACGGACACGCCCTTCCCCATCCCCGCCGCCACCAAATCGCAGGATCGAGGTGTTCCGATCGGAACGTCCGTACAGCAAATTTGGTGTCCCTCCCGGACCACCGCTGTAAAATGAACACATGTGCCCACGCGATCTATCGCTCAGATTCCTGATCGGGACTGCTCTTCTACTGATTCCTGTCGATTCCCCAGCCCTACAGACCCCACAGATACGAGAAAAAAACAGGCTGGAGGAAATTGAGCGGCGGATTTTCGACCAGGTGAACGAAGAGCGGGTGCGCGAGGGACTTAATCCGCTCCTAAGCGAGCCGATCCTCGCCGAGATCGCCCGTAACCACACAATGGACATGCTGGAGCGGGAGTTCTTCGATCATGTCGATCCCGACGGTCGAGGACCGGCTGAACGCGTCGGCCGCCTGCATCGCACACTCGTCGGCGAGGTTTCAGAGAACGTCTGGACGGCAATCCGGTCGGAAGATTTCGACACCGATCCACTGGCGGCACTCATCATGGAGGGCCTGATGAACAGTCCCGGACATCGAAGAAATATCCTGACGCCGGGATTGACACATTTGGGACTCGGGGTTTACTCCTCGAACGGACTGGCCGTGATGACGACCGAATTCATGGTGACGCAACTCTTCGGGGCGGTCCGGGGATATCTAGACGCGCCTGTTCCGGAAAGCTTTCTGCGCAATCAGATCGTGCGCTTCAGGCTGCAAGACCTGGCTGGCGACAGATCAGACGCACGGTACTACGATTTGTGGTCTGTGGAGGAGGAACGCCCGGTCATCGGGCCGACCCGCATTGATCGATCGAGAATGGAGGTGCCGGCCGGCACCTATCAGTTGCGCTTCCTCTACGACAGCCTCAAAGAAGGCCAACTTGATGCCATCTCCGCACCTTACACAACAATCCGGTAGTGCCCTCGGTTATAACTTCTCAAAATAAGATTTCGCTTGGTCGTTGATTCAGACATCCTGTCGGGTGGTCGTTGTCGTGCCTTTTCTTGAAAGCACAGGCGTCATCGCGGTGACCAGAATGAGTTTGGCATTCGGTTAGTCGTTAAGATAGCGGATGTAGTCGACGGAAATCTTCGCCTTGTGCGGACCTTATAGATACAAGTCCTCAAACTTCATACCAAGCTTGTCACGCGCCACATTCTCAACGGTCTGCATCTCGGCAGCTTGGGCAATTTCGATGTCCGGCTTTGGAATTCAGTGCTGTTCCTGCACAGTCACGGCTTTCTTTGGTCGGCGGACTTCTCGTATTCGGGTCCGGGGCACAGTAGCCCCAGACTCAAATCGAACCCAGGACGACGGCATGATCGCGCGGACGAAAATAGCGACGGCGATCAATAACATCCGCACCTACTGCTCGAAAAATCATCGGGTCTTCCGAAAATCCGAACAACCGGATAGACTCCTATGTTCCGTCCAACGTCTCGGACGAGACCCCCATTGGAGATGGAGGCACCAATCCGGTCGGTCGCTTCTCATACAACAGTTCAAGGAGAAAGCCTGGTGAGTGAATCACGACGATTGTTTACTTCCGAATCGGTGACCGAAGGACACCCCGACAAGATGGCCGACCAGATCTCGGATGCGATCCTGGATCAGGTGATGGCAGAGGATCCCATGGGTCGTGTCGCCTGCGAAACGATGGTAGCGACCGGATACGCCCTGGTGGCCGGGGAGATTACTACAAAGTGTTATATCGACTATGAACGTCTGGTGCGTGACACCGTTGAACAGATCGGTTACGTAGATGCCGCAACCGGATTCGATTCGAAAACGTGCGCCGTCATGTCAGCCGTCGGGCGTCAGTCACCGGACATTGCGATGGGTGTGGATACCGGAGGGGCCGGAGACCAGGGGATGATGTTCGGATACGCCACCGACGAATCGCCCGAATTGATGCCGACCCCTATTCTCCTCGCCCATAAGCTCACCGCCAAACTCGCCGAGGTTCGAAAGTCCCACTTGCTGCCGTTCCTGAGACCCGATGGAAAATCGCAGGTCACCGTGGAATATGACGGTGAAACGCCCAAGCGTGTCGACACCGTCGTCATATCGACCCAACATGATCCGGAAGCAACATCGAACCAGATTCGGGAAGAAATAATCACTCACGTCATTAAGACTGTCATCCCGGCCGAGTTGCTCGATTCGACGACAACGTATCACGTAAATCCCACGGGACGTTTTGTTGTAGGCGGTCCAAAGGGCGACTGCGGCCTGACCGGACGCAAGATAATTGTCGACACTTACGGTGGGATGGGCCGGCACGGCGGCGGTGCCTTCTCGGGCAAGGATCCGACGAAGGTTGACCGATCGGCCTGTTACATGTCCCGATACGTGGCCAAGAACGTCGTCGCGGCAGGACTCGCACAACGGGTGGAGATTCAGCTCGCATATGCGATCGGAGTCGCCGAGCCCGTGTCGGTCCTCGTTGACACTTTTGGAACCGGAAAACTACCCGACTTCAAGATCTCCGATCTCGTCAGAGACAAATTCCAGCTGACTCCGCGCGGCATCATTGAATCGCTCAACCTTAGGCGGCCCATTTACCGAAAAACTGCTTCTTATGGACACTTCGGACGGGAAGATGCCGACTTCACATGGGAAGCTCGCGACAAGGCGGATGCTCTAAAGCAGGAAGCAAATTTATAGCAACTTGAACTTGGGACCTCGGCTGAAAGGCCAAGATCTCGGATTTAGCTCGATGGTTCATTCAGATGACCATCTCTGTCGCGTTCCACGCGCGGTCTGAACGACCGGCAGCCCTCGCCCTCATCGTGATGACGAGGCCTATAGGGATCGACGGAATGTTCAAGCAGTTTCAAGAACGACCCGCACCGGTCCGACGGTGCGGGTGAACGGCATTCAGAATAAAGACGCGAGCCCGTGCGTTCAGAGCAAAAAACTTATTGGATCGGACCCGGTCGAAACTACTAGTGTCCTGTCCCAGAGATACGGTTATTAAGTTTCGGAGCGCAATGGCACCGGATTTGGGGGAGCGACGACGAGCCAATGCTCATTCATTGCGAGAATGAGCGACGCCAAAGACGGTGCCGTTCCGCCCGAACTCGAAGAGCCCATGGATGTTGCCGGTGGCCAGGGCGATACCGGATGCGTCGCTCCGCAACTGCGGGATCGACGAAACCGTCCGTCGTTTGAAGCAACATCCATGGGAATTAATGAACGTATCTCTGGGATAGGACACTAGGGAATGATTTTCTAACTCAGGACATTCGCGGTTCGGAATTCTTCAAACAAACCTCTCTCTTCATCGCACGCCTTCCATTATCAGGCTGAAGTGCGTCCCAAGAACCCGCCCCTCGCGTGGAGCGCTCATGATGTCGTCGAACGCGGAAGTTAGTTCTAGGATTTCGAAACCCAGTTCTCCTAGATCCCGGTATCCCCGGATATATCCGTCGCGAAACCCCAGGACGTGTCCGAATTCGTGGGCGAGTGTCCGCACCGACACATCCCCCGGACCCAGCGCAACGTACCGGCCCACAAAACCATGCGTCGCTTCCGCACCGGTGGTCAAGACTGCGCCATCTTGCGGAAAGCGTGCAGTGTGAGCTTGAAGGTCGATCGGGCGGCCCGACTGCGGCCGGGCAGTCTCCGGATATAGACCGGAGACATCAACCTGCCGCCACTCAAGGTCGAGCGCATAGTCGACACCCGCTTCCTGAACCCGCCACATACTCTCGATGGCATTCTCTGCGTTTCTCAGGAAAGTCACATCCCCAATATCGGTATAGACCGGAACTCCTAAGACGACATCATCGGGAGGATTCCCCTCTATGCCCACAAAGGAAGGAACCTCCGGAACTCCGAGGACTTCCTGAATCGCTTCCGTTGTGTCCCGGTCCCCCGAGATCATCAATTCGTAGAGCGTTGTCAGTTGATCGAAGCGCGAGCGGTCTTCTGCGATTGCTCGTTGCCAGAACCGGTTGTATTGGATGTATCCGTCAATCGTGCGCTGGTTTCTAACGAGTGTGCGATATTCACGAATGAACTCCTGGATGACGTCGGGTGTAACGGTCGAGGCCACCTGTTCGAAGTCCTCTTCGACACGTTGAAGCTTTTGAGCTTCGCCATCGACGTACTCTTCAGTAATCGGCCAACTGTAGGAAAACGAAGAAACCGGCCTTTCGTCGTCGGAGGGAAAATTGTCAACGATTCGTGGCAACAGCCCATATCCGTAAACCACCGGCTCAGGCGGTGGATCACGAAATGTGGGTAAGAGTTCGGGCGCACGGCGGGCTACCGTAGTCCGAAGGGAAACAAAGAAGCGGTCCAGGTTGTCGCGATGCCTGCGGAACTCGGCCTCGACCCGGTCTCCCTCGACTGCGTACGCCGCGGTGGTCCCCGCCTGAGGGGTCCAAAGCAGCCAGAGCAGACCCATCGAGCCCAGTATCGACATGGCAGCAATTGTAATCGATCCCGTGACCCGAATCTGCCGGCCAAACCTACAGCGAGTTCGGGATCCGATAGTGCGAAAAAGGGTTATCCATAAATCCGTTAAGTACTTGCGTGACCCCGACAGGCTCAGTATATTGGTGAATTGGCGCCGTCACGGGGCCAAAGTGTGATAGCTCGCTGGCCATGATCCGGGTCATTGCGCCGGGTCGAATCGGGTCGATCGGATTGATGGCACGATGGCTTGAAAGCGGAAAACGATCGGCGAAAAGTTAAGGGTGAGCACACCGGAATTTTACGGGTCTTCTCATCGACAACAAACACGAGCCTGATCTCGATTTCCAGTCCTCATAAAGTGAACATGCAATCCAAGAAGAGAAGCGGCCGTTGGTGGAAACTTATGCTCGCCGGCGCTGTTGTGACCGCGGGCCTGGGTGTGGGGATCATCAGCATTGGTGAGATAATGAGCGGTCAGGAGATCGCGCCATCGGAGGTCGAGGCAGTAGAGTCGTCCGTTTACACACCTGCGCATCGCTCCTTCGGTGAAGCCGTCCGGCATTTCTTCGGCATCCGCCCCAATCCGGTACAGCCGATCGCCTACTCGCACCAATTGCATCTGACCGATGTCGGCCTGACATGTGACTTCTGTCACGACAGCGCGGCGCAGGGTCCGATTGCGCGCATTCCCAGCGTGGAAACCTGCATGTTCTGTCACCTGGGAGTGGCCACTGACAGTCCGGAGATCCAGCTACTGACGTCTTACTACGACAGGGGACAGGAACCCCCGTGGCAGAGGGTTTACGGATGGACGGAAGAAGCGCACGTTTTCTTCAACCACGCACCGCACATTAGAGCTGCGGTGGAATGCGCCACCTGCCATGGCGACATGACCCAGGCAACGGTGGCCCAGCGTGTAGTGGATCACACGATGAGTTTTTGCGTGGACTGTCACAATCAGCGGCAAGCCTCGATCGAGTGCTTGACCTGTCACAATTGAGACGAGAATGGATCGCCGTCATTTCTTCAAAGTCACAGCTGCAAGCGGAGCCACGGCGTCACTCGCTGGCTGCGGCAATCCTGAAAACCAACTGATTCGCTTTATTCCCGAGGAACAACTCGTTCCCGGCGTGGCGACGTTGAAGCCAAGTGTGTGCCCCCTCTGCTCAGCCGGCTGCGGCGTTCAGGTCCGGGTCATGGATGGCGACGTTGAGGTCGTCCGCAACGGACAGGCCGGGGTCGTCAAGAAAGGACTTGCCAAGAAACTCGAGGGCAACCCGGAGCACCCCGTCAATCATGGAAAGCTGTGCGTACGCGGCCAGGCAGCCATTCAGGTGACTTACCATCCCGACCGCATCACGGGGCCACTGCGGCGCACCGGCCCCCGGGGCTCAGGCCAGTTCGAAGAAATCACATGGGAGGATGCGCTGGCCGATCTGGTTTCGCAGATGGACACGCTCGTCAACGCCGGCCAAACCAGCGGGCTCGCTTTTCTGACCCGTCCGCTCCGCGGCCAAAAAGACGTATTGATCCGCGAGTTTCTGGGACGGTTTGGCGCGCCGGATCCGGTGACGTTCGAGGTGTTTTCCGACGCCGTACTCCGTCGGGCAAACGAGTTGAGCTTCGGATACCGGCAATTGCCAACATTCGATCTGGCGCGTTCGAATTACGTTCTCTCGCTGGGTGCGGATTTCCTGGGCACATGGAACTCGCCGGTCGCGCAGAACTTCGGATACGGAGAAATGCGCCAGGGCCGACCGACGGAGCGCGGAAAGTTCGTTCAAGTGGAACCGCGGATGTCGCAGACCGGCGCCAATGCAGACGAGTGGATTCCGGCCAACCCTGGAACTGAAGGTGTTCTGGCGCTGGGCCTGGCTCACGTGATCATCAATGAGGGTCTCGCCGCCGCTCAGAACGCGGGTCGGGCCGGTAATCTCATCGAAGGATGGTCGGCGGGTCTTCCTGATTACGCCCCGGAAGAAGTGGAAACTCTGACGGGGATCGGCGCGGAGCGCGTCGAACGGCTGGCCCGAGAGTTCGCGGCGCAGGAACCCGCCCTGGCGATCATCGGAGGAGCGCCGCTTGCACATACCAACAGCCTGTTCCAGGCCCTTGCCGTCAACGCGCTGAACGCGCTCGTTGGCAGCATATCAACAGCGGGCGGTGTGTTCTTCACTTCACGCCCGACCATGAACGCCGATGCTGAACCCACTCTCAATGCGCCGGGACCCGGGCAAGCTATCGACCAGTTCGCGGCCGGCATCCTCGCCGCCCAAGAATCTCCCGTGCAAGTGTTGTTGCTCAACGATGCCAATCCGGTTTTCGGCACACCGGACGCCTGGCGTCTCCGGGATGCATTGTCAGCGATTCCCTATATTGCCAGCTTCGGACAATTCGTGGATGAAACCAGCGTCCTGGCTGATTTGATACTACCGGATCACTCGTTCCTGGAATCGTGGGTCGACGACGTGCCCGAATCAGGTGCGATTGGATCGATTGCCAGCGTCGCGCCCCCGGCCATGCGACCCCTCCATGACACCCGGGCCATGGCCGACGTTCTGCTCGAGGTCGGTCGGAGTCTGGCCAGCCCGCTGGATCCTGCCTTCGAATGGGATACCTACGAAGACATGATCGAGTCGGCTTTCCGGACACTGCCGGCACCGGCAGGAGCGACGGCTTTGTGGCGGCAGGCACAGGCAAACGGAGGCTGGTTCGGAGAAGCTGAGCAACAGCAGCCGGTCCCGGCGGACACCGAGCGAGAGCCGCTCGTATACTCGGCGCCTGACCTCGACGGAGACCCCGCTCGGTTTCCGTTTCATTTTCTGCCGTATGCCTCGCAAGCTTTTCTAGACGGCTCCCTGGCCCACCTACCGTGGCTTCAGGAACTGCCCGACGTCCTCTCCACCGCGATGTGGAGCAGCTGGGTTGAAATCAATCCCCAAACGGCGGCCGGACTGGGAATCGCGGATGGCGATATGGTTGAGATCGCGTCGGGACAGGGTTCGATTGAAACGCCGGCCTTATTATCGCCCGGGATTGCGCCCAATGTCATCGCTGTACCGGTCGGTCAGGGACACGAAACGTTCACACGGTATGCCAGCGGACGGGGAGCGAACCCGCTCCAGATATTGGCGCCTGTGGCGGAACCGGAAACCGGCACACTTGCCTGGGCCTCAACCCGCGTCAGGATCACGAGAACCGGTGCGGTGGGTAATCTCACACTTTTTGCCGGCGCGTTGAGGGAAGAACAAGAGCGTCCACGATAGGGAAGACAGGGGACAAGCACATGGCCTACAAATGGGGAATGGCAGTCGATTTGGATCGGTGCACGGGCTGCGAAGCCTGCGTCACCGCATGTCACGCGGAAAACAACATCGCTACTGCTGGTCCGGAGCAAGCGGATGCCGCCCGCGCCAAACACTGGATTCGGATTGAACGCTATTGGGAAGGCGAATTTCCGGACGTCCAGGTAAAGTTTCGACCGGTGATGTGCCAGCAGTGCGATAACGCGCCCTGCGAACCGGTGTGTCCGACTTACGCCACCTATCACACCGACGAAGGTCTCAACGCGCAGGTTTACAACCGATGTATCGGAACTCGGTTTTGTGGAAACGCTTGTTCTTACAACGTGCGCTTTTTTAACTTCTACAATCCGGAGTGGGAGAAACCACTCCACCTCCAGTTGAACCCGGAAGTCTCGGTACGTGAAGTCGGGGTCATGGAGAAATGCACGTTCTGCATACAGCGGATCAACCACGCAAAAATCGACGCCAAAGCTGAGGGTTTGGAGTCTATCGAAGACGGAACACTCCAGACTGCGTGTGTCCAGTCATGCACGGCCAGCGCTCTGGTTTTTGGGGACCTGAACGACCCAGAAAGCCAGGTTTCCCGTTTGTCTCGCTCACCGCGAGGAAGCAAACTGCTCGAAGATCTGGGAACCGAACCCTCAGTGACTTATCTGCAGCGAGATTCTCAAGTATGAATCCGGCCGCCGACAAGCGGATGACCGAGGATCTGCTCCATCCGCTGCTCCACACGTCGGTAAAGTTCTACATCGCTGTGGCCATCCTGGGATCGATCGTTCTCGTGGGCGTGGGGTCCTGGCTCTACCAGGCGTACAACGGAATCGGCGAGACCGGCCTCAACTGGCCTGTCTACTGGGGATTTTACCTCGTCAATTTCGTTTTCTGGATCGGCATCAGCCACGCCGGAACGCTGATTTCCGCAATCCTTCGATTGGTCGACGCCGGTTGGAGACGCCCGGTGACCCGATGCGCTGAAGCGATTACAGCGTTCGCGCTAATGATCGGCGGCATATTCCCTCTGGTCCACCTGGGTCGGCCATGGCTGTTTTACTTCTTGATTCCGTATCCGAGCGATCGCGGCATTTGGCCCAACTTCCGCTCGCCGTTAGTGTGGGATTTCTTTGCCATCGGAACGTACCTGACGGCCAGCACCCTTTTCCTGCTCTTGCCGATGATCCCGGACTTCGCGTTGGTCCGTGATCGTACGAGCGGGTGGCGTCACAGGGTTTACGGGCTTCTGGCGATGGGTTGGCGGGGGACCACGAAGCAATGGAGCCGGCTGGAATCGGCCATGCACATCATGGCGATCGCTATTATTCCGATCGCTGTGTCTGTCCACACGGTCGTGTCTTTCGATTTTTCAATGGCAGTCGTACCGGGGTGGCACTCGACGATTTTCGGTCCCTACTTCGTGGCTGGCGCAATCTTCAGCGGTATCGCGGGACTCATCGTTGCGATGGCGGTTCTCCGGAGACTGTTGCACCTGGAGCGCTATCTCCAGCCCATGCATTTCCAGAATCTTGGAAAACTCCTGCTGGCCATGAGCCTGGTCTGGGGCTACTTCCTCTTTAACGAACGCCTCGTAATCTGGTACGGCAACGAAACGCACGAGATGGGTGTGTTCTGGGCCACTCTGGCCGGCGAGTACGCACCGTTCTTCTGGACGATGGTCGTTTGTAACTTCGTTATTCCCCTTGCGATCCTAGCATTCAAGAGGACGCGGACGATCACGGGAACCGTGATAGCTTCGGTCGGCGTCATTCTGGGCATGTGGCTGGAAAGGTTTCTGATCATCATTCCGTCACTCTCTTACAAGCAGTTACCTTACTCCTGGGGATCTTATCTTCCCGGATGGCCGGAGATCACGATCATGGTCGCCGCGTTCGCTGCCATGGGCCTGCTGTACCTGCTTTTTTCGAAATTCATCCCGATCATTTCCGTATGGGAACTCAAGGGGGAGGACCCGACCTTAGTTGCTCCCGAACAGCCCGAACGCCCGGCAGCGTCGACACGCCCGGCAGGAGAATTCGTATGACAGCTGTCTATGCCCTTTATGACCGACC
Organism: Terriglobia bacterium; assembly: GCA_965218085.1. Taxonomy (GTDB): domain Bacteria; phylum Acidobacteriota; class Terriglobia; order 20CM-2-55-15; family 20CM-2-55-15. Next base: position 1,600,576 of record CBDCKF010000002.1, on the reverse strand, counting down.
GGAAGCTGCGCAGAAGGCTGTCGACGCCCTGCGGGCAGCCGGTGTCCAAGACGGAGAAATTACAATTCTGTCATCCGAGCCCCTGGAAGCGTATGAGATGGGACAGAGAGACCACCACACCGTCATGCCGTGGATTGCATGTCTTGGGGGGCTGACCGGTTTCTCTGCAGGCGTCGCCCTGACATCATTGACGCAACTGGACTGGCCGCTGGTTACGGGAGGGATGCCTATCGTTTCGATCTGGCCCGACATGATCCCGGTCTTTGAGCTCACCATGCTCGGTGCCGTACTCGCCACGGTCGGCACACTCATGGTTTCGGCCGGTCTACCCGGACGGATGTCGGAGATATACGATCCGGCGGTTTCCGACGGTAAGATCCTCGTCGGCGTGGCCGATCAAGAGGGCATCACATTGGCGGATGTGGAACCGACACTCCAGGACGGTGGTGAGGTCAAGTGGATACCTTAAGATAGGTAAGTGAAACCGAGCCCGTTAAGAGTTGAAAGTTACAAGTTAAGAGCGGCCTTCCCGAAACCGACACCTTTAACTTAAAACTCTTAACTTCTTCCAACCGATAGCGCCCAATACCTGTAGCTTCTAATACCGGTAATGGTCCGGCTTGTACGGCCCTTCTACAGGAACGTCGAGATACTCGGCCTGCTCTTTTGTCAACTCGGTCAGGCGGACACCCAATTTTTCCAAGTGCAAACGGGCCACTTTCTCGTCCAGGTGTTTGGGCAGCACATAGACTTTGCGCTCGTACTTCGAATTGTTCTTCCACAGCTCGACCTGCGCGATCACCTGATTTGAAAAGCTGTTGCTCATTACAAAACTCGGATGCCCGGTGGCACAGCCAAGATTGACCAGGCGTCCTTCGGCGAGCACGATAATGCTGTGGCCATCCGGGAAGTGCCATTCGTGCACCTGGGGCTTGATTTCCTCTTTCCGAATTCCCGAAACCTTGGCCAGACCGGCCATGTCGATCTCGTTGTCAAAGTGACCGATGTTGGAAACGATGGCTTTGTCCTTCATCTCCGCCATGTGGTCCGCAGTAATGATGTTGAAATTACCCGTCGCCGTGACGAATATATCGACGTCGGGAACGACTTCTTCCAATCGGACAACCTGATAACCTTCCATCGCGGCCTGGAGAGCGCATATGGGGTCGATTTCCGTCACGAGAACGCGAGCGCCCTGCCCTCGCATCGACTGCGAACAGCCTTTGCCGACTTCACCGTATCCACATACGAGAACGGTCTTGCCTCCAATCATCACGTCGGTCGCACGCATAATGCCGTCGGGAAGCGAATGGCGGCAGCCGTAAACGTTGTCAAACTTGCTCTTTGTAACGCTGTCATTAACGTTGATCGCCGGGAAGAGGAGAGTGCCCTGCTCAGCGCGTTGGTACAGCCGGTGCACGCCTGTCGTTGTCTCTTCGCTGACACCCTTGACACCTTCGGCCATCTTCGTCCAGTAACGGGGATTCTCCGCTAAGCGATTCTTGAGAACGCCCAGAATGACCTTCATCTCTTCGACCTCGGTACTGTCGGGATCGGGAAGGGTGCCGTCCTTTTCATACACGTCCTCGGCCTCTTTGCCCATGTGAATCAGCATCGTCGCGTCGCCACCGTCGTCAACGATCAATTGAGGGCCTCCTTCGGGAAACCGCAGAGCCTGGTCCGTACACCACCAATACTCCTCCAGGGTCTCCCCCTTCCAGGCAAAGACGGGTACATCGGACGCAGCGATTGCTGCGGCTGCGTGGTCCTGAGTGCTGAAAATGTTGCAGCTGGCCCAACGCACTTTGGCGCCGACAGCCACCAAGGTCTCGATCAAGACCGCCGTCTGAACGGTCATGTGAAGCGAACCCGCTATCCGGATACCGCCCAGGGGCTTCTCAGTGGCATATTCCTCGCGTGTGGCCATCAGTCCGGGCATCTCGTGCTCAGCCAGTTCGATCTCTTTCCGACCGAAATCCGCCAGAGCTATGTCAGCTACTTTGTAATCTGTCTTCACAGTGGTACTCATGATTTCACCTTTCGTTTTATTAACTTTCAGTTCTCAGATCTCTCGTGTCACGTGCCCTGCGTTCTGCGGATACAAGGAATAGATCCGGAGCCGGCCGCGTTGGGGCCGCCGGACTGCCGGCAGCCGGCATCGGAAGCAAGCGGCAGCTCAATATTGAAAAACCCAAGCGCTCGAGTTCACCGGCAACGTATTCGCGGTCGAGACCAAAGGACGCATCTCCGATACGCCGCCGAAAGTCTTCCATCGAATGAGATGCGACATCGACAACGAGGAGCCGGCCGCCGTCAACGATGCCGCGAGCCAGTTCTTCCACGGACCGTCCGATGTCCGGCGAATGCCGAAGTACGAGGATGGCCAGCGCGCAATCGATCGAAGCATCCTCAACGGGCAAATCCTCAATCCGTCCCAGCTTGAAACCGACGTTCGACAATCCTTCCCGCTCGGCCCGCTCCCGAGCGAGTTCCAACATGGCCGAAGAGGCATCGGCGGCGATCACTTGAGCGAACTGGCGAGCCAGAAATGGCAGCATATAGCCTGTACCGGTTCCGATGTCGAGGACGCGCCAATCTGTCGGCAGTAAGCTCGCTACGGCTTCAAGATGGAACAATCCACCAAAGTGCTCATAACGCAGTTCGTCCCACTGATGTGCCACTTGCTCAAACGTATCACCCGAACCACTACGACTCTCCACGATCTGTCGCAAGCGTAGATGAACGGCCGAGGGCAGGATTTGCCGCCGGAGCCAGGAATTCAGTACAGACGGAAGCTCCCCTTCTCCGTTGATGCCACCACTGGGTTCGACCAACTCGATGTAGACGCGGTTGCCTTCGCTCCGATCCACCAGAAGACCCGTTGAACGGAGCGTTTTCAACTGTCGGCTCACCGTGGATTGCGGGAGTCCCAACACGTCGGCGATTTCCCCTACAGTGAGCGGTGTCTCTGCCAGAATCCGGGCGATCTGACGGCGAACGGAGTCGCCCAATGAACGGAACAGAAGGTCGGGATTGTAGTAATCCATACATCTGAATATATGAATAGTGATAAAATTTGTCAATCCGGATGTTAGTGACTATAACAACACAGACCGCGATCCAACGTGGTTCGGCGTTGATGCCGACGCCTGGAAGCGACCGTGCCCACCCATAATCCCTCGTAGGCCGCAGCTAGGCGAAAGGGTTTTCGTCTGCACTCGGTCCGTATATTGAAGGCACCGGTATGTCCAGGAGGCGGAGATAAACCGAAAGCTGGCCTCGATGGTGGTACCAATGGTTGAGCATGACCGACCGCACGAATCCGATTCGGGGAACAGCCATCAGTTCCTGCCCATTCTTCGTCACCTTCCACATCGATGTCGCCCGGGCATCGTCGAGCCCGTCGAGGAACTCTCGACCTTTTCTCAGACTTTCCCCAAATTCAGTCATGAGAGCTTCAGTGGACTCGGCCGTCGGCATCTCACCAAAATCGGGGATCTCGACCTCATCCAACTGCGCCAATCCGCTCACGTCACCTGGCGTATTTGCTACGTGGAGCGCGAGTTGACCCAAGGACATTGATTTCTCGTGCGGCTTCCAGCCGAGCTTGTCGCCAGGCACTCTCTCTAAGACAGTTCGAGTCGTAGCCGCTTCATTCTCGAACTCCATCAGTATTGAATCGACGATACGTGACATCGGAAACCTCCCACTTGGTTCAAAAAATGTAGCCCGATGAGCTTAACTCAGATTCTCTGCGATACGTATCCCACAGCTTTCTACACATTTAAGCCGGGTGTGGATTCAACGGCTCACGGCAGGAGAGACGGCTAGCGATCGAAGTCGTCTTCCATTCGTTTCAAGTTTTTCGTCTCCCCCATGGCGATCAGGTAATCTCCATCTTCCATCCGAATATCGCCGGGCGGGTTGAACAGCATTTCTTTGGACGGCTTCTGAATCGCCAGAACGATTACACCATAGCCCTGATGAATTCTGGACTCCTCCAGCGTCTGAGAAACCATCGTACTGGACGATCTAATCTTTATCTGACCGATCTCAAGATCGTGCCCCGAAGCCTTCTTGAAAGCAGAGGCTACGTCCAAAAAACTGAGTACGTGCGGACGGATCAGAGACTGCGCCAGTCTATGACCTATGAATGGATACGGTGTGAAAACGGCTGTTGCGCCCGCAGTCCGTAACTTGTCTTCCGCCTGCTCGTTCGAAGAGCGGGCCGAAATGCGCAACTCAGGGTTCAGTGAACGAGCCGCCAGTGTCACATAGACGTTTTCGGCATCAGTACTGATCGCAGCCACGAGACCCTTGGCCCGATCTATTCGGGCTTCGAGCAACGTTTCGTCCTCGGTCGCGTTCGCGACCAATACCTGTATGTCGCGACCGATGGCCCACTGGGCATGTTCGGCGTCGTTATCGATCAGCACGACCCGCGCTCGACTCGGCAACAGTTCTTCAACAACGCCACGACCCACACGGCCCGCACCACAAACGATGTAATGATTCGACAATCCGCTGAGCATACGTTTTCTCCGGCGTCGGCCAAAATGGTCCGCCAATTCCAGTTTTATTAAGGTGTCCGCCATGATTCCGACAGAAACGAATACAACCATGATGCCGCTGAGCATCAGCATCGAGTTGAAGATCCGACCCGGCTGACTGAGGGGCAACACCTCGCTGTACCCGACGGTAGTCAGGGTGATCAAGGCCATATAGAAGCTATCGAACCACATCCAGCCCTCGATCACATGGAACCCCAACGTTCCCAGGCCGAGAACGGCGGTCATTAAACCCAGTACCAGAAGTATTCGAGATAATGAGGCGCGCATAACTATAAAATCCCCGACACTGTATAGCAGGTTTTCGAATTCTCGTCCGTCAAAGTTATCTGCTCATCTGTTCAGTGATTCGCAAACGAAACCCATTGGGGTCTCGTTTGGATTCTAACGGAATGACAGAACCCCTACACCGACACGCCTGATCACGCGTTCGAAAGCCTCCATCCTCATCATCCTGCTATACTTAAGTAGTCCGCTTCCCAGCGGACAAAAGAAAGGACACCTATTCGGACTTCGCCTCGGCGGACGGAGAATGGTACGCGGTCAACACCAACGATAAGGACACCATGGAATCGATCAAAACGGATCTGGTCGTGCTGGGCGCAGGTCCCGGCGGCTATGCAGCGGCGTTCTACGCTGCGGACCTCGGCATGAAAGTCATTCTCGTCGAAAAAGACGCCCGGCTGGGCGGAGTCTGTCTCAACAGCGGATGCATTCCTTCGAAAGCCCTGCTGCACGCGACGAAACTCATTTCCGAAGTCGAAGAATCAGCCGGCCGGGGGATTGTGTTCGATGCCCCTGAGATCGACGTGGCCAAACTGGCGGCATGGAAAAACGCTGTGGTTGGAAAGCTCTCCCAGGGAGTCGAACTACTGGCGAAGACACGGGGAGTCGACGTCGTTTCCGGGCACGGAAGTTTTGCCGATTCAACGCATCTCAAGGTGGAGACCGCGGACGGCGAGGTTTCGATCGAGTTCGTTCATGCGATCGTCGCCACAGGTTCACATCCAGTCATTCCAAAGCCCTGGGACCTGGGCGATCCAGACATAATGACCTCAACCGAGGCGTTGGAAGTATCAATGGTTCCGGAAAGCCTACTCGTGATTGGAGGCGGGTACATCGGGATGGAACTAGGCACCGTCTACGCAGCTCTCGGCAGCAAAGTGGTTGTCGTAGAGGCACTCCCTTCGATCCTTGCCGGAACCGACGCCGACCTCTTACGTCCCGTCCTCAGGCGCGCACAAGAAAACTTCAGCGAGCTTCGGCTCGGAACCAAGGTCCAGCGTCTGGCGAGCAGTGGAGACCAGATCGAAGTCGTCACCGAAAATAGCGGTGAAGAAGTCACCGAACTCTACGACCAGGTGCTGGTGGCGGTCGGCCGAAGACCCAACTCGGACGGAATCGGTTTGGAAAATACCGCTGCACAGTTGAACGAAAGCGGGTTCATCACGGTCGACGGAACGCAGAAAACGGCAGATCCGAACATTTACGCAATCGGAGACATCACCGGCGGCTTCATGTTGGCCCACAAAGCTTCAAAAGAAGCCCGGGTAGCAGTCGAAACTCTCGCCGGGAAAAAGAGCACGTTTGAAGCCGTCATACCGGCAGTCGTTTTCACCGACCCTGAAATCGCATGGTGCGGCCTGACCGAGTCCGAAGCCAAAGAAACCGGCATAGCCGTCGAAATCGCGAAGTTCCCCTGGGCCGCTTCCGGCCGTGCCCTTGCCGTCGACCGACCGGACGGACTGACCAAGCTCATCGTCGAACCCGAAACCGAAAGAATTCTGGGCATGGGAATCGTCGGCGTCGGTGCGGGCGAGTTGATCAGCGAGGGCGTTGTCCTGATGGAAATGGGGGCTACCGTCCGGGACCTGGCCGATTCTGTACACCCACACCCGACGCTGTCGGAAACACTGATGGAGTGCGCGGAAATGTTTTATGGTCACGCCACGCATTCGGCGCCCCGACGGCGGCGTGCAAAGCCATGAGGGCCGCGCGAAGGGAATCAAGTCCAGGCAGCATCCCACCACTGCCACCGGAGTCGTCTTGAACCTGAACAGAGGTTTCCGGGCGCTTGGAGCGGTCACACTCCTGGTGTCTGTATTTGTGGCGTTTACACCCCTGGCCAACGTTCTCGGCAGCCGCTTGGCACCACCGGAAGAGCTGGCACCCGCTGATGCCATCGTCGTCCTGGGTGGAGGCCTGGGGCCGGAAGTTGAATTGAGCCGACCGTCCCTAAAACGTGCGGTTCGAGGCATAGAGCTCTACCAGCTGGGCTATTCCCCCTTACTCGTCCTGCTGGGTCCATCACGCTATGAAGGCTATCCATCCGAGGCCCAAGTCCGTTGGCGGCTCGCGCGAACGATGGGAGTGGATCCCGACCACTTGCTGACTGAAGAAAACGGCCTCAACACACGCGAAGAAGCCCGACTCAGCCGGGAGAGATTGCTCCCACTCGGGATCGAAAGCATTCTGCTGGTGACGGAAGGACAACATCTCATACGTGCCGTCGAATTATTTGAGAACGAGGGTTTCCAGGTGTATGCGGTGCCGGCCAACGACTACTCCACCCAGCCCGCAGGCCCGGGCGGACGGATCGCCTTGATGAAGCGAATCCTTGAAGAACAAGCCGCCCGTATCTACTACCGATTGGCAGGCTATTTGTAGTGTCCCAGATCTTCTTACTCTTACTCGTTGCATGCACCTCCGCCGGGGCTTACGGCTTAGGACGGCGCTGGCTGGGGATCGAAGCACAGCTGGGCCAGGGCGTTCAAAGAACCGTTGAAACCGTGGGTGTGGCTGTCGCATTCTTCGTCGTCAACGTCGGCGTCACCGTGGTCGGCACTTTGGCGCTGCGAAGCCTGGGGTTTTTCTTTTCGCTATATATCGCCACGGACTACACCTTGATCGTTCTCTCGTTGCTGCAGGGGGTCGTCTTCCAGTATTGGCGGTATGCGGGCCATAGCTAGGTGTGAAGCGTCATGCCCAGAAGATCCTGGATGGAACAGCTCACATCAGCGCGGTCGACCCCGTCATGCGCCGACTGGTTGGGGAGTGCACTCCCCTGACTTCACTCCAATTGCAGTCGAACCGCTTTCAAGCGCTAGTCAATTCCATCCTGTCGCAGCAAATCTCGATTCACGCTGCCCGGGCCATTCGATCGCGCTTGATTGAACTGGCCGGCCCCGAGGGCCTGACGGCAAGTAGATTTCAACAGCTCAGCCCGGAGAGACTCCAGTCCGTTGGCGTATCGCGGCCAAAAGCCACCTACCTCAAAGACCTCGCCGATCACCTGCAGTCTGGCCGACTCCGGCTCAATCAAATCGGCCGTTTGAACGACTCCGGAGTGATCGAGCAGCTAACCGCAGTCAAAGGAATTGGGGTCTGGACCGCTCAAATGTTCCTGATTTTCTCTTTGGGCCGCCTGGACGTGTTTCCACACGACGACTACGGCGTTCGTGCCGCAATCGGAAATCTGTACGGACTGGAGGAACTTCCCGATAAGAAGACGTCTTCCGGGATCGCCGAGCCGTGGCGGCCCTACCGAACAATAGCTACCTGGTATTGCTGGCGCAGCCATGAACAGAAAGGGAGTAAGAGCGGGGGGATATAGGAATCGAACTCAACGCAGAGACGCAGAGGCCGCAGAGACAAGCGAAGTTCGTTTGGCTAGTGATCCGACAACCTAATACCTGCGTCCTCTGCGTCTCTGCGTTGAAAAACTATTACGCGGCGGAACGGCGGCCTTTGAAAAGGCCTCGTAGACGGGACGGTTTTTTAGCCACGACCCGGTTCTTTCCTGTTTTTTTGGCTTCGTAAAGAGCTTCGTCGGCCCGTCGGATGACGTCTTCGACGGTTTCGCCTTCGATAAACTCTGCGGCACCACAGCTGATGGTGAAGCGAATTTGCCCTGTGGTTTCACCCAAAACATATTCGTACTGCGTGGAGGCGATTTCTGATACGAGACGCTTGAAACGCTCTTCGGCGCTTTCGATATCGCAGTTGCGGAGCAGAACGGCAAACTCTTCCCCACCATAACGCGCCACCACGTCACCAGACCGAACGGACTTACCGAACAGTTGGGCAGCACCCAGAAGTACTCGATCGCCAACCTGATGCCCGAATTGATCGTTGATCTGCTTGAAGTCATCCAGGTCGACCATCCCCAGCGTAAAGCGGTTCGCGGCGCCACCATAGGTCTCCACCCAATCCTTGATCGTACGATCGAAGCTGCCGCGATTGGCGACTTGAGTCAGAGGATCCAGCATGGCATCCTCCTCGGCGCGCTCCAGACGGTTCTGCAGAGTCTCGATCCGGCCCGACAAATTGGAGTAGCTCTCCTGGTCCGTCTTGTGTTTTTCCTCCACCACACGATTCAAATCCTGGACTTCGACCCTGATCCGCTGTTTGAGAGCCTGCAGATCCTCGATCTCCAACAGCATCTCGAACCTCTCGGAAGAGCCGATCAAACTTTGGTTGAACTCTTCAGATTCACCGGCAAGCTTCCGCACGGTTTCTCTGAGAACATCGATAATCTCTATGAATTCGATTTCTCTGTTCAGAGTATGCTCACGGGCCCGGCTGAAGAAATCTTCACACGCGGATAAGCAGTCACCCGCCATGGTTTCCAGCGAAGCCGGTTCCGGCGTGGGGTGCCCGCATAACGCCTTCCTGAACTCACCGATTTGGGAACGGAGTTCGGGTGTGGTCTTCAGATGCTCATTGCTTACAGCAACATCGGAAACCAGTTCCAACATACGGTCGAGAATGTCGATCAACTCACCCGCAGCATCCGATCCGCTACCATCCGCCTGCCCCAGCCTCAATTCAACTAATTCGTCCGGCATGCACTCCCTCCAAATAGATTCACTCGAATACTAAATCGGAGTTTTGAGTTCAAGACTTTAGTCAATCGACGTAGAGAAACCCGACACAGGCATAAACCTTTGATTACAAAACATATAAATAAGACAAAACGCAGAGACGCGAAGATCGCGGAGATCGCAAAGAAATACATCCCATCAGCTCTCCGCCTCTCGGTTGACGAGGATCTAGAGCAGAGATACGGGGTCGACGTCGATGACGACACGTGTCGGGGAAATCTTGTGTTCCCCCATGTAGGACTGTAGTTGTGCCAGAAGACGGTGCAAGGGATCTCTCGTGGCGGATTTGATCAACAACTGGTGACGGTAAGTTCGATTGATCTTCTCCATTGGTGCGGGGGCAGGTCCCAGGATACGCACTGAAGGTGTGCGGACGCTGTCGAGGAAGTCACCGACTTCCCGCGCAAGCCCGGCGGCTCTCTTCCGGCTCCCCTCCAGAACCATCACACCGGCCAACACGGTGAAGGGGGGATAGAACATCGTCCGACGGAATTGGACTTCCCGGGCGTAAAACTCCTCAAATCGCTGGGTTACAGCGATCTGGAAGGTATAGTGGCCGGGGAAATAGCTTTGAACGACAACTTGTCCGGGCGTGTCTCCGCGACCGGACCGGCCGGCCACCTGCGTCAGCAATTGGAAAGTACGTTCGGCCGCCCTGAAATCAGGCAGTGAAAGAGCGCTGTCGGCCGCAATCACGCCGACCAGCGTCACCTTCGGGAAATCGTGCCCCTTCGCTACCATCTGGGTTCCCACGAGCATGTCGAGTTTTCCGGCTCGAAAATCCCTAAGGACACGATCGTAATCTCGCAGGTGGCGCATGGTATCGCGATCGACTCGCCCTATACGGGCGGTTCCAAATCTGTCCTTTAGCAGAGCTTCCACCTGTTGGGTTCCCTCCCCGACATACTGAATGTATTCGCTCTTGCATTCCGGGCACGTGGATTCAGGCTTCCGCGTAAGACCGCAGTAGTGGCATAGCAAACGGCGGATCGAACGGTGGTAGGTCATCGAAACACTGCAGTCCCGGCACTCGAAGGAATATCCACAGCGACGGCACAGCAAGAACATCGAAAAACCACGTCGGTTCAAGAGGATGATGGATTGTTCACCACGATTCAAGCGATCCTCAATACCGTCCACCAGCGCCCGGCACAATACGACCTGCTCTCCCTGCTCGGCGTATTCGTCCCGCATGTTGATGATTTCTACCTGTGGAAGAGGTCTCTCCTCAACTCGATCCGGGAGATGGACATAGGCATACCGTTTCACCTCCGCGTTTCGGAACGATTCCATCGAGGGCGTGGCAGACCCAAGCACCGTGACGGCACCTACCATCTTTGCACGCATGACGGCGCAGTCACGGGCATGGTAGCGGGGCAACTCGTCTTGCTTGTAGCTCCCCTCGTGTTCTTCATCGACGACAATGATGCCGAGATTTTCCAGGGGTGCGAACAAAGCGGAGCGGGTCCCGATCACGATCGATGCAACGTGGTTGTATATCCGGAGCCATTCGTCGACGCGCTGTTTTCGAGTCAGCGAACTGTGAAGGACGGCCAGTCGCGAACCGAACCGCTCCGTAAAGCGCTCGCGTAGCTGCGGCGTGAGTCCAATTTCGGGTACCAGGACCAGCGCGGTTTTTCCCAAACGCTGGAAGTGTTCGACGCTCCGCATATAGATTTCGGTTTTTCCGCTGCCGGTGACGCCATGCAAGAGCACGGTGTTGTATCCAGCCTCTCGGGCGATGGCAGCAAAAGCGATCTCCTGGGCTGATGTCAAACGCGGTACCGAAGGTAGGATGTGGGGTCGCGGCGGGGAGGCATCAAACTGGGCAAGGTCTTTCTGGGTTATTGCCGGTGGCAGTGCGCCCTTCAGTACTTCGCCAAGCGGTGCCAAGTAATAGTCAGCGATCCAACGGCAAAGTTCGTATATGTCACCACGGATCAACGGTTCCGGATCCAGAACCTCCAGCACCTGACGAATTTCATCCAGTCCCTCAGGTTTGTCTTCCCGGAATCCAACGACGAATCCTTGCACTTCTCGGCTTCGGAAAGGAACCCGTACTCGTGCGGGAAGCGGCGTCTTCGCAGAAATCTCGTACAGAAAGGTCTGTAGAAATGGGAGACAGACGGCAACCTCGGCGTACATAGGCAATCCGTGGCTTAAACGTCCGGATGTGACATGGGGGGCCTAGCAGCCCGTGGCAGAAGTGAGATTCTCTGACACAGTCGTAACGTCGGATTCGATAGCCACGTTGGGCTCGATATCCAGCTGACGGAGTTCATGATGCGTTTGAAGCGCCATCTGGACGCAGAAGAGCACGATTTGAGCGGCAAAGTATGCCGCAGACCGGTCCTGCAGGCTCCGTGGCGTGCCCTGCCCGAACTTCTGGCGCAGGATCAACGCCAGGTTCAAGGCCGCGTAGTGAACCAGGATCCGTTTCAGGATATTTTCCCGTCCTCGAAGGTGAACCCGTCGCATGCCGCCGGTTTCCAGACCGTGAGCGAAGGGTCGTTCCAGCATCATGCCGCGATGCCGCAACAACTCCTTGCCGCGTTCTCCACGGATTCGACGGCGATTGGCATAGACAGCCTGTTGTTCGTCCGGCTTGTTCTTCCAGCGGCGACGGCCCCGATCCGGTTCCGAGATGTAGGTGCGTATCCCCAATTCGCGAAGATCGACCATCGTTTCGTTGCTGTGATATCCCTTATCGGCGACGACTTCAGAAAACCAATCTTCTCGAATCTGCGCTTCGGTTTTCGGGTTGCTTGCCAGCTTCTCCATGTTCTCGGCCGTGCGGATCAACGTCTCTTTGATTGTCGTCGTATCCCCGGTGGCAGCACCCTGAACCGTCACCCCCAGCACGACGCCGGTCTTCATATCCACAGCGTGTTCCAGCTTGTGAGCCAAATGCGTGCGGCCGTCTTTCATCTTGGTGATCTGCGCATCCGCGTCGTCGGGATGCACCCAGTCGTCGTTCGATCCCTTCTTCGGCCGTTTCCGGTCCAGTCGCGCCAGTTCGGCTCGTGTCGGCGTTTCAATGCCCGAAGCGTGGGCCAACTCCTTCAGAAAGTCCTCATAACTGTTCCTGGTGTCTCGCCGCACGATCGACCGCATTGCCGCGTTCGCTTCCAGCGTCGTCGCGTCCACGCCAACCGTCTTCCCGTCGATCAACCCGTGCCCGGCCAGCCGCTCCAGCATCCAGTGGAACACCTGGGCATGGGTTTCCAGATCGATCAGCCGGCGTGTCCGCGACACGCTGGAATGATCCGGGGTACCATCGGTCAGCCCAATGCCCAGAAACTCCCGCAGGCTCAGCGAGTCGGCACACCGCCAGGCGATGCCGCGTTCCGAGTCAATCCCTTCGAAGTAGCCGACCAGCAGCATCCGAAAGTACACACCCGGCACGACACCGGGCCGACCCATCACCGGGGCGTAGAACTTCTGGCAGGCTTCTTCAACAAACGGGTCGAATCCGTCTTCTTCCAGAATCCGGTTCACCCGTTCGTAGAACACGTGTCCTTTGGTCCGCGGCAACTCCTGTGTCGCGATCCACAGCGATTCCTGGCGTCGTCTCTTTCGTCCCATGCCCATATCCCGTCCTCCTTCACTCATCATTCTTCGCGATACGGTCGCATCGGGTCCGTTTGAATCTGTGAAGTGGACTTTAACCACGGGCTGCTAGTGACCTGTACCACCCGAATCGGTAGCAGCGCCGATGGGTCTTGCCGGGGAGATCGAGGCGCGAGACGGAAGTCGATGTCTTCACATCGACTACGGCTCGCAACAAAGATATCGCCGGCAACCCCCATCGGCCCAAAGGGTTGCGGCGAAACGGCATTGTCTTCGTTGTCGTCGTCGCCTCGCAATGTAGTGCCATTTACTCGTTGCCGACTTCTAAAATCCAACGCCGTTTGGCCGCAACGCTGCTCCCGATTCGGGTGTTACAGGCCACTAGTGGCCTGTAACAAACGTATCGCCAGTGGCGCCCATGGGTCTTGCTGTCGAGGTCGAGGAGGGCCACCGAGGTCTGGAACCGAGGCCGCGGGCGCCGCTTTTTCATCGTGACCGACGAGCGACGACGAGATCGACCCCAACCCCCATCGGCCCAAGGGCTTCGGGCCCAACGGCACCGTCTTCGTTGTTGCTCCTCACTCACAATGAAAAAGCATTGCTTCCTTCGTCGCGCCTAGAATCCGGTGCCGTTGGGCCCGAACGCCGCCAGCGATATCTCTGTTACAGGCCACTAACCCTCAGCAAGCCCGGTGAGTGCGGCCCGAATCTGCTTCATATCTTCCCAGACCTCACGTTTCTTCTCGGGATTGCGCAAGAGATAGGCCGGATGGAACGTAGCAATGAAACGGATACCCTCGATTTCATGAAAGCGGCCGCGCAATTTCGATATGGGAATCTTCATGCCAAGCATCGTCTGGGCTGAAAAAGTTCCCAGGCAACACACGATCTGCGGACGCACCGATTCCAGTTGCTGGCGCAGGAACGGGCTGCAGGTTTCCACTTCATCTGTCTCGGGATTGCGGTTCTTCGGGGGGCGGCACTTGAGCACATTGCAGATATAGACATCGTTTCGGTCAATGCCAATGGACTCGATGATCTTCGTCAGCAGTTGTCCGGCTCGTCCCACGAAGGGCAGACCCTGGCGGTCCTCCTCCGAGCCCGGGGCTTCGCCGATGAACATAAGACTCGCATTGGGGTTGCCTGAACCGAACACGATCGAAGTTCTCGATCCGGAGAGCCTACAACGACTGCAGTCGCCCAGTTCCTCGCGTATGTCGTCCAGCGTCATCCGGACCTCATTCTGTGGGTTAGACGAATCGATTTGTCCGATATCCAGGTGAGAAATGCCGATGTCTCTAAAAAACTGCAGCTGTGCGGCGATTTCATCTCGGCTCATTCCGACGGTCTCCTACATGTCAACGGCGTCGAACGATTCACTTCAACACGAAGAAACGGCATTCACAAAATTTTCTTGGATTTCCGGGAAATAAACAGCTTCTTCGTGGCCTTCGTGTTGAAAGTCTCACCCCTCAAATCTAGAAGAGCGGTATGACCCGATCGATGATCCGGTGGGCCACTTCGGCCTTCGACATCAGGGGCAAATCTTCTCGGTCGCCGTTCGAGTCCACGATGCTCGCTTGACTAGTATCACCGTCAAAAGCCGAATCGGGTCCCGAAACACCATTGATGACGACGAGATCCAGGTTCTTCGAGCGCAACTTTTCGAGGCCAAATTCGATGTGATTTTCCGTCTCTGCTGCGAACCCGACAAGGATAGTGCCATTTTTCGATTTCCCAACCTCACCAAGAATGTCGGGTGTCGGCTCAAACGAGATGTTGAGACCGGAACCTTTTTTAATTTTTTGGCGAGAGGTACTCGCGGGCCGAAAATCCAGCGGTGCAGCCGCCTTAATTACCACGTCAGCGTCGGGCAAATACTTGAGGACGGCATCTCGCATCTCACCGGTTGTCCGAATCCGAATCGTCCCTGGAAATTCCAATTCTGTAGGTCCCGAAATCAGTGTAACTTCCCCACCGCGTTCGGTAACCGCACGAGCAAGGGCGAACCCCATCTTGCCCGATGAACGGTTGCTGATGAAACGCACCGGGTCGATATCCTCGACAGTCGGGCCTGCGGTTACTAGAAAGCGTTTGTCTTTCAAATCACGCCGGCGTTCCAGCATAGAGACCGCGTATTCAACGATGCGATCGACGTCCGCCAGGCGACCTGGACCATAGGTGCCGCAGGCCATCTCCCCTACGTCTGGTTTGATGATATGAACTCCGCGCTGCCTGAGTACGCTTAGGTTGCTCTGCAAGGCCGGGTGGTCCCACATCTGCGTGTTCATGGCCGGGGCAATCACGACTGGCGAGTCAAACGCCAGGTGAAAGGTGGTCAAAAAGTCGTTCGCGATTCCCGACGCCATCCGAGCGATACAGTCGGCCGTAGCTGGAGCGACCAGAAAGAGATCCACTGACTGAGCGAGGAAGATGTGGTCGAAAGAATTTTTGAACGCGTCGCCCGGGGAGGCTCCTTCAAAGATATCGGTATACACCTTGTTGCCTGACAGAGCTCCAAAGGTGAGGGGGGTAACGAAGCGCTGGGCGTTCGGCGTCATAATGACTACAACATCAAAACCCCTGTCCTGGAGTCGACGAAGGATCTCGGCAGACTTGTAACAGGCGATCCCACCGCTGACTCCGAGCGCGATTTTTTGCTTTTTGTCTGTTTTCGCCGCGTCGTCGGCCATGCTCTATGCCACTTAAGCCGGAGGGCAGCTCCAGCTATTTTTCCGCAATCTTATCGGGAATTGTAAAAGGCACAAGGTCCTGCAAAACTTCCTGCTGCGCGATCTGCGTCGCCTTGCGGCCCGTGTCGTCAATCACGGGACGACTCCCACTTTGCATCTGCCGCGCGCGCAGGGCGGAGATAATTACGAATCTGTATTTACTGTCGATTGACTCTGGAATATCTATCAATCCATACCTCCAAAAGAAGCAATGATCTCACGTATCCGTTCCTCCTGGTAGATCGGGCGGGCCGACCCCGAACGCACAATCGCCTCCAGGAGTCCAATGGATTCGTTCAACTTGTCATTAATTACAACGTAATTGTAGTCGTTATACCTCAGGATTTCCTTCTTCGCGATGGCCAAGCGCCTTCGAATCGTGTCGTCGTCCTCAAGACGACGTTCCTTCAAACGGCGCTCCAGTTCGGTGAACGAAGGAGGCATCAAGAAAATCGTCACCGCTCCCTCGATCTGGCCCTTTACCTGCTGCGCCCCCTGAACATCGATATCCAGGATAACTGCCTTTCCCGAGGCTATATTATCTTCAACAAACTGCCGCGAAGTTCCGTACAGGTTCCCATGGTATTCGGCCGACTCCAGAAACTCCTTCCGGTCGACCATTCCCTGAAATTCGTCCCGGTCGATAAAGAAGTATTCAATACCGTTCTCTTCATGCCCCCGAGGAGCCCGGGTCGTGTAGGAGACCGAAAAAAGCAGGTGATCGAACTTTGTGACTAGGTGCTGGAGTAAGGTGGTTTTCCCGGAGCCCGAAGGCGCCGACACGATGTAAAGATTTCCGCGCATCGGCCAATTTAATAATATAGCCCAGTTCGGACCCTCTTAAAAAGGGGTCCGAGCCCTATATCCGTATTTCCCCGATACGTTTATTCCAGCCTAGGGCGTGTTAACACTAATGAGCATGAATGTTTTATAATCACGCATGGAGATCACACAGGAGCAGTATTGTCGCATCGAGCCGGAACTGCCGCGTCAGCGGGGCAACGTCAGTCTTTCGAACCTGACGGTCTTGAACGCCATTTTGTATGTGGCTGAGCAGGGCTGCAAGTGGCGCGGTCTGCCCAAGCGCTTTGGCAACTGGCACACCATCTACACCCGGATGAACCGCTGGTCCAAGAACGGCGTGCTCGACGCCGTCTTCGAGAAACTCCAGCGCGAGCAACTGGTCCGCATCCGGGTCGAAGCCGTTTCGATGGACTCGACCATTGTGAAGGTTCATCCCGACGGCACGGGAGCGTTAAAAAAAACGGTCCGCAAGCGATCGGCAAATCCCGCGGTGGATGGACCACCAAGATTCATCTGGTTGCCGCGAATGCTCGAACGGCGATAACGTTTGCGCTCTCGCCCGGCCAAGCGCACGACGCCCCGCAGGGCCGCGAGCTGCTCGCCGGTCTGGGGCCACTACCCGAGCCGCTACCGCTGCTGATGGACCGTGCCTACCAGGACGACCAGACCCGCCAATTGGCTCTGGATTTTGGGTGGATTCCCGTCGTGCCGCCCAAGCGCAACCGCCTGGAGCCGTGGGAATACGACCGCGTGCTCTACCGCCGCAGGAACGAAGTCGAGAGGCTCTTCCGCCGACTCAAGGGTTTCCGGCGTATCTTCTCCCGTTTCGATAAACTCGACGTCATGTTCCTCGCCTTCCTTCACTTCGCTCTCATCGTCGAGGCACTACGTTAGTGTTAACACGCCCTAATATAGTGATATAGGGCTCTGACCCCATATTATTCGATGTTTTGGACCTGCTCTCGGAGCTTGTCGATTTCGACTTTGATCTCGATCGCGGCCTCGCCAATGCTGGCTCCCGACTGGTTCAAACCGGAGGTCTTCGACAGAATAGTGGTTGCCTCGCGATTCATCTCCTGCAGGAGAAAGTCCAGCCTTTTGCCGGCCTCAACCTTGCGCGACGTGATTTCGCTGAAATGATCCAGGTGGCTCACCAAACGTGTAATTTCCTCAGCAATATCGCTCTTCTCGGCGTGAATGAGAGCCTCGATTTCGAGTCGACTGCTATCCACGTTCAGATTCGGGGCCAGCTCCAAAACCCGACTTGTCAGTAGCTCTCTGTAGTGCTGGAGTAGCCCTGTGGCACCCTGACGGATTGTCTCAAGGTGGCTGCGGATGTTATCGATCCGCTGCAATAGATCTTCTACGAGAGCTGCACCCTCCTTCTTGCGCATTTCCAATACCTGCTCGACTGCATCCAGCGAAGCCTTGGCAAGATTCTCGGTCACGGACAATTGCTCCTCGGAAGCCAGATTGTTGCTGGACACGGTAATGGCGCCGGGCAACTTGCATATGGTCTCAAGGGTCAAGTCTCCAGTTAAGGGAAAACGGCGCTGGAGGTCTCCGACGAGTTCGATGTAGGACTCGATGAGTGCCGGATCAGCCTCCACCTTCACGCCTTCTTTCGTCAATTCGATCTTCACGAAGATATCCACGCGTCCGCGGCGCAACTTACCCGATACGGCCTTTCTCACAACCGGTTCCAGGCTCTGAAACTCAGCCGGCAAGCGAATATGCAAGTCCAGATGGCGGTGGTTAACCGTCTTGGCTTCAACGGAAATGGTCAGGTTCGGGACCTCAGCGCGGCCCGATCCGAAACCGGTCATGCTCATTATCATGAAGGCACATCCTCAAATTGGAGTTGGTGAAGCTTCCAGTACAGCCCACGTCGTAATATCAAATCATCATGGGTCCCCTGCTCGACGACGCGGCCATCGGAAAGTGCAAGGATGCGGTCTGCACGCCTTACTGTCGACAGCCGGTGGGCGATGACAATTGTTGTCCGGCCCTCCATAAGGTTGGCCAGGGCGCGTTGAACAAGAGCCTCCGACTCGGTGTCAAGCGAAGACGTTGCCTCGTCGAGGATCAGAATCGGCGCATTTTTGAGTAAGGCACGAGCAATCGAAATACGTTGGCGTTCTCCACCGGAGAGCCGCAGTCCCCGTTCTCCGATCACGGTCTCGTATCCCTCGGGGAAACCGGACACAAAGTCATCGACAAGCGCGGCACGCGCTGCCGACCGCATTTCCTCTTCGGTGGCCTTCGGGTTGCCGTAAGCGATGTTGGTTCGAATCGTATCGTTGAAGAGAACGACATCTTGAGTCACCATGGCGATCTTGTCGCGCAGGGAACGCAACCTGAAACCACGGACATCCACACCATCAATCTCAACTCTACCTTCGCTGGCATCGTAAAAGCGCGGAAGCAGGTTCACCAGCGTCGTCTTCCCGACGCCGCTGGGACCGACCAGAGCCAATACTTCTCCCCGCAACAGAGTGAATGAAATACCGTTTAGAGTCGTTTCCCCGGGTGAGTATTCAAACCGGACTTCACGGAATCGAATCGCCTGGCGAAACTCATCCAGTTCACGTTGTCCCGGGTCAGGCTCCGCATCCGAGCGCAGAATCTCGAACAGCTTCTCCGAAGCCCCTATGGCTTGCTGGAACGAATTGTTGATACCGCTCATTCTGCGGATAGGGTCATATAGTTTGATTACCGCGATTATGAAAGCCAAGAACAATCCTACGCTCATCCGTCCGGCCTGAATTTCGTTTCGAGCGTATAGCAAGAGCCCCACGACCACGAAAATCCCCAGAATTTCCATCAGGGGGGATGATAGCGCCCACGTTAGCCGTTGCCGGATGCTCAAGCGAAATACCCGATTCGCGGCAGCACGGAACTTGGCCAACTCCGCCGTCTCCATCGTGAAGATCTTGACGATTCGGTTT
This sequence comes from Terriglobia bacterium, assembly GCA_965218085.1. GTDB lineage: Bacteria > Acidobacteriota > Terriglobia > 20CM-2-55-15 > 20CM-2-55-15. The sequence goes on along the minus strand of CBDCKF010000002.1, from coordinate 1,581,071 downwards.
CCTGAAAACGTCTCGAAGAGGATATTGGCCATTCCGGCCATTTCCTCCTGGTTGGAGTGGCTCAAGCGCCTCAGGCGTCTGCCAAACCACACCGCCGGATATAAAACCATCGGGACCAGTACCAGGGAGCTGATTGCCAGCTTCCAATCGATCAGGAAAATTGCCACAAGAAGAAACAGAAGGATAGCCCCTTGCTTCAAGAACTCGGCCAGGGTCTCCGAGACCGCACTTTGCACTTTCTCGACGTCGGCAGAAACACGGGAAATCAACTCTCCCGTTGGATATCGCGCGAAGAAGCCGATGGGTTGGGACACAATGGAGCCATAGACTTCGGTTCGGAGATCCCGGACGACAGATTGCCCTAGGTACGCGGTCGCCGCGATGGAACCATATTCCGCGATGGCTTTCAGAATGGTGACCACCACGAGAGCCGCGAGCAACCAGATGCCGTACTGCGGTGCGATATTTAGTGGGATGTCGAAAAACGGTGTTACCAAAGGCGGTGTCTCGGATTGCTCCAGAACCGTGTCGAACACCATGCCGATCAAAAAGGGCGATACCGCTTCAAGAACACCGACGACGCTCACAAGCAGAAGCGCCATGACCAGAGTCCACGCATAAGGCCTCACGTACTTTCGAAGTTCGGGTAATGCTGACTGTGCGGCCTCGCTCACTGTTCCAATCGGTCCCCCAGCACTTCCCGAACGCGTTCTTTGATCTCTACGTGGCTTCGCAAGTTCAGGAGCCCATTAGTGAGTTCACGCAGTTCGGCGAGCGAAACCGAACGAATGAACTTCTTGATAAGCGGGTACGCTCCCATGTTCACCGAAAGAGCCGTAAATCCCAGTCCGAGTAAGACTGCCGCCGGAAGTGGGTCAGCGGCGATTTCCCCGCACACGACGATCGGCTTTCCGGTGGGAGCGACCAGATCGTGCACCTGCCTCAACTGCCGGAGGACTGCGGGATGGAAAGGATTATACAGGTCCAGACTCGACTGATCCGTGCGATCGATCGCAAGTTGGTACTGAATCAGGTCGTTTGTTCCAAGGCAAAAGAAATCGACTTCCGACGCCATCAGATCACAGGTTTGTGCCGCCGCGGGCGTCTCAACCATCACCCCGAGAGGCACGGTCTCGTCAAATTCGATTCCCTTCTGAGTCAATCTCCGACGGACGTCGGCAATGATGTGATTGGCTTCCGATAATTCGTTCAAAGTTGAAACAAACGGAAGGACGATCCGCGCATGGCCCTTCGGAGAGGCCCGGTAAATAGCCCGAAGTTGCTTGCGGAAAATCGATCTGTTCTCCAGCAGGAAACGCAGGCCCCGGGCACGGGACGCTGTAGAAGTGCCGTCCAGACCCTCCCTCATACCCACGTCGATCACCCGAATGTTGATGGGCAGCGTGCTGGCCTCGGACAAGACGTAGGAATAATCCTCGACCAATTTTTCTTCGGTGAGTGGAGTGCCTTCCCGGAAGAAATCAAACTCGGTGCGATATAGACCGATGGCCTCACAATCGTTGGCTACCACGGACTTCACATCGTCCTTAAAGTTGATGTTGGCGCCCAGCAGGATGGATATCCTGTCTTTCGTCACACATGGAGCCTTGCTCACCCGTGCCAAGCTCTGACGGGATTGTTCCTCCTGCTTGGCGCGTTCCCGATAAACTTCCAGTGTCTCCTCCGACGGCGCACGTATGACCACACCCTCGTCGCCGTCGACAATGATCAATTCTCCTGAAATCAGACCCAGAAGCACATCTGCAACACCCGTCACTGCAGGCACGTCCATCGAACGCGCCATGATCGCAGTATGGGTCAAGGGACCGCCGGTCTCGGAAACAAGTCCGACCAATCGGGGTGATTTCAACTCGAGTAAAGTTGACGGCAGTATGGTCCGGCCTACCAGGATGGTGTGATAGCGAAGCGATCGAAATGTCGGTGGTTGATATGAACGCAGGTTGAACAAAAGGCGCCGGACAACATCCTCGAGGTCGCCACGCCGGTCGCGAAGATAATGGTCGCGGACGCGGTCATAGGCTTCCAGAATCGTCCGGCTGACCGATTGAATCGCCCACTCCGCGTTGATCTGATCGCTCTTGATCTTATCGATTATTCGATTGACGAACATTCGATCTTCGAGGATGAGCAGGTGGGCATCGATCAGTGTGGTCGAGTCGCCGCCGCGGGACTGCTCCAACTTAAGCTGCATTTTTCCCAACTGCGAGCGGGACTTCTCTATCGAACGCCGGAAATTTTCAACATGGGAGTCGACCTCCTCGGGTTCCAGAGAGTAATTGAGGGTAACCAACTCCGGGTCCCATGCCGTCACCGCATGCCCGAAGGCAATCCCAGGAGACGCCGCTATGCCTTCCAGCTTCCGTTCCACTACAGTCATGGTTATAGCCCGTCCGATTTAACGCTTAACCTTTCAGGTAATCGCAAACGGCCTTCATCGCGGAATCCTCGTCTTCGCCATCGGCCTGAACTTTGACTCGGGTTCCCTGGCTCGCCGCCAGCAGTAAAATCGCCAGGATGCTCCTGGCGTCGGCGGGCTCACCTCGATCTTGATCAGCCCGGGAAATGCTGATTTCTGAACGGAACTGTCCTGAAAGTTGCACCAGCTTAGCTGAAGCGCGCGCGTGCAAGCCCAACCTATGGCCAATAACGACTTCGCGTGTGGTCATGACTGGGATCGGGGAGAGAGCAGTTTGCTGGCGATGTAAATGTTGTTCTGCCCGTTCTCGCCCACCAACTTTGCCGCCTCAGCCAGGTCGACCTCAGCTCCAATCTGAATGAGCTTAATGAGCATCGGCAGGTTGACTCCCGTAACGACTTCGATCACACCCTCGTCCAAAAAAGTCGATGCGATATTGGTAGGTGTGCCGCCAAACATATCGGTCAGAACCAGCACTCCGGACCCGGTATCCACACGCTTAATCGCTTTTTCGACCATGGACGATGCCATATCGACGTCGTCGTGCCAACCAATCGACACCGCGGCAACGTTTTGAATATCCCCAACGATCGCTTCAGCCGCATTCAACAGCTCAATCGCGAGCCTGCCATGAGTCACAATAAGGCCGCCAATCATGGCTCGATTCTAACACTTATTGGCATCGCACAAGACCAAGGCAAGGGTGACTGCAATGGGGATCTTTCAACACGAAGGCACGAAGTTCACGAAGGTATTGTTTTCATACTTACCAGTGACCTGTACCACCCGAATTGGGACCTGCGCCGATGGGTCTTGCGGGTGAGATCGCGGCGCGAGATGGAAGTCGATGCTCTGACATCGACGACGGCTCGCAACAAAGATATCGCCCGCAACCCCCATCGGCCCAAAGGGTTCGGGCGAAACGGCATCGTCTTCGTTGTCGTCGACTCGTCGGAATGAAGGAGCATTTCCTCCTCGCCGACTCCTAGAATTCGGTACCGTTTGGCCCAAACGCCGGTCTCAATTTGGGTGGTACAGGCCACTAACCTTCGCGAACCTCCGTTCTGTTCGTGAACTTCGTGTTGAGATCTTTATTTCTCGACGTCGCGGTGGATTACTTTGAGGCCGCGTTTGGGATCGGCCAGCGAGGCGGTTTCATTGACGATCATCACGGAGCGGTGGCGGCCACCGGTACAGCCGATCGCAACAGTCAGGTAGGATTTCCCTTCCTTCTCAAACTGGGGCAGGAGGAAGTTCATCATCGATTCCAGGTGCTCGAGGAACTCCTGTGTTGTCTCATGGCTCTTCATGTAGTCGACCACCGGCTGGTCGGAACCCGTAAGAGGCTTCAAATTGGGAACGAAGTAGGGGTTGGGTAGGAACCGAACATCAAAGAGCAAATCGGCATCGATTGGTATCCCATACTTATATCCGAAGCTGACCAAGGTAACGAGGAGAGGTAGGGGGCCCTGGGCTTTAAACAACCGGTCCGCATAAGTCCGGAGTTCGTGAATTGAAAAGTGTGACGTATCTACGACATGGTCGGCCATCGCGCGGATTGGAGCGAGCCGCTCCCGTTCCAGAGGAATCGCTTCGCGAACCGGACGCGTCGAATCGAAAGGGTGGGGCCGGCGGGTTTCACTATATCGGCGCACCAAGGCGTCATCCGAGGCATCCAGAAAATAGAGCGACACGTCGAGGTCCGGAATCGATTTCAGCTGATCATGCACATCGGGAAACGTGGCCAGGGTCTCGCCTTCACGCACATCGACAACGAGAGCGCCACGCGACACCTCTTCGTCTGATTTCAGAAGCAGCTCGGAAAATTTCGTTAGAAGTCCGACTGGCAGGTTGTCGACGCAGAAATAACCCCGGTCTTCGAGGGCCCTCAGCAGAGTGCCCTTTCCGGCTCCGCTTGGCCCGGTGATGATGACAAGAGACGAGCCCTTCATGTAGGCAGATTACACGGATTCGGGCAGATTACTATAGCAGGCTGCTGAAAAACTCGGTTCTTCGGGGGCCTGCTACACGACACAGGATGTGTCGCCATTTTCGATGGCTGTAAGCCATTGAAAATGTGAGCCACGCGAGAATCACACTTCTCGCGAGGCGTTCTTGTAAAAGTCAGTGAAGACTTTTTCAGCACCCTGCTAGGTAAAGAGGACGCTGCGGCTATTGATCCGGATCGATCCAGCCAATGTCGCCGTCCTTGCGCGTGTAAACGACATTCAACCTGTCGGTCTTGGAATTGCGGAATAAGAAGAAACCTTTGTCCGATGCGCCAAGTTCCGTGGCCGCATCGTCAATGCTGAGCGGTTTAGTTCCCGCATGGTTGGAACGGACGATTTCGGGCAGCCGGTCGGCGATTTCCGGTGCGACCTTGGCCACCGACTCCGCCTCGATCACACGAGGATTCGCCGCAGCCCGGCGTTGCTTAAGGTTCTTCGTTTTGGACTTCTGCACCTGCCTCTCGATCTTGTCCAGCACCGAGGCAATCGAGGTATACAAGTCGCTGGTGGCGTCCGTGCTATTGAGAAAATCGTTGCGTGTCTTCAAATTGACTTCCGCTATGTACCTCTGGCGGTTCTCAGCGGTCAAAATAAAATGCACATCTATGATTTCGGGCAGCGACCTCAATCGCTCGAGACGATCCAAGGCAAACCTTCGAATAGGTTCAGTAACGTCGAGATGTCGCCCAGTAAATTCCACTTTCACGGGATTCGCTCCGTCGCTCAGATTCTAAGTCTTCGTTGGTGAGTGCTGGGAATCTTCAGGTCTTCCCGGTACTTGGTGACGCTACGGCGCGTAACCGAGATGCCATCGTCCTGTAACAGACCCGCAAGTTTCTCATCTGTCAGTGGTTTGTGGCCATCTTCACTATCGATCAGCCGTTTGACCTTCAATTTAACCAGTGTGAGGGATGTGTTCCGACCATTGGTGCCTTTGACGGCTTCAGAGAAAAAGAATCGCAGTTCGAGCATCCCCTGAGGCGTGTACGCGAACTTGTTGGCGACAGCCCGGCTCACCGTCGACGGATGCACTCCAACCTCTTCAGCGACATCTTTGATCATCATTGGTTTCAAGGCATCGATTCCATTGTCCAGGAATCCATTCTGGTGTTTAACGATGGACTCACATACCTTGACGATGATGTTCTTCCGCTGTTCGATGTTCTTCAAGAGTTGGACCGCAGACTTGAAACGGTCTTTCACATAGTTGCGAACGTCCTTGTTGAAGTCTGCTCCCTTCTTGAGCATTTTCCGGTAAGTCTGGTTGAGCCGAAGCTGCGGGACTTCATCTTCGTTAGCGACGACGGTATATTCGTTCCCCACTTTCACCAGATACACGTCCGGTTCAATATGCCGGGCCTCGGGCTTATTGTATTTCTGGCCGGGGCGTGGATCGAGGGTCTGGATGAGTTCCAGAGCGGCCAGAACCTCCGGCATGGGTCGTCCCAGCGCCTTGGCAATTTCCTTATATTGATGGTTCTGAAGTTTCCGCAGATGATCGGTAACAATCTGCATGGCGGTCGCGTTGTCTTCATTGAGAAGGGAAAGCTGGATGAGCAAACGCTCCCGAAGATCCCGCGCGCCGACACCGGGGGGATCGAAGCTCTGAACCCTCAGCAACGCCCGTTCGACCATTCCGAGCGTATGATGGCCCGAGTTCGCGATTTCCTCGAGAGAAACGGGCACTTCAACACCCTTCTCATTGGCCCCGGTAAGATATCCGTCCTCATTGAGATTACCGATAATCGAGTCGCAGGCGTCCCGTTCATCCGAGTCGATAGCCACCAGGCCTAGCTGCCATTCGAGATGATCGTTCAACGTGGACGGACGTGACAGGAAGCTTTCGAAGGACGGGCGTTCGAACACCTCTGTTTCCCTCGGACGGGAAGCCCCGTCGCTGAGGTAGTTCTCGAATTCCTGAAGATCGAAATCACGGAACTCGTCTTCGTCAGGTGCATCGGGTTCGGGTTTTTCGACCGTCGGCTCAGCGTTTTCCTCCCGCTGATTCAGCAGTTCGTACTGCGCGTCGGTCTCATCCCCTGGCTCGGTTTTCTCCTGCGGTGATTCCAGTTCCTGCTCTTCAACTATTTCGGTGGCTTCCTCCAACACGGGATTCTCCACAAGCTCTTCGGCGATCATGTCCACGAGTTCCAGCTTGTTAAGAGCAAGGAGGCTCACCATCTGGACCAGACCGGGAGTGAGAACCTGTTTCTGGCTCGTTTTCAGGGCCAGCCTGTGTTCGAGATATGCCATAACTATTTCAGACGGGACATAAAGTTGATCTTCCGCGAATGTTACGGGATGGACACGGCACTCCGCAAATCAGAAACCACATCCGCATTAGAAAAACCTAAGAGAACACCAGGTTCCACCACTCAATTCCAACTAAAATGCTCGCCGAGATAAACCCTTTTGACTTCCTGGTCATTTCCTAACTCCTCCGGAGTTCCGGAACGGAAGATAGTGCCATCGTTGATGATATAGGCGCGGTCGGTTACCTGCAAAGTCTCGCGGACATTGTGGTCGGTAATGAGAATTCCGATTTGCTTGGTCTTGAGGTGCTGGATGATTTTCTGTATCTCAAGAACCGTGATGGGGTCGATTCCCGAGAAGGGTTCATCCAACAGGATAAACTTCGGAGAAATCACGAGGGACCGTGCGATTTCAACCCTACGGCGTTCGCCACCGGACAGAGTGTCGGCCAGGTTCTTGCGGACGTGGGCGATGCCAAACTCTTCGAGCAATTCCTCCAAACGATGACGCCGTTCCTGGCCCGACAGTGGGAGAGTCTCCAGAATCGCCATGATATTGGCCTCGACAGTCAGCTTGCGGAACACCGATGCTTCTTGGGGTAGATAGCTGATGCCGTTACGTGCCCGGAGGTACATCGGCAGATCTGTGATGTCGTTATCGGCCAACCGGACAGCGCCTGAGTCGGGCTGGGTTAATCCAACGAGAATATAGAATGTCGTCGTCTTCCCGGCTCCGTTGGGACCAAGGAGACCCACCACTTCTCCCTGTGACACGCTGACGTTCACGTCCGTCACCACCGTGCGATTCTTATACGACTTTCGAATATTGATGGTCTCTAAAGCGGCCATTGGCTTTAATTGTTTACTGCGCGTCGGCTAACAACGCGGCAATCATCATCGCTCTCTACCGTGGCATCTCTGGTTTCAACGTCGAGCACCAGTCGGCATCCACTGACAGCGCCATTGACGGAGTCTGAGACTTCAGCCTCCTGCCCTGTCAGCGTGATCGTCGCGCTCGAACGGACATAGACAGCAGCATCGCCCCGACCGTCAAACTCAGGCCCCTGAATACTCACGTCCCCGGTCGCGACGACTTCGTCAGCCTCCCCGTCGATCAACCGTACACGCAGGTCCGCTGCATTCAGTTCAACAGCATCAGACAGAGCACGGACACCTCCAGAGTGATGAAGGGTCCCGCCCCGTTCATCAAATTCCATCCGGTCCGACCAAAAACGAAGATCATCGATGATCGAAACGACTTCGTTCACCGCCAAGAAGTTACGACGCGTTGGATCGACATCGATCATGGACGCGCTAACATGGGTGTTACCACTCCACAATTCCGTCGTTTCCGAAAAGGTGACCCGCGTTTCATCTCCTGCGGCGCGGCCACTGAGAACCAATACCGGCTCTTCGCTATCCGTCCACAGCGTTCGCACTGATCCCGCGGCCTCAAACGATCCACTTTCCTGATTGAGAACGATCTCGTCGGCATTCATTTGAAACGCGGCATCCTCTATTCTGGAACCTCCCGCCAGAAGGACGCGGTTACCGCCTGTTTGAATCTCAATGCGTTCAGCAGATCCCGTCCTGCCATCCTGCACAAATTCAACGTCCCCATTCTGTACGATGCTAATCAAGGTGCGTGTGTCCGTATCAAACCGGGCCTCGGTGTGACCTCCGTGCAACGACCCGCCCGGCATCTCAATCGAGGCCGGGCGCTCGGTTCGGAAAGTGATAACCTCCCCCTGTTGAACGACGAAATAGCTTCCCTCCAGGCGGTATTCACCCAACTCCAATACGGAGTCTTCCGCCGTCGAAATCGCGCCGGCCAATTCGTTCCGAATCCGACGAGACTCGAGACGCTCTCCACCCTCGAGCCGCATCTGTCCGTTTCCCTGAGCTTCAACCGACTGAATGCGGCCGGACTCATCGAAAGCGGCATCAAGCGTGTCCCCGCTTAGAATCCGAGTCGATTCTCCTTCCAGAGATTCCAGAACCGCGCGGCCGTCGGCCCGGGCGGCGATCACTCGGCTTTGGGACATTTGGACGGTCAACTCATTTGCCGTCAGCGACAACAGGCTCGACGGGCCGGCCAACTCCGCTCCAACATCGGCCCAAACCCTTATCTGCCGGGGCTCCAGTGTCTCCGGATTCAATTCTATCTCCGCCTCGGTACCCGAAACTGTCCCTTGTGGGTTTGTCATTCGCAATCCATTCTCAACCCGAATCAGGTTCGCCCCCTGGTCGTAACGGGCGGTTTCAGTTTCCAGAACAGCGCCGTCAGCCATAACGATGCGGACCCTGCCGCTAACGTCGAGAACATTGTCTGCTACAAGGAGACTCATGCGATCTGCCCGGCCCTGGAACGCTCCAGGCCGGACGATCTCGGTGGCGGCCAGAGTCGTGATCGTCCGACTCCCATGGCTATACCTCATGGAGGCGGTTCGACCTGAGGTGACTGGATCCAATTGCATTTCCACGTTCCCGTCGCACTGAATATCGTTCGTTTCCTGATCGTACCCACAGCGATCACCGTGTATCCGACGTTCGGGGATCGAATCATCTTCACCGAAGAGGACCACCGTCACATCTTCGAGCAAATTGCGCCCGTCGGTAAAACCCAGGTTGGTGCGGGCTTCCACGGTGAAAGCCGTTCGTGCACGATCGGTCTGTGAAAACTTGATTTCCTCGGCCAATTCCGAAACGTTTTCAACCAACTTCGGAGGGGTAGGTAGAGGCGCGGGTTCCTCACCCGAACGGTACTGATAGTTCCAGACGAGGACGCTGATCAAGGCGAGGACGACAATCGGGATCGTAACGCGAAGCACACGAACCAACTGGTACGCGTGAATCCTCTCCAGACGCATCTCCAGATCGTATCATGTAAGCGGGACGGGGGATTCACCGCAAAGGTGCTGAGACCGCAAAGGTTGGGAAGGAACAGGCTGTGTAAGATTCAGCGGGATCAACCCGTGAGGGTTCCCAATGCCCTATGTTGCTAGCCCAATACTTCCAAGCTTGTTAAGCGTGGGCGAGCTAGTGGCCTGTAACAGAGGTATTGATAGCAGCGTTCGGAGCGCAACGGGATCGAATGCCAGGCGCGCCGCCCGAGGCAATGCTCTTTCATTCCGAGAAGGTGCAACGACGCAGACGGTCCCGTTCCGCCCGAACCCTTTGGGCCGATGGGGGTTGCCGGCGTTCTCGTCGTTGCGAGCCGTCATCGATGTCAGGGCATCGATTTCCGTCTCGCGCCTCGACCTCGCCGGCAAGACCCATCGGCGCTGCTGTCCATACCTCTGTTACAGGCCACTAGTGTCCCCGGTCAGAGGCTCGCGATATAAGATTTCGCTCGGTCGTCCTTTCAGACATCCTGTCTGAACGACCGGCGACCGTTGCCATCTTCCTGATGGCGAGGCCTATGGGGATCGACTGATTGTTGAAGCAGTCCCTAAAACGACCCGCGCCTGCCGCGAGGCGCGGGTGAACAACGAGGCGAGCCCGTGCGTTCAGAGTAAGAAGATGCTCCGACTGGGTCAAGACGAAGCTCTTAAGCACCGAGCTTCCGACCGAAGCCACCAACTCATCTTGTCTTCCTTTGCTGTAAGAAATCTGAGCTATTCGTTCCCGACGAAAACGTCGAGTTGTGCACCCAGGTCGCGGGCAGAAGGTGTGAGTATCGTGTGGTCGTCGATGATGATCTTGCTATTGGACGCGGCGGCCGTGCGGACGTCATCTTCACTGACGAACTCTGCCGGATTCGGAGGGGAAGAAGGCGCCGCCACCACCGACGGCTCCAGTTGCTCGTAATTCGCCAACGGAGGTGCAGGACCCGCCGCTTCAGCCGAAATCACCGTTTGCCCAAGTGCGGCTTTAGGAAGTATGGGACCTGTGGTTGCGGCCTTCCCCTCCAGCCAGCCATCGACGATGGAGGCGATTTGGCTCCGGTCGATCGCTCCCGAACGCACCGGCTCGGACACCTTGGCTTCAGAAGCCGTCGATACCACTTCACGAACTCCGAAAGCGACACGCTTTAGGTTGATCAGATGAAGCGGTGAAATGTTGTCTGAGGTGATGTTCCCCCCAAAGGCGCCACAACCCAGGGTCATCGCAGGAAAGAGATTAGTCGTGTAACCAACGGCACCGAGTGCTGCCGGCGTGTTCACGCAGATGCGATACGCGGGCTTTTGCAGGGCAAATTCTCGAATGACTCCATCGTCAGTCGAGTGCAAACCCAGCGTGTGCCCCAAGCCTCCAAAATTCAGGATGTCGATGCATTTCTGACATCCTTCTTTCCAGTCCTTGACGCTGTAGAACGCAAGCACCGGGCTGAGCTTTTCCATTGAAAGTGGGTATTGGCGCCCGACACCCCGAGCCATTCCGATGAGCGCCCGCGTCGAAGCGGGGACCTCGATACCGGCCATCCCCGCGATGCGCTTCGCGGACTGCCCGACAATATTGATATTGAGAGTCCCTCCAGGCGTCTGAATAACGCTCTCGAGCTGTTGGCTTTCGGCATCGTTACAGACATAGGCGCCCTGCAAACCGAGCTGGGCCAGGACTGTATCGCGGATCGCATCGTCCGCGATCAGGCTTTGCTCGGAAGAGCACAACGTGCCGTTGTCAAAACACTTGCCGGTCAGCACGTCAGCGACGGCCTTCTCCACGTCCGCAGACTGCTCGATATAAGCTGGAACGTTTCCAGGTCCGACACCAAAGGCCGGCTTACCCGCGCTGTAGGCTGCCTGGACAAGTCCCGGCCCGCCGGTCGCCAGTATCACAGCCGTCTGCCGATTCTTCATCAGCTCATTTGTCCCCTCCATGGTCGGTGTTTCCATGGAAGACAGCACGCCCGGCGGAGCCCCGGCCCCTTCCCCCGCCTCACGCATGATTCGCACTGTTTCATTGATCGATCGGACGGCAGACGGATGCGGACTGAAGACAATCGCGTTACGCCCTTTCAGAGCAATCAGTGCCTTGTAGATTGTGGTCGAGGTCGGATTCGTCGACGGAATGATCCCTGCGATCACCCCAACGGGACTGGCGACTTCAATGATCTTCTGCTCTTTATCTTCGCTGACGATCCCAACCGTCTTCAGCGGCCGGATTGCTGCATAAACGTCGCGCGCGCAGAAAAGATTTTTGAGGGTTTTGTCCTCGACTCGACCGAAGCCGGTTTCTTCCACGGCCATTTCAGCGAGAGTGCGGGCATGGGCAATGCCGGCTAGAGAGATCGCCTCAAGAATCGATTCGACCTGTTCTTCGGAGAACTCTTCGAACTTCTTCCAGGCAGCATGGGCTGCTTCGACGAGTCGCCGTGCTTCCTGTATGGAGTTAAGATCTTTATCCATTGCCTCGCTTGCAGAAGTCCGACAAAACCGAACGTATTTGTTTCAACACGAAGGTAACGAAGCAGTACGGAGGGGCACAAACGACCTGAAACAAAACAGATGATATACCCGGACTTCGTTATCTTTGCGTCTTCGTGTTGAAAGAACTCATTTCAAGCCCTCCCCACGCCTGTCGTTTATCTTCCGATCATCTCGTCCACATCCCCATATGGCATCGGAATAACGTGGACACTGACCAGTTCGCCCAGCCTCCGGGCGGCGGCTGCACCGGCATCGGTTGCTGCCTTTACAGCGCCCACATCCCCACGGATCCATACGGCAACATAGCCGTTCAAGGCGTAGTCCTTGCCCTGGAGCGAGACATTCGCAGCCTTCAGCATGGCATCGGAAGCCTCCACGGCACCCGTAAAGCCAACAGTTTCAATGAGACCGAGTGCTTCGCCCATCACGCCCAAGGGGGTGCGCCCTCAATTTTGATGCGATTGGTCGATTCTGTCGCCGGACGGCCTCGCGTACGGTAGCAGAAACAATAGACAAAAGCAATTGACTCCTAAGTGTCTAATTTATAAGATCCTTCCTACCCATCGAAACAGGAGTCTGCGCCCAATCATGTCGGGTTTCGGAAACAGGTTCAAATCAGCACGCGAGTCAAAAGCCCTCACGCTGGAAGAAATCGCGCAGGAAACGCGCATCAGCATGCGTTTTTTGCGCGCGATTGAGGAAGAAACGTTTCACGACCTACCGGGGGGCTTGTTCAATCGGGGCTTCATTCGCACATACGCGAATCGACTGGGTATCGACCCGGAGCTATGCGTCTCCGAATACAAAGAGCTCGTTGGAGAAGCTAGCGCGGAAGAATCGGAAACACTGTCGAACGTCTCCCTGGAAACATCAGAGGGCCACGTATTGCCGATCGCCATCGGCAGCCTGATTGTGCTCGTGGTCTTGTTCTACGTCTTCGCCAGCGACCCCGGGATGCCAACCGAGGCGGCCTCCTCGCGGATTGGGGAAACCGTGGTGTCGGCCAGAACAGAACCGGCGACAATGCCACTGACTCCGGAAACGCCCGCGCCCGTCATCGGCCCCAGCCGGGTTTCAAGCGTGACCTCCCGGACAACACAACCGGAGCTGACGGACGCCGCCACCAGAGTCGACGTGCGAATTGACGTCCACAACGAGACATGGATCTCCGTGCAGTCCGACGGGAAAGCCGTTGTCGAAGGCGCCATTCTGGGAGCCGGCACGACGCGACGATACTCGGCCAACGAAGCATTGGAAATGACGATCGGCAACGCAGCCGGACTGACACTCAGCATTAACGGTCTCGAGGTCCCCAACCTGGGCCGCGACGGACAAGTCCGCACCCTCACAATCACGCCTACCAACGTCGAACGCTTCACCGGCAGTTAAGCATTCCCCCACACTCATCTCTTTTCGGAACGAAACAAGCAAACAAAGTCCGGTCAAGGATCCGACTGAATCCTTCCTTACCTGGTAGTGCCTCAGTTTGAAAACGCACGTAATTTCTGACTTGATCTAATCAACTTCTTCCCCTGACGCACGGGCTCGCGTCTTCTCATCAAAGACATCCACCCGCATCGTCATACCGGTGCGGGTCCTTCCTGACCTGCTTCAACATTCGGTCGATCCCTATAGGCCTCGCCATCATGATGATGGCGAGGGTCGCCGAGGGTTCGGACAGGATGTCCGATTGAACGACCGAGCGAAATCCCCTTCCGGCCGACGACTGAGTTTTGAACGAAGGCACTACCCGTTGCCATCGTGTTGAAAATCTTCCCTGCGGTCTGAGATATACTTTGGGGTTATGGCCAAGGCCCTGAAGCCATCTGAGGAAGAGCGGATCGCGGTTCGAGGCGCCCGGGTTCACAACCTCAAGAACATCGATTTCGAAATTCCTCACAGCGCACTGACGGTTGTGACCGGCGTCAGCGGCTCAGGCAAGTCGTCACTGGCTTTCGATACGATCTACGCTGAAGGGCAGCGCCGTTATATCGAATCCCTCTCCGCCTACGCCCGCCAGTTCCTGGAAAGGATCGAAAAACCTGACATCGACGATGCAACGGGCATTGCACCGGCGATAGCCATCCGCCAAAGAAACACGTCGCGGACACCACGTTCCACGGTCGGAACCTCCACCGAAATCTACGACTATGTGCGCCTCCTCTTCGCGCGCGTAGGTATCACCATCTGCAGGCAATGTGGAAAGACTGTGGAACGCGATACCGTCGATCAAATATTTGCGGCCGTCGCGGGTTGGCCCGAAGGAACACGTTTCTACGTGCTTTTTCCGATCCCGCGCCTGGAATCGGAGAGCGAGATAGCGGATTGTCTGGGAGATCTCAAGAGGCGCGGCTTCGGAAAGGTTTATCAGGACGGCCGTACTTTTGAATATTCCCGGCCTGAATCCCTAATCGATGCGGACTTCACCGACGCAAGTTATGTGCTTGTAGATCGGCTCACCGTCACTCCGGACATGCGCCAGCGGTTGATCGACTCCGTCGAGATCTGCTTTCATGAAAACGACGGCGAAGTCGTCATTCAGGAAGCTGCTCCCGAAGACGGTGCCCACCCGCAGCAGCGATTCAGCGAGCGTTTCGAGTGTAAGAATTGCGATGTTCGCTACGAAGAACCGGAACCGAGGCTCTTTTCCTTCAACAACCCCTTTGGTGCGTGTTCCCGCTGTCAGGGATTCGGCAACACAATCGACCTGGACTTGAACCTTGCGATTCCGGACAAAGGCAAGCCTCTGGCAGAGGGCGCGATCGTGCCATGGACGAAGCCCCGGTACCGTCGTTATCTGAATGACCTGAAGAAGGAAGCCCTGGAACGGTCAATTCCTCTGGACCTACCCTTCCAGGAACTCGATAAGGAGCATCAGGCCTTCGTCACTCAAAAAGTCCGTTCGTTCTTCGACTATCTCGAAACAAAGAAATACAAACTGCACGTTCGAGTGTTTCTCAGCCGGTACAGGGGTTACACCGTATGTCCCGAGTGTAAGGGAGCGCGTTTGCGTCAAGAGGCTCTGGACATTTTTGTCGGAGACAAAAATATTGCTGACGTTTCCCGAATGTCCACAGCAGAAGCGTTCGATTTCTTCACAACGCTGAAACTCACTCCGACCCAGTCGGAGGTCGCCGAACGCATTCTATGGGAAATCCAAACGCGCCTCCGATTTCTGAACGACGTGGGACTGCAATACCTGACACTGGACCGTTTGTCGTCGACCTTGTCGGGTGGCGAAGCCCAGCGGATCCAGTTGGCAACTTCGCTGGGCTCTACACTTGTTGGCGCGCTCTACGTTTTGGACGAACCGTCCATTGGACTCCATCCCAAAGACAGCGTCCGGCTCATCAGCATCCTGAAGAAGTTGAGACAACTGGGAAACACGGTTCTCGTTGTAGAACATGACCGTGAGATGATATCTGCTGCGGACTGGATCATCGACTTGGGACCTGGAGCGGGAGAAAACGGCGGGAATCTTGTGTTCCAAGGACCGCTGGACATGCTCGAAAAGACTCCGGCATCGCTAACCGGAAAGTACCTCAACGGCGAGCTCAAAATCCCCCTCCCACGCCAAAGACGTAAACCTGGAAAACAGAAGCTGATCCTCCGCGGGGCGTCCAAGCACAACCTTAAGAATGTTGACGTTGAAATTCCTCTTGGACTGATGACGACAGTCTCCGGTGTGTCCGGCTCCGGAAAATCCACACTTGTACATAACTGCCTCTACGAGTCTCTCAGAGCTTATCTCCAGGGCACCGAACCCGATGGGCTCTCTGGATCGATCGAAGTAAATCCGAAATGGCTGACGGATGTCGTGCTCGTGGACCAGAGTCCGATAGGACGGACACCGCGATCGAATCCCGTGACGTACATCAAGGCTTTCGATCAGGTCCGGGATCTGTTTGCGTCGACTGAACGATCCAGGTCCCACGGCTTTACGGCCGGTAGTTTCTCGTTCAACATTCCCGGTGGACGCTGCGAAACATGCCAGGGAGACGGTACCGTAACGGTGGAAATGCAGTTCCTCGCCGACGTCGAACTGGTATGCGAAGAATGCAAGGGCATGCGCTACCGGAGCGGCGTTCTGGAGGTTCTGTACAAGGGGAAGAATATTTACAATGTCCTTCAAATGACGGTTCGCGAAGCGATTCGATTCTTCTCCGGCGCTGGGCGAATTGTGAAGAAATTGACGATGCTGGACGAAGTGGGGTTGGGATACCTGCGTCTGGGACAGTCCGCCACAACGCTTTCTGGTGGAGAAGCCCAACGAATAAAGCTAGCATCATATTTAGCGAAAGATACGAGTCCCAAGACGCTGTTTATTCTCGACGAACCGACGACGGGTCTGCACTTCGACGACATCAACAAGTTGCTGACAGCGTTCCGGCGTCTACTTCGCGCAGGGGCATCGGTGTTGATCATTGAACACAATCTTGACGTCGTTAAGTCGTCGGACTGGATCATAGACCTGGGACCGGAGGGCGGAGACGGTGGCGGAACGGTCGTCGCCGTCGGGACACCTGAACAATTAGCGCGGTCGCGCCGATCGGTCACCGGCAAATTCCTGAAACCGATGCTGAAGGCATAGCAGTTAATTGTTAATGTCGAAGCCAGCTGTGCTGGGTCATCCGAACGGTTCGACATTAAGAGAAGATTTCGCTCGGTCGTTCTTACGGCCATCCTGGCCGAACGACCGGCGACCCTCACCATCATCCTGATGGCGAGGCCTATGGGGATCGACTGATTGTTGAAGCAGTCCCTAAAACGACTCGCGCCTGCCCGGAGGCGCGGGTGAACAACGAGGCGGAGCCGAGGCGTTCAGAGTAATAAGATGATCATCCAACTTCTTCTAATCCTTGTCATCCAGACCGCGGCGGTTGAGGTAACGATCCCCCTGGAGGGACTATACGCCGAAGCCATCGTAGCGATGGAGGCCGAACACTGGACCGAGGCGATATCCAAGCTCGAAGCCGTCTTGCTTGAGGATCCATCACACCTGAGCTCCCTTTTTAATCTTGCTGTTTCCCTGAGCGAGGATGGGCAAACGGACCGTGCTCTGGAATCTTATCGCGCCATGCTCACCGAGGACCCCTCTATCTTCGAGGCCCGGATGAACTTGGCCATCCTCCTGCACGAAAACGGCATGTCCGGAGAGGCGATCGGGGAGTTTGCCGACGCGGCCCTTCTGCGGCCGGAAGACCCGCTGCCTGCGTTGTACAAGGCACAGCTACTCGACCAGAGCGACCGGATCGACGAGGCAATCCAGGCATATCTCGTAGTTCTCGATATCGAACCCGAACTCGTGGAGGCGCACGAGCGATTGGGGTTCATCTACCGGGACATGAATGACACCGATCAAGCCATCCGGGAACTCATTGTGGCGATAGGCCTGGGGTCGGCTGCTCCCGCGGTGTTTGTAGCAGCCGGCGATATCGAATCCGATCGAGAAAACCTGGATACCGCGCGCGAGTACTACGAAAGGGCCGCCGAACTGGCCCCAGGTGACACCGACATCCGGCTTCGGCTTGCACGGGTCTTGCGAAATCAGGAACAGCTGTCCGAAGCGATTGCAATCCTTGAGGATCTGGACGATGCGGATCCTGCCCTGGCTGAGGCCTACATGGCGAATGAGATGTATGCCGAAGCCGCTGCCGTGTTCGAGCGGCTGGCCGAGCAGAATTCGGAAAGCTCAGACTACTGGTACACATTGGGCCGGGCGTACTACCAGATGGATATGAGTGAGCGAGCAGAACTCGCAATTCAACGAGCCATGAACATCGAACCGGGACGGGTCGAAGGCTGGGGAACTCTGGCGGCGATCTATATGGAGCGTGAAGACTGGCAGAATGCGGGTGTCGTGCTGCTCCAGTACGTCACGCTACGACCGGATCACGCGCCTTCGCACTTCGCAGTCGCGCTCTGTTTCGACAATTTGGGAGGATTCGAACGTGCGCTGTTGCACTATAATAGATTCCTTGAGCTCGACGACGGATCGGACGATGTCCGGTCTTTTCAGGTCAGACAGAGGGTCGAATCACTGGAGCGCTATCTCATTGAAAAAAAATAGATCCAGTCTTGCACGAGCGGTGGTTGCCGGGATTTTGCTCCTCGGATTGATCGGCTGTTCCAGCCGTCCGAACGTGTTCACCGAATCGCTTGACGAACGTTTGCGGCGGCTCAGCCAAGAACGGGCTGCACTTCAGACCACGACCAATCCTGTCGCGCGAACCCGCATCCAGATTCGTATTTCGGACTTGCTTATCAGCTTTGTAGGAGACGCGGTGGACTTGGGCGACGTGGAACTCATCGAGGAACGTGTCGGTGAATACAAAGCTGTCATTATCAACGCGCGAGATACGATGGTGAACTCCGGGCGGAACGCCGTAAACGATGCCAGCGGCTACAGGGAACTGGAAATCGCCCTCAGGCAACACCTCCGACAGGTCGACGACATCGGTGCACGGCTGAACTTTGAGCGCCGACAACCCCTGGATCGGCTAGCCAATGAGATATCCGAAATTCGTGGAGAAATGCTCGACATGCTCTTCCCGGAACAAGATGCAATTTAGAATCGCTTCCAGCCTCATCGTGCTCCTGCTCACCTTATTCCCTTCGGCAGGGGCCTTCGCACAGGACTATTTCACCGAACTTGAAGTTGACGAGATTCGTGCCGCACAAGAGATTGACAAGCGTGTCGCCATCCTCCTGCAAATCGCCCAGGTCCGGCTGGCGAACCTGGGCTTGGCAGAGCAGGAACAGGAGGTCGAGAGCACGAGTGGAAACAGCCGGATTACCCGAGCCATCGTGCGCGTTCTGAGTCGCGACACCGCCGATGAGCTGGACAGGGCCCAAGAGGACTTGGAGGAGTTCGACAGCGATCTCACCCAATTCGATCGGACAGAGCTGCTGCGAGGCTATTTTCAAGCGCTGGAAGAAACGATGGACAACATCGACGACGCCTACGAGCAGAATCGCGGCGACCTCCGGGAGCCTCTCGACTTGCTGAAAAACTTTACCGAGCAATCGATTCCTCTGCTCCGCGGGTTTGAGGTGGAAAACGAATCGGAAGAGATCGCTCTTGAGGATGCCCTCGGACAGACCGAAGTGGCCCTGGAAGGCGCGGAGGCCGCGATCGAAATAATTCCGAAAACCGAAAGAGATCAGTGACCGAGCTCGAGTCGGCCGTCCGAAAAATCCATCGCGAGCTGAAACCACGCACTGCCCTGCCGACGATCAAGACAGAGTTTTACCCATCCGTTGGAGCCAATCATTCGGCGACGCTTGAGGACGGGGTCCTCCGGGTACGGGTCAGCGATCTGTTCACCGACGCCCCCTTCGAAATCCTTGAGACGGTCGCGATTATTTTGCTGTCGAAGCTTTACCGAAAGAAGATCGATGACGAGCGCCAGAAGCACTACCGTCGATATACGATGAGTCACAACATGTTGGAGCGTGGCCGGCGCGCTCGTTCCGAAAGGGGCCGGCGCACCCCAACGACGTCCCCCCAGGGGCGGTGCTACGACCTCGACACCCTCTTTGACGCGATCAACCTCAGTTACTTCGACCACACGCTACCCAAACCCCAACTCTCATGGACTCGGACAAAGGCACGGTCCGTTCTGGGCCGCTACGACTTCGATCAGGACGTGATTTTCGTCAGCCGGTATCTCGATTCCGATACGATTCCGTCGCACGTCATCGAGTACATCCTGTTCCACGAAATGCTCCACGTGAAGCACGGCACTCAAATTAAGGGCCTCCGAGAGATCGTTCATACACCCGCCTTCCGCCGCGAAGAGAAACGGTTCACACACTTCCAGGCTGCCACTGATTGGCTGGCGAGCCACTAGTGGCCATTAATGAAAAGAGCCTCGGCGAGTTCCCCCTTCCGTATCGTTCTGGGCTATCCACAGAAGTTGTGGAAAAGTCTGTGGAAAGACCTGTGTCGCCCATCGCTAAGCGTGCTTAAAACCATAGTTTATAGCGTTTTGCACCTTTTCCTGTCACCCGTGCAACTGTTGAAAAATACGGCAATATTTTCGAAAGGAAGGAAAAATATGCGCCAGAAAAAAGAAGATCAACAGAGAGGGGCAGAGACGCAAAGGAGGAAAGACTTCAGGCTGTGTATCTGCCCTCAAATTCCCCACTAGCAGGATGCTGAAAAAGCCATCCATGACTTTTTCAGCGACGCCATCCGAGAAGTGTGATTCTCGCATGGCTCACATTTTCAATGGCTTAAAGCCATCGAAAATGGCGGCACATCCTGTGCTGCCTGCTAGTGGGTTTTTGAACTGCGTCGTTGCCAACCGAACCCGTCATCGGCCGAGTCGACGGCAGGCGACTATCCTTCTCTGCGTCTCCGCGTCACTCGGTTACCTCTTCCTTCAGGGATTGCTTCCAGAATCCGGTCTTTCAGATCCGCAATTCCTTCGCCCGAAAGCGCGGAGATAGCAACGTCGTCAGGCGTAAGATCAGGATTCTGGTCGATGAGGTCACATTTGTTGTAGATGCGAATTTGGGGATGGGTCCCACAACCCAGGCCCGTGAGGACCTCGTCGACGGCCTGGATCTTCTCCAGATGATCGGTATCGGAGGCGTCGATGATGTGCAGGATAAGGTCGGATGCGGTCACTTCTTCGAGGGTGGCACGAAAAGCTGTCACCAGCTGGTGGGGCAGCTTCCGAATGAAACCTACGGTATCGGATACGAGAACCTCGGTTCCGGCCCCCAGCCAAATCCGTCGCACGATGGGGTCGAGAGTCGCGAAGACCTGACTCGAAACAAGCGTGTCCTGACCGGAAAGCCTTTCAAATAGAGTCGATTTACCGGCATTGGTATATCCAACCAGCGAAACGGTCGGCAGATGACTTCTTTTTCGCTGTGAACGGTGCAGCTGCCGGTGTTGCCGAACCTGCTCAATGTCCCCCTTCAACTTGGAGATCCGGCTCCGGATCCGGCGGCGATCAACTTCGAGCTGGGTTTCTCCGGGGCCTCGCGTCCCGATACCCCCACCGAGCTTGGACAACAATTCGCCACGGCCCGTCAAATGGGAGATGCGGTAGCTCAGCTGCGCCAACTCTACCTGCAACTTGCCTTCCCGCGTCCGGGCACGGCGTGAGAATATGTCGAGGATCAGCCCCGTCCTGTCGATTACTTTCGTTTCGACGAGACGCTCGAGGTTGCGGACCTGGCTGGGGCTGAGTTCATCGTCGAAAACAACCAGATCGGCCTGTTCCAGCAGGACCGCATCACGAATTTCAGACGCCTTGCCCTTTCCGATAAAGTATGCTGAATCAGGCCGGTCCCGGTGCTGGATGAACTCAGCAACAACACGTCCACCGGCCGCTGTCGTGAGTTCCCGGAGCTCGTCCAAGGACTCCAGGCCGACCAGAATCGCCGCTTCGCTCACCGGAACGCTATGGGACGGACACTTCCCCCTGCACCTTGACCCGACGACGGTATTTCGACCGTAGTGTCCGTCCCTCGCGCTAAGAACTGCCTCACGACGTCTCTTGCGGTGGAGGGGGCGGCGGCGGTTCTCTACGTGGTCCCTGAGAACGGGGGGACGAAGACCCCGGCCGGGAGGTCGTGACTGTCGAGATTGCGTGCTTGAATATCAGTTGGTCCTGGTGATTGGCCTCGAGGATGACCGAAAACTTGTCAAAGCCGCGCAACCGCCCCATGAGCTTCACCCCGCTCATAAGAAAGATGGTCACCGGTATCTTCTCGCGACGAACAGTGTTGAGATAAACATCCTGGATATTTTGAGCTTTGCTTTCCATAAGGGAACCCCCCTAAAAAGTTGATCTGAAAAATCCGTCGATTGCGCCCTAATTCCCGAGCGATGGCTCATTTGAACGCCAAGTCGTGCGGGAACCGGATATCGGTCCGGAATTTCCGAGTAAATGGTCAATAAACCGATGGATCTGTTCTTTTGTATCGTCTTCACTACCGAATCCATCGAACCAGGTAACCGAGTGTTGCTTCTTGAACCACGTCAGCTGGCGTTTCGCATACCTTCGTGTCTCACGTCCAGTTATCATTATCGCCTTATCGAGTGCAATAGCGCCATCGATGTATTCCAATACCTGACGATAGCCGATCGCTCGGAACGCGTTCGCCCGGGGCGTGACTCCTCTCTCAAGGATCTGTTTAACTTCTTCAACCAGACCCACTTCCCACATCCGTTGGACGCGTTCCTCGATCCGTTCATAGAGGGCGGTGCGCGGCGGATCCAGGCCGACGATCTTGAAAGCGAAACCCTGGATAGGCCGCCGCGGCGCGGCATCCAAATGGGACGAAAGGTTGCGTCCCGTCGTCAGACGGACTTCAAGGGCGCGAACCACTTTGGGAAGGTCCCGGGGTGCGATGCGGGCAGCCGAGGAAGGATCCAGACGTTCGAGCAGCGAATGGAGATACTCTCGCCCCTTATCTTCAGCTATGACCTCCATGCGCCTACGCCAGTAAGTGGACCGCTGAGGCCCGTCAAAGAGCCCCTCCATGACGGCCCGTAAATAGAGTCCCGTGCCCCCAACCAGTATTGGCAACCTGTTGCGGTTCCGGATGTCATCGAGGACCTCGCGAGCGCGCCACTGGTATTGGCCTGCACTAAAAGCCTCATCCGGATCGAGGATGTCGATCAAATGGTGAGGGACCCGAGACTGCTCATCTTTCGAGGGCTTGGCCGTTCCGATATCGAGATGTCGGAAGAGCTGGAGGGAATCATAATTGACAATCTCGCCATCAAACTGCTCGGCGAGGTAGAGGGCAAGATCAGACTTTCCACTGGCGGTCGGACCCGCGACCGCGATCGCAGGGTACATGTTAGCGTTCTCGGTCAAAAGTTCGGTACTTATCAGTATCGTCCGGTTCCGATCCGATCATCTTCTTACTCTGGACGCCTCGGCTACCGCCTCGTTGTCCACCCGCACCGGAAGACCGGTGCGGGTCCTTCTCCAGGACCTGCGCCAACATTCCGTTGATCCCCATAGGCCTTGCCATCAGGATGATGGCGAGGGTCGCCGGTCGTTCAGACAGGATGTCTGATCGAACGACCGAGCGAAATCTTAGATCGCAATCTTCTGACGCCCAACACTCAATAGGCCCTCTCTATCTCAATGCCCCGGTAGTAGGTCTTCAAAATTTCTTCGGCCGAAGCGCCGTCGATCGCCATGCCATAGGCCCCTACCTGACACAGACCGACGCCATGTCCCCAGCCTCCTCCAAAGAAGCTCATTCCCAAGAGCTCGCGGTCCGCATTGCGCTCTTCGTCGATGTAGACGAGGCTATCACGCAGACTGAGAAGTGTTCGCAGCCGTGAGCCTTCGATAACACGCATCCCGGCCGTCCCTCGCACTTCAACCCGAATGGCTCGGTTCGAGGGTCCGCGGGAGAGGATGACGATGTCATCCAGGTTTCCGATGTTGAGGGCCCGGATCGCCTGATTCAGTTCATCGCGAGTCCGATGGGTCTGCCAGTTGGCCAGGGGCGAGTAACGATCCGCTGCCGGACTCATCGGGACCTGGCGATACACCAGGGCTTCGATCTGGTCGTCTACTATTCGCAGTTCCATGCTTTCACCGCCCAACCAAACTCCCTGATCCACGGGAATTCTCTCATCGCCGATCCTTCTGAAGACAGCCGCGTCGGGGGCCAGACTCAGTTGGCGAATTTCGGCACCGATGCGAGCCTCGAACACTTCCCCGTCCCAATGGATCAAACGGGCATCCTGCCATTCAAACACGCTCTTTCTCATCAGCAATCGAAGAAGGACATCCTGGATCCGGTTCTCACCCGTGGCAGACAAGACGCCTTGTTCCTGAAGAAACAGGAGCTCTGAATCGGCAGGTACCTCGGGAAAAAATTGGCTCTTGATGAATGACGCTAGATCTTCCGGACTCGTGCCGGAAGGAGAAACCACATTGGCGATTCCCAGGAACCGGCCTGCAGAAGCAAAGTCATCCACTCCAGCGATACCCAACAAACCCTCTTCCCAGTTTCTGTAAACAGTCGTTGACGCAAACGGTTGAGGGTTGGGATGTTCGTAGTGACAGATCGTCGATACGAGGTAGGGCACGCTTTCGCCAAAGACGTTTTCCGCGTCCTCGGTCCGACCCCCGCAGGTCGAACTGTACAGCGCGTTGATCGGCTCTCCCTCGTAGGTCGCAATCTGGCCGCGCGTTTCTTCAACAGCCTGGGTTGCGAGGGGATGTTCCGTATCGAATCCGCCATAAACCTGGCAGAAATCCGTGTCACAGATATCGAACCCTTCGTCTTCGAACCCTCCCAGATTTCGGACTATGTAGGTTCTTGCCGCTACCGACTGGGCTTTAAGGGCCTCAAGCTCAGGAAAGGTGCTCGGACCGAGTTCGTTAGGGACGACTCCCAGCAGATATGCCTCGAGGGGCAGCTCATTGACGAGTGTTAACGACCCGCTGGGCGTTCCCCTAACCTCAAGATCACCGCGATAGGCGCTCCCGTCGACCCGCAGAGGTGCGTCACCGGGTTCGACACCGATCACGGTCGTCGGATCCATCGGCCGGAGGAATATGCGCTCATCGTCGGTTTCAACGGCAATACGGGTTTCCAGGTCGTCTCTGCTGAACGGGCCCTCACCCTGGCCGAGAACAATCACGACCGAAAATTCCGCCCGCCGTGTGGAGATTCCCTCGACCACAAACGGAGCGTTGGAAGTCAGTGTCAATTCCTCAACGTTGCGCTCGATACCGATTCTTACTGTTGGTTCCGCAGGTAGCGAAACCTGCGACAACAGCACAAACCCCAACAATACCCGCAACCGACCCAACCCCCCGAATCTGTTCTTGGCTCTGACCATATTCAATCCTTCAATACCAGATCTTCAACGCAGAGGCGCAGAGACGCAGAAAATAAGAAGGAACAGGCTGTGCAGGTTTCAATGGAACGCATTGCTGTGGGTTCCCAACAACATACGTTGCGAACCCGACAACACCCAATCAAGCTAGATGTATGCAGCCCGGTTCTGTTTTTTCTTCCTGCGCGTCTCTGCGTTAAGTCTTCTGTGCATTAGCTCATGTTATAGAGGAACGTAAACTGTAAGACGATGTTATCGTCATTAAATTCGTTGGGTAACTGTGGAAACGGATTAGAGGCTGTAATCGCGGCCGTCGCAGCACGGTCCAATGACAGCGTTCCCGATTCTGCCACGATCCGCAAGTCAGTCACATCGCCATTCTCTGTAATGGTGAAGATCAAAACGACTCGTCCCCGAGTTTGCCTCAAACGCGCGGACTCCGGGATCAACGAATACCAGTTCACCCGCACCCGATTGACAACCTGATTCATGTATGGACCGAAGTCGTAGCCACGCGTGTCCGACAGGATGGTTGGATCTTCAGTCGTAAAATCGGGTAGCTCGGGGACGCCTTGTCGTGCCCCGGGCCGGCGGCCATCGGTACCCACACGCCGCTCCTCGGCCAGGTTCTCTTCAACAATGCTCTCAGCGCGCTCCCTGAGATCAGGCAGCAGGAGCGCATTAGGGTTCGTGTTCTCGGCAAGTTCAGTCAGGTCCTCTCCAGCGGCAAGATCGGACTCTTCGGCCACTGGCTCAGCCTCCGCCGCATCTCCTTCAATATCGGAATCCCCCAATTCCCCGGGTTCTGCGGGCTCGCCCGCATCCGGATCGGTTTCAGCGATGACCAGGTTGTCAGGACGTTCCGGGGCTGGAGGGGTCAACTCAGCTTCAGGTACGGCATCCGGACGGGCCCCTTCAGCAATCAGGTCGTCGGGACCGATGATCGGAGGCGGAGGTATGGGAACTTCCGGCTCTTCTGCCGTTTCCTCCGGAGGTGGAGGTGGAGGTGGCGGTGGCGGTGGCGGCGGTGGCGCTGCTTCCAGCGCGGGCGGGGCTTCGATTTCGGGCACAGGCTCGACCTCCGCAACCTCGGGCGGTTCCTCGGGCGGCACGATCGCTTCCGGGGACAGGATCAGGTCGTACTCCTCGAAGCGGTCACGGTCATACTCCTGCCCCGCAATACGAATGATGCGCGTCGGCGTGCTCCTCAGAAATTCCGGGTTGAAGAAAACGAAGAGAAACAGCAGCGCATGCACACCGACCGACACGCTCACGCTTCGCCGCCGTTCGAACCCGAATTCGGGCTTGTTCCTCAGCTCAAATTGGAGTTCCTGTTTCAAGTTCGGGCGATCGCCTCGGTTCGGGACCAATGGGCCTGGATCTTTTCAAGGACCGACATAGCCACGTCCAGCGCTTTCACTCCATCTTCGCCACTGACGCGCGGGAGTTGCCGTTCCCGAACTGAAGAAGCAAACGCCTCTAACTGCACTTTGAGCGGCTCGGCCGTCTCCGGATCGAGTTTCTTCTCACTGATACGCCCGCCGTTTAAAGACAGGACGGAGCCTGTCTGAGACGCATAATCCAGGGATACATAGTCATGCGGCTGAAAAAACCGCAGCTTGCGGACCGAGTCGGTGCTGACCCGGCTCGCCGTCAGATTGGCGACACAGCCGCTCTCGAATTCCAGTCGCACATTCGCGATGTCGGCTTTGTCGGACAAAACTGGAATGCCGACGGCTCGGATCTCGGAAACCGGTGACTCGACGAGCGCCAGGACGATGTCGATATCGTGAATCATCAGGTCGAGAACGACGTCAACATCGAGGCTCCTCATCGAAAACTTGTTCAAGCGATGTACTTCGAAAAACTGTGGCCGGGTCGCCACCTTGCAGGCGGCTTCGACAACGGGATTGAAACGCTCGACATGGCCTACCTGAAGAATACAGTCCCTTTCCTGAGCAACCCGGATCATCGCCCGAGCCTGATCCCCGTCCCCCGCGATCGGTTTCTCGACCAACACATCCAGACCACGGTCCAGACAATCTATTCCAATAGACGCATGCATCTGGGTGGGCGCTGCGATATTGACGGCATCAACCAGTGCCAACATATCCTTGTAGTCGACAAAGGCCCGGGCTCCGTACTGGGACGCAATCGATTCGGCCCGTTCGGCCAGCACGTCCGCCACACCCACCAATTCGACATCGTCCAACTCGGAGTAAATCCGTGCATGATGTTTGCCCAGATGCCCAACCCCGATTACGCCAACCTTTAACATTCCAACTCTTTTAACAGTTCAAAGTTCTGAACACAAAGGAGTGAATCTCGCCACATGTCATTCCATTGCGATAATCGTGATGTTGTTTCGATCGGCGGTGCGGATCAGATCCTGACGGTCAATCATCAGTGTCTTGCGGGCTTCAACGGCCAGGGCTGTGACCTTCGATTCCACCATGGTTGTCAGTGTGTCGGGTCCCACAACCGGGACGTCGAAACGCGGGTCCTGGTTGGGTTTCGCCAACTTCACTACGGCCAGGTCCTGCCCGTTAACCAGCGAGGCCGCACGTCGAATGACGGCGTCCGTGCCCTCCATGGCCTCCAGGGCCACACACGCGCCATCACACACGACGACGGACTGACCGAGATCGAGCCGTCCCAACCCCCGGGCAATGCGAAAGCCATAGTCCATGTTCTGTTGCTCACCCTCGGAAGGCGCTCTCGCCGTCAAAACCCCGGGGTCCGGCAACAACGGTCCCAGAAACGCCGTCGAATCCATCAGTTCGATGCCTTCGTTCTCGAGAACACGCGCCACCCCCCCGATAAGAGAATCCGTCGATTTCGTCGCCAACCCGGCCAACAACTGAATCATCTTCAGGTCCGGGACAATACCGCTGAAAATCTGCTTGTGCTTGACCTGCCCGGCCATCACCGCACGGCTGACACCTTCAGACTTGAAGGTCTTGATCAACTTACCTAATTGACCGAGCGACATCCAATGAACGATTTGAGCCTTTTCTTCGATCTCCGGGAACGTTTCTTCCTTGATCGCTGCGACGACCATAGCGATGCCCTGACTGCGCGCCGCCTCCAGAACGAGGAACGGAAAGCGGCCATTACCCGCGATGAGCCCGACCTTACTTGACGATGCCACGGTCCGACTTCTCGATGAAATCAATGACGATTTGCGCTTCCGGAGAATTAACGTCGCGACGTATGGCCTCGACTGCCTGCGTGGTGTTCAATTTCGATTGCAGCAGCAGGCGAAATGCCTTCTTGATGCTGCCGATTTGGTCGGGCGAAAAGCCCTTCCGCTCGAGACCAATCGTGTTCACCCCAAATGCCTTCGTGTTGCGCGAGCTGACGGATTTCGAAAACGGCAGGACGTCTTTTGTAATGACCGAATATCCTCCGACGTAAGCGTGCTTACCCACGCAGCAAAACTGATGGACGCCAGAAAAGGCTCCGATCGTGGCATGGTCTTCTATCGTGACGTGCCCGGCAAGCGTCGCCGCATTCGCCATGATAATGTCGTCGCCCAAAATACAATCGTGGGCAACATGGGCATACACCATCAGAAAATTCCGATCGCCGATCCGGGTTTCTCCACCGCCACCCGAGGTTCCTCGATGAAGGTTGACGTATTCCCGGAAAATGTTGTCGTTCCCGATCGTCAAAGTCGTCTCTTCACCACCGTGTTTGAGGTCCTGGGGTTCGAGGCCGATCGTTGCAAACGGGTAAAACCTGTTGTTGACACCGATTTCTGTCGGACCCTCGACAACGACGTGGGAATCGAAGCGGCAACCCGGCCCGATCCTGACGCCGTCGCCAATCGTCGAATAGGGACCAATGTACACGCCGTCTGCGATGACCGCCTCGGGACTGACAACGGCACTGGGATGGATGTCGGGTGCCTTCGCTTGGAGGGGATGACTCTTCAAGGCTGCTTCCCGATCGATGACAGCAGCGTGGCTTCAGCCGCCAGTTCATCCCCGACATGAACCTGCCCTCGCATCTTCCAAATCGAGGCTTTTCGCCGGATGATCTCGCCCGAGATGCGCAACTGGTCTCCTGGAACAATAGGGCGGCGAAACTTGGCTCCGTCGATACCCATGAAATAGACCAGGGAATGTTCGATATCAGGTTCTTCGAGCAGACCGAGTATTGCCCCGACCTGGGCCATGCACTCAATGGTGAGGACTCCGGGCATGACGGGAGCGGTGGGGAAATGGCCGGTAAAAAAGGGTTCGTTGATCGTAACGTTCTTGAGCGCCAAGATGCGATGCCCTCGCTCGACCTCAATGACCCGATCAACCATCAGGAAAGGGTAGCGTTGCGGGAGGACCCGCATTATTTCGGCGATTCGCAGTTCCAAAGGCTCTCCTGACGCTTAGGTTTACTATGCGTTCGGCTTGTCGTTACGGACGGATCGCTCGCTCTGCGGGAACCATCTCCCACAGGGCGAAGCAGGCCGTCGACTTCTGCCACAAACTGCTCACGCCTCTCCTACGGTGCGGGCGGTACCACCTCCGGCGCTACCGGCTCAGGTGCCTGGGTGGCTTCTTCAGTTGCTGCATCCATACGTCGAATGATTTCGTTGGTGATGTCGATCGAGGGAGCGGCGTAGATCAATCCGGACCCCTCGGCGGCGACATTGAAAATCAGCGTGTACTGCTGCTCATCCGCGTACTCCTGAAAAACCAGCTGAGCCCTTTCGAATATCGGCAGCAAGAGCTCATCATTTTTCGCCTGCATTTCCAGTTGGGCATCTTCCGAAGCCCGGGTCAGCCGTGTCTGCGTATTCTGGATGTCACGGTTGAGCTCCGCCAAGGCCGCCGCGGACAGGACGCGCTCCTGAGTCGCAAGCCGACCCTGCATCTCCTCCAGGCTGGCTTGCATCTCCGTCAGACCCTCTGCCAAAGAATTGTAATGCGTCTCCAGCTCGACACCGGCTTCACGGCCATCCAAGCTTTCGGCCACAACTCTATCAAAGTTGATGACTGCGACTCTCTGCGCAAGGAGTGATGCCGGAGTCAACAGCGTCACTAGTAGTACCAGCTTCAAGTACTTCATCTTATCTCCCAAAATTTCCTCCATCTAAAACGTCTTGCCGACGGTAAATTTGAAACCCTTCTCTTGCTCCCTCAGGAAGAATTGCTGGCCGGAGTTGGGCGTCGTTATGGTCCGATCAAGTCTCAAGGCATTGTAAAAATAAATCAGACGGAAAGGCGCATTAATCACCGGCATCAAGACCTGCAGTTCCGCTCCCGTACTGGCCCTCAGCCCGACGTTCGTGCCCGGAATGAAGTTGACGCCGTCCACACGAGTGGAACCGTCCGGTTGAACAACCTCCCGCTGCAACTGGCTCCTATTGATCGCCCAGCTGTTTCCGATGTCGAGAAACGGTGCGAGGGTCAGCACTTGCCCTGCGAGGGGAATGCGATACTCAACGTTGGCGACAGCCGAGGTATCACCGCCCACATACGCAATGTCGTCGATCACGAGCGGCTGGCCGGTAAAGTCATCAACCGACTCTCGGGTGACGAAGGCCATCGGACTGATCGAGCGGAACTCGAAACCACGCACATCGAAGTCCCCACCCATGAAAAAGCGCTGGTAAAACGGAGTTCCCGTACCGGAGAAACCTCTGAGGTGCCCGAGTTGAAATCGAAATGCCAGTGTATTCCGGAAACCGTTCATGGGTTTATAGAACTGGTATTCGAAGAACGGTTGGATATAGTTCACGTTGCCACCGAGGAAGCTGCCCGTGAAATTAAAGCTCAAGCTGACGCTCTGGCCACTCTGCGGACGGTTGGGGTTACTTACAGTGTTATAGCGGTAGGTCGAAATCAAGGAACGCGTCTTGAAGTCGCTGAAACTGCCCCCGGTCCGGACGAAACTTTCACGCTCGGACTGTCGTACGTTATTAAAGAAGGCCGCCGTCGCCGGGTTGACGGCGTCGCTCGATGAATTGTCAAACTGAAAGGTCAGTCCCAGACGATGGAAAACCCGCAGGGGATAGCTGGTAAAAACGTTGAAGCCTTTCCGGCTCTGTTCGTAGTTGAGGCGGTTTTCAAAACCGAAACCGGTCGGCAGGTCGTTGACATCGAGCCCGAAGATGTCGCGTGCCTGGTCAAACCGATACTCGCTCTTGAAAACGGAAAAACCCGCCGAGATCGGGCGGTCCATCAAATAGGGTTCTGTGAAGCTGAAAGAGAAATTGGTCTGTCGGGTTCCACCCTGGGCCGTGACCGCCAAGGTCTCGCCAAATCCCAGAAAGTTGTTCGTTGAATAGTCGATACCCAGGAAGCTCCCTCCGATGCCACTGACGCCACCACTGAACCCGATTGTGTTTCCCCCGCGCTCTTCGACGTTCAGCGTGATGTCGACTTCCGCTTCGACGGGATTCGGCCGTATGTCGGCGGCATCCTCGGTGATTTCCTCGAAGTAGCCCAACTGATTGAGCCGAAGCAGGCTCATATCCCAGAGCTGGGAGCTGAAGATCTTACCTTCCTCCAACATCACTTCGCGGCGTATGACCTTGTCGCGGGTACTCGTGTTTCCGCGAAAATTGATTCGGTTGACGAAGAACTGGCGATCCTCATCGACATTGATGGTCAGGTCCACGGTCCTGTCTTCATCATCAAAAGCATAGTTAGGTACCGGCGTGAAGTTGACGTACCCGAAGTTTCCGTACAACCTGCTGAGGTCTTCAAACCCTTCCCTCAGCCGCGTCTCGTTAAACACCTCGCCCGTGTTGAGACTCAAGAAACTGGTCAGCTGCTCTTCGGTAAACTGCTCGTGACCGGTAACGTTTATGTCACCCAGACGATACTGGTCGTTTTCTTCAACCCGTATTGTAATGAAGAAGCGGTCGACATCCTTTTTCCAGAATGGAAGAGGGATGCCCCACGGGAACGAAGGTTTGATAAAAGGGAGCGTCCGACTGATTTTTGTGGGGCGAATCTCGACTTCCGGATCCAGGACAACGGCCCGAACGTAGCCGTTCTCGCGCAGCAGCATCTGGATACGGGTAATGTCGTCGTTCATTTTCAACGGGTGGTAGACATCCTGGCTCCGGAACGAAGAAATCGGACCCGCTTCCTTGAGCAATTCCATCGCGCCTTTTATCTCGCCGTCGGAAAAGGCTACGTTGCCGATGATTTCTATTTGCGCGATCTTGATCTTCGGTCCTTCATCGATCACGAAGGCCACACCGATGGCATTGGGGGGAATCTCGTAGGTTTCAATTTCGACAGTCGCGTTCTGGCGGCCCTGCTCGGCCAGCAGGGACAACAGAACGGCTTTGGCCCGCTGAACCCGTGTTTCGTCATACGGAATCTCGACGGTCAAGCCTACGCCCTCGTCGCGATTTCGTTCCAGGATAGACGACAGAGTCACCGAATCGTTGCCCTCGTAGTCAACGGCGCGGATGATGGGCTTCTCCACGACGTCGAAAATCACGATTTTGCCGTTCTCGCCGTCTTCTTCTTCGACACGGATATCCTGGAAATATCCCAGTCCGTACAGGGTTCGAATGTCTCTCTGAATCACGCCGAGCGCGAGCGGCTCGCCAGGACGCGTCTGGAGATTGTATCGGATCGTATCGGACGGTATCCTGCGGTTGCCCCTGACCTCAATTGCCTCAATGATGACCGGGTCCGAGGGCTGCAAGACCTGGGGTTGAACGCCGTTGAGCAAAACCGCTAAAAAGACGGCGACAAGCTTCATTATTTTCCTCCAAGCGACAAACGACAGAATCGTGTCAAATTGTACTACGACAACAGGTTAAAACCAATGGACCGTGCAGCATAACGCTTTCAGAACCCCCGCCACCGCCTTTCCACGAAGTCCGGGCTTAGCGATTGCCCCCTGAAGCGCAATTCCGGCCCAAGCATCTCTCGGCAGCAGGGGCCGGACGCACGAGTCCTCAGACATTTTTCACTTAGACTTTGGAGGAACCGTTTCGGTGTAAAGAAAGATGGAGTAAGAATCCGGAAATTTCGGGAACTGGCGGGGCCGGATACCCTCAATCAGGGGTCTGTCCCGATTTTGCTATATGCTCAGTGGTACGCCCACTTCCTCGTGGTCTTTGGACCGATACCAGAGTTTTTCACCATCCCGATAGACTTCAACCTTGGATATATTCTCAAGGTTGCCCTGGATCATCGCTTCAGACAGCGGGTCCTCAATGTAGCGCTGGATGGCTCGACGTAAGGGCCGCGCACCATAGTTGCGGTCGTGGCACACCTTGTCCAGTATCCACAGCTTGGCCTCATCCGTCAGACTCACTTCCAGATGCTTGTGCTCAAGGTAAGTGTTCAATTGGTCGATCATCAGTTCAACAATACGTTCCAGATCGTTGTCAGTAAGGGAGTTGAAGATGATGATTTCGTCGAGCCGATTAATGAATTCGGGATTGAACAGCCGCTTCACTTCGACCATCACCGCTTCTTCCATCTTGGCCTCGGTAACCTCCTCGCTCGGGGCCTGGAACCCCAGGCTCGTGTGCTTGCTCAGGAAACGTGCACCGATATTGGAAGTCATGGTGATGATGGTGTTCTTGAAGTCGATCGTGTTGCCTAACCCGTCGGTCAACTGGCCGTCTTCGAACACCTGCAACAGGATGTTGTAGACATCGGGATGGGCTTTCTCGATTTCATCAAGCAGGATGACCGAATACGGATTTCGCTTCACACGTTCGGTGAGTTGGCCACCCTCCTCGTATCCGACATATCCCGGGGGGGAACCAATCAGTTTCGACACCGAGTGCTTCTCCATGAATTCAGACATATCGAATCGAATCAGGGCTTTCTCGCTGCCAAAGAGGAACTGAGCCAGCGATCGCGCCATCTCGGTCTTACCCACGCCCGTCGGCCCCAGGAACAGGAACGACCCTGCCGGCCGGTTCGGCGACTTTAAGCCTGCCCGGGAGCGGCGGATGGCGCGTGCCAAGGCATCGATCGCCTTGTCCTGGCTGACAACCCTCCGATGCAGTTCCTCTTCGATTCGGGTGAGGCGGAGCATCTCCTCTTCCTTGATCGATGTCACCGGAACACCGGTCCACTTGGATACGACTTCTTCAATATCAGCCCGTGTGACGACACCCATCGTGGCGGTTTCGCTGATATTGAATTTCTCACGGATGTTCTGGAGATTGTCCCGCTCTACCTGCTCCTGGCTCTTGTAGTGTTCGGCTTTCTCGAATTCTTTGCTTGAAATAGCGCTTTCCATCCGGCCCACGATGAATTTGATCCGGCGCTGGATATCGGTCATTTCCGAAGGCAGAGTCGCTTGGCGTAGCTTGACCCGGGCGCCGGCCTCATCGAGCAGGTCGATGGCCTTGTCGGGTAGAAAGCGGTCAGGAATATATCGATTGGACAGGTGCACGGCCGCCTCGATCCCTTCTTCCGTGTAACTGACCATGTGAAACTTCTCGTAGCGGGACTTCACCCCGTGCAGGATGCGAACGGATTCCTCTTCGGGGGGTGCACCGACCTTGATCGACTGGAAACGGCGTTCGAGAGAGCGGTCCTTCTCGATGGACTTCCGGAACTCGGCGGGTGTGGTCGCACCGATACACTGGATCTCGCCACGCGAAAGTGCCGGTTTCAGAATGTTGGCCGCATCCAACGAGCCTTCTGCAGACCCAGCACCGACCAGCGTATGCAACTCGTCAATGAAGACAATCGTGTTGGGGTTGTCCACCAACTCCTTCATGATGGTCTTCAATCGCTCCTCGAACTGGCCTCTGTATTTTGTTCCCGCGACGATCAGCGAAAGGTCGAGCACCAGGATCCGCTTGTCGGCGAGGAAGGTCGGTACTTCTCCGTCTACGATTTGTTGCGCCAGACCTTCAACGATGGCCGTCTTGCCGACACCGGGATCACCGATCAGAACGGGGTTGTTCTTGGTTCGCCGACAGAGGATCTGGACAACACGATCGATCTCGTTACCCCGGCCGACCAAGGGATCCAGCACGCCATCCACGGCCGCTTGAGTCAGGTCACGCGAAAACTCCGACAGGAGAGGTGTTTCCTTTGGCTTAACCAGGGTCTGACGATCGACGACCGAACGGGCCAACTCTTCACGAATGGCATTCAGACGCAGGCCGCGCTCGTGAAGGATTTCCCCCGCCACACACTTTTCTTCACGCAGGATGCCAAGCAACAGATGCTCGGTCCCAATGTGACGGTGATTTAAACGTTCGGCCTCTTCGGCCGCGTACGCCAGTATCCGCTTGCACTCGTTCGACAAGGGCAGATCAATTGATGTCGAAACCTTCTCGCGGATCGTCGTCCGTCCTTCAATTTCTTTGCGAATGCTTTCGATGGAAGACTGGTTGCGCAGGAAGCGGTTGGTGAGGTTCTTGTCCTCCCGAATCAGTCCCAACAGCAGGTGTTCGGTTTCAATCGTCGTGCTGCCGAACTGACTGGCTTCATAGCGCGCAAAGAAGATTACGCGCCGTGCTCTCTCTGTATATCGTTCGAACATGATCTCGTCTTCAGCTTGAGCTCAAGTCCAGCAGGACCCGGGTGCTCGATTATCCAGTTGTTTCTTCCTGTTGTGCGACTCTATCGATTCTAAACGAAGGCCCAAGGCAGAACAAGGCCCCCCCCATTATCACACCAACTTTCCCCTATCTATCTGCCAGATCTGGTCACACTTAGCCGCGATCTTTTCGTTATGCGTCACGATCACCGAGGTCAAGCTACGCTCGCGGTGGAGGCCGCGAATCACTTCGAACACTTCGGCTCCCGTATCGGGATCCAGATTTCCGGTCGGCTCGTCGGCCAGCAGAAGTTCCGCATCTCCGGCCAGGGCCCGTGCAATCGCGACTCTCTGCTGCTCTCCACCGGAAAGCTCCCCGATCTTGTGTTCGAGGCGTGAGCCGAGACCCATTTGCTCAAGCAATTGACGCCCGCGTGCCATGGAATTGTCTCGGGTCTCTCCCCTGACCATCAGGGGCATCGCCGCATTTTCCGTCGCGCTAAACTCGGGCAGAAGGTGATGAAATTGAAAGACAAAGCCCACATAGCGGTTTCGATACCGTGCCAGACCGATCGGATCCAATGAAAAGATGTCTTCTTCTCCAAACAGAATCTGGCCTGAGGTTGGGGTGTCCAGGCCGCCCAACAAGTGGAGCAACGTGCTTTTACCTGCACCCGAAGGTCCAATTACCGCGATCAGGTCACCCGATTCCACTCGCAGATTCAAGCCCTCGAACACGACGATGTCTGAGGCGGGAGTGGGGTATATTTTCGTTAGGTTTACGGCCTCAAGCATAGTGGCAGAGGACGGAGAGCTATGTTCAGATTGTTTCTGCACAGCGTAGGATTATGACCCGTGCGACAGTTTGTCTGATCCAAAACGGACACACGGCATTCTCACTGGGAAAAAATCGACCAGAGCGGTCCGTGGCAGAAGTTCGGTGCTTAACAGTTTCGTCCCGGTCCGATTCCGATCATCTTCTTACTCTAATCGCACGGGCTCGTCTCTTTATTTTGAAAGCCGTTCACCCCCACCGTCGGACCGGTGCGGGTCGTTCCAGGGACGGCTCCACACTCCGTCGAGCCCTACAGGCCTCGCCATCAGGATGATGGCGAGGGTCGCCGGTCGTTCAGACAGGATGTCTGAATGAACGACCGAGCGAAATCTTATATCGCGAACTTCTGCCACGCACTACCATCCCCCCAATTTACTCATACCTGAGAGCCTCCACGGGCTGGAGTTTCGAGGCCGCCCGTGAAGGGTACAGGGTGGCGACGTAACTGATCAGAACCGCCGAAACGGCCACAATTGCAGAGTCGGCCGCGCTGGTCTGGAAAGGAACGTATGCGATTGAATAAACGTCCTGGGAAATGGAGACGAGCTGGTACCGGTCGGCCAGATAGCTGATCGCATTCCCGACGACAAGGCCCAAACCCGTACCAACGACCCCGGTGATCACCCCCTGGGCAATGAAGACGCGCCGGATGTTGTCGGGGGTCGCACCCATGGACATCAACACGGCGATGTCGCGGGTTTTCTCCATCACCATCATTACGAGCGTTACCACGATGTTCAACGAAGCCACGATCACGATCAGACCGATCGTGATAAACATCACGATCCGCTCCAACTGCAATGCTTCAAAGATCGCCGAATTTTGAGATCTCCAATCCGTAAACTCGAGGCCCTCACCGGCAGCGGCGGCGATTTCCGGGCCTAATACTCCAGACTGATCGATATCATCGATCTGGACTTCGATCGAAGAAGCCGTGTCGCCGGCTCCCAACAGCCGTTGCGCCGATTCCATCGGAACATACACATAGCCGGCATCGAAATCGTAGAGCCCTGAGCGGAACACGCCTGAAACTTCGAACGAACGGGATCGCGGCGCGGGACCGGCCGGCGTCAATATCGTTTCCGCGCTCAAGGCCCGGACACCATCCCCGACGAAAGACCCCATTGCCAGCGCCAATTCTTCGCCGATAAGAATCGAACGGGGACCGAAATCCTCCGGCGTGCCTTCAATGAGCGTTTCAAAAACTTCGGAACGCCTTGCTTCCAGTTCGGGCACGATGCCCTTCATGAAAGCAGGGCGGCTCTGAAAACCGTTCGTCAGGAGAACCTGCTGGTAGAGGGCGGGCGCCGCAGCGGTGACACCTTCGACCGATTCCGCTCGGCGGGCGACCTCGACGTAGTTGGGAATGCCCTCACGGGTCGGTCGCAACAAAGTGATGTGGGCCTGGGTGCCGAGGAGCTTTTCTTCAAGGTCCTGGCGGAAACCGGCGTTGATCGCGAGTGCGATGACCAGGGCGGCTACCCCTGCCATCACACCGATCACCGAAATGATGGTAATCAGAGACACGACGGCCTGCTTGCGCTTGGCCTTCAGATACCGGAAAGCAACGATGAACTCGAACCGCACGAAGGAAATTATGACACGGAAAGCGCTGGAGACCGTATGGCACAGCAACTTGAGAGGTTTGTTTTTCAACGCAGAGGCGCAGAGACGCAGAGGAAGAAAAGACGGGAGTAGGCTGCCGACGTCTAGCTCGACCAAAAGAAGTTGGTTGGAACCCACACTGTTTCATCCCGCTCAATCCCAAAGACTGTATCGTCTTCTTCTCTGCGTCCTCTGCGCCTCTGCGTTATTTCTTCCGCGTGTGGCACAATGGAGGTTTGGACTGAGGACGGAAGAAGGGACTGACGCTGCATGAATCTTCGTAACATCGCCATCGTCGCACACGTCGATCATGGCAAGACCACGCTCGTCGACGCCATGTTGTGGCAGAGCGGAACGTTTAGCGAGCACCAGTCTGTGCAGGACCGGGTCATGGACTCGATGGATCTCGAGCGTGAAAAAGGCATCACGATCATGGCCAAGAACACGGCCATCCGCTACGGCGACGTCAAGATCAACATCGTCGATACGCCGGGCCATGCTGACTTCGGCGGTGAAGTCGAACGCACCCTCGGAATGGTCGACGGCATCATGTTGCTCGTTGATGCAGCGGAGGGACCGCTGCCACAGACACGCTTCGTGCTGTCTAAAGCACTGGAACTTGAACTTCCGGCCATCATCGTCGTCAACAAGATCGACCGTAAGGACGCACGCGCGGAAGAAGTACTCAACGAAATCTACGACCTGTTCATCGATCTCGACGCAACAGAGCGCCAGATAGACTTCCCCGTGGTCTACGCCGTCGCACGGGAAGGTAAATGTTCCGCTGCCCTGGAAGGGCCGCTCGAAGACCTTCGACCACTCTTCGACATGATCGTCGACCGCATCCCGGCACCGAGTGGCGAGGCGGACCGGTCATTTCAGATGCTGGTGACAACCGTACAGCCGGACGACTACAGGGGACCGCTTGCGATTGGACGTATCGTTGCCGGGAGCATCCGCAATCGGCAGAAGGTGACGCTCTGCCACCGGGACGGTTCACAGACTCAGGCTGAAGTGACCGAATTGTTCGTCTACGAAGGCCTGGATCGGGTGTCAACCGACGAGGCCGGGCCGGGCGAAATCGTCGCGGTGGCCGGCATGACCGGAATCGGGCTTGGCGAAAGCCTCGCCGACGGCGAAGACCCTCAACCGCTCGCACCGTTGCACGTGGACGAGCCGACTATGTCGATGGAGTTCTCGATCAACAACTCTCCCTTCAGCGGTAAGGATGGGCCCTACGTCACCTCGCGCCACCTGAGGGAACGCCTGATGAAGGAAGCGGGCAACAACCTTTCGATGAGGGTGGAGACAAGCGATTCCCCGGACCGTTTTGAAGTGTTCGGCCGGGGCGAGCTGCAACTGGCGATCCTGATCGAACAGATGCGGCGCGAGGGCTACGAGTTCTCGGTCGGAATGCCCCGCGTCATCACCATGGAGATCAAGGGACGCAAACACGAGCCATTCGAGCTGGCCCTGATCGACAGCCCGGAAGAATATATGGGTGTCATTATGCAGAAGCTCGGAACACGAAAAGGCGTGATGGGGAAGATGGTCAATCACGGCTCGGGCCGGGTGCGAATGGAGTTCGACGTGCCCAGCCGGGGACTGATCGGATACCGGACCGAGTTTCTCACAGACACGAAAGGAACCGGCATCCTCACACACATCTTCAACGAGTTCAGACCCTGGGCGGGAGAGATCAAACACCGGGTGACCGGAGCCCTCGTCGCCGACCGTGAAGGACCCGTCACGGGCTTCGCGGTGATCAACCTGCAGGAACGCGGTGAGCTCTTCGTCGAGCCAACCGACAAGGTCTACCGCGGCATGCTGGTCGGAGAAAACAGCCGGGACGCCGACCTCGACGTCAACATCACCAAGGAAAAGAAGCTGACGAACATGCGAGCGTCGGTTTCCGACACTTACGAGAAAATCGTCCCGCCGCTGCGCATGTCACTGGAACAATCGATTGAGTTCATCCGTGAAGACGAACTGATCGAGGTCACTCCGAAGAACCTCAGGCTCCGCAAGCGTCACCTCGACCCCAACGACAGAAAGTATTACGCCGCGCGAAATAATTAGGGCTTATCGGAAGACTAAGAACTTCAACACGAAGGTCACGAAGTCGGGATGTCTGAAGCCACATCAACTTCGTGTTCCTTCGTTACCCTCCGTTAACTTCGTGTTGAAAATAACGGTTTACTCAGATCGGAGATAGGACTTCGCGGTGTTGTTTCGAGGGTTGCGGCAAATGGAAACACAGACGTTTAATAATCAGAAGCAGGATACTCTCCGTACATGAGTATATGTGATATATATACATAATGGATCCGGAGGAACTGCTTACCAACTGCACCGGATTTGATTGGGATGAAGGCAATCTGCTCAAGAACTGGGAGAAGCATGCGGTTTCTGGCGCCGAATGCGAACAGATTTTCTTCAATCGACCGCTTGTTGCAGAACCCGATGCCACACATTCGGGTGGAGAAATACGGTATTACGTCTTGGGCCAAACAGATTCTGGTCGGCAGCTGTTCTTGGTCTTCACGGTTCGTGGCCAATTGATTCGAGTAATTTCGGCTCGTGAAATGAGCCGGAAGGAACGACGGGAGTTCGAAAAACATGGGTAACAAGCTGAAGAAGATTCCCAAACAGCGGAACGAGGATCAAGAACGGAACTTTTGGGCAAAGGCGGATTCGACAGACTATGTCGATTGGGGTCAGGCTCGATCCCTGCTCTTGCCGGGCCTCAAACCGACTCTTAAAACCATTTCGATTCGCTTACCTGAACACATGATTGCTGAATTGAAACTTCTCGCAAACAAGCGGGATGTCCCGTATCAAAGCCTGCTCAAGCTTTTCCTGGCGGAACGAATCGACAAGGAGTTGAAACACCTCGGCCCGTCGAAAGTGAGAACCTAACAGCCTCAGGCTCCGCAAACGTCACCTCGACGCCAACGACAGAAATCATTACGCCGCACGCAACAACTAGGGCTTATCGAAACAGAGCGTTGTTGCATGGATCGGGGCGGAGATGGAATTCGCCCTTTCCCAAGCGGTAGCGTCAGGCGATACGCTCGAACACAGGCCGTCCGAGTGCGGTCATTGTGTTCAGGACTTTTTGGCCGAGTTGGATCTCCGTGATCTGCCTGGAGAAGCTGCGGGATTGGAGTCTGCGGCCGATGACACCCTTCCAACGGCCGATCTGCGTTTCTATCCGGCTGCGCTGGTTGTACCCTGTGGCCACTTGCCAGGCCATGCGGCCGTTGCTGCGGATCTGAGCAATATGGCGATCCCGAACGGTTGGATCCCGCGCCGATTGCGGTCGGATCGCTGCGTTCTTTGGCGGCGGTATAACCACATCCAGGGTCTCCCCATACCGTTCCCTCAGCAGATCTCGTGTAGACGCTCCATCATAGGCGCCGTCAGCCAGAAAGCCCGCGACCGGGGCATCGAGTTGATCCAGGAGCCCGGGTAATGCAGTGCTGTCTCCAACGTCATCGTGAGTCAGATTGGCGCAAACAATCGCACCGCTGGCCAGGTCCAGTCCGAGGTGGAGTTTGCGCCAGCGGCGGCGTATTCCCTTGATTTTATGCTTCTGCGCGAGCCATTCCCCTTCGCCGAAGATCTTGAGGCCGGTACTGTCCACCACCAGATGGACAGGCACAGATCCGGCTTGCATCATCACCTGAGCGATGCTCAAGCCGTTTGCACGACGCGACAGTGTGGAGAAGTCCGGCACCCGTATATCCAGCCCCATGAGCGTGCCGATGGATCCCATAAGTCCCTGCGTTTGCCGCAACCCAAGCCGATACGCCGTGCGCAGCGTCAGGCATGTCTCGATCGCCAGATCCGAGTATCTCCGCTGGCCACCCCGTGACGTGCGGCGCGGCGCGCTCCACACACTTTGAGCCTCCTCACTGACCCAGATCCTCAGATCACCCCGCTGGCGCAGGCTCTCGTTATATTCCGCCCAGTTGATCACCCGATACTGCGCCTTATCAAACTTGTGCCGTCGGGCTGCGTTGAACTTATGTGGCATCTAAGTTATCCCCGGTGTTGAAAAACACGATGATAAGGCATCCTTCGGGATGATCCATGCAACAAGGTTCCCCAGAGGCAGGTCGACCATTTCTTCGTACTGCAACTTTCTGAGGAAGGTGTCCTCACCTATCGCGTATTCAGCTTTGGATCGGGGTAGCAAATCTTCTGCCAACCAGGTTGCCACACTTTCGATTGCATCCGCCGCCGGCCTATGGGCCGCTTTGAAGTCGTCGAGCAGGCCTTTGTTTCCGTCCGCTGATTTTCGGGCCCATGCCTCGAGCGTCTCTCCGAAGAAGTCGGTCGAACCCTTCGCCATGCGGATCGCCAGATCGGTGAACGCCCTCGGCGAATCGGTGATGTTCGTCTTCATGGCGGTGACTGCCGATGGGATTCCGTGCAGTCGTGACGTGAGAGATTGAAGCCGCTGAGAGGGAGGTGCAAAGTCGCGCTTGATCAGCCCGTCGATCGTACTCCCTAGGAGCCATAGACAATCGATTGGATCCCGCCGCCAGTTTGCGATGGTTTCCAGGTCGAGTAATTCGGCCTGAATCCGGCCGTCGATCACCTCTCCATCGATCCTCTCCGAATGCGACAGTGAAGTCTGTGTCAGCCGTTCGTGCCGTTCCTGCTGGTCCTTGAGTTGCTCGATACGAGCGAGGTGGGCGCTGGCGGAAAGGTCGGGAAAATCACCGTCGCGATCGTGTATGCCCTTGGCCGTCGCCAGCGAAGGGTTGCGCGCGAAGAGCGCGTCAAAGTATTCCTCCACGAAGGTCCTGAATTTAGATGAGTCAGTCACACGTAATTCCCGACGGGCATTATGGCACGGTCCGGCATGGGCGCTTTTGGGTTGCCCGTGGAGGTCGTCTTGATACAAAATTCGCCCAGGAGTCGCTCACAATGAATCCAAAGCCGCATGAAGTCCAACGCATCCTTACGCGCCTTCGCGTGGAGATCCTGAGCTACCTGGATCGCACCGAAAACGAAACGGACTTCTGTGGCCGCTGCCATCTGCCGCTCCCTTCAGGGGACTTCGAAGAGTATGAGTTCTGTCCGTGGTGCGACCAGTCGTTCAACGGTGACGCGCCGCGTTTGGACGAATCGCGCCGAATCATTGAGCATCAGTGGATTGTTGAGGACGAAATCCAGTGCGGCGAGTGCGGCGGCGAATATGAACAACCGAATCGTTATCCGTTCCGTTTCTGCCCTCATTGCGGTGCACCTTTCGCCTTTGGAGACGAAGTCATTTTGGAACTGCCATATCTGGTTCAATGACAGCTTTCCATAAAACGGTTGGAGCAGGCGTTCTCCTTGTCGGCATCGCGTTCGCTCTGCTCCAGCCTTCCTGCATAGAGGCGGGTCAGGCGACCCGCCA
Source organism: Terriglobia bacterium (assembly GCA_965218085.1). GTDB lineage: Bacteria > Acidobacteriota > Terriglobia > 20CM-2-55-15 > 20CM-2-55-15. Next base: position 1,537,825 of record CBDCKF010000002.1, on the reverse strand, counting down.
ACCGCCACAGTTAGTTCTGGTACTTGCGATCGATCAGATGCGCTTCGATTATTTGACGCGTTTTGACGACCTCTACGAAGGTGGATTGAGGACACTGATCGACGAAGGAGCGGTATTCACGAATGCGAGCTACCGTCATGCCGGCACCTGGACGGGACCCGGACACGCGGTAATACTGTCGGGTCGTCACCCGAGCAGTTCGGGGATCGTTTTCAATCAGTGGTACGACTCTCTCCTGGAACGTGACACCAACGTCGTTGAAGACACATTTTACGAACTTCTTGGAGGTTCCGGACCCGGGGCGTCTCCGGCTAACTTCATTGGTTTCACTGTCGGTGATGTTTTGAAACGATCGAATCCTGAATCGAAGGTTGTGGGAGTGTCGCTTAAGGATGACGCTGCGATCCTCTTGGCAGGACGCTCTCCCGATGCGGCGTACTGGTACGATGAACGGCTGGGTAAATTCGTGACCAGCACGTACTACATGGAGGAAGTTCCCGCGTGGTTAGCGGACTGGAACCGTGACAGGGGTGCTGACTCCTACGCCGGTAAAGAGTGGACGCGACTGCTTGAGGACGATTCGATCTACGAAAACCATGCCGGCCCGGATGCGGCCCCGGGCGAGTGGAGAGACGCTGTGTTCCCACACCGCTTGCCCGAAGATGGGTCGACGGAGGAGTTTTATTCTGAAATCGGATGGACGCCGTTCGCAGATGAAATGACGCTCGACGTTTCGCTGGAAGCGATGGTGGCACACGAACTCGGGTCAGACGAACACACGGATATACTTGCGATTGGTTTTTCAGGACCTGACAGGGTAGGACACAGGTATGGACCTGGAAGCCAGGAAGTGCTGGACGGGCTCCTGCGGCTGGATGCGTTCCTGAAGGAGCTTTTCGATCGGATTGACGAACAAATCGGGATGGAAAGCGTCGTTGTGGCCATGACCGCCGACCATGGAGTCCTGCCGCTGGTTGAATCGCTGCAGGGGGAAGGACTCGATGCCCGTCGCGCGAACGCGAGTGCGTTTCGAAATGCCGTCGATGCGGCACTCAGCGAGAGCTTTGGTGACTCCAGTGGTTTTGTTTCACAAGTGAGGCGATATGGAGACGGCATTTACCTGAACACGGCTCTTATTGCCAATCGTGGGCTTGTGCGTTCGGAGGTTGAGCAGGTCATTGTCGAAGCTTTGATGAAAACGGGTTTGGTCGCTGCGGTATACACCGAGAAAGAGCTTGTGGCGGTTGACCCGTCGGAAGATCCCTATATCGATCTATACCGCAATTCGTTTTTCTCGTCTCGCAGTCCTCATTTATCGATCCGCCTCGCACCCTACGTATACATGGACAATTTTTCCACGGGTACCGGCCACGGCACGCCGTATGACTACGACAGGCATGTTCCCATCGTCCTGATGGGGTCTCCCGTCCAACCCGGTACGTTTCCACTCGAAAGCGGTCCCGAAGACATTGCCCCCACTCTGGCCCGGATATTGGAATTGGAATACCCCCGCGAACCCGATGCCCGGATCTTGAGCGAGGCACTCCGCCAGTAGATAAGAGTTATGAGATGCTTAACGGCGGGAGATTTTCAACATTCGCTGTTTGACTCTTAACTCGTCACGATAATTCCATCCGATGTCAGAGCACAAGCCTTACGGATCCTGGAAGTCTTCAATCACTGCCGAGCTGATCACGGCCAATGAGATCGTTCTAGCCAGGCCTCTGTTTTCAAGTGGTTTCCTGTATTGGCTTGAAGGCAGACCGTTGGACGGAGGTCGCAACGTAGTTGTTCGACGGGATCCAACGGGTGTTGTCACGGACCGGATTCCGGATCCGCTGAGCGCACGCTCGCGCGTTCACGAATACAACGGCGGTTCATGGATACCCGATGGTGACCGTGTATTCTTTACCGAAGATTCAAGTCAGCGACTTTATCGTGTGACACGAGAAGAGGCCCCAACCCCGATTTCGCCGGAGCCTCCCGCTCCCGGTTCCATCCGTTATGCTGACCTGTCGATGAGTCCGGACCGCGACTCGTTGGTTGTCGTTCGTGAGGTTCACGACAGGAGTCACGACGTTGTCAACGACCTGGTCATTGTTGCTGCCGATGGTTCGGATGGACCGAGAAGTATAACTTCAGGCAGCGACTTCTATTCGTTTCCCCGTGTTAGCCCCGACGGGAAGCGATTCCTCTGGACGTCCTGGGATCATCCACAGATGCCGTGGGACGGGACCGACCTCTGGGTTGCGGACTTCACTCCCGACGGCCTGTCTGCGGTGCAGCATGTTGCCGGAGGTGTGGACGAGTCCATCTTTCAGCCTGTCTGGGGTGACGACCATACGATCTATTTCATCTCTGACCGAACCGGTTGGTGGAATCTGTATGCGTTTCACAATGGCGAAACACGCGCCCTCGTTCCGATGGAAGCTGAGTTCGGAGAGCCCCAGTGGGTCTTCGGGCTGTCGCGCTACGCTTTGATTGAAGGGGGTCGGCTCGCATGTGTCTACACCCAGGGCGGAACCGATCATCTGGCTGTTATCGACACCGAACGGAATAGCCTGAAGGATTGGCCTCTACCGTATACATCGATTACAGGGGTGGCAAGCGACGGAATCAGACGCGTCGCGATCATCGGGTCGTCACCTGCTGTGCCCTCCGAATTGGTGCTGCTTGAAGTCGGATCCTCGACTCGGACCGTCATTAGGAAGAGCCTCGATATTGAACTCGACCCGAGAGACCTGTCTCGCCCAGAACACATCGAGTTTCCTTCTTCCGGAGGGCGCAGGGCGTATGCGTTCTATTATCCGCCGACCAACAAAACGACCTCAGGAATTTCCGGAGAGAAACCTCCGTTGATTGTGACGAGCCACGGCGGTCCGACATCTCACGCCACATCCGGCCTCAAGCTCAAGACTCAGTTCTGGACGAGTCGGGGATTCGCAGTCGTGGACGTCAACTACGGCGGCAGTACCGGTTACGGACGGGAGTACAGAAACCTTCTTCTGGGTCGGTGGGGGATCGTGGATCTTGAAGACTGTGTGGAAGCCGCCCGGCACCTGGCCGGGAAGGGATACGTCGATGGAGAGAGGATGGCCATACGGGGCGGAAGCGCGAGTGGGTTTACGACGCTGTCCGCTCTCGTGTTTCATGATCTGTTTCGAGCCGGTGCGTCGTACTACGGCGTTGCAGATCTGGAGGCCCTGGCCCGGGATACACACAAGTTTGAATCCCGTTACCTGGACAAATTGATCGGCCCGTATCCGGAACGCGCTGATTTGTATCGGGAGCGATCACCTCTTCTTAAGGCGGAAAGTTTGTCGGCTCCGATCATATTCTTTCAGGGGCTTCTGGATGCCGTAGTGCCGCCATCTCAAGCCGAGGAAATGATCGATGCTCTCAGGAAAAGTGCGCTTCCGTTTGCTTATGTGACATTTGCCGAGGAACGGCACGGTTTTAGGCAAGCGGCCTCGATCCGCCGCTCGCTGGAGGCCGAGCTTTACTTTTATTCGCGTGTTTTCGGTTTCGATATGGCGGATTCTGTCGACCCAGTTCACATAGAGAACTTCGATTGACCATGCGTTGGGTTTCGATTGCTTGCCTCTTCTATTCGACAGCGGTGGTCGGACAAAGCCCGTTGGGTCTCTGCGTTGAATGGGGAGAAGCGCATGAAGTGGGTCAACTCGATCCCGAGTTGATCGCTGAAGCCAGCGGGTTGGCTGTTTCGTATCGGTTTCCGAATCGCCTGTATCACGTGGACGATTCTTCGTCGACGATCTTTGTTACCGATGAGGCGGGTAACTTAATACAGTCCGTTGCCGTTTCCGGCCCGAGGGCGAGGGACGTTGAGGACCTGGCGCTGGGTCCCTGCCCGCCTCGGGAGTGTCTGTTCATCGCGGACATCGGAGACAATCCGGGTCAGCGAGACAGCATTGAAGTGATCGTTGTCGAAGAAGCTGAAGAGTTTCCCGCTCAGGTGTCGCCCCGGCTCAGCATTCGTCTGCGATACCCTGAGGGCCCTGAAGATGCTGAGGCCCTGGGAGTTTCTTCAAATGGGGATATCTTCCTGATTGCGCGGAGGTTATTTCCGGAACAATTCCAGGCCCACGCGGAACTGTTCCGTTTACCCGCGGAACTGTGGCAGGATTCCACCGCAGACCAAAGCCACACACTCGAACATCTGGCGTCGATCGAAATGCGAGCTCTGGCGTCTACGCTGCCCGGGCGGCTTGTGACGGGTATGGACTTTTCCGCCGACGATCGGCGCTTGCTCTTACTAGGGCGTGTTAACACTAACGTAGTGCCTCGACGATGAGAGCGAAGTGAAGGAAGGCGAGGAACATGACGTCGAGTTTATCGAAACGGGAGAAGATACGCCGGAAACCCTTGAGTCGGCGGAAGAGCCTCTCGACTTCGTTCCTGCGGCGGTAGAGCACGCGGTCGTATTCCCACGGCTCCAGGCGGTTGCGCTTGGGCGGCACGACGGGAATCCACCCAAAATCCAGAGCCAATTGGCGGGTCTGGTCGTCCTGGTAGGCACGGTCCATCAGCAGCGGTAGCGGCTCGGGTAGTGGCCCCAGACCGGCGAGCAGCTCGCGGCCCTGCGGGGCGTCGTGCGCTTGGCCGGGCGAGAGCGCAAACGTTATCGCCGTTCGAGCATTCGCGGCAACCAGATGAATCTTGGTGGTCCATCCACCGCGGGATTTGCCGATCGCTTGCGGACCGTTTTTTTTAACGCTCCCGTGCCGTCGGGATGAACCTTCACAATGGTCGAGTCCATCGAAACGGCTTCGACCCGGATGCGGACCAGTTGCTCGCGCTGGAGTTTCTCGAAGACGGCGTCGAGCACGCCGTTCTTGGACCAGCGGTTCATCCGGGTGTAGATGGTGTGCCAGTTGCCAAAGCGCTTGGGCAGACCGCGCCACTTGCAGCCCTGCTCAGCCACATACAAAATGGCGTTCAAGACCGTCAGGTTCGAAAGACTGACGTTGCCCCGCTGACGCGGCAGTTCCGGCTCGATGCGACAATACTGCTCCTGTGTGATCTCCATGCGTGATTATAAAACATTCATGCTCATTAGTGTTAACACGCCCTAACCTATGAGGATGCTTTCGAGTTTGAGGTTGGATCCCTGCCGGGCGTGTCCCTGGTAGAGGGCGAGGATTATGTGCGGGTTCCCCTGGTCACGCTACGGCAACAGGAAGGAATCGCCTACCTGCTAGGAGACGATGGTTTTGTTTATTCGACCGAATCCGGTTCCGGCCCGGTCCCCGCTGCCGCTGCTCCAATAATGCGGGTGGATTGTGTTCGAACAGATTGAGTCAATCCGAACGCGTTCCAAACGCCCGGATCGGTGATGGGCTTGGGGAAGGTCTGGCATCACTTTCTTCAGTTTCAGGATCAGTCTCGCCGGGATTGATCAAGCGGTTCGATTCCAGATCTGCCTGGCGGGTGTAGAGCTCGAAATAGCGCCCTTGGCGGGCCATCAGTTCCTGGTGATCGCCACGCTCGACAATCTCTCCGTCTTCCAGGATCAATATCTGGTCGGCGCTGCGGATGGTACTGAGCCGGTGTGCGATTACGAACGTCGTACGGCCCCGCATCAGGGCGGCCAGACCTTCCTGGATATAGGCTTCGCTCTCCGTGTCCAGGCTGGACGTCGCTTCGTCGAGAATGAGTATCCGCGGATCGGCCAGGATGGCCCGGGCGATGGCCACCCGTTGCCGCTGGCCTCCCGATAGCTTCACACCCCGCTCCCCGATGATGGTTTCGTAACGTTTTTCCAGGCGGAGAGCGAATTCGTCCACCCGGGCGACTCGGGCCGCGTCCTCCAGGGCTTGCTGCGCCGCATCCGGCCGTCCGAAGAGAATGTTTTCGCGAATCGTGCCATCAAAGAGGAAGTTGTCCTGAAGAACCACTCCGAGTTGCGAGCGGTAGGACTCCAGTTTCACAGTGGACAGATCAACGTCGTCCACCCGGACGGTTCCGCCAACCGGCTTCGCGAATGCCGACACCAGACCAATCAGGGTGCTCTTTCCGGATCCGGAAGAGCCGGCGAGGGCCGTTACCGTCCCTGGCGCGGCTTGGAAACTTATGTTCCTCAAAACAGGAGTGTCCTTTTCGTATTCGAAGCTGACACTATCGAAGACCACTTCGCCGCCCATGTCATCAAGAGACGCCGTTCGATCGGGATCGACGTCTTCCGGGGTTTCTTTCAGTACTTCGCGCACTCGGTCAAGGCCCGCCACCGCCTCGGTGATTTGGCTTCCGATCGAAACGACCTGAACCACCGGGGCGACCATGAACCCCATGTAAAGCGTGTAGGCAAAGAAATCCCCGACCGTCATGGCGTTCGACATGATCAGGCGCGCTCCGACCATCATCACGGTCACGCTGACGATGCCCATGAGGAGCGTTGCCGCCAAGCTGACCACCGCTGTGGTCGTCAGTGTCTTCCTTACGTTTTCGAAAAGCCTCATTGCGCCTTCGCTGAAGGTTACAGCCTCTCGTTTTTCGGCATGGAATCCTTTGACGATCCGTATACCCCCAAAGGATTCGGTCAACCTTCCGGCAACTTCCTGCCGGATTTTTCCGCGTTCCCTGAAAACCGGACGGATCGTTCCAAAAGCACGCTTCAGGATCAGCCCGAAGACCGCCAGAAAACCCAGGCTGATCAGAGTGAGCGTGGCGTTGATCGTCATCAATATTAAGAAAGCGACGACGGCTGTGATCACGCCCCCGACAAACTGTGCCAGGCCTGTGCCTACGAGGTTGCGCACACCTTCGATATCCGACATCACGCGGCTGACCAGGCCACCGGCCTTGTTTGCATCGAAATAACGGACCGAAAGACGACCGACATGGGCCTGGATTTTGATTCGCATGTCGGCAATCAGACGTTGTGCGGACACGCTCAAAAGGATGGCCAGTGAGTACGACGTCACGGCTTGTATCAGTACGGCCACACCCACTACGGATACCAGAGGAATCAGTAGGCCTGCGTTGCCGGGCTGAATCACATCGTCGATGAGGAACTTCATGGACCCTGGGAGCACGAGGCCGGCGAGCCGATTGATGATGACCAACACAAAGCCCAGAGCCAGCGCACCTCGCCGGGGCCAAATCAGATCACGGAATTCTTCCAGTGCCTGCCGAGGCGGTATCTTCCTTCGCTTTTTCTTGGGCTCCGGCTGAGCGGAGAGAACGACATCGCGACTCAAAATTTATATCTCCTGATAACCCGGGACCGACTTCACTGCCATCGTAGCCTAATCACCGCACCTTAGGGTGAGACGTCCGTCCCTATAACCGGCCTCGGGAAACTTAAACTGAGACACTCCCGGGCCATGAACGGGCTTTTCTGAAGATGTCTCGGCATGATATAAACCGAGAGTTCAGGTGGTTGCCTGGATTCGATACAGATTCATTGCAATTATCTGGGGGATGGAGCAAGTTATTGTCTGTTCAAGCTCTTGGACTTCCCCTGTGGGGCATGTTTTAATTAAAGACAGGTTTGCCTGACAAGACGTTCTGGAGGTGTCTATGATCGCGACTTTGATGCTGCTTCTGATCCTACCGTTTCCAGCGCTACAGACCGAAGCAGAGGAAGCCTACAGGCAGCAATATCAGGAGTATAACCGGATATCCGAGCTGACGGACCCGGCGGAACAGGCCGAGCGTTACCTGACTTTCCTGGGGACGGAACTTGACGAGCGGCTTCTGGGTCCGGCCCTGACGGGATTGCAGGGAGATCTGCAGGCTTTGACCCAGGCGCAGAATTACGATGCAGTGTATGAGTTGGCCGACCGGTGGTTTGAAATGAGAAATGAACTGCCGCCGATTGCCCTCGCGCTGGAAGCGGCCATGGCCTCCGGGAACGCGGAGTCGATTGTGAACTATGGCGAGCCGTTCTATCAGAACCAAGCCGTACCTCAGGTGGCCCTGGTCCTTGCCCAGAGTTTTTCCCAACTCGGCAACACAGCGAAGATGAGGGAGTACACTGAAATTGCCCTCGAGAACTTTCCGATCGAGCAGACTTGGAGTCTGGCCTACGAGATGGTCGGGCAGGATCAGGCTGCCGAGCGCTGGGCCGCCGCTGCCGCGATGTCCAAAAGAATACAGGGCGGTTTGAATGCGGCGCCGGAAGGTGTATCTGCAACTCAGTGGGATGAGATTGAGCTTTACCTTCAGACTACCATCGCCGGGGCCGCGTATGAAGCGGGTCGATGGCAAGAGGCGATCGACGAATACGATACTCTGCTGGCAATGGCCCCCCAGAGCGACGAAGCTTACTATTTCATTGGTCAGGGGGAGCTCAAGCTTGAGAATATTGCGGAGTCGATGAGTTCTTTTGCCAAGTCCTACATTCTGGACGGTGGTTACTCCGCTGCAGCCTATGACATGCTGCGGACGATATACGGGGCCAACACCGGCGGCAATTTGCAGGGCATGGATAACGTCGTCAACGACGCCCGCCAAGAACTTAGATAAGCGATTGGAGTCGCAGGGTCCGGCGAGAGTGCCCGGGCCCTACGGCACGCATCCCTCATCCTTCCTCAATCCCCCGCTGACTACCCCTATCCGCTCGCGACGGAAGATTAAGAAGAAGACTTAACGCTGAGACGCAGAGAAAGAATAAATCAGGCTGTCGATATTTCACATAATGAGAGTTTCATGGGTTGGCAACAAGGCTGTTGGGAACCCAAACGGCGCGTTAAACGAAAGCCTCGGACGACCTAAGGCCCTCTGCGTCCTTTGCGTCTCTGCGTTGAAAAGCAAAAAGGGCGATCGGTGAGATCGCCCTTTTCTTTAAGTTAGCTGTGAATCGTCTGGCTTAGAACTCGTAGCGGAGTCCGACTTGGATCTGCCTCTGTCGGGTGACCGCCGTTCCGATCTCTCCAAAATTAGGCAATCCGAACTGTTGATTGGGTAGGCCCAGATTGACGTGGTTCGTCAGGTTGAAGAACTCGGTACGGAATTGAAATGATCTTCCCTCGTCAATCTGGAAAGTTTTCGCTATCGACAGGTCCAGGTTCTTCAGCGACGGTCCTCGAAGTGTGTTCCGGCCGAGGGTTCCGAAGCTTCCACGAGCAGGAGTCGCAAAGGCCGCCGCGTTGATCCATCCGTCGGGTCCCTGGTTTGACGGCACGGGATTGGTGCCCGCGACAACGTAGGGCCGGTATCCGAAACCAAAAGTTCCACTAACGCCGAAAGGTGCGGGTTGAAATACGGTGAAGGGACGCCCGGACTGGAGCGTCAGGATGCCGTTGACACCCCAGCCGTTGAGGATATGGCCGGCAAGACCTTCGTAGTTCGGGTTGGGTAAACCGTAGATGTAGCTCAAGGTGTATCGGTGGCGGACATCGTAGTCTGCGCTGGCTTTTTCCTTGCTCACATCGTGGGCATTCTGTATTCCTGCGATCCCCAGCGGGCCTGTGGACGCATCGCCTTCTCCGTTTCGATCGTCGATCGCGTGTCCCCAGGTATAAGACGAAATAAAAGCAAGGCCATCAGAAAAGCGCCTTTCGGCTCTTACCTGAAGCGCGTGAATAGGTGGAACTCCCCCCTTGTTCGTTCATTATGGAGAAGAACGGACCGGCCAACGGGGGCCCGCCTCCAAGAACAAACTGGTTGAGATTGCGAAGCCTTAGGGCCTTCACGACATGGTTGCCGACGTAAGAAACGTCAAGGAGCGTTTCCGGCAGCACTTCTCGCTGAATGCTCAGATTCCAGTGTTCCGCATAGGTGTCCCGATACTCCTTCGGCATTCCAAAACGTATGCTGAACGGACTGGGAGGCACAGTTGCGTTGGTCTGAAACGGATCGTCCATCGTCAGTGGCACGGCGGCGCTTCTGTTGAACCGTGTTTGATCAAAAAACGGGGGATTCGTTACAAAGGAAAAGTTGTGACGCATCTCGCTGTCGTAAAAGATGCCGCCACCCGCCCGGATCACGGTGCTGTCGTCCGCGAAGGGTCGAAGAGCAAAACCGAAACGGGGTGCGAAGTTGTTCCAATCGTCGTCGACCAGTCCCCGGGGGGTACCATCCTGTCCCGCAATCAACATACAGTTGCATTCCAGATTCCAATAGGCTTGCTTGTCGATGCTTTCTGTGATGCGGCCGTACCAATCCCACCGCAAGCCGTAATTCAGAGTCAGGTACGGTGTGACCTTCCAGTCGTCCTGGACATACCACGCCACTTCGGTTTTCTTCGTGTTGCCGTAGGGGTCCCCTCCGTTCGAGGTCGTTTGCTGGGGCAGACCCAGAAACATATCGGCCAGTGAATTTCCTGTCCCCAAGCCGGGAACCGAAGCGAACGCAAACTCGTTGGGTAGGGCGCTCGAAGCGTTGAACAGGTAGCGGCGGACATCGAGACCGAACTTGAACAAGTGGTTGCCGGTCTGCCACGAGACCTGGTCGATGTAGTTGTAGACGTTGACCACCCGGAAGAACTCGCGGCCGCTTCCAATAGATTCGTAACCGGAGGGGCTGAAACGCAGGAAGGCCTTGACGAAACCGGCGACTGCAGCCTGATTCGAGGGCAAGCCCTGGGCCGGAATCTGTGGCTGCTTGAATCGGCTATAGCCTACGCGAAACTCATGAATGATGTTGCTGCCGAAGAACGTCGTGAAATTCAGGCCCGCACTCGTCGAAATGGCGTCAACCGATTGTCCGAAATCTTTCAGGCTGGTTGGCGTAGGAGAACCCTCGGTTCGGAACGGATCCGCAAAGCGCGTGTTACTGAAGCTGTAGCGGCCCATCAGATCGGTATTCTCGAGCAAGTGGTGGTCAATCCGGACGGAGATATCGTCGGCGTTTTCGACACGGTTCGCCGTTTCGGACCGGTTTTGCGTCAGTCCTGCTCCGGCAATGTTGGGCACCGGATAGGCCTGGATGACGTCACGCGTAACAGCAACCATTCGATCCTGAGGAATAATGTTCCCCGGAAAAGCTGCTCCAGTGGCCGGATCGATAATGGATGTCGCCAGTTCACTGAAGTCCCCCGCGCGCATATTGAGCGTTGGGACAGTAGCCCTGTTGCTTTCTCCCTCTTTCGCCCGCAAGCCCTCATAGGCGACGAAGAAAAACGTTCGGTCTGCGATAGCGGCACCGCCCATGGCCGCGCCAAACTGGTTGCGAATCAGGTCTTGCTTGGGCGTGCCCGGTGCCGCGAAGAAGTTACGGGCGTCCAGATTATCGTTGCGTAAAAATTCCCAGGCGGATCCATGCAGCGTGTTCGTTCCAGATTTCGTAGTTACGTTGATCACCGCGCCGGCGTTACGTCCGAATTCGGGGGAGTATGAGTTCTGCTCGACCTTGAATTCCTGGATCAGGTCAATCGACGGCCGGAACGAAAATTTTCGAAGTACGGGATCAACATTGTCGATGCCGTCGAGCAGGAACGTGTTGGCGCCTTCATCGAAGCCCCCGACACTGAAACCGCCTCGAGTGCCGATTTCGGAGCCTTGAGCCGGTGTGACGGCGCCTGGCACCAATTGGACCAGTGTTTCGAACTTGCGTCCGTTCAGCGGCAACTGGGTGATCTTCTGCGTGTCGATGACGCTTCCAATCGAGGATTCGTCAGTCTGGAGCAAGGGGGTGAGGGCGACCACTTCGACGACCTGGTTGATTGCGCCGACTTGCAACGTGATGTCGAATCGGGCGCTCTGGTCGATCTGAAGAATGATGCCGGTTCGGGCTTCCGTCCTGAATCCTTGCTGAGACGCTTCGAGCCTGTAGGAACCGACCGGGAGGTTCGGCATGGAATATGTGCCCGAGCCGGTCGTCGTGACACTCCGGGTCTGATTCGTGCCGGTATTGATCACCGTCACCTCGACGCCGGGGACCACGGCTCCACTCGGATCAGTGACGGTTCCCAGAATCGTGCCCGTTAGGGTTTGTCCCCACCCCGACGAAGCCATCAAGATTAGAAACAAGAACAGGCCGGTTCGTTCGATAAACCACTCTCTGTAATAGCGCATTTGAAATCCTTTCTGATACGCCGCGCCGGCGAAATGCCGAGCGTTCCACCACACATTGATCTTTTAAGATACATAAAGGACACATTCTCAGCTAGACAATATGCGAATCTTTCCATAGCTTTATCAAAGAGTTGAATCGTCTTTGAAGGATAGTATCCGGGTTGTTCGCTATAGTCGGAGCCGGGTCCGTACGTCGCGGAATCTGCCTTTAGCGGACCACGGCGAGCGTTCGGGCCAGAAGGTCGTGCAGGGCCTGCTTCCGCTCGGTGAACGCCGCCATGATGAATCCAATTCCGAACACCAGGCTCGACAAATACTTGGCAAAGTGTCGGCCGGTCGCTCTTCCGAACGTCAGGCGTCCTCCGGCGGTGTCGGTGACGACGATGCCCAGAGCCATTTTTCCGAGCGTCGCTTGCTTCTCACCACTCAGCATCAAGGCCTCGTAAATCCAGGGTATGGCCAGCCCGAAGACAAGGCCGACGCTCGATATCATCGCTAGCACTCCCAGAACGACGACGAGAAAAACCCAGTCGATCACGAAGGCGCCGGCACGCACCCAGAAACCTGCGAATGTTGTCGTCGGGTTCCGGGGATGTGGAAATGGGCCGGTCCCGCCGATGGGAATTGGGGCTCCACACGACTGGCAGTATCGGGCTTGATCTGAATTTGCCTGGCCGCAAGAAGAACAGACGATCATATTCGGGATCTCCTTGATCGCTGATTTTACTCTATACGGGCCACGGCCAGCCGTGGTGGAAGTCTCGCGTGCTTCTGTCCGCTCATAGAGCCCAGCTACAGTGGAAGGTTTTCTGTTTTGAGAAGTCACCACAATCGGGGCGCATCTCCAAGAAACGGTATTCACCTCCGTTTATACTTTTCGCGTGCTGGCAATCGTTTTGATCCTGTTGGTTGCTGTTTCGTGGGCCCTGGCTGCCTGGTCGCTCCTCACGTTCGTGCGGGTACCCGTGTATTTGCTTTGGAAGCCCGCCATAGCTGCCACAGAGTGGGGCCATTGGTTGCTGTGGTTCGCCCTGGGCACCGCGTTTGCGGGCCTGTCGACGGGTCGGTTATTCAGCGTTGTCGTGCCGGCTTCGATTGCCGTAATTCTGTTCGGCTCCCCCAGTGTCCGGGCGATATTCTCGGCTAAAGGGATACAGAAGGAAATTGATCAGGTCTTTCCTCTTCGGGCGCAGTACGCCGCAGGCGATTTTTCGCGCCCGTCTCCCTTTGTCGTTTCCGATCTGCCACACATTCCGATTCCGGTGGTGGAGAAAAACCGCGTCGTCTACAGAGAAGTGGACCAAACGCGCCTGACGCTGGATCTGTATCGCGCGAAGGACATCAGTGGAAAACTTCCCGTGGTGATCGTTGTCCACGGTGGGTCATGGAGCGGCGGTGACAATTCCGAGCTGGAGGGAATGAATCGATACCTGGCGGGGGCCGGTTACGCTGTTGCCGCTATCAATTACCGGCTTGCACCCGCATTCCGCTTCCCCGCACCGCTAGAGGACATCCGAGGATCGATATCTTTCCTGGAGGAGCAGGCAGACGCATTCGGAATCGATTCCGCACGTGTCGTCTTGTTGGGACGTTCTGCCGGTGGCCATCTGGCCTTGCTCGCCGCCTACACACTGGGTCATCAGGCCATTCGTGGTGCTGTCGGGCTCTACTCGCCCACCGATATGCGTTGGAGTTGGCAACGCCCTTCGCCGAACCGGATCATGGATAGCAACGGAGCGATAACGGACTTTATCGGGGGGACTCTCGAGGAGGTGCCCGAGGCTTTCGACCAGGCATCTCCGATACGTTTCGTGCGGCCGGATTCACCGCCGACTCTTCTGATCCACGGCGGGAAGGACATGCTGGTGTCTCCACTGCAGAGCCGTCGGCTGGCGACCCAGTTGCACCGTGTGGACGTGCCTCACTTCCACCTGGAGTTACCGTGGGGCAACCACGGAATGGACGCCAACCTTGCCGGGCCTTCAGGACAGATGACTCTCTATGCGGTGGAACGTTTGTTGGGATTTGCGATGGGAACCAAGAAGCGACAACGGCGACACGTGTTGGAGACGCAGAATTCGAACGGAATAAAGAGGAATATTTAACGCGGGACTAGTGGCCTGAGTTTGAAACTGGCGATCTAAGATTTCGCTCGGTCGTTCATTCAGATGACCATCTCCGTCGCGATCCACGCGTGGTCTGAACCAGGGGCGACGCTCGCCATCATCTTGATGGCGAGGCCTACTGGGATCGACGGAATGTTGAAGCAGGCCCTAGAACGATCCGCGCCGGCTCGGCGGAGCGGGTGAACGTCTTTCATGTGAAGACGCGAGCCAGTGCGTTCAGACTAAGAAGATGATCGAATCGGACCAGAACGAAACTTTTAACTCACAACGGTAAGCCACCGCCTCTGGCGGTGAGACTCGAAGAGGTTCGACCGTCCCGTCGTGCAGTTCTGGTAGACGGTCTCCATCAACGAACCACCACCTGCGAATTGAAGGAGACCGTCATTGGCGAATGGCAGTGCCAGTCCCACGACGGATTGTATCGCATCGGTCGTGTCACTCGGCGTCCACGTCATCGGGCGAAAGCGACAGGTGGATTGTGATGGCCAGAAGGCTGGAAGCAAGGATGCCCTTATAGGCCCCCTCGGGGGGCCTTCGTCATACCGCCCGCTGAGCGGGCGGTACCTGATGTGTGCCGGGCATGGCACGCCAACTGAAGGAAGGAAAGCCACCGTGATCGGACGGAAGGCGAACACCAACAAGGCAAGGGCAGTCTCAGAGATGGGGCGTCCGGAAGAAGCATGAGGCAGAACTCGTGTACGTAGCGAACAGCGAACCGGCTAGATGGGTGCCCGGAGGGGGACGAGCAGGCGTAAGAGAGCGAGTCCCGATATCCGACCGTAGTCACCGAAGGGAGCTGAAGCCGGACGGTATACGAGGGGGTTGCGTGTCTTACCCCGGGAAGCCCTATTGCTTCGATATCGGGACCCACGGTGGGTGCGTCCACCCAGACGCTCAAAGGACATTGGGTTATCCAGTCCGCCGAGACCCGGTATTGAAAACCAAACCGCGAACGGCGACCCCGGAGCGGGGAGGAAGCAGAGGGTGGCAGATCCATGGGTAGTACTGAAGACTCAGGGCCGATGAAGCCTGGTAACAGAGCGGAGGAGAAAACCCTGACGACCGGGAAGACCCGGGCCACCGGAGATCGCTATCCGGCGGTGGGAAGTCATGGACGAGAGGCGAGAGTGACACCATCAGGAAGTCGATTCAGTGGGTGGATTTAGGGCCTAGCAAACCGATGGGGGCAGCGAGCTCCGCGCGAGCACCGAACCGGAGGCCCGGCGAGGTTAGCAGCAGTCCGGGCCCGGCGCCAATACCAACCATCCCCGGCCATTCCTGGCGGTAGAGAGTCACGGAGAAAGTGAAGTGAAAGTTGTTGGAGCCATGGAACGGGTCTACAACCCGGGGCGACTCTACCGGGCATGGCAGCAGGTTCGGGCCAACGCCGGTTCAGCCGGAGTAGACAACATGTCGGTGGACGCTTTCCAGGAGAGAGAAGACGAGCTTCTCGCACGAATTCAGGCAAAGCTGGAAGCCGGGACATACCGTTTCAAGCCCGCAAGGCGGGTCCTGATCCCCAAGCCGGGCAGTCCGAAGAAGAGGAAGTTGGGTATACCCGTGGTCATGGATCGCGTAGTCAGTCAAAGTCTCCACACAGTGTTGACGGAGATCTTTGAAGGTGACTTTAGCCGGTCCAGCTTCGGGTTTCGACTTGGGAAGAGCCAACACCAGGCCATCCGCCATGCACGGAAAGCGGTGGTGGAAGGCTACGAGTGGTGTGCATCGCTGGACATTGAGAGCTTCTTCGACGAGATTCCTCACAACCTGATCCTGAAGCTCATTCGACGGAAGATCCAGGATGAGCGGCTCGTGACGATGGTGGCGCGGGCGCTGAAGGCGGGAGTTGAAGTAGAGGGTGTCGTCGAGAAGACGGACAAGGGATGTCCACAGGGCTCCCCGGTCTCGCCGATCCTATCCAACATCGTGCTCAACGAGCTCGACCAGGAACTGGAGCGGCGGGGCCACCGGTTCAGCCGGTGGGCCGATGACTTCGTCATCCTGTTAAAGACCGAGCGGGCAGCTCGACGGGTGATGGAGAGCATAACTCGACTCCTCGAAGATGAACTCGGATTGCACGTCAACCGGGACAAGAGCCGGGTGGCGCCGATGAAGGATGTGGAGTTTGTCGGATTCCAGATCCTGCGGGGCCAGATTCGGGTCAGTACACGGGCGCGCAAGCGCTTTGTGCAAGAGGTCCGATCCCGGACACGGCGGAATAACGGGCAATCGATGTCCCAGGTGATTGCCGGTCTCAACGAATATCTTGCAGGCTGGGTCGGGTACAATCGCATCCAGGAGTTCCGTAAGATATTCCAAGAGCTGGATGCATTCATCCGAAGCCGACTCCGTTCCATGCAGTTAAAGAAATGGAAGAAGCCGGCCAAGTTCCAACGGATGATGATTCGAGCTGGGGCACCGATGTATTACGCCCACCGCACCTGGATGCGGATGAGTGCGTGGCAATCCGTCCTGCGACGGGAAGTTCGCTTCGTCCTAAGTCTGGAGTGGTTCCGCCGCCACGGACTTGTCTTTCTCCATGACTACACGGAGCGGAATCTTAAACTGGAGTTTACTCGCTGATCGAGGAGCGGCTTACCTGGCCGGTACGAGCCGTTCTGTCCGGAGGGGGTGCGAGCGATCTCACCTCCTACCGGGATTCTTAACTTATAGTTAACACGATGCCACACGGTTACGCCCACCTTCCTTGGCCAGATACAGGGCCGCGTCGGCGCGGGTAAGTAGGCTGTCGGGACTGTCTTCGGGCTTGAACTGGGTGACGCCGAAGCTGACTGTAATCGTGGCACCGCTTGGCACGCGCAAGGTTTCCGTTCGCGCCCGGACGCGTTCAGCAAACTCCACGGCTGCTTTCAATGCCGTATTGGGGAGAAGCAGCACGAATTCTTCACCACCGTATCGGGCCGGAGTGTCTTCCTTCCGGCAGGAGGCCCCTAACAATCCGCCGAAAGCCGATAGTACCTCGTCTCCGGCGGAGTGGCCGAAGTTGTCGTTGACTCCCTTAAAGCGATCCAGATCACATAGAACGACGCTCAGCGGTTGTTCGGTTCTTTTGGAGAACGAAATAGATTTATCGATCGCCTCCTGGAGAGACCGTCTATTTGCCAGCTTGGTCAGTGAATCCTGATTCATGAGCGAACGGATCGTCGCGTTGGCTTTCTCCAGTTCTTTGTTCCGGTGCATGAGTTCATCGGCCAGTTTTTTTCGGACCCGAATGTCGCGTGCTATACCCTGAACTCCCACCGGTTTTCCGTTCGCATACATGAGACGTGTGTTCAGCTCCATCGGTATCCGGCGCCCGTCCTTAGTGAGTAGTTCTATCTCGTAGACGGTCGATTCCCGGCCTGACAGTTTGAGTTCTGTCATCTGTTTGATCATCGGCCGATATTCGGGTGCTACGAACTGAGAGAAAGGAACGCCCAGAACCTCGGCAGTGGTATAGCCGCTGATGCGTTCCGCAGCCTTATTCATGCTGATGAAATTGCCCTCTAGATCGCCCGTGCAAATCACGTCATCGGCGTTGTCCACCAGATTGGAAAATTTCTGCTCAACCAATTCCAGGCGGCTCTCTATTTTCTTTCTGGCCGTAATGTCGTGACCGATCGTGTAGATTTCGTCTCTCTCCTCAGAAACAAGAACGGACCAATCCAACCAGACATAGCTGCCGTCTTTTCGACTGTGACGGAGTTCAACGATTCCCGGGTCTTCGTTGCCATGCCGGGGAACTGCCTTCGACCGGTCGTCGGGATGAATGAGAGCGGTGTAGGGGATCGTGGTCAGGTCTTCAATGGAGTATCCCAGCTTCTCGGCCCATGTACGGTTGATCCATTGATAGCGACCTTCGCCATCCGTCACACCCATCAGAGCCGGAGACAATTCGGACAGAATCCGCATCTGTTCGCTCAAATCGCCTGCTTTGGTGCTCTGTTTCATAAGCTGTGAGACCGTTCGCACACCGAACGCGAGTGGATCGAGATTTCTCAAACTCCATCGGCAATGCGGGACGACATCCTGAGAATTATCTCCTTTTTTCGCAAGCGATGCCAGGCGGGCGCAATAAACATATATTTAGGCCACTCCTTTAAAACATTTGAAAGTAACCCTTTAGTATCCGAAAAGACCGCGGAGTTGTCCGTGATGGGTCTTGGGAGGACGTGACTATCCGAAAGATGGCAGGTCGGTTCGGGCTCTGGAATTTCTTCGCCGCCGGGACCCGTAGTCCCATTCCAGTCCCAGAAAATCCATGAAGGCAGCCCGAGTCCGTGACCGTTTCTTCTGGCTGTTCCAGATCCTGACGTATCCCTGGTATTCTGCGGATTCTTCTTCGTTCCAGCGTGAAACGGCGGCGAGCTCCGGGCGCGTGACCTTCCCATCCAGTTCATACAGGCATTCGGAAGCCTTGCTCAAGGTCAGACCTTCGACAGCTCCCCTGTTCGACAGAGTGACGGTGAAGGGATGTTCACGACAGGCCAGGGGGCGGTGTTCATATATGGTGCAGCGGTCGTCGCGGTCCAGGAAGATGCACTGTTCGCGTCCCCACCGAAGCGCCATCGCTGCCTGCCGATTGGAAAAACGGATCCAGAACGGGTGCCGCTTGGACATGGTCAGTTCGTTTTCTCCGAAGAAGCGAACGAATTCTC
The DNA here is from genome assembly GCA_965218085.1 of Terriglobia bacterium. Lineage (GTDB taxonomy): Bacteria > Acidobacteriota > Terriglobia > 20CM-2-55-15 > 20CM-2-55-15. Next base: position 1,519,060 of record CBDCKF010000002.1, on the reverse strand, counting down.
GAGGCGCCGTGCCTGTGCCTTCGACGATTCGCCGGACGTCGGAGTCCGTCAGCATAACAATCGTGCCTTTGCAGCAATTGCCGCATCCTGTACATCTGAATTTCAGGAGTTGGCGCCAATCTGTGATCACTGGCGTGGACACAGCTAGTTCCTTCGGCTTATTCGATCAGATGCGCTAGTGTACTGAGTCACAAATTCGCTCCTTATTAGCGTGTGTCAGTCCGATCAAATTATCTTATTACTCTGGACGCCCCGGCTACCGCGTCTTTACTCTGAAAGCGGTCCACCCGCACCGTCGGGTCGGTGCGGGTCCTTCTGGGGACCACTTCAACATTCCGTCGATCCCTATAGGCCTCGCTATCAGGATGATAGCGAGGGTCGCCGGTCGTTCGGCCCAACGCGCTTGACGCGACGGAGATGGTCAGCCGTATGAACGACCGAGCGAAATCTTATATCGAGAACTTCTGACTCGATGCGCTATCGGGACGGATCCTTTAACTTCGACAAAATGCGTTCTTCCTTCCGTTCCATGTTCTTTTCAGTCCCTCGACGCGCGATGCTGTAGTCGTTCATGTCGACGAGCATGTATTCAGCGAGCAGGGGGAACTTGTCCCGGGCCAGTTTGTACTTTTCCTGTTCGATTGTACGGTATGTCGGGTGCCCTTGTGAGATCGTGCGCAACTCCGTTTCCCAGAATAGCTGCCTGAAGTTCTGCCACTGGTAAAACCTGAGGCGGTACGCAAGCGGGACGGCATATTGAGCCAAAGCGGGGTCTTCGGTTTCGAGCGTGTGAAAAAGACCGCGGGCACGATCCAGGGCCTTCCTGTACTGGCCTTCGAAACCGGCTTCGGTGATTTCCGTCGGGACGTCGTATCCGTGATGCGTCGAGAACATCTGGCGTTCCTGTGTCATCATCCTATGCCGGTGCAGATCGCGATACGAGCCGATGTCCACCATTATTTCGAAACGAAGATAAGAGTTTTCCAGCGAGCGGCCGACCTTATACCAACGTGCCGGGCGTTCGGCCAGATATCGTTCGAACAGGTCCTTCTTCTCTTGATCTGGAAGCCCGCAAACGGTTTGGAAGGCCTCGTGCCAAGCCACATGCGTGTGCGCGAACAGAATGGCCGCCAGCACCTTGTTCTCAGCCTCGGAATCCCATTCAACGAGTCTGACTCCCGCCGGTGAATCTGCAGGGGCGGAGCGCGGAGGATGTTCGACGGCGAATGCGTGAACGCGTTCGTGCTTTCGGGTCAGATACTCTTGATAGTCTTTCGATTTTTCATCTTGCAGTCTCAAGAGTAACGATGGGATTTCCTGGTCCAGCTCTCGCTTGAGCGAGGTCGAAAGCCAGCGCAACTCACCCAAAGGATGCTGTGCCGTCCGGTTGAGAAGGTATTCAAAAGACTGGGCATTGCCTCGGAGAGCGACCTGTCCCACCGTGGCCATCGGAAGCAAACCACGCAAGGTATCGAAAGCTTTTTTCTCGAGGATGGAGTCGCTCTCGTCGAAATTGGCTCTGAGCCATTTCTGCAGGGGTTCGAGCAGTTCGACATAGGTGTCGAACAGAAAGTCCATCGTCGATACATAGTCATCGAGGCAGCCCCGCCGTTCCAGATCCGGCTTCGGAACGTAGTACAGGTAGTGGCCGTCGACTTTGTTCCCGAAATTGACGTAGCGTGTCGATTTTTCGATCGGCTCCAGACCGATCCTTTGATCCTCGACGAATTTCATCGCGACCTGTGAGATGCCCCAGAGGAGGACGTGCGTTCCCGTCATCTGTGCAATGGAGTCGTCCCCGTACTGGGAAAGCCATTTTGCGTAAAACTTCTGGGCCCGATGGTTGTTGAGTATGTTCCGGAAACCGTGTTCCCTGAAGAACTGGACCGTCGTTTCCAGTTCCTTGGCCAGAGCCTGATCTTCTCCGTCGACGATCGGATAGATGTATTCCTTCAGCAGAACTTCCAGTAAGGAACCCTTGGCCCGGCTAGCCCGGGAACAGAGGGCCCCGACGATTTCGGGGGGGAGATTTCTCAGCACCGACACGAGCCCACCGGCATTTGTCGCGAAGGGATCGAGGAAACGGAGATCTCTTTCCGACCAACGGTGGGGCGTGAACTCGGGTGCGTACTGTTCGGGATCTGGAGCAGAGTTCATGGTATCGGAGCGAACTATAACAGAGACCGTGTCAAGACAGGGCTGGTTCTTGAGGAAGGGCTTCCACAGTTCCGAATGGTTCCAGTTGTCCCCGAAAATCCCCGTCGTCATTGATGACACCGGGGGCGCCGGTCGTTCGGTCAGGATGAGGGAATGAACGAACGAGCGCGATCGTCTATCGGTACTCAACTTCCACCACGGACTGCTAGGGTTCCCAACGGTTTGAGCGGCCTGGAGACGAACAATCGGTCAAGAGGATTCGCTACTTGATTCTGAACACGATGTCGTCACCCTGGCTCTCAAAATCCCGGCCTGGCTGGTCGGCCCCCGTCTCCAGGATCCGATTCGGCCCGGCGGATAGAACCAAGACAGCGATATCGGGCAGCACTTCTGTAGTGCCGAGCTCTCTGAAGTGCCTGACGTGTAACTTCCGGACGTTGATCAGGTATTTCGCACCCCAGGGGTCGGCCTTCGACAGCGTGCCGATGTAGGAGCCAGACCAGCCCTGTTGTGGGTTCGAGAAGGTGCCTCGATCCATATATACTTCGGCGCCCGCAAAGGTGATGCCACCATCGAGGCTCCGGCGGTCGATCTGATTCCGCATAAGATGGCCTTCGATCGTATCGTCCGTTGCGGCCACTTTGTGACCAAAGCCATCGGCCAGCAACGCATAGGTGGCCGGCTGGGACGGTATGTCCCAGGTTTCGGTCAGATCTGCCGGGTAGACTCCGCTCTCAGAAACCAGATTGTTGAAATATCCATCGTCGGGACCGACCTGGCTGCCGACCTTGAACAGAGGGAAAAACGCGTTGTCCTTGTAGAAGGTGACCACACCCTGAGCGATGGTATTGACTTCACTCACTGCAGCTTGAATCTTGGAATCATTGATGGCATCGACGCTACCTGCGATGGCCACCGTAGCCAGCATGGCGCCGAGCGCTACCGTGGCCGCCGCCTCGACCAGGGAGGTCGCGACGCCGTCGTTTTCCTTGAGCATTCTGCGAAATACGACTCGGAGGTTGATCATCTCACTCCTTTTTCTGAGGTGTTTTTACACAATTGGTGGGCCAACGAACTGAGCAAGTCGAAGCGACATTTTCCATGCTGGTGTCGGCACCGTTGGCAAACCCTGCGGGTCGAATGGTTTCTGATAGAAACCGACTACGCAATGGCGTCCTCACTCTGTGTGGAAACAAGCACTCCCGAGCATCTTGAGTATTGCGAATAGAGGGAAGGTGGCCGGTCCATTGAAACCGGCGAAGGTGGACATCCCGGGTTCATGCGACCCCCAACATAGCCATGGGATGTGACAGCGGAGGGGCATTTGGGGACGGAGCTTTATGTTCCGATTACGCGTTCCCGACCCAAAAGTGTTTACGGAATTGGGCGCTGTAAGCGGAATTTGCGCTACCAGTACCCGATCATTCGGCCGGCACTGACAGCCGTCAGCCAGCATGCCAGCGATATGCCACCGACTACCGATAGCTGGAACCGTTCGCGGGAGGAAAGCTGCCTTACGTTTCTCTCTTTCCAGGCCGGCAAGAGATTCAGGGCGGCTACATTGACGAGGCCCAGGACGATGGCCGGAAACTTGATATAGAGAAAGGGATTGCCGACGTATTCCGTCGCGTTGGTTGCAACCAGGCAGATGCCGCTGGTTGCCGCGACTGTGAAACCCGTCGTAGCGACGGGCACCGTCGGGCGTGCAATCTCAGGAAGGGCGACCTTGCGCCATACGCCTAATAAGCGGAGGTCGAGCACAAGGAGAGCACCGAAAAGTGAAGCGACGCCCAGGATGTGGGTGAGGTTGACGATGCCGTAGGTCCAAACGCCGGATTCGCGCATGGCGTGGCCCAGCGCGGAGCCTTCGAGCCACGCCATGAATTCGTACAAACGCCCCTCCGGTTGCTAACTTCGGTTGGGATATACGTTGAACGTTTGTCCGTTCCACATCACGCGTTCTGTTTTGACTTCGAACCTGCTGCGATTGCGGTGGCCATGTAAGGTCACCTCCGCCCCCAGCGGGATGACGTCTTCCGTCAGACCCGCGCGGCTGGTGCGAGCGGGCGGCGCCAGAGTGACGTCCCAAACCTGGCCGTCGACCATCAACTGCATTGTTGCGTGGGGCCCTGCCAGGCTGACGGCCCTGTGAACGATGCCGGTGATTTCAAATTCTTCGGTTTCGTTTCCGCCCCAACCGTGATGGGATAGGGCTGGAACAGCAAAAAGCGACAGCGCGAGAATGCTGACGCCGAGTGAAAGAGAAAATCCTGAACGCATCTTTTAGCTCCTCCGGTTCGTGACACGATATTCGCGATAGCCCTTCGGGTATACCACGGTGCCAATCCTGAGCTTACAGAAGAGAACCTTCCATGCCAAAGACTTTCCGAGTGCCGTTTGTGGAATGGCGGGGTCGTCGGGACCCTCAGATAGAAGAACTCAGAGCAAAGGGAAATGCGTCCCCGCAAGGCGGTAAACCCAGGAGAAAGCAGGGACGCTCCCTTCTAATCCTTAGCATCGGGTGATTCGAGCCGCAACTTTACTGCTATTTTTACGGGGAAGTGAGTCCTGCAGGAACCCAAACCGCGATCTGCTGGGCCGAATCCATGGCATCGCTTCGCCATGTCGGCCCAACCCAACGAGTTGAATGGCGGCGTGAGTTCCCAGTCCTTTTACGTGCCATCGAGCAGGCTGCTGAAAAACTCTCGTTTTTCGGTTGCCTGCTAAGCCGCACATGATGTGCCGCCATTTTCGATGGCTTTTAGCCATTGAAAATGTAAGCCATGCGAGAATCACACTTCTCGGATGGCGTCGCTGAAAAAGTCATGGATGGCTTTTTCAGCATCCTGCTAGTCGGGAGTCTGATCCTATAATCGACGGTTACTGCGACACCGGTATGGAGTGGCAGCACGGATCTGGAGTCCGCTTACGTCTTATTAGGGGGAAGCCGATGCGGGTTGGTCTATGCGTGCTGTGCCACCCCAGTGTCTGGAAAGAATCGGAGAGAAATGATGATTAGAGTGCTGCTTCCGGGACTCTGCCTCCTATTTCCCCCGGTTTTTGTAGCGTGTGCGAACGAAGAGGTGCCGGCTCCGGTGACGCTTCGGTCGGGAATCGATTTCGACGGTTTCGATACCACGGCCCGGCCCCAGGACGACTTCAACGCGTATGTGAACGGACGGTGGATCCAGGAGACTGCTATTCCCGAGGATCAAGGGGAATGGGGGTCTTTGCGGATTCTCCGAAAAGAATCCGACGAGAGGCAGCGCGCCATCATTGAAGAGCTGGCAGCTCAGGCAGATCTTACTTCCGGAACGGACGAGCAGCGAATCGGAGACTTTTTTTCCAGTTACATGGACGAAGACCATGTGGAACAACTCGGAATTGATCCCCTTCGCTCAGATATCGAGATCATTCTCGCCATGCAGTCATCTGCGGAACTGATGGCAGAAGGCGGTCGGCTCCGGCGTTACGGCCTGAACAGTCCCTTGAATATGTTCATCGGCCAGGACCTCGACGACTCCACCAGATACCTGGCCTATTTCAACCAGGCCGGTCTGAGTCTCCCCGACCGAGATTATTACTTCAATGACGATGAGAAATTCACCGCCATCCGCGATGGCCTTGCCCACTATGCCCAGGAACTCTTTGAGCTGGCCGGTATCGGAGATGCCGGCCTTCGAGGACAGACTGTTCTCAGCGTCGAAACTCAGATTGCCGGGTGGCATTGGGAAGTCGAAGACACGCGGGACGCACAACGAACCTTCAACCGCTACGACGTCGACGATCTCGATGAATTGACGGGCTGGGTCGACTGGGACCTTTACCTGGAGGCGGTCGGCCTGGAAGGGGAAACCGAAGTCGTCGTCCGAATGCCGTCGTATGTCGAGGGGCTCGGCCATCTTCTTGAAAATGTTTCGCTCGAGGACTGGCAAAGCTATTACGTTTACCGGCTTCTCGACAGGAACGCGGAACTCCTTTCCAACGCGTTCGTTCAAGCCAACTTCGAATTTCGCGGGCGCCTGGTAAACGGGCGGGAAGAACTGATGCCACGTTGGCGGCGAGCAACTCAAATCATCAATGGTCTGATGGGCGAAGCCGTGGGGCGCGTCTATGTGGAACGTCACTTCCCACCCGAGGCCAAGACCCGGATGGAAGCTTTGGTTCAGAACCTGATCGACGCATTCGGCGAAGCAATCGAAGATCTCGAGTGGATGAGCGATGACACGAAGGTGAGTGCTCAGGCCAAACGGAACAAGTTTACGCACAAGATCGGTTACCCGGATCAGTGGCGCGACTACTCGGACCTTACCGTTTCCGCTGACGATTTGTTGGGCAACGTTTGGCGTGGCAGATCCTTCGAGTACGATCGGAATCTCGGAAAACTGGGAGGGACCGTCGACCGCGGCGAGTGGTACATGACGCCGCAGACGGTCAACGCATACCACAACGCCAACATGAACGAGATCGTGTTCCCGGCGGCAATCTTGCAACCGCCGTTCTTCGACATGGCTGCAGACGACGCCGTTAACTATGGAGGCATCGGTGCCGTCATCGGTCACGAAATTGGACATGCTTTCGACGACCAGGGACGTAAGTTCGACGGCGACGGTAATCTGAGGGATTGGTGGTCCGACATCGACGCCGCGGCTTTCCAGGAGCGGGCCAACCGCCTCATCGCCCACTATGCCGCGTTCGAAACGGTCGCCGGTCTCCACGTGAACGGCGAGCTGACATTGGGAGAAAACATCGGCGATTTGACCGGCCTGACCCTGGCTTACAGGGCGTATTTGAAGTCGCTGAACGGTGAGGAAGCGCCGGTGATCGACGGCCTGTCAGGAGCCGAGCGTTTCTTTATCGGCTACGCCCAGATCTGGCGCACCAAAACGCGTGACGAAACGCTGCGCTCAAATCTGCTGTCCGATCCCCACGCGCCATCGGCGGTCCGCGTCAACGGCCCCCTGGTCCATGTGCCGGCGTTCTACGAAACTTTCGGCGTCACCGAAGGGGACCGGATGTGGTTGGCTGTGGAGGAGCGCGTTCAGGTTTGGTAGTTGGGTGGGATTGTTCGGCGTGAAGCATCATTACAGGATTGTACATATCTACAAGGCTTCATCTGCCAGTACAGGGCAACTAGGCCATCTCCTCAAGCAGCCTACGAAATCGCCCGGACCGCATCGTCTCCACTCCAAGGTCCTGCAAGCGATCATTCAATTGCCCATCTGAAGTGACAGCAAGGATTTGCTCAGGTTCAGTTGCATACCGTGCCAACTCCACAATGCGTTCATCAGCATCAGATCCGGGACGTGCAAAGAAAACGGTGACGCCATCAACGTCGCTACCATCGTTGATTCCGTCCAGCGGTTTACCATCAAACACAACCGTCACGGCCACCTGTTGGTGTCGGGTCATTTCAGCAAGCTCCAAGAGTAGCCGTCGCTGAGCCGCTGGTTTGTCGCGATGCCAACCGACCCGCTGGCCCATCACGTTGTTGCCGTCCACGAGGTACATTCGGCAATTGTCAAGAGACGCTGGCTGATCCGCACGTCAGAGCAGAGGTGTCCAAGCAGCCCGTGGCAGAAGTCTTGAGGGCCGCGTTACGGCCAAACGGGGCTGGATTCTAGGAGGCGACGACGAGACAATGCTCACACATTGGGAGGAGTCGGCGACAACGAAGACAGCCCGTTTCGCCGTAACCCTTTGGGCACACGGGGGTTCGGGCCACAGGCTTTGTCGCTCGTCGGTCACGATGAAAAGACATCGTTCCGCTCCTCACTTCGCGCCTGCAACCCGAAGACCCCTGCGCGCGGCCCTCAAGACTTCTGCCACGGGCTGCTAGCCTGCATTTCTCAAGAGATCTAAGGTAAACGAGAGACGGAAGGAAGTGTAAAGGACCGGAAAAGGCCGCCCTGTCTGGCATAGAAGGTTGTGCGAAGAACTTTCAACACACAGACGGAGGCGGCCTTTAACATGACAGAGTGTAAAACAGAACGGGTTCAATTTCACGCTTTAGGTTCACGCGAAGTTTGCGGTCAATTCGACGGTGGGGACATCAGCTCGGACGCGGGCGGATTGCTGCTGCGGGAGGTGGAGAAACGGACCGGGATCCTGAAACAGTTTGCCGGATGTTTCCAGGATTATCGGGATCCGCGATTTGTGGAACATCGCATCGAGCCACTGGTGGCGCAACGGGTCTACGGATTGTGTTTGGGCTATGAGGATCTGAACGATCACGATCAACTGCGTTCAGATCCAGTCCTGGCCGTGATGGTCGATGAGACCGATCCGAAGGGGCGAACTCGGAAGCAGGAGCGGGACCGGGGCAAGGCGCTGGCGGGCAAGAGCACGCTGAACCGGCTGGAGCTCTCGACCGAGGGTGCGGCCAGCCACCCGTACAAGAAGATCGGGCGGGATGAAGCGGCGATGGATCGATTGATGGTGGACGTGTTTCTCCAAGCCCATCGGCGAGCACCACGGCAAATCATCCTGGATCTGGATGCGACCGACGATCCGATTCACGGGAATCAGGAAGGCCGCTTCTTTCACGGCTACTACCGGCACTATTGTTATCTGCCGCTCTACATCTTCTGTGGGGAGTTTCTGCTCTGTGCCCGGCTGCGATCCTCTGACATCGATGGTGCGGCTGGAACGGTGGAGGAACTGGAACGGATCGTGGGCCAGATTCGGCAGGAGTGGCCCCGAGTCCAGATTGTGATTCGGGCCGACTCGGGTTTCTGCCGCGATGAGATCCTGAGCTGGTGCGAGGCCCAGCACCGTGTCGATTACGTGATCGGACTGGCGAAGAACAAGCGGCTGCTCCGCGCGATTGAAACTCCGATGGAGAAAGCGAAGCAGCGATTCGACAGGACCGGAAAGTCGGCGCGCGTCTTTAAGACGTTTCAGTATCGGACCCTGGACAGCTGGACCCGAGAGCGACGCGTCATTGGCAAGGCCGAACATCTGGCCAAGGGAGCCAACCCGCGGTTTATCGTTACCTCGTTACCGAAAGGCCAACCCACCCCAAAGCAGATCTATGAACAGATCTACTGTGCTCGTGGGGACATGGAAAACCGGATCAAAGAGCAACAGCTCGGATTGTTTGCCGACCGGACCAGCACGGCCACCATGCGCGCCAATCAACTCCGGCTCTACTTCTCATCGGTCGCGTACATGTTGATGCAAGCCTTGCGACGGCTCGGATTGCAGGGTACCGAATTCGCGCGTGCGCAGTGCACCACGATCCGCCTCAAGTTGCTCAAGATCGGAGCGCAGATCCACGTCACCGTCCGCCGGATCTGGATTCGGATGGCCGGCGGGTATCCCTATGCCAACGTGTTTGCTCAGATCTACGCGAACCTCCAGAAAATCCCGCTACGTTGTTAAACGTCTCCGCTCGGACATCCCACCCGTTTCGACCTTGGTAGGGATTGCTGTCTCTGTAATCCGCTTTCACCTTGCCATTCTCTTCAACACCAATCACTCAGGCTCCGTTTTTCAGCTCAGCTGGCCTCTTTGCTCCCGCGACACCGCTCACGACCCCTATCCCGTCTACCCATTGCTCGTTTCGCCATCATTCTTGAGAAATGCGGGCTAGCTGACCCGGATGCCCCAGCATTTTCACTCCATTTCATATATTGTTTGCCGAACTTAACCGGGATAGAGATTGTTGGGTCTTCGTGCTTCTCGGTCGTTCTTGGACCACCCTGTGAAACGGTATTCGGCGGAGAATTGTTCAGAAATTGTTCAGTCGGCATTCATCAGCTCGTTCGGAACTGTGGTTGAAGCCATTCGTCGGAGGGGTAAACGGCGTTAGATCACAGATTGCTCCGGTCCGGAGCTGGCATCGCTCGATGTAAGATGGAGGTTGTGAAAGGCCTCTCAAAGGATGAGATTCAGCGGGCATTTGAGGAACTGTCCGCGGAGCTTGGTCGTGCTGAACGGGCGCACGAGCTTGTCATCCTGGGGGGCGCCGCACTGATAATGCTCTACGAGGCTCGCGAATCCACCCGCGATGTCGACGCCATCGTGGCAGGGCGGGCTGTGATGGATGCAAGCAAGCGCATAGCGACAAAGATCGGCTTGCCTCCAGATTGGTTGAACGACGGTGCGAAAGGCTATGTCCACGGGCTGGCGATTGGAGATGCTGTCTTTTCGAGCCCAAGTCTTGTGGTGAAGACGCTTGCCCCCCAGCAACTGTTGGCAATGAAGTTGTCTGCGTGGCGGGACGACGTCGATATCGATGACGCGCGCCTTTTGCTTTCGAACATATTGGATCTGAGAGGCGCGCGGCCGAAGGACGAGGTCTGGTCTTCGATCGAAGGCCACCTCGTTCCGGGTCGTGAGTTGAAGGCGCGGTATGCGTTCGACGACCTATGGGAGGAGGAACGTGGAGCTTCGTGAATTGGTTCGAGCGCTACTCGAATACGATACGCTCACCGCCCGCCAGTGGGTAGCGGACTTCCGACGGGCCGGAACGCGTTGGTCTGAGGTTCCGCGTCCTGACGGCCTTGCCCCAGAAGAGTTCGCGGTTGCGGCTGGGGTTGCTGAAATGCTGGCTGGAAGGTCAAGTCAGCCAGCTCCGGCCTGGACCGAGGCCGTGCCTGCAAGCCCACGCAAAATCTTTCTCGTACGTGCAGCTCGGACCATGCCTCGCCTGAGAAGGGCCTGCGAGGAAACGGGGCCAGAGCCGCTTCGAAGGCGGCAGCTGTTCGCTCCGCCGGATTTTCTGAGTGTTGCTTAAAGTGCACGCCCGCGAGTATTGCGGCTGGCGACGCCGAGAACACAAAGAGGCCACCGCGCGAAACGATTTGAGATTTTGCGGCAGCCAGTCTCTGGGATCTCAGATCAAGACTGCCCATATGATCCGAATTGGAACACGACAAATGAAGGATTTCCACATCAACATCTTTTACAGCGAGACCGATTGTAGCCGGCGAAACTACAATGGCCGTCATAAGCAGCGTCCGCTCTCCTAAAGATCTCGCGGGTCTCTGTACCAGGATTTGAGACGTCTGGGTTCACTGCACCGGAATGCCGACTTACCGAACAAGCGGATTTGGAGCTGCTCCTGGAATCGCGGCTCCGCGGCACCCCTCCATAGTGATCGTTTTTCCCCAGCTAAGTTCTTTACTTTCAATGAGCCCTGAAGGAATCGAACCTTCAACCTACTGATTAAGAGTCAGTTTCAAAACGAGATCGGCTGAAATTCCCTGCAACAACCTGGGTCCGGGGCCGGCCTGGAGTACCCCCTGGCGGCGGCGTGTGGGTGCGGTTCGCCGATCATCGGGACTCCTTCAACGTCTTGGGTTGGGTCTTGGTTTGCCGCATCGATGCCCCTTTCAGTTCGATACGGTGCGCATTGTGGAGGAGGCGATCGCAGATGGCGTCGGCCTGGTTCGGGTCGCCAATGACGCCGTGCCAGTCGGGGACCGGGAGCTGGCTGGCGATCAAGATGGCGGAACGTTCGCTCCGTTCCTCGACGACTTCGATCAGGTCCCGGCGTTCAGCGTCGCGCAGCGGGGCCAGGAGCCAGTCGTCGATGGCCAGCAGATCGGTTTTGGCCAGACGGGCCAGGACTCGGGTGTAGGAGCCGTCGCCACGGCCGACCGCCAGTTGGTGCAAGAGCCGAGGCATGCGGACGTAGGTGGCGTTAAAACCCCGCCGGCAGGCGCGTTCGACGAAAGCCGAAGCCAGAAAACTCTTTCCGATGCCGGTCGGACCGGTGATGAGAAGATTGTGCCGGTCTTGGATCCACCCGCAGGAGCCCAGGGCGAGGACTTGGGAACGGTCCAGACGGCGACGATGTTTGAAGTCGACGTTTTCCAGCGATGCCGTCGCGTAGCGCAGCTTCGCCGCGCGCAGGCGTCGGGTGAGCTTGCGGTGCTCCCGGGCCGTCCACTCCTCATCCACCAGTAGGCCCAGACGTTCCTCGAAGCCGAGATCCGTGTACTGATTCGAGCGGCGTTGCTGCTCCAGGGCCTCGACCATGGCCGATAGCTTCATCTGGTTCATCTTCTCCAGGGTTTGTTCCATTAGCATGAGTGCGTCTCCTCGGGGTCCGCATAGTAGGCGGCGCCGCGAATGTTGTCGTGATGGGGCGTCGGTGGGGTTTCGGTGTCCCCGAAAGGCAACCGGTCCTGGGCCGACGACAGGATGTTCTTGACGGTGCGGTAGCTATAGGACTGCAAGTGCAGCGCCCGCGCACTGGCGGCTTCGAGCCGCTCGGCGCCGGAGCGGCGACCGAGACTCATCAATCCCAGGCAGGCCCGGTACCCCTGTTCCGGATGCGGCCACCGTTTCATGATTTCCTCGACCAGGCGGCCGGTCTTGGGGCCAGTTTTCTCCGCCCAACTAATCAGCCGGGACGGTGTCCATTCCGCATGGGCCCGATGGGCACTGGGCATATGTTCGGACAGAGTCGACGGCTTGTGATCGTAGCGACGGCGATGGGACGTCACGCGCCGGCCTTTGTAGTAGACCTCGACAATGGACGCCGTGTAACGCGCTTCCACCCTCTCATGGATCAACTGGTAGGGCACGCTGTAAGGATGGCGGTCCACGGTAATGTGGTAATCGATGCTGACACGACAGTCCTTCCACTCGGCCTGTTCATACCGGTTGGTCGGGAGGGGCTGTAATGCCGGTCGATCCAGCCGCTCGTAGAGTTCCAGGCGGGATACTCGAAGCTTCTGCATCGGCCGCTGGTTCAGTTCCACCAGCAACGCTCGAATGGCTCCGTTCAAGTCGGCCAGACTGAAGAACGTGCGATTCCGGATCCTGGCCAGGATCCACCGCTGTGCGACCAGGACGGTCGATTCAACTTTCGCTTTGTCCCGAGCTTTCCGCGGCCGGGCCGGTATGACAACGGCGCCGTAGTGTTCGGCCTCATCCTGGTAGGTACGGTTGACGCCTGCTTCATAGCGGCCGGGCTGGGTAATGGCACTCTTGAGTTGGTCGGGAACCCAGATCCGGCTCGATCCGCCGAAGAACTCCACCATGCGGATATGCACGCCGACCCAATCGGGGAGTTTCTGGCTCGGTGTCGCTTCCGCGTAGGTGTAACCGCTGGCGCCCAGAACAGCGACGAACAACTCGACTGGAATAGCTTTGCCCGTCCGTGGATCCGTCAGCTGTGGCCGTTTGCCGGAAAAGTCGATGAAGGTCTTCTCTCCGGCGCGGTGCACCTGTCGCATCGAGGGCTTCAATTTCTGGGCCCAACGCCGGTAGATCTCACAGAACTGGCTGTAGGCATATCCCTTTGGATTCGCTTCTCGGTACTCTTCCCACAGCAGGTGCAGGGTGACTCCAACACGCTTCAACTCCTGGTGGATCCCTTCTACATCCGGAGCCACCCGTTCCCGGGAGCCCGGTCCCGCGCGGGGAAACAGCCGCGCTTCAAGCGCTGCCTCGCCCAGGTCTTCGGGCAGCGGCCATTCCAGTCCGGCCTGCTTGGCCCGTCCCAAGTAGTCCGCAACGGTGCCCAAGCCCACGCGACATGCGCTGGCGATCGCCCGGTGGCTGAGCTGTTGGTCGTGTTTGAGTCGTAGAATCTCGCGTATCTGTCTCATCGGTAGTCGTTTCGTTGCCATCAAGGCCCTCCTGTGCTTCAGGAGAACCTAAAAGCTCCAAACTTCGCTACCGACGAGTGATCACGATGGCCGGAATCGGTGTTCAGGATCACCGGAATCACTGTTCAGGATCCCGGAATCCGCGTTCACGATCCCGGAATCGGTGTTCACGATGGATCGGAATCAGTGTTCAGGATGGTCCGGAATACGCAGCTGGCGCGAGGATCAGCGCATCATCAACGCGTACCTGCTCCCTCGGTTCCGGCACGTTCGCGCAAAGGATCTCAAGCGAGCGGACGTTCGCGTTATGCTCGATACGATCGCTGAAGAAGCGCCGGTCCAGGCGAATCGTGTTCTGGCGTGCGTTAGGAAGATTTACAACTGGGCGCTTTCTCAGGATCTGGTCGAACATAATCCCTGCATTGGAATTAGCGAGCCAGCAAAAGAGAAGCCCCGCGACCGCATCCTGAACGACGACGAGATCAGGGCAGTCTGGAACGCGGCCAGCGGCGAAAAACTGCCCATGGCAGCCTACCTGAAACTGCTGTTCTTGACGATGAAGCGCGAGGGCGAAACTTCATCGATGCGCTGGCGGGATATCGACTGGGAAAGGAAGGCGTGGACGCTTCCGGCTGAAACGACCAAGAGCGGAGAGCCGGATGCGGTGCCGCTATCGCCTGCTGCCGTCTGGGTGCTGAAGGAGCTTCTCAAGCACGCGGACCGCGAGGCCAAGAAGCACAACCGGAAGATTCCAGAATGGGTCTTTCCGGATCGGCGGAACCGCACCGAGCACATGAACGACGTGCAGAAGTTCATGTCCCGCGTCCGGGAAAACGCGAAGGTCGACGGCAATCAGATTCCGCACTGGACCGGCCATGACCTCCGGCGCACCGGGCGCAGCTACATGGGTCGGCTCAGCGTGCCGACGCACATTAGCGAGTTGCTTCTGGGGCACAAGATGCCGGGAATCGTCGCTGTCTATGACCGCTATGACTACCTCGAGGAGAAGCGCGAGGCGCTCGATGCCTGGGGTCGGGAACTGATGAGGATCGTCTCTGGACTGAAGGACGTCGCTGAGCGAAAGGCCTGAGACAACACAAAAACGCCGCTTGCCTCGTCGAGTTCTCCCTATCGGCCGAGATTCTTCAGCAGTGCTACGATTCCCGCTCGCGTGAGTTCGAATCCGTTCCGTAGGCAGACCGCTGACCACCCCAGGGCCCAAAGGACATTTTCCGTCGCCTGTCCCGCAACGCCTTCTTCGTGACGACGCTTGAGAATTCGTGTTTCACTTCCATCGTCGTTTACCTTGTCGACGTGAGACCAGTAAACGGCGTTTCCGATAACGTTAGCGTTGTTGCATGGATCGGGGCGGAGATGGAATTCGCCCTTTCCCAAGCGGTAGCGTCAGGCGATACGCTCGAACACAGGCCGTCCGAGTGCGGTCATTGTGTTCAGGACTTTTTGGCCGAGTTGGATCTCCGTGATCTGCCTGGAGAAGCTGCGGGATTGGAGTCTGCGGCCGATGACACCCTTCCAACGGCCGATCTGCGTTTCTATCCGGCTGCGCTGGTTGTACCCTGTGGCCACTTGCCAGGCCATGCGGCCGTTGCTGCGGATCTGAGCAATATGGCGATCCCGAACGGTTGGATCCCGCGCCGATTGCGGTCGGATCGCTGCGTTCTTTGGCGGCGGTATAACCACATCCAGGGTCTCCCCATACCGTTCCCTCAGCAGATCTCGTGTAGACGCTCCATCATAGGCGCCGTCAGCCAGAAAGCCCGCGACCGGGGCATCGAGTTGATCCAGGAGCCCGGGTAATGCAGTGCTGTCTCCAACGTCATCGTGAGTCAGATTGGCGCAAACAATCGCACCGCTGGCCAGGTCCAGTCCGAGGTGGAGTTTGCGCCAGCGGCGGCGTATTCCCTTGATTTTATGCTTCTGCGCGAGCCATTCCCCTTCGCCGAAGATCTTGAGGCCGGTACTGTCCACCACCAGATGGACAGGCACAGATCCGGCTTGCATCATCACCTGAGCGATGCTCAAGCCGTTTGCACGACGCGACAGTGTGGAGAAGTCCGGCACCCGTATATCCAGCCCCATGAGCGTGCCGATGGATCCCATAAGTCCCTGCGTTTGCCGCAACCCAAGCCGATACGCCGTGCGCAGCGTCAGGCATGTCTCGATCGCCAGATCCGAGTATCTCCGCTGGCCACCCCGTGACGTGCGGCGCGGCGCGCTCCACACACTTTGAGCCTCCTCACTGACCCAGATCCTCAGATCACCCCGCTGGCGCAGGCTCTCGTTATATTCCGCCCAGTTGATCACCCGATACTGCGCCTTATCAAACTTGTGCCGTCGGGCTGCGTTGAACTTATGTGGCATCTAAGTTATCCCCGGTGTTGAAAAACACGATGATAAGGCATCCTTCGGGATGATCCATGCAACAAGGTTGTCTATGACAATGAGGCACTGACCCAGTTGTTCTAAAAGACGGTTAACCTGGGATTTCGTGAGGGAACAACCCAGGACGTTTCCGGGCGAATCAAGAAACAACATCGAACACTCTTCTGTCGCGCGGAGAATTACATCCAGGTCCAGCCTGGCGGGTTTCCCTCGGTAAATAGAAAATGTGCCAATCTTAGTTGGAAATTGAAACGGCTCCAAACCCTATGGTTTGATGGTATTGGAAGAAACAACATCAAGCCTGTAAGAGAAAGGAGCCGAGATGAGGAGTCTGTTACGTTCGGTGAGAAAACGCAAGAAGAGGCGAGTACTGGGTGAGGTCGAGGTCATGAGCCGGGAGGAGTACTCGGAACTGGAATTGGACTCGAAGGTGGAGATGATCCGGGCGTTGATAGTTGTGTGCGTCAAGTTCTGCAAAAAGTATTTCCGAAAAATTCAGTTCTTGAGTGTCGATCGCCGTCGGGCCTGTGGGAATGTGGGAAAGCTGAACGTTTTTGGCGAAGCTTTTCCAAGCCTCAGAGGGAATCCGCGCCTTTTGGCGGATTTCCTCTGAGGCGTCATTTCCATCAGGCCTCTGCGTTTCTTTCTTTTTTGGTTCTTTTTCTTTCTTTCGTCCCCTCGAAAGTTTTCCACAGCGATTGTTCGCTCCAGGATGCTCTGTAATCGCCGATCGACATCCGAGTCGATCATTGGGGTCGGCCCGTTGGGACGCGTTTAGGCAGCCGGCGTCTGACGGTGCCAGTCCCTTTTGTGTTCCTTCAACAGGTCCATGTTCAAGTAGCGGATCGCTTCGATCCAGTTCTCGTGCGTTTCGGTGGTCAGCGCCCGAATCAAACGCAGACAGCTGGCTGCGTTGGGGAATATCCGCACCACGCGCGTTCGCCGTTTGATCTCTTCGTTGAGCCGTTCCAGCATATTGGTGGATTTCATGTGTTTGTGATGCTGAAGCGGCAGCGTGTAGAAGCTTAGTGTCTCGTCGATATTGTCTTCGACCCAGTCGCAGAGTTTGGAATATTTCTGCCCCCACTTGCTCAACCATGTCGCCAGGTCCTGCCGCACTTCCTGGAGGTCCCGCCGGTCGTAGAGCCAACGCAGTTCCTGGAGACAATCGTCATCGGCTTTGCGCGGCAGATAATCCAATGCGTTTCTCAGAAAGTGGACGTAGCAGCGTTGCCAGATCGCTTCGGGCAGGACTTCTGCGATGGCTTTCTTCAACCCGGCATGATCGTCGGTCACCACGAACTCCACGCCGCACAAGCCGCGTTGTTTCAAACTCAGTAACAGTTCCCGCCAACTGGTCGTGCTTTCCCGTTCCGCCAGTTCCACCGCCAACACACCGCGCCTCCCGTCCCAGTTGATTCCGATCGCCACCAGAACTGCTCGGCTCCGGATGACCCCGTCTTCGCGCACCTTCTCGTAGCGCGCATCCAGAATCAGGTACGGGTATTCTTCCTCCAATGCTCGCGTCGCAAACTTTTTCAGCTCCGTGTCCAGTGTCTTATTAATCCGGCTGATCGTGCTGGCCGAAAACGAATGCCCGCATAATTCTTCGGTGATGGCCTTGACCTTGCGCGTCGACACGCCCTGCACGTACATCTCGGCCAAGCTGGCCACCAAAGCTTTCTCGCTGCGTTGGTAGCGTTCAAACACTTCCGTGCTGAACCGCCCGGCCCGGTCCTGCGGCACGCGCAGCTCCAGCTTGCCCACCCGCGTGACCAGGTCCCGCCCGTAATAGCCACTCCGATATCCGGTCCGCCCCGCCGTTCGTTCACTCTTGGCCGCGGCCACAACCTGCTCCATCTCCCCCTCGAGAATTTCCTGAACCACCTCCTGCACGACGCTTTTCAGCAGATCCTTTTCCTCTCCTAACAGTTCTTTCCAATCCACTCCCTTTCGCTTAATCTTAGTTCGGGCCATCGGTTCATCTCCTTCGTTTCAAAGTTGTTGGTTGCCAACTTTCTCGGAGATACCCTGGCCCCTTCCTATTTCAGGACCCCTTTTTTGCAGAAACTCTGAAACATAACCGCGTTGATCCCACTGGGGTTGATGCACGTAGAGGAGTTGCTCGACGAGGAAGTGAAGGCGTTGGCGGGTGAGCGATACGCGCGAAAGGAGGCGACGTTGAGGGGCCGGCGACACGGGAGCAATCCGGGGACCGTGGGGCTCGGGGGCCAGCGGGTGCCGGTTCGGGTGCCTCGAGTTCGCAGCGTGGCGGGCGGGGAGATTCCGCTTCGGAGCTACGAGGAACTCAGTCCGGATGGCGCGGTGAACGAACTGCTTCTCAGACGTGTGCTTTATGGGATCTCCTGCCGGAACTACGAGTCGGCCGCGGAAGCGATTCCAGGAGCCATCGGATTGTCGAGCTCGACGGTGTCTCGAGGATTCGTCCAGGCGAGTGGGGCGAAACTTCGGCAGATGCAGGAGCGGGATCTGTCGGCCGAGGACGTGGTGGCGATCTTCCTGGACGGGAAAATGTTTGCCGACGCCACGATGGTTGTGGCCCTGGGCATCACAATTACGGGCGACAAACGCTTCTTAGGCTTCGTGGAGACGAGTACGGAGAACGAGCAGGTACTGACTCCGTTTCTCCGTTCATTGATGGAGCGAGGCCTGGACATCTCTGAAGGCGTGCTGGTGATCGTCGACGGCGGCAAAGGTCTGCGCGCGGCAGTCAAGCGGGCATTCGGTAATCGAGCCCTGGTCCAACGCTGCCAATGGCACAAACGCGAGAACGTGGTGAGCTACCTGTCGAAGACCGAGCAAGCCGCGTGGCGCAAGCGGCTTCAGCGTGCGTACCAGCGCCCGGAGTACAACGAAGCCCGGGCGGCCCTCGAACAGCTCCATGGAGAGCTCGAGGAGCGAAACCAATCGGCCGCTGCGAGCCTTGAGGAAGGCCTGGAGGAGACCCTCACGTTGCATCGCCTCGGCGTGTACGGGGTTCTGGGCCGATCGTTCAAGACGACGAATTGCTTGGAATCGGTCAATGCCCTCGTCGAGGAAAGGTGCGCGAAGGTCGATCATTGGAAGAACTCGAGCCAGCGGCAGCGCTGGTTGGCGACGGCGCTCATCGACATCGAACCACGCTTGAGGAAGGTGATCGGCTACCGTCATCTTCCAAAGCTCCGCGAAGCCCTCAGGCGGGAGCTGAAGATTGAGGCGAAGACGTCGACGAGATCGAAGAAGAAGGTTGCGTGACCAATCGTGAGCCGTGGAGAGTTTCAACTAAGAATGGGCTTGACTCGGTAAATATTCACTCTTATTCCACACGCCTTAGCGATTTGAGAATACAGCCTGAAGGTCGGTGGGAACAGCCCGACAGGTTTTGATAGTTTGCTGCGGTGAAAGAAAAGAAGTGCTCGTATGAGATCACTCGAACCGGCGCCGATAATAACGTTGTTGAGCTCAACTGCGTACCTCCGTGCGATTGCTTCCTTCAGGGACTGTGCTGACTTTTCGGGTTGCAAGTTCAACCCGTGTTTTCTTATTAACAATGACAGCTCTCTATCTTGCTGATTGCGTTCTTTCGATAACATCGCTGAACTCACCCTTCTTATAACAGGACTGGCGACACGCTCTTGCCTATGTTGGTGATAAATGCCTATCTGCTAGGGAGGGATTAACCGGCCGTCACTGGAAACTTATTCGCACCGACATTCGCGAGACCTACGGCCGGCTTCCACCAATTAAGTTCCCGCTGCGTTGAATAAAGATCAGAGAGGATCTCACTAAGAAGGGGGACGAGATCGGCGTCTGAGTCAAGCCCATTCTTAGTTGAAACTCTCCACGGCTCACGATTGGTCACGCAACCTTCTTCTTCGATCTCGTCGACGTCTTCGCCTCAATCTTCAGCTCCCGCCTGAGGGCTTCGCGGAGCTTTGGAAGATGACGGTAGCCGATCACCTTCCTCAAGCGTGGTTCGATGTCGATGAGCGCCGTCGCCAACCAGCGCTGCCGCTGGCTCGAGTTCTTCCAATGATCGACCTTCGCGCACCTTTCCTCGACGAGGGCATTGACCGATTCCAAGCAATTCGTCGTCTTGAACGATCGGCCCAGAACCCCGTACACGCCGAGGCGATGCAACGTGAGGGTCTCCTCCAGGCCTTCCTCAAGGCTCGCAGCGGCCGATTGGTTTCGCTCCTCGAGCTCTCCATGGAGCTGTTCGAGGGCCGCCCGGGCTTCGTTGTACTCCGGGCGCTGGTACGCACGCTGAAGCCGCTTGCGCCACGCGGCTTGCTCGGTCTTCGACAGGTAGCTCACCACGTTCTCGCGTTTGTGCCATTGGCAGCGTTGGACCAGGGCTCGATTACCGAATGCCCGCTTGACTGCCGCGCGCAGACCTTTGCCGCCGTCGACGATCACCAGCACGCCTTCAGAGATGTCCAGGCCTCGCTCCATCAATGAACGGAGAAACGGAGTCAGTACCTGCTCGTTCTCCGTACTCGTCTCCACGAAGCCTAAGAAGCGTTTGTCGCCCGTAATTGTGATGCCCAGGGCCACAACCATCGTGGCGTCGGCAAACATTTTCCCGTCCAGGAAGATCGCCACCACGTCCTCGGCCGACAGATCCCGCTCCTGCATCTGCCGAAGTTTCGCCCCACTCGCCTGGACGAATCCTCGAGACACCGTCGAGCTCGACAATCCGATGGCTCCTGGAATCGCTTCCGCGGCCGACTCGTAGTTCCGGCAGGAGATCCCATAAAGCACACGTCTGAGAAGCAGTTCGTTCACCGCGCCATCCGGACTGAGTTCCTCGTAGCTCCGAAGCGGAATCTCCCCGCCCGCCACGCTGCGAACTCGAGGCACCCGAACCGGCACCCGCTGGCCCCCGAGCCCCACGGTCCCCGGATTGCTCCCGTGTCGCCGGCCCCTCAACGTCGCCTCCTTTCGCGCGTATCGCTCACCCGCCAACGCCTTCACTTCCTCGTCGAGCAACTCCTCTACGTGCATCAACCCCAGTGGGATCAACGCCCGGATCATCTCCACCTTCGAGTCCAATTCCAGTCCCGAGTACTCCTCCCGGCTCATGACCTCGACCTCACCCAGTACTCGCCTCTTCTTGCGTTTTCTCACCGAACGTAACAGACTCCTCATCTCGGCTCCTTTCTCTTACAGGCTTGATGTTGTTTCTTCCAATACCATCAAACCATAGGGTTTGGAGCCGTTTCAATTTCCAACTAAGATTGGCACATTTTCCGGCGTCTGAAATCGTGCCATCAATTAGACTTCCATGCTCCCGAATTGGATCAGGGCAGCAAGTAACCCACCCCTCTACAGAGTGTCGCACTGCGTACATTCCTTCCTGACACTTTCTAGGACATGAACGGCACAAATCGGATCGGTAGGTAGATTCAAGACTGTCTTTAGTTCGAATCTGCACATTGTTATATTCATACCACTTGATGGAACAACCACGGCGATCAGTTACTGTTGCATCAGCTAGACTCAGATATTCTATGACTTCAGCCATATCGATGAAGTTGGCAGCATAAAAGTCGCGAATTTCGGGATGAAAATATATATCCAAAAGACTGACGTGAAGACGAGGTGAGGTGGCGAGCAATTCACGGCAGTATGCAAACAGGTCTCTCAACAAATGGACATTGTGTCTCCCTACCACAACGTTTATCCCAACATTGACTCCGTTCTCCAGGAGCAAGGCGATACTCTTTTTCGCTATGGATAGTTCGTCCTTTGCGCGAGTTCTGGTAACCCTTTGCACGACTTCGAAGTTAACTGAATCTAAAGAGACCTTTACTAGGTCGACGTTATCACGGATAGAGGAAATGAAAGACCTCACATTGAGAGCGTTTGTTGTTAATTCAACCCGCTGAAAGGTCGACCGCGCGAATTCCAAATATTCGTTCAGGTTCCGATTCAGGGTTGGTTCGCCCCCCGTGAACGAAATTGCTTGCATGCCCAACTTGTTCAGCACTTTAAGATTTCTTAAGTATGTATCAATCGGTAGTGGACGACCGCGGTAATCATCAGGAACAATGTTTTCCATCCCGCTCGACTTCGGACAATACATGCAGGCAAGGTTACATTTATCTGCGATTGCAGCTCTGATGAACCGGAAAGATGGATCAGGCGCTGACATAAGGAGAGAGTTGGACGTTCGCTTCATGGACAAGATCCTCCAAGCTTTTGACATGGAGATTCAATTGAGCGTCATAATAGTTTACATCAGCCCATTTCTGTAACGTATCTGGAAATGAAAACCCTAGTCTTGTATAGAGATTGCCTAATGCAGTTCCGGGCCAGGGCTCAAGAAAGTGAATTTTACATTGGTGTCTAGCATCGATTTCTCTGATACTCAAAGCACATTCAATGGTCTTGTAATAATGGGCCGAATCCAGCCCAGGCCAACCAACTATGAAAGTGAACATACCACTAATATCACTGTCAGCCAGTTTCTTGACCATTTCATAAATTCGTGTAGGATCATATAGTTTCCCAGAAAGCTTTACTGCCTCCAGAACCGGTGATTCAAGGCCAACAAGAACACGGCGCAAACCGCTACTTCTCGATTGCTTAAAGAAACTGACGTCATATGCATCCAGATCCTTCGGATGTAACGTGGCTGCCCATCCGACGCCCACCTCTTCCCTCATCATCGAAGCAAACTCCGATACACGCTCCTTGTCAGGGAAAAAGTTTGGATCAAATAACTTGACTGCATCAGCTCTCGAAAGTTCTACGTTACGTTTTAGTATTGGAATAAGCTCCCTTAACGGTTTAGTAAACCAACTGAAATTCGATGTTCTCGGCTCTGAGCAAAATGTACAGTGCTGGGTGCACCCTTCAGACGTTACGAAGCTGATGACTCGTGAACCAATCGAAATGTCTGCATTGACGTAATAGTCCCATCGATCAACTAGACTGAGGTCTGGCTGCGGAATGTGTGGTTGTTCTAATGTCGCCGAGACCGGAACCGAGACGTGACCGTGAATCTGCTTACTGACAACTTCCGGAACCGCCGCCCCTGTCTGCAAATATCTAACTAAGCAATAAAACGGCACGTATCCAAATCCCGATATCACGAAGTCCGCGCCTGATTGAGCTAGAGTCTCTTCTGGAAAAATGGTCGGGTGTGGGCCTCCCCATATCACACAGGACTTCTTCTCCTTTGCTTGATTCGTGATCTCAAGAGCGTCGTGAATAGCGTTACCGGTCATTACGGAAATCGCCACGATGCTGCGTTCGCTGAACTTATCTACAAGAAGCTCATATTGATCGACGGATGTAACTCTTAGATCCAGCAGTTCCGGTTTTACGTCGAATTCGTGGGCCGCAGGGGCCAAAGCCAGAGCGAACAGTGGGGTCCAAATCTGTTCTCGACCCGAGGCTTCGACATAGTTTTGTTTGGCATCAAGTCGAGGCTGCACGAAGATGACTGAGTTAAAGACTTGGTTCATAAAGCCCGGGTCACAATGTTCGGAACCTTGGTTCGTCTGAATGAAGGTTTGGAGCAAAGGATCGCGCATAATCGGCAAAGTAATCACGGATGTAATCAATAAGAGCTGGGCGCCAATCTCTCATCAAGTCTATGCCGCAAGCTTTCAAGTTATAGTTAATCAGACACTCCGAGCGTGGTCGAGGTGCGAAATACTCCTCGTCAAACGTCTCCGACTTCACCGCATTGACGTCAATATCATTCGATAAGCCAAGAATCCTAACAATTTCAACGCATACCTCAAACCGATTCGTAACACCTTCGCATGCCATGTGGTACAGACCGTAGCGATTTCGTTGCAGTAGTACAGATAAGGCATGTGCGAAGTCAACCGTATAGGTTGGTGTCCCTAGCTTGTCGTTTATCACATTGAGCGAAGTGGCACCGTCCCATAATTGCCGCATAATTTTGTTCACGAATTTCTTGTCCTTGCGGGGACCGCCGCCCATCATCCAACCGGCCCGACAGATGAGATAGCGCGAGCAATTAGACATAACCGCCTTTTCGCCTAAATATTTTGAACGCGCGTAGACTCCAATTGGATTCGGTCTATCTCGTTCATCGTAAATATCCTTTTTACCGTCGAAGATTCCTGCGGTCGAAATGTAGACGATTGGTATCTCGAGATTCTGGGCTAATGATGCACTGTACGCAACAGCACCTGTGTTCGTCCAATAGGTCTCTGTCGGATGCTGCTCACAGTACTCAAGGTCGGTAAGTGCTCCGATGTGTAGCAGCACATCTGGACAGAACTCCTTTACGGAGCTTGCGTACTCTTCGAAGTTCCTGAAGTCGCATCTTTCCAACCAGGTACTGTTCAGATCAATGTCTGTGCATTTCAGTTGATGTTCTTGGCCAAGTACTTTGTATAAGGCTTCACCTAACATCCCTCCACAGCCCGCCAAATATAGTTTCATTGAGCGTCCAGGCGGAAGCTGTCCCAAACGTCTTTGAAACTTTCGATGGCGGTTAGAAGTGCACCCCATCGGTTGGACAACGCGGCAGCGATTTTAAGGTGGATCCCACTGTTAATCATGTCGTCGAAGGTACCGTTGTGATTCCGTCCTAGAATTCTACCGGGGTGAGATCGCCGAGAGCGGAATGGGGCCGGCGGTCATTGTAGTACTCCATCCAACCCCTTCTATGAATATTCGCATGCTTGAAGTCCTAGAAGGCGTTGAGGGTCATGAGTTAAGCTAGCTTTGATTTCTTCTCGTCAGTGACATCGTAGGTGAGCTTAGCCTAGTGCATCCAGAGACCACGATTGTAGCCCGTCAGAACAATTCGTGCCACAGCCGATTATTTCAACCGCGAAATGGATCGTTTTTCCGGGGAGACGTGACCGAGAAGAGCACGTTGAACCTGTTGGAACTGACGCCCGACAGAAAAGCCGGGGAACGATACAAGAAATTTGCCATCTGTCCGGAAGCCGTCGATCGATTGATGAACATATATATCTTGCCGTTGAAATGCTACTCGCATCCACCGGGCGCCGCTTTAAACGCATCGTAAACTCAGTCTGAGAAACTGAACCGAATCCGACGACTTGGTCCGGAGTGGCGAGTCCTTTCACTTCTGCCACGGTACTCCCAGCTCGATCTCCTAAAGCCCGGCGTCACGTAAGGCTTCCCTTAGGAGCCGGTCGTCGTAATGTTGAACTGAACGTTTTAGACGGCTTATGTTCGCACGGAAGGTATGGTCTTCGAGTATTTGCACGGTCTTGCGGCGAATGGTTGTCGCCGAATCCCATCGACGGCGTCCTCGCAAGCCTATTCCGTGGTAGACAATTCGTGCTGAGTTTCCGAACTGGTCACTGTTTCGTGGATATGCCAGCATTGGCACTTCGTTTATGATGCACTCCCGCAGAGTACCTGAGCCAGCATGAGTAATTGCTAAGTCCGCGACGCCAAGAACAGACAATTGCGGAACAAAGTCGTGAAGTTTAACATTTTCAGGTGTCTGGCCTATGGCTTCTGTTGTTCGCTTGTCTCCCGTAGAGACTATCACCATGATATTGCTGATCTGATCGAAAGCCTGTACGACTCGTCGCAAAAATGCAACGTTCTCTTTCCAGCGATACCTCACAGTTCCAACTGAGACGTAAACTAACCAGTCGACGCCAACACCTTTTTCAATAACTATTGGTCGATCTGCCCGCTTGAAATCCAAGCACGGCCCAATATATCGGACGTTTGGAGGAAGACCACGCATTCGAGGAAAGTCCATCTCAGGTGTCCACAGAGCCCACTCCCGCATATCCTTATAATGCAAGTCTTGAAACACGTATCGGTTTATTCGTCTTGAACGTAGAGGGAAGGTAGCGCGTCGGGCGACCTGACAGATAAGATCTTCGTGAGTGTATGCGTGCACAAACTTCGGGACGATACGCATCAGTCTCCGGCCGAAGTCGACAGCCTTAACCCACCACCATGAGAGATGAACAAGGCATCTGCTGAAGCGTTGTTGCATGGATCGGGGCGGAGATGGAATTCGCCCTTTCCCAAGCGGTAGCGTCAGGCGATACGCTCGAACACAGGCCGTCCGAGTGCGGTCATTGTGTTCAGGACTTTTTGGCCGAGTTGGATCTCCGTGATCTGCCTGGAGAAGCTGCGGGATTGGAGTCTGCGGCCGATGACACCCTTCCAACGGCCGATCTGCGTTTCTATCCGGCTGCGCCGGTTGTACCCTGTGGCCACTTGCCAGGCCATGCGGCCGTTGCTGCGGATCTGAGCAATATGGCGATCCCGAACGGTTGGATCCCGCGCCGATTGCGGTCGGATCGCTGCGTTCTTTGGCGGCGGTATAACCACATCCAGGGTCTCCCCATACCGTTCCCTCAGCAGATCTCGTGTAGACGCTCCATCATAGGCGCCGTCAGCCAGAAAGCCCGCGACCGGGGCATCGAGTTGATCCAGGAGCCCGGGTAATGCAGTGCTGTCTCCAACGTCATCGTGAGTCAGATTGGCGCAAACAATCGCACCGCTGGCCAGGTCCAGTCCGAGGTGGAGTTTGCGCCAGCGGCGGCGTATTCCCTTGATTTTATGCTTCTGCGCGAGCCATTCCCCTTCGCCGAAGATCTTGAGGCCGGTACTGTCCACCACCAGATGGACAGGCACAGATCCGGCTTGCATCATCACCTGAGCGATGCTCAAGCCGTTTGCACGACCGGACAGTGTGGAGAAGTCCGGCACCCGTATATCCAGCCCCATGAGCGTGCCGATGGAACCCATCAGCCCCTGCGTTTGTCGCAACCCAAGCCGATACGCCGTGCGCAGCGTCAGGCATGTCTCGATCGCCAGATCCGAGTATCTCCGCTGGCCACCCCGTGACGTGCGGCTCGGCGCGCTCCACACACTTTGAGCCTCCTCACTGACCCAGATCGTCAGATCACCCCGCTGGCGCAGGCTCTCGTTATATTCCGCCCAGTTGATCACCCGATACTGCGCCTTATCAAACTTGTGCCGTCGGGCTGCGTTGAACTTATGTGGCATCTAAGTTATCCCCGGTGTTGAAAAACACGATGATAAGGCATCCTTCGGGATGATCCATGCAACAAGGTTTTCCAGATACTGGTTTACGATCGCACGGCCAACACGCCTCCTCAGGCAAACTTTACCGAGCCCAAGCGAATTCTCGCGGGGCTGCAGACGAAGATCGAGTTTCAGTGCGGTCTCTACATCGACCCTCAAAACGGCGACATTTACGCGGTCAACAACGACACAGTGGACACACTGGTAATCTTCGATCGAGACTCGAACGGCGACGTACCCCCAACCCGGGAACTGCACACCCCGCACGGGACCTTCGGAATTGCCGTGGATGAAGCCTCTGAAGAGATGTTTCTCACGATGCAGCACGACAGCGCCATGGTGGTGTTCCGGAAATACGCCGACACGGACGAGTCGCCTCTCCGGCTTCTGCAGGGCGACCGAACCGGACTTGCCGACCCTCACGGAATCGCGCTCGATTCCACGAACGGGTGGATATTCATTACCAACCACGGAGCAGTGAGTTCCAGGATCCCACGGCCCGAAGGCTACTCGCCGACACGGGGGGACGGCAGGGGGAAACAGAACTGGCCGCTGGAGCGTCGGCAGGCTATTCCCGGATCGGGCCGAAGCCTGGCTCCATCGATCATCGTCCACAGCATGGACGCGGAGGGTAACGCCGCTCCGCTGCGCGTCATCCAGGGCCCCAAGACTCAGTTTAACTGGCCCACTGGGATCGCCGTCGATGAGGAACGGGGTGAACTGTATGTCGCGAACGACATTGAAAGCTCCATCCTGGTCTTCAACGTCACCGACAGCGGTGATGTAGCGCCCAAGAGAGTCATCCAGGGACCCCAGACCAACCTGGCAAACCCCACCGGCGTATGGGTTGACCCGAAGAACAACGAGGTGTGGGCGGCAAACTTCATGAATCACTCCGCGACGGCGTATCCGCTGGGCGCGTCAGGCGACGTCGAGCCGCTGCGAGTCATTCGCAGCGGACCGTTGGACGCTCCGGCGCTGGGCATCGGCAATCCCCATCCCGTGGCCTACGACACCTTGCGGGAGCAGATCCTGGTTCCAAACTGAGTGGCCCATCCGCAGATCGCGGTTTTCGCCAGGTTGGCGGATCAGGGTGCACAGCCGGTTCGAAAGATTGAAGGCCAGAAGACGATGCTTGGACGGACCATGCATGGCATCGCTTACGATGAAATCCACGACGAATTTGTCGTCCCGCAGCAGTTTGCGCAGGCAATCCCGACGTTTGCGGGAGACGCAGACGGCGAGACCGCTCCCGTGCGCGTCATTCAGGGATCCATGTCCCAAATGTCGGCTCCCGACCGCGTGGCGGTGGATGGGGTCAACAATGAGATCTATGTTCCGGAACAGAATGTACTCGTCTACGACCGCCTGGCCGAAGGCGATGTCGCACCCAAACGCGTGCTCGAGGTGCCGGGTCCCGGCGCCGGTGACGTTAAGGTTGACCCCATCAATGACATGGTCATCGTCGCCTCCGGCGGAGGTGGTGGCAACCCGGAGAACAATACAACTTTTCTGGTTTATGATCGCCTCGCCAGTGGCCCGGCAGAGCCGATCATGACGATCGCCGGTCCCCGCAGTATGGGCGGACCCTTTGCAATCTATCCCGAGGGGAAACTTATTTTTGCGACGAACCGTCCGGTCGGGGAGACCCTGGCGGATCCTGTCTCTTACCTGGGTGTGTGGAGCTATGAAGAGAGCAGCGATGGACCGCCGTTGTATACGATCGGTGGGCCCAACGGCATTTTTGAGATGCCCCGTGGAGTCACGCTCGACGTCAAGAATAAGAGCATCATCGTCAGTGACAAGAGGCTCAATTCGGTACTGACATTCAGCATGCCCGAATTGTTCTGACTGGGTACATCTGTACCCATCGGAACATTT
This sequence comes from Terriglobia bacterium, assembly GCA_965218085.1. GTDB lineage: Bacteria > Acidobacteriota > Terriglobia > 20CM-2-55-15 > 20CM-2-55-15. The sequence continues at coordinate 1,490,009 of CBDCKF010000002.1, read as the reverse complement.
CACAACGAATCCCTTCGCGTCGGCACAGGGCTCGGATGCTCTCTTCGCCTCGCAGCCCTTCCAACACAATCCGCACCTTCTCTTCCGACGAGTACTTCTCCCGCGTCTTTCGACGGATCTCCCGCACCCGATCTTCGGCAGACACTTTCTCCTTCATTCGATCCTCATTCAGATCGTTTCGATCAGAAAAGTGTCTCTTAGTTTTTCAGGAACTTCTGTGCGAAATGCTGTGACGGGCTACAGAGGAAATTAATAGTTCCTCAGACGGATCAAAGCAAGCCGAAAAATATGTAACAGACCACCGCGCCCACAACACTCATTGACAGTCCCCACGCCAACATCTTGTTGAACAACGCGGTGCGCTCCTCGGTCACCGATGCGCTGGCGAAGCACAAGGCGCCCAGAGTCGACAGCGGGGAGGCATCCACCAGATGAGCGCCGACGTTGATCGAGGCTGCGATGGCGATGGGATCTCCACCTCCAAGCTGTTCGATCAATCCAGGAATGGTCGGAATGAATGCCGGCAGAACCACACCTGACGAACTGCTGTAGACCGAGATGAGTCCCGTCACGAAGGCAATGACACCCGTCACGGTGGTTTCGTTTGAAAAACTGGCCAGTAGCCGAGTGAACAGGTCCATGCCACCGGTCTGTTCTAGAATCGCGATCAAAACAGTAACGCCACTCACCATCATTATCGCGTTCCAGGGCATGGCTTTGAGAGCCGCGTTCTCATCGGTCGAACGTGTCAAAGTCAGAACGGCCGCAGCCAGGAACGCGCCCATGCCGACGTTAATACCAAAGAAAACGACGCCGGCAACCAGGAGAGCAATGACGCCGACCGTTATCTTCTGCTCGATTGGCATGTCCGCAACTTCGATTTCATCGTCACTGGCTGAGGCCTTCCCCCCGCCAAGCAACCGATAACCTCCAAGAAGCAGATAACCAGCGGTACCGATGAAAACCTGAGCGACAAAGCTATTGAAGAAAGTCGAAAACTCCTGGCCCTCGATGCCGATGCGGGCCAGCAACCCGTTGGCGATGACGCCGGTGGGTGCAATCGGCGAAAAAGCCCCGGCGTTCGCGCCCGTGCAAACAACGATCGCCATCAGGAACGCACTGACACCGGCCCGATGTCCGGCTGCCATAGCCATCGGGGCGAGCAGCGCGGTCGCGGCAATATTCCCGGCTCCGATTGCAGAGAGAAAGAACGCCAGACCCATAAATATGGTCGGAATGAATCCCACGTTCCCGCGGGCAAGCTTCACGCTCCGCCGGGCCAGAGTCTCCAGAGTCCCATTGGCCTGGGCCTGACTGAACAAGAGCGTCACTCCCACCAGGATCAGAAACAGATTCGACGGAAAGCCGGCCGCGACTTCGCCAACCGTCATCCCGCCGAAGGACACCCCCACGACAAACGCGAACGCGATGGAGACGAGACCTACGTTGATCGCCGTGACGCAGCTTAGGACAATGCAAATGCCGAAAGCGATGAGTGAGAGTAGCGGGAGTGACATCGTCAGGCGATCATAGGCGTTTCGTGTGTAGCCGTAAACCTCAAGAAGGCGGTTCGGTGGCGGTCGACAGGTCCTTCGCCCTGAAGATGGAATAGAAAGTATAGCGGGAGCGGACGGTCTCGCTTCCGCTGGGAACCGCACCCAGCGAGAGGATGCTCCCTACTCCAGCCTTTTTCATCGTTCTGTCAACTTGAGGAGCTTGAGGCCCCTGAGCAGGCTGATTCGCCAGGAGCTGAAACCGGGGATGAATAACTTAGAAGCAGTGTAGGGAGGGGGGGACGCCACCAGACTGGTCAAAGTGACGCCACCGTGCCACTGCGCTCAAAACTTCTCTACGTCTCTACCCGTACTGATATATGGCTTGGCCCCCAATTGGAGGAGCAGTTCCACTGTCTCCTTGTGCGGTCCTCCAGAGCGTCTGCGAAACTTATCGTCGGCGTTGTAGTCCGCCAGGTGTTGATAGACCAGGCCATCGGGATCGCCCAAGGCGAGGCTCATCGCCGTCTGCCCATAAATGTCCTTCGCTTCCAGGTCGGCGCCGTTTTCCACCAGAAAACGGACCACCTCGGTCAATGTATTCAATGCGGCACCGTGCAGCGCGGTCCGGCCCTCCGGCCCGACCTCACCGACTTCATTGCCCCATTGCACCGTAAGCTTGACGGCTTCCATAAAATTCTTCTGCTGCTCCGGTGTGCTCCTGAAACCCCGGTCGGGGCCCAGGCCGGCCGCTACCATCAACGGCGTCGTCCCCTCCTCGGTTGCCAGTGTAGGATCGGCTCCCCCTTCCACCAGGGCATGCATGGACGTGAGATCGGCAACTGCGGCCGCCAGTAAAAACGGAGTCGAACCGGTCAAGCCCACCTGGGGCAGGTAATTACCCAGGCTGCGACCAAAACGAGTAACTTCATAAGGCATGAAATCTTGATTGATGCGAGCATCTGGATCCGCGCCATGGGCCAGGAGCGCCCTGACCAAATCCGGCATGTTTGGATGAACCCACAAATGGTCGTTTGACGCCCTGGGACGGCTGACCAGGGTTGTCAATCCTTCCTGCAGGGTCCAATGCAGGGCGGTGAGCCCGTAACCATCCGTTGAATTCGGGTCCGCGCCGTTTTCCAGCAGGAGAACTGCTGCTTTCTCTTGACCGTTGATACTGGCCTGCACCAGGGCGCTGCCGTCGTTCCGCGTGGCGCCGTTCACGTCCGCCCCCGCTTCCAGCAGGATCCGGAGAGACTCCACGTCACCCGCCTGAGCAGCAAACATCAGGGGCGTAAAGCCGCCCTTCACTTCGGGAAGATAGACATTCTTGTTGTAGAAGTCATACAGGTGACCTGACGCTTCGTTGATGATATACGCTGTGTGAACAGATACCGTAGCCGACGTCGCATTGACGTTGGCCCCGTGCTCAACCAGAACCTTCGCGGCCGCGGAATGCCCTTGCGCCACCGCCCACATCAGGGCCGTCTGGCTCCGCTCGGACTCTTTCGCGTCTACCGCCGCCCCCTGATCCAGAAGTAACCTGACCGCCTCCGCATTGCCCGTGCGCGCGCACGTCATGAGGGCTGTCTCTCCCGTGGCGTGGGCGGCATTTGGATTCGCTCCTGCGTTCAGCAGCTCGGCAACCATGGCCGCGTTCCCGTTGGTACAGGCCATCGAGAGAGGCGTGATGCCATAGTCGTTGGCCAAGTTGGGGTCGGCGCCGGCACGCATCAGAAGTTCAACCATTTCCGAATCGTCCCGGGTGGCGGCCCAGGACAGCGCGGTCTCGCCGTAAGCCAAGGGAGCATTGACATCGGAATCCGGCTCGGCCAGCAGGGAACCGACGGCCTCATGATCGCCTGCCTTGACCGCATCCAACACTTGAAGTTGGCCGCTCGCAGCGGACAGCCCGGTGACTGACGCCAAGAACAGAATCAACCAGATTGACAATCCCTTCACCGTCTTGTCCATACTCCCCATACCTCTCATTGTGTTCCGTGCATTCAGTTCGTTTCGGTGGCCGACCGGGATCTCGAACTCCCGTATTTACAGCCTGTCGATATCCAGTTTTCCGGTGGCGTCGCTGTATTCCGGGTCGAGGAAACCCTCGGCGGGAATATTCAGCTTATCCAGCAGTGTCAAGTACAGATTCGACAGGGGTTCATCTTCATAACGGAGGTGCCGCCCACCCTTGACTTTGCCTCCGGCTCCTCCTATCAACAGCGCAGGAACGTCGTGATGAACGTGCCCCATGCCGCTGCTTAAGGAGCTGCCGTAGTGAATGACCGAATGGTCCAGCAGTGAGCCATCGCCGTCCGAGGTGGAGCGCAGGTTGTCGAGGAAATGGGCAAACAGGTTCGAATGAAAGCCGTCAATCCTCACACAGTTGTCGATCAACCTGGCCGTTCCACCATGATGAGAGGATGAGTGGTGCCCCTCAGATACGTCGAGCTCTCGATAGTCCCCGGCGCCCTGTTCCTGGCTCCACATGAATGTAAAGACACGAGTCAAGTCGGCCTGGAACGCCAGTGTAATCAAATCAAACATCAATTTGGCATTCTCCGAATAGGTCGGGAGGACACCTGCGGGCCGTTCGACGTCCGGCAGTTCCCGGTCGGTCTGCCCTTCAGCGATTTGGATGCGCCGCTCGATATCGCGAATCGAATCGAGATACTCGGTGAGCTTGCCGCGGTCGCCGGGACCGAGCTCCGCCGACAGGCGAGTCACACCCTCGGTTACGGAATCGAGAATGCTGCGTTGGTTCCGGACGGTGCGGCGGCGCTCGACCGGGTCCGTGCTTCCCTCTTCCCCGAGCAGGCGTTCGAATACGTTGCGCGGATTGTGTTCCATCGGCTGTGGCTGCGTGGGGCTTCGCCAGGAGATCGTTTTCAGGTAGGCGCCGCCGTAGGCTCCGTCGGATACGCCGACGATGTCGGAGGATTCCATGGTGAGTTCGAGCGAGCCCAGCTGGGTGTGCTTGCCGTGTTCCCTGGCAATGACCTGGTCCACTGAAATGCCCACAGCTCTGTTCGGCTTGGGATGTATGCCCGTCAGGTAAGCGGCGCAGGGGCGTGCATGAACTCCACCCGCTTCGTTCTCGCGAGGGTCAGCCGCCTTGATGTCCAGGCCGCTGAGCACCAGAAGTTGATCCCGGAATGGACTGAACGGCTCCAGAGTGGGCGTCATCTCGAAACCGGAGCCCTCGGTTGCGGGCGTCCACTGTTCCATGATTCTCCCGTTCGGACCGAAAACAAAGCCGGCGCGGACTATGGGTTCAGTCGCCCCATTCTGAGCCCCAAAGGCCGGGACCATTCCGTCGAGCAGCGGCAGAGCTATTGCAGCCCCCGCGCCGCGCAAAAATGTGCGACGGGGGATGGACTTCTTGAAAATCATCATGGTAGTTGTACCCTTCCCGTTTGAAACGGTGTGCTTCTGATTATACCGATGATCAAAGACGACCAGCGGTAGTTGGGAGCGCTCTCCTCTACGATCTCTTGAACGACCCGAGCATCGTCATACTCGAGTTGTCGACCCAGGGCATAGGTGAGAAGTTTTTCAGTGAAGTTCGTGACAAATTGATGGGGATTGCTCAACAACACATTCCGAAGCCCGGCCGGGCCCTCAAATCCGCTGCCGTCAAGCAACACTCCCGACGCGTCAATAGGGGCGTTATCTTCGGTGGTTCGCCACCGACCGATCGCGTCAAAGTTCTCCAGGGCGAACCCGAATGGGTCCATCAAAGCGTGGCAACTGGCGCAAGCAGGATTGACCTGGTGCTCGATCATCCGCTCGCGCATCGTGAGGCCCCTGACTTCTTCTCTTCTCTCGTTCAGGGCCGGAACGTCGGGCGGCGCCGGCGAGGGTGGCGTACCTAGCAAGCTGTCCAACACCCATTTGCCGCGCAGAACCGGGGACGTCCTGTTGGGACGTGACGTCGCCATCAGGACACTTCCCTTACCCAGCAATCCTTTCCGGTTCTCATCCCTCAGCATGACGCGCCGAAGGCTACTGCCGTAAACACCGGAAATTCCGTAGTGCCGAGCTAGCCGCTCGTTGAGGTACGTATAGTCCGCATCCAACAGGTCCAACACACTGCGATCCTCGCGCAGCGTGTGTGAGAGGAAGAGCTCTATTTCCTGCTCTAAGGCGTGACGCAGCTCGGCATCGAAATCCGGGAACTGTCCGACGGAGGGCCTGAAGGAACTCAGATTGCGCAAGTTCAGCCACTGTGCGGCGAAATTCTCCACCAGAGCGCTGGAGCGGCGATCGGCAAGCATGCGCCGCACCTGCTCTTCCTGCACGGCGGGATCTTTGAGCCTCGACTGTTCGGCCAGGTCCAAAACCTCGTCATCCGGAATGCTGCTCCAGAGAAAAAACGACAGCCGGGAGGCCAGTTCCAGGTCGCTGATGGGATGAGCAGAACCGGACGCTACGTTCTCGGGATCGCGTTCGACGCGGAACAGGAACTCGGGTCCGGCCAGTATTCTCTGAAGTGCCAGCTCGATTCCTGCTTCGAACCCCGCCTCGCTCCGGCCGGTACGGTAAAGGTCAAGCAGAGCCTGGAGATCGGGTTCCGTCACAGGCCGACGGTAACCGCGGCGTGCCAGCCTGCCGAGAATCCTCTGGGCGCAGTCCTCTTCATCAGCACGGATGGGGCTTCCGGCTTCCGCATTGCCGGCTGGGCGGCATTGGAAAATCTCGCGGCGGCTGGGTGTATCTCCCACTCCTGTTGCCCGGTAGGGCCCAGAGATCGTGACATCTTCAACGGCCGGGTCGCCACCCTTATATTCCCGGTAGTCGGACGCCATCGGACGCGGCGCGACCTCCATCAGGCCCTCGGGCTCCAGGGTTTTCTTCTCGAAAACGACCGCCACCACCCGGGTACCCGCTTTGGCCGGGAAACGGAGCTCCAAGCCCTGTTCCGCCCCTCCCAGCTCGTAGGCCGCTTGTTCGGGGTCACCGACATAGACATTACCGCTACGTGGGTGGGAGGGTCCTGACGGGCCAAGGCGCTCGCCCCCAACCGAAAATCTCGTGAGTCTTTCGCCATCCAGAAAGACATCGAGCTGGTGCGGCTCGCCCAGGAGGCCGCGGATGTAAAAAGTGCCCTCCCTTTGCAGTCGGATCCTGACGCCGTACTCACCGTCGACCGGAAAGTGATAGCGAATTGCGATTCCGCCACGCGAGCCCAAAGGCAGGTCGTCGCTCAAACGGGTGTCCTGTGAGAGGATCTCGGCAGCCGAGTAGATCTCGATACTGTTGGGAGTGGAAGGATCCCCAACGGCGAGTCGGCTGATCTTCTGGGCCGCCAGCAGATATCGTTCCATGAGCAGCGGCGATACCGAGAGCACAGCCGCAAGATTGTCAAAGCCATCGCCGGAATTGTCGGCAGGAAGAAACGACTCGCCATCGAACTCCAACCGAAGCAGGTCGCGGACCGCGTTGGTGTATTCGGCACGGTTGAGGCGATGGAGGAGGGGCCTGACAGGATTGGGCTCGGCTACCTCAGCGAGGCCAAGCTCCCCCTCCAGGTAGGTGGTGAAGGCGTCATAGGTGGCCCCGGCCGGCCGCGGCGTTCCGGGAGGCGGCATGGCGCCGGACCGCATTTTCCCCAACACGTTGTTCCACAGCTGGGCGTCCCGGCTGATCTCGTCGAGATCGGCTGCTTCAAGGGAAAGGTTTGCCGCAGGTTCAGTTGCGTTGTGGCAGGTCACGCAGTAGCGATTGATTACGTCGCGGTATTCAGCGGTGGCCCCTCCAGCGGGGGCGAAAGTCTGCGCCTGGGCTGGCTGAAGGTAGACAACTCCGACCATCACGATTCCAAGCGAGACCAGGATCGTTCTTAACGTTGTAGCAAAGTTACAATTCGAAGAATTCATGGCCGGTTATTCAACATCAGCATTGAAGAACACCTCATTCTGGGGGTCAACTTTGGCTCTTCTTCTCCCACGCCCTAGGGACTACCCCGAGATTCAGACTGACGCTCTTTTATGGATACGATAAGCAGTTCAAATCAGTAACATAACCGTACTGGCGGGTCAAGATCATTTAATCATTTAAGAGATATTCGTCAGTTAAGAGATATTCGTCAGTTCATCTCACCGACACCATCCTCCTCGCCGAAGCACCGGGATTTTCACATACACTCACCTGCTTCATTACCAAGACGCCTCTTATTTCGCCTATACGCGGGGTCCTATTGGAAGCCGGTGTGGAACGCTCTGGAAGATCGCATCGAACTCATTCTGGCCAACGGCAAACACGGCCACGCCATGCCGGGCGAAAAGACCGACTGCGAAGATGGGAAACGCCTTGCCAACATGCTCGGCCACGGACTGATCAGGCCCGGTCGACACGGTGTTCGCGAACGACTGCGCCCGCGGAATCGGGCGACGAAGTCGTGACCGTCGAATTCGCATTCGAAAACGGCGCGGCTGGATGGATGTACAATATCGGGACGACCCCCTTCTATTGCAGAATAACGGCCTTCGGCAACAGGGGGCGGGCCCAAGCGCGACGGAACGAGAAGATCGACGTACCCATCGCCGCCACGCTCGAAGTTTGCGGGTTGCGCAATTAACCGATTCGGACAACGATTCGGCCTGTCGACCCGGTCACGGCCAATCTTCACGAATGGGCCGATGCCGTCGAGGGACGCGGCACTATTCCTTCGCGGCCAATGAGATTCTGCACAACGTTGCAATACTTGAACCGACCGTCACATCTGCTGCGACGCGCAAGCCCGTTTGTGTCCGCGACGTCGCAATCCACTGATGGTGTCCTGGAAGAAGGAGGATGAATCATGTCGTTGCAGGAATTTATTCCGACGCCGAAGTTCGAAGACTACAAGAAAACGTTCAAGGACCACTACAAGCTGGAACGCCGCGCCGATGGCGTCCTTCTCGTCCAGGCGCATACCTTGGACGGTCCCATTCAGTTGAGCGTGGAGAACCATCGTTCGGTGGGTCAACTCTTCAAGACCGTTGGTGCCGACCCCGAGAACGAGATCATGATTTTCACGGGATCCGGTGAAGAATTCATGATGGATGCCGATCCCGAGGGATTCAGGATCGAAGAAAAGGATCTCGAATACTGGACGTACGAGTATGCCTACAAGGACGGACGAATCAATGCGAGTGCCTTGGTGAATGATCTTGAGATCCCCACGATTGGTGTTCTCAACGGCCCGGGATTTCACACCGAAATCTGCCTGATGTGTGACATTTCCATCTGCAGTGAAGATGCAGTGATTTTCGATTTGCATTACGACATCGGTTCGGTTCCCGGCGACGGCATCCACAGCTGCTTTCAGGAACTGCTTGGCGTGAAGCGGGCGGCATACGCACTGCTCACTGGCGAGGCGATCGATGCGCAGAAGGCCCTTGAATATGGAATGGTGAACGAGGTCGTTCCGGGTGAGAAACTGTTGGAACGCGCCTTTCAGATTGCCGACCACATCATGATTCAGCCGCGCACGACGCGTCGCCTGACCACGCAGATCGTACGGCGGCCATGGAAGCAGAGGCTGCTCGACAACTTGGACGGCGGCTTCGGCATCCAGATGTTCTCTCAGCTCGCCAAGCGAGGAAAGATCCATAGCAAGCAGCACATCCATGACGTCGTCGCCTATGTCCGGGAAGGCCGGAAAAACAACTTCGACTGAGAAAGCGACGATCGTTGTGAACGCTAAGTGCTGATCCGGAAAGTTGTCGAGTGGGCGGAATCGTCCGTGATCCTACACGGGGCCTTCGCATTGCAGGAGGATTGTCACATACACTCACCCGCTTCATTGCCAAGAGGCCTCGTATTTCGCCTATACGCTTGACTTTGATCATCGGGCCGCTGATAATCGCGCTAACTATACATAAACATAGGGGTTCTCGCACTGGAGGTTCCGCAATGATTCAAACTTTTCGCAGAGGGAAACGCTGGGGGCTTCGGCTCGCCCTGGCGGCCCTGATCGTTGTCCTGGGGTACGGAGTTTTGATCCCTTTGGGCCAGTTGCCCGACGGGCTCTTTGCCGAAACCGTGGCGGCTCAGAATCCGGAAGACCGGGTGCCGATCGTTCTCGAACGCGCTCCGAAGCGTTTCATCCGGGACCCCAATCCCGCGTTCGCCGCCGTGGCTGTCAATTCCGAAAACGACATGCTGGTGGTGGCCGACGAGAACCTCTTTCAGATCCTGGAGTACAACTACCAGGAAAACACGCCGCCTCAAGCGCGGTTTTCGGAACCCCGGCGCGTGATCTCGGGAACCAACACCCGGGCCGAGATGATGTGCGCGGTTTACATCGACCCGGAAACGCTCGACATCTACGTCCTGAACAACGACACGCAGACCTACCTGCCGGTGTTCGGGACCGACGCGCGGGGCAACGCGTACCCGGACCGCTACTTGAACAGTATCCGCGGGTTTTCCCTGGTCGTGGATGAACGAACCGACGAGATGTACGTCGTCAACCAGAGCAACGTCGTCTATGTTTACCGGAAGCAGGCCGAAGGCGACGAGGAACCCCTTCGGGTGATCCGAGGCCCGGACACCGGGCTGGAGGATCCGCACGGGAGCGCTCTGGACACGGTCAACAACCTCCTTTTTGTCAGCAACTTCGGCAACGCTCACATCACCAATCCGGAGACCGGCGAAGAATACGGCAGCCACGAGGCCCCGTCGATCACGGTCTATCCGCTGAACGCGTCGGGCAACACAGAACCCATTCGGGTGATCGAGGGACCGGATACACTGATGAATTGGCCGTCGCACCTCGCGTTACATCAGGAACGGCAGGAGCTGTTCGTCGCCAACGACGCCGACAGCTCCATTCTCGTGTTCGACGCCTCGGCCGCGGGTAACGCCGCTCCGATCCGCGTCATCAAGGGACCCAACACCGGGATCCTGCATCCGCCGGGAATCGCCCTGGATGAGAGAATGAACGAACTGTTCGTCGCCAACATGGGAACGCCTCAAGTGACGGTCTTCCCGGCGACGGCGAACGGGGACGTCGAGCCGCTGAGAGTCGTCCGGGGTGCTCCGGTCGGGACCAAGAGTCTCATGATCGGCAATCCCGGGGCTGTGGGCTACGACAGCCGCCGGGGAGAGATCCTGGTTCCCAATTGAGTGGCCCATCCGCAGATTGCGATGTTCGCCAGGTTGGCGGACGGAGGAGACGCACCGACCCGAACACTCTATGGACAGCCCAGTCGCCTGTCGAGAACCATGCACGACATCCGCTACAACGCGGACGACGACGAGATCGTGGTACCGGTCCCGTATTCCCATGCCATCCTGACCTTTGCCGGGGATGCTAACGGACAGGAAGAACCGATCCGCACGATCCAGGGGCCCCAGGCCGGCGAGATCGGCAGCCGGCTGGACATAGATGTCATCCACAACGAAATCGTGACCTACGCCGATGACACGATTAAGATCTTCCCGCTTGGAGCCGACGGCGACGTGGCCCCCCTGCGCGTGATCGAAGGCCCCGACACGATGCTGAGAAACACCTACGGCATCGCCGTCGACCCGGTCAACGATGTGATCATCATCGGAATAAACCGCTATCAACGGGATACAGTAAACGGTGGCATCCTCATCTTCGACAGAACCGCCAGCGGCAATGTGCCGCCGGTCGGCGTCATTCAAGGCCCGAAATCCGAGATCATCCGGATCAACCAGATCCAGACCTATCCGGAGAGGGGGCTGATTGTGGCCGCCATGCCCGGAATCATCAACCAGATGGAACCGGAACAGGCGTTCGTCGGCGTGTGGAGCATCCACGACAACGGGGATATTCCGCCTCTATACAAGATTCCGATCGGTGAGACGACCGGAATGAAGAAGCCCTTCGGCGTGGTCCTGAACAGAGCCGAGCGGGAAGTGATCGTCTCAGACATGCGGAATCAGGGGGTTCTGGTTTTCGACGCACCGGAAATCTTTTAAAGCCCTTACTCAGCCAGCCGGAGGGCGAGACTGGAAACAGGACACGAGTCGTTCCAGCCTCGCCCTCCGGTAGGGTCGGCCTCACCTCCGGAGCCCTGCACTCACTGATTTGGACAGGGGGATCTGTGTGTCCACCGATCGCCTTGACCCGGGCAACCGTGCGCAGTAGAATTCCGGCGGAGGTAAACCTCAACATGCCTTTTAAACGACTCCCGGTTGCCTGTGTCTTCGGATTCCTGATCGCGATTACCCTTTCGCAAGCCGCCGCAGGCCAGCTTGCATCCCGGCCCGTTGAAGAGTGGGTGACAACCCTCGAACGGCCCGAACGGGTCGAGGGACTCAGGATTGATGAGGTCACTGCCAGGCTTCGACTCCAGCCCGGTGAGGTCGTTGCTGATGTTGGCGCCGGCACGGGGGTATTCAGCATTCCGTTTGCGCAGTCCGTGTCGCCCGGCGGAAAGGTCTACGCGGTGGAAGTCGACGACGGCTTCTTCGACTATATCGTGAGCAAGGCCGACTCGAACGGAGTGGACAACGTGCAAACCGTGCTCGGCGAGTTCACCGATCCGAAACTGCCAGCCCAGGATGTCGATCTGGCGTTTTTTCATGACGTTCTGCACCATATCGAAGACGCTGCAGGTTACCTGAAGAATCTGGCGCGCTATGTGAAGCCATCCGGCCGCGTGGCCATCATCGACCGGGGTGCCGCTGGGCCGCGCAGTGAGCACAGTGAAATGCACATAACGGGCGACCAGCTGACGGAATGGATGGCCGATGCAGGTTTCAGGCCCGCCGAAGAGCATTTCGATGTCTTCAGTGACAAGTTCTTCCTTGTCTATTCGAAACAGTGATCGGGGACTGATCCGTTCCTCAACCGCACGAAGTTTGCCGTCGGTGGGATTCCTCCGAACGCTGACTTTCATTTCATCGCCATCAGGATTGAACGATCCTACGGGAATTCTCCGATCGATCCGACCTGAAGCCTGCGTCTTCCGACGGTGCGCAAAACAAATATGGAACAAATAAACCTGGAAGATCGCCGGCTGTTGAAGGTCTGAGCGATGGGGGAGAAAGATCGTCGAGTCCTCACGCTCCTCCCCGCGACCGCCACCGTCGTCGCCAACATGATCGGGACCGGTGTTTTCACTACAACCGGCCTGATGGTGGGCATGGGCGCAACCGACGGCAATATTGTCCTGGCCTGGCTCCTTGGGGGCATCGTCGCGTTCTGCGGTGCCTTGTGTTACGGGGAAGTCGGCGCGAACTTTCCGGAATCGGGCGGCGAATACTATTTTCTCAGCCGCCTGCTCCATCCGTCGCTTGGATTCATGTCCGGATGCGTCTCGTTGGTCGTCGGATTCGCTGCGCCCATTGCGGCCGCCGCGATGGCGATGAACCTGTACCTTGTCCAGGTTTTTGACGGTTGGCCGGTCCGGGTCATGGCAGCGGCAACCATCCTGTTGCTGGCACTCCTGCACGCTTGGGACCTTCGGATTGGTAGCGGATTCCAGACAGCGGTCACGGCTGTGAAGGTGCTTCTCATTCTGACGTTTATTTTTGGCGTGATGTTGAGGACAGGTGACGCGGCGAGTGACTGGACAGATCTTGATCCCGGCTTCCTGGCCTCGCCGTCATTCGCGATCGTCCTCGTCTTTGTCTCATTTGCGTACAGCGGCTGGAATGCCGCGGCTTATGTAGGCGGGGAACTGCACAATCCAGCACGCACGCTGCCCTGGTCTTTGCTGCTGGGGACCGGCATCGTCACGGCCCTTTATGTATTGCTGAACGTTTCCTATCTCACTGCCGTTCCGACATCTGAGCTGTCGGGTGTGGAAGAGGTGGGACAGGTCGTAGGCACCGAGCTGTGGGGGACGAGGGGCGGCAATATAGTGTCCCTGCTCATCGCGCTGACTCTGGTTTGCCCGATCAGCGCCATGCTGATGATCGGACCCCGGGTCGCTGAAGCGATGGCTCGAGACGGCTTGCTGCCGGGCGCATTTGCGCGGCTCAACTCGAGAAGGGTACCCGCCATCGCGGTAGGCTTGCAGGCAGGGTTAGCCACGCTGATTGCAGTGACCTCGTCGTTTGGAGCACTGCTGATCTATATCGGTTTCACCTTGAACATATTTGCGGCGCTGACCGTGGTGAGTCTGTTCCGGCTTCGAATGGAAGGACGCAGTAGACACAAGGTTTGTGTCGGCTATCCGGTCACACCGATTGTGTTCCTTGGCTTTGCGCTCTGGATGACCGTCTGGAGCATTCAATCACAGCCGCTGGCGACACTGGCCGGCCTCGGTACTCTGCTGCTGGCTTTCCTGACCTACCTGGTGAGATCCCGGAAGATACGCCCCTCAGTCACGGTCCCCAATCGATAGTGTCGGAGTGGATCCCCGCCCAACGGGTCCGCGGGAAGCCCTTCAGGTCATGTCGCCCACCCCATCCTCCCGGGTCGAGGGCCGAAATTGCTACCTACCTACACTTGCTTGATCGCCGAAACGTTTCTGACCGCGCCGCAACCTTGACTTTGTTTATCGGTCCTCTGATAATCGCACCAACAATTCGGCTACTTTGGGGTTCTCGTATTGGAGGTTCAGCAATGACCAAGACTTTTCGCGACAGGAACCGTTGGCGGCTTCAACTCGTTTTAGCGGCCCTGATCGTCTGGCTGGCGCAAGGGATACTTATCGATAGAGGCGGCACTGCCGAGGTTGCTCATGCAGCCGGACTGGCCCTCCAGGGTCAGGAGGACCGAACGCCGGTGGTGATCGAGCGGCCTCCTCTGCGATTCATCCGGGATCCCAATCCTGCCTTCAGCGCCGTGGCCGTCAATTCCGAACACAACATGCTCGTGGTCACGGACGAAAATCTGTTTCAGATCCTGGAGTATGACAGTCGCGAAAATACCCCTCCGCAAGCCCGTTTCTCGGAACCCCGACGCGTTATTTCGGGAACCACCACGAAAGCCGAGATGATGTGCGGCGTGTACATTGACCCTGTGACCCGGGAGATCTATATCCTCAACAATGACACGCAACCCTACCTGCCGGTTTTTTCCCTCGACGCCCGGGGCGACGCCACACCGGATCGGTTCCTGGGGAGTATCCGGGGATTCTCGCTCACGGCGGACGAGGAACGGCAGGAATTGTTCGTCGTGAATCAGGAAGGCGGGCGGTTCAGTTCCACCGGCAATCAGGGGGGTGCGGTCTATGTTTTCCGCAAGCAGGCCGAGGGTACAGAGGAACCGCTTCGCTTTCTCGAGGGCTATGATACCCAACTGGAAGATCCTCACGGGATCGCCCTGGACACGATAAACAATCTGATGTACGTGAGCAATTTCGGCAATGTTCACAACCTGAATCCGGAGACCGGTGAAACCTTTGGCAGCTATGAGGCCCCGTCGATCACTGTGTATCCGCTGAACGCCTCAGGAAATACGGAACCTCTCCGGATCATCGAAGGACCGAATACCCTGATGAACTGGCCGGCCCATATGGCATTGCACAACGAAAGGCAGGAGCTGTTTGTGGCCAATGATGGTGACAGCTCGATACTGGTGTTCGACGCCTCGGCCGAAGGCAATGTCGCTCCGATCCGCGTCATCAAGGGGCCCAATACCGGAATCCTGCATCCGCCCGGAATCGCGTTGGATGAACGGATGGGCGAGTTGTTTGTGGCCAGCATGGGAACCCCCTCGGTGACGGTGTTCCCGGTGACGGCCGACGGGGATGTCGAGCCCTTGAGAACAGTGCGAGGAGCACCTGTGGGGACCCAGAGCCTGATGATCGGCAATCCGGGCGCCGTCGGCTACGACACCCTGCGGGGAGAGATCCTGGTGCCCAACTGAGTGGCTCATCCGCAGATTGCGATGTTCGCCAGGTTGGCGGACGGAGGAGCACCCCCGTCACGAACACTCTATGGACAGGCCAGCAGGCTGTCTCGAACGATGCACGACATCCGCTACGACGCAGTGAACGACGAGATCGTGGTGCCGGTCCCCTACTCGGAAGCCATCATTACGTTTGCCGGAGGAGCCGATGGACAGGAGGCTCCCATTCGAACCATCCAGGGCCCCATGACCGGGGAGATCGGCAGCCGGTTAGATGTGGACAACATTCACGACGAGATATTCACGTATACAAGCGACAGCATAAAAGTCTATCCACGCACAGCCAACGGTGACGTTGCACCCATTCGGATCATCGAGGGTCCGGACACCCAGCTGGAAGCCGTTTACGGCATTGCCGTGGACCCGGTCAATGACATCCTAGTCATCGGACTGAACAGCGGCTTCGGAACTTATGGGGCCAGCGTGGGGAGGTCTCGAGACCCGGAGAAGGGCGCAATCCTGATATTTAACCGGACCGACAGTGGCAACGTTGCGCCCCGGGCCGTCATCCGCGGTCCGAAATCGGAGATTATCCGGATCAACCAGATGCAGGTCTATCCCGATCGGCGATTGATTGTTGCGGCGATGCCGGGAATTCGAGACGTTATGGAACCGGAAGGTGCATTCGTGGGCGTCTGGAGCTATGACGACAACGGGGACATTCCTCCGATGTTGAAGATCCCTGCAAATCCTGCAACCCAGATCAAGAAACCCTTCGGAGTGGTCCTGAATCCGAATGAACAGGAAGTAATCGTTTCGGATATGCGCAATCAAGGTGTTCTGGTGTTCTCGGTACCGGAAATCTTCTGACCACCGATACACTCCTTCAGCCGGCGGGCGGATCTGGATAAATCTGGATAGAGGACGAACAGCAGTCCTTCGAAGATCGCCCTCCGGCGACTCCCGTTCCACAACGCGTGCTGAACTGTTGCTTTGGATGCGGTCGATTCGGGCAACCGGACGACCGTTTAATCTCAGTGGCCTGTTGGAACTCTCCTCCCATCACGCCGCCTCGGCCGAACCTTCTACAATCGATCCTTTCTGAATCACTAGGTCTTTAGGTCTCTGTGAAACGCCGCAGGCCCTTCATTACCCGTTGGGGTCCATACCGTCCGGCTGGATGTCGCGGGTTCGCTTGACTTTGAATGTCGGCCCTCTGATAATCGCACCGAATATACGAGCATATAGGCGTTCCCCTTTTTGGAGGTCGAGCAATGATCAAAACGTTTCGCGACAGGAATCGCTGGCGGCTTCAGCTGGTTTTAGCGGGTCTGGCCGTATGGCTGGCTCAAGGCGTCCTGACCGACAGTGGCAACAATTCCGAGCTTGTCTATGCAGCGGGAATAGCGGCACAGGGCCAGGAGGACAGAACGCCGATAGTAATCGAGCGGGCTCCGCTGCGTTTCATCCGGGATCCCAATCCTGCGTTCAGCGCGGTAGCCGTCAATTCCGAACACAACATGCTGGTGGTCACCGACGAGAATCTGTTTCAGATCCTCGAGTACGACAGTCGCGACGATACGCCCCCTCAAGCCCGTTTCACCGAACCGAAACGCGTCATCTCGGGGACGGCCACCCGAGCCGAGATGATGTGCGCGGTGTACATCGACCCCGTGACCCGGGACATCTATGTCCTCAATAACGACACGCAACGCTACATTCCGGTTTTTTCGACAGACGCCCGGGGCAATGCCACGCCGGATCGGTACATAGCGAATATTCGGGGGTTCTCGCTTGCAGCGGACGAAGGACGCCAGGAATTGTTCGTCACGAATCAGAACGGTCAAGTCTTTGTTTACCCCAAGCAGGCCGCAGGTGAAGACAAACCGCTGCGGGTGCTTGAGGGCTATGACACGCAACTGGAAGATCCACACGGGATTGCCCTGGACACGACAAACAACGTCATGTACGTCAGTAATTTCGGCAATGCCCACAACCAGGATCCGGATACCGGAGAAATCTATGGCAGCTTTGAGCCACCGTCGATCACCGTATATCCCCTGAACGCATCGGGAAACACGAGACCTCTTCGGATCATCGAAGGGCCCAGGACCTTGATGAACTGGCCTTCGCATATGGCTTTGCACGTGGAAAGGCAGGAGTTGTTTGTGGCCAATGACGGGGACAGCTCCATACTGGTGTTCGACGCGTCCGTCGAAGGCGATGTCGCTCCGATCCGCGTGATCAAGGGACCTAACACCGGAATCTTGCATCCACCCGGACTTGCGCTGGATGAAAGACTGGACGAGTTGTTCGTCGCGAGCATGGGCACTCCCTCGGTGACGGTGTTTCCGGTGATGGCCAACGGGGATGTCGAGCCGATTAGAACAATTCGAGGCGCGCCCGTGGGGACCCAAAGCCTCATGATCGGCAATCCTGGAGCCGTCGGCTACGACAGCCGACGGGGAGAGATCCTGGTGCCCAACTGAGTGGCTCATCCGCAAATTGCGATGTTCGCCAGGTTGGCGGACGGAGGAGCAGCCCCGACCAGAACGCTCTATGGACAGGCCAGCAGGCTGTCTAGAACCATGCACGACGTACGCTACGACGCGGTGCACGATGAAGTCGTAGTGCCCGTTCCTTACTCGGAAGCCATCCTGACGTTTGCGGGTGGCGCGGATGGACAGGAAGCTCCCATTCGAATCATCCAGGGCCCCAAGACCGGAACGATCGGCAGCCGCCTTGATGTGGACCCGATTCACGATGAGATTTTCACGTACAACGGCGAAAGCAACCGTATTACGGTCTATCCGCGCGAAGCCAACGGTGACGTGGGGCCCATCCGAGTCATCGAGGGCCCAGATACGCAGCTGAAAAGCGCGTACGGGATTGCCGTAGATCCGATCAACGATATCCTGGTCGTCGGACTCAACAGCCACTTTGGAACGGAGCGGGTCGACATCGGTGGTTATGACGACCCGGAGAGAGGCGCTATTCTGGTGTTTAACCGGACCGACAGTGGCAACGTAGCGCCCCGGGCCGTCATCCGCGGTCCGAAATCGGGGATTGTTCGGATCAACCAGATGCAGGTCTATCCCGATCGGCGTCTGATCGTTGCGGCGATGCCCGGAATTCGGGATCAAATGGAACCGGAGGGCGCGTTTTTAGGCGTCTGGAGCTACGATGACAACGGGGACGTTCCTCCGATGTTTAAGATCCCTGTGGGTGAGACGACTCTGATGAAGAAGCCTTTCGGAGTGGTCCTAAACCCGGACGATCAGGAAGTGATTGTCTCGGACATGCGCAATCAGGGAGTTCTGGTGTATTCAGTACCGGAAATCTTCTGAGAACCGATATTGATACAGCATCAATATACGAACACAGTGACACGATTGGCTGGATGGGGGCAGCGTGAAGGATCATTGGAGTACACGATCACTGACGACAACGGCAATCTTCTTGCTTTCGTGTTGCCTGCTGGCATCCGCCCTTGCAGCGCAGGGACCCGCCGGACTTCCGGAACCTGGGGGCCCGGACCCGGGAGGGCCGGTTCCCCGCCTGCCGGATGGCACGCCGAACCTGGGAAGAACTGAAATTGGGAAAGGCGTATGGCTTATCAGATCGGTCCCGAATTATTCGGAGATCCTGATAGACCCGCCGAAATCAGAGGGGCTTCCCTTCCAGCCTTGGGCCAGAGCCCTCCAGCAGCACCGCGACAAAGTAACATTTGGGAAGGAAGATCCTGAGGCGTTCTGCATCCCGCCCCCGCTGCCCTACGCAAGAGGTGGACCGCACCCGATCGAATTCATTCAGCTCCCCGAACAGGAACGCATCATTCAGCTTCGGGAATTCCCGGGAAACATCGCGCGTGAGATTTTCTTGGATGGGCGTGGGCATCCGCCTCGGGAGGATCTCGAAAACTTCCCGACTTTCATCGGACACGCGGTTGGCCACTGGGAGGGCGATACGCTGGTTGTGGACACCGTCGGCTTCAATGAAGGAACGTGGATCGACCGCGCCGGCGATCCGCATACCAGCCAGATGCACTTGATCGAAAGATACACGCGCACCAGCTTGAACAATCTTCACATCGAAGCCACGATCGATGATCCCGGAGCCTACACGCGGCCTTGGACCGTTGCAGTGGATCTTCCCTGGGGTCCGGATTCCGAGATCAGGGATTATATGTGCCAGGAGAACAACCGCTGGCAGGAAAGCTACGTCAGGGAAACCCAGGGAGCAACGGGAACCGGCAATGTTGGAGCCTACTCCGGCCACGGACACCCGGCGAAAGGGACCTTCGTCGGAGAATGGGGTCCAGATGCGAACACCCAGAGCGGCCTGATGATTTTGATGGATTGGGACGGTGAGGCGATAACGGGTACCATCAATCCGGGACCGCAAGGTGTTCCCATCACACAGGCAGAACTCAACCCGAACGAATGGACCGTGCACATTGAAAGCGGGACCGGAGCCGCCAGAGTCGTCCTGGACGGAAAATTCGAGAATCTGACTTGGCTTGCCCGTTCGTTGATCGGCACCTACACCCGGGGCAATCAGAGAGGGACGTTCAAGATCACCAGGCAATACTGATGTTCGCGAGGAGCCGCGATCGAGTCGTCAGCGAGAATTCCCGTCCTTAATCCTTCGTGCGCCCGTCCTGGGGCCATGCGCAGGTTCACGTAGCACCCATATTGTGACATTGCCCGGCCTGTTGTATTTGCCGGTTCCCGCTTGAACCGCTTGTCCCCGTCCACTTTCGATTACCGTAGGATCGACGATGATCCGAAAGTTAAAGTTATTACTCGGACCGGATGAGTAACGGGTAGTCGCCAAGGGTTTAGGAACCTTCGTTTGGACTTGTTGCAGAGGACTCTTGGTCGGTCAACCGGTTACTCGTACTACTGAAGACTGCCCAAGCTCCCCGAAGTCACCTCTGAAATGTTGGCGTTCGTCAACCGCAGATCACTCTTCGTCCATACACGCTCGAACATGCGCTTCCGCATCCCGCTGTCCAAGAAACCTGCCGACATGCATTTCTTTACCGTCAATGTGGTCGAAGACGTGAGTGACGAACTCGATCAATGTTGATTCGACCTCCGGTGTGATCGTCACGGCTTCGTTTGGCAGCCCAGCCAGGATATTGTGATCTTCCTGGCCGTCCTCGATTTGTTGCATCAGGCCAATGACCGCGCAGTCCATAAGATCGCCTGCCTTGAAGTGTTGTTCGGTAATGACGAAGCAATCGAGGTTCGCGCCGTCGGGACTCGTCGTGGGGAGGATGAACCCGTAGGGATAGGGATACGGTCGCGAGACCGTCTCCGTCCGCCGCCACTGCAAGGTCTTTTCGTTATGGTAGTGCTTCTCGGTCGAACCCGCTTCGTTCTGGATGAAGACTTTCAGATTCATGACCCGCGAGTTGCGGTCTTTAGGGTTTAGACTCCGGATATGCCCCGTCGACAGCCGCTCCCCGATGAGATTGAAGACTACCGCGACCGACGTTGGCTGCGGTCAGAAACCGTGCCTGTGAACACGGCACAACAAGCGGAGCGCTTTATTGAACAAGTCGGGTTCGCGGCCTGTATGACAGACTCGCGTCGGCCCGGTCTGGCGCTTTACATTGCCGTCTGCGGAAGGCGCGATGCCATCATGCCGCGCAACGTCCAGAAAGACCAGGAGAGCGCGCAGACGTGGCGGTTGAAAGACGAGCTCATGAGGCGCGGCCGTGTCTACTACGCCAAGCTTTCCCGGGGCAGAACCATGTTTCTGGCTCCGCGGATGGTCCCGTATTTCAATGCCCTCTGGGGCGTTCCGCGTCGACAGGAGAGAATACGTTTGAGCCAGTCGGCCCTCGCCATCCTCCGTGCGTTGCGCCGGGAGTGGGAAATGGCCACCAGCGAACTACGTTCTGAATCTGGCGTGACGGATCGGAAAACGTTCACACAGGCCTTGGATGAACTTCAGGGAGCCATGCTCGTCGTACCCAGCGAAGCCATCTATCGCCCCAAGTTCACCTACCTGTGGGAGTTGGCCACGGAACGTTTTCCCGAAGAACTCGCTGCAAGAACGAACCAACTAACGGCTGTACGCGAAGTGGCGCAATGCTATCTCGACGGCGCGGGACTCACGGTGCCCGGTGAACTGGCGCGTGTCACAGGTTTGTCGCGTGTCGAAGCTGGAATCGGGAATCAGGTTCTGGTCAAGGAAGGATATGCGACAGCGGTTGCACGGGGAACGTATCGCCTGACCAGTCTCAGTGGGTCATCGAGTGGCCTGTAACAGAGCTATCGCCAGCTGCGTGCGGAGAGCAAGGGGGTCGGATAACTTTATAATTCAAACGCCGGATCACCCGAGGAATGTCGCCAAGTGGCGGAAAATGGGCCGTCCCAAAATCGGTAATCGCTGCGGCGTTTATCGCGAGTAACCATCCAGATAAACAGTTCAGGTTTCCCGATGGCGACTCATGGGACGCTACAGGGGGTTCCTTTTCCGCAGCCCCTTCCCCTATCCTTGTAGCGAAATCCGTCGGTTATGGCGAGGACAGACTGTTGCAAGAGAACAGCCGAATCAGTGAGCCCATAAGCTAGTCTTCCGTTCATGCTGATCAGGACCCACATGATGACTAAAAAGCGCTGGACTGTAAGACAGGCGAATACTTCGGATGCAGAAGCACTGGCTGAGTGTATGTCCGCGGCTTATGCGGTCTACGCGTCGCGGCTTGGTGGAAAGTCCTTGCCGCCGATGACTGTGGACTATGAAGAAGAAATTCGCTCTTGGCCCGTTTGGATTGCGGATTCGGAAGGGAGTCTGGTCGGTGGTCTTATTCTGACACCTGGAGAACACTTCATGACGATATCGAACGTAGCAGTTCATCCAAAGTTTCAGGGGAATGGACTCGGCCGGGCCTTGATGGACCTCGGAGAAGACGTTGCACGGCGACAAGGGTACACAGAACTGCGCCTTGCGACGCATGTCTTACTTAAAGAGAACATCTCTTTGTACTCCCATCTCGGTTGGTCAGAAACGGGTCGAGATGAATACCGTGTCTATATGGAGAAGAACATCGCACGGTAGTTCAACACGGCTACATCGCTGTTAGGGACCGCATTGATACAGAGCTGCGATTGGCGAAACTGTTGGCCAAAAGGCTAGGTCCTGAACGCCAAGCAGCCTAACAAGCCACCACAGCCGCGAGAGCTCCAGAGATGGCCATCAGAATCAAACGACTCGGTAGTGACCGAGAAACTGACGAGGGACTACGAATCGGAACAGTGCGACGACCACCGAGGGGAATGCGCAAGGCAGAATACTCGTCGAAGAACATCTATGATGTCTGGTTCCCAAACCTTTCTCCAAGCAAAGCACTGTTAAAGCAATTCTTCCCTATCAGTGACGAAAAAGGATGGCGAACATTCAAGCGACGGTTTCTCGGGGAAATGAAACAACCTGGACCTGCTCGGGATCTGGATATACTTACCGCGCTGTCTCATCAGACCCACTTCTCTATCGGATGCTATTGCGAAAGCGAAAAGCACTGTCATCGATCGATTCTCCGAGATCTTCTTGAGAAGAGAGGAGCGGACATCTATAGGTCGTCAGAATAATTCGGACAGAAGCGCTATCTTCCTGACGGACAGTGTTCCCTACTCGATTGTTGCAGCCACTTTTTCCGTTATCTGATGCTCCTCAAGGTCGTTTCGATCCGAAAAGTGTCTCTTAGTTTTTCAGGGAACTCTGTGCGAAATACTCTGACGGGCTACACCCTGAAGACCATTCTCAGAGTCCTCAATAGTCCTGTTCTGGGACAGTGAGATTTTGAAATTGGGGCCGTTACGCCTGACCGGGTCACTCCCAAACAGCGGGGCTGTTCCTGACCAGAGCTGAACCTATCCACTGCAAGCGAGCATGATGACGATACCCAAACCGAGGAAGGGCCACTGGAGATACTCGACCGGTATGCGCTGATTCGGCGTATCGATGCCAGTACGGCCGGTTCGCTGATCGAAGGACGATGGGTGACGGCGAACCCGCCCACTTCGGGTGAGACGGCCGTCCGGGACGCTCACGGGGCCGGCTCGATACGCAGGAGCGCGCCTTTGTCTTCGTCCGTGAGCAAGTACAGGAACCCGTCGGGCCCTTCGCGCACTTCCCGGATGCGCTGCCTGAGCTCCCGCAACATCGACTCCCGTCGCAGCTCCTCGGTCCTCTCGTTGAACACGATGCGCTGCAGGTGGCCCGTGCCCGGGATGCGGCCCTCGCGCATCGCACCGACGAACACGTTGCCTCTCCAAGCCGGAAACTGGTCGCCGGTGTAGACGGCCATGCCGGCGACCGCGATGCTGGGCAGCCAAACGACGAGCGGCGACTCCATCCCCTCGCGGGTCGGATGTTCGGAAATGCGCGGGCCTGAATAATCGCGTCCGAAGCTCAGAAGCGGCCATCCGTAATCGCGCCCCGGCAAGATGATGTTGATCTCGTCGCCGCCGAGGGGGCCGTTTTCGTGTTGCCAGAGCATCCCGGTCTCGGGGTGGACGATGAGGCCCAGCGTATTGCGATGTCCCAGCGTGTAAATTTCCGGCCGATAGCCCGCGTGACCCGCAAACGGGTTGTCTGCCGGTACGGAGCCATCGTCGTTGAGGCGCAGGATCTTGCCGCGCAAGCTCATGGGATCTTGGGCGAGGTTCTCAATGTCGTCTTGGGACCTGCCGCCGGTGGACATGTAGACCTTGCCGTCGGGTCCGAAGACGACGCGGCCGTTGAGACCCGAGTTGCCCTCGTGCGCCTCAGTGACGAGAAGGTCTCGGACATCAACGAGCGCGTCGGCCTCGAGCCGGCCCCGCGCGAGCGCCGGAGCGCCCATGCCGCTTCCGACCGGTTTGGTGTACGTGAGATAGACCAGGCGATTCTCGGCAAACCGGGGATGGAGGGCAACATCCATGAGACCCCCGTTGCCGTCGGTCCGGACCTGGGGCACGCCGGAGATGGCCTGTGGGTCGAGCACTCCGCCTCGAACGACGCGCAGGCGACCGTCCCGCTCGGTGACCAGCATGTCGCCACCGGGAAGGAACGCGATGGCCCATGGATGTGAGAGCCCCTGGGTCACGACGCTGACGCGGATCTTGTGCTGCTCGCCCGTATCGAACACCCATGGTCCCGCACCCAACGGCGGTACCGGTACGCCGATAGGCGGTTGCTGCCGAGCGTGGCTGAGCGCGACAATGCCGAGCAGCAACGCCGCCGCCCACCGAACGGAATGATTGACTCTCATGCAAACCTCACTCGTGAGCCGAACTTAATAACCTAGACGGGGCTTCGCCCCGAACCGCCGCGAGCACTACGCGGGCCTCCAAAGCCCTACTCTGGCCCCGCGAGCCGCGGGGTGCGCGTCTTGGCCGTTTCCGATAGTCGGCCAAGAGTAGAAAGCAATCCGTTCAGGCCCTAGAACGGCCCAAACCGAATCGAAATCACCGCCACATACTTTATCCGGTTGAAACCGAGAGGGCATAGGAAAAACAATAGGCCCGGTCGATCTGGATTCGGTCTGGACGAAGAGCTGCGGTGCCTCGTGCCCGTAGAGGGTTTCTGAACTGGCTTGTCCAAAACCCTTTCACTAAGCCCACCAGCCTTCTCCGAGTGAGCCTGAATCGGACTGTAGAAATTCCACCGAACGACACAGAGATCGACCGCAACCCCCATCGGCCCAAGGGGTTCGGGCCCAACGGCACCGGATTCTAGGCGCGACGAAGGAGGCAATGAACTGGCCCACTGGGAACGCTTCGACAACCTCAGCCGGCCTCATGGCGCCTTCGGCGGATAATCACCCTATGAAGCACTTCGGGAGCGTTTACAATAGGCTTACTCGTTATCCGACTAGGTCGTGCTTATCACGATTGACAGCTAACCACCCTGGAATATATCGTGTGTGGTGGAATCGTTATCCCGGAAGCATGTCGGTAAGCAGATCTATCAATTGGGGGCGTCTATGAAGAAGGTATACACAGTTTCCATCGTTCTGGCAGGCTTGTTGATGGCGGCCGCGCCGACGTTCGCGCATCATGGCCGAGGGAATGCGTTTGATATGGAAAATCGACGTACGGTAACAGGCACCGTGTCGGAAGTTTTATGGCGGAATCCTCACGTCCGGATTATGGTGGACGCGCCGGGCGAAGACGGTGAACTTGTAACCTGGTCTTTCGAAAATAGCGGCACGGCCAACCTGGCACAGGCGGGCTATAACCGGGGTACGCTGAAAGTCGGCCAGCCGATAACGGCCATTTTCAACGGCGCCGCCAACGGCACGCCGGTTGGGATCATCGTCATGTTCATCGACGAGGAAGGAAGAGAATTGATGTCGCGCATAGGCGGCGGCGGAAATCCTCTTGACTGATCCGGCGATATAGCCGTTCGTGCGGAAAACTCAGACGAGGAGGGTCGAGAAATGCGAGATCGCCTGGCAAACGTACCGACAGGTTTCGTGTGGGTACTCGTTTTGTTTGTGTCCATGCTCGTTGTGTTTCCATCGGTGACGCTGGCTGGATTACAAGCAGAAAAAGACTACGGCATACGGGTTTACTCAGACAAGCCGTTCTCAAGGGGCGGATTCATCACGCCGGAATCGGCAGCTGAGACCGGCGGGTTGGAGACGGCTTTAATCCGGTTTGATCCCCAGGATCTGTCGGGAATCTACAGATCCGTGGCCGGGGGGTGGGAGGCGCCCGGTCCGAATGTCCCGCCGATGACTCTGGAGGGCCGGGCGGTGCTGGCCGAGCGTGTTTCGCCCGACAACGTCCCCAATCCAGCGCTTGGGAACGATCCGCAGTTCTTATGCGCTCCGCAGGGTTTTCCACGGCTATGGCTCGATCAGGAGCTGATCGAAAACATCCATCTGGAAGACAGACTGCTGCAGTTGTCCCAGTGGGACCAGACCTTGCGCGAAATCTGGATGGACGGGCGAGCTCTGCCCACGCCGGAAGACATCGCCGAACTGGGGCAGACCTTCTACGGATATTCGGTTGGCCGGTGGGAGCGAGACACGCTTATCGTCGAAACCGTTGGCCTCGATGAGAGAAACTGGATCGACGATGACACGGGTTACCCGTTCAGTTCCGGGGCACGGTTCGAAGAGCGTTACAGACGCGTGGCTCCGGATGCGATCACGGTCCAATATACGCTGTACGATCCGCAATATTACGCCACTCCCTGGGTCGGTAACTCTAAGCCGTGGAGACGAATGCCCAGAGATTTCGTGACTCATGTTGGATGGTTCGGCTTGTATTCGGGGGTCACGGAAGCCATCTGTGCGCCGATGAACGAAGAGGAGTTCCATCTTCGGAACGAACCCGCATACGCAGATTTACCGCAACCTGATTAGGGTGCTATTGAGGTTTCAATGCCTCATTTCGCGGTCCAGAAGGCGTCGCTGAAAAACCGCAAGGTTTCCGGTCTGTGTTTTCTGTACGCTAAGAATTTGAACGTGAGAAGCCCAGGATCGGAAAAGGAGATTCGAAAAATGCGAAGTCGTTTCGCGATTCTAAAAGCCTTCCTATGGATGCCCGTCATCGTAACGGTATTCGTTGTTCTCCTGACAGATGCCGGTGCAGGCGCCGCACAAGCCCAGGGGGGCGGATTCGACCCGCGTGATCTTTCCGGAATCTACGTGCGGACGAGCGGGGATGCTGGCTTTGGTCCAGTGGACAGCATGCCCCCGTTGACGGCCGCAGGCGAGGCGAAGCTGAGGATTGTGATTCTGCCAGGCCCCAGCCGACACCAACTGGCACGGGAGGCCAGTAACGCCTCTCCCTCAAACGATGCTTCCCTCCTCTGCAATCCGAAAGGGCTTCCGAGGTTGTTGCTCGAATCGAGCCACCAGGAACTGATCACTCTGCCGAATCGTATTGTACAAGTCTGGAGCCAGGAGCGAAGACCGCGTGAAATCTGGATCGACGGGCGGGATGTGCCGTCGCCTGACGATCTCAACAGTCTGGGAGCCACCTGGTACGGACACGGCGTCGGTGTCTGGGAGGGCAACACCCTCGTCGTCACAACGGTCGGTATCGATGACAGAGCGTGGCTGGATTCGTTCGGTTTTCCGAGAGGGTACGACGCCCGCGTGGAGGAGCGCTACGAACGGGTCGATGCCAACACACTGCAGGCTACGGTGACACTCTACGACGAGGAGATGTACACGAGACCCTGGGTGTCGGACGTGAAGACCTGGAGCAAGGAACCCCGGCAGAACGTGACCCGGCGCGGGTGGTACGGGTTACACGGAGGAGTCCCAGAGGAAATCTGCTTCCCGACGGCGCCGAACCGCTAGACAAACGGATGTGCAGCAGAGTATCTGTCTTCGCTGAACTGAACAAGCTAGGCCCTTCAGCTACTGGCCCTCTGGGTTCGAGGAACCGGCCGTAATCGATCGCCCGTCAGCGAACATGATGTTTCTGCCGTTCACCGTGGGCGTACCGTTACGAGCAAGCCATCCCTCGACTATAATCTCCGTTCCAGGCGCCAAGCTTTCCCTGTTTCCACCGGCTCTGATAAGTGCCCTTGGGGCACCCGTTTCGACGGCCCAATTCTGAACACTGCCGTCCTCTTCTCTGACGTTTATGTAAAGCCATCCATGTGGATTCGTCATCTCGAGCCTGGTGATGCTTCCCTTGAGGGTGATGGGCTTGCCGGCGTCGAATTCCGCGGCAAAGGAGTGGTGCGCAAACACCGGCGCCGCGTAAATGAGCATGCCGACAACCACCACGAGATTCGCTAGCTTGACTCTCATCTTATTCCTCTCCAGCATCTAGGAATCTAAAGATCGCCTGAAGAATACCACTCCATTACTCTATGTCAAACTGCCTTGAACACCTGTGCTACACCGATTCCCGGCACTCGACAGGGCTTGAAGCCTTTCCCCATAACCGCGGCATCGACTTCGATCCTTTCAAGTTCGAAACCGTTCAACCGAATGTGGTCACCGGTATCAAGTTGGATCACATACTCATCCAGGGGTTCTGCTCTGGGGCTGTGAGGCGTTCTATCGACAACCTCGCCGACAAGTTCAGTACATTCTTGATTTCTCGTCGAGCAAATCGTTCCCAATCTCCTTGTTTGAACTGCGGTATGACGAACCTCCAGTCTCGTCGTTCCCGCCAACTCAACACAACAGCCAACGCGACAGTTCCGCCGTGCGTCTGGCCACCTCCTCCAGCGCGAACTTCGCTTGTCTTGACTTACAGGCACTTCCCGAGCTGGACGTCGCGCTTGAGATTCTCGTCTTCCGATTTAGAGTCAATAGCTTTCAGGCCTGTCTTTCCAACTGATACTCCGTTTTCAAGCCTTAAACCAGCGCAATGCGACCCGCGCGGGGATCGGCCTTGACAGTGGATCGTTCTGCCGCTTATATAGTGGCTAGAGTTGGAGATTTCCTAATGCTATACACAACGCTGTTGTGGACCGGAGTTGCACTTGCGAGTGCTACCTCCCTTGAGGCCGCCACGTATCGAGCCCCGGGTCCGCTTCCACAGGCAGCCGCAACCTACCACGCCGTCCTCAATCAGTTTTGCGTTACTTGCCACAATGAAGAGTTGATGACTGCGGGTCTGGCGCTCGATCAGTTGGATGTTGAAGAGGTCGGCGAGAATGCCCTGGTATGGGAAAAGGTGGTTCGGAAGCTGCGAACCGGCGCGATGCCGCCCCCCGGCACGCCCCGACCAGACGCCGCGACCTACCGCTCGCTTGCGACCTACCTGGAGGTGGCCCTCGACCGCGCGGCTGGGGCGAGACCCAACCCGGGCGCCTCCACCATACATCGTATGAACCGTGCCGAATACACCAATGCGATTCGCGACCTGCTTGCTGTTGAGCCCGACAGTTTCGAAATGGGAGCTCTGCTTCCCGCCGACGATTCGGGTTATGGCTTCGACAACATCAGCGAAGTGCTTTCGGTGTCTCCCGTGTTGTTGGAAAGATACATGTCGGTGGCGCGAAAGGTGAGCCGCCTGGCTGTCGGCGACCCAACGATCCGTCCGGATTTTGCAAGCTACGACGTGCCCCGGTTTCTCCTGCAAAACGAGCGCATTTCCGAAGCCCTCCCGTTTGGATCGCGAGGCGGCATCGCCCTCCGCCATCACTTTCCACTTGACGGCGACTACGTGATCAGAATTCACCTCAAGAGAAACTATAACGGTCAAAATATCCTCGGGCTCGCTCGAGAAAACCAGATCGACCTGCGTTTGGACGGCGCGAGAATCAGGCAGTTTACGGTTGGCGGCAGGGGCAGGGCGCCTGAATCTCGGGCAGGGCCAGACGGCGGCTTCAGTCCCGAGGAACAGCTTGGCGATTCCCCGTTAGAGCTGGAAGTCCGTGTGCATGTGGATGCCGGCGCGCGACTGGTTGGGGTCCATTTCCTGGGCAGCCGGCGGGCCACTGAAGACGTCTTGGCTCCACGGTTCGCAAGTCAGGAAGTGGAATCAAATGAAGAACCGGGTGTGGGCAGAGTAACCATTGACGGTCCCTACGACGCAGAGGGACCGGGCGATACGCCAAGCCGCCGCAGAATCTTCGTTTGCAGCCCGGCCGACAGAAGCGAGGAGGAGTCCTGCGCCGAAAATATTCTTGCCACACTGGCCCGTCGCGCCTATCGCAGGCCGATCACTCCCGAAGACATCCCGCTTCTGCTGGGGCCGTTCAGGTTGGGCCGGGACGAAGGTGGATTTGAGGCCGGTATCCAGATGGCGATTCAAAGAATACTTGTCTCTCCGGAATTTCTCTTCCGGATCGAACGCGATCCGGCAAACCTCGCTGCGGGTACGGATTATCGGATCAGCGACCTCGAACTGGTCTCCCGGCTGTCGTTTTTTCTCTGGAGCAGCATACCGGATGACGAACTTCTGGATCTGGCCGAGCGCAATCGGCTTCGCGAGACCGAGGTGCTCGAACAGCAGGTGCTGCGCATGCTGGCCGACCGGCGCTCGACAGACCTAATGGACAATTTTGCGGGACAATGGCTTTACCTTCGGAACGTGCAATCGGCGTTGCCGGATCTGGCGCAGTATCCCTATTTCGACGAGAATCTGCGCGAGGCCCTTGGAACGGAGACGGGACTCTTCCTTCAGAGTATGCTGAGGGAAGATCGCAGCGTGCTGGACCTATTGAATGCGGACTACACGTTTCTCAACGAACGTTTGGCCAGACACTACGGGATTCCGGATGTATATGGGAGCCACTTTCGGCGGGTCACGTTGGATGACGAAAACCGCCACGGATTGCTCGGTCAGGGTAGCATCCTGATGGTTACCTCATATGGCAACCGGACCTCGCCCACACTGCGTGGCAAGTGGTTGCTGGATAATCTCCTGGGCGCCCCCCCGCCGCCGCCGCCTGCCGACGTTCCTTCCTTACAGGATCGGGGCGAGGGCGGCCAGATCCTGTCAATGCGTGAGCAGTTGCAGCAGCACCGCCGAGATCCCGCCTGCGCCGTGTGCCACAGGATGATGGACCCGCTGGGTTTCGCTCTCGAAAACTTTGACGCGATCGGTCAGTGGCGAAACGTCAGCGGTCCCGACAACACCCCGATCGATTCGTCCGGTGTGCTTCCCGACGGGACCACGTTCGACGGACCGGCGGAGCTGAGGAAGGTTTTGGCGGGCAGGCCCGGGCAACTGGTGACCACGGTCACCGAAAAACTCTTCACCTACGCTCTCGGTCGGGGATTGGACTATAATGATGCTCCAACGGTTCGCAAGATCATCCGGGAGGCGGCCCCCCGCGAATATCCCTGGTCGGCCTTGATTCTTGGCATCGTAGGAAGCGACCCGTTTCAGATGAGGAGGTCACAAGGACCATGATGATTTTCAGAAAGGCGATCCCGCGCCGCATGTTTTTGAAAGGCATCGGTACCAGTCTGGCCCTGCCGCTGTTGGACAGTATGGTTCCGGCCTTGGCGGGGGCCGGCCAGAGCGCGGCCAAACCTACTCTACGGACGGGGATTGTCTACGTTCCGAACGGCATGATTATGGCTCGTTGGACGCCAATCACGGTGGGCCCTCATTTCGAAATGACCCCGATTCTGGAGCCACTTGCACCGTTCCGGGATCAGATGCTGGTTCTGAGCGGACTCGCCGCGAACAGTGGCCGCGCCCTCGAAGGAGAAGGCTCAGGTGACCACGCACGTGCCAGCGTCGCCTACATGTCCGGAGTCCACCCCAAAAAGACCGAAGGATCCGATCTGCGGGCGGGAATATCGTTTGATCAGGTCGCTGCGAAGGAACTCGGCAAGCGCACGCAACTCGCCTCACTGGAAGTCGCATTGGACGCCAACGAGGTTGTCGGCACGTGCGACGTAGGCTACAGCTGCGCCTACAGCAACACGCTGAGTTGGCGAAGTGCCACCACGCCGGTACCCATGGCGAACCAGCCACGCGCGGTTTTTGAACGCCTGTTCGGAGATCGTGACAGCACGGATCCGGAGGAGCGCCGTGATCGTATCCGGAATGACCGTAGCATTCTGGACTTTGTGCTCGAGGATGTGGCCCGGCTCACACCGGAGCTCGGCGCCAGGGACCGCGCCAAGCTTGGCGAATATCTCGATGCAGTTCGCGATGTCGAGCGGCGTATCGAGATTGCCGAGCAACAACCATCGCGTGACCTGCCCACCCTGGAGCGGCCCGGTGGCATCCCGCCGACGTTCACCGCACATTGCAAGCTGATGATCGATCTGCAGGTGCTGGCCTTTCAGTCGGACCTGACTCGCGTTATCGCGTTCATGATGGGTCGTGAACAAAACACGAGGGTCTATGACGAGCTCGGCTTTACCGATGCATATCATCCGTTGTCGCACCACCAGAACGATCCCACGAAAATCTCAAAGATCACCGAGATCGACATCTTGCACACTCAGATGCTCGCATACTACCTGGAACGGCTGCGGTCTACAGCCGACGGCGAGAGCTCGCTTCTGGATCATTCCATGATTGTTTACGGCAGCGCCCTGAGCGACGGGAACCTGCACTTTCATAACAATCTGCCGGTGCTGTTGCTCGGCGGCGGAGCGGGCGGCATCAAGGGTGGGCGACACATTCGCTATCCCGAGGATACACCTTTGACGAATCTGTTCTTGACCCTGCTGGACCGGTTGGAGGTTCCGGCTGAGAACCTGGGAGACAGTACCGGCAGACTTGAACTCGCAGCCGTATAGGCACGCCGAGGGCTCTCCGCGCCCTGCCCCTCGCCGCTCGGAACCCAGTGCGACAATAAAAAACGATGTTTCCGCGGTCTTGAAGACTATGAGTGTAAAACCGAGAGCTGTGTATAACGTTTGGATACTGCTGTTACTGCCTGGCCTGAGCCTCGCAGCCGCCCAGGACGACCTTCGACTCGTGGATGCGTTGGAACAAGGGAACTGGGAGACCGCGCGTTCCTTACTGAATGAGCCTGTTGATGTCAATGCGGCCCAGGCGGACGGTGCGACGGCGCTGCACTGGGCCACCCATTGGGACGATCTGGAGATGGCGGAGCTCTTGACGGGTGCCGGCGCAAACACCAACGCGACCAACGACTATCAGGTAACTCCTCTCTCGCTGGCCTGTACAAACGGGAGCGCCGCAATGGTGGACACGCTCCTGACCGCCGGAGCCGATCCCAACCTCCCGCTTCCGACGGGAGAAACGGCGCTCATGACGTGCGCCTGGACAGGCAATGCCGAAGCTGTGAAGCACCTGCTGGAGAACGGAGCGAATGTCCATGCGCAAGAATCCCGAAGCGGTCAGACGGCACTGATGTGGGCGCTGGCACAAAGGCACCCCGAGGCTGCACGGGCACTGATTGAGCGCGGAGCGGACGTCCATGCACGTTCCCAAAGCGGCTTTACCCCGTTGCTGTTTGCTGCCAAGCAGGGCGATCTGGAATCGGTTCGGATCCTGCTTGCAGCCGGCGCAACTATCGACGACGGCACACCGAGTCGCGACGAAACGGGGAGTCGAAGAGGCGTCGGACCGGTACCCGACGGCATGAACCCTTTATTGATGGCGACTGCCAGTGGACACGAGGAACTTGCGTTGTTTCTGCTGGACCAAGGGGCCGACCCCGACGCGGCTGATGGCACTGGAGCAACCGCTTTGCACCATGCATTGCTTAAGGGAATGGCGCTCGTCGGTGCTGTTTCCACGAGTCTGTCCGTGAATAACTACGTGTTCCGACCCAACATGGTGCGCCTGGTTCATGCGGTGCTCGCCCGTGGAGGCGATCCGAATGCCCGTATGCTTCGGGACCCGCGCTTGCCGGGCAACACTCCCCGATTCAGCCTGGTCGGGGCGACTCCCTTCTTCTTTGCCACCTCGACTGGCGACATCGACCTGATGCGATTCCTGATCGAATCGGGAGCCGATCCGATGCTGGCGACCCAACGGAACATAACGCCACTTATGGTGGCCGCGGGGCTGGGCAACAAGGAAGATCCCACGGAGGAGCGGAAGATGATGGCGCTGGAAGCGGCCAGGATGCTGATCGAGCTGGGCGCCAACGTCAATGCGGTTGGCGAGAACGACTGGACTGCGCTTCATGGTGCCGCCTATACGGGAGCCGACGCCATGTCACAGTTGCTGGTCGAGGAGGGCGCGGAGTTGGACGTCGAGGACGCGTTCGGACAGACGCCCTACAGTATCGCAGCGGGACAAGTCGGAGCATTCATCGTGGAGTTTCAGAAAAAACCTTTTGGCCCTCATCCGAGCACAGCCAATTTGCTACTCGAATTGGGCGCCGATCCGTATGCTGCCAGGGTTGTGGAACACGTGGAAGGGGCGCCCTGAACCCAACTGGTACGGACTCGTAGGCCCTGGGCAGTTCACTTGATCATCACTTCGACCGTCCGGTTTCAGCTCATTACAAAGGCGAGATATGCAGGTGTACGATTGTCCATTCCCCTGATTCTTTCGTCCAAACCATAGTGGCCCTGAAGCTCCCTCCCTCGATGCTGCCTCCGGCTGGATTCGTCACTATTCCACCCGTGTAATAAGTGGCTATGGCGCTGTCTCCACCATAAATCTGCGCCTCCAGGTTTCGAACGGTGACGTTGTACTCTAGTCCGGCGTCAAACGCAGCTTGGACCGCACTCTGGGTCCGCTGGCCAACCTCAGACCCCAAGAGTCCACCGGCCCTCGGGTATGTTGTTGCCCCCGGGTGCCAGACTGAAGCGTAAGTAGCATCCCCGGCATTGAGTCGCGTGTAGAAGTCCAGCACCGCTGCTTTCACATCCTCCACATCATTCTGGGCCAGGGCTGGAGTCGTCAAGAAAAGGCATACCAGAAAAAACGTTGTCAACGCTTTCATTTCAGAACTCCTTTGTTGGACTTTTTAAAATGGTCCTGCGGATCACGATACACCCCCCGGACATATGGCGCAAAGGAAGTTGGGGCGAACAAGATCTCAAGTTTCGCTGTTCTTCTTCGACGTCCTCAAGGGCTTTTAGGCGAGCGGGCCCAAAGGGGTAGGCTGGCCCTAGTTGTGAAGCAACCCATAGGTTTTATATGGGTGTTAATCTTGCGTAGTGTTGACCCGTACTTACTACAGTTTGGGAGAAATGCTCGATCGGGCCGAACAAATCGCCGAGAAATGTCACTACACGCGGCGTACCCTCTTCGAAAACCAGGCACCGCTGCCAGGTATCGCCGACAGGCTGCTTGTTTTTATTGTCCGCAGCAGTGCACGGGATGTAGACTGGCGGCGCAATCCACCTTTTAGCGTAAGGAGGCCGTATGGAAGCGATCATTTCCGATCTGTTGAAACGTTTCGAAAAGGGCGCGCTCACGCGCCGAGAATTGATTGGAGGTCTGGCGATGCTGACGGCTGGGACTCGCGCGGCATCCGCCGCCGAACCTCAACAAGCCGGACTCAATGCCGCGACGATCGACCACATCAGCATTCAGGTTAGCGATTTGCCTCGTTCAGTCGCCTTCTATCAGGATGTATTCGGTCTTACGGTGGTCAGTCAGGATGAGGCCAACGAAATCGTGCGGCTCGGGAGGACGGGTAACCTCGTCTCCCTCCACCACAAGAACCCTACAGGCCTGGTGGATCATTTCGCGATTGGGGTCGAATCGTTTGACAGGGAGTCGGCCACGCGGGACCTGGGGCAGCATGGCTTAACTCCGGAACAGAACATTGACGCCGGGTTTCACATCAAGGATCCGGAAGGGATCAGCGTCCAGATTGTTCAGAGCTGAGCGATTCTGGGGTTGGGTGCGTCTGGTGACACGGAGTCGCAACAAGGGAAAATAGGATCGCGCGGCGCTCACTGGACAGAGTTCGAACGAAGTCACGATCTTCGGAGATCACCCGGTCTTCGTCGTCAGCACTCTGATCGGGCCGGGATGGCCCGTTCGGGGATTGTGACACCTTCAAACGCCACCCTGCGCCGATCCCGTTCGGTAGGCGACTCCGACAATGACAGCGTCCCACCGCACGACCGGGGATGAACGCAAAACGACTGCTCCGGTGATAAGGTTCTATCCTTAGAAAATTGCCTCCCGCTTTCAATCCTCTCGTTGGTGCTAGCTTCCGCTCGGCCTACATCTCTCCCAACCGCTTTGCCCATCGGCAGTTCCGAAACCGCTGGTCCGCACCATAGTGCTTGACAGGCAAGATAGAAACAACCTAAGGTCGGAAACCAAGCGTCAACACCATAACCCCCAGGAATTCAGGAGGAGTGAGATGAAACAGTGCGTTCTACTGATCACACTGGTTATATGTCTGTCGGTGGCCGTCGGCGCGCTGCCTCAAGAAGTGCAGCCAGACGGAAACCGGCAGATAGAAATGATCGGGAAGGACCGGCTCGTTTCCGCAGAGCCGCTACCCGCAATGGTGAGGCAGGCGGTCCCCTCGCCCGAAGGCGAGCTGGAAACTCTGATGGCTGCCGCCAGCGCTCCAGAGAGTCTGATGGCACTGGTTGAAGGCGCCCAAGCAGGAGCGGCTACGGGCCCTCCCCCACGGCCCAGTGAGGCAGAAAGGGCGGCGGTGGCGAACAGACCGCCGATCCGTACGATCCATGACGCCCGTCATGTGTTTGCCGCCATTGACGTCGACCCCATCCGGAATGAACTTGTCGCGGGCGATGAGAATAATTTCAGCATCGTCGTCTACGATCGGATGACGAATACACCGCCCACTGCTGCGTTCAGCGAACCCCGACGGGTCATTCAAGGGGAGAACACCTTCCTGGAGTACGTTTGCGGAATCTATATCGACCCGGAGAGCGGCGACATCTATGCCATCAACAACGACACCTTGAACTGGATGACGGTCTGGGGCCGTGACGCCCAAGGCAATGTGGCGCCGAAGAGGAAACTCGCCACGCCCCACACGACGGTTCGGATGTCCGTCGATGAAGCGACCCAGGAAATCTTCATGACCGTCCAGG
Source organism: Terriglobia bacterium (assembly GCA_965218085.1). Lineage (GTDB taxonomy): Bacteria > Acidobacteriota > Terriglobia > 20CM-2-55-15 > 20CM-2-55-15. The sequence continues at coordinate 1,453,348 of CBDCKF010000002.1, read as the reverse complement.
ACGATCATGCGGTCTCGGTATTTCGGAAATCGGCCGAAGACGAAGAGGAACCGCTGCGGCTGATCCAGGGATCGGCCACCCGATTGGCTGATCCCCATGGGATCGCCGTGGACTCGAGCGCGGGCCTGATTTATGTCACCAATTGGGGCACGGTCGCGGACCGCCATTATGACACAGACGGACCGACCACCCTGAATCGTGGAGACGGCAAAGCCAACTGGCCCGTCGGGCGCGAAGCCAACATTCCGGGATCGGGAAGGAACGAGCCGCCCTCCATTACCGTGTACCGAAAGAATGCCCAGGGTAATGTGGTGCCGCTGCAAGTGATCCAAGGTCCCAACACCTTGCTGAACTGGCCGACGGATATCGCAGTGCATCCGGAACGGGGCGAGATTTTCGTCGCCAATGACACCGGCCATACGGTGACGGTTTACAGCGCCGATGCGGACGGCGACGCCGCTCCTATTCGAGTCCTCCAGGGTCCCAACTCGTTGATCAACCACCCTGTCGGGGTGAAGGTGGACCTGACGAACGACGAGCTGTGGGTCGCCAATCTGGGCAGTCATTCCGCGACCGTGTATGACATCACGGCTGACGGAGATCCCAACCCGACGCGCGTGATTCGCAGCGGCCCCGCCGACTCCCGCGGGCCCATGCTGGCCAATGTCCACACGATCACCTACGACACCCGGCGTGAGGAAATACTGGGCGGCAACTGAGTGGGCCACCCGCAAATTGCGGCATTCGCCAGGCTGGCGGATGGTAGTGCAGATGCGACGCGGTCCATTGCCGGACAGAATACTAATTTCACACGCACGATTCACGACATGGCCTACGACCCGGTGAGGGACGAAGTCCTCGTGCCCGGTTGGTATAACCTTTCCATTCTCACTTTCAGTGGGGACGCGGATGGCGACGCGGCGCCGGTCCGCCAGATCATGGGACCCCGCACGCAAATACATAATCCTCAGGCCCTGGCCATAGATCCTGTAAATGGAGAGATTTTCGTTCCTCAAGGCCGCCGGGTACTGGTCTTCGACCGGGACGCGGACGGCGACGTGGCGCCCCTCCGGACTCTGGAGGGACCGGATACGAATTTAACTGCGGGCCGGCTAACGATAGACCCCGTGCACGATCTCCTGATCGTCTCGGGCGGCGACAAACTCCAAATCTTCGATCGCACGGCTTCGGGCAACACGCCGCCGCTCCGGGTCATCACAGGTGATGCGGCGGCAGCAGTTTCGTTGCTGACCAGCAATCCCGAGAACGGGATGATTTTCGGAGTCGTCCGTCCCGGCGGGCGATTCTTGGAGGAAGACTATGTGGGTGTGTGGAGCGTCTTCGATGACGGTCCCACTGAGCCCCGGTGGACGATCGGCGGTCCGAACGTCCTCTTGAAGGACGCGCGAGGCGTTACCCTCGATGTCAGGAATCAGAACGTGATGGTTTCCGACAAGACCCACAACGCGATATTTACCTTCAACGTCCCGGAGGCTTTCGAGTAGCTTCCGGACGGTTTCGGTTTGCCGCCCTCTAAAACGAAACCGGCCCTTCTCCGATCGGAGCAGCGGCCGGTTTCCCACCCCTTACCGATGACGGGCACTGTTTCCCGGTGCTTCCCACAAGAAAGCCTCAAGAAAAGAATCGGACATCGGGTTTTGTCGTCTGCAGCAATCAGTACTATGACCCGGCCTTAGAAACCCGGGAGGCGGGGGACGAACCACAGTGGAGTGAAGCGATTCGGGGCGTTGGTGAAGTGAGTCGGGAATTCGGGACAAAAGATTTCGCTCGATCGTTCATTCAGACATCCTGTCTGAACGATCGGCGACCCCCGCCATCGTCGTGATGACGGGGCCTTTAGGGATAGCCGAGAGGTTGGAGCGTACCCAGAAGGCCCCGCATCGGTCCGCCGCTGCCGGGCGACAACGAGGCGGTAGCCGAGGCGTTTAGCGTAAGGGAATAGTCGGATCGGACCATGACGAAGCTAAGAGGCAATGAATTTTTGACTCACGGCGCTTGCAACACGGGAAGAAGGCGTGGGGCTGTTCGAACCGTGTCTGGAGCAGTTGCCTGATCGCGCCGGGCGTCGTGAGTCCGTGGTTCGGATTGGCACCCCCTCGTGCGTTGACGGGAGGCGGGGGAACAATCCCGCGGTCAGCCCGAAGTGTGGACAGGCTCGTCCGCCCGATGACGCCACACGCCCAGCCGCGGATCGATAATTGGCGTCGACGTTAGAGCAGTCGAACTAAAAAGCCGGTTATCCGGTTCCAGCGAGAACAAGGAACTTCGTGTTCGCTGGAACCCCGGATAACCGGCTATGGATCTCTTCCAGCTCTTAGAAGACGTACTTAATTGCGAACTGCAAGATCCTCGGGTCGTCAGAATCTCGGAGTACTCCGAAAGTGCTTCTATTGAGGCGAACCGACGGATCCGAGGGCCGGAAGCTATTGGTCAGGTTGTACGCTTCGACTCGGAACTCAAGCCGCTGCGCTTCGGTGAGCTGGAATGACCGGGTCAAGGCCACGTCGAATTGCCATTGCGTGGGGCCATAAAGGGCATTCCAGCCTAAATCGCCATGCGTGCCACTAGCCGGCTGCACGAGCGAGTCCGCGCCCAGGAATCGATCACCGGGACCGGTATCGCCAGTGTACGGTGATGAACCGGACCCCACGTCGGGCCGTTGGATTGATCGGTGCTGGCCGGTCAAGGCGCGGTCAGTACCCGTTTCTACCTGGAGTGTGTCGCCTGACCTCACCCGGTAGATGAGCGCCATCCGCCATCCCGAACCCACGGCTCGCAGCGTCGAATTAGCGAATTCGGGAGTTTCGGCCACGGCTCTGAGGTTCATGGTGTGCCGCACGTCCTGAAAGCAATTGCCGCGATCGAAACTGCGGTCGTTGTTGATCCGGAAGGTGTCCCGAACTCTTAAACTGGTCCCGGTGGCGGCCCGGCCCCCAAAGAAACCGACGCAGTGAGACCAGGTATAGTTCCCGGTTATGGTCACGCCGTCCGCGGCGCGACGCTCGAGGGAGAGGATCATGGCGTTGTAGCTCTGGGTGTTGCCATAGTCATATTCCCCCAGTTGTCCAATTTTCACTCCCTCCACCGGATCTATCATGCGCAAGGTCCGCCGCAGATCAACATTGCTTCCACTCCGGGTGGAGCAATCCCGGCCTGCCCGGCCGCGGGAATCCGCCTTGAACGTATATCCTTGAAAGGTACACTCTCCGTTCGCATCGGTTTCGCCCGGGACGAAGATTCCGTCATTGAGAGCATTCATGCCCCAGAGATGGTAAATCTGGCTTCCCGTATAGCTCGCCGACAGCAACCAGTCTGTCGCAAGCTCCCTCTGGAGACTGACATTCCACGAACCCACGGTGGTCGGCGGAACACGACCGGGCTGCGATTCATAGTCCGCGTCCGCGAACGGAAATAGCGCATCGGGGCCCAGTGATGTCGGGAATGGATTCCCGCCCGGATAGTCCAGCCATGGATCGTCGAAGCCCCCCGCCGGTGTATCGACTCTGATGTCATTGCCAAAAGGCGCTTGCCCGGTCGAGTTCCCGCCCCGCAACCGGAGAGGGAATTCGTCTGTAGTGATCCCGTAAGATGCCCTGAGCGATGTGCGGCCGTCTCCGGTCACGTCCCAGGCCAAGCCCAGACGCGGTCCAAAATTTGCCCAATTCGGCAGCATGACCTCCCTATTCGAAAGCTCATAACCGTCGTCGCCAGCGTAGAGCAGACCCGCCGGAGCATTCGGGTAGGTGGTGCTCACGATCCCCGCCCGGTATCGGTCGATATCGAACTGCATCACGGCCGCCACCGGATTGGTCTGATCCCGCATCGGTATATTGGGCGCCCAGCGGATGCCATAATTGGCCGTCAACCGGGGTGTCAATTGCCAGACGTCCTGCACATACAGGTTAGTCTGGGTCTGCCTGAGAACATTGTTGGTGGGGGCGCCCTGCCTGTATTCGGACAAGTTCCCGAGGAGGAAGTCCGCCAGGACCAAGCCGGAAGTCCCACCGTCGAACTCGAAAATGCCCGGGGCATTCGGCGTGGGTCGATAGACCAGATGCGCATGCCCGATGCTTCCGCCGAACGACAGCTGATGGTTTCCCTTGACCATTTGTATATCGTCAGCCAGCTGGAGGAAGGTGGTCCTGAAGCGGGCCCTCGCGATGCTCCTGCCGCCGATATCAAACCCGTCGTCCATCACTATGGTCATGAAATTCGGGACATAGGTGAAGTGATTTTTAACCCCAAGATCGCTGGCGCTGAAAAACTCCTCCCCGCCCCTCTGGACGTTCGTCTTGCTGGCCGCTATACGGAACGAGTTCACTGTAGTCCCACCGTACAGAGAGGTGATGCCGTAGGTGAACGCCGTGGCGTGGTTGTTGAAGCTCCTCGTGTTTGAGTTCAAGGGAAAGTCCGGGGTGTGCGATAAGGCACTGGGTCGGTCGTCGTAGTCATATAGAAACCGCCCGAACATGGAATGCGCGTCGTTAATTTCATAGTCCACCCGCGTAACGACCTGCGCCAGGTCAATGTCTTCCCGTTGCCCGTAGGTAATTTCACCGCAGGGGTCGGTTGACCGCAGGATACGCCCGGAGAGGTTCACCGCAGCGGGACTGAACAGTGCCGGATCGATCCGGTTGTCGACGAAGGGTGCATCCAGAGTCACCGCACGCCGGTTACATCCGGCCCCGGCATACTCGGTGAAATCGCCGGACATCATCGCCGCCGTCGGAACGAAAGACCGCGTGTCAGCCGGGTCTTGCACGAGGATGGTGCCCTGGTAGCCACCAAAGAAAAAGAGCTTGTTCTGGGCAATGGGCCCGCCGATCGTGCCGCCGTACTGGTTGCGCTTGAGCGTGCTGCCCTTGTCCGCAAAATAATGTCGGGCATTGAACAGGTCGTTGCGGACAAACCAGAACAGGTCGCCGTGATACTCATTTGTTCCAGACTTAGTCACCGCGCCCACCGAGGCTGACCGCCCGTTTTTTGCCGTGAGCCCGCTGGTTTCGACCCGGAACTCCTCCAGAGCATCGGGAAACGGAAGGGGCAGGCCAACCCCGTCGTAGGGAGAATAGTGCTGGATTCCGTCCAGGCTGTACATCGTTCCATAACCCTGGCTACCCCCGACCGAGACCCGCAACCTGCCCGCGAAAGACGTGTTGGAAGTCTCCCCCATGTCGACGGCGCCGCCCGAGAGCAGAATCAGCTCAGTAGCGTTGCGCCCGTTGAGGGGCAGCTCCAGCAGCTGCGCGCCTGCCATCATCTGGCCGACCCCGACGGTGCGGGTCTCGACCATGGCCGCGTTCGCCTGCACCTCGATGGTTTGCGTTACCTGACCCACATTGAGGGTGACATTGACGACAGGTGCGCCATTGACCTGCAGGACGATTCCCGTCTGGACAAAGGTCTGGAACCCCGGCAAGACTGCTTCAAGCCGATAGGGGCCAATTGGCAGACTGGTTATAACGTAGGATCCGGTTTCGTTGGTCACCGCCAGGCGGTTCGCACCGGTGTCAATTTGAGTCACTGTCACTTCCGCGCCCGGAATTAGCGCGCCCGTCGCGTCTTGCACGGTGCCGCTAATTTGAGCTGTGGCCTGTCCAAACGCAGTCGAACTCAGCGCAAGAACAGCGACTATTCCGAACATCCATCGGATCGGTTGCATTTTCATTCCTCCTGTTATCCCTAAGGACTCAGATACTCAAGCTCCCTCAACCTGTGCCCTCGATTGGGACGACGGTTGCGGTGAGCCAGAAACCACACACCACAACGACGGCTAAGGTCCGTGAAAAGCCACAATTATATGGTGTTACTTAGGTAGGGTATATCATAGTCAGGACTTAAACAGAAGACTTCAGACGCGCCACTGTCCGACTCTCAGATCTGGAGGCAAGAAACGGCAATCGCTGTCACAGTGCAGATCCTATGTAAGGCGTGGCGCGCAGATAGTATTTCGAGGGGCTGACCCTACGGTCTTCGCGCCCCACGCCATAGTTCTTGACAGGAAAGATTGAAAGACCCTAAGGTCAGCAACACGAAGTGTCCAGCAAGTTAACCCTCGGGAATTCGGGAGGACTGAGATGAAACCAAGGCAGTGGATTTTAATGATCACACTGGTTTTATGTCTGTCGGTGGCCGTCGGCGCGTTGCCTCAAGAAGAGCAGCTGCAGCCGGACGGAAACGGGCAGACGGAAATAATGGATGGGCAGATGGTCCCCTCGCCCGAAGGCGAGCTGGAAACTCTGACGGCCCGCGCCGCCGCTCCAGAGAGTCTGATGGCGGCAGTTCAAGGCGCCGGACAAGCCGGGGCGGCAACGGGGCCTCCCCCCCGACCGAGTGAAGCGGTCAAGGCGGCGGTAGCGACAAGACCGCCGATTCGTACGATCCATGACGCCCGTCATGTGTTTGCCGCTATTGACATCGACCCCATCCGGAATGAACTTGTCGCTGGCGATGAGAATAATTTCAGCATTGTCGTTTACGACCGGAACACGAATACACCGCCCACTGCGGCGTTCAGCGAACCCCGACGGGTCATTCAGGGAGAGAACACCTTCCTGGAGTACGTGTGCGGCATCTATGTCGACCCGGGGAACGGCGACATCTATGCGATCAACAATGACACCTTGAATTGGATGACGGTGTGGGGCCGTGACGCCCAGGGCAATGTGGCGCCGAAGAGGAAACTCGCCACGCCCCACACGACCGTCCGGATGGCCATCGATGAAGCAACCCAGGAAATCTTCATGACCGTCCAGGATGACCATGCGGTCTCGGTCTTTCGGAAAGCGGCCGAGGACGAAGAGCCGCCGGTGCGGCTGATTCAGGGGCCGGCCACCCAAATGGCCGATCCCCATGGGATCGCCCTGGACTCGAACACGGGCCTGATTTATGTCAGCAACTGGGGCACGGCGGCGGATCGCTATTATGACGAAGACACGCCGGCCGTCTTCAATCGTGGCACTGGAAAACCCAACTGGCCCGTGTCGCGCTTAGCCAACATCCCGGGATCGGGAAGGACCGAGCCGCCCTCCATCACCGTGTACCGCAAGGATGCCGCCGGTAATGTTGCTCCATTGCAAGTGATCCAGGGTCCCAACACCCTGCTGAACTGGCCGACCGATATCGCGGTGCATCCGGGACGGGGCGAGATTTTCGTCGCCAATGACACCGGCCACACGGTGACGGTTTATCGGGCCGATGCGGACGGCGACGCCGTTCCTATTCGAGTCCTCCAGGGTCCCAACTCCTTGATCCAGCACCCTGTCGGGGTGAAAGTGGACCTGATGAACGACGAGCTGTGGGTCGCGAATCTGGGCAGTCACTCCGCGACCGTCTATGACATTACGGCGGACGGGGATGCCACCCCAAAGCGCGTGATTCGCAGCGGTCCCGCCGATTCGAGGGGGCCCATGCTGGCCAATGTCCATACGATCGCGTACGACACCCGGCGGGATGAAATCCTGGGCTCCAACTGAGTGGGCCACCCGCAGATTGCGGCATTCGCCAGGCTGGCGGATGGGAGCACACAGGCGACGCGGTCCATTGCCGGACAGAATACTAATTTCACGCGCACGATTCACGACATGGCCTACGACCCGGTGCGGGATGAAATCCTCGTGCCCGGTTGGTATAACTTTTCTATTCTCACGTTCAGTGGGGACGCGGATGGGGACGCGGCGCCGGTCCGCCGGATTATGGGACCCCGCACGCAACTGGTGAACAGTCAGCGCGTGGCCATCGATCCCGTCAATGGAGAGATTTTCGTTCCTCAAGTCCGCCGGGTGCTGGTCTTCGACCGGGACGCGGACGGCGATGTGGCGCCCATCCGGATCCTGGAGGGACCCGATACGGGTTTGGTTGGGGAGGGCCGGGTAACGATAGATCCCGTGCACGATCTGATGATCGTCTCGGGCGGTGGCGACCTCCGAATCTTCGATCGCACGGCTTCGGGGAACACTCCCCCGCTCCGGGTCATCACTGAAACCGGGGCCTCGAGGATGACCGTCAATCCGGAGAGCGGGATGATTTTCGGAAACGTCGGAGGCGGCGGTCGATTCGGGCTCGACGACTACGTGGGTGTGTGGAGCGTCTTCGATGACGGTCCCACCGAGCCGCGGTTGACGATCGGCGGGCCGAACTTCCTTCTAAAGGACGTGCGTGGCATAACGCTCGATGTCAGGAATCAGAACGTGATCGTGTCCGATAAGACCCACAACGCGATATTTACGTTCAATGTCCCGGAGGCCTTTCAGTAGCTTACACCGCCGAGGCCGCCTTCGGTTTGCCGTCGTTTAAAACGAGACCGGCCCTTGTCCGATCGGACGCAGGGCCGGTTTCAGTCCTTCCAATGACGGATCACGCTTTGTAGCTTTGCTTCCTCTTCCGTTCCACAATAAAAGCGTGGGCAAAGCACAGGAATGTGATTTCAATGGTTTTCCCCGGGCATTCCCGCCTTTTGACTGTTGTTATCGGTCTTGCGATGAATCAGGGCTTTCAGGGAGACGTGGGTCGACTCTGAAGCAGGTACCGTAGTGAATCGAGCGGGCCATGACTGGAGGATCTGGCTCCTATCGGCGGTTTGCGTCCCCTTGGTGGAGTCCTCTTCCCCCAAGTTGATACCACCAATCCGGCAATTCGGTATAATGACACCAGCGTGATGAGCGAAATCCTGTTATGTCGGAAACCTTAATCAATATCGAGATCGAAACTCTTCCAGAAGACGGGTATTTGGCCACCTCGGTAGACCTTCCGGGATTGGTTGCCGAGGGCCGGACAATCGCAGAATGCGTCGAGATCGCTCAGGACGTTGCCCGAAAGCTCGTGGATTCCTATTTGGAACGAAACGAACCTCTTCCCGCCAACCTAAGTGTAAAAAGTCCCGAAAAGATAGGAATCGCAATTCCCATTGGAATCCCTTAACAGGCGACGCTGAATGGGACGTCTCGCCGGATTCTCGTACTCCGACGTTACCCGGCGGCTGAGGTCCCTCGGTTTCCGATTCGACCGGCAAGCGAAGGGAAGCCACGAAATCTGGTGGAACCCCGAGACACGAAACCGGACGACGGTCCCAAACCATCCTGGGACCCTGCCAGAGGGTACACTTCCGCAATCCTGCGTGCGGCCGACATCAAACCCAACAACTTCCTCGAAACAAGATAATCGGCAAAGTTCGAAAAACGTTCAAGATGAGGAGCCGTTGATGCATGCAATCGTGGGCGGACGCTGGAAGATTTCAGAAGTCGCATACGCGCAGGGTGGCGGGTATTGAGAGACGTTGGTGATCGAGCGGGCCCACCTCCGTTATATTAAGGCTCCCCCATCCGGCATTAACCCGGAATTAATCCGAGTTGCGTCCCGTTCTGGCTTACGATTACTGTGCGACCGTTTTGACGGTCAGGACGCTCAGTTCCATAGGATTGAGCCCGTCGTCGAGGATCGCTTCGATCACTGCGGGAGTCCCCGAGGGAACTTCAGGGACACCTGGAGCGGCGGGGGCCAGAACAAACCGGTCTTTGCTCGCCACAAAAAACCGTTTTCCGTCCTGTTCCTGAACAACTCCCCGTGCCCGGACCTGGAACACCTCAATTTGGACAAATAGCGGCGCTAAAACCCCGCGAATCTCTTCGGGTTGGAAAGGAGCGCCCGGGCTATAGGCAATCATTACCGATTCGTTGGACTTGCTTATCGTTACCTTATCCACACCCTCGATGCGTCGGAGATTGATCTCAGAGACGGCGGCGCAAACACCACACTCGATTCCTATGGTGCGCATTGCAACCATTTCGACCTGAGCCAATGCTGGCATGGCCAAGGCGATCATAACCGCGGACGGTAGCAAGATCAGTTGATGCAGCTTCATCTTTTTCCTTATGATGCCAAACGACAATCGTTTACCAATACCGAACGGCAGAAACCGAATCCGGTCCAACTCGCAAAGGGCGCCAAATGGAAGAGACGCACTTTCACGCGCCAGTCGTTGCTAGTGGCCTGTACCACCCGAATCGGGAGCAGCGTTCGGGCCAAACGGCGTTGGATTCTAGGAGTCGGCAACGAGTAAATGGCCCCACATTGCGAGGCGACGACGACAACGAAGACAATGCCGTTTCGCCCGAACCCCTTGGGCCGATGGGGGTTGCCGGCGATATCTTTGTTGCGAGCCGTCGTCGATGTGAAGACATCGACTTCCGTCTCGCGCCTCGATCTCCCCGGCAACCCCCATCGGCGCTGCTCCCGATTCGGGTGGTACAGGTCACTAGGGCGTGTTAACACTAATGAGCATGAATGTTTTATAATCACGCATGGAGATCACACAGGAGCAGTATTGTCGCATCGAGCCGGAACTGCCGCGTCAGCGGGGCAACGTCAATCTTTCGAACCTGACGGTCTTGAACGCCATTTTGTATGTGGCTGAGCAGGGCTGCAAGTGGCGCGGTCTGCCCAAGCGCTTTGGCAACTGGCACACCATCTACACCCGGATGAACCGCTGGTCCAAGAACGGCGTGCTCGACGCCGTCTTCGAGAAACTCCAGCGCGAGCAACTGGTCCGCATCCGGGTCGAAGCCGTTTCGATGGACTCGACCATTGTGAAGGTTCATCCCGACGGCACGGGAGCGTTAAAAAAAACGGTCCGCAAGCGATCGGCAAATCCCGCGGTGGATGGACCACCAAGATTCATCTGGTTGCCGCGAATGCTCGAACGGCGATAACGTTTGCGCTCTCGCCCGGCCAAGCGCACGACGCCCCGCAGGGCCGCGAGCTGCTCGCCGGTCTGGGGCCACTACCCGAGCCGCTACCGCTGCTGATGGACCGTGCCTACCAGGACGACCAGACCCGCCAATTGGCTCTGGATTTTGGGTGGATTCCCGTCGTGCCGCCCAAGCGCAACCGCCTGGAGCCGTGGGAATACGACCGCGTGCTCTACCGCCGCAGGAACGAAGTCGAGAGGCTCTTCCGCCGACTCAAGGGTTTCCGGCGTATCTTCTCCCGTTTCGATAAACTCGACGTCATGTTCCTCGCCTTCCTTCACTTCGCTCTCATCGTCGAGGCACTACGTTAGTGTTAACACGCCCTAGTTTCAAGGTTCAGGCGTGTCGGCGCTGCCCCGGCTTGACCTCACTGCGGACCGGCACTATTCTCGGTTCGGCCGAACGAAATTCAATGTCATCGAAACACTCCAACACCGATCGGGCCCGTGTTCGCGCGCTCGAACAACAGTTAGCGGGCAAGGATCTGCTGCTAGCCGAACGGGAAAGAGTGCTCAACGGCATTCTCCACTCTCGCTCGTGGAGGTGGACCCAGGCACTGCGTTCAATCGCGGCCCGGATCCGCGGTCTTGCCCGAGGCGATGGTGGAGGACTGCACAAACGGCCCTTTAGGATCGCCGCTCCAACGCCACATTCAGGCGATGGCAGCGTCGACTTCAAGAACGGACTCGCACAAGCATCGCGCATCGTTCTGGAGGAGTTTCTGACTTCCGGAGCACGGTTGCTCATCCCCACGATCGAGGAGCCGCATATCTCGGTCATCCTGGTCGTCTGTAATCGAGCGGAATTAACGCTTCCCTGCCTCCGTTCTCTGGCCGAACGAACCCGAATCGGATTTGAACTCATCGTCATCGATAACGGATCGACTGATCGAACCACCGCGTTATTTGACAGGGTCGATGGCGCTGGAGTCTACCGGAACGAAGAGAATCTCTATTTCATACACGCAGTCAACCAAGGCGCCGCCCTGGCCCGCGGCGCCCATCTATTGCTCTTGAACAACGATGCGATCTTGTTGCCGGGTGCGATTGACAGTTTAGCGGCAACAATTGAAAGTTCACCTGACATCGGTGCGGTCGGAGGGAAGATCGTCTTCCTGGACGGAAGACTTCAGGAAGCGGGGAGCATCATTTGGAACAACGGAACATGTTTCGGTTACGGCAGAGGAGACGACCCTCTGGCTCCGCCGTATATGTTCCGGCGGGACGTCGACTACTGTTCCGGTGCGTTGTTACTGATGCGAAAAAATCTCTTCGAACAGCTTGGAGGATTCGACGAGGTCTTCAGCCCGGCGTACTACGAAGAAACAGACTACTGCGTGCGACTTTGGGATGCCGGATATCGGGTGGTTTTCGAACCCGGTGCCGCAATCCTTCATTACGAATTCGCATCGCGCAGTCAGGAAGAAGCATCGGAACTTCAGACGCGGCACCGCCAACTATTTGTCGAGAGGAATCAGGCTCGAATTGACACCTACCGCTCGAAGAGTGACGCGAACGTCGTCCATGCAAGAACTGCAGGAAAGTGGATGCAACGGATCTTGGTCATCGACGACCGCGTACCCCACCCTCACCTTGGATCTGGATTCCCCAGGGCACACCGAATGCTCACGCGCCTCGTCGAATGGAATAATTTAGTAACGATGTATCCGACTGCGGTCATTGACGAGGATTGGAGTCGGGCTTACTCGGATGTGCCTCGTGAAGTGGAAATCATGCTTCACAGCGGTGAAGGAGGCCTGCAAGGGTTTCTGGAGGAACGCCGCAATTTTTACGATGTCATCGTTGTGAGCCGTCCCCACAACATGGAAAAGCTGGCGTCGCATTTGAAACGACATCCGGAGTGGTTTTCCAAAACACAGATTGTCTACGATGCCGAGGCCATCTTTGCGGCACGTGAAGTACGGAAACACGAAATCCTGGGTAACCCCAAAGAAGCCCGGAAGCACCAGGAACTGCTCCTCAAGGAAATCAAACTGGCACAATCGGCGAACACTGTCGTTTCCGTATCGGAAGGAGAAGCACAATCCTTTCGCGGGAATGGAGTCGAGAGCGTCCATGTACTGGGTCACGCATTCGCAGTCGACCCCACGCCGGAACGATTTAACGAAAGATCCGGGTTTCTATTCGTCGGCGCAGTCCACGACGATGCGAGCCCGAATGGAGATGCGGTCATTTGGCTCGGTGAAGAAATCCTACCCAAAATCCGTCTTGCCTTAGCAGGCGTATCGCTCACCGTCGTCGGCATCAATCAATCCGATCGCCTTTGGTCCATGGCATCCGACACTCTTCAAATCCTGGGTCCGCGCAAGGAGCTCCGTTCCCTGTACGCCGACAAGCGGATATTCATTGCGCCAACGCGTTTTTCGGCCGGTGTCCCGCATAAAATCCATGAAGCGGCGGCATACGGGATTCCCGTTGTCGCCACTCCATTACTCGCCGACCAACTGGGTTGGACCGATGGCGAGGAATTACTGGTCGGTGAAACTGCAGACGAGCTCGCCAAACGCTCAATCGAGTTGTACACTGACCCGGCCCTCTGGGAGAAAATACGCCGCCAGGCCTTGGAACGGGTCGCCAAGGAATGTTCCCCCGAGCGGTTCGACCGAACTCTCCGTGAAGTGATTGGGGGCAGCTAATAGCTTGAGTCAGAAGTGCACTATCTAACAGGTTCGGAGATCATCTTCTTACTCTGGACGCCTCGGCTGCCGCGTCTTTACTATGAAAGCCGTCCACCCGCACCGTCAGACCGGTGCGGGTCCGTTTTGGGAACTGCATCAACATTTCTTAATTCCCAATAGGCCTTGCCATCAGGATGATGGCGAGGGTCGCCGGTCGTTCGGCCAGGATGGCCGTTTGAACGACCGAGCGAAATCTTATATCGCGGACTTCCAACTGCAAGACACTGACCCACTCACAACCCATGCAGCCGTGGTTTGATCGACCCTGTTCCTTACCGAGACTAAACCTTTCCGGATCGAAGCCTGTCTAATCGAATGATCCACAGCTTGTGCGGTCCAACTCATGAAGACGAAGCGAACCACCGGCCCCAGGTTGTCTCTGTCAATCGTCCTGATCGGCGTGTTGTGCGTTCTCCTGCCTGTACTGGCCTTTCTTCAATACCGGTGGATCGGCTAGGTGAGCGAGTCCGAGCGCGAGCGGCTTGAGGAGGGTCTCGACATTGCGACGCGACGCTTCGTTGAGGACATTTTCCGGGAATTCTCCGACGTCGCTTTGAGCTTTCAGTTGCAACCTACTACGGAAGCATACTCGCTGGAAACTCAGCTTTCCCGAAGCCTGGAACTCTGGGATACCACTTCTCTTGACCCTGACATCCTACGGTCGGTCTATGTTTCCGAATTCGACTCGGGGGGCGAACTGGCCTTGAGTCATTTCGATCCGGCGTTCGGAAAACTGGACACTGTGCAGTGGCCCCAGGTATTGGATAGCTTGAAAGTTCGCCTCGATCGAATGACGGGCTTTCAGCTCCCGGATTCTTCAGGAACACCCTTTGATTTCCGATTCAACGCGTTTCGTGACTCCGTTCCGGTTCCCAGTGAAACAGATTCGATTTGGCTCCTGGTACCTCTGATAAGGGCAGCTGAATTGTCGTTCGGGAGTATTCAACGGTCGCTCGCGGGCTGGACGCTGATCGAAATCGATATTGATGTGTTCGCGTCCGAGCTGCTCCCCGGCGTAGTCGCAACACATTTTGATACACGGGATTATAAGGTCGCTGTGTTCGCTTCAGAGCGATCCGACCGCGTCGTCTTCCGGTCGGAAGAAACGCTGTCCCGAAACGGAATGAGCTCGCCCGACCTTGCCGTCACTGGGCTCGCTTACGAAACGCTTGGGCCCGGTGGCGTGGCGATACCGCCCTCACAACGCGGTCGGGGTCGCAGAATCGCAACCCAACGCCTCACGAATCCCAACCTGCCGTTCGGCCGCGGGAGGCCGGGCCGCGGCCTGGGTCCAGGGGCGATTCCCTTTACCCTGTGTGGGGCGTCCTGGCAGTTGGTTGTCCAGCATCAGTCGGGTTCACTCGAGAGCGCCGTATCGACCCTTCGACGACGCAATCTATTCGTTGGCCTTGGGATTCTGGCACTACTCGGCGTGTCGGGGGTCATGACAATCGTGTGGGCTGAACGGGTCCGTTCCATCGGCCGGCTCCAAATGGAATTTGCGGCAGGAATATCTCACGAACTAAGAACGCCGCTGACCACAATCCGCACGGCCGCGCATAACATCGCTTCCGGCGTCGTGAGCAAACCCGAAGAAGTCCGCGAATACGCAACGATGGTGAAGGCCGAGGGCAGGCGGCTCTCTCAGATGGTCGATCAAACCATCCAGTTTGCTCAAACCGAATCCGGCCGCCGCCACTACGAACTGCGCCCTGTGGACATCGGCCAAGTGGTCGAGCGAACCCTCGACGTCGCGTTTTCCTCCTCAGACGATGCCCAGAGCAAGGTCTGGGTCGATATCGATCCTACGCTGCCGCCTGTTCTTGCTGATGAAACCGCGCTGACGCATTCATTAGGAAATCTCATCGTTAACGCACTCAAATATGGGGTCACGAATGGGACCGTCGTAGTCGAGGCGCGTCTTGACACTCGAACAAATCGAGTGCAGCTCAGCGTCAGCAACTCCGGAGCGGCGATTGCCCCCTCCGATATCCAACACATATTCGAACCTTTTTATCGTGGCCGACGTATCGATCGGACACCCGGGAGTGGTTTGGGGCTGAGTCTGGTTCGAAAAATGATCGAGGGACAGAACGGCGAGGTAACGGTATCGAGTCAACCTGGCAAGACCAGGTTCACGCTGCACATACCTGCCATGCCATCGATCGAACAAACAATTTCAATAGGAGCAAGACCTTGAACGCGGTAGCAGCCGAACCACAACGAAGAGTTCTCTTGGTCGAAGACGAAGCCGCTCTGGCACGTACCCTGGGGGACATGCTGCACGCGGAGGGATATCAAGTCGAAACTCGCCGCGATGGTGCCCTTGCGCTGGACGCCGCCAGCCACGGAACGCACGATCTCATCCTGCTGGACGTCATGCTCCCGTCCATGGACGGATTCGAAGTATCCAGTAACCTTCGCAAGCGGGGTATCAACACACCGATCATCATGCTGACTGCCCGCGATGAACTTAGAGACAAAGTTGGAGGGCTCCGATCCGGCGCCGACGACTACTTGACAAAGCCTTTCGAAGCGGAAGAACTTCTAGCCAGAATCGAAGCGTTATTACGCCGCACGTACAAGGACGTCGGCAGCGAACTCATGTCTTACGAATTTGGGGACGTTCAAATCGATTTCGCGAGAAATCGATTGATACGCAACCAGACACCGACCGACCTAGCAGAACAGGAATCCCAACTGCTGCGCTATTTAGTACGTCATCGGGGCGAGGTCGTTTCTCGGGAAGCACTGCTGACAGAAGTTTGGGGTTACCGATCCATACGGTTCACGAGAACCGTTGACGTGCATGTTGCATGGCTGAGACAGAAGATTGAGCCGAACCCGAAATCACCACGCTACATCACCACCGTTCGGGGAAAAGGTTACCGGTTTGATGGATAAGAAGAAGCCTTACCAGTGATGGGTGAGAAGCCCAATCGTAAATCAACACGGCGACACTCGTGGAGCCGTCAGCTTCTGGCGTAGGCATTTCGGGGTGGGTGTGGCCACCCCGAAGCTGTCCGTCGCATTTACCGGCCGCCGCGGGGTCTCGGGGAATCGCCACGTCCACCGCGCCGGGCACCGTCGCCACGACCCGAACCATCGCCACGACCCGAAGCGCCGTCACGGAACGCTTCGATGCTGTCGAGGTTTTCCTGCTGGGCCAGCGTCAGCAAGCTCCTGAACTCGGCCATGAATTCCTCATTGGCCGCACGTAGCTGCTCCTGAAGTTCGCGTAGCGCCAGTACGGCATTTCCGATGGCCGTCGGGTCTCCGCTATCCGTGGCCGCCCGAAGAGCTTCGCGGGCCGAGCTTGTCTGGTCCCGAAATGCCTCCCGTGTGGCCTGACGCTGCTCGAACAAGGCCTCGGCGCTCGCCACCTGTGATGGGGTTAAATCCAAAGCCACTGCGAGCCGGCCAAGAGGGTTCCCTCCTCTCTCTCTCGTCCGCTCGCCATCACTCACACCCTCCGGAGGACTAAAGTCACCGCGGCGTCCTCGCGGTCCCTGTGCAAGCACAGGCGAAGCCAGAGCGAAACACAACGTCGCTAATCCTATAACTTTAAAATTCATCACATAATCTCCTTGTAAATCGTTATCACCCAAGTTCGGGCCAAGGGACTGACTGCATCCTGCAGGGCCGCCCTTCACGTGCCCGGTAACACCCAATTGGACAGTAGATTCGGGGAAACGGTGTGTTAAACGATGTTAAAGAGGATTCCTTGATTCAGAGGACAGGAAGGATCGTCGGCTACTGCCCGCTCTCGATCATGCGTTCGGTCTGATGCGTCCTCAGCAATTCAGCGCCGATCCGCTTGCTCAGGTACAGTTTGGATTCCCGATGGTCGTCCAGGTCCGGCTGCAGTTTGACCACGTTGAATTGCAAATGATTCAGGGTCGACCGCATCGGGTAGAACTTGTTCTTCGTCTTGACGACAAGTTCGTGATAGCCGTGTTGGTGCGCCCATTCCTCCTGCTGTTCGGTGAGCGCGCGGTAGTGCCCCTGACCTCGCCATTCCTTACGCGTCCCGCCAATCCAACTGTAGAAAATCTTTCGATCGGGAAACTGCACGCATCCGGAAATCTGACTGACCAGATCGACCAGTTTGGCCTGAGTTTCGAACTCGTGAAGTTCGTGGCCTACCTTGAACGCTACAGGAATCAGCTCGTCGTCGTCTTCGGAAAGGGGTGCCATGGAAAGCAGTATCAAACATTCCCTGTCGGAGAGGCGATCCATGATTTCGTCCACAGTCTTTTTGTTTCGGAATTCCGGGAAGTTTTCTTCGATGTACTGCACCTCCAAAGCACCTTGTTGGAGGTCGTACTGCCGGACTACATGCTTCATGCGGACCACGATAACACGTTTCGAATCCCCTCATGCGCGTCGAAAAGGGGACTACCACACGCAAAAAGGCGCACCCGCAAGCGTGCGCATTCCAGTGAGAATCGTGATGTTTGTTAAAAAATGTTGAGCAGCTCAACTTCGAAGTTCAGAGTCGCGTTCGGCGGTATCACTTTCCCCGCACCCCGGCCGCCGTAACCCAGATCCGGCGGAATGATCAGCTCGCGTTTTCCACCGATCTTCATGCCGGCGACACCTTCGTCCCAGCCAGCGATCACGCTACGCGCTCCGAGTCCGAACTGGAAGGGTTGGCCGCGGTCCACGGAACTGTCGAACTTGGCGCCACGTTCGCCGTCCACCCAAAGCCAGCCGGTGTAGTGAACCTGGACAGTCACGCCGGCGCGGGCCTCGGCGCCGTCACCCACCGTGTGATCAATATATTGGAGTCCTGAGTCAGTCGTAGTCATATTAGATTGTGCGACGGCATAGGCGGCCACACTTAGAATCAGGCCTAATAACACCATGGATTGCTTCATGCCGTAATTGCTCCTCTCGCTCGAAAAATTTTAGTCATCGCCTTTGAGTATACGATTAATGTTGCTTAGGGGACGGATGGAATGAGTTGGGGTTGGATTTGCGACTGGCTGGCTTGTTCGATCTCGATGCGCTCACCAAAGTCTTCGTAAAGGTCGACAAAGCCCGGGTCCTGGAACGCACCAGCGGGGGCGTCTTCCCAAGCGAAGACACGGTAATTCCCAGGAGCAATGCCTGTCAAAGTAAACCGTCCGTATTGGTCGGCGCCGGCAACTTTGTAAAGATCATTCCGTTCCGGGTCCTCCGGAATCAAAACGACTTGAGCCCCGGTATATGTCCGGTCGGCTCGGATTCGAACCGTCCCGTCCAGCGCCCCCCCCGGCTCCGCTGATCCAGAATTCAATCGGCCCAAGATCCTCAGTGACCTGGAAACCGTCGCCCAGGATGTCGCGTCCGCTGATATAAGCGGCGGCTACATAGGCCCCATCCGGTAAGCCGGTAAGCGACACTCTGTGATTCGTCTGGCTGACGTTTTCGATCGCAAAAGTTCCGTCAGAGGCCACCCTCCCATTCGGCGATCCGACAGGCAGGTCCCCGGTGGACCGCAGACGCACCCGCATACGGGAGGTGTCAATCTGGCTGGCGCTCTGGTCCACAAGAACGCGGCCCCTGATAGGAACATTGGGCCGCACTGGGATAAAGAGCCCTTCGACATCATCGGCACCCACTTCGATATCCAGGAAACCCACCATCTGAACGCCTCCGTCCCCGCGGTCGCGACCTTGTCGTGAACGGATGACCGCAACCAAGGTGTACGAACCCGGGGTAACACCCGCGAGCTCGAACGTGCCGTCAGCATTGACGCCTCCACCGCCGCGCCCGCCGCGGCCGCCACCACGAAAGGCAAAACGTCCCGCCGCGACGGCGGTGTTCCTCTGAGAGATCGTGACGGTGGGCACCAGACCTTCCTGTTCGGAGAACGGCCCGACCACAGCACCGCGCAGGACAACGGCGCGCGTCGGCAGTACCGTAAAATCAACGGCGCTCAGTTCCGTTGCCGGCGTAACGCTCAATGATGACGCAGTCACAGGATCATGGGTTCCGGGGTAATAGGTATCCACGTAGATGGTGTCCATCGGATCCGTCGTACCCAAAGCAACGGGAGACGCTCCCCGCAGGTCCAGAACCGGCGGCGCTCCCGCCAGAACGGATTCCCGCAACGCGGATGCGGCCCGGAAGCGGGCCTCAAACGTCGCGCTGACGTAGTAATCGCCCGGGGTCAGCCAATATAGCCGGTACTCTCCAAGATCATTCGTCTGCGTCTGGCGCACGGGAGCCAGCACTCGTCCATCTGCCCCATATTCATAGCGGAAAGCACGCACGCTCGCACCCACTATCGCTTCTCCCTCCTCGTCATATACGCGTCCCGAAATCGTTCCGGTTGGAACCAAACTGACAAGGACATCCTGGACCTGCTGACCGGCGACAAGAACCAATACAGTGCCCGGACGATTAGAGCTAACCTGGCCGTACTGCTGGTCGACATACCCGTCACGTTCGATGTGAAGCCGGTAGCTGCCCGCTTGAATGTTGGTGAGAAAGAACCGGCCGCCCGCATCGGTCACAGCTCCGAATACAGGTTCGCGGCTCCCGACGGGGTGCAGCACGACACGCGCCTTGCCGAGCGGTTCGCCTGTACCGCTCTTAACGACGTAGCCGTCTATGGTGGCCGGATCAGGATCTTCCTGATTGGAGCTTGAGACGGGCGTCTGGGCAACAACCAGGGAACCGGACAGGAACCCGGCCAGGATCAGAAATCTTGAGCGTCTCATCATAAAGTAGGTCTGGAACAAAACCACCTCGCTCGGTCTTAGACGGTGATTTTATCACTATCATCCCGACAACCTTCAGACCGCAGGACTGCCCGTATTCATTCCGACACCAAAAATCTGATTTCGTCTCAAGATTCGTGTTCAAACAGGGCAAGCGAGCACAGAGAAACTATTGGTATGATCCGATCATTCCCCCCTTCCGGCCCCGCCCCTGTGTAACTATTTCCACTGATGTCGCCGCAATTCTCTCTGATTCAGGTCTTCCGGAACCGGAAGATGGGCTTCCTGCTCCTCCTGAGCTTTTCCTCAGGCATGCCCTTTTATCTCACCAGCCGGACGCTCCAGCCGTGGTTGACGCTGGAGGGCGTCAGCCTGACTGCGGTCGGACTACTCAGCCTTGTCGGATTGCCATACTCGGTGAAGTTCTTGTGGTCGCCCATACTGGACCGATTTACATTCTTGCGTCTTGGTCGCCGTCGCGGATGGATGGCCCTCTCCCAGGTCCTGCTGCTGGGGACCATCGCGTCAATGGCCTTTGGACGGCCTGGGGCCGCCATCTCTTTCATAGCCGTCCTCGCCCTCATCGTTGCCTTTTTGAGCGCCACGCAGGACATCGCCGTCGACGCGTACCGGACCGACGTTCTTGAGCAGCACGAAATGGGTGCCGGTGCGGGGATCACCGCCCTCGGCTATCGCATTGCCCTGATTCTTACAGGAGGGGGTGCCTTCATCCTCGCCGACTACACCTCATGGCCCCGTGTTTACCTCATCATGGCCGCGTTCATGCTCGTCGGCCTGACGGCTTCCCTGCGTGCGCCCGAACCCGAAAACCCGGGCACGCCGCCGGCATCGCTGACCGATGCAGTGCGCGCCCCGTTCTCGGAATTCTGGAACCGATTCGGTGCCGGTCCCGCAGTCCTCGTGCTGTCCTTTATCGCGTTCTATAAATTGGGAGACGCCCTAATCACTAACATGACGACACCCTTCCTGCTCCAAACCGGTTTCACTCAGACCGAAATCGGAGTGGTTCAGGGAGGGATTGGCTTAACCGCAACCATCGTCGGTGCCCTGGCTGGCGGGGCACTACTGAGTCAGATGGGCATCTTGCGCGCGCTCTGGGTGTTCGGCCTGCTTCAGGCAGGGACCAACCTTCTATACATGATCCTCGCCCAGGTCGGTCACAATTACCCGCTTTTGATCCTCACAATCACGGTTGAGAATTTTTGTTCCGGTCTCGGCACCGCCGCATTCCTGGCCTTCCTGATGAGCCTCTGCAACCACAACTTCTCAGCGACCCAGTACGCCCTCCTGTCCTCATTGTGGGCTTTTACCCGAGACGTCGGAGCAGCTCCGGCGGGCGGGATGGCCGAAATAATGGGTTGGCCGTTTTTCTTTCTGGCGACCTTCTTCGCTGCTCTGCCGGCCTTGGGTTTATTGCTGATTCTGCGTCGTAATACTCTGCCGGATACGGTCTGAATCGAGCCCGCTCGACCAGTTTCAATTTCGGAAGGGATGTGGTACGGTCGAGCCCTTATTTTGAAGATGATGTGATTTAGCGGGAGCCGGATCCCAGAGACACTTCACCAACTTAAAACCAATTGACGGCGGCTTACATGGGCGACTCGCACGGGTGCCTTCGAAACGATGGCAGGTAGTGCGACCCAAAGGAATCTGATTACCCACCTGCTTGGCAAGTCAGGTGCTAGACCCCACAGATTTGAGTCCGTCACAACCACTGAACCAGAGGAGGAACGATGAGCGGATTGGAGGCAATTTTCCGATGGATGCATGTCTTCGTAGGAATCATCTGGATTGGGCACCTCTATTTCTTCAACTGGGTCAACGGCCCGATGGCAGCAAAGCTTGATGGCCCGACCAAGAAAGCTGTCGTTCCCGAATTAATGCCGCGGGCGCTGTACTGGTTCCGCTGGGGGGCGGCCTGGACGTGGATCACCGGCGTCCTCCTGCTGGGCTTGGTCTACTACATGGGCGAACAGACCCTCGCCACCGGCGCGACATGGTCGGCAGGCCCGATCATCATGATCGCGGTCGCCTTCCTGGCAGTCTTCGTGTACGACGGTCTTTGGAAAACGAGTATCGCCGGCAACGTACGGGCCGCAGTAATCGTGACCTTTATACTGCTTTCCATCGTTGTCGCGCTCTTCCACTATTTTGGCGAATTCAGCTTCCGTGGAACCCTGATTCATACCGGAACGATGTTTGGCACGGCGATGGCGTTCAACGTCTGGATACGTATCTGGCCGGCGCAGCAGAAAATCATACGTGCGATCAAGAACGGCGAAGCGCCGGACGGTGATCTGGTCAAGATGGCCGGGTTGCGGTCCAAGCACAATACCTACATGTCGTTACCGCTGCTGTGGGCGATGCTGGGGCAACACGAGACCTTTTTCGCGGGCGGCAATCTGGGAATCCCCAACGACCTGTACTGGGTTTTCTGGCTCGTAGTTATTGCGCTGGGATGGCACATCGTGTTCCATTGCTACAAGAAGGCCGGAAAGGTCCAGGGCTTCTAGTTCACAAGATTTTGCTCGGTCGTTCATTCAGACATCCTGTCTGAACGACCGGCGACCCTCGCCATCATCCAGATGGCGAGGCCTATTGGGATCGCAGAAATGTTGAAGTAGTTCTTATAAGGCCCCGCATGGGGGACCATGCGGGGGGACCGCTTTCAGAGAAAAGACGCGGAGCCGAGGCGTCCAGAGTAATAAGATTATCGGGTCGGACTGAGACACACTAATTAAGTTTTGACTCAGGACACTCGGTCTCCGTCTTCTTCTCGGTATCTCGAAAGCTCCCACCGGTCCAACGGCCGTGCGTCGTATTATCATTTGACGATTCGACTCCGCGCCCTCCTTTCTTAGTAGCCTATGAAACTAGCCGACTCCAGATTCGAAGCTCGAGTACTGATAGTAGGCGCGGGTACGACAGGCCGGGAACTGCTCGGGCGTCTAGCCCCGATCTGGCCCGTTTCGATCGTCGATGTCGATCCGGGGAAGCTGGACCGCCTTGGAGACGACGTCGATTCCGAACGCGTTCACACGACAGTCGGAGACGGGACAAGCCGACTCGTACTGGAAAATGCGGGCATTGCTCAGGTCGACTACGTCGTGGCAGTGACTGACACCGACCCGACCAACCTGGAAGTCTGCCGCCTGGCTCGAGAGGACTTCGACAAGTCCAGCTTGTATGCGGCTGTCGTCAGCTTCGCCGAGCGGGAAAGATACCGTCAGGCCGGCATTGATTTTGTAACGCCGTCCTACGCCGCCGCCGTCAGCCTGGAACATCAGGTGCTTCATGGGGTCGGTACGTCTCTGAGTGCGGCTGAAGCTCGCGGTGAAGTGGTCGAGGTGAGCGTCCTTCCCTCCTCTCCAATGATCGGGCGCCCCCTATCTTCTGTCCGCTCACGGCGGTGGCATGTCGGCGCGATCTACCGAAACGACGTACTTGTGGTGCCGACGGGACCGACACCTATTGAGGCCGATGATCGCGTGGTCCTGATAGGCGAAAAGGAAATCCTGCCTTCGATCGGGCAGTTCTTCAGGCTGGGAGAGCCGGAGTTTCCCCTCGAGTTCGGTTCCAACGTTCTGGTGCTCACCGAAAGTTCCTTGGACTTCGAGCATATCGTCGATGAACTGGGCTATGTACTGGGCCACAGCCAGGCACGCGGTGTCGAAGTCCTGTTTTGGCCTCATGAACCGGGTCTGCAAGGGGCCTTGGAGAAAACGCTTCAGGAACACAGTATCGAGTCATCAACGCTGGCAGTCTTTGGCGATTACGGCAGCGTCGCCGCCAAGCATGTCGTCACGCATGACTGCGGTTTTCTGGTCGTTCCCGACGAACCATTTCGATTCCTGGAACGCCTGGGCCTGCGCCGGACGGCGCTGACATCCATTTTCAGGCAGATGGACTCACCGATAGCCATACTGCGAGGCAGTCATCCTTATCGGAAGATCCTGCTTCCGATAACCGAAACTGAAGCGTCAATGGACGTAGCGCGCCTTGCGTTCGATTTGGCCCGAATCTACGAAGCGAGCGTCACGATCGCGACGGTGACGGCTCCCAGATTCGTCGTCGGCGGACGCGCGATCAAAGACCAAAAGGCGGCACTGGGAAAAATCACGCATCTCGCGAACCTCCATCGTCTGGAAGTTGAGCAACTGCATCGTGAGGGTAACCCCGTAGAGGAAATCGTTAAAATTTCGAACGATTTCGACCTGCTGGTATTGGCTCGCGGAAAGGGCCGGAAGCCATCGTTCTTCAATCCCGACGTCAGCCAGCATCTGTTGCGCCGGGTGCCGATCACGACCATCGTGCTTCCAACCTGAATCACACGGCATGGACATCACTCAAGCCATCACACTGCTGGTTATCTCGCTAGGAGCCTTCGTGGTCCCGCTGTTAAGCGGACGCGTGGGTGTACCCGCGGCCGTTGGCGAAATTGCGTTCGGAATGCTTGTCGGCCCCTTCGTGCTCGGCGTAGTTGCGGAAACTGAATTCTTTGGATTTCTCGCCGAGTTTGGCTTCGCTTTTCTGATGTTCCTGGCCGGTTTGGAACTGGATTTCGCAAACCTGGAACGAAAGGGCGGGCGCGTACTCTGGCTGAGCCTCGGTGTTGCCTCCCTCACGATCGGACTCGCCTTTCTGGCCGCTGTCCGCATGGGCTGGTCCCCTTTTTGGGGAATCGTGCTCGGGGCAACATCTATTGGCCTCGTCCTGGTAACACTGAGGGAAACAGGCGCCGCCCGATCCGATTTCGGTCAGACTGTTATTCTTGTCGGATCGATCGGCGAGTTTCTGACGATCATCATCGCAACGCTGTACAACATCGTATTTCGCTTCGGATTCGGCCTTGCGTTCATCGGAGAACTGGTTCGCCTTGTTTCGGTGTTCGTCGTCGCGTATCTAGTCCTGAGGACGCTGCGCCTGTTGGTATGGTGGTTCCCATCACAATTCTCGCGAATGATCGATATCGAAGACACTTCTGAAGTTGGCGTGCGCGCTGGCATGGCGCTGATGATCGCATTCGTTGCAGTCTCCGAACTTCTCGGAATGGAAGCGATCCTGGGAGCCTTTCTGGCCGGAGCGTTGTTCTCTTTCGTCTTTAGGGAGAAAGGGATTCTGGAAACCAAACTGGCGGGCATCGGTCATGGATTTTTTATCCCCGTATTTTTTATCTACGTCGGAGTGAGCTTCAATCTGGGAGCGCTCGGAAATAGGGATATCTACCCGTTGATGGGCCAAATACTCATGCTGTCACTGCTCGTCAAAGTAATCGCATCCATCGTTCTTGCCGCCATGCATTTCGGGCCGCGGCAGATCGCCGGCGCTGCTTTGCTGCTGGCAACGCCCCTGACCCTGCTCGTCGCCATTGCCGCTCTCGGTCTGGAACTCGGCGCCCTGAACGATATGGAAAGCGCCAGCGTCATTCTTGTTGTGGTGCTCACCAGCCTGCTCTTCCCTACAGCTTTCAGGCGGCTCGGGGTAGGCGTGGAAGAGGCCGTAGTGGAAGCAGCCCCAGACTAGATTTCAAACTGGAAAGTGATACTGAAGAGTGGTTGGAACGAAGAGGGGAATCTAGTACGCAGAGTCAAAAGTCCATTACCTAGATATTAGTTTCGTCCGGTTCCGATCCGATCATTTGATTACTCTGGACGCCTCGGCTTCCGCCTCGTTGTCCGCCCGCACGGGAGGACCGTGCGGGGCCTTATGGGGACTGCTTCAACATTGCCTTCCGTCCCTATAGACCTCGCCATCAGGATGATGGCGAGGGTCGCCGGTCGTTCAGACAGGATGTCTGAATTAACGACCGAGCGAAATCTTATATCGGGACCTTTCCACCAAGCACACTACCGCGCAGCAATCACTAAGGGTTGGCGCAGCGTAAAACCAAGCAGGGTTTCGGCAGGAATATTCAAGCGCTCGCCCTTGGTCATTACCTGGACAGCACCGGCGGCGCCGGCACCGACTCCCGCACCAATCGCGGCGCCCTTGCCTCCTCCAGCGATCAATCCGATGAGAGCTCCGAGTCCGGCCGCCGTCCCGACCCGCGTCGCTGTCTCCTCACCCCGTCCTTCAGCCACCTCGGAATACTCGGCGGTGGTCAATGCGTAGGGAATCCCGTTCACGACGATCTGGCTCAACTCGAGCTGTAATTCGGCGGATCCATTGACGCGACCCGCACCCTGAATTTCAACGATGCGGCCTCGAATATCCGACCCTTGCGGCACGACCTCGATTCTTTCGACCATCAGGGGTTCCGCAAGCCTGGCCGTGAAGGTCTGACCCACGGTATCGGTCTCGCTGTCGATACTGTCAATCATACGAACAAGGAGACTGGATCCGGTCGGGATCGTCCATGCGGTATTGGCTGCTGTATCGGCCTCCGGACGGTTGCCCAGTTCTTCTCGCGACTGCAGGCGTACCGGCGGTTCGGAAGGAGTTTCGACGTCGACGGCTTCTCGAGCGACATCGCGGACAGTCTCTCGTCGATCCAGTACAGGACGTGTATTCACGGTGGGCCTGGACTGAACGATGTCGCCTCCAAACTCAATCCCGGCTATCGACAGCAGGTCATATTCCTCTACACCCGCGTCGGTCCTGAAGTGAATCACCCGTGAGGTCCCGCCCTCGTAATAGCCGCTGATCCGCTCTCCGTTCTTGAGAAGCAGCGTGTCCGAATAACCCGTGACCGCGAGCGCCATGAATAGCGCTACAAAGATTCCGTACTTCAGACCTGTTTTCATCGAAAATCCCTCCAAAAGATGGCCTTATGTGCTGTCAGAACAGCACCTCTTACCTACATCAGACCCAGCTACAGTGTTTGACGCCACAGACCGCAAAAAGTTTAACCTCGGGTCTTGCCGAATCAGGGCCCTTCCGTAGACCGCCGTATTGCCCGTAAGCGGAAGCTCAGACCGGAGTTAGGAAAAGCAGCCCGTGCTAAAATTCTCCCGGTGAGCGCCCGTAGCTCAGTTGGATAGAGCACCGGCCTTCTAAGCCGTAGGTCGCAGGTTCGAATCCTGCCGGGCGTATCCGGACTTCGAAAGCCAGATCCTGCCTGGGGGACCCACATCACCGCGTCAGGTCCCCCGTCTGGACTACCCTCTGAAACCCCGCGTTTTCTTGCTCTTGAGCCCTCATACCAGCGCGGCGATGACGGTGTCATCCATGTTATAGTGACTTGTTTGTTTAGCGCACGATTTGCGTGGCGTCCCGAATTGAAAGTGAAGAAAGGAGACGACGTGTCACAGCAATCCTCTGATACAGCGGTGCTGGACAAGGAAGGTGGAGAGGGCGGGGGCCCGGTAACAAACGATTTCAGCATTCAGATCGCTACCGTAAACGGGTCCGGGAGCCAGTCGGCCAATACGGTCCTGATGCGGTCGATATTCCAGATGGGCATCCCCGTCAGCGGAAAGAACCTGTTTCCTTCCAACATCGCCGGCTTACCCACCTGGTTCACCATTCGGGCTAACAAAGACGGTTGGACCGCTCGCCGCAAAGAGCTCGACTTCCTGATCGCAATGAACGCTCAGACGGCCCGAGAGGACGTCATGGGACTGGATCCGGGACGCGTCGTCGTCTACGAGGACAAGCTGGAACTGTCCTCGCTACGAGACGATTTGATCTTCTATCCAGTGCCTTTTGCGAAACTTGCTACCGAAATATCAAGAGACTCACGCTTGCGCAAGCTGCTCGCCAACATGCTTTACGTGGGCGTCGTCGGAGAGTTGCTCGACATCGATCCGAAAGAAATCGAGAAAGCGGTCGTCAAGCAGTTCAAAGGCAAGAAGAAAGCAATCGAATTGAACCGGCAGGCCATCGAGATCGGCGGCAACTACGCGAAAGAGAATATCCAGAAGCTGGATCCGTTCCGTTGCGTACGCATGGACAAAACCGCTGGCAAGATCATTATTGATGGCAACTCAGCGTCCGCGCTCGGTGCGATGTTCGCAGGTGTCACGGTGGCAACCTGGTACCCGATCACTCCGTCCTCTTCGGTTTGTGAGAGCCTGATCGCTTATATGGGGAAGTACCGCCATGACGAAGATGGCAAAGCCACCTACGCGATCGTCCAGGCCGAAGACGAGCTTGCTGCGGTAGGAATGGCGATCGGTGCGGGATGGACCGGAGCCCGGTC
Organism: Terriglobia bacterium; assembly: GCA_965218085.1. Taxonomy (GTDB): domain Bacteria; phylum Acidobacteriota; class Terriglobia; order 20CM-2-55-15; family 20CM-2-55-15. The sequence goes on along the minus strand of CBDCKF010000002.1, from coordinate 1,425,013 downwards.
GATGACCTCCACCTCCGGACCCGGAATCTCGTTAATGGCCGAGTTCACCGGCTTCGCCTACTACGCCGAAATTCCCGTCGTCATTTTTGACGTCACCCGGGTTGGTCCCAGTACAGGTCTGCCGACGCGAACCCAGCAGTCGGATATCTTCTCGCTTGCTTTTCTCTCACACGGCGATACGAAACACATCGTTCTGATTCCCGGCAGCATCAAGGAATGTTTCTCGATGACGATGGATGCATTCGATCTTTCAGAGCGATTCCAGACTCCCGTTTTCGTAATGACTGACCTGGACCTGGGAATGAACAATTGGATGTCGGACCCCATCGAATATCCGACAGGAAAATTTGATCGCGGGAAGGTCTTGAGCAAGGAAGACCTGGACCGGGTCGGAAGCTTCGGACGTTACGATGACATCGACGGTGACGGAATTCCCTACCGGACTCTGCCAGCCACGAATCATCCTCTTGCATCCTACTTTACGCGGGGCAGCGGACACAACGCGCAGGCCGCCTACAGCGAACGCGACGACGACTACCAGAACAATGTGGATCGTCTGGCACGTAAGTACGATACCTCCAGAAAGCACGTGCCGGAACCCATCGTCGATTATGTTGATGGAACCCGGATCGGCATCCTTGGATTCGGAACGACCGACATGGCGGCAGCGGAATCACGGGATCAACTTGTAAGAGAATACGATCTAAAAACCAGTTACTATCGGCTTCGGGCGCTTCCGTTCACGCCACACCTGGATGAGTTTTTCGACCGTTGCGATCGGGTCTACGTCGTGGAGCAGAACAGGGATGCCCAGATGGCGAGTTTGATGAAGATGGAGCTGTCGACCGATCGGATAGCGAAGATCCGAAGCATACTCCACTACACAGGAATGCCGATCGACGCTCGTTTCATTACAGATAACCTGACCGTGAACGAAAAGAAGGAGGCGCTCTAGCAATGTCTTCTACGACGATCAAACCTCCGTCCGGAGGTAAAGTAAACCGCATCGGTCTGCCGATGGCCGACTACAAAGGTGGCGATTCGACGCTCTGCGCGGGATGCGGCCACGATGCAATCACGAGTCAGATTATCCGGGCGTTCTGGGAGTATGGCGTCGAACCTCATCGGCTGGCCAAGCTCAGCGGTATCGGTTGCTCCAGCAAAACACCGGCGTATTTCCTGAACCATTCTCACGGGATCAACGCGGTTCACGGCCGAATGCCGGCCGTCGGAACCGGAGCCGTTCTGGGGAACAAGGAACTGATTGCAATCGGAATCAGCGGTGACGGCGACAGCGCTTCGATCGGTCTGGGACAGTTCTGCCACATGCTTCGTCGCAACGTACCCATGATCTACGTGGTCGAAAACAACGGCGTGTACGGACTGACGAAGGGACAGTTTTCAGCAACGGCTGACTACGGTTCCACAGCCAAGGGGGGCAGCGTGAACGAGCTGCCAGCGATCGATATCTGCGCCCTGGCGATCGAACTGGGGTGCAATTACGTTGCCCGCTCCTTTGCGGGCGATCCCAAGCAACTGATTTCCCTGATCAAGGGGGCCATCGGTCACCGCGGCACAGCGATGCTCGACATCGTCAGTCCCTGTGTGACCTTCAACAATCATGAGGGATCGACCAAGAGCTACCCATTCGCCAAAGCGCACGAAGAAGTGCTGCATGAACTCTCCTTCGTGCCGTTTTTCGAACAGATCGATGTGGAATACGAAGAAGGTGAATCCGTTGACGTCTCACTTCACGACGGGTCGCGTCTGACATTGCGGAAGTTGCACGAAGGATACAGTCCAACGGACAAGATTGGAGCTCTGAAAATGTTGGCAGAGGCGACCGAGCAGCGCGAATTGCTGACTGGCCTGGTTTACATCAATGAAGAGGGCGATGACTTCATCAGCCAGCTCAATACCGTCGACCGTCCGCTTGCGACTCTGACCCAGCAGGAAACGCAGCCCAGCTCCGAAGCACTTCAGGAAATCATGGAATCGTTGATGTAAGCTGGTATAGCGGGGACGGGGGTGATCGGAGAAAGATTTCCCCGGTCTCCGATTTCCACCTTACGGTGAGCGTAGCTCGGTTGGTAGAGCGCTGGATTGTGGCTCCGATTTCAGCGCTCTGCGCAACCTTTTGAATGCACAGCGAAGCCCGCAATGCTCAACGAATTGAGCCTCCCACCCCTCTCAACTCAACGTAACTTGACAGGCTTTAACGGTAGAGTCCCCCACGAATTTCCCCGCAGGATCTCACCCGAATCAGAGCTACGCAACTGGAAGCCTACTAGCGTCAGATGTCGGCGGTTATTGCAGAGGCCGCAGTTGATGCGCGCTGGTCGCGCATGGAATTATCGCCCCCAGTAGCGCGTTCGTAAAACCGGGGTATGAGTTTCAAAGGTGAACACAACATGACTGGCAAAACGCCGACGCTCTTACATCCGTTTTGACGCTGGCGGCACTAGTGGCCTGTAACAGAGGTATCGCTAGCGGCGTTCGGGCCCAACGGCACCGGATTCTAGGCGCAACGAGGGAGGCAATGCTCTTTCATTGTGAGTGAGGAGCAACAACGAAGACGGTGACGTTGGGCCCGAACCCCTTGGGCCGATGGGGGTTGGGGTCGATCTCTTTGTCGCTCGTCGGTCTCGATGAAAAAGCATCGATCCCTCCTCGCTCCTCGACCTCGACCGCAAGACCCATCGGCGCCACTGGCGATACCTCTGTTACAGGCCACTAGTGGCATTCGCTGCGAACTCGATTCTCTGTCGGCTGGCTCTTGGCCCCCAGGCGATGGATCCATTTTCATTCACGGCGGTTCGACTCGGATCGGGTGCGCTAGTGGCCTGTAACACCCGAATCGGGAGCAGCGTTCGGGCCAAACGGCGTTGGATTTTAGAAGTCGGCAACGAGTAAATGGCACTACATTGCGAGGCGGCGACGACAACGAAGACAATGCCGTTTCTCCCGAACCCTTTGGGCCGATGGGGGTTGCCGACGATATCTTTGTTGCGAGCCGTCGTCGATGTGAAGACATCGACTTCCGTCTCGCGCCTCGATCTCCCCGGCAAGACCCATCGGCGCTGCTCCCGATTCGGGTGGTACAGGTCACTAGTAATCTAATTCCGAAGCGCCCGCCCAAAACGATCGTGAGCCGCGATGGCATCCACGTCGATTTGGGTGATTTCTCCCGTAGTGAGATCGCGCTCAAAAAACGGTGGAATGCGGGGGTCGGATTCCAAGACACGAAGAAGCACAATCGTTGTCCCGGGAACCTGAAAACCAAAGTGGTCCGATATGTCCTGAACTGTCGGTATGCGGCTGGTCTCAATGTAGACCTGGGCAGCGAAAGCTGGGATCTCAAACAAGGAGTCGTAGAGCCCTTGCAATGCCTCACGTTCCTCGGGAGTCGTGAAGACGTTGTTGTACAAGTCCGTGACCAGCACAAACCGGCCTGGCGCGACATTCTCGTCCAAATACGCGAGGATTCGGGCTTCCGGACTACCGGCCGCCGCCGAATCTTCTGACGGGTCCGGACCGAGAAGCCAAATCACGACCACTGCAAGAACCGGGACAAGCAGGACTGGAATGAACCATTTTGACATCGTTCCTAGAGACTATCAGAACTTCAAGGTATCCGAACATGCCCCGTGTCCGAGCACTGTAGGTCGTCAGACTAATTCGGGCAAAAGCGCCGTTTTGCTGAGAGACGGTTTCTAAGTTATAGCACTCCACCAACGTCTGCTCAGTAACCTCGCCCAAGCACCTCGGGTAAACTTCACCTGAAGGCAGACGCTGTTGGCAGGCCAGCTGCACTCCAACCCGCATGACCATCAAACTGATATCCATGTCCCGCGCCACGATCCTCCAGGCACAATCCCGCATCCTCGACTGTGATACCTGTTCATCAGATGCCGAGATCCAGTCCAATTGGATTCTGGAACGTGTTACCGGTGAGAAGACTCTGGTGTGCCGGAGGGTTCGAGGGATCCGTTCTGTGGTGCGTTAGGGCGCAGCGGGATGATAATCCAGCCCACGATGTAGGCGACCAGCAGTGGCAGCCCGCCTGTCGCGACACCGAGGAACACGAACGCCACTCGGATAAGGTTTGCGTCGATCTTGTAGCTTTCCGCGAAACCGCCACAGATTCCGGCGACCTTCTTGTCACTGTAGGATCGGAATATTCGGACCACGGTAATAGGATAGCACTGACGGTAGAGCTTAGGTTTTCTCTGGCGGGTATGTCCCGCGCCAACGTGGCTCTGTATACTTGACCGGATGAACTCGCGTCCGGCGAGACACCTGGTCCGGGGGTTCTCGCCGGACTGATTCTGTCACAGACGTTTCAGACAAAGGGACTGTGCTATGCATCGATATATGATCGAGCTACCCCACGACAATGAATACGACACCTGAGTCAAGGCGCTTAGAGCGGTCGAGCAGTTTGGCTCGCACTTCATAACTAACGCGGACTGGGGCTGCGACGGTGGCATACATTGCGGCTGGATGATCGTCGAATCGGACAGTCGTGATGAGGTCATACAGATGGTGCCGCCGGTCTTTCGCCAACAAGCCCGCGTTGTCAAGCTCAACCGATTCACCCAAGAGCAGATTACCTCCCGGATAGCCGAACTCGACGAGGACTGACCAAAGAGGCACCAATGATCTGGATACTCATTGGTGCTTTCGGAGTAGGCATCCTGACACTCGTATCGGCTTGTGCGATTGAGACTGCGGTTACACCTCAGCCCGCAGTTGACGCCCAAATCAACGAGTCCGATGCCATTCAGGAAATTGCTTCGATCCAGGATACCTACTTCCAGTCCATCAGTGAGATGAACCTCGATCTGCTGTTGACGATATGGGATGACACGGATGACGTGTCGATCGTGAGTCCGATCCGCTGACTTCAATCATTGGAGGAATTGGAAGCGTTCTTCCAGGGAATGAACGATACCTATTCGGAAATTGAGTTTCGGCGGAGCAACGTGCCTATCGTAGACGGTATCGAACCCGGTCTGAAGCGCGAAAGGATTTGTTTGAATACATCGAGGTCTTCTATAAACGGAAGCGTCGGCATTCCCTGCTGGGCGACATCAGCCCAGCAGACTACGAATCCGCGCTTATGACCCTAACTGAACTGTCCGTTTTATCGGGGTAATTCCAAAAATCATCACAAAAGGTTCGGTCTGCGTCTCGTTCATACCTTCCGCGCACTGAGGTTCCCCATGGTGCAACCCGCAGAACAGTGGCTCGCATCACCGCCCTCCTTTCTTCTGACTCTTCCCCGCCTACTCCCCCTCCGGCCAGAATTGACCGCAGAGGATGGTGCTGGCGGGTCCGGGGTCCTCTGAAAACTTCTACGTTCCCTTCTGGTCATCCTGTGAAGCGCTTGACTTGATAATTCTAGCCGCAGCCTCTATGAAGTTGACGATCGTTAGAGCCATATCGTCCGGCAATGTATCGAGAATGCCATCGAGTGTCTGGTGCAGTGTTTCCCGTTCAGGCTTCGTCATGCCGCGACCTCTTCCCCGGCTTCCACGAGCCGACTCGGTTCAACGGTTCCGAGGACGTGGTATTTCTAAACCGGGATGGGAAGCCCTAGCGATCTTGGCGGACGGCATTTCTCCATGCTCTGAATGCCGCTGGGATCTCAGACTTCCGATTTCACGACCTCCGGCACTGCTTCGGCTCCTACTTGGCCGTGGCCGACGTGAACGACAAGGCCAGAATGGAGCTGATGGGGCACCAGCGACCGGAAATGACGATGCGTTATACTCACTTGTCGCTCGATTAAAAACGGGCGGCAGTGGCTCGGCTGAAGAAAATTGGGACTGGAGTAGCCACAAGATCCCCCATAGCCGAGTCAGGGCAGGAAGAGACGCTCCTGCAAGTTGTTGAGCAGTAAGTCCGGTGAGCGTAGCTCAGTTGGTAGAGCGCTGGATTGTGGCTCCAGTGGTCGCGGGTTCAACTCCCGTCGCTCACCCTTTCAAGTGAACAACCTACGACGTAGCAGAGGTCCCTCGGGCGGCTGACAAAGCAGCCTCCTCGACTCTCAGATTGAAGACGTGGAAGAGAACGGGCGTTTCAGAAGGCGCTTCCCCAAGCAACTCACACAATCTTGAGCCAGCTGATCCGATCGCGTTGCCTGGGACCGTGGTGATGACTCCGTGCGGGGCTACCTTGCAGACGCATTCGCCACCTGCCATGTCGATCCGTAAAATAAATGAAGTGGCGGTGAAATGAGAGGCCTCATAATAGACTGGAAAAGAGCGGCAATGGTCTGGCCGACGCGGTTCACGAACCGATGGGAAGGTGTTGGGAAGGTTTGTTGACACTGGCCAATTCGTTATGAGAGATTAGGCTTGCCCAAGTCCCACAAGGTGCGTAGAAACTGAGATCGGAGCGCAGCGGGTCCTGCGAATGGCTCTGGGGACGGAGAGACCTTTGATGCACAGCGGGTTCAAAGTCGCAACTCTGGCCGTGGTGACGACCACCGTCATGGCGTTCATGTCTACGGCGGTCGCGACCGCGGGACAGACGCAGTCCGATGAGTCGTTTCCTCCTTACACGGCCCCGCGAACCCCGGACGGTAGACCCGACCTCGGCGGAATCTGGCAGTCCTTCACCACAGCGAATCAGAATATTCTGGCGCATTCGGCGGAGCCGGGAGCGCATTCCGAACTCCTGGGAGCCTGGGGCGCGAGTCGAGGGGGACTTAGCATCGTCGAGGGCAATGAACTGCCTTACCAGCCGTGGGCGGTGGCCCAGCGGAGAGAGAACTACGAAAACCGAACGGTCGTCACGGTCACCAACGATCCCAGTCGCTTCGACACGGGTGACCCGGAGCTTCAGTGTTATCGCGCTGGCGTGCCGCGCGCCAACTACATGCCCTACCCGTTTCAGATTCTTCAGACGCCGGAGCAGATTCTAATCGTGTACGAGTACAAGGGTGCGTACCGCACGATTTACATGGATTCCGATCAGGGGGCACCCAGTGATACGTGGATGGGCTGGTCGAATGGCCACTGGGAGGGTGATACCCTCGTCGTCAACACAAACGGGTTCAACGGCAACACGTGGTTTGATCGGGCCGGGAATTTCCATAGCGACGCCCTGCACGTCGTCGAGCGCTGGACGCGGGTCAGTCGCTACCACATGCGGTATGAAGCGACCATCGAGGATCCGAACGTGTTCACGCGACCTTGGAAGATGGGCTTTATGCTCTATCGGCACGTGGAGGAGAATGCCCAGCTCATTGAGTTCAATTGCGTGCCTTTCGTAGAAGAGCTCATGTACGGACCGCTCGGATTTATGGGCAGGCAAGAAACAGACAATCAAGAACAGGACGATTAGGAGGGGTATGAGATGGGCACTGTAACTTGTGTGCCATGCCGTGTTTCGGCGCTCGTGCTGGCAGTAATGTTGTGGGTGCCGGCCCCGGTCACAGGCCAGGCCCCGCCGTCCGCGCTCGTCAACCAGGGGTCGGAGGAAACCGTGGAGGCGGCCCGGGCGGCTTCCCCGCGAACGTCGGAGGAAACGTTCGCGTACTTCGAGGATGAGGTCGACGAGGCGCTCGCACGGGCTATCCGGCGGGTGTGGGATCCCACCCGGCCTCGAGCAAGTTCCCCAAGCACCCCGTGGGGCGATCCGAACCTGCAGGGATACTGGTTGAACGTCGCCTATACGCCCTTAGAAAGGCCCGACGAGCTCGCGGGGAAGCCGCTGTACACGGTAGAAGAAGCGATTGAGGCCTTTCAACGACGCGTCACCAGCGATGCATCTGTCGATCCGGCAACTGTGCATTATGATTGGACGGAGTTCGGGATGGACATCTGGCAGAGCCCGGTTGGACCGAACCGCCGGACGGCGCTGATCGTGGATCCGCCGGACGGGAAGCTTCCCGCTCTGACGTCTCAGGGGCAGGAGCGATTACAAGCGCAGGCAAGGGTGGACACACTCGAATCCCGGAGCCTGTACGAGCGCTGTATCTCCGGGAATCAGGGGCCACCCGGGATTCCTTTCACCCAGCAAACCGGTGAGGCTCAGATCGTCCAGACGCCGGACTTCGTGGTGCTCATCATGCAGTCGAATAGTGACGTGCGGATGATCCCCCTGGATGGACGTCCGCCCCTTCCAGAAAACATACGCGCCTGGATGGGCAGTGCACGCGGCCGCTGGGAGGGCGATACGCTCGTCGTCGAGACGACAAACTTCCATCAGGAGCGCAAGTGGCGGGGAGCCGCGGGCAACTTGCACCTCGTGGAACGCTTCACGCGAATTGACGAGGACACGCTCCTTTACGAAGCCACGATCACCGATCCGACGACGTGGGAGGCGCCATGGACATTGGAGTTTCCCTGGCCGAGAATGGAACCACCGGGGCTGTATGAGTTTGCGTGCCACGAGCAGAATTATGGGATCATCAACGTCATGAGAGGTGTGCGGGTTCGGGCAACCGAATACGAAGCCGAGTTGGAGAGGTGATCCACAAGGAAACCTATATATTTTCGAATGGCCCAGAGCTGAAGAGTCAGGCTCAGGGCAACGGGAGCCGCCATGCGGAAAGCTGTCACGATAGTTTGTACGGTTGTTGCCGGTACTGTTTTGCTGTTCTCAGCGCCGGTTCGGGCACATCATTCGTTCGCAGCAGCGTACGACGAGAATAGGCCGATAAACCTGCAGGGAGTAGTCACCACGGTGGAGTTGGTCAACCCGCACTCCTGGATCTGGATGGATGTGACCGAAGAAGACGGCACAGTGACCAACTGGGGGCTGGAAGGTGGTCCACCGATCAACCTCTTCAGGAACGGTGTGACGAAGGACACCTTGCCGGTTGGGTCCGAGATCAAGGTCTTTGCGTATCAGGCCAAGAGCGGAGAAAGCAAAGGCGTCGCGGTGTTCTTCGAGTATCTGGATGGGCGAAAGGTGTTCATGGGCGGTTCTGCCCCGGGCGCTGATGGCAATCCGACCCCGCGTACTCGTTAGAGTTTCAGCCGGAAAAGGTCAATCCGCTTCAGGTCGGTGAGTGCCCACTGAGATGTCACTCCTCAGATTCTGCGAATGGCTGGCGGCCACGCCAGCCAGCATCGCCCTTCACGAATCCCACTACATGTTCCTTGTCGTCTTGACCGTACACGTGTTGACCCTGTGCGTGTTTGTGGGGACGGCAGTAATGGTGGACTTGCGTCTTCTGGGCCTGACGATGCAGCGGGTGCCGGCGTCGGAGGTTGTCCGTCGGCTTGTCCCTTGGGCCGGCGGGGGATTCCTAGTGATGGTGATCTCGGGATCGCTGCTCTTCTATGCGGCGCCGGTAGACAGGTACGACAATTTCTTCTTTCGGGCCAAGATGGGCATGCTCGTACTCGCCGGTGTCAACGCGTGGATTTTCCACAAGAAGGTGTATCGCAGTATCGCAGAATGGGATCTGGATCCGGTCCCGCCACCGGGGGCCCGGCTGGCCGGCGGTGTGGCTTTGGCATTGTGGGCGGGCCTTATCCTGGCGGGGCGCATGATTCCGTACCAACTGTACTGGTTTGGCTAGTGTCACTGCTGGAATTGTTTCAATGGCTCCAATACTCTCCGCTACTGGTGGAGATGCGCAGTTCTCCGTGGCTCTTTCCCCTCATCGCAAGTATGCATCTGCTGGGGTTGGCCCTGCTCGGCGGAGCCGTTCTGGTGGTTGACCTGCGTCTCCTGGGGCTTGGCCTGTCGCGCCAGCCTGTGGCCAGACTCGCGCGTGACGCCGAGCCATGGTTGCTGGCCAGTCTTGCCGTAATGTTGCCGACTGGGACCCTGCTGTTCATGTGTTTCGCTACGAAGTACTACTACCTGACGGCCTTCTGGGTGAAGCTGACATCTCTCTTCTTAGTGCTCGGCTTTACCTTCTTCGTCCGTCGCCGAGTGATCATGGCTGATGAGCGGAACACGAGCGCGATCCGGAGCAAGCTGATAGCGCTGGTCTCTCTCTCGCTGTGGACCAGCGTGGCCTTGGCGGGACGATTGATCGGGTTTCCGTAGTCGGCTTCATTGAGTGAACGTGGGTTCTCCGTGGCGTTGTCGCATCGATCGAATTTGGCCGAAATGCCCTCACGACGCTCTCCTTCAGTTTCGTATCGCCCGAGACTGAACCGCTCCCGGGATTCCGGAGACTCCATTTCTTGAGAGGATGGAGCCATGGGAAGACGAAACAGATGTTTACCAGAGGTTCGGGAACGGGTTTAGGGAACCGAATGGGAACGAACACTTTGGCACAGATGGACTCGTTGTCGTTGACGATGTGTTGCTTGATTCGCTTGGGTAGAATTCGTATCTCTTCTTATTTCAGAATGCTAAAACCCTGTGCCGGGCCGGGACGCGATGATAACCTACATCGAAACGGGCAACATTTCATCGCCGTGCAGATTGCCGACCCGGACTTTCCGGATTACCTCTGTGCCGCTCCGGTTGACCTGAAGCCGCAGCGCGCCGTCGGACCGCGAATTTGCATGAGAGGATCCGCAGCCGGTTCGAGGTAAGCCCACCAGAAACGGTTCCCGAGCTTGTGCAATGACGATGGAGTCGTTAACCACCGACCGCTGGAGCCAGACCCATGGCGTTACAGATCAGACTTGAGCCCCAGATCAGACAGACGCAGACTCAGAAGGCGGCGCTTATCCAGCTGATGAAGTTCCTGCAACTGACCAATCAGGAGCTGACAGACCGCATTCTGGCCGAAATGGTTGAGAATCCCCTATTAGTAGAAGGCACGGAAGTCGAGCAAGAGCCGCAGGAGCAGGGGGGAAGAGCCGGACGCTCGCGATTCGGGTGACGCGCACTACGACAGTATGAGAGCCCGTGAGGAAAACTCGGAACCGACCGCCGAGAAACCCGAACCGGCAGCTCCCGAAGACGACGGTACTCGAAGCCTCGATCGCGAGGAGTTCGAAAGATATCTCAGCGACAGTCCGTCCCGACCGCGGGACATCGAGGTTCTCGAACGCCCTTCCTTCGAGAATTTCCTGTCGAAGCCGTCGACGCTGACCAATCACCTCGAATGGCAGTTGGGGTCAAACGCGATTTCTCAGGGACTGTTCGGCGCATGTCTATCGATCATCGGAAATCTGAACGAAGACGGCTACTTGCGAGCCGTCGACGAGTGGACTGGAAGGGAAGTACCGATCCACCTGGAAGAGATCGCCCGGACGGGCGGTCATACGCATCAAGAAGTCGAGCGGGCTTTGTTGCTTGTGCAGAGATTCGATCCTGCCGGAGTAGCGGCCAGAAATCTGCGGGAATGCTTGTTGATCCAGTTGTCGATGCTCGACGACGACAATCCAACGGCGATGCAGATCGTCACCGATCATCTCGGAAGCGTGCAGAAGAACCAGTTCAAGGTGATTGCGAAGGCGCTGAAGAGGCCGATCGAAGAAGTCGTCGCGGCAGTCGATCTGATCAAGATGCTCGATCCGCGTCCGGGTCAGAAATACAACAAACCCGAAGCCCGCTACGTCGAACCGGACGTCTTGCTGGTCAAGGTCGGTGGCGAGTACAAGGTTCTCACGAACGAGGATGCGGTTCCACGGTTACGCCTGAACCAGACCTATCGAAGGTTCATGGACAAGGGTGAGAAGGACAAGGAATTGCGCAAATATGTGAAAGATCGCTTCGACTCTGCTGTGCAGCTACTCAGGAACATCGAGCGGCGAAAGAGCATCATCGTGAGGGTCTGCCAGGCGATTGTTCGGCGCCAGGCTGCTTTTCTGGACCGCGGGATCGACTTTCTCAAGCCAATGATGATCAAGGACGTTGCCGAAGAAGTGGGCGTCGATGCGTCTACTGTCAGTCGCGCCGTCGCCAATAAGTTCAGTTACACGCCCCAGGGCGTTGTCGCGTTGAGATACTTTTTTTCCGAGGCGGTTGACACCACGGACGGCGGCCAGACGTCGCTCACGCTGGTCAAGGAGAAAGTCCGACGGATGATCGATGCCGAAGATCCTCACAGGCCGTCGACCGACGAAAGGATCTCCGCGATGTTGAAGGACGCTGGGATTTCGGTGTCGCGACGCAGCATTGCCAAGTATCGGGAAGATTTGAAGATTCCGAGCACTCGCGAACGCCGCCTCGATATGCAGTAGCTTCAGACAAACCGTGCTTGCGAGGCCGTCCTCGCACATACTCGGGCTCAGAAAGCCCAAAACGGAAACCGAGATATTCAGAGTTGCCCCTTGGGGAGAGCGTCCGCATATTAGCCAATTCAGAATCCAACCGTCCGGGGGGTTTTCATGCGAAAAACACAACTGCTTAGCCGTTTCCGAGGAGTCGCGGCGTTGCTGTCGGTGATCGGCCTTGGGGCCTGCAGCGCCGATACGGCCCCTCAGCCACCCGGCGACGAAAACACCGACGCCCCACGGTGGAGTATCCACGACTGGCCCACAGGCCCTTACCAGGTCGTCGAAAATTGGCCCAAAGCCCTTCCGGATGATCGTCACTCTCATGACGGCTGGACGTGGGGATCGTTTGGAGGAGTCTACGCCGAGAGTCCGGACCGGATCTGGATCGCCATGCGGGGTGAGTTGCCGCTCCCCGAGGGCGCGCCTCGGTGGACGCCCTACGCCGCCCTGAATCCTTCCCGGGGGAACGCCACAGGCAACACGGACGGCCTCTCGGCAGCCTGCGAATCGATTCCGCTACGGGGCTGGGAGCGACGCTTCGAGCATTCGATCTTCATCGTCGATCGCGACGGCACCCTCGTTGACGAGTGGCCGCATGCCGACGAGATTTTTAAGACGATTCCGTGCGGCCGCGGACCCCACCAGGTCAAAATCAGCCCCTACGATCCCGAAAAACACATCTGGATCATCGACGATCAAAGTCACGTGATTTACAAGTTCACTTATGACGGCGAGCTCGTCCACACTAAGGGACAGATCGGTGAGAGGGGCCGCGGTCCGAATACTTTCGATCGCCCGACAGACATCGCCTGGCTGCCTGACGGGACGTATTTCATCACCGACGGCTATGGCGGAACCCGCGTCGCGAAGTTCGACGCGGACGACAACTTCCTCATGGACTGGGGACAAGCTCCCGCGAACCCCGAGGATCCGGGGCCCGGCGAATTCAACACCGTCCACAGCATCGCAATCAGCGTGGATCGCCGACTCTACGTGGTGGACCGCAGCCACCAGCGGATGCAGGTCTTCGATGAAAACGGCCAGTTCCTCGACATGTGGCCCCTCCGTTCACCGCATTGGCCAAGCGATCAGAACACTCTATTTGTGAACCATCTCATTGACCAGAACGGATACATCTGGGTTGGGGAGGCTCGCACCAGCCGGATCATCAAGTTCGATCTGGAGGGCAACTACCTTTATAGCTGGGGAGCTCCGGGAGGGCAGCCCGGGCGGTTGAACTGCTCGCACGGAATCACGACCGATCAGCTTGGAAATCTCTACCTCGCTGACTGCTTCGCGGGTCGGGTGCAGAAGTTCGAGCCGATCTCCGGTGCCGATCCGGCTAAGACCGTTGGCCAGCTTCTACGAACCTGGGATACCGGGACGCCAAGGTAGAAAGCCAACGTCGACTCGCTGTACGGGTACTTGTATCGTTATCGGGAACCCAATGTTCCGGGTGGCCTTCCCCTCCGGGCCCTCGATTCGGATGTTATCGGAGCGGGAGCCGACCTGCATAATTGGCAAACCAGCTTACCCATCATCGGACAGGTGATCAGGATGCAGGTGGCTGACCAAGGAGCGGGCGTCAGGACGCTTCTGAGACAGGCTCACGTCCGACTCGCACCACCGCCACACGCAGCCGGGATGGAGGTCAGGCCGACGCACTAACAGGATGCTGAATAAAGCCTTCCTTGGCTTTTTTCAGCATCGCCACTCGCGAGGCGCGACTCCCTCGTGGCTCACATTGTCAATGGCTTGCAGCCATCAACAATGGCGGCATATCCTGTGCCGCAGCGCAGGCTGTCGAAAAACCGAGTTCTTCATCAGCCTGCTAGTTCCCGGTTGCACCGAACATCATACGAAGTCTCGCCCGATCAACCTGGTGGCCTCTGAGGTACACGCGGTCAATATCTCGTGAGTTGCTTATCTCCTCCAGCGGGTTCCGGTTGAGCACGATGAAATCGGCACTCTTGCCAACGGTGACCGTCCCCAAGTCGTTCTCGAGACCGAGGATCTCGGCCCCATTCTTCGTCCCGGCAACGATCGCCTCTGCCGGCGTCATCCCCGCCGCCACCATGTTCTCCAACTCCGTATGCGCTGTGAAGCCGATAAAGCGATCACCACCCTGGCCGCCCCCATCGCTCCCGATGCCGATTCGGACCCCTGCGGCATGGAGCGTCATGATGTTTTGTGCCGTTTGTTCCCACGACTGACCCGCCCGCTGAAGCGCCTCCGGTGAAGTGCCCGCGATTCTGTCGCGAAGCCGATTGATTTGCGTGGGTGTAACCGTCTCGAGCAGCAACGGCTCGGGTGGATCGAGATACGGTGAGTAAATCGTCCGACGCCCGACCTGCGCCAGCAGGACGCTTGCCTGAGGTCGCTCCTTGAACAGCGCTACCAGCTCATCATCCACCTCTGTGATCATGTGCGCGAACACATCGATGCCATCCCGCAGGAGCTCCTTGGCTTCCTCCAGGCCAGTGGCGTGAACCGCGACGCGGATATCGTTCTCGTGCGCTTCGTCGATAATCGCCCGGTACAGATTCGGTGCCAGCGGCTCGACGTTGCCGCCACGGGAGTCAACCCACGTCTTGACGAGTGTCACCCCGTGCGAGGCCAGCTCGCGGATGTTTGCGCGGGCACCCTCTTCGGTGGTGACCACGTACGCCGCATGCCGCATGTTGTCCGGGCTGAGTTCGCTAAGCGGCGACAGCCCCCGACCTGCAGTGAGGAACCGCGCCGCGTCGGGGTACTCACCCGCCAGGATCGCGTCCCTCAGCTCGAACGGCATCATCCCGAAGTCGGATCCCATCGCCTGGCTCGCCGCAACCCCGTGATAGGCGAAACGATACATGTGGTCCAAAATGTGTTCGCGCGTGTAGTTCTCCGGCCCGCTCGTCAGGTTCTTCATGTACCCGATGTGCGAGTGCGCGTCGACTAACGCCGGCATTATCGTCTGTCCCGTCAGGTCGACTCTCACAGCACCTGCCGGGACCTGGAACTCTCCCACCCGGCCGACCTGGACGAACCTGTCCGCTTGGACCCAAATAGCCGAGTTTTCGATGGGGGGGCTGCCGTCGCCCACAATCAGCCGCGCCCCTTCGAATACGGTCACCGGGGGTGCTGTCTGGTTTGTAGATTGGGCGCACGACGCCGTGGTGACGAAGAGCCAAGCAATCAAGAGTATTCTCGAACCCATGTTCCCTCCTCTAGTATGCGGGCGGGCACGTGTCCCTTATCTCCGCGCCTCGGTTACAGGCCGATGCGGCAACCTCGCGTTCGGCTCGTAAGTATGCCCAGCAAGACCCGAAAGTAGTTCAGAAGCGGTACCCGGTGCTGAACTCCCAAACCCCATTTGGCACGATCCCCTCCCTCGACTAAGCGAGCTTCAGATCGAATTAGTCCGCTTATTACCGTGTGGGTACTCGGGCTATTATAGGAGGAATGTGAGGTTTTGTCTCAGTAACGTGCCGGTGTTGCAGGGCATCGTGCTCGCTCGCTGAGTCGTTGACGCCGAGACACAGGTTCGCGTCGCGCATGCCCAGGTCCGATTGGGTATCTATCGAAGCGCGACGGACGAGGGCGGGCACGCAAGTCTAGAGGTACCCAAGGGCCGGTACGCACTCGATGTCAGAAGGGTGGGGTATGAGACGCTCTCAAAGACAGTGGACCTAAGCGAGGATGTCGCAATCCAGGTCGAGGTGTTGTCGGCCCCTGATAAAGATCCAGACGATGAACAGGTATGGATGTGATCGCCAGCGGGGAAAGGGGCGAAGCGATGACTGGAATCGTGCGGGTTCTGATGGTGGCTGCGGTGGCGGGGGTCGGAGCGATTCTGGTGGCTGCCCAGGAGCCGCCGGGACCGGACGCTCAGGCGTCCGTGCTGGACGGAGTGTACACGGAGGATCAGGCGGAGCGGGGACGGCAGGTGTACGCGGAAACATGCACGGCCTGCCACGCGACGGACGAGTTCACGGGCGCCATCTTCGGGACCTGGTTCGGTCAACCCGTCGGCCGATTCTACTCCCTCATTCAGAGCACGATGCCCGAGGACAATCCTGGCGGGCTCAGCGGCGCGCGATACGCCGACGTGGTCGCATACATTCTCGAGCTCAACGGATACCCGGCCGGGGATGGTGATCTTCCCCCAGATCGCGCGGTCCTGAATCAGATTCGGCTCGAGGAGCCGCCGGATTCAGCACGATGAGGAACTATGGGTGGCGAATTAGTAAGCCGTCCCGTAATTCGTTGATATTTTGAGTCTCGTTTTCCTGATAGCGATCGCTAGATTTTTTGCCCATGGACGACCTGACCACGTCTCGGGCACGCTACCGTTGCAATCGGACGAAGGATTCCCTCAACCGACGAAAATATCGAACGATTTTTCGATTTATTTACAGTTCACCACGGACAGGTGGTGCGCGATTGGCTGGCAGGCGCTCGGTGGTTTTAGGGGCTCACAGAGGGTCGGGTGAGCGTCGGGGTGAAAATCTCCAGGGCGAGTCGACCCCCTCCAGCACTTGGCGTTCGTCGTGACCCGATCAGAACTGGAATCTCATTCCAGCTTCGATGGTGCGGGGCGAGGTCGCATTGAAGGACCTTCGGAAGAACCTGGACGTCATGACGCCGCTGGGCGTTCCCGGGTGGGTCATGTTAAACGCGTTGTTCAGATTTACGAAGACGTTCAGCTGGGTTCCGGAACCGGACCCGCCCAGGAGCCCGCCACCGTTGAACTCGAATGCCTTGGAAAAGTTAAAGCTGACATCGAAAAAATGAGGCCCCACTTCGCTGTTCTTCGGAACGCCGGGCGGACGGTCGTTGATCGAGCCGTCGTTGTTGTCGTCCTTGCCTGTGGTGATCGTATATCGCCGGCCGCCGGTTGCCTCGATGATGGTGGTCAGGTAAACGTCGAGCGGCAGCCTTGAATTGATTCCCGCATTGAAATTATGGCGCGGATTGGCGGTGTTTCCCCATTCCTGGCTGAGGTCGTAGCTGTTGGCCGGCAGTCCGATATCACCGCGTCTGGCGCGGACGCTTCCGTCGTTTACTCCGTGGTAATAGGTGTAATCTGCAACGACATTGAAAATGCTGAAACGCTGCCGCAGGGTCGCTTTGAAATGCTGGTGCAGTGACCCGCCGCTGCTCTGGAACTGAGCGATCTGGCCCAGGTCTGGCTGCGGCCGGACGTCGGTGCCGGGCAGGGGGGCATTGAGGTCCCGGGTTCGGTTGAGTTTGACGCCGCGGCTCAGGTCATAGGCCACCGTCACGAAGAGATTGCCAGGAAGGCTCCGCTCCACAGCCAGCTGCGAGACCCAGTAGTATGGGGCTTTGGGATTGGGTTCGACGAGCCGGAAGGATCGGGGCCGGACACTCCCCGAGGTCGCAGGATCCGGCCAGCCGGGGTTGTCAATCTGGATTTCGTAGCGTCGTTCTCCATCCAGGCGGCGGAAGTTTTCGGTAAAGTTAGCGCGCAGCCATTCGGTGAAGATCGCGGTTCCTCCCCGGATGACGGTCGAGTTTCCGATCGCGTACGCAAAACCGATGCGGGGATCGAAGTTGTTCCGATCGTGAATGTTGGTTTGCATCTGGTAGCGGACCCCCAGCATCAAAGTGAATGTGTTGGTCAGCCTGAAATCGTTCTGGGAGAACAGCGCCACCTGCGTCTGGCTCATTTCGAACAGGGGATCACAGCACTGGATGCTGTATTGCAGCGGCCGTCCAGCGCGGTAACTCTCAAGGTCGGAAAAGGTGAACACACCGAAAAAATCCTCTTCCGAGTTAATGCTCTGGCGCATATGCCAGGCCTGGACACCGCTTCTCATCGTGAGTTTGTCTCCGGCAAAATAGACGAGATTGGACAGTTCGTATATATCCCTGTCGGCCCGGATCCGGTTCTGCGCACCGCCGCCCTCGAAAGCACCCTTAACGTCTATTCTCGGCGCATTGCTGAATGGATTCGTCTCGCTATGCTCCTTGTTCCACCTGAAGCTGACATCGTGAACGGTCCGTTCGGAAAGAATCGAGATTTCCCGCAGATCGACCATGTAGTTCCGGCCCTCGGTGCGGGAAGCGCGTTCGGGGAGGCTGAAATCGCCCACGTTCTCGTTCCTGCGATCCTCGGTGGCGTACTGGAAACTCGCAATCAGCGAGTGGGCGTCGGCAAGCTGCAGCACGCTTTTCACGTCGTAGAACCGGTTCAGCGTCGGGCGGGTGACGCCCAGGGAAAACGGACCGTCCAGGGTCTCCGCCTGAACGGTGCCGACGTTCTCCTGTTTGTTGTCGTCGACGGTGAAGTTCAGTGAGAGCCGGTCTCGAATGACGGGGCCGCTGATGTTCGCATAGACTGTTCGTTCGTAGTAGGGCGGCTTATTGGCCGCGAAGGGATTTCGGGCGTTCAGCGATTCGTCCTGCAGGGTCAGCGCGAAATTGCCGTGGAAAGCGCCAATGCCGCCCCGCTCGATCACTTCGGTTCTCGCCCCGCCTTCGTCCAGGCCCCGGCTTCCGCCGGCGGTTGCGGTTTCGACATTGAATGCGTTATTCGTCACGCGGATCTGTTGAATCCTTCCGCTCCCAGCACCGGCGTCCCCGGAATCCTCCTCAGAAAACGCCACACCCTGCTCACTCTGATAGCTCTCCCATGCCGCCCTCTGCGCCTCGGTCAGGTAGGCGGGAAGCTTGTTCTTCATCTCGTCATACATCCAGCGGATGCCCGCCAGGGCCTGATCCTGCTGCTCGCCCTGGGGCGGGCCCTGACTGAAATCCCACGTTTCGCCAAACAGGTTTTCCGCAGCCTGACGCTCTTCTTCAATAAGCAGCGCCAACTGTCTTTCCTGGTCCGGGGTGAGAGGGATCCGTGCTTCGGCCAGGGCCTGGGTCAGATGGTCTTTCAATTCGTCAACCGGATTGCGGGCGGTTAGCTGGCCGAAGGCTGACGACGTTAGCAAAACAAACATCACACTCATCCGAACTATCTTCATCTCACCATCCACTCCGCTCCTCGCATTCGGAACCGCGCGATTGCAACGTTATTCTGATTGGTACGGCTCGTCTCCGACCGCGCCCCGCATTCCGGGGCGGTCGGAACATTCGTTGGGGCGGCAGGGTTCGCTGTCCTGGGGCGGAAGACCGTTGACATCCACAAGCTGCAAGCGACTACTTTCTATCGGACACAAGGATAGCGCATCGCCACCAATGACAGTGAACTGAAAATGAGAAAGGCGCAACGGTCAGAGCCGAGCGCTTCATTGACAGTGCCACCCGCAATCTCTACAATTTGCTGAAAATTGCTGCTCATTTAAAGAGGTGACTCCTAATGAAACGTCTTTCGGCATATGTGGCCTCAGGTGCCGCGTGCGCTATTCTTTCCTGCACCGCCGCCACTTCCCAGGAACCTATTCCGACTGGAGGCCCGATTCCCGACATACGCGGTTTCACCAGCCAGCTTGACGATCCCGAAGCGGTTGCGGCAATCGAAGTCGTCGTCCGCCATGTTGCCGGCCAGGTCTACGTGATTGCCGGCGCGGGAGGGAATGTGACGGTCATGGCGGGCGATGATGGGATTTTCATCGTCGACACGAACTACCCCGTCTTCTACGACCAGATCATGGCCGGAATCCGACGCATCTCGGATGGGCCCATCCGCTTCGTGGTCAATACGCACTCTCACGTAGACCACAGCGGCAACAACGAAAACTTTGCCAGAGAGGGCGCGGTGATCGTCACCCAGCCCAACCTGCGCCGGGCGCTGATCGGAGACCGCAGCGGTTCGGATCTTCCAGGCGGACTGCCTGTGATCACATCGACGGAACCAATGTCGTTTCACTTCAACGGAGAGGAAATCCTTTTCGTGCCGTTGAAGCCCTCGCACACCGACGGAGATGCGGCCGTGTACTTCAGCGAGTCCGACGTGTGGTCCTTTGGTGACGTGTATCGGACAGACTATCCGTCCCTGAATCCCACCGTTGGAGGCACGATTGAGAATTTCGTTGATATTTACAGCATGGCGCTCGATATGACGACACCGAACACGATTTTTGTTCCCGGCCACGGCCAGCTCTCACCCAGAGAGGAACTGAGCGGCGTACTTGACGCCGTCAATACGATTCACGGCCGTTTCCGCGACATGGTGGCACGGGGCATGACACTTGAGGAGATCACCCAGGCGCGTCCGTCCAGAGAGTTCGATGCTCGCTTCGCCAGCGAATCCAAGTCGCCCACCACGGGCAATACAGTCGAGCGCGTTTACAGCCGCTTTTACGACGCTGTTTCAAGGGAGCTAGCGGAACAACAGTGAGGGCATTGTCAACCGGAACGCGGCCGAACGAAGCGGTGCAGCAAATGCTTTCGCAGACTGCTGAAAAAGCCCTCAATGGCTTACAGCCATAGCAAATGGCGGCACATCCTGAGCCGCGCCGCAGACTGCCGAAAAACCGAGTTTTTCAGCAGCCTGCTAGACGCAATTCCCCCTATCACAATTCCCGAAGACGGAGGGATTGAAATGTTTCCGATGAAGTATAAGAAATGTAAGAGGAAGTTTGCTTTGGGTTTTGCGGCCATCGCTGTTTTGAGCGGATGGGCCACGGTAGCGAACGCCCAGCGGCAAGTGGCGGCGCCCCCCGTGCCGCAGCTCTTGCGGGGAAATATATATTGGGCCCAGGGAGGCGCGGTGGGCGCCAACACGGCCTACATAATCGGGGACAACGGCGTCATCGCTTTCGACGTTTTTGAATTCAACAGTACGGTGAGGGACGTACAAGTGGAACTGGCCAAGATCACGCCGAAGCCGGTAACTCACGTGATCTTCAGTCACACCAATCCAGATCACATCAAGGGAATCTTCGGTTATCCCAGGGGCTTGACCATCATTTGCCAAGAAAACACTGCGGCAAAAATCGAATCGATTTTCCACTATCTGCGGGATGGGGAGCGGGTGCATTTTCAGCCCACACACGTCGTGGACAAGCGGTCGGATCTGACGATCCACGGTGTGAACATCACTTTGCTGCATTGGGCTCCGGCACACACCAATGGCGATCTGATCGCGTACTTCCCCGATCAGAAAGTGGCCCTCATCGGAGACCTTTCCGGCGGGGCGAGTGTGCATCTGGAAGACCTGGGCTCAACAGAAGGGGCGATCGAGAGTCTGAGACAGATCGTGGCTCTCGATGCGGACATTTACCTCGCCGGACACGGCGACCCGTTTACGAAAGCTCAACTGCAGACGAACCTGGCCGAGGTGACCGAGAGGCGAGCCCGGATCGTTCGACTGTTCGAAGCTGGGCGGTCCTTGACGGAGGCGGAACAGGAGATGGGGGAGAGTCTGGGCCCACCCCCACCCCCGGGCACGGCTCAGTCGCTGCGACGCATGTTTGCCCGGCAACTCCCGGAGATCCCGGGTCTGGAAATCTTCCGCCCCTATCGGGGCATGAGCTATACGGAGATGGTCTATACCGAACTGGCACGGACCCAGCGTTAGCAGCCCGTGGCAGAAGTCTTGAGGGCCGCGTTACGGCTAAACGGGGCTGGATTCTAGGAGGCGACGACGCGACAATGCTCACACATTGGGAGGAGTCGGCGACAACGAAGACGGCCCCGTTTCGCCGTAACCCTTTGGGCGCAGGGGGGGTCGGGCCGCAGGCTTTGTCGCTTGTCGGTCACGATGTGAAGACGGCGCCTGCGGCCTCGGTTTCAAACCTCGGTGGCCGCTCCTCACTTCGCGCCTGCAACCCGAAGACCCCTGCGCGCGGCCCTCGAGACTTCTGCCACGGGCGTCAGAAACTGGTTTGGCCTTATCTCAAATACTCCTCGGTAAACGGCAGGTAGCGGCCTAGGATAATCACCGCGAACCACAGGAACATCGAACTCGCTGCTATTAACTTCGCGAACGGGGGTGCGTCTTCTCCGGGTCCCAGGTGCGCCCAGGCGCGGAAAGCGCTGGTGCAGTAAAACAGCAACAGATTCGCTCCCGCAAGCGATACAGCGAGCATCTTGAGGTGCACATTGATGTTGAAGACATAGAAGTAGGGCATGCTCACAAAGAAGAGAGCGCCGGTGATCACATTTATTCCGAATCCCGCAATGCCCCAGGGAAGGAGCCGGTGCAGGGGCGCTACGGGCAACTGCTTCAAGAATCCCAGTAGGCGAAGATTGAGTGCTCCAACTGCAGCCACAATCAGTATCAGGCCAATGAAGTGAAAGGTCTCCACGATGGGCCAGACCCACCGGGAATACCCGGTCACCCAATATCCGACTGACAGGATTATCCCGGAGCCCAGTGTCCCCGCAATCGATGCCGTTTCTTCGCCAGAGAGGATCTCCGGATGGCGGATCGCCCCACCCGTGTTTCCGGTGATTGTCATCAGGCCCACCGTGACAATCAACAACAGCAGGACCGCTGACACGTTCCAGCGTCCGACCGGGCCCGGGGGCGGAGATGAGAGCCGACTGAACTTCCACAATCCAAGCAATGCGAAGGCGCCGGTGATCTCCATGAACACGAATGCCAGCAGAGCCGCACCCTGGTGGTTTTGAATCAAGTCCTCCGACACGCCGGGGGATGCTCTAAGCACCTCATCGGCCGCGTTGCCGCTCAAATATGCCGGAATTGCCAGGAGAGCAATGAGCGAGATGAGTGCAAGGCTGGCTTGCTTCAGGTGATCGCTGTTTGCGATCAGGGCAGCAAGGAGAAGGCCAAGGCCTATGAAAGAACCGATGATGGGCCAGTGATTCAGTAAAAGGTGTATATGCGCCAGATACATCAGTGAATCCTCTTACCCAAGGTAGGTCAGATACCTGGCCGTATACGCCAGCAGGCGGCCCGCCGTGATGGCCCCGACCCAGAAGGCGAGGGACCATGCCGCAAAAATCCTGCCGTTTGCAATCATGGCTGCCTCACTCAAGCTGGAATCGATGAACACACGATTCTTCAGGATCTGCATCATCGTTATTGCGAACCCGATTAACAGAAGCTTGAGATAAAAAACCGGGTTCGTCAGGGATTTGGTCGGATAAGCAATCAGAAGGACAACTCCTGATACAACCTGTATCCAGAAGCCGAACCATATACCGCGGTACAAGCCCTTGAGGGGAGTCAAAGGCAGGTCGGGCGCTACGCCGAGAATTCTCAAGGCAACTACGGCGCTTGCGCCCACGAGCAAGCCCATACCGACGGCGTGGACGGAAAGAACAAACCAGAACGCGAACAACGACGTTGATTCGCGCAGCCAGATACTGATACCACTTTCTTCGATCACGCTGAAGAATAGCGGAAGTTCCAAGCTTGCCTCCTTATCGGGACTGCGGACAGTTACCGAAGTCAACCCGGCCCAAAACCGAACATTCAGACAGGGGACGTAATGTGTCACAGCCGTAACCCCGCGTCAAGCGGCGCTTTGACCACAGTTTTTCACTGGAAGGCGGTCAGTCCGCCAGAAAGTTATCCACGCGCATGAGTAGCGTACGGTAGACTGGCGGCGACACCGGCGGCCGAATCGCAAAGACGCGGGTGAATTAAGATCTCGGAGAACTGAGGAGAGCTACGATGCAGCGAATGTTGCTTACGGGTCTGGCCACATCCACCCTGGTCATTGTCCTGGTCATGAACGAACGCATGCCGGGCCAAGCCGGCGGTGCGCAAGCTTCACCCGAGGCGCCGATGTTCGAGGTCGATCCCGGATGGCTCAAGCTTCCCGAAAACTGGGTATTGGGCCAGGGGTCCGCGGTGGCCGTCGATCGACACGATCATGTATGGATACTCCACCGTCCCCGGTATGTGGGCACTCTCTATGAGCAACCGGCTGGCAAGACTGCCTCGCCCCCCGTGCTGGAGTTCGACGCGGACGGTCAGTTCATTCAAGCTTGGGGCGGACCGGGCGACGGGTATGACTGGCCCGATCAGGAGCACGGAATCTACGTTGACGATGAGGACAATGTCTGGATCGGGGGGAGCGCCCGTCCCGCTCTGGCAGGACCTGGTCCCGGAAACGCACGATCAGACAATATGCTGCTGAAGTTCACGAACACGGGCGAGTTCGTGATGCAGATCGGTCGCAGGGATCAGAGCACGGGAAACGACGATACCGAGAACCTGTATGCGCCCACCGACGTGTTTGTCTACGGCGAAACGAACGAGGTCTTTGTCTCCGACGGCTACATCAACCGGCGTGTGATTGTCTTTGACGCTGACACCGGCGCCTTCAAGCGTATGTGGGGGGCGTTTGGCAACATTCCGGTGGATTCCCTCGACCAGCTGAAAAATGCCCGGACACCGCACCCCAACCCGGGTACCCGCGGTCCGGATCCTCCAGCAGCACCCGCCAGGGGAGCCAACCCGGAACCGCCCGAGACAGGCCCAGGTCCGGACCAATTCAACACCGTGCATGCCATTGAAGTATCAGACGATGGCTTGGTCTATGTTGCCGACCGTTCCAACAGTCGCATCCAGGTGTTCACAATCGACGGCGACTACGTCACGCAAGCGTCCATCAACCGTGGAGGCCGGGGTAACTCGGCTGCCGGGATGGCACTCTCGCCCGATCCGGAGCAACGATTCCTCTACGTCGCCGACTTTGGTGGCGCGAGCGTCGTAGTGATGGATCGCCCCACCCTCGAAGTGCTGTACCAGTTCAGCGACGGGGGCGGAACCCCCGGGAATTTTGTAGTGCGGGGCCCCCACCATATGGCTGTCGATTCGAAGGGCAGTCTATACACCGCGGAAGTTCACCCGGGGAACCGGGTCCAGAAGTTCGTTTTCAAGGGAATGGGCCTCCCACCAGGGCAGTGACCGCGAGGAATTCGCGAGGAATTAAAGTGAAGCTGGCAAAAGCGGGTCTACTCGTTGAGGCATTCCTCATTCTCGCCGGTTTTTACCCTGCCGCACTTGTCACCTGGGGGACCGAAGGTTGGCCAGCGGCTTGCGAACGAGTTCATGGCGTGTGGAGCCGCCCGGCAGACGTGGCGTACATACCGTTGACAGCATAGAATTCCCAGCCTACAATTTGCATCTCTAGATGGAAACGCCAACAGATGACTAGGAGGGCGTGCCACGGGGCACTGCTCGGGTCAAAGACAGACGTGCTCGCTCACGGGAGGTCTCAGATGTTTTATCGCGCTCTTATTGCAGGAACCGTTCTGGCAGTCTTGACTGTGCCCGCGTCGCCGGTGGTGGTTCCCGTCGCCGGCCAGGCTCCGGAAGACGCCGTAACAGCGGAGTGGCCTCCGCCCCCAACGACGTACTCCCCGCCCCAAACGCCATGGGGCGATCCGGACCTCCAGGGCACGTGGGACTCCCTGAGCAGGATCCCGATGGAACGACAGGAAGTGTATGAGGGGAAACCGGTATTGACGGATGAAGAATGGGACGCATGGTTGATACGCGAGCCTCCGAACATGACCGGCTACAATGACTTCTGGAACAATCGAGACTTCGTGAGAGACCTGCGAACGTCGCTCGTTGTCGATCCGCCGGACGGAAGAATTCCCCAGCTGACGCCTGAAGCGCTGGCGAAGCTGGAGGCGCATGAAGCGGAAATGAATACGCCGGGACGGAGCCGCTACGAAACATGGGAAGACTTCCGCACGATGTCGCGTTGCATCGCGGCGCACTCGCCGCAGGGTCCGATGGATTACAACAGCGCCGTGTTGATTATGCAGTCGCCCGGGTGGGTGGTCATGGTCCGCGAGCGACTGGACACCCGCGTTATCCCGCTCGACGGGAGTCCGCATCTGGACCCCGACATCCGTCAGTGGAACGGGGACTCTCGGGGTCACTGGGAGGGCAATACCCTCGTGGTCGAGACGAGGAACTTCTCGGAAAAGCAGATGGGGACCGGCAGCGCCCGCCCGGCCACCTCACCCGGGGCTTCGTCGGGACCGTCCTTCATCAAAAGAGGGGTCAGCTTCGAGAACTTCCGTCTGACCGAACGTTTCGTCGTCATCAGCCCGACGCGGATGCATTACTATGCCACGCTCGATGATCCGACGACTTGGACCCGACCCTGGACCTTCATGCTTCCCTGGGTGAAGGACGACAACTATCAGATGCTCGAGTACGCCTGTGTCGAGGGCGACATCAGCGTTGGCGCCGCCCTGAGGGGTGAGCGCATGATCGAGGCGAGGGAACAGGCCGCCGAAGAAGCCGCGAATGAGGGACGGCAGTGATCGGGCGGATCAGAAGAGAAGAGGAGGCCGACCAGATGTTACACCCGCGAAACCGCTCGATGCGGCGGATTGTCGCTACCGCCGTTACGACCGCCGTATTGCTGTTTTCTGCGCCAGCGATCACGGCCCAGACGCCAGCAGGCGAGATACCACGTTTGCCAGACGGCACGCCGGACTTGAACGGTTTCTGGCAAACCCTCAACACCGCATACTGGAACCTCGAAACTCAGGTCGGCGGCCCCGCCCCGCCGGAAGGACTGATGCTCGGCGCGATCGCCGCCATTCCACCCGGCCTGGGCGTGGTCCAGGGAGGAGAGATCCCCTATCAGGCGTGGGCTCTGGAAAAACGCAACGAGAATCGCGAGAACTGGACGGAGCTGGATACCGAGCTGAACTGCTTCCTTCCGGGTGTGCCCCGGGTGACGTATTTGCCTCATCCGTTCCAGATCCTCCAGTACAAGGACCGGGTCCTGATTATCTACCAGTATTCATACGCCCGCCGCGATATCCGTATGACCGAACCCACCGAGGAGCCTCCGATCGAGCAGTGGCTGGGATGGTCCTACGGCCGCTGGGAAGGGGACACACTCGTCGTCGATGTCACCGGTTTCCTGCCGGAATCCGACCTGCGGCCGAATGAGCCGCCTCTCGGGAATTGGCTGGACAGATCGGGGAATTTCTACAGCGAGGGGCTTCACGTGGTTGAACGCTATACCCCGATCGATGCGACCCATATCATGTACGAAGCCACGATAGAGGATCCGAATGTCTTTACGCGACCCTGGACAATCAGCATGCCGCTCTATCGTCGTCTGGAGCCGAACATGCGGATTCTGGAATTTAAATGCGCCGAGTACATCGAGGAGATGAATTGGGGCCAGTATCGAAGACAGCCGGAAAATTGATCTCACATTCAGGCATGCATACTAATAGACAACTCAACTCACAGAGGTACAAGTGATGCGAAATACACTCTCGGTCATAGCAGTCGTTGTTGGTCTCTTGTTTCTGGGGACCGCACCCGTCATGGCCCATCACGCCTTTTCTTCGGAATTCGACGGAAATCGGCCCGTTGAGCTGACAGGGACCGTCACCCGGATGGCATGGGTCAATCCCCATGCATGGATCTACATGGACGTCCAACAGCCCGACGGTACGGTGGAACAGTGGATGGTCGAAGGGGGCACCCCCAATACGCTGGTTCGGCGAGGCTTGAGGCGGTCGGACCTGCCGGCCGGAACGGAGATCAAGGTCAGTGGATTTCGTTCCAAGGACGGAACTATGCGCGCCAATGGCACGAACATCACGCTGGCCGATGGACGACAGCTGTTTATTGGCTCGCCGGGCACGGGGGCTCCACTGGAAGGGCGCGAAGTTATCGAAACGCCGGGGAACTAGCTGAACTGAGGAACAGGCCTGAAGCGAATACGCTTATGCGTGAGACACAGGCCACCCGGGACGTTTCGATTACAACAGCATGAAATCCGCTGAGCTTCGTGCCGATGGACTCTAAAGTTTCGTTCCAGCAGAGACACGCAACTAATCTAAAAAGGTAGGAACCCACGACCCCAGGATTGTGGCTCCAGTGGTCGTGGGTCCAAGTCCCATCGCTCACGCTTTCAGATAACCAAGCTACAGAGTAGCGGCGTTCGTCCAGGCTAGCAGCCCGTGGCGAAGACCGCGCCCAAGCTCACAGCCTCTTCGCCTTTCCGAACCCCTCGCTAACCCTCATAAAGGGTCGGTGGATTTTCGTGATCGGCGCCAGGCAAGGACAGCATGTGTGGCGCGTCCACTTCGTTATCCGCACATCGCGCCGGCAACAGACGTGGAAAGTCGACCCGTGCCATGGCCAGCTGATATGTCCAGGGTTTCGTGAAGAACAACGGGTCTTCCACCGTAACGGTCCAATTAAATGTGTCCGGTCCGGTCTTGTCGAAACGCTCGACTAAGTGTAATTGCTCACTGTGCATAAGACCGCCCCGATCCAGCCAGGTCTCAGGTCGCATCCCGATGGTATCCACAACCAGCGTATCGCCCTCCCATCGGCCGGTCGAATGTCCCATCCACTCCGGATATTCCAGTATGTCGTCGGGATGCTCAGCACCCATGTAGGCGATGCGATGGTCAATGTGCTCCATCATAAATGCAACCACGTCGTCGTTCATCACGATCATGTACGGGTTAGTGGCGGCCATTGCGCGGTTGGGGCCGTAGGGCTGGCACGTATTTCCGAGGAAATTTCCATGGTCGACGGCCAGATACATTTCCGTCCCGTACTCTGTGAGAGAAATCTCCTCTCCAGGAAGCAAAAACTGAGTCAGGTCGGCGGTGAAATATTGCCAGATACCACTGAAATCCCGAGCATCAGACAGGGGTTCCGCTGCGTCACCACCTGTTGCGGGCTGTCCCGCGCAAGAAGCAACTATCAGGACCAGCGCACTCAACATAACTAGTTTCAGGGCAGGTTTGCTCATCGTGATCCTCCGTTCCGGATACTGACCGAGGTCGGGTAGAGGCCTATGTCTGTTCTCGAAACAACTCCAACGGGCACCGGCACCGGTGGTCATGCAACTCACCTGCCACGCAGATGTGTGTGCGATCTCCGTTGGCGGGTTCAGGACGCCGCTAGGGTGTTCCTAGTTGCGTCCACTAAAAAGCTGCCGCCCTTCAGCCGTTGTTACGGATCCAAGATGCACCCTGGGCGATCCGTTTCTGGATGGAGCCGCTCCCTCGATCGTGACGACGGATCCGATCGGCAAGACATCCTTCCGCCATCCCCGCCGGTAGAGGCTGTTTGGTGTGCCCCCTTCGACCGCATAGTTCACGACATTGCCGTTTTCGTCCTCCACATCAATGTAGAAATGAATGTGGGGATTCATCCATTCCATTTTCGTGACTGTGCCGGTCATGCTGACCTCAGCATCTTCTGCCACGTTATAAACAGTAGCGGCATTGTGGTGCGCGAAAAGCGGGAGGCTCATTAAGACCACTCCCAATCCCAATACCAAAACAGCACGTACGCTCGACATCTTAAATACCTCCTGCTGGGGTCAAGTCCATAAACTCGATATGGCGAGATTATTGCGTGACAGAAATTTCGTGTCAAGTACGATGACTGCATCATGGACCGAGCAGCGCTATTGTGCCATTCATAGCCTTTGAACGGTTCAGCGTGAGCGGCGAGACGCCCGAGGGCCGCAAACCGAACGCCAAGGGCCGGAGCGAAGCACAAAATAGCGATTGGCTGCTCACCGGAGCCGGTCCGCAGGTGGCCCACCGAGGAATATCTTGCGTCCGTCCGGGAACGTCATATCCCGCCCGTTTGCCCGGTTCGAGCCGTCTCTCGACCGATAACCGTCCACCAGGATCTCGGTTCCAACCGGCAAAGAGTTTCTCGTGATGCCGTTTCGGAACAGTGTGTTTGGGGTACCCCCTTCGATCATCCAGCGTGTGAGCGTGCCGTCCTCCTCTTCGACGTCGATGTGGAACCAGGAATGAGGATTGATCAGTTCCGCCCTCACCAAGGTTCCGCGCAACTGGATCGGTTGAGCGGCATCAAACTCAGAAGTAAAGGCGTGATGCGCCCACAACGGCCCTCCTGCGGCAAGCAACAGAACCGCGCATACCATCACTGCACTTGTTCGCATCTTGATTCTCCTTATGGGTCGCCCGCTGCCCGCGCCTCTTCTGCACGGGCGGCCTCGAGAAGATTGGTCATCGCGTAATTCCCCTCGTGGCACGCGTATTCGTAGATCAGACCGTCGCTTTTCACCATCGGGATCTGGCCGGTCCACGACCGGGTGTACGTCGCCTCGTCGTCGACCGTGAATTCGTACATCAGCGTGTCCGCGTCTTCGCGTCTAAAACGTTCGATAACGCGCAACTGGTCACCTGAGTTTCTGAAATTGGTCCGGTTCGTAAAGTTGGTCGTCTCGACGACCAGCGTATCCCCGTCCCAGTGGCCGCGTGAATCGCCCATCCACTGGCGGGTGGTCTCCGGAAGGTGCGGACCCCCGTCCAGCGGGATGATCCGGACTGCATGCATCAATTCGGCCAGAATGGAGACGTATCCGGGACTTTGCACGATCTGATAGTTGTTGTTGTAGGCCGTGGGCAGCATGGGGGGCCCGGTGCTCCCCCACCAGATACAGCGGTCACCCAGCGACCGGCTCTCGGGACCGTCCGCGGGGTGGAGCCTGCGCTCCTCGGCCCGTGCCGCGGCCAGCTTCTCCGCTTCTTCGGTGAGCTGTGGTATGTGCCCATCCGTTGGATCGATAATGATCGAAGTACGGAGTGTCTTCACCACCGTGGTCCCGCTGTCCCACCAGAAATCGTTGTAGGCGCGTCGCACGTCCGTCTCGGCGGGCCCGTCTCGACGGTCCCTGTTGGTTCGCTCCAGCCTGTCTCTAACGTATTCGGCGGCTTCCGCTTCGGTGAAAAACTCTTTCCCCGCAAGCTCCGGTGGTCTTTCCAGTCGGGTGATTGTCCTGTTGGACCAGATCCCCTGGAGGTCGGGATCGCCCCACGGCGTCTCCTGCCATGCGTTACCGACCATCGGTAAAGAAATCATCAGGATCATCACCAAACAAAATCGATGTCTCAATTCTGAACCCTCCATCGGCTTCGCCAATCTGAGGCTCCCCCAGTTTGACAGCGGGCAAGAAATATCAGTCTTCCGGCTGCTTGCGGAGATGACCATAAAGAAACTCTTCCGCAAACTCCGGACACTTGAATTCCATGATTTGCGCGTTTGCTTCGACCCGACGATAGAGCGGCATGCGTATCGTCCAGGGTCGCGAGAACGTATTGGGGTCATCGATCGTAGCTTCGTACATTAAAGTGTCAGGACTTCGGGGAGTGTAGCGTTCAACCACGTGCAGGGCGTTGCTGTGGAAGTTCCCTGCCCGGTCGAACCAGGTCTGGTCGTTCTGAGCAGCCACGTCGATCACCAGGGTCTCCCCCTCCCACCGGCCGTTGGACCATCCCATCCAACTGTCCGCAGGTGCCTCGGTCGCATCCCCCATATTCACGACGCGGACAGCGCCTGCATACTCATAGCTGAACAGGATCGTGTCCTGGCTCTGAATGATCTGAAACGGATAGGGCATGTATGTAGCTCGTGGCACGCCCGGCAAATAACACTTCACTTCGGGGTCGAGCATCAGGCGGTCCTCGAAGTTTTGATTCCTTTGTTCCAACGCAGCCGGCAGGTAGGGGATCGGTCCACCCTCAACTACCCCTATCCCTGGAGGAACTGCGAACTGCGCGCCGAACTCCGGTAGGACGGCCTCGGACGCGGCATGTGCCTCGATATTCCAGTTTGCCTCGTTCAGGCCCTGCCAAATCCCGTTCAGATCGGGTCTGCCGTCTGCGAGTCTCGGGGCCTGGTAGGCGGGTGTCTGGCCCGCTGCAGGGGCCGGGAATAACCAAAATCCGGTTGTGACAATTAGCATCGCCACCACAACTGTCTTCAAGCGGTTTCGCATCCGATCGTTCTCCTCTCGACCACTGCGCTTTGCATGCAGGTGTCCGTCTGCTTTTCGGGAATGATCTCTTCAAACCAGCCCCATGTCAATGAACATCCAATGGGATTCGCGAGCCTGAAAGGGCTGGCCACTGATCGCTCATCTGTGCGGGATTGTTGCCCTTTCCCGGACCTGGAGGCCGACAATCTACACAAGATAAGCAACGATTCTGTTACACGTCCACTTGAAGCTAATCGATTCTTCCCGACCGGCAGCAATTCCTGGCGCGGAAGGTTACTCGTCATTCGACGACCAGCGGCGAGACGCGCTACTGCCGGTTCAACATCGTGCTGAACTGGCTTGAAGAACTGAAGGAACGGGTGGCTGTGCGGTGACCGATCGCCACAGTAGTCCGGTTATGTATTACTGAAACCTATAGCGGCTGGCCACCTCAGGATCGCAGTCGAACCGCAGTAACTCGAATCCGGGCGCATAGTCCCATTCGACACTACCGGTCAGCGGTTGGGCCAGGTACTCGGGATCCTCAAGAACGAAGCTGAGCGTAAGCCGAGTCGCTTCCGAACTCAGCGCATACCTTTCAATGACATGCTTCTGCGCTCCGGAGGGTACACCCTGTATATTGCCTACCCGATTGCCCGTCCGGTGGTCCTCGAAAAGCGTCGTGTCAACGACCAAAACGTCGTCCTCCCACCGGCCGATCGAATGGCCTTGGTTCCTACGTACCCCGTTGGCGGGATGTCTGCGTCCATCCATATACACAATCCGGTCGACGCGGAAGAACTCACTTCAAATAATCACGGATTCGTCGCCAAGTACGATTTCGTTCAAGTAAGGCAAGCCAGGAAGAAACGGCGCGGTATGCGGGACACAGTTCGATGCCGGACTATCCGTCTCGCTATAGGCGGCCAGCGCGGCCCTCCCCTTTTCGGTCAAAACGACATCAGTGAACCGTCTTCGGTTGAATCCCCGCATGGCGTCCCACACGCCCGAGAGACTGGGCGCAGCTGAGGCGGTTTCCACCCCGCTTGATCTTGGTGTCAAGACGGCACCACTTTCGGTGGCCACGGATATGAGCAATGCGTGGTTCCGTTGAGCATTCCTGTCGGGATGCGCACGTAGCGTGACCTGATCCCCGGGGCTTAAGGATTCGGCAGTCCAACCATTCCGAATCAAGATTGACGTTGGATCTGTTTCGACCAGCCATTCCAGTTCTTGGTCAGCATCGTCGGTGGTCTCGACGACAAAATAGACATGTGGGTTTCCCCAGTCGACGCGACTCACCCTGCCTTGCATGGCCACAACGGATTCCAAATCAAAACCGGCCGGGCTGTGATGAGCCGATGCAGATAGGGCGCACATGATTGTTGCGGCAACAACCGGCAACATCCTTCTCATGATGGATCTCCCACGGAACTGAGTCGTTCTCCAAGCGAATCTAGCACGTTCAAGAAATTGCAGCATAGGAAATAGGCTTAACATTGAGCGCCCTGCAATCAAGGGGAACACAACACCCCAGTCAACAGCGAAACTATGGTGTGACACTCGGCGGTCAACGACTTCTGCTCGTAGGGTACTGGCAGGGGCAGTTACTCGAAGACTATGCTCATGACTTTGGCCGCGACGGGCCCGATCCATCCGAACCCGGGCCACTCCAGCCTCGTTACAGGCGATTCCGGATTGTGGAACGAACCGTCTCAAAGGACCTTAAACATTTAATTTTAAGATAGATACAAGGGTGGCCGGCATGGGTTGGAGCCCCCGAGCCTAGAATCGTGGCTCCAGTGGCCGGGGGTTCAAGTCCCATTGCTCGCCCTGTCATTCACCTTCCACTAACCCGACCACACTCTCCCATGCCGGGCAGACACGCAGACCTAAAGGGATGTCGAGGGGTTCGTAGTTGGTTTCATCGATGACGGACACCATAAAGTCGAAGGTCTCGGGCACGGGGAGGTTGCGCAGGTGTCGGACCGCGGCCATCGTGCCCATGCATCCATGCATGAAACCGTCACAGTCCCCGGTTGCCAGCAACGTTCCCGCTTTTATGGAGTCAATCGCCTCCTTCGTGCCGTTGAGCCCGACGACCAGCGCCTCGCGGTTGGCCCCATCGAGAGCTTCGATCGCTCCCAATGCCATCGAGTCGTTGGCAGCAAGGACTCCGTCGACTTCGGGGTAGGTCTGAAGGAGGTTTTCCATTACCTGGAGCGCCTGGAGGCGCTGGAAATTTCCGGCTTGCGAAGCCAACAAAGTGGCATCCGGAAACTCTTCCAGTGCTGCCATGAACCCTCCCACGCGATTGTTGCTGTTCAGGGACCCGCCCACACCTTCAAGAATGATCACGTTTCCGCCGCCGTTGAGTTCTTCCAGAAGGAACCGTGCCGTATTCTGGGCAAGATTGAATTCGTCACAATTCATGAAAGTGACGACCTCGCCGCCCAATATCGGATCCGTGATGTTTATCACCGGTATATCGGCCACGTTCAGCATCAGAACGCCGGGAACCATCGCCTGCGAATCGACCGGGATGAAGACGATCGCATCGGGCCTGCTGATGATGGTGTCTTCGATCTGGCTCATCTGTTCGGGGATACTGTCGGGCCTTGTGGGCACGTACTGAATGACGTTTGCATTCATTTGCGCAGCCGCGTTTTCAGTTCCGGCGCGCACAGTCGCAAAAAAGGGATTGGTTTGATTCTTGGTGAAAACCGCGATGGTTTCTCTTGCTTCGCCCGTTTCACCGTCCGTCCCTTCGTCGACTCCACCCACAGCACACGAAGCCAGACCCCCGACAAGAAGAACCACAATGTTCAGCTTTCCGAGCCATGCACCTTTCATGGGTTTCTCCTCTCCTACAACAAGATTTTCACGGCCGGGTCTAATGCCCGGGACTCAGGCACGCGCCTCGGCCCGCCTCCGGGTCGAAGCATCGATCCACGCGGCCAGCAACACAATAGCCCCTGTGATCAAGGGTTGCCAGTTGGCATCGATCGTGAGCAGGTTCATTCCGTTAAGTGCCAGTGTCAGGATAAGCGCGCCGATGAAGGTACCTGAGAGACTGCCCACTCCACCAAAGAGAGAGGTACCACCGATCAGCACGGCCGCGATTGCGGGCAACAGGAGGGGTTCGCCGATGCCGGCTTCGGCTGAGTTCAGCCGCGCCAGGTAGACCACTCCCGACAGGCCTGCCATCGCACCGCTCAATGTATATACGAGCATGAGCCGGGATCGGACGGGAATACCTGATAGACGCGCCGCCTCTCGGTTCGCTCCGATCGCGTATACATCGTGGCCGTACGTAGTGTAGTTTGTGAACAAGCCGCCCACAAGGATACACAAACCCATTAAATAGACCGGAATAGGGATGCCCAGCCAGTAGCCGCTGCCCAGATTCCGGAACCCCGGAGGAAAACCGTAAATCGTACTGCCCGCCATGTACCAGTAGTTGACTCCGTATACCATCCAAAGCATGCCGTAAGTCGCTATGAAGGGTGGGAGCCGCAACAAGGTAACCATGAACCCGTTCAGAACGCCTATGAGCAGACCACACGCAAGTCCGGCCGCAATACCCAGCGTGATCGTTCCTGTCGCCTGAATCGCGGCCGCTGCCAGACAGGCACTCAGTCCAA
Organism: Terriglobia bacterium; assembly: GCA_965218085.1. Taxonomy (GTDB): domain Bacteria; phylum Acidobacteriota; class Terriglobia; order 20CM-2-55-15; family 20CM-2-55-15. Next base: position 1,389,598 of record CBDCKF010000002.1, on the reverse strand, counting down.
CGGTCGCCCCCACAGACAGATCGAGACCTGCGGCCACGATGACCAGCGTAAGGCCCGATCCGATCAGGAAGATCAGGCTCGCCTGCCGCAGCACATTGAGCAAATTTGGAACAGTCAGAAAAGCGTCGGTGGAAATCGCGAGCGCTATCCCGAGCCCCAGCACGCCGATCAAGCGGTATCCGACGGCGGACACATTCACCCCCAGTCCGCTGTGCTGAAAGGCGGTCGTGTTGGCTTCGGTCATGCTCGCCCCCGGATCGAATCGACAAGCAACGCGAGGATGACCAGTAGTCCAATGCTGGCAACCTGGAGCGAAGACGGAACGGCTATGACATTCAGTCCGTTCTTCAGTACACCGACGGCCAGGACCCCAAGTACAGTGCCCGGTAACCAGCCGTCACCACGTTCGAACCGGGTTCCCCCAACGATGACGGCGGCAATCGCATCGAACTCCATCCCAATGGCCGCTGTCGGGTGTCCCGAGTTCATGCGACCCGTCAGGAGCAGCGCCCCGAATCCAGCCATCACCCCTCCGAGGGCGTATATTGATACCTGATACAGACTTGCGGGCACGCCGGCAAGAATCAGGGCCTCGCGATTGCCACCGATGGCAAACACGTAGGTGCCGAAGCGTGTGTGGTACAAGAGAAAGTGAAACACCGAGTAGGCCACCACGGCCACGAGCACCGAAAACGGAAGGCCGCCCCAGGTGCTGGAGTAGAGTGTGGACAGCCCCAGTCCGATACCCACAACGCTCTGCCCGTCGGTCACTGCAAGTGCGGCCCCCTGGGCGACACCCAAAGTCCCCAGAGTTACAACAAAGGGTGGCATCTCGAGAGCGGTGACCAACAATCCGTTCGCGACTCCAAAGACAAGACCCACCAACAAAGCACCTGCCAAGCCAACAATGATCGGGTAGCCTGCCACCAGCGCCATCGCCAGGACAATGCCACTCAAGCCAAGAACCGCGCCCATCGACAGGTCCAGGCCTTCGGCCATGATGATCAGCGTCATGGGCAAGGCCAGCAAAAGAAGAATCGAAGACTGCGTTCCGATGTTGAGCAGATTCGGTATGGAGGCGAAACGTGGCCCAAAGACAGAAAACACCACCAGCATCAGCGCCAACAGATAAGCGACACCCGGAACCCTCGCGGCGCGTGAGATCCAGCCTCTATTGGCAGGACCCGGAGTCACCGTAATGCCGGAAGCTTCACCCATGGTGCATGGCCAGTTTGAGAATGTTTTCTTCCGTCAACTCGCGACTCCGGAGTTCTCCAACGATTCTCTTGTTTCGCATAACGTATACCCGGTCGCAGAAAGAAACGACTTCGGGCAGCTCAGAGCTGATCATCAGCACAGCGGCCCCTCTGGCAACCAGTGTCTCTATCAGCCCGAAGACTTCCGCCTTGGCCCCGACATCGATACCGCGGGTGGGTTCGTCAAAAATATAAAGCCGCGTGCTAGCGTTGAGCCACTTGCCGATAACCACCTTCTGCTGATTACCACCGCTGAGAAACTTTACAAGCCTTCCCGGCGAAGGCGTCGCGACCCTGAGTTGGTCAATGAGGCCGGCAACAACCCTGGCCGCCTTTCTGAACCGGTACCAGCGATCAGGGAAAAGACTCCCCAAACCTGCGACCAGGAGGTTGTCTTGAACCGAGCGAATGAGGGCCACACCTTCTTCCTTGCGATTTTCAGGAACGAGTCCGACACCACGACGCACAGCGTCGGCAGGATTGCCTTTTAACCGAGAGCCTTCCAGCCTCACTTCTCCACTGAGAACTCTGTCGGCGCCGAAAATGGCGCGTGCCAGTTCGCTTCTCCCGGATCCGACCAGACCCGCGAGTCCAACGATCTCTCCGGCCCGCACCTTGAGGTTCGCTCCGTCAATGCCGTTGACGGCTTTCAGTTCCCGCACATCGAGGACGGTCTCGCCGGGCTCGCGCGAGACGGTTTGACCGCCCGGCGTATCGAGGGAGCGCCCAACCATCAGGCGCACCAACTCTCCCATGCTCGTACCCGCAGGTTCAAGCGACGCGACGTTTCGGCCGTCCCGAAGTACAGTGATTTTGTCTCCGATCGCAAACACTTCGCTCAAGCGGTGGGAGATGTAAATGATCGCAATGCCTTCCTGTTTGAGCTTCCGAATGCGTTCGAACAAGCGTTCGATCTCGTGATCCGAGATCGCAGCGGTGGGTTCGTCCATCACCAGGATGCGTGCGTTCTGGGAGAGCGCTTTCGCTATCTCGACCATCTGCTGCTCGGCCACACCCAACTTGTCCACACGGGTACGCGTGTCGAGTTTCATGCCCAGAGTGTCGAGCAGCACGCGGGCCTCGGCATGCATCCGACGCTGGTCGACAAGGCCCGGCAACCTTCCTCTGAACTCGCGGCCAAGAAAAATGTTCTGAGCAATGTTGAGGCAGGGAACGAGAGAAAATTCCTGGAAGATGACGGCAACGCCCAGTCGGCGCGCGTCGGCCACGGAGCGGATAATAACGGGGCGACCGTCGATCAGGAACTCACCCGCGTCGGGAGAATGCGCCCCACACAGCACCTTGATCAGCGTCGACTTGCCGGCTCCGTTCTGCCCGAGCAGCATGTGCACTTCGCCGGAAATGACGGCAAGGGAAACGTCGTCGAGCGCACGCACCCCTGGAAATGATTTCGAGATCCCTCGCATCTGGATCAAGGGTGCGCTTTCCCTCATTTGGTATTCTCCGACGGACCCGTCCTTTGTGACGTCTTCGACACTTGGATCACCGGAAACGCGCACAGGTCCGTTCAATCTCGACCGGGGCACTGGATTTATTGGGGGCATCCTCGAGGGCTCAAGGAAGGTTAGGGGTCGGGGCTCTCGGCCTCCAAACGCTCCAGCTCAATGCGGGCTTCGTCCAGTGCTGTTCGGATGTCTGTCAGTTGACTGTCCGCAAGTCCGAGTTCTATTTGAGCCTGATTGCGTTCCCGCTGCGACCCTGTCGGTGCTGTCACGAATCCCCGCAAACGCGTGATTTCCAGTAATTGCCGAACTTCGTTGTCGCTCAGATTCTGGACAAGCGCCCGCTGCTCGGCAACGGCGGCCTGCCATGCTTCCCAGGCCTCCTCGCCGTCAGCGGGTGGGGGGCCGTCTTCGGCTCCAGGCAAAAAGCCGGCGGCTTCGATCTCGCGCCGAGTTGATTCGAACTGCTGCTCGGCCGCCTGCAGTTCTCCAGATTGCAGGCGCGCCGGAATCAGTTCCGTCCGCACTTCAGACAAGACCTGCTGTGCATCCACCAGTTCGGCTTCGAGCGCAGATCGCTCCTCGTCAGAAATAGAGGGATCGGCAAGCTCAGTCTCGAGACGTTGGATTTCCTCGAGCGAGCCCGCTTCGAACGCTTCCAGCATTTCAACCATCGCGCCCGCGCCACCGGTACCGGCCTCCAGGAGCCCCGCGGTCGGCTCAGCCACATCCGCCCCGAACTGCAGTAGACTGTCCCGCAAATCCTCCAAAGCACCGAGTACTTCAGGATCGACCGCTTGAGGAGCCGCTACCGCAGGCGCATACCGGCCCTGGATCTGTTCAGTCGTGTAAATGGCACCCTCAAACGAGGAACCTTCCCTCCGGGCCCGCTCGGCCCTGGCGACATCGGCCAGGGACTGGGCGGAGCCCACAGAGTCGAAAAGGAGGGCTATAATCGCTGCGCTAAGAAGGAATCGCATGGCTCAAATTATACATTTCAAGTGCTCCAACTGTGAACGGGAACTGCAAATCGTGCCCGCCGACGCTCAGGCCTTCGCCTGTCCGACATGTGGCCATGACAGCGATCTACGAGTCACCGAGTCGCTGAAGGCGGGACAGATGGTCGACATATGCGCACTCTGTGGGCACGATAACTTCTACATCCAAAAGGATTTCAACCGAGCGCTCGGCATTTCGATCGTCGTCATTGGCGTGCTGGGGAGCCTTGTCTTCTTTGCCCGATCAAACACCTTTTACGCGATGCTGGCGCTGATAGCGACCGCTGTGGTGGACGCCATTATTTATTTTATGGTCGGTGAGGTCGCGGTTTGCTATGCCTGCCATACGATCTATCGGGGCTTCGACCCGAATCCCGGACACGCCCCTTTCAGTCTGGAATTGCTTGAGCGATACGGCGGGCAGGCGCCGAGGAGATGACGCCGTCCAGGGGGATAGTTGTTGCTCCAATTTCCTGGCGGCCGGGGCAGCCGGGAAATTCGATTTGTCAACCTTTTAAGGGCCCTGGCTGCGCTTGAAAAACGTGCCTCTTATGCGATATTGTGCCCCCTAAGCTGCCGAGCCAGAAACCATATCGGGAAAGCGGGTATAACCGTGAAAACCACCAAATCTCAATCGGCTGTCGGAGAGTCTACGCCTTCCCACCTATCAGGCGCTCAGGCACTCACCGACATGCTCTACTACATGAAGCTGACCCGCGAACTCGAGGACAGAATCGAGAAGAAACTCTATCGCCAGGGAAAGATCGTGGGCGGAGTATACGTGGGCCGCGGCCAGGAGGCGATTACAGTCGGCTCCTGTATGGATCTGGCGGACGACGATGTCGTCAGCGTCTCTCACCGGGACATGGCCGCTTTTTTGATGCGCGGAATGACAGCGCGCGAAATTCTGGCCCAGTACATGGGACGAAAAACAGGGCCGACCCAGGGCAAGGACGGTAATATGCACATGGGTTCGCTCGAGCACAACCTCATTGCTTTCGTCAGTATGCTTGGCGACAGCGTGCCCGTGGCCACCGGGATCGGAATGTCGTTCAAACTCCGGAAAATGAAGCGCGTCGTCCTGTGTTTTTTCGGAGACGGCGCGACCAGCAGGGGAGACTGGCACGAAGGGGTCAACATGGCGACGGTTATGAAGTGCCCGGTCGTGTTCGTCTGCAACAACAACCAATACGCCTACTCCACACCATTAGACCGTCAGATGGCCGTCGAGCACGTGGCAGACCGGGCCAGCGCCTATGACATGCCGGGGGAGATCGTTGACGGCAACGACGTCGTCGCGGTTCGAAAATCCGTTTCGGCGGCGATCGGGCGAGCCCGTAACGGCGAAGGACCGAGTCTGGTCGAATGCAAAAGCTTCCGCATGACGGGGCATTCGGCTCATGACAACGCCAGCTACGTTCCGAGTGAGCTTTTCGAGGATTGGGAAAAGCGAGATCCGATCCAGCGGTTCGAAGCATCCCTGACCGAAAAGGGCCTGCTGGACGAATCCAAGATTGATAAGCTCACCGAGAGAGTCATCGGCGAAATCGACGAGGCAGTCGCCCTGGCGGAGAAAGATCCCTACCCAAACCCGGAAGACTGCCTGACAAACGTGTACTCCGAGGACTAGCAACCGTTGGCAACAACAACCTACGTTGAGGCGATCCGGCAGGGCATCTGGGAAGAGATGGCCCGGGATGAGAGTGTCTTCGTTCTCGGTGAGGACGTGGGTGTTTACGGCGGGGCATTCAAGGTAACGGCGGGACTGCTCGACGAGTTTGGAGAAGACAGGGTGATCGACACTCCGATATCCGAATCGGGCATTGTCGGCGCGGCCATCGGAGCGGCGATGATGGGCATGCGCCCGATCGCGGAAATGCAGTTCGCCGACTTTATTTCCTGCGCGTTCGATCAAATCACGAATTTTGCGGCAAAGTGCCGTTATCGCTGGGGCGCCGGAGTGCCGATCGTGGTGCGCGGACCCAGTGGAGGCGGGGTTCACGGCGGACCGTTCCATTCCCAGAACCCGGAAATGTACTATGTACACACTCCGGGATTGAAAGTCGTCTGTCCGGCCACGGCATACGACGCCAAGGGATTGATGAAAGCGGCGATAAGGGATCCCGATCCCGTCATTTTCTTCGAACACAAGTTCTTGTATCGGCGGATCAAAGCGGAGTTGCCCGATGACGACTATGTGGTACCGATCGGAAAGGCTGCTATACGACGAAGCGGGTCTGACGTTTCCGTGATTACTTACGGCGCCATGGTATTCGTGGCCCTGGACGCCGCTAAGGAATTGGAAAAAGAAGGTATCGACGTCGAGGTCGTGGATCTGCGTTCCCTGCTGCCCTACGACAAAGAGACCGTCCTCGAGTCCGTCAAGAGAACGAATAAAGTCATCCTTCTCCACGAGGACACGCGAACCGGGGGGTTTGCGGGTGAACTTGCGGCCACAATCTCTGAAGAAGCGTTCGACCATTTGGATGGACCAATCCGTCGGATTACCGCACCCGACACACCGGTACCCTACAGTCCGCCTCTGGAGGAGTTCTTCCTGCCTAAAGTATCCGATATAGTTCGGGTCGCGCGAGAACTGAACGCTTACTAGTTGCCTGTAACAGAGGTATTGACAGCAGCGCCGATGGGTCTTGCCGGCGAGGTCGAGGCGCGGGACGGAAGTCGATGCTCTGACATCGATGACGGCCCGCAACGACGAGATCGCCGGCAACCCCCATCGGCCCAAAGGGTTCGGGCCCAACGGGACCGTCTTCGTCGTTGCGCCTTCTCGGAATGAGAAAGCATTGCCTCGGGCGGCGCGCCTCGAATACGATCCCGTTGCGCTCCGAACGCTGCTATCAATACCTCTGTTACAGGCCACTAGGTCGGAAGTTCGCGATATGAGATGTCGCTCGGTCGTTCATTCAGACATCCTGTCTGAACGACCGGCGATCTTCGCCATCATCCTGACGGCGAGGCATTTAAGGATTGACGGATTGTTGAAGCGGGCCCTGGAACGACCCGCACCGGTCCGACGGTGCGGGTGGACGGCATTCAGAGTAAAAAGGCGGCAGCCGAGGTGTCCAGAGTAATAAGGTAATCGGGTCGGACTGAGACACACTGATTAAGCATCGAATTTGTGACAGAGGACACCAGTACTGAATAACGAGTCATTCCCAACGACACAGGACTTCGATCTCATGTCTGAAACCAAGGTAATCATGCCCCAGATGGGCGAAAGCATTTTCGAAGGAACCATCACGAAGTGGCTTAAACAACCGGGGGATACGATCGCGCGCGACGAACCGCTATTCGAGATATCAACCGACAAGGTCGACTCAGAAATTCCCTCGCCGGCTGCGGGCACGCTAAAAGAAATCGTCATCGCAGAAGGCGAGACCGTCGAAATCAACACAGTAGTCGCGCTGATCACAAGCGCGGGAAGTGACGCGGCCGCTGGCTCAGAAGAGACCCGTAAGACCGGTGAGAGCAGAGAACCCGTGGCGGAGACGCCCCTCCCCACAGCCTCGAAACCACCTGAAGGAACGAGTGTCCCATCGTCCCCGATGGTCCGCAGGATGGCTCGGGATCACGGTATCGACCTCGCCGAGATGGAAGGCAAGGGTACGGGCGAAGGCGGACGCATTACGAAACGGGACATTCAGAGCTTTATCGAACAACGTGAGGAAGAGAAAACGCCGGCAACCGATGGAGACGCTGAGCGCGTGCCGATGACCGCGATGCGGAAATCCATTGCGGACCACATGACGGCAAGCCGACGCACCTCAGCTCACGTAGGTACTGTTTTTGAAGTCGACTGCTCCGCCATAATGAACGCCAGAACAGAGCTAAAGCCCGAGTTTCAACGATCGGGCGTCGAGTTGACGATCACGCCATTCTTCATCCAGGCTGTTGCCAAGGCGATCCGTAAGTTTCCGATTATCAATTCGTCCGTCGACGGGGACGACATCGTGCATAAGAAAGCGATAAACGTCGGGATAGCGGTCGCGCTAGAAGGTGGTTTGATCGTTCCGGTGATCCGCAAGACCGACGAAATGAAGCTGCTCGACCTGGCGCGGGCAACCTCCAATCTGAGCGAGCGCGCGCGCACGAAGAAACTGCTACCGGATGAAGTTCAGGGGGGCACTTTTACGGTCACGAATCCAGGCAACTTCGGGGGTCTGTTTGGAATCCCCATCATCCACCAACCTCAGGTTGCTATACTGGCAATGGGTGGGATCGAGCCTCGGCCTGTGGTCGTTGACGGAGCGATCGCGGTGAGACCCATGGTTTATCTGGCGCTATCGTTCGACCATCGAATCATTGATGGCGCCATTGCAGACCAGTTCATGGCCGACATCAAGCAATCGCTGGAGAAGTGGAAGTCCTGAAAAAGTCCAAGTCGAGCGCACAAAGAGCGTTCTACCCAAATGAGGGAACATCTTAGAAAGCGCGGCGAGGTTCGCAATATCGCGCGGACAGTGCTGGATACCTACGGCCGGCTGGAACCCAAACTCCAGCACCTGGACGTCGTCCCTCTACCAGACAAGACTTCTGTCATCCAGATTCTCGACGACATTCTCGAAGTCATTTATCCCGGATACCATGGTGACAAACACCTCGAAGAGTCGAACATCGACTACCACATCGGGGACCTGCTCGATTCAATCTACACCCGCCTAACCGAAGAAATTTACCGCAGCGTCAGGCCGGCTTGCGAACTCTCCAGAGATCTCTGCACACACTGCTATTCCATCGCCGAGGACCAGTCGCTGGATCTTCTCGGAAGGATTCCGGACTTGCGCAGACAGCTCTCCGAAGACGTTCAGGCGGCTTATGATGGCGACCCCGCGGCCAAAAGCACCGATGAGGTCATCTTTGCCTACCCGGCTATCTATGCTATCAGCGTCTACCGTGTTTCCCATGAGCTTAGCCGGATTGGAGTCCCTCTCCTGCCCCGCATCATGACCGAATACGCGCATTCGCGGACCGGCATCGATATCCATCCGGGCGCCACAGTGGGGAAGGGATTCTTTATCGATCATGGGACGGGCGTCGTCATCGGTGAAACAACCATAATCGGCGACAGGGTGAAGCTATACCAAGGCGTCACGATCGGTGCCCTAAGCTTTGCGAAAGACGAAGCGGGACAGATCTTACGGGGGAAGAAGAGACATCCGACGATCGAAGATGATGTCGTGATTTACTCCGGCGCGACAATCCTGGGCGGGGACACCATCATCGGCCGAGGTTCGGTAATCGGCGGCAACGTCTGGCTGACCCGATCGGTTCCACCCCACACCAAGGTAATCATCTCCGAACCCGAACTGGTCATCGACTCCAAGTAGCCGGCATGCCCCAATACGTTAGATCCACTCGAGAATTGGATTTTCAACGCAGAGGCGCAAAGAATAAGAAGTCGCCCTCAATTTGATATTGGGCGGAGCGAACTTTCATGGGTTCCCAACAATGGTGTTGCCAACTCAAGCACTTCTGGTTGATCTAGTTGTAGGCACCTACACCTGTCTTATTTCCCTCTGCGTCTTTGCGCCTCTGCGTTCTGTCCCTCTTACTTCTTAAGATAGATCTCGCTGCCCGCCTCTTTGAATTCTTCGCTCTTTTCGGCCATGCCCTTCTTGAGGGCTTCGCCTTCTTCCAGGTCGAGGCTGGCAGCAAAGTCGCGGACGTCCTGGGTGATCTTCATCGAACAGAACTGAGGTCCACACATGCTGCAGAAATGGGCCAGCTTTGCCCCGTCCTGGGGAAGCGTCGCATCGTGGAAGTCGCGAGAGGTGGTGGGGTCCAAGCTCAAATGGAACTGATCATCCCAGCGGAACTGGAAACGTGCTTTGCTCAGAGCATTGTCGCGTTCCTGAGCTCCGGGGTGCCCTTTCGCGAGGTCCGCGGCATGAGCCGCGATCTTGTAGGCGATCACCCCATCCTTGACATCCTTGCGGTCGGGTAATCCCAGATGCTCTTTCGGCGTGACGTAACAGAGCATCGCGGTTCCATACCAGCCGATCATCGCTGCTCCGATCGCACTGGTGATGTGGTCGTAACCCGGTGCGATGTCGGTCGTCAACGGGCCGAGCGTATAGAAAGGCGCCTCGTGGGTCATCTCCAATTGCAGGTCCATGTTTTCTTTGATCAAGTGCATCGGAACGTGCCCCGGACCTTCGATCATCACCTGGCAATTTTTCTTCCAGGCGATCTCCGTCAGCTCGCCCAGGGTCTTCAACTCTCCCAGCTGCGCCTCGTCGTTGGCATCCGCAATCGATCCCGGACGCAGCCCATCCCCCAGGCTGAACGACACGTCATACGCCTGCATGACGTCGCAAATCTCTTCAAAGTGGGTGTATAGGAAATTTTCTTCGTGGTGGGCGAGGCACCATTTCGCGAGAATCGATCCTCCCCTGCTGACGATGCCGGTCAAGCGTTTGGCCGTCAAGGGTATGTAGCGGAGAAGAACTCCGGCGTGAATCGTAAAGTAATCTACACCCTGCTCGGCCTGCTCGATCAAGGTATCCCGATAACTTTCCCACGTCAGATCTTCAGGCCGTCCACCCACCTTTTCAAGCGCCTGATAAATAGGTACCGTACCGATCGGAACAGGCGAGTTCCGCAATATCCACTCGCGAGTCGCGTGTATATTTCGACCCGTCGACAGATCCATCACAGTATCTGCGCCCCATGTAACGGACCACTGCATCTTTTCAACTTCTTCCTCGATCGAACTGGCGACGGCGCTGTTCCCGATGTTGGAGTTGATCTTTACCAGGAAGTTCCGGCCAATAATCATCGGCTCGGCTTCGGGATGGTTGATATTCAGCGGAATAATCGCCCGTCCGCGGGCAATCTCCTCCCGCACAAATTCCGGAGTGAGGAAGTCGGGTATCGCCGCACCGAAGGACTCTCCGCGATGCTGGTGAGCAAGTTCGGAGCGATCAGCATGGTTCGTGGCAAAGACTTCCTCACGCCCCAGGTTCTCACGAATCGCGACGTACTCCATTTCGGGGGTAACGATCCCCCGTCTTGCGTAGTGCATCTGTGTCACCGCCTCACCTTTCGTGGCGCGGCGAGGACTTCTCCTTAAACCCGGATACAACTCCAGGCGAGACACTCCGGGTTTGTCTTCCGCCAGATCGCGGTGCTTTTCGCTGATATAACCGTCGTCTTCGGGTTGAACAGGCCGGCCGCCATATTCCTCAGTGTCGCCCCGATTCAGAATCCAATCCGTCCTGAGAGCCGGCAATCCCTGCCTGGGTTCACACTTTATGTCGGTGTCGCCCCAAGGCCCGCGGGTGTCGTACACACGGATAGACTCATTGGATTCGCGGCGGCCATCCTCGAGTGCGGTATCGGTCAATTCGACGACTCGAAACGGCACCCGAACGTCGCTATGAATCTTTCCAGGGACATAGGTCCGGTGGCTGCTGGGAAAGGATTTATCCAGACTGATGGAACGATCATCGAAAGGCTTTGCAGAACTCATTTTTATTCTCCCTCCGTCGGCATTACCCGAATCAGGTGGCGCCCGCCTGAGTGGCGAGTCTAGGGTCGACCTCCCGCAAGCCCGCGGTGTGGTCCTCTCAGCCTGTTTCCGGCTTCGATCAAGAATCCGGTCGTGGCTCCCCTGAGGATGCGGAAATAGACCTATCGATGATTGCCTGAATCAGGCACAAACACAAGAGCGCTCTTAGTGTGACCCAACAAAAGAAAGGCCTCATCGCAATATGAGCGATGAGGCCCATCAAACTTACTGGTTAGCAGCTACGGTCAAAAGGGCTTAGGTGCTGAACGACTCGCCGCAACCACACGTACCTGTAGCGTTCGGATTGTTGAATTTGAAACCGGCGCCATGGAGACCATCGACGTAGTCAACTTCCGCACCGCCCACCTGGAGCATACTGGCGCGATCGATGAAGACTTTCAGGCCGTCGAAGTCCAGTACCTGATCTGTATCCTCGTTCCAGGTTTTGTCAAATCCCATTCGATAGGAATAACCCGAACATCCACCACCGACGACCTGAATTCGCAAACCGGCGTAGGTCTCATCCTGGTCGGCCAGAATCTCTTTCACTTTCTCTGCCGCCTTCGCCGTCAAGGTAATTGCTGTCGACTCAGTTACTGCCATTGTGGTCCTCCTCTCAAGATCTTCTCTCGGGCCGCCGGCGCTTGAACCGCGGCGCTTTGCAAGAACGGTTGCCTACTCCGCTCCGGATTGAGTACCCATCACCTGTAGTTGGATGATCCTCTCGCGCGGGCCATCGAGTTCCGCCATCATGACGCTTTGCCATACTCCGAGGACGAGGTCGCCATCGGCAACTGGCAGCGTGACGTGGGTACCCAACATGAGGGTCCTCAGATGCGAGTCCGCATTGCTACGGTCACAGTCCGACCATTCGGGATCGTTGTGCCTGTAGTAGGCTCCGCGGCTGATCAGATTTTCCAGATGCGTCTCAATATCGAACAGCAAAGCGTCCTGCCACTCGTTCACGAAAACGGCGCACGTGGTATGCATCGAAGCGATGGTCAATTGGCCGGCTTGAACACCAGATGCTACGACAAAGTCTCGCATCTGTCGGGTCAGATTGTGCAGTTCTATCCGATCCTCAGTGTCGAACTTGATCGTCGTACTCGCTACCGTATATGGCCCTGTTGCAACTTCTATCGTGGGCTGGGCTAGCGCTTTCGCGGAGACGGAAGCCATATGTCTTTAACCCCTTGTCGTAAGGTTCTCGTGATACGCGTTCCAGCGTGGGTCACCGATTATCTGGTTGGCACAACGGATTATTATAGCAAACTTCTAGGGCCTCCGTGTGATACGCCAAAGGGCGGTTCGTGTTCCGATAACCACCACCAGAACTCCCAAATTTCCTTACCGCCCACCACCGTACGTTGGGGGGAAGTCCCAGCCCGGTGGCGTTGACAACATCCCTTCACTTCTGTAACAGTGGGATTTCTCGGTCGCGATCTTGGCGGACCCATAGGTCGAGGAGAAGAACTTGCTTTTCTACTTACTGATTGCCTTCCCGATTTTACTACTAATTGGACTGATATACGCCAACCGGAAACAGGGGCAGGTCACTGCACCGTCGGAAGGGGAGCCCGATGTCGACCTGACTTACCGCCCACCACCGCCTCCTCCCGAGCCCAAGCACGACAACCCGGTCAGCAATCTCAGAGATCCCGCACTCGTTGGACTGAGCCCGAAGGAACTCGTGATGGAAGTACTCAAAGAGTGCTACGACCCGGAAATACCGCTGAACATAGTGGACCTCGGTTTGATATACGACGTCGACCTGGAGAACGAGGAACTCAAAATCACGATGTCCTTAACCGCTCCCGGTTGCCCATCGAGCGAGACAATTAGCCTCGACATCCAATCCAAACTGCAGGAAGCGGGCTTCCCGGAACCGAAAGTCCAGGTGGTATGGGAGCCCCAATGGACTGCTGAGAGGATTTCTGAAGAAGGACGGAAAGTTCTGGGAATTTAGGGTCGTCGGACAGAAGATCATTGCTTCACAAATTCGTACAGATCCGATCATCTTTTTAATCTAGACGTCTTGGTGACGGCTTCAACATTCCGTTGATCCTATAGGCCTCGCCATCAGGATGATGGCGAGGGTCGCCGGTCGTTCAGACAGGATGCCTGAATGAACGACCGAGCGAAATCTTCTATCGATAACTTCTGACCCAGAACACTATGCGCCAAAAGAAAAGGCGGCCCGAACGGGCCGCCTTCTTATTGCGAAAACTGCTTGCTTACTTGGACGCGGACATGGCCGCTTCGTTTTCTTCCTTGCGGTTCAGCACCTCGATTTTGATCAAATCGAGCTTGCTGGGTTTCTTCCCAAGGACCATTTCTTCATAGATTTCGCGCGTCTTGGCCGCTTCCCGCTTCGCCTTCCGCCGCTGCTTCTCTTCGTCTGCGGCCGTCATCGGAAGTTCTCCACGATCACGCACGCGTTCGGCGTCTGCAGACTGAATGACGAGGCCGTGTTCAATGGAATCCAACTCCACTTCTTTGCCTCCGGCATAGACGCCGTGCTTTCCGTTTTCCTTATACCACTCGGCCACGGTGTGCGTTTTGTACATATTTTCGATGATGTTTCTCCATCCGATACCGGTGTTATAGGCACAGAAGGAAATTTCCCCCATCTGCGTTGCGTAGGGGATGATACACATCTCGGTGCGCCGGAAATCATAGTTGAAGAGGTCCTGGAACCACATCCCGGCGACAAACAAGAAGTTCCAGGGATCAGAACGCCGCTTCTCGATGTCCGAGAGCCGGTCCTCGCCCGTTATCTTCCCGTAATCCCTGCCAGTCAATCCGAACGACTTGTCGAACTTTTTGAACAGGGCCGCCAAGGTCAGGCTGGCGGGCGCCCGGTGGGGGTTATAGTGCTTCAGGAGCGCGAGACCCATCATGGCGTTCGACGCCCATTTCCCGCGGCCGGCATCGGTGACGTTCTGCATGTCGCTCACCAATGCGGGTATGTTCAGGAACTGCGGCACCGGAACCATTTCCTTGGTTTCCTTGTTAATCATCAACGCCGTACCCACGCCACAATTGGGATGACAGCCGCAACTGACCTGCCCCCATTCCCGTTCCGACCCATGCGCCAGGTCGGCAAAATCAGCGAAGGAACCCATCAAAGAAAGCGGGAACCAATCGCGCGTGGGTTCGGTAATACCCACCTGCTGTTTGACGTCATGAGCAAGGTGCGAGAGCGTATATCGCTGGCGGAGTCTGCGTTCCGCCGTAATTTCTTCGTCCCGCCCGGTGAAAGAAACCGGCTGGAACGAAATGAAGGCAATCTTCTTGGGATTGTCCATCGCGAAACGAAGGATCGAGCCAACCTGATCGTTGTTGATTCCATTGACCAGCGTGACCACCAGAATGATTTCCACACCCGCCTCGTGCAGGTTATTGATCGCCCTCAGTTTCACGTCAAACAAATTGCCGACCTGCCGGTGACTGTTCGCATCATTGCCGATCCCGTCGAACTGCAGGTACACATACCGGAGGCCCGCTTTCGCCGCTGCACGGCAGAATTCTTTGCTCTTGGCGAACTCGATGCCGTTGCTGGCGGCCTGCGTGCTCGCAAACCCGAGCTTTCTGGCGTACCGAACGGCATCCAAAAAGAACGGAGACATCGTCGGCTCACCGCCGGAAAACTGAATCGACATCTGCCGGCGCGGCTTGATCTTCATCGCATTGTCCATGATCTCCTGGATATCGTCCCAGGTAAGTTCGTGGACATAACCGACTTGATTCGCATCCATAAAGCAGGGGTCGCACATCATATTGCAACGGTTCGTCAGATCGACCGTGAGAACGCTGCCACGACCGTGCTTAATCGTGCTGCTTCCGTGATTGTGCAGATCCTTATCGTTATGAGACGGCATATCTCGCCCTGGGAAGTTCTTCTCAATCCATTCCAGGAAGCGGACATCGACAGCCATCATGTCTTCGATCTGGCCGTGCTGCGGACAATTTTTGACCATCCAAACCTGTCCGTCACGCTCCACGATATCGGCTTTCACTTCACCGACTTTCTCGTTAAGCAAGGTCGTCCAGTCCTGCCGTCCGCTAACAATGGCTTCGCGCGCCTCCCGAACACACTGAGGACAGAGTGAATCGGTCTGGCGGGGCCATCCCAATGTGGGCTTGGTCTTCTGCCAGGACTTCTGCAGGGGTTTCTCGGACCACTTCGGCGTGAAGGCTGCCTTGGGGTCATACTTGCTGACGGCGTATATCGCGTCGAAGGCGACGCCAGCTGAATAACATACGGCCGCGTCTACCGCCTTCATTGTCCGCGTGCGCAGCGGGATCTTAGCCGGCCCGCCATTATTAGGCGCGACGGTAGTCGTCTGCTGGGGTGAGGTAGCCAATGTGCCTCCTAAAAACGTGTTCGCCTTGCCCGTTGCCTGTGGCCTCATCCGGCCCGCCGGGAAGACAACTCCTGTGGGTTGGGACCGTCGGAAAACGCAGGTCCCAGTGAATATAAGTGCAAGCTTTTCTAAGCACATACAGCCGGGCAGATGCACTTTGCCAGACTGACACGAAGCGGGAAGTAGAATAACGCAGATTTTTCGACTTCTTCAACACAATTCTGACAGCGAAGTCCTTTTTTTAAAGTCGTTTGACATCTCAATCGGAGTCCGCCCCACGTGCTCTGACGATTTCCACTGAAACATCTCGGACGCGGCTGGTAAGAACTGGTGTCAGTTTTCGGACCACAACGCGGACAGTATCGCACCTCGCGTTCGAAAGCAGCTGACCGGCAATGAGTTCCGCAAACGTTTCGATGAGATGAAAATCACGGCTACCTGCCAGTTCCACAACCAGTCTTACAATCTCGGCGTAGTCGAGAGCATCTTTAAGTGAATCGCTCCGGGCAGCCTCGCGAACGTCGGTCTCGACTTCCACGTCGACCGACAAACGCTGCCTCATCGTGCGCTCTTCAGGGGTCACCCCGATCGCGACAACGCAGTCGATGTCGGATACACATATTTTGTCGGGGGGTGTCGTCAAAGAAATGCCCTCACAGGTCCCTGTCTTCCAGCGGCTCCCGGCTCGCGAACCCTGCTTCCCGATCATGCCAGTATCCGATCGAATCTTCACCGAGATGCCAGCACAGATAAACGACGCGATCTTCTTTGAGATGAGGGAAGTCACACAAGCCCTTATCGAGGTCCTTTACGAGCACACCCATGTCGCGCACCTGCCCCATCAGAAGCATCAGATGAGAAATCGACTCGACATACTCGACTCCGTAAGGGCTAAACGCATCGAGCGACGCCTTTTCGCGAATCTTTTGAATCTCCGGGTTCAGCGACTTGATACGACCCCACTCGCCGCGCAAATCTTCCATCAAGGGCCGCAACTCAGTCAGCGCTTTTTCGGCTTCACCACGTGTAAACAGGTGTTCGGTTTCTTCCATATCCATCAGAACGAGGCCGCTCAACCCTCGATATACTTTTCGGCTTCGAGCGCAGCCATGCAACCTGAACCTGCTGCCGTTATGGCTTGTTTGAACACCGGGTCCTGGACGTCACCACAAGCAAACACGCCAGGAACGCTTGTCCGGGTAGAGCCGGGCGTAGTCACGACATAGCCTTGCTGGTCCAGATCCATCTGACCTTTAAATATTCCGGTATTGGGATTGTGCCCGATTGCGATGAACACACCGTCGAGGTCAATCTCTGAGGTGGCATCCTCATTGAGATTCCGAACGCGGATTCCGGTCACGGCATCATCTCCGAGGACATCTTCGACGACACTGTTGTAGAGAACCCGAATCCTGTCGTTGCCCAAAGCACGATCCTGCATAATCTTGGAGGCGCGAAACTGGTCCCGGCGGTGAATGAGAGCAACGTCTGAGGCGAATTTCGTAAGGAAGGTGGACTCCTCCATTGCCGAATCTCCCCCGCCAACGACCGCTATTTTCTTGTCACGGAAAAAGAACCCATCGCAGGTCGCGCAGGTGGACACACCGTGGCCCATCAGTCGACGCTCGTTTTCCAAGCCGATCAACTTCGCAGAAGAGCCGGTAGATATAATGACCGTTTTAGCTTCGAATTCCTGCTTGTCCACGAAAACCCGAAAGGGATTCTCACCCAACTCGACACGATCGACATAGCCGGTAAGAATTTCAGCACCGAAGCGCTCAGCCTGCTTCTTCATGTCTTCCATCAGCTGGGGACCCATGACACCATCCGGAAAGCCCGGATAGTTGTCGACCATCGTCGTCAGCGTAAGCTGCCCGCCGGGCTCGGAGCCCTGGATAAGAATCGGCTTCAGGTCGGCACGGGCCGCGTAGATGGCGGCTGTCAGACCGGCAGGTCCGGAGCCGATAATGACCACATTGCGCAAGAATGCACCTCAATATAAAAGAGAATCCTATAAGGTAGCACATCCTATTCGGCGGGTCCGGTAGCGGGCATTACAGCCCCAAGGGGCATGGACGGCATCGGAGCGGCAGCCGTGATGTAGTAGAATTTGGGACTACGCGCCCATAGCTCAGCTGGATAGAGCGCCGGACTTCGAATCCGTAGGTCGGGGGTTCGAATCCCTCTGGGCGTATCCGTCGGTTACAACGGTCGGACTTGAAAGCGAAAACTTTCCAGCAGATCCCGGTCTTCTTCCCCGGAGGAATAAACGGAGCCATTAAATGAACGTCGTGCTGCGGCCCGCCACTCGCGACGATGCTTCGGACTGCGGCGACATCTGCTTTGAAGCATTCAGGTCCGTCGCCGAAACGCACAATTTCCCGTCCGATTGGCGCTCGTCGGACGAAGCGACGACCGCAATAACCGCCATCCTGGCCCATCCGGGCTTCTACGGAGTCGTTGCCGAGCAAGACAGCAGAGTGGTCGGCAGTTGCTTCCTGGACGAACGCTCACGCGTTGTCGGCCTCGGCCCTATCACGGTGGATCCGACGCTCCAGGCCGGCTCGATCGGCCGACGCTTAATCGAACATTCTTTAGACCGCGTCGATCAAACAGGCAAAGACGGCGTTCGGCTCGTACAAGCCGCCTACAACAACCAATCTTTGTCCCTATACGCGAAAATGGGATTCGAAGTCCGGGAACCACTCACCAATATGCAGGGCAAATCCATCGGACTGGAATTGCCCGGCTATAAGGTCCGGCCTATTCGGGAAAACGAAATGGACGTTTGCAACGAAATCTGTCGCCGTTCCCACGGATACGATCGGAGCCGAGAGCTTGAGGAGGCGATCGGGGCGGGCACTGCTCGTCTGGTCGAGCACGATAGTCGGATTTTGGCTTACGCCACGGTAATTGGCTTCCGGGGTCACGCCGTCTCGGAAACGGATGAGGCGCTGAAAGCGCTGATCGGGGCTGCGGGGGAGTTCGCTGGCACCGGATTCCTGCTGCCGAGCCGAAATGGGGAAGTCTTCCGCTGGTGCCTGTCTAAAGGCCTTCGGATCGTGCAGCAGATGACCTATATGAGCCTGGGCATGTACAAAGAGCCAGCAAGTTCGTTTCTTCCGTCTATACTCGCCTGACGATCAGGTCTCAGGCCTGATCAGACAATTTCCATTCGATGACAGCGAACCCGGTTCATTCAACATCATCGAACGAACCCTATGAAGTGAAACGGTCCACCCGAACGCGCGGGATACTGCATCCAATTGTTAGCCGGCCAAGGCTACGCGTCGACTGGACCGTTTACCGTTTATCCGATCGCAGCCGACCCGCGTTCGCCGGTCCGGATTCGGATACTGTCGGGAAGTTCCTGGATAAAGATCTTCCCGTCTCCGATATTTCCTGTTCGAGCTCCCTTGATGATGGCTTCTACCGTGGTCTCGACAAAGTCATCGTTGACGGCAATTTCGATCTTCACCTTCTTCAGGAGGTTAATCGTATGAATGACACCACGATAGGCCTCCTGGTAACCCTTCTGCTCACCTGCTCCGACGGCGTTTGACACCGTCATCTTATGAACGTCCGCATCAAACAATGCTTGTTTCACTTCGGCGAGCTTGTGAGGCTGGATCATCGCAACAACTAATTTCATTTCACACCTTCCATCGGAATAAAGCTTTGGTTCTCGATTCGGGTCAGAATACTGTCCGGACTAATCGGTTATTAATATCTGGAAACCGGAATAGGCCTCCATGCCATGCTCACCGATATCGAGTCCTTTCAGCTCCTCATCCGTTGTTACACGAAGACCCATGACCGCCTTGACTACGCTGAAGATCACCAGAGCGGATACAAAGGTCGCAACCCCGTAGGCTGCGACGCCGATGAGCTGGGTCACAAAGCTGTGTTCGGCACTAAAGATGCCTACAGCCAGGGTGCCCCAGATGCCGCACACCAGATGCACCGAGATCGCGCCAACGGGATCGTCGATCTTGAGCTTCGAATCGATCGTGATAACCGCCAACACCACCAGCACGCCGGCAACGAGTCCGATGATCACCGAGTACAACACCGAATCGACGGTGTCGGCGCTGGCGGTTATACCCACAAGCCCGGCCAGACACCCATTCAACGCCATCGAAAGGTCTGGCTTCTTCTGAACGATTTGAGATGTGAAATACGAGGCGACAATTCCTGCAGCGGCCGCAAGGCAAGTGGTCACCAGCGTGTAGGAAACGGGTCCCGGGTCCGCCGACAGTACAGACCCGCCGTTGAACCCGAACCATCCCAACCACAGAAGGAACACGCCAATTGTAGCCATAGGCATATTCGATCCCGGCATGGCGTGGACCTCGTTTCCGTAATACTTGCCGATCCTGGGTCCAAGGAGCAGCGCGCCTGCAAGTGCGCCCCAGCCTCCGACCGAGTGAACCAGCGTCGAGCCGGCGAAATCATAGAAACCCATTTGATCCAACCAGCCGCCGCCCCACTTCCAACTTCCGACCCAGGGATAGACAAAGCCCACGAACACAACCGTAAACACGAGGAAGCTGGGCAACTTGATCCGGCCCGCGACGGCTCCCGAGACAATTGTGGCTCCGGTCGCCGCAAACATTGCCTGGAACAGGAAGTCCGTCCAGTATGAATATCCACCACCGGCGTATTCGATCAATCCCGCTGCGCCTTCCGGGGAACTGATGCCGAAGCCTGCAAACCCGAACAAGCCTCCCATCGAAAATTCCCCGGGATACATAAGATTGAAACCCAAAATGGCGTAGGTCAGAAGGCCGATCGCCACGATCATCGTATTCTTGAACAGGATGTTCACGGTATTTTTGGCCTGAACCAGGCCGGATTCCAGGCAGGCAAAACCCAGGTGCATGATGAACACCAGGAAGGTCGCCACCATCATCCAGGTGTTGTTCACCACGAACATCGCCTCGTCGCCGGTCGCTTGCGCATGGGCCAGGGAGCTCATGCAGGCCACGACGGCCATCAGCAATATCAATCTGCCAGTCCAACGCTTGATAAACATGTGCCTCCTTCTCGTTCTTACGGTTGCTTCTTACGAGATGGATTAATTAAAAACTCCAACTACGTCAGTGGTTTCGACCCAATAGCGGCTCGAAACCGAGAACTTTCTATTAGAAACTCAGGCTAAGACTAAAACCGCCCCAGACCGTAGTCCCATCATCTGGCCCCGTATACTGGCTGGCCCGGATTTCGTCACCGATCAAACCGCTGACGGTTACCCACGCACCCACAGACCAGTTGTCGTTGATGGTGAACGGAAGGCTCGCTGTGAAACTCCCGTCGTGGGGTCCTGCCTCGTCGAGCCCGCTGTAGTAGAACTTTGTAAAGCCCCCGTTTACGAAGCTGAGCGAAGCCGACACGTCGAAACTGCTAACGACGTCGTTGTTTATGGGGAAGGAGTGTCCTGCACCGAGCAGGAAATAAACGCCCGTGTCGCCGCCTCCTGCGCTGGTTTCATCCACGTCGACATAGAGGGTTACATTCGGAGCGAGCGGAGCGGTATCGAAGCTGACGGTTCCATAGATTTCAGTCGTCGTCGCGAATCTCTCCGGAAACGTATAGACGATCGTGCCGGCTCCCACCGACACAGCGTCGAACGAATAGTCGTAGGAAAACGTGTAATCAATTTCGGTGAAATGGCCTTTCAGGCCGTCCCCCGCACCTGCTCGTGGATCACCGGCATTGAAGTCATTAATGGAAGTCAGGTCCATAGTGCCCCACGCATTGAAGGCAAATCCTTCGATACCCAAGGTCACGGAAGGCTGGAGGCTCGGTTCGTCAGTCAATCTCTGGCCCCTCCAGACGTAAGTGCTGACCACGGCGACGTCTCCTGCAGCGGAGTAAATAGAGTCTTGCGCTGTAGCGGTCCCCATTACACAGCCGCCGAGCAGAAGCAATCCCAAAGTCCGTGTCCAAATCTTAGCTTTCATTAGATTTCCCTCAACCGACGGCTCAATCGACCGTCGAAATAGTTGCATGACAAAAACACTCGTTTAAAACAAAAAAACGCCCATCACGCCCGCAATTCCGGGTGTGACTGGACGCCTTTGTCGGGTCAAGACAGCGATGTCTCGTAAACAAAAAAAGCCCTCAGGGGGACGAGCCTCCTGAAGACTTCATCGTCTACACAAACGATACTCCGTTGTATCTTTGTCGCCCCCTATTATGGAGATGTCCATCGAAGTGTCAACCCTAAATTTCGCGGACGGCTATTTTCAATGCAGCCCGACGGGTCATGCACTTCCACAAATGTGGGATACCAAATTCCTATTGAAAGGCTAACCGCCAAGCCAGAAACGCAGGAGAGTTTCCACCCCATAGGCCAATCCCGCGGCAATACCGCCTGTCACGAGTGTCAGGGTCCCCGAACGAAGGGGTGGCGATTCCAGGACGATGCCTGTCAACACACGGACGGCCAGAAAAGCGAAACCTGTTAGCCCGACGCTGGCCACAAATTTACCCTGCATGCCGTCTCCCAGAAGGAGGAAGTGGAGCAGGGGAAGAAAACCGCACACGTTGCAAACGCGCCGAACGTGGACTCCCCGATCACGCGCGGATCGCATGGGGATGATGCTGACGCTTGAGGTCAAGCTCCGAGGTTATCTGAATCTATTCATATCGACGGCCTCCCGCCGACGCCCCCAGTTACCCGGCAAGGGATCGAAGATCCCGGCACATGACTCATGACAGCCGGAGCATCGTCCCTGTTCGTCCAGATTCCACCGTCCGAGTTCGTACCAGTCACGCCCGATGAGGACGTTGCCGCAGGCGTGACAATAGGTCGTGTCCGATTCGACGTCGTGGATGTTTCCCGTGTAGACATATCGCAAACCGTTTCCTATCGCGATCTGACGTGCACGGATGAGGGTTTCCCTCGGCGTCGGACCACGGTCCTGAAGCTTCCAGTCAGGATGAAAAGCCGAAAAGTGCATCGGTATGTCCACCCCGAGATGGTCCGCCACCCAACGCGTCATCTGATCCAACTCATCGTCGCCATCGTTCTCGCCGGGAATAACCAGATCGGTCAGTTCGACCCATACATCCGTCTCCCGCTTCAGGTAGAGAAGCGTCTCGAGTACCGGATCCAGATGTCCCGCGCAGATCTTTGAATAAAAGTTTTCGGTGAAGGCCTTCAGGTCGACGTTCGCCGCGTCTATGTACTCGAAGAACTCCCTGCGAGGCTCGGCCTCTATGTAGCCGGCCGTCACAGCGACTGTGCGGATATCCCTGTTCCGGCATTCGCGCGCGACGTCAATCGCATACTCCATAAAGATGACGGGATCGTTATAGGTAAAGGCGACGCTCCGGCAACCCAGCGATTCCGCCGCCCGGGCGATGGAGGAGGGCGACGCTTCGACGGCAAGGGTGTCGAACTCACGCGACTTGCTGATGTCCCAATTCTGACAAAACTTGCAACCCAGATTGCATCCAGCGGTACCGAAGGAAAGGACTGAGGTGCCTGGCAGGAAGTGATTTAGCGGTTTCTTCTCGATGGGGTCGATCGCGAAACCACTGGAACGACCGTAGGTCGTCAGAACGATCTGATCTTCGTGGCGCGCGCGCACAAAACAGAAGCCTCGTTGTCCCTCCTGCAAGCGACAGAATCGAGGACAGACATCGCACTGGACACGACCGTCTTCAACAACGTGCCAGTACTTTGTGGCAACCAGCGTTTGCTCGACCTCAGGTCCTTGATCGAGCTCAAGGCTGTCTGCGCGTTCACCCTTCATTGCCGTTTACTCATGAGGGTCCACCGGTCATCGTCTACCAACGCCGTCGGGATTCTAATCCCAGAGCGGCTCCACGGTAAGCGCAGGGACACCTGTGGTTTCAAGGGCAAGGGATCGTCTTGACGCAAGTTTCCCCAATCCCTAGACTGAAGTTATCCGCGCCCGTAGCTCAGCTGGATAGAGCGCTGGTCTCCGGAACCAGAGGTCTGAGGTTCGAATCCTCTCGGGCGTACTCAGGGCCGCCCCCAGGCGGCCCTTTGTATTATCCTCACGAAATCTTCACCTCTCATTGCGGCTGGTTGAGATACTGGAATAGCTCATTATCCGTCGTCAGAATCATGAGCGTATTGGGATCGATCGCGGTCTCGAAGGTCTCCATGCTCTTGGTGAATTCATAGAACCCACCATCCCGGCTGTAGGCATCCGCGTAAATGCGCGAGGCGTCAGCGTCGGCCACGCCTCGAGTTTCCTGGGCCTGCCGGTAGGCTTCCGACTGGATAGCCTGAAGGTCACGTTGCCTCTCACCCCGGATCCGCGCGGCTTCTCCTTCACCTTCTGAACGGTACTGTTGCGCGATTCGTTGCCGCTCAGCGATCATTCGCGCGAACACATCCTGTTGCACTTCTGCCACGTAATTAATCCGCTTGAGCTGAAAATCGACGAGTTCGAGTCCGAGTTCGGTCAATCGTGGCGCAGCCGTCTCTCGAATACCCGCCGCGATGTCCGCCCGGCCGGTTGTGATTTCGTCGAGGACTCCGGTTTCCTCTTGATCGCCTTCGACCGTGTCCGGTTGCCGGTTGCTCGTCCGAACGACCTGGAGCAGATCGTTGCGGGCAATAGCGTTGCGCGTCTCCCCGTCCAGAATATCGTCCAGACGCGACTGGGCCGTATTCTCATCCCCGCGGAGTCTTTCCAGATACGTCAGCGGGTCACTGATCCTCCAGCGTGCATAGGCATCCACCCAGATGAACCGCTTGTCGCGGGTCGGCACCTGATTCGGGTCACCGTCCCACTCCAAGAAACGCTTGTCGAAATAATTGGCCGTCTGGATAAACGGTATTTTGAACTTGAGACCCGGGGTCGTGATCGCTTCGCCGACGGGATCGCCGAATTGCGTGATGATCACCTGTTGGGTTTCGTCCACGACGAAGAGTCCACTGCCGAGGAGAATCAATCCAACAATACCCGCCGATATCAATAGTGGAGCTTTGGCCATGCCTTTCATCAGTTGCCTCCTTGACTCAGAGAGGTGCTAGCGAGCCGGTTAGTAATTCCATCGAGGGGGAGCAACGGAAGTATGCCCTGGGCGTTGCTGTCGAGGATCACCTTGCCGGGAACTCGGGCCATCATGGCCGACATTGTTTCCAGGTACATCCGCCGGCGAGTCACGTCAGGAGCTTGGCGATACTCGTCATAGACGGCTATAAAGCGGGAGGCGTCTCCTTCCGCTCGATTGACGCGATTCACCGCGTACCCTTCCGCCTGAAGAATCGCCTGCTCGGCTTCGCCCCGGGCCCTGGGGATTACGCTGTTGTAGTCGGTCAGCGCTTCGTTGATCAGCTGGTCTCGTTGCTGCTGTGCCTGGTTCACCTCGTCCCAGGAAGGTTTGACCGGGTCCGGCGGATTGACGTCCTGCAACACAACCTGCTCGATCCGGATTCCGTTCTCATACTGATCGCTCAGCCTTTGCAGCCGGACTTGCGCAGTGACCTCGATGTCCTGCCTTCCGATCGTGAGAACCTCGGTAACCGTACGATCACCCACAACCTCTCGCATTACGGCTTCATTCATGTCCCGGAACGTCTCTTCGACATTTCGTACTTTAAAGAGGTAGTTGTAAACGTCGGCCACACGGTACTGGACGATCCACTCCACGACGGCCACGTTCAAGTCACCCGTCAACATCAACGCCTCGTCGTTCAAGCCGGCGGTCGTGAAATTACTCTGAACTCCGGCGGTAACCGTCCGGAAGCCGAACTCCTGCTTGAGTTGCCGTTCGACCGGCACTTTCTGAACCTGTTCGAGAAAGGGGATCTTGAAGCGGAGTCCGGGATCGCTCGTCCGAACAAACTGCCCCAGACGGAGCACGACTCCGGCCTCTTCGGGCGCGATCTGATACACGGTGCTCCAAACCATTGCCAGCCCGAGAATAACCACGGCAACGATCAGAATTGGCCTCGCCCCAAATTTTGGCGGGACAAAGTCCGGGAGCTCGATGTCGTTATCAAGCACTCTGATTTTCATCTTAGAACCTCATTGAAAGAGACAGGTGCAAGAGACAAGCGGTCTGTAGCCCGTCTCAGTTAGCCTGTCAGGGAAGCAAGTAGCGCGCAGAGGTCTGTGCGCGAGAACAAGAGGAAGTCGAAAGGAAACAGGGCACGTCTGAGGATAGTCGACCTTATGCGGCGGTGCAACTTAATGCGGACAGCGGCCCCATGACCCGAGTTCTTCAAGTCCCGTAAAACCACCTCTTGTGGTCACTTGATAATTTGGTGCACTTCAGGGTTTTTCGACTACCGACGAATCCGTTCGTCCGAACTTGAGCCTTGGATCACATCTAAAGCTTTACCGAATAAAAATTTCTAAGAATCTCATGTCTCTTTTTGCAGGCACTATAAAAGTACACTTATTTGATCGAACAGAAGAATCCCCCGAACAGATTTTTTGCTGCTATGTTGCCAGGAAACATTGCAGCACCAGTCTCATTCGACAACAGAGCCACTGGGAATCGACGATGAAAAAGGAACGGTGTATTCGTGAGCTGTACCAGGACCCGGAACGTCTGGACTGGATGATCTGGGGACGCAGGACAGATCGAATATCCCGCCGCGGCTTTCTGAACGGAACGGGTTTGACTGCCATCGTTCTTGCGCTGGGGGCGCACGTTCCTTTTTCGAAACACATGCCGGTGGGGATGATTCCAGTGGCGCTAGCGCAAGGCGAGGGCTCAATCCTCCTGGAGGGGAAGGATTTGGTTGTTCTCAACGAACGGCCTATAGGGGCTGAAGCGCGGCCACATGATCTGGACAGTGCTGTCACGCCAACGCGTTACCATTATGTGCGCAACAACGGAAATCTATCCTCGATGGCCGTTCGAATGGATAGCACGGGGTATCGACTCGTCATCGATGGCGAGGTCGAAGGCCAACTTGAACTCAGTCTCAGTGAACTGAAATCAAACTTTCCAACTCACACCCTGAACCTCCAACTTGAATGTGGGGGGAACGGGCGTGCCGGTTTTGATCCCAGTCCAAGCGGCATGCAGTGGACAGTCGGGGCAGTCGCATGCGCGCGCTGGACCGGCGTGAGGCTAAAGGACGTATTGAACGCCGCAGGAGTTCGCCCAACGGCGATCTATACTGCGCATCACTCCGACGACGTTCACCTGAGTGGCAATCCGGACCTTGAAACGATTTCCAGGGGCGTCCCGATATCCAAGGCTCTGAACCCCTACAACCTACTGGCCTGGGAAATGAACGGGGAGACGCTGACGGGTGTCCATGGTTTTCCTATCCGGCTAATCATTCCGGGATGGCCTGGATCCGCATCGGCGAAGTGGCTTAGCCAGATCACGCTTCGCGACCGCGTTCACGATGGGAAGGGGATGACCGGGTATTCGTATCGTATCAACCGCAATCCGGTCCGTCCGGGTACAGACGTTCCAGAAGAAGACATGGAAATCATTCATTCCATGCCGGTGAAATCCATCATCACGAGACCCGAGTCCGGCATCGAGCACGCACTCCGTCAGCCACTGAGAGTACACGGACACGCTTGGGCCGGTGATCTCGAAGTAAAACGTGTCGATCTCAGTTACGACTTCGGCCAGACATGGCATCGAACCGAACTCGAAGCGCCGATCAATCCCTACGCCTGGCAAAATTGGCAGATTGAACTGCGTCTACCCACACGGGGCTACTACGAAATATGGGCTCGTGCCACCGATGTCGATGCTCGGTCTCAACCTACAGTGGTTCCCGGATGGAATCCGCGTGGTTATCTGAACAACGCCATTCATCGGGTTGCGGTCAAAATCGTCTAAATGGAGCAGACAGGAATATTGGAGGACGGGAACAGGTACGAACGAGTGGGTCTACTGTTCTTGCTGATCACGTCTGTGCTGATTTTCTCGGTTCAGGCTTCCGCTAACAGGAAGGCCCGGCCAAACCCGGAGCAGGATTTGAAGCCAGGCTATGGGAGGGAGATCGTCGCCGAACATTGTGTTGTCTGTCACGATGCGACCTTGATCACGACGCCTGAATTGACACGGCTCCAGTGGAGCCGCGTGATAAGTGAGATGGTTGAAGAACAGGGCATGGAGGAACCCGGACCCTCAATCCGTCAGGCAATTCTGGAGTATCTGGTTGAGACACAAGGACCACAACCATAGTCTGCTTTGAAGAGAACGAACGCACGCAGACGGGATTGACCTGTAGACGGATAGTATTAGTTCTCCAGCTTGACGATATTCTTCATCGATCGGTGATAACGCTCAATCTTGTCTAGCTTTGTCCGGCGGAATATCACCCCACGCGTCTGCTCCAAAACCTTGTGTCCCGAGCCGTTCTGCCCTGCCATGAAACTCAATACGCTTTCCTGAAATCAGAGTGACGTCACATCATGATCCGGGCGGGCAATAGCGTGCTCGCAGCCCGTGCTAGACTTTCTGTCCCGATGCCTTCAGCCCTCACGCATCTTGAGTGCTCCCGTCCAGACTGCAGGAAGGCGATGACTCATACTGCTCTGCAGAACCTTTGTTCCGTCTGCAATTCACCACTACTTGCCCGGTACGACCTTTCCGTTGCAAAACGAACGCTGACGCTCGAATCATTGCGCTCCCGCCCCCAATCCATGTGGCGATACCGGGAGGTTCTTCCGGGCGCTTCCGCGGTCTCACTCGGGGAGGGAATGACGCCGTTGATCCACACCGAACGCCTGGGCCAGAGTCTGGGTCTGGGCGGACTTTACATCAAGGATGAAGGACTCAACCCGACGGGTTCGTTTAAAGCTCGTGGGCTTTCGGCCGCCATCACCATGGCTGGCGCTCTTGGCGCAAGTACCGTCGCCCTTCCGACTGCTGGGAACGCGGGGGGTGCCGCAGCGGCCTACGCGGCAAAGGCTGATCTTCCCTGCGTAATCGCGATGCCAGCAGATACACCGGCGGCCAACATTTTAGAGTCTCGCGCCTTCGGTGCGGACGTTCGCCTGATCGATGGTCTGATCTCGGATTGCGGAAAGTTCATTGCGGACAACAAGACCGAAGAGGGTTGGTTCGAAGTGTCCACATTGAAGGAGCCGTACCGAATCGAAGGAAAGAAGACGATGGGCTACGAACTGTGGGAGGGATTCGCCGGCAGGCTGCCCGACGTGATTGTGTATCCCACGGGCGGTGGCGTCGGATTGATCGGCATGTGGAAAGCGTTCGAAGAAATGGAAACCATGGGATGGATCGGCAAAGAACGCCCGCGCATGATTGTCGCGCAGGCGGCAGGCTGTGCGCCCATCGTGAAAGCCTTCGAAGATCACAGTGAAAACGCGGAGTTCTGGGAAAACGCCACGACTATTGCATCGGGTCTGCGTGTCCCTAAGGCTTTGGGAGATTTTCTGATCCTTAAGAGTGTTTACGACAGCCACGGAAGCGCTGTGGCCGCGACCGACGAAGAAATGATGACCTCGTGCCGCGACATGGCCGCATTGGAAGGCATCTTCGCAGCGCCCGAAGGCGGCGCAGGACTGGTCGCCGTTAAAAAGCTTTTCGAGGGTGGAAAAATTCAAGCCGACGAATCGGTCGTCGTTTTCAACACAGGGAGCGGATATAAGTACACCGAGGCTTGGCAAGCTGCTCTGGGAAGGTGAGCTTGGGACGACATCGGAAAGCGTTCCACGTCCTGGGCGGACCCTTAGTCTTTCTGTTGTTGCTGCTGGTTCCCCTATCGTCGATGGCCTTTCCGGTGCGCGGCAGTGTTGGCCTGCTTGTCTGGATGTCATGGTGGTGGATCTTCCAGCCGGTCCATCTCGCAGTCACCGGGTTTCTACCTCTCGTGGTGCTGGCTCTCTTCGGTTTTCTTCCTGTAGGAAACATCCTTCCCACATACGCGCAAGAGCTCGTCATTCTGCTGCTTGGAGCCAACATACTGGCGACCCTGTGGAGCCGCTGGGGATTGGACCGCCGCATTGCCTTGGTCTCCCTGATCGGAGTGGGAGTCAGCACCCGAAAACAGATCCTTGTTTGGTTTGGTGTTGCGACTGTATTGAGCACGTTTCTGCCGAACACTGTCGTGGCGGCGTCCATGATACCGATCGTCGTGGCCATGCTGCGTTTCATCGGAATCGAAAACATCGGAAAGAGTGCGTTTGGGTCGGCGCTGCTGATCGCGGTCGCCTGGGGAACCAGCGTCGGCGGGTTGGGGACGCCTCTCGGGGGAGCGCCGAATCTGCTCACCGTTCGCTTCGTAGAACAGGGAGTGATCGCGCACGAGTTCTTGTTCACAACCTGGGTGACGCGGATGCTGCCATTGACCGTTCTCATTGCTGCAGTTTCGTTCATTTTCATGAGATTCGCGTTCAAGCCCGAACGGGATCAGATGGAAGGGACGCGGGAGTATTTCTCTCGGGAGCTCGGCGCACTCGGAAACCTGAAGGTGCCCGAGCAGTGGGGTCTGGGCTTGTTCCTTACAGCGGTACTTTTGGCGTTTTCACGCCAGTTTTATGCTTCACTTCTACCCGGGCTGACTCCGGCGTTTGCATTTCTAGCCTGCGCCGTACTCTGCTTTGTGATCCGGCACAAGGGTGAGCCCATTCTGGAGTGGGATTATGCTCAAAATCACATGGTGTGGGGTTTGATCTATCTGTTTGCCGGCGGCTCGGCCCTGGGTCAGGTCCTTACCGAGACCGGCACAGCACAATTTTTGGCCGACCGGCTGATTCCGCTGGCTGGCGCCGGCGCCTTTCCCGCCGTCTTGGTTTTCTCGTTCCTAACGGTGGTGATCACGCAGATTACCAGCAACACCGCAGCCATCGCCATCATCGTACCGATCACGATCAGTACGTTTCAAAGTCTGGGACTCAATCCGATTCCCTTCGTCTATATCGTCGCTGCAGCCGGCAATTGTGGGTTCATGCTCCCGTCATCTGCGGGCGGCCCCGCCATCGCTGCCGGTTACGGTGCGAATTTGAAGAGCATGTTCTCCTGGGGCCTTTGGTTGACGGTGTTGGTTTTCTTGACGATCGTTGTTGCAGGCTATCTGCTCGCTACTCACTGGCCGGGCTTCGGAATCGCGTGAGCCCTTCTTTGATCAAGGCGCCCTACATCTGATTTATTGGTCAGCGGATCACCTTCGATGATGACGAGACCGGCAAGCTTACCTGACTCCGGGATTCAGGGTGCAGTTTCGAATTGACAGCGCCAAGCTGGCAGTTATCCGACCAGGTGGACGCTAGTGCATCAAAACTGGAAGAGCGCCCTGATGCTGTAAGATAGTCAGGAAATGGGCCAACCCGATGTTGATCTACGTGAAGTAATCCGGGAGTTGGATTCCGGTCGAACGCGCGTCGATCGCCTGTCCGAGCCTGCAGCCCAGGCTCTGTCTGGCAGACTCGGCCTGGATTCCGATGCGATACAAGCCCTGTTTGACGACCGTGCGGCGAGGGAGCGCAATGCGCCGGGGCAGGGTGGGCCGGCACCCGATTTCGAGCTTGAGCTCATCGACCCGCAGGGTTCGGGAATCAACCAAAGGCGCAGGCTGTCGGACCATCTAAACAAGCCGGTTGCCCTGATCTTTGGTTCCTACACCTGACCGCCGTTCCGTACCGAGGCCGGGCGCCTCAATCAAGTCTACGAGCGATTCAAGGGCAGGATCCACTTCTTCTGCGTATACATACAGGAAGCGCATCCCGACGACGGCTGGCAGCGTCCGGGCAATCTTGCCGACGCGGTCGTTTTCGATCAACCCAAAACGATGGAAGAAAGGACCCGTATCGCCGAGGTGTGCATGGATCGCCTCAAGTTGGCGATGCCCACGCTGCTGGACGATATGGAAAACTCCACCGATCGGGCCTACGCCGCGCTGCCCGAGCGTCTGTATGTGGTCGGCACAGACGGGACCGTTGTTTACAAGTCGGCTCCCGGTCCGTTCGGATTCGACGTCGGTGGCTGGGAGCAGGCGATTTCGGATTTAGCAGGCCGGTAGGGCCATTCGAGGTCAGTAGTGATGACCCTTGGTTCATCGGGGCACGGCCGACTGGCTGGACACCGCCAGAATCGTTCTGAACTGGCACCAAGAGCTGCTTGAGCGCGTGCCGGTGGATTGACGGAAGCGGGGAACAGCGACGATCGGTGCGGGTAGTCGGCCTCGATGGGCAAACCATCGCGTATAGTCGTCCAGAGGGCGGGATGAAACTTCGTGAAGACAGGTTCGAGGTTGTGAGTGACGAGATGGCCGCCATCTTTCGTCGGAAGACGGGCGCTGAGAGGCTGGAAATCGCGAGCCGCCTGTTCGAAAGCGCGCGACGAATGCTCATCAACCACTTGCGCGGGGAACACCCGGACTGGGACGAGCTTCAGATCGATCGGGAAGCGGCCCGGAGGCTGTCGCATGGAGCAGTCTGAGCTGCTCCGGTTCCTCGTAACAGCACTGGAAAATCTGAACCTATCTTATTTCATCACAGGTTCCACGGTAACAATATTTTATGGAGAGCCCCGTTTCACAAACGATATCGACGTTGTCGTCGACCTTCCGGAAAAGCAGGTTCCCGCATTCTGCCGTCAGTTTCCTGAAGCTGAATTTTACCTGAGCGAGGAAGCGGTGCGGGATGCCATCGAGCGGCGTTCTCAATTCAACATCATCCATCCGCGATCCGGCCTCAAGATCGACGTCATGATTCCTCCCGCCAGCGAGTTCAACACATCGCGCTTCGCGCGAGCGAGACGTATCCATGCCGGCGCCGATTGGGACGCATTGTTTGCGACGCCGGAGGACGCCATTATCAAAAAGCTGGAGTATTACAGGGAGGGCGGCTCGGACAAGCATCTGCGCGACATCGCCGGCGTCCTGAAAACCAGCGGCCCGGAGATTGATTTGGAGTATCTTGAGTTCTGGATACAATCACTGGAGTTGTCGGAGGTATGGCGAAGCGTCCGGCAAAAAATGAGTGAAGGCCAATGATCGGTAAATCACTAGCGCATTGCGAAATCACCGCCTCCCTCGGCAAGGGTGGCATGGGTGAGGTGTGGCGTGCGCGTGACGGCAAGCTCGGGCGCGAAGTTGCGATCAAGACGCTGCCGGAAGAGTTTGCCAAGGATGCCGATACTTCAGGACAGCCGTCCCCGTCCCTGAAATCCACTCTCGAGTCCGGACTCGTCCTATTGTCGCAACGCGCCCCTGCACTAACGAATCATGCGAGTTTCCCGGCAGAGAGAGTCTGGGTTCGATTCCCCGTCGACTATTCCCTACCCTACATTTCACACGCTACGTTCCACGCTCAATCCTCCGGATACTTGTCTCCCGGGTAGGCGAAGATGACCTCGTTTCTGGCAACCTCAGGATCGCAGGCGCGCCAACCGGTCGGCGGTCCTCCCTCACGTCGCGTCAAGAGGTAGGCGTATGTGAAAGGCCGGGTAAGGAAGAGCGGATCTTCAAGGGTGATGATCAATCGCAGATGGTCATCGTCGATGATCCGGTAGCGCTCGGTCACTTTCTTCCGCACCGATGACGCCATGTGGAGGTGATCATCGATACCATCTGGATCGAATGTGAAGTTGGTGGTTTCGACGACAAGATCGTCTCCATCCCACCAGCCAATCGAGTCCCCATGCTGGAAGAGCTTTCGGGCCTCCGGATGGCCGCGTCCATCCATCCATATGGTCCGGCCAACAACGGTCCCCGCTTCCGCGGGATGCTGAAACTCCAATCGATTCGGATACCCCGATATGTAGACCCCACCGGCCACCAAGCCTGGCACGGCGACCTCCGCGCATTCGGCCAGCGCGGGTGAGGCGCGTTGGTCCGCGAACGCGAGCCAAGCCTCCCCCCGCGCATTCAAGGGGAGTTGGTCGACCGGCAACGAGCAGTTAAGCAGTTTTTCACCGTAGTCCCCCAGGCGGCCGCCGCAATTTCCGCGATCCTGCCCGTCGGGGTTCCGGATCCCTGTCGTCCAGTTACCGATAAACGAAAAGGATTTATCGAACTGCTCAACGCTCTGGACCTCTAGAATCGACGCCCCAAATATGATCATCAGTACCAGAAAACCGCAGGTGGCTCTTACCCTCAATGCGCTTATCATCGGTATACTCCCAAAATTGCTTCGCATCGTAAGCTGCTAACTTCACTCTGTCAAATCTTGTCGCCGGGGATCAATTTGTAATCGGCCCTGACGATCGATCATGATATATTCCGCGCCTAATTTATGAACCAAAAGTCATTCCATTGTTACGGAGGTAGATCATGAGACACCCGTCCTCACCGATGGATTTCATTGCGATCGGATTCCGGGCCGTCCTCTTCTTCACGCTCGCCGTCGGCTGCACTCCCGGGGCCCCAGAAGCGGAGAATTCACCGGAAGCCGCCGCAGATCCCGAAGGCCAGGAATTCGAGACACTAGAATACGGGATCCGCCTCGTCACCGTCGCCGACGGTCTGTCTTACCCGTATTCCATGGCCTTTCTGCCCAGCGGCGACATGCTTTTTACGGAGATGGAAGGCCGGTTACGCCTCATTCGTGACGGTGGGCTGCGGCCCGAGCCGATTGGTGGAGTACCCCAAGTGTATCACACCGGCCCATCGCAGGGCCTGATGGACGTGGCCCTCCATCCGAACTTTACGGAAAACAATCTGGTCTATCTCACCTACAACACGCTCGGCGAAGACGGTTCCACCATGGCGCTCGGCCGCGGCGCATTCGACGGGTCCGAGCTGAACGACTTCGAGGAACTGTTCGTGGCAGACGCGTGGGCGATGACGATGGGACGCCAGAACTCACGGATCGTTTTCGCCCCGGACGGCATGTTGTATATGACGGTCAGTGTTGGAGGCGGAGGCCCCCAAACGGTGCGCGCCCAGCAAATGGATGATCATGCGGGCAAGATTCTGCGTCTCCGCGATGACGGCACCGCAGCACCCGATAACCCCTTCGTGGGCCGCGACGGATACCGTCCTGAAATATTCACCTTCGGACATCAGAACGTACACGGCATGGTCATTCATCCCGAAACCGGCGAGGTCTGGGACCTGGAACAGGGCGACGAGGCCAACATTCTCAGACCGGGCGGCAACTATGGTTGGCCCTATACTTCGGTCGGTGGCTCGGGCAGTGCCGCAGGAGGCACTCCAGTTCCAATCCTGCCTCGGCCCGAGGGAGTCGATCTGACCGAAGGAGAGGTCATTTGGCGGACCCCAGACATCCACCCAACCGGAATGATGTTCTACACCGGAGACGGGTTCCCCGAATGGAGGGGCAGTCTCTTCGTGGGCGGACTGGCCACCGGGCAACTGCATCGGGTCGGGTTCGGCCCGGGCGGAGCGGATGTTCGCGAAAATCTGTTCAGCGATATCGGCGAATGGCTACGTGATGTACGGCAAGGTCCCGATGGTCTGATCTACTTCAGCAGCTACAGTCACCCCGACGCTCCGGGACAGATCCGGCGGATCGAATCGATCGAGTAGTCGAGGCCTGGTCTTGTTGATTCCAGCGCAGGGGCACCGGCGTGACATGATTGATGGAGGTTCCCATGAAAACGTTTCTGAGTATGACAGTCATCCTGTTCGTATTGGCAGCGGCTGCCGCCGCACAGACGACGAACAGCAATTACATGGCCACAACATTTGGAGCTCCCCACGTGAACACTGCGGGAGGCGAAAGGTCCGATACGAGGTCGATAGCAGCCGATGGCAAGGGATCGATCCTCGTATTGAGACGTTCGGATCCACAGGTCCTGGTTTTCAATCGTGAGGGAGAACTCCAGGACTCCTGGGGCGAGGGCTTGTTCCTCGACTCCCACAACATCGATGTCGACCACGACGGCTTCGTCTGGATCGGGGACAGAAGTGGCCAGATGGTCTACAAATTCACCATGGACGGCCAGCAGGTGATGACGCTGGGGACGAAGGGCGTTGGCGGCGACAACAGTTCGTCCAATGCCTTTAATCGCGCAAGTGACGTCGCTGTCGCTCCGAATGGTGACATCTTTGTTGCGGACGGTTACGTCAACAACCGTCTCGTTCATTTTTCGAGCGATGGATCCTTTATTAAGGTCATTGGTGGTGTCGCCGGAAAAAGACCTGGCGAATTCGAAGGGATACATGGGATCCAGATTAACTCGCAAGGTCGGCTGATCGTTTTGGATGGTCATTCCGACGGCCCACGTATTCAGGTTTGGGATCAGGAGGGTCGGTTTATCGAAGAGTGGCCCGATCTCGGCCTCATCATGGGATCCGGCTTCACGATAGACGCCGACGATACGGTTTACGTCGGAGATACCGACGGTGAGCGGATCAAGGTCGTGAAGGGCGGACGGATTCTCGACGTGATCGGCGGTCTCGAAGCCCGGCCCCACAACATCACATTGGACAGAGAAACCGGCGCATTGTACCTGGCTGACACCGGGACACTCGGCGGGAAGGTTAAGAAGATTGTCAGGAGGTAGGCGCCGGGATGGTGTCTCCTGACGGCGCCCGATTCATCTTCGAAGTATAAAGGTTGCAGGGCAACCGCAAGCTGAGGTGAGAGCGACCCGACTCGGTCTGATTTCAGGTGAATCGGAGTGACCCCGAGCGCAGCCGATCGCCGTGGAGCACAGGTGCGATCTGATATAATCTGCCCTCGAATTCGACACAAATCAGCGAGTATGCGGTCCACCTAAGGGCGCAAGGAGTCAAGATATATGAAGGGCCATCTGCTTCCTACGTTTTGCACTGTCCTGCTGTTCGGCGGCTTAAGCGCGTTTAACGCAAATGAAGCGCTGGGACAGGACCCCACGGCCGAGTCCCACGTCGCGGCAGCTCGTGCTGCAGCGTACGCCCCCGGCCAGGATTTCACCTGGATATTCGATGGGCTTTGCCGGGAGCCGGCCCCGCCCCGACCCGCTGCCGCACCCGCTGCCCGACCTGCAACCACGGCGCCGACTGTCCGCACGATTCCACCGCGCGAGGACTGGCACGAGGCACCGGCAAAACTGTTCGACAATCTTTACTACGTCGGCAGCTATTTGCAATCGATGTGGGCGGTGACGACCTCGGAAGGCATTATCCTGCACGACACGGCCTTCGATTACATGGCTGAAGCGCAGATTACGGAGGGCCTCACAGAGCTGGGTTTGGATCCGGCCGACATTAAGTACGTCATCGTGGCACACGCCCACGGCGACCACTATCTGGGAGCCAAATATCTTCAGGACACCTACGGCGCCCGCATCATCATGTCGGAGCCAGACTGGGACGTGATGGCCAACGACAATAACCCGGCAGAGCTCAAGCCCCGGAAAGACATGATCGCCACCGATGGCATGGAACTGACGCTCGGAGATACGACACTGACTCTCTACGTCACTCCCGGCCATACTCCGGGTACAATTTCGACACTGGTTCCGCTCAAGGATGGAGACCGATGGCATCTGGGCAGTCTCTGGGGAGGGAACGGCTTCGGATACCGGCATTTCTCGGAACGCTCCGAGGCTCTGGCAACCTACAGCGCCTCGGCCAAACGTTTTCGGGACATCACGGCCCGCGCCCGCGCCGACGTGTATCTGTCAAGCCACACGAATCACGATCGAACGTTGGACAAAATCAATGCCGTCAACTTCCGCATGTCCGGCGGCCCGCATCCCTTTGTCAGCAGCAGCGCCGTCAGGCGCCATCTGACGGTGGTCGGCGAATGTGCCGATGCGCAATTGGCGTGGCTGGCAAATGCTCCCGATTAGAGGGCGCAGAATGCGAAATCACTATTGCGGCAGGCAGTCGCGATCGTCCGTACTGTCGGAACAGTCAGTGGGTCAAAAAATTTCACCTAAGGATTAGACCGACTTGGCCGACACAGGAGATTTCGCTCGATCGTTTATTCAGTTGACCATCTCCGTCGCGTTCCACGTGTGGTCTGAACGAGGGGCGACGCCCGCGATCGTCCTGATCGCGGGCCCTTTTTGGGAGCAAAACAGAATGCGAAGGGAAGAGCAAAGCGGCCCCCGCACGGTTCCCCGTGCGGGGGAAAAACGAGGCGAGCCCGTGCGTTTGGAGTAAGAACATGATCGGTTGAGGAGAATCTACTCTTGCAGGAACGTCACGACAAGCCGCAACGACCTATTCTGATTGTCACGATACACAGTCCAATCCGTTTTTGAGCTAAGCAGAGCCGGAAGGATTCCCGGCTCTGTGGTGCTTCAGGAAGAGTCGAACTTTAGGAAGCCCCCTCATCCTGCGTTGGAGCAGGATGAGCGAGGCTTATCGAAACGAATTAATCGCCACCGTAAGGATTGGACGGCGAACCGTCGGCATTAATCGGCGCGCACAACAGGTCGACGAGACTGGGGTATACCCCGTACCAGCCGAAGTTGTTCGTCGCTATCGCATCGTCGGGCTCCAGCGTCCATGTCTTGAGGTCAGACTCCCAGGGTTCCGTGTAGTAGGCCGGATCGATCAGCGTGAACCGCCCTTCCAGAGTTCTGCCCCCATCCGTCTTGGTGTACCGCTCGATCAGGCGGGCGTCCTCACTCTTCGGATGTCCGTAAATGTCGACCCAGGCCCGGGGATCCAGGCCCACCGACTCGACAACGAGGGTGTCGCCTTCCCAGTGCCCCACCGACATTCCATACCAGGAATATCCGAGATTCAGGAGGTTGTCGCCTGAGGGAACCTCCCGGCCGTCCATCCAGATCTCCCGGGGCAGCCTTTCCTCCTGCCAGAGTTCAAGGATTCTGTTGTCGAGCTGGATCACCTCGTGATGATCATGCGCCGTATCGACGACCATCTGGGTCAGCCCTTTCGGATTACAGG
The DNA here is from genome assembly GCA_965218085.1 of Terriglobia bacterium. Lineage (GTDB taxonomy): Bacteria > Acidobacteriota > Terriglobia > 20CM-2-55-15 > 20CM-2-55-15. The sequence goes on along the minus strand of CBDCKF010000002.1, from coordinate 1,351,239 downwards.
CCAGGGCCGGGTCGTTCGACAGCTTGGGGTCGGCGGCGTCGGCTTCTCCACCGGCCCGCGCCAGATGTATGGGATGCCGTAGGCGAGTCGGCACATTATTCAGGAGCGCCTCTTCACCGGCCGGCGTCAGGTCCGGAACGTCCTCCTGTCGACTAAAACCACAGTCGCCTTCGTCGCGGAACCAGACCCCCGACAGATCTTGGGCACCACCGCTTTGCGGTTCCATGCATTCGGCCGCAGCCTCCGGAGCAAACGCCGTCAGGAATGCGCCAGGAACCACCAGGAGGGCTGCTGAACCCAACACAGTGCCTAGAAAACTCATCAAACGATTTCGCATTTGTGACTCCTTAAATCAACTCTTCCAATCTAAATATCCAGGCACATGATCCATGCGCCTTAAGCATTACGACTCCTCTGCTAGTTAATTGATTGCCGGGTGTCGCCAAGCGGATTGAGTCTCCCGGGCGTTTCATCAGACACACCCCGCAGGAAGATCTGCGTACCGTCTTCCAGGGTGACGCCCCTATTGAGCCCGATCGGCCGGTTCATTGTGCCGGGATTCATTACAACGTCTATTTCCATACCGGGTCGCAAAGTGGCACGGCCGTAGCCCAGGCGCGCGAGCGTACTGACGTTGCTGTGTTCGAGGGTCCAGGTGACCACCTCGCCGTCGTCGCCTGTCACATCCACCAGAAACGCGATGTGGGGATTGCGCCACCTCACTTCTTTGACAACTCCATGAATCTCGTGTGTGATGTCTACCTCATAAGTATTCCCGCGGCCGTGATGGGCAAGCAGAGGTTCTGCGCCTGTCGACAGGACGGTAATAGCGAAGACAAATCCCAACAATGCAATTGCAGTGCGTTTCATACTCTCTCCTTCACTCGTAAGTCCGATGTCCGAAAATTCCTAGACTAATAAGATGGCGATTGGAAATGCGATTCTCTACAGTGGCCTACGCCAGTTCTTAGTCTGACATTGGTCTTCCAGAGATTCAATGCGAAGTCATGCTAGTATCCCCGATCTTTATGTGTCAATTGATATGTTTACATTAAGTTCTATTAACCTCAACCCCCCTCTGAAATCTTGCCGCTGAATCTCCGATGGGCATGGTGATGGAAACCGGTCTTGCTCAAATTGGCAAAGGCCGGACACCCGTTTTCAGGCTCTGTTCGTCTTTTCTTCGTGCACGGGAAAGACTGAGAGGATCGAAGACTACTCCCCTGCCCTCCGCGCCAGTTGGGCATCCATGCATTCGCTGATCACGGTCAAATAGCGGCCGACGGCATTTCTGTCCACATAAGAATGGGGATCCCCCGGCTGGCGCGCGCTTAAAGCGCGGATTTTCGAGTCCGTTTGATCGTGGTGCGAACGGGTCACCAGAAGAACATCGGCTCCGGCCCGGGCTGCGATGTCCCGAAACCGGGTGGTCGATGCTTGCCAGGTTTCGATGGCCTCTTCTTCACTTGAGAAATAGTTGAGCCCTTCTTCAAGAAAGTTCCAATCCCTACCCCCGATTAACGCACCCAGATGCCGTTGGTTTCCGTCCTTCAGGGGAACCAGGATTGACAGCGAGCCCGGGCCATGGCCCGGCGTTATCTGCAAGGTCAGGGTTGTATCACCGAGAGTGAGCTCCTGGCCATCCCTCACCACCATGTCTTTCCTGGGTTTGAGGCTCGCGGGAACATATTCGGTCTCTTCTATGATGTTCCAATCCGCCTCCGACAACAGGATGCGCGATCCGTAGCGGTCCTGGAACAGTTTTGCCGCCCCGTAGTGCAGATCGTGGGGAGCGAGAATGATGACATATTCGACATTGGCTGGATCGAGACCTATCTTTTGCAGTCCTTCGACAACGCCTTCCATCGAATAGTCTTTTCCCGAATTGAGCAGGATGATTCCTTCCGACGTCGTCACCGCCCATACATGGAAGCTGGTACCCACGTTATAGAGGTTGTCGAACACCTTCACCGGCTCCACGTACCACTCGGATCGCTCTGGAATTGGCCGGTCGTTAAAATTATCAGGTTCACCCGGTGTCCCCAGACCCTGCGTTCCCGGCTCACGCTCGGCGCAAACAGCAGTGAAGGTGCCCGTGAAATCGTGCAGTCCCGGCTCGGATGCCGCGGTCCTGGCCTCGGATACATGGGCCTCGGCAGATTGAGCGTTTGCCCCCGTCGCGGATCCGCCGGCTAAAAGGACAACACTCAAAAACGTGGGTATCCAGTAGCGCCTCATACAGGTCTCCTTTCCTTGTAACGTGGTGACGTGAGCTTGCCAAGTGTTGTTTTCACGGTAGGGTACCAGACTCCTCAGGTTGACCGATACGAAATTGCCCCGCAGTCCTGACGGCTATGCTCACGATTAAGTCCGACCGGTAGTAAACCTTGTTGCATGGATCATCCCGAAGGATGCCTTATCATCGTGTTTTTCAACACCGGGGATAACTTAGATGCCACATAAGTTCAACGCAGCCCGACGGCACAAGTTTGATAAGGCGCAGTATCGGGTGATCAACTGGGCGGAATATAACGAGAGCCTGCGCCAGCGGGGTGATCTAGTTGTGTGCGTCAAGTTCTGCAAAAAGTATTTCCGAAAAATTCAGTTCTTGAGTGTCGATCGCCGTCGGGCCTGTGGGAATGTGGGAAAGCTGAACGTTTTTGGCGAAGCTTTTCCAAGCCTCAGAGGGAATCCGCGCCTTTTGGCGGATTTCCTCTGAGGCGTCATTTCCATCAGGCCTCTGCGTTTCTTTCTTTTTTGGTTCTTTTTCTTTCTTTCGTCCCCTCGAAAGTTTTCCACAGCGATTGTTCGCTCCAGGATGCTCTGTAATCGCCGATCGACATCCGAGTCGATCATTGGGGTCGGCCCGTTGGGACGCGTTTAGGCAGCCGGCGTCTGACGGTGCCAGTCCCTTTTGTGTTCCTTCAACAGGTCCATGTTCAAGTAGCGGATCGCTTCGATCCAGTTCTCGTGCGTTTCGGTGGTCAGCGCCCGAATCAAACGCAGACAGCTGGCTGCGTTGGGGAATATCCGCACCACGCGCGTTCGCCGTTTGATCTCTTCGTTGAGCCGTTCCAGCATATTGGTGGATTTCATGTGTTTGTGATGCTGAAGCGGCAGCGTGTAGAAGCTTAGTGTCTCGTCGATATTGTCTTCGACCCAGTCGCAGAGTTTGGAATATTTCTGCCCCCACTTGCTCAACCATGTCGCCAGGTCCTGCCGCACTTCCTGGAGGTCCCGCCGGTCGTAGAGCCAACGCAGTTCCTGGAGACAATCGTCATCGGCTTTGCGCGGCAGATAATCCAATGCGTTTCTCAGAAAGTGGACGTAGCAGCGTTGCCAGATCGCTTCGGGCAGGACTTCTGCGATGGCTTTCTTCAACCCGGCATGATCGTCGGTCACCACGAACTCCACGCCGCACAAGCCGCGTTGTTTCAAACTCAGTAACAGTTCCCGCCAACTGGTCGTGCTTTCCCGTTCCGCCAGTTCCACCGCCAACACACCGCGCCTCCCGTCCCAGTTGATTCCGATCGCCACCAGAACTGCTCGGCTCCGGATGACCCCGTCTTCGCGCACCTTCTCGTAGCGCGCATCCAGAATCAGGTACGGGTATTCTTCCTCCAATGCTCGCGTCGCAAACTTTTTCAGCTCCGTGTCCAGTGTCTTATTAATCCGGCTGATCGTGCTGGCCGAAAACGAATGCCCGCATAATTCTTCGGTGATGGCCTTGACCTTGCGCGTCGACACGCCCTGCACGTACATCTCGGCCAAGCTGGCCACCAAAGCTTTCTCGCTGCGTTGGTAGCGTTCAAACACTTCCGTGCTGAACCGCCCGGCCCGGTCCTGCGGCACGCGCAGCTCCAGCTTGCCCACCCGCGTGACCAGGTCCCGCCCGTAATAGCCACTCCGATATCCGGTCCGCCCCGCCGTTCGTTCACTCTTGGCCGCGGCCACAACCTGCTCCATCTCCCCCTCGAGAATTTCCTGAACCACCTCCTGCACGACGCTTTTCAGCAGATCCTTTTCCTCTCCTAACAGTTCTTTCCAATCCACTCCCTTTCGCTTAATCTTAGTTCGGGCCATCGGTTCATCTCCTTCGTTTCAAAGTTGTTGGTTGCCAACTTTCTCGGAGATACCCTGGCCCCTTCCTATTTCAGGACCCCTTTTTTGCAGAAACTCTGAAACATAACCGGTGATCTGACGATCTGGGTCAGTGAGGAGGCTCAAAGTGTGTGGAGCGCGCCGCGCCGCACGTCACGGGGTGGCCAGCGGAGATACTCGGATCTGGCGATCGAGACATGCCTGACGCTGCGCACGGCGTATCGGCTTGGGTTGCGGCAAACGCAGGGACTTATGGGATCCATCGGCACGCTCATGGGGCTGGATATACGGGTGCCGGACTTCTCCACACTGTCGCGTCGTGCAAACGGCTTGAGCATCGCTCAGGTGATGATGCAAGCCGGATCTGTGCCTGTCCATCTGGTGGTGGACAGTACCGGCCTCAAGATCTTCGGCGAAGGGGAATGGCTCGCGCAGAAGCATAAAATCAAGGGAATACGCCGCCGCTGGCGCAAACTCCACCTCGGACTGGACCTGGCCAGCGGTGCGATTGTTTGCGCCAATCTGACTCACGATGACGTTGGAGACAGCACTGCATTACCCGGGCTCCTGGATCAACTCGATGCCCCGGTCGCGGGCTTTCTGGCTGACGGCGCCTATGATGGAGCGTCTACACGAGATCTGCTGAGGGAACGGTATGGGGAGACCCTGGATGTGGTTATACCGCCGCCAAAGAACGCAGCGATCCGACCGCAATCGGCGCGGGATCCAACCGTTCGGGATCGCCATATTGCTCAGATCCGCAGCAACGGCCGCATGGCCTGGCAAGTGGCCACAGGGTACAACCCGCGCAGCCGGATAGAAACGCAGATCGGCCGTTGGAAGGGTGTCATCGGCCGCAGACTCCAATCCCGCAGCTTCTCCAGGCAGATCACGGAGATCCAACTCGGCCAAAAAGTCCTGAACACAATGACCGCACTCGGACGGCCTGTGTTCGAGCGTATCGCCTGACGCTACCGCTTGGGAAAGGGCGAATTCCATCTCCGCCCCGATCCATGCAACAACGCTTACCTCTATCCAGGCTCTCACAAGGAAGGTCTACTTCCCTTCGAGTTCATGACGAGCTATAGAGAGAACCTGGGGACGAATCCGGGCAACATCGTCGAGGTTCCGGACACGTACAGCAAAGTCGACCTAAGGGTGAAGAGGGGAGACATGCTCGTACTCAACAGCTGCGTCATCCACGGTTCCTATCCGAACGAGTCACAAGATCGGTCACGCCCATTCTTCAGTGCCAGCTACATCAGCCAGGGCGCCAGCTTCGTGCCGGGAAAGAACGCGAACCGAGTCGCCATTCCACTACATTGATCGTTTGGACAAATGGCTTCTGCCTCCTGCAACTCAACATAACAGCTTAACCCCGAGATTCCCGCCGTGCCTCTAGCCACCGCTGCGCTACAAACCCCGCTTGTTTTACTTATCCGCATTCTGAGTCCGTCTATCATGTGGATTTCATCGGCACAATGGAGAACGCGGGAGTCAGGAAAGCGATGGCCCAACTTAAACGCGGGACACGCGCCGTTAAAGTCATCGAAACCTATCCACTGCGTGTCGCGACAATCCGCGAGGTGGTTCGCAGCGGCCTGCCTTAGTCGACGTTCTCATCGTTTGCTGACACCGGGTCAGGGCTTCTATTGAACTGCGGCACCCTCTTTCACCAGTTGGAGTCCCGAACACCTCGGGCTGCCTGGGGCACCCTAAGTTGATACCTTCAGGAGCCCGGTCAGTCAGGCCCGACTCCGCCTGGTTGGCCCCCACATACCCGGCGTCGGTTCGCGGGTTGCCTCGACGAGATCAGCGACGAGCTTCGACAGTTGGACCGAGTCGAACGGCTTCTCGATCTGCAGATTGCTGACGGTGGCAAGGTACTCGGCAGCCCGGGGAGTGAAGATCCCGCCAGTGATGAACACCAGCCGCCTCGATAGTTCCGGGTGATGCGCCCCGAGCCACTCGTGCAGCTCCATGCCAGTCATTTCTGACATCATCAGATCGCACAAGATGACGTCGAAGGATTGGTCGTGTTCCAGGATCTGCCGACCTGCCAAGCCCGAATCGGCTGTGAAGACCTCGTGCACCTGCCCCAGCAAGCGCTTCAAAATCTGGCGAATCGCGGGCTCATCGTCCACGACCAGGACTCGTCCACCGACGGTCGGGGTTCGCCGAACCTGCTCCATGGAGTGATCGCCGCGAGGTGTCGCCAAGGTCGAGGTCACAGGCAGGCGGACGATGAAGCGGCTGCCTTTTCCAATCTCGCTGTCGACCTGAATGCTCCCGCCGAACTCGGTAACGAGGTTGTTGCAGATAGCCAACCCGAGGCCCGAGCCCTTCCCGATCTGCTTGGTGGAAAAGAACGGCTCGAAGATGCGCCCCAGATCCTGTTCCGATATACCGTTGCCCGTATCCCCGACCTCGGCGAATACGTCATCCCCTTCCGTCCAGGTACGGATGGTGATGATGTTGTCCTCGACGTGCCCTTCGTCGATGGAGTGGGCAGCATTTATCAGCAGGTTCAAGAACACCTGTGACAGCTTGCCTGCCGACGCCCAGACATCGGGCACTGCGTGCAGGTCCTTGACGAGGCGGGCACGATACCTCATCTCGTTTTGGGCCATCGTAATGGCGGATTCGATTGCTTGATGCACATCGACCCAGGTTTCCGCTCCCTTTTCGACGCGCGAAAACGTGCTCAGGCTCCGGATGAGGACCTTGATCCGCTCGCTAGCCTCGACGGCTTCGCGGGCGCGAACCGCGGCAGCGTCAATATGGGACCGATCGAGTACCTCGGCGTCTTCCCCCATGACCGCCGCGAAGGCCGTGTCGCCCAGCTCTTTACGCAAGTCCGCCGTGGAGCGCCCCACAGCCATCGCGATCTTCTGAAGGTCTTCGGCCAGGCTCTCGACGTTGTAGAGCAGGTACGTCAGCGGGTTGTTGATCTCGTGGGCCACGCCGGCCGCAAGCAAGCCCATGCTCGAGAGACGGTCTGCCTGGGCCGTGCTGGCCTGCAACCGCTTGCGCTCAGTGATGTCATGCACCGTCCCGCGCAAGCCCACCACCTTGCCATCCGGGCCAAGCACCGCTTCGCCGCGGTTCGTGACCCAGCAGATGTCTCCGTCGTCGCGGATCATCGCCAGCACGAGTTCGAACGACTCACCAGTCTCAATCGCATTTGCAATCGCTGGCCTCACAAGCTCCCAGCTCTCAGGAGTGAAGACTTGCGCGAGCGTAGTGAAATTCGGCGGCCCCTGGCTGAGATCGCGCCCGAGGATCCGGTACAAGCCTTCAGACCAGTTGATGGTCTCGCTGCCCAGCTCCCGTTCCCAACTGCCGATCCCCGCGATGCGCTGCGCTTCGCGCAACTGTGCTTCTCGCTCTTGATTCGCCATCTCTGCCCGCTTGCGCTCAGTGACGTCATGCACCGTCCCGCGCAAGCCCACCACCTTGCCATCCGGCCCGAGCACCGCTTCGCCGCGGTTCGTGATCCAGCAGATGTCTCCGTCGTCGCGGATCATCTCCAGCTCGAGTTCGAACGCCGCACCCGTCTCAATCGTGTTTGCAATCGCTGGCCTCAGAAGCTCCCAGCTCTCCGGCTTAAAGACTTGCGAAAGCTCAGTGACTTTCGGTGGACCCTGGCTGAGATCGCGCCCGAGGATCCGGTACAAGCCCTCTGACCAATTGATGGCATCCCTGTCAAGCGGACGCTCCCAGCTCCCGATCCCCGCAATGCGCTGCGCTTCCTTCAACTGTGCTTCCCGCTCTTGATACGCCTTCTCCGCCCGCTTGCGCTCGGTGATGTCATGCACCGCTCCGCGCAGCCCCACAACGGCGCCATCCGATCCGCGCACCGCTTCGCCGCGCGTCGTCGTCCAGCAAATGCTTCCGTCGTCGCGAACCATCGCCAGCTCGAGTTCGTACGGCTCACCCGTCTCGATCACCCTCGCGATCGCTGGCCTTGCGCGCTCCCAGCTTTCAGGGGTGTAGAACTGCGAGAGCGCACTGAATTTAGGTGGCCCCTGACTGAGATCGCGCCCCAGAATCCGGTACAAGCCCTCAGACCAGTTGGTGGTCTCGCTGTCGAGCGAACGCTCCCAGCTCCCGATCCCCGCGATGCGCTGCGCTTCCTTCAACTCTGCTTCTCGTTTTTGGTACTCAACCTCTGCCCGCTTGCGCTCGGTGATGTCATGTATCGTCCCCCTCAGCCGCACCACGGCACCGTCCGGCCCCCGCACCGCCTCCCCGCGCGCCGTCGTCCAGCACGTGCTTCCGTCCTCACGGATCATCTCTAAATCGACTTCGGACGGCTCACCCGTCTCGACCAACCTTGCCATTGCTGTCGCCCTACGGTCCCAGCTCTCCGGCGTGAAGAACCGCGAAAGCGTTGCGACATCCGGTGGCCCCTGGCTGAGATCCCGCCCGAGGATCCGGTACATACCTTCGGACCAACTGATGGCGTTGGTACCAAGCTCACGCTCCCAGCTTCCGATGCCCGCGATGCGCTGCGCTTCGCGTAACTGTGCTTCTCGCTCCTGGTGCGCAAGTTCCGCTCGCCGGCACTCGGTGATGTCCAGCACTGTCCCGCGGAGCCCCACCACGGCACCGTCCGGCCCCCGCACCGCCTCCCCGCGCGTCGTTGTCCAGCAGGTCCCGCCGTCGTCGCGGATCATCTCCAGCTCGATTTCGTGCGGCGCGCCCGTCTCGATCGTCTTCGCAATTGCCGCCTCCAGAAGCCCCCAGCCCTCAGGGGTGTAGAACTGCGAGAGTGTATCGAAAGTCGGTGGCCCGAGGCTGAGATCGCGCCCGAGGATCCGGTACAAGCCTTCAGACCAAGTGGCGGCGGTGCTGCCAAGCGCAACCTCCCAGCTCCCGATGCCTGCGATGCGTTGCGCTTCGCGCAACTGGTCTTCGCGCGCTCGATTCAACGCTTCCATCCGCTTCCGCTCAGTGATGTCGATAAAGGTCACGACAGAACCTACTAATTCTCCATTGCTTCGGACAGGGTGGGACCAGTACTCGCTGTCGAAATGGGTACCGTCCGAACGCCACAACACCTCATCCGTTACGTGCGAACGTTCTGACTTTTCGGAAGCCAAATAGATCTTGCACTCCTCCTGGAGATAAGGCCTTCCGTCGGGACGGGTGTGGTGGATCAAGTCATGCATGTTCTTGCCCAACAGCTGTCCCGTCTCATCGTAACCCAGCAGATCTACGCATGCGCGGTTGCAAAAGGTACAGTTCCCGTTAAGGTCCAACCCGTAGATCCCTTCTGCGGTCGGTTATGTTTCAGAGTTTCTGCAAAAAAGGGGTCCTGAAATAGGAAGGGGCCAGGGTATCTCCGAGAAAGTTGGCAACCAACAACTTTGAAACGAAGGAGATGAACCGATGGCCCGAACTAAGATTAAGCGAAAGGGAGTGGATTGGAAAGAACTGTTAGGAGAGGAAAAGGATCTGCTGAAAAGCGTCGTGCAGGAGGTGGTTCAGGAAATTCTCGAGGGGGAGATGGAGCAGGTTGTGGCCGCGGCCAAGAGTGAACGAACGGCGGGGCGGACCGGATATCGGAGTGGCTATTACGGGCGGGACCTGGTCACGCGGGTGGGCAAGCTGGAGCTGCGCGTGCCGCAGGACCGGGCCGGGCGGTTCAGCACGGAAGTGTTTGAACGCTACCAACGCAGCGAGAAAGCTTTGGTGGCCAGCTTGGCCGAGATGTACGTGCAGGGCGTGTCGACGCGCAAGGTCAAGGCCATCACCGAAGAATTATGCGGGCATTCGTTTTCGGCCAGCACGATCAGCCGGATTAATAAGACACTGGACACGGAGCTGAAAAAGTTTGCGACGCGAGCATTGGAGGAAGAATACCCGTACCTGATTCTGGATGCGCGCTACGAGAAGGTGCGCGAAGACGGGGTCATCCGGAGCCGAGCAGTTCTGGTGGCGATCGGAATCAACTGGGACGGGAGGCGCGGTGTGTTGGCGGTGGAACTGGCGGAACGGGAAAGCACGACCAGTTGGCGGGAACTGTTACTGAGTTTGAAACAACGCGGCTTGTGCGGCGTGGAGTTCGTGGTGACCGACGATCATGCCGGGTTGAAGAAAGCCATCGCAGAAGTCCTGCCCGAAGCGATCTGGCAACGCTGCTACGTCCACTTTCTGAGAAACGCATTGGATTATCTGCCGCGCAAAGCCGATGACGATTGTCTCCAGGAACTGCGTTGGCTCTACGACCGGCGGGACCTCCAGGAAGTGCGGCAGGACCTGGCGACATGGTTGAGCAAGTGGGGGCAGAAATATTCCAAACTCTGCGACTGGGTCGAAGACAATATCGACGAGACACTAAGCTTCTACACGCTGCCGCTTCAGCATCACAAACACATGAAATCCACCAATATGCTGGAACGGCTCAACGAAGAGATCAAACGGCGAACGCGCGTGGTGCGGATATTCCCCAACGCAGCCAGCTGTCTGCGTTTGATTCGGGCGCTGACCACCGAAACGCACGAGAACTGGATCGAAGCGATCCGCTACTTGAACATGGACCTGTTGAAGGAACACAAAAGGGACTGGCACCGTCAGACGCCGGCTGCCTAAACGCGTCCCAACGGGCCGACCCCAATGATCGACTCGGATGTCGATCGGCGATTACAGAGCATCCTGGAGCGAACAATCGCTGTGGAAAACTTTCGAGGGGACGAAAGAAAGAAAAAGAACCAAAAAAGAAAGAAACGCAGAGGCCTGATGGAAATGACGCCTCAGAGGAAATCCGCCAAAAGGCGCGGATTCCCTCTGAGGCTTGGAAAAGCTTCGCCAAAAACGTTCAGCTTTCCCACATTCCCACAGGCCCGACGGCGATCGACACTCAAGAACTGAATTTTTCGGAAATACTTTTTGCAGAACTTGACGCACACAACTCTGCGGTCGAATTCATCAACAGCTCAATGTGCTCTTCTCGCTCCCTCAGCGCCCGCTCCGCCCGCCTCCGCTCGGTCATGTCATTAGGCCGTGTCAACTTGAGTTCCCTTCTGCCTCCTACAACTTAACATAGCAGCTCAACCCCGACATTCCCGCCGTGCCTCTGGCCACCGCTGCGCTACAAACCCCGCTTGATTTACTTATCCGCAGCGGAGTCGGGTGCTCGGTACGACGTTTGTCAATCGAGAGCCCCATAGTTGAAATCCATCAGAGTCTGGCGACGATACGGAAGAAAAGGGTGGGGTAGGATCGTCTGTTCTTTCCCCCTCTGCTCCGACCTGAGATTCACCCTCAACGCGCGATCAGTCCGGTGATCTCAAGAGGGCGACCGAACGCCACACCTTTCACATGCGTAAGGAGTCGCATCGATCCATCGAGACCACCTCCGTGTATCGGGTCCTGACCTTCTGATTGCTTCTAAATGCACCGTCCTGTATCGTTTATCGGGTTTTAAGCAGTCGGGTCAGCTATACACCAACCGATCAATAATGGAATCCGGCACTCAGTTCAGCGATTGCGAAATCCTGTCCGCCCTCGCCAACGCCGGAGTGGGTGATCTGCGGTGCGCAGGAGACGCCCGGATCGACGGTGGGCATGCCATCGAGACGTTTCCAGAAGAGTTCAACCAGGACAGATACCCTCACACGGAGGTCCGGGCCGAATGCCATATCTGACCGGAAATTCAGAATCTCTTCAGTTGCCGGCACGGGTAGTCGTGCCCTAACTTCCTATACTTGACGGCAGGCAAAGACCACAGCGCTGTCTATGGTGGTGAACACATAACGGTGAGAATGAGACGAGGAGAGTGGAGATGAAGCATAGGTATTTCAGGCGGCAGTTTCTAGCCGTAATCCTGGCGCTGTACACAGCGTGTGCAACCGGAGGGAGGGCCGAGGCCGCTCAGGGGGGAATCATAGACGGCAGCGTTGTCGACCGGGTCACCGGTGAGGCGGTGCCGAATGCTCTGATCCGCATCGAAGGAACAGATGTCAGCACAACCGCGAACGCCATCGGGCGCTTTGAATTGACCGTCATCTCAACCGCAGACGTCGTGGTCCTGATCGAGGCACCGGGCTTTCTCCCACTTCGAATCCCTGGAGTCCGGGTTGGCGCGGGAGGCACTCTGCAGCTCGCCGTCGATATGGAACGGACCCCAAACATTTTTCAACAGATTCAGGTAACGGCGACCAAAGATGCCGTAAGCATCGGCGACCTTGCCGTCCCCGCCACCATACTCGACAGTGAGTCGATAGAACGCCGGGGCGATCTGGAACTGACGAACGCTTTAGAAAACGTACCGGGCATGATTGTCAGCGGACAGCTCGGACCCTTTGAATCGATTCTAATGCGAGGCATGCCAAGATCCGGCGACGAGAACGAAACCACACTCTTGCTCATCGACGGTGTTCCTCAGACCGATTCCAGAAACAGCGCGCGTGTGATTAACCTGCCGATCCACGATGCCAGCAGGATCGAAATAATCCGGGGCCCCAATTCGGCGCTGTATGGCCGTACTGCGATCGGCGGGTCCGTCAACGTGATTACGGCCAACCCTACACCAACGCCGGAATTTTCCGTCGACCTTACAGGTGGCAGCTTCGGAACGTTCAAAGCCGTCGCGACAGCTTCCGGGCCGATCTCAGACTGGGGCGGCTATTACGTATCGACGGCGGGCAACCGGGACCACGGCTACTATGAAAAGGATTTCAATTTTGGCGTGGACGAAACATCGCATTTCGGTAAGTTCACGTTTATTCCCGACGGACGGTCCCTGGGTAGCCTCAGCTTCAATCGCGTACTCTCCGACAACAGCACTGCAACCAACGAACCCATCGTCACCGATCCCAACACCGGTGAATTCGGTCTTCTGCACAAAGTTGATCCGGATTTTGTCCGCCTCAGCAATCTGAACATTCCTGTTACGAACTACCATCAGGAAGAAACTCGAGCGACGCTGAACTATACGCGAGAGTTGAGCTCCCGGGTGAGTCTGACCGAAATACTCGGATACCGGAAAATCCAGTACAAGTTTATCGACGACGGAGATTTTATCGGATCGCCGTTCGACGTGACGGCCCAGACGCTTTCGATGTACCCGTTCGAGCAGCAAACGGATGAAGACATCTGGTATCAGGAGTTGAGATTCAATGTTGCCCTGGACCTTGGAGATATTCAAAACAATCTGATCGCGGGCTGGTCGTATGAAGACAAGCGTTGTTGCATGGATCGGGGCGGAGATGGAATTCGCCCTTTCCCAAGCGGTAGCGTCAGGCGATACGCTCGAACACAGGCCGTCCGAGTGCGGTCATTGTGTTCAGGACTTTTTGGCCGAGTTGGATCTCCGTGATCTGCCTGGAGAAGCTGCGGGATTGGAGTCTGCGGCCGATGACACCCTTCCAACGGCCGATCTGCGTTTCTATCCGGCTGCGCGGGTTGTACCCTGTGGCCACTTGCCAAGCCATGCGGCCGTTGCTGCGGATCTGAGCAATATGGCGATCCCGAACGGTTGGATCCCGCGCCGATTGCGGTCGGATCGCTGCGTTCTTTGGCGGCGGTATAACCACATCCAGGGTCTCCCCATACCGTTCCCTCAGCAGATCTCGTGTAGACGCTCCATCATAGGCGCCGTCAGCCAGAAAGCCCGCGACCGGGGCATCGAGTTGATCCAGGAGCCCGGGTAATGCAGTGCTGTCTCCAACGTCATCGTGAGTCAGATTGGCGCAAACAATCGCACCGCTGGCCAGGTCCAGTCCGAGGTGGAGTTTGCGCCAGCGGCGGCGTATTCCCTTGATTTTATGCTTCTGCGCGAGCCATTCCCCTTCGCCGAAGATCTTGAGGCCGGTACTGTCCACCACCAGATGGACAGACACAGATCCGGCTTGCATCATCACCTGAGCGATGCTCAAGCCGTTTGCACGACGCGACAGTGTGGAGAAGTCCGGCACTCGTATATCCAGCCCCATGAGCGTGCCGATGGATCCCATAAGTCCCTGCGTTTGCCGCAACCCAAGCCGATACGCCGTGCGCAGCGTCAGGCATGTCTCGATCGCCAGATCCGAGTATCTCCGCTGGCCACCCCGTGACGTGCGGCGCGGCGCGCTCCACACACTTTGAGCCTCCTCACTGACCCAGATCGTCAGATCACCCCGCTGGCGCAGGCTCTCGTTATATTCCGCCCAGTTGATCACCCGATACTGCGCCTTATCAAACTTGTGCCGTCGGGCTGCGTTGAACTTATGTGGCATCTAAGTTATCCCCGGTGTTGAAAAACACGATGATAAGGCATCCTTCGGGATGATCCATGCAACAAGGTTCTTCACCGCCGCCCTCGACATAGGGTGCGGTGCGGGTTTCGACGCATTGCGGATAAGTAAAACAAGCGGGGTTTGTAGCGCAGCGGTGGCTAGAGGCACGGCGGGAATGGACGAGAGCCGGATCAGGCGGCGGACTCCCCGGATGTCCATCGGATCCCGCTCGTGATCAGATCGTTTACTCGGGTCCGGTCCACAGGGCGCGAGAACAGGTACCCCTGCCCGAGAGCGCACCCCAGCTCGCACAACAGCCGAAGCTGTTCGTCCGTTTCGATCCCTTCCGCGGTTACGCTCAAACCGAGGTTCTGCGCCAGCAGGATGATGGTGCGGACGATTTCCAACCTCTCCGGGTCCGACTCTATCCGGCTGATGAAAGACCTGTCGATCTTGAGCTCGTCCAGTGGAAAGCCATGAAGAAACGTCAGCGACGAGTGTCCGGTCCCGAAATCGTCGATCCCGATCCGGACACCCATCGAGCGGAATTCTTCGAGTATTTTCTTCGTCTCTTTGGGGTTCGACATCACGAGACTTTCAGTAACTTCGAGCTTCAGGCACGATGGATCGAAATGCCGATCGAATTCCGCGCAGTAGACGTCCGCCCGATCGATCGCCTTCTGAACGTCCTCGACGATGCCCGGCTGGAGCTGCTGCCTGGAGAGATTGACCGAGACGGAAAGAGGTTTGTCGGTCGAAGGCAGCTGCTGCCAGACGGCCAGTTCGCTGCAGGCGTCTTCCAGCACCCGGAGTCCCATGGGAACGATGAGCCCGGTTTCTTCCGCCACCCGTATGAACTCATCGGGTGAAACCAGGCCGCGGGAGGGATGTTGCCATCGTATGAGGGATTCGAAACCCTGGATCCTGCCCGAGGCCAGGTCGACGATCGGTTGGTACCAGTTTTCGAATTCTCGGCGCTCGACCGCGTTCCTCAGGTCCGTTTCGATCTGCAGCCGCTTGACGACTGCGGTCCGCATTTCGGCATCGAAGACCTGGATGCGCTCGCCGTCGAGATCTTTCGCGTGGTTGCCGGCTGTGGCCGCATCGCGCAACAGGTCCTCGGGCGATTCGCTGCCGGTACCGAATGAAACGCCAACGTGCGCGTCGAGGAAGACCTCATGACCGCAGACGTGGAAGGCATCCTTCAGCGTTTCAAGCACACGGTCCGCCACCCGGAATGCATCCCTGGGGTGCCCGAGCCCGTCCAGCAGCAGGGTGAATTCTTCTCCTCCGTGCCGCGCCAGGGAGTGGCGCTCGGTGAACCGAGATACGGTGTCCGTGCCTCTGAGCTTCCCTTCCAGACGGCGGACGAAGGCGATCAGCAACTGGTCGGCAACGGCCTGCCCCAGGCTGTCGATGACGAGCTTGAAACGATCCAGCGCCAGGAACAGTAAACCGAAGAGGGTTCCATCGTTCCGCTTCGCGCGCTCTACCGACTGCGTCAGACGATCCACGAACAAGGTCCTGTTGGGAATGCCCGTCAGGGCGTCCGTCACCTTTCCCGGAGTGATGTCGGACTGTGAGCCCGCCATCCGGTGCGGTTTGCCGTCGTCATCGTGTACGCGGAGACCGCGGGTGAGCACCCAGCGGTAGCTGCCGTCGCGGTGTAGCATGCGGTGCTCGTTTTCGGAGTACGCGGTGACGCCGTCGAAGTGCGCTTCGAGATCCGTCTCGACGCGGGATCTGTCCTCCGGATGGATTCGATCCAGCCATTCCGCCGGCGTTGACCCGACTTCGTCTTCCGCTTGCCCGAGCATGGTCTTCCAGCGGTCGGAAAAATACACCGTGTCAGTCTTCAGGTCCCAGTCCCATATCCCGTCCCGTGAACCAGCGGCCGCGAGGGCGTAGCGCTCTTCGCTCGCCTGCAGGGCCTGCTCCAGCTTCTTGACCGTGAGTTGGTGGCGAATACGGGCCAGGGCGACCGCCAGGTCGACCGGCTTGGTGATGTAATCGTTGGCTCCCAAGTCGAGACCTTGAACCACGTCCTTGCTGTCGCTCCGTCCCGTAACGAGTATGACGGGAAGCTCGACCGCGGAATACTGCTCCCGAATCCGGCTCAGGACGGTCAGTCCGCTCATTACCGGCATTTCCACGTCGAGCAGTATGAGGTCGAACGGATTCGACGCGACGAGGTTGCACGCTTCGGCACCATCGGTCGCCGTCGTCGTCTGGTAGCCTCGCCGGAGCAGACGACGGGACAGCATGTCCCGGTTCATCTCGTCGTCGTCGACGATCAGGAGTCTTTCGGGGTGGTCGCTCATGGCGCCTCTCTGGGAGGGTCTCCCAAAAGCCGATGGATCGTGTCGACCAGACTGGCGAAATCGATCGGTTTCGTCGCGAAATCGTCGCATCCACTGTCGAATGCCTTCCGCCGGTCCGACATCATGGCGTGAGCCGTTAACGCGATGACGGGGATGTCCCGGGTGCGCTCGTCGGCCTTCAACACGCGCGTCGCTTCCAGCCCGTCCATTTCCGGCAGCCCGATGTCCATCAGGATCAGGTTGGGCGTGCGTGCCCGTGCCTGTTCGACTCCATCGAGGCCGTTGCCGGCACACGTGACCGAGAACCCGCGGCGCTCGAGCCTCCGCGAAAGCATGTCGCTGTTCATCGCGTTGTCTTCGACGAGCAGTATGTCAGGCATAGCGGGCCTCCCTTGGACGTGGCGCCGGCAGAGCGGTCGTGTTCCCTTTCACACATCGCCGGACGGCGCGCTGGAACGCTGCCCTGTTCAGCGGTTTGGTCAGGTAATCGAACGCGCCCAGTTCCAGGCCGCGCTGTGGTTCATCGCCTACGGTCACCATGATCACGGGAATGTCCGCAAGCTCGGGATCCTTCTTCAGGATTTCCAGTACAGTCCAGCCGTCGATGCCATCCATCTGCACGTCCAGAGTGATCGCGACGGGACGGTGCTGTCGAATCGCTTCCAGCCCTCCCCGCCCACTCGAGCAGGCGATCGGATGAAGACCCTGACGTGTCAGTAACCAGGACAGCAACTCGCGCGTATCGGCATCGTCGTCGATCACGACGACCGGTGAGGTCCCTGTTCCGCGCGGTGCGGGAGCCGGTGGTTCCGAGGGAACGGGTTGCCTCACGTCTACCGTTTCCTCAACGACGGCACGGCTCGGAACCCGCATCGAAAAAGTCGAGCCCACGCCAGGAACACTCTTTGCGGTCAGATCGCCACCGACCAGCCGGCAGTAGCGACGGCTGATCGCCAGTCCGAGTCCGGTTCCTCCGTACTTGCGTGTCGTCGAAGCGTCCGCCTGCACGAATGGCTCAAACAGCATTTCAGCCTGGTCCGGATCGATTCCGATACCCGTGTCTTCGACGTCCACCTCAAGCAATTCGGATCCAGAGCTCGCGTTCATTTTCGCAGAGACCGTGATCGTTCCTGCCTCGGTGAACTTGCACGCGTTGCCAAGCAGGTTGAGCAGCACCTGCCGGGCTTTGGTCTGATCCGATTCGACGGGAAGCGAGTCCGGGGCGACCACGACCAACCGGTTCGAGTTTTTCCGGGCAATCGGTTCGACGGTCCCGACGATATCGTCGATGACGTCCCTGAAATCGAAGGCTCCGATTGCCAGTTCGATTCGCCCGGCTTCGATCTTCGAGAGGTCGAGCACGTCGTTGATGATCGAGAGCAGGTGCTTGCCGGCCGTGTTGATCTTGTTCAGCTCATCGAGGGGCCCGTGGTTGTCGGCATCCTCGCATTCCTCGACGAGCATCTCGCTGTAACCGAGGATCGCGTTCAACGGAGTTCGTAGTTCGTGACTCATGTTCGCCAGGAACGCACTCTTGGTGCGGTTGGCCTGCTCGGCCAGGTCTTTGGCCAGGCGCAGGCTTTCGCTTCGCTCGGCGACCCGTTCCTCGAGGTGGTCGTTGAGTGAGCGGAGCTCGGTCTGGGCCTCGTCGATCTCGCCAATCATGGTATTGAACCCGTCGATCAACGCTCCGACCTCGTCGGAGTATTGCTTCTGGACCCGCAGCGAGTAGTCCCGGCTTCGGGTTACTTGCTGCATGGTCCGGTCCAGGTGCAGGATTGGTCCGGTGATCAGGACGCGAAGGCGCGACGAGAGCAGAAGGGCGACGAAGCCGGAGAACAGCATGAGCACCGAGACGATCAGCAGGTAGTTTCGCAGTCTTTGTTCGATCTCCGCCGTGTCGGATTGCACGAAGATCGTGCCGATCTGTCTGCCGTCGAAATGGATGGGCTGATACGTCCGGATGAATCCACGCGTCAGGCTCGACTCGCTCGACGGACCACGGACCGGAAGTCGAGCGGGAATGTCCGCGGGCCCGGGGTAGGTGGCGAACAGGTCCCCTTCCAAATCGTAGAGGGCGGCCCGTACCACAGACGGCCGGGCCTTCAAAGCGTTCAGGATCTCGTTCCCGGCAGTATTGTCCTCGAAGGCCAGGGCGGCCGTACTCGTGATCCCGAGGACTTCCGCCTCGGTCGTCAGGTTCTGCCGTGTCGTTCGGGTGACGCTGATCGTGTCGAAGATCAGGAAGCCCACTGTCGACAGGACCAGCGCGGTCGTGCTCGTGAAAAACGTGATCAACGTCAGCTTCTTCGTGATCGACCAGTTGCGGATCAGGATCATCGGGACCCCCTGGCCAGGGTCAGCAGCTTCGAACGCAACGCCACGCGAGCATGTTCGGCATTCTGCTGGCTGGCCTCGAAGCGGACCCGGTTATTCTCGATGAAGAAGTTGAGGACCCCACCGTGTTCGATGAAGTCGCGGGTTTCACCGACCAACAAAACCGGCTGGCCGGCGAACGCGTGCTGGACTTCGTAGAAGGCTTCGACCTCGGAGTGGGGTACGAAAAGCAGGTGGGTGGAGTTGACCGCCTCCGCGTCGATCCGCTTCAAGGCGACCGGTTGACCTCGGATCACCTTTCCCCGAAATGCGTCCCGGATCGTCTCCTCTACGGCGCGATCTCGAAAGACAGCGATCACCAGCGGTGAGTCTTCTTCCTGGAACGCATCCTCAGGCCAGCTGACAAACAACGCGAAGTTGTACGGGAAGGCTCCTTTGAGTATGTACTCGGACAAATCCTCCTGCGCCGCCCGTGTCGGGCCGCCTGCCGGGGAGCCGCAAACGATAGCGATAGCTAGGGTTGCGAGGAGCAGAGTTCCTGTCTTCCGACTCCGGCAGTGGGGGTTTTCAAGACAGCTACAGTTCCACATCCTTCAGGCCTCTAACTCAAGGAATCGGCTAGCCTTCAGTGGACCTTTAGTGTCAACGTCCTAAGCGTTCAAAAATAAATCAATTCCGCCCAGCGGTGCCGTCTCGCACGAGCAGAATCAAACTACATCCCTGTGGCATAAGGAGGTCAACCGCAGCAGGATTCACAACTATGGATCCGTCCGGTCCCGCTCACCAGAGATGCCCATGAACAGACTGTCCGCGCTCGCCGCGATTCCGGTTTTTTTGATCATCATACTGACGCTGCCCGCACAGCAGTCCGAGCCCCCGGAGATGGCATTTTTCTTCCAGTCGGACAGCCCGAATGATGACCTCGCCCAGGGGCGCTCGCCCAGATTAGCGAGAGCTGGAAGGATGGCTACGCTCCCATCCCCCTCGACCTAGCGCGCTTGATGCTGTCGCCGTCCCCGATCCGACAACGTTTGATCGACTTTCTAGGGGAGCGGACCCGCCAGAATTTCGGGCAGGATCTTGGGGCGTGGCGGCGATGGACGTGGAAGCTGCCCTACGATCTACATCCCAACTACGGTCCGTTCAAGGGAGCAGCGGATAAGTAAAACAAGCGGGGTTTGTAGCGCTGCGGTGGCTAGAGGCACGGCCGGAATGTCGGGGTTGGGATGTTATGTTGAGCTGCAGGAGGCAGAACGGCGAAATCAAGACAAGAAATCGTTCCCGATACGTAAAACCAACGGGACCCAAGCATACGACTCCCGCACCGGCTTTTCAGCCGTGTTCAGAACCCGCCCGGTTGAGTGGAATGCAAAGGGGCGGGAACGGGAGGGTCGATGAAGGGTCCGTTCTCTTCGGGCCTGTAGCCCGTCAGGGGATTTCGTACAGACAGTGTCTCTAGGTTTTTCAGGTGCTTCTGTGCGACGTGTGCCGGTTCGATGTAGAAAGTGATGAGGTCCGAGACCCTTTCTCGAAGACGATCACTTCACCTTCTGCTGGAGGCAGTAGAAGAAGCGATCCATCATCGTTTTGGAGACGCTGCCCAGCAACCGTTGACCGACGCGGGCCATCAATCCACCCACCTGGGCGCGTCCGGTGACCGTGACACGCGTTTGACCGTTTTCCCCGGCGAGTTCGATCTGGGCCTCGCCTTTGATAAATCCCGCCTTGCCACGCCCATCGACCACGAGACGATAGCTGTGAGGGCGTCGCTGGTCGACGATAGACACCCTGCCTTCATAACTCCCGCTGATCGCCGCCACGGCCAGTGTCAGCTTCGCTTTGTAGGTGTCCACACCGTCGGGTTCCAGAGCGTCGCAGCCGGGCAAGCAGGCGGCAACCGTCACCGGATCGATCATCAGATCCCACACGCGGGATGAGGGCGCATCGAAGTCGTATGTGGCCTGGAGGTCCATTGATTCAGGCGACGCGGGCCCGACCGCGCGCCGGCAGCGCATTCAGGTGTTCGGCCAGGGCCCCCATGGTTTCCAGATTGTGCGCGGGGAGGAAATCGTCCACGTAGGGCAATGCCGCCTGCATGCCGCGTGTGAGGGGTTGATAGTCGGGCGAGCCCAGGAGGGGATTGAGCCAGATCAGCCGGTAGCAGGTCCGCCGTAAGCGGTTCATTTCGGTGCCGAGCAATTCGGGGTCGCCGCGGTCCCAGCCGTCCGAGATCAGAAGGACGACCGGGCCGTGGGACATGATGCGTCGGCTCCACCGCACGTTGAAGGTTCTGAGCGTCTCTCCGATCCGGGTACCCCCGGCCCAATCCGGAACGTGCCTTGCAATTTCGGGAAGCACTTCGTTTCTGCTGGAGGACATCTCCCGGGTCACACGGGTCAACCCGGTCGCGAACACGAAGGCTTCGACGCGATCCATTGCTCCCGACAGGCTGAAAATGAAATGCAGGAGCATCCGCGAGTAGCGTTCCATAGAGCCGCTGACGTCGCAGAGCAGCACCAGGGGCCGACGCTTTTGTTTGCGCCTTCTCTTTCGCAGTTCCAGAACCTCTCCACCAAAGCTGACGTTTCGGTGGATGGTTCGGCGGAAGTCGATCATGGCGCCTTTCCCGCTCACCCATCGTCGTGTCCGCCGGACTCCCAGCTTCCAGGCCATCTGAGCCATGGCCGCCCGGGCCTGTGCCAGTTCTTCGTCGGTGAAATCGGCGAAGTTCTTGACGCGGGAAACCTTCTGCCGGCTGTAGCTCATCGGAACGGTTCGCCCGACCGGATCCGGAAGCACGCGAGTGGAGTCCTCCTCTCCCCCCTCACCCGGGGACATCGCCGGAAAATCAACCTCCGGGGCTCCGACCTTACGTTCTTCGCCTAATGTGTGGAGGTCGAGTGCGGACCCCTTGCCCGGTGGCCTTCTCCAGAAGGTGCGGAAGGCCTCATCGAAGGTGTCTAGATCCTGCTGCCGGTGAACGAGCAACGACCTCAGGGTGAAATAGAAGTCCCCCGGCCGACCGATGTCAATGTGCCCGAGGGCCGTCACGACATCGGGCATCCGTCCCGCAGGCACGTCCAGACCGAGCCTGCGAAGCAGACGGGAAAAGTGAAGGAGGTTTCGAAAGAGGTGGCTCATCGGAGGATCGGACTCACTCGAAACCCTGTGCCGCCATCGATTGTGACAGAAGCTGCGTCACTCTTCCGCCCCGCAGGGCTTCGATGTCTTCGCGGTTCTTCAGCAAAATGCCCAGCGTCTGTTCAATCGTCGCAGCATCCAGCTCCCTGCGGTCCAGGGCCACCAGGGCCCCGATCCAATCGAGCGTCTCGCTCACCCCCGCTACCTTGTACAGATCGGCCCTCCGGAGCTCCTGTACGAAAGCCGTCACCTGTCGGGCCAGTTGTGCAGAGGCCTCCGGGACCTTCGAGGTAACGATACGGAGTTCCTTGTTAAAGTCCGGATAGTCGATCCAGTTGTAGAGGCAACGACGCTTGAGGGCATCGTGCAACTCCCGTGTCCGATTGGATGTAATGATGACACAGGGCGGTTTTTCGGCGCGAATCGTCCCCAGTTCAGGAATCGTCACCTTGAAATCGGCCAGGAGCTCGAGAAGATAACCCTCGAACTCTTCGTCGGCCCGGTCGAGTTCGTCGATCAGCAGAACGGGCGGCTCCCCGCCCCCGTTCGACAGTGCCCTGAGCAGCGGCCGCTTGATCAGGAAATCTTCGCCGAAAAGTTCGGTCCCCGCCTCCCGCCGATCGACCTCTCCCGAAGCCTCGATCAGGCGAATCTCCAGAAGCTGCCGGGCGTAGTTCCACTCGTAGACGGCGTGCGAGATGTCGAGCCCTTCATAGCACTGCAGGTGGATCAGCTCTCGGCCCAGGCCGGCCGCCAGCGCACGGGCCACTTCAGTCTTGCCGACGCCAGCTTCGCCCTCAAGCAACAGCGGTCGGTGGAGCCGCAGTCCCAGGTAAACGGAAGTACTCAGTCCTGGATCCGCGATATAGCGCTGGCTCGCGAGCAGGGCCGCCAGTTCGTCGATCGAAGCTGGTGATGTGGGTTCTTTCAAGATGCACGCTTGCCGCCGGCCCGCTCAGGCTGCGGCTTCGGCGGCTTTCCTCAGCGCCCGTCGTACCCAGACCGGGGCCACGGCCCTTCGGTATTCCGCGGACGCAAATAGGTCGCCCAGGATGTCGGTGCCCAGATCGCCGGCGACCTGTCCGGCCGCCGCGCCGATAGTCTCATCGGAAATGACCTGGTCGATGAGAGCACCCTCGACTCCCCTTGCACGTATCGGCCGGGGTACGAGGCCGCCCAGAACCACCCCGGCGGCGGTGCAACGTCCGCCATCCGTACTGATGGTGGCCGCAACCCCGATCACGGCGTAGCGGGAAGCCGGATGCGCAAACTTGACGTACGCCGCACCCGTCCCGTCCCCAATCACCGGGACGTCGATCCCCGTCAGCACGTCAACCTCCTCCAGGGCTGTGGCCAGCATGTCGGTGAAAAAGTCATCGGCCTCGACCGTGCGTTCGCCGTCTGGACCCGTAATCCTGAAGCAGGCTTCCGAGAGAGTCAGCACCGTCGGCAGATCCGACGCCGGGTCGGCGTGGGCGACGCTGCCTCCAATCGTTCCCCGGTTGCGTACAGCCGGATCTCCGATCACGGCCGCAGCCTCCGCAAGCGCGGGACAGTGTTCTTGCAGAATTGGCGACGCTGCCAGTTCGGCATGCGTCGTCATGGCTCCGATTCGAACGGAACCTCCGTCGAGTTCGATCCCCTTGAGTTCGCTAACGCGACCGACGTCGACCAGTACCGGGGGGGTCGAAAGACGCAACTTCATCAGGGGGATGAGGCTATGGCCCCCGGCGAGCAACCGGGCTCCCGGATGCTTGCCGAGCAGTTCGATCGCTTCCCTCACCGAGCTCGCCCTGTAGTAGTCGAATTCGGCTGCATACATGGCTCAGTTCCCTCCAGCCTGTTGGGCTTGTGCGATTGCGCGCCACACCCGTTCGGGCGTGAACGGCATCCGGATGGTTTCGACGCCCAGAGGACTCAAGGCGTCAATCACCGCGTTGTAGACGGCCGCCGTTGAGGCAGTGGTGCCGGCCTCGCCGATGCCTTTGACTCCCAAGGGATGGTGTGGCGACGGTGTCACCGTGGACAGCACCTCGATTTCCGGAAGGCGGTCGGCGCGGGGCAGGGCATAGTCGAGCATCGTTCCGGTGAGCAGCTGCCCATCTCCGTCATAGACGGCCTCTTCCCAGAGTGCCTGTCCGAGCCCCTGGACCACGCCACCGTGGACCTGTCCCTCAACGATGACGGGATTGATCTGAGGACCGCAATCGTCGATGGCCACGTAACGCAGCACGTCGACCTGGCCTGTCTCGGGATCCACCTCGACAACGGCCAGGTGCGAACCAAACGGATAAGAAAAATTCGGCGGGTCGTAGAAGGCCGACTCCTCCAGTCCCGGATCGACGCCGTCGGGCATGTTCCAGGCGACCTGCGCCATCAGGGCCACGTCCTGGATCGTCTTCGCATTATCCGGAGACCCTTTGACGAAGAACTTCCCGTCGGCATAATCCATGTCTTCAACGGCAGCTTCCAGCAGATGCGCCGCGATGACCTTCGCCTTCTCCTTGATCTTCCGGATGGCCACGGCCAGGGCGGCGCCGCCAACGGCCGTGGTCCGGCTGCCGTAGGTGCCCCAACCCATCGGAGTCTTGTCGGTATCGCCGTGGAAGACCTTCACGTCGTTGACATCGACACCGACCTCATCCGCGACGATCTGGGCGAAGGTAGTTTCCTCGCCCTGTCCGTGGGGGTTGGCGCCGATGAAAACGTGCACCTTGCCGGTCGGATGGAACCGGACGATGGCGCTCTCCCAGAGCCCCCCCTGGAAACCGACGGCACCGGCGACCTGTGACGGGCCCAGGCCGCAGATCTCCACGTAAGATGAAACCCCGATTCCGAGAAAACGGCCGCTCTTCCGAGCCTCTTCCTGTTCGGAACGCAAAGCCTTGTAATCGACATGGTCCAGCAGCTTCTCGAGCGCGCCGGCGTAGTTGCCGCTGTCATATTCGAGACCCGTGGCGACGGTGTGACCATTTTCGAAAGGCGGAATGAAGTTCTTCATGCGCAACTCGATTGGGTCCATCCCGAGCTTGCTGGCCAGTTTGTCCACCATGCGTTCGATGATGAACGTGGCCTCGGGCCGTCCCGCACCTCGATACGCATCGACCGGTGTGCCGTTCGTGTAGACACCGTGGACGTCCTCCCGGATGGCGGGGATCTGGTAGGCGCCCGAGAGCATCAGCCCGTGGAGGATGGTGGGGATGCCCGGAGCGGCCGTCGACAGGTAGGCACCCATGCCGGACCATGACGTTGCCCGGAGGCCGAGAATCTTCCCCTCCGCATCAGCCGCAAGTTCAACTTCCTGGATGTGGTCCCGGCCGTGCGTCGTGGCCATATAGTTTTCGCACCGCGTTTCCGTCCACTTGACGGGCCGGTTGAGCTTTTTGGAACAGAAAACGGTGATGAAGTCGGACGGATAGGTCGCGATCTTGCTGCCGAATCCACCACCGACTTCGGTGGCAATAATGCGGAGCTTGTCCTCGGAGATTCCGGTGACTACTGAACATTGAAAACGTGCAATGTGGGGATTCTGAGTTGTGTTCCACAGAGTCAGATCCCCCGAGGCCCCGGACCATGCAGCCAGCGCAGAACGCGGTTCCATTGCGTTGGGGATGAGTCGTTGGTGGACGATACGTTCTGAAATAACGACAGGTGCGTCTTTGAAGACAGCGTCTACTTCGCCCCCTTCGACCTTCCAGTGAAACGCTTCGTTGTGGGGTATATCGGGATGCAGCTGTGCCGCCTCCGACCCCATCGCCGCTA
The DNA here is from genome assembly GCA_965218085.1 of Terriglobia bacterium. GTDB lineage: Bacteria > Acidobacteriota > Terriglobia > 20CM-2-55-15 > 20CM-2-55-15. Next base: position 1,325,354 of record CBDCKF010000002.1, on the reverse strand, counting down.
CCGGATCGATGACGGCGGACAGCGGTTCGTAATCGACGTCGATCAGATCGAGTGCGTCCGTCGCCTGCTGGGGTTCTTCAGCAACCACGGTCGCAACGATGTCGCCGACATAACGGACGACCTCACTCGCGATACACGGGTAGGGCGCCACCTTGAGGTTGGAGTCGGGTATGAGCCATGCGCAGGGTACGGGCTGTAATTCGCTTTCGATGTCGGCGCCCGTGTAAACGGCCAGCACGCCTGGCGCATCGGCGGCGCGGGTCGTGTCGATGCTTTTGATCCGGGCATGGGCATAGGGACTCCGCAGCATGACGGCGTGCGCCATACCGGGTAGCGCATAGTCATCGGTATAGGTGGCCGCTCCCGTAATGAGTCGCGGATCTTCGCGCCGTCTAATTCCGGAACCGAAGACTCTGCTGCTCATGACCCTCCTCCCGTCATCGATTCGGCGGCATCCCGCACGGCCCGCACGATGTTCTGATAACCCGTACACCGGCAGAGGTTGCCTTCCAGGCCATGCCGGATTTCGTCGTCCGAGGGATCGGGGTTGTTGCCGAGCAGTTCATGAGACGCCAGAATCATTCCGGGCGTGCAAAACCCACACTGCAGCCCGTGCTTGTTCCAGAACGCTTCCTGTATCGGATGCAACTGGTTGTCTTGGGCCAGGCCTTCGATCGTGGTGATCGAAGCCCCGTCGGCCTGGACCGCCAGGGCCGTGCAGGACTTGACGGCCAGCCCGTCGACGAGCACCGTGCAGGAACCGCATTGACTCGTGTCACAGCCCACTTTCGTGCCGGTCAGCGTTCCAAGGCCGCGAATAAAGTGCACGAGCAACTGGCGGGGTTCGACCTCGCGCTCATACATCGTGCCGTTCAGGTTGATGGCAATGGGAATCTTCACGACGATCACCTCCTGTCAGGCGATGGAACCGGGCGATGGAGCCTGAGAAATCTTCAGGCTGCGGATTATAGAACGGATTGGTGGGGATGGAAAGGCGGTAGGTTTCGACGTGTTCTGGTTGAGGTTGGGAGAAAGTGAAACCAGCGGCAGTGTGCGGTGGGCGACACGGTCTTCGGAGCTTTCGTACGGTAGCGCAGGTTTCTTTGCTGAATCGCGTGAGGCGGTTGAGGGAGTCTGTGGATGAGTAAAACAAGCGGGGTTTGTAGCGCAGCGGCCGCAGTCGCCGGCCCCGGACATTACCGCCTGGGTTGGCCACGAGGCCTTTGTAGCAGCAGGCGCGCAAGTACGAAGGCACAGGCAGGACTTGAACTGAGCCTTAGAGTTTCTCCGAAATATCTACCACCGAGACCCACCGATCGGATTGAATAGACGATAATGGGCCCATCCGAGGGGCGGATTCGGGCACTGCGGCGCGCGCGTCCCCTGAACCGCCACTACTTCGCTGACAGCTCGCTACAGGAGGGTTTATGCGCATTCCGATTCTACTCGCCGTACTCGTTTCACCGGTGCTCTCGGCCTCTGGTGCGGTTGCTTTGCAGATTACGAATCCGATTCCGGCTCCGATTGAGAAGCAGGGCTTGATGGTCGAGATCGAGGATGTTGTCCGTCTGCCGGATTCGCGCGGGATGCGGCCCCCCGAAGAGGACGTGAATCCTGCGGGCTGGGCGCGGGTGAGTTTCGTTCGCGACCTTGCCGACGGCCGCCGCTTCATCAACGATTCGCGAGGATTCTTGTACCTCCTCGATCGCAACGATCTGCCCACCATCTACGCGAACGTCGGCGAAGTCTTTCCGTTTGCGGTGTACAACAGGCTGGAGAGCGGTTTCATCGGGTTCGATTTCCATCCGGAGTTCGCGCGGAACGGATTGTTCTACACGGTGCATGCCGAGCACGCGAGAGGGAATCCCGCAATCCTGGACTTCATCCCCCAGGGGTTCGCCGCTGACGAAGTGACCTACCACAACGTGATCACAGAGTGGAGCGCGACGAACCCGGCGGCGAATATCTTCGAGGGCTCCCGGCGTGAACTGCTCCGTGTGGCCAACGTGGTCAGCAACCTCACACACCCGTTCGGCCATGTGGGGTTCAATCCGACATCGATGCCCGGCGACGCTGATTACGGATTGCTCTACACAAGCGGCAGTGACTTTGGCTTCAGTAACGGTGGGGGACCGAACGCCAACCGGCCCGACCAGGCGCAGCGTCTGGATTCGGTCGTCGGCGCTATTTTGCGCATTGATCCGCGCAGCCCTTCCGTATCGGGCGGCATGAAAGGCCTTGGAGATTACACGATTCCGACGATCAACAAGTTCGCGGCCGACGACGATCCGAATTCACTCGGTGAGATTTACGCCTATGGATTCCGTAACGCCCACAGAATTTCCTGGGATCTCACGGATGGGACGATGTTTGCGGCAGACATCGGGATGAATCACATCGAGGAAATCAACATCGTCCGAGAAGGCGAAAACTACGGTTGGATGTCCCGAGAGGGGTACTTCGAGAACGGCGTCAACCGACCCGGTGGCGCTCTCGATCAGTTAATCCCACTGCCGGCGGAGATTCTGAATGGACGAACAGAGGACGGGTTCACATATCCGGTGGCAATTTACGACCACAACGACGGCCAGGCCGTGTCGGGCGGATTCGCCTACCACGGCGTGATCGACGCACTCCGCGGTAAGTTCGTGTTTGGCGACTTGGCCCGGGGCCGACTCTTCGCAGCCGATCTGGCGGCGATGAAGGCGGCCGACGACGGCATTCCCCGGACCGTAGCCCCTGTCGAGGAGATCCAGCTCTACATTCGCAACTCGAGAGGCGACCGGACATATGTGACGTTCCGGGAGCTGATCGAAGCGGCGAATGGCGCGAACTCTACGCGGGCCGATCTGCATATCAGCCGTAGCCGCGGAGGCGAACTCCTTATCACATCACGGCAGGACGGAGTAATTCGCATGCTCGTTCCGGATTCCGGTGGTGCGACGTCGCGTTCGCGATAGGCGCCTGTTGCGTTGTCGACAATCTATGGGAAGGAGGCAGACTCGCCTTGAGTCCGCCTGCGTGGGGCGGTAAACGATTCAGATCCTCTGTTCCGACTCGCATGCTGTTTTGTCAAGAAAATCGGCTGCCCGATCAGAGACACTGCAGGGTGCGGAGGAAGGAGGAAACCGAGAGTACCGACTAATGCCTCGGCGTGCTTTCCGGTCGAGAAATCCGACCCCGCACATTGACCAACTGGCACGTTAACGAAATCCCTTTCGGGCGGTTCGCCGGAGATCGTTCGAAACTGGATTGAGAAATTAATCCGTGCACGGCACAAGCACGAAGCACCGCGATGGGGTACGAACAGCAGTCTCCACGTCGCTATCGTCAGTTGTGCTGCTTGTTCGAAAAAGCTCAGAGGGCGCCGCTGAGTGACATTGCATAGAGCACGAAGTCGAGGCCAAGTTTGAACGACTCGGCCGACGGCCCGACCCGATACCGGGGGTTGTCGATGAACTCCCAGAAATCACCCACGTCGTTGTTGTAACAGATAATCATCGACAGTCCGCCCCTGCCGTCGGGGAAGCCTAGGAAGATCGACTTGACACCGGTCATCGGATGGACCCTGCACTGGGAACCCCGCTTGTTTTACTTATCCGCAGGCCTGTCAAACGTCTACAAGAACTACGTTCAGAACCGGACCAGATAGGAAAACTTCGCAAAGAACTGGCGGCCATCGTTAATGAATCCGTTCTCGGTTCGGACGATCCTGGAACCCGTCGACGTGGGGATCAAATCGATATTCTGCGCGTTGCCGTTGTAGCCCACGTAGAGTGCGGTCCAGGCGTTCAACTGATATGAAAAGAGGAGGTCGGAGTTGATGTTCTTTCGTTTTTCGAGGCTTGTGAATTCGGGATTTACGAGAACGGATTCGTATTGCAGGATGACCCGGACCGACAGTTCTCGGGTGAACTGCCAATTCCAGCGAGAGCGGACAATGTGGTCATTAAAAATGGTCGCGTCCGTTTCCCGGTCGGCCAGTTTCGTAAAAAAATAGCGGTTCGCGATGCTCAGCTGCGTGAGCGGACGCACCGTAAGCAGAACGTCCGTCGAGGACCAGTTTTGCATCGAAGCTTCCCGGCCGGCAGCCGGGGTGTGGTTCACATCGTTACCCCTGAAATGTCGCCCCTCAAATTCGATTTCAGGGATAAAGCTCGTTCTGAAAGCCCCACCGATGGTATGTCGATTGAAATCGCGATCGGCCACCACCCGTGCTTCCTCCGGGCGCAGTCGCACCCGTTCTGATTTGTACTCAAGGTCGACGAAAGTCTGCCCCACGAACTCCCAGCCCAATACCGGACTGTAGAACGACTCCAGGCGTTTTCCGTCACGGTCCGTGATCCGGCTGAGCGTCAAGCCCGGTGTCATGGAAATCCAGTAGTCTCCCTCAGGCCGGAAGGCATAACTCGATTGCCCGGTGATATCCCGAATGTCCCGCCTGGGATTGAACCCGGTGAGCGTCACGAAACCTGCGCTCCGGTCCGAGTATCTCAGGTCCGCGTTGAACTGCCGTCCCTGCCTGTTGACCTGAACCTCATAGGCCGGCCCCGACTCTCGTGTATTGTCACTGGAACGTGTTGCGCTCGTCACGGCCTGTAACCCGGTAGTCCAGTTCTCACCCAGCTTGAATCGGGCATCCACACCACCCACACGATTGAATGTGTTTTCGAAACTCCGGTCCGTGAATATAAACCCGACGGTTGACTGATTGAAGATATCGCGGTTGATGCGAAGCATCCCGAAGCGCGCCCTCTTGTCCGACAAGGGGTCGTCCTCCCTGACTCTTTTTCCCGGGGATTGGTCGTCCGCAATTAACGCACCAATCGCATAACGACCCACCTTGCCCGTAAGTCGGGCGCCGAACTGCGGATCTGCGATGCGACGAGTAAAGACCAGATCCATCGGCGTCTGAAAGAAACTTGCGTTTTCGAGAAAGAAGGGCCGCTTTTCCGGAAAAAAAACCTCGAAACGCTGATTCGTCGTTATCTGAGGCTCATCCGACTCGATCTGGCTGAAATCAGGATTGATCGCGATGTCGGTCACCAGGCTGTCCCGGAAGACAAGCTTCGCGTCCAGTCCGGCATCGGTGGCAGCGCGGTCGGTAAAGAAAAATGGCCGGGCGGGATCGCGCTGGTCGATCGCGCGAAACGAGCGGATTCCTGTGAACGGTAACAGCTGAATGCTGGGACCCGACGAAATGCCGTCGAGACCTTCCAGCGTCGCGGCCTGATTCAACCGGCCTTCGACACGGCTGGAATAGGGTGGCCAGAAGGATTGCTCGTTCAGGCGGGGAATGTTGCGTCCGAATGTGATTCCCCACTGCGGGTTCTGCTCCGAGGAAAAGCGGAGGCTCTGGAAGGGTATGGCCATCCATGCGACATAACCGAATTCCGTCAGAGCGCCCTCAGTATTGTAAACCGTGTCGAAATTGGCGTCGTTGATCCCACCTTCAGTCCAGAACGCATCCCACTTTACACCCAGGGCCGAAGTGCTGAATACATACGCATTGCGCCTGTCTTGAAATGTGTCCAGAACAACGTGAACCCAGTCGTCACCGCCGTTGTCGCCGCGCGGACTCATGCGAGCGCGCACCGCTTCCGGGTCGTCGTCAAAGCAACGGAATACGGCGTAGAAATAGCGGTCGTCGTACCCGATATAGACGTCCGTCTTCTGTGTAGCCGGCTCCCCGTCTCTGGGTATACGTTGAACGAAGTCCGACACGCGGGTCATGCGACCCTCGAGATCGGCGGGTACTTCCATTTCGAGAAAGTCTTCAAATGCCGGTGGACTGTTTAGACGCGGGATCCTGAGCGCGGGGGAATCGACGTCCTGCGCCAAACTCGCCGGCTGAAAAATCAGAAGGGCAATGAAGATTGAAAGAGGAGGGCGAAGCAGTTGCCGGCGCGCCGTCAGGTACTCACCTGGTAACCGCAATGTAGACAAGCGCACCATCTCTATGGTGCGCACTAGCAGCCTGTCGGACTTGACCGTAGCAACGGCGCGTCTCCGAGCGTGTGATTGAACATTGACGAGACGATCGACCTGAGACGTCGCAAGAGAGAGCCGGATTCGGACGCCAGAGATCCACGCAGGAGCCCGGAGTCGCGTTTTTGGCGTCCGGACGGGCGGCTGGAGCGGGGATCAGTCGGGCAGGAGACCTGCCCGGAGAGATTGAACAGGCGTTTCAGGTTCCAGGCGATGCTGACCAGTGTCCATTCACCGGATACCGGGTCGAGTCCCCTGAGGTGAAACTGCCGGAATCCCAGCACGGATTTGACGATTCCAAACACCGGCTCGACCGTGGACTTGCGCTGAGCGTAAACGGCCCGGCCCTCGATCGTCGATAGCCGATGGGCCATGGCGTCGACCGGGTTCGCGTCGGGCGACAGCGGTGGCGGTTCGGTCCAACGCTGTTCCACCGGTGGATGATGGCGCTCACGGCCCATGGCGATGTAGGGCATCACGCCGGCCGTTTCGCACGCCTTCACGTTCCCTTCGCTGTAGTAGCCATTGTCGGCCAGTATCGCCTCGACCTTTCCCAGCGGTTGAGGCAGTGCATCGAGAGTCCCGAGCGCCGGTTCGATTTCCTGTTTGTCGTTGGCGTGCGTTGTGACGGATTCGGTGACGATGAGCAGGGTCTCGGTGTCGACCCCCGCCTGCACGTTATAGGCTTGCTGGAAACTCTTCCCGCCCGCCGGCATGATGCGCGATTCCTCGTCGGTCAGATTGATCTGGTCGTTCGGGCGCACGCCCGATTGGGGCGGTTGCGGCGGCTTGCCTCCCGGCCGTTTCCCGGTCGCTTTGGCCCGGGCCTTGCGTTGGGCCATCTTGGCCTCGTACTCGGCCTGCTCGGCCGCATGGCGTTCCGCAGCGCGCGCCTCCATCTTCGCTTTCGCCTCGGCGATCGCTTTCAGCCGGTCCTCGCGCCGCTTCAGTTCGGCCGGGATGTCCATTCCCTCCGGCACTTCCGCGTCGGCCGCCGCCGCCAACTCCATCAGGCGCGCGACTTCGGCCTTCAACTGTTCTTCCAACTCCGTCGCGTGCCCCCAGCTCAACGCGCTATGTTTCGATGCATTCGCCTGGACCTTGCTCCCATCCAGACTGATCTTCCCCAGCTTCAAAAATCCCATCGTCCGCGCCAGCAGAAGAATCTGCACGAACAACGGCTTCAACTGCTTCAGAAACCGCTTCCGAAACGCCGCGATCGTGTCGTGATCTGGATGCGTGTTCGCCGCGATATATCGGAACGCCAGCGAATCCCACGTCGCCTGTTCCAGTTTCCGGCTCGCAAACACTCCCGTCGCGTATCCGTAGAACAGCAACGCCAGCAGCATCTCCGGATGGTAGGCCTTCGAACCCCGCCCCGCGTACTCCTTCTCCAGGTCACGCAGGTCCAGCTTCGTCACCACCTCTACAACGAACCGCGCCAGGTGCTCTTCCGGAAGCCAATCCTGGACCGACGGCGGCAACAAGTACGGCGTGTCTCGATCCACAGCAAGAAATCGTTCGCTCATGCCCCTGTTTCTCGCATGCCCGACATCCAACTCCGGCCCCAAAAGTCCGACAGGCTGCTAGTGACCTGCACCACCCGAATCGGGAGCAGCGCCGATGGGTCTTGCCGGGGAGATCGAGGCGCGAGACGGAAGTCGATGTCTTCACATCGACGACGGCTCGCAACAAAGATATCGCCGGCAACCCCCATCGGCCCAAAGGGTTGTGGCGAAACGGCATTGTCTTCGTTGTCGTCGTCGCCTCGCAATGTAGGGCCATTTACTCGTTGCCGCGACGTCGCGTCGTTGCCGAGTCGCCTCCTGGAATCCAACGCCATTTGGCCCGAACGCTGCTCCCGATTCGGGTGGTACAGGTCACTAGTATATCGGAGCTCCAGGTGTCTCACAATTCCGGGCTGTGCTGAGAAGATCACGTCGGCCGCCAGTATCAACTTGAGCCGTTGTAACTGCCTGGGTCTGCCCTCCCGTGCACCACCCGTTGGCCCGGCCGCCTCCACGCATCCCATTCAACCGGACTCGTTCTGAACAACCCCTGAAAAGCCGTTAAGAGAATCGTGTGCTTCGGCCCGTGCGATTCCGTGTGTCGGGCGCGATTTTTCGGCCTTCTGCCTGTCCGGATTCTGCCCTTCTGCCTCCAGCAACTTAACATAACAGTCCAACGGCGACAGTTCTGCCGTGAGTCTGGCCATCCCTCGCACCGCGAACCCCGCATGGTTTATTTATCGGCCAAAAATTTTATGATGAGCGCCGGATCTTTACTGGACTCGACCTTGGATGCTATCGACGACGATTACTCCTGAGAAAACGCCGAAGCGTTTATCAATAAGATCGATACGGACGTATTACCTGTTCGAATATACGGCTGTCAATTGATCTCACGATCAGGCTTTCTGGAGGGGCGGATATCCGGCAAACTTCCCACACACCCACACACGCTTCACCAACAGACAGGCCTCTTATCCGTCATTGCGCTTACACGCGCTGGATTCTTTTGAAAGGTTGCGTCCGCTCACATGGAATTTCCCTCTCCCAAGGTGGGATAGCGCGATATTTGGTCCATGCTCCGATGACCGTTACGGTGATTCCGCTACGCGTTCAACCGCCGCTCTCAGTAGAAGGTCGCAGTGTACACGCCCCTCGGATGGTGTCAACGACAACGGTCCCATCCGCCTTCGTGATCGACCGGACCCAGGCTTCCGTCGAACCGGGTAGCATCGAATGACACGCCACAACTTCAATTTCTTCGCCAATCTTCAGGGAATCCCGGGTCATGCCATTCGCAATCATCGAGGTTACCGAAGACAGCTCGCCAACCCATTGCTGGGTTCCTTCAGTCGAGTCCTCCACCGAAGGTGTCCGATTTCTAGTTGAAAGTTAGATGGCGGTTCCATCCTTCCGACTCCGTAGAATCGGGGTTGGGAAACCTTACAGAGGAGGAACCGCCGAATGAAAGCATACCGAATCGTGAGCCGCGACGACAGCCAGTCGTTGGCGGAATATTTGACAGAGAACGGGCAGATTCTGCTGCCGATGGTCGAGCTGATCGAAGGGTCGCGGATGGCGATCGACGAGTTGATCGACGTGTTGGGACGTGCCAGTATCGAGGCCGTGTTGCAGTTGTCGGCGCAGGGTGTGGCCGGAGAGAAGCAGCGGGGCCGGGCGAAGGAGTCGATTCGTTGGCACGGCAGGCAGGCTGGCAGCGTGCGGCTGTCGGATCGCAAGCTGCGAGTCCGAAAGCCCCGACTTCGGAAGAAGGGGCGGGGTAAAGGCCAGGAGGTCGAGATCCCGGCCTACGAGGCGATCAACGCGAACGGGACGATCGGCAGCCGGGTTCTGGAGATCCTGATGTCGAACGTCTCGACCCGGCAATACGAACGGGTCATTCCCCAGATGGCCGACACGGTCGGTGTCAGCAAGTCGTCGGTGAGCCGGGAATTCGTTGAGCAGAGCGGGAAGGAGTTGAAGCGGCTGAGCGAACGCCGGTTCGAGGACCGGGAGTTCCTGGTGATCTATCTGGACGGCGTGATCTTCGGAGAATTTCACGTGCTTTGCGCCGTGGGCGTGGATTCCAGCGGCGAGAAGGTCGTCCTGGGAATAAAGGACGGCGCGAGCGAGAACGCGGCCACGGCGGTCACGCTGCTGGAGGATCTCGTCGACCGGGGCATCGATCCAGGTCGGCGGTACCTGTTCGTCATTGACGGCGCAAAAGCGCTGCGGAGCGCGATCGACAAGGTCTTTGGCCGTCAGAATCCGGTCCAGCGATGCCGCAACCACAAGATCCGGAACGTTGTTGCATGGATCGGGGCGGAGATGGAATTCGCCCTTTCCCAAGCGGTAGCGTCAGGCGATACGCTCGAACACAGGCCGTCCGAGTGCGGTCATTGTGTTCAGGACTTTTTGGCCGAGTTGGATCTCCGTGATCTGCCTGGAGAAGCTGCGGGATTGGAGTCTGCGGCCGATGACACCCTTCCAACGGCCGATCTGCGTTTCTATCCGGCTGCGCCGGTTGTACCCTGTGGCCACTTGCCAGGCCATGCGGCCGTTGCTGCGGATCTGAGCAATATGGCGATCCCGAACGGTTGGATCCCGCGCCGATTGCGGTCGGATCACTGCGTTCTTTGGCGGCGGTATAACCACATCCAGGGTCTCCCCATACCGTTCCCTCAGCAGATCTCGTGTAGACGCTCCATCATAGGCGCCGTCAGCCAGAAAGCCCGCGACCGGGGCATCGAGTTGATCCAGGAGCCCGGGTAATGCAGTGCTGTCTCCAACGTCATCGTGAGTCAGATTGGCGCAAACAATCGCACCGCTGGCCAAGTCCAGTCCGAGGTGGAGTTTGCGCCAGCGGCGGCGTATTCCCTTGATTTTATGCTTCTGCGCGAGCCATTCCCCTTCGCCGAAGATCTTGAGGCCGGTACTGTCCACCACCAGATGGACAGGCACAGATCCGGCTTGCATCATCACCTGAGCGATGCTCAAGCCGTTTGCACGACGCGACAGTGTGGAGAAGTCCGGCACCCGTATATCCAGCCCCATGAGCGTGCCGATGGAACCCATCAGCCCCTGCGTTTGTCGCAACCCAAGCCGATACGCCGTGCGCAGCGTCAGGCATGTCTCGATCGCCAGATCCGAGTATCTCCGCTGGCCACCCCGTGAAGTGCGGCGCGGCGCGCTCCACACACTTTGAGCCTCCTCACTGACCCAGATCGTCAGATCACCCCGCTGGCGCAGGCTCTCGTTATATTCCGCCCAGTTGATCACCCGATACTGCGCCTTATCAAACTTGTGCCGTCGGGCTGCGTTGAACTTATGTGGCATCTAAGTTATCCCCGGTGTTGAAAAACACGATGATAAGGCATCCTTCGGGATGATCCATGCAACAAGGTTCCTGGCAATTGGGAAGCAGGGCAAACTCTCTCGGATCAAACAAAGCCTCCCGGTGTTCCTGGAATGACTTGCTGGTTCCGACCGACCCCCGGCCGCCCCCGGCCTTGCCGGACAGGAGCGACACTTCGGCTTGCCGTGTGGATTCGTTGACGGTCCAGCTCGGCTTGATCTTTCGAACCTGGCCGCAGAGCTTCGAGGCCATCTCGGTGCTGGCGTCGTCGCTGAGGGAAAGAAAGATCCGGGTGCGCAGGGTCTGCAAGAGCGCGCGCCAGGCTTCGGAATTGCCCAGTACGGAGCGGAGCGAAGAGATGGACTGGGTGGCGACGATGGGGATGACACGGCACTGCCGGGTGAGGGCAAAGGCCTTCTCGTCGCCGGAGGGGTCGTCCTCGCCGACGGATGCGAACGACTGATATTCATCGCAAATGAAGACGGCGGGCCGGAAGTAAAGCTTCGGGTCCGCTTTCATCCGTGCCGGCCGCCGGAGCAGGGTCTGGAGCCAGGCGTTTTTGAGGAACACACCCACGGCGCGGGCCAGCGCCGGAGATGAGCCGGCGGGCATGTTGAGCGCGAGGACTTTTCCGCTCTCGATCAGTTCGTCCAGGGGCGGAAGATGCTTCCGCATCCTGGCGGACGACACCGGCGGCCGCTTGTCAGCATTCTCCGTTTCATTGCTGCTGCCCGCCACCAGCGGAGCCGGCGGTGCCTTGGGACAGAAAATGGCGGCGACATCCTCCATGTCGAACAGAGACAGAAAACTTGAGATCCCCTCGACACACGAGGTCCGCAGCTTCGGATCGAGCTGCATCCAGTCGTGGTTGTACCAGGTCACGACACTGTCGAGCCGCGCGCCGAGACTCTCTGCGTAGGTGTGACCTCCGGGAGTGATGACGCGGTACTTCACGCCCTGCGTTTTCAACCCGCGTTCTACCGCGGCCGTCCACAAGGTTTTGCATTCCCCGCCGGAATGTTCGGCCCAACCTGCGAGGGCGAGCAGCTCGGGCTTGCGCCGCGTCCATTCATTGGCTGAAACCACGATCGCCCCATGTTTCTGACTCTCCACGGCAAACGCTGCCTCACCGATCTTTTGCTTGAAGAGTTCCGGATTGATCGCGCATCGGTAGACATCCTGCAAGGTCACCCAGCGGTCGGGAAAGATCCGGTGCAGCTCGATAATCCACTTCACCAGATTCGTGTAGGCCTGCTGCCAGAACGGGTCTTTTCCCTTCCCGAATAACTGATTCAGGAGGGAGGAAACGGTATAGGCCAGGGAGTAGGAATCGAGCCAGTGCGCGGCCAGGGGGTTCCACTGATAATCACCATCCAGGCTCAGCTCCATGTAATCGTCTTCCCGGCCCGCTTCTTTGAGAATCTTCCGGATGTCGTAGCAGAAATCCCCCTTGACTTCGAGGACCAGCGCGGCCGCTCGCAGCTCAGGATTCGTGGCTTGCCAGGTGAGCAATTGCCGGGCAAACGGGTGCATGCAAGCCGAGGTCTTCCCGGACCCGACGGCCCCGAAGATGGCGACTCCGGTGTAGAGCCCCCGCTCCGGGATCACGAGCCAGTCCGGGCTGGGAACCTCGCGTGCCTCGACCGGGTGATGCGTCTCCCCGACAACGATGGCCGGTTTCTCGTCCGAGGGGGAAATCGGCCACGGGGGCAGCGCGCCCGTGCCGTGTTTCTTCCGCGGACCCGACTCGAACCAGACCCGCCACACGCCCAAAGCGAGCGTCCATCCGATGAAGACAAGCGTGGCTGGCATGGCGACATACCAGCCGTGCATCACCCACAAAAGGACGGGCGCATCGAGGGCCATCAGCGCGACGACAGGGTTCTCCGATCCGGGGGGGAACGGGCTCCACACATACCGGCCCGTTGAGGCGGCAACCGCCAGGACAAAGAGAACAATGTGATTCCATTTCATGCCGGATCATTCCTCCGGAATCCGAGCCTTCCCGCAGGGATCACTTGGCGGGAGCGACCTCCCCGTGGGGAGTGCTGGACCGGCCCCCGCAATGTCCATTGCAAAGGGGGTCCAGGGCCGAACGAGACACGAAACAGGGGGGTCGCTCCCGCCACTTCCCCCCTCCCCCGACCGGTGCTGAAGCCGGGCGTGTCAATCGGCTTAACCACAAGTAAGTACAGGGGATATGGGACACAAAAAATGTCAATTGCCTGTGTCAAAACATACCCTCTGAGCAATGGACACGGCTGGATCGGCACCGGTGCTGTCCATTGGGTGCCCGAGGTGCTCCTGCCCCTCTCGATCAGCACTGGACTCCCTCTGGAGCTGCATTGGGCCTCCCTCTGGAGCAGGACTGGCCCCCCGCTGGAACTGCTCTGGAACCTCCATGCCGGAACTGCTCCGAACCTCCTCTCGATCAGCACTGGAACTCACTCTGGGGCAGCACTGCCCCCCCCCTGAAACTGTACTGGCCCTCCCTCTGGAGCAGCACCAGACCCCCTCTGAAACTGCACTGCCCCCGCCGCTCTGGAGCAGCACTAGACCCCCTCTGGAGCAGCACTGGCCCCCCCGCTCTGGAGCAGCACCAGACCCCCTCTGAAACTGCACTGGTCCCCCTCTCTGGAACAGCACTGGAAAGGCGCGAATAGTGGTCTAACCACAAGTGAATACGAGGGATAGGGGACAGCGAGAAATGAACATTGGCCGCGATAAAGAACCCCCTGACCGAATACCTCCCGAAAAAACACACGCGGATCAATTTCATACCGGAGCCTCGTAGATTTGCGTACCGTCCGGATAAATGCGTTCGGATCGCCATATCTCGAACGTGTCGATCCGGATGTGATGCGGTGCGGGACTTGCCAGCATGTCCTTCAATTCCCGATAGCGCCTTCCGGCATTTTGAAAGCCTTCGAAGCGCGCGAGTACCTTGGAATCGAAGGTATCGAGGGCGCTGGAAACCTCATCCAGTTCCTTCTCGAAGGCCGCCTCCTGGGGGCTCCCGGCGGCGACTCTCGTTTCCTCCCGCGCCCATCCCTCCAACACGGCTCGCCCGCGTGTGTCGGCGGCAGGATTGACTCCGATTGCGGCCACATGAATCGTGATCCCACGCTCCCGCATACCCGCCCAAAGATGTTCGTGCGCCCGGCCCCAATGCCGGAGTTCGGTGGAGCTGTTGTTGCCGGGATCGACATAGACAAACGTGGAGGTCCGTCCTCCGGCCATGGGCAATTTCAGGTTGAAGTACCGGGTGACGCTCCCGGCCGCTCCGGTATAAATCCGCTTCGGCAGCCGCTCGGTGGGGATGCCGACTTCTTCGCAGTACCAAACTTTTTCCTCTTCGGTCGGGAGCCATGGCAGTTCGGGATGTTCGAGGACGTAATCCAGAGACAGGAGCCGCCGGAGATAGACGCCGGGATCGGGAAATTTCCGGTGGCGGATGTGGGGAACCCCCAGCGCCCGGTAGATGCCCTTGTGGGTGATCCGGCATGCTTTCGTGCGGTTCTCGCGGCGAAGGACGGGAATGGGCTCTTCCACGGCAAGTTTCAGATCCACGAGGCTCTGGACGAAGCGCCGCGCACGGTTGGGGTACGTGTTGCAATAGGCCATGTATTGCGTGCGGGTGAATATGCCGCTGTGGAGACAGACCAGGGCCACCCATTCGGCGTCCTGCTGGCTCCATCCGAACGGTTCCAGTGCTTTGTCCCGCTCTCGCAGATGAGCAATCATGGCGTCTCGCTCGTGATGAGGGTTCGATCGGTTTCCAGGTAGGTGACCTGGATGCCCATCGGGTTGACGATGACCAGGTCGGCCGGTATGACCGGCATGAAGACAAACTGCATCGTGGCGGTCCACGCCTCCCGGGACAGCTCCCGTTCCTGCCGGGTCCGGACGAGGACAAAGTCGGCCACCGCCCCGTGCGGCTCAGTGGGATTGGCCTGAATCCGAAGCACGACATTCTCGACACGCAGTTCTTCTCCGGTGATCCCGGCGGCGAGCAGAGCGATTTCCTCGTTGCTGGTGGTGAAGGCCGCGTTGGCCAGGTCGGTGCTGAGAAACCGCAGGCTGCGGGGCCAGTATTCCTGCGCCGTCGCCCGGCGGCGGCCGAAGTGGTCATGGAGAAAGCGGTTGAGGAAATACTTGGTGGTCGGATCGCGCGGGTCGGCCTGAGCCTCGATCGCCTCATAGGCGAGGGCTTCGGCCCGGCCGACCTCATCCACCCGAACGACAATCGGCCGGGGCGGCTCGACCGACGAGAGCCGAACCACGGCGATGGTGACGAATAATAGCAATACGCCGAGGACGATGGAGACGACGCGCAGGTGACGATTCGAGTGGATCGTCTCGCCCCATATCTCGGCGTATTCCCGTCCGGCGCCGGATTCTGTGTCTTTGGATTTTGCCACGGATTGTTATGCTCCCTTGAATTTAGAAACACCCTGCGCGGCCTGGCCGATGAGGCCCATGATTCCACCGCCACCGCCGCTCCCCGAGACGAGTTGTGAGGCCAGCGTGCCGATCATGAGCGAGGACAAGACTCCCGCGGCCACCAGGGGAACGATGCTGAGGAACCAGGCCGTGCTGTGCCACCAGAAGCTGTTGCCGGGCGGGGGACCATTGATAATGGCCTCGATCCAGCCCATGCTGGCCGCGAGGAACACCCGCATCAGCGCCGCTGCGATCGCGCCGTAGAGGGTGTAGGTGAACATGCCCTTGAACCACCCCCAGAACAGGAACGCGAGGGGCTCGACCAGGAGAAAGGGAATGAAGAGCGGCCCGAGGATCAAGAGGACGCCGAGGGCGAGCTGCGCCCATATCACCTGCCCCATGGAAACGGCATAGATCACGATGAGACACAGGAGAATGAGCAGGAGAAAGAGCTCGAAGATGATGGTGTGGAGAAAGGCCATGAACAGGTAGGACAGGTTCGTGAAGCCATTGAGGACAATGTCGAGCATCCCGCTTCCCGATCCCAGCTCCATGGACGAGGCGCGCGCAAAGAAGTTCTGGGAGAGCCGTGTAAAGGAGACGAGATAATCCTCGCCGGTGTTGGCGATCAACACGCCCTGGAGCCAGTTGCCGCCTTCGGTAATGGCGGCCGTGAAGGACAGGGTCGAGCCGGGAAGGGGCGTGTTATAGAAGGTGAGCATCGCCCAGGGGAACCAGAGAGCGATGACGATCCGAACGAGGTCCCATGGCCGGAAATCGCCCGTGAAGGCGATGCGGAGGCCGGTCCAGGCGATGAGAATGGCGGCCAGCCCCCGCCACATCGCCATACCGGTCGCCTGCACCTGTGGGGCCGCTGCGGCGATAATCTGATCCATGATGCCGCTGACCACGGTGGCCACGTCGGGCGCGGCCGCCGGGTCGGCCGGTATGGTCGGAACGAGTTGGAGCATCAGCACGAGCATCAGCAGTTCCCGGCAAAGACCGGATTCAGGCGGTAGCCGCCATACATGGATTCGATGCGCGCGCCGGCGCCCGCGGCCAGCGCGGCCTGTTGCTGGGCCCATTGGGCTTCAAGGGCCACGCGTTCGGCCAACCTGCGGGCTTCGGTCTGCCGGCGGAGTTCCTCCGCGCGAAAGCGATCCGCCGCCGCTTCTGTTGCCGCCATGGCCCGGCTGCGTCCAATCCCGATCAGGGTTCGGATTTGGGCGAGCGATGCGAGAACATCACCTTCGGTGAGCGCTGGCGATGAGCGATTCGGCCTGCCGGTATCGGGATCATCGTCGACCCGTTCCCCGATGCGGCCGATGGCACGGGTCGTGGCTTCGCGGATTTCGATCAGGTCGGCCCCGGCATCCGCCCGGGCGCCGGCATACTCGAGGCGCCGGTCGCCTTCCGCCCGTTGCCGCTCGAAGGTCGCAACCGCGGCATCGGCGGCATTGGAGCCGCTCTGGTAGATCGTGCGGATGCCGGCCGCGGTGACGGTGTCCGACGCCTGCAACAGGTCGCGCCAGCTTCGACTAAAGGATTCGCTGTTGTTGGCGAAGTCCCGGACCGACCCGACCATGTCCCCGGCGGGGCCGGTGAAATCCGCGTGCCAGTCGCGCACGGTGTTGAGCAGGTCGGTGGGCACGGCGACGAGATCGGCCATCGGGTCTGTGATCGCGCCGACCAAACCCTGCGCCCCGTCACGGATCTGGGTGAGCTGGCTCCGGGCGGTCTCGAGTTGCTCGACGAGCTTTTCGAGTTCCTGAACCTGGTTGGCGATCATCGCCCGCTGGTTGCCGTGCATGATCGGCCGCAGAACGAACCAGATGAGCAGGTCTTCGGGGCTGGGGATGCCGAAGATGCCGAAGGCCGGAACGGCCGCGGTCAGTGCGATGATGAGCGCCCATGTAACGACTCGTTTTTTCATCATGGCCCCTAGTTCCCGGCAAAGAGCGGATGCAAGCGATAGCCGCCATACATGGATTCGATGCGCGCGTCCGCGCCCGCGGCCAGTGTGGCTTGCTCCTGGGCCCATTGGGCTTCAAGGGCCGCACGTTCAGCCAGGCGCCGGGCTTCAATCTCCCGCCGCATGAGTTCGGCGTTGTAGGTTTCGGCCGCGGCGGCCGAAGCGTCCCAGGCTTCCATTTGAGCCAGCGCCCCCAGAAGTTGTCCCTGGGAGAGATTGCCGGCCAGGATCGCCTGTTGCAGCGCCGTGTCGGAAACGTTGTTCTCTCCGGCTATGGTGTCGATCTTGTCCTGGACTTCGGCGGCCGTGGCGGCAAGAGACGCGGCGGCATCGGCGCGCGCATGGGACAGGACCACGCTGCGGTCCGCGTAGTCGCGTTGCCGCTCAAAGGTGGCAACAGCGGCATCGGCGGCATGGGGACCGCTCTGGTAGATCGTGCGGATGTCGGCCGCGGATACGGTGTCGGCCTGTTGCAACACGTCGCGCCAGCTCTCACTGAACGACGTGCCACCGGAGAGCGCAGTCACCGCCGTCACCATGTCGGCGACGGGTCCGGTGAAATCCGCGTGCCAGTCGCGCGCGGTGTGGAGCAGGTCGGTGGGCACGGCGACAAGCTGCGCGATGGGGTCCGCAATCGCGCCGATCTGTCCAAGAGCGGATTCCTTGAGATGCTCGAACTGTCCGGTGAGCTGCGTGATGTGGCGGTCCATGCGCAAGAGGGATTGCGCCTGATTGGAAATCTGCGTGCCCTGGTTGGCGATCATCACGAGATAGTGAACGCTGTCCTGAGCCCGCCCGCGCCGCACAAGACCCGGAAGCCAGAGGGTGCCGATGGCGATGAGGACGATCAATGTTTTCTCCATTGGGGATGCTCCTTTCAATGTGCGAACGGTCATGGGTTTCCGGAAAAGAATGGATGCAGGCGATAGCCACCATACATGGATTCGATGCGCGCACCCGCGCCCAGCGCCAGGGCGGCCTGTTGCTGGGCCCATTGGGCTTCAAGGGCCGCACGTTCATTCAGGCGCCGGGCTTCGATGTCCCGCCGCATGAGTTCGGCGTTGTAGGCATCCGCCGCCTGGGCGGATGTTTCATAAGCGCGAAGCCCGGCCATTGCCACGATGAGCCGCGCGCGGGTGAGCGTCGCGGCGAGTTGTGTTTGGGCAAGGCCCGTACGGGTGACGCTGTTGCGCGCTTCAAGATCCGCAACAACACGTTCGGCCTCGTCCAGTGTCTGGGTCAGAGACGCGGCGGCATCGGCCTGGGCATGTGAGAGGACAACGCTGCGATCTGTGTAGCTGCGCTGCCGCTCGAAGGTCGCAACCGCGACATCGGCGGCATTGGGACTGCCCTGGTAGACGTTGCGGATGTCGGCCGCGGAAACGGTGTCGGCCTCTTGCAACACGTCCCGCCAGTCGGGAAGCGGTACGGGGGTATTGAGCAGATCGGTGGGCGCGGCGAGCAACTGCTGGTAGGAATCTTTGAACGCGCCGATCATGTTGAGGGTGTCACACACCACGGCGGCCTCGTCCACGGGGGTTGCCTCGGCGCCCGCCGCCATGCCCTGCGCCGAACAGTCGAGGCTGGTAAATTGATTGAGCAATGTCGTGTAGCGCGTGACCCGATTGACGAGTTCCTGGGCCTGATTGATGATCTCGGTGGCTTGCAGGTCCAGGTCGAACTGCGCGCTCGCGCCCGGTGGCATGGCACCGGCCACAGTGAGGGTGAGAGAGAAAGCGATCGCGTGTTTCATCGTCATTGGATTCCCCCTGTCGGTTGGTGTTGCCGCGGCACGAGAACATCGCCGGTGAACCAGATGCGCAAGCGGTGGCCCGCGCGAATCGTGATGGTGGGCAGGCGATTGAGGAAGCGGTCGAGAATCCGCACCGCACCTTCCCCAAGGCCTTGGCTGGCTCCGGCCTGGAAACCCTGACGGCCTCCGGCATATGGGTTCGACCCGATGGCAGTGAGCCCGGAAAGGATGCCGACGGCCCCGGCCGCCGCAAACATCGAGAAGTAATGCCGATCGACTTCGTCTTTGAGTGCGCTCTCCCCAATCTGGTTGAGGCCGTTGAATTCGAGTGCGACGGTGCGGCCGTCGGGCCAGAGGATGCGGTGGAAGGCAACGGCCAGGCGCTCCTGATCGGCCCCGGCAACGGCCTCGACGGTGCCGACAACCCGCGCGCCGCGCGGGATCAGGACCCGCTGGCGGTCAGCGGAATAGAAAGGGACCGATACGTTGGCGAGGACCGGACCGGGAAACTCCCCACTGAGCTCGGTGACCAGAACGGCCTCCAGAAACGATCCTTCATAAATACGCTCCCAACCGTCCGGATCGGTCGGCCGGTCGACGACGGGCGTTTCCGCCTCGGGCCCCAGCCGTGCAAGAGAAGGGGCCGCACCGGACGCCGCCGGCGCGGGCTGCGCTGTCGCGGCCAGTTCCCGGTCGTTGAGTTCGGTGAGCAATTGGAGAAACTCCCCGGCCGTGGAAATGGACTCTTGGGCTGTGATACCGGGTAGGGGAGCCTGAGCGGTCTGAACCTGATCGGGAGGTGTGCCGGGGAGTTCGATCATAGCTCCCCCTGCATTTGTGCCCTCGGCCCCAGCCGCTTCGGAGTTCCGATAGGACAGCACGAGCGGTTCGGTGCGCAGGGAACGCCGACGGCGCTCCATTTCCTCGAGCCGCAGTGTTTCCAGCAAGACCGCCTCGGCCTCGCTACGTGGCTCATCGCCTGGGAAGGGGACGGGTTGATCGTCGGCAAGCAAGCCCGTGCCGGGGTCTTGACCGGGCAGCCCTACGATGCCCGCTCCCAATAGGGCCGCAGTCGATTCCTGTTCGTTCTGGAGTTGGGCCAATTGGCGTTCGGCCGCCGCGGCCTGTTGAGAGAGCTGCTCGGCTTGCCGGCGGGCTTCGGCTGCGATTGCCGCGGCGGCGCGTTGTTGCAGATCGAAGCCGGCGGCCTCGGGAACGTCAATCTCGGCTTCGGGCCCGCCCCCGCCGGTGAAACTCCAGGTCAGCAGCGTTGCGGCCAGGAGCAGGGATATGGCCGCAATGCCAATCTTGGTGATGAGGCCGCCGGGCATGACACCGCCCGGTGAGATGGGAATCTTTTTCCATACGCTCATGACTAACGCTCCGGTTCGTAGCGCCAGATCGCCCGGCGCTCTCCAATCCGCAGCCAGCCGGAATCGAGGATGCGCCGCACAATGAACAGGCCGTCTTCGGTGAGGTCATAGGCCACCAGTGACGGGTCACCGTCCACGGCTTCATACAGGGCCGGTGATTCCTGGGCGTGTGAGCGGAGATAGGTGAACTGGCCGTCGTGCCACATGGCTTCGACATTGAAGGGGGGATCCAGCGCCCGATCCGACAGGCCGTAAACGAAATGCAGCCGCGTGGGATAGTCCGCCCGAAAGTCCTCGACGGCCGCCGCGGCCTCGGCGCGCGCCTCCGCGGCCAGGGTGTCGGCCGCGGCCTGGGCGTTGCGCGCCGCAGCTTGAGCCTGTTGCGCCATGACCTGATAGGCGGTGACTTCGGAACGGGCAATGAAGGCGGGCGTGTGTGGCTCGGCCGAGATAAGGGCGTCGTCCCCGGTCGGCGGGTGCTCGATCCGGACGACCAGGTGCGGCTCCCCGCCCTCGGATGCGAGGAAGGAATAGATCCGGCCGGACTCGCAAATCAGCGCGACGTTGGTTTCCACACCCGTTGCAATCGGTTTCAGGAACGCTACATTCGCCGCGCCGGTCAGATGCCAGTATTCGGAATCCCCGACAACGAAATCGAGGATGTTTTCGTTCTCCGGCAAAACGATGACGGTGGTGTGCCGCACCTGCGTCTGAATGTCCACGAGTTGATCGACACCGGGGATCGCCTCGATGCGAAGCATCGGTCCCTGGGCCCCAGCCGCCGGTAGGGGAGCGATCGCCCAGGGCAAGAGGACCGGAACCATAAATCCAGCCCACACGACCCACAGGATTCTCTTAAAGCAATGCATTGAATGGTTCTCCTTATCGTCCTGAATATGTGTTTCTTATTGTCCCGCGCCCAATAGTTCCAGGGCGCGTTGCAGTCCGTGTTCGACGATCATCTCGGCGCGCCGTTGGCAATCACGGGGGTTGGATGTATAGAGCCAGTAACTCGCCCGATCCACTTCAAGCCGGAGGAGCGCACTGAGTCCGGCGCGTTTCAGGTACAACTCCATCTTCGGAACGAGAGAGCGGATCGTCTCCATTTCGTCTGGATTGAGCCGGAATATCTCCCCGACCTTTTCGGGGAGGTTGGGGTTCGCCAGAAAAATCTTGGTGGGCATGGATTCGAGCAGCCCGGCTGCCTCAGGTGTTTGCGTCACGTCCCCGGCGCTCTGTGTCGCCATGATGAGCGCGGCGTTCCTCTTCCGCCAGGTCTTGGCGGCCTCGGCGAGATAGGACAACACGGCGGGGTCTTTGAGGTAGCGCCACGCCTCGTCCACCACCATGAGCTTGACGCGCGCAATATCGGTGGGGTCTTCCAGCGCAATTCGCATGCGTTCGAGCAGGTAGAACATGGCGGCTTCGCACAGATCTGCATGTTCGGCGGCCCCGGCCAAGTCGATCACCTGCCAGTCGGCAAATTCCAGGTCGTCGCCCTCGGCCGCGTTGTCGAAATACCGGGCCCAGGTGCCCGCGCCGTGCCAGCGCCCCATTGCCGCCCACATGCGCTTGGGCAAGGACCGGACCAGGGAGCTGAGGTCGCGCCGTGCCGGGGGAAACGCATAGAGGTCTTCGATGCGGTCGCGGATTTCGGTGGGATCGTCACCGGTGGTTTCCATGCCCCCGAGCCGGAGCAATCGCGTCACCCAACCCGTGAGGAACTGGAAGGTACGCTCTCCCGGAGGGAGACTGAACGGGCGCAACCGAAAGGAATCGCCCGCGTCGCCGTCATCGGGCGACAGCTCCAGGTAGCCCCCGCCGAGGAAACGGGTCAGCCAGCGATAGCCCCCGCCCAGATCCAGAATCAGGACGCGCGGTTGATACTGCAACGCCTGAACGAGCAGGAAGTTCAACGTGAAACTCTTGCCCGCCCCCGTCGCTCCGAGGATGAGCGTGTGTCCGACATCGCCGGCAAAGAGGTCATAGAAGAACGGTGTCTGCCACTGCGTTTCGAGCGTCGTGAGTGCCGGGGCCCCAAGATGGGCACTCTGCTCTCTGCCGCGGGGCGGTCCGAACAGGGGTGCGAGCGCGGCGGCCGCTCCGGCCGACACCAGGACCTTGCGGAGTTGCCGGGAGCGGGGCTGGCCGGGCATCCGGTTGAACCACTGTGCGAGCTGCCCATAGCCTTCCTGGATCAGTTTGGCGTCATGGGTGGCGAAGATGCGCCGAATATCGCCGTCCAGCCGCTCGATGGCGGGAAGTTCGCCATGCAGCGCAATGGACAAGCTGATGTCGCCATAGGCAATGCCATCGGTTTCGAGCTCGACCAGGGCTTTGGAGAGTCGATCCGACTCCGCGCTGGCCACGCTGTCCTCCATGGCGGTGGCGCTGCCTTCGGTTTCCCGAACGTGCGCCATCATCGAGTAGCGTTGTGAGAAGTAGTGCTTGCGCGCGGAGTTGATCTTCTTCCGGCCCGCCTCGGTCGTGTAGGGCCGCCATTCCAGCGACACCGTCATGCGGGCGTTGAGGCGGTAGAGGTCGTTGAGCATGTTGGCGCGGGCCGCACCCGGTGGCGAGAGCAGGGAATAGAGGATGACGGGCTCCCCGTCAAGACGCAGAAAGCGCCGCTCGGCATCCAGCTCCGATACGGCCAGGCTCCAGTTCAGGCCGGCCCCGACCGGACCCTCCCAGGGCAGGCCGGGCCGGTTGACCAGCTCACTCAAGAACCGGCCGCCGTCGGGGCCGTTCAACACTTCGATCTCGGTCAGGTCGGAGACCAGCTTCGAACCCGCATCCACAACCTGCCGGAACCGCGCGGCCCCGGCTTCGATCTCGTCGTAAAGGTAGGCGGCCTCATGAGGCGCGCGGTTTCTGGCGAGCCAGGCGCGACAGTAGTTGAGCCACCACGGCCCCCGGCCATGGGTCGCGGCGGCCTGTTGCAATCCCGGATCGTGACACCAGACCAGATACGCCTGAACGTCCTGCAATCGTTCGCCAAGGAATGCCTTGCGGCGCCGCCCGGCGATTGCCGACACGCTATCGCCGTCGTCGGATGCATCGGAGGGAAGGTCGACCGGCCGCCGGAGCAGATAGAAATGGAGACGGCCGCCAGGCTCGACATTCGACAGCAGACGGGTCCAGCGTTCCAGGACCGCATCGAGCGCCTCAGGGGTTTGGCCATCGAGGGGGCTCGGGGTGATGCGGCCGACGCATAACAACTGGCCATCCCGGGTCAGACAGGTCCGGTCGTCTTTGAGATAACCCCACCAGGGCAGCTCTTCGGCCAGCGCCCCGGCCGCATCGTATTCGGAACGTTCAGCGGCAAGATTCATTCGTGCCGTCCTTCGAGGATCACGCGCCACGGCTCGGCGATCCACTTGCCGGGGTCGTAACGCGGTTTGAAACGGGTCGACGCCTTGAGGATCGAGAGCATGTTCGGATCCTGTTTCCAGGCGAGATAACCCGCACCCCATAGCGCAGCGAAGACCACCAGTGCTGTGACGATGGCATTCAAGGCGTTCCAGAGGGCGAGCGCGAGCGTGGCGCTCAAAATGAACCACGTGCGCTCGACCCCCATGATGGTGAGTGGGCGGCTCAGACTCGCGTAACAGGGCCAGAGCCGCTGTCCTTGCCGCGCCATCAGGGAAACAGCCAGCCGAGGAAATTGACCGCACCCACGGCCATGCCCACCCCGAAGATGATCCCGGCCATGGCCTTCTTGCTGCCGCCCTCGCCGAAGGCGAACATCAACCCGCCGCAGACGATGCTAATGAGCGCGAGGCCGCGCGCGATCGGCCCGGTAAACGCGTTCTCGAGGACGGTGATGGCCTGGAGCCAGGGGCTCTGCGCCCATAGGGTGAGGGGAGCCAATAGCAAAATCGCCACCACCCACGCGCCGCGGTGCCCCCATGTGTTGTGTGTAAGCAAAGTCATCGTTGCCCTCCTGATCAATGGTGTTGTCGTGTTGTTGTTAATCGGGATACACACCTTCATCGCTCCGTTCGAGAGCGCGTTGAAGGTCCGCGTCCCCTGAGCCCCGGCGAATGCCGCGCTCTACCAGATCGAGTCGCTGCCCAAGATCGGCCAGGCCCACGACACGCGCCAGCGCGTAGAACACCACGATGCTGGTGACGAGGGCGGCCGCCGCGTGAAGGCTGAGCGTTAGCCAATAGGCGCGAAGGATCGCGCCCCACCAGGGCGAGAGAAAGTCGAGCTGCGGCCCGAGTAAAAGAACAGCCGTCCCGGACCATGCGGCCGTGATGCCGATGCCAAAGAAGATCGGTTTCATAGTTCGATGGACCCCTTGCCGCGTTGCCCCCCGCCCCCGCCACCACCACCACCGCCCTGACTCGCCGACCGGGCCAGTTGTGCTGCACTGGCGATCAGCGACTGGGCGCGCGGGCTCCCGTTCCCGTGCATCTGAAATCCCGCCGCGGCCTTGGCCGCGATGTCGGCGGCGCGGTAGTTGCCGGAGACGACTTCGATGTTGACGTGTCCCCGCGTGCGGCCGTCTTTCTCCAGAAATTCCAGCTGCGCGTCGGGATACTGGACCGTGCCGTCCTGGATGGGAAGGTGGAGCTCTTCCGCGGCCTTCTCCCGCTCGCGGTCGGCCGCGGCCCGGCCGCCACCCACGCGCGCCGCCTCGGATCGGCTATTGATCTCGGATTTCAGTTCGGCGTCGGTACGGACCCGCCACAGCCGTGCCCCACGCTCTTCGATGCGGGCCTGTTCGGTTCGCGCTGCCCGGTAGATGGCCACGTCGTGGGCCATGTCGCGCGACTTCGAGCCCGAGCTGTCCCAGACCCGCTGTTGCGGGTCCATTCCCCAGCAGATGCCCTGGGTCCGGGCTCGCCCGGCTCCGGCGGCGGTGGGGGACAGGACGCGGTATTTCCCGTCCTTCGGTCCCTGAACGGTGCGTTCGGTGACCCGGCCGTCGGCCTTCATTCGGTTAATGGCCTTGCGCGCCGCAAACGGGTTCCCCCCGAAACGCTCTCGGACAAGATCGGCCAGGGCGACAACCCGGTAATGACTCACATCGGCGGTGGCGGCGTTCATCCGCTCTGTGATGTCCTGCCGCTCCCGGCGCGGATCGTAATTCGGCCGGTGGCCGGGGCGCTCCGGGGCCCGGTCGGGCCCGAACTCTTGTCGAGGCTCGGGTTGCTGGTCCAGAGTTGTTGTCTCCCGGATGTCAAATCGGCCCACGCGCTTATGCCTCCGTTTCCATTGCCGTTTCCAGCACCGCCTGGGCCGCGGCGGGTTCATCCTGTCGTAGTGCCCAGATCCGGGTGTGTGCGAGGTCGGCAACCTTGGCGACGAGCAAGAGGTCATTGCGGCCGAAGCTGTGCGTACTTTTCCACTGCTCACCGTCGCGGTAGAGGCGCGAAAAGACGACGCTGTAGCGGGCCTGTCCGTCCTCGGTGGTATTCATCCAGATCGTTGCCTTGACCCGGCCGAAGCGGATTGCATCGGCCGGTTTCGTATCCGTCATTACGGAGTCCCTCCTTTGGGTTAGCTGTCAGCGGCTCAACTCGATTTCAGGTGCTTTCACAGGAGCCTGAACCGCCGGCTGGGGTTCGCGCGCGGCGACCGGGGCGGGCTGCTCGCGCCCGCGGCCGGGCGCCTCGCCCGTGGCGGCGGGTGCGTCCCTGGCCTCGCCAATGGCCTGGGCCCGGGCGCGCTCGGGCGCTTCGCAGACATAGTCGGAGATGCGCCCGGCCTCGGCCGCCGCCTTGTGGATTTCCTTCGGATCGTCCTTGAGCACCTCGACCCATCCCTTGACGTAGGCGGTTGCATGTTGCGGTTCGTAGGCCACGCCCAGGCGATCGGACGACATCATGGCGCTGATTTCCGCCCTGAGTTCTTCCCGCGCATACGCCTCTGAGCCGAAGCCGTCCTTGGTGCCCTGTTGCAAACTCTCCCGATTCAGGCGGCTTGCGTGGCCGGTGCTGTGGCCGACCTCATGGAGCGCGGTCTGGTAATAGCCTTCCGCGTTCTTGAATTGCGACCGCTCGGGCAACACGATCTCGTCGCGCGCCATGTTGTAGTAGGCCCGGTCCCCGTTGACTTCGCGGATCCGCACCCCGTTGGCCCGGATGACCTTCTCCACGTTCTGCTGCGCCTCCCATTCGGGAGTCGGTGCCCCCCGGTCGGGAAGCTTCAACCCGTCGGCTTGCTCGACGTTGAACACGGTGTAGCGTTTCCACATCGGCCGCGTTGTCTTCTCATCCCCCTGGTCGTCGCGCGTGTCTTCGGTTCGTTCCCGTGGGGTTGCTTCCCTGCCATCGGCCCGCTTCGGAGGCTTGTAAACGAGGACCGTGGTGCCTCGTTCGCCTTTCCGTACCTGCCCCCCGGCCTCTTTGATCTGGTTGTAGGTGCCCCAGCGGTGGTCGTTCCAGGTGCGATGGGTGCGCTTGACCATCAGCTGCAACGCATTCCCGCCCTGATAGCGTGCGCCCGTCGAGAAGTTCTCCGGCATGCGGTTCTCGCCGGGCTGCCAGTGTTTCTGCCACGGCGCGGTGCCACGCTCGATCTGCGTGATGATGTCGTCGGCAAACTGCTTGTAATACTCTTCGGTGCTTGTCTTTTGCCGCATGGGCCGCCCCCTCTCCGGTGTGTTGTCCTGTTGGGGTGGGCTCGCACGCTCGAGGAGCCGCACCGCTTCATCGTTCCTGGAACTGGGATCCAGACGGTCACGCCGGTCCGTTGCCACATCGAGCGGCGTCCGCCCCGCGTTATCGGGCACGTTGGGATCGGCCCCGGCTTCGAGCAAGCGTTCGGTAATCTCCGGGGAGCCATTGGCAGCGGCATAGTGCAACGGAGTCCGCCCCTCCGAATCGGCCACACCCGGGCGGGCATTGGCGGCGAGCAGGTGATTCACGGATTCAGGCGAATCGGACCCGGCGGCCCGGTGCAACGGGGTCTGTTGATCCTGGCCGGCTGTGCAGTGGGGATTCGCCCCTTCCGCGAGCAACCGTTCCACCGCCCCGGCTCCGTCGATGGATTCGGCCGCCCGATCGAGCGGGGTCCACCGCTCCCTATCCCGCACGTTCGGATCGGCGCCCTCCTCGAGCAAACGGTGAACGCCGAGAGATGAGCCCTTCTCGGCCGCCCGATGCAAGGGGGTCCGCCCCTCGGAATCGGCCGGATTGACCGCATTCTGAATCCGCTCATACTCTTCCGGGCTTGTTCGCAATTGGTGGGGGAGAACTTCTGTGTCGCGAATGTAGCCGGGGTCGTTGGCTCTCGCTTCTTGCTCGTGTTCCCCGCGCCCTCGATCGTCGTCCGGGTCGTCGAGGTATTGGATCGGGACACGGCCCGTCGCATCACGCGCCTCGAGGTTCGCTCCGGCTTCGAGCAAAGGGTTCACGAGGTCAGCCCGACCGGCGGCATAGGCCAGGTGCAGGGGGGTCCGCCCCTCGTTGTCCGGGACGTTCGGATCGGCCCCATGGTCGAGAAGAGTCTTCGCGCCCCCGGTCCAACCTTTCTCGACCGCAATGCGCAACGGCGTCGCACCCGCCTGATCCCGGGCATTGATATCCGCTCCGGCCTCGACGAGACGGACCATCATTCGGTCGCGTCCTGATTCGGCGGCGTAATGCAGGGGTGTGCCCCCCGTCTTATCGCGGGCATCCACAGACGCCCCGGCCTCGATCAGGAGATTGCCCCGGCCACCGGATGCGTTCGGCGCCGCCCGATGCAACGGCGTCTCGCCCCGCCAGTTCCGCAGGTTTGGATCGGCCCCCTGCTCGATGAGGTCGCGGACCTGATGTTCGGTCTCGGTCGCCGCGGCCCGATGCAATCGGGACGCCCCATCGAGGAGAGAATCAATGAAGTCTTTTCTTCGGCTCATCTAATCCGCCTCCGGCGCGTCCGGATCGGGCGGCGCGTAAAACTCTTCCTCGCTGATGACGCCCTCGACCACGGGGTAGAAGCCCATCCGGGCGGCCAGCTCTTCGGACGCCTCGAACGCCTCGCCGCTGGCAAAGCATGCGTCAAATTCCTCAAGCGTCGTGGCAACTCGAATATGTCGTGGCACGATTCACCTCCGGGTTGTGCTGTTATTGTCCGGACCGGTCTCGAAGCGGAATGACGGCCGGCCCGAATCCGCCGAACACCGCGCGGCTCCCCGCCACGACGCTGTCCCACAGTGGCGCGCTCGCGATTGCGAAGAAAGATCCCAGGGCGAGCCCCAGTACCAGCGCCACGGCGATCAGTCGCCGCTCTCGAACGAGGCGCCCCCGGAGCGGCCCGGCAGGGAGCGCGTCGATGGCGTTGTTGAAAACTGTGCCGATCTGGTCGGAAAAGCGTTTTGAGGCCAGGCCAAGATCGCTGCGTATTTGCCGTTTTGAAGCATCAAGGTGCTTCCGATACGCTTCATTGATTTCCGTGACAAAACGATCCCAATACGCCCGCACGATTTCATCTTGCGTCTGCCGCACGGCTTCAAGAGCCTTTTGCGAATTGCTTTCTTCGAGCATTGTGGCGAGCGATTCAAGAGACCGAACGGTGTTCGCTGTAAAGCTCTGGATCGCCTCTTTTTGCTCGGCCTCGACCTGGGCCAGTTCCCGCGCCGCCTCCCGGAGTAAGCGATGTCTTCGTTCGGAAAGATTGCGGATGAGTTCAACCGGCTCTTCTTCATCGGTTTGATCGGAATCAATCGCGCGCCTGAGTAGTCCGATTAGCTCTGTGACGCGGGCGCCCTCGGCGTCCTGTAGCTTCCCTGCCGGCCCCCGGCCGTCCTGCGGGTCGCCGGCCTGTTGAGGGACCGTGTCGTTTGCGGGGACGTCCTCGTCCGGTGGCTGCCCCGCCGGCCCCCGGCCGTCGTGTGAAGCGTCGGCGTTAACAGCCGTATGGGCCAGGCCGGAAATCGGGCCTTTCCCGATCTTGCGTTTCTCTTTGACCTCTTGTTCACTCATCGCATTCCACCTCGACGGCGGGCCGATGGCTCACTCGCCAAACCGTAGGCACATCGGCGTCGACGGGAAACAGTACGAAGCAGTGCCCCTCGCTGTCCGGACCGGTCAGGGTGAGATTGCGGCTGCCGCGGTTGAGTTGATCCAGGGTGCGCTCCTGGGCCGCAATCTGGTCCCCGATCTCCGCACTCTTTGCCACCTGCCAGCGAAAGCGCTGTTCGGTCCCGGCGATCCCGATCCATGCGGCTCCGATGACACCCGCGAACATCAAGGCGCCGGCGAGAATGGCCCGGCCCCAGGTACGCACGACGTGATCGACCTGGCCGGGCACGGCAAACGCGGCATCGATCTCCTGACGCTCCTTCCGCAGGGCGTTCGTGATCCGTTTCATTTCGCTTTTCAGTTCCGCGCCGACTTTGGAGAGTTCCGCGGTGCCCGCCCCGCGATAGGTGGTCAAATACGTGCGAATCTCGCTAGCGATCATCTTTCGGAGTTCTTTCCGGGCGTCATTGCGGTCATCGGTCATCGTTCGCTTCCCGGTGATCCCGGCGGGGACTGTTCCCGCCCGATGCGCACCACGGCGCCCTCAACCGTGTGCCTGGCGTTGTACTCAGGGTACGGTTGCGCGTTCCGCTGCGCCTCCTGCCGGGTGTGGACAACCGCGGCGGGGGCACCGTGCCGCGGTTCTTCTCCGCACCCCGCCCCAGCCCGTTCGTTTTGCGTGCGGGTTTCCCCGGTTCCGGCAGACCGGAATAGTTGTTCAGGGAATTGCGGTCCGGTTGCGTTCGGGCTGAAATGGCGAAGGCCTGTTTTTCCCGCTTCCCGTATCCGGGATGAACGGGATGGACGAGAATGCGGATGTTGCCGGGATGGGGCGCGTTCAGGTGGCAAACCCCGACAGGAAAACCCGCCCCCGGGATCAGTTGCACGGAGTGGAACCGCTGTCCGAACTGGCCGCCGGCATGCGAGACGGCGGGAAAAGCGAAATTATCGGTCGCGAAAAATAACCGCTGGAAGGGGTCTTCCGGGGGGAAGGATACGTGGAAAAAACTAGCTGTCTGTCTGTCTGTCTGTCATGATGGTGGAAGATTAAACGCCTAAATCTCGAATAAATCAAACGCTATTTTGAAAAAAAGTTATTTTGCGCGCCACGTGACAGAATGGCTTCCCGAAATCCGGACAGGCTGCCCAACGGCCACTCACTCAAACAATGACGCTTGCATACGAAGCGATCCCTCCCGGCGTGGAGGCCTCCGACCTGCACATCGGCGAACCGGTCTGTCTGGTTCGGCGGGGTCGGCGAAGGGAGGGTATCGTTGCAGGGATTCAATTCGCACTGGCACCCTACGGGCGGGACGCGGTCCTTGTTCGGCTCGATGCCGGCGGGCGCGTGCATGCCATTCCCGAAGAACTGGAATGGATCCGGCGAAGGGAAGAGTGAAGAGCGCAATCACCCGAAAGCACATGGTTTTCAGCCGCCGTGGTTGCGTCAAGGGTGCACCGGCCAGACCAGTGAACGGTTGGCGTAAGAAGTTAGTGCGCTGAGGGCTTTTCGAAGCCGCGCAGGCCCAGTGGAATCCGATCTGTGAGGCAGCTTCAGCAAGTCGGCCGGATCCTACCCCGGGCGCCCTGTCTCTTTTGGCTCCGCTCGTTCGAACCCGGCCCCAGCCAAGTCGAGACTGTCGACGAAAGCATCGATGAACCGTACTGGGTTGTCGGGATCACATAGTCGTCTACCGTGTCCGGCAGTAGAAGCACCTGTGCGCGATCTGTCCCTGTGATGTGTGCCATGTCCCATTCTATCTCCAGTAGGCAGGGGGCCGTCCCGGGGGACCTGGTGGGTTTCCACACAGTCTGGAGCGTTTCGTCAACGCACCGAGAACGATCGTCAGTTCCCCGGACACGGGGTGGGTCAACCCGCCTGCTGAATCAGAAGCCGTAGCGTAAATTCCGAATGCAGATGTCTCACACTTATCGTAGCCCTCCGTTGCTTGCGGTACTGGAGGGGATCAACGAATGTAAGCCGGTGCATCAGATACTGGGGTCAAGAACGAAACCTTGGCGCGAGGTTGAGATTGACGGTCGAACTTGCGCAGGTCAAGAGGAGTGGAACACAATCGTAGCGGTTGCACACCTTGATTTACGGCAAGGTGCGTGCGCGGAAAGTCTATTGCGATAGATTCCATTGATTGAAGCGATGGAAGAGAGGGATTGTTGTGGCTGACCGGGGACATTGGGGATCACGAATCGGATTTGTGCTGGCCGCTGCCGGATCGGCGGTGGGGCTGGGGAACATCTGGAAGTTTCCCTACATAACCGGGGTCAACGGGGGTGGCGCGTTCGTTCTGGTCTATCTGGCCTGTATCGTGCTCGTCGGCTTGCCCGTGATGATCGCAGAAATACTGATGGGGCGGGCCACCCAGAAGTCCCCTGTCGGTGCCTTTAAAGAGCTCGGTGGGGGGCGCTGGGTTGCCTTCGGATGGCTGGGAGTTGCGGCTGCCTTCGTCATACTTTCCTACTACAGCATTGTCGCTGGATGGGCGCTTCACTACACCTACCTGTCACTGACGGGACAGATTGGCGGACTCGGTCCGGAAGCAGCCGGCCCGGTATTCGGCGATCTGTTCATGTCGAACGGACTGAACCTTTTCTGGCACGTGGTCTTCATGGCAATCACGGTCGGCGTGGTTTGGGGGGGTGTTCGTAAAGGTATCGAGCGCTGGGCGAGGATACTGATGCCGACCCTGTTCGCATTGATGGTAATTCTGCTCGTGAACTCCTTCACGATGGAAGGCTTCAGCGAAGCTGCGGACTTTGTGTTCGGCTTCCACACCGAAAGCCTGACGGCGGCAGGCGTCCTGGAAGCTCTGGGACACGCGTTTTTCACGCTGAGCATCGGGATGGGTGCGATGCTGACTTATGGGAGTTACCTCAAGAGCGATGACGACATCGTATCGGCAGCGATCACTGTTTCTGTGCTGGATGCCGTGATCGCCTTGTTGGCCTGCATGGTTCTGTTTCCCATCATTTTCTCTTTCGGTCTGGAGCCCGGCCAGGGGCCGGGGCTCGTGTTCGTGAGCATGCCGATCGCTCTTAGCCAAATGGGTGCGGGCACGTTCTTCTCTCTGGTGTTTTTCGCGCTGCTGTTTTTTGCCGCACTGACGAGTGCTATCTCTCTGTTGGAAGTGGCGGTGTCGTATCTGATCGACGAAAAAGGATGGTTGAGGCACCGGGCCGTGTTGCTGTGCGGAGGGATCATCGCAGGGCTGGGCATTCCGTCGGCACTTAGCGGGGGTACCGCGCTTTTCGGTGAATCGTTTGCTGGCGTATTCGGACGAAACTGGTTTGATACGTTCGACTATCTGGCAACGAACTGGATCTTGCCGTTGGGTGGATTGGGCATGGCCGTCTTTACCGCCTGGCGTCTTGACGATGCCATCCGCCTCCGGGAATTCCTCGCAGGCAGCAAACTGGCCTTTTTTTACAAGACCTGGCTGTTGCTGCTGAAGTTCGTCGTGCCCGTTGGAATCGTCCTCGTGTTCCTGCACGCGATCGGAGTGATATGAGAGGCTTGCGCGCGATGATTCCAGTGAAATGCCTGGAGTTCGTGGAATGTCTATAAGAGTGTCGGTTCTGGGCAGTGGAAGTCGGGGTAACGCGACGTTCATCCGGAGCGACAAGGTGCGCATGTTGATCGACTGCGGGTTCGGTCCCAGGACGCTGGCAACCCGCCTCAGGATCATCGGTGAGGACCCGGGTCAAATTGATGTGGTGCTGATCACCCACGAGCATACCGGCCACGTGGGGGGTCTGAAGGCGATGGTGAAGAAGTATTCGGTTGATGCGTTCATGTCGAGCGGCACGATGGACGGTAGCCGCGCGGACAGTTTCGACATGAACGGGTCGGGCATTGTCCCGATTGTTCCCGGGCAGAGCTTTACTGTTGGGGATGTGGACATCGATACAGTCCGTGTTCCCCACGATACCGCAGAGCCCACGGCTTTTTCAGTGCGCTACAAGGGAATCAAGGTGACTCAACTGACCGATCTGGGATGGATTCCCGATCATGTAGCGGATTGGATGAAGGGGAGTCACGTTCTGATCCTGGAGTCGAATCACGATCTCGACATGCTCCGGGTGGGACCCTATCCCTGGAGCCTGAAGGAAAGACTGGTGGGCCGAAACGGACATCTTTCCAACGCGGCCGTTGGCCGCTATCTCAGCGGTCCGTACGACGGGCAGGCCCAACATATCGTGCTGGCGCATCTCAGTTCCACGAACAACCACCCTGAAATCGCGCGGATGGAGGCGTGGCATGCGCTGTCTGCGAGAGGTCTGGCCGAGGCTTCAGTCTCGGTGGCTTCACAGGATACTCCCAGTACACCCATCGAATTGGGTTAGGAGAGTTCAGCTGGCGTTTCTTTTTCTTCAATTCATAGTGGAAGGAGCCGTCAAGTTCAGTGATTTCCTGGAGGTTCCACTGATTGACATGCCGGCGAAGTCGCTGATTGTTCGTACCGGCCACAATTGATTTCGCGTCGAAAAAGAGTGAATTCTGCTCTGCCTTCGCTGGTATTTTCGCTTCAAACTGAGTTACCGGGATCTGGTCGCGATTTTAGGTGAGCGGGGTTTATCGATTTCGCACACCACGATCTTGCGTTGGGTCGTCCGCTATGCCGAAACCTGCGAAAAGCGTTGGGGTCGATTCGAGCGACCGGTGGGTGGGAGCTGGCGCGTTGATGAAACGTTCATCAAGGTTCGGGGCTAGTTGATGTACCTGTATCGAGCCGTGGATGGACAGGGCAACACCGTGGAGTTCTTTCTCAGTCGAACACGTGGCATCGCGGCGGCGACGGCCTTCTTTCGCAAGGCGCTGAAGCATCATCGGGAGCCACACAGCATCACGTTAGATGGCCACCAGCCGAGCCACAGCGCACTACGGCGCCTAGGAGTGAACGGGGAGTTCAACTTCCGGAGCCCGAATCCGGTGACGATTGGTTGCTGCCAGTATCTGAACAACGTTGTGGAGCAGGACCATCGCCGGGTGAAGGGGCGCTTGCGCCCGATGTTGGGATTCAAGACGTTCTACAATGCGCGAAGCGTGATTATAGGCATCGAACTGGCCCAGAAGATTCACAAACGCCAGTTCGCAATTCCGATCCCATGGCAGTCGAATCCCGCGGTGATCTGGCGTCACGTCATGGCCGCATAGGCCGCATCGCAGTAGCGCACTCCTGGCCTTATCGCTCCGACCATCCTATCTGCACCAGAACCTCCTGACAGTGCTTTCCATACCGGAGGACCCGGAACGCGGACGCTGCTCCGAGGAAAGATCGTGCATAAGTCGCTGCGGCGCGTAACGGTCACTCCCCTCGCTACCTCGTCAGAATGAACCGTCGATAGGGCGGCTGGAGCGGACGCGCGTTCATTGGATACAGGGCCGCGAAGGCATCGACCTGTGCCTGCGAAACTGCAATTGCCTCGGCAAGCACCACCCAGCTGACCACCTCGGAGCAGGGCGTCGTCGTCAGGGAGCCGGCGTACCGGAAGTAGCTCCGCCCTCCGGGCAGGAAGGCGTTCGGATCGAGGCTGGCTAGCGGTGTGGGCTCCTGATCGACGCCTGGTATGGCATCCCAGATGCTCTGGACAGCCGAGTGCCCGCCGCCGCCATCCATGAAGACCCCGATCACCGCAAGATCACCCTCCTCGGCCTGATGCACAAAGTGGACCTCCATCGGGTACCTTGCCCCCTCGACCGTGTGCTCGCTCGGCAGATGGAAGTGGAACTGCAGGAGCGAGAATTGCCGGTCCTCCAGGGTGATGGAACTCCCGGCATCTATGTTGACCTGGATGGTATGTCCATTATCCACGACCTCGCCCGCCGTGGGTTGCCACTGGATTTCGAGTCCCCCTCCGCCTGCCGGGATCGCGTCCGTTAGATCGATCGGAGATTGCTGGACGCCGCTGTCACAGGCCGCGAACGACGAATCCAGCCCACCCCACAGGTGCGGTTCGGTGTCGCCTTCGTAGCTCCAGTGAACCTCGCCAGCCGCTGCGCCCTGCGCGCCCCCCGCGTCCATCTGCTGCTCTGCATCCGTCTGCCTCGGTGCATCCGCCCGGCAGGCGTATTGTGCGCCGGCGAGGAAGACAACCGTGAGGCCGGCGACGAGTATCTGCGGAAATGAATGACGATACCTCATGTGTTCCTCCACTTCTCGTGTTTCGGGGTCCAAGATCCGTCTCCAGAAGGCCCCCACCATCAGACAGACTACCGCACGCCCGAACTGATTGCGAATGGTACTCGCTCGAGCCAGAATGAGGCCAGTGGCGCTCACCTTAGGCGGCTCTCACCGTAGCCCACACGTGGAAAGATCGTGCTCGCAGCATGCGGTAATGCACCGCCCGAACTCGATGCCGACTCCGTCGGAAAAGATTCTCAAGGGCACCGTGGATGTGCAGAAATCGCTGAGCCAGATCCGGTGATTTGAAGCCTCTCATCTGTCGTTCGGTTGTGTTGCGACTTTGGCGGACGGCGGCGGGTAACCTGAAGCGATCATGAAAAAGACAATCCGGCCGGCGCTCTTCAAGTGGCGACAAACCGAGCCCGAGCGGATTCTTTGCGCTGTGCGCGGGTACCTGCGGTACTCGCTCTCGTTCCGCGATGTCGAAGAACTGCTCAGCGAGCGCGGCCTGAAGGCGGACCACACGAACAATCTGGCGCTGGGTCCAGCGCTACGGTCCTGAACTGGAGGCGCGGCTGCCCCGTCATCTCAAGCCAACCCACAGGTCCTGGCGTGTCGATGAGAGCTATATTCCTGTCAAGGGTCGTTGGTGCTACCTCTACCGAGCCATCGATTCCACCGGAGCCACGATCCATTTTGTGCTCTCAGGGTTGCGCGATGCCGCTGCGGCCAAACGCCTGTTCCGCAAGGTGCTGACGGATCCGTCCCATCCACAGCCCCGGGTTATCAATACGGATCAGGCGCCCCTCTATGGCTCTGCGATTTCAGGAGTGAAGCAGGAAGGAATCCTGCGCCGCCGCCAGCGACCTCCTTGCCGTCGTCGCGGGGTACGGTTCAGGCGCTTACCGCGCCGCATTGTGCTAGGCTGCTCGGGAACGGGGGATCCCATGAAGGCTACCATCTGTCTGATCGTCACGCTCCTGCTCGCGGCGCCCGCCGCCGCGCAATTCGCCGAGGTCGGGTCGCTCGACTTTCCGACGTCCGCGCGTTCGGAGGAGGCGCAGCGCCATTTCCTGCGGGGCGCCGCCATCCTGCACAGCTTCGGCTGGAAGCAGGCCATCGAGCAGTTCCAGGCCGCGCAGGCCATCGAGCCGGACTTCGCTCTCGCGTACTGGGGCGAGACGCTAAGCTACAACCACCCGCTGTTCGGCGGCGGGACCGGCCTCGACGAGGAGAATCCCCGCGCGGTGCTCGCGCGGCTCGGTCCGACGCCGGCGGCTCGGGCCGCCAAGGCCCCGACCGATCG
Source organism: Terriglobia bacterium (assembly GCA_965218085.1). GTDB lineage: Bacteria > Acidobacteriota > Terriglobia > 20CM-2-55-15 > 20CM-2-55-15. Next base: position 1,288,559 of record CBDCKF010000002.1, on the reverse strand, counting down.
CGAGAGGGGCTTCCTCGAAGCGGTCGAGGTCCTGTGGAGCGACGAGGGAACCTACAACGAGCGGCGGGTCGGCTACATGGAGGCGATGGAGCGGCTCTACGAGCGCTACCCCGACGACGACGAGGTGGCGACGTTCTACGCGCTCTCGATGCTGTCCGGATCCCGTGCACTCGGCGATCAGTCGTTGCGTCTTGAGGTGCGGGCCGGCACGATCGCGATGAAGGTGTTCAACGAGAACCGCGACCATCCCGGAGCGGTGCACTACACCATTCACGCCTTCGACGATCCGCTCCATGCCCCGCTGGCACTCGACGCGGCCCACCGCTACGCCGAGATAGCGCCGGCGGTTTCGCACGCGCGCCACATGCCGACGCACATTTTCATCCAGCACGGCATGTGGAACCTCGTCTCGCAGCACAACCAGTTGGCGCACGACGCGGCCATCGCTCTGTGGGAACCCGACGACAGCGTCGGCGACGCCGTCCATTCGCTCGACTGGGGTCAGTACGGCGATCTGCAGCGCGGGGACTACGACAAGGCCCGAGTCTGGATCGAAAGGCTGGAACGGCTCATCGCCGACAGCGGCGGGCAGGCGCGAGCCGTCAGCGCGCTGCCCCTGCTCAACGCCCGCTACGTGGTGGAGACCGAGCAGTGGCGCGTCGAGCCGATCACGGACGACTCGTCGATGCACGAGCTGCTGGCCACGGGCCTGAGTGCGGTCCGCAGCGGCGATCTGGCCACGGCGCGCGAGGCCGAGGCGGCGCTGGCGGTGCTGGCCGAGAACGGGGGCGCACAAGATCGCATCGCCCACAAGGAGGTCACCGCCTCGATTCAGGCGGCCGAAGGCGACGCCGAGGCGGCGATCGCCTCGATGGACGAGGCTATCGCCATCGTCGAGACGCTGCGTCTGCCGAACGGCGCGGCTAGCCCGGTCAAGCCGCCGTACGAGTTGTACGGCGAGATCCTGCTGCAGCTCGGGCGCCACGACGACGCGCTCGAGAAGTTCGAGACCTCGCTGCTCCGCATGCCGAACCGGATGCGTTCGCTGCTCGGCGCGGCCCGCGCTGCCGCGGCCGTCGGGGATCGCGCCACCGCCCGCGAGCGCTACGCGACGCTCGCCGACTTCTGGATTGGCGCGGCCGACGATCCGGGCTACGCCGAGGCGCGCGCGTTCATCGCCTCGACGAACGGCAACTGACGTAGCCCGATGCCCGTCGCGCCTTGCGGTCACGGGCTCCTGATCTTGTAGCGAAGCCAGCTTCGCCTCGTGCGCGGGGCCGGCCGCTCTATGCACTGCGTCAGAAAGGCTGGTTTTACGATTCCTCAAGGGTCAAAGCTCCGTGTATCCATTCAAACAGTTCATTGATCTCGGATGCGGCCTTGCCGCTTGGCGCAGACGAGGTGTCGAGGCGCTCCTCGAGGCTGATCAGGTGGATGCCGCGGGTCTTGAGATCATCGACGGTTGCGAGCAGTTCCCTGAGTGAGCGTCCGAGCCGGTCGAGGCGAATGATGCAGAGGCGGTCACCGGGTCGGGCGTGATCGATGAGCTCGGCCCAGGGCCGGGCGGTCGAAGCGCTGACCCGAGACGATGTCGGTGAAGACGCGAATGGCGCCCGCCTCAATGAGCCGGTCGCGCTGAGCGTCGGGGTTCTGGTCGTGGGTCGAGACGCGAGCGTAGCCCAGGGTGTCGCCCATGCGGGCCGGCGCCACCATCTCAATATCGTTCGATTTCAGGACGGTTTTCGGGTGCATACTTGGAGTTCCGTTCAAGGGGTTCGAGGCCGTCTCTTTATTCATCTCTTTATTCTAAGCCGTCTCGAAACCGGAACCATCGTTTTTGGGACGCGCCAATGGCTTCACGACGGCTTGTACCCGCATCAGTGCGCGAAGCGCTACTCGGGATTCCCTCCGACATCGCTTCGCTGGAGCGCAACTTCCTGGCCGATGATGATCTTGATTTGATCGGCCCGCACCGGCACCCGGAAAACCCCCGAAAGCAATCCTTAGAGTAATTCTACGCACAAACCTTGCGATGACCCCTATTTGAGCGGAGGCTTCTTCATTAGTTCCCGGTGATTCGGTTCCCGGTATTTGCACCGAGTCGTTTGCAACCTGCTGCCCTGTCGTCGGGATGTGCTTTACCGGTTCCGCCCTGGATCGTTCCTGGCCCAAATATCCGGATCCGCCGGCTCACCTTCGCAGATCGCCTCCAGGACGGCCAACAGATGCTCCCGGGTGATATCGGAAGGCGAATACGGTTGCCCGCTGAGATTGAACAAGATTTTCGCTTCCCGTTCCTTCGGACCCAACCATCGGGAAACCCACTCGAATCTCTCGATATCGTCAGACGCTCCAGGTCAGAGAAGCGCGGAGCAGTGATAATAGCGAAGGCAAATTGTGCCTGCACACCGGCGACAAACTATAAGGTCATGGTAAGGATTCAAACAAGAATCGTGGACTTCAGGAGGTATAAACTGAGACCCTAATCCTCGCTTCGCTCCGGCGGGTGATCACAATCACCGGAATCCGTGATCAGGATCCCGGAACTGCTGATCACGTTCAGCGGAATACACATCAAAATGGAAGGTTCCATCTGATCCTTGCCTATAAGTTGATAGTTGTCGTCATGCATCCCACGGGTCCAAGAACGTAAACCGAACGTCGTACTTTCTGAGAATAAGAGAAGGCACCATCCTGGACGCGGTCTTTGCCTTCGCGTCAAACCCGGAGGCCACCAGAATGCCGCGCACCTCGCCGTCCTCTTCGCTCACATCTCCCATATAGGACCGTGCGTGCGAGAGGAACGGTGTACTGACATAAGGCGTTGCGAAAGTCCTATTCGGAATCTGGGTCACGCAGATGTTGGAGATGTGCGCGCGCGAGCCCCAGAAGCGAGTCGGCATTCGCATATCTCCAGAGAATTGCGAAGGAAAATCGCAGGATGTGGAAACAAGGACTTAGCGTTCGCATAATATATCTGCGAAATGCGCGCCTTTTGCAATAAGATTTGCAACGCTATGGATCCGGACGCATGAAGCTCGGGTACGCGCGCGTGTCCACGCCCGACCAGGACCTCTCCATCCAGCGCGACCGCCTCTACGCGGCCGGCTGCGAAAAGCTGTTCGAGGAGAAAACCTCCGGTGTCCGCAAGAAGCGGCCCGCGCTCGGGCGCCTGCTCGCCGAGCTGCGAGCCGATGACGTCGTTGTCGTCACTCGCCTGGACCGCCTCGCACGTTCCACGTCCGAGCTGCTGCGCATTGCCGAAACTATCGGGGAGAAACACGCTGGAAATCAGTCACTTGCCGAGCCCTGGGCCGATACGACGACGCCGGGCGGACGCATGGTGCTCACCGTCTTTGCTGGCATTGCGGAGTTCGAGCGCGCGCTGATCGCCACCCGAACCGAGGAAGGCCGGCGGGCCGCCCAGGCCCGCGGCGTCCCCTTCGGGCGCCCGCCCAAACTGCGGCCCGAGCAACGCGCCCTCGCTCGCCAACTCATTGAAGAAGGAAAATCCGTCACCGAAGTCGCCCGGACCTTCAATGTCCATGTCGCAACGATCTATCGCTGCCTACGCGACCAGGCGACCTTATGACAGTACACCGTTCCTCTCGCACGCACGGTCCTTGCTCTGCCGGCCCTGGGTTTATTGCTGATTCTGCGTCGTAATACTCTGCCGGATACCGTCTGAATCGAACCCGCACGACCAGTTCCAATTTCAGAAGGGATGTGGTAGGGTCGAGCCCTTATTTTGAAGATGCGGTGATTTATCGGGACTAATGGTTCCGTGAACCAAGCCTGTGCCTCAATGTAGTAAGAAGGGAGCATGGCGAGGTCGCTGGTGGCGAAGCTGTCGGCGGTGCGGTAGACGGAGGGGTTGGTGGTGACCGAGCCGGCCCGATCCAGCAGCGCTGCCGAAGAACGCGGGATGGGCCTCCAAGTAGGCTCGCAAGCGCTCCGTATAGGCGGCCGCATCGGTCGCTCCGCCACCACCTCTGCCACCAAGTTATCGAGGGCGGCAACCACTGCTGTTTTCAGGACCTCGATCTCCTGGCCCTCGTCCAGATAATAGCCGGAGCCGATCAGAACCGGCAGACCATGGGTCACGACCCTCTTGACGAAAGCCGCCTTGTCTTGCGGCATTCCGCGCCGAGTAGTACAGTAAGGTTTCCCCAAAAGCGTCCGCAACGCTCACCACATCCTGGCCTTCGAGCGTTTCGTTGAGGTGACGAACACGACAGCCAGGAAGATCAGAAGCCCCACAACGTACTCGCCCGCGGCCCGTGTTTCGGCCCCGGAATTTAGCCCAGGATTGCGTTTCAGAGGCGTCCCCACCGCTAGAGCCGTGCTCAGTGAAACACCGTCTTCGGGAAAGACCTGCAGAACGCCGCGATTTGACCGAGTGTAAAACCGGTGTCGTTCAGAACCACCTTCCAGTGCCGCGGGCTGAAAGAAGAGATTCTTGATCAGGTCCGCCCCCTGCAGATTGAACACACCATAATCGAGCAGGGGTTCGAGAGCAAGGCGTTGAATCCGGGCGGTACCCGGACTCCTATTTTTCGAAGTGCCCGCAGCCGAAGAGGCCCGGAATTTCAAACGGGAGAGAGCCAAGTTCTGCAGCATAGCGGTGACCGAGGTCCATCATGGTGATCCCTTCGATGGTGCGGAAGCCCGCTTCAGCCATCAACGCACTCATCTGGGCCAGACTGAAGTCGCTACGCATCGGCTCTCCTCTCCTGGCAACGTACGCTTCAAGCTGTGCGCGCTTTTTCCGGTGCTCGGGCCATGCGGAGCCAGCGTCGAGCATGTAATCGACGACAATCTGCGAACCGGTGGCTACGCCGCCCGCAATAGAGCGGACGGTCGAGGCAAGCACCTCCCGCGGCAGATAGTAGATCACCCCCAGCAGCGACAGGAACGCTCGTCTTGTCGGTTCGAACGCCGATTCCGACAGCGCGTTCATCACCGGAATCCGCTCAAGGTCCGCGGGAACAAAATGCAATCCACGCGGTATATCCAGGCCGGCGCGTCGCAGGCGCTCCTGTTTGATTTCCTGCATGGCGGGCCGGTCGATCTCGAATACTTGGAGGCGTGGCATGAGATCGGATCGGCGGAGGGCAAACGAGTCCATCCCGGCCCCGATGATCACGTATTGGGTGATGCCAACCGCGACTGCGGCTTCTAGCGCCTGCTCGGCGTAACGCGCCCGGATCAGTGTCCCGAGCGCGGCCGGTTGGAGGTCACGCAGCACGCAGTGCGCCATGAGCCAGCCGGCGGGACGAATTCGCAGAATCCGGTGCAGATACCGACCGCAAAGCAGGATGGCGTATGGATCGTCGACGAGCCGTACGCGGTCCCGCTGGTGCTGGGCACGGACAGCGGCGACGAGGTCAGCAGTCGAGGCACGTGTCTTCATGTGTGTGATTCATAGATTTCGCCGAGTACCTGAAGTCCGCCATCTCCCTTCACATAAGCAGGCAGCCAAACTTGGAACGTGGCTGCAGGGACGAACTGCCACCGAGCATTCTGTCCGAACTCCAGCAGCAAATGCCATAACGAGAAACTCATTGGCATGCAACCGCTTACGATGGCAACACTATCCGCCTACATCCCGACAGTTGGGGGAGATCCGTTCGAACGACTTTAGACTGGCTGAAGTGTTGCCTGCGAGCCCGATATCGCTCACGCCTGCTGAGACCATCGTCCCACCAAAGCGCTTGTTGTATCAAGGGTCAAGCATTGCTCTCACGTGGTCGAGCAGGTCGATCTGCATCCCTTCATGTATGGGACATTAGTTCCGGGGGAAGATCGGGTGTGAAAACATCGTTGAACACGGATCGATCTAACTCCGGCGCCCGCAAGAAGCGGCCCGAGCTCGAGCGCCTGCGCGCCGATGACGTCGTCGTCACTCGCCTGGACCGCCTCGCGCGCTCCACGTCCGAGCGGCTGCGCATCGCGGAGGCTATCGAGGAGAAACACGCTGGACTTCAGTCCATTGCGGAGCCTTGGGCCGATACGACGACGCTGGGCGGGCGCATGGTGCTCACCGTCTTTGCTGGGATCGCCACCCGAACCGAGGAAGGGCGGCGCGCCGCCCAGACACGCGGCGTCCCCTTCCGGCGCCCGCCCAAACTGCGGCCGGATCAACGCGCCCTCGCTCGCCATCTCATTGAAGAAGGAAAATCCGTCAGCGAAGCCGCCCGGACCTTCAATGTCCATGTCGCAACGATCTATCGCTACACGACGAGGCGGCCTTATGACTGTAGACCGTTCCTCTCGCACGCACGGTCCGTAATGCGTTCGGGCGCCAGCTTCAAGATCTGGAACGCTCGCGGCGCGATCACCGTCACATAAAGGCCGAGCACCGCTCCGTGGATCGTCACAAGAAGAATGCTATCCGGCGCCACAGCGGTCACCAATGCAAGTAGCGCTTCGGAGAGATAAACTATGCTCGACACGCCGACAACGGAGGCGACGAGTAACCTCCACCATTGTACCGGCGCCTTGTAACGAATAGATGTGCCGTCATAGGCGGCTCCCGCCATCCATACGATAAGAAATCCGCCAATCGAGGCGGCCGCGCCCACACTACCGGGCCACATGGCAAAGGTGAGGGTCAGGGCGAGGGCGAGAATGCCGTGTCGAGCCATGGTGGGGAGTGCGTGCAAACGTTCGAACCTATCGGTAAGGAACCACCAGTAGAGACCCAGGCTTGACGCACCCAACAGGACCCCCATCAGAACGTCCTCCACATCGTGGACACCCAGATACAGACGGGAGAGCGCAATCCCGGCCGCTATGGCAGCAGCCGCGACATAAGCCCAGGCCTTACGCATTTCATAGGCCAACCAGAACCACATGACGATGCCGATCTGCGCGTGACCGCTCGGCATGCCGAACGATTCTCCCGGACCCTGATCGAGCCAGAGGCTCCGATCCGGTCGCGGATCTTGCCACAGGTCCTTCAAAAAGGCATTGAGAAGAGCCGAGATGAAAACCAGAATGGCCAATCGCGTGAACTTGTTCTTATCCCACGCCCAATACCCAAGGGGCAGAGCAATGAGGAAGAACATTGAGTAGCCCAGCCAGGTGAAGAACTGAAACACCGGGGTCAGCGTATCCGATCGAACGCCCAACACCCAGTCCATATCATGAAGAAGCGATTCCATTCTCATGCCCCACTTTCGTGCATGAATTTCCACCTCATTCAATCACCGCCAGTGTGGAATTTGCCCAATAAGCCGGACACATGAGAAAGGGGTGATCATGCCCCGAAGAGGTGTCCGATGGCGAAAGAGGGGTGGCGGCAATCCAGCCGCGACTTCAAGATCCTTGGCGCACTACTCGCCGCTTCATGCCGCCCGGTGATCATACTTCCGTGGAACCAGTGGTCTGGTTCAGCGGAATCCGCATTTGACACACGCGGCGAAGATCGCCCGGTTCCGCTTGACGGCCACCCTCATCAATCGGACCGCTCTGGTTCCCGATTGCTCTCTTGCCACGTCGTTCCACAGGATCATCATGGCCTTCCCCAGTTCATTGACGGCCGCCCTATTTATCGAACTTGGGCAGTTCTCTGCTCCAGAAGCGCTTAATGGTTTCAATGGCCGATGCGTCGAGTCTGGCGTCGCGATATTTCCGAGAGACCGCATGCGAACAACATGAAACGGAACCGGACAAGCGTAGCGCTCTAATAGAGCGCGGACCGCCTTAGAACTAACTTACTTGAGCGAAGGTTTCTCCATTCGTTCCCTGCATTTACACCGGGCCGTTTGCAACCGGTTGCCCTGTTGGCGCGATGTGTTTTATCGGGCCCGCTCCGGATCGTTCCTGACCCAGATATCCCGAATCCACCGGCGCACCTTCACCGATCGCTTCCAGGACAGCCAACAGATGCTCCCGCGTGATATCGGAAGGCGTGTACCGTTGCCCGCTCAGATTGAACAGAACCTCGGCTTCCGGTTCCTTCAGGCCCAACCACCGGGCAACTCATTCGAATCTCTCGCTATCGTCCGACTCTCCCGTCCGCCCATCGGGTTCGTAGCGCGCATCCGTTTCAGGCGCGTATCCTCCGATGTCGGATGCCGCCCGAAGAATCTTCCCCATGTCGAATCCGTCCGCGATTCGGACCGCTTCCACCAGCCGGTTCACACTGTCAACGTTCACACTTCGCACCGGTGCAGTCACTGATTTCTCCCCGGGTAGCGATTCCCGGTAAGTCTGCAAACATCCGATCATCGCCCATCGCCCATGGTATGTCCAAGGACAAGAGCGGCCGTTCTTTAGAGAAATGAGCGCCGGTGAGTTGTACGATCCGTGGGCCATACCGGCCGTTGGAATTTGGTCTGAAGACGGCAAGTACTCATTTTTCTTCCCTTTCTGATGTAAGGAGCAGCGATGCTGTGGTTCGGGCACTGGAAGATCAGGCGCGACGCTTCGCCGGGGTGGAGTGGAAGCGACTTCGAATTGGTAGGCCGGGCTCCCCGCCCTGCGGCGTCGGGCCTCCTTCTTTCGGGTCGGCCATTCTCTCCCTGTAGTTCCTGTTCTGGAGGCGTGTGAGAATGGGCAGACTTGATTGTAAGAAAGATAGAGAGGCAACCCATGAAACCGATCGCCTGTCTTGTTGCGGCCGCCATCCTGTGCGTAGGGGTGGGCGACGCCCACGCGCAGTCCGCATTCTTTTTGCGCCTGGCCCCCGAGGCGGGCCGGATGACGGTCGAACACACCAAGAAAGTGACCATCGCGGGGGGGTCGAGTTCGAGCACATCGTCCTCTTCGGGCCTCGCGCTGGCCGGCACCCTGTCGGCCGGGCTGCGCCTGCAGCTGCCCGGGAACTGGCTCTTGGGCGGCGAGGTCGAGGGCGTCATCTCCGGCCGGCGCAAGCTGGAGGGCACGATTTCCCCGACCCCGAACGGGAACGTTCACGACGTTTGGCCCGGCCAGTGGGACTTCAAGGACTTGGCCGGGGCGGGCGGCAACATCATCTTCGGGCGCAGACTCGGAGCCGGCCGCTCGCAGGTCTACCTCTTCGGCGGCAGGCGCCGGACGTGGACCGAGTTCGCTTCCGGAGCGACGAATCCTGAAACCGGAGAGCCCGGCGAAGACCGCGAGCGCCTCGGAAGATGGCCGTGGACGATCGGTGTGGGAACAACGCTGCACCTGAGGTTGCCGGTGGACTTCCGAGTCCGCTATTTCCGTTCGCACACCGACTGGCCAATCGCCGGGGAGGGGCTGCGAATCGACTACAGGTACACGGCGAGCGGCGTGTTCGTCTCCGTAGGGGTCCACATCTTCGACTGACAGCGCTGAATCGTCCAAGCCTCGGAGGCCGGCCGCACTCAATTGGATAGGGCTTTACAGAGAGTCGATTGCGAGAAGGTCGAAAAAATGGTGCTTATATTATGATCAGAAATGGGACAGTCAGAGCCGCTACGTTAATTGTGACGGACTCCACTAGTCGCGACGCGCCCACATCTCGAAGTTCCACAACTCCGAATCCCACGCGTTCATCCACACCCCCTCGATGTCGTTTGAATGAGCCGACACGTATCCTCGGTGGATCAGCGGGATGATCGAGTAACTCGCAACGAGCAGGTCGTTGAGCGCAATCGTGATCTGGTCGCGTCTGTCCTGATCGACCGTCTCGTGAAGCTCGGTATGGAGCCGATCGTAGGCGTCGGACTGGAAGCGCGGGACGTTTCGACCGAGGAACGCGTTGGCGGCGCCGGCGATCTGGGCGGTGGTCCAGGAGCCCATGTAGCGCTCCGAGTCGATGCCGGTACTGCCGTCGGTGTACATCTGAACGTCGGCGTAGAACCGGCCCACGGTATCCGGACTGTCCGGGTCGCCGCCGAAGAACACCGAAGGGTTAATGTTCTTCAGTTCGGTCTCGACGCCCAGCTCTGCCCACCAGCGCTGGATATGCGCCTGGGTGGCCTGGCGCACCGCGTTCGTCGAGGTCTGGAAAAGGATCTTGAGCGGAACGCCCTCGCGTTCCCGCACGCCGTCGCCGTCGGAATCGACGATCCCGGCATTGTCGAGAATCTGTTTCGCGAGATCCATGTTCTGGACGAGGCATGCGTCGTTGTTGGTCGACGCCTGGGCCGGTGGGGTCGGCCAGACGTTGCAGGTCGGACGCCCGGCGAACGCGCCGTAACCGATCCGGACCAGGGTGTCGCGGTCGATGGCCAGCGATAGAGCCCGGCCGACGGCCGGATCGGCCAGGAACGGGTGGGGGTTCGTGCCGGCAGCATATTCCGAACGCAGATCGCCCAGACCGGGGTCCGGGTTGGTCTGGTTGAGCAGCAGGCGCTCGACCGCCGTGGCGAAATCCGAAACGACGGTGCCGCCGCCGGCTGCGGATAGGGAAGCCAGGATATCGGGTGCGATCTGGAGGTTCCAGGCATAGTCGGCCTCACTGAGTTCCAGGACCGACCGTGCCGCCGTGACCGCGTCCCCGCCCCCTCTGAGGACAACTTCGCTGAAATACGGAAGACCGGACGCAACGCCGCGGTAGAGCGGATTGAACCGATAGAGGACCGTGCCGTGGGTACCGAAATCGGCCACGACATACGGGCCCGTGCCGATGGGGCCGACGTTGATAGCGGTGCATTCGGCCGCCGCCGCGCCCAGACAGTCGGCGAACTGCGCGGCCTGGAGGATCGGGCTCAGGTAGGACACAAACGGGGCGTAGGGAAACGAGGTCGGTCCATTGAACGTGATGGTCACGGTGCGCGCGTCGACGGCCTCAACGGAAGCCACCGTCTCGAACCGCGTCCCATGGGCGCAGCCACCCCCGGGTGCGGTGCAGTACCGCCACGTAAAAACAACATCGTTCGCGGTAAACGGTGTGCCATCGGACCAGACCACGTCCTCCCGGAGATTCCATGTGATCGTCGTGCGGTCGGCCGAGACGCCGCTGTTCTCAAGCGTCGGGAGCCGGGTTGCCAACACGGGGACTATTTCGCCGTTCGGGTTGTATTCGGCCAGCGGCTCAATGACCAGTGACGCCGCCTCGGCATCCTTCGTGCCTCTGGACAGGTAGGGGTTGAGAATGGTGGGAGCCTGCCAGTAGAGGAGTGTGGCGGGGCCGCCTTGGCCCGCTAGGGGCCGGGCCGCTCCCCCGTCGCTCGGGGGGTCCGCACCGCCGCCACCCCCCGCCGGTTCTGTGTCCATACCCGCATCATTCAGGTAATATCCGGAGGCGAGCAGGATGGGCAGGCCATAGACGACAACCCGCTTGACGAAGGTCACCTTCGGTTGGAGTCTCCCGGTGGCCGGGTTGCGGGCCGTGTAGTAGAAGAACGTCTCCCCGAACGCGTCGCCGACGGCGATGACGTCACGGCCCCCGAAGGGGCCCTCCCGGTGCGCGTTCAGCTCCGGGGCCAGCGGCCCGAACCACTGGCTGTAGGGATCGCCGCTGAACAGCGGGTTGCCGTAGGTGTCCAGGCCGAACAGGTAGATTGAGCGGCTCCGCCAGCGGGGATCGCCCGACAGGGCCCGGGCGGCGAAGTACCCCTGTGATTCCAGCTCCATGGCCGCGCAACGGACGAACTCGGCCAGCCGCGGGTTGGACGGATCCGCCTCCAGTCCCATGGCGTGGACCTCACCGGGTTCGCAGGCCCCCGGCAGATCCCGGCTATAGATGCCCGCCCCGATCAAGGCCGCATTTCCGTCCCAGTCGATCCTCTTGACGTAGCTGACTTTCGGGGCCACCCGTCCCGTGGTTGGATTTCTGAACCCGTAGTAGACCCAGCCCTCGCCGAAGCCGTCAACGACACGGTAGATTTCTCCGAAGTGGTCGCCAAACGCGTCGCCGAGCCTTCCCCGGGGCATCCCCTCCTGCGCCGGGTCGGGCGGGAAAACGAAGCGCACGGCTTGATGGCTGACCGGTGTCGATTCGGTGACGAAGAGATAAATCGAGCCCTGCCGCCAGCGGGGGTCTTCGTGGAAGGCGCGCCGGGCTTCGGCAAACCCCATGTGCTGGACGAATTCGTAGGCGCATTGGACGAAAGACTGCACGTCCTGCCGGGTGGAGACTGCGGCGGCGGTGACCGAGCGATCGACGCAAGGGGGCGGGCCCCCCTCATTGGCGCGGGCGGGCGGGGCGACGGCCAGCAAGAAGGGAATCAGCAAGAATAGCGGTCGGCGTCGCACCCTCATGCCGACAGGTTAGCAAAGCCCGACCGGCACGGACAATGATCCCAGCGCATTGTACGGATTCGGCCTGACCGGCGAAAATATATGATCCGCCCCCGCGACGGCAAGTTGGGTACCGTTTCGACGGGGTAAATCGGTCTGCGCCAATATATCCGACCTCTGCGTGGAACCCGAGGGTTCCGGGCCACGATGGGCTCCCCCCCCCCCCCGCTCCTCATAATTAGACCGGCCTCGGAAGGCCATTGTCGCGGGCAGGTTTGCAGGACGCCGGTTCGACCGTTGTTCCATAGATTGGGACTTGCAGACGGGATTTGGACGTGCGCTCCTTTCGCTCTTCGGCGTTCCAGAACCGAAGGGACCGCATTTGGCTCTAGGCCGGGGCCGGCTCCGGTTGGAAGCGCTTCTCGCCGGCGAGCAAGGCCCAGGCAATGCGAGTCAGCCGCGCGGCGAGCGCTACGACGACGTTGCTCACTGTACAGTAGGGTTTCGCCGTCCCTTCGGATGGTTCATGGCCCGTAGCCGGCAAGGCAACGATATCCCGCCGTCGTGGACTGCCTCCCCGATAGGCCCGGGTCGAACCCGACCGGGCCATCCATCAACGCATTCATGTTCTCGAGCCTGCTGGATCCAGAGGATCACTGACCGAATCCCGGCGGGCACTGACAGCTCCAACCGCCGTGCAACTGTTGCATGTCGTCAAGACGCCCGCACACGTCCGCGATGCGCCGGCGCGTTTCCTGGATCTGCTCCGGGCCTTCCGCGAGCGACATCGTGCACTGAAGCACGGCGGCGTAGGCGGCGAAATACTCAACCTGCGGGTCGGCGTTCGTACACCAGGGAACTTGGATGTCGGCTTGCGGATCGTGGTTCGGGAAGTTGGGGATCAGGCACTGCCCGCGTTGGGCGTCCTTGAGCCGATAATACTTGGGATGCACGACGACAACTATCAACTCATAGGCAAGGACCAGAGGGAACCCTCCATTCTTATCCGCAAACTGCGCCCGTGGCGCTCCGGGGACGCCGACAGGGCCAACCCCCTAGCCCGGATGGGTCACCAATCCGGGAATCGGCTGGTTTTCGGGTACGAGAAACGAATTGCGGCGAGTTCTGAATCCTGGAGTCGGTGAATCGGGGGAATCAGTCGTTGTTGAGGACGTGAGGTCGACTCGTTTGGCACGACAGGGACATGATTCGGCGTGTGGAGGCAGACCTCGGCCCTGTGCAGATGAAGAAGTGAGTTTTTCGGTTGTGGGTGAATCGTGTCGTCAGCAACGAAGCGGAATCGACTGCAGGTTCCGCATGATAAGGGCGAAGGTTTCGGGATAGGGATAGGCCTCCGACATCGAGATCCAGACGTTGCGGACCGTCAGGCGGATTCGGGCGCCGATTTTGAGAAGCTTCAGACGGATGGTCCCGCACTGGGCATGGGCCATCGCGGTATCTTTGAGCCCGAGGCGTCGCAGGGCATGCATGAGCATGTACGCAGCTGAGGAGAGATAGAGCCGGAGCTGATTGGCGCGCATGGTCGCCGCGCTGGTCCGGTCCGCAAATAGGTCCAACTGCTGTTCCTTGATACGGTTCTCCATGTCGCCCCGCGCGCAGTAGAAGTCCTCATACAAAGCGCGGGCTTGGAAGCGTTCCGGCGGCAGGGAGGTCACGATGAATCGGGGATTGGCGCCCTTGTCCAGGAACTCCGCCTTGCCGACGACGCGTCGCGCGCGGGTCCAGCTGTTTAGAGTCCGGTACTGGAAATCCTTAAACACCCGCGCCGGTTTCCCGGTGGCGTTAAACTCCGCTTCCGCCTGAACCATTTCTTCAGCGATTTCTTGCTTGAGACGACTGTTCTTGGCCAACCCGATCACATAATCGACCGGATGGGATTCACACCAGGCGAGCAGTTCATCCCTGCAAAAGCCCGAGTCGGCCCGGATGATGATCGATACTGTGGGCCACACCTGTCGGATCTGACCGACGATGCGCTCTAACTCATCCACCGCTCCGTCGGCCCCGTCAATGTTGGAACGCCGGAGCCGGGCGCACAGCAGATGTTCTCCCGAGAAGATGTACAACGGCAGGTAGCAGTAGTGGCCGTAGTAGCCGTGAAAGAACCGTCCTTCCTGGTTGCCATGGATCGTATCGTCGGTGGCATCCAGGTCCAGAACGATCTCAGAGGGCTCCGATTCGTGGGCCGCGATAAACGCGTCGACCATCCACCGGTCGATCTTGTCGCCATCCATGGCGATCTTCTTGTACCGCTCCTGGCCATCGACCTGCTCTGCGGTCAGTTCCAACCGGTTCAGCGTGCACTTGCCTGCCAACGCCTTTCCCCGGTCTCCGGCCTGCCGCCGGTTTTCCCCCAGCGGATCGGCCTTCTCCACCGCCACGGCCAGCATCGGATCGGTCCGTAGCTGGTCGTGGTCGTTCAGGTCCTCATAGCCCAAGCACAGCCCATAAATCCGCTGGCCCAACAACTCCTTCACGCTGTGTTCGATCAACCTCGGGTCCCGGTGATCGGTAAAACACTGCTCCAGTCCGGCGATCAAACCCGTCCGCTTCTCGACTTCCCTCAACAGCAGAACACCCGCGTCGGAGGTGATCTTTCCGCCGTCGAATCGCGCCTTCACTTTCCGTTGAAAAAGTCCGTGAAATTCGAACGTGGCTTGGTTACACTCTGTTCTCATAAGGGCCGTCTCCGTTTGGGTTTTTAAACGTTTCTCGTTAAACGCTTTATGCCAAACAGGGCGGCCTTTTCTGGTCCTATCCGTGAAATATAGGGGCTAGTCCATGACGTTCTGACTGCGTATGGGCAAAAAAATGGCTCTGCGATCCGTTCAGCTGGGAGGCAAGTGTCTTCCCGCTATTCTATTTCACGAAGGGCCAGGACATACCCAGCCAGGCCGTGTATGAGCGGATCTTCGAGTGGGCCGGTCACCCGTCAGACGCGATCGAGAACCCATCGATCGAGAAGATGCTAGGTCCGGTCGCTGACGCCGAGGTGGACCTGCTCATTGAATCGGCGAATACTTCATGCTCATCGCGGCCAAGGTCCGTCAGAAATCCCGGTTGTGTTGCAACTTTGGCCAACAGTGCCTTGTAAACTGAAGCGATCATGAGAAAGACAATCCGACCGGCGATCTTCAAGTGGCGACAAACCGAGCCCGAGGTGATTCTGTGCGCTGTGCGCTGGTATCTGCGGTACTCGCTCTCGTTCCGCGATGTCGAAGAACTGCTCAGCGAGCGCGGGCTGGAAGCGGACCACACGACAATCTGGCGCTGGGTCCAGCGCTACGGTCCGGAACTGGAGGCGCGGCTGCGCCGTCATCTCAAGCCAACCAATAAGTCCTGGCGTGTCGATGAGACCTACGTTCGTGTCAAGGGTCGCTGGTGCTGCCTCTACCGCGCCATCGATTCCACCGGCGCCACGATCGATTTTGTGCTCTCGGGGTTGCGTGATGCCGCTGCGGCCAAACGCCTGTTTCGCAAGGCGCTGACGGATCCGTCGCATCGACAGCCCCGGGTTATCAATACGGACCAAGCGCCCCTCTACGGCTCTGCGATTTCAGGAGTGAAGCAGGAAGGAATCCTGCGCCGCCGTTGCCACCACCGACCTATTCAATACTTGAACAACATCCTGGAGCAGGATCATCGGGCGATCAAACGACGCGTATAGGCGAAGCAGGGCTTTCGTGAATTCCACGCAGCGCGGCGAACGATCCAAGGATATGAGGCCATGCACATGATCCGGAAGGGGCAGGCGAGGTGGGTGAGCGGTTCGGATGTTCGGCAACAGATTCAGTTGATCAACAAGCTGTTCGAGGTAGCCGCATGAGACGGAGCTCGGTCGATCCAACCCGTCGCTCTCTTGCCGTTTTTTGAAAGTTGCAACACAACCCCTTGATGTCTTTCCCAATAATGGCAGCCTAGCGGCCCTCGTCCGCGAGAGTGAAGCCCTAGGTGTGGATTTGGTGCCATCCTCGAATTGGTTAGCTGGTGTAGAGAAGACCTTGGCTGGCGAAGTGGGGGCTGAGATGATCCTACGGGAGGCACTGGCCGAACTGTCCGAGCCGTGGGACTTTATCCTGCTGGACTGCCCCCCCCCCCGCCCTCGGCCTGCTAACCGTATCCGCTCTCTGTGCGTCCCACGAGGTTCTCGTGCCTGTCGAGGTTTCATCGATGGCCATGGCCGGTTTGGCTGGGGTGATGCAAACCATTGATCGCGTTCGGGATCGACTCAATCCCGACTTGGCCGTGACTGAGGTCCTGGTTTGCCGGACGGACGCGAGGACCAATCTGTCCCGTGAAGTGATGGAACGTTTGCGAGAACGTTTCGGAAAACTGGTTATGAATACGGTGATCCGGGAAAACGTCCGCCTTCGCGAGGCGTGGTCCTTCGCTCAACCGGTGACCACATACGACCCTCGGGGCCGCGGAGCGGAAGACTACCGAGCTGCCGCTGCCGAGTTGCTCGAAAGGAGACGACGAACATGAAGAGTAGCGCGACTCGCCGAAGACCCGCTCTCGGGTCCGATCCTCTGGATGCCCTCGTGCCGGAAACTCCGGCGTCGAGTTCCAGGCAAAAGGAGCAGGCCAAGGTCCGAAAGATTCGGGCCACGTTCCATTTACCGCTGGAGTTGTTCGATCGGGCGCGAGATGCGGTCTACTGGACGCCAGGCCTTACTCTAGCCAGCCTATGCGAGGCTGGCTTGCGATCAGAAATCGTCAACCTGGAACGGAAGCGGGGTGAAACCTTCCCAAAGCGGGCGTCCGAACTCAAGGCCGGCCGCCCCGTCAAACTCTCTCAATGACAACTCCATCGAACTGCGGCATTGGGGCCGGGCGCACGAACACGTTTGGGCTGGCATGCGGAAGCGCGGGATCACGATTCATGTGGCCGCAATCGGAGTCAACCCTGACGCCGACAAACGCGCGCGAGCCGTGTTGGAGGGATGGGGGTGCGGAGTGTTACCACTCTCCGGAATGCATGGGGGGCGGTCTTGATTGCAACGCAATCGTCGCATAAGCTTGCACCAAGGAGGTGGGACAATGGCGAGCATCACGATCCGCCATCTCGACGACGACGTGAAGACCCGACTTCGGGTTCGCGCGTCCGCCAACGGTCGTTCGATGGAAGAGGAGGCGCGGGTCATCCTGCGCGAGGCGGTCGGTCGGGAAGCCGAACCTGAGAACCTAGCCAGTTTCATCCACGAATGCTTTGCGCCCTTCGGCGGCGTGGACCTCGAGCTTCCGCCACGGGAACCGATGCGCGAGCCTCCCGACTTCAGTTGAGGCTCGACGATGTTCGTTCTCGATACCAATGGTCCGGTACCCCATCTCGTGATCGCGTCATGGGTCGCAGAACGTGCGACATCGAACCTGTTTCTGACAGCGGTGACCGAGGCTGAGTTGCGCTTCGGTCTTGCGGTCATGCCGCCAGGCAAGCGCCGGGACGGCCTTGCGAAGGGCCTCGAACGGATGCTGGAAACGGGCTTTGCGAATCGCGTCCTGCCGTTCGACAGTGGCGCGGCGCGCGCCTATGCCGGGATTGCCGCCGCACGGCGGCGGATGGGTCGGCCGATCACACAAGCCGATTGTCAAATCGCGGCCATTGCCCGCTCACGCGGTATGGCGGTGGCAACGCGCAACATTCGGGACTTCGAGGACATGGGGATCGACATATTCAACCCATGGGACGGCGCATGAGCGGGACGACCGAGTCGAGGGATAGTCTGGCGGGCTCATCGAGACGATGGTCGCGAAGCATGGGGGCATCATCTTGCGCAATTCCCCAACCTCATCGGATTGACTGAATCGACGCCTTGCAAGAGCTCACGCAGTCCGGGGGAGGGCACTGTCGTTCCGGTGGGTGGTGGACTACTCTGCCTGAGTGAGGGGTGGGCTCAAGAAGATGAGTGCGAGGACAGGGCCGGACGGGCGGCGTGGAGCGAGACACGGAACGTGGTGGCGGAGGACTCGCCGGTCAAGGCGCTCCGATCGACACCACCACGGCGGCCGGCCGCCTCGTGTTCGGCATCTTCGCGGCGCTGGCCGAGTTCGAACGGGAATTGATCCGTGAATGCACCATGGCTGGGTTCAAGGCCGCGCGGGCGCACGGGAGAAAGGGCGGCCGGAAGTTCGTGTTGTCGAAAGCCCAGGTGCGGCTGGCCCAGGCCGCGATGGCCCACCGCGACACCCCGTGTCGGAACTCTGCACTCAACTCGGGATCAAACCCGTGACGCTCTACAGGTACGTCGGGCCAGAGGGCCAGTTGCGCGAGCAGGGCGAGAAAGGTCCTCGCCACCTGAACCGCTGTGCTTGGACAGAGCCGCCGCGCGGTCACTGGCTTCACGTAGGATTTCGCCCCCTCCCGCAAACAACCCCGTTCAACAAGGAGGCTCTGGAGGGACTGATCAACCCCAAGACAGAGGAGAATGTCGAATGATCAATCAGCAGGAGAAGCGCCCGCTATCTGTCGGGTCTGCCGTACAGTTCACCCACAAGGGGAAAACAATCCACGGACATCTCCTCCAAAGGCAGGGACGGCGGCGCTTCGCGCACGTAGTCGACACGGAAGAGCGGATGTGGAAAGTCCCGGAGTCGGCGTTAAAGCTCTCGGGAGGAGTGCGACTAGCCACGATAATCACGCGGCACGACAAAGCGCGCGCGGACTACCGCATGGGGGACGAGGTGACGTTCACAAGTCCCGACGGACCAAGGCGTGGGGAGATCGTGAAGCTCAACCCGAAGAGTGCAAAGGTACGCTGCAAAGAGAAATGCTGGAACGTCTCCTATGGCTTACTCCGCAGAGCGGGAAGGGAAAGCACGAGGAACGGTGAGGAACGACTGAACGGCGTTGCGGCAATGGCCAGGCGGTTGATGGACGACCATGGGCTCACGGGCTGGGCCCTCGCGTTCGGCGAGGCCCGGAAACGCCTTGGCGACTGTCATTTCCGACACCACGTGATCCGGATCAGCCGCACCCATGCCTTGGAGGGAAGCGAGGAGCAGATCCGGGACACCGTGCTGCACGAGATCGCCCACGCGATCGCGGGACACGAGGCTGGCCATGGACCGCTGTGGAAGGCAACAGCACGGCGAATCGGGGCAACACCAAGGGCAAAGACCTATGAGATCCAAACGAGCTAAGGCGGGATGATATCTGTTCCGGCGACGACGAACCGATCAGCGTCGCATAAAGGTATCGCCCATCAAATCGATACTGCAATATGGTTTTTTAACGCCCAAGTCCTTGAAAACGTGTGTGCTGCAGGATCGTTGCGTAAGCGATCCTTTTGTGTAAAGCTCGGTCTCTTTTGAAGCGGGAGATTGAATAGCTGATGCGTTTAATCACCTAAGATTGGCTTGTAAAGTGCGCGGGGAGATCTACAAAGCCATGGCCAGCGAAATCAAACTGTGGCAATTGCACGAAGACAAACTACAGGACGTGAACGATTCGTTCGTAGCGGAACACCTGGAGAAGGACCTGGTACGCTATCAGGCCCCCGTGCTCTGGCTGTGATGGTAGCCGCCGCGCGGACTCCGACAATATGGTTTGGCCTGGCGAGGGATCGTCACCGCGACCGCCGTTACTTCCCGGAATTGTGCGGGGTCGGATCGGTGGCGACTGTTCGATGACTCAATGGAGACCGGGGGAGAGGCAATCATGATTACGGGTGAACTCAAGTCCAAGGTCGACAAGATCTGGGACACCATGTGGTCTGGCGGCATTTCGAATCCGCTCTCGGTCATCGAGCAGCTCACCTATCTGCTCTTCATCAAGCGGCTCGACGAACTACACACCCTGAAGGAGCGCAAGGCCGCGCGCACCGGTACACCCATCCAGGAGCCGGTCTTCGCCGCCGACCAGGACCGGCTGCGCTGGTCGCGTTTGAAGGACGCCGCCCCCGAGCAGCTGTTCGAGACGGTGCGAGACGGGGTGTTCCCCTTTATCAAGTCGCTCGGACAGAAGGGCGAGGCCGACGGCGAAGGGGGCTCGACATACAGCCACCACATGAAGGATGCCCTCTTCATGATGCCCACGGCCCGTGTGCTGGCCAACGTGGTCGACCAACTCGACGGCATCGACATGGCCGACAGCGACACCAAGGGCGACCTCTACGAGTACATGCTCGGCAAGATTGCCACCGCCGGACAGAACGGCCAGTTCCGCACGCCGCGCCACATCATCCGTCTGATGGTGGACATGACCGCCCCCACGCCCAAGGACGTGATCTGCGACCCGGCCTGCGGCACGGCGGGCTTCCTCATTGCCGCTTCTGGGCACCTGATAGAGCACCACAGCGACACCATCTACAAGGACGCCGCGGCGCGGCGCCACTTCAACGAGGGCACGTTCCACGGCTACGACTTCGACAACACCATGCTGCGCATCGGCAGTATGAACATGCTGCTGCACGGTGTGGAGAACCCGGATATCCGCTACAAGGACTCGCTGGCCCAGACCGACGACGATGACGCGGAGAAGTACTCCCTGGTCCTCGCCAATCCGCCGTTTGCGGGAAGCCTCGACTACGAGTCCACCGCCAAGGATCTGCAGCAGATCGTCAAGACCAAGAAGACCGAGTTGCTGTTCCTCGCGCTCTTCCTCCGCCTGCTCCAGCCCGGCGGTCGCGCCGCCGTCATCGTGCCCGACGGCGTGCTCTTCGGGTCGAGCAAGGCGCACAGGACCCTACGGACGATCCTGGTCGAGGAGCAGAAGCTCGACGCCATCGTCTCCATGCCTTCTGGCGTCTTCAAACCCTACGCCGGGGTTTCCACCGCCATACTGCTGTTCACCAAGACCAACTCCGGCGGCACCGACCACGTGTGGTTCTACGATATGCAGGCGGACGGCTACTCCCTGGACGACAAGCGCACCCCACAGCCGGAGAAGAGCGATCTGGCGGACATTCTCGTTCGCTGGCAGAATCGAAAGGCCGAGGCGAAGCGCACACGCACCGACCAGAGTTTCCTGGTGCCGAAGGCCGAGATTGCGGGCAACGACTACGACCTGTCCATCAACCGCTACAAGGAGGTGGAATACGAGGCGGTGAAGTACGACCCGCCGAAAGTGATCCTGGGGCGGCTAGCCTGCATTTCTCAAGAGATCTAAGGTAAACGAGAGACGGAAGGAAGTGTAAAGGACCGGAAAAGGCCGCCCTGTCTGGCATAGAAGGTTGTGCGAAGAACTTTCAACACACAGACGGAGGCGGCCTTTAATATGACAGAGTGTAAAACAGAACGGGTTCAATTTCACGCTTTAGGTTCACGCGAAGTTTGCGGTCAATTCGACGGTGGGGACATCAGCTCGGACGCGGGCGGATTGCTGCTGCGGGAGGTGGAGAAACGGACCGGGATCCTGAAACAGTTTGCCGGATGTTTCCAGGATTATCGGGATCCGCGATTTGTGGAACATCGCATCGAGCCACTGGTGGCGCAACGGGTCTACGGATTGTGTTTGGGCTATGAGGATCTGAACGATCACGATCAACTGCGTTCAGATCCAGTCCTGGCCGTGATGGTCGATGAGACCGATCCGAAGGGGCGAACTCGGAAGCAGGAGCGGGACCGGGGCAAGGCGCTGGCGGGCAAGAGCACGCTGAACCGGCTGGAGCTCTCGACCGAGGGTGCGGCCAGCCACCCGTACAAGAAGATCGGGCGGGATGAAGCGGCGATGGATCGATTGATGGTGGACGTGTTTCTCCAAGCCCATCGGCGAGCACCACGGCAAATCATCCTGGATCTGGATGCGACCGACGATCCGATTCACGGGAATCAGGAAGGCCGCTTCTTTCACGGCTACTACCGGCACTATTGTTATCTGCCGCTCTACATCTTCTGTGGGGAGTTTCTGCTCTGTGCCCGGCTGCGATCCTCTGACATCGATGGTGCGGCTGGAACGGTGGAGGAACTGGAACGGATCGTGGGCCAGATTCGGCAGGAGTGGCCCCGAGTCCAGATTGTGATTCGGGCCGACTCGGGTTTCTGCCGCGATGAGATCCTGAGCTGGTGCGAGGCCCAGCACCGTGTCGATTACGTGATCGGACTGGCGAAGAACAAGCGGCTGCTCCGCGCGATTGAAACTCCGATGGAGAAAGCGAAGCAGCGATTCGACAGGACCGGAAAGTCGGCGCGCGTCTTTAAGACGTTTCAGTATCGGACCCTGGACAGCTGGACCCGAGAGCGACGCGTCATTGGCAAGGCCGAACATCTGGCCAAGGGAGCCAACCCGCGGTTTATCGTTACCTCGTTACCGAAAGGCCAACCCACCCCAAAGCAGATCTATGAACAGATCTACTGTGCTCGTGGGGACATGGAAAACCGGATCAAAGAGCAACAGCTCGGATTGTTTGCCGACCGGACCAGCACGGCCACCATGCGCGCCAATCAACTCCGGCTCTACTTCTCATCGGTCGCGTACATGTTGATGCAAGCCTTGCGACGGCTCGGATTGCAGGGTACCGAATTCGCGCGTGCGCAGTGCACCACGATCCGCCTCAAGTTGCTCAAGATCGGAGCGCAGATCCACGTCACCGTCCGCCGGATCTGGATTCGGATGGCCGGCGGGTATCCCTATGCCAACGTGTTTGCTCAGATCTACGCGAACCTCCAGAAAATCCCGCTACGTTGTTAAACGTCTCCGCTCGGACATCCCACCCGTTTCGACCTTGGTAGGGATTGCTGTCTCTGTAATCCGCTTTCACCTTGCCATTCTCTTCAACACCAATCACTCAGGCTCCGTTTTTCAGCTCAGCTGGCCTCTTTGCTCCCGCGACACCGCTCACGACCCCTATCCCGTCTACCCATTGCTCGTTTCGCCATCATTCTTGAGAAATGCGGGCTAGCGGCGTTGGAGGAGGACATCGCGAAGGGACGTAAGGAGTTGGAGGGGTTGTTGGGATGAGTCTATTCCCGACGAAAATGCTTTCCGCTGTGTGCGACATATCAATGGGGCAAGCGCCGAAGGGTGATAGCTACAACGCTACGAGAAGTGGTTACCCATTGATTGCTGGAGCCGGGGACTTCGGTGAACTAACTCCTGCGCCAAAGAAATACACGGATGCCCCAACGAAGCTGTCCCGGCCCGGTGACCTCATCCTCTGCATCCGCGCGACGATCGGCGACCGAAATTGGTCAGACAAAGAGTATTGTCTTGGGCGCGGAGTGGCTGGGCTAAGAGCCAAAGACGCCGACTTGAGCCAAGCTTACCTCGGGCATTGGCTTGATCATGTCGCCCCCGTGTTACGCACCCAGGGGCGAGGAGCGACATTTCTTCAAGTCTCGAAAGGAGACATTGCCTCGCTCCAGATCCCCCTCCCTCCCCTCGCCGAGCAGAAGCGGATTGCGGGAATTCTGGATGCGGCGGACGCCTTGCGGGCCAAGCGCCGCGAGGCCCTCGGCCAGCTCGACACCCTCCTCCAATCCACCTTCCTCGACATGTTCGGCGACCCCGTCACCAATCCCATGGGGTGGGAGAAGCCTCCTCTGGAGGACCTCTGCGATAAGGTGATCGACTGCCCGCATTCGACTCCCCGTTGGAGTGGATCAGGTGTCATCTGTTTGCGCACATCCAATCTCGGCAAAGGAGAATGGAACTGGGCCGACACTCGATTCGTCATCGAAGAAGACTACACAGAACGCACGCGGCGGAGCGAGATCCTGCCAAACGACATTATCCTCAGTCGCGAGGGTACCGTAGGTGTGCTGGCATTAGTAGATGAAGGCATGCGCCTATGCATGGGGCAACGACTCGTCCAGCTGCGAGTCAACGACTCGCAGCTGGGCCCTAGGTTTCTGTTGAATCTCTTACTGCATGACCTCGCTCCAGAACGGCTTAGTAGATTGATTGCTGGATCCACGTCAAAGCACCTGAATGTTAAGGAACTGCGCAAGCTCCCAGTGTTGCTTCCTCCCCTAGACCTCCAACACCGCTTCGCCGCCATCGTCCAATCCGTCGAACACCAGAAGGCCAGCCAGCGAGCCCACCAGGCCGAACTGGACACCCTCTTCGCCTCTCTGCAGTCCCGCGCCTTCCGGGGAGCCCTCTGAGCCGCTATGGAAGTCTCTGAGAACTTCGCGTTCCTGAAACAGGAGTTCCCGCACGCGGCGGAGAGTGCGAGTTTCGCGGAGCGGCATGTCTTCGGCGACCCGCGGGCGTCCTGCTTCCATGCCCGGCACGCGCTGGAGCACCTGCTCAAGCGTGTCTACAAGGTCGAAAAGACCCTGAAGCCACCGAAGGTCACGAACTTGGACGGCTACATCAGCGACCCCGCCTTCCGCGAACTCGTGCCCGAGGTCGTTTGGCAGAAGGCCGAATACATCCGTCAGGCGGGCAACCTGGCGGTCCACGGCAACAAGTCGCCAACACCGGAGAAGGCGCTGGATGTCGTGCGGGAGCTGTGTCACGTCCTCTACTGGACCGGCCGCACCTACCTGCGCAAGGGCGCGGAGCGCCTGCAGGGCAAGACCTTCGACGAGTCTCTCGTCCCGAAAGTGGAACCGGAAACCACCCCAGCCAGCGTCCAGGAGCTGGAGGCCCTGAAGGCCCAGCGGGAGGCGGAGGCGGAAGCCCGCAAGGAGATCGAGAGCGAACTGGAAGCGTTGCGTGAACGCCTCGCGGCCATCAAGGCGGAGAACGAGGGTGTCCCCGAAACACACGACTGGAACGAGGACAAGACCCGCGAACTGATCATCGATCTCGATCTGGAGCGTGCCGGTTGGCCTCTGGACCGGGAACAGGACCGTGAATATGAAGTGACGGGCATGCCGAACGAGTCGGGCGTCGGCTATGCCGACTACGTCCTCTGGGGAGACGACGGCAAGCCGCTGGCGGTGGTGGAGGCGAAGAAGACCACCGTCGACCCGGAAGTTGGGCAGCAGCAAGCGAAACTCTATGCGGACTGCCTGGAGGCGATGCACGGCCAGCGTCCGGTCATCTTCTACACCAACGGCTACAAGACCTGCCTGTGGGACGACCTCGCCTATCCCCCCCGCGCTGTCGCCGGATTCTACAAGAAGGACGAGTTGGCATCCCTGATCCATCGCCGAACCCAACGAGCTCCGCTGGATGTCGCTCAGGTAAAGGATCACATTGTCGAGCGGTACTACCAGAAGCGGGCCATCGGCAGTATCGGTGAGCAGTTCGGACAGGGGCGGCGCAAGGCGCTGCTGGTGATGGCGACCGGCAGCGGCAAGACCCGCGTGGCGATCGCGCTTGTCGATCTGTTGCAGCGGGCGGGATGGGTGAAGCGGGCGCTGTTTCTGGCGGATCGGGTGTCTCTGGTGAACCAGGCGGTGGGGGCGTTCAAGGCCCACCTGCCAGAGTCGAGTCCGGTGAACCTGGTGACCGAGAAGGACAAGGCGGGCCGGGTCTATGTCTGCACCTATCCGACGATGATGGGGCTGATCGACGAGACGACGGACACCGAGGCCCGCTTCGGGGTGGGCCATTTCGATCTCGTGATCATCGATGAGGCGCACCGCTCGGTGTATCAGAAATACAGGGCCATCTTCCGGTACTTCGACTCGCTACTGGTCGGCCTGACCGCAACACCTCGGGATCAGGTCGACCGAAACACCTACGGACTCTTCGACCTGGAGCCGGGCGTGCCCACCGACGTGTACGAACTTGCGACTGCGGTGGTGGACGGCTTTCTCGTACCACCGAAGGTTCAGCAGGTGGATCTCCGGTTTCCACGCGACGGCATCGACTACGACTCGCTCAGCGAGGAAGAGCAGGCACAGTGGGAAAGCCTCGACTGGGGCGATGACGCGGACGGCCGCGGGCTGCCGGAACGGGTCAACGCCTCCGCCATCAACAGCTGGCTCTTCAACAACGACACGGTCGACAAGGTGCTGCAACATCTCATGGAGCACGGCCACACGGTCGACGGTGGCGACCGCCTGGCCAAGACGATCATCTTCGCGCGCAATCACGAGCATGCGACGTTCATCGAAGAGCGGTTCAACCGTCACTACCCGCAGCACGCCGGGCACTTCGCCCGCATCATCGATCACTACGCCACGTATCCGCAGAGCCTGCTCGACGACTTCACGCGGAAGGACAAAGCGCCGCACATCGCGATCTCCGTGGACATGCTCGATACCGGTATCGACGTGCCCGAGGTGGCCAACCTGGTCTTCTTCAAGCCGGTCTACTCGCGCATCAAGTTCTGGCAGATGATCGGGCGCGGCACGCGACTATGCCCCGATCTGTTCGGACCCGGGGACGACAAACACGACTTCCGTGTCTTCGACTTCTGCTTCAACTTCGACTTCTTCCGCGAGAACCCGGAGGGGCTCGAGGTCAGTGGCGGCGTTTCCCTCCGCGCCCTCCTCTTTCGGTCGCGGGTGCAGCTGCTGACCCACGTCCAGGCGGCGCCGGGCCTGGACCCGGAAGCCGCGCTGGCCGGGGTACTGACGGCGGAACTCTACCGGGAAGTGGCGGCGATGAATTGGGAGAACTTCATCGTGCGGATGCAGCTCGAGGCGGTCGAACGTTTCCAGCAGCGGGAGTCATGGGAGCGGCTCACCGCGTCCGATGTCGAGGTCCTGCAAAGCGCGGTGGCCGGGCTGCCCAGCGAGATCAAGACCGACGACATCGAGTCGCGCCTGTTCGATTTCACGGCACTGAAGATGCAACTGGCCCTCGCCGAGGGCGACATGGGCACCCTGGAACGGCAGCGCCCGCGGGTGGTGGAGATCGCCAGACTGCTGGAAGAAAAGAGCACGATTCCCGCGGTGAAGGCCCAGCTCGCCTACCTGGCCTCGGTGCAGGAGAGTGCCTTCTGGGAAGGCATCGCCTTGAACGGTCTTGAGGAACTGCGCCTGCGCCTGCGTGGCCTGGTGTCCTTCCTGGACAAGAAGACGCGCACGATCGTCTATACCGACTTCCACGACGAGATCACGGCCGTGCGCGAGGGCGCCGCCGTCTACCTGCCGAAGATGACTGGGGTCCAGTACGAGAAAAAGGTGCAGGAGTACCTGAAGAACCATCTCGACCACATCGTGATTCATCGTCTCCGAACCAACCAGCCACTCACGGCCACCGATCTGCGGGGGCTCGAGCAGACGCTGGTCGAGATCGGCGAGGATGACGGCCAGACGCTGTTGACGTCCCTCCTGGCCCGCAGCGACGCCCCCTCACTGGCCCATTTCGTGCGGCGCATGGTGGGGATGGACCGCGCGGCCGCGCAGGAAGCCTTCTCGGAGTTCCTCTCCGACCGAAGCCTGACTACGCCGCAGATCCGTTTCATCGAGATGGTGATCGACCAACTCACTGCGCGGGGTGTCATGGAACCATCCGCGCTCTACGAGGCGCCGTTCAATAGCATGCACGCCAGCGGTCCCGAGGCGTTGTTCGCCGGACAGGGAAACGTTATCGAGGGGATCTTTGAGAAACTGGAAACGCTTCGGTCCGAACTGCTGGCGGACGTTGGCTGAAGGCGGGAGGATTATCACGTCAGTCAGCGGGAAGGGAGGCACTGTCAAGTTAACTGATTTCCTGGAAGTTCCACTGATTGACATGCCGGCTAAGTCGCTGATTTTGCGTGCTGGATAGAATTGATTTCACGTCGGAAAAGAGTGAATCTCAGTTAACTTGACAGTGCCTGAATTTGATATGACAAAGCATTGACAATGGAGCCGAACCTCGTGACACCAGACTATGAACTCATTGATATCGACCAGATGGAACCGAGTATCGTCCGGCGGCGCCTGCGGCGCTGGACAGAAGCCGACGAAGCCGCCATTACCCCACTGGTTGCCGGATTGCAGAACAAGGGAGCATTGTCGGGAATTCAGATTCAGAAACCTCGGTACGAAACAAACGTGTATCCGATTTACTACTACTGGTCTCACACGAAAGGATTGCCCCACACACAGGTCTACTCCCGGATCGTCGAGTCCTTCCATACCTATACGGACACGGCACCCGAAAACAGCCTGATTCCCCAGCTTCAACGCATCGGCGACACCGAAATCGACATCCTGATCGAGGATCGTGAATACTTCGTTTTTGTGGAGGCAAAGAACGTGCTTGAAGGCCAAAAAGCGAAGTTCGAGAAAACCGGCGGTGTTCACCAACTCGTTCGGCAGTACCTCCAGGGAAAGCTTCTGGAGAAGATGATCTCAAAGATGTTTGCTCTCGCGACGATTGGTGTAAACGGCGGGCGGGATGTGGAAATAGAGTTGAACGATCGGGAGGTACAGATGCTGAGTCTTGTTGGCGCAACAGGTACCACCCTCAGCGTGGCGGATCTTCTCTGGCCCTGAACATATCGGGAAATCAAAGCTGAACCGCCCCGGGTTTCCCGGAGACTCCATTTCTTGAGAGGATGGGAGTCATCATGGGAAGACCAAGTCGATATTCACCAGAAGTTCGAGAGCGTGCAGTCCGGATGGTGTTCGAGCATCAGGGCGAGTACGACTCACAGTGGGCCGCATTGGCGTCGATCGCCTCGAAGATCGGTTGTACGACCGAGACCTTGCGAAAGTGGGCTCGACAGGCAGAGCGTGACACAGGCATCGAGCGGGCCTGACGACAGACGAGAAGCAGCGATTGAAGGAACTGGAACGGGAAAATCGTGAGCTGAAGCGAGCGAACGAGATCCTGAAGAAGGCATCCGCGTTTTTCGCGCAGGCGGAACTCGACCGCCGAGGGAAGTGGTGACCGAGTTCGTCGATCGGAATCGGAGCCAGTATGGGGTCGAGTCGATCTGCAGGATGCTGCCGATTGCCCCGTCGACGTACTACGAGCATGAAGCACGACGGCGGGATCCGGTTCGATTGCCGGCGCGGGTGAAGCGTGACACCGAGCTTCGAATCGAGATCGATCGGGTCTGGCGTGAGAACCGCCAGGTCTACGGCGCCCGGAAAGTCTGGAAGCAGCTCAACCGCGAGGGACAGGAGGTAGCGCGGTGCACGGTGGCCCGACTGATGCGGGATATGGGCCTTCAGGGTGTGGTGCGGGGCCGGAAGTTCAAGACGACGGTGCCGGATGAATCTGCGCTGCGACCGCCCGATCTTGTCGATCGCAACTTCACAGCGACCCGACCCAACCAGCTGTGGGTGGCCGATCTGACCTACGTGGCGACATGGAAGGGATTCGTCTACGTCGCGTTCGTCATCGACGTCTTCTCGCGCAAGATCGTCGGATGGCGTGTCACAAACTCGCTGAAGACCGACATCGCCCTGGATGCTCTGGAACAAGCCCTCTGGTCGCGCTCGGATACCGAAGGCCTAGCCCCTATATTTCACGGATAGGACCAGAAAAGGCCGCCCTGTTTGGCATAAAGCGTTTAACGAGAAACGTTTAAAAACCCAAACGGAGACGGCCCTTATGAGAACAGAGTGTAACCAAGCCACGTTCGAATTTCACGGACTTTTTCAACGGAAAGTGAAGGCGCGATTCGACGGCGGAAAGATCACCTCCGACGCGGGTGTTCTGCTGTTGAGGGAAGTCGAGAAGCGGACGGGTTTGATCGCCGGACTGGAGCAGTGTTTTACCGATCACCGGGACCCGAGGTTGATCGAACACAGCGTGAAGGAGTTGTTGGGCCAGCGGATTTATGGGCTGTGCTTGGGCTATGAGGACCTGAACGACCACGACCAGCTACGGACCGATCCGATGCTGGCCGTGGCGGTGGAGAAGGCCGATCCGCTGGGGGAAAACCGGCGGCAGGCCGGAGACCGGGGAAAGGCGTTGGCAGGCAAGTGCACGCTGAACCGGTTGGAACTGACCGCAGAGCAGGTCGATGGCCAGGAGCGGTACAAGAAGATCGCCATGGATGGCGACAAGATCGACCGGTGGATGGTCGACGCGTTTATCGCGGCCCACGAATCGGAGCCCTCTGAGATCGTTCTGGACCTGGATGCCACCGACGATACGATCCATGGCAACCAGGAAGGACGGTTCTTTCACGGCTACTACGGCCACTACTGCTACCTGCCGTTGTACATCTTCTCGGGAGAACATCTGCTGTGCGCCCGGCTCCGGCGTTCCAACATTGACGGGGCCGACGGAGCGGTGGATGAGTTAGAGCGCATCGTCGGTCAGATCCGACAGGTGTGGCCCACAGTATCGATCATCATCCGGGCCGACTCGGGCTTTTGCAGGGATGAACTGCTCGCCTGGTGTGAATCCCATCCGGTCGATTATGTGATCGGGTTGGCCAAGAACAGTCGTCTCAAGCAAGAAATCGCTGAAGAAATGGTTCAGGCGGAAGCGGAGTTTAACGCCACCGGGAAACCGGCGCGGGTGTTTAAGGATTTCCAGTACCGGACTCTAAACAGCTGGACCCGCGCGCGACGCGTCGTCGGCAAGGCGGAGTTCCTGGACAAGGGCGCCAATCCCCGATTCATCGTGACCTCCCTGCCGCCGGAACGCTTCCAAGCCCGCGCTTTGTATGAGGACTTCTACTGCGCGCGGGGCGACATGGAGAACCGTATCAAGGAACAGCAGTTGGACCTATTTGCGGACCGGACCAGCGCGGCGACCATGCGCGCCAATCAGCTCCGGCTCTATCTCTCCTCAGCTGCGTACATGCTCATGCATGCCCTGCGACGCCTCGGGCTCAAAGATACCGCGATGGCCCATGCCCAGTGCGGGACCATCCGTCTGAAGCTTCTCAAAATCGGCGCCCGAATCCGCCTGACGGTCCGCAACGTCTGGATCTCGATGTCGGAGGCCTATCCCTATCCCGAAACCTTCGCCCTTATCATGCGGAACCTGCAGTCGATTCCGCTTCGTTGCTGACGACACGATTCACCCACAACCGAAAAACTCACTTCTTCATCTGCACAGGGCCGAGGTCTGCCTCCACACGCCGAATCATGTCCCTGTCGTGCCAAACGAGTCGACCTCACGTCCTCAACAACGACTGATTCCCCCGATTCACCGACTCCAGGATTCAGAACTCGCCGCAATTCGTTTCTCGTACCCGAAAACCAGCCGATTCCCGGATTGGTGACCCATCCGGGCTAGTCCATCACAGTGACCGCGGCGTGCAGTACTTGTCGATCCGGTACACGGAGCGATTAGCCGAGGCGGGTCTCGAATCTTCAGTCGGGAGCATCGGGGACTCCTATGACAACGCGCTCGCCGAGTCGGTAATCGGCCTGTACAAGACCGAAGTCATTCGACGAGAGGGCCCTTGGAAGGGACTCGACGACGTAGAGTTCGCGACACTGGATTGGGTTTACTGGCACAACGAGAAGCGATTGCTGGAGCCGATCGGCGACATCCCTCCGGCGGAGTTTGAGCAGATGTACTATAAGAATCAGCCGTCCGGCCTCGACGAGGCGGGACTCGACTAAAACCGTCTCCGGAAAACCCGGGGCGGTTCAGGGCGCCTTCCGTTCCACGCGATTCTTCGTTCTCGTTCTCTGGTTTCATCACCAACACAGGCTCACTTCCTTCCCGCCCTGCTCACTAATTAACGGTGAGACACCTGCCCATAGAGTCGGTCTAACTCACTATGCAAAAGAGGCAGTGCAGCAATCCGATACACCATGCTCTGAAACTATCGGACTTCTTCAAGGCTTAACGCGCGTCCGCTGCGCCGTCGCGTGTCACGATAGCCCAGCCACTTCTTGAGGACCGGGTAGCCGCCGAGTTCATAACGCCAGATTCGCTCCGGAACCTTGGCAAAGAGGATCTCGTCGTTGATGAATAGGTCGCCGGTATCGGTTCCCCATGCGGCCATGACATCTTCCTCCTCCTGGGGTTGGCGCTCCATCCATCGACCCCGCGCGGCACCATAGTACGCGTAGGAGACGACGAGTTCTTCCTGCCTGACCCGTCCACCGCTAAGCCGCCGGATAATCGCGAGCTGCGAAGCACGGTTTCCAAGGACATTGCGCAGAATGCCACTGCCGGTCGCTAACGGATTAAGCAGCTTGCCAACCTGGTCGACCATCCGCACCACCTCGTCACGGCGGGTAACCTAAAGAGATCATGAAAAAGACAATCCGACCGGCGATCTTCAAGTGGCGACAAACCGAGCCCGTCCGGGGTGCGGGGTGTCTGGACGCGGCAGGAGCTTACCACGTGCTATCAGCGCCTCTTGCGTCTGGAGGCTCACGCCCAAGACCACACGCTCGCCCCCAGCGACGAGCAGATCCGGCTCTTGGAGCGTCACTCCTGCGAATTTCGGATCCGGCACGTCGAAACCCACGCGCCGGGCGAGCGGCTCAACCAGGACACGTTTCCCCGCTACATGAAGGTCGAGGCGCCAGACTGTCCGGCGGGCTCCCTGGGATGCCGCCTATTACGATTGCATGTCTGAGATTTCCTGGATCGCCGTTTCTCTGACCAATTCCACAGGGACAACCTCCGTCAGGCCGGTGTTTTCCATGAAGATGACGCGCGGGTCGTCGGTCCGCTGGCTGATCGCGATCTCTTGGCTGAGGAGTTGCTTGCTGATAACTCCCGTAAGAAGACAGTGTGTAATTGCCTTCGTGTCCTTTATGGCGGTGGTTTCCGGTTTGAGGACGACTGGGCCGCCGCTGTTGCCAGGAAAGGCGGGAGCATCGATGAGGAAAGTGCCCTGGTCGCCTCGTATCCAGTCCTGGATTCTCGCCACGACGCCGTATCGGACGACCGGGTAGTTCCGGGCGTCGCCAACCAAACCGAGAGGGAAGCCTATTATAAATATGCCGTCGCCCTCTACAGGTTGGACGCCCTCGCCAAAGGTAGTGCCGACGTCACCGATGAACATTTCCGCGTTGAGCAGCTCCCACCCCTGCGACAAGGGACTGGACTTCAGGAGAGGTGTGACAGCCACGTCCGCGCCATTCGGATGGACTGTCCACGCACCTGACGCGACGGTGCCGACGAGCTCCACTGTCAACCCGGTTTGAGGGTGGTTGAAGCGGACGTGCGTAATGGGATTAGCCACCACATGCTTGTTGGTGACCAGGAACGCACGATACCGTGTACGGCCCTGCTCGCCAGGAAGCGGGTGAGCGTACAGGAACCCAGTGCCGACGTGTTGGAACGCTTCCCCCAGCGTTCCCAAGGAAACGACGGCGTTCAGGTATCCTGGGGGAATAAGCGCCATGTTGAGTCCAGCGTCTCAGAAAAAGCGAAGTCTACCATGCGACGCGCAGGGCGGGTCGTGGTCCAGGAGGCACTGTCAGAGGAAATTCGCAGTTCTGAAGTTCTCCACCGACGACAGGGAATTAAGCCGCCCTGCGCTGACGCCACTGGGTGAGCGCAGCGGCGCGGTTGAGCTTGAAAGTGTCCCGCGAGCAGAGGGGGCGTCGCAAGTTGAAGTGGTTGTAGACGAAAGAACGGACGGTGGCAAATTCAGGTTGTTGCTGGGCTCGAATCAACTAAGGAATTGACGGAACTATGAGCGAACTCCGACGAGATGATGAGCTTTCCCTGTTCACTTAAATTCAGTTGCTCCCAGCGCTGGCCAACGGCGGTCCTGTCAGCAGCGCCCCGAATCGCGCGTCATTCAACTGCAAAAAAGGAGCCGGATGTCGTCGTGCCTCTGGAGCCGCTCATTGGCTTGCGCAAGATCCCATGGCGTTTCGCCATCATCGTCCCGCACCCTCGGGTCGACGCATCTGTAAGCATGCTCCGAATATTGAGCCTCGGCAGATTTTCCGTCCACCGTGAAACGGGGCTCCAAGGGCATGCCGAGAGCAGGCATACCCTTGAGCATTCCCACGCAGAACCGGGTAGTGGTCTATTAGATTGTTGCTATGATTGATCACCTTCCGTCCATACTCATCCTCTTGATAATTTCCTTCGCCAGATGTCGGAATTGGGATGCTGCATCGTCCACCTGAGAATAATATCCCGGGTTCACGGTGCCTCGAAGTTTACCGATTGCCAGCCCAGAGGTTTGAGCCTGCGGCGCTAAACTGTGGAAATTCTTAACAACGCCAACCTTGTTCCCCGAGGTAGGCAAGAGTTTCCTGTCGACATCGCCCAAGTCTTCTATGATTCTCGACTTGACTCTTGGCGCTATCTTGCTTTCCCAGTACTCATGCGGCTTGGTTGCATTTCTTCCAGAGGAAACCTTGTACGCTGATGTGATGTAGCCTAGGTAATGTGGCCTCCCCCGAAAAAGATTTTTTCGATCATCTGGTGATGCCAAGCTACGCACTGTCTCCCAATCTCTGATCCAACGGCCTATTGATCGGCCTACCGTGGAAAGGGCTCGTAACGAGAACAAGTCTGCAGCAACCGGAGTCGTAAAATAATCGGAATCCAAAATGACTGCCCTATTAAGCGGACCGACATTAGGACCAACATCGAAGATGATGATATCTGCACCACATTCATGAGCTAAACCCCTGGAGGCACGAGACAGGGCCAACGTTACATCGTAGTCTCGTCGCTTTCTCGCAAACGAACCGGTCCAAGCCCCAGGAAGTTCTTCCTCATAGTCAGCCAGCAGTACATCCCCGGGACAGATAAACATTCCGTCTCCATCTCGTAAATCTATCAGATTGACACTCTTGATCGGGCCCGTACCATGAACGACCGGCCTTATTGCTGACCAGATTGTCCCATCTTCTGTATCGGCGTTGTCGGAATCTCCCAACAGATCGTCCAAATAGTCCTCTTCTAAAAAAAACGACGTTAGATTGCATTGAGGGTCAGCATCTACCATCAATACGCGAAACCCTAAGTCAACTAACGCGTCGGAAATGTTGACCGTTAGGGTCGTCTTTCCAACACCCCCCTTATGGTTGAATAATGTCAGTGTTTTCATGGATGTACCCCCGTGTTGGAATAAAATGATTTGCTGAGTTTCGTTCTCGTCAGGGCAAGAGTTTAAAGCGAGTCGGGTAACCAGTACCATATTATTGTTGAGCGTTTCGCAGGGTGATGCTCAGTTAGACGGTTGATCCGATCAGTTCCTTTAACGTCCAGACGTGATCCGTGATCCCCGCTTCCATTGCGGGAGTGACCTTCAGGCTTCCGTGAATCCTCACGAAGTTGTACCACGCGAAGTAGAGCGCCACGGCAGCCTTCAGGTTATCCAGTTTCTTTGAGAAGCCCAGGCACAGGCGAGTCATCCGTCGAATGAATGTTCGCATTGTTAGGTTGGCGCGTTCGACGTGCGAAGTGCAGATCATTTCCGGGTCCGGGTTTCCGGTAACGCTGGTTGGGACTGCGCCAATGCAGTCTGAGGGGGAATATCGGCCCCGCCGTTCCTCAATCGGGCTGGCGTAGATTTTGACAAGCTGGGCAAAGTCTATGTCCGCGCCAAACGCATCTTCGACGGCTCCGACGTAGGGTGCGAATCCGTCCGTTGTGAGTTGGGTTCGATTCGCCAGCCGTGCACCAAGATCGGTCATCAGCGCGAGTGCATTGAGCGCACTCCGCTTGCCTACGATGTAGGACAGGACTAGTTTTGAATCACGGTCCATTGCAACCCATGTGTACTGATCTCCGATCTCGCGCTCGTCCTGGCCGTCTCTGATGTTCTTCTGTTTGCATTGAACGAAGGACCAAATCTCGTCTGCCTGGACCTGTCCGACCGTAACATTCCGAATCTTCTCATCCATGATCCGCTCACAGCGTTCGCCAGCTAGCGACAGGATACTGAGTACTGTTTTCTTGTGAACGCCAGTCAGACGCGAAGCAGCGTTGATCCCAACGCCTTCCACAAGCATGTTGAGAATCTGAACGGCCTTCTCTTCGGAAATTCGCATGTCACCGAGCGGCCCTTCGGCCTTGAACGTCTTACCGCAGGACAGGCAGCGGTAACGCTGGACGTGGCCGTTAGCGGTTTTGAATTTACCGGATTTCTTCGCGTGGGCTTTGCAGTAGCAGCATGTCATCGTGGGCCTTGCCTTTTGATGACGATTGGCTCACAATGCAGTTGAGTCGGCTATCTCGTGAGCAATCGCGGGTTAGTTGAGAGGCTCCATCTGGTGTTTCCGCACTGGATGGGGCCTTCGCTTCATGTACTCCATTAGACAACAAGGCTTGTTGTTTGTCAAGGATAATCGCCCGGAAAATCCGTTAAAGAAGGCAGGGCTACCCAGTGGTCAAGTAGACCTAGATTGTCACACAGGTGTGTTAGAATATCCACGCGAGGGACCTGATCTGTCCCTTGTGAGCATCATGGCTGGTAAAACTAAAAACATTAAAAAGAAAAAGACTAGCAAGGTGCAAGGGAAGGACAAACAGGCGACCGCCATCCATATATCCACGGAAGACGGCGCACAACATGTCGTTGGTATAGGCGACTTGCGCGTCATGCTGCTGAAGACCGAAACCTACTGGTATGCTCAGGGCATGGAGATAGATTATGCGGTCCAGGGTAATTCCGTTGAGGAAGCAAAGGAACGGTTTAGTTCTGGTCTGTACGCAACAATTAAAGAACATCTAACTATGTATGGTGGCATCACCAATCTCTTGGTGCCAGCCCCAAAACATATATGGGATGAGTTAATTGAGGCGAAATCGTGCATTAGGTCAAGGTATTCTCAAGTCGGACACCACGAGATGTTTCCGTTTGAAGAAATAACATTTTACGAAGTAGAGGCGGCTGTACAGTAGACCTGTGGACAGAGGACGCGATGTACTGCGCGATACCGTAGTCAAGGTTCTCAAGCATTTCAATGTCCTCATTTCCGACCAAGATGGATGTATGACTGTCGGAAATATTAACGGCACTGACATTGAGGTTCTTGAATCACCGGACCACCGAGTGTCATACAGGATGCTCCATCGTTTTCAGGCGAAATACAGCATCCCTATTCGTTATTTCTATCATCCGGAGCTTATAGAGGAAGATTGAGCCGTCTTCCGCCTTCCCCCAGCCCTTGTCTTCCGCTTCGCCTGTAGCTGGCGGAAATACTCTGGACCACGCTTAGCGGTCTGCTTGCCGCCGATCCTTCCTGATTCGGCCACGATCAATTTTCGGGGAATGGTTTCTCCGCAGTGTGGGCATTTCATGGGTGGGAGGATACTACAAGGCTTGTTGTGTGTCTACAGGCAGCAACAATCTAATAGACCATTACCCAGAACCGAACTGTCTTGACAAGAACAAGACCTTCCTTTAAATTTTAAGGCGCGTCTGGGTTGAGTCGCTAAGCGTCTCATATCAGGGCTTCAAGCCCTGACTTCCAGTCGCTTTTTTTTGCCCGCAATTAAAGTGGCGCCGGATTGTGTATCTTTGCTATATCGACGAGTCAGGAACATCAACTGTACCGGGCAATACCTCGCACTTCGTATTGGCTGGCATTGCCGTGCCAATCTGGCACTGGCAAGACTGCGATAGGGAAATCGGCGGTATCACTAGAAGGTTTAGGATCGAGCACGCCGAGTTGCATACCGCCTGGATGCTACGACCATATCTTGAGCAGCGCAAAATTAAGGACTTCGACTCCCTGAACTTTGAATCCAGGCGATCCGAAGTCGATCGATACCGAAGAGCGGAGCTTCTCCGCCTTCAGAAGACACCTCGTACACTGAAAACATATCGGCAGACGAAGAAGAACTACAAGAAGACCAAGGCATATGTCCACCTCACATACGTCGAAAGGCAGCAGTGCATTTCTGAGGTTGCACGCTGTGTTTCACGGTGGGGCTTCGCAAGAGTGTTTGCCGAGTGTATTGACAAAGTCCATTTCGATCCAAACCGCACTACTGCAACAGTAGATGAACAGGCTTTCGAGCAGGTCGTCTCACGCTTCGAACGGTTTCTCCAGTTGGTCGGGACTGCGGGAGACCATCACAATTTCAGTCTTCTAATTCACGACAATAATGAAACCGTTGCACGTAAGCACACGGAGCTAATGAAGCAGTTTCATAAAGCAGGAACCCTTTGGACCAAACTCGAGAATATAATCGAGACTCCACTCTTCGTCGACAGCGAACTAACCAGAATGGTTCAAATTGCTGATTTATGCGCCTACGCGTTGCGTCGCTACTTGGAGAATCAAGAAACAGAATTGTTTCATTTAATCTTCGAGCGTGCAGATCGTAAGGACGGCCTTGTGGTTGGCGTACGGCACTTCACTAGTTCAAAGTGCACATGCCAGATCTGCGAAACACATCGGTATCACTGAACAAGGGGCCATCGCTTCCAAACGGTTGTGTTGCAATATAGCCCGTCAAAGCATTTCGATGTACGTCGTCAGAACATTTCGGACAAAAATGCTGTTTTGCTAAGAGACGGTTTTCACGTTATACCACTCCAGTCCTAAGATTCGCGATTCTGCGTTGAGCCAGCGTCCGCTGCTTGATTCTCTCCCTTCGGGAGAGGATGTCCTGATAACGTCCGATCATCTGTTCCGGAACTGGAGGCGCGGCTGCGTGATAGTCGATCCCGGCATTCTGTGTAACTCCGATGATGATCGAGAGTCGCTGATGAAGGTAGACTGAGGAACATTTTCGAAGGTGGAGGAGAAATCGTTGCGCAATCTCCAGCGCAGCCGGGCCTGTATGCGACGATTCCGACGATGACATCTTGATCGCGGGTGCCATGATTCCAAAATGACACAGCGCTCCCTCGACAGCATCTCCGACACCGACTC
The DNA here is from genome assembly GCA_965218085.1 of Terriglobia bacterium. Taxonomy (GTDB): domain Bacteria; phylum Acidobacteriota; class Terriglobia; order 20CM-2-55-15; family 20CM-2-55-15. The sequence continues at coordinate 1,249,895 of CBDCKF010000002.1, read as the reverse complement.
CACACTCGTCTGTGGGTTGACGCCAAGCGGGTGCATTGAGGTCCGACCCGAATTGACCAACGGGGACCTAACGATGTCCGCTGCCACACAACAACGAATCCTCAAAGCATTTGGCACTGGGCGCGGCCACGGCGTTCTGCACCTGGGCGCGGGAGAACTGGGCAGTGACCTCCATCCAACGCTATCGTACTGGCGTGACATCGGGCAGTCCTTCGTGGCCCGCGCATGCGGTGAGCTCGATCCCCCCGACCCGAGTTCCCTCGTCCTGCCGCAGTCAGACTCCGACGAGATTTCGGCATTTGTCCAGGCCGCGCCCCCCATGCGGGGCGCGGAGTTGATCGGGCCTCCATTGCTCGAAGACCTCTGGCTCGACATGGGCAAGGCCCTCGCCGCCGAAGCTGCGAGGTTCAAGGACGGAGTCCAGGGGTACCTCAGGGAGCACAACTCGGTTTGGAACGTGGTCGGCCGGGTCTGCTTCCACCTGGCCGAGAACAAGCAAGACCCGGACTTCCCCTTCGCGTTTATCGCGACGTACGTCCACAAGGTTTCGATCGAGGCCAAGCCCCAGCACCTCCCGCTCGGCCGTGCGCTCAAGGATTACGCCGGAGCCAGAAACCGCCAGAAGCTACTCTCACTGCTGTCTCCTCTATCGCGCGCTGCCGGACAAAGCGATCTCATCCGCGAGCTTGTCGACTCAGGAGACATCTATCATCCACTGTCCTGGACGCCAGGGGAGGCGTACCGTTTCCTCAGCGATACCGCGTTGTACCAGAAGGCCGGCCTGGTCGTGCGTATGCCCGACTGGTGGAATGCCCGAGACCGGAGGCGGCCTAAAGTCTCGGTAACGGTGGGCGGCAAGGTGCCTTCGAAACTCGGCATGGAGGCGCTGCTGGATTTTGACGTCAGGCTCACCGTCGATGGCAATACCTTGTCGCCAAAAGAGATGGAGGACCTGCTCGGCTCCACCGAAGGGCTCGTGTTGATCAAGGGCAAGTGGGTCGAGGTCGACCGCGACAAACTCGGCCAAGTTCTCGCGCAGTGGCAGAATGTCCAGAAGCAGGCTGAGGCGGGCGGAGTCCGCTTCGGCGAGGCCATGCGCATGCTGGCCGGCGTTCAACTCGATGATGGTGAGGCCGACAACGCCACGGACGCTCGACGGGAGTGGTCGGAGGTGATTGCTGGCACGTGGCTCTCATCCAGGATCGATGCGCTCCGTCGACCCGAATGGAACACCGCAATTGACGCCAGCGCTGGCCTCAAGACGGATCTTCGTCCTTACCAGAAGCTCGGCGTCCGGTGGCTTTGGATGCTGCGTAGCCTGGGGCTCGGCGGCTGCCTGGCCGACGACATGGGCCTCGGCAAGACAATCCAGGTGCTGGCGGTTCTCTCTCTGAGCCTGCGCAACAAGGAAGCGGGCGCCGATTTGCTCGTGGTTCCTGCATCGATCATCGACAACTGGCGCCTGGAGATTGAGCGATTCGCCCCGGAATTGAAGGTGCTGATCGCGCATCCGTCGCGCATCCCCTCAACCGATCTCAGTAAGCTGTCAAAAGAGGAAGTGGAGGCGCACGACGCGGTGATTACCACCTACGGTACGGCCACGCGGACCGACTGGATGAAAACCCATTCATGGCGGACCGTGATCCTGGACGAGGCCCAAGCCATCAAGAACCCGGGTGCCAAGCAGACCCGGGCAGTCAAGGCGCTGCACTCGAAATGGCGTCTGGCTCTGACGGGAACGCCGGTGGAGAATCGGCTTGGCGATCTGTGGTCGATCTTCGACTTTCTGAACCCGGGACTGCTGGGGTCGGCCAAGAAGTTCAACGCGTTCTTGAAATCCATGGCGTCCGGCAAGCATGGCGGCTACGCACCGCTACGCAGGCTGGTGCAGCCTTACATCCTGCGCAGGCTCAAAAGCGACAAGAGCATCATCGCGGATCTGCCTGACAAGACTGAAGTCAATGCCTATTGCGGGTTGACCCAGCGCCAGGCCCTGCTCTACCAGCAGTCGGTTGAGGAAATGAAGAGAGCCCTTGAGACGCTGGACGGTATCGAGCGGCGGGGCGTAGTTCTGGCCTTTTTGATGCGCCTCAAACAGATCTGCAACCACCCGTCCCAGTGGCTGGGTGACGGGAAATACCCGCCGACCGATAGCGGCAAGTTCTCGCGACTGCGCGAGCTGTGCGAGACCGTTGCCGCCCGGCAGGACAAGGTGCTGGTGTTCACTCAGTTTCGGGGAATGACCGCACCGCTCGCCAACTTTCTTGCTGAGATCTTTGGGCGCAAAGGCCTCGTTCTGCACGGAGGCACACCCGTCCGGAAACGACAGGAGCTCGTTGAGCGTTTCCAGGGCCATGACTGGATCCCGTTCATGGCACTCTCACTCAAGGCGGGCGGCACCGGGCTCAACCTCACGGCAGCGTCCCACGTGATTCACTTCGACCGCTGGTGGAATCCCGCGGTGGAGAACCAGGCTACCGACCGCGCCTTTCGTATCGGCCAGAAGAAAAACGTCCTCGTCCACAAGTTCCTCTGCAGAGGCACGGTGGAGGAGCGTATCGACGAACTGATCGCTGGCAAGCAGAAGCTCTCCGACCAGATCCTGTCGGTGGGAGCTGAGTCGGTATTGACCGAGCTCAGCAACGAGGAGTTGATCTCCATCGTGTCGCTCAACGTAAGCAGCGCTCTCGAAGTGCCGCAGGCATGAACGATACCGTAGCGAGGTAGCACAATGGACTGGTACGAATGGCACCCGTATGTTTCTGTGGCCGAGCGCCGCCGCAGGGCACTGGAAACAATCCTCGAGATGAAGAAAGCCGGACGGGAACTCTCGTCGGTCGAGGTCGCCGGCCGCAAGATAGCTTCGACCTTCTGGGGCGACGCCTGGTGCAGGAACCTTGAATCCTATAGCGACTATGCCAATCGCCTGCCGCGGGGGCGGACCTATGTGCGCAACCGTTCAGTGATCGATTTGCAGATCGAGGCCAGGCGAGTGCGCGCACTGGTCAGCGGCTCGGACATCTACGAAATAGACATCCGGATAAAGCCGCTCGCGAAGCGCCGATGGACCGGGATCAAGGGCCAGTGTGCGGGTCAGATCAATTCGCTGGTGGAGCTGCTGCGGGGAGCCATATCGAAAAGTGTAATGGAGATCGTGACTTTCAAAGGCAAGGGACTGTTTCCGTCCCCCAAAGAGATTTCGTTGAACTGCTCGTGCCCGGACTGGGCCACCATGTGCAAGCACGTGGCGGCCACTCTGTACGGTGTAGGGGCTCGCCTGGACCGTGAGCCCGGGATGTTGTTCACCTTGCGAGGAGTCGATCCCACCGAGATGGTCGCCGCCGCCGTTGATCAGCCAGCGACCGTGGGCAAGCCCAGGAAGAGCCGGACCCTTGCATTAGACGACCTGTCTTCAGTCTTCGGTGTCGATATCGACGGAACCTCGTCGGAAGATGCGGCAAAGCCAACCCATATCGCCACACGCACTACGAGGACCCGAAAACGACTAAAGGCTACGAAGAACAGTAAAGCCCAGGTAAGACCGGGGGCCAAGAAATCAGCAAATCAAGCCACTGCCAAAAAGGCTTCGACCCGGAAGCAGGTTTCGACTCAGAAAGCGACCTCCAACAGAAAGACATCCGCGAGGAAACAGACTGGGAAGGGGGTTCGCAAGAAGGCCGGAGGCCGGAAGACCTCTACCGTGACACTTACTGCGAAAACGTAGTGTCCGTCAGGATGAAACGTTAGTGGAGGCCACGCTCCTAACCTAATTCGATGGGTGTAGTGGGAGTGTCCTGTGAAGCCATCGAGACTGAAGCTTCGGCCAGACCTCTCGCAGACAGCGCATGACACGCCTCCATCCGCGCGATTTCAGGGTGGTTGTTCGTGGAACTGAGATGGGCCAGCACGATATGCTGGGTCTGGCCGTCGAGAGGACCCCTGAGATAGCGGCCGACGGTCGCGTTGGAAAGATGTCCGTTTCGGCCCACCAGTCTTTCCTTGGTTGTGTTGCAACTTTCAAAAATCAGCAAGAGAGCGACTGGTTGGATCGACCAGGCTCCGTCTCACGCGGCCACCGCGAACAGATGGTTGATGAACTGAATCTGTTGCCGAACATCGGAATCGCTCACTCACCTTGCTTGACCCTTCCGGATCATGTGGATGGCTTCGTATCCCTGGATCGTTCGCCGCGCCGCGGCGAATTCACGAAAGCCCTGCTTGGCCTTCACGCGTCGTTTGATCGCTCGATGATCCTGCTCCAGGATGTTGTTCAAGTATTGTACAGGCTGGTGGTGGCAACGGCGTCGCAGGATTCCTTCCTGCTTCACTCCTGAAATCGCCGCCCCGTAGAAGGGTGCTTGGTCCGTATTGATAACCCGGGGCTGTCGATGCGACGGATCCGCCAGCGCCTTGCGGAACAGGCGTTTGGCCGTAGCGGCATCGCGCAACCCCGAGAGCACGAAGTCGATCGTGGCTCCGGTGGAATCGATGGCTCAGTAGAGGTAGCACCAGCGACCCTTGACAGGAATATAGGTCTCATCGACACGCCAGAACTTATGGGTTGGCTTGAGATGGCGGCGTAGCCGCTCCTCCAGTTCGGGACCGTAGCGCTGGCCGAGCGCCAGATTGTCGTATGGTCCGCCTTCATGCCGCGTTCGTTAAGCAGCTCTTCGACATCGCGGAACGAGAGTGAGTACCGCAGGTACCCGCGCACGGCGCAAAGAATCAGTTCGGGCTCGGTTTGTCGTCACCTGAAGATCGCCGGTCGGATTGTCTTTTTCATGATCGCTTCAGTTTACAAGGCACTGTTGGCCAAAGTTGCAACACAACCAGCTAAAGGGCTATACGTTCTTGAACAAAGCCGAGCCTCGCGGCCCGGACAACGAAGAGGCTGCTGAGATGCTGCGTGAGGTTAAAACCATACAATTTCTCGATAACATTGGGTATTCCGCTGATCGTGAACACCAGTTCCGGAATCATGAACACCGATTCCGGCCATCGTGAACACTCGCCGGAGCGAAGCGACGGGTTAGCGTCTCAGTTTATTCCTTCAGAGTCCAGGTTTTCCCTGTTTTAGTCCTTTCCAAAATTATTGTGATAAATCGCCGCCGGCCTGTGTGTAACTGTGCGAAAGCCGGGAGCGTTTTTTGCGGAGGCTTTTGCAAGCAGCGGTGGAAATGATCAAGAGAAAGTCGGCCGAAGGCCACCATTCCCATTTGCACGGCTGCGGCAGTTTCCACAGGCCCCGTGCCCTGCGTGAGGCGCGCGTTCCGCGCCCGGACCCGGATTCCTGCACTTCCTTCGCGCGAGGATTGCGCAGGAGCGACGATTGGGTCCGGGGCCGGCCTTGGAGTACCCCCTGGCGGCGGCGTGTGGGTGCGGTTCGCCGATCATCGGGACTCCTTCAACGTCTTGGGTTGGGTCTTGGTTTGCCGCATCGATGCCCCTTTCAGTTCGATACGGTGCGCATTGTGGAGGAGGCGATCGCAGATGGCGTCGGCCTGGTTCGGGTCGCCAATGACGCCGTGCCAGTCGGGGATCGGGAGCTGGCTGGCGATCAAGATGGCGGAACGTTCGCTCCGTTCCTCGACGACTTCGATCAGGTCCCGGCGTTCAGCGTCGCGCAGCGGGGCCAGGAGCCAGTCGTCGATGGCCAGCAGATCGGTTTTGGCCAGACGGGCCAGGACTCGGGTGTAGGAGCCGTCGCCACGGCCGACCGCCAGTTGGTGCAAGAGCCGAGGCATGCGGACGTAGGTGGCGTTAAAACCCCGCCGGCAGGCGCGTTCGACGAAAGCCGAAGCCAGAAAACTCTTTCCGATGCCGGTCGGACCGGTGATGAGAAGATTGTGCCGGTCTTGGATCCACCCGCAGGAGCCCAGGGCGAGGACTTGGGAACGGTCCAGACGGCGACGATGTTTGAAGTCGACGTTTTCCAGCGATGCCGTCGCGTAGCGCAGCTTCGCCGCGCGCAGGCGTCGGGTGAGCTTGCGGTGCTCCCGGGCCGTCCACTCCTCATCCACCAGTAGGCCCAGACGTTCCTCGAAGCCGAGATCCGTGTACTGATTCGAGCGGCGTTGCTGCTCCAGGGCCTCGACCATGGCCGATAGCTTCATCTGGTTCATCTTCTCCAGGGTTTGTTCCATTAGCATGAGTGCGTCTCCTCGGGGTCCGCATAGTAGGCGGCGCCGCGAATGTTGTCGTGATGGGGCGTCGGTGGGGTTTCGGTGTCCCCGAAAGGCAACCGGTCCTGGGCCGACGACAGGATGTTCTTGACGGTGCGGTAGCTATAGGACTGCAAGTGCAGCGCCCGCGCACTGGCGGCTTCGAGCCGCTCGGCGCCGGAGCGGCGACCTAGACTCATCAATCCCAGGCAGGCCCGGTACCCCTGTTCCGGATGCGGCCACCGTTTCATGATTTCCTCGACCAGGCGGCCGGTCTTGGGGCCAGTTTTCTCCGCCCAACTAATCAGCCGGGACGGTGTCCATTCCGCATGGGCCCGATGGGCACTGGGCATATGTTCGGACAGAGTCGACGGTTTGTGATCGTAGCGACGGCGATGGGACGTCACGCGCCGGCCTTTGTAGTAGACCTCGACAATGGACGCCGTGTAACGCGCTTCCACCCTCTCATGGATCAACTGGTAGGGCACGCTGTAAGGATGGCGGTCCACGGTAATGTGGTAATCGATGCTGACACGACAGTCCTTCCACTCGGCCTGTTCATACCGGTTGGTCGGGAGGGGCTGTAATGCCGGTCGATCCAGCCTCTGGTAGAGTTCCAGGCGGGATACTCGAAGCTTCTGCATCGGCCGCTGGTTCAGTTCCACCAGCAACGCTCGAATGGCTCCGTTCAAGTCGGCCAGACTGAAGAACGTGCGATTCCGGATCCTGGCCAGGATCCACCGCTGTGCGACCAGGACGGTCGATTCAACTTTCGCTTTGTCCCGAGCTTTCCGCGGCCGGGCCGGTATGACAACGGCGCCGTAGTGTTCGGCCTCATCCTGGTAGGTACGGTTGACGCCTGCTTCATAGCGGCCGGGCTGGGTAATGGCACTCTTGAGTTGGTCGGGAACCCAGATCCGGCTCGATCCGCCGAAGAACTCCACCATGCGGATATGCACGCCGACCCAATCGGGGAGTTTCTGGCTCGGTGTCGCTTCCGCGTAGGTGTAACCGCTGGCGCCCAGAACAGCGACGAACAACTCGACTGGAATAGCTTTGCCCGTCCGTGGATCCGTCAGCTGTGGCCGTTTGCCGGAAAAGTCGATGAAGGTCTTCTCTCCGGCGCGGTGCACCTGTCGCATCGAGGGCTTCAATTTCTGGGCCCAACGCCGGTAGATCTCACAGAACTGGCTGTAGGCATATCCCTTTGGATTCGCTTCTCGGTACTCTTCCCACAGCAGGTGCAGGGTGACTCCAACACGCTTCAACTCCTGGTGGATCCCTTCTACATCCGGAGCCACCCGTTCCCGGGAGCCCGGTCCCGCGCGGGGAAACAGCCGCGCTTCAAGCGCTGCCTCGCCCAGGTCTTCGGGCAGCGGCCATTCCAGTCCGGCCTGCTTGGCCCGTCCCAAGTAGTCCGCAACGGTGCCCAAGCCCACGCGACATGCGCTGGCGATCGCCCGGTGGCTGAGCTGTTGGTCGTGTTTGAGTCGTAGAATCTCGCGTATCTGTCTCATCGGTAGTCGTTTCGTTGCCATCAAGGCCCTCCTGTGCTTCAGGAGAACCTAAAAGCTCCAAACTTCGCTACCGACGAGTGATCACGATGGCCGGAATCGGTGTTCAGGATCACCGGAATCACTGTTCAGGATCCCGGAATCCGCGTTCACGATCCCGGAATCGGTGTTCACGATGGATCGGAATCAGTGTTCAGGATGGTCCGGAATACGCAATAACATCGCCTTGGTCTATCGCAAAGCGTATCGAACAGCGGCTGGCCGAGGTAGATCGAGCCCCAGTTGTTGTTAAAAACACACCATGTTGCGGTATAAATATCGTAGTAGCAATTTCCTCCACCATCCCACTTGCGGGTGTTCGTCATAGGACACCCGCTTTTTTTGAGAAAACACCATCCAAGTCGCCATTGTCCAGGACGTGCAGGACCGTTAGCGACTGCAGATCCGTCACGCCGCGTTCCGCCAACCATCGAAAGAATCCATCCAAAGCGAATTCCAGCTGGTGCGTTGTACGTTGGCCACGGTGACATCGGGCAAAGTCAACGTATGCGGAGACGAAGTCGTCATAGAGCGCGCGTCGGGCGCTACTGGGTTCGGGCATTGGAAACGGCCTAACCCCAAGTGGAGAAAGGCGATATGGGAGAGAGGAGATGCGCACGGGCCGTGCGCAAAGGTCGTGCGCAACAGTACCCGTCCGGCCGGGTCCGGCCTCAGACTCCAGTTGGGGTCACCGCTCCATTGGTCAAAAATTGCACGATAAGGTGCCGCTGCCTGTCCTGCCGGTCAAGAAACTAAAGTTTTTGGACCGGCTGGGTACCCATGTCCAAACCACTGAAAATACGGGATGATTTATCGCAAAATTCAGGAGGGTTTTTGGACCGGGGCAAAAGTGCTTCGCGGCGGATCTATGTCCGCATCTCAACTCACGACCAGAAGACACTCGCTTTGCAACTCTCTGCGATGCGGGATATGCAAAGCGGGTCAGTCGCACCCCAGTGAGCCGCTTGCTACGCACCGAGAAGCGCCCTTAACGCCTTATCGTGCAATTTTTGACCAATGGAGCAGTGACCCCCAGTCGCGCGGCTGAAAAGGGGGCCGGAACGGTCCCAGTACCGGAGTTGCCAGAACCCGGCCGCGGCCTCATCCGGACAGCCCGCTACTGGACCTCTGTCAGCACGTAGTCGCGCGCGGCAGCGCTGTGACAGTTCTGGCATCCTACGACCATGCCCTCGGCGTCCACGTTTCCGTTTGCCGCGCGCTTCAGCCAGTACCAGTCCCCGTGCTCCGGGTTGTAGCCGGCGCTCTTGTACATGACCGTTACGGCGTCCAGCGTGCGATCCGGCGTGTAGTTCTCCTTGACGATGATCGAGCCTGCCGGCAAGCTAGGAACAATCGGACCTGTTCGGCGCGTCAATGCGGTCCGCGCGGTATCGTTGACGTAGGTGATGAGCAGGGCGCCATGCGGCGACCTGCCCGGTTGGAAGCGGCTCGTTCCGGGAAACAGCGGCCAGTCCGTGTACGGCGCGCTTTGGAGATAGCTCCAGACCGATTGCGCGTTCGGCTCCGGCAGCGACGGGGGATCCATCCGGGAATAATAGCCGGAATAATAGCCGGCGCCGATCAGAACCGGCAGACCATGGGTCACGACCCGCTTGAGGAAGGCCGTCTTGCCCTCGGACATTCCGGTAGAGGGATTCCGCGCCGAGTAGTACAGTAAGGTTTCCCCAAAAACGCCCGCAACGCTCACCACATTCTGGCCTTCGAGCGTTTCGTTGAGGGCAGGATTCAACTCGGAAATACCCGACTGCATGGTATAGGGGTCGCCGCTGAACAGCGCGGTGCCGTAAGTATCCAGTCCGAACAAGTAGACCGAGTTGCTCACCCAACGCGGATCGGTGGATAGAGCCCGGGTGGCGAAGTACCCTTTCGATTCCAGCTCCAGCGCGGCGCAACGGACGAACTCGGCCAGCCTTTCGTTGGAAGGATCATCCTCGAGCAGCAAGGCGTTGACCTCTTCACTTCTGCACGTGCCGGGGAGATCGCGCCGATACACCCCTGCGCCGATCGTGGCAAGGCTCCCGTCCCAGTCGATGCTCTTGAGGTAGGAAGCCTTCGGCTCATCCCTGCCGGTCGCCGGGTTCGTGAAGGAGTAGTAGATCCAGCCCTCGCCGACCCGGCTTGCGATGCGATGCTGTTCCCGGTACCAGTCATTGCCGAAGATGTCGATCAGCAGGCCCCACGGCTCCCCTTCCCTTGAGGGGTCGGGCGGGAAGACAAACGCTCGAGACATGTCGGACATCGGGGTCACTTCGTCGACGAAGACATAGATCGGGCCGCTTCTCCAATGCTCATCCTCGTGGAAGGCCCGCCGGGCCTCCTCAAACCCCATTTCCTGGACATACTCATAGGCGCACTGAACGAACGCCTGAACGTCCTCCGGTGTGCGCACCGCACTGGCGACAATGGATCTATCCGCACACACGCCAGCGGTTCGGTTCCCACCTGAGGGGGTTGGCTGGGCGGGCGTGGATTGCGGGGCCGCGAAGATCAAGAGCAGCCCGACGATTGCAGTTAGCTTCGCCCCGATTAAGAGACCGATTCGCTTGATGTTCATGATTACCTCCGATTTCCCTGCTCGTACATCGTCAGAACATTTCGGACAAAACGCCATTTTGCTAAGAGAGGGTGCAACTAAACAAAGGTACCAAATCCGTCATAGAAATCGGCCCGAATTGCGAGGCTACCAGGCACTCAGGTCGAGGGCTGGGAGCAGGAGCGGGGCTGCCAAGTAGAGTATGGTCTAGTTGGCAGTAATCTCGAGCTGCTGAAAGCCCGGTTTTTCGCACTCAGTGTCGGCAGAAATCTCTGGAAACCCTATTTGTCACCCTCAGACTGCCGAAACAGGATCCCGTCTGGCGCGTGCATGGCACGGATGAGCATTCGAACTGCGAACGAGAAGGAAGCCCTCGAGTCGCCTCCGGAGCGGTCGTTGCCTGGCAGCACATCAACCTGCACGGCGAGTACGATTTCGCGGCCGAGAAGCTGCAAGATTCGGTCGGTCTGGAGGTGCCCAAAATCCGTCAGTTCGAGGTGGGTTGAAAATGGGAGTATGGATTTCGGCACAAACGCTAGAGGCAACAAAGGTTAACCGTGATCGCTATGACGGATTTGGTGCCTTTGTTTAAATGCACCCGTAGATTCGGGATGAGGCAAGATCATCAAGGCGGTTTCTGAGATCGTAGGGGATCGTCCAAATGATCTCAGCCTTCGTTCCCCTATCCAGGCACGTCGCAATCGAAAAGGCATAGGGATCCGTTACCGCAAACTGAGCGGCCTGGGGCTGCAATGCCGGAAAGAGGACCGCCGGGTCCAAGTCTGCGCTCATGTGCAACAAGTGGCTAATCAGGCGCTGGTTCATAATGCCGAGTCGCGTAAGCGTTAACCTGTGAGCTGTGCTGCCTCAGGGTCGGCTCTGATCAACGACTCCGCGGGAATGCCGAGCCCCTTGTGCAAACGCCAGATCATCTTAAGGCTCAGCGGCCGCTTGCGGTTCAACACCTCGTACACTCGGTTGCGACCGCCAATATAGGGAACCAGATCTTTCGCCGCGAGCCCGTTCTGTTCCATGTGGTAGTGGATAGCGGCAATCGGGTCGGGTAGATCGACAGCGTGATTACGCGCCTCCCAGGCCTCGACCAGCGTCACCAGAATATCCAGGCGGTCACCTTCGGGTGTGTTGCGCTCGGCCGCCATCAGGTCTTCGATCTCCTTGAGCGTGCGGCGGTAGTCTCGTTTGGTCTTGATCGGTACGATTTCCATGGTTCGGCCCTCAGATCGATTGCGCATCAATGGCATCGTATCTCCGATGTGTCCCTATGAATCGAATGTAGACGACCCGGTAGGGGTAGTTGATCCACACCACGATGCGATACTTGTTTCCGGCGATGTTGAACACCGCCCTCCCGTCCTTCAGGATGCTGACACTGCGAACATCCCTTTTGATATCAGCCGGGCTCGCCCAATCCGAAGCCTTAGCCTGTCTATACCAAGCCATCACCGGCTCACGGGCATCGGCGGGAACGGGCCTAGTGTCAAGGAAGGCTTTCAGCGTTGCCAGTGCGATAACCCTCATGCCGAAATGATAGTATAGTCCCGTATTGGGACCTCGCACCAAATCATTTTGGAATCGGAGGAGAGTTGCGAGTGAGACGAATGGAGATCAAAAGCGTTGATTGATCCGGTCCGCGATGCCCGCTTTCTCGAAGCCGGCCGACGCGAGATCGCCCTGCGGCGGGGCCGCCACAATCGATTGGGTTTCGCCTACCAGGTCGCCTTCGTGCGTGGCCTCGTCAGATTTGACACCACCAAGCTCAAGATGGACACCCCTTAGCACGTATTTCTGTTCAAATCTGGTCGCTACCCTTAGTTCTGCGGAACCTTATCGCGAGATCATTGAGCACGCGCTCGACCGAGGCCGTAATGCCATGGGTAGCTGGCAGGACCTGGTCTCCGATCAGGGATTCGCCGGCAGCTACGAATCGGTGAAGCGTTTCGTGCGCAAGCTTCGGGGCGTGCGGTCTGCTGAGGCGCCCGGGATCATTCAGACCGAACCTGGAGAGGATTATGCAGAGCACCGCGTTATGGTGAGCCAGAGATAGACCTGCTGCTCTTTCCCGCGTTTTCTTACCGTTCAGCCAACTACGGCTTCAGCAGATGCCGAATACGAGAGAATCGAAGTAACTCCTCTGCGCCTAACACTGGATCACCCGGCCAGGACTCTTCGTCCATTTCGTCGTCGAGAACCTCCACCTCCAGATCCGGTTCTGGTGGAACCAAAAACTTCGTGCGCTCGAGATCGTCCAGAAACTCCCGAATCTCCGCAGCAGAGAAGAGCCGCCGGATCTCAGCCACGAACGCGGGCAACTCCTTCGCGAAGTCGGGATCGTCTTCCGAAGCACGAACGAAGTCGAGCAGTTTTTCTCCGATCAGATAGCGTATGGCATCTTCGAGCCCGAAGCGTTCACGGATATCCTCAGTCGCCCTACACTGTTCAATCCAGATCTTATGGAACTGTATCGATGGACCACTCATGGTCGAATCCTTTCTATTAGAATACGCCGCGCGGAAGTACAGTCGATATGAAGTTGCCGGGCGACCGCAGTCGGTCTTCCCGGTGGCCCGGCTGTGGCCGGGTCTTCTGGATCTGCCGTCATTGTGACCGGGACCACTAGCGGGGCATATGGATCGTGATCTGGTCGCCTGGCCGGATGACCGACAAGTCTGAATCGGGGTTCCAGGCGCGGATATCGTCCACCGAAGTGCGGTAAAACATGGCGATTTGGAAGAGCGTATCGCCAGGCCGGACCTGGTACACGACACGCTCGGTCCGGGTGGCATTTCCGGAACTCGTCGCCGGGGTCGATGCGGGAGGAAGGCGCAGACTTTGACCCGCGATCAACAGGTTGGACGACATGCCGTTCCAAGCCTTGATCTCATTGATTGACAACGCGAAGCGGGTTGCGATGCCGATCAATGTGTCCCCGCGCCGGATCTGATACGCAGCCGGACGGTCGGTGGAAGACGCCGCTGCCACTGCCGGGGTTTCGGCCCCGCCGTCGGCCCGCGACACACCCCTGACAGGGATCACTAGGGTCTGTCCGGCCCGGATCATGTTCTGGTTTGCGATCCCGTTCGTTCCGGTAATCAACGTCATGGACACGCCGTAACGGTTCACCAGTTGCGACAGTGTTTCACCATTGGCCACGACATGGTGATGGAACTGGATGCGTTCGCTCTCCGGCAGGGTTGCGACTTTTTCGGCGAACAGGGCTGCCAGTCCAACAGGGACATTTAATTCGAATTCGTCGTCATCGGGTGGCGTTGCCCATCGCAGGACATGGGGGTTCAGTTCCTGGATCCGTTCGACTGAAAGGTTGAGATTCTCCGCAATGACTCGCAAATCGGTGGCATGTGGGACGCGGACGCGCTCCATCTCGATTGGATCCGCAGGCCGAACAGCGAAGCCGTATCGGGCCGGGTTCTTGCCGATGATCGTCATAGCCAGAATGGTCGGAACGTAGTTGCGCGTTTCCTGCGGAAGAAGCTTACGGTCGGCCAGCGCCCAAAAATCTCGCGAGCTGGCTTGCTCCACCGCGCGACTCACCCTCGCAGGGCCGGCGTTGTAGGCCGCCATCGCCAGGTACCAGTGACCGAATTCCTGATACAGGTCCTTGAGATGCCGCGCGGCTGCCCGCGTCGACTTCTCCGGGTCGGACCGTTCGTCAATCCACCAGTTCTGCCGCAGCTCGTATTCGCGACCCCGCGAGGCAATGAATTGCCACATTCCCTTTGCCTGGGCCCGGGAGAGGGCCTCCGGTTTGAAAGCACTTTCAGCCTGGGCCAGATAGACCAGGTCCTGCGGCAGTCCTTCTTCGTTCAGGATCCGCTGGATCAGGGGCCGGTACAGGCCGACCCGCCTCAGCCCCAATTCGATCGCTCGGCGTCCGCGCCCTTCGGTGAAATAGATCAGGAGTTCCAGAACCCGGTGGTGGAGTTGGATCGGGAGATCGGAAGTGATCGATGCGATATCCGAAGCGGTTCTCTCGCGCAGTGCCGCATACCCATCCTCAATGGGGGCGTCGAGCGTCGCCAGATCGTCGATCATGGCCGGCTCGGCAACCGGTGTCGGTCCCAGAGCGGCCAGGCGCATGTTCAGGAAATCGATCTCGCGCTCGAACTCGAAGCTTCGGGACCTGGTTGGCGTGTAGGCCCGCAAGACTTCGAGAGCCGTTTCAAAAGCGTCACGGGCTTCGTTCACGTTGCCGTCCCGCAGCAGTCGTTCCCCGCGCTGGGTGTGATCCCGCGCGTTGATCAATACCTGCGCCAGCGGGTCGAGGGCGACCGGCCGCCGATTCGCTGCTGGAGTCGAAGTGTCGATGGGTGGCGGGGCTTGCGTCAACGGGCGGGTCGAGCGGCCGCAGGAACTCAGAACAGGGAGGATTAGAACGAGGACGAAAACGGAGCGGCTGTGGCGTCGATCCACGGATGACCCCCAAGATATTGCGTTGACTCTCGAATGTCGCAGGATGCCGCTTGCGGCTCGACCACCCAGGATGGTTCGCTTAGTCGCTTCTCCACAATAGTTTAGGTAGCACAATCGTACTCTTCGAGTCAACATTTCCGAGTTCGATGCTGCCTTGCTAACGCTGAGGCGCAAAGACGCAGAGGCCGCCGCATGGAAGCAAGAAGAACTTATTAGCCCGGAGACCCCGGCCTGCGCGGCGGTGAAGGTGGGGGCGGTTCCCGGCCAGCGTGAAGGCGATCAGGGCCGTCGCCGCGATGACGGCACTGCGGAGCTGGCCGTCCTCACGCCGGCCGCAGCCCTTGACGGACTGCCTATGTTTAATTCGAAAGTAGCGTTGCGACGCCCCTTTGAACTTGGTATCTTCTTTTTCCTTTCTCCAAATTGCTTGAATGAAGTCGAAAGCCCCCACACCATAAGAAAAGAGCGCGGCATGAGCACTATCGTTGACCTGTACGAAACTTTTGTTGAGCGTGGAACAGCGAAAAAAAGGCGCGGGGTGCCGCGGGTGCGGCTCACCTGGATCAACACCTGGTAACCAAAGAAAACCTTCTCGCGAAGCGCCTCATCGAACGGCAGCGGCGCTTGACGGCGGCACCCGCCGGGAAGGATCCCCGCGGCGCCCAGCAATAGCGTCGGAACAATATGGGGGCGGGATCGGACTTTTCCGGGCTTCTGACCGAGATCGTTACCACCAGAACTCCGGATCGTTCCACCTTTCCGGATCCCCTGCGGCGGCGGTCCCTTGAGGCGCACCGACAGGCGTCCCGTGTAGCCCGTCAAGTCATTGACGTCAGCTGCTATTTGCACCAGAACCCCTCCAAAGCGCTGTCCCCGTCCGTCTCGCTGCCTCTACTGACCGATGAGAGTCGTGACGAACGTTTTCGTTATGTTGTCGCAGTATGAAAGGATGCCCCCTATAAGGCCCAGTTGGAGATCATCGGTAAGACGGCCCGAGACCTCTGGGCCCGACCGCGAGACGATGAAGCACTCGGTCGCCTTCGGGACCGGATTTTAATGCGGGATTCCTGACAGCCTGTGGTGACAGGCGGTGACGGCTGAAGGGGTGCTCTTCAGCGCCGCTGATTCAGTTCATCAGCCAGCTGTTCGGGGTGGCTGCATGAGACGGAACCTGATCGACCCAACCAGGCGCTCTCTTGCTGAGTTTTCAAAGTTGCAACACATCCGATTCTCCGGACGCAGGATCAACAGAAGCCCCGCAATAGTAGTTTCCACGGGGATGGGTCACGGATCTTGTTTCTTTTTCCCGCGTACTTTTCTGTAATGGGTCCGATGAACGGCGAGCCGCGCAGTTTGGGCGATCTTCCGCATCGCTTCAAATAGAGCCGATCGCCGCCGCCAGGCCAGAACGATGGTGCGGTATGGCACCGGTCGTGATATTGGACGGGTCTTAAGGCCGGACCGGAGAATTTCGGTAGGCATAGAGATGCGTGGCAGCAAGGTGATACCCATGTTGGCGCGGACCATCTGCACAAGCGTCGGCAGACTCGTTGCCCGAAAATTGAGTTCCTCAACACCTCTTCCGCTACAAAACTCGATAACCTGATCCCGAAGGCAGTGTCCCTCATCAAGCAGAAGAATGTGCTCGCCCCGCAACCGGCTGAAGGGTATCGGTGCGGACGACCGCCCAAGGCGGTGATCCCGTGGCGTTGCAAGCACGAACGGATCTTCTTCGATCGTCTCGTAGGTGAGGTCACCGATGTCGGCTTCCAAAGCAAGCAACGCGCCATCGAGGTTTCCATGACGGATCTGGCGAACGAGTGCCTCGGTTTTGTCCTCCAGCCAAGCTAGAGTCAAGCGCGGAAGTTCCTTGCGTAGTAGCGGTGCGACGGTCGGGAGCAGGTAGGGTCCAACGGTCGGTATCACCCCGATGCGTAGCGTGCCTGCTAGAGGATCCATGAACCGCCGTGCGGCGCCTCTCACATCGTCTACCTCAAGGAGAACGCGCCGCATACGGTCAATGAGTTCAGATCCTGCCGTGGTAATCATCACGCCACGACGATCGCGCTCAAACAACTGGACGCCCAGCCCGGCTTCTAGCTCCGCCACCTGCACGCTCAGTGAGGGTTGAGACACATGGCACCGCTCCGCAGCCCGGCGAAAGTTCCTCGTATCGGCCACGGTCACTGCGTACTGAATCTGCCGAAGTGAAAAGTTGTAGGGTTTCATCATTGATAGTAAAATCCTATCATGCTTATAGAAAGAATGTCTTGGACGTATCAACTAGGTCCGTTTCAGACTGACTGGAGATGTCATGAAAAGAGTGAGACCAATGCATGAAGCAAATGTACTGAATTTCTGACTTACCAGGAGCCAACTGTGATGCTTAAACGAACCATATCTGTGATTACATTTCTGGCGGTTGCGATCTCTCCAGGCTTGCCAGTCAACCTGGCGGCTGCCCAGCAGGGTGCGCCGACCAATGAGTATTGGTGGCCTAACCGCTTGAGCCTCGATCCATTGCGCCAGACCTCTCCGGAATCGAATCCTCTGGGCGAAGACTTCAACTATGCGGAAGAATTTGAAAGCCTCGACCTGGATGCTGTGAAGGCAGACCTTGAAGAGCTGATGACGACTTCTCAGGACTGGTGGCCCGCCGACTTTGGTCACTACGGGCCGTTCTTCATTCGTATGGCATGGCACAGTGCGGGCACCTATCGAACCATCGACGGCCGGGGTGGCGCTGATGGTGGTCTGCAACGCCTCGCGCCGCTCAACAGCTGGCCCGATAACGCAAACCTGGACAAAGCGATCCGATTGCTCTGGCCGATCAAGCAGAAGTACGGGCGGAAGATTTCCTGGGCCGACCTGATGATTTTGGCAGGCACGGTCGCCATGGAGTCGATGGGCTTCGAGACACTGGGCTTCGCCGGTGGTCGTATCGATGCCTGGCAACCGGAATTAGTGAACTGGGGCCCTGAAGGCGAATGGCTCGCCGCCGATCGACGCAATGAGGACGGAGAACTCGATCATCCTTTCGGTGCGACGCAGATGGGCCTGATCTATGTGAATCCTGTCGGTCCAGGCGGCAACCCGGATCCGCAGGCGGCCGCTCATGCCACACGTGAGGCTTTCGGCCGCATGGCCATGAATGATGAAGAGACGGCTGCACTGATTGCGGGTGGCCACACTTTTGGTAAAGCCCATGGCGCCGCTGATCCGTCCCAGTACGTTGGTGTTGAGCCAGAGGGCGGCAATATCGAAGCACAGGGATTCGGCTGGCAAAACAGCTACGGCGCTGGCAATGGCACCGAGACGATCACCAGTGGCCTGGAGGGTGCTTGGACGATCAACCCCTCAGCGTGGACCCATAACTTCCTGGAAAACTTGTATGCCTATGAGTGGGTGCAGACTCGAAGTCCCGCCGGTGCAATCCAGTGGGAGCCCGCTGGAGGTGCTGCATCGAATTTGGTGCCGGATGCCCATGATCCGTCCCAACAGCATGCGCCAATGATGCTCACCACCGACCTCGCGCTGAAGGTGGACCCGGCGTATCGGGAGATCACTTCGCGGTGGCTCGATAACCCCGAGGAGTTCCAAGACGCGTTCGCCCGGACCTGGTTCAAGCTGACTCACCGCGACCTGGGTCCGACGTCACGTTACCTGGGTGACCTGGTGCCGGACCGGCAATTCGTATGGCAAGACCCGATTCCTGAAGTGGATCACACGCTGATCGATGCGCAGGATGCGGCCGAGTTGAAAGCTGACATTCTTAACTCCGGGCTGTCGAGGGCTGAATTGGTCCGGGCCACCTGGGCCTCAGCATCCACTTTCCGCGGGACCGATATGCGCGGCGGAGCCAACGGAGCCCGTATTCGTCTCGCACCCCAGAAGGACTGGCATGTAAACGACCCACCTGAACTGGACCGCGTGTTGGATACCCTGGAGGAGATCCAGAGTGATTTCAACAGCGCGCAATCCGGCGACAAGCGCATCTCTCTTGCAGACCTGATCGTTCTGGGCGGTGCTGCGGCCATCGAGCAGGCCGCTCAAGACACCGGGATCGACGTCGATGTGCCCTTTGCACCCGGTCGCATGGACGCCTCCGAGGAGCAGACCGATGTGGAATCCATTGCTGTGCTCGAGCCGGCCGCCGATGGGTTCCGCAACTACTTCGCCAACGGTAACTCCCGATCTCCGGTGGAAATGCTGGTGGAGAAAGCGGCTCTGCTGAACCTCACAATTCCCGAAATGACGGTACTTGTCGGCGGCATGCGTGCGCTGAATGCCAATGCCGGCGGCTCAGCCCACGGCGTGTTCACAGACCGTCCCAGCACGTTGAGCAACGACTTCTTCGTGAACCTCACCGACATGTCAACCGTGTGGACCCAGTCGTCCATAGATGGCATTTACGAAGGCCGTGATCGTGCGACGGGCGAGCTCAGGTGGACAGGTACTCCGGTGGACCTGATCTTTGGTTCGAACTCTGAGTTGCGCGCAGTTGCTGAGTTCTATGCAGCTCACGACGCGCCGGAAGAGTTCGTGCATGACTTCGTTGAGGCATGGACCAAGGTGATGACCCTGGATCGGTTCGACCTGGAACGGTAATGGCAAGGTCGTAACGACACGATAAATAGTCGAGCTTCTGACTGGCGGCTCATATTGAGCGTCGTGTTGTGAAATCGCGTGGAACTCTTCGTGATTTGAAACAAAAGGCGGTGGCGCTTTCTATGCCGCCGTCTTTCTATCTGTGGGCTGCAACACATCCGTCAAAGCGTTGTTGCATGGATCGGGGCGGAGATGGAATTCGCCCTTTCCCAAGCGGTAGCGTCAGGCGATACGTTCGAACACAGGCCGTCCAAGTGCGGTCATTGTGTTCAGAACTTTCTGGCTGACCTTGATTTCCGTGATCTGCCTGGAGAAGCTGCGGGATTTGAGCGTGGGGCCGATCACGCTCTTCCAAGGGGTCGAGTCCGGCAGGGGGCGAAATCCTAAGGGTTTGCCCGATGCCGTTTGACGATGTCGGTGACGGTATTTTTGCTGATGCCAAGGTCGCGGGCGATCCAACGATAGCTCTTCCCGCCGTCGATGGCATGGAGCACCTTCGGGGCGAGCCGGTCTGATTTGGGACGCTGGCCGGGCTGACGGCCAAGTTTCTGGCCCCGTGCCCTGGCGGCGGCCAGGCCGGATTTCACACGCTCGCTGAGCAGGTCACGTTCGAACTGAGCGATCCCGGCCAGCATCGTGGCCATCATCCGCCCGTGAGGCGTATTGAGCTCGAACGTCATGCCGTTCATGGCGACCAGGGACACCTTCCAGCCGGCAAGCTTGTAGAGCGTATCGAGAAGGTCCTGCGTTGAACGGCCCCACCGGGACAGTTCCGTGACCAGAACCGCGTCGATCCGGCGAGCCTGTGCGAGCTGGAGGACGCGGTTACGTGCGAGCCTGTTGTTTCTGGTCCCCGAGGCGGTTTCCTTGAAGATGCCGAGCAGCTCGAAACCGCTACGACCGGCGAAGGCGGTGAGCTCGGCAATCTGCCGTTCGCAGGACTGATCGGTGGTGGAGACCCGGACATAGATGGCGGCGCGCTGTCCCAATTGAACCCCCTCGGCTCCGCGGTCGGTAACCGACTGATTTTGCTTGTGCAATATTTGTCCAGAACAGACTAATGTTCAACAGGGACAACATCGGATGCCAAGACGCCACATTCTCACCGCCGGTGCCTTAGCGTAGGATTTGGCCCCCTACCGGACTCGACCCCGCAAGGACCTCCCGGCAAACGGTGGTCCGGACACCCTGGGTGTCTTCCGCGTGCTTAACTTCGATCGAGATGGGGAGACCTACCGTCCGAGGCACGGCGACACTTATGTCGTAGCGATCGAGTTCTCCGACCCCGTTCAAGCCAAGGTTTTGCTTAGCTACGGAAATGCCAGCCAGCCCCATTCGCCACATCGCGGCGACCAACTGGAGTTGTTCGCGAACAAGGAACTACGTCCGGCGTGGAGGTCGCGTGTGGAAGTGGAGAGCAATCTCGAGAGTTCCGAGACGCTACAGTTCCGGTCCCCACAGCGCTGAAGTGTGCAGTCACCTCCGCCGCGCCAACCGCCAAGGCCCTTCGCTGCCTGCATCAGAACCCCTCTCCTTCCAACTCAGATTAGAAGAACTTCACGGCATAGGAGAACCGCACGCCCCGTCCGATTTCCGGCACTAAATCTTTGAGGAAGCTTGAGTGATTGCGGTAAAGCCGGTCGCCTATATTGAAGAAGTTCACGGACATGTGATGTGAAAAGTGCGATTTCGGAATCGTATACGAAGCCGCCAGGTTTGCTACCCTGTACCCCGCCGTCGGCGTTTCAGTATTGAACACATCGCCCCGCCGGCCGGCCATGATGAGTTCCGGCTTCACGCTCAAGCCGGCGTAGCGGAAATCCAGACCCACCTTGCCGCGAAGCGGCGGGATGCGCGGCAGCGACGCACCTGTGGCCGTCAGCTCCGCATTGACGGCATCCATCGTGAGGTTGAGCCAGACGTTTTCATGCATTCCGACATCCAGCTTGAGTTCCGTGCCTAGAAACCGCGCGCCATCCTGTGAGAAATCGGCTTTGACCAAATTATCGATGACCTCCTCGCCTGGCGCCAAGTACACGAAGTTGGCGAAATCATAGAAGAAGAAGTTGGCTTCGCCGCGGACGCGATCCGCTTGATGCCTGAGCGAGAAATCGAATCCATTAGAACGCTCACGCTTGAGATTTTCGTCACCCACTTCAAAAGCGAGAGTACCGACGTGTGGCCCGAAGTTATACAGTTCTTCAAGGGCGGGCGACCGGAAGGAGGTGGTGAAGTTGGCGACGAATGCGCCGCTGGGCCACAGATCGAACCGCGCGCCGATACCCGCGGACCCTCCAGTGAAGTTCCGGCGAGGAAGCGTGACCGGCTCCGGTTCCTCTTCTCCCTCTTCTTCACCGTCGTGATGGAGGCCTCGGCGCAGGACCGCAGCCTTCGGTTCGTAGCGGTTGCTTTCGATCCGCCCACCGAGCTGTAACTGAACACGTTCGAAACCGATTTCTTCAAGGGCGAACACTGCGAACGTGCCATGGTCCACCGGGGGCGACAGGGCTTCCTCCCCGGTGGCTTCGTAGCGGCGCACCGCACCCTGGAAGCCAAAGCTACCACGGAGCCGACTGGCAGCGCCCTGAGTAAACACGCCCCGGTATGAGAACTGCTGGTTCTCGAACGTCGTGCCGATCTCCTGGCCTCCGTCTTCGGCAACTTCCACCTCGTCGTGATTCCAGTCGCTGTAGTTCAAGGACAACTCGAAACCGTCCACCCATGAACCGAGATTGCGCAATCCGCCGGTGAATCGAACATTGTGACGGCGGAAGGCCAGATCGACACCCTCAAGTTCTTCTTCGTCTTCTTCATGTTCCCCTTCCTCTTCATGTCCATGATGGCCATGGAACTCGCTGGCAAACGGGATTCCGTAACGGCCATCGTTGGCCTTGTAGTCGATACTGGCGAATCCGCGGTTGGAGAACCAGCCGAAGCCCGCGTTTCCGTTGCTGATACGGCTCTTCGAGTTGTCGACGACACCGATGGGCGTTCGATAGTCCGCAGTTCGCTGGCCGCCACCCCCGGCCCAGACCATCCAGTTCCCGGCACCGATTGCGGTGTTGAAGCTGCCGCCCGCTTGGGCGGCCGCTGTGCCGAACGTCGAAGATGCCTGCCCCCGGACACCTTGATGCGGTTGGGTGTGGGCCCCCTGATGAAGACTGACCGCGTTGACGACACCACCGACGGCGTTGCTGCCATAGAGTAACGTTGCTGGACCCTTCAAGACCTCAATGCGTTCGATATTACTGACGTCAATGGGCTCTCCATGGTCGCCGGATTGAGAAGCCAGCGAACCGACGCCGACACCATCCTGCATGACCAGGACCCTGTCTCCATCGAAACCACGAACGATCGGCCGTGCGCTTCCGGGGCCGAAACTCCGCTTAGCAATGCCAAGTTCGCCGTCCAGAACCTCACCTAGTGACGTGGCCATCGATTCCGATAAATCGAACGCATCGAGCGAAACTACCGACTGCACGGTCTGGAAAGCCGTCTGTTCGCGCCCTGCTGCGGTAACCGTGATCTCCGTCCGGATCGGAGTGACCCGGAGCGTGAGGTCGACGTGCGCGCTCTCTCCCGCCGCTACCGTTACGCTCTGGGGCAAGGCATCGAGACCCGTCTGGTACGCCACGACGTTGTAAGTGCCGGCCGTTACGTTATCGAACCGGTAGGTGCCCGTTTCATCGGTTTCGTCTACCCTTCCGAGACGAATAATCAACACGTTCGCTTGGTGGGCCGGTTCGTTGTTAGGAAGCAGGACCGTTCCCTCAATGGCACCGACCTCCTGAGCGGATGCCGGTCTGGAGCCGACAATCAGGACAACGCAAGCAAGGATGAGTAGAAAGCGAAAGCCATAATGCTGCATTTGGACCCTCCATTAGCGAGACTATTGCACCGAGTCCGGCAGAAATTCTCCACCGGGTGAAACTGCAACGATTGGGATGTTCTTGCTAGAGGGTCGGGGGCGCGCGGCCGAAAACACTGAAGGTGTATCGAAGGATGGGAGTGCTGGAGGACGAAGCGGTTCCGCTCGGCGCTACGTCAACGGACCGAGACGAAACGGGCAGTTCAACCTGGGCAGTCGCTCCAGAGTGTGCACACGCGTGGGATGCGTGTTCGCCCGAATACGGATTCGGCCCATGGATAACCGTGCCGTCTCCATTGTGGGCGTGAGCAACAGCACGGGGTTCTTCAATCGGATGGACTACTTCCAGGGCCCACTGGAAGTTGAAGGTAACAAGGAGCGGGAGCAGAAATAGCGCGATTCTGTTTTCCCGTTCTCGTTGGAGCATGACTAAAGTGTATACGAAGGATGGTTCCGTCAAACCAGCAAATAAGGTCGGTCCCGTACCATCAAGTTAGGGCGTGTTAACACTAACGTAGTGCCTCGACGATGAGAGCGAAGTGAAGGAAGGCGAGGAACATGACGTCGAGTTTATCGAAACGGGAGAAGATACGCCGGAAACCCTTGAGTCGGCGGAAGAGCCTCTCGACTTCGTTCCTGCGGCGGTAGAGCACGCGGTCGTATTCCCACGGCTCCAGGCGGTTGCGCTTGGGCGGCACGACGGGAATCCACCCAAAATCCAGAGCCAATTGGCGGGTCTGGTCGTCCTGGTAGGCACGGTCCATCAGCAGCGGTAGCGGCTCGGGTAGTGGCCCCAGACCGGCGAGCAGCTCGCGGCCCTGCGGGGCGTCGTGCGCTTGGCCGGGCGAGAGCGCAAACGTTATCGCCGTTCGAGCATTCGCGGCAACCAGATGAATCTTGGTGGTCCATCCACCGCGGGATTTGCCGATCGCTTGCGGACCGTTTTTTTTAACGCTCCCGTGCCGTCGGGATGAACCTTCACAATGGTCGAGTCCATCGAAACGGCTTCGACCCGGATGCGGACCAGTTGCTCGCGCTGGAGTTTCTCGAAGACGGCGTCGAGCACGCCGTTCTTGGACCAGCGGTTCATCCGGGTGTAGATGGTGTGCCAGTTGCCAAAGCGCTTGGGCAGACCGCGCCACTTGCAGCCCTGCTCAGCCACATACAAAATGGCGTTCAAGACCGTCAGGTTCGAAAGACTGACGTTGCCCCGCTGACGCGGCAGTTCCGGCTCGATGCGACAATACTGCTCCTGTGTGATCTCCATGCGTGATTATAAAACATTCATGCTCATTAGTGTTAACACGCCCTAACTGATTTTCTGGAGGTTCTGTCCCGTCCCAGCAGACTCGGAACAGTCGCAAAGTAAGAGATGTTGAGGGCATAAGTCAGCAAAGATGAGCGCGCATCATAAAATGAGCCCCGCCGTTGGCATTGTGGAAACGGTGGGAAAGCCGAGCGTTTTTGGCGAGGCTTTTCCAAGCAGCGAGTGGGAATCCGCGTTCTGTGCGGATTCCCACGGCTGCGGCAGTTTCCACAATGCGAGTCGGGACGCGTTCGTTTTCGCGAAACGAGGATACGATGCCCAAACCGAGTCGTTGGACAGCGGAAAAGCGCTACGAAATTGTTCTGGAGATGCTCCGAGGAAAGGAATCCATCGCCCAAATTGCCCGAAACCACGGGTGTCCGACGCGGTGCTCCACCGATCGAGGGGGCGGTTCTTCGAGGGCGGGAAGGCCGCTCTGGAATTCGACGGCGAAGCCGCTATCCGGCAACGGAGCCAGCAGGAAGCACTGGAGCGGAAGATCGAAGAGCTGCAGACCGTCATCGGCGAACAGGTGGTCGAGATCCGTTCTTTAAAAAAACTGTCGAGGACGTGAAACCATCCTGGGCCGAGGTGGATGCGTATTCCGGTCGATCGTGATCACTGATTCCGATCCAAGGTGATCACCGATTCCGGGATTGTGATCACTGATTCCGGTCATCATGATCACCGATTCCGGCGATCATGATCACCCGTCGATAGCGAAGTTTTACCTGCCAGGTTCTCCTTACAGGAAGGAGAACTTGATGGGAGCAAAACGGCTATCGATGAGACAGTTACGCGAGATTCTACGATTCAAATACGAACAGGAACTCAGCCACCGGGCCATCGCCCGAGCCTGCCGAGTGGGAGTCGGGACGGTATCGGAGTACGTCCGACGAGCGGCAGAGGCGGGGCTGGAATGGCCGCTTCCAGAGGATCTGGACGATGCAGCCCTGGAAGCGCGGCTGTTTCCCCACGCGGGACCAGGCTCGAGGGAACGAGTGCCTCCGGATTTGGAACGGATCCACCAGGAGTTGAAGCGTGTGGGAGTCACGCTGCACCTGCTGTGGGAAGAGTACCGGGAAGCGCATCCGGAAGGATATGCCTACAGCCAGTTCTGTGAGATCTGCCGGCGTTGGGCCCAGAAACTGAAGCCCTCGATGCGACAGGTGCATCGCGCCGGAGAGAAGGCCTTCATCGACTTTTCCGGCAAACGGCCGCAGCTGACGGATCCACACACGGGCGAAGCTGTTGCAGTCGAGTTGTTCGTGGCCGTGCTGGGCGCCAGCGGTTACACCTATGCCGAAGCGACTCCGAGCCAGAAACTCCCCGACTGGGTCGGTGTGCATATCCGCATGGTGGAGTTCTTCGGCGGATCGAGCCGGATCTGGGTTCCCGACCAACTCAAGAGTGCGATTACCCAGTCCTGCCGCTATGAAGCCGGCGTGAACCGCACCTGCCAAGATGCGGCCGAACACTACGGCGCAGTCGTCATTCCGGCCCGACCACGGAAACCCCGGGCCCAGGCCAAGATCGAATCAACCGTCCTTCTGGCGCAGCGCTGGATTCTGGCGAAGATCAGGAATCGAACATTCTTCAGTCTGGCAGACTTGAACGAGGCGATCCGGGAGTTGCTGGTGGAACTGAACCAGCGGCCAATGCAAAAGCTTCGAGTGTCCCGTCTGGAACTCTATGAGCGACTGGATCGACCGGCATTACAGTCACTGCCGACCCACCGATATGAACAGGCCGAATGGAAGGACTGTCGGGTCAACATCGACTACCACATTAGCGTGGATCGCCATCCTTACAGCGTGCCCTACCAGTTGATCCACCAGACGCTGGAAGCCCGTTACACCGCGTCCATTGTCGAGGTGTACCACAAAGGCCGGCGCGTCACCTCTCATCGCCGCCGCTACGATCACCAGCCCTCGACACTATCGGAACATATGCCCAGTGCCCATCGGGCCCATGCGGAATGGACCCCGTCCCGGCTGATCCATTGGGCCCAGCAGACCGGCCCCAAGACCGGCCGCCTGGTCGAGGAGATCATGAAACGGTGGCCGCATCCGGAACAGGGGTACCGGGCCTGTCTGGGATTGATGAGTCTGGGGCGCCGTTCCGGCGCCGAGCGGCTCGAAGCCGCCAGCGCACGGGCACTGCACTTGCGGTCCTATAGCTACCGCACCGTCAAGAACATCCTGTCCTCGGCCCAGGACCGGTTGCCGTTCGAGGAAACCGAAACCCCACCCACACCCCATCACGACAACATTCGCGGCGCCGCCTACTATGCGGACCCGGAGGAGACGCACTGATGCTAATGGAACAGACCCTGGAGAAGATGAACCAGATGAAGCTATCGGCCATGGTCGCGGCCCTGGATCAGCAACGCATCTCGAATCAGTACACCGATCTCAGCTTCGAGGAACGTTTGGGCCTGCTGATCGATGAGGAATGGACCGCTCGGGAGCACCGCAAGCTCACACGGAGCCTGCGCGCGGCCAAGCTGCGCTACACGACCGCATCGCTGGAAAACGTCGACTTCAAACATCGTCGCAGTCTGGACCGTTCCCAAGTCCTCGCCCTGGGCTCGGGCGGATGGGTCCAGGACCGGCACAATCTCATCATTACCGGTCCAACAGGCATCGGAAAGAGCTTCCTGGCTTCGGCCTTCGTCGAACGTGCTTGCCGGCAGGGCTTCAACGCCACCTACGTCCGCATGCCCCGGCTGTTGCACACCCTGGCGGTCGGCCGTGGAGACGGCTCCTACACCCGAGTTCTGGCCCGGTCGGCCAAAGCCGATCTGTTGGCCATCGACGACTGGCTCCTGGCTCCGCTACGCGACTCCGAACGCCGGGAGCTGATCGAAGTCGTGGAGGAACGTAGCGAACGCTCCGCCATCCTGATTGCCAGCCAGCTCCCGGTCGCCGACTGGCACAGCGCCATCGGCGACCCCAACCAGGCCGACGCCATCTGCGATCGCCTCCTCCACAATGCGCACCGCATCGAACTCAAGGGGCGTTCGATGAGACGCACCCGGACCGCGCCAAAAGCGTCCTCCAGCGAGTCGGAATGAAAACGGAACGGAACAAGACAAACCAGTGGCCTGTGGAAAATGACGCCTATGGAAATCCACAAAAAACGTGGATTCCCACAGCCTTGGAAAAGCCTGCGACTTTCCCACATTTACACACAGGCCCGGCGACCAACAACAACGTTATGAAAGCCGTGACAGCGCCCCGGGCACAGTCAATGGCGCCAAGAACTCACTCTGTACCCCTTACAAAGAATCAACAACTTAGGAGTGAGTTCTTGGAGAGGATTCAAACAAGAATCGTGGACTTCGGGAGGTCTAAACTGAGATCCTAAACTTCGCTTCGCTCCGGCGGGTGATCACAATCACCGGAATCCGTGATCAGGATCCCGGAACTGCTGATCACGTTCAGCGGAATACACAGTGGAAGCGGCGCGGATCGAAATGGGGCTGAGAGTCGATCCCGCCGTCAAGCTGCTGGGGATGTCGCGAACCCGTTATTACCGGCACGTGCGGGGCATGGCCGATTACACGCGGCGGCCCCGGAACTCGGTGGCGGCCGAACATCGCGACACGCTACGGGAAGTGGCTCTGAAGCGGCCCTAAGCTGGCCACCGCATGATCCGGGCTACACGCCTCCTGGGCATTCCTGCTGCTCAAGGGCCTCTACCCGGGCAAGCCCGGTAACGAAATCTACGACGGCGACCGCTACCATCTGGCCCGCAACATCTTGGCCGCATTCCCGTCCCACGAGTTGAGCGACGAGCTGTCGTTCCTCTCCTGCGGGATCGTGGCCGGGAGGTCGAGTTTCCAGACCACGAGCACGTCGCACTTACCGGCAGGGTTCTGTCAGGAACAAACGCCCGTTATGATCGAACAGTTTAGTAGCATGGAATGTGACGAATTCCATATTCCGTACCTGTCAGATAAAATATCAAAAGCCGTATTCCATGGTCAGGCCGTGAAAACCGTTGCCTATTTGCGGGTCTCGACCGCGCAGCAGGACGTGCGCAGCCAGCGCCTGGCCATCCTCAAGTACGCACGCGCAAACACGGACTCCGCATCGACGATTTCATCGAGGCGACCGCCTCTGGACAGGCTTCCGAAAAGCGCCGGCGACTCGATGAGCTGATGAGCGTCCTCCAGCGCGGAGACCGCCTGGTCATCAGCGAACTCTCGCGGCTCGGTCGGTCGCTCGGTCAGATCGTCGCCATCCTCGATGCCCTCGCCAAGGCCGGCATGATCTTCTACACTCTGAAGGAGGCAAAGGTTCTCATCGAGAGGTGGCGACAGGAGTACAACCGGCTCCGACCTCACAGCTCGCTCGGCTATCGGCCCCCGGCGCCGGAAGCCACCTGCTTGAAACCGCCGGCGGCCGCGCCTTGACACGCCCAACCCTTGCCAGCACCGAATTCCTGAGATAGTACTTGGTACCAATCGGGGGGTCAGGTCACGGGGGCGGTTCGTCTGGCCGCGCGACGGGCGGCACGGTGCGATTGACGCCGGCGCCGTTGTCCGCGCAGTACGAGCGGGAGCGGACGCAGCACGCCGTGCAGATCGCGACCTTGCGGCGGCAGGTCAAGCACTTCGGCGGGCAGGTGACGCGCTTGATCGCGGACTATAGGGCGCTCGCCGCGACGTTGCGCGGGCGCTGGAGCTGATGCGCCAGCCCGGCCGGCAGCGCGAACCGGAGAGGGACTCTGGTCCGAGCCGCTAGTTGAGGCCATGTCATCGCGCGCGGCGTCACCCCGCCCATCAGTCTGTTTGGCTGGAAACCTCGGTAGGCGTTGCGAGCTTCGCGATCGGGTGCCCACTACCGCGCAATATCACCACCATCGCGACCGCGTTTCTCCATCTCCTGTCGAAAGTGCTCCTCAAAGTACATCAGCTGATCTGACCTCGTGCATAATCCGAGGTCATTCGGAATCCGCACCCGAAAGCTGTCCTCAACTGTTGTTGGTAGCGCAACAGCCTTCAGATTCCCGCGTACGTTATGGAGGAAGACTGACTTTACGATCCCAAGCAGAATGACACGATCCGTAATCACCACCCTATGGTCTGATGACAACCTTGTGCCGGACGGACTGAATAGGTAAACAGGTGACCCACTCGACCCAGGATAAACAGCACAGTCGATCAAGAACTCCCTTCGGCCATTCCAATCAACCCCCGGGGGGGAGGCCGTGATCCCTGTCCGGGCGACGGGCCAGTTATTCTTTCTGTCCCATAGCCCATTCGGATAACCGACCATCAGTACTTCTTCAACCGCATTCAGTTGTCTCGCGTTGTCGGCGTTCAACAGGTGATGCACTTGAGTAGCTTTGAACTCTGGAGTGAATCCGTTCGCTATCATCTGCCGGAGTTCATTCGAAATAGGAAGTACGGCCAAGTCTGCGTTCTCATCTGGGTGTACATACCAGCGTTGTGCAAAACCCTCCGGGAAGTGAATTGTACTTAGCACCGTTTGAGCGTTCTCGGCGCCCAGTTCATTTGACCGAAAGACAAGGTCGCACGTCTCCGTACCGTCTATCACGTGTGCGTTGGTAACTACACACTGGACCGCTCCGCTGTCGTCCTCACAGAACTTATGCATGAATCCTGTGCCTACGCTTCCAGTACGGTCTTTTCTCCACGCCTCGATCCTCACTGTGTTCAGCATGTGCTGATTGGCCAGCGAGACATCTTCCACACTCGACACACTTGAGGTACGTGTCATGGTCTGCTCCGCACGGACGGTCGCGGTCGCCAACGTCACCGCGGCCCCGGCGACGCCGACCCCAGCGTTCCGGAGAAACCCGCGGCGGTCTATGGACGCCGTCGCGATCGAGATCCTTTACCTCTCTTAGCCTGCCGCGCCGCTTGGCGACTGGCTAGTCATTCTCTTAGAGGGTCACCAGACCTACGCTAATGCGAAGAGCCTGGTTGACCTCTTCCATCTTCGCTGAGGACAGCGTACCGAGTTGCTTAGCCAGCCTCTTCTTGTCGACCGTCCGAATCTGATTTAGAAGCACGACCGAATCAACAGCGAGACCTGTCCGTGCTTTGGCTGATATCAAGACCTCCGTGGGATACAAAGGTTCGTCGAACTTGGAACTGATGGCAGCCACGATGGTGACCGGGCTGGACTTGTTGGCGATATCGTTTTGCAAGATTAACGCCGGGCGCGTCTTCCGAATCTCAGCGCCCAGCGTCGGGTCGAAGTTGACCAGATAGATGTCTCCCCTCCTTGGTCGAATCATGGGGGGTTAGTCAGGAAGGACAAACCATTCCTCAGCTATCTCTCGGTCACGCTCGGATCGAGCTGTCGCACCAAGCGCGAGCTGTTTTCGGAGATTCGCTCTCCCCTGTTCTTTGACGAAGCGTGTCACAGCTTCGTCGATCAACCTCGAGCGCTGGCCTCTAGGCACAGCACGATCAATCATCCTGACCGTCTGTTCCGGCAACGTGATGCTGAGCCGTCGGTTCATTGGAACCTCACATTATCCTTAATATCTTTAGGATACACACTATTTATATGTATGTAAATGTGGCCGAGTCGGGCGGTGCCTGCCTTGGCCCGCGCTCGCCGCGGTACTATCGCAAAGCGCCGTCGCGGGGGTCTAGCCACCTACCGAAGCGGGGCTCGCGAATCCGAGTCAGGATGTCGCCGCACAACGGTAGCTCATCGTTGGAGCATCTGATCACCAAGTCCACGCCGCAGGAGAACATAGTGAGAGAGGAATCGGCGGTATTGGATGACTTGAGAAACCTCTGCCAGTCGCCCGGCTACGCCCACGTCATCGCCATCTATTGGATGCGGGGGAACATGGTTCGAGCTTCGGACGGCCAGCTGACTCCCGAACGCCTAGCAAAGAGATCCACCGAGCTAACGAGACGGAAAATCGACATCCTGGTCGGGCTGGCGGTCCAAGGAGATTGCGACCTCGCCTTGCCGAAGCCTGGGGTGACCCGCAAGTACATGAAACAGACACTAGCGCTAATGGAAGAACTGCATCATGTCATTGGCGCGCCATTCGGGTCGCTCCATTCAGCAACCCCGACCACTTTGGGCGACGCTCTGCGCGAACCGATCATCTACGGCCCCGAGTCGGCCTATGAATCCCAATACCTCGATCACGCCGTGGAGCGATACTCGGCGGACAACGAATGGTTGAAGCGCAACTGCGGGTTTATCATTGAAGATGCCGCTCGGGTGGTCGAAGCCCTACTCGCCGTACGAGAGCGGGCGATGGAGGCAGTGTTGCGCGGCTTGCGGACCATCGCGCCCGGCCGCCGCAATCTACTGGCTCCTTTCGTCGTCAATGTCAGCGAAGTCGCAGCCGAATGCGGGTTCAGCGTCGAGACCGTCGCCGCGGTTCTCGATGCATTTGCACTACGTGGTAAGAACGCGGAATTCGCCACCGCCAGCGATTTCAACGCCGCTACCGCCACACCGCTAATCGTGATGGGTGCCGACAGTTATCTTCTGTTCCAGAACTACACGCTAGCGGAGGCGGTCTATACGACGCCCTCGTACTGGATGGCCGAGGACTGGGACTACCGCGATGCTCATAGCGACCACCGGGGCAGGTTCGCGGAGAAATTCTGCAAGAAGCGATTGTCGGCCGTGTTCGGTCGAGATCGCGTCTTCTCCAACGTTAAGCTCTTGTCTGGAAAGCGGGTCGTTAGCGAAGTGGATGTGCTGGTTTTGTACGGCGATCGGGCGATCGTCGTCCAGACCAAGTCGAAGCGCCTGACAATTGAGGCCAGAAAAGGCGATCTCGGGCAGGCAAGAGCGGATTTTGCGAAGGCTATCCAGCACGCAAACGACCAAGGCTTCACGTGCGCGAGAAGCCTGTCTAACCCAGATTGCGTCTTGGCGTTGGAGGACGGCGATCCGTTCACCCTCAGCGACGAACTCAAGGAGGTGTATGTTGTCTGCGCCGTTTCGGATTCCTACCCGGCGCTTACTTTCCAGGCACGCCAGTTCTTGAATTATGAAAGGACGGAGCGCATCCAGCCTCCACTGGTCGCTGATGTGTTCCTCGTCGACGTGGTCGCGGAGATGCTGGCAACGCCGCTGCGGTTCCTGAGCTACCTGAACCGTCGTGTGAACTACCACGAGAAGATTCTCACGCCGGACGAGCTCGGCGTACTCGCCGTACATCTGCGCGAGAATCTGTGGATCGACGACAGTACGGATATGTTGGCCATCCTCGATCAAGCCACGTACGACCTAGATGCCGCAATGATGGTGGCCGCGCGGGAATGCCGGGGGAAGCCACGCCGGAGGGCATCCTCAAGCGCCTCTCTCCGACTGTTGTCGGGAAAGTCGTCGCGCAGGTGGAAGCGGAACCCCATCCGGCCGCCATCGAGATCGGACTAATGCTGCTCAAATTGGGCGAGGGCGTGATTCGGCAAATCGACGCTGCCGTTAACGGGTGGCGCAGGCAACCGAATGCGAAGCACATGTACGGCATGAGCCTGTCGATATCCGGCTTGGACGCCGGACTGACCATACAGGCCAATCGGATTCCGCAGGCACAAGCGGAGACCTATCTCGCCAACAACTGCCTAGTTCGAAAATACGAGAGCCGCGCCACCACATGGTTCGGCGTCCTCCTTGATGCCCGCGACTTTGCCACCCTGCGCCACGCGGTGGTGATTAGCTACCCCTGGCAGCCCGACAAAGAACTCGCACGGGCTCTCGGCCGATACCCAGCCAAGAAGAAACGGTTGCGGTGACACGGGGATCGCTGCGGAATGGATCAGGTGCAGAAGCGGGCCAATATCTCATCAAGCGAAAGGTCGTGGCGCCGCACGAGGGAAGCCGCGATCCGCGTACTCCGTTCATCACGCCCTGGGAAGGTAGTGCGCCATCTGGTTCTCGGCCGCGGCGCCGGCTCGCTGGCGGCGATCGAGGTGGAGCGTCTTGTCCGTGTACGGCTTCGCGATCATTTGGAACGTATGGCTGGAGTGAGGAACGCGGATCGTCGCCGAAAGCCGCCCAGGGAGGCCAGTCACGCATGTCCGCACGATGACGGGCTCGCCGAGCAACCCTGGTCATTCACCTTCGGTGTCCGCCACACATCGGCAATCCATTGACACTGTGCCGCTACGCCCCAACCATTCCGGCCCCGGACCCCCAGAATCCAGACTCGAGCCAACGCCATGCCCCACGAGGAGGCCCTCGCAGGCCGGGCTGACCTGTCCCAGGGTGAAGTAGTTCGCCCAGGTCGGCCGTGCCAGCAGAGCATTACGCTGGCGTTCGGTGAGAATGTGGTGTCTTGGCATGCGATGTCGTCCTAGTTGGGGTTACGATAGTAACGGTGCAAAATCCAACGCTAAGGTCAGCTGGACCTGAAGCGATCAGGCAGTGTCCGACTTGAAGGGTTCGTTGAAATGATTGGGCTGTGTCCTGATTCTTTGGGGTTTCTGTGAGCCCCAGAGTGCCCGATTTGATCGACCGATGAAATCGTACATAATGGCCGGGTGAACCTCCGGGCCATCGCCGTCTACCTCCGGGTATCCACGAGCCGTCAAGACCTCCGATCTCAGGAGCCCGAACTCCAGAGTTGGCTTCAGACCCACGCCGCTGACCGCCGTGTCGTCTGGTATCGAGATCGGCATACCGGCCGCTCCCTAGACCGTCCAGCTCTTGGGCGGCTCGAACGGGACATCATCGCCGGCAAGATGAGATTCTAAGGGTGCCGAGAAGCTGTATGCATACGGCGACATCAGAACCTCCCCATCGGACAGAATCCAACCAGTCGAAGCAATGTGATCATGCTTTGGAAACCAGTATTGGAAGAGCGTTGTTGCATGGATCGGGGCGGAGATGGAATTCGCCCTTTCCCAAGCGGTAGCGTCAGGCGATACGCTCGAACACAGGCCGTCCGAGTGCGGTCATTGTGTTCAGGACTTTTTGGCCGAGTTGGATCTCCGTGATCTGCCTGGAGAAGCTGCGGGATTGGAGTCTGCGGCCGATGACACCCTTCCAACGGCCGATCTGCGTTTCTATCCGGCTGCGCCGGTTGTACCCTGTGGCCACTTGCCAGGCCATGCGGCCGTTGCTGCGGATCTGAGCAATATGGCGATCCCGAACGGTTGGATCCCGCGCCGATTGCGGTCGGATCGCTGCGTTCTTTGGCGGCGGTATAACCACATCCAGGGTCTCCCCATACCGTTCCCTCAGCAGATCTCGTGTAGACGCTCCATCATAGGCGCCGTCAGCCAGAAAGCCCGTGACAGGGGCATCGAGTTGATCCAGGAGCCCGGGTAATGCAGTGCTGTCTCCAACGTCATCGTGAGTCAGATTGGCGCAAACAATCGCACCGCTGGCCAGGTCCAGTCCGAGGTGGAGTTTGCGCCAGCGGCGGCGTATTCCCTTGATTTTATGCTTCTGCGCGAGCCATTCCCCTTCGCCGAAGATCTTGAGGCCGGTACTGTCCACCACCAGATGGACAGGCACAGATCCGGCTTGCATCATCACCTGAGCGATGCTCAAGCCGTTTGCACGACGCGACAGTGTGGAGAAGTCCGGCACCCGTATATCCAGCCCCATGAGCGTGCCGATGGATCCCATAAGTCCCTGCGTTTGCCGCAACCCAAGCCGATACGCCGTGCGCAGCGTCAGGCATGTCTCGATCGCCAGATCCGAGTATCTCCGCTGGCCACCCCGTGACGTGCGGCGCGGCGCGCTCCAAGTTGTGTGCGTCAAGTTCTGCAAAAAGTATTTCCGAAAAATTCAGTTCTTGAGTGTCGATCGCCGTCGGGCCTGTGGGAATGTGGGAAAGCTGAACGTTTTTGGCGAAGCTTTTCCAAGCCTCAGAGGGAATCCGCGCCTTTTGGCGGATTTCCTCTGAGGCGTCATTTCCATCAGGCCTCTGCGTTTCTTTCTTTTTTGGTTCTTTTTCTTTCTTTCGTCCCCTCGAAAGTTTTCCACAGCGATTGTTCGCTCCAGGATGCTCTGTAATCGCCGATCGACATCCGAGTCGATCATTGGGGTCGGCCCGTTGGGACGCG
Organism: Terriglobia bacterium; assembly: GCA_965218085.1. Taxonomy (GTDB): domain Bacteria; phylum Acidobacteriota; class Terriglobia; order 20CM-2-55-15; family 20CM-2-55-15. Next base: position 1,214,358 of record CBDCKF010000002.1, on the reverse strand, counting down.
TTTAGGCAGCCGGCGTCTGACGGTGCCAGTCCCTTTTGTGTTCCTTCAACAGGTCCATGTTCAAGTAGCGGATCGCTTCGATCCAGTTCTCGTGCGTTTCGGTGGTCAGCGCCCGAATCAAACGCAGACAGCTGGCTGCGTTGGGGAATATCCGCACCACGCGCGTTCGCCGTTTGATCTCTTCGTTGAGCCGTTCCAGCATATTGGTGGATTTCATGTGTTTGTGATGCTGAAGCGGCAGCGTGTAGAAGCTTAGTGTCTCGTCGATATTGTCTTCGACCCAGTCGCAGAGTTTGGAATATTTCTGCCCCCACTTGCTCAACCATGTCGCCAGGTCCTGCCGCACTTCCTGGAGGTCCCGCCGGTCGTAGAGCCAACGCAGTTCCTGGAGACAATCGTCATCGGCTTTGCGCGGCAGATAATCCAATGCGTTTCTCAGAAAGTGGACGTAGCAGCGTTGCCAGATCGCTTCGGGCAGGACTTCTGCGATGGCTTTCTTCAACCCGGCATGATCGTCGGTCACCACGAACTCCACGCCGCACAAGCCGCGTTGTTTCAAACTCAGTAACAGTTCCCGCCAACTGGTCGTGCTTTCCCGTTCCGCCAGTTCCACCGCCAACACACCGCGCCTCCCGTCCCAGTTGATTCCGATCGCCACCAGAACTGCTCGGCTCCGGATGACCCCGTCTTCGCGCACCTTCTCGTAGCGCGCATCCAGAATCAGGTACGGGTATTCTTCCTCCAATGCTCGCGTCGCAAACTTTTTCAGCTCCGTGTCCAGTGTCTTATTAATCCGGCTGATCGTGCTGGCCGAAAACGAATGCCCGCATAATTCTTCGGTGATGGCCTTGACCTTGCGCGTCGACACGCCCTGCACGTACATCTCGGCCAAGCTGGCCACCAAAGCTTTCTCGCTGCGTTGGTAGCGTTCAAACACTTCCGTGCTGAACCGCCCGGCCCGGTCCTGCGGCACGCGCAGCTCCAGCTTGCCCACCCGCGTGACCAGGTCCCGCCCGTAATAGCCACTCCGATATCCGGTCCGCCCCGCCGTTCGTTCACTCTTGGCCGCGGCCACAACCTGCTCCATCTCCCCCTCGAGAATTTCCTGAACCACCTCCTGCACGACGCTTTTCAGCAGATCCTTTTCCTCTCCTAACAGTTCTTTCCAATCCACTCCCTTTCGCTTAATCTTAGTTCGGGCCATCGGTTCATCTCCTTCGTTTCAAAGTTGTTGGTTGCCAACTTTCTCGGAGATACCCTGGCCCCTTCCTATTTCAGGACCCCTTTTTTGCAGAAACTCTGAAACATAACCGCGCTCCACACACTTTGAGCCTCCTCACTGACCCAGATCGTCAGATCACCCCGCTGGCGCAGGCTCTCGTTATATTCCGCCCAGTTGATCACCCGATACTGCGCCTTATCAAACTTGTGCCGTCGGGCTGCGTTGAACTTATGTGGCATCTAAGTTATCCCCGGTGTTGAAAAACACGATGATAAGGCATCCTTCGGGATGATCCATGCAACAAGGTTGTCGAGACGCCCGTCCAGCGAAATCTCTTCCGTGATGCGAACGGCGACTACGTTTTTGTCGAATCGAGCTGTTTCGTAGTCGATCGCGTCTGCGGGTGCCTGCGCAACGGCGGTCGCCGCCATCACGAGGCACAGAGCCAGGGCTCCAATGACGGTGCTCATGTTGTCGAATTCTTCTGTATGCGGGAGAAACTCAGATTCATAGATCAACCACAGCCTTGGGCGGCTGCTTCGATTTGATCGAAAAGACGTGTCGCTCCAGCCCCAGACAGGCTTCTAACAAAATGCCCTTGTCCTCTATCAATCTGGAAGCAAACCTGCAGGCCGTTTCGTTCGAATTGTTCGGCCTGGTTTTCCATGGCGCGGAGCCAGGAGGGATCGTTTTCACCGACATGCATATAGACGCACATCTCTTGGATGGCCGCGATGAGCGCCGTGCTCGCTTGGGGTAAATAACCGGGGAGTCCCGTGATCGACTTGAAGTATTCCGGATGTGACGCTGCGATATGGAACGCGCTGAGGCCTCCGTTTGACGCTCCCGCCACATGAAATTTACCGTCCTCGATGTCGTACGTTTCGAGAATTTGGTCGAGAAATTCCGGGAAGATGACATCGCCGCCCTGGAAGTACAGGCCTCCCGAGGGTGCTGCCGGGCTGACCACGATATAGCCCCTTTCTTCGGCCTGTTCTGTCCAGAAACGCTCCAGGTGCGTGTTGACCGCACGCGCGTTCTGCGACCCGCCGGTAAAGGCCAGTATCGCCGGATACGCGCGTGCCGGATCGTAGCCGTCAGGCAGAACTACGCGGTAGTTCACAGCCATTCCGGCGAACGTTCCGCTTTCTTCCAGAGTGTTTGCTTCGACGCCGTTGGTGGATACACACGCCGCGACGAAGATTGCCCCAAGCCCGGTCCAGCCGGGAAACAGTCGTTTCGATACCACAGTCAATCGGCCCATTTAATACGCTCCTGTGTTCGGCTTGTCGAGCTACTGCGCCCCACGCCGCTCAGCCTCGTATACGTTCAAATTCGCCCATGAATTCGACCAGGCAGTCGACGCCTTCTTCAGGAAACGCATTGTAGATTGAAGCCCGCATGCCTCCGACTGATCGGTGGCCTTTGAGCCCATTCATTCCTGCGGCCGTGGCTTCGTCGACGAATATTTTATCGAGTTCTTCTGTCGCGAGACGGAAAGTGACATTCATAAAGGATCGACTGATTACGTCAGCGGTTCCTCTATAAAACCCCGTTCGATCGATCTCGGCGTACAACTTGTTCGCTTTCCGCGCGTTGAACTTGGCGACGCCGGAGAGACCGCCGAGTGACCCTAGCCACTTCATCGTCAATCCAAGGATGTAAACGCCAAAGGTATTGGGCGTGTTGTAGAGCGAGTTGTTCTGTGCGTATGTGCTGTAGTTCAGCATCGATCCCAAGGTGTCAGATCCGCTTGCGAGCAAATCTTCACGAATGATCACCAGCGTCACTCCGGACGGGCCAAGGTTTTTCTGTGCGCCCGCATAGATCAATGCATGGTGTTTGACATCCATCGGCCGGCTGAAGATATTCGAGGACGCATCACTCACGAGAGGAACCGCGCCGACCTCGGGGAGTGTCTTCCACTCGGTGCCTTCGATCGTGTTGTTGCTTGTCATGTGGACGTAGGAGGCGTCCGGCGTCAAATTCAATTCCTCTGCCTCGGGGATTCGCGTGTAGTTTTGGCCTGCGATGTTCACCGTTCCAACGCGTTGGGCTTCTTTGATGGCTTTTTTAGAGAAATACCCGGTGTCGACGTAGTCTGCGCTTGCGTCCGAGCGCAGGAGGTTCATCGGCACCATCGAAAACTGCAGGCTCGCGCCGCCCTGCAACATCAGAACCTTGTATTCCGGGGGAACCTCCGCCAGCTCCCGGATGTCTTCGATGGCTTTGTTCAGGAGGCTCTCGAATGTTTTGGAACGGTGACTGAGTTCCATTACGGACATCCCGATGCCGGGAAGTGCAAGTAGATCGCGCTGGGCCTCTTCAAGCACGGGGAGCGGAAGGACCGCGGGACCGGCTGCGAAATTAACAATGCGATGCGTCGTAGTCACTTGTAGTCTCTAGTTGGCTTATACCGAATTAAGCAAGCCAATAGCTTGCCAGCCCAGGTGCCAGTTCTCAAGCCCACGGCGATATCTTGTTCTTGTGGAGGAGACCTTTTCCTTAAAGTACGTGTTGATTGTTCAGTCGGTCGGGGCCTCATACATCTTGCTGAATCCGTTGCGGCTATTGGTGACGGTGAAAGATCCGTCACGGCTGCCGGAGGCCTTGATCCAGTAGGCCGGGCCATTGTGCACCGGAGGTGGGGGGACGCCCGCGCCGCGTCCGGGATTCGGAATGCCCCGTACGGGCATTGCCGCCAGCGGTTGGTCGATATCGTTCGCGATGAACAGTCCGGGAACGGTGTGCTCCTGACCGCTTAAGACCGAAAAGTGGAGTTGCCAGAGATCCTCCAAACCGGGAGTGGAATGCAAGACACGCATTGCCTCGGGTTGTCCGCCCTTGCGCGTGCCGTTGTTCACGATTCCAACCCGGGGAGCGATCGCGTGGGCCAGGATCGGGGCGTTTGACGTGGGCTGTCCGTGATGGGAAACGACAAACAAATCTACAGTACCTATCGGGTTGTTCGGGCACATGAGATCGAATTCAGTATTCACGGTCAGGTCACCGAGGTGGAGGGCTCGAAACACACCAAAGGTGACGAGGACGCCGACAGACTGGGCGTTCTCGCCCGTGTCTTCTGCCTGAGGCCTGAACTCGCCACAGTATGGGTTGGGGCGGCTCCGAGCTGTAACCCCGCTTTCGACCACGCGTCCTCCCGAGGCGAGCACATTGATGTCGAGCCCGCTGACAGCGACCGTGTCTCCTGGTTCAACAACCGTGTGTTCCGCCCCGTCCCAAAGTTCCGCATATGTTTCGAAAAACGCGTCTACAGCCGGGTTCGGCTGAACGTTCGGTCCGTGGTCGATGAAGTTTCGGATGGGGGTTCGCGAGGCCAGTTCCGTCATTCCGCCAAAATGATCGCCGTGCCAGTGGGTTGTGATCAGGTGATCAATGGCGTCTATGCTCGCGTCTTCGATGGCTGCCATGATGCGGTCGGCGTCGCGAACGGCCGCGGCTCCACCATTGCCGGTATCGATCAAGAGCGATTCGCCGGAAGGCGAAACAAAGAGCGTGGCGTTTCCACCTTCCACGTCGATTACGTAGATGTCCAGTGTCTCGCCCGCAGGCGTTTGGGCTCCGGCTCCGGTAATAGCCAGGAGCAAAGCGATGACTGTTGCCAACGATATACGCATAGTGAAGATACCTCGATGAAATCTCAGTTCCTATTAAACGGACGTGCTGTTCGACGGTCAAGGACGCCTGCGCGCGAACGTACGCCTTTCGACTTCTGGAAACGAAACCTCCACTGTAATGGATCCCGAATCACAAGCGCCTTCGAGTCAATGATTCTTTGTCGTTCCCAGGAAGCCCCAGAGCGTCCACACAGCAATCGCCGCCAGCGTGACGAAATTCCCTACGACTGGAAAGGTGTCCATCAGAACCCTCCCTGCAAAACCATCGTACGCCCCGTAAAGGTCCTCTTGCCAGCAAAAGCACCGTGAATCCGGGCCTCATCCTCAGAGTTCTTTTTGCAACCTGCATTCCAATAATGCAGCGGTTGGCAACAACGGATTGACCGGCGGTGACCAGGAACAGCGATATGGAAACGTTGCGCAAAGGCCGCTGGCCGCGCCCAAAGTAGATGAGCTTCTCCGGGACGGCAAATCTGTTTCGCGTCTATGACTTCTAGGGGTATGATGCCGGGACGCAATTCTTGAGCAATAAGTCGATGCTCGTACAGTAAACGGTTGTTGCTTTGCAGCCGTCGCCAGAAAGGGAGAGAAATGAAACGAATAGCAATTGTGGCCTCTAGTCTCTTGGTACTTGTGGCGATCCTTGTGAATCCGGCCGCGTCCATGCAGCGAGGGGGCGGTCAGGGACCCACGAACCTCCAGGTTCTACCAGAGGGAGCCCCTGTGGGTCAGATTATGCGGAACATCCGGGACGCTTTGGGCGTGGACTGTGCGTTTTGTCATGTCGATGGAGACCGTGCGTCTGATGATATCGATAAGAAACTTATCGCCCGCGAAATGATGAGGATGCTGGGGACGATCAACGAGCACGATGCCCTCACAGGCATCGAAGCGCGAATCAACTGCGCAACGTGCCATCGGGGCTCAGCGACAAGAACTAATACGTTTTGATGGGAGACGAGATTTCCACAATTCCTGAACCCGCAGGTTAGTACCGGTTCAGGCAGACGATTCGGGGTCGAGGCCCTGGTCTTCCAGGATGACTCTCTTGCGAGTGTCGGGCTTGGAACGTGGGGCTTCGCACCCCAAGTGTGCCCCACCTCAAGTTCAGTCCTGATCTTCTGCGGCGTCCAATAATTCGACGACATCTGCTAAGTACTGCCAGGACCCACCTTCCAAATCTTTGACTAGGCAACGTGTTGACTATGATTTCGGCTGGAGCGGGACGAAAAGATCGAGTTTTCAGGCTGACATTGCATAGTTCCTCCGACCGGAGGCACCGCAAAGGGGCTGTTTCTTGGTGTCCGGGAATGGTGGTAACCGACACCCATGTCCCTTAGAACCAACGATATATGGACTTTGCGGAGATTTTGAGTGTTCCGAGAGGGACACGTTTTCGTAGTTTGTTGATTCTCAAGGTCCGGGAATGTCGTTATCAGGACCTGACCTTTTGATTGCCTCTAACACCCACCTCTAATATCGTTTACCGAGTTTTTCACGGTATTTTCAGCGACACACTTTAAACTTGGAATCCGGCACTAAACTCGGCCATTACGAAGTCGTCAGCCTTCTGGGTAAGGGTGGAATGGGAGAAGTGTGGCGTGCTCGTGACACGAAACTCGGTCGTGAGGTGGCGATCAAGACGCTTACCGAAGATTTCGCTAGGGACGCCGACCGCCTCGCACGGTTTGAACGTGAAGCCACGTTGCGGATAAGCGGTATAAGCAGGGTCTGACGATTATGGCAGCGCTGTCAATGTCGTCGTATGGGCGTTATGTCAACCCTCGCGCGGCCGCAGGCCGTCGCGCGGGGGATTCAAGGCAGGATTTTTCGGGCAGGCGGACCTTGGGTTTTCGGTCGGCCGTTGGGATGAGCAGACGCTGGTTGTCGGGACGACGCGCGTGGGCTGGCGGTACTTCGATACGACTGGCATACCGCAGAGTGACGCCGTGGAAATGCTGGAACGCTTTACGCCGAGCGAAGACGGAAGCCGACTGAATTGCACGATGACACCCACCGATCCGGAAACTTTCACTGGGCCCGTCGTATTGGAGAAGAGTTGGGTATGGCTTCCGGAGGTGCGGGTAGAACCCTACGATTGTAGACCCTGAGGCACCGCATCGAGCCGTTTTCAAGTCGTCGCCGATGTCGAGAAATTCATTTCATCGATCGATTGTCCTCACCCGAGGCTTCTACTTCCCGGCTGGCCTGTTCGTCTTCACGGATTCAATATCGTAGGACGCGGGGAGACAAAAGTATTATTCTGGTGGCAACTCGATCTGTGAATCTACCGCGACGGGGAGCATCCCATGAAGCGAGCGGCCCTCTTTCTTTCTGTACTTCTCCTGTACCCATCGCTGGGCGAGGCCCGGTGGCAGGGCCAGGACACGCCGACCACGCCGCAGCCGCGCGTTCCGGATCAGCCCAAACGGCCGGTACGTCCCATTCCTCGCGAAGACTCGCGACCACGCGACATTACGATCGCCGGAATGGTGATCGTACAGACACCAAGGCAACCGAACCAGATCATGGAGGTGCGACTCGAGGGTCAGGCGTTTCAGCGCATCGGCTTCGCATACACCGACGGAGCGGGCCGGTTTTCGTTCCGGAACATTCAACTCCAAGCGGACCAGATCCACTACGTCGTTGTTGAAGCCGAAGGCTTCGAGCCGTACCGCGAGCGCATCGACCGGTTGGTGGACCTGCAATTCGGAGGGCATATCACGGTCGTCCTCGAGCCTCTCCGTGAGGTGCGTTCGAACGACCCGGCAAACAGCCTTTTCGGTGCGGTCGACGTGACCCAGCTCAACATCCCCGAGGATGCGGTCGACGAGTACCAGAGAGCCGTCGAGGACGCGGAAAAAGGCGACACGGACAAGAGCATCGAACGTCTCCTCAAGGCTCTGGAAATCGCGCCTGAGTACACGGAAGCCCACAACAAGTTGGGCTCGCAATATAACGAACTCGGTCGGTTCGACGACGCCCGGGCGGCGTTCGAAAAGGCGCGGGAGGCGAACCCTCCGTGGGCTATCCCTGTGATCAACCTCGGAATGCTTCTATATCAGCGGGGGGAGGCGTCGGAAGCGGAGGACGGAAACCGCGAAGCCGCGCTGCCGCTCTATGTCCAGGCGGTGGACATACTCGAGGAGGCCATACTGATGGACCGTCTGTCTCCCACGGCGCATTTCGGCCTCGGCGTGGCTCTATACAAGACCTCGGATTACCCGCGGGCGGAGTCCATGCTGAACCTGGCGCTCGAGCTTAGCCCGGATATGGACGAAGCGCCTTTGTCGCTCGTGAACGTGTACAGCCGCCAACGCCGCTACGTCGAAGCGCTGGACGCGGCGAATCGCTTCATCGAAAGGAACCCGGATGACCCGAGATCCGAAGCACTCGAACGCGTGCGAGTTCAACTGCTCGGTCTCCTGGATTCGCAGTAAGCCGAATGCGCTGAAACGGCGTGAATGCCGAATCAGCCCAGTCTGAACACCCGCCACTTGCTGCGGGCCGCTCATCACCGCCTCCGAACGCGAGTGTTTGCCGATTTGGATGCGCTGACGGGTGGGTGTTGGGCGATCGCGGGCGTCGGCGCCCACTGGGAAGAAGCCTGCTGCGTTCGTTAATTTGACAACACTGCCCGAGTCAACCGGGCAGCGTGTCTGTCCGCACCTGGTGGTCTTTACGGTCGGCTGCCGGGCCGATCGCGCTGTCAGCGACCCCGCCCGCGATACGACTCGACCGGCGGAAGCTGCGCGCCGGACAGGTCGTCCGGTACGCTCTCCTCGGCGACGACCCTGTGGGTCAGCGTGCCGATTCCCTCGATGCTGGCGCTGATCGTCTCGCCCGCCTGCAGGAACCCCGAGCCTGTCGCGCGCTCGACGCGACCGGCGCCGGTTCCGCCGGACGTTCCACTTTGCAGAACGTCGCCAGGGAATACAGTAATGAGCGACGACGCGTACTCGATCAGCTCGGGGATGTTGTGGATCATGTCTCCTGCCCTAGCATCTTGGACGGTCACGCCGTCGATGACCAGGCTCTGGTGCAGGCGCTCCATCGGATCGCCGTAAAACTCTTTCGGAACGATCCACGGCCCGTGGGGCGCGAACGTGTCATGGCCCTTACCGACGAACCAGTCCGAGCCGCTGCCATAGCCACCAGGAGGACGCCCGCCACGATCGGATATATCCATGGCGACCATGTAGCCGAACACGTGGTCGTATGCACGGCTCGCGGAGATGTACTTGCCCGTGCGTCCGAATACGATAGCCATTTCGACTTCCCATTCGATCTCGTCACGGCCGTAGGGCATCACGATGTCATCGCCGCTGCCGATGACCGTGCCGCGCGTGGGCTTGAGGAACAGATAGGGTACGCCCCGGTTCTCTTGCCGCTCCAGAGTCTGCGCCTGCAGTTCATCCTCGCTGCAGCCCTCACACGCGTGGGTGTAAAAGTTGACCGCCGCATTCATGACCTTGCTGGGATACATGACCGGCGGAAGGATCTTGACGTCTTCGACGGCGTGGACGTAATCCGCCCGCGCGCCTGCCGAGAGCCGGTTCCCCGCGACGAGGTCGTTGACGATCTCGTAGAGCCGGTACTTGAGGCCGTACTCGTACTGGCCGATTAGCGCGAGCATGTCGGCCGGCATTGAGAGGCGGGTGTAGGTGGAATCCAGCTCCAGTTCGGTGTTCGCCGCGCGGATGTCGACGATCAGGGCATCCCGCAGCACGAGGGCCACGGTTGTCGCTCCGTCGATCTGGAACGTTCCGACCTTGAAGGGCTCGGCGGATTCCAGGGCCTGGGCACCGAGCCCGGCCGGACCCGCGAGCACGACGAGCAGTACAGCGATAATAGTTGTTCGCATTGAGTCCTCTGTGGTGAATTGTTTTCTGAGCCCCGAGAATGACGGCACGGATGGCTGTCGTCAAGAATAATTGTCCGTGTGCCGATAGATATTTGTGCGCCGAGTATCCCTTGACCGGCGATACGCCCAGGTCCGTGTCGGATGATTTGGGTTTCGCACCGATCTGGTTCGTTGAACAGGACGAAATATACTTCTTGTATGTTCAGGGTTTCTTCATTGATGCGGTTTCAGTCCAGACGAGTTCCGGGTTTAGCCGTCGAGAGCAGGCCCGACTGTTTCCGTGGCGGGATTGTGAGTAAGCATCGAACCCGCGATATTCCTGCCCTACGACTTGACTCGGACTCCCGACGGAGAGCGACTCTTGTTTGTCGACCCGATAGAAGGAGCAAGTTTGGATGGTGATACTCCGAGGATCAACGTCGTACTCAACTGGCACCAAGAGCTGCTTGAGCGCGTACCGGTCGATTGATTGGCAGATAGGGATCGTCACGCGAGAATAGCTCGAGAAAGTCCATGAAAGACATGAGCTTAGCCGTCGGAAGCCCAGCGTGAGCCGAGATGTCTTTCGATCCTGGTTTGAGGAACTGAAGGAACGGGTTCCGGTCCCGTAGGGTCGCTAAAGACAGCCTCTTCAACCCCAGAAATTCCACGCGACGCTTCCCGGAATAGGTCTGTATTGATTCCAAGTCCTGTATTGTCCCCGATACGGACATGTGACTCTTCGATTGACGTGAAATTCAACCTGTAGTCTCATTCATCCAATGCAACCCGGCACCACGCTCGGCCACTACGAGATCCTGTCTGCCATCGGTAAGGGCGGAATGGGTGAGGTGTATCGTGCTACCGACACGAGGCTGAAGCGGGAGGTGGCCATCAAGGTCCTTCCCGAGACGCTGGCTTCCGACTCCGAAAGACTTGCTCGATTCCAACGTGAGGCCGAAGTTCTGGCCTCGCTCAACCACCCCAACATAGCCGCGATTTACGGCCTGGAGGACGCCGGGACGACAAAGGCGCTGGTGATGGAACTGGTCGAAGGGCCAACGCTCGCCGACCGCATCGCTCAAGGCCCGATTCCTGTGAGTGAGGCCCTGCCCGTCGCCAAGCAGATCGCGGAGGCACTAGAAGCCGCTCACGAACAGAACATCATCCATCGAGATTTGAAACCGGCCAACGTCAAGGTTCGATCTCACGGCACAGTCAAGGTGTTGGACTTTGGGCTGGCTAAAGCGATGGAACCGGCGACGGTGCTCGACAACGTGCGTCTCGCCCTTCGGTGGTCGGGCGGAGAACATCCCGAGGTACTCGATATTGGTGTTGGACGCAGGCCCAGGAACTTTCCATAGCGGCCCGCTGACGATTTCAACAGGCCCGGTACTCACGTTCTGGAATTGGGCATCGAACGGAGAATTACAATGAAGAGATACCTAGTTACGATCCTCGTGGCCGGTCTCGCGGCTCCCGTCGTGTACGGCCAGCAGGCGCCGGACACGATCCTGACGAATGGCAAGGTCATTACGGTCGACGATCAGTTCCGGATCGCAGAGGCAATCGCGATCCGCGGAGATCGATTCGTTGCGGTCGGTACGAATGCCGAGATTACCGAGCTCGCGGGACCGAACACGGAGCGCATCCATCTCGAGGGGCGGTCCGTCGTCCCGGGTTTCATCGATAATCATGCGCACTTCATGGAGGAGGGTGCGTACTGGGATCTCGAGCTGCGGTTCGACGGCGTGGAGTCTCGCCAAGAGGCGTTGAACAGGCTCCGCGCAAAAGCGGACGAGACGCCGGACGGCGAATGGATATTCAACTTCGGAGGCTGGTCACCGGACCAGTTCGTCGAAGACAAATCTCCGTTTACGCGGGATGAGCTCGACCAGTACTCGCCGGACAATCCGGTCTATCTCATATTCTCCCGCTCGGACGCCTACATCAACAGCCGGGCCATCGAGGCCATCGGCCTCGAAGAGATGAACGAGCCGTGGATTTACCGTGACGCCAACGGCAGAGCCACGGGTCAGATTGCACCACAGGGTGCGGGCGCCGTGAGGCGGATGGCCAACTTCATCGACGCGCCGAACGGGGCGCGGGCGAACCTGCCGATGGACGTGGTGCGTTCCAGCAGCTTTGCGATGCTCCACGATCTCAACGCCGCGGGTCTGACGGCTTCAGGCGGCGCATGCCAGTGGGATGATCTCTATCGCGAGTTCCAGAAAGAGGGTGTCCAGAGCATGCGGTTTTTCTGCATGCAGGGGCCGAGTGCCGGGCGCGGGCCCGATGCACCTCAGCGTTTTCTCGCCGGGCTTTCGGAACTGACCTGGCACGACGGCGACGAGTGGATGGACAACACCACCCTTGGAGAGAACATTCCGGGCGGCGGTGGCGACAACCTCTACTCGGCAACCCAGGAACCCGTGTCGCAGGAACAGTGGGATCTGTTCGGTGATCTTGCGCTCGAAGTGGCAAAGACAGGCGCCCAGGCGTTGATCCACACTCAGACCGAGGTTGCGATCGAAGGCAAGATCCGCCAGTTCGAGCGGATAAACGAGATCGTTCCGCTCAGATCCTTACGCTGGGGTCTCATGCACATGGAAGGCGTTACGGTCGATCAAGTCGAACGGCTCCGTGATCTGAACATGGTCATCGCGGTGCATCCGCGCGAGATCGTTACGGGCGGGCTGCTGCTTCGGGTATGGGGCGATAAGAAGTACGCGATGCCGCCGCTGCGCGAGATTCAGGACAGCGGCATCATGTGGGGCCTCGGTACCGACGCGTTCGAGGTCAATCAGTACCGTCCCTTGCAGAACCTGTACTGGGCCGTGACGGGGAAGATGGTTGGCGGTGACGTCGTCAACACCCACCCGGTGACGCGCGAAGAGGCCCTGATCGCCCATACGCGCAGCAACGCCTTTATCTTGTTCCGCGAGCACGATATCGGCTCGATCCAGGCGGGGCATCTAGCCGACCTAGTCGTGACCGACCGCGACTACCTGACGGTGCCGGCGGATGAGATCAAGGACATCAATCCGGTCATGACGATGGTGGGCGGCCGGATCGTCTACGAGGGGGAAGGCTGGTAACGAATAATCGATCGACGCGCCGGCGGAGGGGGCTTCGGCCCCCTCTGTCATTTCCGGAGTGCCGACGGACCGAATTGTTGTTCAGGACGACAACGGTGCGGACGAGCGGGCAAATTCTGAAGGTTGTCGAAGTTGCAACGGAACCCGCTATGACATACACAGCCGAGCAGACGCTGCCGATCCAGGAGTTCAACGTAGCGAGCTTTTACCGGGACTACGATACAACGCCGGACGGCGAACACCCTTTAATGGTTTATTCAGCGGCCGGGACGGATGCGTTCGAGTCAGCGACACCTCAAATCAACATCGTCCTGAACTGGTTTGAAGAACTGAAACAACGCGTCCCGGTCCCCTGACTTTCCGGGTCAAGTCCTGTTAAATCATCTTCGCGGAAGTTGAGAATCGAACTCACCACTTTCCAATAAGCCGACTAACCTTCGATAGGGGGCATATGGACGCTTTGCCGACTATACGTCCATTGGCAATACTTCTATGAAAGGTCGACTAATGAGGTGTTGGAGCAATTGATAAACGCTTCGGCGTTACTCGGGAGTAATCCCACGACAGTTATCCATCGACTCTCCATTAACACTTGTACGGTAAGGCGTTAATACAGGATAGTGACCTTCTGATTGCTGTTAACCCTCGATTGTATTTATACGTACGAGTGATCCAACTCGGCTCCACACTCGCGCACTGCGGAATAGTCTCTGCCCTCGGAACAGGCGGGATGGGACCCAGATCAAGGAATGGCGGATAAGCGGAATAAGCAGGGTCTGAAGACGATCGGAGCGCGGACAGTGTTGCCGTATGGGTGTTATGTCAACCCGCGCGCGGCCGCAGGCTGTCGCGCGGCGCTCTCTGATTTTTATAGTACCGCTTGGGGTTTGCACTATTAATGATACTGGCAACGTTCAGAGAAATTTTGCGATTTACTGGTCACCTGAACACTCATCATCGGGAAACTCATATGCACCATCTACCTGCTGTAACACGCCGCGAACAACTTGGTGCACATCCCTCCATTTAGCATCACGAGTTTTTTCATTAAAGGTGAGAAATTTCCTCATTCCATTGACCGCAAACCCAAATTGACCTTGAACAGTTGCCAAAGGCAATCCCAAAGCCCCTTCAGGAGAACCATCAGGAGGTTGTGTGAGATCTCTTCTCACAGACCAAAGGTCATTTTTCATTATTGCGTCATAAATCTCACCTTTTTGTACAGGCGTTAACCGCGCATAAAAAAAATAATCATCAAAACATGGCAACGGCAATCTCCGCATATTTTCACTGCTATCGTAGCTACGCTCGGAACCCATGCTGTTTACAGAATAAAAGAAAGCAAAATCCTCTGGAACAGGCTCTTGCGCCCTTGCACTACCTGCCATAAGAACCGTGAGTAACGTCGCAGCAACTATGCCTCTCATAAGAAAAGAAAAATTCCTCACTATTTAATATTTGTGCACAAAACCTTTAAGAATCACACCAGTTCCAACAGGTGCATGGTAAAAGAACTTTTTGTTGCATCAAAGGCATTTATCGAATGCAAGGGAAAGATCCTTATCATAAAAGAATCAAAAAAATACGGCGGATAAACGGAACAAGCAGGGTCTGAAGACGATCGGAGCGCGGACAGTGTCGCCGTATGGGTGTTATGTCGAGGGGCACGAAGCAGAACACCCGATTACTCCTCCCTAGTCGCCTAGCGTTTACCAACAGTGCAAAATGAAGGGACTCAGACGTCGGCTTCTAACAATTTGGCAGAGGTCTAGTTGCTGTATAGCCGGCTATACGGAGAAGCGCCCTCGTCATTCTCAAGTCCCGACAAATCGCTAGCGTTGATCGGAATCGACGCGGCGCGGAATGTTGCAGGATCCGCCGAAGTATCCCTACCGCGACGATTTCGATAACGAAATTTGAAGGGAGCGGCCGGGGAGAAGACCTTCTCGGTGCGGGTGCGAATCGATACTCCCGTGAAGCTCGAGTACTACCTGCACGGCGGGATCCTGCAGTATGTCCTGCGGCAGATTCTCGCCGCCTGATCAACTAGCGGACTGTCATAATCCACTAGCCCAGCGAGCGACCGGCGATCCAGCTTCCTCCGATGATCGTCCCGAGCGTGCTTCCCAGGTTCGAGAGCACGACGACCAGCAGAATGCGACTCACCCGGTTGGTCCAGAAACCCTTGACCGTGCTGATCGACTCGGACAGATTCTCGAGGTCTTCAACCGTCGGCTTCTTGAGGACCGCTTGCGCCAGGCCCGAGACCCAACCGGCGGCGATCATTGGGTTCAGGCTGGTAAGCGGCGCCGCCACGAAGGCGGTGAGAATGGTCAGCGGATGCGCCAGCGCAAGGAGTGCACCGAGTGCGGAGAACGTGCCGTTGACCAGCACCCAGATGGCCACCGACTCCAGCGAGTGCTGTGCTCCGCCTTTGAAGAAGCCCCAAACAATGAGTCCGACGATCGCCGCAGGGATGCCCCACTTGAGGAGCTGCGGCCAGAACGAGGGCTTGGGTTGCTGTTCAAGGGGCCCCAAGGGGGTGTCCTTCTGGATCTCCTGCAGGATGCCGGGAACGTGGCCTGCGCCCAAGATCGCGACGACAGTCTTGCCTTCGGCGCTGCGGATGTTCTGCGACAGGTAGACGTCTCGTTCATCGATCAATGTGCCCTTGACGGTGGGGAATTCCTTGGCCAGGAGCCCCAGCACGTCGGCAAGCTGTTCCTCCTGCTTGATCTCCTCGACGGTTTCCGCGTCGATCTTGCCGACGAAGAACAGGCTCATCATGAGCTGTCCCGTCATCTTCAGCTTGCTCCAGAACCCCAGATTGCCCCAAGTCCGGCGCAGAGTGATCTGAATATCGCGGTCGGCCAGCACCAACGCTGCCTGCCGCTTCTCCGCCAGCCGAATTCCTTCGACCATTTCTGCGCCCGGAGTGACGCCGAGTTGCTGCGCGATGCGGCGCTGGAACGAGCTCATGATGAGAGAGCTCAGGAGAAGCATGGCCTTCTTCTGGCGGATGATCTTGACGATATTGGTTCGCTTCCACTGCTCGCGATCCATGATGTTGCGGTAGCGAGACTCGCAGAGTTCGACGCATATCGAGTCGGGATTGACGGCGTCGATGGTATCTCGGACGTCCTGAACGCTCTGCTTCGAGACGTGGGCTGTGGCGACGAGGTAGACCTGCCGGCCGTCGAGTTCTACCTTCTTGACGCACGAGGGGATCTCTGGCGTGGGTTTGCTGGGCTCGATTTCCGCCATGGAGTGTCCGCTTACCCCTTCAAGGCCTTGCCCAGCTTGAGTCGCAGGCGGTCCTCGATCCAGTGGTCATCCCACCATTCCACCGGGTCTACCGGCAGTCCGTGCAGGAACATCGCGAAGTGCAGTGGGTCACCACCGGCAAGATCGGTCTCGCCCTTGCTGCCCAGAGTATCGCCGCGGGCAACTTCCTGCCTCTCGCTGACGTCCACCGAGGAGAGGTGGCCGTAAAGAGACATCAAACTGTAGCCATGGTTGACCACCGCATTGCCGTAAATGCCGAACGAGCCGGCTCTCAAGACAATAAGGCCGACAGCTTGCACCTCTCAGGAGCATTATCACACCTTTCTCATGTATCCGTTCTATCGGTGGAAATCCAGAGGAACTCAAACAACAAGTGCCAGTGTCGGGATTCGGGTCGTCAGGTCCTTACAAATCATCTCCTCAGACCTTGAGAACCCCCTTTTTTTAAGGCTTTTTCTCATAGTCCGGGAATGTCGATTCTCAGGACCTGAGAATTTAATAGCGCCTAACTCCCTCCCTTAGTATTCTTTACCGATATTTTCCCGGTTTTTTCAGCAACACACTTTGAACATGGAATCCGGCACTAAACTGGCCATTATGAGATTCCAACGCTCTTGGGTAGGGGTGGAACGGGAGAGGTGTGGCGCGCGCGTGATACGAAACTGGTGATTTCGATAACGTAAAAAGGACCCACCTAACGGGGTCGTGATCGAGCAAAAAGGACCCACCCCTGATAGCCTCCCGAGGCGTGCCCGGATGAACCGGCATGTCGGATGGGAGGACAAGGAGTTGTTAGGGATGGATCAGTACGAGATGGTCAGAACCGCACATCGTGTGTACAAGAAAAGCATTCGACGGATTTCCCGGGAAACGGGTCACACACGGCGGACGATCCGGAAGGTGTTGGCCGGGCAGGAGCCCAAGTATCGGCGTGAGAAGGAACCGGCCTGTCCGGTGATGGACCCGGTCGCGGGGGTCGTGGATAGTTGGCTCAAGACCGATCGGGAACAACCGGTCAAGCAACGGCACACCGCGCACCGGATCTGGCAGCGCCTAGTGGAGGAGTGTGACTTCACCGGAGCCGAACCGACCGTGCGCCGCTGGGTCCGGGAGCGGAAAGTGCGTTTGGGACTGAACCGGCCGGCGGCGGTGGTGCCGTTGGATCCGGAGCAGGCGCGGGAAGCCGAGGTGGACTGGGGCACGGCCTGGGTCCGGATGGGCGGCGAAGACCGGCAGGTAAAACTGTTCTGCATGCGGTCCCGGTACTCGGGCAAAGCCTTTGTACGCGCCTATCCGTGGGAGCGGCAGGAAATGTTCCTGGACGGGCATATCCGGGCATTTGACTGGTACGGTGGCGTGTTTCCAACCCTGGTCTTCGACAACCTGAAGACGGCGGTGAAACGGATTCTGTGCGGGAAAGCGCGGGTGGAGCAGGCGCGGTTCACCTCGCTTCGAGCCCACTACACGTTTGAAGCGCGATTCTGCAATCCGGCCCAGGGCCGGGAGAAAGGGGGCGTGGAGGGCCTGGTCGGCTTTGCGCGGCGGAACTTCCTGGTGCCGGTCCCCAAGGTCACCGACTTCGACGATCTGAACCATCAACTGCTGGAGCGGTGCCTGTCCGATGGCCAACGGCGGATTGGTGGCCGGGCCGATAATCGCACGATCGATGAACGGCACGCCGGAGAGCGGGAGCATCTACTGGCATTGCCCGACACCCCATTCGAGAACACGAAGGTCGTCGGAGTACGCATCAGCGCGTACCAAACCGCGCAAGTGGAGGGGAACCGCTACTCGGTACCGACCGCCTATGTGGGCCGCCGGCTCTGGGCCCATATCGGGTGCGACCGGGTGAGCTTCTACGCCGACCAGAAGAAAGTGGCCGAACATGCGCGTGCGTTCGGTCATAGCCGGTGGCAGATCGATCCCTTGCACTACCTGGAGCTGATCCGCCGGAGAGTGGGAGCGTTTGAGAGTGCCCGGCCGATCCGGTAGTGGCGGCCCCAGTGGCCGGCGCATTACGAAACGTTGCTGCGGCGGCTGCGGGAACGGCACGGGTACAGCCGCGGCACGCGGGAGTTTATCAGCATCCTGCAGTTCCACCAGCACTGGGCTCTGGACCGGGTCTCGGCGGCCATCGAACACGCTCTCGATGCGCACTGCTACGAATCCGACGCGGTCCGGCACATTCTGATCCGTGCCGGGAGTTCCAGCCAGGCCCATGCGCCCCTGGAGCCGGGGTTGATGCCCGGCATCACGGACCTGACGATCGCCGCCTCCGATCTGGATCAATACGATCGCCTGTTGGCCGGAGGTATGCGATGACGCCGGGCCAGGAGATCGTCCTCGACGATGTGTTGCGGCAACTCCGGCTTCCGGCCATGGTACGGGAATGGCGGGAACACGCCCGGCAGGCCAAAGAAGCGGGCGAGGGCTACGCCGGCTTTCTTGTGGCTTTGGCCAGCCGTGAGCTGGAACAGCGGCAAGCCAATCAGGTGCAGCGCCGGCTGCGCGCCGCCCGGTTTCCGCTGCCGAAGACCCTCGAGACGACCGATCTGAAGAAGTGGCCGGCACTGGATGCGGTCGAGATCCGCGACTATGCCGAGTGCGGCTACATCACCCGGCGCGAAAACGTCGTGCTGTTGGGCAAGCACGGCACCGGCAAGACCCATGCCGCGACGGTGCTGGGAGTGGAGGCCTGCCGGCGGGGCTACCGGGTCGGGTTCACCACAGCCGCCGGATTGGTCAATACACTGATCGAGTCCCGTGAGGAACGGCAGTTGCAGCGGCACCTGGCCAAGCTGTCCCGCCTCGAGCTGCTCATCATCGACGAGGTGGGCTATATCCCGTTCTCGGCCGAGGGAGCGCAACTGTTGTTTCAGGTCTTCTCGGATCGTTACGAGAAAGGTTCGGTGATCGTCACTTCGAACCTGCCGTTCGCGCAGTGGACCAACGTCTTCGGTGACGCCACCCTGACGGCCGCCCTGCTGGACCGGCTCACCCATCACTGCTCGATTCACCAGTTCGATTGGGAAAGCATCCGGTTCACTGAAAGTCTGGGCGCCGCCAGCAAACGGAAGAAGAAACCCCGCGTCGCCAGAAAGTCCGCGTGAAAAACGCGGTCGCGCTGGGCTGTGGAAAGTGCCACCCCTATGGAAACCCGCTACAAAGCCCGCGGGTTCCCACAGCGGCTTGGAAGCCTCCGGCTCCCACTCTTTCCACAGCCCCGGCGGCGGTATTACTTACGAACCATTAACCTGGAGGTGGGTCCCTTTTACTCGATCACGGTGGGCTCTTTTTACGTTGTCAAAGCGAACTGGGTCGTGAA
The DNA here is from genome assembly GCA_965218085.1 of Terriglobia bacterium. Taxonomy (GTDB): domain Bacteria; phylum Acidobacteriota; class Terriglobia; order 20CM-2-55-15; family 20CM-2-55-15. Next base: position 1,194,947 of record CBDCKF010000002.1, on the reverse strand, counting down.
GTCGCCATCAAGACGCTACCCGAGGAGTTTGCTAAGGATGCTGACCGACTTGCAAAGTTTGAACGCGAAGGCGAGGGAATCGACCGTGCCGTGGAGTGTCCAGACTGAGTGCCGATGATGAGACTCGTAGCCTTCATTATTGGTCTGTTCGTGACGCTGATACCGGCTCCTTATAGGCGTTGGTGGCCCCAGTCTGAAGCAGACATGGCCGGTCCCGCGCTTGTTTCTGGAATCCTGCAATTTCTGGGAAGCATGATTCTCTTCGTCGCCGGCTATACCGTTACGATGCAGAGCGGTCTTGGAGCGGTTGGTGAAATCTTCCGTGACGCGCCGGTTGGTTTCACAAACACCTCCGTTGCGGGTGGTGGCGCTATTGTTACCGCGGAATATGTAATTCAGCCATCGAGTTTCTTTCTCATCTATTTTGCAATCGAAGGCGGAGTGCGCTCGATCGCGGCACTTGTTACTAGTCGGGTTGTGGGGACGCTCTCGCTAGTTACGCTGGCGTGGATTCATTCTGCTGTGGAGCCCCGTTTAATCGAGAGATCCCTAGCAGCCCGTGGCAGAAGTGAGATTCTCTGACACAGTCGTAACGTCGGATTCGATAGCCACGTTGGGCTCGATATCCAGCTGACGGAGTTCATGATGCGTTTGAAGCGCCATCTGGACGCAGAAGAGCACGATTTGAGCGGCAAAGTATGCCGCAGACCGGTCCTGCAGGCTCCGTGGCGTGCCCTGCCCGAACTTCTGGCGCAGGATCAACGCCAGGTTCAAGGCCGCGTAGTGAACCAGGATCCGTTTCAGGATATTTTCCCGTCCTCGAAGGTGAACCCGTCGCATGCCGCCGGTTTCCAGACCGTGAGCGAAGGGTCGTTCCAGCATCATGCCGCGATGCCGCAACAACTCCTTGCCGCGTTCTCCACGGATTCGACGGCGATTGGCATAGACAGCCTGTTGTTCGTCCGGCTTGTTCTTCCAGCGGCGACGGCCCCGATCCGGTTCCGAGATGTAGGTGCGTATCCCCAATTCGCGAAGATCGACCATCGTTTCGTTGCTGTGATATCCCTTATCGGCGACGACTTCAGAAAACCAATCTTCTCGAATCTGCGCTTCGGTTTTCGGGTTGCTTGCCAGCTTCTCCATGTTCTCGGCCGTGCGGATCAACGTCTCTTTGATTGTCGTCGTATCCCCGGTGGCAGCACCCTGAACCGTCACCCCCAGCACGACGCCGGTCTTCATATCCACAGCGTGTTCCAGCTTGTGAGCCAAATGCGTGCGGCCGTCTTTCATCTTGGTGATCTGCGCATCCGCGTCGTCGGGATGCACCCAGTCGTCGTTCGATCCCTTCTTCGGCCGTTTCCGGTCCAGTCGCGCCAGTTCGGCTCGTGTCGGCGTTTCAATGCCCGAAGCGTGGGCCAACTCCTTCAGAAAGTCCTCATAACTGTTCCTGGTGTCTCGCCGCACGATCGACCGCATTGCCGCGTTCGCTTCCAGCGTCGTCGCGTCCACGCCAACCGTCTTCCCGTCGATCAACCCGTGCCCGGCCAGCCGCTCCAGCATCCAGTGGAACACCTGGGCATGGGTTTCCAGATCGATCAGCCGGCGTGTCCGCGACACGCTGGAATGATCCGGGGTACCATCGGTCAGCCCAATGCCCAGAAACTCCCGCAGGCTCAGCGAGTCGGCACACCGCCAGGCGATGCCGCGTTCCGAGTCAATCCCTTCGAAGTAGCCGACCAGCAGCATCCGAAAGTACACACCCGGCACGACACCGGGCCGACCCATCACCGGGGCGTAGAACTTCTGGCAGGCTTCTTCAACAAACGGGTCGAATCCGTCTTCTTCCAGAATCCGGTTCACCCGTTCGTAGAACACGTGTCCTTTGGTCCGCGGCAACTCCTGTGTCGCGATCCACAGCGATTCCTGGCGTCGTCTCTTTCGTCCCATGCCCATATCCCGTCCTCCTTCACTCATCATTCTTCGCGATACGGTCGCATCGGGTCCGTTTGAATCTGTGAAGTGGACTTTAACCACGGGCTGCTAGGTCCGCGCATTCCCGATCGCATCCACCCGTCAGAAGGAAAATCTTACGATCTCCTCGTGGGTTCATGCCGCCGAAAGACGGGGTGGAACACGTACATTACGCTTCGTTACCAGGACCAACTGTATGAGGTCCTGAAGGAAGTGGATGGAAGGCCGCCGTACCGGTTTCTCTACCAACTGAGAAAGAATCCCAGGTGGCGGGTGACACGCAAGATCACCGACTACGACCCTGAGGAGACGCTTGACCCAGAGTACGGCTCAGCGATCTGACGCTTGGGAACTGTTGGCGGTCCACCGTTCAAGCCAACATGATCGCAACTTGCATGTCCATCGTCCGTATCATTTGCAAGGCTTAGAACAAGTTTCAGGGCGTCGCCCTGAACTGGTTTGAAGAACTGAAGGAACGGGTGCCAGTGCCTTGAAAGTGCCGCTGCTTCAGCCTGTTTAACCCTCGAAAACTTGAACAATAGCCCCTGGATAGGCTCGTAGTAATTCCACTTGGACGTATCGTGGCCTATGCGGAGAAGTCGATTCTGTTCAAGACACCCGTCGTTCGGGGAGGTTTCCTAACTTCCGGATAGGCGTTACACAGGAGTTGAGCTTTTCTTGCCGTCGTTTCCTGGAACGCGTAGCGACGCCGGGGCTCACGTCCCCACGATCTGAACGGGAATCCCTTCCGGATCCAGGACGTGGAATCCCCAGTCCAGGTTCTGATCCGGAGTCAACCCGTGCCGGGCAAGTGCCTGGGTCACTTGATCTCTGTTGAACCCGTCAACGGCGATCGCGTAATGATCGACGATTCCAGTGGGGGGCTTACGGTGCAGAGAGACGATCACCCGCGTCGTACCCATTCGAACTATTTCGTTGGCTTCGTCCTGGTTCAGAATGGAAAGGCCGAATACGTCTTCGTAGAATGCAATCGCGCGAGGCAGGTCGGTCACCTGAATACTGATGTGGTCGATCCTGCTGGAAGTGAACGGCGTGTCCTGGGGCCGGGGCGCGGCGGCTGCCGTGCCCGAGGCTGCCAGCACCGTCAGACTCCGCATCAGGTCGCGGCGCGATATCGTGCCGTTCTCAAACATCTTCACGAGATTCGAGATTCTGCCTTCCATAGGCCTCCTCCTTGTCTCTTACAGCGGCTCCAGCTGCATTCGGATATTCGTTCCTAAGGATCCATGAGGCGGAAAACGTAAAGCGCGTTCGCCTGTTCGGGGCTGACGAAGTCGGTTGCGAGGAACGTGGCGATGCGCCAGGGGCTCCCACCCTGCCGGGCCGCGGTCATGGCCACGTATTGTACGCCGTCCACCTCGAACGTCATCGGGAATCCCTGTACCGATGTGCCGAGGCGGGTTCGCCACAGGACTTCTCCGGTCTCAACGTCGAACGCCCTGAACCACCGGTCGTAATCGCCCGCGAACACGATACCGCCCGCGGTGGTCAGCGTCGCAGTTAGAAACGGCGCCCTCTGCTCGACGCTCCAGACTTCCTCCATCGAGGCGACATCATAGGCTGCCAGCTTTCCGACGTTGCCGTCGGTTCCAGGCATCTCCATCCATGCACGGTCGGCTCCGCTCTCCCCGCCTCCGGCTTCCAGGAGGATCTCCCGCCCGGACATCTCCATGCAGCTCTGGCTCAGGGGGATCACCATCAGACCGGCGTCAGGGGAATAGCTGGTGGCGTGCCAGTTGTGGCCGCCCGCCGTTGACGGACAAACCGAAACCCAATCCCCGACCCTGGCGTTCGCGATGTCCTCCCGGTACTGGATCTCTCCGGTCGTCGCATCGATCGAAAGCACGTTCTGGTACACCGTCTCCTTCATTCCAAGGAACGTCCCGTCCCGCCGGTCCAGCTTCCACAGGACGCCATGCTTGCCGATGGTCAGCAACGACGGACGGCCGTCGATGTCGGCCAGGACCTGCTCGAATCCTTCGTCCAGGTCCAGCGATTCTCCCGGAACGTGGTTTCGGTACCAGACGATGCGCCCATCGTCGGTGTCGAGGGCCAACGTCGAGTTGGCGTAGAGCGTGGCGTCATCTGTGGTGAGGCCCCGGCTGGCCGCGACCCAGGGCTTTGCCTGAGCCGTTCCGAAGTACACCAGACCGAGTTCGGGATCCCAACTGCCCCCGTTCCAGAGGTCTCCTCCGGCCCGGAGCTCCCATGGAAGGTCGCCCCAGGTATCGCCGCCCGGTTCGCCCGGTCGGGCGATCGTGTAGGTACGCCACAGTTCTTCTCCGGTCCGGACGTCATGAGCGGTTATGAAACAGCTCTCCTCGATGAATCGAGTGCAACCGTTGATGCCGTTGATGACTTTGCCGTCGGCCACGATGGGCCCGGCGGTGTTTGCGAATCCGAGATCGGAGCCCTCGATCTGCGTCTCCCAGCGAACGACTCCCGTCCGGGCATCCAGCGCCACCATGGCGGCGTCATTGGTGGACACCAGAACCTGGTCCTCGAATAGGGCAACGCTCTGCACCCGTGCTTCTCCGCTCGCATCCTTGCGCTGGTACTCCCACAGCAGAGACCCCTCAGCAGCATCCAGCGCCTGAACGAGGTCGCCGGCGCCGGTCAGAAACAGCACTCCGTCGCGCTCGAGAGGCGCGGTCCGATAGCGGCTGCCATCGGGAAGCCCCCATACCCATGCGAGTTGCAGGCGATTGACGTTGTCTCTATCGATCTGGGACAGCGAACTGAAACCGTTCGAGCCCGGCGAACCGCGCCAGTGCAGCCAATCCCCCCGGGGGGGATTCCGCAAGTCGGCGTCCGATACCGGAATGTAGGAATCCACAACGCTGTAGGTCTCGGTAATACCGCCGGCGGATTCCGACACGTCTCCCAGGAACTCGGGAGGGGCCTGAACGGTGTCGGGCGACCGGACGCGGCCCGACCTGCCCGGAACCGGTGGAACCCCCGCGACATCGGTAACGACGGGCGCCATCCCCGGGATAAGCGTTCCGGGTGAGGCGACGGTCAACGCGCCCGCCCCCGGCGCGACCTCGTTGGCCGCGAGAATATAGGCGACGATAGCGGCGACCTCAGCCTCTGCCAGCGATCCGATGTCTCCGGGAGGCATTGTCGTGGCGATCCGTTGCATGAACTCCGCCACGGGCCGTCCGCCCCAGTTGTTCCGGAAGTTCGGGCCGGCCAGCTCGGGCGCCTCGAAGGAACCCTGGAGGTCGGCCAGATGGCACCCCGCGCAGGCGGAGGCATAAACGCCGGCGCCGGACTCGGCTTGCGCGACCGTGTATGTTGTCTGAGGGCCCTGGGAGAATCCGAGTGTCGATTGTGTCAGGAAGATCACCACGGCCAGAGCGCACGTGTCGCCTCGAGGGCGTGCGCTCGCAAGACGCTGGATTAAACTGTGTACGAGCGAGCCTGGTTTCTTTTTCATTTGCGGTCAGAATAATACGCCGATCCGACGAGGGGGTAACGGAAAAACCTGTGACTCTTTTACCCTTGACAGGACGCGTGCAGGGGTTCAAATCAACTCATCGAAGGATATTTCGACGACAAGCCATGAAGGCCCATAAAACGACGTGTCTTTCTAAGCTACGCTCGCGAAGACGCCGACATCGCGGATCGACTGGCCCGAGCGCTACGCCCGGCAGAATACGATGAGTGGATCGACTGCGAAACCGTTCAAGTCGGGTTCTTCACAGAGCGTATCGTCGACGCCATCGAGAATACCGACGTTTTTCTGGTCCTCCTCTCGCCCAACTCCCTCCGATCGGAATGAGTATAGCAGTGCCCTGACCTTGATGGATGCGATGTCTCCCAAACTGCATCCCGAATTCTGACAGCTCTCTTTCGCAGGCGTCGGGCCTGTCGGTACAGATAAAGACATGGTCAAGTTCAAGCGCTTCGGATTTTCGAGGCGAGCCGATGAGAATCACAGAACTCGGATTCAATTCTCAACGTCCGAGAAATCAGGTGGTCTCAATAGATCGATGCAACACTGTACCTGAAAGGAGGAGGTGGAGTGTATGCGTAAGAAACGACGGAAGAAACAGAGTAAAGACCGGGTGCGGCGAGGCTACACACTCGCCGATATAGACGAGGTGTGGATTCGCTGGCAGCGCGGAGAGAGTCTGAAAGCGATCGGACGTGTGTTCGGAAAGGAGGGATCGTCGGTTTATGGTCAGATCGCACCGTATGGTGGAATCTGTCCCAGGACACGAAGCCGCTCTAAGCGGGCGCTGACGCTCGCCGAGCGTGAAGAGATTTCCAGAGGCATTGCCGCAAAGGGATCGATCCGTTCAATTGCCGAGTCGCTGTCGCGTGCACCCTCCACAGTCAGCCGGGAGATCGGTCGCAATGGCGGTTATGATAACTATCGAGCGTTGGACGCGGATGAACGCGCATGGGAACGGGCTCACCGCCCGAAGCGATGTCGACTGATCCGCTATCCCCGGTTACGCGGGCTCGTCGAAGAGAAGCTCCGGGAGGATTGGGCACCGCGACAGATTGCGGGTTGGCTGAAACGCGAATATCCAGACGACGAGTCACTTTACGTGTCACACGAAACGATCTATCGCAGCCTTTTCATCCAGGCCCGCGGGGCTCTGAAGAAAGAACTGACACAGCATCTACGGACCCAACGCACGATTCGCCGGTCCCGGCATGCCAGTCGCAAAGGCCGGGGTGGCGGGCAGATCCCGGATCTCATATCGATCCGTGAGCGCCCGGCTTCGATTGAAGATCGTGCGGTCCCCGGACACTGGGAAGGGGATCTCATAGCGGGTTCGAAAAACACCTACATTGCGACATTGGTCGAACGTTACTCCCGTTACGTGATGCTGGTGAAGGTTCCGAATAAGGAAACTGAAACCGTCATCAACGCGCTGATCGAACACGCAGACAAACTCCCGACCGAACTCTATAAAACACTGACCTGGGATCGCGGATTGGAAATGGCCAATCACAAACGGTTCACTCTGGCCACCGACATTGCCGTTTACTTTTGCGATCCGCGGAGTCCTTGGCAACGGGGTTCGAACGAAAACACGAACGGTTTGCTCCGACAGTATTTCCCTAAAGGGACGGACTTGTCGGTTCACTCACAGGAGCATTTGGATATGATCGCAAGGAAGCTCAACGGGCGACCCCGTGAGACGCTGGACTTCGCTAATCCGGCAGAGACATTAAACGCAGGTGTTGCATCGACCGGTTGATCTGAAACATCTTCCCGGACGTTGAGAATTTCACATCGCCGGGCTGAAAAAACCGAGTCCGTCTAGTCATCCCCAAAACCAACAACCTAGAATCGAGGCGGTGGGGCGAGTCTTTGTTGAGTGGATCTGACGTGGACTATGTGCTGCCTGAACCGTTGAAGTGTCCGTGTTGAATGGCTGGGATTGGTGAGGAGACGTTGGTGGAGTGGTAGGCGTTGCGGGTGGGCACTCTTCCAGCCCGTCAGGCAATGTCGGCGAACGACTGATCATCGGTCGCCTCCATGCAGCGCCTTGCGCACCCTTGCCGCAAGTTTGCGATGACCCCAGGACGCCGAGTTATAGAGCACTAGCCTTGCTCGGAACGTCTCTAATAGACCCACTCCAACATCACCGCTCCCATATAGAACTGGCGAAAGCGTTGGGTGCGCTCGTCCTGCAATACCGTGCGACCGGAGATGATGTACCTATAGACAGCACCGCTGTTCTCCGTAACCGTGATGTATGCATCGGGGGCGACGCGCGGCGATGGGTAGCGGTCTAGACCCAGCAGAAAGGCTATCAGGGTCCGGAGGGTCCTCCAGGGTGCCGTGCGCGAAAGTTCTCGACGGAACGAATCACGTTCATCATCAGTCAGGACATATTCCTGCCCTGTGCCCGTTCCGGTGATCTTCACGTCCCTCATAGCGGTCTCCCCTCCACGAATCCTCTCCAACTGCGTGCGCCTCTAGCCTCCATTGATCCTGGATGAAAGCCTCCCCGACCGTCCGATACCCGAGGAAAGGCGTTTCGAAGGTGCCTCTCCCGTCCAACCTGAACCCACACCTTCCTCTCTGTTTTGATGTTTCCTTCCATTTGGGTTCCCTTTGAGTAGCCCACCGTGCCGCAGACCACCACGTGTATACCGTGGGCCGCCCGGGTCGGAGTATGTCGAGACACCTGTTGGGAGATGCTTTCGTGTCCCGCAGTTCGGACCGCTGTGTTGCATCCGTTCAAGAAGATATGAACTTCGTCGCATAGAAGTCGCAAGTTGGGCTGACTTTTTAGAAGATTCCCGAAGGCTTCGGCTGTATTGGTCGGTGTCAGTCTTATGGCGTCACAAGAACCTGGAGACCCATGCGCGTCAATTTCAAGGTCTTCCAGACAATTAGCCCGATAGAAGCTCATCTCCCACCTAACCTTTTCGAACATATCGTCCAGGGAGGTGTAATCACGGACGTGTCTCCACCCACCCGGGCGGTTGGCGGCATTGGCCACGCGCATGAACTCCTGATCCAAGCCTCCGCCGCCCAGATTGCCGCGCGGATTAGGCGTGGCAATGATCTTTACCCCCATAAGATTGCCCCTCCTGATTCATCCTAAAGCCAAGTGAATTAAAAGTAGAACGTCTTTACCGCAACCGGGGGCAAATGTCCATCACCTTCATCGCCATCTCCCGAGCCACCCTCCCCCAGGGCCAAACCCGCATTTTCGGCTGTGAGCATTGCACGCCAGAAGCCGAACTCCCCTTCGGCTGGATACTCGACGAAGTGACGGGAAACAGCGGTAGCGACGTGAACTACGCTCAGGCGCAAGGAAGGGGCGGAGGTCCGCCAGGCGCATTGGAACTTGAGATAAGTGGTTCTGATCTAGACTGCGGGCAGCCACTGCCAGGCGGCGGATCGACATTGTGTTTTGGGGCGCGCCTTGTTGTTCTCGTGAAAGATGCTTCGACTGGACAAGCCGTAGAAGGACTCCGGGCGTCGGCCTTCTCTGTTCATCAGCCGTTTACGCAACAAGACTGTTCACAAGTCCCCTTTCCCCCAGTCGGTTTTCCACTCCCAGGCACATTGCACCTTGAAGACAGACCCTTTGCCACAGGAGTGCCACTCGAAGTCGGTGAAGGGCTCTACACGCTTGACGTCACGCCTGCAGCTGGCTGCTTCGCTCCTGGATTTCGGATAGCTACGCTGCAGATTATTGTTACCGAAGGTAATCGAGAGGGTCGAACCTTGACTGGTGCTTTCGTTCAAGGGCCGATGGCACCCTTCTAGGTGCAGCTAATCTATTGCCTCTTACCCCTTGAGGTCGTGCTACTCAGAACCATGTTTTCTGGGGCCGACTTCGGATCTCGGTCAAGCTTCCACCGCAAGTTCAAGGTAACGACAAATCCTCTTCCCGGACCTTTCACGTAAAGTGTTGCATCGACCGTTTGAAATCACCTCGTTTCTCAGGACCTGAGAATTTGATAGCGCCTAACTTCCTGCTTTAGTATCCTTTGCAGAGTTTTTCACTGTTTTTCAGCGACACACTATAACGATGCAATCTGGCACCAAACTCGGTCACTACGAGATCAGCACACTCCTGGGTAAGGGTGGAATGGGAGAGGTGTGGCAAGCACGCGACATCAAGTTTGGACGTGAAGTTAAGTTGGGATGTGAAGTTGCGATTCAGACACTTCCAGAAGAGTTCGCCAGAGACGCCGACCGTCTCGCCCGGTTTGAGCGTGAAGCCAAATCGCTTGCGTCGTTGAATCACCCATAGCGGATAAGCGATATAAGCAGGGGCTGACCCCTATGGCAATGCTGACAGTGGCGTCGTATGGGTGTTATGTCAACGCGCGCGCGGCGGCAGGCCGGAATTCCCGGCTTCCAGTGAACCAGACCCACCTCCGAGCCACTAGTGATTCGCAGGAAACTCCCCGCCCAACGATAAGGTATCTTTGGAAATCAGAGAGACTCTTAGCGTAGCTTTGTTCACAGGCGATTATTTGATTTCCCAGTCTGAGGCCCGTAGCTTTGCCAGCAAGGCAGTTGTGCGGGGGGGGGGCAGAATGGATTGGAAAGTAGTCGAGTTCGATCCCTGGTTAGGTGGATTTAAAATACCGAAGCTACAGGAAAGATTTTCTCGTCTGATGCAGGCTACGAGCGGCGGACCAGTCGGCGCAGAAATGTACGAGGAGCGGCCGAAATATAAAGACGGAGGGTGGAAACTGTATTTCAACCCACAGGCTCTTAGTATTGAGGGAGTTGACGCTCTGCTCGAAGAGTATCGAGCCAAGCCATGTGACAAGCCGACTGAACTTCTCACCGTTTTGGTAAATAAGAGTGGCGTCCAACCGTGTTCTTGGGAAAGGAGGGGACAAGAAGCTCAGAACCGCAGAACAGAAAACGAGGATGACAACCGCCGGCTTCAGGAGCGTCGTGGAGGAAAGAAGTGGCTCAAGCAGCAGAAACATCAGGACCGTCTTGAACTGAAGAAAGAGCGGGACAAAATCTGGTGGAAAAGGCAACGTCAACCGAATGCTGGCGAGTAGGGATGTAAGTCGTCAAAGTAATTCGCATAGAAACGATATTGTCCTAAGCGGCGGATAAGCGATATAGGCAGGTGCTGACGCCTATGGCAGCGCTGAGAGAGTCGTAGTACGATCGTCCTGAACTGGTTTGAAGAACTGAAAGAACGGGTCCCGGTGCCGTAGTTTTTCGAGGTCAAGTCCTGTTAAATCATTTCAGATCAACCGGTCGATGCAACACCTGCGTTTAATGTCACTGGCGAAAGTTTCAAGTCGTGACAGCTCTGTGACCAGCAACAGCACGCTTCTGGAGGTATGACATGAAGTCGTTACATTGGTTGATTATCGTGATGTGCGTGGCGGTTGCCGGCCTCGCCGCGTGCAGAGGCGAGAGCACGCCCGCGACCTCAGCTCTTGAACCTGTCGGCGCAGAGCCGACAGGGACCGAACAATATCCGGTGACGCTTCCGGCCGATATAAACGAGGATTCCATGGCACGGCTTCCCACAGTCGATCGTGCAGGTGATCTCGATGAATACGGACAACGCGTCTTCGACATCATCGTCAATCCCGAAAGCCGTTATGCCGATGGACTCAGGGGACCGGTCGGCATGTGGATGTACTCCCCAGAGATGGCCGAGCACATTTTCCCAGCGAGCACATACCTAAGGTTTGGCACGCAATTCGATCAGCGCCTCACCGAACTTGCGATTCTCACGACGGCTCGGGAAGTTAATAGCCAGTATGTATGGACACAGCATGAGGACAACGCCACAGCGGCCGGTCTCGAAGACGAAATCATAGAAATCGTGAAACACCGCCGTAGTCCAGCCGGTGTGGGCGATGCGGAAACCACGATCATCGAGTTTGGTCGCGACGTGTTTGGTAGCGAGAAATTGAGCGCGGAGACATTCGCGAACGCACTGGGGTTGTTCGGCGAGCAGGGTGTAATGAATCTTGCGGGCCTGATGGGGTACTACAGCTTCGTGGCCATCACAGTAAAAACATTTGACGTTCAACTGGCTCTGGATCAGGAGCATTTGTTACCGATGCCGTAAGCCCAGAACCACGAAATCCATTCTGAAGTCCTGAGAAATCATCTTCTCGGACGTTGAGAACCCCTGTTCTTGGGCCTTTTTACATCTTGTCGGAAGTTGAGAACCCCTTGTACATAGTCCGAGGACAGCAAAATGCCCATCTCTTTCAAAATATATGAAGAACCAGTAGTGTCCCAACGTTAGTTGAATAGATTCAGTTGTTTGGAGTTCTCCGAGTCTGAATCTTGATAGTCGAGGGCGGAAAGGGCCTTTAAAAGGGGCGTTTTTTCGAAAACGGTGACGCTGACGATCTGGAGAATTCGGTAGAGACTGGCGTTGACATTGAGCCGTTTTTTCACGATGGCAACAAGCAAATAGACCGAGATGGCGGTCCAGATTTGAGTCTTCAGCGCATTGGGGGTTGTGCCGTAGAACGCCTTGATGCGTAGGTGCTGTTTGATCCACTTGAAGAACAGTTCGACCTGCCAGCGGCAGCGATAGAGTTGGGCAATGGTCGCCGCTGGCAGCGCGAAATTGTTGGTCAGGAAGACGAGGTACTTGTTGTGCTCTCGATCGAGAAAGCGAATGCGGCGGAGTTTTTCTGGATAGCGCTTGCGAGAGTAAAAGCCGCGTAGGCTGATGATCTGATCGCTGAGGACTCCGGTGGACTTGTCCACATCGAGTGAATAAAGACGATTGAAGACGAAATTCTTTTTCGCGCGTGTCACGAAGAACGCCGCCGCGACACTGATTTTGTACAGGCGCCGGAAATCCAGATAACCGCGATCCATGATGTAGAAGGCTCCGGGCTCGAAGGCGAGTTGATCCAGAAGATGGAGGTCGTGAACTTTGCCGTGTGTAATCAGGATAAAGGAAGGAATATTGCCGCGCAGATCCAGAACCGTGTGCAGTTTGACAGCTCCCTTGTGCTTGCGGAAGCGTGCCCACGGGAACAGGGAAAGACACAGATCGATCGTTGTGGCATCGAGTGCGTAAACCGTCTGCTTGAGGTCGACACCGAAACTGTCGCCAACATAGAGCTCGCGAGCCATGGAGATCAGCGTCTGGGCGAAGTCGGCATAGATACGCCAATCGCGCACCTGATTCGCATTCGCAAGGGTGTTGCGGGAGACGCGGCTGCGAATGCCCATGTGATAAAGCTTCGTGCCAGCCGAACGCAGACAGGCTTCGATATCGCGCAGACTCTCCCGGTAGGTCAATTGCGCGAACGCCATGCACAGAAACTGATCCCAGCAGGAAAAACGTTGGAGTTTGTAGTTGCCACGGTAGCGATCGACGCATCGACGAAAGTCTTGACGGGGAAGAAAGTCCATCAGCTGAGAGAAGATCGTCTTGCCGGAATTCATAGGCCGCCTCCTGCCGCAAAGTCGCGGAAGGATGCCGCCAGTACGCAATCAAATTCAAATCGATTTTGGCTCTCAGCCGATCTAACATGACCATTCTCAATAACCTATGGGCGACGCCCATCTAAACGTTGGGACACTACTGATGAAGAACAGGGAGTGTTTGTTAGCTCTTGGGAGGGCGAGCTTTCAGATTCCGACCTTCTCGCAGCCTACAAGCAACTGCTTGATAGTGAGCAGTACAAGCCCGGTTTTCACGAGATCGCGGACCTGAGAAACGCTCAATTGGCTACTGTTACGGCTGACGGATTGCGCGAATTGAATACGATGGTTGTGGACCGCCTGACTGGAAAGTCTGACGATTTCAAGACTGCGATAATTGCCCCTGAAAATCTTCCCTTCGGATTTTCCCGTCTATATGAAGCGTATAGCCAGGAATCACCGGAGAACGTGACGGTCTTCAGGGAGGTAAGCAAAGCCCTCCAGTGGATAGGTGTGGATGACGCTTTTATTGAGTAATTCGAACGGTAGTGTCTTGTGTCAAGGTAACGACAAATCATCTATACGGAAAAGTGGATTCAAATAATTCCCCCCGGATTAGGTAACGAAAAGTCGCCTAGCGTTTAGGAATCGGGGGCATTAACGACCCAGTAGTCGGCTTAGGGGAAGTTGGTGGAGACAGAGATGACGGCTCAAGTCCTGAGAAATCATCATGTCGGACGTTGAGATTTCCTACCGTAGGCCAGAAACAACCTAGTCGGTCGAGTCATTCCCTAAAACCAACAACTTAGAATCGAGGCCGTGGGGCGAGTCGCTGTCGAGGAAGGCCAGGTGAACGACTCGGTTGCCTCGGGTGTGGCTCGGCAGGGTGCCTCGGTAGTAAATGATTGATATTACTTACTGACTCGACTGCCTCGGCCCGCTTGGCCCAGACCGCGGCTCGAACAGGTAATGTCCGATCTTGAAAGTCGGCCCAACGGGCAGAGGAGCGCGGGCAACTTCGTCGGTATAGTCGCGCTCGACCAACTCTGGCGCGAACAAGGAGGTCACCTCCTCCCGGGTCCTGCGCCGCGGGCCGACCGGTCGCCAGTCCAGCCAGTGCCGCCGGACGAAGTGGGACAGAACGTACTGCCCGTCGTGGGCAAGCCATTCGAGTAAGCGCTGCTTGTACGCGGCCAAGCGACCAGCTCCACTTATCCCGTGCAGACACCCAGAGTCCAGCACGAGGTTGAACGTCCCGTTCCCAACCCACTCCAGTACGTCGGTCTCGACAAACTCCATCGACAGGCCGAGCCGAGACGCACGCTCTCGGGCCATGTCCAGGGCCCGCGGTGTGAAATCGATGGCCGTGACCGCGAGGCCCCGACTCGCTAAGTAGGTGGCGTATGTGCCCGTCCCGCAACCGAGGTCGAGGGCCCGTCCACCGGCAATGCGGTCAGCGGCGGCGACTAGTAGCGGGGAGGCCGTTTCGCGGTGCCACGGCAGATCCTCCGGTTGCCGCGCTCTGCTGTACATTCGTTTGTATTGTTCTCGCATCCCCAACTGCTAGCTTCTATAACATTACCTCTTCACAGTTAACAGAAAGAACGAGGGCGCGATAACCGTTCCCATCGGGCTCGGGCGCCGCAGTCGCTGTGTAGCGCCACTCATCGCGGGTGACTATAACAGCCCAACCCAGATGCTTGCTGTATCCTTGACCCTGTGCGAAAGCGGACCGCCCCTCTCAATACCAGTCATGCAGAACGGTGAGGCCCTAGAAATCGTCTTCGAGAGTATCGACCCTGCCGAGGTTTCCATTATCAAGTCCTTGCTTGAAGGCGCTGGTATAGCTTATCTCACGCGAGGTGAGGACCAGTACGACGCATTCCGGGGTGCGTTTCGCGGGACGGTGTTCAATCCCCATGGCCGCCCGGTGACTTTCTTGATACCCGCCAGCATAGCGAACGAAGCCCGGCTACTCCTGAAAGACGGCGAGTTACCGGAGGGAGCGAATGACGAAGAATAGTGGCTATGGACGGCCACCTTGCTGCGTGCTCAAGAACGCATCCTCGGCTGTGAGGCACGCTCTCCTGAAGCGGAGATCCCATTTGACTGGCTCTTGGATGATGTGACCGGGTTCAGTGGATCTGAAGTGGATTACGTGCTGTCATAGGTTGCTAGGTACCCGAAGTGCGTGGGCCAGGATACCGAGAAGACGCTGGTGGAACGAAACTAGTCTTTCCCCGTACAGGCGAAGTCCTACTGCTTATTCATTGCGTGTGCACCGACCAAATCCGCAACCCCGTATCGGTGTTGCCAGCATGCGAAACGCCCTTCGTTGCGGGTCTCAGCTGGATGTGTTTCTACGGTCGGATCGGTACGAACGACATCGCAGCAAATGGGCTGTCTGCAATCACAGCAGTTGACGCTGCCTCCACTCAAGAACGTTTCTTCAATCCGTTGAAATCCGCAGGTGCAATAGTCCTTCATGGCTCACCTCTCATCTTTCAATGTTTGTTTCTTATTGAACGTAGACAAGCGCTTTGTCAATCTCGGTGAGATGAGGCACGGCCCTAAACAGCATTATGCGGAATCAGAGGCCTCCACCGGCTTGAGAGTTTTAGGCCGCGGTCGCCGCAAGGGTCTAAAATCACCGTTAGCCGAAGAATCCCCCCTATCCTTTCTACCCAATAACTGCCGACTTGACTGACCGGGCACCTGGAGCGACCGTCCGTATCCCTAATGGCTATGGTCGGCGGTTGATCTGCGCTGAGGAGAAACTCCCCGCGAATATCTGGCACGCCATCTTCGTCCACATCTACTTCATAGTGTCCGTCATCGAACAGATGAAGTGCAATGTCGCCAGATTGCCATAAGCCTGTGACTTGGCTTATTTTGATCCGAGGTGTGAGTTCCCAGACTGTTCCATAAAGCGAGGCGGCACTCAGAGAGACCACCAGACTCAGAGTCGCAAAAAGTGTGAAAGTTCGTTTCATGGCAATAGTTCTCTTTTCTTGCCGTTGATGTTTTAAATCAAAGTGTCTCTGCCTTGCAGGTAACCCATTTTCCATTTCGTTTATGAGTGATCCGAACGCGCTCCTCATGTTCGAGTTGTTCCAATCGCTTCTCCACACCAATCATGTCCTCTCCTAGCTGCGAATCTACTAAGGAAGATAAGCACGACGGCAGCCAATAAGCACGACGGCAGCCAATTAATGTAATAACCGTAAATTGGGCAAGGATGCCCCGGCATTGGGTAGGAAAATCACGGACGATTTCTAGAGGATGGTCTTCGGCCGCCATCCTTTTGACGACGTTGTCATATGGCTGTCGGTCCTCTCAACCTCGCAGGACATGTTTCGTCACGACTCGGGCTCCGACACCGCTTCCGCCGGAGAGTTCCAATCCTCGCATCCGATCCGGACAATGGAGAGTTCAATGTTGGAACACCGGTGCCGCTTTTCCGGGGACCTTATCAGAACCCTGGTGGGATGTTCTACGAAATCGAACCGTCCGGTGAGCGCTTCCTCATACTCCAGTCGGTGTCAGGCGAATCCCGCCGCGACCAGATCAACATCGTCCTAAACTGGTTTGAAGAGCTGAAGGCACGGGTCCCGGTTCCCTGATCTTCGAGGTCAAGTCCTGAGAAATCATCTTCTCGGACCTTGAGAACGTAGACTGCAAACCAAACACACCGAATTAGCGGTATTGAGCCCAAACCAGAACCCCTTAGAACCAATGACCCAAGGTGTTTGTGAAGAATTCACACGCAGGGGGCATGACCCGTAAGCTGTTGAATCAATTAAGGTTGGATGGGAGCCGGCTATGAAGCCCGTGAAAGCTGCTTGCAAAACAACAAGAAGCCTCCCGAACCGGGATATTTAGGTCGATTCGGGAGGCTTCCGTTTCTCGCGATCTTTTTCTTACCGGGCCTTCTTAGTCAGCCGCGAAACAATAGAGCAGGCCGGCACCGCCCGTACCCACAAAGCCTTCCGCGTTGCATCCGACGGTGGGGTGCGCCGCGTTCCACGGCGAATAGCCGACGTTGCCGCCCCGATCCACATGGCCGATCATGGCGCTGTGTTCCGGATCGTTGCTGGTCCAGTTGTTGCATGTCAACGCGTGCCCGTCGAAGTTCAGCAGATCCATCAGCGCATACGGCCACGCAGTTCCGTCGGGCCGCGAGCCCGTCAGGACATCGTGGCGGTTCGGCTGGCCTGGCCGGTTGACCATGTCGCCCTCCTCGGTGAGCGCAGTCGTGGCATTAATATTGGCGTTGTCGGAGTGCAGGTCCTCAATGTCGCGGGCGATCATGACACCTTCGGCGTTGTACCACGGGCCCGAACCGATGCGGTCGCGGGCGTTGATCGTCAGTGCGGGATGGGTCAGGCTCAGATAGGCGCGCCAGGTCTTGCCGCCGCCGCCTTCATTGGCAGCCAGTTGCTGGCAATGTTCGTCCGCGCCGCGCAAGCCACCGAAGTCTCCTCCATCGGGTCCGCCGACGCTCGTGACGAAGAAAGTCATGTCCTGGGCCATCAGAGGAGTGGTGGCGAGTGCTGTAAACACCACCAGGGCGAAAACACATTTCATCTTGTACATTCTCAGTTCTCCTTCTCCTTACATTCTCCTTACATTGTCCAACTGGGAGCGCTACGGGCTGCGACGCTCCTCACGGCTACTTTCATCAAAAGGAATAAAGCAGGGGGAAAATGTTATAGAAAGTGGGCATCGCCGTCAATCAAAGTCCGACGGGGTGAACCGGCCCCTGGGGCCGAGAACGTGGACCCAGGGCCGCCAATCCGGAAAGTCCGGGCACGGGAGGTCCAAGCCCTTGAACCCAAAAGGGCAATTCCGGTAACATTGGCACTCGTCTTATTGGAGTGCTAATCAAAGGTGCCTATCTTTAATAGGAATCATCTATCGCTGAGGTAGCAGAGGAGTATCTATGGCTGCAAAAGAAATATTGCTTCGCGACGAAGCTCGAAACAGGATTCTGGATGGCGTCCGTGCGCTCACCGATGCCGTCAAGGTGACGCTCGGACCTCGCGGCCGCAATGTCGTTCTTCAGCGGAGTTTCGGAGCTCCCAACATTACGAAGGACGGAGTCGCGGTAGCGAAGGAGATCGATCTCAAAGACCGTTACGAGAACATGGGCGCGCAGATGTTGCGTGAAGTTGCTGCCAAAACGAACGATGAGGTGGGTGATGGCACGACGACGGCGGCAGTGCTCGCCGAGGCCATTTACCGGACCGGACTGAAGAATGTTGCTGCCGGCGCGAATTCGATGGATCTCAAGCGTGGTGTCGATATTGCTGTGGAGACTGCCGTTGGAGAGCTCCAGAAGGCGTCCAAGTCCGTGGAGGATCACAAGGAGCAGGCGCAGGTTGCCACGATTTCCGCCAACGGCGACGCCCGCATTGGCGAGTTGATCGTAGAATCTATGAAGCAGGTCGGTGTTGACGGTGTGATCACGGTCGAAGAAGCCAAATCGACGGAGACTGAGTTGGAAGTCGTCGAAGGCATGCAGTGGGACCGGGGTTACCTTTCGCCGTACTTCGTAACGAACGAGGATCGTCAGGAAGCTGTCCTTGAGAATCCCTTCCTGTATGTCCGCGAGAAAAAGATATCGGCTATGAGCGACATCGTTCCAGTCATGGAACTGGCTTCGCGTGAAGGCCGGCCATTGATCGTGATTGCGGAAGACATCGACGGCGAGGCTCTAGCGACGATGGTCGTTAACAAGCTGCGGGGAACGGTGCAGTGCGTCGCAGTTAAAGCTCCGGCTTTCGGTGACCGCCGGAAAGCCGTCCTCGGCGACATTGCCGCGCTGACCGGTGGCCGCTTCATGACGGAGGACCTCGGTATTGCGATCGAGAGCATCGGTGTGGGTGACCTTGGCCAAGCCAATAGGGTCATCGTTGACAAAGACAACACGACGATCATCGAGGGCAAGGGCGCGCGGAGTGCAATCGAAGGTCGTGTCCATGAGATCCGCTCCCAGATCGACCAGACCGACTCCGATTACGATCGGGAGAAATTGCAGGAGCGTTTGGCTCGGATGACCGGGGGTGTTGCCGTGATCCGGGTGGGTGCCCACACGGAAACGGAGATGAAGGAAATTAAAGCCCGTGTCGAAGATGCATTGAGCGCAACCCGCGCCGCGGCTGAAGAGGGTATCGTTCCCGGTGGTGGTAGCGCGCTGTTGCGAACTCAACCATCGGTCATCGAAAAGGCTGAGACGCTGCCGGGCGATCTCAAGACCGGGGCTCTGATCGTCGCCCAGTGTCTGGAGGCACCGCTGCGCTTGATCGCTGTCAATGCCGGACTTGAAGGGGCCGTTGTCCTCGGTCGTGTGCGCGCGGAGAAGTCCCCACAGGTTGGATTCAATGCAGAGACGGAAAGCTACGAAGATCTGGTCGCTTCAGGGGTGATTGACCCCACAAAGGTTGTGCGCGTCGCTCTTCAGAACGCGGCATCGGTAGCGGGCATGTTACTGACGACTGAAGCGGCAATTGCCGAACTGCCCGAGGAAGCACCACCGATGGGGGATCCACATGACCACCACGGCGGTGAGTTCGGATAAAATAGGTTTAGCTAGAACCGGTACAGAAAGCGGCGGTCTTATGGACTGTCGCTTTTTTTGTTCGGGGAGATCCTTATCATGCGGAATACTGTTGGCTCTTCACGATATGATTGGCGCTCGTGTCAGGAGATCGGGGTACGAGGCCGACCGGTTTTACACGGGCCTCGGGAAGACACACGTCCATTGGCGGAGATCTAGGCAGAATGAAACCCAGAGTGATTCGCAAGATTGAACGGGCGGGTGCCGACCTCGCGCGAAAACTCGGTGAATATGGGGTCGCTACGGTTCATGAAGCCCAGGGCCGGACGGGGCTGATGCAGCCCTACATGCGCCCGATCTATCCGACAGCCAAGGTCGGAGGAACAGCCGTGACGGTGTTGTCCCATCCCGGAGACAACATCATGATCCACGCTGCGCTCGACGTGGTCCAACCCGGCGACGTCCTCGTAGTGGCCCTGGTGTCTGATTCTACGGACGGCATGTTCGGCGACCTGATAGGCGTTTCCTGCCAAACCCACGGAGTTCTGGGCTTGGTCATCGACGCAGGCGTGAGGGACACGACTGATCTGACAGCGATGAAATTCCCCGTTTGGTCGCGGGCTATCCATGCTCGGGGGACTGTGAAGGCCACCCCCGGTTCGGTCAACGTAGACGTGATTTGCGCGGGAGCCCTCGTGCGGCCCGGCGACATCGTTGTCGCCGACAATGACGGTGTTGTCGTCGTCCCACGCGAAACGGCTGAGGAAACCTGCCGGAGGTCCGAAGAACGGATCGCGAAAGAAGAGACAACCCGGGAGCGGCTGCGAAACGGCGAATTAGGTTTGGATTTTCACGGATTGCGGGAGAAGTTGCTTGGAATGGGCGTCGAGTTCGAAGAGTAGACTCGGGACTGAGACCCAATCCTTCGTGTTGGTGGCGCTTGGGCGCGCGTGAGGAAGAAATATGGGTAAGATTGTTGCTGCGATGGCGACTTGCCATGCTCCCTATCTTCTGTCCGGATCCCCTGAAGAGAAGGATAGCGACCTGGCTGTGACGGCGGCGGCCATGAGGGAACTGGGAACGATCCTGGATCAGACGAAGCCGGATGTTCTCATCTTCATGGGCAGTGATCATCTGGAGACGTTCTCCATGACCTGCCTCCCGACTTTCGCAATTGTAGCCGGAAGCACAGCTGTCGCCGAATACGCAGGACACGAATTCGAACGCCCCATTCACAGAGAGCTTGCCGAACACCTGCTCGATCAACTCGTCCGATCCGGTTTCGACATGACCTATTCCGAGGATGCGCTTCTCGGGCATACCTATGCCGTCCCTTTCGACCTCATCCTGGCGGATCGCGAGATCCCGGTTGTTCCCTTTCATACGAACGTGTACCTGCCACCGCTCCCCAGTCCCCGCCGTTGCGAGGCACTTGGCCGGAGGGTAGCCGAAATCATGCGGTCGCGCCCGGAACGTGTCGCGATACTGGCCAGCGGTGGGATGTCGCACTTTCCTGGAACAGAGCGATATCCAAAACCGGAGTACGACTTTGACTACTGGTTGTTGGGTGAGCTGGAAAAGGGAAATACGGACGCCTTGCTCGATCTGACCGTCGAACAACTCGACGAGGTGGGTAACACGGAATTGCTCAATTGGGCCGCGATGTTCGGCGCCATAGGCCGTCAGCCGGGAGAATTACTTCAGTACACGCCTACCTGGCATCACGGTCATGCGATGGTGCTCTTCATCCCTGAAAGAGATAAGGCGGCCTCGAGTCTCAAGAAAGTGTCTCCGTATGAATTTAAGAACGCGGGCTTTGAGTTTTACGCCCATCCGGATGCTGCGGCCTACAAACTGAACAAGCTCCTTTATGAGGTCCGCACGGAGGCCGCGATGCGGGCCCGCGTGATCGACGACTTCGACGGTGTTGCTGCTGAGTGGGGACTCACGTCTGAGGAGAAGACAGCGTCCCAGGCGCTGCTCGATGTGAAGCAGGCTGGATCCGTCAGCGATTTTTGCAGGCCGCTGGTGAAGGCCGGAGTGCACCCCTTGCAGGCGCTGATGGCCTTGCACGTAATCTACGGTGACCATCGCCGGCGGAGGGAAGCGGCTGAAGGCGTCCCAAAAACCTAGAGCATCCCGGGCGGTGGATCTGGCAGCGGACGGGGCGGACTTGATCTCTGTTATTGGATCTTCGATCACGTTTCATGATCGCCGCAGGACACAACCCGCCTTAAACTCGTACTCCGCGCTGTTGTGGGTGACCACCGCCAGACCGCTACAGGTCCAGAACTGCCGCTTGGTTCGGAACCGGTGTGGCGTATCGGCCAGTGCCACAATCTGCGTCGATCGGATCGGACCCAGCTGGGGAATGCTTCGCAGCAGCGTAACTGCGCGCTGACCGCGACTCTCAGCCAGCATGCCGGCCTTGACCTGCTTGCGTAATTTCCGCACTTGATCCAACTGTTTATACAGTCAGGTCGCGAGTTACCGCATTCCCAACTCGGGAATCTGTCCCAGCCAATGGTCCAACGTTGATCGGGTTGTTAAGAGTTTTTTCTTAACAACCGCCAGATAAAGGGCGTCCTTTCATACCGCGACAGAACCCATATCCCGGCTCGATCCGTGGTTGATTTCTGGAGAGACAGTGGGTCTATTGGGCCGTGAATCGTCCGGCCCGGGTCCATTCGCGCATTATTATTTGGCACGCGTCCTTGACCGCGTTTCCCAGAGTCCGTGTCGAACCGCTCAAGACGACTTCGCCGTTCGGGTTGATCAGGACGAACCTGTTGTCTCTCTGAAACGGAATCTTCCCGCCCTCGTGTTCCAAGATGACGATATAGTCCGCGTTGTCCTCCCTGACGGTCACGATGGTGTCGGGACAGCGCTCGCCAAAAGTCTTGATGATCTTAGCGGTTTGCGGCCGCGCCCCTCCGCTGGATCTGCCGGCGAAAATACCTCCCAAAATACCTCCTGCAGCGGCAGTGCTGGAGTTTTCCCAGGATTCGCTGTTGGTGACGAACACCCGCGGCCGGTTTGACTCCTGCGCTATCGCGATGCCGGCGAGGCATGAAACTAAACACGCTGTGATAAGAATTCTCGTCGTGTTCTCCCGAGACAAATTGTTTCGTACCATTGCTTCAGACCCGTGGAGGCAATCCGACATTTTTCGGTTCGGCACCTAGAAACCGATGGAGAGTCGAAGCCCCTTCTGTTCATTGGCCACCACTGGCGTCAGGTGAAGCCCCCTGGAAGAAACACTGACAGGCGCGCGATAAACGATACGTTCTCCTTTTCTCAGTGCGTCGACCCCCACTCCGAATCCGGCCCCGATAGCGGTATAGAGGCCGACTGTGAGCGGCAGGAGTCCGCAGAGATCCGCGGCGCACATCGCGACTCCCACGGCCGTTCCGAAGCCAAGACCCACCCACGCTCCGTTCTTTGCGCCGTTGCCGAGCGGGTCCCCGCGACGCTGCCTGATCTCGAGGATCTGGGCTTCGTTGAGTTGCCGCGAAGTCCCGTTGACCAACAGGTTCAACGACGACGGGGACAGTTCGATGATCCTGCCCCATGTGAGCTTGCCATCAGCTTCGGTGACGGTGACTTCATCGTCGGGTCCAACCAGGACCTGCAACTGCTCTAGTGTGCTTGCCTGTTGTGCGGCGACCTGATTGGCACCCGCTAAGGACAAGACCAACCCAATCGATAATTTGGCGATGGATCTGCGTTTCACTAGAGCCTCCTGAGTTTGCGGTCCTAATCCGCTTGTGCTGTCGTCTATGTATGAAGCGAACGGTCGCGGAAGTTACAAGTGTGGAATCGAAAGCATCGATTGCGAACCGAGAAAGGGTCGCGTTCGGGCTATCGTGATGGGTCTGTCCCACTCCTTTCGTTGACTGCAGCCGGAGATGGACCTCCCGGTCGATTAGAATGATAATTAGAGGCTTCTTGAGAACGGTCGATGAACACATGGGAGGCTTTGTTGAACGATCAGCCACGTGAAACGAGGTCGGTTCGTCGATCTTTTCCGACGACTCGGTGGAGCCTCGTGTTGGCCGCCGGCCAGGTCCGGGGACAGTCGTCTGATGAAGCGTTGGCAAACCTGTGCGAGATCTATTGGCCTGCCGTGTATACCTATGCTCGATATCGCGGGTACGGTACCAACGATGCCGAGGACCTGACTCAGGGATTCTTCGCCAAGCTGCTCGAAAAGAGCTATGTCCGGCAGGCCGACCGGGAACGTGGCAAGTTTCGAACTTTTCTCTTGTCATCCTTCAAGAACTACATGGCGAACGAATGGGACCGAACTCAGGCGCAGAAACGGGGGGGCGGTCAGTGGTTCGTGTCTCTGGATTTCACCGATGCTGAGGGCCAGATTCGCATTGAGCCGGCTGATGAGGCGACTCCGGAGACCATATTCGCCCAGCGTTGGGCTCGAACCTTGCTGGATCGAGTCCTCGACCAGTTGCGCGAAGAGGTAGTGGGGGTCGGCGGTGAGGAGCGATTCGACCGCATGAAATGCTGCCTCACCGGATCGGAGCCCAGCGTCCCTTATCGCCAACTGGCCGCCGACCTCGACATGAGCGAGAGTGCGGTGAAGGTAGCCGTGCATCGCATGCGCCAGCGGTTCGCCCGCCTGGTCCGTCAGGAAGTGGAGCACACGGTTGACAACGAGGATGCACTTGCTGACAAAATCCGCTATTTGATTGAAACCCTGGCCTCGTGAAACAGGTTGTTAGTACCCGAGAAATTTCCCGAGCCCCAAAGTGAGCCAGGGGACATAGGTGATGACCAAGACTGAGATCGCGATCAAGACGATGTAGGGGAGCGTGTATTTGTAAATCTGTCCCAGCGGCTTTTCGAACCGCATGGATGACAGGAACAAGTTTTCTCCCATCGGCGGCATCAGGTAACCAAGTTCCATGTTAGCAAGAAAGATGATGCCCAAGTGCACGGGATCGATGCCATACGCCGCGCCCATAGGCGCGACCAGCGGCACGATGATGAAGATTGCAGAGTAGATGTCCATCAGGGCGCCGACGATTATCAGGAGTATGTTTAAGGCGAGCAGGAACACCATCGGCGACGTGATATGAGACTGAACCCACTCGAGGGCCAGGGTGGGAACTTGGGCATCAATGAGATAGGCGTTGAAACCAAGCGCGACGCCAAGGATTATGAAGAAACTGCCGACCAGAGTCGCACAATCGACAGCGACCCGCGGAAGATCCCGGCCGAGCGCAAGGTCGTGATAGAAGAAACATTCAACGATTAATACGTAAAGAACAGTCAGCGCCGCAGCTTCGACCAGCGTAGCGTACCCACCGAAGATTGCTACAACGAGGACGACCGGTAGCAGCAACTCCCATTTGGCGTTCCAGACAGCGGACACCGCTTCGCGTCTGTCGAAACGAGTCCGTTCGGCCCCGGTCCACCAGCCGCGGCCGGCTCCCCAACCTGCAACGACCAGGATCAGCAAAAATCCCGGCAATAGACCCCCGATGAAGAGTTCATTGATCGCGACATTGGCATAGACGCCGTACAGGATGACTGGCAGGCTCGGTGGCAGGAGCAATCCGATGGATCCGGAAACCGTCACCAGGCCGACAGAGGTATTCTCGGGGTACCGGCCCTTGATCATCACCGGCAGGAGTAGCCCGCCCATCGACACGATCGTCACGCCTGACGCTCCAGTCAAAGGCGTAAAGAAGGCAAGCACGAGGGCTGTGACGATCGCAAGCCCTCCGGGCATCCACCCCACAATAGAAGCGAATGACCGGAGCAAGCGTTGACTTGCACCTCCAGCGGCCAGAATATAGCCCCCCAGAGTAAACAGCGGGATCGCGGGAAGATATGCAGAAGTGCTCAGGCGATAGCTCTCGCCCGGAACCGCCGCGGCCGAATAGCCGTCGTTCCAGAACAGCAGGACGGCAACACCACCGATGGCCGC
The DNA here is from genome assembly GCA_965218085.1 of Terriglobia bacterium. GTDB lineage: Bacteria > Acidobacteriota > Terriglobia > 20CM-2-55-15 > 20CM-2-55-15. The sequence goes on along the minus strand of CBDCKF010000002.1, from coordinate 1,169,576 downwards.
AAAGATTGGTAGTCCAAGTGCTGTGGCGGCCAGAATCAACAGGCAGAGCGGGAGAACGAGGCCCGTACCTTCGACGCTTGTATCGAATCCGAAGCCCAGTACCAGGGGAATCAACAATCCTGAAGCGGCGACGAGGCGCCACTTCCATTCGTTCGACGCGTTCCAGATCAGACGGCCTGCGACGAGCGTAAATCCCACCGGCATGATGGCCTCGGAAAGCCACAGTGGGATTCCGAGCGCTACTTCGTCCGGATACGCCGAATCAATCCGAACCAGAACAAAGCTGCCGACCGCCAGAGAGGCTGCAATGCCGGCGCCGACCGCCGACGTGAACACGCGGGTGGGCCGAGACCAGCGATCGGGCAGGAACTCGCTAGTGGACAGTGCCAGCAGCGAACCGGATCGCGCCGCTAACGCGGCCCCGAGGAACGCGATCCACAAGGTGAGGTGCTGGACCAGGGGAATCGATCCGGGAATGCCGCGTCCGAATAGTCGCAACCCGGCAATCTCCAGAAGCGGGATCAGCGACATGGCGGCCAGGATGGCGATGGACAACGAATTCTCAACCGATACCAGTCGGGTTCGGATCGAAAGCGTATTCATCGGAATTTACCTGTCGTTTTGGCGGCTCCGAAACTCATCACGAAGCCGGACCGCTTCGTCGAAGAGTTCTGCGGGAACTAGGCGGCCACGTAGCTGCGGGTACGCATCCTCGGCTTCTACCTGCCATGCTTGTTCGAGTTGTTCGGTCCAGTCGACAATTTGGAGATCGTATTCCTGCATTGTAGTGATAGCATCCTGACCCATTTGCCGGATCTCATCCCGCAATCTCTCGCCCGCGTTTTGCGCGGCTGCCAGGAGCCTCGGTCTAAGCTCTGCCGGAATCTGCTATTCCCATGTCACCTTGTCGATGACGGTGGCTGCCACCAACGCCACCCAGTTGACAGGAATCATGTTGGACGCCCGTCCGAAGGACTGCCCGGTTAGAGCGAACAGGGGCGCGGTGGCAAACGCATCCACCCGACCGGTCTCAAGGTCGGGGATCAGTGAAGTGATCTCCGAAGGTATGGGCTGGAATCCGAGTTCCCGGTACAGTTCTTCGCTATCCGGGTCGTTGGCATCGATGAACATCTTCATTTGTCGAATGTCGTCCAGTGTGCGCGCCGGTCTGGTGCTGAAGAAATGGACCCATCCGACCTCGGACCAATTGAGAACGATCAGGTTGCGCTCGGCGAGCATGGCTTCCAACCGGGGAGCCAGCTGGTCCCGAATGTAGTCGAATTCTTCGTAGGAGGAGATCAGCATCGGGATCTGCAGCGCTCCCACGCCGGGCTCGACGGCGGACAGGCCGGCGCCGGACAGGCCAATGGCGTGCAGTTGACCCCGTCGCAATTTTCTGAGCATTTCGGTTTCGTCGCCCTGTTGGCCGTCGGTGTAGATGTTGACGCGGATCCGCCCGCCCGATATGTCGCGCCATTCCTGTGCCATCTCCTGGAGAATCTGGTGCCACAAGGTGTCTTTGGGCGCCACCGTTCCAACATTGATCCGGATCGGCCGCTGAGCGAATGCGGAGGTCGAAAGGACGCTCAGGTTTAGTGTCAGAATCATCAGCAGCGTCATCGTCAGGCCTTTCATTGTCCTTCTCCTTCTACGGGATCCGTATCAAATTCGAGAATGAGGTCGTCAATGCGTTCAAGGAGCCATTCGGCACGTTCTTGGGCGATCAGATTCGCAAGGCGGACTTCTCGGAATTCGTCCGGGTTGATGGCGAGTGCCCGTTCGAGTAGCATTCGAAACTGTGTCGAGTTCTGTTGCGGTATGCTCACCGCTTCCGCATACGCCACGTGGACGGACGCGTGGCTCCCTTCCGACAATTCGAGCGCCTTCTCGTAGTGGAACAGGATGTCATCGTAGTCGGGCCCCTCAGGTCGAGAGCCCGCGAACACGATCGCGAACTCATGGAGGGATCCGTCTTTCCATTCCTCGTCGAGCACCATTGCGCGTGATAAGAGAGCATCGACCTCCGGGAGGCGCGCCGTCATGACGGGGTCGTTCCGACCCACGGAGATCGCTGCCCCTAATGACGCGGCGGTCCAGTAGATGAGCGGGACGTCCTTCTTTTCGAGAACGCTCACGGCGCTGGCCGGGGACGCTCGGAGCTGCTGTCTCACGCCACGATGCCGCTTTTCCAAACCACGCAGCCCGTAGCTATTGGCGCGCATATAGAGCCTGCGAGCCCGAGCACGCAGCTGTCGGGCGATATTCAAATCCTCGTCCGCGATATAGTCGGCATCGCGCTGAACATAGACGTAGCCGTAAGTGGTGAATCCCTGACTGGCTGCAAGCAATAGTCCTTCGTGCTCTGGAGCCTCCTCGAGCAGGCTTTCAATGAGCTTGAGGCCGAAGGGAAGCGCTTCTCCGACGAGTTGAATGTCTTCGTCGCTTTCATACGTCGACCCACCTTCGGCCAGTGCGTTGCCGATCTGGTTGATGGCGTAGCCGCGAATGGAGCAGCCTGCGTTTGTGATTAAAAGAAGTGTCAGGAACGAGAACAGGATTCCTCGTCGCATCATTGTGGCACCCCCAGATTCCAGAATGTCAGTGGCCGCAATGCGTTCATATCGGGATATGAAGCAAACGACTGTGGAAGTTACACGGCAAGGTGAATGGGGCTCTCCCGAGATTTCCGCCAATCCGGTTCTGTAGGTACGCTCAGTGAATCCACCCGTGCTGCCGAGACTACCACAGGCTGCGGCGGGGGCAGGGTTAGTGGTCCGGTTTTCCTCTGGACATGCCAAACTGTTAAGGGATAATTGGCCTACAGGACACCTATGACCACAGATTTCTCAGCCCCATCGCGCAGGTGTCCCGAGTGTCAGGCCGAGATACTCCCCGCGTCGGCCGAAGGGCTCTGCCCAAGGTGCCTGCTGCTGGCTGCCACCGACTATGGTTCCGACTCACTTGCCGGCGAGACTATTTCCCATTACGAAATACTCGAACAAATCTCGGGCGGCGGAATGGGCATCGTATATAAGGCGCAAGACAATCGGCTCGGCCGCTTCGTGGCTATTAAGTTTGTCCGCGATGAAATCGTCGATGATCCTGACGTCCTGCGCCGTTTCAAGAGAGAAGCTCTGGCCGTTGCGACCCTGCACCATCCCAACATCTGTCCGTTTTTCGATTTCGGGGAGCATGAGGGGCGTCCGTTTCTCGTTACGGAAATGCTCGAAGGCGAGACTCTGGGACAACGGATGACCGGTGGCCCGCTTCCCCTGGACGAAATCCTCAACTTCACGACACAGATCGCCGAAGGGCTCAAGGGCGCGCACGCCAAAGGATTCATACATAGGGATATCAAGCCATCCAACATCTTTGTCACACGTGACGGGGATGTGAAGCTTCTCGACTTCGGACTGGCAAAACCGATGGAATGGATTCCGTCCCTGGGAGCCACAGTTCCAAGCGTGGCAACAGGCGACGCGTTTGCCGGGACAATTCCTTACATGTCTCCCGAACAACTTCAAAACAAGACCGTGGATTCGCGAACGGATTTCTTCTCATTCGGAGTTGTTCTCTATGAGATGGCCACGGGCAGCCGACCTTTCCTCGGGGATTCCGCCGCCGAGACGATCGCCGCTATTCAGCGAGAGGATCCGGAACCTCTGGACACGAAGAACTCGGATGTTCCGCGTCCGTTTGGCAAGCTGGTGTCAAGGCTTCTCGAGAAGGACCCAGCTCAACGGCATGCGGATGCCGGGGAAATCCTGCAAGCACTGGAAAAGATACGCTCTCCTGAAACGATTGAAGATGCGTCGCGGCGTTTCATGCCCGTCGCGGTTGTCATGCTTCTGATGGCCGTGGCACTGCTATCACTGATCGTGGCGGTGCCGCGCATTGTCGCTCTCTGGAGCTCCGACGCGGATGCACCCATCGAATCTATTGCAGTTCTTCCGTTCCAGAACCTTTCTAATAGTGACGATCTGGAACTGCAGGCCGTGTTTATGACCGATGAGTTGATTGGCAAGCTTGCCGAGGCCCAGATCCCCGGTTTGCGTGTTTTGCCCCCAACAGCGACGATGGCTTACAGGGCTCAGGGAGTTGCCGCCCAGACCGCGATCGAGGAACTGCGGGTTGACGCTGCGATTGAGAGCACTGTCTTCGAATCCAACGGAACACTGTTAGTCCGTGTCACGCTCACCGATGGCAGGCAGGTTCTTCTGACCCGAGAATATGAGCGCAGTCAGGCCGACGTTGTCGGAACGATTCAGGAGATCGCGCAGAACGTCGCGGACGAGATCCGCACCAGTCTGAGTCCCGAAGTGCAGGCCCGTCTGGCCGAGACGGACGCCGTGCCCGAACAGTCCAGGTTGGACGTGAGTTCGGGTCATTACTACTTGGAACAAAGAACACCTTCAGGTTTCCGGGACGCCATCGAGTCGTTCACGCGGGCCATCGACCGAAGTCCGGACTACGCCGAGGCATGGGCAGGCCGGGCTCACGCCTGGGTCGTCATGGGGACAACCGGGTATTCCACCGAGCCGTCGGGCGCCATGGGATTGGCCTTGGCCGATGTTGAGGAAGCGCTTGAACACAATCCAGACCTGGCAGAAGCGAATGCTGTTAAGGGCATGCTCCTGATGTCGCGCGACTGGAACTGGGAAGAAGCGGAAACCTATTTCCGAAGAGCCCGCGATCTGGATCCGGATTATGCGGAAACGCACCATTGGTACGCCTTGTACCTTTCTGCGCAGGATGAACTGGACCTGGCGTTGGATTCCATCATCGAGGCCCAGTCGCTCGAACCACGATCTCCCCTGATCACCGCGGCACGGGCCCGTGTGCACTATTATCGTCGCGAGTATGAGCTGGCCCAACAGTATTACGAGGCGGCTATCGCCCGGGAGCCGGATTCCGTGCCGGCAAGGCTTGGTTTGTTGATCCTGTTCCTGCAGCAGGAAAGGTGGGAGGATATCGCCTCAATCCAGCCGAGTCTGTCATCCCAGGTGGATGAGGCCCAGTCGAACCTTTGGAACGCTGTCCAGCTGGTTGCCACGGGACGCGTCGAAGAAGCCGAATCTCTCCTCACAGAGTTGGAAGAAAGAGTGGGTCCCGCTGCCAGCAGTCTCTATCTCGCCGTTTTCTATTCGGTCCTAGCAGCCCGTGGCAGAAGTGAGATTCTCTGACACAGTCGTAACGTCGGATTCGATAGCCACGTTGGGCTCGATATCCAGCTGACGGAGTTCATGATGCGTTTGAAGCGCCATCTGGACGCAGAAGAGCACGATTTGAGCGGCAAAGTATGCCGCAGACCGGTCCTGCAGGCTCCGTGGCGTGCCCTGCCCGAACTTCTGGCGCAGGATCAACGCCAGGTTCAAGGCCGCGTAGTGAACCAGGATCCGTTTCAGGATATTTTCCCGTCCTCGAAGGTGAACCCGTCGCATGCCGCCGGTTTCCAGACCGTGAGCGAAGGGTCGTTCCAGCATCATGCCGCGATGCCGCAACAACTCCTTGCCGCGTTCTCCACGGATTCGACGGCGATTGGCATAGACAGCCTGTTGTTCGTCCGGCTTGTTCTTCCAGCGGCGACGGCCCCGATCCGGTTCCGAGATGTAGGTGCGTATCCCCAATTCGCGAAGATCGACCATCGTTTCGTTGCTGTGATATCCCTTATCGGCGACGACTTCAGAAAACCAATCTTCTCGAATCTGCGCTTCGGTTTTCGGGTTGCTTGCCAGCTTCTCCATGTTCTCGGCCGTGCGGATCAACGTCTCTTTGATTGTCGTCGTATCCCCGGTGGCAGCACCCTGAACCGTCACCCCCAGCACGACGCCGGTCTTCATATCCACAGCGTGTTCCAGCTTGTGAGCCAAATGCGTGCGGCCGTCTTTCATCTTGGTGATCTGCGCATCCGCGTCGTCGGGATGCACCCAGTCGTCGTTCGATCCCTTCTTCGGCCGTTTCCGGTCCAGTCGCGCCAGTTCGGCTCGTGTCGGCGTTTCAATGCCCGAAGCGTGGGCCAACTCCTTCAGAAAGTCCTCATAACTGTTCCTGGTGTCTCGCCGCACGATCGACCGCATTGCCGCGTTCGCTTCCAGCGTCGTCGCGTCCACGCCAACCGTCTTCCCGTCGATCAACCCGTGCCCGGCCAGCCGCTCCAGCATCCAGTGGAACACCTGGGCATGGGTTTCCAGATCGATCAGCCGGCGTGTCCGCGACACGCTGGAATGATCCGGGGTACCATCGGTCAGCCCAATGCCCAGAAACTCCCGCAGGCTCAGCGAGTCGGCACACCGCCAGGCGATGCCGCGTTCCGAGTCAATCCCTTCGAAGTAGCCGACCAGCAGCATCCGAAAGTACACACCCGGCACGACACCGGGCCGACCCATCACCGGGGCGTAGAACTTCTGGCAGGCTTCTTCAACAAACGGGTCGAATCCGTCTTCTTCCAGAATCCGGTTCACCCGTTCGTAGAACACGTGTCCTTTGGTCCGCGGCAACTCCTGTGTCGCGATCCACAGCGATTCCTGGCGTCGTCTCTTTCGTCCCATGCCCATATCCCGTCCTCCTTCACTCATCATTCTTCGCGATACGGTCGCATCGGGTCCGTTTGAATCTGTGAAGTGGACTTTAACCACGGGCTGCTAGACGTTTCTTAGACGAAATCGCTGTTGTGAACGTACGCTGTTTGGCGGCCGATTCGCCGCCCTCTACCACTTCTAAATTATTGATTCGTGGTCTGGACTCAAGCAGAATCCGTCCCCAAAACCGACGGATTCTCATTAACTTGACAGCAGTGTATGCAGTGTCCGCCTGGTCATGACCCATTGAGTTACTGAAGTAACTGTTCCAGCCGATCCAAAGTTTCCATCGCGGGGAGAACCTGGGCGACGCTCGAGTTCGGCTCGCGCCCTTCACGAATCGCAGCAATAAACTCACGATCCTGGAGTTCGATGCCGTTCATGGATACATCGACTTTGGATACGTCGACGGGTTTTTCGTTGCCATCCACCAGGTCGTCATAGCGCGCAACGTAGGTCCCCTTGTCGCAGATGTAACGGAAGAAGGTTCCCAGCGGGCCGTCGTTGTTGAACGACAAAGCCAAGGTGCATACAGCTCCGGAAGGGACTTTCAATCCGATGCTCATATCCATCGCAATGCCCAGCTCGGGATGAATCGGGCCTTCCAAGGCCTGGACCGTGGACGAAACTTCTCCGGTTTGATAGTGAAACAGATCCACGGTATGGCATGCGTGGTGCCAGAGCAGGTGGTCGGTCCAACTGCGGGGTTTGCCTTCGGCATTCATATTGGTTCTGCGGAAGAAGAAGGTTTGGACAACCAGATGCTGAAGCGTGAGTTCGCCAGACTGAATCTTATTTTGAATCCACTGGTGGCTCGGGTTGAATCGGCGTGTGTGTCCCGCCATGGCCACGACGCCGGTTTCCTTTGCCACGGCATTGATCCTTTGAGCGTCGGCCAGAGAGTCCGAGATCGGAATTTCGATCTCCACATGCCTGCCCGACCGCATGACCTTCTCAGCCTGATCGGCGTGAACCTGAGTGGGTGAGGTCAGAATCACAGCCTCCACGCCAGGTTGCGCGAGCGCATCGTCAAAGTTGGTTGTCCAGTGGGGTACGTTGAATTTCCTGGCGGCGGCTTCGGTCGTTTCCGCTGTTCTCCCAAATAATGTCACGACTTCTGCATCTTCTATTTGAGCCAGTCCCGCCAGATGCTTCTTGCCGAATGCACCCTGTCCCACGACACAAATTTTCATTGTTCGCTCCAAACCAAGAATCAACTAGCGTCCCAATCGTCCACAGGCAGGTGGAATCTCTAGGGGGCCGGTGTGGCCTCCGCCCTGTCGGGCCGTTGCTACCCCTAAGCAGGGTGGACATGATGCCCCATTTTGATCGCTCTGTTCCACAAATAGTGCTAACCCTCTTGCAGTGCAGGGACAGGATCTGACAGATTAGTCATAGACTATTCAGACAAACTTTCATAATTGCCACGCTATGATAGGCGCTTCAACGGGCGGAGAGGTAAGACTGGAGGAGAGAGCCTCGATTGCGTATCCTTGTTGTAGAAGATGAACCGAAGGTCACCGAGGCCCTCAAGGAAGGTCTCGAAGGCGAGCACTATGAAGTGGTTGTCGCCGATACCGGTGAGGAGGGTTTTTTTCGTATCACGACGGAGAGCTTCGACGTCATATTGCTGGATCTGATGCTCCCGGGCCGTGATGGCCTTGAGGTTCTGACTAAGATTCGAAATCAGGGAATCACGACTCCGGTACTGGTGCTTACCGCGCGTGACACAGTTGAAGACAGAATCGCCGGTCTGAACAGTGGAGCGGACGACTATCTGGTGAAGCCCTTTGCGTTCGCTGAAGTCGTGGCAAGGATCCGTGCCTTGGTGCGGCGTGGGCGACCCACTGAGACACTCCGCTTGAGTGTGGGCGACTTGGAGATGGACCTGGTGACGCGGAAAGTCACTCGGGGCGGAGAAACCGTGGAGCTGACGGCGCGGGAGTATGAACTGTTGGAATACTTGCTGCGGCACGAAGGCCATCCCGTTCCGCGGGAGACGCTGGCCCGCGATGTTTGGAAAGAGACGGACCGGGGAACGCCCTTGAACAACGTAATTGATGTTCATATCGCCCGGCTTCGAAGGAAAATTGACGTGGAGCGTTCAACCAAGCTGGTTCATACCGTCCGGGGTGTGGGCTTCATGCTGAGTGAGGCACAACCATGAGCCGCCGGTATCCCTTAAGTGTCCGTGTTCGGCTGACGCTGTGGAACGTCGGTGTGATGATCGTCGTTCTCGGTGTGTATGTCGCGGGCGTCTTCGTGTTCGTCAGCCGCATGGAGTCTGGCGGTCTGGATCAGATTCTCCACGACGACTACTTGTGGGCCGCTGAGATGCTCGATCAGGATCCGGACGGTACGATCACCTGGCCGACTTCGAACGACACAGGCAGTCCGGTCGATGGTCCGTGGTTGCAGGTGTGGAGCCCGGATGGCGACCTTTTGTACCGCACGCTGATCGCGCGCAATAATCCGCTTCCTGAAACCGACCTGTTGGCTATGGAAGCCAGTGACGAGATCGTATCGGTGGAGGCAGTCAGTCCGCCTTACCGCGTTTTCAGTGTTGAGAGCCGGATCGGCGACGAGCCTGTTGTAATCCAGGTGGCCCGATCGGAATTCGTTATGCGACGGGACCTCTATCAGTTGTTGCTGGTACTGTTGCTGGGCTTGCCTCTCGGTGTGGCCGCGGCCGGTCTGGGGGGGTATTCCCTCGCTCGGCGCGCCCTCAAACCGATCGAGCGTATGGCCGATCATGCACAATCGATCACGGCCGAAAAGCTCGAAGACCGCTTACCCATCGACAATCCGAAGGACGAGTTGGGTCGCCTGGCCACGGTGTTCAACGACACGCTGACCCGACTGGAATCCTCGTTTGAACAGATGCGCCGCTTCACGGCTCACGTGTCTCACGAACTGCGCACGCCGTTGACAGCTATACGTAGCGTGGGAGAAGTGGGGTTGAGGGGAAGGAGACACGAGTCGGCGTATCGGGAAATCATTGGCAGCATGCTCGAAGAGGTCGATCGCTTGGCTGGGCTTGTCGATCGGCTACTGACCTTCTCTCGAGCTGAGACCGGTCCGGCAAAGCTTGCCCGCGACACCGTTGATTTATGTGTCCTCGCGGAGGAAGTGGTGACGCAGCTGGAGGTTTTGGCCGAGGAGAAGAAGCAGTCGATATCCGTGGAGCGTACGGGTGCGCCCGAGTGGATCGGCGACAGAATGGTTTTGAGACAAGCGCTGTTGAATCTCGTAGACAACGCGATCAAATACACTGCTGCCGGCGGCCGGATCAGTGTGAGAGTCGAGGAGTCCTCTTCGGGCGTGACTCTCGATGTGAGCGACACGGGGCCGGGCATACCGGAGGCGCTGCAGGCGCGGGTCTTCGAACGGTTTTATCGTGTCAAGAGGATGCCCGCGTCGGAGCGTGAAGGGACGGGGCTCGGTCTCTCGATCGCCAAGTCGGCGGTTGAAGTCAGCGGCGGCCGGTTGACCTTGGAAGAATCGGGCAGTGACGGCAGCACGTTTCGGATTAACCTGCCGAAGCGCTCCGTCAAAACGCCGTTTATGCCTGCATCACGGGCAGGCTGATCGAAGCATATGACCTGGTTCCGCAAGTGGTTGATCCTGTCCCACCGCTACCTGGGCATAGCGCTCAGTCTGTTGTTCGTGGTCTGGTTCGCATCGGGCATTGCCATGATGTATGCTAGAGGTCTGCCGAGCCTCACCGCGGACATGCGGTTGGAACGCCTCCCCCGTTTAGATCCGTCAAGCATTCAAGTGTCTCCCGCCGAAGCCCTGGAGTATGCCCTCTGGGGGGGGAGTCCGGACCGCGTCACCTTGCTCACGTTGATGGATCGCCCCGCTTACCGCATCGGCAACCCGGGTGAATCGGTCACCGTATTCGCAGATAACGGTGAGATTTTGGTCGAGATTGAGGAAGGGGAGGCGCTCGCGATTGCCAGCCGTTTCATGGATCTTCCTTCCAACCAGCTAGAGTATTCCGGTCTTTTAACCGAAGCAGATCAATGGACGATCAATTTCCGTAATCAGATGCCGCTCCACAAGATTGCGGTAGGCGACTCTGATCGAACCGAGTTATATATTCCGGAGTATTCGGGTGAAGTCGCTCTCTTAACCACGCAGGGCGGCCGCATGCTGGCCTGGATTGCGGCCATTCCGCATTGGTTGTACTTTGCGCCTCTTCGTTTGAACGACAGTCTGTGGCGGCAGGTTGTTCTTTGGACCTCGGGTCTCGGGTGCGTCCTGGCGATTATCGGTATTGTTGTGGGATTCCTGCAGTTCTCACCGACGCGGCCGTTCAGATTCAAGCGCATTCTTTCCTATGTTCCCTATACCGGATGGATGCGGTGGCACTACATCACCGGCGTTGTATTCGGTATTTTCACGCTGACGTGGGTTTTCAGCGGAATGCTCTCGATGGAGCCCTGGTTTTGGTCCTCACGCGGCGGTCTGGGTCCGGGTGTTCGGCAAGCGCTCACCGGAGGGGAACTGGACATGTCGCTCTTTCCGGCGATCAATGCCGCTCTGTGGGAGCGTGCTCTGCCCGGTCAAGCTATTAAGGAGATTGATTTCCGCCGGATTAATGGAGATTCGTATTTTCTCGTCAGTGACGCAGGTGCAAAACGCACATTGGTTCGGGCGAGTCCATTCCAGGTTGTAGAGCATGCATTCAGCGCGGATTCTCTGATCGATCGAGTGAAGGACGTCTACCGGGGGGTCGGCGTCCGGGAATCGCAGCTACTTTCTGAGTACGATTCTTACTACTATCCTCGCGGTGGCTCGTCGCCCCCCTTACCGGTACTGCGAATCAAGTTCGACGATCCCGACAAGACTTGGTTCTATATCGATCCCGGGTTCGGTCAATTGGTGGGCCGCTACCAACAGCGACAGCGACTCGAGCGGTGGATATATAACGGATTCCATAGCCTCGACTTCGGTTTCTGGTATTACAACCGGCCCTTGTGGGATATCAGCGTCATCGTTCTCTCAGCCGGCGGCATCGGAACGAGTGTCATCGGTCTGTTTCTGGGATTCAAGCGTCTTGGACGGAACGTAAAACGAAAAGTCCGCCCGCACCCAACCTCCTGATTTTTACCTCCCTGTCCACAGCGTAAAGTCGTTGACACCCGGTCAGGTCGCTTCGTAGGGGCCAGAGGTGTTAGTCCGCCTGCCGGTCACTCTCCACACCTTGCAGCCTGCCCGAATCCTGTGCTAGTCTCGTCTACGTTACCGATCAGCCTGAATTTCAGGCCGATTAGGGAATCCGGTGAAAATCCGGAACTGTCCCGCAGCGGTAAACAGGAACGACCGCCGTTCTGAAGCACTGGCTCACTGAAAACGAGCTGGGAAGCAACGGCCAGTAGGACGTGATCCATTGCCTGTAAGTCCGAAGACCTGTCGGTAGCCGGCGTCCACAGCGCCGAATTCTGTTCGAGCCTTCGAGAGAGGGGCTGGATGGCAGATACATCTCAAATTTTTCAATACACAGCTAATTTGGGCCGCTCGAAGACCGTCGCCGTGTTTTTCGATGGGGGCGTATACCGGTGACCGCGAAACCTATTTTTGTCGGCGGGACTCGGTCGCATGTCGGAAAGAGCTGGGTGGCGACAGCGCTTTACCGGTATCTCCACCGGATGGGTCTTGGCGTAGTGCCTTTCAAGGCGCAGAACATGTCGAACAACTCCATGGCCTGTCCTGGCGGTGGAGAGATCGGCCGGTCACAGGCCGCGCAGGCTGAGGCGTGTGGTTTGGAACCGCATCCGGACATGAATCCAATTCTCCTGAAGCCAACCGGAACCCTGGGCAGCCAGGTCGTCTTGAATGGGCGTCCGTGGCGCAATCTGAAAGCCCCCGAATATGGGAATCACTTCGACTATCTGCTCGAACAGGTCCTTGGAAGCTACTCCCGTCTCGCCGCCGGATACGACTACGTTGTCGTCGAGGGCGCGGGGAGCGTGGCCGAATTGAACCTCGCCCGCCACGACCTGGTGAATCTCGGTCTGGCGCGACGACTGGACGCTCCGAGCATCCTGGTTGCCGATATCGACCTTGGGGGCGTATTCGCATCCGTGATCGGAACCCTGGATCTTCTCGACGATAGGGAGGCGTCTTTGGTCCGCTCCTTCATCGTAAATCGTTTTCGTGGAGATCGCGCGTACTTTGAGGATGGCATCCGCATTCTAGAAGAGAAAAGCGGCCGGCCGTGCCTGGGCCTATTTCCATTTCTCGAAGATGTCTACCTGGATGAAGAAGATGGCGTCAGCCTCGAAGAGAGGCCGGAGGCGGCACGCAATCATTCGGGTGCGCCCAACGGTTCGGGTCCACGCGTGGCCGTCCTGCGATTTCCTCATATCTCGAACTTTACTGACTTTCGACGGGTGCCCGATGCGGTATTCCTCTCGGAACCTGTAGAGGAAGTCTTTGACGTCGTCTTTTTGCCCGGCACGAAATCCCCGATCGAGGACATTGCGTGGTTGCGTGCCCGAGGATTGGATCGGTGGGTTTTGGACCAGATGGACCGTGGAAGCCGAATCGTAGGCGTGTGCGGGGGATTTCAGATGATGGGTGAGGCGATTCACGATCCGGACAGGTTGGAATCTAATTCCGGATCAACGCGCGGCCTCGGGTTGCTCCCGGTGACGACACGGCTTGCCCGAGAAAAGACGACGCGAACAGTTACGGCCCGAACGCCTTCGGGCCTTTCGTTTGAGGCTTATGAAATCCATATGGGAGTCAGTTCGATTGATGAAGACGGGAGCGAACCCTTTGCCCTGCTGGACGACGGCACCCGCGATGGAATCCGTCGTGGCGACGCGATCGGCACTTATCTCCATGGGGCGTTTGAGAACCAGGGCGTTATCGAGGAGTTGTTGAGGCATCCAGTGCCGGATTTTCACGGGGGCAAGGAATTCCAGTACGACCGACTGGCCGACTGGTTTGCCGAACACGTGGAGCATGACGTATTCCTTCGGGAATACCTCGAAAGTGCGGTGTGATCGATGCCGCAGACCCTGAAGAAGAGTTCAGAAACTCTTCAGTCAAAGAGTCTGCATGGGTCGACTATGCTCGACGAATATGATGAGTTACATAACTCATGCGATGGAATTTCTTGAGGTGATTCTCAGGAACCAATGAGACTTATGACGGAACTGTACAGGAATTGGAGAGTCTTTCTAATTGTTCTCACCCTCGTTCTCGCTTCGCCAGGTTCAGGTTGGGCCGACAGCCTAAGCGGAGTGGTTTTGGATCCCGACGGACGGGCAGTTCCAAACACAAACCTTCGATTGTTTAACAGGAACACCGGAGAATTCCATCAAGCAGTCAGTACCCCCGACGGCACATACACGTTTGCCGGTATTTCTACAGGCGAGTACTTGCTCGAGGCGGATGCGTCGCAAGCGACTCTAGGGGCGTCTGAGGATATCTCGATCGACGGCGATGTAACTTTCGATGTCGCAATGGTGATATCGGCCACAAGCGTCGAAGTCCTCGTAACGGCATCGGGCACACCTCTGTCGGTCCAGGAGATTGCCAAGGCTGTCGATGTCGTCGACTCCGATGAGATCGCTCTGAGAAGTGAGTTTTCCCTGGGCGAGGTCATTCGAAATTTACCAGGCGTGCGTGTCCAGCAACAGGGGGGTCCCGGCGGCTTTACGACGATCAAGACGCGCGGACTGCGGAACCAGGATACGGCCGTCCTAATTGATGGCATGCGTTTTCGTGATGCTGCCGGTACCCAGGGCGATGCAACGGGGTTTCTTGCGGACCTGACCACGGTTGATACGGAAAGGGTCGAGTTTCTCCGCGGTTCCGGGTCCTCGCTTTACGGTTCCAATGCCCTCGCAGGTACGATCAATGTCATTTCACGTGAGGGTAGCGGTCGCCCCCACGGACAGTTCGTGGCAGAAGGCGGCGGCTTGGGTATGTTCCGTGGTGTGGCCAGTATCAGCGGTGGCCTTGATGGCGACCGGCTCAGTTATAGCGGTACGCTTTCCTACTTGAACGTCAGCAACGGCATTCGCGGTAACAGTCCTCACCGAAATACGAGTGCGCAGGGATCCGTAACCTATAGCTTCACACCCGAGATTTCTCTGACCGGGCGGCTGTGGCTGTCCGACGCACGGGTGCAGCTGAGCAACAGCCCGTTGTTTAACGCCGATGTCCAAGCCAACTTCCCCACCACCGGCTCGGTACCGGCGATAGCGCTGGATGTAAAGCAGTTGGATCTGGCGGACAGTGGCTCGCCCTACAGCGTGGGCAATGCGACCTTTGTTCCAGGCCAGACGGATCCCGACGACCGGAGGGATTCTAGCTTTCTCAACGGCGCAATTACTTTCGAACACCAGATGACTGACGATAGTTCGTATCGCGTCTCCTATCAGGGCGTGGACACGAAGCGCATGTTCTCTTTCGGCCCCGACGGACCGGGAGTTGTGTCTTTCGCGGAGTCTCCCTTCGATACGGCAAGTAACGGTCGTATCGACACGTTTCAAGCACGAACGGATCACAGGATTGGCAACTATAATTTCGTTACGGTCGGTTACGAATTCGAAAACGAACGCTTCCACTCCTCGGATGTTAGTTTTGGAGAATCAGGTACGAGCGACGTGGAGCAGACAAGCAATGCCCTGTTCGCCCAGGATCAGATTCAACTCATCGATGGGCAACTGCAGCTGGGACTTTCTGGACGCGTCCAGCTCTTCGACGTTAAAACGCCGGCTTTTTCTGGAACGCCAAACCCATATGAGGACGTGTCCCTGGGGTCTCCCCGCAACGCATATACCGGTGACGCCGCTTTGGCTTACTTTTTTCGCGGAACCGAGACTAAATTTCGTACGCATGTGGGCAGCAGCTACCGGGCGCCATCGGCCTACGAAAGGCTGGGATCATCATTTTTCGCCGGTTCTTTCAGTTACTGGGGTGACCCTCGCCTGAATCCGGAACGCTCGATAGCTGTCGACGGCGGTCTGGATCAATGGTTTCTTAATTCCAAGCTCCAGTTGAGCGGAACGGTTTTCTACACAAACCTTCAGGAGACTATCCTTTTCGATTTCGCGAACTTTCCGGCGAATGATCCGTTTGGGCGCTTCGGTGGATATCGCAACACCGGAGGTGGCATCGCTCGCGGCGTTGAGTTGAGTGGCCAGGTGTCGCCGACTCAGGATACGAACGTTCGAATGTCGTACACCTACACGAATTCCGATTCGAACACGCCCACGATCGGGGGTACGAGTTACTTCAGAACGCTCGGGGTGTCAGATCACACCTTCACCCTGACAGCGACCCAGTGGATCGCCGATCGCGTGAACGTGACATTCGACCTGTTTACGGTCAGCGACTATACTCTGTCACCGTTTGGCGCCCAGAGCCGCCGCCTCGTTTTTGACGGACCCATAAAAGCCGATCTTGTCCTCAGGTATAGCCTGCCGCTTCAACTGGAACGTAGGGTGGAGGTCTATACGAAGATTGAGAATGTTTTCAATAACGAATATTACGAAGGTGGATTTCCAACACCCGGTGCATGGGCAATCGCTGGGTTGCGTTTCAATTATTGAAATTTGCGGTATAAGATTTCGCTCGATCGTTCATTCAGACATCCTGTCTGAACGATCGGCGACCCTCGCCATCATCGTGATGGCGAGGCCTATGGGGATCGGCGGAAAGTTTAAGTGGGTCCTAGAACGACCTGCACCGGTCCGACGGTGCGGGTGAACAACGAGGCGGAGCCGAGGCGTTCAGAGTAAGAGGATGATCGGATAGGGCAAGGGCGAGACTTTTATGCGCCGAACTTCTGACCGAAGACACCAGTTGAATAACGATGAACTAACTCCCGGTGCCGGGCGGTTGCCCGACCCCAGCCAGATAGGCTTTCCCGCGCTGCATCATCGACACGAACGATTCGGCGTCGCCCTCACGTACGACCGACTGAATCCGCTCGACGGCGTAGTGCAATGCCGCGAGGGCTTCATTTCCATAATCGTTGAGTGATTGGATTTCGTAGTACATCTGCGGGTTGTCGCCCGCGACGAGGCGTGCCACCTCCAGTTGTGCATCGAAGGTCGTACTCGATAGCTTTGCCAGTCGAGGCGCGTCTTCTCCACTCTCAGCCAGCGCCGTGAAGAAGGCAATATTGAGTGCGTGTGACAGGCCCAGGATGTACGCGATCAGCCTGTCGTGGGATTCCAGGTCCATCTCGACCTGGGCGACCATTGTCGATGCAAACAACTCACGGGCCTGGCGGGTCGTCTCCGGTGACCCGACATCGACAAAGATCACGTGACGTCCTGACAGCATATCGGTGTTCGGCCCGAACATCGGATGGATGGAAGTCACCCCGACGCCAGCCTCGCTGAGAGCATTCAGTCCAGGTCGCACGGGTGTTTTGAGCGAGCCGATATCGAACACAATGCCTGTGGGTTTCCGCCTTGCGAGTTCTTCGAGGATCTCGTTGGACCGACGTAGAGGCGTAGCCACAATGATGATGTCCTGGTCCAGGGACGATTCCTCCCAGTTCAGAATCTGAGGGAATTCGTCTGCCGTTTCGGTGGGATCAGCGATTTCGACATCGAAGTTCTGTGACGCGAGAAAGCGTGCCAGCCAGCTTCCCATTTTGCCTGCTCCGCCGATGACCAAGACCTTCCGTCCGTTGCCGCCACCCCATTCCTGCACCCGATCCCGCTCCTGAGCGGCAAGCGACGCCCGAATCAGTAAGAGCATCAGGTCCTCGGCGAGGTTGGAGCTGAGACCCAGAGCTTCGGCCTTCTCTCTCGCTCTCTGGATAACGTCTTTTTCCTGACCGTAATCGCGTGTCGGTTTGCCCAGCGAGCCCTTGGAGCGTCCGATCTCAGTAACGATCGTCTGTCGGCGGGCGACGAGCCCCAGGATCTCCGCGTCCAATTCCCCGAGCTGCGCCCTCAGCCGAGCGAGCTTGTCTGCCTGATTGGAGAGTGATTCCATCAAACAGATCCCTCAGCAATTGAGCCTACGGCGAAGGCAAGGAACAGCATGCCGTTATAAGCCGTGTGCACGATGACCGTTGGAATCAAGGAGCCTGTACGGGCACGCAGAGTCGAAAGAATAAATCCAACCGAAAAAATTAACAGCATGCCAGCCCAGCTTCCCCACAGTTGCGGCACGTGTAACAGGGCAAACAGCAGGGCGGTCACACGGATCGCAACGGAAACGCCTGCGGTTTGTTCGAGGACACGGAACAGGAAACCGCGAAACAGCAACTCTTCCAGGAAAGGCGCAAAAGCGATGCCGAAAATCGCGAAGATCGCGACTGCCTCGGGCGTGCTGAGGAGTTGTTCGATGGGCGGGCTGGTCGGGGGAAATATAGAAGAGACGATCATTACTGAAAACGCCAGTCCCATTCCCAGCGTCAAAAGCGTTCCGTTACGGACCTCGTAATCACGCGACCAGCGCATCTCTTCCAGAAACGCCAGTCCGTGCTCGTAGCGGGCAAGCGCATAGATCAGTCCGATCAATGTCAGCTCGACGATGATCGTTCCAGCCAAAGCGCGAAAGGCATCGGCGCTCTCGCCCCGGAAGGGAAGTTGATTGACGATGCCTGGCGCAAACCAGCTCAATCCGATGAAAGCGCATCCGAAGTAAACCATGTCCCGGCCACGCCACTTGCCGGTCTCATCGTCTTCGAAGTTCAGTGGGCGTTGTTCCTGCGGTTCGTCGCTCATGGTGTCGGGGCCAATTGTTTCAAGGCAGCAGCGATCAAAGGAAGCATGATCTCATGGTGGCCCGTCAACGCAATCGCCTGTCCGCCATCCTGAGTCGGTCGTTTCAGCACGTTTTGCGTCGGCCTGTAGTGCTGAATGAAGTCGAGGTTCGCTGTCGTTATATCGCTTAAAGGCGTGCCCAGATTTCGGACTACCGAAATGGCTTTCAGGAACACCTCCGGCAGAATCACCGCGGAACCGAGATTGACGTAGACACCTCCGGAGAGCGTTCGAACCATGGCACAGAGCAATTTGAAATCGTGCATAGTCGCTCCGCCCATGTGTTCGCCTGAGGCCGATGGGTGGACGTGTGTGATATCAGTCCCGATTGCCAGATGGACGGTGACGGGTATCCTCCGCGCGTAAGCCTCGGCGAGGATGCTTGCATCAGAATGGTCGAATCCGACGCCGTGATCTGTAGTCGAGAGGTAGCGGCCGACGCTTTCTCCGATGCCTATGCCGTCGGAGGCGCCGTCGTTGACCGCCGTGTTCAGATACTCCCCCGTTTCCCTGGCCATTCCGAAGCGGCCGCTTCCTATTTCGTTTTCGACCTCTTCAGAGGTCGACCCGCGCATGGCCACTTCGAAATCGTGAATCACTGCAGCGCCGTTCATCGCAATCCCGGTCACGAATCCGTCCCGCATCATATCGATCAATATTGGACCCAACCCGCACTTGACGACGTGTCCGCCCATGCCCCAGATCAGACTCTTTCTCCCTGCGCGTGCCTCCGACAGTGCTTTGATGAGCCGGTGGAAGTCGCTTGCGGCAAGGATCTTGGGAAGCTTGTCGACGAAGTCTCCAACGGTGTCGGATTCCTCGGCGGGTTTGCCAAAGAGTTGCAAGCTGACCTTGCTCTTGCGCTCACCCAGGGGATAGGTCGAGACATCGTCGAATGCCAGGGGGCGGACCGAATATCGGGAGTCAGCCATCGTAGGCCTCGGGAAAGAGGCTTCGGTCGATCAGTTCGCACAAAATATGGCCGAGAATGATGTGCGTTTCCTGAATCCGCGGGGTGATGATTGAAGGAACACGGAACAGAACATCGACCCGGTCGAGTATCTTCCCGCCGGATGCACCGGTAAGACCGAGTGTGTAGAGACCGCGCTCCCGTGCTGCGTCGATGCCGGCCAGCACATTGGGCGAGTTGCCGCTCGTGGAGATCGCGATTGCGGTGTCGCCGTCATTTGCAAGTGCTTCGATCTGGCGTGAAAAGACGCGGTCGTAGCCGTAATCGTTGCCGATCGCGGTGAGCACCGAGGTGTCGGTAGCAAGGGAAATCGCGGGCAACGCCGCCCGGTCGGGAATGAATCGACCGACAAACTCTGCTGCCAGGTGCTGTGCGTCCGCAGCGCTGCCACCGTTGCCGAATAAAATGACCTTACCGCCGTCGCTCAGTCGGGCTGCGATGCGGTCGGTGGCTTCCACGATTTGTGTTCGATGGTCGTTGAAGAACCGCGACTGGACGTCGTGGCTATCGGCGACGAACCGATCGAGAGCCTGTAGGGCGTCTTTCACCGGATTTTCCTGCGTGCGCGAACGCGCGAGTTCGATAGAAATGTGGAAAGAGCTTCGCCCGTGTAAGAGTCTTTAGAGTTCGCTACCTGTTCCGGAGTTCCCTCTGCCACAACACGACCTCCTCGTTCTCCGCCTTCCGGTCCCAGGTCTACGATCCAATCTGCGGTCTTGATCACATCGAGATGATGCTCGATTATGATCACTGTGTTTCCGAGCTCTGTCAACCGCTTCAGCACGTCCAGAAGTTTGCGGACGTCGTCAAAATGAAGGCCTGTTGTGGGTTCGTCCAGAATGTATAGTGTCTTTCCCGTCGCGCGGCGGCTGAGTTCCTTTGCCAGCTTGATGCGTTGGGCTTCGCCTCCGGAAAGGGTCGTTGCTGATTGCCCCAGATGGATGTAATCGAGACCCACATCGACCAGCGTCTGAAGTTTCGACCGTACCTGAGGGATGTTTTCGAGCACACCCAATGCCTGTTCGACTGTTGCGCTCAAGAGATCGGAAATCGACATGCCACGGTATCGAATCGCCATTGTTTCAGAGTTGTAGCGTTTTCCCCGACACACTTCGCAGGGCACATAAACGTTGGGTAGAAAGCTCATTTCGATCTTACGCAGACCGTCACCCCGGCACGCTTCGCAGCGTCCCCCTTTGACGTTGAAGCTGAACCGGCCTGCCTTGTAACCGCGAGCTCGCGATTCGGGCATCATCGCGTAAAGATCCCGGATCGGCGTAAACATGCCCGTATAGGTTGCCGGATTGGATCGCGGTGTCCGTCCGATAGGCGATTGATCAATTTCGACGACTTTATCGATGTGATTGATGCCCACGATGTCACGGTGGGCGCCGGGTTCGTCCAGAGCCCGGTACAACTTGCGAGCCAGTGCCCTGTACAGGATGTCGTTAACCAGTGTCGATTTGCCTGAGCCTGACATGCCCGTGACGACCGTCATCAATCCCACGGGAAACGTTACGTCGATGTCCCGGAGGTTGTGTTCAGAGCCTCCTCGGACCTTCAAGACTTTTCGTGAAGCCTTGCGAC
This sequence comes from Terriglobia bacterium, assembly GCA_965218085.1. Lineage (GTDB taxonomy): Bacteria > Acidobacteriota > Terriglobia > 20CM-2-55-15 > 20CM-2-55-15. The sequence goes on along the minus strand of CBDCKF010000002.1, from coordinate 1,148,688 downwards.
GGGTTTCGGGAAGTGGAATCGTTTCGCGATGTGACAGGTACTGTCCGGTCCGGCTGTCGGGAGAGTTGGCGACTTCATCGGGTGTTCCTACCGTAACGATCTCACCTCCATGCGTTCCCGCACCCGGTCCCAGATCCACAACATAGTCTGCGCGTCGTATGGTGTCTTCATCGTGTTCCACGACAATCACGGTGTTGCCCAGGTCGCGGAGCCGTTCCAGGGTTTCCAGCAAGCGTTCGTTGTCTCGGTGGTGAAGCCCGATGGAGGGTTCGTCCAACACATAGAGCACTCCGCGGAGTCTGGAACCAATCTGGGTTGCGAGACGTATCCGCTGGCTCTCGCCCCCGGAAAGCGTATTGGCAGATCGTTCGAGACTGAGATAATCCAGGCCGACGCCGGTCAAGAACTCCAGACGCCCCAGAATTTCCCGAATGATCCGTCCGGCAATCAGCGTTTCCCGCGGACCGAGCGTCAGGCTCCTAAAGAAACCCAGCGTTTCGGCGATGGGTCGCGCTGTAATCGCTGCGATCGTTTCACCGGAGACGGTCACCGCCAGGCTTTCTGCTCTGAGCCGGGTTCCCGAACAGTCGTTACATGGATTGGTCGCCATGTACTCGCTGAGTTCTTCGTCGTCGTCATAGAGGCGATTCAGGATGTCGATCACTCCTTCGAGCTTCTTTCCACGGCCGTGAACACCATAAAAGACAGCCTGCCGCACTTTGGCGGAAAGCTCGTCAAAGGGAACGTCAAGATTGGTGCGGAAGGATTTGGCAATCTTTTTCAGTGCTGTTTCAATTTCCTCCTCAAACCAACCGCTCAAGCTGAGTCCTCCATTCAGAATCGATTGGGAGGAATCCGGCAGTATGCGTCCGGGATCGAAATCGAAACGGACACCGAGTCCGTTGCATTTTTGACAGGCGCCGTAAACGCTGTTGAACGAGAACGTCCGGGGTTCGATCGTGGGCATACTGACGCCGCAGTCCACGCAGGCCATGGTTTCCGAATAGAGCTGTTCAGCCCCTTCCACGATCGCGATTTGGACGATGCCGCCCGCGAGTTTGACGGCCCGTTCGATTGAAGTCTGAAGTCTTTTTTCGATTCCAGTCTTGATCATCAGGCGATCGACCACGATCTCGATCGTGTGGTTCTTGCGGCGGTTCAGTTCGATCGGTTCATCCAGGTTGTGCAGCGTGCCGTCGATCCGAGCCCGGACGTATCCGGCCTTTGCCATGGACGCCAGCTGAACCTTGAACTCGCCTTTTCGGCCGCGAACGATGGGTGCCAGAATCATTACGCGTTCACCTTCGGGCAAGTCCTTGAGACTGCGAACGATCTGGTCGGGACTTTGCCCGGAAATCGCCTTGCCGCACTCCGGACAATGGGGTGTGCCTATCGAAGCGAACAGAAGCCGGAGATAGTCGTAAATTTCAGTAACCGTTCCGACCGTCGAGCGGGGGCTGCGTGATGAACTCTTCTGTTCGATCGAGATGGCTGGCGACAAACCTTCGATCGAGTCGATATCGGGCGGTTCCAGCCGGTCCAGAAATTGACGTGCGTAAGCCGATAACGATTCGACATACCGTCTTTGGCCTTCCGCGTAGACCGTATCGAACGCCAGGCTGGACTTTCCCGAACCGCTCAATCCGGTAACGACCGTCAAAGCGTTGCGTGGGATCTCCACGTTGACGTTCTTCAAGTTGTGTTGCCGGGCTCCGCGGATACGAATGGATTCAATCGACATTCCCGTGTCAAAGGCTCCTCGGACAATAATCGGAGGGGGTATGGAACCTCACATTCTAGCTCATAGCCGTCCGTGACAGAAATCTCGAGCTCGATCAAAGCGGGGTTCGTTTGGGTGGGGTCGGTGGATTTCAGAATCCGCGATCCGAAGCTATGTCAGTGGCGTGTCCGGTAGCGCCGCGACTAGTGGCCTGTAACAGAGGTATTGATAGCAGCGTTCGGAGCGCAACGGGATCGAATGCGAGGCGCGCCGCCCGAGACGATGCTCTTTCATTCCGAGAAGCTGCAACGACGCAGACGGTCCCGTTGGGCCCGAACCCTTTGGGCCGATGGGGGTTGCCGGCGATCTCGTCGTTGCGAGCCGTCATCGATGTCAGAGCATCGATTTCCGTCTCCCGCCTCGACCTCACCGGCAAGACCCATCGGCGCTGCTGCCAATACCTCTGTTACAGGCCACTACTCCAATAGCGCTCGGCGAACCTTATAAAGCTTCGGTTAGTCCAGCAACGCCGCTTTGCGCGCCAATTCTTGATAGAGCGCCTCGATCCGGTCTTTGAGATCCCCATAACGCCGGTTCGCTTTGTCCCATTCGAGATCTTTCGGGGCTTCCTGGAACAGCGATTCCATCTTCTGGATTTCGTTCTCGCTCTCCCCGATTTTCGTCTCCAGGCTGTGTACTTCTTTCTCCAGTTGTTCGCGTCGGTTCTTGCTCAACTTCGTCGTCGGCAGGTTTTTGAGCTTTCGATATTTGGGCCGATCTTCGCTTTGAATCGATTTTGAAGAGCTTGCAGCCACGTCTTCTTCCAACCACTCTTCAAAAGCCCCAAACCGGTCGAACAGCAGGACGCGCTTACTTGCAACGTAAAGGATGTGTGTCGCTATGCGCTCGACCAACCGACGATCGTGTGTGATGAACAGTATCGTTCCCGGATAGGCGCCTAACGCCGGTTCCAAAGCTTCGCACGAAGCGATATCCAGGTGGTTCGTCGGTTCGTCGAGGGCAAGCAAGGGGGGAGATGCGTATATGATCTTGGCCAAGACCAACTTGGACCGCTCGCCGCCACTGAGTGTGGCGACCTCCTTGAACACGTCCTGCCCACGAAACAGAAATTGCGCCAGGAAAGAGCGGAGTTCCCCGTCGCTGGGCTGTGAATCCAGGGCTCGGATTTCATCCAGGACGCTTGCACTCGAGTCGAGGTCCTCAAGTTGCTGATCGTAATAGCCCACTTCCAGCCGGTCGTCCCAATCCAATTCCCCGGAAAGCGGAGCGAGACGGCCAATCAGGGAACGCAATAACGTCGTCTTGCCCGATCCGTTCGGGCCCACCAGCGCCCACCGTTGACCTCTTTCAACATCGATAGAAACGTTTTCGATGATCGAATTGGTTGGGTATCCGATTCCCAGTGCGCGCCCTCGCAAGAGGTAGCGTCCGGTATCTGTCGATGACATGAACCGAAAACGAACGCGTTTTCCAGCAGCCGGAGGTTTCGCGATAGCTTGGATCCGGGCGAGTGCCCTCCGGCGTGATTGCGCCTGCTTGGTCTTCTGACCCGCGATGTTGCGCCGGATGTACTCCTGAGTCTTCTTGATCCACTCCTGTTGCCGCTGCCATTCCTTTTCCTGAAGCTCGATGCGTTGATTGCGCTGTTTTACGTATGCGGAATAGTTTCCCTTGTAGCTATAGATCTTGCCGTTTTCCAGTTCGAGGATCCGATCGACGATCCGATCTAGGAAGAACCGGTCGTGCGACACGATCAACAATGATTTATCGGTTTCCCTGAGATAGCCCTCCAGCCACTCGATAGATCGGATGTCCAGGTGGTTGGTCGGTTCGTCCAACAGCAGAAGATCGTTCTCCGCCAACAGCAATCGCGCAAGGGCAAGACGGTTTTGCTCGCCTCCCGAAAGCAAGTTCGCGGGTTGATCGAACTGATCCCGCGTGAAACCGACACCGAAGAGCGCCCCCTCGGTTCGTGCACGATAGCTGTAGCCGCCCCGAAATTCGAAGTCTTCCTGGAGTTCGGAATACCGGGTCAGCAGCACCGGAGCCTGATCTTCGGCCATCGCTACTTCCATTTCCCTAAGCCGTTGTTCCTCTGTTCGGAGATCCTCAAAACAAGCCAAGCCCTCGTCCAGGACTGTCGCAGTGCCGAAATCGGGAAGTTGATCCAGCCGGCCAATTCGAATGCCCGAGCCGGTGGTGACTGTGCCGCTGTCTCTATTGTCCGGGGATTGTAGGAGGCCGAGCAAAGTGGTCTTGCCGGCGCCGTTGGGGCCGATCAGGCCGACTTTGTTCCCGGGATGGATTTCGAAAGAGACGTTCTGGAGGACGTCAAAAGACCCATACGACTTGGAAACGTCGTGGAAGCGAACCAACAAATTGCCTTAAGCTGCTGCTTCTCCGGCCTCTCCGAGAAGGATTTCGACAGCCCGGTCGAGTTGTCGGTCCCTGGCCTGGGCTGGCTCGTCCGGAAGGGTCAGTGGGTCGACGGCGGCCGCAGCCGTCACCTCGATGGTGGGGATGACACCTGTTTGCTGAATTTCAGCGCCCGAAGGGCTGTAGTACTTGGCCACAGATAGCAGTAAGGCCCAGCCGTCTTCCAGCGGCAGCAATTCCTGAACGGAGCCCAGGCCGAAGCTCCGGACACCGACGAGTTCGCCCCGTCCATTATCGCGGATAGCGGCGGCCGCGATCTCGGCCGCTTCAGCAGTGCCTCCGTTAATCAAGACCACTAACGGGAGGCTGGATATGGTTCGTGCTGCGTCGGCGGAGAAGGTCTCCCGTTCCGTGGTCTGGCCTTCGACATAGCCCAGGCTGCCCGAATCGATGAACAGGTCGGCCAACTCAAGCGCTTCGTCCCTGATTCCACCGGCAGAGTTCCGGAGATCCAGTACAAAGTGCGCGGCGCCTTCCGTAGCGAGCTGTTCAATCTCGGTCCGCGCTTCGGCCGCTTTCCCCGGCGCCAGCAGCGGTATTTTCAGATATCCGATGTTCCCGTCCAGCATGCGCGCTTGTACCGGGGGTGGGGCCACAACTTCCCGAGTCAGGCGGAGCTCCGATGGCTCGGGTCGGCTACGGCGGATAACGGTGATATCGACCATCGTTCCGGCCTCGCCAGCCAGCAGCTGCTGGACTTCGATCAAATTGTGTTCCCTCAAAGATTCGCCGCTGATTCCCTCGATGGTATCTCCCGATACGAGGCCCGCCCGGTCGGCCGGGCCGCCCGGCACCGCCGCCACGATGACAGGGTAGTCAAACTTCTTCGACAGGAGCACCCCGATGCTCGCCGACGTGAGTGGATCGTAGTTTCTATAAAAATCAACACCTTCCGGCGACAAATAACCGCCGTGAGGATCGACTCGTTCGACCATCCCCCGGATTGCGCCATCCATTGCGTCCGTCAGGCTCGGGGAATCCACATAGTCGTTCTGGATTCTGTTGATCACTTCCATGAATATGGAAAGTTGGGGATAGGCGCCGTCCTGGGCACTGACGCGTCCCATCATGCCGCCGATAATCGCGTAGACGACGATGATCGAGGAAATCAGCAGAATCGAGTACTTGGTCTTCGAGTTCAAATCTAACCTCCGGTGGGAGACCGATGCCGTAGAAACCCCATTAGTATAACAAGGGTAGGATACTTCACAAATCAGGAACACGGGCCATTTCGAGGCTCAGGGGGTGAAGTGTCCCTGCCACGGGCTGATAGGTCTCCCTGAGGTATCATGGGAGCGTGAGTACCGACATGCCCGTGAGAACAATGGCTTTGGATGTCGGTGACAAGCGAATCGGAATCGCAGTCACTGACGCCCTGGGTATGACCGTTCAGGGCCGTCCGACCCGCGGACGCAAGAGTCTGTCTGCGGACATCGAGTACATCCGCGCTCTGGTCGAAGAGGATAGTGTTGTCGAGGTTGTCGTAGGCCATCCTCGGCATATGGATGGAACACGCACGCGCCAGACCGAGAAGACAGAAGCCTTTGCCGAGCATCTCAAGACGGCCCTGCCCGTGCCGGTGGTTTTTTGGGATGAACGCCTGACGAGCTTCGATGCCGAAGAACGTCTGGAAGAAATGGGTCTGGGTTGGCGGAAACGCCGGGACTATGTGGATGAGCTGGCTGCGACCTTGATACTGGAAGACTACTTGAGGCAGCGCGCGTGAAGAAGTTGGCCATGGCGGCGTTTCTGCTCGTCGTCCTTCTGTCTGGAGTAACTGCTTACGCCTGGTATCGGGTGCACGAGCCCTATCAGGGTTATTCGGGTGAAACAGTCGTCGATATCCGGCCCGGTCTCGGTTCGGTCGAGATCGTAGACCTCCTGATAGCGCAGGGTGTCGTTCGGGATCGTTATCCTTCTCTCGCCTATCTCTACATCAGTGATTCCCGGGGCCGGCTTCAGGCGGGTGAGTACGTTTTCGGCGAAGCGCTTCCCGCACCCGCCGTGTTCGAAAAGTTGGCCCAGGGTGAGGTTCGGTTGTACACTTTCACCGTACCGGAAGGTCTGAGACTCGATCAGATTGCCGACCTCTGGGAAGAGTCCGGTTTCGGTGACCGAGCCGGTTTCCTTGAAGCCGCCGAATCGGCTTTGCCGGCCGTTCGAGATATTGATCCCGCGGCCATCTCGGTGGAAGGTTATCTCTTTCCCGAAACTTATTCCTTTCCCAGGGCTGTTACGGCCCTTGACGCCGTTAACGCTATGATCCGTGGGCTTCGCGACGCACTCGTTCGGCTTCAAGAGGAAGTGGACCCGGAGTTGTGGCCCCTGGATCTCAACAGAATGTTGATTCTGGCTTCCCTGATCGAAAGCGAAGCGGCAGTTGCTGAGGAACGGGTGCTGGTTTCGTCGGTCTTTATCAACCGCCTGGAGAGGGGGATGCGGATGGAATGCGATCCGACCGTGATCTATGCATTGATCCAGGACGGTAACTATCGGGGACGACTCTTGAGGGAAGACCTCAGCTACGATTCGCCTTACAACACATACGTCTATGCGGACTTGCCTCCCGGACCGATCGCCAACCCGGGGTACCTCTCCCTGCTGGCCGCAGTCCGGCCAGCGGAGACGGACTACATTTTCTTCGTCCTGACCGAAGGCGGTCACCACGCCTTCTCCCGCACGCTTACCGAACACAATCGCGCGGTCGCTACCTACCGCCGCTCGCAATAGGACCGGTGGAGGATAGATACCTAGGCCGTTGTAAGTGTCTTGAGTCCGGAATTCGTTACTTAAGATCTTCGTTCCGAACTGATCGGATCTTCTTTATTACTCTAAACGCCTCGGCTGCGCAGCTTCTTCTGGAACGCTCTGGCTCCGCCGCTCTAGGTTCACCCGCACCGTCGGACCGGTGCGGGTCCGTTCTAGGAACTGCATCAACATTCCGTAATTCCCAATAGGCCTCTCCATCAGGATGATGGAGAGGGTCGCCGGTCGATCAGACAGGATGTCTGATCGAACGACCGAGCGAAATCATATATTTCCTACTTCAGACTCAACACACTAGTGACCTGTACCACCCGAATCGGGAGCAGCGCCGATGGGTCTTGCCGGGGAGATCGAGGCGCGAGTCGGAAGTCGATGTCTTCACATCGACGACGGCTCGCAACAAAGATATCGTCGGCAACCCCCATCGGCCCAAAGGGTTCGGGCGAAACGGCATTGTCTTCGTTGTCGTCGCCGCCTCGCAATGTAGGGCCATTTACTCGTTGCCGACTCCTAAAATCCAACGCCGTTTGGCCCGAACGCTGCTCCCGATTCGGGTGTTACAGGCCACTAGCTCAGGGCGCCAGCGGCCCCAGCGCCTGTGGATGTGCGGGTAAACGCGCAACGATTGTCGGGTGCGGGTACGGATTCTGTGTGGGCTAAACGTTCACAAGGGCGGATTTGCTTCTCTAAAGGCGACGTAGAGTGCTTCCAGATTGGCTCTCATCAGTTCGATGTAACTGTCTTCTCTCAGCCGTCCGTCTTCGACGATTCCCAGGTCGATCATATCCAACACGACCAGGCGCGTTTCGGCTCTGTCGATTGCGGCCTGAATCGGTTCGGCCGGCTCCCACTTGTGGATCGCGACTTTGATGTCGTTGTTCTTTAGATATGACTCGAAGTTCTCGAGGTCGTCTTCCGTCCAATCAATGTCTTGTTTCAAGAAATACCCGTCGACGTAAAGGCCCATGTCCGAAGTCAGGTAGACAAATTCCGGCGCCAGAGCAAAGACGGTGACGTCGAGCAGAGTCGCGAGTTTGACTTCATATTCTCGCTTCAACTCCAATAACTGCTGTCGATAGTCGGCCAGGTTCCGTTCGATTTGTGCGCTGTCGGCCGGGGACAAGCGCCCAAAATCAGAGGCAATGATCTCTGCCACACGGACACCATTGGCCGGACTTAACCAGAAGTAAACGGAAGGAACTCGGTCGCCGGGCTCGCGCTCGATCCACGGAACGTCCGAGTTTGGCTGCACTGCCACTGAGACGCCTTCCAGAGTCGTGGACCATGGCTTGCTCGCATCAATATTGACGACGCGGATATTCCCAGCCCGTACGGCGGTGAACAGCGGGTCTACATTCCAAATCTTGCCGATAGTTACAACCGCTTGAGTGTTTCCAAACTGATCACTCAACTGATCAGCGCGGGATTCGAAATAATTGCCGAGCGCGCTCATTGGGCGGGGCCGCTCAGGAAGAATCCGGACTGTGATCGATGTATTCTCGACCAGGGCCGAACTGATTGAATAAGTAGCTGGCAGTGCGGTCAGCACCACAATGGCGCCTTCCCGCTCCCCGGCGGTTTCCTGCGCTTGTGCGGCTTGTCCGATGCCGACGACTACGGTTAACGCTGCCAGATACAGAGTTAAAGTTCGCATATTAGACCTGCGCCTCGCGAAACCGTCCCAGTGTCATCCGAAAGAGAGTGGTGAGGAGAAAGATGGTTGCCGCAACCATGATAATTGCGCCGCCGGAGGGGATCGGAAGGTCAAACTGCATGGGAATCAAGACACCCGCGATGCAGCTCACGGTCGAAATAACCACACTCCAGATCACGAATCCCCGGATAGAGCTAACTATATTTCGCGCGGCGGCAGCCGGGATCAGCAACAGCGCTTCGACCAGCACGGCCCCGACAATTTTCAAACAAGCGACCGTCAGGAGTGTGATCATCAGCACAAACACATATTCCATAAACTGAACGCGAACACCGCGCACGCTCGCCAGACTCGGGTTGAGGCTGCTCAACAGCATGCGGTTGAACAGCGGTATGCCGACCGCCAGAACGAGAATCGTGGCGACGATCAGTACGTTCATGTCGGTGTCACTGACCGTCAATACCGAGCCAAACAAGACGGCTTCCAAAATATGCGTGTTGACCTGTGCGGACACGAACAACAGTAACGAAGAGCCAATGGCGAGAGAAATAGACAAAAACACGCCGATCAACACGTCGGCCGAGATCTGAGTTTGGCCCTTTGTGTAGTTGAGCACCAGGCCGAACAGGATGCAGAACGCGAAGGTCGATATATAGGGCTCGGTATAGGACTCGCCGAGTAAGACGCCGATCCCAACCCCGGTCATTGCCGCATTACCGATCGCCTGGGAAAAAAACGCCATGCGCTTGGTCACGACCATCGTACCGACACCGCCAAGCACCGGTCCGATCAGGAACGCGCACATCAGCGCATTGATTACGAAGCCATACTGAAATGACAGCGGTAGGGTGCCCGCGTAAGACAACTCCTGCAGGTTTACGCGCACGAACTCGTAGAACGGGGTCACGCCAAACTTCCTATCCGGCCGAACAACACATCGGCGTGGCGATCGGTCAGCACTTCCGCTGGCGGACCGCTAAACAGTATCGTCCGATTCACGCAGCTTACTTGATCAGCGGTCGCCCTGACCTTGGCAAGATCGTGTGCAATCCAGACTATCGTGACTCCCTCGGCCGCAAGTTGTTTGATTACAGAAACGAAGATGTCTTCCCCGACTTCGTCCATGCTCGTCATCGGTTCGTCGAGCACCAGTAGCGACGGTTCCGGGATCAGAGCCTGAGCGAACAACACACGCTGACGTTCGCCACCTGAGAGACTTCCGAGCCTGGCTTTGCGCTTGGGGCCGAGTCCCACACGGTCCAGAGCCCCGGCTGCGCGCGCACGATGGCGCTTGCCGAGGCCGGTGAAGGCAGGGCGATACAGCTGACAGATCATGGACATGAAGTCGGTCACGTTAATCGGTAAGGTTTTATCGAAATCGAGAAACTGGGGAACGTAGCCGATTGTCTTATCTTTGTTCCAGTCGACGGAAATCGTTCCGGTATGCGGCATCTGGCCGAGAAGACAACGAATCAACGACGTCTTGCCCCCGCCGTTCGGCCCAATCAGACAATGGATTGTGCCGGGCTCAATAGACAGGTTCACGTCGCGCAGGATTTCGTTGCCGGAAAGCTGGAGATTGACACCGTCGAAGGTAATTCTGGGGCCGCCCATACGGTATCAATTGCTTTCGGCGACCGACCGCATGGCCGCCAACAGAGTTTCGAGATTGGCTTGAGTTTCCTGCTCGAAGAGTTCCGGCGTATAGACACCGTCGGACATATGGGAGAACGAGTACATCTCGACGCCGGTCGCTTCCTGTATCGTTTCCGAAAGTGCACTCGCGAAAAATTTTTCAGCGAACAGTACGTTGACATCGGCTGTCTTGATCTTGTCTATCGTATCGGCCAATTGACGTGCGGTCGGTTCCACGCCGTGTCGAGGCTCGATGACGGCTGTGACCTGCAAACCGAATTCCTGCATTAAATAACCGTAAGCCCCGTGCATCGTTGCGCACTGAAACGTGGATGTATCCAGATCAACGAGTTCGGTCATGAATTGGGCCTTCAGGCGCCTGATTCTCAACGCATATGCGCGCGCGTTGTTACGATAATAGTCGGCATTGTCCGGGTCGAGCTCACCGAGTTCGCTCGCAATCGTGTATATCTGCTGAATAGCGGCGGTCGTTGAGACGAAAGTGTGCGGATTGACCACCTTGGCCTCTCCCTCATCTGCAGCGATCGGAATCAGGGCAACGTCGTCGTTTGCATAAAGCAGAGGCAAGGTATCATCGCGACCCGCGGCTTTCACAATTTCAAAAGCCCACTCGTCGTGACCGATTCCGTTGACGATCAAGACATCCATGGAGAGTACCCGCCTCATGTCGTCGGGGCGGGGCGTGTAGTTGTGTGGATTGGCTCCAGATTCGATCAGCGGTATGACCTGGGCCCGATCGCCCACGATGTTCGTCGCGAAGCTGTAATAGGGATGGAGGGTCACGCCGACTTGCAGTGACTGCGCCCGCGCTATTCCGAGACCCGAGCAGGTGATCAATAACGACACCAGCGCGGCCCGCATGACAGTTGTTCTAAGACCCGGCATCTTACTCTCCCCTGAGACGGTCGACTTCCATGGCCCCGTTGTAAGGCACCACTTCCTTCCAGCCGTTGGCAATCAGTGAATCGCGTTTGATCGTCGGCGGTGAGGGAACATTGGGATCCGGATGCACCCAGATATACTCGCCGTTGGCCCAGATTGCCCCCTTATGCACGTGCGACAGCATGACAAGATAGGCGCTCTGACCCGGCAATGAGCCGCCGGAACCAAAATACACGGTCGATCCTTCAAAAGAATATGAAGCGATCCGCTCCCAGTGTATTTCGCCCTGTTGCGACCACGCTGCGTCCTGGGCAAATGGCGGCAACAGATACTCGACACTCACCTGTTCCACCGTCGGCCAGGGATCCGCGAGTTGTTCCGGTGTGCCGAACCTGAGGAATTCGTCGTGAATCCACCAAAGTTCTTCAGACGCCGCCAATAGAGCGTTGTAAACGGCCTGGTCCGTCGGGTTTAAGTCGTAGAATGCGCTGATCTGCCAATCGAACAGACGCTGCTGGGTGTCTTCTACGCGGCGGCTGGCAACGGCAATTCCGCTCGCCAACAAGATCAAAATGACGACGCCCGCAACCATCCAGGATTCAGCGCGACTGCTCAACGGTTTAACAATGTTGGTTTCAGTACTCATTGTATGTTCTTGACCTGGACCCAAATGACGGCGTCCTGTGATAATGGCTTCCCTTCGTGTTCTGTGTCCGGACCCACGGCGAGAGCGCAGATGCCCCACCATCCGGCCTTAGGCAGACCGATTGTAAACTCACCCCGTGCGTTGGCCCGAATCGACATCGTGCCGAATGAGCCCTGAGGTAAGACGACATCCGGATCGCCGGCGAAACTGTATCCGGATAGATCGGGCGCATGGTTGATATATTCCACTTCGAGCTCTGCATTCGGTACGGGACTCCCTGAGGACAGTACGATGCCCCGAAACACGCCGCCCGTCCAGTTCGCGTAGGGTTTATCCAGCGGCAGGATTTCGGTGGGCAGCCCCACGGGTTCGGCCCAGTTGCCGGGCACGCCGCCGATATTCATCATCATCTTTGTGAACTGCTGGATGTATTTGTCCTCACCGCCTTCATAGTAAGGGGCCGGTTGCAGCACGAACACATAGTCCCCAAGCGAACGCGTTACCGCACGTGGCATGCTGGCGGTATAGGCCTGGCTGGAGCCCTGTTCGCCGGTCCAGGTAATGGGTTCCAGGTATTCGGTCAAATCGGTGGTCACCGGGGCGGCGTCTTCGCCACGCTGGCTGACGACGTAAAAGGCTTCAGGTACCCCCATATCCATATTGGGACCGCCGTGGGCGGGATGGGTAAACAGCAGCAGCAGTTCAGTTGCCTGTCCGCCATTGAGCGCAGCCTCTTCGGTATACAGCAACTGAAAGTGGCCGCTGACCGGCATTGCGAGCCCGTACACCAACACTACGGTGGCGACACAGACACCGGTGCCTCTAAAAAAATCTGCGATATTCACCCTCAACTACTCGATATCCTCTTCATAGATCGTGACGATATGGCTGTCACCGGCGTCGAAAACAACGTGAAACTCTTCATCCGGTTTCGTAAACGAGTAGGTGCTGTCGTTCGCCATCTTGCCATCGATCAGGACTCGGTCCCGGAGATCAAGGATTCGAATCGGAACACCCTCGGCCGATCCTCCGTCTGAGAATCCACCTTCGCAGGTTACCGTGTCGTCACCGTTGTCATAGCAGTTGCATATGGGAGTGTGAGCAGCGGCTGACCCAACCCCGACAAATAAACCGGCGATCAACAGACCGGCAATAGTCAACTTCGCATGCTTCATGCTTTTCTCCAAAGTTCGGCTACGGCCAGCTTCTTCGGCCGCAACCGCTAAGGTAAGATCTCTTATGCATCTAAGTCTATGCAATTCCATCACCTAGCGGTTACTGAAATATTAATGAATTTCTTGTAAGGAGTCGGATGGCCGTCGAGGCTTCTGTCAGGGGTTGCTAGTGTCCTGAGTCACAAATTCGCTCCTTATTAGGGTGTCTCAGTCCGACCCGACTATCTTAATACTCTGGACGCCTCGGCTACCGCGTCTTTACCCTGAAAGCGGTCCACCCGCACCGTCGGACCGGTGCGAGTCCTTCTGGGGACCACTTCAACATTCCGCCGATCCCTATAGGCCTCGCCATCAGGATGATGGCGGGGGTCGCCGGTCGTTCGGCCCAACGCGCTTGACGCGACAGAGACGGCCGGCTGTATGAACGACCGAGCGAAATCTCATATCGAGAACTTCTGCCATGGCCGGCTAGAAAGCGGGATGTCGTTTGTACTCGGCCAGACTCATTCCGCTTTGATCGCGGTCCGACAGGATCGGATCAGACAGAGGCCAGGCGATCCCGATGTCTGGATCGTTCCATCGGATGGATCCTTCCGAGGGTGGCGTGTAGAAGCCCGTCTGCTTGTATTGAATTTCAGCGACTTCGGAAAGAGTTGCAAACCCATGGGCAAAGCCGACGGGGACGTAAATGAGTCTCTTGTTCTCCTCGGTCAATTCGACGCCGAACCACTGGCCGAAGGTGGGCGATTTCGCGCGAAGGTCGACGGCAACGTCGAATACGGTACCCAGAGTGCAACGGACGAGCTTTCCCATCGGTGCGCTCATGTCCTGATAGTGCAATCCGCGCAACACACCTTGTTTAGAACGTGAGTGACTGTCCTGCACAAACTGGAGGTCCAGACGCGCAGCCGCAAAATCCCTTTGGTTCCAGGATTCGATGAAGAACCCGCGTTCGTCTTCGAAATAATCGATATCGATGACGACGAGGTCTTCGAGAGGTGTTTTCGTGAGATTTGTTTTCATTGACTATGTGTACGCAGGCTCGCAGATGTAGGGCCGACTGTTCCACTCCATTCGGCCTCACAACCGGTCAGGGCCTTGGAAAAGAGACGGGTCCGACTAAATCGCCCGGCATGTTCTAATGGTTGCATGTTTCGGTGTTACCTGGCTTTAGGTTCCAATCTTGGCGATCGGCTGGGACATCTAAGAGCCGGTCTGTCCGGCCTGGAAGCCCACGGCATCTCGGTACTTAGAGCCGCCTCGGTTTACTCGACCCAACCGAAGGAGATCCTTTCCCAGCCCTGGTTTCTCAACACTGTGGTTGAAGCCGAAACGGAATTCGAACCCGAAGACCTCATGCGGATTTGCTTCGAGGTCGAGAATTCCAGCCAGCGTCACCGGGATTTGAGGAACGGGCCCCGCACGCTGGACATCGACATCATCCTGTTCGACGATCGAGTTGTTCAGAGCCAGGACCTCGAGATTCCGCATCCGCGATACGCAGAACGCCGATTCGTTCTCGAACCGCTGTCTGAGCTTGCTTCTGATCAAATGGATCCTGTCCGGAATCAGACAGTAGGCCGACTCCTTGAGGCCGTTCAGGATGAGTCGACCGTGGATCTGTTTGCGCCGCCTCTCGGTATCAATCCCTGATTATAGCAGAGCGGCAACAGAGGCCGTCGCCGTCAAAAAGCGCTTTCGTTTTCTCCCAGCCGAGCTTTGTCTTCGTCGACAAAATAGAGCAGTACGAGCCCAAGGACGAAGAATACGATCAACGAAACGATCGCGTTACGGGAGGATCCTGTGAGCTGGTTGATGAAGAAAAACACGAAAGGTCCCCAGATAGAGGAGAATTTGGAAAAGACGGAGTAGAAACCGAAAAACTCCGCACTGGCCTCGGCCGGAATCATGGAACCATAGAAGGACCGGCTCAGCGCCTGGGAACCCCCGAGCACCAGACCGAAAAGGCCGCCCAGTATGAAGAATTCCGTCGCTGTCTCGATGAAGTAGGCCAAGCTGACGGCTATGGACCAAACAACCAGCGTCAGCATGATCGCCTGCTTTGCGCCAATGCGGCCGGCCAGCCAGCTGAAGAACAAAGCCCCGCCGATGGCAACGAACTGGACCATCAGCAGCGTACCCATGAGCGCCCCGTAACCCAAGCCCAACTCATCGGCGCCGTAAAGGTTGCCTACCAGAAGTACGGTCTGGATTCCATCGTTGTAGAGCATGAATGCAACCAGAAACAAAACGAGATGCCGGAATTGCCCCACCTTGCGTGTCGTGCGAATCGTGCGGGAGAATCCGAGTGACAAATATCCGAGCATGCGTCCCATCGCCCGATACGCGTCCGGCAATGGCGTCCCGGTGCGGGTTTCCTTGAGGTACCGGAGGGTGAATAGCGTGAAACCCGCCCACCAGATACCAGCCGTAGCCATGCTGATTTGAACCGCTCTCCCTTGGCTGATCCCAATCTGCTCGTATCCGACGACCAGGAGCAAACTCATCGCAAAGTGGAGTCCGCCCCCGAGGTAGCCGTAGGCGAATCCTCTACCGGATATACGATCCATGTCTTCATTCGAGGCGATATTTGGCAGGAAAGCATCGTAGAAAACGTTGGCGGCGACAAAGGCGGTCTGGGCGACGATGAAGAGCGCCAGCGTGAACAGAACGTCTCCGCGTCCAGAGAAATACAGAGGTATTGTCGCCAGCGCACCCGTATAGGCGAAAAATAAAAGAAAGCGCTTCTTGGCCCCGGAAAAATCCGCGATCGCTCCGAGCACGGGAGCGATCAGAAAGGTGAGCGCCGCGGAAACGCCGACCGCAAGCGGAAACAAACTGGACGCGCCAAATGCGGTTCCGAAGAGGACGACGCCGGAATCCGGGATGACGCCGTTGAGTAGATAAGGGCCCAGCAATCCTGCTGAAACGGTAAGGATGTACGCCGAGTTGGCCCAGTCGTACATGTACCATCCGAAAATGCTGCCGGGATCGTATTTCGGCGTCGAGGAAGCCCCCATTGAGCCGTCTACTGTGCGGTGGTTCGCCCAAGGGTGGGCGCATCCAGGTCCAACCCGGAGAGAGGGATCATTTCAACCGGTCCCAGTGTTTCCAGTTCTTCCAGGAAAGCATCCGCGTTCCCGAAGAGCACGATGAGAACCTCATCATCAAGAATTTGCTCACTCGCAACGCGCGCGATGTCCTCGGCGGTAATCGCAGCCAGTGCATCCCTATATGTAGCGAGATAGTCGGCACCAAGGTCGTAGACCGACAGGTTCGCCAGACGACTGCTTAAATTGTCCGGTGTCTCGATCGTTAGCGGGAAGCTGCCGATCAGGAAAGCCTTCACCTCCCCCAATTCGTCTTCGGGAACGCGGGTGGACTGCAGTCGTTCAATCTCCGCCAGAATCAGTTCGATTGCTTCAATCGTCGCCTCCGTCCTGGTTTCCGTCGCCGAGTAGAGGCTTCCGGGTCCGATCCGCGGAACGATTGCTTCATAAGCCCCATAGGTCAGACCGCGTTCTTCTCTCAAGACGTCTCCCAGGCGTCCTTGCGGCCCTCCCAGTACGTCGCTCGCGACCAGAATCGGAAAGTAATCCGGATCCGTTCTCGCGACCATGGTCTGTCCTAAACGTATTTCTGTCTGAACGCTGTCGGGATTGTCGATAACGATGATGCGCCGGCTTCGCAGCCGTTCGGAGAGCGTCAGATCCAGGGGCATGACGTCTCTCTCCTGCCACTCGCCGAACCACTCTTCCACCAGTTGAAACGCTTCCGATGGTTCGAGTGCTCCAGCTACAACAACTGTAGTAATGTTTGGCGCGAAGTACGTGTCGTGAAACCGGACGATATCCTCTCTTTGGATGGCTGGAACAGAAGACGGTGTTCCATCGGCGGGATGACCGTAAGGATGGTCTCCGTAGAGCGCAACGTTGAAGACTGTGTCGGCGACGAAGTCCGGATCCTGAAGGTTGGCAGACATGGCCGAGGCGGTTTGCCCCCGCAAGCGTTCAATTTCCTCGGGTGCAAACGCGGGATCGAGCACGATGTCCCGAAGCAGTTCGAAGGCCAGGTCCGTGCTGTCGGCGAGAACCGATGTCGAAACGATTATGGCTTCGCGTGCTGCCCGGGTCGAGATGCTACCCCCTGCAAAGTCAATCACTCCGGCAATTTCCTGAGCGCTCCGCGTTGCTGTCCCGCTCATTAGCAAATCGCTTGTAAATGTCGCGAGTCCCGGAAGTTGGGCGGGATCATTTGCGCTCCCTGCGGCAACGATCAATTGGATCGAGATCACCGGTTGTTCGTCATGTTCGATAGCGAAAACACGCAGGCCGTTCTCAAGCGTCCGTTCCTCGTACGGCGGAAAATCGACGCGGCCGAGAGACCGTGCCGCGGGCGGTTCCTGTCTTTGCGCGTACGAACTCAGACCCGTAGACAGCAAGACGGCGACGATTATTTTGATGACCGTTTTCCCGAGCACAGCCTTATCCCCCCGGTGGCACAACGGTCAGGACCGTCCGGTTTTCCGGGTTCAGGTATTGCCGCGTCACGCGCATGATGTCTTCGGCGCTCACGTTCAGGAAGAGTTCCAGTTCGTCGTTCGCCGATGCCGTGTCCTGATGGATGACGGCGGCGTGCCCCAGGGCACCGGCTTTATCTTGCACCGATTGCCGTCCCATGATGTAGGAGGATCGCATCTGGTTTCTGGCCTTTTCCAGTTCTTCCTCGGTCACAGGCTCTTCCATCATGCGCTCGAATTCGGCGTTCAGCCGGGCTTCACCGTCCTCGATCGACGCTCCCTGGTTCATTATCAGGATCGCGAAGAACAGGTTGGGGTGCTCGCGGAAACTCGCACCGGAATCGGCCTGGAGGGCGAGCTGGCTTTCGTATACGAGGGATGTATAGACGCGCGAACTGCGCCCCTCGGCAAGAATACTCGAGGCCATCACCAGCGGATACGAATCCGGATGCCCGTCTTCCGGGACGTAATAACCCGCCACGTACGCCGGTAGCGGCACCGCCTTTTCCCGTGCAACCCGGCGCTCGCCGTCGTGGGCGGGTTCTCGCACGGTCACCCTCGGCACGGTAGCCTCTCCGGTAGGAATGCTGCCGAAGTACTCTTCGACCCATGTCATTGCCTGTCTCGCATCGAAATCTCCTGCAAGGACCAGGTAAGCGTTCGACGGTGCGTAGTAGATTTCGAAGAACTCGCGGACATCGTCGATCGTCGCGTTGTCGAGATCTTCCATGCTCCCGATGGGCGTATGGCTGTAGGGATGGACATCGAAAGCGGTCGCATAGAGCGTTTCGAACAGATCGCCGTAGGGTGGACTCTCTACTCTCACCCTGCGTTCTTCCTTCACTACTTCCCGCTCGGATGAGAAATTCTCTTCCGACACGTCGAGCGAGCGCATTCGATCGGCTTCAAGCCAGAGCACGCGTTCCAGGTAGTTGGACGGCACGGTTTCCCAGTAAACCGTGACGTCGTCGCTCGTATAGGCGTTCATAACGCCGCCCACGCCGTTGATCAGCGCGTCGTGCTCTCCAGGCGCCACGTTCGCCGAGCCCTGGAACATCAGGTGTTCGAACAGGTGGGCGAATCCGGTCCGTCCCTCGACTTCGTTTTTGGCCCCCACGTGATACCAGAGCTGCGTGTTCACGACGGGAGTGGAGTGATCTTCATGCGTAATGATCGTGAGGCCATTGCTCAAATGATGTTCTTCATAGACGAGCGGGCCCGGCATCGAAGGCGAGCGCTGGGAATCGGCATCCTGTGCCGGGGCCGATTGAGCCAAGACGGCCCCCAGCATGAAGATGGCGGAAGCTCTACGTTGCATTTTGCGGATCATGGCTCAAATCCTAACAAACAGCGACGCAAACGCCCAGCATGGCCGACAGCGTCAACATTTCCACGGCGCTGGCCTGACGCCACCTGCTCTCTGATTCCCGATCACGCGGACAACCCGGACTCGACCCGCCGCGGTCGCGATGCACAGATTCCCGTTCGAGTCGACAGTCACGGCCAGGGGAAGCTCCAGCGTGGCCGTGGTTGCCGAGCCGTTGTCCCCGGAAGTCGCGCCCCTTGAACCGAACGGGTCACTCCCGTCGACTGTTGAACTTTCGGGACGGAGGAGTTTCCAACACCCGTAAGACCGTGCGGGCTGGCGCGAATCAACTCCTCCGTCCCTGAGACTTTGGCACGGTATTTGCGTGATCTGTGGTAGGACACGGCCATCGGGTTTGACTGAGGGACGGACCACCCCAAACAGGAGTGCCTTTGAATGACCAATTTAGGCTTACCTGGGCCCTCCCCCGGCTCACGGACTGTTCGTGATATTTGACGCGTTTTCTCTGCCGGGTCACAACGTTGACATGGGAGAGTCGGTTGAGCGCGATCCATGGAGGGATGAAAATTATGCGAGAGCTGGCACGGATGTTCGGGGTGACTTTCCCCTTGATACTTTTCTGTCTACTGTCAACCCCCCTGACACTGCAGGCACAAACAGCCCCCATGCAATTGTGGGTCAACCCAGAATCGATGAGTGCGGATCAGTCCATAGGTGACTGGGCTGGCGCGAACAGCCGCGATGTGCGTTTCGGCTTCCCGATTCCCGCCAATATGACGGATTTCGTCGGCGCGAAGTTGGTTGTCATTCCCCGTCGGACCGACACGCTGGACTACAGCCTGAACATTTCAATGTCGCGTGATGGCCTGCCTCACGATCTGTTCAATCAGTCGCTGCATGAATTGTCGATTTTTGCGAATGAAGGTGTCGTTACTGAAATCGACGTTTCCCAAATATTTCCAAACAGCACAAGCCTCGCACCAGGATTGGATTACGTCGCCCTCCGTTTTGGAACCCACCACCAATCTCAAGGCCGGAAAAACAACCGTGGCAGTGGACGGAGTGTGGCACAAGTCATCGGTCTGCGATTCGAGTTTGAAGGCCCGGCCGGACCACAGGGAGATCCCGGACCGCCAGGGTCCACAGGCCTCCCAGGCGAGACAGGCCCTCCAGGCGAGACAGGCCCTCCAGGTACGACAGGCCTCCCAGGATTGCCAGGCCCTCGCGGCATGCAGGGGCCGAAGGGCGACAAGGGAGACCCCAATCCCTGGCGGGAAGGTTTCATCATGTATACGCCTCCGGTCGAAGTCTTTGTCGGTGAGCAACAGCCGACGTTTGGGGAAAGCCCCTATCCATCGCTCGAAGCTGCAGGCAGTGTCGCGTGGCAGTCATTCCGCCCAGTTAATACGGGCACATTGACGCGGCTGGATCTGGCAGTCAGCGCATACAAGGACGGTTCTAACGAGCAGCGGTTTTGCGGTACTGTTGCGGTACTCAGGGGCGACAGTCCTTCGGGAACCCTGCTGGGCGAGTTGGAGATCAGTTTGGGCGCCAACGATGTGGCCAATCCGCGCTTCCTGGGCTTTCCGGTTCCAGGCGTCACGCTAACGGCAGGAGAATCCTATACGTGGACCGTGACGCATAACGGATGCGCACCTCTTGCCCTGGGCTACGGGACCGGAGACGCGTATTCGGCCGGTACGAGCAGCCTTGGTACCGACGCCGACCTTGCCTTCAGAACATTCGTATCCGTCACGCCGGAATCCATCCCGCTGAAAGCCGCACTGCTGACCGACGCGCCGGTTGGGATCGGGACTGAAAACCCGAACCCGGATGCGATGCTCGACGTGAACGGAAAGATCTACCAGCGGGGAGCGCAGCTTCATGCGGACTATGTGTTCCAGGCGGGATACAGACTGGAAACCATCAACGAGCACGGTGAGCTGATGTGGGCCAACCGCCATCTGCCCGCAGTCCCGAAAGCGACCACGGACTTGGGTGGCAACGAGATCCTCGAGGTCGGTCAACATCAGCGAGGCATTCTCGAAGAACTGGAGAAAGCCCACATCTACATCCAACTTCTCCACCAGCGCCTCGGAGAACTCGAAGCCAGGTTCCAGCAAGACTGAGAGTCGTCGGGTCCTGGAACCGACTATTTCGTTCCAGGGTCGGGCACACCTCACCCGACGATCATCAGTTGTTGTAGCATCAGCCTCACGGCACCGGATACTCATACGCCGGAACGCCTGATGGGGCTTGCGCCCCGGGTTCGAAACGCCCCCCCTCGGTCGGCAAAGGGCCGACTAGTGGCCTGTAACAGAGGTATCGCCAGTGGCGCCGATGGGTCTTGCTGTCGAGGTCGAGGAGCGAGGAGGGCCACCGAGGTCTGAAACCGAGGCCGCGGGCGCCGCATTTCCATCGTGACCGACGAGCGACAAAGAGATCGCCGGCAACCCCCATCGGCCCAAGGGGTTCGGGCCCAACGGCACCGTCTTCGTTGTTGCTCCTCACTCACAATGAAAGAGCATTGCCTCCCTCGTCGCGCCTAGCAGCCTGTCGGACTTTTGGGGCCGGAGTTGGATGTCGGGCATGCGAGAAACAGGGGCATGAGCGAACGATTTCTTGCTGTGGATCGAGACACGCCGTACTTGTTGCCGCCGTCGGTCCAGGATTGGCTTCCGGAAGAGCACCTGGCGCGGTTCGTTGTAGAGGTGGTGACGAAGCTGGACCTGCGTGACCTGGAGAAGGAGTACGCGGGGCGGGGTTCGAAGGCCTACCATCCGGAGATGCTGCTGGCGTTGCTGTTCTACGGATACGCGACGGGAGTGTTTGCGAGCCGGAAACTGGAACAGGCGACGTGGGATTCGCTGGCGTTCCGATATATCGCGGCGAACACGCATCCAGATCACGACACGATCGCGGCGTTTCGGAAGCGGTTTCTGAAGCAGTTGAAGCCGTTGTTCGTGCAGATTCTTCTGCTGGCGCGGACGATGGGATTTTTGAAGCTGGGGAAGATCAGTCTGGATGGGAGCAAGGTCCAGGCGAATGCATCGAAACATAGCGCGTTGAGCTGGGGGCACGCGACGGAGTTGGAAGAACAGTTGAAGGCCGAAGTCGCGCGCCTGATGGAGTTGGCGGCGGCGGCCGACGCGGAAGTGCCGGAGGGAATGGACATCCCGGCCGAACTGAAGCGGCGCGAGGACCGGCTGAAAGCGATCGCCGAGGCGAAAGCGAAGATGGAGGCGCGCGCTGCGGAACGCCATGCGGCCGAGCAGGCCGAGTACGAGGCCAAGATGGCCCAACGCAAGGCCCGGGCCAAAGCGACCGGGAAACGGCCGGGAGGCAAGCCGCCGCAACCGCCCCAATCGGGCGTGCGCCCGAACGACCAGATCAATCTGACCGACGAGGAATCGCGCATCATGCCGGCGGGCGGGAAGAGTTTCCAGCAAGCCTATAACGTGCAGGCGGGGGTCGACACCGAGACCCTGCTCATCGTCACCGAATCCGTCACAACGCACGCCAACGACAAACAGGAAATCGAACCGGCGCTCGGGACTCTCGATGCACTGCCTCAACCGCTGGGAAAGGTCGAGGCGATACTGGCCGACAATGGCTACTACAGCGAAGGGAACGTGAAGGCGTGCGAAACGGCCGGCGTGATGCCCTACATCGCCATGGGCCGTGAGCGCCATCATCCACCGGTGGAACAGCGTTGGACCGAACCGCCACCGCTGTCGCCCGACGCGAACCCGGTCGACGCCATGGCCCATCGGCTATCGACGATCGAGGGCCGGGCCGTTTACGCTCAGCGCAAGTCCACGGTCGAGCCGGTGTTTGGAATCGTCAAATCCGTGCTGGGATTCCGGCAGTTTCACCTCAGGGGACTCGACCCGGTATCCGGTGAATGGACACTGGTCAGCATCGCCTGGAACCTGAAACGCCTGTTCAATCTCTCCGGGCAGGTCTCCTGCCCGACTGATCCCCGCTCCAGCCGCCCGTCCGGACGCCAAAAACGCGACTCCGGGCTCCTGCGTGGATCTCTGGCGTCCGAATCCGGCTCTCTCTTGCGACGTCTCAGGTCGATCGTCTCGTCAATGTTCAATCACACGCTCGGAGACGCGCCGTTGCTACGGTCAAGTCCGACAGGCTGCTAGAATCCGGTGCCGTTGGGCCCGAACGCCGCTAGCGATACCTCTGTTACAGGCCACTAGTCGGAAATCAAATGGAGGCCGACATGAGAAATCAATACAGACGGAGTTGGGGCTGCGAGTGGTCGTTCCCGCCCGTTTCTACGTGCCCGGCTGGACCTCTCCGTGCTCCACACTGCAGGGCGTTGCGGACTGGTTGAGCACCCAGAAGGGCGTTCGAATGATTTCGTCCGAAGGCCTGACGATTTCACGAGATCAAATGCCCAACCCGCCCGAAGTATGGTTCTTCGAGACTGGCGATATCGCCCTCGATTCTGAGGGGCCGCCAACAGCTTTTCCCTGCCGTTTTCAATCGGGAGGTCCGTGGCTCGCCGTTGCCGTTTTGGTCGGACTGGCCTCCTTCCTTACTTACCGAACATTCAAGCTGAGGTAGTTGAACGGCACCGTTTCCCTGTAAACCGTGACGTCGTTGATGGTCCAGACGTTCATGAAGCGCCAACGGCATTTATCAGTGAGGCGTGCTGCTCGTGGGCCTCGTTCGCCGAGCACTAGCAGGCTGCTGAAAAACTCGGTTTTTCGACAGCCTGCGCCGCGGCACAGGACGTGCCGCCATTTTCGACGGCCGCAGGCCGTTGAAAATGTGAGCCACGAGGGAGTCGCGCCGCGCGAGTGGCGATGCTGAAAAAGCCAAGGAAGGCTTCTTCAGCATCCTGCTAGACCGTCAGGTGTTCGAACAGGTGGCAAATCCCGTCCGTCCCTCAGCCTCGGTTTTAGCCCCACACGTGATACCAGAGCTGGGTGTTCACGACGGGAGTGGAGTGATCTTCATGCGTAATGATCGTGAGGCCATTGCTCAATTGATGTTCTTCATAGGCGAGAGGGGCGGCCATCGAAGGCGAGAGCTGGGATTCGCCATCCTGCGCTGCCGTCGGTTGGGTCTAGATGACTCCCAGCATGAACAAGACGAAAGCTACACGTTTGATTGCGAGGCTCATGGTTCAAAGCCTAACAAACAGCGATGCGAACCCCCAGCCTGGGCGACATTGCCCACAATGCCATAGCGCTCGCCTGAGGGCTTCCAATCACTGATTCCCGATCCCGCGGACAGCTCGGATCCGGCCGGCAGAGGTTGCGATGAACAGGTTCCCGTTCGAATCGAAAGTCACGGCCCGGGGAAACTTCAGCGTGGCCGACGTCGCCGGGCCGTTGTCTCCGGAAGCCGCACCCCTTCTACCGGACGGTCCACTCCCGGCCACCGTCGTGATGAGGCCGGTTGTGCCGCTTACGCGTCGCACTCGGTTGTTGAATAAGTCGGCGATCCATAAATTGCCGGCCGTATCTACGGTGACATCGATGGGGAGGTTGAGCTCGGACTCAGTCGCAAGACCGCCGTCTCCGGAGAAGCCTCCCGCGCCTTGTCCAACTGTGCCGCTTCCGGCGATTGTTGTGATCACGCCGGTCACGGCATCCACCCGCCGGATCCGGTGATTGAAAACGTCGGCAATGAACAGATTGTCATCCACGTCGAAGTCGAGTCCCCGGGGGCGATCCAGGGAGGCCGCGATCCCCAATCCACCATCTCCCGAGAATCCTCTCTGCCCGTCGCCGGCCAATGTCGTGATCACGCCAGTGTCCCGATCAATCCGTCGCACCCTGTTATTCTCGGTGTCGGTGAAATATAGGTGCCCGGCGCTGTCTGCGGCGATCCCTCTGGGCGCAAGGATCTCGGCCTCAGCGGCCTGGTCTCCGTCGCCAGAATCACCCTGCCCCCCGGTGCCCGCGATCGTCCGAATGTTTCCCGTCGCCCTGTCGATCTCCCGGATGCGATTGTTTCGGGAGTCGACAATCACGACATTGCCCGCTCCATCGATCAAGACTCCGTACGGTTCATCCAGCGACGCGTCGAGGGCGGGTCCGTCGTCCCCCCCATAGCCACCGCTGCCGCGACCGGCCCGAAGCCCTTCGTCCCCGCCCCCCGCGATTGAGGTGATCGTCCCGGAGCCCGCATCAATCGAGCGAACGCGATGATTCGAGTTGTCGGCCACAACCAGGTTTCCCGATAAGTCGAACGCGAGGTCCGATGGCAGGTAGAGGCCTGCGGCGGTGGCAGGCCCATCGTCCCCGATGATCCGCGCCTCGCCATTTCCGGCCAGGGTCCGGATGCTGTCGTTGCGCCGCCGCACCCGTCGAACCCTGTTGTTGCGGGTGTCGGCGATGACGATGAAACCACCGTTTCCGTTGACCGTAACGCTCTGGGGACGGCCCAGGAGTGCGTCCGTCGCCGGTCCATTGTCTCCTGCAAAGCCCTGAGAATCGCCGCCGGCGATCGTTGAAATCAAGCCGGTCTCGCCATCGATTCGACGGACCCTGTTGTTGAGGCGGTCGGCCAGGTAGAGGTTTCCGCTTGCGTCGGCGGTGATCCCACCGGGCGCGTTCAAGCTCGCCGCCGTTGCGGGGCCGCCATCACCGGAAAAGTCCGGCTCTCCAGTTCCGGCGATGGTCGTGATCACACCAGTTCTGGCGTCCACCCGACGGACGCGATTGTTCGCGCTGTCGGAGATGAACAGGTTGCCGGAAGCATCGGGGACAATCCCCCGGGGGACGTTCAGACCGGCCGCCGTTGCGGGACCATCATCACCGGAAAAGTCCTGTTCTCCGGTTCCGGCAATGGTCGAAATCGTCTGGTCAGAAAGATCGATTCGGCGGATGACGTGGTTCGCAAACTCGGCAACGAGCAAACGGCCTTCGGCGTCGAGAGCGAGGCCAACAGGTCGTGCTATTTGGGCAGAAACGGCGGGACCCCCGTCTCCGGAATACCCTCGCCTTCCAGTGCCGGCGATGGTCGTGATGATGGCCGTCGCCGAGTCGATCATCCGGATGCGATGCCCTCTATCTTCCGCTATGAAGACGTTGCCCGCCCGGTCGACCAGGACATCGGCCGGCCTGTTGAGGGCGGCGGCAACGGCGGGACCGCCGTCCCCGGACGATTCCCGATCGCCCGTGCCCGCGATCGTTGTGATGATTCCAGTCTTGAAGTCGTAGCGACGGACACGGTTGTTTCCACGGTCAACGATCAGCATGGCGCCCCGAACAAATGCCGTGGCAAAAGGAGAGCCGATCGCCGCCTGGCGCGCTCTGAGTCCGTCACCCACGAAATTGCTGCCGCCGGCAACGGTGGTGATATTGCCCGCGGCAGTCTCGGTGAGCGGCACGGCATCGACCCAGAGTGGGGTCTGGGCGACTCCTCCCCGGTTCAGAATCGTCAAGGTCCGGATCCCGCTCTCCGCCGGTGGGGCGGTGAACGTGATGCGGCTGCTGCTCTCCACTGTCGCTTCTATCGCGACCCTGCCGAGGAGGACCAGCGTTCCCGGAGCGAAATTGCTCCCCCGTACTGTCACGCTCTCGCCCCCGGTGTTCAAAATTTTTAGAGGCGAGATGTTCTGGATTGTCGGGGCTCCGAACTCGATGGACCGGGCCAGGTTCTGCCTGTCGGACACGAGAACCTTGCCATCGTTGGTGACGAGCACTCCACGCGGCTCTTGAAAGGTGTTTCGCTGTCCCAGACGTCGGACCCGTCCGTTGGGCAGAATCACACGCACCTGGTCGTTGCCCGGCTCGGTGACGTAGATGTTTCCGAACGTGTCGGAGGCGATACCGGCTGGCGCGGAAAACTGCAGAGCTGTTGCTGCTAATTCAGCCCGACTTCTCGAAACGCCCGCACCCGCTCGAATTGCCGAATTGGAGCCGAGCGACGTTACCGTTTCAACCTGGCCTGTATCCCAGACGCGGCGAACCATTCCGTTGTTCGAGTCCGTCACCAGCATCCCCACTGGAGGCGGTGGATCTCCTGAGAGTTCCCTCTCCAGTTGCTGGGCCAAGGACTCAAGCTCCAGTGTAATTCCAGTCGGATTATCAAATCGTGCCGCCGACCCGACTCCGTCTGCCAGACCCGCGTTACCCGCTAAACCCGCGAGAGTTTCTGCTTCGCCGCTCTGGATGTTGATCCACCGGATCGTATGGTTTCCGGAATCCGCCACCCAGATGTTCCCCCGCCCGTCGAGTGCGATGCCCTGAGGGTTGTCAAACGATGCCGACAGCCCGTCGGCGTTTCCGACTACACCCGTGCCCGAGAGGGTTTCCACTTGCCCATCCGTTCCAGGCTGTATTCGGCGGATGACATTGTTCGAGCCGTCGCTCACATAGAGTTCGCCCTCGGCGTTGCTGAAAGACAGGTACGCGGGGTTGCTGAACCGAGACTCCAGCCGGGCGGCATTCTTCAACCCCGGGCTGCCTTCCATGCCCGCATAAAGCTCGGGTGCCTGGGTCAGATCGGTCGTTGACAGTACGGTATGGGATTCACTGGACGCCAGGTACAGCGTACCCGACTCATCCTGCGTGACACCTAGGAGTCTGCGCGGCAGAGCGCGAAGAACTCGAATTTATTGGGATTTGAGAGGGTCTTCGGAGGAGAACCCATCGATTCTTCCGATACGAGGAGTTCAGAGCTGTACGGATACCAGTAATTGGGCGTGTATCGGGTCTGCTGGGTTCCGGTTTTCCGGATTATGCCCATTCGATCATCCCGTTCATCCGCCGTAAGTTCACCGCCAGAGTGAGCAGGTTCCACTCACCGGTCACTTTGTCCAAACCGCGTAGACTGAACTGTCGGAATCCGAGCACCGACTTGATCCACCCGAAGGGCGGCTCGCCAATGTGCTTTCTGGCCCGGTAGCGGTCGCGCCCACGCTTGGTTTTCATCTTTCTCATCATCCGGCCAACAGCAGTGTCTTTGGGTGGGAGTGGAACATCGGCCAGATTCTTCTCGCGACCCATGGCAACATACCCGTCAATCTGACGTTGTTCCAACATCCCTAGATTCGACTCGGATCGATATCCCGCATCGGCCAGTACACGTTCGGGATGCTCTCCCAGGTTGTTGTTCAACGCATCCAGGGTCGGTTCCAACTGTCCCGCGTCGGACGCATTGGAACTCACCGTTGTCGCTACGATGATCCGGGCCTCGGAATCCACCACCGCCTGCGCGTTGTAGCATTGCTGGAACCCTTCAGTGGAGGTTTTCATGATCCGGCTTTCCGGATCTGTGAAGTTGTCCTGGGCCGTCGGTTTGGGCTCGCCCATGGGGCGTTTGAATGGCTTCTTTCCGCATCCGGGTTTGTCGTCTCCCGGTTCCCGTCCCGCTTCCTGGTCCGCAGCCATCTGACGTTCTTCGAGCCGTTTCATTGCTGCCTGGATCGTGGCCAATCGCTTTTTGCGGGTCGACAACCCATCGGGCAGTTCGTCGCCGCGCCGGTCCTTGCCGTATCGCTGGTCTTCTTCCTCATCGGTCGCCGTAGCCCGGTTCAACAGATCCCGAATCTGTTCGCCCAATTCGGTCTCCTGCTTCTTCATCCGTTCATAGCTCATCGCTTTGCGTTTGCTCGCATTCGCCCGCATCTTGGTTCCGTCCACCGCCACGGTTCCCATCTTCACCAGTCTCGCTTCCCGCGCCATCATCACCACTTGCACAAACAGGTTCCCGAACTCCTCAAGATGCAGTTTGCGAAAATCCGAGATCGTACGGTGCGCCGGAAAGTTCTCCGCTCCCAACATCCGGAACGCCACGTCGTCGGTCAACTTCGCCGCGATCTTCCGCGACGAGAACACCCCGGTCGCGTACCCGTAGATCAACACCTTCACCATCATCCGCGGATCGTACGCTTGATTGCCCGGTCCGTCCGTTCCATACCGCTGCTCAAACGCGCTCAAATCCATGGCGTCCACCGCGTCCGATATGAAGTACGACAGGTGATCTTCGGCCAACCAATCTCTCAACGACGGCGGCAGCAGCAGGCTCTGTTCTGGGATATAGGTTCGATATGTTCGTGACATGTCCTATCTTCGATCTCTATCCGCCCAATTCCGGTCCTTCTGCCGCGCAGACTCCTAGGGCATCAAAACCCGTAGCACCGGATACGACATCGGTTACCGCAATCGTTGCTGCCGCGATCGCGCTACCCGAGGTCACCGTCAAAGTGGAAAAGCCAGTCGTGATGCCCTGGACGTTTCCGCTTGCGTCTACGGTCGCGATGTCTGTACTGAGGCTGCTGTAAGCCACAGCAAAATCGTCACGTGATTTTCCACTGCTATCGAGAACCAGGACCCGAAGACGCACAGAGCCGTCGACGTTCACGTTGACTTCTTCGCTCGATTGATTCGTCACCAGATCCCTCAACGACAGGGTTGCGATGGTCGCTGTATCGCCGGGAAACAAACGTTGGCCTTCATTGGCGGCGAAGTCGAAGGTGAACTGGTTTGAAGTCTCGGTACCCAGCGGTACGGTCATCGCGGTGCCGTCGGAAAGAGAGAACTCGATCTCTACTCCAGCCGCATCCTGATTCATGAACACCAAACGTGTCTGAAATCCGCTGCCGATGACGATGTGTGGAAACACGAGTGTTGTTGACGTCGAGGTCTGGGTCAGATCCGCCACCGGCAGCGTCGTCATCACCAAATGTCCTCGCGTGTTGACAGTTAACTCACAACGGTAAGCCACCGCCTCTGGCGGTGAGACTCGAAGAGGTTCGACCGTCCCGTCGTGCAGTTCTGGTAGACGGTCTCCATCAACGAACCACCACCTGCGAATTGAAGGAGACCGTCATTGGCGAATGGCAGTGCCAGTCCCACGACGGCTTGTATCGCATCGGTCGTGTCACTCGGCGTCCACGTCATCGGGCGAAAGCGACAGGTGGATTGTGATGGCCAGAAGGCTGGAAGCAAGGATGCCCTTATAGGCCCCCTCGGGGGGCCTTCGTCATACCGCCCGCTCAGCGGGCGGTACCTGATTGGAGTGTGATGGGCGCGACTGCGACAGGACTTTGGACCTCCAGCAACCCGCTGAATCCCAACTCCAGCGTCGGGAACAGTTCCTGCGCCATCCGTGCCAGATGGCCTCCAGCCGGTATCGTCTCGGTGACCCGTTCCTGTTCCACGCCGAACCGGTCCTGGAGAACGAATACGACTTCAGCAGATGTCGCCCCGCGGTTGGCGATCGCTACCCCCGACTGCCGTCCGACGTTGTCGATCGAGATCCGTGCCGTTGTGGTTTCGGCCGTTACACCCACCCCGGCTTCGGTCACGAGCTGTGTGCCATCGAGGAGTTGAAACACGACGCTTCCCGAAGGCGTGATGCCAACATCAGGAGTCAGGACCGCATAGCCCACCCCCACGTCCCCACTCCGGGTCAACTCGGCCCGGAACACGCCGTCGGGTCCGATTTGATACGTGTTCTCCGAAACCGTCACGCCGTCCCAGTCCACTTCCAGCGGTGTCCCGTCGGATTGAACCAGTTGGATCCGTCCCGATATACTCGTCCCACTCGGATTGAGCAGAACGATCTGTGTCTGGAAGCCTCCACCGGCGGCCAGGTGCGGAAAGACGGCTGTTCCGGTCCCAGCGGTGGCATCGAGATCGACCACTGGCAAGGTCGTAAACAGCGGTTCGCCGAATCCGTTCGTACTCTGTCGGAGAGTGATCGCGCCTAATCCCGCGCCACTCTCAAAGGTCAGGCTCCCCACGAAACCGGGTGTCGTCCTGAACAGCTCGTCCGCGAATCGGGCAAGGTGTTCTCCCGGGTTCATGACGAGGCTCTCTGTCCCGACCGTCGTCCCTGTGGCATCCCGCAAAGTCAGGTTCACCACCTGCGATGCTGTTTCGGCGTTCACCAGCGCGACGCCGGTCCGGGTTCCCACCTCATCCACGAAGACCCGGCCCCGCATCATCGGCGCGACCGCACCGACGCCGGCTTCAGTCACCAGAACGCCCGACCCGTTCGTAAAGCTAAACACAGCGGTTCCCACCGGGATCCCCGTGCCGCTCTCCAGGCGCACCTCGCCGTATCCCACCTGCAGGGTGTCCTGGGCGTTGGCCCGCGGGCCCAATCCCCCTAAAAGAATGAAGGCGACCAGAACGAATCGTTGCCGGGATAGGTGTGTCATTATTGCCAGAGTCGTGTGAGGGGCTGCGGGTCCTTCTGGGACCTGCTTCAACAAACCCTCGATCCCCATAGGCCCCGACATCAGGATGATGGCGGGGGTCGCCGGTCGTTCGGACAGGATGTCTGATCGAACGACCGAGCGAAATCTTATGTCGCGAATTTCTAAATCAGGTCACTACGACAATACCTGGTAAATTTCGACCAGATCCGCTTTACCTTTGACCTCTGCTGATCCTCGATACTCCGTTCGCACAGCCTCTCCGATGGCCCTAAAGGTATCCGCGCTGATCAGGATATCTGCTTCGAATTTTCGAGTCAGGCTTTCGATACGCGAAGCGGTATTGACTACATCTCCAATCGCCGTGTATTCCATTCGTTCCGGCGATCCAACATTTCCAATGACAACCGAACCGGTATGAACGCCGACACCGATGCCGATCGGTTCGAGTCCCTCCTCGACAAGATCGCTGTTCAATTGTTCCAGTGCGGCAATCATGTCGAGCGCCGCCTTAACCGCATTCAACGGAGCGTCTTCGTCGGCGAGTGGCGCTCCGAACAGCGCCATGATGCCGTCTCCAATGAACTTATCAATCATTCCACCGTTACTCTGTATCGCCTTGACCATACCTTCGAAGTACCTGTTGAGCAGAAGAACGAGTTTTTCCGCGGGAATCCCTTCTGAGCGTGAGGTGAAATTCCGAATATCAGCAAACAGGACGCTGACTTCTTTCGTTTCGCCCTGGAGCGTCAGTCCATCGGGAGAGTCCATTATTTTCTCAATGACCGCATCGTTGACGTATCGTTTAAACACTCCACGCAGATACCTCTTCTCGCGGCCCTCCCGAACGTAGTTCCACACCTGGGATGATCCCATCGACAGGCCGGCCGCAGAGATCGGGGCTACAATGTGAAGCCAAAGACCCATAGGAAAGAGCAACGCGAATGCGATCAGAACGAATCCCCCGACAAGGGCCAGACCGCTCCCGACGGCCCAAGATGCAGGCAGGTAAAGACCGAGTACAGTCACAGTCGCTGCCAACACCAGAGTCGTTGCCAACTGCCAGCTTGGAGCCACTTCTACGATCGCGTCTCCTTCAACGAGCGTTGTGATGGTATTGGCGTGAATTTCGATGCCTGCGGTCCGCAATGGCTTGCTGGGGTCCGACCGGTCGCCCCAGAAATATTGCGGCGTCGAATGGAAGTCCTCATCTCCCCTTTCGCCGATCCGGCCGATCAGTACAACCCTGTCGGTAAAGCGCCTGAAGAAGTCAAGATCGTTCGCGTTGGCGGCTTCAACGGCGTCACCGAAGGAGACCCTTTCAAATTGCTCCGGTCCCCGAAAGTTGATCAAGACCGCTCCATTCGACTCGTCGCTCAGGGGTATTTCACTAGCTATCTTGTCCGCGAATGCTTGCGCGATGGCCAATGAAAAACTCGGTTCGAGTGCATCTGCGGAGCGGGCAACGATTTCCTGCCGTCGCACAAAATCGTCGTCATCGGTGGTCAAATTCGCGAATGCAACCGTATGGCCGACAGCCAGTGCGGCAAAACGCACGGCTTCAGGTGGCTGCTGGACCCCAAGTCGCCCCACGCGATACGCAAGGACCACCGGCATACCGCTTGCTCCTGCGCCAAGGAGGGCAGCGCTGAGCTCTTGCTGGCCGGCGGCATCAAAGTTACTGATGTCGGAAAAGAGGAAGTCGATACCCACGGTTGCCGCGCCGCTCTGGGCAAGTTTTTCTATTACCGGAGCAAAGTAAGA
Source organism: Terriglobia bacterium (assembly GCA_965218085.1). Classification (GTDB taxonomy): domain Bacteria; phylum Acidobacteriota; class Terriglobia; order 20CM-2-55-15; family 20CM-2-55-15. The sequence continues at coordinate 1,115,983 of CBDCKF010000002.1, read as the reverse complement.
ATGCCAGAGCATGAGGGGCGCTTCCAGACGGACAAGCGCCTCTTCATCGATCGCAAGAACGGTAATAGGCACTTTCGTGGACGGAGGGAGTGATCCGCGATAAGCAAATCTCAGGTCATAGGTGCGCTGCTCGACCCAGTTTCCAATCGACGACTCTTGAACTGTACTGCCGAACACAAGCCCGGCAATACTAATCGCAATCCATGCCAGCAGGCTCGCAGCCCGTTTGTTCAAACGCGGCATTCGAATCAACTACTGCAGGCGATCCAGTTCCGCGTTCGCTGCTGCGATAAGACCTGAGTTCCAATACAGCCAGGCCAGGCGGCGACCAATACGGTCACCCTCGGTCTCACGGAATTGACGATAAAGGGCCGCAGCTTCGGAATAATATCCGGCATTCTCAAGCGCAACGGCGCGAACGAGCGCGTCGTCGAATTCAGCTTCCTCGAACGCTGAGTTACCCATAACCTTCAGGTTCGCTGCCTGCTGGCCGAGTATGTCATCTCCCGCCCGAGCGGTGACCTCCCATCGATAGATTTGACCGTCTTCAAGCGCTGGCATTGATTCCGGATACTCTGCCGAATTGTCGCCCGTATCGGTCTCCCAAACGAAAGCCCCGTCCTCCGTTGTCAGCGAGACATGATAGGAATCGATTCCTTCGAGAGTTTCCCAGTTGAATGACGGCCGTAGTTGAGTGATCTGTCCGCCCAAATAGAGTTCGATGGCCGGATATCCCCTTCCACGCAACGCTCCAACGCGTTCCATGCTTTCGGCGCCAAGAGATACCTGGGGTAAAACGCAAGGCACGGGATTCGATGTCGGTTCCGGTCCGTCAAGGGACGTTATTCCCGTTTCAGTTAACTCGAGACTTGCATTCCCGGCCAGACTGATCCGGCTTTCGGTTGGGCAAAAGACGAATGAGATCTCCCCGGTTCCCGTGATGACGCGGTCTCCGGCATAGAGAAGATCAGCCAGGCGCCCTCCGTCGCGGACACCATCGCGCTCAATTTCAACCGTACCGCTTGCCTCCAGAACCATTCCCAGAGGCGGGCCACTCTGTGCCTTTACAGGCAGAGTCATTGGGCCGACCAGCAAAAGTAGCAACGCTATGCGTGTCGAATACATGGTGACCTCCGCAGAATCAGAACTTCAATTTCAACGAGAGCCTCATCCTTCTGGCATCCGTTTGTGTGTCGAATGCCCGCCCGAAGCCCGGAGATTCGAGAATACGGATCGGCGTTCCGAATGAGGTGTTGTTGAATATCAGTAGTGTCCCAACGTTAGTTGAATAGATTCAGTTGTTTGGAGTTCTCCGAGTCTGAATCTTGATAGTCGAGGGCGGAAAGGGCCTTTAAAAGGGGCGTTTTTTCGAAAACGGTGACGCTGACGATCTGGAGAATTCGGTAGAGACTGGCGTTGACATTGAGCCGTTTTTTCACGATGGCAACAAGCAAATAGACCGAGATGGCGGTCCAGATTTGAGTCTTCAGCGCATTGGGGGTTGTGCCGTAGAACGCCTTGATGCGTAGGTGCTGTTTGATCCACTTGAAGAACAGTTCGACCTGCCAGCGGCAGCGATAGAGTTGGGCAATGGTCGCCGCTGGCAGCGCGAAATTGTTGGTCAGGAAGACGAGGTACTTGTTGTGCTCTCGATCGAGAAAGCGAATGCGGCGGAGTTTTTCTGGATAGCGCTTGCGAGAGTAAAAGCCGCGTAGGCTGATGATCTGATCGCTGAGGACTCCGGTGGACTTGTCCACATCGAGTGAATAAAGACGATTGAAGACGAAATTCTTTTTCGCGCGTGTCACGAAGAACGCCGCCGCGACACTGATTTTGTACAGGCGCCGGAAATCCAGATAACCGCGATCCATGATGTAGAAGGCTCCGGGCTCGAAGGCGAGTTGATCCAGAAGATGGAGGTCGTGAACTTTGCCGTGTGTAATCAGGATAAAGGAAGGAATATTGCCGCGCAGATCCAGAACCGTGTGCAGTTTGACAGCTCCCTTGTGCTTGCGGAAGCGTGCCCACGGGAACAGGGAAAGACACAGATCGATCGTTGTGGCATCGAGTGCGTAAACCGTCTGCTTGAGGTCGACACCGAAACTGTCGCCAACATAGAGCTCGCGAGCCATGGAGATCAGCGTCTGGGCGAAGTCGGCATAGATACGCCAATCGCGCACCTGATTCGCATTCGCAAGGGTGTTGCGGGAGACGCGGCTGCGAATGCCCATGTGATAAAGCTTCGTGCCAGCCGAACGCAGACAGGCTTCGATATCGCGCAGACTCTCCCGGTAGGTCAATTGCGCGAACGCCATGCACAGAAACTGATCCCAGCAGGAAAAACGTTGGAGTTTGTAGTTGCCACGGTAGCGATCGACGCATCGACGAAAGTCTTGACGGGGAAGAAAGTCCATCAGCTGAGAGAAGATCGTCTTGCCGGAATTCATAGGCCGCCTCCTGCCGCAAAGTCGCGGAAGGATGCCGCCAGTACGCAATCAAATTCAAATCGATTTTGGCTCTCAGCCGATCTAACATGACCATTCTCAATAACCTGTGGGCGACGCCCATCTAAACGTTGGGACACTACTGGTTGAATATGTTGAAAATTTCAACGCGCAGATCCAGTGAGCGCGCTTCTCCCAGAGAGAAACTTCGGGACACAGCCGTGTCGAGCGTCGCCAGTCCATCCCCGCGAAAACTGTTCCTGCCGACCCGACCCGCCTCTCCGGAATTCGCGATCAGATCCAAGGTAGCAATTGCTGGATCGAGATTGATCGCCTTTACGTTCTCTGGGTTCAGTGTCAAACCCGCGGTTTGATCCAGTCTGTCCGTCAGGTTCCCATCGTGGTTCCGGTCTATAGAAGTATTGACAGTAAACGGTTGCCCACCCTGGAACTCCGCGACGGTAGCGAGTTTCCAATTCTCCAGCAAACGTCCGTTACCGGGTATGTCCCAAACCAAAAAACCGCTGAAGCGATGCCGAACGTCAAAATTTGCCGATGCCCGCTCCGCATCCGGGTCGGATATGTCCTGTGGCAGATAGAAAAAGCCGCGACCGTTGAAGGGGTCCGAGACGTCGTCAATGGCGTGTGACCAGGTCCAGCTTGAGCGAAACTGAAATCCCCGGCTCAATCTTTTCTCAGCCGATAATTGAAGCGAATGGTAGTCCGAGGTCGCTGAGTTTTCGAGAATGTCAAATGCACCGAGTCCCGGAACAGAGCGCGCTCCAAGCGTAGTGCCGACTGTAGGCGGTAAGTCCAATATCGTCAAAGGCAGTGTCGGAGACGACAGGAGAATCGGTGTTGAAATCAGTCCGCCGTTTGGACTCGTGAAGCGGGCTAGATTATGACCCTTCGTCCCAACGTAGCTCAGTGTTACCAGCCAGTGTTGGCCGAACTGTGTCTCCGCTGAAACGACAAAATGTTGTGCGTAACTGGAATCCAGTTCGCGCTGCGGCAAACGAAATGCCAAGCCGTTGCCGCTCAAGCTGGCGCCGGGAATCGGCGGTGCCTGCAGGAAGAGTGTGCCTAAACCCGTCGCAAACGAGTCTCCCGTCAAGTTGTAGGCATTCAATGTCCCCGGCGTTATGAGCGGTTCGTCAGTGGGGAGAAACGAAAAGAACGCCGGGCTGTTCAGGAATTGACCGTTAGGAGGACGAAAGTTCAGGTCCAGGTTCAGTGGCGCAAACGTCGGAAAGACGTTTCTGGACTGACTCGTAAACGCGCCTAGATTCGCGTCGAATTGCAGACTGTAGCCACCGCGAACGACTGTTCGTTCGTCGCCCACTGGATCCCACGCGAATCCGATGCGCGGCCCGATGTTGCTCGCATTGGAATCGTATATCTGCTTGCGCCCTGCCGTGAAATTCCCAAGTGCCTCCACCGCCTAATCGAACGCGGCGTTTCCGGCTCGAATGATCGAGCGATCCCGGGCGCTGCCCGTCGCTTCAAGATGGCCGAATTGCTCGGAGCTGACGCCAAAGGTATCTTCGATTCGGGAATTCACTTCACGCGGGACCGTTTGCAATTCGTAGCGGGCGCCGATGTTCATGTTCAGGTTGGTGCGGAGTCTTATATCCGTCTGTACGAAGAAATCGAACTGGGAATAGCGAAGACCGATAGTCGTGTCGGCTACGGGATTCGTACTGATGGTCTGAAGGAAGCCCGCAGGAGCTCCAAGTGCAGCAAGATCCGTTCCTTCGAGTCGTCCGTCCGGGGTGGCGAACGGGCACAGGGGGTTCGCCATGCAACCTGAGGACACCGTGCCATTGCCAAAAACAACCAACGGCCTGCTGTTGCGGTCGCTGAAACTGTTCAGTTGCGACCGTCGGATGTCGAAGCCAAACTTGGTCGTATGTCGCCCTCCGGTCAGGGTCACGGAGTCACTGATCTGGAATGTATTGTCAACGCGACCCTGTGGAAAGTTGAAGACGTCGATGCCGATCATACTGTAGGGCAGAATTTGAAGCTGGCCGATGGGGCCTGTCGCCCCGAAGGGCCCGAATTGTCCATAGCCGGTGTCGATGATGTTGCTGAATTCTGCAGGCCAACCGGCGGAGGGGAGAGAGCCGAAGAGCAGAGGATCGCCCTCTTCAGCCGGGAAGTTCAAGTGCGTTCTCCCGTAAGAGAATCGGGCCATGTTCACGAAGCTCCCGGTCGAGGTGTTAAAAAACAACGACACATTCTGAGTTCGTGTGGCGGTTCCCAGGGAAGAATTGATCGCATCTCCGGTAAATGGAATGACGGAATCGTCATCGGTGAAGTTGTACCTCCCTGTGAAGCTGTGTGTGGAGGACAGATACCAATCTATCCTGCCCGAAAGGACCGCACCGTCTCCGCTGTAGGGACGCCCAGCCGCGTAGTTGTTAGCGCCAAACGGCCCCGAAGCATCGTTTGGGAGCGGGTACAAAGAGAAGACACCTATTCCTGCCTGATCGGAATAGGGAATCCCCCGTGTTTCAAGAAATTGACCGAGTTCTTCGACTGGAGTGACTCCGTTCGTGCTCCGCAACCCGCGCTCTTCGGGAGTCGGGACGATGAAGTGTCGGAGAGCCGTACCACGGTTCCTCTGCTTTTCCGCTGACACGAAGTAGTACAAGCGTTCTGGAAGGATGGGGCCTCCCACGACACCGCCAAACTGATAATGATCGAAGTCTTGCCCGCTATAGCGGCCTCCACTAAGGTTCGAGGCATTGATGCTATCTTCGAAGGAATGGTCGAAGTAGTTGCGTGATGCGAGACGGTCATCTGTGAAGAAGCCATAGACACTGCCATGAACGTCTTGTTGGCCCGAGCGTGATACGGCGTTCACCATGGAGCCTGTGTTTCTACCAGATTCGGCGGGAAAACCGGCTGTGACGATCTGGAACTCCTGGACGCTCTCGACGGTCTGCGGCACCAGGGCCACGAAACCCTGCCGGCGCACACCGATATCTTCATCGTTGTTATCGGACCCGTCGACGGTGAAGTTATTGCTGCGGCTACGCATTCCGTTCACCGAGAACTGGCCTGTCGAACCGACGCCGTTTCCTACGGCAGGCCCCGATCCGCTCGAAAACGGCACCCTGAAAACACCGGGAGAAAGCAGCGACAGCTGGTCGAAGGTTCGGCCACCCCTCATGGGAAGTAGATCGAGCAGCTGGCTGTCAAAGTTGTAACGGAGAGTCCAGTCGAGTGTGGAGGCCAGCGAGGTGAAGCCCGGCTCATTGATGAAAGCCAGAATCGTTGGAGACGGCCCGGGAGCTGTGAGATCGATCAGCGCCACACGCGCTTGCTCTCCCTGAACCGTAATCTGTTGGGTCGGAGTGGCTACGAGGCTGCGAAGTTCGAACGGCGGAATCACAACCTTGGGTTGATTCAGTCGGACCAGAACGTCGGTACGTTCGCTGGTGTAGTAGCCTTCCTTTTCAGCTGTAACCGCATAGTTGCCAAGCTCAAGTTGAATAAAAACGTAATTTCCGGTCGAGTCGCTCGGCACCTGTCTCGACCATCCCCGGTCGACGTTGGTCAGTGTCATCGTTGTGTCTTCGATTGGATTTTGGCTGACGATGTCGATAACCGTGCCGCGGGCCTCGCCCGTGAGCGTATCGGCGATGTTCGACAAGGGGATTCCGATTACAAGGAGCAGTAATATCATTTAGTCAGGGTCGTCGCTGGCGCGGTGAAGTCCGGAACATCAAGGCTGTGTTAACCGCTCGACGGCATCCCGGATCAGTTCGCTGTCGGGAAACAACTCCCGCCCCGACTCCAGTGTTTCCAGAGCCGCCGCGCAGTCTCCGGCCGAGCATTCCATTTCAGCCATCAACACGTAGACCGATGGAAGAGAAGCCCTCTCAATTACCTGTTCCTGGTTCAAGACGATGGGCTCAAGAACAGGAACCGCTTCGTCGAACATAGACTCCTGCCCCAAGGTCTCGGCTACGGACATTCGGATTCCGATGTTGGGACCGCGTCCTTCAAAGGTGTCGAGATATGTTGGAACTTCTTCGCTCGATCCGGCCACAGCGCTCAGAATCGCGTAGATTTCGTGGGCCCGTTCATCGGGATGATGCGAGATCTCGAAATCTGCAAATACTTCGGCGCCAACAGCGTCTTCTGGATACATCAAACTATCGATCGTAAGCGGCGAGAAATCGGGAACCGGAGCGTAAATGTTGAGCTCGCGGGCGCGCTCCATTATTTCTTCGGCTCCCACGTAGTCACGCTCACCGATCATCCGCATAGCCCAGCGGTAGACGATCTCGTGGATGCCGTACTCTTCGTTCCGCAGGTTGAACCGTGTGCCGGCGATCCGCCTTCTCTCATCGGGATCCAGGTCAACCAGGGCTTCCCTGAACATAGTCAGCGCTTCCCCGGTTCTGCCATCTCTCCACACACCTTCGGCCCCGGTTTGCTGCCGCCAAAACTCCGTATTGAGGACCGACGTCAACTCTGAAGCGGGCAGAGCAGCGGTTTCACCCTCCAGAGGGCGCTCATACTGGAACCTCAAGACAGCGTTCCTCACATCAATATCTTCGGGAGCCACTGCTGCAGCATCGAGATAACCTTCCCAGGCGTCTTCATAGCGTTCGTCGTCAAAAGCTGTACCCGCATCCTCGAGCCTGGCCGCAACCACCAACGTGCGGGTTTCGGCGACTGCGCTTTCAAACTCCTGCCGCTGTTCCGGTTCGACTGAAAACTCAAGGGCGATTTCGTATTCCCTGAGAGCATCCTCGAATCGACCCTGCGCAAACCGGATCTGGCCCAAGAGGCGCCGGGGCGCAGGGAATCGAGGGTCAGCCTCAATCGCAAGCTGTAGTTCTCGTTCGGCGTCATCTAGATTCTGACGCTCCAACTCTAAGGTCGCCAAATCATGGTGGGCAAAGGCATTGGCGGCATCTAACTCGATAGCCTCTTCATATTCTTCCTCGGCATCGTCGGGCCGTCCCTGCTCCCGAAGAAATCCTCCGTAGAGGACATGGAGGTTGGGATCTTCGGGAGACAGTTCGATCGCCCTTTCGAGCAGGTCCCGAACTTCATCCAGCCTGTTTTCCGACTCTAAGAAGCCCCGGTATGCTTGTACGACCGGGATACTGTCCGGGTCTGATGCTGCAACTTCGGCGAACACGGCCTCGGCCTCGGCCCCTAGGCCGTTGTCCGCAAGCAATGCACCCAGGCTGGCGCGAAAAGCCGGCTCTTCTGGTTCGAGTCGGATCGCAAGCCGAAACATTTCTTCTGCCTGGTCAAGCACACCCAGCCGCTGCTGAAATTGTCCATAGGTATGATGGGCGTACGCGTTTCCGGGATTGAAGAGCACGGCCTGTTGGAGTTGGGTTTCAGCTTCGTCGTTGCGACCCTCTAACAGGTAGAGCTGGCCCAAACCGTGGTATGCCGTACTGTCCTCATCATCGTTGGCGAGTGCAGCCTGGAATCCCTGTTCGGCCTGGTCGTAGAGGCGTTGTTCGAGGTAGACCAGTGACAATGTATAACGAGGATAGTTCCATTCCGGAGTCAGGGCTATCGCCTGCTGGAGCGATGGGATCGCGGTGTCGAGCAGTCCCTGCTGCCACAAAGAGAGCCCGATTGCGTTGTGGGCGTGACTTGCCTCGGGGTCCAGATTGATCGCCTGTTGGAGCGTTTGGACTGCCGCAGCGTACTGGCCATTTTCCACGAGTGCACGGCCATCAAAGAACTGACGTTGAGATTCCAGCTCCGGTGTTGTCGGGAACAAACTGAGCGCACGTTGGGTCAATACCGATCCTTCTTCAAAGATGTCGGCGCTCCAACGGATATCGCCGCCTTTCCGATACTTCAAGATAGTCTGTTGCGCCTGATCTCCCAGGGCAACAACCAGGCGGACTCGCATCTCGTTAGCAATGTCCGCCGGAACCAGATTTGAGATCTGGTTGTAGTAGTCCCAAGCGGATTGTCCGTCCGGTTCGATCAGGTCGCCGGTCCACAACGCGCGCTCGAAGTCCTGGTAAGTCTGAACGGACCCGGCAGGAACAGTTGGCGGGACCGCGTCCGGAGATGGTGCGGGGGGTCTGGCCGCAAGAGCACGTAATTCACCACTCGACAGTTCCAGGGAGTGGGGTCCGGAGAACAACTCCAGGCGGAAGCGATATTCCCTGTCCGCTCCTTCGAGAAGTTGGAGGTTTCGGATACCGGGTGCCAGACCGCGGAGTTCCACCAGTCGATCGTTTGCGCCGCTGTTCCCAAAAAACTGGTTGTCGACGTAAATGCCCGTATCTGCCCCAAGCCTGAGAAACAACACTGAGGTCCCCGTTGGAACCGCAAGCTGGGCAGGAGGTGGAACGGTTGGGGTAAGTGCGGCAAACTGAAGGGGGCCTGCGGGTTGGAAGTCGAATGCGGCGGCGTCCAGGGTCAGTGTGTTCTGTCCCGATTCGAGCTCAATCGTTACACTGCGTTCCTGGTCCTCGGCACCGTAAAACACCAGCTCGAGTTCGCCTGTTTCCAGAGGGGAAATTTCTAGGCTTTCCTGAGTGTCGGGGAGCAATAACATCGCATGGGATTCTGTCAGCGCCTCGCGCCACTCGACGCGGTCATAGCCGTATTGGGCCGCGTTTGCGATGACGAGACTCGTAATCACCTCCGTGGCCGAAACACCCGGTCCCGGAAGATCCAGGTAAGCGAGTGGCAACTGAGGATCGAAACCCTCGTTTGCCATCGGGTTCTGTTGGCTTGCCGTATAGCTGGCGACTTCGGAACGAACGTAATTGACGACGTCACTTGCCGAAGCGACCGTCTGACCCGACGGGCTACCCCTTCCGTTCAGAGCTTCGAGGAGCGTGTAGGTAAATACACCCTGTTCAAGTTCGTCGCTTTCCCACGACGCCTCCGTCGGCCGACTGGCCAGAAGATTCAAAAAAGTCCCGGCGCCCGCATTGAGGTCGAGAAGGTTTGCGTTGATCAGGTTCTGTATACCCAACCTTGTTGCATGGATCATCCCGAAGGATGCCTTATCATCGTGTTTTTCAACACCGGGGATAACTTAGATGCCACATAAGTTCAACGCAGCCCGACGGCACAAGTTTGATAAGGCGCAGTATCGGGTGATCAACTGGGCGGAATATAACGAGAGCCTGCGCCAGCGGGGTGATCTGACGATCTGGGTCAGTGAGGAGGCTCAAAGTGTGTGGAGCGCGCCGCGCCGCACGTCACGGGGTGGCCAGCGGAGATACTCGGATCTGGCGATCGAGACATGCCTGACGCTGCGCACGGCGTATCGGCTTGGGTTGCGGCAAACGCAGGGACTTATGGGATCCATCGGCACGCTCATGGGGCTGGATATACGGGTGCCGGACTTCTCCACACTGTCGCGTCGTGCAAACGGCTTGAGCATCGCTCAGGTGATGATGCAAGCCGGATCTGTGCCTGTCCATCTGGTGGTGGACAGTACCGGCCTCAAGATCTTCGGCGAAGGGGAATGGCTCGCGCAGAAGCATAAAATCAAGGGAATACGCCGCCGCTGGCGCAAACTCCACCTCGGACTGGACCTGGCCAGCGGTGCGATTGTTTGCGCCAATCTGACTCACGATGACGTTGGAGACAGCACTGCATTACCCGGGCTCCTGGATCAACTCGATGCCCCGGTCGCGGGCTTTCTGGCTGACGGCGCCTATGATGGAGCGTCTACACGAGATCTGCTGAGGGAACGGTATGGGGAGACCCTGGATGTGGTTATACCGCCGCCAAAGAACGCAGCGATCCGACCGCAATCGGCGCGGGATCCAACCGTTCGGGATCGCCATATTGCTCAGATCCGCAGCAACGGCCGCATGGCCTGGCAAGTGGCCACAGGGTACAACCAGCGCAGCCGGATAGAAACGCAGATCGGCCGTTGGAAGGGTGTCATCGGCCGCAGACTCCAATCCCGCAGCTTCTCCAGGCAGATCACGGAGATCCAACTCGGCCAAAAAGTCCTGAACACAATGACCGCACTCGGACGGCCTGTGTTCGAGCGTATCGCCTGACGCTACCGCTTGGGAAAGGGCGAATTCCATCTCCGCCCCGATCCATGCAACAACGCTCTTACGAAGCACTGATAGGCGCTCGGCCTTTCCCCGGGGCGCATTCCGACGAGTGGCGCGATGGCTTGACGGCGGGACGCTTCACCCCCGTCCGACAACACGCGCCGGACGCGCCGGGACACTGGCAAGCCTTTTTCGAGCGGTGTTTTGCTGATAAACGTGAGTCGCGTCCGAGATCTGCAAGGGCGTTCGTTGAAGAGTTCGAACGGACTCTGGATTGAACCCGGGCATCTCTGCTGAGACCGCTAATCGGCAAGACAAAGATGACCGACTGTTTGCTTCCACAATTAAGACTCGGCCTCCCTCCTGAATCCTCAGCAAGAAACAGGTCAACGCCCGGAATACGGCGATGGCGGCGCGATCGCCGAGCCGTACCCAACCCTCGCCTACGCGTTCATGATGATTTCGACGTCCGGTTTGATCCGAGGTTGAGGACCGGCCAGCGAGATTCCGACAAAAAGGACCAGCGAAACCGCCAGCGACAGGGCTCCGACATCGATGCCGAGCGGTGGGGTGATCCCCGTAATCTGGCTTCCAACGTTGATTAGAAGACTGGCGATGACGGCCGTATTCGCCGCCAGCGCCGAGGCACGTTTCCAGTTCAGACCGACGGCCACGACGGGAACCAGGGCGGCCGCGAAGGTGCCCCATCCGAAAGCTCCCAACAGGGCGACGAGGTCGCCGGTGTAGAGTGCAAACAAAGAGGCCGATACGGCGATCCCGACTGTCGCGATTCGGGCCCACCAGAGCCGATTGCCGATTGGGCGTCCCAGGACTGCGGTCGGGATGTCATGGACGATGGCGGCCGTACCGATATTCAGGAACCCGTCGGCGGTGGACATAATCGCGGCCAGCAAACCGGCGAAGACGACTCCGGCCAGAAGCGGATGGGTGTAATTCTGAAGGAACTGAGGCGCGGCCGCGTCCGGCGTCAGGAGTGCCGGATGGGCGCCGCTAACAACCAGAGCCCGCATCGCCAGGCCAATTCCGAGCCACAGCAAAGCCGACGCGATGTAGGCGAGAAACGTGAGGGGTACGATGTGCTTGATGTCGCCGATGCGCCGCATCATCATCGACTTCGTGATGACGTGGGGTTGCCCTACGGCTCCAACACCGAACATAAAGAACCACGACAGACATCCCATGATGCCGAGCGTGCCCCAGGGCCCGATCGCTTCGGCGTCGTCGGCCATGATGATCTGGCTGATCTCGCCGAGGCCTCCGTCGAAGGTCGTGAGGACCGTGAGGAAAACCAGTATCGAAGCCACGACCATGACGCCGCCCTGAATCAGATCCGTGTACACGGAAGCGAGGATCCCGCCGGTAACGGTGTAAAAGAGCAGGACGGAACACGATATGGCGACCGTCATCCCCAGGCTGATATCGGTCCACACACCGGCGCTCCGAAGGATGTCCTGGAGAACGATGGCCATCGCGAGGATCTGGGTGGCCAGGTAACCGATCACACCGATAAGAATAACGATGGCTACAGATGCCCGTACCGAGTCGCTCTCATAGCGGGCGGCTACCACGTCTGGCAAGGAAATGCAGTTGCGGAGCTCGGCGAAGAGACGAATCCGCTTGGCAATGAGCGCAAAGCTGATTACGCCGCCAATCCCCGCGGCCACCACCATCCACATGGAGCTCATCCCCATGAGGTAGACCAAACCCGGACCGCCCACAAAACCGAATCCGCTCAGGATGCTTGAAAAGAGGGCGAAAGCGGTTACCAGCACCCCCAGGTCACGGCCCGCCATGAAAAAGTCCTCAGTGGACCGGGTCTTCCTGTAGGCCCAGAGCCCCATCGCCATGCATGCGATGAAGTAGAGGGTCACCGATACCAATACGATGAGGGACCGGGCTTCCTCCATCACTCACGGTCCTTTTCTCTCGGCCGCTTCGAGCGCATCAGTTCTTCGATCGAACGCCGATCGTCTTTGGTGAAGTACCACCGATCAAAGTGGTAAGAACACGCCAGGATCATCAGCATGGGGAAGAGCCACACACCATAGATCATCCAGGCGGTGGGTGCGGGAAGACCGCCAAAGAACCCGTCCTGGTTTCCGGCCGCATAACGCGCATAGCTGGCGACGAGACAGGTGAAGATCAAGCCCAGGCAGAGGAAACCGGTTACCAGCCATTTCCCGAGCGTGCCGGCCCGGCCATTTTTGCCGACGCCCATCAGGACCAGGGCGGCCATGACCGCGAGAATCACGAGTCCCATGGAATAGCCCAGCCAGAGCGTTTCCTGTGATCCTCGATCGGAACTCTCCATCGAGGTATAGACGGCGTGAGGCTGGGCCGCAGGTCTTACAGATGGGGAGGCAAGGAAAGCAGCGACCATGATCACAAGCAAGATCGCTGCGCTCCCGAACAGGAACCAGGGTGTGCGCATCAGTTATCCCGGGACTCGAGAATCGCGACGGATCGAAACAGGGGGTCCGCAGACTGAAGAATGATTTGCCGGAGTCGAACGGGATAATTCGGTTCCTGTTCGGCCAGGAACTCGCGGACGATCTCCGCTGCCCGAGCTGTGTTGTGTCCCGACAGCAGGGCGCCCAGCCAGCTGCGTGGGAAAAAGATGTCACCCGTGTCCCGAACTTCTACAAGTTTCTCCAGAGCTGGACGAATTTGCTCCACAGATTCGCCCGCCCGCAGGGGATGGTTTAGGAATCGTAAGCCACTCAGTACCCAAGGTTCGCGTCCCCGGTTGGCAGGATCTCCGATCCGGGCGAAAAACGCGGATCGGTCCTCCGGGTCGGCGGATAGCGCCGGGATTACAAACTGGAAACGCGCCCGCCGGTCGGGATTTTCGATCCGGTCCAACTGTTCGGCGAGGATTTCCGACGCCCGCGGATGCGAACGCAGAGCAAGTTGTTCGGCCATCGTCGTCTCATCGGTTTCCGACAGCGGCAGTCCCGCTATCGTCTCCTCCCGGCTCCATACACGATCGAGAAAAGCGATCCCATCGGCTGTTGTTACAAGCGAATAGAAAGTGGAAAAGTAAGCCGACTTCAGGCTCGACGATTCCGACCCTCCGATTCCGTCCCGAAGAACGTGCTCGAGCCTCGGCGCCAGCGCTTCCCTCTCCGACGTCGGCAGGTGCCGCCAGTAGAGCGAAGCGATTCCGTTGAGCAGCAACTGGACGATCTGTTCGGTGTCTTCCTCCCCTACCACGTCAAGGGCCAGATCCATCAGGGCCTGTGGCCGGATCCGCCCTCCCAACATCTCTTCCCAAAGTGTGACCCACACTGCGCCGCGAGTTACGGCGTCGTCGAATTCCCCGAGGTGTTCCAAAAGATAGACTCGACTTTCCTGGTCGAGCACAATGTCGCCGTAGGCCAGCCCGCTTCCGCTGGGCAGGACGAATTCGGGGGGGACAGTGGTGGCAACATCCACGCGTTCCACGGCCAGGTCCACGGGGACGGTCTCGATGCTTCCAGATCTACCGATCAGGACATCGATTTGCTGGTTCCACTGGAGGGACCGTCCGTCAGCCGGGTCCGACTGGACGAGAGTGAGCCCGGTGATATTCCCGTCATTTCCGGTCTCGAGTTCGGTGCGAATGATGGGTCTGCCAGACTCCTCCACCCAGGCGCGGCTCCATGCCACAAGATCGGTTTCGGTCCTTTCGTCGAGAATTTCGATCAGATCCAGCCAGGTGGCGTTGGAGAATTGGAAACGCTCGAGGTAAACACGTATCCCTTCCCGAAAGCGGTCTGGGCCGACAACGCGTTCCAGTTGCCGCATCACGATAGGAGCCTTCTGATAGATGATCGCTCCGTACAGGCTCCCCGCTTCGTTTAAGTTCTCCAAGTCCTGCCGGATCGGGTGCGTTCCTGCCGTCCGGTCGACTCCGTAGGCCACCGGGTAGTTGTTCGTCAGGAAAAGAAGGTCATGGTTGACCTCGGGGAACGAGGGATTGACGATCTTGGCCGCCATGAAGTTGGCGAAGACTTCTTTCATCCACACATCGTTGAACCATTGCATGGTGACGAGATCGCCGAACCACATATGGGACGTCTCGTGCGATATCAGGCTGGCCCGGCTGAGTCGTTGTTGCTCGGTGGCCGTTTCTTCGAGCAGAATTCCCGAATCTCGATAAAAGATCGCCCCGGGGTGTTCCATGCCACCGAACTCGAAGGCCGGTATCAGAGCGAAGTCGAACTTGCCGAACGGATAGGGAATGCCGGTGTAGTCCTCGAGTTGTTCCAGAGCCGCAGCATGAAGGTCGAACACTGCGTCGCGATTGCGGGCGAGCTTTGCGGTGTCCGTCTCCCGGTGGAACATCCGGAACGTTCGCCCGTCGCGCTCGGCTTCCTCGATCTGGAACAGGCCCGCCGCGAACGCAAACAGGTATGTCGGAATCGGCTCGGTCTGGGCGTAGCGGATAAGAACGCGGTTTCCTATTTCCTCGCGGGCGGTTTCAGGGCCGTTCGCGACGGCTTGCCATCCCTGCGGAATGGTCAGTTCGAGTGAGTAGCGCGCTTTCAGGTCGGGTTGATCAAAAGAAGGAAACACCGTGTGGGCCAGGGCAGGGACGAAAAGCGTGTACAGGAACTCGGGGTTGCGGGTCAGCGACGCGTCGCCGGCTCGAAAGACAATCTCGACTGCGTTCTCACCCGGTTCGAGTTCGGCCCCTGGAATGACGATATGTCCGTTGGCCAGCTGGAAGTCGGCTTCGGAGCCGCCCACCATCACCGACTCGACAAACGCCGGGCCGGAAGGGCGATCCGCTGCGGCCGGATCGAAATCGAACACAAGAGGTGCCGATGCGTCTTCAAGAACGAAGCGGGCCGTGAGACGGCCGTCGATCCGTTCCTCGACTGCGTTCGGTATGTCGAACGACAGCTCGTAGCGAAGGTCCTGAATCCTCCGCGCGCGCTCCTCGGCCAGTGCGAGCGGTATTCCTTGTTCCGGAATGTCGAAATCTCCCCCTTCCTGTCCACAACCCAACGTTAGCAGGGCTAAACCAAGCGCAACCAAAGCTGGCGACAAGCGACGCCTCTGCATGGCGCGATTATTACTGATCCGAGGCTGGGGGTCCAGATATGAGATTGAGTGGCAGCGCTTTCGATTGTGCGAAACGCTGTATTCGGGCATGGCTGTAGGAATTGTGTATGGATGGGTAGTCGACGATGTGTCCGTATGCCCCAATCGACGGATAGCCGGTTATGCGGCCGTGGAACGCACGTTCGTGCGGTTCTACCCCACACTGATGGAGATCGCTCGCGAGAAGGGCACAGTGAAGCTTGGATTCTAACGTTGTCGGATCCCTTTCGATTCCGTCCGAAGAGTCGTCTTGTGGGAAGCTGGGTAAGATCCGATCTTGGTGGTGGCCTTGATGAGAGCAGGGCCCTTCCTGGGGTCTAATCTTTCGGATCACCGGGAAGCGTTAGAGCATGTGCTTAGGAAAGGGAACCCCTAACCTTACCGCTCTTCTGGAACAACCTCGAGCGTGCGTTTCTCAGAATTACGGAGAACTTTCACAGAAGTGCGAACCTCGACTGCTTCAGATGTCATTGTTCGATGTAGGTCGTCAATGCCTCGAATGGGATCCTCGCCAAAGCCCACGATTACGTCGTCTTCTCGAATGCCAGCCCGATCAGCAGGACTGTCCGCCTCAATCGAGACGACCAGGACGCCCGAATTGACCGCAAGTCGATGAAATCGGACCACGCGTCCGTGGATCGGAACGTCCTGGCCTCCGATACCGATGTACGCTCGCCGGACGCGCCCCTGCTTGATTAACTCACCCACAACAAATTTCGCGGTATTAATCCCGATCGCAAAACAGATCCCCTGGGCAGGAACGATGACTGCAGTGTTGACGCCAATGACCCGACCCCGAGAGTCCACTAACGGTCCCCCGGAGCTGCCCGGGTTCAGACTTGCATCGGTCTGGATTACGTTGTCGATGAGCCGGCCCGAGCGGGAGCGCAGCGAGCGTCCCATGGCGCTCACGACACCCGCAGTGACCGAATACTGAAATCCGTATGGATTTCCAATCGCGATGACAAGCTGGCCGACGCGGATCGTATTGGAGTCGCCGAGCATCACGGCTACAAGTTCAGAAAGGTCGATACGGATTACTGCCAAGTCGCTGTCCGGGTCATTGCCGACAACCTTGTTGCATGGATCATCCCGAAGGATGCCTTATCATCGTGTTTTTCAACACCGGGGATAACTTAGATGCCACATAAGTTCAACGCAGCCCGACGGCACAAGTTTGATAAGGCGCAGTATCGGGTGATCAACTGGGCGGAATATAACGAGAGCCTGCGCCAGCGGGGTGATCTGACGATCTGGGTCAGTGAGGAGGCTCAAAGTGTGTGGAGCGCGCCGCGCCGCACGTCACGGGGTGGCCAGCGGAGATACTCGGATCTGGCGATCGAGACATGCCTGACGCTGCGCACGGCGTATCGGCTTGGGTTGCGGCAAACGCAGGGACTTATGGGATCCATCGGCACGCTCATGGGGCTGGATATACGGGTGCCGGACTTCTCCACACTGTCGCGTCGTGCAAACGGCTTGAGCATCGCTCAGGTGATGATGCAAGCCGGATCTGTGCCTGTCCATCTGGTGGTGGACAGTACCGGCCTCAAGATCTTCGGCGAAGGGGAATGGCTCGCGCAGAAGCATAAAATCAAGGGAATACGCCGCCGCTGGCGCAAACTCCACCTCGGACTGGACCTGGCCAGCGGTGCGATTGTTTGCGCCAATCTGACTCACGATGACGTTGGAGACAGCACTGCATTACCCGGGCTCCTGGATCAACTCGATGCCCCGGTCGCGGGCTTTCTGGCTGACGGCGCCTATGATGGAGCGTCTACACGAGATCTGCTGAGGGAACGGTATGGGGAGACCCTGGATGTGGTTATACCGCCGCCAAAGAACGCAGCGATCCGACCGCAATCGGCGCGGGATCCAACCGTTCGGGATCGCCATATTGCTCAGATCCGCAGCAACGGCCGCATGGCCTGGCAAGTGGCCACAGGGTACAACCCGCGCAGCCGGATAGAAACGCAGATCGGCCGTTGGAAGGGTGTCATCGGCCGCAGACTCCAATCCCGCAGCTTCTCCAGGCAGATCACGGAGATCCAACTCGGCCAAAAAGTCCTGAACACAATGACCGCACTCGGACGGCCTGTGTTCGAGCGTATCGCCTGACGCTACCGCTTGGGAAAGGGCGAATTCCATCTCCGCCCCGATCCATGCAACAACGCTCTTCCGGTACGGTAATGATGCGGTGAGTCATTACAGCTACAGCGACCGCCCTGATGTGTTCCGGCCCCACAAATCCGTCGCCTTGCATTGCGGCGACCGCCTGCGCACTGCGCTGGAGATGCACTCCTCCACGGGAACCGACGCCCAGAGTAATTGCTGGATGGTTCCGTGTAGCTGCGAGGATTCTGGCAAGGTATTCCCTGACGGGGCGGGCGATGCCTACCTCCAGGACCTGTGCCTGCATATCGCGTATGCTCTCGCTATCGAGTATCGGTGCTACAAGTGGGTCGCCCTGCTGGTTGCGCTCCAGAATTTCTACCTGTTCATCTTCGCTGGGATTACCGATCTTAAGGGACATTGTGAAGCGGTCGAGTTGGGCATGGGGCAGCGGGAAAGTTCCGAATGCGTCTACGTCGTTCTGGGTGGCCACGAGCCAGAACGGGTTCGGTAAAGGGTAGCTCTTACCGTCGGCGGTTACTTGTCCCTCAGCCATCGCCTCTAAAAGCGCCGATTGAGTTCGTGTGCTGGTTCGATTGATTTCGTCGGCCAGGACCACGTTGGCGAAAATCGGCCCCTCCACGAACTCGAACCGACTTTCTACGCGATTGAATACCGAAGACCCCGTAATGTCCGTTGGTAGCAGGTCCGGATTGAACTGAATGCGCTTGAAACTTGCTCCCAGTGACAGAGCAAGGGACCGGGCCAAAAGTGTCTTGCCGGAGCCAGGAAGATCGTTCAGCAGAAGATGCCCTCCCGCAAGCAGACTCGCGACGCTCAGGCGGATAACTTCCGGACGGGCGACTACCGCTTTTGAGACGTTCAGGACCAGTTCCTCTGCGTTCTGGACAAATGACTTCGTAAGAATCACGTTACTCCCTGGTTTGCTGAGTGCCTTGCCCATCTTAGGCCGTCGCAAGTCGGCGTCGGGTTCAAGCACGTTTTAGCAAAGCGGAAATGGATAAGAAAGTCTATAGAGCAGATAGTTTGGAATCAATTAAAGTCTAAACACAAAGGAAGGAAATTTCGTTGTCTTGACCTGAAACCGTCGTTTGGCCGACAATAATTACAGACCACAACAGAGATCAAAGAACACAAAAGGACTGTCCTCCGCACCTACGTGCATCAGGGGTTAATCTTTGGCCTTGGGTTATAATCCCCCGGAATCCCCTTTTCTGACCCCTTTGATGCTGACACTTTTCCGAGCTTCTTCGGGAGGAGTCCATGGGACGAAAATATAAACAGCAGGGTTATCACGAAGCTGGCCAGGAGCGGAAGCCGGGAAAGCGGCAGCAGGGACCACGGCAGCAACCAGGACGCTCGTCCGAAGGCCCGCGGTCGCCACGGATGCCCGGATTTCAGGAGGTGATGCGTTGCTCGATGTGCGGCAATATCATATCGGCCCTCACTGAAATCAAGGCACAGAGTCAGTGCTCTAAATGTGGCGGTGATCTTCGGAGTTGCAAACACTGTCAGTATTTCGACACGGGAGCTCAATTTGAATGCACTCAGGCAATCCCGAAGCGGGTCGCGGCGAAGGATAAGCGAAACGACTGTGAGTTTTTTGAAGCCCGTACTTCCATAGAACGTGAAACTTCAACTCCCGGCAGCGCTTCCAATCCCGGCGGTGGGGCCAATCCCGGTGCGCCCAAGGCAGCGCGTAGCGCCTTTGACGACCTGTTCAGCTAGTGGCCTGAAACGGCGGCGAAAGGGCGCCGGCCATTGTTACATTTCCTTCCCATGCATTAAGCTTTTCGTTGAAAGTTATTTCACACCATCTGCCTTACTCATGTCCCGCGACGAGCCGGACTTCAGTCTGATTGATCGAGTGGCAGATGCCGAGGAGAGAATTTGGTAGAAGATCGTTTGAAAATTGCGGTGTTTGTAGACTTCGACAACATTGAGATCGGGGTCCGGAACACACTGAATCGAAATTTTGATATGGCCGCTGTCCTTGAAGCGATCAAGGAGCGCGGCGAGATCGTTACGAAAATCGCTTACGGAGATTGGAAGCGGTCGGGAGACTATGGCCGGACCATGGGTCAGCATGCGATTCACATGGTTCAGCGGAATATGACACCCGGAGGGGACAAGAACGGCGCCGATATCAATCTGGCCCTCGACGCATTAGAAATGGCGTTTACGCGTGACCACATCAACGCGTTTGTGGTGGTCAGTGGCGACAGCGATTTCATCACGCTGGTCGAAAAATTGAAGCAGTACAACAAGAAGGTATTTGTCGTAGGTGGACGCGCGTTCACCAGCGGGATAATGCAGAGGAACTGCCACGAGTTCATTGCCTACGAAAATCTCATCCGATCCCAGAGTGCGGGACGAAGGCCTGTGGGCCGGTCGCGATCGACCAGCGAGACTCCTCTCGAAAAAGCTATACCTTTGATCCGCAGAGCGCTCAAAATTCTGACCGACCGTGAGGTTTCGCCTCAGCTCGGACTGCTTAAGAGTACGTTGTTGCAACTGGACTCGACGTTTTCCGAACGCGACTACGGCACGAATACGTTCCGCGACTTCACCGAGAAGCTGGCCCGAACCGGTGTGGTTAACTTGAGGCAAGTGGATCGCAGCCTCCTCGTTGAGTTGAACGAAGAGTTTAGCGAAGAAGCCGGCAGCGAAGCTGCAGATGATGTCAGGAAACCGGTGAGTTCCCGCAGCCGTCGTCCTCGAGCGTCCGCGTCCGAAACCGCGGATGACGATAAGAGCTCCGGGGCTTCCAGAAGTCGAAGTCCTAGACCAGCCGAACCCGAAGGTACTCCTGACAGTGCTTCCCCAAGAACGGAGGAAGGTGTCCAACTGATTCGGTCTGTGTTCGAGAAAGCGGAAGCGCCGTTGAAGTGGCCCATGTACGTCCGCGGTGTCAAGCAGTTCATAAAAGCGGCCGAACCGGATTTCGACGAGAAGGCATATGGTTTTTCAGGTCTTTTAGACGCTCTACGACAGGTCCAGAAGGCTGGGGTGCTCCGCCTTGAGCGGAATCGTCAGGGAGTACTTCGAATCTACCCAGGTGAAGTGATAGAGCGATCGGTCGCGAGCATTCAGGAGTCATCGGAGGCGCCCCGAAGAGCTGGGGCAGCGACCGCAAAGGCGACGGAGCCTGTTGAGGGTGATGATGAGGCGGTGGGCCAAGCTGTTGATGAAGCAGCAGCCGGGGACGAAAAATCCTCCGCCGTTGAGACCAAGCCCAAAGCCACGAAAACCACCAAGAAAGCCGTAGCGAAGAAGAAGACGACGAAGAAGAAAACAACAGCAACGAAGAAGAAGACTGCGATCAAAAAGCGGACCACACGGAAAACCACGAAGAAAGTCGCGAAGAAAGAAAAGCCTGCTTCAGGAGAGTTGGAAGTTAACGGTAACAAGTAACGAGTGATCGGTTTAGGACCAAACCTTCACTCGGAACTACTAACTTTTAACTTTCGGCAGGCCGTCGGGACCGGCCGAAGGACGGTGGGCCCGACGCCAATCCTCTCCTCCTCAGTGCACCCCGAATTTGATGGCTTTCAGTGTTGCATCTACCACTTCTGGGTCGAACTGAGTATTCTTGCCGAGAATTAGCTCCTCAGCGGCTTCCCGCATCGATCGTGCGCGGCGATAGGGGCGATCGTTGGTCATCGCATCGTATGCGTCAAGCACGGCAATGACCCGGGACCCGAAGGGTATGTCGTCGCCCGCGAGGCCATTGGGATACCCGGAGCCGTCATACCACTCGTGGTGGTGCAACACCATATCAGCCACTTGCCTGAAGTTTTCCGCTTGTTGAAGCGCGTCGTATCCGAACTGGGCATGACCTTGCATGACGTTGCGCTCTTGGGTGCTGAGAGTCCCCGTTTTGTGAAGGATCGGATCCGGGATTGCGATCGTGCCGAGATCGTGAAGATGCGACGCAGTTTCTACAAGACGGGTCTCTCTGGATGAAAGATCACATCGCCGGGCGACGTCCCGGGCCAGCGATCCCATGCGTTCGCTGTGCATGCCAATGCTGCGGTCCCGCATCCGCAACAGGTTGGCAAAGGCGCCGGTCTGAGCTTGTATCCCTTCGATTTCCAATTCTTCAATGATCGTCGACATTCGCAACTCCAGTGACCCGGTTGTGGATCGGTTTTTCCGCCTTCACTAGCTCTTATCGGCAGGAATAGAAAAAACTTAAATTATTTTTACGCGGTATAAGGGTAAAACGTAGCCGGCCGATAAGTTAGAGAACGAGAGACGAGTCGGGCTTGAGAAGAGATTCCACACATACCAGCCTGTCCATGGTTCGGGCTTCAGGCTTGGTCTGCGTGGCAATGGGACTCCCCGTAAGTTGGCGCTCTCGTTTACGATACGCGGTTGGCATATGCAGCCCTGGGCGCGTTGGTGCCTCTGTTTCCACTTCTCTATATGAACTTTCGCGCGTTCCGCGCCTGCACCGCACAACTTGAAAGCAAGAGACGTCATGCCGAAAGCATGGCCCAGCTATACGAGTCGACTCTGGAGACGCTTGTCCTTGCGATTGATGCCAAAGATCAGAATCAGGGCCATGTCATTAGGATGCAATTTCCGACCGAATGACGGGTTTGGCTAATCGGCGTGCTCTTGAGCGGGTGTTCTTGGACCTGGATTCCTTCAAAGCAGTTAACGACAGCTTTGGACACCGGGCTGGGGACGACGTACTGGTGCGGCTGGCGTCTCACTTGCAGTCCATATTTCCATTGACCGACCCGATCTGTCGGCTCGGTGGCGACGAATTTCTTGTCGCTAGCCAGGGATCTGAATTTGTAGTCCGTCGCGCCGCACGGGAGTTTCAGCGACGGGTCAATGAAGATCCCAGTTTCGAGTGCTATCGGGAACTGGGCTTCGGCGTGAGTTGGGGAATCGCGACGGCACCCGAAGACGGGGGAACTCTAAGCGATGTCACTGCCGTTGCCGACCGTCGAATGTACCGTTTCAAGTCGAAACTCAGGGAAAATGCGAAGGATCGCTCGGCGATCGCTCGGTAACAGCTAGCGTACAAGGATCAATAAGTTCGCATATCCCTGTCCCCAGTTTCCGCCATCGTACGCTCTCGAGAATTCCTCCGACACGCTTCACCCCTAGTGGGCAACGTTGGGTCCGGTTCAACGTCCACGATCCGACTATCGAATTCCGGAAACGCCGATCGTGCCTTTCCCGGGTTCATTGCTGCGTCCTTGAACTCGAGCCCACCGGAGTCCAGTGACTCCAGAGTGTGGACAGACGAGTCTGTCCCGTTTAGTACGATCCGTGTAAGATGACGACATGTCGAGCGCGCTGGACTTTCTGAACCAGTATCCGATCGCTGCCACGGCCGTCGGTTTGCTGGTGGTGATGCTGCTTGCTTACCTTGCGGACCGGATCAGCAAGAGCGTGATTCTGTCCACGATCACCCGCATCGCGCGCGGGACTGCCTTTCAGTTCGACGACGTCCTTCTCGAGTTCAACGTATTCGGCCGCGTGGCGCACCTGGCGCCGGCGCTGACGATCTATTTCGGAATCCAGCTCGTACCCGACGTACCCGCTGCGGTAGACGTATTGGTTCAGCGGGGAGCCGCAGCCGCCATGGTTCTCGTCGGCGTCTCGTCTCTCGCCGCGTTCCTCTCGGCCGCTGGCAGAACTTACGCCACGAGTTCGGTCGCCCAGGACCGGCCGATCGAAGCCTATGTTCAGGTTACCAAGATTGCCATCTACGTCATCGGCATTGTCCTTTTCATCGCGACACTGACCGGGCAGTCCCCGCTACTTCTGTTGAGCGGGATCGGTGCGATTACTGCCGTCCTGCTGCTGGTTTTCAGGGATACGATTCTCTCGTTCGTTGCGAGTCTCCAGATGGCCAGCTACGACATGGTTCGCGTCGGAGACTGGATTGAGATGCCCCAGTACGGGGCGGACGGCGACGTAATCGAGTTGAGCCTTCATACGGTTAAGATTCAGAACTTCGACAAGACGATCACGGCGGTACCCACCCACAAGCTGATTGAACAGCCGTTCAAGAACTGGCGTGGTATGCAGGAGTCGGGCGGCCGCCGCATCAAGCGCTCGTTCTTCATCGACACGAACTCGATTCGTTTCTTGGAGGAGGTGGACCTGGACAGACTCGAAAATTTCGCGGTCTTGCGAGACTATGTGCGTCAGAAGCGGCGGGAGATGGCTAATTTCAATCAATCATACGCTGCCGATCCAAGCCTGGTAGTGAATTCACGCAGGCTGACCAATGTGGGCACGCTCCGCGCTTACCTCGTCGCGTATTTGAGGCAGCATCCGAAAATCCATGAGAATATGACGCTGATCGTGCGCCAGCTGGCTCCTACTGCTGAAGGACTCCCGATCGAGTTGTACGTGTTCACGAACGTTACAGACTGGACGGAATACGAAGGTATCCAGTCCGACGTATTCGACCACATATTCTCAATCGTCAGTGAGTTCGGATTGAGTGTTTTCCAGGCGCCGTCCGGGACGGATTTCGCAAAGCTGGGTGAGAGCCGGGAACATGGCTAACGTCAACGCAGCACTAAGCGGAAACGTTAGAGGAAACTTCTTCGTCGACGATACGTGTATCGACTGCGATCTCTGTCGTCAAATCGCTCCGGCGACGTTTTCCCAACAGGCGGGTCAGTCCGTTGTTTACTCCCAACCTGAGAGGAAGGCGCAGACGCATCAGGCTCAGATGGCTCTCGTTGCCTGCCCGACGGGTTCGATCGGTATCCGCGAAACGGCGGACCTCCAGGCTGCGATTCGCTCCTTTCCCACAGAAATTGAAGATGGTGTCTACTTCTGCGGCTTCGCTTCCAGATACTCTTACGGCGCTGCGAGTTATTTGATCGTACGTCCGGAGGGGAACATCCTGGTCGATTCTCCGCGGTTTACCTCATCCCTGGCTCAACGGATCAAGGAATTGGGCGGGATTTCCATGATGTTTCTAACACATCGGGACGACGTCGCCGATCACCAGAAGTTTCACGAGCATTTCGCTTGTGAACGCATCATTCACCGACGTGAGGGCCGTGTGGTGCCTGCTGAGCGCTTTCTGGACGGCAGGGAGGCCGTCTCATTGGGCGAAGACCTTACGGCCATTCCCACGCCGGGACATACCCGCGGCCATACCGTGTTGCATTACAAAGACCGCTTCCTGTTCACCGGAGACCATCTGGCCTGGTCACACCGATACGAACAATTGGTAGCATTCCCCGAAGTCAACTGGTACTCCTGGCCTGAAACCATCAAATCCATGGCCGACCTCATCGGATACCGCTTCGAATGGGTGTTGCCCGGGCACGGCCGCCGGGCGCATTTTCGGGCTGACATCATGTCGAGAAAGATGGCGGAATGTGTGGAATGGATGAATCAGGTCGAATAGACTGACTGGGATTTCCTGCCCCTTTTGAGGTAAAAGCATGCTGAAAAGATTCCTTCTCAGTGCGTTTGCGTTATGTCTCGTCCTAAGCCCGCCACCGAAGCTAGAGGCCCAGTCGTTCGAAGTCCCCTTTGAAGTGTTTCGTCTGGAAAACGGGCTACGGGTGATTCTCTCAGAGGATCACTCCGCACCGACCTATTCCATTTGTGTGGTTTACGACGTGGGTTCGCGTAACGAACGACGCGGCAAGACCGGTTTCGCCCACTTGTTCGAACATATGATGTTCCAAGGCTCGGAGAACGTCGGTAAGGGCGAACATTTTATTTTGATCCAAAACAACGGCGGCAGGATGAATGGAACGACCAGTGCCGATCGGACCAACTATTTCGAAACTCTCCCGGCCAATCAGCTGGACCTCGGCTTGTTCCTGGAAGCTGACCGGATGCGATCCCTGGATATCTCCGAGGCGACACTTGAGAATCAGCGGCAGACAGTGAAGGAAGAACGCCGGCGCGGCTATGACAATGCGCCTTACGGCCGGACGTTTTTGACGATTAACGAAACGGCCTACGAGTCATTTGCCTACAGCCATTCCACGATTGGATCCATGGAGGACCTCGATGCCGCGACGCTGTTCGACGCAGAGGACTTCTTCAGGGACTACTACGCGCCGAACAACGCCGTATTGGCCCTCGTGGGAGACTTCGATACCGAAGAAGCCCTGGCAAAGATCGAGCAATACTTCGGGGATATTCCGTCGCAGCCGGCCCCGCTGGAGATGTTCATATCCGAGCCCGAGCAAGCGGAAGAGAAACGCGTTACGCTTCAGGACCAATTTGCTCGACTGCCGAGACTGGACATGGCCTTCAAGGGTCCTGCGGGCAATACGGGCGATTGGTACATACTCGCCGTCCTGGGAGACATCCTCGGTGGAGGACAGTCCGGGCGTCTTTACAAGAGGCTGGTCCAGGAGGAACAGGTGGCCCTCAACGTTCGTGCAAGACTGGGTGAGCGACGCGGCCCTTCTCTGTTTTCGATTTCCGCAACTCCCAGACCCGGTATCGAGCTTGAAGCGCTTGAGGCGATGATTTATGAGGAAATCGAAAAAGTAAGTACCGAACTTGTTGAAGATTGGGAAATGGAAAAGGTGCGGGCTCAGGTCGAGCGGCAGAATGCACAAAGGCTGCAGAGTACGCGCGCCCGAGCCAATGCGCTGGCTGAAAACGCCGTGTTTTATAACGATCCGGGATTGATCAATACCTTTCAGCAAAAATTTGACCGGGTTACGAAGGAAGAAGTCCGGTCATCTGCGGAAATCTACCTGAAAGAAACCAACCGGACCGTGGTGACAACGCTACCTCAAGCGCGGGGTGAGGGCCCGTCAGGGGGTGTTCAGTGATGCGCCTGAGCGGCAGAATTTGTCTTGTGGTTGCGATTGTCTCTTGCCCGACGGGGGCGAATGCTCAAGACCTGGCTGCGCCTGACGCTTCTTCCGTGGTCCGTAAGAACCTGGCTCCGGTTTCCGATGAACTACTCGAGGTGACGTTGCCGCCCGCAGTGGAAGCCACCTTGGAGAACGGATTGAAGGTGTTGGTCCTGGAGGATGACCGCTCGCCAATTGTGACGATGCAACTGACCATAAGTGGCGCGGGGCCTTTGTATGAATCCAGGGACCTTGCCGGGGTTGCGGCAATGACCGCGAGGATGTTGCGTGAAGGGACCACAACCCGATCTAACAGCGAGGTTCTTGAGCAGGTTGCCCGGATCGGGGCGAATCTCAATACTTCGTCGGCCTTCGGTTCAGAAGCGGCCCGTGTGAGCGCCTCCGGGTTGAGCCGCAACATGGAAGAATGGTTTGAAGTCATGCGCGACGTTCTGCTGAATCCGACCTTTCCCGAACCCGAGTTCGAACGTTTACGACAGGAGCAGAGAGCCGGATTGCGCCAGCAACGCACGTCATCCGGATTCCTGGCTAACGAGCGATTCAGTGCGGCGGTTTTCGGCGACCATCCTGCCGCGACGCGGACGGCGACAGAGGATTCGCTCGACGCTATGTCGACCGAACTGATTGCCCAATGGCACAGGGAACGCTATGCCCCGCAAAATTCCATCCTCAGCATTGCCGGTGACGTCAATGCCGACGAGATCGTTTCGGAACTCAACGACTGGCTCTCTGACTGGGAACAGACCGACTACGTCGCAGAATTTCCTCCCAATCCGGAGTCACCGGAGGTGGGTCAGATTTTTCTTGTCGATCGGCCGGATTCTGCGCAGACGACCATTTACATGGGTGATCTGGCTCTGGACCGTCGCGACCCTGACTATATTCCACTCACGGTCATGAATGCAGTTCTCGGGGGGGGGCCATCCGCTCGCCTCTTCCTCAACCTCCGCGAGGAAAAAGGCTACACCTACGGCGCCTACAGTTCCTTTTCAGCGCTGAAATATCCCGGATCCTGGCGGGCATCGGCAGATGTGCGCACCGAAGTCACCGGTGGAGCATTGACCGAATTCCTTTTTGAACTGGGGCGCATGCGGGATGAGCCGGTGGCCGAGGCCGAACTGGAAGAGGTCAAACGATCTATTGTGGCTGGGTTTGCCCTGTCGTTAGAACGCCCCACGAGTCTTCTCAGTTATTCGACGACACGTGAGATCTATGGTTTTGAGCCGGACTACTGGGAGACTTACCCGGAAAGAGTAATGGCCGTGACCCCTGAAACGGTTCAGAGTATGGCCGAGAAGTATCTGGATCCTGAAACCCTGCAGATCGTCGTTGTCGGGGATGCGAGCGAGATTCGCGAGGTCATCGAACAATACGGGCCTGTCGAACTTTACGACACCGAAGGCGATCTAATCGAAGACGATTGAGGTGGCGGTGCGTCTTCGCTCAGAAGCGCGGCGTGATCCGGTGAGCCTGCCGGGTTCCTGAGAGTCCTCGGATTTCAATCTGAGTTAGTTCGTGCATGTGCGCGCGCGCGGATAGCAGTTCCGAGCTCGCATGATCGTTGTAAATCTCGTCCGTCACTATGATGTCGCCTCCCAGGCTTTCTTTCTGAACCCTTGCCGCGATGTTGACGGTGGTGCCGAAATAGTCCAGATTCTCGTTCATATTTACCGCGAAGCAGGGGCCCTGGTGGAGACCGATCTTCAAAGTCAGGGCCGGTTGATGCTGTTCGTTTTCCAGCCGCATCCGATTGTGCATCTCAAATGCCGCGCCCAGCGCCCTGGACGGATCTGTGAACGCCGCCATGACGGCGTCGCCGATGGTTTTGACAAATGTTCCTCCGTGGGTTTCAATCACTTCGCGCAGTATTTCGAAGTGGTTGCGAATTCGAGCATAGGCTGAGGTGTCGCCGATCTTCTCATACATCGAAGTCGACCCCCTCAGGTCAGTGAACATCAGGCAAAGGGTTCCAGCACGAACCTGGGTGTCGGGCGCGAGGACTTCAGACGCGAATAGAGGGCGAAACTCGGGCATTGTAGTGACGAAAGCTGCAGTTGTTGCGTGTTCTGATTCGGAGGTTCTTTCGAGCATCACAGTGTGCGTTTTTTCAGTGTTGTTGCGGATCGTCAAGGTAAATTCTTCGCCTAGATTTATTTCCTCTGGTTCTATTCCGGTGTGTTCCAGAGTTGCCGTTACGCCGGCCTCCTCGACTCCGCTTCCGACTTTGAGCTCCATATGAGTTGGAAGTTTCAATGATCGGAGCCTGTACTGCCACGGCTTGAGCGTGAGCGTTATCGATCGGGAGTCGCCAGACGCAATCTGCTGCTGCACGACGATGTGAGGTGCCCTCATCGGGCCACCGCTGCAATACTCCGTGACCTCGACATCGCGGATGCCCGGGCTGGGGAGAAACGTGACCTCGACGGACTCGGCGAAATCGGCGGAGTATCGGATGTTGCAGGCGTCACAATGTGCTTCCTTGCGGAGGTCTCTCAGCTTCGAAGTTCGCACTTTCGCTCCCCGGCAACTCGGACAAATGACATCCCAGGACACATCCAAAAGTCCCGCCGCACCCGCGTGTAGAAACAGCTTCAGGACACGGACGCGACCCCCACCCCATGCGTCTGCGAAGGCGAAGGCGCGCATACGGTGCAGTTCCATGTCGGAATGCATTTCCAGAGCATTCAGTAAGTGCGGTAAATATTCCGCACCATCAACCTGCAGCAAACTTTGTTGGAGCCGCTCGACGCGATTTCTGGGGATCGGGCTGGAATGGGGTGGCGGGAATGGCGTCTCGGATTGCCCTCTCAGATAGGCGTCGATTTTTCGATAGACACGTTCAAAGCGCTTGCGCGACCGGTACCCGAGGTCCCAATAGATCCCCGGGGCCATCAGGAACCATCGTGGTTCCACCGTGATGTCCTGCTCCAGCAGGGATCCACCTTCGACGGGTGAAAGGCGTACGGCCAAGCGGAACCAGCGCACGGGTCTGTTGTGGTAGACCCTGAGGACTTCGAATCTGCGGCCTTCGATCCACTCGAAGGGTTGTTCGTCCCATCGGAGGCGCCAACCCATATAGCGGGTTTCTCCCACCTGCCGGGAACCGCCGTCGTCTTCGGGGATGTACTGCAGTTTCCATTCCGGCAATCCGGCGGCTTCGTTCAGGCTTCCGGTGTCGGCGATGTAGCGCGATAACCGGTCCGGTTGGACGCCCAGGGTGAATTTCCACTGGAAACGGAGTTCCATCAGATATCTATTATCTACGCTCTGACCGGCCTGACCGCTAAGTATCCCGATTGTGCTATCTTACAAATTATCCTCGGCTGAATTTCCCCGGTGTTTTTTGATGATGAACAAGCGGAATAGATTGCGGCTTCGATGGCGCGAAACCCAGATGATCGTGCGTGGACTGGCGTCCACCCAGCATCCTTTGCTGGCTCATATCATTCCGATACGACGGTGCAATCTGGCCTGCGCGTACTGCAACGAATATGACGATTTTTCGCCACCCGTTCCCACAGAGGAGATGTTGGGCCGGCTCGACAAGTTGGCC
The DNA here is from genome assembly GCA_965218085.1 of Terriglobia bacterium. GTDB lineage: Bacteria > Acidobacteriota > Terriglobia > 20CM-2-55-15 > 20CM-2-55-15. Next base: position 1,085,877 of record CBDCKF010000002.1, on the reverse strand, counting down.
GAGCTGGGAACTTCGATTATCACGATCAGCGGCGGTGAACCCCTGATGCATCCGGAGATCGAAAAGATAATCGCCAGGATCCGCGATCGGGGGATGATCGCCGGTCTGATAACCAATGGCTATCTGCTGGTTCCAGACAAGATCCGGGCGCTCAACGATGCCGGTCTGGAATATCTGCAGATCAGTATCGACAACATTGAACCGGACGAAGTGTCGATGAAGAGCTTGAAAGTTCTGGAATTGAAGCTACAGAATCTTGTCGAGCATGCAGATTTCGATGTGAACATTAACTCTGTGATCGGCGGTGGCATCAAGACTCCTGAAGATGCGCTTCACATAACGGAGTTAGCGCAATACCTTGGTTTCTCGACGTCGCTGGGAATTATTCATGACGGTTCGGGGCAGGTAAAGCCTCTCGAGAATATGGAGGAACGTGTGTATCGAAAGATCCGCAGTTACGGTAGCCGGAGTTACACGCGCCTGAACTGGTTCCAGGAAAACCTCGCTAAGGGAAAGCCGAACGACTGGCACTGCCGTGCCGGCGCCCGGTATCTTTACATCTGCGAAGACGGATTAGTCCACTACTGTTCACAGCAGCGTGGCTATCCCGCGATTCCTCTCGCAGACTACACGGCTGAAGATATCCACAGGGAGTTCTATACGAAGAAGCCCTGCGCGCCGCGATGTACGATTGGCTGTGTTCAGAAAGTGTCGGTGATCGATCACTGGCGTGCGCCCCAGGACGGAATTGCTTCTCTCCCGGTCCAGGGCGAAGATGAGGTGCTGCAGACTGTTGATTAAATCGGCGGAGGGAACATCCTGTTCCAGTTCGCCGTTTTACGTTTCCCGTCTTCTACGATTGTCCCGATTCCGAATTTCGCGATATAAGGTTTCGCTCGATCGTGCATTCAGAGTCATGAAAATGATCGGAATGGACGAGGACGAAACTGTCAATCACCGAACTTCTCACCAACTTACGCGCAGACCTGTTGTTGCGGAAACGCCCGAATAGGCCCCACCGTCGTTAGCACTGTCGGTCATTTCTCCAAACTGTACGCCACTTTGAAGCTTCAGCTTGTGGCCGTAGAAGTAGTAATTGACACCCAGATACACTTCGCTGTATTCGTCTCCACGGCCGGAGATTGCCTGGTTCTCGTATCGTGCCAACCGGACTCCATTCGGGTTCTCGCTTCTCATGTAGGTGTGGCGGCCGACGACCTGGAATTTACGGGTCACGTTGACGAACGGCATGGTCATCACACCCCACAGATCGCTCTGCCCGAGGTATCCGGATCCTACGCTGAGATCCGATCGAAAGCCCCATCTGTCGTCTTCAAATTTGAAATTGACGGAGGTCACGTGCTGAAGCTGTCGGGTGGAGATGTTGCGCGAATTCGGATTCTGGTAGACATAGTTGCCGGCCAGCAATGCCTCCCTCAGTCCCAGCGAGTCCGCAAAGTCATAGCCGATGACGGCGAGGCCAAAGTAGCTTCCGTTAAATCTGCCAAATTCGCGGTTCCCTTCACCTGCCGAATACGCACCAGCGTGATAGACCCAGTTCGAGAGCGTACCTGAGACGCTGACACCGGACATGTACTCGCTGGTAAACCACATGTTGTTGGTCAGGTTGCTGCGGTCGATAGTCAGAAGTTCCTTTGATGACGTCGAACCGTCCATCGTGAACCCAACGCCCTGCTTGCCAAACGTCAGCGCCATCCGACCACTTCGGCTCCACTCCAGATAGAAGTCAGTGAGCCTCATGTAAACCGGGTCTCTTTCCTGCGGATTGAACTCCGCTTCGGTGTGAAGCGTGAACTCGTCGAACAGCCTCGTCTGGACACCCAGGCGGAGGCGGCGAACATTCCACTCCGAGTGCGACGCCTGATCGTCGCTGACCGCCGCGTACTCGTGTTGGAACCTTCCGCTGAAAAGCAGACTCTGGACCACCGGGTTCCCTTCGTTCTCGTACCATTGGGAGAATCTCCAGATCTCGTCATAGGTAGACCGTGCATCTGCCGCCGGAGATTGAACGGGCGCAGCCAGGAATTCAAGCGGTGCGAGCCCAATCAAGAGAATCGTGACAACAACGTTAGCGGATGGCCTTTTCACCCCAAAGCATCGCTTCAAGACTTCCAACATACGTGGTAGGCGCCCCTACAGTGTGGACCCGACTGTAATCAAGCTAGCCATCGTTAGCGGCGGGCTGCGTGGGTTCAGACACCGAGGACATTGTAGCCGCCATCTACATAGATGACTTCCCCCGTTATTCCACGCGACAACGTGCTTGCGAGAAACAGAGCTGTATCGCCGACTTCGCTCGTTTCGGTTGCTCTTCTGAGAGGCGCCTTCTCCGCGTGCATCTGGATCATGCCGGTAATACCTGAGACGGCGGAAGAGGCCAGTGTGCGAACCGGGCCGGCTGAAATCGCATTGACGCGAATGCTCTCAGGTCCCAAGTCGTTGGCCAGGTAGCGGACGGACGCTTCCAGTGCAGCCTTGGCCACCCCCATGACGTTATAACCCGGGACCACGCGCTCGCTGCCAAGGTATGTCAGCGTCATGATGCTGCCGTCACGATCTTTCATCAAAGGCGCCGCCCGGCGAGCTACGGCAACGAGAGAGTAAGCGCTGACGTCGAGGGCCGTCTGGAAAGCCTCGCGTGAAGTGTCCACGAACGGTCCTGTCAGGGCTTCCCGAGGCGCAAAGGCCATGGCATGAACGACAAAGTCCAGGCCACCGACCTCGGCCTGGATGCTCTCCATGAGGCGATCGATTTCTTCATCTTTCTGGACGTCGCAAGGCAGGAGGAGTGGGTCGTTGAGTTCCGGCGCCAACTTTCGGACGTTTTCGCCCAGCCGATCGTTCTGGTAGGTCAATACCAGCCGGGCTCCAGCAAGTTCGGTGGATTGCGCGACGGCCCAAGCGATACTCCGCTTGTTGGCCACGCCCATGATCAGCCCCGCCTTACCTTCAAGCAACATATCGTTGTGATGTTGCCCGATTAACGGGGACCCGCGGCGACGACTTCATCAGCCATGTCGTCGGCAAATATCCGGAAGTTTTCCTTGAATCGATTGGCTAAATCCTGGGCCTTGGCATCATAAGCGTCCTTGTCCGCCCAGGTATTGCGTGGATCCAGCAACTCCTCGGGAACTCCAGGGCAGGCTGCCGGAATCTGGAGATTGAAGATCGGGTCTGCCTCGGTGGTGACGTCTCTCAGTGTTCCGTCGAGAACGGCACTCACCATGGCGCGGGTGTGGGCGATCTCCATTCGGGTTCCGACACCATACGGTCCGCCAGTCCAACCGGTGTTGATGAGCCAACAATCGACCTTGTGTTTTTCGATCCGATCGCGAAGCAGATTTCCGTAAACAGTCGGATGGAGCACCATGAAGGGCGCGCCGAAGCAGGTACTAAACGTCGCCTGGGGCTCTTTGCCCATCCCGGCCTCGGTCCCGGCAACCTTGGCCGTATATCCCGAGATGAAGTGATACATCGCCTGTTCAGGCGTCAGACGCGCCACTGGCGGAAGGACTCCAAACGCATCCGCAGTCAGCATGATGATATTCGTGGGGTGACCGCCCAGCCCGCTCTTTTCGCTGTTTCTGATATAGGTAAGAGGGTAGGCCGCCCGCGTATTCTCCGTAATCGAGTCGTCGTCCAGATCCAGAGTCCGGGTTTCTTCGTCTAGAACCACGTTTTCCAGGACCGTGCCGAACCGGCCCGTTGCCCGGTAGATGTCCGGTTCCGCTTCGGGAGAGAGTCGAATCACCTTGGCGTAGCAGCCGCTTTCGAAGTTGAATATACCGTTGTCACTCCACCCGTGTTCGTCGTCGCCAATCAGCCGGCGCTCGGGGTCCGCGGACAGCGTTGTCTTGCCGGTTCCAGAAAGGCCAAACAGAACGGCTGTGGATCCGTCTTTTCCGATATTGGCCGAGCTGTGCATGGGAAAAACACCTTTCCCTGGCATCAGAAAATTCATGATCGTGAAGGCCGATTTCTTGATCTCACCGGCATAGGCCGTTCCCGCGATCAGGACCATTTTCTTGGCAAAATTCATGAGAACGAAAGCTTCCGAGTTCGTTCCGTCGAAGTCCGGCATGGCATGGAAGTTCGGCAGGCTGATAATCGTGAACTCCGCGGGTTCGCTTGTAGTCCGGCGCGGAAAGAGATTTCGCGCAAACTGCCCCTGCCAGCACTCTTCCGTAATGACCTCGATAGGGACACGGTAGTCAGGATCCGCTCCGACATAGCAATCCTGTACGTAGACGTCCTTGCCCTGAAGGTATCCCTCTACCCTGTGGAGCAGTGCGTCAAATCGTTCTGGCAAGAACGGTTGGTTGACTTCACCCCACCACACCTTGTCCGCGCATGTTGGTTCCATCGTGATGAATTTGTCTTTCGGAGAACGCCCGGTTCGAGCTCCGGTATGGGCCACAATGGGACCGCGGTGTGCCACGCGGGCTTCACCTCGTCGAATGATGTGTTCGTAGTTGGTCGCCGTCGGCAGATTGCGATAAATGTTGCGCACTCGACGCAGAAGTACTGAATCAGTCATGCAGTTTTTGTCCGGTAGTTTGGGGATTTAAAGGCGGTCCTGAGCGTGTTTCCGCAAGATCGCAAGTTGGCGTGTCGGACATGCTTAAGACCGGAAAATTCTAAACTAAAAGCCAGTTTCTTTTGTACCATAGGTGTCATGCTGATTTCATCAGAGGATCCGTCAAACAAGCCTTTTTTGGCCTGAAAATCGAGAAATTCGGCGAGAGGCTTGACGTTATTCTCCTCCGAGATCGAATGATATACTTTCGCGGATGCGGGGCTCTTCCCAGAAAAACTTGTTTGGAGCACTTGCCTTAGGCCTGTTGGTCGCCATCGGATCCGGACTGACTCTGGCTGGAAGCGGGTTCGGGCAGCAAATCAGATTGCTGGAGTCGGACCCACTGGACACCAACGATCCCATTCCCTACTTCATAGCTGACGGTCGTGATGTTCCCGGGTACGACATCGCCGACCGGGAGCTTGCCCGGGCGGCTCTCGACGCGTGGTCGCGGGAGAGCGGCGGCCGTTTGCGCTTCGTTGAATCGGCAACCGAGAGCGGAGCACTCATCCGGCTCATCTGGGTGTCCGGGGACCAGGGCCTTTTTGGCGAAACTCGGCATATTCGCGTAAACGGCAAAGCGGGAGCTTTCGTGTATGTGATGCCGGGCGCTTCGCAACTGGGGAGGGAACTTAGCATTCGAGCCGGAGAAGACAGGCTTCTTCGTGACTCGATTGTGTACCTGACGTGTGTTCACGAACTCGGACATGCCGTGGGCCTGGGGCACACGGACCAGTTCGCCGATATTATGTACTCGTTCGGATACGGTGGGGATTTTACAGAGTATTTCATGCGCTATCGGCGGCAGTTGGATACCCGGGCAGATATCATGGCCCATTCGGGGCTCTCTCCCAGCGATGCCGAGGCACTCCGGTCCCTCTATCCTCCGGAGGGACGCTAGCGGGCAGCCTTCGAGACTTCTGCCACCCGTTGCCACGCCATAAAGGCAGCCTGTCAGCCGGTGATATACTCGCCCCATGGATGAGGATCGCCAGGGTCTCCTTGAAGTAATCCGCGAACATTCTCTCCAGTTGGGTGAGTTCGTACTGAGTTCCGGAGAGAAATCTTTCTACTATCTGGACTGCCGGACCACGACGCTCCATCCCCGTGGAGCGCTGCTGACGGCGCGACTGATGTTGCGGGCAATTCGCGACAACGGAATCGAAGCTGAAGCCATCGGAGGTCTGACACTTGGGGCCGATCCGATAGCGGTCGCAGTTGCCGTCGTCAGTGAGGTCGATGGAACCCCGCTCCCAGCTTTCATCGTCCGCAAAGAGACGAAGAAGCATGGGGCTCGACGCCAGATTGAAGGGTGGACAGGATCCCCCGGATCGAAGGTCATCGTGGTCGATGACGTCTGTACCAGCGGTGGTTCTATCCTGGAAGCCTGCGACAAGGTCGAGGCTGCGGGATATAAGGTCGCCGCGACCCTCTGCGTTGTGGATCGCGAAGAGGGTGGAACCGAGGCGGTCCGATCCCGATATCCCTTCTACCCGATCATTACCGCTAAAGATTTGTTGTCCGGTGTGGGAGCTCGGAGCTCTTAACTGTTCGTTTCTGATCCCGACGATGAAACCATTGAAGGAATCTCAAAGTGGCGACTGCCTATATCGATGATCCCTTCTTCCTGAAACACGACACCGGATACCATCCGGAAACCTACCGCCGACTGGAAGTCATCTGTGCAGCTCTAGAGGGTGATGCCGCCTTGTGGGGGCGACTTCGAAAGGTCGAGCCGACAGTGGCTTCAGAGGAAGACATTAGGCGGTGTCATTCATCGGAGATGTTCGATTTCATTCGCCGGGCCAGCAGTGAAGGTCATGACAGGCTGGATCCGGACACCGCCATTAGCCCCGAGTCATTCGAAGTCGCGCGTCTGGCAGTGGGCGCCGGCCTCCGTGCCGTTGATCAGGTCGTCGAAGGTGATGCAGACAACGCGTTTGCCCCCGTCCGACCGCCGGGTCATCACGCGAGGCCCGACGCTGCGATGGGGTTCTGCCTGTTCAACAATGCGGCGATCGCCGCCCGATACGCTCAAACGCGCTACGGATTGGAACGGATATTGATTGCCGACTGGGATGTGCACCATGGTAATGGCAGCCAGGAAATTTTCTATACGGATCCCGATGTCTTTTACTTCTCGACTCACCAATACCCGTATTATCCCGGCACGGGCCGAGCCACGGATGCGGGTGACGGTGCCGGACAGGGAACCACACTCAACGTGCCCCTGAGATCGAACACTGCTGCGAGGGTTCACCGCGAGGCTTTCAGCGAGGCACTTCGGCATATAGAAGAGCGGTTTCATCCCGACTTGATTATTGTTTCGGCTGGCTTTGACTCTCGGATTGAAGATCCTTTGGGACAACTGATGCTGAACGATTCTGATTTCGCCGAGATGACGAAGGAATTGACGGGCATGGCGGAAAGCCACTGTTCAAATCGCCTCATCGCCCTCTTGGAGGGGGGGTACAACCTCGATAACCTGGGTGGCGCGGTCCACGCCCACCTCCAGGCCTTAACCGGGAAGGAGGCGGACATTTAACAATTGCCGTTCACGCGGACGTTGGTTCCCGCACTGCACTCAATCAACTGTTAAGTGTCCGTCCCCCAATGAAGGGAAAACCATGGCTACGATGCACGAAGTCGATTACAAGATATTCGGTGATGACATGCAGTTCATCGAAGTGGAACTGGATCCGGGTGAGGCAACCGTAGCCGAAGCCGGAGGCATGATGTATATGGACGACGGAATCGAAATGGAGACGATATTTGGCGATGGATCTCAATCCGACAGCGGGATTTTGGGTGCGCTGGTCGGCGCCGGAAAAAGATTGCTGACCGGCGAATCCCTGTTTATGACGGTCTTTATGAATAATGGTGGGGGCAAGAAACGGGTGGCTTTCGGAGCTCCGTATCCGGGCAAGATCATTCCCATCCATCTGGCCGACATTGGGGGCCATTTCATCACGCAAAAAGACTCGTTTCTTGCCGCAGCAAAGGGCGTGTCGATTGGCATCGCCTTTCAGCGACGGCTGGGTGTGGGTTTGTTCGGCGGTGAGGGATTCATCATGCAACGACTCGATGGCGACGGTTGGGCCTTCATCCATGCCGGCGGGACGCTCTATGAGCGGGAATTGGCGGCCGGCGAAACACTGCGAGTCGATACCGGCTGTATTGTGGGATTTCAGGGAACAGTGGACTACGATATCCAGTTTGTCGGTAAGATCAAGTCGGCGCTGTTCGGCGGCGAAGGATTGTTCTTTGCGACGCTCAAGGGTCCGGGCCGTGTCTGGCTCCAGTCTCTCCCGTTGAGCCGGCTGGCGAACCGGATTGTTGCCGCTGTCCCCGGACTCCAGGGTGGACGCTCACGTGGCGAAGGTTCCGTTTTAGGTGGAATCGGGCGTGTGTTGGATGGAGATAACTCACAACGGTAAGCCACCGCCTCTGGCGGTGAGACTCGAAGAGGTTCGACCGTCCCGTCGTGCAGTTCTGGTAGACGGTCTCCATCAACGAACCACCACCTGCGAATTGAAGGAGACCGTCATTGGCGAATGGCAGTGCCAGTCCCACGACGGATTGTATCGCATCGGTCGTGTCACTCGGCGTCCACGTCATCGGGCGAAAGCGACAGGTGGATTGTGATGGCCAGAAGGCTGGAAGCAAGGATGCCCTTATAGGCCCCCTCGGGGGGCCTTCGTCATACCGCCCGCTCAGCGGGCGGTACCTGATTCTTTTTAAAGGATTGGACGAGTGAATCAATGCCGGAACTGATAGACAAACCCACGATCATTCAAGCTGCGGGTAACAAGCCCAAGCGCATCGAAGAGTATGCGGGTCGCGTTAATTCGGGTCACGAAGGAGCCAGTGTTGCGCGGATGGTTTCTCCCCAGGGATGGTTGGAGCCTGGACAACGCCCCGAGTTTGAAGAAATTACCGTCGTTCTCGGTGGGATGTTGAGGGTGGAGTTTGAAGGTGGACAACTCGATGTGCGTGCCGGACAGGCGGTCGTAGCACGCTCGGGGGAGTGGATACGATACAGCAGCCCCGAATCTGGAGGCGCCGAATACATCGCCGTTTGTCTGCCCGCATTCTCGCCCGACACGGTTCACCGTGATCCGGACCCGGAGTAGGCCCGGCGTTGGGTGGGTTTCAATAAGGTGGTGAGGTTTGAGCACGAGTTGGATATGGCATTCGCTTCTGGTCGGTGCTGGCGGATTTATAGGATCCGTCTTTCGCTTTAGTGCCGGCGGTTTCGTTTACCGGGTTCTGGGATCGACAACTCTGCCCTACGGCACGCTGCTGGTTAACGTCATCGGTTGCTTCGCGATCGGCGTCCTCGGCGGACTGGGCGATTCGAGACAGGTCATTGGAACCGAGCTTCGATTGTTTTTCTTCATCGGAATACTTGGCGGTTTTACGACTTTTTCGGCCTTTGGGTATGAAACGCTCGCCCTGGTGAGAGCGGCGGATCCGTCCCGGGCGATGCTGAACGTAGCCCTGAATGTCGTTGCGGGTTTGCTAGCCGTTTGGGCAGGTTACGGACTGGGCCGGTCGTGATGGAACGTGTGTGTGTGTTTGCCGGATCGAGTTCGGGTGCCCGGTCCCAGTATGAACGGGCGGCCCGGAGCCTGGGCGCCGCTCTAACCTCGCGCAACCTGGCTTTGGTTTACGGCGGTGGGGCTGTCGGTCTGATGGGCCTGCTGGCGGACGCGGTGCTGGAGGGTGGCGGTTACGTCATCGGTGTCATGCCACGGCCTCTTGTGGATCGGGAGGTGGCGCATACGGGTCTGTCGGAACTCCGGGTCGTCGCATCAATGCACGAACGGAAAGCGCAGATGGCGCAACTTTCCGATGCGTTCGTCGCCTTGCCGGGTGGTTTGGGTACGCTTGAAGAGATGTTCGAGATCTGGACTTGGGCGCAACTCGGCATCCACCAAAAACCCTGTGGCCTGCTCAACACCGAAGGGTATTACGATCACCTGTTGGAGTTCCTGAACCACGCTGTAGCTGAGGACTTCATCGAAGCGAAGAATCGGAGCATGATGATGCTGGCCGACGGTGGGGACGAACTGCTCGATCAATTGGAAAGCTATCAGGATCCCGAGGTGACCAGGTGGGTCGAGGAGAGCGAGACCTAGGAATCTCCCCTAACTATTGCTGTTGTGAGCCCAGTTCCAGTTCGTCGTCGATAATCGCCGCATACGACTCGAACGGCTGGGCGCCGATAATTGGGCGGCCGTTGATGAACACAGCCGGAGTTCCGGTCACGCCCGCCAGGACACCGGCTCTAACGTCTGCCTCAACACGGTCCGCGTACTTGGCCGATTCAAGACATTCGTTGAATACTGCCGTGTCCAGGCCGGCTGTGGCGGCTTTTTCCCTCAGGCTGGCGAGTTCCAATTCGACGGGCTCCAGGAACAGCACGTCATGCATATTCCAAAACTGCCCCTGCTCATCAGCGCATAAGGACGCCTCGGCGGCTTTCTGAGCGCGTGGATGGATGTCGTTGAGGGGAAACTGCCGGTAGACGAGACGCACCTGATCGCCATACTCTTCCTGAATCTGTTTGAATACCGGCTCGGCGCGGCGGCAGAACGGGCATTCAAAATCTGAAAACTCCACGATCGTCACGGGCGCGTCCGGAGAGCCCCTAAAGGGATGTCCTTCGGTTTCGACCTCGACTCGATAAGGACCCAGAAGAGACTCGACCCCGTACTCTTCGCGCAGATTCGTGACATAGGTTTCCAGCGTCTGATCGTAGTTTCGTTGACCCAGGAAATCTCTGACCTGCCCCATGCCCACTTCCAGCGACACGCCAGATAGTTGCTCGCGATTGAGGTTATAAATGCTTTGCACTTCCTCTTCACTGGCCGCAGGTGTGTTTGCCGCAACTTCGCTCGCAAGGAGATCGGTGACGGAAACGCCGCGGCTTTCGGCTTCTGTTGTCAGGAGGTGGTCCGCAATCATGCCTTTGAGAGCCTCTTCGATTATTTCGTGCTCTTCGGCCCTCGAGGTGGCGTCGAACCGCAATCGGCGCGTCTCGAGCTGTTCGAGTTCGTCGATGGCCAACGCTCTGACGGCGGCTTCGCTGAAGGAGACGCCATCGACAATGGCCAGCGTCTCGTCCGACTGCGCCATCGCACTCGGAGAGAGAACTAACACCATAGCTAAACCGATTGCGACATGGACGATATGGGAATCCATAAAACTAATCCTCCACCGTGCTCGAACGTATTGACATACGTAAGCAACGGTTGTATACGCCAATAATAATCAGTTGCCGAAGACACTGGCCAAAACCTCGAACGAACCCGCAGGTCCCCCGTGGCCACCCACGACGCGGTCTACATCCAGTCCAGCGTTTATGACAGCGTCATAAAAAGCGCGTGCGTTCGCGTTGTCCCCCTGGGGTGCGGCCGGCGGTGAATACAGGTCGCTGACGAAAGCAATCCTTTCGTTGGGAAGATAGGCCATCAACATTCCGGTGGCGTGTTCGTTCGGGACGTGCCACACCTGCACGGCGCGGGTCGAGTCGCCCAGGTCCATCGTCTCGGCGACGCCTTCCACAACGGGTGTCAGACCCGCTTGAGCGAGCATGTCCGGCCGAACCGTACTCGGGTTCTGAAGCGCTGCAGTGATGAACGGCGCGATGCTTTCGTGAACCACTGCCGTGGCGCCTTTCGCTGCGTAGGTGCGGATGCCACCGCTGTGGTCAAAGTGAAAGTGTGTCGTCACGAAGTAGCGGATGGGCTTGTCGGGAAATGATTCTTCGATCACTTCGATCACCGCTTCCGACCGCTCTTCAAGAAGGGGTGCTTCGACTACGATTACGTGATCTTCCATCTCGACGGCCATGGTGTGATGGCTGCCACCGCGAATGTGGAGAACTCCGGGCGCCACTTCATCTGCCATGACGTTCGGTTCAGGATCACCCCAGGCCTGTCCCGCAACTCCGAGATGGGCGCGCCGAAGCGACCACTGACCGACGATGCGCTGTCCCGGTTCGCGTGCATCCCGGACTTCTTGGGGTATGCGGAAAGTCCCCTCCGGAAAAGTCCCATTGTTGATCACGTTCCGAAAGGCCTCCTCGCGCAAGGTCTGCCCGTTCATTGCCATCCTTTGACCAAAAGGCATCCGGACTGTCACGGGCTCTTCGGCCTCGGTCGGAACTTGCGTGTCGCGCCAATCCAGGTAGGTCATTTCGTTCTGGTAGTCGCCCAGAAGGGGTTCGGTTTCGGTGTAGATTACTCGTGCGGGCAGGCTGCTGAAGGGGTCCACCAGAATTTCCACGGGGTTGGCCCCGTCGGTGTACTGAAGCACTTCGTAGTTTTGACCATCCACCACGCGATCCTCGGCGCGGGTGAGATCCGTAGCGTTGCGGGCGGTGAAAGGCAGTTGCCTCGGTGTGCGTTTGTACTCGCGGAGTCGAGCCGCCACCCGGCTACCCTGCATCCGGGTGGGGGTGGGTTCTCCGTCCACCTCGACAAGCAAGGCCCCGATGTCACCATCGATTGATTCGGTGAAGACGATGGACCCCGTTGCCGGAGGAGTTCTTTCGGCATCGAATTCCACCCGTATGGAGGGCCCGTTGTAATCGATCAAAGTACTTTGGCCGAAACCGTTGGCCTGCAATACGGCTCCCGGTTCCGTCGCCTGTAGTGGCGAAAAGTCGTTTCCCTGTGTAACAAATTCCTGTCTTTCGATGGCCGACAGCGTGTCCCATCCACCCATTGATTCAGCGACTTCGTCGAGCAGGGCCTGTGCGGCTTCCGGGCCGAGGGCAGGTTCCGAGGCGCAAGCGGCGAATAAGGTCAGACTTGCGACCGCAGTCAAAATCCATCCGGATCTCATCTATTCACCCCCCAATAAAGTGGTAGTCCGAGATGGCAAGGGTATCCAATGCAAGATCAAAGATCAATCAATGGAGTCGCGGAAACATGAAGGGGTATGCGTGTGTTTTACTGGTTTCCGGGGAGCCAGAGGGACCGGCCCGTCAACTCCCGGTGATCGAGCCCGGCGGCCTTGTCCATGAGCTTCAGCGGGTCAGGCAGGACTGTTTCAAAACGCCAGTCGTCAGCCCGCCCCCCGGCATCCAGAAACGTCTGCGACCATTCGTTCCACCAGGGCGTCAGCCGACGCGCTATCGGTTCAACGACCAGGACAGCCGCTCCCCTGGAAGCCGCTTCCACAAGCCTTGTCCTGAGCTTTTCACGGTCCTCGGCGCTCAGTTCGTTGGCCGTGAAGGCCGCGACTATGCCGGTTCCCGGCCCAGGCAAGCGAACCCGGGTCACATCCCCCAAGCGGGCGTTTCCCCGGAGTCCGAGGGCGCGGTAAGTCCATTCTGTTTCCTGCACCGCCCATGAATTTCGGTCAACACCGAGGATCTCGGGCCGGTTTCGGTCCGCGAGTGCGAACGCAGTGCCGCTCACTCCGATGCCGCAACCGAGGTCAATGATCCGATCGTATGTGTATCTGGAAATTTCGAGATCCCTGCAGATGTTCTGGAGCAACAAAAAGTGCAGCGGTCCGTAGAAGAGAGCGAAACCAGCTCGCTTTCCGGCGCTTCCCAGGGCAGACGTGACGTGCTTCCCACGACTCTCGACGTAGCCTCGTGAGAGAGCCTGTACGGCCCTCCGTATCTCCTGAAAGGTCAGTTCCTCTGTGTGGCGTTCCCACAGCCGGGGAAACCAGGATTCGAAATTGGCCGGGTCCGGAGAGGGCTGGCGTTTTTTGCTGCTTTCCATGGAGCAGATTGAACAACGACAAGTTGCGGACTCAAAATACCGACCGCTGGATTCGGATTATGGCAACCGCCGTACACATTTAGCAAAAAATCCGGTCATTGAACAAACCTTCTACTATAGAAACGCGTCTAATTGTGATGCGGATATTTGAGGCACGATTTTCCTCGCAAACACATGTTACCCACTTTGTTCCTGACAACCTTGTTGCATGGATCATCCCGAAGGATGCCTTATCATCGTGTTTTTCAACACCGGGGATAACTTAGATGCCACATAAGTTCAACGCAGCCCGACGGCACAAGTTTGATAAGGCGCAGTATCGGGTGATCAACTGGGCGGAATATAACGAGAGCCTGCGCCAGCGGGGTGATCTGACGATCTGGGTCAGTGATGAGGCTCAAAGTGTGTGGAGCGCGCCGCGCCGCACGTCACGGGGTGGCCAGCGGAGATACTCGGATCTGGCGATCGAGACATGCCTGACGCTGCGCACGGCGTATCGGCTTGGGTTGCGGCAAACGCAGGGACTTATGGGATCCATCGGCACGCTCATGGGGCTGGATATACGGGTGCCGGACTTCTCCACACTGTCGCGTCGTGCAAACGGCTTGAGCATCGCTCAGGTGATGATGCAAGCCGGATCTGTGCCTGTCCATCTGGTGGTGGACAGTACCGGCCTCAAGATCTTCGGCGAAGGGGAATGGCTCGCGCAGAAGCATAAAATCAAGGGAATACGCCGCCGCTGGCGCAAACTCCACCTCGGACTGGACCTGGCCAGCGGTGCGATTGTTTGCGCCAATCTGACTCACGATGACGTTGGAGACAGCACTGCATTACCCGGGCTCCTGGATCAACTCGATGCCCCGGTCGCGGGCTTTCTGGCTGACGGCGCCTATGATGGAGCGTCTACACGAGATCTGCTGAGGGAACGGTATGGGGAGACCCTGGATGTGGTTATACCGCCGCCAAAGAACGCAGCGATCCGACCGCAATCGGCGCGGGATCCAACCGTTCGGGATCGCCATATTGCTCAGATCCGCAGCAACGGCCGCATGGCCTGGCAAGTGGCCACAGGGTACAACCGGCGCAGCCGGATAGAAACGCAGATCGGCCGTTGGAAGGGTGTCATCGGCCGCAGACTCCAATCCCGCAGCTTCTCCAGGCAGATCACGGAGATCCAACTCGGCCAAAAAGTCCTGAACACAATGACCGCACTCGGACGGCCTGTGTTCGAGCGTATCGCCTGACGCTACCGCTTGGGAAAGGGCGAATTCCATCTCCGCCCCGATCCATGCAACAACGCTCACGCGAAGGAGGTATTGGATACTCATGGAACTGGACCTGGGATCCGTCGTACTTCTGCTCGCAGGACTCCTTCTCGCCTCCGCCGTCATCTCGCTTTTCACGAGCCGAATCGGTCTCCCCTATACTGTCGTTCTCGTCGTCTTCGGTTTTGGTCTCCGGCTCATATTCGCCGGATGGGAAGGCTTTGAGTTTCTCGAATCGGAGATCGCTACGGAAGTCGTATTGTTTGTTTTCCTCCCCACTTTGCTGTTCGAATCCTCGTTCAATCTCGATTCCAAGCTTTTGTTCCGAAACATCGTCCCAGTCCTGACGCTCGCGATACCCGCTTTTCTTCTGTCGACTGCGATCGTGGGTTACCTCGGTTCCTGGGCGCTGGGCATACCACTCACCACGGCCCTTCTTTTCGGAGCGCTTATCTCAGCCACCGATCCTGTGGCCGTCGTGGCTTTATTCAAGGAGCTTGGAGCCCCGAAGCGACTGATGGTGCTGGTTGAGGGTGAAAGCCTGTTCAACGACGCGACGGCGATCGTTCTTTTCAACGTGTTGTTGGGGATCGCAGTGGGTGGAGCAGCCGCAACTTTATCGCTGACCTCAGCCATCATGAATTTCCTGGTCGTTTTCACCGGCGGAATCATGGTGGGCGCGATTATTGCTTTCACGTTTGCACAGATGCTATCCATGGTGCGCGACAACGAGCTCGTTGAAATCACCTTGACGACGATAGTCGCCTACATGTCGTTCATCGTAGCCGAACACTTTCTCCACGTTTCAGGTGTGATGGCGACGGGAACGGCGGGCGTCATCCTGGGAGGCTGGGGGCGCACAAAAATCTCTCCATCGGTCGGCCATTTCATGCACTCGTTCTGGGAGTATCTGTCTTTCGTGGCAAATTCTCTGATTTTCCTCCTCGTGGGCTTGGCACTGAGTCCCGCACTGATTCGCGACTCCTTCATCGCTCTGGTTCTGGCGATTCCGATCGTTTACTTTTCCCGGGCCTTCAGCATCGCCCTCGCCGTTCCCCTGGTTAATCGAACCCGGATGATCGAGCCGATCGATATGCGCTATCGTCTGGTCATGTTCTGGGGAGGACTCCGTGGAGCCCTCGCCCTGGCACTGGCACTGAGCCTGCCACCAGAGTTTGCAGCGAAGGAATTGATCCTGGTTTCTGCGATGGGCGTGGTCATGGCGACCCTGCTGGTCAACGCAGTGACGATAGGACCCTTGCTTCGAGTGCTGGGCTTCGATCGACTCTCAGCTGCCGAACTGTTCGCCCGTTTCGAAAGCCTATTGATACTGAAGCGCGAGACCCGATCCAAGTTGGGCCGCTTTGGGGAGGAAAGGGCGATCGCGCCCAGCATCGTCGATAGAGTCCGTACGAACTATCTGAACCGCGAATCAGAAATCGAAACTGAACGCGATGCGTCCATGTCAGGCGAAGGTCAGCTCGAAGAGAAGGACCGCCTAGCAGCCCGTGGTTAAAGTCCACTTCACAGATTCAAACGGACCCGATGCGACCGTATCGCGAAGAATGATGAGTGAAGGAGGACGGGATATGGGCATGGGACGAAAGAGACGACGCCAGGAATCGCTGTGGATCGCGACACAGGAGTTGCCGCGGACCAAAGGACACGTGTTCTACGAACGGGTGAACCGGATTCTGGAAGAAGACGGATTCGACCCGTTTGTTGAAGAAGCCTGCCAGAAGTTCTACGCCCCGGTGATGGGTCGGCCCGGTGTCGTGCCGGGTGTGTACTTTCGGATGCTGCTGGTCGGCTACTTCGAAGGGATTGACTCGGAACGCGGCATCGCCTGGCGGTGTGCCGACTCGCTGAGCCTGCGGGAGTTTCTGGGCATTGGGCTGACCGATGGTACCCCGGATCATTCCAGCGTGTCGCGGACACGCCGGCTGATCGATCTGGAAACCCATGCCCAGGTGTTCCACTGGATGCTGGAGCGGCTGGCCGGGCACGGGTTGATCGACGGGAAGACGGTTGGCGTGGACGCGACGACGCTGGAAGCGAACGCGGCAATGCGGTCGATCGTGCGGCGAGACACCAGGAACAGTTATGAGGACTTTCTGAAGGAGTTGGCCCACGCTTCGGGCATTGAAACGCCGACACGAGCCGAACTGGCGCGACTGGACCGGAAACGGCCGAAGAAGGGATCGAACGACGACTGGGTGCATCCCGACGACGCGGATGCGCAGATCACCAAGATGAAAGACGGCCGCACGCATTTGGCTCACAAGCTGGAACACGCTGTGGATATGAAGACCGGCGTCGTGCTGGGGGTGACGGTTCAGGGTGCTGCCACCGGGGATACGACGACAATCAAAGAGACGTTGATCCGCACGGCCGAGAACATGGAGAAGCTGGCAAGCAACCCGAAAACCGAAGCGCAGATTCGAGAAGATTGGTTTTCTGAAGTCGTCGCCGATAAGGGATATCACAGCAACGAAACGATGGTCGATCTTCGCGAATTGGGGATACGCACCTACATCTCGGAACCGGATCGGGGCCGTCGCCGCTGGAAGAACAAGCCGGACGAACAACAGGCTGTCTATGCCAATCGCCGTCGAATCCGTGGAGAACGCGGCAAGGAGTTGTTGCGGCATCGCGGCATGATGCTGGAACGACCCTTCGCTCACGGTCTGGAAACCGGCGGCATGCGACGGGTTCACCTTCGAGGACGGGAAAATATCCTGAAACGGATCCTGGTTCACTACGCGGCCTTGAACCTGGCGTTGATCCTGCGCCAGAAGTTCGGGCAGGGCACGCCACGGAGCCTGCAGGACCGGTCTGCGGCATACTTTGCCGCTCAAATCGTGCTCTTCTGCGTCCAGATGGCGCTTCAAACGCATCATGAACTCCGTCAGCTGGATATCGAGCCCAACGTGGCTATCGAATCCGACGTTACGACTGTGTCAGAGAATCTCACTTCGGCCACGGGCTGCTAGATGTCGTCGCTCATCAGGCCCTGTGTGCCGAGAAACAACATTATTGGGAAGAATTTTATGAGGGCAATTTGCGCGAACAAGCCTACAAGCAACTCATCCAGGATGTGGACGGCCAGGCAGATCACATCAAGGCATACGGCAACCTGCCGGAAACGTTCGAAGAAGCAAGTACACGCGAGAGCACGCTGGACCACCTTCTTTACAAAATTGGGATATTCGGTTCTTACGTTCAGGCACGCAAAGTGAGCCAGATGGCGGACCGCTTCGAGCAGAACAGCGCAAAAGCAGCCGGCGCCCGCTCGGTAGGATCGCTGTTGGATCGGCTACGCAAGGAAGAAACCATTGACGAAGACGCATATGACGCGGTGCGCCGCCACTACCAGTTTCGTCAGGACAAAGCACAACGCGAGCTAGCATCGATGGCAGCGGATTATCCCGAGTATGTCGAGCGAACCCAGGAGTTCCTTCTGACACGCAGTTGCCTCCATAACGAAGAAGCCACCCTACACAAGCTGAGGGAACTTGGGCTCGTTCCCGATAAGGTATACCTCCAACACAAAGAAGAGATCCAGAATGGTTTCGCGCGGCTCCGCGCGCGGCCTGTTGAAACTCTGAAGCTCGACCCCACAGCCTTGCTGGCTCAGATTCCTCTATTAGAGCATTGCGGTGAGCACAGTCTAGAACGCGTGGCCGAGCTTCTCGAATCCGAATCTTTCGCCGAAGGCGACCGGATCGTGCGCCAGGGAGAGTCGGGGAGCTCCATGTACGTCATAGCCCGGGGTGCAGTACAGATACTCAAGGAAATCGAAAATCAGCCACCCGATTTGTTGGCGATTCTGGTAGCCGGAGGATTTTTCGGAGAGATCGCCCTGCTCGACGAATCACCGAGAACAGCCACGGTAAGGGCTGCAAGCCCGTGTACAATGCTGCGACTGCGTCGTCGAAATCTCGAGACGCTGATGGATATAACTCCTGACATCAGGAGCGCCGTTCAGAGAGCTTACAAGGAACGCCTGGCTGCATTGGAATCTCTCGGCAATCAGGAATCCTCACCCTCTGAAGGCCAAGCCTCTCCAGCATAACAGGAGTCGATCGATGGATACGTTTAACACAATCCTGACCGCGATGAACAACGTGCTCTGGCACAACGTTGTCCTCTTCGTCATCCTCGGCCTCGGACTTCTGTTGTTGGTCTGGACAAAATTTGCTCCGATCGTCGCGTTTACTCACGGAGTCGCCGTTATCCGGGGCAAATTCGACGACAAGGACGATCTGGGAGCCATCAACCACTTCCAGGCGCTGTCCGCAGCACTGTCGGCAACCGTTGGGCTAGGGAATATCGGAGGCGTCGCATTGGCCATCTCCCTGGGAGGGCCGGGCGCCGTGTTCTGGATGTGGGTCGTTGGCCTGGCAGGAATGGCGATCAAAACGACGGAAGTTACACAATCCATGCTCTACCGGAATCTGGCTGACCCGAACAATCCGCACGGTGGCCCCATGTTCGTCGTCAGTCAAGGCCTCGCACAGATGAACCCTGCACTCAAGAGCCTGGGACGCTGGATCGGCTACGTTTTCTGCGTAACTTTGATGGTGTCGACGGTCACCGGCGGCAACATGTTTCAGGCCTGGAACGTAGGTAACGTGACCGCGTTGAACTTCGGGATTCCCTCGCTCTTGACGGGATTCGTGCTGGCCGTCATCACTGGATTAGTGATTATCGGAGGCATCAAGAGAATCGGGGCCGTCGCCGGACGCCTCGTTCCGTTCATGTGCGGCCTCTACCTGCTTGCGTCGATCTATGTATTGATCTTGAACTTCAGCGCGATTCCCGGTCTGTTTCGAATGATCTTCGTTGCTGCGTTCAGCCCGGTCGAGGCACAGGGCGCGTTTCTGGGTGGGACGTTCGGCTATGCGTTTCTCCTTGGCATGCGACGGGCTCTGTTCTCAAACGAAGCAGGACAGGGTTCCGCACCCATCGCCCACGCCGCCGCCCGCACCAATGAACCGGTTCGGGAAGGAATCGTGGCGGGCCTGGGACCCTTTATCGATACGATCGTCGTGTGTACGCTGACGGCGCTCGTGATCCTGGCCAGTGGGGCATGGAATCGCGGGCCCGAAACAGAATTCCAAAGCCCGCCTGAAATCGTAGAAGTCTCGCCGGGATCATGGACAATCGAAACGTCGACGCTGGACCCGAGCGTGGAGTGGCAGGCCGGCCAGAACGTGTTCGTGGTGATCGATACGGGCATCCGGAACGCACAGACCGGCGCAACAGTCGATCAAATTGCCGGAGTCATCGTTCCCGCAGGCGACGGTTACGCCGTCGAATGGGACACATGGACTGGATCGCAAGCACCGAACCTCAGCGGACCCGGCATTCACTTGAACTACACGGGCGCAAGCCTGACCAGCTACGCCTTCGATCGAGTCCAGCCAGGCCTGGGCCGTTGGCTCGTAACGCTCGCGTCATGGCTGTTCGCGATATCGACAATGATCTCCTGGAGTTACTACGGAGAGCAGGGCATTGTCTTCATGGTCGGCTCCAAGTGGGTCCGCACATACAAGTTCATATACTGCCTGCTGATCATCGTGGCCACCTCGGGCTTCATCACGACCGACCAGCAACTGGACGGAGTGACCGGAATAGGTACCGGCGTCATGTTGTTCGCGAACATCCCGATTATCCTAATCTTCAGCCGACAGGCGATGTCGCACTATCACGAATATCTCGGGCGACTGCGGTCCGGGGAAATGCGGCCGACCATCTCATAGAGCTTCTGAACGCAAATCCAACGCCGCCGCCCGTAAGACGGGTCGAACGCCCCCTGTGTCTTAAGTCAAGACTGCCATGATCTTTCGTAGTCCCCATCCCCCAGTCACGATTCCCAATGTTTCGTTGGGAGAACTCATCCTGGCTCGGGCAGAAAGTTTCGGAGACAAGCCGGCGCTGATTGATGGATTGACCGGCAGAAGTTACAGCTTCACAGAGTTTGTCGCCTCGGTGCGCCGCATCGCAGGGAGTCTCGCTGAGATTGGTTTCAAGAAAGGCGATGTCCTGGCGCTGATGTGCCCCAACTGTCCCGAATACGGAATGGTCTTCCTGGCCACGGCTCTCCTGGGCGGCATCAACACCACCCTCAGCCCCGCATCGACATCCATCGAATTGGATTCCCAGGCCAGAGACTCCGGAGCCCGATATCTTTTCACGACACCGGAGTCCTTGGGCCGGGTGGCCCGCGACTCGACGACGGAATGGACGCGGACGATCGTTCTGGGGAACGTTCCGGGAACAACTCCGTTCGAAACCCTGCTCGAACCCAAGACCGAAGCACCCCTCACCGCGATCAATCCCAGCGAAGACGTCGTTGTCCTTCCCTATTCCAGCGGAACGACAGGCATGTCCAAAGGCGTCAAACTGACGCATCAGAATGTGGTCGCCAATCTTCGACAGATCGCCTCAGGGATATTTACTGAAGAGGACGTAATTGCCGGACTGCCCCCGTTTTTTCATATCTACGGCCTAACGGTCGTCCTTCAGCTGGGCCTCTACCTAGGAGCGACAGACGTGATCCTGCCCCGATTCGAAATGAATTCCTTTGTGGATAGCGTCGAACAGTACGGGATCACGCACGTCAACCTCGTCCCGCCGTTGATCCTGGCCCTCACAACACATACAGGGCTGGAACCGAAGCGGCTTGCGACCCTGCGGACCGTCCAGAGCGGTGCGGCGCCGCTGTCTCCGGATACGGCGCGCGAATTCGCTGACCGTTTCGATTGCCGCGTCCGTCAAGGTTACGGCCTGACGGAAACCAGTCCGGTCACTCACCTTGCGCCGCGCACATCTTTCGACATCCCGATCGAGTCTATTGGACCACCGGTACCAAACGTCGAATGCCGGATACTGGATCTCGAAACCGGACGCGAATTAGGGTCTGACCAGCGAGGGGAGCTTTACCTAAGGGGCCCGCAGGTCATGCAGGGCTACTTAAACGATCCCGATAAAACAAAGAAGATGATCGACTCTGAAGGCTGGCTACGCACAGGGGACATAACGTATACCGACGAGCAAGGCAACTTCTACATCGTCGATCGCGTCAAGGAACTGATCAAGTACAAGGCTTACGCAATCGCCCCGGCCGAGCTTGAAGCCATCCTGCTGTCCCACCCTTTAGTTCGAGATGCTGCAGTCGTGCCGGTCCCTGACGATACAGCCGGCCAGATACCAAAAGCATTCGTTGTCGGTGAGGCATCGCTGGATACCAGTGAGCTGATGTCCTGGGTGGGTGAACGTGTTGCCCCGCACAAGAGAATCCGAAAGGTCGAATTCGTTCGCGAGATTCCGAAATCCGCATCCGGAAAGATACTGCGGCGCGTCTTGATGGAGCGTGAACTGGCCTGAGGGGGCGGGTACCGTAAGGGAAGTTAAGAGTTGAAAGTTGACGGTTAAGTGCAAGAGTACGAGATGAGCACGTTTGACCTGTCACTTTAATTTCGTCACTTTTTCCGCCATTATCTTTCAAGCGCAGGCACCTGTTCCAGGAATTCTGCATCCTGGGTGCCAAGCGCGCCGACAGCCCGAATCGGCATATTCGAATTGATTCGAACAAGCGTTGTTGCATGGATCGGGGCGGAGATGGAATTCGCCCTTTCCCAAGCGGTAGCGTCAGGCGATACGCTCGAACACAGGCCGTCCGAGTGCGGTCATTGTGTTCAGGACTTTTTGGCCGAGTTGGATCTCCGTGATCTGCCTGGAGAAGCTGCGGGATTGGAGTCTGCGGCCGATGA
The DNA here is from genome assembly GCA_965218085.1 of Terriglobia bacterium. Taxonomy (GTDB): domain Bacteria; phylum Acidobacteriota; class Terriglobia; order 20CM-2-55-15; family 20CM-2-55-15. Next base: position 1,063,490 of record CBDCKF010000002.1, on the reverse strand, counting down.
CACCCTTCCAACGGCCGATCTGCGTTTCTATCCGGCTGCGCGGGTTGTACCCTGTGGCCACTTGCCAGGCCATGCGGCCGTTGCTGCGGATCTGAGCAATATGGCGATCCCGAACGGTTGGATCCCGCGCCGATTGCGGTCGGATCGCTGCGTTCTTTGGCGGCGGTATAACCACATCCAGGGTCTCCCCATACCGTTCCCTCAGCAGATCTCGTGTAGACGCTCCATCATAGGCGCCGTCAGCCAGAAAACCCGCGACCGGGGCATCGAGTTGATCCAGGAGCCCGGGTAATGCAGTGCTGTCTCCAACGTCATCGTGAGTCAGATTGGCGCAAACAATCGCACCGCTGGCCAGGTCCAGTCCGAGGTGGAGTTTGCGCCAGCGGCGGCGTATTCCCTTGATTTTATGCTTCTGCGCGAGCCATTCCCCTTCGCCGAAGATCTTGAGGCCGGTACTGTCCACCACCAGATGGACAGGCACAGATCCGGCTTGCATCATCACCTGAGCGATGCTCAAGCCGTTTGCACGACCGGACAGTGTGGAGAAGTCCGGCACCCGTATATCCAGCCCCATGAGCGTGCCGATGGATCCCATAAGTCCCTGCGTTTGCCGCAACCCAAGCCGATACGCCGTGCGCAGCGTCAGGCATGTCTCGATCGCCAGATCCGAGTATCTCCGCTGGCCACCCCGTGACGTGCGGCGCGGCGCGCTCCACACACTTTGAGCCTCCTCACTGACCCAGATCCTCAGATCACCCCGCTGGCGCAGGCTCTCGTTATATTCCGCCCAGTTGATCACCCGATACTGCGCCTTATCAAACTTGTGCCGTCGGGCTGCGTTGAACTTATGTGGCATCTAAGTTATCCCCGGTGTTGAAAAACACGATGATAAGGCATCCTTCGGGATGATCCATGCAACAAGGTTGTCGAAGCTGGACCTGCGTGACCTGGAAAAGGAGTACGCAGGGCGGGGTTCGAAGGCCTACCATCCGGAGATGCTGCTGGCGTTGCTGTTTTACGGATACGCGACGAGAGTGTTTGCGAGCCGGAAACTGGAACAGGCGACGTGGGATTCGCTGGCGTTCCGATATATCGCGGCGAACACGCATCCGGATCACGACACGATCGCGGCGTTTCGGAAGCGGTTCCTGAAGCAGTTGAAGCCGTTGTTCGTGCAGATTCTTCTCCTGGCGCGGACGATGGGGTTTTTGAAGCTGGGCAAGATCAGTCTGGATGGGAGCAAGGTCCAGGCGAATGCATCAAAACATAGCGCATTGAGTTGGGGGCACGCGACGGAACTGGAAGAACGATTGAAGGCGGAAGTGGCGCGGCTGATGGAGTTGGCGGCGGCGGCCGATGCGGACGTGCCCGATGGAATGGACATCCCGGCCGAACTGGAGCGGCGTGAGGACCGGCTCAAAGCGATCGCCGAGGCGAAAGCGAAGCTGGAAGCGCGGGCGGCCGAACGCCATGCCGCCGAGCAAGCCGAGTACGAGGCCAAGCGGTCCAAACGTGAAGCTCGGGCCAAACAGCAGGGACGGTGTCCCGGAGGGCGGCCCCCCCACCGCCGGCACCGGGAGTGCGGAACAGCGACCAGATCAATCTTACCGATGAGGAATCGCGGATCATGCCGGCGGGCGGGAAGAGTTTCCAACAGGCCTACAATGTGCAGGCGGGCGTCGATACCAAAAGCATGCTGGTGGTCACCGAATCCGTCACCACACACACCAACGACAAACAAGAAGTCGAGCCGACACTAAAGGCGCTGGAAGAACTCCCAGGACCACTTGGACGAGCCGAGGCGATACTGGCCGATAACGGTTACTACAGCGAAGCCAACGTCCGGGCCTGCGAGACGGCGGGCGTGACGCCGTACATAGCGATGGGACTCGACCGCCATCATCTGACGGTGGAACAACGTTGGACCGAGCCCCCGCCTGGGGCGCCCGATGCGGGTCCGGTCGACGCGATGGCGCATCGGTTGTCGAGCGTCGATGGCCGGGCCATTTATGCCAAACGCAAGTCTACCGTCGAACCGGTATTTGGAATCGTCAAGTCTGTGTTGGGATTTCGGCAGTTTCACCTCAGGGGACTCGACGGGGCATCCGGAGAATGGACGCTGGTCAGCATGGCCTGGAATCTGAAACGGCTCTTCAATCTCACTCAGCAGTCCCCTCCCACAGCCGATCCACGCTCCAACGTCCGATCCTGGCCGGAAAGCCGCCTGGCTGGACCGCTGCACAAGCCCGTGGATCCAAAATCACAATCCCTTTCGACGCTTTTCTTGCGAATGACCTCGGCAATGTTCAATTATCGGATCGTCGATGCTCCACTGTCATTGCCAAGTCCGACAGGCTGCTAGAGAGCGAAAGTAGGGGCTGTTCGCGGGCTGGTCCCCTGTTTTGTTTGGATCACGCCGATACGGGTTGACAAGGTAGCTACTGGTTGCTACCTTGAATCGCATGAGGTCGGTTGGAATAAAGGCGCTCAACAACCGTCTGAGCGAGTACGTGAGGCTAGCGTCATCGGGCGAAACCGTTCTGGTGACAGACCGTGATCGGGTCGTCGCGGAAATCGGGCCACCGAGAGAAACCAGGAGCCCGATTCTTGCCGACGCGCTGCTGGCCGAGGCGGTGCGCAAGGGCTGGTTGACGCCGCCGGTGCTGCCCGCCGGGGAGCCGCCGCCGCCGATACCGGTGGTACCACTCCGCGACCTTCTCGCTGAATTGGAGGGTGATAGAAGCGAACGGTGATCTACCTCGATACCTCCGTTGTGCTTGCCCAGCTGCTGGCCGAAGATCACCGTCCGCCCGCCTCGCTCTGGAGCGAGACCTTGGTGGCCAGCCGGTTGATGGAGTACGAGGTCTGGACCCGGCTGCACGCGCGCAAGCTTGTCGATTCCCACGGCGAGTCGGCCCGCAGGCTCTTGGAGCAAATCGCGTTTTTAGAGCTTTCTCCACCGGTGCTTGAACGCGCTCTGGAGGCCTTTCCCGAGTCTGTTCCCGTGCGCACGCTCGATGCCCTGCATCTGGCGTCATGCGAATACCTGCGCAACCAGGGCCAGTCGATCGCACTTGCCAGCTACGACCACCGGATGACCGCCATCGCCCGTATCATGAACATACCCCTCTTTGACCTGGAACACTCCTGAACAGGGTATCAGGCAGATCAGTGTCTAAGGCCGTGAGCCGTAACGGTCGCAGAGTAGGGTGGTTTCTTCAAGGAGTGTATCCGTTCGCACGGGATTGTCCCGCGAGCCGCTCCCATCCCTGCCGAAATGTCTGAATGAGACAGTGGTTTGACTACCAGGATGGGGCGAAGCTGCGACTGCCAATCTATCTTGACGCGAAACTGCAGAGTCAGGTTGAAGGGCTCGCAAGGCGGACTGGGCGAGACTTCCAAGACGTCGTCAATCGCATCGTTGACAAGGAAGTGCGATTGATTGATTTCGATAACGTAAAAGGACTCCCCACCATTTTGCAAGGGGCGTGTTTTGGCGCCTCTTCGACTCCCTTCGGACTTGAGCATGAAGTGACGGGTTGGCCCGTGGGTGCTGGCGTCGCAGAGGGCGTACCCGTAGCGCCCACGGGCCAACCCGTCATCGTATTCGCCAGGACGTGGGCGCAGCGTCTTGCTGTTCACGCGGTGGCGGCCCCGGCGCGGTGTCGGTCGAAGCAGGTGCCGTCGCGGAGCATCGCGCAGACGACGTTGAGCAGGCGGTCAGCCACTGAGCGCAGGGCGCGGGCGTGTCCGTGGCCGCGGGCGTGTCCGTGGCCGCGGGCGCGGAGCGCCTGATACTTGGCGTGGCTGACCGGGTCGTGTTGGGCGGCGACGCGCGCCCAGTGGTAGGCGGCGTCGCGCAGTCGATTGTGGGCGGCCAGACGGCGCGTGACGAGCAGACTCTTGCCCGAACGCCGAGTGACCGGAGCCACTCCGCAGAGACAGCGCAGTGCGTTGTAGTCCCGCCGCCGCACCGCGTCGCTACCCTCGGCAAGTAGCGTGGCCAGCACGCCGGTGCCGATGCCGGGCAGCGAAAGCAGGATGGCCGCGTCGGGCGGCGCTTTCGACAACCATGGCTCGGCCCCCGCGGACGCGTCCGGGTCGTCCGCCGAAGCGGGCTCGGCAAGCTGGCGCACCAGCCGGTCGAGCTGGCGGCGCGCGTGATCGAGTTGCCGATTGACCAGGACGAGGCGTTCGACGACGAGCCGCACATGCGCGGCGGCGGCCTCGGCGGCGCCCGGCGCGACTTTGACGGCCGGCGCCCGCAGCCTGTCGCGCAGTGTCGCGGCGTCGATCCGACGGATGCGGTGCTGTTTCAACACTCTGGCGAGCGTCGCCAGGCGAACGCGCTCCCGCGTCAGCTCTTCGCTGAGGCGCGACCACTCCTGCAACTCGACCATCACGGGATCGGTTGGCTCCAGCCGTCGGAGACAGTGCGGGTCGGTACGTAGCGCCGATGCGAGCACCCGTGCGTCCCGCCGGTCGTCCTTCGCGCCCGCCGGCGAGAGGCGATCGCGGAAGCGGTCCAGCTGCTTCGGGTTGATCGAGTGGACGGCGAAGTCCCGTTCCATCAGGCTCTCGACCACCGGCCCGCGCGGCGTCTCGATTGCCACGCCGACTTCCCCCGCCTCGCCCGCAGCGAACGACAGCAGCCAGTTCGCCATCTCCGACAGCCCTGCCCCGCTGTGCTCGAACTCCCCTTCCCCGAGAACCTTGTTGCATGGATCATCCCGAAGGATGCCTTATCATCGTGTTTTTCAACACCGGGGATAACTTAGATGCCACATAAGTTCAACGCAGCCCGACGGCACAAGTTTGATAAGGCGAAGTATCGGGTGATCAACTGGGCGGAATATAACGAGAGCCTGCGCCAGCGGGGTGATCTGACGATCTGGGTCAGTGAGGAGGCTCAAAGTGTGTGGAGCGCGCCGCGCCGCACGTCACGGGGTGGCCAGCGGAGATACTCGGATCTGGCGATCGAGACATGCCTGACGCTGCGCACGGCGTATCGGCTTGGGTTGCGGCAAACGCAGGGACTTATGGGATCCATCGGCACGCTCATGGGGCTGGATATACGGGTGCCGGACTTCTCCACACTGTCCGGTCGTGCAAACGGCTTGAGCATCGCTCAGGTGATGATGCAAGCCGGATCTGTGCCTGTCCATCTGGTGGTGGACAGTACCGGCCTCAAGATCTTCGGCGAAGGGGAATGGCTCGCGCAGAAGCATAAAATCAAGGGAATACGCCGCCGCTGGCGCAAACTCCACCTCGGACTGGACCTGGCCAGCGGTGCGATTGTTTGCGCCAATCTGACTCACGATGACGTTGGAGACAGCACTGCATTACCCGGGCTCCTGGATCAACTCGATGCCCCGGTCGCGGGCTTTCTGGCTGACGGCGCCTATGATGGAGCGTCTACACGAGATCTGCTGAGGGAACGGTATGGGGAGACCCTGGATGTGGTTATACCGCCGCCAAAGAACGCAGCGATCCGACCGCAATCGGCGCGGGATCCAACCGTTCGGGATCGTCATATTGCTCAGATCCGCAGCAACGGCCGCATGGCCTGGCAAGTGGCCACAGGGTACAACCCGCGCAGCCGGATAGAAACGCAGATCGGCCGTTGGAAGGGTGTCATCGGCCGCAGACTCCAATCCCGCAGCTTCTCCAGGCAGATCACGGAGATCCAACTCGGCCAAAAAGTCCTGAACACAATGACCGCACTCGGACGGCCTGTGTTCGAGCGTATCGCCTGACGCTACCGCTTGGGAAAGGGCGAATTCCATCTCCGCCCCGATCCATGCAACAACGCTTCCCAACACCGTCAGGACCGATCGGATGGCGTTTACGCGAATCGAGTCGAGTGCCATTCCGAAGATGTCATTCATATCGCAAGGCCGTAATCGGATCTAGCCGGGCGGCCTTCATGGCCGGCCAGATTCCGAAAAAGAGTCCCACACATGTGGAGACGAAAATTCCCAGCAATATCGTCCACCATTCAATCGAGGACGGCAGTCCGGTCAGGGCGGACACACCGGCAGCTATGGTGATGGCCAGTACCACCCCCACGATTCCCCCGACCAACGTCAGCGTTGCCGATTCGATTAGAAATTGGCGGAGGATATCGACCCGCCGTGCTCCCGTCGCTTTTCGTATCCCGATCTCCCGGGTCCGTTCGGTGACCGAGACGAGCATGATGTTCATAACAACGATGCCACCAACGACGAGCGATATCGAGGCTATGGCGACGGTGACAGCAAAGAAAGTCCGACTGATGTTCGCCCAGAGCTGTAAGAACGTTTCGTTTGTGGCGATTGCGAAATCATCATCGTCGGCATAGGCGACGTGACGCCTGACCCTAAGGATCATGCGTGCCTGATCCGCTGCGCGTTCGATACTGTCTTCCCCGCTAGCAGCCCGTGGTTAAAGTCCACTTCACAGATTCAAACGGACCCGATGCGACCGTATCGCGAAGAATGATGAGTGAAGGAGGACGGGATATGGGCATGGGACGAAAGAGACGACGCCAGGAATCGCTGTGGATCGCGACACAGGAGTTGCCGCGGACCAAAGGACACGTGTTCTACGAACGGGTGAACCGGATTCTGGAAGAAGACGGATTCGACCCGTTTGTTGAAGAAGCCTGCCAGAAGTTCTACGCCCCGGTGATGGGTCGGCCCGGTGTCGTGCCGGGTGTGTACTTTCGGATGCTGCTGGTCGGCTACTTCGAAGGGATTGACTCGGAACGCGGCATCGCCTGGCGGTGTGCCGACTCGCTGAGCCTGCGGGAGTTTCTGGGCATTGGGCTGACCGATGGTACCCCGGATCATTCCAGCGTGTCGCGGACACGCCGGCTGATCGATCTGGAAACCCATGCCCAGGTGTTCCACTGGATGCTGGAGCGGCTGGCCGGGCACGGGTTGATCGACGGGAAGACGGTTGGCGTGGACGCGACGACGCTGGAAGCGAACGCGGCAATGCGGTCGATCGTGCGGCGAGACACCAGGAACAGTTATGAGGACTTTCTGAAGGAGTTGGCCCACGCTTCGGGCATTGAAACGCCGACACGAGCCGAACTGGCGCGACTGGACCGGAAACGGCCGAAGAAGGGATCGAACGACGACTGGGTGCATCCCGACGACGCGGATGCGCAGATCACCAAGATGAAAGACGGCCGCACGCATTTGGCTCACAAGCTGGAACACGCTGTGGATATGAAGACCGGCGTCGTGCTGGGGGTGACGGTTCAGGGTGCTGCCACCGGGGATACGACGACAATCAAAGAGACGTTGATCCGCACGGCCGAGAACATGGAGAAGCTGGCAAGCAACCCGAAAACCGAAGCGCAGATTCGAGAAGATTGGTTTTCTGAAGTCGTCGCCGATAAGGGATATCACAGCAACGAAACGATGGTCGATCTTCGCGAATTGGGGATACGCACCTACATCTCGGAACCGGATCGGGGCCGTCGCCGCTGGAAGAACAAGCCGGACGAACAACAGGCTGTCTATGCCAATCGCCGTCGAATCCGTGGAGAACGCGGCAAGGAGTTGTTGCGGCATCGCGGCATGATGCTGGAACGACCCTTCGCTCACGGTCTGGAAACCGGCGGCATGCGACGGGTTCACCTTCGAGGACGGGAAAATATCCTGAAACGGATCCTGGTTCACTACGCGGCCTTGAACCTGGCGTTGATCCTGCGCCAGAAGTTCGGGCAGGGCACGCCACGGAGCCTGCAGGACCGGTCTGCGGCATACTTTGCCGCTCAAATCGTGCTCTTCTGCGTCCAGATGGCGCTTCAAACGCATCATGAACTCCGTCAGCTGGATATCGAGCCCAACGTGGCTATCGAATCCGACGTTACGACTGTGTCAGAGAATCTCACTTCTGCCACGGGCTGCTAGCTTTCGCGTAGATTCGGACCGATCGACGGGCCCCCCACATACGCTGGAAAGAAGTGATTGGAATGGCGACCCAGTTGTCTCGAGACTGTCCCAACAGGGTCCCCTGGCGTTCCCCCACTCCGACAATCTCAAACTCCCGGCTGTTGACCAGCAACGTCTTGCCGATCGGGTCCACAAACGGAAACAAGTTATCGACCACGTCAGCGCCCACGACCGCGACACGACCGCTGTGGCGCACATCGTAGTCGGTAACGTAGCGGCCAGCCTCAAGATTCTCCGCAAGAATCTCGGGAACTTCAGGGGTGATCCCCCTCACTTGTGTCGTGCTTAAAAACTCCCGTCCGTATTTGACCTGGGCCGTCGAAGCGAGGCGGGCGCCGACTGCCAGGCAATCTGTGCAGATTTCCCGCACCGCGTTGACATCCTACAGTAACAGATTTTTGCGCTGGCGAATCGTATTCCATTCGTCCGGGTCGATGACGATATTCGGTGTGCGGTTGATGATGAATACGTCGCCACCCAGATCAAATACTTCATCGGCCACGAACGCATTCAAACCGGAAATAAAGGAAATCACGATGATGACCGTCATCACGCCGATAACGATGCCCAGCAGCGTCAGAGCCGAACGGAGACGGTTCACCCTTAGCGATTCCAGCGCAATACTGACTGCTTCGCCGAGATTCATATCACTACTACGCTAGCAGATAGAGGAGGGGATTGGGAGCTGCTCCGGGGAGAGTGACGGAATTTACCGATTGGAGCCGCGGAATTTTTCCTGCAGCTGCCGGATCTTCTCTTCCATCGACAGTTCGGGTGGCGGCGGTGGCTTTGTCCGTTTCTTAGTTGCGACAGCGGCTTCTTTGGTTCTGGGTTTCCGATCCCCGGTTTTTCCCTGCACCCGGGCTGGTTTCGGCTTCACTCGAGGCTTCGGTCTTGGTCGAGGTTCCGGTTTGGGCAATGTGGCTTTCAGCGACAGGCTGATACGTTTCAGTGACGGGTCCACCGCGATCACCTTTACCTTCATGACTTCGCCCACATGGACACTTCGCCGCGCATCTGAAACGTATTGATGGGACAGCTCAGAGATGTGAACCAGCCCGTCCTGATGGACGCCGATATCGACGAAGGCGCCAAAGTCTGTGACGTTCGTCACGGTGCCTTCCAGTTCCATCCCTTCCTTGAGATCGGTAATCTCTCGGACGTCATCCCGGTATCGGGCGACCGCGAACGCTCTCCGGGGATCCCGGGCCGGCTTGAGCAATTCAGCTCGGATGTCGTTAAGTGTCAACCGACCGGCTTCTTGTTCGAAGTTTGAAAATTCGATCGTGTTGATCCCGTCCGGATTCTCCACGATATCGTTCACCGTCAGTCCGATGGATTCGGCCATCTTTGCCACAACCGGGTAGGACTCGGGGTGGATCGCCGTCCTGTCAAGAGGATTGGACCCATTCTTGATTCTAAGAAAGCCGGCTGCCTGCTCGAAGGTTTTGTCTCCCAGGCCATCGATTTCCCGAAGTTGCTCACGACTCGCGAACGCGCCGTGTGCGTCCCGGTATTGAACGATCGATTCAGCCAGTCGTTCGGAAATCCCGGAGATGTATTTCAGCAGATCAACAGACGCAGTGTTCAAATCGACACCGACACGATTGACCGCCGATTCCACAGTTGCGCCCAGGCTGGACTTGAGTTTCTTCTGATCGACGTCATGCTGATACTGCCCGACTCCGATAGATTTCGGATCGATCTTGACCAGTTCGGCAAGCGGATCCTGCAACCGTCTTGCGATGGATATTGCACCCCGGATGGTCACATCCAGCTTGGGGAATTCCCGTCTGGCCTGCCTGGAAGCGGAATAAACTGAAGCGCCTGCTTCGTTGGTGACGACTGTGAACACATCCAGTCCGTGTTTCTCGACTATGGACCGGACAAAAGATTGGGTTTCTCTCGATCCCGTGCCGTTTCCGATGACCAGTCCGCGTACGTTGTGCTTACCGATCACCTCGACAAGAATTTTCTCTGCTGCTTCGAGATCTTGCTTGGGTTCAGCGACAAAAATGGTCTGATGCTCCAGAAACTTTCCCGTCAGATCCACAACCGCCATTTTGGATCCGGTGCGCAATCCCGGATCGATACCCACCACTCCGATCTGTCCTGCCGGTGGGGCGAGAAGTAGAGACAGGAGGTTCTCTTCGAAGACTTTGATGGCTTCACTTTCGGCACGGTCGCGCAGGTCTCGGCGGACTTCGTTCTGGATTGAAGGTTCCAGCAGTCGGTGGTATCCGTCCTCGATTGCCTGTTCCATCATTGTCCCGCCCGACGAGTCGGGCTTGATGGTGAATCTGGACTTCAGTTCCGCAATAGCCTTTTCATGGTCGATCTGAATCGAAAAAGTCAGAACCTTTTCACGTGCGGCCCGGCGAACTGCAAGCATTCGATGTGACGGTATACGAGCTACCGGCTCGTCATACTCGTAGTACATCGAATACTTCGTTTTCTCCTCTTTCCTTGCCTTGGTTACCCTGGCCTGAACCGTACCGTCCTTGAACATCATTTCCCGAAGCCACTTTCGATAATCCGTATTCTCGGATACGCGGTCGGCGACGATATGAAGAGCGCCTTCGATGGCACCCGCCACGGTCGGAACTCTCCGCTCGAAACTCAGGAATTCAAGGGCGCGCTCTTCGGGCGTGGCTCCGTCATCCTGGTGCTCAATGCTGTCTGCGAGTGGTACGAGGCCCTTTTGTCTTGCGACGCTTGCCTTGGATTTTCGCTTGGGCCGGTAGGGAAGGTAGAGATCTTCCAATTCGTTCTTCGCGTGGCAATTGACGATCTTTTCGCGCAGATCTTCCGTCAGCTTGCCCTGATCCGAGATCGCCGTCAGGATGACTTCGCGTCTTTCTTCCAACTCGCCGTAGTAGATGTACCGGTCGGCGATTTCGCGGATCTTGATTTCGTCCAGATTGCCGGTCGCTTCGTTGCGATAGCGGGCAATGAAGGGGATCGTCGCGCCCTCGCCGATTAGACGGATCGTTGCTTCGATTCGCGGCAGAGCAATGCCGACTTCCTGGTTGATCCTGCGGGTGATTTCTGAGGTCATTGGTTCAAGTGGCTTAAGGGGTGGCAATTCGAAGTATGCAGTAGGAAGCCGGGACGACGCAACAGCATACAGATACGGGACGGACACTTCATTCTAGCGCATAGGAGTCAGGGGCCATCTGAAAGGAATACAGATTTAAGTGTCCGTCCCTTATTCCCGATTGCCGCGCTGGAGGCCGTAGCGCTCACCTTCCGTGTCGACCCAGTCCATCAGGCCTCCGAAAACCGTCTGGTAACGGGACAGGTTTTCTTCCAGCCGGCGCATATGATCGGTTCTCAGGCGACCGCTTCGCCCTATGTCCTCGATCAGTACATATAACTGCTCCACTGTGTCTTCTAAGTCTTCAAGAAGCGGATCTGATGCAGCCGACAACGAAGGCACGTCCCGTAGGAGGTCGATTGAGTTTCCCAGTGCGGATGACAGGCTTTCGCTGTCGGCGACCGCAGTCCCATCCCGGATCGCTCGCTGCGTTGCTCCAAAACTTTGCTGTGTCGCATTCACCGCTTGGATAAACTGTTCTGACGTGGACTGTCTCCCCAACAGCGGATTCCAGGAGCGGGCAAGGTTGGACAGGCGGAGGTCAGGGCCATCGTAGCGGACACCGACCTGGTAAAAACTCAGTAAAACAGAGGCAATCGCCACCACTCGAGCCATGTGAAAGACGCCCGGCGTCCGGCTTCCAGGGTTTTCAAATCCGACTATCGCTGCCAGTGTTATTCCTGCGATCAACCCCCCGATGTGGGCGGCGTTATCGATGACCGGAATGAGGAATCCGATGACGAGGTTAATCCCGATTACGGGAAGAATGCCGACGCGGATCGCGCGGCTAAGGAATCGAGGCACGGTGTGCCGGTGGCGGATGCCGAAGACCAACAACACGCCAAACAGACCGAAAATCGCTCCCGATGCCCCTGCGGAGAGGGCGTTGGGAGAAAACAGGTAACTAGCGGCCACTCCAGAGATGCCCATCAGTACGTACAGGGTTATAAAGCGCGCACTGCCATAGAGCCGCTCCACCTGCTGCCCCACAATCCACAGCGCATAGGAGTTCAGGACCAGGTGCAGGACGCCGATATGGATGAAGACCGGCGTGATGAAGCGCCAGACCTCTCCCTGATCGATAGCGGCATTGGACTTCACTCCAAAGGCCATGAGCGTCGCTTCGTTCATGCTGCCGCCGGACAGTTCCATCAACAAAAAGATCGCCAGATTGACGAGCAGGAGTGCGTAGGTGAAGGGAATCGCTCGACTGCGGACGTCGGCAATGAACAGAACGTCGGGATGCATTGGAGGTTCGGCCGCCGGAAAACCGTAGCGTGCGGGAGAAGGCGGCGGTGTGCGCGGAACGTTAGGGCTGCTAGTGCCCTGAGTCACAAATTCGCTCCTTATTAGCGTGTCTTAGTCCGATCCGAATATCTAATTACTCCGGACGCCTCGGCTACCGCCTCGTTGTCCACCCGCACCGTCGGACCGCCGGGGGTCCTTCTGGGACCACTTCAACATTCCGCCGATCCCTATAGGCCTCGCCATCAGGAAGATGGCGAGGGTCGCCGGGCGTTCGGCCAGGATGGCCGTATGAACGACCGAGCGAAATCTTAATTCGAGAACTTCTGCCACTGGTGGCTAAGGGTCATGTCGCAAGGTTTCTGCGATTTCGCGAGCCGCTTGGCGAGCTTCGTGTATTTTCTCGGGCGCAAACGAAATGGCGGCGACCACTGCATGGCCTCCTCCTCCGTAGCGTTCGCAGATCCGAGCTACGTTGTGGTGTAGCGGCATTTGCGTCCACGGGTTCGTTCCCACCGAAACTTTCGCGCGCGAGGGCTCCAGACTCACGCCAACGGTGTATACCGAATCGGGAAACACGTGATAGGGAATGAACTTGTTGTGGCCCGTAACCGAGGACTTGCTGATGTCGAATTCAATGACTCCGTCCGTCGATGTCATGGCATCCCGCAGTATAGCGATGGACTCGAGGTGGCTCTTGTAGAGGCGATCGAAATGCCCCTTTACGGAGGGCAGGGCGGCCACTTCTGCGAGTGATTCTGTTTGGAGTCGTCCGATGATCTCGCGGATCAGCTTCGGATCCCGAATAGATTCGATAACCATCATCAACCTGAGGGCGGGCTCCTTCAATTCGACGGCCGATTGCGCATCCTTAAACTGGGCACCGTCGATTATGTCGGCCCAGTAGATCAACTCGTTCAGGTGATCCATCGGGGTACTGAGAATCGTCTCGCTGATAAAACGAATAAACTTCGTGCAGGATTTGTAATTCGGATCGTGGAACTTGCGACCGCTCCGGTCGTTGCGAAAGTGACTTTCATCTTCCGGCGAGAGGAAGGCGCTCTGGTGGTGGTCGAACCACCACGTCAGGCTATCGGAGGAACTGTACTTGAAATCAAGGATCGCGTTGACTCCACTCTGGAGTTTTTCCTCCAGGAGGTAGGCTCCGGGACCGTGAGACAGGCCTTCGTATTCAAACGTAGCGTCGGCATCGACTGCGAGGCGGTAAAAACTGGAAAACACGGCCGATGAAGCCACGCCGTCGAAGCAATTGTCATGATGTAGGACGCGTACCGTTTGGCTCATGTGCTAACCGTCACCGCAACAGACGTTTGGCTATCGTCTGTAGCTGCATGTTGGATGTGCCTTCGTAGATCTTTCCGATTTTCGAGTCTCGAAAGTATTTCTCGGCCGGATAGTCTTTCGTATATCCGTAGCCACCGTAGATTTCTACAATCAAGGATGTTACGTCTTCGGCGACCTCGGATGCGAAATACTTTGCCATTGCCGCTTCGGTCAGAAATTCCTTTCCGTAGTCTTTTAGACGGGCCGCGTTGTACACCATTAGACGGGCCGCTTCAATACGTGTCGCCGCTTCCGCCAGCTGGAACTGAACCGCCTGGAACTCCGTAATAGGTTTTCCGAAGGCTTTCCGTCCCTTGGCATAGGCCGTCCCGCAATCCCAACTGCCCTGTGCAATACCTACCATTTGGGCGCCGATGCCGATCCGACCTTCGTTCAGAGTTTCGATCGCAATCTTGTATCCTTCACCGACGTTTCCCAGTACAGCCGACTTCGGCAGCCGGCATTCATCGAGCAAAAGTTCACATGTGCTAGAAGCCCGAATTCCCAGCTTGTCCTCTTTGCCTCCGATCGTGAATCCGGAACTGTCCTTATCTACAAGAAAAGCGGTGATGCCTTTGTAGTCGAGTTCCGGATTGATTGTCGCGAAAACGATAAACAGCCCCGCCTCTAAAGCGTTCGTGATCCAGAGCTTCCGGCCGGTGAGGATGTACTGGTCGCCGTCTTCCTTTGCCCGGCACTGAAGCGCGAAAGCGTCGCTTCCCGATCCCCCTTCCGATAAGGCATAGGCACCAACAACATTTCTGACCAAACGGGGTAAATATTCGTTCTGCTGATCGTCAGTGCCCCAGCGCATGATGGTGTTGTTGACCAGCGTGTTCTGGACATCGACGAAAACTCCGAATGACGCATCGACCCGCGAAATTTCTTCGACGCCGAGGATGGACATGAAGAACGAGCCTCCGGGCCCGCCATGTGCTTCGTCGACTTGGATGCCCATCAGTCCGAGTTCGAAAAAGTCCGATATCACCGCTCGGTCGAGTTGCCCTTCCTTGTCCATCCGCGATACGAGTGGGCGGATACGATCTTCGGCGAAGGACCGGCACGAATCGCGGAACAACTCTTCATCTTCTGAAAGGACTGTCAGCGGAAGCCCAGCCGAACCCTGGGCTCCCTGTTCTTTCCCCACGAGTCCCTCCTCGTTGGCGCGTCGCGAATCAAGCGCGGACGCAGGATGTGCCGGAAAAACGGGTCATTATAGCAGTCTGCCTGAACAACGGTTCTCGCACCGACCCATGCTGCTGTCCGCGTAGTATAATTGCGTCTGCAATGTCTTCCCACGCGGGACTCCACACCCACGACCACCGAGGATCCCCTGAAGGGCGCGCCCGTGACGCGGGTGGAAGCTTGCGGATCGCCCTGGTCATCACTGCCTCGGTCCTGGTGATCGAGCTCATCGGTGGTATCTACAGCAATTCCCTCGCGTTATTGGCCGACGCCGGCCACATGTTCACCGATGTCGGGGCGCTCAGCCTTAGTTTTTTCGCGCTCTGGTTTGCAACCCGACCCGCGACACCTCAGAAAACTTACGGATTTTACCGAGTCGAAATCCTGGCCGCGCTTCTGAACGGCGTGTTTCTTGTCCTGATTTCCATGTACATATTTTACGAGGCCTACCAGAGACTGATGGTGCCTCAACCGGTTCGCGGCAACCTCATGCTTTTAGTCGCGTCGGGAGGCCTGGTGGCGAATCTGGCCAGCGCATACATTCTGTTTGGTAATCAGTCCCTGAACCTGAATGTTCGGGGTGCATTTATTCACGTGCTGAGCGATGCTCTGGGCTCCATCGGGGCAATCCTTGCGAGCCTGGCTATCATTTTCTTTGGCTGGAACTCAGCCGACGCTATTATTAGCGCGATCGTTGCGGTTCTCATTCTGTCCAGCTCATGGCTGCTCATTCGTGACGCCGTCGAAATCCTTCTCGAAGGAGCACCCGCCCACATCAACTTAGCGACCTTGAAGGACAATCTCCTTGGGGCCGAAGAAGTTTTGTCTGTTCACGACCTGCATGTCTGGACCCTGACTTCCGGAGTAGTGGCCATGAGCTGCCATGTCGTGGTGGGGGAGAACAGCCATGCCCAATCTGATGTTCTCAGCCGCGTAAGAGAGATCGTGCACAGGCGGTTTCAGATCGATCACACAACCATTCAGATTGAGAATTGCGGTCCAAATGGAGAAGAATTCGAATCCTGCGACTGCCACTTTGGTGCCCGTTGAATGGACCTGAATGGGCTCACCTTTTATCTAGACTTTTAGGAAATCGAGTGGGGAAGTTGCGACTTTTCGATACCCCCACAGTCGAAGTATTCGTTTTGAAGAATCCGTCGGAAACACATACCCACATTTCCGAGGTGGCGCATCGATCGTAAGCACTTAACCCAGAGGGAATTCGAAAATGTCACACTTCTTGCAACTCATCCTGGTCCTGGCGCTGGCGCAGACGCCAGCTCTGGATAGTGCCAGCCCAAGAGAACGGAGCGATGCCGTCGAATCGATGGCGGTGCTAGGGAACCGGGATGCCGTGCCGCTCTTGGCCGAGGCTTACAAGAACGAACAGAGTAGTGAGATTCGGGTTTCAATTGTTCGGGCCTTGGGAAGAATCCGTGACCAATCTGCTATTCCAACTCTGAGTGAGGCGCTCAGCACGGATTTTCAGCAAGTCGTCAGGCTCCAGGCTATCGATTCTTTACTCCTGTTGTATATTCCCGTAGCTGATGAGCGGGGGTTCTGGAACTTCATAACGGACGTGACACGCGTCTTCAGCGAAGACGAACAGCGGCGGGTGGGTCCGAACGTATACGTGGATGAAGCCGCAAAAGAGGTATTGATAGAAGCCCTCCGGACTGACTTCGACTGGGAGGTGCGGGTCGCTGCTGCGAATGCTCTCGGGTCTCTCAACGCCACAGATCAACTGCCCGCCTTGATCGAAGAGCTGGATGGACCGCGGCACAGGGAAGACTGGGAAGTCCAGATCGCAATGATCCGGACTATGGGTGCCATCGGAAGTCAGGATTCGGGCCCGGCCTTAACACGCCTCATCCGTGAGGAGGATGAACGCGTTGCGCGTGAGGCCATCCTATCCGTCGGTCGCACCGGGTACCGGGCCGCCTTTCCTGCACTATCGAGCCTGTTCCAGACCAGTGACGACGGTGACACGCGCGAGTTGGCACTCGAGTCGATCGGATTGTTGCGGGAACCGGAGGCGACTGATCTGTTCGAATCCCTGCTCGATAGCGACGAAGACTCCTATCGCGAACTGGCGGCCCGGGGACTGGCCCGCCTGGACTACGACGCGTCTTCGTTCGCCGAGCGTATCGCGTCAGAGGACGATGACGAGGTTCGTTTGGCGCAGGCTTTCGCGTTGGTGGCATTCGGAAACTCCATGTATCTTCAGGAACTCGTGGATGCGCTCGATAGCCGGAGGGACCAGATTGCGGAAGTCTATCTGTTCGAACTGGGTCGATACGAGGGCAGGCTGGAGGAACTCTATCCCCACCTGCGAAATCCTGATGCCGATATTCGCTCCAAACTCCTGAGAGTCGTTGGACAAATTGGACTGCCCGAAGCCCGGCCCTACGTCCAGCCTCTGACCCAGGATTCGAACACTGATGTCGCCGAGGCTGCAGTAGAAGCTCTCCGCAACCTGGCGCCCTAGCAGCCCGTGGTTAAAGTCCACTTCACAGATTCAAACGGACCCGATGCGACCGTATCGCGAAGAATGATGAGTGAAGGAGGACGGGATATGGGCATGGGACGAAAGAGACGACGCCAGGAATCGCTGTGGATCGCGACACAGGAGTTGCCGCGGACCAAAGGACACGTGTTCTACGAACGGGTGAACCGGATTCTGGAAGAAGACGGATTCGACCCGTTTGTTGAAGAAGCCTGCCAGAAGTTCTACGCCCCGGTGATGGGTCGGCCCGGTGTCGTGCCGGGTGTGTACTTTCGGATGCTGCTGGTCGGCTACTTCGAAGGGATTGACTCGGAACGCGGCATCGCCTGGCGGTGTGCCGACTCGCTGAGCCTGCGGGAGTTTCTGGGCATTGGGCTGACCGATGGTACCCCGGATCATTCCAGCGTGTCGCGGACACGCCGGCTGATCGATCTGGAAACCCATGCCCAGGTGTTCCACTGGATGCTGGAGCGGCTGGCCGGGCACGGGTTGATCGACGGGAAGACGGTTGGCGTGGACGCGACGACGCTGGAAGCGAACGCGGCAATGCGGTCGATCGTGCGGCGAGACACCAGGAACAGTTATGAGGACTTTCTGAAGGAGTTGGCCCACGCTTCGGGCATTGAAACGCCGACACGAGCCGAACTGGCGCGACTGGACCGGAAACGGCCGAAGAAGGGATCGAACGACGACTGGGTGCATCCCGACGACGCGGATGCGCAGATCACCAAGATGAAAGACGGCCGCACGCATTTGGCTCACAAGCTGGAACACGCTGTGGATATGAAGACCGGCGTCGTGCTGGGGGTGACGGTTCAGGGTGCTGCCACCGGGGATACGACGACAATCAAAGAGACGTTGATCCGCACGGCCGAGAACATGGAGAAGCTGGCAAGCAACCCGAAAACCGAAGCGCAGATTCGAGAAGATTGGTTTTCTGAAGTCGTCGCCGATAAGGGATATCACAGCAACGAAACGATGGTCGATCTTCGCGAATTGGGGATACGCACCTACATCTCGGAACCGGATCGGGGCCGTCGCCGCTGGAAGAACAAGCCGGACGAACAACAGGCTGTCTATGCCAATCGCCGTCGAATCCGTGGAGAACGCGGCAAGGAGTTGTTGCGGCATCGCGGCATGATGCTGGAACGACCCTTCGCTCACGGTCTGGAAACCGGCGGCATGCGACGGGTTCACCTTCGAGGACGGGAAAATATCCTGAAACGGATCCTGGTTCACTACGCGGCCTTGAACCTGGCGTTGATCCTGCGCCAGAAGTTCGGGCAGGGCACGCCACGGAGCCTGCAGGACCGGTCTGCGGCATACTTTGCCGCTCAAATCGTGCTCTTCTGCGTCCAGATGGCGCTTCAAACGCATCATGAACTCCGTCAGCTGGATATCGAGCCCAACGTGGCTATCGAATCCGACGTTACGACTGTGTCAGAGAATCTCACTTCTGCCACGGGCTGCTAAACCGCCGAAACGGCCATCTGTTACAGCTTCATCGCCTATTCGAATGATGGTCTTGGAGGTCTCGCCTGACTCAGTCCGGATCGCTGTCAAACAGTTGTGGATACGCGTCGCCCTGGGGGTCAGCAATAGTGCAGTCCGGATACGGCGCTTCGCTGACGCCGACCAGGGTGAAGCTGTAAGGCCGCTGCCAACGGACGCGGTAGTATCTCTTCGGTCCGTCGTAGAAGTATGTTCCCACCTGCCAGAGATCGGAGCCTTCCGTGCATTGGAGAGTGGGGTCGGGAAAGTCTCCGACTCCGTCTTCACGGTGTAGTTGAGCATGCCATTCTTCCAGACGGGGCGACTCGGATCGCATTTGGCTCTGCTGCCATGGAGCGGCGATCCACTCGATCACGAAATCCTGCGGCCTGACGGCAATGGGATCGATCTGGGTCGCCGTTCCATCAAGCACCTGAAAGTGGCGCACGGCCCAATGTGGGGAGCCGCCAACGATCCCGCCCGCGTTGAACTGGACGAGCACATCGTCAGGAGGAACCTGCCCGTTTATCGGCGGCCCTCCGTCGTTGGCGTATTCGGTCCAGTCCAGGACGGTCGTGCTCTGGTTATTGGCGTCCAACTGCCAGACACGGGTGTAGAGGTCCTTAAACGACCCGGCGCAGGCCGCCTGTGAACCCAGAGTCATCAGCAGCCGGTCTCCGTTCGCATCGAGAGACGATAACTGCACATCGTGGATCGTTTGCGGAAGGTAGCCCTCTTCCGTATATCTGGTCTGCTCGTTTTCCCAGATGCGTTGCCATCCCGGGCCTTCCCACGCGTACACATAGGCCGATTCGTCGTAGCCGCACCAGACTCCAGGTGCCGTTACGACAACCAGGAATTCGCGCTCGCGGCTCATCCGTATGCCGTCCACATAGCCCAGGATGTTGTCCCCGCATTCGATATAAAATTCGGTGCAGAAAAGTTCGGCGTCAGCGAGCGCAGCGTTGAGCTCCAGCTGGAAGGCTCGGATGTCGCCGTCTTCGGGCAGTTCCCCCAACTGCGACTCGATCCAGTCCCGGAGCAGGTGTTTGGCGACGGTCAACTCCGACGTCGCGCCGCGTGTTGGCGAGTAGTCAGTAACCTGAGCGCGCAATCGTTGAAGGATCGGACGAACTCCGGCCAGCGCCGCGTCCTGGAGCACGTCCTGGGGGGGCGGAGCGAGAAGAACGAGAATCAATGCGAGTGTATTCACGTTGAACCAGTATAGACCCGTGACGGTTGGGATTTGAGCTTCCGACGAGGGTTCTTTTCCTGCCGGTTCCAGGTTCTGTTCGACTAGAATTTTCTGAAGATGGAGTCGCGACTTACCCACTACGTGTTGTCACTCCCTGAGCGGGTGCTGCGTTCGGCCTCGGCGCTTGCGGGTGGGCTGTTACATGAGATCGGGCGTTCGGCCCTACCCGAAGGAGTACGTAAGAGTCGTCTCTACGTCAACCTGGTGGAACTGACTCTCCGGATTCTGATTGAAAAGGTCGGACAAGTGGAAGGCGTATTTCCATCTGAGGAAGAGCTGAATAATGATTTGCTGCTTCGAAGAACAGCAGGTGGTGGTCTGGAAATGATCGGCGTCTTGGCCTTCCGAGCCTCACCCGTTTGGGTACTGGCGGCACTGGCCGACGTGAGCGGTGCCGGACGTCACCTGTTGGCCGATATCACGGGCGCTTTGAAGGAAGCGGGACTGATTGCGGATGATGCCGAAGCGGGGACTGTCGATCAGTTGCTCGACGCACTTGAGCAGAGCTCCGGCTTGGCGGCAAACACGATCAACGCACCGCCGCTGGACCTAGCGGGTCTTCGAAAGGATTGGGAAGCACTTAAGCCCGAGTTGGCCAAGCTCCCCCCGAAGAAAATCCCCCCTGTAGCATTGGTTGTAGAAATCTGGGACCAGATCACCCTCGAGGCGAAACGTCAGGGCCGTTCAGTATTCGAGATGTCTACTGTGATGGCACTTTCGACAGTAGGAACGCTGCCGGAAAAGGTGTACTGGTTGTCGCAGGCCGCCAAGGTTGCCGGACAGCGGACGGGCTACGTGCTGGCAGGGCCCCTGCTGTCCCACTATCGGGACACTCTGACATGCATCCGCAAGGCCGGGTTTACCCAGTACTGGATCTCTCAATTTCGGCCGTATCTACGGTCGGCAGCGGCTCAGTTCACTCCCGAACAAGGTTCGTGGACCGAGCGAGTCCTTCAGAAAAGGTCCGGTAAGGTCCCCCCTGAATAATAGGAGTACCGAGAAAATTTCGCCGGTGATTCCTTCCCGCATTCATTCGCGTTTTCCAACAACTTTAATCCTCCCGGAAAAAGCTGCGAATCGCTTCCGAGAAGTCGATTAATGGGGAGCTAGGGCTAGACAAGGTTCCAATACCGACAAATCCGTCTGAACCGGGCCGCCGGCGAAGCGGACTCTGCCTGACGGAAGCGCGGTGTTTGGGTTGTAGAAATCCGAGGAGGGATATCTCTATGACACGATTCCGTCGGCTATCGATTAAAAGGGAGTAGGTGAAATGTGGAGAGCCGGCGATACAAAGCAGGATCGTGAAGTTTCGACTATGATTCTGCCCGTGGAGTCATACGGTTACTCGCGGTCCGGGCTGATCTGCGAAGAAATGTCAGTAACGTAGCGTATGAGTGTGGCTTCAGATTTCCGGCAAAACACCTTTTTCCCGATAAAATCTTTGCGCACCCGGATGGAGCGGAACATTCACCCGAGGCATATCTGTAAGCGTCAATGTAGCGAGCGATCTGTGCACATTACTCAGGTAATCCAAGTTCTTAAAGATGGATTCAATGACTTTATAAACCTGCTCTTCTTCCACGTCTGCGTTTGCGATTAAGACACAGGTATCGCTGAAGGTCGGAATGTCCGTATTGGTGAAACTGTAAGTTCCCGCTGGAATCTTGGATCGCGAGGTTCCTAGCTTGGCGTTGGCATACCGAATGGCCTGCTCGGTCAGGGGAAGGATGCGTAGTTCCTGTCTGAGACTGGCTTCGACAATGCTCGATTGAGGAAACTGGATCGCTACGCCGGTCGCATCGATTCGTCCGTCCTGCATCAGCGATAGAGAAGCACGCAATGGTAGAAAAGAGATCTGGCCTCCCCAAGACTCGATATCTTGATAGCTGATACCGTATGCTTCCAGTGCAGTTTTGGTGGCAATCTCCATTAGGGAGCCTTGGTAGCTAACACTGAGGTTGAGCGGGTATTTTTTCTCTCGTATCTCGTCAATAGAGGAGATATCCAGCTTGTCGTTGACCAGAAAGTGAAAAGCGGAGTCGGCATAGACAAGCGAAATTCCACGGATGTTTTCGAGCCTTTGCTGGTAGGGGTCCTCTCCGGCAATCGCCAGGAGGCCAACCCCTGAGTGGATCAGTCCAAACTGGACGCGCCCGGAGTTAACGAGTACGGCATTGGCACCATCATGACCCGGTTCGGAAGTGATCGCGAATTCGGGCATTTCCCGGCGGATGGAATTGACAACTCCTTCAGTAATGGCCGACCATCCCCCACCGACGGTTCCGCCTACTATGGTGATTTTTTCCGTAGAAGGCGGCTGGCAGCTCGAGACGAAGACCAGAATAAATAGCCACCGGAGATACGGCATCGGATATTGCTCCCAGAGAAGGATAGAGGCGTGTTTCCACCTATGACTCTTAGGCTTCTCTTTGTGCAGTTCTATTAGCGGCAGCGGCTCTTCCGCTGTAGCCAGCTAGGCCTATTGGAGGCCACTTTTCGAATCTAGATAATCCAGACAATGACGCTTGAACTTGTCCCGATGGCGCCAGCCTATCACGCTTCGCAGCCCGTGGCAGAAATCTCGAGGACACGGTTACAGCCAAACGGGGCTGCAAACCGAAGCCGCTCCGCACTCAAATGGCCGGTGATTTTGTAGCGCATCTGTAGGCTTTGCCAATGCCGACAAACGAAACGACCCTCTCTTCCTCTTCGTCAGACAGTGGACGTGTGAAGACTTTCATCATTGTTCTGGGAATTGGCTTGTCGGTTTTCCAGGTCTGGGCGGTTGTTTTCAGCACTATCGATCCCCTACTGCATAGGACGATATTCCTGACCTGGGTCTTGGCCCTGGGGTTTGTCAGTTACCGACCGTATCGCAGCAACTTCAAGGAAGAGCCGACGTGGCTTGATGTTTTTCTAGCTGTTCTTTCGGCACTCTCGGGTCTCTATTACATCGCTCACTTTGAACGCTTTTCTCTACGCTGGCCACTGGTAGATTCATTGAGCGGGTTGGACCTACTGGTTGGGGTAACGGTATCGGTGCTGCTTGCCCTGATTACGAAGAGATTTATAGGCTGGCCTATTCTTTTGATCGCCTTTATTTTTGCCCTTTACCTGCTGGGCGGGCATTCGATTCCGGGGCCGCTATCACACCGCTACTTTTCTTTTGCTGAATTCATCGATGTGATGGCCTTTACACTCGATGGACTGATGGGAACTCCTCTAGGTGTGGCGACTACATACGTCTATATGTTCATCCTCTTCGGGATGGTGCTGTTTCACTCGGGCGGCGGGGAATTTTTTATCAACCTGGCCAAGGGGTTGGTGGGAAGTGCCCGCGGAGGCTCAGCCAAGGTGGCAGTTTTCGCCAGTGGTTTATTCGGAATGATATCCGGCAGTCCCACTTCCGACGCGGTGACAACGGGGACCTTCAGCATTCCTTTGATGAAGCGGATGGGTTACGGCGCAACCGATGCGGGTGCTATTGTTGCCGTCTCTGCCACCGGGGGAAGCATCATGCCTCCTGTGATGGGATCGGCGGCTTTCCTCATGGCCGACTTTACCGGCATTCCCTACAATCAGATTGCGATCGCAGCCATTGTGCCAGCGTTCCTTTATTATTTGGGCGTTCTGTCTCAGGTGCACTTGCAGGCCTTCAAGCTCAACATAGAAACCCCTCAGGACGAACTAACTCCCGTAATAAGATCACTATTGGCGAAGAACTTTCAGTTTCTGATTCCGCTCATCGTTCTCGTCGTGCTCTTAATTCAGGGAATGATTCCAACTCGTGTGGCCGCAATCGCTACGTTTTTGACTTTCGCGGTCAGTTTGGTTCGAACCGAAACGCGGATGGGCCTGAAACAGATCGCCGCTGCCTTGGCAGATACGGCGCGCGCATCCATTGTAGTAGTCGCGGCGACTGCGACTGCTGGCATAGTCGTGGGAGCCATTAGCTATAGCGGAATCGGAGGGAAGGTCACTGGCTTGATGTTGAATTTGACGGGTGAGAATCTGTTTCTTGCGTTGCTTTTGACGATGGTGGTTTGCGTTCTGTTGGGCATGGGAATGCCCGTACCTTCCGCCTATGTGCTGACAGCGGTCCTGACGGCACCGGCACTGGTTGGATTAGGCCTGCCCGTTCTTGCCGCGCATCTGTTCATCGTCTATTTCTCCGTGATGTCCGCTATCACGCCACCGGTGGCAGTTGCGGCTTATGCATCGGCAGGTATCGCTGGGGGCAATCCCAACCAAATTGGGTTCAAAGCCGTAAGGCTTGGAATCGTTGCCTTTATCGTCCCCTATATTTTCGTATACCAGCCCTCGCTGCTTCTCATGGGGCATCCGATTACGGTAATCGCGGCCGTCTTAACGGCAGCCATAGGCGTCATTTCTCTGGCTGCCGGATTGGAAGGTTGGCTATTGTCGCGATTGGTACATTGGGAACGAGGACTTTTGCTAGGTGGTGGGCTGCTGCTGATCAATCCGGGGCTCTACACCGATTCGGGTGGAGTTATTATTTTGGCGCTCATCCTGGGTAATCAGTTCAAACAAAGGGTAGGTGCATCTGAGACGCCGAGTCTTTAACTTGACCGCTTGGACTACAGCAGATCCACTCAGAATCGTGCCAATCACGCATTCTTTCTCTGCTTCTCCAGATTGAGATCAGCTTGTCACACTCGAAGTAGCGTAGGAGATGAACCATGGCGGTCGATGAAAACCTCAAAAGGCTGGTTAATCTGGCAGCCCCGTATTGGGCGGGTGAGGCCGAGGTGGTGTGGACCTATTTTCAGGGCTCGGCTCGCAGCAAGGAAACCGACCTCCTGTGGTTGCGGCGCCAGTGCTTTAAAGAGATCTGGGGATCGGGAGTGGGTGATAAGAAGAAAGGACTGTTTCAGGGGCCTGTAGCCTACCTGAGTGAGGTCTTTGACAAGATTGATCTCGGCGTCGATCGCTCTGAGGTCTTGAATGTGATCGATGACCTGAGGACTGAATTTTCACACTACTGCTTGTTTGCCGATATCCATGATTCCCTCAGCGGAGAAAAGCTTAACCCCCAAAAGCTTACGAGCTGGGAAGCCGATAGCGAGCTTGCGCGCATTCGCTATGAGTACCGGGATAAGCATCGCAAGCTGGGCTACTCTACTGTCCGTTTCACTGAGGGCGGATACTGCAGCATGTACTCCGCCGGCATGCGCTTGGCTGGTACCGGCGAGCTGAACGACCACATTGCCAAAGCCTGCGAGCAGGTTTACGTTGACGAAATCGGACATATGCGGTCGGGTATTGCCTGGCTCTCAAAACAAGACCTCTCTGCGGGTGATTGGGAAGAGATCGCCGACATGACCAGAAGAATCCTGCTACAACGTATTCGGATGCGCAATGAGCAGTTTAGCTATCCGCTTCCGGACGAACGCATCCGTGCCATTGACGCCGGGGAAATTGAGCCTATTGAATTTGATTACACGGGCCTCGATTAGATCAAAAAACTATTAGGCCAACCCCACCTTCGTTGACCGGCCAATTCCTCACCGGTCGCCTTCTGGGAAGTTGCTCCTATCGGGGCATCCGTTAATCGCCATGGTCCATTTCTCTTTATCCCGCGTACACAATGGATTGGACAGCACTTTATCAGTCCCTAAGAGCTTGATTGTTTATAACCCTCACACATAGATCGACTTGCCAGAATTTCACGGTCCCACTTCGCAAGGTGCCAAAACGATGGAATACAGCAGAAAAAATCGGCCATCATACGATCCCCTTGGCCTTTGGGATGTGTAGCATGAGGACTCTCCGGCAGCATTCTCTGAACCAAACGTAAGCTTTGCTACATTGTCCCTGTATGGATTTTAAGTATCTTCAATATGAGAGATGAGCAGAACAATTCTTCCATTGCCGATCTAGCTTGCGGCAGCCGGTCTGTTGCTTGGTGCTCTCGAAGTAGCGGCACAAGAGAGCATCGTCCGGGTGCTACCCAAGGATGCCATTGCCGCAATTAACCATCCAATATTTGTCGACGCGGACGAGGCGGACTTCATGGACGACAACGAATTGGTTGTCGGTGTAAGCGATGGAGTCCAGTCGAAGGCCTATTCGACCCGTCTGTTGGACGCTCACGAAATTGTCAACGACTGGATCGGCTCGACTCCAGTCGCGGTCACCTGGTGTCCGCTTTGCTTTACTGCGATCACCTACGCACGTCACGACGGTGATCAGGAACTCACTTTTGGTGTGTCCGGATACCTGTGGCGCGAAAACCTAGTGATGTACGATCGTCAAACCGATTCCTATTGGTCGCAGGCCTTTGGTCAAGCTATACGCGGGCTTAAGACTGGGAGTCGCTTGATGACGTACCCATCGGACATGATGACGTGGGGACAGTGGCGGACTCTACATCCGGAGACCCTGGTCCTCTCAAAACGAGTCAGCGGTCGACTGGAAGGAATGCGCGACGTCTATTGGAGTTACCATCGGAGTGGAGACGTTGGCGTCACTGGCAGGCTGCGAGCGTTACGCCGTGCCCCTTGACGACGATCCGGTCTTGCAGACTTCGACGGATGAGCAAGATCTTCTGATTGTGGGTACTCCTGACGAGCGGACCGCCAAGATCTTCCGGATCAACCGGGCTGGTTGGTCTTACTCCCGCACAGAGAAGGGACGCGTCATTCTGCAGGACCTAAGCTCGGGACAGGAGTGGGACGGCTTTACCGGCAAACCTCTCGATGAGAACGAATCGGGTCAGCCGCTCCAGGAGGTCTCAGTCAACGTATCGTACTGGTTTGCCTGGGCAGCGTTCTATCCTGAAAGCGGAGTGATCAGACGATAGAGGCGTCCTGGAAGCGCCTGAACGGGTTTGAAGCAGCAATCGTCGTGTGCCGGTGCCGTGAAGCATGCCGTCCGTCTCTGTCTTTCCTCTGTTGATTCCGCATACACTTCACCTTCCCCTTTCACGGTAAAGTGTTGCATCGATCGTTCGCAACTACCCCTGTTGTTGGGGTTGAGAATCGTAGACTGCGAACAAGATACCGGCCAACACTCCGGATTAAGAATGAGGTTCGGAGGGGAATTAACCGATCCACTACCAGGATGCCAACGCCGTGGACGACCTGACAAAAGACAGTTGGGACTATCGCGACCAACAGGTTGGCTATAATTCGGTTAGCCAGCTCTCCAATGTGCCGATCACCAAGTATTTGGTCAAGGTATTGAAGTCCCGGGGCTTTGCCGTTGAGGAGTTGCCCCGTACCGACCCCAACGGCGTGGACGAGCTGTCCATCGTCGGGAAATCGGGGCGAGGGAAAGGCGGACTCACTATCGCCCAGGTCCATACCGTGGACGAGTGGACTGGGCTTCGGCGGTTGCGTCGGGGCGTCGACGTGTAGGGCCGCTTGATCGACCGCGTCCGCGTCACGGGCTTGCGATAGGACAAACTACAACGCTGGAGAGCAACAAGATGGAACAGCAGAACTATATCGACGGCGCCTGGGTCGGCGCAGCGGGTGGGCAGACGTTCGAGCAGCGCAATCCGGCCGACCTGGGACTGGTGACCGGGATCTGGCCCAAGGGCACCCGCGATGACGCCAAAAAGGCGATCGAGTCCGCGCACGCGGCTTTCCCCGAATGGGCCGGCATCGGGGTCTACCAGCGGGCGGAGTATCTGTCGCGGGCGGTCGCGGTGCTGAAGGGCAGGATCGAGGAGATCGCGGCGACGCTGACGGAGGAAAATGGCAAGACCCTGGCCGAAGCGCGCACCGAGGTGGGATCGGCGGTGCGCGAGATGGAGTTTCAGATCGCGCAGGGTCTGTCGATGTGCGGCGAGACCGTGCCCTCGGCCAAGCGGGGGGTCTTCGCCTATAGCGTGCGGCGGCCGTTGGGGGTGGCGTCGATTATCAGTCCGTGGAATTTTCCGTTTAACGTGCCGGGCCGCAAGTGCACCCCGGCGTTGATCAGCGGCAATACCATCGTGTTTAAGCCGGCGAGCCTGACGCCGGGTGCGGGTAAAGCCTTTGTCGACGTGTTTGTCGAAGCCGGTCTGCCTCCGGGGGTAGTGAATTTCGTCTGTGGCGGGGGGAGTACGGTCGGGGACGAGATGATCACCAATCCGCTGGTGCGGTCGGTGTCCTTTACGGGATCGACGGGGGTCGGTAAGGGGATCCAGCAGAGCGTGGCCCAGTCGCTGATCCGCACCCAGCTGGAGTTGGGCGGCAAAAATCCGGCGGTGGTCTTAGAAGACGCCGACCTCGACAGGGCGGCGGATGCGGTGGCCACGGCGGCCTATGCCTGCGCCGGGCAGTGGTGCACGTCGACGAGCCGGGCGATCGTGGTCGAGGAAGTGGCGGAGGTCTTTACCGGGAAGGTGCTGGAGCGGGTGCGTGCGATCCGGGTGGGGGACGGTCGCGGGGATGTGGATATGGGACCGGTGTGCGGCTCGGACCAGTTGGAGACGATTATGGGCTATATCGAAATCGGGCAGGGCGAGGGGGCCGAGCTGGTCGAGGGGGGACAGCGGCTGACCGACAATGGCCTGGACCAGGGGTGTTTTGTCGCGCCGACGGTTTTCGCCGGAGTCAAACCGGAGATGCGGATCGCGCAGGAGGAGATCTTCGGACCGGTGTTGAGCGTAATGGCGGCGCGGGATTTTGGCGAGGCGCTGGAGATGGCCAACCATGTGGAGTTTGGGCTGTGTTCATCGATATTCACCAAAGATATTTCGCGCGCGTTTCAGTTTCTGGACCAGACCGATGTTGGGTTGACGCACGTGAATATGATGACCGCCTATCGCGAGCCGCAGTTGTCCTTTGGCGGAGTGAAGTCGTCGGGGCACGGGATCCCCGAGTCGGGCAAAACCGGGATCGAGTTTTTTACCGAGCACAAGGTGGCTTTTATCAACTATCTCTAGCGGTTGTTGCGGAAGCGGTGACGAACATTTCTTGATCCACCCCGGGCTCTAAGTCTTAGGTCGAATCGCCCGAGGTGTAGATTGCAGTCGCTCGCTCCCAGAAGCGCACGGCGACCTTATCGGGCGGCCAGACCGGCACGTACCGAGGTCCCGGGTAGCGGGCGAAGGTGCGGTGGGCGAGTGTAGTGACGATCCCCTGATTCTGAGGTTCAAGGTAACGAAAAATCCTGCCGGCTCAACCGGTCGATGCAACACATGCGTTTAATGTCTCTGCCGGTTTTGCGGGGGTTGTTCACTGTCCGACAATGTTTAACAGGCGTTGAGAATTTAATAGCACCTAACTCACTCCTCTAGTATCTTTTATCGAGTTTTTCTCGGTTTTTCAGCAACACACTTTAAACTTGGAATCCGGCACAAAACTCGGCCCCTATATCGACATGCTCAGGAATACGATCGGACCGAAGTAGAAGTAGGAGGTTCAAGTAGGACAGTGGAGACACCTCTAACACCTCTCGAATTCCAGCGACGCGCTCGTTCGCTCTATCCGAACAGGGAGGCGGTCGTCGACGAGTCGACGCGCTTGACCTACGAGCAGTTCTTCGACCGTTGCGACCGATGGTCTGCGGCCTTACAGCGTCTGGGTGTGAAGAAGGGCGATCGGGTAGCCTACATCTCACCGAACACGCACGCAATGCTCGAGTCGTTCTATGCCGTGCCGCAGATAGGGAGCGTTCTCGTTCCGATCAACTTCCGACTGAAACCCCACGAGATCGAGTACATCGTCAAGCACAGCGGGTCGTCGGTCGTGTGTGTGCATGAGGACTATCTCGAGGCGCTCGAAGCGCTTCGCGGCACCTGCCCTGGCGTTCGACACTTTGTGGCGCTGGAGGGTCAGCAGGCCGGCTGGCAGCAATACGAGGCGTTGCTCAAGGCTGAATCGGGGACTTTCGAGCGTCCCTCGGTCGACGAGCACGACCTGCTCACGATCAATTACACGAGCGGGACGACCGCTCGACCCAAGGGCGTGATGATTACCCACCGCAACGCCTACATGAACGCGGCCGGAACGTTGGTCCACTTGACGATGACCTGCGCCGACCGATATCTGTGGACGTTGCCGATGTTCCATGCCAATGGCTGGACATTCGTCTGGATTGTGACCGCGGTTGGCGGCACACATATCTGTCTTCGCAAGGTCGATCCAGCCAAGGCGTTCGCGCTGGTCCGCGATGAGTCGGTGACGATGCTCTGCGCCGCGCCAACGGTGCTGATCGGGCTTGCCAACGCCACAGGCGAACAGAGTGGCGAGGTACCGTCGGGGGTGCGGGTCGTGACGGCCGGAGCCTCCCCGGCCGCTGCGACGATTCAGCGGATCGAGGGCGAGTTGGGCTGGGACCTCACGCAGGCCTAT
The DNA here is from genome assembly GCA_965218085.1 of Terriglobia bacterium. Taxonomy (GTDB): domain Bacteria; phylum Acidobacteriota; class Terriglobia; order 20CM-2-55-15; family 20CM-2-55-15. Next base: position 1,033,114 of record CBDCKF010000002.1, on the reverse strand, counting down.
GGCCTGACTGAAACCGCTCCGTTAATCACCATCTGCGAACCGCGACCGGAGCACGCTGAGCTCAGCCTCGAAGAGCGTTCCATCATCAAAGCCCGTCAGGGCGTGGAGCTGATCACCTCAGGGGAGCTGCGGGTGGTCGACGAACAAGGCCACTCGGTACGCCGAGATGGTCAGACCCTCGGCGAGATCGTGGTCCGCGGCAATGTCGTGATGAAAGGGTATTACAACGACCCTGAGGGAACCGCGGAGGCAATGCGGGGCGGATGGTTCCACAGTGGCGACGCGGCGATCGTGCACCCTGATGGATATGTCGAGATTCGCGACCGATTCAAGGACGTGATTATCAGCGGCGGGGAGAACATCTCCTCGGTCGAGGTCGAGGGCATCCTCATGCGCCATCCGGCCGTTCAGGAGGTCGCGGTCGTAGGGATGCCCGACACCGAGTGGGGCGAGGCCCCTCAAGCGTTTGTGGTCTTGGCCCGAGATGCCAGCCTGACTGAAGCTGAGTTGATCAGACATGCGCGGGACCACATGGCGCATTTCAAGGCCCCTCGCAAGGTCGAGTTCGTGACCGAGCTGCCAAAAACCGCCACCGGAAAGATACAGAAATACGTGTTAAGGAGGGGTCGGAGCGCAATCTCCGTCCAGTGAACGTCCAACAGGCTGTGGTCAAGTTAACCGAAAACTGGTCCCTTTGGCGGCAGTGCGCGCACAGCTTCCGCTTGCCGGTGCCATGATTCGGTGACTAATGATAAGGAAGGCCATAATGATGAGAGGTAAGCTTGGAGTCGCACTATTGATCGTCGGTTTATTCGGTCTTGTCCTTGGAATTCAGGCAATTCAGTCCTCGGGGATGCAACAGGAGACAGACGACGCACGCCGAGTGATTCGTCCCGAGAGGTACCCATAGAGGTCATTACAAAAGGTGTGTAAAAGTCATCAGGCGGCGGCCTTCGATTTGGACACGACTCTGATGCCGTCAGCGAATTGCTGACCATCATAGACCTCTTGTAAGAGATCGGAACCCTTTAAGTGCCGCCAAGCCTTCTCAGCGACACGCAGTAACCTCCAGATCATCGCAGTTGCATTCTCGACGCGCTTGAAGCGACGAGCGGCGTTGGTTCTCAACCGCACCATGTCGAAGGGTGACTCAACGATGTTGGTCGTTCTCAGATGCACCCAGTGTTGCTTCGGGAACGCATAGAAGGTGATCATCCGATCCCAGTCCCGCAACAGCGTCTCACCCGCCTTCGGATAGTTCTTTTGATATCGGCGAATGAACTGATCCCGCTTACGTTCGCATGCGGCTCGGGAGTCGGCGAAGGCCATCCCGTGGAGAAGCTGCCTGGCCGCCGGCTGGTCGGTCTTTGGCAGGTGATCCACCACGTTCATCGACTTGTGGTTCCAGCAGCGTTGTTCCTGGCCCTCGGGGTGTTGCTCGGCCAGGGCGGACCAAATTCCCAGGTGACCATCGGCAACGGTCAGTCGTCCCAGCTTCAGACCCCGATCCCTGAGGTTCCGCAGAATACGACTCCAGGATTCCTTGCTCTCCCTCTGACCGCTCTCACAGGCCAACAGCACTTTACACCCGTCTGACAGGCCTGCGATGATCACCAGTAGTGCCGCCCGTTCTTTCGCGATCCCCGCTTTTACGTACAAGCCGTCCGCCCAGTGATACACCACCTCAAGCTCGGACAGATCCTGCTGGCTCCACTCGTCGTATTCCAGTTGCCATGTCGATTTCAGCCGTTGAATCGACGCCCGCGACAACGGAGCGCCCGCACCCAGCAGTCCGCGCATTGCCTGCTCGAAGTCTCCTGTGGCCAGGCCGTGAAGATAGAGTTCGGGAAGCAGTTGCCCCAGCTGCTTCGATTTCCGGTGAAAGTACGGCAGAATCTCACTCTCGAAGCGCTCGGTCGTGTTCCGGACCCGGGGCCGACGAACCTCCATCGTTCCGTTCAACATCGCAAACCGTCGCGGTTTCCCGTGACCGTTCCGGTAGCCCCGTCGATCCGAACTCCGCTCCGATTTCCTTCGACCCAAGAACTGCGTCACTTCGTCTTCCAGAAGTTCCTGGAGCCAATCCTGCACTCGTGATCGCGCCCAATCTTCCAGAACCTCATACTGCTTCGTTGACGCCGCTACTTCCGCTGTGTTCTTCTTCTCCATGGGTGGTGTACCTTTCTCCCGGTTGGCCCCGGGATTTGCTTACGGTTAATAGTTCACCGAAAGCGTACACCGCCTTTTTCTTTTTACACACTTATTGGAACGACCTCTACCCATATTTCGGGTTTCCCTACAGTCCCGGCATCCTGGTCGGCAACACGCTGTACATCGCAGGCCACCTTGGACGCGACCCGGACACTACCGAGTTGGTCGAGGGCGGTCTTGAACCCGAGACTCGGCAAGCTATGGCGAACATTAGCGAGGTCCTGACAGAGGCCGGCATGGAATTCGATGACGTCGTCTCCGTGACGGCCTACCTTGCAAACATCGACGACTTCCCACGGTTCAACGCGGTATACCGCGAGTTCTTTCCAAACGATCCACCCGCGAGAGCCACCGTGCAGGTTGCGGCACTGAACGTTGGCGCACAAGTCGAGCTCCAGATGATCGCCGTCAGGTCTCGCTAGCGGTCCAGGGGTGACTGTGGGTGCCGAGGTTGAGTAAGGACTGGTACTGTTTGAAGAACTGAAGGAACGGGTACCGGTGCCGCAGTAAAGCGGCTTCTCTGGCGGAACCAGCCTGCCAATCATTTCTCAAGTTCCGACGAGCCAGGGCGAAGAGCTGACGGACATCCCGGAACTACCCAGCTCCAATCGCCTGCCCATATGACGAAGTTGAGTTGAAGTCACACGAGAAAGCACGTCATAATTCTTTGCCATAGTTAAAGGTGTGTACACTTCAGTGCTGAATGATGAATCTGGAGGTTTGCCATGAGCGTTGCGGCCACTGAAACAGCCGTGACTCCATACGTCCAACAATTTCTTTCTTCTACTCGCAAGATGCTAATAGATGGCAAGTGGGTTGATGCCATTTCTGAGACAATATTTCCTACTTTTAATCCGGCCACCGGGGAGGTCATGTCCCGAATCCCAGATGGACAAAAGGAAGATATCAATCTGGCGGTGAAGGCTGCACGAGCTGCATTCGAAACAGGCCCATGGCGGACAATGACTCCCTCTGAACGTGGGAAACTGATCTGGAAACTGGCTGATCTGATAGAGGCTAAAACAGAGGAACTCGCTCAGCTGGAGTCGTTGGATAACGGAAAATCTGTCGGTGTGGCCCGCGCTGCAGATGTGCCTCTAGCGGCTGATTTATTCCGTTACATGGCCGGCTGGGCTACGAAGATCGAAGGTAACACCATTCCCATTTCTGTTCCCTACGCACCGGGAGCACAATTTCATGCCTATACCCTGCGTGAGCCTGTTGGCGTGGTCGGACAAATCATTCCGTAGAATTTTCCGCTGCTGATGGCTGCTTGGAAGTTAGGGCCGGCTCTAGCTGCAGGGTGTGCGGTTGTGTTGAAGCCAGCTGAACAGACGCCGTTGTCTGCGCTTCTGCTCGGTGAACTTTTCTGTGAAGCGGGATTCCCACCGGGCGTCGTGAACGTTGTCACAGGGTTCGGGGAAACTGCCGGGGCTGCCTTAGCCGAACATCCGGATGTCGACAAAGTGGCCTTCACCGGTTCCACTGAAGTTGGCAAACTGATCGTGAATGCGGCTGGCGGGAAACTTGAAGAAAGTATCACTCGAACTGGGTGGAAAATCTCCAAGCCTGGTATTGCCCGATGCAGATTTAGATTCGAGCATTCCAGGCGTGGCTAGTGCGATCTTCTTCAATCATGGACAGTGTTGCTGTGCTGGGTCACGCCTGTATGTTGAAAAATAAATTTTCGACACGGTTGTGGCGGGGGTCGCTGATCAAGCGAAACAGATTAAGGTTGGTCCAGGAATGGATACCAGCACACAGATGGGCCCGATGGTATCTGAGGAACAGCAGCAACGTGTATTAGGGTACTTGGAGTCGGGGATGACCGAAGGTGCCAAAGCTGTGGTCGGGGGAAACCGGTTGGATGACAAAGGATACTTCGTCGAACCCACCGTATTGGTCAATACCAATCAAAACATGAAGGTCATTCAGGAAGAAATCTTTGGGCCCGTCGTGTGCGCCGAACCCTTTACAGATCTTGAAGATGTCATCACCAAGGCCAATGACAGCATTTATGGATTAGCCGCTGCAATCTGGACGAAAGATATCAACAAGGCCCATCGTATTGCGGCTCAACTTAGAGCTGGAACGGTCTGGATCAATTGCCACAATATTTTCGATGCGGCGCTCCCCTTCGGCGGATATAAGCAATCAGGGTGGGGCCGTGAAATGGGGCATGACGCTCTTGAGCTCTACACCGAGGTGAAGGCGGTGTGCGCGCAGCTATAAGATACGTCAAGCTAAGACGGGAAGAGCGAGCCGTTATACACTTCAACTGGTTTGAGGAACTGAAGGAGCGGGTACCCGTGCCCTGATTTCTGAGTTCAAGTCCTGTATCTGGACTCCTGTGTCAAGTAGACGCAGCTATCCTGTGCTCTTTCCTGATTGATAATGTTTTCAGCGAGCTGATCGACGTTTCGAGCTAGATGGCAGGTCGACTGCACCCGTATCTCCGGCCTCTTAAATGGAACGTTTACTGTTCCGGGCCATGATGGAATTCGCTGCGCGGGGTGCCATCCGAGAAAAACGGCCTCGAAAGGGCCACAGGACTGGCCGGCGTTTCCCCGCGTCGGTCTGACCGTCGCGCCATCAATTCAAAACATCATCGCAGCCAGCTGAAGGTTAGTCGGGACTCGGTTTCAGGCCGCCTGATAGGCGGCTTGGTAATCACAGTCCCGTGTCCAAACGCCCCACACTCTACGGGCGAGTTTGTTCGCCAATGCGACCGTGGCCTTGTTGTGGCCGCGGAACTGGTGGAGGTGCAGACCCCAGCGCTGAAGCGGTGTCGGGGTCGCGCTCTTTCGATGCGCATTCCACAAGAGGGAACGACCTCCGTGGATCAGTAGCGTCCTGAGATAGATGTCGCCCCGTTTACTGATCTGTCCCAGCCGTCGTTGGTGGCCACTGGAATACTCACGCGGCGTGAGCCCCAGATAACTGGCAAAGTGGCGACAGGATCGAAAACGTCGGATGTTGCCCACAAAACCGACCATCGCTGTCGCCGTCAATAAGCCCACTCCAGGAATGGTCTGCAGACGTTCAACCTCGGGCATCTGAGAGGCCAGCGCTTCCAGTTCACGTTCCACGGACTGGATGTGTGATTCCAGTTCCCGTATCTCTCCACACACCTGGTAGAACATCTCCCGAACCACAGGAGGAATAGCGGTGTCCGCATCTTCGATCAATCCCATCACGCCCGGCACCAGATGACGGGCACCCATCGGAATTACGAAGCCAAACTCTCTGAGCAGGCCCCGCAGCATGTTGATCCGTTTGGTTCGGCTCTGGATCCATGTCGACCGGATTCGATGCAAGGCCATCAACTGCTGTTGCGCGATCGTCTTGATCGGAACGGGATGGATCTCGCTGTTGCGATAGGCTTCCAGTATTCCCTTCACATCCGCCCGGTCGGTCTTGTTCCGCACCACGTAGGGCGTCACATACTGCGGCGAGATCAGTACCACCCGGTGCCCCAGCTTCTCGAACTGCCGGCCCCAGTGATGGGCCGAACCGCAGGCTTCCATCACTACTGTGGCCGGTTCCTGCTTTGCAAAGAACTCTAAAAGCTTTCCCCGACTCAATCGATACGTCTTCTCTACTTGTCCTGGACGATGAGAAATCCCAATCTCGAAAACATTCTTTGCCAGATCCACAGCAATCGTTCTATTCTTCATCTCGGACTCCTTTTTGTTCGCACGGTCACGTGTTTGGCCCGCACCCGTTGTGAGGCCTAAAATGACTTTGGCACTTTGCTGCCGTTTCAGTCATCAAAGAGGAGTCCATCTCATCAAGAAATCATCTTCTCGGACGTTGAGATTTTGAAGCGAGGGAGAAATAGGCTTGTTGTGAAGCTACAGGAAAAAAAAGGAACCGAAAAAAGGAGAAAATAGATGCCTCGAATAATAGTCACAGCTCAGGTCAAAGACTCAGCCAAGTGGGAGCAAGGCTTTCGGACTCACGGTGGCCTGTTCACCGAATATACGGCAACAGCCGTTCATTTCACGGTAACGGATGAGAATGAGGTGACCATCCTGATGGAAGTCGATGACGCGAACAAATTCCATGAGCTCGTGGAGTCGCAGGCAACGATAGATGCGATGGAGTTCGATGGCGTTATGCGAGACACCGTTAAGATTTCTGTGCTCGACAAGGAAGTCGCTTTATAGGTACCCCGGTAACTTGCAAGCGGTTGAGTCCCCTTCCGAAGAAACTGCGAGGTCAAGTCCTGACAAATCATCTTCGCGGACATTGAGAATTCGCCAAATTTCGAGAGTTGACCCTTTCCTTGCCAATAACCCTCCGACCTAGATAGACTTACCAGAATTTCGCTGCTTCTTTCGGCGACACACCTTAAACATGGAATCCGGCACTAAACTCGGTCATTACGAGATCGGCACACTCCTCGGCAAAGGTGGCATGGGAGAAGTGTGGCGTGCGCGGGATACCAAACTCGGGCGTGAAGTTGCGATTAAGACGCTACCCGCAGAACCAATTTCAGGTGCCTTTCTGAGTATTGCGATCAGAAACTTCCTCAGGATGAGTTTCCTTACGACCGATTGCCGTGAAGACTAGCCCTGGGTTAACCGGAGGTGAATATGCAAATTTCAGCCAACAGGATCTCTGCCGTCACTATCGCCCTGGTGGTTCTGCTGTTTGTGACCGCCCTGTCCGCCCCGGCGCAGTGGCTCAATTATCCAACCCCCGGTATCCCCCGAACGCCGGACGGCGAGCCGGATCTTTTTGCACCGACGCCACGGACGCCGGATGGCCAGCCGGACATGTCTGGAGTGTGGATGGTGCCTTCCGGCATAACTCAGAACATTGCCGACCTAGGAGTCTGCGCGGCAGAAGGACCGGAATTGGGCGGATAGAGATCGAAGATAGGACATGTCACGAACATATCGAACCTATATCCCAGAACAGAGCCTGCTGCTGCCGCCGTCGTTGAGAGATTGGTTGGCCGAAGATCACCTGTCGTACTTCATATCGGACGCGGTGGACGCCATGGATTTGAGCGCGTTTGAGCAGCGGTATGGAACGGACGGACCGGGCAATCAAGCGTACGATCCGCGGATGATGGTGAAGGTGTTGATCTACGGGTACGCGACCGGGGTGTTCTCGTCGCGGAAGATCGCGGCGAAGTTGACCGACGACGTGGCGTTCCGGATGTTGGGAGCGGAGAACTTTCCGGCGCACCGTACGATCTCGGATTTTCGCAAACTGCATCTTGAGGAGTTCGGGAACCTGTTTGTGCAAGTGGTGATGATGGCGCGGGAAGCGAGACTGGTGAAGATGGGAACCGTGGCGGTGGACGGAACCAAGATGCGGGCGAATGCGAGCAAACGCAAAGCGATGAGCTATGAACGGATGAAGAAGCAGGAGACCGAATTGGGCGAACAGATTCGGGATCTGTTGAACCGGGCTACGGCGACCGATGAGGAAGAAGACCAGCGATACGGCAAGGACCGGCGCGGCGACGAACTGCCCGATGGGTTGTCGACCCGCAAAAAGCGATTGGCCACGATCCAGGCAGCAATGAAACGGCTCGAAGAACGTCAGATGGCTGCGGACCAGGAAGCGGGACGGGAACCGGGAGACGACAAACCCGGATGCGGAAAGAAGCCATTCAAACGCCCCATGGGCGAGCCCAAACCGACGGCCCAGGACAACTTCACAGATCCGGAAAGCCGGATCATGAAAACCTCCACTGAAGGGTTCCAGCAATGCTACAACGCGCAGGCGGTGGTGGATTCCGAGGCCCGGATCATCGTAGCGACAACGGTGAGTTCCAATGCGTCCGACGCGGGACAGTTGGAACCGACCCTGGATGCGTTGAACAACAACCTGGGAGAGCATCCCGAACGTGTACTGGCCGATGCGGGATATCGATCCGAGTCGAATCTAGGGATGTTGGAACAACGTCAGATTGACGGGTATGTTGCCATGGGTCGCGAGAAGAATCTGGCCGATGTTCCACTCCCACCCAAAGACACTGCTGTTGGCCGGATGATGAGAAAGATGAAAACCAAGCGTGGGCGCGACCGCTACCGGGCCAGAAAGCACATTGGCGAGCCGCCCTTCGGGTGGATCAAGTCGGTGCTCGGATTCCGACAGTTCAGTCTACGCGGTTTGGACAAAGTGACCGGTGAGTGGAACCTGCTCACTCTGGCGGTGAACTTACGGCGGATGAACGGGATGATCGAATGGGCATAATCCGGAAAACCGGAACCCAGCAGACCCGATACACGCCCAATTACTGGTATCCGTACAGCTCTGAACTCCTCGTATCGGAAGAATCGATGGGTTCTCCTCCGAAGACCCTCTCAAATCCCAATAAATTCGAGTTCTTCGCGCTCTGCCGCGCAGACTCCTAGTCAAAGATGGAAAAGAAGTGCCCTTCCAGCCGTGGGCAGAAGACGTATTCAATGAGCGCCGGGCGAACAATTCGAGAAATGACCCGAACATTCATTGTTTGCCGAGCGGCATAACAATGAAAAATGTGCTTGCGACTCCCTGGAAGTTTGTTCAAACCCCTGGATTAACATTGATCCTTTACGAATCTAGAACGATGTATCGGCAGATTTTTGTGGATGGCCGTCCCCTTCCTGCGGTTGTTGGCTTGCCTACCTGGTACGGATATTCCATCGGCTGGTGGGAGGAAGAGACCTTCGTCGTAGAGAGCACCGGTTTCAACGGCTGGGCTTGGCACGACCAAGCAGGTCACCCGGCTACCGAAGCTCTGCATCTGACCGAACGCTTTTACCGTAGGGACTTCGGACACCTGGAGATGGAAATCACGATCGATGACCCGGAAGCGTATACGGAGCCTTGGACGATTGTCCATGAATTGAATCTGCTGCCGGACACTGATCTGCTGGAATACGTTTGCAATGAAAACGAGAAGGACGCCCAGCACATACTCGGCCAGTAACGAGGCGCTTGTGGACACTTATTCCTTATCACGCGAGCTGATCAGTGCTAAATGGAGATGAAACCGCTTCTGTTCCGGCACCGGTCCAGGTTGTCCTGAACTGGATTGAAGAACTGAAGGATCGGGTGCCGGTTCCCTGGACGACCGTGAAAATCATTCTCAACGCCTGTTAAATCATCTTCGCGGACGTTGAGAACCCCGGTTTTTGGGCTTTTTCTCCCTGTCAGACAATGTCATTTTCTAGGACTTGAGATTCCGTTTGCCGCCAATCCCTTCCTGTGATTAGAATTACCGAGTTTCTAAGCAATAGAGCGATTTTCGACAGAAAGGAAAATCATGAAGATTCTGAAAGGTCGGGTTGTGTGGCTGCTTCCCTTGTTAATGGTGGCTTGTAGCGGGTCCGACGAATCGGCCACCGAGGTCCAACCTCGGGCTGACTCGTTCGAGTTGCTCGAGGCAGGTATCGTCGACATCCAGGCCGCGTACGATGCGGGCACGCTGACCGCTGTGGAGCTCGTGCAAGGCTATCTGGACCGGATCGCTGCGTACGACGCGGCTGGTCGAACGCTCACGTCGATCATTTCCGTGAACCCTGAGGCGCTCGGCCAGGCGGCGGCCCTCGATGAAGAGCGTCTACAGTCCGGACGCCGTGGCCCACTCCACGGCATCCCGGTCCTGCTGAAAGACAACATCGATACGTTGGATCTCCCCACAACCAATGGCTCTGCCGTGCTGGCTGGAATCGTTCCACCTGACGACGCAGCCCTCACGAAGGCCTTGCGCGAGGCGGGCGCCATCATTTTGGGCAAGGCGTCCATGGGTGAGTTCGCCAGCGGAAGCTACAATTCGGTCGTTGGCCAGGCAGTCAATCCGTACAATGCCAAGCGCGATACGGGCGGTTCCAGTAGCGGATCGGCTTCGGCCATTGCCGCCAACTTCGCGGTTCTCGCCGTGGGCACCGACACGAGTACCTCCGTTCGTGGCCCCGCTGCCTACAACGGCATCGTGGGCTTGCGCCCGACGACGGGACTGATCAGTCGGAGTGGTATTGCCCCAAAGAATCTCGAATTCGACAGCGCCGGCCCCCTGGCCCGGACGGTGGCGGATGTGGCGCACATGCTCGGTATCATTGCCGTCGCCGATCCCGAAGATCCGTTGAGCACGCAGGTGTGGTCCGAGGTTTCCGCTCGCTATGACGTCGTCGACGGCCACATAGACTACACCACGTTCCTGGACACGTCCGCTCTGCAGGGCACGCGTGTTGGCGTGGTGAGGGATCTGTTTGGCGGCGATCCCGAGATCGACGTCATGGCAGAAGAGGCGCTCGAACGGCTCGCGGAGCGGGGAGCGGAGCTGGTTGACGTCAGGCTCAGTGATGACTTCATGGCCCGCTACCTGGGGGACGGTCAGCGGGAAATTCGCCGGATCGCCGATTCCCGCTTTCGCGAGGACTGGGAAGCCTATCTGGCGACCTTGCCCGGGGCGCCGAAGACGGTCGTGGAGTTCGTGGAGCGATACGACACGGTCGTCAACCCATCCGAGCTGCCAGCCCGCGAGAACATCATGGACCTGTTGCGCCGGTCTCTGACGACTTCCACCAGCGACGCCGCGTATCAGAACCTGGTTCGGGAGATCCTGCCCGAGGCGACCGCCGACAAGCTGGCGCTCTTCGAGAACTCAGAGGTTGACGTGCTCGTCTTCCCCTACGAGACAAGTTTTGCCAGCGTGATCAGCAACCCGGTGCACGAGCTGGAGGACTTGACGTACGTGGCCTCCGAGATTCCTTCTCCCGCCACACTCGCTGGCTACAGCTCGGTGGGTTTTCCCTGCATTGTCGTCCCGATGGGCCTCGGGAGCCAAGGCTTACCCATGGCACTGGCATTCCTGGGGAAACCCTACAGCGAGGGACCCTTGCTGGGTTACTCGTACGCCTATGAACAGGCCAGCCTGCGGCGAGTGCCACCGCCTCTGCTCCCGCCGCTGGACTAGAGACCCGGTAGGCAAGCACCCGCAGATCAGCTCCGGGACGACGGCCGCGTCGGCTGACCGGTGACCCTAGAGACCACCGACAGCTGCCTGAATCCGGCGCCGGAGATCGGCGCATGGGTTACCACTATATCTGAGTCTTTTCTTTCGTCTTCGGGGTTGAGACTATAGAATTTACCCCATCTTTCAACATTGCGCGATGGCCGATACGGCAATCAAAATCCGAGGGTATATGGTTCTAAGGGAGGCAACGATGCGATTGGTTCTATTTTTCCTGACAATGATGTTGGCTACGGAGGCGAGCTGGGCACAATCAATCCAGACGACGTATGTAAGTTTCGGTCGTGCCAATGCGCTGCTGGTAGAGCCGGCGGTTCCGGGCCCCAATAGTCACATCGCGCTTGTATACAACCATCCGGGTACGAGTTTGAATCTGAGGTTAGATCCGGTAAACAACTTTAATCACCCATCAGGGCGCGAACTGGCGAGCCGTGGCTACCGCGTACTGTTGCTGAATCACAACACTTCCAGGATGGGATATGAGCCGATCTTTCCGTCAATTGGCCAGTCCATTGAGTATCTTCGAGGCCTGCCGGGGGTGGACACGGTTTTGCTGCTGACCCACAGCATCGGCGGGCCCGTGATGGCTTTCTATCAAAACGTCGCGGAAAATGGGCCGGGCGCGTGCCAGGGACCGGAGAAAATCTATCCCTGCCGGGGGGAACTGACTGACCTCCCTAGGGCGGACGGAATTGTGTTTCTGGATGTACACCTTGGAGAGGGATTCCGGTTTTTGACTTATGTGGATCCGGCTATAACCGAAGAGGCGGATCCAATGCACAGAGATGCCGCGCTTGACATGTTCTCCACGGCCAACGGCTACGATCCCGCAACCGGTGGGGCAAACTACAGCGAGGCTTTTCTGCAGGCGTTCTTTGCGGCTCAAGGAGCCCGAAACGAGAGGTTGATTGAGGCGGCAGAGAAGCGTCTGGAGGCCATCGAAAACGGAACGGGTCGGTACAAGAACGATGAGCCGTTTGACGTGGCGTCTATGATTGCCCGGGCTCTTCAGTCGGACGTGAGTTTAATATCGCGGTCGCGCTCCGCACATCCGTTGGTCAAGGCCGACGGGACTGTGGAAACCCAGATTATCCATTCGATTCGTCCTCCCAGCGGGCGGCATGAACGCCTGGGAACTTACGAGCAATATTCGGTCCGTCAATTCCTGGCGAGTGAAGCGCTTCGCACGACTCCGGATTACATGATGACTGAGGATTCGATCACAGGCGTCGACTGGGCTTCTTCGATCAACAGCGCTCCATCAAATCTGGAAGGCGTCCAGGTGCCCGTGTTGATCGTGACGATGTCGTGCCACTATTTTGTCGTGCCGAATGAGATTCTTTTCGACCATGCCGCCAGCAAAGACAAACAGCTGGTCTACGTCGAAGGCGCCACGCATTCCTTTACCCCCTGCCGTCCGGAATTCGGCGACACGGTGAAAAGCACCTTTGATTATGTGGATAGCTGGCTCAGCGACAGCGAGAGATTTTCACGGCGCTGATCGCTCAAGGACAAGTCTCAGCAAGGCGTGAATGAAAGATGACGAAAGGTTGATATTTCTAACGTGAGTCACTCGAGCGTTGGAGAACCTTGAGTGTAAACAAGCTTTGCAGCCGCACCGCGGTTTGCCGCTCGGTGTAGGTCATCTGTTCTCGGACGTTGACCTTCGCGGAGAAGGGCCTAGGAACTGAAATAACACCGGATTAGTAACGAGTAGCCGCTCTGTGTTTAGGAACGGGCGTCCTTGGATTCGCAGTCGGAGTCGTTTGGTTGGTATACAGCCAAACCGCGGATTTACATGGCTGCTCCGTAAAACCATAAGTTGCCTTCTGCGAAGTTGTCCTTACCTGAGAGCGTCAGCTGCTCGCCGTAATCGACCATTCCTCGTCCGGCATGCACGGCTGTGACCGGCCACTATCATTTAGAACCGGATCGTTTGCCCGACTTGAATCTGAAGGGTAGCGGGTTCGACAGTCGGCCTTCGTTTATTGTTCCCTCTTGATTTCCCACCCCTCCCGCGAGGAACATCTTCCGTATGACTGTAAGAGTTCGTTTCGCTCCGTCGCCGACTGGCCACCTGCACGTGGGCGGTGCCCGCACGGCATTGTTCAATTGGTTGTTTGCCCGGAAAACGGGAGGCACCTTCGTTCTTCGGATCGAAGATACCGATCGGGAGCGCTCCGATCCCGCGATGTCTGAGGGGATACTCGAAGCGATGTCATGGATGGGACTGGACTGGGATGAAGGCCCGTACTACCAGTCGGAGCGCTTGGACCGATACCGGGATCTGGCTCGGATTTTGGAGGAGGGCGGTCATGCCTACCGTTGTTTCTGTTCGGCCGACGCACTCGCGGCCCAGAGGGCAGGGGCTTCTTCGTCCGGAGTGGGGTGGAAGTATCCGAGGACATGTTTGTCACTAGACAAGGATCAGGTGCGTGAACGCTTGGACAGGGGCGCGGCAGCTGCCCTTCGCTTTCGCGTGCCCGAGGGTAGGGTTCGCTTTGATGACCTTGTTTTCGGTGAAATTACGAAGGGACTGGATGAAGTCGAAGATTTCGTTCTCCTGAGATCGGACGGCCACCCGACTTATCATCTGAGTGTCGTCGCCGACGATCTGGATATGAAAATGACCCATGTCCTTCGGGGTGCGGACCATATTTCCAATACGCCGAAGCAGATTCTTCTGTTCGATGCGCTCGAAGCACCACGGCCCGGGTTCGTTCATGTGCCTCTGATTCTGGGTCCTGACAAATCGCGTCTCAGTAAGCGTCACGGGGCGACATCTGTGCTTGCGTATCGTGACCAGGGCATCCTCCCGGAAGCTTTCGATAATTTACTCGCACTGATCGGTTGGTCCGACGGTTCAGATCAGGAACTCTTTGACATGGATAGTTTGCTCGAGGCATTTACGCTCGAAGGTATATCGAGAGCCGACGCTGTCTTCGATCCCGACAAACTGGCGTGGTTCAATGGACAATACATCAACGCGCTTTCTCCTGAAGCGCTGTCGCGCCGTCTCGCTCCGGTCATGGAAGATGCCGGAATATGGGAGGAGCGGTTTAAGACGACCGACCGTGCCTGGTTTCTTTCCCTGATTGAGCTAATTCGACCACGGTTTCGCTCCCTGCAGGCGCTGGCCGGGGAGGTACGCACCTATGCGGGCGCCTCAGTGGAGTACGAACCGGCCGCACTTGAACGCTTCATGGCGGATTCCAGGCTTGGGGAATATCTACCCGAACTGGCTTTGCGTCTGGAGAAAGTGGACCCGTTCGATCTGGATGGCACCGAAACGGCTTTGAGGGCCCTGGCAGTGGAACTGGAGGTCAAGGCCGGTTTACTGATCAACGCGGCACGTGTTTCGCTGACGGGTAAAGCCGTTGCCCCTGGAATCTTCGATGTCATGGTCATCTTGGGTCGTAATAGGACCGTCGAGCGGCTGCGCAGCGCGGTATCCGCGTTATAATCACGACCTTATGGCTTGGTTCAAAAGGGAAAAGAAGTCCATCGAGTTGGGCGAAGAACGTATGGTCATGCCGGAGGGCCTCTGGCAGAAGTGCATCAGTTGTAAGGAGCCGGTCTGGAAAAAGGACATCGACGCAAATTTTCAGGTATGTCCGAAATGCAACTATCACTACAAGATTGGCGCCCTTGACCGCTTGAACCTCCTCTTCGATGGTTCCTGGAACGAGATGGACGCCGGGATGTTCTCGACGGATCCACTCGACTTTACTGCTGCCAAGCCATACAAGGATACGCTCGAGGGCCTTTCCAAAAACTCGGGTTCTCTAGAAGCCGTTGTCACAGGTTCCGGCAGGATTGGGCGTCACAACGTGGTCGCCGCGGCGATGGAGTACGCATTCATCGGGGGATCGATGGGATCTGTTGTCGGCGAAAAGATCACCCGGGCGATCGAAAATTCAATACGGACACACTCGGCTCTGGTCATAGTTTCCTGTTCAGGTGGCGCACGAATGCAGGAAGGCGTTCTCAGCCTGATGCAAATGGCGAAAATCTCGGCTGCCCTATCAAGACTTGACCTTGAGAAATTGCCTTATATATCGGTTTTGACAGATCCGACTACCGGTGGCGTGACGGCCAGCTTCGCGATGTTAGGCGACTTGAACATCGCCGAGCCAGGAGCTCTGATCGGTTTCGCGGGCCCACGGGTCATTGAACAGACGATTCGGCAGAAGCTCCCCGAGGGATTCCAGCGGAGCGAATTCCTGCTCCAGCACGGCATGCTGGACGCAATCGTCGAAAGGGGCATGCTGGCTCCATACCTGGTGCGTTCTCTGAATTTTTTCGTGGGTTAGGGGAATTTCGGGGACATAGCTCCAGTGCCGCTGACGGCAATTGGCAGCAAGCAAATATCTGTACAGCGGAAATCAGGCCCTGTCGCGAATTTTCCGGAAAGTCGATGGACGACACAGACATTCAGCATTTGTTCTCACTTCGGAACGAGTACCGATCTCTCCGTTACGACCTTAAAAATGTCCAGATTCTGTGTGAGGAACTCGGAAATCCTCAAGAGAGTTTCCGCTCGGTATTGATTGCAGGAACCAATGGTAAGGGCTCCGTTGCACAGTGGCTTTCGGCCATGCTGACCGAGGCGGGGTTGTATGTATCGCCCCATCTGGAACGTCTGAACGAACGCATTTCCATAGGCGGAATAGAAATCGACGACCTGGAACTCGCAGAGGTCTTGACGCGGGTTCAGGAGGCGGCTTCTGAGCACCGGACACGGCTGCTCTATCCGCCCACCTATTTCGAATTGGTCACAGCGGCAGCGTTCGAATATTTCAGAGGACGTGTTGGTTATGCCGTTCTTGAGGTCGGAATGGGTGGGCGGCTCGACGCCACAAACGTCGTTTCGCAGGACGTGTCCGTAATCACCAACATTGGTTACGACCATCAGGAATATCTGGGTTCCGCTATCGAAGAGATTGCGGCAGAAAAAGCGGGGATCATCAAACGTTCGGAACCGGTTGTCCTCGGATCGGGGTGCCGGTATCAGTGTATTCGGACCCGGGCGGGTGGACGATCCGTTGACGCCGGCCGGCTTAGGGAAGAGATCCGGAATGAAGGCGGGGGCCTTTTCCGTGTCGACCTGGAGACGCCTGTCCGGAGGTATGAAGGTCTCCGGCCTCAACTCCCGGGCCGTCACCAGATCGAGAACATGAAGGTCGCCGTGCGGGCAGCTGAGTGTTTGGAGGCACAAGGCTGGCCTCTCGATGGCGAGAGAATCGCGCGGGGAGTGAATCAGGCGACCTGGCCGGGAAGATTGGAGCGATTTGGCGGGAAGCCTGTATTCCTGGTCGACGGTGGGCACAACGTTCCCGCTGCCGAGGCCCTCGGTCGGTATCTTGGCGAATATTGTCCAGAGAAGGTGTGGTTAATTTTTGGAGGCATGGGCGAAAAGGATTGTGCCTCGATGATTCGCGCTCTGGCGCCGCACGCCGAGCGACTGATTCTGACCCGATCCAGGAATCCTCGTTCTGCCGATCCACAAATCTTCGGCGCCGACTTCCCTGACGCTGTGATCATGGACGGTATCGAAGACGCCGTTTCTTATGTCCGGGAGCATGCGGGGGCGGAGGCGACAGTCCTCATAACCGGATCTCTCTACCTAGTTGGCGAGGCCCGGGCGGTTCTCGAGGGCCGGTTCACCAGGGAAGCCTTACAGCAGACCGCGAAATGAGGGTTGGTGGCCTGTGCCACCTAGATCGGGACTGGCGTTGTTGCTTGTTTCATCCGAATCATTGACTTGGTCTGACGACTCGGCTACCGCGTCTTGATTTTGAAAGCGGTCCATACGCACCGGCGGATCGGTTCGTGTCGTTTCTCGGGCCGGTTGAGACGTTTGGTCGATCCCCCACAGGCCTCGCCATCAGGATGATCGTGAGGGTCGCCGACCGTTCAGACCACGCGTAGAAAGCGACACAGATGGTCGTCTGAATGAACGATCGAGCGCAAGCGACTGCGAAAAGCCGCGTTCGACTTTCACTACAGGCTCCGCAATGGGACAAGTACACACGAGGTTGAGCCGGTTCGGAATCCTCTGCCTGAGAATGCCGCTGTTAACGGTGGTGACGGTGATCTTTGGTTTGGTGTCGCTTCTCGGGTCGGTATGGGACCCGAAAGGCGGCTTCCAGCATGGGTGCTCAAGGGCTTGGTCCCGTGTTGTCTTGTTTTTTTCCGGCGTTCGGCTGGGTATCGACGGACTCGATCACCTCGAAGCGGACGGTAATTATGTTCTTTGCGCGAACCACCAGAGCTATATGGACATACCCGTCCTGCTTGTGTCATTGCCGTTTCAATTCCGTTTCTGGGCTGGCATCTGCGGAGAGCTGGACACTACTCGATAGATCGTGAAAATCCCGTGGCGGCCATGAGGGCGCTGGGTCGTTCCGTTGGTCGAATTCGGGAAGGTCTGCCCGTCGTTTTTTTCCCAGAAGGTGGAACCAGTCGTGACGGGGGCATCGGTCCTTTCAAAGGCGGTGCCTTCATAATCGGGCAGCGCTCAGGCGCCGCGATTGTCCCGATCACGATTCACGGCACCCGCGTCGTGTGGGAACCGGGTTCCAAATACGTGAATAGCGGAGCGGTGCTGGTGACAATTGACCGCCCGGTTTCGTCCAATACCATGTCGACCGCAAAGGCGGCCAATCGTGTTCGTGAAATCATTCTGGGTCGATTTCATGCTCAAAGGTGAATGGGTATCCGGCAGAGTATGATGAAAATCTGGATCGACGGCTGTGCAGGAGCTTTGTTCGCGGCCTTCGTGGAATCCGCTATAATTGGACGGTCATCATGAGAAAAGCTTTCCTGTTGTCTGCGTGCGCTGTCGGAGCCATCCTCCTGTGGCAGCCGGCGGTGTCCTGGGCTCAGCGAGACGCACGCGAGGTTCTCGACAGAGCTATAGAGACCCTGGGAGGCCAGGCTTATCTCGACCTGATCGACATGTCGACCGAAGGCCGCCTGTACCAGTTTCAGCGTGGCGAACTCGTTGGTGCCGAGGTATTCGCCAACTACCTGAGGTATCCGGACAAGGAGCGCACAGAGTTTGGAGAGGATGGTGAAACGATCCGGATCAACAACGGTCAATCTGAGGGATGGAATATTAACGACGGTGATGTCGAAGCCCAACTTGAAGATCAGATCGAGGTTTTCTGGGAGGAGTTTAAGGTCAGCCTGGACCATCTGCTGCGTGTTGTTGTCGATCAGCCCGACAGTACGCTTCAATATGTGGGCCGTGAAATGATCGACTTCAAGAGAGTCGACATCCTGGAAATCCGCGATGAAGACCGGACGCGGGTGAATCTGTATATTGATCAGGAAAGTGGCCTCCTCATGAAAAAAACCGTGCGGCGTCTGGACGATCCACGAATTCACGAAGAGGTTTACAGTAATTATCACGAATTTCAGAACGTTCTCACACCCTTGCTTATCGACCGGTATACCGATGGTTTGAAGACGACCGAAGTCCGATTCGATACCGTTGCCTACAACACCAATCTTCAGGATCGGCTCTTTATGTCCGAAGTGGATCGATAGGGCTACATGCCGCCTGAGACACGCTCTACCACAATCATTTGCGTTCGCAAAGACGGGAAAGTTGCACTTGCCGGTGACGGGCAGGTCACGCTGGGTGATACCGTCATTAAGCACGGTGCGAAGAAGATCCGGCGCCTGTTCAACGACCGGATACTCGCGGCGTTTGCCGGATCGTCAGCTGACAGTTTCGCCTTGTTTTCGAGGTTCGAATCGAAACTCGAACAGTTTCAGGGCAACTTGAGCCGAGCCGCGGTTGAACTTGCCAAGGACTGGCGGACGGACAAGAGCCTGAGGCATCTTGAAGCCGTGATGATTGTCGCTGACGAAAAATTGACATTTCTGATATCGGGAACGGGTGATTTGATCGAGCCCGATGACGGCTTGTTGGGCATAGGGTCGGGCGGAGCATATGCGCTTGCTGCGGCGCGCGCACTATCCGCTTTTTCCGATCTGGGGGCGCGTCAAATTGCGGAGGAAGCCCTCAAGATCGCAGCGGACATCTGCATCTATACGAACACGAACGTGACCATAGAGGAATTGTAGCCTCAATAAACTCCCGTTTGTCAATGTTTGCATACGACCCTCCACCGACACCGCATCTTGACGACATGACTCCCCGGGAGACTGTTCGGGAACTGGACAAGTACGTCATCGGGCAGGCCGGGGCGAAGCGAGCCGTTGCCATCGCGCTTCGTAACAGGGTGCGCCGACAGAAGCTCACCCCCGACATGGCTGAAGAAGTCATGCCTAAGAACATCATCATGATCGGGCCAACCGGAGTGGGAAAAACTGAGGTGGCGCGGAGACTGGCCAAGCTTGCGAACTCTCCGTTTATGAAAGTAGAAGCATCCAAGTTTACAGAGGTGGGCTACGTCGGGCGTGATGTCGAGTCAATGATCCGCGATCTCGCTGAGATATCCATCGATATGGTCCGCAACGAGAAACTGGAAGAGGTGGCTGAGAAAGCCGAGCTCAACGCCGAAGAAAGAATTCTGGATCTCCTATTGCCCCCTCTGCCTGTCTCATCCGGCGACACTGACGCTGACGCTGAGGCGGGAGCGCGAAGCGCGGAGCAATGGAATCGAACGAGAGAGAAACTACGGACTCAACTTCGCGACGGAAAACTGGACGATCGCACGGTCGAAGTCGAGATGAAGGAGCGGAGCTTCCCGGCGTTCGAAGTCGTTTCCAATAGCGGTATCGAAGAGATGGATATCAATCTTAAGGATATCCTCCCCGGATTTCTGGGTCAGCGCACGAAGAAGAGAAAGATGAAAGTAGTTGAAGCCGCTGAATATCTTATCCAGGAAGAAGAGCAAAAACTCGTGGATATGGAGCAGGTGACCCGGATTGCTGTCGAGCGGGTCGAAAACAACGGAATCGTCTTTCTTGATGAGATCGACAAGATCGCCGGTCGGGAATCGGGTCACGGACCCGATGTGAGTCGCGAAGGCGTCCAGCGAGATATCCTTCCGATTGTTGAGGGCACGACGGTCAACACGCGTTACGGCATGATCCGAACGGATCACATTCTCTTCATCGCTGCCGGAGCATTCCATGTCAGTAAGCCCTCCGATTTGATTCCAGAACTGCAGGGGCGGTTTCCGATCCGTGTCGAGTTGGAATCGCTTTCAGTTGATGACTTCGTCCGGATTTTGACCGAGCCACAGAATGCGCTGATCAAGCAGTACCGCGCACTGATGGAGACCGAGGGAATTCGTTTGTCGTTCACCGAGGAGGCCGTTTTCGAGATCGCGCGATTCGCGGCTTTGGTTAACGAGAACACAGAAAACATCGGAGCTCGACGTCTCCACACGATCATGGAAAAGCTTCTGGACGAATTATCGTTCGAAGGGCCTGACTTGACCGAGAAGAACGTCAACATTGATGCGGCCTACGTTGAGAAGATGCTCAACGAAATCGTCAAGGACGAGGACTTGAGCCGCTACATTCTGTAGCCTTAACCCGCAGTGAGAAAACCACGAATCCCAAGCCCGTTAAGGGTTTGGTGTATCGCTGTTCTGCTGCCTGTCTTGTTTGCCGATGGATGCGGCAAAGTAGGGGATCCTCTGCCCCCGTTTCTGAGCATTCCGGAATCGGCTGACGACTTCACGGTTGAACAGGTCGGTTATGAACTTCACTTTGCCTGGACGAATCCTTCCAGGAATCTAGACCAATCGGTCTCTGTTGATTTGGATCGGGCCGTCATCCGAGAAAATGAATTTGTAGTTGCCGAAGTCGACGTTTCAGGGCCCGGCGAAGACCAAGCGCTGGAGCTGCCGGCCCGGGATCTTGTGGGTTCCACCCGCCAGTACACCATCCATTTCGAGACTACCCGGGGAAGGATTTCCGCACCGTCTCCCCAAGCACAGGTGATGGTGATAGAAGTCCCAGGTCCGGGTTCCGACGTGCGTGCTAAGGTTGACCAAAACCGACTGACCCTCGAATGGGATCCACCTCAAGACGGGGCCGGCATCACCGATGGCTATCGCGTTTATCGATCCGGGGAGCAGATTTCGGGTGAAGGGGATGCAGTCCTCACGGTGCCGCGTTTCGAAGATACCCGTTACCGTGTGGGCGAGACCTACATCTATATCGTCGTCCCTTTTCGTGAAGGCGTGTCCGGTTTGGTTGCTGGGCTGCCTTTCGAGGCGGTGTCGATCACGGCTTTGGATAGAACTCCTCCGAATGCTCCCTCCGGCCTCTCACTGACGCCATTTGAAGGCGGCGTCTTCCTCCGCTGGCAATCCAGTCCTGAAAACGACGTCGTTCGATATAGCGTGTTCAGGCGTGATGACCCGGGCGGAGGCTTCCAAAGAATGAGCTCTGACGGGCAGGCGACCAACGCGTTTCAGGATCCCGAATATCAGCCGGGGTTCGAATACGCGGTAACGGCACTGGATCGATCCGGCAACGAAAGTCCGATATCGATATCAATTGACGAGTAGTTCTATAGCGGGAGAGGTCACTAACCTGCCTTCGAACAGCAAGGACCGCACGGATGTTTGAATCCCTGCCTCCGCGATCGTGTCAGAGCGCGAAAAATTCTGTAGAATAGGGCCGAAAGCCAACGGCAATGTAACCATCCCGCAGTCCACAGGTGTGGGCCTGCCCGTAAGGAGGATTCCGGGGCATGAAATTTTTCCTCGATAGCGCCAACCTGGACGAAATACGCGAAGCCGCCAGCACTGGCATTCTGGACGGCGTGACCACGAACCCTTCGCTGATCTCGAGGGAAGGGAACGATTTTGAAGATCAGTTGATAAAGATTTGCGCGATAGTCGACGGCCCTGTAAGTGCCGAGGTGGTTAGTTTGGAAGCTGAGGGCATGGTCGCGGAAGGCCGCAGTCTGGCCAAGGTCCATCCGAACATCGTAGTCAAGTGTCCCTTTACCTTGGACGGCCTCAAAGCGACCAAATTGTTGAGCGACGAAAATATCAGGGTCAATGTGACTTTGATATTCTCTGCACCGCAGGCGATTATGGCGGCCAAAGCGGGTGCGAGTTTCGTCAGTCCGTTTGTCGGCCGGCTGGACGACATTTCTCAGGAGGGGATGTCGCTGATTGCCGATATCGTTACGATATTCGACAACTACGATTACCGTGCCGAAGTGTTGACCGCTTCGATTCGGAGTCCCATGCAGGTCGTCGAAGCAGCACGGCTTGGTGCGGACATCTGCACCTTACCCTTCAAAGTATTCTTGCAACTGATGAAACATCCTTTGACCGACTCGGGACTCCAGCAATTCCTGAAGGACTGGGAAAAGATGCAGGTGCCGGTAGAAAAGTAGCGTTCCGGCTAACTAACAAGCACTGCGTATCCATTGTGAGAGCCAAACCGATGGCACGTTCTTGGATTCGACCCTGTACCTTAATAGCACTCCTGCTGGGCTGCAACGCGGCCGAAGCTCAGGAGCGTTGGCTTGAACTGCGCTCCGAGAACTATAGGTTTGTCGGCGACGTTGACGACAATGACCTCTTAGACGTGGCGATGCGTTTTGAGGCCTTTCATTCGGCAGTCACAGAGATATTCAGCGGTCGTCAATATCCGGAACCGGGCCCCATGACGGTAGTGGTCGTGGACGATGACGATTTGCTGGAAGAGCTGGGTCTGACAGGCAGAGATGCATATTTCCTACCGGACGACGTTGAAAACTACGTGGCTATGCTCACCGAATCCAACCGACGGAGGCCTTTCGATCGTGTTCTTCACGATTACTTTCACGCGATTGCGGAGGAAACTATTCCCAACGCTCCCCTATGGCTTGTGGAGGGTTTGGCTGAGTTTTACCGGACTGTGAGGTGGTCGGAGGAAGGGACAGAGCTTCAGATTGGGCGGCCTATAGACGCCTTGGTGAGACTGGCACGCGACGACGGCGCCCGGCTGAATGTTGACCAGCTATTCGCTTTCAGCCCGGATTCGGACTCCTATGACGAGGCCGACCGGGAAGACATCTTCCATGCCCAGACCTGGGTTTTCGTTCACTTTCTTATGACGCGGAACGAAGGGCAGGGGTATGCGGAGATGATCCGTTTCGTTCGCTTGATGGCATCGGGAATATCTTTCGAAGAAGCAGTAGACGATGCGCTTGGATTGAGCTTTCGAACCTTGCTCAGTGATTTTGAAAACAGCGTTAGGCAACGGGGGACCTATCCCTACCTCACATTGGCGGTGGGGAACGCATCGCGCGGAGTGGGTCCGGCCGAAACGGTGGGAATTTCTCCGGCCGAAGTCGAAACGCAACTCGCGGAGCTGTTGATTCGCCGGGGCGCGACCGACGACGCCCGGGAGCGACTCCAACGCGCGATCGGACTCGATGCCGGTTCTGGGGTTCCCAGAGTCGTCATGGGCCGGGTCCTGATTGATCAGGCACAATTCGAAGAGGCGCGTCTCAGCTTGGAGTCCGTGGTCGACGGAAGCGACGCTGATTTTCTCAGCCATTACTACTATGCGCTTTCTCTGATCAGAGACGATGCGGAGCCGAGCCCGGCACGATTGGGTGAGGCGCGAAGGGCGTTGCGGGAGGCGATACGGATCGGCCCTCGTTTCGCGGACAGCTATCAGGAATTAGCGCTCAGTTACCTGAGTACAAACGAAAACCTGGATGAAGCAGCCGAACTTCTCGATACCGCGCTTGAACTCAGACCGCGACATCCTGACTATCGGTTCAGTCTTGGCAGGGTCCTCATTGAACAGGAACGTTTTTCCGATGTTCGAACGCTTCTCATTCCACTGGTCGATCCGATTCAGCATCCGGACACCCGTCGGCGAGCACAGTCCATGTTGCAATCGATTGACGGTCTCGAAGGCAACAGGGGTGTGGTTGGAGATGGATTTGTTGAAATAACCCGCAGTGTTTCTGAACCGGAGGAAGAGGTGGAGCCCGATCTAGGGGAACGTGAAGAATTGGCTACTCCGAGCCTCGGGTTCGACCGGTTTGAGTTGACCCGGATCGTGTCTGGTGAACAACAGAATGGTCTACTGAGTTTGATCGACTGCCGGGACGGGCTGACTTTGACGGTCGAAGCGGATACGGGCACATACTTGTTCCATACAGACTTCCCCGAGCGGGTTGAGTTTGCGACGTTCAGTGCCGGCGTGGGCAGTGAAGTGGCTTGCGGCCCCTTGAATCCCCCTTCTCCGGTTGTGATTACCTTCCAGGCGGCGCCTGAAGGGAGCGAGTTCGCCGGAGTGCCGGATAAAATCGAGTTTGTGGCTGCTCCCTAAGAGCTAACGACTTCCAAATATGAAACTGAAGCGATCCACGCCAGTGACCTGTACCACCCAAATCGGAACCAGCGCCGATGGGTCTTGCCTGCGAGATCGAGGCACGAGACGGAAGTCGATGTTTTCCCGTCGACTACGGCTCGTAACAAAGATATCGCAGGCAACCCCCATCGGCCCGGAGGGTTCGAGCGAAACGGCATTGTCTTCGTTGTCGTCACCTCCTCGGAATGAAGGACCATTTCCTCGTCGCCGACTCCTAGAATCCAACGCCGTTTGGCCCGAACGCTGGTTCCGATTTGGGTGGTACAGGTCACTATTACCGGTCCTGCTGGTTGGAGTGATGTTTTCGCCCTCCGTTCTCCGGGCACAAACGGAATGGATCGCTCAGGAATCGGACCATTTCCTTCTCTACACGGACACCGATCCCAACAAGGGCGACCGGCTTCTCGATGACCTCGAAGGGCGGTATCAAGTCTTTTCCCAGGTCTTCTATCCGCTGGAACCGCGGGCGTCGCGCATCCGTGTCGTATTGGTGGACGATCGTCAGGATTTCCTGGAATGGGTTCCCGAACACCTGAAAATTCATGACCTCGCCGCATATCTGCTGTCGGGTAGCTGGGGGCCCTTTGTGCTCGCGCGTGATAGTTCGCCCGAATCCATTGCCGACGACGTGGGTCATGCTCTGGGACATCTCCTGCTGTCGCGATCCGTGTTATGGCAACCGTTCTGGTTGCAGGAGGGAATCGGTGAGTACCTGAGGCGACTGGGGCGGGGTAGGGACGGCGATTCGGTATCGCGGGCAGACGGATTCTCCCTCTCCGACGTTGTAACCATTGTACCCAGCCAGAATTACGATGACCTCGCCGAGGGAGGGGTCTTTCGACGCCAGTCTTATCACCTGTTGCGGATCCTCCTGGAGAGTTATCCGGAAGAGCTCGACGCCTATGTCCAGTCGTTGACGAGAGAAGAGGGATTTGACGCCACCCCCGGTGTCGTTTCTGAGGGCGTAGAGAGCGAATTGTTTCAGTATGAAGACAGCGCCCTGCCGTTTGCGGCCATGGATGTGGCGTCCCAGCCCAGGCCTGTGCCTGCAGGCGAACGCGATGCCATGCTGGGGGACCTTGCGGTATCCGCCGGACTCGAGCAGCGCGCCAGGAGTTTCTATGCGGCCAGTCCGCTTGAAGCTGGACGCATCGGATTGGCCTTACTCGGACAAGGCCGGGCGGGGTCAGGGGGACGCCAGACTTTCGAACGGCTGGTAGTGGATTTCCCAGATTCCGGCTTGGCCCACTATTACCTGGGGATCCTCGAGCCGGAAACGGACGAAGATCGTAGGGTGCAGATAATCGCGCTTGAGCGCTCGGTTGACTTGATGCCACAGTCTGGACGGGCGCGTGCGGAACTGGGTTGGTTGTACGTTCTCGATGAGAGGCCCGGCGAGGCGCTGCCGCTCGTTGATCAGGCCCTGCGGTTGGAGCCTGAGCTCGCAGATCGCTTCTATGAAATTCTCGCCGAGGCACAGTTGAGTCTTGGCGACTATGAGACGGCCGGCCACTATATTCAGATCGCCGCGTCCCTGCCCCACTCGGACGTGTCGTCACTGGAGCGTTACGACCGGCTCGTTCCCGAGTTTTACCGAAAGATGGAATCGCATCGCCGCTTAGGAGAAGCCGAACGTATGGAGGCACTGCGGCGCGAGGTCGAGGCGATGGCCGACCGGGTTGATCCCCGACCGGTTCCGGTTCCCGAGGCGCCGGCTCCGGTGGGTCGGATCAGTTATTCGATTTCGTCCGGCCCGACGCAGGGAATCACAGCTCCGCCTCTTAGGGAAAGTCCCATGCCCGATTACACCGCTGATTTGAGGCGCCGGGGCGTGGAGGGACGGGTCGTTCTTGAAGTCGATCTGGACCGTCGGGGAAGGATTGCAGATCTTCGCGTTCGAAGTTCCGAGGATGCCGAGTTGTCCACCCAGGCCCTGGACGCGATCGGTCGGTGGCGTTTCGATCCGGCGCGGCGGGGATTTGAATCGACGGAATACTCGTTTCGCTTAACCCTGACTTTCTACCTGGAGTAAAGGCGGGGATGTATCTCACAGTCATTGGTAGAGAGGGGATTGAATGACTTTACGAAATCTTTGGTTCTTCCTGATCCGACTGAAGGCTAACCGGAACCTCTTACGGAATCTCGTCGTGAGAGATCTGAAGCATCGGTATGTGGGTTCAGTCGGCGGGTTCTTCTGGTCGGTAATCCATCCCATCGTGCTTCTTATCTGTTACTACTTCGTTCTGACAGTCGTCATGGGTATGCGTTTGGGTGAGGAATATGCGACACAGAATTTTGCACTCTTTCTGTTTAGCGGGATATTGCCGTGGCTTATGTTCCAGGAGACGGTGTTGCGTAACTGTACAGCCGTGACCGACAACGCCAGCTTGATCACGAAGACGATCATTCCTTCAGAGATCCTTCCGATGTCTATCATGATTTCAAACCTGATCCATCACGTGATCGGTCTCGTTATTCTGATCGGAGCCCTTCTGCTGTTCCATGTAGTGGAACTGTCGGCATTGTGGGTGTTTGCCTACCTGCCAATTCTTATTGTGCTCGCCCAGGGCTTGGGATGGCTCGTTTCGAGCCTTAACGTTTTCTTTCGAGATACGAGCCAGGTCTTGACCGTTGTGATGATTTTTTGGTTCTGGTTTACACCGATTTTCTATCCGCCGGAACTCGTTCCTGAGAGCTTTCGTTTGATTATGACCGTGAATCCAATGGCTACCGTCGTTAGCGGATACCGGAACGCGTTTCTCCAGATGGCCCCCCCCGGACTGGAGCACATCCTGATCCTCTTGGGTTGGACGGGGGTTACTTTCCTGGTTGGCGCTCTGTTCTTCCGCCGATCGAAGGCGGCCTTCGCGGACGTGCTTTGAGTTTCGCGAACGCATTGCCGCGAATCGGAGCTGAACGGCTACTAGTGGCCTGTACCACCCAAATTGGGACCAGCGTTCGGGCCAAACGGCGCTGGATTCTAGGAGTCGGCGACGAGGAAATGCTCCTCCATTCCGAGGAGCCGACGACAACGAAGACAATGCCGTTTCGCCGCAACCCCATGGGCCGATGGGAGTTGCCGGCAATATCTTCGTTGCTAGCCGTCGTCGATGAAAAAAATCGACTTCCGTCTCGCGCCTCGATCTTGCCGGCAAGACCCATCGGCGCTGGTCCCGATTCGGGTGGTACAGGTCACTACGAGCCGAAGAGGAATTGGTGGATTTCGCGCAGCTTCGTGAAGACCACCCAAGCTCGTGAGGCTTTATAGCCGGCTAATTGCTGTACCCCCTTGTTTGCCTTGGTGAGGCTGTCTTCGACTCCAGCGATGTAGTTGTTCTTATCCCGAATCGCTCTCTCAAGAGTCTCGATGTAAGCGCGAGCATCTTTCCGCTCCTGATCGAGTTCCTCCCCGAGCGATCGGGCTTGATCCTGAAGCCACTTCTCGGACTCCTGCAGGTTACTGATTTGTGACTGTCTCCATTCCAGGGCCTGCTGATTCGACTGAATTCCCACTTCCAGACTCGCCACCTGATTGTTCTTCCACTCCAGCGCCTCGGTCCGCTCCTTACTGATTTCCCTGATTTCGCTCCGGAGCTTTCCAATCAGGTCGCGGTGCTGGATGAGGAGTGCGTCGGAACAATCAACGAGAACGCTGCCAGCGCTTGCGAACCGATTTTCGGCGTCGCTGGCCAGCGCAATGTAATAGGCCGGATCCCGTCGGTTTCGGTCCGCCATGTGGAACTCTGAATCAGTCTTCTCCATCAAGAGCTCAACAATCGCCTCATCCGTTCCTTTCAGAGACCAGATGTTGGAATTGGCGTAAACGCGCTGTCCCAGAAACAGCGTGTTCTCAAAGTGGGATTCGAGAAGCTTTTGAAGCTCTTCCAAGTCGAGCGCTCGTCCGTAGGATGGATGTGACGACTGTGTTTGCCCGGAATCGATCCTATCGTCGGAGGTTGAAATAATGAGCAATCCGTTGGGCTTCAACAGCCGCTTAGCCTCTCGAACCAGGCCATCCCGATTATCACTATGTCCGAGCGTTTCAAAGCAAACGACGACGTCGAACAGTTCGACGAGCGGAATCTGGACTCCTGATGCGGCGAGGAAACGGAGATTTGACCGGGCGTATTTGTTTTCCGCATGAACGACAGCGGCGGGATCAAGTTCCAATCCGATAACGAAGGCCGCCCTTTCAGCCAGCAACGAGGCCCCGTGCCCTTCACCGCTACCGAGATCGAGCACCCGCATCCGTTCCACGAACTGACTTGCGTACGCATAGCGGTGAACATTTTCGTATACGATCGTCGCGTCTTTATGGGGCGAGAGAATTCGTTCGCTTGTAGGTTCGCGCATAACTTATCCGTTTTCGCCGGGTTGTCCGACGACAAGTGCCTGCGCCAGCTTTTCGATGCCCTTCGCCATCACGGGGTCAGCGAAAACGGAATCGAGTTGTGCGTTGAAGCGTTCTAGGGAACAATCAACCCCGACCCGTTCAAGTGCCCCAACCCGCATTGATTTCCAAAGCGTGGGATCTGTGTACAACTCAATCAAGCGTCCGGCGAAGGTTTCAGCTGCATCCGCAACGCTCAAGTGGACCCGATCTTCCCAGCCAAGCTGTGCCGCCAGTAGCCCGGTAGACACTACTGGAAGTCCGTGAGCCGCCGCCTCGTGGACTTTGTGGGGAATTCCGGCTCCAAACCGAGTCGGGGCTACAAAGACCCTGTGGTCATCATACATAGCCGTCAGGTCGTCTACGACACCAGCGATGTGCACCCCTTCGAACACGCGCGCATGTATCCGGGCTGATTTCGTAACTCCGGCAATCGTGAATCGTATGCTCGAACCGAGTGCTTCGCGCACACGGGTCATCACCTCATCCAAAAACCACAGGACAGAGTCGCCGTTGGGGCTGGTCTCTTCATAGATCGGCCCGACAAACAGGAATCCATTCCGTTCTTCAAAGGGGAGAGCTGTCGGTGTCGGGTCCAGGAAATGTCCCACGATCTCGACTCGCCGGATCCCATATTTAGAAAAAATCTTGCCTTCGCGTTCCGAGACGGCGGTGACGATGTCGGCCGGAGCCGCCAGCCGGACTTCTTCCTGAATGATTCGTTCGCGTTCTTCCTCTGTTATGACCTCGCCGGAAATTTCCCTCCTGCCGAGCTCTCGCAAACTGAACAAAGCCTCCGCGTCGTACACAATCGGGATAGTCTCGAACCAATCCGGATGGGTTCGAACCAGCGCGCCCAAATATTCCATGTTGTGTGGGCGACTGACGAGAATCGTGTCGAAGTACGTATGCCGTTCTTCAAGGAGGGTCTCGAGTTGCCCCGGCGTTCGGCCTGGCATGACCTCCACGTCCCTGGGGATGTGCCGATAAATTTCCTCCCAGCGTTGCTGTGGATCCGTTGGGAAAAAGGTCACGGCATGACCCCGTTCCACGACACCCGTCAGAATTCGATGCGATCGCGGGAACCCTGAGCCGGCGGCGCGGGATGGAATCTGATCGTCTATGAAGAGCATTTTCTTTCGCTTGCTCTGGGAGGCGAAACGGGCCTCGAGAATCATATCAGTAGAGTATGCGTGATGCTGTTTGAGGCTTTCCTGGTGCGTTCGAACGAAAATCTCCTGGTGTGGTCCATGAAGATCCGTGGCGTCTGTCATCACTTTCGAGCTCGCGAATTCGTGGTGCAAAATTACCGCCGCCGGCTCGTAGATCACGCGCAGGCCTGCTTGCCACAGGCGCATGCAATAGTCTGTTTCTTCATAGTAGGCGGGTTCGTATCGAGTATCGAATCCGCCCAGTCGATCGAAAATGTCTTTGGGTGTCAGCAAAAAGGCGGCCGAACAGTAGTCAACGTCCCGCCGGAACATCGCGACAGGATCCGTCGGATCCAAACCACGCGCGTACCCCAGGCAGGAGCCGTCCTTCCAAACGATGCTGCCCGCCTCCTGAAGTCGCCCGTCCGGTAAGATCAGTTTTCCTCCCACCGCACCTACGTCCGGTGCGCTCTCCAGGGTTGTCAGTGCCGCGATCAGGGTTCCGGGGAACAGCTCGGTGTCGTTGTTCAGGATTAGCAGGTGCTTTCCCCGCGCCGCTTCGGCGGCCTGGTTCACGCCACGCAGGAAATGGTTGTTTTCTTTGTTGTGCAAAATCTTAACGCCGTGAATCCGGGATAACAGCGTGGATGTAGAGTCGGTGGAAGCGTTGTCGACGATTACGACTTCGTAGCGCGTGTCTTTTTCCGCAAAGAGCGAACGCAGGCACGAGAGTGTGAGCTCTGCCCGATTGAAGAGGATCATAATAATGGAAATCTGCGGCCGATCGGGCTCGGCGAAAGCGAGGGAGGCCCCTGAGGCAAGAAACGCATCCAACTCAACTTGAGCTACATCCGCCAGCAAACGCTTGGGTATCTGTTCAAGACTCCCGTAAATCCCTTGTTCTGCCTGAACCACATTTGGGGGAGGGCGGAGCACGGACTGGTCAATCGCGTGTTTCTCTTCGAGAGGCTCGATATCGCCCACCGGGTCCCGCCGAATCCAGGCAACCATCTGGCGAAGGGATTCTGTGATGCGCCACGAACGAGAGCCCAGAACTTCGGAGTGCCTGGTTTCCGCCCTTTCATGACGCTCGTGCTCGTAAGTAACTTGAGCCTGTAAGTCGGACCGGTCCGCGCGATATTGGTCTGACAAAGCCTTGGTTAGTTCGCGCAGGCGATCGATCGATCGGAACTCTTTCCTCACCCGTATCCTTGCCAATGCTATCGCTTTTCGTAGGAGGGAACGTCTCCGGCTCCAGCCGCGCTCAATGCCGCACGGCGGCGTTTTGAAAGTTGCCACGTTTAACAATACGCAGCCTTGCGTACAGCCGTGCGTTATATCCTTAACGGCAATGATAATAACAGAATGCGGCCGCCCGCCGGATCCAGATAAGGGGATTCGGTGACGGATCGGGAAAACGAAGTTTGGCGGGCTTTTGCCAAGGTGAATTTGGAACTGCGAGTTCTGGGTGAACGCCCCGACGGCTATCACGAAATTCGAACGTTGCTTCAGACGATCGACGTGCATGACGAAATTCGAGTTTCGCCTGCCAGAACTTTTGAATTTACAGCAAGTCATGGGCCAACCGGCGACTCCAATCTTGTTGCGCGCGCGGTCCGCGCTTTTGAGGAGGCAACTAACATTGAGGCTCAGGTCCGAATCGAATTGATCAAGCGAATTCCTTCGAGTGCCGGTCTGGGCGGAGGAAGCGCGGACGCTGCCACAACACTGTTGGGGCTGGATCGGAGATTTGGGACGCGGCTTCCAGGAGAGAGACTCTTTGCTATCCTGGAAGCTCTGGGATCGGACGTACCGTTCTTTTCAGTGGGTGGCAGGGCACTCGGTGTTGGCCGGGGAGAAAGGCTGTTTCCACTCGATGATGAGGCGGATTATTGGCTGGTTCTGGTGAATCCAGGCCTCTCTGTCGATACCGCCGAAGCGTATTCCTGGTTGACCGGGTCAGATAGCTTCAATAACATGTTAAGTTTCTGTGCTCGTTTCGTGTCGCCGCAGAGGGACGCTGAGCTGGCGCTCGAAACCGGTCCGAACGATTTCGAGACGCCGCTTTTTCGCAAATTCCCTGAACTTGCAGAGATAAAACGAAAGCTTTTGGGCACTGGTGCCCGATTCGCCTCGTTGTCGGGTAGCGGTGCGATTTTGTTCGGGCAATTCAGTGCGGAGTCTGATGCAAAAAAAGCCGTTGTTGTTTTAGAACGGGAACTCGATGTGAGCTTGACGCGACCGGTAAAACGATCGGAATATTTCAGGGAGATGTTCACGAATTGACCGGACACCCGATGGGGCGTGGCCAAGCGGTAAGGCACAGGTCTTTGGCACCTGCATTCGGAGGTTCGAATCCTCCCGCCCCAGTTCGACAGATTCCGACAACTAACGGATAACTCCAGGGATCATGAACAACGAACTGAAAGTATTTGCGGGGTCGGCGAACCCGGACCTGGCCGACGATATCTGCGAGCACCTGGGTTGCAAACTGGGAGAATGTTTGACGACCAGGTTCGCCGACGGAGAGCTCTACTTTCAGATCCTGGAAAACGTCCGGGGTGCGGACGTCTTTGCGGTTCAGCCGACCTGCCCACCGGTCAACGACAACCTGGTGGAACTCATGCTAATGATCGACGCGTTTCGTCGGTCGTCGGCCCGGCGGATTACGGCCGTCCTGCCATATTTCGGATACGCGCGGCAGGACAGGAAGGACAAGCCCCGCGTTCCAATCTCATCCAAGGTTGTTTCCGACGTACTAGCGCTGAATTCAGACCGCTTGTTGACGATGGACCTGCATGCGGCTCAGATCCAGGGTTTCTTCAACATTCCGGTTGATCACCTTTTCGCCGCGCCGGTGTTGGTGGAGTTTTTCCAGAAGTTGAGCCTTCCCAGCCTGACTGTCGTTTCTCCCGACGCGGGAGGAGTCGAGCGTTCGCGAGCGTTCGCGAAGCGCCTCGAAGGCGAGTTAGCGATTATTGACAAGCGCCGCAACGCAGCAAACGTTGCGGAGGTGATGAATGTGATCGGGGATGTCAAGGGCCGGTCGGCCCTGATCGTCGACGATATGGTGGATACGGCCGGGACGCTCGTCAACACGGTTGAAGCATTACGGGAGGCTGGGGCACGGGACGTTTATGCTTGTGCGACGCACGGTGTTTTGTCCGGACCGGCTGTTGATAGAATTCATGATTCTTCGTTAGCAGAACTTGTAGTTACGGATACTGTGCCGTTAAACGCTGCAGCCCAGCAGTGTGGCAAGGTTCACGTCCTGAGCGTGGCCGCATTATTGGCGCAAGCTATAGTTTCCATTCACGATGAAACGTCGGTCAGTGTTTTGTTTATATAGCGATGATGATCCCGGAAGAAACATGGGACAGCTTAAGGAAGAGAAACGATGGCAGACATAACAACAGTAAACGCGAAGGCCCGATCCGAATTCGGTAGTGGCGCTTCGAAGCGAATTCGACGAAGCGGGTTGGTTCCGGCCGTCGTGTACGGAGGTTCCGACGAGGCCGTGACCGTCGCGCTCGACCCGAAAGATATATTCCGGCTCCTGAGGTCCGAATCCGGCCGCAATACGATCCTGGACCTCAAGATCGAAGGTGGCGCCACCAATAACGTCATCCTTAAAGATTGGCAGGTGGATCCGGTTAACGAAACAATATTGCATGCTGACTTTCAGCGGGTTGCGATGGATCAAATTCTGAAGGTGACCGTTCCCATCGTGATTCGAGGTGAGGCAATAGGCATAAAGACGGAAGGCGGTTTGCTGGACGTAGTTGTCCGTGAGATCGAAGTCGAGTGTCTGCCTGCCGACATCCCTGAACAATTCGAATGTGACGTGTCCGAACTGCATATGCACGAGAGCATGCGCGTACGGGATCTTCCAGTACTAGAACGAGTGGAAGTCCTGGAGGATGGCGACCGTGTCGTCGTGCACGTAGTTCCGTTACGTGCGGAAGAAGAAGAGGAAGAGGCCGTCCCGGCTGAAGGCGAAGAAGTGGAAGGTGTCCCTGAGGGAGAAGCCGGTGGGCCCGAAGTCGTGGGCAAGGGCGAGAAGGAAGAAGGAGACGGCGAGTAGGCACCCCTTTAGGTCTAACAGGCTGCAGAAAAAGCCCTCAATGGCTTTTTCTGCGACGCCACCCGGGAAGTGTGATTCTCGGGTGGCTCACGTTTTCAATGGCTTACAGCCATCGAAAATGGCGGCACATCCTGGGCCGCGCCGCAGCCTGCCGAAAAACCGAGTTTTTCAGCAGCCTGCTAATGGCGGAGTCTTTCTCTTTGTGAATCCGTGCCTGATGAAGCGGAAAACAACGCTGCGTGGTTGATTGTCGGACTCGGGAACCCCGGTTCCGAGTACGAGGAAAACTATCACAACGTGGGTTTCCGTGTGATCGGGATTCTGGCCGACCGATACGGTGTCTCGCTGAATTTGCGGACGGGAGAAGCAGCGGCGGCACGGCTCCGATACCCAGTGACAACAGTCCTTGTACAGCCGAGAACGTACATGAACCGGAGCGGCGTCGCGCTGGTAACACTGCTTGAAAGATTCGGTCACGATTCGCGTTTGCTCGTGGTTTCCGATGACCTGGCGCTGCCCCTTGGAAAGATACGAATTCGCGAAAGGGGTTCTGCCGGCGGTCATAATGGACTAAAATCGATTGGTTCTGCCTACGGTTCAGACGAATACCTCAGGATACGGGTTGGTATAATGCCGGCTCGAGGAATAAAAGACGGTAAAGAATTTGTCCTATCGGATGTCGCCAAGGCCGATCGCGAAGCCCTCGGGCGTGCCGAAGCACTGGCTGCCGACGCCGTAGAGCACATTTTGAGGGCAGGAGTTCAATCTGCAATGTCGGAGTACAACGGTACGGATGTGCGAGGATTGGAAATATGATCGGGTCCGGCGCCTGTTCGGTGCCGCGATTTGCTGTTTGTTGGAGTAAATATCATTGAATAGAAAGTACGAAATCATGTTTATCGTCGATCCGAATATGCCGGAAGACGAGATCGATCAACTCAATGCTCAGGTCGAGGGCTTGGTAACCGATGGTGGCGGGCAGGTTGAGAGCATCGAGAAGTTGGGTCGAAAAAGACTGGCCTACGAGATCCAGCGGCAAAACCAGGGTTTTTACGTGTTGTTTACGGTGACGGCGGACGGTGACATCGTCAAGGAAGTGGAGCGGCGATTCCGTGTAATGGACTCGGTTCTACGTTATCTGACAGTGCGTGTCGACGGAGCAGAAAAGAAACTGGAAAAAGTGCGAGCGACCCGGCAAAAGAAATCTTCGCGGCCAAGTCCGGATTCTGAAGTTGGGGCCGGACAATCCGCAGCCGACGGATCTCAGTGAAGCTATAACAGGTCGCCGGTTTAAGGAGAATAGTGGTGCAAAAGCAGTTCTACCGACGGAGGAAAGTTTGTAAGTTCTGCGTCGAAAAGATCGATTCGATTAATTATAAGGACTCGAGACTCCTCTCCCAGTTCGTCCCTGAGCGCGCAAAAATACTGCCACGACGGATTTCGGGTGTCTGTTCACCGCATCAGCGGCAATTGAAGGACGCGATCAAGAAAGCCCGCAATATCGCCCTCTTGCCGTTTACTACGGAATAGCAGAAAGAGTTCCTTGATAATCGATCCAGTTAAAAGGATTCAGTATGGAAATCATCTTGAGAGAGGCGATCGACAAGCTCGGTCATCCTGGTGATGTTGTAACCGTACGGGCGGGATACGCCCGCAATTACCTGGTGCCCCGCAAGCTGGCTTATGAGGCGACGCCGGGAAATCTCAAGATAATGGAGCAGGAAAGCAAAAACCTGCTCCGTCGTGAGGCGAAACAGAGGGGAGAAGCTGAGAAGCTTCGGGAGGTGATGAGTGCTGTCGAGATCAGCGTGACCCGGCGTGTCGGCGAACAGGAAGTGCTGTACGGTTCCGTGACCACCAGTGATATTGCCGATGAACTTGAGAAGAAGGGTTTCACGGTGGACAAACGAAAGATCAACCTAGGTGAGCACATCAAGCAGCTGGGTGAGTTCGTCATTCCTATTCGCTTGTTCGCAGACGTCGTTGCAGAAGTTAAACTCCGCGTAGAAGCCGAAGACGAAGAGGCTGCATCTCCTCCGGCCGAATCCGAACCCGCGCCCGAGTCTGAGTAGTGCCGTCCACTGGCTGGGGAAGTTTCCGAGCCCGCGGCGAATCCGGGACGGACGCCAGATTTCAGCGCCCGTAAGTTCTTCACTTTAGGAATGTAGCGAATTAGATGGCCGCCCCTTAGAATTTCGCTTGTCCTTCCTTTTTTTGAGCCTGTATTCTTTGTCCACCCAATGGCCCGCGAAATACTGGAACGTCCACTCCCCCACAACGTCGACGCCGAGAAGTCGGTACTTGGAGCGATCCTCGTCAACAACGAGAACTACTACAAGGTCGTTGAGGACCTGAAGCAGGACGACTTCTACCTCGGGGCACACCGGATTATCTTCCGAAAAATGTCGGAAATCGTCGACGAGTCAAAAGCCGTTGACTTGATAACACTTCAAGATCGATTGGAGAGGGATTCACTGCTGGAATCGGCGGGTGGAATCGCTTATATGGCGAGCCTGATGGATGGCATTCCCCATCTCGTCAATATTGAGCATTACGTCCAGATCATCAGAGAGAAGTCTCTGTTCCGGCAGATGATCCACTCGACGAATCGCATTATGACCGAGTGCTTCGAACAAGCTGAACCTGCTGAAGAAGTGCTCGACAGGGCTGAGCAGTCGATGTTCGAGTTGTCCGAAAAGAGAATTCAAAGCGGCCTGGTTCCGGTCAAGGATCTCGAACCCGAAGCGCGCCGGATGTTGGACAAGCTGTACAAGGAGCGGGAGATGATTACCGGTGTGGCTACCGGTTTTAACGACTTCGACCGCATGACCTCCGGGCTCCAGCCGTCCGATTTGATCATCATTGCGGCACGTCCTTCGGTGGGAAAGAGTGCTCTTGCTCTGAACATTGCCCAGCACGTCGCCCTGCGGAAAGGTGCGCCTGTCGGAATTTTCAGTCTGGAGATGGCCAAAGCCCAATTGTTGATGCGGGTCTTGTGCGCAGAATCGATGGTCGACGCTCACCGGGTTCGGACCGGCTACCTGTCCAAGGATGATTTCGTTAAATTGATCGATTCGCTGGGTCAAATTGCGAACGCGCCGATCTTTATCGACGACTCCTCCTCGCTGACAATCATGCAGATGCGAGCCAAAGCAAGGCGAATGAAGGCTGAGCATGGATTGGGACTCATTGTGGTTGACTACCTGCAATTGATGTCCGGTTTCGGGCGTGCGGAGAATCGTACCCAGGAGATCTCCGGCATATCGCGAGGACTGAAAGCGCTGGCTAAGGAGCTTGATGTGCCGGTCGTAGCACTCTCGCAGCTGAGCCGGGCGCCGGAACAGCGAACGGGTACCGATCACCGGCCACAGCTTTCGGACCTCAGAGAGTCCGGTTCGATCGAACAGGATGCGGACATTGTGGCCTTTATTTACCGGGAAGAGGTCTACAAACCGAACGATGAGAACGCCGGCCTGGCGGAACTGATCATCGCCAAGCAACGCAACGGCCCGACGGGAACCGTCAGGCTGGCGTTTCAGAAGCAATATACCCGCTTCCAGACCCTCCTCGACATGTAATGGATTTCCTCTTGTTGTGCTGGGGGAGAAGATTTTTCGATACGAAGACACTCAGTGAACGAAGGTTTCAAGACTATAAGTACTTCTTGGGTGTCTTCGTGTTGAAGCGCCGCGTGTTCAGTCGAGCGTGTCGATGAAAGAACGGACACAATTCTTTTGTCAGCACTGTGGGCATATGTCGCCCAAGTGGATCGGCCGATGTCCCACCTGTGAAGAGTGGAACAGTTTTGTGGAGGAGAGCGTCAGTTCGTCGTCCACCCAGGTCAGCCTCGCTCCGGAGACGGCTCCGGTCCGCTTCGATTCCATTGAAGGGTCCGAGGTGCCCCGGACGCCCACGGGTGTCCCGGAGTTTGATCGTGTTTTGGGGGGCGGGCTCGTTCCCGGTGCCTTGATTTTGTTGGGGGGTGATCCCGGTGTGGGCAAGTCGACGCTGATGCTGGATGTTGCCGCCCAACTTTCCACCCGATACCCGATTCTCTATGCTTCCGGGGAGGAGTCGCCGTTACAGATCAAGCTTCGAGGCGAGAGAACGGGGATCGCTGGCGGAGACCTTCTCATATATGCCGAGATGAACGTTGAGCGGATCCTCTCAAAAGCGGAAGAAGCTCGCGCTGCAGCTGTCGTAGTTGACTCGATACAGACGACGTTCAGCGAAAAACTCGAAATGGCTCCCGGAAGCATCGGACAGATTCGCGAGGTGGCCTCTCAATTCCTCGTCTGGACCAAACAGCGTCAGGTGCCCGCATTCTTGATCGGGCACATCACCAAAGATGGCGCTCTGGCCGGTCCGAAGGCGCTCGAGCACATCGTCGATACGGTCTTGTATTTTGAAGGACCGCGTCAACATCCTCACCGGATCGTACGCACGATCAAAAATCGCTTCGGCGCCGCAAACGAGCTCGGGATTTTCGAGATGACTGCCCGAGGTCTGGAGGCGGTGGAGTCCCCAGGAGGTCTGTTTCTGTCGCACCGGGACACCCCGGATGCGGGATCCGTTGTTGTGTGCTCGGTCGAAGGGTCGCGGCCCTTATTGGTGGAACTGCAGGCCTTGGTTTCGCGAACGCATTTGGGAACACCTCGCCGGTTCACGACCGGCGTCGACCCTCAACGACTGGCGCTAATATGCGCTGTTATCGAGAAACGTTTGGGAGTTCATCTCTGGGATCAGGACATCTATCTCAATGTCGTCGGAGGTCTTGAGATCACCGAGCCTGCCGCCGATCTTGGAATCGCGGCCGCCATTCTTTCCAGTTTCCTGAATCGACCGATGCCGGAGGCAACGCTGGTTTTAGGAGAAGTCGGGCTTGGAGGGGAGGTCCGGACCTGCCTGCATCCTGGAATACGGCTGAAGGAGGCCGCAAACATGGGGTTTCGCCGAGCCATTTTGCCTGCTCAGACTGTTTCAGAAACTCTTGCTGACTTTGAACCGGTGTCAGTCGCTAATCTGAACGAAGCGATTGACGTTTTGTTCGGCCCCCTTGCAAACGGTTCTTCCGGTTAGAGGAAACTTCGGCGGACATCCCTCCAGCGGCGTTTAGCGCCCGACAGCATGTCCTCTGCCTTGTCCCCCTTAAACGACGGCCGTATCCCGCACTGAATTCTCCACTCCACGCCCGTTCGTCCCGTGGCCGGTCCACTGCAGGCTGCGAGTTCTCCTGGCTTTGGTTCAAAGCGGAAACCTCTGATTATTAGGGGCTATGCCGTATAATCCATAATGGCTATATGTATCTTTGTATATAACTTTCATAAAAGGTTGGGTGCTCGATGAAACGAACAGAAGAGCCGTCGCCTTTAGGCACGGGATCCCCCCTGCGAGTCAAAGAAGAGAACTTTCTGATCGATATTGTCGTCGTTCGCACGATATTTGCTGTGATTTTGATGGTGGCCGCCTATTTCATAAGTCCCTTTGGACTTACTGATGTAGCCGCCGTTCTACTCGGACTGGCAAGCGCACTCGGCATCATCTTGTTCGAACACCGAGTGAGACGGGCTTCACTGAGACGTTTAATCGGAGCAGCTGTCGGCTCGATCCTCGGCATCATCGGGGCGAGTATGATCGGCAATTTACTGACTGAAACGGCGTTCGATCCAAGTTCTCTGTCCTATATAAAATTGTTTGTCCTTTTTCTGATGGTCTATGTGGGTTTGGTCGTTGGTGCGAACAAGGGCGACTTGCTGAATCTCGCCGCACTTGGCGGGCTTTTCGGCAGTGATCGCCCTCCAAAGGAGGACTACAAAATCCTCGATACGAGCGTGATCATCGACGGAAGGATCGCGGACATCTGCGAGACGGGTTTTCTGGATGGCATATTGGTGATCCCTCATTTCGTTTTAAGGGAGCTCCAGCAAGTTGCGGATTCGGCCGATGGCTTGAAGCGTAATCGCGGCCGACGGGGACTCGACATCTTACAGCGAATTCAGAAAATGTCTGGGATCACAGTCCAGCTTGTTGAAAACGACTATCCCCAGGTTCGAGAGGTCGATCTGAAGTTGATCGAACTTGCCCAGGAGATTGACGCCAAGATCGTCACGAACGATTTCAATCTCAACAAGGTGGCTCAGCTCCGCGGCGTGGAAGTGCTGAATATAAACGAATTGGCCAATGCTCTGAAGCCCGTCTATCTGCCGGGAGAGATCATGAAGGTGTTCATACTGAAAGAGGGTAAGGAGTTCAACCAGGGTATCGCGTACCTCGACGACGGAACGATGGTTGTGGTCGACAATGCCCGAAAGATGATCGGCAAAACGGTAGATTCTTCGGTCACGAGCGTTCTTCAGACGACGGCCGGAAAGATGATTTTCGGTCGCTACGAGGAGAAGCGCGATCACCCCGTGTCTCGTGATGAGAAGGGCGGCCGTGACCGCTCTGAACGGCCCGAAAAACATCAACAAGCAGGCGTACCCGCGAAATAGTTAAGAGTCAAAAGTGACGCGTTACGCGTAAGGTTTTTGGCTCGTCGCTATCCACGTCCCGGGTGCGGAGTTATCGTACTAATAAACGTATGACAAAAAATATCGATACATGTACGACGGTTGAGACGCCGCTGGGACAAGGCGCGCGAAGAGAGAGCACCGCAGGCGTATGTACTAATACGCCGAGGATGGCCGAACGATCGCAACGCAGTAGCAGCCGATGTATCGCCCCCCTGGCCATGAACCCATGAAGGTGGGAGCGATCATTGCCGCGGCCGGCGCCGGTCGCCGCATGAAGGCCGACAGGCCGAAGCAGTTCCTGGCCCTGGAAGGCGTTCCGATATTGGTTTTGACCTTGCGCAAGTTCGACGCGTCTCCTTTGATCGATCACATTGTCATCGCGTCGCCGCGAGAGGCCGTGGATGAAGTGCGGCAGATGGTAGCTGAAGCCCAACTGACGACCCCGGTGACCGCCATCGAAGGCGGAGAACGGCGGCAGGACTCGGTTGCGATCGCGATGGGACACTTGGCTACGGGCACCGACTTGGTTGCAGTTCACGACGGCGTTCGACCGTTTGTCAGTCTGGAGGAAATAGAGCAAGTCACCGAAGCAGCATCGAGTAGTGGAGCAGCGATTCTGGCGATCCCGATTACGGATACCGTAAAGGAAGTCGAACGAGATGTAGTGAAGTCCACGCTGCGCAGAGAAAACCTTGTCCTGGTACAGACACCCCAGGTGTTTCAGGCCAAGGTTGTCCACGAGGCTTTCGATAGTGCCCGCCGGGACGGCTACTACGGTACCGACGAGGCGAGCCTCGTGGAACGTTCAGGCCACCCCGTGCTGCTGGTGAGAGGCTCGGAGCGCAACATCAAGATTACACGACCTGCCGATCTGTCCCTGGCTAGATTCCTTCTCGAAGAAGAGAGGGCGCCGGTCGAGTGAAAGTTCGGATAGGTATTGGTTTCGATATCCATCGTCTCGCGCCTGATCGAAAGCTCACGCTCGGGGGGATAGAAATTCCGCACAACAGAGGCCTCGTTGGGCATTCCGATGGCGATGTATTGCTCCATGCCATTACGGACGCGCTATTGGGGGCGTGCGGGCTGGGCAACATCGGTGAGATATTTCCGGATACGGACCCACGCTACCGGGGAATAGCCAGCCAGTTTTTCCTGAAGGAAACCGTCAATTTGATTCATCAGAAGGGCTACTCGATCGGTAACAT
Source organism: Terriglobia bacterium (assembly GCA_965218085.1). GTDB lineage: Bacteria > Acidobacteriota > Terriglobia > 20CM-2-55-15 > 20CM-2-55-15. The sequence goes on along the minus strand of CBDCKF010000002.1, from coordinate 991,258 downwards.
CGATTCCAATTTGCTGGCCGAAAGCCCAAAGCTGTTGACCTACCTCCCGTCGATGAAAGAAGCCATCGCTGCTGTGTTAGGCGTTTCCGGCGATGACGTTCAGGTCAAAGCCAAGACCATGGAGAAGCTGGGTCCGATCGGAGAAGAAGAGGCCATCGCGGCCCATGCTGTGGCCCTCGTTATTGCGGAGTGACATGAATGACACTCGAGACACCTTGCGCGTCCGATATGCACCGAGCCCTACGGGGTTGCTCCATGTCGGGAATTTGAGGACCGGTCTGTTTGCCTGGCTCTTCGCCCGTCAACGTGGTGGTGCGTTCGTGTTGAGGATCGAGGACACCGACCGCGTTCGGTCCGAAAGGCGTTTCGAGCAGTCTATCTATGACGATCTGCGATGGTTCGGGATCGATTGGGATGAGGGGCCGGATATTGGCGGCGGTTACGGCCCCTACCGCCAGTCGGAGCGATACGAAATATACCGGGAGCGTGCATCTCAGCTCATTGCCAAAGGAACTGCCTTTCGCTGCTTTTGCTCGGAGGAAGAGCTTGCCGGCCAATCGGAGGCAGCCAAAGCGAAGGGCGTTTCCTGGACCTATCCCGGCACCTGCCGGAACCTGACTCGCGATGCCGTAGGTCTAAAAGTCAAAGATGGCGAGGACTCCGTCGTTCGGCTAAATGTCCGTGAAGGCACGGTTCGTTTCGAGGACATGGTCCACGGCGAGATGCAATTCTCGACTGAAGTCATCAGCTATCCCATTCTGCTGCGGACCGACCGCACACCCACGTATAACTATGCCGTTGTCGTCGATGACGCTCTCATGGAAATTTCTCATGTCATTCGGGGAGACGACCATCTGTCCAATACACCCAAGCAGGTCTTAATCTATGAAGCCCTCGGATACCCCATCCCGTCGTTTGCGCACCTCTCTACGATCCTGGGGCCCGACCAGACTCGATTGAGCAAACGCCACGGTGCGACCGCGGTGGCACAGTTTCGTGACCTTGGCTATCTACCCGAAGCGTTGATGAACTACATTGCGCTGCTGGGTTGGTCCCCGGGGGCCGAAGGCAGCGAGGTTGTTCCGCCCGACCGTCTCGTGCGGGAATTCAGGCTCGAGAAAGTCAACAAAAACGCAGCAATCTTTGATTTCGGGAAGCTGAATTTTATTAACCGTCAGTACCTGCGCGAAAGTTCCAGGACGCCGTCGCTGGTACGAGCGGCTCTAGATAGGACGGGATGGCTACCTGAGAACGGAGCAGACGAATGGGTTCAGATTGTCAGCGCAACCTTGATCGATGGAGTCGATGTTATTTCCGAGATACCATCAGCCTTGGAAAGCGTCCTTGCGTTCCCTGTCGATGATTCTGAGGCCGTGTCGGAGGCTTTGGGCGACGACGGTGTATTGGATCTGGTTCGTGCTTTCGGGGCTGAAATGAGTGTTTGCGACCAGCTGACCTTCGATGACTTTCGCACTATCGTCACCTCGCTTAAGAAGTCGACTGGAAGGAAAGGCCGAGATTTGTTCCACCCTCTGCGAGTCGCCCTGACGGCGCGGGATTCTGGACCGGAGTTGGACAAGCTGATTCCTTTAGTCGAGATGGGTGCGAAGTTGGGAGTTGCTGGCGCTCTCGATTGCCGTGCCCGCGTCAAAGCCTTTCTTGCCAGACACCCGTAGTGCGTCCGCCAGACGCCGTCGTTAACGCTCGAAACAGCGAGTTTGATCATGGAACCCGGCACCGATGATAGCGTCATTGTAGGAGTCCATTCCGTGTACGAAGCTCTCGCGTCCACTGAGCGTCCTGTCGAGCGATTACACGTCAGCAGGGGTTCGATACCGGAAAAGATTCGCCAGATCGTGGAAATGGCGACCGCCCGGGGCATTCCAATACGCCGCGAGGGGCGGGCAGCATTGGATCGTGTCGCGCGGAGCATTCCCCACCAGGGCGTCGTCGCCATCGTTGGCGCTCGTTCTTACGTACCACTCGAGCGGATTCTGGAGTCTGATAAACCGTTGATTGTGATTCTCGATGGTGTTCAGGACCCTCGGAATTTGGGAGCGGTAATCCGAACCGCAGAAACAGCGGGTGCGTCCGGAATTGTTGTGACCGAGCGTCGAAGTGTGGGACTGACCGCCGTGGTTTCCCGCGTTTCCGCAGGTGCTTTGGAGTACTTGCCCATCGCAAAGGTGTCCAACCTTGTGACTGCCATTAAAACAATGAAAGCGAGGGGGATATGGGTGGTCGCCCTCGATCCGAACGCCTCCGATCATTGGACTGAGTTTGACTACACGGTTCCCTTGGCGCTGGTGCTGGGGGGTGAGCACCGGGGAGTCCGCCGGCTCGTACGCGAAAATTGCGATGCACGAGTCCGCCTTCCGATGCAGGGGAAAATAAATTCGCTTAACGTTTCCGTAGCCGCAGGTGTGGTCCTGTTTGAGGTCGTTCGTCAGAGGGGGATGCCCAGTGCCTAGAAGCAGGCTAAAGCGTAGGGCACAAAAGAGTTCCGAAGAACGGTGAAAGGATTGAATCACAATTCCCCATGTGGTAGCTTTATAGGTTTGTCGCCGCTGGCGTAGCTCAGTTGGTAGAGCAGCTGATTTGTAATCAGCAGGTCGGGGGTTCGACTCCCTTCGCCAGCTCATTTCAGCAGGACTTCTGCCCGAGACCGGGAGCGTCGCGCAGGGAGCGGTATCTCAATTTGTAGCAGTAGGGACAGGTGGCGGAGTGGTTAAACGCACCAGACTGTAAATCTGGCGCTCCTTGCGGGCTACGGAGGTTCGAATCCTCCCCTGTCCATTTAGGGCGACTAAAGTGGAGCCGCGAGGAACAAGGCGACACTCGATGGAGCCGAGCAACACTGTGACACTCATTGGCTCGAAGCTCGCTGCTCGGAACTGATGGTTTAATCGGCCCACGTAGCTCAGTCGGCAGAGCGCGTCCTTGGTAAGGACGAGGTCACCAGTTCAAATCTGGTCGTGGGCTCCAGAAAGAAGCCACACCTGCAGAGTCGCACTGTCGAGCGACGGTTGCGGAACTGCAATGGCGATATGGCGGCAGTCGAAAGAGCCGCGGGTAACACGGTGACACTAGTTGGAGCCGCGGGTAACACGGCGACACTAGTTGGAGCCGCGGGTAACACGGCGACACTAGTTGGAGCCGCAATGGTCACCCCGATGGTCTCATTGGCGGGAGTAACTCAGTGGTAGAGTCACGGCCTTCCAAGCCGTTGGTCGCGGGTTCGAATCCCGTCTCCCGCTCCTTAGTCAGCGCGGTCTTATGACCACGCACAAAGAGGGTGGTCATAGACGGTCCGAACAGAAGACAGAGAAACCAGACGAGGAAGAGAAGCCATGGCGAAAGAGAAATTTGAGCGAAACAAGCCGCACGTCAACGTAGGGACGATCGGACACATCGATCATGGGAAGACAACGTTGACGGCGGCGATAACGAAGACGTTGGCGAAGAATGATCCGACGGTATCGTTTCGGTCGTTTGATTCGATCGACAATGCACCGGAAGAGAAAGCACGGGGGATCACGATCGCGACAGCGCACGTGGAGTATCAGACACCGAACCGGCACTATGCGCACGTGGACTGCCCGGGACACGCCGATTACATCAAGAACATGATCACGGGAGCGGCGCAGATGGACGGGGCGATCCTGGTGGTGGCGGCGACAGACGGTCCGATGCCGCAGACGCGGGAGCACATATTGCTGGCGCGGCAGGTGGGGGTGCCTTATGTGGTGGTGTTTTTGAACAAGTGCGACGCGGTGGAAGACGAGGAGCTGTTGGAGTTGGTGGAGATGGAAGTACGGGAGTTGTTGACGTCGTATGGATTCCCTGGGGATGACGTGCCGGTGGTCCGGGGGTCGGCGCTGAAGGCGTTGGATGAAGAAGACGAGTGGGTGGCGAAGATCGACGAGTTGATGGCGAAGGTGGATGAGTACATACCGGTGCCGGAGCGGGACGTGGACAAGCCGTTTTTGATGCCGATCGAGGACATATTCTCGATATCGGGACGGGGGACGGTGGTGACGGGCCGAATCGAGCGGGGGATCGTAAAGGTCGGTGAAGAGTTGGAGATCGTGGGATTCACACCGACGTTCAAGACGGTGATCACGGGCGTGGAGATGTTCAAGAAGCTGCTCGATGAGGGGCAGGCGGGCGACAACGTGGGGTTGTTGTTGCGGGGGACGAAGAAGGACGAAGTGGAGCGGGGACAGGTGGTGGCGAAGAAGGGATCGATCCAGCCGCACACGAAGTTCAACGCCGAGGTGTATGTGCTGACGAAGGACGAGGGAGGACGGCACACGCCGTTTTTCAACGGGTATCGGCCACAGTTTTATTTTCGAACCACAGATGTGACGGGGTCATCGTCGCTACCGGAAGGGGTGGAGATGGTGATGCCTGGGGATAACGTGAGTTTGAAGATCGAGTTGATCACACCGGTGGCTCTGGAAAAGGGCTTGCGATTCGCAATCCGTGAAGGCGGACGCACCGTGGGTGCCGGTACCGTCACTGAAATTACTGAAGACTGAAGACTCGAACCAGTAACTCGTAACACAGCGACGCCCGCGAGGCTGGAAGGCGATACGGCGCCACTTGTAATGCCGCGAGGGTCAATATCATGCGAGATATCATTACTTTACAGTGTACCGAGTGCAAAGAACGAAACTACTCGAACACGAAAAACAAGAAAAAGCACACGGATCGACTGGAAACGAAGAAATATTGCCCGCGCTGCCGGCATCACACCGTCCATCGCGAGACGAAGTAGGTGTAATCTGTTACAATCATTTGCTTTCGACTGTTCTAAGTCCAGGCCAGTAGCTCCAACTGGCAGAGCGCCGGTCTCCAAAACCGGATGTTGGGGGTTCGACTCCCTCCTGGCCTGCCTAAAAATAGCAGACGGCTGCAGTTAGAAGCCCGACGCGGACGCTTAGGGCTGCAATGATTTTACTGATTCTATGAACCCGGTTGAGAGAGTCAAAGACTGGTCCCAACGCAGTACCCAGTTCTATGGTGACGTCCGGAGCGAGGTCAAGAAGGTCTCCTGGCCTGGACGCGACGAAATCATAGGTACGACTGTCGTCGTAATTATCGCTGTCTTCTTTTTTGGCGTTTATCTGGGTTTGGTCGACTACGTTCTCGGTTTGGGGCTTAACCGCGTTTTGGCTTATTTCGGTAGCGGAGGGTAGCACTTCTTTGCCCAAGCAGTGGTACATCATTCACACGTATTCGGGATTCGAGCGAAAAGTTGCAGAAAGCCTGCGTTCGCGGGTTGCGGCTTTCGGACTCGAAAACCAAGTCTGCGACGTTCTGATACCGACCGAAGAGGTCATCGAGGTCAAGGGTGGTAAGCGTGTGATTTCTCAGAAAATGTTTTATCCAGGCTATGTATTGGTCGAGATGGAAGATACCGAAACCGGGGGGCCGAGCGATGAGGCCTGGCACCTGGTCAAAGACACGCCCCGGGTGACGGGTTTCGTAGGTTCCGGTTCATCTCCGACTCCGTTGTCGGACGAAGAAGTAAAGCAAATCGTGTACAGGGTCGAGACGGCGGCGGCGGACCGGCCCAAACCGAAGCTGAGCTTCGAGAGCGGTGAAACCGTCAATATCATCGACGGCCCTTTCAGCACCTTCAATGGCATTGTGGATGAGGTGAACGACGACCGGAACACTCTGAAAGTTATGGTTACGATATTCGGGCGCTCGACTCCTGTGGAACTGGATTTTCTACAGGTGGAGAAAACCTAGAAACAGCAGAGACAGTTTAAAGGATTATGGCGAAGAAAATCATAGGTCTGATCAAGCTACAGATTCCTGCAGGTAAAGCGACGCCTGCGCCCCCTGTGGGCCCGGCGCTTGGGCAGCACGGTGTGGCGATCATGGATTTCTGTAAAACCTTTAATGCCAGGACTTCGGAGAAGGATCAGGAAGGACTCATCATTCCGGCTGTGATCACGGTATATGCGGACCGATCCTTCAGTTTCATCACTAAGACACCTCCAGCCGCCGTACTGCTGAAGCGTTCGGCTGGCATAGCCAAAGGGTCCGGGGAGCCTAACAAGACCAAGGTGGGCCAGGTGACTGAGAAGCAGGTCGAGGAAATCGCCCGCACAAAGATGCCGGACTTGAACGCGGCAAGCCTGGAAGCGGCTGTACAGATTATTAAAGGGACAGCCCGCAGCATGGGTCTTGAGGTTATAGGAGGCTAGGATATGGCAAAGGTAACCAAGAATTACGGCAAGGCCTCCGAACAGATCGAAGATAGGGTGTATGCCATTGATGAGGCGATCGAGACCCTTCAGAAGATTAAGTTCGCAAAGTTCGACGAGACCGTCGAACTGCACATGCGGCTCGGAGTGGATCCCAAGCATGCCGACCAGATGGTGCGTGGTACGGTCGTCCTGCCCAACGGACTGGGTAAGTCCAAGAGCATTTGTGTCATCGCATCCGGTGAAAAGATTCGAGAAGCTGAGGAAGCCGGCGCTGAGTTGGTCGGTGGCGAGGACCTTGTCGCAAAGATTCAGGGTGGCTGGCTTGATTTTGATGCCTGTATATCGACTCCGGACATGATGAAATCGGTGGGTAAGCTGGGCCGGGTACTTGGCCCACGAGGTCTGATGCCGAACCCGAAAACGGGCACGGTGACCTTTGAGGTCGCGAAGGCCGTCGAGGAAGTCAAGGCCGGTAAAGTGGAGTACCGCGTCGACAAGACCGGAGTCATACACGTACCGTGCGGAAAGGTTTCGTTCGACCATACCAAGCTGGTTGAAAACGTGCGCACCTTGGCTGATTCGATCTTCAAGGCGCGGCCGGTATCTTTGAAGGGTAAATACGTCCGCCGCGTAACGGTGGCAACCACAATGAGCCCGGGGATCGATGTCGACCTTGCTTCTGTTGAAGCCAAGTGACAACACGCGACAGCAAGTGATAGCAATCACGTCCGAAGCGAGCCGGTTTCAGTTGCCAAGGAGAATTTGGTGAAATCCAAGAAACAGAAACAGGAAGAAGTTGAACATTTGAAGAAAGAGCTGACCGAGGCGGAGAACCTCATTCTTGTTCAGTTCAAGGGGCTCAATGTCGAGCAAGATACCGACCTTCGTCGCAAGGTACGCAAGGCCGACAGCAAGTATAAAGTCGTCAAGAATAGACTCGCCAAAATCTCCGCCGAAGGAACCCGGGCGGAGCCACTGACAGGTTCGTTTGAGGGGTCCACGGCGATTGCCTACAATTCCGGAGACCCGGTCACGCTGGCGAAGGCTCTTTCCGATTACGCAAAGGCGAATCCGGCTTTCCAGTTCAAAGCGGGAATGGTCGAAGGCCGCGTAGTCGAAATTTCAACTCTGGCTGAGATCGCGGCACTGCCTTCCCACGATGAGTTGATCGCTCAGCTGATGTATTTGATCAACGCCCCGGCGCAGCGGATTGCCGTCGGCGTCAACGCTGTCGGTCGAAATCTTGCTGTCGCGTTAGGGCAGGCCGTCGAGGGAGAGAAATTCGGGTAGGAAAATTCCAGGGGCACAGCCCTGATTTTACAGAGGGTTTGTGGGACGAGCCAGAGGCTGGAGTTCGGAATTTCCAGCTCTGTCGTGAATGACCCAGCATTCATCAATCAGGAGAATCGCATGTCGGATAAAGTAGCTAGCATCATCGAGGAAATCAAAGGTCTTTCGCTGATCGAGGCTTCCGAGTTGGTTAAGGGGATCGAGGAAGCTTTCGGTGTCAGCGCAGCTGCGGCTACTGTCGCGGTGGCTGGCGCCCCCGCGGGTGGTGGTGGAGCAGCGGAAGAAGAACAGACGGAATTCGATGTTGTACTGACCGGTTTTGGCGGCAACAAGATCGCTGTCATCAAGGTAGTACGAAAGCTGACAAGTTTAGGTTTGAAAGAAGCCAAAGACCTTGTCGAGTCCGCTCCGAAGTCGATCAAAGAGGGCGTGAACAAGGGCGAAGCCGAAGAAATCAGGAAACAGTTCGAAGAAGCTGGCGCCACTGTAGAAGTGAAGTAATTCGGTTCTTGAAAATCAGGCATCGATCGCGGGAGCACCCATCGGTTCGCTACCGAAAGAATATCTTCCAGAGGATGGCCACGGGTCGCAGAATTGGACGGCCGGGGCCGCAGGACGAAGCTCGTCTTGCGCCCGGCGCGTTGTCATTTCAGGAGTAAACACCACAAATGGCAGACATTAATACGAAAATCACTAGAGAAAGAACTAACTTTTCGAAGATCAAGACGGCGATCCAGATTCCGAATCTCATCGAGGTGCAGAAGAAGTCGTACGAGCGGTTTCTTCAAATGAACATGCTGCCGGACGAACGTGAAGACACGGGGCTTCAGGCAGTTTTCAATTCGGTCTTTCCAATCTCAGACTTTCGGGGAGTGTCTACTCTTGAATTCATAAGTTATTCGATTGGGAATTGGGAGTGCAAGTGCGGGACCTTGAAGGGGCTCCACCATTTACGTAGCACTTGCCGTTCCTGCGGCAGTACGATCACGACAAATCCGTTTTCTGCAGAAAGCACTGTGATGTGCCGGCATTGCGGCACAAATAACAAGAATCTGGTCACTTTTTGCCAGAAGTGCGGAGATCCCGTTCAGTTAAACCTCAAATACAACGTCAACGAGTGCCAGGCGCGAGGTATGACGTACTCGGCGCCACTCAAGGTCACGATCCGCCTGACGATTTTCGACAAGGATCCGGATACGGGCGCCAAGACCATCCGCGACATCAAGGAACAAGAGGTGTACTTCGGGGAGATTCCATTGATGACCGAGAACGGTACGTTCGTCATCAACGGTACTGAGCGCGTGATCGTCAGCCAATTACACCGGAGTCCTGGTGTCTTTTTCGAATCGACGCCAGCTCGCGACTACTTCCTCGGCAAGATCATTCCCTACCGCGGTTCATGGGTCGAGTTCGAATACGAGACTGCGAAGAACATCCTTTACGTCAGGATCGACCGGAAACGAAAATTTCTCGCTTCGATCTTCCTGCGGGCTCTTGGACTGAAGAACGACGAAGAGATCATCCGCAAGTTCTACTCGATCGATACGATCAAGATCGACAAGGAGAAGCTGTTCTGGAAGTTTTCTTCCACGGTTCGTGGAATGCGGGTCAGCAAAGAGATCCGGAACCCGAAGACAAAAGAACTGCTGGTTGGGGCCGGCAAGAAGATCACTGCTTCGGTGTTTCAGAATATAAAGCAATCCAAGCTGAAACAGTTCGAAATTGTTGCCGAAGACTTTGAAGGCGCGTTCACGGCTGGGGACATTGTAGACACCAACACGGGTGAAGTGATCGCCGAGGCCAACAGCGAGCTGAATCAGACGATCGTCCGATCGGCAATCGATGCCGGTGTGCCGGAACTCGCCGTGTTCTTCCCCGAACGCGACGATATCGGCGTCGTTTTGAGCCAGACCGTTAAGAAGGACACGATCAAGACTTCGGAGGAAGCCCTGATCGAGATCTACCGTAAGCTGCGACCTGGCGATCCCCCCACTCTGGACACCGCCACGAACCTGTTTGATGGCATGTTCTTTGACCCGCGCAAGTACGATTTTTCAAGGGTCGGCAGGCTAAAGTTCAATATCAAGCTGGACATGACGACTCCTCTGGAGAACAGGATCCTGGAACCTAGTGATTTCTACGGCGTCATTTCCTATCTCTTGATGTTGCGCAAGCCCATCGGTCAGGTGGATGACATCGATCATCTGGGTAATCGCCGGGTTCGCGCCGTCGGAGAGTTGCTGGAGAATCAATTCCGAATCGGGCTGGTTCGGATGGAACGGGCTATCAAGGAGAAAATGTCGGTCTATCAGGAAATGATAACCGCAATGCCTCACGACTTGATCAACGCTAAGCCTGTGATCGCTGCCGTCCGCGAGTTCTTTGGTTCATCGCAGCTGTCTCAATTTATGGATCAGACGAATCCTCTTTCCGAAATCACTCACAAGAGGCGCCTTTCGGCATTGGGTCCGGGCGGACTCTCCCGGGAACGCGCGGGATTCGAGGTTCGAGACGTCCATCCCACACATTACGGGCGTATATGCCCTATCGAAACACCGGAAGGACCCAACATCGGACTGATCTCGTCATTGAGTTGTTACGCTCGCATCAACGAGTTCGGTTTTATCGAAAGCCCGTATCGCAAGGTAAAGAAGGGGCGCGTTATCGATTATGTGACCGTTCTTTCTAAAGGTGGGTCGAAACACGACGTCGGGTCGCACGTCGAGCGGGAAATCGTCGAGAAGGACAATCGTTCATTGGCGGGCAAGAAGCGAATCGAATTCGAGCCGCACTCCTTCTATCTCTCTGCGTGGGAGGAAGACGAATATTTGATTGCTCAGGCCAACGTGGAGTTGGATGACCGCGGACGGATGGTCAATGAGCTGGTCAACGTGCGGCAGTCAGGTAATTTCGTCCTGAAACACCGTGAAGAAGTTGACTTCGTAGATGTCTCTCCCAAGCAGCTGGTTTCGGTGGCTGCCTCGCTGATTCCGTTCCTGGAGAACGACGATGCGAACCGTGCGTTGATGGGATCGAACATGCAACGCCAGGCCGTTCCCTTGCTGCGGACGGACGCGCCGTTTGTTGGCACCGGAATGGAAGAGATTACAGCGCGCGATTCCGGCGCTGTCGTTATTTGTAGACGCAGCGGCGTCGTCGACTCTGTCGATTCCGAGCGGATCATCGTTCGTGTCGAAGGCGCCGAAGAGAGTTTTTTTTCCAGGGAAGTCGGTGCCGACATTTACTCGCTGACCAAATTCAAGCGTTCCAATCAGAATACCTGTATCAATCAGAAGCCCGTCGTCCGGAAGGGAGACCGTGTTCGTCAAGGAGACGTGCTTGCAGACGGACCTTGCACCGAACGGGGTGAACTTGCGCTGGGACGAAACATACTGGTCGCCTTCATGCCTTGGCGTGGCTACAACTTCGAGGACGCGATTCTGGTTTCCGAGCGATTGGTCAAGGACGACTATTACACATCGATTCACATCGAAGAGTTCGAGATCGAAGCGCGAGATACCAAGCTCGGCCCCGAAGAGATCACGCGCGACATTCCGAACGTCAGCGAGTCCTTCCTCAACGACCTGGATGAGGCGGGCATTATCCGAATCGGCGCAAACGTAAAACCGGGCGACGTGCTCGTAGGCAAGGTGACGCCGAAAGGCGAAACGCAGCTCACGCCTGAAGAGAAATTGCTGCGAGCCATTTTCGGCGAAAAAGCCGGAGACGTTCGTGATGCATCGCTTATATGTCCGCCAGGTATCGAAGGAATCGTCGTCGATGTGAACATCTTCTCTCGCAAGGGTGCGGAAAAAGATGAGCGGGCGATGTCGATTGAAGAGATGGAGTTGCAGCGCCTGGAGAAGAACCTGCGCGACGAGATCCGCATTCTGGCAGACGAGAGAAACAAGCGGATGGAGCCGATCCTTAGCGGCAAGACGACGTCGAATCAGCTCGTTCACGAGCGGAGCGGACGGAAGATCATTGCGAAGAAGACAGTGTTGACTCGGAAAATAATCGAAAACCTGTCGATGCGCGAGCTTCTGAAGCTGAAATTCACCGACGGCTCCAAAAATTCAACTGAGATTCAGGAAATCGAGGGCATGACGACGCGTCAGATCGACGTGCTGCGAAAAGTTCATGAAGATCGTATCTCCAAGCTGCGGCGTGGTGATGAGCTGCCGCCAGGCGTGATTAAGCTGGTCAAAGTCTATGTCGCGATGAAGCGAAAGCTTTCGGTCGGAGACAAGATGGCGGGCCGGCACGGCAACAAGGGTGTGATCGCTCGAATCCTGCCTGAGGAAGATATGCCTTTTCTGCCGGACGGTACGCCGATGGAAATCGTCTTGAATCCCCTTGGAGTGCCGTCGAGGATGAACGTGGGTCAGATTCTCGAGACTCACCTTGGGTGGGCTGCTCATGCCCTGGGTCTGTATTTCGCAACCCCGGTCTTTGATGGCGCGACAGAAGCGGAGATCAAATCCGCGCTTGGTCAGGCCAACCTGCCTGACAGCGGTAAGACGCGGCTCTATGACGGGATGTCAGGCGAGCCGTTCGAGCAGGAAGTAACGGTGGGATACATTTACATGCTCAAGCTATCTCACCTGGTTGACGACAAGATTCATGCCCGGTCAATCGGTCCGTACTCGCTGATCACTCAGCAACCTCTGGGTGGTAAGGCGCAGTTTGGAGGCCAACGTTTCGGTGAGATGGAGGTTTGGGCTCTCGAAGCGTATGGGGCCGCCCACATACTCCAGGAACTTCTGACGTCCAAGTCGGACGACGTCTTCGGACGTACAAAAATCTATGAAGCGATCGTTAAAGGCGAGGCCGCAATTGAGCCTGGCGTCCCCGAATCCTTCAATGTGCTGATTCGAGAGCTTCAGAGCCTCTGTCTTGACGTCGAGTTGATGAAGAGGAAGCCATCCGCTTCAGCCGGAACAGATTAGTGAATAGGCGGCGAGTTCTCGGTGAATCGTCCCGAACTCTTCGCCCCGCGCTTGTCAATCGTCACTGATTTCTTAACTCCTTCGAGGAGGTAATTGCTTTGATCAGATCCAATCCCTACGACCGGGCGGCACCGATCGCCGATTTCGACAGCATCCGGATTAGTCTCGCATCCCCTGAAAAAATCCGGTCATGGTCCCATGGTGAGGTGACCAAACCTGAAACGATCAACTATCGGACCTTCAAACCGGAAAAGGACGGCCTGTTTTGTGCTCGCATCTTCGGTCCGGTCACCGATTGGGAGTGCTTGTGCGGCAAGTACAAAAGGATGAAGCACCGCGGCGTTGTCTGCGACAAGTGCGGTGTTGAAGTTACCCTTTCGAAGGTTCGAAGAGAACGGTTGGCGCACATCGAGCTCGCCAGCCCGTGTTCCCATGTCTGGTTCTTCAAGGGACTGCCAAGCCGCATCGGGCACCTTCTCGACATGTCTCTTCGTGACCTGGAGCGGGTCCTTTACTTTGAGGCTTACGTAACGGTGGATCAGGGAGAAGCTCCCCTCAAGGAATGCGAGCTGCTGACCGAAGAAAAGTTCCGCCAGATGCAACAGGAGCACCCGGGCAAGTTCGTGGCGATGATGGGCGCAGAGGCCATCAAAGAGCTCCTCAAGCGACTCGATATCGCGACGATGTCAGAGGAACTGCGGGTGAAGATGAAGAACGAGACGTCGCAGCAAAAGAAGATCAAGTTCGCGAAGCGGCTGAAGGTTGTCGAAGCGTTCGTCAAGTCCGGTAACAAGCCGGAATGGATGATTTTGGATGTTCTGCCGGTGATTCCGCCTGAATTGAGACCGCTGGTCCCATTGGATGGCGGCCGGTTTGCGACATCGGACTTGAACGACCTGTATCGGAGGGTTATCAACCGAAACAATCGGCTTAAGAAGTTGATCGAGCTTCATGCTCCGGAAGTCATCGTTCGGAATGAGAAGCGAATGTTGCAGGAGGCTGTCGACGCGTTGTTCGACAACGGCCGTCGCGGCCGCATCCTGCGAGGAGCCAATAACCGCCCCCTCAAGTCTCTTTCGGACACTCTAAAAGGTAAGCAGGGAAGGTTCCGGCAGAACCTGCTCGGAAAACGCGTCGATTACTCGGGCCGCTCCGTCATTGTTGTGGGACCGGAACTGAAACTCAATCAGTGTGGTCTGCCCAAGAAGATGGCTTTGGAGTTGTTCAAGCCCTTCATCTACAACCGCCTTGAACAGGGTGGTCACTGCACCACTGTGAAGGCTGCCAAGGAAATGGTTGAACGCTATGATCCGGTAGTATGGGACATTCTTGAGGATGTCATCAAGGAGCATCCTGTTTTGCTCAACCGTGCGCCCACGCTGCATCGGCTGGGAATTCAGGCTTTTGAACCAGTCCTGGTCGAAGGAAAAGCGATCAAGATCCACCCCTTGGTGTGTACGGCATTCAACGCAGACTTCGACGGCGACCAAATGGCTGTTCATATCCCGTTATCGCCCGAAGCTCAGATCGAAGCTTCTGTGCTGATGCTGTCGACGAACAACCTCCTGTCCCCGGCCAGCGGCCAACCGATTGCAGTTCCCAGTCAGGACATGGTTCTTGGTGTCTACTATCTGACCCGCGCCAAGGAAGGTACCCGTGGCGAAGGTCGCGCGTTCGGCACAGTCGAAGAAGTCCTGATGGCGTACGAAGCCGGGCAGGTCGAAACCCAAACGCCGATCCGGTTGAGATACACGGGTTCACTCATCGACATGACGACAGCTTATGACCCGCAAGCGATCACTCATGTCGAAGCGCTGGACGTTGAGAATCGGATGCTTGAAACAACAGTCGGCCGCGTGATTCTCTTCGACAACCTTCCTGAAGGTATGCCATTCGTCAACGGAGTGCTGAAGAAAAAGGGCCTCGCCCAGCTGGTCAGTCATACCCACTTGCGGTACGGGGCTGACATGACGGTGATAACGTTGGATCACATCAAAACGCTTGGGTTCCGCTATGCAACGAACGCCGGAATTTCGATCGGCATCAACGACCTCATCGTTCCACCGGGAAAACGGGAGTTCGTAAGCAATGCACAGACAGAGGTCGTTAAGGTCGACTCGCAGTACCGGGATGGTGCGATCACCAACGGCGAACGTTACAACAAGGTGATTGCCATTTGGTCGGACGTTACTGAAAAAATATCCGACATGATGTTCAACGAAATGGAGACGACGGAACAGCAAAGCCATGACTTCAATCCGATCCTGCTGATGGCTGACTCGGGAGCTCGAGGATCGAAACAACAGATCCGGCAGCTTGCCGGAATGCGCGGTCTGATGGCCAAACCTTCTGGGGAGATCATCGAGACACCGATCACCGCCAATTTCCGCGAAGGTCTCCACGTTTTGCAGTACTTCATCTCAACACACGGAGCCCGGAAAGGATTGGCCGATACGGCGTTGAAAACCGCCGATTCAGGTTATCTGACGCGCCGCCTTGTCGACGTGGCTCAGGACGTGATCATCAGCGAAGACGACTGCGGTACGGTCGATGGCATCTTCGTCGGCTCGATCGTCGAGTCGGGCGAAATCATCGAGCCCTTGCGAGACCGTATTATCGGCCGTGTCTCTCTCGAAAAGGTCAAAGACTATGAAGGCAAGACGATAGTCGACGTGAATAACGAGATCACCGAGGATCTTGCCAGCTCGATTCAGGTCGCTGGGATAGAGCGCGTGAAGATCCGCTCCGTGCTGACCTGTGAATCCCGGCGCGGTGTTTGCGTCCGATGCTACGGCCGCAATCTTGCAACGGGCAATCTCGTTGAAATCGGCGAAGCAGTGGGCGTAATTGCGGCGCAGTCAATTGGAGAACCGGGTACGCAGCTCACGATGAGAACCTTCCACATCGGCGGAACGGCTAGTCGGGTGTTCGAGCAGACCAACCTGGAAGCCAAGAATGGGGGCATCGTCAAGTTCCAAGACCTTCAGACCGTTCGGGACAAGACAGGATTTCTGGTCGCGATGAATAGGAATGGAGTCCTTGTCATTGTTGACGACAAGGGAAGGGAAAAGGAACGCTACACCATAGTCTACGGCGCCCGGCTTAAGGTAGATGAGGATCAGGAAGTGGAAGTCGGAGCGGTGTTGGTAGAGTGGGACCCGTACACCTTCGCGATCCTGACGGAGTTCGGCGGCGTTGTTCATTTCAAGGACCTTGTCGAAGGCGTGACGATGCACGAGGAACTTGACGAGGTTACCGGACTGTCCCGCTGGGTTGTAAGCGATTCTCCTGATGAGAAGCGTCAACCGACGCTTCAGATACGGGACAAGAACAACAAGCTTCTGAAGAAATACCTGATTCCTTCGCGCGCCCACCTCATTGTTGGAGAAGGCGATCCTGTATATCAGGGCGACGTTCTCGCAAAGATCCCTCGCGAAACAACGAAGACGAAAGATATTACCGGTGGCTTGCCTAGAGTCCAGGAGTTGTTCGAAGCCCGCAAGCCGAAAGAGACGGCCGTGATCACCGAGATCGACGGCATGGTCAAGTACGGTGACGTCAGCAAGGGTCAGCGCAAAATCTCAGTCGTCAGTGAGGGCGTCGAGCGTGAGTATTCCCTGCCTCGGGGAGTGCACGTCAACGTTCAGGAAGGTGAGTCCGTGCGTGCCGGAGAGCCACTCATGGACGGGCCTCGCAACCCGCACGACATCCTTGCCGTTCTCGGGGAGAAGGAGTTGCAGACGTATCTGGTGAATGAAGTCCAGGAGGTTTACCGTCTGCAGGGCGTTACGATTAACGATAAGCACATCGAGGTGATCGTGCGCCAAATGATGCGCTGGATCAAAGTAGAAGAGGTGGGCGATACTGAGTTTCTTATCGATGCCCAGATCGACCGTTTCCGCTTTCAGGAGGAGAACGATCGTGTCCGCTCCAATGGCGGCGCGCCGGCGTCTGGACGGCCATTGCTGCTGGGTATTACCAAAGCGTCTCTTGCGACGGACTCGTTCATATCGGCAGCTTCGTTCCAGGAAACAACTCGTGTCCTGACAGAAGCCTCGATCAGCGGGAAAATCGACTACCTGAGGGGTTTGAAGGAGAACGTCATCATGGGACGACTGATTCCTGCGGGAACGGGCCTCGACTACTATCGAAACGTTTTCCTGGCCAACGAAGCGGAGCCCGAATCGGTACTTCCTGAGGAGTTCGAAGTGCTTGATCCACCACAAAACCCGGAGCGATCGAGCCAGGAATTCTTGACGATCTAAGTCACTGAAAAATAAAGCCGGATTGGGCATAGCGACCCGATCTTGGTTGGATTTGATTCTGCCGTACTCCTCGATCCACAGGGCCTTCCGGCTGCGACGAGTGGAACCGGAACATGGGTCGGACAGGCGGGCCGGACGGATGGTGATGTTTTTTGGAAGTGTATGGATTGACAAGCACTTAACCAATCTAATAAGATTAATGACTTTCCCCTACGGACGGTTTTGTTACAGGGGGAGCGACGAAGAGTTCAGGAGTTGAAGCATCGTGCCGACGTTCAACCAACTGGTTCGACAGGGTCGAAAGAAGCCGAAGTATAAGACGGGCAGCCCTGCACTGCAGAATTGTCCGCAGAAGCGTGGCGTGTGTACCCGTGTTTATACGTCTACGCCAAAGAAGCCGAATTCAGCCTTGCGTAAGGTGGCCCGGGTCCGGTTGACGAATGGGATCGAGGTTACAACTTACATCCCTGGAATCGGACACAACCTGCAGGAGCACTCCATCGTTTTGATTCGCGGCGGTCGCGTAAAGGATTTGCCGGGTGTTCGATACCACGTTGTCCGTGGGACATTGGACGCTGCGGGTGTGACGGGCCGCAAGCAGTCGCGTTCGAAGTACGGCGCGAAGCGACCGAAAGCTTAAGACTGCCGAAGTACGGGGTCTGCCGCCGGGATCTACCCCCGGGTATAGGCTCCGCATGATTCGTCAATAAACTGCGCCGAAAGGCCGCGACTTCCCTTGGCTTTTGAGGAAGTCGTTTTGAGGTTTGTATGCCCAGAAAGGCCCACGTAGTACGCCGCGAGATCCTACCCGACCCGGTTTATTCGAGTACGCTCGTGTCGAAATTCGTCAACCAGATGATGTGGGGAGGTAAGAAGAGCGTTGCGCAGCAGATTTTCTACCGCGCACTGAAGATCGTCGAAGAGAAAGCCGGTGATGATCCCCTGAAGGTGTTCAAGAAGGCGATCGAGAATATAAAGCCCGTGCTGGAAGTAAAGTCACGCCGCGTGGGTGGATCAACATACCAGGTGCCTTTGGAAGTATCTAGCGTCCGCCGGACGTCGCTCGGAATTCGCTGGCTCATCGGTTATTCGCGTTCAAGGGGTGAGAAATCGATGGAAGAAAAGCTTGCCGGCGAGGTGCTCGATGCTGCTAACAATCGTGGAAATGCTGTGAAAAAGAAAGAAGATACGCACCGGATGGCGGAAGCGAACAAGGCGTTTGCCCACTATCGCTGGTAGTGCAATTAGAAGACCATGCCTCGCGTTGTACAACTAGAGAGAACCCGCAATATCGGCATCATGGCCCATATCGATGCCGGTAAGACGACTACCACGGAGCGGATTCTCTACTACACAGGAATCAATTATAAGTTGGGAGAGGTGCATGAAGGCACGGCCACCATGGACTGGATGGAGCAGGAGCAGGAGCGTGGAATTACCATTACCTCGGCCGCCACGACATGTTTCTGGAACGATTTCCGAATCAACATAATTGATACCCCCGGTCACGTAGATTTCACGGCGGAGGTCGAGCGATCTCTTCGAGTGCTGGATGGCGCTGTGGCGGTTTTTTGCGCGGTTGGCGGTGTCGAGCCTCAATCGGAAACTGTGTGGCGGCAGGCAGACAAGTATCGTGTGCCCCGGATTGCCTTCGTCAACAAGATGGATCGAGCCGGAGCCGACTTCGATAACTGTGTCGAGATGATGCGGACCCGATTGCGTGGAAATCCTGTTGTGCTTCAGTTACCACTCGGGAAAGAAGATAAGTTTTTGGGCGTTATCGATCTGATCGGGCAAAAGGCGATTGTCTATTCGGATGCAACTCTCGGCGCTGAGTACGAAATACAGGAGATTCCAGAAGAACTTAAAGAAGAATCGGCCGCACGTCGCGAGAAACTGATTGAGGCTGCCAGCGAGGCGGATGAAGGGTTGTTCGAGAAGTTTGTCAGTGGAGAGAAAATCTCTGACGAAGAGCTTAAGGCGGGTGTCAGGCGTGCAACAATCGAGATGAAGATGACGCCGGTCCTGTGTGGCTCAGCGTTTAAGAATAAAGGCGTCCAAACCCTCCTTGATGCTGTTGTCGATTTCCTTCCCTCTCCTCTCGATGTGCCTCCGGTGACCGGATTTACTTCAGACCGGTCTTCAGAAGTCACCCGAAGGGCCGATGATTCAGAACCGTTTTCAGCGCTCGTTTTCAAGATCATGTACGACCCTTTCGTCGGTCAACTGGCCTTCTTCAGGGTCTATTCGGGTCATATCGAGTCCGGATCGCACGTTTACAACACGGCGAAGGATAGACGCGAACGCATCGGGCGCCTGTTGAAGATGCATGCGGACAAGCGTGAAGAGATAAAAAGCATCTATACCGGAGATATTGCGGCCGCCGTCGGATTGAAGACCGTAACGACAGGCGATACGATTTGCAGCGATGCCGCGCCGATTCTTCTCGAAGCCATGGATTTCCCCGAGCCTGTTATTTCGGTTGCGATTGAACCCAAGACCAAGGCGGACCAGGAAAAGATGGGAATGGCGTTGGGGAAACTGGCTCAAGAGGACCCCACTTTCCGATTGCACACTGACACGGATACCGGACAGAGCATTATTTCCGGGATGGGTGAGCTGCATCTGGAGATCCTTGTCGACAGGATGCTGAGAGAGTTCAGCGTGGGTGCAAATGTAGGTAAGCCACAGGTCTCTTACAAGGAAACGATTCGAAAGGCAGCTGAAGCTGAAGGGCGTTACGTTCGGCAAACCGGTGGACGGGGCCAATACGGCCACGTCAAGATAAAGATTGAACCTGCCGCTTCCGGTACGGGCCTGGAGTTTGTCAACAAGATCGTCGGCGGCTCGATTCCCAAAGAGTTTATCAAGCCTGTCCAGCAAGGGATCGCCGAGGCGATGACGTCCGGAGTTCTGGCGGGATATGAGATGCGTGATCTGAAGGTCACGCTGTTTGACGGGTCTTATCACGATGTGGATTCCTCGGAAATCGCGTTCAAAATTGCAGGTTCAAAGGCGTTCAAGACGGCCTGCGGGAAGGCGTCTCCAGCTTTGATGGAACCTGTGATGCGAATTGAGGTGGTGCTTCCTGAGGATTACCTGGGCGATGTAATCGGAGATTTGAACTCCCGCCGCGGGCATGTGGACGGTATGGAAGCGCGTCAAGGAACTCAAATTGTTCGGGCTCATGTGCCGTTGTCGACGATGTTCGGTTACGCCACGGACCTCCGTTCGATGACTCAAGGACGCGCAACGTTCTCGATGCATTTTGGGCAATATTCAGAGGTGCCTTCCCAGATCGCTGAAGAGATCGTTGCGAAGGCTCAGGGGCGGGAATTTAAGCCGGTATAGAAGACGGCGACATTGAAAAAGAGGGTGGTCATAGACGGTCCGAACAGAAGACAGAGAAACCAGACGAGGAAGAGAAGCCATGGCGAAAGAGAAATTTGAGCGAAACAAGCCGCACGTCAACGTAGGGACGATCGGACACATCGATCATGGGAAGACAACGTTGACGGCGGCGATAACGAAGACGTTGGCGAAGAATGATCCGACGGTATCGTTTCGGTCGTTTGATTCGATCGACAATGCACCGGAAGAGAAAGCACGGGGGATCACGATCGCGACAGCGCACGTGGAGTATCAGACACCGAACCGGCACTATGCGCACGTGGACTGCCCGGGACACGCCGATTACATCAAGAACATGATCACGGGAGCGGCGCAGATGGACGGGGCGATCCTGGTGGTGGCGGCGACAGACGGTCCGATGCCGCAGACGCGGGAGCACATATTGCTGGCGCGGCAGGTGGGAGTGCCTTATGTGGTGGTGTTTTTGAACAAGTGCGACGCGGTGGAAGACGAGGAGCTGTTGGAGTTGGTGGAGATGGAAGTACGGGAGTTGTTGACGTCGTATGGATTCCCTGGGGATGACGTGCCGGTGGTCCGGGGGTCGGCGCTGAAGGCGTTGGATGAAGAAGACGAGTGGGTGGCGAAGATCGACGAGTTGATGGCGAAGGTGGATGAGTACATACCGGTGCCGGAGCGGGACGTGGACAAGCCGTTTTTGATGCCGATCGAGGACATATTCTCGATATCGGGACGGGGGACGGTGGTGACGGGCCGAATCGAGCGGGGGATCGTAAAGGTCGGTGAAGAGTTGGAGATCGTGGGATTCACACCGACGTTCAAGACGGTGATCACGGGCGTGGAGATGTTCAAGAAGCTGCTCGATGAGGGGCAGGCGGGCGACAACGTGGGGTTGTTGTTGCGGGGGACGAAGAAGGACGAAGTGGAGCGGGGACAGGTGGTGGCGAAGAAGGGATCGATCCAGCCGCACACGAAGTTCAACGCCGAGGTGTATGTGCTGACGAAGGACGAGGGAGGACGGCACACGCCGTTTTTCAACGGGTATCGGCCACAGTTTTATTTTCGAACCACAGATGTGACGGGGTCATCGTCGCTACCGGAAGGGGTGGAGATGGTGATGCCTGGGGATAACGTGAGTTTGAAGATCGAGTTGATCACACCGGTGGCTCTGGAAAAGGGCTTGCGATTCGCAATCCGTGAAGGCGGACGCACCGTGGGTGCCGGTACCGTCACTGAAATTACTGAAGACTAGTGACCTGTACTACCCAAATCGAGACCGGCGCCGATGGGTCTTGCCGGCGAGATCGAGGCGCGAGACGGAAGTCGATGTTTTCGCATCGACGACGGCTCGTAACGAAGATATCGCCGGCAAGACCCATCGGCCCAGAGGGTTCCAGCGAATCGGCATTGTCTTCGTTGTCGTCGGCTCCTCGCAATGTAGGAGCATTTACTCGTCGCCGCGACGTCGCGTCGTCGCCGAGTCGACTCCTAGAATCCAGCGCCGTTTGGCCCGAACGCTGGTCCCGATTTGAGTGGTACAGGCCACTAATGACGATCACGACATTTTTCAACGTTGCTAAACGATGCTAAACGAGAAAATCCGCATTCGGCTTAAGGCTTACGACTCGAGGATTCTGGATCAATCATCGAGTGAGATCGTGGATACGGCTAAACGTACCGGTGCCCGAGTGGCCGGCCCGATTCCGCTCCCAACGGTCATCAACAAGTACACCGTCTTACGCTCACCGCACGTGGATAAGAAGTCGCGGGAGCAGTTTGAGATCCGGACGCACAAACGATTGCTCGACATCCTCGAGCCGACACCCCAAACGGTGGACGCCTTGATGAAGCTAGATTTGCCTGCGGGTGTTGATGTCGAGATTAAGGCTTTTGGGCGAGAGCACGGAACTTAGGAAAGGAAATGGCCGGCAGGCTCCGGGGCAGTGAAGGGCGTGGGTCCGATGCGGGTAGAAAATGGTAGACGCACTCTTAGGTAAGAAAGTTGGGATGACCCAGGTGCTGAGCGATGATGGGACGGCTGTGCCTGTAACCGTTATCGAAGTCGGCCCATGTGTCGTCGTGCAACGTAAGACAGTTGCCCGTGATGGATATGAAGCTGTCCAGTTAGGCTTGGTCGAATTTGTTAAGGAAAAGCGCGTTGGCAAGCCGATGGCCGGGCACTTCAAGAAAGCCGGCGTGGGGCCCGCGCGTTTTCTTCGAGAAGTGAGTCTCAGCGGTGACGATGAGGTTAAGACAGGTGATCGCGTACAGGTCAACATCTTCAACTCCAGTGATCGGGTGCATGTGACGGGAACCAGTAAGGGGCGTGGTTTTGCTGGAGTCATCAAACGTCACGGATTCTCGGGTGGTCGGGGAAGCCACGGATCCATGTTCCACCGGGCGCCGGGGTCGATCGGTCAGTCTGCTTATCCTTCCCGCGTGTTCAAGGGGACTCGGATGCCGGGTCATATGGGCGCCGCGCGGGTAACGATTCGCGGACTGCGCGTGCATAGGGTCGACGAAGAAAAGAACCTGATTTTGGTGCGCGGCGCGGTGCCAGGGCCCAACGGTGGATACGTTGTGGTTCAGAGAGCAGGTTAGTATGCCGAAAGTCGAAGTTAAGAATCTGGACAATAAGGTCGTCGAGACGATCGAACTGGCTGACACCGTGTTCGACGCTCCTGTCAACGAGGGCTTGATGCACGATGCGGTTCGGCAGTATTTGGCGAGCCACCGGAGAGGTACGCATTCGACTAAGACCCGTGCTGAAGTTCGGGGCAGCGGCCGAAAACCTTGGCGCCAGAAAGGCTCGGGACGTGCGCGGGTCGGAGAGGCACGGAACCCGCTGTGGCGGTCCGGAGGCACAGTGTTCGGTCCGAAACCCAGGAAATACGGCTATGAGCTTCCGAAGAAAATGTTTCGGGCGGCATTACGGTCTGCCTTAACGGTGAAGCTTCGGGATTCTGAACTCAGCGTTGTCGATGCCTTCAGCCTGGGGAGTCATCGGACGAAGCCCTTTGCGGAGTCCTTGGGCAAGTTGGGATTCAAGCGCAAAGTGCTCTTGGTCGATCACCAAGAGAATCCGAATCTCCATATGGCTTCCCGCAACCTCGCTGAGGTCCGCCTCATCGCAAATCTTCAAGTGACCCCTTATCAGCTCCTGAACTCCCGGCACGTGATATTCACGAAGGCCGCGATCCAAGGCCTTCAAGAGGTTCTGGTGAAATGAGTACCCTATTCGACGTGATTCGCCGCCCGGTTATTACCGAGAAAGGACTCGGTCTGAAAGAAGAGCAGCGAACGCTCTGCTTCAGGGTGGAATCGGATGCCAGTAAGCAGGAAATCCGGCAAGCCGTGGAGCGGATCTTCAAGGTTAAGGTCGAGGATGTCCGGACGATGGTCGTACGCGGCAAAATGCGTCGTCGCGGTCGCTTCGTCGGATATCTCCCGTCCTGGAAAAAGGCCTATGTAAAGCTGGCCGAGGGCGAAAAAATGATTGAGTACGGAGACGAAATATAGAGATTGTCCGTTTGGCTAGGACGGGACACTGACATGGCAATAAAGAAATTCAAACCGACTCCGATGTCGCGGCGATTCCAGGAAGTGATCGACTACAAGAATGAGATCACCACAGATAAGCCGCACAAGCCTTTGCTTGAGCCCAAGAAAAGGATCAGCGGACGAAACAACTATGGGCACATCACCATCCGGCATCGAGGCGGCGGTAACAAAAAGCAGTATCGGGTCATCGACTTCAAACGCGACAAGGCCGGGGTTCCTGCCAGTGTTGAGACGATTGAGTACGACCCGAATCGATCCGCTTTTATCGCACTACTCTCGTATGTGGACGGTGAGAAGCGCTACATCCTTCAACCGGTTGGGCTCAAGGTTGGTATGAAGGTTGTCTCAGGTCCGGACGCGGACATTTTGGTCGGCAATGCCTTGCCGCTCAAGAACATTCCGCTCGGCACAACGATCCACAATATCGAACTCCGTCCCGGAAAGGGGGCCCAGATGGTGCGTGCGGCGGGTGGCTCGGCTCAGTTGGTTGCCAAAGAGGGGAAGTATGCGCATATCAAGCTGCCTTCGGGTGAAGTCCGACTCGTCGCTGTCGATTGTGCGGCTACGGTGGGGCAGGTCGGCAACCTGGATCACGAAAATATCAGCCTCGGCAAGGCGGGTCGGATGCGGCACCGTGGAGTGAGGCCGACTGTGCGTGGTGTGGTCATGAATCCGGTGGACCATCCACATGGGGGCGGAGAAGGACGCGTCAAAGGCAATAACCCCATGACGCCCTGGGGCAAACCGACCTTGGGTTATCGGACACGCAACAACAAGCGGACCGACAAATTCATCGTCAAGAGGAAGAAGTAGGTTTTATGGCACGATCCGTCAAGAAGGGCTACTTTATCGACGAACATCTGGAGAAGGTGATCGCGGGGATGAATGCCCGGAACGAAAAGAAGGTGCACAAGACCTGGTCCAGGCGCTCAACCGTAACACCCGAGATGGTGGGCCACACGATCGCCGTCCACAACGGGAAGAAATTCATACCCGTCTACGTGACAGAAAATATGGTTGGCCATAAGTTTGGAGAATTCGCCCCTACCCGGACGTTCCGTGGGCATTCGGCTGGGGGCAAGGCGGTGACGCCAAGATAGTGTAGGTGCGGTCTATGACCGCACTCTATTGGATTGTGCGCGGCATGGGGGGACCGTCAATGGACGGTGGGCCCCATGCTAAGAAAGGCTAACAGGCGCCGGCTCCTGGCGGCGACCAGCGCACCTACAGAAGAAAGGATGATTTCAAAAGCTACAGCACGGTTCATACGCATGTCGCCTCAGAAGGTCCGCTTGGTGGTGGATCTCATCCGTGGAAAGAACGTGAACGATGCTTTGATGACATTGCAGTTCACGAATAAGCGCGCAACAGAGCCGATCGAGAAGGTCGTTCGCTCCGCGGTGGCCAATGCGACAGAGAAGTCCGAAGCCGTTGATGTCGACAACCTGTTCATCGAGAAGGCGTACATTAATGAAGGGCCTCGGCTGAAACGGATTCGGCCAGCTCCGATGGGGCGAGCTTTCCGCTACCAGAGAAGGATGAGCCATATCACGATTGAATTGGGGGAAAAGGAATGAGTAGCGAGTGGCCGGTGACGCGTGACGCGCGACGACTGTCTGCTCACTTGTCACTCTTCGCTCGACACTGCGAAACGAGGGATTAATGGGTCAAAAGACACATCCATACGGGTTTCGGCTTGGAATTACTAAGCCGTGGAGATCTCGGTGGTTTGCCACCAAGGATTACGGAAGGCTGCTTCACGAAGATTTGGACCTGAAGCGGAGGCTGAAGAAGCAGCTCTCCCATGCCGGCGTCAGCAGTATTGAAGTCGAGCGAATGGCGAACAAGCTTCGGATCACGATCTATACCTCCCGTCCCGGCATCATCATTGGCCGTAAGGGTTCGGAGATCGACAGGCTTAAGGGTGACATCCAGAAGCAGACCAATCGCGAGGTCTACATTAATATTCAGGAAATCCACCGACCCGAATTGGATGCCCAGTTGGTTGCCGAGTCCATCGCGATGCAACTTGAGAAGCGCGTTGCGTTTCGGAGGGCAATGCGGAAGGCCGTCGATTCGGCACTGAGATTCGGTGCGAAGGGTATCAAGGTGCGGGTGAGCGGCCGGCTCAATGGTGCGGAAATCGCACGGTCGGAATGGTATTTGCAGGGACAGCTTCCGCTGCACACCTTACGCGCGGACATCGACTATGGCTTTGCGCAGTCTTACACCACATACGGCGTAATTGGCGTGAAGTGTTGGACTTACAAGGGAGATATCCTGTCGAAGGCGCCGACAAAGCCGGGTCCTGCCGAGCTTTAGGGTTGAGCTTTTTCGAGGAATTGTTCGTATGTTGATGCCGAAAAAAGTCAAGTACCGCAAGCAACAGCGCGGTCGGATGAAGGGTAAGGCCTGGCGCGGGTCGAGCTTGGAATTCGGAGACTACGGACTGAAAACGCTGGACGCGGCGTGGCTCACAGATCGTCAGATCGAAGCAGCGCGGGTTGCGATGACGCGTTTCGTGAAGCGTGGGGGAAAGGTGTGGATCCGAATATTTCCCGACAAGCCTGTGACTAAGAAACCCGCGGAAACACGGATGGGTAAGGGTAAAGGGGCGCCCGATTACTGGGTGGCGCCTGTAAAGCCTGGTCGGATTCTCTATGAGATGGAGGGTGTATCCGAACAAGTGGCAC
This sequence comes from Terriglobia bacterium, assembly GCA_965218085.1. GTDB lineage: Bacteria > Acidobacteriota > Terriglobia > 20CM-2-55-15 > 20CM-2-55-15. The sequence goes on along the minus strand of CBDCKF010000002.1, from coordinate 964,907 downwards.
GCGAGGCCATGCGCCTGGCTGCCCAGAAGCTGCCCATTCGGACAAAATTTGTGGCGCGTATGGAACGTATTGCAGAGGGGACATCCTGATGAAGTCGACGGACCGTCTCAACAAACTGAAAGACCTTTCCGCCGAAGAGCTCAACGATCGGAAAGAAGAAATGTCGGAAGAAGCTTTTCGGCTGCGATTTCAATGGACGATGGGGCAGGCCGAGGCGCTCAAGAAGATGCGGGAACTCCGCCGGGACCGGGCGCGCGTGCTGACTTTGCTTCAAGAGAGGCAGGCGGAACAACAAAAGAGCAGCTAATCCGAGTGGCCTGGCGAGCGTGCTAATTTTGGGGCATTGAACTAAACATGGTTAGGAAATGGTAGAGGAAACAAGTCAACCGAAAGAGACCGGCAGCGTTCGCCACCGGCAGGAAAAGGTCGGTGTCGTTACGCGGACCAGGATGCAGAAAACCATCGTGGTCGAGGTGAGTCGGCGCGTGCCGCATCCGCTTTATAAGCGGATCATCGCCCGCCGGTCCAAGTTCCTTGTCCATGATGAGGAAGGTAAGGCTCACACGGGTGACGTAGTGCGTATTGTCGAGACACGGCCGATGAGCAAGCACAAACGCTGGCGACTTCGGGAGATCGTGCAACCGTCGTCGGCCCGGGGCGTGTAGCACGAGGTAATTGCTATGAGCATCCAAATGCGAACCGTCCTTGAGGTGGCTGACAATTCGGGCGCAAAGAAAATCGCCTGCATTTTGCCACTGGGAGGATCTGTCGGAAGGCATGCGGGTTTGGGCGACATCATCACCGCGTCGGTGAAAGAGGCCAACCCGGCAAGCAATGTGAAAAAGGGCTCGGTGGTGAAGGCTGTGATCGTGCGGACGTGTAAGGAACATCGCCGGAAGGACGGCACTCATATCCGGTTCGATCAGAATGCAGCCGTGTTGATAGACGAGCAGCGCGAGCCAATCGGTACCCGCGTTTTCGGGCCAGTTGCCCGGGAGCTTCGTGAGAAGCAATTCATGAAGATTGTTTCACTGGCTCCGGAGGTCATTTAATGCGGGCGATTCCTCCAATTAGAAAAAACGATGAGGTTTACGTTCTTCGAGGGAAGGACCGCGGGAAGACCGGTCGAGTATTGATCGTCATTCCGCAGAAGCAGCGGATTGTGGTTGAAGGCGTGCAAATGATCAAGCGTCATACACGCCCGAATCCACAGAAGAACATCAAAGGCGGTATTGTCGAAAAGGAAGCCCCAATTCACGTTTCGAACGTCGCGGTTGTGTGCAAGAACTGCAGCGAGCGCACACGCATTGGCATAATTGTGCTTGAGGACGGACGGCGCGAGCGAACGTGTAAGAAATGCGGGAACACGTTGGGCTAGGCGGGAGTACATACGTGTCAAGACTGAGAGAACAATATAAAAGCGAGATCGTTCCCGCTCTGATCAAGCATTTCAAGTACGAGAACGTTATGGCCGTGCCTCGCTTGGAGAAGATTGTGGTCAACATGGGGCTCGGCGAGGCGATTCAGAACAGTAAGATTCTCGATACGGCAGTCGTTGAACTCGGAACGATCACAGGCCAGCGCCCGATTATTACCCATGCGAAGAAGTCGGTCGCTAATTTCAAGCTGCGCGAAAAGATGCCCATTGGTGCGGCCGTGACCTTGCGTGGAGAGCGGATGTATGAGTTCGTCGATCGTCTCATAAGCTTGGCGCTGCCTCGTGTGCGTGACTTTCGAGGTTTACCGACCCGTTCTTTCGATGGTCGAGGAAACTACACGCTGGGCCTGCAGGATCAGTTGATATTTCCGGAGATAGACTATTCCAAGGTCGACAAGATTAAGGGCATGAACGTAACACTCGTTACAACGGCTAAAACCGACGATGAGGGGCGGGAATTGCTCCGCCTGCTCGGTATGCCGTTTCGTCAACAGTAGGAGATTGAATGGCACGTATGTCATCAGTAGCCAAGGAAGCTAAGAAGAAGAAATTTAATGTCCGTTACCGGAATCGGTGCAAGCGGTGCGGGCGTCCTCGAGGATTTATGCGCAAGTTTCAGCTGTGTAGAATTTGCTTCCGGAGTCTTTCTCTCGCAGGCGAGATTCCCGGCGTGGTGAAGTCAAGTTGGTGAGGATGAAAGAGTATGACTGATCCAATCGCAGACATGTTAACCCGGCTCCGTAACGGATTGTTGGCGCGACACGAGAGAGTTCGGATCCCTGCCTCGAATCTCAAGGTCGAGATTGCCCGGATACTGAAGGAAGAGGGATACGTCACCACCTACAAATGTGCCCCCGTTGAAGGCAAGCTTGCCCTGACAGTGACGCTGAAATACAGCTCTAAGGGCGAGGATGTGATTACTTCACTCAAGCGGGTCAGCCGACCAGGCTGCCGCGTCTATGTGAGCAACAAAGATATTCCGAGGGTGCTTGGAGGTTTGGGAATCAACATTCTCAGTACTTCCAGCGGCGTTATGACGGGCCAGGATGCTCGAAAAAAGGGATTTGGCGGAGAAGTCCTTTGCGACGTTTATTAAGAAATAAGTTATGTCACGAATAGGAAAACAACCCGTTCCCATCCCTGAGAAGGTCAAGGTTCAGATCGGAACAAGCGAGCTTCAGCTGTCGGGACCGAAGGGGAGCATGACGTCTCCTCTTCCAAAGGGAATCGCCTGTGAGCAGAACGACAACGAACTCGTCTTTACGCGGAGCGATGACACAGGTCCGCAGCGAGCGTTTCATGGTCTGGCGCGAGCGTTGGCCGCCAATGCTGTTCAGGGAGTTTCACAGGGTTTTACCAAGGAACTGGATATCGTCGGCGTTGGATTCAGAGCTGAAACCAAGGGGCAATCCGTGATCTTTACCCTCGGTTTTTCGCATCCAATCGAATACCCGATTCCCGAAGGTATTGATGTGAAGGTAGAGAAACAGACTCGATTGACGGTTACCGGGGTGGACCGGCAGCAAGTCGGCCAGGTGGCTGCGGTTATTCGCAGTTTGAGGAAGCCGGATCCATATAAGAATAAGGGGATTCGATACGTTGGCGAGGTTTTGAAGAAGAAGGCCGGCAAGACCGGCGGGGGTGCTGTAGCGTAATGGCGGGATTGGCATCACGTTACGAATTTCGTAGACGCGTCCACAGGCGGATCCGTAAGAAAGTTGCTGGAACGGGCCCACGGCCCCGCCTTGCCGTTTTCCGCAGCAACAAGAACATTTACGCGCAGTTGATCGACGATGAGAGTGGGGTGACACTCGCTTCTGCCGCATCCAATGAGGCCGAAGCCAAAAAGGGCCTCTCAACCGGCGGCAACGTAGAGGCCGCCAAGTCGGTCGGACGCCTGATCGCGAAACGTGCAAAAGGTAAAGGCGTGGATGGCGTGGTTTTTGATCGCGGCGGATATATTTTTCATGGCCGGGTCAAAGCGCTCGCGGAGTCGGCTCGCGAAGCGGGATTGAAATTCTAAGAGGAGTTATGGTGGCGAATCAGAGAGCAGGAAATCCCAGATCAGGCAATCCGAGATCAAGGAATCCCAGAGACGAGTTGGGAGACGGGTTTACAGATACGGTCGTTTCGATCAATCGTGTCACCAAGGTCGTCAAGGGCGGTAAGAATCTGAGCTTCAGCGCGCTGGTAGTCGTCGGCGACGAAAAAGGTCGCGTCGGGTACGGCAACGGTAAGGCCAAAGAAGTGCCGGCTGCTATACGCAAAGGAATTGAGATCGCTAAACGGAATCTGATCAGCGTGCCGATCATCAATAACACGACACCCCACCGGATCGTCGGGGTCTTTGGTGCCGGCCGCGTTCTGCTGAAACCGGCGGCCGAAGGAACGGGTGTGATTGCGGGAGGTGCTGTGCGTGCCGTTATGCAGGCAGCCGGCATCAACAACATTCTCACGAAGTCGATCGGAACGGCAAACCCTCACAACGTCGTCAAAGCGACCTTTGAGGGTTTGAAGTCATTGAAGAATCCTAAGGACGTAGCCCGTTTGAGGGGCAAAGCCGTTGAGGAGTTGACCGGATAATGGCTGGCCGGAAGAAAAAGTCGTCCATGTTGAAGGTTCAGTATTATCGGAGCGTTATTGGATCCAGCAAGGATCAGAGACGCGTCGTCAGGGGACTTGGATTACGGCGATTGAATTCGGTCCGCGAACTGAAGGACACGCCCGACGTGCGGGGAATGATTGCTAAAGTGCCGCATCTGGTCCGAGTGGTCGAATAGACAGTGTTAAGGACGGAAGAATGAGTGGTATTAACGACTTAAAGCCGAATCCCGGCGCCACACGTCAGAGAAAAAGAATTGGCCGGGGCATGGGCTCGGGCACCGGGAAGACTGCGGGCAGGGGCCACAAGGGCCAGCGCTCGCGGTCAGGATACCATTCGAAGCGGGGATTTGAGGGCGGCCAAATGCCCTTGCATCGGCGACTACCTAAGCGTGGTTTCACGAATGCCATTTTCAAGAAACAACATTCGACCGTAAATGTCGGCGATTTAGTCCGGTTGGGTGACGTTGAGTCGGGTGCCAAGATAAGTGCCAATGAGCTTGTCGCAGCCGGCATCATACGTAAGCTGGAAAAAGATGGTCTTCGGGTCCTGGGTGGAGGGGCGATTGAGCGCCCGTTGCACCTAATAGCGCAGCATTTCACGAAAGGCGCCGAAGAAAAAATTACAGCTGCAGGCGGAACATGTGAGGTCGTGGCCCGTTGATCGAAGCTATACAAAATATTTTTAACATTCCGGATCTGCGTCGACGGGTTCTGTTCATGCTTGGCATTTTGGCCGTCTACCGTGTCGGCGCATTTATCCCGACGCCGGGAGTCGATTTTGCTGCTCTCGAGGTGTTCTTTGCCGAGACCGCTTCGGGTACCGTACTGGGATTTTTTGATCTCTTTTCCGGGGGCAATTTCAGTCGTATGACGATCTTCGCTCTAGGGATCATGCCCTATATCACCTCGTCGATCATCTTACAGTTGCTGACGGTAGTTTGGCCGTACCTGGAGAAGTTGTCCAAAGAAGGTGAGCTGGGGCGACGAAAAATCACGACCTACACCCGATACCTCACGATCGTGTTAGCCTCCGTTCAATCCGGCGGTATTGCATACGCGCTACAGCGCGACGGGCAATTCGTCATCAATCCGGGACTCGCCTTCGTTCTCATGACGATGCTCACTTTGACCACCGGTACGGCCTTCATCATGTGGCTTGGCGAGCAGATCTCGGAACGAGGAATCGGAAATGGGATGTCGCTGATTATCTTCGCGGGCATTATTGTCGGATTGCCAAGCGCCATCAGTGAGATCTTCGACAAGTTGAATACCAACGAATGGTCGGTATTGACGTTGATCCTCCTCCTGGGTTTGATGATTTCTGTCGTCGCTTTCATCGTGATGGTGGAGCGAGGACAACGCAGGATCTCGGTTCAGTATGCGAAGCGAGTTGTCGGGCGGCGCGTGATGGGCGGGCAATCGACGCACCTGCCCCTGAAGGTCAACACCGGCGGAGTGATTCCGGTGATTTTCGCGTCTTCGATTCTGACGTTCCCGCAAACCTTTGGTTTGGTGTTGAGCGAAAACCGGTTCCTGCAGGGAATCAGCAGCGCGTTGACCTTCGGTGAGCCCCTATACAACCTGTTCTTCGTATCTGCGATCATCTTCTTCTGCTACTTCTACACGTCCATTATTTTCAATCCAAACGAAGTAGCAGACAACATGCGCAAGTACGGTGGATTTATTCCGGGTATCCGTCCGGGCAGGCGCACGGCTGAATATTTGAACACGATTTTGACCCGGCTGACCCTGGTTGGGGCCTTGTACCTATCTTTGGTTTCAATCCTACCAGAATTCATGATGACCGGTTTCCACGTCCAGAACATACCGTTCGTGGGGCCAGGCCTGGACTCAGCACTGCCGCAGTTCGTAACGCAGGGACTCCAGGTGACGTTTTACTTTGGCGGCACTTCGTTGTTGATCGTGGTTGGCGTCGCTATGGATACGGTTCAACAGATTGAGTCCCAGCTCATCATGCGTCACTACGACGGATTTCTGAAGAAGGGCCGTGTTCGCGGGAGGCGCAGTTCGTAGTGTCGAGGAATATCGTCATCCTGCTGGGACCGCCGGGAGCCGGCAAGGGAACCCAGGCCAAGGCCGTGACCGAGCAGTTGGGGCTTCCCCAGATTTCAACCGGTGACATGCTCCGAGACGCTGTTCGGCGAAAGACGCCGCTTGGAATTGAAGCCAAGAATGTCCTTGAGGCGGGAGACCTTGTGAGTGATGAGCTTGTGAACGGCATTGTTGTCGAGAGGATTGCCGCTCCCGATTGTGCCGGCGGGTTCATCCTTGACGGCTATCCGAGAAACGTGAGACAGGCAGAGATGTTCGGAGCTCGGCTCGAATCCAGTGACAATCTGCTGGTCATTGAGCTGACAGTTGATACCGAGTTACTGGTGAGGCGATTGACCAAGCGTCGCACGTGTGGTCAGTGCGGAGCAATCTATAACGTAGACAGCAGGCCTCCAGGTCAGGAGGGCGTCTGCGACTTGTGTGGGGGCAGTTTGGTGCAGCGACCCGACGACACGGAGAACGTGATTCGGGAACGCATGCGAACCTATAGAGCCGAAACCGAACCCTTGGTGGACTACTATCGGGAACGCGGCATCTATCATCAACTCGATGGGATGGGACCGATCGACCAGGTTTCAACGGGCCTGGTGTCGATCATCGGACTTCCCGTCGGTCAAGGAGACTAACCAGGTTTGCCGAAAGAAGATGCGATTGAAGTGATGGCCACGGTCGTCGAGCACCTTCCCAACGCGATGTTTAAGGTAGAACTGGAGAACAAGCATCAGGTTCTGGCGCACATTTCGGGAAAGATGCGTAAGCACTTTATACGCATACTTCCCGGAGATCGGGTTGCGGTGGAGTTGTCGCCTTACGATCTAACGCGAGGCCGGATTGTATATCGGTATAAGTAGCGTTTGGCCGTCCGTTGAAGGCGGAAAAGAGAAGAGTTTATGAAGGTACGAGCATCCGTCAAGAAAATCTGTGACAAGTGTAAGTTGGTACACCGGCGTGGCGTTGTCCGTGTTATCTGTTCCAACCCGAAACACAAGCAGCGTCAGGGATGAAGAAGCAGTGACAAGTGAACAGAGAATGAGTGCTGACAGTTTGCGTCACTCATCACTGATCACCCGCCACTGAGAGGTTTTTCTATGGCACGAATAGCTGGAGTGGATCTTCCGCCGAACAAGAGAATTGAGATCGGCTTGACCTATATCTTCGGAATTGGCAGGTCGCTGGCTACCAAGATCGTCGCTGACGCCGGCATCAGTCCGGACCGGAAGGTTCGGGACTTGAACGACGAAGAGACGACGAGCATCCGGAAGCTCATCGAAGAGGATTACAACGTCGAAGGCGATCTTCGTAAGGAAGTCTCCTTCAACATTAAACGCCTGATGGAAATTGGATCTTACAGAGGCTTCAGGCATCGTCGAGGTTTACCGGCGAGAGGGCAGAGGACCCACACCAACGCGCGTACTCGGAAGGGGCCGAGGCGCGGTGCTGTGTCGGTTCGCAGGAAGGCGACCGCGAAGACTTAGTGACAAGTGATCAGTGACAAGCAAAAAGTAGTGACCAAGCGATTGGGCGTGGGGGGACCGGCCCGTCGTTTGAGCTCCCGAAGACGGATGGGATGAGTGTAGGCAAGTGCACTCTGGTTTGTAGGTCAGCACAGGGACGGTGGGCCCGACGCTAATGAAAATTGACTGGGAGAGTTGATGGCCAAAGGTAAGAAGAGAACCGCGAAAAAGCGAGAAAAGAAAATCGTTCCCGCTGGACACGCTTATATTCAGGCGACGTTCAACAATACGATCGTAACGATTTCCGACACTGAGGGAAACGTCGTCTGCTGGTCCAGCGCCGGATCTCTCGGGTTCAGAGGGTCCCGCAAGGGTACGCCCTTCGCCGCTCAACAAGCCTCTGTGACTGCGGCTAAAAAGGCGCGGGATGTCGGCATGAGGACGATCGAAGTGAGCGTTAAGGGGCCTGGATCCGGTCGGGATTCGGCGATTCGAGGTTTGCAGAGCGCGGGCTTGGAAATTCGCACGATCCGGGATGTCACGCCGATGCCGCACAATGGTTGCCGGCCTCCGAAGAAGCGGCGGGTGTGATCGGATGGTAGGAATGAGATCCATGAACGGAGGGAGATTCATTGGCTAGATACGCGGGTCCCGTTTGTCGGCTATGCCGCCGGGAAGGGATGAAGTTGTTCCTCAAGGGCGAACGGTGTTTCAAGCCGTCGTGTGGCATCGAGAAGCGCAATTATATCCCTGGAGAACATGGCCGGGATCGCAGAGCGAAGATTGTCGGCTACGGCCTGCAGCTTCGGGAGAAACAGAAAGTCAAACGAATGTATGGCATTCTCGAACGCCAATTCCATTTGTATTTCGAGCGTGCCGTCCGCCAAAAGGGTGTTACAGGCGAAAACCTTCTATCTCAATTGGAACGGCGTCTCGATAATGTTGTACTCCGGCTCGGACTTGCCGCATCGCACGCCCAGGCCCGGCAATTCGTCCGTCACGGCCACATTCGCGTAAATGACAGGAAGGTCAACATTCCTTCTTTTCTCGTGCGTGTGGGTGACCAGGTGAAGGTCAAGGAAAAGTCCCAGAAAAACGTTCAAATTCTGAGCGCTTTGGAGATCAGCCAGGCTATACCCGCCTGGTTGGAAGTTGATCCCAATTCAATGACCGGTAAGGTCTTGGCGTTGCCGAAACGTGAAGACATCACGATGCCAATCGAAGAGCACATGATCGTCGAGTTGTACTCGAAATAATCAGATACCGACTCGGTCTCGGCAAAGATGCCGCAGACCGGAAGACAATACCGAGGTCAAACATACATGCTTTGGAAAGGTTTTCAGAAACCCAAGAGACTGGTCATGGACCCCGATACGGCTACGGAGAGCTACGCCGTGTTTAGCGCACAACCGTTCGAGCGGGGTTTCGGGACGACGATTGGTAACGCGCTCAGGCGGGTATTGCTTTCGTCGATAGAGGGAGCGGCGGTAACCGCTGTCAAGATGGATGGGGTGCTGCACGAATTTTCGTCGATTCCGGGTGTCGTGGAAGACGCCACCGATATCATCCTGAATCTGAAGCAAATTCCGATAAAGCTTCACAGCGATGAGCCGATGACAATTTATCTGAAGGCCAACGAAGAGGGTATCTATACCTCGAAGAAAATTGAACACGGCCCTGAAGTCGAAATTCTCGACGACAACGTCTATATAGCTACTGTTAGCGGCGGCGGTTCGTTGAACATTGAAATGAGAATCAGGAACGGTCGCGGCTATATTTCGGCGGACCGGAATTACGACGAGGACCTGGGGGTGGGCTACATTCCGGTTGATTCCGTGCACTCCCCGGTTAGGAAAGTGAACCACTTCGTCGAAGCGGCACGGCTCGGTCAGGTGACCGACTACGACAAGCTCACAGTTGAGTTGTGGACCAATGCCGCAATCACGCCCACGGATGCGCTGGGACTTGCCGCGAAACTAGTGAAGGATCACATGCAGATCTTTATTCAGTTTGAAGAAAAGGACGAGCCCGAAGAAGAAATGGCCGAAGTAAAGCACGACAGTGTGATGGAGCATCTGAATAAGTCGGTCGAAGAGTTGGAGCTTTCGGTACGTTCTTACAACTGTCTGAAGAATGCCAGCATCCGGACCATTGGGGAACTCGTGCAGCGAACTGAAGCCGAAATGCTCAAGACCAAAAATTTTGGCCGCAAGTCGTTGAACGAAATTAAGGAAATCCTGTCTTCAATGAACTTGGGTCTTGGAATGAGATTGGACGAGCAAGGTCGTCCTTCGGGCTCCGGGGTTGCCGTAGGGCAGAACGTCGATTTACGACAGTGAGCGTTCGCTGTTCCCCGTTGGAGCTCGGTAAGATATGAGACATAAGATAGCTGGAAGGAAATTAGGCCGGAACCCGTCACACCGGCGTGCGATGCTCCGTAACCTGGTAACGTCCTTTCTGCAACATGAACGATTGGTGACCACTCTTCCCAAGGCGAAGGAACTTCGACCTCTTGCGGAGAAAATGATCACGCTCGGAAAACGAGACACGCTGCATGCCAGACGGCAGGTGAGCGCGTATTTGCTCGATGATTCTACCGCCAAGAAGGTATTCGATACCATTGCCCCGAGGTTCAGTGACAGGCCCGGCGGCTATAGCCGGATTGTTCGGCTGGGACCACGAGTTGGTGATGGTGCCGATGTTGCCGTAATTGAACTCCTTGGAAGCGAACTAGAGGCGAAGAAGGCCAAAGACGTGGAAGCAGGCGGAGCGAAAGACGCTGTGGAATCTGAAGACTCGGAAGGCGAAGAGGCCGCGGAGGAGAAACAGTAACCATCCTTGGACATGACCTGAATGTTTAATAGCCCCATTTTCCTCAGAGAATGGGGCTTGTTTCGGTAGTGAGCTTTCTGTTTGCTAAGAGAGCTCACCCATAGATAAACCTTTCGACCCAAGCGAGTAGGGCGCATGGCCCGGCGGCTTTCGATCTCGGAGGAAATTAATGCAGGACTTTACACAATTCGCTCCCATCCTTGGCCTGGTCGGTCTGGCAATGGCGGGTTTTATCTATAAGGGTATTACCCGCATGTCGGCCGGGACGGAGCGAATGAAGGAAATCGCCGACAGTATCCACTTGGGAGCGATGGTGTTTCTCAAACGCGAGTACACGATCGTAGCGATCTTTGTCGCGGTCGTCTTTGTCGTCTTGAGCTACGTGCTAAACCCATGGACTGGAGTTGCTTTCCTCACAGGTGCGGCATTTTCGATGATTGCTGGATTCTTCGGGATGAAGGCGGCCACACGGGCGAATGTGCGGACAACACAAGCTGCCAAGGACGGTGGGACGCCTGCCGCCCTGACCGTAGCTTTCAACGGCGGGGCGGTCATGGGAATTTCCGTGGCCTCTCTGGGACTGTTGGGGATCGGCATCTTGTTCATGGTCACGAAGGAACCGGTCATCATTAACGGGTTCGCGATGGGTGCGAGTTCGATCGCCCTTTTCGCCCGTGTCGGCGGAGGGATATTCACCAAGAGCGCTGATGTAGGTGCCGATCTGGTAGGCAAGGTGGAAGCTGGCATTCCCGAAGACGATCCGCGAAATCCCGCCACGATCGCCGACAATGTGGGTGATTGTGTTGGGGACACTGCGGGCATGGGTGCCGACCTGTTCGAGTCGTATGTCGGTTCCGTTATCGCAACCATGGCAATCGGTGCGGCGCTCGGTAACGGGTTCAGTTCGATGGCATTACCGCTTCTTCTGATCATGGCGGGACTTGGGTGTTCGCTGATCGGTGTTTTTTCGATTGGCGTTTTCAGGAAAATGGATCCTGAGCGTGCACTCCACATGCCGACTTACTTGGCCGGCGCACTGTTCCTGGTGATCGCCTTTGTGATCGTGAATAACGTGATGGGAGACCTGTCGGCGTTCTGGGCAGTGCTGGCCGGTCTCGTCGCGGGTGTGTTGATTGGTTTTCAATCCGAGTACTACACTTCAGGCAGACCTGTCGTCAAGATCGCGGAAGCCAGCCAGACCGGTCCAGCGACGACGATCATCAGCGGCCTGGCGATTGGATTCGAAAGCACGCTGCTGCCGATTCTCACCATTTGCGGCGCAATTTACGTATCGTTCAGCCTGAACGGCCTGTACGGAATCGCCATCGCGGCGGTCGGTATGCTGTCCACCATTGGTGTGACGATGGCTGTCGATGCCTACGGGCCGATCGCCGATAACGCCGGCGGCATCGCTGAGATGTCGGCCGCCGGTCCCGAGATTCGTAAGATTACGGACCGTCTGGACGCTCTGGGCAACACGACGGCAGCCATCGGTAAGGGCTTTGCCATCGGTTCGGCCGCTTTGACTGCCTTGGCGCTGTTTTCGGCGTATACGCAGACAGTGAACCTGACGTCGATTAACTTAACCGAAGCAACAGTAGTTATAGGCCTCTTCCTGGGCGGCGCTATGCCATATGTGCTGGCGTCGCTGACGATGAGTGCCGTTGGCCGCGCCGCATTTAAGATGGTCAACGAGGTGCGCCGCCAGTTTCGAGAAATACCCGGGTTGATGGAAGGTACGGCCAAAGCCGACTACGCTAATTGCGTGTCCATCGCCACTGCAGGCTCCTTGAATGAAATGGTTCTTCCCGGTTTGCTTGCCGTGGTGACACCGGTCGTCATTGGCTTTGCGTTCGGTCCTGAAACCTTGGGTGGTTTCCTGGCGGGCGCCACCGTTAGCGGTGTTCTACTCGCGATCATGATGTCGAACGGTGGGGGCGCCTGGGACAACGCCAAGAAGTACATCGAAGCCGGAAACCTGGGTGGCAAGGGGTCGGATGCGCATAAGGCAGCGGTCGTGGGCGATACGGTCGGGGATCCCTTTAAAGACACGTCCGGACCTTCGATGAATATTCTCATCAAGCTGATGTCGATCGTGTCTTTGGTCATGGCGCCCTTGCTTGTGTGACGCAGTACCCTGGGTTCCATTTAAGACGGGGAGTTCAACACGAAGATGCGGAGGAAACGGAGACACACGAAGCAATCCTCCTGAGAAACCCAAGCTTCGTGAACTTCGTCCTAAAAGTCTTGCTTCTGTCAGTCCCGAATTCTAAAGCCTTTGGGAGTATGATAGGGCCATGGATGAGAATCCCCGCGATGAAATAGATCCCGAGGCTCCTTCCCGGAAAACTCAGGACGATGAGGCCGGAGCGGATGCCGGCGATGAAATTCTCGATGAGGAAGTCGGTGACGAGCCCCAGTTTTCCCTCGACCTTCCCGGTTCCAAGCCTAGATTCGATTACCTGCGGATAGTTGCTGGAACGTTTATCGGTCTGACCATCGTGGGCATCGTATTGTTTTCAGTCACGGACCTATCTTCACTCATTCTGCCAATGGAAGACCGCTACCTCGATGTACTGGTTCCGCCAACGGAGGATGATTCCGAACCCTTTGTACTCGACGAACTGGATCACCGATTGAATGGCAACACGCTTTCCGTTGACGGCAGGATGACCAACATGAGTTTGGAAGAAGTCGAAAATGTGGTGGCGGTTATTAGGGCTGAAGACACGACAGGCCGCTTTCCGGCGACGCTGGAAATCCCTGTCACCCCTTCGATTCTTGCCCCGGAGGAATCTGGATCGTTTTCTATGACCGTCACTCTTCGGGAGAAACCGAATGGCTATTCCGTCCGCTTCAAGCTTGAAAACGGCCCGTTCGTTCCGCACAGGGACGAACGCGGTTTCGGATTTTTCAGCGTGCCTTGATCCGGGCTTCCGAGACAGTTGACAACGGAAGGAGTCTGCTCATGTCCGCTTACGTCGTTGTCCAGATTGAAGTACACGATCCCGAAGCATTTGAGTCATACAAGGCACGCGTATCACCTACCGTTGAGGCGTACGGTGGGCGATACGCCGTCCGCGGCGGTACGATTGAGACACTCGAAGGTGACTGGAATCCCTCCCGTTTCGTGATTCTGGAATTCGACAGTGTTGCTCAGGCAAAGGCATGGTGGTCTTCGGAAGAGTACCGGGCTCCGAAAGAGCTTCGACACCAAGCCGCCAGCTCTCAGATGATTGTCGTCGAAGGAACCTAAAGGCGTTTCCCGTTTCTAAAGAGGCTGACAATGAAAGAAGCAATCAGATCTCAGTTGCAGGCGAGTTACGAGTTTTTCGAACGCAGCTCGTGCTCGCTAACCGAAGAGGATTCCCAATTTGCCCCCGCCGAGGGAGTATTTTCCGTAGCCGGCCAGATTGCGCATGTCGCACAGACCATCGATTGGTTTTTGGACGGAGCGTTTAATCCGAATGGATTCAACCTGGACTTCGAGGCTCATGAAAAAGAGGTTCGCTCGGTCGACTCCCTTGACGCCGCGCGCTCGTGGCTCAAACGAGCTGTCGAAAACGCAGACCGTCTCATTGACGAGAAGACCGACGAGGAATGGGCCGCCCTGCTGCCCGAAGGACCGGTGATCGGTGGACAGCCGCGTCATAGCGTATTCTGGGGGATTACCGACCATACGGCGCATCACCGTGGAGCATTGACTACGTATGCGAGGCTTTGCGGCAAGGAACCACCGAATCCCTATTTCGAGCCCTGAGTACGGTGTGACACGCTGCCCCACACCGAAATTGATGACAGCGAATGAGTAACCCTCCCGATATCCAGGACTTTCTGATTGACTGCACAGTACGCGTTGAAAAAGGCGGTCGCAAGGGGACTGGTTTCTTCATCGCACCAGGCCTCGTTCTGACGTGTGCCCACTTGATCGAAGACGCCGAAAGCGGAGACTATCCGTCCTCGGCTGTTGATGTCCGCTGGGACGGTAAGCACCATGCGGCACGGGTGATCCGCTACGGGGCCAGTCCCAGCCCCAATCTTGCCGTTCTCGAAACGGATCTTGAGGATCATCCTTGTGCGTATTTGTTTGAATCCGTGCGGTCCGACGACACGTTCTATGCCTGCGGCTTCTCCGCCGGAGAGGACGGCGAGGCCGTGGGCCTTTTGCTCGAGGGAGTGGAGGAAACGGGTTCGACTTTGAAACTCAAGTCGGTACCGCTGGAATCGTCACTCAGTGGAGCGCCCGTTTTGAACCTGCGTACGGGCGGAGTATGCGCCATTCTCAACACGGCTGCGGGACTGTCAGCAGAGTTGGAAGTGCGGGCGATCCCAGCTTCAACGCTTGCGGACCTCTTCCCGGACATTCAGGCTAATCATGACCGTAACCACGGAGAAGAATCCCCGTGGTTTGAATGCACGGGTATCGTAGGCACGGTGTTCGCAGCTCGATCTCACTTGAAGGCAATCAGGGTAACTGCGGAGGAGCCCATTCAACCGGCCCTGGCTCCGAAGGGTGAGATGAGCGCCATGGACCTGCTTTCGCCAACTGCGTTCAAGGTCCTGTCGATGGGATCCGCTGTCGGTCAGACCGATCGGGTGGGTATCGAGGAACTGCTGGATCGAAGTCGAAAATCCGATCGAAGCTTGCTTGTGGTGGGACAGGCTGGATCTGGGCGGTCGAGTCTCCTCCGTTTGTTCGGCTTCAAGGCGGTGGCTTCGTGTAAGAGCTTGAGCTCTCGCGACCAGCACTGCCTGTTCCCGATTCTGCTCAGAGCCAATCAGCTGACATCGGGTGAGGGATCGGCGGAAGAACTGATTTTGAACGCCATTAGAAACAGCAACGGTTCTACCGCTCAAACATCGTTGCCATCCGGGTTTCTGACCGACCTTGCAGAAATTCCCGGTCTTCGACTCCTTATCATGCTGGACGGTGTGGACGAGATTCAAAACACAAGGGGCCTCGCCGATCTGGTGGATCTCATCGGACGTATTCAGGGAGATCCAGGTTTTGGGTCCAGGGCCCAGCTCGTTCTCACGTCTCGACCGACTTCAGCCGAACACTTCCGGTACTCCGATCTCGATGTTTATGAGATTCTTCCTCTCCAACCCGATTCAATAGAGCGTACGGTTCGGCAGTGGCTTGGTGACGGCGCTGAGGGGTTTCTGGAACAGAACCATGATCTGCTCGATTCCAATTTGTTGTCGTCTCCACTGGTTCTAACCGTAGCGCTGGCTTCGTACGAGAAACACGGAGGCCGGCTCTCGACCAAGGTCGTGGAGCTCTATGGCGACATGGTTTCCGAGTGTCTCGAGAGTTGGAAGGGGAAGGATTTTGTCCGAGAATACGGCGAGGATGTTCTGAACAACGCGATGGATGTGCTGGGATTTCTAGCGCTTGAGCTCATCCGCTCAGCGACCGTATTACACCGTGATTGGCTCGAAGAAACGGTAGCGCGATATTTTCGGGAGCAGCACGGCTTTGATGAGGGCAAGGCCCGGGCCGCGGCCGCGCGTTTCGGTGCGTTCGCTGAAGCGGATAGCCTGTTCTTGCGCGGCGCGGGAGAGCGCTATTACTGGTCCCATCGATCCTTTCGAGACTACTTTGCCGCATCCTACCTTGTGAAATCGCATTCCGATATAGACGGATTGATCAAAGAGATCAAAGGTCGCTGGTTTGATACTAATTGGGGCAAGACACCGCCCTTCGCGATCCAGCTCCTGGGTGAACTTGACGACCGTATCAGCATCGTCAACGATATTCTGTCCTCCGGACGTGATCAGCGCCTGGAGTTCATCACGGGCTTGGTCCTCGAAGATGCCTCCTTATCGGATGCCGTCGTGGGGCAGTTAATTGAAGGTCTGCTATTGAAGGCGAAAGAAGAACAAGGCGATTACGGGGGGGATCCGAGGCCCGCGCATGGCGGTGTTTTCAGCTTCGATCTTCTCTTGTCTCTCGGACACATTGAGGCTGCACGGGTAGCTCTCGAAGCGGTCGGAAACGATCCGGCCGCGACCGAGTCGATGCGGCATCTGGCGAAAGAGCGGCTGGCGTTGGCTGAAGTCAGTTGACAGGTAAGGTCAGGTTTAAACTCAGCGTTCCGTCCGCCCGTATCAAAAGTTCTACCTCCGATCCGTCGACACGAACAGATTCCGGACTCAGTGTGTCGATTTGTGCGTTTATCGTTCCGTAGCTGCTGAGGGAAACGCCTTCCAGTTCGCTCTGAAGACGCCTGCGAATATCCTCGATGATGGTTTCGAGAGGAAACACGAGTTCCTCCTGAATTCGATCCCGGAGTCTCCGGTGAAGCAATCGATCGGCGATTCCGGCGAGTCTACTGTCAGATTCAAGTTCATAGTCGACGCCCGTTACTCTCAGAGTCTGCGTATCCCGATCGTAGGAGGGACGGCCCTCCAGAGCCATCTCTCCAGCCAATTCGCTAATAAACCAGAGGCCCGTATCTGCTTCAAAGCGGACCGCCGCCCTCAGTCGGTCATCGGTGCCGGACAATTCGAGGCCAAGCCAGCGGACTCGGGCCCGCGTTCCAATCTCATCCTCCCGTCCGATGATCTGATCGGAGATAGCTGCAGTCGCTTCATCCAGTTCGAGAATGATCGGAATCGCGACTTGAAACGCACCTGTACCTTCCGGTGCCTCTCCCAGCGGGGGTATTGGCTCCAGCGTCCGGGGTTCGGGTCGTTCTCCAATTACGGAGTCGATGTACATCTCCATACCGACATCGAAACGCAGGTTTCCGCTTGAAGCTTCGGCAGGCGACAGATTGAAAGCGACAGGTTCTACACGGAGCCACACTGACGGGTCTTCAGTGAGTTGAATAGGCTCGGTGAAGCCTGCCCAGACCGGCTCCAACATTCCTCGAACGTCGAGATCGGCAAGATAGTTGTCCAAAGGGGCTGCGATTTTTTCGGAGTTTCTCTGAAGGATTTCCTCAACGATTGTCGATACGTTCAACTCCAGACCCGGGACAGTGATCCGAGCCCGCTCGACGTTGATTGCGACCGTTGAGTCCGAGGCAATCGACCAGTCCGGATTCAATCTGACTGAGGTGTTGAGTTGAACGTCCAGATCCGCATCAAAGCCTTCGGGCCGTCCGATGCTGAACGGGCCCAGGCCGAGTGTCACCCTTCCGATCACATTGAGAGGGACTTCCGTTGTCAGAGTATTTCCGGCCATCGCCAGTGTGATAGGAGCGTTGCGCCGATTGAGAGCGATGTCGAGCGTCACGCCCGCCGTGATCTGGCGGGACTCGGAGTAGAGTTCGCCCGACAGCCGCCGATTGACGAGAGTCTGCAGCTCTTCGAGAGGAATCAGAACGGGTGTCGCAATCCGGGATAGCGTTGGGTCGAAGGCGGCCACTGCTGCGGGTATCGGTTCGTCTAGGGGCTCGGATCCACCGCAAGCGCTCAAGAGCGTTGTGAGCAAGACGATCGCAGTCAGATGGGTTGGGCTTCGGATCATCGTTCTTATATTCTGCAACAAATGGAGCGACTTAATGTCCCGTTTTTTCTATGACTTCCCTCATGAAGTCCATGTACTTAGGCTCCAGATCCGTCGGTCGGAAATTCTCCCGGAAACGTTCCTGAAGTCTCTCCCCATACTGCCGAAGCAATGCCGGTTCCTCGATCAAGCTGACCCCAGCTCCACGAAGTCGTCCTCAGTATTGGCTGAAACCTCTTCGATTCCGGCCAGCTCTCCGGTCTTACCAGCCGAGTGGAGTGCGATTGTGTACGCGTTGCTTAGAGTATCCGAGGGGTATCCGTTGTCTCGAACGATCGTTTCGAGCAGGTGCGCGGCCGTTTCAGAATTTCCCTGGCGTAAGGCCCCAAGGCGCATCTTCTTGTTTGATGGCGAGGGAGAGTTTACCGGTCTCGTGTTATTGCGGCGACTGGGTCCAAGCTGCTTTGTGCCATTCACCTTCTATAATTGCGGCAATTGAATCGTAGTGGCGTTTTCACTCAATCCATCTGCCCACCGCGTGATCGTTGTCGTGAGCGCCGGATCAGCGCCACCGTAGGCTATGTTGGCTCCACATTTCTCGATTAGCTCCGTCCGTTCCAGCGGCTGCCGTATGCCACCACGCAGATACGACTGGCGCTCTTCCACCACCGTTCCATCGGTGAGCGTTGCCCGGATGTGGCCGGTGTAATTCCGGGGGTACTCGTCCTCAGGATCGATGACATAACTCACCCGTTCCGACAGAGTGATCACCTTGGAGTCGTGAATCAAGCTTTCATCGAATTCGGCCAATCCCGCGTCTTTTTGGAGGAAGGCGACGGCGATACAGTACGGTGTGCTGAACTTGGCGGCATACGGCGTGGGTGGTTTGCGCTTGAGATCCAGAGGTTCCCACAGGCGATGCACGGTGCCCTCACCTACGGAACACTCTAATCTTTGAATGTCGTCGGCGCCAATGCCGCGTTCTGCCAGACGGATTGCACAGTCGACGAACGGTTGTGCCATTGTGCCGCACGCGAAGGGTTTGAACGCGAGTCTTGTCGTTTCCCACCGTGTGCCCAGGTCAGAGGTCAACACTCTGAAATTGGGCGTGACTGAGGGCGCGAAGGCGTTGAAGAACCCATGCTCGCCTTCGAACACAGTGGCCGGACCTCTGAATCCTGCCCGGCCCATCGCCAAAGCGCGTAATCCTGACTGCGCGGCCCAGCCCGCATGCATCCTCTTGGTCCACGAGCCGTCAGCCAGGTATTCGATGATGCCTGATGCCATGCTCCCGGCGATGCCCAGGGCGTCAGCCGTTGCGAGGGGATTGGCCCGTGTTGCGGCCGCTACAGCTGCGGCGGCTCCCATCGCACCAATCACCGCGGTGGGGTGAAAACCCGCTGTGTGCACACCTTTCTGAGCGACTAAACCCATGCGGCACATCAGTTCCTGTCCTACCGCTATACCGCGCAGAGCGTCGGCTCCGCTGAGTTGTTCGGCCTCAGCAATGGCCAGCGCCGCCGGAACGATAACGGCCCCCGGATGCACCGGGCAACCTTCAAATGTGTTGTCGAAGTCCTCACCATGTGCCGCTGTGCCGTTGATCATTGCTGCGGCCTCGGACCGAAGGCGGCCTGTCGCACCGATTACCGAGCACGATCCGGCTCCTGTCCAAGAATCGCACAGCGCGCGGACGTAATCGGTGTTGCGGGCTGCGATCGCGAGACCCATCGTGTCGATGACTGTATTCGCACAAGCCTTCGTGACAGCCTCAGGCAATTCTTCGGATGTGAGATCTTCGATCCAGCGCGCCAAGGTCATAGCAATCGGTTGTTCTGGGCGCTCTTTAATCATCTCAATACCTTGTTTATAAACCTTGGTCTTTATTGCGAAGACTCGACCAGACTCTGGTAGCGACCGAACCGACAATAAATAGTGTCGCGACTGACAGGAGACCCATAGCGATGGAATCCTCGAGAAAAACCGAATGGTCACCGCCGGACAGGACAAGCGACCGGCGATAGTTCGATTCGACAAGGAAGCCCAACACCACGCCGAGCACGGAGGGAAGCAAGGGAAATCCCAGAATCCGCATCACGAGACCCACTGTGCCAGCGGCGAGGACCAGACCCACATCAAACAGGCTGAAATTGATCGTGTAGATGCCCGAGAAGATCAGAGCGTATATGAACGCCATGAGTACTGCCTTAGAGCGATTTACCATCCACAGGCATAGTGGCAGGATGGCGCTGCCGATTGCCAACAACGAGAGGTTCGCGACGAACAATCCGGTATATAGGCCGATCACGGCGTTGGCGTTTTCCACGAAAAGGCGCGGTCCCGGCAGGAGCCCGTGGACCAGGAGCCCCCCCAGCAAGATCGCGGCGGAATTCGATCCGGGAATCCCGAAACTCAATAAAGGCACCAATGCTGTTGCGGCAACTGTGTTGTTGGCGGTTTCCGGTGCCGCAATGCCTTCCGGTGATCCTCGGCCGAATTCCTCCTTGGCCTTCGACCACCGGCGCGATTCGTTGTAGGATAGAAACGACGCGATCGTACCGCCAGCACCTGGAATGACGCCTTCGACCGTGCCAACCAGGGATCCGATCAACTGAGGTCTTATAAGCCGCCGCCGCAACTTTCCGTTCGGCAGACGGATTTTCGTGGATTCGGATGCCGTCTTTTCCCAGGCGGGCTGGCTCGACTGGAGAAATAGCTCGCTGACTGCGAAGAGGCCCACCATTACAAGGATGGGCGCGATGCCGTCGAGGAGGGCCGACTGTCCGAGGGTGAAGCGTGGCACGCCTGAGATCGGGTCTGATCCCACGGTTGAGACCATCAAACCCAGCAGACCCGCAGCAAGACCCTTCAATATTGATGGCCCCGCCAACGACGCGATGACGCTCAACCCAAGGACGCCCAGAGCGAAGTACGACATCGGGGTGAATCGCAGGGCGAGGTTCGCCAGCGGCCGCGTCAACAACACCAACATCAACAATCCGATGAAACCGCCGATGACACCGGAGTACAGGGAGATGCCCAAAGCCTCGCCACCGCGGCCTTGCTTTTTCATCGGATAACCGTCGAGTAGCGTGGCGGCTGCCGCGTTGGTGCCCGGCGTATTGATCAAGATGGCGGGAATTGAGCCTCCGTATTCCGCTCCCACATATGTCGACGCCAGCAACACGATGGCCGAGGTTGGATCCATGCCGTAAGTGAACGGCAATAACAGGGCCATGCTGATTGACGGTGAAATCCCGGGCAGGGCCCCACCCAGGATTCCCCAGGCAACCCCGCCGACCGCAGCGAGTGCGAGCGGTGTTGTGACCAGCATGTAGAGGCCTTCAAGTACGGCTCCCATCATCCCCTCCACAGTAGGGGCCAGAATCCGGATGGCATGTCGATCCCAAGCAGGAGATCAAAAAATATCCAGAATGCAACCGCACCCCCGATTGCGATTCGGGCGAGACGCCAACCGATCTGTTCGCCTTGATACAGCGCAACGAGGGCGATCACCGCAGCCAGGGAAATGAAGTAACCGATAAACGTGACGGCGGCAACATAGGCCATACCGATCGCCAGCATGCCGGCTGCGCGCAATAGCTTGCCGCCCGCGCCCTGAAGGTCGTTGATCGGATGCTCGCCGCTGATGCGTATGAAGCGCCATCCTACAAGCGTTTTCGCGGCCAGGGTGAGCGCAATCGCGGCCAGCAGTGTCGCGTAGACCACGGGAAGTCCAGCTGCACCGATTTCGTCGGCCAGTGCGCTTTGGCTGATGTCGCTTGCGAGGTAGTAGTAGCCGAGGGCGATCAGCAGCAAGATCAGTGCGCCAATCAGATCCTTCAGCATGAAAAAGCCATCGTTGCGGAATGACTAGTGCCCTGAGTTAGAAGTTCGGTGCTTAACAGTTTAGTCCGGATCCGATCATCTACTTACTCTGAACGCCTCGGCTCCGCCTCGTTGTTCACCCGCACCGTCAAATCGGTGCGGGTCGTTCTAGGGACTGCTTCAACATTCCGTCGATCCCTACAGGCCTCGCCATCAGGATGATGGCGAGGGTCGCCGGTCGTTCAGACAGGATGTCTGATCGAACGACCGAGCGAAATCTTATGTAGCGAACTTCTGACCGAGGACACTAGTTGATGACACCGGACTCGCGCAGAAATGATTCGGTATCGGTCGCGAACGTATCTATGAAGTTACCGTACTCGGAATGCTGCATGAACGCCGGCGTGAGCATAGCGTTTGCATATACCTGGCGGTAGTCTGCGTTCTCCAATACTTCTTGTACCGCGCTCTCCCAGATTTCAACGATCTCCGGTGGCGTTTCGCGCGGTCCCATCAGTCCCCGAAACTTTGTGACGACGACGTCATAACCTGATTCTTTTACCGTGGGTAACTCCGGCAGTTCCATTAACCGCATTTCACTAAACACGGCAAGCAAGCGCAGCTGGCCGGCTTCGAGCTGGCTGCGGATTTCCTGAGCCTCGCCGACCCCAATGTCGAGCGTGCCGTTCAATACATTGAGGATGAGATCACCACCACCCTCATGACTGACGATTGCGGCGTCTACCCCCGCGGCATTTTTGAGGCGCTCCAGGGCTTGTCGTTCCAGCGATCCGGGGGTGGAGGCGCCCCAGCGCCCCCTGTCCGAGCGTGCCTTTTCAATAACGTCGGCCAGAGTTTCGAACGGGCTCTCAGTGCGCGTGTAGATGACTTCCTGGTCGAAAAACACGTTCGCAATCGCGTCGAGGTCTTCGTAGGTGTTCGCCGGACGGCTCATCAAGGACGTGAAAATAAAGCTCGGCGTCGCCGCGTAGAATACGCTGCCGTCCGCGGGCGAGTTGGCAAGCCGGCTCATTGCCCGCGCACCACCACCGCCCCTGACATTTTCGACCACAAAATTCACGCCCATCTGAGGACCCAGATGTCGGATGAGTTCCCGTAGAAACACATCGCTTCCGCCACCGGGGCTGGAGTGCGTGATCAGTGTCACCACATTGTGGGGGTATGAACCCCCGGATTGGGCCTGGCCCGTACCCGAACGAGCGGTGTCCGAGTTGCCGTTTTCAGGCGTACAACCGCCGACAAGCGCCACGAATACCACCAGAATTAATGAGAGCTGGAGTCTGTCCATTGTTATGCCCCGGGATTTGATCGTAGCGTTAATATACACGAGACGGAGGCTCTCTCCTCAAGTGCCGCAATATCATGGCATAAAGCGGCCGCCGCTCACGTGTAGAGTCTGGCCGGTTACATACTGTTCGCCGGGATGTGCCAGCGACAAAACGGCGCTGGCGACGTCGTCGGAATGACCGACAGCGTGATCGGTGTCGTCCAGGAACCGTGGCCCGCGTCTCCCGGGCTGGATTCCGGTATCGATGGCACCCGGTACAACGCAGTTGACACGGATACGCCCGAGGCCCTCTTCGGCCAATGCCCGTGTCAGGCCGATGAGTCCGGCCTTTGCCGTAATAACGTGCGCCCGGTTCGCTGCCGGACGATGCGCGCTGATGCCGCCTATGTTCACGATCGCTCCCTTCCGGTCTTCGGGTAGGCGGCGAAACAGTTCCCGCGAAGTGAGGAAAGCTCCGGTCAGGATCACATCGAGAACCGATGTCCACTCCGCGCGGCTCATCGTAGTTAGCGATTCGTAGGGGCGCTGGGCCGCGTTGTTGACGAGGATGGATACTGGGCCCATCTGTGCTTCGATCTGATCGAAAGCTCCGAAGACAGCATCTTCGTCCTCGACCTTCACGAGCATCCCGCATCGAGGGGCGCCGTCTCCGTCAAGCGAGGCGAGCGCCTTGTCCAGAGCTGCGGCATCTGAGCCTCCCCAGATACAGACGCGGGCACCGGAAGCACGGAGGGCCTGTGCGATCGCAAGACCGATGTTTCGGCTTCCTCCTGTGACCAACGCAACTTCGCTACCGAGATCCATTTGATTGGTCATATTAGTTGTGGGGACGGTCTACTCGATCCCCGATTCTCGAAGCACATTGGAAAGCTGAATTGGTAATCGAGTAGTCTGTCCCCGTCATTCTAATTCGATACTGTCCTTCCTTTCTATGGGGAACACGGGGAAACACGGATCGTACATCTGCCAAGCATCCGGATACCTTGGTGTTGATGGTATTCACCGGCTAGCAGCCCGTGGCAGAAGTCTCGAGGGCCGCGCGCAGGGGTCTTCGGGTTGCAGGCGCGAAGTGAGGAGCGGCCACCGAGGTTTGAAACCGAGGCCGCAGGCGCCGTCTCTACATCGTGACCAGCTTTAGCGATGCCGGACAAAGCCTGTGGCCCGAAACCCCCTGCGCCCAGAGGGTTACGGCGAAACGGGGCCGTCTTCGTTGTCGCCGACTCCTCCCAATGAATTAGCATTGTCTCGTCGTCGTAACGTCTGGTCGTCGTCAAGTCGCCTCCTGGAATCCAGCCCCGTTTGGCCGTAACGCGACCCTCGAGACTCCTGCCACGGGCTGCTTGGAGAGAAGCGAAGGTCAGGGAGCGTATCCTCTGGTCGACGATAATGGTTCCTGGAGCGTAGCGGAATCAAAGCTTCGAGGGAGTGACCGTGTCTGAAAAACCGAAGGTACTCATCGCCGGTGCCGGTATCGGAGGAATGGCGGCTGCGGGATGCCTGCTGCAAAAAGGCTACCCCGTGCGCGTCTTTGAACAGGCCCCGGAATTGGGTGAGGTGGGGGCCGGTATTCATATGAGCGCGAACGCTGTCAAAGTCCTGTGGCATTTAGGGTTGGCCGATGACCTGGAGCAAATAGGTAGTCAACCGAAAGCCTACGTTTTTAGATTGTTCCAATCTGGTGAAATCCTGCAGACCTTTGCGTTGGGCGAGGAACACTATCGCTTCAACGGTGCGCCTTACTATCATTCTTCATCGCGCGGATATTCATGATTTGCTGGTTCGGAGAGTCCAGCAACTCGATCCTGAAGCCATCGCTCTCAATTCGACTGTTGAAGCGTTCACTCAGACAGGGTCAACGGTTGTATTGCGTCTCGACGACGGGCGGCGCGAGGAGGGCGACTTACTCATAGGCGCCGACGGCATTAAGTCCATTATTCGCGAGCAAATCCTGGGCGCAACCGAAGCCCACTTCACGGGGGACACTGCCTGGCGCGTTCTTGTGCCCAAAGGACGTCTCGGGAACGACTTTATGGATCGCGTAATGACAGTATGGGTGGGTCCCGGAGCTCACGCCGTTACCTATTACGTGCGCGGCGGTGAGCTGCTTAATTTCGTCGGTCTCGTCGAGAATCCCAATTGGAAAATCGAATCCTGGATCGTCAAATCGGACTGGTCAGAAATGCGGGATGACTTTTCAGCCTGGCATAGCGATATTGGTCGCATCATTGATAACGCTGATAAGGATCAGTGCTACCGATGGGCCCTGTTTGACCGTCCGAGGGCGGATCGATGGAGCCAGGGGCATGTCACTTTGCTGGGTGATTCCGCCCATCCGATGCTGCCGTATCTCGCACAGGGTGCGGTTATGGCGATTGAAGACGCCGCAGTGCTCACACGTTGTCTGGATACATTCGATTCAATTGAAGAAGCGCTCGACGTTTACCAGAGGAATCGCATTCCCCGGACCGGTCGCGTTGTTGACGAATCCAGCGCCAACGGAAAGCTATTTCATTTGAAGACCGAAGAAAGCTTCCGCGAGGCTTTCGGAAAGCGCAAGCTGGGCGCCGAGCGCAATCAGTGGCTTTACAACTACGATCCGTTGTCGGTCGAGTTAGTCTAGAGTGATGCAAACACCCTGGGGAGAGATCGAAGTCGCCGACGCCCACGCCCACCTGTTCTCATACGCCTTTTTTCAGACTCTTGCCGGCCAAAGAGGCCAGCCTGACAGAGTTGAGGACCTGGTCAACGAACTGGGCTGGGAGGTTCCGCCGAAGGACAGCTCTAAACTAGCCGCGCGGTGGGTCAGAGAACTGGATTCACACTTCGTCGCGCAATCTGTCCTAATGTCGTCTGTTCCCGGGGATGAAAACTCGGCGACGGAGATCGTTGCTGCCCGTCCCGATCGCTTTTACGGATATTTCATGTTCAACCCTCTGGGACCCGACGCGGGTGGCCGTGCACTCCGTGCTTTCGATCAGCTCGGGCTGAAGGGTCTATGCCTGTTTCCGGCTATGCATCATTTTTCTGTTCAGGACGCACGGCTCGATCCGATTTACGAATTGGCCAGCGAACGGCCTGGAGTCGTGATCTTCGTTCACACGGGGGTCCTGACGGTGGGTGTGCGTAACAAACTTGGGCTGGCTTCAAAGTTCGATATGAGTCTCTCAAACCCCATCGACCTGCACCGTGTGGCCATGGAGCACCCAAAGGTCAAATTCGTTATTCCTCATTTCGGCGCAGGGTTTTTTCGAGAAGTGCTCATGCTGGGCGACCTCGTCGAAAACGTTTATCTGGACACTTCCAGCAGCAATTCCTGGATGAAGTACCAGGTTCCGGAGACAACGCTCAAAGAGGTTTTCCGTAAGGCCTTGGAAATATACGGGTCAGGGCGGCTACTGTTTGGGACCGATTCTTCCTTCTTTCCGCGAGGCTGGAATAATTCCGTTTTTGACGCGCAGGCAGCAGTGCTCAAGGATCTCGGTGTTGAAGGTGAAGCGGCTCGCGAGATTTTGGGAGGCAACCTAAGGCGTCTGATGGAAGCACGGTAATCTCCATAGAGGTCGCAACATATCTCGGCTCCCGGGGCTTTAGAATCTCGAAGGACGTACGCCTCGCATGAGTGTTCCCGGTGATGCCGGTTCGGTATGGAACAGAATCAAGTCCCCGGAGAACGGTTGAGGCATCGGGCGATCCTTATGATCGCCCTGCCCGTAATGATCTCCAACGTATCGACACCGCTCATCGGTGTTGTCGATACCGGAGTCGTGGGTCAGATTCCGGATCCCGCCTACATTGGGGCCGTAGCCATCGGCTCATTGATTTTCACCTTCGTTTTTTGGGCTTTCGGTTTCTTGCGGATGGGTACGACCGGGCTGACGGCACAGGCTGCCGGCGCCGGGGAAAGGGACGAGGTGGTCGCGGGCCTGGGCCGAGCCTTGTTGATCGCGTTTTCGGCCGGTGCCGGACTGATTCTGTTGCAGTGGCCCATCGAGCAAGTTGCGTTCGCGTTGCTGGACGGTACGCCTCAAGTCGAGAGGCTTGCGCGTGAGTATTTCAACGTTCGAATCTGGGCAGCCCCTGCGACGCTAGCAAACTATGCGCTGTTGGGGTGGTTTATCGGACTTGGCCGCACTGATATCGGTCTGGTGCTCCAGCTCGTATTGAATCTGAGCAATATTGTTCTGGATGCCTTGTTTGTCGTCGGCTTTGGCTGGGATGTAAGCGGGGTGGCACTGGGCACGCTCATAGCCGAAGTGCTTGCGGCTACGGTTGGGCTCCTGATCGCGGCACGGCATCTGCGGGGTCTCGGTGGTCGTTGGCAGTTGGGCCGCATCTTCATCCCCGAGCAGCTGAGGCGGACCATCGCGGTTAACGGCGACATCATGGTCCGGTCGGTGGCCTTGGTTTTCGCGTTCAGCTGGTTCACGGCCCAGGGCGCACGACAGGGTGAGGTGATTCTCGCTGCGAATGCCGTCCTGATGCACTTTGTGTCGATGAGCGCCTACTTCCTCGACGGACTGGCATTTGCAGCCGAGGTATTGGTCGGTCGTGCTGTGGGCGCCAGGGACCGAGCCGGGCTGCAGGCCGCCGCTCGAATGACCACGCTCTGGTCGGCCGGTATCGCCGTCATGATTTCCTTGGTGCTGACAGTGGGGGGTACGCAGCTTATCGACCTGTTGACGGTCGATGCCGCCGCTCGCTCAGCCGGGCGCATATATCTGCCATGGGCCGCGGCCGCACCTTTGTTGGGTGTCTGGGCGTTTCAGCTGGATGGCGTTTTTATCGGAGCCACGCGCACCCCCGACATGCGAAACGCGATGCTTATCTCACTCGCCGTCTTCCTCTTTGCCTGGTGGATGTTAACTCCCTTCGAAAATCATGGGCTCTGGGCCGCGCTCCACGTGCACTATCTGGCGCGCATCGCCACTCTGTCTTGTTATTATCCAAGATTAGTCCGCTCGATCGCCTAGCAGCCCGTTTGGTCGTCGCGCGGCCCTCGAGACTTCTGCCACGGTCTGCCAACACCGCCTCAGTGCAGTATTATGTATGGAGTGTTGGTTTACCAGCCGGCTCGGAGGAGATATCGATGAGCTATAAGCGCATCAATGTAGAGGAAGCGCGCGAGCTAATGGCGGCACACAATGCCCGAGTAGCCGACGTTCGAGATCCCGATTCCTACAAAGCCGGACACGTTCCCGGCGCGGAGTCTATTGATGACATGAACGTTCGGGCCTTTATTGATGGGGCTGACCTCGATCGTCCCCTCATCGTGTGTTGTTACCATGGAAACATGAGCCAGGGGGCGGCCGAGTACTTCAGCTCGAATGGTTTCAAGGAAACCTACAGCCTGGATGGCGGCTATGAAGCTTGGCAGTCCCATTCAGTTGCCCCACCCCACCGGCCTGGGGCTCAGGCGCCGGGAATTTCCGACTTGCCCGAAACGGCTCGAATCTGGATTTATGGTACTGAGGAAGCTCTGACTGTGCCGCAATGCCAGGCTCTCGAGGCACATATGGAAGCATTCTTGGCCGAGTGGAATTCTCACCAACAGAAGGTGATGCCGGGTTGGCAACTCGTGCACGATCAGTTTGTCATTATCAGTGCCGACGAGACGGCGATGAACCTTTCCGGATGCTCTATTGACAGCATGTTCCATGCACTGGAAGCTTTCAATAAGACGTCGGGATTGAAATTCGCGAGTTCGGGCAACCAGATCTTCTATAGAGATAACGATGGAACGATCCGGTGTGTTGACCGGCCGTCCTTCCGCAGCCTGGCGCAGCAGGGCGCCGTCAGTGAAAAGACAATCGTCTTCAACAATGTCATTCAGACGGTGGGAGACTTCGCTGCGGGGCGGTGGGAAATCCCGATGAGCGACTCCTGGCACATGGATGTGTTCGGCAAGTCGCTGATGCAGACATCCTGATCCTGTGCCGCCCTGGCCACTTGGCTGTTGGCTGAAACTGCGAGATGGAGAGTATCCATGACTGATGTTGCCCAGCTGGAGCACCTCAAAACTATCAGCAAGGTTTCGAGCCTCGAACTTCTCTACCAAGAACTTCTTCGGTTCGACGTGACTCCAGGGTGGGTGGACCGTGAATTACCGATCCTTTGGGACGAGCCTCGGTCCAAGTTCGTTCCCGCCAGATGGCGCTATACGGAAATGAAAGCGGCTATTGATGCTGCCGGCCGTTTGATTGACGTGTCCCTGGCCGAGAGGCGCAACCTCGTTCTACGCAATCCGATAGCCGATAACAATTTCGCAACCACAAATACACTGGTCTGTGCCTACCAGATGCTCCTTCCGGGCGAGAAGGCGCGGTCACATCGCCATGCACCGCACGCGCTTCGCGTCATTTTAGATGCCACGGATTCTTACACTATCGTCAATGGAGTCAAGACGCCGATGGAAACCGGTGACGTGGTCTTGACGCCGGGATGGCATTGGCACGGCCACGGCCACAATGGAGACGTTCCGGCCTACTGGGTTGACGGTCTGGACGTCCCGCTCACGCATCTGCTCGAACCCATGTTCTATGAGGACCATCCGGATCGGTATGAAAAGGTCGTTTCCGTTGTGACAACTTCACCTTTCCGATTTCCTCGAGATTCCATCAGAAGTGGCCTGGACAAGTCGAAGCCCGATCCCGAGGGATTCCACGGGCCACGCATTGCACTCGAAGCCCCGGGATTGCCCACGATGGGACTCCACGTGGAACGACTCCACTCAGGCTCCAGGACCCGGCGCCAGCGGTCAACCGCAGATCATATTTTCGTTGTCCTCGAAGGGAATGGAAGAACGACCGTGGGAGGCGAGGACTTTGAGTGGCAATTCGGCGACACCCTTGCCATACCCGCCTGGAACAAGTACGAACACGAAGCCGCAGGCGATTCGGTGCTTTTCGATTTGTCGGACGAGCCGCTGAAACGTTTCTCGCACTACTATCGTTTTGAAGCGGACTAAGGCGGTGCCCGAGGACTGAAGTAATCATTTGCCCGGTCCTCGCGATTCGCACCATAACGACTGGTTCCCTTACGGCACCCATGCCCTCAAGCGTTTCCACCAGAATTCTCCAGCGTACTTTGGTTAATCTCCAGAACGCCTGGCGGGCCATAAGTCAGTCGGTGCGGACATCAGATGCGCCCCTCCTCCGCGACGATCTGCCGGAAGAGGATGCCGAGACCCTGCGGACGCAGATGCGAGAATGTCTGGAAAGCAGAGGCGGCGAAGTGTCGGCGCGAGCCCGCGCTGCAGGACTCGGTCATTCGTACCTGAATCTCAACGACAGCGGACGCAAACGGTTTCTTCAGATTCTCGCCGAAGACTTCGGTGTAGATTGGTAGGAGCTTTATGCGGCGATTCGTGACATTCCCGAAAACGATACTCTCGAACATGCCCTGGAGACAGAGGCGCGTTCACGGAACATCCTGACGCCGCGGCGGCTGAAGCTTTTGACCCAGTTCAATTCTTTGCCCGAAGGGGTCAAGTTTCTTGTCGATATGCGTGCGGATTTGATGCGCTACAGTGTCGACGACGCTCGCTTGCAGAGTTTGGAGGGGGATCTCAAAGGATTGCTCGCCTCCTGGTTCGACGTTGGGTTTCTGGACCTAAACGTATTACCTGGGATGCGTCCGCCGCGTTGCTGGAAAAACTGATCGCCTATGAGGCGGTTCACGAGATTCAGTCCTGGGATGATCTCAAGAACCGGCTAGGGGCGGACCGCCGCTGCTATGCCTTCTTCCACCTCCGTATGCCCGATGAACCGCTCATATTCGTAGAGGTGGCACTGGTGTCACACATGTCGAACAGCATCCAGGAACCGCTGGACGAAACGACCGCGCCTCGAGATCCGTGGACGGCCAAAACGGCCGTTTTCTATTCGATCTCCAATACACAAACAGGCCTCCAGGGGGTCAATTTCGGCAGCTTTCTGATACAACGCGTTGCTGACCGGCTGGCGGCAGAACTGGCAGGCGTCAAGACATTCGCGACCTTGTCGCCGATCCCAGGTTTCCAGCATTATGTGGAGACCCAAATGAATAAACGTCAAAACGGACTGTTGACGGAGTCTGAACGCGAGGTGCTGGACCTGCTGCTTGGGGTGGACACTGGCGGACACGCCCTCGACGACCTCTTGTTCAATCCCGGCTGGTATCAGGATCGACAGACTGCCCGATCCCTTAAGGGACCGCTCATGCGGCTGTGTGCGCACTATCTCATACGTGAAAAAAGGGATGGTCGTGCACTGGACGCCGTCGCAAATTTTCATCTCAGCAACGGCGCACTTGTCGAACGGATCAACTGGCTGGGGGATGTCTCTCCCAAAGGCATGCACCAATCCCTCGGCCTGATGGTCAATTATCGCTACAACCTTGTCGACATCGAAGCGAATCACGAAACCTATCGGGCAACCGGAGAAGTTACCGTCTCACCGGCTGTGCGCCGCTTACTAGGGACCGGCGCCGGGGAGTGAAGTTCAAACCACGCTCAGAACGTGTCCGAACTTGGCCTTTTTCGTGCGAAGGTGGTTTCCAGTTGTGATGAAGGAGTTTGAAAAAGGGAGAACTCCGGCAGCGCTATGAACAAGTTCGCTCTCCTTGTCCATGGCGGAGCCGGCGACACCCGTCCCGATTCGTTGTCGGAGGAATGCCACATTGGCATCCGCGAGGCTTTGATCGCTGGATGGGCCCCCCTTCAGGATGGGGGCTCCGCGCTGGATGCCTGCGAGCGGGCCGTGGTTCGGCTTGAAGACAGCGCAGTTTTCAACGCCGGTTTTGGCGCGAAGCTGAACCGAGACGGGGTGGTTCAACTCGACGCCGCGTTGATGGATGGGATGGGGCTCGATGCCGGAGCTGTCGCAGCCGTCGAACGGGTCCGAAACCCCATTTCCCTCGCTCGTTTAGTGATGGAGCGAAGCGAGCACGTGTTTCTGGTCGGCGCGGGTGCCGAGGAGTTTGCCCTCGCCGAGGGCGTCCGCCTGTGCGAAGTGAAGGAACTCGTAGCGCCGCGTGAAAAGTCCCGATGGTTGGAATGGAAGAGAGCCGCTTCCCCGGA
This sequence comes from Terriglobia bacterium, assembly GCA_965218085.1. Lineage (GTDB taxonomy): Bacteria > Acidobacteriota > Terriglobia > 20CM-2-55-15 > 20CM-2-55-15. The sequence goes on along the minus strand of CBDCKF010000002.1, from coordinate 932,858 downwards.
AAGTCAGACTGACGGCGGGACTGTGGGTGCAGTGGCGATCGACAGGCAGGGTAATCTTGCGGCGGCAACATCAACAGGAGGCTCCTTCGCCAAGCATCCGGGCCGCGTCGGCGATTCTCCGATCCTGGGCTGCGGCTGTTATGCGGACAATCGAATCGGCGCCGTTTCGGGGACAGGTGAAGGCGAAGCCATTCTCAGGGTTGGCCTCGCCAGAACGGCGCTCGATCTCGTTAGCGGTGGAGACGATCCCCAACAGGCAGTCGAAACAGCGCTCGATCGGATGCAGGAAGGTACTTTGGGGAAGGGCGGTCTGATCATGCTCGACCGGGTGGGGCGCATGGGGATCGCTTCGACGACACCGCGAATGTCGGTGGGTTACCGGGACAGCGACTCCGACGATTTTCAGGTCGTTCTCTAACTAAACGGGTGAGGTAGACCGAAGCCCAAAGGGTTTGTAGTGCCGCAGCAAGACGGGGACGAGCAACACCACGCCGACCAGATCCGTCAGCAATCCTGTATTGATCAATAGGACAGCTGCAACAAAGAGGATTCCGCGCTCAAGGGTCCGGAGAGCCATCTTCAAGTGTCCGGCTACGGCGGTACCCAGTGCCATGACGCCGGTCCCTGCTGTGATAGTTGCCAGCACGATCTGGGGAAGCGGCCCGATCATGAGCAACAACGGACTCAAAACGAACGCGAAAGGCAGCAAGTAACCCGAAAGGGAAAAGAACCAAGCGGTGAATGCCGTTTTCATGATGTCCGTTCCGGCGATCACCGCCGCCGCGTAAGCGGCCAGGGCGCTGGGCGGTGTCACCATCGACATCATTCCGAAATACAGGATGAACATGTGCGCCCCCAGCGGCATGATGCCGAGGTTGACGAGCGCCGGAGCGGCAAGAGTCGCCAACAGGACATAGCAGACCGTCGTCGGGAGACCCATTCCAAGGACCAGTGAAGAGAACATCACCAGAAGCAGTGCGATATAGATGTTTCCACCGGAGAGTTCCGCGATCATGGGAGTGAACCGGGCCCCTAGAGCTGTCATCAGGATGAGCCCGATGACGATACCGACACATGCGGTGGCACAGGTGAGTGAAACTGCGTCTCTTCCTGCCTTTTCGAGAACTTCAAGGACACGGAGCGGCGTTAGTCGTCTTTTCCGGACGAACAGACTAACGGCAAGCGCCGCCAGAATCGCATACGATACGGACCTCGTGGGCGTGTATCCCCATAACAGGGACGCGATCAAACAGCCGAAGGGGACGGTGAACAGGTAGAGTTCCTTCCGTCTCAGGATGCCGGCGATCAGTGCGCCCTGCCCGGTGACTGCACCCCCCCCGATATCATGTCGGACCGAGTAGCAATGGATCGTCGTGAACAGAGCCAGATAATAGAGAAACGCGGGAATCAAGGCCGCCGTTGCGATCGTCAGATAAGGGAGTCCCAGGAATTCGGCCATCATGAAGGCCGCGGCGCCCATGACCGGCGGCATGAGCTGTCCTCCGGTCGAGGCCACAGCTTCGATCGCCCCGGCGACGTGAGGCTGCACGCCGGTCTTCTTCATCATGGGTATCGTGAAGGATCCGGCAGTGACGACGTTCGCAATCGCGCTCCCATTGACCATCCCGAAGACACCGCTCGAGACCACTGCGACCTTGGCGGGGCCACCCCGGAAGCGTCCCAGTAGGGCCTCGGCCAGATCGATAGCAAACCCCAGGCCGCCGATCGCTTCGAGGACGACTCCGAAGAGGACGAACGGAAATACGTAAGTGAACATCACGGCCAGAGGCAGACCGAACACGCCCTCCATGGTCAGAAAGGATTGTGTGATGATTCGGTTCACCGGGTACCCGGCGTGACCGGCCAGGGCTATCGGCAACATACCTCCAGCGTAGGCATATACTATGAACATCACTGCAGTGGCAGGGAGGACCCATCCCACCCGCCTCCGTGTCGCCTCCAGGATCAGAACAATACCGATAGTGCCGATGATCAGATCGGGGGTCGTCGGTGTGCCCATTCGAACGATCAAGCCCTCGTATTCCATGACGATGTAGGCACAGCATATGCTGCCGAGAGCGGCCAGCACGTAGTCGAGGTTCCGCCAGACGCGGCCCCGACTCCGACCGGCACCCGCTCGGGAGGGAATCAGGAATGCAAGGGCGAGCGGGAACAGGAGAAAGGTGGCTCGCTGCTGAAACGGAGGTAGGGTCAGGCGATTGACTTCAGCAAAGGCGAAAATGGAGAATCCAACAGCCAAAGCCCGGACGAGATAAAGTTGGATACTACCGGAATCTTCTGGTACCGGGTCCGCTTCCGCTCCATTTGCCTCTCCCTTATCCACGATCTCCGCACTCTATCGGTGAAGTTGTGCACTCCGGAACCGAAATCAGCGTCACTCTCCGTTCGACGGTTCCCGGAGACCGATCTCGTTAAAGTACTGGAGGCTTCCTGCGTGGTAGGGAATGCCAATATCCATTGCGGCACGTTCGGGCGTGATCTCGCGGCCTGCAGGGTGCATCTCTCCGATCTGATCCCTGCGCTCGTATATCGTCTTGGCGATTAGATAGACATAGTCGGGATCTGCGTCGGACCGCACAAGCAGCTGGGCGCTGCCTGAATCAAAAGTTTGATAGTCTGCGTCGAGCCCTTCATAGGTTCCCGCCGGTATTGTGACCTTTTGGATGAACGGGTACTCGATGTTGGTGCTGTCCAAGGTTGGGGCGTCAAACTCGAGATAGATCAGATCTTGCGTTGCCGTGGCTGACGTAATCGACGGTTGGGGTACGCTTCCACCGGCGACGACGGCATCGACGGCGCCGTCGGCTAGCAGTTCCATGGCGTTGGCCTGACCTTCGTAGATCTGCTGGAAGTCCTCGTAGCTGACGCCGTGGGCCTCCAGGACCGGTCTCATAAAATAGTCCCACCCTGCCCCAGCCGGGCCGACGGCAACGCGCTTGCCGATGAGATCGCCGAGCGTCGAAATCCCGCCGCCCTCGGCAGCGACGACGGTCATGACGGAGCTCTGGAGGGAGATCACAGCTTGTACAGGAAAGGGTCGGTCAAAACCTTCGGTTCCGTGTATCGCAGGATACGTGATCGCGGCGTTGCCGAGGCCAAAATCCACCTGGTTCGCATCCAACATGCGGATGTTTTGCGAGGAGCCACTACTAACTTCGGCCGTCACGATGACACCCGAGAGCTCGTCACTGAGGACTTGAGCGATGGCGTTTCCAACCGGGTAGTAGCTACCCCCGACGCTCGCTGTCGCCAGTTGCATGCGGGCGGGTACGGTGGCGCCATCGACAACGATCACTGCATCCGTTCCGCCGACGCCGGAACACGCGACGAGCCCCAATACGATCAGTCCGGCGAGGGCGAGTCGGGTGAGATCACCGAGCATTCGATGTGAAGGTCTAGATAAAGTCATCGAGAGACTATACCTCGCTGTCTAAGAAAGAAACAAAATGGTAACCAGCGTGCTTCCGCATTTCCAGATCGTACTCTAAGATGAACGGGGCACCGGTTGCAAGGAAGACATCGGACCGGGATTGCGCAATCTGGGCGAACGTAGTGGACTTGACAGCGATTGAGAGGGTACCCTTTTCAGTTATTTCGCTTGCTTTGTTCGTTCGAACGGTGGAGAAGGACTTGTGGCTGTGCGAAACACTCCGGGGAGGCTGAGGCGTATGGGTTGGCTCGTTTTTGTGGCCGGGGCTGTGCTGGCTTGGGGCGTTTACGGCGTTTTACTGCACCAGGGACAGACGCAGTTGGGAGATCCGCTCAAGGCGTTGCTTTGTGTGGGCGCGGCTTATTTTCTGATCGGCGTGTTGGTACCTGTGGCGGGCCTCAGTGTGCAAGGGAGCCTTTCAGGCTTTGATCGGACAGGCTCGATGAATGCAGCCGCTGGGGGAGCCCTCGGCGCCATCGGGGCAGTTTGTATAATCTGGGCGTTCCGCACTGGGGGACTGCCCATTTACGTCATGCCGCTCGTTTTCGCGGGAGCGCCGATCGTTAATGTTTTGTTCTCGGTAACGATCCATCCACCCCGGACTCCGATCAATCCGATGTTGTACGTGGGTTTTCTGTTGGCCTCGATCGGGGCCGCGATGGTCTTGTATTTTCGCCCTGCGGCATGACCAATCACATTCGAGGTGGTTTTATGGGAAAACTGAAGCTACTTTTCGTCCTCACCATCGGCTTTGGGCTCACATCGATGGCCTATGGACAGGACTGGCCGCAGTGGAGGGGACCGGACCGGGACGGTGCGATCGCGTTGTTCAGCGATCCTTCCGCTTGGCCGGAACGATTGAACCAGCAGTGGCAGGTTGAGGTTGGGTCGGGATACGCAACGCCACTCGTCGTGGGCGATCGGGTTTACATGTACACGCGCCAGAATGAGGACGAAGTCATGCAGGCGCTGGATCCGGGGACGGGCGCCACGATCTGGCGGACGAGCTATCCGGCCCCGTTTGAGTTGTCCTCCTCCGCGGCCCGCCACGGTCCGGGGCCCAAGTCCACACCCACTTACGCCGATGGCCGTATTTTCACTTTGGGAATGAGCGGCATCGTGAGCGCGTTCGATGCTGAGACCGGACGGCGACTCTGGCAGGAACCCGCCCCGACAGCGCAGCCTCTATACCACACGGGCATGTCACCGGTTGTCGACGGTGATGTGATGATTGTCCACGTGGGCGGACAGGGTGAAGGCGCGCTGACGGCGTTCGATGTGGCCACGGGTGAAGCGCGCTGGAAATGGGAAGGCGACAGCCCTGCTTATGGATCACCAATCGTAATCGAGCTGGAAGGAACCCGGCAGGTGGTGACCTTCACGCGCCGTAATCTTGTTGGGGTTTCCGTGTCGAGTGGAGAGCTGCTCTGGAGCCGTCCGTTTGTCACGCCCTCCGATACCACTTCCCAGACGCCGATTCTTTACCGAGACACGCTGATCCAGGCCGGCCGAGAAAACGGCATTACGGCGTTTCGGGTCGTGCGGGGAGGGGAGGGATGGACGACCGAAGACGTCTGGCATACCGACGAAGTCTCTCTGCATTTGACCAACGGAGTGGAAATCAACGGCGTGCTTTACGGGCTCTCGCACTTGAACAGCGGGCAATACTTCGGTCTGGACCTCGATTCGGGACAAGTGTTATGGCTCAGCGACCCGCGTCAGGCTCAGAACGCGGCAATTGTGCGAGCCGGCGACACGATATTCTCGCTCCAGGATGATGCGGAAATGCTGGTCTTGAACGCAAGCCGAACGGGGCTCGATCCCATTCGTCGTTACGAGGTCGCCACGAGCGCGACCTGGGCACAACCGGCGATTTCAGGGAATAGTTTCTACGTGAAGGACGTCAGTAACCTGACGCTGTGGACTCTCGACTAACCACAGCGCCGACGGCCGGCCATCAACTGCAATCGGGAGGACTGATGAATTTGAGAGTAATATTCGTGATGGCATCGTGCCTGTGCGGATTGATCGTCGCCTTGGGCCAGCCTGCCGAAGCGCAGGAGAAACTCCCGAGGGATATGACGGTCGCGGAGGGGATTCCCGGGATAATCGCATCGGGTGCCACCTGGCGACAGGCCTGGCAGGGCTTCGACAATGCCGACGGCATTCTCGGGACACCCGACGGCAACGTGTTGTTCGCGCAAGAGCAACCGAGCACGATTCGGAAACTGGACAGGAACGACTTCGATTCCGCTCATGTAAAGGACACGCACGGAGCCGGTTCCGTTGCAATGGACTCCGCCGGCCGCCTCATTGCTGTTCAGAGGACATGCACCGATCCCGGGCGGGCGCCGCTGCCATGCGACGAGCCAACGATGGTGTCCATCATCTATCCCGAAGGGGAACGCCGGGTCCTGGCGGACAACGTCGACGGCATGCCGCTTGCGCGACTCAATGACCTTGTGGTCGCAACGACCGGAACTGTATACTTCAGCGGCGGTACGCCATACTACATTCCTCATGGTGGGGAAGCCATTGGTATTGACGCCAGTGTCCGCTCCAATGGGATCACGCTCAGCCCGGATGAACGGACCCTGTATGCAACGAACCGCGAGGTGGTTGTTGCTTTCGACGTCCGGCCGGACGGCACGGTCGGTAGTCGACGAGATTTCGCGCGACTTCAGGACGGCAACGGGGACGGACTGGCTGTCGACGGCACCGGCCGCCTTTACATCGCGACGCAACGTCAGGGCATCCAGGTGTACAGTTCGGGGGGATCCTACATCGGTACGATTCCCACACCGCGGAATGTCGCCAGCCTTGCTTTCGCCGGACCCGACAAGAGGATGCTCTATATCACCACGGGAGGAGCCCTGGCGCCCAACGGACAGGAGTTCATGCCGGCTGAAGGGATCAGGAACAATGCCAAGACGATATACAAAATCCCAATGCTGGCCGAGGGGTACAAAGGGCGCCCAAAGTAGAATTGGATACAACCGGTTTCCGGGTCCGGGGGAGAGAGTGGGAGTTAACGTCGCATCCGTGTCGAGCCGCAGCGGATTCGGAACAACGACAGCACTCTTTCAATCGCTTGACAGACCCTTGAATTTGGTAGTGGAATAGCCATAGTTTACATAAGCAAGTTTCTACGCTAGGAGGCGTCAATGAGAATTCAGCGTATTTGGGCCACGGCGATGTTGGCGTTGGTCTTGGTCGTCATTTTTGGCGGTCTGGCTTCAGCGCATCATGGCCGTGCGGGGATCTACGATACTGACCGGCGCGTTGATATGAATGGTGTGGTTTCGGAATGGAGATGGCGCAACCCGCATACTTACCTGGTTTGGGATGTCACCGACGAGCACGGTAACGTGGTGGGGTGGACCGGCGAAATGTCTTCCACCACCTCGATGATGAGCGAGGGGCTGAATAGAAGAACCTTTCAGGCCGGACAGGAAGGTACGTTCACGATAATCCCAGCCACCGCGGGGACGCCTCAAGGTGAACTGATCAAGATGGTGCTGACGGATGGCACTGTCCTGGTGGATCGGGAACCAGGGGATTAGCATTTACGGTTAGTGTTGGACACTACCATTAGGGAGTAAAGGAAATGCGACACAGCATCATTGGTTTGATCGTTGCGCTGGTATGCGTAGCGGTGTTTCCGGCAGATACGGCCGCCCAGGAGCTGTATCCCGGGTGGTTGACCTGCCCGAATTGTCAGACCAACGCCGATAAGACGACGTTCCGCGCAGAGTCAGAGGATCTGTCATTCAATCCAGGCGATCTGACGGGGGTGTGGGGCCAAAACCGAATTCAACTCAACCGGAATGCACCTCCTATGACCCCGGACGGACAGGCGAGGTACGAAGCTACTCGGGCCGAGCAAACTGCCGGCGGGCAGGCGCTTTCGAATTCGAAAGACCCCATGCTGATCTGTGATCCGCAAGGCTGGCCACGCTGGTTCACGTACAACTACGGATTCGAGTTCGCCGAGCTGCCCGGCAGGCTGGTCCAGTTCCTTGAGTGGGGTCACACCTTTCGGACCATCTGGACCGATGGGCGCGCACTTCCTGACGATCCGGATCCGCGGTGGCTGGGATACTCGATCGGCAGGTGGGATGGGGACACCTTCGTCGTTGAGTCGAGCGGTTTTGACGAGCGGTCCTGGCTTACGGAGAATCGCCAGGATCGTCGATTTGGATATACGCACAGTGATGCGTTGCGGACAGAGGAACGTTACAGGCGTGTGGACTACAACACAATCGAAGTTACCCTGACGATTACCGACCCGAAGACGTTCACGGAACCATGGGTGACCACCGGAAACCTCCTGCGGAGCCCTGAAACCGAAATCGGGGAGTACTTCTGCGTACCATCCGACTCCTTCGACTATATAGAGTCGGTATTGAGACCCGCGATCGGCCCCGAAGCTCAGGGCATCGATGTAGGAACGAGTAATCCTTAGTAGCTTCTGGGATAACTGCCAAGAAACATTCATCCAGAGAACAGCGAAATGCTGGAAGGGTGAATGGAGAGACCACCGAAGAACAGGTGGAACGCCGTTGCCGAGGTGCTGTTGGACGGTGAACCCGAGCGGCGTGCTGGTGCAGCCAGTCGGTGAAGTTGCTCAGGCGGTACCGCAATCGAAGCTTCCCCGGGGTTACGGCCATCGCTGTGGTGGCAATTGGAGACCGACACACTCCGGAACCACGACACCGGTCCTGACCCCAGATTTGTGACCGTGCTGCCGGAGTTCGAGATCGAAGGTGCGTCGCAGACTGTCGTCGTTATCCGCAATCGGTTTGATGAACTGAAGGAACGGGTGCCGGTGCGATAGTCTTCGATCCTGGCTCGCTCGAATGACCCTTCTAATCCCCGAATCCTCCTCCAAATCGCCCTAAGCGGGACTGTTACTATTCCATTTCCCTATATTGTCACCAATACGGAGATACGAATCACTGCCGCACCAGACTCTCCGTCGAAAGGAAGCATCGCCGGTTATGCGGCAGGTGGATTCATAAGCTTCCCCGCCAAGTAGACAGTTCTAAAATAGAGTTTCCAGAGTTAATGTCCATGCACGCGGCAGGGGTCCGATCCTCCAGGGCATTGTGCGGTACCGGCTGAATCAATATTCCCCACGCGCCACATCCGCACTCAGGCACTCGATCTGCCATCCGGCAAACCGCTGGAAACCTTCCACGCCAATAAGGAATGGATTCGACTGGCCCGGCTGACGCGACCGTGCCGCCTCGATCGTTGGCAAGGAATCGTCGATGTAGGAGTGATTGTTGAGTTCGACGTCGACCCCGGCTGCTTTGGCGAGGGTTGCGATCCGCTGGGTAGAGGCCAGCATCTCGCGAGATGTCGCCAGCGAAACGGTCCGTGGACCGTTCAGGAAAAAGGCGAGATGACGCTGCCCACCTTCCATCACGGGAACCATCGTAGACAACGCTCCGTCAGTATGCCCCGGCGTGGAGTAAAAGGTCAGGGTCATGCCCCCAAGGGTCAGCGTGTCACCGTCGGACACCACCATGTCGCGCTCCGGCGGCGCGTCGGGGCCCGATTCCGAACTCCCCTCCATCGTACGCCAGGCCAGGTCCGTCGCCACCACGCGCGCGCCAAAACGTTCCTGTAGGTAACGGGAGCCCCCATAGTGATCGCCATGTTCGTGGCTGATCACCACGTACCGGATTCGCGAGGGATCCAGGCCGAGCTGTTCCATGCCCCCGACAATCTTCACCTCCGCATCCCGGGCATCGTTCAAAGAATCGAGAAGAATAATTCCCTCGGGCGTGTCCAACGCCCACGAATAGACCCTCGGCAGACCCAGGAAGTAGAGGTTGTCGAAGACACGGACGGGCGCCACCGATTCAGGAAGTTCCGGCCGCGGGCGGCCGCCGCGGGGCAAGCACAGCCGCGTCATTGCTCGCTGGTAACGCGTACCTGCAAGTTCCTTGGCTGAATCGACGTGCATCTGCACTGCCGATGGTTCCTGCGCACGCGCGGGAAGGCCCATGGCCAGGTTCGAAACGGCAACGGCAACTACGAGCATCAATTTTAATGTCTGCATTGATTTCATTGTCCTGTTCTCATGTTCAATTCAAAGGAAAACGCGCGCGATTCCCGGCGTCATGGCCAAATTTTTCCAATACTTTGCACCCACTGCCGGGAAAACTCTAGATAATTCCCCTAAGGGCGACCCCAGGCTCTGCCGGGGTGGCTCGCAACGGTTTGTCCGTAGCGACGGTAAATAGGAAAGTCCTCCTTGGAATCGGCAACGTCCGAACAAGGAGGATCCGAAGAGACTACCAAAGCCTACACCAGTTGTACGTATTCAGAAAGCAACTGCGCACAGATAGCAAAAGCGGTGGTCTCAACCGATCGACGCAACACTTTATCTCAAAAGGAAAGGGTGGAGTGTGTGCGAATAGGAAAGCGTTTCGGTTTTACGGCGGCGGAGAAGGCGCCGGAGTTTGCGGCGACGTGACGGGCTATGGAGAAAGTAGAGAGATTCGCGTCGATTTCCTCATTCGCCGATCGCCATCAGATTCTGTTCGGTTCGGATATACCATCGGCCGTCGACAAGTGCCGGAGACGCGAGAGTGCGCTCCCCGATGTCATTCACGTTCAACAATTCAAATTCTCTGCCGGCGCGAAGCACAAAGGTCTCGCCGTTGTCGTTCGTGAAGAAGACCTTGCCGTCCACAGCCACCGGTGAAGCGGAAAATCCTTCTCGTCGGGCCACACCGAGTCGTCCCTGCCACATCGTTTCGCCCGTTCTCGCATCGAAAGACGTCGCGATGCTCGCCATGTCGTTGACCATGTAGATCTGGTCACCGTACAGAATCGGAGAAGGTACAAACGGGGATCCCCGCGGACTTGACCACACCAGATGGCTGTCGGTAACGTCGCCGGCACCGCCTGGACGAATGGCCATCGTCGGACCTGCCCGCCCGGAGGAACAGAACAGCATTCCGTAGCCGACAACCGGCGTCGGAATCACTTCGAAAGTGTTTCCGTTGCATCGCCACAACTCCAGTCCCGAATCCGGATCATAAGCCTGAACCCGACGCTGGCTGTGTACGATGATCTCGTCATGATCCTCAACGTGAACGGCAATCGGTGAACCCCAGCCGACGCTCGCTTGACGGGGGGTCCGCCACAACTCCTCGCCTGTTCCTGAATCGAACGCGGCAACGAACGAACCCGATGCATGGTCCTGAAAGATGATGATTCGGTCTCTATAGACCAGCGGTGATCCGGCTGTGCCGTGATAGTTGCTGATTTGGCCGACATCCTGACGCCACAACAGGTCTCCGTCCATACTGAACGCCATCAATCCACGGGCGCCGAAGGAGACGTAAATTCGTTCACCGTCCGTCGTCGGCGTCGCCGACGCGTGACCGTTCTTCTGATGGACCCGCTCCGATCTGCCGTCGGGAGCGAAGCTCTCCCAAAGAAGCTCGCCATCGGACCGACGGTAGGCCAGAAGGGACAGCCGCTGGCCGCCGCTATATGCCGTCGTCAGAAGAATCCGGTCGTCCCACACGATGGGTGAGGAGTTCCCGTTCCCCGGTACCGGCGATTTTCACAGGATGTTTTCGAAGTCCGACCAGGTATCCGGGTAACCGCTGCCATCGACCAAACCCTGACCCGAGGGTCCGCGCCAACGTGGCCAGTACTCCACGCCTTCGCCCTCGACAGCAACCATTCGAATTCCACCAGCCCGTCCCAGTTCCGAGGACTCGTTCAGGCCCTGTTGGGACACCGTTTCCGCAGGACGGGCGCCGCCTCCCAGTACCACAGTCGCCAGCAAAGCCGCACCGATACCTGTGCCGATGGTTCGCAGCCTCTTCGGGTTGATGTTCTTGATCTTTTTCATCTCCAGCCTCAACTCACTCTTCCCGAAGAGCCAGTAACAATGGTGACCGGAGGGCCGTGACCGTCGCGGATAGCGAGGCGACCAAACCGACGACCAAGACGCCGCCTAATAATCCGAGGACAAGCATACCTGGAAGTTGCCCCCCCCGGTCCCAAACCACGGGAGCGGTGGCGAGGAAGGCCGAGGCCGCACCCGTCAGCAGGCCCAAAACCAGCAGCGCAAGGCTTTCGGCCATCGACATCAACAGAAAATTCCACTGTTGATAGCCAAGTGCACGCATCAGGGCCAGTTCCTGTCGACGTTCCAGAACGTTTCGCAACAGCACCGCACCCAGGCCGAGGGTCCCAAGCAAGAGGCCCAGTCCGCCGAGCATCTGGAAGGTTGACAGGTAGGTGTTCTCGACCTGGTGGAACTGGGCAAGGCGGTCGGCGGTCGGCGTTGCGGATCCGCCGAAATCCACCAGCGCGTCTTCGATCGCCGACACTGTTTCTCCCGCGCGGCCCGGTTCCGACTCCACAAGCAGAAGACGATATCCTTCGTGTTCCGGAAACAGCTCCAGGAAATGTTCCTCCGACATGAGCAGCTCTCCCTGGAATATGCTGTCGTCCAAAGCCGCGACGAGTCGCAGCCGAATCGAACGGTTTCCGTGGGTGATGACGATCTCCTCACCGAGTTCCCGATGCAGGACGTAGGTCATGGAGTTCGCGTCGGCGATCACCGGGATCGCACCGTCCGGTTCGACCCGATGCAGGATCTGCCACGGGTTCGCACGTTCGGCCTCGTTCGAAGCCTGGGAATCCAGAAACGCGAAACGCCCCCGTTCGATGAAGGCGTTGCTGGGAGCGACGATTCGGGGATTCGTAGGTTCGTATAGATTCAGACAACTGGCATCGTCTCCCGGTCGGACGCGGAAAGGCTCTACCTCGATAGAATCGAAGGCGTCCAGTCCGAGTAAGGCCTGACCTTCGGTGCTTGTCGGATCCTGCAAGAGAGGCAGCAGCGACTCGACGACTACGGCGTAACCCCCCAATCCGGAATTCGGACCGATATTCGTGATCGTGTCCCTGCGGAAAGCATCGACTGAGATCAGAATGAACGTTGCCGACGCGATCATGCCAATCGCGGTGACACTTCGTGCCGGCCTGTAAGTGACGTTTCGAAGACCCAGCCGCGAAAGCGGCCACCAGCCCTGTCCCTCAAGAATCTTCTCCGCCGGACGATGAAACCGGACCACCAGAAAACACAGGCTGGCAGCAAGAAACGCCATTCCGGCGCCGAAAAAACCAGCGGCCCGTTCGACGAAACCGGTTTCCACGCCGGCTATGAGAAGGACACCCACCCCGCCCAACGCCACCCAACCCATCCGTGCCAGCCGGTTTCGACCCTGGGCTCCGCCCACGGTTTCGTCGGCCAGTTGTCCGGCCAGCAGACGACGTTCGGACACCGATCCGAGGCCCCCGAGAGTGGCCCAGATGCACACCATGGCCGCAACGACGCCGCCTGCCGCACCGGCAGCGAGAGATAGGTTCGAAACATGAAGGCTGACTGCGGTGGTTCCTACGGCATCAACCCACCAGGTACCCAGCGCGCTGACCAGGAGCCACGCGTAAGCCAAGCCGCCCCACACGCCGATGAGGGCACCCAAGGAAGACAGCACCAGGCCTTCGACCAGAAACAGGCGTCGGAGCATTCGAGGCGTAAAGCCGACCGATCGCAGCAGGCCAAGCTCCCGTCCCCTCTGTTCGACGTTCAACTTGAAGAACAAGGCCGCCAGCAGAAGCGCCGATACGACGAGGAAGAAACTGAAGTACACGAAGTACTCACTAAAATTCGTGGCACCACGCGAAGCTTCGATACTTTCAGATCGCACCGAACGGACTGCCAAGCCGACACCGAGCGAATTCAGGTCGGTTCCCAAACGTTCGGCGTAGTTGGCCACCGTCCGCTCGAGCCCGGTAGAGTCTACCGGATCCGGGATCGGAGTAAAGCGAATGGACGAGATCGAACCGTACCGGGACCGCCAGAGCTCGCGGCCGACCTCGAGAGATATATATGCCTTGGGTGTCGTCCGGTAAAGATCCCAATACTCTTCGTCAACAGGACGGATGCGACCCAGATCAATCGGGAACGGCGGGTCCCAGTCGCCCACGGCCGCCGAATCGGTGATGCCCGGATAATTGGGGGCCATGGCCCGGTCCCCCGTTTCGACGGGAACCACTGCTGCAATTTCGAAGTCTGCCGTGCGAGTGAGTAACTGCCCGGGATCCTCCCAGACGTAGTATTCCATCGACAGGCGGTCGCCGGTGGAAACCCCCAGGTCGTTCGCTGCCCAGTCGCTGAGGACAATCGGATTCACGTCGGATGCGGGCAAGGTATCGCCTGTCCCAACCAGCCCTGCAAGGTCCGTCGCGGTAACCAGTGAGTACGGAATTTCGGTTCGACCGTTTCCGAGACTGTTGACGAGATAGGTGAACATCGGGAGGGCTGCCAGGTTGAGGTCAGTCCCGGCTTCAAGGGCGAAACGTTCGGTGTCATCGCCGATCAGGCCCCCTGAACCTTCAAGGATCATCGCCTCGGTCGGCTCCAGCAAACGAAGGCTCAAACCCAGATCGCCCAGTTCGGCTTCGCTTCGAACTATCTCCTCGAGCGCCACAGTCGCCCTATCTCCGTCTTCCAAGCTTGTGGACACAAGCAGAAGGTTGACCTGACCGTCGATGTCGAGGTCCTGCTGGACCAATCTCAGAGGAAGAAAGACCGCATAAACCTCCCCTTGAGCCGCTTCGAGGGAAAACTCGCCGAGTGTTTCACGAGGAACGACAGCCGCCACGTTGGCTCGGATTGTGCGTCCCAGATCCTCCTTGTTTCCGTGGATTGACTCTAGGGGAATCTCAGACGGTCGCTGAACCCGGACCAGGATCGTTGCCCCGGGTTCCGCCCCGAGTGCTTCGGCCAGAGCCGGACTGAGAAGTGCTTGACGGTCCTCGGGTCCGCTGACCTCCTCGACACCGTGAAACCGCCAGAACCGGTCATCGACACCGTAGACACGAACCTGATTGACGCGCCCGTTTCCGGTTTGAGTCGTGACAAGCCCTTCGGCCAGAACGATCGGAGAGACACCGTCGAAATTCCCGGCGAAATCGGGGTGGGAACGGAGATCTGCTGCTAGCGTCTCGCGGACGAAGCCCGTCGACCGGACGATCTGATCCGTGTTTCCAATCCTCAGGAGAACAAGGTCCCTCAGACTGCCGCGCACGGAGTCACCGACGAGCAGGGCTCCGGCGAGAACGGCGACGGCCGCGGCGATTCCCAGGACCACCGCCACGTTGGTACGCCAATAGAAGGTCAGGCTTTGAATGACGAGACGCCGCAGTGTGATGGGCTTAGACATGATGGCAACTATGACGGTGGAGTTGTTTTCCTCGATGGATTCTCACCTACTTACGATTCAACCCGACGCAAGTGCTGCTGCGCAAGCTCAAAACGTATCGGAAACTGCGCGGCAAGACGAGCGCTATGTGTGACTGCGATCAGGATGTTCTGTTGAATTCGATGAAGTTCGAGCAGAAGCGACGCGACCGTCTCCGCCGTCTCCTCGTCGAGGTTCCCAGTGGGTTCATCACACAGAATCAAACGGGGTCGGCGGATCAATGCCCGGGCAATGGCGACACGCTGTCTTTCGCCACCGGACAACTCGGCGGGCCGGTGGTCAATACGGTCTCCCAATCCGACCTGTTCGACAAGTGAACGCGCATGTTGGGTAAAGTCCTGAGGCGTTTCACTCGGGTTTCCATGGAGGGCCAAAGTCGGCACGAGCACATTTTCAAGGACGGAGCATTGGGGCAGGAGACAGTGGTCCTGAAACACGAAGCCGATCCGGGAGTTGCGGAAACTGGCCTGTTCGGAAGGACTCATTCGAAACAGATCCTGTCCATCCAGACTCACACCGCCCGCCGACGGTGGCTCCAGACTTCCAAGAACGTAAAGGAGCGAGCTCTTGCCACTACCCGATGGCCCCATGATTGCGGCTGCCTCGCCGGGAGCAAGGGCCAGACTTACATCGGAGAGGACAACGAGCGGGCCCCGTGGGGTCGAGTATTCCTTGTTTAGATGTAAGACTTGGAGCAATGTTTTTTTTAGAACTCCGGCCAAGGCCGAGACCCTTTCTTGTATCGGAAAACCTTATCCACCAAGGGTAGCACCCGCTCTCGGCCGGGCGCCTGTTCCAGACCAGTTATTCAACACTTCGTCGTAAAGTTCGATCAGTTGGGTTGCCGAGTGCCGCACAGAATAGTGTTCATGAACGCCTTCAAAAGCCCGTCGACCGATTGCATTGCGCTGTCCACGATCCTTCCAAAGCTGCCACAAGCCTTCAGCCAGGCTGTCCGCATCGTCGGCGTCTACCAACAAACCTCCCCCGGTCTTCTCGATGATTTCAGTGAAGGCACCCCGGCGAGGCTGAACAACCGGAACGCCATTTGCCATGGCTTCGAGCAGAAACATGCCTTTCGGTTCATCGTAGGTTGCCGGAACTGAAAGGACGTCGAGTTCCTGGAGAAAAGCGATCTTTCCATCGCGGTCCACTACGCCCCGATAGGAGAACTCGCCTCCGTAACCGGCTTCGGCAAGAGTATTGCGGACCTGGTTCATGTATTCGGTGTGCGCCGGCGCTGTGTAGCCGGCGGCCTCCAACCGCGTCGAAACGTCACCAATCCGCTGCCGGAACCGGACATAGGCGTCGGCCAGCACATGCAAACCCTTTTCCGGCGCCACGCGGGCAAAATATCCGATACGAAAAGTAGCGTTATCCCTCCCGGACGCCGGACTGTCGGGATAACCCGTCAAGTTGATACCGAGGGGCACGACCCCGATGCTTTCCTCGGGTATGTGTAGGTATTCCATCATGAAGCGCCGGCAGTACTCGCTGACAGCGACGAAGCGATCCACCGTGGAGACCCGCCGCCGGATGAGATTCAGTGCCTTTTCGCGATACGGGGGCAGGAGGCCGTCAATGAAGAGTTCTTCTCCCTGCAGCGTGCAGCAAATCGGTCGATCGAAGCTCTCGCGCAGCGGTGTGGCGAGCGCGATCAGCAGGGAGTTGGGGAGGTTGATGATATCCGGCGTGGGTTGGTGGCCGATCCAGTCCACGAGTTTTTCGAATTCCTTTCCTAAGACGCTCTGTTCGCCCTCGAGCATGGAGATCGTGAGCTCACCCAATAACTCAGGATCGTTTGACAGGGCGCGTCCCGCGATTCGGTCGATCATCCATGGGGAGTCCCACAGCCGGTCCAGGAATCGTGGAGTCTTGCGAAAAAGCGGGACGTACTGCTGAAGATAAACGCTGATACCTCCAAACAGGACGTGTGGGCGGCTCGCGTTAGGTTCGTCCGTCCGTGTGGGTGTGTAGACGGGCACGAGCATGCAATCGTGACCGAGAGATAACAGTTCTCGTGCCAGTGCATTGTCGCGGGCGCAACTCCCGCAGTACATCCCAGCCGCGCCGGCTGTGATCGATAAGACCTTCATTCACTCCGGTCCCTCACAAAACGGGTGTTACTAGTGGCCTGGGGCAGAGGTTCGTTGCTTGTTAGTTTCGTCATACTCCGAACTGATCATCTTCTTACTCTAGACGCCTCGGCTCCGCGTCTTTACTCTGAAAGCGGTCCACCCGCACCGTCGGACGGGTGCGGGTCCTTTTTCGGCCCGGTTTCCGCGTTTCGTCGATCCCAATAAGGCCTCGCCATCAGGATGATGGCGAGGGTCGCCGATCGTTCAGACAGGATGTCTGATCGCACGATCGAGCGATATCTTAAATGTCGATCCTGCAACGGAGAACTCTAAGTGAACGGCGCTTTCTGAAATGCGCGTGCGCGATATAGAAACTCGACGATGTTCCCTTCGTGAGGTTGGAGCCAGTTGAGTTTCGTCGTCGGGACCGGACCCAGATTCAGCCGGTCGATATTCACGGCGTCGACCAGACGACGCCGGAACTCTTCGTCGCAAGTGATCGCACTGCAAACCAATGTGGGTCCGATCGATCGAATCATCTCCGATTCCGGGCATTCGACGACGCAGACAAACGGGAACATGTACTCCTTTGTCGCGATCCCGTTATCCGGTGACTCGGAATGGATCACGGTCGGCAGCAGATAGTCGGCAAGTCCGGCGTCGACCATCCGACTCCCATCCCGATATTTTGCGGTGACATCGTGGACGCCGGGAGCTTTGGTGTCGGCGTCGATCGATTGCGAAATGGCTTCGGCCACACCCGTGACGGTGAACGCCGCCAATGCGGATTCCGGATCTTCCGGGGGTCGCGGGCGTATTTGTGCGAGTCGGCTGGCCAGTCGGTCGGCAATCTCTCGGGCATGTCGACTGACCCATATCCCCGAGGCGTTGATGCAACTGCGGCCGCTGTTGATTGCGACGCTCTCCACCATCAAGTCCAGGTGTTTCTCCCAATCGTCCACCTGGTCGTCACCGAAAAGAATCTTCGAAAATCCCGGTCCGTGCGCCTGCACACCAGGGTTGCTCCGATAGCGCTCGACCGTGGCCTCGCCGCCGAATATGAGACTACGGCTCGAAGCATCGAGCACGGCAGCTCCAATGTCGGCTTCACCGGGATAAATTGAAAAGGCTTCCCGAGGAATGCCAGCTTCGAAGAATGCATTGACCATTCGATACGGCGTCCAGGGTTCCTGCGGTCCGGGTTTGAGGACGAGACCGATCTGCAACGGAATGATGGGTAACCACAAGGTGTGTACGCCGGGGGAGTTGGACGGCAGCACCACGCTGAGCACAGGGCTCTGGGCCTGATAGCTGACCGGTATCTCATGTTCCTCGCCGAATCCCCGGTTGAGGATCTCCAAATCCAAGCCGCGCGTCAGCGATTCGAGGATGTTCGGCATCTCTGAAAGCACGAACCGGTTCTTTTCCATATTGGTCCGGCACATCTGTTCAGGCAGGCCCGTGCTGGCCGACTGGGCTCGAACGAATTCCTCGGGGGTTTGCCCTCCGTCGCCCATTGGAACCGTAGCGGTCATGTAAATCTCGCCGGCACTTCGGACTCTCTCCAGTAAGTCATTGACTGGAATCGCCCGCAAGGCGTCGCGGGCGCTTTGAGCCTTGCGCATGTCCCTCTGGATCAATCCACTGTTGGCACGCCCGATTCTGGCGACCGGTTCACCCGTGGAGAAATGAACGACTTCGTCTAGATCGAGGCTTTCGTAGGGTTGGCCCCAGCGTAAGACAGGAAGGGTAATCATTCTCAATACACGCCCACAGTGGTTGCCGAAGCAAGCTCACGAAACGGCCGCACACCGCTCACCCCGTCCCAGGTGTAGAGATCGCATGGGGGTTCGCGCTCACCCTCGTCTCGTTCCAGGAAACCGGGCATGAAGAATTCCTTCGTCAATGTCGTTACCCTGACTCGCCCGGTCTCGCCATATCCCACGACACGTTCTTCATCATCAGGGTCCACGACCTCAATGACTGCGCGAGGTTGCGGTGCGTAGTATGCGATCTTGTAGCTGTTGTGTGGTCCGCTCGGAGCACTGGGGGCGAGACCCATCAGCGTATTGCCATAGGTGGGCGTCATATAAGCTCCGTCGAGCAATTCTTCGTGCGCAAAGCGATTCCACTGTGGTGTGAATTCGGTGCCTCCCGAGAAAACGCCGGAAATGCCTTCTTTGCGAATCGTCGTGTCCATCGATTCCAGGCGGAAGGCCAGGGCTTCAAGCAGTTTCGGTGTAGTGAACAGACAGCGGATGTCGTGGTTGGCCCGGAGGATGGTTACGGCCTGGTCGATCACATGGTTCTTGTACGCATTCAAGTGCTCTGTCCACCCTTTCTTGATCAGCTTGATCACCCAACGAGGATCCAGATCCACAAGAAAGCATATGCCGCCTCGGTAATGAGCAAGGTGTTCGACCGCCAGACGCAGCCGACGGGGCCCTGAAGGGCCGACCATCAGCCAGTTCGCCCCCTTCGGGAAGGACTCTTCGGGAAGCGTCTCGCTGAATATTTCGTAGTCCGTCCGAAAGTCCTCGCAGTTGATGCGTGTCTTCGGAATACCGGTCGTGCCGCCCGTTTCGAAAACGAATACGGGTTTATCGGACAGTCCGAGCGGTACCCAACGCCCTACAGGGCCGCCGCGCAACCACTCGTCATCGAAGGGGCCCAAACGGCGCAGATCGCTGAAACCCTGGATTTCCCTGATCGGATCCCAACCGAGTTCCGTCGCCCGCTCCAGCCAGAATGGAGAACCGGTCGTTGGATTGAAGTGCCAGGCGACAACTTCCCGTACCCAGGCATCGAGTTCAGTGCGGGCGGCTTCCACCCGAGAGGGCGAGGCTTCTCTATTTCCGGAATCAGCGGCTTGCATGGCTCGAACAGTATAGCGAATTATTTTATGGTCGGAATCATCTGGAAAACCAGTCCTCCATCCCGACACTCGATAAACAGACGGGCGATGATATCGACCGCTCGGCAACTCCGATTGTTGTGGATCACGGCGGATGGGCCGAGTTCATCGTCCAGGGAACGAACAGCCTGCCCAGCTATGGCCTTGATGATGGCAATATCGTCTGGGAAAGTGCAGGTCTGACGATGAACCCGATTCCATCACCGGTTACACAGGATGGAATGCTCATCGCTATCAGCGGTTTCCGCACAAGCTTATGAGCGTAATATGAAGCCTCTTGGTTTGTGAAGTAGACGCGCCTGCCGGATTACCACGGAGCACCGCAGGCGCCTTAAACAGAGGCCGAGTCAGCGGCCCGCCTCGGCGCGTTCCCTGGCGAGCTGTGCTTGAAAATCGCTTTCCCGTTGTTCGAGATCCTCCCGGCATTCTTGCGGCGCATAAAAGGGATTCGGCTGTTCGCCCTCGAGCAGGCGGTTCATTTTGTCGATCAATCCGAAGCCTTCCGTGTGTCCCTCCGTGAAGAACTCGCAGGGAAGTTGCCTCGCCCTCCCCAGCGTGTCGGCATAGTCTTCGGCGATGGTGGGCCATTCGGTGTTGTTCACGAACGGTTGCCGGACTCCCCCGATGCCGCCCCAGAACACGAACGTACGGTCTTGGCCACCATCGTCCACCACGGTCGTCCACGTGGTGGCGCCGCGGGTGTGCCCGGGAAAGACGTGAGCCGTCAGGGTCGTGGCACCGAGCGTCACCGTGTCACCGGTTCGGATGAAGCGATCCGGTCTCACGGACGTGAAGCGCGGCCTGCCATCGGGGCCAACCCCGCCGCCTTCGGCGAGAGCCGCGCCGTCCGCCTCCGACATCACCACCTGTGCGCCGGTCAGTTCCTTCATCAGGCTATGCGCTTCGATGTGGTCCGCGTGGGCGTGGGAGTTCAACAGAAACTTGATGTCCCGCATGTTGAAGCCCAATTCCTCCACGTTCTGACGGATCCAGGGAACGTCCCGCTCGTAGGTGCTGTCGATCAGAATGTGCCCTTCGGGCGTCGTGATCAGGAACACCGTCATATCCGTCCCACCGACGTAGTGAATGTTCCCGACGATCTTGAAAGGCGTCACTTTTTCGCTGATACGCCGTCCATCGGCGCCCCGCTCCCCGCCCTGGGCAAACCCCAGTACAGTGGAGACCATCAGCGACACGAAAAGCACTGCCCGGAATAAAGTCCAGGACAGCTTGAAACCACGATTATCTCGAATCCCGTACCGTTTCGAATTCACTACTCACCTCCAGATGACTCCATAACAATACGCCCCAAGACCAGGCCTGCCATGCTGGTCCGCTGCATGCTTCCCATATTGCCCTCCGAATCAAGTTGTCCGGCTGCACCGACTTCCGGGAAGTCTTCCCACGATGGAACGTTCGATGCGATTCACTCAGCGGGTTCGATACGCAAGACTGACCCTGTGGCAGCTTCACCACGATCGGCATCGCCGTCGGTCACGACATAGAGCAGGCCATCCGGCCCCTGTCGGACGTCGCGAACCCTTTGCCGTAATTGGGTGAGCATGGACTCGCGCTCGAACCCACCATCCGTGTCCAAAGACACCACGCGCTGGAGAAGTGTGCCTCGGAGTCCGCCTACAAACAGGTCTCCCCGCCAATCGGGAAAACGATCACCCGTGTAGAACGTCATGCCCGAGAGTGCAGGGGACGGCACCCAGTAATACTGCGGCGGCTCCATCTCCTCTCTCCAGGGCTCATTCGTGATGATTTCACCAGAATACTCACGGCCATAGCTGATGACGGGCCACCCATAGTTCCGACCCGGCAGGATCAGATTCGCCTCGTCGCCGCCCCGGGGTCCGTGTTCGCTCTCCCAGACATCCCCCGTGTCCGGATGGACGGTCAGGCCCTGGGGGCTCCGGTGACCGTAGGAGTATATTTCCGGCCTGTAGCCGATCCGGCCGACAAAGGGATTGTCGTCGGGAACGGTTCCATCGTCGTTCAGACGCAGCACGGTGCCAGCATGCTCGTTTGTGTCTTGTGCGCGATGGCTCTGCTGCCGTTCGCCGACAGTCATGAAAAGCTTGCCGTCGGGAGCGAATGCCAGACGCCCCCCAAAGTGGCCCCCGGTGTCCGACCACGCGTCCGCAACGAAGATGTCATTCACTTCCGTCAGTCGAGTCCCGTCGAAGCGCCCGCGTGCGAGGGCGGTCGTCGCAAGGCCCTCATCGGGTTTTGAGTAGGTCAGGTAGACCCAGCTGTTTTCGGCAAACTGAGGGTGAGGGACCACGTCCATTAGGCCGCCCTGTCCCCTCGCATCGACTTCGGGCACACCTTGAACCGGGTCAGGTTGAAGGACGCCGTCACGGATCAGACGGAGGCTTCCGGCTTTCTCAGTCACCAACATGTTGCCGTCCGGAAGGAAGGCGAGACTCCAGGGGTTCCCAAGCCTCTCGGCGAGGGGAACGACCCGAATGCGGTAATATTCGGTCTCAAAGACATTAAAGTCCTGAGAAGTATCCTCTGTGGGGCTTACTGTCTGTGGGGTGCAGCCCGCAGCCGAAGCCAAGAGGATGATTGCCAAGGCCGCAACCGACCTGGCAGTGAAAGAAAACTTTGAACGACGCATCACCTACCTCCTAGAAGAATGGCCTGACTGGTCCTGAATTGAGACGTCCCTGTGTAGGGTCAAATTGCGCTACTTGGTGGTGTTTTCGCCGCCCTCTACCACCTCAAAGTCGTTGAAACTTGTTGTCGTAACCGGCAGAATCCGTCCCCAATACTGACCGATTCTCATTAACTCGATCTTTGAAAGCCGGTGACGGCTCACTCTCAAAAGAATCAGGACGTCTTCTTATCTTATTCCCCAAGCTTTCGATATTTCCCGCCATAAAAGAGCAGGGGTACCCCCTCGCCCAGATCGCCTGCCACAACCTCACCGACAAACATGTCGTGATCGCCGGCCGGCAGGACGCCTGTCAACTTGCAGTCCAGGTGTCCCAGCGTGTCCTTTAAAATCGGCGCCCCGGTCTGGGAATCAGTCCACTCCAGGCCCGATAGGTCTTTCGGTCCCGGTGCGGCAAAACATGTCGATAAATCTTCCTGATCGCGGGTCAGGATGTTGATCGCGTAGCACTGCCCATCGTTCAAGCATCCATGAATAAGCGCCTTCTTATCCACCGAGACCACAACAAGCGGCGGATCCAGTGACAGCGACATTACCGCATTGGCCGTCATCCCGGTGATTTCTCCATCGCCATACCGGGTGGTCACCACCGTCACACCCGTCGCGAACCGTCCCATGATCTGCCGTTGCAGCTGAGCGTCAAATGCCATGTCCGTCCTTTCTCTCTTGCCGCTCTCTGTTAGGGCGGATACGCAAGAATAAGGGGCCTTGGGGCAGTATAGCCAGACAGTGGCGTCGTTCAGAGACTTTTCCGCTTGGGAAGGCACAGACTAAAACCGGTTCGCCACCGGCTGTTCGGAGCCCGCTCTCTTCGGAGAAGGGAAGCGGTCACCCTCGGCTGTTCGACACGCGCCGATTCGGCACAGGCTGCTAAGTTGACAGTGCACTAAAATATCAACTTGATGCCGAACTGGCACCTTCTCGGGCTCTCGGCCGACACGATCTGCCCAAACGTCGGTGAGCCCACAAAAGCGTCCGGCAGGTTAAAGTTTGTTCGATTAAACAGATTGAATGTTTCCGCACGAAGCTGAAGCGTGACCCCTTCCTTCACCGATATATCTTTCGTCAATGCCAAGTTCACGTTCTGAAAATCGGGTCCTTCGAGGATGTTTCTCCCAGCGTCACCAAAGCTGCCGAATGGGGGCACGGTGAACGCCGAGGTGTCGAACCATCGCTCGGGGGAGGGATTTGCCAGAACGGGATCGCCGACGAGATTGGGTCGGTCGTTCGCGCCAAAACCCAGAGTAGAGCGGCCCGTGTTGCTGTTGTCCACCTCGCGCAGGAGCGCCACAGTGAAAGGTCGGCCACTCTGGAGGGTCACGATGCCCTGGAGTTCCCAGTCCGCGACGATCGTCGAAAGCGTGCCGTTGTTGTCCAGCCAGCGCTGACCGCTTCCGAAGGGCATCTCCCAGGCGAAACTCGTTGAGAACCTGTGTCGTACGTCAAAGCTGGAACGCCCGTATTCCAGACCCGGATTCCGGCTGTCCTGCGGGAAATTCGGGTCGCCCGCACTGGCGAAAAAACCGGAGGCGTCGTCGTTGGAGTCCCCTAAGGTGTAAGCAGTCAGCACCGTCAGGCCACGGTCGAAGCCCTGTTGGAATTTGATCTGGAGCGCTTTGTAGGCCGACTTCCCACGGGACTCAATGAGAGTTATGTCATCAAACAAGGGATTCGGTCTGAGGTTCCGCGCGACGGGGCTGGGATCGGGCTGATTGATGTCCCGCGCCGCGATCAGATTACGCCCCCGCGATCCCACGTACGCGACGTCGATCGTTCGATTATCACCCAGTTGCCGCTGTACGCCGATGCTCCAATGTTCGAGTCGGCCCGTCTGGAGGTCCCTCTGATAGGCTGTGGCCGATACCGGAAGCGCGATAGGGTAAGACTGCGGGAAGGGATCCTGGAGCGTTACCGGCGGAATGCCGGGAGCGGGAACGAAGAGTTTTAGATCGAAGAACGGAGCGTTGAAATAGAGACCTTCTCCCGTGGCCAGCGCACCCTGATTGTAGTAGATGCCGTAACCGCCGCGGATGACGGTGCGCCTGGCCGCATCCGGAGTCCAGGCCAGTCCGATCCGCGGGCCCCAGTTGTTGCGGTCCGGCTCGTAACCGCCGCGGGGCATGTTGCCCGTGCCCACTTTTACGAATCCGCCTGTTGCGGGATCGTACAGATTCGCCCGATCGTCGGCATCAAGCCCTGGAGCGATGTATTCGTACCGGAGGCCGGCCGTCAGCGTCAAGTCGGGCCGCACTCTCCAACTGTCCTGAACAAAGGCGCTCCATGCCGAAGAGCGCAGGCGCTGGGGATTGTCCAGAATGGCTCCTCCCGTTACGAGAGGAAAGCCGAGCAGAAGATCGGCCAGCGCATTTCCGGTTATGTATCGGTCCGAGAAGTTCAGGAAACCGCGCGACTGTACGTCGCGAAAAGCCTCCTGTTGGACATGCCGAAAATCGAATCCAGCCGCAACCATATGTGAACCTCGAGTCCAGGTCATCGTGTCCATTACCTGCCACATATCCGTCGTACTCTCTTGCGGCGTCGTGAACTCATCGCCCAGCGGCGAAAAACCCGTTACGGTGATCTGACTCAATCCGAAGTCGCGTGGATTCGACGACAGGTCGGGCAGGCCTAATTCCTGGTTGACGCTACGTCCGCGGTTTTCGTGAAGGACCGCGATCGAGACCCGAGTGTATCCAACCCGAAAATCATGGATAGTGTTTCCGCCGATGGGCTGGGTAAGTCCTATGACCATGTTCTGTCCCCGTCTGGGCACATCTGTGCCGTATCCGGGCACGCTGACAGCAGACGCGAAGGGCTCGAAAAAGCGTCGATCGTTGAAGCTGTACCGCGTCATCAACCGAGAGCCTCCAGCGAAATTGTGATCGACCCTCACGTCAAAATGGTCGATGTCGTCGCTCAGCGTCGGCGAAGATACGTAGTTTGCAAATGGTGTAGCGCGGTTGGGCTCGGGATAGAGGGCGGCAATCGCCCGCCCGACCGGGTGAATGAAAAGATCGGAAACCTTGTTGTCCGAAAACGGCTGCCCGCTGAACGGGTTGAAGGGGGCGCTTAGCAGGCTCTCTGAAAAGTCACCGCCGCGTTCGGCCAGCGTCGGCACGTTTGTCACCCGTGTGGTGCCCTCCCGAAGTCGGGTGTGTTCGTAGTCCGCGAAGAAAAACGTACGATTCGTGACGATCGGGCCACCGATCGACCCGCCCGATTGTCCCCGGCTGTAATCCGGTTCCGCCTCGTTCTCCGGCGCAAAGAAGTTTCGCGAATTGAGTGAGCGGGTTCGAAAGAAACCGTAAGCCGTTCCGTGAAAATCGTTTCCACCCGATCGCGTGACGACGTTTACTTGGCCGGCGGCGTTGCGTCCGAACGAGGCATCGTAGGTTCCCGTCAAAACTTCAAATTCCTGGATCGCGTCCACCGGTGGCCGCACGCCGGGCGTGTTCAGTTTGGGATCAACGTTGTAGACGCCGTCGAGGAGGAAACTGTGGGCATCTTCGCGTCCACCATTTACCGTAAAGGCAAAATCACCGCGCAGGGAACTGGCCGAACCTTCCGGCGCCGGCGCAGCACCGGGTGCGAGCAGGGAAAGCTCCAGGAAGTTACGCCCGTCTAAGGGCAGACCCGTAATCTGCCGATCGTCGATCACGGTGCCTAGAGCAGCCGACACCTGATCAATCACCACGGCCGGTGCGGTAACTTCAATTGCTTCACTCACATTGCCAAGGTTCAGCCTCACGTTGAGCCACAACTCCTGATGAACCCGGAGTCCGGTTCGGAACAGGTACCTGGAATAACCGTCCTGCTGTGCTTCAATAAGATATTCGCCGGGAAGCATTGCTGAAATCGCAAAGCCTCCGTCCGGTTCAGTAATTGCGAGGCGTGTGTCTCCCGTCGCTTCATTCGTGAACTCCAACGTCGCCTCGGAAACGGCGGCCCCGGAGGGATCGACGACGATTCCCCTAATCGAGGCTCTGTAGGATTGCGCCAGCGCAGGGCTCGCAATCCACAGGGTTAGCGCCAGCACCAAGCAAGGCTTTGAAATCATGTTGAAGGTCCCCGTTGAAAGTGTCATTGTGGTTTGCAAGCATGTTAACTGTCTCGCGGCCCGATGGCTAGCCGCACGCAGATCGAAGATTCGAACGTATAGGGGAAAACGAAGTTGATTGTGCGCCTGTTCGTCATGAGCGTTGCGCTGTTTATCGCTACGGCCGCCGTCTTTGGGGGGCAAACCGGGGCCTTTTCGGATTGGCCCCAGTGGCGCGGTCCAAACCGTGACGGAGTTTCAGATGAATCTGGCTTGCTCAGCGAATGGCCGGAATCGGGTCCGACACGCTTGTGGCAGGCGCTGGGTCTCGGCGCGGGATACGGATCGTTGGCCGTTGCTGGCGAGCGAATCTATCTCCAAATGTCAGTTGGCCAGCAGAGTGCGGTCGCGAGTCTGGACCGTAGTGACGGACGTTTAGTATGGTCCCGGGCCCTCGGTGAGGGCCGTAGAAATGGAGAAGGTCACGGGCCGCGAGGCACACCCACCATTGACGGTGGCCGGCTCTATGTCCTGACCGAGAATGGGGATCTGGTTTGCCTCGAAGCCGACGACGGTTCGATCGTCTGGC
This sequence comes from Terriglobia bacterium, assembly GCA_965218085.1. Taxonomy (GTDB): domain Bacteria; phylum Acidobacteriota; class Terriglobia; order 20CM-2-55-15; family 20CM-2-55-15. The sequence continues at coordinate 905,795 of CBDCKF010000002.1, read as the reverse complement.
GAATGAACATTCTCCAGGAGTTCGGCGGCCGGAATATCCCATGGCTGATCAGCGAGTCGCCTCTCGTTGAGGGCAACATGGTGATCGTGACGCCGGGCGGGCAGGATGCGGCCGTGGTGGCTTTGGACAAACGGACCGGGGAGACGATATGGACCAGTAGGGGACTCAGTGACCGGGCCGGCTACGCTTCAGCAATCGTTGCCGACATCGGCGGCGTACGGACGGTCATGACGCTGACCGATGAGGCGGGCGTGGGGCTCCGGGCGGCGGACGGCGCATTGATGTGGAAATACACGGAAGCAGCGAACCGGACCGCCAACGCCGCCACTCCGGTCTTTCATGACAACAAGGTTTTCTATGCTTCAGCCTACGGCACCGGGGGGGGACTGTTGGATCTGAGAACCCAGGGGGGAGCCGTAACAGCCGAGGAACTTTATTTCACGCGGGACATGCGGAACCATCACGGAGGTGTCGTCGTCGTCGACGGATATCTCTACGGATTTAACAACTCCATTCTTACGTGCTTGAATTTTGCGACCGGGGAAAGGATGTGGCGGGATCGCAGCGTAGGAAAGGGGTCCCTCGTGTACGCGGACGGACACCTCTACATCCTGAGCGAAAACAACGTAGTCGGCCTGGTTGAAGCAACCCCTGCCGGTTACAGGGAGAAGGGACGATTCGAGATGCCCGATCAGGGTTTCCCCAGCCGGGCACACCCCGTTGTCAGTGACGGAGTCCTCTATATCCGGGACCAAGGAACCGTCACCGCGTACAATATACGCGGCCGGCAGTAAGGGAAGGAGGACAAATTCTTGGTAGAAATTCACCCCGTCTCCAGGTACCTGCGATATATTTCTTACTCAACCTTCTAGGCCAACATTTTCTGCATAGCGGAACTTAGCGAAGGACATCTCCTGATGTTGAGAAAACCAGCTCTCATTTTGACGCTGTTACTGAATGTGGTCGTGATTGCTGCCGGGCAGGATCCTGGCAGGGTTGCCTTGGGTGATTGGCCTGAGATACGCGGCCCCCATAGGGACGGCTCCTCGCTGGAGACTGGCCTTCCAGAAACATGGGAGCTGAACGGAACGAATTTCCTCTGGCGCGCTCCCTACGGTGGCCGTTCGACACCGATCGTAATGGGCAATCGTGTCTACGTTCAAAACCCTGCCGGACGAGGGCCCGAGCTTCAAGAACGGGTGATGGCGCTCGACGCGGACACCGGAGAGTTGATTTGGGACTACCGGTTCAATATATTCCAGAGCGATGTCCCTCCGCACCGGGTCGGATGGGCCTCCCCTGCCGCAGACCCCGAAACTGGAAATATCTACGCGATGAGCGGCAACGCAATGGTGATTGCTTTGACCGCGGACGGTCAGCTTTTGTGGCAGCGATCCTTTGCCGAGGAGTGGGCGGCCTTTACAACGCACGGTGGCCGGACCGCTTCCCCATTGATCGATGGCGATCTGGTGATCGTTTCCGCGGCGATTTCCAGCTGGGGATCGAACTGGAATCGGGCCCATAGGCTAGTGGGGCTTGACAAACGGACTGGGGAGATCGTTTACGCCTCCGCTCCCGGCGGTCGTCCGTTCGACACTGCGTATGCGCCGCCGACGATTGCGACCATCGAGGGCCAGCGACTGCTGATTCAGGGACTTGGGAACGGAGGCGTCCATGCCATCAAACCCCAGACCGGTGAGGTGGTGTGGAGCTTTCCCGCGGCGCGGCGGGCAGTCAACACGGGTGTAGTCGTCAGGGACAACGTTGTCTTCATGTCTCACGGCGATGAAAACCTTGAAGGTAACGAGTTGGGCATGATCGCGGCTATCGCCGGAGGCCGCAGGGGAGAGATTACAGAAACGATCTGGAACGTTAAGGGACGGGAGCTGGGTTACTCGTCCCCGGTCATCGACGGGGACCGGCTCTATCAGATCGACAGAGGATCGACGTTGCTGGCGTTTGACACCGAAACCGGCGAAGAGCTGTGGTCGCTGCCACTTGGCAATGCCCAGCGTGCCGCACCTGTGCTCGCTGACGGCAAGATATATGTGGGGACCAACGGCGGCGCGTTTTATATAGTTCGGCCTGGACAGTCTAGTGCAGAAGTTCTGAGTCGAGTCGAGTTGCCGGTGAGTACGGACAGTTGTTGCAGTTCGGAAGGCACCGCGGAGCAGGTCGTCGCGGGAGCCGCCGTTTCACGGGGCCGTGTTTTCTTCGTTACCAGTGATGCGGTCTATGCCATTGGTTCACGTGAAGCGACCTCGCTCGACGGATGGGCTGTTGATGACGCCATCGCCCAAGGCGAGGGCGCTCCCACCCACGTCCAGGTCGTGCCCACGGAGATGGTGCTCGAACCGGGGGATACGGTCCGGCTTCGGGCGCGGTTGTTTGACGACCAGGGGCGTTTCCTCCGCGAGGCCGATGCCCAGTGGGCACTCGACGGTCTGGAAGGAACACTGGGTGACGACGGAAGCTTCACTGTTTCGAATGAGCCTCAGTCACAGGCTGGCGTGATCCGCGCAACGGTGGGCGGACTCACGGGAGCATCCAGAGCCCGAGTGACCCATCCGCTCCCCTATGAGGAAGGGTTCGATGCCTACATGGATGGGGACCTGCCACCTGGATGGATCAATGCACAAGCGGGCCGGTTTACGGTCTCGACGCTTGAGGGAAACCGGGTCTTCGAAAAACCTCCCGACAATACGATCTTCGGGCGGGCCCGGATGTTTTTCGGACCGACGGACTGGTCCAACTACACATTTCAGGCCGATGTTCGGGCACCGACGCGCCGTCGCCAAATGGCCGACGTCGGAATCACGGCCCAAACTTATTCCCTTGTTCTGTATGGCACCACGCAGAAGCTGAAGCTGGAGCCCTGGGAGCCGGAAATCGAACGCTCAGTGACAATTCCATTCAGCTGGGAACCGGACATGTGGTATCGGATGAAGTTGCGCGTCGCAAATCTGCCTGACGGTCAGGTCCGCGTGCAGGGCAAGGCGTGGCAGGTCGGTGATGTGGAGCCGGCGGAATGGCTCATCGACCGCGTGGATCCAGTCGGAAATCGCGAGGGTGCACCGGGACTCTTTCTGGATGCCGAATTCGGTGCGTATCTAGATAATTTCGTGTTAACGGCCAACTAGTTTGGAGAGTGAGAGGTTCGGAAAATCGGATTTCGCTCGATCGTTCGATCAGACATCCTGTCTGAACGATCGGCGACGCTCGCAATCATCCTGATCGTAAGCCGTGTTTGGGGAAGAGACCGATGTTACGGAAGTGCAAAGAGGCCCCGCACGATTCCTCCGTGCGGGGGGACAACGAGGCGGAGCCGAGGCGTCTAGAGTAAAAAGATAATCAGTGTGGACTAGTCAGCAAGGTAGGTCTAACTCAGCAGCGATTCGTAAAACTTCAATACACACCGATTTTTTGATAGGGCAGGTAGGTGAAATGGATAAATGTCGACGTGTTTGGAATAGCTCTAGGCTCTTCGTCATTCTCGCGATCGGATTTGTATGCGCCTTTGAGAGCTCTCCGGCGCGAACAGAGCCGGGAGAACCCGGAACCGGTGACTGGCCTATGTGGGGTGGAACTGCGGACCGCAACATGGTGTCGGAAATGACTGGACTGCCGGGCGACTGGGACGTGGAAACCGGAAGGAATGTCAAATGGGTGGCCGATCTGGGTTCGCAGAGTTATGGCAATCCGGTTGTTTCCGGAGGCATGGTTTTCGTGGGTACCAACAACGAATTACTGCGTGATCCGGAGCAACCAGGGGATCGCGGTGTACTGATGGCGTTTCGAGAGTCCGACGGCGAGTTCCTCTGGCAGCAGACGACCATGAAGCTGGAGGCGGGACGGGCAAATGACTGGCCGTTTCAAGGCGTGGCCTCCTCACCTCTCGTTGTGGATGATCGCCTCTTTTACACGACGAATCGTGGAGTTGTTACCGCGCTGGACATCCAGGGTTTCCGCGACGGAGAGAATGACGGTGCGATCACTGATGAGGAACGCACTGGAGAATTCGATGCCGATGTCCTTTGGCAGTTCGACATGTTGGAAGAGGTAGGTGCCTACCCCCATAACTTGTCGAATTCGTCTCCAGTCATGTGGGGCGATCTGATATTCGTCAGCACATCCAACGGTCACGATGAAAGTCATGTCAACGTTCCATCTCCGTTTGCACCGTCGATTGTGGCGATCAACAGAGACACGGGGGAGTGGGTCTGGGAAGATAACTCCGTCGAAGATCGAATTCTGCACGGGCAGTGGTCCACGCCGGCGGTGGGTGAGGTCGATGGTATCGTCCAGGTGGTTTCAGCCCAGGGTGACGGGTGGGTGCGCGGATACGTGGCCCAGACCGGTGAAAAGCTCTGGGAGTTTGACACGAATCCCAAGGACTCGGTGTGGCCTCGAACGCGCAATGAAGTCATTTCAACGCCGGTGGTGTACGAGAACCGGGTATACATCGCTAATGGGCAAGACCCCGAGCACGGGGAAGGTGTCGGGCATTTTTACGCTCTCGATGCTACGGGGCGAGGCGACATCACAGAAAGCGGCGTGATCTGGCATTACGAGAACATCCGCCGTTCCGTCTCCACGGCTGCTGTCACTGATGGTCTGGTCTACATCGCGGACTTCAGCGGCTTTCTGCATTGCCTCGATGCGACCACCGGAGAGCCCTTTTGGGTTCATGATACATTTGCAGCGGTTTGGGGCTCAGCATTCGTCGTTGACGACAAGGTCTATCTCGGAGACGAAGATGGAGACGTTGTTGTCCTCGCCCACGGACGGGAAGAGAGCGTGCTCGCTGAAATGAATATGGGGAGTGCTGTGTATTCGACCGTCGTCCCGGCACACGGCGCATTGTTCGTGAACAACCGCAACCGGCTCTTTGCTCTGTCGGTCGAGTAACGGAGGTAAGGCTATAAAGTCCATGAGGTCCGGCGTGTTATTGAAGCTGCCCGTTCTTCTGCTTCTCGCGAGCGTGATACCGGTTTCGTCCGCTCAGACGCCCGGCGGAACCCGGAGCAGCGATTGGAGCCAGTTCCGGGGCGACCCTGCCCTTACGGGTGTCGCGGCTACGAACCCTCCCAACAGTTTGGAACTACTGTGGAGCTATGAGACGGGTGACGCCATCGATTCCTCAGCCGCGGTCGCGGACGGTGTCGTTTACGTTGGCGTCGGCAACGGTGACCTTCTTGCCCTCGATCTGGAATCTGGAGAACTCAAGTGGGCATACTCCACTGGGAGTTTCATCGTGGAGTCTTCGCCGGCTGTCGGTGAAGACATCGTCTACGTGGGTGATCTCGATGGGATCGTTCATGCGGTCAGCCTGCAAGACGGCAAGCGGGTGTGGGCCTTTACAACCGATGGGGAGATCAAGTCGTCGCCCGTTGTCGTGGACGATCTCGTGCTTATCGGCTCCTACGACACCCATTTGTATGCCCTCGACTCACGTGACGGCAGTCTCCGCTGGAAGATTCAGACCGACAACATGGTGCACGCAACGCCTGCAGTCGCCGACGGGCTGGCCTTTGTCGCGGGCTGTGATGGCATCTTTCGTGCCGTACGTGTCGCTGATGGGACCGAGGCTTACCGGATCGACGGCGGTGCGTATACAGCGGCTTCACCTTTGCTGGATGGCGGTCGCGCCTATTTTGGAACTTTCGAGCATGAAGTTCTTGCACTGGATCTGGAGAGCCGCGGAGTTGTCTGGCGCTACAGCAATCCGAACAGAGAGTTTCCCTACTACTCATCCGCAGCATTGGCCGACGGCCGCATTATTCTCGGTGGACGCGACAAATTCGTACATGCGATCGATGCGGCTACGGGTCGATCTTCGTGGACCTTCGAGACGCGTGCGCGAGTCGATTCGTCCCCGGCAATCGCGGGCGATCGGGTGTACGTCGGCTCCAGTGATGGTCGACTGTATGTGCTTGACGCTGCCACTGGATCAAAACTGTGGGAGTTCAATACGGGAGCGGATTTGACGGCGTCTCCTGCGATCGCGAACGGACGGGTCGTGATTGGATCGACGGACGGCGTCCTTTACGTTTTCGGATAAGTGAATCCTGGGTGTCTTAGCTATGAATGGGAAGGGAAGTCGGAAGAGTGATTCTTGATTGACCCGATTGTCCTATTACACTGACGCCTCGGCTCCGCCTCGTTGTCCCCCCGCACGGGGGACCGTGCGGGGCCACTCTGGACTTTCCGTAACGTCTGTCCCCTCCCCTAAAACGGCTTGCGATCATGATGATCGCGAGCGTCGCCCCTCGTTCAGACAGGATGTCTGAAAGAACGAGGGAGCGAAATATTTTGCAACAGTGGAGTCTGGTCCACGGACCGTTCAGGATGCAGCGATGAACCCGCGACGGAAAGTCCGTCTCCATCAGCTTCAGACCTGCTCCAGCTCGATCAGCGTTCCACAAAAGTCCTTGGGGTGGAGAAACACAACGGGCTTTCCGTGGGCTCCCATAGTCGGTTCTCCGTTTCCCAGAACCCGGGCGCCCTCCGCAGTCAGCTTGTCGCGGGCGATGGTGATGTCGCCTACCTCGTAGCAGACGTGATGCATTCCTCCGGAAGGGTTGCGTTCGAGAAATCGCTCGATAGGGGAGTTCTCGCCCAGTGGGTGTAGTAGTTCGATTTTGGTGTTCGGCAGTTCGACAAAGATCGTCGTCACACCGTGCTCGGGGAGCCGGATCGGCGGCGATACTGTGGCCCCCAATAGCCCCTCATAAACCGCGACTGCCTGATTGATATCCGGTACCGCTATTGCGACATGATTGAGCCTTCCGATCATGATCCTCCAATCTGGCGTTTCAGAAACGCAGCGATCAATTTCCGCGCCGCGACGGTCGGCGACAATTCGCCGTTTGTTACGGCTTCTTCCAGTAGTTTGACGCGCGTCTTCACATCGCGGTCGTCTTTTATTTCATCAACCAGCGCGTCCCTAACTTCGCGCCACATCCACGCCTTCGCCTGAACGGCACGTTTCTCTTCGATTTCGCCCGCCTCAGACAGTGCCGCCCGGAAGTGCTGCACGATGTCCCACACACGGGGAGTGCCGGAGCCCTCAATCGCGGAATAGGCCTCAACTGGAACCTGCCAGTGCTCACTGCGTGGGTGCAGCAAATGCAACGCGTTCCGATAGTCGGTGACCGAGCGTTCGGCCAGTCCCAACATGTCGCCATCGGCCTTGTTGACCAGAATCAGGTCCGCCAGTTCAACGATGCCCCGCTTGATCCCTTGCAGTTCGTCACCTCCGCCGGGCAATAGCATCAGAATGAACATATCGGTCATATCCGAGACATCAGTTTCAGATTGCCCAACCCCGACGGTTTCGACCAGCAATACGTCGAAACCTGCTGCTTCAGCCACCAACATTGTCTCCCGGGTATGGCGGGTTACGCCGCCCAGTGTCGTGCCCGCCGGCGACGGGCGGATAAACGCTTCCGGACGCTTCGATAGGTGTTCCATGCGCGTCTTGTCGGCGAGTATCGAACCGCCGCTGACTGCCGAAGAGGGGTCCACAGCGAGAACGGCAACTTTGTGCCCTCCATCGATCAGGAAATTGCCGAGGCTTTCGATGAAGGTGGATTTCCCAACACCCGGAACACCGGAGATTCCGATTCGAACGGATTGGCCTGCTCGTGGAACAAGTTCTTCAAGGACTCGGTAAGCAACCCGACGGTCTTCGGGACGGGTCGATTCGATCAAGGTGATGGCCTGGGCAAGCGCTCGGCGATCTCCCCCGAGTACCGCCGAAGCGAGCTCTTTGGCATCCAGTGACGACATCCCGCGCTATTCGAATTCCACGATCGCTTGGTCTACGACGAGGTTATCCCCTTTGGACACGAGCGTTTTCGCGATCACGACGTCTTCAGACGCCCTCAGGCTGTTTTCCATTTTCATCGCCTCGACGACCGCCAGTTCCTCGCCTGCCTTGACTTCGTCGCCAACATTCACGGGAAGATGGATCAACAAACCCGGCATAGGCGATAGCAGGAATTTGGACAGATCCGCTGGTTGCTTTGGAATCATGTGACGGTTCAGTTCAGCCGCTTTTTGAGTGATTACCAGGGCATCGACCTGTGAACCTCGGTGGGACATGCGGTAGGCTGCGCCGTTTTCGTCGACCTGGACACAGACAGCTTGCCCGTTGACTTCCGCTCGGAACAAGGGTTCGCCGATCTCCCATTCGGTCTTGACCTGGTAAGTGCTCTTGTCGTTGACGACCTCGAAGCCGGTTTCGACTGACCTTACCGTGACCGGCCAGTTTTCCTTATCGATGATGACCGTCCATTTCTCGCCGACCTGGCGTTCGTGATTGGGCAACTGGCCGGACAATTGTGCTCCCCGGATCATATGTGTTTGGTGAATCGCCGCAGCTACGGCTATCGGAAGCCCTGGATCGTCATGCGGCACATCGCTTGCGTGAAACCCGTCCGGGTACTCGTCCGCGATGAAACTCGTACTCAGCGTTCCTTTAATAAACCTCGGGTGGGCGATCAGAGCGTTCAAGAAACTGATGTTGTGAGAGACACCGCGAATGTAATAGGCGTCCAAAGCGTCACCCATGCGGGACAGGGCCTGTGGCCGGTCGCTGCCGTAAGTAATGACTTTGGCAATCATCGGGTCGTAAAAGATTGAGACTTCGCTGCCTTCTTCGATCCCGGTATCAACGCGCGTGCCTTCGGTTTCGGTCGGCGCCTGGTATCGTACGAGGCGGCCCGTGGACGGCATGAAGCTGCGAAACGGATCTTCCGCGTAAACGCGACTTTCGATCGCCCAGCCGTTAAGAACCACGTCCTTTTGTCTGATCTCCAGTTCTTCACCTGCGGCAATACGAATCATCTGTTCGACGAGGTCCAGACCGGTTACCAACTCGGTGACGGGGTGTTCGACCTGCAAGCGCGTATTCATTTCGAGAAAATAGAAATTACGCTTCGCATCGACGATGAATTCGACTGTTCCCGCTGAACAGTAGTCGACGGCCTTAGCCAGGGTCACTGCCTGCTTACCCATCGCCTCGCGCGTGGACTTGTTGAGAAACGGCGACGGGGCCTCCTCGATGACTTTCTGGTGGCGCCGCTGAATGGAACACTCACGTTCTCCTAAATGTATCGTGTTGCCGTGCGTATCGGCGAGCACCTGGATTTCGATATGTCGTGGCTCTTCTATATATTTCTCGGCAAATACGCGACTGTCGCCGAAGCTCGACTGAGCTTCGTTCCTAGCCCTTTCGAAACCATCTCGGGCTTCTTCGTCGCAGGTGACGATGCGCATGCCTTTCCCGCCGCCCCCGGCGCTGGCTTTGAGCATGACGGGGTAGCCAATTTCACGCGCGACCTCAACGGCATGGTCGGGACCTTCGATCGTGTCAGTAAATCCCGGAATCGTATTCACTCCTGCGTCTGCGGCGAGTTTCTTGGAGGTGATCTTATCGCCCATGCTGGTGATTGCCTTGATGCCCGGACCAATGAAGGTGATGCCGGCCCCCGCAAGAGACTCCGCAAAGGCGGGATTCTCGGAAACAAACCCGTAGCCGGGATGCACCGCCGGCGCTCCGGACTTCTTGGCGGCTTCGAGGATATTGTCCATCACCAGATAGCTCTCGGCTGCAGGGGCCCCCCCGACGCGAATGGATTCATCCGCCATTCGTCGATGCAGGGCGTCACGGTCGGCGTCGGAGTATATCGCCACTGTACGAATGCCCATACGCCGTGCAGTCTTGATCACGCGGCAGGCGATTTCGCCTCGGTTTGCTATCAGAATCTTGTCGAACATGTTGTTACTTTATTGAAATCGACCTGCGTTTATAGAGGTATGTTTCCATGTTTGCGCCAGGGGTTCTCCAGACTCTTGTCTCGCAGCATCGCGAAGGACCGCGCAACGCGTGCACGGGTATTTCTCGGCATGATGACATCGTCGATATATCCGCGGCTGCCGGCAATGAAGGGGTTTGCAAACTTCTTCCGGTACTCTTCAGTCCGCTCCGCGATTTTTTCCGCATCGCCCAGGTCCTTGCGAAATATGATCTCTACCGCCCCTTTTGGACCCATTACGGCTATTTCCGCACTCGGCCATGCGAAATTGACGTCCCCCCGAAGGTGCTTGGAGGACATGACGTCATAGGCGCCCCCATAGGCCTTTCGGGTGATCACGGTGACCTTCGGTATTGTGGCTTCAGCGAAGGCATAGAGCAATTTCGCGCCCTGCTTGATGATGCCACCGTACTCTTGCGCCGTTCCCGGCATGAATCCCGGTACGTCCACGAGCGTCAGGATCGGTATATTGAAGGCGTCGCAGAAGCGTACGAATCGTGCCGCTTTTACCGACGAATCTATATCGAGGCAACCGGCCAACACCAACGGTTGATTGGCGACCACCCCGATTGTCGATCCTTTCATGCGGATGAACCCGATAACAATGTTTCTGGCGAATTCGGGCTGCATCTCGAAAAAATCGCCTTCGTCGGCGACTTTCATGATCAGTTCCTTCATGTCGTAAGGTTTGGCTGGATCGTCCGGTACCAGACTGTCCAGAGACTGTTCCACTCGGTCCATCGGGTCCGTGGTGGGCCACGTTGGCGGCTTGCTTCGGTTGTTCGGCGGCAGAAAAGTGACCAATCGACGCGTCATCAACAGCGCCTCGATGTCGTTTGCGAATGCCAGGTCGGCGACTCCGGATTTCGTGTTGTGCGTGATGGCACCACCGAGTTCCTCGGCAGTGATTTCTTCATGGGTCACCGTCTTAACGACGTCGGGGCCTGTCACGAACATGTAAGAACTATCTCTCACCATGAAGATGAAGTCGGTGATCGCAGGGGAGTAGACAGCGCCCCCGGCGCAGGGGCCCATGATCAGGGAGATTTGAGGGACGACACCCGAGGCAAGCACATTCTGCTGAAAAACGTCTGCGTAGCCACCCAGTGAGGCTACTCCCTCCTGAATGCGTGCACCGCCTGAATCATTCAGCCCGATCAACGGAGCGCCAACCTTGATGGCCTGCTTCATGACCTTGCAGATCTTTTCAGCGTGGGCCTCCGACAGTGAACCCCCGAATACCGTGAAGTCCTGGCTGAATACGAAGACGAGCCGGCCGTTGATCGTCCCGTAACCAGTGACAACTCCATCGCCGGGAATTTTATTGTCGCCCATCCCGAAATCGTTCGAGCGATGTTCAACAAACATGTCCCACTCTTCGAAGCTACCCGAGTCCAACAACAATTCTATTCGCTCGCGCGCCGTTAGCTTGCCCTTGGCATGTTGTTTTTGGACACGATCTTCACCACCGCCCAGCTTCGCGGCGGAGCGCATCTGTTCCAGTTGGTCAATGATGTCTTGCATGAAAGTCTCCGATTAATCTTTCGTTAGTCTAGTGACCTGAGTCAGGAGTCCCACCTTTACCGGTTTCGTCATGGTCAGAACCGTTCATCTTCTTACTCTAGACGCACGGGCTCGCTTCTTCACTCTGAATGCGGTCCACCCGCACCGTCGGACCGGTGCGGGTCGTTCTGGGACCCACTTAAACTTTCCGTCGATCCCCATAGGCCTCGCCATCATGATGATGGTGAGGGTCGCCGATCGTTCAGACAGGATGTCTGAATGAACGATCGAGCGAAATCTTATAGCGCGAACCGTCGACTCAGGTCACTGTGTCAGGCAGCCTTTCGCCTCTCCCGAATCAGGTTCAGCACCTCGACGGCCGCCACCGGGATATTCGTTCCCGGGCCGTACACTGCGGCAACGCCGGCCGCTTTCAGTTCATCGTAGTCCTTCGGTGGGATGACGCCGCCGCAGACAACGATAATTTCGTCTGCACCGTGATTCTTAAGCGAATCCAGCAGTTGCGGAACCAGCGTCTTATGTCCTGCCGCTTGAGATGACACACCCACCACGTGAACGTCGTTTTCGATCGCGTGCTGCGCAGCTTCTTCCGGAGTCTGAAACAGCGGGCCAATGTCGACGTCAAACCCTATGTCAGCGAACGCTGTCGCGATTACCTTGGCCCCGCGGTCATGCCCATCCTGACCCAGTTTTGCTATCAGGATGCGGGGCCGTCGGCCCTCTTCCCGCACAAACGCCTCGATCTCCTGTTGAATTTCCATGAAGCCCCTGTCTCCCTCATAGGCCGACCCGTATATGCCGCTAACCGAGTGGATCACTGCCCGATGGCGCCCATAGGCTTTTTCCAGGGCGTCCGAAATCTCGCCCACGCTGGCGCGCGCCCGCGCAGCCTCGATGGCCAGCTCAAGAAGGTTTTCCCCGCGCTCTTCGGCGGCGGCTGTCAGAGCATTCAATCGAGCCCGGCATTCCGATGAGTCTCTGTTTTCGCGGACGGACTCCAGGCGCTCAATCTGGCTGGAGCGAACAGCTGTATTGTCAATGTCACGGGTTTCGATTTCGGGTTCGTCATCGCGTTGATACTTGTTGACGCCAACAATGACTTCTTCCCCACGGTCGATGCGGGCCTGCCGAAGGGCGGCTGCCTGTTCGATTCGCATCTTCGGCATGCCTGATTCGACAGCCAGGGTCATGCCTCCGAGTTCTTCAACTTCGTCGATGAGTTTGCGGGCTTCTGCGGCCAGGGAATCGGTCAGGCTCTCGATGTAGTAGGAACCCGCCATTGGATCGACCACCTTGGTGATTCCGGTTTCTTCTTGTAGCACCAACTGGGTATTGCGTGCGATATGAGCCGAAAACAGCGTGGGTAGTGCCAGAGCCTCGTCGAAGGAATTCGTATGAAGTGACTGCGTACCGCCCAGAGCGGCGGCCATGGCTTCTACCGTTGTACGGATGATGTTGTTATAAGGGTCCCGGCTCGTCAGGCTGACTCCGGAGGTCTGACAATGCGTCCTGAGCATCAACGATTTAGGATCTTCGGGGGAAAACAATTCCTGCATGAGTGAGGACCAGAGCAGTCTCGCGGCCCGAAGTTTTGCGACTTCCATGAAGAAGTTCATGCCGATGCCGAAGAAAAAAGAGAGTCGAGGCGCGAATTGATCGACCTTCAGTCCGTTGCCGAGCGCCGCGCGGACGTATTCGATGCCATCGGCCAGCGTAAATCCCAATTCCTGTACGCTGGTCGCTCCGGCTTCCAGCATATGGTAGCCGGATATGGATACCGAATTGAATTTGGGCATGTGCCGGGCGGTATAGGAAATAATGTCGGCTACGATTCGCATCGAAGGCCCGGGCGGGTAAATATAAGTATTCCGCACCATGAATTCCTTGAGGATGTCGTTTTGCAAGGTGCCGGCGAGTTGATCGAGGCTGACACGCTGTTCCTCTGCAACAACGATATACATGGCCATTATCGGTAGGACGGCCCCGTTCATCGTCATCGACACCGACATTTGTTCCATCGGAATCCCGGCGAACAGGATCTTCATGTCTTCGATCGTGTCGATCGCGACTCCGGCCTTCCCAACGTCACCCACGACCCTCGGATGATCCGAGTCATACCCGCGGTGTGTCGCAAGGTCAAACGCAACCGACAGTCCGGTCTGACCCGCGGCCAGGTTGTCACGGTAGAACGCGTTGGATTCCTCGGCTGTGGAAAACCCTGCGTACTGTCGAACCGTCCATGGCCGGCCGGCATACATCGTGGCTTTCGGCCCCCGGACGTAGGGGGCAAACCCGGGTAGACTGCCGAGGTGGGAGATCTGGTCCAGATCCTCGGCCGTGTACAAAGGCTTTACAACGATGCCTTCCGGGGTATGCCACTCAAGCTCATCCAATGGACGGTCCCTGGCTTCCTTTGATGCCAGCTTTTCCCAGCCCTCAGGTCTTTGATAACGTCCCTTGGTCATGTTCGAGGGTCTCTTGTCCGGTTCTCTTTGGATATTCCCAACAGACTCATATAAAGCAAGTTCGGGAGCACCCGGTTGCATTCAGATCTCCTCCTGATGGCCGCGTAGGACGGACATTGGCTGATCCGACTGCGCCGCCCAGTATATATCAAGAATGTTGGACCCGGATGGGCTGGAAGTGATTGAAAACGAAACGAAGGAGACGGTTTCGCTGAGCCGCTCGATCGGGGAGTCATGGGGTGCGCGCGGATCGTGCCCGGACCTGGAAAGGACAGCCCGCAAGCACCGCCTCAAGGCCGCTTTGGGCTGCTAAGCCCTGCTTGCACCTAATGCGGCGCATCTGCTATTCTCATCGATCGGCAGAGCTCCTATTTCCTCCTACGACCTGCGAGTGATTTGAAGATTCGCCGAAGATTCGCCAACAACACTAATTCGCTAATATTGAAGAAGGAGGCATATCCCTCATGCAACTTGGAGTCTTTCTCCCCGTCTCGGGCCGAGCGGCAGTTCCGGAAGTTTTGACCGACGCTGCCCAGCAGGCCGAGAACCTGGGCTACTCTTCGGTCTGGGCGGCGGAACGCCTTGTTAATCCCTGGAATATGGAAACGGCTTATCCCTACAAGGACAACTCCCAATGGTTCGTCTCTCCCGATGTTCCTTTCCTGGAGCCGCTGACTTGCCTGTCATTTCTGGCGGGCGTAACTAAGAAAGTCAAACTCGGTATCAGCGTTGCCGTCTTGCCTTTTCGCCATCCGCTTTACACGGCCCGGGTTGCGACGTCCATCGACACGCTTTCAAACGGACGGATGATCCTTGGAGCTGGAATCGGCTGGATGATCGAAGAATTCAACGCCTTGGGTGTTCCTTTCAAGAAGAGGGGCGCGATGGGCAATGAGCAGCTTGAGATCTTCAACCTCCTCTGGAAGTCAGAGAAGCCGAGCTACAGCGGAAAGCATTACCAGTTTGCTGAGCTGGCGGTCAACCCGAAGCCGGTCCAAAAACCACGCTTTCCGATCTGGACGGGTGGAGAAAGTGAAGCGGCGGTAAACCGTGCGGCCAAGTATGGCGACGCATGGTTCTCTTACCACGTGAGAATTTCAGCTGAAGAACTGGCTGCCAAGTACGGCAGGGTTCAGACAGCAGCTGCGGAACAAGGAAGGGAAGGCCAGGTCGACCTTTGCTGCTGCCGTCCCATTGAGATCACGAAGGAGCCGGTAGCCCAGCAGGACGATGTTCTCGAGGGTACGCCGGAGCAGTTGATCGAAGCGTTACAGAAGTTCAAGGACATCGGCGTGAAGCACATGGCGCTTCAGTTCATGAAAGGCCGCTGGCCCGAGCGTCGAGAGAAAATTGAATGGTTCGCAAAAGACGTTCTGCCCTCCATTCAGGGTTAAGGTAGGTTCTCAGAATTTATAGGCCGGAAGCCTCTGGGTTCCGGCCTTTTTTGTTAGGGGAGGGACACTTCGGAATCCGAATCTGAAGTGTCCCTCCCCCCTCCCGACGAGTCAGGAACCGCGCAGCACTTTTCTTATGTCCTCCGGTATAGGTTTCGCCTTGAACGTCTCCCGATCCACGCAGACGGCTGTCAGGAAACCTGTAGCGAGCAATGCATCCGTCTCCTCGTCCAGCACTTCGAAATCGTAACGCACTGTCTTTTCACCTTGAAACTGCGCGTCTATGCGCACTCGGATCGCACTGCCGTTCTGAATCGGTTTGATGAACTTCGCGTGCGTTTCCACACGTGGCATCCAGAGGTCAAATGCGTCGAGCATTTTCTGGCGGCGCTGATTGGCGAGGAGAAACAGTTCTTCCTCGGCCAGTCCGATGAAGCGGAAAAAATTGGCAAAATAAACGATGCCGGCCGGATCGCAATCGGGCCAGTAGGTCTGCAGTTTGACTTCCCTCATAAGCGCCGTATTCTATGCGATACAATGCGATCCATGGGAATCAACGGTCAGATACCGTCCGTTAGCCGTCTAAGTTGCTGATGGATAAAGACCTTATATTGGGTCTCTTAAAGGGCGAGACACGCGCTTTGGCTCGCGTGATCACGCATGTCGAAAATCGTTCGCCTGACAGCCTAGAGATCCTTCAGCAACTGTTTCCGAAGAGCGGACAGTCCAGGATTCTCGGCGTGACCGGAAGTCCGGGGGCGGGAAAGAGTTCGCTCGTAGATCGGCTGGCTCTGGACTGTCGGGGGAGAAACGAAAGAGTCGGTATTGTTGCCGTCGATCCAAGCAGCCCGTTCACGGGAGGCGCGATCCTCGGTGACCGCATTCGGATGCAGACACCGGGTGTCGATCCCGATATCTACATCAGAAGCATGGCAGCGCGAGGCAATCTGGGCGGTCTGGCGGCGACGACTGCGGACGTGGTAACCGTCATGGATGCCGCCGGCCGCGACCCGATTATCGTCGAAACGGTGGGTGTGGGTCAGGACGAGATTGAAATCGTAAAGCTCGCGGACGTTTCGATGGTGGTCCTGGTTCCGGGTATGGGAGATGACATTCAGGCGATCAAGGCCGGCATCATGGAAATCGGAGACATCTTTGTGATCAACAAATCCGACCGTCCCGGAGCGGATAAAATGGAGAGTGCGATTACCGCCATGTTGTCGTTGGCACATCGTGCGGATGATTGGAATCCGCAGATCGTAAAGACCGTGGCGACTAGCGGACAGGGCATAGCTGAACTCGTCGAAAGAATCGACGAGTGCCGGCAGTTTTTCGAAGATTCGAATATTCGGACCGAAAAGAAACACGCCGCTGCCCGGGGGCGACTGATGACCCAGTTGCAGTTCCGGTTGGTGAACGCCGCCCTCGATGATGTCTTCGCAGATGGAGAGCTGGATCGGATTGTCGGGGAGATCGCCGAGCGAAAACAGGATCCCTATTCGATTGTTGAAGAGATTGTCGCCAATTCGAAGTTTGGGCGGCTTTAGGAGACGGACACTTCAGAATCGGATGCGCAAGTGTCCGTCTCACCTGATGTAAAATGACAGGATGCCTCTGCCAATGGACATGATTCTGGAGAAGGCCTTAGCTGGCGAATCTCTTTCCCCTGAAGAAGGGTACCGCCTGATTCACTGCGAAGACTTTGAAGTCGATTCGTTGATTGAGGCGGCAGGCCAGCTGCGCGATCGGTCGAAGGGGAGGGTCGTGACCTATTCGAGAAAGGTCTTTCTTCCCGTCACCAATCTATGCCGGGACCGCTGTTCCTATTGCACCTTCCGGAAGGATCCGACAGACCCCGACGAATGGACGATGACGCCGCGCGATATAAGCCACACGCTTGAGTTGGGGAGTGCGCAGGGTTGCAAGGAAGCGCTGATGTGTTTGGGCGACAAACCGGAGGTGGCCTATCCGCATTATCGCGAAACCCTGGCCAGTTTTGGGCATCAGACCACTGCCGAATACGTGTCCCGTGCCTGTGAAATGGCAGCTGAGCGGGGATTCCTGCCGCACACGAATGCAGGCGTGCTCAGTTTCGAAGAGATGAAGCTGTTGAAACCGGTGAACGCCAGCCTCGGCTTGATGCTCGAGACCGTCAGTCCAAGGCTGTCCATGAAAGGCATGCCGCACTTTTCCGCCCCGGACAAGCACCCTGAAGTGCGTCTACGTATGCTGCGCGAGGCGGGAGAGTTATCTATTGCGTTCACGACTGGGATTCTCATCGGAATTGGGGAAACCCGCGATGAAACTATCGACAGTCTCATTGCCATTCGTGAGCTCCACAAGACCTACGGTCACATCCAGGAAGTTATTATCCAGAATTTCCGTGCCAAGCCCGACACACGCATGGCGGAGTTTCCCGAGCCAGATACTGTTGAGATCGCCAAGACTGTTGCTGCAGGGCGCCTGCTCCTGGGTGGGGAAATGAACATTCAGGTCCCTCCTAATCTGAATCCTGATGCGCACAGGCTTCTGCTCCGTGCGGGCATTAATGACTGGGGCGGGATTTCCCCCGTAACCGAGGATTACGTCAATCCTGAAGCGGCCTGGCCGCATATAGATTCCCTTTCCGAAACCTGTCGGCAAGAGGGCTTTACCTTATGCGAGAGACTGGCGATCTACGATGAGTACATCGAGCGCCCGGGTTTTCTCCCGCCACTGCTGGAGCCGATAGTTTCGGAACTTCAGGCCGCGATTGCATAGAAACGTATCAGGCCGGACCTTTCGGCGACGATGTGGAGCCCGCAACTTTCGGGACCGGTTCTGAAACGAGGAACACCATGACACGAGACACGCTTCCTTCTCTGCCTGGCAACGTCGATCCGAAGATTAATAGAATTCTGTCCCGGGCGTTGGAAGGTGAAGAGATTTCCGGGGCCGAAGCGCTCCAGTTGTGCGAAACCAACGGAGCGGATTTTCACGCAACCGTCTTCGCAGCCGACCGATTGCGTCAGAGTCAGGTCGGAGACACAGTCACTTACGTCATTAATCGCAATATTAACTTCACCAACGTGTGCGTGAAGGCCTGCGGTTTCTGCGCTTTCAGCCGTACGTATCGAAACGAAGAGGGATACCTTTTAACCTTTGACGAAATCATCCGGCGAACCGTGGAAGCGGTGGATATGGGCGCGACCGAAGTGTGCATGCAAGCGGGCATGCCACCGGACATGGATGGGAACCTCTACGTGGACCTGACACGCGAGGTCAAGAAGGCGGTTCCGGATGTCCACATACACGCGTTCTCGCCCGAAGAAGTGCTTTACGGCGCGACACGTTCCGGGACGTCGATCGAGGACTATCTTAAGGCTCTAAAAGAGGCCGGCCTGGGATCCCTCCCGGGTACCTCTGCGGAGATTCTCGATCAGGAGGTGCGTGACGTAATTTCCCCGGGACGCATTACGGTAAAGCAGTGGATCGAAGTCATTACAACGGCCCACAGTCTCGGCATTCCCACGACGTCAACGATCATGTATGGCCACATTGAAACGCCCCTACATTGGGTGAAACACATGGAGTTGTTGCGGGGTATCCAACACGACACCGGCGGGATCACAGAGTTCGTGCCGCTCTCGATGATTTCCCAGGAAGCTCCGATGTATCAGCATCGAATGCATAAGAACATGCGTCCAGGTCCGAGTGGGATAGAGGTCGTTAAACTGCATGCCCTGGCCCGGCTCATGCTGGGCACTTCCATACCCAACCTTCAGTCATCGTGGGTGAAAGAAGGACCCAGGCTTGCGCAGTACCTGCTGGCTGCGGGGGCGAACGACGTCGGCGGGACTCTTATGAACGAGAGTATTTCCACCTCGGCCGGCGCGCAATACGGACAGCTTGTCCAACCCAGAGAACTTCGCCGTCTGATTCGTGATGCCGGACGCACCCCGGCACAACGAAAGACGAACTACGAATTGCTGCACGTTTACGCGGACGGCGACGATGCCGCGACCCCGCTCGATTCGATCGAAGACTCCGACCAGCGCTTCGGTTCTTACGCCAAACTGGCCACGTCCAAGGAATTTCGCTATGCGCGCCGAGCGTGATTGCGTGCCTCAAGCCCTTGCAGGACACACGCGGTTCTGGTAGCGGAATCGGGATCTATCCGGGCAATCCCGTCAGGCGAATCCCTCCAGCCTTCACCTTGTTTCGAATGTTCAGGCGGATCAGAATCGACGTCATACCTTCGACGACGCGGGCGCTGTCGGCCGTGCCCACGTCGTGGACCTTAAAGCCCAGCTTGGCAACCAACTCTCTGACCGTCTTTCGTGCGTCCTTGTCGTTCCCACAGATCATCACATCACAATCGATAGGGTGATTGGGGTCGCGGAGCAGGTGGGCTGCAACGTTCTGAAATGCCGCGACAACCTTCGTTTCCGGACCGAGGATTTCCTGTGCTTCCTCGGTGGCCGAGCCCGCCGCCGGCATCTTCATGTGCCTTGGGTTCTCAGGATCCAGCGGGACCGAAACATCGATAAAGACCTTTCCCTGGACCTGTTGCTTGACGCTTTCCAGCGTTTTCAGGTGCGCTGAGTACGGTACGGTCAGGACGACAATCTCAGCCGCTTCGGCGGCTTCGGGGTTCGCCATGCCGATGATTCCGGCTCCGGGACGTTCAACATTCAATTCTGCCGCAACCTTTTGCGCCTTCTCACGGGTGCGCGACCCAATGATGATTTCCTCTCCCGCCTTCGCCCAGCGCAACGCCAGGCCGGGGCCCTGTTCTCCGGTTCCGCCCAAGATCGCGATCTTCACCGATTCATCCTCCTTCTGATTATCGAAACAAGTCCTTTTCGGGCGGTCGGATCAGCTCACCAATCCCTCCGTCGCCGGGTGTGTATGAGTAGCCCCGTACGAGTGCCACGGGAACCTTATCCAATTTGCCCATCACCAGATCCGCGGCCGAAGCCAGTTCGTCTGCGACGGCCACGGCTGTGACTTTCATAACGCGTCCTTCGGTATCCGGCAGGTCGCGGTAGTCCTTCAGTGAGTCCAGGCCTGCGATCCCGATTGCGACATCGACCAGACCATCCCGCCAGGGACGGCCGAAGGTATCTGAGATAACAATTGCGGGTTCATTCCCGGTCAGTCTGCCAATAGCCGACCGCAGATTTCTTGCCGACAGGTCGGAATCCACCGGCAGCAAGGCCACGGTTCCTCCATCTTTCAGATTCGATTCGTCCACACCGGCATTGGCGCACACAAACCCATGATGCGTTTCCGAAATTATCGTTCCCTGGTCCATTTTCACAATGCGTCTGCTTTCCCGCAAAACCACTTCGACGACGCGCGGATCCTTGTCGTACTTGAGGGCAAACTGTTCGGCAAATGGGGAAGGCGTGACCGTTTTGAGATCCACCAAGCGTCCTTCCGACTTGGAAATCACCTTTTGTGTGACGACCAGAATATCGTTTTGGCCTAACGTCAGGCCCTGGGCCTTTGCCGCTTCGTTGATTTCAGAGGCGAGATCGAGTCCCGGTGTAACGTCGGGCAATCCCCGCAATCCTATGATGCGCATTTCAGAAGACATATTAGACGTTTGCTATCTTCCCTCGTGCTACCGATGCGCTATTTTGGCGAGAAGCCCCATATCTTCAAACATGGAATAACTGTGTGTCCCCATCGCCTTCGGCATCAATCGCGCCAGATCTTCCGGAGTGTCGACGTCCAATGCCACGCGCGGCAGCCTGAGTACCTTGTAGGAGAGCCCCGCCTGCTTGGCGGCCTTGACGTGCGGGAAAAAGCTCCAGGAACTGAATCGTAGAGGAAGCACGTCAGGCGGTTCTAAGAGGATGGCGTTGGTGCCGCGGCTGTCCCATGACGGTACGATGACGACGTCGTGGCTTGTACCGTGTTCGATCACGGAATCGATATCATCGGGTGTCAACAGCGGGATATCTCCGGGAATTACCGCCAGAGAACTGGCGCCGCGGTCGAGGCACACCCGGACTCCTGTTTCGACGGCGTCGGTCAATCCCTGACCCGAACCCTCGTCGACCACCTCAAACCCTTTCCGCACGGCTAATTTAGTGGCGTGAGCATCCCGCGTGACCAAAGCAATACGTTCCAGTCGGGTAGCTTGCCCGAGGGCCGAGAGTACGTCATCCAGCATGGCCACGGCCAGCGCGTGGCGTTCGTCCGGCGAGAGAATCGGGGACAGCCGTTCTTTCGCCTCGGTTAACTCCTTCACCGGTACCAGGGCATATCGCATTATGGAATTCGAGTGTGACCTCTGTCGCGGACTGCTATCTATACACCGCTGGACTGCGCAACGAGGGAGGGCTTAGATCGAAGACGGATACTTTCAGAGATCGTTCTCATTTCCCGCGTACGTTTTCCCGGACGTACGCCACTATGTCTTGGGTGGACGCTCCGGGCTGAAAAATCTCAGAAACACCGCACTTTTTCAGCTCCTGGATGTCCTGATCCGGAATAATCCCGCCGACTACGACCATCACGTCGTCGAGGCCTTCCTTCTTCATCAGTTCGGTGATTCGCGGGCAAAGCGTCATGTGCGCTCCGGAGAGTACCGAAAGTCCAATTACGTCAGCATCTTCCTGTAGAGCAGCATTGACGATTTGTTCCGGCGATTGCCGTAGCCCCGTGTAGACGACTTCGAAACCGGCATCGCGAAAGGCTCGAGCGATCACTTTTGCGCCGCGATCATGACCGTCGAGGCCGGGCTTGGCTACGACTACGCGGATCTTCTCGTTCGTCATAGTTCGATTGTCTCCGGCAAAGGAGTCCCGAGTGTGATTTCGGACCTGCTATTCGACCCGTAGGCGAGTCGCTTCAGTGTTGACTCGAAGAGGGGCACTACCCGGAAGCTATAATAATAAAGGAGTATGGAGCTTCAGAATCAAAAAAGTCGTGTCGTGCTCGAGTCCGGGAGTAGACACTCGATTTCGTGTCTCCTTTGGAACATTGCCTAGTTCGATTTGCTGAACCGGATCTATGTCCCGCGGGCCGGTGACCGAGTGATCGAGAACAGAGAGCGGGGGTGCGATCGAGCCGTCTTGTCCGCCCCTCCCCGACGGGCCGAAGCAATGGGTTGAACCGCTCGATGAATTACTAGAAGCAGGAAACCAACAAGGGGAGTCCGAGGGATTCAAAGTGGCCGAAGTCCAGTCGAGTGGGTCACTTGTGTTGGGGAAGGAAGTATTATAAAGTTCGATCCCTCTGTTTACCTCTTCTTGATCTCCTTACCCAATCTTGGAGGACATAAGTGAGTCGCCCCAGAAGACCTCTAGAAGGCATAAAAGTGCTGAGCTTCGAAATTCAAGTGGCTGGCCCCTATTGCACCATGATGTTGGCCGACCAGGGCGCCGACGTCATCAAAGTTGAACGTCCCCAAGGCGGCGACACTGCCCGGGGAGGTGCACCGAAAATCAAGAACGACAAAGGCGAAACCCAGAGCGGTTACTTCCTCCGGTTCAATCGCAACAAGCGCAGTCTGACCCTTAACCTCAAGAGCGATCAAGGTCGCGAACTCTTTCGCAAGCTCGCTAAGGAATCGGACGTCGTTGTTGAAAACTTCCGGCCCGGACTGCTGGATGATATGGGAGTCGGCTACAAAGCATTGTCAGAACTCAATCCCGGTCTCATTTACACGTGTATTTCGGGCTTTGGCAGTCTGGACGGCTACCTGGGGCCCTACAGTAAGCGCCCGGCCTACGACATCGTGGCCCAGGCGATGGGCGGAATGATGCATTCCTGTGGCCAGGCCGACGGTCCTCCCACTTGGCTGGGCTCAGCCCTCGGCGACATCGTCTCGGGCATGAACGCAGCGCACGCTATAACGCTGGCCCTGTATCAGCGACAGGAAACCGGAAAGGGGCAGTACATCGATGTCTCCATGTACGACACCATCATCGGTCTGGCTGAACGCTCAGTCTCGGCCTTTTCCTTGGCTGGCACCACCCTTTCGCGCGGTCGCGAGCCGTATATGGCCCCGTGGGGGCCTTTTGAGTGCAAGGATGGCTATGTCGGGCTGATTGTTGCCACCGAGCGCGACTGGGGTAAATTCTGCGAGGCAATCGGCCAACCCGATTTGGCCGGGCATGAGGGAACGACTTCGGGTCCCGAGCGCGCGGCGAACATGTCCGGTTGGTTGGGCGATATCATCAACGGGTGGTTTGCTCAACGTACCCGGGCCGAAGCAAGCGAGAAGCTATTGGCCGCCGGGCTGCCCGTCGGTCCCGTACAGGACGCTCAGGACATATTTGGAGATCCTCATGTCGCCGCCCGAAAACTGATGATCGACGTGCCCGATCCCGTTCTGGGCTCCGTGAAACTTGTGGGTCCGGTAGCCAAGATGTCGTCCAATCCGGAACCGCGCACGGATCCGGCTCCGTTGCTAGGGGAGCACAACGCTGAAATCTTGAGCTCGGAGCTGGGTTACACGCCGGAGCAGATAGCGGAATTGAAAGAGCAGAAAGTCATTTAGAAAAATTGCGGGGAAATGTTCATACCAGGAGAACTATCGTGAGTCAGGAAGAAGTCGTTGTCATAAGCGCTGTACGGAGCCCTTTCGGAAAGTTCGGCGGTGCCCTTAAGGATTTTAGCTTGCCCCAACTTGGCGGCCGGGTCATGGCCGAGGCCGTTCGGCGCGCCGGTATAGACCCGGACGATGTGGAAGAGGTTGCCACAGGCGTCAATCTCCCTGGTGCTGACCGCTCGATCGCTCGCCAGGTCTTGATCGAATCGGGCATACCGCCCAACCGCGTGGCGTACACAGTAGACCGGGCCTGTTGCTCCTCGATCGCGGCGGTCAATATGGGTTCACGCTCCATTCGTCTTGGGGAGTCCAGGGTGGCGCTCGCCGGTGGGGTCGAGAACATGAGCAAGGTTCCGTATTACTTGACCGATCTGCGATGGGGGAAGCGCTTGGGGGATGTCACGCTCAAGGACCAACTCATTATTGCCTGTCCCATGACAGGCAGACCCCGCGCTGTGCAGGCTGGTGAAGAGGCCGTCGAATTTGAGGTTACCCGTGAAGAACAGGACGCCTGGGCCGTGCGGAGTCACCAGAATTATTTCAAAGCTAAAGAGGCTGGCCATTTCAAAGACGAGTTGATGCCGATCGAGGTGCCGCAGCGTAAAGGCGATCCACTGGTCGTCGCCGAGGATGAGTCTCCTCGAGCGGATACTCAGTTAGAGAAGCTCGCCAAGTTGAAAACTATTTATGGTAGTCCGACGGTCACCGCGGGCAACGCTCCGGGTCTCAGTACCGGGTCGTCCGCGATGTTGCTGATGTCGGGTGAAGAGGCGAAGCAGCGCGGTAAGAAGCCGCTGGCCACTCTGATGGCCTGGGCTATGGCTTCCGGACATCCCGACAAGATCGCTTCGATTCCCGCCGAGGGCGCCCGCCTCGCTCTGGAAAAGGCGGGTATGACCATTGACGACGTCGACCTGATCGAAATCAACGAGGCCTTTGCCGCGGTTCCGCTGGTCTCAACGCTGATCATGGCTGGAGGCGACCAAGCGAATGCGGAGGCCATTCGGGCCAAGACAAACGTTAACGGTGGCGCCATTGCGATGGGCCATCCGACAGGAGCGACCGGTGCGCGACTGATTATCACCTTGATCTACGAGCTGCGGCGCCGGCTTCAGGCCTCCGCTGAAAACCGGCCTTTCTACGGCCTGGTGACGATCTGTGGTGGTATCGGTGAAGCTGAATCGGTCATCGTCAAGGTGGATGGCTAGAGGATAGAGTTGGAAGATTGCGAGATAAGACTTCGCTCCCTCGTTCATTCAGATGACCATTTCTGTCGCGTTCCACGCGTGGTCTGAACGACCGGAGACCCTCGCCATCCTCTTGATGGCTAGGACTTTAGGGATCGACCGAAGGTTTAAGTGGTCCCCAGAACGACCCGCACCGGTTCGGCGGTGCGGGTGGACGTCTTTCAGTAGAAGAGGCGGTAGCCGAGGCGTCTAGAGTAAGAAGATGATCGGATCAGGTCAGGACGAATCTGTTAAGCAACGAATTTTGGATTCAGGACACTAGAGGACCCTTCCATGTCCGACGGAAAAGTGACAAACAAAGCGGAGTGGAAATCCAAGATCGTAGACCCCCATCTCAAGGCTGAGGCGGAGAGGCGGGAGCGATTTGCGACGATCTCTGGAAAGTCGCTGGAACCGGTCTATACCCCGGAAGACTGGTCCGTCAACGGCGTTGAAGCATCGGAAAAGTTGGGCTATCCCGGTGCCTATCCCTTTACCCGTGGCGTTACCCCGACAATGTATCGCAGCAACTTCTGGGTCATGGGCATGTATTCCGGCTATGGCTCTGCGGAAGAGGCGAACGAGCGCTATCGGGCATTACTCGAGAGGGGCCAGACAGGCTTTTCCATTGCCCTGGATCTCCCTACCCAGTGTGGCTACGACGCCGACGATCCGATTGCTGCCGGCGAAGTGGGTGTGACGGGTGTCCATATCGGATCGCTGGAAGATATGGAGCGACTCTTCGACGGCATACCGCTTGAAAAAGTACGCCAGATCCGAACCACAGCGAATTCAATTGGTCCGATCATCGCCGCGATGTACATTGCGGCGTTCGAAAAGCAGGGCGTCAACATCAGCAATACCCGCATGTTCCTTCAGAACGACGTCCTCAAGGAGTACATCGCGCGGGGCACATACATTCTCCCCCCAGAAGCGGGACTCAAGTTGTCGTCCGACGTGATCGAGTACTGTGGTCGTAATTTACCCTCCTGGACACCCCTGGCGATGAGCGGTTACCACATTCGGGACAGTGGAAGCACCGCGGCCCAGGAACTGGCGTTTACCTTCTCCAATGGCCTTGCCTATGTCGACGAGGTTCTCAGCAGGGGGCTCAAGATCGACGATTTTGCCGGGCAGATATGGACCTTCCTCTCCGCAGGCATTGACGTTCTGGAGGAAGTGGCCAAGTTTCGTGCAGGGCGGCGCGTGTGGGCCCAGCTCATGCGGGATCGCTACGGCGCACGGAATCCAGAAACGATGAAACTGAAGATCTTCGCATACACCTTGGGCGGCAATCTGGTGGCTCAGCAACCGCTGAACAATATCGCTCGTGTCGCTATCGAGACTCTGGCCGCCGCTCTGGGCGGTGTGCAGACCATCGCGACTTCCTCGTATGACGAAGCCTATTCGATTCCGACCCAGGAGGCTGCCACGATCGCGCTCCGCACCCAACAGATAGTGGCCAATGAGGCTGGGATCACGGGTACCGCCGACGCTCTCGGGGGATCGTATGCCATAGAGTCTCTGACGGATTCGATGGAGGCAGAGGTTTACCAGTATCTGGAAAAAATTGAGGCTCTGGGCGGGGCGGTGCAGTGCATCGAAAATGGTTACTACCATCGTGAGCTGTCCGACGCGGCCTACACTTACCAGCGACAGATCGAAACTAAAGATCGAATATTGGTCGGCCTGAATGAGTATCAGAGTCAGGGGGGGGATGGTATCCCGGTTTTCAAGCCCAATCCAGAAACCCAGCGGAAACAGACTGCGAAACTTGAGGCGCTTAGGGAAAAGCGCGATTCGGCCCGGGTCACCCAATCGCTGAAAGATTTGACTGACGCGGCCGAAGCCAAGGAAAATCTCATGCCGTCGTTGATAGAGAGCGTCAAAGCCTATACAACAATCGGTGAAATCTGCGAGTCGCTCCGCGGGGTCTACGGTGTGTATAACTCCAGTCAGGTCATTTGATATAGAAGGGATTCTTAATGGATTATTCCGTTTTTAAAGACATTCTGTTTGAGCGCCGCGACAACGGCATTCTCTGGATAACCCTTAACAAGCCCGACAAACTGAATATGGCCGATGCGGCCATGCACCAGGCCTTCGTGGACATTTGGCCGATGATAGACCGTGACCCCGAAGTCCGCGTGGCTGTGATCACGGGCGCCGGCAGAGCGTTTTCAGCCGGCGGGGATCTCAAGAGAGTGAAAGAGTCCCACGGAAACTACGAGGAAATTGTCGCCATTTTGGACGAAGCCCGAAATATCGTTTTCAACATGCTGCATTGTTCCAAACCTATCATTTCAGCTGTGAACGGAGTTGCCGTGGGCGCGGGCGTCGTCGTCGCGCTTCTGTCAGACATCAGCATCATGGCCGAAAATGCGCGCTTGGCCGACGGCCACACGCGCCTGGGGGTTGCGGCAGGCGACCACGGAGCCATCATCTGGCCTCTGTTGTGCGGCATGGCGAAAGCCAAATATTATCTGCTGACGTGCGACTTCATCTCCGGACCCGAAGCCGAGCGCATGGGACTGGTCAGCCTTTGCACTCCGGACGACGAGTTGGCCGACAAGGCCATGGAAGTCGCGACGAAACTCGCAACCGGGCCCATCGACGCGACACGATTCACCAAGCGTGCGCTCAACCAGTGGCTGCTCCAGGCTGCTCCAATCTTCGATCACTCTCTGGCTCTGGAAATGATGGGCTTCTTTGGCAAGGACCTGCTCGAGGGGGTCGATGCGATCCAGAAAAAGCGTCCTGCTAATTTCCATCCCGAAGATTAATAGAACACTAATACTTGAAATAGAGGACTGCGAGTGGCATGAAGATTGCGGACCTTCCGCTCAACTACAACTGCATCGACATTCTGGAGCACAACCTGAGTGTGCGTCCCGACAAGACAGCCCTGTACAGCCTGGAACGGGAGATGACGTTCCGGGAAGTTTCGGAGGAAGCCAATCAGGTCGGGAACGCGTTGGAGAAACTCGGCGTGCGCATGGGCACTTTCGTGGCTTTGCTGTCGCTGGACGTTCCCGAATGGGTCACATCTTTCTTCGGCGTGATGAAAAGGGGTGCGGTTGCGATAGGCATGAGCACGACGCTGACCCCATCCGAGTACGCCTACATGCTTGACGACAGCCGAGCCCGGGTGTTGATCGTTCATGAAACCCTGGTCGGGAAAGTTGCCCCCATCCTCGCCGAGCGTCCGTTCCTCAAACACATGGTTGTCATCGGCAGTGCGACTCCGACTGCGCAGATCGAATCGATTGGTTTTGGGGATTGGATCGACGGCGAATCAAAAGAATGTGAATCGGCGCCCACCCACCGGGATGACTTCTGCACGTTGAACTACACCAGCGGAACAACGGGCCCTCCGAAGGGAA
This sequence comes from Terriglobia bacterium, assembly GCA_965218085.1. Lineage (GTDB taxonomy): Bacteria > Acidobacteriota > Terriglobia > 20CM-2-55-15 > 20CM-2-55-15. The sequence goes on along the minus strand of CBDCKF010000002.1, from coordinate 877,434 downwards.
TTCAGCACGCTCACAAGGACATGCCGATCAGCTCCCAGCTGTACACGATCGACACTCTGGGTCTCAAGGAAACCGATCGGACGTTTTCCATCGCACGGCTGTTCTTTACCTATGGCCTGGGCGTCAACTTGTTCTCCCCGTGGCATATTGGGGCCAGTACCGTGTTGTGTTCCGAACCTCCGCGCAAGGCTGTAAACGTTCTGGAAACGATCGACCGCTTCAAGCCCACCTTCCTTTTCAATGTGCCGACCGGTTACGCCAGCATGATGGCGGTGGAAGGCTTTGCGGAGAACTATGACCTTTCGTCGTTGCGGCTGTGTGCTGCCGCGGGCGAGGCGTTGCCGGTAGCGCTCTGGGAGTCGTGGAAGGAGAAAACCGGGATTGAGATCGTCGAGAGTATGGGGACGACGGAGGCCATCGCGCTGTTCCTGTCGAATCGGCCGGACGATAACCGGCCCGGTACGATCGGTAAAGTCGTTGAAGGATTCGAGACGAAGATCATCGATGAAGACGGCCGGGATGTGGTTACCGGTGAGATCGGTGATCTGATGGTCAAGGGTGAAACCTTCGCCCTGTTCTATCTGCACCAGTACCACAAGACCCTGAACTCATTCCGCGGAGAATGGCTGTTTACCGGGGACAAGTTTTTCGTCGATGAGGACGGATACTACCACTATGCCGGCCGCGTGGATGACATGCTCAAGGCGGGGGGCATCTGGGTGTCACCGGTCGAAATCGAGAACACACTGCGGACTCATGACGCAGTGTATGAATGTTGCGTGATGGGTCGGACCGATCGAGACGGGTTGGTCAAACCCAAAGCCTTTGTATCGCTGCGCGAGGGAATTTCAGCGTCGGACGGGCTTTCGGCAGAACTGATCGAGCATTGCAAGACCCACATGGCCCCTTACAAGCGTCCGCGATGGGTCGAGTTCATGGACGAGCTACCCAAGACGGCGACCGGCAAGATTGAGCGTGCCGCCTTGAGGGAGTAACAGGGGGGATCACAGAGCTCCCCAGCTTGTGACCGCATGGGGCGTAACAACGATCAAAGGGCGACCCTCCAACGGCATCTGTTCATATTGAGCGTACTTTTTTTTCAATAGACTGATCCCGACACGGCTCTTCTCGCCTCCTTCGACAAGCTCTCCCGTTCCCCTTACCAGAACCCAGGCGAGCTCGGTCCAGTCCGAGTCGTAGCGGTCCACGACGATCGCAACCTGATTGTTTTCGAGAAGGTTTCGGATACGCTTTAACCGCTTCGGCGCAACGCGCTTTGGCTTTTCATCGATGGGTGTATAGAGGAGTCGCCCGTCAAAAGCAAACACAATCGGAATGACGTGAGGTTGGCCGGAAGCGTCGGCCGTTGCCAGCCTAGCTACAGGCATTGCGGCAAGAAAACGGATCTCAGACGCGTCAAACGTCGATCGGTTCATCGACGGCTGGCCACAGGCGGAATGCGGATTACCGGATCGTCGGGCCCAAAGTCCGGGCGAATTCGAGAACGTCGCGTGCCAGCTGGGTTCGATCGTCCAGAGATTTCATGACAGTGTTTGTTACCGTGCATGCAATGCCACCTTTTTCGATCGAGTCCGCCAGTGCGGCGTCCGCTGCATCGAGAACGAATCCGTCAAGCAAATCGCCGTAGTGTTCGACAACGGCCGCAGCAGAAACAGGAACGCCGAGTTCAGCCATGAGTTTAGCGGTTGGACCTTTGATCACGCTACCATCGACGATGGGCGAAACGGCAATCGTGGGTGCAGCGGAGCCTTTGATGGCTTGCCGCACTCCGGGTATCGCGAGTATCGGGTCGATGCTCAGGTACGGATTGGACGGGCATACGATGATGGCGTGTAAGGCGCTGCTGGCAAGCAATTGGGAAAAGCGCGGCGTCATCTCCGCATCGCTGGCGCCGGCAAAGTGCAGCCCCTTCACGACCGGTTCGCAACGCTTACGTACGAAGTACTGCTGGAACTGCAGGAGGCCTTCATCGGTTTCGACTTCTGTCCGTACCGGCTGATCGCTCATCGGTAGGACTTCGGGCCCGATTGCCAGACGCTTTCGGAGTCCATCGATCACCTCGCTCAATCGTGCACCCTTTTTTAAGTGCGCTGTCCGACACAGATGCAGAGCGAGGTCCTTGTCGCCCAGGCGGAACCAGGTCTCGCCGCGCAATCTCTTCAAATCAGTCATGAACGACCAGGTCTCTTCCGCCCTTCCCCAACCGGTTTCGGGATTGTTGATGCCGGCAAGGGTATAGAGCAGCGTGTCGACATCGGGAGAAATGTGCAGTCCCAGATGCTCAAAGTCGTCGCCCGTATTGGCGACGATCGCCAGCTCTTCCGGTCCGAGCACTCGGGACAATCCGAGCGCGAGCTTGGCTCCACCGACACCACCGGAAAGGGCGAGAGCAATACCGTCAATCATCGATTATTTCCTTGCGACGGAGGCTGATCGGCAAACGGAACTCTGGGAGAGCCCACTGCTTTCGTTGGGCGTTAAGGTGTGTGGACAGAAACAAGGGCGTATCAGTCGACGGGTACGAGTTCAGGGTAATCGGGGGTCCAGGTCGCAGCCTTGACGGCGCTCTCGGCTTCACTTTCCGAAAGCGAACGGTCTCCGGCGTCTTTGGAAGCGGCTTCAACGACTGCAATGGCCACCGCTTGGGACACCTCCGGCATGCGGGCAGTTCGCGGATAGAGCATGCCGCTCTGAAGTTCCTCTTCGGTAACCTTGCCGGCCAGTGCCCGAGCCGCAGCCGCCAATATCGTCGGGGTCACGCTCTTGATTCCTCCCACCATCAGGCCGAGACCGAGCCCGGGAAAGATGAACGCGTTGTTGCCCTGAGCGATCTGCAGTTCGCCCTTTTCCAAAGGCACGGGGGGAAACGGGCTTCCTGTCGCCACGAGGCAGCGGCCCTCAGTCCAGGCGACAAGGTCTTCGGGTGTGGCCTCGGTTTTGTCGGTCGGGTTGGACAAAGGCATGATGACCGGCCGACCCACGTGTTGAGCCATTTCTCGAACCAGTTCTTCAGAGAAGGATCGAGCGACGCCAGAGGTGCCGATTAGAATCGTGGGCTTGAAGTTGCGGATGACTGCAGCGAGATCTCTCTGGGCTGGATTGCCCAGGCCGTTCGCCTCGGCAACGCTGATGGGCCACGCGAGATCTTCCTTGTAGGTCTCCTTCTGTGCGACATCGTCAACGAGAAGGCCGCGGCTGTCGAGAACCGCAATCGCCTGCCGCGCCGCTTCGGTTGTTGCGCCGTCGGTAACCATAGCTGCGCGGAGCTGTTCGGTGATTCCAAGTCCTGCCGCACCTGCGCCGAAAATGATGATGCGTTGGTCCCTTACGTGCTGTTCCAGCGCCCGGGAAGCGGACATAATGGCTGCGACTGCGATCGCTCCCGTGCCCTGGATGTCGTCGTTGAAAGATGCGATTTGACCGTCGTAGCGGTGCAGCACCGCTAAAGCGTTGTCCTTCCGGAAGTCTTCCCACTGCACGACAGCGCCTGGAAAAACCTCGGCGACTGCAGCGACGAACTCGTCCAGTAGCTCAAAGTATTCTTCGCCACGCAAACGTGGATGGCGATAACCCAGATACGAATCGTCCGTCAGAAGGTCTTTGTTGTCGGTGCCCACATCGAGGCTGACGGGAAGGGTTTCGGCAGGGTGAATACCTGCGGCTGCGCAGTAAATCGAGAGCTTTCCGATGCAAATGGCGATACCCCCCGCTCCCTGGTCGCCAATGCCGAGGATTGCTTCGTTGTCTGTAGCGACAATCAATTTTACGTTGCTGAACTTAGCACCCTGCCGCAACACAGTAGAGATCCGGCCGCGATGCTCCGGGGTGATGAAAATTCCCCGCTGTCGCCGGAACATGTGGCTGTAGCGCTGGGTGGCCAGACCCACGGTCGGGGTATAGACGACCGGCAGAAACTCCTCGATGTAATCGCTCAAGACGCGGTAGAACAGATGTTCGTTCCGATCCTGCAGAGCTGCAAGTTCGAGATATTTATCCAAAGGCTCCGTGCGTGTGTCCAACATGTTGTGGACTCTCTTAACTTGCTGAGCCATTGTGTTCTGCGCGGGTGGCAACACGCCGTCGAGTTCGAACTGTTCTCGCTCTTCCGCAGTAAATGCAGAGCCTTTGTTTAGCAGCGCTTCCTTATAGAGCGCGTGTCCGCGCAAGGGCACATCCACGACTTGATGTCCGTCAGCCTCTCGCCTGAATCGAAGAAAGTACATTAAATTCTCCAAACCAACCGGTCACAACAGTACGGTAATAAAATCGTTCCAGCAATGGAATCCAGACCGGGCACGGAAATTCCTAGTGGGGTCGAATCCGAGGTGTGAATAGAAGTCAAAACGCAGTATAGCCGAAGCCTGGCCGGTTAGCCAATTGCGGAATTTCACATCTTACTAAGCGCGTGGTTCCGTGATCTCAAATCGGATCGACAGTGGGTATGTGAGTCCCTCGATGGTACAATTCGACGGCAAAATACATCCTAACAGAAGAAGTTCATGTCGCGCTCAGAGCTTATTGTGAGCGTGGTATGCGCATTGTTCGTCTTCCCATCTTGAAGGCGCCGAGACTCACACAATGGGGCAGGGAGCGTTTGTGTTCTATTTCCTTTTCACTTTGGTTCTTGGCTATACGATTTTTACGTACATGTTTGCATTCGCCTGTTACGCGGAGAGGGTGCCTCGGGCGTTCCGGATGGGTTTGATTCAGGCCGTCGCGATGACGGTTGGATTGGGCGTCTATGCGTGGGCCTGGTATGGGAATCTCTTGATGGGCGACATCGCTCAGATGGCGCAACTGGCCATCGCCGGGGTCGGGACGATCTTTACCGTCGCCCTCTTTCTGCCGATCGGTCGGCGGCCGCACGTGATGGCTGGAACAGAGGGTATGAAGGAAGGCGTTGGAGAGCAGTTCAACCAGAAGGATACGGCATTTAATGTAGCCCACGTCGGAGGGTATGGTCCTGAGGCCGGTAGGCGCCGGTGGGAACTCCTCAAGCGAGATCCTTTCGCTGGCCAGTTCTGGGGAATGACCATGAGTCTGCGGCCCCAGGTCGACGGCAAGACGAATCCGGAGGGAAAGCGCTATAACGATGCAATAGCGGCCGCCAAAGACATAAAGGCTCAGACCAAGTATCTGGGAGCCGATATTGTCGGTATCACTAGGGTTAATCAGGATTTTGTCTACAGCGAAGGTTTTTCCTACGAGGAATCCAAGGTAGAGACCGGCCCTGCTGTGACGAAGCCTATCGATCTGAAACACAGGTACATCATCGTCTTCGGGAAAGAGATGGATTTTCTCAAGATCGATACCACTGTCACGGAAGACAACGAGGACAGTGTGGGCGAAATCGGCAAAACGTATTACGAACTTGCCCAGATATCGGTCACCCTGGCTGCCTATATCAGACAGCGGGGTTATCCGGCGCTTGCACACCATTTGCGCAACGAGCAGATTGCGCTTGTTCCCCACGCCGTCAATGCCGGCCTCGGCGAGGAGGGCCGACACACCTACTTGATTACGCCAAAGTTCGGGCCGCGTGTTCGCCTTGCAGCGGTGACCACAGATTTGGAGCTCTTTGAAGACAAGCCTGTGGATATTGGCGTTGAAGATTTCTGCGAAATTTGCCGCCTGTGCGAGACCAATTGCCCTCCCCAGGCACTTTCTCCTGTGAAGCAAGTGATCCGGGGTTACCGGAAATGGCCCCAGGACATGGCGTCGTGCTTCAAGTTCTGGGTGTCGGGGTTCAATACCTGGTCCTGCACCTTGTGTCTGAAGGTCTGCCCGTGGAACAAACCGAATACCTTCGTGCACAAGGTGAGCTTTTTCGCGGCGACCCGGTCATGGTTAGCCCGAAGACTTCTTTACTGGATGACCGTTATTTTCTGGGGTCCCAAAACTCCGTGGCAAAGGATTCCGGAAAAGGGCGTAAACATCGCCTCACCGGTGAAGTCCCGTTAAGCGAAGCGGCTTGACAGGAGAAGAAACGCTTTTCAGTCCAGAACCTGCCTGAACCAAGCGCTGATGTCGTCCAGCTCTTCGGGCGATACAGAGTGGGGCATCGGATATTGATGCCATTCCACGGCGTAGCCCAACTTGCTCAACATCTCACTCGATTGGCGCGCGCGATCGAAGGGAACGATGGGATCATCAGTGCCGTGCGCCATCAGGATGGGGAGGCCGTGATTCGTTTCGCTCGCTTCTCCGGCAAGCGTGTGCGAAATCGGCAGGTAGGCCGAGAGTACGAGGAGTCCTGCCAGCCGTTTCGGATGGCGGAGACCGGCTTGGAGCGAAATTGCGCCGCCCTGGGAGAATCCGGCAAGTACGATGCGCTCGGCCGGCGAACCCCTTTCCTCTTCGCGCGCGATTAGGTTTTCAACCAATATCTGCGACGCGCGCAGGCCTTCCTCGTCTTCGCGGCCGCCGAATTCCGGACTTAGGATGTCGTACCACGCCCGCATGACATAACCCCCATTGATCGTGACCGGGCGCATGGGCGCATGGGGGAAGACGAATCGAATGGGTGCGGGTCCCAGGTTCAGTGTCTCGACAATCGGCGGAAAATCATGGCCATCGGCGCCGAGTCCGTGCATCCAGATTACGCTCGTCGTCGGGTTTGGAGCGGTTTCCACTTCAACGGCTTCGAGAATGTCGTTCATCCAGTGCTCAGGCTCAGGAGGTCTTGAGTGTCCTGAGTCACAAATTCACTCCTTAATTAGCGTGTCTCAGTCCGACCCGATTATCTTATTACTCTAGACGCCTCGGCTACCGCGTCTTTACTCTGAAAGCGGTCCACCCGCACCGTGGGACCGGTGCGGGTCCTTTTGGGGACCACTTCAACATTCCGCCGATCCCTATAGGCCTCGCCATCAGGATGATGGCGAGGGTCGCCGGTCGTTTGGCCCAACGCGCTTGGCGCGACAGAGACGGTCGGCCGTATGAACGACCGAGCGAAATCTTATATCGAGAACTTCTGACTCAGGACACTAGTTTATATGACCTTATCCATTGATTCGCAGCAAGCGGATCAGGTTGCCCCCGAGTATGGCTTCCTTATCGGCATTGCTCAACGACGGTGAATCGGTAATTACACCGATCGTATCCGGCCAGTTATAGGGTTGGTCCGATCCATAGACCACCTGACTCACACCGACTTCGGCCACGAGATGACGTAGGCCTTCTTCGGCAAAGACAATAGAGTCGACCAGAATCTGATCTCTGAGATACTCGCTCGGGTTTTTCTGGTTCGCACAATCTGCATTGTTCCTCACGGCGCAGGCGACTTCGGTTCGGCCGACGTACGACGGTATGTAACCGCCGCCGTGAGCGGCGCAGATCTTCAGACCTGGAAAGCGGTCCAGAACTCCATCGAAGATCATGTGCGAAAGAAAGACCGTCGTTTCTAAGGGATTTCCGATGATATTGCCGAGATCAGCCCGTCCCGCGAGAGTGCCCTCGCGAGCTATGTTGAGCGCGTTGTTGGGATGCATGAATATAGGGACATCGAGTTCCTCGGCCTTGGCCCAGAACGGATCGTACTTTGCCGTTGTGGGTTGTTCGCCGTCAACGTGGCCACCAATCGATGCGCCGCGAAGTCCCAGTTCGTTGACCGCATGATCCAATTGCTCGGCCGCGAGGTCCGGATACTGGAGGGCGACTGACGTTAATCCGACGAATCTGTCCGGGTGTGTGTCGCACCATGCGGCAAGACCCTCGTCGTGAATTTTTACGATCCCCCGCACGACATCGCGGTCCCTCATGTACCACCAAAAGTTATTCACGCTGAGAACCTGAATATCGATGCCCCGTTCATCCATCATTTCGAGACGATGGGGCCCCAAAACCAAGCGGTCGGCAAAGCCGTTCGGCGGCGGCATCGAGGCCGGGAGGTTCTCCTCGAGTTCTCGATTGAAGATGCAGTGAGCATGAATGTCGACGACGGTTACGTCCCGGCCGTTGACCAACACCTGGCTCGGTGACTGAGCCAGGGCACCCGGCACTCGGCTCAAGATTAAAGCTCCTGCGCTTACTCGGCCGACGGTTCTTAAAAAGTCTCTGCGATTTGCCATTTTCTTCCTCCCGGTTCCTGGCGGTAACGTTCATCGGGTGTAGCAACGGCGTTTATCAGGCGCTGCTTCGAAGGTCCCCTATTTTACATACTGTTGAGAGTCACCTAGAAATATTTAGAAATTAGAGAGCCTTCCGCGTCGGTGGTGAAAATTTGTTGCACCGGAATACCGCACGGCGAGATGACGGGCCACGGAAGCAGACATGCGCTCGGACACCTACCCCTGGCAATGCTTCAATCTAAACTGTGATCAAACTAAAGGCATTGATTCGTAGTAACTTAAATAGTATTCGGGGCCCCTGGCAATGTGGCATCGCGCTTGCATTAACGTAACTTAGGGCTTCCGACTCTTGCCGTCGGTGAGGCCATCGAATACCCAAGAACTTCAAAGATTGAAAAGGACCTGGAGCAAACAGAAGCTAAGAACTCCAGGTCAGCGATCCAGGCCGTCAGGTTGGCCGTGTTTCTCGTTCTGCATCGCCTCAAGTTCTTCGATCGAACGGGGCCAGTCGGACCTAAGCAGTCTCGACAGAGCCCGGTCCTTCAGGATTTTCCCTTCCGTCTGGCAATTGGGACAGTAATTGGTTTCGTTACTCGTGTAGACAATGCGCTGTACAGGGGATCCGCACACCGGACACGGCTGGCGATACTTTCCGTGTACGGCCATTTCCGGGCGAAATGCTGTGACCTTTTCGGGGAAGGCAGATCCCGCCTGCTTACGAAGCCGTTCGATCCATCCTTGCAAGGTCTTTCGTGTTGCCCCGAATAGCCGGCGAATTTCTCCAGGATCGAGACTCTGAGTCAGCCTGAACGGTGAGAGCCCGGCGGCATGAAGGATTTCGTCCGAGTACGCGTTGCCGATCCCGCTGAAATTTGCGGGATCACATAGCGCCCGCTTGATCGTATGGTTCTCCCGGGTCAGTCGTTGACGAAAATCTGCAGACGAACACTCGAGCACTTCGAGCCCGCCAGGGTCGTGAGCAAGGAGTCCTTCCTTTCCCCGGACTGCATACAGGGAAGCTCTACGTTTGCTGCCGGATTCCGTCAGGAGAAGGGAACCGTTGGCGAAATCGAAAGCTGCGAGGCCGATCTTTCTCCTCAGTCCGGCCCCTTTCTTCTTCCACTGCAGCCGGCCCGCGATCATCAGATGCAGGACGATAAAGCCGCCGCTATCGAACCCGAAAACGATCCGCTTCCCGAGTCGCTGCAGGTCGGTCACCCGACACTGTTCGAATTTTTCCAGAGGGGGATCGATGCTCCGCACCAGGAAGGGACTTCGCAGGCGTATCCGCTCGAGGATCTGGTCAACGACCAAGCCTTCGAGCGTTTCCAGGTAGACCTGGATATCGGGGAGCTCCGGCACATCTCACTCCCGGCCCCGGTCACACACCCATGGGACCTTCGTCCGCAGACGGGTCGTAAATCGAAGGATAGGGTATTTTCTTTTCCTGACGCACGACGTCAATTAGTCGGTTTCTCCCAGCCCTGCTCGAAAAATTTGTCCCAGGTCTGTGCCCATGGCCGGCCAAAGAAATCAATGTAACCGTCTTCAGCCGGCAGGACCTGGGTCGGTCTGCCATCGGGGCCATTGACGACCGTACCCTGCACCTGGCACTCATGCCACGTATATCTCGCCTCCGGATCATCGAGGCCTGTCCGCCAGTTCCAAGGGGTTACCGTATGTAGAGGTCGAGTGAAGGCCTCTGGATCGTAGAATGTCGCTTCGACGATCAGTCCGTTCCCATCCGGGTTTGGCCTTAAGACTTCGACTATCTCCAGCGAATTGCTGTATTCAAACATCGAGTGCGACATTGCCCACCCCAGGGAGTTGGCTGTCCAGGCGACGAGGGTGTCACCGTTCCAGAATCCGATAGTCTCGCCGAACCATTGAGGCACCTGTTGTACGTGCTCCCGACCGATGAGGACTCTGCGGAGATAGTTGTGACTGGCGCCGCTCAGGAACTGGACCTGATGCGGCGTGACCATGACCTCGATGTCCCTTAGGGTGAACTCCCCCCACCAACGCACTAATCCTTCCGGATAGCAGAATTGGGAGTTCCACTGTGGTGAATTAGTCACGGCTTCGTGGTAGTTCACCTGAGCCATACGCTCCTGATACACGGGTGTCAGAAGCGATAACATTGTGGCCGTCTGGACGTTACGGCCATAAATCCACTGCTCGTCTACTGCTCCTCGGGCATACCACCCGTCCCATTCGGGCATTGTCTCCCGCGAGTGCACTGTGGGCCCCCCTGCGGTTTCGGCCTGGGCTAGCAACGCCGCGTAATGTTCTTCGGCAGTCTCATAGTCGTATGGGCTTACGATGTCGGAGACGTCGCGGTCGAAGGCGCAATCGCCCCACTCGCCGGGTCTACTGTCTCTCCAGATATCGGTCAGCTGACGGGGTGTATTACATCTGGCGTACCGCGGGTCCGTCCAATGCTCCCGATCGAAATAGAAGTTCTCGGTTGTGAACAGGTCCACCGGCAGCGCTTCGATTCCTTGTGGCGGTGTCGTTGCCGGGTTCTCCTGAGCACTGGCCATCGCCGCCAGCAATATTCCTGCTACCAGCAGGGCCATCGATGCTGCTTCCGTCCGTGCTAGAGACATTGAACTCACCCCTTTTGTATAAGTCAGTTTTCGGTCAAGGCGCGATGCTATTACGCTCTGTCGCAGTGGTCAAGGAGCGGCTACGAACGACGATTCCAATGACGTAGAAAAGCCCCGCCAACCTATCGGTTGACGGGGCATCCCGTTTAAATTCTCGGTCAGGATCGAGTCCCCAAGAGACCTCTGCGACCGGCGGCTAATCTTCCCAGTTGCCAACCGTCGTCCCGTCGGCAAACTTCGCTCCGACGAACCCACCGGCCGGGGCACCATTGAGCATTGGACGGATCCGCATGGTCACCCGGGCGTCCGGCGGGAATGTTGATGGTCGTATTCCGCGCCGCGCCAGGGAATTCGGGCTACCCCACTCGACGCTCCATTCTTGTCTCTCTGCCTGATCATTGGTCACCCAGACCTGTATCCAGGTGTGAGGGTTCTGGAACTGAAATTCCTTGACGGTGCCCGTGATTTCTTTGATCACATCCGCGTTGAAACCCGCGCTCGAGTGGTGCCCGATCGCGGGTTGAACCTCAGTCAGGAAACCCACGACAACCAGCACTGAAAGTGTCACACGATGCAGAAACTTCATAGCGTCTACCCCCAATCTAGAAAAAATCCATCCGTCATGCATTCCGCGATGTAGTTTCCCATATTGTATTTCTCTATCGTGTCAGAAAATTCAACGAACGCGGAAGCTAGTTTTCGTCGTTGAGTCGTTCGCCGTTGGGACCCAACATAAGGGTTCGGCCTGTAGTTGGGTCGACCGGGTTGCGGTTGTTCTCCGCGCATCCATAGTCAAAGACCCGGGTTCCTGCATCCATTTTGCCGAATGTCTTTGTCACAGCCCAGGGCGCGGTCAGGGCCTTCGAATCTTCAATGGTCATCTGGACTTCGATAGTCGTGTCGTTCGTTTTTCTCATTCGGGTGGTCACGTGCGCGGCGTCGCTCAGGACGAGTCCACTCCGGTCGAGGATGACATCCTCATCGCGCCAGCCCTTCAGACCGATGGTCGTGAAGACCAGCGTATCGCCGTCCCAGTGACCTACAGAGTCACCCGTATAAGTTCCCCACGGCTCTTCGAGGTGTGGGCGCCCATCCGTGTAAATCCGGGCAACGTTCGGGCCGTTCTCGGTCAGGATCCAAACCTCTTCGGGCCGAACAACGAATTCGTAGGGATCGGGTAGGTTGAATATGCGCGGAAAACCCGCGGGAATGCCGCAGGTTGAATTCGTGTCGGGAAAGCGAAACTGGTCTTTCAGTTCGACATGCCGTGTGTAGATCGCTTCCCACTCGTCGTTATAAGGGGGATGGGCGCGCGAGCCCACCGTAATTGCGCCTCCGCCTCCGGTCCAGGTGGCGTGGTCAAAAATCGTACCGCCTTGCATCCTCCAGGCGCCGCTCCAGTCGGGAAGGTCGTCAAATTCATGCTGCTGTCCGTATCCCAAACCGGAGACCAGGATGAGACCGGCGCCCAAAATGACAAGGGCGGTTTTCGCTCTGAAAAGACGTCCGAGAAAGTCACACGTTCGTTTCACCATGGTCGTCATTGGAATTTCTTCCTCCAGACTCGATCATATTCCCAGTTCCGGTGCGTTATGCAGATCAATCGAGATTTATAGGTGGAGATTATGTTGCCATCGCAATTGTGTCAACGCGAACAGAAGTCCCCCCCTGAAGCCTTACCTCTAAAATCCGCTGTCCTTACCAGGTCCCCGCCGATGGGCACAATACGTGTTTTACCGCGCGCGATGCTAATCGTTTCTCAATTCGCGGGTCTCTCCCAACCCTGCTCGAATTTTTCTTCCCAGTTCTGTGCCCAGGGTCGGCCGAAGTAATCCACATAGCCTTGCTCTCCCGGGAGAAGCTGGGTCGGCCTACCGTCCGGACCGTTGACGATCGTGCTTTGTGTCCTGCACTGTTTGAGCGTGTATCGGGTCTCTGGATCTTCTGGCGGGGCATTCAGAATCCACGGCGTAACCGTTTGCAGCGGTCGGGAGAAGGCCTCAGGATCGTAGAAAGTCGCCTCCGAGATAACCCCGTTTCCATCCGGGTTGGGTCTGAAGACTTCAATAACCTCTAATTCGCTGCTGAATTCAGGCATCGAGTGGGACAGGGTCCAGCCCTGAACGTTGGCTGTCCAGGCGATGAGGGTATCGCCGTTCCAGAATCCGACGGTTTCGCCCATCCACTGCGGAACTCCGGTTTGGACATGCTCGCGGCCGATGAGTACCTTGCGCAATAAGTTGTCCGCGACGCCGGCTAAGAACTGGACTTGAGTTGGCGTGACCATGACCTCGATTGGCCCCCCCAGAGCGGCCTGCGACCACCAGCGCATCAGGCCGTCCGGATAGCAGAATGCGGCCATCCATTGGGGCGCATTGGTGACGCCTTCGTGGTAGTTCTGTTGAACCAGTCGTTGCTGATACTCCGGTGTCAACATCGACACCATCGTGGCGGATTGGAGATTCCTCCCGTAGACCCACTGTTGCTCGAGCGCTCCCCGCAGATAAAACCCGTCCCAATAGGGAAGTGTCTCCCGTGTGTGTTGGGTGGGTCCTCCCCCTACCTCGGCCTCGGCGAGCAGAGCGCCATAGTGTTCCTCCGCCGTTTGATAGTCGTGGGGGCTCGCGATGTCGGCTGGGTCACGGTCCAGGTCGCAGTCGCCCCAACCGCCGAAGCGTCCGAAACGCCACATGTCGGTCAACTGACGCGGCGTGTTGCAGCGGGCGTACCTGGGGTCGGTCCAGTATTCCCGATCCAGATAGAAGTTTTCGGTTGTCCACATGTCGACCGGCAGTGCTTCGACCCCCGGAGGTGCGGTCGTATCCTTGGACCCATCCTGAAACATTTGCCCGTTTGCCATGGTCGCGAGCGACATACCTACGACCAGCAGTGCTATCGACACTGCCCTGGTGTGTGCTATGGACATTGAAGTTCCTCCCTTGTCGTACATCAGCGATATTCTAAGGAAGGCGCGATGCTATTACGTCCTCTTGTAGGGGTCAAGGGGGAGGTAGGGGGACGTTTGGGGCCGGTGACGCAGAAAGCCCCGCCAACCTTCGTCCGAAGACGCGATTGAACGGGGCTTTCCAATTAAATTCCCGGCAACGACCTAGTCTCCCACGCAGTCTCCCACGCAGTACCATCGGCCCTGAGGGGCTTAACTTCCGTGTTCGGGATGGGAACGGGTGTGACCCTCTCGGTAGAATTACTCAGCCATTTCGGGAGCGCATCTGCTAGTCTCGGGATTGTGAGTAAGAAGACGGAAGCCATTCTGAAAGGCGCTCTCGCGATGACCGATGCGGAATGCGCAGAAGTCGCTGTCGTGCTCCCTGAAAGCCTTGAGCCACCGCCGGACGTTAACGTCAAGCAAGCTTGGCGGGAGTGAGGTAGCGCGGCGTGTTGCGGACTTGGATGCCGGGAGAGTCGAAACCATCCCGTGGGAGGAAGTCCGTGACGAGCTTTACGCGACACAGAGTGTCAGTTCGAGTTGAGTCCACGCCGACAGATCCGCGCTGATGGAAATTCGCCACTCGCAACATTTTGTCGATATGCTTGAAGAGAGGCGAATTGAAGGGATCTGGGTGGATGAAACCGTATCGAATCCCGAACGGACCGAGGAATTTTCAGACGGTACCCTCCATCTTCTCCGAAGGATTCCGGAGCGTCAGGACAGATGGCTTCGTGTTATCGTCAATGTGACGGCAACTCCGCCGATCGGTGTGACGGCTTTCTTTGACCGGAGGTTGCGTAGCAACGATGAAACTTAAGGTGGATAAAGAAGCGGACGCGCTTTACTTCAGCTTGAATGACGGTTCCGTAGTCGAATCGGAAGAGGTTCGCCCTGGAGTCGTGCTGGATTTTGATGAACAGGGGCAAGTCGTTGGGGTCGAATTCCTCGGAATCCGCAGTCGTGTGGGGGATCAGAAACTGAATTCTCTACAGTTCGAGAGCACGTAGACGGACCGGGCGTCGGTCTGATAGCCGCATAAACTAAAAAGCCCCGCCAATCATTTGATTGAGCGGGGCTTTCTAATTAAATTCCCGGCAACGACCTAGTCTCCCACGCAGTCGCCCACGCAGTACCATCGGCCCTGAGGGGCTTAACTTCCGTGTTCGGGATGGGAACGGGTGTGACCCCCTCGGTAAGATCACCGAGAAATCTGATAAATCTGAATCAAAGAGCAAGTGACCTTGACAGCTGAATATTGATGGGTAATGAGCGCCGATAGGGCGATATTTTGTAGTGATTAGATCGTAATGATCAAGCCTCACGACCGATTAGTACAGGTTAGCTGAACACATTACTGTGCTTACACACCCTGCCTATCAACGTGGTGGTCTTCCACGGGTCTTTAGGAGCCTTATGGCCCGGGAGATCTTATCTCGCAGCCAGCTTCGCGCTTAGATGCCTTCAGCGCTTATCTGAACCGAACGTAGCTACCCAGCGATGCCGTTGGCACGACAACTGGTACACTAGAGGTTCGTCCAACCCAGTCCTCTCGTACTGAGGTCAGCCCTGCTCAAATCTCCTGCGCCCACACCAGATAGGGACCGAACTGTCTCGCGACGTTCTGAACCCAGCTCACGTACCGCTTTAATGGGCGAACAGCCCAACCCTTGGGACCTTCTGCAGCCCCAGGATGCGATGAGCCGACATCGAGGTGCCAAACCCGGGCGTCGATGTGAACTCTTGGCCCGGATAAGCCTGTTATCCCCGGCGTACCTTTTATCCGTTGAGCGATGGCCCTTCCATACAGAACCACCGGATCACTAAGTCCTGGTTTCCCACCTGCTCGACTTGTTGGTCTCGCAGTCAAGCCACCTTATGCCTTTACACTCGTCGGCTGATTTCCAAACAGCCTGAGGTGACCTTTGAGCGCCTCCGTTACATTTTAGGAGGCGACCGCCCCAGTCAAACTACCCGCCTGGCAATGTCCCTGAACCGGATAACGGTCCTAGGTTAGATTCACAGAGCAGCAAGGGTGGTATCTCACCAGTGGCTCACCGCAGCCCAAAAGCCACGGTTCAAAGCCTCCCACCTATCCTGCGCATACTGGCCCATAAATCATTGCCAAGTTATAGTAAAGGTGCACGGGGTCTTTCCGTCTTGATGCGGGTATCCGGCATCTTCACCGGAACTACAAATTCGCTGAGTCACTCGTTAAGACAGTCGTCAGATCGTTACGCCATTCGTGCAGGTCGGAACTTACCCGACAAGGAATTTCGCTACCTTAGGACCGTTATAGTTACGGCCGCCGTTCACCGGGGCTTCAGTTGACAGCTTCGCTACACAAGTGCAACTAACCGCTCCCTTTAACCTTCCGGCACCGGGCAGGCGTCAGCCCCTATACGTCGTTTTCGACTTTGCAGAGACCTGTGTTTTTGTTAAACAGTCGCCTGACGCGCTTCACTGCAACCCCTTCTCGCTTCGGACCGCAAGGATCCTGACAATAGTGGGGCGCACCTTCTCCCGAAGTTACGGTGCTAATTTGCCGAGTTCCTGAACGAGTGTTCTCTCAAGCGCCTTTGGACATTAAATCCTCGTCTACCTGTGTCGGTTTGCGGTACGGTCACCTCGGCCTCTCCTTAGAGGTTTTTCTTGGCAGTGTGGCCTCACTTACTTACGAGTCATAACGACTCCGGACTCCCCTCTCGGCGTTGAATGCCCACGCGGATTTGCCTGCATGGACCGCCTACCGGGTTCCACCTCCCATAGCCATAGGGTTTGGCTAAGCTAGCCTCCTGCGTCACCCCATCGTACAAACGAAACCGTGGTGGTACAGGAATATTGACCTGTTGCCCATCGTCTACGCCTTTCGACCTCGACTTAGGGACCGACTAACCCTGAGCGGATTAACCTTCCTCAGGAAACCTTAGACTTTCGGCGGGGAGGGTTCTCACCTCCCTTATCGCTACTTATGCCGGCAGGGTCTCTTCTGTACGCTCCATCTGTCCTTACGGTCAGACTTCGGCGCCGAACAGAATGCTCGCCTACCAAAACATGGCTCCGAAGAACCATGAGATCCGCAGCTTCGGCACGATGCTTGAGCCCCGTTGAATTGTCGGCACAAAGACGCTTGACCAGTGAGCTATTACGCTTTCTTTAAAGGATGGCTGCTTCTAAGCCAACCTCCTGGCTGTCTCCGCATCTTCACTTCCTTTTCCACTTAGCATCGATTTAGGGGCCTTAGCTGGCGGTCTGGGCTGTTTCCCTTTTGACAATGAGGCTTAGCCCCCACTGTCTGACTGCTATGCATTTGTCATCGGCATTCGGAGTTTGATTGGATTCAGTAACCTTGTGGGGCCCATAGTCCATTCAGTGCTCTACCGCCGACGCAATTCACATAACGCTAGCCCTAAAGCTATTTCGGCGAGAACGGGCTATAACGGAATTTGATTAGCCTTTCACCCCTACCCTCAGCTCATCCAAGCCGTTTTCAACCGACACTGGTTCGGACCTTCACTGCGTGTTACCGCAGTTTCATCCTGGCCAAGGGTAGATCATCCCGCTTCGCGTCTATTACCACGGACTCAATAGCCCTATTCAGACTCGCTTTCGCTACGGCTCCCCCGGTTGGGTTAACCTTGCCCGTGACAATAACTAGCCGGCTCATTATGCAATAGGCACGCGATCAGGCTGTACCATCCCGAAGGACGGCCATAGCCCTCTCACTGCTTGTAGGCATACGGTTTCAGGTACTTTTAACTCCCCTAGCAGGGGTACTTTTCACCTTTCCCTCACGGTACTGGTTCACTATCGGTCGACGGATAGTATTTAGCCTTGGGAGATGGTCCTCCCAGATTCCCACAGGGTTCCACGTGTCCCGCGGTACTCAGGTGCCTGTCGGGAGTCGCTGCCGCTTTCGTATACGGGGCTATCACCCTCTATGGCCCGCCTTTCCAGGCGGTTCTACTAGCGGAGCGATTTGTAACTCCACAATGACAGGTCCTACAACCCCACCGAATCCGAAGAAACGATGGTTTGGGCTATTCCGCATTCGCTCGCCGCTACTAACGGAATCACTATTGTTTTCTCTTCCTCCGGGTACTAAGATGGTTCACTTCCCCGGGTTCGCCTCATACGGCCTATGTGTTCAGCCGCAGATACTCCAGTTTTGCCGGAGTGGGTTCCCCCATTCGGAAATCCCCGGATCAACGCCTACTAGCGGCTTCCCGAGGCTTATCGCAGCTTGCCACGTCCTTCATCGCCTTCCGTCGCCAAGGCATCCACCGTACGCCCTTAGTAGCTTGATCACTACCAAAGTTTTGCCTAAGACGCTCGTTCTACTCAGTTGAATCCGCAGGAACTACCAAACCGCTGGCTTCGACGCTATGAAAGCAGCCGTAGCGTACGGTCCGTCCCACGAATCCGATTCGTAGAAATTTACCCATCAATATTCAATTGTCAAAGACCAGATATGCCGTTCGCGAGCGCAACTCGTAAACGGACGTGGGTGGGTGCTTCGGACTTGCTACTTGGGGGTACCGGCCGTCTTCGGACGGTGGGTCCCAAGTCAATGGAAGCCACGTTTCGTTGGCCATTGGGCCGACGAAACTGGTACCGGCCGTTTTAGGACGGTGGGCCCCAAGTTAATAGAAGCCACCCATTGATCGGCCTTACGGCCGATCGATGGAGATGATCGGGATCGAACCGACGACCTCCGCCTTGCAAAGGCGGCGCTCTCCCAATTGAGCTACATCCCCTGGACCACCCGTACAATTGGGGTTCAATTTGTGCGGCCACAGACCGCAGCTACAGGCCCAATTTTGAGTGGGCCTGGGTAGACTTGAACTACCGACCTCACGCTTATCAGGCGTGCGCTCTAACCAGCTGAGCTACAGGCCCCTGTTGGTTCAGCGACTGAGGCTGCCGACTCTGCCTGCCTGCTCCCTGCGGAGTTGGCAGATGTTAGCTATAGAGTCGGCACGTTGTCGAGTGCCAGAGTTCTTACTGTTATTTCCTCAATCTGTCTGAGGCGGAAAGCGTACCTGTCAGCCGGAACTGAATCCTACAAACTGACTTGCGAAGCGTGAAAATACTCTTAGAAAGGAGGTGATCCAGCCACAGGTTCTCCTACGGCTACCTTGTTACGACTTCACCCCAATCACCACTCATACCTTAGACGGCTTTCTCCCGAAGGTTGAATCACCGGCTTCTAGTACAAACGGCTTTCGTGATGTGACGGGCGGTGTGTACAAGGCCCGGGAACGTATTCACCGCGGCATTCTGATCCGCGATTACTAGCGATTCCAACTTCATGGAGTCGAGTCGCAGACTCCAATCCGAACTGAGGACGGCTTTTTGGGATTAGCTCCCCCTCGCGGGTTTGCGACCCTCTGTACCGCCCATTGTAGCACGTGTGTAGCCCTGGACATAAAGGCCATGAGGACTTGACGTCATCCCCACCTTCCTCCGGTTTTTCACCGGCAGTCCCTCTAGAGTGCCCACCATAACGTGATGGCAACTAAAGGCAGGGGTTGCGCTCGTTGCGGGACTTAACCCAACATCTCACGACACGAGCTGACGACAGCCATGCAGCACCTCGACTAGTGTCCCCGAAAGGAAGAAGAGCTTTCACCCTCTGTCACTAGCCGTTCGAGCCCAGGTAAGGTTCCTCGCGTTGCGTCGAATTAAACCACATGCTCCACCGCTTGTGCGGGCCCCCGTCAATTCCTTTGAGTTTCAGCCTTGCGACCGTACTCCCCAGGCGGGATACTTAACGCGTTAGCTCCGGCACGGAGAAGGTCAAGCTCCCCCACACCAAGTATCCATCGTTTAGGGCTAGGACTACCAGGGTATCTAATCCTGTTTGCTCCCCTAGCTTTCGCGCCTCAGCGTCAGTTGCGATCCAGAAAGCCGCCTTCGCCGCCGGTGTTCCTCCTGATATCTACGCATTTCACCGCTACACCAGGAATTCCGCTTTCCCCTCTCGCACTCTAGTCCGCCAGTATCGGATGCAGGCTCTGGGTTGAGCCCAGAGTTTTCACATCCGACTTAACGAACCGCCTACGCGCCCTTTACGCCCAGTAAATCCGAACAACGCTTGCCCCCCCCGTATTACCGCGGCTGCTGGCACGGAGTTAGCCGGGGCTTCTTCTACAGGTACCGTCAACTCCGAAGAGCTTCTTCCCTGTCGAAAGGATTTTACGTACCGAGATACTTCATCATCCACGCGGCGTTGCTTGATCAGGGTTTCCCCCATTGTCAAAAATTCCCCACTGCTGCCTCCCGTAGGAGTCTGGACCGTGTCTCAGTTCCAGTGTGGCCGACCGTCCTCTCAGACCGGCTACCGATCGTTGCCTTGGTGAGCCATTACCTCACCAACTAGCTAATCGGGCGTGGGCCCCTCTCAGAGCGATTAAAACCTTTCAGCACCGCTTCCGAAGAGGCAGTGATCGTATGCGGTATTAGCACCGGTTTCCCGGTGTTATTCCCCACTCCGAGGCAGGTTACCCACGTTGTACTCACCCGTGCGCCGCTTTACTCAGGAACCGAAGTTCCCTTTCTCGCTCGACTTGCATGTGTTAGGCACGCCGCCAGCGTTGATTCTGAGCCAGGATCAAACTCTCAAAATAACTCTTGAAAGTTGATACAAACTAGCTCGCTAGCCAAAGACTCAGCTATAGATTCGACTTTAGGCACGCTTTCCGTTGTCAAAGAGCAAAGGCTCTCAGGCCTCAAACTGCGCTCGAAAACACCTGTCCAGCCAGAAGCTTTTAAGGGTTTTGAGGGGCAAAAAAAGACCGCCGGATATTACTTGGCGGTTCCATCGCCACCCTGCGTACGGTACTACTCAAGTACACAGGCACAGCAAATAATGATAGGTGCGGCCGCTTTCGGTGTCAAGCGTAGACTTCCTGTTTTCTACGGGTTTGGCAGGTTTTTCCGTACCACGCTGATCAGCTCGTCTGCATAGGTGTCGTTCGTATCTGCGGAGTCGCTCTCAATCATGATCCGGAGCAGACGTTCGGTCCCCGAATAGCGCACCACTATCCGGCCCCGGCCTTCGAGCCGGGCCGCTATCTCACTGATTTTCTGGCCGACTGTCGGCATCGAATCCAAGGGGATTTTTTCCCTAACCCTCAGATTCCGAAGCAATTGTGGTGCCGACTGCCACCCCCGGGCCAGTTCGTCCAGCGAGGTCTTTTCTCCGACAATCGCTTCGCTCAGTTTCAGCGCCGTTAACAGTCCGTCTCCGGAGAGGCCGTAGTCAGAGAAGATAATGTGGCCTGAAGGCTCTCCTCCCAATTGAGACGCACCTCGGAGCATCTCCTTAAAAACGTAGCGGTCTCCTACGTCCACACGGGTGAGTTCGATCCCTTCCTTTGCGAGCGCCCGCTCGAGACCGTAGTTCGTCATCGAGGTGCCGACGACGGCGGGAGGTTTCAGTCGTCCGTCTTTCTTGAGCCGCCGGGCCATGACGAGTAGAACGGAGTCGCCATCCACGAGTTCACCGCTTGAAGATACGAAGATGGACCGGTCACCGTCGCCGTCGAATGCCACACCCAGATCCGCCCTGCCTTTACGGACATGTTCAATCAAGCTTTCCGGATACACGGCGCCACATGCGGCGTTGATATTCTTCCCGGACGGGCTCGCGTGAATCGCCGACACTTCTGCGCCGAGAGATTCAAAGAGATTCGGAGCGAGGGCGCTCATCGCGCCGTTAGCGCAATCTGCAATGACGCGGAATCCCTCTAGCCATCGGTCCGAAGGAAAGCGCTCACTGAGCAATGCGATGTACTGGCGCCCATATGGGGATATTCGATCCGTCTCCTCTTCGCTCGGACTCAAGACCGTTTGCCTGTTTGCTGCAATGTTCTGACCACGGCCCAGGATTTCACCGACTCGCGTTTCGATGCCGGTTTCGTCGGTGTCCTCCAGCTTTCTTCCTTCGGCCCGGAACACTTTGATGCCGTTGTCCTCAAACGAATTATGGGAGGCGGAAATCATGATGCCGCCCCGAACCCGAGTCCGTTTTGTGAGGAGCGCAACCGCAGGCGTTGGCAGCATTCCCCCATCTTCGATTTCAACCCCCACCCGACCCAGACCCTGTTTGAGTAGATCGGCAATCTCCGGGCCTGATGCCCGTGAATCCTGGCCGATAAGTATGGGTCCGCCCAGGCGTTCTCCGATCGCTTGGCCGATGGCCAGGATGGTCGGAGGGTCGAGCGGGAACTCGCCCGCTCGCGAGCGGATGCCGTCAGTGCCGAAGAGCTTGGTCATAGTTAGGAGTTAATAGTTAAGAGTTCGGGGACACAAGTCAAACGCTCACGGCTCGCTGCGCCTAACGATTGCGCATAACCCTTAACCTACTGTGCGGCAGAGCGGACCATGACGTCGACGGTTTCCGGTTCCAGCAAAGCAAGCGTAAAAGGATCGGCTATGCCTAGGATTTCGGGGATTATCTGGTGGCTGCCCGGTGAGAGAACCGAGGTATCGATTGTGAAGTACAGATTGCTCGGATCAAATTCGGCCATTAGGCTCTTGGGCCCCTGAACAGTTACGGTGAGCGAAGATGGTTCAATCAGCCAGAGGGAGGGATCATCGAGAGAGGGATCCATCGCGGCGCTGTAAGCGCTGTCCACCCGGATCTCGCGAATTTCGACATGCACTTCGTGAGGGGACAGGGACTCCAGCCTCACCAACGGATCGACGATGTTCAAGTCAGCGAACGAGCGAACGGTGACCCTTGCTCCGTCAATGCGTACCGAAGTCGTAGGCAAGGATTCCAGCGGACGTATATTGGATTCCGGGCCCACTACGTTGATCGTGCTGGGTGTTACGAAGTAGGTGATCACTTCGTAGTCTTCGGCGGGCTCGCCTTCGACAACGACCCGGACGGGAAGGGTTCGGGTCAGGGTGCGTTCGAGGTCAAACTGGATTCGAATCGGATCAATTCGGAGGACTTCAACGCCGAACGGGGTCTGAATGTTTGCCGAAGTAAGATTCACGGTCTTGGCGCCAGGTGTTTGCCCGACCAGCGAGATGACCGCAGCAACATCGGCGGGTGAAATTTCGTTCAGCAGGCTCGACGACCCGCGCAACTGGAGGTCAACTTGCGTAGCCGTTTCCCCGGTAATTTCCATATTCCGCGGGATCCCCTGAAATTCCAGAGAAATCGTTCGGTTAATTACGGAGTTCGTTTCGCTCGCGATCGTTAGCCAGAGCAGACTCGCCACCAACACGGCAAACACTTTCAAGAACCAGTTGTGCGTGAGAAAACGGCGAAAGGGAAACATTTTCTTAGGATTCCGCCGGTGAGGTGAGCGGATCCGGTATCTCTTCCGGAGTCTGCTTTTCGAAAGCCTCGCGCAGCTTCCGCCGGAGGCCATCTGCATCCAGGAACCGCTCGATCCGTCCGCTGGCGGCAAAGGAAATAGATCCGGTTTCTTCGGATACGACGATGGCGACGCAGTCTGTTTCCTCGGTGACACCGATGGCTGCACGATGCCGTGTTCCGAGCTCCTTGCTCAAAATCGGATTGACCGTCAGAGGCAAGAAGCAGGCCGCGGCCGCAATTCGATTGTTCCGGATAATCGCGGCTCCATCATGCAGCGGGACTGATGGGTCGAAGACAGTCACCAATAGATCGTATGAGGTCAGGGAATCCAGGGCGATACCGCTTTCAATGTAGTTCTTCAACCCGATGTCCCGTTCGATTACGATCAGCGCACCGGTGCGGCGCTCGGCCAGCGTGGTCGATGCTAAAACGATTTCCTCGTATAGCTCGCTGCGATTGATTGAAGAAAATCCGCTAAAGAATGGCGTTTTCCCGAAGTGAGCCAGCGCGCGGCGAATTTCAGATTGGAAGATCACAATGACCGCGATGAACAAATAGGAAAGGATGTTGGTCAGCAGCCAGGACAGAGTGGCAAGTTGGCTCCAACGCGACACGTAAAAGAAGGCGATGACTAGCGTGAGACCGAGCGCCATCTGGACGGCACGCGTCCCACGTATCAGGAGGAGAGCCTGATAAATGATGAACGCGACGACACTGATGTCGAGAACCGCGTACAGATCGAGTGCCGGCAATGAAAAATCGTTAAGCATAAGAAGTTAGAAGTTAAGAGTGAAAAGTTAAAAGTGCTTTTCTGATAGCTGTTAACTTCTAACTCTTAACCGAGGTTCACCGCCCCTCAGGCGTGGAGGACGGAATCGGCAACCTCCACCACCACTCGCATGTGGCCGACATCATGAACGCGAACAAGCTGTGCGCCCCCGGCAACGGCCAGCGCTACCGCTGCCGCAGTGCTCCAATCAGCACCCTCGGCGGCAGGTATATCTACCTTAATGAACGATTTACGGGACGTGCCCACCAGCAACGGATAGCCTAGTGTACTAAAAAGATCGAGTCTTTTTAAGACTTTTAGACTGGTCTCGCGGCCTTTGGAGAAGCCGATGCCGGGGTCCACGACGATTGCTTCGGGAGCTATGCCGCCCTCTACGGCATGGGCCGTCGTTTGGATCAATTCGTCCCGAATCGACTCAGGGCCTTCTCCATTTGTTTGTATATGGATTCTGTCTCTTTCGCCGCGGCTGTGCATCAAGACCACGCCCGCCCGTGTCTTGCGTGCGATCTTAACCATTTCAGGATCCATCCGGAAGCCACTGATGTCGTTGATTATTTGGGCTCCGGCCCTCATCGCCAGTCCGGCCACTTCCGCGTGGTAGGTGTCGATCGAAACGGGGATCTTGACCCTCGCGACGATTCGTTCCAGCAACGCAATCACCCGTCGTATCTCTTCGCTGGCTCCAACCGGCGCACTGCCCGGGCGTGTGGACTGCCCTCCGATGTCTAGCAGGTCGGCTCCTTCCGCCTCCATTTCTAAGGCCCGGTCCAGGGCCAGTTCCGGCTCGTGGTAAAGCCCGCCATCCGAAAAGGAGTCCGGCGTCAGGTTGAGGATTCCCATGATTGCCGTGCGGGAGCCCAGCTCAATCGAAGCGCGAGGTAGCTTCCATGTATAGTTCTTGCGCATAAGCAAAAAGCCAGAAGCTATCGGCCTCTGGCTCATAACACACAAATTACGGCTCGATACCGTACACGGATTTTCAACAAGAAGGTGAACGAAAAGGAACTACATAGAATTCGAACTTTCGATTGCCTCCGTGATCTTCGTGTTGAACTCTTATCTACCCCCTATGCCGGCGATGGATTTTCGTGAGGCGGAATCGGAGGGACGACATTTTCCTTTTCGGGCCCTGCGTCTGCGCTCTTCTCGCCCTTTTCGTCTTCGTCCTTCCGCGGCGTTGTCGGAGTCGGTTTCGCTTTCAAGGGTTGACCATCGATCAAGGTCTGAATCTCGACACCATCCAGCGATTCCCGTTCGAGCAAGGCGTCCGCAATGCGGATGAGCGCGTCTTTGTTTTCAGTCAATATTCCTTTTGCCCGTTCGTAGCCTTCCATCACGAAACCGTGTACCTGATCGTCGATCGATCGCGCCGTTTCCTCACTGTAATCCCGGTGCTGACTGATCTCGCGCCCCAGGAAAATCTGTTCTTCCTGACGGCCGAATGTCAGCGGGCCGAGCTTCGACATGCCGTAGTTGCAAACCATCTTGCGGGCTAAGTCGGTGGCCTGCTCGATGTCGTTTCCAGCGCCCGTCGTTACCGTGTCCAGGAAAAGCTCTTCGGACAATCGCCCACCCATCATGATCGCAAGCTGTCCCTCCAGGTAGGTGCGTGGATAGGTGTGCCGATCGTCTATCGGTAGTTGCTGCGTCACGCCCAGGGCCATGCCGCGGGGAATGATCGTCACCTTGTGCAGCGGGTCTGCGCCGGGAACCATCACCGCGACGAGCGCGTGTCCTGCTTCGTGATAGGCCGTCACCCTCTTCTCGTGCTCGCTGATGATCATCGACTTTCGTGCCGCACCCATCATCACTTTGTCTTTCGAGGTTTCGAAGTCTTCCATGCCGACGGCCTTGTGGTTCATCCTTGCAGCATTCAATGCCGCTTCGTTGACGAGATTCGCAAGGTCGGCGCCTGAGAAACCCGGTGTACCGCGGGCGACGACCGCGAGGTCGACGTCTTCCAACAAAGGGATCTTTCTGATGTGAACGTTGAGGATCCCCTCGCGCCCTCTTACGTCGGGTCGGGGCACGACAACGCGGCGGTCGAAACGGCCGGGCCTGAGCAATGCCGGGTCCAGCACGTCCGGGCGGTTTGTGGCTGCCACCAGGATGACGCCTTCGTTGGATTCAAACCCGTCCATCTCGACGAGCAACTGGTTCAGGGTCTGCTCGCGTTCGTCGTGGCCTCCTCCCAATCCGGCGCCCCGATGACGCCCGACAGCGTCGATCTCGTCGATGAAGACGATGCACGGCGCGTTCTTCTTACCCTGTTCGAAAAGGTCGCGGACGCGCGATGCCCCAACGCCAACGAACATTTCAACGAAATCCGATCCGCTGATCGAAAAGAAGGGGACGTTGGCTTCTCCCGCGATGGCCCGCGCCAGCAGGGTCTTGCCCGTTCCCGGGGGGCCGACCAACAGAACGCCCTTGGGAATGCGCCCGCCCAATTTCTGAAATTTTTGGGGTTCTTTGAGGAAATCGATAATCTCGTGGAGTTCTTCTTTCGCTTCATCCACACCGGAGACGTCTTTGAATGTGATCTTCTTCTGATGGGCAGTCAACAGGCGCGCACGGCTCTTGCCGAACGAGAGGGCTTTGTTCCCGCCGCTCTGCATCTGGCGCATGAAGAAAATCCAGAATCCGATAATGAACAAGAACGGCGCCCACGAAAGTAGCGCCGTCAGCCATGGGCTCTGGTTCGAGGGTTCGCCTTCGATGACAACGTCCCTCTCCCTGAGGAGGCTTAGCAACTCCGGGTATTCCATGGGGATATATGTCCTGAAGGCTTCGCCGGAGGTGAGTTCTCCCGTGACCTGGGATTCAGCGATCGTGACCTCTCTTACCGCTCCGCGTTCTACTTCCTCCATGAAGCGGGAGAAGTTGAATTCGGCCTCCGCGCGGGTCGTCGTTCGCTGAACCACTTGATATAAAAGGACGGCGGTCAGCAGGAGTGCGACCCAGAACAGAATGGTCTTAGTTGTCGAATTCAAAACACACCCCCTAGCAGCCCGTGGCAGAAGTCTCGAGAGTCGCGCGCAGGGGTCTTCGGGTTGTAGGCGCGAAGTGAGGAGCGGAACGATGTCTTTACATCGTGACCGACGAGGGACAAAGCCTGCGGCCCGAACCTTCCTGCGCCCAAGGGGTTACGGCGAAACGGGGCCGTCTTCGTTGTCGCCGACTCCTCACAATGAATGCGCATTGTTGCGTCGTCGCCTCCTAGAATTCAGCCCCGTTTGGCCGTAACGCGGCCCTCGAGACTTCTGCCACGGGCCGCTAGGCGGCCAACCCGTACTTCGATTCCTTCAGGCTCATAATTTCTTAGACAAGACTGAGCGCTAAACGTTTTCCGGGGCAGACCTATATCACCTTTGCCGACGGCACAGCCTCAAACTCAACGATTCTTCGGGAAGTTCCCGTCGGGACGAAATCACGGGACACGGGAAATGAGGCTACCCAGACAATAGATGATTCGGCGACAAAAACTGGCCATTGACGTCTCTTCCTTTGCGGAATTCGTTCCGTCTGGAACAACTCCTTCAGCTTAGACGCCCGCCTGCCAATCGGATTATAGAAGTCGCCGTTTTTCCAATTTCTGATCTTAACACAGGGTCCCAGAGATTCACCATCGACAAAGGCCCCTTCCTGCTTGGGTTTAAGGGCATCCGGTGAACGCAGGTGAGCCTGGAAAATCGTGTCAAATTCAGGAATGTGCACCTCGCCCGGAATAGGCAGTTCGTATTCGTAGTCGCCAGGTACCGAATCCTTTGGACGGAAGACCAGTTGCTCGAAATTTCGCTCGACCGTGATCGGACCAGGCAACTCGATGACTCGGCCACTCTTACCTGATTCGAGCAGAGACCGAATGTTTTCAACATGATCGAAACCGATGTCCTGCATCGACAAGCCCGCGCGCGCCAGAGAGGCCCTTAATACCCTGCGGACAAATGCGATTGGCTTGGATTGCAGGTCGTCGAAATCCACGACCAGCGCCCCACCGTCGCCGGAAGCTCTTGATTCGAGCCATTCCCGAACCGTGCCCTCCAGCCAATCGTCCTCGGCTTCGAGAATATCGATTGTTCGCGACAGGGAGTCCCGTAGGCGGGGATTGAATGCCGAAGTGAGTTCGGGCAGGACCACATGGCGGATCCGGTTTCTGGCGAACCGGGTGTCTTCATTGGTCCGGTCGTGCTGCCAGGTTTGGTTCATTTCCGTGAGGTAGTTTTCGATTTCTTCACGAGTCGTATTAATGAGGGGGCGGACGATGTTGCCCGAGACGGGGCGCATGGATACCAGACCCCGGGTTCCCGAACCCCGGAGCAGGTGGTGCAGGAATGTTTCGACCCGGTCGTCCGCTGAATGCCCCAGTGCGAGCTTGGCGAAGCCCTCGCGTTCGATGATTTCCTGAAAGAACGCGTGCCGGTCCGTCCTGGCCGCGGCTTCCAGGTTGCCAGGACTGGAATCGGTCTCGCTCCGGCGTTCAAAGAAGACCAGATCAAGCTTCTTTGCCAGATCTTCAACGAACCGGGCATCCTCGTCGGATTCTTGCCCGCGCCAGCCATGGTTGACGTGAGCCAGGCCGGGTTTGAAGCCCAGTTCCCTCAGGACATGAACCAGGCACACCGAGTCTGCCCCACCGGATACTCCGACCAGGGGGGAATCCCCACCCGAGAGCATCCGCCACTTTTCAATGGTCGTGGCGACTCTGTCGACCAGCGTTGGGTTTTTCATGGTTGGTTGAAACGATTATGATGGAAGCGTGCTGTGTTATCAATGCGTTGGGAATTGGGGTCCGAGCCCTATTGCCCGAATTAGCTTCACTCCCGGGCTGTGACCTGTTCGCATTTGATTTCTGCGACCAAGAGGGCACGCCGGTCGTCGGATTCCACGAGAACGGCCTTCTTGATCCGTCCGTCGCTGGTTTTGCACTTGAAGGTGTACTGGTATACTCCCGCCTTTCCGGCAAGAGGGACTTTGCTCACTTGAGTGCACTTGCAGCGCATATGGCAAGATTAACCGGATATATTATCGGATGACGCGACCTTCCATCACAACCGTTCTCTTCGATCTCGACGGGACTCTCATCGACACCGTCGATCTCATCCTCGAAAGTTATCGCCACACCGTTCGGGTGCACGGCCTCGACCCGGTTTCCGAGCAAAGGTGGCGCCAGAATATCGGTATTCCGCTTCGGGTGCAGTTCCGCCAGTTTACGGACGATCCAGACGAGATCCAGGCGATGATCGCCACCTACATGGAGCACAACCTGGAGCATCACGACGCTCTCGTCAGAGAGTACCCCGGGATGTGCGATGCGGTGAAGGCTTTACACGGAGCGGGTTATCGCCTGGGCGTTGTCACCAGCAAGATGCACGGTGGGCTCGAACGGGGACTGGCACTGGGCGGTTATGAGGGTCTCTTTGAAGTCCTAATCGGGGCTGATGACGTGCGGAACCCGAAGCCGCACGCCGAGCCCGTGCTGAAAGCGCTCGATCGTTTGGAGGTTGGGGCTGATTGCGCTTATTCGTGGGTGATTCGCCGCACGACATGGCCTGCGGCCATGCGGCGGGTGTACGAACCGGAGCCGCACTCTGGGGGCCATTCCTGCGTGAGACCCTCGAACCTCACGATCCTGATCATTGGTTCGAAGAACCCTTCCAGATAGAGCGATTGTTCGTATCCGGCCAGAAAACCTGAGACTTGGACCTGTTCTGTCTGAGCGACGGTTGATACTGGCGCTACCTCAGATCTCCCATGAGGCGGGCGATCAGCGCGGAAACGGGCTGATCGCCTGCCGAGTGCCACAACTCGAATTCTCGACTCTGCATCTCTACACATCAAAGAGGGCACAGACCTTGTTAAGTCGGTGCCGCCTTCGCGCGGCCATGGAAGTTTGAATTAACACACGGCTGACCCTATCAAGCTTTGCTCGACTTGAGCGTGTGCCATGGCCGCGTTGTGGGGCCTCCGATACGCCTAATTCTCAGCCCTCGGTGAGCCTGAACCAAGCTGAAGAGCCGCCGGTCAGCGATCTTTGGAAAAGGAGTCTAAAGCTTTACAGGTGTCGTTTTCAGCCCCACGGGGCGCCCCCTTCGATTCGACTCTGACACTCGCCTCTCCACCCGCCGCTGCGGCTGGACCCGGCGTCGCTCTCCGAAGGGTCCTATCTAGATTTGGTGACATGGGGGTCAGGTCGTCTTCCTTATCTTCACTATTGGTTTTGGTGTAGACTGGCGGCCGTTAGGGAAAGGGGATAGTTGCTTGCGAAATCTGCCTGGAAACCGGCTCATGGTGATTGTTGCGAGCGTCCTGGTGGCCCTCGCGCCGGCCGCCGCTCAGGACGCGCCCTATACCGCCCCCCGTCTGGTTGGAACAGAAAACCCTAATTTGAACGGCATCTGGCAGGCTCTCAACACGGCGAATTGGGACCTCCGGCCCCATGCTGCGGCACCTTCCGCCTTCCCGGTAATCCTCGGCGCGTTCGGAGCGGTGCCCCCAGGTCAAAGCGTCATCGAGGGCAATGAGATCCCCTATCAACCGTGGGCCGCAGAAAAACAGAGAGAGAACTTCGAGGGGCGTTTCACTCGCCCCCTTGACCGGGTCACAAACGAGACCACGGGAGATCCAGAGACTAAATGTTATCTTCCTGGAGTACCGCGCGCCACGTACCTGCCCTTTCCGTTCAAGGTCTTTCAAACTCCCGGACAGATATTGATTGCCTATGAGTACGCGGGGGCGATCCGCCAGATCCATGTAGGTCGCGAGCCACCGAGTCCGAACACATCGTGGATGGGCTGGTCGATCGGCCACTGGGAGGGCGATACTCTGGTGGTCGACGTCACCGATCAGATGGGCCGGTCCTGGCTCGATCGGGCGGGAAATTTCTATAGTGAGGCCGTGCATGTGGTGGAACGCTACACACCCATCAGCCCAGACCACCTGATGTACGAAGCGACCATCGAGGACCCGAACGTGTTTACGCGACCCTGGACGATCCGCATGCCGCTCTATCGGCGGATCGAAGCGAACGCGGAACTTATGGAATTCAAGTGCGTCGAATTCGTTGAAGATTTCATGTGGGGGACACTTCATCGAGGACTCGAACGACTGAACCAGTGACCTGTAACAGAGATATTGACAACAGCGCCGATGGGTCTTGCCCGTGAGATCGAGGCGCGAGACGGAAATCGATGCTCTAACATCGATGACGGCTCGCAACGACGATATCGCTGGCAACCCCCATCGGCCCAAAGGGTTCGGGCGGAACGGCACCGTCTTCTTCGTTGAGCCTTCTCGGAATGAAAAAGCATTACCTCGGGCGGTGCGCCTCGAATTCGATCCCGTTGCGCTCCGAACGCTGCTGTCAATATCTCTGTTACAGGTCACTAGGGTCCAGGGAAGGAGGTTTCAGATGAGCGATCGATTTCTAAACCTGGGCGGACTGGCAATGGTGGCTGTCCTTGTTTTGATGGTTCAGGCACCTGCGACCGGCCAGACGCAACGCACCCCGTGGGGGGATCCGGACCTTCAGGGCTTGTACACGTACGAGACCAGCACACCGATGGAACGGCCTGAAGAACTTGGCGACAAGGAGTTTTACACCGAGGCCGAAATGGCTGAAATGAAGGCGGAACTTGACGAACAGATTGCGGCTCGTCGCGCTGCCCGCGCAACGATATCGCGCATCCTCGATCCCCGGGTTCCGAAGACAGGGGTGACCAACCGTACGTCGTTGATAATAGACCCACCCAACGGTCGCTTGCCTCCGCTCACCCCCGAAGCGCAGCAGCTGCAGGACGAGCGAAAAGCGGAAAGAGCCTCGAGGATGATATCGCGAGTCGGGGATGGTGGCACGGTTACGGATGACCTTGTTTATAACTCCTGGTTCGACCTTACCGCTTACCGCCGTTGCATAGCACGTGTCATCCCGCGGCACTGGGCCTTGTACAACCATGGGGTTCAGATTTTACAAACTCCCGGATACGTCGTGATTCACTATGAGAGCATGCACGACGCTCGCATCATTCCCTTGGACGGACGTCCGGCGTTGGACGCGAGCGTCCGGCAATGGAACGGCAGTTCACGGGGGCACTGGGAGGGCAATACGCTGGTGGTCCGCATGACCAATAAGACGGACAAGCAGACGTGGCATTCCTGGGGTACGGCCAACTCCATAGAGGGGAACACGCTGCTACCCGTGGGCAATAATGGAATTTGTGGAACGGTTGACGAGAATCGACGAGAACACGATCGAATATCAGGTCACGGTCAACGACCCTACGACATGGACTGCACCCTGGACGTACGTCATGCCCTGGCGGGGCGGTGACGAGAGCGGTGACGAGTACAAGGGGCCGGAAGATCTATTGGAGTACGCCTGTCACGAGGGAAACTATAGATTTATGGAGAACACGCTCAAAGGGTCCCGCAGGATGCTTGAGCTAGACTGAAAAAGGTTCCTAGAATTTGGTGCGACGAAGGAGGAGGGTTATCGGATGCGAACCAAACGACTGCTGGTCCTGGTTGCCGGTGTGGGTAGTTTACTGCTCCTGACGGTTTTACCTACCTGGGCACATCATGCGTTTTCATCGGAGTATGATTCCACTAAGCCGATCGAGTTGAAGGGAACGATTACGAAGGTGGAACTCATCAACCCACACAGTTGGTTCACCATAGAAGTGGAGGCCGACGACGGCACGACCGAAACCTGGGAAATCGAAGCCGGTGTTCCAAATTCCCTGTTTCGGCGCGGCTTCACGAGGGATTCTCTGCCGGTCGGCACGGAGATCACCGTTCGAGGGTACCGGGCAAAGTCCGGCGCATTGAGGGCCAACGGCGGCAACATCACAGCCTCCGATGGGTTCACGATATTCCTCGGAGGCTCCAACCCGGACAATCAGTGAAGAGTAGATAGGTCCATGATGCAACGCGAGGGGCCCCGGTTGTCCGGAACCCCTCACCTTGCTCCTAGCTGATCCGGCCCTCAGTTAAACTCACGCCGTTGCTGTCCCACGATCTTCGCAGGGTCGGCTCCCGGCAGGGGCTCGAACTTCTGGATCCGGCCGTTGAATACCTCGGAAATATACAGGTTGCCGTCCTCGTCGGTCGTGATTGAGTGCGGCCCATTGAAGTAGCCATCCTCTCCGCCCGGGATACCCCAAGCGTATAGGAAATTCCCCTGCAGATCGTATTTCAGCATTCGACCAATCCCACCATCCGCAACCCAAAGGAATTCCTCACCTGAGGGGTCGCTCAGGATCTCGATCGCGTAGGGGAGGGAATGCCCCCGCGGGCCAGTTGGGAACATGAACTGGAATTCCCCGTTCTCGTCGAATACTTGGATTCGAGCGTGCGCCCGGTCCGAGACATAGAGCAGCCCCTCTTGGCTGATTGTGATGGCATGGACGGTGTCGAATTCGTAGGGGCCCGGATTCGCGGGGTCGACGGGTGCTTGGCCCCAATCCATGATGAAGTTGTCGTTGGCGTCGAACTTCGCGACGCGGGTTCCGTCGTAGCCATCACTGATGAAGTAGGTTCCGTCTGGCAGCCACGCGATGTCCGTCGGGCGGGCGAAGTTGTTCGGCCCCCGTCCGGGTACGAGTTGCTCTCCGTGCGTGAGCAACAGCTCGCCGTCATAGGAGAACTTGTGGATCTGGTGTAGGAGGTCGTCGACGACCCAGATGTTCTTCGCGGAGTCGAACGGACTCATCTTGATCTTGTGGGGTCCCCTCCCTCCACGTACGTCGAAGAGCTGGTCATGTTGTGGCCAGTGCTCAACCAGCTCTCCCTGGGAGTTCACGGCGATCATGGTATGCAGGTAGCGTCTCTCATATCCACGCGTCCCGTTGTCGTCGTTGGGCGAGGCATTCCCCACGGAGGGCTCCATCAGAGCGTATGGAGTCCACGGTTCGTTGCCAGCTGAAAGGGGGAGCTCACCCCGCATGGCGATCCAAATCCTGTCCGAGCTCTCCGCGAAGACCGCAGCCATGGACCCCCAGGTCCATCCGGCGTGTGAATGGTCGTCGTCGGGCAAACCCTGCGGGAACGGTTGGGGCTGGGAGTAATGGCCGAATAGCTCCTGCCCGTCATGGACCAAGCCCTGTTGCACGCTGGTCGCGGCACCGGTGTCCTCTCCTGAGGTCTCCTGCGAGGCACACCCTGCAGTCGAGACGACTCCAACGAGGGCACCGAGTGCGAGGAGCCTCGAACTCTTTAGCATTAATCTCATCACGCCTTCCTCCGTGTGATTTTACGTTACATGACAACCGCGCACTACCAAACCTGTCATCATTCTGCTGCTTGGCTGGTCGGCGGTGAGAGGCTCGAAAATACTCGCCTCGGCATCATCCTATCATCCCTTAGCGCCATCATGAACAATCATACTTCGCCAGCAGATGCCGGCAGAGTGTTCACTGAAGCCGGCCCCAAAAATTGGCGGTCTACTCGCACATATTGCGGCTCGGCGGAGGCAATTTCCGCCACCGGGATTAGATGAGCTAGCAGCGCGCACGCGCGCCACCTATGACGGGCCGCTCACAATCGGAGAAGATTTACTGCGCTTCGGGGTTGGAGACCAAGTCACGGTTATTCCGCTCTATACCGAGTACGGATCAGCCGCCGAGAAGTGCTAAGGCCGAGCGCTTATGTTGACACGCCCGACCTTAATGTTCGGCGATGAAACCAATCTACTGGTTCAGAACCGCGTCGATACCGGCTTGCGCGCATTCATCTTGGAATTGCGGTCCACCAACGCCGACGGCACCCGCAACCTTGCCGTCCACCACGATCGGTATCCCGCCACCCTTGGGAAAATCATTGATCCAAACGGAGGCCTGATTGCCGCCGCTCATGACCGTTTCTTCAAGTACGGAGGTTGGCCGGCCCCAATGCGCCGCCGTCTTCGCTTTGAGGATCGCGGTTTCCGCAGTGGTTGCGCCACCAGCCTGCATGACGTGGAAATCCATCAAAACACCGGACATATCGACGACAGCCACGCCGACCACGGCATTACGTTCGGCCGCAAAGGCGAGACAAGTGTCGACGATTTTTCTGGCCGCATCCGTCGTCAATTGCTTGCGATCGAAAAACGCAGACTGCGCTATTACGGCGTTCGACGACAACAGTGTGAGCACCAAGGCAATAACGATCTTGTTCCACATTTTCTTACCCCCCCCTATTTTTTCACCGATACCAATATCCTATTCCTGGATTATGAGCAGCAATATGGCCGAGAGGCTAGGTGTTAAGCGGATCGCTAGCCATCGACAAAGCCTTTTTCATCGTGACGGTATTTCCCTTCCGGCTCACTTCAGACCGTCCATTGCGCGCGTAAAGCTGGATATTTTCGGGCATGCCCACATGGGTATTGAGCCGCATTTCGGCAAATCCACGTCTGGCGGCCTCCTGCTCGGCGAGCATCATTAAACGCCTCCCTATTCCTGCGCCCGCCATTTCGGGAGGCACTGCTACATTTGCAAGCAGCATGAAACCATCGCCTGGAATAAGGACGAGACCTCCAAAAAATTTTGGCTGCAGACAGGGAGTCCCCACAATCTCCCCCACAGTCAGAAAAGCTTGGACTGAGCATCCGGGCTAACTTCTTTAGGATCACATGCCGGCGGGTGGACTCGAACCACCGATCTAAGGATTATGAGGCATCGTTGAACCTAGATTCAACAACATAGCCGCAGCTATTCAGGCATAGCCCACACGTTACAAATCAACGGCTTATCAGTAGTCAGATCCGATCTGGCTATACGTGGCTAGACAGGGAGTCCCTACAACTGTGGGGGCCGGGGAGTGGGTGGTTGCCTCTCGACGGGGGGCCTTCTTTCTATATTATTACTGAGCCGCGTATCGCCAAGCAGAAGTGACCGAACTTCTTGTCTTTGAGGTCAAAACTGTTTGCGATATTCTGCATCAAATTGCAGGATTGATTTCTAAGCAAATAGGGGAAGGAGGTCTTTATGAAGACAAAGAGTCGCGTTTTCTCAGCGTTGATGGCCGTGACGACAATGATCGTAAGTATAACCCTGCTATCATCCTGCGTTACGGACCAGGCCAGCCAGGTTCCGCTGAGGACACCCTGGGGCGATCCAGACTTGCAAGGAATATGGAGCAATCACTATGTTACACCCTTGGAGCGCCCAGAGCAGTTCGGCACCAGGGAGTTTCTGACACAGGAAGAAATCGCGGCCGAAGAGCAGCGGCTACGTGAACGGGCTGAGGCTGATCTGGGTCGTGATGAACGGGGGGCTGCTGGCACAGAAAGGGATGTTCAGGGTGCATATAACCAGTTCTGGAACGCCGATCCGACATTGGTGAGAGGCCCGCGCACCTCGATGGTTATCGATCCACCCGACGGAAGAATTCCTCCCGTAACGCCACAGGCCGAACGGAGAATTACTGAGAAGCTTCAGTATCTCGCCGACTTGCTGCAGGGCACATCGGGTGGCAGACCTGGACCGCCATCTCCGAGAAGATTGGAACCTTCTCCGGATTACAACCTTCAACGTATGAATCGTGCCGATGGTCCGGAGGATCGGGCCACTGGAGAACGTTGCCTCGGATCGCGTTTGCCGGTGTTCGGCGGCGTGGGGCGAATCGTACAGTCCCCTGACGCCGTGGCGATTTCCTACGACATCGGTCAGGGTTCAGGATTCAATCGAGTTATTTCCATTACAAACAATCCACATCTCCCAGGTCACATCCGCCAGCGGTATGGAGATGCGCGTGCCCGTTGGGAAGGGGATACGCTGGTCGTCGACACCACGAATTTTAACTACCTGAACGAGTACCGTGGATCGCGCGAGAACTTACATCTGGTGGAGCGTTACAGGCGAGTCGATGCGAACACACTGGAGGTCGAGGTCACGCTCGAAGACCCGACGACCTGGACGAGACCGTGGACGGCCGTCCGAGAAATGCAGAAGGACAGCAACCAAGCTAATCAGGTCTACGAAAGTAACTGTCATGAGGGGAATTACGGTCTGATCGGCATGCTTGCGAATACTCGTGCCGCCGAGGAGGCTTTCGCGGAAGGACGTGGTCCTGATCCCGCTACTATGGACATTGCATCAGGGTTTTCGCTAACGAACCGTTTTGGAGGCCAATGAAAGAGCTCCGGCGCTGAGTGGCGCTGCGGTATTGTCAACTTAAGCGACTCTAATGCATCTTAGTGGGTTTACGATGCACGCCAACTACCAATCGACCTGAGTGCTTTGGGCCAGAGCTCGCAGCACTTGCTGCGTGGAGATTATATTGTATCCGAGCTATAGAATAATGACGTATTCGTGTAAGCAAGTATGCAACCACCGAGGCTAATCGCATTCAGTTGTTTCGGTACCATAGCTTTATTGATCTGTGTACCTTTCTTTTCTGGCGTCCAGGCTCAACAGACGGTAAGTGAAGGTGTGTACACAGAGGATCAAGCCGGGCGCGGCCAGGCTATTTATGCGCAAATTTGCATGGCTTGCCACGGCGAAACCCTTGCCGGAGGACTAGGACCTCCGCTAGCCCGCATTTCTCACGAGTTGTCGTCGCGAAGCGTCGCAGACCCCGGCAGGACAAGGCGGGCGCCGGGAGGGCGATCGAAGCGTACTTGACAGTACGTTGAGGAGCCCGACCAAGCGCAACGCAGTCCTGGCGGATGGATGCGGCGCTGCAGCAGACAACTTGTGAGAAATGCGGGCTAGTCGGAGATGATTATATTAGGTATTGGCAACAGGAACCGGTGTGGCAACTTGTTAGTAAAATTCAAAATACGATGCCTCAGGGCGATGCTGGAAGCCTGAGTAGCCAGCAAACTACTGACGTCGTTGCTTATATGTTACAAGTCGGCGGGTACCCAGCTGGAGGAGCGGAACTGAGCGCCGATGAAGTCGTGCTCAGGGAGGTCACATGGCCTACGACGAACATTGTCCAGCCGGAGGACGGCGTTGACTTATCTCCGTCACGGTCTTTTTCGCCCTCAGGTAATCTTGCTCAGGTCATGCGGGGCATCTTTTTCCCGAGCTCGAATATTATTTTTAATGTTCAAACTCACGATCCTGCAGTTCCATTGGCTCGTCCGGATAGTATCGACACGGCGGGTGGTTTTAATTGGACGGTTTGGGGTTCAGGTATCTACTCCGGTTGGGAACTTGTGGATTATGCGGCCATTGCTTTGGCTGAATCCGCGCCACTAATGTTGACACCTGGTCGCAGGTGTGAGAACGGTAGACCAGTCCCGGTTGATGATCCCGAATGGATAAGGTTCACCGAAGAACTCGTTGAAGCAGGACGGGCCGCCTACAGAGCGTCACAGACCAGAAATCAGGATGTTCTGAGCGAGATCACATTTCAGTTAGCTGATGCCTGCTTGCTTTGCCATGAGGTTTATCGAGACAAAGAAGTCCCCATCATCGATCCCCGCGATCCCTCCAACAAGGCATCCCGATGTATAAAGTGATTCCGCGGGATGATGAACTCTTGGAAAACATCGGTGTTCAAAGAGCGGCTACGACAAGCGTTAAATGTCGGGCCCGTTGAAAATCCAAACTATCGTTGAAACTTTCGGTAGCGGTTCGTTCATCAGTTAACGCGCCTTTGACTGCTTGTTTGACTTGGGTGCCTGTCATGGAAATGCGATGGAGGAGTAGATGGAGGAGAATATGAAATTCCGAGCTCCGTTATCTTGGGCATTCTGTTTAACAGTTGGTGTTCTGAGTGTATCGTCGTTGCATGCGCAGCAGGATGGTGAGTTTCTCTTCCAGACCTATTGTGCGAACTGTCATGAAGTCTCCGATGGTCAGGAGGAGCGAGCACCTGGACGTGGCGTGCTGAGACAGATGTCGCCGGAGCACATACTGGATGTGCTTGAGAATGGAATTATGAGAACGGAGGCTAGGGAACGAAGCCGCATGCAGCGGCGCATTTTGGCGGAATACCTTAGCGGAAAAGCCTTTGGAGATGCAGAGCCGGATTTAATTCCTGAGTCCGCTTTTTGCAGTGCTGCTCCAGCTCTTGGCGGCGAGCCGGTTAGTAACTTGCAAAGCGGGCCGCAATGGAACGGCTGGGGCGCGACCATTACAAATACCCGCTTTCAAACGGCAGCTGATGCAGGTTTAACCGCGGAAGATGTGCCGGGCCTAGAGCTGAAGTGGGCGTTTGGATATCCTGGCGCCACTTCCGGCGGCACCCAACCCGTTGTCGTCGGCGGGCGCCTGTATATAGGCACGGCCGAGGGGGACGTCTTCGCGCTGGATGCAAAAACCGGTTGCATTTATTGGGCGTTCGAGACTGAAGCTGGGGTCCGCACCGCAATCGGCATTGGGGAGGTTGCTCAGGGCAAGCAGGTAGCGTATTTCGGCGACCAGTCCGCAAATATGTACGCGGTGGACGCCCAGAGCGGAACATTACTCTGGAAGGTGAAAGTCGACGAGCATCCCCGTGCGGGAATCACCGCGGCCCCCGCGCTGCACGCTAATCGCTTGTACGTTCCGGTTGCCTCCCGTGAGGAATCGCAGGTCGACGATCTGGTCTACCCCTGCTGCACATTTCGAGGAAGCATGTTAGCCCTGGATGCCTCGAATGGAGACATATTGTGGAGGACCTACACAATTTCAGAAGAGGCAGACAGCGTCGGAGAGAACAGCATTGGGACGCAAATGTGGGGACCATCCGGCTCGCCTATTTGGAACACTCCGGCCGTCGACCTTACGCGACGTCTGCTATATTCCGGGACAGGCAACAATTATTCCGTTCCCGCAACTCACACGTCGGATGCCGTCGTCGCCTTCGACATGGACTCCGGGAGGATCCGATGGATCAATCAGGTCACCGCAGACGATGTCTGGAATCGCAGTTGTGGACGACCTGAGATTCGCAATATATACACTTGCCCGGATACCAGTGCTCCGGATGTTGATTTCGCGGCCTCGCCCATTCTTGCCGAGTTGCAGGATGGACGCCAGATCATCATTGCTGCAAATAAGGCCCGCATTTATGCTTTGGATCCCGATCGCGAAGGGGAGATCATATGGCAGACAGGTATCGGCGAAAACCCCAATGGCGGTGGTGTTATGTGGGGCGCTGCCGTGGATGGTGAAGTCATGTACGCGGCGAACCAGCGTTTCAATGCAGAGAATCCGGATTCCGGCGGCGGAGTGCACGCCTTGGAAATCCGCGGCGGAAACACGATCTGGTCAGTGGCGGCTCCGTCCTGCGAAAACAGAACCCCCTGTAGGTCATCGCGATCAGCGGCTGTGACCGCGATTCCGGGCGTCGTCTTTTCGGGCACGATGGACGGTCGGTTTCAAGCGATCT
Organism: Terriglobia bacterium; assembly: GCA_965218085.1. Taxonomy (GTDB): domain Bacteria; phylum Acidobacteriota; class Terriglobia; order 20CM-2-55-15; family 20CM-2-55-15. Next base: position 837,359 of record CBDCKF010000002.1, on the reverse strand, counting down.
CTACATCAGAGGGCACGGTCCTCTGGGAATACGACACGTCAAAGAGCTTCGAGACTATAAATGGTGTGCAGGCTAATGGAGGATCGATGAGCAATGCCGGAGCGACAGTTGTGGATGGCATGCTCTTCACGAATTCCGGGTACTCCCATCACGGTGCAATCACTCCAGGTAACGTGTTGTTGGTTTTTTCGGTCGAATGAGCGTCGCAAAGATGCGAAGAAGGAAGGAATATCTTTCGGAAGCGATATTTTACCTGAACCACTTTTGTTTGTGGCGACAGGATTGCGTTGATGACTGTCCTTAAAGTGCCTTTGTGTGTTCGGCAGGTCACGGAGGGTTCTCGATGATACTCAAACACTTGTTGAGCAAGACTCTTATGGTGGTTGTGGCTGTGGGTGTCGTTCGAGCGGCCACTACTCCCACTACTCCAGGACCTGTGATGTCTTTTTCAGCAGCGGCGACTAATCAGCAAGAATCGCTGAGCGCGCCCACGGCCTCCACTGCGCCTCAACGTGCGGTTCTGAGTCAGTATTGCGTCACCTGTCACAATGAAGAAGCGAGAACGGCTGGGCTGGTGCTCAGTAGCATGGATTTCGAGTCTGTCGATGAAAACGCTCCCGTTCTGGAACGAATCGTGAAAAAACTTCGCACCGGCGCCATGCCACCTGCCGGTTGGCCGCGGCCGAGTGACGACGAATACGACACGCTGGCAGGATATCTGGAGGCGAAACTCGATCAAGCGGCCGAGCGCAACCTGAACCCCGGGCGTGCGGTCATGCGCCGTATGAACCGTATCGAGTACAGTAACGCTGTTCGCGATTTGCTCGCGCTGGATACGAGTGCGCTTGGTATCCAGTCGCTTCTTCCGCCCGACGATTCGACCCACGGCTTTGATAATGTTGGTGATGGACTTTCGGTATCCCCGCTATTCCTGGAACAGTACCTGTCAGCGGTGCGGAAAGTCACTCGACTGGCTATCGGGGAGTCCAATATCCAGCCCTACTACGAGACATACACTGTTCCAAAGTACCTGATGCAAGATGACCGCATGGGCGAAGACTTGGCTTTCGGCACGCGAGGCGGAACCGCTATCCACCACTTCTTTCCGGTCGATGGAGAGTACGTCGTCAGAATCCGGTTGCAGCGAAATGCAAGGGACTATATCCGGGGACTCGCTGAGCCTCACGAGCTTGAGGTTCGCGTGGATGGAGGAAGTATTGCGCTCTTCCAAGTGGGCGGCGAGATCAGAGGCAGGAACGCGGGAATTTTTTCAAGAGGTAACCTTGGGGACCCGGCGCAGGAAGAGTACGAGCGTCTCACAGCGGATGAGCACTTGGAAATCCGGTTACAGGTGAAAGCCGGCACACATGTCGTGACGGCTGCGTTCCTGAAGGAAGTCTCATTACCTGAAGGTCCGCTTCAGCAGCGTTTGAGCCAGAACGAATATTCCCAATATAAGGGCGGTCTGCCTGCGGTAGGCAGCGTCACCATCGGCGGCCCCTTTGACACGCAAGGTGTCGAGGACACGCCAAGCCGACGCCGGATCTTTACTTGCCAGCCAGGCGTTGATGATAACGAGGAAGGCTGCGCTCGGAAGATGCTTTCCGCTCTGGCGCATCGAGCTTATCGACGGCCCCTCACGGATGCCGATGTAGAAGAATTGCTTGGGTTCTTTCAAAGCGGTCGGGAGTCGGGAACTTTTGAAGACGGAATAGCGTCGGCCATTGAAAGGATCCTCCTTGGACCCGAATTTTTGTTCCACGGTGAACTGGATCCGCTGGGCATAGCCCCGAATACGGCTTACCGGATCAGCGACGTCGAGTTGGCCTCGCGGTTGTCGTTTTTCCTGTGGAGCAGCATTCCCGACGAAGAGTTGTTGGATCTGGCTGAAGAGGGAAGGCTGAGCAGTCTCGAGGTCCTGGAGCAGCAGGTGCAGCGCATGCTGCAGGATTCGCGCTCCGAGGCTTTTGTTAACAATCTGGCTGGACAGTGGCTGCTGCTGAGGAATCTTCGCCTAGTGGATCCCGATCCTGACAGTTTTCCTTATTTTGATGACAGCCTGCGGGTGGCGTTCGAGCGGGAAACAGAGCTTTTCTTGGAGAGTTTAGTGCGTGAAGATCGCAGCATGGTGGACCTCCTGAATGCCGATTACACTTTTGTCAACGAACGTTTGGCTGAGTTTTACGGTGTACTCAATGTTCACGGAAGCCATTTCCGGCGTGTGCGATTAGTGGACGAAAATCGGCGAGGATTGCTGGGTCAGGGCAGCATTTTGACGGTGACGTCCTATGCCAACAGAACTTCACCGGTATTTCGGGGCAAATGGGTGCTGGAAAATATCCTAGGTGCTCCACCTCCGGCACCTCCGGACAATGTCCCCGATTTGGAAGAAAATTCGGGCGCTAGATTCCTGACCATACGCGAACGGATGGAAGAGCACCGGGCCAATCCTGCGTGTGCGGTTTGTCACAATCAGATGGACCCCATCGGTCTAGCTCTTGAAAACTTCGATGGGATCGGCCGCTGGCGCACCACGGAGGGCACGACTCCTATCGACCCGTCGGGAACCCTGCCCGACGGAACCGAGATCGGCGGCCCAAGCGATCTTCGAGCCGCGCTCCTGAAAAAGCCGGAACAGTTTGTCACTACGGTCACGGAGAAGGTCCTGACCTATGCCTTAGGCCGAGGACTCGAGCATTATGATGCCCCGGCTGTGCGGCAGATCGTGCGCCAAGCCGCTCCTAACAACTACCGATGGTCATCGATAGTTCTAGGTATCGTCGAAAGTACTCCATTTCAGATGAGGAGGTCAAAAGCACCATGATGATTTTCAAAAAGGCTATTCCGCGCCGCACGTTCTTACGCGGTGCAGGTGCAACGCTAGCTCTGCCGTTGCTGGAGGGGATGGTTCCAGCCTTTGCTGCGGCACCGAACCCTGCACTCCGCTTGGCCGTTGTCTATGCGCCGAACGGCATGATCATGGATAAATGGACCCCGGCTGCGGAGGGCGCCGCTTTTGACCTGCCTCCCATTCTGGAACCCCTGGCTGCATTTCAGGACCGCTTTCTCGTGCTTAGCGGGCTGAGCCAGAGGGAGGCGTACGCCCGGCCCAGCGACCTGGACAAGGACTTCGCGCCCCATGAGCGCGCCGGCGCCGGTTTCCTGACGGGCACTCACGCAAACCGCAGGGGGCCTCTTGCACCTTCGATAGATCAAGTCGCCGCCCAGGAACTCGGCAAGCAGACTCAACTTGCTTCGCTTGAGCTCGGTCTGCACAATACAGATCTGGTCGGTCAGTGCGAAAAGGGCTGGAGTTGCGCCGTCCTGCGAACGCTTTCGTGGCGAACCCCAACCACACCTTTGCCGACGGAGAGCCGGCCGCGTGCGGTATTCGAGCGGCTGTTCGGCGACAGCAGCAGTACAGAGCCCGCAGAACGGGTCGCGCGAGCCCGCAAGGATCAAAGCCTTCTCGACGCAGTGACCGAGGCGGCGCATCGACTCCTGACCAGAGTGGGACCAAGCGACCGCGTTAAGGTTGGCGAGTATCTGGACGCGATCCGCGACGTCGAACGGCGCATCCAGTTGGCTGAAGAACAGTCCTCCCGGGATCTGCCTGTTCTGACGCGGCCGAGCGGGGTGCCGGAGCGGTTTGACGAACATGCCAAGCTCATGTTTGATTTGAACTTACTCGCTTTTCAAGCCGACCTCACACGCGTAACGACCTTCATGATGGGCCGGGAACAGAGTGACAGGAGCTTCCGCGAGATTGGAATTTCCGACGCACATCATGCGCTGACGCATCACGGGGGTAACCCCGCACTTATTGCGAAAGTCATCCAGATCAACATCTTTCATTCGGAGTTGTTCGCCTATTTTCTGGAGAGGATGCGAGCGACGCCGGACGGTGATGGTTCACTGCTGGATCACTCGATGATCATGTATGGTAGCGGCATCGGTGAAGGTAACGGTCACAACTTCACAAACCTCCCGATCCTATTGGCAGGCGAAGGAGGTGGACAGATCAAACCCGGCCGTCATGTGCGATATGCAGCAGAGGACACGCCGATATCGAACCTGTACCTGACCCTGCTCGGCAACCTGGGGCTCTCTCTGGAAACCTTCGGAGATAGCAACGGGCGGCTCGAACTTCCGGCGTGACCGTAGGCTCAGTGCGCTCTTGCCCATCGGAAAAGGAGACTGTAATGAGCTACCAGACAACAGTTCCGGTTGCTTGGATGATCGGTATAGTGTTCGCGGTCACCGTCTCGGCCGCCGACCTTCGGTTGGTCGAGGCTGTGAAGAATAACGAGAGCGAAGCAGTGCGTGCGCTCCTGAGGGAAAACGTGGACGTCACGACGCGCCAAGCCGATGGAACTAGTGCGCTGATGTGGGCGGCTCACTGGGATGATCTGGAAACGGCGGACATCCTGATAAAGGCGGGCGCAGAAGTCAACACCGGTAATGACCATGGCGTTACGCCTCTGTCGTTGGCTTGCAGGAACGGCAGCGCTGCAATGGTCGAGAAGCTGCTGGACGCAGGAGCGAATCCGAATGTCGTGGAGCGGACCGGAGAGACACCGTTGATGACATGCGCGCTAACGGGCAGCGAAGAAGCCGTCAACTCGCTGCTGGCTCGCGGAGCGAACGTGAACGCAGCAGAAGATCGGCGCGGCCAGTCTGTGCTGATGTGGGCCGCCGCTGGAGAGCACGCCGACATCATCAAGACGTTAATCGAACGCGGGGCGGACATACACGCGAAGACACGTATGCCGGCGATTTCGGTCGTTGCTGTCGAGGCTCCCGATTCGGATCGAGAACTTGTCCAGCGGACCGGGGCCAACGTCAATGCAGCGTATGACGGAACCGAGGTCCAGGCCACTGCAAGAGGTGGTTTCACTGCATTCCTGTTCGCCGCCCAACGGGGTGATGTGGAGACAGCGCGCGTACTGCTTGCGGCCGGAGCGGACGTAAACGAGTCCACACCTCAATACGGCAACGCCCTGGTCGTAGCCGCCGCCAGCGGTCAGGAGGAACTCGCGCTGTTCTTATTGGAGAGGGGCGCGGACCCGAATGTGGCCGATGGCAACGGGATTACCGCTCTGCACTATGCTGTCCGGAAGGGATTGATGCCGCTTGCGGCGTATGGTTACGATCCATACAACCGTCCGGCACCGCCGAACATGCCGGAACTGGTCAAGGCGCTGCTGGCACGTGGAGCGAATCCGAACGCCAGGATCAACCGGAGTCTGCTGGTTTTGCCCACGCGAACTGCGATTGTCCGTATGGAGGGCGCGACGCCGTTTTTGCTCGCGGCGGTTTCTGGGGATGTCGCCTTAATGCGGATACTCGCGGAGAATGGCGCTGATCCGCTCCTGAAAGGCAGCGAGGATACGCCGCCGCTGATGGTAGCCTCCGCCGCTGGGCCTATACGTGAGAATCTCCGCAGCGAAGAGCAGAAGAGAAATGCGCTGGAGGCTGTCAAGCTGGCAGTAGAGCTGGGCGCGGATGTCAACGCGGTCGACCAGGGAGCGCGGACTGCAATGCATGAAGCGGCGTATATAGGAGCGGATGCTATCATCCATTTTTTGGCGGATCAGGGTGCCAGGGTGGACGTGAAGGACGAACGGGGTGTGACGCCCTGGATGATCACCCAAGGGATCAGTCCGAGCACCGGCGACTACGCTGCCCGCTATCATGAAAGCACGGGAAATCTACTTATCAAATTGGGCGCCAGGCCCCTTACTCCAGAAGAAGTAGCGGCCTTCAGGACCAGATAAGAGGGAAACGCACTGATAACCGATCCATCTGCGAAACGAGCGATAAGGTTCTGCGGGTTCGTTTTCTCGGAGTGAACCGCCCCGGGTTTTTCGGAGACGATTTTAGTTGAGTCCGGCCTCTGAGAGGCCGGACTGTTGCTGCTGATAGTACATCTGCTCGAACTCCGCCGGTGGGCTTTTTACTCGCGTCCCTGAACTGGAGCACCGGGAGAGGAACCACCGAGGAACAACGTCTGGCCGTTAGGAAGTGTCAGATCTCTTCCGTTTGCGCGGCGCGAACCGTCCCTTGCCCTGTAACCATCGACCACAATTTCCGTTCCAGGCAAGAGAGAGTCTCTTGTAAACCCTCGCCGGAACATAGCATTCGGTGCACCGCCTTCAATAGACCAGCGCTCTACTGTTCCGTCTGCCTGTGTCACGTCAATGTGAATCCAGATGTGCGGATTGGTCCATTCCATGCTTGTGACTACTCCTGTATGGTGGACCGGTTGGTTCGCGTCAAATTCCGCGGTAAACGCATGGTGTGCCCACGCGGGAACGGCTGTCAACACTAGAAGCGAACCAAACATGATGACCGTTCGTGTTGTTCTCATTGGACTCTTATCTCCTGTCTGTTCTAAATCATTCTCACTCGGGCGGATTTCCTGACCACAGGCGCTCGTACAACTCGTCAACGGGAGGGATTTTCCTGATGACATCAATAATCATAGTCTTCCCTTCCCACTGCTCGACGAGTTGCTCCTTGCGGAGATGCCCCAGCGTCGTCTCTTCCACCATTTCAACACACCTGAAGTCCATCAGTTGTGCATTGGGTTCGAGACGGCGGTAGATCGGAAAGCTGATTCTCCAAGGACTGGTAAATACTTTTGGGTCTTCAATAGTGGCTTCGTAGAGGAACGCGTCTTGGGCAATGGGCGTGTATCGTTCAACAACGTGTAAGGCATCGCTATGAAAGTTTCCCGAACGATCGAACCAAGTGTAAGGAGTGAAACTGGAAACATCGACTACCAAGGTGTCCCCTTCCCAGTGTCCCACCGAGTGTCCCATCCATGCGCCGATCGGATAAGGATCTACTTCATCCAGATGGATTGTCCGCTGGGCAGTCGCAAATTCAAAAACCATCATAATTTTGTTGGTGCCCTGAACGATCTGAAACGGATGCGGAAGATACATTGCACGCGGCACACCTGGCATATAGCATTGGAGCTCGGGATCGCGATCCAACCAATTAGCAGCATTCTCTCGCTTGCGCTGAGCCGCCCACGGTTGGTACGGAATTTCATCGCCCTCAACAACCCCAACTCCCGGCGGCACCCAACCAACGGTTCCAAGCGCAACCACCGGTGCCGCCAAAACTGGGACATCGGCGTACAGCCCAGGCTGTGGAACCATCGGCCGTGCTCCATGGGTTTGAAGGTCCCAATTCGCCGTTGTATTGGTTTGCCAAATTCCACTCAAATCGGGCCTACCGTCTGCAGTCCGTCTGAATTGTGGCGTTATGTTTTGGGAGGCGGCCGTCACCGTTGATAGGAATCCGCCCATTGCCGCTGCAATTATGAGAACTCCACTTCGTAACATGTTTTGCATATCGATCGGTCCTTAGCAATGAGTTGTGTGCGTCAAGTTCTGCAAAAAGTATTTCCGAAAAATTCAGTTCTTGAGTGTCGATCGCCGTCGGGCCTGTGGGAATGTGGGAAAGCTGAACGTTTTTGGCGAAGCTTTTCCAAGCCTCAGAGGGAATCCGCGCCTTTTGGCGGATTTCCTCTGAGGCGTCATTTCCATCAGGCCTCTGCGTTTCTTTCTTTTTTGGTTCTTTTTCTTTCTTTCGTCCCCTCGAAAGTTTTCCACAGCGATTGTTCGCTCCAGGATGCTCTGTAATCGCCGATCGACATCCGAGTCGATCATTGGGGTCGGCCCGTTGGGACGCGTTTAGGCAGCCGGCGTCTGACGGTGCCAGTCCCTTTTGTGTTCCTTCAACAGGTCCATGTTCAAGTAGCGGATCGCTTCGATCCAGTTCTCGTGCGTTTCGGTGGTCAGCGCCCGAATCAAACGCAGACAGCTGGCTGCGTTGGGGAATATCCGCACCACGCGCGTTCGCCGTTTGATCTCTTCGTTGAGCCGTTCCAGCATATTGGTGGATTTCATGTGTTTGTGATGCTGAAGCGGCAGCGTGTAGAAGCTTAGTGTCTCGTCGATATTGTCTTCGACCCAGTCGCAGAGTTTGGAATATTTCTGCCCCCACTTGCTCAACCATGTCGCCAGGTCCTGCCGCACTTCCTGGAGGTCCCGCCGGTCGTAGAGCCAACGCAGTTCCTGGAGACAATCGTCATCGGCTTTGCGCGGCAGATAATCCAATGCGTTTCTCAGAAAGTGGACGTAGCAGCGTTGCCAGATCGCTTCGGGCAGGACTTCTGCGATGGCTTTCTTCAACCCGGCATGATCGTCGGTCACCACGAACTCCACGCCGCACAAGCCGCGTTGTTTCAAACTCAGTAACAGTTCCCGCCAACTGGTCGTGCTTTCCCGTTCCGCCAGTTCCACCGCCAACACACCGCGCCTCCCGTCCCAGTTGATTCCGATCGCCACCAGAACTGCTCGGCTCCGGATGACCCCGTCTTCGCGCACCTTCTCGTAGCGCGCATCCAGAATCAGGTACGGGTATTCTTCCTCCAATGCTCGCGTCGCAAACTTTTTCAGCTCCGTGTCCAGTGTCTTATTAATCCGGCTGATCGTGCTGGCCGAAAACGAATGCCCGCATAATTCTTCGGTGATGGCCTTGACCTTGCGCGTCGACACGCCCTGCACGTACATCTCGGCCAAGCTGGCCACCAAAGCTTTCTCGCTGCGTTGGTAGCGTTCAAACACTTCCGTGCTGAACCGCCCGGCCCGGTCCTGCGGCACGCGCAGCTCCAGCTTGCCCACCCGCGTGACCAGGTCCCGCCCGTAATAGCCACTCCGATATCCGGTCCGCCCCGCCGTTCGTTCACTCTTGGCCGCGGCCACAACCTGCTCCATCTCCCCCTCGAGAATTTCCTGAACCACCTCCTGCACGACGCTTTTCAGCAGATCCTTTTCCTCTCCTAACAGTTCTTTCCAATCCACTCCCTTTCGCTTAATCTTAGTTCGGGCCATCGGTTCATCTCCTTCGTTTCAAAGTTGTTGGTTGCCAACTTTCTCGGAGATACCCTGGCCCCTTCCTATTTCAGGACCCCTTTTTTGCAGAAACTCTGAAACATAACCTAGCAATGTGTGAGTTGCATCCAGCGACACGATTTTTAGGCTTAGGAATTCCGGCAAGAAATTATCGTGTAAGCATATGAAAACTGTCAAGAACATACATGCTCGGTTGCGTACCGCCACAACTGCGCACGTGTGAGGTTTGAGACAGCGGAATGAAGCGCACCCCGCTCAACGAATTTGAGACAAGCGCCCGCCAGAAGACTGGCGTGCTTTGGCCGGTCTGAGATCAGCGGGGCGCGGCAGGGCGTTGGTGCATGAATCCTGCTTGACGCCATGTCCCGCCTCGAGACGTACAACCAGAGGAAATCCGAAGTGTCGGTTGCAACCGGCTAAAATGCAGCAGGGTCCCCACAAAAGTCCCCACAAGCAGAAAGCCCGGGCCAAGCGACCCGGGCTAACTTCTTTAGGATCACATGCCGGCGGGTGGACTCGAACCACCGACCTAAGGATTATGAGACCTTCGCTCTAACCTCTGAGCTACGCCGGCACACGCAAACTTCCTATTTTAATCGGACTGCTTACCCTTGGCCAGTGCCGGTAGGAAATAGGCCCGTCCCAACAGCTTGTCCACGCGCGCCACCCGAATCCTGATCCGCTGCCCGAGCCGGTACTTTCTCCGGGTCCCCCGGCCGATCAGTGTATGTGATCGGGCATCGAAATCGTAGTAGTCGTCGGCCATGTCATCCACAGACACGAGACCTTCTATAAAGTAGTCCACAAGCTCCACACGGACGCCCTTCCCCCAAACACTGACGATGATTGCATCGAGCGTGTCGCCAAGGTGTTCTTCGAGCAGGGTCATCCTTTTCCAATCGAACAGGTCGCGCTCGGCCTCATCCGCGATGCGCTCTCTCCGACTGGACGTGTCTGCCATCGCTTCGAGTTCGACCAGTGAATAACCCGAACGCCGCCGTCCCGACAGGCATGCCTTGAGCAGGCGGTGCACAACCAGATCCGGGTATCTTCTGATGGGTGAGGTGAAGTGCGTATAGCTGCCCGAGGCCAATCCGAAATGGCCCGCGTTGCTCGTGGAGTAAACGGCTTGTTTGAAGGAGCGCAGCACGAGAAACGATATCATCTGTTCGTCGGGCCGGCCCTCCATGGAGCTTAAGAACTGCTGGAAAGCTCGAGAGGTCAATTTGCGGGGCCGAAACCGTACGCCCAGCGATGCGAGAGTATCGCTGAGTTCGCTGACCTTTGCCGGATCGGGGCGTTCGTGAACGCGGAAGATTGTCGCCGCTAGTTCAGTTTCGAGCAGTCGCGCAACGGCCTCGTTGGCCGCGATCATGAACGCTTCGATCATACGATGGGAAAAGTAGTGCTCGGCCTTTATGATGCCTTCAACCCCTCCTTCCCGGTCGTAGGTCAATTCAGGTTCCGGCAGGTCGAAGCCGATGGTTCCCTGTTTGTTCCTGCGCTCGAGCAGCAGTCGCGCCACCGTTTCGAGTAACTCTATTGTTCCGACGATCCGGCGGTGCCGCGTTCTTAGCCCTCCATCCCCGTCCAGAATCTTCTGGACGGTTTCGTAGTCCATGCGCTCGTCGGAACGGATCACGCTTTCGTGAAATGACTGACCTCGGATTCTTCCGTCCGTCCCGATGTCCAGTACAACGCTCATAGTGAGCCGGTCCGTGCGGGGATTGAGCGAGCAGATGTCGTTTGAAAGTCGTTCCGGTAACATCGGGACGACGCGATCGGGAAAGTACACAGAACAACTCCGCTCACGGGCGTCATTGTCGGTAGCGGAACCGGGAGCAACAAAGTGGGCGACGTCGGCGATGTGAAGACCCAGGCGGAATCCTCCGTCTTCGAGTTGACCGACGTCGACGGCATCGTCAAAATCGCGCGCAGTCGCCGGATCGATCGTTATCGTTTCTCTGTCCCGAAAGTCGTCCCGTGCGCCGATATCCGTGTCGGTCAGTGTCAGCGGCAGTTGTGAAACTTCTTTTTCGACCGCTTCAGGAAAGTCGACTGCCAGACCGTATTTCTTGATGATGATGCTTGTTTCAACGTCGGCGTCATCGATGAATCCGATGACCGAAACGAGGTCTCCCGCGGGCCATTCGGATTCGGAACCGAATCGTGTCAACTCGATTTCGATAATTTTGTCTTTGTGTTCGGATACTTCGCCTTTGATCAGAATCCTGTCCGGGAGCTTTTCGTCCGCGGGCGAGAGGAAGTAGACGCGCCCATCGTATCGAAGTTGTCCGACAACCTTTGTTCGGGCGCGTTCTTCCACCCGCACGACTCGGCCTTCGGCTTTCCTTGGGGAAGTGATCGCAACGGCCACATGGTCGCCGTCCATCGAGGAGCCGGTTTTTGGAGGGGGGATGAAGATGTCGCCGGTTATTCCGGGTATCTTCTCCTCAGGCTTAACGAAACCATAACCGTCTGAGTGGAGCGATATACGCCCACGGTAGAGAGACAGCGCTGGGGGCGCCTCGTATCGGTTCCCCTTGTGCCGGGCAAGTTTATCTTCTTTAACGAGCTGATCGAGGATGTCCTTGATCTGCTTGCGATCGGTTTTGTCGGCGCCAAAATCTTCGAGAATACGACGGAAGCCTGCGGACCGTTCCGGCTGGTTGCGAATGTAATCAAGGAGCACTTCCCTCGAGAAGTCCCTGCTGCGCAGCCGTGTTGGCGGTTTTCTTTTCGACGATTTTCCAGCCGACGATTTCCTGCTACCCACGGCTCCACTTGTGTCACATCCCGAAGCTGTTTACAAACCCGGACTTCGGTTGACTTCGCAGATGCGGCCATTTACATTGAATGTCCTGGCCGAAATGGCGGAACTGGCAGACGCGCTAGATTCAGGATCTAGTGGGGATTAATCCCCGTGGAGGTTCGAATCCTCTTTTCGGCATAACGACTTACGACGTTCGCTATACCTGTTCACGACTCTTACCTCGGACATGTCGCCCGCTTACCCACCGCATCAAGCAGGTCTAAACGTGTCCGCGGAGTTTAGGATCTGTTTGCGCGTGGCTGTTGTTGGAGTCCCCAGGGGACGAAAGGCTTGTGATAGGCGGAGAGCGGTCGCGGTATATCTCCAGGTTCGATCCCAATAAGCTCTGTGGTTTCAGCACCGAAGCAGGGACAGGGGCACCGAAAAATCAGTCGGCCCTGCCCCTGCCAAACATGTTGAAAGTTGAAAAGAGATGCACCTCGGGTGCCGACTAGCGCTGGCTTTGCTGGGCAGTCCGACTTACCGGGTTCCCGTAAACTTCGATCCAATCGACGGCCGTGTTTCCCTGGGTTCCATCGCCCGCGCCCGTCCTGAGATCGGTAAAGCCGATTTCGTCGACCATACTGAGGTCGAGGTCTGTCCTCCAGAGCGGCTGGCCGCCTCTGGCGCGGGCTTCGGCCATGGTCGTGGGATCCACCTCCCGCCAGCGAAAGATATCGACAAGGAAGATCTCGTTTTCGTGGAAGTACGTTGAATATTGCTCGATATAGTCCGAGACCCACATGCTTCCGTCCGCCAGCTTGACCACCGGCCGGAGCAGGTGCAGTCATCGTCCCCGGACGCGCCAGTGGATCCGGGCCGTGTCCCGAAGGTCGAAGTAGTTGTTCCTGTCCTTCAACATGACGGCCCAGCTTCCTTGTGCTACTCCGCTGTAGACCATGCTCGCCATCTCACCGGGATAGATATGGTCCTCTTCATAGCTCAGCCGGATCCCGTACGTTTCGCCGTCCCCGGACTCGCCACCGGGTCCGTACATTTTCAGCTCCAGGTTCGGGCTCTCGATGCGTTCTTGAGTCAACGCCGCATGCCTGAATCCCTCCGACGGAAAGTCTTCACGGAAGAGCAGTGAAGTCACGCTATAGGCCTTCCCGGGCCTCAGGTCCGGTTCCTCTTCCTGCGCAAAAACATTGAGACCGAAGCCCAACACCACGACCGCCGACACCGTCAGAATTGCTCTTCGCATCAAGTCCTCCCTTTTGGCTTTTTTCTAGGCACGCAATGATCGAGCGATCGTACGGGACTGTATTCATGGATGTCAAAACGATTGCGAGTGGCGAGCCGGGCACGATTTCAGGAGCAAGGCATACTGGCGTTGTGCGTTAGACGCAATCAGATCAGGTCCGGAGACCGATACTCCCGCTTGTCGCCCGGCCTACGACTCAACAAAATCAAACCTTTCCGCGCGACGGCCTGCGGCCGCGCGCGGATTGACATAACACCCGTACGACGACACTGACAGCGCTGCCATAGTCGTCCGCCCCTGCTAATTTCGCTTATCCGCTCTTCCGGCAGTTTGACTGGCCCCGCCTGGATTACGTCGTTGAGACCCTCGTACTGGGCCTACCCATCGGAGTCAGCCTGTTTCTAGAAGCCAGTCTCTTCACTACGGTGGCGCTGCTGATGGGATCGCTCGGGACCAATGCTGTTGCAGGACATCAGATCGCGATCAACTTCGCGTCGATCACTTTCATGATTCCCCTCGGCCTGGCGATGGCCATTACGGTGAGAGTCGGCCAGGCTGTCAGAGCGGCTCCCAGGCCGAAGGACGCCGTTCGGCCTTCGTCGGACTCGTCCTGGCGTTGATGTTTATGGCGGCCTCCGCTTCGACCATGGTGCTGTTTCCTGAATTGATCGTCGGAATATACACGGACGATCCCGCCGTTCGGACCATTGCCATGGATCTCCTGCTGATGGCGGCCATATTCCAGATCTCGGATGGCGCTCAAGTGGCCGGCGCGGGAGCGCTCCGCGGCCTGGAAGACACGACGGTACCGATGTTGATCACCCTTGTTGCGTACTGGGGCCTGGGCCTGCCAGTAGGATACACGTTGGGGATCGTGCGTTCGATGGGGCCCCAAGCCATGTGGATCGGCCTGATCGCCGGATTGACGGTTGCCACTGTCTGTTTGAACAGCCGCTTTTACTTTGTGACCCGTCCCGGGAAGTTTCTCGATCGCTCAAGCCTGGAATCCGCGTAGGTGATTCCGCCGAGGGATGAAGAAGCAAACTTTGATTGTCTCCAACCCCTGACTCCCGTATGATTTGCCGATGTTCCTGCCCGAATCCCCAGATCCCCAGATCAAATGATGCGATGAGACCAGGATCCAGCGTCTTGCCTCCACTGGCCCCGGAACTCTGCAACATCGACTCAAAGGGATTCTTGGCCGCCATCGAGAAGCTCAAAGCAGAGGTCGAAGGAACCGCTAATTACGATGATTTCAGACACCTGAAAAAGATCGAGCGGTTCGGCCGACTCTTCTCCCTTTTCGGTTTCGCGACTGCGTGGATCGTTCCCAATCCAATATCTGCATTCTGTATCCACATGGGAATCTTAACGCGTTTGCACCTGTTACACGTGATTACTCATGGTGGTTACGACGGTGTGCCCGGAATTTCAAGCCGATACACGAGCAAACACTTTGCGGCCGGCCGGCGGCGCTATGTGGATTGCCTCGACTGGTGGTCGGCGGAGACCTGGCGCCGGCAGCATAATGAGCTGCACCATTACCACACTGGAGAAGAAACCGATCCCGACGCGGTCGAGCGACTTGGTAAGTTCTACAGAGAGTTAAGAGCCCCAAGGTTTATCAAGTACATTCTCATCTTCCTGGGCTCGATATCCTGGAAGTTCACAATGTATGCACCTAACTCGATGGGCGGCCTCGACCCGAAGACGAAAACTCGGATCAAGCCTGAGAAGATCAAATACCTCACGCTTAAGAACATCTTTCAGTTCCGGAATAGAAATGTTCGAGAGCTGTGGAAATCTGGTTACCTGCCATACGTCACCGTTCACTTCGTCGTGATTCCGCTACTCTTTCTCCCACTCGGCCGGACCGCGGTGTTCTTCGTGTTCTTGAATAGACTCTTTGCTGAGTTAATGACGAATTTGCATAGCGCTCTTCTTATTTTCCCGAACCATACCGGGAACGACCTTTACAGCTTCAAGTTTCATTACAAGAGCAGGGAGGAGTTTTACGTCACTCAGGTCATGGGCTCGGCAAATTACAATACAGGCACTGAGTTTCTCGACTACATGAGCATCTGGCTGAACTACCAGATCGAACACCATCTTTTCCCAAGGCTTCCGATGCTCAAGTACAGGGAGATCCAACCTCGCGTGAAAGCTCTCTGCGAGAAACATCACGTTCCTTACCGGCAGCAGAGCATCTTCAGACGAGCGAGGCGTACGCTCGATTTCTACGCGGGGACGACAGAACCGCGTGAGCTTTGGAATTTCCCCCGGTCTGATGCCGCAAGGATTCCTTCTTCGACCCCTTAAGAGGACATACAGGACCGGCACCAGTTTCTGTGGCGCAAGCCCATTGGTTGCGTGTAAGATTCCGGCTAACCTCAGACAAACGTTGTGACAATCACAGCGGGAGGCTTGAATGATTCTACGGCTGGAGGCCGTCACTCCAGTCGTTGCCCATACCCTGAGCCTTGAGTATTAGGAGAACAAAGTGGCTTTTACTTCCGGCACCCGCATGGGTTCGATTCCAAACGTAGTCAAGACTTCCAACCCTACCCGGCAAGGCATTCAATACCACCTTCCCGTTGTTGGGAATATTCACGCCAAGAGTGCCCTTGCGTATCGAGTAACTCGTGGGGTCGTTGAAGTGGGAAATGTGGTCCAAATGGCTTTTGCGGAGGCTTACGTCAAGGGAGTGGAGCTTCCCGACCCGGTGATGCGATCCATCATCAAGACCTGCATGCCGATCGTTTTTAAGTATTTGCCCGCACTCCTGACCCCTTACGAATGGGTATTAAAAGAAACGGACCAGCTGGCAGAAGGCTCAAAGGATTTGATGAAGATCCAGTACGACCTGCCACAGGTCATGTTGAATCGGATGTTAGGCGACGGAACCCTGATCTACCCCAAATACAGCACGGGGTTGTGGGAGAGGGGAGCTGCCAATCTTGAGCAATCCCAGATGCACATGATTGACGACATGATTGAAAAACTCGAGATCCAGGATGGTGACAATATCCTGGACTTTGGGTGTGGCTGGGGTTGTGTGCCGAACTACATTCTGTCCAGGTTTCCCAATTGCCGGTTCACGGGACTGAACCTCAGTCATGAGCAATGCGAATACATGCGTCAAAAGATGCAGGATCCGCAAAGCTATCTCAGTTCGGGTCGATTTACTCTTGTGGAGGGAGATCTAAACAAGACACAGTTCGAGGAACAATTCGACAAGATCCTTTCCGTCGGGGTTTTTTGCCATGTGGGAAATCTAACCAAGTCTTTCAGCAAACTTGCTTCTTTCTTGAAGCCGGGCGGAAAATTCTTCCTTCACATCATTACCGTTCGCACGCCCAATAACATCTCCAGCGTCTTCACGCACAAGTACATTTTCCCTCACGGCCGCTACTGGAGCTTCGATTCGATTCCGACCTACGACAAGGATTTCAAGACAGTGGAACGCTGGTATCTCAACGGCATGAACTATAACCAGACGCTGGCGCAATGGTTGGAAAACTTTGACGAGAGTTGTCCCGATGTCAAGAATCTCGATTACGGCATGGATTTCGCCACCTTCCGCCGCATCTGGCGCTTTTACCTGATTTGGATTGGAACCAACTTTGCAACGTGTGACGGCGAAATCAACGGTAACGGGCAGTTTCTCATGGTTCACGCCTAATCGTGTTCGGGTAAGCGGTTCGGTGTTGTCACCTTGGGACCGTACCTGCAGACTTGCGGCATGAAATCCAATCGATCTCTCTATCATGGGCACCGATATCCACGCGAAATCATCAGTCATACCGTCTGGCTCTACTACAGATTCGGTATTAGTCTCCGAGATGTCGAAGATATGCTCGCCGAACGAGGAGTCGTAGTGTCCTACGAGACAATCCGCCTGTGGTGTGCGAAGTTCGGTCTCGAGTATGTCAGGCGTCTGAAGCGACGCCAAGGTCGACTCGGAGATACGTGGTTCCTGGACGAACTGTTCGTGACCATCAACGGTCAGCGCCACTATTCGTGGCGGGCGGTCGATCAAGGCGGTGACGTGATCGACATCTTGGTCCAGTCGCGACGCAACCGCCGTGCGGCGGAGCGCTTCTTTCGCAAGCTCTTGAAGGGACAAGGACAGGTTCCGTTTCGCTTGGTCACGGACAAGTTGAAGAGCTACGGTACAGCCCACCGAACGATCATGCCTTCGGTGAATCATGACACCGAACAGTACGCGAACAATCGAGCCGAAGTCTCACACCAACCGACCCGACAACGGGAGCGACAGATGCGACGATTCAAGTCGCCACGGCAGGCTCAACTCTTCCTTTCGGTTCATGGTGTCATTCTGAATCTTTTCCGGTTGGGAAGGCACAGACTAAAAGCGGTTCACCATCGGCTGCTGAGAGCCCGTTCCTGTGCAACTTGGGATGCGGTTACGGTAGGCTGATTGATCCGCGCCAATCCGGCACAGGTTCGACCTTTGGACCCGTAAGTTGACAGTACCCTATTGCGCTGTGCCCGCAGGATCGCGCACGGTGACATTAAAATCATCCACTTCATCGAGCGGTGCGCAGATCCCATCGACTAGTCCGGAGAACAAACCGGACCATCCGAAGAAGGTATAACTCTCGGGAGGCTCCCGCATGAACACTTTCGTATCCGACACCCAAGGTTCCGTATAGTACTTCGGGTCATACATTGTTGTTTGCAGCTCTATGGTATCGGCGTCTATACGCCGATATCGCTCATCAAACCGTGCTTCGTCACTTTTCGGAAAACCGAAGACGTCGATCCATCCTCTGTCGTCTAAACCGAAGGTCTGGACAAGCAATGTATCTCCTTGCCACTCGCCGATGGAGTGGCCGTACCACGCCAGACCCAAGTTAACGCGGTCCTCATCTGAAGGCACTTCACGGCCGTCCAGCCAGATTTCGCGATGCCGGTTTTCCCAGTTGAAGAATTGCAGGAATCTGTCTTCAAGATGAACGAATTCAACCAGCTCTGGATCGAAAAGGAGCCGTGGGAAGCCCTGCGGGTTACACTGCATCATCGGATCATTCGAGAACACGGGCATGACGGCTCTAGCCCGGCCACGGTGTTCTCCCTCTTCGAGTTCGGGCGGTTCACCCCCGGGTTCGGGCGGCGACAGAGCGCGGCCGCGTACGGGGATATTGGCGTCAAGCCTCGCCTCGCCCTCCTCGGTCATAGGCGGGACAGTCGGACTGAGGCCCCGATCGCCTTCACGTAGCTGCCAGACTCCGGAAAGATCGCGCGGATCAAATTGGCTCCCATCGGCTTGGTTCCCATCGGCTTCCGGGCCGGCGCAGGCTGCCAGCGAAGCCAGCCCCACTATGAGAATAGGGATCAGAGTTATGAAACGACGCACTTTCAAACCTCCTGCTCAAGTTTTGGCTAGGGCGCACACATTACAGTTAGAAAGCTAGGGAACGTTGGCCTGACGTGCGCGTTGGACTTCACGATTTAACCGTGCTCAGCTTTCCAGGCCTCCCAGGATCTCGCACAGCCGAAGCTTCAGCGCCGAATCAGGGCCCATTGACCGCTACCCACGGTGGCCATTGCTTGTCGACAGCTTCCGTCTATGCCGCGTGTCCTCATCTGGGGAGTATTTCTGTGCCGTCGGCTAGAATCACATGTACGACAAGCCCGACAGGGTTGCCCGCCCTAGAAGGACTGGCGACAACGGTCACTTCTTGACCCGGCTGCAGCGTGTTTGCAGTATAGCCTTCCTGCGCTAGCGCGCGTGGAGGACTGTGTTCGAAATTCCACCGTACAACCTCGCCGTTCTCGTTCACTGCGTCTATACGAATAGTCACATGGGGATTGCGGAACGCAAATTCCGCTACCGTGCCCTTCACGCTGATGTATGCAGCATTCTCATCGTACGATATCGCAGTCCCGTGGTGAGCGAACAGCGATGTGGCAGTGAACACGATCGCCATGACGAACGATATGAAAAACCTGTTCACGGTTAGCCTCCTGATTGTCGGGTATCTCTCACGTCTGAGGTCTTGGGCACTGCCCGAGGCTTCTGCTTGCTGGACTTTCGGGAGAATCCGCAGTGGATACCTTGAGCGATTGTCCCACAGATTTCACTGGGATCGCTACTCTATTTCTGAGCGATGACCAGTCAATATATGGATCCTGTTCGACATGCTTTGACGGGCTACACGTACCGCATTGTCGTCCTGATGTCTGAGTGTCCCAGGAGTTCCCGGAAGATTGTGTCGGATACAGGTGGCGTCGTCGATTGCGGTGTATTGGTCGTTGGACGAGAGTCGGCGAGCTTGGACAGGGAATTCACGGGGAGTGGAAACGGAGCTTCCTGAACTTCGAGTGAAGAGTTGGTGGATTTCCGGTGGTCAGGAAATCCGTTTGAGGGTATAGACCTTCTGTGTCTTCGAACGGGTGTTCTCGATGCGCGGGCGTTCCATCATCGCCCGCGCTTCAGTCGTTCGCTACGACGCGGTCAAGGATTCGTGGTGCCGTAGACTCCCGGATCTCGAAATCCTTCGTTGAAGCCTTCCACCTCGTTAACCGGTGCGCAAATAGCCTCGGTAATACCGCCGAACAAACCGCCCCATCCGAAATAGTTGTGCCTTTCCGGAGCCATCCTTTCGAACCGCTTGGTGTTACCCACCCATGGTTCGGTATACATCACCGGGTCAAACACGGTCATTTGAAGCTCGATTACGTCGGCCTCTACCCGCTGGTAGCGCTCTACGATTCGCGCGGAGAAGCTCTTCGGACGCCCGTCAGATTCTGTCAGCCAGGCACGGTCCTCCAAACCGACCGTTGTGACAACCAGCGTATCTCCCTGCCACTCCCCGACCGAATGTCCGTACCAGGCGGGCCCCAGATTTTCCAGATTCTCGCCCGCCGGCACTTCCCGGTCATCCAGCCAGATCTCACGCAAGACCCGGGTCCACTGGAACAGTTGCAGTATCCGTCCTTCGGTGTTGGTAAACTCCACCGGTTCAGCATCGAAGACTATGCGCGGAAAGCCCACCGGATTGCATTCGAAGGCGGGATCGTTGGATGCCGTCGGGTTGTCGGTTTCGTTGGCGGAAACGTTTTCCCTTTCCCTCGCTAGTCCCAGGGCCGTTAGCGCTGGGACATCAGGACCAATTTCGCCTCCGTTCCTCCCCCTGAGATGCCAGAATCCCGAGAGATCACGCGGATCGAACGCACCCGTCCCGCTTCCGTCGGACGACTGTGCCCCCTCCAGAAAGGGCACAGATTCGGCGCCACCCGCTGCAACGACGACGAGGATGGACACAACGACAGCAGTCAAGAAAGTGAAACGGTTGCGCATCAGATACTCCTTACTCTTTGTAACCCCTCTTCCATCTTCGGATTCACCCATCGAACACTAGTCGATGGGGTTCTCCCCGCGACGTCGCGACATGATTTCAGTGCCGTCTTCGAGGATCACAGCCAGGACAATGCCCGTTGGTGCACCGGCTCTGGATGGATTCACGATGGCGGTGATTTCCTGTCCGGGCCGCAGTGTGTTCCGGTGATAGCCCTGTTCGGCCAGGGTATTGACACTGCTGTTCTCGAACGCCCACTTAACGACGTCGCCACTTTCGTTCTCCACGTCCATATAGACCAACACATGCGGATTGCGCCAGGCCACTTCCGTGACTTTTCCATTCAAGGTGACCGGTGTCTCCATGTCGTAGACGTTTCCACGCCCATGATGCGCTGGCAGTTCTAGGGCCCCAACCGACAGTCCCGCAAGCAGCACGACAACTACAAACAGCCTTTTCATCGCAACCTCCTGATTCTCGAATCTCATTGATGGCTGAGTTTACTATATTTCAAGGTAGCGAAAATCTTGAGGATGGCGCATTCATGATCCGTCGCCCATTGAGTTGATATTTCAGGCCTTGTCATCATGTGAGTGAATCGCGACACTCTCCCTGGACGCCGTGTTCTATCCGTAGATGCTTAGTTGCGCTGATGACTGCCTTTTTCAAGAACTTCCGTACGCTTGGATTTTCCGAACTAGAATCCAGCGCCGTTTGGCCCGAACGCTGGACCCGATTTGGGTGGTACAGGCCACTAGATAGGGAAGGACCGCTTCGTCGTTGTGGTCCCGGCCGACTTCAGCTCCATAGCCTTGGATTAGAGCTTCCACATCGCCTGTTCACTTTCCGGAGTCTCTCGTTCTGAGCGGCGCAGGGATCAACGCCCTTGGATGGCACGCGCTCCTTACGGTGGAGTGGCTTGCTCCTGCAATTTTTCCTCTGAGGGGGAAGCGGCTTTGCGGCTCCGCTTGCGGCGCATGAAAGCGTCGAGACTCCACGGCCCGCCGCCGACCGAGGACATGAAAAGGTAAAACCAGCAGAAGTAGGTTGCTGCCTCGCTGAGGACCAAACTGTTCCAAAAACCGCGAGCCGGAAATCGTATGAAATACGCGGCAGCCATATGGCCAGCAAGGATGAAGGCGGTCCGACGGGTAAACAGACCGAGCATGATCAGAGTGCCGCCAATGGTCTCGATCGGGCCGGCCCATGCACGAATTCCGGCAAAATTGTGATCCACTTCGCCACCCGGGAATGCGAAGAGTTTTTCCGTGCCATGCTGAATAAACAGGAAGCCGATCACGATTCGAGCGACACTGAGAAGATATGGTGCCCAATCGGGGCTGGCGTAGACCCCCTCAGCGCTGTGTTTCGATGACAACAATCGATCAAGGCTCAGCGATCCGCCACCTGCCGCTGCCAGAAAGAGAAAAACCACACAATAATAGACGACAGGCTCCCCGCCATTCAAAAAGGTCCACACGTAGCCCTGCTGGAACGACCCCAGGAAATAAGCCATGGCCATCACGGCGGAAAGTATGGCGGCCGCGGGGCGTGTGAAGATCCCAAGGATCATTGACAGACCGCCGGGTAACGCAAGTATGCCTCCCAGGCCGCCGAGAACTACCTGAAAATTGGGGTCCGTCCGGCCGGGGAAACCGAATAGGTTCTGCAGGCCATGCCGGATCAGCGTAATCCCAATGACGATCCTAAGAGTGCTCAATAAGTAAGGCGCCCACTTTGAAGGGACGTCACTGGGACCGCTCATCTCCTCCTCCCAGACCTATGAGTTGTCTTGCTCGATAGCATGAATTGTGTGTGCGGCGTCCGGTTGAGGCGCGTAGGCGACGTAGGAGCCGGTTTCCGTTTCTGGATCCGTCTCCACCACAAATTCACAGGTTTCGAATGGCCGCGTGCCTCTCGGCCCACCGCAGGATACGTCGAATTTCGGTATTGGTCGAGTCCCGTCTCTCGTGTGTCTCCCGCTCTTCGCCCGCTCCTCGTCTCAATCCAACTCAACTCTTCACTTGGCGAAGAATCCGTAGTATGAATCAGAAAACTAAGCTTTGCTCAATAAATCAACCGTTTACAGTAGTGTCCTCAGAATCGGGTGGGGGCAACCCTGCGGAGCTTCGAATCCTCTTTTCGGCATTCTTCACCTTACAACCAAGTGATCCAGGCCACCATCAACCCGACAGAGAAAAGCGTCCACGGTCATGGGCCAGACTCATGCGGTAGGAACGCGACTATCCGGAGCGGTCCGCCGCTTCCGCCTTCGATTTTCATGGGAAGTGCGACCACGTAACTTCCCGTGGCCGGTAGCGCCGAGAGATTGGCTACATTCTCGAAGCCGGCGACGTTTTCCGCGTAGAAGATCACATGCGCCCGGAAGTCAGATGACTGGCCGCTGTCGATGCTGGGGGTGTCTATTCCGACGGCGACAATCCGGCGGTTGTCCACGAGCCATTGCGCCGCCTCGGCGCCGATGCCGGGGAAGTGAAGCTCCGCAATCGCCTCCTCCCCGGTGAGGTCTGTGCCCAAATACGCGGTGCGGTTGCTCCACCGGTCGGCCCACCCTGTGCGGATCAAAAGTATGGCTCCGTCCGGGATCGGTCCGTTTTCGTCTTCCCACCGAGTGAGCTCGCCAATAGATACGAGGTGATCCGGGGTTACCGTCGCAGTGACGTCAACGACTGCTGCGGGTCCGATGAGGCCCGAGAGTGGGATTTGCTCGGTTGTACGTCTGCCTTGGGCGAAGTGGACCGGCGCGTCCAGATGTGTTCCACCGTGCTCTGCCGATGTGAAGCGGTACGCCGCATAGAACCAGCCGCCCTCTGTCGGCCCGAAGGCGAGCTCCTCGAGCTGAAATCCCGCCGTGTCGGTCGGCCAGTAGATCGTCGACGCCGAAAAGGCGTGTGTGAGGTCAACCCACTGGCCGGCCGAACCGTCAAAGACGGCGCGGTAGTCGCCAGCGGGCGGGCCGCAGGCTACGACCGCACCCACGAGAATCAACGACACGATAGCGCGCATGACATGACCTCCCTGAAGTGGATCGTGCCATTTTGCACGACTCCAAATGCTGAGCCAACCAGGGAACGAAATACGGACGCCGATCTACGGACACGACTCCCATTTGTCGCCCGTCCCAAGACTCAACCTAACTCGACTTGTCACGTCTGCTACTGGCGAAGAATCCAAGAAGTCAATCAAGTACATTCAGCTTTACTCAGCAGTCCAACGATTTGCCTCGACGGATTCAGAATCTAGTGAAGGCAACGCCGTGGAGGTTCACATTTTCCTTCACAAAACAGTGGCAGTCAGGGCTGGTTGGCTGCTAGGTATTCGTTGAGGAACTCGTCGAGGGCAAATTCGAGAGCCTTGAGAACAAAGTTCAGGTCGCCGCCATGAGTGCCTAGCCTGCCGGTGTCCCACACCGATACGAGTCTTCTGTAGGCAGTGAACGGGGCTTGGCAACAGACAAAATAACTTCCCGCTCGACTATATTTAAGACTCACGTTGAAGGCGTTACCGACTCCGCCGACTCTGACACTGAGGACCCCGTTTCTTGAGAAGGAATTCAGCGACGGTATCAAATTGAGAGATCGTAAGCGCAACTCAACTCGTGTTTGGACTCGCTCAGTAGTCACTCCGATTTCTTTCAAGTCTTCAGTTACTTCTTCAACACTTATCCTAATCGTTCGGTAGTCGTTCACTTCCAGTCCGGAACCAGCCTTCGCAAGGTTTCCCAACAAAGTGAGTCCCGCTTCGTCAATGTGCACGTCGTCGTTTGTTCCTGAGACTTCACCTTTCACGATGGGATCTGCTTCCTGCTCCTGAGCAAAGACCGGAACGACGAATAAGAGGGCAAGCACTATGGACGATATCAGCCTGACTGGCATGAAGGCTCCTTTGTCACGAGAGGATGAGGATTTACGCCTAATCTACACGGCACCCGACGAGAGCGCCAAGCGGAAAGCAGCGGGATCAGACCCGTTTCGGGGGATTTGAGCGGAACAGGTCTTGTTAACCGTCAACTTGCCAGAAGCGTGTTTCTCCACATTTGGGGGCAAGCCCGTGGAGTTTCGAATCCTCTTTTGGGCATAACAGCTCTTGCGCCTATCTACGACTCCTACGTCGGTCAGGCGGATTCACCCGAAGGTTCCGAATACCGCAGCTCAAGCAGCTGAGTTTACCCGCGGGCAGAACGATCTTCTAAAGTGGATTCATTATTTGCTCAGGTGGTAGACTGCGCTCGCCGAGGACAGAGAGTGGTTCCGCCATCCGCATTTTATCCGAGCACACATGAAGATTAGCCGCGATCGAATTCTTACGACCCACGTCGGAAGCCTGCCGCGTAACGAAACTTTATCGGAGCTTCTGCTTCAACGCGAAGCCGGCGAAGACCTTGACCGGGAGTGCCTTGCGAAGGAAATGGATCGTGCCGTTCGGCATATCGTCGAAAAGCAGGCCGAAGCAGGAATTGACATCGGCAACGACGGCGAGCAGCAGCGTGTCGGTTTTCAGACCTACGTGCCTGGACGGATGTCGGGTTTCGCGGGGGAGTCCAAGCGGCTTCCGGGACTCGACTATACGGAATTTCCAGAGTTGGGCGAGACCTTAGCGAGGCGCTTTCCTAAGCGCAGTAGGATGCAGAACGCTCCCGAAGCTCAAGGCGAGCTGAAGTATCTCGACACCTCCGCCATCAATCAGGAGATCGGTCGAGTTCAGGGGACGGCCAAGACGGTGGGCTGCTTTGAAGAGTGCTTCATGACTGCCCCGTCGCCGGGCATTATCTCCTCGACCATGCTGAATGCTTATTACGACTCCCAGGAGGCGTATCTGGCGGCTATCGCCCGGGAAATGCGTCATGAGTATCAAGCGATCCATCAGGCCGGATTGGTCCTGCAGATCGACGCGCCTGATCTGGCGATGGACCGTGCCATGTTCTTTCGCGAATTGAACGATGCAGACTTTGTGAAGGCTGTGGAGATGAACGTGGCGGCATTGAACAAAGGTCTGGAAGGAATTCCACCCGACAGGGTGCGTCTCCATTGCTGCTGGGGAAACTGGGATGGACCCCATATATTCGACGTCGCCCTCGAGCTGTTGCTGCCGGTTCTCTATCAAGCAAACGTGGGAGCGCTGAGCATCGAGCTTGCAAATCCCAGGCACCAGCACGAGTATGACGCCCTCCGGCGAAATCCACTGCCGGAGGGCATGGTATTGATTCCGGGCGTCATCAACACCACGACGAACATCGTGGAACATCCGGAGGTTGTCGCCCGGCGGCTGGAGGAGGCGGTCAGCGTTGTTGGGGACCCGGAGCGGATCATTGCCAGTACTGATTGCGGCTTCGGAACTTTTACCAATCGCGAATGGGTGATCGAGCCTTCGGTGTGGCTCAAGCTCAAGACTCTCCGCGAAGGGGCCGATCTCGCGTCGAGACGGTTATTCGGCTAGATCGACCGGACATGGGGCATCTTCCGGATCAAACGGGAGCAAGCCCGTGAAACTTCGGGTCCTCTTTTCGGCACTTTCCTTTCCACCTTTGTTTTTCACCGAAACGTTGAAGCAGTATCATCTCCCCAGACGGGGAGTCTTCCGAAAGACCGGGACTCAAAATCGAAGTCAATCAAAGAGGTCCCTCGCGCATATCCCCGGCACAGAAAGTAAGGAGAAGCTATGGCGTTCATCCGAGGATTGTTAGGAGTGATGGCGGTCGCGGTGCTGTTAGCCGCGTGTCAGCAACCGGGGGTCGAGGCTCCCTCCCCCGAGGAGGACGATTCGCCCGAAGCGCTGATCGAGCTCGGCAGGAGCATCGTCGAAACTTCGAGGTGCCACGACTGCCACACGCCAAAGGTCTTTGGCGGTCCGGTACCCGAACTTGACGCGGACAGGTGGCTTGCAGGACAGCCCGTCGAAGTCGCTGTGATGGATTCTCTTCCCGCCGAACTCAATCTCGATCCCGGCGGCTGGGGTGCCGTCACAAACAACCATCTGACGGCCTGGGGAGGGCCGTGGGGCATCAGCTTCGCTATGAATCTTACACCCGACCAGGAGACCGGTATGGGGACCTGGACCGAAGAGATGTTTATCCAGTCGCTCCGTACGGGCAAACACCAGGGAACAGGGCGGAATATTTTACCGCCAATGCCATGGGCGCTTTACGGTAAGAAGACTGACCGCGAACTGAGAGGGATGTTCGCCTACCTGATGTCATTGCCGCCGGTCAACAATCCCGTGCCGGAGCCGGCTGCGCGCGAAGATATAGCGCCGTGAAACGCCTTGCCGCACGAACGCTGCTGCTCGGAGTTGCTCTCGCTTTCGGATGCAACTCGGAGCGGTCGGTGGACACCCCATCGGGCGACAACCTGGCAGCGGAAACTGCCGGGTCAGCCCGGCCGACAGGGCCGATTCGCTGGGCGGTGCGTTTTGAGGGGGAATTGGAGCCGTCGGAACTGGAAGCGATCACTGAAAACCAGGACGTCTGCGGGGATAGTCGGTCACTCCAGCGTCTGGATCTGGATGAGAACGGCGGTGTTCGGAACGCGTTTGTCTACGTCAATGGTGTTCGGCCAAGCGGTCCCGCGATCGATCGGCAATCCACATCGCCGGAACCGGTTCTGGTAGACCAGCGGGAGTGCGAATATGTTCCGCACGCGCTGGTGGTTCCTGTGGGAACACAAGTCGAGGTGAGCAACAGCGATTCAATCCTCCACAACGTTCATGGCCGAAGAGACACTGGGGACGGATTACAAACGATCTTTAACTTGGCCCAGCCCGTTCGCGGGCAGCGAACCACGATCAATTCACCTCTGACAGAGCCCGGCATCGTCTTTCTTTCGTGCGAGGCCGGTCATCCGTGGATGAGCGCCCACATCTTTGTTGCGGATCACGCCTACGTTGCAGTGACTAACGGTGCCGGGGAATTTGTTATCGACGACGTCCCCCCGGGAACATACGAAATCAATATGTGGCACGAAGGCGTGCGGCTCGACCGAATTATTCGAAGCCTCCAGCGCTATGACTACGAGGAACCGTACGAGATTACTCAGGAAGTGACGATCGAAGCGGACACGGAGACGGTCATCAATTTTGAAATGACTCTACGCCCGAAGAGCTAGGAGGCGGGAAACCACCGGCAAAGAAACTATGATCGACATTCGCAAGAGCGGGGAGCGAGGCCGCACTGACCATGGGTGGCTAAAGGGACTCTTCACATTCTCGTTCGCGGACTACCACGATCCGGAGCACGTTGGTTTTCGCTCCTTACGTGTGATGAACGAGGATCGCATCAGTCCCGGAAAGGGATTCGGTCCCCATGCACACCGGGACATGGAGATCATCAGCTACATTCTAGAGGGACATCTGGTGCATCGAGATAGCATGGGGGAGCGGCACACGATGGGACCCAACGAGATTCAGCTAATGTCGGCAGGCAACGGAATCGTGCACAGCGAGTTCAACGCATCCGAAACCGAGACGCTCCACATGATGCAGATTTGGATCGAGCCCAGATCCGAAGACTTGACTCCGTCCTATCAGCAAATTGCGTTCTCTCCCGAGGAGAAACGGGGCAGATTGCGCCTGTTGGCCGCACCCGAAGCGAGTGTCGGCGAGGAGGCGGCAGTCATTAATCAAGATACCCGACTCCTTGTTGCAGAGATTGGGAACGGTGAATGCGTCACCTACCCGCTTCCCTTCCAACGCTATGCCTGGGTGCAGGCGGTGCGGGGGGAAACCTCCGTGAACGGTCGAGTGTTGCGCGAAGGTGACGGAGCTGCCTGTAGCGGCGAAGAGGAGTTGTCGGTGGTTGGGAGAGGATCCAAAGGCGGGGAAGTCCTCGTGTTCGATTTACATTAAGGCGAATCACATGTCTCCCGTCATAGTGATGGTTGCTTTCTATTCCACCCGCGGCTCCACCGAAAGGCTCTCCACGGCTGTGGCTGTCGGCGCCGTGCAGGGTAGAGCTGGAATACGCTTGAGGCGAATGCCGGACCGCGCGCCCCAGGCCAGGGTTCACGAGCGCTCCGAAGTCAAAGAATCTCTGGAGCGGATGAGAAAGGAATACGTAACACCGACGGAATCGGACGTGATCGCCGCGGATGCGCTCGTGTTCGGCGTACCCGAAGATTTCGCCCTGGAGTCGGGGGAGTGGAAAGCGTATCTGGACCTGCTTGCCCGGCTGGGCTCTGAAGGAAAACTGCTTGGAAAGGTGGGCCTCGCCCTTGGGAGCGAACCCGGACTTTCGGCCTTTTCTCATGCGATTGCGCCGCTGGGACTGGCGACCCCGGGCCCGGGTTCCGCTCTGAGGGAGGAAGTCCCAGTCGATGATGTCGAGCACGCTATTGCTCTGGGTCGCAGGGTCGTGGAGGCGGCGCGGGCGCTCCGGGAAAGCACGGTTTAGTCAGAAGGAGTTGCACAATGCCTATCAAGATCGTTGACACCTTACTGCCGACCACCATGGTGGGATCCTATCCCCGGCCGTCTTGGTACAGGTACGAACTGCTCGGACGCGACATTCGAGTCGCGTTCAAGGAAGTTGGGCACGAAGAGGCGTACAACGATGCCACTCAGGCGGTCATTAACGACCAGGAGAAAGCCGGCCTCGACATCATTACGGACGGACAGATGTCCTACGACGATTACGTCGGTGTGATCGGTTCGTTCTGCTGTTATATGTACGAGCGCATTCCCGGATTCCAGCATGCAAAGGAGATCCATCCGTCCGAGATCGGGGCTGCGGTCAGGAGCAAAGAGATCGAGCTTCTCGCGGACTGGGGCGGGGTGGTCAATGACGGACCGGTGTCGTGGGGCCCGATCCGGCTCGCGGACCTCTATAAGATTGGCAGAAAGTATGCCAGGAAACCGATGAAGGTTTCCGTCGGTGCCGGACCGGTCAACCTGGCATGGCACGTCCACTTCCAGCACTACAAAGACGCCCGCGAGCTGAGTTTTGCGCTGGTGCCCATTTTCAACGCCGAGATGAAAGAACTCGTTGCGGCTGGAGCGACCTACCTTCAGTTGGAAGACCTCGGGGCCTGGCTCCCCGTGTTCACCAACGACGAGAACGACTACCCCTGGATTGCAGGCGTCGTCGCCGAGTGTGTGGATGGTGTTGATGCCAAAGTCGCATGGCATTTCTGCTTCGGCAACGCATGGGGCAATGCTGTCGTTCCCAGCAATTACGCTACCGTACTGCCCCACTTTTATGACGTTCCCGTAGATCAGTTCGTGCTGGACTTCGCGAACCGGGATATGTCCGATATCGATTGCCTGAGCTCGCTGCCTAAAGACAAGGAAGTCCAGATTGGCGTCATCGATATCCGCACCATGATGATCGAAACGCCCGAGCAGGTTGCGGACAGGATTCGCAGGGTGATCCAGGTCGTGCCGGCCGAGCGTGTGTATTTAAGCACGGACTGCGGCATGAAGCCGCTTCCCCGACTCGTCGCGAAGATGAAGTTGGCTGCGCTTGTCGCCGGCGCCAAGATCGTTCGCGAAGAACTCAACGGTAAGTCGTAACCTACGACTCTACGTTCAGCTTTCGAAGGAGGCTAGATATGCGAAACGGCATCTGGACCTTTTGTCTATTGGCGGCCGCCATGTGTGGTCAGGCACTGGGGCAGTCTGCACCCGACGTGATCCGCCAGGCTGCGGAGGCGCTCGGAGGCGAAGACCGGATCCTCGCGGTCCGGACACTCAAGATCGAAGGCTATGGTCAGGCTGCAGCGCAGAACGGGGGCGCCAATGCCTCCGCTTCGGTGGATTCGCCGCAGGTGTGGACCAACATTCAGGGCTACGAAAAGACGATCGATCTGATCAACAACCGTGTGCGTGTCCGTCAGCGCAGCCAGGCCTTCACCTCTGCCGCTACGCTCAGTCGGGGTCTGGGAAACATTGTCACGACCCAGGTGCTGGATGGAGACATCGCGTACACGGTTGATGAAAACGGAGAGAGCCGCCGCGGCGGGAACGCCTCCAACCTGCGTATCGAGATGCTCACCCATCCGGTTGTTCTCGTGCGTAAAGCGCTCGACCCGACGACCGTCGTCAACAACCTGCGCAACCAGGGGAATCAACAGCTCGTCGATATCACGACTGAGGAACGCGACCGCTTTACCCTCGGCATTGACCGAGAGACCCACCTCCCGACGTCGGTGCGGTGGATGGTCAGCGACGGTATGCTGGCCGACCTTGCATTTCAGATGGCCTTCACCGGATATATGCCGATCGGCGGAGTCCAGATGCCGTTCGGATTCAATACCGTCATCGACTTCAGGAATATCGTTTCTAGCAAGCTCTATGCCAACAGGAACACTGTGGATCGGTCGATCGACGATCTCGCCGCCCCCCAGTCGGTAAGGTCGGCCTCACCGCCGGCTCCTTTCGTGCCAATGGTCGATGCGGAAGTCGTCGCAGATGGAATCTGGCTACTCCATGGCAACCGGGGGCACAACGGGATCGTATTTGAATTCGAGGATCATCTGACCTTGTTCGAGGTGCCGGTGAACGAGGCGTGGACCCTTGCGCTGATTGAAACCGCCTGGTCCCTGGTTCCGGATAAACCTCTCACCGAAGCCATCGTTTCTCACCATCACTTCGACCACTCAGGGGGGCTGCGAGCGGCGATCGCCGAAGGCCTCACGATCATCGCTCATCGAGGCACCGAGGATATGTTTGCTGAGATCGCTGCCAGGCCCTCGACCATCGATCCCGATCACCTTGGCCGGAACCCGGCGCCCTTCAAATTTGTGGGGATTGACGACCATCTGAAATTGGAAGATGACA
The DNA here is from genome assembly GCA_965218085.1 of Terriglobia bacterium. Classification (GTDB taxonomy): domain Bacteria; phylum Acidobacteriota; class Terriglobia; order 20CM-2-55-15; family 20CM-2-55-15. The sequence goes on along the minus strand of CBDCKF010000002.1, from coordinate 806,300 downwards.
CTATGGAGATCGATCTCTATCACATCATCGGGGACGACCACATGGCCGAAGCACTGATGGCCTATGTACCTCGCGATCGGATTCTTGTGCAGAGCGATCTCTTTGATCTCTCGTGGCAGGGTTATTGGTGGCGGGACGTCTACGCGGACAATGTCGAACTCCGGAACCTGACGGTCGAAACGGACGTTCCGGTCCACGGGCCCGTCGTACCGTACTCCCAAGTGCTGACCAGCCTTGAGGAGAAAATCGAGAGAACCCGGCAATTGTGCATGGAACCGGCGGGACAGTTTCTCCCAACCTGTCCCTTTCAGTAGCGACGGTGTGTGGCACGGATACTTCGCAATCGAATTGGATGCGGCGATATGGATCGAATGCAATAAAGGAATTAGATAGAGGAGCGGCGGTAGATGCGAGCGACCAACGGATACGCAACCCGGGGACCTGATGCCAAACTCGAGCCTTTTAGCTTCGAGAGACGCGACCCAGATCCGGGCGACGTCCTGATTGAGATCTTGTACTGCGGTATCTGTCACACCGACATACACCATGCACGAAACGACTGGCAGACTGCCAGCTATCCGATGGTGCCCGGTCACGAGATTGTTGGCCGCGTTACCGGTGTGGGAGCCAATGTCGGGGGCTTCAAGGAAGGCGACTTGGCGGGTGTAGGATGTTTTGTTGACTCATGCCGCGAATGCGCAAGCTGCACAGATGGAACCGAGCAATATTGTACGGGCTCGGTTGTGTGGACCTACAACGCGGTCGAAAGGGACGGTAAAACAAAGACTTTCGGCGGCTACTCATCCGAGATCGTCGTAAATCAGAACTACGTGCTGCGCGTGCCGTCGGGTCTTGATCCGGCCGGCGCTGCTCCCCTGCTGTGTGCAGGCGTTACGACCTACTCGCCGATCAAACATTTTGGTGTCAGCACGGGTGACAAGGTTGGGGTTGTGGGGCTGGGCGGTCTCGGTCACATGGCGGTCAAGCTGGCATCTTCCATGGGCGCGGAAGTTACCGTTCTGAGCACGTCGGCGTCAAAAGGAGATGACGCGCGCCGCTTGGGTGCGAGCGATTTTGTAGTCACGAAGGGTCTGGATCCTGTTCCGTTGGCCAATCGTTTTAATATCGTCATTGACACAGTTTCCGCAGCTCACGACCTGGATCCCTATATCGGCATGTTGAGCCGCGACGGAACTATGGTGCTTTTGGGCGCGCCCCCTGAGGCCGCCCCGGTCAGTGCCGGGCCATTGATATTCGGGCGTCGCAGGCTTGCCGGTTCGTTGATCGGCGGGATTCGTGAAACCCAGGAGATGCTCGACTACTGCGCTGACAACGGAATCATGTCCGATGTGGAAGTAATACCGATCGCAGATGTGAACGAAGCGTACGAACGGACGCTCAAGCGAGACGTGCGCTACCGCTTTGTCATTGATCTCAAGACGCTGTGAGGAACTGGGAGAGCTCTCAGCCAGTTGTACCGACTCGTGTCGCGAGCTCCTGCTCGAGAGCAACCTGAACCCGCTCGAATTCGGAACGTGCTTCATTCAGGATGGCGTCGGTCCCATCGACCGTTTCGATGCGCCCCAGAAACTCGATCTCCCGGAACAGCGACGCGAGGCGTTCCGCGCCGACGCCGCTACTGCCCGACTTCAAACGGTGGGCCGTCTGCCAGAGCCGGGTAGCGTCATTCGACTCCATCGCAGATTCGAGCGTCCCGATGTTCTTGGGAACTTCAGCGAGAAATATCTTGATCAGTCTTTCGAGAACGACGTTGCCATCGGACCCGGAGTTCTGGATATCGTCCAGGGTTTTGCCGTTGATCAGAAGCGATGCGTTTCTCATCACCTCGGGTCCTACGCTCGCCGGCCGCTTGAGATCGAGTCCTGCGCGTGCGCCGACCCGGACTCCCTGTCGGAGCCAGTTCTTCAGAATGGCTCCCAGTGACGCTTTTGTGAAGGGCTTGCCCAGGTAGTCGTCCATTCCGTGCTCCAGGCACTTTTCCCGGTCACCCGCCATCACATGGGCCGTCAGTGCAACCACCGGGGTGCGCTTCAGATTTCCCGACAGTTCGGTCTGCCGGATCACTCGAGTGGCTTCGTAGCCGTCCGTGACCGGCATCTGGCAGTCCATCAGTATCACGTCATAAGTGCCTTGCTTTGCGCGCGAAACGGCTTCCTCGCCGTTACCGGCAACTTCAACCTCAAGGCCCATGTCGGCCATCATCGTTTGGCATACCTCACGGTTTATCTCGTTGTCGTCCGCCAACAGAACGCGGCCCCGATAAACAGTTTCGGTTTCCCAACCTTCAACGGCGCCATAGTCGTTGGACGGTTCCTTCGTTCGTGTCGGTTGCTGCCGGCTCTCGAGAGAGCGCTTCAAATCCTCACTTTTAACCGGCTTCGCCAGGTAGGATTCCACGTCCACTCCCGGAATTACCCGCTGTCGGTTCTCGGCCCGAGAGAGGGCGACGATCCGAGGCCGGGGATGGGATCGCTCGTCGACCAAGCCTCCTGCGAAATACAGACCTTCGGCGTGCCCGACCGGGACGTCGACCAGCACGATGTTGTAGGGGTCGTCTTGATCGAGGGCATCCCGAATCAGCGCTCTCGCATCGCTTTCGTCCTTGGTTGTGGTATGCGGATATCGCCAGGACGTCAGAAGTCGGCCGAGAGCAGCAGTGTTTGCCGGGCTCTTACTGATGATCAAGACGCGCGAGTCGGCAGGCCGAGCGGCTCGCTCCTGCTTAGGTTCACCGTGAACATCAAATTGCGCGGTGAACCAGAAGGTCGAGCCCGAAGTACCGTTACTCCGTAGGCCGATCGTCCCGTTCATCATCGATACAAGTTGCTTTGAGATGCCCAGTCCCAAACCTGTGCCGCTGTGTTCCCGGGTGAGCGATGCGTCACCCTGCGCGAAGACATCGAATATCCGGTCCTGGTGTTCAGCGAGGACCCCTCTGCGGGTATCCGACACTTCGAACAGGACCGTCATGCTTCCAGCCTCGACGCTTTCTGTGCTGGCCGTCACCAGCACTTCGCCTTGCTCGGTAAACTTGATTGCATTGCTGATGAGATTGGTCAGGACTTGATTCAGGCGCCCCGGATCGCCTGCGACCGTGGCTTCCAGTCCATCATTGATCAGGCAACCCAGTTCCAGGCCTTTCCGGTGGGCGGTGTTGGCCTGCATGCTGACAATGTCTTCCAGCGTAGCCGGCAGGTTGAAATCGACCTCGGCCATGTCCAGTTTGCCGGCCTCGATCTTTGAAAAGTCGAGCACGTCATCGATGATCTGCAGCAACGATTGACCGCTTCGAAGGATCGCGTCGGCGTAGCGTTTCTGGTCGGCGGTCAGAGGCGTGCCCAACATCAGCTCAGTCATTCCAAGGACACCGTTCATTGGCGTACGAATCTCGTGGCTCATGTTCGCAACGAACTGAGATTTGGCTTCGCTCGCAGTTTCGGCAGTTTCCTTGGCCCGGGCCAACTCCAGGGCTCGTTCTTCAGCGGCACGGCTGCGCTCTTCGACCTTTTCCTCAAGAGTCTCGTTCAAGAGTTTCAGATCCTCTTCAGCACGCTGCCGTTCGGCCACTTCTTGTTCGAGCAGGGTTTTCTGCTCAGACAGTTCCTGGTTTGCGCCCTGCAAGGCCAGGTTTCTATCCTCAATCTCTCCGAGCATCGAGTTAAAACCATCGATGAGAGTCCCGATCTCCCCATCCGCAGTGTCGGTTGTGCGAAGCGAGTAGTCGCGTTCGAGAACAACGCGCCGCATTGTTCGCTCCAGGCCCATAATCGGATCCGCGAAATGCGTCTGGACGCGGGACGACAACAGAACGGTCAGGGCACCCGAACATATCGTCAGGAACACGACGAGGATGCCGTAGGTTTGCAAGCGCGAATACCACTGGCCCGTGTCCGACTGCAGGTACAGCTCGCCGATCAGAACGCCGTCCAGGAGGACTTCGTGAAGAACCTCCAAATGGTTATCCGTAAAGCGGTATCCAGGCTCGCTGAGCGCATCGCTTGAAGAGCTGGCATCCGAGCCTGAGGGTTCGTATCGGGCCAGTTCTGTTGAATCAGCGGAACTGAGTATGGCCAGTAAAATTTCCGGTTTCGCTTCGAGAGCGGCAAGAATCTGGTTCGCTGCCCGATCGTCGTTAAACGCTAATGCTGCAGTCGTATTGGCGCCGATGATCTCGGCCTGTGTCGTCAGGTCTTGAGTTAATGTACGGCGGAACTCGATCAGGTCGTAGGCCAGCAGTCCAGCTGAAGAGAGCAGGACGACCAGACCGCTGCTCAGCAATGTCGTTCGGGCCAGTCTTTGACGTATTGGAAGAGTTCGTTTCTTCATGTTTGGCATTTCCGCGCGATGCGAAAACCTGCTACTCGTCGATGATTGTGGCTAGCCCCAACAGCTGTGAGCTCAAGCGCAAGCCAGACTGATTCGCGGCCCGACGGTTAATTTGAAATCGTACCCGATTGTCCTCTACAACGAGATTAATTATTCCTCGTGATGCAGAATCCTCGGTTTCGGTCACGATCAGCACCGGGCTGCCTCTGAGACGGTTTCGCTCGGACAGAGGAAGCACCTCTCCCCTGGGCACGAACAGAAGGTGTAGAGCTTCTTCCTCCATTCCGACGCTCCACGGGCGGACCTGGAACTGACGGTCCCCGACGATCCGGCCCCGGACACTTTCTTCCAGAGCCGGCCCGAATGGGTTACCTCCGTAAATCCCGATGACATAAGGTGCGTCGGGTGTGTCAAAGGTTTCTTCGGGCCATTCCACGAACGAGGCAAATCTGGAGAGCATGGCGGCCTTCAAGTCGTATTCCTCCGCAATCCCGACCTGCCGGCCATAGGCCGCTGACAGTCCGAGCCAACAGATCAGGAGCCAGAGATTACAGATTCGGAACCGATTGTACGATCTTGATATCATCTACTCGTTGTGACGGAGGTTTCGGATTCCTTTAAAACTCCAACGTAAGTTTGCCGTATACCGAACGCTGAACGTCGGACCGGGTGTCAAAGAGCAGCGGTGCGAACTCTGAGTGTTGCGGTGCAAGTAGATCGTTCCCGACGATGGACAACCGGACACTCGGCAGCGGACTCCAGCCGAGCCGCGCACCTCCGCTGAAGTAATCCCCAACCTGAAGCGAGGGTAGCGAGTCCACCCACCGGAAATTGAGATCCAGTTCGACGTCATCGTGCACGTCGATGGAGGATCGAAGCGAGAACTGGTGTTTCGGATTCATTCCTTCAAACAGGGGCGGAGTCTCGAAAGACCTGCTCCCGGGCTTGAGCCCCAGGTTCATTTGCAGGTAACTGTAAGTAGCTTGAATCCTCCACTGCTGAAGTGGCCGGATCTCGACGACACCCTCAAAACCATAGGTTTCACCGTCCGAGAGGTTGCTGGCTACGCCGGGAAGGGCAAGATGAGGTGCCGGATCCAGGCCGAACACAGGCGCCAGGGGCTCATTCGTAAACAGGTCGTTGTAGCTGTTGTAGAAACCAGTGAAGTCCAGGGATGCGACCTCCCCGAACTGATATCGCCAACCCGCCTCGTACGCGACCAGATTTTCCGATTCGAAATCTTCGCTGCCGACGACCGTCACGAGAGCGGGAAAAACAGAGGGGTTGAGTGGGTTCCCGGGAGGCAAACCGGCTCTGAGCAGGACCATGTCGCGCTCGCCACGCGATGGCATCCGAACCGCTCTTGATACGGCAAACCAGGCCGACTGCCGGGCGTCGGGATTCCAGAGGAAACGGGCGTTCGGCTGAATTTCGTTCCGGGTGAAGGTGTTGTACTCCATCTTGGCACCCAGCACCAGCCGTGTGGTCTAAGACAAGGGGAAGTCGTGTTGAACGAAGGCATTCAGGTATTTGATGGTGCGCTCGGTCGGGTCCAGCATGGCCAGTCTTGTGGCTACAAGCTTGTCGGCCGAAGACCGGAAACCGAGCCCCCAAACCAGTTCCTGAGAGTCGCCGATCGAAACCTGATGCTGAAAATCGATGTCGAAGTTGTCGCGGTCTTCGGGGCCGAATAGTACGTCGGATCTTTCGGTTCGGTCGTAATAGATCCTCAAATCGAGGGACGAGGAGTTAAACAAATGGTTCCAGCGGGCCGTAAGGTTTCCCCCGCTCGTATCGATATCGCCCTGGAGCACCTCTCCAAACGGGGGGATGACCGTCGGAACCGTGACGACCTGACTGGCTCTACCCGAGTAAATGTCCCCTTGTAACGTTATGGCGTCCGCAGCCCCTCCGTTCCAGTCCAGGCGAAAGCCGCCCTTGGTCAAACGCCGATCGTCGAAAGCGGGTCTGCCGGCAGTTGTAAGACCGTCGTCGCGGTTGATGTACTGGGTGTACAGGCGGTAATTGAAATTTCCTTCACTTCCTCCGTACCGGGCTCCTGCAAATCCCCGTTCTTCGGAGCCGCCACCTGCAGACACCAGAACTCCCTGCGATTCTGATGCCGGTTTCGTAATGATGTTGATCACACCGTTTACCGCATTGCTTCCCCAGAGCGTTCCACCCGGTCCGCGGATGACTTCGATGCGGTCGACGTCCTCGAGGAGAAGATCCTGGGCGTCCCAATAGACGCCCGAAAACAGGGGTGTATAGACACTGCGCCCGTCGATCAGCACCAGCAGCTTGTTGGCAAAGTGATTGTTGAATCCGCGCGATGTGATTGCCCATTTGTTGGCGTCGAGCTTGGCCACCTGGAGTCCCGGAACCATCCGAAGAGCATCGGGAACGCTCGTTGCTCCCGAACGCCGGATGTCATCGCCGGTAATGACGTAGGCTGCTGCTGCGGCCTCGGAAAGCGGCTGTGGACGCCGCGCCACGCTTGTGATCTCGATGTTCATGAGATCCTCGAGGCTCAGACCCGACAGGTCTTGAATGACCTGGGCCTCAGACACGCTTGAGATGCCGAGAATGGCGGCCAAGGCCCATATCAGACTGAAAATGAAAGGCTTGACTGAAAGCTTTCGATGCCAGGTCTTTGCTGCGAGGTTGACCGTGTGATGCAGCCGGGTATCGGAGTATCTGTTTGGCGGCTGCACCCGATGAGGAGTGTGCATAGTGTGTCCTTTTGATCCGTCAGACTTTACGCCTATTACTTATCGGCATGCCATGGATTGACAGTTAAGAACTTGCCCCCGAGCGGGGGTAGTCCGACCGGTAGCGAGTGTGTCCGAATACTACCGTATAGGACATTCTATCCAGTAGTCACAATCACACTGAAGTCGCAGTTCTGGCTCGGTTTGCGAGTGGAACAAAGCGAGGTTTACACGCCGACTTTAGAATTGACGGAATGGCCCAGCCCCACGTCTATGAGATCCGTACCGCTGCTGGCGCCACTGAATCTTATTGTGCCGCACGGATCTGATCCTGCTTGGCTCTGATTAATCGGAAATCGAAACTTCCCTCAGGAAAGACCAGAAGGATGTCCCTTCCGAAGTTCCATAGTCGTCGACTTCGACGGCGTTCATTTCCGTCAGATAGAAGTCGTAGACGGTGGATCTTTCGTGGGCCAGTGGCGTCGCGCAATAGCAGGTTTCATACCACTCGATTGTGCCCGGATCTGTGATCTTTGCCCGCTCCATCGACGCCAGGATTTCATGACCGTCGGGTCTCTGGTTTTCAATCGTCCCATCGGTGAGTTTCTGATAAAACTCAGGAGCTTTGTCTTCCAGGTACTTGGCAGTAACTTTATAGATCATAGGTATCTCCCGCGAGTTCCGGCGGATCAGCTTGCCATCGCACCATCTGCTGAAGGTCGCCGTTTGGTTTAAGCCGCGTCGTTCAACTCATTCGGTTCAAACAATGTTGAGACGCTTCCAGATTTCATCCATGGCGCCGATCACTGCCTGGACTTCAATCTCTTCCATCGAGTTTCCCTGAATGCATCGATCCAGTTCACCGGCGGGCCGGTAGTGACAGGGTGATCCGCCGCCGAATAACCCGATCGTAGGAACGCCCAGCGCCGGTCCGATATGCATCGGTCCCGTGTCGTTGCTCACCAATAGATCCACTGAGTCGATCAGCGCCGCAAGCTCGGGAAAACTCAAGCCGTTCGCCAGATGCACCCGCGTGGGATGCTCCGCACCCGCCTGAACCTCCCGGGCGAGAGATTCTTCTTCTTCGGCCGCCCCTCCGATCACCAGGACCGATGCTCCGAAGCGGCCGACTGCATGCGAAGCCAGCTTCGAGAAGCGGGCTGCCGGCCATCGACGGGGGGCTCGGGACGCGCCGACGTTGAGAGCCACTACCGGACCCGCTTGCTCGAATCGAGCCGCAACTGCTTTTGCTTCGGGTCCCACGTGAATGTAGGGTCCGTCCTCGCCGGCGGAAGGCAAGACGCCCACTGCGATTCGAGCAACGGCTCGGAATGTGTCCCCCATGTGGAGCGTGTCGTCCTGCACCGCAGGTTCCATATTGAAACAAAAGGACAGGTAAGCGCGCTGGGATCGTTTCAAGCCTGTTCGGTACCGTGCGCCTGAGAGCCGGGTCATCAGGTTCGTTTCCCGGAGGCTATGAAAATCGACGACCAGGTCGTAGCCCGCGGCCCGGACCTTGCGTATCAGACTATAGATCTCACCCATAGCCTTCAGCCTGGGTTTGTTCTTGAGAGCCTTACGGTCAATCGGAACGACCGTGTCGATGTAGGGACAGAGTTCGGCGATAGATACACACTGGCTTCCCGTGATCAGCGTCAACCGTGAGTTGGGGAAGGCGCGCCTGAGTTCCCCAAGCGCCGGCATCATCAGGATCACATCGCCGATCCCCGACAGACGAATGGCCAGAATTTTGGACACGCCGTGGATTGATGTCATTGGCATTGAGAATATTTGCTGGAATCGGCGCGGAATGCAACCGTCCCGAACCCGGCTAGGGTGGGGAGTCTGATGCCGATTTGTGTGCAGGGGGGTGAAGGATGGAGGTGGAAGGCTACTTCAGGAATTTCCTATCGTTGAAATGAGCGTACCCCGCGAAGCACAACGCGCAATCCTTCTTTCCATGCAGATCTCTCTCGTGGAACAGATAACTTTGTTCCCAAGAACGGCCTACATCAACAGCCGTTGCCAGAGTGTCCATTGCTGGTTGTAGAGTCCGCTATTGCTGTAAACCAGTGGGAGGTGTTCCACTCTGCGGAGGGTTTGGCTGAGCCTGAAACGGGATTTCCACTGCTCGGCCCACCATGTCAATGGACGTAGCGTGATGTGTCCTGGATACCAGAATTGGTTCAGGTTAATCAGCAAGACCAGCTTTCGGAGGCCCAGCCGGGTCCATTCTTCCACCATCGCGAATATTTCCCGTTCGGGGATGTGTTCCAGGACATCGATCGCTATCAGCGTGTCGAATCCATCGCTCGCATCGAAAGGAATATCGGTGAGCGATCCGACGCGGAGGTAGTCGCGGACCTCCTCAAAAGCGATGTCCTTGAGATTGGGTATGATGTCGAAACCGTGGGCATCGATGCCCTGGTTCCGACATTGCCGGACAAGTTCACCGTTCGAGCACCCGGCGATGACACATTTTTCAGGCTTGGCCAGTTCCTTGACAATGGTTGCCTGGACCGTCTTGATTTCAATTTCCTTCGGATCCCCATGAGTGTAGTTGTTGCCCTGGTGATAGGATTCGTCGTAGGTCACCATTTGCTCGGCTTCCGGCGACCATCCGAAGGTCAAGGCCTTGGAAAACGCGCTCAAAATGAAACAGAAGTATTGATCGTAAGCCTGCGATTCGGCCAGCCTCCCTGAATAGGGTTCGTGACTCGTGATAATGGCGCCTGAAGTCTTGCCGTTGAAGCGAATCGTTCCGGTGTTGTTGTACAAACGATCAGTGAATCCGATTTCGATCGTCGAGCCGTCCCATTCCTGCAGGTCGAGATCGAAGTTCCCCGATCTTCCTTCGTGCTGGAGTTGCAATGTGATTTGTGTGTCCACTATGGAATGCGCCTCTTATGGGTCCGGCAGCGGAGTCGATGAATTGAAAGGCAATTTCGCAGCCAACACTATAATAACTGTACCTACTATCCGTATTCATTTAATTTCAAACAGTTACACTTGAGTCAGTTCACCGGAAACAGGTCGATCGGCGTTCTTCAGGGCGGAAAACTGACAGTTGGGACAATTATTTGAGGTCGGAAAGCGAATTCCCTCGATGTCGGTCAGTCGATTCTGGCGTCCCCGACCAGGAAGAATTGCTGCATCGCGCTCTGGATATCCAGTTTTTCGAAGTCTCTGAAACCGGCTTCCGACGCCAGCGACCGGGCCCCGGATTCTCCGATGATTGTGCCCAGTCCGGCACCTCCCAATGCCAATGACACCGTAAGGCAATGATACGGGCTGAGGTTCGAGCGCATTTTTCCTACCGGGTCCCGATTCGCCATAGGTTCGTGAGATCCTGTGGGTTCGGACCAGAACAGGATTCCGTTGTCATCGAGTAACTTTCGAATTTCGCGGAGCGCGCCGACGGGGTCCTTCATGTCGTGGATGCAGTCGATGGCCAGAATGAGGTCGAAGCGTTCGTCCTCAGGCATTTCCTCAAGGCCGATGTCGCGAAACTCTGCGTTTTCAATGTTCCTTTCAGTGGCCAGCTCACGCGCCTTATCGATACTTTTCCGATGCGGGTCGATTCCGACAATGGTTGCTGCCGGGTAAGCATGTGCAAGCGCAACGGTGGAGCGTCCCAAACCGCAGCCGACATCGAGGACGCGGATTCCGGTCTCTAACCTGTCTTGAAGGTTTCCGGCCCCGGGCAGCCACTGGGACGTTAGTTGGTGGTCGAACCATGGACGATGCATTCGGTCGATCGCCTCCGGAATTTCTTCTCCGAGTTCTGCATAGGAAATACCGCCGCCGCTCCGGAATGCTTCGATCAGGCGTTCTGTTTGGAGCAGCGACGGCAATGCGAACTGGAAGACGCCGGCGGCAAAGACCGGTGACTCCTCATCAGCCAGGACCCGGCGTTGCTCTTCGGTCATCCAATACAGGGCATCCCTCGGCCCGTGTTCAACGTAGCCAGCACTGACCATGGCCTTGAGCCATTCCCTCACGTAGCGTTCGTCCAGGCCTGCGCTCGAGGCGATTCGGTCACTCGAAGCCGGTCCGTCTTCGGCAACAATCCTGAACAGGCCGAGTCGATCCCCGATATAAGCCAGTCCGGCTGCAAATGCGCCCCCGACGTCGGCAATGACCGAACCAATAATCGCTTTTTCACTCATATGTCTCTCCCGTCACAATGTGCCCCAGCCTCTAACAATTCTGAAGGATGTATCGTACTCCTTCTCCAGGCGCAGGGCGCTCCCTGCCCCCAAGGGACCGCTCCGACCGGGGTGCACAAGAACTTCATTAGCTGTACAATCGTCGGACCTTTAGTGGTCATCGAAAGGAGGGTTTGATGGCGGACAAGTGGATGATTCGAGGTAGTGAATACGCGAACTGCAATTGTAATTGGGGATGTCCGTGCCAGTTCGGTTCTCCGACCACTCACGGCAATTGCGAGGCTGTGCTCAGTGGGCAAATCGATGAGGGCTACTTCAACGATACGAAGTTAGACGGCCTGCGCTGGGCGCTGGTGCTGTACTGGCCTGGAGAAATTATCGAAGGCAACGGGAAGCAACAGGCGATCATTGATGATCGAGCCGACGAGGCCCAGAGGGAAGCCGTCCGCAAGATCATCCACGGTGAATCCACAGCTCCGGGAGCCACCCACTTCTTTGTGTACAACAGCGTGATGTCGGAGGTTCTGGAGCCTATCATTGCTCCGATCGAACTCTCGATCGACGTAGAAGCCCGGCGGGCTAATTTGACAGTGGAAGGGAACATTGAGTCGGTTGGAACGCCGATTAAAAGCCCCGTGGACGGTTCGGAATCTCGCTCAAGGATTCACCGGCCCAACGGTTTCGAATACACCTACGCAGAAATGGGCAATGGGACATCGAAGGTTCGAACCGGGATCGAACTGAATTTCTCCGACAGCTATGGCCAGTTCAACGTAATGCATCTGAATCAGGATGGCGTCATTCGTTAATAAATGACAGAGGCCGTCCGCCAGATTTTGCCGCGCCGTGACCGGTGGGCCATCCTCACCGGTCTGGCGGGCATCACTCTCCTGTCCTGGACCTACCTGTTCGTTCTGACCTTAAACATGGATGACATGCCGATGTCGGGCATGTCTGAAATGATGGAGATCCGGCCGTGGACAGGTGTGGATTTTTTGCTCATGTTCCTGATGTGGGCCGTCATGATGGTCGGCATGATGGTGCCGACCGCCGTGCCCATGACGCTTGTCTATGCGTCCGTCGCGCGGAAAGCTGCCGCTCAGGATAGCCCCTTGGCTCCCACCTCTGTTTTTGTAGCCGGCTATATCTGTATGTGGTGTCTGTTCAGTGCAGGAGCGTCCCTCGCCCAGTGGGTGCTCGACCAAACCGTTTTGCTGTCGCCGATGATGGTATCTCGCAGCCCGTATCTGGGTGCGGGCCTTCTTATCGCCGCGGGTGGATACCAACTCACTCCCATCAAGAACAGTTGCCTCGATCATTGCCGGGCGCCCGCTCATTTCTTTTCCCAGCACTGGCGTATGGGTTGGACCGGAGCCCTCCGTATGGGTATGGCACACGGCGCCTATTGTCTGGGTTGTTGCTGGGTTTTGATGGGGCTCTTGTTTCTGGGTGGGGTTATGAACCTGCTCTGGATCGCGGCCATTGCTGTCTTCGTCTTGTTCGAGAAGATTCTTCCTGTGGGCCAGGCCGGGGGGCGTATCGCGGGTATCGCGATGATTCTTCTCGGCGTGCTGACCCTGGCAGGATTCGGGTTGTCTTGAAGCTCCGAACAAGTCGTTCGGCGGCTGTAAGCCTGAGTGTTTCAGCACTCCGGGACCTACAGTGGGGCGGCTTTCTCAACACTCAGCCACCTAGAATGTCCTTCCTACCGTAATCTTGAAGTCTCTTGCCTTTTCTCTGAGTAAGAACTCTTGGCCTGTATTGGGTGAGGCTACGACTCTGTCGAGTCGCGCCGGATTAACCGCATAAATCAATCGGAGCGGCGTTTGGATGACCGGAAGCATGATCTGCAGTTCAACTCCGGTGCTGGCACGAAGGCCGGAGTTGGTTCCAGGAAGCAACTCCACTTTTTTCACTTGTGTTGCACCGTCCGGCTGTCGAACTTCACGCCTCAATTGGCCTTTTCGCGTTACCCAGGAATTACCGGCGTCGAGGAAAGGAACCAGAGTGAGAGTGTTTCCTATGAGAGGAATCCGGTATTCTGCGTTGACGACAGACATCGTATCGCCCCCAACGAACGCAATATCGTCGATGATCTTTGGCTGAGGGCTGAAGTCGTGGGCCGACTCTCGCTCAACGAATGCAACTGGGCTTATTGAGCGGAAATCGAATCCGCGAATATCGAAGTCTCCACCGGCGAAGAACCGCCGAAAGAATGGAGCCGCCGTACTGGCGAAGCCTTGGACATGCGCTGCCTGAAAGCGGAGTGCAAGTGTGTGACGGCCTCCGTTCACTGTCTTGAAGAACTGATATTCGAGTGATGGCTGGACGTGGTTCACGTTGCCGCCAAGGAATCCACCGCTGAATTGGAAGCTCGCCCGGAGGTTCTGGCCATCGGAGGGATTTCGGATATCGAGTGTGCTCCAACTGTAGAAAGGGCTTAGAGAGGGTGTCCGGAAATTGATCAAGCCGCTTTTTGTTCGGATGGGAACACGAGGGTCCTCGGTCTGGCGAACATGGTCAAAGAAATCACCGGGGGTTGAAGCTTCTGAGTCATCGAACTCGAACGAGAGCCCGATGCGATGAAAAGTCCTGATTCGATAGCTCGTGAAAACACTAAATCCTTTTTGATTCTGATCGAAACTAAGGGAATCCTCGAATTGCGATTGAATGCTGAACGCTCGAAACCCCACAGAGACAGGACGATCCATCAGATAGGGTTCCGAAAAGCTGACATCGAAGCGAGTTGGCCGACCCACCTGGACATTCGCACCGAAGGTCTGTCCAAGACCGCGGAAGTTAGTCGTCTCATAGGTGAGTCCCCCGTAGCCGCCGCCGATCGGGCTGACGCCCCCGGTGGCTCCAATGAAATTCGGGTCGCGCTCTTGAACCGTCAGTGTGATGTCCACCACTCCCTCGACGCCAGCGGGTTGGATTTCGACCAAATCCTCGCCGATGGGTTCGAAATAACCGAGAAGGTTCAAGCGAAGCAGACTCGCATCCCACAGTTGAGAGTTAAATAGTTGTCCTTCCTCCAATAGGAGTTCGCGGCGTAACACTTTGTCACGCGTCCTCATGTTGCCGCGAAAGTTGATCTGCCCGACTGAGAACTGGCGCCCTTCCTGAAGGTTGATCCTTAGGTGAACGAGATTGTTGTCCTCGTCGAAATCGTAAGTTACGACCGGAACAAAATTGATGTAGCCCTGCGACCCATAGGATTCACGGAGCGACTCCAGTCCGTTGCGGAGTAGAGTCTCGTTGAAAATCTCGCCCCGAACGAGGCCCATCATTGCTACTAGCTCTTCTGGGTCGAATAAGGTGGCACCCGTGACGTCAATGTTACCGAGTGGATACCGAGTATTCTCATCGCCGGGACTGAGAATGGCGGGCCCTGAATCCTGGACTGGCAGAGCGTTCGGTGGAAACCCAAGAACCAATGCGAAGAGAATCACGGAGTTTGAAAATCGCGAAGGCATCAAGGTTCTCAAGTACGCGCAGGTCACACGGTGCTGCTTTTTTATGACACAGTTGTGGCAAGCCCCGCACCTAAATGGGGACGATGTTTTCTGGCGATCTACCGGTGGTCCTCTTGACCTAGTGGCCTGTACCACCCGAATCGGGAGCAGCGTTGCGGCCAAACGGCGTTGGATTTTAGAAGTCGGCAACGAGTAAATGGCACTACATTGCGAGGCGACGACGACAACGAAGACAATGCCGTAACGCCCGAACCCTTTGGGCCGATGGGTGTTGCCGGCGATATCTTTGTTGCGAGCCGTCGTCGATGTGAAGACATCGACTTCCGTCTCGCGCCTCGATCTCCCCGACAAGACCCATCGGCGCTGCTACCGATTCGGGTGGTGCAGGTCACTAGTGTCCTGAGTCGGAAGATCGTTGCTGGTTAGTTTCGTCACGGTCAGAACCGTTCATCTTCTTACTATAGACGCCACGGTTCCGCGTCTTTGGTCTGAAAGCCGTCCACCCGCACCTCCGAACCGTGCGGGTCGTTCTGGGATCCACTTAAACATTCCGGCGATCCCCATAGGCCTCGCCATCAGGATGATGGTGAGAGTCGCCGATCGTTCAGACCACGCGTGGAACGCGACAGAGATGGTCATCTGAATGAACGATCGAGCGAAATCCTATATCGCGAATTTCCGACTCAGGTCACTAGATTAGCAGCTTCGATCAAGCGGGCAAGACGCCACCGATCCCGACGATACACTCGTCTGAGTCGGACGATGGAGGAGGCGCCGACGTTAGAAACTTTGATCTCAAGTTCTAATAAATCGTTTGCCAGGACTGGAGAGTTTAGTTGCGTCTAACTCCCTTCCCTATTATTCTTTACCGGGGTTTTCACGGTTCGCTTCGACACGCACTATAACGATGGAATCCGGCACCAATCTCGGCCATTACGAAGGCCTGAGCTTCCTTTGAAAAGGTGGAATGGGGATCGAAATCTGCTTGAATCTTAGTTCGATCCCAAGTTGTTTTAATCCAATTGGAGCTTCAGATGATCCTGGACGCTTTTATGTATTCTATTAAGACCCGTTCAGTGAGAGTGCTAGCATGAATGTGATGCGCCCTGCTTTGATTTGTATTTTGTTGGCCACCGCCGCCTTTGGGCAACTGACCGCCCGCAATCCCGTCGACGAACTGAAAGACCAGGTGACCGAGGCACTGGCTCTGGCCGGCGTACCTTTCACCGCCGACCAGGAACGGCAGTTGGCCCTGCTAATCGAAGATGAGCGTCAGGCTGCGGAAAACCTGTTTGGCGAAACCTGGGATTTCAGCCAGGGGCCGCCGCAGGGCGAACAGCAGGATCAGGCCTTGGCCGGCATCCGGTTTATGTATGACGAATTGCGCAGAAGGCTTCCCGCTTACATGACCGCGGCGCAGAGAGACGCCTGGGAGATCTACGAGACTGAGCAGGACGTGGCATTTGATGCGGGGATTTCCGGGAATGCCGGTGCCGGGAGCGGACGGATTCAACAGATCCGCGTGACGAATAACGCTTTCAATGTCGAAACCGGCGCCGCTAACGGGTCCTCGGGCCTGCACGAAGGGGGCGCGAGAACCGAAGTGATCGAGCGCGGCGGTGTAGGCGCCTTTCACGGCAATTTCGCGGCGACCTTCCAGGACGAGTCGCTGAACGCGCGCAATCCTTTTGCCCGAAATAAGCCACCCTATCATGAACGGACCATCAACGGCGACATCAGTGGTCCCGTCATCCGAGACCGCCTCTCATTGAATTTTGCGGTCACCGACAACAGACGCGAAAATGTCGGCACGGTCAAGGCGCAGACATTGGATGGACCATTTTCGCTGGGCGTCACCCGGCCTGTGGTGAACCGGTCGTACGACACCCGGGGTGTGTTGCAGATTGCGGATGCGCATTCGTTGCACATGCGTTTACAATACGCCACCGAAGACAGCCGAAACGAGAACGTGGGCAATTTCAGCCTGCCCGAACGGGCTTCCCGCACACATACGGAGAACCACGTGGTCGATCTCCGGGAAGTCTCCATTCTTTCCGAGCGCACGGTGCACGATGTCCACTTCATCTGGCGGAAAGATCGCAGCGAGACAGTTCCGTTCAGCAATGACCTGGGGATTGTTGTCAAGGACGCCTTCACCGGAGGGGGCTCACAGAACAGGAGCCTGATCAACGGAAACGAATACGAACTGAACAACCTGATTTACTATGCGGGCGATAACCTGACGATGAGAAGTGGATTTCGGGGCTGGCACCGCAGCGAACGTTCCGATTCGGAAGACAAATTCTTTGGCGAATTTACGTTTTCGGATCTGGAAAGCTACCGGAGCGGAACACCGCTCAAGTACCGGGTCAAATGCTGCGACCCCTCGTTTAACTTGAGCCAGACGCAGCTTGTGTTTTTCTCACAGAACGATTTCAGGCTCACACCAACCTTTACCCTGATGCTGGGCGTACGCTATTTCATGCAAACAGATCTCACCGATCGGAATAACGTGGATCCACGCATCGGTTTTGCATATGCAATTGGTAACTCGACTGTCATCCGCGGCGGCGTCGCTATCTTCACGAACCCGACGGGTTTCCGCCAAATAAAAGAGCATAGCTATTTGGACGGAACACGGCTGTTCGAGACTCAGATCGACAATCCGGGTTGGCCCGACCCATTTTCATCGGGCAGCCTCAGGCCCCCGTCCCGCAACCAGATTGCGCCTGATTTGAGAAACTCTTATTTCTTCTTGCCACAAATACAACTCGAGCAAAGCTTTCCGCATAATCTTTTCGTGACCGTGGCCTGGGACCGGGCCCGCGGTATCAATCAACCCCGTGGTCGGGACTTGAACGCTCCTTTTCCGGAAACCGGCCTTCGGCCGTTTCCCGACGAAGGGCAGATTATCCAACTCGTACCTGGCTTTTCGACGTATCACCATTTCAAGGTAACCATGCGGCAGCGTATCAGCATCTTCAATATCACGTCGGACTATCTGTATTTCCACGGCGTTAGCGATCAGGCGGG
Source organism: Terriglobia bacterium (assembly GCA_965218085.1). Taxonomy (GTDB): domain Bacteria; phylum Acidobacteriota; class Terriglobia; order 20CM-2-55-15; family 20CM-2-55-15. The sequence goes on along the minus strand of CBDCKF010000002.1, from coordinate 788,564 downwards.
CACGGGCGGCTTTCAGGCGCTGCCGGTCGACAGCCGCGACGTCTTCGGTAAGGAGTGGGGACCACACGTCAACCCCACGCATACGTTCAACGCGAGCCTCAATTCGAGGTTGCCGATGGACGTGTACCTGACCACAGTCATCGGGGCCAGGAGCGGCAGGCGCTATACAATCACCACGGGTCGGGACGATAACGGCGATGGCGTGAGTAACGACCGGCCTCCTGGCGTCCTCAAGAATAGCGAAGTCGGACCGAATTATTTCGATGTCAGCTTCAATATCTCGAAAGCAATTGAATTCAGCCGCGACGCCTCGGTTGCTCCGGGTACCGGGCCCAGAATGAATGTCTTTGCCAATCTCAGCAATGTTTTCAACCAGACACACCTTGGAACACCCAGCGGCGTGTTGACGTCGCCCTTCTTCGGGAGGTCTTTCAACGCGACGTCACCACGGCAGATCGAGGTGGGAATGAGATTTCAGTTCTGATGCAACTGGCGAACCCTGCGCTCGAACGTTTCTCCCATTTTGCAGGGCGATAGAGATGTCTCAACCGTAGGGGGATTCCAAAATGGGCCCGAGACTCCCTCCGATACCGGGTTTGCTTACCACTCGTCCCTACCGAGACTACGAAGAAACGCCAGGTAATCGACGGTTTCCGGAAGCGTTACCTGAAAGCAAAAGCGACTAGGTAGCCCGCCCCCCAATCAACATTGTGCTGAACGGGTTCGAAGAAGTGAAAGAACGGATACCGGTGCCGTTGGCAGGTTTCAAGCTCAGCAGCCTTGTAATCCATTTTCAAGTCCTGACAGATTCTGCCGGATCAACCGGTCGATCGAACATCTGTGTTTAATGTCTCAGCCGGAGTTGCGAACTACGTGGGTGCCTAAGCTTCCGCTCAATCCGTGTATCGGGCTTGACCTTCCGTTTGCCAACAAACCCCACGTCTAGTATCGTTTAGCGAATTCTTTAGTCGTTTCTTCAACTGGACACTCGAACCATGGAATCGGAAACGCAACTCGCCCATTACACGGTCCTCTCGCTCAACTGCAGGTACTGTCGGGAAGCAGAGGGCGGCATTGCTTGAACATTCAGGTTTTTGGAGACGCTCATGACGATTTGCCTTAGCCCGCTTACCTCTTCCATAGCAGTAGGAGTGATTCTGGCCGTGCTGATGCCGATGGCGGCGCTGCATGGACAGGACCGAATGCCGCCGATCCGGCCCGGCGCGATGACTGACGCGCAACGCGATGCCGTTGCCGAGCACGAACGCATTCGAGGGGTGCCGATCACCGGCGGCCCCTGGATACCGTTGATGAGAAGTCCTGAAATCATGCGACGGTCCAGGGCCATTGGCGACTACGTTCGCTTCGACAGCGCTCTACCACCCCGGCTCAGCGAGTTTGTAATCCTCATGACGGCCCGCCGGTGGACGCAGCAGTACGAGTGGTATGTGCACCATGACATCGCCATCGACGCCGGATTGAGTCCTGCCATTACGCGGGCCATTGCCGAGGGCCGGCCCCCGTCTGACATGGCGGAGGATGAGGCTGTCTTGTACGCGCTGTTCACCGAGTTGCATGAGACGAACGGTGTGAGCGACGCCACCTACGACAGGGCCGTAGCCCAGTTCGGCGAGGGCGGCATCATCGACACCGTCGGAATCATCGGCTACTACTCCCTGATCGCGATGGTGATGAACACCGCCCGCACGCCGCTCCCGGAAGGCACTGAACTTCCATTGTCGCCATTGCCGTAACCCTCAGGTGCCCAGCGGAGCGATTTTCGCGATGCTCCCGTGGCTTTCGCCAATGACATGGGTTCCACCCATTTCTCAAGGCACACTAAATTCTCTTCGCGGCTCCTAACCCTTATATTTTTCGGTTTGAGCCATCGTATTGCGTGCGTCTCGCAACTTTTGCCGCTATGATCGACCAATTGCGGCGGTGGTCGGCACTGGTTTCTTGCCGCTTTACCGGCCTATACCATCTGTAAGGAGATGTAAGGAGAAAAGATGAGCATCATTACATTGAAAGTGAACGCCGAGGAACACACTGTGGATGTCGATACTTCGACTCCCTTGCTCTATATCCTGCGCAATGCTCTCGGTTTTGAGGGGCCTCGCTTTGGTTGCGGACTGGGGCAGTGCGGGGCATGCACAGTGATAATAGATGGTGAGGCTGTACGGTCCTGCATTACGCCGACTGCCGTAGTGGGCGGAGATCAGGAAATAACCACCCTTGAAGGACTCTCAGAAAACGGCGAGCTGCATCCCGTACAACAGGCCTGGATTGATGAACAGGTGCCTCAGTGCGGCTTCTGCCAGAACGGACAGATCCTGACTGCCAAGGTGCTGCTCGATCGCAATCCCAACCCGAGCGATTCGGAGATCCGGGAGTGGATGAACGACACTCTCTGCCGATGCATGACGTACTACCGAATCCAGGCTGCGATCAAGCGTGCCGCGAGAACCAGCGCTGCCAATGGGTCGGGTTCGAGCAAGGAGGTGGTCGCATGACAGAGTTCACAAACGTTCCACAAGAAGTCGAAGAAATTTTGGGGAAGGCGAACCCGACGACCTCTCGGAGAAGTTTTTTGAAGACTTCAGGCCTATTTGTTGTGAGCTTGAGCACCGCCGCCGTAACGGGTGCCGGCGGGCTGCGCGCCGTTTCCGGCCAGGCTGCCCTGCCCCAGTCTGGCGGTCCGTATCCCGACCCTGATTTCCACCAACTCGACTCGTGGATCGTCATCCATGAAGACAGCACGGCGACTTTTTATGTCGGAAAGACCGATGGAGGTCAAGGGACCGGTACCGCGCTCAGGCAGATGATGTGCGATGAGTTGGACATCGCGTATGACCAGACGAACCTGATCATGGGTCAAACCGACTCGACCGTCGACCAGGGCGGATCGGGCGGTTCCGATGCTATCCAGACCGACGGCTGGCCGATGCGGCGGGTGGCTGCCGAAGCCCGCCGAGTCCTGCTGGAACTGGCCTCCGAGCGCTTCGGAGTGCCTGTGAATCAGCTCGACGTCAGCGAGGGTGTGATCACAGTAAGGGCCAACTCCTCCAGAAATGTTGCCTTCGGGGAACTGATTGGTGGCAACCGGTTCAACGTGACGCTGACCGGCGAAGGAATCAATGATACGACCGGTGTCGCATCCCTTAAGCCGGTACAGGACTTCAAGATTGTCGGCCAGTCGATCGATCGATATGACGTCCCTCCAAAAGTAGACGGATCACTCAAATGGGCTGTAGGCGTGAGTCTCCCCGGCATGGTCCATGCGCGCAACGTCAGGCCTCCCGTGGTGGGTGCGACCTTGGTCAGTATTGACGAGTCTTCTGTTCGGGACATCCCGGGATTCGTCCAGGTCGTCAGCCGGGGCAACTACGTTGCGGTTATCTGTGAGGGCGAACAGGAGGCCATCCTGGCGGCCGGTCGCCTCAGAGTGAACTGGCAAAACCCCGAGACCGCGCCTCTGCCGGGGTCGGAAAATCTGTTTGACTATTTGCGCAATACCGAGCCCTCGTCCCTGACCCAGACCAGGACTCCACCTGTAGAAGGGAATCCGGACGAAGCGTTAGCGGGCGCTGCCCAGGTTGTCGAGGCGGCATACGAAGTGCCGTTTCAGGGACACACCGCCATCGGTCCCGCGCATGCCCTGGCCGACCCTTCAAACGGCCAGATGACGATATATTCCAATGACATGAAAGCCTATCTTCTGCGAGACGGTGTCGCTGAATTTCTGGATATGCCACGGGACCAGGTCCGCGTCGTCTGGATGGACGGACCCCAGCTCTACGGTCGCTCGGCCGCGGATGATGCCGGCTTTGAGGCCGCCTTTCTGGCCAAAGAGATTGGCCGGCCGGTTCGAGTGCAGTGGTCGCGGCACGAGGAAACGGCCTGGGATACCAAGGGCCCCGCGTTTGCGTTCCGCTTGCGTGGCGGACTGGACGAGGCAGGCAGGGTGACCGCGTTGGAATACCGGGCGCGGGTCGCAGACTACGCCCACGTGGGATACAACCAGCCCGACACAGTGCTGATCGCTCAGCTGATGGGAATCCGGCCCGAACGTGTCGCACCCGGCGGCGCGAACGTGCCCACCGAAATGTATGTCATCCCCAACCGGCGACGCGAAACTCACGTTGTGCCGCTTCCGGTGTCCTTTGAGACGCCGTTGCGTACCGGAAACCTGAGGGATCCCAATGGGCCGCAGATAACCTTTGCAAGTGAATCGTTCATCGACGAACTGGCGATGGCGGCGCAGGCCGATCCGGTCGAATTCCGATTGAAGCTTCTCGCCGATGCCGCCGAAGACGACGGGTTCAGACGGGCGCGCTCGATTGGCGTCATTCAGGAGGCCGCGGCAGCTTTTGGCTGGGACACGCGTGTTTCACCGAAGCCGCTCGGCACCGGCAGGATTCTTACCGGCCGCGGCATTGCCTACTGTTACCGCAGTGCAACTGTCATTGCTGACATCGCCGAGGTCGAAGTCGATCGCGAAACCGGTCACGTGTGGGTCAAACGGATCGTTTGCGCCCACGACTGTGGCTTGGTGATCAACCCCGTCGGTTTGCGCAACACCGTAGAGGGCAACCTTCTTCACGGCTTGAGCCGCGCGCTGTGCGAGGAAGTGCAGTTCGATACGGAAAAGGTGACCAGTGTGGACTGGAACACCCATCCCACACTCAGGCACTCAGACGCTCCGGAGCAGATCGATGTTGTACTCGTGAACGGCGATCCCAACCCGGACCGGGACGATATGCCTCACTATGGTGCGGGTGAGGCCTCACTCAAGCCAATGATTGCCGCAGTCGCCAACGCGATCTTCGATGCGACCGGCGTTCGTGTCCGTCGGGTTCCCTTCAGAGATGCTCGGGTACGGGAAGCGCTGCGGGCGGCAGGAGTTTAAGAGAGGAAGAAAACTGCAATTATGGGGATGGACTTCTCGATCTCCATAATTGCAGGGAAACCTTAGCGGCCGCGAGCTCGCCGTTCATCAGCAAGTTTTCCTTCTGCGTTCACCTGGAGTTCACGCATCCACTCGGTGAAGTCGTCCGGTGCTACGAAGGGATGGGGGGCGCCCGGCGTCCGATCTTCGAGCAGTGCCGCTCGTTCGAAGATCCTCGCCGGTCCAGGATGGTTGGTAAGGTTGACTTCGATACCCTCCATTGCGCGCACTCTTCCGACGCTCTCCAGATACATTTCGGTGCGGTCGACGCCGCTGAAGTTCAGCCCCATCCCGCCGAACATAAAAGCCTTGTGGTTTTGGTCTCCGTCCCGCACGCCGAATTCGATCGACACCACGCCGAGAGTGTGACCGGGGGTCAGGTAAAACTGGAGCGTCGTATCTCCGAGCGTGATCGAATCACCGTCCTCAATGACGAGGTCCTCCGGCGTGTCCCGGATCATTGCCCAATCTCCGGCAGCCATCGCGATTCGCGCTCTGGAAGCGCGTTGGACGGTGCCCACACCCCCGGCGTGATCACCGTGCCCATGCGTGGCGATAACGTAGCGGATGTCGGCCGGGTCGAATCCAAGCTTGCGGACGTTCTGGATCGCTGCGGTCGAAAACGCGCCATATAGGGAATCCAGCATGATCAGGCCATCGCTGGTGGTCACCAGATAGGCGCTGACCCAGTCCATTCCGATGTAATAGAGGTTGTCGAAGATCTTGAACGGTTCGACCATCTGCTGGCCTCCCTGTGCTCCGGACCCGGCGGGTGGAGCGGACAGCAGCGGAACCAGCGTGACGAGCAAACAGAGGGACAAAACAGTTTTACGGGACTTCATTGGATTCGGTGATTCGAGATTCCGTGATTCAGTGAGTCATCGCGTAGACCACGATGTTGATACCCAGCCGCAGGGCTTCGGTTGTGGGGGCAAGGGGGAATCTCCCCTCGTCGATGTGTTCCCATAAATCTCCCACATCGTTGTTGTAGCAGATGATGACCTGGAGGTTTCCCCACTCGTCCTCAAAACTGTAAAACACCGGAGGCGCGCCGTAGTTGTATGGTGACTGAACATAGAGGCTGTTGATGTCGTAATAGGTGTGGAGCAGGGGGTGAGAGTCGTTCAACAACTGCATTTCCTGGTCTGGGAAGACACGCCTCATCTGTTCGTACATGATCTGGAAGTGCCGCTGGCCGTCGAAATCGTCGACCATGACGATGCCGCCGCGGTCGACGTACTCACGGAAGTTCTTCACTTCCAAATCTGTAAGCCACATCGTTCCCGGTTCCGAAATATATCCGAAGGGATAGTCGAAAATTTCGTCGCTGCCGATGTCTACGATCCGGTAGGGCATCATGTTGACATCGACACCGGTGGCCTCGCTCATGACCTGATTGATGTGCTCTTCGGCAGCGGGGTAGTCGTGGGCCCAACCGCCGTTTCCATCCCTGGGCTGCCACCGCGCGAAGATGAACTCGGTATCGGGAGGATCGTTCTGGAAGAGCCGGAAACCCCCGAAACGTCCGCCGAACTGCGCGAGAGCGGCCCCAGCAGTGGCGAGTAAGATCAGAAGCAGAACAGATCTGTAGAGCGATCGCATGTGCGACATTCTCATCGGAATTCGAATTGCCGTCTAGTCAAATCGAAATGTAATGGATGCAAGGAACTCGTCTGCGGGCCAAACAAGTTGCAACATCTGTAATTTATCCCCAAGCGCGTATAAGGGCCGTGGCTCACGTGTGGCCGACCCTTCAGTCGAATATTGTGAAATCACCGTGAACGCCGGCTGGTGCAACCGCGATCAGTGAGTCATCGCGTAGATCAGGTAGTTCACACCGAGCCGGACGGCTTTCGCTGAGGATTCGAGCGACACTTCGCCCCTGTCGAGCCCTTCCCAGAACTCACCCAGATCGTTGTTCTGGTTGGCAATCATTATCAGGCGGCCGTGCTCGTCACGCATGCTCCAGAACTCGGGATATCCGCTGAACCGATTGTCCGTGTATGGGGGATCCATCTCAAGGGACTCGATGTCGAAGAACGAACTGAACATTGAATCCCGGATCTCGAGTGGAAACATCTCGCGGTTGGGAAACAGCTTCTTCATTTGCAGCCGCAGGTGGTCGAGGTCGGCGCCCCGGAAGTCGTCGAACATCGCAAACCCGCCCCGTTCGAAGTATGCCCGGAGGTTTGACTCTTCGGCATCGGTCAGGTCCATGAAGCCCGGTTCGGAGAAGTAGAGGAAGGGAAAACGAAAGATATCCTCGCTGTCGAGTTGAACGATTTGATACGCCTCAGGCGAGGTGTGAACGCCCGTGTATTCCTCGACCAGCCCGAGATAGAGATCCTCGGCATAGGGGTAGTCGTGATGCCAGGGCGCCTCGCGATCGAAGATCGCTTCGAAAGTCATGTTGAACTGCACCCGCGCGAACGTGAACTCGGCGGTCTCGTCCCGTACGTCGGGCCTGGCGTCTGGGGCGAATACGGCCAGAAGCAGGGCAACCGCGGCGAACTTCTTCACAATACGGAAAGTATATATGAGGAGCGCATGAATTCGGCGGCGGGTGGTCAAAATAAGAGGATGTTGTGGACACTGTCCGGGCAGGTTGAGAGAGAAGCGTGAGGGTCCTGGGAACCCGTTGAAGCAGCAAACGAAGAATCCGAGCGCCTTTAACAGCTCAACGTTTCAGAATGTTACTTATGGTTGTTTGGAGCAACCATGTCCTGATCCACGGCCCGCCACAGATATTACCCTTCGCCGTTGATCGTCTCGAAGACTTCGTCCAGGAACCACCTATCCCCGAGACGACCCTGGCGTCGTTTCAAACGCCTTACATACTCGAGACCGAACTTCGCGCACCAGCGGCGAATTGTCTCGTAGGACACGGTGATTCCTCGCTCGGCCAGCAAATCCTCGACTTCCCGAAAGCTGAGACTGAATCGGTAGTAAAGCCAGACTGCATGGCTGATGATTTCGGCGGGATAGCGGTGTCCGTGGTAGAGGGATCGGGTGGATTTCATGCCGCTAGTCTGGCAGTGGTAGTCCCAAGTTGACAACGCCAGTCGAAAGACTCACGCGCGGTTCTCTGAGCGACTCGGGGTGAGATTCCCCGGGGCGACTCGCCCCCTGACAATGCCTAGTCAACTCGTGGTTTCCCGTAAGGCTGCTTCGATGCGCTCAGCCGCTAGGCGTGGATTGGTCTCGAGCATCTCAAAGACCTTCCCATCCTTCACCAAGAGCAAGCCGGACAGTTCAAGATCCCCAAAGTTACCATAGGCATTCGGCTGCTCGGGATAGAAGCTCTTGGGCTTTATTTTCGCGACATACCGCTCGACCAAGACCGCTTTGAACGTGCCGTCCTCCTCCAGCGTGAACAGGAGGTCCGTGTCCTTCGCCGGCCGCTCCTGTTGTTGTTCCTCAATGGCGGCCGAGACTCGTTCGGCGAGTGCCTCTAGATCGCCTGATTCATAGATTGGTGCGCGGAACGGCCAGCCTTGGATGGTACCGCGCGAGACCGCACCATCCAACTGCCGATTCACCACCGTCACGTATTCGGCTTCGAGATTCTCCCATAGCGGCAACGGCATACCGAAAATTTGGAAATGGAACCTTCGAACGCTGCCTGCGGCTGTATTGAAAAATCCGGAATACGCCGGCCCCATCCCCTTCAGGAACCGGAAGCCGAGCCGTATCTGGTTGACGTCTGCCAATCGCTGCGGCAAAGCTGGGTGGCTAAGAACCAAGTGCTTCTCTGTATAGAGCCTCCGCTTGGGCGTCAACCGATAGATGTTCTCAGGCGCTTCCGGAAGCGAAAACCGAGCCAACAGCCCTTTCTCGGTCGGTTTGGTCTTCTTCTTGTCGGGGCCACGGTTTTCAAAGTATCGTATGGTAGTTCGAACACCACTAGGATGCTCCACCCTCATATCCTTGGGGGGAGCATCGAGATCATCCAGCCGCTCGCTCAGCACAATCGGGTGGTGATCCTCCGCCAGCTTATCCTTGACGTGATCGAACCGTTGTTCTATCGGCTGTTTGAACGATCCCGCCTCGATATCCGCGCCTAGCAGCCTGTCGGACTTGACCGTAGCAACGGCGCGTCTCCGAGCGTGTGATTGAACATTGACGAGACGATCGACCTGAGACGTCGCAAGAGAGAGCCGGATTCGGACGCCAGAGATCCACGCAGGAGCCCGGAGTCGCGTTTTTGGCGTCCGGACGGGCGGCTGGAGCGGGGATCAGTCGGGCAGGAGACCTGCCCGGAGAGATTGAACAGGCGTTTCAGGTTCCAGGCGATGCTGACCAGTGTCCATTCACCGGATACCGGGTCGAGTCCCCTGAGGTGAAACTGCCGGAATCCCAGCACGGATTTGACGATTCCAAACACCGGCTCGACCGTGGACTTGCGCTGAGCGTAAACGGCCCGGCCCTCGATCGTCGATAGCCGATGGGCCATGGCGTCGACCGGGTTCGCGTCGGGCGACAGCGGTGGCGGTTCGGTCCAACGCTGTTCCACCGGTGGATGATGGCGCTCACGGCCCATGGCGATGTAGGGCATCACGCCGGCCGTTTCGCACGCCTTCACGTTCCCTTCGCTGTAGTAGCCATTGTCGGCCAGTATCGCCTCGACCTTTCCCAGCGGTTGAGGCAGTGCATCGAGAGTCCCGAGCGCCGGTTCGATTTCCTGTTTGTCGTTGGCGTGCGTTGTGACGGATTCGGTGACGATGAGCAGGGTCTCGGTGTCGACCCCCGCCTGCACGTTATAGGCTTGCTGGAAACTCTTCCCGCCCGCCGGCATGATGCGCGATTCCTCGTCGGTCAGATTGATCTGGTCGTTCGGGCGCACGCCCGATTGGGGCGGTTGCGGCGGCTTGCCTCCCGGCCGTTTCCCGGTCGCTTTGGCCCGGGCCTTGCGTTGGGCCATCTTGGCCTCGTACTCGGCCTGCTCGGCCGCATGGCGTTCCGCAGCGCGCGCCTCCATCTTCGCTTTCGCCTCGGCGATCGCTTTCAGCCGGTCCTCGCGCCGCTTCAGTTCGGCCGGGATGTCCATTCCCTCCGGCACTTCCGCGTCGGCCGCCGCCGCCAACTCCATCAGGCGCGCGACTTCGGCCTTCAACTGTTCTTCCAACTCCGTCGCGTGCCCCCAGCTCAACGCGCTATGTTTCGATGCATTCGCCTGGACCTTGCTCCCATCCAGACTGATCTTCCCCAGCTTCAAAAATCCCATCGTCCGCGCCAGCAGAAGAATCTGCACGAACAACGGCTTCAACTGCTTCAGAAACCGCTTCCGAAACGCCGCGATCGTGTCGTGATCTGGATGCGTGTTCGCCGCGATATATCGGAACGCCAGCGAATCCCACGTCGCCTGTTCCAGTTTCCGGCTCGCAAACACTCCCGTCGCGTATCCGTAGAACAGCAACGCCAGCAGCATCTCCGGATGGTAGGCCTTCGAACCCCGCCCCGCGTACTCCTTCTCCAGGTCACGCAGGTCCAGCTTCGTCACCACCTCTACAACGAACCGCGCCAGGTGCTCTTCCGGAAGCCAATCCTGGACCGACGGCGGCAACAAGTACGGCGTGTCTCGATCCACAGCAAGAAATCGTTCGCTCATGCCCCTGTTTCTCGCATGCCCGACATCCAACTCCGGCCCCAAAAGTCCGACAGGCTGCTAGCTCATCCGGATCCGAAGGCGCCTGCCAGTCGGCTCCCGGCACCGTGCTGTCGATCATCATCTCCTCCCGGTAGAACCTCGCACTGCCGCCGTAGCCAGGCACCTCGATTTGAGAATACTGTTCAGGAACATGAATTCGGCTTTAGTCGATTCTTGGCGACCGACACCTATAGTGAAGAAGAATGCGCAGCGATGAACTCGATTATCTTTTCAACGAATTCCGCCTTCTTGGGAGCTGCATGCTTTCCAAGGTGAGTTCCCTCGATTTTCTCTACTTGCAAATGATTTCCCAGCCTGTCTCCCATTTCTTGTCTCAGTTGGTCCAAGCCGCCTAAATGGCGAGTGTCGTCGGCACCACAGATACCCAGCACAGGAATTTCGACAGCACGCATTTGATTGTTCGTTACCACTAGCTCTCCCATCGCCCGCATAGCAGCGGCGAGCGCGAGATGATCCTGATCATTGAGCCACTTCTGCGATCGACTCCGGACCTCTACCGCGGTTGGTTCTTGCCCCATCTGACGTTCCAGGTACGAGACGGGTACGCTCCGCTGTTCGAATTCTGCGGCTTCCATGTCGGCTTTCTGGTTGTCCCAGGATGGCGAGACAGAAGCTCCAGCGATGGTCGCTGTGAGAAATACCTCAGGGCTCATTGTGAGGAGTCGTGCGACGATTTCCCCTCCCATGGAGTATCCAATGATGTGTGCTTTCGGCAACTCCAAGTGCTTCAGGAGGCGGACGACGTCCCAAACCATTTCGAGTCCATAGTGTTTTGGATCATGAGGCTTGGTGCTCTTGCCATGGCCGCGGCAGTCGAGTGCAATGATTCGATGGTCTTTTGACAACCGTTCAAAAACATTCCACTTGTTCCAGTTGCTTTCAACACTGCCCATGAAGCCGTGAATCAAGACTATCGGCTCACCTTCCCCTTGATCGGTGAAATGGATGCGGAGCGCTTCGATATCGAAGTGGCTAGTCATCGGGTAATTGACGTTGCTTCCAAGAAGCGTTGTTGCATGGATCGGGGCGGAGATGGAATTCGCCCTTTCCCAAGCGGTAGCGTCAGGCGATACGCTCGAACACAGGCCGTCCGAGTGCGGTCATTGTGTTCAGGACTTTTTGGCCGAGTTGGATCTCCGTGATCTGCCTGGAGAAGCTGCGGGATTGGAGTCTGCGGCCGATGACACCCTTCCAACGGCCGATCTGCGTTTCTATCCGGCTGCGCGGGTTGTACCCTGTGGCCACTTGCCAGGCCATGCGGCCGTTGCTGCGGATCTGAGCAATATGGCGATCCCGAACGGTTGGATCCCGCGCCGATTGCGGTCGGATCGCTGCGTTCTTTGGCGGCGGTATAACCACATCCAGGGTCTCCCCATACCGTTCCCTCAGCAGATCTCGTGTAGACGCTCCATCATAGGCGCCGTCAGCCAGAAAGCCCGCGACCGGGGCATCGAGTTGATCCAGGAGCCCGGGTAATGCAGTGCTGTCTCCAACGTCATCGTGAGTCAGATTGGCGCAAACAATCGCACCGCTGGCCAGGTCCAGTCCGAGGTGGAGTTTGCGCCAGCGGCGGCGTATTCCCTTGATTTTATGCTTCTGCGCGAGCCATTCCCCTTCGCCGAAGATCTTGAGGCCGGTACTGTCCACCACCAGATGGACAGGCACAGATCCGGCTTGCATCATCACCTGAGCGATGCTCAAGCCGTTTGCACGACGCGACAGTGTGGAGAAGTCCGGCACCCGTATATTCAGCCCCATGAGCGTGCCGATGGATCCCATAAGTCCCTGCGTTTGCCGCAACCCAAGCCGATACGCCGTGCGCAGCGTCAGGCATGTCTCGATCGCCAGATCCGAGTATCTCCGCTGGCCACCCCGTGACGTGCGGCGCGGCGCGCTCCACACACTTTGAGCCTCCTCACTGACCCAGATCCTCAGATCACCCCGCTGGCGCAGGCTCTCGTTATATTCCGCCCAGTTGATCACCCGATACTGCGCCTTATCAAACTTGTGCCGTCGGGCTGCGTTGAACTTATGTGGCATCTAAGTTATCCCCGGTGTTGAAAAACACGATGATAAGGCATCCTTCGGGATGATCCATGCAACAAGGTTACGACAAACAAGAAGTCGAGCCGACGCTCCAGGCTCTGGAAGAACTGAGCGGACCCCTGGGGCCAGTGGAGACGATACTGGCCGATAACGGTTATTACAGCGAAGCCAACGTTCAGGTCTGCGAGGCTGCCTGCGTGACGCCCTACATCGCCATGGGACGGGAGCGCCATCATCCGCCGGTGGAACGGCGTTGGACCGAGCCACCGCCTGTGTCGCCCGATGCGAGTCCGGTCGAGGCGATGGAGCATCGGTTATCGACCATCGAAGGCCGGGCCATTTATGCGGAACGCAAGTCCACGGTCGAGCCGGTATTTGGAATCGTCAAGTCCGTGTTGGGATTTCGGCAGTTTCACCTCAGGGGACTCGATGGGCATCCGGGGAATGGACCCGGGTCAGCATGGCCTGGAATCTGAAGCGGCTCTTCAATCTCTCCCAACAGGCATCGCCGACTACCGACCCAGGTTCCAGATCCAGTTCCCGGTCGAGAAAACACCGCTCCGGCTGCCTGCGAAGGCCTGCGAACGTCGAATCACAGACCATTTCGGCACTTATCCGCCGAATAGTCTTGGAAATGTTTGATCACCCGGTCTTCGATGCTTGGCTGCCATTGCCAAGTCCGACGGGCTGCTAGGAGCCTGTCGGTAATAAGAAATCTGGAGAAGTCTGAAGCTGAAAGCCCCATCGCGATTTCAGGATGAAGGCCACCTTGGGAAGCGTTTGCTCAGACAGATCCATGAGATGAGATTGCGGCAGCCCCCATTGAGCGCGATACGTATTTTTCATCCGCGGATTCTGTGTTTGCCAGGATCTCCCTGCTTCGATTCAAGCCGCCAGTGGCTTGAATCCTCCTCCGTAACGAAACAACTGCTCCCGTACGCCGGCGCCTTCAGCCGCTCCGGGCGGGCCGCCGGAAGACTTCGGGGATGCGCCGGTCCGGACTCGCCCCGTGGCCACGTGTAAATCGATCCCTGCGGCTCGCGGGTCGGTCACCTGCCTGGGGCTCCAATACCCGGCATCCGCGCTGACCGCGACGGGCCGGGTCCCCGTGTTCCGCCGCACTTGCGCGACCATGGGCGCCAGTTGCTCTTTGTAATTGGCGTCCTGGGTGATCTCGGCCGCGACGATGACTTGCGTGTCATCGTCCACAGCGATCTGGGCATTGTAGGCCTGCACGAAACTGCCGTTGTGCGCGCCGTCGGGCATGATCCGGCTGTCCGGATCGGTGAAGTTGCGCTGCGCCTTCGCATCCGGCGCCGCCTGCTTCGGATCGGGAACCCGCGGTTGGCCTCCACCCGTCTTCTTCCCCGTTCGCTCCTCTTGCTTCCGCCGCTGGGCCATCCGCGCTTCCGCGTCCGCCTGCGCCGCCTTCTGCCGGGCTTCCGCTTCCAATTCCGCCCGGGCCTGTCGAATCTTCTTCAACCGGCTTTCCCGCCGCGCCAATTCCTTCGGCAACTGGTCGGTCCGTCCTTGGGAGTAACGTAAAAGTTGTGTTTCGTGATTTCCAGTTGAGAGAGAATGATAGATTCGTCGTCCGGGCTGTGGGAACTGTGCGGACGCCGGAGGTGTTCCAAGGGCCTGTGGAAATCATCAAGAAGAAGCCGCCGAAGGCGACCGATTCCCCCGATTTCCATAGGCCCGGCAGTTTCCACAGCCCCCGTCGCCCGCTGAAATTGAAGCGGGCTCCAGTTCACGCTGGAGCCCTAGACCTGAGTCATCAGTTATTCAGTTATGGAGTTGAACCCAATGTCTACAGATCCGAATGAAAGCGTACCATCAGAACAGATTTCTGAATCCACAAAAACACAGATCCAGACCCTGCTGGCCTCCGGGCTGGCCGATCTGAGCCTGCGCGAGGTACTGGGGACCCTGTTGTCGGGCCTCAGTGTGGCCGAACGGGACCTGCATCTTGAACACCGCCCCGACGACCGTCCCAATGGTTTTTACGATCGCTCCCTCCAAGTGGGCAGCGTTCCGATCGATATCCGTGTCCCTCGAACCCGTAACGGGGATTTCCGTCCCGCGAACCTACCATCCCCGTATCAGCGCGGCTACCCTGAAGAAGTCGAGTCCATCTTGCTGGGACTGCTGGCCTCATCCCGTTCGGTCAATGCGGCCCGGGAGGCGCTTCAGAAGATGGGCCTGTCCGGGTCCCAACAGGATCTGGAACGGGTGGCGTCGGGCCTGATCGAAGAACTCGATCTTGGCAACAGCCGGCCACTGGACACGGATCTGCTGGCCCTATTCGTGGATGGCAAGTACGTCGAACTCCGCGACGGCGACCGGCTGCGTCCGGCCTGTATCTACCTGGTGGTGGGTCTAGGCCGCGACGGCAAGAAGCGTGTCCTGGCCTGCATTGCCAAACCCGGCCGCGAGAATCTCGAAGACTGGAAGGGGGTTCTCCGCTCTCTGATCGAGCGCGGTCTCCGACGCGTCATGATCTTCGTCCAGGACGATTTCTCCGGCCTTCTCA
Source organism: Terriglobia bacterium (assembly GCA_965218085.1). Taxonomy (GTDB): domain Bacteria; phylum Acidobacteriota; class Terriglobia; order 20CM-2-55-15; family 20CM-2-55-15. Next base: position 773,369 of record CBDCKF010000002.1, on the reverse strand, counting down.
AGGTCAGCGAAGGCTTCTTTCCCAATGCTGATATCCAGCTCTGTACCGTCCACATGCAGCGCAATGCTAAGAGCCATCTCTCCAAATCCGACGCCGCCGAGTTTCAGCAACGCTTCCGTGCCATCAAGTCCTCCTGGTGTGAGGATGTCGGCAACCAAGGGTTCGAGGAACTCTGTGACCGCTTCGCCCAGCACTATCCCTCCTGGATCGCGGGGCTCCGCAAGAAACGGACTCACTATCTCGCCTTCCTCAAGTATCCCGACCTCATGCGCAAATCGTTTTCCACCACCAACCTCGTCGAGGCCGTCAACGGACAACTGGAAATTATGCGCCGCAATTCGGGCGGCTACTTTCACTCCGAAGACACCCTCAAGTTCAAACTCGGCTTGGCCGTCTCTCACCTCCACAACGGCCGTTGGAAATCTCCGGCCACTTCCATCCATTCCGCTCTTCATCAGCTCAACGCCATGTTCCAATCCCGCTTTGAGGAGGACTTATGATCCCCTCCTCAAACACAACTTTCTTGACAAGAGCCCCGTCCTTGCCGTTGCTTCTCATCCTCGACCGCGTCGACCGCCTCGGCCCGCTTCAGCAACTCCTCCACTTCCGCCTTCAGCGTCTCTTCGGCCCCCCTCATCCGCCCATAACTCATCGCCTTGTGCTTGCTGGCGTTCGCCTGGAGTTTCGTCCCGTCGACCGCCACATGCCCCAGTTTCACCAGCCCCGCCTTCCGGCACAATCCCAGCGCTTGCAAAAACAGTCCCGCCAACGCCTCCAAATGCCGTTTCCGAAACTCGTTGAACGTGCTGTGATCCGGATGCGTGTCCGCACTCAAATACCGGAACGCCACGTCCTCATGCGTCCGTTTCTCGATCTGCCGCGAACTCACCACCCCGGTACAATATCCGTACACCAACAACCGCACCATCAGCACCGGGGAGTAGGCCGCCTGACCTCGTCCATCCTTCGCCTCATAGGAACGGTAAAACGCCGACAGATCCAGCGTCTCCACCAGGTCGGCCACAAATCGCGCCAAATGATTTTCCGGAAGCCAGTCGTGTAACGACGGCGGCATCAACAAGCTCTGATTCAGGTCATCGGATCGGAAGCATTTCGTCATGCCTTCTTCTACAAATCCACCCGTCCAGCTTAGGTCCCATCCGGTTCTTCCCCGACTTCTGTCGCTACCCATCCCCAATCTATTCCCGACAGGCTCCTAGATCGATATCCCAGCCGCCTGCGCCCACAGCCCACCGTTTTCAGGCGGCTGTGGAATCGTGCGGGGGATGCGATGTCCAGAAAGAAAACGGTGTGGCTCAAGGTGCCTTGCCGGGGGCCGGGGTGCAAGACGGTGTTCTATATCTGCCATTCCTGCTACCGGGGGCAGGCCTACTGCGGGGATGGCTGCCGGAAGAAAGCGCGGATGCTACAACGGCGTCGTGCGAACAAAAAACACCAGGACAGCCCGGAAGGAAAGCTCGATCACCGGGACCATCAACGGGTCTACCGGAAAAAGTACCCCCGCCGCGTGACGGATCATACTTCCCCCCGCCGTGATCAATCGGGCAGTATCGCAAAACCTGTGACGGAAGCGAAAACGAAGCCGCGAGAGGCCAGGAAAATCCGGGTATGGGACCCCCGGGCCCGTTTCCGAGGCGCCGGGCTCTCATTCACATCGTTTGCCGGCTGTGCGGGCGTGCGGGACTGACCCAATCCCCTCGATGAGGGGGCGGGAATGATTCCGGATCGGGACGAAGACGGCGAGAACCGCCTGCCGGTGGATGCCGGGGATGTATTCGATGCGGGGCGGGAGGGCGGGCAACCGCCCGGCTCCATTTCCGGGGTGAGGCCCGGACAACATTTTAATCGCGCCCGGTGAGGCGGGCGCGGGAGGGTCGCGTGATTATCGAAAGAAAAACCAACGGGGAAACGGTGCTGGCGGTGGACACCGAGGCCGGGTTCTGGAAAGCCCTCGACAGCGGCCATCCGGTTGAAGTGACGCGGGAGCTGGCGGATCGGCTGGGCTTGGTCGAGGGGGACGGCGGCCACACCCCGAAAGAAGTGTGGGAGGCGCAGGACACCGATGCCTAGCTGGAAGCGAAAACAGCCGCCTGTGGCAAAACCCGAATGGGTGAAGGAATTTACAGACACGATTGTCGAGCAGGTGAAGAAACAGGAAGCGCCGTTCCAGTTGCCGTGGAAATCCGGTGGCCGGCCGCACATCCCTCAGAACTTCGCAACGGGACGCCCGTACCAGGGCGGCAACACCCTCTACCTGATGGCCGTGGCCCGGAAGCGGGGCATGGAGGACAACCGCTGGGGCACCTATAACCAGATCCGGGCGGCGGGCGGACAGGTCCGCAAAGGCGAGAAGGGCGTCCGGGTCGTTTACTACAAGGACCGGGGCGCGGCAGTGGAGAAGGACGAGAACGACAAGCCGAAGAAGGACAAGGAGGGGCGCCTGATCTACAGGGACGAGCCGGAGGCCCGGCGCCATCCCGTCGTGCGGACGTTCACCGTGTTCAACGTGGACCAGGCCGATGGCCTCGACCTGCAGCCGCTGGCCCAGCGGGGCAAGCCGGAATGGGAGGTTCACCGGGACGCCGAACAGTTGATTGCCAACAGCGGCGTCAATTTCAGGCATGTGCCGGGCGGCGAGGCAGCGCACTACTCGCTGAAAAAAGATCAGGTCACACTCCCGGAAAGAGACTGTTTCACGACGGCGACCGCGTATTACCAGACCGCGTTCCATGAAGCCGGACACGCCACCGGCCATCCGGGGCGGCTGAACCGAAAGTCCCTGCATGACGGCGTCAAGGACGGGTTTGACTCGCCGTCCTATGCGCGGGAGGAACTCCGCGCCGAGATCAGCGCCATGATGACCGGCGACCGCGTGGGCGTCGGTCACGATCCCTCGCGCGGCGCGGCCTACATCAAGAGTTGGATAAAGGTTCTTGAAGACGATCCCCGCGAGATTCACCGAGCCAGCGCCGACGCGCAGAAGATGTCCGATTACCTGATCGAGCGCAGCCGCTTGCACGAGCGGGTCCCGGAGCAAGAACCGGAACAGGAGAAACAACAGCCGGTGCCGGTCGGGGCGCATCGCGCACACTACCCCGCCCACGAACCGGCCCCGGAGACCGGGAAAGAACCCGAACGCGACACCGGCCCGAGCCGGTAAGGAGCCGCCATGTTCGATCCAAGAGACCTGTCCGATTCCCGGCAGGGGGTAGCGGTCGATCCCCTGCAGGTGGCACGGCGGGAGCGGGTGCGGGAGCGCCGGCAACGCGAGCGCGATCCGCGCCGGGCCCGCATCGACATCGGGGAGCGCACCGAGCGGGCGATGGCCGATATCGGCATGTATCGGGCCGTCGCTTACCGCGACATCTCAGAAGCGCACTTTGGCGGACACCCCTACACGACGCGGCGGGGGGTGGATCAGCTGGTGCGGCGCGGGCGGGTCACCGAACACAAGGCCGCCGGGCCGAAGGGGGGTGCCTATACGGTGCTCACGCTCACCGGGCGCGGAGCCAAAGAAGCGCGGGAACACTCCGTCCAATACGGCATGGACGCCGGGCAGCAAACCCACGCCGGGATCGCCAAGCGCGGGGAACTCGCACACGACACCGCCATCTACCGGGCCGGGCGGGCCGAGAGCGCCCGCATTGCCCAGCGGGGCGGCGTCGTTCGCCGGGTCCGCATCGACGCGGAACTCAAAAGCCGGGTCGCACAGGCCACCGAGAAAGCCCGCGCCGAGAGGGGGAACAGGGCGGCGGATGCGGCGCGCTTCCGGATGGCGGAAGAGCTGGGCCTCCCGGTCAAAGACGGCAAGGTGCTCTACCCGGACGCGCAACTGGAATACGACGACGCCGAAGGACGAACGGGCCGCTGCAACATCGAGGTGGCCACCGAACATTACCGCGCGGGAGAGATCGCGGCCAAGGCGGCGGCGGGCTTCCGGATGCACGGCAACGGTCCGGCAGCGGGGCGGGCCATGCGGCGGGCGCTGGGCGGGGGCCGGGATTCCGGGAGACGCGGGGGCGGGCTTGGCCGCGATCCCGCATCCATCGAACTCTAGGGAGGGGGGATGCAACCGTGGAGGATCAGCATCGGGTTTACCGCCGTCATCATCGCTTTCACGCTCCTGCTGGGCGGGGAGCGCTACACCGAACTGAATCCATATTGGCGATTCATCTTTGCCAAATACTGGCAGCCGCTCACCGTGTATGCCGGAACGGCGGTGCTGACAATCGCACTCGGCATCTACGCCGGGGCGCGGGCGGCGGGGCTGGCCGACATGGGCCGGAAGGTCGATCTGATGGAACGCTCGCTCCGGCGGGGAGAGGCGGGGCAGGAGGCCATCGCCGAGAAACTGAAACACGAGGACCGGGGCGAGTTTTCCGGATCCTGAAGGAATCAATCGCAAACATCGAAAGGAGACGACGCAATGACATTCACAGAAAGATTCCAGCAACGGATCGGCTCGGCGCTCGCGCTGGGGCTGATAACGGTCACCGACCTGCTGGCGCAAGCACCGCCAGTGGCACCCCCCGCGGGCACGAGCCCGTGGCTCAACGCCGTCAGTGTTCTCGAAGCGGCCTTCACCGGGCCCCTGGCGCGGGGCCTGAGCCTGATCGCCATTGTGATCGGCGGGTTGATGTTCGCCTTTGGCGAGGGCGGCTCGAAGCGCGCCCTTGCTGGGATCGTCTTCGGATTGGGGATGGCGATGGGCGCGGCCAACTTCCTGAACTGGCTGTTCTAGATGGAGCCGGGCCGGGTGTGGCGGGCCTATCCCGCACTGAGCAAGCCGCTGACGATCATGGGAGTCGAGCGCAAATGGTTTCTGCTGAGCGCCACGCTGGGAATGGCGATGTGGAATGCCATCAACTCCATTGTCATCGGAATCGTCATCTTCGGGGCGCTCTACGCCACCGGGTTCTGGGCGTGGAAGCAGGACCCCCACATGCTGGAGATTCTGCGGGCGTCCACCGGGTTTCGCGCCCGCTACGATCCCGGAAAATGGGCCCCCGAGCCCTGGTATCTATGCATCCGCCAATGATGGGAAAAGCCATCGCCGTCTTGTTTGCGGCGCTGGGGGCGGCCGCTTCGGCGGCCGCTTCTCAGTCGCCCTTTGAAGGCGGGAACGCAATCGAAAGCGTGACCACCAGTAATGACGCATACGGGGTGTGGCTCTATTGGGAACCTCGATCGGGGGCGCGGCTCATGCCGGGTTTCGAAGACGCGCTGAACGTGGAGGCGGCGGACCTCACCATCGCGGTGATGCTCGCTTGCCGGGCGGATGGGAGCGGCGCGGGTTACTCCGGGCCGGAGCCGATCCGGGCGGAACTGATTCTCCCGATGCACCCGGATGCCCCGAACGTACCGCTCGTCTTTGATCCGCGTTACTGGTGGATCGCCCTGACAGGCCGTGAATGGAGCCGGCCGCCGGTCACGGTGCAATGGGACGGAGGGGCGGCGCGCAAGGGCGAGCTACGGCGGCATCGGATCGACTATTCGATACCGCGCCCGTCTCAGTCGGTCGAACTCGACCCGGCCGAGATTCTGGCGCTCTTACAAGCAACGACAGCCGCGACGCTACGGGTGATGGGCCCCGACACCGGGATCGTGTTGCGCTTTGCGCCGCGCCCGGACCGGGTGGGGCTGGCCGCGCTGATCGAGACGCACTGCTGAAATATGGTGCCGGAACAAAAAGATACGAGGATCGAATGAATCTAAGCCTTGAAGTACGGGACTACGCGGCGGCGGGATCGCTGGCCGATGAACTCCCCTGGTGGGGATGGCTCGACGATGGCCGGACTTGCCTGACGCGAAGCGGGGAACTCGTGAGCATGGCGCGGCTTGAGCCCAGCGTTCTTGACGGACAGACCCCGGAACAGATGGATCGAATACTGGACCGCTGGCAACGGATGTTGAGCGGCCTCGACGCCCGGACCCGGCTTTACTTCTATCTGTTTCGCCGGGCCAGCCGCTTCGAGAGCGACGGCGGGGGCGGGGGCGGCGTCGTGGCGCTGGGGCGGGAGAAGCGCCACGCCTTCCTCTCCGAACGGGTACGGGAGATGAGCGCTTATGTCGCATGGGCGCACGATCCGGGGCTCGCCACGGTTGCTGGCGAGCGCACGGCCGGGCCGTGGTGGATGGCCTACGCGAAGAACTGGATGGCGCGGCGGCGGAACAAACATGAATCCGTCTACCTCCAGGCGAACATCGAATCGGCGGCGGCCGGCTTCCGGCAGATGGTGGAAGCGGGCCGGGTCCTGGTCGATGACCTGACACCGTTGAGGTTGCTCGACGCACACCCAGCGTCGTGTGTCTTGAGCGAACTGGTGAACCGGCCCGGCACGTTTTGGGACGGGGCGACCGGGAGCGGGATGAACTGGCGGCTGGCTGTCTCGGAACTGGAAGCCGAACGCCGTTACCTCCGGCTCGATGGCGAACCCCTGATCCTCTATTCCCTGCTCTCCCCGCCGGCGACGGCACGGGCCAACCTCCTGGGGGACCTCTACCGGATGGACGCCACCATGACCGTCGCGCTGGAATGGCGGCCGCAACGGCTCGAATCCGCGCGGCGAAAGATCCGTGGCGCGCAGAAGCACTACTTCTCAAAGCGCTACTCGATGGCGGCGCACATGCAGGAAACCGAAGGCACGGCGGTTGCCATGGAGGATTCGGCGGCGGCGGCGGAATCGAATCGGCTGGGTGACGCCCTGGTGGAACTGGAAACCGATGGCGTGGCCTATGGCGATGTGTCGTTGACTATCGCCATTCACGGCCCGCTGGAGGAGACCGAACAGTTAGACGGCGACGTCCGCCGCATCTTCGCCAGCCATGACGCGAAGGTGATCCGGGAAGGCTACGGGCAGCTTCCCGCGTTCTTCTCGAGGATGCCGGCGCAACCCCGCAAACGGCAGGTCCGTTCCGTGTTCATGTCGGCGGGTGCGGCGGCCTGCCTGGCTCCCATCTTCGGCCCCCCGCGGGGCACCCCGACAAGCGGCCATCTGGGACAACCCGCATTGGCGATCCTTGAGACGCAATGGAAGACGCCCTACCACTACGATCTTTTTGCCGGCGACGTGGGGCACACCCTGGTCCTGGGAGCCACGGGAGCGGGCAAGAGTTTTACCCTCAACTTCCTGCTGGTTCAGGCCCTCCAGTACGATCCCCGCGTCCTCATCCTCGATCTGGGCGGATCCTACCGCTGGCTGACGCGCTTTCTCGATGGCGGCTATATGGAACTCTCCCCCGACGGCGGAGCGGGCGCGGACGGCTTCCGTCTCCGTCCTTTCGCCTTGCCGGCGGGGGAATGCACCTATGCGTTCCTGACCGGGTGGGTGTCCCGCCTGTTGCGGATCGGCGGCTGGGAGCTCACCGGATCGGACCCCAGCGAGATCCGGGCCCGGGTGGAAGACATCTACGCCTTTCCTCCGGAGCGGCGGGCGCTGGGCGTGCTGGTGGCATCGCTCCCCGCGAAGATGTGGCCCGCGATGGAACGATGGCACGGAGCCGGAGCGTGGGGGCCGTATTTCGACAACGCGGCGGATGGTGAGGATCTGGACTTTGCCGACTGGCAGGTGATCGACCTGGCCGGGGCCGCCGAGCATGACGATCTGTGCGAGGCCGCGCTCTTCTACCTACTGGAACGCTTGCGCCTGGCGCTGGAAGACCCGGCGGAGACGGCCCGCGTGAAACTCATGGTGGTGGACGAGGCGTGGCGTTACCTGAAGGACCCCTCGGTGCTGGCCTATTTGGCCGAGGCGGCCAAGACATGGCGGAAGAAGAACGCGGCGCTGATCCTGGCCACCCAGAGCGCTGTCGATGTGACCGGGACGGTCGGGGCCGATGCGCTGCTCGAGTCCATGCCGACCAAGCTGTTTCTCGCCAATCCCGATCTGCCGGAGAGGGCGGCGGATATCTTCCGGCTCAATCCTTCGGAAGTGAACACCATTCGGGGGCTCATTCCCAAACGGGAACTCTATCTCCGGCGCACGAACTCGGCGGGCATCTTGAGACTTGAAGTGGACCCGGCCAGTTACTGGCTCTATACCTCGTCCGCCGTGGACGCGAAGCGGCGGGCGGAAGCGGTTGAACAGTACGGCCTTGAACAGGCCATCGAACACCTATCCAAAGGGAGGAAGTCATTCCAATGAAAATCATTGCACTTGCGATGGGGACGGCTCTGAGTCTCACCGTCCCGCTACTCGCGCAGGAAACACCCGATCAGACGGTGTTGCGCGTGGCCGGCATCGAGGATCAAATCGTCGGGATCACGGCGAAGACGCGCCACACCACCGTCATCGTGCTGCCGGCGACGGAAACCATACTCGATTTCGTGGTCGGGGATTCCGAGTACTGGCACCTCACCGGGGCGGCGAATCTCGCCTTCCTGAAACCGATTGCCGAGGGCGTCACCACCAACGTTGCGCTGGTGTGTGAATCCGGGCGCATCTATTCCTTCCTGGTGACCGAGCGTGCCACGGGCGCTCCCCATCTGGTCGTGCGGATCGAGGCGCCGGACACCGGGGCCGATCCGGGAATATCCCCCCAGGCCCATCAACCCGCCTTTGTCGCCCGGACCGAGGTGGCGGCCTATCAGGAGTTGGCCGACGCGGCGATCCAGTCCGCACGGGAAGCCCAGGCCAACGCCGAGCGGCAGGTGGCCGAGGCCGCGGCCAGGGCCGAGGGCGAGACCGAGGCGTTCCGGGCCGACTACCCCACGCGGCTCCAATTCGCTTACCGGCTCGATGACAGGGCCAGGGAGTGGCCGTTCATGGTCGAGGGGATGTGGCATGACGGGCGCTTTACCTATCTCCGGTCCCACGCCCAGGAATCCCCCGCGCTCTACGAACAGAAGGACGGGGACCCCACCTTGATTGCCTACGACCTGACCGAGGACGGCCTCTATATCGTGCGGCGCGTGGTCGGCGACGGCTGGTTGCAGATCGGCAACAACCGCGCCCGGTGGCGCTTCGCCGAACCGGAGATCGGACCATGAACAGGCCCTCACTCCGGAAAAAAATCGCGGTCGTGTTTGTGAGCGCCGTCGTCCTCTCTTTCCTCACCGCTTCCCTGTTCAGCGATGGCGAGCGCGCGGTTGATGGCGCTGTGGATGCGGACAGAGTCCGCACCATGATACCGAACATGCGCGCCCAGGCGGAGGCGGTGGAACGGGAACTCCGGCGTCACGCCCGCGAGGCGATGGTGCGGGAACGGGACAGCTCGCTGGCGGTTGTGCCTGGAGTGGTGCAGCCCCGCGCCGGGAGGCTTGGCTTTGTCAAGCGCCTCTACTGGCTGGACGAGGCCGCGGCGGCCGACCCTTTCCATGTCCTGGAAATGTGGCATGACGGGCGCTTTACCTGGCTCCGTACCGATGCGGCCCAGCGCCTCTCTCTCTACGAACAGGAGGAACCGGGCGGCGGCGTCTTATTGCCGCTGGGCATGTACCCGGCCACCGAGGGCTTGTATGTCGTCGACGGCGTCGCGCGGGAAGGGGGCTGGATGCGGATCGGCAACGATTGGGCCCAGTGGCAACTGGAAACGATGGAGGACGGACGATGACGGATTTCAAGAGCCAGGGGATCCGCCTCTGGAAGCGGCTTCACGCCGCGCCCGCCGGATCGTTGCCCGCGGGCTCCATAACAAAAGTGGCGGTTGTGGCGGGAACAGGTGTGATTCTTTTGTTCCTCACTTTCTACGCGTTTCTTGGCGGCGGGGAGGATGCGGCCGTCGCCCTTCCCGGAGCGGACATACCGGCCCAAAGCGGAGGCGACTTTACCGTGCCCTTGCAGAGCAATATTCGGCAACAACAACAGCAGGCCGAGATGGAGCGGCAGGCGAGGGAGCGGGACGCCCGCGACGCCATGCGGGACGGGCTGATCGCGGGGCAGGTCGGGACGCTGGGCGCGGAAATCGAGGCGGCGGGACCGAACCCGGATACGGGTTTGCCGTACACCGAAGCCGAGTACCAGTTGCGGGAGGCGTTGCGCCTGGAAGCAATGGAGAGGCGGACCCGTTCGCTACGCAGCGCTCCGGTCGCACAGAGCTACCGGGGAACGGGGGCCGGAGCGGCAGCCAGCGGCGGCGCGGCACGACAGGACACGGGTGGCGCCGGGGAGGACGCGGCCCAGGAGGCGGAGATTAACCGCTTGAGAGACACGTTTACTCTGGCGGCGCAGGGCATCGCCGACTCCGCCGATCAAGCCGTGGCGGATGAGATCGCCCGCCTGCAGGCCGCTGGCGCTGTTCCTTCGCTGCCGGGACTGGACGCGGCGCTGACCGCTGGCGGCGGGGCCGCCGCCGCGCCCCCGCGAGACTATAGCGATCCGCCTCGTGCCGATGCGCCGAACGATCCGCCCGGCTGGGAGCGCATCTATGAGGGCTCGTTCCTCGAGGGCGTCCTGGTCACGCAGCTTTCCGGCGAGTTTCCCGGCCCGGCGCTGGCCATGGTGTCGGTGCCGTTCTACTCCGCCGACCGGGGGCGGGTGTTGATCCCGCGCGGAACGCGGGTCGTGGGATCGGCGCGGCGGTCTCCAATGCGGATCAGGGCCGTCTCGCGGTGGGCTTCCACCGGCTGATCTTCCCGGACGGGCGCTGGGTGACGCTGGAATTTACCGGGCTCAATCAGATCGGCGAGGGCGCGTTGAAAGACCAGATCAACCGCCATTACTTCTCCACGTTCGCGGCGGTCGGCGCGGTCGGCATCCTGAGCGGGCTGACCTTGAGGGGCTCCAATCCCTTTGGCGGCGGGGGGCAGAGTTTCCAGTCCGGGGTCGGGCAGGGACTCGGGCAGGCCGCTACCCGGATGCTCGACCGCTTTCTGAATCGCTTGCCGGAGATCACCATCCGCGCCGGGCACCGGCTCCGTATCTGGTTCACTTCCGATGTATTGATTCCCACTCCCGAGGGGGAAGGAGGCTGACATGAAACTTCAAATCCTTGTCGCGCTCGTTCTGCTGCCGGCGCTCATCGTTTCGATGACGGTCCCCGCCCACGCGCTCTTTGGGCTCGGCGCGGACGAGGTGGTGCAGAACGTCATCATGCTGGCCAATCAGGCCACGCAGATTGCGAACGCGCAGTTCGCCAAGCTCACGCTGAACGGCCAGCTCACCGAACTGACCGATCAGTTCGCCCATCTACAGGACCAAGCGCTGGGGGCGGTGGGGGAGATCGTCGATCCGTTCACCACGATGGCCTCCCGGCCCACGCGGATGATCGGGGCGGCGCTCACCTGGAAGACCGCGTTTACCGGCAGCGCGGCCCGGATCGCGAACGGTATCGAGGCGATGGCGGCGGGCACGTCCCTGACCCAAACGTGGCAAGGGCGCTTGAGTGCCGCAGACACCGTCACCGAAACCCAGGTCCTCAATCTCTTCGCCCCGTTTGGAACCGAACGCGGTGCGGCGGCGACAGAGGCCTACCGGGCCGGGCGCGAACAGGCCGACGAGCGCCTTGTTCTGAACTTCGCCACCAATGACGCGGCCACCGAGCTGCTGCGGGCGGCGGATGCGGCGGTAACGGCTTACGCGGCCATGGCCGCGAACACGAACCTCTCCGATACGGCTTTGCGGCAACAGATGGTGGCCGCACGGATCACCCGGGGCAATCTCAAGGCCGGGATCGCACAGCAGATGGCCGTCGAGACGGCGCGTGAGAGCGCGGCGGCGCTGGAAGCCGAGATCGAGCGCCGGGAAGCGCTCGCCCGCTGGGTGGCGGCCCAGCAAGCCGCCCGGGCCACGTTTAACGCGCATCAGGCCGGGATCGCGGCGCACCGGGACTCCATGCGCGAGGGCCTGGCGTGGCGACCCTTGAACCTTTACGGAGGAAACCTTGTTGCATGGATCATCCCGAAGGATGCCTTATCATCGTGTTTTTCAACACCGGGGATAACTTAGATGCCACATAAGTTCAACGCAGCCCGACGGCACAAGTTTGATAAGGCGCAGTATCGGGTGATCAACTGGGCGGAATATAACGAGAGCCTGCGCCAGCGGGGTGATCTGAGGATCTGGGTCAGTGAGGAGGCTCAAAGTGTGTGGAGCGCGCCGCGCCGCACGTCACGGGGTGGCCAGCGGAGATACTCGGATCTGGCGATCGAGACATGCCTGACGCTGCGCACGGCGTATCGGCTTGGGTTGCGGCAAACGCAGGGACTTATGGGATCCATCGGCACGCTCATGGGGCTGGATATACGGGTGCCGGACTTCTCCACACTGTCGCGTCGTGCAAACGGCTTGAGCATCGCTCAGGTGATGATGCAAGCCGGATCTGTGTCTGTCCATCTGGTGGTGGACAGTACCGGCCTCAAGATCTTCGGCGAAGGGGAATGGCTCGCGCAGAAGCATAAAATCAAGGGAATACGCCGCCGCTGGCGCAAACTCCACCTCGGACTGGACCTGGCCAGCGGTGCGATTGTTTGCGCCAATCTGACTCACGATGACGTTGGAGACAGCACTGCATTACCCGGGCTCCTGGATCAACTCGATGCCCCGGTCGCGGGCTTTCTGGCTGACGGCGCCTATGATGGAGCGTCTACACGAGATCTGCTGAGGGAACGGTATGGGGAGACCCTGGATGTGGTTATACCGCCGCCAAAGAACGCAGCGATCCGACCGCAATCGGCGCGGGATCCAACCGTTCGGGATCGCCATATTGCTCAGATCCGCAGCAACGGCCGCATGGCCTGGCAAGTGGCCACAGGGTACAACCCGCGCAGCCGGATAGAAACGCAGATCGGCCGTTGGAAGGGTGTCATCGGCCGCAGACTCCAATCCCGCAGCTTCTCCAGGCAGATCACGGAGATCCAACTCGGCCAAAAAGTCCTGAACACAATGACCGCACTCGGACGGCCTGTGTTCGAGCGTATCGCCTGACGCTACCGCTTGGGAAAGGGCGAATTCCATCTCCGCCCCGATCCATGCAACAACGCTTATCACAAAGTGTCCATCCCCTAAAAACGCCGTTACCTACGGCTTCAATCTTCTCCGCCCGAAAGCGACATGTAATAACCTCCACGATGCCGCACGGTCGCGTCGGCACGGTCCAGATCCACCTGAATGTCCCGCCAACTCTCGTCGACCAAACCCCTCGGGTAATAGCTCAAGGTGTACTGTTGGTGCAACTCCTCGAGGAGGATCTCAGCCAGGCTTCTCAGCGCGTACCGTCGTCCCGTAAACAGACGGAACGCCCGACCACCGGTGACATCGGTGAGCAGGGCCAGCATGTAGTGATACACGTGATACCGGGTCCGGCGCATCACTTCGGGATCACTGTCGTCGTCATCGATCCCGATCGCGTAGACCAGAACCTGATTGCGCCTCAGAAGCTCGTCAATGTCCTCGGGCCGGAGCTTGCTACGGGTATCGAAACCGTCGGTGATCAACAGCAGGATTTTCTTGTCGTGCTGCGACGACTCCATCATTTCCAACGCCAAGCCAATAGCGTCGAAGGCCGCCGTCTCACCGCCGGAACGCACACCTCTGAAAATCTCGGGCAGTTCCGGTCCGACCGTAGTGAACTCGGTCAACACCTTGCTATTGTTTGAGAAAGAGACGACGAAGACTTCATCCGCCGGAGACAGGGCCATCGCGAGTTCCCGCGCGACCTGCAGCGATTGCTGCAACTTGTGCCGCATGCTGCCACTGGTATCGACGAGAATCCCCATGCTGACCGGCACCTGCTGATCGTGGGAAAAGAAGGAGACTTCCTGCCGGACCCCGTCCTCATAGATGGAAAAATCGTCAGCCGTCAATCCTTCGACGTAGCGGCCTTGCCCGTCCAGGACGGTCGCCACAACGTTGACCAACTCCACTTCCACCGCAAGCTCAAACTGTGCGGCTTGTTCCACTCCATCCGCGGCTAGCGGGCTACCTTGCTGCGGGGTTTGAGCTGACAATGCTCCCCCCCACAACAGGCCCACAAGCGCGGCCACCACCTGAAAATACGTTTTTGTCATGATGACTCATACTTTTAGGCCAGCGACCGCCGGGACGTCAACTAAAATCTGGCCGAAGACCCGTTCGCTTAATGAAATTCTGAACCCGCACATCAGAAACGCCGCGAAAAGCGTCCGTCCCCAGGACCGCCACGACAGGGCAGGTTGACCTGCGGTTGAAGACGCCTGACTTTTGGGCGGACTGCACCTTCGACCCCTTGTGAGGCGGCTCTCAGTCACTGACCTTCTCCTTTTGAGCTGGGCTCCGTGACAGCTTTGACCATGGGCGACCAATCCACCGGTGGCGCAAATGCGATCTTTAAATTAAGATCTACGCTGGGCCACCCGGTGGGGGTGGGCCCGGCCCCGCAGCGGGTCGTTGACGGGTATAAAACCAAAGAACAAAGGAGACGCGTCGTGATCCATAGACACATCGTTCTTGCCGCAGTCGCGGTCATCGCTTTGAGTTCAGCCGCCGTTGTGGCCCAGAGCCAGGAAGCCCAGCCATCATTGGGTTTCTTTGTTACGAGTACCACACATACTGGCAATCTCGGCGGCCTCGGCGGTGCCGACGCCGAGTGCCAAGGTCTGGCTGCCGCCGTCGGCGCGGGCAATCGCACCTGGCGCGCTTATCTCAGCACCCAGGGCAGCCAATCCGAGCCGGCTGTCAACGCACGTGATCGTATCGGAAACGGACCCTGGTACAACGCCAACGGGACCATGGTCGCGGGCAGCCTCGCGGATCTGCATGGCGATGTTCAGCGTGACACCAACCTCATCAATGTGAGAACTGCGTTAACGGAAGCTGGCGATCTTGTCAACGGCTTCGGTCGTGCCGAGGGCACCCCGCAAGAACACGACATCCTTACGGGTTCAGATTCGCATGGTCGGGCATTTCCGCCAGGCATGTCCAACCAGGCCAACGACCGCACTTGCAACAACTGGACGTCCGATAGCCCCGATGCCCATGGCATGATCGGCCACCATGACCGTATGAGCGGCTGGAATACATCGTGGAATTCATCGCACTCGACCGCGGGCTGCAGCCTGGCGGCGTTCAATGACACGGGCGGCGCTGGACGCTTTTATTGCTTCGCCGCTGACTGAAATGCGCGAATAGAGAACCGCTCGCCAGTAGTCTTCTTGGCAGATCGATCAAGTATTGGGGCGAAGCGGACCATGCCGGGGGCGCGGTCCGTCACACAGGTGCGGTCGTGTCACATGCCTCAGATTGCCCGGACCGTTTCAAACGTCAGCGTACGAAGCCACACATTCCGCTTCATCACGCCCGGTATGACCGAACAGTATGGGGTTGCTAACGCGTGCACGAGCTGTCACGCAGACGAATCAAACGAATGGGCGATGGAGGAGTTTTCAAGTTGGGAAAACGTATCGCCCTGGCGGGTCAGCAACTGAGGGGCAGCATTCGGTTGCCAACGTCATTGTGCCGGGCGTTCATCGTCGCGGGGCTGATGTGGAGTGTCGCGATGCCCGTCGCTGCACAGGACACTGACGACTGCTTTTTCTTTTGTTCACCCGAGTTGAAAATCGAGCCGACGTTTACTGTCGAAAACTTGTTCAGTAGACACCGGGTGGCCGAGATGAATGGCGAACTTCAAGTAGGGGTCGAGCAGGCACAGCGTGAAGTGGTGTTCGAAACTGTGGTTGCAGTAGACATCCCGACAGAGATACCAAGAATCGGATTCACATTCGAGGCAATTTTCGCCCCGTTTGCTTCCAGTGAAGAAAATCCGTTTTCAGGTCGGACGGCCACAGACTTGGGTCGGACTTCCGTCCGAGACAATACGCCCGAAATAGAGCTGGAACTTAATCTGGAATGGCTGACGAGCGAAGCGACTGATGGTTGGGTCGGAAGTCACTTTGACATCATCGACAAGATCAGCCCGTCTGAGCGCCCTATGGACGCAAGTGCCTATACGCACAAACTGAATTTCGAACTGGATACCGGAGTGAACGTTTTTAATTGGCTCCCGTCGGGAAACTGGCTACGGAACGTCGAACTGGAAGGATCGCTGGACTACGTGGCTACGGGACTCCCTCGCGCCGGTGATCGTCTCGGCAACGAACTTTTCCTGGACGATGCCAGCAGGTGGTCCTTCTCTCTGGTTTTTGTAATACCGCTGATTCCCTTAGTTCCGTGATTCTCCGAATTTTCAGTTGATGGGAACTGGCGCTTCCCCCGAGAGCCGATAAAGTGTTGCATTGATCCGTTGAGCACACCCCACCGGTCGGGGGTTGACAATCGCACACTGCCGACCAAACGGAAACAGAAGGCCGCCGAACACTTCCATTCTACCGCATGGAGCCCAGAACTAATCCTTTAGAACCCAAGATATACGGAGTTCATGAAGAATCTCACAGTAGGTTTAAACCAATGACGGAACAGACCATCGGGAGCAGGGGTTGTATGTAGCTAGATATCGAGATTGAAACGGGCCATGGAGGCAGGGGAATCAGACACGGAATCGATTCAAAGCAAGAACGGTGGGGCGATGCCCCACCGTTCTTATCCCATCCACCGTCTGGAGTCTGATCCGAAACTACCGGAGCAACTGCAGGACGGATTGTGACGAATTGTTTGCCTGCGACAGCGCGGCCAGGCCACTCTGTGTCAGGATGTTGAACTTCGTCAACTGAGCGGCTTCCTCGGCAATGTTGGCATCACGGATTCGGGATTCCGAAGCCCGCACACTGACCGACATCGTCTGCGCCTGGGATACGGCGAAACTCAGCCGGTTCATTGCCGCACCGACCCGACCCTGGACCGTGCCGAGAGTACCAATGGCGGTCTGGATGTTCGAGATCGCTGACGCTGCGTTGGCCTGGCTGGTGATGTTCTGCGTGCTGATACCAAGGCCCTGAGCGTCGACTGCCGTCGTCAGAGCGAACGAGACGTAGGTGACGGCGGCCGAAGTACTGGTCTGTGTGTTACCAACGAAGACCGACCGTGCGTTCAGGTTCGCGTTACCCGTCTCGATACCTGCGGCCGTCGCGTTTCTGGTGATTTCCGAAAGAACCGACTGGAACTCGGAATCCAGTGTGGCTCGGGAACCCGTGAAGGTGTCCGAAGCCGCCTGGCTGGCCAGAGTCAGAGCGCGGTCAAGCAACGAGGCAATATTGTTCAGCGCGCCGTCTTCGATCTGCAGCTTGCTGATGGCGTCGTTGGCACTCCGGATACCGACCGTCAGTCCGGCGTTGTCCAACTTGTGCCGGTTGGCGACGGCGAGACCGGCGGCATCGTCGGCCGCACTGTTGATACGCAGCCCTGACGTCAGTCGCGACAGGGTCCGCTGTAGTCCTGCTTGTGTCTGGTCCAATGTGGACTGAGCGTTAATCGACGAAAGATTCGTAACTACTGAAAAACTCATGGGATCCTCCTTGAAGGTTAAGAGATTGATCCTCCTTGATCCCGACCGGGTTCCGTAGCCCCGTCCAAACATCCGTGTTTTTTTGTTGTGCTTTGTGTATCGGACAAGGGATCTGGAACGTTTAGGGAAAAAGTCGCAATGTCGGGAAAAACACAGTGGAGGGGGCAGAGGACACCCGGCGAATGACAGGCAAAGTTTTATAAAATAGGGGTTTAGACTGAAACGAGGTGACTGTTATCACGTCAGTGGTCTTCGCGAGCGGCGTTACGGTTCCAGTCCGGAATATAGACAATAAGGTTGCGCGTACCGTTCGCGACGCCCTGACAGCCAAGCCGGCTCTCCGGTGTCAGTCCCGGTGCGAACGAGAGCTGATCCTCTTCCCCGTCGCTCATTTCCGATAACGTCTCTCCGCCCTCCTCGACGACGCAGTGGCACGTGGAACATGCGCATACGCCTCCACACGCATGGTCGAGATCTATCCCATGGGCCAGTGCAATATCGAGAATGCTGCCAGGGAGGCCGGTATCGCCATAGGGCATGCGATCCGGTTCCACGTCGATGGTCACGTTCATCGGCAGAAACGTAATAGAGAATTTTTGCGTTGGGGCTTCAACCGCCGCCAACTCGTCGAAATAAGGATTGCGTCCACCCATATCAGCTTCGATTTTAGCACGCGGGAAGGGAATAGACCTGGCCACCGGAAGAAGTCGCGGGCAGGGGGACAGACGGCTCTGTCCACGGTGTAAAGTCCTGTCGTATGGGAAGTTCGACGCCTGGGGACAGGACCGCCTGTCCCCAAGTGTCAGAGGCACACCCGCGAGCTACTGGAGCGCTCGCAGTTCGTTCATGATGATACCCATCGGAGCCCGCTCCGAGGCACTCATGCCCACAAACTCCCATCGGATAGTGCCTTCACGATCAATGATGAAGGCCGATGGCCGGGCAATCCCTTCCTGCGGATGCAGCACGTCATAGGCATTAATGTAAGTCCGCAAAGAATCGGAAAGAACGGGATACTTCAACCCCAGATCCAGAACGGTCTGACGCGCCGTCATCTGGGGGTCGGCACTCAGTGCAATGAGCTCAGCATCAAGCCCCTGAATCTGTTCATAGTACGTTTGCAACTCGCCGAGCTGCGCTTGGCAGAACGGTCAGGTGTGCATCCGGTAGAACACGACGAGGACATTCTTGTCACCTTCGAAGTACTCGAGGTTGACGGAAACACCCTGCACGGCCATGCCGGAAATATTCGGGGCTTCACGATCCTGCGCTACAGCCGGGATCGCGACCGCCACCAAAAGACAGACGATAAGCAAATATCGAGTTATTTTCATATTCATTGTTCGGCTTCCCCTCCCGAGATCATCGGTACAAATCGTACCGGAATGCCGTCTTGAATGTCCATCCCCAAGCTCCCGGTTCGGGTTACGCGGCACAGAACCTGGGCTCCTGTGTCGCGAGCAAGGGGCAGAACCATGACGCCGTCCGGGGACAGCTGCTCGAGCAAGCGCGGTGGGACGCGCCCGGCGCAGGCGGTCACGATGATACGGTCGAAAGGTGCAATCCCGGTCCAGCCATCCCAACCGTTTCCATGGCGAAACTGAATGTTGCCGTAGCCCAGTCCGCCCAGGCATCGACGGGCCCTGTCGAACAGTCCCGCTTTCACCTCGACAGTGAATACCTCCCGAACAGTCTCAGCGAGAACAGCAGCTTGATAGCCCGAGCCGGTCCCGATTTCAAGAACCCGCAACTGGGTCCGAAGATCGAGCATTTCGGTCATCAACGCCACGATGTAGGGCTGCGATATGGTCTGGTCTTCACCGATGGGTAAGGGGGAGTCGGCGTACGCTTCGTCCACATGTTCGGCTGGTAGGAAGGCGTGCCGTGGAACCCGGCGCATCGCGGCAAGCACCTGAGGGTCCCGGATGCCCCGCGCCTCGAGTTGCGCCGTGACCATGTGTTGGCGGCGTTCGCGAGCCTCTTCGACTCGATCCGTATTCAAGGTTGGAGACCAATAACGGCGTGCATCCGGCCCGCCTCGGCGCCATCGCGCCGGTAGGAATGGAACATGTCCGGGCGGCATCGTGTACACAGTAGGGAGGTCTGGATCATATGGGACTGGACGCCGGCACTGAGCAGTTGCCGGCGGTTCGCCACCGCCAGATTGAGGTGGGGCTTCGCCCACTCAGGTCTTCGCTCAAAGATGTCCGGATCCTCAAACCCGTCGAAGACTTCCTCGCCGACTTCCATGCAACAGACACCAATATGGGGACCCATGGCCACAGCAAGATCCGCTGCCGATACGCCGAATTCCGAAACTATGGCATCCACAACCTTTCGAACCACTCCGCCGGAGGTGCCACGCCAGCCCGCATGCGCCATAGCCACAACGCGTGCGCGGCACTCGGCGATCAAAATAGGCACGCAGTCCGCTGTGCGGACTTCGAGCGCCATTCTAGTCAAGCCGGTGTACGCCGCGTCGCCTTCCGGGGACTCGTTCGCGAATGCGTTGGTGTCAACGTGATGAGCTACATTGGAGTGGACCTGTCGCAGTCGGCCCACCGGCCACCCGGCCAGTCCGAGAGCGGCCACAAAACCATCTCGCTCGTCCTCCGCCCGAGAGCCGCCTTCCTCAACCGCAGGATCGGGGCACGCTTCACGACGCGTCGAAAATCCATGGACCACACCCGAAATCTCTTCAAGAATGGGCGCCTTGAGAAAAGTCACATTGGAGCTGCGATGGGCTTGTAACATGTGAGCGGTTTTAAGTGTTGCGTCCCTCGAACCGGCGTGTTGCTGACAACGTACCACCGGTCTGATTGTAAAGGAGAGGCTATTTGGTTGTTGGCCTGGGCATCGACGTCATAGAGAACGAGAGGATCGCCCGGTCCCTTGAACGGTTCCCCGAGCGCTTTGTTTCCCGAATCTACACGGATCGGGAAAGAGAATATTGCCAGGGATGTGCGCGTCCGGCAATACACTTCGCCGCACGATTCGCCGCGAAGGAAGCCGCCTTCAAGGCTCTCGGAACCGGATGGTCTGGCGGTGTCCATTGGAAAGACGTTGAAGTCGAACGCCTGCCATCGGGACAACCGATACTGCATCTGTATGGCGGGGCTCTGGAACGCGCAACTTCACTGGGTGCGGGTCGCTTCTTCGTCTCGCTCACGCACGATCAGACGATCTCAGCCGCAGTCGTCATCATGGAATCCTGATTGCGATTCGGTTATACACTTAGCCACCCGGAGTATTTCCCCTTCGGGTAACGCGGGGGTAACAAGACACCCCCTTCTAAACCGTTTCCCCTGACTTAGTAGACTGCATCATGTGCAAGTCTAAGGACAAGCCCGATGCCGACCGAGGATATCGGGCAAACCAACCCCCACTAACCGACCTGTCAAAGTCCGGAAGTGTCGTTGAGCGTTGACGTAGAAGCCAATGGAGTCACCGGGCAAAAAGCGGTGAGGAAAAAGGGTAGCGGAATCAGCCCCTCCCCCTTAAATTGCGGCTGTCTTGGTATTGAGTGTATTGGGAGGGTTGGGTTGACAATACCCACCCGCCACCTGGCATTTGACGGGACCCGATCAGAACTGGAATCTCATTCCAGCTTCGATTGTCCGGGGCGAGGTCGCATTGAAGGATCTTCGGAAGAACCGGGATGTCATGACGCCGCTGGGCGTGCCCAGGTGGGTCATGTTGAAAGCGTTGTTCAGATTTGCGAAGACGTTCAGCTGAGGTCCGGAACTGGATCCACCTTGGAGCCCGCCCCCGTTGAACTCGATTGCCTTGGAAAAGTTAAAGCTGACATTGAAAAAATGAGGGCCCACTTCGCTGTTCTTCGGAACGCCGGCCGGTCGGTCGTTGATTGAGCCGTCGTTGTTGTCGTCCTTGCCTGTTGTGATCGTATATCGCCTGCCGCTCGTTGCCTCGATCACCGTGGTCAGGTACACGTCCAGCGGCAACCTTGAATTAACTCCCGCATTGAACGTATGGCGTGGATTCTGATGAAGTCCCCATTCCTGACTGAGGTCGTAGCTGTTTGCCGGCAGCACAACATCGTTGCCCCTGCCGCGGACGCCTTCGTCGCTTCTACCGCGGAAAAACTGATAGTCCGCGGTGATATTGAAGATGCTGAAACGCTGCCGGAGGGTCGCTATGAAATGCTGGTGCAATGACCCGCCGCTGGTCTGGAACTGAGCGATCTGGCCGACCCCAGGCTGCGGCCGGACGTCCGTCCCGGGCAGCGGGGCATTGATGTCCCGGTTTCGGTTGTTCTTGAGGCCGCGGCTCACATCGTAGGCCACCGTCACGAAAAGATTGTTGGGAAGGCTCCGCTCCACGGCCAACTGCGAGACCCAGTAGTAGGGCGCCTTGGGATCGGGTTCGATAACCCGGTAGGATCGGGGCCGGACACTGCCCGAGGTCGCAGGATCCGGCCAGCCGGGGTTGTCAATCTGAATTTCGTAGCGTCGTTCTCCATCCAGGCGGCTGAATCGTTCAATGAAGTTAGCGCCCAGCCATCCGGTGAAGATCGCGGTTCCTCCCCGGATGACGGTCGAGTTTCCGATCGCGTACGCAAAACCGATGCGGGGATCGAAGTTGTTCCGATCGTGAATGTTGGTTTGCATCTGGTAGCGGACCCCCAGCATCAAAGTGAATGTGTTGGTCAGCCTGAAATCGTTCTGGGAGAACAGCGCCACCTGCGTCTGGCTCATTTCGAACAGGGGATCACAGCACTGGATGCTGTATTGCAGCGGCCGTCCAGCGCGGTAACTCTCAAGGTCGGAAAAGGTGAACACACCGAAAAAATCCTCTTCCGAGTTAATGCTCTGGCGCATATGCCAGGCCTGGACACCGCTTCTCATCGTGAGTTTGTCTCCGGCAAAATAGACGAGATTGGACAGTTCGTATATATCCCTGTCGGCCCGGATCCGGTTCTGCGCACCGCCGCCCTCGAAAGCACCCTTAACGTCTATTCTCGGCGCATTGCTGAATGGATTCGTCTCGCTATGCTCCTTGTTCCACCTGAAGCTGACATCGTGAACGGTCCGTTCGGAAAGAATCGAGATTTCCCGCAGATCGACCATGTAGTTCCGGCCCTCGGTGCGGGAAGCGCGTTCGGGGAGGCTGAAATCGCCCACGTTCTCGTTCCTGCGATCCTCGGTGGCGTACTGGAAACTCGCAATCAGCGAGTGGGCGTCGGCAAGCTGCAGCACGCTTTTCACGTCGTAGAACCGGTTCAGCGTCGGGCGGGTGACGCCCAGGGAAAACGGACCGTCCAGGGTCTCCGCCTGAACGGTGCCGACGTTCTCCTGTTTGTTGTCGTCGACGGTGAAGTTCAGTGAGAGCCGGTCTCGAATGACGGGGCCGCTGATGTTCGCATAGACTGTTCGTTCGTAGTAGGGCGGCTTATTGGCCGCGAAGGGATTTCGGGCGTTCAGCGATTCGTCCTGCAGGGTCAGCGCGAAATTGCCGTGGAAAGCGCCAATGCCGCCCCGCTCGATCACTTCGGTTCTCGCCCCGCCTTCGTCCAGGCCCCGGCTTCCGCCGGCGGTTGCGGTTTCGACATTGAATGCGTTATTCGTCACGCGGATCTGTTGAATCCTTCCGCTCCCAGCACCGGCGTCCCCGGAATCCTCCTCAGAAAACGCCACACCCTGCTCACTCTGATAGCTCTCCCATGCCGCCCTCTGCGCCTCGGTCAGGTAGGCGGGAAGCTTGTTCTTCATCTCGTCATACATCCAGCGGATGCCCGCCAGGGCCTGATCCTGCTGCTCGCCCTGGGGCGGGCCCTGACTGAAATCCCACGTTTCGCCAAACAGGTTTTCCGCAGCCTGACGCTCTTCTTCAATAAGCAGCGCCAACTGTCTTTCCTGGTCCGGGGTGAGAGGGATCCGTGCTTCGGCCAGGGCCTGGGTCAGATGGTCTTTCAATTCGTCAACCGGATTGCGGGCGGTTAGCTGGCCGAAAGCCAACGGCGCTAAGAAGATACAGACCAACCCAAGTCGAAATAAGTTCACGACACCCTTCAAATGCTGCTCCTCATATTATTAATACAGGAATTGGAATCCTGAGCATCAAGGCCCGGGCCCTGAATTCCGGAAATCGGCATTCGGTGCCACCGATTCGCTGCCAGGGCCTCCGGCACACGGACCTTGATGAAGTTGTCGCTGACTGCGGACCGCCAACCGAACTTGGCTTCTTCATCCAAGACCAGTAGCCAGATCTCCCGACCCACGAAGCGGCGTCGAAAGGCCTCGTTTTTTCGGCCGATCAACTCTCGCAGTTGCTTTCCCCGGAACCGGGAGACGTGCTCGGGAACAGGATTCGGGTATTCCGCAGCGGCTGTACCCGGACGTGGGGAGTAAGGGAACACGTGCAGGTAGGTGAGCGATGATTCCTCGATCAGGCGATAGGTCATGAGAAAGTCGTCATCGGTTTCACCCGGAAATCCGACCATGACGTCGGCCCCGATCGCGGCATCGGGAGCGGCAGCCCGAATGCGTTCGACCAGCGCCGCATATTCCGGAGCCCGATAGGGGCGCCGCATCGCCTCAAGAATCCGCGAAGATCCGCTTTGCATCGGCACATGTAGATGGCTGGCAACTCTCGAATCGTTTGCGACCCGCTCAATGACTTCGGGAGTGACTTCAAGCGGTTCGATCGAACTCAGTCTCAATCGTTCCAGAGCGGGGACGCCGTCGAGGGTCCGACTCACCAATTCTGAAAGCGAACATCGCGGTTTGATGTCGCGCCCATAGGAACCGAGGTGAATGCCCGAAAAAACCACCTCCCGATAGCCGCGCTCCACAAGATTGCGGACCTGCCCGACAACGCTTTCGAGTGGGAGACTCCTACCCGGACCACGGACAGTCGGAATAATGCAGAAGGCGCACGTCGCGTTACACCCGTCCTGAACCTTTATAGTCGCGCGGGTACGGCCCCCCGAACCCTGATACTCAGGCTCGGACAGGCGGCGATCAGTAAAAATTTCGCTGCAAAAAATCTCGGCGCGACCATCGTCGACGGAACCTTCAAGATGCCTCTCGGCCAGAGCCCCGACCATTCCTTTATGGGAGTTCCCCACGACGTAGCGGACCTGAGGCATCGCGGCCAACTCCTCGGGGCGCCTCTGCGCATAACAGCCGGTCACGATGATCTCGGTCTCAGGATTCCGTCGCGCTACCCGGCGAATCAGCCGACGGACATCGCGGTCAGCCTCTTCGGTGACGGTGCACGAGTTGATGACCAGAACGTCGGCGTGGAAGGGGGATTCGGCCTCAGCGCCTGTGCCGGCACCGGCGGATAGTTCGGCGTGGATTGCGCCGCCCTCGGACTGGGATGTCCGGCAGCCGAAGTTCGCGATGTGGAACTTCTTTTCGGGCATCACTCTCCTTTCAATTGCTCCTGAAGCCGAGCGTTCTTCTCGCGAACACTGCGAGCCAGCTTGTCCTTGTGCTCCATCATTCGCTGGGCGAGTGCCGCGTCGGCAGTCGAAAGGATCTGTACGGCGAACAGCGCCGCGTTTGTAGCGCCGGCCGCACCGATGGCCATAGTCGCCACCGGAACGCCCGGCGGCATTTGGACCGTGGCCAACAGCGAGTCGAATCCTTTGAGAGGCGAGCTGTCGATGGGCACTCCGATTACGGGCAGGGTGGTTTCTGCAGCAATCACTCCGGCGAGGTGCGCGGCGCTTCCCGCACCGGCAATGATGACGCAAAGTCCCCGGTCAACCGCAGTCCGGGCATACTCCACAGCCCGGTCGGGTGAACGGTGGGCACTGACCACTTCAACCTCCGCACCGACGCCGAAATCATTCAATACCTTCAACGCAGTTTTCATCACAGGGAGATCCGAATCGCTACCCATAAGAACGCCCACAAGAGGTTTCATCTGTTTTTGTCCAGTCCCTTCTTTCCAATATCGCGCCGGTAGTCTTTGCCCTCGAAGTCTATCATTTCAGACACAAAGTAGGCTTTGTCCAGTGCCTCCTCCAGCGTCGAACCGACGGCGGTCACATTCAACACGCGCCCACCAGCCGTGTAGACATGGCCGTCTTCTCTTAATGTGCCTGCGTGATATACGGTGACATCACTGATGCGCGCAGCCTCGTCGAGGCCGAAAATCTCCTTTCCCTTTTCGACCTTTCCCGGATACGTCCCCGATACCAGCACAACGGTTGCTGAAACAAGCGGACGCCAGTTCAACTCCACCTCTCCCAGCCGGTGGTCCCGCATTGCGATCAGAACATCGACAAGATCGGTTTCCATGCGGGGCAGGATCACCTGGGTTTCAGGATCTCCCAAACGAACGTTGTATTCCACAAGCTTGGGGCCGCCTTCAGTCAACATGAGACCGGCATAGAGAATGCCCGAATACGTTCGTGTGGCCTCCAGCGTCGGACAAATCAGGCGATCGATCACATCCTGGCGATCGGCCTCCGAAAGCATCGTGTCGACGGAATACGCGCCCATGCCACCCGTATTGGGACCGCAGTCGCCCGCAAAGCGGCGCTTATGGTCCTGGGCTGGAACCATCGATCGAAACTCGCCACCATCGGCGAAAACGTGAAATGAGACCTCCTCGCCTTCGAGAAACTCTTCGATGACGAGATGGGATCCCGCCTCACCCAACGTGCGGGATTCCATAAAATCTCGCACTGTATGGGTGGCCTGTTGGTTGGACTCCGCGATCACGACACCTTTACCCGCAGCCAGACCGTCCGCCTTGATAACTGTTGGGTAGTCAACTCCCTCAAGCGCCCGGTAGGCCTCCTCCGGCGTGGCGCACTCGGTGTAGGCAGCGGTGGGTATCGCGTGTTGCGAGCACAGACGCTTGGTATAGGCTTTGCTTGATTCCAGTTGTGCCAGATCTGCGCTCGGTCCGATGACGGGGAGTTCACGCCGTTGAAATTCGTCCACAACACCGAGGCTCAAAGGTACTTCCGGACCGATGACGGTCAAATCGATCGCGTGAGTTTCAGCGAAAGCGGCGAGTCGGTCAACGGAGTCGGCCCCGATCGCCTCCATTTCCGCCTGAAGTGCGATCCCACCGTTCCCGGGCGCGGCATAGATCTTCGATATCTTCGAACTGGCTGCCAATGCGTGCACGATGGCATGCTCGCGCCCGCCGGACCCGACGACGAACATCTTCACTTTTCGGGAACCTCAATGTCGGAGAGATTGACGAGGGATTCGTTGAGCCTGCCGGTGCGATACGCTTCCACGTCAAGGGTAACAAATCTGAAGCCGATCGTCTTGAACCGGTCGGCCAAGGCCTGGAAGACATCCAGGCGCAGGGCCTGTTCGAGTTCCTCTTGAGCGATTTCGATTCGAGCAATCTCGTCGTGATGACGCACCCGACTCTGTCGAAATCCGAGCGACCTCAGAACGGTCTCCCCGTCTTCAATCATCCTGAGTTTCTTTTCGGTGACCGGAGAGCCGTAAGGAATCCGTGAGGACAGACAGGCCGAAGCCGGCAAATCCCACGTCGGCAAACCCCGATCCTTCGACAAGGCCCGAATCTCTGCTTTGCTCAATCCGGCTTCAATCAACGGACTGCGCACCCCCAACTTTGCCGCCGCTTCCCTGCCGGGGCGGAAGTCGCCGGTATCGTCGATGTTGTTGCCGTCGCTCACGCAGAAGAAGCCGCCCCGCGCTGCCATCGCTCGCAGCTTCGTATACAACTCGTGCTTGCAGAAATAACAGCGGTTGGTGGGATTTGCGGCATAGTTGGGATCTTCCAGCTCGGCGGTCCGGATGAACTCGTGACCCATACCGTAGCGGTCGACTATGTCGAGGACCATTTCCTTCTGATAGGCGGGATAACTGGGACTCTCCGCGGTAACAACAAGCGCTCTCTCGCCGAGCTCCTCGTGAGCCACGAGGGCCAGGTATGCGCTATCCACCCCTCCGCTGAAAGCGATCAGGCAAGAACCCATCTTTTTGAGAATGCCTCTGAGCAACTCTTCTTTTTCCCTGGCTTTCGACACCGCCACAAGACTCCTTCAGCCTGGCAAGTTAAGTGAAGTTAAGATTACCTTCCGGTGATTCTCCTCCACGTCACCGGATGATTCCTAACTTTCGGCTCTTACCTGCTCTCCAATCACCCCCGTCTCTCACAGAATACGCCATTGTATCAGCGTTTCCCATCCGGCCAGCGACTCGCCGCAAACCCAATCTGCATAAGGGTTTGACCTTGAAAACCCTTGACAATACAGGAGCCACCTCTCAGACTTTTCGAATAGAGACCGGAAACAATTAAGAGCATGCAGGCCACACTCCTACTGAACGCATCCTACGAACCGCTCCGAATTATCTCGTGGAGAAAAGCGCTGACGCTGTTGTTTGCGGGAAAAGTGGAGGTGATCGACGAGTACGATCACGAGGTCCACAGTGTCACCTTTTCTGTGAAGCTTCCATCCATCTGCAAGCTGGTCAAGTACGTTCGAATCAAGAATCGGAACCGCGTTAAGTTTTCGAGGGCAAACATATACGCGAGGGATGACTACAACTGCCAGTACTGTGGCAAGCGGTTCCCCACAGAAGATCTGACCTTCGACCACGTTATTCCGGTTGCGCGGGGAGGGAAGAAGACCTGGGATAACATCGTGACCGCGTGCTTTCGGTGCAACCACAAAAAGGGCGGGCGGACTCCCTCCCAAGCCCGGATGGCGCTGATTCGCCTCCCGATCGAACCCACCTGGCTACCCGCTTACCATATTACGTTCAGGATCAAGTCTCCGCCCGAAGCTTGGCGGGACTATCTCTACTGGAACGTAGAACTGGATATCTAGAATAGGGTCAGAGCCCTATGTCCCTCATTAGCGGGAAAAGGGGACATAGGGCTCTGACCCTATTTTTCAAAGTGAGCGGGAGAGGTCGGGAAAGGCGAGGTATCATGGTGAATATGGTCCGCGCTTTCGACACTGCCTGGAAGCTTGCTCGAACCCGATACCACCTGCTTCATTAGTAATGTCGCTTTCTGACACCATCCAAGCCGATCTCGTAGCCGCGATGCGCAGCAAGGAGTCCCTGCGTCTGGGAACGCTACGCATGATCAAGGCAGCCATCAAGAATAAGGAAATCGAAAAGCGTGGGGCACTCTCCGATGGAGAGATTCACTCCGTTCTTCAGACGCTGGTGAAGCAACGTCGCGATTCCGCTGATCAATTCAGAAAAGGAGATCGCAAGGCGATGGCCGAAAACGAAGAAACCGAAATCGGCTTCATCGAGATATATCTCCCCGCCCCCGCTACCGAAGCTGAAATCCTTTCAGCCATTGCCGCTGCGATCGAAGAGACCGGAGCCCAGAGCCCCAGGGACATGGGAAAGGCCATGAAAGCAACGAGGGATCAGCTGACTGGAAAGACAGTCGATGGAAAACTCGTCAGCATGCGGGTGAAAGAAGCCCTACAGTCAGAATGATGGAAAACCAACCGGATTTCGAACCCTCCCGCGACGTCACTGTCGAAAGTCCCCACTTGACTGAAGCGGACTCCACCGAAGACACCGCCCCGGTCGCTCCCGAACTACCGTCACGACGCCCCAGGAAGAGTCAGATTCGGGAATGGATCGAAAGCTTGGCTTTCACTGTGTTGTTCGTCCTGATATTCACGCGATTCATTGCCCAGGCGACTCAAGTTCCGACCGAATCGATGAAGCCGACCATCATGGTGGGCGACCATTTCTTTCTCGACAAACTCGTGTTTCCGGCCAACTATCCGACACAGGTTCGCCCATATCTGCCTGAACGTTCCCTGGAGCGAGGCGACATCGTAGCCTTTCGCGCTCCAACACAAGGGGACATACCTTTCGTAAAGCGATTGATCGGAACGCCGGGCGACGTGATTGAGATCCATGACAAACGCGTGCGAATCAACGGCATCGAAATCGAGGAACCATACAAGATCCACGTCGACGGGAATATCTATGAAGACCAGCCGTGGACGCCTCATGAATATGTGATCCGTGATAACTACGGACCGGTAACGTTGCCGGAGAACGCATATTTCGTAATGGGAGACAATCGCGACAACAGTAACGACAGTCGCTACTGGGGCTTCATCGGCCGTGAGGACATCATCGGCAAACCCATGTTTATCTACTGGTCGTATGCCGGCGATACCTACGTGCCGGGACGACGCACAATCGGAGATCGCCTCCAGAGCTACCTGTCCGTCGTCGGCCATTTCTTTACGCGGACCCGGTGGTTTCGTATGGGAATGGCGATTAAATGAACAGAGAATCCGATCTTTGAAGCGCGAATCTACCAGTAATACGATGCAGGTTCGGAAAGCGGTCTTGCCGGCCGCCGGACTCGGCACCCGATTTCTGCCCGCAACAAAAGCCCAACCCAAAGAGATGCTGCCGCTTGTGGACAAGCCTCTCATCCAGTACGTGATCGAGGAGGCCGTGAAATCGGGAATCGGGAACGTAACGATAGTGACGGGCCGGGGCAAGAACGCCATCGAAGATCATTTCGACGTCTCGTACGAACTGGAAAACGTTCTTGCCGAACGCGGCAAGGACCAGGAGCTGGAAGAGATACGCCGGATCTCGAACATGCTCGACGTGTCGTACGTGCGTCAGAAAAAGGCTCTTGGGCTCGGACACGCCATCGAAATGGCACGGTACGTGATTGGGAGTGAACCTTTTGCTGTAATGCTCGGCGACGACATCATCGACGCCGAAGTGCCCTGCCTGAAGCAGATGATGTCACTGTTCGAAAAGCTACAGTCGTCGATCATTGCAACATGCGCTGTTCCCGAAAGCGACGTATCGCATTACGGTATTATTCGGGGCCACCCCCTCGACGGCTATGACGGGCGTGTCTACAGGATCGAAGACGTGGTCGAGAAACCATCCCGGGACGAGGCGCCTTCGAACCTGGCGATCATCGGTCGCTATATCCTGACACCGGAAATCTTCGACGCGATCGAAAACACGAAAGCCGGTTCGGGCGGAGAAATCCAGATCACGGATGCCATCCGTCTCCTGCTGGAGCAACAGCCGGTCTATGCGTATATGTTCGACGGCACGCGGTACGATGCGGGAGACAAGTTGGGTTTTCTGAGAGCAACGGTCGAGTTCGCGCTGAAAAGAGACGATCTCGGCAGCGATTTCAGAGCGTATCTCCGGTCTTTAGAGCTCTAGTGACCTGTACCACCCGAATCGGTAGCAGCGCCGATGGGTCTTGCCGGGGAGATCGAGGCGCGAGACGGAAGTCGATGTCTTCACATCGACGACGGCTCGCAACAAAGATATCGCCGGCAACCCCCATCGGCCCAAAGGGTTGCGGCGAAACGGCATTGTCTTCGTTGTCATCGCCGCCTCGCAATGTAGGGCCATTTACTCGTTGCCGACTCCTAGAATCCAACGCCGTTTGGCCGCAACGCTGCTCCCGATTCGGGTGGTATAGGTCACTAGCAGGCTGCTGAAAAACTCAGTTTTTCGACAGTCTGCGCTGCGGCGCGGGACGTGCCGCCATTTTCGACGGCTGCAAGCCATTGAAAATGTGAGCCACGAGGGAGTCGCGCCTCCCGAGTGGTGACGCTGAAAAAGCCAAGGAAGGCTTCTTCAGCATCCTGTTAGTGCCCGCAGCAGAAATCTGCGAAAAGAAGCCGGGCGGACGAGAGTGGGAATGGTGCCCCAGTTTAAAGAAACTGGGGCTTTTACTGTGTGTGAGGAATTCAATATTGAAGAATCGTTATGTATGCGGGACTGCTCTTAAAATTAAACAGTGGTTCGTGTTGGGTGGGGTTTTTCATGGTGGGTTCAAGATTCACTAGTTCACCGGTGCACAGATTTTCACTTCTATGCATGCCAAACATTTCATTTTAGCGGGTCCTCACACTCAGTCAATAGCAACCTTTAGCATGTGTGGCAATTAGTCTATGTCGACTGGGATCCTCTATGTCGTCGCAACCCCCATCGGAAATCTCGACGACTTCAGCAAGCGGGCAGCTGCCCTGCTGGAGGATGCTGACGTGATTATCTGTGAAGACACGCGTCATACACGGAAATTACTCCAGCGGTACAATATTAGCCGGCCGCTTGAGGCCTACCACGACTTTAACGAGGCCGCGAAGGCCGAGGCCTTAATCGCACGGCTCAGGTCTGGACAAAAACTGAGCCTGGTGTCCGACGCAGGCACTCCGACGGTTTCCGATCCCGGATACAGGCTCGTACGGCTCTGCCGCCAGGAGGACATTCCCGTGATCCCGGTCCCTGGACCTTCCGCCACCATCACGGCGCTCTCGGTATCTGGACTACCGAGCGACGAATTCTGGTTCGCCGGTTTTCTTCCCGGTCGGAAAGGAGCACGGCGCCGCAGGATCGAGTCTCTCAAGTCAGTAGCCTGTACGCTCATCTTCTACGAAGCTTCACGGCGGATGCGCTCTGCATTGCAGGATATGCAGGAGATACTCGGCGACCGTGAAGTCTTCGTGGGCCGGGAAATGACCAAGTTGCATGAAGAGTATGTATTCGGAAGGATCAGCGAAGTCGTCGATCAGATCCGGGAACAGGGAGAGAGCGTAATTGTTCTCCAGGGAGCGGAGCCAGTGGATTCGGCTCCCGAAGCCATCGACCTCGCAGCAACTTCCAGGCAAGAGTTGCTAAAGATCGCCGCCCGACGCCTGGGTGTCAACCGGAAGCAACTCTACGAAGCCCTCTACCGAAAAGAGGAGTAGAGATTGACCACAACTCTCTTCTTCCTTACTATTTACGGAACGTTTGCGCGTCCCGTTCCGATCAAATACTCGCGATGCAATCCGGCACCAGACACCCTCCACTAACCCTGTCCATCGCGACCCTCGGGCTGATGCTCTGGGCCACCATGTTTCCGGCCCCGGCCACAGCACAGCAGGTTGACTATGAAATCGCCTTTCCAAACGCCGCGCATCACGAGGCGGAAGTGCAGGTGACGTTCCAGGGCGTGGGGGAGGGAGAGCCGCTGGAAGTCCGCATGAGCCGGACCTCGCCTGGACGTTACGCTCTGCACGAGTTCGCAAAGAACGTCTACAAGGTGGAGGCGTTTGACGCTCAGAACAATCCGCTAGCTCTCACGCGACCTGACCCGCATCAGTGGGACGTGGCAGATCACGATGGAACCGTGCGCCTGAGCTACACGCTCTTCGGTGACCGCGCCGATGGCACCTACGCCGCGATCGACGAAACTCACGCCCACCTCAACATACCGGCAACGTTCATGTGGGCACGCGGCTTTGAGGACGCTCCCATTCGCATACGGTTTGAGAAACTGCGACCGGATTGGGGCATCGCCACACAACTGTTCCCTACCTCCGACGACACTGTTTTTACCGCACCGGATCTTCCTTATTTTCTGGACAGCCCAACCGAGTTGAGCGCACACGTGGTGCGCGAGTGGCTGATTGAATCGAACGACGAGACCTACACGATACGCCTCGCCGTACACCATGCAGGCACGGCGAACGAGGCGGACGACTTTGCTGAGTTGGCAAAGAGAGTGGTCGCCGAACAGATCGCCGTCTATGGCGAACTTCCGAGGTATGAAACCGGCGCGTACACATTCATCGCCGACTACCTGCCATACGTCAATCGTGATGGGATGGAGCACCGCAACTCCACCATACTCACCAGCAGAAATCCGCTCTCCACCGGTGCACGTGCCAATCTGGGAACTCTGTCACACGAGTTCTTCCATAGCTGGAACGTCGAACGCATTCGGCCTCAGACGCTGGAGCCCTTCGACCTGGAGGAAGCCAACATGTCGGGTGAATTGTGGTTCGCCGAAGGTTTCACCAGTTACTACGCCCCCTTGTTCATACGCCGGGCCGGCATCTCGAGCGATGGAGATTACGGAAACAACATCTCCGGCGTATTAGAGACTGTGATTAATGGACCGGGACGCGGGTTCTTCTCACCCGTAGAAATGAGCATGCAAGCGCCCTTCGTTGACGCAGCCGTCTCGATCGACCCGCAGAACAGCGACAACAGGTTCATTTCCTACTACGACTGGGGCAATGCCCTCGGACTGGGTCTCGATTTGACGCTGCGTGCGCGCTTTGGCGCGACTCTGGATGACTACATGCGAGCAATGTGGTTCGATCACGGTCAACCCGAGCGTCCCTACACACAGGCCGATCTTGAACGCGTGCTTGGCGAAACGATCGGCGATGCGGCCTTCGCATCGGAATTCTTCCGGCGATATGTCGAAGGAACGGAGGTGATGGACTACCGGACTCTACTCGCCAATGGCGGTTATCTTCTCCGTCGAGCCAATCCCGGCAATGTCTGGCTCGGTGCAAATATCGTCAGCCAGAGGGGAAACGCGATTATTGGTGGAACACCCATCCTCGGTAGCCCATTCTATGAAGCCGGCCTCGAATCCGGAGCGGTCCTGATGGAAGTGGACGGCGGCCCGGTTTCCAGCGCAGGATACTTTAACGAAGTGATTCGATCCCATCGTGTCGGCGATCGATTGTCCCTGGGCTACGAATTCCGCGGAGAGCGAAAGCAAACAACGCTGGTGCTTACCGAAGATCCCTCCCTGGAAGTGGTCACCTACGAAAGAGCCAACCTCAGGTTGACCGACAGTATCCGAACTTTTAGGGAACGCTGGCTCGGCTCGAAGGCGATCCAGTCCAGGTGAAGGACTAGCAGCCCGTGGCAGAAGTCTCGAGGGCCCCGTTACGGCCAAACGGGGCCGGATTCCAGGAGTCGACCTGACGACGACCAGACGTCACGACGACGAGACAATGCGCATTCATTGGGAGGAGTCGGCGACAACGAAGACGGCCCCGTTTCGCCGTAGCCCGTCGGGCGCAGGGGGGTTCGGGCCGCAGGCTTTGTCCGGCATCGCTAAGACTGGTCACGATGTGAAGACGGCGCCCGCGGCCTCGGTTTCAAACCTCGGTGCCCGCTCCTCACTTCGCGCCTGCAACCCGAAGACCCCTGCGCGCGGCCCTAGAGACTTCTGCCACGGGCTGCTACAGCTATCATTGTGAAAGCTATCGGTTGGCTGCTCGCTCCGTCGGACTCCTAAACTGTAACTTGCAGCGCCCGCGTTCCGTATACCTATACGAAGGTTGACCGAGGTTCTGAGTCGACATAACATTTACAAACAGAACAAAAATCAGGAGTTTCGCCTTATCGGGAGGGGTTCAATGGGAACGTCACGCACCGGTGTTGCCGTGGTGGCGCTGCTGGCTCTGCTTGCGGCCGGGGCTGCACTGGCGAGAGTCGCCAACGCACAGCTGATACAAGGAGGATCCACCGACCCGTCACCACCACCGGGAATCGAGGCTTTGCCGGTGGACATGTGGACAACCCAAAACTTCTATTTCGATAAGGAATACTGGACAGACCCCCGCTACGCCCGATGCAATACACCGCGCCAGCTGACCGATATGTGGCGGGCCGGGCGGGTTGGCGGATGGGGCGACTGCGATCTCGACCGGGACATAGCCGAGATTGTGAGTCCTTATGACTACCAGACGGCCGAAGAGCATTACGCTGCTTTGCAAGCGGAATCCGAAGCGGAGGAAGGTTCCACGATACATACGCGGGAAACCCTGCCGCACTGGGACGGAAACTACGGCCGTGGAGCGCCCGGTGAACAATGGGTATACGGTCGGAACCTCCAGACCGCCACAATGCTGAAACTCCTGACTCCCGAGTACCAAGAACGCATGGCTCAAGAGACCTACCACGAAGCAGTCAGCAACTCACCCCAGTGGATGGCCGCATTCTGCTACCCCGAAGGACTCTGGCGCTGGTGGTCCCAGGCCGCCGTTGGTGGGGGCTATGAGGTCTTGATGACCCCGGCTCAGATCCAGTTCTTGAGCGGCACTGCGGACAACTTTCTGCGCAAGGTTCTCGTTGGCCGCGAGCACGTACAGGCCGGAGTTCCGCAATGGTATGGCGAAACCGTTGGATTCTGGAACGGAGACACCCTCATCGCCTGGACGGCCAACGTCCAGGGTTGGAAGCTGTCACATTCCATGCCGGAGTACAGTAATGAGTTCGAAGTTATCGAAGTCTTCAGGCCAAATCCGGATGGGAGCGGGCTGATCGTTGAAGCGACATTCTACGATCCTCTTGCTTTCGCTCAACCGCTGCATACAGTAACTCCGTGGACCAAACGATTCGAGGCTGACGACCCGAACAATCGATACACATTCAAACAATGCCGGACTCAGAGCACCATCGTCAATGGTGCCGACGGCCGGCCGACCCAGCTCATCTTTACTGACGAAGGATACGTGGATTACTTTGGCCGGCCATGGGCGCAGAATTGGGAGAGGCACTTTGAACAGGGCTGGGAGAAACCAACGGATTGAAAAAGACGTATTATAGGAACGGCAATAAGGAGAGCAGCTATGAATAAACTATCAACGAAAGCCTGGGTGGTCGCAGCAATCGTTGGCGTCATGTCCATTGGCATCATGACCACGCCGGCCCTGTCGCACCACTCTTTCGCAATGTATGACCAGACAATAGAGAAAACGGTCACGGGCAAGCTGACCCGGTACGTCCCCGGATCCAACCACGCCCAACTCATCTTCGCATTGTTGAATCCCGATGGCAGCGAAGTGATGGAAAACGGCCGTCTTGTTCAATGGGGCGTGGAAACGGGATCGGCAGCATCGCTGGCGCGTTCCGGTGTCACCGTGGATAGTTTCCCCCTGGGTACCATCATTACGGTCACCCTCCACCCACTCAGAGACGGCCGAACCTTTGGGGCCATGACCAACACAGCGGATCGACTCATCGCTTGCGGCATGACGATGCCTGAAGGCGGCTGCACCGCCCAAACCGGCCAAGTATTTTTGGGTGGAAACTGATCCATTCCAGCGTCACCCATTGCCCGATTGGACACGGGTGACGCTGATGCCTTCCCGCGTTTTTCTTCCAGAAAGAAACAGCGACGGATGACTGCCCGGCCGTATGCCCTCTGTCTGCATCGGCATGGCGGTTCAGGGACGCAATCGGCCATAAACTCCAGAAATAGAAGAATTTAAGCATTGAGAGAGGAACATCAAATGGGTACTTCAGGAATGCGAGCATCTTCGATCACGGTGCTCATGTTGCTTGCACTGGTGGCGATAGGGATATCTCTGACTCCGGCCGCAGCCCAACGTGGGCGTGGGCGTGGGAATGCCGCACCTGCGGTCGATCCCGGACCACCCGCAGGCATGGAACCACTTCCGGTCGACCTGTTCACGACCGAGAACTTCTATTTCGACGGAGAATACTGGACGGACCCACGATATACGCGCTGTAACACGCCGCGTCAGTTGACAGACATGTGGCGGGCCGGAAGGGAAGGTCATTGGGGCGATTGCGATCTTGACCGTGACGTCGCTGACATTGTGAGCCCGTACGACTATCAGACTGCCGAGGAGCATTACAGGGGCCTGATGGCGGAGGCCACCGCCTCAGGCGGCCCAACGGAGTACACACGCGAAACGCTGCCGGACTGGGACGGTTGGTACGACCGGGGAGCTCGCGACGAACAGTGGGTCTGGGGCCGGAACCTGCAGACCGCCACGATGATATCTCTGCTGACTCCTGAATACGCCAAGCGAATGACGCAGCAGAACTACCACGAGGGAGTGAGCAATTCTCCACAGTGGATGGCTTCGTTCTGCTATCCGGAAGGTTTCATGAGGTGGTGGGCGCAAGCCTCACTCGGTGGTCCCATTGAGGTCATGCTGACGCCGGATAGGGTCCAGTTTCTAAGCGGTCAGGCGGACAATTTTCTCCGGAGAGTGCTGATTGGCCAAGATCATGTGCAACAGGTTCCCCAGTGGTTCGGCGAAACAGTCGGATTCTGGAACGGCGACACTCTTGTCGCCTGGACAACCAACGTCCAGGGATGGACTCTCTCGCATTCAATGTTCGAATTCAGCAGTGATCTTGAGGCTGTAGAAGTTATCCGACCCAACCCTGACGGGACGGGCCTCCTGGTGGAAGCAACCTTTTACGATCCGGAGGCTTTTGCTCAGCCGCTCCACGCGGTCACTCCATGGATCCTCCGGTCCGGTCTCGACGATCCCGAAACGAGATACGAGTTCAATCAGTGTCGGATCCAGAGCACGATTGTCAATGGTCCGGATGGTCGACCCACCCAACTCCTCTTCATCGACGAAGGTTACATCGATTATTTCGGTCGACCCTGGGCGCAGAACTGGGAAGAACATTTCGAGCAAGGCTGGGAGCGGCCCATCGATTGAAGACCGGATAGCTCCACGAAGCGGTATGCGTTATATCGAGTTCAGAGATGCCATCGGTGATGCGCTTGGCCAGCATCCTGATGGCCTGACGTGGGTTGAGCTGCGGCAACGCCTCGGCCAGAGACAGAACGTCGTTTTCGACGAGAGTCACTTGGTGCTCGTACATCTCGGCGACGGGGTCTCGGGCCATGAGGGCCCCGGTCCCCAGCAACATCACGGCAAGAATTCGCTTGATCATTATTTGCTATCTCAAGTCACGAAGATTTTCTTGCGAAGTTTAGCCCTGACGGGCGCACCGCCCGCGCGACACCGGCATCAGATATCAGTCCCCCGCTTTCCGGGCTTCGACAACCGCCCCTTCGCCTGAAGTCACCCCTTCCCGCCGAGGAAGGAAACCCGACACCAGCCAGGCCAAACCCGCAAGGACCAGGGCAAAGACCAGCCAACCTACGGCCATCGTCAAGAGCGAAGCACTCAGCTCAGGCCAGGGGTACTGCCGGAGTACTTCCGCTCGATCGACCATCCAGTGCCACGCCGTATGGGCCACCAGCACGGAAAGGACGATCGTTCCGATGCGTTCGGCGACGCCGTACCGGAACAACAATCCCAGCGCCGGTATGAACAGTGCAAGGACGAAAAGCTGCCCGAGTTCCACTCCGATATTGAACGCTACCAGCGAGCCAAGCAGATGCGAACCGGCGAACTGGAGAGTCTCTCGAAGAGCGAAAGAAAAACCGAAGCCGTGAACCAGGCCGAACCCGAGCGTAATCATCCATCGGCGCTCCACGTTCTTGGAAACGACATTCTCGATGGCCATATAGACGATGGACATCGCGATTAATGTTTCCACCAGCGGCGGGAACCATAGCGAGGTGGGCGCCAGACCGTAAGCCGACGCGATCAGCGTGATCGAGTGAGCAAAGGTGAAGGACGTCACGACCATAATGAGCGAACGCAAGCGGCGGAGCGGGATTACCAGACACAAGAGGAACAGCAGATGATCGATCCCGTCCAGGATGTGGAAGAATCCAAACTCTACGAACCGCGCCGCGGCCTGATACCAACGTGGATCGAGCCTGACGATACCGGGGTCACCCAGAACCTCGAAGGCGCGCACCGTCCCGTCGGGGAGCATGAAGCGAATGACGGTAAGCACCCTCAGGCCCAGCCGCTCCAATCCAGGCCGTATGGAAAACTCCGATTGATCCGACCGAATCGGGTATTCGAGCGCGACATCCAGCATCCCCTGTTGCCAGTAGAGATCGATGTTTTCAGCCAAACGGCCGGTCGTGATGTGTTCCCGGGCCTCTTCGTAAGACGCAAAGGAGGGATCTGAGGGCAGCGACACGCGCGCTGCGCTGATCGTCGGTACGGGAAGTCGCCGATCGTCTTCGTAGACTTCAATGTCGTTCACGATCCACAGGGTTGCCGCATCCCGCAGTACAGGCTCGATTCGGGCAAGATCCAGATAGCCGGGTCCTCGCAACGGCCACTGCATGTCGGCCATGGCTTCGAGCGGAACGCGTACCAAAACGTGCAACTGCTGCGCTTCCGGCAGGACCCATGCCTGCACCGTAACGTCGCTGGGGATTTCGTGGGCCAGGGCATCCAGAGGCAGCGACGCCAAGGTCAGGGCCACAAGATGGGGGATCAGCCAGCGTGTTTTGAATCGAACGACCATGAATTCTTATACGAGGCGGACGCTTGATATGACCGTAGTTTGCCGATGGCAATCGTTTCCAGTCCGCAGAACGCGCCCTCCGTCCTATTGGCGAGGGTAATGAGACGGGCAGTACGCTGACAAGCGAAAAGCGCAGAGGGCCGACGGGTCACTTGGAGCCAAGCGTTACGACCCGGCCTATGCCCGGGAAGACCCGACGCCTGTACAACCATCGAAGAATCGCGGCTTCCGAGCGCTTATCCCCAGTGAAAACCTCTTCTCGAAGTCTCCGCTTTCCCCTAGAAGGCGGTGCCGTTTCACATTAGAATGCACGCCAATGACGCTTCGGGAGCGGCGTATCTTCGCCAAAAAGTGGACAGGGGCATGGGATCATGAGATTGAGTAGAACGCTTTTCCTTTCGATCGCAGGATCGTGTGTCTTGCTGGTGTTCGCGACCGTTAGTTTCAACCCGGTCGGAGTCCAGGCACAGCAAGTTCCGCAGTACAGGGTCGATCCATTCTGGCCCAAACTGCCTCTGCCCGACAATTGGATCACGGGCGGTCTGGGCGGTATGTGCATCGACGGACGGGACCACGTATTCATCCTCAATCGGGGGAACGTAGATCCCGAAGACCTCGATGGGGCGAGCCCCGCACCTCCGATAATCGAGTTCGATCCCGATGGAAACGTCGTCAACTCCTGGGGAGACCCCGGCCTGTTGGGAGACCGGCTGCATGATTGCCATGTCGACGAAGACCAGAACGTGTGGATCATCGCCTCGGGTACAGGCTACGTACAGAAGTACTCAAATGATGGGGGAGAACTCCTGCTCCAGATCGGAGAATCGGGCGTTTACGACTCCTCGGACGGTACACGCGCAGGCCGCCCTCTGAATTCGAATCGGGCCCAGTTCTTTCTGCCCGCCAGCATCGACTTGGACGCCGAAACCGGCGACATCTATGTAGCTGATGGGGAGTTACCGGGAGGAAACCAGCGGATTGCTGTACTCGACCGCAACGGGCGGTTTCTTCGCCAGTGGCCGCTCCACCGCAGCGAGGCCGAAGGCGAAATCACGCCGCTGCCGCACTGTCTTCGAGTAGCAGACGACGGGCTGGTGTATGTCTGCGACCGGGAGGCAGATCGGATCCAGGTGTTCGATCAGATGGGCAACTTCATCCGGAATATCGACGTGCCCTGGCAACCTTACACCCCACCGGAAGGCCGTCTCAGTGGGATGCGTGGCACTGCCGTTGTACTGGCTTTCTCCTCGGATCCGGATCAGCGCCTGATGTTCGTCGCAAATCAGCACAGTACGAAGATTGATATCCTGGATCGCCAGACCGGACAGTTCCTGTCCAGTTTTGGTGGAGGCCCCGGACGCTATCCAGGACAGTTCACGCTACCGCACGGCATCGCGGTCGATTCGGCGGGTAATGTCTACGTTGCCGAACAGGAAGGCCGACGGATTCAGAAGTTCAGGATCGTCGATCCCTAGCATTGCGCCCTGGGAGCACACGATCCTTTTTGACATTCACGATCGCCCTGCAACTGCCGAGTCATGACACAACAACAGGCCAGCTCGCCCGTTGGGTAGGGCTATAAAACAAGGTTCAGAGGATCAAAGATGGTTATCTACGGGGTCGCATTGTTGGCGAGCTGCCTGTTGGCGGGCATGCTCGCCGGGGAATTATTGGGAGTGCTGCTGGGAGTCAGCGCCAACGTCGGTGGTGTCGGCATCGCGATGCTCTTTCTGGTACTTGCCTGCAGCTCGACCCGATTGAAATCCCTTGTTGACGGGGCCTCCGGCACTGGAATCAAGTTCTGGAGCGCTATGTATATCCCCATTGTCGTCGCCATGGCCGCCTCTCAGAACGTGGCGGCAGCGGCAGCCGGAGGGTTGCTGGCCTTAGTCGCCGGGAGCGCGGCAGTACTCGTTAGTTTCGCTCTCGTACCGGTGCTCAGCAGAATAGGTTCCAGGGACGGGAATGCTCGCGGAAGAGGAGGCGATGCCGGCGATGACGCTCAACAAGCGTCTGGGGATCGGTCCGATTCAGGGATGGGGGCCCCATGATGGAATTGTTGTTAAACGTCGCTGGCAGAAACTATCTCGTTGTTGCATTTGCTGTGGTCGGTGCAACAGTGTGGATATCGTATCTCGTATCCGACAGGCTGACGCGCGGCCGCATCCACGGTTCGGCCATTGCCATCATGGCGGGCCTGTGCGCGGCCTATTGGGGCGGAGCACTATACGGTGGCCAGACGGGTGTGGCCAATATCCCTATGTTGGCCGGAATTGGCGTCATGGGCGGCGGCATGCTGAGAGATTTCGCCATAGTGGCCACTGCTTTTGGAGTCCATTTGAGTGAACTCAAAAAGTCCGGACTGGCCGGGGTGATTTCGATTGTTGCCGGGGTAGTGGTTTCATTTGTAGTGGGAGCGATCGTGGCAGTCTTGTTTGGCTATACCGATGCCGTCAGTATCACGACGATTGGCGCGGGTGCCGTGACTTATATCGTGGGCCCGGTAACAGGCGATGCTATTGGAGCCGACAATGCGGTCATCGCGCTTAGCGTTGCGGCCGGACTCGTCAAATCGATCCTGGTCATGGTCGGAACTCCGATGGTGGCGCCTTATATCGGTCTCAACAATCCCCAATCAGCCATGGTTTTTGGAGGGCTGATGGGCACGACCAGTGGTGTCGCCGGCGGTTTGGCAGCGACCGATCCCAGGCTGGTGCCCTATGGTGCGATGACCGCTACTTTCTACACAGGTTTTGGTGCCCTGATGGCTCCATCAGTATTGTTTTTCATCGTCAGAGCCCTCACCTGACTGAGCCCCTTGGGATTTCCAGGAACACCTTCCTTGAACACAACGCGCAGAAATCATCCATGAACGAACGAGCCACAAACATTCAAGATCGATTTCCCAAGTTAAGGGATGGAAACACGAAAGTCGTCTTGGTCTTTGCGGAAGGTACCTGTAGCTATGCGGCCTTAGATCGACGTATCAGTCAGTTTGCCAGTGGATTGTTAGGGGATGGGGAGGATCTGTCGGAACAACGGATTGCTTTGATCATACCGGCAAGCCTGGACTACGTGACGGCCTTGCTTGGCATCTGGAGAGCCGGGGGCATTGCTGTGCCTTTGAACCCCTCCTCCACAATCCCCGAGCTGCGGCACGCGCTATCGTGCGCTGGCGTAAGCCGTCTGATAGCAAACACCGAATATCAGAAAAAAGTTGAAGAACTCTGCTCTTCGATCGACATTCCGATGTCTACAGTCGAAGAAGTACTGGAAGCAGTATTACAGGACGAGCTCCGAACCTTGCCGACCGTCAACGATGGCCGTCGGGCGATGATTTTGTTTACCAGTGGAACCACTAACAAACCAAAAGGGGTGATCAGCACACACAACAATATCCGTTCGCAAATCAGCACCCTTATCGACGCCTGGGCCTGGCAGGAAGACGACACCATTCCTTTGTTCTTACCCCTTCACCATATCCATGGAATTATCAATGTGTTGTGTTGTGGACTGTGGTCGGGCGCCTCGGTTCATCTCTTCCCGAAATTCGAGTTGCCGACCATTCTTGACAAGGTGGCCGGTCGCGAGTATTCCGTTTTCATGGCGGTACCCACTATCTACGTCAAATTGATTCAATACCTTGAGACGCTGTCCGAACGGGACCGGCGTCGAATCTGCGCCGGGTTTAAAGCGATGCGACTCAATGTTTCAGGTTCGGCCGCCTGCCCGGTCAATCTCTTCAATAGATGGCTGGAGTTGACCGATCAAACCTTATTGGAACGCTATGGAATGACGGAAATCGGTATGGGGCTTTCAAATCCATATGCAGGAGAACGCAGGGCAGGCGCCGTAGGTGTGCCCTTGCCGGGAGTCGAGGCGGCACTGTTTGATGAGGACAACACGATCATCCTCGAAGAAGACGTTCCCGGGGAAATCCGAATCAAGGGACCCAATGTCTTTCTCGAATACTGGAATGACAGGAAAGCGACCGAGGAAAGTTTTCATGACGGTTGGTTCTGCACCGGCGATGTGGCGGTTATTGAGAAGGGCTACTATCGAATCATGGGTCGCTCTTCGGTCGACATTATTAAGTCTGGTGGTTACAAATTGTCAGCCCTGGAAATCGAAGGCGCCTTGCTCAACCATGAAAATATCAGCGAATGTGCCGTCATCGGCGTGGCCGATGATACCTGGGGAGAAGCAGTAACTGCCTTCGTTGTTCTAAAACCGGACACAACTCTGAGTCTGGGAGAATTGAAAACCTGGTGTAAAGAGCGCACGTCTCCGTACAAGATCCCCAAGACCTTGAGGATTGTAGATGCGCTCCCACGAAACGCCATGGGCAAAGTTGCAAAACCCATCTTGAAGGACTGGGTACGGACCGAAGGCGACACGGGTCAGTAGACGGCTACCACTAAGTTCCTGGGACATCCGGATACGCTGAGACATCGAAGCGATCGCTTTCCATTTCGGCATCCTTTTCGGCATCGGCTGCGTCATCGACCGATCCTTATGGAAATTGATGGCTCTTGTTGCGCTTCTGCTCTGTTCGCCGTGAATACGACCTATGCCAAAGCCTGACCGTGTCGCGGTACGACCAGCTCAACGTTTCCAAGCTGTCCCGGCATTAATCTTGGGCCTGTTGCCGAAGGCGTATATACTGGCGCCATTCAGAAACACATCTTAATCCTGTATTTCAGCTTGCTCCTACAAGGGAGGACCCCAATGATGCAGAAGTCGAAGTCTTATGTCGCGCTGGCCTGTCTCTCGTTTCTAGTAGCGCTCGGCTGTGAGGCCGGCACCGCGGTCGAGAGTTCAACTCCGGACGCAGTGGCCACCGGACCACAGGCACCGATGTTCGAGGTCGATCCGCTGTGGCCGAAGCCCCTGCCAAACCACTGGATCCTCGGCTCAACGATCGGCGTATCAGTCGATTCGCGAGATCACATCTGGGTGATTCACCGGCAAACCACTCTCAATCCGGTCACGGAAAGCGGAGCGGCGGCTGATCCTCCGATCAGCGAGTGCTGCATTCCTGCCCCGAACGTTCTGGAGTTTGATCAGGAAGGAAACCTGGTGAGTTACTGGGGCGGCCCGGGCGAAGGATACGAGTGGCCCCAATCCAATCATGGGATCACGGTCGATCACATGGACAACGTTTGGATTGGTGGGAACGGGGAAACCGATGCGCACCTGCTGAAGTTCGCGCGCGATGGAACGTTTCTAATGCAACTGGGCCGCTCCGGAATGAACGGTGGCAGCAACGATCTGGAAAACTTCGGACGCGTGGCCAAAATTTCCGTCGACCCGAATACGAACGAGGCTTATATCGCTGACGGCTATCTCAACAAACGCGTCGCCGTGATCGATGCGAGCACGGGAGAATTCAAGCGTTACTGGGGCGCATACGGCAACATGCCCGACGATACCGACCTCGGTCCGTACGATCCG
Organism: Terriglobia bacterium; assembly: GCA_965218085.1. Classification (GTDB taxonomy): domain Bacteria; phylum Acidobacteriota; class Terriglobia; order 20CM-2-55-15; family 20CM-2-55-15. The sequence goes on along the minus strand of CBDCKF010000002.1, from coordinate 728,679 downwards.
GACGCGCCGCCCGCCCAGCAGTTCCGCAATCCGGTCCATTGCGCCGAGATCTCGAATGACAATTTCGTTTACGTCTGCGACCGCGTGAACAATCGTGTCCAGCAATTCCAGACCGACGGCACCTTCGTCGCTGAAGTGATGGTCGCACCCAATACGCTCGGCTCAGGTTCGACGTGGGATCTCACGTTTTCAAGAGATCCCGGGCAGACTTACATCTATCTCGCCGATGGCGTCAATGAGAAGGTATACATTATCCAGAGAGATACCCTGGAAATCCTGACCAGCTTCGGTGATGGCGGGCGCTACCCGGGCCAGTTCTTCGGCGTCCACAGCATCGCGACGGACTCGGCCGGTAACATTTATACAACAGAGACCTACGAAGGAAAGCGTCTGCAGAAGTTCGTGTACATGGGTCTCGGCCCGGTCACCGAGCAGGATCAGGGCGTGGTCTGGCCCGGCTCGAATTAGTTCGACAAGAAAACACGGTGCGCAACACCAAATCGGCCCGGCCGTCACTCGTTTTATTGATCGCGCTCGCAGTATCGGCAGGGTGCATCGAGGACAGGACTGAATCCGGTGCCGGGAGCGCCGTTGAATCACTTGCCGAACCTGCGCTCACACACGTAAACGAACGACCCAATCCCTACCAGCGGCTCGAACCCTGGTCCGATTTTCCCGACGGAGAGACCTGGCCCGCCGTCATTGGTGTAGAGGCCGGACCCGACGGGAACCTGTATGTCCTGCACCGTTGTTTTGAAAACTCCTGCGAAGGCCGCTGGGAACCGCCCGTCCTCAAATTCGACATGTCCGGGAGCTTGCTCAACAGTTGGGGTGAGGGGATGTTCGTCTTCCCTCACGGCTTCCACATCGATCCCGACGGGAACGTCTGGGCAAGCGATACGGACCAACACCAGGTCTTCAAATTCTCTTCGGACGGACACCTCCTGATGACGCTGGGTCAGGCCGGTGTCTCCGGCGACGGTCCGGGTACCTTCGATCGGCCCACAGACGTTCTCGTCACTCCCAGCGGCGATATTTTCGTGACTGAAGGTCACGGCGGCGCCGGCAATAGTCGTGTGTCGAGATATTCGGGCGACGGAGAATTTGTCGACGCGTGGGGGGTGAGGGGGTCGGCTCCCGGAGAGTTCATCGATCCGCACACAATAGCGATCGATTCCCGCGGGCGACTCTTCGTCGGCGACCGTGCGAACAACCGCATCCAGATCTTCGACCAGGACGGCCGTTATATCGACCAGTGGAAACAGTTCGGGCGACCCAGCGGAATATTCATCACGCCCGATGACAGGATTTACGTGGCCGACTCGGAATCGTGGGGCCCGGACAACCCGGGCTGGAAGAAGGGTATTCGGGTCGGGAGCGCCCGCGACGGATCGGTTGAATTTTTCATCGAGGACATCGAGTCGATGACAGTGGATCACAGCGGGGCCGAAGGTGCTGGCGTTGACGCCGAAGGCAATGTGTACGGGGCCGTCGTTCGCAGGGGAATGCTCGAAAAGCACGTCCTACAGTAAAGCGACGCCCCCTGAACGAAAGCCGTTCAACACACGCGTAGCGTCCGCCGCGCCAGCGGCTTCGTTCTAACGGCGAAGTGGCGAGCCATTCCGACGCGGCTGGATAGATCGGCCCTTGGCGACTTTTAGCGGGTAATCCTGCAGTTTGTTGCCCTGACGGGCACTTTTCCGAGTAAGCGAAATTACAGCGGGCGGTTATTCATATCGAAGGGCTTCCAACGGGTTAGTGCGTGCCGCTCGCCTGGCCGGAATGTAAGCAGCCAGCAGGCTGACCAGCGCGAGAACAAGAGTTGCCGTGCCGAAGCGAATAAGCGGTATAAGCAGGGTCTGAAGACGATCGGAGCGCCGACAGTGTCGTCCTATGGGTGTTATGTCAATCCGCGCGCGGCCGCAGGCCGTCGGGCGGAGTGTCGGGGACGGAACGAAACATCAGGTTGTAGAGTGGGACCGGGTTGGCCCGGATCAAGGAATTGAGTTTAAGCGGGAGCGTCGCGTTTTCATCCTGTGAGTCTGCACCCAGAGGGTTTAACCTGACGATTCCGTGGAAAGTATGGCATTCTCCGGATTTCACGATTTTACCTGTCCCTTTTAACTCGCTTTCACCAATCAAGAGTCGGCAGAGATGAAACCTGCACGAGTTGCAGCTTCCTCTAAAGTTTGAAATGCTGACAGTGATGAGGTTTATGAGCTTAGCCGCTCTTTTACGTTTCGGGCCGCAGAAGATTAGACAGATTCTCTACCACCTGCCGAATTTTTTGAAGCTATTCTGGCGGTTGCTGATAGATTACCGTGTCCCTATATGGCCCAAACTTCTGCTGATCTTCGTGGTGGCTTATGTTTTCACGCCGCTTGACCTCATGCCTGACTTTTTGGCCGTGCTGGGTCAAATTGATGATCTGTTGGTGATATTTCTTGGTCTACGTGGATTTGTCCGACTCTGCCCCCGGGAGATCGTCCGTGAGCATGTTCAGGCGATCGCTGCCGCGCAGTGATTGCAAATAGTAAATCGTCCTTAGTCCTGCCGGTCGACTGGCTCGAAAAGATGGAAATATCTAACCCGTTCATGCAAGATATCGCCAGCTGATTTCTCAACAGAACTTTTGTGTGTTCAAGGATTTCTAGGTGATTCCCTGGGTGTGGCTACCTTACGCCGCGCAAGCATGGTGACTAATGGAATCTGGCACCAAACTCGGCCACTACGAGATCGGCACACTCCTCGGCAAGGGTGGAATGGGTGAAGTGTGGCGCGCACGCGACACGAAGCTCCGTCGTGAAGTTGCCAAAATTCCCCCCGTCGCCGTCGGCCGCACCCTCTTCACTCACGGATGGGCAAGCCCGCCTCAGATGCTATTCGAGGGGTCTTGGTCCGACGGCCCACCGGCCACCCCCGATCGACCCGCTCCGCTGGGCGAAGCCGGTTCACCGGCATCGCTGCGGATCGACTCCTCGGGTCCGCGGCCAGGCCCGCCGGGGCCCTGGACCTTCGCTCCCCCGAACGGAGGTCACATTCGCGCGAGGACCGGGTTTCGGTCGATCAAATGGTGTCGCAGGACCGCACTGACGTGCACGGCAACGAGGCCAATCAGCGCGATGACCGTGAACTGGTGAATGACGAGCATGACCCGGGCCACCTCTGGCATCAGAGGGATCAGCGGTGGGATTCCCAGCTCGTCGAGGAGCTCGATTGGGAACCCGTCGCCGATCGTTCGGACATAACCACTCACCGCCATCACCAGGAACAAGATGTACATAACAACATGAGTCGAGCCCGCGATCCGCTGCTCCAGGCTCGGCATGAAGTCAGGAAAGGGCGGCGGCGGATGGGTAATCCGCCACAAAAGGCGCGCGACCACCAGGACAAGTAGAACGCTCCCCATCCCCTTGTGGAGAATGAAAAGCGGGTCGGCCACACCCAGGAGGGGCTCACTCGTCATCGCGATGCCCGCGGGAATCTGCACGATCACCATGAGCGCGATGACCCAATGGAACAGCCGTGCCACGGTCCCGTAGCCCGTCACGGACCCCGAATCCTCATCGGACCGGATCGCATCGCGGTCGTTCATACTCAACTATCTTTCGCGATCATACGCGCGCCTTCTGGGCGTGCACGAGTAAACTGCGCTGTGCGTTCGCCGAACAGCGCCTTCTACCATTCAACGTCCCACGGTGGCCGCAAGATCTACAGCGGCCCGATCCTGAAGACCCGCCTACGGCCGGGCCGAGATCGCAGCGCCAGCTTCCTGGTCGAAGACCTCCGCCAGATATTGCCCCGCCGCCGCCGCCGTTTCCCTTCCTCCTCTGCTACGACCGACTCGCCTCCGTCCCCACTTGACGCTGCCATTTTCCTTCGGACCGCCCTCAGTCTCCGCCCCTCTTGATGCTGGAGAGCGCGCTTACTCTCTCTATGCGCAAACATCCGATTCTCTTCAATCTCCGTCACTGCGGCGCCCTGATCGGCATGCCGCCGGGTTCGTTAGGCTCGCGGCGATGTTCGGATGGTTCAACGACGCCAAGAGTTTCGCTTCACGCTCGAACCGCGCCAAGCGATCTGCATCCTTGGCGAACTCTTCAGGCAGCGTCTTGATGGCAACTTCACGCCCAAGTTTCGTATCCTTCGCACGCCACACCTCTCCCATACCGCCCTTGCCAAGGAGTGCGAGGATCTCGTAGTGGCCGAGTTTAGTGCCGGATTCCATTGTATGAATGAGACTACAGGTGAGATTTGACGTCAATCAAAACGGCACATCTCCGTATCGGCCACTAACCAGGCATCTGAATTCTCTTGGGCCAACATGGATGCCCTTGTGACTGGGGACCTCACAAACACTTGTTATTGAGCGGCGAGTCCGGGCGATCCCGTGGACTGCTGACTAGCAGGCTGCTGAAAAACGATTTTCAGGGCCTCGGAATTGACAATGTGTGTCCATAAGTCATTGACTCTTGGTCGAACAAGCGTCCGAAAACACGTTTTCAAGGTCCCCTCGCAGAGTTTTTCAGCAACCTGCTAGCGGCCTTTTTGCAAGGGGCCGGTCCCCCAAAAACGAGAAGCTCTCATTCGTTAACACGTTAACGTCGCTTAACGAATTGCAAGTGGTCGTACCGGGGATCCAGTGGCACCTACGAGCGCCAGTGGCGTCGAGATCAGCATGAACTCGTATACCTCATCCGCTGCCAGCTGCTCAAGATTCATGTACTCCACGATGAATATACCGTTGAAGGTCAGAAACTCTTGATGAACTCCACCCAGGCCGCCAGGCACGGGAATACCCGCGCCTGCATCGCTGCCGACTATCACCGGTCTTTTGGCGATGGCCCATTCGGCAACAGCCGGGCCGACTCCTGGGGGTCTCGTCACAAAGGCGTCGGGCTGATCCCAGAGTTGCGCCCAGCCATATCGAAACAGGAGTGCATCTCCTTCAGTCAGGTTGGCCTCCGTCATCCCCTGTCTGTCCAGGGCGCCTAAGACATCGTTGACGGTCACCTCGTAACCATTAGGTAGCCGATCACCTTTGTATCCTGCAACATCGATTAACAAGCCCCGGGTAATGATCGGCTTGACGTTGTGTACCCCGAGGTGAGCGAATCCGTAGCGAGTATCCATCTCGCTACCCGTAAAGCCGTTGTAGAAGACGATCTCCGTGGTTCCGTCCTCCATATCGACTTCCCGGCCCGCATGGGCGAGCGCGTCAAACTGCGTACCGAGATGACCCAATTGACCCGCAATGAAGTCCTCCTGGCCGGCATAGCGATTGGTCCCTCGTGCAGCCGCCCGTGCGGATGATTGGATGGAGTAGGTACGACCCGGAAGTACCGGCATGCCGGGTTCGATAGCATGGCCAAGGTCGTAGATCTTTCCGGTTCGTATCAACCTGATCGCCTGCAGAACCTTTTCTGGTGTGATCCGGTTGGAAGCCCCAGCTTCATCTTCGGCTCCCCACTCCGGATGCGGCCACCACGGACCCGATTCTCTCGTCTGAGCAAGCAAAAGGCCTGGCAGCAGGACCGTAACCAGAAGGTAGGTCGCTAATCTTTCTCTCATGAGAGTCCCCTCGTCCTAACGTCTGTTGATTCTTCTAACAAGTGGCAGCAAACGGCCAAAAGCAATGGGATGGACACCTCCTCACCTTACGGCATCACAATGTGCCAGACTGGATTGAGGTATTCGTTAAAACGAAATATCACAGTCGCAGGAAGAGAAGGAGCCCGAAGTAAAGATTACTCGCGTTTGTGTGGATTTGGCAAAGAACGTCTTTCAGGTGCACGTGAGATCGGCCTGGAAGCCTGCGGGAGCTCACACCACTGGGCCAGGGAACTTGAGGCTCCGGGGTTCGTGGTGAATGATTGCTGCGTTCAGCAACATTCCATCTTCGAGGTTCTAGTCGGCATAACGGCTTGGCGTTCAGCCGCGCCGAGCGAGTGCAGCAAGTGAGGGTACGGGGGAAGCCGGCGCCGGGTGCAACACCGTGTTAACCAACGCGACGCGGTTGATCTGGCCACTCCATGCCTCGTCAAGCAAGGCAGCTGCGGCCCGGACAGCAGCTTCGTGTCTATCCTCACGGCTAGCAAGAACAACACGTGTGGCGTTCGGAACGCCTCCAAGAAGCAAGCCTTCGTGTGTAGAGCTAGCTCCGAGATAAATTCTGCCGCGGGATTCCTTCGGATTCTCTGGTTTGCAGATCGATCACACCAAAGTAGATGCTCTCAGTTGTATAGACAATCCGTACCTCAGCGAATAAGCGGTATAAGCAGGGTCTGACGACTATGGCAACGCTGACAATGTCGTCGTATGGGTGTTATGTCAACCCGCGCGCGGCCGCAGGCCGTCGGGCGGCTTCCAGGACTCTGGATGTTGCTCCGACCCAAATTCCCGAAGGTGCCCTCCGCCGGTCTTTCGAATGCCGCCGGATTGAGATAATTGCCCGCCGTTTTGTAGCCGTACGGGTTGTCCAGAATCAGATTCACGCGCTGTGGCTCAGAGTCCGTCAGCGACGGATCCGTGTCTGTTTCGACCGACATGAAGCCTCCCGCCAACATCGAGGAAAACTGTCAGCCCGACGCCAGTATGCGCGTCGTCCGATTGGCGAACTCGGGGGTTGCCATCACCACGGACGTATTGAATAGATGCCGCCGGTCATCGCCCGTGTCCCCGCAGTTGCCGCGGTCATAGGCCGGGTTGTTGGGCTGGATCAAGCCGCCGACACCGTGACTGCTATGGATGTTAAACAGCCTCGGATCGCTGATGCAATGGGACCAGGTAGAGTTCGCGTTCCAGGTCACTCCACCCGTCGCCCGCCGCTGCATCGACAGCAGCATGCCGTTGTAGCTGGCCGTGCCGCCGGTGTCGATATTGCCCAGGTTGCCGAATTTGTCGCCGACGCCCGGCTCCGGGTATTTCAACTGAAGCCGCCGGCGATCGTCGCTGTTGCCCGACGTGGAACTCGTCCTCCCGATCCGCCCGCAGCAAAACCGAACCCCTCAGCCTGGCAGTTCCCGAGGGAACTTTCCGGGCAGGAGCCGACTTGAGTGCATACGGATGGAGTGGACGATGTTCGAGCCGAACAGGTAGGTACTTCCGACGGTCACCGAATGGAACCGGCCGAACACCGACGGCTCCAAAGCATTCATAACGTTGCCGTCAACGTTGAAAGGCGAAGGCCGATCCAGAAAATCATACAAGTACCGGCCGAAGATCGAGTGATTATCACTCAACTGGTAGTCGACCCGGGTGATGAACTGGTGACCGTTTTCGGGACGGGGGGCCCCATAGACAAGTCTGCCGTACGGGTCGGCGCTCGAGGGGAGCTTGTTCGCCGGGTTCACGGCCGGTGGGCTGAATAGCGCTGGGTCGATCTGGTTGTCGACGAAAGGCGCTCGCAACGTAATCTCCCGGCCCGCGTTGCAGGCGGAGGATGTGGCATGATCCTTGGCCGGAGTTTACCCGAATCAATACTGCCTTTCGATCTCGAAATCGCCACTGATCTGAGAACTACCCGTGCGGTCACCGTGACTCCAGCTTCCGGCAATTCTGTCTCCGTCGGCCATGGCGTCAATCATGTAATGATACGTAGATCCGCCCCGGCCACCTACGGTCGCTTCCATATGGACGCTGCCAGTCTGCGGGTTGAACGTCGTGTTTTCCAGTTCAACGGTTCTAACTCCGTGAGTCAAGCTTCCCTTCAAGGCAGCGCCGTCCCATTGGAGCACTACGGTGGCGTAATTACGGTGGTCATTCACATCAGCTCCCCAAGTGCCCGTCCAGGTGCCAGTCAAAGGATCGTTTGCGGTCGTTTGAACGACAGTCCCTCGGGGAACGGGGTTGCCATAGACCTCGATCCAGTCCACCCGGCTCAATCCGCCGGAACCGTGGCCCGTAGCACGGGACAAATCGGTGTAGCCGACCTCGTCGACCATCGTGAGATCAGGGTTGTCCATCCACGGGGAGCCGCGAACCAAGAACACATTGACCGGGTCCAATATCTTCCACCGTATATCCGCGATTTCGATTTCACCTTCTGCATAATCCTCCGTCGCTTCTTCCGTTTGATCTCCCACCAGATATGTTCCGTCTGCAAGTTTCAGAACCGGTCGGAGCAGGTGGAAGCCCGAGATCTGAAATTGCCAGCGGATCTTAGCACTCGGGGTGCTCAGGTCTACGTAATTGGTTCTTTCTTTGAACAAGACGGCCCAGGCGCCTTCAGTCAAGCCCGTCCATGTAAAAGTGCGCAGGTTATCCGCCGAGCCCGTACGATTAACCATCACTTCACCCGCTCCAGGGCCGTACATCTTGAGCTCCAGATTTGGATTTTCGACGAGATCCTGAGTTACGAACACTTGAGTTTCCGCGGTACAGTCGAAACAGGTTTGACCCACTCCTGCGGGTGCTTTCCAGTCCTCTCGTAAGAACAGCGGCGCTGCCGGATCGGCGGCGGCCGGTGAATTGTCTACGGTAGAAGTTCCAGGAGTGCAGCCGGCCAACAGTGCAGCAATCAGTACGGCAGCAAATCCGGACAGGCAATGATTCGGCGAGAAGCCAGCGTTCATAAGTATCCCCTCACGATCGTCGTTGCTGTTCGTCTGGATTCCTGTTTGCGTGTCGTCCGTGGCTCCATAGTCGCTTACTGCAGGCATTGGTGAATAAATCCAGACTATGGTGCCGGCAAATATATCACATGAAGGCTTGGACAGTGGGAAACCGCCGATACCGGCGAGATCGGACATCGTGAACGACGCGTCCTCGGTTCTTCGGGAATCGCCGGTCGGGAAAACGCACGGCACTTCGCTTTGACAGCAGCGCCATGATTGGCCGATTTCGGGAACTACTAAGGAGTCGGTGACGTTGCGAACGGAGTCACCTCAGGTTGATCAACAGACCCCAATCCTCCTAAACTCGTCGCGATGACGTTACGCAGACAATGCCGTTGAACGACATCGACGAGTCGGGTAACCTCCAGGACACAATAACCGGGCCAAATTAGAATTCGGGCCGAATCAGAATTCAGATTAGGAGTCCTAACATGCGAATTCGCTACCTTAGTTTGATAGTGGCTTTGGCCGGGCTGTGTTTCGGCTCAGCAGTCGTCACAGAGGTCGTCGCGGGGCAACGTCCCGTACTCAACCCTTTAGGGGGCCTGCCCCGAGAGTATTTTGTCGAAGTGCCCTACGACACTACTTATAATGCGCGGGATTTCTCGGGTATCTGGTTCCGGGTTGGCGGCGACTGGGGTCATGGCCCGGAACGCACAAACCCTCCTCTGACGCCGGAAGGCCTGGCGGTAATGAAGACGCATCGCCCCACGCACACCTACCTGCCGGAAGTTATAGAAGCCGTCTCCAGTTACGAGGAAACAAACTATCCCGCAGCCACGTGTAACCCGAAAGGTTTTCCGGCGATGGTCGCCGATCTCAACCACGATCATCACGAAGTGATCATGCTCCCGGACCGGATTCACCAGATCTGGCAAGAGGAACGAATGTTACGCGAGATCTGGATGGACGGGCGGGAACTGCCTTCGGGAAACAATCTGGCGAACATCGGACCGTCGTGGATGGGCATGTCTGTGGGCGAGTGGGAAGGAAACACTCTTGTCGTCGAGACAATCGCCCTCGACCCCAGAGCCTGGCTCGATTCATATGGTTTTCCAAAGAGTGATGAGGCTCGATTTATCGAGCGGTACACCCGGACTGACCCAAAGACTCTCGAGGTTGAAATTATAATGTACGACCCGAAGTACTACACCGACCCCTGGATTTCCGACATCAAGGTCTGGAAAAAAGAAGCGCGCGATGCTCGTCCGGTCAACAATTTCGGATGGCACGGATTGTTCTCGGGACTCAACGACTTGCTCTGTGCGCCACTGAATCAGTTTGGAGGAGTCGGCGGTGATTGAGTTTCAGCCCTCGTGCTGAGACCGCAAAACTCTTTACGGGGAATTTAGTCTCGGAGGGAGACGAAGCAGGGGTATGCCCACCCACGGCAGCGAGTGCTGTACATAACACCCATACGACGACACTGTCCGCGCTCCGATAGTCGTCAGACCCTGCTTATTCCGCTTATCCGCCTTTCGTCGCGCCGAATGTGAAGGCTATTTACAATTTCGATATCGATAGACTCCGTCAGGGTGTCCGGACGAGCGTGTTCGATAACGCGCCAACCGGCTTCTACTATCGAGGGGACCCGGGCTTCCCGACAAACGGCATCAATAACCGCTGGGCGCAGTTTGCGCCGCGTCTGGGCCTGGCCTGGGATGTGTTCGGGGATGGCCGGACCGCGCTGCGCACCTCGTACTCGCTCTCTTTCCTCGACTATCCCGGAGATTTTCGCGAAGGCTTCTCCGGCGGAGCACCCTGGGGTCCCCGCATCAACTTACCCTTTGGCTCCCCGTTGGACGATCCCTACGCGCGCGTCCCGGGAGGATCAACCTTCCCATACGAAGTGAACAACAGTGCGCCATTTCCGCCATCCGGGCTGTTTTTCACTCAGTCCTATGATACCAAGCAGCCCTACACCCAGGCGTGGAACCTGAGCCTGGAACGCCAACTCGGGAACGACTGGTCTGTTTCCGCAGCGTATACGGGAAACAACATCATGCACGTGTGGGGCAATAAGGCGCTCAACGATGCAGTGTTCTTCGCCGGAGTGGCAAACGCAGGAGGAACCTGTTCGGCAGAGGGATTCACGATCAGCCTGGCACCGGGTGCGACATGTTCGACGCTCCGCAATATTGAGGATCGACGACGGCTGTTGCTGGAGAATCCCATCGACACGTTCAAAAAGCCTGGAAATCTGGCGAAAACAGACGATGGGGGCGTGCAGTCCTATCACGGCATGATCGTATCCGTGAGACGCCGTGCGGCCAGCGGCGTGAGCCTCAACTTCAACTGCGAATAAGCGGTATAAGCAGGGTCTGAAGACTATCGGAGCGCCGACAGTGTCGTCCTATGGGTGTTATGTCAACCCGCGCGCGGCCGCAGGCCGTCGGGCGGTGGATTCAAGGCAGGGGTTTTTCGGCAGGCGGCGGATTCAAGACGCTTTTCCGTCTTGAGAAGACACACCTGTCCCGCTGTTTCGTGACGGCGACGATCAGAAGGAGTCGATCTGGCAATTGGTGTCGGAGGCGGCGGGCGCCAGAGGCGGGGCGCGGGAAGGCAGACCCAGGCACGCCAGCATTCTTACTGTTGCCGTGGGCGGACGAATTGCTGCAAGAATCTTCATCCTACCGCCGCAATGTTCACACTGAAGAACGTCCACCAAAAAGACACGTTTCATCAACTCCGCCCAAGTGTAATTTCGATCGCGGACAGATGACCCAGTGTCGGGCTCAGGCTCAGCGGCCGACACGGTTGATCTTTCGGGCCCAGGCTGCAGTTTCTCTTCGGTTTCCCTGCTTTTGTCATGCCAGACTGGAACGATCAGCGATCTCCAGGCGGCGGCGGGGCCCAGTACACCGTGATATCGGGTCAGGTGGGCCCGCGGCGCCGGAACCAGGGCCGAAAGTTTAGCGATGAAGTCCTGCCGCTCGAAAACGACAGCCGTGGTTCCGTCGCGCCATGGACGTTTCAAACGGTAGTGGAGTCGGCCATCGGCGAGTTCCGACAAGCGATCCGTGGCGACCGCGGGCCGGGCCGCATAGCGCATGAGCCTTTCCAGGCGCACCCGGTCGCGAGCCTCCACCGCGACATTGGCGTGGACACTGAAGCCTGAGACCATCGCACAACGCGGGCTCTGGAACACATCCATGCTGTCCGGGTCAGTCCAATCGCCCATGCGGGCGACGCCTTGGCCGGCATTCGAGCCGACCGCAATCCGGCGGCTGACGGAACTGGCCAGCAGCGCGGCCATACCGGGATCGTCCTGTGACAGGGGATCTGCCTGTTGAGAGTCTGCCTCAGCTGAAAGCCCCTGCCGCTCCAGCAAGGATTGAACGCGCTCGGCGACACGGGTCGTCAGGTGAAGTACGTCTTCATCGTCAGGCGCCGGCAATGGATGAAACCGGGGAGTGCCATCGTTCCCCGCCGCATAAACCCCATCGATCACCATCGAGTGGAAGTGCAGGTTTGCATTCAGGGCGTCCCCAAAACGCTGTATGAAAGTCACGGCGGCACACTTGGAAGAGCGCAGTCCCAAGAGTTGCTCGGCTCGCCTCCGCAGCTCTCCAAACAGAGCGCGTATGAAAACGCTCAGGACCCCAGTGGTGAGGCCCGCGTCGTAGGCCAGACGGTAACGCAGTGCGAAAGGTAACGACAAGACCCACTGTCGTACCGGCACGATTGGAAAGACACGATCGACCAGATGCGCCGCGGTGTCCGACATACGTCTTCCACCACACGACGGACACCAGACGCGCGCTTTACAGGAGAACGCCAGCAGCCGATCCTGTCTACAGTCCTGGCATTGAAGCCGTAGAAAACCTCGCGCGAGAATGCCGCAATCCAAAAAGTCACGGAATTCCTTTTCAACAAATCGCGGGACCGGACGGTCGCGTTCCTGTTGTCTGGCGAGGAAAGTTTCCAATTGTTCCGCGACGACCTGATACAGCACTGTCGTTTCCGGATTGCGCGGGCGGTATGCGACGCCAATAGCCACGAAGGCATCGCATCGAGCAAGCGCGCACGCAATGGACGACGCAACATCCTCAGCAACATGCGTGGGCAGCGATTGGATAAATCCGTGTCGACAGCGAGGACATTGTTGCGATTGTCGCGTGGTTGTGGACTTTTCTAGGCTGCGGGCTCACGCTTGACCAAGGTGCCATAGCGCAACACCGGTTTCGCATTGATTCCTCGTTGCCGTACGGGGATCGCGTCAGTCCTTGCCGGGTTTGCCTCCACACTGGAGAATTTACCGATAGCGTCCAATCGGAAGTCCGCACTACCGGGTAAATGCCCCGGAGGTCAGACATCCTGAAAGGAAAAAACACTGCCTCGCCGATTCCCCGCGTGTAGCGATACAAGGTAGAGTTTTTCAGCAGCCTGCTAGCAAATGGAAATCAGAGAAGAGAATCGTCGATGGGATTTGAGGCCGGTGAGCGGCGGCGCTGGATCTTTTTCGCCGGAATGTTCGTCTTCGGATCCAGGTACTGATCGAAGCGCAGCTTCGACCCATCGAAGTAACTGTCGATGAGCCCGTTCAAGGCCTCAGCCCGAGCCGCGCTCTCCGTAAACGTAGGTTCGTAGACGTGTGCACGCGATTTCTTTGTCCGGCGTAGAGCTCCCTTTTTAAACAGCCGATCCATTACTGTCATAACGGTTGTGTACGCGAGCTTGCGCTCGGGGAGAAGGTCTGTCTGCACCTCGCGGACGATCGCGGAGCGGCGGCGCCACAAGGATTTCATGATCGCCAGTTCCAGGGGTGTCAGGTTGATCGGAACACTCACAGATCAGACTCTCTCTTCAGGTCTTCCAGAATCTCGATGAGCTCTCGCGCTTCGGCTTTGCCGGGAGACCGAACCGGAAAAGACCGGACTCGAAACTTCAGCATTTGACGGGGCAGGAGAACCGATACCACATCGTCGACGTGCAGGTCACGCCCGGCCCGCGCAACATGGTCGTTGACCCGGACATGCCCCGCGTCGCAGGTTGCTTTAGCCATGGAACGCCGCGGAATGACACGGCACCATTTAAGAAACTGATCGAGACGCAACAGGTGTACCGGAAGGATCCGAATCTCGACAGGCCTTAGGGCGCTGCGCCCGCATCCGTGTAGCCGTCTCCGACGGACACGAAGCCCGTGGTCCGCAGTTCGGTCAGATATTCACGAATTTTGCCTTCGAGCTGCTGGGAAAAAATCAAACCCTCGATCTCCTGGCGGGCCAGTTCGAAAGCCAGTATTCCGCCAACATGACTATCCTGAAGTCTCAAAATTATGAGTTCGTCTGTGAGTTCGGTCACCTCACTCACGTCTCCGCGTCCAAGTTGGCTGATGATGTCTTCATAGTCTTCCCGGAGTGACCCGGTAGCGAAATACCCGAGGTCACCGCCGGTCGACCTTGAAGGGGCCTCGGAAACCTCGCCTGCCACGACCCCGAAGTCCTCTCCCTCATCCTCGATACGGGTACGGGCCGCTTCGGCACGACTCCGGGCTTCTTCGATCTGCTCAGGTGTCAGGCCGGCGATGTTGACTACGATCTCCTGAATCCGGCTTCCTTCGGGTCGGTCAAATTCCTCCAGGTTCTCATCGTAGTAAGCCCGCATCACCTCGGTGGTCAGGACGATCTTCGGGTAAACCTCCATCTGGATGACCTGCTGGGTCACGTACTGCGTCCGAATCGTGTCCTTGAAGAATTCGATGTCGGTCCCCTGCGCGGCGATCGCGGCTTCGAGATCCTCGAGCGCGTCGAAGCCGAATTCCTGACGCATCTGCTCCATCGTTCGGATCACTTCCAGGTCCGTACGGATTCCCAGCTGATCACCCTTCTGGAGAAGCAAACTCCGGTCGATCAGATCTCGCAGTGCAGTCGGGTCGCCTTCGGCAACAGCTTCTTCAAGCTCTGCGCCCTCGAGCTGCTCGGCCAACTCTTCGCGCATCAAAGTCCTCTGCTGCTCGAGCTCCGACCATAGGATCACGTCGTTGTTGACCCGGACCACGATCTCGTCGATCGTCCTTTGGGCAAAACACGTCCCGGACAACAGAAAAATTTCAAAAACAGATAGCGCTAGACGATTCATAAAGCTCACCGTAAGGATATATCAAGACAGTTCCGCGAGCACACTTTGTATGCTTTCGAAGACGCTTCGGCCCGGGCCCGGAGTCTTGATTCGGAGGGTCGCCGGAGGCGCGAAGATAACATCCGGACTTCCCTCAACGAGTTGGACGATCCGCTCAGGGTTGATGTGAGCTTCTCGATTAAAAACGATATCGATCACATCTCTCTTGCGTTCGATCGTGTGAACGCCAAGAGCGCGCCCCTCGAGCCTCAAGCGGGCATACTCGAGTAGATTCTCAACCGCGGGAGGGAGCGCTCCGAAACGGTCTTCCAGGTCCTGGTACTGGAGGTCGATGGCTTCTTCGGTGCGCGCCGAGGCGATGTTCTTATAGACACGCAGCCGAAACATTTCGTCGGAAACGAAACTTTCCGGTATCTTCAAGTCCGCACCCAACCGAATGGTTGTTTCGACTTCCGGCCGGGCCTCACCCGTCCGCAGTTCTTCCATCGCCCGTTCCAGCATCTGGCAATACAAGTCGAAACCGATCGCCTCGATATGCCCGTGCTGCTGACCGCCGAGAAGATTACCGGCGCCACGGAGTTCGAGGTCCAAAGCCGCAACCCGGAATCCAGCGCCAAGTTCGCTGAACTCACGGATAGCGGCGAGTCGTCGCCGGGCGATCGGCGTGAGCACCTTGTCGGAGGGAATCAATAGATACGCGTATGCGCGTCTGTTGGACCGACCCACACGCCCGCGGAGTTGATAGAGCTGCGACAGACCGTAACGGTCAGCCCGATTGACGATCAAGGTGTTCGCCAGCGCGATGTCCAGACCGTTCTCGATAATGGTGGTCGCGACGAGGACGTCGAACTCGCCGTGCATGAATCGCAACATGACACGTTCAAGCTCCTTCTCGCCCATCTGGCCATGCCCCACACCTATACGCGCGCGCGGGCATATGCGCCGGATAAAATCCGCCATGGAATAGATCGACTCCACACGGTTGTGGACCAGATAGACCTGCCCCCCCCGATCCACTTCGAAATTGATCGCGTTCTCGATGACCTGAGCGTTGAACTTAACGACAGTCGTATTGATGGCCAGCCTGTCTCGCGGCGGCGTTTCAATCACTGACATATCCCGCAGTCCGGTCAGAGCCATGTGGAGTGTCCGGGGGATCGGCGTCGCCGTCATCGTGAGGACATCCACCTGTTTCTTGAGCTGCTTCAACCGTTCTTTGTGGGCGACACCAAAGCGTTGTTCTTCATCGACGATCAGCAGTCCAAGATCGTGGAAGTGGACGTCCTTCGATAGGATTCGATGCGTCCCGATCAGAACGTCCACCTTCCCGAATCCCGTCTCAGACACAAGCTGTTTCTGCTCCTTCGGCCCAACAAACCGGCTGATCATGGCGATCGTGATCGGAAAGGCGGCGAATCGCTCCTTGAAGGTCTCGAAGTGCTGAAACGCGAGCACGGTCGTCGGAGCCAGAACCGCAACCTGCTTGTCGTCTGCGACTGCCTTGAAGATGGCCCTCATCGCGACTTCAGTTTTTCCGTAGCCGACGTCACCACAGACCAGCCGATCCATCGGGATCTGCAATTCCATATCGCTCTTGATATCGTCAATCGCTGTCTGCTGATCCGGAGTTTCTTCGTATTGGAACCCGTCTTCGAATTCCTTTTGCCACTCCGTGTCGGGAGAAAACGCATGCCCCAGGGCCACCTTCCGTTCGGCATAGAGATCGAGGAGCTCCTGGGCCATGTCGCGGATCGCTTTGCGGACTCTTGCTTTCCTTTGAATCCATGTCGTTCCACCCAATCGGTCGAGCTTAGGGTGGCTGCCCTCAGTGGCCGAGTACCTCTGAACCAGGTCCAGTCTTTCCAGTGGCACGTAGAGGCGGGCTTCGTCGTCGTAGGTCAAGACCATGCACTCCTGCCCGTGTATGGTTTCCAGTCCACCATAGCGGCCGACGCCGTGGTCGACGTGAACGACGTAGTTGCCCGGCTTGAGGTCCTGCAAGCCTGAAAGAAAGGCCGAAGTCTTGGACCTGGAACGACCTGACGGCGTAAATCGCTCCGTTTCATCAAGAACATCAGTCTCGGCAAAGACTTCCAGGTTGACGTCGGGCAACCTGAAGCCGCCCGAGATTCGCCCGATGGCGACGACAGGAGCATTCCCGTCTGTAGAGGCTTTGAGCGGTGCTTCTCCGAACTCGGTACGGATCGGCAGCTCATATTCATGGAGGATGTCCCTCAGGCGTTCGGCCATGCCGAGCGTGCTTCCCATCAGCAGAACCTGACGTCCGGCTTCGAAGGAATCGCGTATAGCCTCCACCAACTCCCGCATTCGCCCGTGGAACCGCCGGGCGGGCTGGCCAACGACAATGAAATTCGAACCGCTCTCTCCCAGTTCTTCCAGTTTCATCCAGGGGAACTTATCCGACGACCCGGCCAGTTCATCCGGAGAAAGAAAGGTCTGTTCCGGTCGGAGCGCCAGCCCGCCCACGGATTCGGTCTGCTCATACCGGTGCTGCAATGTTTGGAAGTAATCCGCGTATCCTTCGTTCAAGAGCTCTGGCTCATCGAGGACGAAAACTGCTTCGTCGAGGTAATCGACCAGCTTTCCCTCCAGGGGCTGTGCAGCCGGAATCAAGAACTGGGAGCCAGGAAACGGTTCGCCGTCGTCGGCAAACACCAACTTTTCGTTCAGATCATCATGGTAGCGTTCGTCCTCCCAACGACGGCGTGCTTTCCCAGCCCACTCCCGGAACGTCTCACGCGTCACGAAGTGTTCCTGCATCGGGAGGATGTCGATTCGACGGAGAGGATTCGTAGATCTCTGGTCGTCGGGATCGAATTCGCGTATCGACTCCACAGTGTCTCCGAAGAACTCTATCCGGACTGGATTCGGCATCAATGGTGAAAACACATCGACTATGCCGCCGCGCTTAGAGAACTCACCTACGGAACTCACTGGTTCCTGGGCCAAATAGCCCGCTGTCGATAAGTGATCGAGCATCAGCTCCTGGGATACTTCGTCGCCGAGAGTAATGTGGAGGCTGTATGTGTCAAAGCGGGCCGGACGTGGCAGGCGGGTCCCCAGTGCACGGACACTGGTCGCGACGATGTCGGTTTCCCCCGAACGGAGCCGCCAGAGCGTCCGGGCCCGGGCCTGACCGATATCGGCATGAGGCGAAAGTCCCGAGTAGGGATCGGTATCCCAGGCCGGAAAACTGGAAACACGATCCGCCGGACGTTCATTGAGCTCGCTGTGGAAGTATCCGATGTCGCCCGAGAGACTCTCGATAGTCGTATCGTTGGCCGTCACCAGTACAATCGGGCGCCTTAAACCCTGCCACAGTGCCGCGAGAAAGAGGCTCTTCGCGGATCCGCTGCCGAGGCCGGCGACCGTCACCGGCTCCTGTTTCTTTAACGTTTCAGCGGCGATCAGCCGAACGTCCGCGACCTCCAGAATTCTGGACAGAGATTCTCGGAGCTTGTTTCGCGGAAGGTTCTGGAGGGACACCTTATTAGATATTTCCCAGACGGGAAAGGATGCGCTCGACAACCCCTGTGCTGGACTGACCGGCGAGCAACGGCACCGCGACCACTTCGCCTCCCCATGCCTCGACTTCTTCCTGTCCGACAATGCCTTTGTCCGTCCAATCGGCACCTTTGACAAGTACGTCGGGATGGATCTTGAGAATCGTCTCCAAAGGAGTGTCTTCGTCGAAGACGCATACGAAATTGACAGACTCCATGGCGATCAATACTTCGGCCCGCTCCGACTGATCAAAGACAGGGCGACCTGGGCCCTTCAGTCGCCGGACCGATCCATCACTGTTGATTGCAACCACCAACACATCACCGTGCTTTCTGGCCGCCCGAAACAATTCGACGTGCCCTTTGTGCAGTATGTCGAAACACCCGTTGGTAAACACGACGCGTTTACCTCCGGCCTTCAGCTCACGAACGGTCTCGGCAAGAGAATCGATGGTTGCTATCTTGTAGGTGGACATGCGCGTGTGGGGTTTCCAGAAGATCCAGCCCTCTGGCATTGCAGTCTAAAAGTAGTATAGCATCGCCGTTGTGGGTCTCCGGCTGACGACCATAGCGGTGTGTTTGGGCGCTTTTCTGCTCGCATGGATGGGTCTTCGGTCTGCCACACCGGAATTCGAAAGAGGGATCCTACCGCTCGACCCCGCGACGCCCTACATACGTTTCACCTCCGACTCTTCAACGAGGGCGACGGCTGTCCTCGTTCACGGCCTGAACTCCAACAAAGAATTCATGCAGACCTTCGCGATGGCAATGGCCGATGCCGGCTTGGAAACCTACGCTATCGACCTTCCGGGTCACGGAGACTCGTCCGCACCGTTCACCTATATGGACAGTCTTCGGGTAGTCGAAGCGTTGCTCGATATGCTTGAGGGGGATTCCGGAAATCTGATTGTCGTCGGTCACTCGATGGGTGGCGCGCTCCTGACGGATCTTGCACCCGTGCGGGCGTTTCGAACCATGATCCTTCTGTCGCCGGCACCTATCCCTTTAGCCGACTTCTCAACCGAACGGTTTCTTGTTGTGACCGGTGCGCTGGAAGCTCCGCGCATCAACCGCTACATCCCCTCTCTGATGGAGGCCGCCACCGGTGAAACCTTGTGGTGGAAGTATCCCGACGCCACGCATTCCACTGCGCTTTTCGATCCCGGAAAGATACGGAAAATGGTGGAATGGGCCATCGACGGCAACGACTGCGCGGCGCAACTCGGCACCCTCCGACGCTACGGATGGTTGATACTCATGGCCCTGGCTGGAATCGCCGGCGCGATGCCGTTCATATGGAGACCTCGAAAAATTCCCGCTGAAACGCGACCTTCCGTTTCCCTGATGCCCACATTGGTCGGCTACATCACAGCTTCAGGAGCCGTCGTCCTGTTGCTGCGTTTCATAAACCCGATGGCCTGGCTGGGGGTCTTTCGAGCAGACTATCTAATCGGTTTGATCTTGATGGTGGGACTCTTGCTCTGGCGGGGACGCAGCTTCTCTGTCACGGGAGGGGGTCTCGCGATCGCTTTGATCGGGGCGTTTTACGTGATTGCCATTCTGGTGGTGGGTGTGGCGAGCCATCTGGTCCATCTGGTTCCATCGGGAATCCAGTGGCTCTGGTTCCCGGTCCTGACAGTGGCCGGCCTGCCGCTATTCCTACATGACGAACAGACGCTTCGGCCTGTCCCGCTCGCATGGAAACGCTGGGGCATGTTCCTGCTAACCCGGGTCATGCTGTGGGCGGCGGTCGTGACCGGGGTGTTGCTCCTGAACACAGAAAAATCCTTCCTCGTTCTGATCATGCACCTGGTCGTAATGTTCTGGGTGCTGCTCTGGTGGATGACCGGGTTCATCGCCCGCCGCACAGGGGAAGCTGGCGCAGCCGCGCTTTTCGCCGCCGTCGTGCATGGGTGGGCACTCGCAGCGCTGTTCGTCAGGATTTGAATAGGTGTCAGCAAAAAGGCGGGCGCAGCGAATCGGCGCCCGCCATGTCGATTTAGTCTTTTATTTCCACCAGGCCGATACGGTTCGAACTGGTCTGGTGAATCAGCAGGTTGCCGGCCTCGGTCACCCAGAAGTTCCGGACAATGCCGACGCCAGAGGGAATGGCCCAACTCTGGAACTTTTCCGTCTCCGGCTCGAATCGCACGAGCGCGTCCGGCCTCATCCCCGACTCGTTGTACCAGATGACGTCGTCTATCACCGTGAAAGCATAGGGATGGGAATCCGGCCCGCTAGGTGAATCCCACTCCCGGATCTCGCCCGTCTCCGGGTTGAGCCTTCCGATCCGGCCCATGGTCGAGTTCCCGTACCAGACCATGCCGTCGCTGCTTAGCCCGAGCCGGCGAATGCGCGATGCTTCGTTGGGCACCTCGTAATAGCGAACGGCCATTGTCTCCGGATTGAGAGCTCCGATCTTGTTGGTGCCGTTGTATGCGACCCAGAGCGTACCGTCCGGACCCACCTGGATACCGTAGGGCCTCTGTTCGGTCTGGATCTCGGTGATCTCACCGGTCTCCGGGCTCAGGCGTCCGAGCATACTGGCGGCCTGGGCTGTGAAGAAGAGCCTTCCGTTCGGGTGGAAGGTGGCGCTGTGCGGATCCGGGGCCTCGGTCTCGTATTCGGTGATTTCGCCGGTCCTGGGATCAAGCTTGCCGACTGTAGCGTTGCTGTTTCCCGTGTACCAGATGTTTCCGTCCGCGTCGGGAACGATAGTGTGCGGCCGGGCCTCGGGCGGAAGGAGAAACTCTTCCATCTCTCCTGTCTCCGGATCGAGCCTGCCTGCAAGGCTAGACCACATTCCCGTCCACCAGATCGAACCATCCGGAGCCTCGACCGGGTCGCGCGACCGCTGGCCGAGGGTCGGGACCATCCATTCCGTGATCTCGATCTCTGCGTCACCCGAAACCAGGGTGGGACGCCTTCCCGGTTGCTCGGGGAAATGCTCGGCCAGATACTGGGCCACCGTGTCGGACTGGGCGTCAGGCATTGCCACCATCGTGGCTACCAGCAATCCCCAGTCGTCCTGGTCGTATCCCGACGAGCGGGTGATCAGGTTGAGTCCATGGCATTGGGTGCACTGGCCCTGAACAATTGTCTGGCCGGCTCCTTCAGGTAACTGAATCGGCTGGCCGCCCCCCTGCGCCTCCCCCGGCACAGCAGCGACTAGACAGAAAAACACCGCAACGGTGAGGACTGAGAACACATGGCTTCGCATAAGTTTTACCTCAAGCTTTGAATAATTCGCGTCGGTGTCGCGCCCAGTGATCGATAGCTGCGGCCGACTTCCCCGACACATACAAGACGTATTGCGTAGTGCTTTGTACAGGCCGATACTACACTCCGCTACGGGCGCGAGCAAGTTCTTCCCGCCCCGCATGCCGCTGGCTGTTGTGCTGGTTATTTCTTCGGTATTCCTTTCTTGACTGGCTTCCGCGGCGAATCTTTGGGCTCTCGTACATACTTTCCAGGCTTCGATTTCCCTCCGTGTGAGGCCGCAGTCACGGTCAAAGACAGCGCGTCGACCCTCTGTAGCGTCAAAGAGTACGTTCCAGTCCCGAAGGAGAAGAACGCGGTGGCTTCAATGGAGTAATCACCCGTCGCCGGAATGGTCAGGACGCCCTCCGCAGGAATTCGGGAATCTGTTCCATCACCACCATCATCGTTAGAAGCGATAACTTGCCCGCTCGGGTCCAGTAGGGACAGGTAAGTATCGAAGTCATCGGAGGTCATCGAAACGATGATCCCCTCGTCGGCAACTCCGGAAAACGTGTAGCAGTCGGCGCGTGAATCCGCCCGTATCACCGACGTTACATCGCTCAGGTCGAGGCTCGCTTCAAGCGTTTGCCCAAAGCTGATGGGCGTGCATTCCGGAGCCTCCGAAAGGGTCAAATTCAGTGTGTATGCCCCCGTGGCTCCACTGCCGTATGAGGTCGCTTCGATCGAAAAGGTGCCTGTCGAAGGTGCCCGGAATGAAACGATCCGGGAATCAATACCCAAGCCACCGTCATCGTCAGATACCAAAACTTCGCCGGGGGCATCCAGCAGGGACACGTAGGCATCGAACTCGTCCGAACTGAGCGAGACAGCGATGAGATCGCCCTCCGTGGCAGAAAAGGTATAACAGTCGGCACGGGAATCCGTTCGAACTCTGGATCGGGCATCACTCGCCTCAAGGCTGCCCTCAACAGTTTGTCCATAGCTTATAGGCGTACATGTCGGGGTTTCGAAGCGCGTCAATGTCAGGGTGTAGGCCCCGACTGCTCCACCGCTGAAGGAAGTGGCTTCGATAGCAAATGTGTCCGTCGACGGCAGTTCGAAGGAGAGGATCTTGGAACTGGTGCCGTCACCCCCGTCGTCGTCATTGGCTAAAATTTCGCCCGTTTCACTCGAAAGATAGACATAAGTATCAAAGTCGTCGGAACTCATGGAAATATCAACCCGGTCACCGGAGCTGCCTGAAAACGTGTAACAGTCGGCATGAGAATCGCTTCGGTTCCGCGACTCGCCGTCGCCGACCTCCAAAGTGGTCTGGACCAGGTCTCCGATCATGATCAGGCTGCAATCCGTCGACGGCGTCAGCGAGACTTGGGTCAGAGAGAGCGTGTAAGAGCCCGTTTCTGCTTCATCGTATGCCGTCACTTCTATTGTGTATGGAGTCGACGCTGAAACGTTGAAGCCGCCGATTCGCGAATCAGTTCCGCTCCCACCATCGTCGTCGAAATCCAGAATGCTGCCGTCCTCATCCAGGAGGTTGAGATACGCGTCGAACTCGTCGGAGCTGAGGGTGATGGCAATCCTTTCGTCTGCCGAACTCGAAAACGTAAAGCAATCCGCTTGTGAGCCCAGGCGATTCGAGGACGAGCCATCGAGCGTGGACAATTCGCCAACCACGCTCTGACCCAGGATGATCGTCGAACAGACCAGAGACGTGGGGATCGCTTCAGGCCTGAGCGACAGGGTATAACTTCCTTCACCGTCATCCTCCCATGCAGTCGCCTCAATAATGTATGCACCCGTAAACGGTAGAGTGACGGTGGCTCTTGAATCAGTTCCGCTGCCCCCGTCATCGTTCGATTCGATGATTTCGCCTTCCTTATCCATCAAGTACACATACGTATCGAAATCGAGAGAATCCAGTCCAATAGTGAGCCGCGCGCCGGCCTCTCCGGAAAACGTATAGCAATCTGCGCGCACACCTGAACGGTTTCGGCTACTGCCGTCCCCCAGGTCCAGGCTGGCTGTAACGACCTGGTCCACACCGATCGCGGAGCACGTCAAGGCGGTAGCATCGGACTCGCGAACGAGAGAGAGCGCGTAGGAACCGGAGCCGTCCGAATCGTAGGACGCTACTTCGATCGTATGGACACCGCCTTCGGTAAGCGAAATCGAACCACTCTCCGGAATTCTGGAATTTGTGTCTTCCAACCTGTCATCGTTGGAGGCGAGCAGCCGTCCTGCTGGATCGACAAGATACAGGTAGGTGTCAAAGTCGGGCGCGGTTAAGATCACAGCGACCCGGTCTCCTTCCGCGGCGGAGAACGTATAACAATCGCCATAGCTCTGCCGATGAATGGATCGAGCGTCGCTTCGTGTCAACTCACTGTCGAGGGCCTGACCGTACGCGATCGGACTACACTCCTGGGGAATATCGGCGGCAACGGTCAGAGTCAGGGAGTATCCACCTTCGGCGGATTCCGAGTAGGACGTTGCCTCTACGACATAGGTTCCCGACGCCGGAAGAATCAAGGTACCTGAAGAAGGGATCGCGGCGTTCAATCCCTCGCCTCCGTCGTCGTCGAATTCAATAATTCGGCCGACATTGTTCATCAGAAACAGGTAGGGGTCGACCTCGGTTGAATTCATCTCAATCGCGACGCGATCTCCCAGGGTCCCTGAGAACGTATAACAGTCGGCTAACGCACCGGTCCGATTACGCGAGAGCCGGTCGCTTGCATCGAAGCTGCCGCTGAGGGTCTGTCCGGGTGTAAGCGTGCCGCATCCCTCGGTTGGTGGGGTCGGAGTGGACCCCCGCACTCCTCGAATCCGGTCGTTGGTGCTGTCAGCGATGTAAACGTTTCCGATCTCATCCACAAGGACGCCGCCGGGATCCGCAAGAGCAGCCTCAATGGCGAGGACGTTGTCCCCTGAAAAACCATAGCGTCCACTCCCCGCCAGCGTCGCAATGAGGCCCGTGTTGGTATCGACCCGCCGAATGCGGTCGTTGAAGCTGTCGGCAATGAAAACGTTGCCGGCTTCGTCGATGGCCACGCCCGAGGGGTCGGCCAGGGCTGCAAGGGTCGCAGCCCCCCCGTCTCCGTCGAAGCCCCATTGGCCGTTTCCGGCGATGGTCGTGATGATGCCTTCCGGCGACACCTGGCGCACGACGTTGTTCCACGTGTCGGCGATCAACAGATTCCCTGAGCCGTCCAAGGCAACACCACCCGGGTTGTAGAGAGACGCGGATGCCGCCGGCCCGTCGTCTCCGGAGAAACCGGTCTCGCCGTTTCCCGCAAAGGTCGTGATGATCCCGGTCGAGGTGTTGACGAAACGGACGCGATGATTCGTACTGTCGGCGATATAGAGGTTGCCGTCTGAATCGAAAGCGAGTCCGGAGGGATCGGCCAGAGCGGCATCTGTGGCCTGCCCACCGTCTCCGGAAAATCCATAGTCCCCGCTCCCGGCAATCGTTGTGATCGTACCACTGGCCAGTTCCACGCGCCGGATACGGCTGTTGAAGGTGTCGGCAATATAAAGGTTGCCCGTAAGGTCGACCGCTACGGATTGGGGCGAGCTCAAGCGCGCAACCGTCGCCACTCCGCCGTCGCCGGCGAAGCCACTCTCACCATTTCCGGCTATGGTCGTAATCACCCCCGTTGTTCCGTCGACCCGACGAACACGGTTGTTGCTCGTGTCCGCGATGAAGAGGTTGCCCGAGGAGTCGCGAGCCATCCCTTCAGGTTGACTCAAAGAAGCACCGTGGGCAAAACCGTTGTCACCTGAAAACTGAGTGAATCCGTCGCCGGCCACCGTCGTGATGACGCCTTCTTCGAAAGTGACTCGTCGAACTCTGTGATTGAAGGTGTCGGCGATGTATACGTTGCCCGATGCGTCGGCAGCAACGCCGTAGGGGGAACTCACACCCGCCTGTGTCGCCAAGCCGTTGTCGCCCGAGAAGCCGAAGGTCCCGTCGCCTGCGATGGTTGTGACCATCCCCGTTGTAGCGTCAATCTTCCGGATCCGGCTGTTGCCCCAATCTGCGACAAAAACATTGTCATCCCGGTCAACACCGACCCCTTGTGGCTGGAAAAATGAAGCCGCGAGAGCAGAACCGTCCCCGAACCCTTCCTCGCCGGTTCCCGCAAGAGTCGTAATGACGCCGGTCCCGCTGGCAACTCTTCTAATTCGACTGTTTCCGGAGTCGGCGATAACAACATTGCCGGCCTCATCCGCTGCAACGCCGCCGGGACTATCGAGATCGGCATTACTCGCCGCAGCTCCATCTCCGGACGAACCTTGCTGACCGGTTCCCGCATAAGTTGTGATGACTCCCGTGATGGAATCGATGCGCCGGATCCGATGGTTCCCCGTGTCCGCAACGAACACATTTCCAGACCCGTCAACTCCAACACCGGCAGGACTATCGAGATCGGCGCTCGCCGCCGCCCCCCCGTCTCCAGACGAACCCCGCTGGCCGGTTCCAGCGAGAGTTGTGATGATTCCCGTGACAGCGTCGACGCGTCGGACCCTGTGATTTCCGGTGTCCGCAATGAACAGGTTTTGCCCGACATCCACGACGACACCTTGTGGGCCCGCCAGTGCCGCAACAAGAGCACCTTCGTTGTCTCTGGAGAATCCGCGTCTGCCCGTACCCGCAACGGTGCTGATAATTCCGGTAACGCCGTCGATCCGCCGAATCCGGTTGTTTCCGCTATCGGCGATGAAGAGATGTCCCGCTCCGAATGCCAGAGAAGTTGGAAATGCCACCTGCGCCTGGACAGCCAGCGTCCCATCACCCGCAAAAGTGTTGCCACCAGCGATGGTTGTAATCTCTCCCGATGGCAAGGCGCCGAGCGGTACAGGATCAACAAGAAGGGGTTTCTGGACCAGACCTCCCCGGCTTTGGACCGTTACAGTCACCAGACCACTTGGCAATTGCGGCGCCGCGAACGATACCGTCTCTGTGTCGGTCGGGACAGCACCGCTGACCTGCACACCACCCACAATCACGATGCTGTTCGGTTCAAAATTCCTGCCGCGGATCGTCACAGTGTCTCCACCCAGGTTCGAGACACGGAAGGGTTCGATGGTCGTAATAACCGGCTGTCCATACCGGATCTCCTGTACGGAGCGTTTCGCATCGGCAACCAGAAGCTGCCCCTCGGCGCCGATCAGAATGCCTTCCGGTTGCTCGAAAGAATTTGGAGGACTGACCGAAACGACTTCGCTGCCGGACAGGATCGCACGCACCTGCTGCGTCGACGGCTCGGTGACATAGATGGTTCCCGACGAGTCGACGGCTACACCCGTCGGGGCATCGAAAGAGAGTCCGGGAGTCTCGGTGAGAATCCTGGACGACCAAATCTTCTTCGATCCGGGCACGGAGATGCTGTTGACAGAAGGCTGCAACAGCGTTTCAACCACGCCTGCCGCGGAAACGCGCCGAATCGTTCCGTTACCGGTATCGGCGACGATGAGGCGATCCGGTGGTGGTGGGAGTCCCAGCAGTTCGCGTTGGAGCCTCTGGGCTTGAGTTTCCGGCTCGAGGGCAATGCCTACCGGAGATCGGAATCGAGCCTCGGTACCGGTACCATCCGCCTCTCCCGGTGTGCCCGTTTGCCCGGCCACGGTCTGCACTATTCCAGACACGAGATCTATTCTGCGGATGGTGTGATTACCGGAATCGACAACCCAAAGGTTGCCACTGTTGTCCAGTACGACACCTTGAGGATTATTGAACGACGCAGCCGCTATGAGGCCGTCTTTATTCCCGGGCGAGCCGGTTCCCGCAAGCGTTTCAACCGCACCCTGACTTCCGAGCGGTACTCTTCGAATGACATGGTTCTCGGAATCGCTGATGTAGAGCCCCCCCGTGTTGTGGTCAATCACCAAGGCCGAAGGTGCTTTGAACAAGGATTCCAGCGGCTCGGCGTTTCGTAAGCCCGGCGTTCGCTCGATTCCTGCGTAGAGTGTGGCGGGTTGTTTGAGGTCCGCAGACGAGCGGATTGTATGTTGCTCGGCCGAGGCTACGTACAAACGACTCGCCTGGTCCTGGACAATCGCGGTTCCGAATCCAGTCACGCTGGAGATCACGCGTACTACGCTGATTGTTGCCGTTGCCACTGCTCCTCCGGCTCCGATAACCATGGTCGAAAAACCAGCCTGTCTCCCGAATACAAGTCCCAGACTGCTGTCCACCGAAGCGACGTCCTCGCTGACACTGGTAAGCGAAACTGAACAATCGTCGCGAAGGTTTCCCTGACTATCGATCACACGGACTATGGGACGTGCGGATTCACCTTCGTTGATGACCATCTCGAGCGTCGCCTCATTCGACACCGGATCGATCAGGGCGACGGACGCCACGCTCGCGCTGTTCCCCGGAAAGAATCGCTTACCTCCAACAACATTGAAACCGAACTGGCTGCCTGTCTCTCCGGCAACGGGCACGGTCAGCACACTCCCATCGGACTGAAAGAACCCCAGGTTGCCTTGTGAGGACGAGGACGCATCTGCGCTTAGAAGGATGAGCTGCGTCGAAAAGCCACTTCCAATTGCGATCTGAGGAAAGATCAGAAGAGGCGCCGTCGGCGGTTGATTCAGATTCGCGACGGGCAAGGTCGTGAGCACCAGACCGCTTGTGGTATTCGCGGTCGTCAGTTTCAAAGTGACAGGAACGATCGGGGTCGTGCTTTGGATTTCCATCAACCCGGTGAAACCTTCAAGCAATTCCGGAAACAGTTCGTGGGCGAAAATAGCGAGATGATTTCCGGGCGAAAGTTCCCGGGTTACCGAGGATTCGGAGAAACCGTTCCGGTCCAACAGCGTAATGACCATATTGGCCGTTTGAATTCCCGGGTTGGCAATGGCCACGCCTGTCCGTGTTCCGTCATTATCGACGAAAATCCGGGCCGCTGTCGTTGCTGCGGTTGCCCCGACCCCCGCCTCCGTCACGAGTTGATTGTTGACACGGAACAAAAAGATGGCCGTACCCGCTGGATTCGTGGAACCTGGATCGGGTGTAGCGACAGCGTAACCGACACCCAGGCCCGACACTCCCTCCAGCTCCGGCTGAAAGGTTCCATTGGGCCCGATCTCGTACGGAAACTCGGAAGCAACGGTCTCTGCGACTCGTGCGACCAACGGTTGACCATTGGACTGGACAAGTCGAATTTGCCCCTGGATGGATTGGTCCGTTCCGTTAATCAACACGATCTGGGTGGTAAAGCCCTCGCCGATCGCGATGTGGGGAAAGACGATGGTTTCTGAACCCGGTGCCGCGTTCAGGTTGACCACGGGCAAGGTGGAGTAGATGGGATCGCCGAACTGATTGAGCGATTGGCGAAACGCTATGGCGCCAATGGGCGGGCTGCTGGTGAAGCTCAGGCTGCCGGTAAAATTCGGAGTCTGCTCCGTAAACAGCTCCGATACGAACCGCGCCAAGTGTGCTCCGGGGGCGAGGGGCTCCGTCTGGGTCGCCACCTCGGCGCCGGTGGCGTCCCGAACGACCATGACGACGTTGGCTGCCTCAAGGTTCGGATTGGCCAGCGCGATTGCGGTTTGGGTTCCACGTTCGTCGACAAAGATCCGTCCTGAACTGATCGGCTCCACGGACCCGACACCCGCCTGACTGACCAGGGTTCCCGACGGATTGGTGTAGGTAAACAGGGCCGTTCCGGTAGGCGAGGGACTCCCTTCATCAGATGTCAGGACGGTGTAGCCGACCTGAATCTGGCTCCAAGCGTCGATCGCTGAGTGGGAGACGCAGATTCCCAGAACAATGAATGGAATTAGCCGATTTGAGAGAGTCCGGATCATGGGAAGGCATCCTTACCTTACTCATATATAAACGTCGGTCACGAATTGAGCAAATCTCTTGCTCGAACAAGAGAGTTACGGCCACGGCGAGATTTCGCGAACCAGCGTTTGGAAGTTGGGAGTTCGGATTCACCCTGGAGTACCGACCTTGCGCTCCCCGCAATGCTTCGGGGGTTCCCTTCAGACCTCAAAGCGCTGCTATTGCCCGGGCACGTTGACTGGCTGATGACCAGGTTGTAGAGTTCAGGTATTAAAGGAATCTAAACGTAGTTTAATGATGGCGCTGCTGAACTGGAGTCGAAATCGAGCCCCTCGCGGGTGTACCTCGTACTGAGACCACAGCCAATGAGCAAACCTTCGAGACGCAGGTTCGCCGACAGGCTCCTCATTTTAGCCGTCCTGGCCTGCCTTCTGGCCTCTGTCAACCTGATATCTGCTGCGAATACCGGTGCCGTTCAGGAGGCCCCGGGTGCGGCAGACCCCAACCGTCTGTGGGCGATCGTCATCGGTGTCTCAAATTACACTCACGCCGAATCTCTTCTTTACGCGGCCTCCGATGCGGCGGCCTTCGGGGAGTTTCTGAAAAGTCCACGGGGCGGAGGCATTCCTGAAGATCACGTTTTTGTCCTGCTCGAAGACCAGGCAACGCGATTTGGCGTCCTGGTGGCACTGGAAGAACTGCAGGGCAAGGTCCAACGGGGAGACACGGTGTATGTTTACATCGCTGGACACGGTTTCATCAAAAACCGTGTGGGCTACTTCATCCCCAGCGATGGCGCTTTAAACCTGCCCGCCGCCACCGCCATCAACTTCTCTCACCTCAAAGATATGGTCGAATCCGGCCTCGCCCATGCGAACACACGCATCCTGGTGACCGACATGTGCAACGCGGGACGTATCGGGCCGGATCAGACGGAACTGGCAGCGGGTATACAAGCGTTGTTGCATGGATCGGGGCGGAGATGGAATTCGCCCTTTCCCAAGCGGTAGCGTCAGGCGATACGCTCGAACACAGGCCGTCCGAGTGCGGTCATTGTGTTCAGGACTTTTTGGCCGAGTTGGATCTCCGTGATCTGCCTGGAGAAGCTGCGGGATTGGAGTCTGCGGCCGATGACACCCTTCCAACGGCCGATCTGCGTTTCTATCCGGCTGCGCTGGTTGTACCCTGTGGCCACTTGCCAGGCCATGCGGCCGTTGCTGCGGATCTGAGCAATATGGCGATCCCGAACGGTTGGATCCCGCGCCGATTGCGGTCGGATCGCTGCGTTCTTTGGCGGCGGTATAACCACATCCAGGGTCTCCCCATACCGTTCCCTCAGCAGATCTCGTGTAGACGCTCCATCATAGGCGCCGTCAGCCAGAAAGCCCGCGACCGGGGCATCGAGTTGATCCAGGAGCCCGGGTAATGCAGTGCTGTCTCCAACGTCATCGTGAGTCAGATTGGCGCAAACAATCGCACCGCTGGCCAGGTCCAGTCCGAGGTGGAGTTTGCGCCAGCGGCGGCGTATTCCCTTGATTTTATGCTTCTGCGCGAGCCATTCCCCTTCGCCGAAGATCTTGAGGCCGGTACTGTCCACCACCAGATGGACAGGCACAGATCCGGCTTGCATCATCACCTGAGCGATGCTCAAGCCGTTTGCACGACGCGACAGTGTGGAGAAGTCCGGCACCCGTATATCCAGCCCCATGAGCGTGCCGATGGATCCCATAAGTCCCTGCGTTTGCCGCAACCCAAGCCGATACGCCGTGCGCAGCGTCAGGCATGTCTCGATCGCCAGATCCGAGTATCTCCGCTGGCCACCCCGTGACGTGCGGCGCGGCGCGCTCCACACACTTTGAGCCTCCTCACTGACCCAGATCGTCAGATCACCCCGCTGGCGCAGGCTCTCGTTATATTCCGCCCAGTTGATCACCCGATACTGCGCCTTATCAAACTTGTGCCGTCGGGCTGCGTTGAACTTATGTGGCATCTAAGTTATCCCCGGTGTTGAAAAACACGATGATAAGGCATCCTTCGGGATGATCCATGCAACAAGGTTCTCCCTGGCCTATACGGTGTCGTCTCTCCTGAATCAGTTATTCGGCAAGGGGAAAGACCCGTTCTGGCAGCAAGCCTACACGAATCTGGTGAAGTGGATTATCGAGCTCTACCGGATCTTTCCCGACCGTTGGGTCACCTTGCAGGATGTTTACAAATGCGCGATCAACCCCGAACTGTTCGCAGAAAAGCTCGATGAGGCTCAATTTATCGTGGACGTTCAAACGCAAGGCGCCGTCGTGATTTCAGATAAGGATTGGAAGGCGCACAAGGACGAACTGCTCGCATTCGGAACCTAGGCCTTACTTTCCGGCGGGCAATATAAAGGCATCCAGACGGGAGCGGTTGAACGCGGGTTGCAAACCGAAGGGATCGAATACGACATCATCACTCCCGACGGACACACGGACACGAAGCGTTTGAAGGCGCGGTTGGGCAGTGTGCGAACCTGGTACGACCACGATTGGATGAAGCTGGACCCGAAACTGCGCACCACGTGTGTCGAGGGCATTTCCAGTTTCCTCTCTCTGTTCGACATGGACGACGTTGCCTCCATTTTCTGTCCCAAGGCGCCGCCGGTGGAGGACGAGGCCGAGAGGCCGAAGTGGGAGCCGACAGAAGCCGGCGGCATCAAGCGACATCTTCCACCCCTGGACGAGCTGATCGAGAGCGGAAAAGTCCTCGCCCTCAACATGCCCGCCGGATCGAATCCGGCCCTGGCCCGCGCCGTGGGCGTGTTCCTCAAAAACGCCTGGCTCCAGACCCTTCTCCGGCGGCCGGCCCAGATGAAAAAGGAACCCAAGCGTTACTTCCGACCCGCCGTCTTCATTTGCGACGAGTACCAGTCGTTCGCCTCAGTTGGCGAGGACGACCCATCGGGAGACGAGAAGGCGTTTGCCCTCACCCGGCAGTGCCGTGTCATTCCCACCGTCGCCACCCAATCCATATCCTCGCTCCGATCCGTACTGGGCACCTCCGAGGCGTGGCGCACTCTCTTGCAGACCCTTCGCACCCGGATCTTCCTCTCCCTCAGTGACGACGCAAGCACCGAGATCGCCTCAAAGCTGTGCGGGCAGGTGGCGAAGATCAAGCCAAGCTGGACCGTCACCGAATCCGCGCGGCAGGCCGAAGTGTCGCTCCTGTCCGGCAAGGCCGGGGGCGGCCAGGGGTCGGTCGGAACCAGCAAGTCATTCCGGGAACAACGCGAGGCTTTGTTTCAGCCCAGGGAGTTTGCCCTGCTTCCCAATTGCCAGGCGATCTGCTTGCCCTATGACGGCACCCACGCGACCAGCGCCGTCCGTGTTTATCTCAAGCCGTACTACCTTCCGGAGACGACGCCCTACTGGCGCGCCGTCGAGGGGGGGAAGATATGAGCGCGGCAGATAGGGACGGACGCGGCATGGACTACCTGCGCCCCTTTTTGCCGGGCCTGGAATCGGTCCTCGAAGATGAGGATGTCAGCGAGATCATGATTAACGGGCCTGGAAACGTGTGGGTCGAGCGCCTCGGTGAAATCCGGGAGCATCCTGCCCCCACCCTCGATGAGGCCGCGCTGGATCGGGCGGCCATTCAGATCGCGCGGCCTCTCGGTCTCGATCCAGCCACCGCGCCCATTCTCGATGCGCGTCTGGACGACGGCTCGCGCGTGGCGATCTGTGTCCCCCCGGCCGCGCCGCACGTTGCCATCACCATCCGGCGATTCGGCAAGCGGAGCTATTCGCCCGAGGATCTCGTGCGCTTCGGCTCACTACCCCAAGAAGTGCTGGACGAGGCGCGGGCCGCGCTCCTGGGGCGGCGAAATATTCTGGTGTCAGGCGGGACCGGATCGGGTAAGACCACGCTGCTCAATGCCCTGGTCGAGTTGCTCCCCGACGACGACCGCATTGTTTCCATCGAGGACACCCTGGAACTCCGGATCGACCGGAAAAACTGCGTCCGCTTCGAGGCGCGAGGGATCGACAGCAAATCGGTGACGATCCGGGACCTCGTGCGCCATGCCTTGCGCCATCGCCCGGATCACATCGTGGTGGGCGAGGTCCGGGGCGGCGAGGCGGCCGATCTCCTGCAGGCGCTCAATACCGGGCACGGCGGATCCCTGACGACGATCCACGCCAACAATGCCGAGTCGGCCCTGTCGCGCCTCGCGACTTGCGCCATGCAAGGCGAGACGGACTTGCCCTGGGAAGTCACCTGCCGGGGCGTCGTGGACGGGATCTCCATGGTGATTCACATGACGCGGCGCGAGGGGAGGCGGTACGTCGAAGAAGCGCTCCACGTGGGCGATTACGACACCGCAAAGCGGCGCTGGCACTACAGGCCCGTCGTGTTCGCCGACCCTCAACTCGAACTGAAGCAGGTGCGATGATGCTGGACAATGCTGAAAAGAATCTCTGGTTAACGGAGCATGTTTGGCCGATCCCGGACGATAGCCGCACGGAAGACGGACTACCATGAAAGACAAAGCGACCTGCCTTGGGAAGTCACTTGCCGGGGCGTGGTAGACGGGATTCAGATGGTTGTTCACATGACGCGCCGCGACGGGCGGCGCTTTATCGAAGAGGCATTACTGGTTCGCGGATACAACGCGGAAGAGAATCTCTGGTTAACGAACCCAATTTGGCCAGTGGAAACCGATAAAGATAGGGAGGGCGCAGCATGAAAAATAAACTGACGCTGGGGACACAGCAGACGCGTTACCACTACACCCGCTTCGATCAGGTGGACCGTCTCGTCGGTGCCGGGGAGTCGGATCCGGAAATTGCTTTCATGGGGCGGCTGCTGGCGCTGTGCAGCCTGCCGCGCACCAACCCCGGCCAACGGCTTCAGTACAAGCGCGTCAGCGGCCCCTACCAGCTCTACATGATCGCTGGCGGCGGCAACAAACTCCCCTACGGCAACATTCCCCGGTTGCTGCTCGCCTGGGTTTGCACCGAAGCGGTACCGACTCAAAGCCGGGACTTGATTCTCGGTAAGAGGCTTTCCGACTTTATGCGGGTCCTGGGGATCGACCCAGGGGGGGCGTCCTTTGCTCGAGTCCGCAACCAGATGAAGCGATTGTTTGGTTGCAGCATCACGTGGATCTATGAGGCCAAGTCAGGTTTTACGCAGGTAAGTTCGTATGTGGCAGACAAACACGAGTTCTGGTGGGCCGAGCGCAATTCCGGCGATCCAGGAGTATTTAACGGCTCAATCCGGATGGGTGAAGAATCCTTCAACGAGATCATCGCTCACCCCATCCCTCTGGACATTCACGTCCTCAAGGCCGCGTTGGAATTCCTCAGGAAACGGATGAGGCGCTACGGCAGACCGAATGCGATCGTCATTGATCGGCTGAGGTCTTACCGCGCGGCCTTGCGCGAACTGGGCGGATCCGGTCTCCATCAAGCCGGCCGCTGCTGAACGATTGTGCGGAGAATTCACAGCTGCCGTTCCGGCGACGCGAACACGCAATGCTCCGTTTCAGGCGGATGCGAAGCCTCCAGAAATGCGCCACCGTCCATTCTGTCGTCTACAGCCCCTTCAACCTGCAAGGACCCCTCCGCCCACGGGACAATTTCAAGATCAACCGCGCCGTGGCACTTGCCCAGTGGCGGCGCCTCGGGGCGGCCTAATTCCCTGTCGTCGGTGGGGAACTCAGACCCGCGCATTTCCTCTGACAGTGCCGAGTTGACTGTGGTCGCGAAGAGACAATAGAAATTGCGCTTTCTACGGACAATCAGATGAGACAAGAGCAGACATTCTTCGATGAAGAATTAGGTGAGCTTCTCACCGTCGACGAACTCGCGGCCTTGCTCAAGGTCCCGAAGTCGTGGGTTTACGCGCGAACGCGACGGAGGGGATCTCAAAGGCTACCGCACGTCAAGGTAGGCAAGTATTTGCGGTTTCACGAGCAGACCATTCGAGCGTGGCTGGAGCGTAGGAAATGCGCGTGACAGCACTCCAATTGCTGGATACAATGCCGTGTAACCAGCCAGAGCACGAGGGGCCAACGAGGGAAAGGAAATCTCGTATGGCTCAAAAGAAAAGGCCGTATGGAAGCGGCTCTCTCAAAAAGACAGGCACCGGCTGGGAGCTCAGATGGCGCGAAACGGAAATCGGTCGCGACGGAACTCTGAAGAAGGTTCTGAAGTACAAGAGCCTTGGACAGGTTTCCAAGAAGGAAGCGACGCGGCTTCTCAACGAGCGGCTTGCACTCGCAGGCACAGACCAAGTTCAACGGTCTCGTGTCGCGTTTGAGGCGCTGGCTGCGCGATGGGAAAGAGACGTGCTCCCAATGTATAGGCACTCAACGCAGAAGAACCACTCGCACATTTTGCACAAGCACCTGCTGCCTCGTTTTGGAGACAACGCGATATGCGAGGTGACAAGGCAGGACATCCAGGCCTATGTCGCCGAGTTGTGCCGCAAGAACTACGCTCCGAAGACGATTGACCACATCCACGACGTGTTGAGTGCGATTATGCGGACAGCGATGAAGTGGGGGCACCTCAAGGAGAATCCTTGCCGCGATGTCGACATGCCGGTTTTGAAGACAATCAGACCAAAGTGGGTCTTAACGCCGGAACAGGCTGCGGATCTGATCGACCGGTTGTGTCCGCTTGCGAGGACAATGGTGGGCGTTGCCTTGTTGACTGGACTGAGGCGGGGTGAGCTGTTTGCGCTGCGCTGGAAGTCGTTCGACGAGGACTCATGCTGCATCACGGTCTCGGAAGCGGTCTACGAAGGCCGGTTTGGATTGCCGAAGACAGAAGCGGGAAAGAGAAGGATTCCACTATCGGAGTTCGGCTGCAACCTCCTTCATGAGTGGAAATCCATGGCCAGGGAGACCAATCCTGATGGTCTGGTTTTCTGCACACGCTCCGGCAAGCCGATTTCGCCTAACAACGTTTTGCGCACCTGGGTATTCCCAGCATGTGAGGCAGTGAATCTGCCGCACGCCACGTGGCTCACGTTCCGCAGGACTTACTGCTCCTGGGCTCACGACAAGAATGTTCCAGCAAAGGTCGTCGCGGAGCTGATGGGCCACTCCAATGTCAGCACCACCCTCAACGTGTACACGCAGGTCCTGCACGACTCGGTACGTGTTGCTGCAGACCGCATCGGCGAGGAATTGTTCAGTATTGTTCAGTCGGGCGAGGGGACGAGCGAGCTAGTACACTGAAAATAAAGCTCCTCAGGTAGGACTCGAACCTACAACCCTCCGGTTAACAGCCATCTCCCACACTTCCAGCACCGACTGCCATAGAGTGCTATACGTGCTGATTAACAAGTACTTATAAAACCCAGCACGCGAACTCTGCACGGCCAAGATAAGTCCGTAGCAGTCGGTACTATCTACAATTTCTGCTACAGTCACGAAACCTCACAATGTGCTCCGCTGCCCCGGCACGTTCGCGAGAAACACGCCCCGCGCCAAACCCGTTTTATTGTCCGGCTGGGCGAATTGCGTTGTTGATTAGGTCGGACTCTGTGCACGGTTCGCAAAAAATCTTGGCAAAAAATGGACGTGTAAATGATTTTACATTCACTGTCAATTGCGAAGAGACCTCATCCGTCCATAGTTTGAAGTAATTTCTTGGATTTCGACAACCTTTCAAGATTCTCATGGACCGGACTCACTTAACTCGGCCACCTGCTTTTTGTCAGTATGCTAGTGGTGCATGCGATCAGGAACTATCTGACGTTGAAGAGTGCAGTGTGCTCTTCCTGTATCCTTCCAAGCCTCAGCAGATTGCAGCAACCGTTGAAGCCGCAAAGAATCGCATGCAGCGTCTTGGTGGGCCAAGTCAGTCACGGAGCTGGCGGTCGTTGGCCGTGGGTGGGCGTCTCGTTTTCTGCGAGATCTGCAAAGCCATGCGCTTCGCTTCATGCGTAGTAGCCGACGTGACTACGCTAAATTTCAACCTACTTTTTGAGATTGGCTATGGAATGGGTTTGGGTATTCCTGTGATTCCAGTCCGAGATTCAACGTATAGTCCCGACGAAAAAGCCTTCAGCGAAATTGGAATTCTAGACACCGTCGGGTACTTGGACTTTTCAAATTCGGAACAACTCGCAAATCTAATCTCGGACAGTCTTCCCGGACGGCCGATCCCACAGCCCTCGACAGCAATCAATCGCGAGTCTCCTCTTTACGTACTAAAGGGCCCTATTGACACTGACGGTTCGATGAAGTTGATGTCAACTCTCAAGAAGTCGAACCTTCGTTTTAGGACTTACGATCCTTTCGAGAAACCGCGCCTTTCTCTTCACGAGGCAAGGCGGCAGGTGAGTGCCTCTTTAGGGCTGGTGGCTCATCTCTTGAGTCCGGCCCGGAGAGGCAGCCAAGCGCACAATGGCTTGTGTGCGCTAATTGCGGGCATTGCGATGGCAGAGCAAAAAATTGTCGTAATGCTACAAGAAGAACAGGTCGTGCAGCCGATCGACTACCGAGACATTGTTCAGGCTTATGTCAACACTGAACAGATCCCGACTATTCTAGAACGCCCTATAGTTTCGATTGTGAAGAGACTCCAGGGGGGCACCGAACCAGCGCACCAATTGCCCACCAGGACACTGGAGAAATTAGATCTCGGAGACGTAGCAGCCGAGAACGAAATCAGAGGGCTACGCTCCTATTTTGTCCGTACGGGTCAATACAACCAAGCTAAACGAGGACATTCGCGTCTGATCGTTGGGCGAAAGGGAACTGGTAAGACAGCAATCTTCTACGCTATCCGTGATTCGCTGTCAGGAAACAAGGCGGTGCTGAGTCTGGACCTTAAGCCAGAGGGCCACCAGTTCACAAAGTTACGCGAAGCCGTCCTCAATCATCTATCGCCCGGACTACAGGAACACACACTGACTGCCTTTTGGAATTACATTTTGCTGGCAGAGCTAGCCCACAAGGTCGTCGAGGACGAATACTCGTACGCTCAACGTGATTCCGATCGGTGGAAACGCTACACGCGATTGAAGGCGGCGTACGAAGCGCACGATCTCGCTTCAGAAGATGACTTGTCGCTTAGATTGCTTCGCCAAGTTGACCGGCTTACAGAGGAATTCGGAAGAATAGAAGATCTAGCCAATAAGGGTCACATAACGGAACTGCTCTACAGGGGCGACATACGCGAACTTGATGAAGCAGTTTGCACCTACCTCAAGGAAAAAGATGCTGTTTGGCTACTGATCGACAATCTCGACAAGGGGTGGCCGACCCGGAGGAGCACTGACGCCGATATTTTAATCCTCCGCGCTTTGCTCGAAGCCGCGCGGAAACTTCAGCACCAGCTAGAGGCACGAGACGTCGATCTGAACTCGCTAGTGTTCATCCGAACTGATATATACGAGCATCTCTTGGTTGAAACATCAGACAAGGGAAAGGACACCGCCATACGCTTAGATTGGGATGATCCTGCAGTATTCCGCGAAATCTTGAGGCAGAGAATTCGCGTGAGTAGCGGATCAGATCATAGCTTTTATGAATTGTGGCAAAACCTCTTCGTGTCCCACATCGGAACCGAGGATTCCTTTAACTATATGGTTGATAGAACTCTTATGCGTCCGAGAGACCTCTTGAACTTCGTTCAACGGGCTATCGAGGTTGCCCTGAACCGGGGGAACGATAAGGTTACGATCGAAGACATCATTCAAGCCGAGCACAGCTACTCTCAGGACATTTTTCTAGCCACTGCCTTCGAGATCGAGGACACACATCCGAACTTCGCCGATGCACTATATGCGTTTCAGGGCTGTAGCAAGCTACTCTCAAAGGAGGATGTTGAGGACATTCTGGGTAAAGGCGATGTTCCCCGGGAGGCTATGGGCAAGGCGATCGAGCTACTGCTTTGGTTTGGCTTTATCGGCGTCACACTGAATGAAACATCCGAAGCCAAATACTCCTACCAAGTCCGGTACAATTTGCGTCAACTCCTCGCGCCGATCAACCGCAATGAGGGAATCTTCAGCATACATCCTTGTTTTCAGGCAGCTTTAGGCGTGCCCGGTGTGCTCACCGACAAATACGCCTAGCGTGTCAGCGCCAACAACGGAACACAACATTCTGCTGTCACCTTGAACCGCACCGGGTTTTCCGTAGACAGTTTTCGTTGAGTCCGTCATCCGATTCTCCTCAGATCGTGCGCAACGTGGCTAGCGATTCCTGCTCCTTCGCTAGTCCTTCACAATATGGTCCTTAAGATTGTCGG
Organism: Terriglobia bacterium; assembly: GCA_965218085.1. Classification (GTDB taxonomy): domain Bacteria; phylum Acidobacteriota; class Terriglobia; order 20CM-2-55-15; family 20CM-2-55-15. Next base: position 689,195 of record CBDCKF010000002.1, on the reverse strand, counting down.
CTAGCCGCTCCGCGACTTTCCGGGGGCCGCCTCGTTTCAAAGCGCCCCAGAACCAACTCCGGTCGCCCGCTTCGCCCGCCCACAGCAATTCGCTTGTTTCCTTGCGGACGAGCATTGCATTTCCGATGTTATGGTCCTTTTCCATAGTCAGCCAGCCCTCATGCCAGGAGCTGTTTCCCTCTTCCGTCGCGCTCCCGGTCAGTACGAATTCCGCCGCCTCGATATCAAGGACGACTTTCAGCGGAACCTTCTTCTTGACGAACTCGGCCCGAATGTATCCATCAAGGTCACCTTCCATCTCTTCAATGTAGACCGTGGCGTCTATGGGTATGTTCCTCTGGGCCTCCAGAGTCGGGGCCGTGCCAAATAAGAAGAATGCTGTGGACAGCAGCCAAAAGTTGCGTTTCATGTCGATCCTCCAGTGCATGTTATTGAAATAATTAATGGTTAAGGCAGTTTAGGGCACTAAGAACGATTACTGCAGAAAGACGCTTGCGGGAACGGTTGTAAACACGGTTCCGTTGAAAAACAGCCCAATCGTGCTGACCGGGGAATCGCAGATCAAGTTTGCAGCGCCGCCGACGATTTCACTATCATTTGGGAAAGTGACAAGCTCGTCTACGAATCGCGCCAAGTGGCCTTTCGATTTTAGCGGAAGCGTTACGGGTCCCAGTGGAGTCCCCGCCCCGCCATAGACCGTAAGCTCGCAGCTTGTGTCCCTGTTTGCATCGTTCACTATCGCGAGCGCCAGCCGACTTCCAAGCCCCTGTATAACCCAATAGAACTGCCCCCGAGCGGGTTGAGACGAAAAGACAGTCGCCATCGACATGATCTGTCCAAAGCTGTCGGAAAAACCATACAAAACAATCGCCGTAACTGGATACGTACACTGAAGGGTTGCATAGCCTGTCTGCAAGTTCGCGGTGCCTTGCGTCGCCACTACCGTAGCTGCGACAGCCTGCGACAAGGTAAAAGTCGCCCCATACGTAGTGCGGGTTGCAGGACCGGAATCGATTAAAACAAGCCGATCCGCACCCACTCCGTTTAATCGATAGGTACAGTGATTATTATTTTCAAAGCTAACGTTCGTAACAAACAGCCAGGAAGAGAACGTACTGCCGTCTGCCCCTCCCCCGTCGGCAATTTGCGGGAAAATGTGAAACGTCTTAGCGGTCTCATCTTGGCCGAACAAGGGAACAGTCAGCACTAGCAACGCACAAAGGGGCGCACACAGCCTCATTGGGTAAGCCTCCGTATTAAAAGACCCTGCGGGCCGAGTACTCTCCCTCGACTACAGGACGAGTTGGGTTAAAGTTAAGAATTCCGGCACGACATCATCGCGTTAGCTTGCTCGTCAGTCTAGCATAAGACGGTCTGATAAGACCGTGGTCCTGCCAGACCGTTCCGGCTAGCCTTCTCAGCCATGAAGGACGAGCGGCTGATGAAGCTGGCGGGCAGGCGAGCACGCCAGTTGCGCAAAGCGAAGGGCCTAACACAGGAGGATATGAACCGCTTTGGCTTTGAGTACCGCTACTACCAGCGCATCGAATATGGAGAGCGCAACATTTCGCTGAAGACCCTCAACAAACTCGCACGAGCTTTCGGCGTCCATCCGTCCGAGCTACTTCGTCCGTAGAGGTCCCCAAACAATTCGTGATTATGCACTTGACTCCGCTTCTGCATTAAGGATGCAAGCTGATGAATAATACGCAAGTCGTTGTTTTGTAGCCGTCTGGACCACGCGAGAGTAATATGGCTAGTACCGATGGACCCCCTCCCTGAAACGCTGGCCAAACGGTGCCGCGTTCGGGTGGATCAGTGACACTCAAACAGGATAGGAGTGCAACATGAAATTGAGACTCATCATCGCCGCTATCGTCGTTCTGTTCGTGATTATTGTCTTCAACGCGACTAGGAATCAACCGGAGGGCGTCATCGAAGACAATCCAGAAGCGACAGAAGAAACGGTCCCCGAGCTAGATCAGTGATCGGGTCCGTTGTAACTGAGGTACATAATCCCCTTCTGATTCACTGATCAATCGTTATTCAGATCTCGGTCGGGTCATCGTCAAATTAGTAAGTCCATTCGTCGTGTCTAATCCCTAAAGATGTAATGGTCGCGGAGAAAGTCGAAGCAGTGCTCAGACTCTTCTCCAAGATCAACGCGATGTTCCAACCTGTACTTTACCAACTCTGTCTCGCCTGAACGCATGCCGAATGCCGTGCCGAACACATCCCGGTGAACAGGTTTGCCGTCAACGCCGCGTTCGATGGCGGCGGGGAGATCCAGTCGTGCCAGATTGTCCTTGGCATAGGCGAACCCGAGGAAGCACAAGATTTTCGAGCGTTTTACAGCTCGCCGCGTGGCAACCAGTGTGCTTTCCTCGATCTCGTCGAGGACGACACGAATCTGTGATAGTGCAGGCGAGAGCCAGTCTCTCCATTGGTACGAAAGCTGCAACTGGGAGTCCGGCAGGCGTGGTAACTGGCCGTGCACGTGTATGATCTGGTCGTGAATGGCGATGACGGCTTCCTGCAAGCGCGCTTCTGCAGCACCACGGTACAGATTGCGGATCGCCTTCTCAAGGCGATTTTCGATAATGGAGTCAAAGTTGAATGTAACGAATCTGACCTCGGCGTTTCCCGACGCAAACGCTTCGCAATCTGGGGCTCCAGATTCCATCTGCCCGATGATGTATCCGAGCCAATCCGGAGGCCAAGCACCTAGTGTGTCGGGTGACTTCACCTTATGGAAATGGTTCGCCAATAGTAGTGCAATTAAAGCCCGTCCAACCTTCATTGTGACCGGGTCATCTTGGCGGGCGAACAAAAATTCGTCAATCGACATTGTGCCCTGACTGCGAAGGTCAGCGACCACCTTGTTCAGTTCTTTGGGAGTGCAGAGACCCTGGCGGTAGATCAGCTGATAGGCTGTGTGGTTTGGGGTCAGTCCATTTGCTTCCAGCCGAAGAACGACGGATGTTGGAAGTCCATAGTCGGCACTCGCCCCGGCACCAACGACGAAGGTCGTCCGTGTCGCGATCACTTTTGCCTCAGTCGGGCAGTCATGAACTCAAGGATAGTCATTCAGCGGTCTCCCTGTTTCTGCGGACTTTCAGTTTCCTACAGAGCCTCACACCATTGACCACAGCGAGTCGGACGCGCTGGACACGATCCTGGCGGGGTGCCCGGAAAGTTCACAGGACACGCCACCCGCTTGCCCGGATATCTCGAAGGATAGGCGACCATGAAACCGATCGCCTGTCTTGTCGCGGCCATCATCGCCATTGCGCTTCAGGGGCTTGTCCAAACAATGGGGTCCAACTCCGTTCGCTGTCCGCTTTCGAGGCCGATGGAGCCAATATCCAATCCGGCGTCGGCTGGCTGCTCTAGAGTTACTGGCGACCGATCACTCCTGTAAAGAAAATGTGCCAATCTTAGTTGGAAATTGAAACGGCTCCAAACCCTATGGTTTGATGGTATTGGAAGAAACAACATCAAGCCTGTAAGAGAAAGGAGCCGAGATGAGGAGTCTGTTACGTTCGGTGAGAAAACGCAAGAAGAGGCGAGTACTGGGTGAGGTCGAGGTCATGAGCCGGGAGGAGTACTCGGGACTGGAATTGGACTCGAAGGTGGAGATGATCCGGGCGTTGATCCCACTGGGGTTGATGCACGTAGAGGAGTTGCTCGACGAGGAAGTGAAGGCGTTGGCGGGTGAGCGATACGCGCGAAAGGAGGCGACGTTGAGGGGCCGGCGACACGGGAGCAATCCGGGGACCGTGGGGCTCGGGGGCCAGCGGGTGCCGGTTCGGGTGCCTCGAGTTCGCAGCGTGGCGGGCGGGGAGATTCCGCTTCGGAGCTACGAGGAACTCAGTCCGGATGGCGCGGTGAACGAACTGCTTCTCAGACGTGTGCTTTATGGGATCTCCTGCCGGAACTACGAGTCGGCCGCGGAAGCGATTCCAGGAGCCATCGGATTGTCGAGCTCGACGGTGTCTCGAGGATTCGTCCAGGCGAGTGGGGCGAAACTTCGGCAGATGCAGGAGCGGGATCTGTCGGCCGAGGACGTGGTGGCGATCTTCCTGGACGGGAAAATGTTTGCCGACGCCACGATGGTTGTGGCCCTGGGCATCACAATTACGGGCGACAAACGCTTCTTAGGCTTCGTGGAGACGAGTACGGAGAACGAGCAGGTACTGACTCCGTTTCTCCGTTCATTGATGGAGCGAGGCCTGGACATCTCTGAAGGCGTGCTGGTGATCGTCGACGGCGGCAAAGGTCTGCGCGCGGCAGTCAAGCGGGCATTCGGTAATCGAGCCCTGGTCCAACGCTGCCAATGGCACAAACGCGAGAACGTGGTGAGCTACCTGTCGAAGACCGAGCAAGCCGCGTGGCGCAAGCGGCTTCAGCGTGCGTACCAGCGCCCGGAGTACAACGAAGCCCGGGCGGCCCTCGAACAGCTCCATGGAGAGCTCGAGGAGCGAAACCAATCGGCCGCTGCGAGCCTTGAGGAAGGCCTGGAGGAGACCCTCACGTTGCATCGCCTCGGCGTGTACGGGGTTCTGGGCCGATCGTTCAAGACGACGAATTGCTTGGAATCGGTCAATGCCCTCGTCGAGGAAAGGTGCGCGAAGGTCGATCATTGGAAGAACTCGAGCCAGCGGCAGCGCTGGTTGGCGACGGCGCTCATCGACATCGAACCACGCTTGAGGAAGGTGATCGGCTACCGTCATCTTCCAAAGCTCCGCGAAGCCCTCAGGCGGGAGCTGAAGATTGAGGCGAAGACGTCGACGAGATCGAAGAAGAAGGTTGCGTGACCAATCGTGAGCCGTGGAGAGTTTCAACTAAGAATGGGCTTGACTCCCTGTAAAGAAGGTGAGCTTCTTTCCATAGACTGTCGCCAACTCCTGTATCTCTATGAAATCGACTCTCCGCTCACCGCTCTCGATCTTTGACACGAAAGACTGGGGCCTTCCGATTCGGCGACTGACTTCAACTTGCGTCAAACCAGCATCTAAACGGGCCTGTTTCAACTGCCGTAGGAAGCGGCGGTAGCTCTTGCGGTATTGGGCGTCTTTCAGGGCTTCGCCTCACTGCTGAATTTCTGAAGCCCTTGCTTTCTAATGCGCGACTACTTAATATCCCAAAATAGGATACTTTGAAGGATGACCAAACCTTCTCAGATGACAGCGATCCATCTGTTGGATGAACCCACAGCGTAGGTATTCGTTCAATGCCCAGCATGAATGGGTTTGCTGGAGGTTGTGTTTGAGAGAGGTAGTTGCGGCGAATGTCCGCTAGAGCCTTGACAGTATGAGGGGATCAACGAAGCCTATGCTCTTTCTCACTAGACTCCTCTTGGCGATGTTCGTTCTTTTGTCAGCGAATCTAGTTTCAGCGCAAACGGGACCCTTTCAATCCGAAGCCGCCATGGCGTTTGCAAACGGAGACTATTTGCGAGCGATTGAACTGTCTCGTTCAGCGCTACGGTCGGCTGACTATTCCGGCGAGTCTTATTGCGTCCTAGGACTGTCCTACTTCTATCTCGACCGACATCAAGAAGCTGAGACGTACCTGAAACAGACGAATGCTCTTGTGCGCGGTCTGCCGGTCTACAAATCAACTGCCAAACTGTATCTTGCTCATATCTTGTCGCAACGGTATTTGGATCGCCCAACTTCTGAGGCCCGTGTCGCTTTGTGGACTGCAGTGGTCGACTTCCTCGACTACGACGAGCCGACATTGCTGCCCGAACCTACCGATAGAGATGCCCGGGTTCGGCTCAGGGAAATGCTGGCAGAGTTCAAGGATATTTCGGGCAAATGGCGAGGAAACTCGGTTCTGCTGAACAATCAGACGTTTAGTATTACTGAGTTATCTGAGAATAGGTTCCAAATCAGTATGATAGCCTCTCTTGGCACTCTTCGTGATGGTGGAACATCATTCAGACTCGCCGGACCTCTTACTAAGACAGGAGTTGAATATAGCGGGACGTTGTCACACGAGATGCTTATAACCGTTCCAAACTTCGTTGGAAAACAGCGCGTCAACGTTCGGCTTCGACTTAGGGATGGTGGAGGCGTGTTGACCGGCACAGCAATCTACGGACCACTAACGGCTTTCGGTGACCCAGCTATAGGAAACCTGTGGTCGAGGTTTTTGGCCTCGAAAACAGTTCCATTCACATTGAATCGGATCGAATAATCACTTTTCGGAATCACTATTCGTAGAGCGCAAGCGCCCACTCGGCGAGATTGTGGTCCATTTACCCGCTAAGATGAAGTTCTCGGCGGCCATCCGTCCGTAGAAGCCCCCAAACAATTGGGGGGAGTTGGCGGCAAAAGCAAAAGTCATTACATTGCAACCCAAGTCTTACATCGCCCTTGGCAAGGGCAGCCGCGTCTCGGTAGCAGATGGTAGCGCCGAGTGGCACTGATTTGACCTTCGCTGGGCCGGGTTACCGTCAATAACAGTGAGACCGAGTGCTACAGAGTGCACGCCGGACCACAAATAGAGGCACGCAGAATTCCAAAACGATAAGCTATTGATTTAATGTATTTTAGTCATTAGTCCGCGCAGGAACTAAGCATCTAGCCCATCCTCTCTCGTCTAGCGAAGGGCAATCGCAGGGCTCCCTGGCGGATTGGTACAATGCCCGTATGAACGACGCCATGCTGCGGCGCATTGACGGGGCCGTGATCGTTGCCGCTCTCGTAACTGTTCCGCTCGTCGTGCTCGACGCGCAAGGTGTGGCACTGATGCTTGTCGGGATCAGCCTATTCGCTACGCCGGGGCATCCGTCGCCGCGTACTTCATCGAATCCGACACGGACGACCGGTTGGCCCGTATCGAAGAACGGTTGGCCCGCATTGAAGAATCGCTGAAGCGGTGAAACTCACGCGGCATGGCGACCGTAGCGGCATCGAGTCGCCCGATCATCGAGAACCAGGACCAGTAGCAATGCATCATCGGAAAACGGTCCACGCTTCACCTTCACCCCAAGAACATGGTTTTGTCGTTAATTTCGTTTCTTTCGTACGGCGAACCAACGTTCCTCAGGGCGTCCACCGTTGCCGTTGCGCTTTACTCCTGTCGCCAAGCCCTGCTGAGCCAGAGTTAAGAGCGCACGATCAATTTCGTCCTTTGATTTGTTTCTCTTGAACAAATTTGTGATCGCAGTACGGGGCAGCCCGTCAGGTTGACCTTGGAGCGCGGACAAAATCTCGTCCGCCATTGTATTGCCCACTGCGTCTCCGAAAATGTACGCTGCAGAGTCCTCGCAGTATTGCCACAGGGCTAATGCCGCCTGTAAGTGCTCAACCCGGATAACGCTTGATTGGTCGAGAAAGGCGTAGATTAGTGCAAGCCGCATGACTTGAGCCTCGGCGCGGGAAATGACGGCTCCCAGCAATCCGGGTTTCCCATCTGAAAGGGCCTCGTACACCTCGTACCAAAGATCGCGGGCGCAATCGTCGCGCCGAACCTCCCCGACCGTCTTGGCGAAAGTAATCGCCTCACGTAAACCCGTTATCGTAGGCGCTAGCTCATCAGGATTGAGATTGCCCCCTTCCGGCAGGATTTTTGACCGTGTCGTGCAGGCCCAAAGGAAGCGATTGGCGAACCCGTTGGCTATATCGGTCCGGTTGAGCCGGTGTCGAAGCTCGTCTTTCGTGATGTGACCGATTATCGAAATATGGGCGTCGCTAGCATGCAGAGGTGAGTTCTTAGTCATGACTCGGAGATCGCCTCCGTCCCATGCCTGCCTCAAAATGGCAGACAACGTGTTCCCTTCGCGGCTGAGCACTTGAAGCGTCGACGCCAGTTCCGATTCGATTACGAGCAAGCGATTACCCTGAGTCCCCTCTGTCTCTCCGCTCGTCGCCGCTTGAATAAGACCCTCGCCACTCGATAGTCCGTTAAACACCTTCTTTTCTACCCACTGGGCATCGATCATGGAGATTGCGTTCTTCACGTAGCCCCAAGACGTTCCCTTCCGACCCTTAGCGGTCTCGCCCACTATGGTTACGAAGAGATTGGCTGGATGCTTGTCCGCTTCGGCGCAAAAGTGTGGTCCCCGTCCCACCACATTGCCGAGGGCTGTAAGTAACTGAATTAGAAGGGCTACAGGGTCCGACTCTGTGTGCGGTTCAATTATTCGGACAAATTCCCCCGCAAGGCCGTAAAAAGCCTCTTCCGACAAAGGTTCTGGCCAGCCAGTAGGATACGAGAAAAACGAATTTAACGATAAAAGGTCGTTCCCGGGCCCAGTCGGATACTGGTCGTAGGCCCGACAGACCTTCTTCCGGGCTTCGTCGGTGGAAAACGGAGGATCGCAGTTCTTGGCAGCGTCCAAGACCAGCCGTTCTGCCCAGTCTTCCGGAACTCCCGAACCCCGGAGTTTGCAAGCTAACCGAAACAGGGCATCATCGCGCTGACCTTTCGGCACTCCCGCAAGGATCGTCCCTGTATCGAGTTTCTCCCGTGGCTCGCGATTTCCGGGATGCCCTTCATCATCACGCAGCGAGAGGAGCCACTCCGGCATTGGAGCAGGTGGCACGTCTCGTGCGACGGCATAGGGCGAACCGGTCGGGTGAAGGCTCGGTGGAACAACGACGTACGCACTGTCCGCGCGTAAGTCCAGCCCAGGAAAGCCGCCCAGCTTTGAGCAACTTCCAATTTCCTTCCGATCTCTCGGATATTCGAACTCGAAATGAAGTCCATTTCCTGTGCGGATTGTTTGGGTCTCAGGAAGCGGGCCGTGTCGTTTTACCAACTGCACTATGGAGTCTTCGCCGGCATGTCTGAAATCGACATCCAGAACGACTCTCCCTACCTCTTTGCCGGTAAGGGCTCCGATATTGGCGTCCGGCCACTTTGACCACCAGCCTTCGATGACGTCCTTATCGGTTGTGGCGGCTTTGAATCCGTTTTTCGTTCGCGGATGTTTCCCGTTGCTGCCGCAAGCACGGCCACAGGAGCATCCATCGGCGATTGGATTGTGCAAGGGGAACACAGGAATACCCTTGGCAGCGTATTGAAGGGCCGCCTGCTTCAGGTCCAACAATTCCCCCTCGACAAAGTCACTAGGAAGGGCCTCAGCGGGCACTCCTGCCGTACTCGCTGGTTGAACGGGTTCAAGTTTCGGTTCTGGTAGATGCTTATCCCTACTCATGGCCATTCTCCAGCGCATCAGCCAGATCGACGGCACTACGTTCGATGAAATCCTCTACGTCTGCCTGCCGGTAACGCACGAGCCGTCCGATCTTGACGAACCGGGGTCCCCGGCCTTCCCTGCGCCACCGACGTAGCGCTGATTTCGTGCAGTTGAGCCTTTCGGCTACCTGTTGTTCTGTTAGCAAATTCATGTTCGTTATCCTCCGTTGCTCGAATAGTTTTTCGATGCTCACAGCGTAAGGACACGCTGCTGGAGGTTGAAGGACGGGAGCCGACATTTTCCTGCAGGTATTCGTCCGGTCTTGGGTATGCGCAGTTGAATTGGAGGGCAGGCGGAGGATGGAGCGTTACGAACCAGCTCGCGTGGCAACCTTTCTCAGAGCTTCCTCGCTCAGTTCATCCGGACCGCCGCTTGCTCTGGGTATCCCTTTGTAATCTGCGAAAGCGGAAAGGAAATCAGAGGCTAAGCCGTAGTGAGGGGAGTCTGTATTCCCCCTGATCAGACGGAGGAACCGATGCTTCTGGAGCGCCCGCTCACGATTGCCGAATCTGTGGTGTTTGGCGAGTTCAATTTGCTCCCGAACGAAGCCAATGTAGCTCTCTAGAAAGTCAGGAAGATACTTGAAAATCCTGACGTCCTGAAATGCTTCGGCATCCGGCCGTGTCCACATCCTCCCAGAGATGCTCACCCGTATAGGTGTGCTCCAAGGGTGTGTGTCCATGGAATGTTCGTACATGGCGTATCCCCACCAGAGGGCCTGAGTCTTATTCAGAAAGGCGATATCATCAAGCGCCTTAGTGAGGTGACGTAGCCGGGTCTGAACGTCTCGTTTGGGCTCTCCAAATCCGGGAAGATTGCCCTCTTGCCCCGGTCCAATTCTAGCGGGCGCTGAAAAAATGTCATGTGCGCAAAACAGAAGATAGTCGCCAGCACGGTATTCGGTACTCACATCGTCGTCCTCGTCCTCGGACCAGTCCCGTCCAGGCCAGTTGTTGATAGTTACTCGTACTAGCCTGTCTAGTGCCGTCTTGAGCTCCCCAGGGAAACGGCCCCGGTCCATAGACTTCCGCCAATCATCTATTGCCGCCATATCGAGTCGCTCCTTCCTTAGATCAGCCTGTGCCAATCCAATCCTAACGAAATCAGGCTGGACTTAAAACCTAATGATAGGTTATAATAGCTGTATGATGACCACTAAGCAAAACAAAGTCAATGAGGCGGCCAGTCTACTCGGCAAACGGAGTGCTGCCGTGCGCAGGAAGAAGTGGGGCAAGAAAGAGTTTGAACGCAAGATGCGCGAGTGGGGCAAGCTGGGTGGCAGACCGCCGAAGGGAAAGAAAGGCGCTAAGGGAAGAGTCAAGACGGCCAAGAAACTTAAAGGAGGAGAGCAGAAGTAATGTCGATCTACAAACGCGGAAACGTCTATTGGTTTTCCTTTTGGCATGACAGCAAGAGGATTCAGCGAAGCACCGGGCAAAGAAACCGCACGGAGGCAAGGAAGATCGAAGCAGCTTACCGAACGAAGCTGGCTAAGGAGGATGTGGGTATTCGGGAACCTGATCCGGTACCCGGATTCGAGGAATTCGCGGACCGGTTCTTGCAGACCATGCGTGAGTGGCATCGCAGCAAGCCCAATACCGTCGAATATTACGAAACCGGTGTCAAGCGGCTCCTTGATTTCGATGTGCTCCGTAAGGCCCGCCTAGACCAGGTGGATGAGGGCATGGTAGCTGCTTACGTCACTAAGCGGAGGCAGGAACGAAAGCCAAACGGAAAACCCTTCAAGCCTGCCACCATCAACAGGCATTTGGAAGTGCTTCGCCGAATGTTGCGGTTAGCCGCTGAGTGGAAGGTCATTGGGACCGCGCCAGTGATTCGCCGCCTTCCGGGCGAGGTCATCCGGGAACGTGTACTGACTCACCAAGAGGAGGAGGCGTACCTGAGAGTCGCGTCGGAGCCCCTTCGCACGGTAGCCTTGGTCCTGCTCGATACAGGTATGCGCCCAGAGGAAGTCTTCAGGATGGATTGGGAGAATATCCACTTCGAACCTGCGCCGAATTCCCGATGCGGGTACATCTTCAATCCGTTCGGCAAGAGTAAGAACGCCCGACGATACATACCAATGACGAATCGCGTGAAGAACATGCTCGAAGTGCGATGGGTACAGGGTGGTAGGCCGGAGAAAGGCTGGGTGTTTTCTTCCAAGGCTGCCAGCGGCCATCTGGAAAGCCTCAAATCTCAACACGCCAAGGCGTTGAGGCTGTCAGGAGTTTTTCATTTCGTGCTTTATTCGCTGCGTCACACGATGCTGACGCGATTGGGGCAAGCCGGTGCTGATCCGTTCACGATTCAGAAAATTGCGGGACACTCGAACATCAACATCAGTACTCGCTACGTCCACCCGACCCCGGAAATGGTAGAACGAGCTTTCGAGAAACTTGAAGACTTGAACCTCGAAAAGAACGTTGCGCTCGAAGAGCGGAACCACGCAATTCATTGAGAAAACGATTAGGGAGATGGCCTACCAGCGACAAGCCAGCCACACGGGGATTCGCGCTGCGGGAATCTGCCGTCTACAGTTCCTGCTACAGTCGCCCTCCGCACGTCGCCTGATAAAGCCCTAAATTACTGAAAATAAAGCTCCTCAGGTAGGACTCGAACCTACAACCCTCCGGTTAACAGTTTAATGCAGGTATAGCATCTTGTTGGTTCTTCGTGCTTCTTGGTTGTGTCAGACCACGGTGTTACACGGTATTCGGCGTAAAATTGTTCAGAAATTGTTCAGTCGGGATTTGACCTGATCGGGACTCCTGCATCGGATGCCTTCATCTCATCTGCTTCAGTCCCACAAACCACAGCCTCGCGTGTCCGCTTTTCGATTGGCGATCTCGTTCAACATGAATTACCCGTAAGTCGCCTTGGGCCGCGTTCGTGGCTCCTGGCGATCTTAGGGCCTCATTTTGGGAAGCTAGGGAAGCTCCTCCGCGTTCGAGCACTTGCCGCCCCTGTTCCCCAGTGAGTCGAGCGTCTTCAAATCACACATAGACGCGACCTGCACTGGTATTTCGAGTGGAGGGATCAACGCTTCTGTTGACCGGTCAGCGGCTTCGCGAAAACTAAAGCCCTGCTTGGGTGGAGTTAAAACATCCGTGCTGCCGTGGAACAATCGCATTCGCTTACCCCGTTCAACCAGGCCATTGGCCGAGTTAGCATCCATGTCTTGGCCGAGCTGGCGGAAAACAGACAGAACCTTTCTTGCGTTCTCTGGTGTGGAATTAATCATCAGGTCCATGTCGTTCACCAAATCCAGCCCCGGACAGTGAAGGGCCTTAGCCATGCTTCCGATGAGTAAGTACTGCACGCCTTTGTTGTTAAAGGCTCTTAGTAGGTCGGCACAGGTGTCGGTCCAAAGATGCGGCAACTTCATCCTAGGCCCATTCGATCTGCCGGAAGTGATGCTGGGCCTGGATAGCGATCTTGGTTCTTCACGAGCTCGCCGACTGGCGGGATCGCAGCCAACCCGGACGATCGCTCCGATGGGTTCCAAGCCGGCGTTTTGCTCACGGGTTTTGCCGAGGCTGTTCTTGCTATTCTTCACCGGATTTCGGTGGTGCCAAACAGTCGCGTTCAATGCCCTTTTGCTCAAAACGATCTCTCCGACTGGGTTCTGGTGCAGATAGGATTGTCGGAGCGATAAAACCAGGAGTGCGCTACGGCGATGCGGCCTGTGCTGCCATGACGTGACGCCAGATCACCGCGGGATTCGACTGCCATGGGATCGGAATTGCGAACTGGCGTTTGTGAATCTTCTGCGCCAGTTCGATGTCGATAATCACGCGTCGCGCATTGTCGAACGTCTTGAATCCCAACATCGGTTGCAATCGCCCCTTCACCCGGCGGTGGTCCTGCTCCACAACATTGTTCAGATACTGACAGCAACGAATCGTCACCGGTTTCCGCCCCCGGAAGTTGAACTCCCCGTTCATTTCCATGCGCCGCAGGGCGCTATGGCTCGGCTGGTGGCCATCCAAGGTGATGCTGTGTGGCTCCCGATGATGCTTCAGTGCCTTCGGAAAGAAGGCCTTCGCCGCCGCGATACCACGTGTCCGACTCAGATAGAAGTCCACGGTGTTGCCCTGTCCGTCCACGGCTCGATACAGGTACATCCACCGGCTCGCACTTTGATGAGTGTTTCATCAACTCGCCAGCTCCCACCCACCTGCCGCTCGAATCGGTTCCAGCGCTTCTCGCAGGTTTCGGCATAGCGAATGACCCAACGCAAGATCGTGGTGTGCGAAATCGATAAACCCCGCTCACCTAAAATCGCGACCCGATCTCGGCAACTCAGTTTGAAGCGAAAATACCAGCGAAGGCAGAGGAGAATGATGTCGTCTTCGAACCAACGTCCGGCAAATAAAGGATTCCGTTCAGATTTGCGATGCGCCATATCCCATTATCGCCAATTCCCCTGGCTGTCTGCACCAGAACCGCTTCAGGAAGATCGCGGAACGGTGGCGACAGGCTCGCCTTGCAGGCCGGCATGCACCAGCTCGCCAAGAAATCCCGCAAACGGTTTGATGTTCTGTCCGACACTGGCTGCTTCCAGCGCCGCCATATAATCAGCCCGCCGTTCTACAGGGATAATCGTCCACGGATAACCGCCAGCCGCCAGCATCACATTCATCAGAAATCGTCCCATCCGGCCATTTCCATCGAAATAAGGATGGATATAGACGAATATGAAATGCCCGAGTACGACACGCACGGATCCTTCAGCCTCGCTTTCGAGCAGATTGAAGAGCGCGGGCATGCAATCGCGCACGGCCTCCCTCGGGGACGGCACATGCATTGAACGTTTGATGAAGACCGGGCCGTTTCTATAGCCTGCCAGATCGGCAGGCTCAATGATTCCCGCAGCGACACTTGGCCCGAAGAGCTCTCTATACCACTCTGAATGATCGCTGCGGCAGGCCGTGCCGGCATTCTCGCCAGCGAGCACTTTTTCAACGCTCACCTTGACGCTGCCAAACGCATCGTAATAACCGCGCGCGGCAAGCGCGTTGCGATTCTCACGGTCCTCTTTATTCTTGTCGGGATTCCATGCCCCGCTACGCGCCCGTTCGATGAGCGCGGCACTGACCCTGTAGCCCTCGATTGAGAGCGAGTGATAGGCGTCATTGACATAGATTTCGTCGACGGACTTGAGATATGCCTGCGCATTGTCACGGATTCCCGGTGCTTTCGGAAAGACATGCACTATAGGCTCCCGCATCGCTTCCCACATCAGCCGCATGCGGTTGACATAGGGTGATGCTTCACGCAAGGAGATCATGATCCCCGACTTGTCTTCGAACGGATCAGATTCACGGATCGTGTAACCGGCAGCCTCCATGGTCTTGACGATCTCATCGGCAATGCGCATACGCCCTGCGTTGCGGAACGCGCCGGCGAGACGGCCGGCAACCGTGCTATGGCCGCCCTCAAGCAAAAGGGAAAGCACGTCCGACGCATCCTTAATGATTGCTATCGCCGCGCGCACATCCGTTGACGCGCCCCGGAAAAACTGCACGGGCGCAGCCACCAGTGCGGCGGCTACGGAATACAGCCGCAAACCGTCACGTTCGATGATCTCGCTCTCCTTCGGCATCGGGTAGCGCACATCGAAAAGAGATGTCCCGTGCGGCAACGCCGTCGGCTTGTTCCCGCCTTTCGGCGTGCGCACAAGCAACTGAACCGGCACCGTCCGGTTGCCAGCATGGAGCAAGAGCGATGGCTCGGGCGACAGACACCAGTTCTGGCCAAACCGAGCAGAGAGATAGGCAGCGCAGAAGCCCCAGAACGAGGCATACCAGGTCGTACTGTCCCCCGGCGCTTCATCCGGGCGCGAAGGCATGTACCAGCCCTTGATGACTTCCTTAAGAAAGCCGTTCCTAACAAGGCGTTCCCGGTGGGTCCGGCTCAGATCACCGGACCTGATTGCAACGATGCCTTGCCCCTGCAACTCTTGCAAGGTTTCAAGAGAGTCGGCCAGTTTTTCCTTCGGATTTGGCATTCCAAACAGCTCTTTCTAAATTTAGTTTCTACGCTATACGAATCATAGGGTTTAGCGCTGAACATAGTATAGGTCATTAAGATGTATCCTTTATAGGGTATTGCGTCGAAATAGAAATCGATTTTTCTGCTCCTCCGCACTCCACAGCCGGTGCTGGAGCGCAAAATCGGTTAGGGGCTGTGCCGACTAAGCGGCACTTTCCACCACCTCTACGGGATTGCTCCGCAGTCCCTCGTTTTTCTCAATTCGACTGTGCTGAATGGCCCCCCCTGTTTCGGCAGCATGGACAATCAAAATGGGAGCTTACCTTCCAAAACGATAAAGTGAACCTCCCCGGGTTTTCCGGAGACAGTTTTAGTTGAGTCCCGCCTCGACGAGGCGGGACTGTTGCTGCTGATAGTACATCTGTCCGAACTCGGCCGGTGGTATGTCGCCAATCGGTCCCAGGAGCCGCTGCTCGTTGAACCAGGACACCCAGTCGAGAGTGGCGAACTCGACATCGTCGACTCCCTTCCACGGGCCGTCCTTTCGAATGACCTCGGTCTTGTACAGGCCGATCACCGATTCGGCCAGCGCGTTGTCATCGGAATCGCCCCGGCTTCCAACCGAGGGCTCGATCCCGGATTCGGAGAGCCGCTCCGTGTAGCGGATCGACAGATACTGGGTGAATTCAATCGGTCGTCGCAACATCTCGAAAGTGAGGAGTTGCGATGGGAACGAGCAAGCGTCGACGAAGTGATCGAACTGGACGTCTTCCGATGCCGTCGCCGGGTCGTCCGCCGGTGGGGCAGCGTGAGCATCGGCAGCGATTCTGGGAGGCGATTGCCCGCGGGACGCAGGCGAGGATTTTCGAGGACGGTTTCGACGTCGCGAGCAGCGGCGAGAACTCTTGAGCGCGATGTGCCGGCTGGGTGCCTCATACGTCGACCTTTACCTGCTCGCCATACATCCGATCGGCTCGTTCGAGCTGAAAGCTGAGTCGACGTCTCAGGCGTCCGTTGACGAATTGGCCAATGCCTTTCTCGACACCCTTGAGCGGCAAATGGAGCGCCGCGAGTTCGGGTCGTTCTACGAGCTATCACACGCCGCCTCTGCGTTCGACTTGATTCTGGCAGTCAACTTCCCAGATGTACCAAACGGCGAACTCGGCGAGTTGGCACAACGGTATGGCTCCGTGCTTCAGCGGCAAGTGCCTGTCGGCCGCATGGCCGGCGGCGTCAACAAGCGGCTCGTGTCGCAATTCCGGATGCCCGGCTTTCCGCTCGTGCTCGTGACCGCCGACGTCCTGCAGGAAGCCGAGGATCTCCACACCTTCTGTCGACGCATCGTCCACTACGGCATCACCTGGACGCCGTCCGCGATGGAACAACGGACCGGCCGAATCGACCGGATCGGTAGCCTCGTCCAGCGTCAGCTGGATGGGCGGGACGAGCCTACGAAACCTGAGGAGCTCCTGCAGGTTCACTATCCGCACCTGCAGGACACAGTCGAGGTGTTGCAGGTCCGGCGTGTCCTTCGCAGGCTTAATAGGTTCTTTCGCCTGATTCACGCCGCCAAAGGGGATGCCGAACAGTTGTCGAGCCGTCTCGATGCCGCGAAGGAGATCCTTGAGGAACTCGACGAGCTTCCGGTGCTCGAGGGGTTGCTGGAGTCCGCATTCCCGGTGCGGGACCAGTGGCTGCAAGGTCAATTGACGGCAGAGGCCTTCACTAGGCCCGACATTGCGGAGCACCTCGCGCATCTTGAGCGCCTCTGGGAGCAGTTGTGTGGGCGATATGCAGTGCGCACGCTGCGATCGGCCAGGGCACTCATGCACAGAGCTTTCGTATTGGTGGCCGGCGGGCGGCTGCTTCCAAGGGATGCCGAAGAGCGTGGCGTCGAGCAGGAAATCCGCCTTGAGCTGCGGTCGCAAGTGGCTGGGGACGGCGTCATTCTGCGGTGCGTCACGGAGATAGGAGACGTGGACATTCGAGAAAACGATGAAGCTCTGGACGAGTTGTACGCGTTGCAGTGGGATCTCGGGTGTGCGAAGGTCTGTGTGCGCCCCGATGAATCGAGCGGAACTGATCGCCTCTTCGTAGAGGCGGATCTCATATTCCATCCACGGACGACCCAACTAGAGGAGCTTGAGCTGCTCGTCATTCGTACGGCACTGGCCGCCGCCAAGCTCGAGAGTGCGTTGATGGGTGTTCACGCATGACCGCTCGGAGGCTCGGCGCCGCATGAAAGCACTTCTCGAGCGCGTCCGTTCAGCCATCGCATCCGGCAAGCAGAGCTGGACACAGAATGGCGAGACCGTGACCGTCCAGTTCAGCAGGAACACCCGAGGTCATCAGGTGCGCCACGGACGCCGCGATGATTTATACGTACTGTCTGCCATCGTGCTCCCTGCCGCCGATGTGACGGCCTCCGACGAACAATGGCGAAACATCGCGTACAAGGCGTGGCGCCGGAACTCGATGATCGAACTGGTGACCTTCGCCTTCGACAACGAGGATCGCCTGATCGGCCTGATCGAGGTGCCGGCTGCCACGCTCGACCGGGAAGAACTGGAAGCGTACATCGACACACTCGCCAGAGAATGCGACCGCTTCGAGTTTGCATTGACCGGAGAGGATCGGCACTAGCCCGCATATTTCACCGATAGGACCAGAAAAGGCCGCCCTGTTTGGCATAAAGCGTTTGACGAGAAACGTTTAAAAACCCAAACGGAGGCGACCCTTATGACGACAGAGTGTAACCAGGCCACGTTCGAATTTCACGGACTTGTCCAACGCAAAGTGAAGGCGCGATTCGACGGCGGAAAGATCACCTCCGATGCGGGAGTGCTGCTGTTGCGGGAAGTCGAGAAGCGGACGGGGTTGCTCGGCGGACTGGCGGACTGCTTCAGCGATCACCGGGCCCCGCGATTGATCGAACACACGGTGAGGGAGTTGTTGGGACAACGCATCTACGGACTCTGCCTGGGCTACGAGGATCTGAACGACCACGACCAACTGCGAACCGATCCGATGCTGGCGGTGGCCGTGGAGAAAGCCGATCCGCTGGGGAATCAGCGTCGGCAAGCCGGAGACCGGGTGAAGGCGCTGGCAGGTAAGTGTACGCTGCACCGGTTGGAACTGACCGGTACCCAGGTCGATGGCCAGGAGCGATACAAGAAGATCGCCATGGACCCGGACAAGATCGACCGCTGGATGGTGGATGCATTTCTGGCGGCTCACGGATCGGCGCCCAAGGAGATTGTTCTGGACCTGGATGCGACCGATGACCCGATTCATGGCCATCAGGAAGTCCAGATACGGCTACTACGGCAACTACTGTTATCTGCCGCTCTACATCTTTTCGGGAGAGCATCTGCTATGCGCCCGGTTACGGTGCTCCAATGTCGACGGTGCGAACGGCGCCGTCGAGGAATTGAACCGCATCATCGGCCAAATCCGTCAGAGCTGGCCGGAGGTGTCGATTATCATCCGGGCCGACTCGGGCTTTTGCCGGGATGAATTGTTGAGTTGGTGCGAGGCCCACCAGGTCGATTACGTGGTGGGTCTGGCCAAGAACGATCGGCTCAAGCGCGAGATCGCTGAATCGATGAGTCAGGCCGAAGTCGAGTTTAACGCCACCGGAAAACCGGCACGGGTGTTCAAGGATTTCCAGTACCGGACTCTCAATAGCTGGGCCCGAGCGCGACGCGTCATCGGCAAGGCCGAGTTCATGGAGAAAGGCGCCAATCCTCGATTCGTTGTGACCTCACTGTCGCCGGAACGCCTGCACGTCCGGATCTGTGCGGGTTGCGCCTTGCAAGCGCATGAAATCTAGTTGCCTGAGATGGCAGCCGTGGCAAAGCCTAGCCAGCAGCCACGAACCGAGTCTGGCGTGGTGGCCGGTAACGGTCACTGCGAAGCGTAGACAGGGAGGGTGTAGGCCGGAACGCAAGTGAACGGAAAGATAGCCCCGAAATCGATCGTGGTGGAAGCAGCCGACCTTATCTCTCAATGGGGAAGGCGGAGTCGCAGGGCGCGCTCTGGCAAGTGCTCTGGGGTGCTTCCGGGGTTCGTACCGCTGGCATGCAACCGATAGATTTCATGGGAACAAGGGAGATCCGTCAGGCTCAAGCGGAGCTTGTAGGGCTAGAGAAGCCACCAACGCGAGGACAGCCTGAAGGCCTGACGGAAGTCAGACTGGCTGATAGTGCGTGCCTGGCAGCACGCGTTTCCGGCGGGTTAAAGTCCCGCTCGGCCCGAGGCCACGGGTCGATATCCAACAAGTGGGGGTAATGCCTCACTGGCCGAAGTGTAGACAGGTAGTGCAGATGCCTAAACGGGCACGAAGGCGAAAGCCGGATACGGCCAAGGCAAAGCTGGAGCCAGCTACGGAAACTTTGGAGGGCAGGGCGCCCACCGCGAGGTGGGGTCTGAAGGGCATGAGGAGAACCACCGGGTCGTAATCGACGGGAGCCATCCCGAGGATGAACCGGTCGGCCAAAGATGGGGAATGGTCGAGCCCGCACTATTGGGGCGAAGGCGCATTGGTTCCACCCCATCGCACCAAGGTGTGTGCGGGCGACACGGTGGAGAAGAGACGCGAGTGACCCAGGGAGGCCTGGTATCGTCCGAGCGGAAGGTAAGGTCGAGATGATGTGGCACCCGCAGACGAAAGGGCGGGCAACCGAGAAGACAAACATCGACCTAGAGCCCTGCGCGGTAGGTGCGGATATAAGCGAGAGCGAAATTCCGGCCGACGCGGTGTCAGGAATCGGATCGGGGAATAGTACTCAGGAACGAGACGGCAAACATAAGGTCTCGGATCGTTGCTTCGAGCAGCGGCGCTGGCGGGTCCAAAAGGCCCGTTGGAGGGGGAAGTCCCCGTACTCAGTCGTGAATGTGCGAGCGATGGGAAACGCGGAGATATCGTGGAATTGGATAGTTCCCTTAGCGAAAGACCCAAACGCGGTACGAACGAAGCCGCCACCTGCCGCCACACAGCGAATTCCGAACGAGGAGCAACTGAGGAAAGCGGCTTGCGGGAAAACCGCACGAGCCGTTTGATTGAGCGGACGGTGGAAGGGCGGAGATGCCCGACCACTTTCGACTCTACACTCCGCGGTCGGGAGAGCCGATCACATGGGGAAGCGGCCAGCGGAAAAGGAATCGTCCAAGGGAAACATGGGCTCCATTCAACGGGAGGATACGGCCCTCTATACAAAGAGAGGAACGACCAGTCATGGAAACGGGACTTGAACGAATAGCAGCGAAAGCTCGGAGTGAGCCAAAGCTTCGGTTCACGTCACTGGCCCATCATGTAACCGGGGAGAGGGTGTGGAAGAATCTTTGCAGTATTCCAGTCCATACGGCTCCGGGATGCGATGGTCAGAGAGTACCGGAGGCAAAGGAGAGATTCGGAGACTGGGTGCAGCCGATGCTGGAATCGGTGCACCGGAAGGGATATCGGGCGCCGCCGATCCGGCGGGTCTATATTCCGAAGCCCGGCAAGCGGGAGCAGCGCCCATTGGGCGTGCCCTGTGTAACGGATTGGGCAGTTCAGCGAAGCGTGGCCGAGGTGATGTCTGCCATTTATGAGCAGGATTTCTTACCCTGCTCGTTTGGTGGACGGCCTGGGCGGAGCGCGCACCATGCTCTGGCAACCCTGGATGAGCTCATTGCCGGACGCAAGGTGAGTTGGGTGCTGGAGGCGGATCTGAAGAACTTCTTTGGGAGTTTAGACCATGGATGGTTGCTCCGCTTTGTTGAGCAACGAGTCGGAGATCCGCGCATCGTGAGCCTGATACGGCGATGGCTCAAGGCGGGCGTTTTGGAAGACGGAGAGTTGCATCCCAACGACGAGGGAACGCCACAGGGAGGGTCGATCAGCGTCTTGTTGAGCAACCTGTACCTGCACCATGTGCTCGACCTGTGGTTTGACCGAGTGGTCCAACCGCGACTCAAGGGTGAAGCGTACCTGGTGCGGTATATCGACGACTTTGTGTTGTGTTTTCAATATCGCGAGGATGCCCTTCGTGTGCAGGACGCCCTGCGCAAGCGGCTGGGGAAGTTTGGACTGGTCCTGGAGCCGACGAAGACGAAGCTCGTCGAGTTCGGTCGATTTGCTCAGCGGTATGCGAGTAAGCATGGGAGGAAACGCCCGGAAACGATCTACTTTCTGGGAATAACCTTGTATTGCACGCAGAACCGCAAAGGCAATTTCAAGGTAGGGCTGCGCACCGAGAAATCTCGACTTCAACGGAGCCTGGCCCACCTGCGTGATCAAATGAGACGAATGCGTCACTTGCCGGTACGGGAGCAAGTCTTCAATCTGAACCGGATCTTGCGTGGTCACTATGCCTACTATGGTATCGCTGGGAACTTCCGCTCTTTGCAACGCGTGCATCGGGCCGTGGAGCGTTACTGGCGCAAGATGCTGAGTAGCCGGAGTCGCGCAGGTTACGTCCGGTGGGACGTGTTCCACCAGATTAAGGCGCGGTACCCGTTGCAGCGGCCGAAGCTGGCCCTTCCGTATCGGGAGTTCCAGTCCCTCGCTGTGTTGTGAATCCGTTTCTGAAGAGCGTAGTGCGGGAAGGAGCAGCCGACAAGGCTGTCATCCAGCTGGTGGAAGTCCAGCCCTGTCAATTGCCCGTTTTGGACAGGTAGCGATACCACATCCCGGTCTGGGTAACCAGCCGGGCGATGCGTGGTGTAAACGGCTTGGCCGCCCAGTCGAGAGACTGCGGTGGGAGCGATCTGGAGGTCTAGCGAGTGTAGGAGCCTGAAGGTTATCGAATGACTGCAGCCTCGAAAGTACGCTCCCTGTAGAAGTCGTCTTGCAGGGGTAAATCCGTGTGTCGAACGTGTTTCCCGTGATGTGAGGCCATTGTCGTTGGGGAAGAAATGGGCAAGCGCACCCGACGGACACGGCGCGGTATGGGTCCAAGCACCTACATAAGGATGGCAGAGATAATGTCGGGAAGGGGCACTCTCCAGCAGAGACTTGCAACAACCTGCAAAGACCGGATGACCGAGGTCAAGACCGAGGCGTACGGAGGAGGGTGGTCTGGCGCATGAGCCCGTAAGAGCGATGAAGGAGGAGTAATGTCCTCTGAGGCGACCCGCGAGGTGGCCCGGGTTGTGGGTAATGCCCACGCCAGGCAAAGGGGCTCTGGGCACTCGGTGGTCTCGATGATCCCATGGGTTCCCGGACACAGTGCTGGGCAAAATGCTTGTTGGGAGTCGGGACGAAGGGACAGGCAAACCAGACGTCGGTGGGGTGTATGTGAGCAGGCACTTCAGCCTCACCGTGTACGGAAAGGCCTGTCGCCGATAGATGGCGTGCAGGGCCGAGGCCAGAACCGGATTCGGGAAATCCGACCGTCCGGGATCGTAGGGGGGCTTGCGGAAACGTGAACCAAGGTGGAACTAGGAACCCTTGCGCCACGAGCGCGAGAATAATCGCGTGTAACTGCGAAAGAGATGGAGGTAGGTCCTTCGGAGTCGGCATGCAGGTGCAGGCTTCAAACCACCCCAAGCGGCTGTGGTCAAAAAAGACTACGGTCGTGAGCGTGGGGGAAAAGGCGCACGTGATGCGTCAGGTATGGACCAAGAAGGTGAGCGATAAGCGAACCAGCGGAGGCGTCGAAAAGTTCATGGATGATGTCAAAACTGGGGTCCGGGTTCTGCTCCAGGATTAGCTCAGCGGACACCTGTTTACTGGTTGAGCGGCATCCGGCGTACAGCTGGCACGAGCTTGGTCCGGGCTCTTTTGCGGAACGTGGGAACTCTTCATGTGATGCCAAGAGAAAACCCTATAAGTGTCGACCACGAAGGGGGAAAGTATCGATGCGCGTGAAGGGGGCGGATGATCCCGTATTAGTGATGAAGCTCTTGTAATCAGAGTGGAGCGAAGGGGATCTGGCAGCCTGCACTAAGAGTTGGTCAACCAGCGATGGGAGGAGCTGGCTCGCTGTGCGTCGCCTCAGTGTCGAGAGGCATTGTGGAAATGGCTGTCAGGAGCCGTATGAACCGAGAGGTTCACGTACGGAGTCTGTGGGGGACTGGAGGTGCGATTCCTCCGGTCTACCCGGCGTTGCACAACCGAAAGGGTGCAGGTCGGAAACTCTCCACCTAACGTTGCGCGCGCCGCATTTCTATCCCGACATCTGCACGCTACGTTCTGTGGGAGCCGGAGGCGGGTGACCGCCTCCGGCCACCCGGTGGCGCCGGGTAACCGGCGTTCCTACCGCGATAACAGCAGTTGGACCTATTTGCGGACCGGACCAGCGCGGCGACCATGCGCGCCAATCAGCTCCGGCTCTATCTCTCCTCAGCTGCGTACATGCTCATGCATGCCCTGCGACGCCTCGGGCTCAAAGATACCGCGATGGCCCATGCCCAGTGCGGGACCATCCGTCTGAAGCTTCTCAAGATCGGAGGTCAAGTCCGTCTGACGGTCCGCAACATCTGGATCTCCACGTCGGAAGCCTATCCCGACGCCGAGGTCTTTGCCCTCGTCCATCGAAACCTGCAGGCGCTTCCTCTGCGCTGCTGAGAACCGACCCGATACCCTGCGCCAAAATCGACTCGCTCTTTTCGGCTCCGCCGAGGTTTGTCTCAGTGCGTTTCGTCACCCTCTTCTGAACCCGAAAACGCAGCAACTCCCGCTTGTCGACACCGCCGAGTCACGCCACACATGCCCAATTCGAACCCAGATCCTCCCGAATCCGATTCTTACTGCCCAAATCCCCCTGATCGCCGGACTGGTGAAACATGCGGGTTAGGGCTGCTTCGCAGCCTTCGGACTCCAGGCAATGGGTTTGCCGATTTTAGCATCAACGACATCCGTTAGATCCGGCAGCTTATTTTTTCTGCTTGAATAGCCGACCTTCCCCCCATAGAACGGCCCACTTCGAGAGTGAGTTGTCCGGTAAAAAGATCAATGAGAACTCAGCATGAAGCGGAAACGATTCACTGAAGACCAGATCATCACATGGGTGTGGACCCGCACCGAGATCATCAGCGCGATTGAACGTCGAACGCGAGAAGGAGCCTTGTCGAGCACGCAACGCCGCGAAGTACTTGGGCGTTTCGACACCTTCGCCAGCAGTTGGGACGAGGTAACCGACGTACTCGCTGTTCGGTCCCGAGCGAACGCACTCTTGGCACGCCATCCTCTGCGTGCCGCCGATGCGGGTCAGCTTGGTGCGGCGCTGTTGGTGCAGGGGCAATTGGCAGGGCCTCTCACGTTTGTCTGCCTAGACCAACGGGTGTCGACGGCGGCCGAGTTGGAGAGCCTTCGCATACTTCCATAGTCTTTTCTCCCCGCACTGATTGTTGGCGCCCGTCCTCACTGTAAGTGTCCAGTTAATACCGTGTTGACCCAGTCGAACTATTGGACGGACGGAATGCCAATTTCAAATTGAAATAACCAGCCAAGCGCCTAAATTTCGTCCTGACAGGCTGGATTCAGTCGACGACCCTCCCACCACTTGCAATCCCGCGACCACTGAGGTTTCTACAAAGTGACACAAATTGGAGATATATCAGTCATGCCCGTAGTAAATAGGAGATTGCTAAACAGAAATCTTCAAAATGGATCATGTTTTCTGTAATTAACCTATGCATAAGTCTTAAAATTACTGTGACAATCAGTAACTCTTAAATTATAATAACTGTGGATTTTATTTAGATTATATAAATACAGTTATTGGTATAGATTCCAGTCGTGGCGCCAATTTTAATCACCAATTGTACGAATAAAAAACGGGTCAAGGCCGACACTGAACTTGACGCTGCAACTTTAGGTCAAGGGTCTCCGTACGAGGTGGCCCAAGAATGGCGGACCCGCGTATCAGAAACGGACGAACGACATCGTGCCGGTCGGTTGTATTGCGGTCGCAGTTTTTCCGAAAGCGTTGTTGCCGCTAACCGCCTGAATGCTGAACTTTGGATCGTTTCTGCCGGCATGGGACTAATTTCGAACGAAGATATGGTGCCCGCGTACAACCTTTCTGTATCAAACACATCGTCCTCTCCCGGTGCGCATATGAGCGGTTCCTGGGACTCAACGCTTTGGTGGAAAGATGTCAATAAAATATGGTCACCGAAGCGATCGATCAGAACACTGCTTTCCGATAACCCGAAGAGTCTTGTGATAATTGCTTTATCGGGCCCTTACTTCCATATGGTCCGCGCCGATTTACAGAAAATAATCCCAACCGAACGAGACAGGGTTCGCTTAATCGTGCATCCTGCCAATCGAAGTGCATTGCCCGCACTCAGCGGCAACATCATGCCCTACGATGAGAGGCTTGATGGGCCTGACAGTTCGTTTCGTGGCACACAGAATGACTTTGCCGCACGTGCAGCGAATCATTTCTGCTCCCTGCTGGTGAAGAACCGTGTCCAGAGCATCAACTATCACAGAGAACTTGTGGCGAAAAGCCTGAGCACGTTTCGAAGGCCAGAGCGTGTTCGAAGAAAGCAACGAACTGACACCGAAATTGTTCAGTTAATCATTCTGAACTGGGCCGAGGCACGCGGTCTATCGGGCCGTATGCTTAGAATTCTCAGGGACAAGGAGACTATCGCATGCGAGCAGAGTCGATTCAGGCGCCTGTTCCATACAGCAGCAAACGAATTGCAATCCAGGAACAACAATGAAGCATGAAACACTGACTGTCCGCGCTCTGAAAACAAGTCAGGGAGACGACGCAGATGTTTATTCCTTTTTTGCACCTGGCCATGCCATTGTTCGGATTGCCGACATTTCCCGCCTGGAACGTGACGAGGAAGAAGCTTTAAAAGGATTTCAGCGCAAGAACATAAGAAGCCATATCAAGAACATTGTCGAATACCTCGACCAGGGGAATGTTCTTTTTCCGAATGCGATCATTTTGGCCTTCAGTCGAGAAATTCAGTTCAAACAAGCGCGGGGACCGAACCCGAAAGGTTTGACTGATGTGGCGGCCATGGGAACATTGAGCATCCCAATCCGGAAAGAGGGCGACAAGGCTGCCTGGATCGTCGATGGTCAGCAACGGTCGCTTGCTCTAGCAGAATCAGATAATTCCAGCATCCCGGTTCCGGTGATCGGCTTCATTTGCGAGGATCTGCAAACGCAACGCGAGCAGTTCATCCTGGTAAACAAAGCGAGACCTTTGCCACGCCGTCTTATCAACGAACTTCTTCCCGAAACAGGCGTCACACTTCCGCGCGATTTAGCCCTCCGAAAGATACCAAGCGAACTATGCAATCTTCTGAACCGCGACCCAGGATCGCCGTTCTATCGATTAATCAAGCGAATGTCTGACACAGACCATTCCGGCGCTGTGATCGTCGATTCAGCGATCATCGACATGATCAAGCACAGCATAAACAATCCACTCGGAGCGCTATCCCCTTACAAAGGTACTCGGAACGACAACGCCGAAATCGATTCGATGTATCGCATTACATGTAGCTTCTGGTCTGCAATGAGGGATGTTTTTCCGGATGCTTGGGGCAAAGACCCGCGCGAAAGCCGGTTGATGCACTCGGCCGGGATTCAGGCCGCAGGCGTACTGATGGACCGCATCATTGCGGGATTAGGATCTTATGAGGAAAGCACGTCGAAGAAAATAAAGAACGACCTGGAGTCTATGGCACCACATTGCCATTGGACTAGTGGAACTTGGGAGGGCCTTGGCATCGAATGGAACGAGATTCAGAACCTTTCCCGGCACATCCGTGGATTGGCCGACGAACTTGTACGGATCTATAACAGGACTACTCGCTCTTGACTATGGAGTTCATCTTTGCCGACAACCTGGATTTCGTCGATCCTAATTTTGATTTTGAAACAGATTCAAGCAGTCCTGACCGCGAGTCCTACTGGGATGACAAATACGCTCACGAAATCCTGGAGAGTGCGCCCTATGACGGGATTTTAGTCTCGCGTGGGATAGTTGGAGACCACCGATTCCCAGGAAAATATTCTGAGGCACAGGCACATAGATTCAGACGTATCGGCGCACGCGCATTCCTTCGCTTCAATGGAGAGAAAAACAGGAATAAGAAGATCTTCGGTGATTGCGGCGCGTTTTCGTACCACAAACTGGACAGTCCTCCGTATTCGCCGGAAGACATCATCGAATTTTACGAAGATGGCCAGTTCACGCATGGTTGCTCGATAGATCACATTATTTTCGAGTTCAATCGTGACAACGCCGTTACTCCGTCTAAAGATGCAGAAGAGCGGTCGAAGATAACCATCGCTTTTGCAGAAAGGTTTATCGACGTGTGGCGGCGAAGACATTCCCAATTCGTGCCTATCGGAATCGTCCAGGGTTGGTCACCCAAAAGCATGGGGGATGCTGCTGAATCTTTGGTGAAACTTGGTTACGACTATCTCGCACTAGGAGGTATGGTGCCACTGAATGCTACTTCCATTCACCGGTGTCTTACAGAAGTGCGTGCGAGGATCCCGAGCAAAGTTCGCATCCATCTTCTTGGTTTTGCTAAAGCGGACCAGATTGCCGAATTCACAAAGTACGGGATCGCCAGTTTTGACACAACGTCACCGCTAATCCGAGCCTTCAAAGACACCTGGCGCAATTACTACATCAATAATGGCGCTGGAGGCCTGGAATACTTTTCAGCCATTCGCGTCCCTCAGGCTGTGGAAAATGCATCCGTTAAGCGCCTGGTA
The DNA here is from genome assembly GCA_965218085.1 of Terriglobia bacterium. Classification (GTDB taxonomy): domain Bacteria; phylum Acidobacteriota; class Terriglobia; order 20CM-2-55-15; family 20CM-2-55-15. The sequence continues at coordinate 661,296 of CBDCKF010000002.1, read as the reverse complement.
CGAGAGGGGCTCGTCAAGCAAGATGAACTCGTTGAATTGGAGGCGTCCGCTCTTCGGACTTTGCGCAGCTTCGACCGCTGTGAATGCGCTCTGGATGATGTACTCAATGCATTGTTCCATTATCAGACGAAACTTTGGACTGCGAAGGGTGAGGGCCCGGAAGTTGAACGTAGGATTGCCCAATTGATGGGGCGCTATCGGGAGACCCTAACGGCAGCGCCATGGAAAAATTGCCCGTGCGAGATCTGCAGGACCTGTGGAATTGAAGTGATCATCTTCAGGTCAAGTAACCGGAACAAGCGCCGCGGGATCCATAATCTGCAATCGTTCTATAAATTAGTAACCGAACTGGAGCGACCAGAGTAGTGACGAAGAAATTGCAATTTACAGGCGTTGTTGCAAGCCAGTCGAAAGAGCACATCGTTGTTTCTTTTCCAGCTCTGGCGAAAGACCTGATTGCAATTGCGGATATTCACCGGGCCGGTCGTAGAAGCAGTGGTGTTCTGGAGGGTTTCCAGCGCCCCCGGATCGCCAATCACATAAAGGAGATCAGGACTTACCTGCTACAACCGGATGCGATCTTGCCAAATTCGATCGTCATCGCATTTTCCGAAGGAATCACGGTAGAACGGGTGGCGCATCGTATCGTGACTGTCTCGGTTGACTGCGAGAATGGGCGTCCAGGCCTCATCGTTGATGGACAGCAACGTTTAAACGCATTAACGAGTTCGGGTCGTGAAGATTTTGAAATCTTCGTGTCAGCATTTATCACCAATAGCGAAGACGAATTGCGCAGGCAATTCATTCTGATCAACAACACCAAGCCGCTGCCGAAATCACTTATTTACGAGTTAATACCAACGGTTTCGGGCCTGCCTTCATCAATGAAAAGCCGGTCATTTGCTTCAAAACTTGCCGCCCGGCTGAATTTTGAAACAGAGTCATCACTCTTTGGGCAAATCTATATGCATACGAACCCTGAGGGGCTCATTAAAGACACGTCGATACAGAAAGTCATCATGACTTCTGCGAGGGATGGGGCGCTTAGAGAACTCAAGCATCTTGAGGATTTCGAAGACCGGGCATTCAACTTGATCAGCAATTTCTACCAGGCAGTTCAAAACAGCTTCCCACAATCGTGGAGCAATCAAACTCCAAGGACCTCTCGACTTGTCCATGGTGCCGGTATCACAGCGATGGGCTACGTCATGGAATACCTCTACGCCAGAGATTCCGCCTCTCAGATAGACGAATTCGAACGCGGCATATTTCCGCTGATCAAATGTACTGCTTGGACCGCCGGAAACTGGCACTTTCCAGATGGAGAAGTCCGGCCATGGAACGGCGTTCAAAATGTGGGCGGGGAGATCCGCAAGCTGACTGATTATCTCCTGCGCGTTCTCAGAAACGCACCTGCATCATCACCCGTTCTGTCCATGCGGATCTCCAAGTGAAGAATCCATCCTCAAACAAGGCCCTGGTGCTTTTCTCTGGAGGCCAGGATTCCACGACGTGCTTGGCGTGGGCGTTAACCCGATTCGACGATGTCTACACGATTGGGTTCAATTATGGACAACGGCACGTGGTCGAACTTGAGTGCCGCACCCGGATACTGGAACAACTTCCGGCTGTCTCCGACTGGGCCGGTTCGATAAAGGAAGACCACCTGGTACGCCTTGATTTCCTGCCAACACTCGGAGATTCGACTCTGACATCGGACCGAGAAATAGAGATAGCGGCATCCGGTTTACCGGCAACGTTCGTACCCGGGCGCAACATATTCTTCCTGACTGCCGCCGCGGCGCTCGCTTACCGCCTGGAGATTCGACACATTGTTGGGGGAATGTGCGAAACCGATTTTTCGGGTTATCCAGACTGCCGGGATGACGCCATTAAAAGTCTTCAAGTAGCACTTAACATCGGGATGGAAAGCAGATTCGTGCTTGAGACGCCCTTGATGTGGATAGACAAAGCCGAAACTTGGGAACTTGCCCACCGGATTGGCGGTGCCCCGCTGATCGACATCATTCGAAGAGATACGCACACGTGCTACTTAGGCGATCGGGGAATCGAACATGAGTGGGGATTCGGATGCGCAACCTGCCCGGCATGCGATCTGCGCCGCAAGGGTTATATAGCTTTTCGCAAAAGAACCTTAACCTGAGAGGTGATGGCGTTGGATGCATCGTACTATCAAATAATCTGCAGTCGATTCGAGGGCGCGCGCGCCGTGCGGATACTGCCCACAACTCATCCGTCTCACCGTTTGCACGGCCACAGCTTCGTCGCAAAGATCCGAAAGAAATTGAAGGACAGCGACGTGTCGGAGGGGTGTGCAATTCTCGATGAAGAGCAATTGCTCCTGGAAAAAATAACAAGCCAGCTTGATTACCGTTACATCAATGAAATCATAAACATACCAACTGACGAGAACATCGCGAGATGGCTTTTTGAAAGAATAGATTCGGACAGGCTCGATCTCGTGGGCATTCAAAGCACCCCGAGCCAAGGAGTCGACCTCGATTCATCCGGGCAGGCTCATCTTTGGCGAAAGTTCCGCTTCGAAGCCGCTCACCAGTTACCGAACGTTGGGCCAGAGCACAAGTGTGGCCGTATGCATGGTCATGGATTCGAAGTTATTATCCACGCTATCCAGGATATTTCGAGCCAGCAGATGGGCATGGACTACGACCTGATCGCAGCCCACTGGGAACCTGTAAGAAAGCAGATCGCAAACAAATGCTTGAACGCTGTCCCTGGCCTCAAAAATCCTACCAGTGAAACCATCGCGCGTTGGATATGGGAGCAACTAAAGGTCGACTTGCCAGATTTGTCGTGGGTCACCGTTTTCGAGACAGCCATGGCCGGATGCCATTTTGACGGTTCGAACTACAACGTCTGGAAAGAATTTCACTTTGAATCCGCAGTTTCCCAGATGACACACGGAAACAGGTCCCTTTCCTTATTGGGGCATAGTTATAAGATGCGCTTGCACTGCTCGGGTCCTTTCGATGAACACCTTGGATGGGCCATTGACTATGCAGATATCAAGGAAGCGTTCGGCCCGGTATACACGATATTGGATCACCACAATCTGGATAAGACTGAAGGCTTGAATGCAGGCTCTTCATTGGAGTTCCTGCAGTGGATTTGGACTAAGGCATCATCGGAACTACCCATTCTGGTGCGGATCGATCTCTTCGAGACACCCGAGCGTGGCGTTATCTGCACAGGGGGTTTGGATTCCCCGGTACTGCCAGTGTAGCTGTGGCTCCAGATGACATATTCGGTAAAGGAAATATTTCCGACGTTACAGGGTGAAGGTGCGCAGTCAGGACGGGCAGCTATCTTTTGCAGGTTTAGCGGTTGCAATCTCTGGAGTGGTCTAGAGCGTGATCGTTCGACCGCAATCTGCAGGTTCTGTGATACGGAATTTGTGGGGGTTGATGGCCCCGGGGGCGGCAATTTTCCAACTGCAGAGTCCCTCGCGGCCCGGATCAAAAACTGCTGGGTAAGCCGGGCGGGGAAAGAAGGGCCTCGATTTGTCGTATTTACAGGCGGAGAACCTGCCCTGCAGGTTGATGATGGCTTGATTGCAAACCTTCATGCGCTTGAATTCGAAATTGCGATAGAGACGAATGGCACGCTATTCATACCCGATGCCGTTGATTGGGTGTGTGTCAGTCCAAAAGCCGGGGCGCAGTTGAAGATTGAGAGAGGTAATGAACTAAAAGTTGTGTTCCCACAAAGCGGCATAAATATGGAGGCCCTGTCGGCTCTCGATTTCCAACACTATTATGTTCAGCCAATGGATGGCCCCAGGATTGAGCACAACACCCATGCCGCTATCGCCTATTGCAGTAAACACCCGCAATGGCGACTCTCAGTCCAATCACATAAATATCTAGGTATACCCTGATTGCCGCCGCCACTCAAACCTAGCGAAGATTGATCAGCGACAATCACAATTCCAGCTGATCCAGACGGTCTCGAACGCGTGAATGGACGAGAAGACAGCCTCGGCGCGGAAGTACCGACGGGCCAAGCCAACGCGTAGGTCAAGAAATATGGAAGATTTATCGCAGCAACTTATCCTTGTATTAACCGACCCCAGACTCTTCGCCAAAGTTGTTTCCCAAACTGGTCGAGAAGTCGAGATTGAATATTTTTCAGCAGCATCACAGCGAGAACGAGAGCACATCAAATACGGCAACTTCTCGCATGCCGCGTTGCAACACCAAACGCGTGTGTTCTACGAACGTGAGCCAGGTTTCTGGCGGGTGGGGCGGGTCCGAGACAAATACAAGGAAGACGATGGCACTTTCAAATACGAGGTTAGATTTCCGAACAGTGAAGTACTGATTCTAAACGAACGGGATCTCTTCGTACGCTGCCTGGATTCAGCCTTGAATCCGGCAGAAGCACTCGCGGTCGGGTGTGCAGAGACACAATATTTCGCCGATCGGCGAAGAAAAGCGGTGCAACGCCTTATTTCGTTGCGCAGTTCGTCTCAAGGATTGACCGGACTTCTTTCAGCGGCAATTGAATTTGTTCCGCACCAGGTTGCGACCGTAAAGCGCATTCTGCAAGATTCCTCTCAGAGGTACTTGCTTGCCGACGAAGTTGGCATGGGAAAAACCATCGAGGCAGGGGCGGTCCTCCGCCAATTGTTGATTGATGAGGTAGTCCAGAACGCTGTAGTGCTGGTTCCCTCAACCTTGAAAGAGCAATGGTCACAAGAACTGCATCATCGCTTTTTTATCGACGATTTCTTGCTGGCCGAGATCGAAATCTGTTCTTTCACCGAGTTCGAGTCACTAGAGTTGGAGAAGACCCCGGATATTCTGATTGTTGACGAAGCACATCGAATATTTGAGACGCGCTCTGATGGTCTATCCGCTACGAATTCTGCCGCAATTATCGAATTGGCTTACGCCGTACCAAGGTTGCTTTTGCTTTCGGCAACACCGCCTGTAGGAGATGAGCCTCGATTACATCGACTGCTAAATCTGTTGGACCAGCAGCACTATCCTCTTGATGATTACAACGGGTTCCTTGATAAAGTCGCACGCTCGCAGGACATTGGACGCTTCCTTCTTTCCTTTAATACAGACTCTCCACCGTTTGTTTTGCAATCGCAAGCAAAACAGATTCCTGCTTTATTTTCTGAAGATGAATTTCTCATGAAATCCAAATCCTTGTTGGTGAAAGCCCTGGAAGAAGGAGAACAGCCCGCTTCTTTGGTCAGCCTGATGCGAGAGCATATCGTCGGAACCTACCGAATTCATCAACGTTTGATTAGAGCACGCCGGTCCGATCTAGAAGCCTGGGCAATGGTACCGCGGGGCAAGCCCTACCCGGCTTCAGATCACATCAGTCCGCATTATCTTGAAGCTACGTTTTGGCAGGAGTTCGAGATAATTTTTGAAGATTGGAGATTGAGCGCTCAATCTGCGAGTCCAAACGAGCTTGTCGCCAGTTCCCGTGGTAGAGATCTTTTGCGTTCAGCGATGACGAGCATCAACGCGATCACTGAATTGGTTACTGGATGGAAGCCTACCTTCGATGGGGAGAGTTCCTATCTAAGCGCCTTCAAAAGGGCAGCCTCTGCGGCAACAGATGACGCGGCTCACGAATACCAGAGCAAGGCAGTCGAAATTCTTGCCGAGTGGCGGCGCAAGCAACCGCCTCCCATGAAATGGCAGTTGCGAAAAAAAATAGTCGTGTTTATAGAAGACCAGGAAGCATCGATATCATATGCCGTCAATCTCGCAAAACACTTCGGGCCGACTAACGTCTTCCACGTCTCCAGCGGCGAACTATTCGATGAGCGTTATCGGAGCGTTCAGGCATTTGCGGAAAGCAACGACGCCTGGATCCTGGTCGTCGATCAGCAGGGTCAGGAAGGTCTGAATCTGCAGTTTGCCCATGCGATGCTCCATATCGGTCTCCCAGTCGCTGTGTCTCGGTTAGAACAGAGAATTGGCCGGCTCGACCGGTTTGGGAGACGTGTTACCAGAATTGAACATGAGGTGCTTCTGCCGTCAGCTACAGGTCCATGGCAGGCATGGTACGAGTTGCTGTTGCATTCCTTTCAAATCTTTCATCGTTCGGTAAGCGACGTTCAGTTTCGATTGGCCGAAATCGAGGAAAGGATTTTCACTCAGTTAATGGAGGAGGGTGTTGCCGGCATGGAAACACTCGGCCCGGACATCCAACAAGTGCTGGAAAAAGAAAGGATGCGACTGGACGAACAATACGCGCTAGACGGGATGGGACTGTCTTCGGGTGCATCGGAGTTGTTCGTTAAGAATATGGAAGACGAGGAGGATTCAGAGGAAGACTTCAGTGGAGAGTTCCGGCCATGGATTTGCGAGGTGCTCGATCTGCGTCAATTTGAACCAAGAAACGGGACACCCGGATCTTTCCGTTATTTCTGGCACGACGATGTCATGCTCCCAAAGCTGCCGTGGTTGCAAGAGTTTGACGACGCGCTCAAAAAACCACTAACGTGGCGGCGCACTGTTGCGTTGGAAGACTTGGGCAAAGACGTTCGACTTCTTCGACCTGGGGCAGAATTCGTAGAAGCACTAGAACGGGTTATTCGTTGGGACGACCGCGGCGTAGCCTATGCAACACTTCGAATTGTTCCGGGTTTTGATGAAGTCTGGCTCGGATTCAGAATGCTCTGGCAAGTTGAAGCGGGCTTCGGATCCGATAGTGATCCTTGGCTGCGAGAAGGTCGAAGAGATCTCTGGCGACGGTGTGACGAATTACTGCCACCTCAATTATTCGAGGTATTGATGGACTGGACAGGGCAAACACTTGAAGACGAGAACGTTGCGCAAATTCTGTCTCAACCCTACAGAGGGATGTATACAGACTTTAATTTAGGTTCCCGCCCGGAATTGATGGCGCAATTCATGGATCCATCATTATTCAAAGGATCAATAGATGCCGCTGTCCACAAAAGCAAGGCAATGGCGCAGCATCAGCCTGGTTACCTGGAACTGTGGGAAACCGCGAAAGCAAACTGCCAGAGGTCCACGGAGAGTGTTCTGAGAATGTTGAGGCAACGCAATGCAGCATACTTTGCTGAGCATGGGAATGATCTGCCGACATTTCAGGAGGAGCGTGAATCTGTTTTCCTCGTGCGCAGCGCTATAGATAACCCAAGATTCAGACTCGACCAGATTGGTTTTTTTGTACTCTCGGGACAACCGGTGTGACGGTCAAAGGCGCAGCCGCGTTTCGCCTTCTGGCGAGACAACTGGGAGGTGAAAATGTCGAGGCCAGCCACGAGGTAGCGCCATTCAAGCGCCTTGCAGAAGCTTTAAAGGAACAACAGACGACTGATGCAGATGTTGCGTCCTTGCTACGGCATGCGTTGCGATATGAAAGCCTTCGCCAAGACAATAGGGTCTCTTTGCCTTCTGCCAGACCATTTAGCGACGGCCTCGCCGCGCAGTTCGGACTGTTGCAAACCGAAGGACATGAATATGTAGCACACCCGTGGCAGCCATCCTGGCTGGATTCGGGGAGTCAAGACTCTGTAGACGCAGCGGCAATGCTTGGATCGAGGAAGCGGTTCCATCCAGACGAGAGAGTTGCAGGCGATCCATATCTCGCATCATTCGGATACGACAGATTTCGCAGTGAATCTCAACGCTTCGCCATAAGGACGGCATTATCGATGCCGCCAGGGAAGATATTGATCGTCGACCTGCCAACAGGTGAAGGTAAAAGCCTTGTGTTTAGAGCAATTAACGAGGTGGGATTTGCCAGCGATCCGCCAGGTTCACGGAAAGGTCTCGTTCTCGTGGTTGTGCCTACGGTCACTCTGGCCCTTGACCATGAGCGGAACTGTGGTGGCGGCACGGAAATGCCTCTCGCGCATATCGGAGGGCAAACAGAAAAGAACAATCAGATTAAAAAAAGGATCCGCGAAGGTAGTCAGGGTTTATGTTTCGCCTCCCCCGAAGCCGTCGTCGGATCTCTTCGAGAGTCTCTCATTGAATCTGCCGCCCGCGGCGGATTGCGGGCGTTTATCGTTGACGAAGCCCATTTAGTTGACAGTTGGGGGACGGGGTTTCGAACAGAGTTTCAATTGCTGGCGGGTGTCCGGAGGCAGTTGATAACAGAACATCCGCCGGAATTCGCATTTCGGACAATAATGTTATCTGCAACGCTGTCCGACGCTGCAAAGGTCACTTTGGAAGAGTTATTTGGAGACGGTGAAACAATCGAAGTGCTCAGCGGAGCAGCAGTCAGGCCAGAACCAGAATACTGGGTCGCCGATGTTACTCGTGAGGAGAAGCGGACAAAATTCGTCAAAGAGGCGATCTGCCATTTACCTAAGCCACTGATCCTGTATGTCACCAAAGTGGACGATGCACAACAATGGTATGCCATTCTGCAGAACGAGTTGGACTTTGGCCGAGTCGCCAAAGTGGATGGCAAAACTAAGACAAGTACACGCGATAAAGTTCTCTCTCAATGGGCTGATGGCATTCTCGACATCGTTGTTGCAACGAGTGCCTTTGGCTTAGGAATCGACTACCCACACGTTCGCGCAGTGGTGCACGCGTGCATACCAGAAAGCCTCGACCGTTTCTATCAAGAAGTTGGACGCACAGGTCGAGATGGATGCGTTTCAGTATCGTTGATCATTCCGAGCGATGAGGACTTTTCCGTTGCGAAAAGCTTGAGCGCCAAGAAAGTCATTACCGTCGATCGAGGGCATCAGCGTTGGGAATCCATGTTTCACCATGCTGAGGCGCTTCCCGCTGGACACCCAGATTACCGTATCCGCCTTGACGTGTCGCCTGGAGAATCCAGAAAAGATATCGATTTAATAGGAGAGCGCAGTGTCGACTGGAATGCACATGTTCTTTCATTGATGAGCAGGTCTAAATTGATCGTTCTCACCGGGATTCCACCACGGCAGGATGATGAGTACCCACACAATGGGGTATATCAGGATGTGCGCGTGCTGGACGACCGGCACCTGCGTATTGATACGTGGGAGGCGAAAGTAGGGCCCAAGCGGCAGGAAATAGCGGATGCCAACAACAAATCCTACCGGTTGTTCACCGAATTCCTTCGAAAGAAGTCCTGCCCATCACTACTCCTGCAGCAGTTATATCCCGAGATCGTATCTGGCTGTACCTCGTGCGCGCAGTGCCGTCTCGATCCCTCAGTGCGATTGCCGGTCAGGCTGCGAGGGGAACGCATGTTCCCTTGGCCGATTGGACCCCAACCCGCAGCAGGCTTGGACAGGACATTTCGTGGCCAGTTAAGCGTTCTCGTGGAGTATGAGGAAACGGAACCGAGTCGCCGATTTCGCCGAGATATCACAAAAGCAATCCGCGCGCTCGATCAAGGAGGATTCCGGACGCTGATCGAATGCGGCAAGCCGCCAGAATGGCTGCTTGATATCGCGAGGGGGGAGTTAGTTAAGAGGCCTTGGGTCAACCTTTCAGTTGCGCGTTGGGAGCCATCGCGCTGGCCAATTGGGAATAGATTGATCATTACCGAAGCACAGGTGGGTATCAGTGCTGCAAAATTGAGATCCGCTTTCGGAAACTCAGCATATGTCAATTTAATCATGCTCCCAAAAAGCATGCGCGATGCGGAGAAAACAGATTGTCAGATTGTGGACCTTGCCGGCCTCAGAACAATCACGATGGAGGAATGGATCGGGGAGATTGCATCATGAGCATCTTGTCGGTATTGGAACCTACGCCGAATCGAGTGAGGGCACTAACCAGATTGGTGGCGACAATCGGCCCAGCACCACGCGAAGACCTTTTTAGATATTTCGTGCCAACAGCAGACGCTTCGACGAGGCCGCAGTTTAACAATATTGTGCGTGAAACAAAGGGCTTACGACTGATCGAAGAGAGCAAAAGCGATGTATTACTGTCTCCAGTTCTTAAGAAAAGGGACCTCGCGAGTGACGCATGGTTCCTGGAGTACTTACGAGAGGAGTTACTGACGGACACCGAGGGCGATCATAAAACAAGTAGTAATCGTGATTTCGCTTATGCAGTAGCGTGGTTTCTCAACAGGCCGCTCGCCAATCCGTTGGAACCGTCTGCAGAATATAAACCGGTCATAGAGAAAGAATTATCTGGCTCCGACGTTTATCAATTAACCAACGCGTCCCGATCAGCAATGTTTTCTCACTGGAGCAGGTATTTGGGGCTGGCTGAACGTCTAAGTCTCGGTGGAAACGTTACCCTAGCAGCTGATCCCACAGGCATCATAGCCGGGTTGCTCCCAAGGATATTCAATGACGGCGAGAGACTGAATATCGACGAGTTCATCCAACGCATGTCTTCATTAATGCCTATCTTTGAAGGTGGCGCTGTGCGGACTGCAGTCGAAAAGCGTTTTGTGCGAGGACGGAGTCGCGAGAAGTCGGAACTTTCAGAATCGACGAGTTTGGCCTTATTCCGACTTGAGAAAAGAAAGCATCTAACGTTGGATAACCGAGCTGACGCAACGGCTCACATTCTAAGAGCGTTCGGTGGAAAGGCACGTCCGGTGTCGCACATCATTCGATTGGAGGCGCAACATTCGTGAAGAACTTTTTATGTTGGGATCCGAACGACGTGAGGGAGATTATTAATCCGGACGTTGATGCCATCCCCGATCATATATTCAAGGCCATTCATACAGATTTTGTTGTCCCCGCCCGAGAGGATCGAAACAGCCCTCCGGAGTTTTTAGAACTCAATAAATTCAAGCAGAGATTTCTTGCGCCGACTGACACATCGTTGGTTCCTGTCATTGGACAATCAGGGACCGGAAAATCGCATCTTATCCGTTGGTTGAAGCTAATGATCCCCTCCAGCACCTCTCGCGAGGTTCTGTTCGTTCCGAAAGCCCAGACCAATCTTCGCGACATAGTGAAATCTCTCATCGATCGCCTCGACCCAGCGGACCAAGAACCTTATTTGAAGGCGCTTGTAAACAGTGGCGATCAACTGCGGAACGTACAGGCCCAGAGAACCGCTGTGCTGAACAATTTGCAGCTAGCAATTGTGAACAAGGCAGGTGAAAACTTGGGGTCATTGCCTTCCGCGGAGAGGGATTACCACGCAGAGGGTTTAAGTGCTGTATTTTCCGATCCCTACCTGAAGAACGAGAGTTTCCTCCAGGACGGGGCCTTTGCTGCGGATATTGCCGAGCATGTTTTCGAGAAACCGTCTCGCTATGTACCTACTGAGAAACGTCGCGAGTTCCGACGGGAGGATCTGCCATTACAGATCAATGACATGAAGGCAGCAGCCCGTGACACCCGCGAATACCTTCTTTTTTTACTTGGCAACGATGTGCAACATGGGCAAGCCGTCGCATTCGTCAACCTTCATCTCGATTGGGCCATCGGACAGTGCCTGAATTTTACCGGCGATCAATTGATCAAGTTGATGCTCGATATACGGCGTACGCTGGCCCGGAAAGGAAAATCGTTAGTCTTGCTGATAGAGGATTTCGCGCGCTTGCAGGGCGTCGATCGCGCGCTGCTGCAGAGCATTCTAGAACAAAAGAAATCAAACCTCTGCTTACTGCAGACAGCGTTCGCATGCACGCGGGGATTTTACGACACAATTGCCGATACGGTGCGCACACGGTTGAGTTTTACCGTCGACATGGATCTGACATTAGACAACAACGAACAGCCTATATCTATGGCACGACTCGTTAGTCGGTATATGAATGCACTTCGGTTGGGGCCTGCTGAATTGCTGCAAACAACTGGGCCAAACGATGGATCCGGGACAGTGGGGCAGTTCCTGGTTGGCAATAAATGTGAGGATTGCGAGCATCGTGACTATTGTCATACAAATTTTGGTCACGAACAGGGCTTCGGTCTCTATCCATTTACTGCGAAGGCAATTGATGTTCTTAAGGACAGAGCGCAAGAACAGGCGAAACCCGATCCGCTCACTCTGCGCTACTTCCAGAACAAGGTGCTCCGACCGATTACTGAGCACGGGAAACTTCTTCGCGAAGGACAATTTCCGCCGGATGCTTTGCTCATGCAGCTTGGTGGCCTTGGCAGTTTCCCAAATGTTGAGCGTCAGAAACTCGAACAAGCTGATCCTGAAAATTGGCGCCGTCGTCTTACCTCACTGCTGCTTTGGGAGAATAATTCAGAGGCCTCTAACCTCAAGAAAGGGGTTCAGGAAGCGTTCGGCCTAGACTGGATCAAAAGTTTTCCTTCCCCTGAAGATCCCAGCCCAGGACCGGAAGCAGGGCCAGATAACCAACCACCCGAAAACCCGGATATCGCAATTATCGCGACGTGGTTGAACGGCGAGAGTCCACTGCCACAGCATCTGGCACAACCTATGCGTGAGGCTATACACGCCGCCATACGCGAGCATATTGACTGGGACAACATCGGACTAATTCCAAGCGATCTCTTTGGGGCCGGCAAACCCTTTCCTGTTGGAGGAATCTATTTCGAAAAACAATCTACGCAACCATCAGCGTCTCTTATCCAGTTAAAGATACCGGAGAATTGGGAAAACCGTGAAGAGAGAGCTCTCGTGGAAGAAGCACTCCACGTAGTGCTCGCTGCTAAAGCACGGGGGGCCCCGTCTGAAAACCTGACCTTTGAGCGCAGGGTGGCGTGGGCCGAATGCCTGAGTCAATGGGCGCAAACGGTCACCACCAAGATACACACCGTAGTATCGGCTTCAAACAAATTGGTACCCTCTGTTATAGCCTGCAAGATACGCCTCATCGAATCGCTGCTTTCCGATACAAATTCGCCTAGAAAATCAATTCAAGATTTGTGGACGAGAGCAGTGACTTATGAAGAGGAGTCGCAAGAATTTCTGAATGGAGACCTGACGAAGCTATTTGCCAAAGTACAAGGCAAAGATGCGCTACTTGTTGATTTAATTGTCGGAGGCCTGTCTGTATCTAAAGGAGGCCAAAAGGGACGCTATTTCGACGCAGTTGCGGCTATTGAAGATATAAAGCAGTTCAAGAAAGCACGCTTTCCCCTTGAGCCTATCCTGTTGAATGCTGCAGAAATTAAATATCATCCAATAGAAATATTAGTAAAACTGAATAACGAACTAGCGGAGCAATTAGTGCCGGCAGTCAAGCGTGAAATTGAACTGCGCAAGGAGGCAGGATTCGAGTTCAACGCATCGTTTGGCACTGGAACAAAAAAAGCCGAGATCACGGCGGCCTGCCGGACACTTGCTGATTCGGCGGGGAGATTGGGAATCGACGGTGCCGATGAATTCCGCAGACTCGTAGTGAGATTCGAAGAGTCTCATGACGACGAACTCATAAGTTTGTTGCCTAGCCTGAATGCCAACGCGAACACATCTCTTAGCGACGTGGCCCCGAGAATATTGGATGATCTTGCGGCATGTGATGCATTAGCAAAAGGTTGCGATACATTTCTCGGGCGTGTGGAGGCGGAACTCAGCGGTCGCCTTGATATGGAGCAGTCAAACAACAGCCTAGCGGCGACCTTAAAGGATACGCGGTACGTCCTCAAAGATATTGAATCGGCTATCACACCGTTAACATGAAAAACGTACTGCAACGTATAAACGAAGTGTCTGCCAACTTGCAATCGTTGGACTCTGCTAAAACACGGGGCCAAGAATTGCAACGGTTAGCCACCAGGTGTCAGCAGTTGGAAATCGCATGTCAGCAGTTAAAGAAAGCAAGGGATGCAGAAGACATTCTCATTAAGACTGTCGGCACACTTCCAAAAACGCCTCGCGTTTCCAAACAGTGCATATCGAAACTGGATGAATTGCGAGCACTACTTGAGAAGGATTGGGTAGCATTTTCGGCAAATAGAGATGTGCCTATCAAATTAATTCAGCCAATAGACAAATTCACGGATCGGCTATCGGAATATTTGAAAAGCGTGTGGCAGAAGCATTTAGCTTCAGTGATTCCAGATCTTGACACGAATAGTGTAGACACGCTACGAAACGCCGGCTTTAAAGACGAGGCAGCACGTTTGGCCGCACTGCTTTTCAATTTAAACCATGCAAAGCGACAGTTGGCCGACTCCACCGAAGCTGTGAACCGCATTACCGAGTGGGCGCTCGAAGCAAAAGGAATCATAAGAAACCTCGATGGCTTACCCGAACCCGCCAAACGTTTTCTTGCCAAAGCAAGCCAGTCCGGTGCCGCGATAGATGAATTAACATCGGAAATCCGGGAGTGGCTGGCATCCAAAGGCATGCTAGACCTGTTCGTCATAAAGACCCGCACATAGCAGGGTGAAACCCTTGTGACCGATACTGAACTCTTATCTGAAGCGTTATCCGCTGTTGAATACACGGAACTGGGTTGGCTCAGTTGGGGGGCGGTTGATTCCAGCCTGACTGAAGCAGACGTTGAAGATACTATTCAGCTTCGTCTCGACGATATTGGCGTCGATCGCAATGCCGCCGACGTTTTGGACGAATTAGCTGACGCAGGCCTCGTCAGGTATTGGTGGGAGCACGGCGAGCGCAGATATCGTTCTCGTTTCGGGGAATTGGTTCGCCTGTTGGTTCGCTCCCGCCAGATGTTTCCCGGGCGGCCATGGGAAAGCGCGCCGACTCTTGTGTCCGACTACCGTGTTCTCTGGAGCCGGCGAAAATTCCCGAAACGTCAATTTCCATTCGCAGCCTCCATTGAGTATCTCAAAGCTGGCGGCATCTTGCTGGAAGGCATTCAGAAAGACCTCTGGTCGGCGTTAATCGATGGACAAAGTCCAACGATATGCCTGGCGCGATTTCAGTTGGACGCTGCGATACGGATTCTCTCAACGAACAAAGAGAATGGCACTGTAGTTACCGCCGGAACTGGAAGCGGCAAGACCCTCGCCTTCTATTTGCCTGTGCTTCTACAGGTGGCGCACTCTTTGAAAGATTCCGGTGGGTGGGTAAAGACACTTTGCCTTTATCCACGTCAGGAGTTATTGAAAGACCAGCTTTCCGAGGCGTACCGGCTTGGTGTGAAAGCGAATTTGTGCTTAGCGTCTAAGAAGCACCGCGCCTTGTCTTTCGGATCTTTATTCGGAGCAACACCCAATTCTGCGAAGGAGCAAGAACTCAAGCTAAAGGGCTGGATCTCAACAGGCAACGGGTATATTTGCCCGTATCTCCGCTGCCCACTCTGCGAACTTGAAATGCTATGGAAGACCGTTGACCTTAAACAATCCGTCGAACGGTTATGTTGCAGCAGCAGCGCGTGTCCCGCGATCGCAGATTCAACGACATTTCTTCTTACAAGAGAATCGATTAGGAGAAGACCGCCCGATTTCCTTTTCACAACGACAGAAATGCTGAACCAGCGGATGTCGGACACAACACTACGACATATTTTTGGGATTGGCATGGCACAGTCGCGACGACCGAAATACGTCTTGCTGGATGAAATACATACCTACGCGGGTACGAGCGGAGCACAGACCGCTTTAACGTTACGCCGTTGGAGACACCTCGTAAACTCGCCGGTTGCCTGGGTGGGCTTGTCAGCAACCCTGCAGGAAGCCACCAGTTTCTTTTCAGATTTAACAGGCGTCGCCGCCGATGCTCTTACGGAGGTCACTCCGGAAAGCGCGGACCTGGAGGAAAAGGGGGCCGAATATCAACTGCTTTTGCGAAGTGACCCGACATCACAAGCTGCAACATTGTCAACGTCAATCCAGTCATTAATGCTGCTCGCAAGAATGCTCGATGACCCTGGAAAGACGACATCTGGCGGATTATTTGGCAGCCGGGTTTTCGCTTTTACAGATGATCTCGATGTCACCCATAGGTTATTCGATGATCTCAGGGACGCCGAAGCGTACGCGCGGTTTGGGGGGCGTGATCGCGGCCGTGAACCATTGGCCGCCCTCCGCGCCACCACAGAACCGGATACAGAAACACGGGAAAAGCTGGGGCAACGATGGGCCTTGGCTGAAGAGTTACGTGAATCGCTCAGCAATGAATTGCGTGTTGAGAGGACCACGTCGCGGGATCCTGGTGTCGCGGCACGTGCAGATGTCATCGTTGCCACAGCTGCATTGGAAGTGGGGTTCAATGACACAAGCGTAGGCGCGGTGCTGCAACACAAAGCACCCCGGTCATCAGCGGCATTTATCCAACGCCGCGGCAGGGCCGGCCGGACGCGCGATATGCGGCCGATTAGCGTAACTGTTGTTTCAGACTTTGGTCGCGACCGGTTGGCTTTTCAGGCGTACGAACAGCTGTTCTCCCCCATCGTGGAACGCGCGGCACTACCCATCCGCAATACTTATATTCTCAGAATACAAGCAGTTTATGCATTCTTCGATTGGATGGCCAGCAAACTCGCTCAGCAGAACTGTAGAGGGTGGTGTTGGGCGAGTTTATCGCAACCCAGTTCGGCATTTGATGACAAGAGTTTTCGTGATGGCGCTAAACAGTTGTTAAAACGACTGGTCGATATAGACGGTGACCTTGTCCGTGACTTGTCAGAGCACCTTGCGGGTGCTCTTCAAATCGAAGACAGCTTGATTGAGCAAATTCTATGGGAACGCCCGCGACCACTTCTGCTTGAAGTTGTTCCCACCCTCGTCAGAAGGCTATTTCTAAATTGGAAGCTGGCGCATGAAAGCAATTGCTACGATCTTTATACACCGTTTCATCCGCTGCCCGATTTCATTCCACGCAATTTGTTTCATGACCTGAATCTCCCAGAGGTAGAGCTAAAAGTACCTGCAGCAACAGTCAACGATTCACCAACGTCAGAATTTGAGCGGGTCGAATTCGCTTTGCGGCAGTTCGCTCCAGGGCGGGTGAGTCGGCGGTATGCTGAGAAATACCGCGGATTGTCGCATTGGGTTCCCATCCCACCGGCAGAAAACGGCGATGAAATCCTCATCGACATTGATGAAATTGCGCCCGAAAAAGAAATTATTTCGAATTTCCATGGAGAGCATGATCAGAACGTTTCAAAGATATACCGCCCATGGACAATGAAGATCCAGCGTACCCCTCACGCTATTGGTGATTCATCCAACGCTACGTGGGACTGGCGATCAGCCTTCTCACCACAAGGAGAAGGCCTTTCGGTGGATCCTGAGAATCAACACAATTGGAACGCCCTTACAGACGGGATCACGTTCTACCTGCACAGGTTTGGCGCATCATTATCAATCGGCCGTTATACGGCCAGTGGAACCGCGAATGTTGTTCGCAACGGCAAACGTGAGACGTGTAGATTCCGCATTGTTGACGAAGAAAAGAAAAGTGCGGCGTTAGGATTCTCTTTTGAGGCGGATGCGCTTTGTATACCAGTTCGTGAGGCAGACGTGCCAGAAAGATTCGTACATGACATTCCTGCCGACTTGGAACGGTGACTCACTTATTTGCGGTATACCGAAGCAGTCGAGAATTCGAGCCTGATTCCTCACACAATCAACCATTTTCAGCGCGCATGGTGCCACGAAGTATTCCTGGATGCGGCTATTCGAAGAGCACTTGGTGACGGTATGGCCTTGTCTGTTGCTGCACTGGATTTATTGGAGAACGAGGGTGACGAGATCGAAGCGGCCATAAGCACATTAAGCATGCGACAAAGTAGTCGGGAAGAAGAACTGCAAACAAAGCTTGAAGAAAGCATCACTGAGTTGTTGCGTGACGGTGATCTCCGTAGGACGTTGGCAAATTGCCTAGCGACATCACTAGATCACGGATCGGACTCTTGGCAAAACTGGTTGAAAACGCTTTTAGTGGACACCTTTGCAGAAGGTGTGCTCGAAGCGTGCTTTATTGCCGCACCGAAAAATTCGAACGCCAACAGCCTGACGGTAGATCAATTCAGTCGCGCTGGACAAAATACCGTTATCGTCGCTGAAACAACCCTGGGCGGTGGTGGCACGATTGAAGCTATTGCGGAGGAATTCAGCGCCGAACCCGCTAAATTTTTTCGCGCCTTGGATGCGGCATTCACTCCATCTGATCTTGAATTAGCCGCGATCAGTTTCAGGCGGTTGATAGCTTTGCTCTCGAGTGAAGCAGATGTCCAGTCGGCTTTGGCAAAACTTAGATCTGCGCGTGACCGCATCGCGCTTGAAAAAGCACATGCAGGATTCGAGAGTATCGTGGGGACCTTCGGCATCCCGATTTCCCCAACATTTAGCAACCTGATTGGTATCCGCCTGCTGCGTCCCGGCACCTCGCCCGAAAGCGATTCTCTGACGAATGCTTTACATCAGTATTGGGAAGAGTTGGAACTGCGCCATCGCATTGCTATTCCGTCCCGGATGGCTGCAGGACTGCTAGCAGCGGGCAACGGTTTTAGCCAGCGACTGAGAGCGCTCCCATATAGCCGATCTGCGGTCTTTGCTGCGAATCTGCTGATATCTCCCAAGCCTGGTGAAATTAGGCGCAATGCATTCAAGTCATTCAATCCATTCCGACGATCCTGCACAGTCGATACCGCCCTGGTTCGCCATTTCATTGATGATGGCAACCGGAAGCTGATTCGCATTGATTCGAGTGACTGGAGGACCGAGTTTGCGGATGCAATATTGACCGACAGGTCAGTCCTGCTCGGTGGTCGTGTGGGCCAAGAAAAGGAACTGAGACAGATAGCGATCGAGATGGTCGATACACCAATTTACGCTGAATACCTGCGCTTTTTTCCTTCTGTAGAAGGGTTCAGACTTTCTGACAAGGGCGAACCTGTCTTCGAATTTACGTTGAATTGACTCCTGTAGTTGGGCATGCGAGATCTCACTGGACCCTCAGAACGCAAATCGATTCGACAATTGTTGCAGGGCATATTCGCCGCCGAAGCTTACTCTCCCAGCAGACCGCTGTGGATCCTGTCCGCTTGGATAAGTGATATTCCCGTCATTGACAACAGTGCCAGAAATTTTTCGGCAATCGATAGTGCGTGGCCAGTCGGATCCGTAGTCTTGTCGCAAGTCTTGGCGACGCAACTGCGCAATGGGGGCCGGGTGAATGTCGTGATGCGAGACGTCAAACACAATTCGAATTTCGTTGATCGACTGAAAGACTTGAAAGAAAAGTATCCGGAGAGCGTGCGGTGGTGTCTGCCGGATGACTTTCATGAAAAAGGCATTGTTGCTTGGGATTTTACGCTCGAAGGATCGATGAATTTCACCTTTAACGGCATTGAAGTTAACGACGAACATCTGATATTTCGAACGGATCAGCAGGCCGTGAGTGAACGAAGAGTTGTATTAGAAGCGCGCTGGGGCCCTATGTTGCATGCTGCAGATTGATCTTGACGAATTCGGCCGATTAGCCAACTGGCGAGATCTTAAGGATACGCTTGACCTTCCAGAGATCAGGGAAACCTGTACGGCACAGTGGTTTCCAGGGGCCATTCTGCCTGTTGTCGATAAAAGTAAAGGGATTTATTGGTATGCCGCTGTGGGAACTGACGCGGAATGGCCGGAACTTCAACCCCTGCTGCGAGCTTATGTCGGACCGACCATTTCCTCGTTCAATGGTGAAAAGCATGTCTTACGTGCCGGTGGAAGTCCAACGGACAGCTTCCTTCTGGAGGCTGCAGTCACATCGGCAGGAATTATTCTGCCTCCGGAAGGTGGAGAAGAAAGAACAGCACGCGCACTTGCCCGCCTGTCTAAAGTACTCAAAGGAAGACCTGAGTTGAGACGCGATCTCCCGTTCTCCACATCAGCAATGCTCGCTCAGTTTGAAATGAGCATCGCTGAAGGAGATCGCCGTGAGGCGCAGTCCTGGCTCGATAAAATGATTAGAGACTGGCGCTTAGACGTTTTGAATCAACGCTTCTGCATCGTGAAACTCCACGTTTCATTTGATGAATGGAGCGCCATTCTGGACTATGACTGGTTCAACGATATCTGTGACGTGCAGAAATCCAGCCAGATGTCGCGGGTCCTGCTTGAGGCCGTCTGGAAAAGCAAGTTACGGAGCTATCAAGTGGGCAGCGATAGCTTTAATGCAGAGTACCGACCGCTAAGACCAAACATCAGATCGCTTTTGGCGGAGGTTCCTCCTGAAACTAGTGAAATATCGTCTGCTTTGCACGAGTTCGAAGAAGGATCATTTTCCGATCATGCGCGACACCTGCCGTCACAACACCCATCAACATGGAGTGAATGGTTCGATAAAATCGGACAAGTAGAGAAGTTCCGCGCGAGGGATGCAGTTGAAGAGTTAGCATTTCTGAACCCGGCACGGAACCTGAAAGACAGCGCCGAAATTGCTAGTTTCGCAAACAATATTTTCAATCCTGTAAACAAAATAGCCCAAGAACGCCTAGTAGAGTCGCTTCCTCTTATTATGACGTGGTTACAAGCAGAACCAGGCTATCCGAATGGTCGATTCCGGCCAATCTACGAAAGTGTATTCGGGTTGCTAGTGCTGCACGGCTCTACTGGCAAAACCGAACGGGAGTGTACTCTCAATATGCTACATGCGCTTCTTGAGGTTGGGCAGTCCCAAACGGAATATGACGCGCTAATGCAAGATGCGGTCGGACTAATCCCTGACGGGGCAGGGAGAAATAGCTGTTTCTGGCTTTTTGATCTCGCTGACCTGATACTCAATGAGGATGCAAAGAATGAGTCGTCACGGCAACTGGTATTGAATCAGATATTGAACGCACTATCAGTTGTCAAGCCCTCTCTCGGAGATCTCCAGAGAAGTGCGTATAACCACGTAGCAATGGTAGCTGGTTGGCCACTACTGGAAGTAGAATCCAAAGGTGCCGATCCGCAAACGAACAATTGGCAGAACTTTTCTATAATTGGAATATACACGCTAAGGGAAAGTGCGGCAAGAAATGCCAAGAACGCCGTAGCGAGCATTTCGCCTGACGTGCGGGTTGAAATTTCGACTGACACTGTGTGTACCGACCGACTCAAGAATTTAGCGAGAACAGCAGATCTGTTCATTGTTGCGGCCTCATGCGCCACTCATGCTGCTACTGAATGCATCGTAGACCATCGTGCTGGCCAACCGATAGAATATGCAGCGGGCAAAGGCTTTTCCAGTCTTCTGCGCGCAATTGAAAAAGCTGTATCAGCTTCTCAAAACTGACAATCCTATCTGCACCAGAACCCCAGTTAAGTTGCTCGGTTCGTAGTCAGCTGCTCGTATAGTTCATCCATACCGGGCAGCGTAATGAGCTTGTTGGTGCAGTATATGGCTGCTTCCCTTTCGCCAGCCTTCTCCAGCTTCTGAATCAGTGTCTTCAGTCGGTCTTCATAGTCGTATATTGGTTCGTGGGTATCAACGATTGACCTAAGGACATCCGCTACACCGGATGGGCTCATTGTTGCGAGCCGGTTGAGTTCTTCCAGAAATCGATAAAGGTTGTGACGGCGGGGCATGCGTGGGACGACTGCTAAGAGAAGCTCGCGATTGTCGCCTTCGACATCTCTCAACGCCCAGGTCAGATGTCCTAGAGCATCGAACAGATTCGCCGACGGTGTTTCTTGTGTAGTGGTCCACTTGATGCATTTGCTCCAGTACTCGATGATCTTGTCGCGCTGCGCGTCGGTAACTTGCTCACCGCGAATCATCCACAGAAACGACGCGGCGGATTCAATATCATCGTGAACCCCGCGTTCGAACGGGAAGGTCATTATCGGAGAATCAATCGGCTCCTCCCCCCCTATGAAGGCCAACATGATTCGCTCAATCAGCTTCTCGCGAATTTCTGGGCTGCTTAAATCCATAGCGAGAGCCTGATCGATAATGTGTGCGTTGCGCAGTAACTCGTACAAACGTCGCGTCGGTTGAGAGTACGCGAGGCCTGCAATTGCCGCCACGAAGGCAGCGCGATCATCCGAAAATATCGCGCGTAGATTAGTCTCAACCCACTGGGCATTCATGTAGTCGAGATTCGAAAGATATGCTCCAGCTAGTGTAGAAAACTCGTAGTTTGTCCCCTTGCATCTTGCCAGCTCTTTGTCGAAAAGAGGCTGGACCTCGGACCAAGCTCCATCGTGCGAACCTGACTGCTGGTCGGAGATCCTGCAGCACCTCAAGGCGTGCGCGAAGAGAGCCTCAAGGGCCCGCCCCTTGCTGGTATTGATGGCGGCGAACATTGGATCTTCCACGTCCGCATCAGCCGTTGGCTTGACGTAGTCGAGCAGCTTCACAATCAGCCCCAAGCCTCGAGGAAGAAGTTCTTCTGGATAGGCATGTCCGTCATCGCGCGTGCCCCGCTCCAAGAGGTCGGCAATGGCGGACGCAATCCGGCCTTGCCCGTGCTCTCTATCTTGTTCATTGACCTGCTTCCAGAATCCCGGAGCCTCTGTGAGCGCCTCCAAGAAGCTAAACATCTGCGGCCAAATGCTTTCCCACGCAACTGATCCATGGCTTTGCCTGGATTTATCCCACAAGGCACGCACTGCGCAGAGGATCCCGTAACGGTATTCGCTCCTCGCATCGAGCAGCAGTGGCAGCGCCCGGATAAAAGTCTCTGGCGACGCTGCCACTGCACTCTCTAGAGCGGCCACTAGGCCTTCCCTAGTAGGGCCTCGCCAGGACTCTGACGGATGGAAGTCGTTCAGTTTCTCGGCAATGATTCCGGCGTCCGCGAACGCAACCAGTTCAGCAACCTGGTACGGCGAGGGCCCCGGGCCGACCTGTACCTCCGTATGGGTATTGAAGTCGGGGTATTCCAACTCGCCGGCTTCGGTCTCCTCCTGTAGTTCCCGCCGCAACGTCACGGCTGGCTCGTATCTTGTCTCCTTGAGCGCATATAGCCACCTGAGTTGAGCCAATTTCCGGACGCGATCCGCCTCCTGCCCCTCCGGCGCCGGAAGCGCCCGAATCGACTCTAGTGTCTTTTCCTTGACCTCTTGGGAAAGTGACTCGAAACGCTTCTCAAGAAGCGCAAAAAGCTCATGGATGTGGGAATGCTGAAAGAAACCTGGGCCAACTGCGTCCGCATAGAGACCTGACAAATCGGCCCATCGCTCGTTCAGAACATAAATGCTGATCCGTCGCAGGATCTGGAAGTCACCACCAAGGAGGCTCTTGACGTACTCCCTTGCGCTGTCGACATCGACAGCGGTCCAGGCAAGTAGCGCGTCGCGAAGACCCGCGACAAGACAGTTCTCGAAGTCTTTCGATCTGCGGTTCTGCGCGTGTTTCTCTATAGCCGGCCGGAACACGTAGCTCCAGCGCTCCCTGCCTCCTCGACTAAAAACTTCGCGAACGCGCTCCGCAAAGAGCTCGACAGCATCAGCACGAAGCTTGCTCCCGCTGGCGCCTGCATGATGCTCGACGAGCTTCGCGAGCGAATCTGCCTCCACTACAGGCACCGGATTCTCTTCCTTCCAGCGGAATTCTGTGCAGTGCCTCAGTATCTTAAGCGCCTTAAGCCAGTCATTTCTGTCGTCGCTGTCCAGGAAGGACAACAAAGCGCCTTTGTCGAGCACGTGAGCCATCATTCCGTTACTGAACCGGACTTTCACCCATCGCGATACATATTCAATATCGTCGAGGCGAACCACAGACCTCGGAAGCATTCCAATGATCTCGGCAAACACCTCGGCAGTGTGCGAGTTGTCCTGAAAGGTGCCGTCGTGTCCTAGACTCACTTCTCTCACAACGGCCATTACTTTTTCTGCTAGTCCGGTGTCGTTGGATTGAGATGACCTTTCCGCGCACGCACGCAGGTAATCCAGCGCGGGCCAGTACGGAACGTCGACTAAATCCTCCGACTCCTGGGGGCCGGGGTTTCGGTCTGCTCCAAAGAATCCTTCGTCCTTCAATACATCGAAGAAGTCCGCGAAATCCTCTCGCTTGAGTAAAAGGCGAAAACCATGCCACTCCAGATCCCGACTCTCGTTCATTCTCCGGAAGAACGCCTTATGGTTCTCGCTTAGCTCAACCATTTAGCCATTCCTCCATCTCTCTAAAATCCTCAGCGAGCATCAATGGGGCTGCCGGAGCTTGGACTGCAAACCAGTCAATCACGTCCAAAAGCTGATCGTGTCCATTCTCATCCTTCAGAAACGGAAGGAGGCCGACTCCGCATTGTCGGTAGTAGCTTTTCAGGCGCAGCATCAACTGGTGCTCATGGGAGAAAAAACCTTGAACTGTGTAGTGCCTAAGCGCCGCATCCTCAGCCATAACCTCCCTGCTCTTCAGGATTATGTACTCAAGGATCTCAAGTTCATCGAGGCCGTAGCCTAAAAAGAGCACGTGCTTGTTGCGAAAGAGATTGCCGAGGAACGTCAGGATCGGATTCTCAACACCCGAACGATCGTTCTGATAGTGCTGTACGTAATCACTAGTCGTCAGGACCATCCCTTCCGGTTCCCTCACTGAGCCGTGCAGATGGATTACCACGTTCTCACGATTCAAGGTGTCGGCCGTCAGTTCTGACTTCTGGAAGACGACGTCAGGCTTCCACACGGGGGTGGTCGACGTTGAACCGGGCTCGTCAACTGTCGTTACTCGTCCCGGTCGAGGTCCATCGAGCCACTCATCGTAGTTAGTCGTCACGAATTTAGTATTTAACTGTCGCAGCCTCTCGTATAACACTCGTCCCTTGTCCTTGTCTTCTTGCTCTGGATGCAGGAGGGCTTTGTAGTCTATGGTGATTTTGTGCTCCCTCTCAATATCGCGAGCGATCGATAGCTTCGTTCTGGGATTCAACGTCTTGAGTTGATCGAACTGTGCGTGGGTAAGAGGAGTTTTCCCCACACAGTCACGAAGCGCGCCGTCCGCCAATTGCTCCCAGGTAGGGCAGCCTGCAAGCGCAGACACCCCGCCACCGATGAACGGGACAAGCAAGCCCCTAAAGGCGGCGTCTCTTAGTATCTGGGGCAGTTCGGGCTGGAGTTCGCTGCTGTCTGCCATAACCCTCGCATTCGTGGACAGATTCAACCTCTTGTTCCGCG
This sequence comes from Terriglobia bacterium, assembly GCA_965218085.1. GTDB lineage: Bacteria > Acidobacteriota > Terriglobia > 20CM-2-55-15 > 20CM-2-55-15. The sequence continues at coordinate 636,404 of CBDCKF010000002.1, read as the reverse complement.
GGTCGGCCCACCCTTCCTTCGCAGATGGTTCGAGAGAACCCTGTTGACGAAATTCCTTCTCGGTTGGATCCTCGTCTGAGTTGGCGAACTGAACCACGGCTGTCCTCACCAAGGCCGGTTTTGTCCACCCGGAAGGGCCTCCTTCGGTGAATTAGGTCCAGGCAGTGAAGATCACAGCCGGGTCTGTGTATAGATGTGGGAAAGTCTGAGCGTTCTTGCTGAGGCTTTTCCAAGTTGCTGTGGGAATCCTTGTTTTTGGGATTTCCATCAGCAGTGTCATCTTCCACAGGCCACCGTTTCTTTCTTTTTTGGTTCTTTTTCTATCTTTCGGAAAAATGCTGGCTACATGCTTCAGTAACGCCAGTCGACGTGAGCGAGCGGCGCACGGTTAAGCTCGTCCCGATGCACGCGCCACTGAGGTATGAGCTTGTCCATCAAATCTCTAAACCGATCGTTGTGATGACGCTCGATCAAATGTGCCATCTCATGCACCATTATGTACTCAAGGCAAGATTCCGGTTTCTTCACGAGTTCAAGATTCAGCCAGATTCGTCGGGCGTTCCTGTTGCACGTTCCCCAGTGGGTTTTCATCTTCCTAATTCGACCCTCGGCAACCAACGCGCAGACCTTCAGTTCCTATTTTGTGGGAAGTGCCGGCAACCGTCCGCGGAGCTAAGAGCGATACCATCGATGAAGTACCGCCCCCCGTATTTCCCGGTTGGCCCCAGGGCGAACGCTTAAATCCATCGTCGTGTTGTTGCGCAGACGAACCGTTGGTGGGTGGTCGCGCTCGGTTACGTCGATCTGATAGCGACGCCCCTCGAAATAATGGCTTTCGCCGGTCACGAACTTCCGCTGAGACTGGCGATCCTGTTGCTCGAATTCCGCCTGCTTCCGGCGAATCCATCCCAAGAGTGAAATGACAGCCAACCTCACGGCGTCGTCGTCAAGCCGAAGCGCCCCGCCAACCCGTACCCAGCCGTTCGGCTGGTAAACACCCAGGTGGAGATTTCGCAACCTGCATGAACCGCCCCGTGTTTTTCCGGATTTTTCCGGAGAGTGTTTTAGTTGAGTCCGGCCTCTGAGAGGCCGGACTGCTGCCGCTGATAGTACACCTGCTCGAACTCCGCAGGCGGGATATCGCCGATTGGCCCGAAGAGCCGTTGATCGTTGAACCAGCCGACCCAGTCCAGTGTGGCGAATTCAACATCGTCGACGCCCTTCCAGGGGCTGTCCTTCCAAATGACCTCGGTCTTGTACAAACCGATTACGGACTCCGCCAGCGCATTGATGCTCCTATAGATTGTCAAGTCTGATCTGAGGGGGAGGTTGGCAGGTCCAAGACTCGAGGCGCCGCCATGCGCTCCAGCCCGAGGTTGGTTGCACCGGCGAGGAGCGCGGCCGGATTGGAGTGGACGCGCCCGGAGCGCAGATCGGCAAACGCGTCGAGGAACCCCGTCCGGGCATGCACATCCCACAGCAGATCGGTGATCCGGATGCGCGGCATGAGCCCATCGATCGCGCGGTCGAGGCGTTCGCCCGCGGGCGGGGTGAGTGGATCGTACGGAGTGATTGTGAGGCGGCCGTTCTCGAGACGGACGCCTTCGAGGCGACCGGCCGCCAGCTTCGCCCGCACCTCGCGTAGCCGGTCGTGGAGCCTCTCGCGCCGACCTGTAAGCCAGGTCGGCCCGTCTGTTTCCAGTGTGCTGTCGCCGAGGACGCGCTGCGCTTCGTCCATGGGCACGAGATAGGCGTCGAATCGACGGTAGTCCTGGCTGCCTTCCACCCAGACGTCGCCGGCGCGTAGCCGGTCACGCAACGTGGCGACCACCGCCGTTTCGTAGGTGCGCCGTTGGGGTGTCGCGTTGTGCAGGATTACCTCTTTCCAGTGCTGGCTCGGAAAAGACATCGGTACGATGTCGGGCAGGTTGCGTTTGCCTGTGCGGTTGAGCTCCCTGAGGAGAGTCAGGGCGGACGGCAGGCCTTGGCCCGAGGCGGGGGCGTCGAACTCGAAGGCCTCCAGGAACGCCGGCGCGAAGCGGCGAAGCTGTGCGTAGCGCTGGGTCGCCAGCGACAGAGGGTCCTGCGTTGCCAGATCTCCCAACGTGGCGATCTCCTCGCGCGACGCCACCAGACGGTCCCAGCCGATCTCCTCATCGAGCACGTCGAACGGGTCCCGATCGTATTCGCGCGCCCGCACCATGGCGTCGATGGCGCCGCCGAACAGCCGTATCAATCGGCCGGCTTGCGTCTTGCTGGCTGACCACGAGCGGTCCTGGCTGTTCCTTGACCGCGTGAACAGCCGACCCGTCAGACGCTCGAACAGGGCGATGGCCGCATCGGTCAACGTCGTTTCCAGTTCCAACATCTGCGCGGCCAGCGAAGCGATACGCCGCCGCTTGCCGAAGTCGTTGAGCAGGTTGACCGGAGCCACCGCTCCCTCGCGTGCGAACTGGGCGCGTCTGGCCGGGTGGATGTTGTCGCCGAGATGGCGCGGCAGAGCGATCGCGCGCACAAAGGTCAGCCGCTCCAGCAGAGCGAGCATGCTCGGTGCGCTCGTCGAATGTGGCGGCGTACGCAGCCACGTCAGTCGGGACCGACCGATGCCCGGATCGTGCTCGAGCAGTGCTTCCAGCGCCTTCTTCCGCTCATCGCCGAGTGCATCGTTGAGCGCCTGTGCAGACAGCCTGCGAGCGCGGGCGCGTCCGGCCAGACCGATGCGTTCCAACGTGTCCGCGCTCGGCAACACGAACCGATGCGCCTTTATCTCATCGCTCAAGCGGACCAGGATGATGCGCCCGTTGTCGGTGTCGAACGCTGCCCGGGCAGCCAGGTCCATCGCTGTCCGCATGTCGTGCGCAGGCACGAACGCACGCAGGCCGAGATGCCGGATGGCCAGCCGCCTGTGGTTGGAGCGCGTTGCCTCCCTGGAGCCGTAGCGGGTCAGAGATGGAAAGGGCACCTTGATCTGCTCAGCCAGCCCGGCGACCAGGGGAGCAGGCGGTTCGGTGTCGTCGTGCCAGCCTTGGCCCGGATGGCGCAACAGTGCGATATGGAGCGCCAGCCCGAGGCGGTTCTCCGGGCGCCGTCGCGTCCCGATCAAATCAAGATCATCATCGGACAGAAGATAGTTGCGCTCCAGCGAAGCGATGTCGGAGGGAATCCCGAGTAGCGCTTCCCTCACCGCTGCCGGTACAAGCCATCGTGAAGCCATTTGGCGCGTCCCAAAAACAATGGTTCAGGTTTCGAGACGGCTTAGAATAAAGAGATGAATAAAGAGACGGCCTCGGACCCTTGAACGGAACTCAAAGTATGCACCCGGAAACCGTCCTGGAATCGAACGTTAAAGAGACGGACGGCCCGGCCCGCAACGGTGACATCCTCGGTTATGCCCGGGTCTCGACTGCGGCACAGGATGCCGCCAGCCAGCAGGATCGGCTACGGGAGGCCGGCGCCATTCGCGTGTTCGTCGACGTGATCTCGGGCCGACGGTTCGAGCGTCCGGCCCTGGCGGAACTGATCGACCATGCCCGGCCCGGCGACCGCCTCTGCGTTACCCGTCTCGATCGCCTCGGCCGCTCCCTCAAAGAACTGCTCGATACCGTTGAAAGCCTCAAGGTCAGCAGCATTCACCTGGTCAGCCTCGAAGAACGAATCGACACCACATCGGCCGCGGGCGAACTGGTCTTCCACGTCTTCGGCGCCATTGCGCATTTCGAGCGCCGTCTGATTTCCGAGCGCACACGCGACGGCATTGCCGCCGCCAAAAGACGCGGTAAAAGACCCGGTCGCCCCCCGCTTCACCCGGACACCGTTTCGGCCGCCCAAAAACTCATTGAAGCCGGATTGACGCCCGGCGAGGCTGCTAAACAGCTAGGGATTGGCAGGGCAACGGCTTACAGGATCGCTAGAGCACTGCACTGAACCCCATGTGCGGCCGTTTTTCTTCCTTAGAGTAATTTCAGGTACAAACCTTGCGATGACCCCTGCTTCACCACCACGAACCCGAGGAAACCTACTTACGTCGTTAGCGGCCGAGGGGAGATGGAGATCGACGATCACACGCCGGCGGTCGGTCCCGGCTGCGCAATCTACATCCCTGCCAATGCAAGGCACGCGCTCCGATGCACCGGCTCGGAGCCGCGCCATCCTGTACGTCGCCGAGCAGGGATGCACGTGGCGGGTTAACGGACCCTGCCCGCCGTGCTCGCGCGCAGGCCCTTCCAGGTGCTGTAGCACATGGCGACCAGCACCAGCGCGAAGGGGAGGCTGGCGGCGAGGGTGGCCGCCTGCGCGGCCACGAGGCCTCCGCCAAGCAGCAGCGCGATGGCGATGAGCCCCTCGAAGACGCACCAGAACACGCGCTGGGCAACCGGCGCATCCAGCTTGCCGCCGGCGGTGATGGTGTCGATGACCAGTGATCCGGAGTCGGAGGAGGTGACAAAGAACACCACCACCAGCACGAGGCCGATGAACGAGGTGACGGTCGCAAGTGGCAGCGTCTCCAGCAGCGCGAACAGGGCGATCTCCGGCTGTTGCGCCTGCACCGCCGCGATCACGGCGGGATGGCCGCGCTCGACGTACTGCGACACCGCCGTCCCGCCGAAGGCATTCATCCAGATCGTAGCAGTCAGCGTCGGGATGACCAGCATGCAGGCGATCAGTTCGCGCACCGTCCGGCCACGCGAAACCCGGGCGATGAACAGGCCGACGAAGGGGGACCACGAGAGCCACCAGGCCCAGTAGAAGGTCGTCCAGCCGTGCATGAAGTCGAGATCCTCTCGGCCCACCCAGTTGCTGAGCGGTACGATCGATGCCAGATACTGGCCGAGGCTGGTCACAACGCCGGTGGCGATGACGCGCGTCGGCCCGACCGTCAGCACGAACGCCAGCAGTAGCAGGGCGAGCAGCAGGTTGGCCTCGCTCAGCCGCTTGACCCCCCTCTCCATCCCGCTGACGACCGACGCCAGCGCCATGCCGGTGATGCCGACGATCAGCAGCACCTGGGTGGTGTCGGTCGCCGGCGCGCCCCACAGGCGGGCCAGCCCCGCCGCCAACTGCTCGGCGCCCAGGCCGAGCGATGTGGCCAGTCCAAAGAGCGTGGCAAAGACGGCGAGGATGTCGATGCCGTGGCCGAACCGGCCCCACACCGCCTCCCCCATGAGCGGATAGAACGCCGACCGCAACGCCAGCGGCAGGCCGAGGTTGTACGAAGCGAAGGCGATCGCCACCGCCACCACCGCGTACATGGCCCATCCATGGATTCCCCAGTGGTAGATGGCGCTGGCCATGCCGAGGCGCGCCGCCGCCGGGTCGCCCGCCACGAGACCGAGCGGCGGGTGCAGGAAATGCTCCACCGGTTCCGACACCCCGAAGAACATCAGGCCGATGCCCGTCCCGGCGGCGAACAGCATGGCGAACCAGGCCGATCTGGAATAGTCCGGCCGGGCATCCGCGCCGCCCAGGCGCACGCGGCCAGGCGGGGTCACCAGCAGTAGCAGGCAGAAGAGCACGAAGAGGTTGCCCGCGCCCATCAACACCCAGTCGAAGGTCGACATGAGCCACGCGCGCAGCGCCCCGAAGGCAACCGCCGCCCCGGCCTGGAACGCCAGCACCCCGGCGACGAATGCGATGATGGTGAGGCTGGAGACGACGAAAACCGGATTATGGATGTCGAGGCCGAGAAACTGGACATTGTCCTGACCCAGCTTGTAGTTGATCTTCGAGATCTCAGCCATACGGTTTCGTCAGCGGTGCTGCAGCACAGCCGTTCCACCGCCACCACGGCCTTAAGCGGCGGGGCAATGACGAGCGCGTGCACGTCTGATACTGCCGCTGGCCAAAGGCCGGTCATTCTCCGCGATCCGTGAAGCTTAGCGAATACTAGAGTGTTGCACAACCGCTCCAGACCGTGTGAAAAGTCGCCATGAAGCTGCCGGTCCCGTCAGTAGTGCGAAATGGAAGCACGACGACGTGATGCCGGCGGCTACGCAGGACCTTGGTTCTGTCTCCCTGGTTCGCCGCGGCGATCCTTTTGGCCTCTGGTAGTGCTGGAAGCGGGCGTTTCTGGCGTCAAAGAAGGGCGAAATTCCCCTTCACGCCGTTGCGGCCGAAATCAAGGCGGGAATTCCTGCGAGGTTGATTGCGCGTCGCATGTTGTAGGCCAAGGCGGTGAGGCTGAACTCTCCGCGGACATTGCCGAGCCGGCGCGTCAGGAACGCGCCTTGGCCCATCCACTGCTTAATCGAACCGAAGGGATGTTCGACCGACTCCCGGCGACGATCCATCACCTCGGGCCGGGCGGCGAGACGGTTCGCCATGCGCTCCATCGTTGCTTCGTTCTCGAAGCGCGTGATGCACCGATAGGTGTTCTTGGTACATCGTTCGCGTAGACCGCAGCCTCTGCATGCGGCGCGGTTGGCGTAACTGACAAGATACGTGCCTGTGCGCGACTTACCCACGCTTCGGCGATACAACGGCACCAGGCGTTCACCAGCGGGGCACCGGTAGGTGTCCGTGGCGTCGTCGTATTGGAAATCGGACTTCGGGAAGTGGCCACTGCGTCTGGCCGTGCTCCGGTCGGGCTTCGGAACGTAGGGCGTGATCCCGGCGGCTTCGCAGTCCTCAATGTCTTCGATCTTGTAGTAGCCTCGGTCCGCGACTGCGTCGATCTCGTCGACAGCCAAGTTCTCCCGAGCCGCTGTAGCCGTCTCCGCGAGCAGACCCAGGTCCGAGACCTTGCTATGGACCTGCTGTTCGGCGATCAGGTTGTGCTTGGTGTCGACAGCGATCTGGACGTTGTAGCCCACTCCGACCCGTGTCCCGGAATGCATTGACCGGGAGTCCGGATCCGTAAGCGACAGCTGGGCTTCTCCGGTATCGTCCAGCGTCTGCCGATGCCCCTCCAAGGTCTCCTTCCTCTTACGGATTGATGCGATCTTCTCCTGAAGATCCGCCACGGCAGCCGCTCTGCCGCCGGCATCATCCGCATCAACCTCGTTCATCTGGTCAAGGTAGCGGTCGAGTCGGTCGTCGATACGCTGCAGGTCCGTCTTCAGCTTGGCCCGCGTGAAGTTGCGGTCCCGGTGGTTCACCGCCTTGATGCGCGTGCCGTCCACGGCGATCAACTCCCGCCCGTACAGGTCCAGTTCCCGGCACAACCGCACGAACTGCCGAAACACCGCCCGGAACGCATGCCGATTGTCGCGCCGGAAGTCGGAGATCGTCTTGAAGTCGGGCTTCAGCTGGCGTAGCAGCCAGATCGCCTCAAGGTTGCGCTGCGTCTCTGTCTCCAGCCTGCGGCTCGACCGAATACGATTCAGATACCCGTAGATATACAGCTTCAGCAGATCCGCGGGATCGTAGCCTGGACGGCCCTTGTCGTTGGGCCGAACGCGCTGGAATCCAGCCGCCTCAAGGTCGAGGCCGTCGACGAATGCATCAATGAAACGGACCGGGTTGTCCGGTCCCACGTAGTCGTCCACAGCATCGGACAGAAGCAGAAGCTGGGAACGGTCTTCACCGGTGATATGTGCCATGACACATTTTACCAACCGCCATGGGGAACCCGAAGCCAGTTCACCGACTCCCGCCCGGCTGTCGTCGACTTTTCACACAGTCTGGCTCCTTTGTGCAACCTGCCGGCAGTGTCTAACACCGTTGGTGAAGCTCTGGAAGGATTGCGCGTGGCCACCACCGGACGAGTCGCTGCCAGCTAAGGACGGGGCTTCTCTCTGCCTCGGATTTGGCAAAAGTGCACTGAGGCGTGTAGGGGCCGTTGCGCCAGATCCGCCAAGGTGTAATCGCGAGGGTCGAAACGGCTACCGCGCCAGGGGGGGGCGTTCAATCTCCGAGTGCCGTCTGTACGAGCCTGTGGAAATGGTGCAACGCGTGCTCGCTGATCTCGGTGCGGTCACGGTCGACAATGAAGCGTCCCTGCGTGTAACAGCGCGCGTGCAGCCCCCGTTGCACGGACTCGCAGATCGCGAAATCCTCAGGGCCAAGCACGTTGTCGAAGTAGCTGATTCGTGCCAGATCCCGTTCGTCCAAGGTCTTCGATAGTGCGTAGCGGCTGAACTGAACCGCGGTCGTCTCCGATCCTGTCGGCGCGTAGGCGCCCACGCTCAGGATCGGCCGGCCCGGATAGACATTGAAAACGGTGAAAGGCCACAGATACCAGAACGCGACGCGCTGCACTGGATCGTCCGGAGAGAATGCGTAGGCCTTGTTTTTCGGGTTTACACGCTCCCCGATATGGCTCGAATGGATGCTGCAGATCTTGGAGCGATAGCTGCCCAGGTCTACGAGGTTCGCAAAGGCGGGGTGGGCCGACTTGCAGTGGTAGCATTCGAGGTAGTTGTCGATCGCGACTTTCCAGTTACACCTGATCTCCGAGCGTTGCTCCGCGACCTTGACCATGCTGTCGAAGCCGGGCACTACGTCTCGGATTTCGTCGTCCAGACCGGGGGCTTGGCTGGCGAGTGCTGGCGCGTTCGGATCGAGGTTGATGAACACGAAGCCGGCAAAGACCTCGATCCGGACCGCCTTCAGGCAAAATTCGTTGGCGTCGAAACCCGTGACGTTTTTACTGCCGCGTGCTGTGCATAAGCTACCGTCTGCGCGATACGACCATGCATGGTAAGGGCAGACAATGGTCCTGGTCGTGCCGCGGCCCTTGAGGAGTTCATGCGCCCGGTGGGAGCACACGTTGTAAAATGCACGTAGCGTGGAGTCGCGACCGCGTATAACCATGATGTTCTGGTCGAGCACGCTGTGCGTGACGTAACTGCCGAACTCCCCGAGGTCGCTTGTATGGCAGACCACCTGCCATGTGCGATAGAAGATCGTTTCCTTCTCACGCTCGAATATTTCGTCGTCCATGCAGTAGCGCGCCGGCAAGGCATAAGCGTGTTCGGGGTCAGCGGCGACGCGTTTTTCACCGGCGCCCGCAGATCTTAGATTAGTGACAGCCATTGCTGCGCCTCCTCATAATCCAGGTCGCAGTAGGCGCCGGACAATGAAATCCCCAATCTGTCCGTTCGCCTACAGGAGAAGTCCGGTATGCGCTCCTCGTCTGGAGTAATCACTTGGGCAATCCCGCGCTCGTCGTAGAACACATCGCCAGGCTCCACACGGCCCGAGGGTCCCGAGCTTGACAGCTTGGTACAGCACTCTGTGATGGCTCGCAGTTCTTGATCACGGGCCTCGACGCTGCGCTCGTGTTTTCTCGCGCTCTAGCAGCCTGTCGGACTTTCGGAGTAAGTCCTTTGTTTTCAACGACGGCCCTTTTCAGCTCGAAACTGTAGACACAGTCATATTGGTGTTAGTCCGACAGGCTGCTAGTGGTCCCCGTCTAACAGACTGTACCTTATTCGGATCGTTTCCCGAGCCAGACCGACACACTGCGGCTTCGCCCAAGCCGTCCGAGTTCCTTCCGCAGTGGTTTCCCGGTCATCCAAGCCTTGGCAACTCTCGCCCACGACGATCGCCGTTCCGCCATGTTCCGGCGCGAACTGATCCATGCATTGAGGATTCTCGACCAGGGGCACATCGCTCCAACCGACATGCAGGGCTCGTGGGCCGGTGCAATGGGGCAAGTTCAGTTCATGCCTTCCACGTTCATCGATTTCGCCAGAGACGGAGATGGAGACGGCCGCAAGGACATCTGGCAGAGCACGGCGGACGCGCTGGAATCAGCTGCGGGCTTCATGGCGACGGCCTGGCAGCCCGGATACATCTGGGGCCGGCAGGTTCAGATACCTTCCGGCTTCGATCGGAGCCTCACGGGACTCGATACGATGAGGCCCATCGAAGAATGGCAGTCGCTCGGCGTGCGGCGGATCGACGGTACGGCGCTGCCGATGGTGGACATCCAAGGTTCGATTGTGTTGCCATCTGAAGAGCTGGAGCCCGCGTTCCTTGTCTACCAGAACTATCGCGCTTTCTTCCGCTGGAATCGTTCGCATTTCTTCGCAATAACCCTGGGGCACTTGGTCAATCGGATTGCAGGTCATGGGCTGCTCGAACGCTGATCGTCACCCCGGGCATGGCGGGGTCCGGTCGAACTCCAGATTCCTCTGCAGCAGCTTAAGCCACGGTGTCCTGGTCTCCGGTCGATACGGAAGCGTAGCCGGCCCGGATCGTTGTGTAACGACGGGCGTGATTGCACAAAGGAACGGTTCCTGACAGAACCCTGCCGGTCTCCGACCCCGACGTCTCGTCAACGCATCCAATCCCTCAAACACCAGATTCGGTTACAACTCTGGTCTCCCAAGGAGACCATCTTAGGCAGTTCGACGGCCATGCACGGCGGGCAAATTGCCGCCTTTTCCTCGATTATGGGGCTTAGCTTTCATCTGCGTAGTTCATCCGACAGCCGCACTCGGGACAGAGCACGTCCATCTTCTCTTCTACCTGCTCTTGCTTCCCGCAGTCCGGACACCGGAAAAGCACCCGCCTTACTACTCCCGGCCAAGACCTTGTCGGTGTTGTCTTGATTACCCACTGGATCACTTTGACCAGGGCCGCCGACTTCCACGCCGTCTGACCCTCCCGACAAACCATTTCCGCGTGAAGCATCGACGCGACTGGCTCTAGCTTTTCCAAGAAGCCGCTGAAATCGAAATCCGATCGATCCCCCCCACTCTCGATCCAATGCCGCAGACAAGTAGCCTCCAGCTCTTCTACTGTCCACGTCGATTGAGCCTTTCCCGCTTCAACATCCTCTAGCAGCCGTTGCCATCGCTCACTAGAAATGTTCTTGCTCATTGCGAGGTCGTTCCAATCGGTGTGAAAAAGAGAAGGCGGTGTACGCTTTCGGTGAATTCGAAACCCTAAGCAATCCCGGCAGCAACCGGGAGAAAGGTACACCACCCATGAAGAAGAACATATCGGCAGCAGTGGCGTCACCGAACGGGTATGAGGCTCTGGAGGACTGGGCACGGTCCCGGGTCCAAGTCTGGCTACAGGAGCTGCTTGAGGACGAAGTCACGCAGTTTCTGGGTCGGGAAAAGTCGGAGCGGAGTCCGAATCGGCGAGGATACCGGAACGGTCACGGGGAACCGCGACGCTTCGCAATGATGAACGGGACGATGGAGGTTCGACGACCTAGGGTCCGAAACACGACCGATCGATTCGAGAGTCAGATTCTGCCGTATTTTCGACGGAAATCGAAACAGCTGGGCGAGCTACTTGCCGATCTCTACCTCCACGGTCTGGCCACAGGGGACTTCGAGCAGGCAATGCGCGGACTGCTTGGCGCTGGCGCTCCGTTGTCGCGAGCATCGAAGATTGCAAGCCGATGAATAATACGCAAGTCGTTGTTTCTTGGCCGTCTGAACCACGCGAGAGTAATATGGCCAGTACCGATGGATCCCCTGCCCTGAAACGCTGGCCAAACGGGGCCGCGTTCGGGTGAGTCAGTGACACTCAAACAGGATAGGAGTGCAACATGACATTGAAACTCATCATCGCCGCTATCGTCGTTCTGTTCGGGATTATTGTCTTCAACGCGATCAGGAATGAACCGGAGGGCGTCATCGAAGACAATCAAGAAGCGGTAGAAGAAGCGGCCCCCGAGCTAGATCAGTGATCGGGTCCGTTGTAACTGAGGCACATAATCCCCTTCTGATTCACTGATGAATCGTCATTCAGCGGTTGAGTCAAGTGGATAACCCCTGTAAATTTCCCGCCGGTTCCGGACGCAACGGAAAGTGTCTCCGAATCCCGCCAGTCCCGAAGTCGTTGAAGTCGCCGAACGCAGCTCGATAAAGGGTAGCCGTATCGAGATCGATAGGTTCAGGAGTTACCGGTCCCCGTGGGCGTGGTCGATGCTGGCGACTTCGCGGCGCGCGTTGCTACGGGTAGGGGTCTTCCGATTGTTCCGTGCTTTCCGACGAGTTGTCTTCGGGCATGAGGCGTTCTGAGCGGAGGTGAGAGGCTCGCGAGGCTGAGCCGAGCGAGCGTTCTCCGACGGTAGTCGCCGGGTGGAAATCGTGTGGGGTGGCGGGAACGAAACGATTTGCCGACTCGGGCGCCTTCTCGCCTATTGGACCCGCGGTCGTCGCTGAGCGCTTTGAGGCGCCAGCTGCGAGGAATCGGCGATGTTTTCAGTTAGTGCGATGATCCGATCCACGGTCGTTAACGCGGTGCTCCTGCGGGAACGCTGGCAGAGCGGGGTGGCGTACAATCCGCTGTGGGCGCTGGTGAGCAAGGCCTTCACCCCGAGGGCGGTGAAGGCTCTTGAGCCCCGCATTCGCAGCATTCTGGGAACCCTACTCGATGACATCGACGATCCGGCCGCGTTCGATCTGATGCAGGCCGTGGCTCGGCCCCTGCCGGTGATCGACCCGACTCTACATGTCGGCCTCAGAATAGGTAGCGCAAAGATACCCGAAGTCCATGATTCGAGAGATTCGCTCGGGTTTTGGCAAGGTCAAACTCCAGCGGGTCGCGACTTCCGTCGCGCCAGACAACGCGCCCTTTGGCCTGGCCGGTTTCGACGGTACCGGAATCGGTGTAACGCCAGGCAACGTTCAGCGTGACTCTCTCCCCCAGCGATTGTGCCACTCCCGCAGCCAGCATCCAGGCAGAATTAACGTGTTCTCCCCCGGGGACGACGGTGATCGTCTTCGGGAACTCCATGAAAGTTTCATCAATGGTGATGCGGGACAGACCGCCACCACCCCCGATAAACGGCCTGAGCGGACCGATTCGCGGCAGGCCGACTTCGGTCAGATCCCAGTACGCAGCCAGCAAGCCGTGCAGTGAGGACAAATCCGCTGAAACATCCTGCCTGTCGGTGGTTTGTACAAAATTGGAGAGACCCTTGAAGGAAAACCTCGGGTGGTACTCAATAACAGCTTCCAGCCGAAGGGCAGGCGTCATGGCATAGCCGAACCCGAGATCGAAACCGGTCATTGTTCCGAAATCGCCACGTGCACTCAACGGGGTGCCGTCAAGGCCGTTCCCGCAGCCATAAAGAGCCGCCGGAGAGGTACTCGAGCAATTCTTGTCCTGGAACCGCGTTTCTTCCGACCAGTCGAACACAACTCCAGTCACGAAATAGAATCTTGCCGAAGCGGCGTCTGTGTCGGAGACAGGCGGTGTGGGAGTCCGGCCGGTCGGCGTGGATGTGTCTTCACCTCTGGTATCGGTGGTTTGTGCGCATGTAATAACCGGAATGACCGCCACCATAATAGCCGCAACAAAGGCTGTCCGAGTCCATGATTCAAGAAAACCGATCATCGATTTATCTGTGAATCTCCAGGTGGTCCGCCACCGACCGATCTGTTGTCCTGATCCGCCATGTTGGAGGGAGTACGACTGTGGCCTCAGGATCCGCCGTGACGACAGTATCTGACTGAGCGAGGATGGGATTGCCGTGTGGATACCGGGTCTGGGCGGAGGCCCGTGTCGGAGGATGGAATTGCATATCCAAAACTACCCGTTCAAATTGGAGAACCCATGAGCACCGATCCTTCAAGACAGGATTTCCTTTTTGACCGTCCTGGCACGGGCAGGGTAGCCGATCCACGGCCGCGATGCACCGGTTTTTGCACTACTACCACCCTCGATACCCCTTTCGCTGCTGCTCTGTCCGTCGATTTTATCGGGCTCTCCAGCTACGGAGCTGAGCAACAGTCTTCGGGCCCCGAGCCCACCATCGCACTGCAGGGCAGAGGCGAGCGAGTGCCGCGTCCGTCACGCCAAATGTCGAGGCGACGGAACGCGCCGCCACAGTTGGGTCGGGGCGCCGTGCCGGGGCGCAATCGATGCGTCATTCATCATCCATGCGAGCATCACGTGGGGGTGTCGCAGCGTCTCCACGGATTCGTCGGCGTAGCGCCCGTCCGAGCCGACGACACGGCAATAATGCACTTCGGGTAAGAGGTCCAGGATGTCGGCAAAGTCGGAGAAACGGACGCCGGTCCACTTGACGATCCCGCGGGGGTTCGGCGCTCCGCACTGCAGTAGAAAAGTCGCCGACACCCGGGGCAGCGGTTCCAGATCCGAAAACCGCAGTGTGCCGCCCAGTCGGGCCATGCCGCGGGTATCGACTCGGATCGCCATCCGCCGGTAATCGAACTCAATCCCAGGGGCCTGACGGTCCGGGGTCCGCCACATGAGCGGATCGGTGATCGGGCCTGCCGCGCTCTCGGGGTGTTCCGGTGCTGAGCCATCCGGATTGAGTGGAAGGGGTGCCGGAAAGCCTTCCCGCCTCGGTCGTTCCACGAGCTGGTCGGGCCAGTCTTCCTGCATTCGTGCCTTCCCCGCCAGGGCTTCGGGCTTAACTATCCCCAGCGACAAACTTGCCAGTGTCGAGCCCGATATCGCGAGTGCTTTACGCCGTGAAATCGCCATGCTGAGACCTCCTTTTTAAAAGAAGCGGACTTTCCGCAAATTGCCGCGGATCAGAGCGCCGGAGTCTGCGACTTTATCGCCTGGATCACGTCCGCGTGAATCCCCTGCGCGTGGTGAGATCCCAACCGAGGGCGCGCGTGTTGAGACTTGCAACCAATTCTTCCGGTGATCCGCGGAGTTCTTAGCTGCGCTGGAAGGCGGTCAAGCTGGGCACCTTCATCTATCACTGCGCACCGGGTGGCTCGATGATTCCATACCATGTGGTTTCCGGTATGAATGGGGCCGTCATGGTGCTGCCAAGGGCCGGCCTCCAGGATCGCGATGGCACGCCCATCCGCTACGACAAAGCCTACTATGTCGGCGAGCAGGACTACTACATTCCCCGAGATTCTGACGGCAACTTCATGAAGTATGAGGGCCCGGCGGATGGCATTGCGGATGTCCTGGAAGTGATGCGCAACCTCACGCCGACCCATGTGGTGTTCAATGGCCGGGTCGGCGCGCTGACCGGCGATGGTGCCATGAGGGCCCAGGTGGGCGAGACCGTCTTGTTCATCCACTCCCAGGCCAACCGGGATTCCAGGCCGCACCTGATCGGCGGACATGGGGACTACGTGTGGGAACAGGGCTCATTCGCCGACCCCCGGCGCACGGGCTTCAGACCTGGTTCGTCCGGGGCGGTTCGGCGGGGGCGGCCATCTACACTTTCAGGCAGCCGGGCCTCTATGCGTACCTCACCCACAACCTGATCGAGGCGGTCGAGCTGGGTGCCCTGGCCCATGTCATGGTCGATGGCGAATGGGGCGATGATCTGATGACGCAGGTTCAGGCTCCGGCGCCGATTCCTGGGTAAGCCTCCCGGGACTGCCCAGGACTTTCAGGACGAGATTCGATTGCTCGGAATCGAGTCCTCGCCCGCCTTTGTTCGCGAACCGAAGGGCAACGGCCCGTCCCCCGACTCCAGCATCGGGTTAGGAGAGGGAGATGGAAATCGCGGATAAGCTACAGATCAAGTCAGGTGCTGCAGTATTTATTGAAAATGCACCAGAGCCCCCTTAAACCCCTGGCCGATTTTCCGGAGCCACCTCACCCATGGCGGCCGGGCTACATGAAGCAAGGAGAGGCGTTTTATTGCGCGGGAAGAATGAAGCGGTAGAGGATCACGGTGTTCAATAAGGCAACCAAGAGGCCAGAAAGATAGACCCCCCAGTCTCTCGACGGAACCGAAATGAAGGAATCTGAAGATCGGTTTAGAGTGTAAATGAGGAAAAGGCCTGACGCAACGACGCTTGCTAAAAGACAGACAAACCAAAGGTCGATCCGCCGCGCCCATTGGAAAAAGTTGTTCGTACCGACAATGAGCATAGCCAAGATAAGGTGTAGGAAAATAAGGCGAAGCAGTTTCGGCGCCACCACGCTGATTTGCCCGAACCGCCCCCCGCTGATCAGCGCTACAAGGGCGATAACAAGCTGTAGCGTAACCAACAACGCCGTGCTACTGAGCCACGGGGCACCCCCCGCAAATTGAAGCCGGGCAAAGTTGTACACCCCCCCAGTGACGGGCAATAGAATCATTGCTTGTCCCCAGGAGAGCGGTTCTTTGTCAGCCCAGAAACGGAGCGTAGTCTGCTCCAGTGCTTTCAACCATGCTGGCATCAGTTGGCGTTGATGATACGGGCGATTTCAGCGGACCCCACCTGTTCGGCCGCAAGATCGGATATCACGATATGAATCTTTTGGAGCTGATTGAGGTCTCGGCTGCCCACACCCACATGGAATGGAATCCAGCTTCCGGCTGGGGTTGTTTCGTAGTGCAGAAGATAGCTGCGCTGAACAGTGTCGGCTCCCAGATCATCCGGGAACTCGAAGATTCGGCGTCGTTCCACCGATGCTGACGTGAACGAATTCTTATCACAGTTCCAGTTGGCGTGGAATTCATTTTCGAGGAACGCATGAACCTGGCCGTCTTTGTGATAGCCGACATACGAGGCTCGCGTTACGCGAAAATCCTCTTTCTGCTCTTTGCCCTGACAGCTAATGAGCCCGGGTTCTACAAACTGTTCCCCTCGATGGAGAAGAGTTGCGGTAAGAAGTTCGGAATCTGGCGCTTGGAATAATCTAATGACTTTAACACTCAGAGCGCCGGATCTCTTAGTGCTCGATTTCACTCCGTAGAAGATCCATATTCCTTTTTCTTCGGGTCGGCCCAAGGAGTACTCCTCGGCCTGTGGTAACGTGTCGAGAACCCACTTTCCCTGCGCAAGGTCCCACATCGCAAACTTTACGCTATGCTGGAATTCCGGTTTATTCGGAGGCACCGGCGGTCGAAGGCCCTGCCAGAGGGAATCGTCGACCTCACTCGCATTTTCGGTCGACGGCGGCAATTCGTCACGCTCTTCCGAACTTGGCTCTTGCCTGATACTTACGGGTGCAGGTGGAGGGGTTGCTGACGTTGCCTCTTCTCGTTTTGGCGCCACGCCTGAACCGCACGAAACAGCCAAGACGGCTGCCGCGATGAGGAGAAGAAAGAGAATAGAAAGCCCCCGCATAGACTGCTCCCTTTCAATAGATGGGACCAGAAACTACCGCAAGACACCCCAAGATCATAAATAAATGTATTCGGAAACCTTGTAACCCGTCAAAGCATTTAGCACAGAATCCACTGAAGAACTATGAACCTCCCGTGTTCACTCGACGCTACTCACGACTCGTGATGCGGACGGTTTGCGTCGCCCATCCCCCGCCGTCGCTTGCCGTCACGGTGACGGTCGCTTCGCCAACCGAAACCGCCGTGATCTCCAGAACAGCTCCCGTGATGTCAACTCCAACGACACCTGTATCGCTCGACCGCGCGGTGTAGCTCAGCAGGTCGTTTTCCGGATCGCGGAAGTAGGGCGTGACATTCACCAGCTGCGGCAGGGGTTGTGTCGCCGTTACCGATTGCGGCGGGACCACGCCCACCGCCACTGGCGGACCGTTGTTCGCCGTCCGTGCGTACACCGACCGCACGATCTCCTCGGTCGGCTTGTCGCGAATGGCGAATGCGCGTCGACCCGCCCAGTACTCCCCCCACAGTTCATCGCCGGCTATCCAGTTGTCCCACCAGAAGACGCCGTTGAGCACACCGGGATGACTGTCCATGGTGTCGAGCAACGCTTGGTACATGTTTGCCTGGGTTTCGCGCCCGTCATCGAGCCCGTTGCCGTTCGCGTCGGCGAAGATGTAGGGCGGGTATCCCGCCGGATCATCGGGCGCTCCGGGCGCCTCGACCATGTCCATGGCGCCGTATTCAAGGAATACGACCGGCCGACCCGGGTTTCTTCCGCTGAGAGGGACGAGGTAGTCCTGGAAGATCTGATCGTACTTCGCTCTGAGACTCGCCGCACTCGTAACGGACGACGGACGGGAATCCGTCACAGGGAACCAGGCGCTCACGCCGACCACGTCGAGGTCGAGATCGTTCCACAGGTGTTCCTGCCCAGGTCCATAGAAGTCAGGATTCCTGAGCACGTCATAGTGCATGTCATAGGTCAGCAGGCCGCCGTACACGGCACGGACACGGTCGACCATCGACCTGAGTTCCTGACCGAAATCGGTGATGAAGTACCCTCCTGAACGCGTTCGAAAGAGCCGGTCGGTCTCGGTGCCCAGCGAGTACAAGCGTACGCCCTCGGCATCCGCGATTCGGGCCAAGTGAACGGCCTCGCGCGTATAGGTCTCCCAGAACTCGGCTACGAAACGCGGGTGGTCCGCGTGATCCGGATCCCACGGCCAGTACTCCGGCAGTGCTCCGCAACAGGCGCGGTGGTCCCCGAGCAGCCACCTGGGTGCGGGGCGTGCGGATTCTCCGGCCTCCTGATCGTTGAACGCCAGAGTCAGGTACACCTGGATATCGTGAGCCCTGAACTCCCGTATGAACTGCCTGAGCACATCATCGGAGAAGGAGCTTGCCGCCCGCTCGACCGTGCTGTCCATGCTGTCCTGGTATGTCAACTCGACGGAGAGTCCTATTAAGTTCACGTCCAGGCGCTTGAGCCACTCGATGTAGTCGGCATGCACGAGGGGCTTGGTGCGCTCCGCTTCCCACCAGGCCACGATCAATTCGTTGGTTCCCCAGTTCCCTGACGCGTGAATCGAGCGCAACGGCAGAACCAGGGAAGTTGCGGGCTGCACCGTGACCCCAACGGACCCTGAGCAGTTGTTTGTTGTGTCCGACTCCCCAGTCACCGTGTCCACACACGCCCCGTAGTAGTACGTCCCAGGACTCGACGGCACTGTCACCTCTACCGACTCCGCGCTGGTGCGTGAGGCCGCCAGCGCCGCCACCGCGTCCGTCCCTACCTGCGTGTCCGAACTCGATATCGTCGCATCCGTCGACCGGTAGTAGCGCAGCGTCGTGGCCACCGACTCCCCGTCCCCGGCGTTACTCACCGTCGCCGACAGCGTGAAGGATCCTCCTGTGAAAGTGCCAAGAGGGTTGGTCGCGGCTGAGACTCCGCTGACTGTTAGATCGGGTGCGCTCTGCTGCCCACCACCGCCACCGGGAGGGTCATCGGTTGTGAGCGATACCGGGGTCGTGGAGAGAACGGCAGATGGCAGAGTCGTAAAGATGGCTCCGGCGAATTGCAGCCCAATGACGGAGACTTGCTGATCACATGAAAGTGTCGCGGATCTTTCGGTGAAACCGTCCGGCACTGGGATGACTTCGTAAATAAATTGCGCGACGGTGGACTTCGAAGGGAGCTGAAGCGTCGCTTGCCCGAGATTCTCTCGTTCGGGATTTTCCAGCACAAAACGACAGGAGGCCTCCGTGTTCGTATCGTTCGCGATCGCGATTCCGAGTGAGGCTTCCGGCATCAGAACCGGAAACTGGAAGACCGTTCCAGCCTGGGAGCTGAATACCGTGGCCATTCCCGTCGTTGTGCCCAATTCGTCTCTGGACGCATACAGCACTTGCGCAACCACAGGAGCCGTGCAATCGAGAGTCGCGTATCCCAATGCCAACGCCGCTTCGTTCTTGCTGCGCCATACCCGATAACCGCGGGGCCCCGGCATCTCGAATGTTGCCGTTGAACCGGACACTGTGATGCCGCTAACCTCAGGAAACCTGTCCAAACTCATGCCGTGTAATTCGAACGTGCAGAAGCTCGATGACTGCGCAGCGTTCGTGACGAGGAGGACAGATTGCCACCCACCACCGTCGACCAGCACGGGAAAGACATGGAAGCGCTTCGCCGTTTCGTCGGATTGAGCGATAGCGGGCAGTGCGCACGCCATTGTCACCAGGAGCGTGGCGAGTCTCCTCAATGATTTCATTGCAAGTCCTGCTACTCGGTCTTCATTCCAAATCAGGTCCTTCGGTCCAGCCGGTACCGATCTTACTGTTTGGGGTAAAAAATAAACAAATCAGTCACTAATAATAGATAAAAAATTATCTAATCATCACCAATCTGCGACTATGATGTGTTTATAATTTTAGCCTTTGCGGTGTTTTGCGAGCCGGTGGCACGTGTGAGGCGGGTTCGACAACCCACGGGCGGGCGCGGGAAACATGATCAGAGAGACCCACCTGATGCCAAGGAGAGACACCATGCGGGGAAGGAGCTCGACGATGCTTCGATTGGACATTCGTTGGGGACTGGTGGTGGCCGTGCTGGTGCTGGCGATGGCGGCTCACGCGTCCGCTCAGCGGCTCATGGAAACCGACGGCATCGAGCTGCTCGGGTCCGTCCGGGTCGTGACCGACGCGGCGGCCACCTGCAACGTCGTGGAGGCGTCCCATACGGAGGCCGCGTACGAGCGTATCCAGGCGAATCATGGACAGCCGCTCGATGTCTGGCAACTGGATTTCTCCGTCTACAACGGGTCGGGGCGTTGGCTGGATCACCTGATCGCGCGGTATGGAATCGAAGCCAAGTGGCCGGATTGTACGAATTGGAGCGGTGATGGGCCTGGCGGCGGGCCGACGGGGACGTATTCCGAGCCGGTCCTGTGGGCCAGCACGATTGGCCGTATCCAGGAGACGGGCCGCAACGTGGTGGCGCCGGGCGCCACGTTGACGGCCACAACGTTCATCCTCTCGTTTCACGAAGACGCGCCCCGGTTTGCCAACTGGTCCGTGGATTTCACGTTCGGGGACCCGGTGACTGCCGGTGGGGCTGAGACGGAGGCCGCGGAGAGCGCGGGGGCTGGGCGAGGCGTCCCGGCGGAGATCGGACGCGGGAACGAGCGGGGCGGGGTAGACGCGCCGGCGGTTTCCGAGGCGCAGGAGAACCTGTTCTGGCAGTCGATCATGAACAGTACGAACCCGTCGGAGTTCGAAGTGTATCTTGACCAGTTTCCGAACGGGGTCTTCCGGGCGCTGGCGGAGACCCGTCTGGCGGCGCTGCGCGCGCCGGTGGGCGATCGACCTTCCGGTGGTGTCGCTTCGCCGCCGGGCAGCGCCCCGCCTGCGGCAACGGATCAGGGACAGCCGTCCCGGATCCGCGCCGAGCAGACCTGCGCGGGACAGCCGCAAGGCGACGCGTGCTGGATGGCGGTGGCCAACCATCCGGAATGCTACGTCTGGAATCCCTCCCTCCAACCGGACGAGACCGTGACCTGGACGGGGGAGTGTGCCGGAGGGTTGGCCCAGGGGACGGGAACGCTCAACTGGGTCTCGAATAGTGACCGAAGCACTTCGGAATCAACAGGGTTCTTACAGGAGGGCCAGCGCCACGGCGACTGGGTCTTGCGCTTCGCGGACGGGACCGTAGAGGAAGGGCCCTATGTGGAGGGCAAGATGCACGGCGACTGGGTCGAACGGTGGGCGGACGGGACCGTCCACGAAGGGCCCTATGTGGAGGACCAGCGGCACGGCGACTGGGTCTTGCGCTTCGCGGACGGGACCGTAAGAAGAGAGACCTTTGTGAACGGCGAATGGATCAACTAGGTCGGACCGGAGCCCTGGCTTGGGCCGGAGTGAAGTCCCCGGATTGCTTGACGGGCCCGGAAGGACGATTCAGGAAGGGTCTGGACACGGGTTGCACTGAGGCTTCGCATATTTGTTCTGGACAAGGAGATTCTTATGAAATGTCCCTATTGTGCAGAAGATATTGAGGATGACGTAGTTGTTTGTAAGCACTGTCAGAGGGATCTCGCGCCTGCTCTTTCTCTTCAGATATTCAAGAATCTTGAGGGCGATTTGCATGTCTTGAAAAGCAGTATTGTTCTTCCGACATTTGTCGGTTTCGCAATTCTCGTAGGCCTGGTTTCCGGCGTGGCAAATTATTTTTGGTGGTTAACGCCTGCTGGTTCATTAGCAGAAACCGCAACCAAAGTGTCCTTCCTGGTCGTGGGCCCTCTGACGGCGCTTCTACTTGGGAGATTCCTGCCAGGGAGCTCCTTGCTGGGGTATTTGTTAGTCGGCTTTCTGAGCGGCGTTGGCTACATTGTGAGCGAAGCATTGCAGGTGCAGGTGGTGAACCCTGGGGAAATCGTTTGGGTACTCGTTGGATTCTCGATAGCGACTATATCTGCTGGCGTATTCGGAAACTGGTTGGGAGACAGGGTACTCCAGAAACGCTATGGGAGAATCCCTGATCGCTTTCGTATGGCGGTAAGGGGTGCCGCGGGTTCTCACGAAGGGCACTGGATCGATCGATTTGTGAAACTCGCCAGCGCTGCGCCACCTTTGGTCTCAGCCCTGATTATGGTTATAAACACTATTTTCAGCTACTGGTACCTTACGAAATAACCGTAGGCTTGTGAGGTGGGGTTGCACAAACGAGCGGTTCAATGGCTCGGGGGTTGTAAACGGTGTTGCGATATTGATTCGAGGAAGGCGAAGGAAGAAAGACCCGGCCCCCCGGAATGGGGCGCGATCTGCGTCACTGAGAAGTGGATTGCGGCGAAGATTTTGTGAAGCCCTCGAACAAGCCTTCAACCTTGGCCATGCGTTCATTCAGGGCTGCGATATCCTTCCGCGTGCTCTCGGCCAAGGCTGCAATATCTTTCCGCAGGTCTGACATATCCCTACGCATCGCCCATTGTCCGGGAACAAGGATGGCGGCAAGAGCAATCGCCGCGATGATAGTCACGATGATCCCGATGATCGCCATGATGATGACGGATTCTTGGCTGGACTTTACGCGGATCGGGGCGTATGCAACATGCATAGAAGAGACACCATGCGGGGAAGGAGATCGACGATGCTTCGACTGGACATGCGTGGCGGATGACCGGTTCCGCCGTTTTGGCATCTACCCGCTAGCCTTCTCTTTCCTGCATCCCACACGACAATGCCCTACGGCAGGTTGTTTTCCGTGCCGCTCAGAGGCGTCCTCTAAACGACCAGAACGCTTCCCATCCTGGAAAGCCTTCAGAGAAAGAAATCTCTCGGGATAACCGATGGCGTCGCCCGAACCGGTCAGGGTCACGGTCGCGCCTTCTTCGACCCCCGCCGGGTCCGCCCCGGCGTTTGCCGTCGGCGCCTCATCGTGGTTGTGGAGAGCATCACGCTGATGCCCGCCGTGGCATCGCCGGTGCCATCGCTCACCCGCACCGTCAGGTCGTACGTGCCGTCGCCGCAGGCATCGTCCGGCGCACAATCCCGGAACACCTGCTGGCCGATCTCGCCACGCATACGCGAACGTGCTTGCGCGCTGCGAGACCCCGCAGCGGCGCCCTTCGGACGAACGGCGGAAAGACTCCTCAGCCGTTGTCCGGCTTGGGCATGCGGTAGCCGGCCCCGCGCTCGCTGAAGATGTAGCGTGGACGGTTCGCATCGTCGCCCAGTTTGCGGCGGAGCTTCTTGATGAAAGCGCGCACCGACCGGGGGGCGCCCCCGCGCCGCGCGCGCCACACGCGGTGCAACAGATAGTCGAACGTCGATACCCGGCCGCCGTTGACCGACAGGGCGCGCAGCAGATCGTACTCGGTGGCGGTCACGGGCACCGCCCGCCCGCCCACGCTCACTCGGCGTTCCGCGTAGTTAATGAGGAGGTCCCCGGTCCGGTAGGGCCCGGCCGGCCCTTCCTCCTTGCGCAGCGCCGCCTGGATTCGGGCCACCAGTTCGGTCGGTGAAAATGGCTTGACGATGTAATCGGCCGCTCCGGCCTCCAGGGCCCGGGCCATCGTCTCGTCCCGGCCGTATCCGGACAGGAAGATGACCGGCCGATCGGCCAGCGCGGGGAGGCGTTCCATCAGCTCGATGCCGTCGGGGCCGGGCAGCAGCAGGTCCAGCAAGACCAGGTCGGGCTGGTGCTTCCGGAGCAAGTCGGGCAGCTCGTTCGGGTCGCCGGTCACGAGTGGGTGATAGCCCGCGTCCTTGAGAATGCTCCGAATGTAGCGCAAGGCCTGCGGGTCGTCGTCCACCACGAGCACCTCCGGCACCGGCCGACCGGTGCGCCGTCGCCGGCCCGGCTTCCCCTTCGGGCGCGGCGTGAGATCGTCAACGGCCTCCCCGGCCACCGGAATCGTGAAGGTGAAGCGCGTGCCCATGCCCGTGCCCGCGCTCTCGGCCCGGATGCGCCCCCCGTGTGCCTCCACCAGACCCTTCGAGATGGCCAGGCCCAGGCCCGCCCCAACCCCCCGCTCGCGGTCCTCCAGGCCGCTCCGGGCGAACTTCCGGAACAGGTGCGGCAGACGCTCGGCCGGGATGCCCCGGCCCTTGTCGGTGACCGAGACCGCCACCTGAACGCCCTCCCGCACCGCGGCCACCCGGATCGTGGATGACTCGGGCGAGTGCCGGCCCGCATTGGACAACAGGTTGCCCAGGACCTGCACGATGCGCTGCCGGTCCGCCAGCACCCGCGGCAGCTCCGCCGGCAGGTCGACCTGAACGGGATTGCTGCGCCCGCTGCTGAGGAACGTCTTCCGGGCCTGATCCACCATGACGGCCAGATCCGACGGCTCGGGGGCCACCGACAGCGTTCCCGTCTCGATGTGCGTGGCGTCGAGCAGGTCGCTGATCAGCGCGCGCATCTGATCGGCCTGCTCGTCGATGATGCGGAAAAACTGAAGCGTCTCGGCCGGGTCCAGCGCCGCGGGGGTCCCCAGCACCGTGGCCGCGCAGCCCTTGATCGAGGTGAGCGGGGCCCGCAGCTCGTGGCTCACCATGCCGAGGAACTGGGCCCGCAGCCGCTCCAGCTCTTCCACCGGCGTCATGTCCTGCAGCGTGACGATCAACGATACGACCTCGTCCTTCTCCGAGCGGATGGGCGTGGCGTTGACCAGCGTGGTCACCCGCCGCCCGTCGGGAAACTCCAGGACGATCTCCTCGGCGCGAACCGTCACCGCCTCGCCTAACATTTGCCTCAGGGCGGATTCCTCCAGCACGATCTCCCGCCCGTCGGCCCGCCGCACCCGCAACCCCTCCAGCAACTCCGCGGCCGAGCAGCCCGCCGTGCCCAGGCCCCCCACAATCCGCCGCGACTCCCGGTTCAGCGACACCACCTGTCCGCTTCTGGCGTCGAACACCAGCACGCCCACCGGCGAGGTCTCGATCAATGCTTCCAGGTCCGCCCGCGCCCGTTGCTCGTCCCGGTGCTCGCGAGCATTGGCGATCGCCGCCCCGGCCTGCGAGGCGAACGGCGCCAGCACCTCCTCGTCCTCCCGGGTGAACTCCTGCCCACCCTCCTTGTCGGCCAGATAGAAGTTGCCCACATGCACGCCCCGGTGTCGGATCGGCGCTCCCAGGAAGCTCCGCGCCAGCGTCGGGTCATCCGGAAAACCCAGCGAGCCCAGGTGGGCCCCCAGATCCCGGAGCCGGAGCGGCTGCGGAATCGCGCGCAGGTACTCCCACAGGCCCGGCCCGTGGGGCAGGTTCAGGAACCGCTCGTATTCCTCGGGACTCACGCCGGCGGTGACGAAATCCTGCAGCTGTCCCGACGCGTCCATGGTCGTGATCCCGCTGCAGCCGGCGCCGGTCAGCGCCCGGGCGCTCTCCACCACCTCCCGCAGGACGGTATTGACGTCCAGGCTCTCGCTGATGCGCAGACTCGCCTCGCTGAGTTTGGAGAGGCGTTCCCGCAGCGCTTGGATTTCCTCTCCCGGTTCGTTGGCTTTCGTCAATTCCACACCCCCGATTCGATTGCGGCCGCCACGCCCTTCCGCGTGGTCGTCCCGATGCACCCCCGGACCCCGGAAACCGGCTTCGTCGGGACAGTGAACGAATTGTAACCGATAATCACTGAAATTCACAATATCAACACTAACATACTATTAAAGAGTACGTATTAATCACATTAATCTACGGTAAAATGCTTTATTTCGAGCGACTTAGCGCTGACCGACAAGCAATCGTCATGTGTGGTGTGAAGGGGCTGGCTGCATGGCTGACTCGCGCGTCAGGAGCCAAGAGCCAAAGGTTATGTCCGCTTGGGAGGAGCGCCCGACGGTCCCTGAACCTGCCGCACGCCCCTGCCCATCTTGCGCGCACGGTGATCCGATCCCGCCACCTCGGCGCGTCGGCCCTCCCCACCTCCTGACCCGCGCTCTGCTGCGAATCGCGGCCTGCGGGCTGGGGCTGGCCGCGGCGATGGCGGCGCCGAGCGCGATCCACGCGCAGACCCGCGTATCCAATACGGGCGGGACCACCGCCGCCCAGCTTGGGGAGAGGACCACGCAGTCAGGCGGGGCGCTGCCGGCGAGGGCCGTCCGGCAGATCGAGGAACTGCTGGCCGAGAAGCAACAGCGTACGCCCGCCCAGAGGAAGGTAAGTTCCCAGCTTCTGGACGCTGCCCAGCCGTCGGACGGGGTCACCGTCCGGGAGACCCCGTCCGCAGTTGCTGGGGATGGAATGGTCACGGTCGATATCCGGGCCGACGTGACGCCCGCGGTGTTGGCCCGCATCCGGGCTCTCGGCGGCACGGTGATCAATAGCGTGCCCAAATACCGAGCCATCCGGGCTCTCCTGCCTCTCGCCGCCCTGGAGCCCCTCGCCACGCTTGAGGCCGTTCAATTCATCCGGCCTGCCGACCAAGCCATCACAAACCAGGCGCTGGGACGGGCCGCGGTCCAGGCAACAGCGGCGGCGAGCACGAAGAACAGCACGCAGGGAGGTGTGGTCCACGCGGCGGATGTGCCACAAGAGGAGTTCAGTGTGGACGGCGCGCGCACCGGCATCAGCGTGCTCTCGGACGGGATCGACAGCTTGGCAGACCGGCAGGTGACGGTACGGGCGGACAAGGAAAACACCACGGAGGGCGACGTGGCCCACCAAGCGGATGTGGCGCGCCAGGATTACAGTGTGGACGGAACCGGCATCGGCATCGGCGTGCTCTCGAACGGGATCGACAGCCTGGCAGACCGGCAGGCAACGGGGGACCTGCCGGCGCGGGTAACGGTCCTGCCGGGGCAGGCAGGGGCAGGCGACGAAGGGACCGCGATCCTCGAGATCGTGCACGATCTTGCGCCGGGCGCCGAGCTGTACTTCGCCCAGGGAGTCAATGAAGAGGCGCAGTTCGCGGCGAACATCGAGGCGTTGTGCGAGGCCGGCGCGGACGTGATCGTTGACGACGTCACCCATCTCCGAGAGCCGGCCTTTCAGGACGGAATTGTTGCGCGGGGGTTGAACGCGGCGGTCGCCAACGGATGCGTCCACTTCTCGTCGGCCGGCAACTCCGGCAACCTGACCAACGAAACGTCCGGGGTCTGGGAGGGGGACTATGTCCAGGGGGCCGAAGTCCGGGACGGAGACGGCGTCCTGCTCGGCCACCGCCACGACTTCGGCGGCGGTGTGGAGGAGAACACGATCACGGCGACCGGCTTGGCTGCAATCCTGCATTGGTCCGACCCGCTGGAGGCGTCGGAGAACGATTACGACCTCTTCCTGATCGACAAGGACGGCACCGTGGACGGGAGTTCCATCGACACGCAGGACGGCGCCCAGAATCCGATCGAGATCATTAACGCCTTCACACCGTTCAGTCGGCTCGATTTCACTGGAAAGCGTCTCGTCATCGTCAAGAACATCGGGGCCAAAGCTCGCTATCTGCGCCTCTCCGTGCACAGGGGGAAGTTGGAGGAGGCGACCAGCGGTCAGACCTTCGGGCATTCTGCCGCGGAAAACACGATCGGTGTCGGTATGGTCGATGTCAGCACTGCGGGCGGCGCCGACGGCGTATTCGACGGCACGGAGTCGGTAAGAAGGGAGAGCTCCGACGGGCCGCGGCGCATCTTCTTCGAGCCGGACGGCACCGCGATCACGCCAGGCGATTTCTCCTCGAGCGGCGGCGAGATGCTGCAGAAGCCGGACCTCGCCGCTGCGACGTGCGTCACGACGGCGACGCCCGGCTTCTCGCCCTTCTGCGGCACCTCGTCCGCCGCGCCGCACGCGGCGGGGATTGCGGCCCTGGTGCTGGAGGCCGCCGGTGGACCGGTCAACGTCACACTGGGGGAGTTGCGTGCGGCGCTGACCGGGGCGGCGCTCGACCTGGAACCGGAGGACTGGGACCGCGATGCGGGCGCCGGCATTGTCATGGCGCCGGGCGCAGTCGATGCGGTGGATGTTGCCGTGGCGGACCGCAACGGGGCGCCGACCGTGACGAGCACACCGGCCGACCAGTCGCTGGCGCCGGGTAGCGACCCGGTGACGCTTGACCTGACGGGCGTGTTCAGCGATCCGGACATCGAAACGTTGACATACACGACGTTATCGAGCGATCCCGATCGGGTGCCGGCCAGTGTGAGCGGGGCGACGCTGACGCTGACGCCGGTGGCGCCACAGTCGGCGGTGGTAACGGTACGGGCGACCGACCCCGGGGGATTGAGCGCCGTTGTGGCTTTCAACGTGGTGGTCTCGGCAGGGACCACCGACTATGACAGCGACAACGACGGTCTGATCGAAGTAGCGAATCTGGCACAGCTCCATGCCGTGCGCTACGACCTGAACGGCGACGCCCTGCTGGATGTTGCGGCGAACTGGTCGGCATACGGCAAAGCCTTCCCCCAAGCCGTATGGGACATGGGGTGTCCTGACATCGGATGCAGGGGCTACGAGCTGAAGGCGAATCTGGACTTCGACACCAACGACAGCGGCGGTCCGGATGCCGACGACACGTACTGGAACGACGGCGCCGGTTGGATGCCCATTAGGGACTCCGCTGATCGGTTCACGGCGATACTGGAGGGCAACGGCCGTACGCTGGCCAATCTGTTCATCGACCGGTCTCAGGAGGAGGACGTCGGGTTGTTCGGTCGGACCTCACGGACCAGTGCTGTCCGTCGTGTTGCACTGGTCAATGTCCAGGTGACCGGAAACAGCGGCGTGGGGGGGCTGGTCGGGACCAACTTCAGCACCATCTCGGCGAGCCACGTGACCGGAACAGTGACGGGCGTGGAAGGAGTGGGCGGGCTAGTCGGGAGCAACGAATATGTGATCCTGGAGAGCTACTCGACCGCGACGGTGACAGGCGAGGAAGCCGTGGGCGGGCTGGTCGGGGAGAACGGCGACACGATCGCGAGGAGCTACTCGACCGCGACGGTGACAGGCGAGGAAGCCGTGGGCGGGCTGGTCGGGGAGAACGCTGGCTGGATCACGGAGAGCGCTGCGACTGGGCGCGTTTCCGGTTTGTTGTGGGTGGGGGGGCTGGTCGGATGGAATTCGCCCGGCACAATCGAGACGAGCTACGCGACCGGGGTGGTGACGGGCGAGGAAAACGTGGGCGGGCTGGTCGGGTTCAACAATGGCGGCACGAATACGGCGAGCTACGCAACTGGGGCGGTGACGGGCGAGGAAAACGTGGGCGGGCTGGTCGGCGCCAACGACGGCGGTACGATCGCGGCGAGCTACGCAACAGGGACGGTAACGGGCTATGTCTCGGTAGGTGGTCTGGTCGGGTCCAGCAACGGCACGATCACGGCGAGCTATTGGGACACGAGTACCTCGGGCCACACGACGGGTGACCACGGGACGGGTCAGACGACGGCGCAGTTGCAGGCGCCCACGGACTACGATGGCATCTATGCGGACTGGAACGTGGACCTGGACAACGACAGCAGGGCGAACACTCCCTGGCACTTCGGAACGGACGCCCAGTATCCGGTCCTTTCGGTGAACACGTATGGACTCGGGGGTGGCACGTGGCAGGAGTTCGGCTGGCAGCTTCGGGAAGGACCGACCCTGACGGCAATGGCCGGGCCGACGCAGGTAGCCTTGACCTGGACCCCGGTGACGGCGAGTCACTGGACCCCGGCTCCAAACGTCACCTACACCCTCTCCCGCGACGACGGCGCCGCCTTGGAGACCCTCAGCGAGGGCCTCAGCGGTTTGACCTTCACCGACACCGACGTGACCGTCGACACAACCTACACCTACCAGGTTGCGGCGGTGGTTCAGGGCGGCGAGGCGACCCGCAGTGCCCTGGTAGCGGTGAGGGTTCTGCCCAATATGTGGCTGACCCCGACGGCGAGCGATCCGGTGGCATCAGTCCGGTCGGCAGCTACCTACAGCGTGACGTTCCAGGGTGCCTGGACCACCACCGTCACAACCGGCGGCCTTCCCTCCGGAGCGTATTTCACCACCCTGATCGGCGGGGTCCACAACGCCGGCGTGACCTTCCTGAGAGAGGGCGGCATGGCCAGCGCGGGCGTCGAGTCCATGGCGGAACTCGGCGAGACGCGCGCCCTGGCGAGTAGAGTCAGGGCAGCCGAACCGGATGCGCTCAGCGTCCTTCAGGGCAGCGGCGGCAATATCGACCCGACCGGCTCATCCACCATCAATCCGGTCACGCTCACCACCGACCATCCCCGGGTCACCCTGCTCTCGATGATCGCGCCGAGCCCGGACTGGTTCGTGGGCGTCTCCGGGCTGTCCCTGCTCGATGCGCAGGCAGACTGGCTGTCATCTCTCACGGTGAACGTGTACCCGTGGGACGCCGGGACCGAGGATGGGACGGAGTTTTCGCTGTCGAACCCCGCCACCTCGCCGCAGGAAGTCATCACGAGCCTGAGGGGGATGGGCAAGTTCTCGAACGAGCCGATCGCGACCCTGACCTTCACTCGCCAGTCGGTCAACACCGCGCCGTCGTTCACCAGCGGCACGGGTTTCGATGTGGACGAGAACCAGACGGCGGTGGCCACGGTGGCCGCCGCGGACCCGGACAGCGGCGACGGGGTCACCTATGAGATCACCGGCGGCGCCGACGCCTCGAAGTTCGATATCGGTGAAACGACGGGCGAGTTGACTTTCAAGACGCCGCCGAACTACGAGAGGGCGGCGGATATCGCCAGCACGGATCTCCCGAACGGCGCGGGGAACAACGAGTACGTCGTGACCGTGACGGCGACCGGCGGCACGGCCGACCGGGCGTTGACGGCAGAACAGACGATCGCCGTCAGCGTGCGCAACGTGGACGAAGCCGGAACGGTGAGCTTCTCCCAGGGCGGGAATGCAATCACGGCGGCGTTGAACGATCCGGATGGCGGCGTGAGCAGCGCGAGCTGGCAATGGGCCAGGTCTTCGGACCGGAACACGGGATGGACCGACATCGGCGGCGCCACCTCGGCCCGCTACACGCCGTCCAGCGGCGACGAGGAAATGTACCTGCGTGCCACCGTGTCCTACAACGATGCGCAGGGTTCCGGCAATCAGGCGCAGGGGGTAAGCAGCAGCGAGATCGCCCCGCCCGATCTCCAGGTTGACACCCTCGTCTCCGGCCTGTCGATCCCCTGGGGCATCGCCTTCGCGCCCGACGGGACGATGCTGTTCACCGAACGGGGGGGCGTGCTGAGCAGTCGACTCGCCGACGGGACGGTCCAGACCGTGACCGCCGAGTTCGGCGACTTGTTCGCCAGCGGAGAGACCGGGTTGATGGGAATCGCCGTCGATCCGGGTTTCACCTCCAACCGGCGCTTTTACACCTGCCAGGGCCACACCGGACCGGAGATACAGGTGATAGCCTGGACCATCAATGCCGCCTACACCCAGGCCACCCGAGTCGCCGATCCCCTGGTCGGGGGCATGCCCACTGTCAGCGGCCGTCACGGCGGCTGCCGGCTGCGCTTCGGACCGCAGGGCTATCTGTGGATCGCGACCGGCGACGCAGCATCCGGGACGGTCCCGCAGGACCTGACCTCGCTCGGAGGGAAGGTCCTTCGTGTCGACGCATCCACGGGCGCCGGGGCGCCGGCCAACCCATTCGCTCTGTCACGGGTCTACACCTATGGCCACAGGAACGTGCAGGGCCTGGCTCTCCGCCCGGGCACCAGCCAGATGTGGTCGGTGGAGCACGGCCCGTCGGTTGACGACGAGATCAACCTGCTGGTTGCCGGCCGCAACTACGGCTGGAATCCAGTGCCCGGCTACAACGAGGGGGTCTCCATGACCGACCTCGTGAAGTTCCCTGACGCCCTTGAGGCCAAATGGTCGTCGGGGTCCCCGACCCTGGCCACCAGCGGCGGCATCTTCCTCGAGGGCGGGCAGTGGGGCGTATGGGAAGGGCGGCTGGCCGTGGCCACGCTGGCGAACCGTAAGCTGCGCCTCTTCGAGTTCACCCCGGACGGCGCCTTTGTGAGTCAGGTTGTCGTCGCCGAACTCGACGGCGTTTTCGGCCGGCTGCGGACCCCGATGCTGGGCCCCGATGGAGCCCTGTATGTTTCCACCTCGAACGGCGGCGGCACGGACCGGATAATCAGGATCGCCGAAGACACCACGCCGCCAACGGTAAGCATGATCGAGATCACCTCGAATCCGGGGCTGGATGCGGCCTACGCGATCGGCGAGGCGATCGAGGCGACGGTGACGTTCGATGAAACCGTGGTGGTGACGGGGCGTCCGCGGTTGTCCCTGACGGTGGGGGCCGAGACAAAGCCGGCGGCCTACGACCGCGGTTCGGACAGCGACACGCTGGTATTCGCCTACCCGGTGGCGAACGGCGACCTGGACACCGATGGGGTGAATATCGAGGCAGGCCGCATCGACTTGAACGGCGGGACGATCACCGACGAGGCGGAAAATCCGGCGGAGCTGGCCCATGAGTCGGTCGCTGCGCAGGCGGGTCACAAGGTGGACGGGATCAGGCCGATGCTGGCTCCCGCCGCCGGCGCGGTGGTGGACGGAACGACGCTGACACTGACCTACATCGAGCCGCTGGACACGGGGTCGGTGGCCGAACCCGGGGACTTCACCGTGGATGGGGGCGATCATGCGCGAACGGTCACCGGCGTCGCGGTCCGTGGCGCGTCGGTAGAGCTAACCGTGGATGTGGCGGCCGAGCACGAAGAGGCGGGCATTGAGGTGAGCTATACGCCGGGGATGAACCCCATCCGGGACGCGGTGGGCAACGCGGCGTTCGGAATGAGCAATCGGTCGGTGACGAACGACACGCCGGACACGACGGCGCCGAGGGTGATGTCGATCACGAGCGAGGCGACGCACCCGGCGAAGGACCGGTTCACGGTGACGATCATCTTCACGGAAGAGGTGACGGGGCTCATGGCGGGTGAGATCGTGGTCATCAACGGTCTGGGCTCGAACTTCGCAGGCGCGGGCGCGACCTACATGCTAGACATCGAGCCCAGCGCCAATATTGAAGACGACGTGACGGTGCGGGTTCCGGCTGATGCGGCGGTGGACGGCGCGAACATCGGCAACGTCGAGGGGAGTGAGACTTTCGCGGTGGACACCAGGACTCCGACGGTGAGCACGGTCGAGATCGCTTCGGATCCGGAGACGAACCGGACCTACGCGGCGGGAGACGAGATCCAGGTCGCGGTCACCTTCAGCGAGACGGTAGAAATCGAGGGGACGCCATGGTTGAGGCTCGAATTGGGTGGGACTGTACGAACGGCCACCTATCGGGGTGGCTCGGGCACGGCGAAATTGGTGTTTGCCTACGAAGTGGCCGACGGGGACAGCGACACGGACGGGGTGAGCATCGAGGCGGACAGCCTGTCTCTGAACGGCGGAACGATCACCGACGGCGCGGACAATGATGCCGTACTGAACCATGAGGCGGTGGCGCCACAGGCTGGGCACAAGGTGGACGGCGTCAAACCGGAGTTGGCCACTAATGACGGCGCGGTGGCGGACGGGGCGACGCTGACACTGACCTACGACGAGCCGCTCGACGCAGGGTCGCTCGCCGAGCCTGGGGACTTCACGGTGGCGGGAGGCGATCGTGCGCGAACGGTCACCCGAGTCGTGGTCCGCGGCGCGTCGGTAGAGCTGACCCTGGATGTGGGGGCCGAGCACGAAGAGGCGGGCATTGAGGTGAGCTACACGCCGGGGACGAATCCGATCCGGGACGCGGTGGGCAACGCGGCGGAGGCGCTGAGCCGCGTGCCGGTGACGAACGAAACCCCGGACACGACTGCACCGGCGGTCGGCAGTCTTGCCATCGGTTCGAACCCGGGCGCCGATGGGATCTACGCCATTGGGGACGGGATCGAGGTGACGGTGACCTTCAGCGAGACGGTGGAGGTGGAAGGGACGCCCGGGTTCAGGCTGAGAGTAGGGAGCGGGAACCGGACAGCCGGCTACCTGCGAGGCACGGACACGGCGGCCTTGGTGTTCGGCTACGAGGTGGCCCTGGGGGACGAGGACACCGACGGAGTAAGCATCGAAGAGGGCCGCATCGCCTTGAACGGAGGGAGGATCGCCGACGAGGCGGGCAATCCCGCGGAGCTGGCTCATGAAGCCCTGCCGACGCAGACCGGCCACCAGGTGGACGGGGTCCGGCCGCAGTTTCTGAGCGCGGCGGTGGACGGCGCCTCGCTGACGCTGAGCTACGCGGAGACGCTCGACGGCGGGTCGAGGCCGGCGCCGGGGGACTTCACGGTCGAGGTGGGCAGTAACGGGCGAACCATAACCGGAGTGTCGGTCAGCGGGAGCACGGTGACCCTGACGCTGAACCCGGCGGTGGAGCACGGGGAGACGGGGATCCGGGTGAGCTACACACCGGGGACGCGGCCGGTCCGCGACGCGGTGGGCAACGACGCGGAGGGACTGAGCAACCGGCCGGTGACCAACACCACGGGAGCGCCCAACGCGGCGCCGGCGATCGCGAGCACGGGACCGTTCGCGGTCGGGGAAAACCAGGCGGCGGTGCGGCGGCTGACGGCGACCGATCCGGACGCGGGGGACGCGGTGACGGGCTGGGCGATCACAGGCGGGGCCGACGCCTTGCAGTTCGCTGTCGGCGAAACGACGGGCGAGCTGAGCTTCCGGGAGGCGCCGGACTACGAGTCCCCCGCCGACGTGTCGAGCGGCGATCCGCCGAGCGCAGCAGCGGACAACGAGTACGTGGTGACGGTGCGGGTGACGAGCGGAACGGGCGCCAGGCAGCTTGACGCGGAGCGGACGTTCCTGGTGCGGGTAACCGACGAGACGGAACGGCCGGGGGCGCCCGAGGCGCCGAGCTTTTTCGGGGAGACGGCCGCCAGCGTGCGGGTGAGTTGGAGGGCGCCGGAGAACACGGGCCCCCCAATCACCGACTATGACGTGCAATACCGGGAAGGCGGCAGCGGCGGCTTTACCGATGCGCAGCACGAGGGGACGGCCCTGACGGCGGCGCTTACGGGGCTCGAAGAGGGCACGGCCTACCAGGTGCAGGTACGGGCAAGGAACGACGAAGGAACCGGCGACTGGTCGGCGCCGGGCGAAGGGAGGACCATCGCCCCGCTGAGGGTTCAGATGACGACCGACCTGCCGCCGCCGGTGGAGGGCGCGTTCGAGTTAAGGTTCAGCTTCTCCGAGTCGGTGAGGGGCTTCACCCTGGCCGACATTGCTACGCAGCAGGAACCTGCCTGCACGGATAGCGGAAACAACCCGGTTGCCTGCAACCCAACCATTGCGGCATTACAGACCACGGATGACCGGATCTTCACCACCACCGTGACCCCGAGGACCGACGGGGTCGCACACAATTACACGCTCACGATCACGGTGCCGGCGAACACAGTGACAGCGGCCGTGGGCAACAAGCTGAACGAGGCCGAGATGATTGCGGTCCGAGTGGCGCCGCCGGGGGTGACGGTGCCAAGCTCGTCTCTCGGTCTGACGGCCAGCGCGGGTAACGCAGAGGTGCGGCTGAGCTGGAGGCGGCCGGCGGAGAACGGAGGATCTCCAGTCATCCGCTACGAGTACCGCTATGCGGCCGTGGGCGAGGATTGGAGCGACTGGGAAAACGTGGCGGTCGAGGCACGTGGAGTCACTGTGGAGAACCTCGTCAACGGCCAGGAGTACAGCTTCGAGACGCGGGCAGTCAACGCTCTGGGCAAGGGACCGGTGGAGACGGCGATGGCCACGCCATCTCCGTCAACCGGAGGCGGTGGGGGCGGAGGCGGTGGAGGCGGCGGTGGGGGCTCCACGAGGCCGACGGTCAACACGGATCCGGTGATCACGACTCCGGGACCGTTCGAGGTCGAAGAGAATCAGACGCGGGTGGTCCGGATCGAGGCCCTCGATTCGGACCCGGGAGACGCGATCCGCAGCTATGCCATTGCCGGGGGCGCCGACGGGGACCGGTTCTCCATCGTCGCGCATACCGGAGTGCTCAGCTTCCGGGAGCCGCCGAACTTCGAGGCGCCCGCCGATGTCGGAAGCACCGATCCGCCCAGTGGGGCCGGGGACAACGAATACATCGTCGTGGTGCGCGTGGCCAGCGGGCCGGTCTCGCGGGACCGGACCGTGGAGCAGGCTTTCGTTGTGCGGGTGACTGACGAGGACACCGAGAGTCCGGGCGTGCCGGATGCGCCGCGCTTGACGCTCGCGCTCGAGGCCAGCCTGACGGTGGAATGGGCCGAACCGGACAATCCCGGGCCGCCCATTACCGGTTATGACGTGCAATACCGGGAAGGGGCGAACGGTTCCTTCATCAATGCGCCGCGCGAAGGGACGGGACGGGCCGCCACGCTGACCGGACTTGAGGCGGCCACGCTCTACCAGGTGCGGGTGCGGGCGCGCAACGAAGAGGGTGCGGGCCGATGGTCCGAGCCGGGCGAAGGGTGGACGCTGGCCGGCCCGGTCGCCGTGCTGCCGTTTGCCGTCCCCGAGCGGGGCGGGATTTCCCTCACCTCCCGGGGCACATCGCATGAACTCCGTGTCGGATATGGACAGGTGGACACCGATCCCGGGATGGACCCGCCCGTTGGGCTGGCCATATTCGGTTCCCGGCCCAACGGGATTCTTGTCTCCGAAGCCGGCGTCCCGGCCTCCGCACCCGTTCTGGAGGGACGGATCTTCGCCGAAACCGATGGGCCCATCCAAACCGGTATCGCCCTGGCCAATCCCAACGACACGGCCGCCACGATCGCGTTCTTCTTCACAGACAGCGAGGGCATCGACTTCGGACACGGCACCTTCACGCTGGAGCCCCGGGAACAGAAAGCGCGATTCCTCGACGAGGCTCCCTTTAATGGTGGCGCCACGATCGAGGGCACATTTACCTTCACCGCCGACCTCCCGGTTGCCGTCATCGCGCTGCGCGGTTACGTCAATGAGCGCTCCGAGTTCCTGATGACAACGCTCCCCGTCGCGCCACTCACGGTCCCCACGACCGGCACGGTCTACTTTCCGCATTTCGCGGCGGGCGGTGGCTGGACGACCCAGGTCATTCTCGTCAATCCCACCCACGCCCCCATCAGTGGAAGCGTCTGGTTCTTCGGCTCCGGCAGCGAGACCGAGGCCGCCGCTCCAGCGACCGTGACGCTTGATGATGGGCGGAGCGGATCGACATTTTCCTATTCGATTCCTCCACGCAGTGCGACACGCCTCCGGACTTCCAGTCCCGCCGGTCCCCTCCAGGCCGGATCGGTCCGCGCGGTGCCCGGCCCCGGACAGCCCGCACCCTCGGGCGTCAGTATCTTCGCGTTCCAGAAAGATGGCACGACCGTGTCCGAAGCTGGTGTCCCGGCATCCCGCGCCGGCACCGCCTTCCGCCTGTATATCGAGGCGAGCGGCACACCCGGCCAGCCCCACTCGGTGCGGAGCGGCATCGCCCTGACCAACACGTCGGGCGTGCCCACAACGGTCCGGCTCGAATTGACGGACCTGGACGGAACCGCCACCGGATCCACCGAGCCGCTCACCATTCCCGCACCCGGACATGTGGCCCGATTCATTGACGAATTCTTCCCCGGCTTGCCCACGCCGTTCTCGGGAATTCTCAGGATTGCCTCCACGGCACCCGACATCGCCGCCGTCGGGCTTCGCCTGGCGATCAACCAACGCGAGGACATTCTGGTCACGACGACTTCGCCAGTGGATGAAAACGCGGCCGCCGCCGCATCCGGCCTGTTCTTCCCCCATTTTGTGGATTCGGGCGGCTGGACGACCCAGTTCATCCTCTTCAGCGGTTCCCCGGGCCGCACCGCGTCCGGGATGATCCGGTTCACCGGGCAGGACGGCGAGCCCCTGGAGTTGTCCGTGGGCCCGACGACGGCTCCAACAATTCCCTGAAGACACCCATCCGCGGTAGTGCGTCAACGCACAGACAGGGCGCGCTCGACGCCGCGGCACTACGATGACCGTCCATCGTGAGGGATTGAACCGTCATCACGGCCACGACTCTGGCAAGGCGGGTGCGCAGGTACTCCCACAGGCCCGGCCCGTGGGGCAGGTTCAGGAACCGCTGGTATTCCTCGGGACTCACGCCGGAGGTGACGAAATCCTGCAGCTGTCCCTACGCGTCCATGGTCGTGATCCCGCTGCAGCCGGCGCCGGTCAGCGCGCGGGCGCTCTCCACCACCTCCCGCAGGACGGTATTGACGTCCAGGCTCTCGCTGATGCGCAGACTGGCCGCGCTGAGTTTGGAGAGGCGTTCCCGTAGCGCCTGGATTTCCCCTCCCGGTTCGTCGGCTTTCGTCAATTCCACACCTCCGATTCGATTGCGGCCGCCACGCGCTGCCGCGTGGTCGTCCCGATGCACCACCGGACCCCGAAAACCGGCTGCGCCGGGACAGTGAACGAATTGTAACTGATAATCGTATAAATTCACATTTATAGCATCATATTAGCTCTAAAAAGTACGTAAATATCACACTTAGTTGCGATAAAATACTTCTTTTGAGCGACTTAAAGCTGACCGACAAGCAAACCCGTGAAGGATCCAGCCTCCATGCCCGAGTCGCTGAAAGGAAAAAAGAGCTTGACATTGGCTGAACGGCACCAATGCTCATTTAAGAGCCAAGAGCCAAGAGCCAAGAGCCAAGAGCCAAGAGCCAAGAGCCAAGAGCCAAGAGCCAAGAGCCAAGAGCCAAGAGCCAAGAGCCAAGAGCCAAGAGCCAAGAGCCAAGAGCCAAGAGCCAAGAGCCAAGAGCCAAGAGCCAAGAGCCAAGAGCCGTACCATGGCCTGAATCTTCAGCCCGGCCCGCCGGAACAACCAGGCGCCGCACTCCATCCGTCAGACCTTCCGAACGACCCCGCCCGTTGGCCTGGGTGGTGTGACGCGATGCGCCGCATGCATCACCGGCGTTATCAGGGGCGCTTCACCTGTCTTGCAAGCCTTGCCCGATCCCTGACTGCACCCGCGGCGGCAGGACTGCTGCTGGCGATCATGCCGATGCCGGCGCCGGCGCAGGGCAACGCGCAATCGGCCACCTACCGGGTGACATTCGAAGGCAAATTCACCGCAAGTGCCCTGGCCAGCGGGGTATCGGTCCCGTCGGGTGCGCATTTCACGACCTTGATCGGCGCCGTACACAATGGCAGCGTCACCTTCTGGAGCAGTGGCGGCACAGCCAGCGCGGGGGTCGAGGCGGTAGCGGAGCTGGGGACCACGGGCGCCTTCAAGTCTGAAATCAACACCGCCATGCTGAACGCTTTCGCCGTCATCGAGCAGTCCATCGCGTCGGGCCCGACAGCGACGGCTACCCTCGACATCACGCTCACCACCGACCACCCTCGGGTCACGCTGCTCACGATGATCGCTCCCAGCCCGGACTGGTTTGTCGGCGTCTCCGGGCTGTCCCTCCGCAATACTGCCGATGACGGTTGGCAGCCATCCCTCACGGTGAACCTGTTTCCCTACGACGCCGGAACCGAGGAGGGAACCGAGTTCTCGCTGAATAACTCCGCCACCTCGCCTCAGGGAACCATCACGAGCATCAAGGGAATGGGCAAGTTCTCGAACGAACCGATAGCGACGCTTACTTTCGATCTCCTGGCGGCGCCGGTGATCACGACGACCTCGCCGATTTTCGTGCCGGAGAACGACACGGCGGTGGCGACCCTCACCACGACGGACAACGACACGCCGATCGACCAACTGATCTGGACAATCCCATCGGGCACGGACGGCGGCGCGGACGCGGACCACTTCACGCTGACCGCCGCCGGTGTCCTGGCTTTCAGTGCGGCCAAGGACTACGAAAACCCGGACGACGACGACGGCGACGGGAACTACGAAGTCACGGTGCAGGTCAGCGACGGCGACAACCCGGTCACGGCGGACATCCTCGTGACGTTGGAGAACGTCCTCGAACTGCTTTCAGAGCTATCGGGGCCGTCGAGCAGAAATTTCGCCGAGAACGGTGCCCTCCGGGTGGCCACCTACACCGCTTCCTCCCCGGAAGACAACGGGGACGTCACCTGGTTGTTGTCGGGGACCGACAGCGACGATTTCTCCATTGACGGCGGCGTCCTTCGGTTCGCTCTCGAGCCCGCATCGCCCAGCCACAAGTTTCCGTCACTGCTGGACTTCGAATCGGCATCCGACGCGGACACGAACAACGTTTACTCGATAACGGTCATAGCCTCGGACGGGAGCACCACCCTCACCCTGGACGCGACCATCACCGTCAACGACGAGAACGAGGCGGGCGCGGTCACCATCTCGCCGGTGCGACCCCGTGTCGGAACGGCGTTGACCGCGACCCTGACCGATCCCGACGGCAGCACGTCGGGCGTTGCCTGGACCTGGCAGCGCTCGGCCGGGCCCACGACCTGGACCGCCATCGACGGGGCGAACTCGAGCAGCTACACGCCCGTCGCCGCCGCCGCCGGACACTACCTGCGGGCCACGGCGACCTACACCGATGGCCATGGCGCCGGTCAGTCCGCCCAGGCCGTGGCGCCGTACACGCCGCTGGCCCACGAGCTGAGCGCGCTCTCGGTCACGGGACCGACGCGCGGCATGTATCCGGCGTTCGACCCGGACGTGCTCCACTACGCCATGGAGTGCGCCGCCGGCCAGACCATCACGCTGACGTTGTCCGCGGCGGAGTCAAGTACGCGGGTGGCGGTCAACGGGGTGCAGCGACCCAGCCAGAACGCCGTGGTGGAGTTGACGGGGCTCGACGGCTACAGCGACATCCCGATCACGCTCAGCGGCGGCCAGGGCGGCGCCACGACGTACGTCCTGCACTGTTTCCAGGAGGACTTCCCGGACATCTCGACGGAGAAGGAAACCGGCGCCACGGAGGAGCTGATCGGGTTCTCCGTCAATTTCAACCCAGATGGACTCGGCAGATATGGCTACCTCGTGATCGTCGACAACAATGGGGTTCCCCGGGTCCACCGCAGAATCGGCTCCCGCGCGAACGCCTTTCGGCCCCAGAGCAGCGAGACGTATCCATTCTCCTATTCGGTGCCGGACGCACAGACGACGGACGTGTGGGTCCTGGTCGACCGGGAGCTGAACGAGTTGGAGCGGGTGACCACCGTCCCACCGCTGCTGACAACCGATAAGCACGACTTCATCATCCTCGACAACGGGGACTACCTGCTGCTGTCCTACGAACCGGTGCTGCGCGACTTCAGCAGCCTGATTGACAGCGACGGCAATCCGGCGCCTCCGAATCCGGACAGATCCGATGGGCAGTATTCCGTTCGGGACACGGCAATCCAGATCAGGCCGGCGGCGGGGGCGGCGAAGCTGACGTGGTACTCATGGGACCACATGGCGGCGCAGGACTGCGGGAGGAACCCGTTCCCCGCGGGCGACTGGGCACACGGCAATTCGCTCTGGATGTCCGACGGCGTCATCGTCGCCTCGTTCCGGGCGTGCGGGAAAGTGCTGGCCATCGACGCGGCGACCGGAGACGTCGTGTGGCGGCTGGGCCGCAGCTACCGCTCCCCCGAGGAGTGGGGGAGCGACGAACTGAGCGGACACGGCCGCGGCAAGGGCCCGGCACCGATGACCATCCTCAACGACCCCTATGGGGAGTTTTGCGGACAACATTCCGCGCAAGTCCTGGACAACGGGCATCTCCTGCTCTACGACAACGGCTTTCCCTGCGTCCGGGATCCGGCAACGGGACTCAGCCAGCGGGAGAGCGGGGTGTTCAGCCGGGCGGTGGAGTACGCCATCGACCCCGACAACGGCGAGGCCATCTTCCAGCGCCATCATTCGCTCCACGGGGACTTCAACAGGGGCGCGTGGGCTGCGGGCCTCGTCGAACCGATGGACAACGGTGACTGGCTGGTCGGCTGGGGCTTCAGCAACGGTGAACGGATCACGGCGGTGCCTGTCGACGAGTCAGTGACGCAGGTGGATCCGGACACGGGCACCGAAAAGTTCTCGATCAATGTCCAGAGCGAGCACCGTGGGGAAGAGAGCATCAATGTCCGTGCCTACCCGCTCAGTCCGACCGCGCTGGCAACCGAGCCCGTCGCGCTTGAGGCGGAGATTGCCGTGAGCGCTTCCAACTCCGCCGTCCACACTGGGTCGTTGGACAAGCCGAAGGTAGTGGTCGCCTTCAACCAACCCGTTGTGGACATCACCGCCGCCACGGCGTCGGTCAGCGTCCAGGGGGCGACAATCGAGAGCGTCAGCCCTCACATCGTCGCCGGGGAACCCGCGAATGCCTATCTCTTCACCCTGACTCCCACGGGCGTCGGCCCGATCACCTTCGCCCTGGCTGCCGGCCACTCCTGCGCCTCGAGCGGCATCTGCACCGCCGCCGGAAGCCTGCTGTCGGAAGTTCCCGCATCCTCGCATGTCATCCCTCCCCGGCCCACAGGCCCGTCCGTGGCGTCGATCACGAGCAGTGCGACCCATCCGACCAAGGACCGGTTCACGGTGACGATCACCTTCTCGGAGTTGGTGATGGGGCTTGAAGCGAGCGAGATCACGGTGACCAACGGCACGGGGTCGAACTTCGCGGGCGCGGGGGCGATCTACACCCTCGAGATCACGCCAAACACCGGCATTGAGGATGACGTGACGGTGACTGTGACGGCGGGCGCGGTGGTGGACGGTGTGAACAAGGGCAACCTGGAGGCGAGCGCGGCGTTCTCGGTGGACACCAAGGCGCCGGTGGTGAGCACGGTGGCGATCACCTCGAATCCGGGGCCGGATGCGACCTACACGATCGGCGATGTGATCGAGGCGACGGTGACGTTCGATCAGACCGTGGTTGTGACCGGGGGGCCGCGGTTGACGCTGAATGTGGGGGGCGGAGACCGAACGGCGAACTATCAAAGCGGCGTGGATGCAGCGCTGCTGTTCTCCTACACGGTGGTGGAGGGCGACACTGACGACAACGGGGTGAGCATCGAGGCGGACAGCCTGTCGCTGAACGGCGGAACGATCCGGGACGGCGCGGACAATGATGCCGTACTGGACCATGAGGCGGTAGCGCCACAGGCGGGCCACAAGGTGGACGGGGTCCGGCCGGAGTTGGCCGCCACGGCCGGCGCGGTGGTGGACGGAACGACGCTGACACTGACCTACGACGAGCCGCTCGACGCAGGGTCGCTCGCCGAGCCTGGGGACTTCACGGTGTCGGGAGGCGATCATGCGCGAACCATCACCCGAGTCGTGGTCCGCGGCGCGTCGGTAGAGCTGACCGTGGATGTGGGGGCCGAGCACGAAGAGGCGGGAATCCAGGTGAGCTACACGCCGGGAATGAACCCGATCCGGGACGTAGCGGGCAACGAGGCGGAGGGACTGAGCCGCGTGCCGGTGACGAACGAAACCCCGGACACGACCGCACCGGCGGTGAGCAGTCTTGCCATCAATTCGAACCCGGGGACCGATGGGACGTACGTCATTGGGGACGGGATCGAGGTGATGGTCCGCTTCGACGAGACACTGGAAGTGGAGGGGCCGCCGCAGTTGAGGTTGAAAGTAGGGAGCAGGAGCCGGACGGCCAGCTACCTGAGAGGCACGGGCACGGCGGCGTTGGTCTTCGGCTACGAGGTGGTCCTGGGGGACGAGGACACCGACGGGGTGAGCGTGGAGGCCGGCCGGATCGCCTTGAACGGGGGGACGCTCACCGACGAGGCGGGCAATCCCGCGGAGCTGGACCATGAAACGCTGCCCACACAGGCCGGCCACCAGGTAGACGGGATCCGACCGGAGTTTCGGAGTGCGGCCGTGGACGGGTCCTCGCTCACGCTGACCTACGGCGAGGCGCTCGATGGAGGGTCGCGACCCGCACCGGGGGACTTCACGGTCGAGGTGGGGAGTAGCGGGCGAACCGTAGCCGGAGTATCGATCAACGGGAGCACGGTGACCCTGACGCTGAACCCGGCGCTGGAGCACGGGGAGACGGGGATTCGGGTGAGCTACACACCGGGAGCGCAGCCGATCCGCGACGCGGTGGGCAACGACGCGGTGGGACTGAGCAACCGGCCGGTGACCAACACCACGGGAGCGCCCAACACGGCTCCCGTGATCACGAGCACGGGACCGTTCGCGGTCGGGGAAAACCAGGCACTGGTGCGGCGGCTGGCGGCGAGCGATGACGACCCGGGAGACGCGGTGACCGGCTGGGCGATCACGGGCGGAGTCGACGGGTCGCAGTTCACGATCGCTTCCCATACGGGCGATCTGAGCTTCGTGGCGGTGCCGGACTACGAGTCTCCCACTGACGTGGCGAGCGGCGATCCGCCAAGCGGGGCGGGCGACAACGAATACGTGGTGACGGTGCGGGTGAGGAGCGGGGCCGGGGCGAGACAACTGGAGGCGGAGCAGACGTTCACGGTCAGCGTAACGGACGAGCAGGAGCGACCGACAGCACCCGAAGCCCCGATCTTTTCCGAGGAGACGGCCGACAGCTTGAGGGTGAGCTGGAGCGAGCCGGAGAACACGGGCCCCCCGATCACCGATTATGACGTGCAGTATCGGGAACACGGCACGGAGCGTTATATCGACGCACAACACGAGGGGACGGCGCTCAGCTTGACTCTTACGGACCTGGTGGCGGGCACGACCTACGAGGTGCAGGTACGGGCAAGGAACGACGAGGGGACCGGCGACTGGTCGGAGTCGGGCGCGGGGATGACCGTGGTGCCGCTGACGGTCGAGATGACCATCGACATCGAGCCGCCGGTGTCGGATGCGTTCACGGTGCGCTTCCGCTTTTCCGAACCGGTGACGGGTTTTGCCCGGAACGACATCGAGACCGGTCAGGCCCCGGCCTGCACGGACGCGCAGAACATCCCGGTGTTCTGCCAACCGGGCATCGGGCCGCTGGAGACGATCGACGACCGGGTCTACACCGCCACGCTGACCCCGAGGACCGGCCCGGTAGCCCACAAC
The DNA here is from genome assembly GCA_965218085.1 of Terriglobia bacterium. GTDB lineage: Bacteria > Acidobacteriota > Terriglobia > 20CM-2-55-15 > 20CM-2-55-15. The sequence goes on along the minus strand of CBDCKF010000002.1, from coordinate 591,636 downwards.
TACACCCTGACGCTCACCGTGCCGGCCGGCAGAGCGACCTCGGCCGCAGGGAACAAACCGAATGAACAGGCGATGCTGGAGGTGCGGGTGGCACCACCGGGAGTGACGGTGCTGGTCTCGGCGATCGGCCTGTCGGCGACGGCGGGCGACGCGGAGGTGACGCTGCGGTGGCGCAGGCCGGCGGATGAGGGAGGATCTCCGATCATCCGCTACGAGTACCGCTATGGGGCAGTGGGCGAGGAGTGGAGCGACTGGGAAAACGTGGAAGCAGGGGCGAGTGGAGTCACTGTGGAGAACCTCGTCAACGGCCGGGAGTACGTCTTCGAGGTGCGGGCGGTCAACGCTCTGGGCAAAGGCCCGGTGGAGACGGCGATGGCGGAGCCGGCGCGCGGCACGGGCACGGGTACTGGCGGCGGTGGTGGTGGAGGCGGCGGGGGCGGCAGTCGGGGAACGGTGCCCGGCGCGCCGGCGAACCTGACGGCGGTCGGCGGGGACGGCGCGGTGGTCTTGACTTGGAGCGCCCCGGAGAACGACGGCGGCTCGCCGATCAGGGATTACCAGTACCGGCTCGACCGGAGGGGGGATTGGATTTCCATCGGTTCCACCCACACCACGCATACGGTCCCCGGCCTCGTCAACGATACCCCGTACGTCTTCGAGGTGCGGGCGGTGAACGGAGTCGGCCGGAGCCCGGCTTCCCAGCCGGCCGCGGCCAAGCCGAGGGCGCCGGTGGTTCTGGACTTTGCGCATTTCGCCAACGGGGGTGGCATCACGTCCGACGTGGTGCTGGTGAATGTGGCCCCGGATCCGATCCAGCCCGTCCTCTACTTCTACGGTCCGGACGGCGCACCGATGGCAGCGGCATCGGTGGTGGATGTGACGGACGATCTGGAGATCCAGGACGACGGCGGGCTCCGGGTCGGGACGGAGATGGAGCCGCTGGGAGAACTCACGATTGCGACCCACGGCCGGGGGCCGCTCGTGACGGGATCCGTCAAAGTGGTTGCGGGCGGTCCCATCGGCGGGATGCTGCGGTTCAACCTTCCCGGCATCGGCCAGGCGGTGGTGGGACCCAGCCCAGCCACCAGCGACGCCATCTTCCCGGTGCGGCGCCAGGAGGGAGGAATCAACGCCGGGGTCGCGATCCATAACCTGGAATCGACGGCGGGGTTGGTGCGCTGCGAATTGCTGCGCGAGGGCGTGCTGCAGGACGCCGCGAGTATTCCTCTGGCAGCCAACGGGCAGACATCCTGGATGATCGACGTGGCGTTCACGATGGCCGATACCTCAGACTTTGCCGGGTCCGTGCGTTGCACCGCGGTCGAAAGCGGCCGGTTCACGGCCATGGCCCTGGAAATCGATCCCGGCAACCGCATCTTCACCACGCTGCCGGTGGAGGAGGTGAGCCGGAGCCGCGGCGGGGAGACGGTTCTGGACTTTGCGCATTTCGCCAACGGGGTCTGGATCACCAATCTGGTGTTCGTGAATCTGTCCACCCAGGCGAGCGGTCCTCCCCTCACCCCCTTTCATGCGGCCATCCTTCCGAGCCGTCCCGCTATTTATTTCTACGACACCGAGGGCAATCCGATTGCCGCCGAATCGGTGGTGGATGTGACGGGCGATCTGAAGATCACCGAGGACGGCGCTTTGACGGTCCGCACCGAGATGGAGCCGCTGGGAGTGCTCATGATCTCGACCCACGGGCGAGGGCCGCTGGTGTCGGGATCGGTGCGGGTGATCTCGGAGGGTCCCATCGGCGGGATGCTCCGCTTTGACCACCCCGATCTCGGGGTGGCCGGGGTGGGAGCCAGTCCACCCGTCCAGGATGCCCTCTTCCCGGTGCGCCGCCAGGAGGGAGGAATCACGACGGGAGTCGCGCTCCACAACCTGGGAGCCGAAGCGATGCGCGTGAGTTGCCGATTGATGAGCGCGGGCATCGCGCTCGACGCCGTGAGTATCCCCCTGGAGGCCAACGGGCAGACGGCCTGGCTCATCGACACTGCGTTCCCCGGCACCGATACGTCCGACTTCCTGGGGGCGGTGCGCTGCACCGCGCCCGGGGAAGGGAGGTTCACCGCATTGGCGGCGGAGCTGGATGCCGGCAACCGCATCTTCACCACGCTGCCGGTGGTGGCATTGTCACGTTAGTCGCCTTTACCGCGAAATCGTGGCGACGGGCTTGTCGTCACGATTTTCTTTCAATGGCTTGCATCCAGGACGAGCAGTAAATTCAGCCGGCTTTCGATTAACGTGACAATGCCTCAGAACCTTTAGATAGAGGGGCTCCGGTTATGCAAGCAAGCAGGGGCAAGGTTTTTGCGGAAGAAAGAGTTGCCGAATCTCCCGATGGGAGCTGGACTTTGGCTTTGCCTCCCGCCAGTAAAATCATAGCCGGGCCGAGTTATGCCTGCCGGGAGGCGTCATGCCTCGGATGAGCGGATGCGGGTCATCCCGACCGCCTGAGTCCATCCTCGCCGCGCCCTCGGGGCGCTGGCTTCCCGACACCTCCGGCCCGCCGCGTTGCTTCTCGTTCCCGCGCTACTCGGCAGCGGCATGGCGCGCTGTCTTCGTCTTTGCGGCCTGGCTCCTTCTGACCGGCGGAAACGCCCGCGCACAGGGCAGCGTGGCGACGGACCGGGCGGCGATGGTGGCACTCTACAACGCGACCGGCGGCGCGAACTGGACGAACAACACGAACTGGTTGACCAACGAGGCCCTCTCGGAATGGCACGGGCTCGACACGGACACAACCGGCCGCGTCACGGGCCTGCGTCTCGAAAACAATGGGTTGATCGGGGAGATCCCGGCGGAGCTGGGGGACTTGACTAACCTTATTGCTCTGCGTCTCTACAGCAATAGCTTGAGCGGGGAGATCCCGGCAGCACTGGGGGGCTTGGCCAACCTGGAGGAGCTGTCTCTCCGGGGCAATGCCTTGAGCGGGGAGATTCCAGCGGAGCTGGGGAGCTTGGCCAACCTTATTGCTCTGCGTCTCTACAGCAATAGCTTGAGCGGGGAGATCCCGGTGGAACTGGGGGGCTTGTCCAACCTCCAGGAGCTGATTCTCTCCCGGAATGCCTTGAGCGGGGAGATTCCGGTGGAGTTGGGGGGCTTGTCCAACCTTATTTCCCTGCGTCTCTACAGCAATCGGTTGAGCGGGGAGATCCCGATGGAACTGCGGGGCATGGCCAACCTCCAGGAGCTGGATCTCAACGAGAATATGCTGACCGGGGAGATTCCGGCAGAACTGGGGGGCTTGTCCAACCTCCAGGTGTTGTCTCTCTGGAGCAATCGGTTGAGCGGGGAAATTCCGCTGGAACTGGGGGGCTTGTCCAACCTCCAACTCCTGTCTCTCTGGGGCAATGCCTTGACCGGGGAGATCCCGGCGGAGCTGGGGGGCTTGTCCCAGCTCCGGGTGCTGATTCTCTCCCAGAATGTCTTGAGGGGGGAGATCCCGGCAGAACTGGGGGGCCTGTCCAACCTCGAAGAGCTGAATCTCTGGGGCAATAGCTTGAGCGGGGAAATTCCGCTGGAACTGGGAGACTTAACCAACCTCCAACTCCTGTCTTTCCGGGGCAATGCCTTGACCGGGGAGATTCCAGCGAAGCTGGGAAAATTGACCAATCTTGAGGAGCTGTCTCTCAACGAGAATACGCTGACCGGGGGGATTCCGGCGGAGCTGGGGGACTTGACCAACCTTCGGGTGTTGTCTCTCTGGGGCAATAGCTTGAGCGGGGAGATTCCGGCGGAGCTGGGAAAATTGACCAATCTTGAGGAGCTGTCTCTCTCCTCGAATGGGTTGAGCGGGCCCCTCCCGCTAACCCTGTCGGCGCTGTCACAACTTTCGGTTTTGGATATACGGTCGACCACTTTGTGTGCGCCGGCGGATACTGCGTTTCAGGCGTGGCTGGCGACGATCAATTTTCAAGGGGCTGTCTGCGCCGCGCCCCCGCCGCCTCCACCTCCGCCGCCCCAACCGCCCGGCCCGGGAAGTGGCGGGGGCGGAGGCGGCCCGCGCCAAACGGTGCCGGACGCCCCTACGAATCTGGTGGCGGAGGCCACAGATGGGGCGGTGGTGCTGACGTGGGAGGCGCCGGAAGACGATGGAGGCTCCGCGATCACGGATTACCAGTACGGGATTAACGGGAAGGGGTGGACTGCCATCGGCTCCACCCACACCACCCATACGGTCATCGGCCTCGTCAACGGTACGGTCTACGCCTTCCAGGTGCGGGCGGTGAACCGGATCGGCCGGAGCCCGGCTTCGGACCCGGCCGAGACGACGCCGAGAGCGGCGGTGGCTCTGGACTTCGCGCATTTCGCCAATGGGGCCGGCATCACGTCCGAGATCGTGCTCGTGAATGTGGCCCTCTATCCGATCCAGCCCGCCCTCTACTTTTACGACCCGGAAGGCCATCTCATGGACCCCGAAGCGGTGGTGGACATCATGGGCGATCTGGAGATCCAGGAAGACGGCGCTCTGACCATCCAGACGGCGATGGAGCCCCTGGGCGAACTCACGATTGCAACCCACGGTCGCGAGGAGCCGGTATCAGGATCGGTGCACGTGGTCTCGGACGGCACCATTGGCGGGCTGCTCCGGTTTGACATCCCCGGCATCGGGGTCGCCGGTGTGGGAGCCAGCGCACCCGTCCAGGATGCCCTGTTCCCGGCCCGCCGCCAGGAGGGAGGCATCCGCACGGCGGCAGCCCTCCACAACCTGGGAGCGGAAGCGATGGAGGTGAGCTGCCAATTGATGAGCGGGGGCATCGCGCTCGAAGCGGTGGAGTTCCCCCTGGAGGCCAACGGGCAGACGGCCTGGTTCATCGAAGATGTGTTCGCCGCGACCGATACGTCGGACTTTCTGGGGTCGGTGCGCTGCACCGCATCCGGCAGGGGACGGTTCACCGCAATCGCGGCGGAGATGGATGCCGCCGGGGGTATCTTCACCACGCTGCCGGTCGTGGAAGTGAACCGCGGACGGGCCGAGACGACAACTCTGGACTTTGCGCATTTCGCCAACGGGACCTGGATCACCGATCTGGTGTTCCTGAATCTGTCCACCGAGGCGAGCGGTCCCGCCCTCACCCCCTTCCATACGGCCACCCTTCCGACCCGCCCCGCTATCTATTTCTACGACACCGAAGGTAATCCGATTGCACCGGAATCGGTGGTGGATCTCATGGGAGATCTGGAGGTCACCGAGGACGGAGCTCTGACGGTCCGGACGGAGATGGAGCCTCTGGGAGTGCTCACGATTTCGACTCATGGCCGAGGGGAGATCGTGAGCGGATCGGTGCGGGTGGTCTCGGAGGGTCCCATCGGCGGGATGCTCCGCTTTGATCACCCCGGCATCGGGGTGGCCGGGGTGGGAGCCAGCCCACCCCTCAGTGACGCCCTCGTCCCGGTGCGCCGCCAAGACGGGGGAATCACGACCGGAGTCGCGCTCCACAACCTGGAATCGAGTCCGGAGCTGGTGCGCTGCGAATTGAGGCAAGCGGGCGTACTGCTCGACGCCGCGACGATCCCTCTGGAGGCCAACGGACAGACGGCCGGGTTCCTCGACACGACATTCCCCGGCACCGACACGTCCGACTTCAGCGGGGCGGTGCGTTGCAGCGCGGTCGGGGAGGGGCTGTTCACCGGCGTAGCCCTGGAACTGGATGCCGTAAATCGCATCTTCACCACACTGCCCGTGGTGCCGGTGGAACATTAGGATGGCTCAAGCGCCCCGTCAAGTCACGCTGTCAGATGAAGTCTTACGCTTTACATCTTAGGGAACGCAAACCTTACACCGCCACCACCCGTAGCGCCCGCGCTCCCGATCCGCGTGTGCGGCCAGCGATCAAGTCTCACGCTCACGCATTTCTCAACGGTCGTATGGAACTCTTGGCGGGGATCCGACCGATGGAGATGTCCGCACGATGCGCGGTGAAGAACGTTGAAGTCCCGATTCGGTCCCTGAAAGTGATTAAAGACGAATCCTGCAGGATTCTCTGAAAGCCACGTCTCATATCCTTCGTCTTCGTTCGAAAATCGCACAACCAGGCTCTCGCTGATGTACAGACTCGCCTCGCTGAGTTTGGAGAGGCGTTCCCGCAGCGCTTGGATTTCCTCTCCCGGTTCGTTGGCTTTCGTCAATTCCACACCCCCGATTCGATTGCGGCCGCCACGCCCTTCCGCGTGGTCGTCCCGATGCACCCCCGGACCCCGGAAACCGGCTTCGTCGGGACAGTGAACGAATTGTAACCGATAATCACTGAAATTCACAATATCAACACTAACATACTATTAAAGAGTACGTATTAATCACATTAATCTACGGTAAAATGCTTTATTTCGAGCGACTTAGCGCTGACCGACAAGCAATCGTCATGTGTGGTGTGAAGGGGCTGGCTGCATGGCTGACTCGCGCGTCAGGAGCCAAGAGCCAAAGGTTATGTCCGCTTGGGAGGAGCGCCCGACGGTCCCTGAACCTGCCGCACGCCCCTGCCCATCTTGCGCGCACGGTGATCCGATCCCGCCACCTCGGCGCGTCGGCCCTCCCCACCTCCTGACCCGCGCTCTGCTGCGAATCGCGGCCTGCGGGCTGGGGCTGGCCGCGGCGATGGCGGCGCCGAGCGCGATCCACGCGCAGACCCGCGTATCCAATACGGGCGGGACCACCGCCGCCCAGCTTGGGGAGAGGACCACGCAGTCAGGCGGGGCGCTGCCGGCGAGGGCCGTCCGGCAGATCGAGGAACTGCTGGCCGAGAAGCAACAGCGTACGCCCGCCCAGAGGAAGGTAAGTTCCCAGCTTCTGGACGCTGCCCAGCCGTCGGACGGGGTCACCGTCCAGGAGACCCCGGAGGGGGTCACGGTCGATATCCGGGCCGACGTGACGCCTGCGGTGCTGGCCCGCATCCGGGCCCTCGGCGGCACGATCATCAACAGCATACCGAAGTATCGGGCCATCCGGGCTCTCCTGCCTCTCACCGCCCTGGAGCCCCTCGCCACGCTTGGGGCCGTTCAATTCATCCGGCCTGCCGACCAGGCCATCACAAACCAAGCGCTGGGACGTGCCACCGCCCAGGCAACAGCGGCGGCGAGCACGAACAACAGCACGTGGGGAGGTGCGGTCCACGCGGCAGATGTGCCACAAGAGGAGTTCAGTGTGGACGGCACGGACACCGGCATCAGCGTGCTCTCGGACGGAATCGACGCCCTGGCGGACCGGAAGGTGACGGTGCGGGCGGACAAGGAAAACACCACGGAGGGCGACGTAGCCCACCAGGCGAACTTGGCTCGCACGACCCACGGCGTCGACGGATCCGGCATCGGGATCGGTGTGTTGTCGGATGGTGTCTGGGCGTTTGCCAACCGGCAGGCCTCAGGCGACCTGCCGGCACGGGTAACGGTGCTGCCGGGGCAAGCGGGCCTGGGGGATGAGGGGACGGCGATACTGGAGATCGTCCACGACCTCGCGCCTGGCGCCGAGCTGTACTTCGCAACAGGGTCCGGCGGGCAGGCGCAGTATGCGGCGAACATCGAGGCGCTCTGTGAGGCCGGCGCGGACGTCATCGTCGACGACATCGCCTATTTCCTGGAAGCGGCCTTTCAGGACGACATCGTCGCCCAGGGGATCAACTCGGCGGTTGCCGACGGTTGTGTCCACTTCTCGGCGGCCGGCAACGCCGGCAATCTGAACGACGGCACTTCCGGAGCCTGGGAGGGGGACTACGCCGCGGGGAGCGCGCTGGTCGTGGACGGCGAGACGGTCGGCGTCCGCCACGACTTCGGCGGCGGTGTGGAAGCGAACCAGATCAGCGGTTTTTCCCCTTCTACGGTCGTCCTCCAGTGGGCCGACCCACTGGGTGCGTCAGCGAACGACTACGACTTGTTCCTGATCGATGAGGCTGGCGACGTGGTCGCCAAATCGACAGACACCCAGGACGGTACACAGGATCCGATCGAATACATTCCCTCTATTTCTTTTCTCAGTCGCGCCGTGCAATCCGACCTCACAGCGGTCGTCGTCAAGTTCTCCGGCGCGGACCGCCACCTGCGCCTCCATGCCTGGGGCGGTCAATTGGAGATCGCGACCGCCGGCAACACGGTCGGCCACTCTGCGGCGGAGAACGCGGTCGGTGTGGCAGCCGTCGATGTCCGGGACGCTGGATCCGGAAACGTCTTCAACGGCACGGAGTCGGTCGAAACCTACAGCTCGGACGGGCCGCGCCGGTTCTTCTTCCAAGTCGACGGCACCGCGATCACGCCAGGCGATTTCTCCTCGAGCGGCGGCAAGGTGGTCCAGAAGCCGGACCTCGCCGCTGCCACGTGCGTATCGACAGCGACGCCCGGCTTCTCTCTGTTCTGTGGCACTTCATCCGCGGCGCCGCACGCGGCAGCGATTGCGGCCTTGATGCTGGAGGCGGCCGGCGGCCCCGACAACGTCACGCAGGCGGCGCTTCGCACGGCGATGACCGGAGCGGCGCTCGATATCGAGGCAACCGGGGTCGATCGCGATAGCGGTGCCGGTATCGTGATGGCTCCGGTCGCCGTGGATGCCGTCGATGTCGCCGCGGCGGACCGCAATGGAGCGCCGATCGTGACAAGCACAGTGGCCGACCGGACATTCGCTCCGGACGCCGACGCTGTGACCATCGATATGGCGAACGTCTTCGAAGATCCGGACGCCGACACGCTGGACTACATGGCGGTGTCGAGCGACCCTGACCGGCTGGCAATCGCGCGGAACGGTTCACAGGTGACGATCACCCCGGGCTCACCAGGACGGGTCGTGGTGAGGTTGCGCGCGATCGACCCGGATGGCCTGAGCGCAACCGAGACCTTCTCGGTCACGGTCACGGCGGGGAACAGGGACTACGATGCCGATAACGACGGTCTCATCGATGTCGCCAACCTGGGACAGTTGGATGTCCTGCGCTACGACCTGAACGGCGATGGTCTGGTGGATGGTGTGACCTGGATGCCGTATTACAGTGCCTTCCCCATGGGCGCGCTGGGGATGGGCTGTCCCAACGATGAGTGCAGGGGCTACGAGCTGACGGCGGACCTGGACTTCGATACCAATGCCAGCGGCGGTGCCGACTTGGGCGATACGTACTGGAACGACGGCAAAGGTTGGGAGCCCATCGGGAACCAGGATGATCCTTTCACGGCGAGGTTCGACGGCAACGGCCATTCCTTGACCAACCTGTTCATTAACCGGCCCGATGAGGACGCGGTTGGTCTGTTCGGTCAGTTTGGTCCGGTTCCGAATCCAGTTTCTGGTTCTGCTGATAGTTTTATTGATCTGGCTCACGACCTTTTTTCCGTTGGGCTGATCGGCGTCAACATCACCGGCCGTGACCAGGTGGGGAGTTTGATCGGCCGCGCCGTAAAGTCGGAGACCAGGCGCAGTCATGCTTCAGGCCGTGTCGCTGGACGGGACCAAGTCGGCGGCCTTGTGGGTGATAGTGAGGGCGGTGTTTGGGAGAGCTACGCCGCCGTCCAGGTGTCGGGCAGGAACAGCGTCGGCGGGCTGGTCGGGAATCAGTCTGCGACCACCGCCTTCATCAACCCTTCGTGGATCGCCAACAGCTATGCCACCGGGGATGTCACGGGCACGAACGCCGTCGGCGGATTGGTGGGGTCCTCCGCCAATCGGATCATTACCACCTATGCCACCGGGAACGTCTCGGGAACGGGGTCTCGGGGATCGGGAGCGTCCGAGTGCGAGCTTGGCGGCGGCGGTGTCGGCGGGCTGGTGGGAAACGCCTGCGACCTGGGAATCGCCAGTCGCATTGCCGGCGGCATCTCCGCCAGCTATGCCAGAGGTACGGTGTCTGGAGAGGCGGCGGTCGGGGGGCTGGTCGGCACCGTTCATCCGGAGTTTATTTTTCGTCGCAGTTATTGGGATCTGGAGACGTCGGGGGTGCGAGCCGGCCTCGGCCAGGACGACCGGAATGACAACGGCGTGATCGACGGCACCGAGTCCCATTCGCTGGGCCTGGCCGGCCAGACGACCGCCGCCCTGCAGGCGCCGACGGACTTCGAGGGCATTTATGAGAACTGGAACCTGGATCTGGACTTGGATGAGGAACCGGACGCGTACTGGTACTTCGGGACGTCTAGCCAATATCCCGTCCTGGCCGTGGACCTGGATCAGAGTGGAAGTGCGACGTGGCAGGAATTCGGCTATCAGGTTCGGGCCGGCTTGACCCTCACGGCGACAACGACGGAGGGCGAGGCCCAAGTGGTCCTGAACTGGACCGCGGTATCGACGAGCCCCTGGAGCCCAGCGCCGAACCTCGCCTACACCCTCCTCCGCGACAACGGAACCACAATAGAGGCTGTCGCGGAAGGCATCACGGCCCGCCAGTACACCGACACGGACTTGACCATCGGCAATACCTACACCTATCGGGTGGCGGCGCTGCTCGACGGCGGTGAGGCGGTTCGCAGCTGGCCGGTATCGGTGATCGTGGGTGTGGCCAACCAGCCGCCGGTAACGGTGGGGATCATGGAGGATCTGACGCTACGGGTGGATGGGGGCACCCAAGAGATGGACGTCTCCGGGGCGTTCCAGGATCCGGAGAGCGACACACTCACCTATGGGGCGTCCTCTTCAGACACGACTGTAGCCACCGTCAGCATGTCGGCGGGCCAGTTGATAATCGCGCCGGTGGCCGTCGGCCGGTCGGTTGTCACCGTGACGGCGACTGACACGGCCGGGTCCAACACTGCAGCGACTCAGCGGTTCACAGTAACCGTTTGGCCGGTGGACGCGGTGGACTACGACAGCGACGCCGACGGGCTCATCGAGATCGCGACGCTGGCGCAGCTCGATGCCGTCCGCCACGACTTGGACGGGGACGGAACGCCCACAGCCGAAGGGACGACCTCCTATGAGGCGGCGTTCTCAGGTGCCGTGGAGCGGATGGGCTGCGGCCTCCCGGACGGGTGCGAGGGCTATGAGTTGGCGGCGGACCTGGATTTCGACACCAACAGGAATGGCGGAATCGACTCAGGCGATGACTATTGGAACGGTGGCGAGGGCTGGGTTCCCATCGGTGGTGACGGCACCACCGCTACGGAGACGGAGTTTACGCCAGAGAATCCGTTCCAGGCGATCTTCGACGGCAACGGACATTCCATCAGAAACCTCTTCATCGATACGGACACACTAATTCTGGCCGGTTTTTTCGGTTATGCCCGATACAGCAACATCCGAAACCTCGGGTTGATCGACGTCGATGTGACGTCAACCGTGTTCGCCGCCGGGTTGGTCGGTTACAACGCGGAGGTGATTCGCGGCACCTACGTCACTGGGGTTGTTTCCGGAGATGAAAACGTGGGCGGCCTCGTCGGGATAAACCGCCAGGAGACTGGCCTGATTCGTGGCAGCTATTCCACCAGTCACGTATCGGGGGACGACGACGTGGGCGGACTGGTGGGGGACAACCGCGGCGAGATTGCCGCCAGCTACGCCACGGGCCGCGTGGTGGGGGATTCCGATGTCGGCGGACTGGTCGGGAACAACAAATCAACCGGAGGAATCACCGCCAGCTACGCCACGGGTCGGGTGTCGGGAGATTCTGATGTCGGTGGGTTGGTCGGGTTGTTCGAGGGTGGGAACATCACCGCTGGCTACTGGGACACGAGCACATCGGGCCATTCGACTGGGGTCCTACCCTTTGGCAGGACGACTGCGCAGTTGCAGGCGCCCACCAGCTACAGTGGCCTCTATCAGGACTGGAACCTGGACCTGGACGGTGACAACGAGAACGATGATCTCTGGAACTTCGAAACGGCCAGCCAGTACCCGGCCCTGTCGGTGGACGTAGACGGGAATGGAGAGGCAACGTGGCAGGAGTTCGGCTACCAGCTTCGGGAAGGACCGACCCTGACGGCGACAGCTGACTCGGCACGGGCGGAGTTGAGCTGGACCGCGGTGGACGTGAGCCACTGGAACCCGGCGCCGGCCGCCACCTACACCCTCTATCGCGACGACGGCACCACCTCGGAGACCCTCGGCGAGGGACTCAGCGGCTTGACGTTCACCGACACCGACGTGACCGCCGGCGCCACCTACACCTACCAGGTGGCGGCCGTGGTTCAGGGCGGCGAAGCGGTGCGCAGCGCCCTGGTGGAGACGACGGCGGGGACGACCGCGCTGCCCAATATGTGGCTGAACCCGCCGGAGAGCGATCCGGTGGCCGCGGTCAAGTCGGCGGCCACCTACAGTGTGACCTTCCAGGGCGCCTGGACCACCATCGTCACGACCGGCGGCCTTCCATCCGGAGCGCATTTCACGACCCTGATCGGCGGGGTTCACAACGCTGGCGTGACCTTCCTGAGGGAAGGTGGCATGGCCAGCGCGGGAGTCGAGTCGATGGCGGAACTCGGGGGAACGAGCACCCTGGCGAATGAAGTCCGGGCCACCGAGCCGAACGCGCTCAGCGTAATTCAGGGCAGCGGCGGCAATATCGGCCCGACCGGCTCATCGACCATCAGCACGGTCACGCTCACCACCGACCATCCCCGGGTCACCCTGCTCTCGATGGTGGCGCCGAGCCCGGACTGGTTCGTGGGCGTCTCCGGGCTCTCCCTGCTCGATGCGCAGGCAGACTGGCTGGCGTCGCGCACGGTAAACCTGTATCCCTGGGATGCGGGGACCGAGGACGGGACCGAGTTTTCGCTGTCGAACCCCGCCACCTCGCCACAGGGAGTCATCACGAGCCTGCGGGGAAAGGGCAAGTTCTCGAACGAGCCGATCGCGACCCTGACCTTCACCCGCCAGTCGGTCAATACCGCCCCGGAGTTGATCCTGGCGGCCGCTCCAGCGGAGATCGTGGAGGCGGGTGGAAGTACGATGGTGACGGTTGAGATCACCAACGGCCTCACCTTCGAGGAGGATCAGGAGATCTCCTTCTCCTTTGCGGGCACGGCGACGAAGGGCACGGACTACACGGTGGCGTCGGAGAGTCTCACCCTCACCGCGGGGGAGAGCTCGGTTGCGACCACCGTCACGGCCGTACAAGACAGGGTCGACGATGACGCCGAGACGATCCGGATCACGGCCAGTCATGGAGGCGGCACGATCGGCGCCGAGCAGACGATCACGATCATCGATGACGACGCCACGCCAGCGGTGACAACCTGCTCCGGAGGGATGGCTGGAACCTACCCTTGCAGTAACGTCGACCTGATGTCGTTTCTGGCTTTAGCCGACATTGGCGGCGGCAGCGCTAACGACATCTGGGGCTGGACGGATTCGTCGACCGGCAAGGAGTACGCGATCATGGGCCGGACCAAAGGCACGTCGTTCGTGGACATCAGCGACCCGGTCAATCCGATCTATCTTGGCAACCTTCCTCCGCACTCCGCCGACTCGGCCTGGCGGGACATCAAGGTATACGCGGACCATGCCTTCATAGTGACGGAGGCAAACAACAGCGGCATGCAGGTATTTGACCTGACTCAGTTGAGAGCGGTGGCCTCACCGCCGGCCACGTTTTCCGAAACCACACACTACTCCGGTTTCTCGGACGCTCACAATCTCGTGATTAACGAAGACAGTGGCTTTGCTTACGCGGTCGGTACGAACAATTGCAGCGGCGGGCTGCATATGATCAACATACAAACTCCGACGAACCCGACCGCGGCCGGTTGTTTCAGCGCCGACGGCTCTACCCACGACGCACAGTGTGTGAACTACGATGGCCCGGACCTCGATCACCAGGGAACAGAGATCTGCTTCAACTCCAACGAGGACACGCTGACGATCGTCGACGTGACGAACAAGGCAGCCCCTGTGATGCTCTCCCGCACGGGTTACAGCGGCTCCAGGTACACCCACCAAGGCTGGCTAACAGAAGATCAGGCCTACTTCCTGCTGGGCGACGAGTTGGATGAAATCAATAACCCCAATGTCACGCATACCCGTACCTACATGTGGGACGTGAGCGATCTCGACGAGCCGGCGCTCATCGGTTCTCACGACTCCACGACAACCGCGATCGACCACAACCAGTACGTCAAGGGCAGCTACACCTACCAATCGAACTACCAGGCGGGTTTGCGCATCCTGGACATCACCGACATCGCCAACGGCAATCTAACTGAAGCAGCTTTCTTTGACTTCAACCCCGGCAGCGATCCGACGAACGTCGACGGCGGAACGTGGAGCAACTATCCGTTCTTTGACAGTGAAATCGTGATTGTCAGCGTGATTGAACAGGGCCTGTTCATCCTCAGGCCGAACCTTGTGGACGGCGTCAATCCGGCGCTTGCCTCAGCGGCGGTGAACGGGGCGGCGCTGACGCTGATCTATGGGGAGGTTCTCGACGAGAATTCGACGCCGGCGACAGACACCTTCATGGTCACGGTCGCGGGGAGTGGGCGCACGGTCACCCACGTTTCGGTGAGCGGAAGAGTAGTGACGCTGACGCTGGCTTCGGCGGTGATGGACGGCCAGGAGGTGATGGTGACCTATACCGTGCCGGGGACGAACCCGATCCGGGATGCGGCAGGCAACGCCGCGGTGGGACTGAGCAGCCGGCCGGTAAGCAACGCGACGCCGGACACGACACCGCCAACGGTAAGCATGATCGAGATCACCTCGAATCCGGGGCCGGATGCGACCTACGCGATCGGCGACGTGATCGAGACGACGGTGACCTTCAGCGAGACGGTGGTGGTGACGGGGCGCCCGCGATTGTCCCTGACGGTGGGAGCCGAGACAAAGCCGGCAACCTACAGCCGCGGTTCGGGCAGCGACACGCTGGTATTCGCCTACCTGGTGGCGAGCGGCGACAGCGACACCGGCGGGATAAGCATTGCTGCTGGCCGCATCGACTTGAACAGCGGGACGATCCAGGACGGCGCGGACAATGACGCCGAACTGGACCATGCGGCGCGGCCCACACAGGCGGGGCACACGGTGGACGGGATCCGGCCGATGCTGGCTGCTACCGGCGGGGCCGTTGTCAACCGAACGACGCTGACACTGACCTACGGCGAGCCGCTCGACACGGGGTCGGTGGCCGAACCCGGGGACTTCACCGTGGATGGGGGCGATCATGCACGGACGGTCACCGGCGTCGTGGTCGGTGGCGCGTCGGTGACCCTGACGCTGGATCCGGCGGTGGAGCACGGAGAAGCCGCGATCCGGGTGAGCTACACGCCGGGGGCAAACCCGGTCCGGGACGCGGTGGGTAACGCGGCGGAGGCATTGAGCCGCGTGGCAGTGACGAACGAGACTCCGGACACGACCGCACCAGCGGTGACCGGGCTGGAGATCACGTCGAATCCTGGATCGGATGGGATCTATGCGGTGGGAGACGCGATCGAGATCATGGTCAACTTCGACGAAACGGTGGAGGTGGAAGGAACGCCGCGGTTGAGGCTGAGGGTAGGGAGCGGGAACCGGACAGCCGGCTACCTGCGAGGCACGGACACGGCGGCGTTGGTCTTCGGCTACGAGGTGGCCCTGGGGGATGAGGACACCGACGGAGTCAGCATCGAAGAGGGTCGTATCGCCTTGAACGGAGGGACGATCACCGACGAGGCGGGCAATCCCGCGGAGTTGGCTCATGAAACGCTGCCCACACAGGCGGGGCACAAGGTGGACGGGGTCCGACCGGCGTTTGTGAGCGCGGCGGTGGATGGCGCCTCGCTGACGCTGAGTTACGCCGAGACGCTCGACAGCGGGTCGCGGCCCGCACCGGGGGACTTCACGGTCGAGGTGGGGAGTACCGAGCCCACCGCCGCCGGAGTATCGATCAACGGGAGCACGGTGACCCTGACGCTGAACCCGGCGGTGGAGCACGGGGAGACGGGGATTCGGGTGAGCTACACACCGGGGACGCGACCGATCCGCGACGCGGTGGGCAATGACGCGGTGGGACTGAGCAACCGGCCGGTGACCAACACCACGGGAGCGCCCAACACGGCTCCGGTGATCACGAGTCCGGGGCCGTTCCAGGTCAGTGAGAATCAAGCGGGGGTGACCCGGTTGACGGCAAGCGATGCGGACGCGGGAGACGAGATCACGGGCTATACGATTGCCGTTGGGGCCGATCAGCCCCAGTTCTCGATCGATGCGGATACGGGAGATCTGAGCTTCCGGGAGGCACCGGACTTCGAGGCGCCCTTGGACACTCTCAGTACCAATCCGCGTGCTCCCGGGGACAACGAGTACATCGTGATGGTGAGGGTGAGCAGCGGGGCAGGAGGCCGAGAACTGACGACGGAGCAGACGATCGCCGTGACGGTGATCGACGAGGACGAGCCGCCGGCGGCGCCTGAGGCGCCGACTTTTTTTGGGGAGACGCGGGACAGCCTGACGGTGAGGTGGGCTGAACCGGACAATACCGGGCCGCCCATCACCGACTATGACGTGCAATACCGGGAAGGCGACAACGGCGTCTTCACCGATACGCCGCACGCGGGGACGGCCCTGACGGCAACGCTCACGGGGCTGAAAGAGGGCACGACCTACGAGGTGCAGGTACGGGCAAGGAACGACGAAGGAACCGGCGACTGGTCGGCGCCGGGCGAAGGGAGGACCATCGCCCCGCTGAGGGTTCAGATGTCGACCGACCTGCCGCCGCCGGTGGAGGGCGCGTTCGAGTTAAGGTTCAGCTTCTCCGAGTCGGTGAGGGGCTTCACCCTGGCCGACATTGCTACGCAGCAGGAACCTGCCTGCACGGATAGCGGAAACAACCCGGTTGCCTGCAACCCAACCATTGCGGCATTACAGACCACGGATGACCGGATCTTCACCACCACCGTGACCCCGAGGACCGACGGGGTCGCACACAATTACACGCTCACGATCACGGTGCCGGCGAACACAGTGACAGCGGCCGTGGGCAACAAGCTGAACGAGGCCGAGATGATTGCGGTCCGAGTGGCGCCGCCGGGGGTGACGGTGCCAAGCTCGTCTCTCGGTCTGACGGCCAGCGCGGGTAACGCAGAGGTGCGGCTGAGCTGGAGGCGGCCGGCGGAGAACGGAGGATCTCCAGTCATCCGCTACGAGTACCGCTATGCGGCCGTGGGCGAGGATTGGAGCGACTGGGAAAACGTGGCGGTCGAGGCACGTGGAGTCACTGTGGAGAACCTCGTCAACGGCCAGGAGTACAGCTTCGAGACGCGGGCGGTCAACGCTCTGGGCAAGGGCGCGGCGGAGACAGCGGTGGCGACACCGGTGATCAAGACGGGCAATGGAGGAGGTGGAGGCGGCGGTGGAGGTGGCGGCGGTGGGATCCCCACAAGGCCGACGGCCAATACGGATCCGGTGATCACGACTCCGGGACCGTTCGAGGTCGAGGAGAACCAGACGCGGGTGGTCCGGTTGCAGGCCGTCGATACGGACCCGGGAGACGCGATCCGGAGCTATGCCATTGCCGGGGGCGCCGACGGGAACCGGTTCTCCATCGTCGCGCATACGGGCGTGCTCAGCTTCCGGGAGACGCCGAACTTCGAGGCACCCACCGATGTCCTCAGCACCGATCCGCCGAGTGGAGCCGGGGACAACGAATACATCGTGGTGGTGCGCGTCGCGAGTGGCCCGGTCGCGCGGGATCGGACCGTGGAGCAGGCTTTCGCCGTGCGAGTGACCGATGACAACACGGAGAGTCCGGGGGTGCCGGATGCGCCGCGTCTGACGCTTGCGCTCGAGGCCAGCCTGACGGTGGAATGGAGGGAACCGGAGAATCCCGGGCCGCCCATCACCGGTTATGACGTGCAATACCGGGAAGGAACGAGCGGTTCCTTCATCAATGCGCCGCACGAAGGGCCGGGACGGACCGCCACGCTGAGGGGGCTCGAGGCGGCCACGCTCTACCAGGTGCGGGTGCGGGCGCGCAATGAGGAAGGCACAGGCCGATGGTCGCAGCCGGGCGAAGGGTGGACGCTGGCCGGCCCGCCCGCCGTCCTGCCGTTTTCCGTCCCCGACCGGGGCGGGATATCCCTCACCTCCCAGGGCACATCGCCCACGCTCCGCGTCGGCTATGGACAGGTGGAAACCGATCCCGGGATGACCCCGCCGGTCGGACTGGCCATATTCGGTTCCCGGCTGAACGGGATTCTCGCCTCCGAAGCCGGCGTCCCGGCCGCCGCCCCCGTTCTGGAGGGACGGATCTTCGCCGAGACCGACGGGCCCGTTCGAACCGGCCTCGCCCTGGCCAATCCCAACGACACGGCCGCCACGATCGCGTTCTTTTTCACCAACAGCGAAGGCATCGACTCCGGACACGGCACCTTCACGCTGGGGCCCCGGGAACAGATCGCACGATTCCTGGACGAAGGGCCCTTTAACGGCGGCCGCGCGATCGCGGGCACCTTCACCTTCACCGCCGACCTCCCGGTCGCCGTCATCGCCCTACGCGGGTTTGTCAACGAGCGCTCAGAGTTCCTGATGACGACGCTTACCGTCGCGCCACTCGCCGTCCCCACCACCGGCACGGTCTACTTTCCGCATTTTGCGGCGGGGGGCGGCTGGACAACCCAGGTCATTCTCGTCAACCCCACCCACGCTCCCATCGCCGGGAACGTGCAGTTCTTCGGACCCGGCAGCCAGACGGAAGCCGCCGCTCCAGCGACCCTGACGCTCGCCGATGGGAGGAGCGGATCGGCATTCTCCTATTCGATTCCCCCACGCAGTGCAACGCGCCTCCGGACTTCCAATCCCACCGGCCCCCTGCAGGTCGGATCGGTCCGGGCGGTGCCCGGCCCCGGACAGCCCGCGCCGTCGGGCGTCAGTATCTTCGCGTTCCAGAAAGACGGCATGACCGTGTCCGAAGCCGGTGTCCCGGCATCCACATCCGGCGCCGCCTTCCGCCTGTACGTCGAGGCGAGCGGCACGCCCGGCCAGCCCAACTCGGTGCGAAGCGGCAGCGCCCTCACCAACACATCGGGTGCGCCCACAACGGTCTCGCTCGAATTGGCGGACCTGGACGGAACTGCGACCGGAACCACCGAGTCGCTCACCATTCCCGCATCGGGCCAGGTGGCCCGATTCATCGACGAATTCTTCCCCGGCTTGCCCACCCCGTTCTCGGGAATTCTCAGGATTGCCTCCACGGCGCCCGACATCGCCGCCGTCGGTCTTCGGCTCGCGATCAACCGACGGTACGACATTCTGGTCACGACGACCCCGCCGTCGGATGAAGACGCGGCCCCCAGCGCATCCGGCCTGTTCTTCCCCCATTTTGTGGATTCCGGCGGCTGGACGACCCAGTTCATCCTCTTCAGCGGATCCCCGCACCAGACGTCGTCCGGAGTGATCCGATTCACGGGGCAGGACGGGCTGCCTCTGGAGTTGTCCGTGGTCCCGACGGCGGCTCCAACGATACCCTGAAGACCGGACTCCAGCTCGGCCCTGGGAGACACGAAATAGATTTACGCGCCCGGCCGGGCCGGTGCGCAAAGGAACGGTTACGCAACGATCCGGGCCAGACGGGTTTTCAGGGACTTCGGAGTTGCGAAACAGTATTGCGATGTTGATTTTACTAGCAACATAGTTATGCAATGGTGCTCGCCTAGTCGAACGCCTTCATGGGTGCATAGAGGAAGTGGTGTACGTCGAATCGAGGCAGACCCGGGTTGCTAGACTGCGAACATTTCCTGCAAGGCCTGCAGCGCCGCGGTCACAGTGGCAGGCGAAAGCCGGCCGAGCCGCTTTGTCAGTCGTCCGGTATCAACTGCTCGAATCTGGTCCACGGCGACGAAGCCACTGCGTTTCTGGAACCGACACCGCACCCGCCACGGATAGGCTCGCCCACCGGTGGTCATGGGGGCTACGATCATCGTGCGAAGGTGCTGATTGAGCTCGTTGGGCGAGAGGATTAGACACGGGCGCGTCTTGCGAATCTCACTGCCGGTCGTGGGATCGAGACTAACACGGTACACGTCACCGCGGCGGCGGACTACCACTCCCATTCTTTGAGGTCGAAGCCGGTCGATTGTGGCGGGTCAAGGAGTGGATCGTTCCCCCGCGCGTGCATATCCCTCGCGGCATCAGCCCACCCTGCGCGGGGCTGTCGCGCCCCTGTGATGATCAGTCTCCCAGGTTCGGCCCGCAGCACGACTTTTTCTGGTAACTCCGCTTGCTCCAAGACTGCTTTTGGGACCCGGATCCCCTGAGAATTGCCAATTCGAATAATACGGGTTGTCGTCATGGGCCTACATTGTAATTACATGCGTCGCGTGCTGCAACCCACACTCCTACCGCATAGCGGTTGTCTCCCTCGTCTGGTCGTAGCTGGAAACTCCGGCGTAGAGCCTGATGCGACGTGCCCCCCCCCTGTCCAAAAACCCCCGTGCGCTCAGGGGCCGAAACACGCGGTGTTTTCAGGGGTTTGGCCATGCGATAACGGTATGCCCAAAAACTATACCTTATGGCCACGGGCAGCGGGCTGTTGTTCGAGGCCCAAGCCCCGAAGAACGGGTGTTTCATATCAGCGGAAGCGGTGCCGGGAGTTACTCCAGGAAGGTCACACACGGAACCTTCGAGTAGTTTTTCACACGGTGGCATTGTCACGTTTGTTGGGATTCAAGACGTTCTACAATGCGCGACGCGTGATTATCGGCATCGAACTGGCGCAGAAGATTCACAAACGCCAATGCGCAATTCCGATCCCATGGCAGTCGAATCCCGCGGTGATCTGGCGTCACGTCATGGCAGCACAGGCCGCATCGCCGCGCCGCACTCCTGGTCTTATCGCTCCGACAATCCTATCTGCACCGGAACCCCGAAGGACGAGACCATCCTCGTTTTCGTCACTGATCCGTGCCAGCACGTCGATCCGGCCACTCTGCGTCTCTACATCGATAGGGGTGACGGGCGGAACGGCGGCTTCGCCGATCTTCGAAGCGAGAAGAGCGTGCCGCATGTGGGCGCCAAGCTCGTGGAACCGGGGGTGCGGTTCCCGATACTCAGGTTTAACCCAAGTGAGGATGTAGGCAAGGGCCGCATCTTGAGAGAGTGCCTTCGTGGCGTAGCAGAACAGGTTCGGGGCGGTCGGTTTCATCGCTTCCTCCTTTGTACAGGCTTTGGCGTAGTCGGAGGGAAGCTTGCCATCGTTGTCCCGGGCGTTCGGGTCCGCGCCAGCCCTCAGCAACGCCGCTACGACGACCTCAGCCGTTCCCGAGCCAGCCCCCTCGCCGCATAATGCGGCGGAGTCCAGCCGCTTGCGTCTCACGCATTCAGGTCTGCGTCGGCCTCCAACAGCACCGTTACGACTTCAGGGGTCCCGGCCGTCGTTGCATAATGCAGCGGGGCTTGGCCGCGCGCGTTTCGCGCGTTCGGGTCCGCACCGGACTGTAGACAGGGGGCCACGTCGGGCCCGTCGGCCGCCTCGAAGAAAGCTCTTGTATTCCCAGGTTGCATGGTTCTTTTCCTCTGGGATATCCGGGCACGCGGGTTCCGTGTCCGGTTTCGGGGCACGCAGCCCGGATCACACATCAATGGCACCCGTTAGCTGGCAGCGGGCCGCGCCGCTCTTGCCGTTCACGATAACGTGCCTATTTAGGATATGGGGACAGGGTAAAAAATATGTCGTCGCCCAACTTGAATGACAAGCTAGTTCACGATGAGACTATTCCAGTCGATCGGGGATCGGGCTTACCTCAAGCAGATTGCCGCGGGGCTGTAGATCGGCCGAATTTTCAGGTTCCAATTGCAGCTGTCCGGCAGGCCCTTCATGGCATAGTAGCGACCATGAGGAGGGACCACCGTACTCGGAACCGAAGGGAGGTTTTGGGATGCCGGTCCGAGGCCGGGCTACCCAATCATGAACGCATGAAAGCGTCCCGGTTCTCCTCGATCCGTCCGCATGCCCTCGCAACCATCCTTTTGCAGCTTTCACTTGTCATGATGAGTTGTGTCCCGTCTTCCGAAACCGGTATTTTCCGCATTCGCCCCCAACGTCCGGTCCCGGAACTGGAAGCGGAGGCGCGCGCCGCGGTTCCGCCAAGGGAAAGTGGAGAGAAGCGAGAACCCGAACTGGTGGACCTCGCATCCCTGGATCCAACTCTGCAATTCGACATTCGCTACGCGGGAACGAACAACTTTATGGGAACCCCGTTCTATCGACAGGCCAAAGCCTGGCTCCAGCGGCCCGTGGCCGAAGCCTTGCTCGAGGCCCACAGGCAATTGCAACGGGACGGCTTCGGATTGAGGATCTTCGATGCCTCGCCCCTGGTACGTAACCTGGATGTTCTGGGAGGGCACGCCCGAGCGTCTGCGGTAGTTTGTGGCGGACCCGGCCTCCGGATCCCGGCACAATCGGGGGGCCGCCGTGGACTTGACCCTGTATCGTCTGGAATCGGGCCAGCCCGTATCGATGGGGAGCGGCTACGATGAATTTACGGAGCGCTCTTATCCCGATTACCCGGGCACAACTCCCGAGGAGCGGGAACACAGGAATCTTCTGAGGCGGACGATGGAAGCGCATGGGTTTACCGTTTACCCCTACGAATGGTGGCACTTCGATTACCGGAACTGGGCCCAGTATCCGATCCTGAATCTGACCTTTGAGGAACTGGAAGGCCCGTAGCGCTGCAGTTGTCGAGCGCCCTGTCTGTGCCCTGCCTCACTACCGCCGCCGTGAAGCCAAATCCGCCTGTTCAGGAAGTTCTCCAGGATCAACGGCGAGGCCCGGGGACGCGGGATCGAGGGGTCGGCCTCGCCTAGTCATCTCGAAGGGGCTTATGGAGACCCACGGGGGCCGCATCTGGGCCGAGAGCGCGGGAGCGGACCGGCGGTGAACCGGATAGGGGACGACTCGGGCGAGTGTCTGGACGCGTTGGAGAAGAAGAGGTTGTTCAAGACCTGGACGATGCGCCGCCCCTCGGCCCGCACCCGGGGCAGGTCCGGCGGAAGGTCGATTTGGACGATGCGCCTGCCGCCGACGCTCAGGAACTCGATCCGTAACCGCTCCATCTCCTCCAGCGACACCTGATCCTGCATGGTGACGACCATGGATTCGACCGCACCGCCCTCGGAATGGATCGGCGTGGCGTTGATCCGCGTGGTGACGCTCCAGCCGTCGGGAACCTGGAACACGATCTCCTCGGCGCGCACCGTCGTGGCGCTGCTCAGCACCTGCTCCAGGGGGAATTCTTTCAGAGAGATCTCCCGCCCGTCGGCGCGCCGCCAGGACACGACCTCGAGCAACTGCTCCGGGGATTGGCGCGGAATGCTCAACCCGCCGACGATGCGCTTCGCCTCCCGATTGAGCGAGACCGGATGGCCGGTCCGGGCATCGAAGACCACGACGCCCACCGGTGAGGTGTCGACCAGGACCTCCAGGTTGGCCCGCACCCGCTGCTCGGCCCGGTGCCTGCGGGCGTTGCCGACCGCCGCTGCCTGGGAGGCGAACATCGCCAAGACCTCTTCGTCCTTGCGCGCGAACTCCCGTCCCGCCTCCTTTTGAGCTGACAGCATTTACAGCGAAATGGTGGCGCCGGGCTTGTGGTCACGATGCTCTTTTCAATGGCTTGCATCCAGGACGAGCAGTAAATTCAGCCGACTTTCGATTAATGTGACAATGCCCCGCTTCGGGCGTCGAACACCACCACGCCCACCGGCGAGGTCTCGATCAATGCTTCCAGGTCCGCCCTGGCCCGGTGCTCGTCCCGGTGCTTGCGGGCATTGGCGATCGCCACCCCGGCCTGCGAGGCGAACGGCGCCAGCACCTCCTCGTCCTCCCGGGTGAACTCTTGCCCGCCCCCCTTGTCGGCCAGATAGAAGTTGCACACATGCACACCCCGGTGTCGGATCGGCGCCCCCAGGAAACTCCGTGCCAGCGTCGAGTCATCCGGAAAACCCAGCGGGCCGCGATGAGCCGCTAGGTCCCGGAGCGGCTGCGGAATCGCGCGCAGGTACTCCCACAGCTCCGGCCCGTGGGGCAGGTTCAGGAACCGCTGGTATTCCTCGGGACTCACGCCGGCGGTGACGAAATCCTGCAGTTGTCCCGACGCGTCCATCGTCGTGATCCCGCTGCAGCCAGCGCCGGTCAGCGCGCGGGCACTCTCCACCACCTCCCGCAGGACCGTATTGACGTCCAGGCTCTCGCTGATGCGCAGACTGGCCGCGCTGAGTTTGGAGAGGCGTTCCCGTAGCGCCTGGATTTCCCCTCCCGGTTCGTCGGCTTTCGTCAATTCCACACCCCGATTCGATTGCGGCCGCCACGCCCTGCCGCGTGGTCGTCCCGATGCAGCCACCGGACCCCGAAAACCGGCGTCGCCGGGGCGGTGCCTGAATTGTAACCGCTAATCCTTATAATTCACAGAACCAGCACTATTTTAGTTCTAAAAACCACGTAATTAGCACATTTAATTGTATTAAAATAGTTATTTTGAGTAACTTAAAGCTAACCGGCAGGCAAACCCTGTGAACGGTCCAGCCTCGATGCCCGAGTCACTGAAAGGAGAAAAAAGCTTGACATTGTTTGTCCTTCTCGCTGTCTTGTCGGTGGCCCTGCGGTCCGTCTTCGCGACTTCCCAGAACCCGCCCCACCCCCATCACGGGCGCAAGCGCGCTGTCTTCGTCTTCGCGAGCTTCCTCCTTCTGACCAGCGGAACCGCCCGCGCACAGGGCCCGGTGGCGGCGGACCGGGCGGCGCTGGTGACGCTCTTCAACGCGACCGCCGGCGCGAACTGGACGAACAACGCCAACTGGTTGAGCAACGAGGCCCTCTCGGAATGGCACGGGGTCGACACGGACGCAACCGGCCGCGTTACGGAGCTGCATCTCTCCGGCAATTTGTTGAGCGGGGCGATCCCGGCGGCGCTGGGGAACCTGACCAATCTCCAGATCCTGGATCTCTGCGGCAATGAGTTGAGCGGGGCGATCCCGGCGGCGCTGGGGGACTTGACCAACCTCCAGATTCTGGAGCTCTACGACACTGAGTTGAGCGGGGCGATCCCGGCGGAGTTGGGGAATCTGACCAATCTCCAGATCCTGTATCTCTGGGGCAATGGGTTGAGCGGGACAATCCCGGCGGAGCTGGGGAATCTGACCAGCCTCCAGGAGCTGTATCTCTGGGGCAATGGGTTGAGCGGGGCGATCCCGGCAGAGTTGGGGAATCTGACCAATCTCCAGATCCTGCATCTCTACGACAATGAGTTGAGCGGGGCGATCCCGGCGGAGCTGGGGAACCTGACCAATCTCCAGGAGCTGTATCTCTGGACCAATGAGTTGAGCGGGGCGATCCCGGCGGAGCTGGGGAATCTGACCAGCCTCCAGGAGCTGTATCTCTGGGGCAATGAGTTGAGCGGGACGATCCCGGCGGAGCTGGGGAATCTGACCAATCTCCAGATCCTGCATCTCTACGGCAATGAGTTGAGCGGGACGATCCCGGCGGAGCTGGGGGATTTGACCGGCCTCCAGGAGCTGCATCTCTGGAGCAATGAGTTGAGCGGGACGATCCCGGCGGAGTTGGGGAGTCTAACCAACCTCCAGAAACTGGAGCTCCACGACAATAACTTGAGCGGGGCGATCCCGGCGGAGTTGGGGAGTCTGACCAACCTCCAGAGGCTGTATCTCCAGGACAATGAGTTGAGCGGGACGATCCCGGCGGAGCTGGGGAATCTGACCAGCCTCCAGGAGCTGTATCTCTACGACAATGAGTTGAGCGGGGCGATCCCGGCGGCGCTGGGGGACTTGACCAACCTCGTGGGGCTGTATCTCAACCAGAATGGGTTGAGCGGGACAATCCCGGCGGCGCTGGGGAACCTGACCAATCTCCAGATCCTGTATCTCTGGGGCAATGGGTTGAGCGGGACGATCCCGGCGGAGTTGGGGAGTCTGACCAACCTCCAGAGGCTGTATCTCTACGACAATGAGTTGAGCGGGGCGATCCCGGCGGCGCTGGGGGACTTGACCAGCCTCCAGATCCTGTATCTCTGGGGCAATGAGTTGAGCGGGACGATCCCGGTGGAGTTGGGGAATCTGACCAACCTCCAGGAGCTGGGTCTCTCCCGGAATGAGTTGAGCGGGACGATCCCGGTGGAGTTGGGGAATCTGACCAACCTCCAGGGGCTGGGTCTCTCCCGGAATGGGTTGAACGGGACAATCCCGGTCGAACTGGGAGCCTTGACCAACCTCCAGAGGCTGTATCTCTGGGGCAATGAGTTGAGCGGGACGATCCCGGTGGAGCTGGGGAATCTGACCAACCTCCAGGAGCTGTATCTCAACCAGAATGAGTTGAGCGGCCCCCTCCCGCTAACCCTGTCGGCGCTGTCACAACTCTCGGTGTTGGATATGCGGTCGACCACTTTGTGTGCGCCGCTAGATACTGCATTTCAGGTGTGGCTGGCGACAATCAATTTTCAGGGGGCCGTCTGCGTCGCGCCCCCGCCGCCACCACCACCGCCGCCTCCACCTCCGCCCCCTCCGCCCCAACCGCCCGGCCCGGGAGGTGGCGGTGGGGGAGGCGGCGGCCCGCGCCAAAGGGTGCCCGACGCCCCTACGAATCTGGTGGCGGAGGCCACAGATGGGGCGGTGGTGCTGACGTGGGAGGCGCCGGAAGACGATGGAGGCTCCGCGATCACGGATTACCAGTACGGGATTAACGGGAAGGGGTGGACTGCCATCGGCTCCACCCACACCACCCATACGGTCATCGGCCTCGTCAACGGTACGGTCTACGCCTTCCAGGTGCGGGCGGTGAACCGGATCGGCCGGAGCCCGGCTTCGAACCCGGCCGAGACGACGCCGAGAGCGGCGGTGGCTCTGGACTTCGCGCATTTCGCCAATGGGGCCGACACCACGTCCGAGATCGTGCTCGTGAATGTGGCCCTCTATCCGATCCAGCCCGCCCTCTACTTTTACGACCCGGAAGGCCATCTCATGGACCCCGAAGCGGTGGTGGACATCATGGGCGATCTGGAGATCCAGGAAGACGGCGCTCTGACCATCCAGACGGCGATGGAGCCCCTGGGCGAACTCACGATTGCAACCCACGGTCGCGGGGAGCCGGTGTCAGGATCGGTGCACGTGGTCTCGGACGGCACCATTGGCGGGGTTCTGCGCTTTGACATCCCCGGCATCGGGGTCGCCGGTGTGGGAGCCAGCGCACCCGTCCGGGATGCCCTGTTCCCGGCCCGCCGCCAGGAGGGAGGCATCCGCACGGCGGCAGCCCTCCACAACCTGGAAGCGGAAGCGATGGGGGTGAGTTGCCACTTGATGCGCGCGGGCGTCGCGCTCGAAGCGGTGGAGTTCCCCCTGGAAGCCAACGGGCAGACAGCCTGGTTCATCGAAGATGTGTTCACCGCGACCGATACGTCGGACTTTCTGGGGTCGGTGCGCTGCACCGCGCCCGGCAGGGGACGGTTCACCGCAATCGCGGCGGAGATGGATGCCGCCGAGGGTATCTTCACCACAGTACCGGTCGTGGAGGTGAACCGGGGCCGGGCCGGGGCGACCACTCTGGACTTTGCGCATTTCGCCAACGGGACCTGGATCACCGATCTGGTGTTCGTGAACCTGTCCACCGAGCCGAGCGGTCCCGCCCTCACCCCCTTCCATACGGCCACCCTTCCGACCCGTCCCGTCATTTATTTCTACGACACCGCAGGCAACCCGATTGCCGCCGAATCGGTGGTAGAGGTCACGGGAGATCTGGAGGTCACCGAGGACGGGGCTTTGATGGTCCGGACGGAGATGGAACCGCTGGGAGTGCTCACGATTTCGACTCATGGCCGAGGGGAGATCGTGAGCGGATCGGTGCGGGTGGTCTCGGAGGGTCCCATCGGCGGGATGCTCCGCTTTGATCACCCCGGCATCGGGGTGGCCGGGGTGGGAGCCAGCCCACCCCTCAGTGACGCCCTCTTCCCGGTACGCCGCCAGGAGGGGGGAATCACGACCGGAGTCGCGCTCCACAACCTGGAATCGAGTCCGGAGCTGGTGCGCTGCGAATTGAGGAAACAGGGGGTACTGCTCGACGCCGCGAGTATCCCCTTGGAGGCCAACGGACAGACGGCCTGGTTCCTCGACACGACATTCCCCGGCACCGACACGTCCGATTTCGTGGGGTCGGTACGCTGCGCTGCTCTCGGGGAGGGGCTGTTCACCGCCGTGGCCCTGGAGATGAACTCCAGCACCCGGACCTTCACGACACTGCCGGTGGCGCCGGTTCCAGAGAGGCTGTCTCGGGAATAGACGCCGGGCCGGGGTGCCCCTGTCTTCTGTGGGGAACAGAGGTTGAAATGGAACGTCGGCGGGCAAGCATACTTACGACACTTACCGTCTCCGTGCTGGCCTTGACGCTAATCGCGCCTTGGGCGCTCGGGCAGGATCCGGACCGGATTGCCGAAATTCGCAGCCGAGCCGAGCAGGGTGACGTTGATGCCCAATTCACCCTTGGCAACATCTACTCCATCAGTCAAATCATGTCCGCCAACGGCATGCGCGTGGGTCCGGAAATCGATGCGGCCGAGGCCGCGACGTGGTACCGGTTGGCCGCTGAGCAAGGCCATGCCACGGCACAGAACAACCTCGGGGGTATGTACGCCGATGGGCGGGGCGTGCCTCAGGACGATGCCGAAGCGGCGCGCTGGTACCGCCAAGCTGCCGAGCAGCGTGAGGCCGAGGCGCAGTACAACCTCGGCCTCATGTACGACAACGGCAGGGGCGTGCCCGAAAACGATGCCGAAGCGGTGAGGTGGTATCGACTCTCCGCCGAACAGGGGTTCGCCCCTGCCCAATCCAACCTCGGTTTCATGTACGCCAACGGCATGGGCGTGATCGAAAACGATGCCGAAGCGGTGCAATGGTTCCAGCTCGCCGCTCGACAGGGCCACGCCCCTGCCCAAAACGACCTCGGGCTCATGTATGCCAACGGTATGGGCGTGCCCGAAAATGATGCCGAAGCTGTGAAATGGTTCCGGCCCGCCGCCGAACAGGGGCTCGACCGCGCCCAACATAACCTCGGTCTCATGTACGCCAACGGGGAGGGCGTGCCGCAGGATGACGTACTCGCTTATGCCTGGTGGAACCTTGCCACCGCGCAGGGGCACGAACGGGCCAGCGAGTACAAAGACTAACTCCGGACGCGCATGACCGCCAACCAGATTGCGCGGGCACGGGAACTGAGCGCGACCCTTCGCGACCGCATCAACTAGTCCGCAGCCATCGCTCATCGGCTCCAATCGATATCGGGTCCGCGATCCCGGTCCGGCTGCTGAGGCTATGGCAGGGCGGGGCCGCGGCCGGTATGGGAAAACCCCGACCGTCCGCTGCCGATCGAGCTTTTTGTGCCGGGCCGAAGAACCGAACCGACCACCCTCTGTAGATAAGATCCCGCTTGCCCTGCTCTGTCGCGGTGGTTCCGGCCCGCCGGAAACGCCTCCATGGGGATCCATGAAGAACCACTGCGTCAACGGTTTTGCCGGGGGATCGGCTGTCTCCGAATCTTCTGGATCTGCCGGCATTGTTACCGGGGCCACAAATACTGCAGTCACCGCTGCCGGCAGAGGACGCGCACGCTACAAAAGCGGGCCGCCAGACGGAAACACCAGCACAGCCTGGAGGGACAGCTCGATCACCGCGACCGGAACCGGGTCTACCGGGCACGCCGCCGCCTCCGGCGCGTGACGGATCATACTTCCCCCGCCCCCTCCGATTCGGACAGTATCGGCCCAACGGAGCCTTTCCCCTCCATAAACGGACCGGGAAGCGTCTCCGGGGAGGCTCGATATGGGGTCCACCCCGAATTTGAACCCGCCTGTATCATCTGCGGCCGTACACGCCGCGATTTTCCGGGCGGAAGCTCCCCGAAGAGGCGAAAACCTTGATCCGGAAAGAGGAAGCCAACGGGTGAAGTGCGTCCCGACCCGAGCGGAGGCGGAATTTCGCGGGACGTTCGACCGTCGACTCGCCCTCGAGCGGACCCCCGAACCCGGAGAGCGGATCGGCTTGATGGTCGAGGACCGGAAGGCCGTTGAGGGGAGCACGGCCGCCGGGAGTGAGGGGCACGCGCAGGAATGGAGGCACGCGATGGCGGAGAAATTCTTTTGGCAGCGCGGGGCAGACCGCGAGAAGACGGTTTCCGGCGAGCTCATCGAACAGGGGCACGATGAAGAAGGCGACAGAGCCGAGGCAGAACACCTTGCCCACCAGCCGACTGGGGCGGGAGTCTCTCAGCGTGAACGCGATTGGGCGTGGTGCCTCGAGGCACTGCGGCGCGGACTGGACCCGGCCATTGTCCGGGCCCGCCTGGAAGAGGGCCGGGCTGAGGATCAACCCAACCCGGAAGACTACGCGCGGCGCACCGTTGAGGGCGCGGCCGCATCGCTTCGGCGCGAAATACCGGCCCCGGAGATCGAACGCTGACGGGCGACGAGAAACCCGGTCCGGCAGAGGGAAAGCGGTGGCTATCTATCATCTGAATGTGAAGACCGGAAGCCGTGACGGCGGGCAATCGGCCCGCGCCAGGGCCCAATACATCGCGCGGGAAGGGAAGGATGGGAAAGACCGCGATGCACTCGCTCACAGCGAGAGCGGGCACATGCCGGACTGGGCCCAGGACGATCCCCGCGGGTATTGGGCCGCCGCGGACGCACACGAACGGGTCAACGGGCGGTTGTTTGTCGAAGTGGAGTGCGCGCTGCCGAAGGAATTGAACGCGGCCCAGCAACGGGCCCTCGCCCATGGCTTCGCCGCCGAACTCACCGGACAGGAACGGTTGCCCTACACGATGGCCCTCCGCCGGGGCGGCGGGGAGAATCCCCACGTCCGCCTGATGATTTCCGAACGCGGCCTCGATGGTCACGACCGTGACGCCGAGCGGTGGTTCAAGCGTTACAACCGGAAGGAGCCGGAGAAGGGCGGGGCGCGGAAAACCCGCTCGATCCATGGCAAGGAGTGGCTCGAGAACATCCGGAGAGGCTGGGCAAGGGCGGCCAACCGGGCGCTGGAGGCAGCAGGCCGGCCCGAGCGGATCGACCACCGCAGCCTCGAGGCGCAGCGCGCCGAGGCCCTCGAGCGCGGGGATCTGGAGCGCGCCGTGGAGCTCGACCGCATCCCCAGCATCCACCTCGGCCCGGAGCGATACCGGGCCGCGCGCGGCGGCCGGTCGCGGGTCGTTCGGCTGGCTGCGGCAATCGAGCGGAGCAACCGCGCCGATCGAGCGGAACGGGACGAACACAGGAGCCAGGTCGCACGTACGGGGGCGGAGATCCGGGATCTGGAGCAGCAAATACAGGCGTTGGACTCCGCAATCGGTGCAGCGCGGCGGCGGGCCGCATGGGAGAGGATTCGAACGCGGCCGGCGGCGGAGCTGAAGGCCGGTGTGCAATGGATTCGAAAGACACTCCGAACGCAGCTGGAAGCGCGGAAGCGGATGGGGCGGAAGTCACCGGCCCAGGAGATCGAACGGTGATGGACGACGAGCAACTGCGCGCCGAATTCCGGAAGATGATCACCGAAGAAGTTGACGCTCAGTTTTCACAATACCGCGGTGAGGTCGGTGCCCGCCTCTCTGTCCTTTCCACGGAGATGGAAGCGGCCATGAAACAACTTGATGCCGATGTCGAAGCCCGGGCAAAGCCGATCATTGAATCCCGTTCGGCGAAATTCGCAGCACAGCTCGCGCGCGGGCAAGACCTGATCGGCGCGTGGGGCAGGGCGTTTCTCTTCGGCACCTTCCTGCTCGCCGGTGTCGGGTCCGCCGCATGGATCGGTCTTGCCTGGACCGAACAGCAATTCAGATGGCAGGTCGCAAAGAACGCGGAGATCGCCGGACGGATTGCGGCCCAGGAGCGCACCCTCGATCAACTCAACCGCGGCAGCGGCGGTCTCACACTGACCGGACCCGACAGCGAGGGGCACTGCTTTGTACTGTTTCCCGACGACGACGATGTGCCCACGGTCTGGCGTGTGAGCAATCGGCCGGCCGTCGAGGTTGAATGCGATGAGTGAACATGAGGCCAATGAGCGACACACGATCGAGGAAGGCTCGATCTCCGGCCTGATCCATACGGCTGTTAACGCCGACGCTTCCCAGGAAGGCCCGGGACCGGCGGGGAAGCCATCGGATCCGGACGTCCCCGCGAAAGACACGGTCGCTCAACAGGCCGACGTTTCTCAGGAAGGCCCGGGACCGGCGGGGAAGCCGTCGGATCCGGACGCCCCCGCGAAAGACACGGTCGCTCAACAGGCCGACGCTTCTCAGGAAGGCCCGGGACCGGCGGGGAAGCCGTCGGATCCGGACACGGAACCGGATCGCGTTAACGAGATTGTCCAAGCGCTAAAGCGTGTTTTCGATTCAGGAGAAGACCCGGAGACCGGGGCGCGAAACCTCCTGGCGAAACAGGACGCGCGGTTGATGGCGTTTGCCGCCGAGTATGCAAAGGGTGAAGCCAAGCGTGCCCAAAGAACAGGGGAGCTTGAACGGGCGCTCGCAGCCGACGAGCGGTTCGTCAACGCCATGATCGAAGAGAGCCAGGGCATGAAGAGCCGTGAAGAAGCCGCCGAGGCGTACCGGACAATCAAAAAGATGTATTGGGACAAGCTCGTGCCCCACATGCAGAACGGGCTGATCGAAGTCCAGAACGTGTTGGATGATGAACTTCGAAACGTCCGGCAGGATCTTTCGAGGCGCTTCCAGGCCTTGCCGGATCAGATTGCCCCGCCGCCGGATCAGATCGCGCCGCGGCTTACTCTCCGGCAACGAATCCAGCGCGAGAAGCCACTGCTCGCTGCTGCGCTGGTGGGTGGGCTCGCTCTGGGATCTTTCCTCGGAATCACAGGCGAAACACTGTGGGACAGCGCCGAGACGGTGGGCCGCGAGGCGATCCGCTTATTCAGCCCCGTCCGGATACCGCTTCCAGGCGGGTCTGGACAATAACAGCACATAGAGGAGGTCCGTCATGCCAGAACGTATCCGGGTTGCAACGACGAGGGAGGAATTTAACGCCTGCTTTGCCAGCGGCGAGCCTTTCGAGGCGTCCGACGAGCTGGCCGCACAGATGGGATTCTACCCCCTCGTCGAGAACGTGGTGAGCGATCGAGAGTTTTTCGCACCGGTCGATCCCGCAGAGCCGGAGGCGGATTAGATGAGCCGGAGAAAAGACTTCATTGACTCTCTCCTCGATGGCGCGTCTCGAATGCATCGCGCCGCCGCGACTCAAACCGAACATCAGGTCCGCGACCTCATCAAAAAGGGGGCCGATCCGAACCTGCGGAATTGGCGGGGCGAGACCCCGTTGCATCGCGCCGCCATTCGCAATCCCGACCTCGATGTGTCGCGCACCTTGATTGGGGCCGGGGCCGACGTGAACGCCCGGGACGATAAGGGTGCCACTCCCCTGCATCGGGCGGCACCACAGACTTCCCCTAGCCGGGGCGTCCTCTTGATCGAGGCCGGGGCGTCTTTGAATGCCCGGGACAACGCCGGCGCCACACCCCTGCATTACGCCGCCGAGTCCGGACGCGAGGAAATGCTGGCCCGTCTGATCGAGGCCGGGGCGTCCTTCGATGTCCGCGACAGGGACGGTGCCACGCCCTTGCATCGGGCAGTCGAGAAAAGTTGGACCGAGGGCGCGAAGACTCTTCTCGATCATGGGGCCGACCCGAACGCCCCGGACAACGAGGGGCGGACCCCCCTGCATCGGGCCTATGCCGCCGACCGGCAGGACATGGTGAACCGGCTGCTCGAAGCCGGAGCGAACCTGGAGGCGCGTGATGATACGGGCCGTGTCCCTATCCAACACCTTCGCGACCCGGACGGCGATCGAGGGCGCGGGGAACACGAGCAAGAAGCGAGAGCCAACGACCCCGGCTACATTCGCAACAAAGAAGTTCTCCCCCACGCATTGCGAACAAGCCCGGAAGAGTATGAGCGGATTCAGAATGCGGTCAATCCGGCCGATCCAGAGGGGCGGACTCCCTTGCATCGGGCGGCCGAGAAAGGCTCATCTCTCAGCGTCCACCGTTTGCTTCAAGAGGGGGCCGATCCCAACGTGCGGGATAACGAAGGCTGGACCCCGCTCAATCGGGCGGCCGAATCCCTGGACGGAGCCGAGGCGGTGGAACGGTTGCTCGCGGAAGGGGCGAATCCCCACTGCTCAGCCGGCACGGATCAACAGACCCCGTTGCACCTGGCCGTCCAATCGGATTCGCCTGAATCCGTGAATCGCTTGCTTGACGCCACGGCCCGCCCGGGTGTTTCCGATTCGGAGGGGCGGACCCCCTTGCACTATGCCGCTGCCAATGGCTCCCCGGAAATCACCGAACGGTTGCTCAAGGCTGGCGCCGATCCGAACCTGCGGGATAACCAGGGACGGACTCCGCTCGATGTGGCAACGGATCGGCGTGAGCGTCTCGATCCCAGTTCCAGGAACGATGCAGCCGTGCGCGTCCTCGAAAAGGCGGCGACACCCCAACAGGAAAACACGCCGGACAGGGGGCGGCCCATGCGCCGGCAAGGAAAGACGGCAGACGCGCATTACAAGCAGTTTGCCGACGACATCATCACCCAGATCGAGCGCGGCACCGCGCCGTGGCAGAAACACTGGGAGCCCGGCGAAAACCGCATGCCTGAGAACTTCCGAACGGGCGCGCGCTATCAGGGCGGCAATGCCTTGCAGCTGATGGTCAAGCGCACCGGGCGCGCCTACAACGACAATCGCTGGGGCACCTACAAGCAGATCAAGGAGGCCGGGGGGCAGGTCCGGAAAGGCGAACGCGGCACTACCGTCCTCGTCTACAAGCCTGCGGAGCGGGCCGATGGCACCGAAGCCACCCCAGGGGACGGGCCCGAACACAAAGTCAAGAATCCGGATGCCGAGAAGACAACGCGGCCGATGTGGCGACGCTACACCGTGTTCAACGTCGAGCAAGCCGAAGGCCTCAAACTCCCCGATCGGGCCAGGGCGACTCCCGGATGGGAGGCGCAGCAGAACGTGGAGAAAGTCATCCGGGCGAACGGGGTGCGGATCCGCGAAGTCAACGGGAACCGCGCCTACTACAACATGCACCGGAACGAGATCGTGTTGCCCGAGCGGTCGCAATTCAAGAACGCGGAAGGCTATTACCAGACCGCGCTCCATGAAGTCGGCCACAGCACCGGACACCCGGACCGGTTGAACCGGGAGAGTCTGCACCAAGGCATCAAGGACGGCTTCGGATCGGAAGCGTACGCGCGGGAAGAACTCAGGGCGGAAATCAGCGCCATGATGTCGTCCGATCGCCTGGGCGTGGCGTATGAGCCGCAACATGGAACCGCATACGTCAAGGGGTGGGTCGAGGTGCTCAAGGACGATCCGAAGGAGATCTATAAGGCGGCGGCCGAAGCCGGGCGCATCTCCGACTACGTCTGTGAAGCGCCCGAGCGCCAACGCACGGAAGAACTGGCCAGGGCCACGGATGCACCCAGCCGAACAGCCGAGGAGCCGGAGCGCGGACGGGCGATGCCCACGCCGGTGGTCGCGCGCGAAGTGCAACCGGCGGTCCCGGTGAAAGCACCTGAAATCGAGTTGAGCCGCTAACAGTAACAGAAGGAGGGATTAGGAATGACGGACACGCAACCGGCCGATGAGATCCGCTTTGGCCGCATCAAGGCAACGATCTGGATGAATACCACCGACGACGGACAAGCACGCTACAGCGTCGTCTTTTCCCGCATCTACCGCGAAGGTGACCGGTGGAAGACCACGCACAGCTTCGGCCGCAATGACCTCTTGCTCCTCGCCAAGGTCGCCGACATCGCACACACGCGGGTCTGTGCGTTTCGACAGGACGACCTGGCCGAGGCGGCAGTGGAAACGGAGGCCTCGTCGCATGGACCGTTTTGACATCCGGGAGACGACAGCTCGCGACCGGCAACCGGAACCCGACCGGCCACTCCAGCCCGACCGGGCCCCGGAGCGCCCCGGCCATCGGTCGAACTACGACCCGGGCCGGGAGAAGCAGGACATCACAGAGCGGATGAATGCCGCCGTGGCAGACGTCGGTCATTACCGCGTTGTCGCCGTCGCCGACATTGTGCGGGAACGTTTCGGGGGCAACCCATTCACTGCCCGGAAAGCCCTCGATCAGATGAAGGCCGATGGATGGGTCACCGAACGTACCCTTCAGGGACCCAATGGCGGGAAATACCGCGTCCTGTCTCCCACCGCCGCCGGAGCCCGGCGTGCCCGGACACAGGGCGGGGATTGGGGAATGGACCCGCAACAGCGCGTCTGGGACAGTCCGGGCTCGAAGTCGCGCGACATGGCACATGACGTGGCCATCTACCGGGCGGCTCGCCTGGAACAGGCACGCATCGAAGAGCGTGGAGCAAGGCTTCGGAGGGTCCGCACCGACGCGGAACTGAAAGCGGAGATCAATAGCCGGTCCGAAACCGCGCGCGTCCGTGGCGGCCGGGAGGCGGCCGACCGGGCGCGATTGAAGGCCGCCGAGCGGTTCCACCTCCCGGCCCAGCACGGCAAGGTGCAGTATCCCGACGCGCAGCTGGAATATCTCGAACCCGACGGCCTCACCCGAGGCCACGTCAACATCGAAGTCGTCTCCGGCAACTACCGGGCCGCTGACATTGCGGCCAAGACCGCAGCGGGATTCCGCATGCACGGCAACGGGAGCCAGCGCGCTCAGTCGCTCCTCGCCCAGGTCGCGAAACTGGCCCGCTCGGCCAGTCGTGGCAGTGGCGGGGGCGGGGGCGGCGGTGAACGTGGCCAGGGAGTCATCGAACTATGAAACCGATCTTCTTTGGCATTGGCGTCACGTCGGCGCTGGGCGGGCTGGCTGTTCTTTTAGTCGGGCCGCAGCTCGATTTTCTCTCGCCCTGGTGGGGCACGATCCTTCGCACGCATGCGCTAACGCTTGGCCTTCACGCGGCGGCTGCTTTCGTCACCAGCATCGTGGTGTTCTACGCGCTGGCGCGTGTCGTGGGTCTGGCCGATCTGGGGCGGCGGGTCGATCTGGTGGAGCGCGGCATTCGCCGTGGCTCAGGGGATCGGGACCTGCAACACGCCCTCGAACGGAGCGATCAAGGTCTGTATCTCGATTAACAACAACACGACAACACCATTTATAGGGAGGTCAACTATGACTCTGTTTACAAACAACAACAAATGGTGCCATCGCGGTCTGTGGGTGGTCGCCATCCTGCTATCGGCTCCGGCCACCCTCTGGGCGCAGAGCCCCTGGCTCCAGGCCATCACGGTCCTCGAGAACGCATTTACCGGGCCGATCGCGCGCGGGCTGGCGCTAATCAGCATCGTCTGCGGCGGCCTGATGTTCGCCTTCGGCGAGGGCGGCAGCAAGAAGGCCATGGCCGGGATCATCTTCGGTGTCGGCATGGCCGTGGGTGCGGTCAATTTCCTCGGCTGGCTGTTTCCCTGATGGCACGGCACGGAAAGCGGCTCTGGCCGTGTTACGCCAGTCTCAGCCGGCCGCTCACCATCATGGGGGTCGAGCGCACGTGGTTCATTCTGAGCGCCACGCTGGCGCTCGCCCTCTGGAACGCCCTGAATGCCATCGTCACGGCAATGGTGGTCTTCGCTGCGCTGTGGGGCGCGGGCTACCTCGCCTGGAAACAGGACCCGAACATGCTCACGATCCTCAAGGCGTCGACCCGTTTCAAGCCGCGTTACGACCCGGGCAAGTGGATCACCGAGCCGTGGCGCGTGATCCTCGAAGGACGGCACAAATGAATCTTGCCGGTGAACGTAGGGAATACGATGCGGCCGGGGCACTGGCCGAAGAGTTGCCCTGGTGGGGTTACCTCACTGACGACCGGACCTGTCTGACCCGGGATGGCCAGTTGTTATGCGTGGGCCGCATCACCCCAAGCCCCCTCGATGGCCGAACCCCCAAGGCGCTTGACACGGTCCTTGAACGCTGGACCCGTCTGCTCTCCAATGTCGAGCCCGGCGGCCGGTGGATCTTGGGGCCGACGCATCCGATGACGGCGATAGCGTTTCGGCAATCGCGCGCCGCCGCCGCAAGGCATTCCTTGCCGAACGATTGCAGGACGTTCAGGCGTATCTGGTCTGGTGTCACGATCCGGGATTGCAACAGGCCACCACCGCCAACCGACGCGGACCGTGGTGGCTCAACTACTGTCGCGCCTGGCTCGCCCGAAACCGCGCCCCCCATGAAGCCGTCTACCTTTACGATGAGGTCGAGGCCGCGGCGGGGCGCTTCCGGCAGGTTGTGGATGCGGGTTCGAAGCTCGTCTCCGACCTGACCGGGATCGAGCTGTTGAACGGCCGGGACGGGGGCCGATTCCTCTCTGAGTTGGTCAACCGGCCGGGCCTGCCCTGGGATGGTTCGGTCACCTCTGGATTGAACTGGAGCCTCGCCGTTTCCGAGCTCGATGCCGAGCGGCGCTTTCTGCGCCTCGACGGGGAGCCCGTCGTCCTCTATTCCCTGCTCTCACCACCTGCCGCGGCCCGCGCCAACATGCTCAACGACCTCTACCGCCTCAACGCCCGCATGACGGTGTCGCTGGAATGGCGGCCCTACACGACCGAGACGGGGCGCAAGAAGATCAACTCCGCGCGCAAGCACTATTTCTCCCAGCGGTACTCGATGATGGCGCACGTTCAGGAAACCGAAGGCAGCGCCGTGGCCATGGAAGACAGCGTGGCCAGCGCGGAGTCGGATCGGCTCTCGAGGGCCCTGGTCGAGCTGGAAACCGATGGCATTGCCTATGGCGACATCAGTTTGTCCATTGCCCTGCATGGCGCGCTTTCCAACATCGAGCGCCTGGACGGCGATCTGCGCCGCATCTTCGCCACCCATGACGCCAAACTGATCCAGGAGGGCTATGGGCAGCTCGCGCAGTGGTTCAATCGGATGCCGGGCCAGCCCCGCTCCCGGCAGCTGCGCAAGGTCCTGGTGTCCGCCGGAGCGGCGGCCGCGCTCGCGCCGCTATTCGGCCCGCCCCGCGGCAGAGAACAGAGCGCCCATCTTGAAGCACCCGCACTCACGACGCTCGAGACGCACTGGCAGACGCCATTCTTCTATGACCTCTTTGCCGGCGATGTCGGGCACACCCTCATCCTCGGGGCGACCGGGGCGGGCAAGAGCTTCACACTCAACTTCCTGCTCGTTCAATCGTTGCAGTACCAACCGCGCGTGTTGATTCTCGACCTGGGCGGCAGCTATCGCTGGCTCACACGTTTCCTCGGCGGGGGCTACCTGGAACTCTCTCCCAATGATGGCGCCTCGGGCGATTCCTTCCGCTTGCGCCCGTTCAGTCTCCCTCCCGGTGAACGCACGTTTCAGTTCCTTACCGGATGGGTGACCCGACTGCTTCGGCTCGGGGGCATGGAAACCACAGGCGACGATCCCACTGAAATCCGCAGCCGCATTGAAGACCTCTATGCCTTTCCCCCGGCCAGCCGTAACCTCAGCTCCCTGGTCCGCTCCTTGCCCAAACGCATGTGGGCCGCGATGGGACGCTGGCACGGTGCGGGAACCTGGGCCCGGTATTTCGATAACGCGGCCGATGGCGACGATCTGGAATTTGCCGAGTGGCAAGTGATCGACCTGGCCGGGGCGGCCGAACATGAAGACCTCTGTGAAGCCGCCATGTTCTACCTGCTCGAACGCTTGCGGATTGCCCTGGAAGACCCCGCCGACATTCGGCGCGTTAAGCTCATGGTGGTGGATGAGGCGTGGCGCTATCTCAAAGACCCCGCCGTGTTGTCCTATCTCGCCGAGGCCGCCAAGACCTGGCGGAAGAGGAACGCCGCTCTCATCATGGCGACACAGAGCGCCGGGGACGTGACCCGTACGCCCGAGGCGGCCGGGCTGCTGGAATCCATGCCCACCAAGATTTTCCTGGCGAACCCGAATCTCCCCGAACAGGTCGGGGAGATCTTCCGGCTCAATCCAGACGAAATGGACACGATCCGCTCTCTCGTTCCGAAGATGGAGCTGTACCTGAAGCGCGCCGGAGGGGCCGCGATCCTCCGGCTTGAAGTGGATCCGGCGAGTTACTGGCTCTATACGTCCAACCCCCGTGATTCGGAACGGCGCGCAGAGATGATCGCGGAACACGGACTGCAACGCGCCCTCGAACTATTGGGCACGGGACAATAAGAAACACATATTCAGGACGATAAGGAGAACCATTCAATGAAGTGCTTTAAGAAAATCCTGTGGGTCGTGTGGGCTGGCTTTATGGTTCCGCTCCTCTTGCCATGGGCGATCGCTCCCCTACCGGCGGCTGGGGCCCAGGACGGCGGGCCCATGCTGCGCATCGAGGCGATCCCCGGTGTCGATCAACTCGTGGACATTCAAACGCAGGTGCGGCACACCACCGTCATCGTTTTGCCGGAGACCGAAAACATCCTCGATTTCGTTGTCGGGGATTCCGAATACTGGCATCTGACCGGCGCGGCGAATGTCGCGTTCCTGAAACCCATTGCAACCGGTGTCGACACCAACGTCGCCCTGATTTGCGAGTCCGGACGGATCTATTCCTTCCTCGCATCCGAGGGCGGGGAGCCGCACCTGGTCGTCCGGATCGAGCCGCCGCCGATCGGGGACGACACCCTCATCTCGGCCGAGCCCCACACCCCGGCCTTCATTGCCCGTTCCGAAGTCACCGCCTATCAGGTCATGGCGCAACAGGCTCAGGAGACGGCGCGCAACGCCCAGGCCGCGGCCGACACCCTGGCTGCGGAGGCCCGCGCTGAGGCCGCGGCGGCCGTCGAGGACTTTCGGGCGGACTATCCCACGCGGCTGCATTTTGTTTACAGCCTGTCGGATCGGGCACACGAACCCCCCTTCAATGTCGAAGCCATGTGGCACGACGGCCAGTTCACCTATCTCCGCTCACACGCCCAGGAATCACCGGCCCTGTATGAAGCCGTGGATGGCGACTCCACGCTGGTCGCCTACGACCTCACCGAAGACGGCCTGTACATTGTGCGGCGCATCCTCGATTCCGGCTGGCTGCAAATTGGAGAGCGCCGTGCGATC
Organism: Terriglobia bacterium; assembly: GCA_965218085.1. Taxonomy (GTDB): domain Bacteria; phylum Acidobacteriota; class Terriglobia; order 20CM-2-55-15; family 20CM-2-55-15. The sequence goes on along the minus strand of CBDCKF010000002.1, from coordinate 550,706 downwards.
TGGCGCTACGAACCGGAGCGTTAGTCATGAGCGTATGGAAAAAGATTCCCGTCCCGCCGGGCGGCGTCATGCCCGGCGGCCTCATCACCAAGATTGGCGTTGCGGCCATATCCCTGCTCCTGGCCGCAACGCTGCTGACCTATACTTTCACCGGCGGCGGCGGGCCCGAAGCCGAGATTGACGTTCCCGAGGCCGCCGGCTTCGATCTGCAACAGAGGGCCCAGGCCGCAATCGAAGCCGAAGCCCGGCGGCAAGCCGAGGCGGCCGAGCGCCAATTGGCCCAACTACAGAACGCACAGGAATCAACTGCGGCCATATTGGGCGCGGGCATCGTAGGGCTGCCCGGTCAAGGCCCCGGCACAGGCTTGATTCCTGATGATCAGCCCGTCCCCTTCGTTGACGTGCCCCGGTCCGAAGCCGAGGCGGTGTTACTGGAAACACTGCGGCTCGAGGAAATGGAGCGCCGTCGACGTTCCCTTCGCACCGAACCGCTTGTGCTGTCCTATCGGAACTCCGAAGCGGCTGTGGCCGAGCTCCCCGGCACACTTTCCGATCGGGTCCAGGCCGCCCACGCTCCCCAGGCCGCCCTTCCGGCCGTCACAGCCCAAGAGTCCATTTCCACAGCTGGAGAATTTCTCCAATTACTCACCGAACTCAACGACCGGGATCTGGCCACTACCGGGCGGCCCGCGCCGGCGGCGGCCGGCCCGGCCCCTTCTCTTGCACTGCTGCAACCCGAAACGGAAACGCCCGTCGTCGACCGGCCGACCGATCCCGACGGTTGGGACCGTATCTATGAAGGATCGTTTCTGGAGGCCGTTCTGGTCACCGAGCTCAGTGGCGAGTTTCCCGGTCCGGTCCTCGCCAACGTATCGGTCCCTTTCTATTCCGCGGACCGCCAACGGGTCCTGATCCCGCGCGGCGCGCGCGCCGTCGGCACCGTCGAGGCCGTTTCCGGGGCCGACCAGGAGCGCCTGGCCGTTGCCTTCCACCGCATCATCTGGCCCGACGGCCGCACCGTCTCACTCGAATTTAACGGCCTCAACCAGATTGGGGAAAGCGCGCTCAAGGACGCAGTCGATCGACATTACTTCTCGATGTTTGCGGCGGCCGGCGCCGTCGGCATCCTTTCCGGCCTGACCGCCATCGGCTCAAACCCCTATGCCGGAGGCCGTCCCGGTTTCCAGGCCGGAGCCAGCCAGGGGCTTGGGGAAGGTGCGGTGCGGATTCTCGACCGCTTCCTCAATCGCCTGCCCACCATCACGATTCGCGCGGGCCACCGCGTGCGCATCTGGTTCACCGGCGACGTCCTCGTGCCGCCGGCACCGCCGCCGACTGGGGGCATCCAATGACGATCAAACACATGATCGCTTTCTCTCTTTCTCTCACCCTCACTGGGGTCCTTGCCATGCCCCCGGGCGCGAGCGCGCAGTTCGACCTGGACCTGCAAGCCACCGAGATCGGCAATCAGATTCAGGAGATCCTCAATCGGATCACGCGCTACACGACATTACTGAATCAATTTACGAGCCTGGACTGTTCGGCGCAGGGCATGGCGGCGGGCGCCGAAGCGACTCCCATAAACGAGGCCGCGGTGGCGTGTGACACCCTCAACATGCTTGGCGCGTTCAGCGATTCCTACCCACAGCTGCTCGCCGCGCCCGCCGCTCTGCTCAATACCCCCGTGCCGCTTCCCGACTGGCGCGACGTGTTGCAAACCTCCGACACGGTTTCCGCGGCCGCCATCCGCACTATCTACCAGAGCGGTCCCAATGCCGCCGATTCCGCGGTTGCCACCTTCGAGCGGCAACGGGACTACACAGATCGCGGTGTGGTCCTGGCCCATGCCCAGGCCGATGCCGCCGCGTCTCTGACCCAGACACTGGACGAGGCCGAACGCGTTGTTGCGGATCTTGAAGCGCGCAACAGCGTCACCCGTACGGGCCTCGCTCAAACCCGGCTCGCCGCTACGCTCACGCGCGCGCGGCTTATTGTGGCGCTGGCCGGGCTTCGTGCTTACCAAACATCCGCCCAGGCGGCGGATGCCTACAACGCGGAAACCTCTCGCCGGGAGATCGATGCCCGGCGCCTGGCCGAACGTGCGGCCCTTGAAGCCCAATGGGCCCAGCAACAGGCCGCACTAGCGCTGGGCGCCGGCGGGCGCATCGAATCCATGTACGGCGGCTATCGCTTGCATCCGGTCTTTTCCGGCAACTAAAGGAGCATCCCCAATGAAGAAAACATTTATCGTCCTCATCGCCATCGGAGCTTTCTGGCTTCCGGGTGCTGTCCGGCGCGGAACCGCTCAGGACAGCATTCACTATCTCGTGATGATCGCCAATCAGGGCACGCAGATTTCCAACCAGGTTCAGGCCCTGACGCGCATGGACACCCACATCGCGCAGCTCACCGGCCAGTTCGAGCATCTGAGGGATTCCGCGCTTGGACAGATCGGCGCGATTGCCGACCCGATTACGGATCTCATCGCCGGGCCCACCGACCTGCTCAACACCGCGCGCGACTGGCACGCGGATTTCACCGGCCCGGCCGGGAGCCTCGTTAGCGCGCTGGCCGGGATGGATGACGGCACATCGCTCAGTGAGAGCTGGCGCAGCGTGTTGGAAGACGCGGACACGGTCACCGAGGCCGACATCCGCAATATCTACCAGAGCGGTCCCAATGCCGCCGATGCCGCGGTTGCGACCTTTGAGCGGCAACGCGACTACGCGGACCGCAGCGTGGTCCTGTCCCATGCGCGCGCCGATGCCGCGGCGTCTCTTGCCGCCACGGCCGCCGAAGTCCAAGTCAAGATCGACACCGTAGCCGGGGAAAACAATGTTTCCGACACGGCGCTGCAACAAGCGATCCTGGCCGGCAATCTCTCCCAGGGACAACTTCTGGGGGCGCTGGCTCAAATGGAAGCCTGGGACGCTTCCGCCGCCGCGGCCGAAACCTACAACGCCGAAGTCATGCGGCGGGAGATCGAAGCCCGGCGCCTCGCCCAACGTGCGGCCCTTGAAGCCCAATGGGCTCAGGAACAGGCCGCACTGGCGCTGGGCGCCGACGAACGCATCGAATCCATGTATGGCGGCTATCGGTTGCATCCGCTCTTTGCCGGGAACTGAAGACCATGATGAAACAACGAGTCATTACATGGGGGCTTGTCTTTGCACTGACCGCGGCCGTCCCGGCCTTCGGCATCTTCGGCATCCCCAGCCCCGAAGACCTGCTCATCTGGTTCGTCCTGCGGCCGATGATGCACGGCAACCAGCGGACGATGATCGCCAACCAGGTCCGGGAGCTTCAAAAGCTCGTCGCGCAGCTCGAGACCGCCCGGAGCCAACTCACCCAGGTCCGCGACGGGGCGCAGGGCTTGCTGGGCGCGATCACAGACCCCATGGCCGATCTTGTCGCAACGCCTACGGATCTGCTCCACACCGCGCGCGACTGGCACTCGGATTTCACCGGCCCGGCCGGGAATATGGTCGGGTCCATCCGGGACTTTGCCGACAGCAGCCAATCCTTTAGTCGAAGTTGGCGCGACGTGTTGCAAGAAGCGGATACCGTCACCGAGGCCGACATCCGCACTATCTACCAGAGCGGCCCCCATGCCGCCGATGCCGCCGTTGCGAGCTTCGAACGGCAACGGGTGGAAGGCGACCGGCGCCTCGAGTATGCCGGCGCCCGGGCGGATGCCGGGGCCGACCTGATCGAAATCCGCGAATCAAGCATCGCGGCCGTCAACCGCATCGGGGAGCGGGTCGATGCGGACCCCGATACCGGCGGGGCAAATCGCTCATCGCCGGCGCTCACCGAGGGTGATGCCCTCGCATCGCTCGCCGAAATCCGAACCCTGATCGGAATTGGACGCAGCCGCGCCATGGCGGCAACAGAAGCGGCAGCGGATCGCTTTCGTGGAGAGGAACTCCGGCGGGAGATCGAAGCACGCAGGTTGGCCGAACGTGCGGCCCTTGAAGCCCAATGGGCCCAGCAACAGGCCGCACTGGCGCTGGGCGCCGGCGCGCGCATCGAATCCATGTATGGCGGCTATCGCTTGCATCCGCTCTTTGCCGGGAACTGATGATGCTCGTGCTGATGCTCCAACTCGTTCCGACCATACCGGCCGACCCGGCGGCCGCGCCCGACGTGGCCACCGTGGTCAGCGGCATCATGGATCAGATTATCGCCGCGGCCGCCCCGCAAGTCATGGCGACCGGTATGGCGATGTGGCGGGGGCTGGCCGCCATCCTCGTCGCCTGGACCGGTCTGCGCATCGCCTTCACGGGCGATTTCCGGCCATGGGACCTCGTTCGGATCGTCATCGCACTCTGGTTCCCCTGGGCGATGCTCAGCTTCTATAACACACCCCTTCCCGGATCGACCCTGTCGTTCACAGCCGCCATTACCGAAGGCGGCAACTGGCTCCAGGGCGTCCTGATCGCCAACACCGGCGAGGATTATCTCGTCTCCTTTACACGGCTCTCCCAGAACTTCTTTGCGCGCGCCTCGTCCATGGAGCTGGGGTCGGGAAGCGGGATGCTCGACATTGTCCTCAATGGCCTCACGAACCTGTCCTACCTGTTCATGGCCTTTCTCCACACCATCATCTTCGAGCTGTTTCTCCTGCTCATTCTCCTGTGTCTCATCGTGATCTATGCCGTTTCAATGGGGCAGGTGATATGGGCGCAGCTCGCCCTGGGCGTGCTCCTGATCCTCGGGCCGCTCTTCATTCCCTTTCTCCTGGTCGAGCCCCTCGCATTCCTGTTCTGGGGGTGGTTCAAGGGCATGTTCACCTACACCCTCTACGGCGCGATCGCGGCGGCGCTGATGCGGGTGTTCCTCGCGGCCAGCATGGGCTGGATCGAGGCGATCATCAATGGGCCCCCGCCCGGTAACAGCTTCTGGTGGCACAGCACGGCCTGGTTCCTCAGCATCGTTCCCCTGGTGGCCGCGGGAGTCTTGTCCTCGCTCATGATCGGCACGCTGGCCTCACAACTCGTCTCGGGAAGCGGCGGTGGCGGTGGAATCATGGGCCTCATCGGCCAGGCCGCGCAGGGTGTTTCTAAATTCAAGGGAGCATAACAATCCGTGGCAAAATCCAAAGACACAGAATCTGACGCCGGCCGGGAATACGCCGAGATATGGGGCGAGACGATCCATTCGAACCGTCACCTGCGCGTGTTCTCCATCGTCCTCGGCCTGTTGCTCCTATTCGTCACCATCGCCGTGGTTCGGCTCTCTTCGGTCGAGCCGCCCCGGCCGATTGTCGTGCGGGTGGATGAAGTCGGCCGGGCCGAAGCCCTGGCCTATGAGACGGTCGAGGCCCAGGCCGACCCGCGCGACCCGACCACCAAGTATTTCCTCAACCGCTTCCTCCATGACCACTTCGGCCGCCGCCGCGCAACGGCCCAGGAATACTGGCCGCGCAGCCTCCGGTTCCTCAGCACCGATCTGGCCAACACGGCCTTCACCGCCAGCAACGAAGAAATCGCCATGCTGGCCGCCGGGATCACCGGAGAAGAACTCCGCGTCGAGAATGTCATCCTTCGGATTCAGGCCAATCCCACCGAGCCGCACGGAGCGGTGGCCGACTTCGTCCTGATCCGGACCCGGCAGGAACGGGAGGTATCCCAGGAAGCATGGACGGCCACGATGCAGTTTGTCTTCATGCCGGTCATACCGGCCGACCTGGTCGTCGTCAACCCGATGGGCATCCAGGTCACATACCTGGAAACGGACAGAACCCTTATCACCGAGACGCCATGATTGCGCATTTGCGAGAGCGTGAAAAGAATCTTGAACTGTTCGGATGGAGCCAGCAAGACGCCGAGTGGGTCGCGATGGTCTGTCTCCATAGCGGCATGTTTACCCGCGCTCAATACATCGCTTATTTCCATGCCCATCATAGCCGCGCGGGGCGCTTCGTTCAGAGCCTCGTAGCCCTGAAACTGGCCGTGGAAGAGCCCATTCCCCTCATTCGCCACGAGGACCGCACGCGGGCCTGCCGGATCACCTTCAAGGGCATCTACCGGGAGTTGGGGGTTCCCAATATCCGGCACCGGAGACGTGCCGATCCGGCGGGCTATCTTCGGCGACTCCTGTCTCTGGATTACGTCATCGAACATCCTGAACTGGAATGGCTCCCGACCGAAGAGGAAAAGGTTTGGTACTGCAAAGGAGTCGGCGTCCCGAAGAACCGCCTGCCGAAGCGGATTTATGGTGGATCGGCCGGGAGCGTCACCCGGTATTTCCACCTGAAATTACCCGTTGCCGGAGGCCGGACCACCACGTTTGTCTATGTCGATCCGGGCAACGGAACCGCCACCGAACTGCGGCATTGGGGCCAGACACACGAGCATGTCTGGGCCGGCATGCGGAAGCGGGGGATCAAGATTCATGTGGCTGCAATCGGCGTCAATCCGGATGCCGACAAGCGTGCGAGAAGCGTGTTGAACGGATGGGCGCGGGATCGGGAGGGCGTCAAGGCCGGAAGCTACCGGGAGGAGGAGTTGCAGAAGGAACTAGACGCGGTTTCCAGGGGCATCGACACCTTCGATTCCGAAACGTTTGCGCGCTGCGGCGGCCAGAAAAACACCGTGCGCCGCTATCGGGAATTGAAGGATCTGCTGTCAAAACCGTTGCCGTACAACATCCGGATTGACACGTTTGAGATATGGCGATCCCGGAGGATTTATCCCGACGGTGTGCGGCTCTACGAGGCTCCGGCATGAGATCGCACCCCCGTGCTTTTTTCGAGAGGATCTCGGCCTTGATCTGGCACGAAAAACCAGGTCACACACCCTTGAAAATCGGACCCCCAATGCGCAAGCCCGATGCCGCACCAGCCTGCGCATGGCTAGCGGGTACTCATGCGCACGACCAATGCGCAAATTCTCTGTCCCATATCTCCCATCCCTGCTTGTGGTTAGGCCATTGTGCAACCCCAGGGTCAGCGCCGCACCAGAGGGGGGGAGAGTGGCGGGAGCGACCCCCCTTTTTTGTGCCTCGCGCGGCCCCAGACCCCCTCAGCGCCGCGCACTCCGGGGGTCTGGGGCCGCCCTCCCAAGGGAGGGTCGCTCCCGCCACAATGATCCCTGCGGGAAGGCTCGGATTCCTGAGGAATGATCCGGCATGAAATGGAGTCATATTTTCCTCTTCGTCCTGGCGGTTGCCGCCGCGACCGGGCGGTATGTGTTGAGCCCGTTTCCGGACGGATCGGAGAACCCCGTCGTCGCGCTCATGGCTCTGAATGCGCCGGTGCTTTTGTGGCTCATGCACGGCTGGTATGCCGCCATGCCCGGTGTCGTGGTGTTCATTGGCGGGACACTTATTTCGGGCGTTTGGCGGGTCTGGTTCGAATCCGGTCCACGGAAGAAACAGGGCAAGGGCGAGCTGCCCCCGTGGCCGATTTCGGAAACAGACGAGAAACCGGCCATCGTCGTTGGCGAAACGCATCACCCGGTCGAGGCGCGCGAAGTTCCCAACCCGGACTGGCTCGTGATCCCGGCCCGCGGCCTCTATACCGGAATCGCCATCTTCGGGGCGGTCGGGTCCGGGAAGACCTCGGCTTGCATGAACCCGTTTGCCCGGCAATTGCTCGGTTGGCAAGCGACGAACCCGGAACGGCGGGCGGCCGCCCTGGTCCTCGAGGTCAAGGGGGATTTCTGCTACGACCTCCGGGAGATTCTCGAAAAGGCGGGCCGGGAAGACGATTACATGGAACTGAGCATGGACGGCGACTGGCAGTGGAATCCCCTGGCCGCACACTGGCTCGATTCCTACTCCCTGGCCTATACGGTGTCGTCTCTCCTGAATCAGTTATTCGGCAAGGGGAAAGACCCGTTCTGGCAACAGGCCTACACGAATCTGGTGAAGTGGATTATCGAGCTGTACCGGATCTTTCCCGACCGTTGGGTCACCTTGCAGGATGTTTACAAATGCGCGATCAACCCCGAACTGTTCGCAGAAAAGCTCGATGAGGCTCAATTTATCGTGGACGTTCAAACGCAAGGAGCCGTCGTGATTTCAGACAAGGATTGGAAGGCGCACAAGGACGAACTGCTCGCATTCGGAACCTGGGCCTTACTTTCCGGCGGGCAATATAAAGGCATCCAGACGGGAGCGGTTGAACGCGGGTTGCAAACCGAAGGGATCGAATACGACATCATCACTCCCGACGGACACACGGACACGAAGCGTTTGAAGGCGCGGTTGGGCAGTGTGCGAACCTGGTACGACCACGATTGGATGAAGCTGGACCCGAAACTGCGCACCACGTGTGTCGAGGGCATTTCCAGTTTCCTCTCTCTGTTCGACATGGACGACGTCGCCTCCATTTTCTGTCCCAAGGCGCCGCCGGTGGAGGACGAGGCCGAGAGGCCGAAGTGGGAGCCGACAGAAGCCGGCGGCATCAAGCGACATCTTCCACCCCTGGACGAGCTGATCGAGAGCGGAAAAGTCCTCGCCCTCAACATGCCCGCCGGATCGAATCCGGCGTTGGCCCGCGCCGTGGGCGTGTTCCTCAAAAACGCCTGGCTCCAGACCCTTCTCCGGCGGCCGGCCCAGATGAAAAAGGAACCCAAGCGTTACTTCCGACCCGCCGTCTTCATTTGCGACGAGTACCAGTCGTTCGCCTCAGTTGGCGAGGACGACCCATCGGGAGACGAGAAGGCGTTTGCCCTCACCCGGCAGTGCCGTGTCATTCCCACCGTCGCCACCCAATCCATATCCTCGCTCCGATCCGTACTGGGCACCTCCGAGGCGTGGCGCACTCTCTTGCAGACCCTTCGCACCCGGATCTTCCTCTCCCTCAGTGACGACGCAAGCACCGAGATCGCCTCAAAGCTGTGCGGGCAGGTGGCGAAGATCAAGCCAAGCTGGACCGTCACCGAATCCGCGCGGCAGGCCGAAGTGTCGCTCCTGTCCGGCAAGGCCGGGGGCGGCCAGGGGTCGGTCGGAACCAGCAAGTCATTCCGGGAACAACGCGAGGCTTTGTTTCAGCCCAGGGAGTTTGCCCTGCTTCCCAATTGCCAGGCGATCTGCTTGCCCTATGACGGCACCCACGCGACCAGCGCCGTCCGTGTTTATCTCAAGCCGTACTACCTTCCGGAGACGACGCCCTACTGGCGCGCCGTCGAGGGGGGGAAGATATGAGCGCGGCAGATAGGGACGGACGCGGCATGGACTACCTGCGCCCCTTTTTGCCGGGCCTGGAATCGGTCCTCGAAGATGAGGATGTCAGCGAGATCATGATTAACGGGCCTGGAAACGTGTGGGTCGAGCGCCTCGGTGAAATCCGGGAGCATCCTGCCCCCACCCTCGATGAGGCCGCGCTGGATCGGGCGGCCATTCAGATCGCGCGGCCTCTCGGTCTCGATCCAGCCACCGCGCCCATTCTCGATGCGCGTCTGGACGACGGCTCGCGCGTGGCGATCTGTGTCCCCCCGGCCGCGCCGCACGTTGCCATCACCATCCGGCGATTCGGCAAGCGGAGCTATTCGCCCGAGGATCTCGTGCGCTTCGGCTCACTACCCCAAGAAGTGCTGGACGAGGCGCGGGCCGCGCTCCTGGGGCGGCGAAATATTCTGGTGTCAGGCGGGACCGGATCGGGTAAGACCACGCTGCTCAATGCCCTGGTCGAGTTGCTCCCCGACGACGACCGCATTGTTTCCATCGAGGACACCCTGGAACTCCGGATCGACCGGAAAAACTGCGTCCGCTTCGAGGCGCGAGGGATCGACAGCAAATCGGTGACGATCCGGGACCTCGTGCGCCATGCCTTGCGCCATCGCCCGGATCACATCGTGGTGGGCGAGGTCCGGGGCGGCGAGGCGGCCGATCTCCTGCAGGCGCTCAATACCGGGCACGGCGGATCCCTGACGACGATCCACGCCAACAATGCCGAGTCGGCCCTGTCGCGCCTCGCGACTTGCGCCATGCAAGGCGAGACGGACTTGCCCTGGGAAGTCACCTGCCGGGGCGTCGTGGACGGGATCTCCATGGTGATTCACATGACGCGGCGCGAGGGGAGGCGGTACGTCGAAGAAGCGCTCCACGTGGGCGATTACGACACCGCAAAGCGGCGCTGGCACTACAGGCCCGTCGTGTTCGCCGACCCTCAACTCGAACTGAAGCAGGTGCGATGATGCTGGACAATGCTGAAAAGAATCTCTGGTTAACGGAGCATGTTTGGCCGATCCCGGACGATAGCCGCACGGAAGACGGACTACCATGAAAGACAAAGCGACCTGCCTTGGGAAGTCACTTGCCGGGGCGTGGTAGACGGGATTCAGATGGTTGTTCACATGACGCGCCGCGACGGGCGGCGCTTTATCGAAGAGGCATTACTGGTTCGCGGATACAACGCGGAAGAGAATCTCTGGTTAACGAACCCAATTTGGCCAGTGGAAACCGATAAAGATAGGGAGGGCGCAGCATGAAAAATAAACTGACGCTGGGGACACAGCAGACGCGTTACCACTACACCCGCTTCGATCAGGTGGACCGTCTCGTCGGTGCCGGGGAGTCGGATCCGGAAATTGCTTTCATGGGGCGGCTGCTGGCGCTGTGCAGCCTGCCGCGCACCAACCCCGGCCAACGGCTTCAGTACAAGCGCGTCAGCGGCCCCTACCAGCTCTACATGATCGCTGGCGGCGGCAACAAACTCCCCTACGGCAACATTCCCCGGTTGCTGCTCGCCTGGGTTTGCACCGAAGCGGTACCGACTCAAAGCCGGGACTTGATTCTCGGTAAGAGGCTTTCCGACTTTATGCGGGTCCTGGGGATCGACCCAGGGGGGGCGTCCTTTGCTCGAGTCCGCAACCAGATGAAGCGATTGTTTGGTTGCAGCATCACGTGGATCTATGAGGCCAAGTCAGGTTTTACGCAGGTAAGTTCGTATGTGGCAGACAAACACGAGTTCTGGTGGGCCGAGCGCAATTCCGGCGATCCAGGAGTATTTAACGGCTCAATCCGGATGGGTGAAGAATCCTTCAACGAGATCATCGCTCACCCCATCCCTCTGGACATTCACGTCCTCAAGGCCGCGTTGGAATTCCTCAGGAAACGGATGAGGCGCTACGGCAGACCGAATGCGATCGTCATTGATCGGCTGAGGTCTTACCGCGCGGCCTTGCGCGAACTGGGCGGATCCGGTCTCCATCAAGCCGGCCGCTGCTGAACGATTGTGCGGAGAATTCACAGCTGCCGTTCCGGCGACGCGAACACGCAATGCTCCGTTTCAGGCGGATGCGAAGCCTCCAGAAATGCGCCACCGTCCATTCTGTCGTCTACAGCCCCTTCAACCTGCAAGGACCCCTCCGCCCACGGGACAATTTCAAGATCAACCGCGCCGTGGCACTTGCCCAGTGGCGGCGCCTCGGGGCGGCCTAATTCCCTGTCGTCGGTGGAGAACTCAGACCCGCGCATTTCCTCTGACAGTGCCGAGTTGACTGTGGTCGCGAAGAGACAATAGAAATTGCGCTTTCTACGGACAATCAGATGAGACAAGAGCAGACATTCTTCGATGAAGAATTAGGTGAGCTTCTCACCGTCGACGAACTCGCGGCCTTGCTCAAGGTCCCGAAGTCGTGGGTTTACGCGCGAACGCGACGGAGGGGATCTCAAAGGCTACCGCACGTCAAGGTAGGCAAGTATTTGCGGTTTCACGAGCAGACCATTCGAGCGTGGCTGGAGCGTAGGAAATGCGCGTGACAGCACTCCAATTGCTGGATACAATGCCGTGTAACCAGCCAGAGCACGAGGGGCCAACGAGGGAAAGGAAATCTCGTATGGCTCAAAAGAAAAGGCCGTATGGAAGCGGCTCTCTCAAAAAGACAGGCACCGGCTGGGAGCTCAGATGGCGCGAAACGGAAATCGGTCGCGACGGAACTCTGAAGAAGGTTCTGAAGTACAAGAGCCTTGGACAGGTTCCCAAGAAGGAAGCGACGCGGCTTCTCAACGAGCGGCTTGCACTCGCAGGCACAGACCAAGTTCAACGGTCTCGTGTCGCGTTTGAGGCGCTGGCTGCGCGATGGGAAAGAGACGTGCTCCCAATGTATAGGCACTCAACGCAGAAGAACCACTCGCACATTTTGCACAAGCACCTGCTGCCTCGTTTTGGAGACAACGCGATATGCGAGGTGACAAGGCAGGACATCCAGGCCTATGTCGCCGAGTTGTGCCGCAAGAACTACGCTCCGAAGACGATTGACCACATCCACGACGTGTTGAGTGCGATTATGCGGACAGCGATGAAGTGGGGGCACCTCAAGGAGAATCCTTGCCGCGATGTCGACATGCCGGTTTTGAAGACAATCAGACCAAAGTGGGTCTTAACGCCGGAACAGGCTGCGGATCTGATCGACCGGTTGTGTCCGCTTGCGAGGACAATGGTGGGCGTTGCCTTGTTGACTGGACTGAGGCGGGGTGAGCTGTTTGCGCTGCGCTGGAAGTCGTTCGACGAGGACTCATGCTGCATCACGGTCTCGGAAGCGGTCTACGAAGGCCGGTTTGGATTGCCGAAGACAGAAGCGGGAAAGAGAAGGATTCCACTATCGGAGTTCGGCTGCAACCTCCTTCATGAGTGGAAATCCATGGCCAGGGAGACCAATCCTGATGGTCTGGTTTTCTGCACACGCTCCGGCAAGCCGATTTCGCCTAACAACGTTTTGCGCACCTGGGTATTCCCAGCATGTGAGGCAGTGAATCTGCCGCACGCCACGTGGCTCACGTTCCGTAGGACTTATTGCTCCTGGGCTCACGACAAGAATGTTCCAGCAAAGGTCGTCGCGGAGCTGATGGGCCACTCCAATGTCAGCACCACCCTCAACGTGTACACGCAGGTCCTGCACGACTCGGTACGTGTTGCTGCAGACCGCATCGGCGAGGAATTGTTCAGTATTGTTCAGTCGGGCGAGGGGACGAGCGAGCTAGTACACTGAAAATAAAGCTCCTCAGGTATCCGCCATCCTACCTTTCCAATGTAGTCCATTACATTCCAGTACTGTTCATAATAATCATTGTAATCAGTTAGTTATATTCAATAAAGCGTCTTGCACCGTCCCGTGAAGTCTAGTATATTCCCGTTTAGAATTAGGTATGAAATAGGGACTCATGGTTTACTTGACTAAACAAGGTCCGAAGAAAAAACCCAAGGGCAAGCATCCCGACAAGGCGCTATCAGCCGCGTTTATCCGTAGCGTGGATCGAGCCGGGCGATACTGTGACGGAAACGGCCTGTATCTGCACGTAGACCCCTCGGGCGCGCGGCGTTGGGTGCAACGGTTACAGATACACGGCAAGGGCCGGTCGCTCGGGCTGGGCGGCTATCCGTTGGTCAGCTTGGCCGAGGCCCGCGAGCAGGCGTTTGCAAACCGCAAGGTCGCGCGCTCGGGTGGCGATCCGCTGGCCGCAAGACATCAGGTCCAGGGCGTGCCGGATTTTGCCAAAGCGACTGCAAAGCTGATCGAGTTGCATCGCCCCGGCTGGCGTAACGCCAAGCACGCGGCACAGTGGGAAAGGACCTTGAGTACCTATGCGTTCCCACTCTTGGGTGGCCGGCCGGTTAGCAGGATAACGACGGCCGACGTGCTGGCGGTCTTGACACCGATCTGGCACAGCAAGCCCGAGACCGCTCGGCGGGTGCGCCAGAGGGTCGGTGCAGTCATGAAATGGGCCGTGGCGCAGGGCTACCGGGGTGACAACCCGGCCGGCGAGGCCCTGGGCCAAGCGTTGCCCAAGCATTCCCACGTCAAGCGCCACATGGCCGCGCTGCCCCATGGCGAAGTTGCGGACGCGATCCGTGCTGTGCAGGGTTCGAACGCTTCCAAGGTCGTCAAACTCGCCTTTGAGTTCCTGGTGCTGACGGCGGCCCGTTCCGGCGAGGTTCGGCTGGCGACATGGGATGAGATCGACCTGAAGAAGCAGGAATGGACCATCCCGGCCGAACGCATGAAGGCGAAGCGGTCGCACCGGGTGCCGCTGTCCGGGCGCGCCATGCAGATCCTGAACGAGGCGCGGGCGCTATCCGATGGAAACGGCTGGATATTCCCATCGGGAACCGGTCGGGCGCTGTCCGATAGCACGCTTTCCAAGCTATTGCGCGAGCTTGGCATTCAGGCGGTACCGCATGGCTTCCGTTCAAGCTTCCGGGACTGGGGGCAAGAGAACACCAACCACCCGCGCACGGTCATGGAAGCGGCGCTAGCGCATACGGTGAGAGACAAGACTGAGGCCGCTTACGCACGATCAGACTTGTTTGATCGCCGGCGCAAGCTAATGGATCAATGGGAACGCTACTTGAATGCCGAACGCGGGGAGGTCATTCCAAGAGCTGTGTAAACGTCAGGCACTGTCGCAGTATGAAAGGACGCCCCTTATCTGGGGTTTGTGGAGAGAAAACTCTCAACAAACCTGATCAACGTTTGCGCGTTGATCCCAGAAAGGAGCGTTGGAATGAAACGAGACAAGTATGTGGGGATGGATGTCCACCAGTCAATGACAGTGGTGGCGGTGATGAATGCCGAAGGGAAGATCGTGCTGGAGACCATGGTACCGACGGCTGCGTCCCGGATCCGTGAGTTGATCGAGAGTCTGAGCGGGCCGTTGCATGTGACTCTGGATGTAGCTGATCGCTGAAAACTGAAGTTATTTGAACAGTCGCCGGTGTAGAGGTCGTCATCATCGCCGAAGCGAAGCGGAGGCTTTGATAGGGTAGAGCGGAGCGGAGAAAGGGAAAACCCCGATCGTTAGAGCGATCGGGGTTTTGTTTATGGCGACCCCAGTCGAAGAGCACGACCACAACAATACAGATGGTCAGAGTGCCACGGCCGGGCCCGGTTGTCCACTCCCGCGTGGGGGGTGTGATGGCCGGGGAAGTCGTGTTGCGACAGTTGTTTTGCCGGGGGTCGGATTGCAGCGTGATGTTTTTCATCTGCCGTTCCTGTTATCGGGGCCAGGTCTACTGCGGGGTGTAAGCGCGCACTGGAAAAGGAAGGAATTTGAACGAGCGCCGAGATTTGTGTTGATCATCGTCATCGCCGAAGCTTTGCTGAGGCTCTCTTCAAGCCGCCTCCACGGTCTTTGATGACGCTTGGAAAGATTTTACATTTGCATTCCGCCAGCTTAAGAATCGGCGTTTTGGGCGTCCAAAAATCAGGACTTAACGGTCGGCGCTCGTTCAAAAAACCGCGTTTTCTGATGCGCGCTAACACGGGGATGAGTGCCGTCGGCGGATGCGACGCGAACAGCGGCGGCGGGCGAACCGCCGGTATCAGCAGGATCCAGGAGTCCGGGCCGATCATTGCCAGCGTCAGCGGGCTTACCGGAAACGTCGCCGAGAGGGGCGCGTGACAGATCACACTTCCGCCGGGGGCTGTGGATCGGGCAGCATGGCGACACCATTGCCGGAAACGGGAATGAGAACGTCATTGGCGGAGGTATTCCATGATCGGCCCCGGTTTCAGCGGCTCAAAGAGGCCATCCGCATCGTTTGCATCTTCTGTGGCCGGAGCGGCAGCTTTATTGATGCCTTCCCCGACTGGGGGTGAGGCATGATCCCCCCGGAAACGGTCACCCGAATTCGCCACCTGTTCTTTGCCGAACACTGGAAGATCGGCACCATCGCCGCCGAGCTGGGTCTGCATCACGAAACCGTTCGTGGCGCAGTGGAAACGGATCGCTTCAACCGGGCGAAGATGATCCGCCCCACTCAAGCCGATCCCTACATGGACTTCATCCGGGCGACGCTGGAGCAGTATCCCCGGTTGCGGGCCACACGGATTCATCAGATGCTGTTGGAGCGTGGCTACACCGGCAGCGTGGTGGTGCTGCGGCGCCTGGTGGCCCGGTTGCGGCCCGAACCCCGGGAAGCCTTCTTGAGATTACGAAGCTTTCCGGGTCAGGAAGCCCAGGCCGACTGGGCGCACTTCGGAGAAGTCCGGATCGGCACCGCCCGCCGCCGGTTGTCCTGTTTCGTGTTGACCCTGTCGCACTCGCGCGCCCTGTTTCTGGAGTTCTTCTTCGACCAGACGCTGGAGAACTTCCTGCGCGGTCACGTCGATGCGTTCGCCGACTGGGGCGGGGTTCCCAGAATCCTGCTCTACGACAATCTTCGAAGCGCGGTGCTGGAGCGCAACGGCAATCAGATCCGCTTTCATCCGCGCCTGATCGAGCTCTCGGCCCACTATCACTGTCAACCGCGTCCGGTCGCACCGGCCCGGGGAAATCAAAAAGGACGTGTCGAGCGAGCGATTCGTTACGTGCGGGATTCGTTCTTTGCGGCCCGGCCATTCACCACACTGGAAGACTTCAATCGCCAGGCATTGGTGTGGCGCGATCAGGTGGCCCATCGCCGTCCCTGGCCCGGTGGCGACCAGCAGACCGTGGCCGAGGCCTTCGAGGCCGAACAGCCGCTTCTGATGTCGTTACCGGTACACCGGTTCGATACCGACCGGGTGCAGCCGGTCCGCTCCGGTAAGACCATCTATATCCGTTTCGATCTCAACGACTACTCGATTCCACCGGACCGGATCGGCCAGACATTAACGTTGGTGGCCTCCCAGACGGGGGTGCGCCTTCTCGATGGCACGACCGAAGTGGCCGCCCACCGCCGGTCTTACGACCGCCACCAGCTCATCGTCGATCCGGCACATCAGGACGCGCTGCTGGAGGAAAAACGGAAAGCCCGGGGCTCCACCGCCGGGGGCCGCCTGGCCACCGCCGTACCCGAGACCGAGTTCCTGCTTCAGGCCGCCTTCGAGCGCGGCGAGTCCATTCAGCGCCAGAGCCGTCTCCTGCTGGGACTGCTCGACGACTCCGGTCCCTCGGAGTTGCGGGCCGCGGTTTCCGAAGCGCTGGAGCAGGACACTCCGCGCGCGGACTCGGTCGCTTTCATCCTCCAGAAACGCTGGAGGGCCCAGAAACGCCGCGCCAGTATCCCGGTCGCCCCATCCCGTGCCGATCTGGCCGACATTCACGTTCAACCTCATCATGCGGAGACTTACGATGACCTCTATCACGTCGACGAATCCGAACCCGAACAATGACCTGGGAGCCCAGCTCCAGCACATCGGGCTCCGTGCCATTGCCGATTCCCTGGACGACTTTCTGGCCCGCGCCACAAAGTCCCAGTGGTCCCCCCACATGCTGCTGGAAGAACTGGCCCGTATCGAAGGCCACCACCGGGCCCAGCGTAGTCTGGAACGCCGTCTCCAGTGCTCCCGCATCGGCCGCTTCAAACCCATGGCCGACTTCGACTGGAACTGGCCCAAGACCATCGACCGCGACACGATCGGGCGTGCCCTCACCCTGGACTTCATTCCCGAAGGCCGCAACCTGATCCTGATCGGCGCCAATGGCCTGGGCAAAACCATGATCGCCAAAAACATCGCCCATGCCGCCGTCCTGGCCGGCTACCCGGTGCTGTTCCGCACCGCATCGGAACTACTCGACGACCTCCAGTGCGATTCCCCACACCGGCTCCGCCTCAAGCTCAAGGCCTATGCCCGTCCCGCACTACTATGTATCGATGAATGTGGATATCTGGCCTACGACAATCATGCCGCCGATTTGCTCTACGAAGTCGTCAACCGCCGTTATGAACACCGCTCGATTCTGCTCACCACCAATCGCGGCTTCACCGAATGGAACGAAGTCTTTCCCAACGCCACCTGCATCGCCACCTTGCTGGACCGGCTCACCCATCACGCCGACGTCACGGTCCTTGAAGGCCAAAGCTATCGCGTCCATGAAAGCGAGCAGGAAGCGAAACAACGCCGCAAGAAAAAGAAATGATCCCGGATCTGGGAACCTATTCCGGCAGGGTGCTGGCTCTCTACTCCCGGCTGCCCGACACCCCCGCCCGGCCCCGTCGGGCCGATCGCCAGCTCGTCGCCCAACTCCACGCCCGTTCGGTTCACCCCGACATCATCGAATCGGCCCTCTTGCTGGCCACTGTTCGTCGCCTGTGCCGGCCACCGGACAGGCCGCCACTCCCGCCTATACGCTCACTCGCCTACTATCTTCCCGTTCTCGACGAGTTACTTCACCATCCGCTCCCAAGCGGCTACACCGACTACCTGCGCTCCAAAGTCCTTCTTTAGGATTCCCTACGATCTCGCCCGCTCCACACCTCCCACCGCGCGTGTCCAAAAAACTTCACTTACTCGCGATCGACAACACTCTGGAGGAGGGCCCGCAGGCGGAATGGCTTCACGAAGTGATTCGGGGCTTGGTTAAGGAAGTCGTGGTGTGCGAAATCGATAAACCCCGCTCACCTAAAATCGCCACCAGATCCCGGTAACTCAGTTTGAAGCGAAAATACCAGCGCAGGCAGAGCAGAATGATGTCGTCTTCGAACCAACGTCCGGCAAACAGGGGAGTCCGTTCAGTTTTGCGATGCGCCATATCCCATTATCGCCAATCCCCGTTGGCTGTCTGCACCAGAACCCCTCTTAGTTTTTCAGGAGTCTCTGCGCGAAATACGCTGACCGGCTACAGGGGCTGCCGAATGGGATCTCTAAGTGGAAGACTCCAAGAGTAGCTCAAACTGCCCCAGCATCGCTATGTGCTCCTGTGTGCGGAGAGGAGCTTCAGACCAGTACCGATTATCCGTGAATGGGACGTCAGCGCGGCGTTGGATCAACACTTTCCCTGGCTGCAATCGTGCCTGTGTTGAGTCAGCATCGAATTCGACAGCGGTTGTTTCGTATGGTGGGACTGGTCGCGTTGCCCCAAACTGTGCGGCGACTTTCTCGCGGACGGATTCTTTCAACTCGCGAAGTCTTGGATTCAGGTCATCTAGAGACCTATCCAGAGCGAAGACTACCTGGCTTGTGAACAGACGCCCACTTACGGGAGCGGTGGCCTTAGTCTGCTCGCCAATCCACGACAAAACGTGTTCAAGTACGCGCTCAGCGTCATCGGTCGATGACCGTGTCTCAACAACAATAGCCATCCTAAGTACAGTTAGCAATTCGATGTTAATGGAATCGAGCCGTCCGACCCGGAATATAATGCCCTTTTCGATATCTAGATCTTCAAGTTTGTCGGGAAAGACGGTGAAGTTGTATTGCTTAGCCAGCTCAGTAGCTAGCACTTTTCGGCCGATCCTGTTGCGCGGGTCAAGATCTTCGAACTGGAGGATTGCAGCGACTCTTGCGAGAAGTATGGCTCCTATTTTCATGTCGTTCAGTATCGCAATTCCCCATCAGCCGGGCGGAACTCGAAGAGAGAACGCCTATATGTCTGATGTTGTGTCCCGAGATTTCGCACTTTTGTAATCCGTGAAACTTCGGCCTGACCCACTAAGTAAGCGTCTGAAGGCGCTTGGTCTGGTTCTGGTTGGTTGGCGCTAGCCATAGCATCAGACCACAAAACCCGCGTTACGCCATCCATCCTGGAACGCTGCCCGTCGACGGGTTTATTCGTCCTCGGAACGTCTCGAAGAAGCTTAGATAGGTCTTCGTCCTGAATCACAGAGCTTTTGAATTCAGGATCCTCTTCAAAGGGTCGCCGGTCGAGGCCAACTTTGTTGAATCGTTCCACGTCTTCGTGTAGGGTCCCGAACTCTTCAAACGTAATACGTAATCGAAGACGGAATGCCCGTGCGATTCGCCGAAGCGTTTCAACTTTCCACGACGAATAATTGACATTCTCCAGTCGCGAAATACCCGCCTGTTTGGTCCCGATGGCCGCAGCAAGCTGTGCCTGCGTCATTTCAAGGTGTTCGCGAAGAATCTTAATCTGCGCGGCCACGACCGAATTCATGGTGCTGTCAGCGTAAGCTTGGCGGTACTCTTCGTCTTGGAGCTCTGTCCGGAGCGACTCACGTAATTCGTTCACGTCGCCTCCTGTGTGGGTTGGCGCGTAACACGCCAATGTTGTCTTGTGCTCGAGCAACAGCGTTTTGCGGGTCGTATTTTCCGTCCTTCTCGATCGCGCCAACTAGCAGGGTCACTTCACGGTCGGGCGAGAATGGGCCATAGCAGACCATTGGTCGAAGCTGGACCCACCCTCTGTTGCCCTTGATCCTCATTTTAAAGATGTCCTTTGCCAGGGGACCGACAATTAATCCCGGACTTGCCTCAGGGCCACCCTGTTCAAGGGTGTCAAGTTTTGCCTGGAAGGTTGCGATTTGCGCTATTGGGACACGCGCCTTGGCCAGCCATCGCTTGATCACGTTGTCTCCGCGTGGGTTGAGGAAGAAGTACACACGGTGCGGCAATCGTATCACGCCAGTGTTATGAGGCACTCTATCGAGACATAATGTATACGTTGTCCTGGCTGTCCGTGCATAGCAATTCTTTCTCACACGTACGATTCAAGCCCGGCGCGAGTGGGGTCGCTGTCCCAACCCGTCGTTCACGACACCACGACATAGTATTTCAGTCTGCCGAACTCGGCCATCCGGTTGAGGATGTGACACTCGATCGCTGTCTCTCTCCGTTGCGCCTTGCTGTGCCTGCGTATTCCGGCGAAATCCACCAGTGATTCCGAGGTGAAAGCTACCACTGATTCCGACGCGAAGCCATCCGGTTTTTGGGTGCCGGTCGGAATGGTGGATGAAATGCTCCGGAATCGAAGAGGCCGATAGCGACGCTGGACAACCGGCGGGTACTGTTTTCCCTTTGGATCAAGGAGGGACAGCATGTGCCAGCGAAGAAATTGTCCATGCGAAAGATCAAAGAGGCACTGTCAAGTTAACTGATTTCCTGGAGGTTCCACTGATTGACATGCCAGCTAAGTCACTGATTGTTTGTGCTGGCCAGAATTGATTTAGCGTCGAAAAAGAGTGAATTCCGGTTAACTTGACAGCACTTTCTGGCCAGGATGAGAAAGGTGCATCGCTTTCCGTCAGGATTCGACCCATCGCCAGTGATCGACCAAGTGTCTTGCCTCTATCATGGTCGAGCGTTCGACCGTTTGTTGAGAAATAGCTGCCCTCGCTGCAACTCGCCCTGTAGCGGCACGAGAAGCGGAGAACCAGTGCGTGATAGGGTTCACGCTTCACATATTTTGCGTTGCCATTACTTTGCCGTGCCATTTCTGGTCCAGATCCTGGCCGGCGTCTGTTTCGTTGTTCCACGGTCCCTCACAAGCTTCGACGGTGCCGTCGGACTTAATTTGCCAATGGAGATATCTGCAACGCGTCTGGAATCCATCGAAGTATTTGATACGGCCTCTGACCTCAATATCGCAACTGCTATCGTCTTCACCGAGAGGCACGTCTTTCCGGATTCCGTTGGTATTCGGGAAAATGTCGAGGGGAGTATGAGAAGCGTGGTGTCTCGAGCCCTCGCGGAACTCTGTCGATTCGATCCTGCCGGGTCTGCCGCCGTAATTCTGGATGTGTTGCAACTTTCAAAAATCAGCAAGAGAGCGACTGGTTGGGTCGACCAGGCTCCGTCTTATGCAGCCACTTCGAACAGCTGGTTGATGAACTGAATCTGTTGCCGAACATCCGAACCGCTCACCCACCTCGCCTGACCCTTCCGGATCATGTGAATTGCCTCATATCCTTGGATCGTTCGCCGCGCCGCGTGGAATTCACGAAAGCCCTGCTTGGCCTTCACGCGTCGTTTGATCGCTCGATGATCCTGCTCCAGGATGTTGTTCAAGTATTGAACAGGCCGGTGACGGCAACGGTGTCGCAGGATTCCTTCCTGCTTCACTCCTGAAATCGCCGCCCCATAGAGGCGTGCTTGGTCCGTATTGATAACCCCGGGCTGCCGATGCGACGGATTCGTCAGCGCCTTGCGGAACAGGCGTTTGGCCGTAGCGGCATCGCGCAACCCCGAGAGCACGAAGTCGATCGTGGCGCCGGTGAAATCGATGGCTCGGTAGAGGTAGCACCAACGGCCCTTGACACGAACGTAGGTCTCATCGACGCGCCAGGACCTGTTGGTTGGCTTGAGATGACGGCGCAGCCGCTCCTCCAGTTCAGGACCATAGCGCTGGACCCAGCACCAGATTGTCGTGTGGTCCGCCTTCAGGCCGCGTTCGCTGAGCAACTCTTCGACATCGCGGAACGAGAGCGAGTACCGCAGGTACCAGCGCACGGCGCAAAGAATCAGCTCGGGCTCGGTCTGTCGCCACTTGAAGATCACCGGTCGGATTGTCTTCTTCGTGATCTCTTCAGCCTACCAGCCGCCATCGACCAAAGTTGCAACACAACCCTTGAAAACCGTCTCTTAGAAAATCAGCGTTTTTGTGCGAAAACCTCTGACGACGTACACTTGCTACCGACACGGCATATCTAACCAATTGCGGATGCGATGAGTTTTCTCGTAGGGACAGCTCCTCGACTACCAAATCGGCACTTTCAGGTTTCAGTCTCTTTCATGCACGATTCGGTAGATCGAAGCGCCGTACTTATCAACGGTGCTCATGCCGATGCCGGCAATTTCGAGAAACTCGTCTGCCGTTACGGGACGGGTGATGGCGATCTGCCTCACGGCCTTGTCGGTCAGAATGCGAAAGGCCGGGACGCCGCGGCGGCGCGCTTCTTCCAGGCGCCAGGCGCGTAGCGCTTTTTCGATGCGGGCGTCCACTGCAGCTGGCGGCTTTGGTGCCCGTGCAGCCGTCTTCTTCTTCCGTTTCCGCTTCGTGGGCTTCCCCGTTTCCTTCATCACAAAATGGATCGGCGTACCTTCTTCGAAGGACTGGCCTTCCCGCGTCAGACTCACCTTCCGAAAAGGGATCGTCTTTCCATCCTTTTCGAAGGACGCATCCGACATGCGGACCAGGCCAGCCCGCGCCATGCCACCGAGCACCTCCTCGAAGGTGTCCCGGGGCAGTTCATTGCCTGGATATAACCCCGAATGCAGCCGGCCTGTCGCCCGAGTTCCAACGGATCGCAGCTCGACCAGGATGCGGGACAATGCTCCGCACTCCCGTGCGGTCGCCGTCCGGAACCGTTGCGCCACACACTGCGACGGAGCACAGAAGTCGCAGATACCGCAAGATTTCTGCCCATCGGCGACGTCGCCGAAGTGCCGAACCAGCGTCGACATGCGACACTTGTTCGTTTCGGCGTAACGGATCATCAGGTCGATCTGCGATCGCTTCTGATCGCCCTGGGCGATATAGGATTCGCGCCACGTCGTCTGGCCGCGACTGACTCGCTCCGCGTAGTCCAGAACGCCTCCGCCGTGAATCCGCAGTTTCTCCAGGGCCTTGTCGAAGAAGTCGGGATCCATTCCCAGTTTCTTCTGCAGATCGGCTTTCTCCTGCAATCCCTCTCCAAGCGCGACAAAGATACGGTCCAGCAACGCGACATCCGGATAATCGCGCTTGAAAAAGAAGTCGTGGGTGTACCGGTCCCCATACGAGTGCATGAGAATCGCCCGGCTTGGCGCGCCGTCGCGGCCAGCGCGGCCCACTTCCTGATAGTACGCTTCGAGACTGCCGGGCAAGGCCGTGTGAATCACGGTCCGCACATCCGGCTTGTCGATGCCCATTCCAAATGCGATCGTCGCCACCATTACTTCCGTTCTTCCAGCGAGGAATTGCTTCTGGACCTGACTACGCAATTCGGAGTTCAAACCCGCGTGATAGGCCGCCGTCGGGAAGTCACTTTCCAGTTCGGCGGCAAGTGTGGTCGCCTGCTTTCGCGTGGGCGTGTAGACGATGGCGGGACGGCGTTCTGCGTTCCTTAACACTTCTCCTGTGAGCGGCGCCCGCTGGGATGGAACGACTTCGACGGCTTCGATCGCAAGATTGTCCCGGCGAAAGCCATGGATGAATCGCGTCAACTGCGGAAGCCCCAATTGTTGGGCGATATCGTTCTGGACCAGGGGCGTCGCGGTCGCTGTCAACGCAATGACCGGAGCCGGCCGCAGCATCGGGAGATGCTGACCAAGCCGGCGGTAGTCCGGCCGGAAATCGTGTCCCCATTGCGAAATGCAATGGGCCTCGTCCACTGCAACCAGGGTGGGCTTGCGTTTCGCCAGCATCTCCGGGAAACCGGACAGGCGTAGTCGTTCCGGCGCGATGAACAGGAATCGGAGTGAGCCACTGAGATAATCGGAGCAGGCCTGACGCGAGGACGCCGAATCCCGGCCCGAATGGATCCGCTCAACCCTGAAACCCTGGTCCTTGAGCTTTGCGACCTGATCTTCCATGAGGGCGATGAGCGGGCTGATGACCAGTGTTGTGCCGCCACGCGCGAGCCCCGGCAATTGATAGCAGAGCGATTTACCGGAACCGGTCGGCATCACCAACAGTACGTCCTTGCCTTCGATGACAGCGCGGCAGACGGCTTCCTGATTCGCGCGAAACGACGAAAAACCAAACGCGTTCCGAAGAAGTTGGGGCAATGGTGTGGGGTCTATCGCAAGTGTGGCCGAGGCCCCATGTCGACCTTCATCGCCTGCTGCCACAGTCTGGGGGGGCGTCCGAGCAATCTGGCGGCTCTTTCCGACCACGTCTTGCACATAGTGTTCGATACCCTTGAGAAACGGCTCGAGCTGCGCTTCACCGCGCTGGATTCTATTGAGAAAGGCCTCCCACTGTCCTGTCATCGCCGGGCTTTTGACCTCCGGGTGAACGACCTCGATCAGGTGGATCCCTTTCTCGGTCGCTTCCAGCGTCTTGCCGCGACGAACGATGTAGTCGCGCTTGAGCAGTACCTCAATGATCGACGCTCGGGTGGCCGGAGTGCCGAGGCCGGTTTCCTTCATCGCGTCGGAGAGTTCCTTCTCGTCCAGCGTCTTTCCCGCTGTTTCCATTGCAGTCAGCAGCGTTCCTTCGGTGAAACCCTTCGGAGCCCTCGTCTTCTTCTTCACGGATTCGACGTGGACCACGACAAGTCCTCCACCCTTCGCAAGGTCCGGAGGAAGCGGCTGTTCGGAGGCCTGCGGCTCGGGTGCCTTGCGTCGGCTCGCCTTCTTCGGGTGAACCGTGTCCAGCACCTTCCAGCCCTCCTGCCGGACAAGACTCCCGGTCGAGTCGTATCGATCGACGATATTGGAGTTTCGGATCGCGCTGACCACCTTCGTCACCGACCAGACATATTCGGCATGCCACGCGCTGAGGAGGCGCCGGCAAATCAAATCGTAGATAGCGCGCTCATCGTCGGATAGCGCCGCTGTGTCCGGCGAGATGGGCGTCGGAATAATCGCGTGGTGATCCGTGACCCTACCATCATCGATGAATCGCTGGCCAAGGGGGCGCTCGCCTGTTCCCGACGCCAAGTTTTCGAGATAGGCCGTCTTAATCGTCTTTACGATACGGGGCAAAGTTTCCGCCACGTCTTTCGACAGGTGACGGCTGTCGGTTCGCGGATAGCTGATGAGCTTGCGTTTCTCGTAGAGTGCTTGAGCGATATCGAGAGTCCGCTGCGCGCTGAACCCGAACAAACGGTTCGCAGACCGCTGCAGTTCGGTGAGGTCGTACAGCAGGGGCGGTTCCTGCCGTCGCGTTTTGGCCTCGACTGATTCGACCGAAGCGGTGCCGGTTCGCGCACGTTCGACAATGGCCGCGGCTTCGACGCCGTCTTTGGGCAGACGTTTGTCGAACACGCCTCGATACGAATCCACTCCGCCATTGGTCCGAAAGGTGGCATGCACTTCGAGATACTCTTCGACGACGAAACTCCGGATCGCGAGTTCCCGCTCCACGATCATGGCCAGCGTTGGCGTCTGCACGCGACCCACCGACATCTCTTCATTGAATGTGAGGGAGTACGCCCGCGAAAGATTCATACCGACCAGCCAGTCGGCCCGGCTTCGTCCCCGTGCGGCGTTGGCTAGCCAATCGTATTCGGCGCCGGGCCGCAGGGTTTCAAACCCTTTCCGAATGGCATCGGCTGTGAGTGAGGAGATCCACAGGCGCCGGACCGGCTTTTGACATTCGGCGGCTTCGTAAATGTACCGGAAAATCAGTTCACCTTCGCGCCCGGCATCGGTCGCGCACACGATTTCCGAGATCCTCTCGGAACGCAGGATCTTCTTGACGACCTCGAACTGGTGCCGGGTCTTCTCATAGACCACGAGCGGCCATCGGCCGGGCAGCATCGGGAGCGTGGTGAGTCGCCACTGTTTCCAGGTGGGATTGATCTCGTGCGGTTGAGCCAGCGATGCCAGGTGCCCGATGGCCCACGTAATCACATAGCCACGGCCGTGAAGAAATCCATCGCCTTTCTTGCCGGCGCCCAGGACGCGGGCGATGTCTCGTGCAACCGACGGCTTTTCAGCCAGAACGGCGATGGTGCTGGGCGGCACAGTCACCCGTCCATCATAACGGGTACCGACATGGTCATCGTGTAGCGGCGACAATCTCGCTTTGTCAGATTGACGCGAATGTGTTCACGGGCGCCGCTGTCCAGTTCGGCCTCGCCGATGCAAGACGCTTGAAGGGACGTCGGAATGTCCTCGGGCACGTTTGGTGGTATTGTCAACGCGAGTAACCTCGATGGACCAAACCAGCTCTTGCGATACGTTTCAGGTGAGGGAACCCGGTTTCAACAACGTGGCTGGTGAGGCGCCCGTCAGGCGCGGTGCTCGTCGGAATCGACGGCGCCGTCGACCAGGCGGACCAGGCGCCGGGAACGTTCCATCCCGCGGCTGTCGTGGGTGGCAAAGACGAACGTCACTTCCAGGTCGCGATTCAGCTCGTCCATGATTTCCAGCAGCGCCTCGCTGGACGCTTCCTACACCGCCACCTCTGACGATCGCCAACCTGAAGGTTGGCGCAACGACTGGCATTCGCCGACGGTCATGGTGCCAGGCTGCAGCCTGGCCTTCAGGCGAAGCCGAACAGCGGGGGAAAGACGATGACGACGACGGCGGCCCAGGCCGAGTAGACGGGCAGGTACGTCACCTGCCAGCGCTCAAGCGCCGCGAACTTGCCGCGCCCGCGCAAGAAGCGCGCGTAGAGCCGCGCCGACCACGCCAGGTTGACCAGCAGGATCAGGTTCTCGCCGAGCGCGGCCACACGGTTGGGCGTGAAGCCGAACTCGGTGATGCGCGCGGCGATGGCCGCCAGCGCCAGCGCATCGACGAGGAGTGCGCTGACGACCAGCAGCAGCTGTAGTCGATCGAACGCGGTGGGCGCGGCGTCGGGCTCACGCGCCGACACTGCGTAGAGCACGAGGCCCGCGACGACCACCAACAGCAGGTCGAATGCGATGAGCACCTCGCGCTGCACGTCAATGGGGTTGCCGGTCCACGCCATCGTGCCCAGGAACGCGAGCAGCAGCAGGGTGAACAGGGGGGTGAACAGGCGCGTCAGCACGGGCGCCATGTTCTCGATCACACTCTGCTTGGCTTCCACGAGCCAGGAGCCCACCATCACCGCGCCTGCCGCACCGCACGGGATCATCCAGCTCTGGGCCAGCCACTCGGCATCGACGTCGATGGCGGCGAACATCATTAGCGTGAAACCAATGAGCACGCCGCCTCCCATCGCGATGAGCACGTAGTAAATGAACAGCTCGCCCGAGAAGCGCACGAAGTTCATCCGCCCGGAGCCCGCCCACCAACGCCCCCCGACGTAGGCGACCCCGACGACCAGCCACAGCGCAATCGGTAGGTGCAGGATCATCAGCGATCCGGTATCGCTGCCGCCGGTGAACGGGTACACGTTGGCCACGACGGCTGCCGTGGCGAACGGCATGGCCAGCCATGCGGCTCGTGGCAGGTGGAACGCCCTCTTCCAGGCGAAGTAGCCCGCTAGCAGCGGCAGCACGAAGAAGGTCGCGTTGCGGGGGTAGAACACATTGGGCTCGTCGTCGACGACGAACGGCTGACCGAGCAACGCGGGGAGCTTGATGGCGATGCCCGCTGCCACAGCGAAGCACAGGACCACGATTCCCTCAATGCGCACCGTCGCGTCCGCATTGCCCGGATCATCGGGCGCGACGACCAGCTGCTTCCACAACCGCTCGGAGTGCTCGCGCGCGAACTCGCGCGACACCGCGTCGAGGCTGCCCATCCGCTTGACCGCCACGAGGAACGCTTCGTCCTCGGCTAGCCCGGTCTCGACGAGCGCCGCTACCTGATCGCGCAGGTGCGTTTCCAGTTCCTCGACGTCGGAGCCGTGGATGGCCTGCCGGCGGCGCAGGAACGCCCGCCACTGTGCGATCTGCGCCTCGAGCCCCTCCCCGCCCTGGAAGGTCGTCACGTCAGGGAGGCCTCCATCCAGATGCCGCGCAGCGTGGCATCGACCACCCGCCACTGCCTCTGCTGGGCCGCCAGGCGCGCTCGCCCCTGCCGGGTGATGCGGTAGTACTTCCGGCGTCGGCCCCTTTCCGACGTGGCCCACCGGGCGCTCACGTAGCCGAGGCGCTCTAAGCGATGCAGCACGGGATACAGCATGCCGTCGGTCCACTGCAGGTGGCCGCCCGACAGTTCGCTCACGCGCTTGAGGATCGCGTAGCCGTAGCTGTCCCCTGCAGCCAGAATGGCCAGCACCAGCGGCGTGGCCGACGCCGCGACGAGATCCTTGCCGACATCCATCTCTTGCAGACTTTTACATTGTGGTTCTATGTAAGTCAACAATGCCCATCTCCGCACCGGGCACTGTCAAGTTAACCGGAACTCACTCCTTTTCGACGCGAAATCAATTCTAGCCACCACGACAAGCCGGCGACTTAGCTAGCATGTCAATCAGTGGAACCTCCAGGAAATTACTTAACTTGATCTATGAAAGCCGTGACAGCGCCCCGGCACAGTCAGTGGCGCCAAGAACTCAATCTTTTTCGCCCACACAGAATCAACAACTTAGAAGTGAGTTCTTGGAGAGGGGATGTCAAGAGAAACATCTCCCCGACGGGTTGCAGCCCAGACACAGCATCGTTGTCGAGGCAGCCAGCCCCCTTTTCCGTTACGTGAGAAACCCTTCAGCGATTCAAGAACGGGCAGTGCAACACCGTGACAACTCTCGGAAACTGAACAGCAAGTTTGGGACGGCCAATGTGCCGACCATAGATCTATCTGAGCCTCAGGGGCTATCGCTGTTTCCGGTCCTGCGAGGGGGGATAGCGACAGTACGTGTCCTTTGGACAGAGTCCGTGGACAACAAGTTAGTCAGATCCTCACCCTCGATCCGCGCCGTTTCCCGTTTTGTCGGCCATGCCTGTTCCGCCGGCAGAGGACTCGAAAACGGCTATGGTGTCGCACTCAGTTTCTTGGAGTCGAACGTTTCTCCCTTCTTCCAAATTGTCAGAGCAACGGTCGCAATCTTCCGTGCCAGAGTGAGCCGAGCCATCTCCGGCCGCAGCCCTTTCTGTTGGAGACTTTTCAGATACTCGGACCAGGGATCGCTCCGACCACCCGCAACCGCGGCGGAAATGAAGACCGACTTCAGCCGTCGGTTGCAGTTCCGGTTCAATCCCCGTGTGGCCACCGGTTTGGATCGCCGCTCGACACGACCCGCTCGGAACTCGTATTCCGCACTGGTGTGCGTCACGACGGCCAGGCCGCTATAGCTCCAGAACTGCCGCTTGGTCCGGAACCGGTGTGGCGTGTCGGCCGTGGCCACAATCTGAGCCGATCGGAGGGGCCCTAGTTGGGGAATGCTCCGCAGCAGAGTGATGGCGCGGTGATGGCGGCTCTCGGCCAGCATGCCGGCCTTGGCCTGCTTGCGTAGTTTCCGGACCTGATCCAACTGTTCATACAGCCAGGCCGCGCGCTGCCGCATTCCGGCCTCGGGAATCTGCCCCAGCCACGGCTCCCGTTGTGTCGCCTGGTAGACTCCCGATCCCCCCGTCGGAATACCACGACTCCGGTAGATGGCCTTAATCCGAAGCATCGTCCGCTTCGTGTCGATAGTGAAGGTCTCATAGGCCCGAACCATCTGTTTCAATCCACGTGTCCGCGCGTGCCCGTGCCAGACCGATCGCACCATGCCGACCCGTAACAACTCGGCCAGTCTCCGCGCATCGGGCTTATCTCCTTTCGATCCTTCCGACAGCAGTTTGTTTCGCTTCGGATCGCACACCACGACTTCCTTAACCAAGTCCCGAATCACTTCGTGAAGCCATTCGGCCTGCGGGCCCTCCTCGAGAGTCACATGCAACGGCCCGCTCAGACTCTCGATCAACTCACGGATCCGGGACGCAGCCGTCGGCACCATGGTCTCCAGCACGATCTTCCCTTCGGCATTCATCACCGCCACCACTGTCATTGACTGGTGGACATCCATCCCCACATACTTGTCTCGTTTCATTCCAACGCTCCTTTCTGGGATCAACGCGCAAACGTTGATCCGGTTTGTTGAGAGTTTTCTCTCCACAAACCCCAGATAAGGGGCATCCTTTCATACTGCGACAGTGCCCGCCGGAGAAGACGTGACCGAAATGGGCGCGGCAGGCGGGCATTCCCGCTGCCGGTACTGGCTGTTCATCCGACAAGAAGCACGTGAACCGGGCCAGGCCACCTTGCACTTTCATGGGTGAGTTGTTCATGGCACATTACTGGTATGCGCGAACAGACGCTCTACCCGCCGGTAAAGGCGTTCCTCGAAGCACAGGGCTATGAAGTAAAGGGCGAAGTCAACGATTGCGACGTCGTCGCGATACGGGGCGAGGAGCCGCCGATTATCGTCGAATTGAAGACCGGTTTTTCCCTGCCGCTGGTCTTCCAGGGGATCGTGCGACAGGGCCTTTCCGACAACGTCTATCTCGCGGTTCCACCGTTTTCAGGCCGCACGACCCGCCGGAAGGACGCAGTGGCGCTCTGCCGCCGTCTCGGGCTCGGGCTCCTGACGGTTCGGCTCGAGCCAGTGCCGGCCGTCGAGGCGCTGCTCGACCCGGCGCCTTACCGGCCACGCCAGCGCAAACGCGACGTCGGACGGTTGCTGCGGGAGTTCCAGCACCGGGTGGGAGACCCGAACCAGGGCGGCTCGGCCCGTCGCACGATCATGACCGTCTATCGGCAAGATGCCCTGCGTTGCGCCTCCCATCTCCGTCTCAACGGTCCGACAAAGGCAGCCGTCACCGCGAAAGCAGCTGGAGTCCCTCGAGCCCGAGCGATAATGTACGCCGATAACTATGGCTGGTTTGAACGCCCCCCCGATTCGCCAAGCGGAGTCTACGGCTTGACGCCGAAGGGACATGCGGCACTTGAGCGATACGCCGACACCGTGGAGGCGTTGGAGCGCGACGACCGGTAGGCTAGGCCGTTCAGGCGTCAATGCCTCAGGCCGGTGAGAGCCGCCCGCCCGTCACCGAGACCCAATACGGTACTGTCAACTTAACCGGAATCCACTCTTTGTCGGCTCGAAATCAATTCTAGCCAGCACGGAAAATCAGTGACTTAGCTGGCACCTCAATCAGTGGGCCTTCCGGGAAATCAGTTAACTTGACAGTGCCAATGGAGCTGATTCACGTTCAGGCACTCGTCGCGGAGGCCGCCGTTGAAACTCTCTATGTGTCCGGTCGCAATGGGTTTGCCGGGATGCGAGAATCGAGCTTCACGCCATGCTTCCAGGCTCACGCTTCCAGCGCTTTTCACGCGAACTCCGTACCGCCACTTAGGGGATATACTTAACGACCGTGTCCATTCATACCTTAGTCCCCGACGCGAAGGCCCTGCTCGAACTTGAGCCCGAGGAGCTTGCTGGCGTCCTGATGGAGTATCTCAACTCTCTTTCTACCTCCGAACAGCAAGACCTAAACCGGCACAATTTCAGTCTGAATTACGCGGTTCGAGAGTATCCACAGGACCAGCAGGTAGAGCTGAGTCAAGCCCTGATGGAGGCGTGGGTCTGGCTTGAGCAAGAGGGGCTTCTGGTGCCGAAGCCTGGGTCACAGGGTGAGTGGGTGATCATCTCTCGCCGCGGTCGACAACTGAGAACACGCGATCAGGTGTACCATCACCGTCGAGCGAACCAGCTTCCTCGTCACCTACTTCATCCGATAATCGCGCAGAAGGTGTGGGCGTCGTTTCTGAGAGGCGACTACGATACGGCGGTGTTTCAGGCATTCAAAGAAGTCGAAGTTCGGGTCCGGGAGGCCGCGGAATGTGCAGACACGGACATCGGAGTCGCCTTGATGCGGAAAGCGTTCGGGGAACACGGTCCTCTGCGAAACGTTGCGGCGCCCAAGGCAGAACAGCAGGCGCTCTCTGACCTCTTTGCGGGTGCTATCGGATCTTACAAGAACCCCCACAGCCACCGTAGCGTTACCATCGAGTCGGGCGAGGCCGTCGAGATGATCGTGCTGGCCAGTCATTTGCTTTGCATTGTGGACAAGCGCTCGTCCAACGATTCAGCTGCTTGACAAGCCTTTTTGCGTAACGACCCGTGTATCGCGGTATCGCGTCAGGCACCATAGCGGCTATCGTGGCATTCGACGAGGCTCTCGACAACTGCGCCGACTTTCTCAGCCGGCTCGGCAGGCCAGCCCGCACGGACTACTGGAAGGGAGCCTCTAGCTATAGCTAGGGTCGATACCGATGGTTTCATCCCACTGAGTAGGACCGCTATCGATGTTGACGGTCACGGACAACGTTGAACTTGGCAATGCCACCTCGTTGGAGAATCAAGGCACGTTCAGACGTGGCGTACACTTGGCGATCTGCGTAATCCACCGTGCGACTGTTGAGAGCCGCCACTTCCTCGGCGCGGGCCGTGGACAGCGGCCGAAGGGGATTCTCAAGAACGCCGATCACGGCGTGCCTCGGCCCTAGCGGGAAGGACACCCAGTGCCAGACCACTACTGACCGAGGGGCTGAGTGAATCCCCTCTTCGCTGTGGTGGCCCTGCGCCGTCGCAGCGTGACAAGAGTGCTGCAGAACGAGGAGGCCCTCGGAGATGAGCGAAACGGTGAGAGAAACCATCAAAAGGGTTTACGACGAGGCTTGCAACTACTACCAGTTGTTTGAGGGAGAGAGCGACCGAGGCGCCGCTGTTCTTGCCCATGCGTTCTTCGAGCACAGGCTCGGTGAAACCATCAAATCCCATGATGAGAAAGCATTCAACAAGGATCTAAGATTTTGGGTCAACATCCGCATCGCTTATTCCCTCGGACTCTTTGATCAAGAGACGCTGGCCGCTCTGGATGACATCAATAAGATCCGTAATAAATTTGCCCACTTACCAGAACCACTAACATTCAAACACGAGCTCATAGCGGCTTTGTGTTCCAAGCTCACACTCAAGGCCGCCCCGACTCCAGACGACTTTCGCGAACGGTATCTCAGCTACTTGCGGGAAGTTGATTTGACCATAAAACACAAACCCATTGGCTCGTTCTTGCGCGCCGCTGATAACGGGACATTTTTCAAAGGCGCCAGGAACAGTGTAGCAGCTACGGCAGCCGATTTACCTTCGGACGCCGACCAATAGCGCGACGATGAGTGCATCGACCTGATCCAGCCGCCGGAAGTGGTGCCGCGCTTGAGGAAACCTTGCGTTTCCCCAGGTCCGGACCCATGGGCCTTCCCACAGGGATCAACCTGACACGAGCGACCCCTCCAATGTGCCACGAAAAACCGAGGCTGGGGGAGTAACCACAGTGAGGCGAGAGAGATGTGGAACGAGGCGTTGGGCAATGAAAATACCCCCTGGTACGCCACGAACACCCTTGATATTAGGTTTGGGTGTCTGCAGCTATTTTACCGGGTTGTCGACCGGCCTGCAGCGCGCCGAGGTCGGGGTCACACTTCGGGAACGAAGCGGCAACTCGGTCGTCTCTAAGAGTCAGGCTTCGATCGACCTTCTCGCCCTGCGCATACTTGCACTCAATGCGTACTACGATTTTTTTGGATACGTTCGATGGGATTTCCCCATACCTGGGCGGTGGGCTGGGTCTCGCGTTCGCCGTGGTGTCTGGGTTGCACTTCTCCTCCGAGTACGAGGACACGTCGGGCGATGCTCCGGCGTACAATCCACCCCGGTCGTCCTACAACAGCCGCCAGGACGCTGACCTGTCCGACACGGTCTTGGCCGGCCACCTGCACAATGGGGTCGACTACAGCCTCAACGACAAGACATTGGTGGGACTGAAGCTGACCTATTCGATGATGGGCAACATTGACGCCAGCGGTCGATACTCGCTTCATCCGTTTAACGAGAGGGACCCCCGCTCTCCCCAACCACAATGCGTTTTCCGGCGCGCGTTCCTGGACGCTGATGCTGACAGTCAAGCGCCGGTTCGGCAACTGAAATGGTCCATCGGATCGCAGGCGGATTGCCTTCTTCATGATCTCTTCAGGCTATCATCCGCCGTCGCTCAAAGTTGCAACACAATCGCTTCAACCGTAAGTTCCACGATGCGTGCCTGAACCGAAACGGCTTCATCAATCTCACCGCTGCCCGGCGGCGTATCGAAGCGTGAAGAATCCACGATAATACCGGACGCTCGGCTTGCTCACTCCGGCACGGTTCGGTTTGGCGGGCGATGCTGTGAAACGACGGCGTCCCCTTCTCATCCAGCACGACCGCTGCTGTCGTTGTGTGATGCAGGTCTATCCCCTATACTGTGCAGGTTTCATCGGACGTGTGCATCCTTATCTTGCTGCTCAATGCCGTTCACGTTGAGTTTCAGCTGTCGAGATTGTTCTCCCGGCAACCACCCAATCGGGGGCGTCCTTGTCTCATAGCGTCCTACGGCAAAGAGGGCCCGTCCGTCTTTTTGTGACACCGACCCACTTCCACACACAAGGAGCCAACATCCATGCAAATCCGCGAAGAGCATCTTTACCACGGTGCAGCCCTGAATCAGATTGCCGAACACAAACATTTCACAGCAATCAATGCGCTCAAGGTAAAGGGCAAGACATCCCGCAGCGCATTCAAAATTAATGACGGAATTGCCGTTTATCTCAAATATTGCACAAAGCCGAAAGGCAGCTACGTCGAATACAAATTCACGTTCAGCAAACCTCAACTTAGAGAACTCACTGATATCAACGCGGTTGGAGATAATCTTCATCTCGCATTGATTTGCGTCAAAGACCGCCACATCTGCTGCATCCCCTATACAGTGCTGACCCGTATGATCAGAGAACGACAGGCGGATGCTGCGGACACGGAGGAGCAATACCAGTTACTCGTCACGCTGGATGAGGGTGAAGCATTTCGTGTCTACATGAACAAACCCGGTCGCCGTAAAGTGATGCTCGGCAAGGCAAAGAAGGTTGCGCGCAATCGTTTTCCAAATGCATTGTTCAAATAGTCCTCCGCCCTACGATTTCTTTGGACCGTTGCCGTGGAGATCAGATGGTAAAAGATCAGCGCGATCTTATGCACTGCAGGAATGATAGTGATTGGTGTTCCAATTCGCGCTCGCATATGCGACGGAAGTATTGACCGAGATAGAATTGAATTCGGTGAAGAAATTGACCGGTCATGCGAAGAGAGATTGCAAACCGATTCACGACGTGACGCGTTCGGACTGCGTGGCCGCGAACGTGCAACTTTTGTGCGCACGTCATAATCTAAAAAAGAGAGGCCAGATCGAATAGGTCGAGCTAAAGATGTGGGACATAGAAATGGGATCGGACTGTCCGTTCTGTAGAAAGATTGGATCCGGTGACGTGTTGTTTTCAAACGGCATGGCCGTCGCTATTCCAGATGGCTTTCCACTTAATCCCGGTCATGCCTTGGTCGTTCCAAAACGTCACGTTCGTGACTTCTTTGATCTGTCTCAGACTGAACAGGAAGGTATCTGGTCTCTCGTATCCCTAGTGCGTTCTCACATCGATGATCAGCATTCACCTTCCGGATATAACCTCGGACTTAACATTGGAGAAAGCGCGGGCCAGACAGTGGATCATGCACATTTGCACATTATTCCGCGTTATAAGGGCGACGTTTCTGATCCTCGTGGCGGTGTGAGGTGGGTTTTACCGGAGCGGGCAGCGTACTGGCTAAAGAATCGTGAAGCCGGCAGCAGAAGAACAGATCCAGTTTCTTAAGAACCTGCAGCGACTGCTAAATGAGGGGCAGTTCGTTGCAACCTACAAATATGCCCTTCTATTGGCTCTGGCCGATCTTTCCGTCGAAGAGGGCGATGATTCAGGCGATGCCTGGGAAATAGACACTCACCTTATTGCCGGGAAGTTCGTTCGCTATTACTGGCGGCAGTGCGTTCCATACATACGCGAGGGGACCGGGGCAGGTGAAGTCTTGAAGCAGAACACTGGCAAGACGCCTGCCATTATCCGTTCTGTTTCCGAAGTCCGTAGCGCTCAGAACTCGATCGCGCTCGCGGCACGGGACCAAGCCAATTGGAGCCATCTGGTTAGAGACGTGAACCACGTCGTGCGAAGAATGCCGCTTTGGAAGTTGCAAACCGTTGGAGGGACGCAGTTGGATTTCCTTTACGAGAATCGACAAGGAGGAGGAACAATCGAGCTTCGGCCAGGAGTAGCGTATTGCCTTCGTCAGTTCTATGACCTAGTAACGGAATTGGTTCGTCACCACTGGATCCTCTACATTAGACGTCACAACGCCAGAACTCTTGGAACGACATCAGACCTGTCTGAGTTTCTATTCGGTGGTGAACGTGGAAGATTGGGGACTGTCCAGCCTGTGCTCAACGAATTGCAGAAGGCTTGCTGCTTCTACTGCTTACGCCCCCTTCGACACGACGCGTCACACGTCGATCACTTCATTGCCTGGTCCCGGTATCCAGTCGATCTAGGGCATAACTTCGTTTTGGCACATCAGGGGTGCAATTCAGCAAAGGCAGACCACCTCGCTGCTGTGGAATACCTTTCGAGATGGTCGGGACGGAACCAAGAATTCGGCACGCTGCTTAGCAAGGAGTTTGATCGAGTCAGCATCACTCACGACTTGCCGGTCTCGACACGCATCGCGCTCTGGGCGTATGAACAGGCAGATGCAGTGGGAGGTTTGACTTGGGTTAAGGGAAAGGCACTTGTTCCGTTGGAATCAGACTGGGAACAAGCATTGAAGACCATGGCGCGTTGACAGTACCGCTCGAACTAACCGCGCTTGACGCTCTTGCCCAGCGCCATCAAGAAGATTGCACTCTTGCCGGCCGCGTGGGGTGAGAAGAACTCGATGACTTCGTCGTCGTAGAAGGTGAGTCCCGTCGCGCCGAGACGCTGGGCGTAGGCCCCCAGGTAGAGTTTCCCACCGAGGATCCCGGCTTCAAGCTGCACTGCACGGTATCCGCGGTTTCCAAACCGCTGGAGAATTGGGGCGAGGTCCGCCAAAAAGAAGACGGCGATACTGGCGTCGCCGGGAAGCGATTGGTCCAACCCCAGGTGTGAGGCCACGCCACGGAAATCCCCTTCCTTCAAAAGCTCCAGCTTGTCCTCTTCATGATGGTACACATACGCGCCGGGTTTGATCCCGTCCACGGCGTTCACGATCAGATAAACGTCGTTCAAGAACGAACCGAATCGAGAGAGAAAGTCCGCCCGAATGCCCCGCGTCGCACAGTGAAGCATTGTCCCTAACTGCTTGGCCTCTATCGACACCCGGTCGAACTGCCGTGTTGATCCACGTCGCAGGACCACTGTCTCGATGCTGTCTTTGGGTATCTGACTGTCAGACGGCGGCAAGAGAGAAATAATTCCATTGTTTAAGGACGGTCCCGGGCCGACCGGCGTGTGGCCGCGCCAGGCCACAACCTCCTCAATACTCCCCAGCGACGACGCCTCGTGCATCCGGGTCATCTGGGGGTACTGCACCGCACTCTCTGAAAGCGGTACTGTCTCAAGATTCTGTGGTGGAATGTCCCTTGGAGACCCTGGGTGAGAAACGGATGGACTCCCCAGCGGAATCATCGAAAACGCCACCTCGTGTTCCGTGTCGAGGTCGAGCAGACGATTAACATCAGCGTCGATGAAACCACACGTCACTTGCGCCGGGAGACCGAGAGCTTCGGCAACGGCCAGCGTGTTCGCAACGATCGTGCCGTTATCCCAGCCAAAATGACGGTACGTTCGAGCCTGATATTTCCAGGCGTTCCGCCAGTAAGTGCCGGTGCAGATGAGGACGGCAGCAGCGCCGGCGATGGCCGGATTGTTTCCGGTTGCCCCGGCCAGCACACCCCGATAATCGCCTTCGCGTAGTCGGCGAAGGCTCAAGTCGCCTGGACCGAAGTGGTAAACGCCTGCATCGAGCCCATTGAGATCGCCGCATACGATGTACAACTCGAACGCGTAGAGTGCGCCCGTGCAGGATGCGGCACGGAAGTACTGGGTCCCGCCCGGGTAATTGACTTTCTTAGTGACACCCGCCGAAAGGTACAGGAACTGCCCCAACTGCTTGAGGTCCGGAGCGGTTTCGGTTTCCGAGTCGACCTCGGTGGCCGACAGGGCCACAAGAGCCGGAACCTCGGTTCTGGCAATCGACGGATCCAGCCGGATCGGATCTAGTTTGGGATAAATCTTGAACGGAAGGGGTTTGATGGACCAATCCATACGGTGTGTATTGGCCCGGATACTCGACGGCGAATGCTTGGTGACGTTGTGATATTCCAGCGCAGCCTCTGTGTTTTGGTTGATCACGGATAGCCCCTATCCTCACAGAGAAACCTGGATCTGTCCAATCGATCGCTTCTGACTGGCAAGTCGGCCAGCGGCATCAGAGATTGCGTCCCTCTAAAACCCACCGTCGGGTTCGCGACTTGCAGGGGGCAGGCGATGTCAGCATCGGCGACGCAGCGTTCCTTGTCCTTGCACGGCGAGGATCGCCGCGCCGTAGAGGCGTGCCGGGTCCGTGTTGATGACGCGGGGCTGCGGATGCGACGGATCCGTCTGCGCCTTGCGGAACAGGCGTTTGGCCGCCGCGGCATCGCGGAACCCCGAGAGCACGAAGTCGATCGCAGCTCCGGTGGAATCGATGGCTCGGTAGAGGTAGCACCAACGCCCCTTGACACGAACGTAGGTCTCATCGACACGCCAGGACCTGTTCGTTGGCTTGAGATGACGGCGCAGCCGCTCCTATAGTTCAGGACCGTAGCGCTGGACCAGCGCCAGATTGTCGTATGGTCCGCCTTCAGGCCGCGTTCGCTAAGCAGCTCCTCGACATCGCGGAACGAGAGTGAGTACCGCAGGTACCAGCGCACGGCGCAAAGAATCAGCTCAGGCTCGGTTTGTCGCCACTTGAAGATCGCCGGTCGGATTGTCTTTTTCATGATCTCTGCAGGTTACCCGCCCCCATCGGCCAAAGTCGCAACACAACCGTCTATGCCGGCTCCTATTTCTGGAAGTGACCGCAGGCGAAGAGGCCCGGAATCTCAAACGGCAGAGGGCTCAGTTCTGCGGCGTAGCGGTGACCGAGATCCATCATGGTGATTCCCTCGATGGTGCGGAAGCCCGCTTCAGCCATCAACGCACTCATCTGAGCCAGACTGAAGTCGCTGCGCATCGGCTCTCCTCTCTTGGCAACGTACGCTTCAAGCTGTGCCCGTGTTTACCGGTGCTCGGGCCACGCGGATCCGTCGTCGAGCATGTAATCGACAACAAGCTCTGAACCGGCGGCCACGCCTTCCGCAATAGAGTGGACGGTCGAGGCAAGGACCTCCCGTGGTAAATAGTAGATAACCCCCAGGAGGGACAGTAACGTTCTTCTTGCCGGTTCGAACGCCGATTCCGACAATGCCTTCATCACCGGAATTCGCTCCAGGTCAGCCGGAACAAAATGCAATCCAGGCGGCATGTCCAGACCGGCTTGCCGCAGACGCCTCTGTTTGATCTCCTGCATGGCGGGACGGTCGATCTCGTACACTTGAAGGCGTGGCATGAGATCGGACCTGCGGAGAGCAAACGAGTCCATGCCTGCCCCGATGATCACGTACTGGGTGATGCCGCCCTCGACTGCGGCCTCTAACACCTGCTCGGCGTAACGTGCCCGGATCAGTGTCCCGAGCGCGGCCGGTTGGAGGGCGCGCAGCACCCAGTGTGCCATGAGCCAGCTGGCGGGACGAATTCCCAGAATCAGGCGCACGTATCGACCGCAAAGCAGGGTGGCGTACGGGTCTTCGACGAGCTGTACGCGGTCCCGCTGGTGGAGGGCGCGGACTGCGGCCACGAGGTCAGCAGTAGAGGCGTGTGTCTTCATGTGTGCCGTTCATAGAGATCGTTCCAACTGTATCGTGGCTGTGGAACAGCTCGGCCACACGACGATGAAAACCAAGAGTCCCGGACCAATGGGATATGCAAACGCCTCCACCGCACGATATTAGACGAGTTCTACACGATCAATTTCCGCAAGAAACTGTATCGTAGTCTCGATGAACTGCAGACCGATTTAGATGCGTTCCGCGAGTACTACAACAATGAGCGCAATCTACGACATTTGAACCAACTTGACGCGTTCACAATGCGGGGAATATTCATGGGACTGGAATGACAAAATCAGAGGAGATGAAGATGGCTACGCACGACGTGACCTTCGAAGTGCCGGAACGAAAACTCGGCTGCAGTGATGTGAAATTTGAAATCAAACGCGATGCTGAAAAGTTCGGAACCATGACGATATCGAATGGATCTGTGGTTTGGTTTCCTAGGGGTACTTCCAATGGCTACAAAATGGGTACTGTCAACTCAATCAGAATTCGTCCGATTTGTGGGCGGAATCTGCTGAAGCCGAGACTAGGAATCAATGACTTAGAGGTGGTAGAGGGCTGCGAAAACGTCGACGAAAAGCTTAAGTTGACAGTACCCCGTCAAGGCCGGCCGGGTAGCGACCTACGACTACCTGCTGCACCGCGTCTGGTGGGCGCGGCGCGGCGCATCCCCGGTCGGTGCACGTCTTCGTGAAGAAGCTCCGCCGCAAGCTGGGCGACGATATGACCCGCCCGGCCTACATCTTCAGCGAGCGTGGGGCCTCGAGGCACGCAAGCTCGCGCGGTGGATCGCTCTAGCCGGAACTTGGTGCTACAGAATGGGCCCCGGGGGTCAACTATCACCTGAAGAAGTCTGGGTATTTATCCTGCAAAACTGTCAAGTCTTTCTGCTGCTGCCTCTCCCTGCTACAACCCTCCCGGATGCTGTCCCACGAGTTCTCCCATGGTGGGTCGACCGTGGCGATCACTGGGTCTACGCTGCGCCCCCAGATAATGTCCGCATCGGTGAGCGTGTAGTAACCCTCTTGCACGAGTAGCAATTTCACAGCGAGCGGGAACACGTGGGCAGCCATGACAAGGTGTTCATGGATTGACCAGCCCCACTCACGACTCGCGGTAGTACCGCGATGCGCGACCTTGCTCCGGACGTCGTACAGCTCTTCGACCCACTTCTTGTGCACATACCAGCCTAGCTGCGTTTCTTCATGCTTCGGCTTGAGTTGAATTCCAGGACGAACCTTTCGCGCATCTGTGACAGTGACATTGCCAAATTCTTGGAAAGCGTCTCCAAACTTGGTCGCGGTGCCGTACGCTCCTCCGCCCTCGAAGATTTGCTCAAAGGCAGAACCCATGAGGATCGCTTCGTTGTGCATCGTCATGAATTCGTCGTCCGTATTCGCAAGCTCAACGAAGGTCATCGCAGTGTCGAGTCGTTCGATAACCTTTGACCCACCAGTACGAGCTGTTTCGAGGGCAAGCAAGAACGCATCGTCAATGGCGACAGTCTTGTCAACGGAGCACTGAGTCGGCATGGCGAACGTCCATTCACCGTGCTCGTATCCCGCATGTATTTTCTTTCCGTCGCGACGCCGGGATGACACGGTGATGGCGTCCGGCATGTTACCGGTGTAGTTTTGCCCCACCAGACGGAAATGGCTTGAGTTGGTGTACTTACCCAAGAACTTGGGGAAGTACTCGTTGCACGCCCAAGAAGCAAGAAACAAAACCGCCGCCGCCGCCCGGACGGTTTCAAAATCTTCTTCTTTCAGATCCCATCCGTGATCTCCAACGGTGGCGACAACGCAATTGTTCAGCGGTTCACCGTCCCTGCCGAGGTAGCCGGACAGGATCTTTAGCAACGGGTCTTTAACGCCTGACAGGGCCCCTGGCAAATTGCCCATGGTGTCACGCAACGGAAGGAACTCAACGTCACCAACCTTGTACCCTTTTTCACACTCAAGGCGGAGAAATGGCAGAAACACCACGAAGTATTCTTCTGGCGTTACCGCTGAAGCGGCTCCCATCTTTTGGTGCGTCCCGAACTTGTTTGGCCCCGGTTAGCTACTCGTTTCCGAAAGCGACGCCGGTCCAGATGATTGCTACCGTTTCCCGACTTTAGCCGGTCTAACATTCCGACGTCACCTTAGTTTTTCTTTGCCGCTCGTCGCCATTGTGAAGGAACATCAATTGTCTTCTCGCTTCGCGATCTTGGCTGGGGAAAC
The DNA here is from genome assembly GCA_965218085.1 of Terriglobia bacterium. Lineage (GTDB taxonomy): Bacteria > Acidobacteriota > Terriglobia > 20CM-2-55-15 > 20CM-2-55-15. The sequence continues at coordinate 508,493 of CBDCKF010000002.1, read as the reverse complement.
ACGTGGGCGATATTAGTGCTGCTTCTGATCCGGCAACACTGGACCGAAGAATCCTTGGACTGGAATACCGCCCAGTGCTGGGCAAGAAGAAGATGAGGTCATTGTGCTACGGGTCGTCCATCGCATCCTTGTTCTGGTTGTTCTAGTTCTCGTAGCTTTCTGCTGGAACGTTCCGACTAGTAAGGCCCAGGTCTTCGCCAATTCGTCCCAGGCCCCCGACTCCAACGAGCCTACGCGCTTTGCGGCTGGCCTCTCGTTCATCGTCTCGCAACCCAAAGAAGAGTTTCGTCGGAACGTGGGCAACGGTATCGGCATAGGCGGGACGCTCAACTACCACCTGGACCGCACCGGCTGGGTAAACCTCCGGTTTGATCCCTCCTGGCTTCGTTACGGTCATGAGTCCAAACGTGTCCCGTTCTCCCGAACTGTGGGAGGGAGGATCGAGGTCGACGTCACCACGACGAACCAGATTGTGAGTCTCAGCTTCGGTCCGGAACTGACGCTACCCAAGGGCCCTGTTCGTCCTTACCTGAACGCCGCTTTCAGTGGACTCCTGTTCTGGACGACATCGTCGGTTCGAGGCATCGACTCGGATGATGAGGAGATTGCCCGGATGACAAACCACCGCGACTGGACGCGGGCTTGGGTGTTCGGAACGGGGGTTAAGGTTCCTCTCGGTGGGAGGGATTCCAACTTCAATTTGGATTTCGGGGTCCGGTACCATAACGGCAGCGAGGCATCGTACCTACGGGAAGGCAGCATCCGGGACAACCCGGACGGATCCATCACGATCACCCCACTCACCAACGAGACTCCTTTTCTAATGTACTCCGTCGGCTTCAACTATCGGTTCCCGCACGGCTCCTAGGTTCCATCTCGAGGGTGACCGTCCGGACTCGGAGAATCCGTTACCGGCGTGATGGGACGACCTCCGGCGTGCTTTCACGTCGTGCGGATCTTCCCCTAGCGGGAAAGTTGGCTTTGACTGATCCGCGTCCTTGCCACCGAGATCCACGAAAACCAGATCGAGGCGGCTCTTTAGCTGAACATGACCTCTCCAAAGATGCAGATAAGGTAGTGATGCGTCAGGCCGCTGCTTAACCCGAAGGAGCTGCAGAACTCCCATAACCGTGTACGGTTCTTCTTCGTCCGTTGGTGTCGGAGAGAGATGTTTCCGGGAAGGCCGGAGCAATCGACTCAGGAAAAGCCAAGGTTCCGTCTTTCGTGTCCTACTAACCATTCAGTCGGAACAGTATCTGAGCCATCAGATTGTTGATCGTCTGATACCTTTCGGCCGGTGCCGCAAGAATCTCCTCCTCGGACTGCACGTACTTTGACGGCAGTAGCTCTCCCCGACAGTGTTCGACAATCTGCCGGGTCGCGTTGGGTGTGGTTTCCAGATGAAACTGAAGACCCAGCACCCGGTTCCCAAACTGGAACGCCTGGTTTTCACAGGCTTCGCTCCTGGCCAGCAATCGCACACCATCCGGCAAATCGAACGTTTCGCCGTGCCAGTGGAGCACTGTCATAGAGGAAGGCAAGCCGAACTCGTTGTCCGAGGACGCTGCTTCGACGGGAAACCAGCCGATCTCCTTCGCGGGGTTCGGATAGACCTTGGCACCCATAGCGCTGGCAATCAGTTGGGCGCCGAGACACACGCCTAGAACCGGCTTCCTCGTCTGGATGCAGTCGCGAATGAAACGTTTCTCGTCCACCAGCCAGGGATGCCGGGTGTCATCGTTCACGCTCATGGGACCGCCCATCACGATCACGAAGTCGACCTCTTCGGCCGCAGGCAGATCGGTCGATTCGAAGAACGGGGTGCGCGTTATCTCATATCGGGCGGAGCGGAGCCATGACTCGATGCTGCCGAGTCCTTCGAATGGAACGTGCTGCAAGTAATGAGCTCTCATGAAGTCGCACTCCAACGGCTAGAAAGCCAAGAAGGTCCTGTCGACTCAGATTTTACGGGAGTTAGAGCCGCGCGGCACAATGACCACCGCCCGTTCGTAGCGCTGTTACGCCTCGAAGACCCCTGCGCGAGGGAGACCTGCGGTCGTGCCCTGATCGGTTAAGCAAAGAGCGATCGTGGTGAATCAGGGCGAGGGAGGGCCCCTAGGTGGTACTGTCAACTTAAGCTTTTCGGCGACGTTTTCGCAGCCCTCTACCACCTCTAAGTCATTGATTCCTAGTCTTGGCTGCAGCAGATTCCGCCCACAAACCGGACGAATTCTGCTTAAGTTGACAGTACCCAATCAACGAATCGAGGCCCGACTCGCCTGCAAAATCCTCAATCGCATGATCGAGCTCGGAGCACCGAAATCGGAAGCGATCCGACACCGAGGGAGAGCGCGATGAGGGCATATGGGGCCGAATTCGACCCATGCAACAACGCCCCTGGGCAACAGGCTCCCAGCGGACACAACGAGATTTCTGCCATCGCGAACATTCGTTGGTAGCGCAGTGTGGATTCATCGGGGTCGCTTACGTCGGGAGGATCTTATAGCAACCAACCGAGGTCAGACATGTGAACCCGACTGAGTATAAGTTGTTGGATCGGGCAATGATGTAGAATCCGTCCCAGCCGATTGAGCGCTTAATGCTTCCGGCGTATTTCGCACATGGAGGGTCGATCAAAACTGGGCCAATCATCAACATTGGCTGTGACTAACGCCGGCGAGGACAACCTCTTTTCGCCTTGTTGCATCTCCCTGGACCTGGAGGTGAGCAGGGACGGCGGCCGGATTCACGCGATCGGCGCGGTGCGTGCGGATACCGGTCACCGCTTGTTGCATTCTGGCGGCCGTCTGGCAGCGGCACTGGTGAAGCTCGACGATCTCGCCGCCGGCGCGTCATTCATTCTGGGTCACAATCTGATTGCCTTCGACCTGCCGCATCTTGCGGCTGCTAAACCAAGTCTGCGCCTGTTGAAGCTACCAGCGGTGGATACGCTGCGTCTCAGTCCGCTCGCCTTTCCGAGCAATCCCTATCATCACCTCGTCAAGCACTATCAGGGTGGTGGACTAAAGCGTGGGCGTGTAAACGACCCGGAACTCGACTCCCGTCTTGCCCTGGAGGTTTTCGGTGACCAGCAGAGAGCCCTGAAAGAGATGCCGCCGGACCTGCTCCTAGCCTGGCACTGGTTATGCACCCCGGAGCCTGAAGCCGTGGATCGCGCTCTGGACGATTTTTTCTCCGAGCTTCGCCATTCACGGCGATCTTCGGACGCCGAGGCCCGGGCCGCGATAGGCCGGCGACTCAAAGGCGTGGCGTGCGTGACTCACGCGCGGGAGGTATTGAGAAAGGCGAGAGAGCAGGGTTGGGCGCTGGCCTATGCGTTGGCATGGCTTTCGGTGGCCGGAGGCAACTCGGTGATGCCGCCCTGGGTACGCTACCAGTTCCCCGAAGCCGGGCGGCTTGTGCGGCGGCTGAGGGATACCGCCTGTACCAACCCCGTCTGTGATTGGTGCCGGGAACGACACGATGCCCGCAAGGAGCTGAAGCGCTGGTTCGGCTTCGACGACTTCCGTCCTGAACCTGCTCACGATGATGGCCAGCCCATGCAGCAAGCCATTGTCGAAGAGGCTATGGCTGGGCGGCACGTACTTGGGATTCTTCCCACGGGCACGGGCAAGTCGCTCTGTTACCAGATCCCGGCGCTCTCGCGTTACGACAAGACCGGTGCGCTGACGGTGGTTATCTCGCCGCTGGTCGCGCTCATGGCGGATCAGGTGGCGGGTCTGGAAGCGCACGGGGTTGGCGCCTGCGTGACTATCAACGGGCTTCTTTCGATACCCGAGCGAGCCGACGCGCTGGACCGGGTCCGGCTGGGGGACGCGGGCATCCTCCTCATCTCTCCCGAGCAGCTGCGCACCCGTTCCCTGTGCCGAGTTCTTGATCAGCGTGAAATCGGGGCCTGGGTGCTGGACGAGGCGCATTGCTTGTCGCGCTGGGGCCACGACTTCCGCCCCGATTACCGCTATGTCGGCCGCTTCATTCGGAAGAGGGCGGGCTCGGGGCCGGTGCCTCCGGTGCTGTGTCTGACCGCGACCGCGAAGCCGGACGTGACGGAAGACATCGCGCGCTACTTCCGGGACAAGCTGGGCGTTGATGTGAAGGTCTTCGATGGTGGCGCCGAGCGGACCAATCTCACGTTCGAGGTGATCCCGACGTCAGCGGGCGAAAAGTTCGCCCACATCCACCAAGTCCTGATGTCGTACCTGCCGCCCGATGCGCCCGGCGGCGCCATCGTCTACTGCGCCACGCGGCGGCAAAGCGAAGAAGTGGCCGAATACCTGCAGTTGAAGGAGGTCGCAGCAGACCATTTTCACGCGGGTCTGCCGCCAGAAACCAAGAAGAATGTTCAACGGCGCTTCATCAATGGCGATCTGCGCGCGATCGTGGCGACCAACGCCTTCGGCATGGGGATCGACAAGCCGGACGTGCGGCTGGTCATCCACGCCGACATACCGGGTTCACTGGAAAACTATCTCCAGGAGGCGGGGCGCGCCGGGCGGGACCGCGCATCGGCGCGTTGCGTGCTGCTTTATGTGACGGGCGATGTGGAGCGCCAGTTCGGAATGTCGGCGCGCTCCCGGCTTACCCGAGGGGAGATCCACGGCATCTTGAGAGCCCTGCGCAATCTGGACCGGAAGAAGCAGACAGGTGGCGAGGTAGTGGCCACTGCGGGCGAAATTCTCGGCGAAGACGAGGACAAGGCGTTCGAACGAGACACGGCCACCGACGATACGCGCGTGCGGACTGCTGTCGCCTGGCTGGAAGAGGCGGAGCTGTTGAGCCGCGAAGAGAATGTTGTCCAGGTGTTCCCTTCGTCGCTCCGTGTGAACTCGGTTGAGGAAGCCACGAAGCGGCTCGCCGGTGCAAACATCGCGGGCGTTTATCGGGGTCAACTGCTGTGCATCGCGGAAGCGCTGATCGGGGCCGCCGCCGACCAAGGTGTCACCACGGACGAACTGATGGAAGTCTCGGGGTTAAGTCCCGAGGCTGTACGCGGTGCCTTGTACGATCTTGAGCGGTTCGGCATCGCCAGCAACGACACTGCGCTGACCGCGTTCGTCCACGCTGGTGTGGAGCGCGCCTCCCTGAAGCGCCTTGAGGAAGCCGAGGCGCTGGAAACCGCCCTCATCGGCCACATGCGAGAGGGGGCTCCTGAGCTCGGCAAGGGAGAGGCATCTTCGCTGCATTTGCGCATCGCTGCTCAGGTACTGAGGGATCAGGGACTGGCGGATCCGCTGCCCGAGCGGCTGTGGCGCATCATCCGCGGCATCGCTTATGACGGGCGCGGCGAAGATGGCGCCGCCGGCAGCCTGACGGTGCGGAAGCAAGACGCGGAGACAGTGCGTGTAACGCTGCGGCGCGAGTGGCGGGCCCTTGAAGAGACCGCGAGGATACGGCGGGGGGCGGCCAGGCGTCTGCTGGACCATCTGCTCGCCTGCCTGCCGCCCGGGAGCCGAGGCACGGACTTGCTGGCCGAGACCACGCTGGGGAAGCTGTTGCAGGCGATCGAATCCGACTTGTTCTTGAAGAGCAACGTCCGGAAGCCCGACAAGCTGCTGGACAGGGCGCTGTTGTGGCTGCACGAGCAGGAGGTGATTCGCCTCAACAAGGGTTTGGCGGTGTTCCGCCCGGCCATGACCATTCGTCTCGAGCATCGGGAGCGACGCGGTTTCTCCAGGGCGGACTTCGAGCCCTTGACGCTTCATTACAAGGGTCAGGTTCTGCAGATCCACGTAATGGTGGAGTTCGCCGAGCGCGGCCTCGCCGCCATGAGCGAGGCGCTACGGCTTGCGATGGACTACTTCACGCTGAAAGAGGATGAGTTTCTCGCACGCTGGCTCCCGGGGCGGGATAAGGAGATCGGTCGCGAGACGACACCGGAATCATGGCATGCCATCGTCGAGAGCCTGATGAACCCCGTCCAGCAGCACATCGTGGCCGACAACCGGGAACAGACCAACGTTCTGGTGCTTGCCGGCCCCGGTTCCGGCAAGACGCGCGTATTAGTGCATCGCATTGCCTATCTGATACGAGCGCGGCGAGAGAACGCCCGCGGCATCCTCGCCCTGGCCTATAACCGCCACGCGGCCGTCGATATTCGCCGGAGGCTCACGGAGTTGATCGGCGATGACGCCCGGGGGGTGACCGTGCTCACCTGCCACGCTCTCGCCATGCGCTTGGCCGGGGCCAGCTTTACGGGCCGGGCCGAGCGTCCCGACGATGAGATGTTCCGCGAGGTGCTCCGCCGCGCGATCGAGCTACTTCGAGGGAAGGGCCTGCCTCCGGAAGAGGCGGACGAGCGCCGCGAACGTCTGCTGGCAGGATTTCGCTGGATCCTGGTGGACGAGTACCAGGACATCGGGCCTGACCAGTATGAATTGATATCCGCTCTGGCGGGACGGATGCTGGAAGACGATGACAGCAAGCTCACCGTGTTCGCGGTCGGAGACGATGATCAGAATATCTATGCCTTCAACGGCGCCTCGGTCGAGTTCATCCGTCGTTTCGAGGCCGACTATGGGCCGAAGCCCACCTACCTGACTGCAAACTACCGTTCCACGGGCCATATCGTGGCCGCGGCCAACGCGATGATCGAGCCTGCACTGAAGCGGATGAAGGCAGGGCATCCGATCCGTATCGACCGGGGGCGTGCGAAGGACCCGCGGGGCGGCGAGTGGGAGGAGCTTGATCCGGTCTCCCGTGGCCGAGTGCAGATCCTGCCGGCTGACAACGATCCCATCTGGCAGGCGCGAGCCGTCATGGCGGAACTGCAACGCCTCGCCGCGCTCGCGCCCGATTGGGACTGGTCGCGTTGCGCGGTGATTGCACGCGAGTGGGAATACCTGGTGCCCGTGCGCGCGTTCTGCGAAGCGCACGGAATTCCGGCACAGATGGGGAACGAGGAAATCCCCGGCTTCTGGCGCCTGCGGGAGGTCAGCACCTTCGTCGAATGGCTGCGCGAACGGGACCCCCACATCGTGGACGCTGCCCCACTCCGGGGTTGGGTCGAAACACGTCCCTCCGATCCCTGGAACGACTTGCTGCGCCAGGCTGTTGAAGAGCACGAGTTGGAGACCGGTAACGGTGAAACCCCGGTCGAGCACTTCATCGAGTGGCTCGCGGAATGGGGTCGGGATATCCGTCGTCGGCAACGAGGACTGCTGCTGCTCACCGCCCATCGCGCCAAAGGACTGGAGTTCGACCACGTGGTCGTGCTCGACGGTGGCTGGAACCGCGTCGGACGCGGCGAAGACCTGGACGCGCCGCGGCGGCTATACTACGTTGCCATGACGCGGGCACGGCAGACGCTCACGCTCACGCGTTTCGATGGCTCTCGCGGGATCCAGGATGAGTTGGTTGGCCATCGCTCCACGATACGACGCGACGCGGCCGTACTTCCGCCGAGTACCGTGGAGCTCGAGTACCGTTACGTCCGGACCACTCCTCAAGATGTGGACCTCGGTTTCGCTGGACGGCGACATGCCAATGATCCGATCCACGATGCGATCGCAGCACTGGCACCCGGCGATCCGCTGGAAATCCGGATTGGGCAGCAGGGACGCTGGGAGTTGCTGGATCACAGGGGCCGAAACGTGGGAAGGCTCGTCCGAGACTTCAACCCGCCGCCGGGAACGCGGTTCCGGTCGGCCACCGTATTCGCCACTATCGAATGGAGCCGCGACCTATCGAAGCCAGAGTATCGCGACGCTATGAAATGCGATGCCTGGGATGTGATCGTGCCGGAATTCGTATTCGAGCCGGATCGTTAATTCGATTCGCACACGAGCAGCCGACTAGGGCTCGGTCAGGCTGCCAACCCTGGCTTTAATGAAAGTCCCGGCTCTTCCGTCGTTCCGGCTCGGTATCGAGCTTCGGCTGCCATATCGACTCCGCCACGATGTGGGCGACGTTGGACTCGTTCTGCAACCGGCCGCTGACGCCCATGAACGAGAGCGTCTTGACGGCGATCCGAAACCTTTCATAGACGTTGCGCCACAGGATGACGTTGACGAAACCGGTTTCGTCTTCGAGGGTCATAAAGATCACTCCCTTGGCGGTTTTGGGACGCTGGCGGCAGATGACGATACCGGCATAATCCAAGCGGCGGCCATCAGGCATTCGATGCACGGTGACGGCGTCGGGCAGGCCCCGTGCGGTGAGTTGCCCGCGCAGTTGGCTGAGCAGATGGCCCCGGGGGCTGTGGCCGGTGGCCCGGTAGTCCCAGAGGATGGACTCGGAATGGCTCAGGCCCTCGAACGGAACTGGAGCCTCGGGGGTCTCGAAGAACAGGGCATTCTCTCCGTCTGCATGGAGTCCCTGAACATGCCAGAGGGTCTGGCGCCGCCGTGAGTTCAACGCTCCGGCTTCGGCGAGACGGTCGAGAATGTCCTGCCGCAGCCCTGTACGGGCTGCAAAATCGGCCACGGACCGGAATGGGTCGGCACGCCGGGCGTTGTCGATCCGCTGCCAGTCCGCCTCCCCGAACCCTTTCACATATTGCAGGCCTATGCGCAGGGCATAGGCCGGGCCGGTGTCGGCTTGCCGTTCGAGAGTGCAGTCCCAGTCACTGTGCCGGACGTCGACCGGTAGAACACGGACCCCATGCCGTTTGGCGTCGTCCACGATCGTGGCGGGAGCATAGAAGCCCATCGGCTGCGTGTTGAGCAGAGCGCAGGCGAAGACTGTGGGATAGTGGCGCTTGAGCCATGCCGAAGCGTAGGCGACATGGGCGAAGCTGGCGGCGTGGCTTTCGGGAAAGCCGTAGTCGCTGAACCCGCGGATCTGCTCGAACACCTGGGTGGCGAACGCCTTGCCGATGCCCTTGGCTTGCATGCGCGAGAGGAAGCGATCCCGGTGGCGCTCGATCCTCCCCGACCGTCTCCAGGCAGCCATGTCACGCCGGAGCTGATCCGCCTCCCCGGGCGTGTAGTCCGCCGCCACCACGGCCAGGCGCATGACCTGCTCCTGGAACAACGGTACTCCTAGTGTTTTCCTCAGTATCGGTTCCAGGGAAGGGTGGGGATAGGCTACTGCTTCCTCGCCGTTTCGGCGACGCAGGTAGGGATGCACCATGCCCCCCATAATGGGGCCCGGCCGGACGATGCTGACCGCGATGACCAAGTCATAGCGACGGAGCGTACGACCAGAATTCCATCTACGAAACATTCGCGGAACGCGGCGCAAGGGTCGTCGTCCCTCCATTCAAGAACGCCGTTCCGTCGCGATCCAGAACACGAGTTGCAAATGCCCGGAACAGAACGGTCAATCGCATCAAGAAGGTCGGTCGCAGGCAGTGGAAGAAGGAGGCACGGTATCACCGCCAGGCGCGGGCCGAAAACACGTTCTTCCGATACAAGCAAATCCTCGGAAGCCGACTACGCTCACGCGACGCTGGCAATCAACGAATCGAGGCCCGACTCGCCTGCAAAATCCTCAATCGCATGATCGAGCTCGGAGCACCGAGATCGGAGGCGATCCGAAACTGAGGGAGAGCGCGGTGAGGGCATATGGGCCCGAATTCGATCCATGCAACAACGCCCATCGGCGGCCCGAAGTCTCGGCGCCGTGGCCGGCGACTGCTACCGGTCGCCGCGCTCCAACACCTCCACCGTGTCGGCGTATCGCTCAAGTGCCGCATGTCCCTTCGGCGTCAAGCCGTAGACTCCGCTTGGCGAATCGGGGGGGGCGTTCAAACCAGCCATAGTTATCGGCGTACATTATCGCTCGGGCTCGAGGGACTCCAGCTGCTTTCGCGGTGACGGCTGCCTTTGTCGGACCGTTGAGACGGAGATGGGAGGCGCAACGCAGGGCATCTTGCCGATAGACGGTCATGATCGTGCGACGGGCCGAGCCGCCCTGGTTCGGGTCTCCCACCCGGTGCTGGAACTCCCGCAGCAACCGTCCGACGTCGCGTTTGCGCTGGCGTGGCCGGTAAGGCGCCGGGTCGAGCAGCGCCTCGACGGCCGGCACTGGCTCGAGCCGAACCGTCAGGAGCCCGAGCCCGAGACGGCGGCAGAGCGCCACTGCGTCCTTCCGGCGGGTCGTGCGGCCTGAAAACGGTGGAACCGCGAGATAGACGTTGTCGGAAAGGCCCTGTCGCACGATCCCCTGGAAGACCAGCGGCAGGGAAAAACCGGTCTTCAATTCGACGATAATCGGCGGCTCCTCGCCCCGTATCGCGACGACGTCGCAATCGTTGACTTCGCCCTTTACTTCATAGCCCTGTGCTTCGAGGAACGCCTTTACCGGCGGGTAGAGCGTCTGTTCGCGCATACCAGTAATGTGCCATGAACAACTCACCCATGAAAGTGCAAGGTGGCCTGGCCCGGTTCACGTGCTTCTTGTCGGATGAACAGCCAGTACCGGCAGCGGGAATGCCCGCCTGCCGCGCCCATTTCGGTCACGTCTTCTCCGGCGGGCACTGTCGCAGTATGAAAGGATGCCCCTTATCTGGGGTTTGTGGAGAGAAAACTCTCAACAAACCGGATCAACGTTTGCGCGTTGATCCCAGAAAGGAGCGTTGGAATGAAACGAGACAAGTATGTGGGGATGGATGTCCACCAGTCAATGACAGTGGTGGCGGTGATGAATGCCGAAGGGAAGATCGTGCTGGAGACCATGGTGCCGACGGCTGCGTCCCGGATCCGTGAGTTGATCGAGAGTCTGAGCGGGCCGTTGCATGTGACTCTCGAGGAGGGCCCGCAGGCCGAATGGCTTCACGAAGTGATTCGGGACTTGGTTAAGGAAGTCGTGGTGTGCGATCCGAAGCGAAACAAACTGCTGTCGGAAGGATCGAAAGGAGATAAGCCCGATGCGCGGAGACTGGCCGAGCTGTTACGGGTCGACATGGTGCGATCGGTCTGGCACGGGCACGCGCGGACACGTGGATTGAAACAGATGGTTCGAGCCTATGAGACCTTCACTATCGACACGAAGCGGACGATGCTTCGGATTAAGGCCATCTACCGGAGTCGTGGTATTCCGACGGGGGGATCGGGAGTCTACCAGGCGACACAACGGGAGCCGTGGCTGGGGCAGATTCCCGAGGCCGGAATGCGGCAGCGCGCGGCCTGGCTGTATGAACAGTTGGATCAGGTCCGGAAACTACGCAAGCAGGCCAAGGCCGGCATGCTGGCCGAGAGCCGCCATCACCGCGCCATCACTCTGCTGCGGAGCATTCCCCAACTAGGGCCCCTCCGATCGGCTCAGATTGTGGCCACGGCCGACACGCCACACCGGTTCCGGACCAAGCGGCAGTTCTGGAGCTATAGCGGCCTGGCCGTCGTGACGCACACCAGTGCGGAATACGAGTTCCGAGCGGGTCGTGTCGAGCGGCGATCCAAACCGGTGGCCACACGGGGATTGAACCGGAACTGCAACCGACGGCTGAAGTCGGTCTTCATTTCCGCCGCGGTTGCGGGTGGTCGGAGCGATCCCTGGTCCGAGTATCTGAAAAGTCTCCAACAGAAAGGGCTGCGGCCGGAGATGGCTCGGCTCACTCTGGCACGGAAGATTGCGACCGTTGCTCTGACAATTTGGAAGAAGGGAGAAACGTTCGACTCCAAGAAACTGAGTGCGACACCATAGCCGTTTTCGAGTCCTCTGCCGGCGGAACAGGCATGGCCGACAAAACGGGAAACGGCGCGGATCGAGGGTGAGGATCTGACTAACTTGTTGTCCACGGACTCTGTCCAAAGGACACGTACTGTCTCTATCCCCCCCTCGCAGGACCGGAAACAGCGATAGCCCCTGAGGCTCAGATAGATCTATGGTCGGCACATTGGCCGTCCCAAACTTGCTGTTCAGTTTCCGAGAGTTGTCACGGTGTTGCACTGCCCGTTCTTGAATCGCTGAAGGGTTTCTCACGTAACGGAAAATGGGGCTGGCTGCCTCGACAACGATGCTGTGTCTGGGCTGCAACCCGTCGGGGAGATGTTTCTCTTGACATCCCCTTTCATAGATCAAGTTAATCGGAATTCACTCTTTTTCGACGCGAAATCAATTCTGGCGAGGACGAAAAATCAGCGACTAAGCCGGCATGTCAATCAGTGGAACCTCCGGAAAATCAGTTAACTTGGCAGTGCCCGTGCGACTCCTCGGAGGAGTCGTCGGGGGAACGTTCGACGGGATGGCCTGCTACATGACCAGTCAAGCGGCCGACAGAGCTTTTCGGCCAACGGCCGCCGAACACGGCCTGGAAGCCAAGATCGAGACCGCCGGATCCGCCCTCGAAGCCCGACTGATCCAGTGGCTAATCGGGACGGTGCTCGCCGGCACCACCGTCACCGCCGTCATGACCGGGATGGTTATGGGGGGGGGGGGGAGGTCACACACTCTAACAGAGCTTCTCGCCCTTCCACTCACTAAAGCGTTCGATAACGGCGTTACTGAAAGCGATGATCTTTCTGTCCTGCTCACTGATCATGGGATCATTTTGTGCAAAGACAGTGTCATGCTGCCGTTCAGCTGTCACGGGATTGCGTTCCAAGTCTTCTTTAAACGCCTGACGCTCCTCGTCTGAGCGAAAGAGAATCACCGGTACGTTGGGGCTCCTTCCGCCACTTAGTCCGTCTTGCAGAAGTTGGTCCCGGGTCGGGAATCGTAGAACGGCAGTGTTATAACTTGAAAACCGGCACTTAGGAAGTCAGCCCTTCCGACCGAAAAAAAGCTGACGACGTAAGAGAGGCAGACGTCCATATGTTCGCCTGGTTTCGAAATCGACGGCTTGAACGGATTCGTGCACGGCCGCTCCCTGAGGCCTGGACGGCCGTGCTGGAGGGACTGCCCGTTTACCGGCGTCTTCCTGAAGCGGATCGCGCGGAACTCCGCGGTCACGTCCAGGTCTTGCTGGAGGAGAAACGCTTTGAGGGATGTGGCGGGCTGGAGCTTACTGATCGTGTACGGGTAACGATTACCGGCCAGGCTGCGATCCTGCTCCTGCATCGGGACACGGACTACTATCCGCAACTGGAAAGCATTCTCGTTTATCCTCATGCGTACGCAGCACGGAACGAACGTCACCTGGACGACTACCTCGTCGAGGAAGGGACCGAGATTCGCGAAGGTGAATCCTGGTATCGCGGCGCTATAGTCCTTTCCTGGGAAGACGTTCAGCGTGGCGCGAGGGGTGAGAAGAAGGGACAAGACGTCGTATTCCACGAATTCGCACATCAACTTGACGACGAATCTGGCGTGGCCGACGGCACGCCCGTCTTGAAAGACCACCACCAATGGCGGAAATGGGTTCGTGTGTTCCAGAGTGAATACGAGAGCCTCCAAGAGGCGGCCGATGAGGGACGTCGAACGGTATTGGATCCCTACGGTTCCGAGAGCCCTGCGGAGTTTTTCGCTGTAGCGACGGAATGCTTTTTCGAACGCCCGCACGATTTGGAGCGTCGCCACGGCGAACTCTACGATCAGCTTCGAAGCTTCTACGAACAGGACCCTGCGCGATGGTAGAGGGTCAATACAACAAGTAGACCAGGGTTTGTTATGCTGGCGGTGCGAGATTTGAACCTTCAGGTTATGAGTCACTCCGTCCGCAGCCATCTTCGCCTCGAGATCGACGCCTACGACGAGACCATCCGCCGGTTCATTCCGGGCTACGAGGAAGGATTGACGCGGGCCGCCCGTGAAATCGCCCACGTCCGCCCCACCCTGGTCTTGGACCTCGGTGCGGGAACGGGGGCTCTTTCCGAGGCAATCCTGGAACACAAAGGCGTGGGTGCCGTTGAAGCCATCGACGTGGATATGGAGATGCTGGGCCAAGCGCGCATCCGACTGAAGCGGTTCGGAGGCCGTGCACGTTTTCGCGAATGTTCCTTCGATGCTCCGCTCCCGGAATGTGACGCTGTGGCAGCTTCCTTAGCCCTCCATCACGTGCCGACGATGGAACGCAAGCGTGCCCTGTACAAGCGCATTTTTCAGGCGATCCGCCCCGGCGGAGTGTTCGTGAACGCCGACGTCACCATAAGCGCCGACCCGGCAGCCCAGGAGCAGTGCTACCGGATATGGGCCGCCCATTTGGTTTCCTGCGGCATCGAGGAACGGTGTGCCTATGAGCACTTCGACGAGTGGGCGGTCGAAGACACCTACTTTCCGCTCGACGACGAGCTCACCGCCCTACGCGAAGTCGGATTTCATGCGGAATGCGCCTGGCGAGACCAACCGAACACTCTTTTCGTAGGACGCAAGAAATAAGGTTTCAGGTGCGGTGCGGCGACGCCAACGAAAGAATCCTCGCTGTGGGCTTGCTGATCGTTTCGAGGGCCTTCCTGCAAGGATCGATGCTGGGACGGGAGCGACCCCACCCGACAGGGGCCCCGCCCCTTGACAAATGGTGGGGAGTCCTGCGGGGCGGGACGGTGGTTGTGAAAACCCACCCGTCCCCATACCCGCAACAGGGTTTCAAAAAGAGGGGTCGCTCCCGCCCACTTCCAGATCGCCCGATCGGCCGCGCGCGGCCCGGGCATCGAGGCGTACGCTGAAGAAAACAGAAAAGATGAACAGCAAGGACGGTGTGAATCGAAATGGGGGATTTTGTGAATCGACCCCTCACGTCACAATCACATTGACTATACAAACAACTGATTCGAGAAGTTGTAAGGAGTTCTTACTATGAATGTGATCGACGAAGTGCTGAGCAATAATGCCCGCTATGCGGAGAGTTTCGACAAAGGCGACCTGCCATTACCTCCAGGGTGCAAGTTGGCGGTCCTGGCCTGCATGGATGCACGACTGGATCCTCACCGAATCCTGGGCCTCCAGGAAGGGGACGCGCACGTGATCCGCAATGCGGGCGGCGTCGTCAGCGACGATGCCATCCGGTCACTCGTGATTTCCCAGCGACTGCTGGACACGCGAGCCATCATTCTGATCCATCATACAGACTGCGGGATGCTGACGTTCCGTGACGATGCCGTCAAGGACTCCATCGAAGCCGATACCGGCTTGCGCCCGTCCTTTGCGCTGGAGGCGTTCGGAGATCTGGAACAGGATGTGCGTCAATCCATGGCTCGCATCCAGGCGAGCCCCTTCATCCCGTACAAGGATCAAGTACACGGCTTTGTCTATGACTGTGCCACCGGAGGGCTCAACGAAGTCTCTCCTGCCTGAGCCGGCGCTCTGGGTGAAGAGATTGACTGACTCCGAGGCTGTCGTGTCGGCCGACACTGCGGAGTGCAGATCCAGCGCGAAGGCTCTCGGAGGAACCAACCCGTGAGGCGCGGCTTGCCCCAATGCCGCGCCCCGGGTGTAGAGGACCCCCGCTCTGCGGATCAGTCGCGCAAGGTGCTGAATACGTAGTCCTGTTCGCTCTGGGAAGTGTGGCACTGGAAGCAGGCCGTCTCGGCGTTGGACTCCACCACTCTCTTCTCAGGGTCTCCCCCTTCGAAGGCTTCGAAGCCCCAGCCGCCAGTCCCTCGGAATCGCTGCCCATCCTTGTGCATGACGCCGAGGACCTTTCGACTTCCTTCGCTGATGCTGTCCTCACTATCGACCGCCTCCAGCAGGTCGAACACCAGGATGGCTCCATCCGGGAAAGCCCCTTCCCGGTAACCCGTCAGGGCCTGTTCGTTGGCGCAGATATGATGGATTCCCCCGAAGGAGTCGTAGAGAGGATGCCCCTCCTGGAGGACCATCGACTTGACATGGTTCCAGAAACGGTATCCATCCGGGTACGCTACGGCCGACTCTTGTGCCGCCACGGACACAACCACCGCCGCCGTCACGATCACACCGATCATTACAATGCGTTGCATTCTCATTCTCCTGCTCATCCAAAAGACGTTGCTCCCAGCATGGACCGGAAGTTCCCGCCTGAATTTACAGGGACTCCGACGGGTACCGCAACTCCTGGACCCAAGGACAGACACCGGCAAAGGAGAAGTGGGATCCGTCGTTCCTCCGTGCCGCAATCCCGCCGCATGCCCGATGGGGGTCCATCCGGACGGCATTTCGTTTGACAGTCCGCACGGTCGAAATTACCCTGTGAAACCTACCGAGTCGCTGTTTTTTCCTTTTCATCTCAAATTCACACGCTTCCCGTCTCCAGAGACTCGGCCGGTAGAACATGAAGACTCACCGGGCGACCCGATGCCAATTCCGCGTCGGTGATCTTTGGCGCCATCCGTAATACGGATGTCTGGCAAGCAGTTCCGGTTTGCGAAACAAGAATACCAGCACGGCGCCTGCTGCGAATCCGCCGACGTGCGCCCAGAAGGCCACGCCACCGCCTTCAACGCCTAGCGTCCCCACGCCGCTGACGAGTTGGACGACGAGCCAGTATCCCAGCATGAGAAATGCCGGAACCGCAACGGTCGTGATGAAGAATCCGAGAGGTATGAGCATGTGGACGTGCACCCGAGGATAGAGAACGATGTAAGCGCCCATAACCCCACCGATCGCACCGGATGCCCCCACCATCGGAATGGCCGACTCGGGACTCGTCCACATTTGCAAAACGGCAGCGGCGAAACCCGATAACAGGTAGAACACCACGAACCGCGCGTGGCCCATCGAATCCTCCACGTTGTTGCCGAAGATCCAGAGGAACCACATGTTCCCGATCAGGTGAAACCACCCGCCGTGCAAGAACATCGAAGTGAGCGCCGAATGCCAGCCGCCCGGCTCGCCCAGCACACAGGAGGTGGCAACGCCGATCTGGAAACTGCTGCCCGCCGGAACCGTGCCGAGCAACTCGCCGGGAATCAGGCCGAGCCGGCAGACCGAGGCGGAGAGAGCCGGTTCCATACCCATCCCCTGTACGAAAATCCAGGCGGTGACGTTCAGCAGGGCAATCCCGTAGGTGGCATAGGGGGTCAGGATGTGCGGGTTGTCGTCTCTTATTGGAAACATGCCATGCGGCCTCGCGTCGAGGTTGATCCCTCGAAGGTACCACACGCCAAGAGTTTGCGGGAACGGCGTTGCCGGGCTTGTGCGCGATTGCTAAGGGAATCCTGCGACACGGACCGCGTGTCGTGAAAGGCCCTCCACTAAGTCGGAGTGCGGCAAGCGGATCTCGACCCGTATTGTCGTTAGGGGTCCGAGTCCTTTGGTTTGGTCCCTTGGGCCAGGAACTCCGCCCATTGCTCCATCAAGGTCCGCCGGCGTTCAAAGAGGTCCGAGCGGGCATAGGCGGCTTCCAGCTGGTTGCGGACCACGTGTAACAAGGCCGCCTCCATCACCGCATGCGGGGCGTCGGTCGATTCGGCCGCCCAGTCGCGAAAGCTCGACCGAAACCCATGCGGCACGGCCGGGATTCCCAACTCCCGAAGCAAGCCGCTGAGCGCGAGATCCGATAGGGGCCGACCGGCCGGAGACGGAAACACCCATTCCGAGTGGGTTGTGTTTTCGCGGGCCTCGGCCAGAATCTCCCGCGCTCTAGCCGACAACGGCACCCGATGCTCCCGCTTTGTCTTCATCCGCTCCGACGGAATCCTCCACTCGCCGGCCTCCAGGTCGATTTCTTCCCACCGCGCCCCGCGCATCTCCCCCGACCGGGACGCCGTCAGGACCAGAAACTCGAAGCCGAGCTTGACCGCCACGGCCGCCTCGGATTGCCGCACCGTCTGGATCGCGCCGGCCACCTCCCCATAGGGCAGCGCCTTGAAGTGCCGTTGGATGCCGCCTTGTTTCGGCAGCGCCGCCCCGGCCGGATTATCCATCCTGTAGCCTTGGGCAATCGCCCACTTCATCACCGTGCTGATCCGTTGCCGCACCCGCCGGGCCGGGCCACTGGAACATTGAATCCGCAGACTCCTAGAGCGAATGTCCGATGTGTGCCTGGTAGGTTTCACCCTTCAAAACGGACTTGGTTTGAGTGCCGTTGTCAGCCGCGAGTCGGCGGCGGCCTTCATTCCATCTTTCGGGAACGTCGTTACAGCCAGGCGAACTTCACGGCGAAGAGAAATGCCACCGCGATCAATGTCGGCGAACACTCACCCCGGCGTCCCGCCATCACCTTGATCAAGACGTAGGTGAGGAAGCCGAGGCCGAGGCCGTCGGCAATGGAGAACGTCAACGGGATGGCGATCCCGGTCATGATCGCCGGGGCGGCCTCGGTGACGTCGCGCCAGTCCACCTCTGCCAGTGGTCGCACCATAAGACATGCGACATACAGGATGGCTGCCGCCGTCGCCTGGGGTGGTATGGACCCGGCCAGCGGCGCGAGAAAAAGGCAGGAGAGAAACAGTCCGGCGACCACAACTGCGGTCAGACCCGTACGCCCACCTGCACTGGCACCCGTTGCGCTCTCGATGTAGCTCGTCACCGGGGAGGTGCCGAGCAGGGCGCCGCCTATTGTGCCCGTCGAATCGGCGATCAGCGCGCGTTGCATGCCCGGTAGACGTCCGCCATCGTCCAGAAGCTGCGCCTGGTGTGCGACACCGATGAGCGTCCCGGTCGTGTCGAACAGGTCGACCATGAGGAACGCCAGGATGACCGCAATCATGCTCGCCTGCAGCGCACCCGTGATGTCCAGGGCCAGCAGCGTCGGCGTCGGATCCGGTGGTAGCGACGCGATGCCCTGCCACTCAGAGACACCCAGAGCGAGGCCGGCACCGGCGACACCCAGCATCCCGATGATCGCCGCGCCGGGCACACGGCGCGCCGACAGCGCCACGATTGTGCAGAAACCGAGCAGGGACAACACCGGCCCTGGCGTCATCAACTCACCGGCGGTGACCAGCGTCGCCTCGCTGGCCTGGATGATGCCGGCGTTCCGCAACGCGATGACTCCAAGCAAGAGGCCAATCCCGGCCACGATGGCCAGCTTCAATCCTTGAGGGATTGCTTCGACGATCCAACGCCGCACCGGCAGTATGCTGAGAATCAGGAACAGCACACCCGAGATGAACACCGCGCCGAGCGTGACCTCCCACGTGTGGCCCAGACCGAGGACGACGCCGTAGGCGAAGAACGCGTTGAGCCCCATGCCGGGCGCCAGCGCGATCGGGTAGTTGGCGTACAGCCCCATCACCAGAGTGCTGAACGCAGCGGCCAGACAAGTGGCAACGAACACCGCGTCGAACGGCATGCCAGCCTCGGAGAGGATCTGCGGGTTGACGAAGGCGATATAGGCCATCGTCAGGAATGTCGTCACACCCGCCCTCACCTCTGTCCGCACCTCAGTGCCGTGCTGCGCCAGTCTGAAGAAGCGTTCAAGCGTCGCTGCCATGGGTTCCTCTCGTCTATTCTCGCTGGCTTCTCCGCACCAGGCGCATCCGCCGCCCTGTCCGTTCCGGGCGGCTGTGATCGCAGCACCTCATCAAACAGCTCATGCGCATCACCACCAAAGCACACGCTCCACAACTTGACCGTGAAGACGGCCATCGCACCGACCACCATCCACCATCATCGACAACGAAACTGTCGTCGAAAGCGGGGATGCCGATTTGAATGGGGAATCCCTGAGCGCAAGAGAAACCAGCGCCTCGGAGGCGGGTATCGTGGTAGGGCTCATTCGTGCCGCTTTCGAGTGTAGCCCGTCAGAGCATTTTCTGAAAGAACGGTCGGAACGCGCATGACGAGGGTCTGTTCGATGTTGTGTCCCGTTTGCTGCAAGGTTTCATGTTCCCGTTTCCTTTCTGATTCGGAAGGCGTCTCGGTCCTCGCAGAACTCCGGTGTCCTAATCTACCGGCCGCGACGGCTGAAGCCGGCCAGCTTTGCGGCAATGCGGTCGACCGCCGCCTCGGCGTCTCGGCCGGAGCCCTCGAAGTTGTTCACGATGACGGCGAACGCCAGCGGTTCGCCGTCCCGCGTCCGCACATAGCCCGCCAGCGAACGGATGTTGGACATCGAGCCGGTCTTTGCCACCAGGTTGTTTTCGGCCAGTGTTCCCAACAGGCGCGTTTCGAGGGTTCCGTCGCGGCTGGCCACCGGCAGCGCCTGCATCCACGGGGAAGTCCACCCTGGATCGTAAAAGCGGTCCAGGACGGTGACCAGCGCCCGCGCGGTCACGGCATTGCGCCGCGACAGCCCCGATCCGTCCACGATCTGATGATCTCCACCGGCGATCCCCCAGCCGGCGAGCCGCTCGCGGAGCGCATCAAGGGCCGGACCGGCGGCGCGAGGCCCCGCCGGCCCAGTCGTCAGCCACAGGACGGTCTCGGCGTAGAGGTTTCGGCTGTACTTCAGCATCGTCACGGCGATCGCCGACAGGGGTGGGGAGCGATGGGTGTGAAGAACGGTGGTTGGCCCGTTCGCCAAGCCACCAGACAGATCGTCGATGTCCACAGGCCGACCCTCGACGGCAATACCCGCCTCGACGAGACGATGCCGGAGCACGGAGGCGAACCATAGCGTCGGGTTGCCCGTCGATACGGCGAAGGTCGCCGGTGGGCCGTCGGCCGGGAGCATGCCGAGGATCCGAAGTCCGAGTCCGCCGGGCTGGAGGATGGGTCGGAGCGTGGCCATCGAGTCCGGCAAGCCTGTAGCGACGTCGTTCGCGATTGTCGGCGCCGGAAGGCCTCCGGGCACGGTCAGCACCGTCGGCGTCCCGGCTTGCGGCCCGGGGGCGAGTGTGATGGCCATTGCATTCTCGCCGAAGTTGAGCGCGCCGGGAAGCGCGCCGTACCGGTAGCCGAGATCGTCCCACGCCCAAGCCAAGAGCGGCAGCGGTTCCTGGGCGCCATCGTCGTCCCCGATGATCCGTCCCGACACGCGGGTGATGCCGCGGGCGCGCACGGCCTCGATCCAGGCAGACAAACCCTCTCCTCCCGGTCCCCCGATCGTCGGATCGCCGGTTCCTCGCGCCACGAGGTCGCCGGCGAGGACGCCGTCAACGACCCGGCCCCGGGCCGTGAGCGTGGTATCGAACGCGTAGTCCCACCCAACCGCCTCCACGGCCGCTCCCAGCGTAACGAGTTTCATGACCGAGGCGGGAACGAGCAACGCGTCGGCATTCAACTCCACGATCGTCTCGTCGCGATCCAGAGACCGGATCGCGATACCCCAGGTGGCGCGTTCGACACCCGTTGACCGCATGGCACCGTGGATCGCCGCGATGAACTGCTCGGTAGGGCTGGCTGGAGGCGGGACGACGGGTGCGGGCCGAGCGCGTGCGCAACCGGTCGCGAGGGCGATCAGGCCCATCGTCAGGGCCGTCAGCGCTCGACGCCGCACTGCGCCGACCTCTCGCTGCTCCAAGGAACCGGGACGGCCTTCGGTTCCTGCCACGCGTCTTGGAGGCGCTTTCCTCAAACAATATCCCGGATGGCCTCGACCAGATCGGGACCGTCGGCGACGACGTCGGACCGTTGCTGCTCATCATACAACTGTTCGAGTTGACAGCTGCTTCCGGGTCAGCTTACGGCCCGCAGTTCTGGTAGTCCGAGGCCACGCATGCGCGTGCCAGCTCAGTGGCGCGGCTGATCTGGGCACTGGTCATTTCACGCTCAAGATTGGCCCGTGACTCCTCGGGCCCAACGCCAGCGATACTGACCCTTCCATTGGCGCTGGCCATGTTAAACCACATGTGCGCGAACACGTCGTCCTCGATGATCCCCAAGCCGTTGTCGTACATGACCCCGAGGTTGAACTGTGCGCTCGCGTGTCCCTGCTCGGCCGCCATGCGGTACCATCGCGCCGCTTCCGCATCGTCTTCGATGACCCCCTCGCCGTTGTCATACATGGTTCCCAGATTGAACTGCGCACGCGCGTCCCCCTGCTCCGCCGCTGTGCGGAACCACCGCATTGCTTCACGGTCATCTTCTATAGCGGCCTCGCCATCGTCGTACCTGCGTCCGAGGCTGTCCGGCGTGTCCGCGTCCCCCTGCTCGGCATCGTTCTGAAAGAGTTCTTGTTCGTTCTGCGCCGGGGTGCAGGACGCGGCCATTAGCCAGGAGCCGCAGAGCAGCGTCATCGCGATCAACCGGTTACCGTATTTCTTCAGGGCAGCCTCCATGTCGTGGTGATCCCATGACTTGAAACTAGATGGTCGATGGCAGGCGACCCAGGACAGGACCCTACAAGTACTTTCCGACTCTAACGTGATGGGATCCGCGAGCCACGTTGCGTGCCGAACACGGATCACCGCCGAAGTGTGGACACAGCTCACGCTTCACCGTGCCGACGGACGGGTAAGCCAACCAGCAACCTCGGGCCAGGATCGCCGGGGGACGACACCGGCGACCGACCTTAACGTTGGCGGCCGAGTCGCGTCAAAAACTGTATGGCAGTCAAGCAGCTACTAGCGTGTTTGAGGCAATCGGAATGGGCCCTGATGGGTTGCGTTCTCAGCGGTTCTCGGGTCCGTTTTACGCGCGATAACTGGAATTATCGGGCGTAAAAATCAATTCCGAGCCAAGTCCGTACTGCATAAGCATATCGCACCGTGATCTGCATTCGCGATCACGTTCGATTATAACCCGCTGAAATCACTTCGTTTTTCCGGAAAAGCGTTGCGTCCGCCGACGTGACACAGGCGGAGGGCGACGCCCCATTGCGGGGCATTGTAGCAAGAATGTCCACTTTTTTTACTCGCGATAACTACCAGGAGGTGTGAGGGCGCCGCTTGGGACGGTGCGGGCGAGCCTATACCCCGGCCGTGCGCGCCAGTGTCACGACTCGTAGGCCTCTAAGGTGGGGCGTCCTTAGCGCTGCTGCCGCTCGGCCAGTTGCGCGGCGCCGCTGCGCCGGGCCAGCAAGCGTTCCCCGTAGCGGTGGACCATGCGCGTCGTCTTCCACCGCCCCGACTGCAGGATGGCCGGCAACTCGATGCCGCAGGCGATCATATCCTGAACCGGCCCGACGCGCGTGCTGTGCCCGGCCAGGGCGTCGACGATGTCGTCCGGAAGCCCGGCGCGCCGGGCCATCCTCTTGTAGATGCGCGGCACCTGGCTCGGGTCGAGTTTTTCCCGCACCGTGCCGTCCTTCCGCACCGAACGAAACAACCGCCCCTCGCCGACGCCGCTGGCTTCCAGCCAGGCCTGGACCAACTGCACGGTGTCGCGCGCGAGATAGAGCATCGCGCCTCGTCCGTCCGGGTCGGTCTTGCCCGACCGCACCAGCAAGGTTGCGGACCCATCGACTTCCACCAATAAATCAGACACTTCCAGCGACACCAGCTCGGACCGCCGCAACATGGTGTCGTAGGCCACTGCCAGCAGCGCGCGGTTCCGGACGTCGATCCGCCGGTCACCGGCCGCCTCCAGCAGCCGGTTCCGTAGCGGCCAGGTCAGCCCCTGGACCTGCGCTTGTCGTCGTCCCCGGAGCCGGTGCATCCTTTGCAGGGCGAACCGGACCAGGGCACTCTCCAGGGGATTGGTTTGCCGGAGCGCCTTGTGCAGGGTGGCGATGCTGGAGACGTAGCGGCGCACCGTCGCCGGGGCCTTGACACGCGCCATGTCGTCGATGAAGGCGACCACGGTGGCGGCGCTGGCGGGCAAGGCCGCCAGGACGTGCTGGCGGCACCAGGACGCGAATATCTCCACGTCCGCCCGCAGCGCGCGTTCCGTGTTGTGGCTGAACGCGCCCCGGGCCGCTTCGAAGTAGACGGCCAGTTGGTCTCCCACCTCCGCGGCGTGTTCAACGCCGGCCGGGATCTCCATGTCGAGTGTCGGGTCTGAAATCAGCATCGGTCGGCCTCCGGTTCAGTCGAAAAAGACCGCGCATTTTACTCGCGATAATTCCAGTTATCGCGAACCAAATCTCCGAGGACGCCGCGGGCTGCGGTTTTGGTCGGTCGGACACATGCGGACTATCGGCTGAGTGGGAAGCGCGAGGCGACAAGGTTGGTCCGTCGAACCGGGGACGCTGCCGTACATTCGATCGTCCGGCCGCGCGGAATGGAACGTCGCCGCTGGCGAACCGGCGAGTGGAACATCAACATGACAGGACACCAAGTGAACCTGGCGGCCAGCGTCGGACGGATAGAGACAAACGTGACGGCGACGCCGGTGCAGTGCGGCTCGTCTGTGTCAAGCCGAGGCCATTGGCAGGACACGAGCAAAGTCGCCGCCAAGAGTGCTGAGCAAGGCGCATCCGCGATGACCGGCTCCCGGGCGTCGATCCACGGGCGTCAATTCAGAGGGGCAACGCCCTACCGCCTGCGCCGGGCCTCGCTGGTCTTGCGAGTTCTCAATGCCGGGTTCCTGCTGGCGTTCGCATCGCTGCTGGCCGTGCGGCTGCCGGTTCACGCCCAAACGGACGTGTCTATACCTGCGAGAACCGACGCGGCCGGCGCACATTCCAAGGCTACGTTGAGCGAAGAAGCCGCTATTCTTCCGCTGTTGGGGCTCGTCGCCGAAGCCCAAGGTATTCCCCTACCCAACCCCTTGGAAGTGTTCATGGAAGGGCGCGAGGACAGCTTATCCCCGGTCCCGATATCCCTTCGGCAAGTTGACACCGTTAGCCCGGTGTTTGTGAGCGCAAGTACCGACGGCGAGTATGTCACTATTACTTTCAGCGAAGAGATCTTCGTTAGTCCGTTGGTGAGATACGTCCAGGAATGGTCTGGCGCTCCCCTACACCTCTTCTTGAAAGCGGCCTTCGATGTCTCCATCAACGGCGATGAGATCTTTCAACACGACGGCGTCTCGCTTTCCGGCACCGACCTCACGCTACAGTTGGCCTATTATGCGGGGACCGGAGATGACGTACGAGTCGCCTACAACAACATATTCGCCAGAAACGCAGGCGGCCTTCTCGTTGACGCTGCCGGGAACACCGTTCCTTACTTCTCCTATCAAACGGTCCAGAACAATGCTACGGGGGGTGGTTCCAATTTAGTTGATGGGGCGGTATTGACCCCAAGTGCGATCACGATACCAGAAGGGAGGAGCGGAACGTACACCGTTGCCCTTGCCTCGCGGCCATCGGAGAATGTGAGTGTAAAAATACTTCCATACGCTATTGTGCAGGTAACACCCACCCAATTGACGTTCACTCCGGACGATTGGGATGACCCCCAAACAGTGACAGTATCCACTTTTGACGACAATGACTCTGTCGATGCCTAGGCGGCAGTATTGCATCAAATCGTCGGCGATCACAACGCTAACTGGACGTTTGTCAAAATAGTCGTGGACGACCAGGATCCTCCACTCGTAGTGTCCGGAAACACCTCGAAGGACTACGCGGAGAACGGTACCGCTCCGGTGGACACCTACTCGGTGGCCGACGCGCAAGGCACCATCACCTGGTCACTATTCGGAGACGACACCGGCGACTTCTCCATCAGCAGCGCTGGCGTGCTCACTTTCAACAGTCCGCCCGACCACGAGAATCCGGCGGACTCAAATCGGGACAACGTGTACCAGGTAACGATCCACGCCTCAGATGGCACATCCACGGGTGTGCTGCTGGTCGTGACAATCACCGTGACGGACGAGGAGCCGCCCTCCTCTCCTGTGTCGCCGACGGTGTCGGCTACGTCAGGCGCCCGAGACAGCCTGGACGTGATCTGGAACGCGCCGGATAACGTAGGCAAGCCGGACATCGACAGCTACGACTTGCAGCACCGCAAAGAGGGAACCAGTGGCGACTGGAGCATGGGACCGCAGAACCAGACCGGGACCAGAGCGACGATCACGGACCTGGACGAGGATGCCTCCTACGAGGTACAGGTGCGTGCCACCAACGAAGAGGGTGACAGCCCGTGGTCGGATGCGGGAACCGGGCAGACCTACGCCCCGCCGACCGTAAGCGCCATCGAGATCAGCTCGGATGCGGGGACGGACCGGACCTACGCGGTGGGAGACGAGATTCGGGTCACGGGGGGAGTAACGTAAAAGTTGTGTTTCGTGATTTCCAGTTGAGAGAGAATGATAGATTCGTCGTCCGGGCTGTGGGAACTGTGCGGACGCCGGAGGTGTTCCAAGGGCCTGTGGAAATCATCAAGAAGAAGCCGCCGAAGGCGACCGATTCCCCCGATTTCCATAGGCCCGGCAGTTTCCACAGCCCCCGTCGCCCGCTGAAATTGAAGCGGGCTCCAGTTCACGCTGGAGCCCTAGACCTGAGTCATCAGTTATTCAGTTATGGAGTTGAACCCAATGTCTACAGATCCGAATGAAAGCGTACCATCAGAACAGATTTCTGAATCCACAAAAACACAGATCCAGACCCTGCTGGCCTCCGGGCTGGCCGATCTGAGCCTGCGCGAGGTACTGGGGACCCTGTTGTCGGGCCTCAGTGTGGCCGAACGGGACCTGCATCTTGAACACCGCCCCGACGACCGTCCCAATGGTTTTTACGATCGCTCCCTCCAAGTGGGCAGCGTTCCGATCGATATCCGTGTCCCTCGAACCCGTAACGGGGATTTCCGTCCCGCGAACCTACCATCCCCGTATCAGCGCGGCTACCCTGAAGAAGTCGAGTCCATCTTGCTGGGACTGCTGGCCTCATCCCGTTCGGTCAATGCGGCCCGGGAGGCGCTTCAGAAGATGGGCCTGTCCGGGTCCCAACAGGATCTGGAACGGGTGGCGTCGGGCCTGATCGAAGAACTCGATCTTGGCAACAGCCGGCCACTGGACACGGATCTGCTGGCCCTATTCGTGGATGGCAAGTACGTCGAACTCCGCGACGGCGACCGGCTGCGTCCGGCCTGTATCTACCTGGTGGTGGGTCTAGGCCGCGACGGCAAGAAGCGTGTCCTGGCCTGCATTGCCAAACCCGGCCGCGAGAATCTCGAAGACTGGAAGGGGGTTCTCCGCTCTCTGATCGAGCGCGGTCTCCGACGCGTCATGATCTTCGTCCAGGACGATTTCTCCGGCCTTCTCAAGGTCAGCGAAGGCTTCTTTCCCAATGCTGATATCCAGCTCTGTACCGTCCACATGCAGCGCAATGCTAAGAGCCATCTCTCCAAATCCGACGCCGCCGAGTTTCAGCAACGCTTCCGTGCCATCAAGTCCTCCTGGTGTGAGGATGTCGGCAACCAAGGGTTCGAGGAACTCTGTGACCGCTTCGCCCAGCACTATCCCTCCTGGATCGCGGGGCTCCGCAAGAAACGGACTCACTATCTCGCCTTCCTCAAGTATCCCGACCTCATGCGCAAATCGTTTTCCACCACCAACCTCGTCGAGGCCGTCAACGGACAACTGGAAATTATGCGCCGCAATTCGGGCGGCTACTTTCACTCCGAAGACACCCTCAAGTTCAAACTCGGCTTGGCCGTCTCTCACCTCCACAACGGCCGTTGGAAATCTCCGGCCACTTCCATCCATTCCGCTCTTCATCAGCTCAACGCCATGTTCCAATCCCGCTTTGAGGAGGACTTATGATCCCCTCCTCAAACACAACTTTCTTGACAAGAGCCGTCACGGTCAGCTTCAACGAGACGGTAAAAGTGGAGGGAACGCCGTGGTTGAGGCTGGAACTGGGAGGTGGAGTGCGGACGGCGGACTATCGGGGCGGCAACGGAACGGCGGCTCTCGTGTTCGGCTACGAGGTCGCCGAAGGGGAAAGCGACGATGACGGGGTGGGTGTTGCGGCCGACAGCCTTTCGTCAGGTGGCGGGACGATCCGTGACGGCGCGAACAATGACGCCGTGCTGGAGCATAACGGGCTGGCGGACGATGGGGCCCACCAAGTGGACGGGGTCCGGCCGGAGTTGTCGGCCACCGGCGGGGCAGTGGCCGACGGAACGACGCTGACACTGACCTACGACGAGCCACTCGACGCAGCGTCGGATGCCGAGCCCGGGGACTTCACGGTGACTGGCAGCGATCACGCACGGACGGTCATCCGAGTTGTCGTCCGCGGCGCGACGGTCGAGCTAACGCTGGATCCGCGGGTGGAGCACGGAGAAGCCAGGATCCAGGTGAGCTACACGCCGGGGACGAATCCGATCCGGGATGTGCCGGGAAACGATGCGGAGGCGCTGAGCCGCGTGACGGTGACCAACGACACCCCGGACACGACCGCACCGACGGTGAGGAGTCTGGCCATCACCTCGAACCCCGGGGGGGATCAGATCTATGCGGCCGAGGACGAGATCGAGCTGACAGTGCGATTCAGCGAGACGGTGGAGGTGGAGGGGACGCCGCAGTTGAGGTTGAGAGTAGGGAGCAGGACTCGAACGGCCGGCTACCTGAGAGGCACGGACACGGCGGCACTGGTGTTCGGCTACGAGGTCGCCGATGGGGACGAGGACACCGACGGGGTCAGTATCGAGGCGGGCCGGATCGTCCTTAACGGAGGGACGATCCAAGACGAGGCAGACAATCCGGCGGAGCTGGCCCATGAAGCGTTGCCGGCCGAGGCCGGCCACAAGGTGGACGGGGTCCGGCCGGAGTTTGGAAGTGCGGCTGCAGATGGCACCTCGCTGACGCTGGTCTACGGGGAGGCGCTTGACGGAGCGTCGAGACCGGCGACGGGGGACTTCACCGTAGCGGTGGGCAATAGCGGGCGAACCGTCACTGGAGTATCGGTCAGCGGCAGCACGGTGACACTGACCCTGAACCCGGCCTTGGAGCACGGGAACGCGGGTATCCGGGTGAGCTACAGTCCGGGGACGCGGCCGATCCGGGACGCGGCGGGCAATGAGGCCGTGGGACTGAGCAACCGTCCGGTGACTAATACAACGGGAGCGCCGAACACGGCTCCCCGGATCACGAGCGCGGGGCCGTTCACGGTCCGGGAGAACCAGGCGGCGGTGCGGCGGCTGGCGGCCAGGGATGACGACGCGGGGGACGTGGTAACGGGCTGGGCAATCGCAGGCGGCGCCGACGCGTCGCGGTTGTCGATCGCTTCCGACACGGGCGATCTAAGCTTCCTGGCGGTTCCGGACTACGAGTTACCCACCGACGTGGCGAGCGGTAATCCGCCGAGCAAGGCGGGCGACAACGAGTACGTGGTGACGGTAAGAGTGACGACCGGGGCCGGGGCGAGACGGCTCGATGCGGAGCGGACGTTCATGGTGAGGGTGACGGACGCGCAGGAGCGACCGGTAGCGCCCGAGGCGCCGGCCTTGTCCGAGGAGACGGTGGACAGCCTGAGGGTGAGTTGGAGCGAGCCGGAGAACACGGGCCCCCCGATCACCGACTATGACGTGCAGTACCGGGATCAAGGCACGAGGCGCTTCATCGAAGCACAGCACGATGGGCCGGGGCTCAGCTTGACTCTTGCGGACCTCGAACCGGGCACAGTCTATGAAGTGCAGGTGCGGGCGACCAACGACGAGGGGACCGGTGACTGGTCGGAGCGAGGCGAGGGGATGACCATTGTGCCGCTGACGGTCGGGATGACAAGCGACATCGCGCCGCCGGTGTCGGGCCCGTTCACGGTGAGATTCAGTTTCTCCGCGCCGGTGACAGGCTTTTCCCGGAACGACATCGAGACCAGTCAGGACCCGGCCTGCACGGACGAGCAGAACGACCCGGTGTTCTGCAAACCGGATATCGGGCAGCTAGAGACGACCGACGACCGGATCTACACCACGACCCTGACCCCGAGGACCGACCGGGTTGCCCACAACTACACGCTGACCCTCACCGTGCCGGTGGGCAGCGTGACGTCGGCCGCCGGGAACAAACCGAATGAAGCGGCGATGCTCGAGGTGCGGGTAGCGCCTCCGGGAGTGACGGTGCCGATCTCGGCGATCGGTCTGTCGGCGGGTGAGGGCGACAGCGCGGTGAGGCTGCGCTGGAACCGGCCGGCGGATGACGGAGGATCTCCGATCATCCGCTACGAGTACCGGTATGCGGGGGTGGGCGAAGAGTGGAGCGACTGGACGAGGGTTGCTTCGGCAGAGAGGTCCGCGACGGTGCGTGAACTGACGAACGGCAGGGAATACCTCTTCGAGGTGCGGGGGGTGAACGCTCTGGGCTATGGCTTGGTGGAGACGGCAACGGCCCCGCCGACGGGCGGAAGAGGCAAACCGCCCGTCGGCGGGGGACCGCCTGGCGGCGGAGGCCCGCGCCAAACGGTGCCGAGCGCGCCCATAAACCTCGTGGCGGAGGCCACAGATGGGGCGGTGACGCTGACCTGGGAGGCGCCGGAGGAGGACGGCGGCTCTGCGGTCACGGATTACCAGTACGGGATTAACGGGAGGGGATGGACTGCCATCGGCTCCACCGACACCAGCCATACGCTCACCGGGCTCGTCAACGGTACGGTCTATGTCTTTCAGGTGCGGGCGGTGAACCGGATCGGCCGGAGCCCGGCTTCGGACCCGGCGGAGGCGACGCCGAGAGCGGCGGTAGCTCTGGACTTTGCGCATTTCGCCAATGGGGTCGGCATCACTTCCGAGATCGTGCTCGTGAATGTAGCCCCTCACCCGCTCCAGCCCGCCCTCTATTTTTACGACCCGGAAGGCCATCTCATGGACCCCGAAGCTGTGGTGGATATCGTGGGCGATCTGGAGATCACCGAGGACGGCAGCCTGAGCGTGCGGACGGCCATGGAAATGCTGGCAGAACTGACGATCTCAACCCACGGGCGATGGGAGCTGGTGTCAGGATCGGTGAAAGTAGTTGCGGACGGTCCCATCGGCGGGGTCCTGCGCTTTGACATCCCCGGCATCGGGGTCGCCGGGGTGGGAGCGAGCGAACCCGTCCAGGATGCCCTGTTCCCGGCACGCCGCCAGGAGGGAGGCATCCGCACGGCGGCGGCCCTCCACAACCTGGGAGCGGAAGCGATGGGGGTGCGCTGCCGGTTGATGAGCGGGGGCGGCGCGCTCGAAGAGGTGGAGATCCCCCTGGAGGCCAACGGGCAGACGGCCTGGTTCATCGAAGATATGTTCACCGCGACCGATACGTCGGACTTTATGGGGTCGGTCCGCTGCACCGCACCCGGCAGGGGACGGTTCACCGCCATCGCCGTGGAGATGGATGCCGCCGGAGGCATCTTCACCACGCTGCCGGTCGTGGAGGTGAACCGGGGCCGGGCCGGGGCGACAACTCTGGACTTTGCGCATTTCGCCAACGGGACCTGGATCACCGATCTGGTGTTCGTGAACCTGGAAACCCAGCCGAGCGGTCCTCCCCTCACTCCCTTTCATACGGCCATCCTTCCGAGCCGTCCCGCTATTTATTTCTACGACACCGAGGGCAAGCCGATTGCCCCCGACTCGGTGGTAGAGGTCACGGGTGATCTGGAGGTCACCGAGGACGGCGCTTTGACGGTCCGCACGAAGATGGAGCCTCTGGGGGTGCTCACGATCTCGACGCATGGCCGAGGGGACCTTGTGACCGGATCGGTGAAGGTGATCTCGGAGGGTCCCATCGGCGGGATGCTCCGCTTTGACCACCCCGGCCTCGGGGTGGCCGGGGTGGGGGCCAGCCCATCCGTCAACGACGCCCTCTTCCCGGTGCGCCGCCAGGACGGGGGAATCACGACGGGCGTCGCTCTCCACAACCTGGAATGGAATCCGGGGCTGGTTCGGTGCGAATTGAGGAAAGAGGGCGTGCTGCTCGACGCCGCGAGTATCCCCCTGGAGGCCAACGGGCAAACGGCCTGGCTCATCGACCAGACCTTCCCCTCCGCCGATACGTCCGACTTTCTGGGGTCGGTGCGTTGCACCTCGCCCGAGGAGGGGCTGTTCACCGCCATGGCTCTAGAAATGGATCCCGGCACCCGCATCTTCACGACGCTGCCGGTCGTGCCAGTGGAAGAGAGGATGCCTCAGGAATAGACGGAGGGAGCCGCCCGTCTGGGCTAGCTCTGTCGCCAATTTAGTACGCGGTTCCGCCCACGTTCTTTGAGCTGCTGTCTGAGGGGTAGGCGCGGCCCGGTCCCGGAGTAAAGCGTGATGCTGACGATGCGTGTCTCGACGCACAACAGGTGCAGGGGCACTGTGGTGTCCGCATTGGCCGTTTGCCCGCCGTTCCCATGAGTACACCGGTCATCTTTGGAACAGGCGGCGTCCACGGCGCGGGGAACTGGATCCCCTTGTTGAGGTTCGGCTGCAGGCCCCACCGGTCTGCTCCATCTTCCCTGGACCTTCCCTTTGTGCAGCCAGCATGCCGATGGACTCGCACCAGTTCTTTCCCGCTCCGTTTAGAGGCTTCCCGCAAGTTCCCGGAATGCTTCCCGTCCTGGAAAGCCTTCGGAGCACGAATGGGTCGGGGATGAGCGATGGACGGGCATTACTCCACTCGGACCTTTTTCCGGCAGATGCCGAACGACTTGCTGGCCCGCTACTTCAAGCGCCGGGGGTTGCTGGCAGATTTCAACTTTGCGGACCTCGAGGAAACCCAACCGGAAGCGCTTTTCGCCGCCTGGATGGATCTGCCCGAGGACGACCGCAACGCCATGGAGGCCGATTTTCGGGAGATCTTCGAGATGGGCTGCGAGAAGGGCGTTGGGGCCATTGTCGACGAAGCGCGCTGGCGCTGGCAGGATGATCCCGATCGGCTCACGGCTCTCGTTGAAGCATTGTCCGCCCTGCCGGGCCACGACGATCGGGCCATGGTCACCTTCCTCGATCACCCGGAATGCTGGGCAGGGTCCACCCGGTTCTATCATGCAGACGTTCTGCCCTACTGGCGCAAGCGCAAGCACTTGGGGCACCGGCCGGCGGCGGCGGACGCGGCCAGCCTCGAGCACCTGGCAGACCTCATCCGCACCTACTTCCACAGGAGCGAAGGCCGGGGCAACCACTGCGTGGTGGAATCCCAACGGCGAGGGGATCTCGATTACTTCTTGGCCTACCCGGAGGACTACTCCCAGCAAAACATCGAATGGGTGGATGGAGCCTTCGACCGACGGCCGCACAATCCCACCTTCGAGGTTATCTTCGTCTACGCGCGAGAGCAGGGCACGCTGGATGTGAACTTTCGTGGCCCGTACCGGACCGTGGAACCCCTACAGGGGATGTTCGCGACGGCCATTCTCAAGCTGGACCGGCTGCCGCCCGATCCCAGCGACCAGGGCGTCTACGACCTGGAGCCACTCGGGCGGCGCGACTTTGGGTTCGCCTACGACATCGGCAGGGGGATCGAAAAAGTCGTGGTGACGAAACTGGGGCTGTCCTCGCAACTGAGAGAGGGCGACCGGATCACGGTGGAAGCCGAGGCGTCGGAGAATCCCGGGGCGGTCTACGACCTGCTGGAGCAGGCGGCCCGGGATACCCTTGAACCTGTACCGCATCACCGAGGTGGAACTGGCGGCATGGGTGGCCATGGACGCTGCGAAACCGGCCACGAAGGTACCGATCCGAATCACCCACCCGAATTCCTGCTCGCTGAAGTACGACGAGCGGGACCTCACGTTGCGGGCGATGCTGGAAGGCTCCGGCATTGAGCTGAAGGAACCGAACCCGGAGGCTCCGGCATGAGACCCCACACCCTGAGTGCGGAAGCCGTTCTGCTCCAACTCCTGGACCGGGTGGCCGCCGCCCCGGACCCCACGGTTCGGATCAAGTCGCGGGAACTGGCCGGCTGGCCGCCCGATGCGGTGGCAGCGCTGAAGTCCCAGCGGCTCCTGCGCCGGACGCGCCCGGCGACCGGCGTCGTGTGCCCAGGATGCGAGCAGCAATGCGCGATGCCGGTTTACACCGTGCCGGGCCCCCCGGGCCCATCGGGCCGGCCGATGGGCCAACCCAGCTCCTTTATCGTGTGTGACAAGCGCGACGACATCAACCGGGTGCCCGTGGAGTCGGACAGATTGACCCAATGGCAATCGAGTCCCGATGCCGTATGCGATTTCGTGGCGGACTGTCTCGGGCTGCGGCCGAGCGGGAAACGCACCGGACGAGCCCCGGTGATGGAGATCGGCATGGCCACGGGCACACACCGCCGCCAGATGCTCTGCCTGCGGACAGAAGGCGCATTGGAGTTGGTGGCCGGAGCCGGCGCCGTGGCGCTGGCCGAGGTGGTCGACTTCCGCCGAGGGCGCTACGGATTGAAGGCCACCGAAATCCGCCAGCTCGTGGACGCGTCCATGACGGCCGATGCCCGCTACACGCCGAGCCAGGCCCGGCGGGAAGTGCGCAAGCGGGACATCCAGGCCCGGGATCAGGCCCTGCAACAGGCCTATCGGAAGCTGAAACGACAGCGCCCGGGCAAGACCGATGCTTGGTACGCCCAGCAGATTGCCAAGCGTGCCTTTGCCGGTGGCCTCAGCCCGGAAACCATCCGCAGAAACATGAGAAGCGAGAAATAAGCAGAGAAAAAGTCGTAAAAGACTGAAAGAAACTTGAAAAAAGTTGGGGGGAATTTTTTCCCCCAAAGAACTCTCTGTAACTCAGTCTTTCTAAATATAGTTATCCGGACGCCCGTTTGCGGATCGCGATTTTGTTACCATCCTCAAATTTGTTAGTTCGTTGATTGTATTTAACTTACAAAATCCGCCCGGCTTAATTTCCCCTCTGTAATCCCCCAAATCCCCCAGCTAGCCCCTATATTTCACGGATAGGACCAGAAAAGGCCGCCCTGTTTGGCATAAAGCGTTTAACGAGAAACGTTTAAAAACCCAAACGGAGACGGCCCTTATGAGAACAGAGTGTAACCAAGCCACGTTCGAATTTCACGGACTTTTTCAACGGAAAGTGAAGGCGCGATTCGACGGCGGAAAGATCACCTCCGACGCGGGTGTTCTGCTGTTGAGGGAAGTCGAGAAGCGGACGGGTTTGATCGCCGGACTGGAGCAGTGTTTTACCGATCACCGGGACCCGAGGTTGATCGAACACAGCGTGAAGGAGTTGTTGGGCCAGCGGATTTATGGGCTGTGCTTGGGCTATGAGGACCTGAACGACCACGACCAGCTACGGACCGATCCGATGCTGGCCGTGGCGGTGGAGAAGGCCGATCCGCTGGGGGAAAACCGGCGGCAGGCCGGAGACCGGGGAAAGGCGTTGGCAGGCAAGTGCACGCTGAACCGGTTGGAACTGACCGCAGAGCAGGTCGATGGCCAGGAGCGGTACAAGAAGATCGCCATGGATGGCGACAAGATCGACCGGTGGATGGTCGACGCGTTTATCGCGGCCCACGAATCGGAGCCCTCTGAGATCGTTCTGGACCTGGATGCCACCGACGATACGATCCATGGCAACCAGGAAGGACGGTTCTTTCACGGCTACTACGGCCACTACTGCTACCTGCCGTTGTACATCTTCTCGGGAGAACATCTGCTGTGCGCCCGGCTCCGGCGTTCCAACATTGACGGGGCCGACGGAGCGGTGGATGAGTTAGAGCGCATCGTCGGTCAGATCCGACAGGTGTGGCCCACAGTATCGATCATCATCCGGGCCGACTCGGGCTTTTGCAGGGATGAACTGCTCGCCTGGTGTGAATCCCATCCGGTCGATTATGTGATCGGGTTGGCCAAGAACAGTCGTCTCAAGCAAGAAATCGCTGAAGAAATGGTTCAGGCGGAAGCGGAGTTTAACGCCACCGGGAAACCGGCGCGGGTGTTTAAGGATTTCCAGTACCGGACTCTAAACAGCTGGACCCGCGCGCGACGCGTCGTCGGCAAGGCGGAGTTCCTGGACAAGGGCGCCAATCCCCGATTCATCGTGACCTCCCTGCCGCCGGAACGCTTCCAAGCCCGCGCTTTGTATGAGGACTTCTACTGCGCGCGGGGCGACATGGAGAACCGTATCAAGGAACAGCAGTTGGACCTATTTGCGGACCGGACCAGCGCGGCGACCATGCGCGCCAATCAGCTCCGGCTCTATCTCTCCTCAGCTGCGTACATGCTCATGCATGCCCTGCGACGCCTCGGGCTCAAAGATACCGCGATGGCCCATGCCCAGTGCGGGACCATCCGTCTGAAGCTTCTCAAAATCGGCGCCCGAATCCGCCTGACGGTCCGCAACGTCTGGATCTCGATGTCGGAGGCCTATCCCTATCCCGAAACCTTCGCCCTTATCATGCGGAACCTGCAGTCGATTCCGCTTCGTTGCTGACGACACGATTCACCCACAACCGAAAAACTCACTTCTTCATCTGCACAGGGCCGAGGTCTGCCTCCACACGCCGAATCATGTCCCTGTCGTGCCAAACGAGTCGACCTCACGTCCTCAACAACGACTGATTCCCCCGATTCACCGACTCCAGGATTCAGAACTCGCCGCAATTCGTTTCTCGTACCCGAAAACCAGCCGATTCCCGGATTGGTGACCCATCCGGGCTAGGCTCGGCTCGTGATGAAGGAAATTCTCGAGTCTGGCCAGAAACGGCCGCCCCGCATTCTGAGGATGCCGGAGGTTCGGGCACGCACGGGTCTGGGGCGCAGCACGATCTACCTGCGCATCGCCCAGGGCTGTTTCCCGAAGCCTATTGCCTTGGGCGAGCGAGCCGTCGGCTGGATCGAGGCGGAGGTCGATGCCTGGTTGCGCGGGCAGATCGCGGCCAGCCGCCGGGAGCTGCCGCCGCAGCGTTCCGGCGGCCGGACTCGCTGATCAGACCATTTGGCTGGTTCGGCAACTTTTCAACGGAAGCTGAATTTCACGAGGCGCTGAACCGTGGGCTCGCGGTGGAAGTGACGTGGGAACTCGGAGAGCAGATCGGTTTGATGGCGGAAGACGGCGGCACCGTGGAAGAGATCAACACGGCGCGGAGTGACCGGCACGACCCGGAATGGAGGCGCGCGATGGCGGAGAAGTTCTTTTGGCAGCGCGGGGAAGACTACGCGAAGAAGGTTTCCGGCGAACCCATCGAAGAGATCAAGCGCGGTGTGGCGCACGATGAAGAACGCGACAGAGCCCAGGCAGAAAACCTTGCCCAGCGGCCAGCGGGGATGGCCGTCTCTCAGAGTGAATGCGATTGGGCATGGTGCCGGGAGGCGCTTCGGCGCGGGCTGGACCCGGCCATTGTCCGGGCCCGCCTGGAAGAGCGCCGGGCCGAAGATCAACCCAACCCGGAATGCTACGCGCGGCGCACGGTCGAACGTGCGGTCGCATCGCTTGCGCGGGAGATACCGGCCCAGGAGATCGAACCCTGATGGACGACGAGGAACTGCGCGCCGAACTCCGAGGGCTGATCGCCAAAGAAGTTGCCGCTCAGTTTTCACATTACCGCGGCATCGTGAGTGCCCACCTTTCCACCCTTGCCGCAGAGCTGGACGACGACGTGAAGAAACTCAATGCCAAGCTCCGGGCCGAGGCGGAAGCCATCATTGGCTCACGTTCGGTGAAATTCGCAGAGCAACTCGCTCGGGCGCAAGACCTGATCGGAGGGTGGGGCAGGGCGGTTCTCTTCGGCGCTTTCCTGCTCGCCGGTGTCGGTGCCGCGGCATGGATCGGTATTGCCTGGACCGAACAGCAATTCAGATGGCAGGTTGCGAAGAGCGCGGAGATCGAGGAACAGATTGCGGCCCAGGAGCGCACTCTGGATCAACTCAACCGCGGGAGCGGTGGCCTCACACTGACCGAAAAAGACAGCGAGGGGCACTGCTTCGCACTCTTTCCCGCCGACGCGGATGTGACTACGTTCTGGCGCGTGCGCAATCGGCCGGCTATCGAGGTTGAATGCGATGAGTGAGCGAGACACCCACGCTAAACGCAAGATCAAGGAAGCTGCGATTGCGGCTGAAGTCCATAACGTCCTCAAGGAATCGGATCGAGACGTGCCCGCGAAAGACACGGTTCCTCGACAGGACGACGCCCCACAGGAAGACCAGGGACCGGCGGGGAAGGAACCGGACCAGGGCACGGAACCGGATCGCGTTGACGATATTTTCCACTTGCTGAAGCGCGTTCTGGATTCCGACGAAGACCCGGCCGCCGCGATACGAAGCCTCACGGCGAAGCAAGACGCGCGGCTGATGGCGATGGCGTCCGAGTATGCAAAGGCTGAAGGCAATCGTGGCGCAAAGACAGGGGAGCTTGCAGAGGCACTCGCATCCTTCGAGGTCTCAGTCAACGCCATCATTGAAGAGAGCCAGGGCATGAGGAACCTTGAAGAAGCCAGGCAGGCGCACCAGAAAATCAAATCCATCTATTGGGACAACCTCGTGCGCTTCATGAAGAGCGGGCTGGCCGAGGCCACAGCCGCTTTGAATGATGACATTGAAAACGCCAGGTAGCGGCTTTCCGGGCGCATCCAGGCCTTGCCGGATCAGATCACCCCGCCGCTGACTCTCCGACAACGAATCGAGCGCGAGAAGCAACTGCTCACCTGTGCGCTGGTGCTTGGGCTAGTCCTGGGGTCTTTCTTTGGAGTCACGGGCGCCGCACTGTGGGACAGCGCCGTGGCGGTGAGCCGCCAGGCGATCCGCTTATTCGGCCCAGTCGTCTTACCGCTTGCAGACGGGTTTGGACGATAACAGCACGTACAGGAGGTTAATCATGCCAAGACATATTCGGGTTGCCGCGACGCCCGAGGAATTCGACGAATGCTTTGCCAGCGGCGAAGCGTTCGAGGCGTCCGAAGATTTGGCCGCTCAGATGGGATTCTTTCCCGTCTTCGAGGACGTAATCAGCGACGAAGAGTTTTACGCACCGCCCGATCCGGACGAGCCGGAGGCTGATTAGATGAGCCGAAGAAAAGACTTCATTGATTCTCTCCTCGATGGCGCGTCGCGATTGCATCGGGCCGCCGCGACTCAAACCGAACATCAGGTCCGCGACCTCATCGATCAGGGGGCCGATCCGAACCTGCGTAACTGGCGGGGCGAGACGCCGTTGCATCGCGCCGCCATTCGGAATCCCGACCTGGATGTGTCTCGCGCCTTGATTGGGGCCGGGGCCGACGTGAACGCCCGGGACGAGAAGGGCGCAACTCCCCTGCATCGGGCGGTACCGAACGCTTCCCCTGGCCGGGGCGTGCTCTTGATGGAGGCCGGGGCTTCTTTGAATGCCCGTGACAAAGGCGGTGCCACGCCCCTGCATTACGCCGCCGAGTCAGGCCGCGAGGAAATGTTGGCCCGTCTGGTCGAAGCCGGGGCTTCCTTGCATGTCCGCGATAAAGACGGTGCCACGCCCTTGCATCAGGCGGTCGAGAAGGGTTGGTCTGAGGGCGCGAAGACTCTTCTCGACCATGGGGCCGATCCGAACGCGCCGGACAACGCGGGGCGGACCCCGTTGCATCTGGCCTATGCCGCCGAGCGGCAGGACATGGTGAACCCACTACTCGAAGCCGGTGCGAACCTGGAGGCGCGTGATGCGACGGGCCGTGTTCCTATCCAATACCTTCCGGACGGGGAGGCCGATCGGGGGCGCGGGGAACACGCCCAAGAGCAGAGAGCCAACGACCCCGGCCACATTCGCAACACAGAAACTCTCCCCCACGAATTGGGAACAGACCGGCAGGAGTATGAACGGATTCAGAATGCTGTCAATCCGGCCGATCCTGAGGGACGGACCCACTTGCATCGGGCCGCCGAAAAAGGCTCACCTCTCGGCGTTCACCGTTTGCTTCAACAGGGAGCCGATCCGAACGTGCGGGATAACGAGGGGTGGACCCCGCTCGATCGGGCGGCCGCATCCCTGGACGGAGCCGAGACGGTTGAACGGTTGCTCAAGGCCGGGGCGAACCCTCACTTCCCGGCCGGCCAGGACCAGCAGACTCCGTTGCACCTGGCCGTCCAATCGGATTCGCCTGAATCCGTGAATCGCTTGCTCGACGCCAAGGCCAGCCCGGGTGTTGCCGATTCGGAGGGGCGGACCCCGTTGCACTATGCCGCTGGCAATTGTTCCCCGGAGATTACCGAACGGTTGCTCGAAGCCGGAGCCGACCCGAACGTGCGGGATCACGCGGGGCGGACCCCGCTGGATGTGGCAACGGCCCGGCATGAGCGGCTCGATCCCAGTCTCAGGAACGATGAAGCGGTGCGGATCTTCGAGAAGGCGACCACACCACAACAGGACAACACACCGGACAGGGGGCGGCCCATGCGCGGAAAGACACGCACCGAAGAGTATTACAAGCAGTTTGCCGACGATATCATCACGCAGATCGAGCGCGGCACCGCGCCGTGGCAGAAACACTGGAAACCCGGTGAGAACCGCATGCCGGAGAACTTCCGAACGGGCGCGCGCTATCAGGGCGGGAATGCACTGCAGTTGATGGTCAAGCGCACCGGGCGCGCCTGGAACGACCACCGCTGGGGCACCTACAACCAGATCAAAGAGGCCGGGGGGCAGGTACGGAAAGGCGAACGAGGCACCACGGTCCTCGTTTACAAGCCTCCGAAGCGGGCCGATGGCAGGGAAGCAACCCCACGGGAACGAACCGAAGACACGCGCGACGACCAGGGGGATGAGAAGACAACGCGGCCGATGTGGAAACGCTACACCGTGTTCAACGTCGAGCAAGCCGACGGACTGAAGCTCCCCGAGCGGGGGGCGGCGACTCCGCAATGGGAAGCGCAACAGAACGTGGAGAAAGTCATCCGGGCGAACGGTGTGCAAATCCGCGAAGTCAACGGGGACCGGGCCTACTACAACATGGCGCGGGACGAAATCGTGTTGCCCGAGCGGGCGCAATTCAGGAACGCGGAAGGCTATTACCAGACCGCACTCCATGAAGTCGGCCACAGCACTGGGCACCCGGATCGCATGAACCGGGAGAGTCTTCAACAAGGCATCAAGGACGGCTTCGGATCGGAGGCTTACGCGCGGGAAGAACTGCGGGCGGAAATCAGCGCCATGATGTCGTCCGATCGCCTGGGCGTGGCATACGAACCGCAACATGGAACCGCCTACGTCAAGGGGTGGGTAGAGGTGCTCAAGGACGATCCGAAGGAAATCCACAAGGCGGCGGCCGAGGCCGGGCGCATCTCCGACTATGTCTGCGCATCGCCCGAGCGCGCCCGCGCCAAGGCCATTGGCGAGGCCAGGGATGCACCCACCGCAACGGGCGAGGAGTCGAAGCGCGGGCGGGCGATACCCGAGCCGGTGGCCGCGCGTCAACCGCAACCGACGGTCCCCGCGCCGGCAAAAGCACCTGAAATCAAGTTGAGCCGCTAACAGAAGGAGGGACTACGCATGACGGATACGAAACCGGCCGATGAGATCCGCTTCGGCCGCATCAAGGCAACGATCTGGATGAATACCACCGAGGACGGGCAGAGCCGCTACAGCGTCGTCTTTTCGCGCCTCTACCGCGAGGGTGAGCAGTGGAAGACCACGCATAGCTTCGGCCGGAATGATCTCTTGCTACTGGCCAAGGTCGCCGACCTCGCACACACCCGGATCTCGGCGCTTCGGCAGGATGAAGGAGCCGAGGCGGCGGTGGAAACGGCAGTGGAAACGGAGGCATAGCCGCGTGGGGCGCTTTGACATCCGGGAGACGACTACTCTTGACCGGCAACCGGAGCCCGTACACCCCATCCAGCCCGACCGGGCCCCCGAGCGCCCCGGCCACCGGCGGAACTACGACCCTCTGCGCGAGACGCAGGACATCAACGAGCGCAAGAATGCCGCCATCGCCGATGTCAGTCATTACCGCGTCATCGCCGTGGCCGACCTCGTCAAAGAGCGTTTCGGGGGCAACCCGTTTGCGGCGCGCAAGGCCATTAACCAAATGAAGGCCGATGGCCTGGTCACAGAACACACGCTTCGCGGGTCAAAAGGCGGTGCCTGCCGTGTGTTATCTCCCACAGAACAGGGAGCCCGCCGCGCGGTATACCAGGGGGCGCGTTGGGAGCTGGACCCGGAACAGCGCGCCTGGACGAGCGGCGTGGTTCGGTCGCGCGACATGGCACATGACGTGGCCATCTACCGTGCGGCGCGCTTGGAACAATCGCGTTTTGAAGGGCGCGGCGCAACCCTCCGGCGCATCCGCATCGACTCCGAACTTAAAGCCCGGGTCAACACCCGTTCCGAGGCGGCGCGTTTCGGTGGCGGGCAGGCGGCGGCCGACCGAGAGCGGGTGAAGGCCGCCGCCCAACTCCACCTTCCCATCCAGGACGGCAAGGTGCAGTATCCCGACGCGCAGCTGGAATTTCTCGAACAGGACGGCCTCACCCGAGGACACGTCAACATCGAAGTCGTCTCCGGCAACTACCGGGCCGCGGACATCGCGGCCAAGGCCGCAGCGGGATTCGAGATGCACGGGAACGGGAGCCCGCGCGCCCAGTCGCTCATCGCCAGTGCAGCACAACTCGCCCGGTCGGCGAGTCAGGGCGACGGTGGTGGCGGTGGCGGCGGGCAACGTGGCAAGGGATCCATCGAACTATGAAACCGATCTTCTTCGGCATCGGCATCACGGCCGCCCTTGGCGGGTTGGCTGTTCTTTTAGTCGGGCCGCAGCTCGACTTTCTCTCGCCCTGGTGGGGCGCGATCCTTCGCGCCTATTGGCTGACGCTCAGCCTTCACGCGGCGGCCGCGTTGCTCACCAGCATTGTGGTGTTCTACGCGCTGGCGCGTGTCGCCGGCCTGGCCGATCTTGGGCGGCGGCTCGATCTGGTCGAGCGCGGCATTCGCCGCGGCTCCGGGGATGCGGACCTTCAACGTGCCCTCGAACGGAGCGATGACGGTCTGTATCTCGATTAACAAACGAACAGGGAGGGCAACGATGACTTTGCTTACAAACAACACATGGTGGCACCGCGGACTGTGGGGCGTGGCAATTCTGCTATGCGTTCCGGTCACCCTATGGGCGCAGAGCCCCTGGCTCCAGGCCATCACGGTTCTCGAGAACGCATTTACCGGGCCGATCGCGCGCGGGCTGGCCCTGATCAGCATCGTGTGTGGCGGCCTGATGTTCGCCTTCGGAGAGGGCGGCAGCAAGAAGGCCATGGCCGGGATCATCTTCGGTGTGGGCATGGCCGTGGGTGCGGTCAATTTCCTCGGGTGGCTGTTTCCCTGATGGCGCGGCAAGGAAAGCGGCTCTGGCCGTGTTACGCCAGTCTCAGCCGGCCGCTCACCATCATGGGGGTCGAGCGCACATGGTTCATTCTGAGCGCCACCCTCGCGCTCGCCCTGTGGAACACCTTGAATGCCATCGTCACGGCGATCGTGGTCTTCGGTGCGCTGTGGGGTGCGGGTTATCTCGCCTGGAAACAGGACCCCAACATGCTCACGATCCTCAAGGCGTCGACCCGTTTCAAGGCGCGTTACGACCCCGGCAAGTGGGTCGCCGAACCCTGGCGCGTGATCCTCGAAGGACGGTATGAATGAATCTTGCCGGTGAACGTAGGGAATACGATGCGGCCGGGGCGCTGGCCGAAGAGTTGCCCTGGTGGGGTTATCTCAAAGACGACCGGACCTGCCTGACCCGGGATGGCCAGTTGTTATGCGTGGGCCACATCACCCCATGCACGCTGGATGGCCGCACCCCCGAGGCGCTCGATGCGGTGCTGGAACGCTGGACCCGTCTGCTCTCCAATGTCGAACCCGGCGGCCGTCTCAATTTCTATCTACTGCGTCGGCCGGTGGTTCTTCCCGCAGACGAATCCGATGACGGCGATAGCGTATCGGCAATCGCCCGCCGCCGCCGCAAGGCATTCCTTGCCGAACGATTGCAGGACGTTCAGGCGTATCTGGTCTGGTGCCACGATCCCGGATTGCAACAGACCAC
Organism: Terriglobia bacterium; assembly: GCA_965218085.1. Lineage (GTDB taxonomy): Bacteria > Acidobacteriota > Terriglobia > 20CM-2-55-15 > 20CM-2-55-15. Next base: position 465,134 of record CBDCKF010000002.1, on the reverse strand, counting down.
CGCGACGCATGGCAGCGGGCCGTGGTGGCTCAACTACGCGCGCGCCTGGCTCGCCCGCAGCCGGGCGCCCCATGAGGCCGTCTACCTTTACGACCAGGTCGAGGCCGCGGCCGGACGCTTCCGGCAGGTTGTGGATGCCGCCTCGAAGCTCGTTTCCGACCTGACCGAGATCGAATTGTTGAACGGCCCCGACGGCGGCCGATTCCTCTCTGAGCTGGTCAACCGGCCGGGCCTGCCCTGGGATGGTTCGGTCAGCTCCGGGATGAACTGGAGCCTCGCCGTTTCCGAGCTCGATGCCGAGCGGCGCTTCCTGCGCCTCGACGGGGAGCCCGTCATCCTCTATTCCCTGCTCTCGCCACCGGGTGCGGCCCGCGCCAACATGCTCAACGACCTCTACCGGCTAAACGCCCGCATGACGGTGTCGCTGGAATGGCGGCCCTACACGACCGAGGCGGGACGCAAGAAGATCAACTCCGCGCGCAAGCACTATTTCTCCCAGCGCTACTCGATGATGGCGCACGTTCAGGAAACCGAAGGCAGCGCCACCGCCATGGAGGACAGCGTGGCCAGCGCGGAGTCGGATCGGCTCTCCAAAGCCCTGGTCGAGCTGGAAACCGATGGTATTGCCTATGGCGACGTCAGTTTGTCCATTGCGCTCCATGGCGAGCTGGCCGAGATCGAGCGTCTGGACGGCGATCTGCGGCGCATCTTTGCCACCCATGACGCCAAGCTGATCCAGGAAGGCTATGGGCAACTCGCACAGTGGTTCAACCGGATGCCCGGCCAGCCCCGGTCCCGGCAACTGCGCAAGGTTCTGGTTTCCGCCGGTGCCGCCGCCTCGCTCGCGCCGCTATTCGGGCCGCCCCGCGGCACAGAACAGAGCGCCTATCTGGGTGCGCCGGCACTCACGACGCTCGAAACGCACTGGCAGACACCTTTCTTCTATGACCTCTTTGCCGGGGATGTCGGGCACACCCTGATCCTCGGGGCGACCGGGGCGGGCAAGAGTTTCACGCTCAACTTCCTGCTCGTTCAAGCCTTGCAGTACCAACCGCGCGTCCTCATTCTCGACCTGGGCGGAAGCTATCGCTGGCTCACACGTTTCCTCGGCGGGGGCTACCTGGAACTGTCGCCCGATGACGCCGGATCGGGAGATTCCTTCCGGTTGCGGCCGTTCAGTCTCGCTGCCGGCGAACGCACGTTTCAATTCCTTACCGGATGGGTCACTCGATTGCTTCGGCTCGGGGGCATGGAAACCACCGGTGACGATCCCACCGAAATTCGCGATCGCATCGAAGATCTCTACGCCTTTCCACCGGCACGGCGCGACCTCAGCTCGCTTGTCCGATCCTTGCCCAAGCGCATGTGGGCCGCGATGGGACGCTGGCACGGTGCGGGAACCTGGGCCAAATATTTCGACAACCCGGCCGACGGGGACGATCTGGAATTTGCCGACTGGCAGGTGATCGACCTGGCCGGGGCCGCCGAACATGAAGACCTGTGCGAAGCCGCCATGTTCTACCTGCTCGAACGCCTGCGGATTGCCCTGGAAGACCCCCGAGATATTGCGCGCGTCAAGCTCATGGTCGTGGACGAGGCGTGGCGCTACCTCAAAGATCCCGCCGTGTTGTCCTATCTCGTCGAGGCGGCGAAGACCTGGCGGAAGAAAAACGCCGCCCTCATCATGGCGACACAGAGCGCCGGGGATGTGACCGATACGCCCGGCGCGGCCGGGCTGCTCGAATCCATGCCCACCAAGGTGTTCCTGGCAAACCCGAATCTCCCCGAAAAAGTCGGGGAGATATTCCGGCTCAATCCAGACGAAATGCACACGATCCGATCTCTCGTTCCCAAGATGGAGCTCTACCTGAAGCGCGCCGGGCTCGCCGCGATCCTGCGGCTGGAAGTGGACCCGGCGAGCTACTGGCTCTATACCTCGAACCCCCGTGATTCCGAACGACGCGCGCAGATGATCGAGGAACACGGACTGCAACGCGCCCTCGAAATATTGGGTGCAGGGAGTTAAACACTATGACTCATTCCCTTTTCCGGCGGCCCGCTTGCCCAGCGTTTGCGCTGGCCGCCGTGCTTCTCTGGCTTGCACAGCCTCAGACGAGTACCGCCCAGGATGGCGGCCCCATGCTTCGCATCGAGGCGATCCCCGGTGTCGATCAACTTCTCGATATCGAGACCCGGGTGCGGCATACCACGGTCATCGTCCTGCCGGAAGGCGAAAACATCCTCGATTTTGTTGTCGGCGATTCCGAGTACTGGCATCTGACCGGCGCGGCGAACGTGGCGTTCCTGAAGCCGATTGCCACCGGTGTCGAAACCAACGTCGCCCTGATTTGCGAGTCCGGGCGGATTTATTCGTTCCTCGCATCCGAAGGCGGGGAGCCTCACCTGGTCGTCCGGATCGAGCCGCCGCCCGAGGACGACACCCTCATATCGGCCGAGCCCCACACTCCCGTATTCATTGCCCGTTCCGAAGTCACCGCCTATCAGGTCATGGCGCAACAGGCCCAGGAGACGGCGCGCAATGCCCAGGTGGCGGCCGACACCCTGGCCGCCGAAGCCCGCGCCGCAGCCGCCGAGGCCGTAGAGGACTTTCGGGCGGACTATCCCACGCGGCTGCATTTTGTTTACACACTGTCGGATCGTGCACTGGATCCGCCCTTCCATGTCGAAGCCATGTGGCACGACGGCCAGTTCACCTATCTCCGTTCTCACGCCCAGGAATCGCCGGCCCTGTATGAGGCCGTGGACGGCGACCCGACGCTCGTGGCCTACGACCTCACCGAAGACGGCCTGTTCATTGTGCGGCGCATCCTCGATTCCGGATGGCTGCAGATTGGAGAGCGCCGCGCCACATGGCGTTATGAGCCGGAGCGTTAGTCATGAGCGTATGGAAAAAGATTCCCCTCTCGCCCGGCGGTGTCATGCCCGAGGGCCTCGTCACCAAGATAGGGGTCGCGGCCATATCCCTGCTCCTGGCCGCAATGCTCCTGACCTACAGTTTCACCGGCGGGGGCGGGCCCGAAGCCGAGATTGAGGTTCCCGAGGCCGCGGGCTTCGATCTCCAGCAACGCGCCCAGGCCGCAATCGAAGCCGAAGCCCGCCGGCAGGCCGGGCAGCTCGAACAACAGGCCGAAGCGGCCGAGCGCCAGTTGGCCGAACTACAGCGCGAACAGGAATCGAATGCAGCCATATTGGGAGCGGGTTTCCTGCCACCCTCACAGCAAGGCCCCACTCCGCTTCCTGACGATCAACCCGTCCCCTTCGGAGGCGATGCCCCACGCAGCGAGGCCGAGGCGGTGTTGCTTGAAACACTGCGGCTCGAGGAAATGGAGCGTCGGCGCCGCTCCCTGCGTACCGAGCCGCTCGTGCTGTCCTACCGAAACGCCGATCCGGACCAAGCAGGCGCCGACGATGCGGGGACGGACGCGGGAGCCCTGTCACAACTGCCGGGTACATTTTCGGAGCGGGTTCAGGCCGCCCAGGCCGCCGTCACAGCCGAAGAGTCCATTTCCACGGCCGGGGAATTTCTCCAACTACTCACCGAACTCAACGACCGGGAACTGGCCGCGCCGTCCGAGCCCGCGCCGGGGGCGGGGGCTACAGTCCCTTCTCTTGCCCCGGGGCAGCCCGAGACGGAAACTCCCGTCGTCGGGCGGGCTACCGATCCGGACGGTTGGGAGCGCATCTATGAAGGATCGTTTTTAGAGGCCGTTCTGGTCACACAACTCAGTGGCGAGTTTCCCGGTCCGGTCCTCGCCAACGTATCGGTCCCGTTCTATTCCGCGGACCGCCAACGGGTCCTGATCCCGCGCGGCGCGCGGGTCGTCGGCACCGTTCAGGCCGTTGCGGGCGTCGATCAAGAGCGCCTGGCCGTTGCCTTCCACCGCATCATCTGGCCCGACGGCCGGAGCGTTTCGCTCGAATTCAACGGCCTCAACCAGATTGGGGAAAGCGCGCTCAAGGACGAGGTCGATCGACATTACTTCTCGATGTTCGCGGCGGCCGGGGCCGTCGGCATCCTCTCCGGCCTGACCGCAATCGGCTCGAACCCCTATGCCGGAGGCCAGGCGGGCTTCCAGGCCGGCGCCAGTCAAGGGCTTGGGGAAGGTGCGGTCCGGATTCTCGACCGCTTCCTGAATCGCTTTCCCACCATCACGATTCGCGCGGGCCACCGCTTGCGAATCTGGTTCACCGGCGATGTTCTCGTGCCGCCGGGACCGCAGCCGACAGGGGGAATCCAATGACCATGAAACACGCTATCGCTTTCTCTCTCGCCCTCACTGGGGTCCTTGCCATGCCGCGTGCCGCGAGCGCGCAGTTCAACCTGGACCTGCAAGCGACCGAGATTGCAAAGCAGGTTCAGCAGATCGCCAATCGGATCACGCGCTACACGACATTGCTCAATCAATTTACCGGCCTGGACTGTTCCGCGCAGGGCATGGCCGCGGGCACACAGGCGACGCCCGTCGCCGAGACCGCCGTTCTATGCGACACCCTAAACATGATCGGCGCGTTCAGGGATTCCTACCAACAGTTACTCGCCGCGCCCACCGACCTGCTCAATACCGCCGTGCCGCTTCCGAACTGGCGGGACGTGTTGCAAGGAGCGGATACCGTCACCGCGGCCGACATCCGGAACGTCTACCAGAACGGGGCCGATGCGGCGGTTGCCACCTTCGAGCGGCAACGAGCCTACGCGGATCGCAGTGTTGTCCTGGCACATGCCCAGGCCGATGCCGCTACCGCACTCAGCGAGACACTCGATGAGGCCGAAGCCGTTGTTGCAGATCTTGAAGCGCGCAACAGCGTCACCAGCACGGGTCTCGCTCAAACACAGCTAGTCGCTACGCTCACACGCGCGCGGCTCATCGTGGCTCTGGCTCAACTGCGCGCCTACCAAACATCCGCCCAGGCGGCGGATGCCTACAACGCGGAAACAGCTCGCCGGCAGATCGAGGCCCGACGCTTGGCCCAACGTGTGGCCCTTGAAGCCCAATGGGCCGAGGAACAGGCCGCACTGGCCCTCGGCGCCAACGAGCGCCTCGAATCCATGTATGGCGGCTATCGCTTGCATCCGCTCTTTGCCGGGAACTAGCCTGCATTTCTCAAGAGATCTAAGGTAAACGAGAGACGGAAGGAAGTGTAAAGGACCGGAAAAGGCCGCCCTGTCTGGCATAGAAGGTTGTGCGAAGAACTTTCAACACACAGACGGAGGCGGCCTTTAATATGACAGAGTGTAAAACAGAACGGGTTCAATTTCACGCTTTAGGTTCACGCGAAGTTTGCGGTCAATTCGACGGTGGGGACATCAGCTCGGACGCGGGCGGATTGCTGCTGCGGGAGGTGGAGAAACGGACCGGGATCCTGAAACAGTTTGCCGGATGTTTCCAGGATTATCGGGATCCGCGATTTGTGGAACATCGCATCGAGCCACTGGTGGCGCAACGGGTCTACGGATTGTGTTTGGGCTATGAGGATCTGAACGATCACGATCAACTGCGTTCAGATCCAGTCCTGGCCGTGATGGTCGATGAGACCGATCCGAAGGGGCGAACTCGGAAGCAGGAGCGGGACCGGGGCAAGGCGCTGGCGGGCAAGAGCACGCTGAACCGGCTGGAGCTCTCGACCGAGGGTGCGGCCAGCCACCCGTACAAGAAGATCGGGCGGGATGAAGCGGCGATGGATCGATTGATGGTGGACGTGTTTCTCCAAGCCCATCGGCGAGCACCACGGCAAATCATCCTGGATCTGGATGCGACCGACGATCCGATTCACGGGAATCAGGAAGGCCGCTTCTTTCACGGCTACTACCGGCACTATTGTTATCTGCCGCTCTACATCTTCTGTGGGGAGTTTCTGCTCTGTGCCCGGTTGCGATCCTCTGACATCGATGGTGCGGCTGGAACGGTGGAGGAACTGGAACGGATCGTGGGCCAGATTCGGCAGGAGTGGCCCCGAGTCCAGATTGTGATTCGGGCCGACTCGGGTTTCTGCCGCGATGAGATCCTGAGCTGGTGCGAGGCCCAGCACCGTGTCGATTACGTGATCGGACTGGCGAAGAACAAGCGGCTGCTCCGCGCGATTGAAACTCCGATGGAGAAAGCGAAGCAGCGATTCGACAGGACCGGAAAGTCGGCGCGCGTCTTTAAGACGTTTCAGTATCGGACCCTGGACAGCTGGACCCGAGAGCGACGCGTCATTGGCAAGGCCGAACATCTGGCCAAGGGAGCCAACCCGCGGTTTATCGTTACCTCGTTACCGAAAGGCCAACCCACCCCAAAGCAGATCTATGAACAGATCTACTGTGCTCGTGGGGACATGGAAAACCGGATCAAAGAGCAACAGCTCGGATTGTTTGCCGACCGGACCAGCACGGCCACCATGCGCGCCAATCAACTCCGGCTCTACTTCTCATCGGTCGCGTACATGTTGATGCAAGCCTTGCGACGGCTCGGATTGCAGGGTACCGAATTCGCGCGTGCGCAGTGCACCACGATCCGCCTCAAGTTGCTCAAGATCGGAGCGCAGATCCACGTCACCGTCCGCCGGATCTGGATTCGGATGGCCGGCGGGTATCCCTATGCCAACGTGTTTGCTCAGATCTACGCGAACCTCCAGAAAATCCCGCTACGTTGTTAAACGTCTCCGCTCGGACATCCCACCCGTTTCGACCTTGGTAGGGATTGCTGTCTCTGTAATCCGCTTTCACCTTGCCATTCTCTTCAACACCAATCACTCAGGCTCCGTTTTTCAGCTCAGCTGGCCTCTTTGCTCCCGCGACACCGCTCACGACCCCTATCCCGTCTACCCATTGCTCGTTTCGCCATCATTCTTGAGAAATGCGGGCTAGAACCACAAACTCACTAAGGAGCATCTCCATGAAAAAAACATTTATCGTCCTCATCGCCCTCGGAGCTTTCTGGCTTCCGGGTGCTGTGCGGCGCGGGACCGCTCAGGACAGCGTTCACTATCTCGTGATGATCGCCAACCAGGGCACGCAGATTTCCAACCAGGTTCGAGCCCTGACGCGCATGGACTCCCACATCGCGCAACTCACCGGCCAGTTCGAGCATCTGAAGGAATCTGCTCTTGGACAGATCGGTGCGATTGCGGACCCGATTACGGACCTTATCGCCGTGCCCACCGACCTGCTCACTACCGCGCGCGACTGGCACTCGGATTTCACCGGGCCGGTTGGCGACATGGTCACGGCCATTACTGACCTTGCCGATGGCACGTCGTTCAGTGAGAGCTGGCGCGACGTGCTGCAAGCCTCGGACACGGTCACCGAGGCCGACATCCGGAACGTCTACCAGAGCGGCCCTGATGCCGCTGATACGGCGGCAGCCACCTTCCAGCGCCAACGCGACTACGCGGATCGCAGCGTTGTCCTGTCACATGCACGAGCCGATGCCGCCGCGTCTCTCGCCGCCACCGCTGCCGAAGTACAGGACAAGATCGACACCGTCGCCGGGGAAAACAATGTTTCGGACACGGCGTTGCAACAAGCGATCCTGGCCGGGAATCTCTCCCAGGGACAACTTCTGGCCGCGATGTCTCAAATGGAAGCATGGGACGCTTCGGCCGCTGCGGCCGAAGCCTACAACGCGGAAGTCTTGCGCCGGGAGATCGAAGCCCGGCGCTTGGCCGACCGTGCGGCCCTTGAAGCCCTGTGGGCTCAGGAACAGGCCGCACTGGCCCTCCGCGCCGACGAGCGCATCGAATCCATGTATGGCGGCTATCGCTTGCATCCGGTCTTTTCCGGGAACTAAAGACCATGATGAAAAAACGGGTCATTACATGGGCGCTCCTGGTCACACTGACCGCGGCGGTTCCCGCTTTTGGCATCTTCGGCATCCCCAGTCCGGACCAACTCCTGGTCTGGTTTGTTTTGCGGCCGATGATGCACGGCAACCAGCGCGCGATGATCGCCAACCAGGTTCAGGAGCTTCAAAAGCTCATCACACAGTTGCAAACCGCTCAAAGCCAACTCACCCAGGTCCGTGACGCCGCGCAGGGTTTGGTGGGCGCGATCACAGACCCAATGGCCGATCTGGTCGCAGCGCCTACCGATCTATTCAACACCGCACGCGACTGGCACACGAATTTCACCGGCCAGGCCGGGAACATGGTCGGGGCAATCCGAGACCTCGCCGACAACAGCGAGTCCTTTAGTCGGAGCTGGCGCGACGTGTTGCAAGACGCGGATACCGTCACCGAGGCCGACATCCGGAACGTCTACCAGAGCGGTCCCAATGCCGACGATGCCGCGGTTGCCACTTACCAGCGCCAACGGGCCGAAGGCGACCGGCGCTTGGCGTATGCCGGAGCCAGGGCTGACGCCGGGGCCGACCTGATCGAAGTCCGCGAAGCCACTACCGGGGCCATCGGCCGCATCGGGGAGCGGGTCGATGCGGACCGGGATACCGGCGGGCCGAATCGCTCCTCGGCGGCGCTTGCCGAGGGTGATGCCCTCGCATCGCTCGCGCAAATCCGAGCCCTGATCGGAATTGGACGAAGCCGTGCCATAGCGGCAACAGAAGAGGCAGCGGATCGCTTTCGTGGAGAGGAACTACGCCGGGAGCATGAAGCCCGGCGCTTGGCCGACCGTGCGGCCCTTGAAGCCCAATGGGCTCAGGAACAGGCCGCACTGGCCCTCGGCGCCGACGAGCGCATCCAATCCATGTATGGCGGCTATCGCTTGAATCCGGTCTTTGCCGGGAACTAATGATGCTCGTACTGATGCTCCAACTCGTTCCGACCATTCCGCCGGACCCGGCGGCCGCGCCCGACGTTGCCACTGTAGTCAGCGGCATCATGGATCAGATTATCCTTGCGGCGGCCCCGCAAGTGCACGCAACGGGTATGGCAATGTGGCGGGGGTTGGCCGCCATCCTCGTCGCCTGGACCGGCCTTCGCATCGCTTTTACGGGTGATTTCCGGCCGTGGGACGTGATTCGGATCGTCATCGCACTCTGGTTCCCTTGGGCGATGCTCACCTTCTACAACACCCCTCTTCCGGGCTCAACCCTCTCGTTCACGGCCGCAATTACCGACGGCGGCAACTGGCTCCAGGGCGTGTTGATTGGCAACACCGGCGAGGATTATCTGGTGTCCTTTACGCGGCTCTCCCAGAATTTCTTTGCGCGCGCCTCGGCCATGGAGTTGGGGTCCGGAAGCGGGATGATGGACATCGTCCTCAATGGCTTCACAAACCTGTCATACCTGCTCATGTCCTTTCTTCACACCATCATCTTCGAGCTTTTTCTCTTGCTCATTCTCCTGTGTCTCATCGTGATTTATGCCGTTTCAATGGGGCAGGTGATATGGGCACAGCTCGCCCTCGGCGTGCTCCTGATCCTCGGACCGCTCTTCATTCCGTTTCTCCTAGTCGAGCCCCTCGCGTTCCTCTTCTGGGGATGGTTCAAGGGCATGTTCACCTACACCCTCTACGGCGCTATAGCGGCGGCGCTCATGCGGGTGTTCCTCGCGGCCAGCATGGGCTGGATCGAGGCCATTATCAATGGTCCGCCGCCCGGCAACAGCTTCTGGTGGCACAGCACGGCCTGGTTCCTCAGCATCGTTCCCCTGGTGGCCGCGGGAGTCTTGTCCTCGCTCATGATCGGCACGCTTGCCTCACAACTTGTCTCGGGGGGCGGGGCTGGCGGTGGAATCATGGGCCTCGTCGGCCAAGCCGCGAGCGGTGTTTCTAAACTCAAAACGGGGAGGGTATAAACTTCGTGGCAAAACACAAAGACAAAGAAGCCGACGCTGGACGGGAATACGCCGAGATATGGGGCGAGACGATCCACTCGAATCGTCACTTGCGCGTGTTCACCATCGTCCTCGGCGGACTGCTCCTGTTCCTCACCGTCGCCGTTGTTCGGCTATCTTCGGTCGAGCCGCCCCGGCCGATTGTCGTTCGGGTGGATGAAGTGGGCCGGGCCGAAGCTCTGGCCTATGAGGCCATCGAGGCCCAGGCCGATCCCCGCGACCCGACCACCAAGTATTTCCTCAACCGCTTTCTCCATGACCACTTCGGCCGGCGGCGCGCGACGGCCCAGGAATACTGGCCGCGCAGCCTCCGGTTCCTCACCACCGATCTGGCCAATGCGGCCTTCACGGCGAGCAACGAGGAAATCGCCCTGCTCGCCGCCGGGATCACCCTGGAAGAACTCCGGGTCGAGAATGTCGTGCTTCGGATTCAGGCCAATCCCACTGAGCCGCATGGGGCGGTGGTCGACTTTGTCCTCGTCCGGACCCGGCAGGAGCGGGAGGTATCCAGGGAGGCATGGACCGCCACCATGCAGTTTGTGTTCATGCCGGTCATACCGGCCGACCTGGTCATCGTCAACCCGATGGGCATCCAGGTCACATACCTGGAAACCGATAGAACCCTCATCACCGAGACTCCATGATTGCTCATTTGCGTGGCCGGGAAGAAGCACTCGAACCGTTCGGATGGAAACAGGAAGATGTTGAGTGGGTTGCAATGGTCTGTCTCCATAGCGGTATGTTCACCCGCGCGCAATACATGGCTTATTTCAACGCTCACCCACAACAGGCGGCGCGCTTTGTTCAGGGTCTCGTGGATCTGAAACTTGCCGTGGAAGAACCCATTCCGGTCATCCGCCCCGAGAACCGCACGAAAGCCTGCCGGATCACCTACAAGGGCATCTACCGGGAGCTGGGGGTTCCCAACATCCGGCACCGGAGATTTGCCGATCCGGCAGGCTATCTTCGGCGGCTTCTGTCGCTCGATTACGTTATCGATCACGCAGAGCTCGAATGGCTCCCGACTGAAGACAAGAAAGTTTGGTACTGCAAACATCTGGGCATCGGCAAGAACCGGCTGCCGAAGCGGCTTTATGCCGGAGCAGCCGGGAACGTCATCCGCTATTTCCCCCTGAAATTACCCGTTGCCTCAGGCGCGAGCACCACGTTTGTCTATGTCGATCCCGGCAACGGAACCTCCACCGAACTGCGGCATTGGGGCCGGGCGCATAAGCATGTCTGGAATGGCATACGGAAACACGGGATCAAGGTTCATGTGGCCGCAATCGGTGCGACCGTTGCCGCCGACAAACGCGCTGGAGCCGTGTTGGAGGGATGGGCGCGGGAGCGAAAAAGAGTCGAGGCCGGGAGCCCCCAGGAGGCGGAATTGCAAGAGGAACGGGACGAAGTGGCCCGTGCCGTCCGCACCGCCGACGCCACAATTCTGGAACGCTACGGCGGCTTTGATCGAACCTCACGGCGCTACGTGGAATTGAAGAAGATGCTGGCAAAACCTTTGATGCATGACATCCGGATTGACACGTTTGAGGTGTGGCGATCCCCACGCATTTTTCCAGAGGGTGTGAAACCCAATATGGTTCCGGTATGAAATCGCAAATCGCGCATTGTTCCACAGGGTGTGGCCCCCGATTTAGCGCGAAGAACCCGGTCACGCCCCATCGAAAACTGGACCCCCAATTCACAACCCCGGTGCCGCACGAGGACGTGACTGGCTCAGGGGGTATTATTTCACAACTCCAATTCACAATTTCTCTGTCCCATATCGCTCCGTCTTTGCTTGTGGTTACGCCATTTTCACCCCCGGATTCCAGAGCTGCACTGGAAGGGGGCGTGAGAGGCGGGAGCGCCCCCCCCTATTTTGTGCCTAGTGCTGCACCAGACCCCCGTGCTAATTCACATCACGGGGGTCCAGGGCCGCCCTGTCACGGGAGGGTCGCTCCCGCCATAGTGATCCCTGCGGGAAGGCTCGAATTCCGGAGGGCTGAGACGGCATGAGATGGAGTCACATTTTTCTATTTGTCCTGGCGGTTGCCGCCTCGACGGTTCGGTATCTTTCGAGCCCGTTTCCGGCCGGATCGGAGAATCCTGTCGTCGCGCTCATGGCCCTGAATGCGCCCCTGCTTCTGTGGCTGATGCACGGCTGGTATGCCGCCATGCCCGGCGTCGTTGTGTTCATCGGCGGGACGCTCGCTTTGGGCGTTTGGCGAGTCTGGTTCGAATCCGGTCCACGCAAGAAACAGGGCAAGGGCGAGCTGCCCCCGTGGCCGATCGCCGCATCGGACGAGAAACCGGCCATCGTCGTTGGGGAGACGCATCACCCAGTCGAGGCACGGGAGGTTCCCAACCCGGATTGGCTCGTGATCCCGGCCCGCGGGCTCTACACCGGAATCGCCATCTTCGGAGCGGTCGGGTCCGGGAAGACCTCGGCTTGCATGCACCCGTTTGCCCGGCAGTTGTTCGGCTGGCAAGCCACGAATCCGGAGCGCCGGGCGGCCGCGCTGGTCCTCGAAGTGAAGGGGAATTTCTGTTACGACATCCGGGAGATTCTGAAAAAGGCGGACCGGGAAGACGATTACATGGAACTGAGCATGGACGGCGAATATCAGTGGAACCCACTGGCCGCGCACTGGCTCGATTCCTACTCCCTGGCCTATACGGTTTCCTCTCTCCTGAATCAGTTATTCGGAAAGGGAAAAGACCCGTTCTGGCAGCAAGCCTACACGAATCTGGTGAAGTGGATTATCGAGCTGTACCGGATTTTTCCCGACCGTTGGGTGACCTTGCAGGATGTTTACCGATGCGCGATCAGCCCGGCCATATTTCAAAGAAAAATTGAGGACGCGATCATCGTTGTGGAGAAGCAAAAGAAGGGAGTCCTCACCATTTCCGCCGAATCCTATGAAGCCCACATGGACGCCCTGCTTGAACTGGAGCAGTGGGCCGAGACTCCCCGCAGCGAGCGCGAAGCGCCGCGGGCCACCCAGGTCGAACGATGGTTGCAGACCAATGGTGTGCCTTACAAGGCGGGCATCCCGCACGGTCACACCGATACTGCCCGTTTGGAGCTTCGGCTTAAATCCGTGGTGCTCTGGTATGACCAGGATTGGATGAACCTTGTTGCATGGATCATCCCGAAGGATGCCTTATCATCGTGTTTTTCAACACCGGGGATAACTTAGATGCCACATAAGTTCAACGCAGCCCGACGGCACAAGTTTGATAAGGCGCAGTATCGGGTGATCAACTGGGCGGAATATAACGAGAGCCTGCGCCAGCGGGGTGATCTGAGGATCTGGGTCAGTGAGGAGGCTCAAAGTGTGTGGAGCGCGCCGCGCCGCACGTCACGGGGTGGCCAGCGGAGATACTCGGATCTGGCGATCGAGACATGCCTGACGCTGCGCACGGCGTATCGGCTTGGGTTGCGGCAAACGCAGGGACTTATGGGATCCATCGGCACGCTCATGGGGCTGGATATACGGGTGCCGGACTTCTCCACACTGTCGCGTCGTGCAAACGGCTTGAGCATCGCTCAGGTGATGATGCAAGCCGGATCTGTGCCTGTCCATCTGGTGGTGGACAGTACCGGCCTCAAGATCTTCGGCGAAGGGGAATGGCTCGCGCAGAAGCATAAAATCAAGGGAATACGCCGCCGCTGGCGCAAACTCCACCTCGGACTGGACCTGGCCAGCGGTGCGATTGTTTGCGCCAATCTGACTCACGATGACGTTGGAGACAGCACTGCATTACCCGGGCTCCTGGATCAACTCGATGCCCCGGTCGCGGGCTTTCTGGCTGACGGCGCCTATGATGGAGCGTCTACACGAGATCTGCTGAGGGAACGGTATGGGGAGACCCTGGATGTGGTTATACCGCCGCCAAAGAACGCAGCGATCCGACCGCAATCGGCGCGGGATCCAACCGTTCGGGATCGCCATATTGCTCAGATCCGCAGCAACGGCCGCATGGCCTGGCAAGTGGCCACAGGGTACAACCAGCGCAGCCGGATAGAAACGCAGATCGGCCGTTGGAAGGGTGTCATCGGCCGCAGACTCCAATCCCGCAGCTTCTCCAGGCAGATCACGGAGATCCAACTCGGCCAAAAAGTCCTGAACACAATGACCGCACTCGGACGGCCTGTGTTCGAGCGTATCGCCTGACGCTACCGCTTGGGAAAGGGCGAATTCCATCTCCGCCCCGATCCATGCAACAACGCTGGGAGGAGTATACTTATCGCTATGTCCTCTCCGACGACAAGAGACCGAATCCTTGAATCACTCCAAGACCTGCCTTCGGATGCGACTTTCGACGACGCGATCGAACGACTGGTCTTCCTGGCGAAAATCGACTCCGGTCTGGCGGAACTCGATGCCGGGAACGGTGTTTCACACGAGGAAGTCAAACAGCACCTGGGTCTGTGATCCCACTGGTCTGGTCTCCTCAAGCCATCCGCGATATTGAATCCATCCGGGACTACATCGCCGACGATTCTGCTCATTATGCGGAACTAGTTGTTAGTCGTATCGTCAATGCCATAGAGCGATTGAAGGAGTTTCCTGAATCGGGTCGGGTAGTTCCGGAGAGAAACCATCCGCAAATCAGAGAGATCATCGTGAAGCCCTATCGAGTGGTTTATCGCTATCGCGATGACCGTGTAGAGATCGTAACCCTTTTCCGGGCCTCACGTCGGATTCCGGACCCTTTGTAATAGCCGGCCCACGATATACTCGCGGCCGTGCATTATCAGAGAGCTCTTAGTTCGAGGGTTCTGATCCAATGGTGGTCGTCAAATATTGGGATCTTGTATTCGCGTTAAATTTTGGACTATTTCTTCCCCCGACCCCGCCGTTTCTCCCAACCTGATATCCGCCGATCAAGGTCGCGTTCCAGAAGCCCGATGACTTCTGGTTTTCCCTCCTCTTGCGACTCCCGATTCTTCCGCCGCAGATACGCAAAGCGCGGATCCCGATCCGGCTCCGCGAGCCAGGCGGACCAGTCGCCCACCGAGCCTTTTAATGGAGACACGTTACTGACAAGGGGATCCGAATCCCGGAGCCCACAATGAAAAGCTGCGCTCGACCAGCGATAGTCCTCCGCGCGTCGGACGATTCCGGCCCGGACGGGATTGCGTTCGACGTAACGGACCGCCTTCCATAAATAGCGTGTCTGGACCGCCACGGAGTGGCACCGCCGGTGCCACAGATCTTCCGTAATCCCGTGTCGCTGCCGAAACGATTCCGCGTATTCAGGAAGGGCTTTGGCCATCGCCCGGGAAATAGATTCGCGATCTTCGGGGACCGCGATCATATGGACGTGGTTTCGCATGAGGGCGTAGGTCCAGATTTGGAAGCCGGCTTCCCGGGCGGCCGTGTGCATGATGCAGAGGAAGGAGAGGTAATCGGTGTCGTCAAGGAAGACCGGCTCGTGGGAGGGGGCGCGGGGGACGATGTGGTGGGGGGAGCTGGGGAAAAGAGTCAAAGGTACATTGATCATTAATATGAGAGGGAAGGGCGGTCGCCGGAAAAGGGCGTCGGGGGAAAGGGGAGGACAACACTATTCTACGATGGGGGCGGAAAGGTGGGAAGTGGCGTGTGTTGACCGGGGGTCGATAACTCTCGAATCTCTGCAAGGATCTCCACCACGATTACGTCTCTATATTGTGGTAGGGTGCCTCAACATTCTCTCTTTGTAGTGATTAACCAATGACAGATCTCAGTAATCTCGAAGATCTCAAGCAAGCTTGTGCCGACGTACTCCAAGTTGCACAAGAGAGCGAAGAGTATGTGCGGTGGGGTGAACGTCTTCACGACTTCTTGATTTACGTCCGTGATGCGGACCAGGAGATACGGGCGACGGAAGAATTTCATTGGCGAATTTGGGAAGAGAATCCGGTGTCCGCAGTCGGAATGGGCACAGTCTCCGTCGAGAAGGCGATGAAAGAGGCAGATTTTCGTTCCTGGATTGCTGAGATCTCTGTGAAGTCCCTACCGGAAGCTGGCAAAGCCAGAGGCGCCGCACTGCGTCAACTCACCACCGACATCCAGGAAGAAATTCGGAAATATACAGATCGTAAGCCGAGACTTAAGATCTATCGCGTCCTCGCTGCATTCTTTCCCCATGATTTCACCACAGTAGTACATGCGAAAAGGTTACGGCGGCTTCGACTGGCTATGATCGGCCCGCAGAATGACGCCGGACCAATGCGCCACATTAATGTGCTTTCGAGACTGTCTGAAGCGCTCGGGCCGACGGGTGAGGATCTGAACGCTGTCGTTGATCGCATGCGCCTTCCGTGGCTGCTGTATACCCATTACGTTGCTCCATCAGACGATGAAGAGACAGAATCGCGCGAGCCTATACCGGGCAGCGAGAAACTCGTGCCGCTACCCGCCGCCAGGCGTCGTCGGGGTCTCACAGGTGTCAGAGGTGGTTTCCCATCAGTACTCAATATTCTCGAATTTTGCCGTGACGGGGTCAGCAGGGACGATCTCAAGAATCATATTCGAAGTATCAATCCGAATCTTAAGGATTCCTCCATCAACACCTCAATTAATGTTCTGGTAAGTGAATTCAACTGTCTGAAGTGGAATGGTGATCATTATCTTCTAACCGATCGGGGGGATGCTGTTCTGGAATCAGGCGATCCGAACGAGTTAATGGATTGGCTCGTTACACGGATTCTGGCGGTTGATCATGCCTTGGTGATTCTGCGGGATGAAGGCCCTTCTCCGGTTTCTGAAATGCTACCCAACATCCAAGCAGTGAATCCTGGGTGGACTACCGATTGGGCGCCTACGATCATCCTCGATCAGCTTCGAGGTTTGGGAATGCTCAGTCGGGATGAGAATCGCATCCTTTCTTTAACGGAAACCGGCCAAGAATGGGCCGGTCGTATCCATTGGAATCCCGAAATCCTGCCTAGTGAGGAGGACACAGGAGTCTTAATTGGAAAAACCGCTACCGATTTCGACGAGACGGACGCTGCCATCGTTTTGCCTGAATTCTCTGAGATCGTCCGACAGGTCTCTGAGGTCGGTCATTTTCCGGAAGCAGGAATCCGCCGACTCAACTCTGGTCTCTGGGCACACCATCGTCGCCATTTCGCCGTTTTGACAGGTCTTTCAGGATCCGGTAAGACACTACTGGCCCGAGCTTACGGGAAGGCCATTGCAGGAGCGGGGGAAGGCGCTGGTAAACAGGTCTGTACTATTCCAGTCCAGCCGGGCTGGTACGATCCGAGTTCCATTCTGGGATACGTCAATCCACTCCAGGGTGATGCCTTTGTACGGACTCCCTTTCTGGAATTCCTGCTCGAAGCTGCGAATGCGCCCACCTTGCCCTATACCGTCATTCTGGACGAGATGAACTTGTCCCGGCCCGAGCAATACCTTGCGCCGATTCTCTCTGCCATGGAAACGGGCGCCTCCCTTAGTCTGCACCGGGAGGGAGAAGTATTTGACGGTGTCCCCGAAGATGTCCGCTATCCCAGGAATCTGGTAATCATCGGAACGGTCAACATGGATGAGACCACACACGGAATATCCGACAAGGTCTTGGACCGCGCTTTCACAATTGAATTTTGGGACATTGACCTGGCCGCCTACCCGCGTTGGGGAGAACGGGATCTCAATGGGGAACAGGAGAAGGCAGCGCGCGCGGTGCTTGAGGATCTCATGGAATGCCTGCGCCCGGCCCGCCTGCATTTTGGCTGGCGCACAGTCGACGATGTCCTCGACTACCTAAACCACGTAGTCTCGGATGGTCACGGATTGGAACCTACTCCGATATTAGACAGCGTCGTTTACGCGAAGATCCTTCCAAAACTACGCGGTGATGATTCGCCTCGTTTTCGCGAAGCACTGGAGAAGTGCTCTGAGGTCTTAGAAAACCATGGCCTTTCAGACTGTCGCAGCAAAGTGCTGGAATTGAGAGACGATCTTGAATCCACTGGCAGCGCACGATTCTGGCGGTAGTCTGTGAACGAAAGCACCTTCGTCCTCGTTCTCGATTCCGAAGGCCCCATTGGAGATGACTCTCCTTCAGAGATCCAACCCAATGCCATAACCCCCGGGTTCCACGAAGGTAGGAAATATAAGATCAGAAAGCCACACGGCGATTTCGCACTTCTCGTCGATGACGAGCCCATCCAGGGTGACGACAGTCACTGGTTGTGGGAACCGGGGTATTACGCCGGCCAAGTGCGTGCCGAACTGCTGGATAGACACGACGTTGCCATTGCGACGTACACACTGGACGTCTCGCCTCACTCGGACAAACTTGGTAAGGATGCATTCCAGGAGATGCTTGATGAGATCTGGAAATTCGATCCAAGTCTCGTCTTGGGTACAGAGCCTGCGAAGTCCGCTATCGGCCATCAATCCGATATTCAGGACCCGTGGCTTGAGTATGCGAGACTTCGCACGTATGCCGCGGATTTTGCGAATGCTCTGACGGTCATTTCACGCCGCCCAATACGAGAGCTGCGGGCGGAAAGGGCACTGGTTCCCTTACAGTATGTGCGCCGGGCCGATCGACAGACCGCCTTGGCCGCACTGCGCAACCCTCATCTCGCGACAGCCATCGCTGGTCGGGGCTCTTTGGCTACAACCCTCAGTTCGTTGCCGTTATTTGATGTGCCAGTCGCCCGCGAAAGCCTTGATGCGTCCGCGAACCGATGCATCGCTGCGATTACACAGGCTGTCACGCGCCGCGCCATTCGATTGCGGAAAGCTCTTAGCACCACCGTCGATAAAGAAGTTCAGTCCGACACACGAAGTGACCTCGCTTCCCGCTGGCCACGACGCAAGGCTTTCCTCGACGGGATAATTCAGCGGCTTCGCCTCATTCAGAAAGTGTCACCAATAATCGACGTGCGGCGGCCCGAAATATCTGCTGCGGGACTGAATGCCGTTTCAGCGGATCCCACGTATGCACGGGCTTACAACTTGGGCTGGCGCATATTGCGACACGGCGTTGAAGGGCCACCTGACGGTGAACAGCTGTGGATCAGTCCGACCTGGGAGATTTATGAGCGTTGGTGTTTTGTGCGGCTTGCGAGTGCGCTGCAGGACAACGATCCGAACCGTCAGTGGGAGATTTCGAGGAGACATAAGTCCGGGGCGACTGCGGCACTGACTGGGCGAGAGGGAGAAGAGGCGCAGGTCGAATTGTTGTTACAACCCAAGTTTCCGGCTGGGGATGCTAAGCCTCGCGTGGGTTTTCGATCGATATCGGGAATGAGAGAGCCGGATATTGTGCTGACTCAAAAAACGCCCGAAGGTGACCGGTGGTTTGTGCTCGATGCTAAATATAGAACGACGAGGCCCAATGTATTGGATGCGATGTCTTCGGCGCACATTTATAGAGATGCGTTGAGGTCAGGGGACCGGAAGCCGGATGTGGCAGTGCTGTTGGTGCCGAGGGGTGGGGGTGCGGCGTGGATGGAACAGCCGGAATTTATTGTTAAGAACAGAGTGGGAGTTTATGCGCTCGACGCGGACACTAATCCATTGAAGCTTATCCAGAGTATCCAGTCCGCTTGAGAAGGTGTTGTTTCGGAATCTGTGAACTTGAAGGAACTGTGCAACTTGAAGAATTAGATAATCTCGACCAGCTTGAGCAAGGCATTCTCGATCGCTTATATGCGGTCCGAATCTATTACTGCCGCAGTAGCAGGAATGCTTGGCAGGGTAAAATCGAGAGGTACCGGCCCGGGTGTATGCACACAAACATGGAGACTGCCAAAGGGTTCGCTGAGGCGCAGCGGGTTCAAGGTTCGGTTTTCTATATTCGGCAACTGCCTGCACTGTTGCTCGTTGATGGTCCGCACTTGGTTGTGACTCAGATCAATACGAATGAGCCCCTGCATGGCTACTCGTCTAGTGCTGTCGGTGATCCCGAGGTGTACAGTTTTGTGGACGACTCTTTAATTCCTGGCAATGGCATGCGGGAGGTCGTCGACTCTTTTCGGTACAACAGCCCATTCTGGACAACTGCTCCGAAGCCAAGGGATTCTGTCATGCGATTGTTTTATGACGACGAACTTGACGAGTTTGAGGATCTTAACCATAGACCACTGATGACCTGGAAATCTCGCTCAACCGGAGGCGATCAAACCTTGAAGTGGGATCCCGTACGGACCGCGACCAAGGGAGAGGCTGTGCTGAGGCTTGCGCGGTGACTTGGATCGCGGCTCGTCCGTTCCGCGTCTATGATCGCGGTGATCGCGCTCCTGAGCCGGGTTGACCTACGTTCGACACCATGAACCAAATGGAAGCGCTGCGCCTCTCGCGCAGACACGCGACCACTACTCCGACCACTCTTCGCACAGAGCTTCGGCCTGCTCAATCACGCGCTGCACTGCTTCTTCCTGGCCCTCGGGCGGGTACTTGTACTTGCGCAACAGGCGCTTGATCAGCAGCCGCATTTTTGCCCGAACACTGTCACGGAACTGCCAATCGACGGTCGTGCTATTACGCAGCCCCTCGGTGAGTTCGGTGGCAAGACTCTTGAGCGTGTCGTCGCCCATGGTCTCTAGAACTTCGGGACGTTCCGCAAGCGCATCGTAAAATGCGATCTCATCAGGAGAGAGCCCAAGGCTCTCGTCGCGCCTCAAAGACTCTTGGAGATCCTTCGCCATTGCGATTAGTTCTTCGATGACCTGCGAGGTTTCGATCGCGCGATTGTGGTAGCTGCGGAGGGATTCGAGGAGCCGGTCGCTGTATTTTTTTCCTGGACGACGTTTGTCCGGCTGCGACCGCGAATCTCGTCACGTAGGAGCCGTTCGAGCAACTCGACGGCGAGGTTCTTCGTCTGCATGTTTCGAACGTCTTCGAGGAATTCATCGGAGAGCAGACCGATGTTGGGCTTCTCCAGACCGGCCAACGCGAAGACATCGGTCACACCTTCGGCGACCACAGCATTGTCGAGTATTTGCTTCAGGGCCGAGTTCTTGGCTTCTTCGGAGGGCTTGGTTTTGCTCGTGCCGTCTTTGACGATAATCGCCTTGATGGCGGAGAAGAAGGCGATCTCTTTGCGGAGGGTCTTCGCCCCGTCGAGCGTGCTGCATAGCGAGTAGGCCTTGGTGACGGAAGCCATGACATCACTGAATCGCTTCTTACCGTCGTCGAGTCCAAGAATGTGATTGGCAGCGCCCGGCAGAAGCTTCAGCGCCTCGGTTTCATAGGCCGTGTAGTCGAAGCCATGGAACATGTCGCGAATGACAGCAATCTTCTCTAGCAGGACAGTAAGTGCTTCTTCGGCCTTCAGCGTAGGCTGGCCTTTGCCTCTTGCGTCGGTGTATGTCTTGACGCTGCGTTTCAGCTCTGCGGCGATGCCGATGTAGTCAACGACAAGTCCACCAGGTTTTTTCTTGAAGACACGGTTCACGCGGGCGATTGCCTGGGCGAGGTTGTGCCCCCTCATCGGCTTGTCGATATACATGGTATGGCAGACGGGCACGTCAAAGCCCGTGAGCCACATATCGCGGACGATCACGAGTTTTAGTTCGTCCGCGGGATCTTTGAATCGTTTCTCGAGACGCTTCTTCTCCGTCTTGGTGAAAACGTGGTCTTGGAGTTCTTTGCGATCTGGCGCTGCGCCGGTCATCACGATGCGTATCGCCCCATCCTCGGGATTGTATCCAATGTCGGTGCCGTTCTTCTTCCTGCGGGTTCCCTCCCACTCTGGACGTAGAGCAATGAGTTCCTTGAAGAGGCTGACGCAAATATCGCGGCTCATGCAGACGATCATGGCCTTGCCTTCTGGGTTGTCGCCCAGGACAAGGGCTTCATTCCGGGCTTCAAAGTGGGCAACCAGATCGGCGGCGACTTCTTCGAGGCGGGGTTTAGCACCGACCAGCTTGGCGAGTTCGGCCCAGCGACTCTTGGTCTTCTCGCGGGCGGCGATGTCCTCCTCGTCTTCGATGACTTCCTCGACCTCGTCATTGAGGGCGTCGATCTCCTCGCGGTTGATGTCGAGTTTGGCAAGGCGGCTTTCGTAGGAAATCGCGACGGTAGCCTTGTCATCGACTGCATCCTGGATGTCGTAGATGCTTACGTAATCACCGAAAGTGCCGCGAGTGTCTTTGTCTTCAAGCGCAATAGGGGTACCAGTAAAACCAATGAACGACGCACCAGGGAGCGCATCGCGCATGTGTTTGGCGTAACCGAAAACATACTCGCCGGTCTTCTGGTTCAGTCTAGCCTTGAGCCCGTATTGGCTTCGGTGGGCTTCATCGGATATGACAACGACGTTCGAGCGCATGCAGAGTGCCGGATGCTCCGCTTCTCCTTCGAGCAGCGAGAACTTTTGGATCGTAGTAAAGATAATGCCGCCGGATTGGCGTGAGGCGAGCTTGTCGCGGAGTTCGTCGCGGCTCTCGGCCTGTTCAGGCGTCTGCTTCAGCAGGTCTTTGGCGCTGCAAAACTGTTGATAGAGCTGGCCGTCCAGATCATTGCGGTCCGTCACGACCACCAGTGTCGGGTTGTTCATTTCCGGTTGTTGCAAGAGCATCCCGGCGTAGCAGCACATCGAAATACTCTTGCCAGAGCCCTGGGTATGCCAAAAGACGCCAGCCTTCTTTGAGCCTGGAATGACATCACGTCCGTAAGTGGCACCCGGCTCCAAACCAGCTCCCCATGGATTCTCGTCCTGCGCCGCGATCAGCGTGACGCGAACGGCTTCGCGAACCCCGTGAAACTGATGGTAGCCAGCGATCTTCTTGATCAGAGAGTCGCCGTCCTGCTCAAAGAGAACGAAGTAGCGCACGTACTCGAGGAATAGCTCGGGATCGAAGAAGCCCCGGACTATCTTCTCCAGCTCGAACTCGAGGAGCGGCTTGTCGTCCTCATTCTTTACGGTCCGCCAAGGGAGGAACCATTCCTGGCTAGCCGTCAATGAGCCGACGCGAGCGTTTGTGCCATCACTGATGATCAGCGCTTCGTTGAAGCAAAATAGATCGCTGATCTCGTCTTTGTACGTTTGGAGTTGATCGTATGCCTTCCAGATGTCGGCATTCTCATCGGCCGGGTTCTTGAGTTCGATTACCGCCAATGGGAGACCGTTCACTAAAACGACCAAATCAGGTCGCCGTGGCTGCTTCGAACCAGCAACCGTGAACTGATTGACGACCAGGAAGTCGTTGTTCTGCGGCTGCTGGAAATCTATCAGTTGACCGTTATCGGAATCCGCCTCGCCGTCTTTGTTCGTGAAGTTGAGTTTGACCCCTTCTGTTACGAGCCGGTGGAAGCTGTGATTGTTCTGGGCGAGGCTCGGCTGGTCTGGCTTCGAGACTAACTGCACGACTTCATCCACGGCTGCCGGAGGGAACGCGGGGTTCAGCCGAGCCACGGCCGCTGCCAGCCGATCCTTGAGCACGACTTCCCGAAAATCGGCCCGCTCGGGCGCGTCGCCTTCGGGTGCGCTTTCCGGCCCGTGGGCGTAACTCCAGCCTGTGTCCTGGAACCATCGGATCGCGAGCTGCTCGAGTTGGTCCTCGGTGATCATGCAATCACTCGTCCAGTAACTTTGTGAAGAGGGCCTCTATAGACTCGTCGTCTTCGTCGGCCTCGTACCAGATCGGAAAAATGTTTGCCTCTGAGAGATGTTTCTTTCGCGCGACTCGATCGTCATCTTCGCGCAGACCCAAAAAGGCATAGTGACGAGGAAGCGTGTCGGAACTGTTATCTGCGACGACCTGCTTCATCATTGATACGGTGCGATCGGCTGAAAGGCTGCACCCGAGGAAAAGTAGCGTTTGACCAAAAACTACTCGATTGAAGAAATTGCCCACCGTGTCCTCATCGGCGTAAGCCACGTCATATTCGTCCTTGAGGACGATTCGTTCGCTTGCTTGCCGACAGTCGCCATGTAGTTTCACAAGGAGCCGGGTTCCGCCAGCGATTTGTCTCAGGA
Organism: Terriglobia bacterium; assembly: GCA_965218085.1. Lineage (GTDB taxonomy): Bacteria > Acidobacteriota > Terriglobia > 20CM-2-55-15 > 20CM-2-55-15. The sequence goes on along the minus strand of CBDCKF010000002.1, from coordinate 441,410 downwards.
CCTCATCGAGTCCCCGTCCATTAATCACTCGGTCGATACCTTGATCGTCCTCATCGCTATCTTCGTAGACTCGCTCAATCAATCCGTCAAAATTCGTGGTCAATATTGAACCCCGTGGGAAGAGCCTCGGAAGATAGGTTATGGGACCGACTGGATCCCATTTCCGTGCGAAGGTGGCCTGCACGTTCTCGTTGAAGAGTGCTGGCCCGAGATCGTCATGGAGGAGCTGCGCCGCTTCCTCATATTGTCCGTCATTCACCAGAACCTCTAGCTCATCCGACGAAACATGCGACTCGCTGCAAAGTTGGAACAAGAATGCCGTCCAGAGCGGAAATCCGCTTGAATGAGACATTCCTGCTCCTATGAACGGCATCATTCCACCGGCGCGGAACGCCAATGCGAGCTGTTCAAAGCGCTGTTCATTGTCGTAACTGCCCAGAATGCTCTCTGCTTTCTCGAGCAATTGCATTCTTCGAGTTTCCTGCCAATCGTCAAATGCCAGTTCGTACGCCTCTGGGGCGAGCTCCCTCAGTATCTGGGCACGGAGGAACCGTTGGCCCGCGATGACGACCGCACCCTCTGAGGAACCTTGTTGCATGGATCATCCCGAAGGATGCCTTATCATCGTGTTTTTCAACACCGGGGATAACTTAGATGCCACATAAGTTCAACGCAGCCCGACGGCACAAGTTTGATAAGGCGCAGTATCGGGTGATCAACTGGGCGGAATATAACGAGAGCCTGCGCCAGCGGGGTGATCTGACGATCTGGGTCAGTGAGGAGGCTCAAAGTGTGTGGAGCGCGCCGCGCCGCACGTCACGGGGTGGCCAGCGGAGATACTCGGATCTGGCGATCGAGACATGCCTGACGCTGCGCACGGTGTATCGGCTTGGGTTGCGGCAAACGCAGGGACTTATGGGATCCATCGGCACGCTCATGGGGCTGGATATACGGGTGCCGGACTTCTCCACACTGTCGCGTCGTGCAAACGGCTTGAGCATCGCTCAGGTGATGATGCAAGCCGGATCTGTGCCTGTCCATCTGGTGGTGGACAGTACCGGCCTCAAGATCTTCGGCGAAGGGGAATGGCTCGCGCAGAAGCATAAAATCAAGGGAATACGCCGCCGCTGGCGCAAACTCCACCTCGGACTGGACCTGGCCAGCGGTGCGATTGTTTGCGCCAATCTGACTCACGATGACGTTGGAGACAGCACTGCATTACCCGGGCTCCTGGATCAACTCGATGCCCCGGTCGCGGGCTTTCTGGCTGACGGCGCCTATGATGGAGCGTCTACACGAGATCTGCTGAGGGAACGGTATGGGGAGACCCTGGATGTGGTTATACCGCCGCCAAAGAACGCAGCGATCCGACCGCAATCGGCGCGGGATCCAACCGTTCGGGATCGCCATATTGCTCAGATCCGCAGCAACGGCCGCATGGCCTGGCAAGTGGCCACAGGGTACAACCAGCGCAGCCGGATAGAAACGCAGATCGGCCGTTGGAAGGGTGTCATCGGCCGCAGACTCCAATCCCGCAGCTTCTCCAGGCAGATCACGGAGATCCAACTCGGCCAAAAAGTCCTGAACACAATGACCGCACTCGGACGGCCTGTGTTCGAGCGTATCGCCTGACGCTACCGCTTGGGAAAGGGCGAATTCCATCTCCGCCCCGATCCATGCAACAACGCTCAATTCATCCTGGGTCTGTTTGAGCTTTACCCAATCCATTCTTTCCTCCTCGCCGACGCCGACAATACGTCCTCAGGCGTCAATTCAAAACCGGCCAAAGGATGCGATGGCTGTTGTCGCGCACCCCACCATCAAGTTTGCTCAGAAGTCGCATTACCGCTCGACTCCCCCATCCCACCAACTCAAGAACGCTCCGGAACCAGATCGGTAAAGCGTACGTGCCGAGCGGCGGACCATAGTGTCGTTTCCGCTCGCGCTGCCGTTCGCGTTGCTGTTACTGCTGCCTCTGCCGGATCACATTCAGACCCCGCTCAACGTTCTGGCGCTCCCCCTGGAGTCCGCTGCCAAGCGTGGGAAGCGTCTCATCAAACGTTCGTTTTTTGAGACACCCGTGGAGCCTCTTGCAGCGGAGATTGCCTGGGCCAGAAGAGGGAAAAGCTGAAGACCCTGGTTAAGGAACTCTTCCAGATCTAACCTGTCAACGTGATGTGTTTTACCGGTTCCTCTCCGGATCGTTCCTGATCCAGATATTCCGATCCACCGGCTCACCTTTGCGGATCGCATCCAGGACGGCCAACAGATGTTCCCGCGTGATATCGGAAGGCGTGTACGTTTGCCCGACGAGATCGAACAGGACTTCGGCTTCCGGTTCCTTCAGACCCAGCCACCGGGAAACCCACTCAAATCTCTCGGTATCATCAGACGCCGCATCCCGGCCAGCGGGTTTGTAGCGTGGATCCGTTTCAGGAACGTATCCTCCGATATCGGATGCCACCCGAAGGATCTTCTCCATGTCGAACACGCCCCCGATTCGGACCGCTTCCACCAGCCGGTTGATATTGTCAACGTTCACGCTTCGCACCGATGATGTCACTTACTTCTCCCCTGGTAGCGGTCCCCGGTCAGTCTGCAAACTTCCAATCATCGCCCATGGTGCGTCCAAGGGCAAGAGCGGCAATTCTTGGAGAAATGATCGCCGGTAAGCTGTACCAATCCTTCCCCGGGCGGGAAGCACAGCTGAGGTAATCTGAAGGCTATGGAGAATTCGGGACGTTATCACCACTTACGCGTGGACTGGGTCGGGGAGTCGTCCACCCGGTCGATCACGCTGTGCGGCGCCGAGGGTGAAGACATCGGGACGGGACAGATACTCTGCCCCGACTGCGCCCAGGTCGGCGATGCCTTGAAAGTTTGCGGGTTGGGACCGAAGAGTCTGCGCGAGTTATTCGACACGCTCCGGGTGATTGACCCTTCCGAGGTCAAAGCGAAGATGGAGACGCTGGGCGCGGTGGGGGCCCTGCTGGATATGCAGGATCGGGAGCCTCTCAACTGAAAGTCCATCGCCTGAAGGCGATGGGTTCGGGCGACACAAACATGCTCGGCCGGCTGAAGCCAGCTTTCGCAGTCGCCCAGGCCGCCGCCTTTCGGCGGCGGCCCTTCGGAGGTTCCGGTCCCTTCGGGACCTCCTGAAGGCTTCGCCTAAAGGCGAGGGGTTTCACCCATCCCCGAGGGGGACACTAACAGGGGTCACAATTGAACCGCTCCGGAAAACCCGGGGCGGTTCACACCCTTGTCGACAGCTCTGTGAGAATCGGATTGAGAATTTGATTGAGCCGAGTAAAGCGATGAGGATCCGACAACATCTGATCGGGACTCTGAATGAATGGTCTTTCCGTCAGTTCATTGGCACATCCGTGAACGAGAGCCTCAAGGGTCTCCTGGGTGGTCTCAAGATGAAATTGAAGCCCCAGGACTCGGTCGCCGTAGACAAAGGCTTGGTTCTCACAGGCCTGACTGCTTGCCAAATGAAGAGCCCCTTGGGGCAGGTCGAAGGTTTCCCCATGCCAATGAAATACCTCGACTTGCGGAGAAATGAGTCTCCCCAGTGCATGACGCGTCGCCTTTTCAGAAAGCTCGATGGGAAACCAGCCGATCTCTGGCTCGGGATTCTTGTAAATCCTGGAGCCCAGAACGTCTGCGATGAGCTGGCTTCCGAGACAAACCCCCAGGATGGACTTCCCGGTTTCGATGGCCTGGCTGATGAAGTCCTTTTCCGCCTTGAGCCATGAATACTCCGACTCGTCATGGGCACTCATTGGACCTCCCATCACAATCAGCCAGTCAATATCGTTGATGGAGGGAAGCGGTTCATCCCGATAAAGCTCGGTGAGGCTGACTTGCCATTCACGCTCCTTGAGCCAGGGAAGAATAGCCCCCAGGCCCTCGAAGGGAACATGTTTTATGTAGTGCACTCTCATATCAGGGGTTCCGACAGTAACGGAGCAAAATCGCACGTTAAGGGCCGCTCTTGGGATCGCCTAGCGAGCCAGGACCTGTCGCCCTCGGTTTCTCAAGGAACCATCTGGCGCTACGTAGCGGTAGATCGTCGCCTTGGTTACGCCTAGCTCCAGGCATAGCTCGCTAACCTTCGTGTCGCGCTGCGCCATCGCTGCCTGAGCTAGCCGCACCTGCGCTTTGCTCAGCGCGTGAGGGCGCCCTCCCTTCCTGCCCCTGGCTCGTGCAGAGGCCAATCCAGCGCGGGTCCGTTCCCGGATCAGCTCTCGTTCGAATTCCGCCAAAGCCGCGAAGAGCGCGAAGACCAACTTTCCGCTGGCCGTCGTCGTGTCGATGCTGGCCCCTTGGCCGGCGAGCACCCGGATCCCGATGTCCCTGTCGTTGAGGTCCTGCACCAGGTTGACGAGATGGCGGAGATTGCGACCGAGGCGATCGAGCCTCCAGACGACGATCACGTCTCCCTGCCGCGCCGCCTTGAGGAAGGCGGCGAGCCCCGGGCGGTCCTCACGCTGTCCGGACCCTTGGTCCTCGTAGATCGCGTCGTCGCTGACGCCGGCCTCGCGCAGAGCATCCCTCTGCAGGTCGAGGCTCTGGGAACCGTCCGCCTTCGATATCCGCGCGTAGCCGATCAGCACTGGCGTCTCCAAAACGACCGTTTCTGTGACGCCTGAGAACGGAGCGGAATCCGTGCCGTGGGCGGTCTCACAATCGGTATCTTAAACTAAGACTCGGAAACCTTCGGCTCCAATCGGAAGAGACATCAGTGTCGGCATCTATTTTCTCAGAGACTGAGTTGGCCAGGTTCGCCGCCGTCGATCAAGGTACGCGTTCCGATTCCTTCATGTGGCAATTTCCAAGTCTGTATGCCGTGCGAGAACGTCGAAGTCGGCATCGTTATGGAGGATGGGCGCATCGGAGCGAATAGCGACGGCGCCAATGAGACAATCGATCAACTTGCGAACGGTTTCCCCTTCCCGGCGACAGATGCGATATAGAGTGGCCGCTTCGTCGTAGTGTATTGGCCCCGTGGGGAAAACGGTCGCTCGTGCGAGCAGTCGGCGAAGGTTATGCAAATGCCGTTCGTCGCGCGCTCCGGCGAGCACTTCCATCCTAACCGCATCGCAGATCGCGATCTCGCTTTCGAGCAACGCCTCGACGCGACTGCAGGTTGCAGACCCCGTTCCGCGAAGAAATTCGACCCATGCGGACGTATCAATCAGAATCACATCGAGCGGCTGGTCCGCAACTCGCCCAGGTTCCCTTCCCAACCCGACCCGCGAAGCCGCCGCGCTTCCTCGACGCCGAAGGGTTCCGCTGCCAGGGCTCGAAGTGCAAAGTTGACCGCCTCGCGTTTTGTCGCTAGGTGGTAACGGCGCATGACTTCCGCGCACGCCTCATCGTCAATATTCACATTGGTGCGTGACATACACCCATCATACACCATATGGGACTAGATGGAAGGCCGCACCGGAGCGCTAGCCGACATGGCGGCATCCAACACTACGCACTACGGACTCGCCCCTTTCGGCTCTATTCCAATTAAGGCCCGCTGCCGCCCCCCCCCAGGCAGCTTTTGAATGGGGCAGGATCGCGACGCTTAGGGCGCTGTTGCACGATTCAATCCCGGCGCGAGTCAGGCCTGCCTTCTCCATCCACGGCGCGGTACAGATACATCCACTGGCCTCGAACCTTGATGAACGTTTCATCGACCCGCCAGCTCCCACCCGCTGGCCGCTCGAACCGATGCCAGCGCTTTTCGCACGTTTCCGCATAGCGAACGACCCAACGCAAGATGGTGGAGTGCGAAACAGATAAACCGCGCTCACTGAGAATGGCGACGAGGTCCCGATAACTTAGTTTGAAGCGAAAGTACCAGCGAAGGCAGAGGAGGATGATTTCGTCATCGAACCAACGACCGGCAAAAAGAGGATTCCGTTCAGTTTTGCAATGCGCCATGATCCACTATTACGATTTCCGACCGCTGTCTGCACCAGAACCACGTCATCAGAAAAAGACGTGATAACCAAAACGTACACCCTGGTCGAGCCCTTGCTGAGCGCCGAGAGGCGAGCCCAGCTCGACGGTCTGTTCGAGGCCAAGGCCTCGAACAGCTGGTCGACCCTCAAGTGGCTCGGGCAGGGTGCTTCTGGCGAGAGCCCGGGATCCATCAAGAGCGAGGTGGCCAAACTGGCGTTTCTCCGCCAGCTGGGAACCCATGAGTGGGACCTCAGCGATTTGAATCCGAATCGCCGAAAGTTCTTGGCCCAAGTGGGTCGTCGTTCCACGAGTCAGACCCTCCAGCGGATGCCCGATCGCCGGCGTTATCCCATCCTCGTGGCCTTGCTTCACGAGACCACGCTTGACCTCGTTGACGAGATCGTCGATCTCTTTAATCGAGCGCTGAAGAAGACCGACTCCCGCTCGCGACGGGAGCTCGAGGCCTGGCGAGTCGCGACCGCTCAGGCCACCAACGAGAAGGTCCGCTTGTTCTCACGTCTGGGACGTCTCGTTCTCGACCCGGACATCCCGGACGAGCAGCGGCGTCGACGCATCTTCGAGGAGGTCGCTTCCCGCGAACTCTTCGCGGCCGCGGTCGAGGAAACCGAGCCGCTTCTCCGTCCGCGAGACGGCTCCTATCTCGACTTCGTCGAGAACCGCTATGGCCATCTTAGGAAATTCGCTCCACGGGTCCTGAGGGTGCTGGACTTCAAGAGCCTGAAGACCGACGACCCCCTCATCGATGCAGTCGAGATTCTGAGAGAGCTGAATCGCAAGCGACGACGGCGGGTTCCCGAGGACGCGGGACTCGAGTTCGCCTCCGCCAAGTGGCGCGGCCAGTTGTTGGGATCCGACGGGCGAGTCAATCGCCGGTCCTTCCAGCTCTGTGTTCTCTACCCACTCCGTGACGGCCTTCGCTCCGGCGCCATCTGGCTCCAAGGAAGTCGTCGATTCGGAGATCCCGCCACGTACCTCATCCCCAGCTCTCAGTGGACTTCTCGGCGATCCGAGGCTCTCCGGATCCTCGGTCTCGAGCAGGAACCCAGAGAGCACCTCGAAGCACGCGCCAACTCGACGGAGGCAGTCATCCAACATCTCGGTGAGACCGAGATCACCGAGTCGGAGACCCTGCGCCTGGAGGAGGGTCGGATCGTGCTCTCGCCCGCTTCAATGGAGGAGTTGCCCGACGAACGCCTGCCAAGGGTGGAGCTGGCGGAAGTCCTGATCGAGGTCGACTCCTGGACCGGGTTCACGCAGTTCTTCCGGCACGCAGGTGGGGCTCGATCTCGAAATCCGGAGCTGGTGCGCCACCTGTACGCGGCGATCCTGGCCCAGGCCTGCAACTTCGGCCTCACGACGATGGCCGACATCGCCGATTTGACCTACCGCCAGCTCGCATGGACCACGGACTGGTACCTGCGCGAGGAGACGCTCAAAGCTGCCTTCTCGGCTCTCGTGGACTTCCAGCACCCGCTGCCTCTTGCCGAGGCCTGGGGCGGTGGAACCCTCTCCTCCTCCGATGGCCAGCGATTCCCCGTTCGAGGCTCGGCCGAGAACGCGACCGCGCTCCCGAAATATTTCGGCCTCGGAAGGGGCCTCACTTTTTACACCTGGACCTCGGACCAGTACTCGCAGTACGGGTCGAAGGTCATCTCGTCTACGGTTCGTGACGCGACCTATGTCCTCGACGAGATCCTCGATAACCAGACCGATCTTCCGATCCTCGAGCACACGACCGACACCGCTGGCTACACCGAGATCGTCTTCGCCCTGTTTCATCTTCTGGGGCTGCAGTTCGCCCCGCGCATCCGGGACTTGGGCGCTCAGCGCTTGTATCGTCTCGATGCTCCTCCGCGGAAAGAAGGGGTCGCGGTTCTGCTGAAGGGATTGGTTCGGAGCAAGACCCTACTCGACAACTGGGACGAACTCCTCCGGGTGGCCGGCTCACTCAAGTTGGGTTGGGTGACCGCATCGCTCCTGATTTCGAAGCTCCAGGCTGGCGCAAGAGAGAACGTCTTGTCCCGAGCCCTCCGCGATCTCGGGCGCCTCGTCAAGACCCCGTTCATCCTAAGGTGGATTGAGAACCCGGATTATCGTCGTCGAATCCACCGCCAGCTGAACAAGGGAGAAGCCCTCCACGCACTGCGCCGCTTCCTATTCTTCGCTCACGAAGGGAAGGTACAGCGCCGTCAAGCAGATCAGCAGACGAATCAGGTCCTCTGCCTAAACTTGGTCACGAATGCCATCGTCACCTGGAACACCGTCTACATGAACGCCGCCATTGAACGGCTGCGGGCCGAGGGGAGGATCGGCCGCGACATCGATCTCGGCCATCTGTCGCCTGCCCTCTACGGGCACGTCAATCTCTATGGCAAGTACCGATTCGAGATCGCCAGGCGGTCGAGAAACTCTTCGGCGCCGGCCCCCGCCGCGCCCGGCAATTGATGGCCGGATTGGCCGGCATCCGGGTCGGCAACGCGACGGCCATCTCCCGCGAAACGCTCATCGAGCGGATGCGAAAAACCGCCGCAAGGGGGGTCTATCAGTGGGAAGTGGCCCGCCGGGGCCACGTCGTCGAAGAACTGGAGCGGACACGCCGCGAGATCGCCGCACGCCGCGTCCAGATCCCCACCGCCCCCGATCGGGCCCACCGCCGCTTCAGCGACCTGCCCGCAGCCATCCATCTCGGCGCCGGCGAGCTGCGCATCACGTTCTCGGGCGCGGAGGACCTGGCGGCGAAGCTGTGGGAATTGTCGCAGGCGATGGCCCATGACTGGAACGGCTTCATGCGAGCCCTCAAGGAATGACCCGCCCCTTTCCCCCCACTCGATCATATGGATCCGTTCAGCTGCCGAACAAGCGTTTGACTGTAAACGCCAGCGTCCAGGAACGCGCACCCCTGAAGGTATTGTGGTTAGGAAAGTCCAAGTCGCGCGCATGAAGCGGGTGAAGCGAGTATCCGTCCCGGACTTCCATGCCGCCCATCAGCGAGTAGGTCAGCTTCAGTCCCAGCAGTGTCTTGTCGGTCAGGCTGTAGTCGACACCCGCATGCAGATGTCCGGCCAGGACCGTGTCGGACAGGTCGGCGTCCTGCCGGCTGTTGTAGAACGACAGGGGAGGGTCGTAGGTTGAGGCATTGCCCGATGTGTCCGCGTATTCGTTGGAGAAATGCAGCCCGGACACCTTGACGAACGCTGGACCCAGTCCAGCGCCCACGTATGGAGAAAAATGCGCGCGGTCGTTAACCGGAAAGTCGTAGTACGCATTGAGCGCTAGGGAGCGCACGGTGAGATTGTCAATCGAGGTCCGGGTAGTGGATGCGACCGTACCGCCGCGCCGTTCCTCCATGGGCGTCCCTTCGTAATCGGTGATGCTGCGGAACATCTGGTCGAGGCCGTTCTTCCGTTGCGCGAACGATAGCTCCAGGTGTGTGCGATCGAAAATACGGCCGGCCGAAAGCTCGAACGCGGCTCCGACGGCCGCGGCGATATCGTAACGCCAGCGGTATCCGGAGATTTCCGGGATGGGGTCCGCATCGAAACACGCGTCCGTCGGATAGCAGAGCGGATCCCGATTCCAGCCCTCCTGATCGATGTCGGACGCCCAATTCGGTCCGATGCCCCCACCGACATACCACCCGGAACGTGGCAATCCTTGGGCCACCACGTTGGGGGTGGAGCAGAACACCAGAATACCAACGACGGCGGATGCGATGAATGCTGCAAAACGCATGTGGAGAACTCCTACAGGAACCGGCCCGATCCCGGGGCATCCGGCCGTACGATCAATACTTGTTGCCCTGGGCCGGCGCCTTTCTCGGTATGGGGATTGCGAACCGCCTCGGCCAGTACTCATTACCCCTCATGGGGATTGGAAACCCCACGGCCAATCCCTGCGCTTCCAGGCCCACTTCTTGAGTCTCATTATCCCTCATGGGGATTGGAAACAAAGAAGGACGGCAAGGGCACTGTCAGAGGAAAGTTCGCAGGGCTGAGTTCTCCGCCCGTGACAGGGAATTAGGCCGCTCCGAGCTGACGCCACTCGGCGAGTACGGCGACGCGGTTGAGCGTGAAATGGTCCCGTGAGCAGAGGTGCCGTCGCAGATTGAAGTGGTTGTAGACGGAAGAATGAACGGTGACGAATTTCTGGAGGGTTCGCATCTGCCTGAAACCGAGCATGGCGTGTTCTCGTCGCCGGCACGGTCGGTGTGAATTCTCCGCCCGATTGTTCAGCCAGCGGCTGGCTTGTTGCAGACCGGATCCGCCCAGTTCGCCGAACGCCGCTCGGTACGATCTCAGCCGATCCGTGACGCTCGCATCCGGTCTGCCGTAGCGCTTCATCAGTTTTCTGAGAAATTTCACGGCGGCCTTGCGGTCTCTCTTCTTCGAGACAAAGGCCTCCAGCACCTCACCTTCCTGGTCGACGGCGCGCCAAAGGTAATGGCGTTCGCCGTTGATCTTTACGAACACCTCATCGAGGTGCCACCGCCAAACCGAAAACGCACGCTTTCGATCCATCCGCTTCTTGCGGATCTCTGCGGCGAAGATCGGGCCGAACCGGTTCCACCAGAACCGGACCGTCTCATGGCTAACCTCGATCCCTCTCTCGTGCAGAAGATCCTCGACATTCGGTAGCGACAGTGGGAAGCGCACATACATCATCACGGCAAGACGAATGATCTCGGGCGAGGTCTTGAAATAGCGAAATGGGTTCTTCATCCGAAGAAACCTTGTTGCATGGATCATCCCGAAGGATGCCTTATCATCGTGTTTTTCAACACCGGGGATAACTTAGATGCCACATAAGTTCAACGCAGCCCGACGGCACAAGTTTGATAAGGCGCAGTACCGGGTGATCAACTGGGCGGAATATAACGAGAGCCTGCGCCAGCGGGGTGATCTGACGATCTGGGTCAGTGAGGAGGCTCAAAGTGTGTGGAGCGCGCCGCGCCGCACGTCACGGGGTGGCCAGCGGAGATACTCGGATTTGGCGATCGAGACATGCCTGACGCTGCGCACGGCGTATCGGCTTGGGTTGCGGCAAACGCAGGGACTTATGGGATCCATCGGCACGCTCATGGGGCTGAATATACGGGTGCCGGACTTCTCCACACTGTCGCGTCGTGCAAACGGCTTGAGCATCGCTCAGGTGATGATGCAAGCCGGATCTGTGCCTGTCCATCTGGTGGTGGACAGTACCGGCCTCAAGATCTTCGGCGAAGGGGAATGGCTCGCGCAGAAGCATAAAATCAAGGGAATACGCCGCCGCTGGCGCAAACTCCACCTCGGACTGGACCTGGCCAGCGGTGCGATTGTTTGCGCCAATCTGACTCACGATGACGTTGGAGACAGCACTGCATTACCCGGGCTCCTGGATCAACTCGATGCCCCGGTCGCGGGCTTTCTGGCTGACGGCGCCTATGATGGAGCGTCTACACGAGATCTGCTGAGGGAACGGTATGGGGAGACCCTGGATGTGGTTATACCGCCGCCAAAGAACGCAGCGATCCGACCGCAATCGGCGCGGGATCCAACCGTTCGGGATCGCCATATTGCTCAGATCCGCAGCAACGGCCGCATGGCCTGGCAAGTGGCCACAGGGTACAACCAGCGCAGCCGGATAGAAACGCAGATCGGCCGTTGGAAGGGTGTCATCGGCCGCAGACTCCAATCCCGCAGCTTCTCCAGGCAGATCACGGAGATCCAACTCGGCCAAAAAGTCCTGAACACAATGACCGCACTCGGACGGCCTGTGTTCGAGCGTATCGCCTGACGCTACCGCTTGGGAAAGGGCGAATTCCATCTCCGCCCCGATCCATGCAACAACGCTCCTGGAAAGGAGGTTTTTTCCGAAAGAAATATAAAGAACCAAAGAAAAAGAAACGGCGGCCTGTGGAAGATGACACTGCCGATGGAAATCTCAAAAACGAAGGATTCCCACAGCAGCTTGGAAAAGCCTCGCCAAGAACGCTCGGCTTTCCCACATCTACACACAGGTCCGGCGGTGATCTTCACTGCCGGGATCTATTTAACCGAAGGAGTGGGCCAAATCAAACGATCAGAAGTGAGCCATTCCGGGTGGACAAAGCCCGCCTAGTCCTCTTCGACATTCTTCCTAAACGGCATTGACAATCGACATTACAGTGTTCGCTACTTCCAACAGTTGTTTTCCCTGACCAAGGAGTTCTTTGCACTTAGAGATATATTTCGGAAGGTCTTGATTGATGGCGTTGAGAAACTCGTATCCACTATTCGTTATTCGTATCATTGAATCCGACTGCCAGATAGCCAGACCAGCATCGCTTAGAAGTTCTGCATGATGGCGCCGTGCCCTTGTCGTCTCTGACATGCCCATCGTCTGAACCATCATAATTTGTCCGTCAACGGCATTGCCCATTTCCTCAAGCAACTCAATCATCAGATCGACATTTCTCACCAGGATCCTCCTTTCACTGATTGTAGCAGCCCTGGTTTCTTAGACAGATTGAACACCACCATAATCAAGCCGCCGGTGCGAGAGCAAGACGTAGTCTTTGCCTGAACCGGAGACTGTAAGTCAAAACGCCGTCGGGTGAAGGACTGGCGCAGTACCGAGCGTGACCTGGCCCGTTTCCAGCCCCTCCACATAAGAACTGCTCGTGAGGTGTTCCCTCAAGCCCTCAAGCAACTCACCCAGTGAGTTTCATCCAAAGGGTGGCAGTGCTCTCCTCCAGCCTCTCTATCAGGGGCTGCACGCGACACTGTGGGCGTTGCTGGCACGGATGCCGAGCAGGCCGGTCATCAACTGCCGGGCGCGGCGCTCCCCCACGCCGAAGAGTTGCTCGACGGTCTGGCGGTCCAGGTGGCTGGAGTCCATGCTGCGGAGCACGTCGAGAATTCCTGGAAGTCGATGAAATCATGTGGGTTTGGAAGGAATCGTGCGGGCTCCGATCATACGCCATGTAAGGGAGCGATCCGGTATTATATGATTTCCTGGAGATTGAGGCGGCAATTAACGATGAATGATAAAAGTTGGTTATGTTTCAGAAGTTCTGCAAAAAGGTCCAAGGTCCTGAGATAGGAGTGGGCCAAGGTATCTCCGAAAAGTTGTTGTGAACTGTCAACTTTGAAACAAAAGAGATGAACCGATGGCCCTACTACCCGGCCCCAATGACCGGCCTTGGCCTACCAACTCGGTGTCAACTAGGTCATCTACGCATGACGCGTTGAGTCAACAGGCTTCACTCTTCAGTCTCAGTTCTGAATTTCGCGCGGGATAGTCCCCCGCATCACAAACTCGTGGGCCAGCGGCTCGCCGTCCGGCTCCTCCACATGAACCGGAATCCGGTGGTGTCGCCCTCACCGGTCGGCTCGAGTGGGAGGAGGCCGCGAAGGTTCCGCAGTCGAAGCGTTGTTGCATACTCGTCTTCCGCTTGATTCCACACGAAACTTCGAATGCCGTCGAAAGCCAGCCGGGGTTCGGTTTCCGGACGGCGCTCGGCGACGAGATACCAACTCACGCTCCCCATGTCAGGGTCCTCCACCTAGGCCAATTCCAGCACGGCGACGTAGGCACGGCCCTCCATGAAAGGACGTAAGACTTCGGGTGTGTCCAGTTCGACCAGCCGGAAAAAGACCCAACCGATCTCGTCCGGCGACGGCCGCACCTTATACCAGATATCGGTCGCATTGCTGTCCGGGCGTGGAGTCGTGGACCGGTCCAGCAGTTGGAGCTCGATCCCGCGGCGGAGCCGCCGAATGATTTCGGTGTCGCGGCCCGGCTCCAGCCGCAGGTAAACTGCTTCGCGAGTCCGGGCCGTGTTCTGGACCGGCTCGCCAACGCTCTGGTCCAGCAACGCTTCCATGGCGGCTCGCGTCCGTTCGGTGATGAGAGTGCTCTCGTTCATCCATCCTTCGATCTGCTCGCGGTCCCGAATGCGGTGCCAGGCCCCCTGCTTCTCGATGATCGAAACGCGCTCTCCTTGATTGATCGTAAACAGGGTGCGAGCGGAGGAGGCTGGAGCGATCCCACCGAGGTGTTGTTGTTGAGAACCGTCGCTTCAGCGACGGCCGGTTCCGGCTCCGGAAGACATGCCGTGAGCATCGACGCTGCAGCGAGAAGAACGGGGAAAATAGGTTGGATCGTGCGCATAGTCTCTGATGATCAGTGAGGCGTCCCCTCGTTTCGGACTATATAGGATACTGACCCGATTCGCGTATCCCTCCTCAGTCGGTGGAATACACCTTAAATCCCTGTCCGATTTTCCGGGGCCACCTCAGCTGCAACCGCACGAAGATCGGTCATAGAGTAGGTGCAGTTTTGGGACCCGCAGGTGAACACTCCTTTCGCATATATCGCTAACGGATCTTTTCCGAGACAGTACACCATAAAATTAACAGTTGACATTTCAATCATTGGTGATGTACTGTCTCGGATTAACTAATGGAGGCTGCAATGGCTATTAAGCTCAAACCGAACAAGGTTAATTATATGAAAGACATCTACAAACTCTCGGAAAACCCGTTTCGTGCATCGGAGGTCTACAGCATTGATAGACGCAGAACCTACGTTACAGAGATGTACGGGGAGCAGTTCGAGGAGTTCTACGACAAATTCATCTTACGTCCCCTTTCCAAGGACACGAATCGGCAAATCATCGGTGGCGTCTGGTCAACGCATACAGGGGACTCCTATGGCAAAGGATTTGGAAAGACCATGCTTATGGCTGAGGAGGCCATCATCATCAACCGGGATTTTGGGGCTACCAGACTGCGGCGCTTTGGTGTCGACGAAGACGATATTGAGCAACACCCGATCGTAGCCGCCTACTGCACCTTTGATCAGTCGAAAGGCGTGAAATCGTTTGGGGCAGCTCTATTGGACGCCGTCGCATTTGTACTTGAAAGTTCCTTTGCCGATCGGACCGTCCATCAGGAACTGCTCGTCCGTATAGCGGAGCGAATAGAGGCTGACCCTGAAGAACCAAGGATGTGGATATACGGCGCATTAATGAAGCAAGCGCGAAAATACAGGGGGCTCAACATTCAACTTACCCACAAGATTGTGGCCTCTTTTCTTGCACACCTTTGCTCACCGGACACAGATAAACTCGTTACCTTTGTTCGACACGAGATCGGTCCCCGTGTAAAAGCGACACAGGGATTCAACTTTGTACATATATTCAACCTGTTCTTGAACCTTGCAGGCATCGAATACGCTGTCTACTTCATCGACCAGATTGAAAACTTCGCAAGATTTGTTCGGAACCAGGAACGTGATCTGAAGATACTCCGTGAATCCATTTGCCAAACCTCACCAACTGCTGAGATGGCATCGTTTGTCTTTCAGATGCACTTGCATGCATTGCAAGCGATTGAAGGCTGGTGGGACAATGTCGAGCATCTCCCTTCCCTCGATGCCGCAAATCCCCTAAATGCTATGCGAATTGTTGATTTACAGGGACTCACGGACACAAAGCAGGCAGAAACATTGGCGGCCCGATATTTGAAGGACAGACGAATCCAAGGAAAAGGGACCGTTGACTCTCTCCATCCCTTCAATCGTGAGGTTATCGAGGCTGTCCGTCAATCCGTCAAAGGCAATCCGCGCAAATTTTTAGAAAATCTGAGCGCAATTCTCGATCAAGGGGATTCACTAGAGATTCAGAAGATTGATTTGCCTTTCGTCGCCCCACGCCTCGACAGCGACGACGCAGCCATTTCTGGGCCGACGAACGACGAAGAGGAGTACGACAATCCTGAACGTTAGGAAGGGACACTCAAGTGACAGTGACTGCGGAAACAGACACAATCCCAAGGATAAATCTGACAGATCTATTCTTGACGCTACGAGCTTTTGAAGACGAGACGGACATCGCCCTAGACGACATCCGTCTCCGATTCTGCGTAAATCGAAAAAAGAAGCTAAATGGAGATCTGCATTGGTCTACAGCAGTGGCCAACACGACAGAACTTCAAAGGCTTGGCTTGATCGAGGGCAGTCCATTCCCCAAGGATCGTCGCGCCTATGAGCAGGTGCGCGCAACCAAACTGCGTGCAACAACGCTTGGGTGGACCCTTCTTGACACCTTTCGAGACGACCGCGGTCAGGCATATGACCTCCTCTTCCAAAGAATGTATGCAGCACATTCCTACCTGCGGGCATTTGTGCGGGCGATCGTGCGCCGTGCACTGATCGCCCCCGTCGTGACTTCCCTAAAAGAACATGTATCGGAGAAATATACCGCGGCGAGTATTTTGGCTGATGACGTCGCCCGTCGTGCGCTCGATTTCGACGGCTTCTTCCGATCTCTTGAAAAGCGCCTCAAACGACCACTAACATCGCATGAATCTGCTGATATTCAGTCAGGAGCCTTAACACTACTGGACGAGGCGGGCGCGAGTGCAGTGAGCGATGAACCAACGGAATTCGCCAAAAAATTACTTCTCAAGTTCAATGATGTCGTATTGCCTGCGCTGCTGAAGCGAGAAGGGCTTACGTTCGATTATCGTACGCACAGAACGATCTGGTCTTTTGGACAGACGTGGAAAACGTGGCAAGCGACATCTGCGCATCCTGACTATGACGCGAGACTCGTCTATGCCACGGCCACAATTCGTCTCGATCAGAAGGAAGAGAAGATTCTGAACATCAT
This sequence comes from Terriglobia bacterium, assembly GCA_965218085.1. GTDB lineage: Bacteria > Acidobacteriota > Terriglobia > 20CM-2-55-15 > 20CM-2-55-15. The sequence goes on along the minus strand of CBDCKF010000002.1, from coordinate 424,795 downwards.
CTACGACCGAGGGCTCCACTCAACCGAACAGCACTTTCTGCATCGACTCAATGACGCTTACCAGAAGCTGCAATTGGCCGGACGTGGCACGTACACTCTGGCATGGGAGCTCCGCTCCGTCTTCTGTTACGAACAGCGCTGCCAAGAATCCGTCTTTGACCGCCTGATGGAAAGGTACTATGTCGGCTCTGCTGAATTTGATCTTCAAATGGACATTCAGCGCCAGAAAACTCAGCATGATCGCCCTCTGCGCGTCGGCAATCGCAATATAGGCTTGATCCGAGTTGTGAACAAAAGTGCTCAAGTGTGAATTACTTCTTCGTGGGTTTGTCCATCCGGTCTGGCCCACTTTTGATCGTCTGATTTGGCCCAACCCTTGGGTTGGTGAGTTGTAGTGATCACTGCCGGGCCTGTGGGAGCTGAGGTAAAGCCGAAGGCTTTTCCGGGCTGCATTGGGGATTCTGTGTTTAGGATTTCCAGTGCAGTGGCAGCTTCCTAGCATGAGTTATAACCGAATCTGGTGTTTGAGGGATTGAAGAAGAGCGGCGTATCGGGTTGATTTGTTGTTTATCAGACTTCAAAGCAACCAAGGGAGATACGCCACTATGATCAAGAGTAACGTTGTTGAACTGGAAGATCGAGAAGGGATTGCCGATCCGCTGACCGAACTGCTCCGGGAAGGTACGCAGCAACTGATCCAGCAGGCGGTGGGAGCGGAATTGGAGGAACTGCTGGCGCAGCATGGCGGTCGTCGTACCGAGGCAGGTACGGCCGGGATCGTGCGCAACGGTTTTCTTCCCGAACGGGAATTGCAGACCGGAGTGGGGCCAGTCACGGTTCGGATTCCCAAGGTCCGTGCAAAGACCGGGGATCCGGTGACGTTTCGGTCCGCACTGGTGCCGCCCTATGTGCGGAAAACGAGATCACTGGAAGCCGCGCTGCCGTGGCTCTATCTGAAGGGGGTCTCCAGTGGAGAGATGGGTGAGGCGCTGAGAGTCCTGGTCGGTCCTGAAGCCTAGGGTCTGTCGCCAAGCACGGTATCGCGCCTGAAACAGATTTGGGCTGAGGAGTATCGCCGGGAGTGCGACGCGCGGCTGGAGACCGACCGATGGGTTTATGTCTGGGCGGATGGTATTTATAGCGGGCTACGGGCCGAACAGGCCCGGTTGTGCGCCCTGGCGGGTATTCCGCTGATCGTGAACACCAGTTCCGGAATCATGAACACCGATTCCGGCCATCGTGAACACTCGCCGGAGCGAAGCGACGGGGAAGAGGCCATGCAGGTCCTCGAAGCTATTCGACAGGTGCGGAGGGAGAGTATTCGCCAACGGGTAAGGAAGTTGCTGCAGGCCAATGATCTGTCGAACATGTGGCGAGACTGGGACAGGCTGTACAAGAGACGCAGCGGCCTGTTCCACGGCCGATCCGAAGCTGGAAGCGAGCACCGGGGCAGCCACCTGGAGGAGTCCACGTTAAGCGAGCGCGGACAGGAGGCGATCAAGCTGTCCGCAAGAATCGTCCTCTCGATGGCAAAGCGAGAAGGGCTCGCGGTTCCCGGCCGTGCCAAGGTGCATTTCGGAGTTGACTAGCCGGACTGAGGCCGATCTTCGAAGATCGAACGTGGACGGCGTCACGATGGCGGTCGGCTCGTGGCCAAGTCGCCTTCCGGACACGTAAGATCGGCATCCGAATGGCGCTCGACACCAACGGTTCCCTCTTGGTCCGACTGCTCCGGGCCCGCCAGGTTCCCGGAGTGGATCGCTCGGACTGGGAGTGCGTTGCGGTCTGTAAACGGCTTCGATGATCCCGTAGATTCCCGTTCATAATGAGGGGGTCAAAAGAGGGGAGGTTCACCTCGAGATCGTGGCCGATCTCGTCGAATTCGGTGTCCCGGAGCATGACCGTGTCGAGATTTTGTCGAGTGACAAGGCGAAGTCCGACACGTTGACACCTCTCGTTGTCGCCTTGCTCCAGCGTATTGGCGAGGACGGTCGAGCTCCGACCGAAGTGCTCGAGGTTGCGCCGGATGTCCGCAAGCGTATCGAAGCAAGACTGGTGAAAAGTGCTCCCGGGTCCTCTTGACCTCTACTTGAGAGCCGCATTGATGGACGCGAGCAGTTTCTTCCACCAGCGCCGTTCCTCCTTCGTTAAGTCGTCAACCCGATGAGTGCTAGTCCATCGAAGGAAGGCCTTGGCGAGGCGGTATTTTGAAAAGCTTTTGATATCAGCCGCGAAGATTTTTATTATGGAACGAGTCGGTTGTGCCGTGGCCGTGGCCCTCACGTGCCATCCCAGCTCAGATTCTGCTATCTGCACCAGCGTGTCTCTTAGCGTGTCCTCAATTTCGGGAGTCTTCACAGTTCCGTCGTACGCGTCCTTGGTTCTCAAGATGCGCTTGTTGCCGAGGGTGTGGACCAAGACGTCCTGATTCGCCGCTTGCGCGCCTGCTGCGTCTGAATCTAGTAGCGCCGCCACCTTTAGATTCTGGGAATGCAGAATCGTCGCGAAGTAGACGACCTTGCCCGCTGTGGACGCGGGCACAAGCGCAACCTTCTCTTTGAGGCTGACGTCACCCGCATCTCGGAGCAATTCAGAAACGCTGTTGACGTACCAGTAGTCGGTAAGCCCCTCCAGTATCAGGTTGCGCCGTTGCACGAAGAGACTTTGGGCGAGGTCGTAGCCGAGAGCCTCTTGGAGCGGCAGCAGCGCGCCAGGATCGGAAGCCGTTACTTTGGAGTGCACCTTCGTGCCGACACTACGGTCGGTCATCTCCACAACGCGAACCAGGTCCAGCTCATCTGGTCCAACTAGGAAGGGCGAGTGCGTCGTGTACAGCGTCTGATTGAGTTCTGCAAGGCGCGAGATCGTGGCACGGAACTCCCGTTGCTTCAGTCCATGCAGGCTGAGGCCTGGTTCATCAAGAAGGAGGATTGCATTCTGGTGCTTACCGGCGGTTTCGGCGAAGAAGACGGTGAAAAACGATACTAGGAGTCTGCGCGGCAGAAGGACCGGAATTGGGCGGATAGAGATCGAAGATAGGACATGTCACGAACATATCGAACCTATATCCCAGAACAGAGCCTGCTGCTGCCGCCGTCGTTGAGAGATTGGTTGGCCGAAGATCACCTGTCGTACTTCATATCGGACGCGGTGGACGCCATGGATTTGAGCGCGTTTGAGCAGCGGTATGGAACGGACGGACCGGGCAATCAAGCGTACGATCCGCGGATGATGGTGAAGGTGTTGATCTACGGGTACGCGACCGGGGTGTTCTCGTCGCGGAAGATCGCGGCGAAGTTGACCGACGACGTGGCGTTCCGGATGTTGGGAGCGGAGAACTTTCCGGCGCACCGTACGATCTCGGATTTTCGCAAACTGCATCTTGAGGAGTTCGGGAACCTGTTTGTGCAAGTGGTGATGATGGCGCGGGAAGCGAGACTGGTGAAGATGGGAACCGTGGCGGTGGACGGAACCAAGATGCGGGCGAATGCGAGCAAACGCAAAGCGATGAGCTATGAACGGATGAAGAAGCAGGAGACCGAATTGGGCGAACAGATTCGGGATCTGTTGAACCGGGCTACGGCGACCGATGAGGAAGAAGACCAGCGATACGGCAAGGACCGGCGCGGCGACGAACTGCCCGATGGGTTGTCGACCCGCAAAAAGCGATTGGCCACGATCCAGGCAGCAATGAAACGGCTCGAAGAACGTCAGATGGCTGCGGACCAGGAAGCGGGACGGGAACCGGGAGACGACAAACCCGGATGCGGAAAGAAGCCATTCAAACGCCCCATGGGCGAGCCCAAACCGACGGCCCAGGACAACTTCACAGATCCGGAAAGCCGGATCATGAAAACCTCCACTGAAGGGTTCCAGCAATGCTACAACGCGCAGGCGGTGGTGGATTCCGAGGCCCGGATCATCGTAGCGACAACGGTGAGTTCCAATGCGTCCGACGCGGGACAGTTGGAACCGACCCTGGATGCGTTGAACAACAACCTGGGAGAGCATCCCGAACGTGTACTGGCCGATGCGGGATATCGATCCGAGTCGAATCTAGGGATGTTGGAACAACGTCAGATTGACGGGTATGTTGCCATGGGTCGCGAGAAGAATCTGGCCGATGTTCCACTCCCACCCAAAGACACTGCTGTTGGCCGGATGATGAGAAAGATGAAAACCAAGCGTGGGCGCGACCGCTACCGGGCCAGAAAGCACATTGGCGAGCCGCCCTTCGGGTGGATCAAGTCGGTGCTCGGATTCCGACAGTTCAGTCTACGCGGTTTGGACAAAGTGACCGGTGAGTGGAACCTGCTCACTCTGGCGGTGAACTTACGGCGGATGAACGGGATGATCGAATGGGCATAATCCGGAAAACCGGAACCCAGCAGACCCGATACACGCCCAATTACTGGTATCCGTACAGCTCTGAACTCCTCGTATCGGAAGAATCGATGGGTTCTCCTCCGAAGACCCTCTCAAATCCCAATAAATTCGAGTTCTTCGCGCTCTGCCGCGCAGACTCCTAGCCATTGAAAACCCTCTGATCGCTGGTCTAATTCAATTTCTACGTCGAGATCGTCTTCGACCACGACCTTAAGATACTGCTGATCGGCAACCACACGGAGGCGGTCGGCTTCTGCCTTTTTCGTATCTGGAACCCAGACCCTCTGAATTTCTTCGGTTAGTTTGACGCTCGCGGCGTTCAACTGATAACGGCGCTTATCTAGTTGGTCGCGATACGCCTTTAGCGCATCTGCATCGCCGGCGCCAGGTTCGGCTGCCCTCCCAAGGTTGGATAACTCTTGCGCTGTGAAACCGAGTAGCCGCAGCAGACATTCATTGCCGTAGTCGTAGTAGGCGTCGTCCAGCAGGCCAGATTCTAAGCGTTGCGCTAAGTGCTCCAAGTGGATCAGTGGTCGCACCCTGAAGTAGTTGCTAAACAGTATAAAGAGCGGGAGTCGGGCCTTCAGAGCTTTTAGTGCAGCCGCCTTGCCGTCTGCGAAGCTGATTGTCTCAGCTAGTGGTCCCCGCCCAACGGACTGTAACTTACCAGGACGCTCACGCGCGTAGTCGGCCCTGTGCCCAGAGCGACTTACATAGTTACGTTATTTCTGACGTCCTACACTAGCTTGTCGTGCCGCCTTGCTTCCCTTGAGTCCTCTTCGACGAATGGAAGAACCTTTTCCAACCATTCTCTGATTGTCCCGGCGCGGCCAAGGTCGATGATGTCTGACGGCTCCCAACCCTTCGTGATCGCCGCAAGCTCTACGCTAGGCCGTGTAGTCGCTGGGGTCTCTGGTTGAGAAGGCGGCACGCGAGCGTCTACATACGGAGCAATCCGAGTCAAGTCCTTGACGATATTTGAGTACTTAACGTCTGGCGGAGCGCCTTCAAGTGCGTGCCACGCACTGTTGTCGAGTCTTCGGCCACGAACGTACGTGACCTTTGTGAATTCACTCGGAATCGCCGCGATGTCTTCCGGCTCGAGTCTGAAATGAGCCTCAACGACAGTGACGGCCGCGGGGTCGACCTTCTTGGTCGTAATGTCATTGTACTCGGAGCGCGGATAGTCGCGGAGGGCGTCAAGACCGGCAAGCCCCTTCGGAGGGTTGATCTGCTGGAGCGCCTGCAAGAGCACCGTCTTGCCAGCCTCGTTGGGGCCGACCAAGATCGTCTTGAGATCTTCGATGTCGAACCAGCCTGTGTCCCGAATACTCCTGTACTTTCTGATTTTGGCCTTCTTCAATCGCATGGACGCAGCGTCTCCTCATGGTTGGGTAGGTCAAGCGCGAAAACCGCCCTCCCATCACTTCCTGCCGCTCGACCTACTTGCATATTACAGGGCGTGATCGTCAGTAACAGGTCGACTGGCAGTCAGCCATGCTGATCTGCCCGCTCTGTTCTGACCGGATCCTCGACGCGCGTGCCGGGGTCGAGCGTAACGTCAGGGTAGTCGATTTAACGATGCCGCCAATGGAGACCGGCGCGACCATTGTGCTCTTCGTGCGCGCCACAAATTGTATACGGAACGACCAACGAGTTGTGTTGCAAGTGTGGCCGACGGCGGCTGGTAGGCTGAAGAGAGATCATGAGGAGGGCAATCCGACCGGCGATCTTCAGGTCGCGACAAACCGCGTCCGGGCTAATTCTTTGCGCCATCGGTGGGTAGCTTCGGTACTCGCTGTTGTTCCGCGATGTCGAAGAGCTGCTCAGCGAGCCTGGCCAAGAGTCGGACCGCACGACAATCTGAGGCTGGGTCCAGCGCTACGGCCCCGAACTGTGAGGAGCGGCTGCGCCGTCATCTGAAGCCAACCCATAAGGACTCGGCGTGCCGATGAGACTTACGTTCGTGTCAAGGGGCGTTGGTGCTATCTCTACCGAGCCATCGATTCCCCACCGAGCAGTGAATTCCTCGGTTCAAGAGCAGTATGATGACGCATGGCGCGAGCGGGGAATCAGAAGGAAATCGCATTTTATTATCCGGGACCCATCTGGCATGGATCGGACTGGATCAAGACTCTGATCCTTTTCTTCGATGGCGTAGGCATCCTGTTGCCGGATTACATGAAGGGCAAGTTGGAACGTGAAGATCCGGCGACGGCAATCCCTCTTTTGGACAAAGGCCTGCTACATGTACTCGAACCGGAGAAGATCGTTGACAAGAAGGCGACCAGGCAGCTCGGGGAAACGATGAGCGAAATAATTGAGTCGGGCGCCTTCGACAAGCTTACCAAAGACACTCGTTTCCACGAGATCTCCTATTCCCGGATGGGTGGCTATGGCGATGAAAAGATAGCTCGAGACCTCTTGAAACAGTTGAAGTCCAAAGGCCTGGCGCAGGATTCTGAGGATGGCGTTTCAATTCCCATGCATCCGATGGTCCGCGCACTGATTCTAGTCTTGCTTTCGCAAATTCTGAGGCCTCACGGAGCGGAAATGGGGGCAGAGCTTTCACCCGCGACTGACCGACCCGATATCGTTCAAGCCTTGGAAGAATTGCTTTCGTTGCCGAATACACCATCCGCCGGACACGTAGTCGCCTTGGATCTGGAAACCGTTGCTGTGGATCTACGTCTGACTCCTATCGACGAGATTCTGGACTTTCGCCAGGAACACCTCAAGGAACATAGGGCATACGTTCGCTTCGTGCGGAAGCTTACACGCGAATTGTCGCAACTACCCGAGAAAGACCGCGAGGACGAACTGGCCGCACGGCGCGAGGAATTGCAGGAGATGGTCAGCAGCTTGAAAAGCGCGAGCCGAAAGGCGTGGAAGCGACCCGCTTCCTTCGGCCTCGGTATAGCGGGTGCGTTCTGGAAACTTGGCAGTGATGATTACGTTGGCGCGGTTCTCTCAGCAGGCGGTGCGCTTCTAGGCCTGAAGTCTGGAGACAAAGTGAATACCGGTGCCTATTCCTACCTCTTTCAAGCGCATTCTCGGTTCCCGTATTAAGTAAACCTAACAATGATTTCCTGTCCTCGGTGGAGAACTCAGACCTGCGAATTTCCTCTGACGGTGCCGGGCGCGGCGCTCCCTCACGCCGAAGAGTTGCTCGACGGCCTGACGGTCCAGGTGGCTGAAGTCCATGCCGTGGAGCACGTCGAGAATTCCTGGAAGCCGGTGAAATCATGTGCGTTTGGAAGGTATCGCGCGGGCTCTGATTATACTCCACGTGAGGGAGCGATCCGGCATTATATGGTTTTCAGGAGACTGGGGCAGCGGTTGCATCGACCGGTTGAGCCGGCAGACATTATCATTCATATTAAATGGACGTCGCGGCTAGGGTCCTGGCGTGACAGCACAATGGACATCTCCATGGATAACCCCGCTCGTATCAGGGCAGATCGAAAGTCGTCTGAAATAGGTGCGTATTCCGGACCATCCTGAACACCGATTCCGGCCATCGTGATCACTCGTCGGTAGCGAAGTTTGGAGCTTTTAGGTTCTCCTGAAGCACAGGAGGGCCTTGATGGCAACGAAACGACTACCGATGAGACAGATACGCGAGATTCTACGACTCAAACACGACCAACAGCTCAGCCACCGGGCGATCGCCAGCGCATGTCGCGTGGGCTTGGGCACCGTTGCGGACTACTTGGGACGGGCCAAGCAGGCCGGGCTGGAATGGCCGCTGCCCGAAGACCTGGACGAGGCAGCGCTTGAAGCGCGGCTGTTTCCCCGCACGGGACCGGGCTCCCGGGAACGGGTGGCTCCGGATGTAGAAGGGATCCACCAGGAGTTGAAGCGTGTTGGAGTCACCCTGCACCTGCTGTGGGAAGAGTACCGAGAAGCGAATCCAAAGGGATATGCCTACAGCCAGTTCTGTGAGATCTACCGGCGTTGGGCCCAGAAATTGAAGCCCTCGATGCGACAGGTGCACCGCGCCGGAGAGAAGACCTTCATCGACTTTTCCGGCAAACGGCCACAGCTGACGGATCCACGGACGGGCAAAGCTATTCCAGTCGAGTTGTTCGTCGCTGTTCTGGGCGCCAGCGGTTACACCTACGCGGAAGCGACACCGAGCCAGAAACTCCCCGATTGGGTCGGCGTGCATATCCGCATGGTGGAGTTCTTCGGCGGATCGAGCCGGATCTGGGTTCCCGACCAACCCAAGAGTGCCATTACCCAGCCCTGCCGCTATGAAGCAGGCGTCAACCGTACCTACCAGGATGAGGCCGAACACTACGGCGCCGTTGTCATACCGGCCCGGCCGCGGAAAGCTCGGGACAAAGCGAAAGTTGAATCGACCGTCCTGGTCGCACAGCGGTGGATCCTGGCCAGGATCCGGAATCGCACGTTCTTCAGTCTGGCCGACTTGAACGGGACAATTCGAGAGTTGCTAGTGGAACTGAACCAGCGGCCGATGCAGAAGCCTCGAGTGGACCGCCTGGAACTCTACGAGCGGCTGGATCGACCGGCATTACAGCCCCTCCCGACCAACCGGTATGAACAGGCCGAGTGGAAGGACTGTCGTGTCAGCATCGATTACCACATTACCGTGGACCGCCATCCTTACAGCGTGCCCTACCAGTTGATCCATGAGAGGGTGGAAGCGCGTTACACGGCGTCCATTGTCGAGGTCTACTACAAAGGCCGGCGCGTGACGTCCCATCGCCGTCGCTACGATCACAAGCCGTCGACTCTGTCCGAACATATGCCCAGTGCCCATCGGGCCCATGCGGAATGGACACCGTCCCGGCTGATTAGTTGGGCGGAGAAAACTGGCCCCAAGACCGGCCGCCTGGTCGAGGAGATCATGAAACGGTGGCCGCATCCCGAACAGGGGTACCGGGCCTGCCTGGGATTGATGAGTCTAGGTCGCCGCTCCGGCGCCGAGCGGCTCGAAGCCGCCAGTGCGCGGGCGCTGCACTTGCAGTCCTATAGCTACCGCACCGTCAAGAACATCCTGTCGTCGGCCCAGGACCGGTTGCCTTTCGGGGACACCGAAACCCCACCGACGCCCCATCACGACAACATTCGCGGCGCCGCCTACTATGCGGACCCCAAGGAGACGCACTCATGCTAATGGAACAAACCCTGGAGAAGATGAACCAGATGAAGCTATCGGCCATGGTCGAGGCCCTGGAGCAGCAACGCCGCTCGAATCAGTACACGGATCTCGGCTTCGAGGAACGTCTGGGCCTACTGGTGGATGAGGAGTGGACGGCCCGGGAGCACCGCAAGCTCACCCGACGCCTGCGCGCGGCGAAGCTGCGCTACGCGACGGCATCGCTGGAAAACGTCGACTTCAAACATCGTCGCCGTCTGGACCGTTCCGGTTTCAGCCAAATCGCTTCCGGTGCCGCCGGACGGTAAACCAACGAACTGTGGGGTGCATCTGATCTGAGCCTCTCTCAGGCCAGCAGACGTAAGATGAAGTGCTCCTGATCCTCGATCAGCTCAGGCACCGTGTTGTTGTGCTTCTGCATCCCTGCGATGATTTTCCGCGGAATGCCCATCCCCATGTGCTCCAGATAGCCGTAGTCGTGCATGACCTCTTTCAGGAGTTGATTCCTGTATGCCCGCGTTCCGGCTCTCATCCGATCGGGTGTAATCCCGTTTGGCAGCCTGCCCGGGGAAATAATTTCCAGCCGGTCGCTATAGAGGCTCAGCTCAACATCTGTGCTGGTCAGTAGGTAGTCACGATGAATCAGCGCGTTGACGATACCTTCCCGGAGCGCCTCGTGGGGATAGGCGGGTTTGTCCACTCGTCTTCCGCCTTCCAGATCAGCGGTCCCCGGCGCGTTGCGGCGCACGAATTCTAGCGCCTGTTCAACGAGACCGTTTTCAACAATCGCCCCGGCTCCATCGAGCAAGGGGGCCATCGGTCCGCGCAAAGCTTTCCGTTCGCGCGCAGCGTAGTCCTTTTCCGTTCCGGGAAAGGCCGCGGCGTCAATCCCGGCGTGAGGGAGAAAACGGTTCGGCGTCGCTCCGAACAGCAGGAGCCCCCCAACGCTTACGCCTTCGTCGGTCATGATCTCCGTGTTGACAAGAAGGGTTCTCCAGCCCGCTTCATCATCATCAGCGGGCACATCCTGTTCCCGCACCCGGCCGAAATAGTCTCGCAGTCGACGCCGGTCCAGCTCGGTGAGTGTGGCACCTGAAACCGACCGCAACTCTGCACGGATTGTCCCGCGCTGCTGGAACAGTCGTCCAAGTTCCTCATGCGACGCCTCCCTGCTCTGGGTGCCGATTCTGATGTAGTAGCGATTGCCGTTGTTGTGCCAGAGGCTGTGCACATCGAATCCCCGCGACACCTGCACAATCGCCACGTCCTTTCCAGGTTCCATGTCCCGCACAACCCCATAGAACGGGATGATTGCCGGCCTGATCTTGTCGCGGCATGTTGTCATCACCCACTCTTCGATATTGCCTCTGGTGACGCCTGATATGCGTCCGTCATCCTCAACGCCGAGAAGAACCAGCCCGCCACCAAAGTTAGAGAAGGCAACCAGCTCTTTCGCAAGGTCGTGGTTTTGCAGGGTGTCCCTCTTGAACTCGACTCCGGAGTTTTCTCCGTTGTTAATGATTTCCAGTAATTCAGTCCGTGTCGTCATCCTTCAGAATCCATACTTGGAACGCCGCATCTCGAAAGCGTCCTTGCCCCCTTCGAGGATCTCCTCCACCAGCTCACGCACCGGCCTTGAGTCAATGGATCCCATGTGTTCGGTCGCGATTCTCGCCTGCCCTTCCCCTCCCTCTCCCGAGGCGGCCAAGCCCAGAATAAGCTCGGCATCCCCGAGAACCGGTATGTTCGCGTTATGAGTCGAGAAGACAAACTGCCGGCGCCGTTTCTCCTGCCGCATGATCGGCACGACACCCTCAGTAATGAAGCGGTTGTCGAGGTCGTCTTCCGGCTGATCGACGACGAGAGGGGCCTCGGATTCCAGCAGCAACAGCAGCAGCACGGCCGTCGCCTTCTGGCCGGTCGATAACGCTTCCAGTGTCTGCCACGTAGGGGTTTCATTGTCGGGCGCCGTGTTCAGCTCGATCTTTGTCGTTGCAGGAAGGTCCAGTTCCTCCATTCTCATGAACAGATCCAGATCAGCTTGCGAGATTCTATCGGCGGAGCCGGCCGGCAACGAGTAGTGCTCCATCAGCGCCTCCTTGCCTTCCCGGCAGCGCTGCGCCAAGTCAGGCAGCGAGATTTGTTCGAAACCACGGAGCCGTTCCAGGGCGGCGCTCAGGTTGCCGCCAACTTGACGCAAGAGCTGTTCCAGCGGCTCACGATTTCCCGCCATCGTGACCTCAACGTTCACGCGGTCACGGAGCTTGCGAGAGACCTTCTTCGCCGCGCGTTGAAATTCTCGGTACTCGCTCGCTTTCATGTCCTCCCATTCCGACAGCAGCTTACGGCGGTGCGCCTCGTGAATCGCCAGATCGCGTTTCAGGCTCTCTGTTTTCTCTTTCAGCGGCCGTAGCTCTTCAATCTGCGCCCGAAGCCGGATGAACTCAGCTCCGTCAACCTTCGACTTCTGCAGCTCCCTCAGGAGCTTCTCGTACGTTTCTTCGACGGTTTTCCGCTTCTCCTCCCAGCGGGCCCTGGTCCCCGCAACCGCGCTGTCAGCCTCCGCCAATGACTTCGCGAGATCATCGGCGATCGCCTTCAGCTTCGTGCTCAGCGTCCCCAAACTCTCACTGATTTCTGTAAGGAGTTCCGCATTCGGCAGCCCTTCCAGAGCCTTCGGAGAGACAAAGGCCGCATCCAGTGGGAGCATCCCCAGCAGTTCACTCTGTAGCGCCCGCACGGGATCAAGACGCTCCCCGGCATTGCCGAATACATGCTCCTCACGAATCAGGAAGCTCTTTTCCTTCAGCCGTTCTTCGAGTCCGGCTTCCTGGAACCGTTTCTGCGTCTCCTCCAGACGCGGGAGCGCGGCGAGCCGCTCGTCGAGTGCTTTCATTTCCCGCCGGACATCCACAATGCGGCTTCGCGAGCGTTCAAGCTCCAGGCTGAGCTTCGATTTCCGCCCCGGAAGGGTGGCATCACGGTCAACGAACCGCTCCAGCAGCAAAGTCAGCTTCTCCCGGCTCTTTGTCAGTTCGGAAATCTCATGCTGCCCAAACACCTCCACATCCGGCATCACGTCTTTCGGCGAGAGGGTCAACACTTCCCCGGCTTCGTCCTTCACAATCGGCGGGTTCGGGACTGATCGTTCGATCGTGTAGCATCGTGCAGATGGCTTCTGCGACTGCACCAGCAATGAGATTTTTGTCCCGGAGCGCAGCACATGCCGGATGATTCCATCATGCGCCTTGCGTGCCTCCTCTCCGAGCGGTTCGAGTCCGAGCACGTAGCGCATGCTTTCGATCATGGTTGATTTGCCGGTCCCTCTTCCGCCGACCAGGACGTTCAGGTTTCCATTCAAATGAACCGAGGTATCGCCGAGGAACCCGCCTTCCCACGTCACAGCAAGGAACTCCGCATGCGGTTCGGGTTGAGGGCTGCTATGCAGGCGGGTGCGGGACTCGGGATCGAGGAAGGCCTGCCGTAACGCCTCAACCGAGACACTCGACATCTTTATAAAAAAGGAAGCCGAGTCCTTCTTCAGGTCCTCGGGGCTGTTCACGTCCGAAGCGTTTATAACTGCTACGGGACGGGCCCGCTGGTGTTGCACATTCTTGTTTTCGAGAATGGGCCGTATGTTGTCGGGTGCGTCTGAAATTGGGCCAGCGAGGGCGCAAGCCATAAGATCGAGCGACTTCCAGGCATTCACACGAGGCTGTCCGTCGAGCTTCCTTAAAAGTCCGCCATCGGCAGCCACATGTGCGGCCACACAGATCGAGCCCCATTCCTTCGCCTTCGCCAGAAGTTCAATGGAATCGAGTTTTCCTGTCGGTGAGGCCGTGTTCGTGTCGTGAACCCCGCACTCCCCAATGAACCGTTCCAGCATGTCGTCCTTGTCGTGATCGAACAGGCACAGAAAATGCACGCCGTCCTTAGTCACGGCTTCAAATCCGCCGAACGCGAACAGACCGGCCTCACGCGCCGCCTTTACCAATCCCTTTGATTCGTCAACCCGGTAGTGATCCGTGACGCCGATAACCTCGATTCTCGTCTCGCAGCAGGCGTCAACGATAGCGGCGTTATACTCCGCCTCATTCTCGAACGGCGTCTGCTTGTTGTGCCGCGCCAAATAGGCAAATGGATTGACCTGCAAGGCGCATCGGTAGAACCGCGCACCATTGGGCAGTCTTAACGCGATGTTCAGCCGCTCTGATAAAGTGCCTGTCACATTGACCGTCTTCACCGTCATTGTCCCGCCTCCATCAACGCTCCCAGCCCGTTGATCCACACGACGAGATTCTGCTGAACGTCCTTCGGATCAGTGATTGTCTTCTTCTCGAACATGCCGAGTTGGCCGGCCGCAGCCGCCTTGCTCGAAGGCTGATCGATAGTTTCGATCTCCTGCATCGGCAAGGCCAAGCCCCCAGCATCACCCTCACGCCAATTGCCATACTCGTCATACTTCCCCTCCCACACCAACTTCGTGCGGAGTTGGGACGGCGGGGGATGGATTTTACTGGTCCGTAGGCCTTGCCGTTGACGCTCATGCCCTGTCCGCCTTCTTTCCTCTTCTGCGGACAGGCGCTCTTTCGCCTGCAATGTACCTCTCGGAGGCCTCCCGGACGACCCAAGCGAGGGACACCTTCTTCTGGTGCGCTATCTCCTCAAGCGTTCGGTATATATCCGGAGGGAAACTGATCGATGCCCGGATTGATGCCGCATCGTTCTCGGGCTTCATGCTCTTTGCACTCCCCTTCTTGTTCTTCATGGCTGACCCTGTGTTGTCTCCATGATATTCACCACAGTACACCATTCCGGTGAACGCACAATACCCTGATTCTGCCGGGCGAAGCGCCGTTTTCCTTCGCTAGTGAGGGTTCGTCGCCAAGAGATGCGACTTTAGCCGTGCGCGCCGACTCAGTCAGCGAACCGTCCGCTTCATTCGCGGCGCTCGCGTGTTTCCCGTTTCCTCAGCTTCCCGAGTGACCGTCACGCCTCTCCCCCTGGATTTCTGTTCGCGCGTCTGATGAACCCCAACGAAAGGAGACGACACATGAAACTCTTGACCGCAGATGTCGAGCCGCCTTCTTGGCAGCGGCTATAGATGCCATTATCCGGGTCGATCTCGGTGAGGAATCAGGGCGGTGGCTGCGGTGCTCTCGCGTCGGTTCCGCTTCAGTTCTTGGCCGACGCGGGCGCGGCGACGCACTTCCCACTGGTAGACCCGCTCGTAGCGGTTACCTCCAGCCGCTCGATCAGCGCGATGGCGGCGGCGTTGCCAGCACGGATGCCGGGCAGCCCGACCATTAATTGCCAGGCGCGGCACTCCCCGACGCCGAAGAGTTAGTCGACGGCCTGACCCTCCAGGTGGCTGCAGTCCATGCTGCGGAGCACGTCGAGAATTTCTGGAAGTCTTTGGCACCGCGCCCGTTGGGCAGGCAGTGGAGATGCCTCCTCTCACTAGCGTTGTTGCATGGATCGGGGCGGAGATGGAATTCGCCCTTTCCCAAGCGGTAGCGTCAGGCGATACGCTCGAACACAGGCCGTCCGAGTGCGGTCATTGTGTTCAGGACTTTTTGGCCGAGTTGGATCTCCGTGATCTGCCTGGAGAAGCTGCGGGATTGGAGTCTGCGGCCGATGACACCCTTCCAACGGCCGATCTGCGTTTCTATCCGGCTGCGCTGGTTGTACCCTGTGGCCACTTGCCAGGCCATGCGGCCGTTGCTGCGGATCTGAGCAATATGGCGATCCCGAACGGTTGGATCCCGCGCCGATTGCGGTCGGATCGCTGCGTTCTTTGGCGGCGGTATAACCACATCCAGGGTCTCCCCATACCGTTCCCTCAGCAGATCTCGTGTAGACGCTCCATCATAGGCGCCGTCAGCCAGAAAGCCCGCGACCGGGGCATCGAGTTGATCCAGGAGCCCGGGTAATGCAGTGCTGTCTCCAACGTCATCGTGAGTCAGATTGGCGCAAACAATCGCACCGCTGGCCAGGTCCAGTCCGAGGTGGAGTTTGCGCCAGCGGCGGCGTATTCCCTTGATTTTATGCTTCTGCGCGAGCCATTCCCCTTCGCCGAAGATCTTGAGGCCGGTACTGTCCACCACCAGATGGACAGGCACAGATCCGGCTTGCATCATCACCTGAGCGATGCTCAAGCCGTTTGCACGACGCGACAGTGTGGAGAAGTCCGGCACCCGTATATCCAGCCCCATGAGCGTGCCGATGGATCCCATAAGTCCCTGCGTTTGCCGCAACCCAAGCCGATACGCCGTGCGCAGCGTCAGGCATGTCTCGATCGCCAGATCCGAGTATCTCCGCTGGCCACCCCGTGACGTGCGGCGCGGCGCGCTCCACACACTTTGAGCCTCCTCACTGACCCAGATCCTCAGATCACCCCGCTGGCGCAGGCTCTCGTTATATTCCGCCCAGTTGATCACCCGATACTGCGCCTTATCAAACTTGTGCCGTCGGGCTGCGTTGAACTTATGTGGCATCTAAGTTATCCCCGGTGTTGAAAAACACGATGATAAGGCATCCTTCGGGATGATCCATGCAACAAGGTTGCACAACGGCACCTTTTCGCGCATCTACCGCGACGAGGGCCAGTGGAAGACGACGCACAGCTTCGGCTTCAAGAACCTGCTCGTGCTCGCCAAGCTCGCCGACCAGGCGCACACGCTCATCGCCGAGCGCAACGCCGAGGCCGCCCCGGCGGCCGGCGATGACGAAGCCGTATCCGGACTCCTCCTGTCAAGTGGGCGCAGCTGTCCCATATCCTTTTTCCGAAGATTCTTTTCAGCATCCTGATATTTGATTTTCGGGTTGAGTGAAAGATCGACTGCACCCGTATCTTCGGCCTCTCGAATGGAACGTTTTAGTTCCGGGCCATGATGAAATTCGCGCACGGGGTGCCAACCGCCTAAACGGCCTCCAGGGGCCACGGTTTCGCCGGCGTTTCCCCGCGCCGGTCCGACCGGTACGTCATCAGCTCGAACGTCGTCGCAGTCTACTGAAAGGATGTTCCTACAGTCATGGTGTCAGGCCGCCCGTCGGTCAGCCTCGTACGCCGTGTCCTGTGTCCAGACGGCCCAAACCGTGCGGGCCAGTTTGTTGGCTAAAGCAACCGTGGCCGTGTTGTGCCCGCGGAGTGTGTGGAGACGGAGACCCCATTTCTGCAGAGCCGAAGATTGCGCCCCTTTTCGATGCGCACTCCATAGCAAAGTGCGGCCACCGTGTATGAGCAGCATCCGCAGGTAGACGTTGCCTTGTTTGCTGATCGCTCCCAGCCGACGTCGGTTTCCGCTCGAACGCTCACGCGGGGTGAGTCCCAGATAACTGGCAAAGTGGCGACAGGATCGAAACCGTCGGCCGTCACCGACAAAACCTACCATCGCCGTGGAAGTCAACAGCCCGATTCCAGGGATCGAGCGCAGACGGGCCACCTCGGGCATCTGACGGGCCAGGGCTTCCAACTCCCGCTCCACCGATTGAATGCGTGCCTCCAGCTCTCGGATCTCGGCGCACACTTCCGAGAACATGGCGCGGCCTCACCTAGCTTTTCCAATAACGTCCGTACAAGCTTCCGTATCGTGCCGCCACTGTTCAGCGTGCCCTTCGCCGCAGCCTCGCGCGTAATGGAGCGGTGCGCCAATTCCAGGTCATCTTCTAGCCGCTTCCGCGTCAGCCGTGACCGTGCATCGGGCCACGGGGATGTGTTCCCGGTTCAGCTGCTTCCAGACCTTGGGGGCACCGTAGACCCGACGGTTCTCCCGCCACACCCGGTCGATCTCTCCCTGCAGGGCCGCATCCTGTTTTGCCCGGGTCGGCAATCGATCCGGATTGCGCCATGGTATCTGATGCTCATAGAACGTCGACGGGCCGATCGGCAGCACACTACAGATCGACTCGACCCCATACGGGTCCGATTTTCTTCGATGAACTCCGTCATCTCCGCGGTCGGCGGTCGAGCTCCGCCTGCGCGAAAAACGCTGATGCTTTCCTCAGGATCTCGTTCGCCCGCTTCAGCTCGCGAACCTCCCGCTCCAGTTCCTTCATCCGCTGCTTCTCGTCCGTGGTCAGCCCTCCGCGTAGCCGTCGAAGAATGAGGGATCAGGGCTACAAGTAGAATTTCAGACGTCTGGCCGTCTAGAAGTCTGAAGCCAGGCCACAACAAGTTGGTCGACAAGTTCACTGAACTCTCTGCCATCGTCAAGGAGACGTTTCTTTGCAGCAAGGTGATTGTCTCTCTTTAGGTAAACGGTCACTTGGGCGTAATCGGGGTCGCTCTTCTTACCCGGAGGACGTCCGACCTTGCGAGTGCGAGTGTCTTGGGTGGCGCGGCGTTGCCGCGACTCCTTGGGTTGCGTACCAGCGGACGGAAGTTTGCCAAGGTTTTCCAGAACTTTTCCGAAGCGGGTACTCAAGGGAGGATCTCCTTTCCGAGGTTGAAGTAGTCCTGCCAAGCATCTTTAGAGCGGCGGTCATGGGTATCGTAGACTGGAACACCCGCAAGAGTTGCCTTTTGATAGGCAATGAATCGGCGAATACTAGTTGAAAACAATGGAACTTCCCGCTTCGCAAGTTCGCTTTTCATTTCCTCTCCGTCGCGGTTTGGCTTGGGCGGAATGATGGTCAACAGCACCTTATAGTTTTCCCCTTCGGCCTTTTCGATGGCGTCGGTAGTCATCTGAAGAGCCTGTAGGCTTAAGGCATCCGGGGTCGACGGGATGATGAGTAGGTCGCAGCCTTGGACAAGTTCGGAGATTTCTTCGGGCTCTGGGCGGGCGTTGGTGTCGATAATCACGTGCTCATAGTTGCGAGCTAGGCGTGCTGCTTGGTGGAGATGAATGACGTCAAAGGGAAGGTGTCCGTTCAAAGCCCAGCCGCAGACTGAGCGGTTAGGGTCACCGTAACCTTGTTGCATGGATCATCCCGAAGGATGCCTTATCATCGTGTTTTTCAACACCGGGGATAACTTAGATGCCACATAAGTTCAACGCAGCCCGACGGCACAAGTTTGATAAGGCGCAGTATCGGGTGATCAACTGGGCGGAATATAACGAGAGCCTGCGCCAGCGGGGTGATCTGACGATCTGGGTCAGTGATGAGGCTCAAAGTGTGTGGAGCGCGCCGCGCCGCACGTCACGGGGTGGCCAGCGGAGATACTCGGATCTGGCGATCGAGACATGCCTGACGCTGCGCACGGCGTATCGGCTTGGGTTGCGGCAAACGCAGGGACTTATGGGATCCATCGGCACGCTCATGGGGCTGGATATACGGGTGCCGGACTTCTCCACACTGTCGCGTCGTGCAAACGGCTTGAGCATCGCTCAGGTGATGATGCAAGCCGGATCTGTGCCTGTCCATCTGGTGGTGGACAGTACCGGCCTCAAGATCTTCGGCGAAGGGGAATGGCTCGCGCAGAAGCATAAAATCAAGGGAATACGCCGCCGCTGGCGCAAACTCCACCTCGGACTGGACCTGGCCAGCGGTGCGATTGTTTGCGCCAATCTGACTCACGATGACGTTGGAGACAGCACTGCATTACCCGGGCTCCTGGATCAACTCGATGCCCCGGTCGCGGGCTTTCTGGGTTATGTTTCAGAGTTTCTGCAAAAAAGGGGTCCTGAAATAGGAAGGGGCCAGGGTATCTCCGAGAAAGTTGGCAACCAACAACTTTGAAACGAAGGAGATGAACCGATGGCCCGAACTAAGATTAAGCGAAAGGGAGTGGATTGGAAAGAACTGTTAGGAGAGGAAAAGGATCTGCTGAAAAGCGTCGTGCAGGAGGTGGTTCAGGAAATTCTCGAGGGGGAGATGGAGCAGGTTGTGGCCGCGGCCAAGAGTGAACGAACGGCGGGGCGGACCGGATATCGGAGTGGCTATTACGGGCGGGACCTGGTCACGCGGGTGGGCAAGCTGGAGCTGCGCGTGCCGCAGGACCGGGCCGGGCGGTTCAGCACGGAAGTGTTTGAACGCTACCAACGCAGCGAGAAAGCTTTGGTGGCCAGCTTGGCCGAGATGTACGTGCAGGGCGTGTCGACGCGCAAGGTCAAGGCCATCACCGAAGAATTATGCGGGCATTCGTTTTCGGCCAGCACGATCAGCCGGATTAATAAGACACTGGACACGGAGCTGAAAAAGTTTGCGACGCGAGCATTGGAGGAAGAATACCCGTACCTGATTCTGGATGCGCGCTACGAGAAGGTGCGCGAAGACGGGGTCATCCGGAGCCGAGCAGTTCTGGTGGCGATCGGAATCAACTGGGACGGGAGGCGCGGTGTGTTGGCGGTGGAACTGGCGGAACGGGAAAGCACGACCAGTTGGCGGGAACTGTTACTGAGTTTGAAACAACGCGGCTTGTGCGGCGTGGAGTTCGTGGTGACCGACGATCATGCCGGGTTGAAGAAAGCCATCGCAGAAGTCCTGCCCGAAGCGATCTGGCAACGCTGCTACGTCCACTTTCTGAGAAACGCATTGGATTATCTGCCGCGCAAAGCCGATGACGATTGTCTCCAGGAACTGCGTTGGCTCTACGACCGGCGGGACCTCCAGGAAGTGCGGCAGGACCTGGCGACATGGTTGAGCAAGTGGGGGCAGAAATATTCCAAACTCTGCGACTGGGTCGAAGACAATATCGACGAGACACTAAGCTTCTACACGCTGCCGCTTCAGCATCACAAACACATGAAATCCACCAATATGCTGGAACGGCTCAACGAAGAGATCAAACGGCGAACGCGCGTGGTGCGGATATTCCCCAACGCAGCCAGCTGTCTGCGTTTGATTCGGGCGCTGACCACCGAAACGCACGAGAACTGGATCGAAGCGATCCGCTACTTGAACATGGACCTGTTGAAGGAACACAAAAGGGACTGGCACCGTCAGACGCCGGCTGCCTAAACGCGTCCCAACGGGCCGACCCCAATGATCGACTCGGATGTCGATCGGCGATTACAGAGCATCCTGGAGCGAACAATCGCTGTGGAAAACTTTCGAGGGGACGAAAGAAAGAAAAAGAACCAAAAAAGAAAGAAACGCAGAGGCCTGATGGAAATGACGCCTCAGAGGAAATCCGCCAAAAGGCGCGGATTCCCTCTGAGGCTTGGAAAAGCTTCGCCAAAAACGTTCAGCTTTCCCACATTCCCACAGGCCCGACGGCGATCGACACTCAAGAACTGAATTTTTCGGAAATACTTTTTGCAGAACTTGACGCACACAACTGCTTTCTGGCTGACGGCGCCTATGATGGAGCGTCTACACGAGATCTGCTGAGGGAACGGTATGGGGAGACCCTGGATGTGGTTATACCGCCGCCAAAGAACGCAGCGATCCGACCGCAATCGGCGCGGGATCCAACCGTTCGGGATCGCCATATTGCTCAGATCCGCAGCAACGGCCGCATGGCCTGGCAAGTGGCCACAGGGTACAACCAGCGCAGCCGGATAGAAACGCAGATCGGCCGTTGGAAGGGTGTCATCGGCCGCAGACTCCAATCCCGCAGCTTCTCCAGGCAGATCACGGAGATCCAACTCGGCCAAAAAGTCCTGAACACAATGACCGCACTCGGACGGCCTGTGTTCGAGCGTATCGCCTGACGCTACCGCTTGGGAAAGGGCGAATTCCATCTCCGCCCCGATCCATGCAACAACGCTTCTGTTAAGCATGTTCATGTCCTTTTCTGTCGGCCCTTTTGGCCGACAATTGTTTGTGGTTAAATCCTTTGCGTTGAATCTCCGCATGGAAATTCACGCCATCGTCGACGCGTTCCTATCAACGTGTCAATCTACTCGGAGTCAACTGTGAATCAATTCCAGGTCTCCTTGTAACTTGTTTATATTTAGCTACTTATAGGATAATGTTGGGTGGTCGCCGAGTGTGTGTGTTCAATTCGTGCGGGTTGTAGTACGCTCAAGCGCTCATGAACGCATCGGCTGTTTCCCGACAGATCCTCCGGTTTGGCGATTTTGAATTGGATCCTCACTCCCGCGAGTTGCGCAAGCGAGGCATCCGGATCAGCTTCCAAAATCAACTTTTCGAGCTTTTGATGCTCTTGTTGGAGCGGCCGGGACAATTAGTCACTCGGGAGGAAATTCGAGAAAGATTATGGCCGGGAGAAGATTTTGCCGATCTCAATCACCGGCTGAATATCACGATCAACAAGATAAGACAGGCGCTCCATGACTCTGCGGAGATTCCACGCTTCGTGGAAACCGTCCCGCTCCGCGGCGATCGTTTTATCGCACCCGTCGAACGCGTAGGCCAATCAGAGGCGCCCAAGCGGCGCGCTCTTCCACGAATGATCAAGATCGGAATCGCAGCGTCTGTCCTTGCACTTTTAGGGGGTTATTTGGTCCTGAGGAGTTTTCAGGGCACCGATGAGGCGCTGCCAGCCCCAGTCAGGATCGCCGTGCTCCCGTTTGATAATTTCACGGGAGACCCGGAACAGGAATATCTCAGCGATGGCCTGACGGAAGAGGTCACTGCGGAATTAGGCAAACTGAACCCCAGGCGCCTTGGGGTGATAGCACGCACTTCCGCAATGCAATATAAAGGGACTCAGAAGGGCGTCGAGCAGATTGGTCGCGAATTGCAAGTGGGCTATGTGTTAGAGGGCAGCGTTCAGCGCGAGGACGAGCGTCTGAGAATAACAACACAATTTATCGATGTTGGAGATGAAACCCATCTTTGGTCCGAGGTGTTTGAAGGTGAGGGACAAAATATATTTGCGCTGCAGGAGACGGTCGCTAGGCGCGTAGCGAACTCCCTGGCGATTGAGATCCTGTCTCCATCCCCGGCGGAATTGACCGAACCCTACACCAATCCGGCTGCCTACGAGGCCTACTTGAAGGGACGTTACTTCCGCGCCAGGAATTCCGAGGAAGGCTTCACCAGAAGTATTGATTACTTTCAAGAAGCAATCCAAATTGATCCGAACTATGCATCTGCCTATGCGGGATTGGCCAGCTGTTACTGCCTACTTGCTGGCCACGGTTTGGAGGTCCTGCCTCCCAGTGACGCAATGCCAAGGGCAAGAGAGGCGGCGATGAGGGCCTTGGAGCTGGACGCCACGGAGCCTGAGGCCCATGCTGTATTGGGGATGGTGGGCCTGAAGTACGATTGGAACTTCCCGGCTGCTGATGGAGCCTTCCAGCGGGCCATTGACTTGAATCCAAGTCTTTCTAGAGGGCACCTGTGGTACAGCATCTTTCTCGAGGCCATGGGACGGTTTGAAGAGGCTGTGATCCAGGCAAAGACGGGGCGTGACTTAGATCCGCTTTCGCTCGAGGCCAATGCGAACTTGGGACTGCAACTCCTTCACACCGGTCGCAGCCAGGAAGCGTTAGGGTGGATCGAACAAGCTCTGGAACTCGACGATGATTTCTGGGGAGCTCACTGGGTATTAGGGAACTACCACCGAAAAGAGGGCAGCTATCGGGAGGCTGTAAACGAGTTCCGTCAAGCCGTTGCGCTTTCGGACAATACCGTGTCACTTGCATCCCTCGGACACGCCTATGCTCTCTCCGGCCAACAATCTGAGGCCCTCGGAGTTTTGTCTAGGTTGGAGGAACTCGAAGAGCAAAGATACGTTTCCCCGGCCTTGATCGCTTACATCCACGCAGGACTGGACGAGACAGATTTGGCATTTCAGCGGCTGGAGGAGGCTTTCCAGCAGCGATCGCGTTACCTGGTTTGGTTGAAGGTGGCTCCCGAATATGAAAAACTTCGTTCGGACCCACGGTACCAAGAGCTGATTACCCGCATCGGCCTGTCCGGGCCGACAAATACAGAATAGTTTCACCAGAGATCTGCGGCGCCGTGCACGACATTTCTGAGCGTCGATCCAGCAGAAATCTAAGGAGCTGTTCGCGCGGCTTCCGCGAAGTGGCCATCTGAGATCTTCAACCGAACCCGGAATCCCGTCTTGGATGGAGTGTCCCTGGCGTGGACATGCCCGGTACGAATCGCCGAATTACAAACGAGTAGCCGCCAGGGGGCGCGTAATGGGCGGCCTGCGGAATCGGTAAACGAAGCGGCGTTTATCGGGAGTAATCCTCGGAAAGAATTATTCAGGATTTCCAACGGCCCGTGTTTCGAGGGCTCCACGATCCAGTAGAATTGTGCTGGAGGTGAGACATGATGACTAGGCTGCTAGTGCTCGCGCTCGGAGCGATCGGGATCCTCGTGGCCGCCAGTCCGTTGTCCGCGCATCACCGATGGCCGGTCAATCGTTCTACGGAAGTCACCGTGCAGGGCACTGTGGCGGCGTACACGTGGGGCAATCCGCACGTGATGATCGCGCTCGACGTACAGACGGACGACGGCAGGGTTGAGACGTGGGACGTAGGGGGCCCCAGTATTAATCGGATGGCGGCGAACGGCTGGGACAGGAATACCCTGAAGGCAGGAGACATCATCACCGGCATCGGGTATCGCTTCACGGATGGGGCCATGATTATGAGGCTGGAAAGGGTCGTGACGTCCGACGGGAGAGAACTGCTCCTGTACGGCAGCCGGTAGGCGTCTTTACCGCATTGCCGTGCGGCGCGTCCAGGCGTGGAGCTCCCGGCTGATATCGTCGTCGTCGCGCAAGGTCCTGGCGATTACCAGACAGACAGTGATTCTTCGACAACGGCCGTGGCGCCGCTTTGTCGTCGAGGGCACTCGTATGAGAGTACGCAGAGCCGGGGCGGGGCCCTCCCTACACGTTTGTTCGTCGTTGTTTGGGTGTAGCTGCTCGACAGAACCCTATTTCGACTTCCGGGAAGTCTCTGCATGTCGGCCAAGGGTGGTAACCAGCTCGGTGACGATCCAACAAACTTAGTTCACGGCAGTCTTTCCAGGACGCTGCCATCGTCTTTGAACAGGACCAACGAAGAAACGGGCCGCCGTTCAATTAACCCGTCCGATGACTCGACATGGGATGCCACCGCTGAGGTTGCGCCCAAGACTACCCGGGTCCGGCCTTCCTCGTCATAGAGCACAAGCGATGGCGTGTATCCCGCGTCGATTCCTGCTCTGGGCCGGCCATCCGCGTCAAACAGCACCAAGGCTGCCCCGTCGACTGTCGTCGTGATCGTTGCGCGTTCCTCACCGGCGCTGTCCACAACGGTGATCGAGTCCTGCACCAGGAGGGCAGCCATTGCCTGAGGCGACGCCGGGAGACCCTCGATCAGGAGATGCTCGACACGGCCTTGAGCAAAAAGCAGACTGCTTCCAAATAGAATTCCCGCCATTGCAATCGCAGATCGTCGATACCTTCGAAGGCTCGTTTCAAGTCGTGACAGTCTGCGTTCCAGATCCGTCGAAGAGTCGGTCTGTAACATTTCGTACCTCCTTCGTCGCGTAGTCGTAGGCACAGTGTCCTGCACCTCGTCTTATAGGGCAACAGAAAGCGAGGGGGGTGCTGGCGCGGGTTAACGGTGGGGATCCGCGCTAATCTGCGCCCGGACCTTACCATTTGACGTTGTGGTTGGGAAACATTCCGGCGTCAATCGGGAACCGCTTCAACCATCTAAACTTCCACGCGGTAATTTTCCGGGGAGTAAGCCTTCGGTCTTGAGAACTTGGATGCGTCTGACTATGCGCGGGTCAGCGGCAAGCTCCGTCGGGTGGGTGTTGCCGGAGGGGGAGCTTCTATCGAACCGAGGTGTTGACGGAGTAAGGCCTATTTCCGTCCTGCGATGGTTATTCGCATTGCTGCGCGCGCAAGCGCGGCTTGAGCCCGGGGATAGTCGATGTCATCGCCGCCATTTGAGATTCGCTCTTCAGCGCGCTGCAGCGCGACTTGAGCCCGTTCCAGGTCGATGTCGGCGGCGGGTTCGGCGACGTCGGCCAGTACCCGCACCCTGTCGTTCGAGATTTCAACAAAGCCTTTGGCGAGCGCGATGGAATGGGTCTGGCCCTCTCGCGTGTAGGACAGTTCGCCGGCGGCGAGCTCAGAAAACAAGGGCGCATGCCCGGGTAACAGACCCAGGTACCCGCCCAGGCCAGGGACCTGGACCTGGTCGACGTCTTCCTGGATGAGGGCCCGTTCCGGTGTAACAACCGTCAGATTGATTCCTTCCGCCATAGAGCCGCTATGCCTCTGTCTTCATCTTGTCGGCACGTTCGAGAACTTCTTCGATGGTGCCCAACATATAGAACGCCTGCTCCGGGACGTCATCATATTTGCCGTCGACGATTTCCTTGAAACCCTTGATCGTGTCGGCAACCTTCACATACTTGCCCGGCGTTCCCGTGAACTGTTCGGCCACGAAGAAGGGCTGTGAAAGGAAGCGCTCGATCTTGCGGGCGCGGGAAACGGCCAGCTTGTCTTCTTCCGACAACTCGTCGATTCCGAGAATGGCAATGATGTCCTGGAGGTCTTTGTATTTCTGAAGCACCAATTTGACTTCACGCGCGACCGAATAGTGTTCCTCTCCGACGATACGCGGATCCAGGATGCGTGAGGTCGAGGCCAGCGGATCCACGGCCGGGTAAATGGCGCGCTCCGCAATCGATCGCGAAAGGTTCGTCGTCGCGTCGAGGTGAGCGAAGGCGGTCGCCGGTGCGGGATCCGTGTAGTCGTCCGCAGGTACATAGATCGCCTGAACTGAAGTAATGGAGCCCTTCTGTGTTGAGGTGATTCGCTCCTGCAGTTCGCCCATCTCGGAAGCCAGCGTCGGCTGATAACCTACAGCAGAAGGCATGCGGCCCAGTAGAGCCGAAACTTCTGAACCCGCCTGGGTGAACCGGAAGATGTTATCTACAAACAACAGCACGTCCTGACCTTCTTCATCCCGAAAATATTCGGCAGCCGTCAGCCCGGTCAGTGCCACACGCAAGCGGGCTCCGGGCGGCTCGGTCATCTGTCCGTAAACGAGCGCAGTCTTGTCGATAACCCCGGACTCCTTCATTTCCAACCACAAGTCGTTGCCCTCGCGCGTCCGCTCGCCCACACCTGCGAAAACGGAAAGGCCGCCGTGCTTGGAAGCGATGTTGTTGATCAGTTCCATGATGATGACGGTCTTGCCAACACCCGCACCACCGAAGAGTCCAATCTTGCCGCCACGGAGATAGGGCTCGAGAAGGTCGATCACTTTGATGCCCGTTTCGAACATCTCCATGTCTGTGTTCTGCTCGGTCAGAGGGGGTGCGGGTCGATGAATCGGATCTTTGCGCTCAGACTGGATCGGTCCGGCTTTGTCCACCGCTTCGCCGATCACATTCATCACGCGGCCGAGCGTTGCCTTTCCGACCGGCACGCGGATGGGCGACTCCTGATCTTCCGCCACCATTCCGCGGACCATTCCGTCGGTCGGCTGCATGGCCACACACCGGACTCGGCCTTCGCCCAGGTGCTGCTGCACCTCGACAATGACGTCGAGCGGTTCAGGCACATCAAAGCCTTCGCTCGTGATCCGCAGCGCGTTGTGAATCGCTGGTTGCTGTCCTTCGTCGAACTCGACGTCAACGGCTGGACCGATTATCTGGAGGACTTTTCCTGTGTTCGCCATGATCTCTAGCACCTTTCCTTATTG
Organism: Terriglobia bacterium; assembly: GCA_965218085.1. Classification (GTDB taxonomy): domain Bacteria; phylum Acidobacteriota; class Terriglobia; order 20CM-2-55-15; family 20CM-2-55-15. The sequence continues at coordinate 397,759 of CBDCKF010000002.1, read as the reverse complement.
GGTCTCTATACCAGACATGCATTCCGTCCAGCTACACGCTCGCTCCGCTGACGACCTCGATAATTTCCCGGGTGATTGCCGCCTGCCGAATGCGATTCATATTCAGCGTTAGTGCCTCGATCATCTCACCCGCGTTGCGGGACGCCGTATCCATTGCAGCCATGCGGGCGCCATGTTCCGAAGCCGCCGACTCGAGCAAGGCACGATGCACCTGGTTGTCGACGAACTGCGGGAGCAGGCGGTCGAATATCGCCTGTGGTGGTTGTTCGTAAATATAGTCACCACTCGTGTCTTCCCCTTCGAACTCGCTACCACTGAGCGGCAAAAGGGGCTCGACCACCAGGCGCTGCTGGATGACGGATTTGAATTCGTTGTATGCCAGATAGACGCTGTCGACTTCCGCGCTGCTGTAGAGTTCGACGATGCGCTCCCCGATCGCGCGTGCGTGCTTGAAGTCGAGCTGCGAAAAAATACCGATGTGTTCTTCCAGAATCGACGCACCCCGTCGCTTGAAGTAGTCGCGCCCCTTCCGGCCAACGGCCATCAACGGAAGCTCCTGATCCGGGTGAGACTTGATGAAGTCCTGAGCGGAACGGGAAATGTTCGTGTTAAACGCACCGCACAGCCCGCGATCGGATGTGACCACAACGAGAAGAATCTTTTTTTCGGGGCGAACTTTCAGCAAAGGATGACTCAGATTTTCGACCCGGGCTGAGAGGTCCGAAAGGATCTTCTTCAACTCAATCGCATACGGACGCGCAGCGAGGATCCTTTCCTGCGCGCGGCGAAGCTTCACCGCGGAAACGGTCTTCATTGCGCTCGTAATCTGCTGAGTATTCTTGACGGAGCGGATCCGGCGCCGGATGTCGAGAAGGTTTGCCATTGAGTCTTCGTCTCTATCGGGCCGCTCGTTCCTGCTTGAACTTTTGCTTGGCTTCGTTGATCGCGCCTTCCAGTTCCGCAGTCAAGTCGTCGTCAAGAATCTTCTTCTCGGCAATGTTCTTGAGAAGGTCCGGCTTACTCGTATCCAGGAAGCGGTGCAATTCTGCTTCGAAGTCTCCCAGATCGGCAACTTCCATGTCATCAAGGAAACCTTTCGTTCCTGCATAAATGATCGCAACCTGTTTGGCCACCGGAAGGGGTACGTATTGACCTTGCTTGAGAATTTCGGTCAGGCGTTCACCGCGCGCCAACTGCGCTTGCGTGGCTTTGTCGAGATCCGATCCGAACTGCGCAAAGGCGGCCAGTTCACGGAACTGAGCCAGATCCAGGCGCAGAGTGCCGGCCACCTGCCGCATCGCCCGGATCTGCGCGCTACCGCCCACACGTGAAACCGAGAGACCGACGTTAACGGCGGGACGGATGCCGGAGTGGAACAGATCCGACTCTAAATAGATCTGTCCGTCGGTGATCGAAATAACATTGGTTGGGATGTAGGCCGCAACATCTCCCGCCTGGGTCTCGATAATCGGCAGCGCCGTCAGCGATCCGCCGCCGTTTTCGTCGCTCAGCTTCGACGAGCGCTCGAGGAGTCTCGAGTGGAGATAGAACACGTCGCCCGGATATGCCTCACGGCCCGGGGGACGCCGGAGGAGGAGCGAAATCTCGCGGTAGGCCGCAGCGTGCTTTGAAAGGTCGTCGTAGATACAAAGAACGTGCCGTCCGGTATCACGAAAATACTCTCCGAGGGCGCAACCGGCATAGGGCGCCAGAAACTGCATCGGTGCGGGATCGCTGGCCGAGGCCGAAACGACGATGGAATAATCCATCGCACCGGCATCCTCAAGCGTCTTGACCACCTGCGCAACCGTCGATCGCTTCTGGCCGATCGCGACATAGATACAGATGACGTCCAGACCTTTCTGGTTGATCATCGTATCAATCGCAACGGCGGTCTTGCCGGTCTGCCGATCGCCGATGATCAGCTCGCGCTGGCCGCGACCAATTGGAATCATCGCGTCGATCGGCTTAAGGCCTGTCTGCAACGGCTCCTTCACCGGTTGTCGATCGATGACACCGGGAGCCAGTCGTTCAATCGGTAACGACTTCTCGGATGCAATGGCGCCCTTGCCGTCAATCGGCTGCGCCAGCGCGTTGACCACGCGGCCAGTCAAGGACTCGCCGACGGGTACCTCCATGATGCGGCCGGTCCGACGGACCTGGTCACCTTCACGAATCTCGGTGTATTCACCGAGCAGGACCACACCCACCTGAGACTCTTCCAGGTTGAGGGCGAGCCCCATGACGCCATGCGGAAATTCGAGCAACTCTCCCGCCATCGCTTTCTCGAGGCCATAGACGCGCGCGATGCCGTCACCAACGGAAATCACGCTGCCAACTTCATTGACCTCGAGTCCCGGACGGTATTCATCGATCTGCTCTCGAATAATCTTGCTGATTTCTTCTGCCTTGATCTCCATGCGGCTCCCTGACTCAAACTCTCGAATTAAGTTCAATCATTGATGAAAAAGTATGGGCGTCCTGATTTCAACCCGCCATCAAACGTTCCTTGAAACCTGCCAACTGTTGCTGCAGCGATCCATCGTAGACCGTACTGCCGATCCGAACGATCAGGCCGCCGATTAGGGCGGGATCCTCCTCAACTTCCATGACAACGCGCTGGCCGAGCGACTTTTCTAATTTTTCGACAACTTCCTGCTGTTGTGCCGCCGACAGCGGACTGGCCGAGTGGACCACAGCCCGGACGATGCCGTTTTTCGCATCGAGCATCTTTCTATAGGCGTCGATCAAATCGTCCAGTATTTCAAGGCGCCGACGCTCCACGATCAGGTGCAGTAACTTACCGACTCGGGCGTCCAGTGCCAGTGTCCGGCTGATTTCGGCCACGAAGCGGTCGCGCCGATCCGGAGGTATCACTGGATTTATCAGTAACTTACGGGCGTCCGGCTCGTTCTGGAGCAGCGACTTGATCTGGGCCAACTGCTCTAAGCCGGCATCGGCTCCCGCGGTGTTCTCACCGCCTAGGGCCGCTATCAGCGCCCGAGCATATCGGCTGGCTACTACTGTCATAGTAAATATTTAGAGCTCGTCTACCGCGCGGCGCACCATGCGGCCGTGGTCCTGTTCGGTCAGTCGGGAGCGGAGCTTTTCTTCGGCGCTCTGAACAACACGGTCAGCAATATGGGCCCGGATCTCCAGTTCCATTCCGCCGGCCAAGCGGTCGACCTCAGCCTGTGACCGTTCCAACGCCCGGGCCACCTCTTTCTTAGCGTCGGCCACGATCCGTTCCCGCTCGGTGCGGGCCGATTCTTCCGCCTCCGATCCGATTCCGGCCAGCTCGGTGGACAGCCTGGACAAGCGGCGGTCGACTTCGGCTATACGTTCGGCGGCGTCTTGTTGGGCCGCGCGGGATTTCTCAAGGCCTCCGAGAATCGCCTGCCGCCGTGCTTCGAAAAACTCCGCTGCGGGTTCGCGCAACAGATAGCCCAGGCCGCCGAAGAGAATGGCGAAATTGATCCAGCGCAGCGCCACCGCGAGGGGCCCACCCTCTTCTTCTGCTTCTTCGCCTTCCTCACCCGCTGCCCGGTCGAACTCTTCAGCTTGCGCCGCTCCGCCTTCTTCTACCTGTGCCCAGACAGAAACGGCAGCCGGCATCGATCCTGCCAATCCCGCCAAAACAAGGATCAGGACCATTGCAAACGCGAGACGAATGGGCAGCCATCGGGTTTTCATTCTGATGTTGAATCCTGCAGAAGCGTTCCGGAGAGACGAGACGCGAGCGCGTCGATTTCGCCTTCGAGTTCCTTTCGCGCTTCGGCGGTTTCCGTTTCCAGGCGTGCACGTGCATCGGCGATAATCTGGTCGGCTTCGCGCCGCGCATCATTGAGTAATCGCGCGCGCTCTTCGAGCGCTTCCTCTCGAATAGCTTCCTGGTGCTTGTAGGCCTCGGCTCGGGCCTCTCGAAGTGCCGACTCGTACTCCGCCGTCTTTTTTTCTACTTCTTCAATCCGGCGTGCCGCATCTTCGAGGCTGCCCTCAGTCGCCTGGCGACGCTCGGCCAGAATCCGAATCACCGGCCCGAAAAAGTACTTGGAAAGAAATACATATAGGATAGCGACGTAGATGATCGTTACGAGGATGGAAAGGTCGAGATCAATCATCTTTTTAGACTGGGAGGAAGCGTGAAAAGTACCCGAGACACCCTTGACAACAAACGAGTTAGGGTAACACCGCCATTAGGGGGTGTCAAGGCCCCCAGGAACTAACAATCAGCGGTTATTTCGGGGCTTCCAGCTGCATTATCAGGGCGGACCGCTACGGGTGCCGGGCCTCAGTCTATGAGAGGGTCAAACGATATGAATGCAGGTGTCATCGAGGGGCCGGGCGAGGCCGACTTCAGATACCGTGATGTCCGCCGTTCCAAGCGCGTCAACCAGGCCGGCACAATCTGTTTCCGAGACAAAAATAAGGAGTCCGCCGGAGGTTTGGGGGTCGAAGAGGATGTCCTGGTGGTCTTCGGGAATTGTCCCTTTCCAGGTGAGGTGAGGGGAAAAGAATTCGCGATTATTGTTGAGGCCACCCGCACGATGACCTTTCGCGCTGTATTCCAGGGCTCCATCAAGTATCGGCAACCGTCTATGGTCGAGCTCGATCGTTAGATTGCTGGCACGGGCCACCTCGACTGCATGGCCGATGAGTCCGAAACCGCTGATATCGGTCATCGCTCGAACGTCGAAACCAGAAACGATTTCGGCGGCCTTCCGGTTGGTTTCGAGCATCGACCGGACGGCGCCCTCGACGTGAGCGGTGTCCGCCTGGTCCTTTTTTAGTGCGGTTGCGATCAGGCCCGTGCCCAAGCGCTTCGTCAGCAATACCCTGTCGCCGGCGCGCGCGGCGCTGTTCTGTCGAATACGTGCGGGGTCGACAGTGCCCGTCACCGCGTATCCGAACTTTATTTCCTCGTCCTTCACCGAATGGCCCCCCAGCAAGGCCACGTCACATTCATTGAGTTTGTCCAATCCTCCCTCAATGATTTCCCGGAGCACGCCAGGGTCGGCTGCGCCTTCCGGAAAGCCGACAATGGAAAGAGCCGTCAGCGGCGTAGCACCCATCGCATATATGTCGCTCAATGCGTTTGCAGCAGCGATCTGTCCAAACGCGAAAGCGTCGTCAATGATGGGTGAAAAGAAGTCGACGGTTTGAACCAGGGCAAGCGTGTCGGTAAGTCGATACACCCCCGCGTCATCGGCATGATCAAAACCGACAAGGATCTCGGGAATTTCCTGCAGCTGCAGACCTTTGAGCGCGCGGTCCAAGTCCCTTGGACTTAATTTACCCGCTCAGCCGGCGCACTTTGCAAAGCTAGTTAGCCTCATCAACCCCCTCGAATCTTGGTTGACTCGGGCCGACCTCTTCATTCTCTGCACGGTCTTCGCTCATTCGGCTGCGGCCATCGAGCGTACCGCCGTCTTCGATAACCAGAACCGGCGTCCGGATGTCGGCCAAAACACGGCCCGTCGCACGGATCTCGATCCGCCGGGCGGCCTTGATGTTCCCTGAGACACGCCCGTGGATTTCAACCTCTCCCGCACGAATATCCGCATGAACGTCGGCGTGCTTTCCAACGGTCAGGACATCATCGGTTGCTATCGACCCATGGAAGTCGCCGGCAATTCGCAGCGTTCCCGAAAACTGAAGTTCTCCGGTCACGGCAGTGCCGCGATCCAGAAAACCCGTGATCTCCTCAGATGAAACTTTTTCCCGACGTCGCATGGAACCTCCCCGTGCCCTCAGAAGCGCGCTTGAAGCAGTCCATTGTAAAGCCTGTCGAGCTCGTCTTTCGAATGAAAGTGGATTTCGATCTTGCCCTTGCTGCCCGACTGTCGAATCGTAACCTTCGTTCCCAGGGCACGTTCCAAACCGCTAAGAGCGGCTCTCACGTTGGGATCGACCTCAGAGCCGGACTTTCCGTTTACACCCCGACCCTTCCCAGGGCGGGTGACAAGAGCCTCAGCCTGTCGAACCGAATAATTTCCGCGGATCATTTCCTGCGCCGCAGCGAGGATCGCCCCGGTTTCCGTAAGCGATAACAGAGCCTTGGCGTGACCGACCGTCAGCTTTCCATCTTGCAGCCACAGCTGTACTTCTCCCGGCAGCTTCAGCAATCGCAACATATTGGCTACGGTTGCGCGGCGCCTACCCACACGTTCGGCCAATTCATCTTGAGTCAATCCGAACTCCGACAAGAGTCGTTGATAGGCCTGCGCCTCGTCGATCGGGTTCAGATCTTCGCGCTGGACGTTTTCGACCAGGGCCACTTCGAGTGCCTGATGCTCGTGGGTTTCACGGACCAGGGCAGGAATCCGGGTCAGTCCGGCCAGTTGGGCAGCGCGCCACCGCCGCTCTCCAGCAACGATCTGAAAGACTCCGTCCTGCAGTGACCGTACAACGATCGGCTGCACGACACCGTGGGTCCTGATGGAGGCCGCGAGATCCTTTAACTTAATGTTATTAAATGATTTACGTGGCTGATCGGCGTTTGGGATGATCCTCTCGACGTCGATGTCACGTAAGCGGTCCGACTCAAGATCCGGCGTGCCGAGCAGTGCGCTCAGTCCCCGGCCTAAAGCTTTTCTCTGAGCGGGCATTGATGACCTCCTTGGCCAGCCTAATATAGCTCACCGCACCCTTCGACTTAATATCATAGAGCAGGATGGGCTGACCGTGGCTTGGGGCTTCGCCAAGCCGAATGTTTCTTGGAATTTTGGTAGTAAACAGCTGGGGGCCAAAGAATGATGCCAGGTCTGCGTGAACTTGCTGTGCGAGGTTGGTCCGCTCATCGAACATGGTAACCAGGACCCCTTCAATTTCAAGGTCCGGGTTTCTTTGACGGCGGATTTGGCGGATCGTTTCGACCAGCTCAGAAATGCCCTCGAGTGCGAAATACTCACACTGGATCGGGATCAGGACGCTATCGGCCGCGACAAGGGCGTTGACGGTCAGGATATCCATTGATGGCGGACAATCGATCAAAACGAAATCGTAGTGATCCGCAATGGGGCGGAGCAACTCGCGGAGACGACGTTCTCTCCCATCTACTTGGGCGAGTTCGAGCGTCAGACCCACGAGCTCGCGGCCCGAAGGCGCCAGAAACAGCGATTCCATCTCGGTCGGCAGAAGGATGGACGAAATCGGCTCGCCAAACGCCAGGGAATGATACGTCGAGTTTTCGTAGCTATCCCGGCGCACTCCCAACCCAGAGGTCGCGTTTCCTTGAGAATCGAGATCGACAAGGAGCGTACGCATCTCAGCTGCGGCCAGAGACGCGGCCAGATTGATGGCGGTCGTCGTCTTACCGACGCCCCCCTTCTGGTTCGAGATGGCGATGATTCGTCCCATATTCGGCGGAATGTACCCCAAGGCAAGCGAGTTGTTCCACGTGGAACAATCGGCTCACCGCCCCTTAACCCGGCTTACTTTGGCCTCCGGAATCGGCCTTCCGCCCGGAAAAGGGGTTGCAGGAGGAAGAGATTCGGGATTCTTCTTGAATCGTCTCTCTGAATAGACCCAGAAGAGGTCCGCTCCTAGAGGTCAAAAACGAGCGCCCGGCGGTCAGAAAAGGGAATCTCCAAAACGCTGGCCGGTGACGCAGGCGGTTGCACCGCCTTTGTAAACCAAATAACGGTCGTCGTTTGTGGGGCTTTTGGGCGTATTTTCTCCAGCAATCGACCGGTCAGCCGCACCCCTTGCAATGTAATCCAGTTTGCCGGCTGCAGTTCGGCCCCAACATCTTCGAAGCGCCCCCGGTGCACGCTAAGGCTTTCGAGATCGAGCTGACGCGCGGTCTGGTGAAGAAACGTCGCGCGGCGGGTCCGCGCCTCCACCAGGTGAGCCGCAACGAAGCTCCCTCGAATATGCCACGGGATTGCCGGAGAACCGTTTCCGGACCCAATGTCGATATAGCGCCCGCTCGGTGACAATTGCTCCAACACCCAGAGAGGCTCGACCACCAAACGCCGGATAAGCACCGCGCCCTCGAGAGCCGTCAGGTTGATCGTCCGATTCCAGTGTTCAAGCGCTGCGATATAGCGGAGAAGTTTTGCAATTTCGGTGTCAGCCAGGTGCATTCCAAACTCGGCCAACTGCGCCTCAAGCGTCTTCGTGTGTGACACTAGCGGCCCGTGGACTGACTATAACTCTTTTTTAATGAACTATTTATGGCCTTTTCGTGTTTCTTGCCGTTCCGTCGAATTTCCAGATGCAGAAGGAGAACGGAGAGGGCGGCTGGTGTGATTCCAGGGATTCGGCTGGCCTGACCGATGGATTGGGGGCTGATGCGGCTCAGCTTTTCGACGGCTTCCGCTGACAGGCCGGGCATCGAAGCGTAGTCGAGGTCCGGAGGAAGTGTTCGGTCCTCGGCTTTGCGCAGTCTTTCGATCTGGCGCTCTTGTTGTTTCAGATAGCCCTCATATTTGATTTCTGTCTCTATCGACACAACGTCTTCCGGCCGCAGGCCCTCTGTCGAGACGATGCCAGCCCTTGCCAGTTCCTCCAGGCGTATTTCGGGTCTCTTCAGCAAGTCATGCAGGGTCGCTTTCTCTCTTAACCGAATGCCCAGACGCGCAAAGAACGGGTGCGAAGGTTCGACGCGTGTCTCGGCCACGCGGACACCAAGCGCATCGATTCGAGCCCGGCGGCCCTCGAATAGCTTCCACTGCTGATCGTCCACGAGCCCGCATTCCCGCCCCACTGGTGTCAGCCGCAAATCGGCGTTGTCGATACGCAGATTCAGCCGGAACTCTGCCCTGGAGGTAAACATCCGATATGGCTCGTTCGTGCCCTTCGTCACCAGGTCGTCGATCATGATGCCGATGTAGGCCTCGGAACGATCGAGCACGAGGGGATCTTCACTACGGACCTGCCGCGCAGCATTGATACCGGCCATCACGCCCTGCGCGGCCGCTTCTTCGTAACCGGTCGTCCCGTTGATCTGACCGGCGAGGAAAAGACCCGGATAACGCTTGGTCTCGAGTGAAGGCTCCAACTCGGTGGGTTGCACATAATCGTATTCGATTGCATAGCCGGGACGAATCATCGTCGCTGAATCCAGGCCTGGAAGGTGTGCAAGTATGTCCTGCTGCACATCAATCGGAAGGCTGGTCGACATCCCGTTGACATAAACTTCGTGCGTATCGATGCCCTCCGGTTCGAGAACAATCTGGTGTTCGGTTCGGTCGGCGAACTTTACAACCTTGTCCTCAATCGAAGGGCAGTAACGCGGTCCCAAACCCTGTATCTGGCCACTGTAGAGGGGCGACCGCTTCATGTTTTTACGGATAATCTCGTGAATCGTGGCGTCCGTGCGTGTGATGTAGCAGGAGATTTTGTTTTCCAGCTGCCGAATGGTCCTGAAAGAAAACGGCGTCGGTGTCCGATCGCCCGGCTGCGCCTCGAATCGATCGAAATCAATCGTCCGGCCATCGAGCCGCGGCGGCGTGCCTGTCTTGAGGCGCCCCCACTCAAAGCCCATCTCACGCACGGAGTTGCCCAGGGCCTTCGAAGCGGCTTCACCATTGCGGCCCGCGGCAAATTGTTTCTCGCCGATATGGATCAAGCCATTCAAGAAGGTTCCGGTCGTCAATACAATCGTGCCGGCCGCCACGCGGCGACCGTCCATCAGCTCGATCCCTGCAGCACGCGTTCCTTCAAACATGATCTCCGTCACTTCGGCCTGTTTGATGTAAAGGTTTTCCTGCTGTTCCAGAACGCGCCGCATCTCCAGTCGGTAGGCCGCTTTATCGGCCTGCGCGCGCGGCGACCAGACGGCGGGACCGCGACTTGTATTCAGCAAACGGAATTGGATTCCGGCCTGATCCGCAACGACGCCCATGACTCCGCCGATCGCATCGATTTCCCGCACCAGATGTCCTTTGGCGACGCCTCCGACGGCCGGATTGCAGGACATCTGCGCAATCAGATCCGCGTTCATCGTATAAAGCGCGGTCGACAGGCCCAGCCGTGCAGCGGCGTGCGCCGCCTCACAACCGGCGTGTCCGGCGCCTACAACAACGACATCGTATGTTTCGTCCATTGGGTATTCTTGTTAGTGTTCTCGGTCCGAAATTCGTTGCTTAATAATTTAGATCAGTAGTGTCCCAACGTTAGTTGAATAGATTCAGTTGTTTGGAGTTCTCCGAGTCTGAATCTTGATAGTCGAGGGCGGAAAGGGCCTTTAAAAGGGGCGTTTTTTCGAAAACGGTGACGCTGACGATCTGGAGAATTCGGTAGAGACTGGCGTTGACATTGAGCCGTTTTTTCACGATGGCAACAAGCAAATAGACCGAGATGGCGGTCCAGATTTGAGTCTTCAGCGCATTGGGGGTTGTGCCGTAGAACGCCTTGATGCGTAGGTGCTGTTTGATCCACTTGAAGAACAGTTCGACCTGCCAGCGGCAGCGATAGAGTTGGGCAATGGTCGCCGCTGGCAGCGCGAAATTGTTGGTCAGGAAGACGAGGTACTTGTTGTGCTCTCGATCGAGAAAGCGAATGCGGCGGAGTTTTTCTGGATAGCGCTTGCGAGAGTAAAAGCCGCGTAGGCTGATGATCTGATCGCTGAGGACTCCGGTGGACTTGTCCACATCGAGTGAATAAAGACGATTGAAGACGAAATTCTTTTTCGCGCGTGTCACGAAGAACGCCGCCGCGACACTGATTTTGTACAGGCGCCGGAAATCCAGATAACCGCGATCCATGATGTAGAAGGCTCCGGGCTCGAAGGCGAGTTGATCCAGAAGATGGAGGTCGTGAACTTTGCCGTGTGTAATCAGGATAAAGGAAGGAATATTGCCGCGCAGATCCAGAACCGTGTGCAGTTTGACAGCTCCCTTGTGCTTGCGGAAGCGTGCCCACGGGAACAGGGAAAGACACAGATCGATCGTTGTGGCATCGAGTGCGTAAACCGTCTGCTTGAGGTCGACACCGAAACTGTCGCCAACATAGAGCTCGCGAGCCATGGAGATCAGCGTCTGGGCGAAGTCGGCATAGATACGCCAATCGCGCACCTGATTCGCATTCGCAAGGGTGTTGCGGGAGACGCGGCTGCGAATGCCCATGTGATAAAGCTTCGTGCCAGCCGAACGCAGACAGGCTTCGATATCGCGCAGACTCTCCCGGTAGGTCAATTGCGCGAACGCCATGCACAGAAACTGATCCCAGCAGGAAAAACGTTGGAGTTTGTAGTTGCCACGGTAGCGATCGACGCATCGACGAAAGTCTTGACGGGGAAGAAAGTCCATCAGCTGAGAGAAGATCGTCTTGCCGGAATTCATAGGCCGCCTCCTGCCGCAAAGTCGCGGAAGGATGCCGCCAGTACGCAATCAAATTCAAATCGATTTTGGCTCTCAGCCGATCTAACATGACCATTCTCAATAACCTATGGGCGACGCCCATCTAAACGTTGGGACACTACTGAATTTAGATCCGAACTCATCGGATCCTCTTTATCATTCTAAACGCACGGGCTCGCCTCGTTGTTCACCCGCACCGTCGGACCGGTGCAGGTCCGTTCTAGGAACTGCATCAACATTCCGTAATTCCCAATAGGCCTCTCCATCACGATGATGGAGAGGGTCGCCGGTCGTTCAGACAGGATGTCTGAATGAACGACCGAGCGAAATCTTATGCCGCGTCTTTTTACCCGCGGTGACCCCGCACCAAGCATCATTTTCCTATACAGAACGTCGAAAAAATTCGATCCAGTATATCGTCGCTTACGATTTCGCCGGTCAGTTCGCCAACGGCGGAGAGCGCGGCGTAAAGATCCAACAGAACCATTTCGTGGGGGACACGCTTCTCCAGCGCAGTTGCCGCGCTTTCCAGCTTACCGACGACAACCTTCAAGGCTTCCTGCTGTCTCTCATTCGTAATGACGAAAGTTTCCGAATCGCTGGGCAGACCTTCGTAAATATAGCCCGTGATTTCCCGCTCCAGATCGTCCAACCCCGTGCCCGCCAACGCGCTCACCCGCACCGCGTTCCATCCGTTGGATCCTTCCCACTCGGCCGGCAGGTCGTCCTTGTTGATGACCACCAGATGTGGCCGATCCTCAACCTTCGCCAGGACCGTGCGGTCGTCGTCGTCCAACTCCCGGGAACTGTCCAGAACCACTAAGGTCAGATCCGCCTCTGCGATCGTGGCCAGCGTACGCCCCACACCCAGGGCTTCCACCGTATCGACCACCCCCCGCACTCCTGCGGTGTCTGCAAACCGGACCGGCACTCCACCGATCGCAACGGTCTCGGTCAAAACGTCGCGTGTTGTGCCGGGAAGTTCAGTCACGATCGCGCGGTCGTTCGAAACCAGCCGATTAAACAAACTCGACTTCCCAACGTTAGGCTTCCCCGCAATCGCAAGGCACAGCCCGTCGCTGAGAAGCCGTCCGTACTGAAAGGTGTCGGCGAGCTTGTCGACGTTCCGGCCGATCGTCGCAATCCGATCGGCAATCTGGCTCGTTTCAGGCGGCTCGATCTCATCTTCAGCGAAATCGACACCGGCCTCCAACTCTGCGATCGCCCCGACCAACGCTTCCTTTTCCGCATACATGCTCTTCGACAGCGCGCCGTCCATCTGAAGCATGGCGGCACGCGCCTGGGTTTGGGTCTGTGCATCAATGAAATCCCGAATAGCTTCAGCCTGGGCCAAATCCATTTTGCCGTGAGCCAGCGCCCGTAGGGTGAACTCCCCGGCCCCGGCCCGGCGGGCCCCGCCGGAAACCAACGCGGAGGTGATCATATTTAATATCAATGGGTTACCGTGGGCGCTGATTTCTGCCACGTCTTCGCCTGTGTAGGAATGCGGTGCTTTGAAGAATGTGACGACGACGCGGTCGAGCACGTCGTCGGCCGCTGTGTGGAACACCCCGTATCGCGCCCGTCGGTCTTCAAAAGGTTCGCTCGATCGAAAAGACCGATCGACAAGAGCCTGCGCGTCCGGGCCCGAGAGGCGTATGACGCCGATTCCTGCACGACCATGGGGAGTCGACACGGCCACGATAGTGTCATCAACCGGATAGACTTTATCGGGCATTGCTCAGCACCGGCCCTTGGGCCATATAGAAATTATGAGTTAAGCCTTAAAAGCCAAGGCACAAAAATGAGATTCTAACCAACAACGCCTAACTCCAAACTAGCTCTTCCGGTGGCCCCGGCGGCGGCGGCGTTTGGGCTGGGCAGGTTCATCGGGCGGTAGCAGCTCAGGCACAATCACCTCCGCGGGTGGTTCCTCTTCTTCTTTTTGACTGTCCTGCTTGTTCTTCCCCTGGTCGTTTCTGTAACGCTTGTTGATGAAGTATTGCTGTGCCACGCCCACCAGGTTTCCGGTAAGCCAGTAAAGCATCAATCCGCTTGATTGCCAGAGGAACATCACGATAAGCATGAGCGGCATCATCCGCATGATCTTCGCCTGCATCGGATCTCCCATCATCGGGGTCATGCTCTGCATCGCGAACATCGACCCGCCCATCAGCACCGGCATCACATAGTAAGGATCATAGGCAGACAGGTCGGTAATCCACAGCGCCCAGGGCGCCCCGCGCAATTCAATAGCAGTTCTGAGCATGGTGAAGAAGGCGAATAGAAACGGCATTTGCAGCAAGATGGGCAGGCAGCCGCCCATTGGATTGACTCCATGTTTCTTATAGAGGCCCATCATCTCGGTCTGGACTTCCTGCCGCTTCGGATCGTTCGCCTTGAGCTTCTTGTACTTGTCCTGGAGCGTCCGCATTTGCGGCTGAATCTTCTGCATCTTCAGCATCGACAACTGTTGCTTCAGCCGGAGCGGGAAGAAGATGAAGTTAATCCCGAGTGTCAGGATGATGATGGCCCAGCCAAAGTTGCCCACATATTCATAGATCCAAAGAAGGGCCAGCAACAACGGACGTACGATAACTGCGAAGAATCCGTAGTCGATCATTTCGACAAGCGCGGGGTCCACCTGACGCAAGGCGTCCTGCTGTTTCGGACCGACATAAACCGTGACCGCTTCGCCGGGGTAGGGAACCAGGACGCGTGGCGCAAGCACGATATCCTCGGCGCCGGGATTCGCGACTACTCCGGTAATCGTCGGGACAGCGCCGTCCGGCAGACGAAGCATGGCGAGGAAAAACTGGTCTTCCAATCCCACGTATGTCGTCGGCGTTATTCCCTGTGGCTCATCAAGACTTCCGACGTTGATGCGTTCAAACTCCTCGGCCCCGAAATAAACGATGTTCGTCAGCGTGGGCTCATAACCGCGGGACTGATCTCCAATGTTCCCCTGCAGCACGAGGGAAAACGGAACGGGTACGCCCTCCCGGGTCACATCCGCTTCAACTTCTAGCGCGTACGTTTCCGGGTCGAATCGAAACTCCTTAACAACTTGAAGTCCCCCCGACCGGTAACGCAGCCGCACTCCGCTTCCGCTTCGGTCGGCCACGAAGAGCGCAGTCTCGATGGCTTCGTCGATTGCGCTATCCCCGGTGGCTATTGCCAGGGGCCATCCGACGTTTTCACCAGCGTCTTGACCGATCAGCTCGATCGCTTCGCCTTCCGGTCCTGCGTAATCCCTCAACTGAACGCTTTCCAGGCGTGCGCCTTCGTTGCTGATGCGTGCGCCCAGGTGTGTTGTGTCGATGAGGATCTGCTCGGACCTGTCGGCCCGCAACTCCTCGGTAAACGCCTCACCTTCAAGCGCCCTGAATGCTGTCTCCGCTATACCGGGCTCTTCCTGCGGGGCCGGGCTTTCCGTCGACGCCGGCAGGGCGTTTTCAATCTCCGGTCCCTGGGCAGGTGTTTCGGTTTCAGAGGTGACTTGATTGCCTGTTTCCGGGACAACGTCGGGGGAAGGGGGGGGCGGGGCAAACATCCAGCTGAACGCCATCAGCACGGCGAGCGAAAGCGCAAAAGAAAGAAGGATCCGTTTTTCCATCGATTCGTCCACGGCCCCTCCTCAATCCACAAGGTCGATCCCCCCCCTGTGCAGGGGGTGGCATCGCGACAAGCGCGCCAGGGTTTTTAGAGACCCGCGGATGACACCATATTTCTCTACGGCCTGGCTCGCATACTCCGAGCACGTCGGTACAAATCGGCAGGCAGGCCCCAGCCAGGGGGACACGATCTTCTTGTACCCCCAGATCAAGCCAAGTGCGGGCTTTCGAAAAACCGGCGCCGTTTGCGCGTTTCTCACGATAAACTCCCGAGCACGGAAACCAGTTCGGTGCGGAGCGTCTCGAATTTCCGCTCGAGAACCGACCGCTGAGGATTGACTACCACGTCGAACCCAGCCGGAAAGCCTCCCTGCTCACAGCGAAGAATCTCCCGGACTCGCCGACGAATCCGGTTCCTCTCATGAGCTTTTCCGAGTTTGCGCGAGGTCGTCAACCCGAATCGGGTGACTTTCTTTTCGTTGGGCAGGAAAAAAACGACAAAAGACCGGGACGCTTCCTTCTTTCCGTCAGCATAGACAGCTTTGAACTCATCCGGCTTCCGAAGCCGAAATTCTTTCGGAAACCGGGCGTCGCCCTCCGTGGACGGAATGCGATTAGTAGTGTTCAACTGAAAGCCGTTTGCGTCCCTTGGACCGCCTCCGTTTCAGGATCAAACGTCCAGCTTTTGTGCTCATACGGTTCCGGAAGCCATGCTTCTTGGCGCGCTTTCGATTGTTCGGTTGAAAAGTTCTCAGCGGCATTCTTAAACTCTGTGCTTTTGGAAAACCTTGAATGTACCACCCGGTCTATTTGCCGGTCAAGCTACCCCTTTGATATACAACCCCTTATTTGATCCGAAGGCGACCATTGGCGCGTAAATTTTTCGCGTTTTTCGTGATTGAAAACGCCAGCCGAAAGGTGTTACGCTTCGCGCTCGCGCAGCAGGCAAATTGACCTGTAAACCGCCGGATTTCCACAGCTTGTGGAAATCTCTGTGGAAATCTATCCCCTTTCCTTCGCTTTACGGACCGCAATATGGACACCTGGCAGCAAGTTCTTTCTGTTATCGAAAAACAAGTCAATCGGCAAAGCTACAACACCTGGTTCAAACCCACACAACTCGTCCGCCACGAGGGGAACGCACTCCACATCCGGGTTCCGAATTCTTTCTTTCAAGACTGGCTTAACGATCACCTGGACGTTGTCATCGAGGCCGCCCAAAAGGCGGGCATTGGGGACGTCGAAGTTGTTTACGTCGTCGAAGAAAAACCCGTCGTCACTCCCAGTGGAACGCTTCAGGGCCAGCTGGACTTTGATTCCATCGCCAACACGCTCAACTCGAAGTACACCTTCGACTCGTTTGTTGTTGGATCCTCAAACCAGTTCGCTCATGCTGCAGCGCTCGCGGTAGCGGAACGGCCATCCAAGACCTACAATCCGCTCTTCCTGTATGGCGGCGTGGGATTGGGCAAAACGCATCTCATGCATGCGATCGGCCAATCGATCAAGGGCAGCAACCCTTCGCTCCGTCTGGCTTACGTTTCGACCGAAAAGTTCACCAACGAACTGATCAACGCTATCCGCTACGACCGTCTTCCCGCATTTCGTGAGCGCTATCGTAACCACGATGTCCTCTTGATCGATGATATCCAGTTCATTGCGGCCAAAGAGCGCACACAGGAGGAGTTCTTCCACACCTTTAACGCCCTCTATGACATGCAAAAGCAGCTTGTTATATCGGCGGATTGCCCTCCCCGAGAGATTCCGACGCTCGAGGAACGCCTACATTCCCGATTTGAGTGGGGCCTGATCGCTGACATTCAACCGCCCGACCTAGAAACCAAGATCGCGATTCTTCGAAAGAAGGCAGAGCGCCAGAAGATAACCCTTCCCGACAATGTTGCGATTTACATCGCCGGGAAGGTCCGGTCGAATATCCGCGAACTCGAGGGCGCGCTCGTCCGCCTCATTGCCTATTGTTCACTGACGGGCGGAGAAATCACGCTTCCCATGGCTCAGGAGACGCTCCGTGATCTTTTCGACCCGGGAGAGAAGCCCTTATCGATCGAAATGATCCAGAAGTCTATCTCCGACTACTATGGTCTGCGTATCCAGGAACTGAAATCGAAGAACAACTCCAAAGCAATTACGCTACCCCGGCAGATTTGCATGTACCTATGCAAGCAACTTACGAACGCCTCATTGCCTCAAATCGGTCGAGCTTTTGGCGGGAAACACCACACAACTGTCATGCATTCCGTATCAAAGATCGATCAATTGCGACAGACGGATAAGGAAACCAATAAACTCGTGCAGGCTTTTATCGATTCGTTCAACTAGGCTCCGTTGCCCGGGCGCGCTGCTCGCCCACACCCACACCAGATCCTGAGGGCGGTGGGTCCTGATGTGGGCAAGGTGTGGATAGGATTAATTGGGTAGTATTCCACAGATAGTGCACCGGTCGCCGGGGGTGCTCTCCACAGGCTGATTGAGAGATAACCCGAGCAGCAGACATGCCTTAGGGTTAATCTCCTCCAGGTCCACAGGGTATACGAATATAGATATATAAATACCATTATGGAATTTAAGATTAAGAAGTTCGATCTCCTGCAAGAGTTGACCTTGATTCAGGGTGTTGTCGAACGGAAAACAACCATTCCCATCCTGGCGAACGTCCTGCTTCACGCCGAAGAAAATAAACTGCGAATTGTTGCAACGGATCTGGAGACGGGCTTGAAGTCGGCCTGTGACTCGAAAGTGACAGCAAGCGGAACGATTACATTGCCGGCGAAGCGGCTCTATGAAATAGTGCGCGCGCTGCCGGACAAAGAGATTCGTTTCAAGCAGGGCGATGCGAATTGGGTAACGGTGACTTGCGGTTCGAGCCGTTTTCGGATTGCAGGGCTACCGCAGGAGGATTTTCCCCAGCTTCCGGACGCACCAGACGGCGGCATTATGATTCCCGGCGATACGATGTCGCAGTTGATTACGCGTACGAGCTATGCCATCAGTTCGGAGGACTCGAAATATACATTTAGCGGTGCGCTTCTGGTGATGAAGCCCGGATCACTCACGATGGTTGCCACAGACGGGCACAGGCTCTCCTTCGTCGAGCAACGGGGTGGGCTGGAAGACCTCGCTGAAGAAACGAAAGTTCTGATCCCTAAAAAGGCAATGAGCGAGTTACTCCGGATGCTGACCGAGGGTGGGGGAGACGGAAACATTCGGTTCTCACGTGACGAAAATCACCTGTTTTTTGATCTGGGTCAACGATTGTTGATCTCCCGTGTGTTGAGCGGTCAATTCCCGAACTGGGAAGCCGTGATGCCCCGAAGTAATGACCGCACTTTTTCGATTGGACGCGACGAAGTCGCTGCTGCCGTCCGACGTATCGCGATCCTCGCAGACGAGCGATCCAAGATCGTTCGTTTCGGTTTGAGTAAGGGCTCACTAGAGATCGCTTCCAGCCATTCGGACCTGGGAGAGGCGAACGAAACGATAGAAATCGACTATGGCGGTGAAGAGTTTCAGATCGGATTCAACTACCAGTACCTGATCGACTTTCTTTCGACTATTCCCGAAACGGAAGTTTCCTTCGAGTTTAAAGATGGAGAAAGCGCCACGCAGTTGCGGGCGCTGCCGGGAGAGGACTACAACAGTCGATATATTGTGATGCCGATGCGCATTTAGCCCTCGAAGCGGAAAAACCGCCGCAAGCCGTTCTTTTAAAGTGCTTTATATCCGATTTGGCCTGTTTCCACTGCCCGCCTGGATGAATATCGCTCCGACCCCCCCCAAATAGTCCCCTCCAGAGGCCCTTTCATGCCGCAAAACCCGTTATTTTCTGGTACAATAGCCACTTGTTCAACCCCTCGGAGGCGAAGCTGAAACACAAGTTGAGTAGACTTGGGAACTTGAACCGCGCCATCTCCCATAAATACTTCAATCCCAACAACTTGAGCCGGATGCGACAGTCGGCCGCAGTTCGCGATGATTTTCGGCGGCCGCATGGACCCTCAGAAGGACCCGCTGCATGAGCAAATTGACGGGATCAAACGACCGAAAAACACCGCTCGGAAAAGACGCATCGCCCGATTACGGCGCCGAGCAGATCAAGGTTCTGGAAGGCCTGGAAGCGGTGCGGAAGCGCCCGGCGATGTATATCGGTTCGACGGGTCTGGACGGACTCCATCACCTCGTCTATGAAGTCGTCGACAATTCCGTTGATGAAGCTCTGGCTGGACATTGCACGGAGGTTCGTGTGCAGCTCCACATCGATGACTCAGCGACGGTCACCGACAACGGGCGCGGCATTCCGACGGAAATGCACAGGGAAGGCAAGCCCGCCGCAGAGATTGTTCTTACGAAATTGCACGCCGGCGGCAAGTTCGACAATGACGCCTACAAGGTTTCGGGGGGTCTTCACGGGGTCGGTGTTTCCGTTGTCAACGCTCTATCGGAGTGGTTGGAGCTGGAGATCTGGCGAGAGGGGAAGGTCTACACACAAGTCTACCGACGCGGCATCCCCGACACTGAGTTTCTGGAAACGGGCCACACCGACCGGCGCGGCACGAAGGTTCACTTCAAACCGGACCCTGAAATTTTCGAATCAACCACGTTTTCCTTTGACACGCTTTCGCTCCGACTGCGTGAAATGGCCTTCCTGAATAAGGGGCTTCTGATCACGATAGAGGACGAACGCGACGAGAAGAGACACAAGTTCCACTACAGCGGCGGCATTGTTTCCTTTGTCGAGCATTTGAACCGGAAGAAGACGGCACTGCATGACAAGGTTGTGTATTTCTCCGGCGTTCGGGACGGCATTGATCTCGAAATCGCCATGCAATACAACGACACCTACCAGGAACAGATCTTTTCTTTCGCTAACAACATCAACACGCACGAGGGAGGGACACACCTGAGCGGTCTCAAGGCTTCCTTAACGCGGAGCCTGAACAGCTATGCGGTAGCGAACAACCTGATTAAAGATCTCAAGGACAACCTTTCAGGCGACGACGTCCGTGAGGGCCTGGTTTGTGTCATAAGCGTCAAGCTTCCACAACCTCAATTCGAGGGGCAGACCAAGACCAAGCTGGGCAACAGCGAAGTCAAGGGCATTGTCGAGACGCTGGTTAATGAAGGACTCGGTGCGTTCATTGAGCAGAATCCGTCTGTTGCCAAAAAGATAATCGGCAAAGCTGTCGATGCGGCGAGGGCCCGAGACGCGGCCAGGAAAGCCAGAGAGCTGGTCCGCCGGAAAGGCGTCCTGGACAACACCGCGCTTCCTGGAAAACTCGCCGATTGCCAGGAGCGGTCGCCGGAGCTTTCCGAATTGTTCATCGTTGAGGGAGAGTCTGCGGGCGGGTCCGCGAAACAGGGGCGAGACCGCCGCACTCAGGCCATTCTTCCGATCAAGGGAAAGATCCTCAACGTCGAGAAAGCACGCTATGACAAGATGCTCTCGCATCAAGAGATCCGGGCGATGATTACGGCGTTGGGAACCGGCATCGGACAGGAAGATTTTGATATCGCAAAACTTCGATACCACAAGATCGTCATCATGACCGACGCGGATGTGGACGGTTCGCATATCCGGACCCTGTTGCTGACGTTCTTCTTCCGTCAAATGCCTGAATTGCTGGAGCGCGGCCACATGTACATCGCGCAGCCTCCGCTGTTTAAGGTCAAGAAGGGCCGAAGCGAGCGCTACATCAAAGACGAGAGGGAGATGTCGGAGTTCTTACTCGAGAAGGCCGTGGACGACATCAGCGTCCAAGTTGCGGGAGGCAAGGAGTCTCTGGCGGGTAAAGAGCTGAGAAAGTTTTTCGATCGGCTGATGGAAATCAATAGCGTTTTCAATCGGGTGAATCGGCACTTCCGGGACCGGCGTGTTGTGAACGCCTTGCTGAATGCGGAAATTCATGACCGCGGCGATCTCGCCGACAAGGCGAAGGTCAAGACTCTTGCGAAATCGATCTCGGGTCTTGGCTATACCGTTAAACAGGAAATCGATCAAGAGCATGGCGTTCAGAAGTTGCTTTTCAGGGAAGGGAGTTCTGTGGAACGCGAGATCGGCTACGACGAGATTTCCAGCGCCGAGTATCAGCGCCTGGCACACCTGCATGAAGCAAGCGCGGACTGGGACCGGCCGCCGTTTACGGTCACGACCGAAAAGGAGAGCGTCGAACTGGAAGATCGCCAGGAATTGCTCGACCACGTACTCGTGTTGGGCCGAAAAGCATTTCAGATCCAGCGCTACAAGGGCTTGGGCGAGATGAACCCGGATCAGCTGTGGGACACCACGATGGATCCGGAGAAACGCCGCTTGCTGCAGGTGCAGATCAACGATGTCGTGGGAACTGATGAAATCTTCAGCATTTTGATGGGCGATGCCGTCGAGCCGCGACGGCAATTCATCGAAGACAACGCGCTTGATGTGAAGAACCTCGACGTTTAGAACGATGGCGCTTCTGCGTAATCCATCGTAATCGGCGCAATCCGTGTAACGAATGGCAGACGAGAAAACACCTTCAGGACAGAACCCGCTTCCCGTAAATGTCGAAGACGAGATGCGCCGGTCGTATCTCGACTACGCGATGAGCGTGATCATCGGCCGTGCACTTCCGGATGTGCGCGACGGCCTGAAGCCAGTACACCGCAGGATTCTTTACGGCATGCGGGGTATGGGCCTGACTTCGAACAAGCCCTACCGCAAATGCGCCAAGATTGTCGGCGAGGTCATGGGGAACTTTCACCCGCATGGCGACAGCGCCATATACGACACCGTGGTGCGAATGGCGCAGGACTTTTCCCACCGTTATACGCTGGTTGACGGCCAGGGAAATTTTGGATCCGTTGACGGCGATCCGCCTGCGGCAATGCGTTATACGGAAGCGCGGATGGAGGCGATATCCGAAGCGCTGCTCGAGGACATCGACAAAGACACGGTTGAATTCGTTCCAACCTACGACGAGTCATCCGAAGAGCCGTCATATCTGCCGGCCAAAGTCCCCACCTTGCTGGTAAACGGATCGGGCGGGATCGCCGTAGGCATGGCGACCAACATGCCGCCGCACAACCTCACCGAAATCTGCGATGCCGCGATTCACATGATCAACAAGAAGAGCGCGACCTTTGAGGAGATCGCAGCGCTCGTTCCCGGGCCCGATTTTCCGACAGCAGGGTTTATCTATGGCCGGAATGGCATCCGACAGGCATATCGCGAAGGGCGTGGACAGATCACGATGCGCGCGCGCGCGACGATCGAACCGATGGGGAAGGAGCGCCACTCGATCCTCATTACAGAAATTCCCTATCAGGTCAACAAAGCCCGCCTGATCGAGAAAATTGCGGAGCTGGTTCAGACCAAGCGCGTTGAAGGGATATCCGACATCCGCGACGAAAGCGATCGCGATGGTATCCGGGTGGTTGTCGAAATCAAGCGCGGCGAACAGCCGGCAATCATCCTGAACAAGCTGTACAAACTGACGCCGATGCAAACCACTTTCGGCGTGATCAACCTGGCGATCGTCAACAACCAACCGCGCGTCTTGACCCTGATACAGCTGCTTCGGCACTTCATCGATCATCGGGTCGACGTCGTCCGACGCCGGACACAGTTCCTTCTGCGCCAGGCCGAGGCGCGGGCCCACATTCTGGAAGGCCTCCATAAGGCTCTGGATCACATCGACGAAGTCATCAAGTTGATCCGTGCCGCGAAGAACCCGTCCGAGGCGCGGGACGGGTTGATCACACGGTTCGAATTCAGCGAACGCCAGGCAAAGGCGATTCTGGAAATGCAACTCCAGCGTTTGACCAACCTGGAGCGGCAAAAAATCGAAGATGAACTGAAAGACCTAAGAGAAAAAATTGCCGACTACAAGGAGATTCTGGCCAACGAAAAACGATTGCGTCAGGTGATCATTAAAGAGTTGAAGGAAGTGCGAAAGAAGTTCGGCGACGCCCGCCGGACGGAGATCATGGATGAAGAAGCAGAGCTGAGCATCGAAGACCTGATTGCGGACGAGGACGTGGTGATCACCCTGAGTCATACCGGGTACATCAAGCGTACGCCGCTGACGATTTATCGGAATCAAGGACGTGGCGGCAAGGGCCGGATCGGGATGAAGACCCGGGAAGAGGACATCGTTACCAACATGTTCGTGGCCAGTACGCACAGCTATATGCTCGTGTTTACGACCCGGGGGAAATTGCACTGGCTGAAAGTTTATGAGATTCCGGACGTAGCCTCCAGCGGCCGTGGAAAGGCCATCGTCAATCTTGTCAACATCGCGCCCGGGGAGAAAGTTGCTGCGATTGTTTCAGTCAAAAGCTTCGAAGACGCCGCGTCTGTTGTAATGGCCACCCGCCAGGGACAGGTCAAAAAGACGGCTCTGGCTGCTTTCAGCAATCCTTCGTCGCGCGGCATCATTGCGATGAACCTGCCTGAAGAAGATGAGCTCATAGCGGCCCAGCTCATCACGGACAACGAAAACGTTGTTCTAGGCACTCACAAGGGGCTGTCGATACGGTTTAGCAATGCCGACGTGCGACAGATGGGCCGGAATGCATACGGCGTTATCGGGATCCGGCTGGTCAAAGACGACTATGTCGTCGGCATGATCGCGGCCGACGAAGAAGGCATGATCCTGAGCGTCACCGAGCGCGGATTCGGTAAGCGGACCAAGATTGCCGAGTACCGGACGCAGAGCCGTGGCGGTAAAGGGATCATCAACGTGAAGACAACCAAACGAAACGGCAGGGTTGTCGCGATCATGCAAGTTACGGATGATTCGGGACTGATGGTTATCACGGAGCAAGGCAAGCTCATCCGCGTCAAGGCGTCCGGTATCCGGAAAGTCGGCCGCAGCTCTCAAGGGGTGAAACTGATCGCCATTCCCGAGGAAGACCGCGTGTCCGCGGCAACGCTGGTGGAAGGCGAGAAGGTGGAAGACCTGCCGCTGGAGCCGGGTGAAACGATCCACTGATTGGTAAGCTAGCGGTTGCGAGCCAAAAGCATTCAACCAGCCTCTGTTCTTAACTCCCAAGATTCAACGCTTAACTTCCCTCAAATGTGATCCCGCCAGGTCAGCCGCCACCCGGGGAGCCGAACGGTTAAGCGCCCGTCGCAGGCGGCCGGTTCCCGCCGTGTCAGTAACCCGCAGGAAACGTGATTAGGCTGCGGACCAGACCATATGCAAGCCTGGCAGTGGTGTAGGAAGAAGACCTTGATGTGAGGGCTCCCCCCGGCCAGCAGCCCAGCATTGTGCGGAAGTCTCGGGCCTGAAGAGCCCTTGCCAGGCACCTGCTTGTAGACCTCATGACCTCAGCAAGTCAGGAACGCGTCTTCAGGCCCGACCGCGGCCGACCAGAGCTATCGGCATGATTCTGAGCGACTTTTCAACAATGGGCGCGTCTACTTTAGCAGGCGAAAGAAGGGCCTCGAACCCGGAGTGCAGCCCGGTGTGAGTCGATCCGAGCTAATCCCCCGGGGTGTCCGGGTCGATAGGTAGGGCAAGGAGCTTCTCATGGCCGAGCTGAGCCCACAGCAGGTACCCGAGAACCATCCCATCCGGTCTCTCTTCTGGACCTTGACCGAAAGGGGCATGGGACAAATCAACATCAGGGATGAAGCTTCACTCGGCTACGTCAGCGGATTGCTCATGAATTTCATGCGGACCGAAGAGCTTTACCGAGTTCGGGCTGAACACGGGCGGCGTGTCGAGCACCTGAGCGATTTGCTGGAACTGGCAGAAGGAACCACCGATCCGCTGGAGCGCTTAGACCAACACAAGCACCTCGGGGACCGCGCCCTGTTCATGCTGGGGCTATTCCCGGAGTGGTTTGAGCGGAGCCGGCGCCCGTTGAACGCGCAGTTTTACGCCCACCAGGCTCAGCGATCCTACGGCATCGTTGCCGATCTGGCATGGATTCAATCTGAACCGGCGCCGTTCAGGAAATTGGCCGAGAGTTTCGATCAGTATGTCCGTGGACTGAACTGGGTGAAGCTTTATTTACGGGACCCGTTCTTTCAATACATGTTCAGGGAGTTTCACGTCACGTAGCCCGATTGCAAGTTCAGAAGTTGTGAGTAGGATAGCTCTGCCTCGGGACACCAGCGTAACGATTTAATTCTTAACGCCCATCCGCCGCGCCTTCTCCCCCTGGCTTCCCCGGGCCCAGCCTCGGCTGCTACAATAGCCGCCGCTGTGGCAAAGACCAGAATCTCAGTTGTTCAATACCTCAACTCGGTTCCTCTCGCCTGGGGAATTCTCGAAGGCCCGCAGAAGGACCAGTTCGACGCTGTTTTTTCGACGCCTGCGGAATGTGCGGCCCAACTTGATTCCGGTGAGGTCGACCTCGGATTGATTCCCTCGATCGAGTACCAGAGAATTCAGGGAGCCCGCGTCGTTGCTGGCCCGGGGGTGGTATCCCGCAGTCGCGCTCTGAGCGTTATCCTGCTCAGCCTTGTCCCGCTGTTTCGCATTCGGTCGGTGGCACACGACAGCGCTTCGCGTGCGTCAGTGGCTTTGACGCAAGTGGTCCTGAATGAGTTTTATGGAAACAAGCCTGAGTTTCGGCCGGGTGACCCGGACCCGGCTTCTATGCTGTCCCACAACGATGCCGCGCTCTTGATCGGGGATCCAGCCCTCCGGTACCGGTTCGACAACCAACTCCCCAATGCCGAAAACGAGAAGGAACTCGTCCGGTACGGCGCGGAGCCCATTCAGACCTTTGATCTGATGGAGCGCTGGAACAACCTGACAGGGTTGCCGTTCGTCTTCGCCTTCTGGGCGTCGCGAAAGGGATTCAACGGTGCCGCGATCACGGAACAGCTGACCGACTCACGGACTTTTGGCCTCGAAAACCTCGACACGATCGCAGAGCGCTACCAGGAGAAGCTTGGAATAGACAAAACATTCCTCTTTGAATACCTCCAAAAGAATATGGACTATCATATGGATTCGGACGGCGTGGCGGCATTGGGACAGTTCTACCAGATGGCAGCCCGGGCCGGCGTGCTCAAGTCCGTCCGTGGTATCGAATTCTTGTGAAATCCTCTTCAGACATTTTGAAATCAGCCCTCGAGGGCACGCGTGTTTCGGACGGCGAGGCGGCACAGCTTTTCATGGAGGCCGATCTTCTGGAGTTGGGCGAAGCGGCCGATACGATCCGCCGGAACCACCACGACAACGGAGTCGTCAGCTATATCATCGACCGGAACGTGAACTACACGAACGTGTGCAACGAATATTGCAGCTTCTGCGCGTTCTACCGTCCGGAGGGGCACCCGGAAGCCTATGTTATTCCGAACGAGCTTATTTATCAGAAGATGCAGGAAACCGTCGACCGTGGCGGTACGGGGATTCTGATGCAGGGCGGAGTCCATCCCGGTCTGAAGATCGACTATTACGAAACGCTCCTCAACGGGATGCGGGAACGCTTTCCCGATGTGCAACGCCACTGTTTTTCGCCGCCTGAGATGCTGAACATTGCACGCGTTTCAGGCCTCACCGTTGCCGAAACATTTCGTCGCTTGATTGCGGCGGGACTCGAATCGATGCCGGGTGGGGGTGGCGAGATTCTCGATGACGAGATTCGACAATCCATCAGCCCGCTGAAGTGTACAACTGATGAATGGCTGATGGTTCACCGGGTAGCACACAATGAGGGACTGCGAACGACGGCCACGATGATGGTGGGCGTTGGAGAGACTCTGGAACACCGGATCCGGCACCTGCGGCGGCTTCGGGATCTCCAGGACGAGACCGGAGGTTTCACCGCCTTTATTCCGTGGACGTTTCAGAAAGACAACACGCCTCTCGGTGAGCGGGACCTTCCCGAGGTTACGCCCGCCGAATACCTGCGGCTCCTCGCGTTGTCTCGTATATACCTCGATAACGTCGATAACCTGCAGGTATCCTGGCTCACCGTTGGTCTTAAGCTGGGATCGATCGCGCTAAGGTTTGGGGTCAACGACATGGGCAGCATCATGATCGAGGAAAACGTGATCAGCGCTGCCGGTGCGAACCACTGGGCTACCGCGGACGAACTTCGCCGTCTGATCACGGATGCGGGCTTCACGCCCCGGCAGCGAACAACGCTGTACGAGCGATACGTGAACTAGAGTGGCCTGTACCACCCGAATCGGGAGCAGCGTTGCGGCCAAACGGCGTTGGATTCAAGGAGTCGGCAACGAGTAAATGGCCCTACATTGCGAGGCGGCGACGACAACGAAGACAATGCCGTAACGCCCGAACCCTTTGGGCCGATGGGGGTTGCCGGCGATATCTTTGTTGCGAGCCGTCGTCGATGTGAAGACATCGACTTCCGTCTCGCGCCTCGATCTCCCCGCCAAGACCCATCGGCGCTGCTCCCGATTCGGGTGGTACAGGTCACTAGCTCTCCGTCACTGCGAAGGCGCCAGTCGGTTAACGGGCATTCGCACAATCCGTCCGTTCAAACCATCCAAATATACGAGGGAGGCTCATTGGAATACGTCAACCTTGGCTCAAGCGGATTAAAAGTGTCCCGCCTATGTCTGGGCACCATGACCTATGGTTCCGCAACCTGGAGAGAATGGGTTTTGGAGGAGGAAGAGAGTCGTCCTTTTATTAGGAAGGCGCTGGAGCTGGGGATCAATTTCATCGACACGGCCGACGTGTATTCCGGTGGCCGAAGCGAGGAAATCCTTGGGCGTGCGCTCAAAGACTTCGGCCCTTCCCGCGACCGTGTTGTCATCGGCACCAAGGTGTTCATGCCGATGGGAGACGACCCGAATCAGCGGGGACTGTCGCGCAAACATATTTTTCATTCCATCGACAGCAGCCTCCGTCGTCTGGGTACGGACTACGTGGACCTCTACCAGATTCACAGGTTTGATGACCAGACACCTGTTGATGAAACGATTCGAGCCCTGGAAGACCTGGTGAAGGCCGGTAAAGTGCTCTACGTGGGCGCCTCCAGCATGATGGCCTGGCAGTTCGCCAAGATGCTCTACGTGGCCGATCAACTCGCCGCGCCGCGCTTCGTCAGCATGCAGAATCACTACAACGTCGTCTATCGGGAAGAGGAGAGGGAAATGATGCCCCTCTGCGTGGAGGAGGGCATCGCCGTGACGCCCTACAGCCCTCTGGCGCGCGGTTTTGTTGCCGGTAACCGGACAAGGGAAGGTTCTGGCGATACGCAGCGGGCGAAGGTGGACGATTACTCCCGGCGTCTCTACTTTGAACCGTACGACTTTGCCGTTGTGGACCAGGTGGGGCGGGTTGCCCGGGCGCGCGGCGTCAGTAATGCCCAGGTTGCGCTGGCCTGGCTGATGCATCAACCCGGCGTCGCTGCTCCCATTGTTGGAGCCACCCATCTGGATCATCTCGAGGATTCGGTCGGTGCAGTCGGCTTAAAGCTGGAAGAGAGCGAACTGGAAGCTCTGGGCGCGCAATATAAGCCGCACCCCATTCTCGTAGGGCGGCGTTGAGTTCGCCGCCTACGGAGCACACTGCTAGCCCGTCGGGAGCGCCGGAAAGCCAGGATTGCGTTTTGCGCTTCGCTTTGTCGAGTGGTATAAGCTGGGCATCATGATCACTCGACGATTTCTCGCCCTCGGGCTTCTGACCTTTCTGCTGACTCTCTCTGTTCCGGGCTCCATCCATGCCCACGGCGTTTCGCAACAAGACGCCCAATTCGTTCAGACCAACGAGGGAGCGGCCATCGGCCCGTTCATGTACCTCGGAGCCAAGCATATGGTTACCGGTTATGACCATCTCCTGTTCCTGGTCGGTGTCATCTTCTTCCTGTACAGGATGAAAGACATCGCCTTGTACGTGAGCCTCTTCACTATCGGCCACAGCGTGACGCTGCTCGCGGGTGTTCTCGGAGGATTGCAGGCGAATGCTTACGTGATCGACGCAATTATCGGATTGTCCGTAGTCTATAAGGGGTTCGAAAACGTCGATGGCTTCAAGCGGTTCTTTGGTTTTGCGATGGACACGCGTGCAGCAGTTCTGGTGTTTGGGCTCTTCCACGGCCTGGGTCTTGCAACCAAACTCCAGGAGTTCACCCTGGCGCAGGATGGACTGGTCGCCAACATTCTGAGTTTTAATATTGGCGTGGAAATTGGTCAAATACTCGCCTTGACGGGCGTCCTGATTGTCTTAAGCTATTGGCGGACGCGGGAAGGGTATTTAGACCACGCCTTTCTGACCAACTCCGCGCTGATGGCGGGCGGTTTCGTCCTGATGGGCTATCAGATTGTGGGTTACTTCGTTGGAGTCTGATCCATAGCCTGACGCGGAGACTTTCTCGAGACAAAGAATACCGCCATCTCTCCTGTATTGTTCATCGCTGATTTCATGGCTCAATCGCGGTGATTCCACCAGACCTCGTTGTACAGCCTAACTGTCAGTTCGTGTGCCCGTTCATGTACGCGGTGGAATGGGATTGCCGGACTTGCGGCCCATTATCGCAAGGAGCAGGATTCCTCCGACCATCGCGAACAGGGAAAACGTCACCAGGTTCATAAAGAACGTTGCCAGGACAGTGACGAACGACAACTCCGGAGACACCAGCCGAAGGAATAGTTCCCGAAGCGGGCCTTCGATGTCGGTCAGTAGTTCTTCGAACACCTCCATCTCCGCACGCAAGGCCTCGGTGCTCAACAAGCGTACCGGGATCGAAATCGCGGTCGCGATGACCGCGCCAAAGGCCCCGCTCAGCACTCCCACAAAAGCACCATCTCCGTAGGTCACCGCCTCCGGCCCCTGAGGATGTTTTCTTCGCAGCAACCAGGCCGCCAGGGCGCCACCGCCCAACACCCACATGCAGCACAGCGCGTTGCCTAAACTGACAATCGGGAGGGCGGAAAGGGTTCCGAGGAAGGCGCCGCCGAGAACCGCAGGCTCGACAAATCCGGAAACCGGTAAGGGTTCGGATAGTTCCCTTGGCTCGAAGGCCGCACCACCGCACTGCATGCAGTACTGGGCTTCATCAGGCAGCGTCGCCCCGCAGTGTCTACAGGTGTTCAAGAATGTCCTCTGTCTGAGGCGTCCGTGAAAAAGTCCGATATCCGGCCCGGCGTGAGACCATGTCCCGAATCCCTTCGGAGACGAAACCCGCTCCAGCCAGACCGACCAGGAGTCCGGAAATCGCACGGGCAGGTTCAAGATCGACCCAGAGGTGAGCTGCGGTCACCTCCATCAGCATTAACCCAACGGACACCTTCAGTAGCCGTGGCACCGGAGGAAGTCGCAGGACGAGAGCGCTGAGGAATCCGGCATACACGGACGTGCAGCGGACGCACGCTGCCAGGGGTTCTCCAGCCAGAAACCAGCTCCGAGCGGGGATCTGGTGGCAGATAGCCGAGAAAAAAGCATAGATTTCTCGGTGTTCAGCGAGCGGGGCAACCACGATGGCGGAAACCCACATCGCTGACAGCGCCAGCAGCAGAGCATCCATCGCGCGGTGGTCGGACAGCAGTCGGGGTCTTCCGAGCCTGACCTTGCTGGATGAGTGGGTCGTTGGCTGGGAATCGTTTCTCACCTTGGAAGCTTCCGGTCGTCTCAAATCCTTTGGGCTTGATACTGAGAGACACTGTAGCAGTTCGGGAAGGGATGGGAAATCACTCGGGGTGAGTGACAGCGTTCGAAACCTCGAAAATCATGCCGGAGGGCCCGCGGGCGCTTGTTATCTGGCGGGCGATACGGCAGGGGGCCGCGCCTTACGAGTCCATCCCGGCAACTTGGCACTACCAAACCACTGAATTGCTTGACTGTTAAGCCCCCAATGCTATGATATTTGGACAAATTAAACTTGAAGCATTATCCGTCAATCGAGGTGGTTTATGAGTCGTAGGTTAATCGTGGGGGCCATTGCGATCGCACTCCTGGTCGGCGTTGCGCCGGCTTGGGCTCAGCGAGACAGCGACAGCGCTCGGTTAGAGCGTGCGAATCGCGCGTTGGAGAGGTGGTTGGATCAGGACGTGGCTTTTATTATCACGTCTGAAGAAAGGGACGCGTTCGAATCGCTGACCGCGGATGAGCAGCGGGCAAGTTTTATCGAGACCTTCTGGCTTAGACGCGACCCGACGCCGGATACGATTGAGAACGAATACCGGGAGGAGCACTACCGGCGCATCGCACATGCCAATGAGCGGTTTTCTTCCGGCAAGCCGGGATGGATGACCGACCGAGGCCGGATCTATATCATCCACGGCGAACCGACCAGTAAAGAGGGGCAGATTCAGGGCGGGACGTACCAGCGGACCCTGGACGAAGGCGGCGGGATGACGAACGTTTATCCTTTCGACAAGTGGTATTACCGCTATATTCCCGGACTCGGCAACAACATCGAATTCGAGTTCGTCGACCCGACAATGACCGGCGAGTTCCGTTTGGCCTTGCATCCGTATGAGAAGGAAATGATGTCCAGCTCGCCCGGTGCGGGCATGACGTTGCGAGAGCAACTCATGGAAGAAGGCGCTGACAGGGACAGGGCAGTAATGGATCGCCGGGAGGGTTCCTACCAGGGCACACGCATTGGCGGCGACAATCAATTCGACCGGCTCGAGTTATTTTCAAAGGCTTTCCTGCCGCCGGAGATCAAGTTCACCGATCTGGAAGCGATCGTCACGACTAACCTTTCCTACAACCTGCTTCCTTTTGATTTGAGGACCGACTTTGTCCGCGTGACCGACGAAACGGTTTTGGCTCCGGTCACCGTTCTTGTCCGAAACAGGGATATCGCTTTCCTGGAAACGCAGGGGATTCATGAAGCGACACTCAACATCTTCGGCCAGGTGACAGGTATCAACGGGCGAATTGCGCAGACGTTTGAGGACACGATCACTTTAGCCACTCCGGATGCCTTGTTCAGCGAATCTCTGGATAGAAGTTCTATTTACCAGAAGGTGCTGCCGCTGAGTCCGGGCCTCTACAAAATTGATCTGGTTATCAAGGATATTCAAAGCGATAACGTGGGAACGATCAACCAGCGTCTGGCGGTTCCGCGCTTTTCGAGCGAACAGCTGACGTCGAGTTCGCTGATCCTGGCGGATTTGATCGAGCCGGTGCCATCCAGACAGGTGGGTTCCGCGCCGTTTGTGTTGGGGAGTCTGAGGGTGCGCCCGAGCGTGAAGCGGGAGTTTTATCAGGACAAGGAACTCTATTACTGGATCCAGATCTACAACCTGCAGATCGATGAGAATCAATTGAAGCCGTCGGCCACAGTAGAAACGCTCATCACGCGAGACGGCCGGGAAGTACAGAAGATCGTGGAGACGACGGACGAATTGTCGGGAGCCGCCCAGCAGATGACTCTGCAGAAAATGATTGATCTGAGCGATTTTGAGCCCGGAAAGTACTCGCTTCAGGTCCGCATCACCGACAACCTGTCTGGTGAGATCGTCAGCCAGACCGGCGACTTTGTGGTTCAAGAGCCACTCCTCGCAAGTCGGTAGCTCGACATCACCCCGCGCGCTCTCGTGTGGGGTTTGGCTCCAGAGGGAAGTTCATGAGTAACACGTCCCCTCGCTGGCTAGGAGCGAGAATCCTGGTGGTCCTGCTGGTGTGCGGGACACATATGGTTGGGACCGCGGACGCCCAGAATCTGTCAGCGATTCAGGGCCGCGTCCAGGACAGCGCGGGCTTGCCCTTGGCCGGGGCGCTGGTGGCGGTCCAGTCGGTCGACTCCTCTATTCGCGAGTTCGTCTTTACCAACCACCTCGGAGTTTTCTCTGTTCCGGATCTGATCGCCGGGCGCTACCTGGTCCGGGTCACCAAATCCAATTTTCTTCCAGCCGTAGCTTCCAACATCGACCTCAATATCGGCGCTGAAGTCGCGCTTACCCTGAGTCTGCAGGCCGCAATGGATATCGTCCGCCGCGGAGTGCGGGGCGGCAGCTTCGAAGACATGAAGTGGGTGCTCCGGAGTGCGCCCTCCACGCGTCCCATACTGCGATTGGTCGAAGATATCCCGACCGACGATGAGGCGGGTGCAGCCGCCGCGCTGGGAAGCACGGAGACGTCCGGCTATGTTCAGGTGTACTCGACTTCCATGGACACTTCGGGTGAATCGAGTGATTCGGTGGGTTCTCACTTCTCGTTCAGCGTTCCGCTGGCTCTCGATTCCCGGGTCACCTTTTCAGGGCAATACACGGAGGCCGCAAATCAACCGCGGGGATTTGGTGCCACCTACGAGTTTTCGTCCGCCGATCGCCACAGATCATCGCTTGCCGTAAACATGCGTCAGGGCGCGATGCTCAACGGCGAGGCCGGGGGTCCTGAAGCCCGTGAAATCCAAGTCCACTATGACGAGCAGCTTCGGTGGTCCGACGATCTGGTTTTCGACTACGGAACGTCGATCGGTCGAGCGGAGGGGATTAACGGAGAAAACTATATCCGGCCGGAGTTTGGTGTGACGTGGGCCCCAGCTCCCCGCACGACTATTCACGGATCTTTCTCCCGACAGACGCCGGAAGATACCACCGACGCGATCCGCGGACGTGAGTACTTTGGCCGTTCCGTATATATCCCACCCGAGTTGGAGCGGTATTCCCACACCGAGTTCGGAACGAGTCACACGCTGTCGGAGGTCGTCCAGGTTTCGGCCGTCGCATTTCGCGACCGGCTGGGGACCCAGGCTTTCCTCGTCGATTCCGACGACGGCCGTCGTGCCATCGTGTTCTTCGACCGTGCCCAGGCGGCATCTTCGGGATTGCGGTTTTCTATGGATGGGACCTTCAGAGATTTCGAGGCGAGTGTCGGGTACACATACGCGAACGGAATCGGGTTTGACCCAGGCGTCGTTTCGCCTCATGAGTTGCGAGAGCAAGCCGAGCAGAGGAACTTTCATGTCGTAACAGCCCGCTTTAAGACGGATATTGAGCCGACGCGGACGTCTGTTACAGCGGTTTATCGGTGGACGTCCGGCTTTTCGCTGGCGCCGATCGATCCTTACCAACGGTTCGCTGAGTACAACGACCCGACCTTGAGTCTTACCATCGCACAAGATTTACCCAGCCCGAGAATCCTACCCGCCAAGGTCCAAGCGATTGTCGATGCCCGGAACCTGTTCGAGCCATCGTTTGGCTCGCGGCGGACAGTGCACGCGGGGTATCCGCGATTGCTCAAAGGCGGGATTCACTTCAAGTTCTGAGCGAAATACGGATTATTGTATTTTGTATCCCAAAAACAGTATTATTGCGGATGTAGGGCTCTAAGTGTTTGTAACCATATACACTTCTTTGGTAAGCGACGTGCACCATATTAGTGCAGCGAGGCGTATCTCCGTTCGACGAAAATGACGCGAATCCTATCATTCCGGCTAATCGCCACGGTAATCCTGAGCTTGGGCTTGATCATCCTCGGCGGACTCAACGTGCAGCAAAAACGCAGTTGGGTTGCTCCTGATGATGGTGTGTCCTGGATTGAGAGTCGGCCCGGCGCTGTCGAGGCAGCGCTCGTGCTGACGGACGGACCCGGCAGCAGGGCGGGGATAGCGAGAGGCGATGTTCTAATCGCGATCGATGAGATCGGGATTCAGAACGATCGTCACGTGACGCAGGTCCTCTACGACCTCGGGGAGTGGGCGAGGGTGACCTATCAGCTGGAGCGTAACGGAGCGGCGTTTGAAACGACTGTTGTTGTTTCCCCCCAACCGGAGCGTTTTCAGAGTCAGTTCACCTATCTCGAAATTATCGGCGTTTTGTATTTGCTGGTTGGACTCTTCGTGGTGACCAAGCGATGGCGTGCCCCGCATGCGACACACTTCTACCTTGTGTGTCTGGTTTCATTCATCTTTTACGTCTTTCATAGCACCGGGAAGTTCAACGATTTCGACTGGACGATTTATTGGTCAGACCTGGCGGCGCACGTCTTCTTGCCGCCGATGTTCATGCATTTTTGTCTCGAGTTCCCCATCAGGAATCGTTGGGTCGAGCGATACCGCTACATCGTAGGGATGATCTACCTGCCTGCCGCGTTGTTGATGACCACCTGGCTTTTGTTTGTAACCGGGATTCTCGGGTTCTTCCCCTCGCCCCTGGTTCTGCGCGACTTACTCGACAGCCTTAACGTGTTTCACTTCGGACTGTTCTTCGTGCTCAGTGCCGGCATATTGATGCATACCTATCGAACCGTCCACGAGCCTGAACTCCGCCAGCAGATGAAGTGGGTGACGCGTGGAACCGCGGTAGCGGTTGTTCCCTACTTCCTGTTCCAGTCCCTGCCGCGCGTGTTCGGTTTCGTGCCCTCCGAATTCGCTGATGTCGCTGTGTTTCCGCTCGTTTTTATTCCGATATCGTTTGGTTGGGCAATACACCGGTATCGGCTGATGGACGTGGACATTCTCTTCAAACGCGGTGCGGCCTACACGCTCGCGACCGCGTTGGTGGTTGGGCTCTATGTAACAGTCGTCGTTGTGGTGGGTTCATTGTTCGGGACAGGCTTGCCCCAACTGGGCATTATCGGGAGTATTATTGCCACGATTGTAGCCGCTTTTTTGTTCGCACCCACCAAGGATCATATCCAGGTCTGGCTGGACAAGTTCTTCTACAAGGAACGCTACAACCTGCGGGTGACTGTCACCGATTTCGGCCGGAAGCTGGGCTCGGAGGTGGATCTTGCCAAAGTGCTGGACCGGATTGTCGAACGGCTTTCCGGATCGCTTCTGGTTGACCAGATGGCCGTTCTTTTGGAGGACCCGGACAATCCCTCCCGCTTCGTTTTGGCGCGCGCACACGGGCTCGACATTCCGGAGGGAACCGTTTACCCCACCCTGACAAAGGACATCGACCAGCCCTACGTGTTTTCTGGAGAAGACGAATCGGGTTTGAGTTACTTCATACCATGCCGGGTGAAAGGGCGAGTGATCGCATACCTGGGTATGGGCCGAACCCATGATGGAGAGTATCTGACCAGTGAAGATATCGATCTGCTGGAAGGTATTTCCGACTACATAGGGATAGCCGTTGAAAACGCGACGCTGTATCAATCGTTGGAAGATAAGGCGACCGAATACGAAACGCTGAAAGACTTCAACGAAAACATCATTGAATCAATCAGTGTCGGTGTCATGGTGGAAGTCAGCGGGCGCATTGTCGGTTGGAACCGCGCGCTGGAGGGACTTACCGGCCGTACGCGGGCTGAAGTCGTCGGGAAGCAAGCTGCGACCGTAATTCCGGAGCAATCGCTGGAGCGTCTGCGCGAAGAGAGGAACCTCTACAAGCATCGTTGGGGTGACCTCGTTGTCAACTTTTCGGCAACGCCCCTCCTGGACAAAGAGGGTCGTACGAAGGGCCGCTTGATCATCGTTGACGACATTACCGAAAGGGTGCGGCTTGAAGACCAGTTGGTTCAAAATGACAAGCTGACGTCCATGGGTTTGCTTGCCGCCGGCGTGGCGCATGAGGTCAACACGCCGCTCGCGGTGATCTCGAGCTACTCCCAACTTCTTCGCAAACAAATCAACCCCGGAGACGAACGAAACAAGCTGATGGACAAGATTATCAAGCAGACGTTCAGGGCGTCCGAGATCGTTAATAATCTTTTGAGCTTTTCCAGGACGAATGCCACCGAGTTTGTGGAATTGGATGTCCACCAGATCATTGCCGAGACCGTTTCAATGTTGGAACATCAGTTGAAGAATGCCGGGATTATTGTGGAACGAGAGTTTGCGGCCGAAGCGCCCCTTGCCTTCGGTAACGCCGGTAAGATGCAGCAGGTCTTCCTGAATCTTTTCCTGAATGCGAAAGACGCGATGACTCATGGAGGCACTCTTCGTATTCGGACCGACCAGGCTGGCGCGAAGTTGCGGGTTTGGATCGAAGATACCGGGTCCGGCATCACCGGTGAGAACATCAAGAAGATTTACGACCCATTCTTTACGACGAAGGCGGTCGGTAAGGGCACCGGTCTTGGCTTGTCCGTCTCTTACGGCATTGTTCAAGAGCACGGCGGAAACATCTTCGTCGAGAGCCAGCCCGGAGAAGGCGCTACGTTCCGTTTAGAGCTGCCACTGGCCCGAAAGCCCGCGAATGTCTAAGCCAGGCAAGCCCCGCATCCTCGTCGTGGACGACGAGGAGGAAATTCGTGACAGCCTCGAACTTCTGATGAGCTCTGAGGGATTGGCTGTAGATGCAGTTGCCAACGGCGATGCCTGCCTCAAACATATCGAGACCGAGTCCTGCGATCTCGTGCTTTTGGATCTTATGTTGCCCGGCCGCTCCGGCCTTGACGTCCAAAAGGAACTCAAGAACATTGATCCGGGTCTTCCGGTCATCATCATTACCGCAATGGCTGTGGTGGAAACCGCCGTTGAGGCCATCCGGTCTGGAGCTTACGACTACGTAACCAAGCCCTGGAACAACGATAAGTTGATGGTGATCGTGAACAACGCCATCAAACAGCGCAGGCTTTATAGTGAGAACCTGCAGCTTCGACGGGCTCTCAAAGAACGCTTCGGCTACAGCAACATCATTGGGAAGAGTGAGCGCATGCTCGAACTTCTCGATCTCGTGACTCAGGTCGCCGCCAGCCGGAGCACGACATTGATCCAGGGGGAGAGCGGTACAGGCAAGGAGTTGGTTGCGAAGGCGATCCACCTGAAGAGCCCGCGCGCAGAGAAACCGTTCGTTCCTGTCAACAGCGGGAGTATGCCGGTGGACTTGCTCGAGAGCACCCTGTTCGGGCACGTGAAGGGCGCCTTCACGAGTGCTGTAGCCGCGAAGAAGGGTTTGTTCGAGGTGGCCGATCAGGGAACAATTTTTCTGGACGAGATCGGGACGATCGGACCGGACATTCAGGCCAAATTACTCCGTGTGATTCAGGAGCGAGAGTTCATGCGACTGGGAGGAACCGAATCCGTCAAGGTGGACGTCCGAATCATTGCGGCAACCAACGCCGATCTTCGGTCTCTGGTCGATGCCGGAGAGTTCAGGGAAGACCTTTTCTATCGGCTAAACGTTATCGCGCTCGAGGTGCCCCCGCTGCGCGATCGCCGTGAAGATATACCGCCACTGGTCGATTTCTTCATCCGGAAGTATTGTCAGGAGAACGACAAGCCAATATATCGTTTCAGTGCGGAAGCGTTGAAGGTGCTGATGGACTATAGCTGGCCAGGCAACGTTCGGGAGCTTGAAAACGCAGTCGAACGGGCCGTCGTCCTCGCATATTCGGACGTCATCGGTCAGGACCTGCTTCCCCAGTCTGTTACACGGCCCCCGTCGCGATTCGCCACACCCGGTTCGCTGGGCCTGGATGCCAACCTGTCGCTGTTCGAGATTGTTGATGCCTTTGAGAAGAGAACGATCCTCGACCAGCTGGAGCGAAGCGGCTGGAGTCAGACCGAGGCCGCTCTGAGCTTCCACGTGCCGCTTTCGACGCTCAACCAGAAGATCAAACGTCACGGAATCAAGAGTAAGAAGAAGAAGGAGAAGTCCCCGGCGTAAGCGGGTTAATCTGTAAGCTACAAGCACGGACTTCGGTATCTTCTTCAAATCGCAACTGTTTTCGAATTGCGGAATGATTTGTTCATCCCTGGCGCGCTTAGCCCAGGTGCGGTTCCCAATCTCTAGTATGTTCCCAGCGATCGACGGGATTCGTCAGCGCTCCTCCTCTCTTGCCAGGCGGATTGTTTATCCGAACCCACAAGATCAACGCGTGCTTGAGGCGATAGACACTATCTCCCGGCAAGGAATCGCTCATCCCATCCTCATCGGGGATAAGCCGTGGATTGAATCCGAACTTCGGACCCGGGAAATCTCCCTCATTGGTTTCGAGTTTGTTGACCCCGATTCCGGAAGAGCGGATGTGTATGTAGACATCCTGATGGAGGACTTGCGTGCTCAGGGTTTCCAGAAATCCGAGTTACGGCAGAGGCTCAAAGATCCGACCGAGTACGCGGCTGCAATGGTTCGTGCAAGAGATGCGCACGGGCTCGTCGCCGGACCGGGATCGGCAGACGGTCAGAAAGGGCTGGAGGGAGCGGCCGGGTTAAGTGTCGGCCATGGGCCGCGGTGCCGCTGTTTTCTGATTGCCTTTCCAGAGGGCGACCCACGCAATGGGTTTTTAGTTGCCGAGGGGATGGCTATGGCGCCCCCCCGGCCATTCGAACTGGCAGAAATCGCGCTCGAAGCTTGTCGTTGCGGCCGGGAGTTGCTCCAAACTGAGTCGCGGGTGGGATTCCTTGCGCCTTCGGTCGTCGCGTCGCTCGGGGCACATAGTAGATTCGAGAGTGCCGCCGACATGCTCGAGGGTCGAGTGAAGCAAGCCATTGATACGCTTCAAGCGCGTGAGGCCGGTTTGGTGGTCGATCGCGAGCTGCACTCCGGCTTCCCTGCTAACGGAAGTGCGAACATATATGTCTTGTCCGATCGCCAGCCGGGCAATCATCGATACTCACTTGAGCGTGCGTTCGAGGGCGCCCGGATCGTGGGCCCGATTCTTCGTGGCCTAGATACACCGGCCAATGAGTTGAGGATGGGATGCAGCGTGGAGGACGTAATCGACGTCAGTGCCATCACGGCTCTAAGTTAGTAATGGCCCGCGCGATAAGAAAAGGCCCTCGGGCATTCCGAGGGCCTTTCGGTCGATAAAATGCTTAAGTATCGCGTTCCGGGCGCCGTCGTATTTTCTTCCGGCTGCGCTTTCTTGCCAGAGCTTGTTTGATTCTTTTCTTTTCGCCGGGCTTCAGGTAGAAGGAGTGCTTCTTAACCTGTTTGATGATGTCCTCTTGCTGGACCTTGCGCTTGAAGCGGCGGAGAGCATTTTCGATTGACTCGCCCTCGTTCAGTCTCACTTCAGCCACGTGCGACACACCCCCAATCTCTTCAAAAACGTAAACAGCAATTATCGCGTTGCCGCGTAGGGAAAGTCAAACCAGCGCAGGGGCCAGATGCAGGGTCTTTCGAAAACAGACCCAGGTTTCTGTGAAAGAGAACCCGTTTACGAGGGTCGCGCGAGCCACGGCCGGTTTCATCTTCGACACCCAATTAGAGTCGAAACAAAGGTGCTATACTTCGCGGCAAGTATGGCGAAGTGCCCTCTCTGTTCTCAGCGAATGGCCAAGCGCCACTGCCCCGCAAAAGCAGCCAAGATCTGTTCCATTTGTTGCGGGACAAAGCGCGAGGTCGAAATCGACTGTCCCGGCGATTGTGTCTATCTTCGGAAAGGACGCTCGTTCGAATCCTCCCGGGAACACCGCCATGATCCAGGTCAGCCCACACCTCAGTTCAATCAGCAATTTCTCTACCGAAACACGGCAGCCATCAACGCACTGGCCCACGCAATCCTGGAGGAGAGGGTCCGGACACCCGGTATGGTCGATCAGGACGTGCGGGATGCACTCGATGCTGTCAGAGCCACGATGAAAACACTTTCTTCGGGCATTCACTATGAAACGCTGCCCGAGGGCAACGTCGCCTCGATGGGTCTCTATCGTGTTATTAAGTCGGTCCTGGAACAGTTGATGCAGCCTCAAGGGCCGACCGTCGACGCGCTCCGGGTTTCAGATACTCCCGAATTGCTCGATTTCCTGCTGGTGACTGCCGAATCACGTTCAAGCGGTCGCCCCCGGAGTCGGCAATATCTCGACTGGTTGGCCTCAGTGGCTCCCGGGCCGACGCAGGAAGAGGCGAGCCGAATCATCGTTCCGTGACACCGCTTTCCGGTATCTCCAATATCCTGGCGGTTCGTTTCGCCCGGATTGGGGACGTCGTCCTGCTGCTCCCTGCTCTCGCGCGCTTGAAGAGTAGTTTTGGCGGAGCCCGGCTGACGCTGGCCACGGGAAGCCGCTCGGCGCCGATTGCGGAACTCTGTCCTCACATCGACGAAGTGATTTCTGTCGACCGGATTCGGATGCGGGATGGCACGCGTCGGGAGGCACTGCGAGATATATGGAGACTTGTGGGTGACTTGCGCTCCCGCCGTTTCGATCTGGTTGTGGACTTCCATAGCTTTCGCGAGACCAATCTGCTGGCCCGGTTTTCCGGCGCGCGGTACCGATTGGGAATGAAACGCGCAGACCGTGCATACCTTCCGTTTTGCTTCAACCTCCCACCTGCCGAGGAAGATAAGAGGCTTCATGTGTCGGAAATGTTTCAGAGAGTCGTCGAGCATGTTCCCGGTGTTTCCGGCAGCCAGTTCATTGAAAGCCCTGTGATTGAGGTGGGGCCTAACATTCATGTCCCGATTGCGAGCCCGGTTGATCCGGGGCCATCGGTGATCCTCTATGTCGGCGCGTCCGTACCGGAACGCCGATGGCCTGCCTCCAGATTTGCGGCCCTCGCATCGAATGTTGCGGCCCGGTGGGGCGCCACTGTGTATGTGCTCTCAGGCGTTTCCGAGGTCGAGCAATCGATCGCCTTCCAGGTCAAGAGCGAGGCCGGTCCCTCGGCCCAACTCTTCACCGATCTTGGACTTCAGGAAATGGCCAGCGTGATCGCCGGTGCCGACCTGATGGTCAGCAACGACTCTGGCCCCATGCATATCGGATCGGCCTTGGGTGTGCCGACTTTGGGGATTTTCAGCAGCAGCCTGCCCGAGCATTACAGGCCTGTAGGTTCGCAGGATCGCTACATCAAGAAGGAATCAATAAAGGATGTTCGGCTTGAGGAGGTGCTGGCAACGATAGTCGAAATGCAGCTCATTGGTTTTCCAGATCGTCGACTCTGATTTTGAGGGACTTGAGGAACTTCATGTCCTGAGCGTTAACCTGCAGTTCAATATCTTTGTGAATAGCGGCCCGGTCGTTCCCGTCTGCGCCGTCGTCGCTTTCGTGGCCTTCGCCCGGCAGCCTGTTGAAACCGATCGTGGCCTCCAGGACCAGATACACGTCGTACCCGCCGTCGCGGACGTTCTGGATCGCGTCGCTGATCCCTGTGGAATCCGACAGAGCGTCATTAATTGCCGCTCCCAAATCCTTCATCAGCTTCTTGAGGTTATCGTCGAGTTCCAGAGTTTCTCCAGCCGATCCTGCGGCGGTAAACTGGCAAGGTATCACACTTCTTTGGAGGGCTGTCAAGCGAGCGAAAGCTCAGCGCGTGTCCCTCATCGGGAACAATTTTTTCAACACTGTAAATCAGGGATTGAACTTCGACCCCACGGCCAGTCAAGATTCAAGTGGCGATTGTCGCCGCGTCACCATCGAGGAGTCAGGGTAGGAAGCCCACACTCATGGCAGGGAGATTCAGAACCGCTTTCAAGGATGCCTTTCGGGTATTACACACACTGACGCTTGAAGTTGTCGGCGGGTTCTTCCTTGCGTTGGCGATTATTGGAGGCGCCAGCGTCGTTCCAGAGTACCAACGGTGGGCTGCCGTGCCCGAGGCCGGCATCTGGCGAATCGTGCTGACCGTCGTCTTCTCTGTCGCGATGCTGGGTTTCGGACTTCACAA
Organism: Terriglobia bacterium; assembly: GCA_965218085.1. Lineage (GTDB taxonomy): Bacteria > Acidobacteriota > Terriglobia > 20CM-2-55-15 > 20CM-2-55-15. Next base: position 355,454 of record CBDCKF010000002.1, on the reverse strand, counting down.
CTTCTGGAAGGCCAGGAAAATCCGGAAATGAAACCGGACGCCTACAAGAAACTGACCGACTCGGAGCTCGTTGGCCGGTGTTTGGAAGGCGAGGCTCGGGCGTGGGAAACCCTGATCACGCGGTATCGCAGGCTGATATTCTCCATCCCGAACAAGTTTGGTTTCGCCCCTTCTGATTGCAATGACGTTTTCCAAACAGTTTGCGTCAAGCTGATCGAGCACCTCCAGGATCTCAAGGACGAGTCCAAGGTCAGTTCATGGCTAATCACGACGACAACCCGCCAGTGCATCCAGGTCCGCTCTATGAAGCATCGGGATGTTTCCGACGAAGAGGGCATGGAGGGGACACCGGACCCCGCGGAAACAAGCGAGGAAGTCGGCATACGTTCGGACAGGGAACAGAAAGTCCGTGAGGCGATAGGCGAGATGGCCGACCGATGCCGGCTGCTGCTGGAACTCCTTTATCTGGACCCTTCCGATCCTAGCTACTTTGAGATTAGCGAGAAACTTAAGATGCCCGTTCCGAGCATAGGCCCGACCCGCGCCCGGTGCCTGGAGAAGCTCCGTTCGACGCTTCGCCGACGGGGGGTCCAATGAAGGATCCGGGCCCGCAGACATTTTTGTATTTATCAGCGCGGAGCCAGCTCCATCGTTATGAAGACGTAGGGAAACGTCTGATGGGTCTTCAGAGATACCCGGGGACCCCACACATGGATGCGGAATCGACACGGAGAAAGCGATGCGCCACCTAACGGTTGAAACACTCATAGAACAAATTGAAAACAAAGCGGATGTCACAGCGTTGGCCGAGGCAAACCAGCACCTGAGCGAGTGCGAGCGGTGTCAGAATAATGCCGGAGAATTCAGTGAATTGCTGGTATTTCTGAATAATGACGCTATGAACGAACCGCCCGCCGAACTCTTAGAGTGGGGCATTCAACTGTTCCAGCCCGTACTCCGTCCGATCGAAAGCAAGACCAGCAAGGTGCTGAGAGTTGCCAAACTCGTCTTCGACAGCTTCGAGCAGCCTGCCCCGACCGGTGTCCGCTACGTGGGCAGCGTACCGAGACAACTTCTCTTCAGGGCTGGCACAAAGTCGATGTCGATGTCCGCATCGAGTCGGGAGAGGAACGGGTGTCTCTGGCCGGCCAGGTCCTGTCAGAATCGGAGCGTTTCTTTGAAAACACACCCGTGAGGTTAGAGTCTCATGGCGTGATTCGATATAAGACCAAGACGAACCCGGTGGGCGAATTCTTATTCGACGAAGTTCCCCAGGATACCTATCATTTGTCCGTGGACCTGCCTGAAGGGCAGGTGACACTCTTCTGCGTACATCGTCGAGACGCTGTCTCGGCGTAACTTCCTTCCCTCAACAAATGGAGGGGGGGCTATACGCAGACATAGCGCGTAAAGGAAGAACGCGCAGATAAACGCAGGAAGCGACCTTACCGTGAAACCCTCCTCGGTTCAGGAATTCCTGGATGCTTTGGTCCAGCTTCGTGACGTCGTGGGGCAACGTGCGTTCGTTGCTGATTCTGGTTTTCCTCCCTCCCAAGAACTGATCGTAGAACTTTCCGCCCTGGTTCGCGCATGGCTCCCCAAGGACCGTCAGTTTGCTGAAGTCTTAGCTGAAACCAACCTCCTGCTTGCCACCGAACTCGGTACGCCTCTAGCCGCCGCCTTTGCCCAACAATGCCAGGCCTATGTTTTCATGAACATGAGAAAAGGCGCCGAAGCCCAGCCCCTGTTTGAAAAAGCCAGCGCTCTGTTTGCCGAGGCTGGCGCCGACCGGGAATTTGGCCGTACGCTGGTTGCACAGTCGGAAAACCTGATGGCGCTCGGTGAGTTCGATCGGGCCCAGAAGCTTGCCGAGAAAGCGAAGGGCATTCTGGAAGCGGACGGGGACACCGAGTATTTGCCGCGTGTCCACGTCGCCCTGGGAAACCTGTTTTATCGCCTGGATCAATTCAGGGATTCCCTGGTGGAATACGATCGGGCTTTCGAGGCGGCCGAAGGAAGCGACCAGTACATTGTCGTCGCGGCAGTGGAAATGAACCGGGCCGAGGCACTCACCCAGTTGAACCGTTTTGACGAAGCGATCCTGAGCTACGAGAAGGCACGCGAACATTGTGTGCGTCACGAAATCGGTCTTTGGTTCGACATTTTGGACAAGAACATCGCGGACCTTTATTTCAAACGTGGCAGTTATTCCGAAGCGCTCCGCAGCCTTGAAAGAGTCCGACCCCGTTACCGCGAGCAGGAAGATGAGCGGCGTTTGGCTCTGTGCGATCTTGAGCGGGCCACGATTTACCTCCAGCTGAATCTTCCGCAAGAGGCTGCGGAATTGGCCGAGAGTGCACAGACGTTCTTTGAAGAAAATTCGAGTCCTGCTGAAACCGCCCAGTGTCTGGCGTTGGTCGGAATTACTCAGTCGGAACGCGGCGAAGCCGCCGCGGCTGAGCAGACCTTTCACCTTGCCGGCGACATGTTCCGGGACCTCGGCAAAACCGTCGAGGCGGCCGGCGTCGATTTGCAGTTGGCTAAACTGCAACATCGGAGAGGGGATTTTCCTACGGCCCAGACACTGGCTTCCACCGCAGCGGCAGCCTTCGAGGCCGAGGGTCTGGCCGTCCGCGGAGCCTACGCGCGCATTACGTTGGCGCTTAGCCTGCGAGAACAGGGGCGCGACGGCGATGCGCTCGAGGAGGCCAACCGTGCACTCCGCAGCCTATCGGGTTACCACGCCACCTGGGTTTCCTATCAGTGCTATGACCTGATGGGGACTCTCCATGCCGCCAACGCCGGCGTTTTCGAGGCGGAGCGTCTCTATCGTAAAGCGATCGAGGAAATGGAATCGCTGCGCGGCAATATCCAACTTGACGAATTCCGGATGTCATTTGGTAAGGACAAGTATCAGGTTTATGAAAATCTGGTCGGGCTGAAAATCCAGATGGACTTGCCAAGGGAAGCCTTCGAGTTCGTCGAGCGATCGAAGTCGCGGACTCTGATCGATTTGCTTGAGCACAATACGGACACCCTCTGGCAGTCAGACGAATCCAATCCGAAGCAGCAGGCGATCCAGAAGGTTCGTCAGGATTTGAACGGGTTGTATAGCCGCTTGTCCCAAGTTGGCACAACGATGAGTGCCCGGGCCAGGGACAAGGTAATTCAGGAAGAGATTTCCAAACGTGAACAGGAAATGATTTCACTGCTTCGCGAGGCGGGCTCTGAAAGGGAGGGTTGGGCTACTTTGGAATCGATGCCCATGCCCTCGGTCGAAGACGTTCAGCAGATGCTTTCGGAAGACGAAGCTATGATCGAGTACTACACTGTCGGGAACCAGTTTTGCGTCTTCGTGATACGGCCCGACGGATTTCATTTCGTACAGGATCTGGCGGAAACTGGCGCTGTCCGTGCGTGCCTGAAGGGATTGAACTTCCAGTTGTCCAAGTTCCATCTGAGTGACGCCTACCTGAAAGATCATGGTCCTCATCTGCTTCGTGCCGCACTCCATCACCTCCAGGATCTATACCGCATGCTGATGGCTCCGTTGAAGGCGTGGATCGATGGCCGGTCGTTGGTTATCATTCCGCACCACGTGCTGCACTATGTTCCTTTCCAGGCCCTTCATAACGGTTCCGAATATGTTCTCGACAATCACAACGTTGTTTACAGCGCCAGCGCTTCAGTGTTGAAGATTTGCAGGGCGAAGACGCCGGCGGCAGCGACGATGGATCTGGTTCTGGCAGTACCCGATCCTTCGACGCCGGCGATCGCAGATGAGGCCGAGATGCTTCGGGGGCTCCTACCCAGCGCCCGAGTGTTCGTGGGAGAAGAGGCAGGCGCGGACCTTTTGAAAGAGTACGGGCCAAGTGCGGGGAAGCTGCACATCGCTGCGCACGGTGTGTTTCGTGCCGACAACCCGATGTTTTCATCTCTCAAACTGGGGGATAGCTGGCTCAATCTCGTGGATATCTTCAACCTGAAGCTCGGAGCCGAATTGACCACCTTGAGTGCCTGTGAGACGGGCATGAGTGCTCTCTACGAAGGGGACGAACTGCTGGGACTGACCCGAGGGTTTCTCTATGCCGGCACGCCTTCCTTGGTCGTCAGCCTTTGGCGCGTTAACGATCGATCAACAACTCTCCTCATGAAGCGCTTCTACGAGGGCTTGTTGGATGGTCTGTCCAAGCCGGAAGCCCTGCGTCAAGCCGCTCTGGATGTGAAAAGTCAGTTTCCCCATCCCTATTATTGGGCGCCCTTCATCCTAATGGGGAAATCTTAGCCCGGTCGAGCGGCCAAGACGCCGCGGATACGGCGTCGTTCTCGTTCGGGCTTTCTCGACGTATATTTATATACGCCTGCGAAGCCCTCACTTCGAACTCCTTGTCTCCGCGGCGTCTTGGCCGCTCTCTGTTAGTAATTCAACTGCCCGTTTCAAAGTCCCGCGGCTCTGTCTGTGCTAGCATTTGCGACGATATTCGATACCGAGCGTGAGGCGGTGAGAGATTGAGTTCCAACGTCCTCGAAGTCAGAAACCTGAAGACGCATTTCTTTACCGATGAGGGCATCGTCAAGGCTGTCGATGACGTGTCGTTCTCCATCGACCGGGGCAAGACCCTCGGATTGGTTGGCGAGAGCGGTTCCGGTAAGAGTGTGACCGCACTGTCGATTCTGCGCCTCGTCGATGAACCCGGGCGCGTTGTCGGTGGAGAGATCCTCCTCGAGGGTCAAAACATCCTCGAACTGAATTCCGTAGAAATGAGACGGTGGCGCGGCAGCAAGGCTGCCATGATCTTTCAGGAGCCGATGACCGCGCTGAATCCGGTTCTCAAGATTGGCTACCAGATCGCGGAAGCTGTGCTGGCGCATGAGGACACGTCTCGGTCCGAGGCCTGGGACCGCGCTGTTGAAGCGATGCGGGCCGTCGCCATTCCGGACCCGGAGCGCCGAGCCCAGGACTATCCTCACCAGCTTTCGGGGGGAATGCGGCAGCGCGTTATGATCGCTATCGCTCTTGTCTGCAAGCCCGCCCTGCTGATCGCAGATGAACCCACGACTGCGCTGGACGTTACTATCCAGGCACAAATTCTAGAACTTTTGGTACAGCTGCGGGAGGAATACAACCTGTCCTTGCTACTTATCTCCCATGACCTCGGCGTTGTGGCCGAAGTGGCAGAGACTGTCGCTGTCATGTACGCGGGCAAGATCGTAGAGGTCGGCGCGGCCAGGGCCGTATTCGAGGAACCGCGGCATCCCTACACCGAAGGCTTGCTCCGCTCGATACCAAAATTGGGATCGAGTCTCCATCGGCAGAAGAAGTTGGACGTGGTCGAAGGTGTAGTCCCGAACATGCTCGATTTGCCCCGCGGGTGTGCCTTCGCACCCCGGTGCCACAAGAGGACGGCTGAGTGCAGCGAATCTGAGATTGGGTTCGACTGGATTAGCGGTGACCACCAGGCCCGGTGTATCCATGTCTGACAACCTCCTTGAAGTCCGCAACCTTCGCAAGTACTTCCCAATCAAGGGCGGTGTGTTGTCGCGGGTTTCAGACTATGTCAAAGCTGTGGACGACGTGAGCTTTTCGATCCGCCGCGGCGAGACACTTGGCCTGGTTGGAGAGTCGGGTTGCGGGAAGACAACAACTGGCCGGGCAGTTCTCCGGCTGATTGAGCCCGACGCCGGAGAGATCAAGTTCGACGGGATTGACCTACGGGCACTCAGCGCCCGTGAACTGCGGGGCCGCCGCCGGGACATGCAGATCATTTTCCAGGACCCGTACGCGTCGTTAAATCCGCGCATGCCGGTCAGCTCGATCATCGGCGAGCCGTTTGCCATTCACGGTACGGCTCATGGGACGGAGAGGGAGCAACGGGTCGGGGAACTGCTCAGAACGGTCGGCCTGGATCCTGCGGTTGGCAATCGATACCCGCACGAATTTAGTGGCGGACAGCGTCAGAGAATAGGAATCGCTCGCGCGTTGGCCATGAAACCGAAGCTGATTGTGGCCGACGAGCCGGTCTCTGCGCTGGACGTTTCGATTCAGGCACAGATTATCAACTTGCTGGCCGACCTTCAGAGGGATTTCGGCCTGACCTACCTCTTTATTTCGCACGGCATTCCGGTCATCGAACACATTTCCAACCGTATCGGTGTCATGTATCTGGGAAAGATGGTTGAGGTCGGCAGCAGTGCCCAGATCTGCACGGATCCAAAGCATCCGTATACCCAGGCGCTACTGAGTGCTGTTCCAACGCCGGAACCGGGTCGGAAGCGGGAAAGGATAGTGCTTCACGGGGATGTCCCCACGCCCATCAACCCTCCCTCGGGTTGTCGGTTTCACACGCGGTGCCCTATCGTTATCGACCGTTGCCGTAGCGAAGAGCCCCCCCTGAAAAAGCTCGCAGACGGCCGCCTCGGCGCCTGCCACCTCGTCGATTGATCAGGGGAAGTAACGAGCGAGGAGCAATGCAGCGGTAACACTCGTGGGAGCGCCAAGAACGGCGACACTTGTTGGAGCCGTAGATGTCACTTGTTGGAGCCGTAGATGTCACTTGTTGGAGCCGTAGATGTCACTTGTTGGAGCCGTAGATGTCACTTGTTGGAGCCGCAGTTGTCACTTGTTGGAGCCGCAGACGCCCCGTTTAATGAATGCAGTTTGAAGTCATAAAAAACGACGCTCACACCGGAGCGCGGCGCGGCCGGCTGCATACGACTCACGGAGTAGTCGAGACGCCTGCCTTCATGCCCGTCGGCACACAGGGGACTGTCAAAGGCGTAACCTCGGAGCAATTGCGAGACCTGGGAGCCGAGATGATTCTTTCCAATGCTTATCATCTGTTCCTCAGGCCGGGACACGAGGTCATCAGGGATATCGGGGGACTTCACCGATTCATGGGGTGGTCCGGTCCGATCCTCACCGATAGCGGCGGCTATCAGGTGTACAGCCTGAGCAATCTTCGAAAAATCGACGACGACGGTGTTTCTTTTCGCTCGCATTTGGACGGGAGTGAAACGTTCTTGTCTCCGGAGATATCCATCGACGTGCAGTTGGCATTGGGCTCCGATGTGTTGATGGGCCTCGACGATTGCCTGGCCTATCCCGCCAGCCGCCAGGATGCTGAACGATCGATGCGACGTTCCATGGGCTGGGCCGAACGCAGCCGAGCGCGCTTCGATGAGGTGGGCCGAGACACGCAGGCAGTGTTCGGAATTGTTCAAGGGTCCGTCTATCCGGACTTGCGGGCCGAAAGTGTCGCGCGCCTGGTTGAAACAGGTTTCGAGGGTTATGCGATTGGGGGGCTTGCGGTGGGCGAACCGGTAGCTCAGCTGTATGACACCGTCGAGCAAATGGATCCCTTGCTACCCACCGATCGCCCGCGCTACCTGATGGGCGTGGGGACGCCTGAGAATCTGCTCGAGTGTGTGGCTAGGGGTGTCGATATGTTTGATTGTGTAATGCCCACCCGGCACGCCCGAAACGGCTGGCTCTTTACCCGTGAAGGCCACGTCGTCATTCGGCATGCGAAATACCGCAGCGACGAGAGACCGATCGAAGAAGGTTGCCTGTGCCCGGTTTGCGAAAAATACTCTCGTGCCTACTTGCGCCATCTATTCAACTCAAAGGAGATTCTTTCCTCGGTGCTCAATACAATCCATAACTTATTTTTCTATCTTGACACTATGCGAAAAATAAGGCATTTTATTGAATCTGAAGGATTTAGTGAGCTTTTAACTGTTACGAGGAATGCGAGGGCCCAGTGACACTTGGGCCCGTTTTTCGTTCCGGAGGTCCCGAGTGTTCTTGGTGCTTTTGCAGCAGCCGGCCCCTCAGGGAGGAGGCCTGGCCGCCTTCTTGCCCCTGATCTTCATAATCGGTATCTTCTACCTCATCGTATTTCTTCCCGCCCGGCGGCGGCAGAAGAAGATTCAGCAGATGATTGATAGTCTGAAGACGGGTGATAAGGTTATTACAACGGGAGGCCTTTTTGGAACCGTGGTCGCTCTTCGGGGAGACAAGCTGGGACTGAGAATTGCTGAAAACGTCAAGGTCGACATTTCCCGAAACGCGGTAGCTTCAATGCAACAACCGGATCAAGAGTAAGCATATGTCTAATAGAATTCGCAACCGTGTCATCGTCACGCTTGGGGTGGCTGCCGCTGCAGTCATGTTGTTCGCCGGCTTTCCGCCGAGTTTCGCGAAAATGCAGGACAAGATTCGCCTGGGTCTGGATCTGAGAGGCGGAACGCATATCGTGTTGGGCGTCGTGACCGATGACGCCATCCGCGCCGAGACCGATCTGGCGATTGAACGCATGGGCGAGTTGTTAGAAGCCGACAGCATTCTCTTTCGGCAGGAGGAGCGTTTGGCGAACGGCCGTTTTCAGTTCGTCGGCGTGGACCCGGCAAGAGATCAGGATGTACGCCAGATCCTGGACGACCAGTTTCCGGAGTGGTTGCTGGCTTCTACATCCGGACCGTTGCCCAATACATATGTGATGCAACTCGATACCGCTACGGAGAATTTTTACCGCGATCAATCCGTAGATCAGGCGATTCAAACCATCCGAAACCGAATTGATCAGCTCGGTGTGACCGAACCGGTGATTCAAGAATACGGCGGCCCGGGCGAATACGAAATCCTGGTGCAGCTGCCGGGAGTTGACGACCCGGAACGGGTTAAGCGGATCATGCAGTCCACGGCCCTGCTTGAACTGAAAATCGTCGATGCCGGACCTTTCCCTACACAACAGTTACTGACCCAGACTTACGGCGGAGCCTTACCGCCGAACCTGGAGCTGATGGAATCGGTTCAGCCCGAAGTCACCTTAAATCTGGGCGGGGAAGCCTGGTATTCGGTCGAACGCCTCGCATCCATCACGGGTCGGGACCTGAAAGGCGCTTTTCCGTCGCGCGATCAGAATGGCCGTCCGGCGGTGACCTTCAATCTGACGGCCGACGGGTCTCAAAGGTTCGGGCGAGCCACTGAGGAGAACATCGGCCGGTCCCTGGCGATCATTCTTGATGGCCGTATTCAGTCTGCACCGCGGATCGACGCCCGAATAACCGATTCGGGGATTATCACCGGCGGTGCCGCAGGTTTTACGCTTCAAGAGTCACAGGATCTGTCTCTGGTTCTTCGTTCTGGCGCGCTTCCGGCCTCCCTGGAGTACCTGGAAGAGCGGGTCGTTGGTCCCTCTCTAGGACAGGATTCCATCCGCCAGGGTGTATTTGCTGGCGTGGTTTCTCTTGTGGTTGTTCTCGTGTTTATGCTTTTTTACTACCGCCTGTCAGGCGTCAACGCAGCCGTCGCAATGCTGCTGAATATCCTGATCCTGTTCGGCGCTCTGGCTTATTTTGAGGCGGTGCTGACGCTGCCCGGGATTGCCGGCATCATCTTGACGATCGGTGTGGGAATTGATTCGAACATTTTGATCTTCGAGAGGATCCGCGAAGAATTGCGCTCGGGGAAAACAGCGGTATCATCGGTTGTAACAGGATTCAATCGCGTCTTTATCACGATTGTCGACACGCATCTGGCGGCGTCGATTTCTGCCATGTTTCTGTTTTTGTTCGGAACAGGGCCAGTCAAGGGTTTTGCGGTAACATTGATTATCGGGCTGGTGGCGAATGTGTTCACGGCGGTGTTCGTTTCGCGGACTCTTTTCGAGTGGCTTCTCGGACGGTCCGAACGCGTCGCAACCCTGAGCATCTAATTTGATGATGAGCCCGATTCGGGGCTTGGGGTGATGGAGTCAGGCTCAAGATCATTTCCCGGGAACAACCCCAGTGTTCCGGTGTCTACATATAGGTAAAGGTTAAATGGTCGAATTGTTCGGCATTATTGAGTTCGATTGGTTACGTAAGCGGCGTCTTTTCTTTGGTTTATCTGCGATTCTGTTGATTGTGGGTTTGTCCTCTGTGGTGGTGAAGGGCTCCCTGCGCTATGGCGTGGACTTTCAGGGGGGTGCGATCGTAACTGTGCGTTTCGACGAGCGAGTTGAGATTGACCGAATTCGGGAACTGCTTCGCGAAGGTGGAGCGCCAGACAGCCAGATTCAAGAATTAACCGGATCCGGCAGCGGATTCGACATTCTCATTCAGGTGGAACAAGCGCTTGTCGAGGAAGATCTGGGACGGGGACGGGAGGTCATTACCGAAGCTCTGAATGACGGATTCGCAGGCCAGTTTGAGATTCTGACTTCGGAGTCGGTCGGCCCGAAGGTAGGGGCCGACCTTCGCAGGCAGGCCGTTCTGGCTACGCTCTACGCCTTGGGCGGGATTCTGGTATATATTGCGTTCCGATTCGAGTGGATTTATGGTGCTGCCGCCGTATTTGCGGTGTTTCACGACACGTTGATTACGCTCGGGTTCTTTTCGGTGTTCGATAAAGAGATCAACCTTACCGTGATTGCCGCCTTGCTGACGCTGGTTGGGTATTCCGTCAATGATACAATTGTCGTTTTTGATCGCGTCCGTGAAAACCTCAGGCTCAGTCGTAGAATGACTTTCGAGTCGATCTTGAACAGAAGCATCAATCAAACTTTGAGCCGGACCATTCTGACGTCGGGGCTCACGTTGGTCGCGGGCCTGGCAATGTACTTTTTTGGCGGCGATGTGATCAATAACTTTGCGTTCGCGCTCGTCGTTGGCGTGCTCGTAGGAACGTACTCATCCATCGCCGTGGCCGCGCCGATGGTACTTATCTACGATGCGTATAAATTACGCGCGAAAGTACGTGCCGCGGCCTGATACAAAAAGAGCTCGGTCGGCAGCAGATATGGGGTATTAAGTAGTTGACAGGTCATCGGATCGGTTGATATAAGGATCGCTCCTTGGTTATCCGCCGAAATAGTTGTTCTAATCGCCTTTGTTGCGTAGCCTGCCGTTTCGGTTGTGTGAAAATCAGCTGTAGGGGATCTAACCCGCATGCCTTATCTGCCAGGACATTGGTGGCCTTAAGGCAGCGAAGCTGAGAGCCTTATTTAGGGAGGTAAGACAGCGTTATGTTTGAAGATTCCTTGCTGGAAAATGTGGGAAAACTCGACAAGAAGCCGGCGACGGTGTTGGTTTCGGTTGTGATTCACTTCGTCCTGCTCAGCGTGATGATCTTGATCCCGTTGATCTACACGGAAGCTCTACCGGCCCAGGACCTGCTGACGTTCCTGGTTGCACCACCTCCGCCTCCGCCCCCACCGCCGCCGCCACCGGAGGAGATAATTCCGGAGACACCGGCCGTCGTGACCGAAATCCAGATTGATCCTGGGGCCATGGTTGCCCCAACAGAGATTCCGGACGAGATCGCCCGGATCGTGGATGAGGGTCCGCCGCCCGCAGTCAGTGGTGTTGTCGGGGGAACCAATACAGGCGTTTTGAGTGGCGTTTTAGGAGGCGTGCTTTCCGCTCAGGCAGCTGCAGCACCGCCACCGCCGCCACCGCCACCGCCACCGCCGCCACCGCCGGCGCCAGAACGCCTCCGTGTGAGTGCGGGTGCTCAGGCCGCAAGTATTATCAACCAAACGCCGCCCCGCTACCCGGACTTGGCTCGACAGGCCCGGATTCAGGGAGTTGTGTTACTGGAAGCGAATATCAATACGGAAGGAACCATTGAGGATCTTCGAGTTATCACCGGTCATCCGCTGTTGTCGCCTGCCGCCGTCGAAGCTGTGAGTCAGTGGCAGTACCAACCGACTCTCCTCAACGGTCAGCCGGTGCCGGTTGTGACGACGATTTCCGTTACGTTCACACTGAACTAAAGTCTGCGGGTTGATCCCGCTGATTCAGGTTGATGGTGTTTCGAGTTTGTCCGCAATAACGCGTACGAAAGACGTTTAGTTACGAATTCAGTAGGAGGATTCTGATCTTATGCTGCTCTTCAAGCTTAACTTTATGGCCATGATGCTGCTCCAGGAGGCGGTCGGTTTCGACCTGCGCTCCATGTGGGCCCAGATGGGTTATGCGGCCAAGGCTGTCGTTGTCGTCCTGGCACTGATGTCCATGTGGTCTTTTGGTGTGATGGTCGACCGCTACATCGCTTATAGCCAGGCCCGGAAACAATCCCGCGAGTTTGCGCCCGCCGTTGCGGGTTGCCTCAAGGAAGGCAAAATCGAAGAAGCGATCAGCGTAGCCGAACAAAGCAACCGCAGCCACTTGGCCAAAGTCGTTGAGGCCGGGTTGCAGGAGTTTCGATCCCAAGGGGTATCGACGGAACTATCCGGCGAGCAAATCGAATCCTCCCGACGCGCTTTGGAACGTGCCGAGGCGATTGTAAACGCCGAATTGAAGCGTGGCCTTTCCGGTTTGGCAACGATTGGCGCGACGGCGCCGTTCGTGGGGCTTTTCGGCACGACCGTCGGTATCATTAACGCGTTCCAGGGAATGTCGAGTGAGCAGACAGCCGGTCTTTCCGCAGTCGCCGGAGGTATTTCCGAGGCGCTTGTGGCGACCGCCTTTGGTCTTTTCGTTGCGGTTCCCGCAGTGTGGGCATACAACTCGTTCAGCAATCGCGTGGAAGCGTTCCAGATCGAGATGTCCAACTCTTCTTCCGAGTTGGTCGACTACTTCATCAAGAAGCGAGGATAATCAGTCATGAGTATGAGCGGCGTTGAGCGCGGCGGGATACAATCGGATATCAACGTAACACCGATGGCGGACGTCATGCTGGTCTTGTTGATTATTTTCATGGTAATCACTCCCATGTTGCAGAAGGGCGTCAGTGTCGAACTGGCGCAGACGACGAATCCGATCGATATGCAGGAAGCGGATCAAGAAGACGCCGTTCTGGTATCGGTGACCCGCGATGGTAGGTTCTACCTCGGTCCGGATGATGTGCGTCTGGAGGAATTACCGGGACTCGTCGTCAACATGCTGAGTGGAAGGCTTGATAAGACAGTCTACGTCAAGAGCGACTTCCGGGCACGGTATGGCGATGTTGTAGCAGTGGTCGACACCGTACGTGCGGCCGGGGTCGACCGGATTGGTCTGTTGACCGAACGGCTTGACTCGGCGGTCCGGCAGTAGAGGAGGAAGATCCAGTGGGAGCAAAATTAGGCAAGAAACTCGAGTCGAGTTCCGAGATCAACATCACGCCGCTGATAGACATTCTGCTGGTACTGCTGGTGATCTTCATGGTGATTACGCCGCTGATACCCAGCGGGCTGGATACTGCCGTGCCGCAGCCGCCCCCGCCGGGCACACCACCCCCACCACCGGATGAAGAGAATCGTACCGTCGTGGTGTCGATCGATGATCGGAATCAAATTATGATCAACCAGGACCAGTCGGATCTCAGGACCCTGGGTACGCAGTTGCAGGATATCTTCAAAACCCGCAATGACCGGACGATCTTCGTCAACGCGGATCCGGAGCTTCTTTTCAATGACGTGATTCAGGTGATTGATATTGCGAAGGGCTCCGGCGTTGATAAGGTTGGTCTGATGACCGAGCAGATTACAGCGGACATAGCGCGGGGCAATTAGAGGAACCTGGAGGTAGGGACTACATGCGGGACAAGAAAGTGTTTTTCGTTCTCATCGGCTTCCTGGCGCTGAGCATGCTCGGTTGCGATTATCTGGGAGCGAGGGACAATCTCAACAAGGGCGTGAGAGCCTACGGTGATTCCGACTATCAGAGTGCTGTCGGTTTTTTTGAGGAGTCAACGCGGTTGGATCCCGAACTCACCGAGGCCGAATTATATCTGGGAATGGCTTATTTGCAGCAGTTCATACCTGGTGCGGTCGGCCCGGATAACCAGCGCAACGCTGATATGGCGGTTCAGACTTTTCAGAGCGTCCTCCAGGGTGATCCAAACAACACCACGGCCCTCGCGGGTTTAGCCAGTATTTACCAGAACACAAACCAGATCGATTTGGCCCGTGCAAGTTACGTGAGGCAGGCGGAAATTGCCCCGGACGATCCCGTAGCCCACTACAGCGTGGGAAGCGTCAACTGGATGATGGTTTTTAACAAGACCATCGAGCGGGAACCGGAAGAAATTGCCAGTTTGATCGAGGAAGGGCAAATGCATCTCGATCGTGCGCTGGAACTTCGGGAAACTTACGAAGATGCGATGAGCTATAAGAACCTGCTTTACCGCCAAGCTGCTGAATTGATTCCGGAAGATACGGAAGACGAAGAAGCGTTGGCTCAGCGGGAAGAACTGCTGGCCATGGCGGATGAGTGGTTCAACAGGGCCTTGGAAACGCGACAGCGGAACGCCGAACTGGCTGCGGCAGGACTTGCAGTAGAGTAGTCTTAAGCCCTCCTCTCGGCCAAATTTCGAAGAGCCACCCGAAGGTGGCTCTTTTTATTTGAGAGTTAATCGTTGTGAGTTAAGAGTCGAAAGCACCACCCGCCGCGTCGTTGCTTTTAACCCTTAACTGTCAACTCTTAAGTCACTTTCCGCCCCCATTCCACCAAAGATTCTCCGCGATTTGGCATTGGCGCTACAATAAGACTATCTATTCGTTTTTCAAGCCATGATTCGACTGGAGCAAATCCTAGAGAAGGTCCATGAGAACCATCCGGGCGACGACACCGAAGTCGTGCGTCGGGCGTATATCTTCTCAGCGAAAGAACACAGGGGACAGGTTCGAGCCTCAGGCGAACCGTATATGACGCATCCACTGGAAGTCGCAAACATTCTGGCCGACATGAGAATGGATGCGGTGACAGTCGGTGTGGGGCTGCTTCACGACGTCGTGGAAGACACCCTGACGACGCTGGAGTATTTGGAGGAAATATTTGGACCGGAGATAGCGCATATCGTAGATTCGCTGACGAAGATCAGCCAGATTTACTTTACGTCAACCGAACAAAAGCAGGCGGAAAACTTTCGCAAGATGCTGCTTGCGATGAGTGATGACATACGGGTGATTATCGTAAAGCTGGCCGACCGTCTGCACAATATGCGGACATTGCGTCACCTCAAGGCTTCGCGCCGTGAAGCCATAGCACGAGAAACACTCGAAATATACGCACCTCTGGCGCACCGCCTTGGAATGGGGAGAATCCGCGGAGAGCTGGAAGATCTCGCATTCAGTTTTCTGGATCCGAAGTCGTATAAAGGCCTGAAAGACACACTCGAAAAGAAGCGAAAGGTTGACGAGGCCTTTCTTGAAGAGGTGCGGGCCATCGTTCAGGAGAAGATGCGGGAGCATGAAATTCCGGGTACGACAGAGGCCAGGATTAAGCGTATATATTCCATCGACAAGAAGCTGCGCCGCCAACGTATCTCACTGGACCAGGTCTACGATTTACTTGCCATCCGGATCATCACCGAAGATATCAAGAACTGTTACGCCACACTGGGAATCATCCACAATACGTGGCGCCCCGTCCCCGGCAGGATCAAGGATTTCATAGCGATGCCACGTCCCAACATGTATCAGTCCCTGCACACCTCCGTGATCGCGAAGGGCCAGCCGTTTGAGATTCAGATTCGTACCGCCGAAATGCACCGGGTTGCCGAAGAAGGAATCGCAGCACACTGGAAATACAAGGATGGTAAGTTGGTCGCCGACAACACGGAAGATCAACGCGTTTCATGGCTGCGGCATCTGGTGGAGTGGCAACAGGAGATGAAAGATCCCACCGATTTCCTGAGCACGCTCAAGGTGGATCTCTATCCGGAAGAGGTGTACACGTTCACTCCTCTGGGCAAGGTCGTAACGCTTCCGAGCGACGCGACATCAGTCGATTTCGCTTATGCGATCCACACTGAAGTTGGCGACAATTGCGTGGGGTCCAAGATTAATGGCCGCCTGTCGCCCCTCAAGACCCGGCTTTCGAATGGAGACATCGTCGAGATCGTGACCCAAAAAGGTCACACGCCAAGCCGCGACTGGCTGAACTTCGTAAAAACCTCGCGTGCTCGAAATAAAATTCGGCATTGGCTCAGCGTGCAGGAGCGGAAGAAATCAGTTGAACTCGGCAGGAAACTACTCGAGAAAGAAGCGCGTAAGTATAAGGTCAGCATCAAGGAATTGACCGAAAACGACAGGTTGATGGAAGTGGCTCCGGAATACGGATGCAGCAAAATCGATGATCTGTTGTCAGGGATCGGATACGGCAGGATCTCCGTCAAGGCGGTGCTGGAAAAGGTAGAGCCGGAATTGCTGAAATCCCCGGCGGGCCAAGAATCCAAGATCAGTTCTGTAGTAAAGCGCGTCCTTGGGCTGGGAGAAAACGTCAAAATTCAAGTCAAGGGCATGGATGACCTGTTGGTTTACAGAGCCAAGTGCTGCAACCCCATTCGCGATGAGAACATTATCGGTTACATTACGCGCGGTAAGGGCGTGTCGGTCCATTCCAAGGAATGTCCAAACGTGCAGAACCTGATGTACGAGCCTGACCGGAAAATTGATGTGGAGTGGGCAGGTCGGCCAGACGGCAAGGAGTCCTATGCGGTGCATTTGGCTGTCGTCAGTCGAGATCGAACCGGGATTCTTGCAGAAATTTCGTCGGCCGTTTCGGATGTCCACGCGAATATTCTCGACCTGTCTGCGCGCACTGACGAGGAACGCGGAGTGATCGACATGACAGTCGAGATTCCAGACATGAAGCACCTCGAGAAAGTCATTGGTTCCATCCGACAACTTGATGGCGTTTACGATGTCATGCGGACCCCCAAGGCCGCGAACACCGTGACACAGTAGATTGCTGTCGCGACCTACTACACTCTCGAAATCAGATTTCTAATGCAAACCAAAGAAGTGATTGCGACAAAGCTCGGGCCACAAGCCATTGGCCCATATTCTCAGGCCGTCCGAGCGGGAAACCTCGTTTTCGTCTCCGGACAGATCGCCCTCGACCCATCTACAGGAAAATTAATCGAGGATCTTTCGATTGCCGCTCAAACCAGGCGTGTACTCCAAAATGTGGAAGGCATACTGAGTGCGGCAGGGCTGTCCACGACTCATGTCGTGAAGGTTACGGTTTACCTTGACGACATGGGAACGTTTCAGGAGATGAACGCGGTATATGGAGAATTCTTTCCTGACACTCCGCCGGCTCGGGCCGCTGTCGAAGTTGCCGCTCTTCCGCTGGGTGTTGGCATAGAGGTGGACTGTATCGCTGTTGTGGTCTGAGCATCCGGGACGGAGACCTACCCTGAAGTTGGATGTGGCCGCGCTAAGCGTCAGTGTAAGAGCAAAGATGGGGTACTGGCAGCCTGAGTTGGAGGTTCATTGCTTAATAGTTTCGTCAGGGTCCGAACCGATCATTCTCTCACTCTGAACGCCTTGGCTACGCAGCTTTTGCTGGAACGCTCTGGCTCCGCCGCTCTGGGTCCACCTGCACCGTCAGACCGGTGCGGGTCGTTCCAGGGCCTGCTTCAACTTGCCATGGATCCCGATAAGCCTCGCCATCAGGATGATGGCAAGAGTCGCCGGTCGTTTATACAGGATGCCTAATTGAACGACCGAGCGATATCTTATATCGCGAACTTCTGACCGAGGACGCTAATGAACCTTGTAGGAGGGATCGACTTTCGAATCCGACAGACTCGTAACGACATCAATCCCCTGGAGTAAATGGCTGGCCAGCTCTTCGAAGTTGTCGACCTGAGAGATCTTGTCCATCTCTTCGATGATCTTATTCAGGACGGACTCAATCTCTCCATACGTCTGTTCCGCAAAGAACGTGCGCTGAGTCTCCAGGCGGGACTTGTGCCGTATGAATTCCTGGCGATAAAATTCTGAGATCTGCTTTTTTCGCCTGTCGTGAACTTCCATATGTCCGAGGGACTATACCGTCAAAGTTTCTAACTCGCAAGTTTCTTCCGAAGGAGTTCGTTTACACTTTTCGGGTTGGCGCGCCCCTCAGTGGCCTTCATTACTTGTCCGACAAACCAGCCGATTGTTCCAGTCTTTCCGGAGCGGTACTGCTCGGCAGGCCCCGGGTTTGAGGAAATAATCTCGTCTACGATTCTCTCGATCTCGCCGGTATCCGAAATCTGCTTCAGGCCTTTGTCTTCAACGATGGTTCCCGGTGAGCGGCCTGAGCGATACATTTCTTCGAGGACAGATTTTGCGATTTTTCCAGATATTATCTCCGCATCAACAAGTTGAATCATTTCAGACAGCATGTTGGGTTTCAGTTTGATTGCGTCCAGGTTCATAAGGTTAGTCCCGTCGTCGTTCAACAGCCGTAACAGATCTCCCATCATCCAGTTGGCTACCGCCTTCGGTTTGTTACAGAGAGCGACAGCAGATTCGAAGTAGTCCGCAAGGGCGCGAGTGGAAGTCAGGACACCTGCATCGTGATCTGAGAGCGCATGTGTTTCGATGAGTCGCCTGGAGCGGGTGCCAGGAAGTTCCGGTTGGGATCTGCCGATTTCCTGAATCCAGTCGGTGTTCAGGACCAACAAGGGCAGGTCGGGCTCCGGGAAGTAGCGATAGTCGTGCGCCTCTTCTTTGCTGCGCATGGATACTGTCCGTTCCTCCGTACTGTTCCACAGGCGCGTTTCCTGGACAACGCGTTCGCCGCCTTCCACAAGATCGATCTGACGCTCTACCTCGTGGTCGATTGCTCTGCGGAGGAATCGAAACGAGTTAATGTTTTTAATCTCAGTACGGGTTCCGAATTCAGAGGCTCCTGTGAGACAAATCGAGACGTTTGCATCGCATCGAAGGCTGCCCTCCTCCATGTTGCCATCGCAGACCTCCAGGTACTCGAGAATCTGTTTCAGCTGGGTGAGGTATCCCTGAGCTTCTTCGGATGATCGAAGGTCAGGGTGCGTGACGATCTCGACAAGTGGGACGCCGCTCCGGTTCAGGTCAACGTATGTCGTTCGATCGGAATCGGGAAAACCTTCATGTAAAGACTTCCCGGCGTCTTCCTCCATGTGTAAGCGCTGAACGCGGATCGGCCGCACTTTGCCGTTGATCGCGACATCGAGATGGCCGTTCTCCGCAATCGGCCTGTCAAACTGCGAAATCTGGTATCCCTTGGGAAGGTCCGGATAAAAATAGTTCTTTCGAGACCATTGAGACACTGGATTGATGGTGCAGTCGAGCGCGACTGCTGCGCGAACAGCCAGTGCCAGCGCTCCCTGGTTGAGGACGGGCAGTGCGCCTGGCAGCCCAAGGCAGACCGGGCAGGTGTTGAAGTTCGGTTCCTGGCCGAAACGTGTCGAGCACGAGCAAAACAGCTTTGATTCCGTCAGTAGCTGCGCATGACACTCGAGGCCGATGACTGTTGTGTACTTGAGACGCATGCGTGTCCAAACTTAGAATTTAGCACACTCTTTGAACACCAACCCGGAGGGGCTGCTAAAATGAGTCGCCTAAAAATAGATACCGATTGATGGATGGATCTCGATGATCAAGACGATTGAATGGACCGATCAGGGCGTTCGCATGATCGACCAGCGAAAGTTGCCAATCGTAGAAGAGTATCCGGTATTCGAAACATATCAGGGTGTAGCCGAAGCCATCCGATCGATGGTTATTCGTGGCGCGCCTGCGATTGGAGTGGCGGCCGCGATGGGCATCGCTTTGGGGATAAGAAAGTCTGGCGCTCAAGAGACGAATGAATTGCGGGTGGACTTTCGGACGATCGCCGAAACGATATCGGAAACTCGTCCGACGGCCGTGAATCTAAGCTGGGCAGTCGAAAGAATGACTCGTCGGTTCGAGCACTTGATGGGCGATGGGCGAGACCTGAATGAGGTTCGAGCGGAATTGGTCGCTGAGGCCCGGGCCATTCAGGAGGAAGACGTTGCCAACAATAAGAGAATGGGTAAGTTCGGCCAGGATTTAATGCCGACTGACGGAACGGTGCTAACACACTGCAACGCCGGAGCGCTGGCTACTGCGGGGTACGGTACGGCACTCGGGGTCATCCGCGCTGCCGTGGAAAGCGGCAAACATTTGCGGGTCCTGGCGGACGAGACGCGTCCGTTTCTGCAGGGCGCACGCCTGACCGCATGGGAATTGTGGAAGGACGATATCGATGTCCGTGTGATTGCAGACAATATGTCCGGGTCCTTCATGCACCAGGGATTGATCGACGTGGTCATAGTCGGCGCCGATCGTATCGCGCGGAACGGTGACGTAGCCAATAAAATCGGGACGTATTCGGTGGCGGTGTTGGCCAATCAACATGACATTCCCTTTTACGTAGCGGCACCCGTGTCCACCTTTGACTTGTCGATCGCGCATGGATCCGAAATTCCCATCGAACAGCGGGATCCTTCGGAGGTGACCCGATTTGGAGGCGTGCCGGTCGTGCCTGAAGCAGTGACGGCCTTCAATCCGGCCTTCGACGTGACGCCAGCTGAATATGTAACTGCGATTATTACCGACCACGGCGTCGCGCGCCCTCCCTACGAGGAATCCCTGTCACGCCTTGCCTCTCGGCCGGTATCATCTTCGTGAATACATCTTAGATCGAGACCAGTGCTGGTACTTGGCATAGAAACTTCGTGCGATGAAACGGCTGCGGCCTTGGTTCGGGACGGCCGCGAGGTTTTGTCCAATGTGATTCACTCGCAGGTGGACACCCATCGACTGTACGGCGGGATCGTTCCTGAGCTCGCTTCTCGAGAACACATCAAGAAGATCAGACCGATCGTGGAGGAGGCGTTGTCCCTTGCAGGTGGGACGTTGAATGATGTGGACGGCATCGCGGTCACATATGGGCCTGGCCTGATCGGATCGCTCCTGGTTGGCCTGACCTTTGCGAAAGCTGTCGCGTTTGCTGCCGGCAAGCCCATGGTCGGTGTCAACCATATCGAAGGGCACATCTATTCGGTGTTTGTCGAGAGTCCCGAAGCACAATTCCCTGCCTTAGCTCTTGTGGTGTCAGGCGGGCATACAAATCTCTTCTGGGTGGATTCGGAAGGCGGGGATTGGTCCCACTTGAGGTATCGGTTGATTGGGAAGACGCGGGACGATGCCGCCGGTGAGGCTTACGATAAGGTGGCCAAGCTTCTGGGACTACCGTACCCCGGCGGACCGGTTATCGATCGCCTGGCTCGGCTGGGCAAGCCTGAGGTCCGACGATTCCCCGTTGCGAAGATTTCAGATCAGACCTTGGATTTCAGCTTCAGCGGTATTAAGACTGCGGTTCTGCGTATTGTTAAGGAGGAGGGCCTGGAGCCACTGGACGAGGCCCGAACGCGAACCGATCCAGCGCGACTGGACCTCCTTGCCGGGTTTCAGGAGGGCGTCGTTGACGCCCTCGTTTCCAGGACAATGGCGGCGGCCAGAAAACTGAAACCCAAGGCCATCTTGCTCTCTGGCGGAGTTGCCGCGAATTCCCGTTTAAGGGAAGCAATGCGTGAAGCGGCTCTGGAGCGCGGTCTGGACTTCTTCCATCCGAGCCCGATTCTCACAACGGACAACGCAGTCATGATCGCGGCAGCCGGGAGTTCCAAGCTTCAACGAGGCGAGCAGTCCCCATACGATCTTGATGCGGATCCCTCTTTGCGATTAGCACCGACGCCCACGCCCTCAAAAAAAGGTCGTTGGAAGGTTTAGAGCTTCAGCGCAGAGGCGCAGAGGGCGCAAAGGTCGCAGTAGAACATAATGAAACTCTGCGTTCTTTGCGCCCTCTGCGTCTCTGCGTTAGGAGATCGGGTTCTGCGGGAGTGCTAGACGGTGAGGATTTCCTCTTCTTTGGCTTTCGCGACCTCTTCCAGTTTTGCGATGTATGTGTCGGTGAGTTTCTGGATTTCGTCTAGCGCACGATGTTCGTCGTCCTCGGACATTCCCTTGTTTTTGAGATGCTTTTTCATCGTGTCGTTGCCGTCACGGCGAATATTGCGAACGGCTGTTCTGTGATCTTCGAGGACTTTGTGGACGTGCTTGGCCAACTGCTGCCGTCTTTCTTCGTTTAATGCCGGGATTGGGATCCGGATCAGCCGCCCGTCGTTGGCCGGATTCAGGCCCAGGTTTGAAGCCAGGATTGCCTTTTCGATATCGCCTAAAAGCGAGACGTCATAGGGTTGGAGTGTGACCATGCTCGGTTCAGGGATGGCCAATGTCGCAACTTGATTGACCGGAGTTGGGACACCGTAGTAGTTGACGTCGATGTTATCAAAAAGGGAGAGCGACGCACGTCCTGTGCGAATAGATGAGAGTTCGCGTCGCAGGTCCTCTACAGACTTCTCCATCCGTTCCTTAAGGTGTGCAAGTTCTTCTTTGGCCGGCATGGTAGTGGTCTCCGGGTTGCTTGGGTGTGGGCGGTTACTTAACCAGCGAACCGATTTTCTCCCCAAGCACAACGCGCTTGATATTTCCTTTTTCGTTGATATTGAAAACGATGATCGGAAGGTGATTATCCATACATAAGGATATGGCCGTGGTGTCCATAACCCGAAGTCCCTGTGTCAGAACGTCGAGATAAGAGATTTCGGGGAACATCTTGGCTTCCGGAACGGTTTCAGGGTCCGCATCGTAGATACCATTGACGCGGGTGGCCTTCATGATGACTTCCGCCTTTATCTCCATCGCGCGCAGTGCTGCGGTGGTGTCCGTCGAGAAGTATGGGTTTCCTGTTCCGGCCGCAAAGATGATGACGCGCCCTTTTTCGAGGTGCCTGACGGCCCGTCGCCGAATGTAAGGTTCAGCCACCTGCCGCATTTCGATTGCGGAAAGAACGCGTGTACTGACTTCTGCGTTCTCCAGGGCATCTTGCATGGCGAGTGCGTTGATCACAGTTGCCAGCATGCCCATATGGTCTGCCGATACCCTGTCGAACCCTTGTTCGCTTGCCGCGAGCCCGCGGAAAATGTTGCCTCCACCAATGACGATGCCGATTTCAACGCCCAGACCGTGAACTTCCTTCACCTGGTTGGCGATGCTTGTAACGATCTCCGGATCGATACCGAAGGCTTGTGAACCCATCAGTGATTCGCCGCTCAATTTAAGCAGAACGCGTCGGTATCGAGTATCCATAGAGATATGCGCTATTCGCCGAGCTGTTCCTGGACTTCGGCCGCGAGGTCCGTCACGCGCTTTTCCAGACCTTCGCCGGTTTTCAAGCGTACGAACCTCCGAACCCGAATATTCTCACCAATCTTACCGATCAGGTTGTTGATGAGCTGTTCAACTGTCACCGAAGTGTCCTTGACGAACTCCTGCTCGTATAAACACGACGCTTTAAAGAAAGCGTCCAGCTTACCTTCGGCGATTTTATCGATAATCTTCTCCGGTTTTCCAGAAGAACGTGCCTGATCCTTGTATATCTCTTTCTCCCGGCTCAAGGTGTCTTCCGGCACATCGTCACGTCGAACATAGGCCGGGTTCTGTGCCGCGATGTGCATGGCGACATCTTTGACCAGAGCCTTAAAGTCGTCGTTACGTGCGGCAAAATCAGTTTCACAGTTGACCTCTACCAGAACTCCGAGGCTGCCGCCGCCATGGACATAGTGCCCGATCATTCCCTCGGCAGCCACGCGAGCTGCTTTCTTCTGTGCCGTTGCGAGGCCTTTTTTGCGGAGTAAGACGATTGCCTTTTCGACGTCGCCGTCACTTTCAGTCAGAGCGTTCTTGCAGTTCATCATCCCCGCGCCCGTCTTTTCGCGCAGTTCCTTAACCTGCTGGGCATTGATTGCCATCGACTCTCAACTCCTTACAAAAAAATAGGCGAAAATCGTTTAATTTCCGCCTTCGCAACAATTTAACTCGCTAAACCTGAACGATCGCAATGTAGGTACGTCACGTGGTCGCGGGAGTTTCGTCCGTCTGCTTCACCGAATCATCCGCACCCGATTCCGCAGGCGTCGCAGGTGAAGCTGTCGTTGTTTCAGCGGGTGCCGGAGCTGATTCGACCCCAGCACTCGTCCCATCGCTAGTGGCCTCGGGTGTCGTCGCCTCAGCAGTTCCTGTTGCGGACTGAGTTTCTTCTTCGGTATGTTTCTCTAGTTCCTCTGTTGCTTCGTCTGCTTTCGCCTTGGATGCGAGAGCTTGTCCTTCGAGGATCGCGTCGGCGACTCTCGAGGCAAAGAGGCGGATCGCTCGCAACGCATCGTCGTTACCCGGAATAACATGGTCGATCACTTCAGGATCGCAATTGGTGTCCACCACGGCCAGCACAGGAATCTTGAGTCTCCGGGCTTCGGCTACGGCAATCTCTTCCCGGCGGGAATCGACAACAAAGACGGCGTCCGGCAAGCTTGGCATGTTCTTGACGCCTGAAAGGTTCTTGTCGAGGGCTTTCCGGAGTCGCTCGAGGCGCAAAACTTCTTTTTTCGGTAAGAGTTCATAGCGTCCGTCCTCTTTCATTGCCTCAAGATCCTTGAGTCGCTTAACGGATTTCTGGATGGTTGCGAAGTTTGTGAGCAGCCCACCGAGCCAACGCTGGTTGACATAGAACATACTGCAACGCGCCGACTCTTCGGCGATCGCGTCCTGAGCCTGGCGCTTGGTTCCAACGAAAAGAAATGTTTTACCCTGGGCGGCGAGTTCGGTGACGAATTGTGTGGCTTCCTTGAAAAGGCGGAGAGTCTTCTGAAGATCGATGATGTATATACCGTTACGCTCTCCGAAAATGTAGGATTTCATTTTCGGATTCCAGCGCTTTGTCTGGTGGCCGAAATGGACTCCAGCCTCCAGCAGTTCCTTCATTGTGATAGATACCAACCAGACCTCCGTAACAAGGATTCTCTTATTTCTCTGTCGTCAAAAAACAACAATCAGCCGAGACGTCGGCTCCGGGAGGAACAATGACTAGCGCTTCGAGAACTGGAAGCGCTTTCGGGCTCCGGGTTGCCCGTACTTCTTTCGTTCAACCATCCGTGGATCACGGGTGAGAAAGCCTGCTTTCTTCAACGCAGGCCTGAATTCGGCGTTGGCTTCGACCAGGGCTCTCGACACACCGTGCCGAACCGCTCCAGCTTGACCGGTGATACCACCGCCCTTGACGTTGACCAGGATGTCGAACTTATCCAGGGTCTCGCAGAGTTGAAGAGGTTGTCGGATGATCATGCGATGGAGTTCACTGAAGAAATGCGTTTCGAATGGCCGTCCGTTGACCCGGATGTTTCCGGTTCCAGGTCTCATAAAAACCCGAGCCGTGGATGTTTTCCGCCGACCCGTACCGTAGTACTGAACTAAACTCAATCAACCTCCACGGTCTTACGCGATGACCTCGGGATTTTGCGCCCTGTGCGGATGTTCTGCGCCCGCGTAAACGCGAAGTCGCTTGGTCATCCTCTTGCGCAACTTGTTTTTGGGCAGCATGCCCAGCACGGCTTCCTCAATAAGGTATTCTGGCCGGCTTTCAAACATGCGCCGTGCCGATACCTGCTTTAGCCCACCGGGATATCCCGTGTGCCGGTAGTAGATTTTCTGATCCAATTTTTGTCCAGTCAGTCTAATCTTATCGGCGTTGATAATTACGACGTGATCGCCCGTGATCAAGAACGGAGCATAACCAGACTTGTGCTTGCCTCTGAGCAGAGTCGCGACTTTGGTAGCGAGACGGCCCAACACCTGGTCCGCCGCATCGATGATGAACCACTTGTCGTCGGCGGCTGCTTCGGCCTGACTTAAGAAACGTGTAGGCAAACTTGGGCGCTCTCCTGCATTTGCGCGAAGTTTTGATATTAAACGGAGACTGAACACCATGTCAAGCAAGCTTCCCGAAGCCGCGGCGGCTGTTTTGTTCCTCTGGCTGCTTTCTTCTGTGGGCCTCGGGCACCCGGGAGCCCAGACCCCTCTTGATACGGTTTCCAGCCTGTTGCTGGACGACGCCATTGAGGAGGCTGAAGGGGCCCTCGATGCCTTGCCCGAGACTTCTGATGTCCTTGCTTTTAAAGGAGAAATCGAGTTTCGAAGGGCGAATTTCGAGGAGGCCCTCATCTATTACACTCGGGCTCTGGATCTCGATCCAAACACCGCACGCGCCCATTTTGGAGTCGGCAAGCTCTTTATGGGAAAGATGAAGCTTGCCGAAGCGATCGATTCGCTATCGAAAGCGGTGGAATTGGAGCCCGAAATTGCAATCTACCGGCTGGCGCTGGCTGATGCCTGGGCCTACGAGGGAGATGTCGCCGAACAGGCTCGGCAATTGGAGGCGTACGTGGCTCTCGAACCCACTTACGACTTGGAGCGACTGGGACAGGTGGAGGCCGTTCTGGAGGTCATCAGCGACTTCGGTCCGGTCCAGATGGGCGTCTATGAACTGCCCGAGCAAGCCGAACCGATTACCATCTCGCAGGGCCTGAACCTGATCTTTGCGAACGTCATGGTGGGTGACCGGGGGCCGTTCGAATTCATAGTCGATACCGGTGCTTCCCAGACGGTTTTTACAGAACGCTTGGTCGGGGAGTTGGGATTGACACCAATCACGTCCACTCTGATATACGGGATTGGAGGGGACGGGCGTGTGGATAGCGGCATCTATCGGATCGATCGGCTGACCTTCGGCGGTGTTGAACTTCGGAACCTGCCCGTTGGCACGTTCTCGGACCCTCTGTTGGGGGAGTTGGCGGACGGAATTTTCAGCATCGCTACTTTTGGCCGTGAACTCGTGTCCATCGACTATCCGGACTCGCATATCGAATTCAACGTGAGCAACGAATCGGACGACAGCCTGAGTGAAAGCCTTCCGGGATGGATTTTCAGCAACCTTGTATTCGTACCTCTTCGGGTTAACGGCGCCTATGAGGGCCTATTTCTTCTCGATACCGGTGCCGTGACTTCAGTGCTTTCACACAAGACAGCAGCTGCTCTAGGCGTTACCGAGGATACGCCGGGAGCTGGGGTCAGTTTGGGGTTGGCTGGAATTGCCGGCGGCAGCGGTCTTGTCCTTACCGTGCCTGGGGTAACTCTTTCGACCCCGGAATCTCAAGCATCGTTTCCGCTGATGGTGGCCATCGACATGGACGAGATCTCCAAGACGCTTGGCGTCGAAATCGCAGGAGTTGTCGGTTACGACTTTCTCGAGGACTACAGAATCAGTATAGATTTTGGCAACGCTGAAGTTACTCTTTCTCGATAGTCTTGAAGTTCCCGCAAAAGGGCAGGATTACGCCGATCCTTCTGCAGACGGCTGCGAGTGGCCTGTGGCACCCAAGTCTGGACCAGCGTTCGGGCCAAACGGCGTTGGAATCCAGGGGGCGACTTGGCGACGTCGCGGCGACCCGGAAATGCTTCTTCATTCCGAGGAGCGGCCGACAACGAAGACAATGCCGTTTCGCGGCAACCCTATGGGACGATGGGGGGTTGCCGGCGATATCATTGTTACGAGGCGTCTTCGATCGGAGAAGATCGACTTCCGTCTCGCGCATCGATCTTGCCGGCAATACCCATCGCCGCTGGTCCCGATCTGGGTGATACAGGTCACTAGTGGCCTTCGATTCCGTGGGCTTTTGGAAATCGAACGGCGTCGACTTCATCCATGGCGAGCACTAGAATATGGAAAATATGACGTGTATCAACCTCTGACAACTTCTGTTCGTATGCGGATGTCGAACTAGATGGACAAACTCAGGATCGAGGGCGGCAAATGTCTGGAGGGAATCGTTCCCCTCCACGGCGCTAAGAATGCCGCCTTGCCCGCGATGGCGGCGGCCTTACTGACGGCGGAGACCGTCGAGCTTCAGAATCTTCCGCTCGTGACCGACATTCGAACAACCGGCAAACTCCTGAGAAAACTGGGTGTTGACGTAACACTTGCCGATGACGGCACCGCCCGCGTAACGGCTGCTTCCGTGGACTCCTGTGAAGCGCCATACGAATTGGTGAAAACGATGCGGGCCTCCGTGCTGGTTCTCGGACCTTTGTTGGCCCGGTTTGGCCAGGCGCGGGTTTCACTTCCAGGTGGCTGTGCGATCGGAGCCCGGCCGATGGACCTCCACATCAGAGGTTTTCAGAAACTGGGCGCTGAGGTTCGAACCGACCACGGATACGTTGAGGCACGCGCAAAGCGACTCAAAGGTGCGGACATTTTATTCGACACGATTACGGTGACCGGAACTGAGAATTTGATGATGGCTGCGACGCTCGCAGATGGCACGACGACTTTGCGAAACGCAGCGTGCGAACCGGAGGTCGATGACCTTGCCGAGTTGCTGAACTCGATGGGTGCCCGAGTCCACGGGGCAGGTACGTCAACGATTACGATTCAAGGTGTTTCCGCGTTGAAGGGTGCCAGCCATCAGGTGATTCCCGACCGCATCGAAGCGGGAACGTTCCTCGTCGCAGGTGTCATAACGCAGGGCAATTTGGAACTGAGGAGCGCCGATCCGATGCTACTGATGAACACCATCGAGAAATTGCGTGCGACAGGTGCGAAGATCAAGACGGAAGGGGGCTCGATTTATGTCCGCGGCGTTTCCAATCCGAGGCCCGTAGATGTTGTGACGAAGGAGTACCCTGGGTTTGCGACGGATATGCAAGCACAGTACATGGCATTGATGACACAGGCCTCGGGCACATCAGTAATTACAGAAAGAATATTCGAGAATCGCTTCATGCACGCCAGCGAGTTGGTCCGAATGGGGGCCAACGTGAAGATATCGGGCTCCAGGGCCGTAATCAAAGGTCCAACACCTTTGAGCGGAGCGAAGGTCATCGCATCCGACCTCCGCGCCAGCGCCTCTCTCGTTCTGGCGGGTCTGGTGGCGGAGGGAGAAACCGTAATCGACCGCGTGTATCATCTGGACCGAGGCTACGAACGGCTTGAAGAACGTTTGTCTGCAGTCGGTGCTTCGATCGAGCGCCTGAAGTAGTGCCTTATTTTTTACAACATGCGGACTTAATGAGGAAGAAGCGACGGCTGTCGATTGGTCTGTCGGTCGGTCTATTGTTGCTTGTCGCGATCTTACTCCCGACGCCGTCCGTTGAAGCGGCAGTTCAACAGGAACCCCTGCCGGACTCTCCGTCGGGGACGATTGTCGGGCACGTGGCAATGGAGGAAGGGAGTGAGGTTTCCGCGCCCGGGAGGGCCATCTTGATGTCGGCGAACTGGGCCCAATTGTGGAACGGAACTGTCCAACGCAGCCTGGATGTCTATTTCAACCGCTATCGCGATGCCATCGCCAGAAACAGGGACGCTTACAACGAAATCGCAGGTTGGGCCTATCGTGATGCGGCCGGATCTGTTATCTCCGAGATGCAGGAGTCGTTGGGCGAGGAGTTTCGTAATTGGGTCAGTGAGGTGTCCGCTGACGGGGAATTTGAGTTTACCGGCGTTCCCTTGGGCGACTACAGAGTGGTGGTCGTTGCTGGTGTCGAGGGGCGGACGCTGATTTGGGCCGAGGCTGTGAGGGTGGCGGGCCCCATCCCCCAGATCCTCGAACCTCAGAACATTATCCAGTGACATCCAAGCAGTTCCTCGTCGTTGCAGGTGAGGCCTCCGGAGATATGTACGGGGCTCAAGTGGCGCGTGCGCTGGGCCGAAGATTCAAAGGGTCCCGCATTTTCGGTCTCGGGGGCGCACGTATGCGTGAGGCTGGCGTGGAATCGGTAGCCAACATCGCCCGCACAGCTGTCGTGGGGCCTTTCGAAGCGCTGGGCCACGTTGGAATTCTCTATCGCGTATTTCGCAGACTATCCCGTCTCGTCGAAGACGATCCGCCTTCGGCTGCCATCCTGATCGATTTTCCGGACTTCAACCTGCGTCTGGCCGGTCGGCTGAAAGCGCTTGGAGTTCCCGTGGTCTACTACATCAGCCCCCAGGTCTGGGCCTGGCGCCCGGGGCGTGTCCGTCAGATTCGTGAAGTTGTGGACAAGATGCTGGTGATCCTTCCATTTGAGGAAGAGATCTACCAGAGGGCAGGCATTGACGTCGAGTTTGTCGGTCATCCTCTCCTCGACACGGTCCGGCCTCGAATGACCCGTGGCGCGTTTCTTGCGAAGTATCGACTGAAAAACAACGGGCCTCTGGTCGCGCTGCTTCCGGGGAGTCGCCGCAAAGAACTGCACTATATCCTTCCTACTTTGTGCCTGGCGGTGGACCTGATACTGGCCGAGAAGCCGGATACACAGTTCGTTCTTCCTGTGGCCTCAGGTCTTTCGCCGGTATTCGTCCAGAGGTTTCTGGGCGGGCGGCCGATCAAATTGGTACGGGATGACACCTACGATGCCATCCGCTATTCGAGGGCCGCAATTGTTGCCAGCGGCACGGCTACGCTGGAAACGGCTCTGTTGGGTACGCCCGAAGTGATTGTTTATCGAATCGGCCGGGCAACCTGGTTGTTGGGTAAGTTCCTCCTGAAGGTTCGGATGTTTGGGCTCGTCAACATTATCTTGGGGGAAGAAGTGGTACCGGAGCTCTATCAGGATCGTCTGACGCCGGCGAACGTTGCCAAGGTCACGCTTAAGTTGATGGACGACGTATGGGCGCAGTCCGAAATCCGAGGAAATTACGAGAAACTCCGTCGGAAGCTGGGCAGTGGGAACGTCGCTGAAAAGGTTGCCGATGCCGTAGCCGTCGTCGTCAGCTCGTCACGCCGATGAAAGAAACTATGATTCTCGAATCCACCGGTCGACCAAATAGGTTGGCGGGTGTGAACTCCGCATAGTAGAGCAACTCTCTCAACCAGCGATCGACCCCAGGGTCACCCGGTCCCGAGATAATGGTGTAGTCGATCATCCGACCGCGGCCACTGACCAGGATATCTACCGTCAACGGTCCCGACAGGTTCGATCCGTTATCAGCGAAACGTGTCAAGGTGGGATCGGTCGTCCGGACACGCTGATACAAGGCTATCGGGGTACTCGAAACGTCGTTCGATGCGATGACGGAAGGTGCTATAAGGTCGCCTAGCAGCATGCCAAAGAAGAGAAATGTAAGGCAGGTTCCTAACAGGGCAGGCAGTGCGACTGGCTTCAGGGAATTCGCGAGCCGCGTTCGCAATCGCGTCAGTCCATCGGATCTCCGTACATGAGAGAGCCTCACGCGCGTTTCCAATACCAGGTCGGCGGGCACCGTTGGTTCCTCGACGTTGAGCAGAAGGTTTTTCACCGATATGTAAGACTGGAGTTGCCGTTGACATGGCTCACACGCGGATAGATGTGTTTCGACCCGCACTGCCTCTTCGGGCGAGGCCATAGAGTCGATGAAAGGGCTCATCAGTCTTTGAGTCTGCTTGCAATTCATTTCCATGGGTGGTCCGGTACTCCTCAGGACTGATTTGAAAATCTTCATCGCATGTTTCCTATCGATACTGTTTGTCCTGCCTTCAGTACAACCAGCATATGAATCAGTCAGTACGTTATCCAATCCGCTGGACGGAGAGATAACGCATAAGACGTTTCTTTAAGTCCGTTCGTGCCCGCGCCAGGCGGGACTTCACTGTTCCTGTGGAAACTCCGAGAATCTCCGAAATTTCACTGTAGGAAAATCCCTGGATATCCCGCAGAACAACAATCGATCGGTGATCTGAAGAGAGCTTCCAGAGCGCCTGTTGGATTGCATCGGCGCGTTCTCTTCTTTCCAGTGCCTCTTCCGGTGTCAGGCCGCGGTCGGCAATCTGTACCGGCGGGCTTTCGCCGTCCGCGCTGTCGGCATGCGTGTCCAACGGCACCGTTGATTGGCGGAATCGCCTTCGGGACCAGCGGATTCGGTTCAAAATGTCTCGAAAGCCGATTTTGAATATCCATGTTTTGAGACTGCACTGACCTCTGAATCGTCCGATGTTCCGAAATACTTTCACGAAGATGTCCTGCGTCGCATCAGCGGCTTCGCCCGGATCCCGAAGCATGCGGCACGCGACGTGATAGAGCGGCGCGTGGTAGCTTCGGACCAGTTCGTCGTAGGCGCTATCTTCGTTGGATCGAAGTCGCAGGACAAACAGGGTTTCTTCAGGTGACAACCCCTCTGCCGCCTCAAGATCCGAATAGGATATCTCTGGCCGAAGCATTACTAGAATCGGGCCTCCTCGCTTGCGCGTGAGCTGTTTTCACAAGTATAGCAATGGCGCAAGGCTGGCCTTTATTGGGTGCTCTCTTGGGAGACACCGGAGGGAGCAAATTGTTCCACCAAATTGAGACCTGCTTCGAGAATCTCTGCGACTGCCGTCTCCGTGGGTGCCTCACAGTAGATCCGGAGAACGGGCTCGGTTCCCGACCTCCGGAACAGAATCCAGCCGTCGTTGTCCAGCATCAGTTTGAGGCCGTCCAGGGTCCGAACGTCGTTTATTGATCGGCCCGCGAAATCCTTAGGAGGCTTTTCTTTTAAGGTACTTATGAGTCTTTGGCTTGCGTCGGACGCGACGTGGAGATCGCGGCGATGGTAGTGGAACTCACCGAATTCCATCCACATCTCCCCGATCAGCGAGCTGAGGTCCTTGCCGCTGGTGGCGAGTAGATCGAGTAGGAGGAGCTGGAGGAAGAGCCCGTCTCGTTCAGGCAAATGGCGGGACAAGCCGATGCCGCCGCTTTCTTCTCCTCCGATAAGAACCGGTCCTTTGAGCATCAACTCGGCTATGTGCTTGAATCCAATTGGGGTTTCAACGACATCCAGGCCCAGTCGGGTCGCAATGCGCCCAATCAGCTGACTTTGAGAAAAGGTGTGGGCAACTGACCCGCGCCACCCACGGTGCCGGTATGCATGGAGCAGAAGAAGGGGCAATATCTGTAGCGTGCTGACGAAGCGTCCCTCATTTGAGACCACGCCCAGCCGGTCTCCGTCCCCGTCCGTGGCCAGGCCGATCGCGGCTCCCGACTGGCGCACTGCTTCGGCCAGAGGTTCCAGCTGAGGCATCATCGGTTCAGGGCTGATGCCCCCAAATAACGGGTCAGGTTCGGCTCGAATCGTACGTACCTGGGCCGTCGTTTCCGCCAGCATTTCCTCCAGCAGCCGCCCTCCGCTTCCATGCATGGAATCCACAACGACTCGGAGATTTGAGGCCGCAATTCGTTCCCAATCGACTAACGACCGTAAATGTTCGAAGTACTCTCTGGAGGGAGCGACGGTATCGATGCCTGTGGTCGATGTCCGAACGGCGGTCTTCCCTAAACGATCTTCTATGGCTTGGGTGATCGTGGATGTCGCGCTTCCGCCGTATTCTGCTTTAACTTTGAAGCCGTTAAAACTGGCGGGGTTGTGACTGGCTGTAATTACGACGCCGCCCACCAGACCCTGACGCTGCACCTCGAACGAAACGTAAGGCGTTGGATAGGGGCGGTCCGACAGCAGGACCCGAAACCCGTTACCGGCAAAGACCTCAGCGGCAGCGACGGCAAATTTCTGCGACAGAAAACGAACGTCGTAACCCACCATAACCGTTTGTTCGCGGTCGGTTATCGTCTGAAAATAGTCAGCCGTTGCCTGGGAAGCGAGACGCAGATTATGGAAGGTGAATTCGTCCGCGATGATGCCGCGCCATCCATCAGTTCCAAAACGAATCGTCATGTCTGAAAGAAGAAATTAAGAGGCAGAAATCAGGAGTCACGACGCCTGGGGTCTTTCAACCTTAAACATTCACCATCATCTACAGAACCGAATAGTCGGTCACAACCGATTTGCCCCCCATAAGGGTCCCCGGTTGGAGAGTTGCCGACCGACCTACGTAGCAGCCGCGAGCTAGAATGCTGCCCGAAATACGCGCGTCGGCGTCAATCACGTTGTTGGACCAGACAACGGAATCCACGATGCGCGCCCCCGAATCAATTTTGCAGTTGGGACCGATGACGGATGACTCGATGCGGACGTTTTCACGGATCGTGACTCCCTCTCCCACGAGGGAGGCGCTGTCGACAAAGGCACCGCCTGGAATGGCGTCAGATGTCAGCGTTGTCGGAGGAATTTTAGGGGACTGAAACTTTCCCCGAAGAATGTCGCGGTGGACCTCCAGGTATTTCGCCGGCGTACCGATGTCGATCCAATACCGATCTGAGACGACAGCGTACATGGGTTCGCCTTTCTCAAGTAGAGAGGGAAACAACTCGCGCTCGAACGAGAACGGTTTTCCCTTTGGCATGTGTTCGAGGACGGACGGTTCAAGGACGTAGATTCCTGCGTTGATCGTATTGGACGTAACTTCGTCCATCCCTGGTTTTTCGAGAAACCGGTGGATTCGGCCCGAGGCATCCGATTCCACCAGACCATAATCAGTGGGGTCTTCAACAGGCGTCAGGACGAGGGTCGCGACTGATTTCTTCTCGCGGTGCGTCGCGATAACCGCGGGGAGATCGACAGACGTCAGGACATCTCCATTGAACACGACCGTGGTGCCCTCGATCCACTCCTCGGCGTTCTTGAACGCGCCTGCCGTGCCCAGAGGCGCACCTTCTACGGCGTAGCGAATGAGGACGTCGAAATCGGCGCCATCCTTGAGCAGATCTTCGATCTTTCGGGGCTGATACGACAGACTCAAGATGATTTCGTCGATGCCGGCGCTTTTCATGAGATCGATTTGGTAGAGAAGAAAGGGGCGATTGGCAACGGGAACAATCGGCTTAGGAAGGTTCAAGGTAAGCGGCCTGAGCCGTGTCCCTTTGCCGCCTGCGAGGATGAGTCCCTTCATAGTCGTCACCTATGATACAGCAGGCCGGTCCACCGCCCGGACTGTGTCGCTGAAACGTGGTCTGTTTGCGCCTAATTCTGATAGACTGAGCCTCCACGCTATGAATCTGCCTAATGCAGTGACGTTATCGAGGATTTTCCTCGTGCCTGTGCTGGTGGCGCTGCTGTTGACCAAGTACAGCGTTCCTATCGCGGCGAGTGTGTTTCTCGCTGCATCCCTGACCGATTTTCTCGACGGATATCTTGCCCGGGCAAGGAACGAAGTGACGACGCTGGGAATGCTCCTGGATCCCGTCGCCGACAAGCTGTTGATTTCTTCGGCCTTCATTTCCCTCGTTCAGCTTCAGATCGTTCCGGCCTGGATGGTGGTCATCATTATCGGTCGCGAGTTCGCCGTTATGGGCCTTCGCAGCATTGCTTCTTCTCAGGGCTTTACAATCGAGGCGTCTGAACTCGGCAAGGTGAAAATGGGCGCGCAAGTCGCGGCGATTTCATTATTGATTGTCGGAAGTGAATACCCATTTTTCTTCAACGCTGCCGGAATGATCGCGCTGTGGATGGTGGTCCTTTTTGCGATCCTCTCCGCTATCGGATATTTCCGCGCCTTTTGGTCCAAAATTGACTACCGGTTTAAGGCCCAACAGGAGCGCCGCCGCCATGTTCTCGTGAAGAAGAGGCAGGGTCGGCATGCTCCAACTCAGTAATCAGGAACAACAACTACTTCTAATTATCGCGCGTGGAGCGGTGCGTTCCCATCTGGCAGAGGCACCCTTCCGGAAGCCCGAAATTACTTCCGATTCCCTGTGCGCACCCTGCGGTGTGTTCGTTTCGATACATCGCGAGAACCAACTCCGCGGCTGCATCGGTCGTATCGAGGCTCAGAGCCCACTTTTTGAAACGACAGCAGAATGTGCCGTGTCGGCCGCTGTCTCTGACCCCCGGTTTCCACCGGTGAAGATCGAAGAACTCGAGGCCTTGTCGTTCGAAATTTCCGTGCTGTCGGTTCCCGAAAAGGTCGTGTCCCTCGATCGGATTGATGTGGGTCGGCACGGGTTGCTGGTTGAACACGATGGTAAAAGAGGACTCTTGCTTCCGCAGGTTGCGGTGAACTGGGGTTGGGATCGCTTCGAATTTCTCTCCCAGACCTGCGTGAAAGCCGGTCTTCCACCCGATACCTGGAAGGCAAACGCCCAGATCTTCGCTTTTGACGCGTTGGTGTTCGCCGAAGGCACTCCCGTCCGATGATGCTCCAACTCCCATTCCACGGAATCGACCCGGTTTTTTTCGCGATGGGTCCACTTCAGCTCCGTTGGTACGGGCTGATGTACATGCTGGGGTTCATCGCAGCCTACTTCGTCATGAAAGGAGCGGCCAGGCAGAGTCGGCTGTCGTTGTCCAAGGATGATCTTTACGACCTCCTGTTTTATCTGATCCTGGGCGTGATGCTGGGAGGACGCCTCGGGTACGTGTTGTTGTACGACCTGGGCAGCTACATGCAGGATCCGTTATCGATCGTGGCGATCTGGGAGGGCGGCATGTCGTTCCATGGCGGTCTTGTCGGTACAACGCTCGCTACGCTGCTGATCGTCAGACGGAGACAATGGGATTTCTGGAAAGTGGCTGACATGATCGTGCTTGCCGTTCCCATCGGTCTTGGACTGGGGCGTATCGGGAACTTCATTAACGGTGAACTCTACGGCCGAGAAAGTTCGCTGCCCTGGGCCATGATTTTCCCAGGTGGCGGGAGCGTGGGGCGTCATCCATCACAACTCTACGAAGCCTTTCTCGAAGGGCTCGTTCTATTTCTGATTGTGCGCTGGATTTACAGGCGGTCTTTCCAGCCCGGAGCTGCTCTTTGGGGATTGATATCGGGCTACGGGTTCGTCCGGTTTATGGTGGAGTTCGTGAGATCTCCCGATGCTCACATCGGCTTGGATCTCGGTCCTCTGACTCGAGGACAACTCCTCAGCCTTCCGATGTTGCTGGTCGGGACGTTTTTCCTGATTCGCGTGTTGCGGAAAGGACCCTTAGCGCTGCCTATCGAAGCTCGACCGAATCGCCCGAGAAAACGGCCCCCGAAGCAAAGGTAATCAGAGCTGCCGCGGACCGCTCTTCTACCTTCAGGACTACGAGTTCTCCAACCACTTGTCTTTGGCCCGCGAGCAGCCGGACGGCTTCCTGTGATAACGGATGAAGTGGTGAGTTTGTCTCCAGCGGGCGGTAGATCAAGAAGAGATCCCCTGTCTGGATTCCGTCCCGATCCCCGAGGTCGATGTAGACGACGTTACCTTCCGATACGACGCCTCTCACGATCCCGCCCAAGCGGCCACCGGCAACGCCGGGCACAACGGTTGTCCCGCCGAACAACGGTGATCCGGAGTTCGACAGCGTCCCACGGGAAATCGCTATGGCTCCAGTCGTTTTCCCGTTGCTGGGCATCATCGAATCAAACGGACGGTCGGACGGAAGCTCAGGAAAGGCTATTTCATCGAAGGCTACCGTCAAATCGCCGACTTCGATGCCATCGCAGGAATGGAGCACGCGCGCCATTGAAAATTCGGGCTGCACCATGACTGCGCGCATCTGGCCGACTTCCAGGTAGTGCCGTCCAAGTTCGCCCACATTTTCACGCGTGCTGGTGACCATGCGTGTTGCCCGAACGGCAGTGAAGAGATCTCCGGTGGCAATTCCTGAATTTGCCCCCCGACTGAGGTAAACATAATCGCCTTCGCTGGCAATGACGCTTTCTGTCAGCGGGAATTTCGCCATCACATTCAGATCAGGTGAAATCTCGCGCATCGTAATAAAGCCCGAACAGTAGAGATCGATAGCTTTGACCTCAAATACCGGGGCGAGATCGGGTAATGCGAAGACTACCGGAGGGGTCTCGGCAATCGCTGCGTCGGGCGTTAACTGGGGTGTCGCAGGCAACTGTACCTGGGCCACCGGCTCAGGTTCGGCTTCGGCCACAGCTCCGGCGTCGGGCACGGGCGGTGGGACCGCATCCGTGATTTGAGTAATGGCCCGGATCAATATCGTGTCCTGCGGATAGATCCAATGCGGATTGACGATGTGCTCGTTGGCTTCCCAGAGTTGCGGCCACAGAAAGGGGTTGTTGAGATATTGACCGGCAATGCCCCAGAGTGTGTCCCCTTCTTCGACAACATGCACCTCGAAGCTCTCCGTCGAGGGAGGCGCATTGTTTGCGGACACATATCCGTCCTGTTCAGTCAATGTAGTCGGCGGTTCACCCTGTTCCGGCAGGGGTGTTTGCTGGCTGTTTCCGGGGGCCGAAACCAGGATCAGGAGAACCGGAAGCATGAGCATTTTCTTCATAAGGCACCCTTTCTAACAGAAGGCCGAGCCCCAGTCAACATATTGATAACACGCAGTTGATCTAGGGACTCAAGATCCTGTGGTGGACCGGTGCCTCTACCCGAAGCCCTAGATGTTTTCACGATGACTGACCGCCGCGGTCCGACGGGAGTTCTCCCGCCGAATCGACTGGATTTCAGTGACTTGAGTACAGACGTATGCGCAAAAATTGCGCATCGCTGTTGCCAGGGTCCCGGACGGCCGCAGGATACGGCTCGGTGGCCCCTATCTACTAATGAATTGAGCTATTTGAGGCCAATTTATGGTATCGTGAGAAGTTTCCGGCTCCGTGTCAGGGGTCACACTGATGAGAGCCGGAAGGTCTGCCGGGGCGCGTGCTGAGATATAGGAAATATGCCGGACCGGATTTACAGCGACATTTGCGAGTTGATCGGGAATACGCCCGTTGTGCGCCTCAAAGGGATCTCCGGGCCGGGCTCGGCGGAATTGCTCGTCAAGCTGGAATTTCTAAATCCGGGTGGCAGCGTGAAGGACCGGATTGGCCTCAGCATGATTGAGGCGGCAGAGAAGGACGGTCGGCTGAAGCCAGGCGGCACGATTGTCGAGCCGACCAGCGGCAATACGGGGATAGGTCTGGCAATGGTTGCTGCCGCCAAGGGATACCACGTGATTCTGACGATGCCCGAAGACATGAGCGTCGAACGGCTGAATTTGTTGCGTGCCTATGGAGCTGAAATCATTTTGACGCCACGAAACGATGTGATGCAGGGAGCGATCGACAAGGCTGAGGAGATCATTCGGGAAAATCCCGGCTACTTCATGCCGCACCAGTTTCGCAACCTTGCGAATCCCGATGCACACCGCCGGACGACGGCCCAGGAAATTCTCGATGTCGTAGGTACGGATCTGGATGCGCTGGTTGTGGGTATCGGAACGGGAGGCACGGCCACGGGCACCGGTGAGCGCCTCAAAGAGGCTATCCCGCAATTGCAGCTGTACGCGGTCGAACCCAGTGATTCTCCGGTACTTTCCGGGGGTGCGCCGGCGCCTCACCAAATACAGGGAATTGGCGCTGGTTTTGTACCTGAGATTCTCAATCGCGAGATCATTGATCACATTGTGCCGGTCCAGTATGCGGATGCGCGACGGCAGGCACGCCTACTGGCTCAAAAGGAAGGTATTCTGACCGGTGTATCGTCGGGGGCGATTCTTCATGTTGCGATGGAAGTCTCCCGGGAATTCGGACCCGGAAGGCGAGTTCTCGCGATCTTATGTGACACGGGTGAGCGCTATCTCAGCACGGAGTTGTTTGCTTGAAATGTTCCCGGGACCTATCTGTGTTTCCCTGACACCTAAAAAAGCCGCTGAGGTTTTCAGCTCGGTGGTGGAAGGGGCGGACTGCATCGAGGTGCGCCTCGATTACCTCGAGAATCCACAGGCATCGGACAGGATCGCATGGCGCGATCTGCCAGCACCCGTAATAGCGGCCTGCCGTGGTCGTGACCAGGGAGGCCGGTTTGCCGGTTCGATAGATGACGAAATGCGAATTCTCGAGCGGGCGGTTCGGAACGGAGCCCGCTGGGTGGACCTGGATTACCGCTTCGCCGGGCAGTTTTCCGCAAGCGAAGTAATCGGTTCGTATCATGACTTTGAATCGACTCCGGAAGATCTCGAAGGATTGCTGGATGCGGTGTGTCAGAGTCCGGTCGCGGTCGCAAAGATTGCAACCTTCGTTCGGACATGGTCGGACAATCGAAGGTTGCTTGAGTTGCTGGGAAAATCATGGCCAAAACCGGTGATCGTGATTGGAATGGGCCCGATGGGGCAGATTACGCGGATCATCGGGCCCTCTCGGGGTAGTGCCCTGACGTACACGGCAATTGGGGCCCGGTCGGCGCCAGGTCAACTCACGCTGAGCGAATTGATCGACACTTATCGGTTCCGCGAAATTGGCCGCTCGACACAGCTCATAGGGATCGTCGGTAATCCCGTAGATCACTCCCAATCTCCGGCGCTGCACAACAGCGCGTTCCAGGCGGCCGGCTTGAACTACGTCTATATGAAGTTCCCTGTGGAGCATGTAGACGATTTTTTCGACAATGCCGGGCCCATTGGGATCGAAGGATTTTCGGTAACCATTCCGCACAAGGTGGACGTGATGCGATATTTAGAGCAGGTGAGTGCGGAGGCCCGGGTTGTTGGCGCAGTCAACACCGTGTACCTCGACGACGGGAAGTGGAAGGGCGACAACACCGATGTGCATGGAATACGCGAAGCGCTGAAGGGCTTCAACGCTCAGGGCAAGACAGTGGTCGTTCTTGGAACGGGCGGTGCGGCCCGTGCGGTGGTTGCGGCTCTGGATTCGGCGGAATCCGTGACCGTGTTATCACGTACCCGCGAAGCTGGAACCTTGGACTGGTCTCGGCAGGTAAATGTGGATCGTCTGGAGAATTGCTCCAAATACGAGACGGACCTGCTTGTGAATGCGACGCCTGTCGGTATGACTCCAGACCTTGAGTCCACGCCGGTATCGGGCACGATCCATGCGAACCTCGTTTTCGACATGGTCTATAACCCGCCGCGTACCCGCCTGTTGCGCGACGCGGTAGTGCAGGGAAAACAGGTGGTTGCGGGTACGGCGATGTTCGTCGCACAGGCTGCGCGCCAGTTTGAGATATGGACAGGCCACCCGGCTCCGGAAGCTGTTTTCGGAGCACCTGCGGCTTAACGATCAGCGCCCGCGGCCCTAATGGAAATTTGATGTTGTGAGCAGACCCACTGGTGTCCGTGTTCCCGCGAGCACATCGAATCTCGGCCCCGGCTTCGATGCGTTGAGCCTTGCGCTGGCGATCTACTTGACCGTGGAGGTCGAAGTATCCGATTCGATCGATCGATCCCGGATAGTTGCCAATGGAGTCGATAGCGACAAGATGCCCGAGGGTGCGGACAATCTGATTCTCAGGGTGATGGACGCTGTGGCCCAACGGCGTCGTCGGCGAATAGATCCGGTGCTTTTACATGTTCAGAACGAAATACCACTGGCGCGAGGACTGGGTAGCAGTTCGACCGCGATTCTTGCGGGAATTTCCTGCTATGAAATTGTTGCCGGGGATTCGATGTCCGAGAGAGAGATTTTCGATTGCGCGATGGAGTTCGAACCGCATCCGGACAATCTGGCTGCCGGGCTTCTCGGAGGCCTTACAGTTTCAGCCACAAGCGATAGCGGGACCGCCATATCATCGAGTTTGACCGTATCCGACGGCATCACGCCCGTACTGGTGATCCCGGATTTCGAACTGTCCACCCAGAAGGCACGCGATGTATTGCCGGAGGGCTATTCGCGGCGAGATACCGTTTTTAACATCCAGCGGGCGCCATTAATGATTGCCGCGCTAACGGGTGGTGATTGGCAGATGCTGTCGGAAGCGATGCGGGATCGCGTCCACCAGCCGTATCGAGCGCCGCTGATTCCCGGGTTCGAGGCAGTTCTGAAGATGGAGGCTGATGGCCTCGCGGGCATTGCCTTGAGCGGGGCCGGTCCGACTGTTCTCGCGTTCGCTCGGCCTGAGGCGGCGGCCTTCGTCGGAGATCGGATCGTAGAGGAGTTTGGGCGTAGCGGTGTCAGGGCGTCGGCGAGGGTTTGCAGTATCGACACGGAGGGTCGATGTTTTTTCCCGCATTAGCAGGCTGCTGAAAAACGGGTTTTTCGACAGCCTGCGCTGCGGCACAGGATGTGCCGCCATTTTCGACGGCTTCAAGCCATTGAAAATGTGTGCCACGAGGGATTCGCGCCTCGCGAGTGGCGATGTTGAAAAAGCCAAGGAAGGCTCTTTCAGCAGCCTGCTAGAGTTCGGAGAAGTGCAGCGAAGGTTGAACCCATGAAGAAGATCAAGACCGCAATTCTAGGGGCTACCGGGACTGTGGGTCAGCGAATGATCCAGATGCTGGAGGATCACCCTTGGTTCGAGATCGGGGCCTTGGCTGCTTCCGAAAGCTCCGCCGGGAAAACGTACCGCGAGGCAGCCCATTGGCAGCTCGAATCCGAAATGCCGAGCCGTATCGCCGCGATGCCGGTCGATGCCTGCCGCCCTCGGCTGGACTGCGACTTCGTTCTGTCGGGGCTGCCTTCCTCGATTGCCCGTGAAACCGAGATCGAGTTTGCTGAGGCTGGATGCCCAGTCATCAGTAATGCCTCAAGTCACAGGATGGGACCGGATGTTCCGCTCTTGGTTCCGGAGATCAATGCCGGCCACATCGAAGCTCTAGGGAAGCAGCGGTCACGATTCGGAGGCAAGGGTTTCATCGTAACCAACCCCAACTGTTCTACGATCGGCCTGGTCATCCCTCTTGCGGCCCTCGACAGGGCGTTCGGATTGGAGGCCGTCCATGTGGTGACCATGCAGGCTCTATCTGGAGCCGGATACCCGGGCGTGGCCTCCCTGGATGCTGCAGATAACGTCATTCCCAATATCGGGAGTGGAGATGAAGCTGAAAAGATGGAGACCGAGCCGCTAAAGATTCTCGGAACGTGGACAGGAGACACATTCGAAGACAATCCGTTTCGTATCAGTGCTATGACGCATCGTGTCAACGTGCGGGACGGTCATCTGGAAGCCTGCTCGGTGAAACTGAAGCAGGACGTTTCGCCCGAGCAAGTGGAAGCTGCATTTCGAGACTACAAGTCGAGTATCGATGACCTCGATTTGCCGTCGGCTCCACGGCCTGTCATGATTTTGGAAAAGGGTATCGACAGGCCCCAGCCCCGGCTGGATCGCGATCGCGCCGAAGGCATGGCTGTCGTGGTCGGTCCCGTCTCCCGTTGCCCCGTGCTGGACCACAAATTTCGAGTGCTCAGCCACAATACAATCCGTGGAGCGGCCGGAGCGGCTGTTCTGAACGCGGAGTTGTTGTATCGCCGGGGACTGATCGGATGAATTCTCTGACCCAAATACCGCCGGGTACGCAGATTTTGATCGGTGACGCCGCCCGTCGTCGCCGGGCTGTCGAGCGGACCCTGTTTTCTGTCTTCGAAGGGTGGTCCTATGAGGAGATCATTCCGGCGATGCTCGACTACTTCGATGTCTTCGTCAAGGGCATGGGGAGCGAGCTCGAAGACCGGATTTACAGATTCATCGATCGTGAAGGCAACGTTCTGGCTCTACGCCCGGAGTTTACGTCCTTGCTTGCCAAGATGGCTGCCACCCGGCTGTCCGGAGAACCGAAACCGCTCCGGCTCTCCTATTCCGGCGAGGTGTTGCGCTTCGAAACGCCGAAGGGAGGTCAGCAGCGGGAATTCGC
Source organism: Terriglobia bacterium (assembly GCA_965218085.1). Lineage (GTDB taxonomy): Bacteria > Acidobacteriota > Terriglobia > 20CM-2-55-15 > 20CM-2-55-15. Next base: position 312,398 of record CBDCKF010000002.1, on the reverse strand, counting down.
GCAAATGGGTCTGGAACATTACGGAGGCTCGCCCGCTACTGCAGATGTAGAGGTGTTGTTGGTATGCATGGAGGCGCTTGAGAAACTCGGTGTAGAGGATTTTCAGATCAACCTCGGAAGCGTGGATTTCTTTGGCGGCATCGTCGACAGGATCGATCTCCCTGAGGAGCAAATAGACCAACTCAAGGAACTACTGAACATCAAGGATCAGGCCGGCCTGGAGAGAATGATGGTCGGCCTCAGTTTCGAAAAGCGCCGAAAGGACATTCTGCTTGCGATCCCGCATCTGACGGGCGGTCGAGAAACTCTCGGCCGGGCTCGGAAACTGGTCACCAACGAACGGTCTATCGGTGCCATCAAACATCTCGAAAACATATACGGGATATTCGAACGGTTGGGCCTGGACCGACGTCTGACGATAGACCTCGGGGAAATTCGAGGTTTCGATTATTACAGCGGCATTCTCTTTCGGGTTTACGTCCGTGGTCTCGGGTTCGAGGTCGCCGCCGGCGGTCGATATGACGGTCTTCCGGCCCAGTTTGGTCATGACACACCGGCGGTCGGATTCTCGTTCAGCCTGGACCGACTGCAACAAATTGTCGATCCGAAGGCGTTTGGGACAGACACCCATCCCGAAGCCGGAATTGAAGAGAGTAGCTTCGAAGAAGCGATGCAATTGCGTCGAGAAGGCAAGCGGGTGCGGCTGTGCTCGTGATTGCGATCTCCAAGGGGCGCTTCCTGGAGCCATCACTCGATTTGTTGGCACGCGCGGGCATCGAGTTCGAGGAAAACGTTGCCGAATCCCGGCGGCTGATCTTTGAATCAACCGATGGTAAGTGCCGTGTGGTTCTGGTCAAGCCTATGGATGCCCCTACGTATGTCGAGTACGGCGCAGCCGATGCCGGCATTGCCGGTCGAGACGTGTTGATTGAATCCCAGGCCGATGTGTTGCAGCCGCTGGATCTGGGATTCGGGCAGTGCAAGATAGCCGTGGCAGCTCCCACCCGAACGCCAAGGGATGACGAGCCGGCCCGCACGGTCGTCCGCGTTGCGACCAAGTACCCGCACATTGCGCTGGAACACTTCAATGCGCAGGGAATTGCGGTGGAGATGATCCCTCTATCTGGCTCGATTGAACTCGCGCCGCTCGTAAGTCTGGCCGATCGGATAGTGGATTTGGTGGAATCGGGGCGGACACTTGCTGACAACGGCCTGCAGATCGTGGAGGTCATCGCCGAAAGTTCAGCACGATTGATAGTTAACCGCGCAAGCTACCAGACGAAGCGAGAAGAAATCGTTCAGATGGTGGAGACCTTGGAGGGTTTGGTCTGATGCGGATTGTCGATCTCAGTGAAGTGCTGGACCTGGACGCGGTCGACGATCTGTTGCCGTCGGCACTGGGAGAAACAGACCTCAGCCAAACCATCGCTGAGATTGTCGCTGGCGTGCGCACGGGGGGTGATAAAGCGCTTTTAGAATACACGAAGCGTTTCGACGCGTGCACCTTGGATCCAGAGCAGGTACGTGTTTCAGGAGAGGAGATCGCTGATTACGCCAGTGGTGCGGATGACGAGCTCGTGGAGATCCTTGAGGTCGCCATTTCCAACATCAGGCAGTTTCACCAAGAACAGTTACAACAGTCCTGGGAAATCTACGCTGGCGACGGCATCCACTTGGGGCAACGGGTCACTCCCATAAATCGGGTTGGACTCTACATACCGGGGTTTAAGGCGGCTTATCCGTCGTCCGTCCTGATGAATGCGATCCCCGCCCAGGTTGCGGGTGTCGAGCGGCTGGTTGTCGTCACGCCGCCTAAATCTCTTCAGGAAAACCCCCTAGTCGCGGCGGCGCTCAAGCTTCTCGGAATCCAGGAGGTCTACCGGGTGGGCGGTGCGCAAGCGATCGCCGCCCTTGCCTTTGGGACCGAGTCGATTCCCTCGGTCGACAAGATTGTTGGGCCGGGCAACCAGTACGTCCAGGGGGCCAAGAAACTTGTGTTTGGCCGAGTGCACATCGACATGATTGCCGGCCCCAGCGAAATTGCCATAGTGGCTGATGAGACTTGCGATCCGAGTTGGATTGCGGCTGATCTGCTGGCACAGGCCGAACACGACGAGTTGGCTGGTGTCTGGCTTATCTGTTGGTCGGAGGACGTCGCAGCCGCGGTCTTCGACCAGGTTCAGATTCAGTTGGAGACGCTGGACAGAGATTCAATCGCAAGGACCGCAGTGGCAAACAACGGGATCAGCTTTGTCGTCAGTGGACCGGAGGACGCGATTCGCTTGATCAATCACATCGCGCCCGAGCACGTAGAGGTGTTGATGGCGGAACCGGATCCCATCGCGGACGGCATCTACAATGCTGGCGCTATCTTTGTGGGGCGCTACTCTCCGGTCGTCGTGGGCGACTACTTTGCAGGTCCCAATCATGTATTGCCGACTGCACGAACGGCCCGTTTCTTTTCGCCGCTCGGCGTATACGACTTCCTGAAGCGTACAAGTGTGGTGCGTTATTCCGGACGCGCGATTGAACGCTCCGGTAGCCTCATCGAGAAGTTTGCAATCGCGGAAGGTCTGACAGGACATGCCCGATCGATCACCATTCGAGGTCATTAAGCCTGAAGTCCGGGCGTTGTCGGCCTATACGCTGACGCACTTCGAGGCGGACGTGAAGCTCAACCAGAACGAGAACCCGTATGAGATTCCTGTGGATCTCAAGCGGAGGATTGTGGATCGTGTCCTCGGGCGAGACTGGGGCCGCTACCCGGAGTTCGTACCCGATCAACTTCTTCAGGCCCTTGCGCAATTGTCCGGATGGTCTGCGGACGGTATTCTGGTCGGTAACGGATCCAACGAGCTGATCAGCGCCGCCGTGAGCGTAACTCTCTGTCCGGGAAAGACGGTTGCCATTCCGCAGCCCACCTTTGCTCTCTACGCATTGATGGCGAAAGCGGCCGGAGCCACCATTCGGCCTGTTCCGTTGAAAGAAGCGGACTTGTCTTTCGATGTCGAAGCCTTGCTGGAAGCCGCGCGAATCTCGGACGTCGTGATTATTTGTTCGCCCAACAGTCCCACCGGATCGCTGATCGACCAAAACGATGCCAGACGACTCCTCTCTGAAGCGCGCGGTCTCGTCATCATTGACGAGGCGTACCACGAGTTCAGCGGGCAGACCCTCTTTCCGTTGTTGGAAGAGTTCGACAATCTTCTGCTGTTAAGAACGCTTTCGAAGGCATGGTCGCTCGCTGGAATCCGGTTCGGATACATGATGACCAGCGCGGCGATCGTAACGGAAATGCAGAAAGTGAAACTGCCTTACAACGTGAATTTATTTACGTTGGCGGCGGCAGAACTGATCGTGGAGGAACTTGAGCTTGAGGGGCCTGTCGGAAAGCTCATCGCCGCGCGCGACCTGTTGGCGGAAGAGTTGGCCGGCCGTGAAGGGGTGGAGGCATTTCCCTCCCAGGCCAACTTCATCCTATTTCGCACCCGGTTTGTCGCCCGTCGATTGTTCGATGCCCTCTATGAGGCGGGCGTTCTCGTTCGCGATGTGAGTGCCTATCCGATGCTGAAGGGGTGCCTGCGCGTTTCCGTGGGTACGGCCGAGCAGAACACGCGATTTCTTGAGGCCCTTGACCGGGCACTGGAGACACTGGAATGAATCCGCGTATAGCTGAAAAACACAGGACGACGAAAGAAACCGATATCCGCGTTCGACTGAATCTGGATGGCACCGGGCAGCACGAAATCGCGACCGGCATTCCTTTCTTCGATCATATGCTGGCCCAACTGGCGCGGCATGGGCGGCTGGACATGGAGATCGCCGCTAAGGGCGACCTGGAAATCGACGGGCACCACACCGTCGAGGATGTGGGCCAGACCCTGGGTCAAGCGATTAGCGAAGCGTTGGGCGAGCGGCGCGGTATCGCCCGTTTTGCGCACGCCTATGTGCCTCTGGACGAGGCACTCAGCCGGGTGGTGGTTGATTTTTCCGGTCGCGGATACCTGATCTACCATGCGCGTTTTGAAACTCGCTTGCTTGGAGATTTACAGACAGAGCTTATCGAAGAGTTCTTCAAGGCCTTGGTCCAGGAGGGCCGGCTGAACCTCCATGCTGAAGTCCTCTACGGACGGAATCAGCACCACATGGCCGAGACAATGTTCAAAGCAGCGGCCCGTGCGATCCATCTGGCAACACGGGTGGTGTTCGATGACGGTGAGATACCTTCGACCAAAGGAACGTTATAACGGTTCCTAGTGTAGTCCGTCAGAATTAATATAACGTATTTGGCTTTCCTACGTCTGATTGTATATGAGGAAAGCAGCGACCGTTGAATTGGATATGACAACGCGAAAGGAACTGGAGCGGTTGAGCAGAAGCCGGAGTGTGTCGGTCCGGCTGGCAGAACGATCTCGCATTGTGTTGCTGGCCGCCCGGGGTCTGAATAATCAGGAGATCGGCGTCGAGTTGGATATCACCCGTCAGAAGGCCGGACGTTGGCGCGATCGTTTCGTGGATCATGGGTTGGGAGGAATCGAAAAGGACGCTCCCCGAAGTGGACGGATTCCATCGATCAGCCGCCGGAAGCGGGCACGGATCGTGAAGAAGACGATTGAAGAGAAGCCCTCCACCGCCACCCATTGGAGCCGGGCTTCGATGGCGGCGGTCACTGGCGTGAGCGAGTCCACGGTCGGGAGAATCTGGCGGGACCATGGCCTGAAGCCTCATCTGGCACGAACCTTCAAACTGTCCAACGACAAGCGCTTCGTCGAGAAGCTGGAAGACGTTGTCGGTTTGTATTTGAACCCACCAGAAAATGCCATTGTCTTGTCCTGCGATGAGAAGAGCCAGATGCAGGCTCTGGACCGCACCCAACCGGGGCTACCTCTGAAGAAAGGGCGAGCCGGCACCATGACTCACGACTACAAGCGCAACGGGACCACCACACTGTTCGCCGCGCTTAATACTCTGGACGGATCCGTGATCGGGACCTGCATGACCAAGCATCGTCATCAGGAATGGATCCGGTTTTTGAATCAGATCAAACGCGCCGTGGCGAAAGACAAGCAGATCCATATTATCTGTGACAACTATGCCACCCACAAACATCAGAAAGTCGTGAACTGGTTGAAGCGCAACAAGCGCTTTCATGTGCACTTCACACCAACCAGTGCGTCGTGGCTCAACATGGTTGAGCGCTTCTTTCGTGATCTTTCCGAACAACGGCTTCGGCGCGGGGTTTTCTGCTCGGTTCCCGACTTAACCCAGGCCGTGGAGGACTATGTAGAGGGTCACAATCACAACCCCAAGCCGTTCATCTGGACCGCCGCCGCATCCGACATTCTTCAAAAAGTCCAACGTGCTCGAAAGAAGCTCGATAAGGTACAGTCTGTTTGACGGGGACCACTAGTCTTTGGAAGCGGTGTAGGCGCCGTGAAGAAAGGTGTGCACAGGGCAGTTATGACGTATGCAGACGCTGCTAGTGTCGTGAGTCAGAAGTTCTCGATATCAGATTTCGCTCGGTCGTTCATACGGCCAGCCTAGCCGAACGACCGGCGACCCTCGCCATCATCCTGATGGCGAGGCCTACAGGGATCGGCAGAATGTTGAAGTCGTCCCCAGAAGGACCCGCAGTGGTCCCACGGTGCGGGTGGACCGCTTTCAGAGTAAAGACGCGGTAGCCGAGGCGTCCAGAGTAATAAGATAATTGGATCGGACTGAGACACGCTAATAGGGAGTGAATTTGTGACTCAGGACACTAGAACCCAATGATTACAATTGTTGACTACAAGTTAAACAACCTTAGGAGCCTGGAGAACACGCTCCGCCGACTTCGACATGACACCTGTGTCACCTCAGATCCGGAGGACATAGCACGGGCCGAGAAACTGATCCTGCCCGGTGTCGGCGCATTCGGTAACGCGATGCGAAATCTGCACGAACTTGGATTAGCCGAAGTCGTCATCCGGAAAGTGGCCGAAGGTACTCCGATGCTCGGAGTGTGTCTCGGGATGCACCTCCTGTTTACTGAGAGCGAGGAATTTGGCAGCCACTCCGGGCTGGGCATTCTACCCGGGAAAATCCGACGCATTCCTCAGGGTGTACACATCCCGCATATGGGTTGGAACCAACTTCATCGGGAACGACAGGATCCGATTCTTGAAGGCATCGACGAAGGCAGCTTCGTTTACTTCGTACACTCTTACACCGCCGTGCCGGAAGATCCGGCTCTCGTCATTGCCAATACAGACTACGGAATCGATTTTCCTGCCGTAGTCGGGTACGGGAACGTCTGGGCGACCCAGTTTCACCCGGAGAAGAGTCAGCACGTCGGTGAGCGTATTCTCGACAACTTTGCCCGATCATGAATATCTATCCCGCTATCGATATTCTGGGGGGGCAGGCAGTTCGATTGCGGCAGGGCCGACCCGAGGACGCGACAGTGTACGGAGTGCCTGTCGATATGGCCAACCGGTGGAGGGAGGCGGGCGCGCGATGGCTGCACGTCGTTGACCTGGATGGGGCGTTCGCCGGAGAGCCTCAGAACATAGATTCGATCGAGAGCATACGGACCCAGTGTCCGGATCTACAGATTCAGGTTGGCGGTGGCATTCGGGACATGGCAGCGGTGGAACGCTTACTGGGAACCGGAGTAGACCGGGTCATTCTGGGCACCGTGGCGGTCAGCAATCCGGACCTACTTGGGGAGGCGCTCACGCGTTTCGGAGCCCGCATCGCTGTCGGTATCGATGCGCGCGACGGAACAGTACGCTTGCATGGATGGACGAGCGACGCTCGGCTGACAGCGCTCGAGCTGGCGGCGAATCTTGAGGAACAGGGCGTCGAAGTTGTCATCTACACGGATATTTCTCGTGACGGCGAACTCGGCGGTGTGAATGTGGAAGCCACACAGAAAATGCTAGACGCTACCAGCCTTTGCCTCATCGCTTCGGGGGGCGTGTCGGGTCGCCCAGACATCGAGAATTTACAGAAATTGGGGCATCCGCGTCTTGAAGGCGCAATTATCGGTAAGGCCCTGTATGAGGGGCGGATCGATCTGAGGGAAGTCCTGAACATTGCGGAGGCCGGCCGTGTTGGCTAAGCGCATCATTCCCTGTCTGGACGTGAAGGACGGACGAGTCGTCAAGGGCGTCAACTTCATCGAGCTTCGTGATGCCGGAGACCCCGTTGAAACCGGGCTGCGTTATTCCGAAGAAGGTGCCGACGAGCTGGTCTTCCTCGATATCACGGCCTCCTCGGATCGGAGAGAGATCGTCACGGATATGGTGAGACGTGTAGCTGACTCGATCAACATTCCGTTTACTGTCGGTGGTGGACTACGTTCAGTAGACGACGTGCGGGACATTCTCAGGTCGGGAGCTGACAAAGTATCGATCAATACTTCGGCGCTGGAACGGCCGGAGTTGGTCAGCGAAGCCGCCGAGCGCTTCGGCAGTCAGTGTATCGTTGTCGCCATAGACGCCCGCCGGGAAGTTACAGTGAATGGGCGACGGGCGATGTGGGCTGCATACACACATGGAGGCCGTACCCGGACTGACCACGATGCCGTTGAATGGGCCCAGGAGGCGGCCCGGCGCGGGGCGGGAGAGATTCTGCTCACGAGCATGGACGCCGACGGCACGAACGACGGCTATGACATTGAACTGACTGGGGAGATCGCGTCGGTTTTGGACATTCCGGTGATCGCATCCGGTGGGGCGGGGAATCTCGACCACCTTTTCGAAGCCTTGGTCGATGGCCGTGCAAGTGCGGTTTTGGCGGCATCGATATTTCACTTCAGAAAGTTCACGATCGAGGAAGCCAAGGCGCACCTTCGGGAGAAGGGAGTTATCGTTCGATGACGGACAAGAAGAAGATTCTCGACAGCGTCAAGTTTGATGGTCAGGGTCTGGTGCCAGCGATCGTCCAGGACCGGGCGACCCGTGAAGTTCTGATGATGGCATATATGAACCGGGAGTCGCTCGAGTTGACGCTCGATCGAGGCGAAACCTACTTCTATAGCCGGAGCCGCCAGGAAATTTGGCACAAAGGGGAGACCTCAGGGAACCTGCAGTCCATCGGGCGGCTTTACCTGGATTGTGATTTTGACACTCTCCTGATCGAAGTAACTCCGGCGGGTCCGGCGTGCCACAAGGGGACGTATTCCTGCTTCGATGTCGAACCTCAGTTTGAGGGTTTCTTGAGTCAACTCTTCAAACTGATCGAACGGCGAAAGGAGTTGCGGCCCGAAGGTAGCTATACGACCTACCTCTTTAATAGTGGATTAGACAAAATTCTCAAGAAGGTCGGCGAAGAGGCAACCGAGACGATCGTTGCTTCGAAGAACGCGGAATCTGGAGAACTGGTGTCGGAGACCTCCGACCTGATCTATCACCTGATGGTCCTGCTCGTTGAACGCGGAGTATCCCTGGAAGAGGTCACCCGCGAATTGAAGAACCGCCATGCGTCCCAGTCTTGAAGAAGCTAAGCAGCTCGGCAAGGATGGCAACGTCGTTCCGATGTACAAATCGGTCGTTGCCGACCTGCTAACCCCTGTTTCCGCCTTCCTCAGGCTCCGAGAGGGAAGCCTCTATGCCTTTCTACTCGAGTCCGTTGAGGGGGGTGAGAAGTTGGCGCGTTATTCGTTTTTAGGTCGCGATCCTTTCCTCGTGACCAGCGTGGGTCCAAGCCCTCCCGACACTTCGGATGACACGACCCGGTACAGGCACTTTGCGTCAAGCGAACGTGAAGAATTTTTTGACGATTTGCGTCAGACGATGCGCGGATTTCGGTCGGTATCTATTCCCGGGTTGCCCCCTTTTTCTGGCGGTGCCGTAGGGTACTTCGGTTATGGAATGGTCCGCTTGATCGAGGACATTCCCGATACCGGTTTGGACGATCTGGGTAGCAACGACGCCACCATGATGTTTTTCAGGACGGTCCTGGCTTTCGATCACCTGAAAAACCAGATTCATATCGTCACGAATCTATTCCTCAACGACAACGACGACAACATCGAGAGCGAGGCGCCGATTGACGTGCTCTATGCGAAAGCCGTCGAGGAAATAGAGACGACCGAAGCCTTGTTGAGCGAAGCGATAGAGATACCGACGCCGACAAGAGTCAACGCGGACATCGAAGTTCGGTCAAATTTTGAGAAATCGGACTACCTGGACGCTGTCTTCCGGGCCAAGGAATACATCTCCGCTGGCGACATTTTCCAGGTGGTACTCGCACAACGCTTCGAAGTGGATTTGGTCACACCTCCGTTTGAAGTTTACAGAGCCCTCAGAATGATCAACCCCTCGCCGTACATGTACTTTCTCCAGACACCCGAAGCATCGATCGTGGGAGCGTCTCCGGAAATGTTGATCCAGGTCCGCGGTCGAAGCGCCGAATATCGGCCTATCGCGGGAACCCGTCCACGCGGTCAGGACGAATTGGAAGACGGACAGCTTGCGGATGAATTGCTCGCGGATGAAAAGGAACGTGCCGAGCACGTCATGCTGGTCGATCTTGGGCGCAACGATTTGGGGCGAGTGTCGAAATACGGCACGGTCCGAGTGGATGACTTTATGTTTATCGAGCGCTATTCCCACGTCATGCATCTGGTTTCTTCTTTGTCGGGCGAGCTTCGGGGCGATGTCGATCGCTTCGACGCATTGATGGCCTGTTTTCCCGCGGGGACCGTGTCGGGCGCACCGAAAGTTCGGGCGATGCAGATCATTGACGAGCAAGAGCCGACGCGCCGGGGCGTTTACTCCGGAGCCGTGTTGTACGCAGACTTCAGCGACAACCTGGATTCGTGCATTGCGATCCGGACGCTTGTCGCGAAAGGTGAGCATGGTTATATCCAGGCTGGAGGGGGGATCGTTGCCGATTCGGTGCCCGAGAGTGAATACACGGAGACCGTAAACAAGGCCCGGGCTTTGGTACGTGCCGTCGAGTTGGCTGCAAGGGGCCTTGAATTGTGATCGTCGTTATCGACAACTACGATTCGTTCACGTACAACCTCGTACAGTATCTCGGCGAGTTAGGCGAGCAACTGCATGTTGTTCGAAACGACAAGACGACCGTCGAATTCATCGCCGAGAGCCAGCCGGATCGCATCGTCGTTTCTCCTGGCCCAGGCGTTCCGTCTACCGCTGGAATTTCCGAGAAGGTCGTCGAGTACTTTCATGGCAAGGTTCCGATTCTTGGCGTGTGCCTCGGGCATCAAGCCATTGCCGAAGTGTTTGGCGGCCGCGTCGTTCCTGCTCCCAGTCTGATGCACGGCAAACTCAGCCGCATCCATCACGACGGCCGAACGATCTTCAAGGACCTGCCTCAGGATTTCTCTGCCACGCGATATCATTCCCTGATCGTCGAGGATCTCCCCGACACTCTCGAAATAACGGCGACGACAGAGGATGGCATCGTCATGGGTGTTCGGCATCGGGACGGTTCGACCGAAGGCATTCAGTTTCATCCAGAATCAATATTGACGGAGGTCGGACACGACCTTCTGTCGAACTTTCTAAAACAATGATCACAGACGTTATTGCACAGCTAGTCGAAGGCATCGATCTGAGTGAGGACGAATCCCGCGACGTCATGAACGAAATCATGACCGGCCAATCGACGCCTGTGCAGATAGCATCCTTTCTGACCGCACTGCGGACGAAGGGAGAAACTCTCGATGAACTGGTTGGATTTGCCCGGGTTATGCGGGAGCAGGCGACGCCGCTCTGGGAAGGGGAACCACCCGATACGCTCGATACGGCAGGTACAGGTGGTGACCGGTCAGGAACGTTCAACATTTCGACAGCGGCAGCTTTCGTAGCGGCGGGTGCGGGGGCGCGGGTCGCCAAGCACGGAAACCGTTCGGTCAGCAGCCGTTCAGGCAGTGCGGACGTTATGGAAGCCTTGGGTGTCGACATAGAGATGCCCGTAGAAAAACTGCGCAAGGGGCTCGAAGAAATCGGAATCGGCTTCTTGTTCGCACAGGCCTTCCATCGATCGATGAAGTACGTTATGCCCGTACGATCTGAGATCAAAGTGCGGACGGTCTTCAACATCCTAGGCCCTCTGGCCAATCCCGCCTCGGCTCGATATCAGGTAATCGGTGTCAACTCGCCTAACATACTTGAACTGATGGCGAAAGCAACAAACCGGCTTGGCGTGACCCACGCTTTCGTTGTGCACGGGACGGACGGTGTTGACGAGATCTCTGTCGCCGCACCGACGCGAATCGTCGAGTGTCACGACGGGAAGTTGAATAGTTTCGTTCTTCGACCGGAGGATTTGGGTGTGGCGGCGTCACCGCTTGACTCGATCCAGGGCGGTGATGCCCAGACGAACGCTGTGATCGTCCGGAAGGTGCTCGAAGGCGTAAAGGGGCCTCACCGTGACGCGGTCTTGCTGAACGCGGCCGCTGCGATTACGGCCGCGGGCTTGTCGAAGGATTTGAGAACGGGCTTCGAAGTTGGATCTGACGCGATTGATTCAGGGAATGCTCTTCGGAAACTTGAGGCGCTTCGGGCGCTGTCGGCAGCATGAAGCAACTAGCCGAGACCCATGTTTTGGCCCGGATACTGGAGGCCAAACGCAAACGGGTTGAAGATGCCCAACTCCGTGTCCCTGAGGCGATCGTCCGGAAGATGGCGTCGACGGCGGATCCCGTGCCGTCTTTCCGGATGGCTCTCAAGGCAGATACAGGAACGCATATCATCGCGGAAATCAAGAAAGCGTCTCCGTCAGCGGGTGTGTTGATTAACGACCTCGATGTTGCCGCGTTAGCCGGGACATATGCCCGGGCCGGGGCTTCGGCGATATCGGTCGTTACCGAAGAAGATTTCTTTCAGGGAAGCCTTGCTTGGGTGGGTCTCGCAGCCCGAAGTTCCGGATTGCCGGTATTGAGAAAGGATTTTGTCTTCGATTTCTATCAACTGGCCGAAACTCGGGCAGCCGGTGCCAGTGCGATCTTGTTAATTGTCGCGATGCTCGAGCCTGATGAGATTCGTGACCTCCTGGAAGCATGTGCTGATTTCGGGATTGACGCATTGGTCGAAGTCCATGACGAGGCCGAGCTTGGAGAGGCGCTTCGGGCAGGGGCTTCAATAGTGGGAGTAAACAACCGGGATCTGAAGTCTTTCGAAGTGAGCATTGAGACAGGAATGCGTCTGGGCGGGCACATACCGGACGGTGTTCTGTTCGTGGCGGAAAGCGGTATTCACCAGAAAAGCGATGTCGTACAACTTGCTGATGCGGGTGCGGATGCGTTTCTGGTGGGTGAAAAACTGGTTCGTTCCAAAGACCCGGGAGCGGCTTTGAAGGAGTTGCTTTGACCCGGATCAAGATGTGTGGCGTGACCGAAGTCGAAGATGCGCGCAATGCCGCGCTTCTCGGTGCCGCTGCGATCGGGCTGAATTTTTCGGAAGAGAGTCCGCGGAAGGTCACCGCCGAGCGAGCGGTGAAAATTATAGATGCCTTGCCCCCGTTCGTTGCGTCAGTCGGTGTGTTCGTAAATTACGAAGATCCGCTTGCCCTCGAGGAATTCGCACTTTCGATCCATCTGGACGCTGTTCAATTGCACGGCGAGGAATCGCCGGACTACTGTTCGATGATCAGCCACGTCAAAGTGATCAAAGCATTTCGAGTGAACGAAAAGTTTCGAGTGGCGGGCCTCAAGCAGTATCCAGTCTCTGGATACCTCTTGGACGCCTACAGCAGTAAAGGCGTAGGGGGAACCGGAGAGACGTTTCGATGGTCGCAGGCCGGTGGAGCAAATGCCTTCGGACGGGTGGTGCTCGCCGGTGGATTGCGGCCGGACAATGTTGGTGAGGCCATCGGCGCATTGCATCCTTATGCAGTCGATGTCGCCAGTGGCGTCGAGGATTCACCTGGAAAGAAGAACTACGAATTGATACGCCGATTTGTTGAGGCGGTTCATAGAGCAGATTTCGGTTAGGGTTCGAACAACGACTGGAGAAGGCGGAGAAGGTGTCAGAGAGCAAAGGTCATTACGGCGGATACGGGGGTCAGTTTGTTCCCGAAACCTTGATGCATCCCTTGCAGGAACTCGAGGAAGCGTATCGGCAGGTCAAGGAAGATTCCTCCTTTGAAGTCCGGCTTGAAGATCTTTTCCGACACTACTCGGGTCGGCCGACGCCCCTGTATTTCGCGAAACGGCTAAGCGAGACCCTGGGAAAAGGGAAGATCTACCTCAAACGGGAGGATCTGAACCATAGCGGAGCGCACAAGATCAACAATTGTCTGGGTCAGGCCCTGCTGGCTGAGCGCATGGGTAAGAAGCGAATTATCGCGGAGACCGGTGCGGGTCAGCACGGTGTTGCCACCGCCACCGTTTGCGCGCTGCTGGGTCTTCGGTGCGACGTCTACATGGGCGAAGAGGATATGCGGCGCCAGGAACTCAACGTTTATCGGATGAAGCTTCTGGGCGCCCGAGTGCTTCCGGTAGGGTCGGGAAGCCGGACGCTGAAAGACGCGATCAACGAGTCGATGCGCGACTGGGTGACCAATGTCCGAACCACCTACTACATGCTCGGTTCAGTCCTTGGGCCGCATCCCTATCCAGAAATGGTCCGGGACTTCCAGTCCGTGATCGGGCGGGAAGCGCGGGTGCAGATCATCGCACAGGAGGGGCGGCTACCGGATCTGCTCGTCGCGTGTGTGGGTGGCGGTTCCAACTCCATAGGCCTGTTCCATCCGTTCCTTGAAGAATCCGACGTTCGTATGGTGGGTGTTGAGGCCGGTGGGTATAGTACGGCGCTGGGAGAGCACGCAGCTCGATTTTCCGGAGGACGGCCCGGTGTGCTCCACGGAACGTATTCTTATATTCTCCAGGACGATGACGGCCAGGTCGTGCCGACCCACTCGGTTTCAGCAGGGCTCGACTACCCGGCTGTCGGTCCTGAGCACGCGGCGCTGCACGAATCCGGCCGTGTCAGCTACACGTCGGTCAATGACGATGAGGCTGTGGAGGCCTTTCATGAATTGAGCCGCCTTGAAGGCATCATACCGGCGCTGGAGAGCGCCCATGCCGTGGCGTACATGAAGAAAGCGGACTTTGGACCCAACGACGTCTCGATCGTGAACCTTTCGGGTCGCGGTGACAAGGACGTGACTGAAGTCGGGCGTCTGGAACGGGAAAAACCGGAGTGAGCCGAATCGACCAGAAGTTCGCAACGCTCCGTTCAGAAGGGCGAAAGGCGTTTATTCCTTATTTGACTGCCGGCGATCCCGACCTTGAGGCCACACGCGAGATTGTCTTTGCAATGGAAGCCGCCGGCGCGGACATCGTTGAACTCGGTGTTCCCTTCTCCGACCCTATCGCAGATGGACCGGTCATTCAGAGAGCGACGGAACGCGCTTTAAGGTCGGGAACCTCGGTCGCGGGCATTCTTGATCTGGTTCGAAAAATTCGCCAATCGTCTGAAATTCCGTTGCTCCTGATGAGTTACTACAATCCGCTCTTGAATCAGGGAATTCCCGAGCTGGCCCGAAAAGCTTCAGACGCCGGACTTGACGGTATTCTGGCAAGCGATCTCACTGTTGAGGAATCGCAACCCTTTGTGGACGCGATGAGCGACGCGAATCTCAATTCGGTGTTTCTCGTCGCACCGACGAGTTCCGACGAAAGAGTTGAGAAGATTGCCCGCACGACCACGGGTTTTCTCTATGCCGTATCCCGCACCGGTGTGACGGGCGCCACCAACGCCTTGTCCGACGAGTTCGCCGGCTTTGTCCGACATATACGACAACACACCGATTGTCCGATCGCCGTGGGGTTCGGTATTTCAGGGCCGGAACACGTCCGGGCCGTCTGGGAAGAAGCCGATGCGGCGATCGTAGGGAGCGCAATCGTTCACAGGATTGAGAAACGACTCGGCCAAGCGGACATGGCCGCGAGTGTCGGAGAATTGATCCGTTGGATGCGGGGAATACAGCTTGAACCCGAGCCTGAGCATCACTAGCAGGCTGCTGAAAAAGCCCTCAATGGCTTTTTCAGCAACGCCACCCGGGAAGTGTGATTCTCGGGTGGCTCACATTTTCAATGGCTGACAGCCATCGAAAATGGCGGCACATCCTGAGCCGCACCGCAGACTGCCGAAAAACCGAGTTTTTCGACAGGCTGCTAGTAGTGATTGTTTCGGATACGGCGATGCAGGTAAACAGTTTCGTAATCGTCAACCTTCACAGCCCGAAGGAGCGCTTCGTCGGCCGCTTGATAGGCATTGGTGCGCCCGGAGTTACGCTGCGTGGTTTGGACTTGATGTCCTTTGAGGATTGGATGAACGACGTTTCGAAGCAAGAAGAGAGCGGGGTCCGGCCGACAACGATATTCTTTCCGCTGCATCGTGTCGAAAAAATCATGCTCGACGAGAACCTCGGTGGTATACCGTCGTTGGCCAACACTTTCCTGACGAGAATTGGAGCTTCAATTGATGAATACCTGGAGTGAACGTTGAATATCGCGGTGATTGGTGCGGGGTATGTCGGCCTGGTCGCAGGCAGTTGCTTTGCTGAGAGCGGCAACGACGTTATCTGTGTGGATAGCGATCGGGACAAGGTCAAGGCCTTGTCGCAAGGTAAGACGCCCATTTACGAGCCGGGCCTACCCGAGCTTGTTCAACGAAATTTGACCCAGGGCCGTCTGAGTTTTACGACCGACCTTGCCGTGGCCGTCAAGAAGTCATTCGTGCTGTTTATTGCCGTCGGAACACCCCAGGTAGGGGGTGATATCGATCTTACGGCTGTCCGGAACGTGGCTGCCGATATTGGCCGAGCGATGAAAGACTTCAAGGTGATCGTGATGAAGTCGACGGTTCCGGTCGGAATGACCGAACAGATCCGGGATGTCGTCCGTGCCGAAACGGATCAACCATTTGATGTCGTATCGAATCCTGAATTCATGAAAGAAGGGGCGGCTGTCGAAGATTTCATGAAGCCCGATCGCGTCATTCTCGGAGTGGAAGACGAGCGTGCGGCTGAAGTCGTACGGGAGCTGTACGCGCCCTTCGTGCGTAGCGGGAGTCCGATTCTCATAACAGACATCCGGACGGCGGAGATGACCAAGTATGCGTCCAACGCTTATCTGGCAACGCGCGTTTCATTCATGAACGAAATTGCCAACTTTTGCGAGTATTCCGGTGCGGATGTCGATGCCGTCCGTCGGGGGATGGGGCTCGACCGGCGAATCGGCCCGTCGTTTTTGTTCCCCGGTGTTGGTTTTGGCGGGAGTTGCTTTCCCAAGGATGTCGGGGCTTTGATCGCGATCGGCCGCCGTCAGGACTATCCGCTTCGCATCTTAGAAGCGGTCGCCCGCGTCAACGCTCACCAGCGTGCACGGTTTCTTGAGCGGATCCTTGCCCATTTTGACGGCGACGTTGCCGGAAAGCGGCTGGCCGTATGGGGTCTCGCGTTCAAACCGAGAACGAACGACATTCGGGAGGCGCCCGCGATCGATATCATCGAGGGGCTTCTGGACGAAGGCGCTACGGTTGTTGCCTATGATCCGGAGGCGATCGAGGAGGCCCGGAAGGTATTCGGCTCCCGGGTGGAATTTGCCGGCAATGATTACGAATGTCTTACCGGGGCCGATGCGCTTCTTTTGATTACGGAGTGGCAGGCTTTTCGCAACCCGAACTTCGACCGGATGAAGGATGACATGCGCCAAGCGACCGTTTTTGACGGCCGTAATATTTACGATCCCCAACAGATGCGAGAGATGGGATTCACCTATTACGGCATCGGTAGATGAAACATGCGGTGGTCACCGGTGGAGCCGGGTTCCTGGGAAGCCACTTGTGCGACCGCTTGCTGGACGCCGGTTACGGCGTGGTCTGTCTCGACAACCTGCTCACGGGCAGTCCTGACAATATCCAACATCTGAACGGGAATTCCCGCTTCTCGTTCGTCGAGCATAACGTGACCACGTTCATTGACGTCGGCGGACCTGTGGATGTCGTCCTTCACTTCGCCTCCCCCGCGTCGCCTAAAGATTACCTGGAAATGCCGATTCAGACCCTCAAAGTCGGATCTCTGGGCACACACAATTCCCTTGGGCTTGCGATGGCGAAGAAAGCACGCTTTGTTCTCGCCAGTACTTCGGAGGTTTATGGCGATCCGCTGACCAACCCTCAAGCGGAGGAATATTGGGGCAACGTGAATCCGATCGGTCCGCGGGGCGTTTACGACGAGGCAAAGCGCTTTGCCGAGGCCATGACCGTGGCCTACCGGCGCTACCACGGTTTGGATACACGTATTGCGCGCATCTTCAATACCTATGGCCCCCGGATGCGTACCTCCGATGGCCGGGTTGTATCCAACTTCATCGTACAGGCCCTCAAGGGTGAGCCTCTCACCGTCTATGGTGATGGTGGGCAAACCCGAAGCTTCGCCTATGTCACGGATACGATCGACGGAATCATGCGACTTGCCGAAGCCGCTGATTCGGGCGGTATCGGTATGCCGTTTAACATCGGGAATCCCATAGAACGCACGGTTAGGGAACTTGCCGAACGGATTCTGAAACTGACGGGTAGTGTGAGCGAAATCGTCCCCAAAGATCTTCCTGAAGACGATCCCAAAGTCCGTTGTCCCGAAATCAGCCGTGCAAGTGAACATCTCGGTTGGGAACCCCGTGTGGACATTGAACAGGGTCTCGGACTGACGATCGATCACTTTCGACGGGAATTGGATTCGTGATCCTCGTGACGGGCGGAGCCGGCTATATCGGGCGGCACACGGTTCAGGCTCTCGGGCGTGAGGGATTCGAAACGCTGGTCTTCGACGATTTCTCAACAGGGCACCGGGACTTTGTCAGCGACGTTCCGTTCATCGAAGGGGATATCCGCCGATTCGAAGACCTGGAACAGGTGTTTTCCAGCTATCCGATCGACGGCGTCCTGCACTTCGCGGGCAAGGCCCTGGTTGCCGAATCCCGGGAGCACCCCGAGCTCTACTACGAAACCAACGTGGGTGGAGGTTTGAAGCTCTTGCGGGCGATGGCCAAGGCGGGAGTTCGACCGCTGGTCTTTTCTTCCACCTGTGCCACCTACGGTTTGCCGCAGACAGATTCGATCGCTGAGGAGCATCCCCAGAACCCCGTCAACCCCTACGGTGAAACGAAACTCGCGTTCGAAAGAGCGATGGCGTGGTTCGGTTCCGCATATGGAGTCCGGCATCTATCCCTGCGCTACTTCAACGCCGCCGGCGCCGATCCGGATGGATCCTACGGAGAAGATCACGTTCCGGAGACGCACTTGATCCCCTTGGTTCTGGAGGCTGCGGCGGGTCTCCGGAGCGACGTGGTTATCCATGGGACCGACTATCCGACGCCCGATGGTACTTGTGTTCGAGACTACGTGCACGTCACGGACCTGGCCGAGGCACATGTCGCGGCACTCCGCATGCTTCTGGAAGGAACGATTGAGTCTCAGGCCGTTAATTTGGGAACAGGGGAGGGCGCGTCTGTTAGAGAAGTCATTGAGGTTGCACGGACTGTGACCGAACGCGATATCACCGTTACGGAAGGTCCCCGTCGAGAGGGCGACCCGCCCCGTCTCGTTGCCTCGGCGGACAAGGCGCGCGCACTGCTCGATTGGTCGCCCAGCCATAGCACTGTCCCCACGATCGTTGAAACTGCCTGGCGTTGGTTAAAGAAAAGGAAGGGTGCTTAGTGCGCAGGAGAATCGGAGCCTAGGAGCGATGGCGCCGGCCCTCGGGATCCGGCTGGCTCAAACTGAGAAGCTCAAGAAAGGCCTTGATGCCGTGAACCACCGTTGCTGTCCGTAATAGGGGTGCGGAGACCGTTGCATTAATCCGGTCCACCCCGCCGGTGATTTCCTTCGAGACCCGATCGACAGTGAAATCCAGCTTGGCCATGCCGTATCCCAGCCAGTTTTCGGCGCGATCGACGTTTCCACCGGCCTCGAGGGCTCTCTCCCGGATTTGCCCCGACCATCCGGCGGCTCTGTGCGAGGCCAGTTCGGCCTTTTCGAGCGCAATGCCCATTCCCTTGATCAACTGAGAGCAATGGCGCTGATATCGGGTGAACCGGTCCGTGGAACGTGCCAGAGCCCGATAGACAAACCACAAGAGCAGCGTATTCCAAAAAAGCACAAGGAAGACGAGCGCGACAAACAATACGAGCCGAGTCTCCATACCCGTCCTTAGAATAGCCCAGACCTTGACCCTACGGTGGTTTTTTGGATAGGGGTCTCCTATAATTGACCGGAAACTTCGAGAGGACACCTCATTCGCTACGCCGAAAGCGTGTCAATCCCCGGTCGCTGAATTCGGGTGTGGGTCCCATAAGAACTTCCCTTGGAGAGGTGCTGGAGTGGCTGAACAGGGCTGCCTGCTAAGCAGTTGCACGGGTAACCGTGCCGGGGGTTCGAATCCCCCCCTCTCCGTTTCTTATATCTATAAATAGCTGGCAATAGGGCTGATAATTATTCCGTCAGCCCTATACCCCACGTTTAAGGGGGGTTAAGAGCCGTATGACCTTGCCCACCTAAAAGCGGGTACCGTCCGTGAATTTCGAGTCAATACCAATTCACGAGGCTGACCATCTGTGAAGGGGCAAAGTCGCATCGGACCCATTCAGAACCCCCGAAGGCAACCTCCCCAACCGGGGGTCGTCTATCGAGGGTGTGGCTCCATGCTTGATTTTTAAGATTTTTCAGGGTCTCAGATTCTCACTGTCCGCGAACAGGTGCCAAATCGACCGGTCGATGCAGCACTTTACCGAGATTTACGCAGTTCTTTCAGTCGCACACCAAAACGATGAAATCCGGCGCCGAGTCAGGCCACTACGAGATTGGCACACTCCTTGGCAAGCGTGGAATGGGCGAAGTGTGGCGTGGGCGTGATACGAGACTGGGACGTGCACTTGCGTTCAAGACGCCGCCCATGGGTTCGCTGCGGTCCGCCTGCTTCCGCTTCCGGCCGAGCCTCTCTGCTGAAGACCTACTTCCGCTTGACGCTCTTGCCCAGCGCCATTAGGAAGATCGCGCTTTTACCGGCCGCGTGGGGCGAAAAAAACTCTATGACCTCATCGTCGTAAAATGTCAGGCCCGAGGCGCCTAGCCGTTGGGCGTAGGCGGCCAGATAGAGTTTCCCGCCGATGATTCCTGATTCGAGCTGAACGATGCGGTAACCGCGGTTCCCGAAACGTTCCAGAATCGGCTTCAGTTCTGCTAGAAAGAAGACTGCGACGCTGGCGTCGCCCTGAAGCCGTTGGTCCAGGCCCAAGTGTGCCGCCACTCCGCGGAAATCGCCCCGTCTCAAACATTCCAGCTTCTTGTCTCTGCGGTGGTATATGTACGAACCTGGCTCGATTCCGTCCACAGCATTCACGATCAGGTAGAGCTCATTCAGCTGCGAGTCGACAGAATCCAGGAAGTCTGCGGGAATTCCTCGCGTCGCCCGGTCGAGCATCGTCGAGAGCTGTTCCAGCGTTAACGGGACCTGCGCAAACTGTCGCGTGGAGCCACGTCTGAGGATCACGCTTTCGATCCCCTCCTTTGAGATTTCTTCGTCTAACAACGGACGCAGGGAGATAACTTCGTCGTGAGAAGGTGGTTTCTGGGCGATCGGCACACCACCGCGCCAGGCTGCAACCTCTTCGACAGTCCTGAGCGACGATGCCTCGTGTATCAGACCCATTGCAGGATAGTGCACCTCGCTTTCTGAAAGAGGCACGGTTTCAAAGTTCAGTTGTGAGATCGCCTCCTGGACAGGCGGGGGAGGATCGGGAACGCTCCCGAGCGGGATCATCGAGAAAGCTACTTCGCGTTCAGTGTCCAGATCCAGCAATCGATTTACCTGCTGGTCCACGAAACCGCATGTCACCTGTGCCGGGAGATGCAGGGCTGAGGCGATCGCCAGCATGTTCGCAAGGATCGTGCCGTTGTCCCAACCAAAATGTCGGTACGTTCGGGCCTGATACTTCCAAGCGTTCCGCCAATAGGTACCTGTCGAGATGATGGTCACAGGAGCCCGGGCCACTGCCGGATTGTTTCCGCTTGCACCGACCAATACGCTTCGAAAGTCTCCTTCGCGCAGTTGCCGCAGGCTAAAATCGCCTGCGCCGAATTGGTACACCCCTGCGCTTAGCCCCCGGAGAGGACCGCACACGATGTACAACTCAAATTCGTAAAGCGCGCCAGTGCAGGAGGCGGCTCGGAAGTACTGTTCGACACCCGGATAATCGGCCTTCTTGGTGACTCCCGCTGAAAAGTACAGCAACTGTCCCAGCTGCTTCAGATCCGGGACCTGATCGATCTCCGAAGCGATCGTGGTTGTCCCCAACACCGAAAGCGCCGGAACCTCGGTCCTGGCAACCGAGGGCTCCAGCCGAATCGGTTCGAGCTTGGGATAAATCTTAAAGGGTGTAGGACGATTCGACCAATCCAGCCAGTGAGCATTGGTCCGGACGCTCGACGGCGAATGCTTTGTTGTGTCGTGATATTCCCAGGCGGCTTGCGTGTCTTGGTTCGTCATCGCGTTCTACCGACGGGTCTACCTCAGAAGGATAGGCAGATTCGCCCATCGGGTCAACGCATGTGGGCTGACGGCGTGGCGTGAGAGGCAGACACTTCATCGGAGATATCTTTGATAGACAGAGGCCTTTGGTTTCAAATCATTTAAGCTCGTTCTCAATTGACGAGAAACATGCTTTGAAACCTTCTACCCCGATTAGACTGGGGGAGCGTTGCGGCACCGGCTGCAGAAATGGGGGGATGATATGGCCGATTTGGCTTTGATCTACGGGTTGCGGCTTTTGCCTGTCGAAGAACTGGATGTCGTCGAGGATGCGATTGTTAAATTGAAAAACGGGAAGAAGGCCCGCGTCGCCATGCACCTGCTGCACGGAGATCAAAACAGTATCCAAAATCAGCTCGCTCAAAGTATTGAAGCGTTCTTCGACTTTTATCCAGAGATATAAGGCGTTTTCGGATTCTAGCTAGGATCTCTCAAGGCTGATTTCTCTGCCGTTTTGGTCCCTGAATAATCCATCGGCAAGATCCCGGGAACTGAGGGAACGTGTGCCGGTGCCGTGATTTCCGATTTCAAGGTAACGACAAATCCTGCCAGATCAACCGGTCGATGCAACACCTGCGGTTAATGTTTCTGCCGGAGTTGCGAATTCCAGCGTTTCACGCGGTCGTTCGTTAAGTACTGTCAAGTTAAGCTGTTTGGTGGCATTCTCGCCGCGCTTTACTACCTCTAAGTCATTGATTCCTGGTTTCGGCTCCAGCAAAATCCGCCCCCGAAACCCACGGATGCGCCTTATCTTTGCAGTACCGGCCAGATCGTTCCGATCAGGATGTCTCTTGGTTTTCAGCGGTTTCTGTCCGATACGTTCTGACGGGCCCTCTAGAAAAGGTCGCCTTTTCTCTGCTTTAGCAGGACGATAAAGAACGGTCCGCCGAGCAACGCGGTAATAACGCCCACAGGTACTTCGGTCGGGGCGAACAGGGTGCGTGCCATCGTGTCGCAGAGCACCAGAAATCCGCCCCCGACAAAAAACGCTCCCGGAATCAGGATGCGGTGATCCGGACCCGCTATCAGGCGTAGTGAATGGGGCACGATCAACCCCACGAAGCCGATAGGACCGGTGACAGCCGTGATCGTTGCGGTCAACAGCGACCCTCCGACATAGCATAAGCGCTTCAGATGTTCCACGTTGACCCCTCGAGTCGTGGCCCAATCTTCACCCGCAGCCAGGGGATTCAATCGGGCGGCGTATGCGAGCAGCACAAGGACCGATACGATTATTAAGGGCGCGGTTTTCGCGATCATGGAGTAGCTTACGTCGCTGAGGCCACCCATCATCCATCGCACCATCAGGAAGGACTCGTTGAAATCGGCTGCCGCGAAATGGATGAATAGAATGAGGGCTGCAAACACGAAGTTCAAGGTGACGCCGGCAAGCAGCAAGGTAAACGTCGGCAGAGCGTGGCGGCTTCGGGCGATCAGGAACACCAGCAAAATGGTAAACAGGGCTCCGGCGAAGGCTGCAACCGAGACAATCGGGATTCCGAAGATCACAATATCCAAGCCGAGCCAGATGGCGAATACGGCCCCAAAAGAACTGCCGCTCGATACTCCCAACGTGAATGGAGTGGCGAGCGCGTTCCGCAGAATCGCCTGAAAAAGAACTCCCGCCACGGCCAGGGACCCGCCGGCCAGTGCACCGAAAAGGATCCGTGGGAGACGTGCGATGAGAAAGATCTCCCGATCGGGACTCAGTCCTTCCCAAACGCGCTGCCAAGTAACGCCGGCGGATCCAATCCACGGTGTTATGAGCAACACCAGGATCAGGAACAGCGCACAGGGACCGACTGTGGCCAGGAACCGGGCGGGAGTCAGCCCTCCCTTACGCGGACGGGATGACGTATCGTCCACCGTCCGGGCGCTCGATGATGTCGGCGGTGATTCCAAAGATTTCATGTAGCTTCTCTGCGGTCAGAACCTGATCAGAATTTCCTTCGGTTATGATCACACCCTCACGAATCGCGATCATTCTTCCGGCGTGACGCGAAGCCAGGTTGATGTCGTGGGTTACCGCTACGACGGTCATGTGCTGCCGGGTGTTGAGGCGCGCCAGAATCTCGTAGAACTGGAGCTGGTGCTTCATGTCCAGGTAGACAGTCGGTTCGTCAAGCAGCAGCACTTCAGGAGTCTGTGCCAAGGCGCTTGCGAGGACGACCCGTTGCCGCTCACCGCCACTGATCTCGGTAAACATTTTTCCAGTCAAGTGTTCGGTTTCCGTGAGCGCCATCGCCTCCTGGACGAATTGATCGTCGGTTTCTGTATCGAACAAGAAGTTCTGCCGATAAGGCATGCGACCCATCAGGATCATTTCATCAACAGTAAAGGGAAATACGACGTGTGTTTCCTGCGGCACGAAAGCTACTTTCCGGGCCAGTTCTACGGGTTTGTAGTCGACGATCGATTTGCCCATGAACTCGACGGAACCCTGGAAGCCGGCGAGAAGACCTGCCATCAACTTGAGCAGGGTCGACTTTCCAGCCCCGTTGGGACCGATGATGGCGACAAACTCCCCGGGCCCGACACTGAGGGAAAGGCCTTCGACCACGCGGCTCTCGGTATATGCGAAAGAAAGGTTGTCGATACGGTATGTCATCTAAGCGCTAAGGATAGCTCAAATTCCAGGTGATTACTGTGTTCGGGAAGCCGCCGGGTTTACTTCGGAAAGTTTTCCAATGGGCTCCGGATGACCCGACAGTTATCGAAGCGGGGCGGACTTCTCCGGCAGGTGGATTTGGGGCCGGTGTCTGCCCGCGGTTGATTTATTAGGAGGAGGGTCCGGCCTGGTCGAGGATGCGTTGCGCCAGGAGGTTTTCAATCCTTGCGGCGTTTCGGATCGTTTCGTAATAGGCCGTTCTGAGTGTCTGATCCTGCTGATCGAATAGTATCTGCCGAATCTGAGCTTCCACCTGGGGCTCAGACAACTCCTTCTGGCCGCCTTCGTCTATCTCGAACAACTTCAAGAGATGAAATCCAAATCGTGTCGGGAGGATCTGCGGGTAGGTTTCGCCTTCTCTCATCTCCAGAATGGCTTCCGCGATGACAGGGTCGAGACCCGCGATGGCTTCTATCGGCTGAAAGTTCAGATCGCCACCTGCAGGTGCAGTTGACGGGTCTTCAGAGTACTGCCGGGCAACCGTGCCGAAGTCCTGACCTCCCTGGATATCTCGGAGAAGCCGAGTCGCCTTCGCGAGTGCCTCCTCCTCGGTCGTGGCGTCGTCGCCTTCGAGGTTGGTAATACCCTGCTCGGCGACCGATGTGACCAGGATGTGTGCGAAGTGAAACCTCTCCGGAAGATCGAAGCTTGCCCTGTTCGTCTCGAAGAACTCGGCGATGTCGGCGTCTGCAACCGAAATTTTGGAAGTTATTTCCTTGTTGAGCAGCTTATCGATCGTCAGCGACATGCGCAGCTGTTCCCGAAGGTCGTCCGTTGTCATCTGTTGTTGAGTCAGGACTTCTTCGAATCGCTCCTCGGAGTACTGATTCCTGAAGTTGTTGTACTCCACGTCGATTTCGGCGTCGGTGGCCGTCAGAGCATCTCCGGCGGCGATTTGCAAGAGAATCTCGTTGCCGACCATCTCGGTCAACAGCTGCAGCCGGAGGTCCTCAAGCGCTTCCTCTTCCGGGGCCGGGTCAACGCCCACGAGGCTGGCTGCAAGTCTCTTGTCGAGATCGTCCACCGTCAGGTCGACACCGTTGACACGGGCAACAACGTCGGCTTCAGGGGTGGATACTCCCGAACAAGCAGAGAAAAGAAAAGTTGCGCTGGCTGCTAATATGATTGGAAGGCCTGATTTCACTGAGAATGCTCCAAAACTAAAGAATGTACGAATATTCTAGCATCTGCTTGAGGTCCTGAATCAAGGATTTCCAAGGTCCCTGCATTGAGCCCAACCGCCCTGTCTGGTATAATTTACGGTTCGGTGAAGTTGGTGGACCGTCGTGGGTCAGCAGCCGGTTATCACCAGACAGGGGAAACGAGGTTCATGGCAAAGCGATGCGAAATCTGTGGGAAAGGCCCAATGTACGGGCATCGAGTCAGCCACGCACACAACCTGACTAATCGACGATGGAATCCCAATTTGCAGCGGGTAAGAGCCCTTGTGGGCAAGACACCGAAGCGGATGCGGGTATGCACGAGCTGCATTCGAAACGGCCGCGTCGTCAAGCCCGCTTGAGTCCCTTTCGGTCAAAATCAACTCGAATAGCCCTACGCGAGTAGGGCTTTTTTCTTTTGGCTTTGGCTTTTCTTGTGGTGTCGATAGGGGGGTGGCTCTCGTCTAAGGTTCTCATGAGGATGATCCGCCTCATATCCTGGGTACTGTTCCCTCTGGCGCTGGCCGCGCAACAGCCCGACCCTGCGTTGGTGGGGACCATTGCTATCGAAGGCGCCGCCGAGACCGTACTTGAAGTCATTCCAATCCGGCCGGGCGATCTTCTGACTCCTGAGGCCATCCGCGCCTCCATACAGTCGTTGTTCGATGCGGGTGGCTATGGCCGGATCGATGTCGACGCCTCGGAAGCGTCCGATGGCACGACAGCACTGACATTTCTCGTCGAAGAACCCTATTTTTTGGCGACGGTCATTCTGAGTCCCTCCACTCTTCTGGAGCGGCCCTTGTCCAACTACCTGGAATTGCCTCACGGGGAACGCTTTTCCAGAACCCAGTTGGACGAGATCGCGGCGGCAGTTGGCGAGCAACTGGAACGGCAGGGGTATTTTCAGGTCCAGGTCAGCCCGACCTACGAAGTCGATGATCAGAGCCGGCTTGTTACGGTCACCGTAGCCGTCACTGTCGGTACTTCGGCCCGAATCCGAACCCTTGAGTTTGAAGGCGGCGAACAGACGTTCAGCGAAGCCGAACTCGGAAACGCTTTAGGCGTGGAAGCGGGTGATCAATTTGTCGTCGAGCGTCTTGAAGCGGGCACCGAAAATATTCGCTCCAACTTTGCCGAACTGGGGTTTCTCAATACACGGGTCGATTTTGTTGAGAGCTACAACGAAGCTGAGAATGTGGTGGACCTGCGAGTCGTTGTTGAACCCGGACCGTTTACACTGGTACAGCTTCGAGGCTATGAGTTGGACGATTCCACACTCCGCGAATTGATTCCGGTCTTCGAGGAAGGCAGTGTCGACCCCGATCTGATCGAAGAGGGCCGTGTCGGCCTGTTGGAATTCCTGCGCCGGGAGGGGTACTTCGAAGCTTCGGTTGCCGCAGAGCTGATCGCCGCACCGCGGGACAATGCGTTTCAGATCAACTACCTCGTAAATTCAGGTGAGCGCTACTCC
Organism: Terriglobia bacterium; assembly: GCA_965218085.1. GTDB lineage: Bacteria > Acidobacteriota > Terriglobia > 20CM-2-55-15 > 20CM-2-55-15. The sequence continues at coordinate 285,544 of CBDCKF010000002.1, read as the reverse complement.
GTACGTGAAGTGAGGATCGAGGGGCATACGTTTTTCGATGACGACCTCCTTTATGACGCCATCGGGATCTCGGGAAACGGCCTTTTCAGTCAGGGTGTCTTCAGCCCGGAGCTCCTCGAAGACGCCGCCGAGACCATGGTGAGAATGTACACGGCCGCCGGTTTCTCGGCGACTCGTGTCGAACCCGAATATTCGATCGATCGGAACGCGATAACGGCGGTGTTACAGGTTGATGAGGGTCGCCAGCTTGAGATCGGCAAGGTGTACTTCCGGGGAAACACTGTGCTCGACGACGCCGACTTGGCGCGGATCGCGAATCTGGGTTCGGGGGGTGTCTATACTCCGGCCGCCGTGGAGGAAGCCAGGGGCGCGATCACCTCGACCTACCACGAGCGTGGATACCCCGACGTTCGGGTGCGATCCAGCGTTGATCCGAGCGCCAACGGGGACCGCGTCGAGGTGAGCTACAGTCTCGAGGAGGGTACTCCCTATACGATCGGTACAATATTCGTTGCCGGCAATACCCGCACCCGGGAAAAAGTCGTTCATCGTAACAGCCAACTCGCTGCAGGTGATGCTTACGACCCGGAAACGATTCTTCAGACACAGCAGCGCTTATACGCGACAGGACTCTTTAACCGGGTCGACATTGTGACGCTTGAGCAGGATAAACCCGGCGTTCGCGATCTTCTGATCCAACTGGAGGATGCGGGTCCGCTGTTGCTGACCTATGGTGTGGGCGTTCAGGACAGGGAAGGTCCGCGCGGCACGGTCGAACTCACGCACAGCAACCTCTGGGGGCTGGACCGCTCGTTGAGCTTCAGAATTCGGGGCAGCCAGAGGGAACAGAGGTTCCAGACCACCTTCAGGGAGCCGAGCCTTTTCAACTGGGATCTGGACGGTTTTGCCTCGCTGTTCTTCGAGCGCACGCGACAGCAGTTTTTCGATGCCAATCAGATCGATTTCTCGTTCCAATCCTTAATGCAGTTTGCCAACCAGGACAGCCTGTTGCTTTCCGCTAGTTTTCAGACCGTGAACCTTCGCGATATTCGGGATAACGCCCAGGCCCCCGACTTCCCCGACGAGACCGGAACGTTTCATATCGCCAGTCTCAGGGGTTCCTACATCCATGACACCCGGAATGATGCGATCAATCCCAGGCGCGGCAATTACTTTACCGGAACCCTGCAGTTGGCCGACGAGCGTATCGGATCCCAGAAGAACTTTGTATCGTTGTTTGCCCAGGCGAGCATCTATCGTCCCGCGAAGGAAACCGTCATTGCGGCATCGTTGCGCTTCGGTTGGAGTCAACCGTACGGGAAGACGGATAGACTTCCCATAACCGAGCGTTATTTCGCGGGAGGGTCGACGACCTTACGGACTTTCGGACGGGATCGGGCAGGCGTCAAAGGCGGGGGCAACGCGCTCGCGGTCTTGAATGTGGAGTACCGTTTTCCAATACCGTTTTTGATCTCGGGATTAGGAGGTGCAGTTTTCTACGATACGGGTACAACTTTTTCGCACATCTCTGACTTCTATTTGGGTGCTTTTACGCATACGGCAGGTTTCGGATTACGCTACGACACGCCTTTGGGTCCGATTCGTCTCGATTTTGGATTCAACCTGAACCGGCAGATTAACGAGATGGAGCCGGAAAAGAGCGAACCTCGCAACAAGGTGTTCCTTACATTGGGGCATACGTTTTGAGGCGCCTAAATAAGCGTGGATGGTTTTCTTTACCGCATAGGTGCGTTCTGGTTGCTGGAATCGTGCTTGGTGTGGTGTTCTCAGGCGGGATCAGTCGCGGCGAACTGATTGACCGGATGATGGCCGTTGTCGACGGACGCGTTGTCACCCAAGGTGATCTTCGGCGTCATGTCGGAGTGGCCCGACTGTTCGGCGATCCTGTAGTGGACGATGAATCGCGTCTGCTTCAGGAAGTGATCGAAAACTTGCTGATTCAAGATCAGATTGATCAATTTCCTGGTGTTCAGATCGAAGAAGATCGGGTGGATGCAATCATCTCTCAACTTCCGGACACAGGATCCCTCACAGCCGAGACCGTGCGCGACGCCGCACGACAACGGCTGGAACGAATCACTTATTTCGAATTGAGGTTTCGACGTTTTACGGAAGCGACGGACGAGGAAATTGCCACCTACTATCAAACGGTGTTTCTTCCCGAAGCATTGGCTCGTGGCCTGGAGCCCTTACCAGCACTGGACGACGTTGGCGATTTGATAGGTGAGAACGTCATAACTGAAAAAGCGGATCGTGAAATTTCGGCTTGGACGGATTCGCTTATCGCGAGAAGTGAAATTGAAGTGGTGGAATAAAAAGAGAACCTTCAGGTTACTGAGTGCCGCCGCGCTGGCCTTGCTGGCTGTCGTCGGAGGCGTGGTGTACTTCCTGAGTTCTCCAGACTTCGAACAATTTGGTGCCGACTATATCGTCGCTTGGATCGAAGAGCGAACCGGCGGGGTCGCTACTTTGGAGCGCTTCGATGCGGACTTTCGCCGACAGCGATTCACCCTGGAGGGTCTTGTCTTGAGGGGTGAAGAGGATCCATCCGGTCCCCCACTGGCCTCTGTCGATCGCGTAGATATCGGGTTCTCCTGGACGGGGCTGTTTCGAAAGTCTTTGGATTTGTCCTCACTTTCGATCGAACGGCCCGAGATCTTCATAGCGATCGATGCGGACGAAGATACCAATGTTCCCGTTCCGCCTTCGCGTTCTGAAAGTGATTCCAGAGGTTTTCAACTGACTATCGATGAGTTCGTCGTTGTCGATGGGTCGCTGAACCTCGACGAGCGGCGAGTTGACATCGATTTCGGTTTGGATTCTGTGGAGGGTGTTTTCGAATATGCGGGCGCCAGTGGAGTTTTATCGGGTCATGTCGAGTACGACGGCGCGCTGGAGCGTGCGAACAAACCCCTCATCCCCTATACTCTGTCTGCCGATTTCGACTACACCCGGGGTACGGTTCTAGTTGAGACGGCTGAGGTTGTATCGGGAGAAAGTAGCATCACGCTACAGGGGAGGATCGATGAGGTTCTCCGTGGACCGGAGGGACAGCTTGGATTCGGAGGGAGTGTCGAACTCGGTTTTCTGAACTATTTCTTCGTCGACGAAGACCTCGCAGGCCGGATGGAGACCGTCGGAGACCTGGAGTTCTCCCTCGGACAATTTCACGCTTCCGGGCGCGTTCGCTCCGATGGGCTCACAGTTGAAGGCTGGAGTGGGGCCGACCTTTCTTCCGAATTCGAATATACCTTTCCTGAGAGGACGCTGGTCGCGACCGGTCTCGAAGCCGATGTCCTGGGCGGACGTACAAGAGGTACGGCGGCAGTGTTGTCTTTGCCCGGACCGTCGAGGCGGGTTGAACTGGATCTGGCATATGACGGTATCGACACGACAACGCTTCGCCGAATCTATCCATGGCGGGGGCCCTATGTCGTCATGTCTGAAGCAGATGGGACCCTCGCCGGGTGGTTCGAGGGGAAGTTCGACCGCTTTGATTTTCAGGGCAACTCCCGTTTCGAATCGGTGACTGGACTTGAGATCGCTGGGGCTGTGCCTCTGCCGATTTCGGGCTCCACCTTCTACCACGGTGTTCCGGGTGCGGTCGAAGTCACTGGCCTGGTCGCACAGTTGGGAGCGACCGTGTTCGAAGCCGACGGTCTGATTGATCGCGAAGCCACAGCTCTCGATTTCGTAGTGGATTCGGAAGATTTCAGAGACCTGGATTTTCTCTACGGTCCTGCGAATGGATACGGTCGACTTGAGGGCGTCATGGTGGGCCGTATCGCCCGACCCGATCTTTCCGGAGGCTTCACGGTCGTCAATCACAACTATGGAGACAGGCAGATAGACCGGCTCGACGGGCGTGCGACGTTGACCCCGAATGTAATCGAGTTGGTCGATGTCCACGTGATGGACGGGAATTCAGAAGTTCAGGTGGACGGGACATTCGATCGAAACCTGGGCCTTCCCGACCTGAGGGTCAACATCGTGAAAGTCGTCGTCGCCGATCTCCGTCCGTTCGTGGACTGGCCAGTGGACGGTATGGTCTCCGGTGATCTTCGTCTCTCTTCGATCGAGCCCCTGCGCTTTGATGCGCAATTGGCCTCGGCCGCGTTTGCCTATGACGGTCATCCGGTCGGCCGGGTCGAGGCTGGGGTGACATTCGGTCCCGATGGCATCCGGGTTGAGGATTTCGTTGTGGAGCAAGGGGCAGGTTTGCTCACGGGGAACGTTCTGTATGAGCCCGGGACCGGTGGACTTGTTGGCAGCGCTGCTTTGTCCGGGCACCGGCTTGAGGATTGGCAATGGCTGGGCGTGCCCGCCGGACTTAATGGAGCGGTGAGGACTGCTTCCTTTCGAGTGGACGGGACTTTGGGCGCGCCGCAGTTGGAAGGACAAGCGGTAGTTGAGGATTTTCAATTTCGCGAGCACTACTTTCCGGAGGCCGTCCTCGACATCGAGTCCGTCGGGACGGCCATGGATGCCCAGATCCAGGCCGGTTCTGAAATTTCTCTATCGGCGGAAATCAATACGGCCGTGGACGGCTATCCGTTTCAGGGCACAGTGAGTTTCGTCGAGTATGGAGCCGATCGACCGGTCGGACTGAGTAACGGGTCGCTTACGGCAACCGGACTTGCGTCGTTCGGGGGACAATTGCTGGATCTTGCAACGCTCAAAGGTAGTGGGCAGGTGACGGGCTTGACAGCGCGATTCCAGGAGCGTGATCTGCGTGTATCCCAACCCTTCACTTTCGAGTTCGACACGGAGCGCGTTCAGGTATCGAGCATCGAACTGATGGGTGATGCGACGGCCCTCGTGTTGGAAGGAACAGTGGCGCTGTCGGAGCATGCGCCCCTAGACCTTTCTGTGCGGGGGAGTGTCGATCTTTCGCTAGTTGCCGGCGGGTACAGAGGACTCGATGCAGAAGGAAGTGTCGTCGTAGACGGTCAGGTGGGTGGCAACCTGGCCAGCCCGGAATTGGGTGGCATCGCGACACTTGAAGGCGTTTCCCTGGGTCACGAGAGCTTGTTCCTGAGCCTGTCCTCTCTGTCGGGAGATCTATTCTTCGACGGCAACACTATGAATCTGAACGACATCCGGGGCAACGCCGGTGGAGGTGATGTCACGCTGAGAGGGACGGTTGGTGTGGAAGGTGCCGGTCCCGGTGACTTCGATATCCGGCTCGACGCGTCGAATGTCAGGGTGCGGACTGCTGAAGGCTTGCGCACCGTCCTCAACGGTGCTCTTGCATTGAGTGGCACGCTTGAGGCTCCTTCTCTGGAAGGCAACCTTCAGGTTACTGATCTGTCGTTCGAAGAGAGCTTCGATGCCTTCCTGGCCTTGTTCGGCAGCGGCTTTGGAGGCGCGGACCAAGAGGGGCCGTTCGATCAGCTCGCCCTCGCCCTGCATGTTGCGGGAGATCGCAACATCCGGATCGAAAACGAAGTCGTCACCATCGACGCGAGGCTGGATCTGGATATTGCGGGTACGCTGGGTGATCCCACCATGACGGGACACATCGAAAGCACAACGGGCAACCTCAATTTCCAGGGCTCTCGTTACCGGATTACGCGGGGCGCTGTCGACTTGGTGGATCCACTTGGAATCGAACCGTTGATCGATGTTCAGGCGGAGACCGAGTTGCGGGACTACAGGATCATTCTGGCGATCACCGGTCGGGGAGACGACGTACGGCTGGACATGCGATCGGACCCCCCGCTACCTCAATTGGAAATTGTCAGTCTGGTGGCCGGTGGCCGCACCCGTGAGGAACTCGCCGAAGACCGGCAGGATGCGAGTTTGGTACCGACGAGCGAACAGCTCTTTACCGGAGGAGCGGCCACTATTCTCACCAACTTGCTTCGAGAGCGTGTCGGTTCGCGTCTCGGGGTGTTGGGGCGTGTGCGGATCGATCCCTTCCTCGTAGGAGCCGAGAACAACCCAGTCGCTCGGGTTACCATTTCCGAACAAATTACCCGGGATCTGGCTATTACCTATTCCCAGGATCTCTCATCGAACCGTCAGCAGATTATTTTGATCGAGTATTTTCTGAACAACGATACGTCTTTTATCGCTTCCCGGGATGAAACTGGCGCGTTGGGAGTCGATATCCGGCTCCGGAGGCGATTCAGGTAGTTTGAGACGCATCTACTTCTGCCGCGGACCGCTATAGCTTGTATGCCAACCAGTCCGGGATCCCCTTGACGACCCAAGCGATAATTCTCCAGCGCCGGGTCACATACACTTTCTTTGTGCGCTTACGGATTGCCTCGAAGATCTGACGGGCGGCTTTTTCAGGCGGCGCCACCCAGAATTTTCCATCTCCTTTTGCCATAGCTGTGTCGACGAAACCCGGGAGCACGTCGGTGACACTGATCGGCATGTCAAGCTTGGAGAACTTGTGGCGTAATCCGTCCAAATAATTCGATATGAACGCTTTAGACGCGCCATAGGCAGGAGCTTCGCGATTGCCGCGAAGTGCTGCGATGGATGAGATGCCGACCAATTGCCCGGCTCCTCTGGCTTCCAGATGCCGAGCGGCGACATTGATCATAGCCGCAAACCCAAGGACATTGACTTCGATCGTGCTCCGCTCCGGGATCCAATCCAGGTCATGGTTGACGAAGCCGGTTCCCGAGTTGACGACAAACAACTCGACGTCTTCCATTTCTTGAACCAAGGCGCGAAGTGCGGGCATCGCGCTCTCCGGTTCGGAGACATCAAGCGTCTTTACAAATGTTGTTGTGGGGATCTCCCTGGCCAGTTCATCCAGCAAGTTCGTCCGACGGGACGCCAAACCCACGGCGTATCCTTCTGAAGCGAGCGTCTTAGCCAGCGCTCTTCCGATACCGGACGATGCCCCGATGATTATCGCGCCTTTCATGATTGACCCATCCATCGATGCCTAATCAATGGGCGTTTCCTCAATCTCGGCTGAAAGTAAGCCCGGACTGCCGCGTCGCAAGTAGTCCGCGATCGCCGCTGCTCCGACCGGAGTACCGTTCGCGTTCCAACGGGTGTCGTAGGCGTCAAACAGGCGGGCGTCTCTGTTCTCCATGAACGGATTCCAAAGATCGACCGTCTCGACCTTACCCGAAGTTGTCACTTCGGACGTACTGCTCGAATTACCGCATGTCATCCGTGTTGCTGTCAGACACAAACTCGTCGAGAGTGAGCGCTTTCGCGTATCCCCAACCCAACGATGCCATGAAAGAATCATGAACTTCTCGAGCGGGTATTGTCCGGCCTTCGAATTCGAGGTCTCGCGTCGCGCATGTGTCATGGACGAGAACGCATTCCAGACCTGAATCGGCGGCGGCGCGTGTTGTTGCGTCGATGCACATGTGACTCATAGCACCACAGATTACAACGCGGCCAACCCCAGCCTTACGGAGTTCTTCGCCAAGGACGGTTTCTCTAAAACCGTTCGGGTAGTGCTTCTGAATAACGGGTTCACCCGGTAGGGGCTTGATGCTGTCGTGCAGTTCGACTCCATCTGTATCGGGGAGAAAGAATCCCAGACCCGGATCTGATGCGAGGTGCTGGATGTGAAAGGTGGATAAGTCATTTTCGCGAAAATAAGACAACAATCGTCCGGCCTTCGTGCTGGCCTCGTCCATCCCGACCAGTTCCATCGGTCCACCTTTGAAATAGTCGTTCTGGATATCGACAAGAATCAGTGCGGTCTTCATACGTTTTCCTTTCTATGTGTTACTGAGGTGTGTGAGGGGTGGGTGCTTGCCGGTGGCGGTCGATCCAGCGTCCCCATAGCGGCAACAACCACAGAGTGAGCACGACACCCGCAACTGCGTTTGATGTTGGCGGCGGCGGGGACCATGGTTGGCTTGCCCAGATAAGGCTCGCCAGGCCCACAAGCGTCCAGAAGGACCACCTCCCGGAGTTGTCGCGAGGGGCAAAAGCCCGAACGAACACGACGACCGCCGCAATCAACAGGCCGCCTTCGATTGTCAATGTCGCCGGGATAGAGTTCCAGAGGCCCAAGCCTACCTCGGGCCCTCCGGGCCACAACGGAAGATCCGGACGATGTGTGGCGAAGTCGAGAATCCAATGCGTGACAATGACAGCACCCACGAGAAAGCCGATCCGCCGATTTTGCATCAAACCATATGTCAGAGCCGCTCCGATCCCACCCCAGACAACTGCGAGAAGAAGACTGTGGGACCAGGGGTAAGAATCGAACGCGAGTGGAGTAAAGGCTGTGTTTCCTGGCGCAACGGAGACGACTTCGATTCCAGTAAGTAAAAACAGGGGCCATAGAAGATCGAGTCCGAACGTCGCGGCAATCAGAGCGGAAAGCGGTGCTTTTGGCTCAAGAACCTTCGCCCCAAAGGATACAGCCAGGTGTCCTACGAACATGAGCCAGTCATCAGAATTCGTGTAGGTGATCGACGCGGTACTCCACTATTGCCACCAAGCGAGATCATTCTAACGGCGCGTCAGTTCGTTCTGGTCCGTGTGTTCGAAAGACCGGCCATAGATATCCACGATTGTGGTTTCAGAATAGCTAAGTCTATCGCCATCCACTGTGAGTTTGTGCCGGAATTCGAGCGTGCGGGCATTGTCCCTCATGAACGGAGACTGGATGATTCCCCAATCCGGGTCGTCCACCCGGGCAGCCACCTCGAAGACGACCGGGTTTCCATTCTTGAAGGTGCCACCTGCAAGAACGCAGACCGCGCGGGGAATGGTCAGCGAATGCATGACGGCACCTTCAACTCGGTCCCACATCCAGTAGCCTGTTTCGTTATGGAAGACTTTGTCATTGGATTTGCGGCTGACAATTTGGTGGTAGTGCACCGCAACGAGTTCTTGAGCTTCGGCATTCTCGACCTCCCCAGCCGACGAGAATGTGATTGTCTCGTAGAAGGGATTCTCCTCACTTCCGTCGGGCTCTGGAGCCACGTCCAGGCCCTTGTCTCCTTCCCATCGACCGATCAGGCCGCTCAACGGGCCGAAGTCCACGTCTGAACTGCCGCTGGTCTGTGTCATTTCCGGATTGCCTCAGTAAGAATCGATTTCATCTGGTTTGCATTCAGCGTTACAGGTCGTTATTCGTCGCGAGGGCGTGGAGGGCTTCGCCGGTCAGTCGGCAAAGCTTCCAGTCATCCATCGTTCGGGCTCCAAGCTTTCGATAGAAACGAATTGCGGAGTCATTCCAATCCAGTACTGACCAGTCCATGCGTCCGTAGCCCCTCTCTACTGCGGTACCTGCCAGATGGCGTAGAAACTGTCTGCCGAGCCCACGATTCCGCCACTCGCTCCGCACGAAGAGGTCTTCCAGATAGAGCCCGGGCCGGCCAAGAAATGTCGAATACGTTTGAAAGAAGAGCGCGAAACCCGCGAGCTCGTCGCCGGAATACCCGATGAGAACTTCCGCGGCAGGTTTAGGCCCAAAAAGGGTCTCCCGTAGCTTTTGGGGCGTTGCGGTCACCTCATGGGACAGCTGTTCATATTCCGCCAGACCCTTGATCAGGCCCAGAATGATGTCCACGTCGTCTTCGGTTCCCTGTCTGATCTGGAATGGGGATGGATCGAAAGTAGTCAAATAGAACTCTCCTTCACATGTGTCGGTCGGCAACTTCAGTTCCTGGGCCGACGGCTCCGGCCGCCGAACAGTGTGTATCAGGCAGGCAGATCTGGCAACAACGTCCTGCACACTGCTACAAACCGGTCGGGATCATCGGGTACAAATCGAATCCTGGGTGGCCAGCCCTTCCGATGCAGGTACACGTGCCGGGAAAAGGCAGCCCTGTCGTTGTTATAGGACCACAGTGTTTCCAAAGGGTGACGGAGGAAATTGACAGCCGTCGGTCTTGGCCGCACGGTGATCTCAAGAATCTTTTTAATGGGAATCCGCAGAGTGCAAAAGAGTATCTTCGCTCTCAGCTCGAGACGATCGCTATAAACACGGTACTCTTGGTTCCAGCTGAGGCGGTGAGGCTTGGAGACGTAGAGGGCCTGTTCAGGAATCATGGGTCACCACCCTTCCGGGTCCGGGAACGATAGATCCGGGACTATGTCCAATATGCTAAGATGCAGCCGAAAAACACCAGTCGGGTCAGGTCAAAACTTGTGTTGATTGCAAGCAGGGTCCAGCCCTTTTGCTCCCAGGCGATGCGTCCCAGTTGCAGCGGGACGAAGAAGCCGAGCCATGTCCGGAAGGCGCCGTTGAGTCCATAGACCCAAGGGGCCTCGTCGACTCTAGCATTCCAAGTGGAAGGTCGCCACACGGCGATGCCGTGAGCGAGCACCCAGGCGATCAGCAGCGATCCCCCGGCAAAGAGGAGCATGGACTTGGCCATGTCTCTCCCCGTCGGTTGGGCCATGTCCTCCATGCATTTGCTTCGCCCAGGCTTTTCCAAACAGAGGGCCGAACCAGAGAAATCCTATAGGCAGAGTGACCAGAACGCACAGGCCTACGGCCAGGTAATTGACCGCGATGTCGGGTTGCATGTTTTCACCTCCATTGTCCGTGTGCTAGCAGCCCGTGGCAGAAGTCTCGAGGGCCGCGCGCAGGGCTCTTCGGGTTGCAGGCGCGAAGTGAGGAGCGGCCACCGAGGTTTGAAACCGAGGCCGCAGGCGCCGTCTTTACATCGTGACCGACGAGAGACAAAGCCTGCGACCCGAACCCCCCTGCGCCCAAAGGGTTATGGCGAAACGGGGCCGTCTTCGTTGTCGCCGACTCCTTGCAATGAATGAGCACTGCAGCGTCGTCGCCTCCTAGAATTCGGCCCCGTTTGGCCGTAACGCGACTCTCGAGACTTCTGCCACGGGCTGCTAAGCCTCAGGCAACGCTCGGAAGCCCTATTCAGTCATTCGCTGAAATCCTCGTCGTCCGGGAACTGATCGTGTACCGGAATCGACAGGATGTCCCCCACTTCCGCCGCCAAGGCCCGGGCCCCTTTGACCCATGTGCAGGTTTTCAAAAGCAAACGCTTTCCGTCCAAGGTGACGACGTAGACGGGACGGAATACATCCCGGCCTACGTTTGCTTCGCCGGGTTTCGGTCCGAGCTTCTTGGCGATCTCGACGGTGCTGAATGCCGCAAAATCATACGATTTCCTGAGAAGTGGCTTGTGCACCCATCCCCACCATCGGGTGATCCGTCGAGTCATCCCGTCGACTATGACGCCTCGGCCGATCGGAAACACCAGTGCTGCGGTTATCGCCGATGCGAATCCTTCCAGAATCTGACCGTTGTTTACGACGAGGCCCAGGAACCAGAAATCCAGTGCCAGGCCCGCAAGTCCAAATCCGGCTAGCAGACACAGAGGCGTGCTCCGGCGGAACTCGTAGTGCGATGAAAGAGGTCTGCGGACCTGCGCAAACTCATCCCACTCGCCCCACTCTTCGGAGACGCGGGTCAACATTCGAGCGTAACCCTTTGGGTTCTGGGGCACTCCGGAAGCGCCCTCGATCTTGTTTTCGTCCTTTGTCACAGGTGAAACGCTTTGCTGGCCGCGGTTGTTGGCGAGGAACAAAGTGATGCCGACTGCTAGGGCCATTCCGCCGTACACAGCCCACTCAATTCGACCCGTCATGAAGCTACCCGGGAGAATATTGATGCCCTGCAGAATCCAGATGCACCCCACGAGTATCATCAAAAAAGCGATGATGTTTAGAATAGCCTTCACTCCTGCCACTCCCCGCGTTCACCAGGGAATCACGCTCTCACTCCCAGGACTGCAGTTCAATGACGTTGCCCTCTGGGTCCCTGACGTAACACCAGGTTACGCGGTCCTCCTCCGAGGTCGCGAGGGTAACGATGTCCCCCACTGTCTTGCCGCCTGAAGCGAGGACTGCCCTTTGTGCATCATCGACGGACGCAACCGCAAAGGCGATGTGTGCCAGGCCCGGCCGATTGACCTCAGGAACAGGGCCATCGGCAGGTTGTGAATAGGTGAAGATCTCCAGGGTCGGACCATCCTCGCCGAATCCAGGAAGACGGAGATGGACGCCCCGAAGGGATGCCCCTCGAACCCCGGTTCCGGCTGCGATATCCTCTCCGCTATAGTCGCGTTCTGGAGGAACCGGTATGCAACCGAAGACCGACTGATAGAAGCTCGCAAGTGCGCGCCAGTCATGAGCAACGAGGTTTGTGTGAACATAGCGTGAACCTTCAATCATGCATCTTCGGGCTGATCATCCTCCGCCCGATCCAGGAGAGCTTGAATGATGGCGATGAACTTCCGCTCGTTGGAGAATGCCCCGTACATGAAGATAACCATGACCGCGACAAGCACAAGGGAATTTAACACCAGGAGTGGCAGCAAAAGAGCTATCAGGGACAGCGTGGGATCCGCGATCGCTCCGGATTCAAGCCTGGAGGCGACCTCGAATGGATTTATAAGCAGAGGTTGACGCCAGTAGAGCCACGCACCGAGGGACGCGAGCGCTATTAACATCACCGGTCCAAACACCGTCCAGGCTCGGAGCAACTTCTGCCGTTTCGTGACGAAACTCGTCTGTGAGTCAGTCAAGTCCATTCTTCGGTCTCCAGGCCGTCTTGTCCTGTGCCGACGCCCGGCTTCCTCAGGTGACGCCTGGTTGTCCACGCCCATCCGCAGCCTAGTGGCCTGTAACAGAGGTATCGCTAGCGGCGTTCGGGCCCAACGGCACCGGATTCTAGGCGCGACGAAGGAGGCAATGCTCTTTCATTGTGAGTAAGGAGCAACAACGAAGACGGTGCCGTTGGGCCCGAACCCCTTGGGCCGATGGGGGTTGCCGGCGATCTCTTTGTCGCTCGTCGGTCACGATGAGAAAGCGGCGCCCGCGGCCTCGGTTTCAGACCTCGGTGGCCCTCCTCGCTCCTCGACCTCGACAGCAAGACCCATCGGCGCCACTGGCGATACCTCTGTTACAGGCCACTAGTAGGAGCCGTCAGGTCCGGCCTCTTGAACGCCCCCGATTCCTGGTGCCGTATAACGGCCCGGATCAGTCCTGGCGTCTCAGAGCCTCGTCCCACGAAGGGGGACAAGCAATGCCTTTGATCTTCCATCTTACAAAGTTAGGCCTGATCGTATCAGGCGCCAAAACGTTCATAGCTCCTCGGTGGAATCCCTCGCGAACGAAGGCCTGCAGAGCTTCCTCACTCTCCCAGACGGACAAGGTCCAGAAGGAGCGCTGCATGAGCTTTGCGCGCAGGGAGTAGCCGATCAAACCCTTTGTTTTAGACAGTTGTGCTTCGACCCGGTTTGAGTGGCCAAGAAACCGTGCAATAGTTCGATACTTCTTGAGCCCTATATAAGTCAACATTGCCAGGTATCCTTGATCTGGCCTGACCGTACTCAGATGTTTCCAGGCTGGCATTACGCGACTCCTGCTCGTGTTCGATACATTCCCGGCATCCATCCCATCTCCCACAGGAATGAATCATTTCCGAGGCTCGATAATTCCACTCTCCTGTAATTCGTCCTCAATCGACAATTAGCGATAGTCCGGATTGGGGAAATCCATACGGCAACCCGCATCCCAGGCAGAACGCTGATTGCCATGTGCAGGGATGCCACCGGCATCTTTGACCATTCGAGCCAGGTGCAGCAGATTCCAGGTCATGAACGTCGTGTTTCGGTTAGTGAAGTCATTCTCCGGACCCCTTGAACCCTCGTCGAGATAGGACGGCCCCGGACCGGCTTCGCCCAACCATCCTGCATCGGCTTGAGGAGGGATGACGTATCCGAGGTGTTGTAGCGAGTAGAGAATGTTCATGGAGCAGTGTTTGGCGCCGTCTTCATTGCCTGTAATTAAACAACCTCCCACACGACCATAGTAGGCATATTGTCCCGCGTTGTTCAGGTCACCTGAGGCGGCATACAAACGTTCGATCACTTGGGTACACACGGAAGACTTCTCACCGAGCCAAATGGGAGAGGTGATCACCAGGATCTCCGCCGCCAGGACTTTCTTCAAAATCTGGGGCCAATCGTCGTTCTCCCATCCATGCTCGGCCATGTCCGGCCAGACACCGAAGGCCAAATCGTAGTCAACAGGTCGGAGAACCTCTACGCCCACGCCGTTTTTCTCCATGATCGTTTTCGATATGTCGATCAATCCTTGCGTATGCGAAAGTTCCGGTGATCGTTTTAGTGTGCAATTCAGAAATATCGCCGAGAGGTCCGAGAAGTCCCAACGGCTTTCAGTGCACATCTCTTCCTGTTTTTGATTCAGCTCAATCATTTCTTTCTCCTAGTTCGGCTCGTTGAATGTCGGTCCCTGTATTCGTCTTGACTTTTCTGCGCTGCCCTCGGCATGAGGTCCTAGCAGTCCGTGGCAGAAGTCTCAAGGGACGCGCGCAGGGGTCTTCGAGTTGCAGGCGCGAAGTGAGGAGCGGAGTGATGTTTTTCCATCGTGACCGACGAGGGACAAAGCCTGCGGCCCGAACCCCCCGGGCGCCCAAAGGGTTACGGCGAAACGGGGCCGTCTTCGTTGTCGCCGACTCCTCCCAATGAATGCGCATTGTCTCGTCGTCGCCAAGTCGTCTCCTGGAATTCGGCCCCGTTTGGCCGTAACGCGACCCTCGAGACTTCTGCCACGGGCTGCTAAGAAAGTTCTGAATGTCATAGTCGTCTTTCGGGAAATTATATGGCGGGGAGTGCCCGGACGTGAGGTCCGATTGATCAGTGGGACCGTTTGTTGTCGAAATTGCTACGGATTACTCTCCAAGGTTATAGGACTTTCGATGTAGTCGACAATCGCAGCGGTGATGTCGATGGTGTCATCGCTTAGGGCAAGACCGACCTGTGGATTGGAAATATCCAGAACCAGAGCGAGATTATTCTCCTCGGCGAATTCCCGGATCGCCCGATCGACTTTCGCAGTGATCGGTAAAATGAGCTGTTCTCTCAAACCATTCAGATCGTTCTGAACATCCGTGTTCATCCGATCGAACTCTCTTTGCAATGCGTTCACTGTTCGAACCTGCCTCGTGCGCGCGGACTCATTCAGCTCTTCCTGTTCGGCCGCCAGTCTATCTTGGGCCTGACGAAGCTCTTCCTGCTTTGCCGAGAGGTCGGCCGTCTCCGCCCTCATCGCCAGGGTCCACCGTTCGGCCGCCATCTGAAAGTCGGAGGTGGCTTCGATCGCGTGCTGAAGATCCACCACTGCGATCAAGTTCGGGCCGGTGGTTTGGGTGAGCGTGGGCATGCCGAGCGACAGCGTGAGAAAGAGGACGGGTAGCGTTGTCTTTAGGTGCCGTCCGGTCACGAGTCAAACCCGCCTGCCTGTTCAAACTGATGGGCTACACGCAGGAGCTTTCCCTCCTCAAAATGGTTTCCGAGTAATTGCATACCGATCGGCATCCCGTCGGATCCTTTGCCGCATGGCATTGAAATTCCCGGTAGTCCGGCCAGGTTGCACGTCAGTGTGAAGATATCGGACAAGTACATCGATAGCGGATCATCTGTTTTTTCGCCGATCTTGAACGCAGTCGTTGGGCAGGTCGGCGTCACGATGAGATCCACTTTTTCGAAGGCGTTCTGAAAGTCCTGAAGAATCAACGTCCGTACCTTCTGTGCCTTCAAATAGTAAGCATCGTAGTATCCGGTGCTCAGTGCGTAGGTACCCAGTAGGATACGGCGCTTGACCTCGCTTCCGAATCCACGCATGCGTGTCTGATGATACATCTCCTGAAGCGTATCGGCTTCCACGCGAAGTCCGTAACGAACGCCGTCATAGCGAGCGAGGTTGGAGCTGGCTTCCGCCGTCGCGATCAAATAGTAGGTGGCGACTGCATATTCGGTGTGTGGCAGGCTGACTTGCTCGACCGCGCAACCGAGTCCTTCGAGTGTGGCGACTGCGGTCTCGACCTTGTTGCTGACGGCTTCGTCCATACCGTCCAAAAAATACTCTTTGGGTATGCCGATGCGTAAGCCCCGTGCCGCGTGGTCGAGCATCCCGGTCCAGTCTTCGACCCCGACTTCGGCCGACGTTGAGTCCATTGGATCAAAGCCACATATCGTCTGGAGTACCTGTGCCGATTCTCGGACCGTGCGCGAAAACGGGCCGATCTGATCCAGCGAAGATGCAAAGGCCACCAGTCCGTAGCGTGAAACCCGACCGTAAGTCGGTTTAAATCCCACCACGCCGCAAAACGATGCTGGCTGGCGAATAGAACCGCCCGTGTCGGAGCCCAATGACAGACTGACCAATCCCGCGGCGACAGCCGCAGCCGAACCGCCGCTGGAGCCTCCAGGAACGCGGTCGTGATCATGGGGATTTCTGGTGGGAAAGAACGCTGAGTTTTCCGTCGACGAGCCCATGGCAAATTCGTCTAAATTCGTCTTTCCGACGACAATGGCGCCTGCGTGCTGCAGGCGATCTACCGCTGTCGACGTGTAGGAAGGGACGTATTCCTCAAGAATCTTCGACCCGCATGTCGTTCGGACACCCCGGATGTTCATGTTGTCCTTTATGGCAACCGGAACGCCGGCCAAGGGCGATAGAGCTTGTCCATTCGCGATGGCCTGATCGAGGACCCGCGCCTCCTCTAGCGCTGCTTCATTTCGCGTATGGATAAAGGCTCCCAGATCCGGGTCAACTCGATCGATTTCATCGAAGACCCCTTCGATCACTTCCTGGACCCCTATTTCCCGGTTCCTGTACTTTTCGACGAGGGCGCCTGAGGTGATGTCCTTCAGACTCATCGTTCTGTGATCACCCGCGGTACCTTGAAGAACCCGACCGTTTTCGCGGCTTCGGAGCTTCCGGCGCGAGCCGCAGTACGGTCTTCGCGTTGGGTGTGCGATTCCTGCATGACCACTTGAGCTGTTGGCTCGACCGTGTCGGTATCGAGGGTGTTCAGGAGTTCCACGTGATCGACGATTCGGCTGAGTTGCGCCGCCAGCTCTTCTTTCTCTTCTTCGGCGACTTCAAGGTTGGCCAGCCCGGCGACGTATGCCACATCAGTTGCGCTTATTTTCATAGGTAAATCCAATGTCAGTGATCCATCTGTTCGGCCACGGTTCGTTCATACGCCGTATCAGCCAGGGCTTTATAGATAGCAGTTGGCGCTTCCACGTCGGATCGGGAACGCGAATGATGACACGGCCGTCGTCGATCGCAATGGCCGATGTCGCTTCGGCGAGTGAGGCGCCCACCAGCTGGGACCAGAGACTCTGGAGAAGGCGTAAGTCCAGTTCTTCGTCCCATTCCCTGGAACTCCGAAGTGACGCAATGATCTGGCGAAGGGTTGGGTCGAACGGCATAGTTTCCTGGCATAGGGGCAGGGTCGATCAGCTGCCATTTGCGGCAAGAGACCTTATTCTTTTAGCACATTTGAGTGGTCCGCAGCGTCACAAGTTCTTACAATCAATGCATCGGCGAACAATTTTCGAGGGGGGTTTCATGTTAAATCGCAAGGCACGCACCATGACGCTCGTACTGGTCTGTGCCCTCGTTTCGATTCCGGTCTTTGCCCAGACCGAGATCACGACCCCCTTCGAAGAGTTCGGCTTCAATTTGGGTGACGACTACCAACTCGCGAGCTACACGCAACTGGAAGCCTATTGGAATCAGCTGGCCTCGGAATCGGACCGCATGGCGCTGGAAGTTATTGGGACGACGGCTGAGGGCCGTCCAATCTACATGGCGATCATTACCTCAGCGGAGAACCACGAGAAACTCGATCGGTACAAGGATATTTCGGCTCGACTGGCCTTGGCCGAAGGGATTTCAGAGGCTGAGGCGCGGGAGCTGGCCGCCGAGGGCCGTTCCGTCGTGTGGATTGATGGAGGTCTCCACGCGAGCGAGATGCTGGGAGCCCAACAGCTGATGGAACTGGTGTACCAGATGGTCAGCCGCACGGATGACGAAACCCTACGCTTTCTCGATGACACGATACTTCTGGCTACATGCGTCAATCCGGACGGTTTGGAACTGGTAGCGGACTGGTACATGCGTGAGCCTGACCCCGAAGAGCGCTCGATTGCCGATTTGCCGAGGCTGTATCAGAAATACACCGGTCACGACAACAACCGCGACTTCTACATGTCTTCCCAGCCCGAAACGCAAGCGATCAACAGTATTCTGTACGGCGAGTGGTTTCCTCAGATCGTCTACAATCATCATCAAACCGGTCCCGCCGGGACCGTTCTGTTCGCACCGCCGTTCCGGGATCCGTTCAACTACAACTATGACCCTTTGATCGTGACGAGTCTCGACCTGGTCGCCGGAGCTATGCATAGCCGCTTTCTGGCTGAGGGTAAAGCTGGAGCGACGATGCGTTCCGGTGCGACGTACTCCACATGGTGGAACGGCGGGTTGAGAACGAGCCCGTATTTTCACAATATGATCGGGCTGCTCACCGAAGCTATCGGGAGCCCCACGCCACAGGAAATTCCCTTCGTTGTTGAGAGGCAATTGCCCCAGGGTGACTACCCCTCACCGATCGAACCTCAGACGTGGCATTTCCGGCAGTCTGTCGAGTATTCGATGACAGCGAATCGTGCCGTTCTCGACTTTGCCTCGCGCTACCGGGATATCCTGTTGTTTAACATCTGGCGGATGGGGACGAATTCGATTGAGCGCGGCAGCCGTGACAGTTGGACCATCACTCCCAAACGAGTGTCTTCGGTCGATGCCCAAGTTCAGGCCGATGGAACGGACTCGACCAATGACTCTGACGAACAAGATCCGAAGTATTTTGAGATGCTCCGGGATCCCGATCTGAGGGACGCCCGAGGCTACATCATTTCATCCCGACAAGCAGACTTTCTGACGGCTACAAAATTCGTCAATGTACTGATCAAGAACGGAATTCAGATCCATCGTGCGACCCGTGCCTTTCAGGTCGAAGGGCGAAGCTATCCGGCTGGCTCTTTTGTTGTTAAGGCGGCCCAGGCTTTTCGTCCCCACGTGCTGGACATGTTCGAACCCCAGGACTATCCCGACGACTTTGCCTATCCCGGATCTCCGCCGACCGCGCCGTACGACACAACTGGATGGACGCTCGCCTATCAGATGGGAGTGGAGTTTGACCGGATTCTTGAAGACTTCGATGGACCTTTCGAAGAGATCGATGGCGCGGCCGAACATCCTGCCGGGCAGATCATTCGCTTGCCCGACACCGAGGGCTTTTTCCTGAGCCATGCAGTCAACGACTCATTTATCGCCGTCAACCGGCTTCTGAAAGACGGCGAAAGCGTTCATTGGTTGCGTGACTCCGTCAACGCGAACGGAAAGCCCTATCCGGTTGGCACAATGTACATCCCGGCCGGGGCCGAAACGCTCCCTCGGCTGGCGCAGTTGGCTGCAGAGCTTGGGCTCGATTTTGAAGCCACCACGGCAGAACCGGCCGCCGATGCCTTCGAGCTCGATGCGGTGAGAGTGGGCCTCTGGGACCGCTACGGCGGCTCGGAACCCTCGGGTTGGACTCGTTTTCTTCTGGAGAACTTTGAGTTTTCTTTCGAGGTCGTATATCCCCCGCTGCTCGATCGAGGCAATCTGGCTTCGCGCTTCGACGTCCTGATTTTTGTCGATGACGGGATACCGTCCTCAGATCAGGAAGACAGTTCGTTGGTGGCGGCGCGAGACTTTCCGGATCAATACGGGAGTCAAGTGGGAAAGGTCACTCTCACTCGAACCGTACCTCGACTTCGGGAGTTTCTCGAAGCCGGTGGAACGATCCTGACCATCGGTGGCTCGACCGTTCTGGCCAACCATCTTGGCCTGCCCGTGTCCGACGCGCTCCTTGAGCGGCTTCCCGGCGGTGAGGAGCAAACACTGCCACAGGAACGATTCTTTATACCGGGTTCGCTCTTGCGGGTTCAGGTGAACGATGACCACCCCCTCGCATTCGGGGTCGGCTCTGAAGTCGATGTCGTTTTCAGCAGTAGCCCGACCTTCAGGTTGGATCCTGAGGCCGCCGCCAGCCGGATCGAGCCCGTCGCCTGGTTCGGAGAGAATCCGTTGCGAAGCGGTTGGGCCTGGGGCGAGAATTACCTCGCCGATACTGTTGCAGTCATCGACGCGACAGTGGGGGCCGGCAAACTGTTCCTGTTCGGTCCTGAAATTGCATTTCGAGCTCAACCCCACGGCAGTTTCAAATTCCTCTTCAACGGCATCTACTACGGTCAGGCTGAAGAAGTCACTCTGGGCAGGACCGAAAACTAGTCGGAAGAATTCTAACGCAGAGACGCAGAGGTAGATTGTCCTTTAACCTCTGCGTCCTCTGCGTCTCTGGGTTAAATCGAATCTTTATAGTTGGTAAAGCATGAGGTAGACGACGACGCCGGTGAAGGAGACGTATATCCAGACTGGAAAGGTCCATCGCGCGATCCGGCGATGCTTTTCAAGCTGACCGCGCAATGCCAGATAGACAGTTCGAAGCACCATCGGAACGACCGCGACCGCCAGCACCGTGTGCGTCAACAGGATTGACAGGTAGAGGGTCCGAATCCAACCCTCCCGTTCGAAGCGAACGGAGCCTACCTGATAGTGGTAGATCAGGTATGAAGTCAGGAAGATGGAAGAAACAACCACCGCGGCAATCATACAAAGCTTGTGAGCCGTGGTTTGTTGTTTGTAGACGAGGTAGACGCCGAGGGTTACCAGGATTCCACTCGTAAAGTTCAGCAGCGCGTTCAGCGCCGGGAGGTCCGTGATGTCCACTAACCCGCTCCGGCAAGTAGCGTCCTCACGTCGCCCTCGATCAGGGTATGGGAGTCTCGTGTAGTGCCGTCGTAGTAATTTCGAATCCGTCCCTGTTGATCGACAAGGACAAACCGGGTGCTGTGAGTGATCGGTTCGATTTCGGATCCGAACGTGTCGTCGACTGCCAGATGAAATCCTTCTTGCGATAAACGGTAAATGTCGTCTCTCTCGCCAGTCAAAAACAGCCATCGCTCGGGGTCGGCCCCGTAAAAATCGGCGTACTCGGCCAGAACCTCGGGCGTGTCCCTAGCAGGATCTACTGTAATCGATACGAACCGCACGTCGCCGGGCAACACGTTCTGCAAAGAACGCATCTGGACTGTCATCATGGGGCATGTACCGCCGCAGTGAGTAAAAATCAGGTTGGCGATCCATATCTCGCCGTTCAAATCGCTCAGAGTAACGATCTCGCCGCTCCGCTCAACCAGTTCGAAGTCAGGAACGCCACCGAAATCGTTCAAGGGTTCGCCACTTTCCATTGCCCTAAAAACGACCAACATACCAATCCCTGAGACTATAAAAGCCATTGCAACAAGCGACGACCAGTGAGGCAGACGGAACACTCTATTACTCCTCCCTCAGCATGAGGATCAACCGCAGAGGCACGGAGGCAGACACGGCCTGCCCTTGATGTCTATACATACCTGTCGCTTCCGGGCCTCTCGGGTAAAGCATTGTTATACGCGCGGTCATTCGAAATAAACGGATATCTTCAGCGTCGATGGGTTGCGACAAGGGCAACGATGAACATGGCAACGCCGAACATGACGATCACTGACAGAGAGACAAGCGGCGTCGGACCACCGAGCGCCGTGTACGTTGAGGTCCCATACAGACTCCAGCGAACTGCCGCCACTCCATAGGTAACAGGATTCACACTGATGACCCATTGTAACCAGGCGGGAGCTCCACTCGCGGGGAAAACCGCGCCTGAAAGCAGCCACATAGGGATCAGAAATAAGTTCATGATGGCGTGAAAGCCCTGCGTGGAATCCAGGCTCCAGGCGATCACATATCCAAGCGCCGTCAGTCCGAAAGCCACCAGGCCAAGGACGACGAGTGTGATTAAGACAGCCTCGGGTGAAACACCGATCACGAAGGGCGCGAGAACCATGAATACCATGCCCTGAAGCAGAGCCAGGGTTGTTGATCCAGCCACCTTTCCAAGAACGATTGTCGAACGGGGAACGGGCGCGGCAAGGACGGACTGAAGGAATCCCTCTCTTCGATCCTCGATGATCGAAATCGTTGAAAATATCGAGGTAAACAAGAGGATCAGGACGACAGTCCCCGGAAAAAAGTACTCCATGTAATTCATCGTGCCTTCTGGGGAAGGCAGGGTGAAGGACCGTCCAATGCCCGATCCCAACAGGAGCCAGAACACCACAGGAGATCCAAACGCGCCTACAATCCGGCTTCTCTGGCGAAAGAAACGGACCAATTCGCGCTGCCACAAGGTGAAAGAGCCCAGGAGGATACTCATGCGTCCTCCCAGAGACGATGCCCGGTGCGGTCGATAAAGACGTCTTCCAAAGTGGGCTTGGCCAATGTTACCGAATCAATTGTTCCCGGAAACGTCTCTATCAGTTTGGCGATGAATTCGTGTCCATCGCTTTTCTCGATCCGTACTGATCCGTTCAAGACGGTTGGTTTTAGGTCGAACGCTTCGGTGATCTTTAGCGACAGTACATCCGGATCCTTAGTTGTAAGCGTAATGATATCTCCGCCGATTAGTTGCTTGAGAGACTGCGGGGTACCCGACCCGACAACGAACCCCTGATTCAGAATCAGAACGTGATCGGAGCGATCCCCTTCATCGGTGAGATGTGTCGTCGCGAGAATCGTGACTCCTTCGGAATCCTTGAGTCCTTCCAGGTATTCCCACAGATCGTGGCGCGCTCCGGGATCGAGACCCACGGAGGGTTCATCGAGAATAAGCAGTCTCGGTTGGTGGAGCATGCCCTTGGCCAGTTCGACCCGTCTTCGAAGCCCACCCGACAATGTTTCAACCCGGTTCGTAGCCCTGTCGGTGACCTTGAGCCGATCCATCATTTCATCGACTCGTGATCGGAGCGCGCCACCGCGGAGACCGTAGAGGTGCCCCTGATGAACGAGGTTTTCACGGACCGTCAGTTTGATATCGAGGCTCGGGTTTTGAAATACGATTCCAATCTGCTGTCGTACCCGAGAGCTGTCCTGCCTTATGTCGAGATCGAAGATTCTTGCCGTGCCTTTCGTCGGGAGAAAGAGCGTTGAAAGAATTCGGAATAGCGTTGTCTTACCGCCGCCGTTCGGACCCAGCAAGCTGAATATTTCCGCCTCTTCTACCTGAAAACTGACATCGGAGAGCGCCTTGCGCTCTCCGTAGTAGTGCGTCAGATTTTCAACTTCGACGACC
This sequence comes from Terriglobia bacterium, assembly GCA_965218085.1. Taxonomy (GTDB): domain Bacteria; phylum Acidobacteriota; class Terriglobia; order 20CM-2-55-15; family 20CM-2-55-15. The sequence continues at coordinate 262,455 of CBDCKF010000002.1, read as the reverse complement.
TGCATTTTCTTGGTTTAACCTACGTAAAGCTCGCTTGGGTCTCGATCCAGTGGGCTAGCTCGCCTTATCGATGACCATCATGAGAAAAACTGCCGGAAGATATAAGATCGAAATCCTCAGGAGCCGTCGGGCGGCGACGTGAGACCGGAACAGCGCTACCGCTACACCGTAACCGAGATAAACCAGACCGGCCAGCAGCGCCCCGAACATGTAGACGTTTCCCGTCACCCCGAAACTGGTGGGCAAGAGGCTGATGGGAATCAACGCGCAACAGTACAGTATGATTTGCCGGCATGCGCTTACCTCGCCACTATGATGGATCGTCAGGGTTCGGAAGCCACCACGAACGTAGTCTTCGTCGTACAGCCAGGCGATCGCCAGGAAATGTGGCATTTGCCACAGAAACACGATCAGGAACAATGCCAAGGCCATCCCGTCGACCGGACCTCCGGCCGCAGTCCATCCCAGAATCGGTGGCGCTGCACCCGGTACTGCGCCAACGAGCGTGGCCAGAGCCGTCTGGCTTTTTAAGGGCGTGTAGAGAAACACATAGAGCAGCAACGTGATAGCCGCGAGGATGGCCGTGATTAAATTGGTAAACAGGAGGAGGTAGATGACCCCTGCCAGTGAAATGGCCACGGAGAAAACCAGCGCGTCAAACGTACCGATGCGACCCGCAGGTAGCGGCCGATCGCGAGTCCGGTGCATTCGTGCGTCATGGTGGCGCTCCTGGTATTGATTCAAGGCACTGGCTCCCCCGGCGACCAGCGCGACGCCAACGATGGTGTGGAGTAGTGAGATGCTGGCCATACTGCTCGCCGATCCCATATAGAAGCCGACAGCTGCAGTGATCAAGACCAGAGAAGTAATCCGCGGCTTGGTGAGTTCGAGATACTCCACAATGCGGCTACGCCGGATCGTAGCATCCGCTCCCATTGTTCTCATTGTCATGCCGGCTGAGGTGAGGCTGTCCTCGTTCGAAGTCCGGCCGGAAGCATGGCAAAGGCTCGCAGAGTCAGTAAAACGGATACACCGAGGATTGTGGCGCCTGTCACAACGTGGAATGTCGTGACGAGGGCTCCTTTTGATGTCCAGATCGTGAAGGCGCCGAGAGTGATCTGGATGCATAGGAGTGTGGCCATCATCAGAGACGGTCGCAACAGTCGGCTGTGGTTTCGGTATTCGGAAAGGATTCGGATCAGCGTCCATGAAACCATTGTCGTTACCAGTAGCGCGCCGAGCCTGTGAGTGAAATGAATCACGACGGAAGTGGACTCAAACGGTGGAATGATCCGGCCGAGGGCGAGAGGGAAATCTGGAATGGCCAGTCCCGATCGTGTGTGCCGCATCAGGGCGCCCAACAGTAGTTGAAGGTAGATGGCTCCTGTCGTGAGACCGCACAACCATGGAAGACTGGGACTCCCGTGACGCGGACCGGCATCGGGCAGGCCCTGCTTCCAGTCGGGTGACGTAAACAAGGCCATCGCGACGATCATGCAGAAGAAGGTTTGCGCCAGCATGGCGTGACTGACCGACACAGGAGTCGGTAGAAGAAACAATACTGTAATTCCGCCCAGAACACCCTGGGCGATAACCGCGCCTAGAGCACCGAGAGCCAACCAGCGAACCCAGGGCCGCGGGTCTTTCCTCCAGGTCCAGATCGACAGAATGACCGTGAGAAAGCCAACGAACGAGGCGACCATGCGATGGCCGTGTTCGTAGAAGATACCGCCGACCATCGGCGGGAAGAACATGCCGTAGGAGAGCGGCCAATCGGGAACTGCGAGGCCGGATTCTGTGCTCGTAACCATCCCTCCTGCAAAGATCAGGAAGGTGGTGCACAGAGCCGTGAATACCGTGAACCGGTGGAGCCCGAGGTTCTCTGGTTCCGGTCCCGCCGCTCCTCCAACCACTACTAATCCGCAGCTTCTGCGGAAAACGTGAAGTTCAGCTCGGCCGCTTCGCCGTCGGCAACCGTGATGGAGCTAACCTGTTCGCCGTAGCGTTCATGCCAGGCGACGACTTCGTATGTTCCCGGAGGCAGGTCCATCGCATAGTCACCCGTTTCCCCGCTCGTCGTGTGGAACGGGTGGTCGAACACTCCGATGAAGGCTTCCATCCACCTGTGGACATCGCAGCGCATCGGCAGCGGCATCTCAGGCTGAGCGAAGACCTGCATCGTTTCCATGTTCTGAACAGGCTGCCCGATGTTAAACGCCGTGTTGACTTCGGCCCACGCGTGGATGTTGTGAAGCGTCGAGTCGCTGTTCCGAATCGTCAGCGTCTGACCCGACGTCATGGTGAACGCGTGTGGTATATAGCTGCATCCGTTCTGGTCGATCAAGGCAGCTTCGGTCGGAACGGCGTAGCCTGCACCCTCATGTCCGGAGCGAACATACAGGATCACGTATTCGAGCTTGCCGTCCTCAGTAACGACGACCTCCTTACTTTGGGCACCGCTGAAGTTTTCCTGACAGAAAGGGTCTGCAGCCATTTGAATCAGTGGCATCTCGGGCGCCGTACCTTCGAACATGATGCTGCCCGCAACGCTCGCGGTCGCGGTCGAGGGGTCGTAGGCTGGTCCACCGCCTGCTCCTCCGCCTACCGGAGCCGGAGGTAATCCCGTATCATCACCGCCGCCACCGCATGCCGCAGCGACGAGAATGATCATCGAAAAGACTAGGAATAACGCTTTCTTGTTGTGCATTGAACGAATCTCCCTAAGAACGTAAGTTTGAATAAATCCTTTTAAAGCAGATTACCGCCGATCACCTGCCCAGGCAAACGGACAGGTGCTCGGCTTCGGTTTGATGTTTGGTTCGCGGTGATAATTCGTATCAATCGTCCGTTGATTCTGCCCGTACCCCTTCACCGACAGTCAGGAACAGGTAGTCCCGGATTGCCTGGATCTGCGCCGTAACGTCTCCATCGAGAATTACAGGGACAGGGGACTGTCCATCTGGGAAAAAGGTCGGCATTCGGGTGCCCGGCGCGATTTGCTGCGGATCTATCAGCCAATCCAGGACCCACTCAGGACGCAGCCGCTCGTGGGCTATCTGGAGGTCGGGTGCCAGGTCGGCCGCTTCAACCCCCGGAGGTAGCGGTCCATCCGCTGCGGGATGGCATTGAGCGCAGCGCATAAGTTCGAACAACTCTTCGCCGACCTCTAGACGATCATTCGTCGTGGCGATCGCGGTGTCGATGAACGGGAATTCGACCTCGTCGAGCGCGGAGAAATACCGCGCGATCGTCGTCGCCTCGATCTCGTCGAAATAGAATGTCGGCATGCGCGCGGTCAACCACGGACGCAAGGTCTGTTCGCCGGGGTTTTCCAGGAAAGGATGGAGCCAAAGCGGCTGGGTCTTGGCGCCCTGGGTGTTCAGCAGGGGTGGCCAGAACGCGGGATCTTCAATCGTCGAACGGATATCGCCGCCGCCGGCTTCTATGTCGTGGCATCCCCGGCAGTTCCTTTGCGCGATCAGAGCCCGGCCCGCCTCGATGTCTGCCGTCAGGTCGTTGCGCATATCCGGTGTGACTTCGTCCTTGACGAGGCCGGTCAATACCAAAACTATGGAATCGATCTGCTCATCCGTAAAACCGAAGTCAGGCATCCGTGCCAGCTCTTCAGGTCGTTTCACGCGCCCGACATCGAATATTCCCGGATCCCTCAGCTTTTGTTCGTACCATGCGCTACGCTCGTGTTCGATGTCGAGGAAGCCGAAGTCCAGTCTCGCAAGCAGCTTGCTGCCGGCTTCGGTGAGTTCTGTTCCAATCGGCTGGGTTTCTTCAAACCCCTCGATCAGGTGGCAACCGAAACAGCCGTAACGTGCAATGAGGCGTTCGCCTGAGTACAAGGTCTTTTCTTCGACCGACATCGTCTGGACGGCCTCCCGGGCTTCGATACCCGTCAACCCGGCTCTAAGGAACTCCAGAGTAATTTCATCCAGCGCCGCCACGTCGATTTCAGGGATCGTCTGTGTTTCAAATTCCGGATTCGTCAACGAAGCAAGGTAGGCGGCCACATCCGCGGCCTCAGCGTCCGTCAAGCGCAGGTTCGGCATCTTCGTGTCGTGCCAGACACTCTGCGGATCCCGGACCCAGTTGTAAATCCAATCGATTGAAACTTTGCTTCCCTGGCTGGCCAGGTTGAATCCGAAGCGCCTCCGGTGCTGGGTCCTGGAAGGATCTTCCTCCAGCGGTCCCACCGCGTGGCAGCCCATACAGCCAACGTTCTCTATAAGCTCCTGCCCCCGCTCTACATTTCCATTCGTTAGTGCCGCAGGCAAAGGATTGGGCTGAGACTTTGAAAACAGGAAGTCCGTAATGACGGAAATCTCGGTGTTGTTGCGCGCTTCGTATTCGGGTCCGCTGTTGTTGGAGTTGAACCAGAACTTGGGCATTCGTGCCTCGGCTTTGAATGCCCGGGGCTCGCGGAGCCACTTTTTGACCCAGTCTGAATCGAGCTTGCTGTCGATGGTCGTCAAGTCTGGCCCGACGTGCTGGACATCCTCGTATCCCGGGATCCGATGGCATCCGAAGCAGCCGTAGGTTCGGACGAGGTCCCGACCCAGGTTCAAACTGGGTGCCTCGGGAACATCGCCGCCGCCGGTGTGGCATTTCAAGCAGCTGGCTTCGGTACGATTCAGAGGCAGCATGGGCGTTTCGAGAAAATGTTGCTCTACCCATCCGTAGGCCTCTTCCCACTCTTCGCGCTGTGCGCCGTCAACAGGCGTGTGTCCGGCCCGGGTAAATTCCACCGCCCGGTCGAGGCCGGAATGACAGGTTGTACATCCGAACTGGTCGATCGCGTGGGGCGAGTTGCTGCCGACAAACTTTTCCAATTCCGGGTGGGTCGTGAACGGTTGGGGCGCATCCGCGAACGAAGCCTGGTCGATGCCCAGATGGCAGGTCGTACAGCGGTCCACACGTGGTATCTGCATGAACGGATGGTCGTTGTGCAGGTTCGGTAGCAGGATCTGGCTGATCTGTTCCGACGGATTCAGCATATCCAATACCGGAGCGTTCCTGAATGAGGTAACGATAAGCCCGGGATCGAGGGTATCCATCGTTCCCTGTAGCAGGTTGTATTCTTCCAGTAAGTCGTCAATGCCATCCTGGAATTGGTCACGCTGACCGACGAAGGTGATCAATTCCTCCTCCGCGTCGCGTATCGCCAGGGTCAATTCTTCAACGCGCTGTTCGAATTCGCCGATTTCGGCCAATGTTGCTTCAGCCGTCAGGGCATATTCCTGGGCGTTGTCCGGATCGTTGACCACCGCTTCTTCGTATTCGTACCTTTCAACGTCATAACTCGCCCGGGCAAAGCGGAAGTCCTGGTCGGCCCGATATAACTCGGCGTTCAAGCCGTCCAAAACGCCCTGGATTCGATCGACTTCGCCTTCGTTCCCGGCCAGATTGGCCTGAGCCTGGGCAAGCTGGCCCTGAAGCTGATCGAACTGGTTGCGATCAATCGCGTTGGCCGCCGTGTCCATTGCCTGTTGCGTTTGTTGGATGGTCATCCGGTTAAAGGACCGCTGGTACTGCTTCCACTCCCGGTTGTAATCGTAGAGGATCATCCAGACCGTGAACGCAAACAGCAGCAGACTGGAGATCGCGAACCACTTGTGGAGGTTGTTCACCTCATACAGCCGATCCCCTCGAAGTCCTATGTTGAGAGCCGCATCCTTTTTTGCAGGAGGCGGAATCGCGGGTTTCGTCGGCCCGCCGTTCGGTGTTTCGCTACTCAATGCTCTCTCCAGTTCGAACTAAGCGCCTACAAATTGCGGCTAAATATTAAAGAAATACTCCGGAATGCCAATGATGTATTTCATGTTCAACAGCCATCGTAGTCCCATCTTGATGGGAAGCGATGCCATCGACAGCAACAGTAACACCATGACGTGGTATCGTGCCGGCCCCAGAGTTTTATAAAAGCCTTTGAACCAGGTCCTGGCCAACAGTGGCGGCAGAGCGAGAAGATAGGCGAGCACGGCTATGAAGCCGAACATTTCCCTCACCAGGATGTTTGACGGTAATCCCACACCCAGCATCCGCACCCAGATGTACTCCGATAGGTTGACGTTGACCAGGGCTTCCAGCTTATGGATGTCCCAATATTCGTACGGCCCAAAAAAATTCCAGTTGGGACCTCTGAGGAATGTTCCCAATATGACCAGGAGTACCCACAGGATCAGGAATCCGAACAGAAAGATCATGATCTCCCAGCTTCGTTCATTGAAGGTGTAGTACCCGTTGCCCTTGGGATTCGTGTCGAAATACGGGATCGCCATCAGTCCCACGATGATCAGGCTCGGAAAGACCACGCCCGCCAACCACGGATCGAAATAGACAAGCATTTCCTGCAGCCCCAGGAAATACCATGGCGCCTTCGACGGGTTCGGCGTGTTCGCGGGGTTTGCCGGCTCTTCGATTGGCGCCGCGATCAGAATCGACCATCCGATCAACACGAAGGTCAGGATGACCATGCAGATCAGTTCGGTGTAGACAAGGTCGGGCCAGGTGAGCACCTTCCCCGCCGTTTCTTCTTTTTCGATGACTGGCTTGCCTTCCGCGATACGTTTGTCGTTGCGCACCCCTTCGCGCATCGCGAACCACGTGAAAAACGGGATCAGGAACAACATGCCGACGATCGGGATGTTGTCCGGTTTCGTGACGATCAAATAGAAGTCTGCATCTAACATGCTCACGGCCAGGAACAATGCCATGCCCGGAAACAGGACCATCGCGGCTGTATTGCTGTAGAAGATCACACGATATCTCGCCGACAAGAAGAGCAAGATCGCGGCCATCGTAATGAGGATCTGCGGGGCCGCTAACAAGTTGATGATGTCTTTTATGAATTCCATCACTTTGCCCGCTTTCTATAGTGGACCGGAAATTCCGCCGTCCCTGCGTATGCGCCAGAAATGAACGGCCATTAGAAATCCTGCAATCAAGGGTAGGCCCACGCAGTGGAGGACGTAGAACCGAAGCAATGCGCCTTCTCCGACGAACGTGCCGCCAAGCAAAGCGAAGCGCGCGTCGCTCGTGCTGTTGACGAGGCTGACGTTGCCCAGTTGGAGTAGGGCTGCGCCGGGCCCCTCATATCCTAGAAATGGCGTTGCCCGTGCCATGTTGGATCCGACCGTGATCGCCCACATGGCCAACTGGTCCCACGGAAGCAGATAGCCGGTAAAACTCAACAGCAGTGTGAGAACGAGAAGGATCACGCCGACGCCCCAGTTGAACTCGCGGGGTGGCTTATAAGATCCGGTCATGAACACGCGGAACATGTGCAGCCAGACCGAGATGACCATGGCGTGCGCGCCCCAACGGTGAAGTTCCCGCATGATCCCGAGCGGCACCTGCTCGCGGAGATCAATGATGTCGACATAGGCGTATTCCAGTGTGGGCCGATAGTAGAACATCAGAAGAAGGCCGGTGAAGGTCAGTACGAGAAACAGGAAGAACGTGATCCCTCCCATGCACCACGTAAAGCGGAGCCGGATGCCCGATTTCCGAACCTTGACGGGATGGAGATGTAGAAATACGTTCCCCAGCATTACCAGCATTCGCTTGCGGTCGGAACTGGGAACGCCGACCCGGAAGACCGAACGGTAAACCTGGCTCTTTTGTATCGATTCCCCGATGTTTGCGGGTGAAAGCTTTGACAATAACTCTTTGAGTTGACTCATAAAGAAGGACCTGACTGCTTAATAATCGTCTAAAAAATTCTACAGTTCTAAATAGGCTCCAGGAAGATCCCACTGACCTTTTTCCTGCTGGTATTTCTGACTCTTATCGACGAGTATCTGACCGTCTTCGGCCAGACTGATCGTATGGCGCTCCAAGGGCCGTGGGGCTGGGCCTTCAAAATTAATGCCGGTCTTGTAAAAACCGCTTCCGTGACATGGACACTTGAATTTCTGCTCGGCTTCAAGCCAGTTGGGCGTACAGCCCAGGTGCGTGCATGTGGTCGACAGGGCGTAGAGACCGCCTTCGTCCCTGACCAGCCAGACACCAAACTGATCCTTGAACCGCTCGTCGACCTGCCCGATCTGGATTACGTCCGGAGTTCCCGCTCGAAAGCTCGACGGAGGTTCAAACAGAACGTTGGGAAACATGAAGCGGGCCGTTGCCGTGCCGGCGGCGAGCATGGATGCAGTGAAGGCCATCCACGCAACACTCATCCATGACAGGAAAGACCGGCGTGACGCGACCGGCGCCTTTGCCTTCGCTACCGGTGGTTTCGACGGCGTCTGAGGATTTTCTTCGCTCATGCTATGACTCCTCTTGAATTCCTTCGGTTCTAAAAAACGATGAATAAAAACTAACGATTTAATACATTTCTAAGGCTTCCAAGGCGGCGTCTCGGACGCTCAGGCTCGGATCGCTCTGGCTCAAAGACGCCAGGTGCGGACGTGCATCTTCCAACTTCAACATGCTGAGGCTCTTGACCGCGTTTACGATGACATTGTCGCGTTCTTCTCCTGATATATCCCCAAACTGGGACAAGTATTTGCGGTCCGTGAGTTCCAGCAGGATTCCAGCGCCCGCAGCGTCATTCATTTGTGCCAGCGCCATGGCTGCGTTCCAGCGGACATCGGCGGCCGGATCGTTCAGTGCCACCTGCAAATCGCGAATTGTCGTTGGGTCCTTCAGCGTTCCCAGTATGTAGACCGCTATTTTCCGAACCCCGGAGTCGTTGCTGTCAATCATCCGAACGACCGAGGGGGCGGCCGACGGGTCACCGATGGCCCCCAGAGCCCACAGGGTCCAGATCTGCGTTTCGACAGTGGTATCCGATAGACCTTCTATCAGGGCGGGAACCGCCGCCGGATCACCTAAATGGCCCAGGCTGATAGCGAGAAACTGGCGGATCCGTGGATCGTCCGCCCCTGCGTTGCTGTACACCTTGAGAAGTTCGTCCCCGAAACCTGAACTTCTGAGTTCCCCGTTGTCGGCCGCAATAACTTTCGAGAGGTCGAGCGCAGCCTGCCAGCGGCGGGTGTCGAACGGCGAACCGGCCGAACCCTGGCTGATTTCCCTCAAATAGGCCTCCGGGGCCTTCTGATCGTAAGTGATAAAGCCGAACAGGACGAAGATGCCGATCCCGAACGCTATGACGATGAGCGGGAAGAGAAAGAACTGGGCAATGAGCAGGGACGTAGGCTTCTCTACCTCGCTCAGGTCGTCGGCCGGAGGCATCGAGATTGGATTACCGTTGGAGTCCATATATTAAACGCAAAAAGGGGCAGTATTCGCCCACTGTAGCGAACCTCAAAGGATAGAAAATTGACGTCCTTCCGTCAACTCCTAACCGCATTTAAAATGGGAATTTAGCCTGTTTTGTGGGCTATCCGGACTGTGTGCCCGGACCTCGGTGTTCGGGAGGCACAGATAGCCGGGATTTCTTCCCCCCGTAAGCCCTTTATTTGGGGTCACTACTGTCCTGAGCCAGAAGTTCGGTCCTCAACAGTTCGTCCGGGATCCGATCGGATCATCTTCTTACTCTGAACGCCTCGGCTACCGCCTCGTTGTTCACCCGCACCGTGGGACCGGTGCGGGTCCATCTAGCCCGCATTTCTCAAGAATGATGGCGAAACGAGCAATGGGTAGACGGGATAGGGGTCGTGAGCGGTGTCGCGGGAGCAAAGAGGCCAGCTGAGCTGAAAAACGGAGCCTGAGTGATTGGTGTTGAAGAGAATGGCAAGGTGAAAGCGGATTACAGAGACAGCAATCCCTACCAAGGTCGAAACGGGTGGGATGTCCGAGCGGAGACGTTTAACAACGTAGCGGGATTTTCTGGAGGTTCGCGTAGATCTGAGCAAACACGTTGGCATAGGGATACCCGCCGGCCATCCGAATCCAGATCCGGCGGACGGTGACGTGGATCTGCGCTCCGATCTTGAGCAACTTGAGGCGGATCGTGGTGCACTGCGCACGCGCGAATTCGGTACCCTGCAATCCGAGCCGTCGCAAGGCTTGCATCAACATGTACGCGACCGATGAGAAGTAGAGCCGGAGTTGATTGGCGCGCATGGTGGCCGTGCTGGTCCGGTCGGCAAACAATCCGAGCTGTTGCTCTTTGATCCGGTTTTCCATGTCCCCACGAGCACAGTAGATCTGTTCATAGATCTGCTTTGGGGTGGGTTGGCCTTTCGGTAACGAGGTAACGATAAACCGCGGGTTGGCTCCCTTGGCCAGATGTTCGGCCTTGCCAATGACGCGTCGCTCTCGGGTCCAGCTGTCCAGGGTCCGATACTGAAACGTCTTAAAGACGCGCGCCGACTTTCCGGTCCTGTCGAATCGCTGCTTCGCTTTCTCCATCGGAGTTTCAATCGCGCGGAGCAGCCGCTTGTTCTTCGCCAGTCCGATCACGTAATCGACACGGTGCTGGGCCTCGCACCAGCTCAGGATCTCATCGCGGCAGAAACCCGAGTCGGCCCGAATCACAATCTGGACTCGGGGCCACTCCTGCCGAATCTGGCCCACGATCCGTTCCAGTTCCTCCACCGTTCCAGCCGCACCATCGATGTCAGAGGATCGCAGCCGGGCACAGAGCAGAAACTCCCCACAGAAGATGTAGAGCGGCAGATAACAATAGTGACGGTAGTAGCCGTGAAAGAAGCGGCCTTCCTGATTCCCGTGAATCGGATCGTCGGTCGCATCCAGATCCAGGATGATTTGCCGTGGTGCTCGCCGATGGGCTTGGAGAAACACGTCCACCATCAATCGATCCATCGCCGCTTCATCCCGCCCGATCTTCTTGTACGGGTGGCTGGCCGCACCCTCGGTCGAGAGCTCCAGCCGGTTCAGCGTGCTCTTGCCCGCCAGCGCCTTGCCCCGGTCCCGCTCCTGCTTCCGAGTTCGCCCCTTCGGATCGGTCTCATCGACCATCACGGCCAGGACTGGATCTGAACGCAGTTGATCGTGATCGTTCAGATCCTCATAGCCCAAACACAATCCGTAGACCCGTTGCGCCACCAGTGGCTCGATGCGATGTTCCACAAATCGCGGATCCCGATAATCCTGGAAACATCCGGCAAACTGTTTCAGGATCCCGGTCCGTTTCTCCACCTCCCGCAGCAGCAATCCGCCCGCGTCCGAGCTGATGTCCCCACCGTCGAATTGACCGCAAACTTCGCGTGAACCTAAAGCGTGAAATTGAACCCGTTCTGTTTTACACTCTGTCATGTTAAAGGCCGCCTCCGTCTGTGTGTTGAAAGTTCTTCGCACAACCTTCTATGCCAGACAGGGCGGCCTTTTCCGGTCCTTTACACTTCCTTCCGTCTCTCGTTTACCTTAGATCTCTTGAGAAATGCAGGCTAGGAGTCTGCGCGGCAGAGCGCGAAGAACTCGAATTTATTGGGATTTGAGAGGGTCTTCGGAGGAGAACCCATCGATTCTTCCGATACGAGGAGTTCAGAGCTGTACGGATACCAGTAATTGGGCGTGTATCGGGTCTGCTGGGTTCCGGTTTTCCGGATTATGCCCATTCGATCATCCCGTTCATCCGCCGTAAGTTCACCGCCAGAGTGAGCAGGTTCCACTCACCGGTCACTTTGTCCAAACCGCGTAGACTGAACTGTCGGAATCCGAGCACCGACTTGATCCACCCGAAGGGCGGCTCGCCAATGTGCTTTCTGGCCCGGTAGCGGTCGCGCCCACGCTTGGTTTTCATCTTTCTCATCATCCGGCCAACAGCAGTGTCTTTGGGTGGGAGTGGAACATCGGCCAGATTCTTCTCGCGACCCATGGCAACATACCCGTCAATCTGACGTTGTTCCAACATCCCTAGATTCGACTCGGATCGATATCCCGCATCGGCCAGTACACGTTCGGGATGCTCTCCCAGGTTGTTGTTCAACGCATCCAGGGTCGGTTCCAACTGTCCCGCGTCGGACGCATTGGAACTCACCGTTGTCGCTACGATGATCCGGGCCTCGGAATCCACCACCGCCTGCGCGTTGTAGCATTGCTGGAACCCTTCAGTGGAGGTTTTCATGATCCGGCTTTCCGGATCTGTGAAGTTGTCCTGGGCCGTCGGTTTGGGCTCGCCCATGGGGCGTTTGAATGGCTTCTTTCCGCATCCGGGTTTGTCGTCTCCCGGTTCCCGTCCCGCTTCCTGGTCCGCAGCCATCTGACGTTCTTCGAGCCGTTTCATTGCTGCCTGGATCGTGGCCAATCGCTTTTTGCGGGTCGACAACCCATCGGGCAGTTCGTCGCCGCGCCGGTCCTTGCCGTATCGCTGGTCTTCTTCCTCATCGGTCGCCGTAGCCCGGTTCAACAGATCCCGAATCTGTTCGCCCAATTCGGTCTCCTGCTTCTTCATCCGTTCATAGCTCATCGCTTTGCGTTTGCTCGCATTCGCCCGCATCTTGGTTCCGTCCACCGCCACGGTTCCCATCTTCACCAGTCTCGCTTCCCGCGCCATCATCACCACTTGCACAAACAGGTTCCCGAACTCCTCAAGATGCAGTTTGCGAAAATCCGAGATCGTACGGTGCGCCGGAAAGTTCTCCGCTCCCAACATCCGGAACGCCACGTCGTCGGTCAACTTCGCCGCGATCTTCCGCGACGAGAACACCCCGGTCGCGTACCCGTAGATCAACACCTTCACCATCATCCGCGGATCGTACGCTTGATTGCCCGGTCCGTCCGTTCCATACCGCTGCTCAAACGCGCTCAAATCCATGGCGTCCACCGCGTCCGATATGAAGTACGACAGGTGATCTTCGGCCAACCAATCTCTCAACGACGGCGGCAGCAGCAGGCTCTGTTCTGGGATATAGGTTCGATATGTTCGTGACATGTCCTATCTTCGATCTCTATCCGCCCAATTCCGGTCCTTCTGCCGCGCAGACTCCTAGTGCCTGCTTCAACATTCAGTCGATCCCTGCAGGCCTCGCCATCAGGATGATGGCGAGGGTCGTCGGTCGTTCAGACAGGATGTCTGAATGAACGGCCGAGCGAAATCTCATATCGCTGACTGCTGACTCAGGACACTAGAATGCCTTTCGGGTATCGAGCAGCAGCGTCACCGGTCCACTGTTGGTGAGTTCTACGTCCATCATCTCTCCAAATACACCCGTGGAAACCTCGGCGCCGGCTTGATAGAGGGCGGCCACGAATAGCTCATACAAGCGCCGGGCCTCATCGGGCGGGGCGGCTTTGTCGAACGAGGGTCGGCGCCCTTTTCGGCTATCACCCAGCAAGGTGAACTGTGAAACGGCCAGTACCTCGCCGCCTACTTCGAGGACGGAGCGGTTCATACGGCCACTGTCGTCATCGAATACACGGAGCTCGACGACTTTTTTCGCAAGCGTAGATGCGTCGGCTTCCGTGTCGTTCTTCTCGACTCCGACCAGGACAAGGAGGCCCCTGCCGATACTTGAGTGTTCTCTGCCCTCGATTCTAAGGTGTGCGGAGGAGACTCGCTGGACAACGGCCCTCATGGTGGCCGCTACTTGTTTGAACTCCGAAGACTCTTGAGAAAGCGCCGTTGGAGCTTTTCGTTTATCAGGCGCGTATTTCGAGCATCAGTTTTCCACTTGGAGCAAATCGTAGATAGGGGAATGATTGCTTTTGCCATCGATCCATGTCCGCCAGCCGGCCCCAGTTGGCCAAAAGCATCCTTAAGCACTTTTCCGGCCGCTTTGACATAGCCGACATTGCGGACCGACACGACGAGATCGGACTCAAAGATACCGCTGACGACGGCCCATTCGATTCCCTCAAACTGGAGACAGAAATCCGCGATCTGGGGGATGAGGTCTTCTCGTTCCACCCGACCCAAATTCACAAAGGCTACTTTGTCTCTGATCTGACGCGTCTTCAGGGCACGCCCCAGGGCGTCGATCGCAGTGGGCGGCAACTCGGGACGCTCGATTCGCCGCAGAAGGTTTTGATTCGCAAGAGGATAAATGTGGGAAAACGCCTCGACGTCCCACTCGTTGGTCTGCCGCCCCAGCAGGAAGGTATCGCTCTTGATCCCGTAAAGTAATGCTGTTGCGAGGCGCGTTCCTACGTTGTTTCCCACGCACAGCAGGTATTCAAAGAGAATCGTTGCCGTCGCACCGTAGTCGGGCCGGACGTCCCGAATTTCGGTCTCATAGCTGAACTGTTCGGGATGATGGTCGACAACGAGGTCAATCCGAGGCAGGGTGTTTCGAATATGCGACGGCTGCAGATCGACCAGAGCGATGCGGTCGAACTGGGCGCACTGTTCGGGCGTGATTCGTTCGACTTCGATCTCCAGCAGCTTTGCCATCGCGATGTTTTCCGGTCGCGTCACTTTGCCAAAACTGCCAATGGTGGCGGTTTGTTTGTTCCGGCCGAGTACCTGACGCAACGCAAGCCCACTGGCGATTGCGTCGGGATCGGGATCGTCCTGAAGAAGAATCAGCACCGAATCGACCCCTTCGAAGTGTTCCCGGATTCTTTCGATGCTTCGAGCCGTTCGGGCCAGGACCATCTGCCAGCGAAGATTGCCTTCAAGCAATTCCTGCATCGTTATGCACCGGACGAAGCGGGCCTGTTCCGCAACTTTGTCCCGTTCAGCTGTTATGACGAGCGTCGGCACACGTTGTCCGTGCTTACGGACGAGCTCGAGCACGCTTTCAATGCGCGAGAGGTCGTCGGATTGAACCAGCAGGATGTCGAGATTATTTTCTTTGAGCTGCTTCTTTAGGGATGCGTTGTTCCGTCCGGGAAGGGACACTTCCTGACCGTGTGAGGCCAGGTGTCGCTTGGCTGCGGGATCGGTAACGATGTAGGTGGTCTCACCGTTTTCGACGAAGTAGTCTTTGAGAAGACCCGCGATATAGTCTTCCTCAATATAGACAACAGACCGCATATGGTTTCGGAGGCTGGGCCAGTCGTGAGCAATAAAAATGCACCTTCAGCCCGAAGGTGCCTTTTCGCCACCCATGTTAAATCCCGGTGGCCAGCCAAACTTTAATTCTAGGTCTGCTTAGCTCGGGATGTCAAACGAGTGGTGCAGTCGCTTCAGCCCGGACAGCGGCGGCGCTACTTTCCGACGCGTTCGATCAAGCCGGCAACGATTGCCGCTCGCCACGGAAGGGAAGATATTTCGACGCGCTCGTCGACCTGATGGGCCCCCATGCCGAGAGCCCCTAGACCATCCAGAGTCGGTACACCCAGGGCGGAGGTCAGGTTGCCGTCGGACGTTCCCCCGGTTGCACCGCCCGTCAGTTCCCGACCCAACTCGGCAGCTATTTTTCTGGCGCAGTCGAAGAGCTTCATATTGCCCGGCGTCGGCTCGAGCGGTGGCCGCCGAAATTTTCCCGTTATCTCAAGCCGCGCCCCCTCGAGGACAGGTTCGAGTGAGTGTATCGCCGCGGTGATCCGCTCGGCACCCTCCTGGCTGGGGGTGCGTGCATCAACTTGCACAAAACATTCCTCGGGAACGACGTTGGGACGGGTGCCGCCTTCGACCACGGCGACCGTGACTGTCGTCTGTTTCCCAACATCGCCGAGTTTCCGGATATGCAATATCTGGTGGGCAATCTCTTCTACGGCGTTAACTCCGTCTTCGGGATTGATACCGGTGTGGGCTGCCTTGCCCACGGCCTTCACGACGAAACGTCCCATTCCGTTGCGCGTCGTTTTAAGAGCTCCGCCCGGCAATGGCGGCTCCAGCACCAGGACGGCTCCAACCTCGGCGGCCTGACTCCGGACCAGCGCTCTGGAGCCTGGACTTCCGACCTCTTCATTGCTGATGAGGAGAATCGATATGGGATGTGTCAGATTTCCTCTAATTTTGAGGAGCGCACGAATAGCCATCCACATCATTACAATTCCGGCCTTCATGTCGAACACTCCGGGTCCGGTCGCGACGTCACCGTCTATCGCGAACGGCCGTTCGACCAGCGTGCTCTGGGGCCAGACCGTATCGGTATGTCCCAGAAGCATGATCGGCGTATCGCTTTCGCCGGGGAAACGGATCAACATGTGGTCGCCCCGATCCTCTTCAGGAATTCGCGTGGTTTCCCCGCCAAGCTGTCCGAATTCATCGGCCAGGAACCGAACGAGTTGATTGACCAGCGCCCGGTCGTAGCTGGGCGATTCCAGGTTGACCATGTGCTCGAGAAGCTGGACGCTTTCCGGAAGCATGGCTTCGAGTTCTTGGAGGAGGTCTTTCATTCGTTGATGCGCTGCTTGCCCGCTTTTTACCCGAAGACGGGCTGCGGCTATAATGGCACGCTCAGAGTAGGGCTATCCAAAGATCTTTGAAGTTGTCAGATGAAAGGAACCGTCGGCTCTTGGACCTCAACTCCTCAATCAACGACGGTCCGGCTCGTGTTCTGGACACGGGCGGACCACCGAAAGTTTCATAGCCACGTGGCTGACTTCTAATGAACATAGCCATAGTCGGCACCCGGGGTATTCCAGCCAACTACGGAGGATTTGAAACCTTCGCCGAAGAGCTTTCCACACGCCTGGTCGAGGGCGGCCACCAGGTCACCGTGTATGGCCGTAGCAACAACGTCAGATATGCCTCCCGCGTGTACCGTGGCGTGCGGCTCGTGATTCTTCCAACGATCCCCACCAAGCATCTGGATACCATAGCCCACACATTTCTCTCTGTCTGCCACGGCCTCTTCGCCGATTACGACGTCGTTTTGATGTGCAATGCAGCGAATGCCGTTTTTTCAATCGTGCCCCGGATTCGCGGAATTCCTGTAGCGCTCAACGTTGATGGCATTGAGAGAAAACGCGGGAAGTGGGGCATCGCCGGCCGGACTTTTTACAGAATCTCCGAGCGCCTGGCCAGCCTGCTTCCCACCGTCGTCGTTACAGATGCAGGGGTCATTGAGGACTACTTCCTGGACCGTCACGATACGCCGTCAGTGATGATCGCTTACGGAGCGGATTGCCGCCGACAAGAGAGTACGGCGTTCATAGAATCTCTCGGCCTCAAGAGCCGGAAGTTCCTCCTTTATGTGAGCCGATTGGAACCCGAGAACAACGCTCATCTCGTGATCGAAGCGTACGGGCGAGTGGAGACCTCGATGCCCCTGGTCATCGTCGGAGACGCCCCGTATGCAGCCGGCTATATTCGGCACTTGAAGTCGATGGCCGACACACGGGTGCAATTTACCGGAGCGATTTACGGAGACGGTTGCCTGGAGTTACGGTCTCATGCGTACCTCTATGTCCAGGCGACCGAAGTGGGCGGAACCCATCCGGCTCTCCTTGAAGCGATGGGCGCCGGCAACTGCGTTCTGGCCAGGGACACTCCCGAACACCGGGAGGTGCTCGATTCTACTGGTCTCTATTTCAACCAGGCAACTGAGCTCACGGAGTTACTTCGGGAGGCGTTGTCGGATCCGGATCGCGTCGCCCGTTACCGCATCCGAACGCGTTCGCGTGTTCAGACGCGATATTCGTGGGAAACAGTTACCCGTCAATACGAAGATCTGTTCAGAGAAATGATGGAAACCGGTATCCGGAACGAATAGCAAAAAGGGACAGACACTTCCTATAGTGCGATACAATTCGCTTCCACTTCACCTACCACTGGAAATTGCGGAGTAAAACTATGAAAACCCAATCGATCGGTTTTGCGATGGTGCTTCTGCTTGCGGCTTCCGCCAGCGGCCAGGATTTCGGGTTCAGCCACGTCTGGCCCGAACTGAGCCCCCAGGAACGGTCCGAGGTGATGGCGTTCGGGGAGGACTTCAAAGACTTTATCGGTCGAGCGAAGAGCGAAATGTGGTTTGTCCGTGAGGGTGTGGACTTTGCCGAATCAGAAGGTTTCGAGGCCTGGTCTCCCGACCTTAGCTCTTCGGACCTCATCCCCGGTTCCCGGTGGTATGCGGTGAATCGGGACCGTACGCTTGTGTTGTTTGTCATCGGTTCGGAACCGCTCGAACAAGGGCTGCGAATCGTAAACACGCATATTGATTCGCCGAGGATCGAGTTCAAGACCCGCCCTCTTCGTGAGCGGAGCGGAGTCGTTACTGTAGATGCTCAGGTGCACGGGGGCATCAAGAACTACCAGTGGGCGAACGTTCCGTTGGCCATGATCGGGCGGGTGGACAAGACCGACGGAACGACTCTCTGGATCGAGGTCGGAACGCGACCGGACGATCCCATTCTCCTGATAACGGATATCGCACCTCATGTCGATGCGGACTACCGGGACAGAACGCAGCGCCAGGTGCTCCGCACGGAAGAACTGGAGCCCATCATCGCTTCTCTCCCTCCGGATCCGGACAGTGATCACGAGGATGCGACGGCCCGTCTGCTGGCTTTGCTTGAGGACGAATATGGAATCGACGCCCGGGATTTCCTCTCGGCCGACATTCAGATCGTCCCCGCAACGGAACCGAGAGACGTCGGACTCGACCGGGCGCTGGTTGCCGCGTACGGACAGGACGATCGATCGACCGGATATGTCAGCCTGAGGTCGATATCGGACATCGGGACACCCCTTCGCACGGTCGTTGCATACGCGGTGAACAACGAAGAGACCGGGTCCTGGAATACCGGAGTCAATTCCGCGTGGTTTACGACACTTGTTTCCGAGATAATCGCTTTGCAGTCGGGAGAGTTCAACGACCTGATCCTGCGTCGCGCCTACGCCAACACCGAGGTTTTAGTCAGTGACACAACGACCGCGTTGAATCCCTTGTTTCCGAGCCCCCAGAACCAGGAGTTAACCTCCCGGTTGGGCTATGGCCTGGTCGTGAAGGAATACGGTGCAGGACGGGAAGCCAACTCCGAGTTCTTTGCCAAGATTCGAGGGATGCTCGACGGGTCCGGCGTTAAGTGGCAAACTCACTCCTACGATGCCGGATACGGCGGCGGGACGATTGCGGCCTGGTTTGCGAGCCAGAATATGGACGTCATCGATGTCGGCATCGGTATCGTCAGCATGCACTCTCCCTTGGAAGTGTCTTCCAAGGTGGACCTGTGGGAGTTGTACAAGGGATTTCAAGCCTTTTTCAATCAGTGAACAGGACGGTTTCTCGGACTTGGTTGTGACACAAACATGAAGAGCACGATAGACCCGATTCTTTATTTTCGCGGGCGGAAGACCATATGAAAGGAATCGTATTGGCGGGCGGGCTCGGCACCCGGCTCCACCCGCTAACAAAGATTACGAATAAACACCTGCTACCTATTTACGATAGGCCGATGATCCACTTCCCGATCGAGAGCCTGGTCGATGCCGGTATCCACGAAATCCTTGTCGTGACAGGAGGCAATAACGCGGGCGATTTCCTCAAACTGTTGGGCAACGGCAAGGGCTTCGGTCTCAAACATCTGGATTACACCTACCAGGAGGGAGAGGGCGGTATCGCCGAAGCCTTGTCCCTGGCGGAGCATTTCGCGGACGAAGATTCCGTCTGCGTCATTCTTGGAGACAACGTCTACGAGAAGAGCCTCAAACAGTCGGTCCAGGCCTACGCAGCCCAAGGTGGAGGGGCAAGAGTTCACCTCAAGGAAGTCGATCACCCTCAGCGCTTCGGAGTTGCGGTTCTTGACGGGGACCGGGTGGTCAAGATCGAGGAGAAGCCTGCCGAACCAAAATCCAATTTTGCCGTCACCGGCGTCTACATGTATGACACCCGGGTCTTCGACATCATCAAGACGCTCAAACCGTCGGGCCGGGGCGAGCTGGAGATCACGGACGTCAATAACGCCTATATCCAGGCCGGTCAGATGAGCTATGAAATTGTCGATGGCTGGTGGTCCGACGCGGGCACATTCGATTCCTTGCTGAGAACGAACATTCTGGTAGCCGGTCAGCGGGGGGGCTCTTCCACCGAGATTTCCATGGAAACCATACGCAGATCGGCGTTGGCGCTCATAGAGCGATAGTCAAAGAGCTATGGGAGACAGCCCCAAGACAATCCTCGTGACGGGCGGATCCGGATTCATCGGATCGAACTTCATTCGTTATGCCCTCGACGTCGAAGCCGACATCCGTATTATCAACTACGACCTCCTGACCTATGCCGGCAACCTCAGAAACAACGAGGAAGTGGCATCCAATGACCGTTACGCCTTCGTCCGCGGAGACATTTCCAGCGAGGAGCAACTCCGCGGCGTCTTCGATCAATACACAGTTGATGTTGTTGTCAATTTCGCCGCAGAAACACACGTGGACCGGTCGATTGTGGATGCGGGTCCATTCGTGCGGTCGAATGTCGTCGGAACTCAGTGCCTGATCGATACGTCACGCAAATACGGCGTGTCACGTTACGTTCAGATATCAACCGATGAGGTTTACGGCAGCCTCGGACCCGAAGGTTGTTTTCGAGAAGACACACCGATTAATCCGACTAACCCCTATTCGGCGACGAAGGCGGCTGCGGATCTCATCGTATTAAGCCAAGCGAAGACGTACCGGTTTCCGGCTGTTGTCACGCGGTGTTCCAATAATTACGGGCCTTATCAGTTCCCGGAAAAGTTCATTCCGTTGATGATTACCAACGCTATGGAGGAAACGCCGATTCCCGTCTATGGCGAAGGCCTGAATCGCCGTGAATGGATTTACGTCGACGATCATTCCCGAGGCGTGTGGGAGGCAATCACCCGCGGCAGGGATGGCGAGGTCTATAACATCGGTGGCGGTGAAGAAGTTGCCAACATCGATCTGGTGCGGCAGGTGCTTGCCATTATGGGGCGGCCCGAGTCCCTGGTTCAATTCGTCACAGACCGTCCGGCCCACGATCATCGATACTCAATCGATTGTTCGAAAATCGAAGCAGAGTGGGGTTGGTCTGTCCGGACCGATTTTCGATCGGGAATCACCGCTACGATTGAGTGGTACCGAACTCACCAGGAATGGGTTCGGGACGTCAAGGACGAATCCTACCTTGCGTACTACGACAGCCACTACACGAATCGCGATCAGACGTTTGTCTCCGACGAGGGATAAAGATGACCGGGATGCCCGGTTCCGACGTGACCCCTTTACCCCAGGCAGTTGAACAAACGCAGGTAGGTTCGCCGGATTCGAATCGAATCGAATGCTCTGACCTGTGCGGATCGACACCTGGATTGCCCTTGAAGAGTGCGAGCCCTTCCGAGCAATGAATGTTTCCGTTCAAATAGTTACATTCAACAGCGCGTCCGATATCGTGCGATGTCTGGAGAGCGTGGCACGTCAGACTTACGAAAATATTCGTGTTCGCGTCCTCGACAATGCTTCTGAGGACAATTCCGTCGAGTTGCTCGATGACTTCGACGTCGACATTGTTCGTTCGGAGACGAACGTTGGCTTTGCCTCCGGACACAACCGACTTGCCCGCGACTATCCTGCACCCTACGTCCTCTTTCTCAATCCCGATACTATCCTGGAGCCGACGTTTGTAGAGGAGCTGGTGCGGGCGCTGGAAGACGCGCCCCGAGTGGGATCGGCGACAGGAAAGCTGCTGCGGATGGATGGAATCACCCTGGATTCAACCGGTATCACCATGACTGCCAACCAGAGGCATCTGGACCGCGGCGCTGGAGAGTCGGACGAGGGGCAGTATGAGAGCCCTGGTCCTGTCTTTGGACCCAGCGGCGCGGCGGCAATGTACCGATATGCATGTCTGGAAGATGCCGCGATCGAAGGTAGTTTTTTTGACGAAGACTTTTTCACCTACCGGGAAGACGCCGATCTGGCCTGGCGCTGTTGCCTACTGGGTTGGGATTCGCAGTATGTACCCAAAGCGGTAGGACGTCATCGACGCCGGGTGACGCCTGAAGCGCGGCCCGATCTCTCACCGACCATCAACATGCATTCGGTGAAGAACCGATTCATTCTCAGGATCAACAACATGACACCCGGCTTGTACCGGAAGTACTTTTGGTCGATCACGGCTCGTGATCTGGCCGTTCTGGGATACGTGTTCCTGAAAGAATGGTCGTCGATCCCCGGCCTGCTGTATGTGATAGGACAGTTTCCCCGGCTTTGGGAGAAGCGGCGGATCATTCAGTCCCGTGTTCGTGTGAGTCGGGCCGAATTGGAACGATGGTTTCCGGTAGAATGAATCACAGGCATGGCTGAAAAACTCATCGGCAGTCTCGTCTATGGCGATCACCCGGAACCCCGGAAGGCAAACCCGCTCAAGGATCGGCTCAAGATCCCCGCCGCGCTTCTGCTGACACTCTTGGTAGTTGGCGGAGGCCTGTACCGGTTTATCAATTTCCGGGAGGAATTGCGGGTCTCAGCCTTTCTCGAAACCATCGCGGCAGGCCAGTTTGAAGAAGCCTACGCCATGTGGGATGGCGATGAGCGTTATGACCTGGGAGACTTCCTCGTCGATTGGGGAGCCGAAGGTTTCTATACCACGGGTATGGAATCATTTGATGTGATCGATTCCAACAATAGAGGTACTTCGGTCATTGTTTATGCAACCGTCGACGATGGGTTCCCGATTGCTATCCTTGCAGATAAAGAGACACTCCTTCTCTCGTTTTCTCCCGAAAACAAGTACTCTGGCGGAAGATAATTGATTTAGAGGACGTCCAATTCCACGATGAAGTGTCTGTCCGCTAGCACCCCGTCGCTTTACAATTCATGACACCCATCACTGCTGTGGTCATAACGCTCAATGAAGAAAACAACATTGGGCGTTGCCTGGATTCTCTAGTTGACGTTGCCATGGAGGTGCTGGTCGTCGATGCGGGCTCGGGGGACAAGACCTGTCAGATCGCGGAGGCCAAAGGAGCGCGGGTGATCGACCATCCCTGGGAAGGGTATGGCGACCAGAAGAATTTCGGTAACTCTCAGGCGATTCACCCTTACATCTTGTCACTGGATGCTGACGAAGCTTTGTCGGATGAACTTCGTTCTTCAATAGTCGCGAGACGAGACGCAGGTCTCGATGGTGTCTACGGCTTTTCCCGTCTGGCGAGCTATTGTGGGCAGTGGATTCGGCACGGCGGGTGGTATCCCAACCGCAAGATCCGTCTTTTTCCGGCGGCGATCACGAAGTGGACGAATGACCCTGTCCACGAAGGGCTGAAATTCCATGGAGATCCTGGGGTGACGTGGTTGGGGGGCGATTTACACCACTATTCCTACGCCACGGTTCAGGAACACCGGAGCCGTGCCGAGGCATACGCCCGCCTCGGCGCCGAAAAGATCCGGCGCGCTGGTCAGTCAGGATTGTGGTGGCGTTCCAGGTTCGGTCCGGGACTGCGTTTCCTCAAGATGTTCCTCTGGAAGCTGGGTTTTCTCGACGGTGCTGCCGGCTACCGGATTGCGCAGATTACGGCGCATGAAGTTCGAATGAAGTACAGACTTGCCAGAGGACATCGGGTCGAAGGAGCGTAGTGTTTTCTAATTTGGTGTGTCGGAGCGGGCGCGCTCGATAAGCTCTCGCGGGGTCAACGTGGCCGTGCCGACTTTGCCGACTACGATGCCGCCGGCCTCGTTCGCGATGAGAGCGGCCTCTTCCATCGAAGCTCCCGAGGAAGCCGCCATCGTCAAGGTCGCAATGACCGTGTCGCCCGCGCCACTGACGTCAAAGACTTCCCGAGCAGCGGCCGACAAATGGTGGACGACCTTACCCTCAAACAGTGACATGCCTTCCCGGCCACGGGTGATCAGGATGTACGGGCACTCGAATTGGCCCAGCAGCAGGCGGCCGGCTTCCTCGAGGCCTGCCGTGTCCAGGATTCGCTGACCGGATAGAAGCTCGGCCTCTCGCTGGTTCGGTGTGATCAAGGTCGCCGGTTTGTAGTAGTTGGCGTGATGCACCTTGGGATCGAGAAAGACCGGAACGCCGGCGCGCTCAGCCTCGGGTAGGATCGCACCGAGCAGTTCCGGGTTGACGACACCTTTGTCGTAGTCGGAAACGATGACTGCGTCACTTCCAGGCAGGACGTCCAGAAATCGCTTTCCAAGCGCCTTGCTGATGGCTGAAGGCAAGGGTGTCCGGTCCTCGCGGTCGGTCCTGACAACCTGCTGGTTATTCGCAATGATGCGAGTTTTGATCGTCGTCTGCCGGTCGTCGTCGATCAGGTAACTCGAATCGATCTCAAGGTTGCGATACAAAATGCGCAGCCTTTCGGCCGCCGCGTCCTGTCCAGTGACGGCGATCGTAATCGGATTACCGCCGAGTGCCTTGATGTTCGCAACGACGTTGGCCGAGCCTCCCAACTGTTGGGTTTCCTGGATCACTTCGACCACCGGTACGGGCGCCTCCGGAGAGATTCTCTTAACTTCCCCCCAAGTGAACTCGTCGAGCATGATGTCTCCGACGACTACTATCTTCTTGTCCGGGAAAACCTTCAGTATCTGTTCGAGGCGTTCACGTTCCATGGCTTGCTCGGTCTTTGGATTCCGGTTTCCGGTTTAATGCATCGCTAAGGCGGGCGTCTTTGCACCTGTCTCCTGGAGCAATAACTGGATGGATTCTTCCACCTGCCGGGTTGTTACGGATTCAATGCAAAGCGGTGTTTCAGCCACGTCGCACTGATAGCCCGCGCAGGGATTACAGTCGAAGGGATTTTGGACGACGCGGTGGGCGACTCTCCAGGGTCGCCAGCGTTTGGAGTCGGAGGAACCCCAGACAGCCAGCGTGGGCGTGCCAACGGCGGCTGCCAGGTGCATTGGACCGGAGTCGTTTCCGATATAGACGCGGGCGCCCCGGATCAATTCTGCGAGTCGGGGAATCGTCAGGCCAAACAAAATCACGCTATCTGGCAGGTCCCGGGCAATTTCGCCGACGACAGATTCTTCCCCCGGCCCCGCCGTCAACACCGTGTGCCAACCGGCTTCACTCAGAAGATTCCCGACGGACGCAAAACCAGCAGCGGACCATCGCTTGGTTTCCATTCGTGTCGCCGGGTGAATCACCACGTACGGTCGATCCCGGAGTGTCTCTCGCGCCCATTTGGCTTCTTCCGGATGCGGTGCGTAGTGAAGAGCGGGCGGCGCCTCAGCGCGCAAACCGAGATAGCGGAACAATTCCATCGTCGCGTCGACGGTATGCAGGGTGGCCGGAGGTTGCGGGATGAGTGCGGAATACAGCCGACCGTATTGATAACCTTCGACACCGACCCGGCGGCCCCAGGCTGCGCAGGAATATGACAGGCTGGTCGGACCCCCGTGGAGATTGATGATCGTATGGAATCTTCGGACCAGAAGGCGGCCTACCGTCTGGTATTTCTCTTTACTTGTTACGAGGATCTCATCCACGTCGGGGTTGAGGTCGAAGCACGCTGAAAATCCGGGATCCACTAATACGGAAACTCTGAAGCCGGGGAACTCCTCTTTGAGTGCCCGCAGAGGGCTGGTCAGGAGAAGACAGTCGCCCATGGAGCGGAGACGGACCAGTAGTATTCGGGCGTTTGGCGGGAGAGTATGGAAGACGTCTCGGATGGGACGAGACACGCGGCTAACCGTCCTCTATTTTTGCTTCGCTGACTAGCATCACCGGTATGTCGTCCCGGATCGGGTAGACACGGTTGCATTGGCTGCACTTGAGCCCTTCGTTGTCATGCACTAAGGACACCTCAGCCTTGCACAGCGGGCAGACTAGAATCTTCAGGAGCTCTGGATTCACCGCCATAATGGGTCGATGTTACCATGCTCCATCCTTCCGACAATGCTGACTGGATGGTTTTTCAAAACCAAGGCACCAAAATAACAAAGATTTATAGACTTCTTCCTGGCCTTCGTTTCTTCTTGCTGAATTAGCCTTACTTAACAGACAGGTATGTTCCGAACCGCGTCCGTTCTGTAAACTTTCTGGTGTTTGTCCGGTCTGATTTTTAAGTGGAGCGATATGTAATGCGAGCGTCCTGTCTTTCAATCCTCCTGCTCCTGGCTTCGGTTCTCTCCATCCATGCGACGACTGTCAAGCGGATGGATCTGGACACACTGGTGGCGGGCGCGCAAGAGATTGTCGTCGGAATGGTCAGAGACTCTGAAACCTACTGGAGCGGGAACGGTCGTTTGATCCTGACCCGGCACACGATTGAAGTATCGGAAACCCTTAAAGGAGTGAACGATGGGACTGTTGAAATCACAACGATCGGCGGGACGATTGGCGATCTGACACTCTATGTTGCCGGTATGCCGGTCTTCGAGCCGGGCGAGGAAACGGTCGTGTTCGTAGAGGCCGCAGGTCCCTTCCGGACGGTTGTCGGCTTGGGCCAGGGAAAATTGTCCGTTGCCGACGACTTCGTCTCCAACAGTGTTTCGAGTCTGGAATTTGCTGATCCGGGTCCGGGACGCGTAACGCGAATGCGGTTCGCGAGATTCAAGGACGCAATCCGACAAAGGCTTCAAACGGGGAACGCACGTTGATCAAGCATGTCGCGTTGCTGATTCTGATGGTATTTCCGTGGCAGGCCGTGTCCGGCTATGTGCGGATCACGACCTCCGTGGGATTGACGCCGCGATGGGTTGAAGCCGCAATTCCGTGCTCCGTCAGCGAGGCCGGTTCACCTCAGATTCCGAACGGGAGCGAGTTCCTGGCAGTTGCCGCCGCCTTCGAGGCGTGGGAGACCGTTTCCAGCACCAACGTCGATTTCGAATATCAGGGGACCACCCCCGTACGCACCGCCGGTCGTGACGGAACGAACCTCGTTACCTTCGTGGACGACACCGGCCTGGGCGCTCTACTGGGAACGACGACACTGGCGGCGACGTTTTCCTTTTTCAACAGGGTGGGCGGGGAACTGGTTTTCGAGGAATCCGACATCGCTTTTAATCCCTCTCACGATCTTACGACCAGTGGCGAGGATGGCCGATTCGACATCCAGAGCGTTTTGACCCACGAAGTCGGACATATGCTGGGACTCGACCATAGTGGTTTGATTTCCTCCGTGATGGCACCATTTGCCATCCAGGACCAGACCGATCAACGGGTATTGCTTTATGACGACATTGCCGGCGTAACGGAAATATACCCGGATCCTGATTCAACACCTGCTGTGGGTGTGATTCAGGGGACGGTCACCTCGAACGGATCCGAGGTCTTCGGAGCACACGTCGCAGCGATGGATGCCAACGGAACGGTTGTAACATCTACGATGTCCGCGAAGGACGGCACCTACACGATTCGATTTCTTCCTGTGGGCGATTACCGCGTGTATGCGGAGCCGCTTGACCGACCGGTCTCGTCACAGCACCTCCCTGGATTCTTCTCCACACTGAACGCGGAATTCGGGACCACCTACTATGGAGACACGCGGTTCCTCAGTGCCGCCGGGACCGTGGCGGTAACCTCCGGGGGTATGGCCAGCGGCATTGATATCCATCACTGCCCGCGTCGATCTCCGGCTTCGATCTGACCCGACCGGTATTCGCTCCTCGTGTCAGCTCCCAAAGTTCGGAGACTCTTCGTGTGGGGGGAGTGAACGTCGTGGACGGAGTGTCGTTTTCAGTGTCGACGCCTCTGATTCGTTTCGACAGCGTGACGTTTGGTGGGCGTCTCTCAACGACCGCACCCACAAGCGCAACGCTGGAAACGGTGATCGATCCGTCTACGCCATTGGGTCCCAAGAACGTGACCGGGTCTTCGGGCCCCGATACGTCGGTGGTCAGCGGTGGGATCGTTGTGACGAACGCGCCCCCTGCCAACATTGAAGTGTCGCCATCCTCGGGCTTTTTTGAAGGCGGAACGCCTGTCACGATCAGCGGTCGGGACTTCCGAGCCGAAATTCGCGTTTTCTTTGCCGGTCTTCCGGCCCAGAACGTCCAATTCCTGAATTCCGGATTGATCCAGGCGACGGTTCCAGCCAACTCTCCGGGCCCGGCTAATCTACAGTTGTTCAACACCGACGGCACCTCTGGTCTCCTTGAGAGTGCATTCGACTACGAGGCGCCACCGCCAACGGTCTCGAGCGTAGAGCCGGCGACCGGCCCGCCGGCTACCCTGGTCGTCGTCAACGGTAATAACTTTTTCACGCGGAAACAGAACGTCACCGTGCGTTTCAATGGTGTCCGGGCGCTCACGGTCAGTTCGACCCAGACCCGGGTCGAGACCGTCGTGCCGTTTGGCGCAACAACCGGCCCTTTGACGGTTTCGGTGTTTGGAGTTGAAGTCGATGCCGGAGTGTTCACTGTGACCGAGCCGGAGCCGAGTGACAATATCGCGCCAGCCATTGTGGCGTTTGTGGATGCCTCCGTGGGAGCAGGCGGGACCGCTGCCAGCTTTCCGGACCAACCGCGGGACGGCTGCATCAGTAGTCGAGACGATGGCATTTACTTTTTCGATCTACCTTTCAAATTCAGTCTCTTCAGAGACACCTTCCTCAGCGGCACACCCGTTTCCATCGCGACCAATGGCTGGATCAGCCTCGATGGGACATCGTTTCCTGAGTTCCAGAACGCAGCACTGCCCACAGGGACTGTCGTCCGGCCCAGCGGAGGGGACGGCGTGATTCCGCCGGCCTTGATTGCGCCCTTCTTCGACGACCTGATCCTCTGTGGAGGCGCCTCGGTTACGACCCGGGTCACCGGAAGTGCACCAAACCGCCGCTTCGTTGTTCAATGGTCGGGCGCGTCGATTCTGGACGAGGTTGGCGAGGATCTGAACGCCGATCTGACCTTCGAGCTGATTCTCTACGAGGGTTCGAATGACGTCCGCTTTCTGTATGAAAGTATGACGGGAGCCCGGTCGGACGGTTCCAGCGCGACCGTCGGAATGCAGAACGTTCGAAGGGATCGGGCGGTTCAGACGGGGTTTGATCAGAGCATTGTCGGAACCGGTACAGCCTTCACCTATAGGTTCGACGGAGGTGCCTATGTCGAGGAACGGACAGACTTGACACCGCCAGGAAAACCCCTCGTTTCCGACGGCGGCACCCGAGTGGCCAGTCTCTCAGAGTTGCACGCTTCATGGACGACTGCTTCGGCCACCTCGTCTGCTGTCGAATTTGATTACGCTATCGGGTCGTTCTCCGGTGGCACTGATGTCCGTGAGTTCACCACGGTTCAAAGCAATTCGGTGGTGGCTTCAGGTCTGGCCCTCGAGGACGGGGGGACGTATTACTTCACGGTGCGTGCGCGGAATGCTACGGGCTTAGTCAGTGAAACCGGTGTATCCGACGGCATCCTGGTTGACACCACGTTTGTGTCCACGACCTCGGTTTTTCCTTCCGTGTCCGAGTCCGAGGAAAGTTTCGGCGGTCTCGCACTCCTGGCTGATATAGCAATGGATGTGGTTCTCCGAGCCGTAAACACGGATGGTTCTCTTCCGATGGGTCTCGGTATCCGGAATCCGACTGCAATCCGACTCGAGCCGGGACAGCAGTGGGCGAGGCTCGTATCGGAGATCTTCGGGCTGTCCGATTTCGATGGCTGGATCGAGTTGGAAGCTTCCGAAAATAATCTGCGTGCGTACACAGCAACCGGCGCCAGTGATCTCAGTGAATTCGACGGAGCTTCGCCGGCGGTGCCCGCGATGGACTTCTTTTTCTTTCATAGCGGTGCGAACGCGATACTAGTAAATCCGGCTACCCAATCGGTGACAGCCACGATCACAGATCTGAACACCCAGCAAAGTTCGCCGTTAGACATCCCGCCACGATCGCAGAGAACCACACCCCTGGCCGGTCCGGTTCGGATAACGGCCCTGACTTCCATCGCCGGTGTCGAGCGATTTGGTACCGATGGCAACCTGGGGCTCGGGCAGTCGGTTTCCGACCCCGGATCGTCGCTGATCTTTCCCCACGCGGTAGTGGGTGGGGGGTACCGCTCGTGGGTCAGCCTGGCCAATGCCAGTTCTGTGCCGTCACGGGTATCGATCACCTTCGGGTCGAGAACGTCTTCACTCCAACTCGCTGGCCGGGCCGCGACGCGCGTTTCACTCGGGAAATTGTTTCCTCTCTCTGCAACGGAGATCGAAACGGGAGCGGTTCAGGTGGATGCCTCGGGATTCTTCAGCGGTGGGAATGTCGCGGCGGTCATCGACATCGAAACCGATCAATCCGTGGTTACGATTGCACCCGTTAGGGAGGCAACCGAGATCGTGTTCCCTCATGTCGCGAATGAAAACGGATTCTTTACCGGGATTGCGATCGCGGCGGCGGGTTCAGCGGCCGAGGTGACGATCGCAGTCTTCGACGCTTCGGGAATGCAATCGGGAAGCGGCGTCGTATCGGTCCCGGCGAACGGCCATGTGGCCCGTCTTCTCGGCGAGTTGATCCCGGGCTTCGGGAATCAGAGCGGAGGATATATCCGTCTGACCTCGGATCAGCCCGTCGCAGCCTGGGAGATTTACGGGACAGCGGCCGCGATGGCCTCGGGGCCGCCGCTGTAATGACCTGTACCCCCCAAATTGGGACCGGCCACCAGTACTAACAGCGAAGCCTACTCGTCTTCCTCTTCCTCGCCCGTCGCTTCAGCCTTGGCATGGGCAATCACCTTTTCAGCCAGCTGGGCCGGGACCTCATCGTAGTGATCGAAGGCCATCGTGTAGTTTCCGTGGCCGCCTGTCTTGGACGTCAGGTCTGAGGCGTAGGTCAGCATCTCGACGAGAGGCATCTGGGCCTTGATTACGGTCGTGTTCCCTTTCACTTCCATCCCCTGAACGCGTCCCCTCCGGCTATTGAGATCGCCCATCAGATCGCCGGCGTAATCTTCAGGTGTGTCGATGACGACGCTCATCACGGGTTCGAGCAGGACGGGTTTGGCCTGCTCGATCGCTTTCCGGAAGGCCAGGCGTCCGGCGATCTTGAATGCCATTTCCGAGGAATCAACCGCATGGAAGGAGCCATCGTAGAGGGTGACTTTGAAATCAACGGTCGGGAATCCTGCGAGCATGCCTTTGGCGCGGGCTTCCTGAATACCTTTTTCAACAGCGGGAATATACTGCTTCGGAATGGAGCCTCCAAAGATTTTGACGACAAACTCGAAGTCCTCGCCCCGTGGGAGCGGTTCGACGCGGATCTTGCAATCGCCAAATTGGCCGTGACCGCCGGACTGTTTCTTGTGCCTTCCCTGAACGTCGGCCTTGCCCCGGATCGTTTCCAGGTAAGGCACTTTGGGAGGATGCAGCTTCACTTCGACTCCATAACGTCTCCTGAGGCGGGATACCCCAACCTCGACGTGCATCTGTCCCTGGCCCGAAAGCAGGAACTGACCGGTCTGCGGTTGGCGTGCGTACCGGAGTCCGGGGTCTTCCTCGATGATCTTCTGGATAGCCGTACTGATCTTCTCTTCGTCGCCTCGCGACTTAGGTTCAACAGCAAACGAAATCATCGGTTCGGGCCATTCCATAGCTGGATAGATGATCGGTTTGGCTACATCAGCCAGCGTATCGCCGGTATGTGTGTCTTTGAATTTCGCAACGGCCGCAATGTCCCCCGCATGTAGTCGGGACACCTGGACCGACTCCTTGCCTTGAAGGAGGATGATGTGTCCGATCCTCTCCGTCGATTCTCTATTAACGTTGCGGGGTTGTAATTCGGGCGTCAACGTTCCCGAGTACACTTTGAAAATCGAAATTCGGCCGGTAAACGGATCCGAAATTGTTTTGAACACGTACGCTGAAAACGGCGCATCATCGGAAACGGATCTTTCCGTTTCACCGCCGCCCGGATCCTTTCCCTTAACCGTCTCCTGATAAGTCGGGTCGGGCGAAACGTCAACGATAGCGTTCAGCAGCGAGGATACGCCGATATTGCCTGTCCCCGACGCGTACAGGATTGGATAGATAGACCCGTTACGCACCTGCGCTTTCAATCCCGCAGTCACTTCTTCATCGGACAGGCTGCCTTCCTCGAAGAATTTTTCCATAAGGGCGTCGTCACTTTCGGCAACGAGTTCGATCAACTTTTCGCGGTGTTCGTTGGCAAGCTCCGCGTACTCTTCCGGAATATCGGCCTCGGAAAAGTTCCCGCTATCATCAGCTTCGTAGAGATGCGCTTTCATCCGAATCAGATCCGCGACACCCCGGAAAGTTCCTTCGGTGCCCAGAGGGATCTGGATAGGCACACATGTCCGGCCAAGCCCGCTCTGAACCGAGGCCAGCGACTGTTCGAAACTGGCCCGTTCCCGATCCACACGATTGAATAGAACGAAGCGCGGCACGTCGAACTCTTCCGCAAATTGCCATACCTTTTCCGACTGTACCTGAACTCCGGAAACGCAATCGACGACCACAATGGCTGTATCTGCGACGCGCATCGCAGCACGCGCTTCCTGGATCATGTTGCCGAAGCCCGGGGTGTCGAGCATATTGATTTTGTGCTTCTTCCACTCGCAGAATGCCATCTTCGTCGAAATGGTCATTTTGCGTTCGATCTCTTCTTCGTCGTAGTCGGTGGGCGAATTTCCGTCGTCGACGCTACCGAGTCGGTTAGTCGCCCCACTTGTGAATAATGCCGCAGCAATCAAAGAGGTTTTTCCCGTACCTCCGTGCCCGACGAAACAAACGTTGCGGATGGACTTGCCCTCATAGACTTTCACTCAGAACTCCTTCCTCGGTTGGCTCGTTCGGTCCGGACAGAACGGTTGAAGGTCGACACGCGGCCAGCCAGTTGTCCCACGCTCACGTTGTGTGGGGAGTTAGGTCGCCGTCGAGCGGGAAGAGCCTTACGAACCCTTGTGTAGAATCGAATAGCCCACACTAGCACAATCGATCGTCCTTGAAAATACTGCCCTACAGCGGATAGTCTCAAGCGGTGTCTGCGTCGAGAAGTCTCATGCTCTGGCTGATGTGGGGTGCACTGTGGGCTGGGTTCGAGGTCCGGGGGGCCGCCCAGGTCCCAAGCCCGACACCGCTGGTTGATTTCCCCTCCATTACCGTAGAACGGTTCACAAACGGGGTGCGCGCGATTCATTTGCCTTATTCTTCAGGTGAGAGGGACGACGGAAACAGCACGGAAATCGCATTCGGTTACACAGTAGGTATTCGAAACGAGCCCGGGTATCCGGCCGGAGTCGCAGACCTCGCTGGATTCTATCTTTCTGCTTCCGTACCGGCGCGTTCTGTGGCACTGGTGACCCATCTGGGTGGTGGGGAGTTCGAGTTCATCGAAGAACCGGATCGGATCGGGATGCGCGTGCGTGTTCCCGATAACCTGGTTGGAACGGTATTGACCCAAGTCGGTTCGTATTTTGCTGAACCTGACTTCGAACCTGAATTGTTTGAGTATGCACGCCGGCAACTTCGGCTTGCTGTTGGGGGAGAGAGAGACGCGTTTAGTTATGAGTTGGACAGAGAAGTTGGCGCGGCCCTGCTCCGGGATTACCCCTACCTTTGGTCCGACCCTGCGAGCGCGGATCAAATCAATCGGTTGCAGGTTGACGATCTGGAGACATACTTCGATGAAAATTTCGGGACAAACCGAGCCTATGTCATCACCTCCGAAAGGCTGCCGCAATCGGCCCTAACCGTTCTTGCAGACATCGAGAGTCGCGAGGCCAGCCACAACCCGGCTACCAACGTGTTGCCGGAGTCGGTCGAGACGGTGCTGGATTTTCCTTCACGTGTCGAAGGCGGTGTGGTCCTTGCGAGGGCGGTTCCGAGCGTTCACTTTGAAGGCTGGTTCCGGGCGCTGGTTGTAGACCGAATATTGCAGCAGTCCGCGGGTCCGTCAGCCCGGTTTCGCTTCGGGCTTGGCGTGGATCCGGTCTTACATTGGATCGAAATTCCTGTGGAGATTCCGGCCTATGCCGAAGATGTGAGGGACAAGCTATTGGATCAGATCACCGCAATGCAGTTCCGCAACCCGGATCCCCGCGAACTGCGTCGCGCGGTGGATTCAGCCAGAGCTTACCTCGGGCAACGAAGTTCGCTCGAATGGTTTGGGGCACATGACCTCTGGGACTCGTTAGAAGCCGGTCGGGCTGCGATCATCAACTTGACCGGGGACGGTTTTCGCTCAGCCGTTCGTGACTTTGGTGCCCTTGGGCGTGTGGTTGCGACCTGGCCGCCCGCTTTCGAGCAGCCGCGGGTGACGGTTGAAAGTCTCAGCGAGGAGATTGGACCCATTCCCGAGGCACCTCCACCGTTGGGCCGCGCTCCCGGTCGCGTTCCGGTACCTGCATTCGACACGATAGCTTTTCCCGATCCCTTACCGATCCAGGTGGAGCGTCTCGAATCCGGTGTCACACTGGCAGAGAATCCTGATTACGGTATCTTCATCGCCGGTCAATTCGAAGGTGCGTTAACGGGCGGTGAGGCACAGCTTGGGGACAATGGAAGTTTCTGGTCGTTTGCAGGTGCCCCACTCGACGCGGTGTTCGAACAACTGAGAGACCTTCGCGCCGACCGCCTCCTCATGTTCGCTCCCGGTGCGGAACTTCCAAGCCTTCGTCGGCGATTCAACGGCTGGACGAGCGGGGACCAGGATTCAACGCCGAGTCTTTCCGCGGGACGGGTGGCTACCGGAGATCTTCCGGCTCTCCTAGTGCTGAAGACATGGCTCGACGCCAAAATAGTCGAAGCGGGTTGGTGGGGACAGGTCGATCTGCGTATTGAGGGCATCCAGGGTTCGCGCCTGATTATCGATGCGGATGCCGAACAGGATGCCGTCGTGCAGGCCTGGATTCAGGAAGTTGAGGAGATGGGGCTTGAGGACGGGGAATTCCTGCGTGTTCGGAGTGCCGCTCTGGGTTATTTCAACCGCATCCGACCCGATCTTCAGATTCTGCTGTGGCAGAGGAATCCCCAGGGAACCATTCGTCCCCCGACGACGGTCAATCAAACCCGCTTGCGGGCTGTGGCCCGGATTTATTTCTGATCTCGATATCGGCGCGTGTACGGAAGAGTTACAAGGAAATAGGAGTAGGGCTCTCTAGCAGAATGCTGAAAAAGCCCTCAATGGCTTTTTTCAGCAACGCCACCCGGGAAGTGTGATTCTCAGGTGGCTCACATTTTCAATGGCTTGCAGCCATCGAAAATGGCGGCACATCCTGAGCCGCGCCGCAGGCTGCTGTGCGGCAGTGTTCGTTCCTGTTCATCCCACGTTTAAAAGGAGGTAAAGGGCCACCCCGGACCCTATCGTAGCGCCCCCGTAAGTAAGAACAACAATGACTTCATTGAGGTGCTTAATCTGTGCCCCGTCGTAGAGTGTGTAGCGAAACCGGTGTGCCCAGTGAAACAGCGACAGCACGCACAGAACGAGCAGGTAAATGCGGGTCACAGGCGACTGGAGCAGACCGAGCAGGCTCTCGTGGCTGGGAGACGCAATCCATCCCAGCGGGAACGCGAGCCCGAACAAAAACACGTGCACGGGCAACAGGAAAGCGGAGACGACGCCCCCAGCGCTGAACAGGGCCCAAAAGAAAGCTACATATGATCTTTTGGCCATTCTAGCCTCCCACGATAACCCAGGCTAAGACACCCGATATCACCAGCCATGCGACGTAGTTTGGGGCGATGATCAGAATGTCGGGAATCCGCTTCCCGCCGAGTCGAACAACGATGGCCCGTGGCGTAAGGTTGAACCAGGTCACGCTATGAAGCAGCAAGAACCCGAACCCAACGATGTTCAAAAGGATGACGAGAGGATGGCCCAACCAATCTTGCAGCCCGGCGTAGCTGGTCGGCCCGAGGGTCAGTGCCCGAACCTGCCAAAGCGTGATCACGATGAAATACGCGACGAATACGCTGCTCAACTCCCTCAGAATGAACTTGGTGTAGGACCACCGAGCAAGCCACCAGTAAGTGGAAACGCGAGGGCGGTACCACTTTGGACGGAATTCCGTGTACACGGACCGTTCGGTCATTTGGTTCCCCGTGGCATCAGGAGGGACTTGAACCATTCCGTTGTAGCAGTCACCTTGTACTGCTGAATCGCTCCCGCGGGATCTACGTGTTTGGGGCAGACCTCCGTGCACTCGCCTACAAAAGTACAACCCCATATCCCTTCATGCTCCGACAGGATCCCGAGGCGTTCGGCGGCCCCTTGATCGCGTGAATCCATGTTGTAGCGCTGAGCTAAGGCTATCGCCGCCGGGCCCGAAAAAGCGTCATCCAGGCC
Source organism: Terriglobia bacterium (assembly GCA_965218085.1). Lineage (GTDB taxonomy): Bacteria > Acidobacteriota > Terriglobia > 20CM-2-55-15 > 20CM-2-55-15. Next base: position 226,536 of record CBDCKF010000002.1, on the reverse strand, counting down.
GTAAACGGGGCAGGCGGAGTAGCACAACATACAATTGATGCACATGCTGAACTGTTTGTATGAATCAAGTTCCGCAGGAGTCTGGAGATATTCTCCTTCCTCGATGGGCTTCTCATCGTCCCGAATGATCCAGGGCTTGACGTCCTTCAGTTTCGTCATGAAGTCCGACATTTCTATCGTTAGATCTCGGATGATCGGAAAATTCTTGAGCGGCTCGATTCGCAGCGGACCAGGCGTATAGTCGGCAAGAAACGTGGCGCACGTGAGCTTGGGTTCGCCGTTCACCATCATCCCGCAACTCCCGCAGATCCCCATCCTGCAGGACCATCGGTACGACAGCGACCCGTCCACCTCATCTTTGATGTAGTTCAAGGCATCGAGGATGACCCAGTCTGGGGTGATCGGCACCTCGTACTCCTGAACCGTCGGCTTTGTTTCCTGTTCCGGTCTATAGCGTGTGACTTCGAGGACGATTGTGTCCGGCATCCGTACCTACTTTCTTCCGTAAACGCGTTCGGCCGGCGGCCATCGCGTGATGTTCACTGGCAGATACTCCATTCGAGAGGAGCCGTCTTCGTTTCGAGACACCAGAGAGTGTGCGAGAAACTTTTCGTCGTCCCGGGCGGGAAAGTCCGTCCTCTGATGCGCTCCCCGGGACTCCGTGCGGTTGGCGGCACATTGCACGATCGATTCGGCAACGTCGAGCATATAAGCCAACTCAAGTGCTGAAACCAGCTCGGTGTTAAACGTGCGACTGTGGTCCTGAATTGCAATGTCTTTGAAGCGATCCTGTAATTCCCGAAGTTTCTCTGAGGCCCGATTGATAGCTTTGCCGTTACGATAAATGCCCGCGCCATCCTCCATCGCTGCCTGCATCTCCTTCCGGATCGTGGCGATCGGTTCCCGCCCGTCTGTTTTTCGAAGAAACTTCTCTTCCAGGCGCCTCTTTTCATCGTTCGCCTGAGCGATAACGTGATTCCCGGGCGCATTCCGAGTGGAAGCGAGAGCTGCGGCTGCCTTTCCCGCTCGGCCGCCGAAAACGAGTAGTTCGGTGAGAGAATTCGAGCCGAGCCGGTTGGCACCGTTGATGCTGACACAAGCGACCTCTCCCGCGGCAAACAAACCGTCCAGCGGAGTCGCGCCGTCTTTGTCGGTATGCACTCCACCCATCACGTAGTGAATGACGGGCCGCACGGGTATTTTTTCCCGAACCGGATCGATATTTTCGTACTTGAGACACAGTTCCCGGACAAAGGGAATTCTGGAGTCGATGTGCTTTTCTCCCAGATGGCGCAGATCGAGGTGCACGTAATGCCCGTAGGGACCCTCCATAGTTCGTCCTCTCTCCTGCTCTTTGACAAAGGCCTGGGAGAGCCGATCGCGAGGACCAAGCTCCATCGAGCGCAGCACGGGTTTGGGCTGTGGGGTCCCCAAATCGTAATCCTGCAGGTACCGGTAGCCGTCCTTATTTACCAGATGCCCGCCCTCGGCCCGGGTTGCCTCGGTGATCAGGATTCCGGTAAAGGGAAGACCCGTCGGATGGTACTGGACAAATTCCATGTCCTTTAAAGGGACGCCCGCCCGGTAAGCCATCGCCATGCCGTCGCCGTTCTTGATGTTGGCGTTCGTGGAAAACGGAAACACTTTGCCGCACCCACCCGTGCAGAGGATCACTGCTTTCGCAGTGATAGCCTGGATCTTCCCGGACATCAGCTCCAAAGCCACGACTCCCTGTACCTGGCCGTCGTCAACCAGCAACTTCGTGACGAACCACTCGTCGTAGCGGACGATGGGGTCATATTTTAACGACGTCTGGAAGAGAGTGTGGAGCATATGAAAACCCGTCTTGTCGGCGGCAAACCAGGTGCGCTTGTTTTTCATACCTCCAAACGGCCGCACGGCGACCCGGCCGTCGTCTGTCCGGCTCCAGGGGCAGCCCCAATGTTCCAGTTGCAGCAACTCTTTTGGGGCTTGCTCGACGAACAGTTCGACAGCGTCCTGATCACAGAGCCAATCGCTTCCTGAGACCGTGTCGTAAGCATGTTCATCCAGGCTGTCGTCGTCGGCGATAACCCCGGCAGCTCCCCCCTCCGCTGACACCGTATGGCTCCGCATCGGGTAGACCTTCGAAACAACGGCAACTTTGAGCTTTGGATCGAACTCCGCAACGGCTATGGCCGCTCGCAGACCGGCGCCGCCGCCGCCAACCAAAAGAACATCGTAAGAAGAAACGTCCACTACCCCTCCGCGCCCTATGAAAGAAGTCATAAAACGGCGTTTTCGATCAGTAAACCGTCGAGAATCTACACGTTGTTACGCCTGCTTGTCAAGAGATCGGCTGCTAAGAGATGGCTTGTGAAATACTCAGGCTTGGTTTTGATAATGACGTCGTATCCGAATCCCGCTATGTTTCGGAACGCGATGTGATGGAAGCCTTCAAATAATCTTTGTTCATACGTGCGATCCACTCGATCGATATCTCTTTCGGGCAGGCAGCCTCACACTCGCCAGTGTTTGTGCACGCGCCGAACATCTCCTGGTCCATCGTCGCAACCATCTTCAGTGCACGTCCATCGCGCTCGGATTGACCTTGCGGCAACAGGCCAAGATGGGATATTTTCGCCGCCGTGAACAGCATCGCGGATGCGTTGGGGCAGGCTGCGACGCAGGCCCCGCAACCGATACAGGATGCCGCGTCCATCGCAAGCTCGGCCGTTTCCTTCGGTATTGGTATGGCGTTGGCTTCGGGCGCGCTTCCGGCTGAGATCGAGATAAAGCCCCCGGCTTGAATGATTCGATCAAATGCTTGGCGGTCAACAACAAAATCTTTGATGACGGGAAAAGCCCTGGCCCGCCAAGGTTCAATTGTGATCGTATCGCCATCCTTGAACAGCCGCATGTGGAGTTGACAGGTCGTTGTCGCAGGTGATGGGCCGTGGGGGCGGCCGTTGATGACGACTCCGCACGTTCCACAGATTCCTTCACGGCAGTCATAGTCAAAGGCGATCGGGCCTTCTCCTGCCCGGATCAAGTCCTCATTGACGACATCCAACATCTCCAGGAACGACATATCCGGGCTGACGTCGTGGGCCGGGTAAGTCACGAACGCGCCCGTTTCCTCTGCGTTTTTCTGGCGCCATACCTGGAGTGTTAAATTCACTACCGGTAGCTCCTCTGTGTTGGAGTGACAAAATCAAACGCGAGGGACTCTTTGTGCAGTACGGGGATTTCGTTGTCTCCCTTGTACTCCCAGGCAGCAACGTGGGAAAAGTCCTCGTCATTCCGCAGCGCTTCCCCTTCTGGCGTTTGGTGTTCTTCGCGGAAGTGGCAACCGGCCGACTCGTTCCTTTCCAGCGCATCGCGGCACATCAGTTCCGCCAGTTCCAGGAAGTCGGCGACGCGCCCCGCGCGTTCCAGTGAGTGGTTGAGTTCTTCGTGGGACCCGAGCACGCGGACATCTTCCCAATATTCCTGGCGCAGGGAAGGAATCTTCTCGATCGCATGTTGAAGACCTTTAGCGTTGCGGGACATCCCACAATAATTCCACATGAGATCGCCCAGTTCACGGTGGAAGCTGTCGACGGTACGCGTGCCACGGATGGCCAGAAACTTTTGGGTTCGCTCGTTCACTGCTTGTCCCACGCGCTTGAACTCATCGTGGTCAGTTTCGATTCGTTCGCTCCCGGACCGTGCCAAATAGTCGCCAATCGTATAGGGAATGATGAAGTAGCCGTCGGCCAGACCCTGCATCAGTGCGCTGGCTCCGAGTCGGTTGGCCCCGTGATCGGAAAAGTTCGCCTCTCCGGCAACGAACAGGCCCGGGATCGTACTCATCAAGTTGTAATCGACCCAGAGTCCGCCCATAACGTAATGGACGGCGGGATAGATCCGCATCGGCGACTTGTATGGATCCTCATCTGTGATGCGGGCATACATCTGGAAAAGGTTGCCATAGCGTTCGCGAATCGTTTCCTGGCCAAGACGTCCGATAGCGTCGGCGAAATCCAGGTACACGCCCAAGCCCGTCGAACCCACACCGCGGCCGTCGTCACAGACTGCCTTCGCCGCACGAGAAGCCACGTCGCGAGGAACGAGGTTTCCGAAGCTGGGATACCTGCGCTCTAAATAGTAGTCACGCTCTTCCCCGGGAATGTCCGCGGGAGACCGCGTGTCTCCTTTTTCCAGAGGCACCCAGATACGGCCATCGTTACGAAGGGATTCACTCATCAGCGTTAGCTTCGACTGGTGCTCTCCGGATACGGGGATGCAGGTCGGGTGGATTTGAGTGAGGCACGGGTTGGCCAGAGCCGCGCCGCGTTTGTAGGCACGCCAGATGGCAGTCGCATTGCATCCTTTAGCGTTGGTCGAAAGGTAAAACACATTGCCGTAGCCACCAGTGCACAGGACAACGGCGTCAGCCGCATGTGATTCGATCTCCCCGGTGACCATATCTCGCGTAACTATGCCGCGAGCGTGACCGTCCACGACGACAAGATCCAGCATCTCCGTACGTGAGTTCATCCGGACACGCCCCGCACCTATCTGTCTTGAGAGAGCCTGATAGGCGCCCAGCAGCAACTGTTGTCCGGTCTGGCCTCGTGCGTAGAACGTCCGAGAAACCTGGGCCCCGCCGAAAGAACGGTTCGAAAGACCGCCGCCGTACTCGCGCGCAAAAGGAACGCCTTGAGCGACACACTGGTCGATGATGCTGCGGCTGATCTGAGCCAGACGATAGACGTTCGCTTCGCGGGATCGATAATCTCCACCTTTGATCGTGTCGTAGAAAAGACGAAATACGCTGTCGCCATCGTTCTGGTAGTTCTTGGCCGCGTTGATTCCGCCTTGGGCCGCGATGCTGTGTGCTCGGCGTGGGCTGTCCTGGTAACAGAAGCACTTTACGTTGTAACCGAGTTCGGCCAGGGATGCCGCCGCTGACGCGCCCGCCAGCCCAGAGCCGACGACAACAACGTTGTACCGGCGTTTGTTTGCCGGATTGACGAGCCTCAGCCGAAACTGTCGGCGGTCCCACTTCTTCTCAAGAGGGCCTGACGGAATTTTCGTATCGAGTTTTATCATCTGAGTCAGCCGACGACGCCGATCAGCACCGCCAACGGAATGGACAAGTAGCCGGCGACGATGAAAGAACTGATGATGACGGATCCGCGTCGCACGAGCGGATCATATTTGGAGTGATTCAGACCGATGGATTGAAACATGCTCCAGATTCCATGGCCCATGTGCAGGCCGAGGCTCAACACGGCCGCGATGTAGAACAGTGCTACAGGCCACTGCTGGAACCCGGTGATTACATTCTGATATACGGTCTCCGGGTTGAAGTTCGGGTACGATGGATGGACTGAGCCGATCGTAAAATGCAAGAGATGGTAAACGACAAATAGCGCAATGATCGGTCCGCTCCAAACCATCGTGCGGGATGCGTAACTCGCGTCTCGGTACTTGTGGCGTCTGTAAGGCACCGGCCGGGCCGATCGGTTTCGTATCGCCAGTTGCGCTGCGGCCAGAAAGTGCAAGCCGACCGCGCTGGCAAGGGCGATTCGAGTGGTCCAGAGTAACTGTGGCGTGTCCTTCAGCAGCCGTGCGTAAGCATCGAGGGTCTCCGGACCCGCAAATATCTGGAGATTTCCGGCCAGGTGCCCAACGATGTACCCGAAAAGGGCGATGCCCGTCGCGACCATCACGACCTTTTTGCCGAGGGATGAACGATAGAAGCGGAGAATCCACATAGCGCTTTCTATTCTAGGAATGGCTGGATCGTGTCTTCGATTGCGGCTTCGAGCTCATGCTCAATGATGGTCCGGGCGCAGGCATTCCACCTCAGAAGCGCGTCGTCGTTGCCTTGGGGGCGGATCGCCTCCGATTTCTCATACCAGCCCATGGCCTTCTGGAGCCAATCATAGGCGACGTATTCGGACCCATGGGATCCCTGCTTGAGGTGCGCTCGGCCCCGTCTCTCACAGATGAGGCCTGAATAATAGGTTTTTTGATACTCATCTCGAATCTTGGGAATCAGGTCTTGGGCCCGTCTATAGGTTTCGCGTTCCGCATGAGAGAACTCGTCCGTGAGTGCCAGCAGGAGTAAGACGAGCGCCTCCTGGTTTTCCGGATCGATATCGAGAACGTCTAGGCAGATACTCTCTGCCTGCTCGGGTTCGTTCAAAAGGCGGTACTCTTTTGCACGTTGGAGACCCCGGGGTATGGTTTCTCGGGATAAAGGCTTGAATTGAAACTCCATCTCTGGTCTCCAGACTAATGCTGAAGGGCTCATCAATCGAAATGAGCACATGACAATCTCCCGGAATGTTCTGAGAGGGCGGTGGGTTTAAACATCCGCCTAACGCATTTCACAAGGCTTTGCTGAGTTTGTCAACATGTCCCCGTGGAGTTCTTTTGACCCCTGACGTGGATCCCATCAGGTACTGTGCCCTAGGACTCAGCTGTGTCTCGGAGCGCGAAGGAGAATTCCACAGGTGTTCGCTTTGACAACGTAAAAAGAGCCCACCGTGATCGAGTAAAAGGGACCCACCTCCAGGTTAATGGTTCGTAAGTAATACCGCCGCCGGGGCTGTGGAAAGAGTGGGAGCCGGAGGCTTCCAAGCCGCTGTGGGAACCCGCGGGCTTTGTAGCGGGTTTCCATAGGGGTGGCACTTTCCACAGCCCAGCGCGACCGCGTTTTTCACGCGGACTTTCTGGCGACGCGGGGTTTCTTCTTCCGTTTGCTGGCGGCGCCCAGACTTTCAGTGAACCGGATGCTTTCCCAATCGAACTGGTGAATCGAGCAGTGATGGGTGAGCCGGTCCAGCAGGGCGGCCGTCAGGGTGGCGTCACCGAAGACGTTGGTCCACTGCGCGAACGGCAGGTTCGAAGTGACGATCACCGAACCTTTCTCGTAACGATCCGAGAAGACCTGAAACAACAGTTGCGCTCCCTCGGCCGAGAACGGGATATAGCCCACCTCGTCGATGATGAGCAGCTCGAGGCGGGACAGCTTGGCCAGGTGCCGCTGCAACTGCCGTTCCTCACGGGACTCGATCAGTGTATTGACCAATCCGGCGGCTGTGGTGAACCCGACCCGGTAGCCCCGCCGGCAGGCCTCCACTCCCAGCACCGTCGCGGCATGGGTCTTGCCGGTGCCGTGCTTGCCCAACAGCACGACGTTTTCGCGCCGGGTGATGTAGCCGCACTCGGCATAGTCGCGGATCTCGACCGCATCCAGTGCCGGCCACTTCTTCAGATCGGTCGTCTCGAGGGTCTTCGGCAGCGGAAACCGGGCGGCGCGCAGCCGGCGCTGCACCTGATTGGCTTGCCGCTGTTCCAGCTCACGGCTGGCCAAAGCCACAAGAAAGCCGGCGTAGCCCTCGCCCGCTTCTTTGGCCTGCCGGGCGTGTTCCCGCCATTCCCGTACCATGGCCGGAAGCCGGAGTTGCCGCAACACATCGTCGAGGACGATCTCCTGGCCCGGCGTCATCGCATACCTCCGGCCAACAGGCGATCGTATTGATCCAGATCGGAGGCGGCGATCGTCAGGTCCGTGATGCCGGGCATCAACCCCGGCTCCAGGGGCGCATGGGCCTGGCTGGAACTCCCGGCACGGATCAGAATGTGCCGGACCGCGTCGGATTCGTAGCAGTGCGCATCGAGAGCGTGTTCGATGGCCGCCGAGACCCGGTCCAGAGCCCAGTGCTGGTGGAACTGCAGGATGCTGATAAACTCCCGCGTGCCGCGGCTGTACCCGTGCCGTTCCCGCAGCCGCCGCAGCAACGTTTCGTAATGCGCCGGCCACTGGGGCCGCCACTGCCGGATCGGCCGGGCACTCTCAAACGCTCCCACTCTCCGGCGGATCAGCTCCAGGTAGTGCAAGGGATCGATCTGCCACCGGCTATGACCGAACGCACGCGCATGTTCGGCCACTTTCTTCTGGTCGGCGTAGAAGCTCACCCGGTCGCACCCGATATGGGCCCAGAGCCGGCGGCCCACATAGGCGGTCGGTACCGAGTAGCGGTTCCCCTCCACTTGCGCGGTTTGGTACGCGCTGATGCGTACTCCGACGACCTTCGTGTTCTCGAATGGGGTGTCGGGCAATGCCAGTAGATGCTCCCGCTCTCCGGCGTGCCGTTCATCGATCGTGCGATTATCGGCCCGGCCACCAATCCGCCGTTGGCCATCGGACAGGCACCGCTCCAGCAGTTGATGGTTCAGATCGTCGAAGTCGGTGACCTTGGGGACCGGCACCAGGAAGTTCCGCCGCGCAAAGCCGACCAGGCCCTCCACGCCCCCTTTCTCCCGGCCCTGGGCCGGATTGCAGAATCGCGCTTCAAACGTGTAGTGGGCTCGAAGCGAGGTGAACCGCGCCTGCTTCACCCGCGCTTTCCCGCACAGAATCCGTTTCACCGCCGTCTTCAGGTTGTCGAAGACCAGGGTTGGAAACACGCCACCGTACCAGTCAAATGCCCGGATATGCCCGTCCAGGAACATTTCCTGCCGCTCCCACGGATAGGCGCGTACAAAGGCTTTGCCCGAGTACCGGGACCGCATGCAGAACAGTTTTACCTGCCGGTCTTCGCCGCCCATCCGGACCCAGGCCGTGCCCCAGTCCACCTCGGCTTCCCGCGCCTGCTCCGGATCCAACGGCACCACCGCCGCCGGCCGGTTCAGTCCCAAACGCACTTTCCGCTCCCGGACCCAGCGGCGCACGGTCGGTTCGGCTCCGGTGAAGTCACACTCCTCCACTAGGCGCTGCCAGATCCGGTGCGCGGTGTGCCGTTGCTTGACCGGTTGTTCCCGATCGGTCTTGAGCCAACTATCCACGACCCCCGCGACCGGGTCCATCACCGGACAGGCCGGTTCCTTCTCACGCCGATACTTGGGCTCCTGCCCGGCCAACACCTTCCGGATCGTCCGCCGTGTGTGACCCGTTTCCCGGGAAATCCGTCGAATGCTTTTCTTGTACACACGATGTGCGGTTCTGACCATCTCGTACTGATCCATCCCTAACAACTCCTTGTCCTCCCATCCGACATGCCGGTTCATCCGGGCACGCCTCGGGAGGCTATCAGGGGTGGGTCCTTTTTGCTCGATCACGACCCCGTTAGGTGGGTCCTTTTTACGTTATCGAAATCAGGTGTGCCGTATTCAATTCGCTACCTTGTCACAGCATATGTCTCGGTGTTCCGAACGTCTGTCCGCAGAGGAGCGGCCCGCTCACAGGAGCAATTTACATGGGGCGTTCGCTTGGCACGAAACCTGCGCCGAACAGTGTGGCAACGTCAGCATAATGGACCTCAAAGCGGAGATGTGCGATTGTCGTCATTCCGCGATGACGATATAATCAGCGGTTTTAAAAATTGAATTATGAAATCGTTGAAGCCCTGCCCACGAAGGATGTCCGCAGCCTGATCGACGGCGTAGCCTTTTCCGATCCCACCAAGACTGGCGAGCATGCCTTCGCGTCTGAGGAAGGCTGTGCCGGTTTCTTCGTCCAGCTGGAGGTCGCGGTAGTCGATGAGCTGCAGACGGTGAGCAAGCTCGTCGTGGTTCGGAATAGTTTCGTCCCGGTTTTGATTGTCGAAGTTCCAGAGGCCCGACATCACACCGAAGGTCACATCGAACTTCCCGTCGGTCCACTCGCTGACTTGACGGGCAATCCCCAGCACCTTGAGAATCTCCTCTCCGACTGGGACCGGCCCCTCGCCAGCTGCCGCGTTCAGCCGCTGAATGTCGCTGTCTTCCAGCCACGGGCTCATCAGTTCTTCAAGACGGTCGAATTCCTCGAAGACCATCTCGAAAGCCGTCACGGCTTCAGCTTCATCCGACGTCCATGCAGTGAACTGCAGCTCGGTCCCCATCGACGCGTCGACTCGCTCAACCAGCCCGGCCCCCGATGAAGGCGTCTCGGTGCAAGCGGCAATATCCGCGACAATAAGAAGCAGACCCGGGATTGCAACGAGCCGCTTGACGGTCCTGAAGATATCGATCATGTCACTGAAACCTTTGGGGGCGAGGGCATTATACCAAGCGAATTCTGGGGTCAGACATGCGGTCATCTCCAACGTTCTGCCAAGTCATCGGCTTGTTAAGCAAACCAAAACGGCCTAGCCGTAAGTCTGCTTCATGCGCTTTACCGATGTGGAGATCAGTTCCTTCAGCACCTTCCGGTCGACATCGGCTAGCCGCTTGACGTAGAGGCAGGATTTGCCCGTCTTGTGCTTGCCGAGCTTGGCCAGGAGTGGTTCGTAGTGATCAAACCCTGCCATGATGTAGATCGTCAAGTCCCTCTTGCGAGGCGCAAAGCCGGTTAGGAACCAATCGCCCTCACGACCACTGGCGTATTTGTAGTGAAAGTCGCCGAACCCCACAATGCTGCTACCCCACATCCTGGGTTCGGTTTTGGTGGCCTGCTTCATGATTCGCACGAGTGTCAGGCAGTCGTCGCGTCGGGTTTCGTCGACGACCCTTTTGAGGAAACTATCTACGCTCGCCTCGGTGCGTTGGGTCTTGAGATCTGCCATGGGCACTACTGTCTATTGGTTGTGGCTAACGGATTTTGCGTCACAGCACAGTGCGGGAGGGCACACCCAACGGCGATGCGGGGCCGTGGGTGGCTTGCAATCCGGTCTCATGCCGCCGGTTTCTGACCCACGGCCAGTAAATGGGCACTCACTCCCTGTATCGAAGATTCGCTTTCCAATCGCCGTGCGGTTTGTAATAGATCGTGTCGTTGGCGAGAGTCCCGCCATCGATCCTCAAAATCAGGAAACATCCATCCGGGTCCCTCGATACCAAGCACCTCAACCGTTTCGAAGCCGGCCTCCGTAACCTCGGCTCTCAATTCGTCAGGACGATGAAATTTCGCTGTCGTGAAATACTCCAGGCGTCCTGTCGCGTTGCTGTGAATTCCTTCTTCGAGATCCCCCTTCACAATGTTTTGAAAAGCTTCATCTGAGAGCTTATTTCTACAAAGTCCGTCCAGTGCCGATGCGAATCGAGAAATTGCTGCGACAAAAACATTGCCGCCGGGTCGCAAGACCCGAAAAAACTCCTCCAGCGCCTGCAATCGGTCTTCTCGATGAATTAAATGATAAATCGGCCCCAGCGCAAGGACCACGTCGACTGAATGGTCGTCCCATCTCAGTTCACGGGCATCGCCCACATTGCAGCTTTTAATGCGGTGGGGAAGTGGGTCGCTTTGCTGCTGGGCCTGTGCCACCAGCTGCTGCACAGGATCAATCAAATGGGCTTCGTATCCAAGCTCGGCGAGCCAAAGCGCATACGCCCCGGGGCCGCCTCCAACGTCGAGGACCCTCGCCGGAGGTTTGGGAAGCCTTCGAGTGAGCAGTTCTTTGCTGCGCTCGAATTCCAATTGAGCCGGGCCGGTTTGCAAGCGCTCCGCTTCAGGCGCGTCCTCGTAATACCTGCGAACTTCAGGATCCAAGTCCATCGTCATAGTACGTTCTCAATCCAAAATTCGGTCAACGGCTAGTTCCATCTTCTAGCTATAAGGCCTTATAGCTCACGAACAAGGCGAAATTGCAGAAGATGATGATAGCTGTGTTTGAAGTGGACCCGTTCCCATTCGTCCGTTCCCAGCGTCCCGAATAGTGGATGTGCATTCATTGCATTCGGATCCGTTTCCCTGACCTTGATGAAATGATCGAGTTCTTTCCGAAATGCCGCCTTTGCTTCAGCGATATTCCCGTACCTCAGCGGCAGGGGCGTGTCGGGGAGCTTAGGGTTCTTGACGTTTCGTGGGTTGGGCCTGTCGTCGTAGAGCCACGCCCTCATCGCTTTTCGGAGTCTTGCTGGAGTTTCACAGGTAACGCCTTCCTTGCCCGTGGACAATTCAAAAGCCCAAAGCAGGTGCTCCACCATGTGTTGGGCCGTCATCTGGCCCCACATCGGAACAGTGTCTTCTTTAAGCGCTTCGATCGCATCGGGCAAGAAGTGGCTCAGAAACTTCGAGCGATTCTCGGCGTCGTTGACTTTGAAAGGGACGGTCGTCATCGGCAGCTCAAATGAACGCGGTCGATTCCCTCAAGTCACAGCGACTTCCATTCTCGCCACTTCCAGATCGCGTCGGTGTGCTTTGGGTAGTGGCTGTAGGTATCAAGCCGGAGTCGACGGCGGAAGCGTGTTTCCCGGATGATTTGATCTTCTGGCTCACGGTCAATAAATTCGACTAAGCGGCGGTGGGTATCGTCCCGCTGCCCGAGTACCTCGGAGAGCGACAAACCCCTCTTCTGTTCGGTCATCTTGGCGTTAAAGGCATCGATACCTCCATAGGTGACGGAGTACCGAGGCGGCCTCCCCCCAGCGAGGATGAGCGGCAGATGGGCCAAGGCCTCTTCTTCCCACCAAGTCACGTGCGCAATAATGTCTCTGACGGACCACTTACCCGTAACACCTGGCTCCATCAGTCCAGAGTTCGAGAGATCTCGGTACGAAGCCTTGAGTGCTTCCCACGGACCATCAAGTCGTTTCAGCAGTTGTGATCTATCCATGTTTGGCCGCCATCGGTATGGGAGTCAAAGCGAATAAAATTGTATGGTGCGGTCTTAACTCGAGACGCGGTGTCTGAATAGTCGCCATGCCTTTGTCGGGCCAATGATGTTTTCGGTTGCGATCTAACTTGGCGCGGACCGTCTGTAGGAATGAGTCGTGACGAGGCAGTTCGCCAGCCGCAATTCCGTGTTAGGCGGCGCTCTCAACGTTCTGCTTCAGACCCTGCAGGAGATTCACCATCCCTCGTCGGTATTGACGTCGCACAAACAGGGAGTCCAACACTCTTCCAAGAATCCCAAATTTCAGCGCATAGACTGGCGACACAGTGACTTGTGTCTCTCCGCCGTGATCCTCTAAGGTAAACCGAATGTCAGCCGATCTGAAGGGTAAGTTGGTCCCGACAATCCGCATCGTAAGGGCCTGCATGGGTGTCCACCGAACGACTTCTTCGTCGAGATAGTTCTTTCCCCCTAGTTCGCACCGCCGTCCGGAACCGAGTTTTACGTCCCCGGACGTAGTCAGCCAGGAATCAACAACTCCAGGATTCCATCGGTGAATCGAACCGATGTCGGCCAATGCCGCCCATACGTCTGCGGTTGCAGCCTTGATGGCGATACTTTCTGAAAATGTTCCCATTCTTATTCTTTTCGGTTTAACGGATCGGCCGAAAGTTGCTGCTGTGCCCATCGCGTTTTCGCGATGCCAGCTTCATTGCCTTGTTATGCCTCATTTGAACTCGGCTTACCGTGACTGATTTCTTCGTATTTCCGCTGAATCACCTCGGTGCCGTATTTCCGCTCCAGGCGTCTGACCGTGAAATGGCCGCGTGCCATATTCTGAAAATGATTGATGAACACGAGATTAATCGCAGCACCTCCGGCTCCGCCGATTGCGGGTACGGCCTGCGCAGCGAACTTCTCGGACACGGGCACACTGAATCGAGTGGCAATCTTCGAAATGAGGCGCACAATCGCAGGCGCACCCTCTGAGGCGAGCCCTTTTTCGGCGATGTATTTCGCGGCTTCAGAAACAGCTCGGGCGAGCGCGGCGCGTGTGGTGTAGTATCCGGTTTCCGCACCATCGTCGGATTGGGAATGCCCTCCAAGCGCGAACACCTCGATGCACGCCATCTGAGTGTCCGCCAAACGAATATTTTCGCCCTCTCCACGAGCGATATCCGCGATCGAACGGAGCATGATGGTTGTCGACACCGGCAGCTCAATCGCCAGTGCAGGAAGGCCAAACGCCCCACCTACTGCCCCGCTCAGCGTGGTCAGAATCTTATGTGTGATGTTCGACGGTCTTAGAGCACGCTCATTGTTCATGGTGGACAGGGCCACGCGCAGGGAAGATTGAAGTGCGCTGCGTGTAGCGTCACCGATACCTCGGGAGACGGTATTGGGGAGTAGATCGACAGCCTGTTCGATCGGCTTTCCGATGGGGTTCGTGACCTCCATGGCGAAACCGGGACTCTCCAGGACCTCGACCGCGTCTTTGAGAGCGCGAAGGTCATCAGCTTCAAGTTTCATTGAGTTACTCATCCTGATTTGGAGGCATAGCGGTTGCGACCAGCGGCTGACTACTGTGAGCGAAGCGAACGTCGGGCAGGCCGATGCATCGCGTTGTTAGGCTTCATTCGCGAGTTCCTCAAGCAACAATCGATTTTTCTCTGCTCGTGCGCTGTCTCGATCGATCACGAAAGGTAGGGCTGCAATCGTTTGTGTATAGCGGGTTGGAAACTCTAGAAAATTACACCCGGCTAGCACTAAGTTTCTATACCAATCGTATGGATTAAGTTTCGGGTCCAGATCGGTTCCCACGTATGTATAGCAGTCTCCGTATCCCGGAACTCCAATCCTTTGTACGTCGTACCCGTACCCCAAACCTTCCGCCTTATCGAGGGCTGGTTTTTCTTCCGGGTCCAAATCGTAAACCGCCACGTACACCGAAGACTTCCGGCAAACCCTCATGGAGCACTTTCCGGAGCCGTCTTTGCTACGTTTCTCAAATGTCAGTGACCACCCTTCGATCCTCGCACATCCTACGAGTTCCGCGGACGGCACACGTTTTGCCAGTCGTCTTGGGTGGAGATTTGAACCGTATGCTGCGTATAGCATCGCGTCTAAGGACCGCCAGCTGGATTACTCTGCTCCGTGGTCCGCTTCCTGAGCTTCCAGATATTTTCCGCCGGCCAACGACGTGCCCATGTTGATGGCGCGAAATCTGAAAACGTCGTAGTAGCGCCTTCGGGTACTCGCAGTTCGATTAGATCCTCAACTTCAAACCCGTTCTGACGGAACAGGCGGATCCACGCTCCGTAGGGAAGCTGATAACAGACTTGATCGCCATCCTCGATTGCGTCGAGATCAAAGTAGTCGCGCTGCAACTCCTCTGAAATCCGGTCCCTCTGCCCGTCCCAACAGATGTCGCGTATCGGGCTGGACATACAGAAGGCCAATAGGCCACCTTCCCTTAATACCCGAGATGCTTCAGGAATCGTACGCTCCGGGGGTGCGAACACCGTTGCACCGTGGTCGCAGAAGACGATATCGAACGAATTGTCTGGGAACGGAAGCCCTTCGGCATCAGCGTTTACGAGTCTTACAATCGAGTCCGTCTTTCGGCACACGCTGCGAGCATGATTGAGTTGTTGTTCGGACAGGTCCATTCCGACCACACGGGCTCCAGCCGCGGTGAGGGCTATCGTCCACTGCGCCGCACCGCATCCCAATTCGAGAACCTCGCGCCCTTCAACATCGCCGAGGACGCCCAGGTCGGCCTCGCTAATCTGCCAAACGCCCCACGCTAACGGAGTCTCGGAGAGGGCCCGCCCGTGCGCGTCTTGATAAGCGTCACTCGTCTTATTCCAGTATTCGCGATTCTTGCGTGTCATTTGCGATTTCGTCCTGCCGTTTAACGGATTGCGGTTGAACGGCCGCGCTTCGCAGCGGCCCGCTCCAAGCGCGTGTTGGGTGGCCGGCCCCGCTGGCGCCGGCGGCGTGCTTTTGCCACTGCTTCATCGGTCGACATGGCGCGCGCGGTCTGCACGTTCACGCATCTCGACGTTTTCGATGACACCCCTGCGAATGCCCTCGGCCGAGGCTTGCAGCATGGCTCGTCCGATGTCCTCGCTCGTCACATACATCCTGCGTGAGAACCGAAGCAAGCGGAACATAGGGCGCAGCGGCTGGTAAAGTCGAGGACCCGCGACCGTTGTCCCTCCGTCGATGAAGCTCGGCCGCCAGAACACGCTATCGATGACCTTAGCGAGATCCTGCTCCGTCTCGGCTTTGACTCGTGCCCACATGAATTGGCTGTCCAGCTTGGTACCTTGCCCGCTGATGAAATGCATGATCGCATCCGGAGTGACCGATTTGAGTTGCACTGATGCCGCAATAGCAAAATCGTGTGTGATCCGGCGATATTCGATCTCGCCGGATACTTGCCTTACAGATATACCCAGGCAATAGAAACAGGCGTCGACGCCAACGAACGCATCCCGAACCGGTGCGTAATCGATGTAGTCATCGTTTAGGAATACAACGAGCTTCTCGGATCCGGAATCGTGTGGGTGGCGCGTCAAGATGCGCACTTCGCTGACCTCTCGGCTGTGCAGACAGACCCGAAGGACTCCGCTGCCTGCGGTTCCGGTGGCACCGAGGATCAAAACCTTCATCCACCAGGAGTATACGCAGCTATCGGGAAAACGACGACGGGCATTACAGCCTCCTTCGGCTGCCCGCCTGATGCAAAGTTTAGCCGTGCTTGACGGTTGGGTCGCGCTGCCGCAGCGGCGTGGCACAGCGGTCAAGCATCGGCTTCAACGCCTTGCTAGGCGGCACTGTCTTCTATCCATCTTGTGGCATCTGCAACTCAATTATCACTCGTTTGTCGAAGCGGCCTATTAGCTTCGAGAAAACGTCGACGAGCTTCATCTTCCACCCATACTTTTCCCGTAGCGCGACATATGCACCTTCTATGACACCCGCCTCCGCGACGATTCGTGCTTTGGCTTCTAACCAATCGCTGCGAATGTCTCCGCGAGATGTGCAGGCCGCTAGGCGGGCCTTGCCGTTGGCACGAATGCGTTTCACTTTCCCGGCCGTACCCTCGCTAAACACGTAGTAGCAGTCTTCGGCCTTTGCGATCCAAACTGGCGTACGGACCTCCTTTCCGCTACGTCGATACGTCGCGAGGCTCACGTGGGGTTCGTCAGCGGGGTCAAACAGCAACGGGTTCACCTAGGGCGTGTTAACACTAACGTAGTGCCTCGACGATGAGAGCGAAGTGAAGGAAGGCGAGGAACATGACGTCGAGTTTATCGAAACGGGAGAAGATACGCCGGAAACCCTTGAGTCGGCGGAAGAGCCTCTCGACTTCGTTCCTGCGGCGGTAGAGCACGCGGTCGTATTCCCACGGCTCCAGGCGGTTGCGCTTGGGCGGCACGACGGGAATCCACCCAAAATCCAGAGCCAATTGGCGGGTCTGGTCGTCCTGGTAGGCACGGTCCATCAGCAGCGGTAGCGGCTCGGGTAGTGGCCCCAGACCGGCGAGCAGCTCGCGGCCCTGCGGGGCGTCGTGCGCTTGGCCGGGCGAGAGCGCAAACGTTATCGCCGTTCGAGCATTCGCGGCAACCAGATGAATCTTGGTGGTCCATCCACCGCGGGATTTGCCGATCGCTTGCGGACCGTTTTTTTTAACGCTCCCGTGCCGTCGGGATGAACCTTCACAATGGTCGAGTCCATCGAAACGGCTTCGACCCGGATGCGGACCAGTTGCTCGCGCTGGAGTTTCTCGAAGACGGCGTCGAGCACGCCGTTCTTGGACCAGCGGTTCATCCGGGTGTAGATGGTGTGCCAGTTGCCAAAGCGCTTGGGCAGACCGCGCCACTTGCAGCCCTGCTCAGCCACATACAAAATGGCGTTCAAGACCGTCAGGTTCGAAAGACTGACGTTGCCCCGCTGACGCGGCAGTTCCGGCTCGATGCGACAATACTGCTCCTGTGTGATCTCCATGCGTGATTATAAAACATTCATGCTCATTAGTGTTAACACGCCCTAGTGTGACGGCTAACGGATTGTGGCTCACCTGCGGCCGCTTGTTAGCTGGCTCCTAAGGTCAGGGTCGACGCTCAGTAGTCGTATAACATTGGCGGTTCCTTGCCCAACAGCCGAAGATATGTGTAGAGCTGACCGCGATGGTGCCAATGCTCGTCGTATGAGAAGTCGAAGAATCGCCATCCAGGATAGGTTCCCATAGGAGACTCTACCGGGCCAGTGACTCCTTCTTCCGACAACGACTCGAGAATATTTTCGGCAACTCGATGGCATCGCTCAGCATATTCTGTCACGTCGCGCACGGTAGCTAGCGGCTGCAGTTCCGGTGCAACAGCATCGGTCTCGGGGCTTGACCGGCTGGCTGCTTCCGCCGTGAAGTGCCCGTCCCGGATCGCCTCTGCAAGTACCTTCTCTTGCGTGTAAATGTGAAAGATTAGCTCCTTGGGCGTTCGCATGCCAGATTGGGGACGGAACTCGATATCTTTGTCGTCGAGAGTCGCGATTGAACGAATAGTTACGCTGTGCACCATCTTGAAATACTCAAGTTTCTCTACGAAATCCGACTGTGTCATAGTCGCTCCATCGTTCCAACGCCTATCAGAAAGCACCCTTCATCAATTCGTGGACCCTGTCCGGCTAACGGACCGCGGCTAACCTGCAGGGCGGAGTGGCGCGCGGCTCGCGCTATGCAAGACGCGTGACACGAAGGACTGACAGCTTCAGCCGCTTGTTGGGCAGGAACCAGCACTTTCAACCGCCTTAGCCGTTCTGGTCATATGCTGTCCGCAGTAAACGCTTCACTTCAGGAGTGATCTCGTCAACGGACGTCAGGGATAGCTTGTGGGTAGCCTGTCCAGGCGCTCTGGTTGAGGTCAGCAGCGTTGAGGAAGGCGCGTCCCTGTAACGTATCCGACGTCTAGCCGCGTGCGAGTCGCGGCCGCCACAGCGGCAAACTGCCGTCGGCGCACAAACGGAGTGTAGGTAGCGCGTCCCTCGACAGAGACATCATTCCCGAAACGCTCCAGAATCTTACGCACGCGATCGAAGATCGGACGTAAGGCTTCCTTCGGACCAGAGTACTGTTGATCGACGTACTCCTCGGCGCTGGGCCTTACCCATCCGGCTGCCCGCGCCGCCGCGTCAGCGATGGCCCACTGTGAGTTCTGCAGGATTCCGTGCTCGGTCTGCAACCAACGACGTACGGCCTTCTGGTCCAGCGGATCAATGCCGCTGGAAAGGATAATGCTTACCCACTCTTGCAGAGTATGTCCGGTGCGCGCCTGCATGGATTCGCTTATGGCCGCCATCATGCGTTCCGGACTATTCGCGTTCACTGATGCCTTACCTTCGCTACCAAGCATCCTACGATCCGATGCGGTCTCCCAAACGGCTCGTGGCTAACTTGCAGCGGCCACACATTCAAGAACGAGAAAAACACCGTGTTCGCCGTCGGGTGCAGCCACTGGTTAGGCCGGCCTCATCGAAGACCATCGCGTTAGTTTACCCATGCCATGCTGTCCCAGTCCCAACGGACGCTGATGTCTCGCCTGCCCACAGCAAGCTCGGGTCCGTCAGCGCCGAAGTCGTAGGCGATGAAGTATCCCGCGATCCGACTACATACACCTCCTTCGCAAGAGGACGAGTATGGCCATGGGGTGTCAACTGACGGGAGCTCAGTCGCGGGAATGGTCGACACATCTGGGTACGATTCAGTTCCCTGTCGGTTTTCGTCGATTACCAGGGCCAGATCTGCAGCGTAGCTCTTCGCGACCTCGAATCCCGTAGTCTGGAAGTAGCCAAACACAACACCTGCAAGGACAATCGTGCCCAGGCAGCCCGGTATTCCCAGCACGAACCGAAGCTTCGGACTTCGCTTTGCGAGGAGAATCGGGCGGTTTGCAAGGACCGCTCCCAACACGGCGCCCAGAACAACGATTGAGAACGGCAAAGGAACGATTCCACTACCCATCTCAAGCAATAAGAGGACGATTGTCGCCAGCAGGATGCTGACGATTAATACGTTCCGAAAGTCTTTCTTCATCGAAGACCTCGGCCCTCGGCTCGGCCTAACGACCCAATCTCAGCGACCCGGCCCACGGGGCGCGTGGACTGAATCCAGCACGCGATGGCCAGGTTCGCTGCAGCGCACGGTTAGGCCGCATTGGTCTGCCGTTGTAAGAACCAGTCATACTGTCCGGTCATGGTAACTACTCCCTGTGCGTCGGCAACCTCGACGAGCACTGAAGCCAATGCTCGCCCGCGTGATGATAACTCGGTGGACAGCGAATCGGCGATGCCATTAGCAAACCGCGCGGAAGCACGCAAGGCACCGTGAGCCGGCTTGCGGAACTTCACGTCTGAGGTGCGAAGCACGGCGAAGACTTGACTCTGTGCCTCGCCAAGATGGCGCGACAGAAACTCACCACTGCTCGCCTCGGCCAACGCGAACTGCGCGCTCGCGTGGACTGTGCCGACGTGGTTGAGGAGGAGCGGTGACTCCGGCATCTCCAAGATGTGACCGCTGTCCGCAGGTGCGAGCTTTATCCCCAGCGTCTTGTTAACGGCGAGGTCAGTGACGTGCATATCGTTGAAAGTGTGTGATGCGGCCTAACGGCTCGTGGCTAAGCTGCGGGACACCGGCAGCCGCCACCAACCGACCGCAATCTTTGACGTGGAACCCGGCGCGCATTGGCCCAGTCAGCTTCAGCCGTTTGTTAGGCGTCAATTTGCGTTTCGTGTCGGTATGCCCTTTCGATAATTGTGCTGCGTGCGTCAGCGAGGGCCATGTAAGGCGCCGTTATGACCACGCAGCCAAAATACCACCCATGAGAATGGTGTAGAGGACGCGATAGCCTGATTGAATCAGGAATAGGGGCATACCCCACCCGCAAAATGCACTATCAGAAGCCATCGCGGTCGCGATAAACCCTACCCCAGTTATAGCACCAAGCAGCAGACCACCACCGAGTGTGTCGATCCCAAGACTCCGAATCAGTGCCGCCAGGACAATGGTCGTTAGTAACGCCGTGAAGAAGCTAATGATGAAAGGCGCAGGACTTGGCTGAATGTCGTCTTCGGTTTTTCCGATGGCGGCTAGCCAGGCTTTCCCAAAGATAGGGCCGTACCACAGTCCACCGAGCACGAACGCCACTACGGTGGCTACGAGAATCGCCCACCAATTGAATCCACCGAACTCAAGCATTGTCTAACCCCCTGTCAAAGCTCAGAACCAGAACTGTAGCAAGAGAAAATCGCGGGAGAAAGTGAGCGATTTGTACTCCATTCGGCCAATCTCATCCAGGTTAGCCACGGCTCGGTTCCAGCGTTTTCTTGGCCCGCTCGTTGGTAAGTGAACCGCAAAGTCCACATTCTAAGCGGATTCGCCGAGTGACAAAACGTTTCCGTCGGGGTCTTTGAACCATGCTACCTTGGCGCCGCTGGGCGACACCCACACGCCAGTTTCGCCTTGCTCCAAGCCGGGAAATCGTTCGAACTCGATGCCTTCGGAATGAAGAGACTGGACCATACCTTTGATGTCGGCGACCTCCCATCCAAGTACGGTGTATGGGGCGGGTGTCACTGCGTCCAACTTGGAGATACGAACCATCACCGAGTTCGCATCAAAGACGAGGGCGAAAGGGTCTTCCGAAACGAATGACAACCCCAGCACGCTCCCATAGAAGTGTCGCGCTTTGTCAGAATCGGTGGTTCCAATGAACGCCACGAGTTTTGATGAACCAAGCATGTCGTTTTCTATGCGGGCAGGCCTACGCCGGGCTAACGGTTCAGCAATAAGCTGTGGGCCGTGCGATGGGCGCTGCCAACCTGCAGCGTCAAAAGAAGCTGGCGGCGCCTATCGCGTTTACGGTCTGTCAGCTTCATTGCCTTGTTATGCCGCTCAACTCAGGGCTCCCGGATCTCAACCTCATCTCCCACAATGAACACCATCATGTCCTCGCCGATCTGCAGCGGGCCGTCGTAAGTCTGTCGAGTGTCAAGAATGAGCTGGCTCAGATCATAGCCATCGAAAAGAACGAGATGTGAATACACGGCGAGTTCTGGTTGGATCTTCGAGAAAATCTCACCAGACTCTTGAGCAGTAGTGTGATGCTCGAATGCACGCCGCGCAAACGGATTACGCAGCACTTCTTCATTTGCACCCGTGACTTCGTGGATCAGTAAATCGACGCCGGCGGCATTGGCGATTAGATTTTCTGAATATCGCGTATCTCCTGAGAGAAGAATGCTCTTTCCGTCGAAATTCACTCGATAGCCCAACGCGGGAGAAACTGGGCGGTGGTCCACGTCGAAGGCCACAATTTGTATTCCTTCTTCCTGATACTCATATCCATCTGCGATCTCTGTCACTTCGAAACGTGAACCTTCCACCGGAACACCATCATCTGAGACGCGAATGCCGATGTCAAAGGCATAGGCATCAGTGAGCCCGGCAATTAGATCGGCTGTGCCTGAAGGACCAAATACTTGTAGCGGGCGATCCCGCACGGACAACAGCCAACCAGTTAGCCACAAATCCGGAATACCAACTACGTGATCGGAGTGCAGGTGCGTTAGAAATAGTGCATCGATTTCCGCATAAGACGTGCCCTTCTGCGATAGTCGCTGCATCGCCCCTCGTCCGGCATCAAAGAGGAAGGTCTTGTCCCCAATCTCCACAAGCGCGCTCGGACCAAATCGCAAGAGAGTGGGGTCCGGAGTACCAGTTCCAAGAAGAGTCACCTCGATCGTATCCTGTCCCAGAAGGGGGCAAGCGAATACGCAGAAACCCGCAATTCCCAATAAGAGCGGGTACAGTGTCCTTACTATCACTTAACCTCCAAGCGGCTTTGACGACATAACGGATGGTGGCTCACCTGCGGCGGCCACTCCGATTCAATTCAAAAAAACACCATGGACGCCGTCTGGTGCAGCCACGTGTTATCCGGCACTCAACACCTACAGCAGCCACCTCCGCGTCGCGCCGTGAACGAAGGCAAGCACGGCAACTCGATCTGGATTGATGCTGTAGACCAATCGGTAAGGTGTGACAAGTAACTCGCGAATGGTCTCATCACGGAACTCGGGCACGATCTGACCTTCCTTAGCGAACGCGGAAAGTGATGCGGCTGCATCCTTGACCTCTTGCACGAACACGGCGGCGTAAGCGGCAGAATCTCGGGCGATATAGTCTGCGGCTGATTCCAGATCGTTCCAGGCGGGATCTGTCCAGACTACTTCCCGAGCCATCGAGCCATCCGTTGCTCGGCTTCGGCCTGGGAGATCACCCTGCCCTTTTCTTCAGCATCTAGGCCCTTTTGAATCTTCTGACGCACGTAGATGTGGTATTGGATATCCTTGAGGGAAGCGTTCTCGGGTAGCTGCTCAAGAAGCTTCTGGACCTCTTCCTTGGCGGTCTTCATAGCCACAATTCTAACTCGCTTCCCGGTTTTTCCGGACGTCGATTACCGAGCTTCGATTGTCCGGATAACGGATTGTGGCTCACCTGCGGCGGCCACACCATTGAACTCAAGAAATTACTGTGGCCGCCGTCTGGTGCAGCCACGTGTTATGCGTCAGCTCGTGATTTCCACACGCTCGGATCCCGCCGACCATGGAACACTCCCAGGATAGCAATTTCAGGGTCCGCGACAATGTAGTACACGCAATATGGAAATCGTCTGAGGAGCACACGACGCACATCCGCGTGAACCCTTGGATGCCCGAGCGGATGCTGGAGAAGCTGCCGAAACGTTTGATCGAGAGAGTTCTTGAAAGCAGCTGGAAGCTCAAGATCCTGTTCGCCATACCATTCATAGATATCGCGAATATCCGCCTCAGCTGGCGGAGTAAGGCGCAGTTTCACCGATCTGAGTCAAGCGAATCACGGACTTCTTCCCAGGTTTCGCCCGCTTGGGGATCCGCTCGGTACTCTGCTAGACGACGATCCAGTTCGTGCCTCTGCGCCTCCGTAACTGGGAGATCGGCTGGATTCTCGACAATGCTGTCCCAAATAGCCTCAACCAGCTGGATTCGGTCCGGGACGCTGAGCTTCAGGATTTCCTTGATATCTAGGGATGCCATGTTCTGACTTTATCCCGAATGCTCAATTTCGGCAATGAACGCATAACATCTAAGTCGACTGCAATCCCCATATTCCCATTGTGCTTTTCACAGCGGCCTATGTGTTTAGTGAGGGCTGGGTCGACCAGTGCTGTAAATGATTTACTGTGCACATTTTATACCTGTAGCGAAGCAGCAAGGACAATGTAATTATGCTGCGCGATCAGCGGTATAGTTCCCTAACTGATTATGCGGTTTGGGTTAAAGGGTGTCGAAAGGGCTGCGAACGCCCAATCCGCGGCGGTTGAGGACGTGGGTATAGATCATTGACGTCCTGACGTCCTGATGGCCAGTAATTCCTGGACAGTTCGGATGTCGTATCCGTCTTCCAGGAGATGGGTGGCGAAGCTGTGTCTTAGTGTGTGGCAACTTGCAGGTTTAGCAATTCCGGCGCGATCAACCGCAGCGTTGACCGCTCGCTGGATCACGGATTCGTGCATGTGGTGGCGCCGCGTGGTTCCAGTTTCGGTTTCCGTGAATCGGCGGGCTGCGGGGAAAACGTACTGCCAGCCCCACTGGCGGTCGGCGTTTGGATATTTACGGGCGAGGGCATGCGGCAATTAAACCTGCCCCGCCCCGTCCTGAAGATCTCGTTCGTGGACGTTGCGAACGCGCTCGATGTGCTCATGGAGGGCTGGCGCTATCTCTGTTGGCAGCATCGTAATACGGTCCTTTCCGCCTTTGCCGTCGCGGACCACGACTTCGAACCGTTCGAAATCGATGTCCTTGATTCGGAACTCTAAACATTCCATCAATCGGATTCGAAGGTGTCCGATTTCTAGTTGAAAGTTAGATGGCGGTTCCATCCTTCCGACTCCGTAGAATCGGGGTTGGGAAACCTTACAGAGGAGGAACCGCCGAATGAAAGCATACCGAATCGTGAGCCGCGACGACAGCCAGTCGTTGGCGGAATATTTGACAGAGAACGGGCAGATTCTGCTGCCGATGGTCGAGCTGATCGAAGGGTCGCGGATGGCGATCGACGAGTTGATCGACGTGTTGGGACGTGCCAGTATCGAGGCCGTGTTGCAGTTGTCGGCGCAGGGTGTGGCCGGAGAGAAGCAGCGGGGCCGGGCGAAGGAGTCGATTCGTTGGCACGGCAGGCAGGCTGGCAGCGTGCGGCTGTCGGATCGCAAGCTGCGAGTCCGAAAGCCCCGACTTCGGAAGAAGGGGCGGGGTAAAGGCCAGGAGGTCGAGATCCCGGCCTACGAGGCGATCAACGCGAACGGGACGATCGGCAGCCGGGTTCTGGAGATCCTGATGTCGAACGTCTCGACCCGGCAATACGAACGGGTCATTCCCCAGATGGCCGACACGGTCGGTGTCAGCAAGTCGTCGGTGAGCCGGGAATTCGTTGAGCAGAGCGGGAAGGAGTTGAAGCGGCTGAGCGAACGCCGGTTCGAGGACCGGGAGTTCCTGGTGATCTATCTGGACGGCGTGATCTTCGGAGAATTTCACGTGCTTTGCGCCGTGGGCGTGGATTCCAGCGGCGAGAAGGTCGTCCTGGGAATAAAGGACGGCGCGAGCGAGAACGCGGCCACGGCGGTCACGCTGCTGGAGGATCTCGTCGACCGGGGCATCGATCCAGGTCGGCGGTACCTGTTCGTCATTGACGGCGCAAAAGCGCTGCGGAGCGCGATCGACAAGGTCTTTGGCCGTCAGAATCCGGTCCAGCGATGCCGCAACCACAAGATCCGGAACGTCGCGGCGAAGCTCCCCGACGAATTGGCTCCGCAGGTCGTTTCCGTCATGAAAGCCGCGTTCCGCTTGCCGTGGAAGGAAGGCATCGCCCGGATCCGAAAGCAAGCCGAATGGTTGCGGTCTCAGCATCCGGATGCTGCGGCCAGTTTCAAGGAAGGACTCGACGAAATGTTCACCATCAACCGTCTCGAACTGTCTCCGGCTCTTCGCCGTTGTCTGGGGTCGACGAACCTCATCGACAGTTCGCACTCCGGGATGCGTATCCGGACCCGTCGTGTGGGCCGATGGAAGAATGCCGACATGGCCCTGCGATGGGCGGCGGCCTCCTTCCTCGATACCGAGAAAAACTTCCGCAGAATTCTGGGATATAAGGATCTCTGGATGCTCCAGGCCAAACTCAACGACCTGGTCACTGGCGACGATCCGTCAAAGGTGGCTTAACTGATGAACTGAACCGCCATCGAAGGTTTCAACTGAATTCGGGACAGCTTCTCGGATTCCTGAACCATACAGCATTGACGCGATCAACGCCGGAACGCCTTGCATGTGAGAGAGCAAGGTACGCACTTCTCCCCGAGTGAGGACGACCGGCAGAGTCTTGCGTCTCTTGGCGCGAACCGTCACATCGACCCAGGCGCATGGCCGGTCGAGTACTTCCCTGTAGAGAAACAGGAGAGCGCTGAGAGCCTGCGTTTGGGTTGAGGCGGTCACTTTACGTTGCCGCGCCAGGTGCGTCAGGAATTCGTCGATCTCAGTTTCTCCCATCTCCTCGGGGTGACGCCTGTCGTGAAACAGAATGAATCGACGTATCCAGCCGACGTAGGCCTCCTCCGTCCTCGGACTGTAATGCCGGACACGGATGGCGCTTCGAACACGATCGAGGAGCTTTCCGTTCCCATAGCGCGCGATTGAGCCGGATCGTGTCATGCCTGCCCGTGCAGCACGCGAATGGCCATGAATCACTTGAATCGCTGCTGCTTCGGAAACACATAGCCACAATATTGCCCGATAGCAGTAGAGGTTGGGTGGAAGCCGAAGAAGTAGTCGCGTGATCGCGGATCTTAACGGCAGGTGGACCGGACGAGTGTCTTGCTGAAGACGTTTCCAGTACCATGGACCCCGATGCGCATTGGTATTGACACCGGGGGGACCTTCACAGATTTTGTATCGATCCAAGAGGGCCGAATCGAAATCCTGAAGGAACCGTCCACCCCTAAGGCTCCGGAACAGGCCATTCTGAAAGGTCTGGGTCGGGTCAAGCCTTCCGGGCACTCTGATATCGAATCCATTGCTGAGATCGTTCACGGTTCCACCGTAGCCACCAACGCCTTGTTGGAACGCAAAGGCGCTCGAACCGCTCTGGTCACGACGTCCGGTTTTGAGGACGTCCTGATCATCGGACGCCAGACCCGCGGGGATCTCTATGACATCTTTACAAATCGTCTGCCGCCCTTGATCGACGGTGCTCTTCGGATCGGCGTTCGCCAGCGCACCCTTCATGACGGCAGGCATGCCGTCGAGTTGAACCCGACCGAACTCCGGAGCCTGGTATCGCGACTACGCAAGGCAAAGGTCGAGTCGATCGCGGTATCGCTGCTGTTTTCGTTCCAGAATCCATCTCACGAACTCCAGCTCCGGGACGCTCTGGAAAAACTCAAAGTGCCGATCTCGTTGTCTTCGGTGATTCTTCCCGAGTACCGCGAATACGAACGGACGTCGACGACATTGATAAACGCCTATCTCGCACCCGTCATGAGCCGCTACCTGGATCGGCTCGAACGCGCGCTGGCCGGTCCGACCCTGCGGGTCATGCAGTCCAACGGAGGAACGGTCAAGACGGAGACAGCCGTGGCACAGCCCGTTCGGACCATTCTCTCCGGACCGGCGGGTGGTGTGGTCGGGGCCCTTTCCCTCGCTCAGCGGGCCGGGTATTCCAAGATCATTACTTTCGATATGGGCGGGACTTCAACGGACGTAGCTTTGTTCGATGGCGCGATACGCGTCAGCCACGAAAGCGAAGTCGGAGGCATGCCGATCGGTATTCCGATGATGGACATCCATACCGTTGGGGCGGGCGGCGGTTCGATTGCGGAAGTCGATGCCGGTGGGGCGCTCCGCGTCGGTCCTGAAAGCGCAGGTGCGGATCCCGGACCGATCTGTTACGGAACGGGAACCGCTTTTACAGTGACCGATGCCAACCTCGTCCTCGGCCGTTTGTTGCCGCGCTTTTTTCTCGGGGGCAGCATGCGGCTGGCATCGGAACGGATCGGACCCGCTCTTCGACGGATGACGGCGACCGGTCAGTGGAAGAATGCCGAAAGTTTAGCCGCCGGGGTTATCGACGTCGTCAACAACAACATGGAGCAGGCCATCCGCCTGATTTCCATCGAGCGCGGTCACGACGTGCGCGAGTTCACACTGCTGTGTTTCGGCGGTGGAGGCGCACTCCATGCCGCAACCCTGGCCGAGGGTCTCGGCATCCCCCGCGTCGTCGTGCCGCCGCACCCGGGCGCCCTGTCGGCCCTGGGACTTCTTCTGGCCGACGCGCGCAAAGACTACTCAGGTACCCTGCTCGGGACCCGACCCACTCGGTCGAACATCCGGAAGGCTCTGTCCGGATTGCATCGGAAGGGATTGGCGGACTTGAAGGAAGAAGGTTTCCGCCGGAAGGACATCGTGATGATGGACTTTCTGGACGTGCGTTACGTCGGACAATCGTATGAACTGAGCATTCCCTATGACGACAAATGGGAAAATGAATTTCACCGAACGCATGAGAAGCGATATGGACATTTCGATCCGGACAGCCTTCTCGAAGTTGTCAGCGTCCGGTCGACCCTTACGGGAACAACCGCGAAACCCGCACTGCAGTCGTTTCGCCGTTCTCGGCGCCGCCCGGTTCCTCTCGAAACCGTCCCTCTGCGGTTCGGGCGCGGACGCTTGAAGGCCGCGGTGTACGACCGGCAGTTATTGGGCTGCGGAAACGTAGTTAAAGGCCCTGCCATCATCGGCGAATACAGCTCGACGACATTCGTGCCCCCCGGGTTTCAGTGCGATGTCGACAAATTCGGGAACCTGGTACTGATGAAGAAGAGGATTCAACGCAAAGGCGCAAAGACGCAGCGAAGAAAGAAATCTTAGTTTCTATTTAGGAACTCCTGGCGTTCTTTGCGTCCTCTGCGTCTCTGCGTTAAAAAAAACGACTATGAAAGTTGACCCGGTAAAACTGGAAATATTCAAGAGCCTCTTCCATTCGATCGCCGAGGAAATGGGTGCGACGCTGAGGCGAACCGCATACTCTCCGAACATTAAAGAGAGACGCGACTATTCCTGCGCCGTCTTTGACAACCGTGGGCGGATGGTCGCGCAGGGCGACCACATGCCGGTCCACCTGGGTTCGATGCCCCTTTCCGTCGCCGCGGCGATCCGGAAGCGGGAACTCGGTCCGGGGGACATGATCGTTCTCAATGATCCCTACGAAGGAGGCACCCACCTTCCCGACATTACGCTCGTGTCCGGTGTTTTTCGAAAACGAAGGCTGCTGTTCTATGTTGCATGCCGTGCCCACCATTCCGACGTCGGGGGGATGTCTCCGGGTTCGATGCCCCTGGCCGAGGAGATCTATCAGGAAGGACTGCGCATACCTCCGGTCAAGCTCATGATCGGAGGCAAGATCAATCGGGACGTGTGGGACGTCGTCCTGGCGAACGTCCGTACACCGGGGGAGCGCGACGGTGACCTGGCGGCCATGCTGGGGGCGAATCGTACGGGAGAGAGACGTCTGTTCGATGTTGTCGGGAAATACGGTTGGAAGGAAGTCGAGCGTTATATTTCGGAACTCCTCAACTACACGGAGAGGATGACGCGGCACGTCATCTCTCAGATTCCTAACGGTACGTATCGAGCGGAGGACGTGCTCGACGACGACGGCATATCCGAAAATCCGGTCACGATCCGCGTGCGGATCGACATCCGTGGCAGTAAGGCGCGTGTGGATTTTTCGGGATCCGATCCCCAGGTCGCCGGCAGCGTCAATGCGGTGTACGCGATCACAGCATCCGTTGTGTTCTATGTTTTTCGGACACTGGTTCCGGTCCCTATCCCTTCGACTGAAGGCGGCATGCGTCCCTTGGAGATCGTCGCGCCCGAAGGAACCATCGTTAACGCCAGGCCACCAGCCGCCGTTTCCGGTGGAAACGTGGAAACCTCGCAGCGAATCGTGGACGTCCTGTACCGATGTCTGGCCAGGGCATTGCCCGACAGGATTCCGGCGGCCAGTCAGGGGACGATGAACAACGTAAGTTTTGGTGGTACCGATCCGGATAGTGGGCAAGCCTTCGCCTACTACGAAACGATTGCTGGCGGGATGGGTGCGCGACCGGGAATGGACGGGATATCCGGCGTCCACACGCACATGACCAATTCAATGAATACACCGATCGAAGCGATCGAATATGCCTATCCGGTTCGGATCGAAAAATATGGATTGCGGCCCGCCTCAGGCGGAGAAGGACGATGGCGCGGCGGCAACGGCATCGTTCGCGAAATCCGCTTCCTGGCGCCCACACAACTGACCGTTCTGTCTGAGCGCCGCCGCTCCCTACCCTACGGGCTGAGGGGAGGTAAGCCGGGTCGGTCGGGTCGAAACCATATACGTCGTCGGAATGGATCGATCGAAGAGCTTCCGTCGAAGTTCACGGTTCGCGCGGCAGTTGGGGACGTTCTCTCGATTGAGACTCCCGGCGGAGGAGGGTGGGGGCGACAGCGGACCCCGCGGTCCGCTTCGCGCGCCAGTTCGTCGGATAGGGGCTGAATCAGCTGGACTCGACCTGCAAGTTGTTGATGATCTCGAAAGCTGTTGTACTTTTTCGAATGCCGGTTTCAACCAGCATCCGGTCCAGCTCGGTTCGGACCACACCTTCGAGACGAACTCTGCCGTTGGCGACAACAATGTGGATCGCCGGTCTTGGCTGTCGCACGAGGGGTGCGAGCGTTGCCTCGCCCTCTATCGCGCGGATGGCCGCTCTACGGATCTGGTCGTCGAACGCGGACAGGGGCAGCGCCTCGATGTTGTTGACCACGGTCTCGGCTCCGGAGAGGCGTGCGACCAAGGTTTCGTACCCCCGCCTCTGGAAAGGTTCACGGACTACGCCGTCCAATGTCACGACTCCATTCTCGGCTGTTGCCGTGACCCAACCGAAGACATCGAAAAACGCGTATCGTCGCATTGCGCTGGCGGCGGCGTCCGCCAGGGCTTGATCAAAATCGGCTACCGCGGTTGCCGCCTCGGCATCGATAGCATGTCGAGCTGCGGCGGTTGAATCCACCGGTGCCGCATCGAGCCCAGAAACCCACGCTCTACTGCCGAGAAGCAAGACGAACACAGCGACTGAAAGCAAACTTCTTGTCATAACAAGTCCTCCTTGAACATACTCATCTTGGACGTGACGCCGGCGGTTTGGTGAGCGTCATACGGCTCCGGCCAGGCATTCTCACAGACACATTCTTGGAGAGAATCCCGAACAAGTAGTGAAATCAGGAGCCGCTTCAGACAGATCGAGTCTTCTCGCGATCCGAAAACAACGTAGCTCGCGTTGAAGACCTTTTTCCAGGTGTCGGAATTGGCACTTTCCCACCAAACTGAAAGTGATTGCACGCTACACATTAATAGGATGCGTTCTGGTGAACATCCATCGGATACCGGCGGCGCCGTTGTTGGCGCTCGTCGTAGCGATTATCATGTTTGTCTCTCCGGCCTCAGCGCACCACAGCCGCACGGGCATAGAAATTCCCTCGTTTTTCGAAAGGTTTTCCTGATCTGGATGCGCTCCGATAATCAGTGAGGCCTGAAATGCAGAGGATCCAAGTCGGCCGGGACAACGACCTCGAACGTATTCAATAACAGTCAGCCCGTGAGGGAAAGCGGAAGGGTCGCCCCAAGCCGGCCTTTTTTGTTTGGTTGGGGGCCGGCTCCTTCATACTATTCGAGCATGTCGAAAAGCGGGAAGAAGACGGGCCGGAAACTGCTTTGCCGCAGTTCGGCAGCCCTAGTAGTCGTTCTCTCTCTCGGCGCTGCCCCACAGCAGCCTGTTCCGGTTACCGTGATCGATCGGGTCACGATCATCGACGGTACCGGAGCGCCCATACTGCCCAACGGCGCCATCGTTGTCGAGGGCGGGCGTATCCGCGATATCGGCGGGAGGGAAACGATCCCAGTCGATGCTGACGCAACCGTCATCGATGCCACAGGCAAGTTCGCCATCCCCGGTCTGATTGACGCCCACGTCCATTTCGATCAGTCGGCCGGCCTGTTTACTCGGCCCGATCTTGTGGACTTGCGGAGCATCCGGACCTACGCCGACGAAATTGAAAGGACGCGGCGGCGATTGCCCCAGACCCTTCTCCGCTACCTCTGGTCGGGGGTGACCGGTGTGGTGGATATGGGAGGTCCGATGTGGACTTTCGAACTCGGCGACTCGGCCGGCGCTACCGGGAACGCACCTCGCATCCAGGCGGCGGGTCCACTGATATCGACTGAAGCTATTCCTCAGCTTGATAGCGCCGACCCTGCCATTGTCGCTGTCGAGACTGGGGCCGATGCCCGGCAAACCGTCCGGCGGATTGCTGAAGGCAGGCCCAGCCTGATCAAGATCCTGTTCCTCTACCACCCTTTTGACGACTTCGACCAGTATGTGGAATTGGTTGAAGCCGCCATTGCTGAGAGTCACAGGCTGGGGATTCGAGTGGCGGTGCATGCGACCGAGCTCGCGACAGCAAGGGCTGGGGTCCGTGCAGGAGCCGACATTCTCGTGCACAGCGTCGAGGACCAAGCAGTCGATGACGAGTTTATCGCCATGCTGGAGGCGCGTGACGTTCTCTACATTCCGACGCTGCTGGTGACCGAAGGTTACGACGAAGTTTTCGGGCAGGTGGTGGACCTGAGCGATATCGAACAGCGTCTGGGAGATCCGGAAGACATCCGGTCCTGGGCAGAGTTGGAGAGGATTCCTCCCGGCTCGATCCCAGGCGGTGTCCCTCCGGCCACGTTGCTCAACAGTCGTCCAACAGAATTCCTCAATCTCCGGCGGCTCTACGCAGCCGGTATCCGGATCGCTGCCGGCAGCGACGCGGGAAACATAGGAACGCTCCACGGTCCCGCGCTTCACCGAGAGATGGAATTGATGGTTGAAGCGGGCATGCGGCCGCTGGATGTCCTGGTCGCCGCAACGCAAAACGCCGCCGCAGTCATGGGAAGGAGCGGCGACGTAGGGACTCTCGAAAAGGGCAAGGCCGCCGACCTCGTGTTGCTCGATGCCGATCCGAGCCTCGACATTCGGAACACGCGGAAGATATTCAGGGTGATGCAGGCCGGGGAGTGGATTGCGGATTCCCCCTGAACGGTTAGTCCCGCCCGATCATGCCACGGCCCCTCGCCCCCGATTGCGATTCACGGTTCAATGATGCAGCGGTTTGCTCCGCTTCCCTCGCTGCCGCCACTATCGCGATAAACCGCATGGCAGTTCGCGCACACGTTGTTGAGGTCCTCGCTTACCTCGACCAGTGCCTGATAGTCTCTTGCTTTTGACGCCTGGTAGATGACCTTCCCGACTTCCACGAAGTCGGCCACGTACTGCTGCCAATCGCTGCGATCCACCGGGACCGGCCTGCCGTTCTGACACCGCCGTCCCGGCGTCAAAAGGAGAGGTGCGGTTTCGGTGAGAGCGACAGCGGCCTGATCGACCTGCAGCCACCCAGGATAAATAGTGGCCCCCCATTCGACGTAGTCAAAAGGAACCGGCATCGACTTGGTCTCTTCATCAGTGGGATTCTTGACCTGAAGGTTAAAAATGATATTCGAATTGGGGAACGCAATGGCTCTCATCAACTCGGCGAGGTTTCCTTCTGGCGGGGGGAGAGACGTGCCCGACAAAAGCGAGTCGTTGCCCGGAGAGGCGCTCACCGTGGGAAGCGTGATCGCCGCCAGCGCATCTTCGGCGAGATCCGCTTGACCGGCGGGGAATTCGCCGGCCTGGAGAATGTAGGCCGTGAGGTCGGTTGCTTGCTGCCGGCTAAGGCTCCCGGGCGCACCGAAGGGCATCGTGTTCTCGATCTTGTCGACGAGATCCGACAACGGTTGTCCGCTCCAGTTCAAGAGGAAACCCTCGCCGGTCAGCGGGGATCCCTCGCTGGCGCCTTCGAGCGCATTGCCATGACACATCGCGCACTGGGCCTGATAAATCAGCTGCGCCCGCTCTGCCTGCGGGCTGGAGTAAACGCCGTCTGATAGGGATTGCAACTGCCGGGCGTTTCCGATAGGCGAAAACGCGCCGAAGAGGGTCGCGGCGCACAGGGCGAATCCCATTGCGTGGCGAAACGCTGTCCGGGGTATTCGAATTAGACTTATCACTGATCTATCCTCCAACTTCGTTTTACCTGCATACTGCACCAACACGCCGTCTATTGCCAGATTTCTGCGTGAAGTGGTACAGGTCACTCGAAATGACTGGTGATCTTGATCTCAGCTTTGGCGAGTCTGTTGTTCGGTTGCGCTCAATTCGCTGTCTGTGATTCGTCGACCTTTTCCCAGCTCCCCTTCATCTCTCCCCCGCTCACCTTGCACGTGTGCGGGAAATCGAGGTCGCACTGGGGGATAGGTTTGTGCAGCTTCGGATCCATCAGTTCGTGGATGTCCAACTGCATGGCCTCCCTCGAGTAAGCCGCCAGATCGAGAATTCCCGTGTCCATCCGGATTGCGTCCTCAGGGCATACCTCGACGCAGTAACCACAATAGACGCACACACCCAGATCGATGTCGAAGCGGATCGGATACTTCTCGACGTCGGGGTCGGGGTGCTCCCCGGCCACGATGGTAATGCACCGGGCCGGGCAGACCGTTTCGCAGAGCATGCACCCCACGCAGCGTGGCGTTTTGTCTTCACGGAGGGTCAGCCTGTGGCGGCTCCGGTAGCGTGACATCAGCGGCCGAAGTTCCTCGGGATACTGGATGGTGGCCGAGGCGGAAAGGTACTTGAGCAGGCCGAGTTTGTGGGCTGTGTGCAGAAAGAGGTTTCGGAAGAAGTGTTTGGAAGTAATTTTGAAGCCGGAGACGATCTGCGGGAGGTACAGCTTCTCCCAGAAAGTCAACTCGGGCCTCGCGACGATCTTGACGGCCACTAGGACCCCTCTCCGAAAAGCAACAGCACCCCGGCCGTTACCACTATATTAGCCACCGCGATGGGAAACAATCCCCGCCAGCCCAGTTTCATGAGCTGGTCATAACGGAATCGAGGCAGGGTCCATCGAAGCTGCATGAAGATCCAGCAGAAAACCACGACCTTGGTCGAAAAGCTTGCCACACCCAGCAGGGCGTAAACCCAATTGGACATGAGGATCTCCGCTCCCCAAGGGAAGTGGAACCCGTCCGGCAAAAGGAAAGGCACCTGCCATCCGCCGAAAAACAGCGTGGTCGTCAGGCATGCCACCATGATCGTCTCCAGGAAGTCCGTGAGGAAGAACATCCCGAACTTCATTCCGCTGTACTCCACGAAATACCCGATGATCTCCGATTCGCCTTCCGGCATGTCGAAAGGCATCCGTTTGGTTTCGGCCAGTGCCGCCGTCAGAAATACGACAAAGGCCACGGGCTGGGCGACGATGCCCCAGAAAGGAATCCAGCCGCCGATCATCCGGCCCTGGGCCCGCACCAGCTCCGACAGATCCATGGTTCCGTAGACCATGATGACTCCAACAACGGCGACGCCCAGAGCGATTTCATAGGAGATCATCTGTGCGGTGGCCCTCAGGCTTCCCATGATCGCGTAGTTGTTGCGCGAGGCAAAGCCCGCGAGGATCACCCCGTAGACGCCGAGGGAGAGCATGGCGAAAATGTAGAGGAGCGCAGCGTCGAATCGGGAGACCTGGAGTTCAATGACCCGATCCCCCAGAATAAGTGTGTCCCCAAAGGGGATCACGGCGAACGCCACCAGGGCGAAGAACACTGAAAAGAATGGGGCCAGCGTATGGAGGGTCCGGTCTGCTCCGGTCGGGACGATGTCCTCCTTGGTGAACATCTTGATCGCGTCGGCGATGCCGTGAAAGAGTCCCAGCATCCGAAAGCCGAAAATGTCCGCACGGTTGGCCCCGATCCGATCCTGGATCAGAGCCGACTGTTTCCGCTCCGCCCAGGTATGAAAACCTGCGAAGTTCAAGACGACGAAGAAAACGAGTCCCGCCAGTGTGATTTTGATAAGCAGAACTTCTATCACGTAACGGATACCCCTTCGGCGGGCTCGATTGGCCGGACGTTAGCCCCCTGATCTCCGATCGTCTCGTAGCTCAATCCCCTGAAAGGCGCCTCGGCTGCGGCCAGGCCCGCGAAGATGTCCGGGGGTTCGGTCCACTCGATTTCGAGCTTGAGCAGCCGGGCCAGATCCAGGAAAATGCGCCAGTCCTCACGGGAGTCCTCAAGCGGAGGGAACGCCTGGCCGATTCGCTGGATGCGTCCGTCGCAGTTGACGAAGGTCCCGTCTTTTTCCACATAGGCCGCACTCGGCAGGGCCCAATGGGCCAAGGGAACCGTCCGGTTTTCGTTCGGTCCGGAGAAGACGAAGAGACCCACTTTGTCTCTGAGTTGGCTGACCTTCTCTTCCCCGAAGAGTTCGACCAGGTCGTGCCCGGTAACCCACAGGGCGTCAAGGTTCCCGGCGAGCGCCTCGTCCAGGAGCTGTCCGGCATCGGGCGCATCCGAACCCGCCAACCCCAACAGCTTCGCGCCTGCTGTGTTGGGGTTCTTATCCGCCTTGATGAGGAAATCGTCAGAAGAGCCCGGTTTTTCGGGAACAGAGGCACTGACCCGGGCGCCCAGGCCGTGCTGGAAAATCTCCCTGATCAGAAACAGTTCTTCGCTGGTCAGTTGGGCTGATGCGATCACGCCGATCCGTCCCTTGGGCAGAGCCGAGAGAGCTGCTGAGATCGTTCGAAGGGCGGCGTCCCATGTCGTATCTGCTGAACCCGTGGCAATCTGAGCCTCGGCGGCGTCGACTGCGTTGGCCGAAGGCCCGCGTACCTTCCGAAGCCGTCCCTGGTCGATCCAAGCGAGGCCGTAACGCCCTTCATCGCACAACCACCATTGATTTACATCCGGGTTGTAGCGTGGCTTGACACGCACCAGCCGCGCGCCGTCGTTCAGGTGAGGGCGGTCCAGAACGTAATGCAAGTCCATGTTGCAGCCTTGACTGCATCCGTTGCAGACGGTCGGGGCGCTGGAGAGGTACCAAACCCGCGTCTTGAATCGGAACTTCCGCTCTGTCAGTGCGCCGACGGGACAGATGTCCACCACGTTGGTCGAATACCGATTGTTGAGTTCATCGCCAGGGTAGAGCCCCAGCTCGGCGCGGTCTCCGCGATTGAATATGCCGAACTCGCCGGTCTGGGTGATCTCGTCGGTGAAGCGCACGCAACGGGAACAGAGGATGCAGCGCTCCTGGTCCAGCATGACATACGGGCCGAGCGCCACCGCTTTCTGCTTCTTGACTTTATGCTCCCTGAAGCGCGGATTGTAGAGGCCGAAGTTCAGGTAGAAATTCTGCAAGTCGCACTCGCCGGACTGGTCGCAAACCGGGCAGTCGAGTGGGTGGTTGGCCAGGAGGAACTCCAGTACCGCGCGCCGTCCGTCCTGGGCCGTCTCGCTCTGTGTGTGAACAACCATCCCCTCGCCGACGGGAGTGTTGCAAGCGATCTGGAGCTTAGGGGACTTCTCCACATCCACGAGGCAGATGCGGCAGTTGCCCGCGATGGAGAGTCCGGGGTGGTAGCAATAGCGCGGAATGAAAATCCCCAGCGTTTCCGCTGCCTGGATGACGGTGGTGTCCTGTGAAACCGTCACCTCGCGGCCGTCAATGGTTAGCTTAGGCATGTGCGGCTTCCTTTCCCCTTACCCGCTGACCGGAACGGATGAATTCCTCGAACTCGTCCCTGAATTTCATGATGTAGGACTGGACGGGCCAGGCCGCTGCGTCCGCGAAAACACAAATGGTGTTGCCTTCCATATCGCCGGCGATAGCGAGAAGGTCGTCCAGATCCTCGATACGTCCCTGCCCTTCGGTGATGCGGCCGACGATGCGATGCACCCACCCGGTCCCTTCACGGCAAGGTGAACACTGTCCGCAGGACTCATCGGCAAAGAACCGCGCCGCGGATTCGAGCGCCTCGACCATAGAGGTCGTTTCATCCATGACAATGACGCCTCCGGATCCGGCCATGGTTCCGGCCCCCCTG
Source organism: Terriglobia bacterium (assembly GCA_965218085.1). Lineage (GTDB taxonomy): Bacteria > Acidobacteriota > Terriglobia > 20CM-2-55-15 > 20CM-2-55-15. The sequence continues at coordinate 188,866 of CBDCKF010000002.1, read as the reverse complement.
AGCGAGTCGAAATCCATTCCCACATCGATCTCATCGGCCGTAAGAATCTTGGCTGAGATTCCCCCGGGGATGACAGCCTTGAGTTTCTTGCCATCCGGTACACCCCCGGCATACTGCTCGATCAGTTCCCGCAGGGTGACACTGACCGAGGCCTCGTAGACGCCAGGCCGGACCACGTGCCCGCTGACACAGAAGAGACGTGTCCCGCCCTGGGTTTCGGAACCGATTTCGGCAAAGCGTTCGGGTCCGTTCTGCAGGATAAAAGGGACGCACGCAAGGGTCTCCACATTGTTGACGATCGTGGGGCATTTGAAGAGGCCTGAAATAGCCGGAAAGGGGGGTTTGATCTTGGGAAAGCCTTTTCCGCCCTCCAGCGACGTCAGGAGCGCAGTTTCTTCACCGCAGATGTAGGCGCCGGCGCCGCGGTGGATGATCACGTCGAGATCAAAGCCCGACCCCTGGATGTTCCTACCCAGCCAATTCGCGCTGTAGGCCTCGTCAATGGCGCGTTGTAAACGCTTGGCGGACCTGAAGTACTCGCCCCGAATGTAGACGTAGGCCTTGTGGCTGCCGATCGCATAGGCTGCGATGATCATGCCCTCGATGAGGGCATGCGGGTCCCGCTCCATAATGTAACGGTCCTTGAAAGTTCCAGGCTCGCCTTCGTCTGCGTTGACTACGAGATATTTGGGCTCGGTCGAATCCTTGGGAATAAATGACCACTTCCTGCTCGCTGGAAAGCCCGCCCCGCCGAGACCGCGAAGGTTGGCCTTGCCGACTTTGTCAATCACCGCCCCGGCCGTCATGGAGGTGAGAACTTCCCGGGACGCGGTGTATCCGCCATCGGCGACGTAGCTTTCGAACCAGGTGCCCTCCGGATCTTTGAAGCGCGTGGAAAGTACTGGTCCATCGCTGCAAATGTAAGGGTCAGGTTCCGGGGTCGACTCCTCGCTTCCGGGTTCGCCGAGCGCATCCTGGATGAGGGTGGCAACGGCTGGACTGTCGATCGGGCCGACAAAGCGTTCGTCGAGTTGGGCCATGGGCGCCATCTCGCAAGCACACAAGCACTCGACCTCGGTGAGAGTCACCTCGCCGCCGGGGGTGGTCTCACCCGGGCTGATCTTTAATCCATCCTTGAGGCGTTCCAGCACATCAGCTCCACCGCGGAGAAGGCATGGCAGACTCGTACAGACTCGAAGTTCCCGCCGTCCCACCGCTTGGGTATGGAACATGTTGTAAAACGAGACCGCCTCACGTACGTGGGCAATAGACGCCCCAAGCAGGCGTCCCACCCAGGCCTCTGCTTCTGCGGAGACATAGCCCTGGTTCTGCTGGACGAGCCACAAGAGGGGCAGCATCGCTGCCTTCGGGTACTCGTAACGTTGGAGGATTTCCCCTGCCGCGCCTTCAAGTTCCTGTAGCGTCACCGGTCGAGTTCTCCGCCGATCATGTTCACCGACCCGAAGGTGGGGACCATGTCGGCAATCATGTCCCCGATCAGGAGCTCGGGCAGGGCCGACATGATCGCGAAGCAGGGCGGGCGGACTCGCACCCTGTAGGGATGCCCCTCTCCGTCGCTGACCACGTAGAACCCGAGTTCTCCGTTGGCGCCTTCCACCGGGAAATAGACTTCACCTTTAGGGGGGCGGACGCCGTGGCCCAACATGACCAGCTTGAAATGGTTCATCAGCCCTTCGATGTTGCCGTAGGTGTCCTCTTTAGGGGGCAGGAAAACACGCTTTTCATCCGATGCAATGGACGGATATTCGGCCCGGCTGGCTCCCTCGAGCGTCGGATCGACTGTGGCGGGCCTGTCTGAAATGGCCCTGATGTCGCCGACTTTGGCGAGGTCCACCATTTCGGCGGCCGGGATGGGTTGCCCCGTCTCAGGGTTAACCATGACAGAACCGGGCGGAATGTCGGCAAGCGCCGTTTCCACGATGCGCATGGACTGACGCATTTCTTCCATGCGTACGAGATAGCGATCCATGTTGTCGCCCTTGCTGCCCACCGGCACGTCGAATGGTATCCGGTCGTAGACGGCGTAGGGGCAGTCTTTGCGCACGTCGTAATCCGCGCCGCTGGCACGCAGGAAGGGGCCAGTGATCCCGTAACCGATGGCGTCGTCGACGGAAATCACGCCTGTTCCGTTCATGCGGTCGGTGAAAATGCGATTGCGTGTGAGGAGTCCGTCCGCCTCAACGAGGACCTTGCGGGTTTCCTCAAAGGCCTTGCGGCACGGTTCGGTGAAGTCATCGGGAAGGTCCGCTTTGACACCGCCCACGCGGCAGTAGCTGACAGTCAAACGGGCTCCGGTAACTTTCTCTACCAATTCCCACAGGTATTCCCGGGCCTTGATCATGTAAAGAAAGACGCTGAAGGCCCCCAACTCCATGGCGGTTGCACCGACGCAGGTCAAGTGATCCGAGAGCCTTGAAATCTCGGAGACAATGACCCGAATGTAGTGGCAACGCTCCGGGACCGAGATCCCGAGGAGTTTTTCCACAGCCATGCAATAGCCCATGTTGTTGATGAGCGGCGAGACATAGTTCAATCGGTCGGTATAAGGCATGACGCCGTTGTAGTCGACCGTTTCAGCCATCTTTTCGAAACCGCGGTGGAGGTAGCCGATCTCGACTTCGGCATCTTCGATCTGTTCCCCGTCGAGCTTGGCTACTATCCGGATGATCCCATGCATGGCAGGGTGAGCGGGACCTACGTTGAGCAGCATGTCCCGGGTCTCGAGATCCGCTCCCTCGCCCCTCGGTGTCGGCGTCGTCTCCGGCGTTGGGATATTCTTTTCCATTTATTTCCGATTAGTTGGTCGGTCCGATCAGCGGCTGGCGTTTTTTGACGGGATAGTCCTTCCGCAGAGGGTGGCCTTCGAACTCGTCGTACATCAGAATGCGCTTCAAGTTCGGATGCCCCGTGAAGCGGATGCCGAACATATCCCAGACCTCGCGTTCATACCAGTCGGCACCGGGCCACAAAGAGCTCAGGGAATCCACCTCGGCAACAGTCTCTTCTACCGGCACGACCAGCCGCAGTCGATGTTTGAGAGAGGTCGAAAAGAAGTGATACACGACCGCAAACCGTCCTTGATCCGGAGGGCCGGGCCACGGATCTTCATCCGGGAGATCGGACGGAATCTCGGAAGACGGCTTCACCGCCACTCCCGAAGAAGCGAAGAACCCCGGACTGGGGTGTTTACCGAAAGCGGAGTAGTCGACAGCGGTCAGGTCCATGAGGAAATTCATTCGTAAGGCCGGATCCTCCTTGAGAAACCGTGCCACCTCGACAAGGCTCTCTGGACGAATAACGACCGTGGCGTCGCCCCGATAGGCGTGGAACGCGGTCACCGCAGCGGGAAAACGGCCCGTGACGGACTCGATCAAAGAGGCTGTATTCATGCTTCGAAGAGGTCCGGACGAGGTTCAGGCGCGGCGCGCTTGCCGCTCACCCCATGGTCTTGGATCTTGTCCTGGAGCTTCATCAGGCCGTCGAGGACCATCTCCGGCCGGGGCGGGCATCCGGGTATGTACACATCCACCGGCATGATGGTATCGATGCCCATCACAGTGGCGTAGTTGTCATAGAAACCACCGGTGCAGACGCATACGCCGAAAGCAACGACCCACTTGGGTTCCGCCATCTGCTCATGGATGCGTATGAGGACCGGCGCCATCTTGTGACTGATCGTGCCGACGACGAAAAGTACGTCCGCCTGGCGCGGAGAGAATCTTGGGAAGCCCGCTCCGAAGCGGTCCACGTCGTAATGAGAGCAGGCCGTTGCCATGTACTCCATTCCGCAGCACGCAGTTACAAACGGATACTGGAAGATTGAGTACTTTCGGGCCCAGCCGATCGCGTCGTCGAGTCGGCTTGTTAGAAATGATGTTTCGTTGAACATATTAATTCAGAGAATTGGGCGTTCATTACCCGGCATTGCCAATTATTGCCAGTCAAGGGCACCGTTGTCCCAGGCGTAAACGTAGCCCGCCATCAGGATGCCCAGAAAGATTCCCATTTCGACCAGTCCCAACGTCCCCAGTCGGCGGTACAGCACAGCCCATGGATAGAGGAACACAAGCTCGACGTCGAAAGGGATGAAGAGAATCGCGGTCAGATAGAACTTGATCGCCAATCTGCCTATCGGGAGGGAAAAAGGATCCTGCCCACATTCGAACGGCGACAACTTTACCGCTGTGGGATTCTTCTTTCCCAGTGTGGAACCCAGGAAGACCATCAAACCCGCGATTCCTGCAGCCAGGACAAAAGTGACTGCGATCCCTATATATTCGCTCATAAGTTGTTAGTGTACATCATTGCCGGCATCACGGCGACACCGCCCAAATCGTCAAGCTTCCCGGCGAGATTCCGCCGATCAAAGTGACGAGAGCGGCTATGGCGAGTGCCGCGGACACGGCTACAGGGAAGTTCCGGGGTGCCGGTTCCTGCGGCTCTCTCATGTACATGAAGACGGCTACCCGCATGTATATGAATGCTGAAATCACGCTGCAGGCTACCGCGAGTACCGCCAGTCCCACGTAGCCTGCGCGCACGGCGCTCAGGATAACGACAAACTTGGCGACGAACCCCCCCGTAGGGGGGATGCCGGTCAGAGACAAGAGGAAAAGTAACATGACAACGGCTGTGCCGGGCTTCTGCCGGGCCAGGCCCTGGTAGCCGTCCAGGGTTTGGCCCCGCTCGCCCAGAGCGATGACCACGCCGAAGGTTCCGAGCGTCATGAAGACGTAGAAGAATGCATAGATCATCGTTGCGGAAGCCCCTTCGGGCGTCCCGGCAACGAGGCCCATCAGGGCGTATCCCGCGTGGGAAATGGCGGAATACGCCAGCAAACGTTTCATGTCGGTCTGGGCCAGGGCCACGACGCTCCCGACGATAATCGAGAGGGCGGCGAACCCCGCCAGAACCAGCGACAGGACGTAGGCTTCGGAGCCAAAAGCGGTCAGGGAAACCCGTCCCAGGGCGGCCAGGCCAACGGCCTTGGAGCCGGCTGCCAGGAAGCCCGCGACCGGTGTGCTCGCACCCTGGTAGGCGTCCGGCGCCCAGGCATGGAAGGGGACAGCCGCAACCTTGAAGGCAAGCCCGGCCATCACCAGACCGATCGCCACCAGCAATAGCGGGTTCTCCCCCAGCCCCTGAACGGTAATTACCGAGGCAACCACTCGAAAGTCGGTAGCGCCGGTCAGGCCGTATGTCAGCGCGATCCCGTAGAGAAGCAGGGCCGATGCGAATGATCCGAGAAGGAAATACTTGATCGCAGCCTCGTTTGACGTCGGCCTGTCCACCGCGATCCCGACCAGGATGTAGGAGCACAGCGTCATAAGCTCGATGCCCAGGTAGAGGGTCAGCAGATCCAGCGATGAAACCGCAAGCATCATTCCTGTTGCCGCCAACAGGAGCAGGGCATGGTACTCGCCGCGCGGAACGTCTTCAGTGTCGTGGCTCCTCACCGAGAGCAGCGCGACCAGGCCCAGCGTGGCGGCAATGACTACCTTAAAGAACTGGGAGTAGCCGTCCAGAATTAGCATGCCGCCGAACCCGATTCGGGTCCCTTCGGCCAACACCCAAAGCGAGGACATGCCGGCGGCGACCGCAGCAAGGACGGTCCCCATCCCCGCGACCGACGTGTTCCGGACTCGTCGCGCGAAGACGATCAAGGCGATGGCCATGCCGACCAGAATCAGCTCAGGGATCAGGAGAGCGACGTCAGAGAGATTGGCACCGTTCATGGCGTCACTCCGGTTGCCAGGAGCGCCGTCACGGGGGCGCGCAAATACGAGAGGACGAGATCAGGGTAGAGGCCGAGACACACCGCGAAAAACACCAGGGGCGCAAGGGTTGCCACCTCTCGGGCATTGAGCTCCAGCTTGAGCCCCTCGAGCGCGGGGTTGATCTCTCCCATAACAACCCGGTAGAAGAGCCAGACGAGGTAGGCCGTTCCAAGCACGACGCCCCAGACTGCCATCGTCCCCAGCAAGGCGTGAGTTCTGAATGCACCACCGATGATCAGAAACTCCCCTACGAATGAATTCAGACCCGGGAATCCTGTCCCTGCCAGACAAAACAGACCCAGGAAAGCGGAATAGAGCGGTGCGGCTTTGGCAACCCCCCCGTAATCCTTGATCTCCCGCGTGTGGGTGCGCTCGTAGATCATGCCGACGCACAGGAAGAGTGCCGCCGAGATGATCCCGTGGTTGATCATCTGTAGGATCGCTCCCTCGACCCCGCCCTGGTCGAGCGTGAAAATGCCCAGCGTGACGAAACCCATATGGCTGATGCTCGAGAAAGCGATCAGGCGTTTGACGTCCGTCTGGACAAGTGTCACATACGCGCCGTAGACGATGGCCACGACGGAGATGAGCAGCATGGGTGTCAAGAAAAGTTGCACGGCGTCGGGAAGGATGGGAAGCGACACGCGCAGAAAACCGTAGGCGCCCATCTTGAGGAGGATACCGGCCAGGATCACGCTCCCTGCCGTCGGGGCTTCCGTGTGGGCGTTCGGGAGCCATGTGTGTACCGGAAACATGGGCACCTTCACAGCGAAAGCGGCCAGGAAGGCCGCGAAGAGCCAGGCTTGCCGCCCCGAATCGAGGCTGTCGCGGGCCAGTGCCAGTGCCCTGAAATCCAATGTGCCCAATGACTGGTACAGGGCGATCATGCCCACAAGCATTAAGACGCTTCCGCCGAGAGTGAAGAGTAAGAACTTGATCGATGCGTAGACGCGTCCCGGGCCTCCCCAGACGCCGACCAGAAGAAAGATGGGGATCAGGATGAGTTCCCAGAACACATAGAAGAGAAACAGGTTCGAGGCAGCGAAAAGGCCAATCATCGCTGTTTCCGCTACCAGGAGAGCCGTATAGAACTCTCGCGTTCGCGTTTGGATCGCGGACCAGGAGGCGCCGATGCACAAGACGCCGAGCAGCGAGGCGAGGAAGATGAACGGAAGGCTGATACCGTCCACACCCATGCCGTAAGCGATGTTCCATGTGGGGATCCAGTCTCGCGCCTCCACGAATTGAAGGGCGCTAGAGTTTTTGTCGAACCCCAGGTAGAGCGGGACCGAGACGGCCATCGTGGCCAGAGTGGTGGCGAGGGCGATCCAGCGGGCCAGTCGCTCGCTGCCGAGGAACAGAATCAGTACACCGCCCGCAAGAGGCAGAAACGTCGTCACTGTCAGGACCGGATAACTCATGAGAAGAACACTGCCATAGCTAAAAGTACGAGAATTCCTGCCGCCATGATCAGACCGTAATACTGGACCTGGCCGTTCTCCACCATCTTCAGGACCTGACTCAAGCTCTGGGTTGAACGACCCACACCGACAATTGCGGAATCAACGACGAAGCTGTCGAGTTTGCGCAAGAGATTCGCCACCCCCAACATCGGGCCGCGAACCAGACGCTCATAGATCTCTCCAATAAAGCCGTACTCGAAACGCGCCAGGGGCCCCTGGACCGTTCTCATAAACCTCGGCGAAGGGCGGCGGTAGAACCAATCCGTGTCGAGGCTGACCTTGGGTTCCGGATCGAGGTGCTTGAGCAGCAGGAAAAAACCCAGGGCCGTAAATCCCAACATTCCGAGCGTGCTTGTCACGTGCGTCAGGGTATAGGGGACGAAGTCCACCGCGTTCGGCAGGTGAGCGTACAGAAGTCCGGGAAACAACCCGATCAGAACACACCCGAGGGCAGCCAAGCCCATGGCCATGAGCATGTTCGACGGCGCTTCCTTGGGGCGCAGGCCCGAGTCCTTACCGAAGAACATGTAATACGGCAGCTTAAGGCCGGTGTGCAGGAAGGTACCGGCCGAGGCCAGTGTGAGCATCAGGAAGATCGTCGTCAGGTGTTCCTCGCCGGCTGCGGAGATCACCATGGACTTGCTTACGAAACCGCTGAAGAGCGGGACGGCTGAAATCGCGAAGGCGCCGATCATATAGAGACCGAGCGTGATCGGCATCGTCTTATAGAGTCCCCCCATTTCGCTCAGCTTTCTCATCCCTGTCATCTGGAGTACGGCCCCGGCTCCCATAAAGAGAAGCGCTTTATAAAGGATGTGAGCGAAGGCGTGCGCCGTAGCACCGTTAATGGCCAGCGCCGTCCCAATGCCCACACCACACACCATGTAGCCGACCTGGCTGATGATGTGATAGGCCAATAACCGGCGCGCGTCGTTTTCAAGTACGGCGTATACCACGCCATAGACTGCCATTGCCGCTCCCAACCAGATCAGGAGTTGGGTCCCCGCAAAGCCTCGGATCAAGACATAGACCGCGGACTTGGTTGTAAAGGCCGTCATGAAGACTGCCCCTGTTACCGTCGCTTCGGGGTATGCGTCCGGGAGCCATGCCCCCAAAGGCGGAACAGCCGCGTTGAGAAGGAAAGCCACGAGAATCAGGGTCCAGGCCACGCCGCCGGAAAAAACACCCATATCCTCGAAGGCAAGCGATCCGGTCTGGGACCAGTGCACTACGATCCCTGCCAACAGGACGAGGCCCCCGACGACGTGCATCAGTAGATAACGGAAGCCAGCCGCCACTGCCGACGGTTCCCGGCGCAGCCACACCAGGAGCACCGATGAGATCGCCATCAGCTCCCAGAAGAGGTACAGGGAAAGGAAGTCCCCGGCAAACGTGACTCCGAGTGCCCCGCCTACATAAGTCAGGGCGCTGATGTGCTGGAAGTCGTCCTTGACATGGAGGGCGTATACCATTCCCACGCATGCCATCAGCGAGAAGACGTAGGAAAACACCAGGCTCAAGCTGTCCACCCGGCCCAGCACGAGGTCTTGCCCCATGAAGCTGACCGCGCCATAGGTTCCCGGCGACATCAACAAGCAATCGACCAAAGCTGCGACCGGCAGGACCAGCATTGCTACGCGTTTGATCGGGCCTTTTAGGAAAACCAGGAGCCAGGCGCCCAGGATCAGCAGGAGCCCCGGGTGTACCCACTCAAGAGTCATAGTAATTCTCGCGGCGCATCAGCCACGCCTTTCCAATCAGTTTCGACACGACGATGATCGCCACGCAGGAGATCAGTCCGTAGAGCGAGCCCAAGGCCGGGAAGCTCTCGAATCCAAAGTGGTGTTCCTCGGTTTCGAAGATGAGCGGCAGAACGATTTCGGCCACGGCTACTGCACCCAGGACCACGTACGAGAGACGCTTGATCCGAGCGAAACGAACCTTATCTTCCAGCTGCCGCTCCAGGAAACTCACTGAAGGACCCTCCCCGCCAGTGCCAGCACCGGGTCCGAGTAGAGTCCCAGTAGCAGGCTTAGGGCTGCGCTAATTGTCAACGGCGCAACGATCCAAGGCACTTCGCGGATTTCTTCGTTGGCCGATGACTCTTTTTCGAAGTAGGCCTTGTACACAATCGATCCGAGGTAAATCGCGTTCAGGAGCGAGCTGACCAGGAGTACAGCCAACAAGATCAAGCTCTGTGCCTCTACGGCGCCGATCGCAAGGTACCACTTGGAGACGAAACCACTGGTAACGGGTATACCCACTACGCTCAAGGACGCCAGGGCAAACGCGGCCATCGTCCACGGCATGCGTTTTGCCAGACCCGACATCTGGCTGATTTCGGTTTTGTGAGCGGATACATAGATCGAGCCGGCGCATAGGAACAGGGTAATCTTCGACACGGCGTGGTTGGTAATATGGGCGACGCCGCCCATCACTCCGCTGGAATTCAAGAGGGCTGCACCCAGGATGATGTAGGAGAGCTGGCTGACCGTGGAGAAGGCCAGTCTGGCTTTGAGGTTATCCTGGCTGAGAGCCAGAAGCGATCCGACCACAATTGTTACCGCTGCAAAGCCCAGGGCCAGTTGGTCGGCGCCGAGTTCTCTCATGGCCTCGGGACCGAAGATGAAGAGAAAGACCCGGAGCGTGGAGAACACACCCGTCTTAACGACAGCCACCGCATGTAGAAGAGCGCTCACCGGCGTCGGCGCGACCATGGCAGCCGGCAGCCAGCTGTGCAGCGGCATGAGTGCGTTCTTGGCGAATCCAAACAGGAACAGGGCGAAGATCATGAAAAGAAGCGTGGGCCGCTCGCCGACCAGCTCAGCCGGCATGATCCCGCCACTGCGGAACTCCAGGGTCCCGGCGACGTTATAGGTCAGCACGATGGCGGCTACCAGGAAGACTTTGGCCGCACCCAGTAAATAGATTACATATTTGCGGGCGCCCGCTCGGGCTTCGGCCGTTTCGTTGTGCCCTACGAGCGGATAGGTGACCAGCGTCAAGCCCTCGTAAAATACAAACAGCGTGAAGAGGTTGGCGGAGAAGGCCACTCCAATCGTCGTGGTCAGAGCCAGTGCGAAGCACGAATAGTAACGGGTCTGCGCGTGCTCTTTGAGAGAACGCATGTAGCCGATCGAATAGAACGAGGTCAAGATCCAGAGCAGCGACGCCCCGGAGGCAAAGAGCAGACCGAAGGCGTCCGCTCGAAAGGCGAATTCTATGCCTGGGAGAACGTGGAAAAGGACATACTCCACGGTTCCACCGGCTAGAACTTCCGGGATCATGCTTGCGACAAGAGCGAACAGCCCGATTCCCGCCGCAACGGACCAGAACTCTCTTAAATTGGCGCGCCGCTCGCCGGTCCATGCGATCAGGAGCGCACCCAAGGCCGAGATGAGCACCGCGAGCAGCGGCATAACCGAAATCGTTACCATTTGAGTTCGGTTAGGTCTCCTACGCGGACCCCGGGCTTGTTCCGGTTCAAGGCGATCACGAGCCCCAGACCGATCCCTGCCTCGGCGGCTGCCACGGCGATAACAAACAGGGCCATGATCTGGCCGTGCGGATTTTCGAAGTGTTGGCTGAAACCGACAAGACTGACGTTTATTGCGTTGAGCATGACCTCAATCGAGACGAGCATGAGGATGACGTTGCGCCGAGCCAGAAATCCGAATACTCCAATCCCAAACAGGACGGCACTCAATCCGAGAACCACGTTCGTGGGCACAATCATGGCCGCGGCACCCTCCTCCGGGCTAGGACCACAGCCCCGACAATTGCGGCCAGCAGCACCAGGGAGGCCATCTCGAATGGCAACGCAAACGGGCCGAATAGCGCCATACCGATTTCTTCCAGGCCCCCTTGTGACGGACCTTCCCCCGAGGGTGTTTCCGTGATCGCAACCAGGTTTGACCGCTCCAGTTGGGCGATAAACGCCATGGCGACGAAGAGGAGACCCGCTCCCGCAGCGAAGGGCCAATGATTGCCGAACCGCGGCCGGGTGTCCTCGTCCGACAGGTCGAGCAGCATCATCACAAAGAGGTAGAAGATCAAGATGGCGCCGGCATACACGACGATCTGCACGGCTGCCAGAAACTCAGCCTCCAGCAGCAGGAAGATGCCCGCTACGTGGCCGAAGAGCGCCAGCACCCAGAGCAGGCTATGCAGGGGATTTCTCCGTGTCACGGCCAGCAGAGCGCTGGCGATGGAGGCAGCCGCCATGTAGTAGAAGGTTGCGGTGAGCAAGGTCATTCGCCGTCGTAACTACTCGATTTCTTTATCCTCTACGTCGCTGATCGTGAGGTTCTCGGTGGGATTCCAGTCGATAACGTCGTCGAGCGATAACCTATTCATGATTCTGATCGATCTCTTCCGGTCATCCTAGAGCAGTCCGTTCATGGCGCGGACCGCCGGTAGTTTACACTTCTTTTTCACACGAGTGGTACTCAAAGTCCAAATGGACTTTCCGGGCCGGAGGCGGATTTCTTCCGGATGCAAGGCCCGACAATTGCAGCACAGTCAGAAATCTGCCTCCATCCCCGATTTTGCGAATTCCGGCCTTTCCCTTTTTCCTATGATTGACACGATTGACAATGCTAATCTGCCCCAAAATTAGCGAGGGTTCTCAATGAAGACGGTTGCCCATCTGCTGAAAAAAAAGGGTCAAGACATTTGGTCATTGTTCCCCGACGCGTCAGTTTACGAAGCCATTGAACAGATGGCGCAGAAGGGAGTCGGGGCACTGCTGGTCATGGAGGGAGAGCGACTTGTGGGTATCGTTTCCGAGCGCGATTACGCACGCAAGGTGATTCTCAAGGGGAAGGCATCGCGGGAGACCCAAGTCCGCGAGATCATGTCCCATCCGGTGATTTGCGCCAGGCCCCAGTTGACCCTTGAAGAGACGATGGCCCTCATGACCGAAAAGCGCATCCGACACTTACCGGTGGTGGCCGATGAAAAAGTCGTCGGAGTCGTCTCGATCGGCGACGTGGTGCGGGGCATCATCGAGGACAACAAGTTCGAGATCGAGCAGCTGACGAACTACATTACGAGTTGAACGAACCGACGCTTTTCCCTGCCTTGAATTTAGCGGCTCCGGCCGGGCGAGGCCGAATAGGTCGACGAACTTCCGTCGAAATTAACGCTCCACGCTGCGGCCGGAGATGTGCTTTCGCTTGAGACACCCGGCCGTAGCAGTTGGTGGCCGTCCCGGTCCAAAGCGCGGGGAAAGGACAGATGAAGCGGCCAGGCATCCGATTCACCCGGCGCAAGCTCTTAGTCGGCATAGTGGCCCTTGTCGTCGCCTCAGGCCTTGCCTATCTCCTGATTCCGGAACTCCTGGTTTGGTCAGGCACCTTGTTGATTGCAGAGGTCGAGCCGTTTCCAGCCGACGCAATCGTGATCCTCGGAGGAGGGGGCCCTGACCGTGCCCGGGAGGCGGCAGACCTTTTTAATGACGGTTTCGCGCCCCGCGTGGTGGTCACGACGGAAGAAGCGTCGGACAATTATCGCGAATTGGCCGAGTTGGGAATCGAACTGACCCTGCCCCATGAGAACTATCTTCGCGTCCTTCTCGGGTTTGGAGTTCCGGACGAAAATATCGTCCGGATCGAGGATGCCAGCAGCGAGTCCATGGACGAACTGCTTGGAGTACGTCAATTCGCCATCGATCGCGCCTGGCGTCGACTGATCGTCGTAACATCCAACTATCACTCCCGCCGGGCGCTCCTTATCTCTGACTATGTCTTCGACCTCGAGTGGAAGATTGCCGTAATCGGTTCCCGTTACAGCGAGTTCCGGCCTAACGGATGGTGGCGGGAAGTGCGCCACGTCCGGACGTTTCTTATCGAATTCCAGAAACTGATCGCTTACGAGCTTTACCTGCGTCCCCGAATGCTGTTCTAAGCGGCCCAAGTTTCTGTTTACAAATCTGGCCCGGCAGTATAATTGTCGTTCAAGGCATGTGTGGGGAACGCTTCTTCCAAGGAGCGGCCATGTCCGAACTGCGCTTCAATCGAATCACCGGGGACTGGGTGATTATCGCCACCGAGCGATCCCACAAACCTGAAGAGTTCATCACCGGGCAAGATCCCTCAGACCCTCCCGCCCGAGTCGACGACTGTCCTTTCTGTCCCGGCAACGAGGACAGTTCAGAAACACTGTCCCAAACAGATCGCGGTGGTGCCTGGGGCGTTCGCCTGGTACGCAACAAGTTTCCTGCGCTGGCGCCCTCCGAGATCAAGCGAAAGAGTGGCAGTGCCATGCGGAAATCCATGACAGGCTTTGGTCACCATGACGTGGTGATCGAGCATCCGGAACACAACAGGTGGCTCTGGAGGCAGTCGGTGGGTGGCATATCGGAAGTGATCGAAATGATAGTTGTGTGCGTCAAGTTCTGCAAAAAGTATTTCCGAAAAATTCAGTTCTTGAGTGTCGATCGCCGTCGGGCCTGTGGGAATGTGGGAAAGCTGAACGTTTTTGGCGAAGCTTTTCCAAGCCTCAGAGGGAATCCGCGCCTTTTGGCGGATTTCCTCTGAGGCGTCATTTCCATCAGGCCTCTGCGTTTCTTTCTTTTTTGGTTCTTTTTCTTTCTTTCGTCCCCTCGAAAGTTTTCCACAGCGATTGTTCGCTCCAGGATGCTCTGTAATCGCCGATCGACATCCGAGTCGATCATTGGGGTCGGCCCGTTGGGACGCGTTTAGGCAGCCGGCGTCTGACGGTGCCAGTCCCTTTTGTGTTCCTTCAACAGGTCCATGTTCAAGTAGCGGATCGCTTCGATCCAGTTCTCGTGCGTTTCGGTGGTCAGCGCCCGAATCAAACGCAGACAGCTGGCTGCGTTGGGGAATATCCGCACCACGCGCGTTCGCCGTTTGATCTCTTCGTTGAGCCGTTCCAGCATATTGGTGGATTTCATGTGTTTGTGATGCTGAAGCGGCAGCGTGTAGAAGCTTAGTGTCTCGTCGATATTGTCTTCGACCCAGTCGCAGAGTTTGGAATATTTCTGCCCCCACTTGCTCAACCATGTCGCCAGGTCCTGCCGCACTTCCTGGAGGTCCCGCCGGTCGTAGAGCCAACGCAGTTCCTGGAGACAATCGTCATCGGCTTTGCGCGGCAGATAATCCAATGCGTTTCTCAGAAAGTGGACGTAGCAGCGTTGCCAGATCGCTTCGGGCAGGACTTCTGCGATGGCTTTCTTCAACCCGGCATGATCGTCGGTCACCACGAACTCCACGCCGCACAAGCCGCGTTGTTTCAAACTCAGTAACAGTTCCCGCCAACTGGTCGTGCTTTCCCGTTCCGCCAGTTCCACCGCCAACACACCGCGCCTCCCGTCCCAGTTGATTCCGATCGCCACCAGAACTGCTCGGCTCCGGATGACCCCGTCTTCGCGCACCTTCTCGTAGCGCGCATCCAGAATCAGGTACGGGTATTCTTCCTCCAATGCTCGCGTCGCAAACTTTTTCAGCTCCGTGTCCAGTGTCTTATTAATCCGGCTGATCGTGCTGGCCGAAAACGAATGCCCGCATAATTCTTCGGTGATGGCCTTGACCTTGCGCGTCGACACGCCCTGCACGTACATCTCGGCCAAGCTGGCCACCAAAGCTTTCTCGCTGCGTTGGTAGCGTTCAAACACTTCCGTGCTGAACCGCCCGGCCCGGTCCTGCGGCACGCGCAGCTCCAGCTTGCCCACCCGCGTGACCAGGTCCCGCCCGTAATAGCCACTCCGATATCCGGTCCGCCCCGCCGTTCGTTCACTCTTGGCCGCGGCCACAACCTGCTCCATCTCCCCCTCGAGAATTTCCTGAACCACCTCCTGCACGACGCTTTTCAGCAGATCCTTTTCCTCTCCTAACAGTTCTTTCCAATCCACTCCCTTTCGCTTAATCTTAGTTCGGGCCATCGGTTCATCTCCTTCGTTTCAAAGTTGTTGGTTGCCAACTTTCTCGGAGATACCCTGGCCCCTTCCTATTTCAGGACCCCTTTTTTGCAGAAACTCTGAAACATAACCGAAATGATTCGGAGCCGTTACGCTGAACTCAGCAAGGATCCCCGCATCGAACTCGCAGTGCCTTTCAAGAACCATGGGAGATCGTCGGGAACATCCATATTGCATCCGCATTCCCAGGTGGTGGGAACTCCGGTCATGCCCGCCGATGTCCGGCGCCGCGTTTGGGACGCGGTCCGGTATTTCGACGAGAATTCCCAGTGCCTGTTCTGTTCCGTTATTGAAGACGAATGTGAGTTCGGAGAGCGCATGGTTCACAGGACCCGTGGATTTGTGAGCTTCATCCCGTACGCGGCTCTTTCACCGTTTCATATCATGCTGTTTCCGACCGAGCACTCTCCGGACTTCGGAAAGCTGTCGGAATCGGGTATCGCGGATCTGGCGGAGCATCTCCGGGCCGTCTTGTCCAAAATCGAACTCGCGTTGCTGGGCCCCGATTTCAACTTTGTCATCCGCTCCGTCTTTGGCGATCGGACGGATCCCCGGAGCTACCATTGGTAAGCGTTGTTGCATGGATCGGGGCGGAGATGGAATTCGCCCTTTCCCAAGCGGTAGCGTCAGGCGATACGCTCGAACACAGGCCGTCCGAGTGCGGTCATTGTGTTCAGGACTTTTTGGCCGAGTTGGATCTCCGTGATCTGCCTGGAGAAGCTGCGGGATTGGAGTCTGCGGCCGATGACACCCTTCCAACGGCCGATCTGCGTTTCTATCCGGCTGCGCGGGTTGTACCCTGTGGCCACTTGCCAGGCCATGCGGCCGTTGCTGCGGATCTGAGCAATATGGCGATCCCGAACGGTTGGATCCCGCGCCGATTGCGGTCGGATCGCTGCGTTCTTTGGCGGCGGTATAACCACATCCAGGGTCTCCCCATACCGTTCCCTCAGCAGATCTCGTGTAGACGCTCCATCATAGGCGCCGTCAGCCAGAAAGCCCGCGACCGGGGCATCGAGTTGATCCAGGAGCCCGGGTAATGCAGTGCTGTCTCCAACGTCATCGTGAGTCAGATTGGCGCAAACAATCGCACCGCTGGCCAGGTCCAGTCCGAGGTGGAGTTTGCGCCAGCGGCGGCGTATTCCCTTGATTTTATGCTTCTGCGCGAGCCATTCCCCTTCGCCGAAGATCTTGAGGCCGGTACTGTCCACCACCAGATGGACAGGCACAGATCCGGCTTGCATCATCACCTGAGCGATGCTCAAGCCGTTTGCACGACGCGACAGTGTGGAGAAGTCCGGCACCCGTATATCCAGCCCCATGAGCGTGCCGATGGATCCCATAAGTCCCTGCGTTTGCCGCAACCCAAGCCGATACGCCGTGCGCAGCGTCAGGCATGTCTCGATCGCCAGATCCGAGTATCTCCGCTGGCCACCCCGTGACGTGCGGCGCGGCGCGCTCCACACACTTTGAGCCTCATCACTGACCCAGATCGTCAGATCACCCCGCTGGCGCAGGCTCTCGTTATATTCCGCCCAGTTGATCACCCGATACTGCGCCTTATCAAACTTGTGCCGTCGGGCTGCGTTGAACTTATGTGGCATCTAAGTTATCCCCGGTGTTGAAAAACACGATGATAAGGCATCCTTCGGGATGATCCATGCAACAAGGTTAGGTTCCAACGGCTAATGGAGCGCCTGGTGCCGGGGTGGTAAAGTCGGCGGCCGGGTACGTGCCGGTAAAGGAAACCAGCTGGCCATAGCCATCGTTCTGGGCGCCTGTCAAGCTCCCGTCTCTGAACAACGGATAGAAATTGTTATGCCCATAAAAAGTCAGGACGCCCTCACCGATTCTTTTCACATCCACAGCAGCTCTCTGGTACTGCGCGTCAATGATCACGTTGCCGCCGGCCCCAATGGCGCCAGCTGCCAGAACGGCGCCTACGCCAATCGCGGCCGCCGATTCGATCAACGAATTCGACTGGCCTTTCTGACAGGTGAGCAGCTTGCTGATCAGTCTCCTTATCATTGTTGGTACTCTCATGACCTCAGCCCCCTCCGAATCTTTCGGCTCCTCAAACTATTTGTATTTCAGCAGACGACCTCATCAAGAGCACGACTCGCACCATTCTTTAAGTACCTGAAAACAATCAACCTCAGCTCTCTTGTGTCCTCACATTCTGTAGATAGGTCATGGAAAGTTCAACAAGTTTGTGGGGGATTAATACAGAAATTACTGGAATCAGTACGAAAAAAATGCGGTGGTGCGCAATCTTGACCGGTAAGCCGCCATTCTCACCCAAAGTGACGCACAGCATTTGTTTCAACGAATTCCGCACTGCTGTCAGGATTTTTCCGCTTCGACCCGGATCAAAACGGCCTTCTCCGAAACGCTGCCCAGTTGGTCAATCTCGGACAGCGCTACCTGAACCTGCCGTTCGACCGCCGCGTGAGTCATCACTACCAACGGCACCGGGCTACCGGTCTCACGTCTTTTCTGGATGACCGATTCGATGCTGATGTCATGCTGGCCGAGGATTCCGGAGATCTGGGATAGAACGCCCGGCCGGTCGTCCACCATGAAACGGAGGTAATAAAGGCTGGAAACGGATTCGATGGGCTTGATGGTCCCCTCACCACCGTCAGGGGGCAACGGCGCGGGCGAGCGCGATTCAGCGGACTTTCCGAGCTCACGGGAAATATCCATAATGTCGCTGACCACTGCGCTGGCAGTCGGCATTTCTCCCGCACCCCGGCCATAAAGCATCAGGTCTCCAACAGCATCGCCCACAATTTCGACCGCATTGTAGACGCCCCCCACTTGAGCAATAGGATGAGTGTCGGGAACCATCGTGGGGTGGACCCGGGCTTCGACCCCACCGCTCGAAGACTTGGCAATGGCCAACAACTTCAAGGTGTAGCCGAACTCGCGTCCAAAATCGATATCGATCGGACTGATTTCAGTGATCCCTTCGGTATAGATATCACTGGGGTTCGCAACGACTCCAAAAGCCAGATTGACCAGAATGGCAAGCTTGTGAGCAGCATCGATCCCACCGACGTCGAAGGTCGGATCGGCTTCGGCATATCCGGCGCGCTGCGCTTCATCAAGAACATCGTCGAAAGCCCTGTCCTCTTCTCGCATCGTCGTGAGGATGTAATTTGAAGTCCCATTGATGATTCCATAAATTGACAGGATGCGGTTGGCAGCGAGCGCCTCGCGAATCGTTTTTATGATGGGTATGCCACCGGCAACACTGGCTTCGATCCCCAGGTTGACACCGGCATCACGGGCCGCATGTCTTATTTCTGTCCCGTGCTCCGCCAATAAAGCCTTGTTCGCCGATACCAGATGTTTGCCGCCGGCGATGGCCGCCAGCCCCAGGTCGCGAGCCAGATCTTCCCCGCCGATAAGTTCCACCACGATATCAATATCCGGATCACTGACCACTTTGAACGGATCCGTCGTCAAAACGCCATCCGGGATCGACACGCCCCGTACCTTGCTTCGGTCCCGAACGGCGACACGCTTCACCTCAAGAGGCAAGCCAATCCGCCTTTCAATCAAAGCCGCGTTTCTTTCGAGGATCCGGACGACGCCTGTTCCGACGGTCCCAAGGCCTAGAATTCCCAGTCGAATGCTCTTGCTCATCCGATTAATTTAGCGCGGATTCGATTGAAATGGTTGAAATAATGAGGGTTTGAGATCCGACTGCAAGAAATGGGAACGACTCAGGCACTGCGGCGGACGAGACGCTTCCACCAGGGTCGCTTGTGATAATCGGAGTAGCTGAGACAGGCCGCGATCGAGGCTTCCATCGAACTGAAATCAAAGGGTTTCAAAACGTAGTCGAAGGCCCCCAGGTTCAAGGTTTGTTTGGCGATTTCCCGATCCGTCACTGCGGTCATCATGATCACGTCGGGATGAGCCGGTAGCATCATGATCTGCCGCAAGGCTTCCAGCCCACCCATCCGCGGCATGCTCACATCGAGCAACACGAGACGCACCGATGGGTCGTCTGCCACGAACTCTACGGCATCCCTACCGTCTCTGGCAGCGAATGCGGCGTAGCCATTACTGCTCAAGTAGTCCACCAGCATGGTCCGCATTCCCTCTTCGTCATCGGCCACGAGGATCCGCGTCCTGTCCCCGCCGACCTTCACCTTCAGGTCCCCACTTAAGCAGGGCCGTATCGCGCCCACAAGTTCATCCAGACCCGCGGCCTTATCGAGAGTGAGTTCGACACCCACACCCGTAACGCGGTCACGCATTTCATCGGAATCGACAAGCGCCACAATCCGGGCCGGCTTCAATCCGCTGCGAACTTGATCCATGAACTCGAATCCGCCCGGAATTGCCGGATCGACGATGATCAGATCCGGACGGTGTTGCTCGAACAGACGCGTGGCTTCCACGACCGACGCCGCCCCGTACATCGCGAGATCGTCGCCTTCCAGCGCACGCACCAGCAGATCGACGAAGATTTTCTCCCTACTAACGACCAGGACGATGGCACGATCAGACATTGGACCATCCTTGTCTTGCGACCGACCAGACGTATCTCAATGAAACGAAAATCACGGCAAACCCCGTCAGCAAAATTCCAAACGTTACCTGCGATCTGTAGCGAACCGGTATGAACCGGCGGGCCCGGCTACGCGCATTCTGAGCGTCTTCAAGACCCCGCAACCTGTCAGCGGCCAAGGCCGCTTGATCTTCCTGGCCCAGCTGTGAATGAGCCATCTGTAGCCCGCGCCATCCCGCGGAGGCATCCGGATCGAGGGCATTCAAGCTCTCAAAAGCCTCGATCGCCAACTCGGGCTGTTCCGCGGCCAGGAACCAGTTGCCCTGCACCTGTTGGAACGCGGGCTCATCGAAACCAATGTCCCGGACTTGCTCCAAGGCTTCACCGGCGGCTTCCAGATCTCCCATCGCCAGCTGGGCCGTCACCATGTTGAGTGCAACGGTCAAGCGCCCGGGCTCGGAATAGTACGCGTTGAAAAGCTCCAGATTCCGCTGGCCCTGTTCAAGCACTTCAATCGACCGCCGGACTTGTCCGGTCGCTCCGTAATGCACCGAACGTTGTTGCATGGATCGGGGCGGAGATGGAATTCGCCCTTTCCCAAGCGGTAGCGTCAGGCGATACGCTCGAACACAGGCCGTCCGAGTGCGGTCATTGTGTTCAGGACTTTTTGGCCGAGTTGGATCTCCGTGATCTGCCTGGAGAAGCTGCGGGATTGGAGTCTGCGGCCGATGACACCCTTCCAACGGCCGATCTGCGTTTCTATCCGGCTGCGCCGGTTGTACCCTGTGGCCACTTGCCAGGCCATGCGGCCGTTGCTGCGGATCTGAGCAATATGGCGATCCCGAACGGTTGGATCCCGCGCCGATTGCGGTCGGATCACTGCGTTCTTTGGCGGCGGTATAACCACATCCAGGGTCTCCCCATACCGTTCCCTCAGCAGATCTCGTGTAGACGCTCCATCATAGGCGCCGTCAGCCAGAAAGCCCGTGACCGGGGCATCGAGTTGATCCAGGAGCCCGGGTAATGCAGTGCTGTCTCCAACGTCATCGTGAGTCAGATTGGCGCAAACAATCGCACCGCTGGCCAAGTCCAGTCCGAGGTGGAGTTTGCGCCAGCGGCGGCGTATTCCCTTGATTTTATGCTTCTGCGCGAGCCATTCCCCTTCGCCGAAGATCTTGAGGCCGGTACTGTCCACCACCAGATGGACAGGCACAGATCCGGCTTGCATCATCACCTGAGCGATGCTCAAGCCGTTTGCACGACGCGACAGTGTGGAGAAGTCCGGCACCCGTATATCCAGCCCCATGAGCGTGCCGATGGAACCCATCAGCCCCTGCGTTTGTCGCAACCCAAGCCGATACGCCGTGCGCAGCGTCAGGCATGTCTCGATCGCCAGATCCGAGTATCTCCGCTGGCCACCCCGTGACGTGCGGCGCGGCGCGCTCCACACACTTTGAGCCTCCTCACTGACCCAGATCGTCAGATCACCCCGCTGGCGCAGGCTCTCGTTATATTCCGCCCAGTTGATCACCCGATACTGCGCCTTATCAAACTTGTGCCGTCGGGCTGCGTTGAACTTATGTGGCATCTAAGTTATCCCCGGTGTTGAAAAACACGATGATAAGGCATCCTTCGGGATGATCCATGCAACAAGGTTCATTAGATAGGACTGACTGGTTTCTTCCTCGGCGGCTTCCCGAACTCGCGAAGCGGCCGCGAGGGATCGCGGCGAGATCCTCAACCTGCGGGAACGCGCCCAACGTCCCACCC
Source organism: Terriglobia bacterium (assembly GCA_965218085.1). Classification (GTDB taxonomy): domain Bacteria; phylum Acidobacteriota; class Terriglobia; order 20CM-2-55-15; family 20CM-2-55-15. The sequence continues at coordinate 167,371 of CBDCKF010000002.1, read as the reverse complement.
GATTCCGGGCTAGACCCATTCGTCCGGACATTAGTTACTAGCCCGGATGGGTCACCAATCCGGGAATCGGCTGGTTTTCGGGTACGAGAAACGAATTGCGGCGAGTTCTGAATCCTGGAGTCGGTGAATCGGGGGAATCAGTCGTTGTTGAGGACGTGAGGTCGACTCGTTTGGCACGACAGGGACATGATTCGGCGTGTGGAGGCAGACCTCGGCCCTGTGCAGATGAAGAAGTGAGTTTTTCGGTTGTGGGTGAATCGTGTCGTCAGCAACGAAGCGGAATCGACTGCAGGTTCCGCATGATAAGGGCGAAGGTTTCGGGATAGGGATAGGCCTCCGACATCGAGATCCAGACGTTGCGGACCGTCAGGCGGATTCGGGCGCCGATTTTGAGAAGCTTCAGACGGATGGTCCCGCACTGGGCATGGGCCATCGCGGTATCTTTGAGCCCGAGGCGTCGCAGGGCATGCATGAGCATGTACGCAGCTGAGGAGAGATAGAGCCGGAGCTGATTGGCGCGCATGGTCGCCGCGCTGGTCCGGTCCGCAAATAGGTCCAACTGCTGTTCCTTGATACGGTTCTCCATGTCGCCCCGCGCGCAGTAGAAGTCCTCATACAAAGCGCGGGCTTGGAAGCGTTCCGGCGGCAGGGAGGTCACGATGAATCGGGGATTGGCGCCCTTGTCCAGGAACTCCGCCTTGCCGACGACGCGTCGCGCGCGGGTCCAGCTGTTTAGAGTCCGGTACTGGAAATCCTTAAACACCCGCGCCGGTTTCCCGGTGGCGTTAAACTCCGCTTCCGCCTGAACCATTTCTTCAGCGATTTCTTGCTTGAGACGACTGTTCTTGGCCAACCCGATCACATAATCGACCGGATGGGATTCACACCAGGCGAGCAGTTCATCCCTGCAAAAGCCCGAGTCGGCCCGGATGATGATCGATACTGTGGGCCACACCTGTCGGATCTGACCGACGATGCGCTCTAACTCATCCACCGCTCCGTCGGCCCCGTCAATGTTGGAACGCCGGAGCCGGGCGCACAGCAGATGTTCTCCCGAGAAGATGTACAACGGCAGGTAGCAGTAGTGGCCGTAGTAGCCGTGAAAGAACCGTCCTTCCTGGTTGCCATGGATCGTATCGTCGGTGGCATCCAGGTCCAGAACGATCTCAGAGGGCTCCGATTCGTGGGCCGCGATAAACGCGTCGACCATCCACCGGTCGATCTTGTCGCCATCCATGGCGATCTTCTTGTACCGCTCCTGGCCATCGACCTGCTCTGCGGTCAGTTCCAACCGGTTCAGCGTGCACTTGCCTGCCAACGCCTTTCCCCGGTCTCCGGCCTGCCGCCGGTTTTCCCCCAGCGGATCGGCCTTCTCCACCGCCACGGCCAGCATCGGATCGGTCCGTAGCTGGTCGTGGTCGTTCAGGTCCTCATAGCCCAAGCACAGCCCATAAATCCGCTGGCCCAACAACTCCTTCACGCTGTGTTCGATCAACCTCGGGTCCCGGTGATCGGTAAAACACTGCTCCAGTCCGGCGATCAAACCCGTCCGCTTCTCGACTTCCCTCAACAGCAGAACACCCGCGTCGGAGGTGATCTTTCCGCCGTCGAATCGCGCCTTCACTTTCCGTTGAAAAAGTCCGTGAAATTCGAACGTGGCTTGGTTACACTCTGTTCTCATAAGGGCCGTCTCCGTTTGGGTTTTTAAACGTTTCTCGTTAAACGCTTTATGCCAAACAGGGCGGCCTTTTCTGGTCCTATCCGTGAAATATAGGGGCTAGAGTTTCTGAGCGCACGATAACAGTGCGGATCCGCTCTGTCAAGAAGATACCAAACCGCTCGTTCCACAGAAGTTATATCGTTCGAATCCCTGTTGTAGAATCCCGAAAATGTTCCGATTCCTATGTCTAAAGTCGTGATCTTAGCTGGTGTCTGACTGGATTCTGAATGGAGGCTCAATCAGTGTAATAGGCAGGCGTAGCTATGTCTTGGCAGTTCTCCCATTCGCGGTGATCGCGATCGTGGGGGCCAGGGCCACCGCCGTTCCCGATTCGGTCTCGGCACCAACCACCGACTCGTCTCGATTGGTTTCCATTCAGGAGTTCCCGACGTTAGAAGGGTGCGCGTGGGACGAGCCAGTCAGCCAGGGAAGTCCATAAATGACGCACCTCGGCACGCCAAGTGGCGTTCTGACCTCGCCTTTTTTCCCACGATCCTTCAACGCGCAACAGCCGCGCGAAATCGAAGCCGGAATGCGGTTCCAGTTCTAAACAAGCAAATGTTGGCGTTTCGCCATCGGCTGATGGGAAGAATTCAGGCCAAAAATCAAAGCGAGGCAACCGACCCGCTTCGGGGGGTTGCCTCGCTTCAGGTAGACGTCGCGACCTTTATGCCGTCGCCAGTTTCTCCAGACCGGACCGCAACAGGCCTTTCGCCATGTCGATCTTCATCGCGTTGTACTTCAGCGGTGCCGCTTCTGCCAGTGCTGTCGACGGCGCCTCGGCCGCCAACTCCGGACTCAAGGTCTTCCCTCTCAGAAAGTCCTCCACCGCATGTTCTCTCAACGGCCGTCCCGCAATCCCCCCGAAGACCACCCGCGAATCCGTGATCGTTTGCCCGCTCATCTCCAGTCCCATCGCCATCGATGCCATCGCAAAGTCCCACACTCCGCGCGGCCGGATCTTCTCAAACGATGCCCGGAACCCATTGGGCGGCGCCGGCAGCGTCACCTCCGTCAATATCTCGTTGAACCGCACCACGTGCGACTGGATCCGTCCATCCACCATCATGTCCCCGGGCACCAGTTGCTCTACGCTCAACTCCTTGGTCCCCAGCGGACCCACCAGCTTCACCGTCGCATCAAACGGAATCAGCGCCGGCGCGGCATCCCCCGGATACACCGCGTAGCACAGCCGGCCTCCCATCGCCGAGTGGTAGTAGCTGTTGTCTCCGATCGCTCCATGGCAGATATAGCCCCCATTGCGGTAGCAGGCATAGCCCCCTCTCAGGTACTGGCACCATACCTCCTGCAACAGGTCCCCGCCCAACGTTGACGCGTTCCTCAACTCCGGCGAAGAGATCATCTGGAACGCTTCCACCACCATCGGGTACTTCCGCCCCATCAGGGGCGAATCCACGATCTCCGACAGTTTGGTCAGGGCACCGATATCCACGCCCCCGGTCGGGTTCTCCCGGATGTAGCTCAGGTTGGGAATGCCCTTCACATCGACCAGATAACTCGGCGCCTGATCCAGGCGGTTTTTCAAGCGGATCAGCAGATCGGTCCCGCCCGCATAGACGCCCGCTTCCGTTCCATGCAACGTCAATATCTGGATCGCTTCATCGATGCTCGTCGGTCGATATATCGATACTTTCTTCATGCCCTTGCCTCCAACTCTTTCAATCCAGCCATGATCTTGTCCCGCGTGATCGGATGCTCCCGGATTCGAACCCCGCACGCATTGTAGATGGCATTCGCAACGGCACCGGGGACGGCCCCGATGGAGGTTTCGGCAAACCCTTTCGTCCCATAGAACCAACGCGGCTCCAGACTGTTGACGAATACCTGGGTCGCGTCGGGAACATCCATAATCGTGGGCAGCCGGTAGGACAGATAGCCGACACTGTAGTGACGGATTCCGGGCAACTCGCGGTCGGATGGGATCGCGTCCGTCGTCATCTGAAAGCTCTGGATCAGGGATCCGGTCATGTCGCCTTCAGCGACCAGAGGGTTGATGACCTGCCCGGAATCATGGCAGTAGGCCGACCTCACGAAGTGCCAATCACCCGTCCAGGTGTCGACCTCAACCTCGGCAAAGCAAGCCCCGATGCCCCGGTTCATGGCTCGTCCAATCGAACCCGGATGGACAGCCTGGCCCGGGAAGCTTATGACGCCATCGTTCGCCCGGGCCAGCGCCGCGAACGTCGTCTGATTCCCGGGGTTGGCTTCGGACGAGATGACGCCATCCCGAATCTCAAGGCCGGCCTCATCCACCCCCAACGCCGTTGCCGCACGCCGGAGAAGATCGTTCCGGAGCTTTTCGGCGGCAGCGTTCAGGGCCCCGCCTTGCAACTGTGTCGTGAGACCGCTGTTCCATCCTGGAGCCGGGGGAGCCAGATCGGTGTCCCCCCATATCGCACGGATGTGATCCAGGCTGGTATATCCCAGAATCTCCGCAACCAGTGCCGCCATCGAGGTGCCGTGGTTCGTCCCGCTGTCGGGCTGGGCGAAGTGCAAATAGACGTTGCCGTCGTCTCGCAACTCCAGCTCGGCGTTGAACGCTGAGCCGCCGCCGCCGCCACCTGTGAAACTACCGTCACCCAGGGCGATCTCCGCCATGATCCGTTCGAAACCGACCTCCCCTTCGCGGTAACCCACGCGACCGGCATGGTGCTGGGAATTCGCCACGCCGAATCCCCGCTTGAACCGGCCGGCGTTGCCGCCGGGCACGGGATTCCTCTGATCCCAGCCGATGGCCTTCGCACCTTCTTCCAGCACCTCAACCGAGGCATAGGAATCGTAGGTGAGGGTCTCGTTTTCGCTCTCGGGCATCTCGGTCATTGTCGGACCACCCGATTCCAGCGTAACCTGAGTGCCGGGTTTTTGAATGTTCAGGAGGCGGAACCGGACGGGATCCATCCCTACAGCTTCCGCCATCTCATCCATCATGCTCTCCCAGGCAAACTTGAACTCCTGCTGCGCGTTGCTCCGGGACGGACCGATCAATTGTGAGTTCGTTGTGTAGTTGAACCCCAGTTCTCTCCAGTTGGGAATAACGTGCAGGTAGAGCTCGGACCGTCCTCCACCGCGTCCGCCACCACCCCCGCCCCCCGCGCCTGTGGCAATGTGGACTTCCCGCTGACAGACCGTGATTCGTCCGTCGCTGGTGGCTCCGACCTTAAAATGGGTCAGGCTCTCCGGTTTCACCGACATCTGCCCCAGTTCCTGGTCCTTCGGCAGCGCGATCTTGACGGGTCGACCCGTAATTTTCGCGAGATGGGAAATGAAAACCTGGAACCTGACCGATCCGGTGTCGGGACCGAAAGTGCCGCCGTTCCATTTGTTGATAAATCGAATATTGGATTCATCGATGCCCAACCCTCGGGCCAGAGACTGGCGATGCGGATAGATTCTCTGCCCCATGGCATAGAACGTCAGCTGATCACCGTCCCATTTTGCGACGCAGCTGGCAGGCTGCATGGGAATGGGGCGCGCTCCACCGAAGTAATAGGTGAACTCCCGAACCACATCCGCCGCTTCGAATGCTCCATCGACATCACCGAATTCGATTTCCGACGTTCTGAGATTCTCCCTGTCCGGCCGGGTTTGAGGTGCATCCGGCGCCATTACCTGATCGAGCGTCGCGGCGAAAGGAAGAGTTTCATACTCGACCTCGATGGCCGCGACAGCATCCTCGGCCAGATCCTCGGTCTCCCCCACAACGATGGCGACGATTTCTCCAGCGTAGCTGAGTTCCTCCGACATCGGGAAGTTGGCCGGCGCGTTCTGGGCCGTGAGAATATAGGCCACGCCCGGCATCGGCTCCGCCGCTGAAACATCGAGTCTCAGAACTCGGGCCCGCGGATGGGGGCTGACCAGGAGCTTCCCATAGAGCAGGTCGGGAAACCACACGCGGGTAGCGTACTGGGCTGTGCCCAAATGCCGCGGTAGGGCGACCTCAGGCAGCGGCGCATACGACTTTCCAACGACGTTGAGATTCACCGGCGGGTAGCCCTGCCACTTCTGCGTTACGATCTGATCGTCACCTTCGACGAGTATGTCTTCGGGGCCGTGACCGCCGCCGGTGGAATAATCCCGGACCATCGGTTGATCGACCACGATTGAATCGTGTGCCGACGGTACGATCTTCGGTATGCCGTCCTCCTGACTCATAGTTCAGCCTCCCCGCGCATGACCTTGCCGGCATCCACCACCGTCCGGATGATTGCCGGGTAGGCCGCACACCGGCAGATGTGTCCCGACAGCGCCATCTTGACTTCATCCACCGTCGGGTCCGGGTTCTCGTCGAGCAGTCCCTTTGCCGTCACTTCCCATCCCGCCGTGCAGTATCCGCAGTCGGCCGCCACGTACCGGTGCCCCACCGCCTGGATCGGATGCAGATTGTCTTCATCGCCCAGCCCTTCAACCGTGAAGATGTCCTTGCCCGTCGCCTCCGTCGCCAATGTATGGCAGGAGTAATAGGGGGTCCCCTCGATCAGCACGCTACAGGCGCCGCAACTGGCCCGATTGCAGCTCCGGTTCGTCCCCGTCAGCGCCAGCTTCATCGCGATCACTTCCCACAAGGTCGTCCGGGCCTCGTATTCGGCCTGGTAGGTGGCTCCGTTGATGATGAAGGTTCCGATCTCCACCGTCATCGGCGCGGGAATACCCGCCCCGGTCTGGGCCGGGGCCGCGGATCCGGCCACCGAGGCGTAACCTCCCACCGTTGTCAATACGACCGCACCGGAGCCGGCCGCTTTCAGGAAATGTCTCCGGGAATACTGCATATCTGAAACCTCCATCGAATCTGGGGAACCTGGAACCATACTCAAGGGCAGCCGGCGTGTTCGCACTGACTCACTGAAGTCATACTGCCTAAACCTGAATTTGTGGTCCACGAGTGCTTCGTCAACGCCCTCCGTGCATGCCACAATCAACTCTGTTCCGACACCCCGACGTTTTCGGCGACAAGCCGGACAAAATCGGGCAGTTCGTGCAGGGAGACAATACCCCCTGTGGGCCCGTACATCGCCAATCTCCGTCCCTCATCATAATCATTGATCATCAGGATCGAACTCGCGCCGACATCGGTTGCCGTCTTCAGGCCTTCTTCGGTGTCGGCGAGCGATATCACGTTTTCGGGCTTGAAGGATGCGCCCTCCATCGCGCGGGTCAGGGGATGCGTCTTGACACCGCCGGAGTTGTCTCGATTCCATACCTCTCGGAAAGAACCGGCAAGGGAGAATCTGTCTAAGAAATGCGCCACCGCCGGAGCAGACAACGAAGAGGCTATCAACGTCCCCACACCCATTTCAGCGAGTTCGGAGAGGGAGGGAATGACGTCCTCGTACAGTTCCACGCGATCAATAGCCTGAATTTCCAGGGCTTCCACCATTTCCTTCTCCGCCGAAGTCAATTCCCTGCCCGCCTTCTGCATCCAGTCCAGCACCATCCAATACGCCTCGCTCCCGGATCTGTTCGAGGCCGTCCGCTCGCCAGACAACTTCAAAGCGATTTCGGTGAATTCATCGCGCGGAAATTCAGCGAGGCAACCTACGGGTTCAAATAAGACACAGTCAACTGTCTGCATGGCTATCCGGGTTCCTCCTGGCTACAGCGTGGATTCGTTACGCTTATGCCGCAGTCGATCTCTTCGAATTGCGGAACGGACCTGGTTTCACGCCTGCTCCGCGTTGGCCTTCAATCCCGCCATGATCTTGTCACGGGTGATCGGATGCTCCCGGATCCGCACCCCGCACGCGTTGTAGATTGCGTTGGACAGCGCGCCGGGCACGGACCCGATCGCGGTTTCGGCAAATCCCTTCGATCCAAAGAACCAACGTGGTTCCAAACTGTTCACGAACACCTGCGTCGAGTTGGGCACATCCATGATCGTGGGCAGTCGGTAGGACAGGAACCCGACGCTGTAATGGCGGATCCCCGGATATTCCCGGTCCGTCGGAATGGAATCCGTCGACATCTGGAAACTCTGGATCAGGGATCCTTCCATATCGGCTTCGCCCAGGAGAGGGTTGATGATGAAGCCCGAATCATGGCAATAGGCCGCGTTCACAAAACTCCAGTCGCCCGTCCACGTATCGACCTCGACTTCCGCGAAGCAGGCGGCAATACCCCGATTCAGGGCGCGTCCGATTGATCCCGGATGGATGCACTGGCCGCGATGGGTGATCAGGCCTTCGGCGGTCTGGGCCAGCTGGGCAAACGTCGTTTGGATCTCGGAATCGGCCCGGGCTCGGATGACTCCGTCCTGGATATCGAGTCCTGCCGAGTCGACGTTCAGACGGGCACCCGCTCGCTCCAGAAGGTCCTGCCGCAGCTTAATGACCGCGCTGCAAATGGCACCCCCTTGTAGCTGAGTGGTCATGCCACTGTTCCAACGGGGACCCATTGGCGCAGTCTCGGAATCGCCCCATGTCGCCCGAATTTGATCCAGGCTCGTAAAGCCCAGAAGTTCGGCAGCCAAAGCCGCCATTGCCGTACCGTGGTTGGTGCCGCTGTCGGGATTGGTGAAGTACAGGAGAATCGTGCCGTCCCGGTTCACGTCCACGCGCGCATCGAAGGGCACACCGCCACCGCCACCGCCACTGAAGGGAGTCGTCCCTGCGCTCTGCGCCATGCGGATCTCGAATCCGCGTTCGCCATCGCGATAACCCACGCGCCCGGCATGGTGTTGCGACATCGCCAGGCCGAGCCCGCGCTTGAACCGCCCAGGATTACCCCCGGGCACGGGATTGCGCTGATCCCAACCAATGACGCGTGCACCTTCCTCCAGGACTTCGACCGATGCATACGAATCGTAGGTGAGTGTCTCGTCCAAGCTTTCAGGCATCGGAGTGATGGTGGGACCGCCCGATTCATGGGTGATCTGTGTTCCGGGCTTCTGGATATTGATCAGCCGGAACTCGACGGGGTCCATTCCTACGGCTTCGGCCATTTCATCCATCATGCTTTCCCAGGCGAATTTGAATTCCTGCTGCTCGTTGCTCCGCGAGGCACCGATTCGCTGGGTATTCGTCATGTAGTTGTAGCCAATTTCTCTCCAGTTGGGGACCACGTGCAGGTAGAGCTCGGACCGGCCGCCCCCCGCGCCACCACCGCCGGCGTTGCTGCCCCGGCTCATGTAGAACGTCCGTTCGCTGGCGATAATTTTTCCTTCACGGGTCGCGCCGACCTTGAATCGGGTCAACGTTTCGGGTTTGACCGAAATTTGTCCCAGTTCCTGGCCCTTGTCGAGCACGATCTTCGTGGGACGTCTGGTCATCCTGGCGATATGCGCAATCCACACCTGGAACCTGCCGGATCCGGTGTCGGGACCGAACGTACCGCCGTTCCACTTGTTGATAAATCGAACGTTCGACTCATCGATGCCCAGCCCACGAGCCAAATCCCTCCTGTACTGGAAGATTCCCTGGCCCATACCCCAGAAAGTCAGCCGGTCGCCGTCCCAATTGGCGACACAACTGGCGGGCTGCAACGGAATGGGGCGCGCACCGCCGAAGTAATATGTGAATTCCCGGACGACATCCGCCTCCTCAAACGCCTGGTCGACATCTCCATACTCGAGCACTCGGGTGGCATCGGGATCGTACCCGTCCTGATCCGGACGCAAGTGCCTCAGGTTCCCGGCTGGATTGAGGAGCGGCGCATCCGACGCCATGACCTGCTCAAGCGTGGATGCGGAGGGAAGCACCTCGTAGTCCACCTCGATCGCCGCAGCGGCGTCCTCGGCCAGATCTTCGGTTTCCGCCGCCACGAAGGCGACGGTTTCGCCCACGTGAGCGAGCTCTTCAGGAAACGGATAGGTGCTGGGGGCGTTTCCGGCGGTGAGGACATAGGCCACTCCCGGCATCCGTTCCGCCCGGGAAATGTCGATGCCTCGCACACGGGCGCGCGGATGCGGGCTCTGGACCATCTTCGTGTAGAGCATGTTGGGAAGCATGATCCGCGTGGCATACTGCGCTCGTCCGGTATACCGGGGTATCGCGACTTCCGGCAGCGGCGCAAACGGTTTGCCGACCACATTGAGGTCTTCGGGCGGATAGCCCTGCCACTTCGGGGTGACAATCCCCTCGTCGCCTTCGACCAGCTCGTCCGCCGGGCTGTGGCCGCCACCGGTGGAGTAGTCCCGCACCATCGGTTGGTTGATTATGATCGAATGGCCCGGTGTCGACTCGATTCTGGGCTTACCATCTTCTTGACTCATAATAGAAATGCCTCCCCGCATGACCTTCGCTACGACCTACGCCGCGGATTATTGCCGGGTGCGCCGGCTAACGGCGGCCCGGCATCGAAGGTTTTTCAAATCGCAACGGAACACGCCCGACTCACCCCGCCGTGTAGTTGCAGCAGGGAGGTCAGCCCATCCGACACATCGGATGGATCAAGTTTTTCCCAACGCTCAGGACCTATCTATTGTGCCGACGACACAGGCACATGGATCAGTTCATCGAACAACTTCTCATCCGAGGGCACGCAGAAATACTCCCAGAGTTCCGCACTCGGAACTAACTTGATCGTACCTGATGTTACGAACGGTTCCGTATACGTCTTCGGATCATTGATCGTCAACTCGGCCTCGAGCGTGCCGTAGTCCACCCGCCGGTACCGCTCCTCGAGGCGCATCTCACCGCTGACCCATGCCCTATCGTCAAAACCGTTGGACTCGATGACGAAGGTGTCGCCTTCCCAATGGCCCACGTTCCAGCCCAGCCAGTGCAGCATGGGAGGTTCTTCGGGGAGTTCCCGCCCGTCCGTCCAGATCGTGCGCCACGTGTGGCCCCACTCAAAGAACTGCAGCACCCTGTCGGGTAGCATCACGAACTCGAAACCATAGTTGTATGAGAACAGGCGTGGATACGCCAGGGGGTCACACGTCCGCAATTCCGGAGTGTTCCTCGACTGGGGTCCCTCTCCGTCGCGTGCGTCCAACCACTGTTGTCCCAACTCCGTCAACGGGGGCGGGTTCCTGAAGGCCCGGCCCACGCCGTCAAAGCCCCAGACACCGGAAAGGTCGTGTGGGTCGAAGTCACGACCTTCAACACCGTACTCCTCCCAACCGTCCAGCCGGTCCTGGTTGTTCTGGCATCGGGGACATTGCTTCCAGCCATCCGGCGGCGGTATCGAAGGCTGTGCCGCCGTATGATCGATTCGACTCTCCAACTGTTCTGCCGTTTCCTGGCTCTCGGCCGGCACCGGTGCCGTCACGATGACCGAGACTGCAAGGATCAGGACAATGATTTCTTTGCGCATTACTCGTAGCTCCATAAGCTCAAAAAATAGTGTGTGGTCTGAACGCGATTTCGCCCCGGACCCGCGTGTCCCAGGGGTCGTCGCCTGTAGAAACTAGGGTGCTCGGACACCGCCGCGTCGTGCCGATAAATCCACCGAGACGCTGCCGTCCACCGTCTCGATCTTTATGACCAGGCCGTGGGGCGTCCCGCTCGCTGCCGGTAGAGTCGTCACCAGGACTTCATCGCCGGGCTTGAATGCCGTACGACTCATGCCCTCGCTCATCATCGTTTGCGCGGAAGAGAACTCGCCCATCCACTGGACGACATCACCGCTGTCGTCGGTCACGTCGTAAACGACAAAAACATGTGGATTTCTCCACATCACCTCCGCGACGACGCCTTTTATTGTGACGATGGAGTCATCCGAGCCATAGCCCGAGCGTCCATGGTGTGCCAGCACTGCGGTGCTCAACATGCAGCACACCGCCAACGTACAGGCCGTTAGTGCCAGCCGTCCAAGAGCCTTCATGTGTCACCTCCAAATTGTATGCACTGCATTGAACCGCGCCCATTGCGGTTTCTCACTTACCTACTAAACTACTTATCCACATATCACTCGGAATATCGCCGCAAATAAGTGACCAGATAGCGCCACTATACCCCACGCCCAGAGGCCTTGTAAAAACTTTTCAGAACCCTTTCTGGGAGCGTTAAAGTGCATGATTTGCGGGACTTTATCCGCTCTTCGCGATTCCGCAATCGCTAGCAGGACGCTTCAGTGCCTGCAATTCTGCTTTGAAGGCGGGCACGAGCGAGCCTCGATTGTCCAGGCACCGGGAACGAACTCGGTAATTGATTCGAACTAGTGGCCTGTAACAGAGGTATCGCTTGCGGCGTTCGGGCCCAACGGCACCGGATTCTAGGCGCGACGAAGGAGGCAATGCTCTTTCATTGTGAGTGAGGAGCAACAACGAAGACGGTGCCGTTGGGCCCGAACCCCTTGGGCCGATGGGGGTTGGTGTCGATTTCTTTGTCGCTCGTCGGTCACGATGAAAAAGCGGCGCCCGCGGTCTCGGTTCTAAATCTCGGTGGCCCTCCTCGCTCCTCGACCTCGACAGCAAGACCCATCGGCGCCACTGGCGATACTTCTGTTACAGGCCACTAGCCCAAAGAAAAACCCCGATCGTAGGCACGATCGGGGTTTCGAAGGCGCGTTGACTTCCCGCTCTATTCGTCGACGATACCCCCGGCCGGGTCCCGGACGGCCTCATTGAAGTACAGCTCATCCATCGGCGCGCAGAATACTTCACGAAGTTCATGTGCCAGCCGTTGCCAGACTTTCGTCGTACTGACCCATGGACGCGTATACGAGGTGGGATCTTCTATACGGTAGACGGATTCGAGAGTATCCCGATCCACCCGCCGCCAGCGCTCCTCGAGACGCATGTCAGTGCTGTAGACATTGCCATACTGATCGAGCCAGGCCCTGTCATCGAAACCGATCGTGTCGATCACGAGGGTGTCACCCTCCCAACGACCCGCCGAGTATCCGTTCCAACGGGGTTCGGGATTTACTGGCAGTGCCCGCCCGTCCATCCAGATGTTGCGTGTACTTCCCTGGCTTTGGAACGTCATCAGGATCCGGTCGCCAGAAGCGGTGTGAATGAACTCAGACGGGTTCGTGTACATAAAGAGGCGTAGAAGTCCCTTCGGGTTGCAACCCATGATGGGATCGTTTCCAAACGCGGGTTCGATAGCCTCCTTACCTTCGTGCGGGCGGCCGGTCAGTCGGCTCAGGTAGACTTCTTGAGCCCAAGGGGTCCTGGGAGGAATGTCCGACTCTTCGGTCATACTACGGAAGCCGTTCGTGCCCCGGTGATTGGTCACGAAAACACCGGAAAAGTCATGGGGGTCAAACGATTCGTTCGGATCGAGTGGCGGCAGTTCGGGCCGGGGACCCTCCGCCTGATAACCCCAATTTGAAACCTTCTGTGCCCCTGATGGCTGCTCGGCCTCGGCGAACGTCATCGACGTAAACGCCAGCAACGCCACCACAACAACTATTGAACGAGACAGAGAACGATGTCGCATTGAAAACTCCTTAGTCATTGCTTCCTTCCGCTAGGATTCTGTTTGAAAATACAGTGTCGTTAGCAAGCAGGGTTTCGGATAGAACCATCGTTGTCGGTGGTACCTTACCTCGTTCGATTCTCTCCGAAGATTACTTCGCCCGCGTCATCCACGATGCTCCGCAGTAGCCCAACAGGCGTGCCGGCGCGGGAGGGGGACATCGTCACGGTAACTACGGTCCCGGGCTTTAAGGCCTCCTCCGAGCGTCTTTTGTTCCAGCCTCTCAGGGCTAGAGTGTAGGGAGTTGGAGCTGTTTCGAGTGTCCAATTTGTAACGTTGCCCGACTCGTCCCGTACGTCAACAAAGATTGGAGGATGGGGATTGATATACCTGAAACCCGTAACGACGCCCTCTACAGTAACCGTGACCGACCTGTCGTAGGAAATATTGGTTCCGTGATGAGCCAGCGTCGGCACCGAGAGCAATACCAGACAGACCATCAGCGAAACCAGCGTCAAGGCTTTTTTCGTGTCACACATTACGGAAAAACCTCCGCCTCAAGCAAAAGACTTTTCTAAATCTCGGTGAGTGGCTCTTGCCCCTTTCGCCTGTGATCACACTATGTCTGGCTCCGGATTCTGTCAAGGCTGAAGCCGGTCCGCGTATAGCGTCTTTCGCCACTCTGTAACGGTCAATGCCTAAACTGCGGCATGGCCCAGCCGGAGGCAGGTCGGAGTTCTCCCAGAATTGCGCTCTATTCCCCATCGTCACGCCGGGCGATTTCGGCCTGCATGCACTCGGATATAACCCGCCAGAACCGGATATATCCGTCGTTTCCCATCACGAAGGGATGGGACTCTCCGCCTTTTCTCATCTTCAACCGTTCCAGACGGGCCGGCGTATCGTCGAAGAGCGGATGGTTCTGAACTTCCACCTCGACGTTCATCCTCGCTGCGACCTCCAGGTACCGGCCGATCGAATCGATGTACTGCTCGACGCGGGGCGTTGGACTCCTCAGAAAAGACGAGAGCATCGTTCCGGCGAACATTCCGGCCATGCGGGTTGTCCCACCATCTCTGACCGGAAAAATGTAGGCCATCGATCCAGGCGTGTGCCCCGGGATCCCCACGGGAATCACCGTCGTGTCTCCCAAAGTGATGGGTTCATGGTCCACGATGACCATGTCCCGCGCCGGCGGCGTTGGGGCATCCGGATTCGAATTGGCCGCAGACGCTTCTATCAGGTCCCAGTCTGCCTCTCCCAGGCCCACCCGGGTGCCATACCGATCCTGAAAGAAAGCTGCGCCGCCATAGTGGTCGGCGTGGCCGTGACCGAGAAGTATGTACTTGACGTCGGCCGGATCCAGACCCAGTTCTCTCAATCCCGGCAGCAATACATTTTCGACTTTATCCGCGTGGTCGGAGTCAATCAGAATAATCCCCTCCGACGTCGTTATGGCATGGACGGTCGTCTCGGAATTGCCCGCGGCATACAGATTGTCAAAGAGCTGGACCGGTTCGAGGTCCGGGGGATCATCCCCGGTTCCACGGGCATTCCCGGCTATGCAATAGAAGTTGAACGGCGCGGTTACGTCTTCCCCCGCGAGCCTTCTTGCGGATTCGATATACGCCCGCGACCGGTCGTTTTCCGGTTGCGGTGAATTGGCTTCCCCTCGGCCGCCGCCCTGGCCGAATCCGGAAACCACCACGGCAACCATCAAGCACGGCAGAATGCAGACTATGATCTTCCTCGACATCTTCATTTCTCCTTCTCCCTCCCAGTGTCAGGAAACCCTTCAGTCCATTGCCCGGAATCTTCCTGTTTTCAGAAGCCCCACGCCCGCAGAAATCCCCGGTGCTCTCCGCCTTCGATCAGCATGCGCGACTCTTCGGGATCCAGGTAGGTGGGGTCGCCTCCCGGAGCGATCGCCTGACTCTGAATTCCTGCATTCAGTTCGCAGGTAGACACTGGGTCCTACTGCGAGCGGTAGGGAATCACCCACGATCGACACACCGTATGTTTCCTGTCCTTGATCGGACTGCGCCAAAGCTGCCATCAGGCGTGGAAGTCGGTCCGGCAGGTTGCTACGAGCAACTTCCGGGGGTTCGAACGATGGGTCCGGCCGTATCAGCCGACCGGCTCGATCCTCATAACGGCCCCGGAATCGGCATCATAGGTCGTGAAATAGATCAATCCGTCCGGTCCCTGCTTCAGGTCGCGGACTCGCTGGCCGATATCGGTAAACAAAGCCTCGCGGATCTGGGTAAACAACGGACCCGAAGAATCCAGGTTGAACTCCACCCGGTGTACCTGCTGGGTCCCGAGACCACCAACGAACAGGTTGCCCTGCCATCCGGGAAATCGATCTCCTGTATAAAACATCAGCCCGGAAATATTGAGTGTCGGGTTCCATGAAATATGGGGCCACGTCAACTCCACTTCCCGGGGCACGGGGAGCGTGGGGTTGCCGCCGCCGGCTCCCGCGACTGAAAGAAACGGCCAGCCGTAGTTGGCACCGGCTTCAAGAACATTCACTTCGTCCCCGTGCTCGTTGATCCAAACATCGCCGGTACCGGGATGCACGGCCATTCCGTGAAGGTTGCGATGCCCGATCGTGAAGATTTCCGGACTGTAACCCTCCATTCCGACAAACGGGTTGTCGTCGGGTACGGTTCCATCGTCGCGGATCCTAAGAACCTTGCCTGCATGACTGCTCATATCCTGGGCGAGTTCGGGAATGCCCCTGTCGCTTATTGCCACGAAGAGCATACCGTCGGGCGCGAACACGATCCGCGCCGAAAGATGCCCGCCCCGGTCGGTCGCCGCATCGGCAACAAAAACGTCCGCTATGTCGCCGAACGCGTTCTGGTCAAACACACCCCGGGCTACCGCCATCGTCGCGCCGGCTTCACCGGTTTTGTTGTAAACGAAGTAAACCCATTGGTTTTCGGCAAAATCAGGGTGGAGAACGACGTCCATCAATCCACCGGATCCGGCACCGGCCCCTTCGCTGGAATGCACACCGGTCACCGTGCCCACCGGATCGGGAGCGAGGACACCGTCACGGATAAGACGCACCTGGCCGTTGAGCTGGGTGAACAGCATCCCGCCATCCGGCAAAAACGCCATCGAATGCGGGAAAGACATACCCTCAGCGATGGTCACCACACGGATCCGGTGCTCCATGGTTTCAAATACCGGCCCCAGCCCTTCGGCGGCAGCGGGGACTGGATCTTCGGAAACCTCTCCCGCAGGCGCGCAGCCCGCGATGAGCGCGAGACCGAGCAGCGCGACCCATCGGGCCGGGTGGCGATAAACCAGAGAAAATGCGTATTTCATAGGGGACTCCTTCAAATAAGGCGTCGACTTCGGCGAGCTTCCGTTCGTCCGGACAACGACGCCCTCAACCTGCAAGCCTGCGCCCGATCTGCAACATCGACAATCCAACTAGGCTGGTAGTGATTCAGGCGAGGAATATATCATGGTGAATCCCAGCGGAGAGTAACAAAGTCAGCGACCTCCCTATCCCTGTATCAGTCATAGTTGTTGAATGACGCAATGTGAGTCGACGCGATGTGAATCGACGTCCCTTTCTTCATCCAGTACGACTCCGTTTTGTTTTGCCCGGCCGTGTCGGCGCGTGATATTCTTCGCCACCAATCGCACAAACAACGTCATCAGTTTCAACGATATTCAAACGGAGGGTCGGCTATGAAACTAAACAAAGTGGGCGAGTACCCTCAGGAACTCTGGTATGCGCTGGAGGACTACAACCACGGTCTGATTTCCCGTCGCGAATTCTTCGACCGCGCCCGCAACGTCGCCGTCGGCGGCTTGACAGGCATGGCCTTGTTAAAAAGCCTGGGACCGAACTATGCGTGGGGACAGCAGGTCCCACCCGACGACACTCGAATCACGACCGAGTACGCGACGGCCCCTTCACCCGATGGCAATGGGTCCATTCGAGGTTATCTGGCACGTCCGGCAAACACGACCGGACAGCTCCCCGGTGTCATCGTCATCCACGGCGCCAGCAGCCTCAATCCTCATATCGAAGATGTTGCGCGGCGTCTGGCGACTGAAAACTTCATGGCGTTCGCACCGGACGGCGCAACTTCCGTAGGAGGCAACGCCGGAGGCGACACTCGAAGCGGCGAGGAACTCCTACGCCAGGTCGATCCTGCAAAGATGGAAGAAGACTTCGTCGCCGCTACAGAGTGGCTGATGTCCCGTGACGACTGCACGGGCCGCGTCGCTGTGATGGGATTCTGCTTCGGTGGAGGGATGACCAACACGCTTGCCGCGAGAATGCCCGATCTTGCCGCGGCAGTTCCCTTTTACGGTAGAGCGCCCGAGACTGCGGACGTCGCAAAGATCCGAGCGGCGGTTCTTGTTCATCACGCCGAACTCGATGAACGTCTTCTCGCGGGTTGGCCCGCTTACGAGGACGCGCTCAAAGCCAATAGCGTGCGTTACGAAGCTTACATCTACGCACAGGCCAACCACGCCTTCTTCAACGACTCGGGACGCCGTTACGGTGAAGCTGCCGCCCAACTGGCCTGGGGGCGCACGCTCGATTTCTTGAACAGCCATCTAAGATAAGGCTCGGCGAAACGCGGAAAGCCGCCGCAAACGGAACGCGCCCCGGCATTGCACAAGAATAACGCCGGGGCGCGAAGGACTCGAAACGGCGGGGATCACCCAAGGGCTTCGATCCGCGACATACGACCTGCAGCAGCGTCTTCAGTGGCAAAGCGCCCTCGTCGACTTCGTCCGTGGCGAATCAGCGCAATCGGTACGGTTGGTTCGGCAGTAGCAGGGTACCGATACCGGTCCGATCCGCAGCGTTGTGATCAAGGTCCTATCCGAGCATCTGGCAAATGATCCGGAGCGGGGCCCAAAATTCTTCCATGCCTACATTTGGACATCGAGACTGTTAGGGCAACCCAATGAAATTCACACTCGGTCATTCCGCAAGAAGACTGACGAGCCGGCCAAGGAGACGCGCTATGAGACGCTATTTGCTTTGCCTATTCTGCAGTATTCCCCTACTGACCGGATGGATCGCAATTGAGGCGAGGGGGCAAGTGGCCGAGGCTCAAGTCCATGTGGCCGCGGCGAAAGCCGCTGCGACGGAGCCGGGACTCTATGATTTTAACCCCACGTTCGATCTGCTTTGTAGGGAGCGGGAACCGCGTGAACCGGGGCCACCTAGAGCGGCGAGGCCTGCCAACGAAGCCAACGTACGAATACCGGAGCGCTCTGAATGGTACGTCGAGCCGGTGAAGGTGTTCGACAACCTGTTCAATGTCGGCACCAGCTTCTATGTCTGGGCAGTCACGACATCCGACGGAATTATTCTGCTCAATTCGGGAAGGGACTACGCCGCCGAAGACGTTGTCGAAGGACTGGAGAACATAGGTCTCGATCCGGCCAATGTCAAATACGTCATCATACACACGCCAGATGTGAGGCATTATGGGGCAGCCAAACTGTTTCAGGACCGTTACCAGTCGCGGATCATGATGTCCGAAGCGGATTGGAACGTCGTAGCGACGACGCCGGAGGTTCCCGAGCGGCTCAAACCCAGGAAAGACATCGTGGTGACGGATGGCCAGACCCTGACGCTCGGTGATACGACACTGACACTCTATGTAACGCCGGGCAACTCTCCAGGTACACTTTCAACTCTGGTGCCCCTCGAGGAAGGAATTGGGCGGCATGTCGGCCTCTTAATTGGGGGTCGGGATTGGGATGCCGTGGAGCAGGGAGTCGTATATTTTTCAAGTGAAGAAGAAGCCATGAGAATCTATAGTGGATCAGCCAGTCGTTTGCGGAACATTGCAACGGAGGCCAACGCGGATGTCTTTCTGTCGGTCCGTTCGAACTACGATCAAGAAGCGGAGAAGGCCCGCGTATTGGGGCTGCGCAGACCCGGCGATCCTCATCCATATGTAAATAGGAATGCCATCGACCGCTACCTGACTGTTATCAGCGAATGTATGGACGCTCAGTTGGCGTGGAGGACAAGCCGGTAGCTTGGCTTGACCCTGGGGTTTTGGCTCGAGGCCTGAGTGCCTGGGGGACGATACGAGCAGTTGGGCCGAGAAATCGAGAGAGTTCGAAGAACGTTCGAGAGGAACTCTTCCATCCGGAACCCGACGCGCTGTCATGCTTCATTTCCGTCGCCACCGAGATCAATCTTCCCCCGAAATAATATTTTGGAAATTGGCAGGAATCTTCGTCGATGGTTGTGGACGCTAGCAACGATCAAGAAGGTGACAAATGGGAGAGTTTGTGAAAGCGGCGAAGAAGGAGGATATTCCGGTCGGGCGAGGGAAAACGGTTTTTGTGGGTGGCAAGCAGGTCGCCGTCTTCAATGTGGATGGTGCTTACTATGCGATCCGCGACTCGTGCACTCACCAGGGCGCTCCGCTATCGGGCGGTCATGTTGCCGGGAAGACGGTCACTTGCTAGTGGCACGGCGCTAAGTTCGATATCACAACCGGTAAAGCCCTATCGCGTGTCGCATTCACCCCTGTTCGTTGCTACAACGTCCGTGTTGTGGAGGAGGATCTCGAGATCGAAGTTTGAAGCTGGCGGGGCTTACGTATTATCGATGGAACGTCGAAGCTGTAAGGCAACGATTTTCGGATTCAGTACGCCAAGTTCCGGTTCCCTCCAGTAACGGGAGAACCGTCAGGCCACAACCGGTTTCACCGCCGGGTGTGGCCTGTCCTTTGTTAACATATCGTCTAATTTGATCATATTTGAGGTAAAGAGGGGAGTCTGATGAAACGCTATTATCTGGCGATCGTCGTCCTGGCAGTCGTGTTCTCCACCGCCACTTCGGCCCGGGCACAAGAGGGCTTCGTTCCCGTCACGGACACGATGCTTCAAAACCCCGATCCGGGTGAATGGCTCACGTGGCGCCGAACACCTGACGGCTGGGGTTACAGCCCCCTGGATCAGATCAACGGTGACAACGTCGGAGACTTGCGCATGGTCTGGTCCCGCGGCATGTCCGACGGTATCCAGGAAGCCACACCCCTGGTCCACGATGGCGTGATGTATTTGCCGAACCCGAACGACGTCATTCAAGCCATGAACGCGTCCACAGGTGACCAGCTTTGGGAGTACCGGCGGGAATGGCCCGAAGACCTGACCGAATTCATTCGGGTTCCGGGTATCAAACGGAACCTGGCTATCTATGAAGACCGCATTATCGACACCAGCGGGGACTCCTACGTCTTCGCACTCGATGCCCAAACCGGCGAGCTGGAGTGGGAAAACCAGATACTCGACTACCGGGTCAACTCAGCCCAGCACACCGGTGGCGTGCTGATCGCCAACGGAAAGGTCCTCTCAGGCCGGAGTTGCCATGCCGAGGGTGGACCCGAAGCCTGTGTGATCACCGCTCACGACGCACGCACCGGAGAGGAAATCTGGAGAACCGGAACGATTCCCCGGCCTGGAGAACCTGGAGATGAATCCTGGGGCGAGGTCCCCTATGAAAGACGGTGGCATGTCGGCACGTGGATGATTCCCAGCTACGATCCTGAACTGGGTCTCGCGTATTTCGGAACTTCGGTCACCTCACCCGCAGCCAAGTTTCTGATGGGTAGTAACGACGACAAGTACCTCTATCACAACTCGACTTTGGCGCTCGACGTCGACACGGGCGAAGTCGTCTGGTACTACCAGCACATCGTCGACCACTGGGATCTGGATCATCCCTTCGAACGTTTACTCATCGACACCGCAGTAGCCCCCGCTGCGGGAGAAGTCAGCTGGATCAGCCCCAATATCCAAGCCGGTGAAACCCGGCGGGTCCTCACCGGAATCCCGGGCAAGACAGGCGTTGTTTACACGCTGGACCGGGAAACCGGTGAATTCCTCTGGGCACGGCCAACGGTCAGTCAGACGGTCGTCGACGATATCGATGGTGAAACCGGTGCAGTTCGCGTCAATCCGGAAATGCTCTTCACGGCTCCGGGTCAGCAACGGCTCGTGTGCCCGAACGCGAACGGTGGCAAGAACTTCATGGCAGGCGCGTACAGTCCGCTGAACAACGTGATGTACTTCCCTCTGCAGAACACCTGCATGAACGCCACGTCGAACGAACCCGGACCCACGTTTGATTTCCTGGACACACCGGGAAGCCGGCAGAGATCGCGCTACGGCATCCGTATGGAATCGATCATCGCACCGGGAACGACGAACATCGGGACAATAGAGGCTATTTCCGTCGAAACCGGTGAAACAGTCTGGAAGTACGAACAACGCGCCGGCACAACTTCGCTTGTGACAACGGGCGGAGGCTTGTTGTTCGGTGGGGATACCAACGGACGCTTCCGTGCTTTCGATCAGTTGTCGGGAGAAGTACTCTGGGAGGTCAATCTGGGCTCCCAGGTTACAGGCTATCCGATCAGCTATTCGGTCGACGGCCAACAGTTCATCGCTGTGAGCACGGGGGGTGCGCTGGCCACCAGTGGCCTCAATCGGCTGGCAGAAGAATTGTCTCCGAGCAGCACGAACAACATTTTCGTCTTCGCTTTACCCGAGTAGCAAGCGGCGGCTTCGCTCGTAGACCTACAGCTCCCGAAATACCAATTCTGTACTGTTTCGCCATAAGGTAGGAAAGATCGCGGACATTCAGCAGGTTCTCTGAGGGCGAGGGCCACGAGGCTCTTGACCGAATCTGCGGCCCGTCCCGACTCAATTTTCGAACTCTGATTGAAACATCGGCCCTCAACAGCCACACACTCTCTCCCGGAACTTTTCCAGCCGAAATCCGATCGCCTGATTCTGATCTCCAAGCAATACCCGAACGTATTCCACACGATCGTCCCTGCCGTTGCGACCCGCCAACGATCTGATCTCTGCCTCCGAGCGCTGATTCTCCCGGAAATGGCTTCTTGGCCCCGCATTTTTGATCTCTTTCGACTCGGTTCGGTTCCGTTTGGTTACTTGTGGATGCTGGTGTATAGTGTCGCCTTTCACGCACACCACCACGTCGAGCGTTTCCGGCACTTGCCTCAGAACGCTGTGCTCAAGGAGGGATGGAAATGAAACTGGTCACTGCGATCATCCAGCCACAAAAGCTTAAGGAGGTTCGCGACACTCTTGCCCGTCTCGCTGTTACGGGGATGACTGTAACCGAGGTAAAGGGGTTCGGCCGCCAGAAGGGACACACCGAAAAGTATCGGGGCGCTGAGTTCTCAGTGGATTTCGTTCCGAAGGTCAAGATCGAAATCGTAGTCGCCGACGGTAGCGCCAAAGAAGTCGTAGACGCCATCACGACATCTGCCCGAACCGGGGAAATTGGCGACGGCAAAGTATTCGTCAACGGCATGGAAGAGGCTATTCGAATTCGTACTGATGAGTCTGGCGAGGAAGCACTCTAGCGGAACCTGGATCCGCATTTCGGGAGGACGACGCACATGAGACGGTTCAAGAATAAGTTGTTGTGGCTGGGTACGTTTGCACTTTTCTTACTGACAAGGCCCCAAGCCGCGTGGGCTCAGGACGAGGGCCTGAACTCCGGGGACACAGCCTGGATGCTGACCGCAAGCGTCCTCGTCCTGTTCATGACAATTCCGGGATTGTCGCTCTTCTACGCAGGACTCGTACGAACCAAGAACGTCCTCTCGGTGATGATGCAATGTTTCGCAATTACCTGCCTGGTCACGATCCTCTGGACGCTATACGCCTACGGCCTGGCGTTTGGCGACGGAGGCGGCCTCAATGCCTTTATCGGAATGGGACACTATCTGCTTTCCGATGTCGGTGTGGACACCGTTTCCGGCAGCATCCCGGAGAGTGTTTTCCAGATGTTCCAATTGACCTTCGCGATCATTACACCGGCACTGATCGTCGGCGCTTTCGCTGAACGGATGAAGTTTTCGGCCATGCTCTGGTTCATGGGAATTTGGGTAAGCGTCGTCTACGCGCCCATCGCCCACTGGGTCTGGGGCGGGGGATGGCTTGGCTCGATGGGTGTTCTCGATTTCGCCGGCGGCACAGTCGTGCACATTAACGCTGGAATCGCAGCCCTGGTTCTGTGTGTCGTGCTCGGAAAACGTAAAGGCTATCCGACGGAGGCAATGACGCCCAACAGCCTTGTCCTGACTGTGGTCGGTGCTTCTATGCTCTGGGTCGGCTGGTTCGGCTTCAATGCCGGAAGCGAGCTCGCCGCCGACGGGGTGGCCGGCATGGCAATGGCGGTCACACACATTGCCACAGCCACTGCGGCATTTACCTGGATGATTGTGGAATGGACTAAACACGGCAAAGCCAGCGTTTTGGGCATCGCCACCGGCGCCGTCGCGGGCCTCGTCGCGATTACGCCAGCGTCGGGGACAGTCGGGCCACTGGGTGCCCTGGTGATCGGGATCGCGTCCGGTGCACTCTGCTACGTCGCCGCGAGCAGCCTCAAGAAGTCCCTGGGCTACGACGATTCGCTCGATGTATTTGGGGTCCATGGTGTGGGTGGATTCATCGGCGCCATCCTGACGGGAGTGTTCACTGCCGAAGTGTTCGGCGGATCGGGCCTCGACAACGGCATCGGTGCGCAACTGGTTCTTCAGTTCATCGGAGCGGGCGCGACGATCGTCTATAGCGGGGTGATGACGTTTATCATCGCCAAAGTCCTCGATAACACGATCGGACTCCGCGTGAGCTCTGAAGAAGAAGAACAGGGACTCGACATCGCGCTCCACGATGAACGCGGATACAGTCTCTAGACGCTTGGCTTGCTCAGGGGCCGGTCCAGATACCGGCCCTCGATCCCCACAGTCGCTGGAACTTTCCCAACCCTGAATCCGTCTTACGTTGTGATGCCCGTCATTACGTGTTAGATCGGTAGTCAAAGACACATGAACTCCTTACTCCGAGATGTCCACTGTGCCGCCAGGCGCATGTGGAAGGACCGCGGCTTCAGCCTGAGAGCCATCCTGACACTGGCTGTCTGTATCGGCGCTAATGTTGCCGTTTTTACTGTGGTTTCGTCGGTGCTCCTCGGTCCCTTGCCCTTTCCGGAGGCCGGCCGCCTGGTCCTGATCTCCAACCAATATCCGAACGCCGGTATTGGAATCATGACGGAAACATCGGTGCCGTTCTATACCGAACCTCGTGTCGAGCTTGCTGCTCTCGAGGAACAGGCTCTCTACGACCTGACCGGCAGCACCATAGAGATCGACACCGTCCAACAGCGCATCCTGGAAAGGTTTTTATGAAGCTTTCATCAGCAGTTTTGGCGGTCTGTCTGGCGATCGCAGCGTGCGGCGCGCCCGCAGAGAACGCCACCCTCGGCACGCAGGACATCGTCGCCCTGGCACGGGAAATCCACGAGGCGACTCTCACGATCGACAGCCACGACGACATCCCGTTCAACTTTGCCACCGAAGAAGTCGACCCCGGCGTGCGGGGCGACCGGCAAGTTGATATTCCGAAGATGATCGAGGGCGGTCTCGACGCCGGGTTCTTCATCGTCTATGTCGGCCAGGGCGAGCGCGACGATGCCGGTAACGCTTTCGCGAAAGAACAGGCCATGACGAAGTTCAATGCGATCCATCGGATGACAGACCAGATGTATCCCGACCAAATCGAATTGGCTTATACGAGCGAGGACGTCAGGCGAATCGCAGCATCGGGCAAGCGCGTCGCGGCGATAGGTATCGAAAACGGATGGGTGATCGGCGAGGATCTGGGCCTGGTCGAGGAGTACCACACCCTGGGTGCCCGCTATATCACGCTCGCCCACAACGGGCACAACGACATCAGCGACTCGGCAAATCCGAATCCCGCGCTCGGCGATACGGAATCCGAACATGGGGGCATCAGTGCGTTCGGAGAACTGGTGATCGCGGAGATGAATCGGGTGGGCATCGTGGTGGACGTCTCGCACATCTCCAAGCCAGCGATGCTCGAGGCCACCCGTCTCTCTCGGGCGCCCGTAATCGCGTCGCACTCCAGTGTCAAAGCCTTGTGCGATGTCTCCCGGAACATGGACGACGAACAACTGCTGGCGTTGCGGGAAACCGGCGGCGTCATCCAGACGGTCGCGCTGGCCGATTTTGTCAAGATCGATCCGGAACGTGATGCTGCGATTGAGACGCTCCGGGAGGAACTGGACATGCCCCGGGGTCGGATGACCCCTCAGCGTCTGGAAGGGATGTCCGAGGGCGAACGGGCCGACCTCTTCCAGAAAAGAACGGCTTTCGACTCACAAATGACAGCCATTGACGAGGAGTTTCCGCCGGCAAACGTTTCAGACTTTGTCGATCATATCGACTACGCGGTCAACCTGATCGGTATCGACCACGTCGGGATCAGTTCGGATTTCGATGGCGGTGGAGGTGTCGCCGGTTGGAACGACGCGAGCGAGACGTTCAACGTCACTCTTGAGTTGGTCCGCCGGGGCTATTCCCGCCAAGACATCGCAAAGCTGTGGGGCGGAAACCTGCTGCGGGTGTGGCAGGAAACGGAGCGGATAGCCTCCCAGTTGCAATAGTAGGGGACGTGTACTTCAAAATCTGTTCAAGATTCTGAAGTACACGTCCCCTACGATTAATTGCTCATGGCTTCCAGAAAGACGTCGTGCGGCCCCACCGAGCCATGAATGCCGGCGTGCGTGTCCAAATCCAGGTTCAAGCGCTGAATGTTCCTATTGAGCGCCCGGATGTTGTCGTTCGCTTCCGGGATCTGCCCCGGGTTCGCCGGCGGCGAGTAGAGATCCGCGTTTATCAGGATCTTTTCGGTCGGTAGATAGGCTACGAGCATGTTTCCATCGTGGTTGATGCCCTGCAAGGCATAGACATCGAGCGTCCTTCGGCCGTCGCTGATAACGTACTTCTGTGTGACGCCTTCCATCGTCGGGACCCGGTTCCCGCGAAACCAGGGATACAGGTTCGAGAGAAGATCAGGCTCCAAAGTCCGCGGCGAGGGATAGAAAAATACGTTCTCGTAAAAGTCGAGATTCCCGGCGTGGGTCACGACTGTCGTGCCGCGGGCAACGTAGGTACGCAGTCCTCCCGAATGATCGAAGTGGTAGTGGGTGTTGACGACGTACTGAATCGGCTTGTTGGGAATCACCCGCTCGATTTCCTGAATCACTCCGAGCGAGCGCAGTTCGTCCTGGGGCGCCTCGACAACCGCGATGAAATCGCTGAACTCGACCGCAAAGCTGTGATGGCCCTGTCCGGCGATCCTCCAAACACCATCGGCGATTTCCTGTGACTCAATCCGCACTGCAGGCGGAGCGACGGCGGATCGAATATCGTCCGGAACCACGATCCGAGCGTCAGCGGGATTCAGCGTCAGGTCGTCCACTCGGACTTCCAACCAATTGTGACCCGGATTCAAGCGGGGATCGCCCCGATGCGAGTGCAGGACTGTCGGGAACATGACGCCGCCGTAGTCCTGGTATTCGGTGTAGCGGTGCTCGTGCACCATGTCGCCGAAGACGGCATTGGGGACCCAGGTCTGGACGCGTTCGACCATATTGTCCGCCGTGATGGTCACGTTCACGCGAAACCTATCCATCGCCGTGAAGGAGACGATCGTTTTGGGCTGGCCTTCGAGCACCATCGGCGTGGCCGTCGCGTCGTCGGAAGCCAGGGCGGCCTTGATCACCCCATGCGGGCTGAGCCAGAGATCCAGCTTCCGTTCCTCCGGCGGTATGCCGGTGTTACTCGTCGCCAGGCGGGACATCAAGACCGGATCAGCGCCCCGGAGCACGTTCCATGTGTATTCACCGCTGACGTAGAATTCCTGGTCCCAATCGTCCACGACGGGTATGCCGCCGCCCCCCCGAGGAGCATAGTCTCCCTGGCGGCGTGTGAGTTGTTCACCCGAGGCCTGGTCTTCGTAGTCGATCGTCCGGGTGTAGGTCAACCGAGCCCGCGGCCAGTCTTCCTCCGGCGTGTACCCCTGTCCGACGGCCGCCAGCCAACCCGTTCCGGAGTATCGGATCGCCCGCACTTCGTCGGCGCCCATGGCCGCCGACGTCGCCCGCAATAGGGTCATCGCATCCTGTGCCGTCGCGGGCCCCACGATCAGTGTCATAAGCCCAATCAGCGTCAAGAGTCTCTTGGCCATAATTACCTCCCTCAGTCTGAAGATGCGGAGTGCGATTGTCCAATGGGAGGCGGGGAGTTTCAACTTCTTTCGAGGAAAAGGTCGCGGTTGTCGACCCGGAACCGGTGCGGTACCTGATATTCATCGGACCCGACCGTTACAGCGTGGATGAATTTCTCGCTCGAAGGCGCCAGGGCAGGACTTGACGGCTGTTCCAGACTCCGAAATCCTGATTGACGCCATCCCCCGCAGGAATTCGGATGTCTACGCTCGGCGACGAACGTAGACATCCGGCAATCCGTCTCTAGTGGCCTGTAACAGAGGTATCGCCAGTGGCGCCGATGGGTCTTGCGGTCGAGGTCGAGGAGCGAGGAGGGCCACCGAGGTTTAGAACCGAGGCCGCTGGCGCCGCTTTTTCATCGAGACCGACGAGCGACAAAGAGATCGACCCCAACCCCCATCGGCCCAAGGGGTTCGGTCCCAACGGCACCGTCTTCGTTGTTGCTCCTCACTCACAATGAAAGAGCATTGCCTCCCTCGTCGCGCCTAGAATCCGGTGCCGTTGGGCCCGAACGCCGCTAGCGATACCTCTGTTACAGGCCACTAGTACCAGGCCGACTGGCGGATTTCGGTATCACCGCCACCTTCAGCAACCAGTTCTGCGAACATATTCACGTCACTCTCGCCGTAGTGGTAGGGATAAACGATGGCAGGTGCAAACTCGACAACGGCGCTGGCCGCCTGTGCCTCCGTCATGGTGAACGGCAGGTTGAAACAAACGAACGCGACGTCGATGTTCTCGAGGGCCCGCATTTCGGGGATGTCTTCCGTGTCGCCGCTGACGTAAATTCGCCTACCGCCGATCGTCAAAACATAGCCGTTGCCGCGCCCGTTTTCATGGTACCTAAGCCGATCTTCAGTCAGGTTGTACATCGGAATCGCTTCGACATTCAGGCCAAGCACTGAGGTCTCAGCCCCGTTGGCGAGAGTCTGCGCCTGAGCCGAAAGGCCTTCAGGCAGCCCATCGACGACCGCAGCGGGAGCTACGATCATGGTGTCCGCGGTCGCTACGGCCTCAAGAGTCGGCGCATCAAGATGGTCGCCATGCACGTCCGTAATCAGAATCAAATCAGGACTCGGCAACCCCTCGAACCGTTCAGCTCCCCCGACAGGATCCACGTAAATCGTCTGGCCATTCCAGGCCATCGCGAATGTCGCGTGGTTTATGGGTTGAACAACGAGGTCCCCGTTGTCGGTCGCGATTATGTCCCCACTCACCATCGGTCCGGAGGGCGCAGTCTCTACCGGCGGCTCCGGCTCCGGCTCGGGCGCAGGCGCGCACGCGGCGAGGGTCAGCAAAGAAATCATCACACAGACAGATCCGAAATTAAGTCTCAAGCGTTCGTCCTCCAAAGGTTATTAAGCTCAGTGGCATGCTATCGGGCGACAGGGACTGCCGATGGGGGTAAATTCTATGGCCCGTGGCCCGGAAGGTGAGCCGATTCGACATACTCCCGCGACCGGTCGTTTTCCGATTGCGGTGAATTGGCTTCCCTTCGGCCGCCTCCCTGGCCGAATCCGGAAACCAACACGGCAACCATCAAGCAAGGCAGAATGCAGTCAATATGATCCGCCTCGACACCTTTATTTCTCCTTCTCCCGGTGTCAGGAAACCCCGCAGTCTATTGCCCGGAAACTTCCTGTTTCCAGAGTTCCCACGCCCGCAGAAACCCCCGGTGCTCCCCGCCTTCCATCAGCATGCGCGACTCTTCAGGATCCAGGTAGGTGATGTCGCCTCCCAGAGCGATCGCCTGACTCTGAATTCTTGCATTCAGTTCCAGGTAAACACTGCGTCCTACTGCGAGCGGTAGGGAATCACCCACGATCGCCACACCGTGGCCACGCATCAGGACGGCCGGTTCGTCTCCAAGAACTTCAACCAGGGCACGCCCTCTCACGGCATCACGCACAAGCACGTCCGTTATGCCCACCGCCTCGCGAATATCGAACACTTTGAGCATATCGCCGATAAACGCTGGCATGTGGTAGACGGGACGGAGGGGTCTGCTGCTGATACTGAAGGCCACGACCGAAGGCGAGTGATTGTGAACGACAGCGATCACATCCGGCCTTGCCTTATAGATTTCTCCATGTATGAAGCGCTCGGAAAACTGGCCCCGACCGTTCAGGTTGACAGGATTGCTGTCGAGATCGTACTCGACGATGTCGTCGGCCGTGACCAGGGCCGGCGCCAATGATCGCGCCACCAGGTACCGGTTGGGATCCAGGTTGTGCCGCACGCTGACATGCCCGAAGGCATCCACCACACCCTGCCGCGCCAGAATCCGGCTGGCCGCGACGAGGTCTTCCATCAGAGCGGGATCGACGGCACCGGCCGAGGCCGGTGTCTGTTGTGCCCGCGTCGGGGCAGCAAGGGCTAAAAGAAGAGTCCCCGCGATAACGAGCGTTGAATGTCTCAACATGTCCCGCCGCTTGAGAGGGTCTTTCAATAACATGCTTGGTCTCCTTGTGTTTCCTGTCCTTGATTGGACTGCATCAAAGCTGCCATGGAGCACGGAAGCCGGTACCGCACTTCACCTCGATCAACTCCCGGATCGGGAACCGGCTCGAACGATTGGGCCGGCCGTATCAGCCGACGGGCTCGATCCTCATCACGGCCCCAGCCCTTCGGCGGCATCGGGGGCGGACTCTTGCGAAACCACATCTGCAGGTGCCGAGCTCGCATCAAGCATCAGACACAGCACGGCAAGGCACACACCCGGGCGGCAATACATCGGTGCGAACGGGCTTTTTATAGCGGGCTCCTTACGCATAGACAGTTCGACCTTAAGGCCGTGGCTGCTATACCCGAACTGTCGTGGTCGCAAACCACGAAATCAACAATTCAACACGGTCGATGCGGATTCAGGCGAGGAATATATCACGGTGAATTGGTGTGGACAGTAACAAAGTCATCTGTAGCCCGTCCCCTGCCCCCCCTTGTGATGACGCACGAGAGGGCCCCTCGACTGTGTCATTCATTAGCGTCGTCGAATCCGCCACCCGGGCAGTGTAGAAGGCACCTTGATCTACGCGCCATGCAGGGCACTGCGATTCAACCCGAGAATTGGAACGAAACTGAGGCCAAGACTAAGTCCCGTCGTGTCGTAATGATCCCGAAAGACAACTGCCTGGAGCGTTGCCTGTCAAGATATCGGGCAGTATACTGTCGGCCATACGTTGAGTAATTTCGACTTAATTCTGACTTGATCATACGGACGCGCATGCCCCGCCTGCGCCAGTCAGGGCCATCCCCGTAGCCTCGGGCAGAGCAAGACAAGGAATACGACATGAAGTTCATATTGAGACAAGCGATTGTTGTTGTTACAAGAACGGCCCTCGTGTGCCTGCTTGGGGTTGGGCTCTCGGGCGCCCAGCCTCCGCCTGAACAAGCACTCCAGATGGCGGAAGACGTCTTTATCAATGTCCCGGCTCTCAGCGGGATTCCCGTAGACGAGTTCATGGATACGATGGGGATGATCGCGGCCTCGTTAAGCGTGACCTGCTCGGATTGCCATGTCACCGTCACGGGCGGCTGGGAAGAGTTTGCCCTGGAAACACCACTCAAGCGGACCGCCCGAGGGATGATCGAAATGGTGGACCGGATCAACACGAACGAATTCGGGGGCCTGCCTTTTGTGACTTGCTACACCTGCCATCGTGGAAATCAACGCCCGCACGTCGTGCCCGATCTGGCGATCCAGTACAATGTGCCGCCGGAAGATCCACATGATATCTTTTTTCCGACACAGGCGATTCCGGGGATGCCTACAGCCGATCAGGTTTTCGACAAATATATCGAGGCCGTGGGCGGGGCGGAGCAGGCGGCCCAGCTCTCCAGCTTTGTCGCCACCGGCACCTACTCGGGATACGACACAGAACTGCAGCCCGTCCCGATAGAAATCTACTCCAACGCTCCCGATCAGCGGAACGCGGTTGTCCATATACCCTATGGAGACAGCGTCAGGACTTACGACGGAACTAACGGTTGGATCTCATCTCCGGATAGAGCGCTGCCGCTCCTGCCGTTG
Organism: Terriglobia bacterium; assembly: GCA_965218085.1. GTDB lineage: Bacteria > Acidobacteriota > Terriglobia > 20CM-2-55-15 > 20CM-2-55-15. The sequence continues at coordinate 136,160 of CBDCKF010000002.1, read as the reverse complement.
AGCGGAGGCAACCTTGAAGGTGCGAGGACCGACGCGATCGCATCTTTTCCGTCCGAAATCCAACAAGCCTTCAGCCAATGGAGAGTCGGCTTCTCGACCTTCATCGACGACCGCGAAGTCCAGGTGATCCAGGGAAACAACCCCGGACAAGGTCCCGTCAACATGTACTTCGATAGCGAGTCCGGACTGCTGGTGCGGCTCGTGCGCTACACCAAAACAAAGATCGGCACGGTTCCCACGCAGATCGACTACTCGGATTATCGGGACGTGTCCGGGGTTCTGATGCCCTTTCACTCAATCGTGACCTGGACGAACGGGCAGGCCACCATCGAATTCGAGGAGATACAGCCGAACGTTTCGATTGACGCGGCGCGCTTTGCCACACCGGCCCCGTCCCCGCCACCCAGGTTCTAGTGACCTGTAGGATCCAAATCGGGAGCCGCGCCTATGGATCTTGCCGACGAGATCGTGGCTCGGCGGCTTTTGTTGATCTCGTGGCCTAAGTCGACTAGGATTCCTCCAACTCCCAACCGTCTAGGAACAACCTTCAGGGGTCGCTGACCCCGACCCCAGACGCGCCTAGCGCGGGTCAGGTATTGCGGAGGGATACAGAACCACGATCCCAAGGACTGGCTGGAACCAGATCGAACCAGGGCCAGATCGAACCAGGGCCAAATCGAACCAAGGATGGAATCGGTATGTTTTGAAATCACATCGTTCTGAGGGAGGGTCGCGCAATCCGATGCCTATCGTAGGAAATCCGAGCGGAGTGAACACGCTTTTACGCGTGGGCATCGCCACGTTCTGTGTAGTGCTCCTGGGGGTTGCCATCTTCTCGCTGATGCTCCCGGGGCCGGCCAGCCGGGCCGATGGTCCAGAAACCGTGCGCTTGATCGCGATCGATGCTTATTCCCCAGCGGCTCTTTGGGTTCAAGTTTTCGAGGACTACTTCATCCCCGAAGTGGATCGGCGCCTTGCTGCGACCGGGAACTACCGTGTGGACTGGACCACAGCCTTCAGCGGTACCTTGGCCAAGACCGGAGGAGTGCTGGAAGCGCTGCAGTATGGACTCGCCGATATCGGCATCGTTACCACGCCGTTTCATCCCGACAAAGTACCGTTTTATAACCTCAGCTATGTCACGCCTTTGGTGAGCGCCGACATCGGCCTGGTCGCCCGAACTGTGAGCGAGCTGGCTGACCGCTACCCGCAGATCAAAGAAATCTGGTCCGACTACAACCAAGTCTATCTCACCACAGCGGGCGCCATTGACACGTATCAGTTAGTGACGTCTCGGCCGCATACATCCGTGGATGCCTATCGCGGTCAAAGAATCGGTGGCGTCGGGTTGAATCTTCGCTATCTGGAAGGACTCGGTGCCGCCGGGGTGACCACCAACCTGGGGGACTTCTACAACAACATTGCCACCGGGCTTGTGGATGGTGTCGTCGTTTGGGCTGAAGCCGCCGTTTCTTACAAGCTCTTCGAGGTCGCCCCATATCTCGTGGACGTCCGGTTGGGAGCAGTAACCTCCAAGGTGCTAACGATAAACGAACGCACTTGGCGCCAGCTGCCCGGCGAGGTCCGGGACGTCCTGATGGACACCGCCAGTGACTATCGAGATGAGCTGGCTCGAGTCACCATGCAAGTCGCCGCGGAAAGCCTGGAAACCTATCAGCGCATGGGCGGATCCGTGGTGACACTGACCTCCGAAGAGCGTGGGGGATGGGCCGCCTCCATGCCCAACCTCGCCGAGATCTGGACGGCCGATCTGGAGCAAAGAGGACTGCCTGGAAGACGGATTCTGGAAGATTACATGGACATCATGCGTGCTAACGACCAGCCCATCGTGCGCCAATGGGATCTTGAGTAGGCCGGTGTGAATCCTCCCGAAGCCGAGCCGCATGGTAGAGACATCTCTCTCCTGACACGGGCCTTCGCCGGAACCCTCTCCGGACTCAACAGCCTGGGCACGGCGTGGATCCTGGGCTTGATGGTTCTGATCAATCTCGATGTCCTCGCCCGGTATCTGTTCAGTGCCCCCATCAACGGCGTAACTGAGTTCGTGGAGCTCTCCATCGTCGGTATCGTGTTTCTGCAACTTGGCGATGCCGTCAAGGCCGGCAGACTTACCCGCTCCGACGGCCTGTACTCCAGGCTACTGACGCGGCGCCCCAAGCTAGGCCATGCCCTGGGCTTGGCTTTTGAACTATCCGGCGTCCTCTTCGTAGGACTCATATTGTACGGTGGCGTCCCCCTCTTGATCGAGACCTACCAACGCGGCTATTTCGCGGGCAACCAAGGTTTGTTCGTCTTTCCCTTGTGGCCGGTGCGCTTGATATTGGTGGTGGGCTGTATCGCGGTGGCCGTTCAGTTCCTGATATTTGCCTGGAAACATGTCGCGGTCCTCGTCAGCAGAAAAGAATCCGCATGAGTGGATTAGAAATTGGAATCTTCTCGGTGCTGGCAATCCTGTTGCTGATCTATTCGGGCCTGTACGTACCGGTGGCCTTGGGCCTGGTTTCCTTCATCGGCGTGTGGCTACTGCGAGGCACTCTGGAGGCGCCTGTTTATCTGCTTACCCTCTCTGCCGCCAACAGCATCGAGGATTATGTCTTCGGTGTAATTCCGCTATTCGTATTGATGGGCCTGTTAGTCAGCCAGAGCGAGCTGGGTCGAGACATTTACGAAGTCGCCAACGTCGCCCTGCGTAGGCTGCGAGGCGGTTTAGGTGTCGCAACAGTGGCGGCTAACGCCGCTTTTGCTGCCATCACGGGCGTCAGCATTGCCTCGGCGGCGGTATTCACAAGACTGTCCGTACCGGAAATGATGCGCTTCGGGTACCGGCCACGCTTCGCTGTTGGCGTCGTAGCCGGAAGTTCAGTACTGGGGATGCTGATTCCGCCCAGCGTCATGCTGATCATCTACGCGCTCATCGCCGAGCAATCCGTCGCAGATCTTTTCACCGCGGGCATCGTGCCTGGGCTGTTGCTCTCGCTGGCCTACTCGCTGGCCATTATCCTCATGGCATATCTGTTCCCGAACTACGTGGGCGGGCCGGACGCCCGCGCCCGAGCGGCCCTCATGCAGAGAACCATGGGTTTGCTGGAAATGACAAGAAAGCTGTCGCCACTGGTGGTGCTCATCGCGTTGGTGCTTGGCGGGATTTACGGAGGGCTGTTCACGCCTACCGAAGCTGGGGCCGTGGGCGCCCTGGGCGCCTTGGTCACCGCCCTGATCAAGCGCAAACTGGATCGCGGCCGGTTGTGGGCCGTGGCGGTGGAAACGGGGCACATCACGGCGTCGATCCTGTTTCTCATCGTGGCGGCGACCATGTACAGCCGCATGCTGGCCATGTCGGGACTGCCCAATGATCTGGGTCTATGGATCGCACAGGCGGATCTCGGGCTCTATGGCATCCTGACTATTTATGTATTTCTGCTCATTGTTATGGGCACCGTCTTAGATACCACATCCATCATCCTGGTCATGGTGCCTCTGTTCATTCCCGTTCTTTCCCCGTTCGGAATTAATCTGGTCTGGTTCGGCATTATCACCATCGTGGGAGCTGAAATCGGCCTGTTGACGCCGCCGCTGGGCATTGCCTGTTACGTCATCAAGGCGACCCTTGCGGATGAGCGGATCAGCCTTTACGACATCTTCGCCGGGGCACTGCCTTTTGCAGCGATTATGCTGGCGGTGTTGATCCTGCTAATCGCCTTTCCCTGGCTCAGTCTCGTCCTCGTGTGACACCTATAGCAGCCCGTGGCAGAAGACTCGAGGCCCGTGCGATTCGGAGCAATTCTACGTTTCGGGCGCTCTTGCTCGTCTTGATTCCACGGTACTGCCTCTTGCAACTCAACTTAACACCCGAGCTGCGGCGGACGGTATTGCACCCTAATCGAACCCGGATGTGCATCCTACCCCAATCAACACAACTAACATGTTCCCCATATCGAAATTCACTAACGGCTGGTCGGCCATGACTCATCCTCTCTTTTCTTTAAGAATTTGCCTTCAGGGGAGGCGAAGCGCGACCAGCGAACCCGGGTGGTTGGGACTGGCGATCTGCACCACGATGTATTGCCGGCCCTCGTGCAAATAGGTCATCATCCCGTACTGGCCGGACGCTGGCATCTCGACCGTACCGAGGCGCTGGCCGGTCCGCTTGTCCACCGCATGCAGGAGGGGCGCGCCGCCCGCGCCCTCGGCGGTTATAAGCAACGTGCGCGTTACCAATGTGACGGGGTGCGAGGTCCTCCCGGTGTTGGGAAGATCCACGCCCTGAAGGGCGGGATGATTGCTAATGCGATCGGGTGTGTCCCCATTGGGCATCGCCCACAGTTGCTCCCCGACATTCATATCGATCGCGACGATCTGGCTGTACGGCGGTTTGAAGATTGGCAGTCCCTGCGGACCGCGGAAATCACCACGATTGGCAACCACCCAGTCCGCGACCGTCGTACCGGTCGTCATGATGTCGTCGGGCTCGTCCATCTCGCCACCGGGCACAATGTTCTCGGATCGGCACCCACGCTGGGTCGACACGTATAAGATTCCCGACTCGGGATCTGCGGACGTGGGGCCATAAATATTCGACGCCCCGCTCGGGCAGCTCACAAATGACCGTAGGCCCGACGGGTGACCCACCTGAATCGGGGGGTTGAACAACGGTCCAAGCCGGTAGTCCTTGATGATTTCCAAGGCCTCGGCCCGCAACTCCGGCGTGAAATCAATGAGCATGTCTTCGGTCAACTCCTGCATTTCAAACGCCGCCGGCTTTGTTGGGAACGGTTGGGTGGGCGACAACAACTCGCCCGGTATCTCGGATTCAGCTACACGCCGCTCTTCGATAGGCCAAACCGGCTCGCCGGTCTCCCGGTTAAACGTGTAGGCAAAGCCCTGTTTCGTGGTCTGGACCGCGATCGGCGTCGGCTGTCCATCGACCATCACGTCCAACAGGACCGGGGCTGTGGGATTATCGAAGTTCCAGATGTCGTGGTGGACCGTCTGGAAGTGCCATACGCGTTCGCCTGTCTGAACGTCGAGGGCGATGACGCTGGTGCCGAACAGATTATCGCCGGGACGAAAGCCGCCGTAAAAATCGATCGTCGGCGGGTTGGTGGGAATGTAGACAAGCCCGCGCTCAGGATCTGCCGACATCGGCGCCCACGAGGAGACGTCTCCGGTTGTCTTCCAGGCATCGTTCTCCCAGGTCTCATGCCCGAACTCGCCGGGCCGGGGAATGACATGGAACTTCCACAGAAACTCTCCCGTCGCTGCGCTATAGGCCAGGATGTCACCCGGAATGTTTTCCTGTCGAGTCTGGTAGTAGCCCTGTTCGTGGACATTGCCGACTATCACCACGCCATTGACCACGATCGGGGGCGACGAAGTGCTGAGGTTGCCCAGGTCTCGGGGGATTCCTTGGTCCGGGTCGTAGGTATAGCCGGAGGTCAACCAGGGTTCCCAATCGCCGACCAGGTCGGGCAGCATGTCGACGACGCCGGTGGCGGCAAAACCCTCGACGGGCACCGTCTTACCCCAGTTCTCCACAGGACGTCCGGTCTTTGCGTCGAGGGCATGGAGGAAGAATCCGGTGCTGCTGAGAAAGACCATCCCGCGGCCATCCACCTCGGCGTACGCCACTCCCTTTCCGTAGTTGTTCCTCATGCCGCGCTCATACCGCGTCGTGTGCGGTTCACGGTAGGTCCACACGGTCTCCCCCGTCCCCGGATCAATGGCAACTACAGTGCGGCGCGTGCCGGCGACGGTGTACAGCAAACCATCCACGTAGAGGGGGGTCGACCGGAAGATGTAATCCACGCTGGGACCGAAATTGTCGCCCCGCCACATCCAGCCGACATCGAGGTCCTCGAAGTTGCCGGCATCGATCTGGTCGAGGGGCGCATATCGCGTGTGCCTAGAATCTCCTCCGATGTAGCGCCATTCTCCGACGGTATTTTCCCGTTCCTGTGAAAGGGCCGGTAATTGCCAGGCGAAGGCGATACCGATTGCGAGAACCAGAAAACAGACGAGGCGTTTGCTCGGTCGAAGCCGTTGCCCGACTATACTGATCATCTCTTCGATCCTCCTCGTTAAATGGGTGCCCCGGACATGCCGCCGGCATGGTCGACAATGGCTCAGGGAGCCTCGACGATACATATTTCCCCTAGCCGGAACAAGTCCGACCCCAGCTCTTCTTCACCTGCGGGATAGTCGTTCGATCTGAGAATGAAAGCTGCGATGTTCACATATTCCTCAGGGCGCAAGCCGTTCGGATTCCCCTCCGGCATCGATGTCGAAATCAGGTCGAACAGATCCCTCACGGGTGATGCCGACGCTTCACGGAGCGATGATCTCTGCCGGAAGAGGCGGTGCGATCCTCGGCAGTACACGGGCCCGGGTGGCTTGCTCGAAGTCGTAGCCGTAGCCCAGCAGTTTGGACTCACTGTAGGCCTGACCCATGAACGATAACGTGACGGGCAGGCCGTCGCTGGTCGTACCGGCGGGCACGACGAGTTCAGGGAAGCCGCTGTAGCTGGTAATGAGGATAGCCGATTCGTTGTCAACGTCACGGGAACGTCCAGCTTGGACCTGGGTGCTACCCTCAGACAGCGCCGCCAGCAGCGCCGTTACGCCCTCCCGTAAGGCGGCAGGGCCGGGGGCCTCATCTTCGGGTCGAATGAGCGATGCCGGGCCTGGGGCTGTGGGATAAACGATGGCGTCCAGCGTTTGATTGACAAAGACCGCTTCGGCACCTGATTTCACCAGCCCAATGCCGTGATTCAGTGCCGCCAGGTAAACGGGATCGTCAAGGTCGAGGGCGTGCGTGGATGTGTACTGCAGGGCAAACGCTTTTTCCGGGCTGGTTTCCAAGTAACAGCTGCCCGGTGCATTGGCCCGGGCCAGAAGTTCGTCGAGCGTTTTTGGATACCCGGGACCAAGAGCCTGAAAGTAGTCTGCAATCTGAGCCTTGAATTCGGCATTTCGGATCAACGGAAATATCGGCTCCTTCATCGCGTGCACGTAATCAGGGAAACGAACCGGATCGACGATGACCGCACCGAGCCTTTCCAATGTCACGATGGCTTCGTCGATGATGCGGTTGGTCTCGGTGTCCTCGGCGAGGAAATCTCGGCCAATGCCGATGCGGGCGCCGTTGAGCGCCCCCACCTGGAGAAACCGAGTGTAATCGGTCTCGAACCTGCCGGCGCTTTCTCTCGTGATCTCATCAGCGGGATCGACCCCGGCCATGACACCCAGGATAACCGCTACGTCATACACGCTCCGGGCCATCGGACCGAGAGTATCTAGGCTAAGGGCGAGCGGCACGACGCCGGTTCGGCTGAGCAAACCGAGCGTAGGCCGGAGACCGACGATGCCATTGGCCGAAGAGGGGCTGCGAACGGAGCCGCGAGTATCGCTGCCAAGGCCAAACTGCGAGAATGCGGCCGCGATGCCGGCCCCCGTACCGCCGCTGGAATTGGAAGGGGCACGCGCAAGGTCGTGGGGGTTGCGGGTTTGGCCGCCAATCGAACTGAAGCCTTGAGGAACGGTGCCGGCTTCGAGAATGGCCGCGTCCGTTGCACCCGCAACGCTGCCGCCACCCGAGGCGAATTCGCTCATATTGTCCTTGGAGACGAGAATCGCGCCGGCGGCTCGAAGTTTCTTAACGACAAACGCATCGGCAGATGGCATGGAGCCGTTGAGCAGGCACGAACCAATTGTGGTGGGCAAGTCGAGGGCGTCGATGTTGTCCTTAAGGGAGAAAGGGATACCGTGGAGCGGTCCGCGAACCTGACCTGCGCTGCGCTCGCGGTCGAGCGCCCTGGCTTCGGCAAGAGCGTTCTGGTTCAGAGAGATGATGGCGTTAATGGTCGGTCCTTGTTTGTCGTAGGCTTCGATGCGGGCCAGATAGAGCTCCATCAGTCTCTCGGCCGTCAAGGTCCCCTTTTCAAAGGCGGCCTGAAGATCGGCAATGCTCGCGCTTCCAAGATTCAGGGTTGACCCACGGCCCGAGTCCGCCACCGCCGTGTTGTTCTGAGCGGTCGTCTGCGCCGAAACCTCATCCCTGGCCGGAACAGACATCAGCAGTCCCGAGCAAAGAACAACTGTAGTAATGCGCTTCATATTTCTCTTCCTCGCTTTCTGGCTGATGCCTGTTCTTGGTCAAGGATCCGGTTCGGACCTACTCAACATAACACCCTGATTGCGACAGTTCCAGCGTGAGTCTGGCCACGCCCTGCACCGCGAATCACGGTTTTATTACATGTCCGTTCCGGGGTTTCGATTGGGCTGTACGCCAAGAGATGGCACACTAGCGAGGATTCGCGTTCTACCAGTTTCTCGAACTCTCGCTTTGAATGAGGAGGTTTCTTATGCGTCGTCTTTCCCAGATATCGGTTCTCGCGGGCTTTTTTGTCATTTTGCTCCTCGGGTGTGGGGAAGCAGAACCACCCGTTGCGACCGACGCGTTCGTGATCGAGAACGTAACCGTGATCGACGTCGAAACGGGAGACCGCACCGCGGACCAGACAGTCGTGGTCAATGGCAACCGGATCACCGCAGTGGGAATGGATGACGTACCGGTGCCGGCCGGCGCCCGCGTTGTCGATGGCCAGGGCCAGTTCCTCATTCCGGGCGTCTGGGATATGCACGTACACGCGTTACGCGCCGCCGAGCGGGCTCTGCCGCTCGCCGTTGCGACTGGCTTGACCGGCGTGCGCGACATGGGATCCACGTTGGCGCAGGTTCCGGAAACACGAGAAGCGATCGCCAACGGGCTCGTTTCTCCGCGGTTGATAATTGCGGGCGAGGGGTTGGAAGGCGTTCCCGGAGGCTTCCCCGGTCTCCCCCCGAACACGGTGCTCCCGACACCGGAAGAGGGCCGGGAGATGGTCCGAAAACTGGCAGCGTTGGAGGTGGATTTCCTGAAGGCGCACACGCGGCTCAATCGGGACACCTTTTACGCCATTCTTGATGAGGCGGAAGGCTTCGGAATACCTGTCGATGGACACCTGCAACCGGGGCTGGACATCACCGAAGCATCCGATGCAGGACAAAGGACCATCGAACACTTGAACGGTTTACAAATGGCATGCGCCGCCGACCCGGCCACGCTGGATTCAGAAGAACCCGATGCAGCCCCCATCGAACTCGACCTGTCCAGGTGTGAGGAAACCATCCGTCATCTGGTGGAAAACGGAACCTGGTTGACGCCAACTCTCGGCGGCCCCGGAAGGACCGGAGGCGCTGGAGGCGGCGATCTCAGAACGCGCCAGTTCAATTTGACAATTACTCGATTGGCGGCCGAGGGCGGGTTGAGACTGTTGGCGGGAACCGATTGGCCCGGTCCCGGGTACAGCGTTGGCAACTACTCGGGCGTCGACAATCGCAGCCTGATGGATGAACTCGCGGGACTGGTTGAAGCGGGACTGACCCCACAACAAGCGCTCCTCACAGCTACGGTGAACCCGGCAATTCTTCTTGAGATGGAGGATGTGCTCGGCAGCGTAGAAACGGGCAAGTTTGCCGATCTCCTGCTGCTGGAGGCGGATCCGCTCGTCGATATCGCGAACATGAAGCTCATCGCGGCAGTCGTCGTGAACGGCTGGTTCATTGACGCTGCCGAACAGCAGAGGATGCTCGACGCCGAGATGGCCGCCCGGGAACAGGAGAACAACGAGCAATAGTATTCTGAAGCAGCAGGTCGGTGATTCACAGAATCGTCCTAGTCCGATCCGATCATCTTCTTACTCTAGACGCACGGGCTCGCGTCTTTACTCTGAATGCGGCCACCCGCGCCGTCGGGCCGGCGTGGGTCATTCTGGGACCCGCTTTAAATTTTCGTCGCTCCCTAGAGGCCCCGCCATCAAGATGATGGCGGGGGTCGCCGGTCGTTCAGACAGGATGTCTGAATGAACGACCGAGCGAATTCTGACCTCCCGACCTTCTAACCCAGTCGCTAAAAATTGAACAGGTTCGTCAGCTTGAGCGTCACTGCACGCTCGACGACTTTACCGCCTGCGCCGCGAAGGTCGTTGTACACGAGGAAGAGATCGCTCAGGGGACTATGAATGAGATTGAATCGGATGTTTGAACTCACCTGACGGGTTTCGGCATTGTATTGGAAAAGTCCCGAGAGAAAAGTCCGCGGGTTGAAAGCGTATGCAATGCGCGCACCCACTAATTCCGTCGTGAACTGTCCGTTCGGTAGCTTTACGAGATTGTGGTCGTAATCGAGATCCACGGTCAGGTGAAAATTCGGCTTCAGGCTGATCCCCCCGTTCAATGACCGCAACCGGCCATTCCAGAACTCACCCCAGTCAATGCCCCCAAACCCGCTGATCCTGGCACTTCGGTCGGTTGAAAAGAACGCCGAATAATCGAGGTAGCGGTAATCCCCTGTCGGGATCGGTGTCTCGGGCCGGATAGGGAACGGGTTGGCCAGCCTGTCAAACGTATGGTTGACGACAAAATGAAGGGAACCCGTGTTTTCGAACTGGAGTCCGAGATTCACACTCCCGGTCCTTGTCTCGACTTTTTCCGTCGTTCCGTTTTCGTAGTAGTCAAGATCGAGCCTCAAGATCAGGTTTCGAAGGACCTCGCTGCTCTCGATCCGCGGCAACCACGAGAAGTCGCCGTTGTAATGCGTGTTGTTCTTACGGCGAACGAACCCCACCTCCGGATTGAAATTAGTCTGGACCTCATCGTAGCCAGCGACAGCGATCAACTCGTCGTCCCGCCACGTCGCTTCAAACAGCCGGGCCTGGTTCCGGCCCGATCGCTCCGGAGTGTCGCTCCAGAGTACGTAGGAATCCAACTCGAACCGGTTGCCGTAGAACTCGAAGTGTGCATCGGTTCCATAGAGCCGGTTGTAGTCCCCTTCGACCCTAGAGTCGCGATGAGTGGTCATAGCGCCGATCCAGGAATTCGTCAGGAGGTTTCGTTTCAGGCGTCCCACCAGATAGTTGCTCGAAGGAATGCGGTTTGATTCTCCCGGGTTCCCGACGCTCTCGGTCTTCATGTCAAGGAAGCCGACGTCGTAGGGACCCACCTTTCCGGTAACACGCACACCACCGACAATGGGAATCGGCGTTCCCGACCGGCCCAGACCGATACGGCGACTGAAGAATGGGACCAGGTTACGGCCGCCGCCAAAGCCAAAACCGCCTCCAGCTCCGAAGTTGAACGTCGCCGAGTTCTCCAAAAAGAAGTCCCGTTTTTCCGGAAAGAAGAGATTGAACCGCGTCAGGTTCACCTGTTGTCGATCGACTTCCACCTGCGCAAAGTCGGTCCGGTAGGTAGCATCAAAGGTGAGTGAGGGTGTCAAACTGTATTTGAGGTCGAGGCCTCCATCAATGTCTCGATCCGTCTCGAAATCTGCTGAAGGACTCGCTGGTGGCCGGGTCTGAACGACCCCAGCTGTAACAAAGGGTGTGATCTTCAGGTTACGACCTTGCCGGATCCCTTCCAGTCCCTGAAGCGTTCCGGCCAATGAGAGCCGGCTTATGTTGTCGCGAAGGGGCAGGGGCGACCAATAACTCTCCTCGTTCAGTCGGAGGATCCGCCGGCTCATGTTCAGGCCCCACACCTGGGAGGGTGAATTCGAAAATCGAAGCGTCTTGAACGGAATGACGTACTCGGCGATCCAGGCGTCGTCGGTTTTGCTGACAGCTACATCCCAGACCGCATCCCAGTCGTTGTTGTACTGACCATCACTGATCTGCTGATCGGCCTTAGCGCCTTCAGCGTTGACTATAAAATTCATTCCCGACCGCAGGTCATGAAGGCTGTCCAGGAGCACACTGAAGCTGTCGGAACCCCGAAAATTGAAGTCTTCTGTAATTTCGCTCACGACCCTGTTCGCACTGTCGGAGTCGAAACAGGTCACCCCGACGTAAATGTTGTCGTCATCGTATAGAAACAGGACTTCGACCCGTTCGACCGATGGTTGTTCCGGATTCGGCAGTTTCTGGATGAAGTCGCCCGCTGGACTCGCCAGCTCCCACGCCGGTTCGTCGAGAACGCCATCGAGAGAGATTTCTTCTGTTATCCGGACTGCCGTGACAACCCTTTCAAGCCGTGCGGTCTCGTAATCGATCGCGGTTGAGGAACCACTGTTGTCGGGAATCCGGCTCTGTGACAGAAGCGGCATGGCCGCCAGGAGGCAGACTCCGAGAACTCGACCCAGCGTCGTCATGGCCGGGATTGCTCGGCTGGTTCGATTGCACAGCAATTCCACTGATGGATCGCAGGCACATTCCCGCACTCTTCCAGATTCTCTCAAACCTTGATCTCGTATGCGTCCATGGGACCGACTCCGACGGTGGCCGAGCGGCTGAACGCTCGGCCTTCGACCATGTCATTTCTGGCGCTCACGGACATTCCCCACACGGAATGACGACTTTCATCTCCCGGAAGTCGTGCGTTCATTCAAACTGACGCACCGCCTCCCTGGCTTTACGGCGATCGGGTGGAATAAATCGAGTCGAGTGTATAGGAGGGCAGGGGCCCGATCAATCCGTTTGCCCGTGCACGGGGAAGCTCTGCCATCAAAAAAAATTGGCCAATGGAAACGATCGTATATAAAATGATCGGACAGTCTACGAACTCGAAAAGGAGATTTCTCGGATGCGAAGTGCAGCACCCCCATTTAATGGTCGAAACGTGGTCATCGGGATGGCAATACTGGTGATCGCCCTCGGCGTTGGCCTGGGAGACCTGGCGGCCCAGGATTCAACGGACAACGGTTTTCCCCCGACCCCAACGACTAATCCTTTACCGCGGGCTTTTATAGCCACGTGGGCGGATCCGATGTTTGGCGGTGAAGGTGCCGGAGGCAATTGTGGGTCCCTTATCGATGAGTACGGCAACCCACGAGGAACGTGTCAGTTTCCAGTAGACCAGCTGGAACCGCTCCTGAACGGCAGAGCTCGCGCCTGGATCGAGTTCTTTGACGAACCGTTATCGCCAAGATGGGCCTGTGTTGCTGCGAATATCACCACGCTGCTTGGAGAGCCTTACCTTTGGGACTTTTCGGTAAGACCCGATGTAGTGTTGCAGCACTTCGAGCAATCGAATTGGGTGCGCGAGATCTATGTAGACGGACGGGGTCACCCACCTGCCGACGAGGTCTATTACCACGGCCACGCCATCGGCAGGATGGACGGATCCTCTTTCCTTGTTGAAACCACGAATTTCATGTTTGATCCGGACGGGTTTGACGACCAGTCGCACATTGCCACGTCGCATCTGAAAAAGTTGACTGAACGCTACTCGGTCACGGGCCCCAATACGATGGAAGTAGAGATTACTGTCGAAGACCCCGTTTTCTTGACCGGGCCCTTTACCTGGACGAACATGTTTGCGACACCCGACAGAGGTTACACGGGCGAATGGGATTGCGATCCCTCGGTCGGTCTGCGGCATCTGTATTCGACGGTACCCCAACGGTATCCGGACGATGTCAACTTCAATGAGTTCTCAAACTGATCCGATAACATGGCGACTTCGTCGTGGCGGTCCACGGCGGTCCCGACCTCGGTGAAGCCTGACAAATGAACTCAGAATTAACAGGGGATATGAGTATGCGCTTTTGTAGTTTGTTCCTATTGGCCGCTTCGCTTCTGATGGTGACGGTTCCGATCGAAGCACACCATTCGGCCTCATCCTTCTGGCACACCGACCGCACGATGGTCATCGAAGGCGTTGTGAAATCGGTCCATATGGTCAATCCTCATCCCGAATTGGTTGTTGAAGTGACAGCCTCCAACGGAGAGAAATCCGACTGGTACATCAGCGGCGGCGGCAACGCCAGTGCCATGATCCGGGCCGGCTGGACCCAGGACACGCTCACCCCTGGCATGAAAGTGAAGGTTGAGGGGAACCCTTCGCGTCGGGAAGGTGCAAAGGCTTTACTGACAGGAGACGTCACAAAGGAAGATGGCACCGTGCTCTCGTTTTCCAGCCGCTCGGGCCCGGTCCAATAGCCTTTTCAGGTACCAGCCGGAGGTCGACGGTTCCGATCTTGGCTAAGCTCTTGATAGCGATAGTTTACCCGGGCTCCGGTCCGGGTTTTCTTTTTTAGTCGATGTTTCAATATAGTGTTGCCGGCATCTATGAAACGAGCTATCCGCTCAGAATTTATTGGAGGGAAATGAGTATGCGAGTCTATCTCTTGCTCCTTTTGACCGGTTTGCTCTTGATGCCGATGGTAACCGTCGAAGCCCACCATTCGGCATCATCCTTCTGGCACACCGATCGCACGACGGTCATCGAAGGCGTCGTAAAGTCCGTCAATATTGTCAATCCACATCCTGAAGTGATTATTGAGGTCACAGAACCCAACGGAGAGAAATCCGACTGGTACCTCAGCGGCAGTGGCAACGCGAGCGCCTGGATTCGGTCCGGCTGGACCGATGATACGCTCCCGGCCGGCATGGCCGTCAAAGTCGAGGGAAACCCCTCGCTCCGGGATGGCTCAAAGGCGCTACTGGTTAACAGATCAGGTATCACCCACCCGGATGGCTCGCCGATATCTTTTTGACAAAGGCTCCGGGCCGGGCTGCTAGACGGTGTGACTGATCTTGGCCGCACCTTAGAATGGGAGCTTGCCCGGGCCCAGGCCCGGGCTTCCTTTTTTGTCGGGATTTCGCAGAGCCCTATCCGGCTAGGAATCGTGGAAGACGTGTCGCCCCCCGGTGGCGACCTTGGTCTCGAAGACTTTGGCGCCAGCGGAAACGATCCGGCAGTAAAATGTCGCTAACCGGGCGTGCCGGGGCTGGGGGCACCGGCCAGCCAGTCAGCGCCTTCCGCATACAGCTTCTGGACTTCCGGGCCCTTTAATCCAGGCATTCCCTGTTCTTTGACCTTGTATCCAACCTGTGTCTGCAGGTAGGCCAGGTGCTTATATCCCTCAGGAAATCGGCCCAGTACCGCCGGGTCCAGCTTCAAATCGGCGCCCGGTTCGACCGAATCCATGCGGTCCTTCTCATAGATGGGCTGACGCCGCACCAGAGCCCACTTCCCAGAGGATTTCTCGAAGAAGTCATAGAACCGGCCCACGCAAACGACGTCACATAAAATGTCATGCACAGGCGCCCGCTGACTGATGGTCATCTTGGTCTGGGCGATCGCGCGATTGCCGGCGATATCGGAAGTATGGGCACCCTGGAAGTGGATGATGCTCACACCCTTCTCCCAACCCTCGCGGCGTGCCTTCACGAATTCAGCCGCCGATGCCTGAAACCAGGTCGCCGACATCCAACCGTCCTCATGCCACAGTTCGGCGAAGCGTTCCCAGTCACCACTATCGCTGTAAATGACCCATTTATCGACGATTTCTCTAATCGCTTCGGCGTCGGCTGCATTGTCTGACATCTCACTCCCTCCTTATGGAGTTGTTCTCGGCGCATAGGAGTATAGCCGGACTATCGGTGGGAGAGTGGATGAGAATTCAGACTATGCTGAAGCCTCCGTTCCCTCCGGGAGGTTCCTGTTCGTCACCATTGTCAGGCGCCGATGCGGGAGGAGTCGCCCATAGGTATATGGCTTGATGCGACGAACCTATTCGGTGTATACACTACACCGCGTGCGGAGGGGCTCCTCTACCGCTCGGCATGGCCTATGCCATCCTGGACCGGTGCATCAGCCTTCGTCGATTCTTATGCAAGATCGAATCGGCCCATCTCCAGACAAACTGGGAGGTTAGGAAACTGTGACTGTAACGCGTGAAGACTTGGGTTGGCGCATGTGGATCCCCTGCGGGGGAATGGCGTTGGCTTCCGCTTTGGCATTCTTGGACCGCCAGCTCCTGGCGATTCTCGCCCCTACGATCCGAGATGAAATCGGGCTGACGGCAGCGGATTTTGGCGACGTGTTCTTCTATTTTTTTCTTGCCTATACCATCGCCAATCCAATCTGGGGCTCTCTGATCGACTATGCGGGCTTGCGTATGGGCATGCTGGCTGCCGTGGGCATCTGGAGCGTCGCCAGTTTTTCACACGCCTTGATGGCCGGTTTTCTGGGCTTCGCCCTGGCGCGGGCGCTTCTGGGCTTTGGTGAAGGGGGCACGTTTCCGGGCGGCTTGAGGACGGCGGCAGTGTCGCTGCCCCCTCGATTATTCGGGCGTGGCGTGGCGACCGCTTTTAGCGGCGGCACCGTGGGCGCGATGCTGACCCCGATCATCGCAATCCCAATCGCTCTGCAGTATGGCTGGAGAACCACCTTCATATTGAGCGGCGTGCTTGGAGGCTTGTGGCTGCTCCTTTGGGCCGGGATCGCTCGACCGCCCTACCTGCCGGAAGCGGAGGGCGAGCGAAAGAAAGTGGTCTTGCCCAACCCGCTTGAGCGCCGGGTCTGGGCTCTCGTAGCCTGTTACGCGCTGCCGGCGATGGCTTCGGGCCCCATTCTGACCATTGTTCCCTTGTATTTCAGCGACGCCCTGGGCGTCTCGCAGGCAGGGTTGTGGATTACGTCGCTGTTTCCGCTTGCCTGGATGGCAGGCTATTTCTTCTGGGGATGGGTGGCCGATCGATTTCTTGGCGGCAATCCGCGCCCGGTAGGCATGTTTGCTCTACTCACGGTATTCGCGCTGGCCCTGGGCGCGACCACATGGACCGACTCGGTGGCGATCGCTGTTTTCTTGAATTGTTGGTCCATCTTCATCGCGGGCGGGTTTCAGATGGTGGCTCTAAAGGTGAGTCTGCATGCGTTCCGGCAGGAACCGGCGATGATGTCGGGGATCGCTTCCGGTTCCTGGGCACTCGCGAACGCACTGGTAACACCCGTTTTAGGGCGCTTGTTTGATGCGGGACGCTATGACCTGGCGTTCTGGCTGATTGCCATCGGTCCTGTGGTCGGAATCCTGGTTTGGCTGGTGTTGACCCGCAACCAAAGCGAAGAGGTTCAGGGCTGATGGCGCACTCGGGGAGACAACAGGAAACACTGGACAGAACTCCTGAGGATCGGATAAAGTTCATTTCCATCATGAAAGAAAATAACCGTCTTAAATATTCCCTATTCTCGTTGCTGTTGGCCACAATGGCGTTTGCTGGAGCGTGTGCCGCTCCGATGCCACCGGCTGAACCGGCCGCACCCCCTCCCACCGGTCAACTCATACTGTCGGGCGACTTATCGTGGTTCCGGGGCCTAGGCATGCCCGGCAACTGTGTGCTCAAGAGCCGCTACGCACCCGGCGACCCCGTGGGCTTTCGCATGACCGCCGTCGACGGGCTGACCGGAGAACTTGTCACCTCGGCGGAACTCGTCGTGCACCTTTCCTACGGCGGCGGCACGGTGGACATCCCGATGCTGTATCGGGGGGTGCCTCAAGGGAACATGCCGATCCACGCGGACATGTGGACGGCCAAGTGGGTCGTGCCGGACGATGCACCGGTGGGCAACGTTTTATATAGTGTGACGGCGACCGACAGCACCGGGCGCACCGGCGAATGGAGACCGTTCGAGAACGAACTGTCACACCTTACGATCGGCGAATAGCTCTCCCATGATGATTGCGATGCGAAGTCTGCTGCGGTGTCGGATGCTCGCACCGATGGTGGTGGTCCTCCTGTCCGCCTGCTCCGAGACCGACTCCTCCGATTCGAACAATTCGAACGACTCCAACGCTCCGGCAAACTCAACAGCAAGCGCGGCGGCGGAATCCCCTCTTCCAGTCCTCGATTTGAACTACGACGAAGCGATCGTCGGCGCCCCGGTACGCGTGGCTGCGGCCGGTCTACCCGCCGGAGAAACCGTCGAACTTCAATGGGGGACGGTGACCGGGGGCTGGGTGATCCGGGACTACTATCACTTCGAGGGAAAGAAGTATTCGGAAAGCACGTCGTCGCTGGGCCAGTTTAGCGTCGATCACGATGGCGGACTCGACGCAGAATTCGTGATTCCGGAAGATTTCGGCGGTGTACACGAGGTCGTTGCCGTAATCGAAGGCCGCCCGGTGGCGCAGGGCGGAATCGAGGTCAAGCAAAGCTTCGAGATGAGTCCGCTTTCCGGTCCCGTGGGCACACCGATCGAGATCCGAGTCAAGGGCCTGGGCTGGCGGACGATGGAGAGTACCTGGTCGGCGAACTGGGATAACAATGAGATCGGATTCGTTTCGGCGGCCAGCACGCAGGGCTCTGCCGTGGCGCGCTTTCGAGCAGCGGGTCCCGCGGGCGACCACATCGTCAAGCTCTACACGGGATGGCAGGGGCAACCCTACCTGAACTATGAGCAGTCTCCCGTCGCACATCTGGTCCGTCCGGAATTCATCTTTCGCACGACGGAAGGCCGGAGCCCGACATCTGCGGCCTATGTGGAGCCTTATCAGTCCCAGACCCTACCCGAAACCGAAGTTCAGATTCCAGATGCAGAGATAGCCGTCACCCCGACCCAGGGCCCCGTTGGCACCGAGGTCATGTTGCGCGGTCAAGGCTTTCCGGCTGGCGCATCGCTCGAACTGGTTTGGGGAACATTCGTCGGCAACCGTGTCAGTGGTGACGGATTCGCTCCCCGGGAGGATGCACTTGGCGCAGTGCAGGTTGGAAGCGATGGGCGTATCGAAGCTCCTATAACCATTCCCGACGATCTTGGCGGGCTCCACACCATTGCATTTCGGAATGGCGGAGGCGAAGTCGCACGCGTGCATTTCGCCATCGAAACCAGCATTGTCAGTATGACACCCACTTCAGGCCCTGCCGGAACTCCGGTCACGATTCACCTCAAAGGTGTGGGCTGGACCGAATACGACAATATCTATATCGGCACGTATGACAACGGCTACATGGGTTACGCCTGCGGCTTCAACAGCCAGGGCGACGTCGTTATCAATTTCAAAGCCGCGGGAGCTCCGGGCGAACATCTGATCGACTTTTATCCCGGCATCTATACCGGCCCAACTACCGAATCCCAGCAGCTTTACCGCCTGCCCCAACTGACCTACGCCGACGATCATCCAGGCAATAAGATTCCGGCGCTGCGCTTCAAATTCGAAGTCACGCCATCGCCTGCTGCCCAACGGCGCACGACAGACTAAGAATTTTCTAAGACATTTTTGACCGGGCACCGGGCTCGGATTCTCGACGGGTCATCACCGATCGAGTTCTTCAAACGTTTCCCGTATCTTCGCGATGATCCGCCGCGTAGAACTCTTGCGGGGAAAGCTCCCACGGTCTCTCATGATCAGTTCGATATCGGGGTTCCTGGATCGGAAGTAGGAGGCAAAGTCGGTTTTGGTCTCCTTGTTCGGCTCGTCTGCGGGGGTGACGACCACCTCGGGTCGAATCGCACGAATGATCTGTTCCTCAAAGGGACGGCGATCAGAAACGAAGACCAGGTCAACTGGCTTCAGCGCCGACACCATCAGCGCCCTCCATTCCTGCTTCACCATCGGTCTTCCCTCCTGCTTTCGCCGACGCGTTCTCTTATCTCCAATGACGCACACGACCAGGATATCTCCCTGCCTTTTGCACCATTCAAGGTAGTCGACGTGACCGGGGTGGATGATGTCAAACGTGCCACCGGTCAAGACGATCCGTTTTCCCTCTCTCAGCTTCTGCAAGGTGAGCCGGATATTTTTGAGTGAAAATTTTGCCATGTACGGCCTATGGTCGGAACTTGTCGATTTCGGACACCATTGGTTCGATCGACCCTGTCTTATTCTGAAATCGATTCACCAAGACTCTCCAGCAGGGACGTTACTTTCGCGATGTTCGGGGCCAGGCCGAGGCGATGGGCCGCTTCGAGCGACTTCCGATACATTTTGCCCGCACCGTCGGGATCTTCCAGCAGCTGAAGTACGATGCCAAGGTTGACACAGGCCTCGGCGAGAGGCGGACCTTCGCCACGCTCCTCAGAAACCTGAACGGCTCTCTCCATCAGCGTTTTCGCCTGATCCAGTCGACCGGCGTGGCAGAGGAAAACCCCATAACTCAGCAAGGTCTCGATGTGTTCGTGTCCGGTAATAATTTTCGCAAACTCGACTTCAGCCTCCGTGAGATGGCCCTCGTCTGCAAGACCCCAGGCCCTGGCCGTCAGCGATTCATTGGGACGTTCCAGTTGCTCGAACTCTTTCCCCTTGCCGGTTTCATCGACGCCTTCAAGAGAGAGTATCGGTGGGGATTTCGCCGGGAACATCGACAATTCCGCGCTGTTGGAACCGCTCTCCGGCTCCTGGGCCCAGGCGGCCAGATACCAGCGCATCAGCGACCGGCATCTCCGTACCGTGTCGAAAGAGTCTGCGTGATGGTTTTTCTGCCCTTCAATTTCCTTTCTGAATTCGAGAACTCTATCCAACTGGGGACCCGTGTCGCTCAGCTGTTGTTGATTGACCGCCTTGAACATCGTGACGAGCTGCCGCATAGGGCGATCGGGATCCCGGTAGCACTCGAGTGCGATGGTGTATTCCTCTTCCGTTCCGGATCTGGAAACTGCTCCATCCTGAGAGCCCGGAGCCGAACCCCAACGGTCCCAGAGGAGCAGAACAAAGTAATCCGACTCCTGAATCTGTGGTCCCGTCTGCTCCCGACCGAAGGCACTGAACGAAGCCTTCGAGCCGGCGGGTACGAACAGGACACCCCGGGCCATGGCTTCCGCTTTGTTGTACCGGTCAATCTCATCGAGAACAGCCCCACGCTCGCTTCCCAACCCCGGGGGCGACGCTATGAAGATCCGGAAACAGCTCAAGTCAATCGACATGTAAATTCAATCCCATCGCCTTCGTCCACACTCACCGTCGCGGTGCCCCGTGATGACCGACCGGCGCGCCAAGATTCACGGAATCGGGCTCAAATTATATGCGCAAAAGCCTGAGACACCGCAAACGGCGAGTCCAAGGTCGATGGCGAGAGTCAGCTCCTGGAGGTTGATCCGATGCCGTTCGTCTCCGCAGTTGAGGTGCGTGCTCTACGGCACCCGGCGTTGGCAATGAAAACAATCCAGAGTTATACTTTTTCCGCTTCGGGCACGTTCATGCGGCTGAAAAGGATGGTCGGGGCCGACGTCGCGCCGAATCCCGCTCCCAGGAGGGCCCCACGCTCTTCGGTCACTGAAAAGAGAAGGAGACACTATGAAGTTCCGATCGAGGCAGACCATTCTCGTTGCCGCAAGCACGCTGGCCATGACAATGCTCGGAGTGGCGATTGCCCGTGGTCAGGCTCAGGCGGAACAGACCCCGCAGTTGGCGGAAGACGTCTTCGTCAACGTCCCCGCTCTCGGTGGCCTTCCGATTGATGAATTCATGGACACGATGGGGATGTTTTCCGCCTCGCTCGGAATGACCTGCACCGATTGCCATGTCGGGGAAAGCCTCAGCAACCCGGCAGCCTATGGAGATGAAACGGCGCGGAAGCGGACTTCGCGCGCCATGGTTCAGATGGTGAACGCCATCAACAGGGACAACTTCGGGGGACTGCCATTTGTGAGCTGCTACACCTGCCATCGCGCCGATCCGAGCCCCAAGGCCGTGCCCAGTCTGGTTCTGCAGTACAGCGTGCCTCCGGACGATCCCAATGAAATCTTTTTTCCGGAGCAGGCCGTGCCTGGATTGCCGACCGCCGATCAACTCTTCGACAGGTATATTCAGGCGCTCGGCGGGGCGAATCCGGTGGCCAACCTGACCAGCTTTGTCGCCAACGGACTGTATTCGGGGTACGACACGGATTTGCAGCCGGTTCCCGTAGAGGTCTTTGCCAATGCCCCGGATCAGCGAGCCACCGTGGTTCATGCTCACTTCGATGAGAGCCACCTGAGGGACAACCTCAGCACCTACGACGGCCGTGAAGGCTGGATCGCAGCACCGGCGAATCTTGTGCCGCTGATGCGGTTGACCGGAACGAATCTGGAGGGCGCCCGGACGGAAGCGGTTCTCTCATTTCCAGCGGCGGGCCGGACCTTCAGGCGGTGGCGGGTGGGCTTCCCGAAAATCATAGAAGGGCGCCGAATCCAGCCCATTCAGGGGACCCGGGACGGGGAGACCCCTGTGAACCTGTTTTTCGACAACGAGTCCGGCCTCCTGGTACGGCTCGTGCGCTACAGCGAAACGGATGTCGGCACGGTTCCAACTCAGATCGACTACTCAGACTATCGCGATGTGTCCGGCGTCATGATGCCGTTTGGTTGGACCGTGACCTGGACTAACGGACAGTCCACTATCGAACTCAGCGAGATTCAGTCGAACGTCGGGATCGAGGCGGCGAGGTTCCAAAGGCCCACAGCTTCGCCGCCCCGGTAGCCTCGTTCTTGATGCGCTTTAACAACCACTAACTTCGGTAGTGTCCTCAGCGGACGAGTTTCTTTCAGGCCAATTCGTATCAGTTACTTTCAGGCACAATGGGCTGTCCTTGACAGGGTAGCGACCGGCCACCATCGTGGGTCCCAAAAGCTCCCCTTGGCCCTTTGACAACACCCTAAGATTTGCTACACTGGCTCCCAAAATAGGCGCCACAATCTAATCCTAGTCTAATCCTGGAAGGTTGAACGACAGACTGATGTGGAGCCGTCAACCAAGTCTGAAGGAGGAGGAATGAATCGAATTGTCATCACAGCCCTCTGTGGGCTGCTCCTGTGCGTGTTCGCGACCCCTAAGGCCTCGGCACAGGCGACAGCACAGATAAGCGGAACGGCCACCGATGGCACGGGCGCTTTGTTGCCCGGCGTCGAGATCACGGCCACCCAAATTGAAACCGGCATCAGCCGCACAGCAATAACAAACGAGACGGGAGCCTACAACCTCCCGAACCTGCCGCTGGGACCGTTCCAGGTGGAAGCGGTGTTGCCCGGATTCCAAACCTTTTTGCGATCGGGACTCGTGTTGCAGATCAATGCAGACCTGGTCATCAACGCGGTCATGGAGGTCGGTCAGGTGACCCAGACGATTGAGGTCACCGCAAACGCAGCGCTTGTGGAAACACGGAGTACGGCGCTGGGTACGATCATGGAAAATGATCGCATTCTTGAATTGCCGCTCAATGGACGTAACGTCCAGGACTTGATTGAGCTCGCCGGGGGCGCTGTCAATCAGGGCTCGGGCCGAGGCGCAGGCCTGGTCGGAGGCCAATCGGACGTGATTTCCGTGGGCGGTGGCGCCGGCTTTGGAGTGGACTACAGCCTGGACGGGGCCAACCACAACAGTTTCATTACCGGATCGACGATGCTCATGCCGTTTCCCGACGCGATGCAGGAGTTTACGGTGGAGCGGAGCGGCGTGACCGCCGATCGCGGCAGCAGCACGGCCGTGGCTGCGGTGACGAAGTCGGGCACCAACCAATTCCACGGGAATCTGTTTGAATTTGCCCGCAACGACGCGTTCAACGCGCGGAATTACTTTTCGACCTCGGAAAGCACTCTGAAGCGCCACCAGTTCGGCGGAACCATCGGCGGGCCCATCATCGAGAACCAGTTATTCTTCTTCGGGGGTGTCCAGCGCACAACGCTGCGCGCGGACCCGGCTGCCACCCGTGCCACCGTTCCGACGGCGGACATGATTGCCGGCGACTGGACCACGTTCGCCTCGCCTGCCTGCGGTGGCCGCTCGAGCCGAAGATTTACGAACGACGTGATCGATCCGGCCAGATTCAGCCGAGTAGCGCTGAACATGGTCAATTTGCCGACCTTCCCGAAACCGGTCGACGAGTGTGGAAATATTACGTATTCCGGTAGCGTAACGGCGGACAATGAGAACTTTTACGTGGGCCGGATGGACTACCAGGCATCGGACAGTCATTCCCTCTTCGGTCGCATGCTGGTTCAGGACTTTGGGGAAGTCCAGCCGGTGACTGAGAATTTCCTGCAGGCAACCGGGTGGCGGGAAAGCATGCAGCAGTCCTATACCGTTGGCTCCACCGTACTGTTGGGTGGTAGCTTTATCCACTCGTTCCGTTATTCGTATAACACGACGGTCAACAACTACCTGCAACCCGAGAACGGCACGAATTGGTGCGACCTGGGCTCCGCTATCTACTGTGAACCCGGGATCTCGACCATCAATCGCCTTGTCGTGTCGGGTGGATTCGGCGTCAGCAATGGTTTTGAACAGGACTGGCAGTACACAGCCTTCAGCCATGGCATCAACGACGATGTGAGTTTCGTCAGTGGGGCGCACCAGTTCGGCTTTGGCGCAGCCTTCACCTATGGCGACCAGGCGAATACGAACATCACCTGGGCCAGCCAGCACCAGTTCCGTTTCGGGAGGCTGGCCGATTTCATGACGGGACATGTCCAGGTCCTGTTCACCGGTCAGACGAATGACCATCTGGTAACGCAAAAGGACTTCTCCCTCTATGCCACCGACACCTGGGCTGCGACGCCAACGGTGAACATTTCAGCCGGTGTGCGCTGGGAGCCCATGGTCGCGCCGAATGTGAAGGCTATTTACAATTTCGATATCGATAGACTCCGTCAGGGTGTCCGGACGAGCGTGTTCGATAACGCGCCGACCGGCTTCTACTATCGGGGGGACCCGGGATTCCCGGAGAACGGCGTCGAAAATCGCTGGGGGCAGTTTGCGCCGCGTCTGGGTCTGGCCTGGGATGTGTTCGGGGATGGCCGGACCGCGCTGCGCACCTCGTACTCGCTCTCTTTCCTCGACTATCCCGGAGATTTTCGCGAAGGCTTCTCCGGCGGAGCTCCCTGGGGTTCCCGCATCAACTTACCCTTTGGCTCCCAGCTGGACGATCCCTACGCGCGCGTCGCGGGAGGATCGACCTTCCCATACGAAGTTAACAACAGTGCGCCATTTCCGCCATCCGGGCTGTATTTCACGCAGCCGTATGACACAAAGCAGCCCTACACCCAGGCGTGGAACCTGAGCCTGGAACGCCAGATCGGGAACGACTGGTCGGTTTCCGCAGCGTACACGGGAAACAACATCATGCACGTGTGGACCAATAAGGCGCTCAACGATGCGGTGTTCTTCTCCGGAGTGGCAAACGCAGGCGGGACCTGTTCCGCCGAAGGATTCACGATCAGCCTGGCACCGGGTGCGACATGTTCGACGCTCCGCAATATTGAGGATCGACGACGGCTTTTGCTGGAGAATCCGACCGACACGTTCCGGAAGCCCGGAAATCTGGCGGAAACCGACGATGGGGGCGTGCAGTCCTATAACGGTATGATCGTGTCCGTCAGGCGACGGGCGGCGAACGGGGTGAACCTCAACTTCAACTACACCTGGTCGCATTGCATCGGTCCCTACGCCACGCTGTGGGGTCCAATGTCCATGCACCCGGACGACACCTACATCGATCCCACCAACCGGGATTTTGATCGGGGGGATTGCGACTCGGACCGCCGGCACCTCTTCAACACAACGCTGTCGGCTGAAACGCCGGAATTCGCCAATCGGACGCTGCGTC
Source organism: Terriglobia bacterium (assembly GCA_965218085.1). Classification (GTDB taxonomy): domain Bacteria; phylum Acidobacteriota; class Terriglobia; order 20CM-2-55-15; family 20CM-2-55-15. Next base: position 110,805 of record CBDCKF010000002.1, on the reverse strand, counting down.
TGGTCGCTTCGGGTTGGCGGCTGTCGGGAATCTACAAGATTTCGGCCGGGGAACCGTTGAACATTAACACCGGGGCGGATATTGCGTTGAACGGGATCGACGACTCCGACAACCAGCGGCCCAACCAGATCGCCGACAATATTTACGGAGGCAGTGATCCAGGAGATGCCTATTTGCTCAAGTCCGCTTTCGCCAACCCGGCCGCCGGCACCTTGGGGACGATGACCCGCAACGGTGCTGCCGGTTGGAACCGGTGGGATTTAGATCTGGCCCTGGCCAGAATCTTCCGTTTTGGTGAAAGCCAATCGCTCGAGTTCCGAGCCGAGGCCTACAACGTGACGAACAGTTTTAGGCCTGAAAGGCCCGGAGGCTTCGGCGCAGGCGCTTTCACAGACATCAGCAATCGAAACTTCGGCCTGATCCGCAACGCGGAATCGCCGCGGATCATGCAGTTCGCACTGAAGTATGCGTTCTAGGATCGCTCCTTCAGCGAATAGACGTTTCCAAGGCCGGTGCGGGGTCAGCCCCGCACCGGCTCTTTCTTTACCTCCCGGATTCGGGCATCCCTCCTCGAATACGTATTTCTCAAGGAGCGAGTCACGGATCCTTCCGACTGTAGGTGCCGTCTATGACCGCACAAGAGCATTCGCCTAAGTTTATGCGGTCTGTGACCGCACGGTGCGTCGGGGCCCGGGTGATATGGAGGGCCACGTCCGTCGCCGACGAGCCCTGACTGGCAGTACACCCTCGCCCTTGCCCGCATTAGTCTGAATAAGACACAATACTCCGGTTAGGCATAGTGCCATTCCGTTGGGTTCCGTTCGAGTTGAAGCGCAGGTGGAAGTGAACCGATATCCGATAGCCAGTCTACTGCTTGTCGTTCCGCTGTCAGGGATGGTACTCTTCGCGCAGGACAGCGGATTTCCTGGCCTGTTTGACGTTGCCGGGGAAGTCGGTGTCACGCTCGAGAACATCAGCGGCGAGGCGAGTGCTGACTACGTTATCCAGTCGACGGGCAATGGTGCGGGTTTCGTTGACTACGACAACGACGGCGATCTGGATCTGGTGATCGTGAACGGCTCGACGCTGGAGGGTTACGCCCAGGGTGGAGATCCGATTGCCGCCCTGTACGAAAACCGAGACGGGATGTTCTCTGACGTGACCCGGCAGGCAGGTCTGGTAGCAAGGGGTTGGGGGCAGGGTGTCTGCGTCGCGGACTACGACAATGACGGAAACCGTGACCTCTACCTCACGGCTTTCGGTCCGAACTTGCTCTATCGTAACAGCGGCGATGGGACCTTTGCCGAGAAGGCCGTGGTGGCCGGGGTTGCGGATGAGCGCTGGAGCACGAACTGTGCGTTTGGCGACTACGACCGCGACGGAGACGTGGATTTGTACGTCGCCAACTATGTGAGGTTTGACCCAGCTGTCGTGCCCCGACGCGGAGAGAGCAACGATTCGACGTGCCTCTTCGTGGGCGCTCCTGTCTTATGCGGACCGCGCGGGTTGGAGGGCGAGCCTGATGCGTTGTATCGCAACAACGGGGATGGTACTTTCTCGGAAGTGACTGCCGCGGCACATATCGCCGAGCCGGGGCACTACGGTTTTGGGGTGGTCTTCAGCGATTTCGACAATGACGGGTGGTCCGACATCTACGTGGCCAACGACTCGGTGGCGAATTTTCTATTCAGGAACAATCAGGATGGGACATTCGAGGACATCGGTCTGATTTCGGGTACGTCGCTGAACCAGATGGGCTTCGAGCAGGCAGGCATGGGAGTCGGAGTCGGCGACTACGACGGCAACGGTTACATGGACATTTATGTGACCAATTTTTCTCAGGATACCAACACGCTCTATCAGAACGTGGGGGACATGTTCTTCTTTGAAGTAACGGCCGAAGCGGGGGCCGGCCAGGCATCGTATCCGAATGTGGGCTGGGGAACGGGTTTCGCCGACCTCGACAACGACGGGTGGCCGGATCTCTTCGTAGCGAACGGACATGTCTATCCTTCAGTCGATGAGCTCGATGCCAACACGCGCTACAGGCAGCGAAAAGAGGTCTATCGCAACCTCGGAGACGGGACCTTCGAGGAAGTCGCGGAGGAATTGGAAGGAGATGTCCTGACCGCGCAGCCTGCGCGCGGTGCCGCATTTGGAGATTACGATAACGACGGTGATCTCGACATAATCGCGATCAACATGAATCAAACGCCCAGCCTGTACCGGAACGAGGGTGGCGACCGGAGCCACTGGATCGGTTTCCGCCTGGAGGGTGTTTCGAGCAACCGGGATGCGATCGGCGCCAGAGTCGAAATCGATGTGGCCCGCCGAACGCAGGTGGCCGAAGTCCGGAGCGGCGGCAGCTACCTTTCTCATAACGACATGCGTGTGCACTTCGGACTGGGAGAAGCCGAGCGCGTCGAGGCCATCCGAATCCGATGGCCCAACGGCAACACAGAGGCGTTGGACGGCATCGACGCCGATCGCTATGTCACGATACGAGAGGGGGTGGGTTTCATTGATGTCCGTTAGACCGGGACTGGCAATCACGGGGCAGCGGATCCTCTGGACAATCGTCGTCCTTACTCTTGCTACGTCCATCGCCGCCGCCCTACAGGCCGACCGTGTCGGTTTGCGCCTACTGGTTGTTGGGACCGAAACCGAGGCAGCTGACCTGCGAAGCCAGATTGAGGGCGGGGCGACATTCCAAGTCATTGCACGCGACCACTCGGTGGACCCGTCTGCCACATCTGGAGGCTACCTCGGTACGTTTGCCCTCAGCGACCTGCGACCCGAGTACCAGGATGCGCTTCGAGGACTCGCTCCGGGCGAAGTCAGTCCGGTAGCCAGCATTGATGGCGAATATTTCCTGTTTCAGTTACTGAGCGAAGACGAAGAGAACTGGATCGCAGCCCGGGAGGAAGGCTTGCGCGCGTTCCAGCGCGGCAGCTATGCCCAGTCTCTGGAGTCTTACGAAATTGCGCTCGAAGCAGCCGAACGCTTCGGTCTCGGAGATTCCCGACTGGGGGAAAGTCTCGACGACCTGGCTGGGGCTCACTATCTCCAGGGGAATTACGGAGACGCTGTATCTCTCTATCGCAGATCCATGCTGATTCGCTGGGCGAGGCCGTCGGCGGACCCGCTGCCCGACGTTGGCGCTATGCTCGAGGATTTTACCGCGCTGCTCAGTCTCGCATACTTCAGAGGCGAAGCGTTTGATCAAGCCCGGAAGGACTACGGAGCTGCGATTAGACAGATGCCGTTGACCGAAGATCTGTACACGGCCATGACCAGCATGTTCTCGGTGGCCGAACTGGCCGAGGAAGCGGAGATGGTTTTGTTGGAGGCTGTGGAGGCGTTTCCCGATTCCAGGCTTCTCCGGTATGACCTGGGCCAGCAAACCGTGTTGTTGGGGAAGCCGATCCAGGCCCTGGAGGTGTTCAGAGCCGCGAACGCGATCGATCAGAACTCGGGCGATTCCACCGATCAACTTCAACGCAGTTTGATCTATCGGGGAATTGGGGACCTGCACGTCGAGCTGTTTCAATATGACGATGCGTTCGAGGCCTACCAGGAGGCCGTGGAATTGGACCCGAGTAGTGTCGACGTGCATCTGTCGCTGGTTGATATCTATCTCAGTCGCGACGAATTCGAGAATGCACTGGCCGAGCTCGAATACGCCTTGTCCCTGGATCCCAACAATGTGCAGGCCTATTCGGGACTTGCGCAGGTACACCTGAAATCGGGAAGATTCGAGGAATCCCTGGCAGCGGCCGAGAAGGCTCTCAAGATCGACCCGACCACCTACAGCACCCACTTTTTCGCAGCGAGGGCAATGATTCGCCTGGGAATGAGAGAGGAAGGACGGGAGGAAATGCGCCGGTATCAGCAACTCCTGGCCAACACGGAACAAGGCGATGACGACATACGTACGCTCAGCCGAAGGGCTGGGGAGCTGGCCCTCAGCGGCGAGGGCCCCGAAGCGATTGCCGCGCTCGAGAGTCTAATCGAAACCTACCCCAATCAGGTCCTCCCGCGCCTGAATCTCGGAATCACACAGCGCGAATTGGGATTGCATCAGGCGGCGATCGATACGTTCCAGACGATGGTGGAGGAGGGACTGGACGGCGTTATGGTCCAGCGAAATCTCGCTGTCGAATACGAGGCTCTCGGCGATGTCCAGGCGAGGGACCGGCATCAGGCTGCGTTTTTCCAGAGAATGAACGCATTTCTGACGGAAATGGCCAACTACCAACCGGAGTGAATGGTCAATTGATAGGGACAGCGCGTGGAGAGGACCCGTTGACGGATCTGTTCCTCTTTGCTATCGCCGGGTTACTCCTGATAAGAATCTAGGATCTCTCTGGCGCTGATATTTCGGTGGCTTCAAAGTTTTTTCTTGAATATTCTTCGGGCTGGGAAGCCGACTGCGTGGATCTGGACTATGGGACTTGGTGAAGCAATCGACAGATTGGGCACCCTCCGGTTCCCAGCCGTTCTTCTTGTCTTGTTGCTCCTCACCGGTGCTCACCTGTACTTATTTCCGACCGGATCACTGTTGTTTGTGATCGTTGTTTTCCTCCACGTGTTCGGCGGCGTGGTGATGACCGCTTGGCTGGTGCGACTGCTGTCCCGGAATTTCGTAAACTATTCTCTCCCGGCCCGCACGGGCTGGTTGTTTCTTTCGGTGGGTGCGGGACTGGGTATCGCGCTGATTTTCACCGGGACGCCGCGATCCTACGTCCCGTGGCTATATGCTCACATCGGATTGTGCCTGCTTGGCCTTGTTGTCCTCTGCTCCGCCGAGGCTCGTGGTAAGCCGGGAGCAGCCCGGGCGACGTTGATTCTTCGGATGGGCGCGCTGATGCTTGCGGTCGGGGTCGGGGCCGTGGCTGCCGTGGGCTTTCGGGCACTCAGCTATGAGGGCTCTGTCATCGCCAACCCCGACTTGCCTCCCGCCAGTATGGACGCCGAAGGGGGCGGCCCGGGGGGTCTATTTTTTCCCAGCTCGGCCGAGACCAGCACCGATGGGTATGTCCCCGCAGATTTCTTCATGGAATCACAGAAATGTCAACGCTGCCACGAAGACGTTTACGATCAGTGGTTCTCTTCAGCGCATCATTTTTCCTCCTTCAACAACCAGTGGTACCGCAAATCCGTCGAGTACATGCAGGAGGCGGTTGGGCCCGGGCCCTCCAAGTGGTGCGCGGGTTGCCACGATCCGGCCCTTCTCTTCACCGGTCTGATGGACACGCCGGTCGAGGAAATTCTCGACCGTCCCGAGTCTCATGCCGGCCTGGGTTGCGTGATGTGCCATTCCATCTCTGTGAAGAGTACGATGGGACAGGGGGATTACACGATCGAATACCCGCCGATGTATCGGTTGGCGACCAGCGAGAACCCCATTGTGCGGACCCTTCACGACTTCGTCGTCAAAGTCAGTCCGGAACCGCACCGCCGCACTTTCATGAAGCCTTTCGTGAGGGAACAAACAGCCGAATTGTGCTCGGCTTGCCACAAGGTGCATCTGGATTCTCCCGTCAACAACTACCGGTGGATTCGCGGTTTCAACGATTACGACAACTGGCAGGCCAGCGGCGTGTCCGGGGAGGGGGCGCGTTCTTTTTACTACCCGGCCGAACCTCAAACATGCACCGACTGCCATATGCCGATGATTGCTTCGCTCGACGCCGGTAATCAGGGCGGGCGGGTGCACTCCCACGGCTTCCCTGCAGCCAACACGGCGTTGCCGGTGGCGAACCGGGACCCGGCACAACTCGACGCCGCCGAACAGTTCTTGACGAATGACATCGTCAGCGTTGATATCTTTGCGGTTTCTCGCGCCCGACCCAGGGAGATTGTGGCAGGAGGACTCCGGACGGGCGATCTCTCCACCACGTTCGCTGTTGGAGAAGAAGCAGATCTGGGAAGAACGGTCGGCTTCCCCGAAACGTCGTCGCCGGTTACGGCCCCAATCGATCGGACCCAATCGCGGGTCGGCCGAGGCGAATCTCTCCGTGTCGACGTGGTCGTTCGGACCCGTCAGGTCGGGCATTTTTTCCCCGCGGGAACCGTCGATGCTTTCGATGTCTGGGTCGAGTTGGTTGGGAAAGACGACAGTGGGAAAGTCGTATTCTGGAGTGGAATGGTCGAAGATGAGGGACGGGGTCCGGTCGAAAGAGGCGCCCATTTTTATCGATCGCTTTCGCTGGATGCCCATGGGAACCCAATCGATAAACGGAACGCCTGGGCGGCGCGCGCCGTTGTCTACGTGAACTTGATTCCTCCGGGTGCCGCCGACACCGTTCATTTTCGCTTGGAGATACCCGAGGACGCCGGTCCGGAGATTCATTTGGAGGCAAAGGTCCACTATCGAAAGTTTGCATGGTCGAACACGCGTTTCTCATACGCAGGAATCCGCGAGAGCGGCAGCGGGGGTCTGACCGCGGACTACGACGACGGGACGTGGCGATTTGATGGCGACACTGCCGACGTTTCCGGTGAACTCAAGGAGATACCCGAGCTTCCAATCGTGACTTTGGCCCAGGACAGGGTGACGCTTCGAGTCGTGGACGCCGAGGCCGTGGTTCCCGAGGAGGAAATCGTGATCGACCGAGCGGACTGGAAACGCTGGAACGACTACGGCATCGGACTGCTGCTCCAGGGAGATCTGAAAGGCGCAGAGGCGGCTTTCGGGCGGGCAACCGAGGCGGACCCTGAAAACGTCGACGGTTGGGTCAATATCGGCCGGGTTCGTGTTCGTGAAGGGAACCTGGAAGGCGCACGGGAGGTGTTGGAAAGGGCCCTGGCGATGGAGCCCGACCTCGCACGCGCCAAATTCTTTTTTGCCCGTGTTCTCCGCGATGAAGGCAACTTCGACGAGGCGCTCGAGCATTTGGATCGTGTCACGGCCGGCTACCCTCGCGATCGGGTCGTGTGGAATGAAATCGGACGCATCCGTTTCCTCCAGCGCCGTTACGAGGACGCCGTCGTCGCGTTGAAGCGTGTCTTGGAGATTGATCCGGAAGACCTCATGGCCCATTACAACCTGATGCTGTCCTACAGCGGCCTGAACGATGAAGACCGCGCAGTCGAACATCAGCAGTTCTATCTGCGCTTCAAGGCCGATGAATCGGCTCAAGCGATCACCGGTCCATACTTGCGCGAGCATCCGGAAGACAACCTGGAACGTCAGCCGATTCACGAACACGGATCGGTGCCCCTCCCCGAACCTTCCCAACCTCCGGCAACGACCGAGTTGGCGACGTCAACGAACGATGGAGGAAGGCGGTGAGGGGAGCGGGGCGTCTGGTCTTGATCGTTTCGACACTGTTTGCCCCACCTTCGGCGCTGAGGGGTCAGGACATGTCGACGATCCGGTTCGAAGCCATCACAGCGGCGGCGGGCATCGACTTCACCCACAACAGCGGCGCGAGCGGGAACAGGTACCTTCCCGAAACGATGGGCCCTGGCGCTGCTTTCATGGACTATAACAGCGACGGGTGGCCGGATATCGTACTCGTTAACGGCACCCACTGGCCGGGTGAGAGCGGACCCTCTTCCACCCCGAAACTGTACGGGAACAACAAGGATGGGACTTTTTCCGATGTGACCGAGGCCGCGGGTCTGGCCGTGGAGATGTACGGCATGGGAGCCGGGGTCGCCGACTATGACAACGACGGCGACCAGGATCTGTTTTTGAGCGCGCTGGGCCAGAACCGCCTCTATCGCAACGATGGCGCCGGGACATTCGCCGACAGAACGAGTGAAGCCGGAATGCTGGGGCCGGAAGAGTTCAGCACGAGCGTAGCCTGGTCCGATTACGACCGGGATGGCCATGTTGACTTGTTTGTTGCCAATTACATCCAGTGGTCTGTCGAAAGCGATTTATTCTGCACGCTGGACGGAACTCGGAAATCCTATTGCACGCCTGAATCCTACGGCGGCGTTTCGATGCGGCTTTGGCGTAACAATGGCGATGGCACGTTTCGAGATGCCACCCGGGAGGCGGGTGTCTTCGACCCCGATTCGAAGAGCCTGGGTTTAGCGATATTCGACTACGATCAAGACGATTGGCCTGACGTCATGCTGGTTAACGATACCGAACCCAACAAGCTCTATCGTAACGGGGGTGATGGAACGTTCGGGGAACGGGGATTGCTGTCCGGCGTTGCCTTGAGCGAGGATGGCGTGGCACGGGCTGGAATGGGCGTGGACACAGCAGACTACGATCGGTCGGGCTACCCCAGCGTCATCATCGGCAATTTTTCCAACCAGATGCTTGCCTTGTACCACAACGAAGGCAACGGCCTGTTTATCGACGAGGCGCCCCGGTCCGAGCTGGGACGCAGGAGCCTGCCGACCCTGAGCTTTGCTTGTCTTTTTTTTGATTATGACCTGGATGGTTGGTTGGACATCCTAGCGGCGAACGGGCATATTGAAGACGATATCGAACGGGTGCAAGTCCGTATTAAGCATGCCCAACCGCCTCATATCTTCCGCAATCGGGCGGGTCAAGGCTTCGAGGAAGTGACTGCGTCTCTTGGCGACGCGTTCGGAGCGCCCAGAGTCGCCCGGGCCGCTGCATACGCCGACATCGACAACGACGGCGACCTGGATGTGCTGATCACCACGAATGGCGGTCGCGCGGAGTTGTTTCGGAACGACGGCAGAATCCATCGCAGTCTCCAGATTCGCCTGGTCGGGACACGATCTAACCGGGACGGACTGGGAGCAAGGGTTACGGTAACGGCCGGAGGTGAGCCCCAGACACAGACCCTCCACAGCGGAGCGGGCTATCTGTCCCAGAGTGAGCTTCGCCTGACCTTCGGTCTCGCCGAACATGAGGAAGCGGAGGTTGTTGAAGTCCGCTGGACCAGTGGAGAAATCGACCGGTTGACGAACGTGGCGGCCGGACGCACGGTGAGGGTGCGGGAAGGGCAGGGACTCGTCGGGTCGGAACCTTTCGGCGTCCGCGACTAGCCGCGAAATCGAACGTTTTACGATAAGAGACCTCTGATATGAAATTGAGAACTGTGTTTGGGCTCATTGCGCTCTCGCTCTTGATCCTGGCCCTGTCTTGCACGAACCGCACGAGATTAGGGACCGGACAGCAGATCGGCGGGGACGCTCGGGTTCAGGCTCTGCGTCAGAATAACTTGGCAGTGGCCTACATGAATCAGCAGCGCATCATGGATGCCTTGGAGCTTTTCGAGCAAGCCAATGCTTCCGATTCCACACTTCTGGCCCCTCGTCTGAACCAGGCCATCGCACTGTTCCACCTCCAGCGTTTCGAGGAAGCCCGCGACATCCTGGTGGAGTTCACCCGGAATCAATCCGACAACGCTCGAGCCTGGTACAACCTCGGACTGATCTACCGGTATCTCGGGCAAACCGACCAGGCCGTGGCGGCTTTTAGCCAAGTCGTACGACTGGACGCGGACGACCCCGACTCTCACTATTTGCTCGGTTTGATGCAGGCCCAACTCGGGCAGTATCCGGAAGCCATCACCGCCTACGAAAGGGCACTGGACCTGGCCGCCTACCACGCCTCGGCTGAATTCGGCATAGCCCGCGCCTATCAGGCACAAGGCCAGATCCCACAAACGCAGGAACACCTGGCCCGGTTTCAGCAAATAACGCAGCAAAACTTGAGCGTACCGATGGGACTGGCTTACGGGGACATGGGACCTTATTCCCTTGCCCAGGATGCGGGCGGGGTCGCTGATCGTGCGCCTGACCCGATCGAGGTGCGTTTCAATTCTGTCGCGGCCGAAGCCGCCCTCGATTTCGTCCACAACGCGGGGCCAACGCCGCAGTTCTCGCCCGTTGGCACCGTGAACCCATTGCTCGGTGCGGGAGCCTGCTTTCTGGATTATGACGCGGACGGCTGGATGGACCTGTTTTTGATCAACGGTGGAGCCGAAGCCAGTCTCTTGTACCGGAACCTCGGCAACGGCCGCTTCGCCGACGTCACAGACCTCGCCGGTCTTGGCATTCGCAGTCAGGGAATGGGTTGTACGGTTGGTGATTACGACAACGATGGGCAAATCGACCTTGCAGTGAGTTCTTTAGGCGGGGTGACTCTTCTACGAAACGGCGGCGGTGGCGGGTTCGAGACCGTAACGATTGACGCGGGAATCGGCGTCGATGGCTTCCCTCTGGGTCTGACGTTCATCGACTTCGATCACGATGGCGATCTCGACCTCTACGTTTCCCGTTTCGTTGATTTTGCGCGACCGGAAGGAACCAACCCCTTCGATTTTCCGTCTGACGCTAACGGTCCGGGCAACATGTTGTGGCGCAACAACGGAAATGGAACCTTTACCGACTGGACGACGGAGACGGCGCTGGGTGGCTCTGCGCCCGGCATCGGAGCTGTCGGTACGGATCTGAACAACGATCGTGCCATCGACTTTGTCGTGACAGGTTGGAGTGAATCCCCTCAGGTTTTCCTCAATCCCAGGGAAGGAGCGTTCGACGTCATGGATTGGGGCGTCGACTTTCCCGCTCCGAGTGCCGGTGTCGCCGCAACCGACTTCAACAAGGACGGGTGGATGGACCTCGCCTTCACCCACTGGGCATCGCCGGGGCTGAGCCTGTGGCGCAATGTTGACGGCCGCGGATTTGAACCCATAACGCTCCAGGGTCCCGGTTGGGAGCGGGGCTGGGGGCTGGCCCCCATCGACTATGACAACGATGGGTGGGTGGATCTGGCGGTTTCCGGGGAAACCTCTGGAGGCGGGGAGATTCGCGTGTTTCGGAACCGTGGGACGGACGGGTTCGAAGATGTCACCTCTGCTGTCGGGATCGCCGACCTGGGTCCAACCGCACCGCGTGCCCTCGTGAGCGCCGACTACGACAACGACGGCGACGCGGACCTGCTGGCGACTCAGAATGGCGGGCCGGCACTCCTGCTGCGAAACGATGGTGGAAACGACAATTCCTGGTTACGCGTGGACCTGGAAGGCCTGAACGACAACCGGAGCGCGATCGGCACGAAAGTAGAAGTCTTTGCAGGTTTGCTCCGGCAAAAGATAGAAATTGCGGGTGCATCGGGATATCTGGGACAAAGCGCGTTGCCGGTCACGGCAGGCCTCGGTCAGATCTCCGAAGTGGATACAGTAAGAATGCTGTGGCCCACCGGCGTGCTTCAGGATGAAGTCCAACTCCAAACGCGCCAGCAGCACAATGTGGTGGAGATCGATCGCCGCGGAAGTTCGTGTCCCGTGCTCTTCGTCTGGAATGGTGAGGAGTATGAGTTCATTACTGATGTCATCGGTGCCGGTATCGCAGGTCACTGGGTCGGACCCGGCCAGCGAAACGTTTCTGACCCCACTGAGTACGTCAAAGTATCCGGTTCGAGCGTGCGGTCTCGCGACGGCCGATTGAGTTTTCGGCTGGCCGAGCCGATGGAGGAACTGGTATTCCTGGATCAGGTCCGCCTGTTGGCCGTCGACCATCCTTCCGATGTAGACGTCTACCCCCACGAATATTTCGCCGGCGCCCCGCCTTTCCCTGAGTTCCAGGTGATTGCCAGCCGCAGGGCCCATCTCCCGATAGGGGCGTGGGACGATGAGGGCCGAAACGTTCTGCCGGAACTGACGGAAAGGGATCGCCGCTATGTGATGTTTGAATCCGCAGCCTTCAAAGGCTTTGGGGAAACTCATTCGCTTGTACTGGATCTAGGGGATTTGGACACGAACGGACCGGTGCGGTTGTTAATGCACGGTTTCGTCGATTACTTCACACCGACGTCAGTCTTTGCGGCGCATCAGGCCGGTGTCGAGGCGATTCTTCCTTACGTCGAGGCCCTCGATTCGTCGGGGCGGTGGGTCCGGGTAATGGATGATCTGGGATTTCCCGCCGGTCTGAGGCGTACCATGACGCGCGATATCACGGGACGGCTTCCGGAGGGTACCGAGCGTATTCGAATTACGACCAACCTTAAGATCTACTGGGATCAAATTCTGATCGATGCGACGTCGGAGGCTCCCCCGGTACGGTTGACGGAGGTTCCGATGGATACGGCAACGCTGGCCTGGCGCGGCTACCCTCGAGAAATTTCAGGGCGTATCAGGGCGGACGTAAGCTACGACTATGACGACGTCAGCCCAACGGGTCCGTACGCGAAACACGCAGGAAACTACACGCGGTTCGGAGACGTCGGTACTCTTCTGGCAGTTGCAGACGATTTTTTCGTTATCTTTGGTTCCGGAGAGGAAGTGGCTCTCGAGTTCGACCCATCCGGGTTGTCCGAACTCCCCGAAGGCTGGAGCCGCGACTACTTCTTTTATGCAGACGGCTTCGAAAAGGACATGGACTTTTACGAAGCCTATGCCTCCACCGTGGAGCCCCTGCCGTTCCACACTGAGGAACCCTATCCTTACACGTCGGGAGAAGAATATCCGATGACCGGCGAGCATCTGGAGTATCAGCTCCGCAACAACACCCGACATCAATCGGGCCTGCCGGGGCCTGCATATCGAGCCGAGTACGGGACGGGGGAAAGACAAGCCGACTAGGGCGTGTTAACACTAATGAGCATGAATGTTTTATAATCACGCATGGAGATCACACAGGAGCAGTATTGTCGCATCGAGCCGGAACTGCCGCGTCAGCGGGGCAACGTCAGTCTTTCGAACCTGACGGTCTTGAACGCCATTTTGTATGTGGCTGAGCAGGGCTGCAAGTGGCGCGGTCTGCCCAAGCGCTTTGGCAACTGGCACACCATCTACACCCGGATGAACCGCTGGTCCAAGAACGGCGTGCTCGACGCCGTCTTCGAGAAACTCCAGCGCGAGCAACTGGTCCGCATCCGGGTCGAAGCCGTTTCGATGGACTCGACCATTGTGAAGGTTCATCCCGACGGCACGGGAGCGTTAAAAAAAACGGTCCGCAAGCGATCGGCAAATCCCGCGGTGGATGGACCACCAAGATTCATCTGGTTGCCGCGAATGCTCGAACGGCGATAACGTTTGCGCTCTCGCCCGGCCAAGCGCACGACGCCCCGCAGGGCCGCGAGCTGCTCGCCGGTCTGGGGCCACTACCCGAGCCGCTACCGCTGCTGATGGACCGTGCCTACCAGGACGACCAGACCCGCCAATTGGCTCTGGATTTTGGGTGGATTCCCGTCGTGCCGCCCAAGCGCAACCGCCTGGAGCCGTGGGAATACGACCGCGTGCTCTACCGCCGCAGGAACGAAGTCGAGAGGCTCTTCCGCCGACTCAAGGGTTTCCGGCGTATCTTCTCCCGTTTCGATAAACTCGACGTCATGTTCCTCGCCTTCCTTCACTTCGCTCTCATCGTCGAGGCACTACGTTAGTGTTAACACGCCCTAGCTGGATTAGAAGTCGACGCACCCCTGATGAATCCAGCATCTCGACCCCCTGTGCGCTCGCAGAGCGCACCGACAGAAGACGGCCGGATACCGCGGCCTCTCTCCTAACTGTAGGTGCTGCGGGGCTGGGATGACGGTGACGGAAGGTCGCAGTCCGGAGAGTCCAGGACTGGGGTCAGTCTGCGCAAATTGATTGGAATGGGGAAGTCAGAGCTCCGCGCGATTCCTCGCTCGAAGCTCCAACTCCAGTCTCGAATACCGATATCAGTCAAAGACGCCGCCCGCCGGATCTCTCACCCTGCGGTTGAATGTGTCGACCTCATCCCACGGGGCACAGTATTCCTCCATCAGGCCCGGCCAATCCTCGACTGCGAGAAACTCCGGGGTGACCCGATACCAGGTTTTCTTCTCAGCCACCCACGGTTCGGGATAGGTCATCGGATCATCAATGACCATTTCGAGTTCGATAGCGTCTTCGGATATGCGGGTGTACCGCTCGGTCAGTCGCATGTGCTCGCTGTGCACATTGCCGTGGTGATCGAGCCAGGTTCTTTGATCTTGTTCGAATCCAGCGGACTCGACGACGAGCGTATTGCCCTCCCACCTGGCGGCCGAATATCCCAACCACCGCCGAATGCCAGGATCAAAATCTTCCGGAATTTCGCGGCCATCGATCCAGACTTCGCGAAAGACACGATGCCACTGAAAAACCTGGATCAACCTGTCGCCAAGCGTGACCCACTCAGACGGTCGCGGATATAACAGGATTCTCGGCACGCCTTGCGGATTACACCGCCCGACGGGGTCGTTTCCTGTGGCTGGGGGAACCGCTCTGGATCCGTATCCGGGCCGTTTCGCATCGAATTGCTCCTGACCCCAGGCCGTCATCGGGGGAGGAGACCCGCCCCGTCCGTAAATCTCACGGGACCCTCCGTTCGGACCGCCGGCCCGATCCCAAAAGCCCGTGAAGTCGCGCGGATCATACTCTTGAGCGAGTGCGATCGAGGAAAAGAGCATCGTCGTAACAAGGACAACGACTAAACTCAAGAAGCGACTGCGCATATTGCCATACCTCCAGTTCTGGTCTTGTTCAAACTCACTCCGAAAGGGCTCTGGGCCCGCATCAGCATTCTGCTTCCAGCGGGTGCCCGCCGCCGGATTAAATTCGATTTTCACTGTCCCCGGGAGGGACGTGCAACCGGTCATTTCACCGTGATGGGTCATGTTACGGTGAGCGGTCAGGGTGACTCGTTTTCAGTCTCCATCGTGAGTTCTCTACCGTTGGACAGCACGATCTTCGACACGACGCCCGCAGGCCTGCCACCTCTGGCGGGGAATACGGTCACCCGAACCTCCATCCCGGGTCTCAGGGAACTCCGGTTCCAGCCCGACCGGCTCCAATAGTAGACACTGCTGCCTTCTACCGCCCAATTGACGACATTGCCATCAGCGTCGGTGACATCAATGGAAAACTGGACATGGGGATTGGCGAACTTCCACTCGGTTACCGTTCCCGTCAAAGTGACTTGCCTCTCCGTATCGTAGGTGACAACGATGCCGTGGTGTGCCAATACCGGAATAGAGGCCATCACGCTGAGGGCTGCAAGCAGGACTGCCCGGACCGAGTTCTTTAGATCGTATTCCATCTCGTTCTGATGACACCCGCAGCTCTCAGGAACTATCGAGCGGAAAGACACCGGCTTCGCAGTGTCCTACAGCGTCACTCCCTGGGGAGAGACCCAAATCCGCTTCAGCGCCTGTATCGGGTCGCCGGCACTGGCTTTATCGACGGCACTAACAGTCTTGAGGGCCAGGCCTTGGGTTCAGCCCACATGCGAGTCGGCCTTCGGGAAGTCGGTCATTAGCAACGATGAACAACTTCGAAACGACACCCACCGGGCTTCCCGCTTTTGATGGAGACATGGTGACCACAACTTCGTCTCCGGTCTGGACGCTGTTCCTGTCCCAACCCGCGCGCGTCCAGTAATAGACGCCGCCCGCTTCAACTGCCCAAGCGACCACCTTGCCGCTTTCGTCCGTCACATCCATATAAAGTTGAATATGGGGGCTTCGGAAATTCCATTCCGTCACGACTCCCCGAATTTCGACTTTCTGGTCCATGAAATACGAGATCGCCGTCCCATGGTGAGCGAAAACTGGAACTGCAACCACGAAAAGACCCAGGGTCACCGACAAAAGATTCAACCATTTCCTCTTGTCATGCTCCATATGCTCTCTCCTTGAGTTTGTTCACTGATCTTATTTAATGTGAGCATGCGCTTTGACTTTCCGCGCACTTCCTGATGAAATTTCTGAAGAAATCAACGCTGATTGTAAACTCGCGGACCTGATCTTTCAAGGCTTACCAGACCGCACGGTCATTGCAGAACGGGTTCTGAAGTGCCCCCTCTGTCCCCCACGAACGTCCGCGTCTTTCGATCGGTTGGACGATGATTTTGGCCGTATAATTATTGCCATTTGCTCGTGGAGGGAATTCCTTGAAGGTCTTGGTCGCTGTGATGATCCCGTTTCTGATCCTGCCCGGATCCGTTTTTGCCCAGGACGGAACACTGGCGGGGGAAAACCCCCTTGCAGTTTTGAAGGTGGAAGTCGAGCGCGTCCTGGAAGAGGCCGAAGTGCCGTTTAGCGACGCACAGGATAACGCCATCGTTCTGATGATGGAAGACCGTCGGCAGGCCTCTGAGGAGCTGTTTGGCGACCTGATGGACTTCAGCGCGGGCCCGACGCAGGGGCGGGACTCGGACCGGCTGCGCTCGGCTATCGAGTATATGGAAAACGAGTTCCTTGCGCGCCTGGAGGACTACCTGACCGTCGGTCAGCTCGCCGCGTGGAGCCGATATCTGGAAACCGGTGGATCGCTCCCCTCGAGCGTGCCGGAACAGGATAGCGCGCAACAGCAGACCCAGTACGTGCGTCTCAACCCGAACACTTTCACCGCCGAGGAAGGCTTCTACCAGATCGGCAGCGGTCCGCGCCGGGCGGAAGTCATCGAGCGCGGAGGCGCCGGTGCGTTTCACGGTAACGTTCAATTCCTGATCATCGACGAATCCTTGAACGCGGGCCGGCGGTCCTACAACCGCGGCCATCGGATCCCGACTGTCAAGCCTCCGTATCAGGAGCGGGACACGAGTTTCGATGTCAGTGGGCCGGTTCTTCCGGGCAGGTTGACGATGAGCTTTGCGGGCCGCCAGAACGAGGCGGAGAACGTCGATACCATCAACGCCACGCTGGCCAATGGTTCTCCATTCTCCAGCGAAATCGTCCGGCCGACGACGCACCGCTTTCTCTCCACCGGAGGGACCTACCAACTCGCTGACGCCCATTCGCTGACGTTCCACCTGGAATACGCCCCATACTCGAAAAAGAATCAAGGCATCGGAGGGTTCGTGTTGCCTAAACGCGCCTGGGCCAGCGAGGGCAACAGCTGGATTGTGGACCTGAAACAGTTCTCGTCGTTGTCGGCCCGAAGCATTTATGAAATGCGGTTCCAGGTCAACACCAGCCACTCAGAGACGAACCCAGCAACCTCCGGTGTGCGGACCGACGTCGTCGATGCATTCAGCAGCGGTGGCTCCCAGAACCGGACCGAAAGCGACAACCGCAACTACGAGTTTGGCAACCTGTACACACGGATCGGGGAAGGCACAACCCTCCGCTTCGGCGTCGACGGCGTCTATCGGAAGAATCGGGCACTTTCCACGGCCAACTTCGACGGAACCTTTACGTTTTCCAGCCTGGACGATTTCAACCTGGGACGGCCGTTCCAGTACCGGGTGGCGCAGGGTGAGCCGTTGCTTGAAACCACACAGACAGAGCTGGCCCTCTTCATGCAGAACGACTGGCGGTTGACCCCGGAGCTGACGTTCTACTACGGGTTTCGCTACGACTGGCAAACGAATCTGGATGACGCGGACAACTTCGGCCCCCGGTTGGGATTGGCCTATGCCCTGGGTCCGGCCACCGTCATACGGAGCGGCCTCGGCGTGTACTACAACAGCCTGGGCATAGACCTTGTAGAGAACCAGCGGCGGCTGGACGGAACACGTCAGTTCGAAACCGTCATCGCCGCTCCCTCCTATCCCGATCCGTTCGAGTCCGGAACAGTACAGAACCTGTTGCCCTCTGTCCGGGTGACCGACCCTACTCTGTCGGCACCCTATGTCAGCGCCGGGTTGATTTCGATCGAACGGACGTTCTTGACCAATCTATTCGTGAGCGCCGCATATGAGTACGTCCACGAAGTGCACCGCTTGCGCTTCAGGGACCTGAATGCTCCGCGTGATATCACCGCGCCCGTGCCGCGTTCCTGCACGAAGGATCAGAGCGCGGAGTCCTGTGTTCGCCCCGATCCGACGAAGGAAGAGATCCTCAACCTCGAAGCGACGATGGCACAGATCCAACATTCGCTTCGGTTAATCTATCGGCAGAGGTTCAGCATCTTCAACGTGTCGGCAAACTATCAGTATCAAAGAGGCCACTCCGACGGCCGTCCGAATGCGGCCGGCTTTCTTCCTTCCGACCCCTACGATCTCCGGGCGGATTGGGCTCGCGCACGCTTCTTTCCGACGAACACCCTGGCCAGCACCATCAACGCGCAACTCCCGCTCGGTATCTTCCTGACTGGGACGTTGGCGGCCAACAGCGGCCCGCGTTTCAACGTCACGACTGGAACCGACGACAACCAGGATGGCCATTTGACCGATAGGCCTCCCGGAATCGCCCGAAACTCGGGCGATGCTCCGAAGTTCGTCAGTTTCGGATTCAATATCTCGAAGGCGTTTTTCTTTGAGGGAGCCAGTGGTGCGGGAGGCACGCGGACTAACCTCAATGTGTTTGCGAACATGACGAACGCGTTCAACTACGTCAATTTCAGCCTGCCTTCGGGCGTGATGACCTCACCCAATTTCGGCCTCTCAACCAGCGCACAGGATCCCCGGCTGGTCGAAATCGGCCTTCGCTTCCAGTTCTGAGGGCTGTTCGCGACCTCTTGCCACAACCGGCCACTCGCACATCCAACCTTCCTCGTCTTTCCATCAGTTCGGCCGCGGAATTCACCGTATAATCGCTTCTGTGAAAGTCCCCGCCGGTCTAATGTTCCTGGTTATGGTCCTACCCGGCTCCGTTTATGCCCAGGACGGAACTCTGGCGCCGGAAAATCCCCTTGCGGTGTTGAAGGTGGAAGTCGAACGCGTTCTTGATGAGGCGGGCTTGCCGTTCACCGACGCTCAGGATGACGCTATCGTCCTGATGATGGAAGACCGACGGCAGGCTTCGGAAGAGTTGTTTGGCGACCTGATGGACTTCAGCGCGGGCCCCACCCAGGGTCAGGACTCGGACCGGCTCCGCTCCGCGATCGAATATATGGAAAACGAGTTCCTCGCCCGACTCGAGGACTACCTGAGCGTCGGGCAGCTGGGGGCATGGAGCCTGTATCTGGAAACGACCGAGTCGCCTGTCACCGGCACGCCGGAACTGGAGAGTCCACAACAGCAGACCCAGTACGTTCGACTCAACCCGAACGTGTTCACGGCCGAGGAGGGGTCCTACCGGATCGGCAGTGGTCCGCGCCGGGCGGAAGTCATCGAACGCGGGGGGGCCGGTGCGTTTCATGGCAACGCGCAATTGCTGATCATCGACGAATCGCTGAACGCCGGCCGGCGGTCCTACAACCGGGGCCATAGGGTGCCGACCGTCAAGCCCCCGTATCAGGAGCGGGACACGAGTTTCGATGTCAGTGGGCCCGTATTGCCGGGCCGGTTGACGATGAGTTTTGCGGGCCGCCAGAACGAAGCGGAAAATGTCGATACAATCAACGCCACGTTGGCAAGTGGCTCGCCGTTTTCCAGCGAAATCGTCCGACCAACGACGCACCGCTTCCTCTCCACCGGAGGGACCTACCAGTTCGCTGACGCCCATTCGCTAACATTCCACCTGGAATACGCCCCATACTCGGAAAAGAATCAGGGCATCGGAGGGTTTGTACTGCCCGAGCGCGCCTGGGCCAGCGAGGGCAATAGCTGGATTGTCGACCTGAAACAGTTCTCGTCATTGTCAGCCCGAAGCATCTATGAGATGCGGTTTCAAGCCAATAACACCCACGCAGAAACAGTTCCCGGAACTTCAGGCGTGCGGACCGATGTCGTCGATGCGTTCAGTAGCGGTGGTTCTCAGAACCGTTCCGAGAGTGACAACCGCAACTACGAGGTCAGCACCCTCTATACACGGCTTGGGGAGGGCACGACGATCCGCTTCGGCTTCGACGGAATCTATCGGAAGAACAAGGCGATTTCCACGGCCAACTTCGACGGAACCTTCACGTTTTCCACACTGGACGATTTCAATCTGGGACGACCGTTCCAGTATCGGGTGGCGCGGGGAGAGCCGCTGCTGCTGACCAACCAGACGGAGCTGGCGTTCTTCATGCAGAACGACTGGCGGGTGACGCCGGAGCTAACTTTTTATTACGGGTTTCGCTATGACTGGCAGACGAATCTGAATGATGCGGACAACTTCGGCCCCCGGTTGGGATTGGCCTATGCCCTGGGTCCGGCCACAGTCATACGAAGCGGCGTTGGTGTTTTCTACAACACCCTGCCGATCAACATGGTGGAGGACCAGCGGCGGCTGGACGGGACGCGTCAGTTCCAGATCGTCATCGCCGATCCCTCCTACCCCGACCCTTTCGAATCCGGAACCGTCCAGAGCCTGTTGCCCTCGGTCCGGGTGCTGGACCCGACTCTGTCGGCACCCTATTTCAGCGCCGGGGTGATTTCGATCGAACGGACATTCCTGACGAATCTGTTCGTGAGCGCCGCATACGAACACAAGCACGACGTCCATCGCCTGCGCTTCAGGGACGTGAACGCTCCACGCGACATAACGGTACCCGTGCTGCGCTCCTGCACGAAGGCTCAGAGCTCGGAGACCTGTATTCGCCCCGATCCGACGAAGGAAGAAATCCTCAACCTCGAGGGAACGCGGGCTTCGATTCACCACTCGCTTCGATTGACGTATCGGCAGAGATTCAGCATTTTCACCGCGTCGGCGAACTACCAGTATCAGAGAGTCCACTCTGACGGTGGGCCGAGGGCGAATCGTGGCACTCCCGCGGACAACTACGATCTCCGGGCGGAGTGGAGCTTCGATCGCTTCTTTCCGACGCACACGCTGGGCAGCACCGTGAACGCGCAGCTCCCGCTGGGTATCTTCTTGACAGGAACGATGTCCACCAACAGCGGCCCACGTTACACCATTACGACCGGAACGGACGACAATCAGGACGGCTATCTGACCGATCGGCCTCCAGGGCTCACCCGAAACACCGGCGATGCTCCGAAGTTCCTCAGTTTCGGCTTGAATATCTCGAAAGCGTTCTTCTTTGAGGGAGCAGGCGGACCGGGCGCTACGCGGACCAATCTCAATGTGTTTGCCAACGTCACAAATGCGTTCAACAACGTGAACTTCAGCGCACCTTCGGGCGTGATGACCTCACCCAATTTCGGCCTGTCGACCAGCGCACAGGATCCGCGGCTCATTGAAATCGGGCTACGCTTCCAGTTCTGACATCCGACTCCGACAAAGTCTGGCACCAGACCGCCCGGGGGCTAATAGCAGCCCGTGGCAGAAGCCTTGAGGACCGTGTGCAGGGGTCCTCGAGTTCCAGGCGCGAAGTGAGAGGTGGATCGATTCTGATTTTGACAGAGCCCGTTGAATGGATTAACGTGTGTGAAAGACTTCTGTGAAAGACTTCATTGATGTGGATCCGCGCTTGTGGACCCGATCTCCACGAATTCTCCGAGTTCAATGAAGTTTGAAAAATAGCGCAGAGTTAACGAGGAGACTTAGACATGCGATTCTTTCTTTCATTAGCTTTGGTCTGTTCGCTCCCGATGGTGGCCGTAGGGTCGGAAGCACACCATTCGGCCTCATCGTTTTGGCACACCGATCAAATTGTGGAGATCGAAGGCGTGGTGAAGTCCATAAACATCGTCAATCCACACCCTGAAATGGTGGTCGAAGTGACAGACGCCAACGGGGAGAAAGCCGACTGGTACATCAGCGGAGGCGGTAATGCCAGCGCCATGATTCGGACCGGCTGGACCGACGATACGATCCCTGTTGGCGAGAGAGTCAAAGTCCAGGGACAACCTTCGCGTCGGGAAGGCGCAAAAGCGCTACTCTCTGGAGACGTGACGACGGAAGATGGCGTGGTGGTTTCGTTTGGCTTTATTCAAATCGAAGGCGGCGAAGACCAGCCCTGACATCTGTGATTCCGCCCCGAGCCCAGGGGGAGCACGTTCACGGACACTGTCAAGTTAAGGAAAATCCGCCCGTTTTGGAGACGGAGTCCGCCTGGGCCGTGACCACGATCAATAACCTAGAAGTGGTCTAGGGCGGCGAAAACGTCACCAAATAGCTTAACTCGACAGTACCGCTGATTAAGCTCCGGTCGGCCCTTGAACACCCTCATTCGCCATTTTTCTAACGGGAGCGATCGAGCGCCTGCCGCAGCTCCTGGCTCAGTTCATCTGAGGCAAGGAAGAGCTCCTCGGGAAAACTGCGATACCCGATCATGGCGTCGTAGATGATCGATTGATCAGAAAGGTCCAGCCCCATTCCAGCCAGGTACTGCAGTCGCAAATTGCGATCACGATTGATCTGGGCGCCGGCCAGCCACGAATCGAGGTCCGACGCCTGGCTGAGGTAGGTCGAAAACAAGTCCACCGCGGACTGAAAGCCAATCGGTTGCAACGAGCGAATCACATTGACATGGTCGCTGCGATCCAGCCTGCGGTCGATTTCGTCGACGTTGATCGTGGGTGTCGCATCCTTGCCCAGAAGCACGACGTCATAACCGGTCCCCTCGAGGTCGTTGCTCCAGACCGTTCCGTCCGGAAAGACTTCAAAGAAAGTCGCTATCTCACTCTTAACAACGTCCATGCTGCTCTCATACAGCGGCACCCATTGCGAGATAACTCCTCCGGGATTCAGATGCCGCCTGGCGAGCTCGAAGTACTCGCGGGTGTAGAGCGCGGCAGCGCCTTTGACCCAGGGATGGATGGGGTCGGAGGTAATGACGTCGAACGTCTCGTCTGATGTGAGGATGTAATGACGTGCGTCGTCGTACACTACTTCGACGCGCGGATCCTCCAACACATCGTGATTTTCCGTGCGAAAGTATTGCGACACGACCTCGGGTATCAACGGTTCGATCTCAACAATGACGATTCTTTCAATGCTGGGATGCGTCAGGAATGTCCCGGCGGTGATTCCCGCGCCGAAGCCAACGATCAACACTGACCTCGGTCGAGGATGGTTCAGCGCAGGTAAATGTCCGAGCATTCGCTGTAGCCGCATATCCCTCGGCAGGGTCGAGGCTTCTATCTTGCCGCTGACGTGAAAATTCCGACTTCGACCGGTTATTTCCGAAACGGCCACCGAAGCGTTCAAACCCTCGCCCACATACACAACGTTAGGAACGAAACGGGCCTTGGTCGTTGCGTCTCTCAGCGCCAGAATCCGCGGCAGAGATCGGCCGTAGGCGACCAGAGGTCCGGGGACCGGGATTACGCTCAGGATGAGGATGACGGCCAACGAAACCGTGACGGCAGTGGCGGCTCCGGCCCTAAGGTCAAACTTGTTATTGCGGAACGACCACACCGCTGGCGCCAAGACAAGCAACGCAGCCAGAGCGGAAAGGCCGATGAGCGCCTGTTGTGCCCGCTGTGTGTCCCACAGCTTGATGACAAGGAGACTGAACGTCGTCGCGCCAACAATGGCACCGACCGTGTTGGCCGCATAAATTCCGCCAACCAGCTTTCCAGGGTCACCACCGCGTGAGGCGACAGCTGCCAGCGCCAGCGGGAAACTCGCTCCCCACAGGCAGGCCGCCGGCAGGATGGCCCACATACAACGGAAGAGATCCAATTGAAAATTGAACCACGGGCTGAGAGCCATCGTGGGATCGATTGGCCAATACGGAAGAGAGCGAGTGAGCATGTAGGCGGACCATCCAATCGCTACCACTAACATCATCTGGCAGAAACCCAACTCCAGCCTTGGATGCGTGCTCCAGCGCGCCCGCATCGAGCCCGCACTGCTACCCACTCCGAGCCCCAG
Organism: Terriglobia bacterium; assembly: GCA_965218085.1. Classification (GTDB taxonomy): domain Bacteria; phylum Acidobacteriota; class Terriglobia; order 20CM-2-55-15; family 20CM-2-55-15. Next base: position 87,323 of record CBDCKF010000002.1, on the reverse strand, counting down.
AAGGAAAACTGCCAGGATAATCGACAGGGTGTATACCGTGGCGCCAAACATCAGGGACAATAGGCGTGACCAAACGACCTGGGCTCCCAGCGCGCACAAACCCGACAATGCGATTGCAACGTAAACTGTACGAGAGCCTGGGGCGGCAAGGACGGTGGATGGTGAGGAATCCACCACTGGAGGGCGGTACGGCCTCGCTCTGGCCAACAAGAAGCTGATCATCGCAACGGTCAGGTTGATTGCCGCAGCGACATAGGATGCGATCGCCATGTCGTGGACTCTTAAAAGGTAAAACCCCGCCAGCAGAGAACCCAGGACCGCTCCGGCAATATTCGCTCCGTAAAGGAAGCCAAGCCGGGAGACCCCAATTGGAGTCGTTTCAACCCAACGCGCAATTGCGGGTAGCGTCGCACCCATCATAAGTGTCGGCGGGATCAGGCAGATCCCAGCAACCACGCCACGCAACAAGATTCCTGACGCTCCGTAGCCACCAATGCTCGTATAGACCTGACCGACGGAGGGCATCACGAACAAGACAAGCACGCCGATGACCCCTATGCCCAGCTCAAGCAAAGCGTAGACTTTCAAAGGATGATGTCGATCGGAAACGAGTCGGGGCAGGGCCAGGCTACCCAGGCACATGCCGCCCATGAAAGTACCCAGTACGACTGCCAGGGAGACAGCAGACGAACCGACGACGAGTTGCAGCAGTTGAAACCAGACAATTTCGTATATCAGTGCGGCACAACCACTCCCGGCGAACAACACGATCAGGAGAGCAATGGATCTCTTAGATTCGGTCAGATTTGATGGCTGGTTTGCTTGCGTCTCGCTCATCTCATTGCTATCTCGGTAGGCCTTCGAAGACTGACTCAATCGCCCGACCTGTCCTCTCTAACCCACCTGCTGCGTGTTCTCAATTCTGTCTTTTACGAGCGAACCGGATGCGGCTGGGCCCTGTATCATGACTTGCATTCAGGTCAGTTTAGTTAGAAATCTTGGCGAATGAAAACGAAATGTTGGATGAAGCCGAGAGCCGTTTGAATCTTGGAGTCAAATGCGCTGGGAGGAATTGGAATGCGAGTGCGGTATTGATACTCGGAGCGGCGATCACAGTTGCAGGAGTTTTCGGGTTGCTAAGTCCAGGGAAGCTGCTAAAGATTGTCAGCGCGTCCGAGGACAAGAAAATCAAGAACACCATCCCAAACAGTTTTCCGGTCCTGGCCCTGAGCTTCGGCAAGACTGCCTCTCGGAGCTGCCTGAATCTTGCCGGCGGTTGCCCACCCGATTGGCAACGTCAGGACAATCGTCAAGGGCACCAGTCGACTATTCAATTACGCTACCTCCTCGCGCACACAAAAAAGAATGCCGATCGCTGCAGCTGATCCCCTCCGCCAGCGGGCACCATGATTTCAAGCGTTGGCCTTCAAACCGGCCATGATCTTGTCTCGAGTGATCGGATGCTCCCGGATTCGGACGCCACACGCATTGTAGATGGCATTCGCGATGGCACTGGGCACGGCGCCAATGGCCGTCTCACTGAAGCTCTTAACACCGTAGAACCAGCGGGGTTCCAAGCTGTCCACGAAGACCTGTGTCTGTTCCGGGACGTCCATGATCGTCGGAAGCCGATAGGACAGGTAGCCGACGCTGTAGTGACGGGTGCCGGGAAACTCCCGATCCCACGGAATGGAATCGGTCCCAATCTGCATGCTCTCGACAAGAGATCCTTCCATATCGGCTTCGGCCGCCAAGGGGTTGACCACTAATCCCGAGTCGTGGCAATAGGCCGTTCGCAGGAAGCGCCAGTCTCCGGTCCATGTATCGACTTCGACCTCGGCGAAGCAGGCCCCCACGCCTTTGCTCATGGCTCTTCCCTGGCCCATACTGATGCCACGGCCCATGTGACGAATGAACCCACCCGCAGCCCGGGCCAATTCCCCAAAACTGGTCTGAACTTCCGGATCCTCTGTCGATGCGATGACGCCATCCCGTATCTCCAGTTCCGTCGCATCCACCTGCAATGCATCGGCCCCACGTTGAAGCAGATCCTTCCTGAGTTTGTCCGCCGCACTGAAAATGGCCGCCCCCTGCAAAGTGATGGTTCGGCCGCCCCACCATTCCTGACTCGGCGGCGTGACGGCCGTGTCGCCCCAGATCACCCGAACCCGGTCTCGGCTCGTAAATCCCAGTATCTCAGCTACAATTTGAGCGAGCGCGGTGTCGTGGTTGGATCCACTGTCGGGCAGCGCGTTCTTCATGATGACGTCACCGTCGGCCCCGAGTTCGATCTCCGCGCCGTAGACCTGGCGGTTGCCGGCATCGACCTGCTTCTGGAAACCTTCTTCACCTTCGTGGTAACCCATCTGACCGGAATGGTGCTGGGAGGCCGCCACGCCGATCCCTCTCTTGAACCGCCCGGGATTTCCGCCCGGCACCGGGTTTCTCTGGTCCCACCCGATGACTTTGGCCCCCTCCTCCAGGACCTCAACCGAGGCAAACGAATCGTAGCTGAGGGCACCGTTTTCGACCTCGTACCGCCCGCCAAGCTCCTGGGCATGCCAGTCCCGCACCGGCGAGAGACTGTTTCCGGGCTTTGAAACATGCATCAGCCTGAATTGAAGGGGATCGATCCCAACTTCTTCGGCCATTTCGTCCATCATGCCTTCCCAACCCCACTTGACCTCCTGCTGGGTGTAGCTTCGGGACGGCCCCGGCCTAGGGCCATTGGTCCTGTAGCTGTACCAGGTCGAATCCCAGTGTGGGACCTCGGATGTGTACAGCTCGGTCGTGTTCTTGGAAATTTCTCCGGCGGCGTGTCCGATTCCTGTAAATTCTCCCGGGTTGGAATCGCCCGCACTGACGTGGACTTCATGTGTGAGGGCGATAATTCGACCTTCGGCTGAAGCTCCCACTCTGAAGTTCGTGATGATCTCAGGTTTGATCTGAATATGGGCCAGTTCGTGGTCCTTCGGAAGCATTAACTTGACAGGGCGAGCCGTCTCCCTCGCCAGATGGGCGACGAAGGGGTAGAAAAGCTCGGATCCCGCCCGCGCGGCCCCGAAGGTGCAGCCGTTGTATTTGTCGATAAATCGGATGTTCCGAGCGTCAATGCCCAATGCCCTGGCCAGGCCGTCTCGTGCCGGGTAGATGCTCTGACTCATGCCCCAGAACGTCAGATTGTCGCCGTCCCATTTGGCAACGCTGCCGCAGGGTTGCATGGGCACCGAGACCGCGCCGCCGAAGTAATAGCTGAACTCCCGGATTACGTCCGCTTCGGCAAATCCCCGCTCGACGTCTCCATGGTTGGATACCCAAGTGGCATTGGGATCGTAGTGCGGATCGTTTTCGAATACCCTCATCATGTTCCCCGCTCCTTGATTAAGGTCGGGGGCATCCGCCGACATCGCCTGCTCCAGGCTGTCGACGGAAGGAAGAATGTCGTACTCCACCTCGATCGCCTCGATGGCGTCTTCTGCCAAGTCCTCGGTGTCGGCCGCGACGATAGCAACGACTTCGCCTTGCAGGCCAAACTCCTGGCCCAATGGGTTGCCCGGCGCGATGGGCAATCGAGCGGTCGTGGGGGCGTTCTGGTATGTGAGCACGTAGGCCACACCCGGCATTCGTTCCGCCCTTGAAGTATCCAGCCTCCGAACCCGCGCATGAGGATGCGGGCAGGTCAGGAACTTGGCGTAAAGCATGTCGGGGAACCAGACGCGGGTGGCATATTCGGCCGTGCCGGTAAACCGGGGTATCGACACTTCGGGCATGGTTGGCATCGATTGGCCGATCACATTGAGGTTTTCGGGAGGATAGCCCTGCCACTTCTGAGTCACGATCTGTTCGTCGCCTTCGATCAGCGTATCGCCCGCCAGGTGTCCGCCACCGGTGGAATAGTCCCTCACCATGGGTTGTGAAATCACAACCGAAGAGTGTGGCCTGGATTCAATCTTCATCTTTTCACTATCTTGGCTCATGACTTAGTATCCCCTCGAATTACTTTAATGATCCAGCTCCGGCCCTTCGAATGCCATCCCAATTTCGAACATCAATCGAATCCCTGCCATGAATCTTAAACCATCCGAACGTTCCAAAGACCTGAATTCTTCGTCTAGAATTATTACCGGATTCATGACTGGCCAACAACTGACCTGAAGCGCGCGGGTCGAGCAGAACGATTCCGAAATACTCGGCCGGCAACGCGGGTTCCCAGTCCTTCGATGACACGTCTACGAAGGCATTGACTGAGCGAAGCTGTCGATTTCGTGATCGTGGACGATCCTGGCGCGCGAGGCGCTTGCTGGGACGGCTCTTCAGACGATCCTCTGGGAATGCTTGGAAACAGGCGGGCAGTTACTGTGAGCTTCGAAAAGCAGGAAGTCCCGTTTATCTCGCCGAGCAGGGCGTGGGATTCCATCCTGAGCCGTCCGGAATCTTCTTGAACTGCTGGCTCATTGCGAGAGGGTCGCTCAAGTACTCGGGATCCTCAAACATCGTAATCGCAAAGAGCAGCCTATCGCCGTTCGGTTCATTCAAGTTGTAGAAGTACTCGGTCATAACCCCGTTCCCACTAAAGGGAACTCCGTTCTTGCGCAGGTATCCCGGTCGCAGGTTGGTCGTCACCACTTTCAAATGACCGCCACCGGGTACTCCGAACTCTCCCCCGGTCTCGACCCACTCGGCGACTGAATCTCCCTGCCAGGTCGGTTCCGCACCGGGCGGCGCTTGATCGAAATGAAACGTGCGGGTCTGCATACCGGCGTCGGTATCCACTTGCAGAGTGGTCTCGTCTTCCCAGGAGATATTGAGCCGCGTCGGCACCCGCAAAATCGCCGGTGCAGCGTAGGCTTTGCATTCTTCGCCGGCGGCCTCATCTGCCGCCGGATCCCAGCCGTCGGCTATCCGGCGACCCTCGTCATTGAGAGGTACACCCAGGTAGTCGCCTCTCGCCGGAGTGACCATACGCAAATGCCAGTCCTCGGTCACGAGGGATACCCATGTCCCCGTCAGATCGATCGGGGCCCCTGCCTGTGGTGACCCTTCACCCGCCTGGGCCCTTATGCCGGCAGGCGCCGCAAACATCAGCACCACGGCAGTGGCAAAACATATCGGTGCAGCCGAGATCTGCAGCAACCTGGACTTCATTCTTCCTCCGAAAGTTTCAGCAACGGTTCGAACTTCCCGAAACAAGCGTCCACTGCTTGAGGGCGGTCCTCGAACCCCATCTCCCAAACTAGTGGCCTGTAACAGAGGTATCGCCAGTGGCGCCGATGGGTCTTGCGGTCGAGGTCGAGGAGCGAGGAGGGCCACCGAGGTCTGAAACCGAGGCCGCGGGCGCCGCTTTCTCATCGTGACCGACGAGCGACAAAGAGATCGACCGCAACCCCCATCGGCCCAAGGGGTTCGGGCCCAACGGCACCGTCTTCGTTGTTGCTCCTCACTCACAATGAAAAAGCATTGCTTCCTTCGTCGCGCCTAGAATCCGGTGCCGTTGGGCCCGAACGCCGCTAGCGATACCTCTGTTACAGGCCACTAGACGGCGGCAAAAGTCAGAGAGACTTCGTCAGTCGACAATCTCACCCGGCCGGAAGCCCCAGGCGAATCCATCCGACGGCCGATGCAGGGTATTCATCTTCATCCGGCGCTCGCCGGGGGTGCGAGACGGATTCCCGGCGATAATCACCTTGTCGCCGGGTTTGAATGTGTCCCGTGTCACACCCTGGGTGCTGAGCCGGGCTGCGCCACCCCACTCGACCGCCCACCGTTGCATCTCTCCGTTCTCGTCGGGAACATTTATTTGAACAAACGCATGGGGGTTGCGGTAGAGCAGAAGGACCATTTCCCCTTCAAGGGTGATCTCCTGATCCGCGTCGTAGGTGCCGACGATGGAATGGTGGGCCTCCGCACTCGTCGTGCCCATCACCAGCAACCCCGCAGTGACGAAAAGAACCAATTTGCTTTTCATGATCTCTTCTTCCTCCCAAGATAGCGACTGGCTGCAACAGGTTCGATCGCTGCAGCGGGGAAACTATTGTTGACTGAGATCTCGATACACCGTCTCGACAAACATGTCGGCCGTCCAGTAGTCTGTCGCATACCGCCGATCAAAATCGAGCGTCGGGTTTGCCGCCTTCACCTGCTCCAGCGACATATCCCTTCGAATCATGTCCCGGATACGGTCCCGAACAATCGTCACTACGTCCCGGTAGCGGGCAACGTCGGAAGCGTCGCTGAGGCGTCCGTGGCCGGGGATGATCACAGTTCCGCCCTGCATGTTGTTCTCTGTTACAGCCAGATCGAGAATGTGATTCAGTCCGTCGAGAACACCCTGAATGCTCCCGCCCTTTTCGAGGTCGATCATCGGGTAGTGGGTAGTTACAAATACATCACCTGTGGCAATCACGTCGGAATAGCGGAAGTGAACGATGCTGTCGCCATCCGTAATCGCCCCCGGCGCGTGAAAGAGCTGAATTGCGTCACCGTTGAAGAATCTGTAAAACTTATAGAAGCTCCTGAAGGGACCCTGACCCACATTACCGCCATATATCTCCGACGGCATCCCGTAAAACGACGCATCCGGCATAACGTCAGGCATTCTGATAAGGACATTTTCATGGGCCGCCACCACGGCACCCTCCTGCACATCCGCGGAGAGGAGTCCGTCGAGATTGCCGCCCTGGAAATTAGCACCCCCGATCCGGGAGATCGTCTCGTTGCCACCCACGTGGTCGGGAAGGACGCTGGTATTGATGACGTAACGAACGGGCTTTGGGGGAGCGGGCGATGCCGTGATCGCCGCAAGGTACGGACTGTTGCCTTTGTTTGACAGTGTGGGACAACCCACACATATCTGATTGGGACGGGGTGAGCCTTCGACCGTTCGGAGAATCTGCTGGACCGCCGTGACCACTTCATCCGCCATCGCTTCCGAACCCGCATCGACCAATATGGCGCCATCAGGACCGACCAACACCGCGATGTTGCTGCCCGCGCCGACCAGCATATAGACAGCTCCCTGCACCGGCAAAACGTGGATTGCCCCATCTCCGGAGCTGCGATTCTGTAGAGCCAGACCGGACTCGCCCAGTCCGAGTGTTCCGATAGAGGCTGCGATCACCAGCATCAAAACCGTCTTCAGAGTACGGGCATTCTCAGGACGGAACGGATGCACTATGTTTTGTTTCATGGACTGCTCCAATCCCTAATTCCCCCGGTACCTCTCCAGTTTCATCTGGTACTCCGGATACATCTTTTCCGCACCGTCATTCAGCACCTCTCGTGGAATGTTGTGCTTATCCACAAAGTCGGTGAAATACGTGTTCGTTCCGGGCAGGAAATGCGGCACGGCGCCTCTCTCCAACGGAGACTCGTCGACCGGAATGCAGGGACTGGGGGGCAAGCGCGCTTCCAGATCGATTCTGAATGCCTGGCTGGTGACATAGGGCTCCTCCAGATACACGGGATCATCTATAGACTGAACAACGAAGAGATAATCGCCGTGCCGGATCCAGCGTTCGGTGATCGTGACCTGGTCACTGGAGGGCATACCATTCATACCGTAGTAACCGTCTTTGATATGGGTGGTCGTAATGACGAGCACGTTGCCGTCCCACTTTCCAGTGGAGAAGCCCGCCCAGGTATGCGCCGCTTCCTCCGGGGGATGCGGACGACCATCCAGGTAAAACAGCACGTCAAAATTTCGCCGCCTCTCCATGCGGAACGCGGTGGTTTCGCGCGAGACCGGGTCCACGACTTTCGAGATCCGGTTTTGGCCCGTACCGCGCCAGTGGAAGGTGGCGACATGCGGCCTGCACTGGTATTCGGGCAGCCCCCAGAGACTGAGGTTATGGGTCTCGGCGCTCTGGCGGCCCGCGTCATTGTACGGAATGTTCACAATGTCGCCCACCTCCTGCATTCGGGGATCCCCCTCGCCCTGCACGATCCACTGGGTCCATTCTCCTGAAAAATCGATGCCGGGAGATTGCGCAAACAGGGGAGTGCCTGCCAGTATCCCCCCCAGCAGGAACAACAAACCTGCGGCCCTCCGCCCCTTGATCCTGATCATATAAGCCTCCGCGCCGGGCAATGCCACCAGAGCACACCTGGTGAGAGTTCATAGAGACACGCCATGCCCGCCCGCTTTGTCGATAAATGCTTTAATCGGTTGTTGCTTGCTTTGTACGTGTATAGCAGAGCCGCCGTCTCTAATTCAACTTGATTTCCAATGAACGCCCCGGGGAGATTCCACCGGCCCCGGACCGAATCCATGACTACTGCTCTGCCCCCTGACGGTCGCGCACAATTCGCAAGGCTTGTGCAATTTGGGCCGACGTCATCCCGCTCTCCAACGTCCTCCGGAGCCCGACAGCATTCGCTTCCCCGGACGACGCGGCAAGTTCCGTCCAGACATAGGCCTGTACGAGATCTTTAGGCACTCCGTCAGCATTAAAATACATCAGGGCGAGGTTGAACTGCGCACCACCATTGCCTTGCTCGGCGGCCTTCGTGAACCAATCCACCGCGGAGGGAACGTCCCGCGCTACACCGTCGCCGCTGTAGTAGATGACTCCAAGATTGAATTGCGCCAGCGCATGGCCCTGTTCGGCGGCCTTCCGGTACAAGTCGAGTGCCTGGGCAATGTCGGCAGGACCTGCATCGCCAAAGTAGTACATCTCCCCGAGGTTGAACTGTGCATCCGCATGTTCGAGTTGGGCTGCCTTTTCGAACCATTCCCGAGCTTGGGGCAAATCCCGGGGAAATCCGTCGCCGTTCTGGTACATCATGCCGAGGTTGAACTGCGCAGAGGGATGTCCCTGGTCCGCCGCCAGCCGGTACCATTCTGCCGCCGCCACCGGGTTCCTTGCAACCCCGTCGCCCCGGCCATTCATCATACCCAGATACAACTGTGCAACCACGTCACCCTGATCGGCCGCCAGTCGGAACCACTCGGCAGCAGAGGTTGGATCGCGGCTCACCCCGTCGCCCGCCTGGTACATCAGACCCAGATTTAGTTGGGCAACAATATCGCCCTGCTCCGCGGATTTTCGAAACCATTCGGCAGCCTTGACGAAATCTTCAGCCACGCCGTCACCTCGGGCATACAACATACCGAGATTGAACTGTGCCAGGACATCCCCCTGCTCACCCGCCCTCGAGTACCACCGAACAGCCAGTGCCACATCCTGTGGAACTCCGTCACCGTTGTGGTACATAGCGCCAAGGTTAAACTGCGCTTCGGAATGGCCCTGATCCGCCGCAATCCTGTACCACTCGGCGGCCTGGGCACCGTCGAGGGGTACGCCGTCACCGTTCTGATACGCCAGACCCCGCAAGAACGCGCCGTCGGGGGTCTCCTCGCCCTCGCCCCGGGGGTTCTCCTGCGAAAAGACGCTATTGGACCATGAGGCAACCGTCAGGAATACGAGGGCCATCCACACCCGGTACATACATCACCTCCGAAAGTTAACGCTGCCCACCATAGCACCGGCGGCGGGATAACCCGAGGAAACCGGCTTCGGAACAATCTCAGCGTTAGCGTGTCTCCATTGGATAATAGCGGAATTGAGGTTCCAATTCTAAACAAGCTGCGACTTGGGTTAAGCGATTGCCTGGTGAGGAGGAATCAGGCTCAAAAGCAAAGCGAGGCATCCGACAGGTTTTACCGGTTGCCCCGCTTCACGGAAACTTCACGTCGTCTATGCGCTGGCCAGTTTCTCCAGACCCGACCGCAACAGGCCTTTCGCCATGTCGATCTTCATCGCGTTGTACTTCAACGGTGCCGCCGCCGTCAGTGCCGTCGACGGGGCTTGCTCGGCCAACGCGGTGTCCAGCGTTTTCCCTCTCAGGAAGTCCTCGACCGAGCGTTCCCGCCACGGCCGGCCCGCTATTCCGCCGAACACCACCCGCGAATCCGTAATCGTTTGCCCGCTCATCTCCAGTCCCATCGCCATCGACGCCATCGCAAAGTCCCACACCCCACGGGGCCGGATCTTCTCAAACGATGCCCGGAACCCGTTGGGCGGCGCCGGCAGCGTCACTTCCGTCAAGATCTCGTTGAACCGCACCACGTGCGACTGGATTCGTCCATCCACCATCATGTCCCCGGGCACCAGTTGCTCTACGCTCAGCTGCTTGGTCCCCAGCGGACCCACCAGCTTCACCGTCGCATCAAACGGAATCAGCGCCGGTGCGGCATCCCCCGGATACACCGCGTAGCATAAGCGCCCTCCCATCGCCGAGTGGTAGTAGCTGTTGTCTCCGATCGCTCCATGGCAGATATAGCCCCCATTGCGATAGCACGCATACCCCCCTCTCAGGTACTGGCACCATACCTCCTGCAACAGGTCCCCACCCAACGTCGACGCGTTCCTCAACTCGGGCGAAGAGATCATCTGGAACGCTTCCACCACCATCGGGTACTTCCGCCCCATCAGGGGCGAATCCACGATCTCGGAAAGTTTGGTCAGGGCACCGATATCCACTCCCCCTTGGGGGTTCTCCCGAATGTAGCTCAGGTTGGGAATGCCCTTCACATCGACCAGATAACTCGGCGCTTGATCCAGGCGGTTTTTCAAGCGGATCAGCAGGTCGGTCCCACCCGCATAGACGCCGGCTTCGGTCCCGTGCAGCGTCAATATCTGGATCGATTCATCGATGCTCGTCGGTCGGTAGATCGATACTTTCTTCATGCCCTTGCCTCCAACTCTTTCAATCCAGCCATGATCTTGTCCCGGGTGAGTGGCGTTTCTCTTATCCGCACCCCGCATGCGTTGTAGATGGCATTCGACAAGGCGCCGGGCACGGCCCCGATCGAGGTTTCACTGAAGCTCTTGATTCCGTAAAACCACCGGGGCTCCAGGCTATCCACCAGTACCTGGGTCTGATGTTCCGGCATTTCCATGATCGTGGGCAGCCGGTATGCCAGATAGCCGGTGGCGTAGTGGCGATGACCTGGAAATTCCCGATCATACGGCACCGGGTCTGTCGCCATCTGAAGACTCTCGGCCATGGACCCGTGCATGTCGGCGGAGGCGACCATCGGGTTGACGACCAGCCCGGTATCGTGACAGTACGCCGACCGGACGATGAGCCAGGCACCCGTCCAAGTGTCGACTTCCACCTCCAGGAAGCAGGCGCCGACTCCCTTGGTCAACGCTCTTCCCTGACTCTTGTTCACGCCCTGGCCCGCCCCGACGATCGAACCTCCCGCAGCCTGGGCGAGAGCCGTAAACGTCGTCTGAAGCTCGGGATTGGACCGTGACCGGATGACGCCATCGCGCATCTCGAGCTCAGCCACATCCACGTTCAGCGTAGCCGCCGCGCGGTCGAGAAGATCTTTCTTGAGCTTGTCGGTGGCACTGTAGGTGGCCGCCCCCTGGACGGTCACGGTCTTGCCCGCGATCCAACCGTTGCTCGGTGGGGTGATGGCCGAGTCCCCCCATATCACGCGGATATAATCCCGGGTTGTAAACTCTAATATTTCCGCCACGACATGCGCGAGCGCCGTGTCATGGTTCGTGCCGCTGTCGGGAAGCGCAGTCTTAACGTTCACGTAACCATCGCCAGTCAACTCCACTTCGGAGCCGAAGAGTCCGCCGCCCCCGCCACCGCCGGTTCCGTTTGTTTCGATCATGCGCCGGCGAAAACCTTCCTCTCTGTCGTGGTAACCCATGTGTCCGGCATGGTGCTGGGAATTGGCCACGCCAAAACCCCTCTTGAACCGTCCGGGATTACCGCCGGGCACCGGATTCCTCCGGTCCCAACCGATGTCCTTCGCACCCTCTTCCAGCACCTCGACCGAGGCGAACGAATCGTAGGTGACGAAACCGTTCTCGTTCTCGTACCGGGTCCCGCGCTCCAGGTCCTTATGCCAGGCCCCGCTGAGCTGGTCCCCCGGCTTTGAAACGTGCATCAACCGGAACTCGAGGGGGTCGATCCCCACCTCTTCCGCCATCTCGTCGATCATGTTCTCGAAGGCCCACTTGATTTCCTGCTGCGTGTAGCTGCGAACCGGCGCCGTCCGCATAGCGTTCGACTGGTAGGCGTAAGCAGTTGTTTTCCAGTGCGGCACCTGGCTGGTGTAGAGTTCGAAATTGTTCTTGGCAATCTCGTTGATGGCCTGACCCGTTCCGCCTGTATCTCCCGCGCTGATATAGATCTCATGGCTGAGCGCGACAATCCGTCCTTCACTGTTGGCCCCCACGCGGAATTTCGTCATGTTCTCCGGCTTGATATAGACAAAGGCCATTTCCTGGTCCTTGGGGAGCATGATCTTTGTGGGCCGGCCCGTCATCCGGGCAATATGAGCAATGTATGCATAGAAGGGTTCGGTGGCCCCTCTCGCCGCAGAGAACGTGCAGCCGTTGTACTTATTGATAAATCGAATCTGCGACCGATCGATGCCCAGCTCCCGGGCCAATCGATCCCGCATCGGGTAGATTCCCTGACTCATGCCCCAGAAAGTGAGGTTGTCGCCCTCCCACTTGGCCACGCTGCCACAGGGTTGGATGGGAATGGCGGTGGCTCCCGCCCAGTAGTAGCTGAATTCCCGGATCACATCGGATTCTGCAAATCCCTGTTCCAGATCCCCAAGCTGGGCCACCCAAGTGGCGTTCGGATCGTAATGGGGATCACTCTGCGCTACCTGAAGGAGGTTCCCGCGTCCCTGACGCAGGTCCGGGGCGTCGGGCGACATGGCGCTTTCCAGAGTTGAAGCGAAGGGCAGGATTTCGTAGTCCACGTCGATGGCCGCGACGGCGTCTTCTGCAAGGTCCTCCGTATCGGCGGCCACAATAGCGACCAATTCACCGGTCAGGCTCAGTTCTTCGGGCAATTGAACGTTGGCTGGACCATTCTCGCGTGTGAGTACGTAGGCCACACCCGGCATCCGCTCCGCAGCCGATGTATCCAGACTCCGTACGCGCGCATGAGGGTGGGGGCAGGTGAGAAACTTCGCGTAGAGCATGTCTGGAAACCAAACCCTACTCGAATACTGAGCGGTTCCGAGAAACCTTGGTATGGAGACTTCGGGCATTGGCGGCATCGACTTCCCGACTACATTGAGATTCTCCGGCGGATAACCCTGCCACTTCTGCGTGACGATCTGATCGTCGCCTTCAACCAACGTGTCTGCGGAACTGTGGCCTCCACCGGTGGAATAGTCGCGCACCATCGGTTGCTTGATATGGACGATGGATCCGGGTTCGGGAACGGCTTCGATTTTAGGCTTAGCGTTTTCCTGACTCATAGTTCTGCCTCCCCGCGCATGACCTTGCCGGCATCGACCACCGTCCGGATGATCGCCGGGTAGGCCGCGCAGCGGCAGATGTGTCCCGACAACGCCATCTTGACTTCGTCCATCGTCGGGTCCGGATTCTCATCGAGAAGGCCTTTCGCCGTCACTTCCCATCCCGCCGTGCAATATCCGCAGTCGGCCGCCACGTACCGGTGGCCAACGGCCTGGATCGGATGCAGGTTGTCTTCGTCGCCCAGGCCTTCCACCGTGAAGATGTCCTTACCCCTCGCCTCCGTCGCCAACGTATGGCAGGAGTAATAAGGCGTCCCGTCGATCAATACGCTGCAGGCGCCACAACTGGCCCGATTGCAGCTCCGGTTCGTCCCCGTCAGCGCCAGCTTCATGGCGATCACTTCCCACAAGGTCGTCCGGGCCTCGTATTCGGCCTGGTAGGTGGCTCCATTGATGATGAATGTCCCGATCTCCACCGTCATCGGAGCGGGAATGCCCGCCGCCGTCTGGGCCGGGGCCGCGGATCCGGCCACCGAGGCGTAACCTCCAACCGTCGTCAGTACGACCGCACCTGAGCCGGCCGCCTTGAGGAAATGTCTCCGGGAATACTGCATATCTCAAACCTCCATCGGTTCTCGCGATACCCGGTATGTCCGGGCTTGTTGGCTGGAATTGACTCCTGCCATGCTCCCAAAATACCCGTTCGTTGTCCACTGGTTTTACTTTCGTCTTGGTGGGATACTCCGGGAGGACAGGAGATGCGTTTCGGACAGGAGAATCTATAGAATCGTCCTGAAAAACGAAAGCGAGGCAACCGACCCGCTTCGGGGGGATTGCCTCGCTTCAGGTAGACGTCGCGACCTTTATGCCGTTGTCAGTTTCTCCAGACCGGACCGCAACAGGCCTTTCGCCATATCGATCTTCATCGCGTTGTACTTCAGCGGTGCCGCTTCTGCCAGTGCCGTCGACGGTGCTTCGGCCGCTAATGCGGTGTCCAGCGTCTTCCCTCTAAGGAAGTCCTCGACCGCCCGTTCCCGCCATGGCCGGCCCGCTATTCCGCCGAACACCACCCGCGAATCCGTGATCGTTTGCCCGCTCATCTCCAGTCCCATCGCCATCGACGCCATCGCAAAGTCCCACACACCGCGCGGCCGGATCTTCTCAAACGACGCCCGGAACCCGTTGGGCGGCGCCGGCAGCGTCACTTCCGTCAAGATCTCGTTGAACCGCACCACGTGCGACTGGATTCGTCCATCCACCATCATGTCCCCGGGCACCAGTTGCTCTACGCTCAACTCCTTGGTTCCCAGCGGACCCACCAGCTTCACCGTCGCATCAAACGGAATCAGCGCCGGTGCGGCATCCCCCGGGTACACCGCGTAGCACAGCCGGCCTCCCATCGCCGAGTGGTAGTAACTGTTGTCTCCGATCGCTCCATGGCAGATGTAGCCCCCATTGCGGTAGCAGGCATAGCCCCCTCTCAGGTACTGGCACCATACCTCCTGCAACAGGTCCCCACCCAACGTCGACGCGTTCCTCAACTCGGGCGAGGAAATCATATTCATCGCTTCTATCAGCATCGGGTACTTCCGCCCCACCAACGCCGAATCCGCGATCTCCGACAGCTTGGTCAGCGCCCCGATATCCACGCCTCCCGTCGCATTCTCCCGGATGTAGCTCAGGTTGGGAATGCCCTTCACATCCACCAGATAACTCGGCGCCTGATCCAAGCGGTTCTTCAAGCGGATCAGCAGGTCCGTCCCACCCGCATAGACGCTCGCTTCCGTTCCATGCAGCGTCAATATCTGGATCGCTTCATCCATGCTCGTCGGTCGATATATCGATACTTTCTTCATGCCCTTGCCTCCAACTCTTTCAATCCAGCCATGATCTTGTCCCGCGTGATCGGATGCTCCCGGATTCGAACCCCGCAGGCGTTGTAGATGGCATTCGCGATCGCACCGGGCACGCACCCGATCGATGTCTCACTGAAGCTCTTGGTCCCAAAGAACCAGCGAGGCTCCAAACTGTCCACGAACAGGTTCGTCTGGTCGTCAGGAGCATCCATGATCGTCGGCAGCCGATAGGACAGGTAGCCGACGCTGTAGTGACGCGTACCCGGAAATTCTCTATCCCACGGCAGCGGATCCGTCGCGATCTGAGCGCTCTGCATCAGGGACCCGTGCATATCAGCTGCGCCCACCAGGGGGTTGACGATCAACCCGGTATCGTGACCATAGACCGACCGGAGAAAGCGCCAGTCGCCTGTAAAGGTGTCCACTTCCACTTCGACAAAGCAGGCTCCAACGCCCTTGTTGTTCACCCTTCCTTCACGGCTGCCGCCTCCCCGACCCGTTTGACTCACGACGCCTCCATTGGCCAAGGCCAGTTCGGCGAAGGTCGTTCGCTTTTGGGGGTCTTCTGTCGATGAAATGACGCCGTCGCGGATCTGGAGCGTAGACGCATCCACGTTCAGCGAATTCGCCGTGCGGTTGAGAAGGGAGTTCTTCAGCTTGTCCGCGGCGATACAAATCGGCCCTGCCTGCTGGGTGATGGTTCGGCCGGCAAACCAGCGCCCGCTTTCCGGTGCCGTCTCCGTGTCCCCCCATACGACCCGGATATAATCCCGAGTTGTGAATCCGAGGATTTCGGCGACCATGTGAGCGGGCGCGGTGGCATGGTTCGTGCCGCTGTCAGGAAGAGCGAAGCGCATGGTCACGTAACCGTCGGCATCCACTTCCACCTGAGCGCCGTAGGATCCGCCAAAACCGCCGAACTCGGCGCCCGTCACTCTCTCGAAGTAGAGCTCCTCTTCGTGGTAACCGCACTGACCCCCATGGTGCTGAGACATCCCCATACCCAGCCCCCTCTTGAACCTCCCGGGGTTACCACCAGGCACCGGATTCCTCTGATCCCAGCCAAAGGCCTTCGCGCTCTCTTCGAGCACTTCGATGCCGGCGTGCGAGTCATAGGTATATTGATCTTCCCCGGGTCCACCAATACTGACCAGGCCCGGATCGCCGGGCTTTGCGACGTTGATCAGGCGGAACTCGACGGGATCCATCCCCAAAGCGTCCGCCATTTCGTCGATCATGTTTTCCCAGGCCCATTTGGATTCCTGCTGCTGATAGCTCCGAGACGGACCGATTCGGATCGAGTTGGTCTTGTAGCAGTACCACGTGGATTTAATGTGAGCCACCCTGGCGCCGTACAATTCGATCGGAGTCGCGCAGTGGCCCCCGCCCCATGTGTCGTTTGTGTCTCCGGTGCCCATGTAGACGTTGCTTTCGATCGCTGTGATTCGCCCGTCATTCATGGCGCCCACCTTGAGCACCGCGATATTTTCCGGCTTGACCTGGAGACGCGCCAGTTCCTGATCCTTTGAGAGCATCAACTTGACGGGCCGACCCGCCAATTTCGCCAGATGAGCGATAAATGGATTGAGGTAGGATCCTTCCATCGCGGATCCGAACGTACAGCCGTTGTACTTGTTAATGTAATGGATGCGCTCCGGATCGATACCCAGTCCTCGGGCCATCTCGGCGCGGTAGGGGTGAATGCCCTGATTCATGGCCCAGAAAGTGAGCTGGTCGCCATCCCACTTGGCAACGCCGCCGAGGGGCTGCATGGGAACCGAAACCCCTCCAGCAAAGTAATACGTGAACTCACGGACGACATCTGCTTCCGCAAACCCCTCTTCGACGTTGCCCTGTTCACCCACCCAGCTCGCATTCGGATCGTAGAAGAAGTCATCCGGTCGACGTTGATTGAGATTCCCTCTTCCCTGATTGAGATCGGGTGCGTCAGGAGCCATGGCCTGCTCGACGGTCGACGCGGACGGAAGGACCTCGTAGTCCACTTCGATTGCGGCGAGAGCGTCCTCGGCGAGATCCTCCGTCTCTGCGGCAACGAAGGCTACGATCTCGCCCTGGAAGTTGAGATCGCGGGACAAGGGGTGGTTGGCGGGGCCGTTTTCATACGTCAGTATTGCCGAAACGCCTGGCATCCGCTCCGCCCTGGAAATGTCAAGGTTCCGAATCCTCGCACGCGGATGAGGACTGATCAGGACTTTCGCGTACTGCATGTCGGGCAGCCACACGCGGGTGGCATACTGAGCCGTTCCGAGAAACCGTGGTACGGAGACCTCGGGCATCGGCGGCATCGGCTTTCCAACTACGTTGAGATTCTCAGGCGCGTAACCCTGCCACTTTTTCGTCACGATATTCGCATCGGCTCCCCGACCTTCCATCAGGTCAGGACCGGGTGCATGGCCACCGCCGGTGGAAAAGTCCCGCACCATCGGTAGCTTGACCTGGACAATGTGATCCAGACTAGCCTCGATTTTGGGCTTAGCGTTTTCCTGACTCATAGTTCGGCCTCCCCGCGCATGACCTTGCCGGCATCGACCACGGTCCGGATGATCGCCGGGTAGGCCGCGCAGCGGCAAATGTGTCCCGACAACGCCATCTTGACTTCATCCATCGTCGGGTCCGGGTTCTCGTCGAGCAGTCCCTTTGCCGTCACTTCCCATCCCGCCGTGCAATATCCGCAGTCGGCCGCCACGTACCGGTGGCCAACGGCCTGGATCGGATGGAGATTGTCTTCGTCGCCCAGGCCTTCCACCGTGAAGATGTCCTTACCCCTTGCCTCCGTCGCCAACGTATGGCAGGAGTAATAAGGCGTCCCGTCGATCAATACGCTGCAGGCGCCACAACTGGCCCGATTGCAGCTCCGGTTCGTCCCCGTCAGCGCCAGCTTCATCGCGATCACTTCCCACAAGGTCGTCCGGGCCTCGTATTCGGCCTGGTAGGTGGCTCCATTGATGATGAATGTCCCGATCTCCACCGTCATCGGAGCGGGAATACCCCCCGCCGTCTGGGCCGGGGCCGCCGATCCGGAAACCGTGGGGTAACCTCCAACCGTCGTCAGTACGACAGCACCTGAGCCGGCCGCCTTGAGGAAATGCCTACGGGAATACTTCATATTCAAGCCTCCATCGCTTCTATCAATACTCGGAAAACTAAGGATTTCTTGGCAATTCTGAATTCGTGCCATAGTCCCAAAATCCCACTCCCTTGTCTACTAGTTTCACCCGTCTTCAGGGCGATAGATCGCACCTGGCGAGACCGTCTGCAGCGGCCGCAACCTTCTCATTCGCAAGTCGGCTTGCTTTCATCCGCACATCGTTGGCACCACTCCATTGGAGCAGACCCCCTCCAGAACTCTGATTGACCTCAAATCCTCCGTTTTGTAGACTTTTGCCCATCTCATGCAGCAATGCGAACTATCGGATACTGCGTGGCCTGATGCATCGACTTGGCAGTACATGAGAATCGGCCGTTTGTCGGAAGCTACCGTTGATTCCATTCAAACCAAATTTCACCCGATGTAGACTCCAGCGTCTCGGCACACGAGGTTCCGGATTCACTCCGTACGGGCAGCGATCGAGAGCCCATATGATCCTGTGCTGGGTGCCCCTGGCAGTAATATGGGCGACGGCAGCTTCCGGGCAACTCACCGTTACAAACCCACTGTATGAGGTTCGGGACCAGGTGGCCCAGGTACTGGCGGATGCGGAGGTTCCTTTTACGACCGAACAGGAGCGGCAGTTGGCACTGCTTTTGGAGGACCAACGTCAGGCATCAGAGGACCTGTTCGACGTCATCATGGACTTCAGTGCGGGACCACCGCAGGGCGAGGATCTGGACCGTGCGCTCGCCGGCATCCAGTGGATGCACGACGAATTCAGAAGGCGCCTCCCCGAGTTCTTGACGGCGGAACAAAGAGCCCTATGGGAAGAGTTTGAATCGGAAGGAAGCGTCATCGGAGCCGAAATCGAAGGGGCGGGAGTCGGCGGCGCTCAGACGGAACGGATTCAGCAAATTCGAATCGTCAACAATCCGTTCAACTCGGAAACAGCGGCAAGCGGCAGCCGGGGACCCACTGGTGGAGGAGAGCGCACCGAAGTCATCCAGCGCGGTGGAACAGGTGCGTACCATGGCAATTTCATGGCGATGTTCCAGGATGAAATGCTCAACGCGCGAAACCCCTTCGCCGCCAACAAACCTCCGTACTACGAACGGACCATCAACGGAAACTTCAGTGGACCCTTGCTCCAGAATCGTCTGACCATCGATCTGAGCTACAGCGATAATCGGCAGGAAAATGTCGGGACCGTCAAGGCTGAAACCCCGGATGGACCGTTTTCGCTCGGTATCACGCGGCCCAACGTCAACCGATTCTTCGAGGGTCGCGGCATCCTGCAGCTCTGGGAATTGCATTCGCTGCACTTCGGCTTCCGATACGGAATGGACACCCAGGAAAATCAGGGCATCGGCGACTTTACCTTGCCCGAGAGAGGCTCGAATTCTGAGGGTCGCAACTATGACTTCGATGTGCGACAGATCTCGGAACTTTCCCCACGGACGGTACACGAAACCCGTCTCGCATGGCGAAAGGAACGGGACGAGACCCTTCCGATTACGGAGGGGGTTGCCTTCAACGTTCTGGACGCATTCAACGGGGGTGGCGCGCAAAGCCGGTTGGAGAGCGACGTGCGGACCTACGAGTTCGGCAACCTCTTATATCATGTCGGCGACCGACTGACCTTGAGAGCCGGATTCACCGGCTCCTACCGCCGCGAGCACCTGATCCGCGAAAGCAACTTCGTCGGAGAATTCACCTTCTCCGACCTGGACAGCTACCGGGCTGGAAGACCTCTTCAATTCCGGGTGACCCGAGGCGACCCCGAACTCGACTGGAGTCAGTTTCGGGCCGGGCTTTTTGTCCAGAACGACCTGCGCCTGACGAATCGTTTCACGCTCTTTCTTGGCCTGCGCTACGAAGGCCAAGCCGGCATGGAGGACAATCACAATCTGGATCCGCGCCTGGGTTTCGCCTATGCCGTTGGAAGTTCGACCGTCATCCGGGGAGGCATGGGCGTGTTTCATTCCCGTCTGGGATACCCCGACGTCCGAACGCTGCTTCGACTCGACCCCACCCGACAGTTCGACGTCCAGATCGATGATCCGGGTTTTCCGGACCCCTTCGTTTCCGGCGACGTGACGATCAATCCACCATCTTCACGACGCATCGCTTCGGCCGAACTCGGCACGCCGTACTACATCTCCACGGCCGTTTCGCTGGAACAGAGTCTCCTCGCCAACCTCTTCATCACCGTAGGCTTTAACCATAATCGGGGAATCCGTTTGCTGCGAAGCCGAAACCTGAACGCCCCCTTGCCCGACACAGGAGAAAGGCCCTTTCCGAACCAGGGACAGATTTTCGAGTTGGGATCGGAAGGGTACGGAGTTCACAAGAACTTCACCGTCGATCTGAGGCAGCGTTTCAGCATCTTCACCGTCACTGCGAGCTACAGGCACGGTTCCAGTCACAACGACGATTCCATAGGCGGCAATGCGGGGACGGAAGGAATCGGCTTCAGAATACCGGCGAACAGCTATGATCGTTTGGCGGACTGGGGGCCTTCGGGATTCCTGCTGAGCCGTCAATTCAGTGCGGGCATCAACTCCAGATTGCCCTTCGATGTGTATGTGAATACGGCGATCGCAGCCAACAGCGGCCGCTTCTACACGATTACAACCGGAAGAGACAACAATAACGATGGTGTTTTCAATGACCGCCCACCCGGAGTCACCAAGCACAGCGAGAACGGACCTCACTTCTTCAATGTCAGCTTCAACGTCTCCAAGGCGTTCGAACTGGGCGCCTCAGGACGCGGCGCCTCCGGACCCCAGGTCAATGTTTTTGCAAACATGAACAACGCTTTCAATATGACGCACCTCGGCACGCCGAGTGGCGTTCTGACCTCGCCTTTTTTCGGACGATCCTTCAACGCGCAACAGCCGCGCGAAATCGAAGCCGGGCTGCGGTTCCAGTTCTAGGCTGCGTTTTTCACGAGTTGGTGGCACGAAACTAGCGTTCTGAGTCAGAAATCCCGGTAGGAGGTGAGATCGCTCGCACCCCCTCCGGACAGAACGGCTCGTACCGGCCAGGTAAGCCGCTCCTCGATCAGCGAGTAAACTCCAGTTTAAGATTCCGCTCCGTGTAGTCATGGAGAAAGACAAGTCCGTGGCGGCGGAACCACTCCAGACTTAGGACGAAGCGAACTTCCCGTCGCAGGACGGATTGCCACGCACTCATCCGCATCCAGGTGCGGTGGGCGTAATACATCGGTGCCCCAGCTCGAATCATCATCCGTTGGAACTTGGCCGGCTTCTTCCATTTCTTTAACTGCATGGAACGGAGTCGGCTTCGGATGAATGCATCCAGCTCTTGGAATATCTTACGGAACTCCTGGATGCGATTGTACCCGACCCAGCCTGCAAGATATTCGTTGAGACCGGCAATCACCTGGGACATCGATTGCCCGTTATTCCGCCGTGTCCGGGATCGGACCTCTTGCACAAAGCGCTTGCGCGCCCGTGTACTGACCCGAATCTGGCCCCGCAGGATCTGGAATCCGACAAACTCCACATCCTTCATCGGCGCCACCCGGCTCTTGTCCCGGTTGACGTGCAATCCGAGTTCATCTTCGAGGAGTCGAGTTATGCTCTCCATCACCCGTCGAGCTGCCCGCTCGGTCTTTAACAGGATGACGAAGTCATCGGCCCACCGGCTGAACCGGTGGCCCCGCCGCTCCAGTTCCTGGTCGAGCTCGTTGAGCACGATGTTGGATAGGATCGGCGAGACCGGGGAGCCCTGTGGACATCCCTTGTCCGTCTTCTCGACGACACCCTCTACTTCAACTCCCGCCTTCAGCGCCCGCGCCACCATCGTCACGAGCCGCTCATCCTGGATCTTCCGTCGAATGAGCTTCAGGATCAGGTTGTGAGGAATCTCGTCGAAGAAGCTCTCAATGTCCAGCGATGCACACCACTCGTAGCCTTCCACCACCGCTTTCCGTGCATGGCGGATGGCCTGGTGTTGGCTCTTCCCAGGTCGAAACCCGAAGCTGGACCGGCTAAAGTCACCTTCAAAGATCTCCGTCAACACTGTGTGGAGACTTTGACTGACTACGCGATCCATGACCACGGGTATACCCAACTTCCTCTTCTTCGGACTGCCCGGCTTGGGGATCAGGACCCGCCTTGCGGGCTTGAAACGGTATGTCCCGGCTTCCAGCTTTGCCTGAATTCGTGCGAGAAGCTCGTCTTCTCTCTCCTGGAAAGCGTCCACCGACATGTTGTCTACTCCGGCTGAACCGGCGTTGGCCCGAACCTGCTGCCATGCCCGGTAGAGTCGCCCCGGGTTGTAGACCCGTTCCATGGCTCCAACAACTTTCACTTCACTTTCTCCGTGACTCTCTACCGCCAGGAATGGCCGGGGATGGTTGGTATTGGCGCCGGGCCCGGACTGCTGCTAACCTCGCCGGGCCTCCGGTTCGGTGCTCGCGCGGAGCTCGCTGCCCCCATCGGTTTGCTAGGCCCTAAATCCACCCACTGAATCGACTTCCTGATGGTGTCACTCTCGCCTCTCGTCCATGACTTCCCACCGCCGGATAGCGATCTCCGGTGGCCCGGGTCTTCCCGGTCGTCAGGGTTTTCTCCTCCGCTCTGTTACCAGGCTTCATCGGCCCTGAGTCTTCAGTACTACCCATGGATCTGCCACCCTCTGCTTCCTCCCCGCTCCGGGGTCGCCGTTCGCGGTTTGGTTTTCAATACCGGGTCTCGGCGGACTGGATAACCCAATGTCCTTTGAGCGTCTGGGTGGACGCACCCACCGTGGGTCCCGATATCGAAGCAATAGGGCTTCCCGGGGTAAGACACGCAACCCCCTCGTATACCGTCCGGCTTCAGCTCCCTTCGGTGACTACGGTCGGATATCGGGACTCGCTCTCTTACGCCTGCTCGTCCCCCTCCGGGCACCCATCTAGCCGGTTCGCTGTTCGCTACGTACACGAGTTCTGCCTCATGCTTCTTCCGGACGCCCCATCTCTGAGACTGCCCTTGCCTTGTTGGTGTTCGCCTTCCGTCCGATCACGGTGGCTTTCCTTCCTTCAGTTGGCGTGCCATGCCCGGCACACATCAGGTACCGCCCGCTCAGCGGGCGGTGGGAGTAACGTAAAAGTTGTGTTTCGTGATTTCCAGTTGAGAGAGAATGATAGATTCGTCGTCCGGGCTGTGGGAACTGTGCGGACGCCGGAGGTGTTCCAAGGGCCTGTGGAAATCATCAAGAAGAAGCCGCCGAAGGCGACCGATTCCCCCGATTTCCATAGGCCCGGCAGTTTCCACAGCCCCCGTCGCCCGCTGAAATTGAAGCGGGCTCCAGTTCACGCTGGAGCCCTAGACCTGAGTCATCAGTTATTCAGTTATGGAGTTGAACCCAATGTCTACAGATCCGAATGAAAGCGTACCATCAGAACAAATTTCTGAATCCACAAAAACACAGATCCAGACCCTGCTGGCCTCCGGGCTGGCCGATCTGAGCCTGCGCGAGGTACTGGGGACCCTGTTGTCGGGCCTCAGTGTGGCCGAACGGGACCTGCATCTTGAACACCGCCCCGACGACCGTCCCAATGGTTTTTACGATCGCTCCCTCCAAGTGGGCAGCGTTCCGATCGATATCCGTGTCCCTCGAACCCGTAACGGGGATTTCCGTCCCGCGAACCTACCATCCCCGTATCAGCGCGGCTACCCTGAAGAAGTCGAGTCCATCTTGCTGGGACTGCTGGCCTCATCCCGTTCGGTCAATGCGGCCCGGGAGGCGCTTCAGAAGATGGGCCTGTCCGGGTCCCAACAGGATCTGGAACGGGTGGCGTCGGGCCTGATCGAAGAACTCGATCTTGGCAACAGCCGGCCACTGGACACGGATCTGCTGGCCCTATTCGTGGATGGCAAGTACGTCGAACTCCGCGACGGCGACCGGCTGCGTCCGGCCTGTATCTACCTGGTGGTGGGTCTAGGCCGCGACGGCAAGAAGCGTGTCCTGGCCTGCATTGCCAAACCCGGCCGCGAGAATCTCGAAGACTGGAAGGGGGTTCTCCGCTCTCTGATCGAGCGCGGTCTCCGACGCGTCATGATCTTCGTCCAGGACGATTTCTCCGGCCTTCTCAAGGTCAGCGAAGGCTTCTTTCCCAATGCTGATATCCAGCTCTGTACCGTCCACATGCAGCGCAATGCTAAGAGCCATCTCTCCAAATCCGACGCCGCCGAGTTTCAGCAACGCTTCCGTGCCATCAAGTCCTCCTGGTGTGAGGATGTCGGCAACCAAGGGTTCGAGGAACTCTGTGACCGCTTCGCCCAGCACTATCCCTCCTGGATCGCGGGGCTCCGCAAGAAACGGACTCACTATCTCGCCTTCCTCAAGTATCCCGACCTCATGCGCAAATCGTTTTCCACCACCAACCTCGTCGAGGCCGTCAACGGACAACTGGAAATTATGCGCCGCAATTCGGGCGGCTACTTTCACTCCGAAGACACCCTCAAGTTCAAACTCGGCTTGGCCGTCTCTCACCTCCACAACGGCCGTTGGAAATCTCCGGCCACTTCCATCCATTCCGCTCTTCATCAGCTCAACGCCATGTTCCAATCCCGCTTTGAGGAGGACTTATGATCCCCTCCTCAAACACAACTTTCTTGACAAGAGCCCGGGCGGTATGACGAAGGCCCCCCGAGGGGGCCTATAAGGGCATCCTTGCTTCCAGCCTTCTGGCCATCACAATCCACCTGTCGCTTTCGCCCGATGACGTGGACGCCGAGTGACACGACCGATGCGATACAATCCGTCGTGGGACTGGTACTGCCATTCGCCAATGACGGTCTCCTTCAATTCGCAGGTGGTGGTTCGTTGATGGAGACCGTCTACCAGAACTGCACGACGGGACGGTCGAACCTCTTCGAGTCTCACCGCCAGAGGCGGTGGCTTACCGTTGTGAGTTAGCGATATAAGATACGCTCGATCGTTCAATCGGACATCCTGTCCGAACGACCGGCGACCCACACCAGCGCTGTCCTGAACGTTTTCGTACGCGCTCTGTTTGGAGAACTACGGCGGCGGGCCGAGCAACTGCGGGGTCTTCGCTCCCCGCAGTGTGGCGCCGTGACGTTCGTGCAGCGTTTTGGGGACGCCCTGAACGCAAACGTGCATTTCCACTCGATGGTGATCGATGGGGTTTATGCGGTCGGTAAAGATGGCCGTCCCCGGTTTCATCAATTGCCGGCGCCTAAGGACGAGAACGTCCTCCACTTGACAGCCCTCGTCAATCGGCGCGTTCGATCGTTGCTGGAGCGAAGAGGCCTTGGAACTGAGGCGGAACCTGAACAAGCAGATCCCCTGTCACAGGAAGATCCAGGTATGGCCGCTCTGCTGGCCAGTTCCGTCGGCCGCAGGATTGCCGTCGGCTGCAATGCTGGCCATGGCGTCGTGCGCATGGGAGATCAGATTGACCCAGACGGCATGGAGGCCTTACAGAGCCCCCGCTGCGCCAGGGTCTCTGGCTTCAGTGTGCACGCCAATATCTGCGTTGAGGCTCGCGACCGGATGCGCCTGGAAAGGCTGATGCGCTATGCGGCCCGTCCCGCCGTCGCCACGGATCGTTTGTCGGTGCTCTCCGATGACCGACTCCACTACCGTCTAAAGCGTCCATGGCGTGACGGGACCACGGCTGTCATTTTCGAGCGTCAGGACTTCATCGCCAAACTGGCGGTCCTGGTCCCGGCGCCACGCGCTCACCTGACGAGGTATCACGGAGTACTTGGCCCTGCTGCAGCGTGGAGATCCCTGATCGTTCCAACCGGGAATGACAACTGGAGGGCAATCGGCTTGAAACCGCAGCCTTCCCCCCAACAATCAGCCGTGCGGACTGTTGAGGCTGAGCCTGCGCCCCACACTGAGTCATCCGTGCGCAATCGCAATTACACCTGGGCCGAGTTGATGAAACGCGTCTTCCTGGTGGACGTTCTTCAGTGTGAACATTGCGGTGGCAGGATGAAAATCCTTGCAGCGATTCGTCCGCCCACTGCCACAGTAAGAATCCTGGAGTGCCTGAGCCTGCCGTCCCGCGCCCCGCCTCTGGCACCCGCCTCTTCCGACTACAATTGCCAGATGGACGCCTTCTGAACGTCGCCGTCAAGACGCAGCGGGATAGGTGTGTCACTCAAAGATGGAAAATTGCCTTGAATCCGCCGCCTGCCCCAAAAATCCTGCCTTGAATCCCCCGCGCGCCGGCCTGCGGCCGCGCGCGGGTGTACATAACACCCATACGACGACAAACGTTGTTGCATGGATCGGGGCGGAGATGGAATTCGCCCTTTCCCAAGCGGTAGCGTCAGGCGATACGCTCGAACACAGGCCGTCCGAGTGCGGTCATTGTGTTCAGGACTTTTTGGCCGAGTTGGATCTCCGTGATCTGCCTGGAGAAGCTGCGGGATTGGAGTCTGCGGCCGATGACACCCTTCCAACGGCCGATCTGCGTTTCTATCCGGCTGCGCCGGTTGTACCCTGTGGCCACTTGCCAGGCCATGCGGCCGTTGCTGCGGATCTGAGCAATATGGCGATCCCGAACGGTTGGATCCCGCGCCGATTGCGGTCGGATCACTGCGTTCTTTGGCGGCGGTATAACCACATCCAGGGTCTCCCCATACCGTTCCCTCAGCAGATCTCGTGTAGACGCTCCATCATAGGCGCCGTCAGCCAGAAAGCCCGTGACCGGGGCATCGAGTTGATCCAGGAGCCCGGGTAATGCAGTGCTGTCTCCAACGTCATCGTGAGTCAGATTGGCGCAAACAATCGCACCGCTGGCCAAGTCCAGTCCGAGGTGGAGTTTGCGCCAGCGGCGGCGTATTCCCTTGATTTTATGCTTCTGCGCGAGCCATTCCCCTTCGCCGAAGATCTTGAGGCCGGTACTGTCCACCACCAGATGGACAGGCACAGATCCGGCTTGCATCATCACCTGAGCGATGCTCAAGCCGTTTGCACGACGCGACAGTGTGGAGAAGTCCGGCACCCGTATATCCAGCCCCATGAGCGTGCCGATGGAACCCATCAGCCCCTGCGTTTGTCGCAACCCAAGCCGATACGCCGTGCGCAGCGTCAGGCATGTCTCGATCGCCAGATCCGAGTATCTCCGCTGGCCACCCCGTGACGTGCGGCGCGGCGCGCTCCACACACTTTGAGCCTCCTCACTGACCCAGATCGTCAGATCACCCCGCTGGCGCAGGCTCTCGTTATATTCCGCCCAGTTGATCACCCGATACTGCGCCTTATCAAACTTGTGCCGTCGGGCTGCGTTGAACTTATGTGGCATCTAAGTTATCCCCGGTGTTGAAAAACACGATGATAAGGCATCCTTCGGGATGATCCATGCAACAAGGTTGTAGAGAACGAAGGCCACCGGCAGTGCAGCTATCAGGAAGAGACGCATCGGATTGCTAAAGATTTTAACCGAAAGCGCCGAACTAACAATTATGAAGAACGTGGCCCCCGACTACAGTAAACAGCGATCCGCCTTTCGATTGCCTGTAGGGGCCGCGGAGCCTGTGTACCTGCTCTTCAGTATCGACGGCGACAACATCGACCCGATCGTCGATGAGCTCGGAGCCGGCGGAGCCCGATTCTTCACGACGGACCACTATGACCAATTCTACAAAGACCAGGTTCTTGGACCGGCCGTGTTGGTGTTGCCCGACGTTGGCATGCCAGTCGTCTATCCGGTCGTGAAGTGGATGAGCTACCCGACGATAGGGGTCGCATTCGCCGACATTGATGACAAGGATCGAGAACTCGTCTTTCGGTTCATGTTCCGCACCGAACGCAAGATCGTTCAAATAGAAAAAAACAAATCGGTCGACGATCGCGTCGAATAGCTTTCAGCGATCGGATTCGTCAATCTTCAGAACGGCCCAGCGCGCATGAGACCGAACCGTCTCGTCGGAATGACCCAGAAACCGCTCGACTTTCTTCCGAAACCTGCCCAACCCCGAGTTGCCGACAACGACCATCAGGTTGCGGATCAGCCCCACAACTTTGGCACGCTTCAGAGCCGTACCGCGGATCAGATCGCGCCAACCGTCATCGTCCAGATCCAGAAGATGGTCCAGACTCGGCCAAAACAGTTCAGGCCGGGGCTCTAACGTGTTCTCAGCAGCCAGCGGTGCGCGGCTGTTCCAAGGGCACACATCCTGGCAGATGTCGCAACCAAACAAGTGATGGCCCATACCGTCCCGCAACGATTCCGGTATCGCACCACGAAGTTCGATAGTCAGATACGAAATGCATTTGCGGCTGTCCAGGACGTAGGGTGCCACGATTGCGTCGGTCGGACAGGCGTCGATACACCGGGTGCAACTGCCACACCGGTCGGGCGGAGGTGTATCGTAGCTCAATTCGAGCTCAGTCAGAATGCAACCCAGAAAGATCCAGGAACCCACCTGTTGGTCGATGATGCAGGTGTTCTTACCGAACCAGCCCACGCCCGCGTACTTGGCATAAACCCTTTCAAGCAGCGGACCCGTGTCCACGTACACACGGGTCTTTGCTCCGGATTCCTCACCGATCCACTCGGCCAGCCGCTTCAAGCGTTTCTGGAGCACCTTGTGGTAGTCCGCACCCCAGCCGTAGCGGGACACCCACCCACGTTCAGGATCGGAGGAGGTCAAAGGACGGTCGGTGTGATAGTTCAGGGCGCAAACGACGACCGAGCGGGCGCCGGCAAGGAGCGGGGACGGGTCCAACCGTGTCCCGGCTCCACGCTCGAGGTAGTGCATTTCACCCGCGTATCCACGAGCCAGCCATTCGGGATAAAACTCGGCCTCCGGTGATGGGCCAAGGGGAGCCACACCGGCGAGTTCGAATCCGAGTTCCCGGGCTTTGTCTTTGATCTGGTCGGAATCCATCTTATCTACTGAACGTTCCAGCTGTGGAAGACCGGATTCACTCCTGTGTTCGTTGGCCTTTTCGTTTCACTGGACGGTGGATGCACCTTGGTGTCCTCCCTCAGAAGTTGAGTGCAATGCAGTTTCGTCCGGTCCCATCCGATCATCTTATTACTCTAGACGCCTCGGCTACCGCGTCTTTACTCTGAAAGCGGTCCACCCGCACCGTCGGACCGGTGCGGGTCGTTCCAGGAACCGAATCAACATTCCGTAGTTCCCAATAGGCCTCGCCATCAGGAAGATGGTGAGGGTCGCCGGTCGTTCGGCCAGGATGGCCGCTTGAACGACCGAGCGAAATCCCATCTCGCGAGTATCACTGTCAGCACACTCGACACACGTGACAGAAAGGACGGCGCCCCTACGCCAGATCTCCACCATGCCGGCCCTTAAACGACAATACCTCTTCCACGGCCTGCGTGTTCAAGACGTCGTCCGGGCCGAGCCATCCCCTTTGCGCCGTTGCAACGCCATAGGGAAGGTTCTGAAGATTTTCGGCGTTGTGAGAGTCGGTGCTGATCACGACGCGGACACTGGCCTGGCGGGCTTTCCTGCAGAGTACGTCGTTCAGGTCCAAACGGTAATAATGAGCGTTGACCTCCAGACACGTACCGCTTCGGGCCGCTTCGGCCATGACCACGTCGAAATCCAGTTCGTATGCGTCGCGGTCTCCGATCAAACGCCCGGTGGGATGGCCAATCACCCGGACATGCGGATTCCGGATGGCGCGAACGACCCTCTGGGTCATTGTTTCTTTGTCCTGCCGAAACCCGGAGTGAACCGATGCGACCACAAAGTCCAGCTGTGCGAGTATTTCATCCGGATAGTCCAGGGTCCCGTCGGCACGAATATCGACTTCGGTGCCGGCGAGTATGCGGCAATCAGTCAGTTTTCCATCCAACTGATGAATCTCCTGGGCATGCCTGATGAGATCCTCGTTGGACAGTCCACCTGCAACGCCCAGCGACTTGGAATGATCGGTAATCGCAAGGTATCTGTAACCCCGCCCGCGGGCAGCCTCCACCATGGCCTCGGTCGATAGCGCCCCGTCACTCCACGTCGTGTGCATGTGCAGGTCGCCCTGAATATCTTCGGACGAAACCAGCTCCGGGAGGCTTCCTTCCAGAGCGGCTTCAATCTCGCCCCGGTCCTCCCGCAACACCGGTGGTATCCATGGAAGATCGAGGGCGCGATAGATATCCTCTTCCTCACGGGCTGCAACCGCCGTGTCCGCCGAGTCATACAAACCGTACTCGTTCAGCTTGAGACCACGTTTGATGGCCCGTTCCCGCAGCCGGATATTGTGCTCCTTGGATCCGGTGAAATACGCAAGCGCGGCACCCCAACTTTCCAGTCTGACGACACGCAAGTCCACCTGCAGGTCGTTGGCTATGAGAACCGAGGTCTTGGTTTCGCCACTGACAAGCACGCGCTCAACAAACGGCAGAGCGACGAATTCCTTCATGATCTCCTGAGGATTAAGAGAGGCAGCGAGAATGTCGATCTCGTGGACGGTCTCGCGCATGCGGCGGAGGCTGCCCGCGTAGGCGACCTGCTCGGTCATCGGAGAGAGTATCTCGCAAATGTCCTGTGCCACCGGCAGCGCGCGACCCAACAGGAACAGACCCTTGCGGCGCTTGTAGAGTCCGATGCCGCGTACGATGTTCTCCAGCGTAAGCTTTTTGATTCCCGGAACCGTAAGCAGCTCTTCAGATCCGGCAAGTTTCTCGAGATCTTCGACACTGGACACCCCGCTGTGGTCGAAGATTGCACGGGCGGTTTTGGGGCCGATCGTCGGGATACTGAGTATGCTCACCAAACCGATGGGGAGTTCCTGCTTCAGGTCCTCAAATGCCTGAATCCGTTCTGTCCGAATGTACTCGACGATCTTTGCGGCCAGATCCTTGCCGATACCAGAAAGGTCCTTCAGTGCATCCCGTTTGGCGATTTCTTCAATGTTGTCGGTCAACACTTCCAGGCTGGAGCGTGCATTCCTATAGGCACGCACCCGGAAGGCATTGGCTCCTTGAATTTCGAGAAGGTCAGCCATGTTTCCGAAGATGGAGGCGATTTCGAGGTTCTTCACGTCTTCGAAGATATCACGGCCAGTCGTTCGGTTGTGGGTAGTGGGATGCGGTGGTCTTTCAACACGAAGGCAGGAAGGAAACGAAGACAGACGAAGAAGAGCGGCCGTAGAATCTGTGCAAAAAAAGACGGCGGTCCGAAGACCGCCGTCCCTTCAATACGGTGAAGGAATATTCAAGCAGTAGTAGTTACGAGCGTTTTCAGTCGATTGACAAGTTCTTTCGAAATACGGACAACCTGCATACCTTCGCAAGCATCTGTTTGACAGGCCTGACCCCGGGTCTCTTCTTCTCCACACCGGATCGTCACAGTGCAGTTCTTGCAGGTGCCGTTCCAACAGAATCGACCATAGGAAATCGTTTCGGGTGAGGCATATTGAAAGCCTCTCAGCAGCGTATTGCTCTCGGGCACTTCGATCTGGCGGCCCATCACGCCGAGTGTCAGTAGTTTCTTGAAGTCACCGTAAAGTTCCGAATACATCGCACGTCCTTTCAACCGATATTCCAGGCTGTCTAACAGCTTTATCGGACGCTGTAGTCAAAACTTTAGGGAAAAGGCGAAAAATCAGATCGCTTGGGGAACCAGGAGAACTCCCAGCAATACGTAAGCCAGCCAACCCGTCAGACACACCAGGATCGCGCGCCACGTGCTCGTATAGTCCAGTGCCTGCCGGACGGCAACCACGAAGGTGACCAGCATCCATATCAGGATGGCTAAGTCGATGAAGATCCCCAGGACCGGTATCAGGGCAAAAATGCGGAACATCCCAGGCGCCACAGAAAACCCTGTGGTACGGAGCACCTGACCCCACGTGCTTTCAGTGTCAGGTGTAGGCAGGATGCGCGTGCCGATCAAGTGGGTCAAGCCGGCCCATAAAAGCCACCCGAGCAACGAGACCACCGTTCCCGCAACAAGTCCACCAAGGCCGAAAGGCAATCCGATACCGATGCCGGCCCCCAAACTCGCCAGAACGACCACGCCCATTGCCTGCCCGGTCGCGGAAGTATCCGCCTCTACCTCTTCGTAGAGATCCACCTTGACGAGCATCGCACCCTTGATTCTTTCCGAAAAGCTCCGCATGTCCCGGAGGTTATCATGGATAGGAAAGTGACTCCGAGAGGCAACCGCGAGCAATAAATCCTTTGATTGCGGTGAAATAACAAAGCGCCCGAGAACGGACCACTCCCGGCTCGCCGGTTTGACAAGATGAGGTCCGAACCTTTAGATTGAATAGTTACGTGTTCGTGTTGGCCGACGCAGTGCTGCTGCAGTAATGATACGGAGTTTCCTTACCCGCTTTGAGCTGCTAGCCGGTAGCCCTTGATCAGTCAGTGGGAATCCGAAGGAGTGGAATCTATGGCAAGACAGTCCAGACCGACCTTCCAGAAACGCTTAAAGGAAAAGGCCCGTCAAGAAAAGAGGCGCGAAAAAGAACAGCGACGCTTCGATTCCAAGGAACGCAAGGCGGAAGCCGGCCCCCGGTCCATCGACGGTGAAGATCCGGATATCGCAGGCATGCGGCCCGGCCCACAGGCCGTTCCGGAAGAGTGGAAGCCTTTCATGCCGGACGAAGACGAGAAGGCAGAAGAAACCGAAGAGGGCGAGAAGGCAGACGCTTAACAAGTCATCAGATGTTGCCCGAGCCGAGTCATCGGACAACGCGTCTCGCTATCTACTCGATCAATCGAGCGCCTCCCACCGTCTAGTGTTACCTTTCTTCCGAACCTCCCAATTTCAACGCGCCTCGTCCCTTTCCCGCCCCATAATCGTTTGCTATGATTGGCCGGGAATTATTGGCCAGAGCCCTTAGCTCAATTGGCAGAGCAACTGACTCTTAATCAGTAGGTTGAAGGTTCGATTCCTTCAGGGCTCATTGACTTAAAGATAGCTATCTCAATTGGGGCAACATCAGGGCAACTCCCGAAGGCTTGAAATGATAAAAATCACGAAGAAGGACCTGGAAATCTGGGCCGGTTTTGAAGAGCTGATGCAGATCGCACAATCGGATATCCGCGCTGGCTCCGGTGAGACCGCTGGCATAAGGGTGCCCTCACAGAGAACGATCGAAGTGTATTCTGACATCGTGGAGGCCGTTGAGATCCACAGGGATGCCCAGAACGGTGCGGCCGATTAGCGCAAGAATCAAAGCAACGATCTAAACGGGATCTTCGCGTTTGTCGTCCGCTTACAGAGGGCGTTGGTGCCCGTTCCGCCTTTCTTCGATCCACTGCTCTATGTCTTCGATCAGGTATCCCACACGACCTGCTGAAATCTGAAAAGGTCTAGGAAACTGCCCGGTCCTTCCCAACCGCCAGATCGTAGTCCGGCTCAGTCCTGTCATCTGTGCCACGGCGCGAGGTGAGGCGATTCGCGGCTCAATCGACTGCGCGTTTGATCTCTGCTGCTGTTTCATTTGGACAGCGCCCATCCTCTCCGCCGCAATCCGCAACCTGGTCGGTTCGGTTGGTGAAGACCGGATCTGCTCACGCGGACGGCGTGTTTGCCGGTTCTTCTGTTGAATCCGGATCCTGTTCCGGCGAATATTTGAGCATCTTTTCGAAACCCCGTCGCTCTGCTTTTTTGAGCTTTTTCAGTTCTTCCAAGTCGGTCAGTTCCTTGTTGATCTGCTCAATTCTTCCAATGATGCTGACGTTGATTTCTGAGGTCATTTCACTACTCCTCCTGGTCAGTATTTCTGTTCCTTTCTCTCAGTCCGCTGTTTGCTGGAATTCGGACAGCAACTTGAACGCCACACGGTCGAGAATTCGAGCGGACTCGTCGCCCATCCTGGTCTCGATTAACCGCTGCAGCTTTTCTGCGATCTTCTTGATGGCGACAGCGAACCAGATCTCATCGAATCCACTTCTGATGTCTGCTAGGTTCCAGAGCTCCTTTTCGATCCCGTGGCAAACGATTTCAACCGCGATCCGCTTCCCGTGCTTCAGGAGCGCCACGTCAACGCTCTTGTCGGACGGAGAGAATTCAATTCGGGCTTCGTATCCGTTGCGCTCTGCCCACTCCAAGATCTTGCCCTGGTGATATTGGTGCGCCAGTCCTCCCTTGCCTTTACGCTTCGCGAACGGAACTCCATTCGTTTTCAGAAGCTGGTAGCCTTTGTCCTCGATGCCAGCGATGCGAACCGTCCGGGACGGTCCGTGGGTCTTCACCGAATCGACTTTGATGAGTCCCGCCGCTTCCAATTCGTTGCGCAGGTTGTTGCCGGTTGACAGTCCGAGCCCGAGCTTCTCGTCGCGCTTCGAGACAGGCACTAGCTGATCCTTCGCGATCTCGGCCAAGTAACGCTGTGCCGCGTCGGATACCAGCGTCAGCGAAAGCTGGGACTTCTTTTCCGACTGCACAACAACGGGCTCTTGAGAAGGCACGGAATTCAGGTCCTCAAGGGAACGCCGCACTCGTTCGGCTATCGCATCTCCTGACGGCGGCTCAATGTCGTTGTTTGGGATTCTGACCAGAAATGGCTCGGCGAAATTTGGATTCATGTAATGCACGACGCAAGTCTGTTTGGGAAGGCGTGCCAGCGCCTTCCGTTGTTCATAGTCCAAGCCGAGGCTGCGCTGAACCGCGTCGAGTTCGCGCGCGTCACCAAGCGCAAAAATCATCTTCGTCGCGCAGTTGCTCACAATTTCCGGCGGGAGCTGAGACGGATTTTGATCAAGCAGCCACATGTTGATTCTGCACTTTGCCAAAGCACGCACCGCATCTGTCACGATCGGTTCTGAAACGTCGGATCTTTTCAACCGCTGGGCATTGGTGACCCTATGTAACTCATCGATCATTACGATTAGTCGGGGTTCCGGGTTGAGGTCTGGCTGGTAAACGCAAGACAGACGCGACAGAATGTCGTTGAGCATAAAGACGAAGTCATCAGACGGCATCCCGCGTGCACGGATAAGAAGTTTCCTTGCCGTCAGCTGGTCTGTGTCGTGACCTACCACGCAGTCAAAGACACGCGAACTCATAAGGCCTTCGAGTCTGTTCCTCAGAGTCTCCCACCAGTTCGCCTCGCGCCCCCCTTTCGACAGCCGATAGCGGATGTCTATCAACTTGTTGTAGACGTGGCGGATTCCTATTGGTGCGTCCGGTCTATCTTTCTGGCAAAGCGCCAGGACAGCATTCAACATCGAGATCGTTCCGTCGCCAAGGTACTTGCTCTCACGGAGATTTCTCGTAACTTGACCGAACCACACTTCACGTGGAACGCCCGTCGGGGGATGAAAGATTCCTATCAGGAGCTGCGGCCAATCGATGATGCGGAATCGCTCGTCCTGAAGCGCGAAGTGCGCGATGGCCGGGTCATTCTCTGGATCAACAATCAGGCAGCGCACGCGCTCTGGAAGGGAGCCGAGCATATTCAAGGCAGCTCTGGTCTTGCCCATCCGAGTCCCGCCAAAAATGGCAACGTGTCCCGAGGACAGCGGCTCCTCAAACTCAACGCCTGCTAATTCCACTCCATTCCCCCCTAACCTGCACACATGACCAACAGAAATGTGCGGGAGGTCCTCAGCATCGGGAACGATCAAGTCTTCGGCTCGCGGCGTCCTGAACGGACGCGGATCAAACAACTCGTCCCCGGCTTCGACCGACAACTTACGGATGAGCATCTGCTCAAGAGTCGGGTCTGGATGCATCGCCAAACGCCGAAGCTGTTTTCGCAGACGAGGCTCGTTCATCCGTCCAGTAAGCCGCGCCAGATCTGTGATCTCCTGCAGTCGGCTCATCGCAACCTCTTGGTAGTGCCTTTCCGCAACAGCCCTTTCTCTTCCAGGCGGGCCATTGTTTCCAGGAGATCGAGCTTCCATTTCCTAACAGCGCTCTCGCGCTGAACTTCCTCATTCAGCATGCGCGACCTATGACCCTCCCGATCTATGCGAAGTTTGCGCTCCTGATGGTCCAGGTTCTCGTACACACTGTGGATCTGGGCCTCTTCTCGTTTTACATCCAGAAGGAAGCGCTCCCGCTGCAGAGCGATGTTTTCAAGTGCTGCCTGCGTTTGCGCCTTGGTGTGATCCACTTGTGCCAACGCACCTTCCAGCTTGACGGCCTCTTGATACTCTCCGAGGGCACGTCCAATTTCGAAGTGCTTCTCCGGGTCAGCTACGCACCGACCTTTGTGATACCAAATGTCTTCGATAGACTTTCCCTCGCCCGGGAGTATCCACTCCCCGCACGTCGGACAGCGCGGCGCACACTCTTTACAGTACAAGTCACCGTTGATCTTCTGTACGCTCTCCGAATCATGCACGACGTGGTCGCAGGCCAGCGGCGTTGAGTTCTCGATCGTGTGAACGCTTCCATCTTCGCCGTAAATCTGACGAACAGACTTGAGACGGACTCCACCGACGTAGACATCGGAACGCGACTCCGTGCTATCTTCCGCGACAGCCACCTCTCCGAAGAGACGTCCGACGAGTTCACTGAACTGTCCCGTAGTCATTCAGCTACCTCCCTTATTACAGGCTCGAGAATCAATTGACGGCCGTCGGCACGAAGGTTCAACGCCTGGCTATCCAGACCCACGTCCACCTGCCCTTGGCCGTACCAGGACTTGACAGACGGAAAGAGGATCCACCACCAGTATTCAGTTCTGCTCGCGCTTGCTGAATAGCGGTAGGTCCCCTCGGCCAAAGACAAGAACACCGATTGACCCTGTCCTAAGCCTCTGTTGAGATCGCGAATCGTGAATTCCACTTACGCAGGCAACGACAATTCCTCATTCATAGAAGCGGATATATTGGAGTTGTGATCGCCAATCCTCAGTTGCACGTAATCAGGTCCGTTGTTGGTAATCGTCACGCCAATGAACTTCATCGAATTCTCGACCGTCGACACGTTAGCCTCGCGTTTGCGAATCGTTGTTTCGTATCTTGCGAGTAACGCTGCCCGTCGGACCATGGCTTCGTCTGTCGATTCGTGAGCAAACCAGATGTCGACGAATGGCGGAAGCATCACCGCACCGGCACAGCACACGACCGCAACCCCCTGCGCAAACCGGAGCCACCTCCACTTGAGCAAGCTACGCCTCCGAGCCTCGACAAGGACGGCCCGCTCTTCAAGCTCCTCCTCTTTCTGACGCAACGCTTCTGACAGCGACTCGAGCTTTACCCGCTCCGCCTTCTGCGACTCGGCCTGGAGCCGCAGCGCCTCCGTTTCTTCGTTCTGTTCCGCCAGTTCCGTCAGTGCCTGCTGCCGCCCGGGTTCAACGCTGACTTCGAGGACTTCTTTGAGTACGATGTCGGCCGAGTGCTTCCGCAAATTCGCGTAGTCAGCCGTGGACATGATCGTTTCCACGATGGCGTCCTCGTGTCTGAAGCAGAGCGTCAGACGATAGGCGATCTGCCTGGCGTCTTCCTTGAGACGCTGCAGCGCCTCCCCTACCTCAAAATGATTCATGACTTCCATCTCAAGAGCGTTGTTGCATGGATCGGGGCGGAGATGGAATTCGCCCTTTCCCAAGCGGTAGCGTCAGGCGATACGCTCGAACACAGGCCGTCCGAGTGCGGTCATTGTGTTCAGGACTTTTTGGCCGAGTTGGATCTCCGTGATCTGCCTGGAGAAGCTGCGGGATTGGAGTCTGCGGCCGATGACACCCTTCCAACGGCCGATCTGCGTTTCTATCCGGCTGCGCTGGTTGTACCCTGTGGCCACTTGCCAGGCCATGCGGCCGTTGCTGCGGATCTGAGCAATATGGCGATCCCGAACGGTTGGATCCCGCGCCGATTGCGGTCGGATCGCTGCGTTCTTTGGCGGCGGTATAACCACATCCAGGGTCTCCCCATACCGTTCCCTCAGCAGATCTCGTGTAGACGCTCCATCATAGGCGCCGTCAGCCAGAAAGCCCGCGACCGGGGCATCGAGTTGATCCAGGAGCCCGGGTAATGCAGTGCTGTCTCCAACGTCATCGTGAGTCAGATTGGCGCAAACAATCGCACCGCTGGCCAGGTCCAGTCCGAGGTGGAGTTTGCGCCAGCGGCGGCGTATTCCCTTGATTTTATGCTTCTGCGCGAGCCATTCCCCTTCGCCGAAGATCTTGAGGCCGGTACTGTCCACCACCAGATGGACAGGCACAGATCCGGCTTGCATCATCACCTGAGCGATGCTCAAGCCGTTTGCACGACCGGACAGTGTGGAGAAGTCCGGCACCCGTATATCCAGCCCCATGAGCGTGCCGATGGATCCCATAAGTCCCTGCGTTTGCCGCAACCCAAGCCGATACGCCGTGCGCAGCGTCAGGCATGTCTCGATCGCCAGATCCGAGTATCTCCGCTGGCCACCCCGTGACGTGCGGCGCGGCGCGCTCCACACACTTTGAGCCTCATCACTGACCCAGATCGTCAGATCACCCCGCTGGCGCAGGCTCTCGTTATATTCCGCCCAGTTGATCACCCGATACTGCGCCTTATCAAACTTGTGCCGTCGGGCTGCGTTGAACTTATGTGGCATCTAAGTTATCCCCGGTGTTGAAAAACACGATGATAAGGCATCCTTCGGGATGATCCATGCAACAAGGTTAGTAAGAACGGATCCAGATAGGACACGTGGTTGGGGCATATGATAAACGGCGCGGAAGCGGGTAGTTTTTCGAGACCCCGGACTCTGGTCCGAAACGGAATCTTGGCGAGCATGCCAAGCAGTCGGATCGTGGGGAATCCGAAGAAGGTAAGACTCGCCCGGGAGTCAGGAATGTATTGGCGGGCCAGTTCCTCATCTCCGACCGAGGTCAGTTTTTCCTTCCACCTCCTGGGACCGGAGCGTTCGATACCTCGAGCGGCTTCAAGTGCCCCGACGAGTTCACTGATGGTGAGGATCTGATTCAGCGTCTCCTCGGGAATCTCCACGCCCAACTCGGCCTCGATTTCTGCCAACAGTTCGACCCGACCGAGGGAGTCGAATCCCAAATCGAGATCGAAGTTCATGTCGGGCTCCAGAGCTCCTAGATCTGGTTTCGCAGCTCGGATGGCCTCAGCCACGGTCTTCCCTGTCCCCTCAGTCAACCTTTCATCGTCCTGGGCCTCTCGTTCATGGGACTTCCCGGATTGAGATGAGGCGGCTTCTTCCTCATAGATCTGGAACCTCTTGAGCTTACGCGTCACCGTACGCGGAAGTGCTTCGTTCCGGACAGTCAGGGAATGCACCCGCATGAACGAAGCCAGCTCCTTCGACCGGTTTTCCAGTTCGTAGCGGATCATGTCGGCGATCGCAGTCTGCTTGCGCTTCCGGAACTCATCCAGATCGGGTACGACGACCCCATGGAGTATGTCTCCCGGACCCGCGGTCTCGGGCATCCCCATTACGCACATTTCCTTGATGTAGGGACACTTTTCATAGTGTTCCTCCACCTCTTCCGGGTAGATGTTCTTTCCACTTGCAAGCACGATGACGTCCTTGCTTCGACCCGTGAGCGTCAGATTGCCATGCTCGTCCAGCTTCCCGAGATCCCCCGTGTGGAGCCACCCTTCCCGAATGGCTTCATCGGTCGCTTCCGGATCGAGGTAGTACCCTGCCATCAAAACGGGACCTGCTATACACACTTCGCCGACACCCGATTCATTCGGGCTATCGATACGTACGCTAACGCCTCTCAGGGGAAGCCCGACTGTGCCGACCGCGTTCCGGCCTACGGGCGTAATCGTCGCGGCCGCGCTGGTCTCGGTCAGTCCGTACGCCTGCACCATCGTATAGCCCAGGGCCCGGAAGTCCTCGGCGATCCGCGGTTCGAAGCGTGATCCTCCCGTGATCAACAGGTCCAGTTGCGGCCCGATCGACCGATGAATCTTGGAAAACAGTCGCCGGCTCAGCCGGGGGTTCTCCATAGCCCGCGAAAGGCCCATCAGAAGACCGAAGATCTTTCGCTGCGCCCAGCCAAGCTCGGCCACCTGACCGAAAATCCTCTTGTGCACAGCGTAGAAGAACTGGGGAACACAGACGAAAAAAGTGATCCGATGGCGTTTGAAGGCCTCAACGATGCGCTGGGGGGATATCGCCGTGAGGAACACGACGCCGCAGCCGGCGGCAAGAGCCCCGAGACCATTGGCGACCAGCGGCAGCACATGGGAGAACGGAAGAACGGAGAGAATCCGATGATCGGGCGAAAGTTCGAGCTGCTCTACGATTCCACAAATGTCCTGGGAAATGCCGCTGGCCGTGATCTGCACGCCCTTCGGCTCACCCGTCGTTCCCGATGTGTACATCAGAACGGCCGTACCATCAGGAGAGTGTGACGGTGTCCATTCACCCCCATCGCCTAATTTGAGAAATGTTTCCCACTCCTGGACCGCTTCGTCGTCTACCGTCGCAACCACGGAGATATCGCTTCTTTCGAGCGCCTTGAGCGTCGTATCCAGGTTCGGTTGGTCGGTAAACACCAGGCGGCAGCCGGAATGACCTGCGACTCTGCGAACTGATGAAGCCGGCAGAAGTGTCGATAGCGGTACGCCCACTCCTCCGATCCGCAGAACACCCAGAAGTGCAAACACCCAGTGAGGACAGTTGTCCATCAAAATCCCGACACGGTCGCCGGCGACGATCCCGCTCGCAACAAGGCTTGCAGCTATCCGGCGCGACTGCTCGACCACCTCGCGGTAGGAGTACTCCTCGACGCCGCCGGAATGATCCACCGCGAAGGCAAAGCGGGTCGGATCTTTCTCGGCCCAGTCGTCCAGCTTTTCCAAAAACCATGTGTCCGGTATAGGACGTGCAGGCTCTCCGACAACTTCGGTCCGTGCTGTCATTGGTTGTTCCTGGGTGTGATATGAACGACCTGGTCGGACAGTAAGAGGGTCTATTGTAATCGTTCTCGGAGTGCTTCATACGGCGTTTGTCCGCCGAAAGCGCCATGGGCCGAGTGAGGTTGTAGAAGGGTACGGAGGGTAGCGACCAGATTACTGTTGCAATACAACATAAGGACCCGTTTCTTAGCGGACCAGGGCGCGATCGAGGACGTACTGGCCGTAGAGAATGACGGGGTCCCATTCGATCGGGCCGACGTGCTGGAGCAGGGTTGCGTCAATGCCTTCCTTGGTGACAGGCCCCGCTCGCCCCGTCCGCGTGATCTGCTTGGCTTGCCAATTGACTTCGAGACGGAGAGATCATGGCCGAGTGTCTATAATAACGCTCGTTCTGACCGAACAGTTTAGTAGCATGGAATGTGACGTATTCCATGTTTCGTATCTGTCAGATAAAATACCAGAAGCCGTATTCCATGGTCATGCCGTGAAAACTGTTGCCTATTTGAGGGTCTCGACCGCACAGCAGGACGTGCGCAGCCAGCGCCTCGCCATCCTCGAGTACGCACGCAAACACGACTTCCGCATCGACGACTTCATTGAGGCGACCGCCTCTGGACAGGCTTCCGAAAAGCGCCGCCGGCTCGACGAACTGATGAACGTCCTTCA
This sequence comes from Terriglobia bacterium, assembly GCA_965218085.1. Lineage (GTDB taxonomy): Bacteria > Acidobacteriota > Terriglobia > 20CM-2-55-15 > 20CM-2-55-15. Next base: position 45,690 of record CBDCKF010000002.1, on the reverse strand, counting down.
GCGCGGCGACCGTTTGCTCGTCAGCGAACTCTCCCGGCTCGGTCGGTCGCTGGGTCAGATCGTCGCCATCCTCGACGCCCTCAGCAAGGCAGGCGTCGCCTTCGTGGCGATGAAGGAGAACATCCGCGTCGAGGGCAAGCGCGACATCCAGACCAAAGTCATGACCACCCTCTTCGCGCTGTTCGCCGAGGTCGAGCGCGACCTGATCTCCGAGCGCACCCGCGAGGGTCTCGCCCAGGCCAGGGCCTCGGGCAGAAAGCTCGGGCGCCCGAAAGGCTCGTTGGGCGTCTCACGGCTCGACGGCAAGGAGGACGACATCCGGCGCTTCCTCGCGCTGGGCGTTTCCAAGACCGCCATCGCCAAGCTCACGGGCGTGTCCCGTACGACCCTCTACAGCTTCATGAGGACCCGAGGGCTCAAGCCGAACCCTTAGCGTGTATTTCTCTACGAATCTGGTCGGTACCCTTAGTAGCGCTTGCTCACTCAGGGCATCCAACGGCGTGCTGCACTTGGCTCAAGACCCTGGAAGGGTGTATCTTACTTCTGCCTTACTCGAACGTAACCCGAGAAACCACTATGCCCATGCCTGAACAGCTCACCACCACCATCTCCACAAAGGGCCAAATCATCCTGCCCAAGGCCATCCGCCGGGCGCGGCGCTGGGATGCCGGAACGCGGCTGGTCGTGGAGAACACAGCTGAGGGCGTCTTGCTCAAGCCCGAGCCCGCTTTTGTCGCGACGCGGCCGAAGGATGTGTTTGGACGTCTCGCCTGCGACGGTCCGCCCAAGTCTTTGGTGGAGATGCAGGAGGGGGTTCTGGCGGAAGCTCGGCGGCGTCATGCGGGCGATTGATACCAATGTTGTCGTCCGATATCTGACCGGCGACCAGCCGGAGCAGGCCGCCAGGGCGAGAACCGCGATCGACTCGGGACATGTGTTTGTGAGCACGACCGTCCTGCTTGAAAGCGACTGGGTGTTGCGTAGCGTCTACGGCTTTTCCGGAGAAGAGGTTGCTACCGCCCTGCGCGCGTTCGCGGGACTGCCAAGTGTTTCGGTGGATAGTCCCACCCTCATCGCTGAGGCGCTTGATCGCGCAGAGGAGGGTATGGACTTCGCCGATGCGCTACATCTTGGTGCTGCCTCCCACTGCGAGACGATGCTCACATTCGACCGCCGGTTCATTGAAATGGCCAAGGATACGTCCATCAGGGTGACGGAACCTTGAGATCCCATTTCAACTGCTGCGGGACACGAGCGGCGCTCCCATACACGCCGCGTTGTGGCAACGCCGACTTCGCCTTGAACCACCACCCGCAAGGGGGGATCGGCCGGGAAGCCGCACCGCACCGATGGGCAGATGAACCGCCATCCTTCAACCTTCAACTATCTCTGGGGCAGCCTCGATGCTTATACACTGATGCTGTAGCGTCCGTCCTGTTTCCGGATTCGTTCGAAGAGTCGGAGTCATGAGTGGGCTGAACTACGCGAAGCACGAACCCATATCGCTTAAAAGTCATCGCGAATTTAATGAAAAGTGGCTTCAGGACCGGATTGCAGAAGACCCCACAATACTCGGGCTGGGTGAAACTGTCCTTCTGGACCGAGAACGCCCTCAGGAACGAGCTGGCCGACTCGATCTCCTGCTGACAAGCCCAGAGCAGGACCAGCGCTATGAGGTCGAGCTGATGCTTGGGGCGACCGACGAGTCTCACATCATCCGGTGCATCGAGTATTGGGATATTGAGCGTCGGCGGTATCCAGGATACGAGCATTGCGCGGTGCTTATCGCCGAGGATATTACGAGTCGCTTTCTAAATGTCATTGGACTGTTGGCGGGAACTGTACCGTTGGTTGCCATCCAACTCAACGCACTTAGCGTCGGCAACAACATTGTACTCAACTTCGTCCGTGTGCTGGATCAGCGACTGCTCAGGCGTGACGACACCTCCATCACGAAGCTACAGTCCGTTGATCGCTCCTACTGGATCAACAAGTCCAATGAACCGATCATCCAGCTTGCTGATGAGGTACTGGGGATCATCAATGAGAAGGCACAAACGCCACAGCAACTGAACTACAACAAGTACTACATCGGCCTGTCCGACGGAATCCGATCCAAAAATTTCATACGCTTCCGTGCCCGGAAGAAGTTCCTGAAAGTGGTCATTCCTGGTGGCTGGAGCGAAGAACGATCAGCGCGATTCGAGGAGGCAGGGCTTGAAGCTGACGAGAAGGACGGCAGGTTACTATTCAATCTCTCTCCAGCCAACTTCAAGAAGCATGGCGAACTGGTCCGTTCGGTGATTCACGAAGTAGTCGAACAGCAGAACACATGAGTGTTTCGAAGCCGAGTCCGTAGTCCCGGCGGCACTGCTCCCGTTATCGTTCAGCCAGGCCATAATCGCCTCCACGCGTTACACGTTCGCCGAGGGCCGCGGTGTAGTGCAAGGATGACGCTGAAGCGCGGTCCGCTGGTACGGTTTGGCCGCCGAGCAGGGCCATTCGGCCTTCAGAGTTCCGTCCCCTCCCCCCTTCCATCTATCTTAAGATAATCATCTTTATCGTTATGTTTTGGGGCTTCGCTAACGGTAGGAACAGGGGTTCCAAATCGGATCCCGCGGCGCCGAGTCCGGACTGGCGAGCGGCTGTCGGCTGGGACGACGTAGCGAACCGACGCCATCCGGGGGCAAATAGTAGTGAATCTGGCCGGAGTCACCATCGACATTGCCGAGAACGCCGGAATTGCCTCAGTGCTCGGCTTGAACCTGTCAGGTCAAGTGTGCCGTTGGATTCTCGCCTTCACGCGCTCCGTAAACTCCTGTGTCACAGCATCGATCTCCGGCATCTGCCCGCCGGTCCTCGTGAACGCGGCAACGAGTGACGCAATGTAGATCTCACCCAGGACGGTCGTCAGCGCTGTGGCTGTGACGGCTGAGACTGCTCCACCTACGATTATTCCGCCGGGGACGAGCTTCAGGAGATTGGCGACGATGGCGCGGCCGGCCAAGGTGGCGGCCGTGGCCCCTGTCGCCGTCGCTACGAGTACGCTCAGAAACGCTATGGAGGTGTCGAGTCCAAACACGACAGAGATGCCGGCTAGCATGCTGATCTGGATTGGTACCAGAATCACTGCGTCGGCAAACGGGATCGGCACGGCACCGGCCGCGGCAGCACTGGCTGCCGCGCCTGCAACCACGGCATGTGCTTGCTGCTCCTTTTGCCGCAGTGAGACCTTCTGCGCCGCAGCGAATGCGCGTTGGATGCCCTCAGGAAGCACATTCGCCGTGGCCTCGACCAGATCCGGCAACCCCATTGGCGGCAACGGATGGCCATCATCAAGAGCCTCAGAGAGCGCCCGGACACGGACGACGTTCTTGGCCTCCGGCAGCCGCCGTTGCACTTCAGCACGGAATCTATTGTCGCTACGCGCCTTGGTGATCACGCCGAGCACCGGCATGTACAGCGCCAGTTTTCGACAGAGTGTGACTTCTGCGTCTTCGACACGGCGGCCATCTTCATGCACGCACAGCCACGCGACGTGAATGTGGTCTTCCGCTTCCGGCTCCTTGGCCCGCTTCTCCACCAACTGCATCAATTCGCCGAGCGTTTCCTCGAATTCGGACAGCTCCAGGCCCCGTGTGTCCCAAATCGCGATCGGGACTCCGTCCTTGGAGATCCGCCGCGTCGTCTTCGTGACCGGCTCTCCCTGACCCGTGGCAGCGAGCCTGCCATGGAAGATGCTGTTGATGAGCGTACTCTTGCCGACCCCCGTACGGCCGGCAATGAGCACGTTGACCCTGCCCATGTCACGCTTGACTTCTTCGATCGCCTTGTTCACAGCCACCGTCAGGTCCAGAGACTTCATCGTGGGAGCCCTTCGCGTCTCATCCCGGACCTCTTCGGGTGGGCTTTACTTGTGCGAGACGCGCCCGCAGCAGCATGCCCCTTAGTCTCCATCGGTTGGGTCAGACCACGACTCCACCGGTAACTTGGCGAGCCAGTCCCAATTTTCTCCGCAGTTCTTCCGCAACCTGGGATTGACGGTCACGTACATGCACGTGATTGCAACCCGGCGGCGCCAACGCACCAATCGCAGTCCATCGAACCCCTGTCTTGGCCAATCGACTATTTGCCTTGTTGCCCGCACCAACAATATTCGCTTTGGGAAAGCATCTGAGAAGTGGGCCCAGATATCGCTCAATGAAGTACCTTTCGGCTTCCTTGGGGGCCGCACTGGCCCAGGCCTGCCGATCGTTGCCCCGGCGTCCGGTGACGCGAAGCCAAAAGGTATTGCTGATAACGATTTGCGGCCATATTTCGCGGGATTGTCTCAGATCAAAACCACATTCACCCAGGAACCATTCTATTCGTCGCTGAAATTGCCGATTTTGATGCTCCGTTCCGAACGGCCTGCATTGCGAGGGTGATAGAACGGCTTGCCGAAACCATTCATTGGGATTCGTCGAGAAACTCTTATTCCGGTCGGGCCTGCCCGGTTCCGCTAGCATCAGAACCAACTTCACGCGCTCCGGTTGTTCCCAGTTTCCTTTGAGATACAGTGGCGCGTAGCCTGCCTCGAAATCCCAACGTAAGCCGCCCTCTTCGGCCAGTTGTCGCAGTTGCGTGTCCGTTGCCATAGGCAGAATTACGTCTCGGAGACTCACGCCTTTCCTCCCGAAATACAGGGGAATTATATGGTTGAGTTTACACACCGCAAACCCAACTCACGCCCCCTACTCTGCCAGCAGTAAGATTCAGCTCGACTCGTAGTGTTGATCTCTCTTTCGAATCAAGCGCAGCGTTGCAGATTTAGGGCAATACATTATGCTTCTTGAACAGTTGTTCGAAGAACTCCTTTATGAGTTGTTCTCCGCTTCCCTTTTGAAGTTCGCTCCCACCAAACCGGTATACATCGTACCCGTATAGGCGAAGGTACCGGTCGGCCGCAACCATCTTCGCGTAAGTGCTAGGATCTCCTCGGCCCGTTTCGTCCGAGTAGTGGTGTTTGCCATCTACTTCAAGTACGACCCTGGTGCTGGGCGAGATCAAGAGCAGAAAATCCATCCGCTGACGGAAGAGGGCATCGCGACCGCGTTGCTGGATGGTCTTCGGATCGTAATGCAGCCATACTTCGGGAAGCACTGCTGAACTCGGTGTCGATCACGTCCGTCCATCGGACCACGAGACGCTGGGCTGATCGACTCAAAGAAGAAAGTATCCTATGCTCGATGGACGGCAAGGGCCAATGGTGCTCTGCCGGGGCTGAGGCATGTCCTCGAACGCGATGCAGTCTTCTCCACGGAATTCCAGGGCCGTCCTCAGTCCCCCCACGCCCATCGCCTTCAGGACACATCCATCGGGCAGCTGCGGTGGGTGAGCCGTTCGGATGTTTATCGACAGATTCAGTTCAACAACGCGCGGTTCGGGGTGGCTGCATGAGACGGCGCCTGGTCGACCCGACCCATCGGTCTCCTGCCGCTTTTTGCAGGTTGCAGCACATCCGAATATGGAGACCCGGACCCAAAATGATCGACAACGGAAGCTCGACATTCAATGAGGATGAGAAGTGAACATTCCTCCAGTCCTGCTAGATGCAGTCAAGGAACAACGAGCAGTGCTCTTTCTCGGCGCGGGCGCGAGCCGGAATGCCAAACATCCCGGTGAAGACCAGATACCGCGAGGCGACCTCCTTCGCGACCTGATCTGTGACAAATTCCTGGGCGGCAAACTGAAGCAAAGACCTCTCAACGCCGTAGCGGATATGGCGGCCAGCGAAGCAGGCCTCGCCGCGTTCCAACTGTACATCCGAGACTTGTTCGTGCCGTACATGCCGGCCGACTTTCACCTATTAATTCCTAGCTTCCGGTGGCGTGCCATTGCCACTACTAATTTCGACTTGGTCGTCGAAAGAGCCTACGATCATGCGCCAAACAAATTGCAAAACCTTGTGAAGACCGTGAAGGATGGCGACAGCTTCGACATACGACTTAACAAGGAAATAAATCCTGTTGCTTTCTATAAATTGCACGGGTGTATCGACTGCTACTCTGATCTGGATATTCCAATTATTCTTGGCAATGAACAATACACACGCTACGAGACGAACCGCACCCACTTTTACGATCGGTTTCGTGATCTAGGACGCGAATATCCAGTCATTTTTGCAGGCTATTCGATTTCTGATCTGCATATTCAAAGGATCCTGTTTGACCTGACTGATCCCAGCATCGGCAGACCCCCTTTCTACTTCATTTCTCCCGATCTGACTGATGTTGAGGTGCGATACTGGGCTGGCCACAAAGTGCATGTTACCGACGCAACCTTCGAGGATTTCCTCAGGACGCTCGATCAGACGATTCCGACCACGGCAAGGGCTATTCCTATCGAACTCGGCGGCGGCGGACTTTCCATCCGTAAGCACTATCGCACTGCCAATGCCAAGGAGCGACCCTCTCTTGTAAGCTATCTAACCAGCGATGCCACACACATTCATTCCGGACTGACCGCACCCCGACAGAATCCTGAAACTTTCTATCGCGGATACGATAATGGGTGGGGCTGCATACTCCAGAACCTCGACGTTCGTCGTGCGTTCTCCGACTCTGTGCTCATTGATGCCGTTCTTCTTGACGAGGAAGATCGCCAGACTACCGAACTCTTCATGCTCAAAGGGCCGGGGGGTAACGGCAAGAGCGTATCGCTCAAGCGTATCGCCTGGGAAGCAAGCGTTACCTACGAGAAGCTTGCGCTGTATCCCATCAGCCCGGCCGGCTTGCGGATAGATCCACTTATCGAGATTAACCATCTCACTGGCAAACGCATCTTTCTATTTGTCGACCGTGTGGCACTCGTCCGCAATGAACTGCGGGAGTTGCTGCAGGCATCACGATCTCAGTCCGTTCCACTCAGTATCGTCGGTGCCGAGAGAGACAATGAGTGGAACATCTATTGCGAGCATCTTGAACCGTTCCTGCGTCAGGAGTTTCCCGTCCGTTATCTAAACGAGAGGGAGATTGAAGGACTTCTTAGCCTATTGGAACGACACAATGCTCTCGGCCTGCTTAAGAATCTCACCTTTGAAGATCGGGTCAGAAACTTCATCGAGGCGGCGGAACGTCAGCTACTAGTCGCACTCCATGAAGCGACACTAGGAGTTCCTTTTGTGGATATTCTTGTTGACGAATTCTTGCGCATCGAGCCGCCTGTTGCCCGCAATATGTACCTCGACATCTGCGCCCTCCACCAATTCGACGCACCTGTACGCGCCGGCCTCATTTCACGCGCGACCGGGATCGGATTTGAGCAATTTAAGACTGAGTTCGTCCAACCCCTCGAGAACGTCGTCCATGTCGTCAACGATGCTCACAACGGCGACGTCTATTACCGCAGCCGCCATCAGCATGTTGCTGAGATCGTTTTCAACAAGATGCTGTCCAACCCAGAAGACAGGTTTGATCTTCTCGCGAGGCTCCTCAAGGCCATAAACGTTGATTACTCATCGGATCGTGAAACTTTCTCTCGCTTGATCAAGGGCAGGGGCATAGCAGATATATTTCCGAACATCGACCTCGGGCGGTTGTTCTACGATTGTGTTCAGGCTGCTGTACCAAACGATCCATTCGTTTTCCATCAACGCTCCGTGTTTGAGATGCGGCATCTCAATGGCTCACTTGAAAAGGCTGCAGCGGCAGCCGGGCACGCATTTGAGTTGAATTCAAACAGCCAGAGTATCCAACACACACAAGGCGAAATTGCCCGCCGAATGGCCAATAACACGGATGACCCACTCCGCAAGCAAAGCCTGCGGCGGATCACCCGGAAGAAGCTCGATTCGAGCGGGCGTCGGCTCAGCGAGTACGACGCATATACGCGCGCACGCCTCGCAATTGACGAATTCAAGGAGTTTGCCGCTTCGCTTAATCTGTCCGCCGATGAGCACGCTTCCTCCGCCTTAATCGCGGCTGCGAAGGAAACCGAAACCTCCATTCAGCGAGGAATCCAAAGTTTCCCCGAAAGTGCCAGTTTGCTAGAAGCAGAGGCGACGTTCAGAGAAGCTATTGCTCAGACTGCTCGAGCGCGGCAGGTCCTTGAGCGGGCTTTCAACTTGAATCCAAGGCAGGACGCGCTTGCCTTCAAGATAGGTATAAGGATCGAACGAGATACCGGAAAACTCTGTAATGGTTCCCTCCTTCAAGTATCCTTCGTTTGTCATTCTTGCTTCGGCAACATTGAAGTAATCTACTAACGATCCTGCCCAGCGCGAGTTGTTTTTATGCGTGTGTCCCCACGTATAGACATCCTTCCAGGAGATCACGCGCCAGCCGTCCATATGAAAATCCGGTTCCCGCACAGTAATGGCAAGGCCGAACAGTCTGTCAAAGCCGCACTTATCAATTGTCCTGAGGTGTCTTTCGAGTTGGTTTGGAGCCAAGCCATCGCTGATCTTGCTCTCGATGATGAGCGCCCATCCTTCATCGCTGAATATCAGGGCGTCCGGCAGCCCCTGACTGAACGTCTCCGGTTCGGCAAGTTCCGGTATTCCGGGTAAGCTCTGCTCAATTACTTTCAACTCGTGAACGGGAGGGTGTGGCTTTGGGCCGAACGTGGCCAGAAAGCTCTTGAGTAACGCAGTGTCCTCATGGAGGACAGTTGCCAGGCTATGCGTCAAGCGATTTTCGGGCTGTTTGTATTGATCAAAAATGTTTCGCACTGAGCCTGTTCAACACCGAGCCGCCGATTAACAATACCCCATCCAACGACGCTTTAATTGCCTCTGGTTTCAATTGGAACCCTCTTTGGGAGGCAGATCGACCAGTTCCCTTTCACGTGGGTGTTCGTGGAATTCATCCAGATCCCGGAGCATGAGTTTCTTGTCCGCCAGCGAGGGGCTCCGGTCGCCTAATACACGACTCCGGAACGGGAAAACTCATCCAGGAGCAATAGTTCCAGGCTCGCTACAGACTTGTCCTGCTCCGAAGCCCGGCCGCCGACCCGCATCGGGCCGCTGTGCTGCGTGGAAACGTTCCAACCGTTCGAGGGGAGCCCGTCGGCGAAACGCTGCGCCGTGGGTTTGGCTCCCGGATTGTCGCTTTGCGCCATCGCTGGATCGTTCAAATCGAGTTCGATTGTCCTTCCGTCGCTCTTATACCGATCGAAGTCTGCTGGTATTCGCATCCTTACTTCCTAGCGGAGTTTGATGTGTCCTGTCGAAATGAAACGCGGGAAGATCGTGTTCACCGGGAATTTCCGGGAATACTTCCTGATCTCGCTCGGGTTGGGAATCCTTTCGTTGCTGACCGCCGGGATATTGCCCCCCTGCTGGGTTTACTGGTCGGCCAAGTATTTCTTCGACCGCTTGGAAATCGAAATCCCGGACAGCTCCACCAACGCGCGCTAAACCCCCGCTGCTCCACTTGTCGCCTCGCCCCCTGACTTTAACTCCCCGTTGATAGCTCCGAAGCCGGTCAGGCTTGTACCCCCTTGCCAAGAAGCCGATTTCCCCGCGGTATTCTGGCGCTCATACAGTCCACCGTTAACAATCTCTATCGATGTGCATAAGCTTTCCCATCACCCGTCGGGTACGGTCCATAGAAATCCATTACAACAACGGACCCACTAGAGGGGGGCGGCATCCTGTCAGATCAAATTCTGAAGATTTACAAATCGGGATACTCCTGAACATGACTCTGTCTTTCCTTCATTTCGCCCTGCAACACACCATAGGTTTTGCAGTTCTGTTTAATGGCGCTTCTATCTTCGTCAGTCCAATCGGCCTGCTCAGCATAGACAAGATCCTCAGAGCCGCCTCCCCCCTGATCCGGGGGTTCGCAAGAAATGCCAACAACTCGCTTCAGGTGAGGAAAACGTTCTAATAGACCTCTCGCGTAGACCTGTGTGCACTCTGCCCGTTTTATTCGATATTTCTCGTAACCACCATCCTGTTTCATCCATTTCAAATATTTGAAAGTATGTATGAAAAATGCAGTCTCGTTTTCTTTCGCGCCCGGCGCGGCGATCATCGTGCGAAAGAAGCGGTTCCTTGTCTTCCCAATTTCCAGTGCGTCTCTTACCGCCTCTCCGTGGCTCCGGCGGCTTAAGCGATATTGAAGCGCCATGTAGCGAACGGCAAGTTCGCTTTGTTCGAGTTCGAATTCATACCCCATTGGAGTAATCGCCGTTCCATCGAGCATGTGGGTTGTGAAGACTTCGATGAGCCCGTCCCAAAGATAGGATATCTTGTCCGCTTGCTTCTTCGCGATGTACTGGGGATCGTTCTTCAAATTCACATAGTGAGAATTGTCGATTTCTAGCTGCCCCTGTTTCCCGCCACCTAGAACAAAATCATGATCGCCTTCATCATTTGTCCGTATTGCGTAGTAAGCGAGCAGGTTTTCTTCACCGCTCGCTTGGAAAAGACGCCCAGACCGAAGGAACGCTGATTTTTTCTCTAAGTAGTCAGTGAAGTCTCTGATGGTATCCAGCTCTCGCATTATCGCTTCGAGAGCGACGTCATCGATCACATGGACAAACGAACCGGATGGGTCTACGTCGCCTATAGTGAAAGGCTTGATCTTGCTGGATTTGCCTGACCAGTGTTCACCCTGTCTAATCGCAGGCTTGATGATCAGACTGCCTGAGCTACCAGGAATATGCTCTCTGCACGCTTTGGCAGCGCCTTTGACGACTACTACTCTATGAATACTCCTGTCTTCTTGTGGCGGGAATCTGATTGGAAATGGGACTTTGCAGGCTCGATCTAGTGGTCCCCGTCTAACAGACTGTACCGTATTCGGCTCGTTCCCCGAGCCAGACTGACACACTGCGGCTTCGGCCAAGCCGTTCGAGTTCCTTCCGCACAGGGATTTCCGATCTAATGGTCATTATTTTCCTCATATATGATCAGAAATGGGACAGCCAGAGCCGTTACGTTAATTGTGACGGACTACACTAGAAAGATTCGATCTGGAAATTCGGTTATCCAACGTTCGGCTCCCTTCGCCTGCTTTGCGGCTTTCGATATCGCACGTTTAGCCCACCTCCTCCACCCGACATGCAGCTCCCCGTTTGGCCATGCGATAGTTTTTTCACTGAATATGATGATGTAACGACCACAAACAACGAGTAGATCGCACAGTTCTTTTCCATCACCGCCAGATAATTGCTTTTGATTTCGGAATGGGCTTGGGTACGACCATAGATTCAGAAACGACTTTTCGGCTAGCTGCGCGAGATAACGCTCAGAGGGTGTAACACCATCGGCTTTTATAACAGGAGATCTGGGCTGTTTCTGGCGCGCATCAATTGCAGTCGTGTTCCGTGCCATTAGGTGTTATACCGGCCAGCACCCACCTCTTGCAGGAGGGCGGCGAGCACGGGATCGGCCCGTTCTTTCGGCACTGGGGAGGTGAAGTTATTTACAATTCCCATGAACACGATCCTGATACGTCTTCCGCTATCGGCAGCATTGGGACACCATGCATCATCGAGGCTGGCGTGCCAACCGCCTCGTTCCAGAGACATGAGGCCCTCGCCTTCAACATCGTCCGCAGACTTCTGGTCAGCCAAGATCACTGCACATTAGAGTCGACCAACCACGCGGACAACATCGTGCACCCGCTACCGCCTGCAAATATTCGGCGCGTCATTCCTTTTCCTGCCCCGGATTTCATTGCCCTCACGGGCTACTCCGACTGGCAAAGCCCGATCAACCCTACAACTCGTTAATAACAGCCCGCAATCGACGCCACCAAGATCAGTCGAGATCTGGACGGCCCTGGGAAGTCCAATCCATCGGGTCGTCTTTTACGCGCGATCGCCTTATCATCAAGTCGTCGTTGCGTAAGCTCCTCAGGCTTCTTCCTTTTGGCCGGTTTTGGATGACTGCCGAGGCTTTAGGCGGCATCGTCTGTGCAGACAAGACCCTGAATTGTCCGCTATTGTGGTCAAGATTGTCGGTATGTCAACAGCAACAGCGCGGCCGCTTAAGGGTCCGCGAGTCGGCTCCGCAAACACTGGAATGCCAAGAAAGCCAATTGCTATTGCTCAAACGCTAGGCGCACACAAGGCCCGCCTACCCAAAGAAGTCGCCAACCTGCCTGATCCGCAGAGAGATATCCCGCGGATCGCGAAGGACCCGCGCCTGCTTTCTCAGATCGAAAGTGCCGTCCGTTCAATTCCTACGAGCCACCAGCTGCTTCAGGGTGATTCTCGCGACTTGTCGCTGATCGATGACGATTCCGTACATTTAGTGGTCACTTCCCCGCCTTACTGGACACTTAAGAAGTACCGTGACCATGACAGCCAGCTCGGTGCTGTCATCGATTATGAGGTATTTCTGCAAGAACTCGACGCAGTGTGGAGCCACTGTTTCCGCGTGCTGGTTCCCGGGGGACGACTCATATGTGTCGTCGGTGACGTTTGTTTGGCGAGGCGGAAGAATAGCGGGCGGCATACGGTTGTTCCGCTCCACGCAGGGATTCAAGAACATTGCCGTAATATCGGTTTCGACAATCTAGCGCCGATCATTTGGTACAAGATCGCTAATGCGGTCTTCGAGGCCAGCGGCAACGGCGGCGGGTTCCTGGGAAAGCCGTACGAACCGAACGCGGTCATTAAGAATGACATCGAGTTTCTGCTAATGCAGCGGAAGCCCGGGGGCTACCGTCAACCCACGGTCCCAACTCGAATTCTCTCAATTATCTCCAGCGAGAATCACAAACTGTGGTTCCAACAGATCTGGTCTGGTGTTACCGGCGCCTCTACTCGCGGAAACCTTGTTGCATGGATCATCCCGAAGGATGCCTTATCATCGTGTTTTTCAACACCGGGGATAACTTAGATGCCACATAAGTTCAACGCAGCCCGACGGCACAAGTTTGATAAGGCGCAGTATCGGGTGATCAACTGGGCGGAATATAACGAGAGCCTGCGCCAGCGGGGTGATCTGACGATCTGGGTCAGTGATGAGGCTCAAAGTGTGTGGAGCGCGCCGCGCCGCACGTCACGGGGTGGCCAGCGGAGATACTCGGATCTGGCGATCGAGACATGCCTGACGCTGCGCACGGCGTATCGGCTTGGGTTGCGGCAAACGCAGGGACTTATGGGATCCATCGGCACGCTCATGGGGCTGGATATACGGGTGCCGGACTTCTCCACACTGTCGCGTCGTGCAAACGGCTTGAGCATCGCTCAGGTGATGATGCAAGCCGGATCTGTGCCTGTCCATCTGGTGGTGGACAGTACCGGCCTCAAGATCTTCGGCGAAGGGGAATGGCTCGCGCAGAAGCATAAAATCAAGGGAATACGCCGCCGCTGGCGCAAACTCCACCTCGGACTGGACCTGGCCAGCGGTGCGATTGTTTGCGCCAATCTGACTCACGATGACGTTGGAGACAGCACTGCATTACCCGGGCTCCTGGATCAACTCGATGCCCCGGTCGCGGGCTTTCTGGCTGACGGCGCCTATGATGGAGCGTCTACACGAGATCTGCTGAGGGAACGGTATGGGGAGACCCTGGATGTGGTTATACCGCCGCCAAAGAACGCAGCGATCCGACCGCAATCGGCGCGGGATCCAACCGTTCGGGATCGCCATATTGCTCAGATCCGCAGCAACGGCCGCATGGCCTGGCAAGTGGCCACAGGGTACAACCCGCGCAGCCGGATAGAAACGCAGATCGGCCGTTGGAAGGGTGTCATCGGCCGCAGACTCCAATCCCGCAGCTTCTCCAGGCAGATCACGGAGATCCAACTCGGCCAAAAAGTCCTGAACACAATGACCGCACTCGGACGGCCTGTGTTCGAGCGTATCGCCTGACGCTACCGCTTGGGAAAGGGCGAATTCCATCTCCGCCCCGATCCATGCAACAACGCTACTCGGCGTAGCGTTTCCTCGAGCCTCAGTCGAAAACACAGGCATCCAGTTCTGCGTATCTCCGTTGAGGGCGTAGATCTCTTTTGTCACGGGATCGATATATAGTCCGCATATCATCTCGGCTTTGGTGTTGATTCCCGAAATGACGCGTTGGGGTTCCGTGAAACGCGCCTGAGGCGGCGTGTTGTCGCGCGTGTCGTACTCGAGGATCTGAAACAGGTTCTCGTCTGCCACGACAAGCATGTTGCTTTCCGAATCGACGGCCACGGCGCTGAACGCGGGGTTGGGATCCTTGATGAAACGCACGGGAGGTCGCTCGATCACCACCGGCGTTCTGTCCTCCTGGCTCTGGAGGGCCGGCACCGCAGCAAAGGCAATCTCTGCAATCTCGCCCTGATCGGTCAAAATACCCTGAGCCAGCCAAACGATTAGGCCCGCCAAAGCGAGCTTAAGTGGCCAACCTTTCCCATAGCGAAAAGTTCTGGTCATTGCTGAACCTCCTTCAATCGAGAACTCGTTTTTATTTCAAATAGTCAGCACACTTATCGCCAGTAGGGCTCATCAAAGTCACGGACAGCCGGAAGGGGTCAAAGGTTCTCCCTGACGCGGCGCAGCAACGGTCAGAAGATTTCCGGCACCGAAAACACCAGAACACCGTTTAAGCGCATATCGGAGATAATCACTTCCTGGTCGTCCGGGTTCAAGACCACTCCGAAGGGTTTCTTGAGTGTCGTCGCCGGGCCCACCGGGAGCTTCCACATCGGAGGAACGTCCCCATCATCATGGATGCTCCAGACGCCTAAGAATGCACCCTCGGGTTCCATCTGCTCGTACCGTCCGGGCATGGCCCCTACAATCAGCCCGCGATCGGGATACACCCGAATCTGATTGATTCGGATAATTCCGGATTTTGGACCACGAATCGCCCTCGGTTTCACATTGCCGCTATCCGTTCTGTTAAAGATCAGGAGCGCACCGTTTTCCGTGTCCCTATCGGTCCGATTTAACCCGACTACAATGACGTCGTTGATCGGATCCACGGCAACCGATTGAGCTCTCTCCAGCTGAGTGTCCGGCCCCTGGATAACGCGAATGGGCGCGACATCACCGTTGGCTTCGCGCGGAAAAACCATGATGCGGTCGGGACCCGGCACGAATATCTCATCGTGAATCGGGTCCACATCCAACCGGCTGCCGAGCGATCCGGTCTTGGGTCCCTGGATGATTCTAATGGGGCCTTCCTGTCCATTGGCTCCTCCGCGGAACGTCAGGATGGCCTCCGCAAACGGGTTGATCACAAGAAATTCATCGTTAACTTCATCGTACCGAACGTCGTGCATGGTTCGCGACAGCTTGCTCGCCTGCCCGAAAATGGTCCGTTCCGGTAATTGTGCTCCATCCGCCAGCCTGGCAAACGCCGCAATTTGCGGATGGGCCACTCAGTTCGGCACCAGAATTTGATCCCGGAGGGTGTCGTATCCGACAGCCCCCGGATTGCCAATGTTGAGCGACAGTCGATTCGCTGGCCCGGATCGAATCGTGCGCACCGGAGCGACATCCCCGTTGGCCGTCACCGGGAACACCGTCACTGAGGCATTTCCCATGTTCGCCACATAGATCTCGCCCGTTGTGGCATCCACCGTGATGCCGGGCGGATGTTTGATTCCGGTGTTCGGCCCCTTGATGACCCGGATCGGAGCCACATTACCCTTGTCTGTTGTCCGAAAAACCAGGACCGAGTCGTCAGCGTCATTCGCCAGAAACAGCTCCTGCCGTTCCTCGTGCAACGCCAGATGCGAAGGCCAATTCATCAACGTCTCGGGTCCTTCGATGGTCCAAAGAGGCTCCGTATTTTCTGACGCCTCCAGTGAATACACTGTGATTGATGGCGGCTCAAACTTCCCCCAAACCCGTGGGCGCGTTCCGGCTGGAGAACCGGGCGGTGGTGCCTCTGTCTCCTGACCGTTTCCGTAATTGCTCACGAACAACAGATTGTTCGTCGTATCGAGCGCGATCCCGTGGGGATCTTCCAGCTGTGTGTCGTTCCCACGCAATACCCGCAGAGGCTCCTCTTCACCGGCCGCACCCTTCCGATACACATAGACGGCATTCTGGTGCTGCACCGTTAGGAACATTTCCTGTCTCTCTTCGTGCATCGTAATCCCGAATGCTCCGTGGGGCGCTGCCAGCACCCGACTCGGCGTGGCGTTTCCACGAGCGTCCGGAGAAAAAACAGGCAGCCAGTTCTGCGTATCGTTGTTGACGACGTAGATCTCGCTGGTCACCGGGTCGATATAGACCCCGCACATCATTTCCGCAAACGTGTCGGGTCCGGATATGATCCGTCTCGGTTCCGTAAATTGAGCCGATGCGGGCGTGTTGTCACGGGTGTCGTACTCCAGGATCTGAAACAGGTTCTCGTCGGTGACCACGAGCATGTTGTTGTCCGGATTCACGGCCACCGCGCTCAGTGAAGGATAGGGGTCCTTGATGAACCGCAGCGGGGCTCGCCGAATCACCACTGTCTCTCTATCCGGGCTCCCCTGCCGGAATGCGGCTTCCGAAATCGTCCAACCCTCAGTCACGATTGCCACACCCAGACACGCCAACACACCGGCACTGACCGCCCATGGCAGCCAAATCCTCCCGTTATGACGAGACTGATTCATTACGGAACCTCCTTACAATTTCGATCCACGTCTTCGGGAAGATCCTGTTTCATCGCAGGACCGATCATATCAGTCAGACAGTGGGGACGGAGGGAAAACCGTTAAGACACTTCGATGATTAGTGGGTCCTTTTGTCAGAGGCTCGATGTCGAGAGTCACCGAACCCCTCAACCTCTTCAGCTTGGGGGAATGGATGCGAATGGTTAATATGGACCGATCAGCATTGGGCAGGATCATTAAGCACCACACCACGGAGGTTCCGGATGAGGAAGTGGATCTTTGGATTGGCTCTCGCTTCAGCACTCCCCTTGGGTTGCGTTACATCACCTGAGGATCCGGCGATTGGAGACGTCCGGAATACTCTGACGGTCTCCCGCAACCACTACCACGCGTTTCACATTCTGGCGCCTGTCGTGGCGCGGGAAAAAGGGTTCTTCGAAAACATTGAAGTCGAGATTAGGCCCGACGAACTCCAGCCCGAGATTACCGATGGCGGCGAAATGCTCCGCAGAATGCGGGCCGAAGGCATCGACATCATCGTGGATGCCAGGCCCAGACTCCTGTTCAACCAGGATTCGCCCGAACAGGGTCTGGTGATGATCGGAGGATGGATGGAAGGGGGCAACGTGCTTGCCAAGCTGGTGGCCGGCGAGGATATCCGGACACTGGCTGACCTGCGCGGAAAAAGGCTGAGCACCACAACCCGGATTGCCGAGAACGCAGTCGCTTTGGAGTATTGGTTACGCACTGAGGGGCTGGACCCGGACAGCGACGTGGAATGGGTTCTGGGCCTCAGCCGAGCCAACCTGGCGCCCGAGGCTCTGAGAGAGGGCCGGATCGATGCCGGAAGCGTCGGACCCGGAGCAGTGGCCCAGCTCGAACAGGAGGGCTATCATGTGCTGCTCGACTGGGCTGAAGTCTATCCGCAGGGCCGCCCTGAGAGAGTAATCATTGCAACGCGGGAGTTGGTGGAAACCAATCCGGAAGGTGTTAAAACTTTCTTGAAAGGCATGATTCGAGCTTACCGCCTCATCAATGACTGGCAGAACAATGACGACTTCGTAAGTCCCATCATGCAGTCTCTGAGAGACAGCGCCAGAGATCCTGCAGGAGAGGATTACCAGGACACACCCTTGCTCGAAGACGGCATGATCGGGCTCGTGGCCCTTCAGACGATGCTGGATGAGGCAAAGGTGTTAGGTGGGGCAGACGACGGTCTTCTCCTGGATTCGGTAGTGAATCTGGACCTTCTCGGTGAAACGATCGAAGAACTGGCACAGGAGAACATACGCTACTGAGCTATCGGGGCCGCCTCCATCCATGGACGGTCCACTACAACTCGGAATCATCGATCTGGCGGCTCCTGGCCGGGGAGTACGAGAAGCTCGGCGGGGCCAGCAACCGCAACTCATCATTTAGGCCAAGAGTAGGAGGAATACTCATGTTGAGGCATATCGAATTCGTAAAGGGACTCCGGGGGACTGGGGTGCTGGTGATCGTCCTGGTCCTACTGGCTTCGATTTGTATGCCGTTGGAGGCTCAGAACAGGAATGTCATCAGTGGGGTGGTCAGAAACGCCTCAGGAGAGACCGTCGAAGGTGCGCTGGTCCGAGTCCGCAGTGCGGAGTTGAGCCTGACCTTCATGGTTGTCAGCCAGGCAGAAGGCCGGTACCGCACGCCTGACCTTCTTCCGGGCAAGTACACGGTCGAGGGCATTGGCGGAAACTTCCAAAGCAGTCCGGGGACGCCTGTCGAGGTCCCTGGTTCCCTACAGGCGTCAAGTGATCTGGTGTTGAGTGTTGCCCGCCGGGAAATCGAGCCAAGGAAACGGATGACACAGGCGGAACATGCAGC
Source organism: Terriglobia bacterium (assembly GCA_965218085.1). Taxonomy (GTDB): domain Bacteria; phylum Acidobacteriota; class Terriglobia; order 20CM-2-55-15; family 20CM-2-55-15. Next base: position 27,294 of record CBDCKF010000002.1, on the reverse strand, counting down.
GACGATGCCGGAAGGGCCTGCGAAGGAAGTGGTTCTGACCAAGTGCGTGCTCTGCCATTCACTCGACGGAGCCGTGGATACCCGAACTCTCCGGATCGAAGCTTCCAGGCAGCAGTGGGAAGAGGTCATGGGCGTGCACAAGTACTACATGGAAGACCGTGCTGAGACCCTTTCCTATGACGAAGTGGATATGATCGTGGACTACATGACCGAGCATTTCAGCCGGGGGACTCCTCGCACTGGAAGTCGCGAAGAAAGCCCTCCTCCTGATCCCAACCGTCATCTGCCCACAACTTTACTCACAGGCGCCGAGTCCAGGTATGTCGTGATGGAATATAGTCTGCCGCTCGATGGCTTTCCTCATGACATCTCGGTCGATCAAGAGGGAATTGCATGGTTCAGCGAACACGGTAGAAACGACTTCGGCGTAACTGAGGGCGGTGTGCCCGGCGTCACGAGAGAAGGGCTCGGTTCGATTGGCCGTTTCGACCCGAAGGCGCTCGAGTACACCCGGTTGTCGCCTCCCCCGGGAAGGTTTCCATCCAGATTCAGCGGGGCCGCCGTCGACCCGCTGGGCGTCATATGGAGCGTCGACAACGGTCATAACGTTCGCATCATTTCATACACTCCCACGACACGGGAGTTCAGAGAGTACCCGATGCCGGCTCCCCCGAGACTCAAGGAGTTTGATGAATTTGGCTTGGGGGATGGATCCGCCAACATGAACACACTCACTTTTCAGGACGGATTCGTCTGGGGATCGGGACTCCTGGCCGGCCAGGTCTACAAGTTGGATCCTGTTTCCGGAGGCGTCATAACTTATCCGGTCCCAAAGGGTCGGCCACCCTATGGTCTGGCTTTTGATAATAATAAGATGCTTTGGTACAGCGCGGAATTTGCCGATGAGATCGTCAAACTCGATCCCGCCACCGGCGAACGGACCCACTACAATGTACTCACTCCCAAGGCCGACCTCCGACACATAGATACAGATGCCGATGGAAACGTTTGGGCGAGCGCACAGCATTCGGATAAATTGATCAGGGTCGACGCTCGCACGGGTCAGGTCACCGAATACGCCCCGCCCACGGAACTTTCCGGCATCAACAGTGTGGCCGTGGACACGACACAAAACCTGGTCTGGGTTGCCGAAGCTGGAGCGGACAAGATGGCCCGATTTGATCCGCGGACCAGCACGTTTACAGAATTTTCGATGCCGAGCGCGGGTATTGGATTGAAAAGGATCGCCGTCGATCCCACCAATCCGAACCGGGTCTGGTGGTCATCGACCAGTGTGGATCAGATCGGCTACGTCGAAGTCATCCAATAAGGGTGCACAAGAAAGCACCGAGGAGGGATGCCATCTCTATGTCCGGCGGGCATGGAGATCTGGCGGACAACGGGCTAGCAGGCTACTGAAAAACTCGGTTTTTCGACAGCTGCAAGCGGTTGAAAATGTGAGCCACGAGGGAGTCGCGCCTCGCGAGTGGCGATGCTGCAAAAGCCAAGGAATGCTTTTTCAGCATCCTGCTAGAGAGAAGATCATGCGAAGTGACCATCATTGCTAATACGAAATCAGCGGCGTAATCGCTGACGACTGTTTGTTTCATGTACGATCCTGTCATTCGCTCACCCTTCATGGAGGTTTTGGTGACGCATCGATTTCTTATTTCAACACTGCGTGTTCTCGGAATACTGCTTGTATTAATGTCCCTGGCGCCGGTGCTAACCGCCAGCCAGGGATGGACGCCGCCGCGCACCCCTGGCGGACAGCCGGACCTGCAGGGAGTATGGACGAACGCGACCGTCACTCCCTTTGAACGTCCCGCCGCGCTTGTGGGGAAGGCCTTCCTTACTGAAGAGGAAGCGATCGAAGCGGAAGCCGAAACTGCGGCGAATCGAGCTTCCGATAGCTGCCTCGAGCTATGGACGCCTTTATGTTCGTACAATGAAGGTTGGTTCGACTTTGGAACCGAGGTCGTCGGGACGAGAAGAACTTCGCTGGTCGTGGACCCGCCGGATGGGAGAGTTCCGCTGAAGCCGGAGGCGGAAGCGAAACGAGACTACAACGCGGCGCGCAACGCCGACTCGTATGAGTACATGAGTGTGTGGGACCGCTGCATTACGCGCGGCGTGCCGGGCGGCATGTTTCCCGCCTCTTACAACAACGCATATCAGATCGTCCAGACGCCGGGATACATAACGATCTTGTACGAAATGATTCACGAAGCCCGTGTCATTCCTCTGGACGGACGTGAGCATCTTCCGTCGAGCGTACGCTTCTGGAATGGCGACTCCGTCGGTCATTGGGAAGGCCATACGCTTGTTGTCGACGTCACAAACTTCAACGACAAAGGCTGGATCGCAACACGACAAGGCCGGATGATGGGCATTCCCCAGAGCACTGCCCTGCATGTGGTCGAACGCTTTACACCGGTCGATGCCGACACGATCAATTACGAAGTGACCATCGAGGATCCACCTTACTATACGCGCCCATGGACGGTGTCCATCCCCTTGATCCGGGATCCGAATTATCAGATCTTTGAATACGCATGCCACGAAGGCAATGACGCGGTCCCGAACATTCTTCGTGGCGGTCGCGTAAGTGACCGAGCCGCCGCGGCGGCTGATGAGGGAGCAAATTAGCGTGAAGACAGATCGCATCGCTTCAGTACTTCTCACTTTGGTCGTTCTTTATCGACGCGTCGAAGAAAATGCCCGGCCAATAAAATTTAAATGCGTTGAGATCGTCGAATAACTGCTCTATGGGCCTCTCCGCAAGCATGCAGAGAAAATAACGTCTAGGTCTGCTCAGACGCCGTGATTGCGACCGGTCCTTTCTGAAATTTCACAGCAAACCGGGAAACAGGCGAATTTGCTTGCGGGATCACGCGATCTGACGACACCATATGGGTTCTTGGAGTTCAGCCCCAGACAGCGGGCTCGTTGAGTATGCTGCTTTTCGGCTTCGCAAATAGACCGAAGCCCAGCCGTGGCACACCGGCGGCCCTTTGACGTTCAGCAATTTATTCTCGCGTGGAGCGGGTAAAGATTCGTTGACAACCTGCAATCCAGTTTCAGGTAGGAGGTTTCCATGTGCCGATTGAAGGCAGAATCAAGCAACGGGGTGTTCGTTGCGAGTCTCTTGTTCAGTGGTCTTTTTTTGATTGCGGCTTGTTCAACGCCAGGCCCGGTCGAGGCACCGCAAAGTTCAGATGTGACGGTGTTCGAAGGGGCACGGCTCATCGTCGGGAATGGGGACGACCCCATCGAGGACTCCGTATTCATCGTTGAGAACGATCGATTCACGGCTGTCGGCAGTAGCGGAGAACTCGACCTTCCCCCGGGGGCGGCCCGTGTGGATCTAACCGGCAAGACCGTCACCCCCGCAATCATCGACACGCACAAACACCTGGCCGATACCCGAGAGGGCCTCGTCGCTCAGTTGGAGCATTTTGCCTACTATGGGGTGAGCGTGGCGACGAGTCTCGGCCGGGACGTCGGCCAGATGCCCCTGGATGTGCGCGCAGCAACCATAGCCAACGCTGCGCGATTTCGCACTGCGGGGATTGGGATTTCCGGGCCCGAGCCCGGGCGGAACGAGATCCCACATTGGATCACGACCGAGGATGAGGCCCGCACAGCCGTTCAGACCGAGGCCGTCAGGAATCCCGACCTGGTCAAGATCTGGGTCGACGACCGGGGTGGCATGTACGAGAAGCTGACTCCGGCCCTTTATGGAGCGGTCATCGACGAGGCCCACACCCACGGCCTCCGGGTTACAGCCCATATCTTTACGCTCGAGGATGCGAAAGGGCTCCTCAGAGCGGGTCTCGACGCATTCGCTCATGGGATCCGCGACCAGGACGTCGATGAGGAGGTCCTGGCGTTATTTCGCGAGCGCCCGAACGTTTTCCTGGTGCCAAACCTCCCCGATCGAGGAGTGGCGGGAGTGGACTTCAGCTGGCTGGCCGATACCCTTCCGGCTGAGGAGGTGGAGAGACTGCAAGCAGCGGCGACGGACCGGCCGGACGCCCAGGAAACCTTCGGAATCCAGGCCCGCAATCTGGCCAGGCTCCATGCCGAGGGAGTGCGGGTCGCCTTTGGCACAGACGGTGCCGCCCCATGGAATGCGTCCATTGAGATGGAAGACATGGTGGCGGCGGGCTTAACGCCGGCCGACGTCATTGTGGCGGCAACCCGCAATTCGGCCGACCTGCTGCAACTCACCGACGTCGGCACGGTGGAGACGGGCAAGAGCGCGGATTTCATCGTCCTGGACGCGAATCCGCTCGACGACATCACCAATATCCGCCAGATTGCGACGGTCTATCTCCGCGGTGCGGAAGTCGACCGCGCCGGGTTCCGCGCACGGATGAGCGGCCAATAGTCGGAGTTACAATCGAGCCGACCGGATAGCACGACTCGCAGTTCGGTCGAGGCGCATGGCCTCGGCCGGGTGAATCCTGTGGTCTGTCGCGCTCTGGCGGTTCGAGTGGCTTCGTCTTTCCATCTGCTCAAGGAGGTTCCATGATCCTGAGAACTTTGATTCTCATGCTTGCCGTGACGGCATCGCTCGGCGCAGAGGTTGTCCGCATTGAAGTCCAATCCCGCACGGACCTGCTCGCGGGACAGCGTTGTTGCATGGATCGGGGCGGAGATGGAATTCGCCCTTTCCCAAGCGGTAGCGTCAGGCGATACGCTCGAACACAGGCCGTCCGAGTGCGGTCATTGTGTTCAGGACTTTTTGGCCGAGTTGGATCTCCGTGATCTGCCTGGAGAAGCTGCGGGATTGGAGTCTGCGGCCGATGACACCCTTCCAACGGCCGATCTGCGTTTCTATCCGGCTGCGCTGGTTGTACCCTGTGGCCACTTGCCAGGCCATGCGGCCGTTGCTGCGGATCTGAGCAATATGGCGATCCCGAACGGTTGGATCCCGCGCCGATTGCGGTCGGATCGCTGCGTTCTTTGGCGGCGGTATAACCACATCCAGGGTCTCCCCATACCGTTCCCTCAGCAGATCTCGTGTAGACGCTCCATCATAGGCGCCGTCAGCCAGAAAGCCCGCGACCGGGGCATCGAGTTGATCCAGGAGCCCGGGTAATGCAGTGCTGTCTCCAACGTCATCGTGAGTCAGATTGGCGCAAACAATCGCACCGCTGGCCAGGTCCAGTCCGAGGTGGAGTTTGCGCCAGCGGCGGCGTATTCCCTTGATTTTATGCTTCTGCGCGAGCCATTCCCCTTCGCCGAAGATCTTGAGGCCGGTACTGTCCACCACCAGATGGACAGGCACAGATCCGGCTTGCATCATCACCTGAGCGATGCTCAAGCCGTTTGCACGACGCGACAGTGTGGAGAAGTCCGGCACCCGTATATCCAGCCCCATGAGCGTGCCGATGGATCCCATAAGTCCCTGCGTTTGCCGCAACCCAAGCCGATACGCCGTGCGCAGCGTCAGGCATGTCTCGATCGCCAGATCCGAGTATCTCCGCTGGCCACCCCGTGACGTGCGGCGCGGCGCGCTCCACACACTTTGAGCCTCCTCACTGACCCAGATCCTCAGATCACCCCGCTGGCGCAGGCTCTCGTTATATTCCGCCCAGTTGATCACCCGATACTGCGCCTTATCAAACTTGTGCCGTCGGGCTGCGTTGAACTTATGTGGCATCTAAGTTATCCCCGGTGTTGAAAAACACGATGATAAGGCATCCTTCGGGATGATCCATGCAACAAGGTTTCGTGGCATGGAGAAGGGACTGATTGATTGTCAAAATACGCCCCCGCTATAATGTCGACAAAAGAACTCTGCGGATCACCGGAAGAATTGGGTGCAAGTTTCAACACGCGCGCCCTCGGTTGGGATCTCACCACGCGCAGGGGATTCGCGCGGAAGTGATCCACGCGATAGAGTCGCAGACTCCGGCGCTCTGATCCGCGCGGCAATTTCCGGAAAGTCCGCTTCTTTCAAAGGGGAGGTTTCAGCATGGCGATCTCACGGCGTAAAGCACTCGCGATATCGGGCTCGACACTGGCAGGCTTGTCGCTGGGGATAGTGAAGCCCGAAGCCCTGGCGGGGAAAGCACGAATGCAGGAAGACTTGCCGCCGCCTCTGTTTGCGCCGCCTCCGGCGGCGGCACTCATCCCCGCAGTAGACCTGCCCCCGATAGCAGGAACGGCAGATGTAAAACATCACCCCGCAACCTCGGCAAAACACCTGTCTCCACAGCACTTTTCTGGCCATACCCCGCACGATTCCATAGCAGCCTGTGAACCTTGAAGGGTTGGCGGAGACGCTTGGGGTATCGACTTGGGATTAGGGGGCGTGGGAGAATGGGCCGAACGGATTGGGAGGAAGCATGAGCGTTGAGCTAATCAGCGTCTTGATTGCAGTCCTGGCAATAGGGGCGACCTTGGCCGGGCTGATCGTGACCAGTAATCGCGGGTTGCGGAAGGATATGCGAGAGGACATCGGTCAGTTGCGAGGGGACATCAAAGACTTGCGGGGCGAAGTGGGCGAACTGCGCGAGCGCATGGCGCATCTGGAAGGGCTGCTGGAAGGATTGCGCGAGGCCATCACCGTGAGGTCCGCGCCCGGCTAAAGGACGAGAGCGTCCTGAAGCCTGTTGAGAAGCAGTCGTTTCCCAAGCAGTCCGCTCGTTACTGGGATGGAAAAATGGGAAATGATATTGCACCCCGTCACCCTGGCACCCTGGCACCCTGGCACCCTGGCACCCTGGCACCCTGGCACCCTGGCACCCTGGCACCCTGGCACCCTGGCACCCTGGCACCCTGGCACCCTGGCACCCTGGCACCCTGGCACCCTGGCACCCTGGCACCCTGGCACCCTGGCACCCCTAAATTACCGTCGTCCTAGCACATTTTCCGCCGCCTGTCCAGGGTGCGGACGGACCCTCCTTGGCCTTTTCGCCGCCTTTTCGCCGTCCCTGCCCGCCGTCTTCGCGGCGGTTACTGTCGTAGTGCTGGTGTCGCTGTTCCCGGCCATGGTCGAGGCGCAGGGCAACGCGCAAGAGCCGTGTTCAGGAGACGGTTTATATAATCCAACGCCGACGGCGATAGAGGTTGGGGCCGTTCCCATCGTGGTCGAGTCCACGACTGTGGAGTACTTCGTGCTCTACGTGCGCCATGAAGTGGGCGGCACGACGGTGGAGATCCCGGTCCTGGTCAAGCGGGGCGACGCGGGCACGACCACGCTGGCCGAGAACGTGGCGGCGCTACCCAAGGAACGCTACCGGGTGGAGAAGTTCCTCATCGCCGACCCGGCCGACGTTGACGGCGATTGCATCGACGACATCACCGAGCTCGCCGACCCGTTGGGCATGAATCCGGTGAACCCCGCCGCCGCCATCAAACTCCGCAACGGCACCGTGGTCCTACCCGATCCGGCAACATTCGAGGCACTCGCCCGTGACAACGGCGGCCGGTTGTATCTCAAGTTCGTTCTGCTCGGCATGGACACCGACCGGCCGAGTATCTACATCCTGAACACCAAGACGCACCCAGAACACTATACCTTCATGAATGCCGTAGGTATCGAGTTGGAGGTGGGCACTGACAGGCAAATCACAGGTGAGATCATCTATGACCCGGAACTCATTGCCCCCAATGGCAGTATGGAGATCTACTTCTACCGGCTTAACGACCGATTCCCCTTCAGCTTTATGGCGCGCTCATTTACGGTGCTCTCCGCCAGCATCCCGCTGTTCGAGGACAACCTGGCTTTGTATGTGCCAAACTGGCGGCTTCCGTATCTCTAGCCCGAATTGCCGTTGTACAGAGAATCTCGCATCCCCCTCTTGTTCGACGAAGACGTCTACCCCGAAACCGACTTCCTTGCCTTGAACCCGGGGGAAGGATACGGCCTGCTGCGGGTCAGGAAACCGGACGACCGTCCACATCCCCGCGACATCGTGATTTACGAGGCGCTGCCCAACGAGCTGCCCCGTGTCGCCGGCATCGTCTCCACGGTGCCCCAGACACCGCTGTCGCACGTCAACCTGCGCGCCATCCAGGACGGCATCCCCAACGCCTTCATCCGCGGCGCCCTCGACAAACCCCAAATCGATGCACTCCTCGGCAGCTACGTCCACTACACGGTGACCGAGGACGGATGGACCCTGCGCGCAGCCACCCGCGCGGAAGTCGATGGCCACTACGCCGCTTCCCGGCCCGCCCGGGAACAGACACCGCAGCGCGACCTCTCGGTCACGTCGATCACGCCCTTGAGCGAAATCGGCTTCGAGGACTGGACGGCGTTCGGCGTCAAGGCGGCCAACGTGGCCGTGCTGGGGACATTGAGGTTTCCGGCGGGGACCGTGCCCGGCGGGTTTGCGATCCCGTTCTACTTTTACGACGAGTTCATGAAGCATAACGACTTCTACACCCGCGTTGAAACCATGCTGGCCAACGAAGATTTCCAGATGGACTTCGAAACCCAGGATGACATGCTCGATGATCTGCGCGACGCCATCAAGGACGCGGAGACGCCGCAGTGGATCATCGACGCGCTGACCGTGATGCACGCGACGTTTCCCGAGGGGAGCTCGCTGCGCTACCGGTCGAGCACCAACAACGAAGACCTGCCCGGCTTCAACGGCGCGGGGCTGTACGACTCCAAGACCCAGCATGCCGAGGAGACCGAGGAAGACGGCATCGCCAAATCGCTTAAACAGGTGTACGCCAGCCTGTGGAACTTCCGGGCCTTCACCGAACGCGACTTTCATCGCATCGATCACTTGGCGGCCAAGATGGGGGTGCTGGTGCACCCCAACTACTCCGACGAACTGGCGAACGGCGTCGCCGTCAGCTTTGACCCTCTCTACGGCAGAGACGAGTACTACTACGTCAACACGCAGATCGGCGAGGACTTGGTCACCAATCCCGACGGGCACTCGGTGCCGGAGGAAATCCAGTTGCGTCGGAGCGGCGATGATTACTATGTCCTTGCGACCTCCAACCAAGTGCCGCCGGGGCAACTTCTCATGAGCGACGATCAACTGGAGCAGTTGCGCAGGCACCTCGCCGTGATCCATGACCACTTTGCGGGGCTGTACAACCCCGCACCCGATGAACCGTTCGCCATGGAAATCGAGTTCAAGATCACCAGCGAGAATATCCTGGCGATCAAGCAGGCACGCCCCTGGATCTTCAGCGCCGCCCCGCCGGGACCGGCTGGAGGAGGCGGCGACGGTTCCGGCGGCGGGAGCACAGGCGGCGGAGGCAGCAGCGGCGGTGGTTCCGGTGGCGGTGGAGGCGGTGGTTCCGGGGGTGGCGGCGGCGGGGGCCCGCGCCAAACGGTGCCCGGTGCCCCTACGAATCTGCTGGCGGACGGCGGGGATACGGCGGTGACACTGTCCTGGGACCCGCCGGAGGACGACGGCGGCGCGGCGATCACGGATTACCAGTACCGGATCAACGGGAGGAACCCCTGGATCTCCATCGGCTCCACCGGCACCACCCATACGGTCAGCGGCCTCGTCAACGGAACGGCCTACGTCTTCGAGGGGCGGGCGGTGAACCGGATCGGCAGGAGCCAGGCTTCCCTGCCAGCCGAGGGCACGCCGAGGGCGGCGGTCGCTCTGGACTTCGCGCATTTCGCCAACGGGACCGCCATCACCTCCGATCTGGTGTTCGTGAACGTGGCCCCCCGCCCGCTCCGGCCCGCAATCTACTTTTACGATCAGCAGGGCCATCTCATTGACCCCGACTCGGTGGTGGAGGTCACCGGAGACCTGGAGGTCACCGAGGACGGTGCCCTGAGCGCGCTTACGGAGATGGAGCCGCTGGGAGTGCTCACGATTTCAACCCACGGGCAAGGCGAGCTGGTGTCGGGATCGGTGAAGGTGGTTTCCGACGGTCCCCTCGGCGGTGTCGTGCGGTATGGCGTCCCAGAGATCGGAGTGGCCGGGGTGGGAGCCAGCAAACCCGTCCAGGATGCCCTGTTCCCGGCCCGCCGCCAGGCGGGAGGAATCCGCACGGCGGCGGCCCTTCACAACCTGGGAGAGGAACCGATGGGGGTGAACTGCCGGTTGATGAGCGGGGGCGTCGCGCTCGAAGAGGTGGAGATTCCGCTTGAGGCCAACGGGCAGGCGTCCTGGTTCATCGAAGACACGTTCATCGCGATCGACACGTCCGACTTTGCGGGGTCGGTGCGCTGCACCGCGCCCGGCAGGGGACGGTTCACCGCCATCGCCGTGGAGATGGATGCCGCCCAGCGTATCTTCAACACGCTTTCGGTGGTGCCGGTGGACCGCACGGGAGGCAGGCGCGGGGAGACGGTCCTGGACTTCGCGCATTTCGTCAACGGGACCTGGATCACCGATCTGGTGTTCGTGAACCTGGAGACCCGGCCGAGCGGTCCCGCCCCCACCCCCTTTCACACGGCCATCCCTCCGAGCCGTCCCGCTATTTATTTCTACGACACCGAGGGCGCGCTCCTGGCCGCCGAATCGGTGGTGGACATCACGGGCGATCTGGAGGTCACCGAGGACGGTGCTTTGACGGTCCGCACCGAGATGGAGCCGCTGGGAGTGCTCACGATTTCGACGCATGGCCGAGGGGAGCTGGTGTCGGGATCGGTGCGGGTGGTGTCGGAGGGTCCCATCGGCGGGATGCTCCGCTTTGAGCACCCCGCCCTCGGGGTGGCCGGGGTGGGAGCCAGCCCGCCCGTCAGCGACGCCCTCTTCCCGGTGCGCCGCCAGGAGGGAGGAATCACGACCGGGGTTGCGCTCCACAACCTGGAATCGAGTGCGGGGCTGTTGCGCTGCGACTTGATGCGGGAGGGCGTGCTGCTCGACGCCGTGAGTATCCCTCTGGAGGCCAACGGGCAGACGGCCTGGCTCATCGACCAGGCTTTCCCCGCCGCCGATACGTCCGATTTCGTGGGGTCGGTGCGCTGCACCTCGCCCGGGGAGGGGCTGTTCAGCGCCGTGGCCCTGGAAATGGATGCCGTCAACCGCATCTTCACCACGCTGCCGGTGGTGGCTGTGGGCGAAAGGATGGCTCAGGAATAGACGGGGGAGGCACGATGCTGACGATGCTCGTCTCAAGGGGAAGAAGGTCCAGGCCGACAGCGGGGCCGGTACCCACCGGCACCCCGTCCCTCGCGGGTCCGGATCAGAGACGCCCGATTCGGCAAGCGGTTCCGGCCGGTGCACCCGATCGTGGGAGGTGGCATCGGTGGCGGGTACCGGCGAACGTCGTCGGGGCGGCTCCACTGATCATCATAATAAGCCGCATCCACAGGCCCCGCCAGCTGGCTGGCCCCAGCACGGCGCTGCCGGGTGGCCGATTCCAACGCCTTGCCACATCTTCCCTGAACCTGCCTCATGCGCATCCCGCACGGCAATGGCCTCCGGCAGGTTCTTTCCCGAATTCTTCCCCAACCTGTTTCGACGTTTCCTGTAGACGACCGGCAAGCCCCCGACCCTGGAAGGCCTTCAAGAAACGAAAGGTCCGGGGATGAGCTATGGCGGGTCACTACTCCACCCGGAGCTTCTTCCGGCAGATACCGAACGACTTGCTGGACCGCTACTTCAAGCGCCGGGGGCTGTTGGAAGATTTCGACTTTGGGACCGTCGAGAAACCCCAACCGGAAGCGCTGTTCGCGGCCTGGCTGGAGTTGCCCGAAGAGGACCGCAACTCGATGGAGGCCGAGTTTCGGGAGATCTTCGAGATGGGCTGCGAGAAGGGAATCCTGGCCATTGTCGACGAAGCGCGCTGGCAGTGGCGGAACGATCCCGGCCGGGCCATGGTCACCTTCCTCGATCACCCGGAATGCTGGACCGGGGCCACGCGCTTCTATCATGCCGACGCGCTGCCCTGCTGGCGCAAGCGCAAGAACCTGGGGCACCGGCCGGCGGTGGTGGACGCCGACAGTCTCGATCATCTGGCTGACCTGATCCGTACCTATTTTCACAGCAGCGAGGGCCGGGGGAAGCATTGCGTGGTGGAATCCTACCGGCGCGGTGAGCTGGATTACTTCTTCGCCTATCCGGAGGACTACTCCCGGCAACAGATCGAATGGGTGGACGGAGCCTTCGGCCGGCGGCCCCACAATCCCGCCTTCGAGGTCGTCTTCGTCTACGCGCGCGAGGAGGGCACGCTGGACCTGAACTTCGATGGACCGTACCGGTCCGTGGAGCCACTGCACGGCATGTTCGCGACGGCGATTCTCAAACTGGAACGGTTGCCGCCCGATCCCACCGACCAGGGCGTCTACGACCTGGAGCCGCTCGGAGGGCGGGGCTTTGGGTTCGTCTACGACATCGGCAGCGGGATCGAGAAGGTGACGGTCATGACACTGGGGTTGTCCTCCCTCGAGAGAGAGGGCGACCGGATCACGGTGGAAGCCGATGCGTCGGAGAATCCCGAGGCGGTCTACGACCTGCTGGAACAGGTCGCCCCGGCGATGCCGTTCAATCTGTACCGCGTCTCCGAGGTGGAGCTGGCGGCCTGGATCGCGCCGGACGCGGAGAAACCGGCCACCCAGGTGCCGATCCGCATCGCCCACCCGAATTCGTGCTCGCTCAAATACGACGAGCGGGACCTGAAGCTGCGGGCGATGCTGGAAGCCTCCGGCATTGAACTTCAGGAACCGAACCCGGAGGCTCCGGCATGAGACCCCGCAGTATGAGTCCGGAGGCCGTCCTGATCGAGGTGCTGGACCGGGTCGCCGGTTCCCGGGATCACATGACCCGGATCAGCGCCCGTGAACTGGCCGGCTGGCCGGCCGATGCGGTGGCGGCCCTGAAGTCCCAGCGGCTCCTGCGCCGGACGCGCCCCGCCACCAGCGTCATATGTCCGGGATGCGAGCAGCAGTGCGCCATGCCGGTGTACACGGTGGTGGGTCCGGGCGCCTCTCCCGGGCAGACCGACCGATGGAGCTTTATCGTCTGCGACAAGCGCGACGATATCAACCGGGTCACTGTGGAACCGGATCGACTGACCCGGTGGCAATCCGGTCCCGATGCCGTCTGCGATTTCGTGGCCGACTGTCTTGGGTTGCGGCCGAGCGGCAAACGCACCGGCCGGGCCGGGCTGATGGAAATCGGCATGGCCAACGGCCGGAAGCGTCGCCAGATGCTGTGCCTCCGGGCCGACGGAGAATTGGAACTGGTGGCGGGGGAAGGCGCCGTCGCCCTGGCCGAGGTGGTCGATTTCAGCCGAGGCCACTACGGATTGAAGGCCACCGAAATCCACCGCCTCGTGGATGCGTCGCTGACGGCCAATCCCCGCTACACGCCCACCCAGGCCCGGCGGGAAGCCCGCAAACAGGCCACCGAGGCCCGGGATCAGGCCCTGCAAAAGACTTATCGGAAGCTCAAACGCCGCCGCCCGGGCCGCACCGACACCTGGTATTCCTTGCAGATCGCCAAGATGGATATTGCCGGGGACCTCAATCCGGAGACGATCCGCAAGAGGATGAACAAGTAGCAAAAAAGTTGGGCGCAATTTTTCCGCCCAATTTTTCCAGCCGCAACGCCTTCCTTCTAAAAGACTTAGAGAAACACCTCCTGCCGGAGACGGAGTCTTGTTACACAGCTTGAATCTTTCAAGTCATTGATTTTATTGCTATTTCAAAAATAACACTCGGGATTTTCTGGTCTGTTTTCGCCCAAATCGCCCAGCTAGGCTCGGGTCGTGATGAACGCAATCCTCAAGTCGGGTCTCGGCCCGCCGCCCCGCATTCTGAGGCGGCCGGCCGGCCGTGCCCGCACCGGACTGGCGCACCGCACCATCGACCTGTGCATTGCCCTGGGCGAGCGGGCCGTCGGCTGGATCGAGGTGGAGGTGGATGCCGGGTTGCGGCCCCTGATCGAGGCCATTTGGCTGGTTCGGCAACTTGTCAACGGAAGCGGAATTTCACGAGGCGATGAACCGGGGGAGCTCGCGGTCGAAGTGACGTCGGAACCCGGAGAGCCGGTCGGTTTGATGGCGGAAGACGGCGGCACCGTGGAAGCGATCACAGCCACCGGGAGTGAGGGGCACGAGCCGGAATAGAGGCGCGCGATGGCGAAGAAATTCTTTTCCCAGCGCGGTGCAGACCGCGCGAAGACGGTTTCCGGCGAACGCATCGCGGAGGCGCACGATGAAGAACGCGACGGAGCCGAGGCGGAACGCCTTACCCGCCAGCCGGATGGGGCGGGAGTCTCTCAGCGTGAACGCGATTGGGCCTGGTGCCTCGAGGCACTGCGGCGCGGACTGGACCCGGCCATTGTCCGGGCCCGCCTGGAAGAGGGCCGGGCTGAGGATCAACCCAACCCGGAAGACTACGCGCGGCGCACCGTTGAGGGCGCGGCCGCATCGCTTCGGCGCGAAATACCGGCCCCGGAGATCGAACGCTGACGGGCGACGAGAAACCCGGTCCGGCAGAGGGAAAGCGGTGGCTATCTATCATCTGAATGTGAAGACCGGAAGCCGTGACGGCGGGCAATCGGCCCGCGCCAGGGCCCAATACATCGCGCGGGAAGGGAAGGATGGGAAAGACCGCGATGCACTCGCTCACAGCGAGAGCGGGCACATGCCGGACTGGGCCCAGGACGATCCCCGCGGGTATTGGGCCGCCGCGGACGCACACGAACGGGTCAACGGGCGGTTGTTTGTCGAAGTGGAGTGCGCGCTGCCGAAGGAATTGAACGCGGCCCAGCAACGGGCCCTCGCCCATGGCTTCGCCGCCGAACTCACCGGACAGGAACGGTTGCCCTACACGATGGCCCTCCGCCGGGGCGGCGGGGAGAATCCCCACGTCCGCCTGATGATTTCCGAACGCGGCCTCGATGGTCACGACCGTGACGCCGAGCGGTGGTTCAAGCGTTACAACCGGAAGGAGCCGGAGAAGGGCGGGGCGCGGAAAACCCGCTCGATCCATGGCAAGGAGTGGCTCGAGAACATCCGGAGAGGCTGGGCAAGGGCGGCCAACCGGGCGCTGGAGGCAGCAGGCCGGCCCGAGCGGATCGACCACCGCAGCCTCGAGGCGCAGCGCGCCGAGGCCCTCGAGCGCGGGGATCTGGAGCGCGCCGTGGAGCTCGACCGCATCCCCAGCATCCACCTCGGCCCGGAGCGATACCGGGCCGCGCGCGGCGGCCGGTCGCGGGTCGTTCGGCTGGCTGCGGCAATCGAGCGGAGCAACCGCGCCGATCGAGCGGAACGGGACGAACACAGGAGCCAGGTCGCACGTACGGGGGCGGAGATCCGGGATCTGGAGCAGCAAATACAGGCGTTGGACTCCGCAATCGGTGCAGCGCGGCGGCGGGCCGCATGGGAGAGGATTCGAACGCGGCCGGCGGCGGAGCTGAAGGCCGGTGTGCAATGGATTCGAAAGACACTCCGAACGCAGCTGGAAGCGCGGAAGCGGATGGGGCGGAAGTCACCGGCCCAGGAGATCGAACGGTGATGGACGACGAGCAACTGCGCGCCGAATTCCGGAAGATGATCACCGAAGAAGTTGACGCTCAGTTTTCACAATACCGCGGTGAGGTCGGTGCCCGCCTCTCTGTCCTTTCCACGGAGATGGAAGCGGCCATGAAACAACTTGATGCCGATGTCGAAGCCCGGGCAAAGCCGATCATTGAATCCCGTTCGGCGAAATTCGCAGCACAGCTCGCGCGCGGGCAAGACCTGATCGGCGCGTGGGGCAGGGCGTTTCTCTTCGGCACCTTCCTGCTCGCCGGTGTCGGGTCCGCCGCATGGATCGGTCTTGCCTGGACCGAACAGCAATTCAGATGGCAGGTCGCAAAGAACGCGGAGATCGCCGGACGGATTGCGGCCCAGGAGCGCACCCTCGATCAACTCAACCGCGGCAGCGGCGGTCTCACACTGACCGGACCCGACAGCGAGGGGCACTGCTTTGTACTGTTTCCCGACGACGACGATGTGCCCACGGTCTGGCGTGTGAGCAATCGGCCGGCCGTCGAGGTTGAATGCGATGAGTGAACATGAGGCCAATGAGCGACACACGATCGAGGAAGGCTCGATCTCCGGCCTGATCCATACGGCTGTTAACGCCGACGCTTCCCAGGAAGGCCCGGGACCGGCGGGGAAGCCATCGGATCCGGACGTCCCCGCGAAAGACACGGTCGCTCAACAGGCCGACGTTTCTCAGGAAGGCCCGGGACCGGCGGGGAAGCCGTCGGATCCGGACGCCCCCGCGAAAGACACGGTCGCTCAACAGGCCGACGCTTCTCAGGAAGGCCCGGGACCGGCGGGGAAGCCGTCGGATCCGGACACGGAACCGGATCGCGTTAACGAGATTGTCCAAGCGCTAAAGCGTGTTTTCGATTCAGGAGAAGACCCGGAGACCGGGGCGCGAAACCTCCTGGCGAAACAGGACGCGCGGTTGATGGCGTTTGCCGCCGAGTATGCAAAGGGTGAAGCCAAGCGTGCCCAAAGAACAGGGGAGCTTGAACGGGCGCTCGCAGCCGACGAGCGGTTCGTCAACGCCATGATCGAAGAGAGCCAGGGCATGAAGAGCCGTGAAGAAGCCGCCGAGGCGTACCGGACAATCAAAAAGATGTATTGGGACAAGCTCGTGCCCCACATGCAGAACGGGCTGATCGAAGTCCAGAACGTGTTGGATGATGAACTTCGAAACGTCCGGCAGGATCTTTCGAGGCGCTTCCAGGCCTTGCCGGATCAGATTGCCCCGCCGCCGGATCAGATCGCGCCGCGGCTTACTCTCCGGCAACGAATCCAGCGCGAGAAGCCACTGCTCGCTGCTGCGCTGGTGGGTGGGCTCGCTCTGGGATCTTTCCTCGGAATCACAGGCGAAACACTGTGGGACAGCGCCGAGACGGTGGGCCGCGAGGCGATCCGCTTATTCAGCCCCGTCCGGATACCGCTTCCAGGCGGGTCTGGACAATAACAGCACATAGAGGAGGTCCGTCATGCCAGAACGTATCCGGGTTGCAACGACGAGGGAGGAATTTAACGCCTGCTTTGCCAGCGGCGAGCCTTTCGAGGCGTCCGACGAGCTGGCCGCACAGATGGGATTCTACCCCCTCGTCGAGAACGTGGTGAGCGATCGAGAGTTTTTCGCACCGGTCGATCCCGCAGAGCCGGAGGCGGATTAGATGAGCCGGAGAAAAGACTTCATTGACTCTCTCCTCGATGGCGCGTCTCGAATGCATCGCGCCGCCGCGACTCAAACCGAACATCAGGTCCGCGACCTCATCAAAAAGGGGGCCGATCCGAACCTGCGGAATTGGCGGGGCGAGACCCCGTTGCATCGCGCCGCCATTCGCAATCCCGACCTCGATGTGTCGCGCACCTTGATTGGGGCCGGGGCCGACGTGAACGCCCGGGACGATAAGGGTGCCACTCCCCTGCATCGGGCGGCACCACAGACTTCCCCTAGCCGGGGCGTCCTCTTGATCGAGGCCGGGGCGTCTTTGAATGCCCGGGACAACGCCGGCGCCACACCCCTGCATTACGCCGCCGAGTCCGGACGCGAGGAAATGCTGGCCCGTCTGATCGAGGCCGGGGCGTCCTTCGATGTCCGCGACAGGGACGGTGCCACGCCCTTGCATCGGGCAGTCGAGAAAAGTTGGACCGAGGGCGCGAAGACTCTTCTCGATCATGGGGCCGACCCGAACGCCCCGGACAACGAGGGGCGGACCCCCCTGCATCGGGCCTATGCCGCCGACCGGCAGGACATGGTGAACCGGCTGCTCGAAGCCGGAGCGAACCTGGAGGCGCGTGATGATACGGGCCGTGTCCCTATCCAACACCTTCGCGACCCGGACGGCGATCGAGGGCGCGGGGAACACGAGCAAGAAGCGAGAGCCAACGACCCCGGCTACATTCGCAACAAAGAAGTTCTCCCCCACGCATTGCGAACAAGCCCGGAAGAGTATGAGCGGATTCAGAATGCGGTCAATCCGGCCGATCCAGAGGGGCGGACTCCCTTGCATCGGGCGGCCGAGAAAGGCTCATCTCTCAGCGTCCACCGTTTGCTTCAAGAGGGGGCCGATCCCAACGTGCGGGATAACGAAGGCTGGACCCCGCTCAATCGGGCGGCCGAATCCCTGGACGGAGCCGAGGCGGTGGAACGGTTGCTCGCGGAAGGGGCGAATCCCCACTGCTCAGCCGGCACGGATCAACAGACCCCGTTGCACCTGGCCGTCCAATCGGATTCGCCTGAATCCGTGAATCGCTTGCTTGACGCCACGGCCCGCCCGGGTGTTTCCGATTCGGAGGGGCGGACCCCCTTGCACTATGCCGCTGCCAATGGCTCCCCGGAAATCACCGAACGGTTGCTCAAGGCTGGCGCCGATCCGAACCTGCGGGATAACCAGGGACGGACTCCGCTCGATGTGGCAACGGATCGGCGTGAGCGTCTCGATCCCAGTTCCAGGAACGATGCAGCCGTGCGCGTCCTCGAAAAGGCGGCGACACCCCAACAGGAAAACACGCCGGACAGGGGGCGGCCCATGCGCCGGCAAGGAAAGACGGCAGACGCGCATTACAAGCAGTTTGCCGACGACATCATCACCCAGATCGAGCGCGGCACCGCGCCGTGGCAGAAACACTGGGAGCCCGGCGAAAACCGCATGCCTGAGAACTTCCGAACGGGCGCGCGCTATCAGGGCGGCAATGCCTTGCAGCTGATGGTCAAGCGCACCGGGCGCGCCTACAACGACAATCGCTGGGGCACCTACAAGCAGATCAAGGAGGCCGGGGGGCAGGTCCGGAAAGGCGAACGCGGCACTACCGTCCTCGTCTACAAGCCTGCGGAGCGGGCCGATGGCACCGAAGCCACCCCAGGGGACGGGCCCGAACACAAAGTCAAGAATCCGGATGCCGAGAAGACAACGCGGCCGATGTGGCGACGCTACACCGTGTTCAACGTCGAGCAAGCCGAAGGCCTCAAACTCCCCGATCGGGCCAGGGCGACTCCCGGATGGGAGGCGCAGCAGAACGTGGAGAAAGTCATCCGGGCGAACGGGGTGCGGATCCGCGAAGTCAACGGGAACCGCGCCTACTACAACATGCACCGGAACGAGATCGTGTTGCCCGAGCGGTCGCAATTCAAGAACGCGGAAGGCTATTACCAGACCGCGCTCCATGAAGTCGGCCACAGCACCGGACACCCGGACCGGTTGAACCGGGAGAGTCTGCACCAAGGCATCAAGGACGGCTTCGGATCGGAAGCGTACGCGCGGGAAGAACTCAGGGCGGAAATCAGCGCCATGATGTCGTCCGATCGCCTGGGCGTGGCGTATGAGCCGCAACATGGAACCGCATACGTCAAGGGGTGGGTCGAGGTGCTCAAGGACGATCCGAAGGAGATCTATAAGGCGGCGGCCGAAGCCGGGCGCATCTCCGACTACGTCTGTGAAGCGCCCGAGCGCCAACGCACGGAAGAACTGGCCAGGGCCACGGATGCACCCAGCCGAACAGCCGAGGAGCCGGAGCGAGGGCGGGCGATGCCGGCGCCGGCCCTCGCGCACCAACCCCAGCCGGCGACTCGGGTCCCGGTGAAAGCACCTGAAATCGAGTTGAGCCGCTAACAGTAACAGAAGGAGGGATTAGGAATGACGGACACGCAACCGGCTGACGAGATCCGCTTTGGCCGCATCAAGGCAACGATCTGGATGAATACCACCGACGACGGACAAGCACGCTACAGCGTCGTCTTTTCCCGCATCTACCGCGAAGGTGACCGGTGGAAGACCACGCACAGCTTCGGCCGCAATGACCTCTTGCTCCTCGCCAAGGTCGCCGACATCGCACACACGCGGGTCTGTGCGTTTCGACAGGACGACCTGGCCGAGGCGGCAGTGGAAACGGAGGCCTCGTCGCATGGACCGTTTTGACATCCGGGAGACGACAGCTCGCGACCGGCAACCGGAACCCGACCGGCCACTCCAGCCCGACCGGGCCCCGGAGCGCCCCGGCCATCGGTCGAACTACGACCCGGGCCGGGAGAAGCAGGACATCACAGAGCGGATGAATGCCGCCGTGGCAGACGTCGGTCATTACCGCGTTGTCGCCGTCGCCGACATTGTGCGGGAACGTTTCGGGGGCAACCCATTCACTGCCCGGAAAGCCCTCGATCAGATGAAGGCCGATGGATGGGTCACCGAACGTACCCTTCAGGGACCCAATGGCGGGAAATACCGCGTCCTGTCTCCCACCGCCGCCGGAGCCCGGCGTGCCCGGACACAGGGCGGGGATTGGGGAATGGACCCGCAACAGCGCGTCTGGGACAGTCCGGGCTCGAAGTCGCGCGACATGGCACATGACGTGGCCATCTACCGGGCGGCTCGCCTGGAACAGGCACGCATCGAAGAGCGTGGAGCAAGGCTTCGGAGGGTCCGCACCGACGCGGAACTGAAAGCGGAGATCAATAGCCGGTCCGAAACCGCGCGCGTCCGTGGCGGCCGGGAGGCGGCCGACCGGGCGCGATTGAAGGCCGCCGAGCGGTTCCACCTCCCGGCCCAGCACGGCAAGGTGCAGTATCCCGACGCGCAGCTGGAATATCTCGAACCCGACGGCCTCACCCGAGGCCACGTCAACATCGAAGTCGTCTCCGGCAACTACCGGGCCGCTGACATTGCGGCCAAGACCGCAGCGGGATTCCGCATGCACGGCAACGGGAGCCAGCGCGCTCAGTCGCTCCTCGCCCAGGTCGCGAAACTGGCCCGCTCGGCCAGTCGTGGCAGTGGCGGGGGCGGGGGCGGCGGTGAACGTGGCCAGGGAGTCATCGAACTATGAAACCGATCTTCTTTGGCATTGGCGTCACGTCGGCGCTGGGCGGGCTGGCTGTTCTTTTAGTCGGGCCGCAGCTCGATTTTCTCTCGCCCTGGTGGGGCACGATCCTTCGCACGCATGCGCTAACGCTTGGCCTTCACGCGGCGGCTGCTTTCGTCACCAGCATCGTGGTGTTCTACGCGCTGGCGCGTGTCGTGGGTCTGGCCGATCTGGGGCGGCGGGTCGATCTGGTGGAGCGCGGCATTCGCCGTGGCTCAGGGGATCGGGACCTGCAACACGCCCTCGAACGGAGCGATCAAGGTCTGTATCTCGATTAACAACAACACGACAACACCATTTATAGGGAGGTCAACCATGACTCTGTTTACAAACAACAACAAATGGTGCCATCGCGGTCTGTGGCTGGTGGCGATTTTGCTATGCGTTCCGGTCACCCTATGGGCGCAGAGCCCCTGGCTCCAGGCCATCACGGTCCTCGAGAACGCATTTACCGGGCCGATCGCGCGCGGGCTGGCGCTAATCAGCATCGTCTGCGGCGGCCTGATGTTCGCCTTCGGCGAGGGCGGCAGCAAGAAGGCCATGGCCGGGATCATCTTCGGTGTCGGCATGGCCGTGGGTGCGGTCAATTTCCTCGGCTGGCTGTTTCCCTGATGGCACGGCACGGAAAGCGGCTCTGGCCGTGTTACGCCAGTCTCAGCCGGCCGCTCACCATCATGGGGGTCGAGCGCACGTGGTTCATTCTGAGCGCCACGCTGGCGCTCGCCCTCTGGAACGCCCTGAATGCCATCGTCACGGCAATGGTGGTCTTCGCTGCGCTGTGGGGCGCGGGCTACCTCGCCTGGAAACAGGACCCGAACATGCTCACGATCCTCAAGGCGTCGACCCGTTTCAAGCCGCGTTACGACCCGGGCAAGTGGATCACCGAGCCGTGGCGCGTGATCCTCGAAGGACGGCACAAATGAATCTTGCCGGTGAACGTAGGGAATACGATGCGGCCGGGGCACTGGCCGAAGAGTTGCCCTGGTGGGGTTACCTCACTGACGACCGGACCTGTCTGACCCGGGATGGCCAGTTGTTATGCGTGGGCCGCATCACCCCAAGCCCCCTCGATGGCCGAACCCCCAAGGCGCTTGACACGGTCCTTGAACGCTGGACCCGTCTGCTCTCCAATGTCGAGCCCGGCGGCCGGTGGATCTTGGGGCCGACGCATCCGATGACGGCGATAGCGTTTCGGCAATCGCGCGCCGCCGCCGCAAGGCATTCCTTGCCGAACGATTGCAGGACGTTCAGGCGTATCTGGTCTGGTGTCACGATCCGGGATTGCAACAGGCCACCACCGCCAACCGACGCGGACCGTGGTGGCTCAACTACTGTCGCGCCTGGCTCGCCCGAAACCGCGCCCCCCATGAAGCCGTCTACCTTTACGATGAGGTCGAGGCCGCGGCGGGGCGCTTCCGGCAGGTTGTGGATGCGGGTTCGAAGCTCGTCTCCGACCTGACCGGGATCGAGCTGTTGAACGGCCGGGACGGGGGCCGATTCCTCTCTGAGTTGGTCAACCGGCCGGGCCTGCCCTGGGATGGTTCGGTCACCTCTGGATTGAACTGGAGCCTCGCCGTTTCCGAGCTCGATGCCGAGCGGCGCTTTCTGCGCCTCGACGGGGAGCCCGTCGTCCTCTATTCCCTGCTCTCACCACCTGCCGCGGCCCGCGCCAACATGCTCAACGACCTCTACCGCCTCAACGCCCGCATGACGGTGTCGCTGGAATGGCGGCCCTACACGACCGAGACGGGGCGCAAGAAGATCAACTCCGCGCGCAAGCACTATTTCTCCCAGCGGTACTCGATGATGGCGCACGTTCAGGAAACCGAAGGCAGCGCCGTGGCCATGGAAGACAGCGTGGCCAGCGCGGAGTCGGATCGGCTCTCGAGGGCCCTGGTCGAGCTGGAAACCGATGGCATTGCCTATGGCGACATCAGTTTGTCCATTGCCCTGCATGGCGCGCTTTCCAACATCGAGCGCCTGGACGGCGATCTGCGCCGCATCTTCGCCACCCATGACGCCAAACTGATCCAGGAGGGCTATGGGCAGCTCGCGCAGTGGTTCAATCGGATGCCGGGCCAGCCCCGCTCCCGGCAGCTGCGCAAGGTCCTGGTGTCCGCCGGAGCGGCGGCCGCGCTCGCGCCGCTATTCGGCCCGCCCCGCGGCAGAGAACAGAGCGCCCATCTTGAAGCACCCGCACTCACGACGCTCGAGACGCACTGGCAGACGCCATTCTTCTATGACCTCTTTGCCGGCGATGTCGGGCACACCCTCATCCTCGGGGCGACCGGGGCGGGCAAGAGCTTCACACTCAACTTCCTGCTCGTTCAATCGTTGCAGTACCAACCGCGCGTGTTGATTCTCGACCTGGGCGGCAGCTATCGCTGGCTCACACGTTTCCTCGGCGGGGGCTACCTGGAACTCTCTCCCAATGATGGCGCCTCGGGCGATTCCTTCCGCTTGCGCCCGTTCAGTCTCCCTCCCGGTGAACGCACGTTTCAGTTCCTTACCGGATGGGTGACCCGACTGCTTCGGCTCGGGGGCATGGAAACCACAGGCGACGATCCCACTGAAATCCGCAGCCGCATTGAAGACCTCTATGCCTTTCCCCCGGCCAGCCGTAACCTCAGCTCCCTGGTCCGCTCCTTGCCCAAACGCATGTGGGCCGCGATGGGACGCTGGCACGGTGCGGGAACCTGGGCCCGGTATTTCGATAACGCGGCCGATGGCGACGATCTGGAATTTGCCGAGTGGCAAGTGATCGACCTGGCCGGGGCGGCCGAACATGAAGACCTCTGTGAAGCCGCCATGTTCTACCTGCTCGAACGCTTGCGGATTGCCCTGGAAGACCCCGCCGACATTCGGCGCGTTAAGCTCATGGTGGTGGATGAGGCGTGGCGCTATCTCAAAGACCCCGCCGTGTTGTCCTATCTCGCCGAGGCCGCCAAGACCTGGCGGAAGAGGAACGCCGCTCTCATCATGGCGACACAGAGCGCCGGGGACGTGACCCGTACGCCCGAGGCGGCCGGGCTGCTGGAATCCATGCCCACCAAGATTTTCCTGGCGAACCCGAATCTCCCCGAACAGGTCGGGGAGATCTTCCGGCTCAATCCAGACGAAATGGACACGATCCGCTCTCTCGTTCCGAAGATGGAGCTGTACCTGAAGCGCGCCGGAGGGGCCGCGATCCTCCGGCTTGAAGTGGATCCGGCGAGTTACTGGCTCTATACGTCCAACCCCCGTGATTCGGAACGGCGCGCAGAGATGATCGCGGAACACGGACTGCAACGCGCCCTCGAACTATTGGGCACGGGACAATAAGAAACACATATTCAGGACGATAAGGAGAACCATTCAATGAAGTGCTTTAAGAAAATCCTGTGGGTCGTGTGGGCTGGCTTTATGGTTCCGCTCCTCTTGCCATGGGCGATCGCTCCCCTACCGGCGGCTGGGGCCCAGGACGGCGGGCCCATGCTGCGCATCGAGGCGATCCCCGGTGTCGATCAACTCGTGGACATTCAAACGCAGGTGCGGCACACCACCGTCATCGTTTTGCCGGAGACCGAAAACATCCTCGATTTCGTTGTCGGGGATTCCGAATACTGGCATCTGACCGGCGCGGCGAATGTCGCGTTCCTGAAACCCATTGCAACCGGTGTCGACACCAACGTCGCCCTGATTTGCGAGTCCGGACGGATCTATTCCTTCCTCGCATCCGAGGGCGGGGAGCCGCACCTGGTCGTCCGGATCGAGCCGCCGCCGATCGGGGACGACACCCTCATCTCGGCCGAGCCCCACACCCCGGCCTTCATTGCCCGTTCCGAAGTCACCGCCTATCAGGTCATGGCGCAACAGGCTCAGGAGACGGCGCGCAACGCCCAGGCCGCGGCCGACACCCTGGCTGCGGAGGCCCGCGCTGAGGCCGCGGCGGCCGTCGAGGACTTTCGGGCGGACTATCCCACGCGGCTGCATTTGTTTACAGCCTGTCGGATCGGGCACACGAACCCCCTTCAATGTCGAAGCCATGTGGCACGACGGCCAGTTCACCTATCTCCGCTCACACGCCCAGGAATCACCGGCCCTGTATGAAGCCGTGGATGGCGACTCCACGCTGGTCGCCTACGACCTCACCGAAGACGGCCTGTACATTGTGCGGCGCATCCTCGATTCCGGCTGGCTGCAAATTGGAGAGCGCCGTGCGATCTGGCGCTACGAACCGGAGCGTTAGTCATGAGCGTATGGAAAAAGATTCCCGTCCCGCCGGGCGGCGTCATGCCCGGCGGCCTCATCACCAAGATTGGCGTTGCGGCCATATCCCTGCTCCTGGCCGCAACGCTGCTGACCTATACTTTCACCGGCGGCGGCGGGCCCGAAGCCGAGATTGACGTTCCCGAGGCCGCCGGCTTCGATCTGCAACAGAGGGCCCAGGCCGCAATCGAAGCCGAAGCCCGGCGGCAAGCCGAGGCGGCCGAGCGCCAATTGGCCCAACTACAGAACGCACAGGAATCAACTGCGGCCATATTGGGCGCGGGCATCGTAGGGCTGCCCGGTCAAGGCCCCGGCACAGGCTTGATTCCTGATGATCAGCCCGTCCCCTTCGTTGACGTGCCCCGGTCCGAAGCCGAGGCGGTGTTACTGGAAACACTGCGGCTCGAGGAAATGGAGCGCCGTCGACGTTCCCTTCGCACCGAACCGCTTGTGCTGTCCTATCGGAACTCCGAAGCGGCTGTGGCCGAGCTCCCCGGCACACTTTCCGATCGGGTCCAGGCCGCCCACGCTCCCAGGCCGCCCTTCCGGCCGTCACAGCCCAAGAGTCCATTTCCACAGCTGGAGAATTTCTCCAATTACTCACCGAACTCAACGACCGGGATCTGGCCACTACCGGGCGGCCCGCGCCGGCGGCGGCCGGCCCGGCCCCTTCTCTTGCACTGCTGCAACCCGAAACGGAAACGCCCGTCGTCGACCGGCCGACCGATCCCGACGGTTGGGACCGTATCTATGAAGGATCGTTTCTGGAGGCCGTTCTGGTCACCGAGCTCAGTGGCGAGTTTCCCGGTCCGGTCCTCGCCAACGTATCGGTCCCTTTCTATTCCGCGGACCGCCAACGGGTCTGATCCCGCGCGGCGCGCGCGCCGTCGGCACCGTCGAGGCCGTTTCCGGGGCCGACCAGGAGCGCCTGGCCGTTGCCTTCCACCGCATCATCTGGCCCGACGGCCGCACCGTCTCACTCGAATTTAACGGCCTCAACCAGATTGGGGAAAGCGCGCTCAAGGACGCAGTCGATCGACATTACTTCTCGATGTTTGCGGCGGCCGGCGCCGTCGGCATCCTTTCCGGCCTGACCGCCATCGGCTCAAACCCCTATGCCGGAGGCCGTCCCGGTTTCCAGGCCGGAGCCAGCCAGGGGCTTGGGGAAGGTGCGGTGCGGATTCTCGACCGCTTCCTCAATCGCCTGCCCACCATCACGATTCGCGCGGGCCACCGCGTGCGCATCTGGTTCACCGGCGACGTCCTCGTGCCGCCGGCACCGCCGCCGACTGGGGGCATCCAATGACGATCAAACACATGATCGCTTTCTCTCTTTCTCTCACCCTCACTGGGGTCCTTGCCATGCCCCCGGGCGCGAGCGCGCAGTTCGACCTGGACCTGCAAGCCACCGAGATCGGCAATCAGATTCAGGAGATCCTCAATCGGATCACGCGCTACACGACATTACTGAATCAATTTACGAGCCTGGACTGTTCGGCGCAGGGCATGGCGGCGGGCGCCGAAGCGACTCCCATAAACGAGGCCGCGGTGGCGTGTGACACCCTCAACATGCTTGGCGCGTTCAGCGATTCCTACCCACAGCTGCTCGCCGCGCCCGCCGCTCTGCTCAATACCCCCGTGCCGCTTCCCGACTGGCGCGACGTGTTGCAAACCTCCGACACGGTTTCCGCGGCCGCCATCCGCACTATCTACCAGAGCGGTCCCAATGCCGCCGATTCCGCGGTTGCCACCTTCGAGCGGCAACGGGACTACACAGATCGCGGTGTGGTCCTGGCCCATGCCCAGGCCGATGCCGCCGCGTCTCTGACCCAGACACTGGACGAGGCCGAACGCGTTGTTGCGGATCTTGAAGCGCGCAACAGCGTCACCCGTACGGGCCTCGCTCAAACCCGGCTCGCCGCTACGCTCACGCGCGCGCGGCTTATTGTGGCGCTGGCCGGGCTTCGTGCTTACCAAACATCCGCCCAGGCGGCGGATGCCTACAACGCGGAAACCTCTCGCCGGGAGATCGATGCCCGGCGCCTGGCCGAACGTGCGGCCCTTGAAGCCCAATGGGCCCAGCAACAGGCCGCACTAGCGCTGGGCGCCGGCGGGCGCATCGAATCCATGTACGGCGGCTATCGCTTGCATCCGGTCTTTTCCGGCAACTAAAGGAGCATCCCCAATGAAGAAAACATTTATCGTCCTCATCGCCATCGGAGCTTTCTGGCTTCCGGGTGCTGTCCGGCGCGGAACCGCTCAGGACAGCATTCA
>CBDCKF010000001.1:0-1807938 GCA_965218085.1 Terriglobia bacterium | reverse complement strand
CAAGTACTTCAAGACCACTCGCGGTAAAGATAGGCACGAGATCATCGTTTCTCACGGGAACTTGATCCGTTATCTAGCAGCTCGGGTGCTGGCCGAGTCTGGGGACAATTGACTACGGATGCGAACACTCAACTGCGGGATCAGCGAGGTAGTCATCGAGTCCGATGGACGAATGTGACTTGTATCCTACAACGACGTAGGTCATCTATCACCCCAGCTCACATCTGCTGGGGTCCCACGCCGTTCATACACGTCGGGCAAGACGGGAAAGAAACAATTTCAACGTCTTTTAACGTGACTTTGAAGGGTTGACCGCCACTTTCCCGCACAGCGGCCGTGACGGACACAGAATTCCCCAGACCGTCGTGCTTCGAGGATGTTCACCCGACTCACCGAGGAATATTCATCGACGTGACCAGTTAACGTCCGTGATGCAATCAATCAACTGCAGGAGGGAACATGCGACTCGTAATGATCATGACAATCTTGGTCACGCTGGGCCTGGCTGGAAACGCCAACGCCCAGTCCTGGACACCACCGACCGAAGCCGAACGTTGTCCGAGCAAATGGGGAGCAGGTGATGAGCGCGGGTCCGCCAATCACATGGGACCCGAAGCCGTGCTACGAGCCACTCGGCTGATACGCACCGGCGAGGTCATCGAACTCGGGCATGTGCTCTCCAGCTCGATCCCGTTGGGCGTCCGCCATTTCGATCTCTATACGAAGCCGTTCCAGATGAACCCGCAATCGAATCGACGGGGATCCAACGAGGAGCTCGTCGTCACCGAGCTCGGCCAGGTGGGCACCCAGTTCGACGCCTTCGGCCACCAGACGATCGGGGACAGCATGTACAACTGCTTCAGGCGAGACGAAATCATGACCCGCTCCGGTTTCACCGCGCTTGGGGTGGAGAACGTGGGTGCGCTGATGACGCGTGGTGTGCTGCTCGACGTGGCCGAACTGAAGGGCGTTGAGATGTTGCCCATGGCCTACGAGATCACGGTCGAAGACCTCCAGCAAGCGCTGGCCCGCCAGGGGGTGTCACTCGAACCGGGCGATGCGGTCATCATTCACACCGGATGGGGCCGGCTCTGGTATGAGGACGGTGCCCGCTTTTCCAGCGGCGCTCCGGGCATCGGCATCGCCGCGGCCGAATGGCTGGTTACCCAGGACCCCATGCTGGTAGGCTCGGACACCGAGCCCGTGAGGTCATTACAAAAGGTGTGTAAAAGTCATCAGGCGGCGGCCTTCGATTTGGACACGACTCTGATGCCGTCAGCGAATTGCTGACCATCATAGACCTCTTGTAAGAGATCGGAACCCTTTAAGTGCCGCCAAGCCTTCTCAGCGACACGCAGTAACCTCCAGATCATCGCAGTTGCATTCTCGACGCGCTTGAAGCGACGAGCGGCGTTGGTTCTCAACCGCACCATGTCGAAGGGTGACTCAACGATGTTGGTCGTTCTCAGATGCACCCAGTGTTGCTTCGGGAACGCATAGAAGGTGATCATCCGATCCCAGTCCCGCAACAGCGTCTCACCCGCCTTCGGATAGTTCTTTTGATATCGGCGAATGAACTGATCCCGCTTACGTTCGCATGCGGCTCGGGAGTCGGCGAAGGCCATCCCGTGGAGAAGCTGCCTGGCCGCCGGCTGGTCGGTCTTTGGCAGGTGATCCACCACGTTCATCGACTTGTGGTTCCAGCAGCGTTGTTCCTGGCCCTCGGGGTGTTGCTCGGCCAGGGCGGACCAAATTCCCAGGTGACCATCGGCAACGGTCAGTCGTCCCAGCTTCAGACCCCGATCCCTGAGGTTCCGCAGAATACGACTCCAGGATTCCTTGCTCTCCCTCTGACCGCTCTCACAGGCCAACAGCACTTTACGCCCGTCTGACAGGCCTGCGATGATCACCAGTAGTGCCGCCCGTTCTTTCGCGATCCCCGCTTTTACGTACAAGCCGTCCGCCCAGTGATACACCACCTCAAGCTCGGACAGATCCTGCTGGCTCCACTCGTCGTATTCCAGTTGCCATGTCGATTTCAGCCGTTGAATCGACGCCCGCGACAACGGAGCGCCCGCACCCAGCAGTCCGCGCATTGCCTGCTCGAAGTCTCCTGTGGCCAGGCCGTGAAGATAGAGTTCGGGAAGCAGTTGCCCCAGCTGCTTCGATTTCCGGTGAAAGTACGGCAGAATCTCACTCTCGAAGCGCTCGGTCGTGTTCCGGACCCGGGGCCGACGAACCTCCATCGTTCCGTTCAACATCGCAAACCGTCGCGGTTTCCCGTGACCGTTCCGGTAGCCCCGTCGATCCGAACTCCGCTCCGATTTCCTTCGACCCAAGAACTGCGTCACTTCGTCTTCCAGAAGTTCCTGGAGCCAATCCTGCACTCGTGATCGCGCCCAATCTTCCAGAACCTCATACTGCTTCGTTGACGCCGCTACTTCCGCTGTGTTCTTCTTCTCCATGGGTGGTGTACCTTTCTCCCGGTTGGCCCCGGGATTTGCTTACGGTTAATAGTTCACCGAAAGCGTACACCGCCTTTTTCTTTTTACACACTTATTGGAACGACCTCGAGCCCGTTGAAATCCAACCGAACCCGGATCCAAACATCTCCTTGCCAGTCCATCAAATCATGCTGGCTGTCAACGGCATCCATCTGCTGGAGAGAATGAAGCTGGACGAGCTGGCCACCAGCGACGTGTACGAATTTGCGCTGATCGTCCAGCCATTGAAGCTTCAGGGGGGCACCGGATCGACGGTTGCGCCGATCGCGATTCGCTAATTTAACGTGTCGGACACCTCCGGAAATACGGTGTCTGACACCTTTTCTCCGACCAGTTGTCAAGAATGAGTCCAGGGGCCTACGGAACCGGCACCCGTTCGGTCAGTTCTTCGAACCAGATCAGGACAACGTTTATTTGGGGCGCGTTTTGAATCGGGAGGCGGCTTGGTTCAGGGAGTTGTGTAGTTCTTCCCAAGCTTTCTGCAGGCCTGGTTTCAGATCGTCCCAAGCTTCAGCAGTCGTTTCTTTCAATTCGCGCAACTTGTTCTGCGCGGCCTTTAACTTCGGACCTAATGCTTCCGCTTCCGTCCCGGCAGCGGTTTCCAGTTTCCTTCGAAGTTCACTGATTTGCGCTCGCAACTCGTTGAGTCGATCTTCCGCGTTCGGCCCGTCAGAGTGTTGGTCAGTCATCTCACCTAAGCATAATATGGAATGTCCTTGTTGTTCCTGTATCCCGAGTGAAAAACGGCACGGCAACGACTATACAACCAAGTGAAACTACTACGGATCTACTCAGAGCTATCGGTCAGAATTATCTGGGGTTGAACAGCCTCAGTCCATCGCACCCTATGGCACTGGCACCCGTTTGGTCAGTTCCTCAATCCAGTTTAGGACGATACGTGGAAGGCACGCAGTCATTTCAGCATGACGCTGAGATACGTCTTCTCCAGAACCCATGCGATGGTTACAAGCAGTGTGGAGACAACGCTAGCCAACGTCCACGGGTTTAGATATGGGTGGCTCATCAGAAACGGTGCATCACCGAAACTCAGGAATGCTCCAATAAATGCGCCAACTACACCGATTGGCACATAAACGAACCTCTTGCGGTTGTTTCGACGCGAGGGAGTGAGCCCGATGATTGATCCTACTAGGATGATGTAAAAAAGTAGCATGTGCACCGAAGTTGAACTCTGCCGAACTTCAACTTCAGACAAGATGATCTAACAGGACTTGAACTCAAAATCAGGGCACCGGCACCCGTTCTTTCGGTTCTTCAAACCAGTTCAGGACGATGTTCATCAGCAGATCCTCGACAGCTCGGAAGCAGATACCAATCTGTAGTAGAGCCAGACGGCATGACTGATGTCTTCTGGCGGAAAGCGGTGTCCGTGGTAGCCGGATTGGCGCTTTTCATCTAATCAGTCTGGCAGGTATGGTCTAAAGTTGCCAATGCCGTCTCAACACCTTGACACACACCGCCCCTGCCCATCGAACTCCATTGTGCGCCCGCTGATGGCGAGGTGAGCCGGTGGCTCTAGCTGCTCGATGAGCGCGGCTGTGTGCGACTGCGGCCGCAGCCTCCCGCCTTCCGTCGCGGGCTCGTTCACATGCGTGAGGATCACCGACGCGGGCTGGACGAGCTCGTTGATCACATGTGCCCCGGAGAAGTGAATGCCCGGGTTGTTCCCGAGATTGAGCACGGCGAGGTTGGCGCCGTGGTATTCGTTGACGACGGTTCTCATCTCGGAATGGATGCTGGTGTCACCCGAGAGGTAGGCGGTGAGCCCGTTCGTGAACTTGACGACGAATCCGGTAGCGGGGCCGTACTCGAGAACGGCGCCATCTGCCTCGAGCGCCGCACGTCGCGCCTCGGAGAGGAGCGCAGGCGGGGCGTTGTTCACGTGTGACGCGTACACAATCGTGATCTCCACGCCCTGCGCTGCATCAGCCGTCTTCGCGACGAACACGCCGCCCAAGTCGATCCTGGAGGTGCAGGCCACCTCGACGGGAACGGTGGTGGGTGCATCGGGTTGCGGGCAGACGTCCAGCGGTCGGCCGCGCATGCCTTGAACCTTGCTGGCCACGAACCCAGCCATAGCGCGGGTTGTTACGAGCGCGGCGTTTTTCGCGACGACTACTTCGGCAGTCATGGAGTTCGGCGCGGGCAAGCGTCCCGAGTCTGCGCAGGTGCCGGCCCCCACGGCCTGGAGCCTGCGATCGCCCAGATGGTCCCCATGCATGTGGGTCAGCAGCACGAGGTGAATGTCGCCGAGCCTAGGATCGTTGCCGGCGGTGAGGTTGTGGGCCGGGTCGTAGAGCAGGCGTACGCCGGTCGGGTCCTCGAACACGATCGCTCGATCGTTCGCACAAAGCTCGCCTGCGTGAGAGCCGATTGACGTGATCCTCACGTTCTGGGCCAAGCCCGGTAAAGCCGTGAGCGTGAGGGCGAGGACTGCACAAGCCGTTTTCATGTCCTACCTCCAGATATCCAGCCGTCGGTATTCGGGCTTCCGACAAGCTATAGCATGTACGGGAGCAGAGCGCCACCCGGGTGGATGTAGGGTCGTCGTTGTCGTGTGTTCCGCGATGAACGGCTTAAAACTCGCTAAACAATACTAAAGGCGGAGTTTGTTAGCGATCAGATGGTCAGCTCCTGTTGTACGACCTTTTCGGACGTTGAAAAAAGGCCTAAAAACGGGGGGTCTCAAGGTCGGAGAAGATGATTTCTAGGACTTGAGAATGGATTTTAGCAGCCGTTATAGCGGGATTTGGTGAATTTCATGGGGCGAGCCTGTCAGTTAAGGCACAAGTTGACACTGCCCTCACCGACCCAAAACGGGTTGACCTTTTCCGGCTTGAACTCTACCGAGTACGAGGGCTTGGATTACCATCAGCGCCCGGGGCAGAACCGCCCATGAACACCTTTCGCCCATCCAGATACTCGAAGAACACCGCGACGCCTTTGCTTTCTCCGCTCTTGGCCTGATACGCAAAGACCATGATCTCGGACCCAACCGGCAAGGTATTCTTCGTCACACCGTTCCTGAACAGGTTGATCGGTGGACCACCTTCCAGCCCCCAGTTGGTCACTGTGCCGTCTTCTTCGGTCACATCCATCCAGATCCAGGAGTGCGGGTTGACCAATTCCACCTGAGTGACCACTCCCTGCAGGTTGATCGGCCTATTCTCGTCGTACGCTGCTGCAAACGAATGATGTGCCCGAACCGGCGCTGAGAACAGCAGCGCAGTACCCGCGACAACCGTACAAACTATCGTGATAGCTTTCCGCATGGTGGCTCCCGTTGCCCATAAAGTCCGGCTCTTCGGCTCTGGGCCATTCAAAGATTTGTAGGTCTCCTTGTGGATCACCTCGCCAACTCCGCTTCGTATTCGGCTGCACGAGCCTGTACGCCTCTCATGACGTTAATGATGCCATAATTCTGCTCGTGGCACGCGAACTCAAACAGCCCCGGCGGTTCCATTTTCGGCCAGGGAACCTCCACTGTCCATGGTGCTTCCCACGTCGTCGGATCGGTGACCGTGATTTCGTAAATAAGTGTGGCTTCGTCGATTCGTGTGAAGCGTTCCACGAGGTGCAGGTTGCCCGCGGCTCCCCGCCATTTTCGCTCCTCATGGAAATTTGTCGTCTCAACGACCAAAGTGTTCCCCTCCCAGCGGCCGCGCGCATCGCCCATCCAAGTGCGAATGCTTGCTGGAAAACGAGGGCGGCCATCCAGGGGAATAATCCGCACGTCACTGTTCGACTGCGTGAGGAGCACCACGTGGTCCGGCGTCTGGACGATCTGAGACTCACCGGTTTGCTGTCTGCCAGGAATCCTTGGCGGTCCCTGGCTCCCGGTAATGCAACGCTCGTAAAGGCTCCGGGATTCTAGTGTGTCAACCCTCGCCTGTGCCTGTAAGCGATTCCTCCCCTGCGGCGTCAGAGCGGGAAGCTTCCCGTCCGGCGGATCCACGATCAGCGCCGTTCGGAGGTTCGGTCTAACCGGGCTCTGCCAAGCGTCCATCCCGAACTCCGTCCAATCATAATGCACAGTTGCCGGATCGACAGATGCATCCCTGGTAACGTATCCCTGGAACGCCTCGATCGCTTCTTCTATCGTGTACAACGGCTTCCCTGCGAGCTCGTCGGGTCGTTCCAAGGGCGTATAGGCGATGTTCGACCAGTATCCCCGCAAGTCCGGGTCGCCCCACGGGGTACGTGGGGAGCTTCCTCGAGGCCGGGTGGGATCCCAGACACGTTGGATTGCTCTTGCGAGCGCCTCGTCGACTTCATCCTCGAAGTACGCAAACGTCTCTTCCGACGTTCGCGGGGAAGCCGCTCGGGCCGCCTCCACCGTTTCCTCTGCCCCCTGGTTGACAAGCGCGGACGGCGGGGCCTGGCCCGTGACCGGTACCGGCCCCCACAGCATTACCGCCAACGAAAGCACCGCGAAAAATCTAATGATGATTTTCATGGCCTTGCTTGTACCACAGTATGACCGCCGCAAGCAGGTAATAACGTGTCCAATTCTCAAGGTCCGAGAAGATGATTTGTCAGGACTTGACCCGTCATCTGTCTCTGCTAACTTCCCCTAAGCCGACTTGTGGGTTGTTAGTGCTGCCCATTCCCAAACGCTAGGCGACTTATGGTTAATAATCCGCCCGACGCCTCACTTCAATGCACCTTTCCGTGTAGCGTGACACGCGGGGAATCGGCGTGGCAGTGTTCTTTTCTTTCAGGATGTCTGCCCTTCAGGGCATTTGCCCTGTAGTGCGGACTTCCGATTGGACGCTATCGGTAAATTCTCCAGTATGGAGGCAAACCTGGCAAGGACTGACGCAATTCCCATACCCCAGCAAGGAATCAATGCGAAACCGGTGTTGCGCTATGGCACCTTGCTCAAGCGCGAACCCCCAGCCTAGAAAAGTCCGCAACCACGCGACAATCGCCACAATGTAGGCGCTGTGGACACGGATTTCTCCAGTCGCTGCCCACGCATGTTGCTGAGGATGTTACGTCGGGAATGGTCGTCAGCCCCTGCTTATATCGCTTATCCGCCCCGATTCTGCCCGAACTACCCTCGCGGGGCACAGCTGATCTAATTTAAGATACCGTGAGAAACATTCCCTGAAGCCCGCAAGACAACATGACCCTTTCTAAAACAACGATTTTCGGGTAAAAACACCTACGAAAGGCAAGTCTCAGCGACACTGGTCGCACGGGTAAATTGATGTACATACTTGGCATATCGGCTTTTTATCACGATAGTGCGGCGTGCCTTGTTCGCGACGGAGAAATCGTCGCCGCCGCGCAGGAAGAACGATTCACCCGCAAGAAACATGATCCCGGCTTTCCAACCCACGCACTTCAGTACTGCCTGAGCGAGGGCGGAATCGGGCTGTCCGATCTTCAGTCCGTTGTCTTCTACGACAAGCCCCTTCTCAAGTTCGAGCGCCTTCTGGAAACATACCTGGCTTTTGCTCCGCGGGGATTGCGATCCTTCGTGTCGGCAATGCCGGTGTGGATGAAAGAAAAACTGTTGTTGAAGAAAGTGCTTCAGGATCATCTCGCCGAGTTGTTGGGGGATGGAGACAAGTCGGCACTACCGGAATTCTTGTTCACCGAACATCACGAGTCGCACGCGGCCTCTGCTTTTTACCCGTCCCCATACCCGGATGCGGCCGTGCTGTGTATGGACGGAGTGGGGGAATGGGCAACAACATCGGCGTGGATAGGTCGGGGCAACGAGCTGAAGCCTCTCTGGGAAATACCCTTTCCCCATTCCCTGGGCCTGCTCTACTCCGCGTTCACCTACTACACCGGGTTCAAGGTGAATTCGGGCGAGTACAAAGTCATGGGTCTCGCGCCTTACGGCAACCCCACTTTTGTAGACACAATCTATGACGACCTGATCGATCTCAAGCCGGACGGCACCTTCAGGCTGAACATGGGGTATTTCGATTACTGCACGGGACTGCGAATGACCAACAGCAGGTTCGATACTTTGTTTGGCGGCCCACGCCGAGAGCCGGAAAGCGACCTGACTCAACGCGAAATGGACCTGGCCCGTTCGGTCCAGGATGTGACCGAAGAGGTCGTACTTCGCTTGGGTCGGACGATGCATCGCGAAACCGGGATGGAGCACTTGTGCATGGCGGGGGGTGTGGCTCTGAACTGCGTCGGCAACGGCCGATTGCTCAGAGAGGGCCCCTTCAAAGGAATTTGGATTCAGCCCGCTGCTGGAGATGCCGGCGGCGCGGTTGGTGCGGCATTGAGCGTCTGGTACCAGATGAGTGGCGGCGAGCGGAGGGCCGACGGTCGGCACGATTCAATGAAAGGGAGCTATATCGGTCCGGCATTCTCTCCCGAAGAGATCGAAAGATTCCTCAACGACCGGGGCATCCCGTCCACCACCCTCCGAGAGGCCGATCTCTACGACGCCGTCGCGGGTGAACTTGCGGCGGGAAAGGTCGTCGGCTGGTTTCGAGGCCGGATGGAATTTGGCCCGAGATCGCTGGGCGGGCGGAGCATCCTCGGCGACGCGCGCAGCACCGCAATGCAGTCC
Source organism: Terriglobia bacterium (assembly GCA_965218085.1). Taxonomy (GTDB): domain Bacteria; phylum Acidobacteriota; class Terriglobia; order 20CM-2-55-15; family 20CM-2-55-15. The sequence goes on along the minus strand of CBDCKF010000001.1, from coordinate 1,798,866 downwards.
GTTATGAACCTCAAGATCAAGTACCGTGAGTCATTCCGCCCATTTGCGCCGTCGGTGCTGCGGGAAAGAGTATCGGACTACTTCGACATGGACGTGGATAGCCCGTATATGTTGCTGGTTGCGAAAGTAAAGGAAGAACGGTGCATTCCCAAGTCCGAGGAACATCGAGACCTTTTCGGCATCGACCTGCTGAGGGTTCCACGATCCGACATCCCCGCAGTGACCCATGTCGACTATACGGCGAGGGTCCAGACGATTCACGAAGAGACGAATCCTTCATACTATCGCCTGCTCAAGGCATTTGAGAGACTCACCGGATCCGCCGTCGTCGTAAACACATCATTCAACGTCCGGGGAGAACCGATCGTCTGCACTCCCGAGGACGCGTATCGTTGCTTCATGCGAACCGAGATGGACGTTCTGGTCCTTGAGCACTACGTCCTGTACAAAGATCAACAAGAACCCGTGACGGACGACACCGAGTGGAGAACCGAGTTTGCCCTGGATTGACGGAATCCTGAAGTTCAGGCCCGAGCCGACGTCGCGCAAGCAGTTGCGCTCGTTCGGATTGATTGTAGGTGGCATATTTCTGTTGATCGGTTTGTGGCCGCATTTGCGCTACGGTCGGGATCCTCGAATGTGGGCGATGGTACCGGGCGTGCTCCTAACTCTCACCGCCCTAGTCTTGCCCGGAGGCCTCCGGTATCCCTACAGAGTATGGATGCTACTGGGCTTTGGGCTCGGCTGGGTCAACACAAGGATCATCCTGAGCGTAATATTCTATTTGGTATTTACACCCGTGTCGGTCGTCATGCGATTGATCCGGCGGGATGCGATGCAGCGACTCTTCGAACCGGACGCCGACACGTACCGCGTCGTCAAGCCGCCGCGTGACGCGTCTCATCTGAAACATCAGTTCTGATCGGGGAATCCTTATGTTGGAATTCGCAAAGGAGCTATTGCTCTTTCTCAGTGAGCGGAAGAAGTTCTGGTTGTTGCCCATCGTCATCATTCTGGCCGCATTCGCTAGCCTGATTGTCTTCACTCAGGGATCGGCCGTCGCACCGTTTATCTACACCCTGTTCTAGCGCGGGCTGATAAAGCAGCACGATCCGTCACGGGGCGGTTCGCCACAAGTCTGGAGCCGGACATTGCCGGGCTCTTGGCGGCGGCCATGTCCACCTGCAATTCCATGTTGTTTCACGGCGCCTTGGCGGTAGTGTTTGACGTGTTGCGAAACCCGACCCCCGCACGCTACCCGGAAGCGGTGCATCTACGGCTTACCAAGATCACGGTGGTGGTGGGTGCGGTGTCGATTCTACTGGCCATCAATCCTCCTCAGTTCATCGCAGTGATGTCGGCGCGTGTTCGGCTTCTGGTGCGCGGCCTTTTGCGTGCCGCTGTACATGGGGCTGTACTGGAAGAGGCTGAACCGCCAGACCGTGTACTGGAGTATGACCGTGGTACCCCTTACGTTTGTCGCGCCCGAGTTCGTGATCAGCCAGGGAATCGTCGCCGGTCTCATACCTGCGATCGTATGGGCCGTCGTCGTCGCCGTTGGGGGAAGTGTCGCCCTTTCGTTTGCTTGCCCCGCTGCGCCGCGTGAAGGCTGGGAGCCTTTCTTTGAAGCGCGGATCAGCGAAGCGACAGCCAGGGCATGGGAAGCAGCCCGGAGCGGGACGGACTTATTTCCCAAGGAAACGGAGAAGGCTACAGGGGGCGTCGCCGTCGAAACGAGCCATTAGCTACCCCCACGAGCCACATCCGGGCTACCTGAGGGCCGGAGTTGAGGAGGTTTCCTGAAGAAGAAAGGTTCGCAGGACGGGTTCCATGTCCTCCGCCAACGCCCGGTGCCCCAGCGTGTTCGGATGGGAATCCGCTATCGAATTGCGGTACTCCGGATGACTGAACACAACACTCGGTGCGGCAAAAACCGGCACCTCTCTTGCATCGAGGACTCGCCTGTATAGACTGAAGACGTCGCTTTCGTCAACAGCATCGGCCGGAGTAAACAGATAGGCGATCATGTCGATATCCCGGTCTCGGCTGAGCTCGATGATCCCTTCCAGCGCTATTCTGGCGTCCAGCCACTCCGGCGCCGTTTCATCGTACTGGGCTGACTGCGCGCGTATCCTCTCGACCGCCAGGAAGTATTGAATGTAGCCGAGCACGAAGGAGCGTGTCGCTGCAACCTGCCATGCTCTTTGAAGAATTCCAGGGGTGTCCCTGCCGGCATTACCGCCGAATTCTCCCCGGCTCACTTCCGTACGCCCTACGATCTTGGGTTGGATATCGTTGGCAACGATGAGTAGCAGGAGGACATCAGGATCATAGCGGACTCCCGTCGTTCGCAGATATTCATACTCGGTTCTTGTGTTCCACGAGCCGACGCCAGCGGCAATCACTTCGACCGGTCCGAGATTCGTTTTCAAGAGTTCCTCGAGCCGCCTGGGGAAGGTGCCATCCTGTGGTGCGCCCCAGCCAAACACCACCGAGTCGCCCAGAATCATCACGCGGCGAACGCCCATAGGCTTTTCCAATTGGAATTCCGGGCCCCGGAGGCCGTGACTGTTGACCGAGACATCAACGCCCTGGAGCGTATCCCGATAGTCCGGCGTGTGGATATATCCGAATGCCGCATCAGGCACCATGTTCCTGAAGTACCGGTCTGATTCTGGGAAGTATATGAAACCTATCGGGTCGAAAATTCGAAGAGAGCCTTCAAGCAAGGCGACGGTAGCCGCTGCAATGAAGAGCCCGGCAAAGATTCGCATCCGCAGCCGAGCCGTGAGCAATGAGGAACCGGGAGCCATATGGTGGAGTAATGATACTCCAGGGCCGAAAGGGATGGAGCGATTCGCGCTGCCGTCAAAACTCCAGATTCATCGACAGCGTGATCGTCCAACCGCCCGAGAAACCGGTCGGCTGGCCGAAGAGCGGCGAAGTCAGCACGCCGTTACAGGAACGCGGCTGACTGTGGTTGAAGAGATTATTGACGCGGGCCTGTAGCCGCATGCGGGTTTCTCCCGCGCTCGGCCCGCGCCCTCCACGCCCACGCCCGCATCGAGCAGGGCTTGAGCGGTTTCGGTGTAACCTTCAACTGCCGCCGCTATCAAGGCCGTCATGCCATCGTTGTTCCTATCATTCACGTCAGCCCCGGCAACGAGCAAGACGAGGACATCGTTCGTGTCGCCATTTCCCGCGGCTATCACCAGCCCAACTCCGGGATCACCCGCACAGGCGGTTAGCGAAAGTAGCAGGACTGCTAACAACAGAGTTTTGGACAGTCGCAGCATGATTCCTCTCCCTATCAGCCGGGAATGTCAAAATCCCTCAGATTCTTGAAAAACCTCAGTAACTCGCCCAATTCTCAACTTCCGACAACAGGTTTTGTCAGGACTTGAGCCCTCAATCACGGATTGGCAGCCGTCCAGCTCGATTCAATACGAATTGACGCAAGGGAAGCTTGTAATAATTGGATTGTGCGTCTTCGAGGTTGTCATGACGGGCCGGTGGCGTGACTCGAATATACGGTGATCGTCTTCTCATCGGGGTCTGTGATCTCGAATACGTAATGTCCGTAGGGTCCCTCATCAATCGGTTCGGGTTTAAGGCCCTTATCAACAAGTCGCTCTCGATACGCTTCAAGATCATCACGAGACGTGCCACTGACCATCAACTCGAACCCCTCTTGCGCCCCGATTCGTGAGGCTGGCAGGGCCTGCTTCGTTCCTTCATCGTCGATTAGCATGAGGTGAGTGCCGCCGAGCAATTCAAGGATCGACATGCCAGGTTCTGCCACTACGTTGCGTAGGCCGAGCTTCAGGTAAAACTCTCTAATCTTCCCGACGGAAGGTGTCCGATTTCTAGTTGAAAGTTAGATGGCGGTTCCATCCTTCCGACTCCGTAGAATCGGGGTTGGGAAACCTTACAGAGGAGGAACCGCCGAATGAAAGCATACCGAATCGTGAGCCGCGACGACAGCCAGTCGTTGGCGGAATATTTGACAGAGAACGGGCAGATTCTGCTGCCGATGGTCGAGCTGATCGAAGGGTCGCGGATGGCGATCGACGAGTTGATCGACGTGTTGGGACGTGCCAGTATCGAGGCCGTGTTGCAGTTGTCGGCGCAGGGTGTGGCCGGAGAGAAGCAGCGGGGCCGGGCGAAGGAGTCGATTCGTTGGCACGGCAGGCAGGCTGGCAGCGTGCGGCTGTCGGATCGCAAGCTGCGAGTCCGAAAGCCCCGACTTCGGAAGAAGGGGCGGGGTAAAGGCCAGGAGGTCGAGATCCCGGCCTACGAGGCGATCAACGCGAACGGGACGATCGGCAGCCGGGTTCTGGAGATCCTGATGTCGAACGTCTCGACCCGGCAATACGAACGGGTCATTCCCCAGATGGCCGACACGGTCGGTGTCAGCAAGTCGTCGGTGAGCCGGGAATTCGTTGAGCAGAGCGGGAAGGAGTTGAAGCGGCTGAGCGAACGCCGGTTCGAGGACCGGGAGTTCCTGGTGATCTATCTGGACGGCGTGATCTTCGGAGAATTTCACGTGCTTTGCGCCGTGGGCGTGGATTCCAGCGGCGAGAAGGTCGTCCTGGGAATAAAGGACGGCGCGAGCGAGAACGCGGCCACGGCGGTCACGCTGCTGGAGGATCTCGTCGACCGGGGCATCGATCCAGGTCGGCGGTACCTGTTCGTCATTGACGGCGCAAAAGCGCTGCGGAGCGCGATCGACAAGGTCTTTGGCCGTCAGAATCCGGTCCAGCGATGCCGCAACCACAAGATCCGGAACGTCGCGGCGAAGCTCCCCGACGAATTGGCTCCGCAGGTCGTTTCCGTCATGAAAGCCGCGTTCCGCTTGCCGTGGAAGGAAGGCATCGCCCGGATCCGAAAGCAAGCCGAATGGTTGCGGTCTCAGCATCCGGATGCTGCGGCCAGTCTCAAGGAAGGACTCGACGAAATGTTCACCATCAACCGTCTCGAACTGTCTCCGGCTCTTCGCCGTTGTCTGGGGTCGACGAACCTCATCGACAGTTCGCACTCCGGGATGCGTATCCGGACCCGTCGTGTGGGCCGATGGAAGAATGCCGACATGGCCCTGCGATGGGCGGCGGCCTCCTTCCTCGATACCGAGAAAAACTTCCGCAGAATTCTGGGATATAAGGATCTCTGGATGCTCCAGGCCAAACTCAACGACCTGGTCACTGGCGACGATCCGTCAAAGGTGGCTTAACTGATGAACTGAACCGCCATCGAAGGTTTCAACTGAATTCGGGACAGCTTCTCCCGACGTCCGACACATGCATTACAACGTGTCCGATCGCAACTTGGGGCCGCTTGTTGTCCATGTGAACTTCCTATGACCTGCGACGGCTTCGCTTGGCTATCCAGTATAGCCACAGAAGGGACTTGTAGGACGTCGAGAATCGATTTCAGGAGCGAACACAGGGAAGGCAGCCCACTGCTGCCGCACTGGCACACGTTCCTTCAGTTCTTCAAACCGGTCCAGGACCTTGATTTGGGAATGTTGCCCCGCACCGATTTGATCGCGGATCTCGTGGGGACCGAATTTTGTGCCTGCCTTCAGGAAAGCTGAGCCGTTTACTGTCCCGGCGGGCGATAATCTGGGGCTTTCTTCGCCGCAGCGTCAACCTCTTCAGGAGTCATGAGAACGGTGATTTTTACTTTAACAGCGCCTGCGGCATTTGCCGCAAGCGAAGCGGCAGTTGCGCTGGCGTGGTCTGGGAGATCCGCTATCGCATAAATGTCAGTTTTTCCGAAAGCATAGTAAAAGGCTTCCAGCTTCCCTCCCACTGACTCTATCAGCTTCGTTGCCGCCTCTCGTCGACTCGAACCGCCTTCGCTCAGCAATCCTTTCACACCTTCACCTACATAGTTGGCCTGAATTAGATACTTGGCCACGTGGCACCTCCTTTAGACAGTGAGTAGCGGAAAAAACTGGAGAAAGTCTATAGAACGAATGGGTTGAACGCAACGTTAGGAATCAGCGGTTTTTTCAACTTCCGACAAGGGGAGTGATTTCTAGGACTTGAGCATGGATTTCAGAGGCGTGCGGGGACGACCGGCCTGCTTTGCGGTGCCGGCACGCTTTCCCTCAGTAGAGATTCAAGTTTCGAATGCCGTCGGGATCGGGAGAGAAGCGGAACGTACCTTACAGGGCGCAGGTCCGGAATCCGGCCACGATGTTGCGGCGATGCCTGATAAAGAAGTTTCGCCAGGTGTTGCGGACCATCTTCGAACGCGACGCAAATCCCCCGCCGCGAAGGACCGGTTTCTGCCCGAAGTACGGCTGAGAGTATTCTTTGTAGGCGTCGGGTGTGAATCCCGGGTAGGGTTCCAGGTAGCTGTCGGTCCACTCCCAGATGTTGCCGATCATCTGGCGGCAACCAAAGGCGCTGTCCCCTTGCGGATATGCACTCACGTCCACGACTCCCAGATGGCTCCAGTCCAGGTTGGCGCGGTCGAGAGTCGGAAGATCCTCACCCCACGGGAACCGCCGCTTTTCATAACCGGAAGCGGCCAGTTCCCACTCGGCCTCGGTTGGAAGCCTACGACCGGCCCATGCGCAATACGCCTGTGCCTCATGCCAATTGATGTGAACGACCGGATCGTCCGGCCTCAGGGCAGACTTGTCGTCGAAGCTCCTCTGTACCCAGCCTTCGTCCGACTCTTGCCAAAACAGAGGATGGGTCGCATTCAGGCGGCGGCGCCATTCCCACCCGTGCTTCCCCCAGAATTTCCTCGCCCTGTATCCATCATCCTTCACGAACGCGAGGAACTCCCTGTTGGTCACGGGTGCATTGGCCATGCGGAACGGCCTGATCTCGACGTCGTGCACCCACTTTTCGTTGTCGAAAACAAAGGAGCCATCCTTCGAAGCGCCGAGTGAATACTTTCCACCTGGAATCTCCACGTCCTTGCGTTCGAACGCCGGGTCGGGACGTACGGCACTCTCTTCAAACTTCGGCCTGGGGTATCCCAGCGTATGCCGCACCATACAAAGATTCTCGGAGTGCATGTATTCGTGCTGGGCAACCAGCCAATAGACGTGTCTCTCCTTTTCGTTCGGTTCGCGTTCCTCCAATCGATCGATGCAGCGACCGAGGACCGTCTGTAGGTACTCCAAGGTCTCGACCCGCGTAAGATAATGGTGATCCCATCTAAGCTTGTAGGACACATTGAATGAATCGTAGATGGAGTCCCCGTTGTCGAAGATCGGTTTCGCCTTTCCAAGATTCCTGAGGATCCAGTACTCCTGAAACCAACCGACGTGCCCCAGTTCCCAGATAGGGGGCTCGATGCCTTGCTGATGTGGACCGAGCAACTGTTCATCGGAAAGATCGGTGAAAAGGCACAACTCCCGCGCACGCGCTTCGCGCAAGTCCTCGATAAGATCTTCGGCCGTCATCGGACCGAATACTACACGATTCCAGATGCCTCTTCGAATAGTCGGAGGCATCCCGATGGTTGGGAGGGTGGGAAAAGAGCTTTCGGTGTCTGCAAAACGGTGAAAAAGATCGTAAAGAATCCGAAAGGCAGTAGAGGACTTATCAGCCACTGAGAACTCGAAACAACGGATTACGGCACCGGCACGCGTTCGGTCAGTTCTTCAAACCAGTTCATGATGCAATGAAAAGTAAGGTGACCCACGTGAGGATCCTTCCTGGATCCCTTCGCGAACCGGACTCTGACTATATTCAACGTTCGATGTCTCTTGATGAGAAAGTTCCGACTTGGTACGCCTCTCCTTGGTAAGCTGATAAAACCTCTGGCAGAAAGATTCAGGGCGGGAGAGATTCGTTAACATGTGGATCGGGTTACCGTGACATTGGAAAAATTAAGCCGAAAGCATCTTGCCCTCGTTCCGCTGATCGTGATCGGGGCTCTGATTGTTTATAAGACGCAGAGTTCCATCGCGGTTTTGAGGGGTGTCTCCAGTTCCGGAGCGGTCTCCTCTCGCCCGGAGGTGGTGGCGTTGGGTGCCGAACTGCTGGACATCGGTGTGTTCGAGCGTACCTTTAATTATCTGATCGTCATTGGGCCCGCGCTGGCCTTCGGCATTCTGATCAGCGCAGCCATTCGAGCATTCGTCTCGGAACGATGGATCGCCAATGCCGTCGGAGTCGGCTCGGCCAAGGCTCACTTGTGGGCCGGATTGGCGGGAACGCCGATGATGCTCTGCTCGTGCTGCGCGGCTCCGCTGTACCGCGGCATTGCTGAAAAGACGACCCGTAGCGGACCCGCACTCACCGTCATGCTTGCGGCCCCGTGCCTCAATCCGGCGGCTCTTATCCTGACGTTTCTGCTGTTTCAGCCGGAATTAGCTTTGGGGCGCTTGGCGATGGCTGCGCTGCTCGTATTTCTGGGCAGCCCGCTCATTGAGCGGAGCTTTCCGAACGCCACCGTGAACAGGCCGACGCAAACGCCATCGTTCGAGGAATCAACCGGCGGACCAGCCACCCTGTTTGTGAGCTCCATCGCATCCGTCACCGCACGCACTGTTCCAGTGTTGATCGCCGGTGTGATCGCTTCGATGCTCCTCCTCGAGTGGTTGCCACCGAATCTCTTCGGAACATCCATGTCACAGTTCGTGGCAGTGTTCGCAGTCGCTGCGGTGGCCGTTCCCCTGGCGCTGCCGACATTCTTAGAGATTCCCATTGCGCTCAGCCTACTCGCCGCAGGCCTTCCGGCTGGGGCTGCCCTTGCGTTCTTGTTCGCAGGCCCGGCTGTCAATCTGCCCTCTCTGCTCACAGTGGGACGCCTCACTGGCTGGAAGGTAGCCGTGGCGGTAGGAACGCTCGTTTGGCTTGTCGCCGTTGTCGGCGGCACCATCATTTCTTGACGAGAACCTCTGGCCTGGACTTCCGATAAGATTGATCAGGACTTGACCGGCAATATAAAAGTGCGCTCTCCGCTCGCGCTCGACTTATTCAGATGATGGAATACGGACGGACCAAGCGCGATCAAGCAGCCATCGGTTACCATTTCGGCGAAGTATCGCCCCTTCAAGCCAGTTGGTCGTACGCCAGGTGGTATGGGCAACATCGTCGCCTCCGATTTCGGCATTAAAATCGAGAAGCCCCGTTTTGGAGAGCCGAACACCCCGTTCCTCCATCCCGCGCCAAAGCTGTTCAAATCCGTCCGCGTCCAGCTCACTCCGCTTGAAAGCCGTGGGAGCGGGTGACAAGTTCTGCTATATTTGAGGCCGTTCCACGAAGAACTAGGGAGGACTGACGGAGTGATCTGGATGCGCTCGTTGCTGACGGTTGCGTGGCTCGCTGGTGCAGCGGGTGGTTTGCTCGCAGCCCAGGATCTGCCCGCGGCGAATCCCTTTGAAGGTGACCTGGACGCGGTCCGGACCGGGATGGGACTTTACCGCCTCAACTGTGCGGACTGCCATGGTGTGGACGCACGCGGTGTTCGGGGGCCCGATCTGACCGAGGTCTGGGCCTCGGGCAGAACCGACGCAGGTTTGTTCAGAACGATTCGGAACGGGATCACCGGTACGGAGATGAGTCCGTTCTCGGGGCCCCGTGCCCCCCGTGACGATGAGCTTTGGAAGATCCTGGCCTACCTGCGGACTCTCGCGAAACCGACATTGACCCAGTCCCCGACCGGCGATGTCTTGAACGGTGAGAGGATTTTTCGACAAAACTGCTCCGGGTGTCATCGGGTAAGAGCCGTTGGCGGGCGCTTGGGTCCGGACCTCTCCCGTATCGGATCGTCGCGATCTCGGGCGACGCTCGTATCACGGATCCGCGAGGGCTACCGGGGACAGTCGGACTCCGGCTATGCGCCTGTGACGCTGACGACCGAAAGCGGTCAGTCGATGCGAGGCGTGACGAAAAACGAAGACCTTTTTTCGATTCAGATCATGGCGGTAGAGGGACGGATCCAGGGTTTCGAGAAGGAGAGCCTCGAAGAGCTGGAAAAGCCAACCGATTCGCTGATGCCCGTATTCGGGCTGGATCGGCTGAGTGAGGGCGAACTCGACGATCTCGTCAGCTATCTCGTAACGCTCCGCGGATTCGATCCCGCCGTACCATAAGAGTAAGAAAGAGGAAGAACCGATGCGCTTGACTATGATCCTTGTCTCGGGCCTGCTGCTCGTCGTTGGCACCACCGCGATCGTTGGCGCCGGGCAGGCGGTGCCCGGGCGCGTGACGGAGGAAGAGATCTTGGAAGGTCTGACCCCCGACGGGTCGCGATGGCTGACTTTCGGCGGGGATTATGCGAATCAGAGACACAGCCCGCTCACCGAGATCACACCGGAAAATGTCGACAGCCTCCTCCCGCAGTGGACCTTCCAGACCAACACGCTCGACGACTTCGAAACGACCACCCTCATTCGCGACAACGTGCTGTACGTGACCGGGCCGTCGAACACTGCGTGGGCTATTGATGCACGCAGCGGTCGGGAGATCTGGTCGTATCGGCGCGAGTTGCCCCTCAACCTGACCGCCTGCTGCGGACTCGTCAACAAGGGCTTCGCCATGTTTGGCGACAAGCTCTACCTGGCGACACTCGACGCGCACCTGCTGGCGCTGGATATGAGCACGGGTGCCATCGTCTGGGACGCGACGATGGAGGACTACCAGGTGGGCTACGCCTCGACCATCGCGCCGCTGGCGGTCGATGACAAGATCATCGTCGGCGTCGCTGGCGGCGAGTTCGGCATCCGCGGTTTCATCGACGCTTATGATGCGGAAAGCGGACAAAGGGTTTGGCGGTTCTACACGATTCCGGGCCCGGGTGAACCGGGCAACGAGACCTGGTCCGGTGACTCCTGGCAATCCGGCGGTGCCAGCGTATGGGTAACCGGTGCGTACGATCCAGAACTGAACCTTCTCTATTACGGTATCGGTAATCCAGGCCCGGATTACTATGGTGATATCCGTCAGGGCGACAATCTCTACAGTGCTTCGCTGGTCGCGCTCGACGCCGCTACGGGTGAGCTGCGCTGGCACTATCAGTTCACCCCTCACGACGTACACGACTGGGACGCCACCGAAGTGCCCATTCTCGCCGACATTGAGATCGATGGGCGGACGCGCCAGGTTGTGATGTTTGCGAACCGTAACGGATTCTATTACACGCTGGACCGGACCAATGGCGAGGTGATCCTCGCCGAACCGTTCGTCCGAACCACCTGGGCCACTGAAATCGATGCCGCTGGCCGTCCTATCCTCCTTCCGGGCAACGTACCCGATGAAGAGGGCGAAGTCACCTGTCCCGACCTCACCGGGGGGACGAACTTCTGGCCGCCGAGCTTCGACCCCGCAACGCAGGTTTTCTTCGTCAACGCACGTGAGTCGTGCATGACTTATTACGCGTGGGAACAGGAGTACATTCCAGGTCAGCGGTATACAGGTGGTGCGGGTGAGCGTATTCGCGATGATCCGGAGATGCCGTTATACGGCGCGCTCCGCGCGCTGAATCCGGCCACGGGAGAGCGCCTTTGGGAGTTCCGCTATCCGGACCCGTCGACATCAGGACTGCTGACAACGGCGTCGGGCCTCATCTTCAGCGGGGACAGCGACGGGAATCTGCTGGCGCTCGACTCGCGCAGCGGAGAGTTGCTGTGGCGCTATCAGATGGGCTCGCCGATGCACGGCACGTCTCCCATCACCTACATGCTGGACGGGCGTCAGCATGTGCTGGTTCCGGCGGGCACGACGCTCACGGCCTGGGCCTTGCCCGAGTAGCTTGCCCCAACATCCCTTCTTGAACACTAATTATGAATTATGCATGCTGCGGTCTGAGCGTGTAGGGGTTAAATCACGCAGGCATTTCATATTATGAACAGGTCACTTCTGTCGGCACTCCGTGTTGTTTCCGTTATTGTTTTCATCGTTGGTCATCACAGTGCGTCGGCTCAACAAAATGAACTTGACCCGAGTGCTTATGATCCAGAGGCACGACTGAAAGAGTTGGGTATCACGCTGCCTGATGCACCCAGCCCCGTTGCTAACTATGTAAACGGCGTACGGACCGGCAATTTGATATTTTTAGCCGGTAAAGGGCCGCGCCGCGCCGACGGCAGTGAAATAACCGGCAAGCTGGGCGCTGATGTCACCATTGAAGAAGGCTACGAGGGCGCGCGGCTGACGGCGATTAATCAGCTGGCAGTCTTGAAAGCAATGTTGGGCGATTTAAACCGGGTTGTACGCGTCGTGAAAGTATTGGGCATGGTCAATTCTGATCCATCTTTTGTGGAGCAGCCCGCGGTGATTAATGGTTTTTCAGATCTGATTGTCGCCGTTTTTGGCGAGCGAGGACGACATGCCCGCGCCGCCGTCGGTATGGCGTCCTTACCTAGAGGCCAAGCGGTTGAAATTGAAATGATTGTAGAAGTAAGGGATTAGAGGTTAGAGGGCTTCCACAATCTGCGGAGCCAGTATCAGAGACCCGCCAACAGAGGCCGCACCACACGCAAGGCGGTCAGCAAGCGTGTCACCTTCGACCCACTTCAGGACAAGAAACCGCGTGCCTTCGTGTTCTTCGAGTCTGAAGATTGCTGCGGCCTTCGGGTGATTTCGGCAGCAGCGTTCGGGCCAAACGGCGTTGGATTCCAGGAGTCAACAACGTGACGACACGACGTCTCGGCAACGAGTAAATGGCCCTACATTGTGAGGCGGCGACGACAACCAAGACAATGCCGTAACGCCCGAACCCTCTGAGCCGATGGGGGTTGCCGGCGATATCTTTATTGCGAGCCGTCGTCGATGTGAAGACATCGACTTCCGTCTCGCGCCTCGATCTCCCCGGCAAGACCCATCGACGCTGCTGTCAATACATCTGTTACAGGTCACTCGCAGGATGCTGAAAAAGCCCTCAATGGCTTTTTGCAGCAACGCCACCCGAGAAGTGTGATTCTCGGGTGACTCACATTTTCAATGGCTTACCGCCATCGAAAATGGCGGCACATCCTGAGCCGCGCCGCAGGCTGTCGAAAAACAGAGTTTTTCAGCAGCCTGCTAGTAGGCAGGAGGCGGCTGGCTGAATCTAGCGGAATCGATCGGGACGTTAAATTCCACGTCGGTCAGTTGAAGAGTGATCATTCCCGTCGTCCATGACTCCGACCAGAAGAAAGGCACCATGACCCCATCGACCTCGCGGTAATCGGTGTATTCGATCATGGTCGACACCGGACCCACGGCGGTCTCCGTCCAGTACAGAACCTTGGTCAACAGTCCGGACTCGTCGAAATAGAAGTTGACCGGAAGCTCAGCCCCTTGGACGCCCTGGGCGACCGTGAAGGTCTGATCGCCGACGAAAACGAAGCTGACCACCCACCGGCTGAAGTTCTCCCGGATTTGAGCCGGAAAGGACAAAAGCGCGCCGACTCTGTCACCGTACAGATTGCCACCAGACAGGGGGATCAAGGGAACCGGCATATCAGGGTTGGAATTCCACCCGTTTTCCCCGTCATAAACGCGGTAGTGGTCTCCCGAGGCCTTATGGAAAATGCGGGCGCGTCTGTCCGGAGCTTGAGCATAGAGTTCAAAAGGAGTGTCGATATGGCCGGTTTCGAAGCCCGCATACGTCCCCCGGATAACGACGTTCTCAATATTCGCCACAGCTTCGGCCCCGCCAATGGCCTCAATATAGGTATCAAAAACTTCCTCGACCGGCGGTGCAAGGGGAGTCGGGTACAAGGTCATCGAATTCGGATTCTCTACAAGACCGTACTGCAGAGTAAGATCAGGCGCGGCCTCCGGAATCGAGGTAGCGCGATGACACGTGAAGCACGTCACCCGTTTCAAGCCCCCAAACTGAGTGTTGTTGATGTCGTTGACCATCCGAATCATGCCCCGGGCGATCCGTATCTGGTCTGTTTCTTGGCCGAAGGCGTCCCAATTCTCGAGGGCCTCGATGACGTGGCAATCGACGCAGTCCTTGGTCAGAGAAGCTGCAAACATCCCCATCGTGTTCCAAAACTCGTCCACGGTAAGCCCTGTGAGAACCTGGACGTTATTGAATACGTCGTCGGCCATCGGGGGGTTCTGCTGCGGCCGTTCAGCGGGTTCGACTGCAGACGCAAGTGGCACCATGCATGCGATCACCATTGCCACCGCGCCAAGAACAATTCGCCTCTCTCCGAACTTCATGATGTATTTGCCCCCCCCCTTATGGTACGCGAGGCGCCTTAACCCGAGCACGACTGGCCACGCTCTTAAACTGCCTGGATTGCCTCCGCTTATTCTCGAATAATAAGCCAAAAAGTTGCCGATCGAGTATAAGGTCGGATACTGCGACGATCAATTGTATTCTCTGAGCGGTGGAAGCGGCGAACGCCTTCTCTCAAAACGGTCGGTAGGAAACAGCCCGTTACAGCAAAAGGAGCGGTTGAAACCGCTCATTTAGGTGGAATCAAGGTACTACTGATGAACGCCAACCGCTCAAGCGGCGGCGAATTACTGTCCCTATCGCTCCGGCGCGAACGCCCGGATGTACTCTAGCGCTTGAGAGGGGATGCAGAGCTGCTCTTCGAATTCCTGGTCCTCGTCCCAGTTCAAGGTTTCCGTTATTGTCACGAACGGCTCGGTGTAGTTGATGGGATCGTTAATGGTCATCGTGACTTCCAAACTATCGTGGTCGACCCGGTGATAACGTTCCTCTATCTGCGCGTTCGTGCTGATCGGGTGACCTTGCTCGTCGGCCCAGATGTCCTCGTGAAAACCCGTGGAGTTGACGACGAAGGTGTAGTCATCTTCCCACCGGCCCACCGAGTAGCCGTTGTAGCGCGGATCGGGAGCACCGTCTTCGTAGGTTCCCACGTTCGTTGGGAGCTCCCGTCCGTCTGTCCAGATCTCGCGCCAATGACGCCCGTACTGCATCAGCATCACGATCCTGTCCGGCATCTCGGCAAACGCAGTCCCACGGAGTTCATAAACGACGTTGCGCGGAAATCCCAGGGGATCGCACACACGATAGCCATCATTCGATTCAGCGACGGCGCCGGCGCGCGGCCCGCTGAAAGGCAGGTGCCCGTCGAACTGTTCCTGTCCAAACCCGGTCATTTCAGCGAACTGAGCGTCGAAATTCACCCGGCCCTCCCAGACGCCGGTCAGCTCGCGAACCGGCGCCGGTTCCTGGGCCGATAGGTATGGCGACAGGCTGAGAAACAGAATTACAAAGAAACACACACTGCTGGAACGCACGATCATGTCGGGTTCTCCGGCTTATCTCAGGGCGCCGCGGCGATTGAACTCCGTGCCATCAGGCAAGACAACGCGGAACAGGTGACCGCGGTTGGTTCCGTCCAGCGCCGGTTGCACGGCAACGTTGATGACGTCGCCGGGCTTCACAGCGTTTCTCAACCATCCCATGCGCGACAGAGCCGACGGGCTCCCCGTTTCCGTGTCCCAACGGGTCAGGTCGCCGTTCTCCTCGGTGACATCGAACGCAATTCGGGTGTGCGGATTCGTCCAGGCCACGCTGACGATCTTCACCTGATCAAACGCAACCTGCTTTGAACTTTCGTATATTGCACCGAACGCGTGGTGCGCGTATGACGCCGTCACGCCCACCGACAGGGCAAGCAGCGCGACCAATAGGGCTACTCCGATTGATTTCATCTGTCCTCCTCGACCTCTTTCGGGTACCTAATGATGACCATCAGGGCGGTCAAAATAGTATTATCAAAGCGATACTATTCCTCCCCCACCTTTGATGTCAACGCCAGTCGCTCGAGCGGCGGCATGGTGAGCCACAGCGTCAGCGCTCCGGTGCAAACGTGGACATGTACTCGATCGCCTCCGAAGGGACGCAGAATTGTTCTTCGAACTCCTGGTCCGGGTCCCAACGTAAGACCTGCTTCATCGCCACAAACGGCTCCGTATAGGCTACAGGATCAACGATTGTCACGGTGACTTCCAGAGTATCGTGGGTGGAATCAGGGCGCTACCGATCAACGCCAACCGCTCAAGCGGCGGCATATCACTGTCCCTATCGCTCCGGCGCGAACGTCCGTATGTACTCTAGAGCTTGAGAGGGGATGCAGAGCTGCTCTTCGAATTCCTGGTCCTCGTCCCAGTTCAAGGTTTCTGTTATTGTCACGAACGGCTCGGTGTAGTTCATGGGATCGGTAATGGTCATCGTGACTTCCAAAGTATCGTGGTCGACCCGGTGATAACGTTCCTCTACCTGTGCGTTTGTGCTGATCGGGTGACCTTGCTCGTCGGCCCAGATGTCTTCGTGAAAGCCCGTGGAGTTGACGACAAAGGTGTAGTCGTCCTCCCACCGGCCCACCGAGTAGCCGTTATAGCGCGGATCGGGAGCGCCGTCTTCGTAGGTCCCCACGTTCGTTGGGAGCGCCCGTCCGTCCGTCCAGATCTCGCGCCAATGACGCATGTACTGCATCAGCATCAACATCCTGTCCGGCATCTCGGCAAACGCAGTCCCACGGAGCTCATAAAGAACGTTGCGCGGAAATCCCAGCGGATCGCACACACGAAAGCCGTCATTCGATTCAGCGACCGCGCCGGCGCGCGGCCCGCTGAAAGGCAGGTTCGCATCGAACTGTTCCCGTCCCCGCTCGGTCATTTCAGACATTTCAGGGAACTGAGCGTCGAAATTCGCCCCCCCGCTCTCCCAGACGCCGGTCAACTCGCGAACCGGCGCCGGCTCCTGTGCCATTCCGTAAGGCGACAAGCTGAGAAACAGAATCACGAGGAAATACGCACCGCTGGAACGAATGATCATGTCGGGTTCTCCACCTTACCTTAAGGCGCCGCGGCGATTGAACTCCGTGCCATCAGGCAAGACAACGCGGAACAGGTGACCGCGGTTGGTTCCGTCCAGCGCCGGTTGCACGGCAACGTTGATAACGTCGCCGGGCTTGACGGCGTTTCTCAACCAGCCCATGCGCGACAGAGCCGACGGGCTCCCTGTCTCCGTGTCCCAACGGATCACGTTGCCGTTCTCCTCGGTGACATCGAATGCAATTCGGGTGTGCGGATTCGTCCAGGCCACGCTGACAATCGTCACTTGTTCAAACGCAACCTGCTTTGAGCTTTCATATATTGCACCGAACGCGTGGTGCGCATATGACGCCGTCACGCCCACCGACAGGACGAGCATCGCGACCAGCAGTGCTACTCCGATTGTCTTCAACTTTCCTCCTCGACCTCTTGCAGGTACTTACTGATGACCATCAGGGCGGTCAAAATACTATTATCAAAACGACACTTCAACGATCAACGCCGGCCGCTCAACCGGCTGCCACCGGGCGAATCCCTGTACCTACCGCTCCGGTGCGAACGTGGACATATACTCGATCGCTTCCGAAGGTACGCAGAATTGCTCTTCGAACTCCTGGTCCGGATCCCAATTTACGATCTGCCTCATCGCCACGAACGGCTCCGTATAGGCAATCGGATCATCGATTGTCACGGTGATTTCCAGTCTACCATGGTCGATGCGGCGATAGCGTTCTTCTATCCGCGCGCCGACGCTCCGCGGGTGACCTTCCGGATCACTCCAGGCCGCTTCATGGAAGCCCGTGGAATTGACGACAAAGGTGTAGTCATCCACCCACCGGCCCACGGCGTAGCCTAAGTAGGCCGGGTCGGGCGCACCCGGTTCGTAGGTCCCCACGTTCGTTGGAAGCTCGCGTCCATCTGTCCAGATTTCGCGCCATGTACGCTGGTACTGGAACAACATCAACATCTTGTTGGGCGTCTCGAAAATCTCCACTCCGCGGAGTTCGTAAAAGATGCTGCGAGGAAATCCCAGCGGATCGCACATGCGGAAATCGTCGTTCGATTCGGACACCGCAACCGCTCTCGGCCCGCGAAACGGCAGGGCCGCGTCAAACCGCTCCTGTGCCCACTCGGTCATTTCGGGAACCGGCTCCAGGTCCATGACCGCACTGCCATTCCACACGCCGTTCAGATCGCGCACCGGCGCGGGCTGCTGGGCAACTCCGTAGGGCGGCAGGCTGAGAAACAGAACTACGAAGAAGCACATACTAAAGGAACGCCTGATCATGTCGGATTCTCCCGCTTAATTGTCGATGCCGGTACGGTCAAACACCGTGCCGTCGGCCAAAGTCACTTTGACCAGATGACCGCGCGGCGTCTCGTCCGTCGCCGGATTCACCTCAACGTCGATGACATCACCGACTTTCACGGCGTTTCTCAGCCAGCCGATGCGCGACAGAGCCGATGGGCTTCCCGTTTCCGTATTCCAGCGCGTTACCTCGCCGTTCTCGTCGCTGACATCGAACGCAATTCGGGTGTGCGGATTCGTCCAGGCCACGCTGACAATCGTTACGTCTTCAAACGCAAGCTCCGTTGAAGTTTCGTAGATCGCACCAAACGCGTGGTGTGCGTAAGACACCATCGCACCCATTGACAGGGTGAACAACAGGGTCAACAGCGTTACCTGAATGGTTCTCTTCATCTCTCCTCCTTCACCTCTACGACAATCCCCAAATGGTTGTGTCCTGACGCATCACGCTCTCAGTTCCCGTTGCCGAGAAGGCTGAGGATCTCGCAATGGCCCAGTGTGGTGCCAGGTTCCATCGTTATAGTGTGTGTCGAAACGAACCGTTAAAAGTTTTGCAAACGATACTAAAGGATGAATTTAGAAGCAAACAAACTCTCAAGTCCGGAGAAACGGCCTGGTCGGCAATTGAGAATTGGCCGAAACATCAAACGCAGGTGTTCGATCGACCGGTTGATCTGGCAGAATTTCTAGGACTTGAGAATCATATTCATGGTCGTTTAGGGGACCGGCACCCGTTCCTTCAGTTCTTCAAACCAATTGAGGACGATGTTGATCCGATCCGCGCCGGGAACCCCTCTAACCATGACCGAGCGGTCGATCCGCGTGATCTGTTGTGGGCTAGGCGCGATGGACCAATATGCAATGATTCCACAGGATTGTCGACGGTCTGAGCACGATCGCCGAGCGGATCACGCGGGCAGGGCGCATGAACAGCGCACAGACACCGGCGACGATCCGATCCGACGATCGGAGGTTCGGCTACCGTTGCCGCGAGCGATTGAGAATCAGCAGTTGATGCTTGACCAGGAGAGAATCAGCCACGACCGACCGCAGACCGCCGGGGCCCGTCACCCGAGCCAGTGTGGCGATCAGGTGGACCCGCAGGATGATGAGGTCGCGCATCGAGACATCCTGGCGACCTCGCCCAGGATCACATGACTTGATTCCTCAACGGATAGCGGGACAGATTGGTCATTCGCCACCCACAGGTTCCTATTTCGACCTTGACAGGGACCGGCAGCCTGATGCTCCATAAGGGTGAACCTTCCGGAACGAGAAGAATCGGTGGCGTGATCTTCTTGTGACGTGATCTTTTTCATAAAGAAGGGTCGTTTACCTCTTGGACATAGCCGCTCAACGTCAAGCGCTCGCGACGGTTGCCATTGCTACTGTGCTGTTGGCGGTGGCCGGATATCACCCAACTGTCCTTGACGC
The DNA here is from genome assembly GCA_965218085.1 of Terriglobia bacterium. GTDB lineage: Bacteria > Acidobacteriota > Terriglobia > 20CM-2-55-15 > 20CM-2-55-15. Next base: position 1,779,399 of record CBDCKF010000001.1, on the reverse strand, counting down.
CCAGTCTCCGGGATCCGTAAGTGACGTTCCTGACCTCTCGGGGAACTGGGAGAGGAGAGGGAGTGTCGGAGAGGATGGTCCTGTCCGCCTGACGGCCCGAGCCATTGGGTTTCGGGAGATGTTCGACGAGGTGCTGGCGCCGAGATATGACTGCCGGCCGGCCACCGCACCCGTCATCATTCGAGACCCCTACAACTTTCGAATCGAGCAGCAGGCGGACCGGGTGCTTCTCCGCTATGAGAAGGATGACGTCGTTCGTACCGTCTGGCTGGAGGGGTACGGCCATCCGACACCAGGTCCGGCTGATTTCAGCATGCAGGGGCACTCGATCGGTCGGTACGAGGGAGACAGCTTGGTGATCGAGACCACGAAGTTTGATTTTGATCCGAACGGACACGTCAACTCGGGGAACGTGGCCTCCTCGACGCTGAAGAAGGTGAGCGAGCGATATTGGCCGGTCGGCGACCGTTTGAGAGTGGAGGTGGTCGCCGAGGATCCGCTCATTCTGCTGGAGCCGTACAGTTTCGTTTACGAATGGGGACCTACCGAGACAGCGTTGGCGGAGTTCAACTGCGTCCCGGAGGACGCGAGGTTCCCGGCGCAATTCTTCCCTTCGAAGTACAGGGATCCGGACTGGGTTCGGCTGCCACAGAGTGACTCGCCGTAGTTCCGTGACGGGGTGTCGATCGTCAACGCTGCACGCGTCGGGTATATACCCGAGCTACGGGAGGTCAGCAAGATGAGATCCTGGTTATCAACAATATTGGGAGCGAGCGTCACCGTTTCAATCCTCGTCGCCGCTCTGCTGGCGTTGGCCTCGGATGCGTTCGCTCACCACAGTCAGCAGTACTTCGATTCCGAGGCGATCGTCACGGTCCAGGGTCGACTGACCCGTCTCGACTGGCGGAATCCCCATGTGTACATCTACGTCGAGGTGACGGAGGCAAGCGGCGACACGGTCGACTGGAGAATCGAAACACATCCCGTGCGCGTCATGCTGGGTGGGGGCTGGACCGAGGACTCGCTCAGACCCGGAGAGCAGGTGACCGTCGAAGCTCACCCGGTCAAGAACGCACAGACAACGCGGAGATATGCGCGGCTCGCTCGGGTCATCCGAGAGGACGGTACCGTCCTGATGCAGCCCACAGGGGGCGGCCGCCTCGTCGCACAATGAGCGGGCAGATTGGCCATGCGAATCCGGATGCTGGCTGAGGGGCTCTGCCTGGGGCACATACGTTATCAGGCCTTTGGGCCCTCGGGCAAAGCACACCGAACCTAGGTTGTAGCCTCGCGGGGACATACCGAAACGCTTAAATGAAAACTCCGGAGCGACCGCGATAATTCCCGCTGCTTCTGCTACGTCAATCCAACAATTCAAGCATTCCTCCGCGTTTCGGTCCGCACCGTGCATCAAAAACTCTACCCTCGCATCCGGGTCGGCCTAGTTCACCATTCCTAAACACTTGGCGACTCCTCGTTAGAAATCCGCCACATCACTTCAATGGCACCTTTCCGTATAGGCGACTACACGTCCAAGTGGATTCAGGAGCCGAAGAAACTCGACAAGGATCGATCAGACTTTGACGCCGATATCGAAGGAAAGCGGCCGCTCGCCGCACCGAGAACCACGAGAGCGACGGCGACCAGCGCAACACGGACGAGCAACACGACTGCATACACTCAGGAATAAGCGGGTGGGCCATCCAATAGTGGAGAATTGGGAAAATCCAAAACTTTTAGACACCAACAATCCTCGAATCCTTTTTGAAAGACCCCGGAAGTCAAGTTACATCCTAAACGTCACTGAAACGTATAGCGACTTGCTGAGTCTGGATCACAGCTGAATCGCAACATCTCGAGATCCGGCGCGTAGTCCCACTTGATGCCACCAGTCATTGGCTCAGCCAGATACTCAGGATCTTCCACAATGAAATCGATGGCGATCTGAGTCCCATCTTCGCTTAACGCGTATCTTTCGACGACATGCTTCTGAGCGCTCGAGGGGATGCCCGCACGGTTACCTGCCCGATTGTCGTCAAAATGCGTGCTATCCACGACCAAAACATTGCCCTCCCACCGGCCGATGGAATGGCCTTGGTTGCTACGCTCACCATTCTCGGGATGTCCACGACCGTCCATATAGATGGTTCGCTCCACATTGAAAAATTCACTTCGTATGGTAACGGTATCGTCTCGAACCTCTATCTCGTACAGGTAGGGCGCGGCCACTATTGTGGGTAAGGGGAACGGGATGCAGTTCGCCACGGGGTTATCCGACTCGCTGTACTCAGCCTGCGCAACTGCTCCCTTCTCAGTCAAGGCTCCATAGATGAAGCGTCGGGAGTTGAATCCCCGCATAGCATCCCACACGCCCGAGAGACTGGAAGCTCGTGAGACGGTTTCCACCCCGTTCGACCTTGGTGTTAAGACGGCTCCATCTTCGGTAGCAATGGAAACCAGTAAGGCGTGGTTCCGCTGGGCCCTCCTGTCGGGACTTGCTCGGACGGCAACTGAATCTCCAGGCGCAAGTGATTCCAAACTCCAACCGTTTCGTGTCAGGATCGGTGTCGGGTCTGTTTCAATGAGCCATTCGATTTGTTCGCCACCGTCGTTTGTCGTTTCGACGTAGATATAGACGTGTGGGTTTTGCCAGTCGAATCGAGTCACTGTACCTTGGATAACTACAACCGAGTCCAGATTGAAAATCGAGTTGCTGTGATGTCCCGACGCAGACGAGGCGATCGTAATGGCCGCCGCCAAAACCACAAACATCATTCTCATGTTGTATCTCCAGTAGCCGGTCCGCTTTTCCCCGTGATTTCACCCCTCTTGCGCCACTCCCGCGCCTGCAGGAGTGAGAGCGGGCGGAACAGGCTGTCCAGGACGTGGGAGCTAAACGGCGGATCGGAGCACCGCCACATCCCGTCCTCCCTGTCGTGCACTAGAATCGGACAGAACGCGGACGGTTCACATACTGTAATTGAATACGGCACAAAATTTCACTTCTACCTGCAGGCGACTCCCAGGGAACTACGGCACCGGCACCCGTTCCTTCAGTTCTTCAAACCAGATTTGGACGATTCTGGGTCGAGAGCCTCAGAGTTCAGTCTCCATTCCTGTAAACGTCGGCGACAGGTGCAGAATTTTCCCAGATGGTACAAACCGACGAGATCGGCTGTAAAGGAGAACGGCTGTATTGGGATCTCGCTCCGACCGACTCCGAGGGTGACATGAGGGTCATACCTGTCGAAGCTCGCGGCTTCCCGATATTCGGTTACGTATGCGATTTCCCAGCCCTGAACGCCCTCTCCTTGTGAAAAGAAGGCACTGCCGTCACCCCACGACTCGGACAGCCCCGCTAAGGCGTTCACCAGATCGTCGTGAATCTGCCTTAACGCTTTTGATTTCGCAATGCGGAGAAGCGTTGGAGTTCCGACGAAAGCTGTTTCTAACGCCCGCAGTCGCAACGGGGATCGGCCCTTCAAGACTCTCCCTACTTGACTGCATAGCGCGGCTAGGTTCGATTTCAAAACGTACTGCTGAACTAGGGCGTGTTAACACTAATGAGCATGAATGTTTTATAATCACGCATGGAGATCACACAGGAGCAGTATTGTCGCATCGAGCCGGAACTGCCGCGTCAGCGGGGCAACGTCAGTCTTTCGAACCTGACGGTCTTGAACGCCATTTTGTATGTGGCTGAGCAGGGCTGCAAGTGGCGCGGTCTGCCCAAGCGCTTTGGCAACTGGCACACCATCTACACCCGGATGAACCGCTGGTCCAAGAACGGCGTGCTCGACGCCGTCTTCGAGAAACTCCAGCGCGAGCAACTGGTCCGCATCCGGGTCGAAGCCGTTTCGATGGACTCGACCATTGTGAAGGTTCATCCCGACGGCACGGGAGCGTTAAAAAAAACGGTCCGCAAGCGATCGGCAAATCCCGCGGTGGATGGACCACCAAGATTCATCTGGTTGCCGCGAATGCTCGAACGGCGATAACGTTTGCGCTCTCGCCCGGCCAAGCGCACGACGCCCCGCAGGGCCGCGAGCTGCTCGCCGGTCTGGGGCCACTACCCGAGCCGCTACCGCTGCTGATGGACCGTGCCTACCAGGACGACCAGACCCGCCAATTGGCTCTGGATTTTGGGTGGATTCCCGTCGTGCCGCCCAAGCGCAACCGCCTGGAGCCGTGGGAATACGACCGCGTGCTCTACCGCCGCAGGAACGAAGTCGAGAGGCTCTTCCGCCGACTCAAGGGTTTCCGGCGTATCTTCTCCCGTTTCGATAAACTCGACGTCATGTTCCTCGCCTTCCTTCACTTCGCTCTCATCGTCGAGGCACTACGTTAGTGTTAACACGCCCTAACGTAACGTGAGGAAAGTGAGTTGAGTCAAAAGCAAAACCTGTGGGGTCATCCTGCACCAGAGCCGAGTTGATTCGTCTGCAGAGTTCGTTTGTTTCCTCTGGTAGCAGCAGAGCAACATCAACGGCGAGCAGTTCTTTCATTCGGGGGCGGCAACGCGGCGATCAACGCCATGACCAGCGTGATAACCAGTGACAGTCGATTTCGTTTTCATGGAAGAGGAGTCGTAAACACCCCTCAGGGAACCGGCACCCGTTCGGATGAAGCTTCAGCCACGGATCAACCGGAAGGCTCCTTAATCTGCGGCCCATTTTTCTAGTCAATGATCCCTAAGCCTGCGGGGTCACGGACCCGGCGGTTGAAGTCATCCACTTCGTTCAACGGCGCGCAGATTTCTTCGGTGATCCCTGAGAATAGCCCGTACCATCCATAAAAAGTGTGGTTGCTGGGAGGCCCTCGCCTAAAGACTTTCGTGTCCGATACCCAAGGGGCCGTATAGTAAGTGGGGTCATAAAGCGTCAGGTGAACCTCTATAGTGTCGGTATCGACTCGCATGTAGCGCTCTTCGATCCTCGCTTCGGAACTTTTCGGATAACCCCAGTAGTCGAGCCACGCTCTGTCATCAAGACCGACCGTCTGGACAACAAGCGTGTCTCCTTGCCACTCGCCAACCGAGTGTCCATACCACGCCGGTCCGAGGTTATTGAGGTTCTCCCCAGAAGGCACTTCTCGCCCGTCGAGCCAGATTTCGCACAGTTGTCGTTCGCGCTGGTAGAATTGCATCAATCTGTTGTCGAGATGGACAAATTCAACAGGTGACGGCTGAAGAAAGAGTCGTGGAAAACCCTGAGGATTACACTTCATCATGGGATCGTTTGAAAGCGCGGGCACAACCGCTCTCGCTCGGCCAGGGGGGTCCCCTTCCCTCGGCTCCTCGCCCAATCTTGTGCCGCGGGCCGGAATATTGGCGTCGAGCCGAGCCTGGCCCTCCGGCGTCATGGGAGGCACATCTCGGCTGAGGCCCCGATCTCCTTCTTGCCGTTCCCAGATTCCGGAAAATTCACGTGGATCAAATTGGCCCGCCGTTACCGGACTCCCCTGTTGCTGCCCCAATGGCGGACCGGTTTCGGCTATTGCTGCCGACGAAAAAACAAGCACAGACACCAAGACAGGGATTACGTTGACAAAACGACTTCGCATTCGTGAACTTCCTGACAGGCTTCGCGCGTTTAACCTCATTACCGTGCCGGACCCTCCCGTTCCGGAAGCTGCGCCGGCTGGGGTGCTCCCGCCTGATCCCTGTGGAGCAGTTCCGTGCCGTCGGCCCGAATGATCTTAAAGGTGAGCCCCACTTGGGCGCCTCCTCTGGAGGGATAAGCGATGGCAGTCACTTCTTCGCCGGGGCGCAGTGAATTTCTGTTATAGCCTTCGCGAGCTAAACTGGCCACGCTACTGTGCTCGAGCGCCCAATTCACAACGATGCCGTTCTCGTCCATCACATCGATAAAAATGGACACATGGGGATTGCGAAACGCGAATTCCGTTACCGTGCCCTTCAACGTGAGGAACGGCGCATCCAAATCATATGATATTCCCGTACCGTGATGTGCGAAGAGCGGTCCCGCGATGATCGCCAGGCCCGCAACGAAGGCGAAAAATGCGACCAACTTCTTCATCATAGCCCCCTGGATTTGAAAAAAGCTCCAATTGTGAGATTGGCCTTAGAACCCGTAGTCATGTTCCAACCCACCGTTCCATGCTAACGAAGAGACGCCGACGCAGATCGTCACAATGGGTGCTCTATCAGTCATTGGGATCGAGCGGATTGCCAAAAAAATAGAACTATTTAGAGTATCTGTCAACGCATCTTGATTTTCGTTGCCGTTTCGCCTCTCCCGGAACGCACGCTTCCGTTATTCTCCTAACATCATGCGCAATGCCGCCGTAACCTCCCGTCCGACCAGACACGGCCAACGTTGCCCGGATTGATTGGTCTTCCACACCTCGCCCATTCCACCCTTGCCAAGGGCAGATAGGATCTCGTAATGGCCGGGTTTGGAGCCTGATTCCATCGTTTTAATGTGCGACTGAAAGAGTCGTGAAAAACTCGGTAAAGAATACTAAGGCATGGAGTTAGGCGCTATTAGATTCGCAACTCCAGCAGAAACATTTAATGCATGTGTTCGATCGACCGGTTGATCCGGCAGACCTTCTCGGACTATGAGAAAAGGCCCTAAAAATGGGGATTCTCAACGTCCGGGAAGATGATTTCTCAGGACTTGAACTTGAAAATCAAGGGACCGGCACACGTTCCTTCAGCTCTTCAAAGCAGTTCAATCGGTCTCCGTCCCAGATTTCAGTAGGACGCAGAGATCGACTCGAGCTGCTGCTGGATGTCGGCTTCAGGTATCCACTGCCCGCGAACCATCACGCCCCGACGCTGCGCGACGTGGCCGACATCCTCGAGGGGGTTGGCTTCCACAAGAATCAGGTCGGCGCGCGCGCCGACGCTGATCGTTCCGAAATCATCTTCGTTACTGAAGTACTCCCCGACAGCACGCGTGCCGGAAGCGATCACCTGGTAAGGCGACATGCCGGCCTCGACCATCCGCTCCATCTCCCGATGAATGGAGAAGCCCGGGACGCTGAAGACCTGGGGCGAATCGGTCCCGAGCATGATGCGGGCACCTCCCTCGTGGAGCGCCGTGAGGACGCGCATCCGGTTGGCGATCAACCTTCGGGCTGCGGCCGCGTCGAAGGCCGGATCGCCGAGAGCCCGGTCGACCCGCGCTGTCCACTGCTCAACCATTGCCGGCGGCATGTACTTCGTTTCAGGATACGACAGGACGGTTTCGCGCGGGATCGTGCCCCGGAGAACCTCCCATAGCGCCATTGTCGGGACGGCCCATGCACCGGCTTCTCGCGTCATCTCTGCGACTTCTGCCAGACGGGCCTCGTCGAGATTCCCCGCCGCATCGGCCAGATACTGCACGTAACCGTCCAAGTGGTCGAAGGTCTCCTGGCCCGACTCGATTGCATGAATCAGCCCGACATCGGCCGGCACATGACCCCCGAAGCGAATCCCCTCCTCGTGGGCTGTCTGGGCCATCGCGTCATAAGTGGGAACGCTCAAACCGTTCTGAACCTTCAGCAGATGCCAACCCTCTGATTTCTGCGTCCGGACTCTCTCGATGGCGGCTTCGGGCGAGGTGACACTCTCGCCGTTGAAGCTGGGGCCAGCCAGATACAGGTTGGGCCCCACCAGCTCACCGGCATTCACGCGATTTCGCAGCGCGAGTTGGCCATCCCTACCCTGCATCCCGCGGACTGTGGTGACGCCGTTGGCAACATAGAGGAAAAGGACGTCTTCGGTGAGCTGCTGTGGCTGGTCCGGCCCCGGAATGTGGCCGTGCATTTCACCGAGTCCCGGCATCAGATACAAGCCGTTCCCATCGACGCGCGCGGCATTGGCGGGCACATCGACGCTCTCGGCCGGCCCGACGGCCACGATACGACCCTCGCGCGTGAGGACGGTCTGACCGGCCACAACCTGTTCGGAGTCCATCGGCACGAGATTGACGCCGATAAACGCGAGGCCGGAACCGCCCGCATCGGTCGCAGGCGGAGCCTCGGCCGGCGCGCACGACACAGCCAGGACGAGAAGTCCAGTCAGGAAGACAGGCAGTTTTGCGTTCATTCGAACCTCCGCGATTCAGAGTGGGAAGGACCTACGATTTCACAGGATGGTGAACGCGTCAAACAATAGTCACCTGTCTTGGAAGGATCGCTGGGCGGGAACCGAGATCGGCTATGTCGATGCCCGCAGCAGAGCACCGATGATCGAGAGCAGAATGGCCACCTGGATGTGAGCAGATCCGGGCGTCACAGAATAAAAAGGATTCGGACCGGCCTTTCTATGGAGTTGTCTAATATCGCAGGAAGCGTGCTTTATTCGTGATTTTCAAGGTTTTCCAATTCTCAACGTCCGCCAAGATGATTTGTCAGGACTTGACCCGAAAAACTACGGCACCGGTACCCGTTCCTTCATTTCTTCAAACCAGTTCAGGACGATGTTGATGCAAGCGCGTGGTGTTGCCATAGCCGTCAGACCCCGCTTATTTCGCTTATCCGCCCACATGTTCTTGCCTCCGACTTCAAACCTGTAGTTTGATTGTCCATATTGCGGATGATCGCTCTCGGAAACCGAAGCGAACCCATTGATCTGTCATTCTGCTGGAGGAACCATGATTGCCTCGTACAAAGTATCCCTGTCACTCGGCATCCTTCTTGCGCTCGGTCTCAGCCACTCCCTGGCTCAGACGGGCACCGTCAGCTCCGTCGAACGGTTGACGCCGGAACTTGACGCGATCGTCTCCCCCGACGCCGGGGTGGAGATCCTGAAGGGCGACTATTTCGGCAACGCCGAAGGGCCATTATGGATCGATAGTGGTCAGGGCGGGTATCTGCTGTTCAGCGACATCGGAGCCAACACGATTTACAAATGGCAGGGCGGAGAGCTGTCGGTGTTTCTCGAGCGGACTGGCCTCAACTCGACGGACACGACGCCGATGCAGGCCACCGGCAATATCGGGTCGTTCAACGGGCGATTCTATCCCGTTTCTTTCGGGTCGAACGGGATCGCGCTGGATCCTGAGGGCCGGATACTGTGGACTGCACAAGGGGACCGGGCCATCATGCGGCTCGAAGCCGATGGAGCCACGCGCACGGTAATGGCCGACCGTTACCAGGGTCGTCGGCTCAACCGTCCCAATGACGTCGTGGTGCGCTCGGATGGTTGGGTTTACTTCACCGATCCGCGCTCGGAGCGTCCCGGGGCGGGGCACGAGCTGCCGAGCAGCCTCTACCGGGTCCGAAATGGTGATCTGCAGTTGCTGGCCGATGACATCCGTCCGAACGGTCTGACGTTTTCGCCCGATGAGCGATACCTGTATGTGACAAACGCCGGAACGATCGTACGCTACGATGTGCGGGCCAACGGTCGTCTTGAGAATCAGATCGACTTCAGTCCCATCGGATGCGACGGCATGAAGGTGGATTTGACAGGCAACCTTTACTGCGCCAGCAACCGGAGCGGCGGCGTTGCCCTCATCTCTCCGGCGGGTCAACACATGGGTACGATTCTCACACCGCACGACAACGGTGCTGGACCGACGAATATCGGTTTCGGTGGGCCGGACGGAAAGACACTGTTTATCACGATCAAGAGATCCCTGGCTCAGATCCGTGTCAACATTACCGGTTTTCGTCCAAATTCTTAGTGTTACGCAACCATAGTTCTCAAAATAAGAAAGCGCTCTGGATTTCCCACGAACTTATAGACACCTACGGCGCATGATTTGAGGCGGCTTTGTCCTTCGCGAACTCACCGCACTCAATCGATCTTCCTGTAGCGCACGGCCTCTGCGATGTGGGGAGGCGCGATGCCGTCGGCAGTCTCAAGATCCGCGATCGTCCTTGCGACTTTTCAGAATCCGAACAACTCGTTTCTCGCCGGCAAGTCTAGGGTTGTAAGGGGCTCGGGGTGTTGAGCGGTGGCGAAGGTCTTCCGGATGACTGGTCCAGCCGTTCTCAACGTCCGAAAAGATGATTTGTCAGGACTCGAAGTTAAGAATCAGGGCACCGGAACCGTTCCTTCAGTTCTTCAAACGAATTGAGGACGATGTTGATTTGGGGCTGGCCAGCGCCGGCGTCATCCGTGCCGCTCTTGATCATGAGAAACGGTTCGCCGTCAGCCGAAGCATCATAGAGCTGCCGGCCTGAATTTGGAGTGGGGTAGCTTCCTTCGAAGAGCATCTGGGGACGGCCCGCCGTGAAAGTCGCACCCGATTCCACCGGTACGGCCATCAATCCGGCGCGACTTCCTGAACCATCAGGAAGCGTTGGCCGTCGGCTGACACATCGTAGACGGGATAAGGCCCTCCGGCCCTCGACACGAAACCTCCTTCAAAAAGCAACCTGGGAGTGCCCACAGTAAAGTCGGGTTCCGTCTCGATTTCCACCGCCATCATCTGAAGGTCGTTCAGGTAGAACAACTCTCGCCCGTCTCGTGCCCATTGGGGGTATCCACCGCCTTCGGTCGATATCTGCCGCTTCCCTCCAGGTCCGGGAAACGGGAGCACATAGACTTCGTTGCGGCCTGACTCGTCCGAGACATACGCCACCCTGCGGCCATCGGGAGAAAACATTGCTACGAGCTCATTGAATGGCGTTTCGAGAAATGGGCGCGGCTCCCGGTCGCCGTCCAACGGCATCATCCAGATGTCGCGGTCCCCATCACCTCCAACGCCGGGACTTTGGAAAAAGGCTAGAAGTTGGCCGTCCGGGGACCAAGATGTGGGGTTCTGCCGGGGGGCCCCCGTCGTCAGCTGCTCTTCAGTGCCGCTCCCATCTGCCCTTGTCCAGAACAGGAAGTTATTTGCCTCTGGGATCGACCGATAGGCCACGTATTGCCCATCCGGCGTCCATACGGGCTGATTCGACCCACCCGCAAAGGTCAGGCGGGTAAGCGTCTGTCGGGCAATGTCGAACAGCCAGATATCATCATCTGACATGACCGCCACGCTCTGCTCATCCGGCGAAAGGCGGGGATATTGGTAATCCCGGGCCGCTGCCCCCACGGGTTCCGCGTTGCCCTGTCGATCCACCCAGACCAGTGTTTCGGTCCCCTCTAGTGGGCCCTGAGGCGAAGCGACGCCCGGGTCGTCTGCCGAACAACCAGAGCCGAGGCCGGCGGCTACAGCCGCGACAACCAGAATAATCCACACTTTGCTCATCATTATTGCCTCCCTATGGCTGATGATGCATCAGAACCGCCGCACAAACCCAGACTGACTCGAAAGCGACAACCTCCAGAGTCTCGAAGTAGTTCTGAAGCATGTCTATTCAATGCACTGGACCGATGTGATTCGATGAATGAGACTACAGGTAGCGTTTCAGGTCAATTGAAACAGTCACATGGACGGTATGGGCACCGTCCAGGCATGTGGAATTGCTGCGGGTTTTGTTAGGGGTATTTTGAGGAGGTTTTCGGGGAATGGAAAGCTGATTTAAGCGAGACAGCGGGGGTCGCTACGGCACCGGCACCCGTTCCTTCAGTTCTTCAAACCAGTTAACAAGGACGGAGACCGCAGGGCCAGAGGGTCATCAGTGCCTGGCTCTATTATCGATTCAGTCTGAGCTTTCGGGATGTGGAAGATTTCCTCGTCGAGCGTGGTGTTACCGAGGATCTCGATCACTTTCAATCTCAGGCCGAAATGGACTTCAAAATTGCTTCCAAAGCCTCATCCGCAAGAGCCTGCATTTCCTCATCCGTCCGATCCTGAATCGGATGTCCAACGAAGATCCGGGCTGCATCTAATCCCAAAGCGATCGCCTGGGCTTCAGCGGCCTCTCGAAACGGCTCTGAAGCAACAAATGTGGTCGGAATACCTCGAACTTCCAAGTTGATCGTATCGTGCACACTGCACGTTGTGCAAGACCCTCAGTCGGCCAAGCCTTCCACAACTACATCGCATTCTGTGGCAATCTGCTGCTGTAGCTCAACAGGAGCAGGGCGCGTAAAAGTCGGCTTCCGATAGCGCTTTGCGGTCAACCCCCGGTCGATCAAATGGGATGCCACCTGATCCAAAAACACATCGCCCCGGTTTTTGGAAATATCCAACAATCCAATTGTCAAACCCTCCAGCGAATCGGGCCGATCCACCCGTTCCCGCTGCGCCGGTTTCTGTTCCGACGTGGGATCCAGCAACACACGTGTCTCGCTCATTTCACGATCTCCCTCGTAACAGATTTACTGCCTCCCCAACTGCCAATAATCGATGAAAACAGACCTGCGTCTCCTCCTGCTCGAACAATGTGCAATGTCCCGGGCCGAAACTTGGGCTGCGTCTCCTGAACCCCCACCCGTTTTTCTGAAATCCCCTCTGCAATCCCGCCTGCCCCAGAAACCAATTCTTTCACCGAAACCTCCAAATACCGATCCAGCACCTCGCGGAACTGAGCCTTTGACCAACCCGCGTCCTCAAACCGACGCGTATGCTCCGGCGAGATCACCAACACAGGCCCTGGACTATTTGAGTGCTTGGGATGCCCAACGGCTTTAAGACAGGCGGCAATGGAGAGGCACAGTCCTTCCGGCTCCCGAGATGCCTGATCAATAATCGGTGTCACCCCACTGGCCGCGAAAAGAGACACGGTAGATACCCCCTCGGCAAACCCGCGTTCGACCGACAGAGACTCCCAAGGCGAATCCTCTTCCCGCTCTGCAAAACAGAACGTATACTTCCCCGGATTTCCCTGCATCGCCCGATCCACACCACCCGGCACCCCTCCCCCTACGTTACGAATCACCAGTTGAAGCGTTCGGCCAATGGTCGCATTTGCCCGATTGCCCTGCCCCAGCACATTCACCCGCGCATTCATCCCAATTTCCCGGGCAATCGGACCGTTGACCACCACCATCGGTCCTGCAAAAAAGGTGGTCGCAAGCAGTCCGTGCATCCCAAAGTCTTCCATCAACACGGCTTCAATAGCTGCCAACACCACCGGCATATACTCCGGTTTGCACCCGGCCATCACCGCATTGATCGCCACCTTTTCCACAGTGCATTCGTTATAATTTGGTGGCACAATCCCCACCACTTCATCGGGCGCACGGCTCGTCCCTTCCAACATCCGCAACGCCCTCACTTCGGTCGGCGGCACGACCGGCAACCCGTCCGTCCACCCACGCTCAAAGCAAGCCTCCACCTCATCTTCCATAGATCCGACCTCTACTCGCCGGGCAACCAACCTGGCATCTGCAAATCGGACGGCCAATTCCTCGGCCACTCCCGGCTCCACGCTTTTGGACCCGCACCCCGGTCGTGTTTCCGGCAAGTCCGCTCCAAGCCCGCATATACCGCTCAACGCCTCCCACTCTCTGCGATGCCATCCAATTGCCCGGTCCACCTCCCTACCATTTTCAACACGGAGCAAAGTCGGAACCGTCTCAATCTGAAACCGATAGGAATGTTCCAGACTGGTATCGTCTATCACATTGGCGACCCCTTCGGGAAAGCTCGGATCATCCTGCGTATAAACCGTCAAAGAACCATCCGGTCCCCCAATTCGCTTGAGCACGGGCTCGACCAGTATGCAAGTCGGACAATCGCGCTTAACAACGGCGATCAAACCATCGGGTAAAGTGCTCATCAACCCGCCTCCTGTGAAACCTTGGCGTACTGTGACTTTAAGTTCTCCACGGTTGGCAAATTCTCAACGTCCGAGAAGATGATTTCTCAGGACTTGACCTCTCACTTTTCCGAGTACGCGACATCACAGTACTTGAGCGGGGCACTCAATCCACCGGCACGCGCTCGCGCAGCTCTTGGAACCAGTTCAGAATGACATGAACTTGTCGCGGCGCCAGCTCCGGCGGCGTCTTGACCATCAGGAGGCGGCCGTCCGGGGTAGTGTCGTATGAATTATTGGATCTGTACGGACCGTCGTATACGTCCGGAAAAAGAGTCTCGGGTACTCCCGGAGATAAATTCTCGCCGAAGTGCATGGCCATAAAGTTCGTCGCCGAACGATAGAATAGCGTCCGGCCGTCCCTTGACCACTGAGGGTCCTTACCACCGTCTATGGAGACCTTCGTAAAGGGGCTATCCGGCTGCGCGAAGGACTGGACGAAGATTTCGTAGGGGCCCTCAAAGTCCGATTGATAAGCGATTAGACCCAGACTGGAAGACAGCACGCCATGGGTTTCTTCGTAGTCTGGAGTTTGCGTGAAACGCTGAGGCTCAAGATCGGCCAGAGAGAACGTCCAGAGATCATGATTATCTGTCGCTGGGGCGGGCTCACTGTAGACCATCAGTCCCCCATCCTGAGAAAACGATGTGGGAAACTTGTCCTCCGAGGTTATGAGCAACTCCTCTACATCACGGTCAATCGTAGAAACCCGGTGCAGATTCCAGACGGTCGCCTCCGATTGGAACACGACGAAACTGCCGTCTGGGCTGAAGATCGGATCCAGATTCGAAGTGTCGCCCGCCGCCAAACGGTCCGGCGCATCCCGTTCCAGATCGTAACGCCAGATCTCGGGAATTCCCGGATCGAGCTGATAAACGATCTGTGTACCATCTGGAGAGACGCTTGGATACCGGTACGAGTCTCTTCGGTCGGTCACCAGTTCTTCGTTGCCGTCGAGATCAACCCAGACCAACTCCCTTGGGGCCGCAGACGGAATGTATGCCAGCGTAGCGTTACCCGACACGGCGAAATCCGACTGGACGTCGGCAAGCCGAAAGAACACGCCCTCCTGAACCGCTTGTTCGTCGCCAATGACCTCCATCCGTTCGAGGTCAAACGGCGCGGCAAACAGCGTGTCATATCTCACATACAGCAGGTGTCCGGTCAGGTCCCCGGTGTCGATGTATCGACCGAACACAACACCTTCTCGCAGAGTTTTAACTGTCAATGTGTCCAGATCAAGAGCCGAAATTTCTGATCTTTCAGGCGGTGAAGTAAAGCGCGTAAAAATCAACGATTTGCCGTCCGGAAGAACCTGAGGCCAGAAGTGACCCAGCTCGCCTTCGGAATCAGGAGTCGTCAATGGCTCAGGTTCCCCACCGCTTGCAGAGATGCGCGAGAGCCCCTCGGTGTACCGGCGATTAGAGATGATGGTGTCCCCGTCGGGATGCCAGGCCGCTCCGAGCGTGGACGCTTGATCGGCAATGTCCGTAATCCGCCCACTGCCGATCTCGAGAATTTTCATTTGATCTGCAAGGATTACAAAACCCAGACGTTGGCCGTCCGGTGAAAAAAATACGAGCTCGACCGGACCCGCCATCGGTGTGCACTGCGATTCCCAGGACGCCAGATAACGGATGCACAACTGGTACGCCCCATTCCGCTCGCTGACATACGCCAACATACTTCCGTCGTCAGAAAGAGCCGGTGGTGAGTCCTGATGGACCTCTTCTCCAGCGGGTAGTGTCACCGACAACCGAACTGGAAGGCCGGGCTCGGCTTCATCGTTCGTCACCGGCAGAAACGCAAGGGCCACCGCAGCGAGTACCGCAACAACCGTCACCGCCCATGGCAGCATCGACGGCCTCGATGATCTAACTGGCGCGGCTGCCTTGGAAAGGCTCGATCCATCGGGGTCCGCCTGGATCGCGAGTAGCTCATACGCCACGTCGCCGATGTCGCGGAAACGACGCTTCGGATCTTTTTCGAGACATCGTTGAAGGACACCTTGAAGACTGGGATGGATCAAGGGCGGCAGCTCGGCGTAGTCGGGCTCGGTCTTCAAGACCGACGCTATGACGTCGGACATCAGCTCACCGCCGAATACCTGGCGGGCTGTGAGCATTTCGTGAAGGATGCAGCCGAACGCCCATACATCGGCCCGCTTGTCGACCGCCACGCCGCGCGCCTGCTCGGGACTCATGTAAGCGGCGGTGCCCAGGATGATCCCGGCTTGTGTCGCCGCCATACTGAGGGTTGGTGACTGCGATACATTCGGCGAGGTTCCAGGTTGTTCCATCGCCTTCGCCAACCCGAAATCCAACACTTTCACCATGCCGTCCGTTTTCACTTTGATGTTAGCCGGTTTGAGATCTCTATGAATGACCCCTTGTTCGTGTGCGGCTTCGAGGGCTTCCGCGATTTGCCTGGCGATTGGTAGGGCTTCATTAACGGGAATCGGCCCTTGGGCGATACGGTCTGCTAGGGTCGGCCCTTCGACCAGTTCCATGACGAGGGCGTGGACGCCGGTGGATTTTTCAAATCCGTATATCTGGGCGATGTTCGGGTGGTTCAGCGCCGCCAGTGTCTTAGCTTCTCGCTCAAACCGGGCCAGACGTTCGGTGTCCTGGGCGAACTCGGTGGGGAGCACCTTGATCGCTACTTGCCGGTTCAGGCTGGTGTCGTTGGCACGGTAGACCTCTCCCATGCCACCCTTACCGAGGAGCGCTTCGATCTCGTAATGGCCGAGTTTGGTGCCGGATTCCATGTTTAAAGTGTGTCGCCAAAAGGAGCGGCGAAATTCTGGTAAGTCTAACTACTTGGGAGGTTTATTAGCAAGGAAAGGGTCAACGGAGTCGATTCGTCTGATTCTCAACGTCCGGGAAGATGATTTCTCAGGACCTGACTCCGAAAATCAGCGCACCGGCACCCGTTCCTTCAGTTCTTCGAACCAGTTCAGGACGATATCGCGCGACGGCCTGCCCCCGCGCGCGGATTGACATAACACCCATAGGACGACACTATCGGCGCTGCCATAGTCGTCAGTCCCTGCTTATATCGCTTATCCGCACACAGATAATCAAGACTTTCAGGATTCCTCGCATTGATATGATGCCAGAGAGGTTAATTTTAAGTTACAACGACTAGACTATTCCACTTTCTTTTCGATGGGAATTTCCACCTTGACTAAACTCTCGCCGTTCATCATTTCATCCAGTCCGATTATTCCGTTGATGTAGAGGATATACGCAGTGAGGGCATAGGTTTCATCATTACTCAGCTGTCTTTCCTGTACCCCGACATTGGCCTGACTCCTTGGCATCGCCCGGTGGATATAGTCCCATAAGGTGGTGGGGAAAGGTAAAAGCGGACTTCCTTTGAGTGTATTTTGTCCTCCGTTCAGCCCTTCTATGCCATGACAGAAAACGCAACTGGCCTCGTAGATCAAGACGCCTTCCCTGGCGCTACCCTGCCCCGGCGGCAGCTCTTTGCCCTTAGGCCCCACCGTGTACATCACCTCCGACAGATCCCTTTCACTCATGGTCCGCCCCAATCCCTGGCCGGGGGTCTGTGACAGGGCCGAATGACAGAACACGAGTAATACCAAGCCCAACCAATGTCCCGATGATGTTCTCACACGCTTTTCCTATTCTCGCTGATCAATTCGTATTGACTGATGAAAAAAGATTTAATGGTCAATCCTCGAAGAAGGCATGTCCACCGGAATAATAATGGCCAAGGCTTTCCGGCCGTCCCTCGGGATACAGTTCCCGCATCGGGTTAGTGATTTCCCCGTTCGCGGCGATCTTCCAGCTCATGATAAAAGAGTTATGGGTGTCCCTTGGTACCTGGTTGCAGAGCTCACCCATCGCATTAAAACATTCCTGGCTGGAATCCACGCCCCAGGTCGAGGGGACTTCATTTGGTGCAGGCTGGACGTAACCGTTCTCATCGGTGCAGCGGGACTGGATGATACGTTCCCGACCGTCCCATTCCCAGTCCATACGAAAGCGGGTATGACAATAGGGCAACACCGGTTCCTGCAGCGTGGCATCCTTCCAGTTCTCGCCGCCATCGGTAGAGATTTCCACCCGCTTGACGGTACCAGCAGTCCAGGCCAGGCCACGTATCTCATAGAAACCGGGACCCGGTAATCTCTGCCCACCAGAAGGAAAAGTAATGACCGATCTTGGCGTAGTCTCAAGCCGGTAATAACGGGTCAGGTCCGTTGCCAACAGGAATCCACTACCGTCCGGCATGCGGTCCTCCATGTTCATCCCGTCCTGACGGGTCACATGGGTGTCATCGGTGACATACAGTTGGGTCATCCACTTGACCAGCCAGCGGCCAGTGTATCCGGGCGCGACAATACGGACCGGGTAACCCTGGTCGATGCGGAGGGATTCGCCGTTCTGGGCATAAGCGGCCATGGTCACCCCGTCCATCGCCTTCTCCATTGGGAAACTGGCCACGTGGTCGCTGGGATCAGCGGCCATGGCGATCACCCACTTGGCATTTGCTTGCACCCCTGCTTCCTCGAGCAGGGTTTTAAATGACACGCCGCTCCATTCACTGGTACTGGTCCTGCCGTGGGTCTGTTGGACCGTCAATGCCCCTTCCCTGAATGCATCCCCACCGTTGGCACCACAGGTGAGGACATTGGTAGATGATACCGACGGCATGCGCTTCAATTCATCTAGGGTAAATTCCAGTGGACGGTCCACCATACCGGTGACCCGCAGGCGGTATTCCGCGGGATTGATATCCAGCAATACACCGTTTTCATGATCAACCACGAAATGCAGTTCAGAGGGTGTGATGATGCCGTTCAGGTCCTGTAAGGGTGTCAGGGCCGTGGCATTGGGATTCCTGCTCCGCCGGAACCTGATGCGCTCCGTATCTTCATACTTTGACAACAGTCCACGGGCACGGGTCTCGGTCACGGCGATGACATTGGGATGAAGTTCCTGGCCAAATGCAGGTGCCACACCTGCGGTCAATCCCAGCGCTGCACTGCTCTTGAGAAATCGCCTACGGCTTGTCAGTTTTTTTTGCGCCATATTAACCTCCCCAAATATTGCCCAGTCCTGCGGAAAAACTGCTTGAGATCAGATTAGTCTAGGGGTCAGTAGTGTCCCAACGTTTAGATGGGCGTCGCCCATAGGTTATTGAGAATGGTCATGTTAGATCGGCTGAGAGCCAAAATCGATTTGAATTTGATTGCGTACTGGCGGCATCCTTCCGCGACTTTGCGGCAGGAGGCGGCCTATGAATTCCGGCAAGACGATCTTCTCTCAGCTGATGGACTTTCTTCCCCGTCAAGACTTTCGTCGATGCGTCGATCGCTACCGTGGCAACTACAAACTCCAACGTTTTTCCTGCTGGGATCAGTTTCTGTGCATGGCGTTCGCGCAATTGACCTACCGGGAGAGTCTGCGCGATATCGAAGCCTGTCTGCGTTCGGCTGGCACGAAGCTTTATCACATGGGCATTCGCAGCCGCGTCTCCCGCAACACCCTTGCGAATGCGAATCAGGTGCGCGATTGGCGTATCTATGCCGACTTCGCCCAGACGCTGATCTCCATGGCTCGCGAGCTCTATGTTGGCGACAGTTTCGGTGTCGACCTCAAGCAGACGGTTTACGCACTCGATGCCACAACGATCGATCTGTGTCTTTCCCTGTTCCCGTGGGCACGCTTCCGCAAGCACAAGGGAGCTGTCAAACTGCACACGGTTCTGGATCTGCGCGGCAATATTCCTTCCTTTATCCTGATTACACACGGCAAAGTTCACGACCTCCATCTTCTGGATCAACTCGCCTTCGAGCCCGGAGCCTTCTACATCATGGATCGCGGTTATCTGGATTTCCGGCGCCTGTACAAAATCAGTGTCGCGGCGGCGTTCTTCGTGACACGCGCGAAAAAGAATTTCGTCTTCAATCGTCTTTATTCACTCGATGTGGACAAGTCCACCGGAGTCCTCAGCGATCAGATCATCAGCCTACGCGGCTTTTACTCTCGCAAGCGCTATCCAGAAAAACTCCGCCGCATTCGCTTTCTCGATCGAGAGCACAACAAGTACCTCGTCTTCCTGACCAACAATTTCGCGCTGCCAGCGGCGACCATTGCCCAACTCTATCGCTGCCGCTGGCAGGTCGAACTGTTCTTCAAGTGGATCAAACAGCACCTACGCATCAAGGCGTTCTACGGCACAACCCCCAATGCGCTGAAGACTCAAATCTGGACCGCCATCTCGGTCTATTTGCTTGTTGCCATCGTGAAAAAACGGCTCAATGTCAACGCCAGTCTCTACCGAATTCTCCAGATCGTCAGCGTCACCGTTTTCGAAAAAACGCCCCTTTTAAAGGCCCTTTCCGCCCTCGACTATCAAGATTCAGACTCGGAGAACTCCAAACAACTGAATCTATTCAACTAACGTTGGGACACTACTGTCTAGGGGTGACAAATAACAGAGTCAAATCATTCCCAAAAAATATCAATAATTATGGAAATACCCGGATTTTGGGGCTGTACAGCAAGTTAATGATCGATGGTTATCCTGCGTTTATCCATCAGGATATAGATAAACGGTTTACCTAAAGAAACTAGAGACTTAGGTAACTAAAATCCCAGCACCAAATCCCTGGTTGTTTCGCCAACAATGCGGTTGGACTCGACAAACTATATTGTTATTTTTCATGGTCGATTTTGAACGTGCGCGTCACGCAAACCGAAGTGCGAGAACCAGCGTGATCGAAAAGCTCAGCCCTAACTCTGGAGTCTAGTCCACTCCGGATCCGGCGCAAACCGCCCTGCGAGTCGACGCGATACCGCGGACCGCACGAACTGCCTGAACACAATCCACCGGATCGTTTGATCGAGGTATTCGTCCGGACTGCGGAACGTCATCCCGAGCACATCGCGGGTCCGGCTCGTATCGAGGAAAGCATAACGCCCCAGGACTTCGCGCACTTCCCCACGCGTCACCAGCGGGCGCTGCCCGACCAGTCGCATGCCCCACTCGAGGGGACCGATGGCAAGTCCGACCGCCCAGCGGGGCAACGGAAGATGTGTAACGCGACCGCCGGCGATGCCAGTAAGGGCACGAGCGAGTTCACGGAAGGTGAGGTTAGGGCCGGACACCGGGTATCGTTCTCCAACGACGCCGCGGTCGAGAGCCCTGACGTGCGCGTCTGCGACGTCGCGGACATCCACGTAGGCCAGGCCTCCAGGAATGGTCATGCCAACGCCGTTCAACATCTGGACGATGTAGCGGGTCGAAGGCGTGACACGGTAGTCGTACTGCCCGATGACGGGCCCGGGATTCAGGACCACCATAGGTACAGACAGACTCTCGGCAAGTTCCCAGGCGCGCCTCTCGCTCCTGGTCTTTGCGACGTGATAGGCGCCCGCGGACTTGTTGTCGTTCCAATCGGCGCCCGTTCGTGGTTTATCGGGTGATTCGTCGAAACCAATCGCGACGACTGAGCTCGTGTAGACGACGCGGGAGATCCCGCTGGCGGCCGCCGCACGGAGGACGTTTTCCGCACCTTCGACGGCCGGCCGGATAACCTCCTCGGGATCTTGGGACAGTGTATTGAACACCGCCGCCAGGTGCATGACGGCATCACACCCGCGAACGGCTGCGTTGACCGCTTTCCGGTCGCGAATGTCTCCGTACGACAGGCTGATCGGGAGGCCCGCGACCCCTCTCTGATCCGAACCGTGGCGGACGAAGCCCACGACATCGTGTCCGGCCGCCAGACAGGCTCTAACGACGTTCGCGCCGACGTGACCGTTGGCGCCCGTGATGAGGACCCGGGTCATTCCACAATTCTATTTCAGATCGTCGATCGGAAGTTGGACATTGAATATTCTACATTTGACCGTTGTGGGCGCGGCGAATCCCTGGCCATCAACAACAAATGACCACGCTTCTTCGGACTCCCGGAGCATCGCCTCGGCGCAGGGGATGGCTAAATTCTGGTAAGTCTATCCGGGTGGGAAGGGGTCAGGCGTTATTGAATTCTCAAGTCCTGAAAAGCGTGGTGAGCGAAATCCTGCAATGCTACTCTACATGTGAAGTTTGCCGAATGGACCGACGAAGATCGACTTCGCGCCCCGGTGGTTATGGGACTTCGGACACAGGTCGACCCGGCGACGGTTCACCGTCAGACATGAAACTGCGGTCGTTGCGCCCAAATATAGTGTGACCACCTAATGCATGGTCGCCGGCGGGAGGTATCAAGACATGAGGCCCGCACTACCGCGATGATCGTGTTTCTATCGGTCCTGGCGTCAGCGGTGTTCGCCGCCTGTTCGTCGCAGCCCGATCCGACCGCCGTGGCGGCAACGGACCGTCAGACCTTGATCCGGGTCGCCCTCGAATGGGCGCTGGTGGACAAGAACCTCCCCGACTACGGCGCCTTGCCCGACCCAACAAAAGTGCTCATATCCCTCGATGGCGAAGCGGGCGGAGGACCATCTATCTTTCTGTCCGCCGATGAACTGCCAACCTTGCCTGGCGTGACCTTGACCGCCCTCACCGAGGGCGAGCTACAGCAGAAGGCCGACGCAGAGGGAAGCCTGCTGCGGTTGTCTTTGGAGAATCTGGTGATTTCCGGAGACACGGCAGAGATACGGGTCAGCAACTGGCGGGTGAGAAGCTCGACCGATGCGGCGAGGCCGTACGGTCCATCAAACCCAGCTGTGCTCATTGGCGGTTTTTGCGAGCTTCAACTACGCAAGACGGGTGGTCAGTGGGCCATCGTGGACAGCATCTGCGCCCTTGCATGAGTGCGGCCCCCGCTGCGGTTATCTCTCTGCACAGCCGCTCTGGGAAATACGGTCCAGCAGCTTTTTGGGCCACGAGTGGCCGGAGACCACCGTGCAGTCCGTGGCCCCGACCGCGGGCGCCTTAGCCACTCAGAAATCCTCGGCGGCCGCGAATAGGGAACGCAGCCGCTCTCACACCGGCAATTGTATATGGGCACAACTACCGCACGAATGAGGCGAGTCGGCGCTGTTGCCCCGATCATTATCGGGCCGAGGGCTCTTATTTCTCTATACTCCAAGGCCCCCTGGTCTATTCGCGGGTAGGAGTAGGTAATCTAAGAATGATCATGGCATCATAACGCCACGTTGACTTCGTAAAAGGTCGAGAAAGTTTCCGCATCACCCTGGAGGTTGGATATGCGTTTCAAAACGGTTCTCGGATTGGCTGTGATCGGTCTGGTGGCAGGGAGCCTGCCCGCATGGTCGCACCATGCGCACGGAAACTACGCGCCAGACCCCATCGATATGGAGGGCGTGATCACGGAGTTGCATAGAATCAACCCGCATCCCTGGATCTATATCGAAGTGACCGGCCCCGACAGCCAGAAGCAGGTGTGGGCGCTTGAGGGCGGCGCCCAGAGGGATCAAGATATCAAGCCGGGTGACGCGATCAAGGTGCGATGCTTTCCGTTGAGGGACGGCAACCGCGGCTGCCAACTGGGGTTTCTAAAGGCCCCAGACGGAACGGTCGTAGACTGGGATGGGGATCGGCCGGTGCCTCAGGACCTCTGAAAGAAAGCCGCTGGATCTAAAAGATCAGTTCTTGTTCGCCTCAAGCCGGGCTCGCGCCTGGACGCGCATCCGCATAGCTTCAGGGAGTTAAAATCGTCATGAGACAGATCGTATCGTTTGTCGTCGTCTGTGCGCTGTCGCTGGGGACGTCCTTCGCCCAGGAGTGGCGCACGTTCACCAGCATGGAGGACCGCTTCTCCGCTAATTTCCCCGGCGAGCCGGAAGTCGCCGAGATCCTCTGGGAGAGCGAATACGGGGCGATGCTGCCGGGGCGTGTCTACACCGTAGAGCAGGGTGCGAGCAAGTACTCGGCGACCGTGGTGGATTACAACCCGATCGAGGAGATACTCACCGAAAAAGGGAAAACCTGCCCACCGGGTCTGGAGGGATGCGAGGGAACGACCGCCGCCAGACGTTCAGACAACAATGGTGCCGGGTACTGGAAGACCGATATTCGGGGCGCGATGATCTACGTGACGTCCCAGTATCTGAAGCGCGACGTCACGGTGACCGACTACATGTGGAACTGGCTGGGTCAAGGGCCCGAGGTCCATCAGTTGCAACTGATCAACAACGCCGACCAGGCCCGGATCTTCGTTAACATCTACATGCACCACAACTGGCTCTACATACTGGAAGAAACGGCGCCGGAAAACGGCCCGCCGCCCGCGATATTTCACCAGTCGATCTCTCTCTTTGAAGAGGACGGAAGCCGGGCGAGCCACGGTGGCCTTTACTTCAACGCACCCGAGGTTGACCCGGACCAAAAGTTTACCTTCGGCGGGGGCCCCAACTAAGAGCGGACACCGGATCGTCAATCTTACGACTGGAGTCGTATAACTTAAAAACCGTCTCTTAGAAAGACAGCTCTTCTGTCCGAATTTCTCTGACGACGTACACCTGCAACATTTTACTCGCGATACGTTCAACTTCGAGGAGCTTTCGGAACGGTGCCCTCGGATCAGTGCGCGGATCTCAACGTCCGGGCAGATGATTTACCGGGCGTGGAGAATCATTTTCGAGGTCGTTTAGGGAACTGGAACCCTTTCCTTCAGTTCTTCAAACCAGTTCAGGACGACGTTTATTTGGGCGCCAGTTGGAGGTTCGTCCGATGTGGACAACGGGTTCGCAACCTCTAACATGAGAAACCTTTCACCGTCAGCCGTAACGTCGAACTGCTTCACTACAGCACCCGCCCTATAAAGACCGGCACTCTCGAACAATTCTCTGTGGTCCCCGACGATCAGCGTAGGCTCCGTCGTTACGGATACAGCCATCATCCTTTCGCCAGTCCTATAGAACAACTGGCCGTTCAATCCCCAGACGGACGAGCGACCACCGCCTGGCGAAACCGGTATCTGGCCACCCGGACCCGGATACGGCCGGATATAAATTTCTTGCTCTCCGGTCTCGTCTGAGACGCAGGCAATGTACCGACCGTCGGGAGAGAATTCTCCGTAGCGCTCGTTGAACTCCGTTCCTTCAAACCCTTCCCTCCAATGGGGTCCCGTGGCCGCCACCACTCCCGTGGCCCTGCGGTTCCCCACCTTCACCGGCACTGTGGGCTCATAAGATTCCTCACAACCCGTCGCTCGCGATCTCTGGTTGCCCTCGACCGCCGGCTACCTCTTCGGGAGGAGATTGCGAGGCTTTCCTAAGTTCCTGGAGAATCCCTGTGGAAGCGTGCCCCGGACTAGAGACTCCGGCGGCTCCCGACAACCTCGCATATCGGTCATCCGGGTACAGCCTTCGACTAAAACAAAAGTCTCGGCATCCGCAAGGTGATAAATTTCGGAGTTGAATCTTCGCGGCCCACTCCCTCGCTGTCTACGCTTCTCTCCCGCCGATCACCCGGCGACAGGCAAGACTCGCTACCCGCCTGCCCGCTACGGCTTTAGCCGGACTGGACTTTCACCGGTTGGATTCCTTTCGAAAGGTTTCATCGGCTCACATCGAATTCCCCTTTCCCAAGCTTCGCTTGGCGCGATGTTTTACTTGTCCGCTTCGTGAAGGGATGGCTGTTCAAAGGTCTGGCGTGCGAGCTACCTCAGTGAAGACGGCTTCATCTACATGGCCACGGGTTTCGATGCTCAGATCGTGAAACTGGATCGGAACGGCGTGGTCCTGGGGGTGCTGGGAGAATTCGGACGAAGACCTGGGCGAGTTTGGCGAAGCCCACTATCTGACCGTGGACAGCCAGGAGAGTATCTGCGCGGCCGACGTGGTCAACCGCCGGATCCAAAAATTTGTACGGCGCTGACTCTTAAGGTATCGGCGCGCCGTCCCCTCGCGTGACCTCGCTCCCCGGGCCGCGAACGTTAACAGCGTATCCGTTGTTGGACGGGTGGCCTTTCACGACAAGCTCTTCGCCAGGGGTGAAGGTCTCGGGCGAGAAGCCCTGCCGGCGCATAGAGGCCACCGCGGACGCGCCGTACGTGACCGTCCATATCGATCTCTGGCCGTCCTTCTCTCCGGCGATCTCCACGCGAAGGATCGGGTGCGGGTTCACGAAGTACCATTCGGTGACGACGCCCCGCATCTCGACGATGCGCGTCTCGTCGAAGAGGCCGCGTTCGCTGTGGTGAGCCGCCCCGGGAAGGGTCAGCACAAACGTCAACGCTGCTGCTGCGACTGCCGCATCCACTTTCATAGCTCTACCTCCTTGGAACCGGCGGCATACCGGTCCCGCCTACCTTTCGCGAACAACCGGTGGATCCTCCGGGTACTTCGAGGGGAAGACCGAGAGGATCTCTTGCGCGGCCTCGGAATCGCAATTCCAGGGCAGGGTCAGGGGATTATCGCTCCGCTCGGACTCGACAACGAACTCGATGGGCTCCACGAGGAAGACAGGATCTTCAGTTCTCACCTCGCGCCGGAGCCTGTCCCCATCTAATGAGTAACGCTCCGTAATGCGTTTCTGCGTCGACGACGGTACGTTGAAATCGCTATCGAGCCCTGCCGGATCGAACGCAAAGCGCGTCGTCTCGACGATGAGCTGATTTCTCTCATACCGCCCGGTCGAATATCCGGACGTAAAAAACTCGTTAACGCTCGGCTCCCGATGAGCGTGGCCTTCCAGCCAGACCGTACGCACGACGTCGTCCTTCTCATAGGTGAGAATCACGCGGTCCGCCAGTTGGCGGATTTCGAAAAGGTACGGGTCGGTAAACAGGTGCGGGATCGGCGTGGGCCAACAATCATATTTCGGAGCTGCAACCTCGTCGAACGCCGCCCGAAAAGCCTTCGCTCGGGCCGTCAGCGCGGGGTGATCGGGCCCAACGGCCGTGCATTGGTTCGGCCCGATACACCGCCCACGGTTCCAGACCCCCTCCAGCTCGAAAATTGCAGAGGAGCGCTCCTGTGACAGACCCGGCCCGGGAGCCCCCAGAAGTGTCAGCAGAAACAGGCAGAGCGCAATAGCAAGTCGCTTGGGCATCGGGCACCTCTTGGATCCAGTTTCCTCAGGCGAGGATGCCATAACCCTACCCGAACTTTCAAAGAGTATAAAACTGCACTACCTACTTCGCCTTGATCGCGGACGCGATCTTGACGCCTTTCTCCGGGATTCTCTGCCAGGGCGTCTTGGGTCCCCAGAAAATAACCGTCATCAAGTAAAGCAGCCATCGGGCCAGTCGGGACCGGGAGGGCACTGTTAAGTTAAGTGACGCAACGCAGACGGATGGGAGCTGAGTACACCTCACGCCACCGTTACTGCCGCCCACGTCGTGAAAGATCGCGCTCGCAACATTCGGTAGTGAACCGACCTGAGTCGGTGTCGGCCCAACCGAAACGGATTCTGAATCACTCCATGAATGTGCAGGAATCGTTGGGCCTGCTCTGCTGATTTGAAGCGTCGCATCAGTCGTTCCCTCCCCCGCGTCGGCTGATGCGAGACCTCGGCTCGATTGTTTGCGTATCGGTTGGTGTCATGCGTCACAGTGCGCATGACTTTTCGATGCGCGACACAGTAACTTCCCAGCTTGTCGGTGCACTCTCAGGAATATCTGGACCAGGTTGCGCGCCAGCTCAACGAACGGCCCCGCAAGACGTTGGAGTTTAAAACTCAAGCAGAACGATTTAACGCTTGTGTTGCATCGACCGATTGAGCCGGCATGATTTCTCAGGACTTGAACCTAAGAATCGCTTAGCGTTGCAGCTCCTCGGGTGGCATTGGGTTCCACATTCCCCAGAAATGCTTCCAGGAGCCATCCATGCAATCGCTGAGGTGACGGCGCACTTCCTTGTTGACTCCTTCGAGTGCTTGGGATAAGGGTGTTGCAACGCGAAGGCGCTGCCACCGGAACGGTCTGTGTCGGTACGTCTCATGCGTATTTGGGGGCTTCAGGGTGCCCACATGCCCGGTTCGAGGCGACTGGTGATTGGATCCGCTGAACAAGGGTGGCCTTTCGCAGATGAACCGGGGACAGGAGGTGTGAGATGACCGGACGACTGCTCGAGTCGCTGGGTGTTGCGGCGCTGCTTCTGATGGCGTTGGTCATGTGGCCGCAGGTGTCGGCCGTTTCTGTCGCGGGCCAGTCTCAGGCCACGGCGACGGCGGAAACGGGGCCGGCTCCCAGGACGGCGTGGGGCCACCCCAATTTGGAGGGGATCTGGCTCGACGAGTTCAATACACCGCTCGAACGGCCCGTCCGTTACGCGGACAGGGAGTTCCTCACCGAGCAAGAGCGGGCCGAACTGGATGAGGGGCGGCGCGACCCGGTGGGGAACAATTACAGCGGGCTGTTCACCTCGGTGAAACCGACGGCCCGACGGACGTCACTGGTTGTCGATCCGCCAAACGGCCGCATCCCCGCACTCGTGCCGCAAGCCCAGGAGCGGAACCGGCTCGAACAGGAGTTCCGCATGGCGCTCCTGCAGCACACCGAGACGTGCCGTCGTCAGCTGAGCGGTTGTGACGGTTGGCCCTACGGGCCGCCCTCGCCGCGATTTGCCGAAGCCGCCCCCTTCTACAACACCGTGCGCATCAATCGTCACGACGGCCCCGAGGATCTAGCCCTTGGGGAGCGGTGTATGGGAGGAGCGACGCCCGACTTCAACGGGTTCCGCCGCATCGTGCAGGGGCCGGACCACATCGCGATCGGTGTCGACACCGGGCAGGGCCAGGGATACCAGCGCGTTGTCTATTTGAGCGGAAGCCATCCGCCGAGCCACATCCGCCTCAGGCACGGTGACTCGCGCGGGGGCTTCGAGGGCGACACGCTGGTCGTCGAGACCACGAATTTCTCGCCGAAGTTCCCGTTTCGCGGCGCCGCCGAGAACCGGACACTGGTCGAACGGTTCACGCGGGTGGATGCGACCACGATGGACTATGTTGCCACGATCACGGACCCGACCGTCTGGACGGCGCCCTGGACCGTCCGGCAGGAACTGCAGCTACAGTCGGACGAGGACAACCGCATCTACTACGAGCCGCGATGCCACGAAGGCAACCACGGGTTGCCGGCACTGCTCAACAACTCGCGGCTGGATGAGGAGGCGTTTGCCGAAGGGCGGGGTCCCGATCCGGCGTCGGTAGACAAAATCACGACTTACCGGCTGAGCGAGGTACCACGCTGAGAATGTCAAGGTTGAGATCGTCCTGGGTTCTTCCTCTGTAGCGGAAGGACCCGTAGCCCAGGTCGCGAGAAGGAGACTGAGGATATTATGCGAAGGTGGTTCAATGCTTCAATAGTTGTTACGGCGCTGGTGGCCGCCGGAGTGGGCGCCGTCATTTCGACTTCGGTGACGCGCACCGGCGCCCAGACTACCCCCACGGCGGACCCTAGACCTGACTTCAGCGGGGTCTGGCAGGCGCTCAATGAGGCCCACTGGGACCTCCAGGCGCACGCAGCGCGCCCGGGAATGGTCATGCAGGAGGGCGTTTACAACTACGAGTACACCCGGGTCCCGGCGGCGCCTGTCGTCGCACTGGGCGCCGCGGCAGGCGTGCCCGGGTCGCTCGGCGTCGTCGGGGGTGACGGCCAGATCCCGTACACGCCCGAAGCCGCCGCCATCAAACAGCAGAACAGCGAGAACTGGATCGACCGCGATCCAGAGCTCAAGTGCTACCTGCCGGGTACTCCGCGCGCGATGTACATGCCCTATCCCTTCGCGATCGCTCACGGCACGGACAAGATTCACATGACGTTCGCTTTCTCGAACGCGGCTCGCGTGATCCACCTCAACGACGTGGCGGGCCCACCCGACGATACCTTGATGGGCCACTCGGTCGGACGGTGGGAAGGGGATACGCTGGTTGTCGAGGTGGGGAACTTCAACGGAAAGGGCTGGTTTGATAGAGCCGGGAACTTCCACAGTGAGGCGCTCCGCCTCGTCGAGCGTTACTCGCCGATCAGCACCGACGCCATCCGCTACGAAGTCACGATCGAGGATCCGAACGTGTTCACACGTCCTTGGACCATCGCGATGCCACTCTATCGGCGATTGGAGCCGAATGCGACGGTTCTCGATTACCCGTGCATCGAGTTCTCCGAGGAGTTCATGTATGGGTACCTTCGGAAGGAACCGCTGGTCAGTCGGTGGGAAGGGGAGACGATAATCGTGGACATCACCCGCAAGGTTCCCCCGGGCGACCTCCGCGACTGGTACAGGAGATGACAGAACATGCCCCGAGCGGGTATCGGCTTTGAGAAGGCAACAACCGGGAGGTTAGGTCTCATGCGAACGAAACTGAGCATCGGAATCGCCGCGATCGGCCTGTGTCTGGCTGGCTCGGTCGTGCCGGTGGTGGCGCATCACGCGTTCAGCGCCGAATTCGACGCGACCAAGCCGGTCGAATTCACAGGAACCGTCACGAGGATGGAGTGGACCAATCCGCACGTCTGGTTGCACATGGACGTGGAGATGCCCGACGGCACGATCGAGGGGTGGGCGTTCGAGGCCGGTACGCCGAATGTGCTCTTCCGGCGGGGCTTCACGAAGGATTCGCTCTTGCCGGGAACCGAAGTCCGGATCACCGGCTACCAAGCGAAAGACGGCACGCAGCGTGCGAACGGTCACGAAATGACGCTCGTCGCCGACGGCACTACGTTGTTCATGGGGTCACCCGGCACGCGGGCTCCGCACGAGCTGGAGCGCTCGGGCACCGGCCGAGAGCCCAGATAGAGGCCGATTCGTTCCACCTTGCTGGGTTGCTGCCATGCTGAGTGTCGGCGAGTTGGAGACCCTCGCTTCCACGTCACCCTCAAACGCCCTCGCCAATCCAAAGCCCAACACCTTCACTTTCCCGTCAGGCGTGACTTTGATGTTGGTCGGTTTCAGATCCCGGTGGATGACACACTTTTCGTGGGCTGCTTCTAAGGCCTCCGCAATCTGCAACGCGAGTATCAGGGATTCTTCTGCAGGAATCGCACCACGCTTCAACTGATCGGCCAGCGTATCACCTTCGACGAGTTCTAAGACTAGGAAGTGCGTACCGTTGTCTTCTTCAAACCCATGGATCGCAGCGATGTTTGGATGGTGCAACGAGGCGAGTAGCTTGGCTTCACGTTCAAAACGCGCTAACCGATCTGGATCCCGGGCGAACTCTCCAGGCAGCGTCTTGATGGCGACTTCACGCCCGAGTTTCGTATCCTTCGCACGCCACCCCTCGCCCATGCCGCCTTTACGGAGGGCAGAAACCACTTCATAATGCGCAAGTTTTGAACCAGGCTCGATCACGTCTAAATAAGACTACAGAAAGGACTTCGGGCCAATCAGAAGGTCACTTAGCTGTGTAACCGCATTCGCGGTAACTAGAAAGCCCCCGAAAAACGGCCTTCCTCGACGAAATCCACTTCGCTATGCCAGCTCCAGAAGACCATGGTCCGAACTTACTCGATAGCCTGGGCGAAGACTACTCCCTTCAGGAACGCCCGGAGCAGCGCCACGGCGGTCCCGAGGTAGTCCTGGGGTTACCGCTTTTGAATAACTCCGTGGCAACGTCGACGTTTCAGCAATGGAAACGCACAGCGGCGCGTACTACGGCGTCGCTGTGCGGGTGTGACTAGCCCGCATTTCTCAAGAATGATGGCGAAACGAGCAATGGGTAGACGGGATAGGGGTCGTGAGCGGTGTCGCGGGAGCAAAGAGGCCAGCTGAGCTGAAAAACGGAGCCTGAGTGATTGGTGTTGAAGAGAATGGCAAGGTGAAAGCGGATTACAGAGACAGCAATCCCTACCAAGGTCGAAACGGGTGGGATGTCCGAGCGGAGACGTTTAACAACGTAGCGGGATTTTCTGGAGGTTCGCGTAGATCTGAGCAAACACGTTGGCATAGGGATACCCGCCGGCCATCCGAATCCAGATCCGGCGGACGGTGACGTGGATCTGCGCTCCGATCTTGAGCAACTTGAGGCGGATCGTGGTGCACTGCGCACGCGCGAATTCGGTACCCTGCAATCCGAGCCGTCGCAAGGCTTGCATCAACATGTACGCGACCGATGAGAAGTAGAGCCGGAGTTGATTGGCGCGCATGGTGGCCGTGCTGGTCCGGTCGGCAAACAATCCGAGCTGTTGCTCTTTGATCCGGTTTTCCATGTCCCCACGAGCACAGTAGATCTGTTCATAGATCTGCTTTGGGGTGGGTTGGCCTTTCGGTAACGAGGTAACGATAAACCGCGGGTTGGCTCCCTTGGCCAGATGTTCGGCCTTGCCAATGACGCGTCGCTCTCGGGTCCAGCTGTCCAGGGTCCGATACTGAAACGTCTTAAAGACGCGCGCCGACTTTCCGGTCCTGTCGAATCGCTGCTTCGCTTTCTCCATCGGAGTTTCAATCGCGCGGAGCAGCCGCTTGTTCTTCGCCAGTCCGATCACGTAATCGACACGGTGCTGGGCCTCGCACCAGCTCAGGATCTCATCGCGGCAGAAACCCGAGTCGGCCCGAATCACAATCTGGACTCGGGGCCACTCCTGCCGAATCTGGCCCACGATCCGTTCCAGTTCCTCCACCGTTCCAGCCGCACCATCGATGTCAGAGGATCGCAGCCGGGCACAGAGCAGAAACTCCCCACAGAAGATGTAGAGCGGCAGATAACAATAGTGACGGTAGTAGCCGTGAAAGAAGCGGCCTTCCTGATTCCCGTGAATCGGATCGTCGGTCGCATCCAGATCCAGGATGATTTGCCGTGGTGCTCGCCGATGGGCTTGGAGAAACACGTCCACCATCAATCGATCCATCGCCGCTTCATCCCGCCCGATCTTCTTGTACGGGTGGCTGGCCGCACCCTCGGTCGAGAGCTCCAGCCGGTTCAGCGTGCTCTTGCCCGCCAGCGCCTTGCCCCGGTCCCGCTCCTGCTTCCGAGTTCGCCCCTTCGGATCGGTCTCATCGACCATCACGGCCAGGACTGGATCTGAACGCAGTTGATCGTGATCGTTCAGATCCTCATAGCCCAAACACAATCCGTAGACCCGTTGCGCCACCAGTGGCTCGATGCGATGTTCCACAAATCGCGGATCCCGATAATCCTGGAAACATCCGGCAAACTGTTTCAGGATCCCGGTCCGTTTCTCCACCTCCCGCAGCAGCAATCCGCCCGCGTCCGAGCTGATGTCCCCACCGTCGAATTGACCGCAAACTTCGCGTGAACCTAAAGCGTGAAATTGAACCCGTTCTGTTTTACACTCTGTCATATTAAAGGCCGCCTCCGTCTGTGTGTTGAAAGTTCTTCGCACAACCTTCTATGCCAGACAGGGCGGCCTTTTCCGGTCCTTTACACTTCCTTCCGTCTCTCGTTTACCTTAGATCTCTTGAGAAATGCAGGCTAGTGACCTGTAACACCCGAATCGGGAGCAGCGCCGATGGGTCTTGCCGGGGAGATCGAGGCGCGAGCCGGAAGTCGATGTCTTCACATCGACGACGGCTCGCAACAAAGATATCGTCGGCAACCCCCATCGGCCCAAAGGGTTCGGGCTAAACGGCATTGTCTTCGTTGTCGTCGCCGCCTCGCAATGTAGGGCCATTTACTCGTTGCCGACTCCTAAAATCCAACGCCGTTTGGCCCGAACGCTGCTCCCGATTCGGGTGTTACAGGCCACTAGTCGTTGAGAATCGGGATGCTGTCTACAGCGGGTGGAGGTGGTACAGTCAACAGGAAAGCGTAGATATCAGCCAGCTCTTGATCGGTTACGATCTCAGTGGTGTAAGGCGGCATCTGATTGCTCGGCGTGCGCACGTAACGAGCGAACGCCCTAAAGGCTATGGGACGTGGAGTAAGCCGCGGCCCGGCTCTGCCGCCATGAGCCGCATAATTGTGACATTGGTAGCATCCGTACGTGACGTAAATTTGCCTACCGTTTTCGACGTCGCCGCTCGGCACCGCAACGTCGGGAGCCTGCGCCAGCGTCGGCGCGCTTAGGGTCGAGCCCATCACTAATATGGAGGACATGATGATCAAAAATCGCATGGCAGCTGACATCTGCGCTTTCCTCCTATCGGGGTTGAGTCACGACGTCGACCAGTGCCGGTTCGCCCTGTTCCACCCGCTCGACCGCGCGCCGTAGCGCCGGTCCCAGGTCATTGGGATTGGAAATGGGCCCTTCCCCGTACAGACCCATGCTTCGGGCAAGTGTTGCGTAATCGATATTGGGATCTTCAATCTTCGTCCCAACGCCGTCGGTTGCCGTCGTCACTCCGCGCTGCCGACGGTTGGACATGCGCTGGATGTGCATGACTTCCTGGTGATACGCGCGGTTGTTGTGCATGACCAGCAACAGCGGAATGCGGTGGTGCGCGGCAGTCCACAGGGCCCCCGGCGCATACATCATGTCTCCGTCATTCTGAATGCCGATACACAGCCGCCCATATGGCCTGTGGGCGAGCGCCGCACCGACAGAGGTCGGAAGGCCGGAGCCAACAGCAGCTGCGCCCCCGCCGCTTATTGTCCGATAGAACCTATCGATATTCCACAGTTGGGTGCTCCTTCCAGCCCGCACCAGCGCCCAGTCTTTGGTTCTAACTGCTTCCCACAACTCCATAGCCATTCGCGTGGTGCTGATCGGGCTGGCATTCCATCCGTGAGTCGCTGCCGTGCGTGCGCGCGCCAAAGCCTGTGCATTTGTGGCAGCAATTCTGTTGCCGCGCTCCTCCAGGACACGCCTGCGATCCCCCGTGATGAGCCGCCTGCAGGCCTCGATCAACGATGGGAGGGTCGCTTCCACGTCGGCAGCAATCGCCATGTCCAGCTCAGCGTAGCGCTGGAAGTCCTGATAGTTGCTTTTTGTGTACAGATCGTTCGTGGAGATGCCAACAAGTTTAGCGTCGGGTTTGGTAATAGATCGGTGCGAGCGTTCCTGCTGATCGCGGAGCCTATGGGTCGTCCCCCAGAAATCGTTCACCTGCAGACCGAGAATCACGTCCGCATTGCCGAGCGCACCGCCACCACTCAAGGAGTGCCGATTAGGCATGTTGCGGCTACCCCCTTGCACCGGCGCCTGAAGCGTCTCAGCCAGTTCAACCATCAGTCGCATTCCTTCTTCCGTACGCGCCGCGTTGCCGGCAACGATCACGGGGTCTTCCGCGGCCACAAGCAATTGGGCCACTTCAGCCAATGCTTCGGGAGAGGCCGCGGGCGGGCTCGTCACCGTCAGCTTTGGGATACGCAATCTGGAACGGTCCCCGGTCGGGAACTCCTGCAGGTCGCCATCGGCCACCAGTACGACCGGCGCCATCGGCACGGTCATCGCAATCTTGTAGGCCCGCACAGCCGACTCGGCAAAGTGTTGCAGCGAATGCGGCGTATCGTCCCACTTGATGTAGTCGCGAACCATCGCCGCCGCATCCTGCACGCTGTGATTCCACTCCACGCCGGGCCGCCTGGTGTTGGCGTCGAGAGCGTTACCGAGGACGATATAAACGGGGGTCCGGGCAGCGAAGGAGTTATAGATCGTCATCGCCGCGTGCTGCAACCCTACTGTTCCATGCGCCATGACCATCATCGGCTTGCCTGAAACTCGGAAGTAGCCGTCGGCTAATGCAACCGATGACTCTTCATGGCAGCAAGTCAGCCACTCGGGATTCTGGTTACCGCCGTAATGGATAAATGACTCCTGAAGACCTCGGAAACTCGAACCGGGATTCGAGGCGATGTATTCGAAGCCAAGCGACTTGAAGACGTCCACCATGAAATCCGAGCCGGCGTCCTGCACGGTCAAAACTTGACTGTCTGGCGGCAGCGGCTCAGTCTCGGCCGCCAACTCCGCGGAAGAGGGCAGTGCGGCCGTGCCCGGCTGCGGGTCGGGTTGTTGCGCCTGCGTGAGCGGCACCGGCGTCACCAACGCCGCTGCACCGACGGCCGTACCTTTCAAGAAACCACGACGGTTGACTCCACTCTTTTTCGGTTTCGCCACGGGATTCTCTCCTTCCCAAACTAGCGCTCATTGCTGTTCAGGTTGCGGGTCGTATCTCTCGACGGGAATGCGGGCGTACTCCTGGATAACACCCAGAACCGTGAACATCCAGATTCGAAGACCGTATCGTGTCACACTTCTTATCACAATTCTCAGTCAGATTCAGAGCCCTAGACAGTGCGGCCCAGCCGTGTATCGCTTCTGTCTCATACATACACCCCTTAGGTTGCCTCATTTTAGCTCTCAAAAGTGTCTACGAAAGTCTGGGCATTCCAAGCAGCCTCAAAAATTAAACACGCGACTGTATTTGAGAGCGAGGACTCGATCAGTCCTCTCCCGCTCGATATCCTGCTGTTCGTTGTAGACAAAGAATAGATCGTTTGAGGGACCGTGGATCAGGTGGAATCGAAGGTGTGAGCCGACCTGGCTATTGTCACTGTTGTAGCGGATCAGAGAATTCAAAAACATCCTGGGGCTGAGGGTGAATTTCATCTGCAAGCCCACTTCATAAGTCGCAAACGAAACGTCCAGCAGCTCGATATTGTTTCTCGCGTAGTCCCCGCGGAGGCTAAACCGGGCGTTGGGTTGGAGTGTCCCTCCCACCGTCAGCGTCTGCTTCTCAGCCATAAATACGTTGCACTTCTTGTATCGAGTCTCGACGGAAAGGACTTTGCTCTTGTCTGTAAAATACTGGACCTGGAATTCATTGAACCTGTAGTCTCCTGTGGAAAGCCGAATGCCGCAGGGCCTCCTATCGGACCGTTTGAAATTCTGAATGTACTGAGCTTCAATGCCGCCTCCATCTTGAAGTTTGATCTCAAGCTGCGGACGGAACAACTTGACTTCGGTCTGGCCGGTGGGAAGGATCGTGTAGTCGGTGATGAGCAGGGGAAAAATATCCCGTATGAAGGAGCCCAAGCTCCTCTCTTGTTGCAGACGCGCGCTGAGTCCTATCTCGATGTGAATTATCCTCCTTCCTGCCCGGCGGACCACCCCCACCTCGGGGTTGAAATTCTTCCCGATATCCGAGTATGACCCAAGAAAACGGAAGAGATCACTCTGCCATTTCATCTCCACTGTAGCCATGCCATCCTTGCCGCGACGGCCCGGAGTTACCGTCTTGGCCAGCACGGCGTTAAACTTCAGATCTGTGAAGAACTGGAAATTGAGATCGGCACCGAAAGTCCGATTGTAGTCGTCGGGCTGCTCCGATTGGCGGTTGATGAACAGCACACCCACATCGGAGTTGGCCAAGATGTCCCGCTTGACCCGAGCGACAGTGAAGTTGTTGGCCGGCACCGCATCCTCAGATCGGGTCTGAACAGTCAGGAAACCTAGGTAGTAGGGTCCAACCCGGCCTGTCAGCCGCGCACCCCCCAGGATGGGAATAGGTTCTCCTTTGGCTGAGAGTCCGATGAGTCTGCTCCGGAAAAGGATGGCTTCTGTCTTTCGACGAGGCCCCAGCCGGTAGGTCTCCCCCAAGCGAAAGAGCCCGGCATTTTGACTGAAAAACTCGCGTTTTTCAGGGAAAGAGTTGGGGAACTTAGTCAGGTTGACCTTTTTTTTGACATCCACGTCGACGTAAGAAAAATCTGGATTGAGAGTCAAGTCCAGAGTCAAGCCCGAGGTCAAATTGTATTTGATGTCCACGCCGGGATCGAAAACCCCCTCTGTCTGCAGTCCTCGGGAGCGAAACTGGTTTATGCCTGTCAGGGAATGGAGTTCGACCGTCAGGTTCCCTCCTGCCTCTTCCCCTCCTGCCTCTTCCCCTTCTGCTTGTCCTCCTCCTCCCTGCCCTTGCCTTCGCAGGACGCTCAATTCGCTAGCGGGGGAGAACTGGAAGGAGCTGTATTGCGATGGAAAAGCTGCCCGCTGGGCCGGCTCATTCCGGCGCCGGATCACTCCTTGTTCGACTCTTTCGAGGGCTCTCAATTCGCCGGCGAGGGAGATCTGGAAGAAGCCGTATCGGCGCGAAACAGGGGACCACCAGGATAACTCGTTCCGGCGCCGGATCAGCCGGAAGAAGTTGACCCCCCAGACTTGGAATTCCTCTTCGCTGGATGTCAAGGTCTCGAAAGGAATAGCAAATTCTGCCGTCCACCCATTCTCATGAATGCGGGCTTCGACTTGCCAGACTCCTAACCAGGCAAAGTTCACATCCCGGCCTTCGTTAAAAAATTGAACGTCCCGTTGTCCCCCATTGGGAGTCGTGACCATCAGAAAGCCGTTTCGGTTGTCATTGAAGGTGTCCAGCTGGAAACCAAAGAAATCCTGGTTCAACCAGTTATTGACAACCTGGAAGCCGAGGTCCTCCTCCTCCAACCATTCAAAGTCCCGGGTAATATCGCGGACAACGATTTGTTCCGGTGTCCCATCGTGGCAGTAGGCGCTGATATAAATGTTCTGGTCATCGTAAAGAACCCTCACCTCGGTCCGTTCGGTGGCGGGCTGTCCTTGGGATGGGTCTCTTTGAGTAAAGCCTGTGACAGGCTGGGCTGTTGCTCAAGCCGACTCGGTCAGGCTGCCGTCTATAGAGATCAGGGATTCAGTATAGGTTGCGATCACCACTTTGGTATTTGCCCCGGGTTCCTGACTGTAAAGAGTCGTGGAGGGGATGAGTAGGGTTGCCAGGACGATCAGGCCACCCTTACCAAGGAGGCTCAGGACTTCGCAATGGCCGAGTTTGGTGCCGGATTCCATCGTTATTGTGTCTCGCTGAAAAACCGTGTAAAACTCGGTAAAAGATACTAGAGGAGTGAGTTAGGCGCTATTAAATTCTCAAGTCCTCGCAAACGTTAGATTCTTATCGGGAGTAACCTGGCGCGAGGCGTGCGGGACAAGTGATGATGAATGACCGGGTTACTTTCGATGAGGGCGTTTGAAGGAAGCCGCCCACAGGTCAGGCGACTATGGAGTTTGAAAGCGGTTTCGGGTCTCGAAAACGTAGAGGTGGGCCGAGTGTACGCCCGGATGGAAATGGAAAAGTCGGCCAGAAGCTGGGAGTTTGAGGCACATGATGTCTGAGACCAACGATTGAAGCGCTGTGATCGATGTGAATTCGAGCCACCAGACGCACGTCGGCTGAACGTGCCCGAGCACGTCGCCAAGGGTTCACGAATAGACGGGTGTCAGGAAGAATCAAAGGCCCTCCTTTCAAATTCCCACCGGATCTGGGCCGCGGTGAGCCGCTCCCCGATCGTCATGGCTGCGCCGCAGTTGGGACAGCGCCATGTGTTGGGATGAGGGTCGGTTGATTCGAGTGTTTCACTCGGAGTGGCGCCGCCTCCTAACCAATGGCGGCACAGAGGCAGCAGTGTGCCGCGATGGCGGGCGGAGAGGAAGCCGAAGAACCGGATGCGAACGAAGCGGCGCGGCAGAGTGTGGGTGAGAAAGCGCTTGAGAAACCGAGTGGCCGGAAGCGTCATGTTGCGGGGTGCGTGCCCGCGCCGATAGTCCTTCCAACGAAACGTGACCTGGCCGTTTTTGAGATCCACGAGCCGGTGGTTGGAGATGGCAACCCGATGGGTGTAACGGGCCAGATAGTGGAGGACGTGAGTGGGCCCGCCGAAAGGACGCTTGGAGTAGACGACCCAATCGATGTGATGGAGGGGGCCGATAAAGGCCGCGAATCGTTTCGGATCATTCAATGCCGCCAGATCGCCATAGAAACATAACTCTCCCCGTTTGAACGATCGCCGAAGCCGGTCCAAGAACTTGCCTCGAAAGACTTTGCTCAGCACGTTCACCGGAAGGAAAAACCGATGGCGGGCCTGAAACCATCGGGTGTGGTCGGGGGAGAGGCCACCGGCAGGAACGACACAATGAATATGGGGATGATGCGAGAGCGTCTGACTCCAGGTGTGGAGAACGCTGAGCACGCCAATCCGGGCACCGAGATGTTTCGGGTTGGCGGCAACTTCTTCGAGTGTGGCCGCGCTGGCCCCAAACAGCAGGTCATAGATCACACGTTTGTTCTGGTAAGCCAACCGCGCCAAGGGTTGGGGCAGGGTGAAGACGACATGCACGTAGCGAGTGGGCAATAACTCCCCGGTGCGATCCGCCACCCACTGGTCACGGGCACGAGTCTGACACTTCGGGCAATGCCGGTTGCGGCACGAGTTGTAGGAGAGGGCGCGATAGTCGCAGTTCGATTCCGAGCATCGGTCCCGGTGACCTCCCAGTGCCGCGGTGCGACACTGTTGGATAGAGTTGAGGACGCGTAACTGTCCCCGATCGAGCCGGCGATGCTCTACCAGGTCGGAACCATGACGACGGATGATATCGGCCACCTCAAGGGTGGGCCGGGTCATTGCATCCCGACTCGAATGGAATCCGACAGCGGGATCTGATCCAACGGATTCTTGATGGCCTGTAAGTGTCGGCTCGACAGATGCAGATACAGCGTCGTGTGCTTCAGGTCGGCGTGGCCCAACAGGAGCTGAATCGTGTAGAGATCGGTGCCGTCCTCCAACAGGTGC
Organism: Terriglobia bacterium; assembly: GCA_965218085.1. GTDB lineage: Bacteria > Acidobacteriota > Terriglobia > 20CM-2-55-15 > 20CM-2-55-15. The sequence continues at coordinate 1,739,397 of CBDCKF010000001.1, read as the reverse complement.
GTCGCGTAGCTGTGCCGGAGGCTGTGGGGTGAGACTCGCTTGCGGAGCCCCCCACGCTCGCTCGCTTCCCGGCAGGCGCGCCACACCATCTTCGTGGAGATCGGTTCATCGACCCGGCGGCGCCGTTTCATGCCCGGAAACAAGTAGGTCTTCGGCTTCATCCAGCGCGCATAGGCGCGTAAGGTTTCTAGTAGCCGTGGACTCAGCGGCACGGCCCGGTCCCGTCGCCGCTTCCCACCCCGAACGTTAATCACCATTCGCGCACTGTCGATGTCCGCTACTTTGAGGCACACCAGTTCACCGCGACGCATCCCGGTCCCGTAGAGCGTCATCAACATCGCCCGCTGCATCAGGGTGCGACACCCTTCGATCAATCGGACCACTTCCCCACGAGAGAGCACGACCGGCAATCGCTGATCCTGCCTCGGCATTGGCGTGTGTTCGAGTAGATAGGTCCGCTTCAGAGTCTTGACGAAGAAGAAGCGCAATGCGGCCACGTACTGGCTCACCGTCCGGGCCGACAGCCCTCGATCTCGAAACAGGTGCACCTGGTATTGCCGAATCTGGTCGGCACCCAACCGGTCGGGCGCTCGACGGAAATGTCGGGCAAAGTTCTGCAGGATTCTCAGGTAGGTCTGTACTGTTCTCGGAGCGTAGTTCCGTCGCTGGAGCTCGTCCAGCATCAACCTGCGGTTGGGCGTCATTCGGATCATCGAGATATACCTCCTGTATCTCTACAACCCGATACCCTCTCTCAGTCAGGCCCGGTCCTTCATCATTCACGCAAAGCGTCCGCCGCGAATGCGGCTTAGTTCAAACGACATTGTCGGACAGTGAAAAACCCCTGCAAACCGGCAATTCTCAACGTCCGTATCTGGACTCCGTTGTCAAGTAGGCGAGGGTGCCATCCTGTGAGACGCTGAAGTTGGCAACGCCGTTAGGTTTGGTCAGCACGTTCTCCAGAACGGGGACGGGATCTCCTCGCGGAACATAGCCACTCGCAGCGCCCTACCGAATCCTTGCCTCGGTAGGAAAGCGGGGTCGAACCGTAGTTTTCGAGCGATCGACGCCCCTGTCCGATCGTCTGCTGCGCCGAGCCCTGCAGGAAGTATCTCGGTTAGGGTGGTAACGCTGTGTTCTCCGCAACGACGAGGCACAGAAGCTACCCCCATGCGCGATGTCGACGGACCAAAAAAATATCGCGGTTCGACCCCGATCTTCCTGTAACATAATCAACCATAAATCCGTGATGGCTCGTATAAAACTCGCTAGACGTCTTATCGGCATTTCTTGTGCCGTCGGTATCGTTTCGGTTGCCATCGTTTCGGTTCCCACCACTGTCTTTTCCCAAGGCGCGAACCAGTTCGCGCCGCTTCCCGAACAGCAGTGGGCCGTCGTCGAGAGCTACTGCGTCGTTTGCCACAACACCGACGTTCGCGCCGGCGACATCATGTTCGACCAGCTCACCGCAGAGTCCGTGCCCGAGCACGCCGAGATCTTCGAGACCGCCGTGCACAAATTGCGCGGGCGCCTCATGCCGCCGCCCGGCAATCGCCAGCCCACGCAGCAGGAAATCGACGCGCTGGTTAGCTGGCTCGAGAGCTCCATCGACGAGAGCAGCGAGGCGCCCGTGGCGGGCCACGTCCCCGTCCAGCGCTTGAACCGAACCGAGTATGCCAATGCCGTGAAGGATCTCCTGGCTGTGGAGATCGATCCCGAGGAGTACCTGCCGGCCGAGATCGAGGTCGAAGGCTTCAGCAACATCGCTTCGGCGTTGACCGTGTCGCCCGCCTTCCTGGAGCAGTACGTCAGTGTCGCGCGAGCGGTCTCGCGCATGGCAGTAGGCGATCCGGTGCCGCAGGTGGCCAGCGCCTCTTTTCCCCCACCTAGCGGCGACCAGGAAGGCTATGTGGACGGCATGCCGCTCGGCACGCGGGGCGGCACGAGCTTCGAGCACACGTTCCCGGCGGACGGCGAGTACCGCATCAGTATCGCGGACCTCGATATCGGGGTCTATCCACGTGCGATCGAGAACGAGACGACGGTGGTTGTGCTGATCGATCGCGCGGAAGTTTTCCGGGAAAAGATCGGCGGCGAAGCGGATCGCGCGTTCGTGGATCTCGGCGGCGGTGCACCGGCGGGAACGGAGCTCATGGAGCGGTTCGCCAACATCCCCGTGCAGGTGACGGCCGGTGTCCACGAAGTCGTCGTGACTTTCATCGAGCGCTCCCGGGTGGCAACCGACGACCCGATTGTCGGCGGTGTCCAGTATCCCGGGTGGGCTATCTTCGGGTACCTGCGTCTGCCGCGCCTGATCGGCGCCATCGAGGTCGAGGGGCCGTACGCGGCGACGGGCCCCACCCGCACACCCGGCCGGGAGAAGATATTCATCTGTGAGCCCGAGGTCCCCGAGCGCGAGCGCGCCTGCGCCGAGGGCATCACCGCGGATCTCGCACGGCGTGCCTTCCGCCGGCCCGTCACTACGGAGGATATCGACCGGCTGATGGCCTTCTACGACGCCGGCCATGAAGAACCCGGCGGATTCGACGCCGGGATCGAACGGATGGTGACCGCGGTGCTGGTGAGCCCGGATTTTCTCTATCGCGGAATCGCCCCACCGCCCGATACCCAAGACGCGAAATTCCATGCGCTGAGCGATCTGGAGCTGGCCTCGCGCCTGTCTTTCTTCTTGTGGGGCCAGGGCCCCGACGATGAGCTGCTTGAGCTCGCGAACTCGGGCGAGCTCGGACGTCCCGACGTGCTGGACGCCCAGGTACGGCGTATGCTGGCCGCTGGGCGGGCCGAGACGCTGGTGACTAATTTCGCGCTCGGCTGGCTCAACCTCGATGAGATCGACGACTTCGAGTGGGACCGGCAACTCTTCCCCGAATTCAGCCCCGAGCTGCGCGAGGATTTCGCGACCGAGATCGACCTCTTCCTGCGCAGCATCCTGCTGGAAGACGAGAACGTGCAGGAGCTGTTAGCGGCCGAGCATACGTTCCTCAATGAAAGGCTGGCCGAACACTACGGCATCACATCGGTGCGCGGCGCGCAGTTCCGGAGGGTAATCCTCGAGGACGAGGCCCGCCGAGGGCTCCTCGGCAAGGGCGCCGTGCTGTTGCACACCTCATATGGCGACCGGACTTCGCCGGTGTTGCGCGGTGCCTGGGTGCTCGATAAGCTCGTCGGCACGCCGCCGTCGCCGCCGCCGCCGAACGTGGAGACGGATCTGACCACGCCGGCGGGTGAGCAGCCGAAGACAATTCGTGCCCGGCTCGAGGAGCATCGCACCAATCCGAGCTGTAACTCTTGCCACGGCGTGATCGACCCCTACGGGCTGGCGCTAGAGAACTTCACCGTTACCGGCCAGTGGCGCAACGTCGATTGGCTCGCCGATGCGCCCATCGACCCGAGCACGGTCCTGCCCGGCGGTAGGCCGATCGAAGGTCCGGCGGACCTCGGCCGAGCCCTGCTCGGCCGCCCCGACCAGTTCGTCCAGGCGCTGACGGAGAAGCTCATGATGTACGCGCTCGGCCGGGAGCTCGAGTATCACGACATGCCACAGGTCCGGGCGATCGTGCGCCGGGCGGCCGAGGATGATTACCGGTTCTCGTCGATCGTAGCGGGAATTGTATCGAGCGATGCATTCCGCATGCAGGCGCTGGGGGAGTGAAGACCATGTATCTGACCAAAAAGCATCTTTCTCGCAGGACGGTGCTCAAGGGCTTGGGCGTGTCCGTCGGGCTGCCGTTGCTTGATGCGATGATCCCGGCCGCCACCGCGCTCGCGCAGACCGCCGCCGTACCGAAGCTGCGGGCAGGCTTCTTCTACATTCCCCACGGCGCGATCCTGTGGAACACGCCTCATGGGCCCGACATGGATAACTGGACCCCGAGCGGCGCGGGCGCGGATTTCAAGCTCAGCCCGATTCTCGAGCCACTCGAGGACTACAAGCACGTCGTGACTTCGTTCTCCAATCTCGAGAACAAGGCCAGCGCCGACTCCGTGCACAACTACAACCCGGCGACCTGGCTCAGCGGTATCAAGCCCGATCTCGAAGCGCCCGGTCCCAGCATGTCGGCGACGATCGACCAGATCATTGCCGGCCACATCGGCCAGGAGACTGCGCTGCCGTCGATGGAGGTCTGCTCGGAGGGTAACATGCAGCCGGTCGCGTGCGGCGCCGGGTACGGCTGCCTCTACAGCTCCACGCTGTCGTACCGGAATGCAAGCTCGCCCCTGCCGATGGAGTTCAACCCGCGCAAGGTTATCGCACAGTTGTTCGGTGAAGGCGCTACACCGGAAGAGCGCGTGGCCATCATCAGGCAGAAACAGAGCATGCTCGATCTCATCGCCGAGCGTACCCGGGCGCTGCAACGGGACCTGGGTCCGGGCGACAAAGCGATTCTCGACGGCTACCTGGACACGGTGCGAGAGATCGAACGGAGGGTCGAGCTTGCCGAGACCCGTGATCTCTCGGACGTGGAGGTGCCCGAGGCGCCGCTGGGCGAGCTGGATTCGTTCGACGAGCAGGTGCGGTTGATGTTCGATCTGATCGCGATTGCCTATCAGGCCGATCTCACGCGCGTGGCCTCCTACATCATGGTCGCCGAAGGCACGAACCGGACCTATAATCACATCGGCGTGCCGGACTCCTTCCATCCGCTGTCACATCACGCCAATAATCTCGATCGGTTGCACAAGCTGGTCAGGGTCCAGCGCTATCACGTGGAGCGGTTCGCGGATTTCGTCGCGAAGCTCGCCGGGATGCCCGACGGCGAAGGCACGCTGCTGGACAACTCCATGTTGCTCTACGGCTCCAACATGGCCAACAGCGATCTGCACAACAATCATCCGGTGCCGAACATCCTGGTCGGCGGCGGCGCCGGCGCGCTCAATGGGGGACAGCAGATCGAGCTGCCCGAACGCACGACGGTTTCGAATCTGCACCTCACGGTGCTGAACAAGGCGGGCCTGGAGATGGAGAGCTTCGGGGACAGCACCGGCGAGATCGCCGGAGTCTGAGCGCCCGGATCACCGAGCATGAACCGCAGGGTAATAGTGAAAGGTGCGTTAGGCGTCGTCGCGGGTCTGACCCTGACGCCCTTCGCACGCTACGGTTTCTCCCAAGAGAGCCCCGCCATCGTCCCGGTGAGCGACGGTTTCGTCATGCTCACCGGCGCCGGGGGCAATATCCTGGTGCGGCCGGCGGGCGCCGGTCAGGTGCTGGTGGACAGCGGTGGGGCCGAATTCACCGACGCGGTGCTTCTGAGCCTGGGCGAGCTGGCTGGCGCAGGCCGGGTCGAGACTGTGTTCAACACGCACTGGCACCTGGAGCAGGTGGGCGGGAACCTTGCCCTCGGGCAGTCGGGGGCGACGATCATCGCTCACGAGAAGACCCGGGCGCATCTGGCAACGGATTATTACTTGCGGGACGAGGATCGGTACCAGAAAGCGCTGCCGGCGGAGGCTCACCCGACCGAGACTTTCTTCGACGGTGGCGAGACCCTCGCCGGCGACGAGCGGGTCGAGTACGGCCACCTGCTCGAGGCCCACACCGACGGCGACATCTATGTATTCTTCCGTGACGCGAACGTGCTGGCCGCGGGTGATGCCGTCTCGCCGCTCAGGGATCCGGTGCTCGACTGGTTCGGCGGCGGCTGGCTGGGCGGCCGCGTCGACGCGCAGGAAAAACTTTTGGAACTCAGCGATGAGGAGACGCGGATCGTACCGAGCTACGGTCCGGTGGTGGGCCGCGCCGAGCTACAGGCCGAGTTCGACATGACCCTCGTGCTCTTCGATCGCATGCTCGAGCTCGTCAGGAAGGGCATGAGCGCCGAAGACATGCTCGATGCGGGACTCATGGAGGGTCTGTATCGGACCTTCGACGACCCGTTCAGGTTCGCTTATGACGCCCATAAGGGCTATTGGGCGCATCACAATTCCCTCGCACCGAATCTGCTCTGATAGGTATCGATATGAAGCTGGGTATCGTTATGAAGCACGCCGTACTCGCAGTCATTTTTTTTTGGCTCGCAGCCCCCGGCACGGCCGCCGGCGAAGACACCCTCGCCGGTCTGATCCAGGCCGGGGATCGCGACACCGCGCTCGAGATGATCGCCGCGGGCGCCGACGTGAACGCAGCCCAAGGAGACGGTACCACGCCGCTGCACTGGGCAATCTATAAGATCGACGCGGACCTTACCCGCGCGCTGCTCGAAGGCGGGGCGCAGCCCGATGTCGTTAATAACTACGGCTCGAGCCCCTTAGCGGAGGCCGTGAAGGTTGCCGATGCCCGCCTGGTCGTAATGCTGCTTGATGCGGGTGCCGACGTGGAGGCGCCGAACCAGGAGGGCCAGACGGCCCTGATGCTGGCCGCGCGCGCGGGTTCGGAGGACGTTGCCGGGCTGCTGGTCGGCCACGGCGCCGATGTCAATGCACGAGAGACATGGCGCGGGCAGACGGCGCTGATGTGGGCGGCGGCCGAGGGCTCAGTCGAGCTGACGCAATTTCTCATCGACCACGGGGCGGACGTCAATACCCGCGCGCGGGCCTACGACTGGCCGAGCCAGATGACGGCCGAGCCGCGCAACCAGTATCGCCCCACCGGCGGCCTGACACCGTTGCTCTATGCGGCCCGCTCGGGATGCCGGGACTGCGTGGAAGCGCTTCTGGACGCCGGCGCGGATCTCAACCGGCCGAACCCCGACGGCGTGACGCCGCTGATCGTGGCCATGGACAATTTCGCATTCGACACGGCAACGCTCCTGTTCGAACAGGGCGCCAATCCGCATGTCTGGGATTGGTGGAGCCGCACCCCGCTGCACACGGCGATCGACATGAATTCTTACAGTCTGGATGCCTACGCCGAACGCACCGGGCCACCCATCGTGACGGAGGAGACCACCGCGCTCGAGCTCGCGCGACTGTTTCTGGACGCCGGCGTCAACCCCAATCCTCAGTTGAACTTTCACCGGCCCGGGCGCGGCGGCAACGCCGGCCGCTTCGCCGACGAGATCATATCCACCGGCGCCACGCCTCTGCTGCGCGCCGCCGCGGGACAGGACAGCGAGGCCGTGCGGCTGTTGCTGGATTACGGGGGGCGTGTCGACCTGCCCAACGCGATGGGCGTGACACCGCTGATAGGCGCCACGGGACTCGGCATGGAACCCGGCCCGCGCTTCAATCCCGACGCCGATGATGTGGAGGATCGGGCGATCGCCACGCTCGAAATGCTGTTGGCGGCCGGCGCCGACGTGAATGCGCGGATCACCGACGTCAAACGCAGGACCGCGCGCATGGGGCGTTCCACCACGCTGCCGGAGCGGGGCGGGCAGAGCGCGTTATTCGGCGCGGTGCAATGGGCCTGGCCCCGCGTGGTCCAGTATCTGATCGATCACGGCGCGGAAGTGGACATCGTGGACGACCTTGGCGTGTCGCCGCTCGACGCGGCTTTGGGGCGCGCCGGCAGCGCCGACAATCGGCCCTCCGACGAGGTCGCCGAGATACTCCAGACGGCAATCGACAAGTAGAATGTAGGATTAGCGGTGAGTCTTGTGCCTGCCGAGACCGACATCTAGGTGTACGGTCTGTTTCTAGGGAAAAACTCAATAAACAATACTAGTGGCCCAAGTTGACAGTACCCTCACAAAGGGCGCTCGGAGTTGCTGCGCTTTGTCGAGTCTACAAATCGATCTTCAACAACCGCCTCAGGTTTCCGCCGAGGATCGCCTCTTTGTCCGCATCGCTCAGGAAGTCGGCCTCTACGATCAAATCCACGGTATCGGGCCAGGCGAACGGTTGATCGGATCCATAGACGACCTGGCTGACGCCCATCTCGGCCACCAGGTGTCGCAGCGCCTCCGACGAGAAGACCATCGAGTCGGCCATGATCTGCTCCCTCAGGTACGCGCTCGGCTGCTTTTGATTCTTGCAGTTCGCGTTGTCCCGCGCGCAAGCGACCTCGGTGCGGCCGAAGTAGGATGGCAGGTAGCCACCGCCGTGCGCCCCGCAGACTCTGAGTCCCGGGAAGCGATCGAACACGCCCTCGAAGATCAGGTTCGTCAGGAATACGGTGGTCTCGAGCGGATTGCCGATAATGTTGCCCTGACTACCGACGGCCGGCAGCCCCCCTTCCCGGAGAACGGTGGAGGAGTTGTTTGGATGCATGAACACAGGCACGCCGAGCTCTTCGGCTTTGGCCCAGAACGGATCATACTTGGCCAAGGCGTTCGACTCGCCGAGCACCGTTCCACCCACAGACGCGCCACGGTGGCCCAACTCGTTGATCGCGTGCTCTAACTGCTCCGCGGCGAGATCGGGATGCTGCAGCGCCACGGACGAGAGAGCGACAAACCTGTCGGGGTGCATGGCGCACCATTCGGCGAGGCTCTCGTCATGGATGCGGACGATCTCGGCCGCGAGGCCGCGATCGGTCGCGTACCACCAGTATTGATTGATACTGAGCGCCTGGATATCGATACCGCGCGCGTCCATCTCTTCCAAACGGTCTGGCCCCAGGACGGCACGGCGTCCCTCAGGCGCCGCGTTTGGAAGCCTGGCCCGGAGTTCGTCATTAAATGCACAGTGAGCGTGGATGTCCACGACCGTCGTGCGTCGTCCGCCAATAAACACTTCCTTCCGAGGGGTCTGAGCCCGGGCGCCGAACGCGCCGCCCATCAGCAAGGTCCCAGCCCCCGCGTAACCGACGGTTCTTAAGAAGTCTCTACGATTTGCCATGAGGGTCCTCCCAATTCGTAATGGCCAAGTAGTGTGCCGGATTCCATAAAACAGTGTGGGCCGAAACGATACGTGAAAAAGTCGGATAAATCTAACTACAGGTGGGGGTTCTAAGCAAGGAAGTTGTGAGCCCGCGGGGTCGACCAATTCTCAAGGTCCGGGAAGATGATTTCTCAGGACTTGAACTCGCAAATCAGGGAACCGGAACCCGTTGCTTCAGTTCTTCAATCCAGTTCTGGACGCCGTTGATTTGGGGGCGGGTCCCCAAGTCGGTTCGGCCTTCAGGGAACGCTTCCAGAAACCGTCAACTATCTGGCGCTACATCGTAGCTTCGGTAGGGACGAGTGGCAAACAAACCCAATATCGGAAGGAGTCGCTCGGGTCCATTTTGAAATCCTCTACGGTTGAGACCTCCCTATTGCTCTGGGATTCGGGAGAAACGATCGAGCGCAGGGTGCGCCACCTCGATCAGAACTGAAGTCTCATTCCCACCTCGATTTGTCGCGGTGACGTCGCGTTGAAAGACCTTCCGAAGAAGGGTGACCTTAGCACACCGCTGGGTGTTCCCAGGTGCGTCATGTTGAAGGCATTGCTGATATTTGCAAATACATTCATTCTGGGCCCGGTGCCTGCAGTCCCCGTGGTGTCGCGGCTGAATTCAATGGCTTTTGAGATGTTGAAGCTGACATCGAAATAATTCGGTCCGACTTCGCTATTCTTGAGGACCCCATCCGGTCGGTCGTTACTCACGCCATCGCCGTTATCGTCCCGACCCGTGGTGATCGTATATCGCCTGCCGCTGCGTGCCCCGATGACCGTGGTCAAGTACACGTCCAGCGGCAACCGCGAATTGACGCTCACGTTGAACGTATGTTCGGGGTTGCTGGTTCGTCCCCACTCCTTATTAACGTCGCGGCTGTCGACTGGCAATGCCTGAGCGTTGCCCGTGCCCGCCTGATCGCTGACGCCGTGGTAATACTGATAGTCCGCGGCGATATTGAAGACGCTGACACGCTGCCGCATGGTCACCTTGAAATGTTGATGCGTCGAAAAACCGCTTACGAGTTGGATAATCTGGCCTACGTCTGGAAACGGCCGGAGGCCGGTTTCGGGAAACGGCGCGTTCATGTCCCGGCCACGGGGTTGTTTGATTCCGCGGGCCCTGTCATAGGACACCGTCACGAAAAGATTATGCGGAAAGCTCTGCTCGAGCTGTATTTGTGGCAGAAAGAAATAGCTGTTTCTCAGATTCGGGTCCAGCTGGGTACGGGTCGGGGGCCGGACGGTGCCCGCAGAGAAGGGGTCGGGCCAGCCGGGATTGTCGATCTGGGTCTCGAACAGCCGTGTCCCGTCCAGATAGGTAAATTGTTTGTTCTGCCGGAAATTTGCCGGGTTCGTGAAGATGGCGACACCCCCGCGAATGACGGTCGAGTTGCCGATCGCGTATGCAAAACCGATGCGCGGATCCACGTTATTCCGGTCGTTGAGATCTGTTTGCATGAAATAGCGTATGCCCAGCATCAAGGTGAAGGTCGGCGTGAGTTTGAAATCGTTCTGGGAGAAAAAAACAAGGTGCGTCTGACTCAGTTTAAACAAAGGGTCGCAACATTTAACCCTGTACTTGAGCGGTCTTCCCGCCCGGTAGCTTTCCAGATCCGAAAACGTGAACTCGCCAAAGAATTTGTCTTCCGAATCCGAGCGTTCGCTGCGGCGCCAGCCCCGAAACCCGCTTCTCATCGTGAAGTTTTCACCCTGAAAGTAAATTAGGTTGGTCAGTTCGTATTCGTTTCCGTTGATCAGGCTCCTGTTCTGTGAGCCCCCTCCGGTGAAGGCGTCCTTGACAACGATCCCCAGGTCATTGCTGAATGGAACTGTCTCGCTGCGGTCTTTCCGCCAGACGAATCGGACATCGTGCACGGTCCGGTCCGAGATTACGAAGACTTCCCGCAGGTCCACCATGTGGTATCGCGTCTCTGTGGCCGACGCACGTTCGGGCAGGCTGAAATCGCCCACGTTCTCGTTCCTGCTGTCTTCGGTGGCGAACTGGAAACGCATGTGCAGCGAATGCGCATCGGCAAGCTGCAGCACGCCCCGGGTGTCGTAAGACCGGTTCACCACAGGCCGGGTGACGCCCAGCGAAAAAGGCCCATCCAGTGTCTGCGCTTTGACCGTGCCGACATTTTCCCGTCTGTTGTCCGTAACCGCGAAGTTCAACGAGAGCCGGTCTTGAATGATGGGACCGCTGATGTCACCGTTGAGGGTCCGTTCGTAGTAGGGCGGTTTATTGTCCGCGAAGGGATTTCGGGCGTTCAGCGCCTCGTCCTGGAAAGTTGCCGCGAAATTGCCGTGAAAAGCGCCCACACCGCCGCGCTCTATCACTTCCGTTCTCGCTCCGCCTTCATGCAAGCCCCCGGCCCCGTTAGCGCTGCCGGTTTCGACATTGAAAGCGTTGTTCGTTACGCGGATCTGTTGAATGCGTCCGCTCCCAGTACCCGCGTCCGGAGAACCCGCCACATCAAACGACACATCCTGCTCGTTCTGGTAGCTCTCCCATGCCGTTCTCTGCGGCGCAGTCATGTAGGCGGGAAGCTCATTGCGTAACTCGTCATACATAAACCGGATGCCGGCCAGTGCCTGATCCTGCTGCTCGCCTTGCGGCGGCCCCTGGCTGAAATCCCAGGTTTCGCCAAACAGGTTTTCCGCAGCCTGACGTTCCTCTTCGATGAGCAACGCCAGCTGCCTTTCCTGATCGGCGCTGAAAGGCACCCCGGCCTCGGCGAGTGCTTCCGTCACCTGGTCTTTCAGTTCGTCGACGGGATTCCGCGCGGTCAGTTGCCCAAAGGCAGCGGTGGCGAACAAGATACAAATCAAGGCAGAACGCATCGCATTCATGCTACCACTCCCCATTACGCGGGTCTTGAGAGAAAAGGTAGATGCGTCTGGGGCTGTCTGAATTCGCGGACTGTTGGACCAAAAAACATGGAGATCGAATTCAGATTCAAGCAGAATTCGATCGCCATTCCAGCTTTTCAGAGCAGTCTAGGGCTGCGGCCCCTGGGTCTCAACCAGATACTCCAGGATTGCCTGACGGATTTCGGGCAGCGGTTCCTCCATGTCCTGTTCCTCGATCATTTCATCGATCATCCGGTTCCACTGGGACAGCGTCAATTGAGGCGTCGTAATTAGCGTCGCATCGTGACAGACAAGACAATGTTCAGCGACAATCTCCCTTCCCTGACCTGGCTTCAAATTCTGCGCCGTGGATAGCAGGGCCTCCCTGCTGGCAGAACCGTGAAAAACTCGGTAAAGAATACTAAGGGAGGGGTTTGTAATCAATCAGAAGGTCAACGCCCGTATTTAGGCCAATTCTCAGTGTCCGAGAAGATGATTTCGTAGGGTCGAGCACTGGAGCGGTGGCCCGCAGGCCACTCCTTGGCTGTATCCGGCGTTTCCACCTGCGTGCCCGTTTAGGAGTGTCCGTAGCTCCGTTTCCAGCGCCCGCCACTTCGCACGCAGCGTGCGGATTTCCCGCACTACGCGCTCCTGCACACTTCGTCGCAAGGGTTATGAGACCTATCGAGAGAGAGGAAACCGCTGTAGAGCGGGACCGAAAAATAGGCCCGCCCCTACGCCACCGCTTCCATCCGCAGTCTCGGCCAAGAGCGCCAAGACGGTTCAGTCTTCACCTTGAAATATAGTCGTCGCTTCAGGTCTTGCAGATTGCTCGGTGCCTTTATCAGGACACCCCTGCCTCCCATTGTGGGCGCCGACATTATGTGCAGCAAGGTTCCTTCGCTCCACGGGCGTTACCCCGCTTCATCACTACTACAAACCTAGCCGCCACCGTCTGGTCTGCGATCGACTTCCCGGTTGTGCCGGTTATACGATTGCTCCTGCTCCATCGATTTCTCGATGGGACCAGGACGGCTTCTCCAGTTGCTCGGCATGTCCTGGTCACCGTGCTGCCCCTAACCACCCCGCCGGAGTGACACGCCGCTTCAGTCAGATTGCGACACATCATGCTGCCTTCGCCCGTCCCAAGAAGGCTCGGCCTCCGGATCTACTCATTTCGAGGCCACCACTGGGTTCACTTACGTTGCGGCCCGGTGACCCACTCACTATCCTTTCTGATGGCTTTGTCGGTCGGCTTCATCCGCTTCGTTTCCTCCACGGATGCGACCCAAGTTACAGAGTCTCTGACTCTTACCCTGGTGGGTCTGTATCCCACTGAACATACCAGCCTTAGCTGGACGCACTCAGGACTTGACCCCGAGAATCAAGGCACCGGCACCCGTTCCTTCAGTTCTTCAAACCCGTTCAGAACGATGTTGATTTGTGACAAGGATTCACCGTCCAATGTCGCCTCCTCCGGGTCTTGCCGGTGCAGACCGCCACAGCTTAACGCCAATCCGTTAAACCCTCTAAGAGAGGACCCACTTGCCGTATAACCGGATATTCCGATGTTACTCGGGCCCAACGCTAAGGCGACAATAACTCAGACGGATGCACGCCGAGGGCCTTGGCCGAGCTTATGGTGATCAGCATCCCCTTGAAGAATCCTAGCTATCGTCCCCATCGCATACTAGGTTCCTTATGCGCTCACCCGTCGGGGTTGGAGTCAGTGCAGACCACGTGCTGGCAGACCGCCCGTCGTAATCTATTGCCTCTCCTGCCGAATCATAGTAGCGGGCCTCGTCCACGCCGCGTATTCGTCGCTCCGTACAATCCAATTCAATCCGGCTAACAACCCGGCTGAACTTCGTCCCGTCCGGTAGTGTTCCTTCAGAATCGTAACTGAAGCGAAGCCAAGCCAGAGACGTTCCCTCCCGACTTTGGACAATGCTTTGAGTATCAAGGTGCAGCGTGCCCTCTGGCGTTTCAAAGAGGTCAGAATCGGTAGGCTCGAATGGGTCGGTTTCCCCCAGATTGACCCAGTTCTCGGTGTCGCTGTTCTGGCAACCGTAAAGGGCAAGACACAAGACGATCATGGTGAAGTACGACTGATTACGCATGTAGTGACTATAGTCACTAAGCGATTTCTCGGTCAAGAATTACGCGCGGGTCCATACGCCTATGACCCTGCGCGAGTCGAGCGCGCCCGGGACGTGATTGTTGACCTTTTGGACGAGAGAGGCCGTCAGAACGCGTCGGTAGAGGTTGAGGTGTACGACATCCCGCCGCGAGCGGTCGGAGTCACATTCCACATTGATGAAGGGACGCCTTAACACCGGGCACCCTCCTGGTGGTTGGGCAGTGCTGAGTGCGCATCCTGATGCGCCAAGCAAACAAGCGGTCAAGTCCTGATACATCATCTTCGCGGACGTTGAGAAATGGTCAAAAGTCGGGCATCGACGCTTTTCTTGCCAATAACCCTCCCACCTAGATAGACTTGCCAGAATTTCGCCGTTCTTCCTGGGCGACATGCTAATTCATGGAATCTGGCACCAAACTCGGCCACTACGAGATCAAGGGGGTCGTATGTCTATCAATTCGGGTACACGTCTAGGTCTGTGTTTTAGAGCGTCGATCGCCCTCGTTGTCGGGGCGACCGTAGTCTGGGGATGTCGACCAGGCACCTCCGATTTAGGCGAGACGGTCTTTGACGTGACGGAAAAAACTATCGCTGAGTTGGCAGTGGCGTTGGAGTCGGGTGAGGTGACATCTCGGGAGCTCGTTGAACAATATGCGGCCCGCATCGAAGCTTATGACGAGCAGGGACCGAAACTCAACGCGACGATCATCGTTAATCCGAACGCGCTTGCCGAAGCCGATACGCTCGACGGCGAACGCGCAGTTGGGAGCGTCCGGGGGCCGTTACATGGCATACCAGTCATCGTCAAGGACAACTACGACACCGCCGATATGCCGACGACGGCGGGAATCATCGCACTAGCGAACTCCATTCCTCCCGATGACGCGTTCCAGGTTCGGAAGCTTAAGGAGGCTGGTGCCATCATCCTCGGCAAGGCAAACATGCACGAGCTGGCAAGAGGGATTACAACGATCAGTTCGTTCGGTGGCCAGACGCGTAACCCGTATGATCCAGCGCGTAACCCCGGAGGTTCGAGCGGGGGTACCGGCGCGGCAGTGGCGGCAAGCTTCGCAGCTATGGGTATGGGAAGCGACACCTGCGGCTCGATTCGCATTCCCGCCGCGCACCACGCTCTGGTTGGGCTACGAGGGACACGTGGACTGTCGAGTCGAGATGGGATCATTCCGCTCTCGCACACGCAAGATATCGGTGGACCGTTGACGCTGAGTGTCGAGGATCTGGCGATCGCGCTCGACGCTACGGTTGGGCTCGACCCGGCGGACGAAAGCACCGGTCTGTCTGAGGGAAACATTCCCGAGAGTTACACCGAGTTTCTCGACGAGAACGGCCTCCAAGGAGCACGGGTCGGAGTCTTGGTAGAGCTTATGGGTGAGTCTCAAACGAATGGAACGGACTCGGCGGATAGGGCCGTCCAGGAAGTGATTGAGGCTGCCCTCGAGGAGATGAAAGCGCAAGGGGCAGAAGTCGTTGAGATCGAGGAGGCCAGCTTCCTGGAGCTACTAGAGGACGGTTTTTCGGTTATTCGCCAAGAGTTTGGGTTCGATCTGGACGCCTATCTGAGGCAGACACCCGGCGCGCCTGTGAAGTCGCTGGACGAGATCGTGGAAAAGGGACTCTATCATTACTCGCTTGAAAGCGCGCTTCGCTTGACGATTGAGGTTGAGGGTCTCGATACCGACGAGTACCGCGAGGCGATTGCCAAACGGGATGAGGTTCGCCAGGCCGCAATCGATGTGATGGACGAACACGCGCTGGACGCCTTAGTCTACCCGACGATTCGACGAACAGCTGCACGTATTGGTACCCGGCAGGAAGGGAGTAACTGTAGGCTGAGTGCTACCACTGGGCTCCCCGCCCTCACTGTGCCGGCTGGATTCGCGGAAGATGGGATGCCTGTCGGATTGGAGTTGCTCGGGCGGGAGTTCGCCGAACCCAAGTTAATAACGCTGGCGTACGCGTATGAGCAGGCGACTCGTCATCGACGTCCGCCGGTCACTACACCGAGCTTGGTGCATCCGCCGGAACCTTTAACGTTCGAAGTGGAGACAGCGAGAGCAGAGGAGACAACGCCCACGGAAATCGGCCCGAGTGCCCTAAGTCGCTTCACATTAGACTGGTATACGTTGAACCTAGAGTATTCAATGTCGGTTGCTGGAGTTCTTGACGCGGAGGTCTTGGGCTCTCACATTCACCGTGGCACGCTTGATGTGCCCGGTCCGATGATCCATCTACTCGGAGGGAGAGGGGAAGCCGGCGCATCGGGTACGATTAAGCTCTCTGCAGAGGATCTCCAGGACTTGCTTCAGGGGAATCTTTACGTTGATGTGCACACGACCGGCTACGTGGAAGGTGTACGTGGTCAACTGATCGAACCGGATGAATGAGTAGCGCGTGGGCAGCTTCGATGAAAGAGCTGACGGAATGGGTGCCGGTGCCTTGATCGTAAGAACACTCACGCCTCACGGGACGAGCTAAGTCCAAAGGAGTCATTTGTGCTAAATCGAACCGCCGTTATCCTAACCTCACTCGCCCTGATTTTCTGTGCTTCCTCTGCACTGTCCCAGTCGGCGTCACCCAGTGCCACGTTTGTTGCCCCCAGTGGAACCGTTCTGCGCGTCCTGCTTGATGAGAGCAATCTTAGAACGAGTGATATTGAAGTCGGCGAGATGGTCTTCCAGGCAGGAACCGAATCGATCTCTCATGCCCACGGTTCATTGGAGATCTTCTACGTCGTTGAGGGAGTTCTCGAACACATAGTCAACGGCACCAGTCATATCCTGACGCCGGGAATGGCAGGCTTCGTCCATGCTGGTGACGAAGTCGTGCACAAAGTTCCGGGAGATCAGCCGACCAAGACTCTGGTGATCTGGGTACCGGGCGGGGAGTCGGCTGGAATTCGCGCAAGTTGGAGGCGGGAGCCGGAACCGTAGGTACCATCGAGTTATCCCGTTTGAGGGACTGAAAGAACGGGTAACGGGTCCCTAAATGACAGCGAACACAATTCTCAAGTCCTGACAAATCATCTCGGACCTTGAGAACCCCCTTTCTTGGGCCTTTTTTCAACGTCCGGGAATGATTTATCAGGACTTGAACCGTCATCTGTCTCCGCTAACTTCCCCTAAGCCGACTTCTGGGTTGTTAGTGCTGCCCATTCCTAAACGCTAGGCGACTAGTGGCGACTAATCCGCCGTGAGTTCGTTTCCGGGTACTTTTCCGGTAACGCGACAATACAGCGGTTAGGAGCAAGGGGCCCTCAATTTCCGAGTGCCGGCAGCGAGGCGCCTCGACGCCCCAGATGTGGAACTTATTTCGATCAGCATCCTGAACGTTCCGGTGCGCAGGAAGCCATCGGTCAAGGGACCGGTGACGTCGTCTGGAGGCGACGCCACACCGGAATCAGCGCCACGCCGACCACGATCCAGCCGGCTCGCCACACGCTCGCAGGCAGGCCGAAGGGCGTGGGGCTGCCGACGAGCCAGGAGCCGAGGCCCACGATGAGCGCAAAGACGCTCCCGGCGGCCACGCAGGTCGCCGCCAGACCCACCCAGAAGAGGCGGGCGGGGGTTGCGGGCGCCTCATCGCAGCGGGTGGCGATGGCGGACCAGGCACCCGGCGGTCGAATGCGCCGGTAGAAGTCGTCGAGGCGCTGCGCATCGACCGCCGGCGTGAGCAGCGAGGCGGCGACCGAGGCCAGTGTCGCGATGAGCGTCATCGCCACCATTCGCACCGCTTCATCGCCCGGCGCGGGGAGCGCGTAGAGCAGCACCGGCGCGGCGACCAGGGAGATCGCGATCGGGGCCACCTCACCCCAGGCGTTCTGCCGATGCCAGAACCACCGCAGGAGCAGGGGGATCCCCATCCCGGCGCCGAAGAGCAGGCTCGTGGTCCACGCCTCCTGGATCGAGCCGAGCCGCGACATGATGGCGAGGGCGATCACGAGGATCACGATGTTGGAGAGGCGGGCGATCCACACGAGGCGGCGGGGGTCCGCCTTGTGGCCACGAATCCGCTGGCAGTAGAGGCGGTCGTACAGATCGTTGGTCCAGTAGCCGGCGCCCCAGTTGAGGTGGGTGTCGACGGTGGACGCGAGCGCGGCGAGCATCCCGACCAGCATCAAGCCGAGCGCGCCGGGGGGGAGGTGGTCGCGGATTCCGAGCACGAAGGTCGCCTCGCGCTCCGCCACCGCCGCGCCGGTGATCTCACCGGTCGCCGGGTAGAGCACCATCAAGCCGACGACGATCGGCAGCCAGAGCAGGGTGCGCAGCAGGCTCTGGGTGTACGTGAACACAACCGCCGCGCGTTGGGCATCCCGGTCGCTTCGGCAGGCCATCGAACGCTGGGCGAGATAGCCGGTGCCGTCGCTGTTGGCTTGCGCAATCCATTGCAGCCCGAGAATGGCGAGCACCGAGAGCGCGCCTGCGGCGCCCTCGGTGGGGCTGAAGCTCAGCATCTCGGCGGCGCGCTCGGTGCCGTAGAGGGATTCGAGTCTGCTTCCGATCGCCCCGAGCCCCCCGATCTCGTCGGTCACCACCCACGCATACGCGAAGGTCGCGAGCAAGGCGATGAAGAGCTGCACCACGTCGGTGTTGATGACGCTGCGCAGCCCCCCGGTCGCCGAATAGAGGGTCGTGAAGGCGACGATGAGGAAGATCGAAAGGAGGTTGGAGGCGCTGAGCAGCCACACCTCCGGCGCGCCGACGTTGACCGTGACGGGCGTACCCACCCACTGCGCCGCCGCGGCCAACGGGGCGAGCATCCCTTCGGGCAACCAGAGGTGCCAGGTCAGGAAGGGCTCGGTGATCCGGGTGGCCGCGAGCAAGACCATTGCGAGCACCACGCAGTTGATCACGGTGCCGAAGTAGATCGCCTTCACGTAGCGCAGCAGCTCTGCCGCCCGGCCACTGTAGCGTTGCTCGCACAGCTCGGCGTCGGTCAGAATCGATGCGCGCCTCCACGCAGGGGCGAGCAGGAAGCCCATGAGCAGAAACGCGAGGGAGTAGACCCAGAAGCGCCACAGCGCGAAGACGCCCGCGGTCGCGATCAGTCCCGTGACCACCAACGGTGTGTCGGCCGCGTACTGGGTGGCGGCCATCGAGAGCCCCGCCTTCCATCCCGAGATTCTGCGCCCGGCCAGGAAGTATTCCTCAGGGCCCTGCGAGGCGTCCTTGCGTGCCGCAAACCCGGACCACAGGGCATACGTGACGAAGGCGAGCACCAGCAGGAGATCGATCACGTGCGCTTTATATCACAGCCCGCCAGTGCTATTGGGGGCGCGGAGATTTCCACGAGATGACTGCCCCCAACGATCGACCGCGCCGCACCTTCGCGATCATCTCGCACCCCGACGCGGGCAAGAGGACGCTCACCGAGAAGCTGCTGCTCTACCCCCGGGCCATCCATTTCCCGGGTTCGGTGAAGTCACCGAAGGCCGTCCGCCACGCCGTCAGCGATTGGATGAAGATGGAGCAGGAACGCGGCATCTCCGCGCCCCGGCCTGTGGCCCCGCGCGGGTTGACATAACACTCATACGACCACATTGACAGCGTTGCCATAGTCGTCAGACCCTGCTTATTTCACTTGTCCGCTTTTCGCCCCTTCGAATTGAGATCGTCCTTAACGCGGTAGAAACTCATCGGCAGGTCCTGCGGCATTGGGCGCCGCTTCAATTCCGATCAACACTAGGGATTTGTCAGGACTTGAGAATCATTTTCACGGTCGTTTACTGAACCGGGACTCGTTCCTTCAGTTCCTCAAACCAGTTCTGAACGATGTTGATTCGGGGACGGGCGGAGTCGCCAACCTCGCCCTCGTCAGCAGGAAATACCATTAGAAACTCGCCGTTGGGGGTGACGTCGTAGTCACGGAAAAACTGAGCGAACGAAAACCCTTCCATATTCAGGTCCCGTTCATTTCCATTGGATAGGGAAATCGTGGGCCCTCCCTTCGCAACGAACGGCCAAGGCCACTGCGAAATCACCGACAAACCCGGTCATGGCGGCATGGACTCGGTCTGGCGTGCCCGGGACGCCGCTGGGATCCGTCTGTTCCCGCTACTGACCATCCATGATCCTAAACTTTTGTATCCTTCGACCCCAGTCTGTCTCTGCGACGTAGATGTTGCCCAAGTAATCGACTGCCACGGTGTGACCGTGTGTGAAATTACCGAGTTGATGGCCGGGACGGCCGAAACTCGAAAGGATCTCTCCGCTGGCGTGGTCGAGGGTATGAACCTGCTCATTGCGGCCATTCATCACGTACATGAACTTCTGTTCCTCATCTCGCGAGAAAGCGACCCACCATGCGGTGCCCCGTGGGTCAGGCAGATTCTCGGTTCCCGTCCTGATCCAGATGTTCCTCTGGAACTTGCCCATCTTGTCGAACACCTGAACTCGATCGCCCTGCCGATCGCATACGTATATCAGTCCGGCGTCGCTCATCGCTATGCAATGCACGACCTGCGAGAAGACAGCAGGATCGCCCCGTTCGGTTTCTTCCTTCGTCGCTTGTCGTCCCCACTGGCGTAGAAACTTTCCGTTACGATCGAATACGGCGACGCGGCGGTTGCCGTAACCATCGGCGATGTAAACGTCGCCGTTGTGCGGGTCAACCACAACGGCCGCCGGGCTGAAGAGTCGTGTCTGAATCGAATTCAGCCTTTCGCCTCTACTGGTTCCGTCGGAGGTATCGAAAACGCCGCGCTGTCCGATCTGCAGCAGGAGTCTTCCGTCATGGCTGTATTTCTGGACAACGCTGTCGCCGTTGCCGGTGAGCCAAATATTGTTGTCGTGATCGGCAAAACAACCGTGGATGACACCCGGCACGGTATCCCAGTCCCCATCCCACGAATCGACCAGGCTGCCCGCAAGATCGAATAGGAGTACCGAAGGCGCCTGCCTTGAAGTCTCCTGCTCCTCTTCGGTGATGTCGCGCCGGTTGGTGACGATCACGTGTTCATGGGAGTCGATGCATACGCTGCCGAGCCGCCCCGTTATCCATCCCTCCGGCAGCGGCTTGGGCCACCACGGATCCACTTCGAATCGGGGTGCACTAACTGCGGTCTGCGACAGCGATAGGGAACCACACAGAGTGACAGCCAGCATAGCCGCTGTTCCAGTCCATATGGCGATACTCAACAACTTTCTTGCCATGGCTCCTCCTCATTGAGCCGATTGCGACGTTGCGGTCTTCCACCGTGCTTGCCACTTATCTCTCATTCCGGCGCGGTCCACTTCCTGCCCGCGGAGGTAAACCTTATTGATACGTCGCGTGTTGGCGATGTTCTCGAGTGGGTTCGCATCGAGCACAATGAAGTCGGCGCTCTTACCCATCGCTACTACGCCGGTATTGATCCCGGCGACTTCCGCCGTATCGCGTGTGGCCATAACGATCGCTTCGGCCGGTGTGAAACCCATCGTCACCCAACTCTCGAGCTCCATTTGGTTGTACCAACCGAAGCCGCGCCCGGCCGCGCCGTTGTCACTGCCAAAGACCAGCTTCATGCCCGCATTGATGAGTGTCTTCGCCACCTGACCCTTCGCCTCGGATTCCTGGCGGGCGCGCTCGACGGCCTCCGGGGTCATCCTTGCGATCGCCTCGCCCTGCTGCCGCTCGACTTGCTCGCGAGAAAGCATTTCCCACAACAGCGGATCGTCCCACACCTGCGGTCCGAGCGCAGTGAGATTGCCGTGATCGGTGAACCAGATGGGCCGATCACTGTTGGCAACGCGCTCCCTGATGATCGTTATGAACTCATCATCGGGTACTTCACCGCCTCTAACTGGCAAGTGCACGGCGCCCTCGAGGCCCGCTTTGTAGAGCTCCTTCGCATCCGCTAATTTCACGGTGTGAGCCGCGACGGGCACGTTGTGCTTGCGCGCCTCGTCGAGAATGGCGCCGTAGAGCGGCGGCGTCAGCGTCTGCAGCCGTCCGGCCCTGTCGTCGACCCAGATCTTCACAAATGCGACTTTATTCTTCACGTAATCCTGAACGGCTCTTCGCGCCTCCTCTTCGGTAGTCACCGGATACATCACGTCATTTCTGGACGGGTGGCCGCCGGCTCCGGCTCCGGGCCAGGACATACCCTGGCCCGCCGTCCGAAACAGAGCCGCATTGGGGATCACTTCTTCCTGCACTCTAAACGGTACGTCACCCCAAGGAAAACGACCTGTCTTCGGCATGCGAGGATCGCGCGGTGCCTGGAACAGATCGAGATGATCGCCCGGCATGATCTCGCGTTCCCCGACGTCAGCAATGCTGACGACGGCGCTGAACCCCAGGTAGGCGTAACGCTCCAGATGGTCTATCAGATTTTCGCGCGTGAAGTTCTCTTTTGACGTGGTTCCCTCAATCACGTTCTCGTAGCCCAGATGACCGTGCATGTCGACCTTAGCAGGCATGACAGTCTTACCCGTAAGATCGACGCGCGTGGCTCCCGCCGGAACCTGAACCTCACCGCGGCGGCCAACCTGCGTGAACTGATTGTTCTCGACAATGAATGCCGAGTTCTCGATGGGTGCAGTGGGATCACCAGTGATGAGCCGTGCACCCTCGAACACCGTGATATCCGCCGTTTCAGCAACTCGGTTTTCCAAGCGCGACCCGCAGCCCGCTACCAGGAATAGAATCGCGGCGACAGGCCCGATCGATTTTCTCGCTCTAACGAAAGCATATGTTGACACGGCCTTACCTCCTGGTTTCTGCCATGGACTCGATCAAGGTTGTCCCGGCTCACCTAGACAAAAGCCAACAGCGGATGACACGCAGGCCTCCAGTTCGAAACGCTTGACGGCACGGCCATCGCGGGAAAGCCCTTTGGTCAGAAACTGGAGAGCGACCACCCGCCCGAGCTTGGTGTCCTTCGCCTTCCGCACTTCACCCATACCGCCTTTATCGATGGCAGAGAGAATCTCGTAATGGGCAAGCTTGGTGCCGGATTCCATGGTCAGTGGCTTGTGAGATCAGGATTTAGATAGCTGAGGGCAGTCTACAAGAAGGATGGGTTGGGTGCACACGAAATCTCGGTTTCCGCTAACCGGATTTCTCGTTACCTTGAACTCGCAGTTTGGTTCCAGATTCGGTCAGCGAACAGGCGTTAAGTGCTACCTTGTGGCCGTCTGTGGCCGAGGACAGCATTTATATCCCGTCTCAGTGCGAGAGCGCGTACACAGCTATGTTAACGCCCATCGGGACGGCGCGCCCCAACGAGATTTCGCGGGGATAAGCGGGGTGTGCTTCCCATCCCCAGGCATCTCCGAAATCCGAATTGTGGCAGAGAATGGCCATTAGTCGGCCTGTGTCGTCCAGTAAGCCAAAGTAGTGATGTTCCTCCCCGAGACGTCCTTCACGGGTATTCTCGCGGTTAACAGCCTCAATGGGGAGTATCTGCGGCTTCTGGTCGAACTCGTAGAGAGATCTAAAAATTTCGTGATTTGTCGAGAGTTCGACCGGTTCTCGATCAGGAAATGCGCGGCGGAGCTCAACGCGAAGTGATTCCCATTCTTCCTCTCCCCAGAAATCGTCAACCATCAGAAAGCCACCACCCAACAGATAATTACGGAGAGCCGTAACTTCCGCGTCGCTCAAACTCATCCTTCCACCCTCAACGATGTAGATGAATGGATATTGACTCAGGTTCGGATCGGTCAATTCGAGAACCAGCCCATCGGCATTCGTGGAGAGACCAGTAAGATTCTGCACGTGGGCGGAAAAATTTCGATCAGCGGCAGGCCAATCGGTCTTCCAAGCTCCATTGAAAACTCCTGAATACTGGATTCGCACGAATGTGAAGGCTGATGTCTTGAACTGAATGTCGTCAGTGTTCCTTATCGGGACCGGCAACTCTTCCTGCGCGTAGACGCCTGCGACAGGGACGACGAGCGCCAGTACTAGCAATGAGATGGCCATACTCTTGCACCTGATGCAGTCAAACAATTGCGTCATATCTTGAACCTCCTGCTCTCATCGGCTCATCGGAAAATAGCGGCTCCAATTCTCAACGTCCGGGAAGATGATTTGTCAGGACTTGAACTCTCACTTTTCCGAGTAGGCCACAATACATCCAAGTGGAATTACTACGCGCCGATCCGGGAGTTATTCAGAGCATCGGGGGTTGAGACTCCCTGGGTTTTGTCCTACGGGACCGGGACCCGTTCCTTTAGTTCCTCGAACCAGTTCCGCACTACGTGGATCAAGATAATAGAGCCAGACCGCATGACTGCTGATGTCGGGTGGAAATCTGTGCCGGATGTATCGGGATTGTCGCGTCTTCGTCCTTGAAGTGTACCGGTGAGGAGTTACCCTGACAATGCCCTCACACACCTCACTTGTTTTTCCTATCCGCCTGTCATCTCTCTACCCTCGTTATTCTCTTTTTGATACTCGATTGTTTTCCAGAAAGTCATAAGCCTTCCAATAAGTTTCCCGGTATTTGTTCGGATCCGCTAGCAAGTTGGCGCGTGCTGCGCTCACTTCCTCTAGGGTGAGCTGTTGAAATCCTTCTGGAAGCGTGTTGGCGTTGAATTCCTGCAGAATCCAGTTGATCACAGCGGTCAACCGAGCGTCGCTAATCGGTGCATGGTTCGAACCTGGTACCCGTGCCAGATAACCGCGCATCTCAGGCACGCGCATCATCCCGCCCAACTCATCATGCAGAGTTGGTACGTTGGGTGGACTACCTTCACCGTTAGATAGGTGGCAACCACTGCAGTAACGCAGATAGTCAATGCGCAGGTCCGCCGCAACAACAATGGGGGGCAGTGTAAGAACTATAACAATCGGGGCCAGAGCAAAAACTATTAACCTCACCGCCTCAGTACCCAATCTTGAATAATGGTAATTACTCTGACGCCGTTCCATCTGCTTATTCGTCGTCGGCGCTCAGCACCAGCGATACCGTGCAGTGATAGCTGGTGTTCTCAGTACCGAAACACCACAGCACAGTACTGCTGTTGCTGTTGAAGTATACCGGGAGATCGCCCTCGGTGCTGTGGCAACGACAACGGGCGCATATTGCCTTGCCGCAGCAGTCGTTATAGGACATCAAATAATTGCGACCATCCACCCGGTTGCGACAGGTACCGACCCAGGTTATAGGAGAAGGTTCGGCGCCTGGTGGGCAGGAAGTATAGGAACCGCCACAACAGGAGCACAGGGTGCCGCTCAAGGCACAGTATCGCCAGTAATCACAACTTTGTGGATCGCCGATTTCCTGGATCGAATTCTGGGCGAAGGAACGGGCCACCGGTAACAATGGGAAGGCCGCCGCTCCGGCAATCATCATGCCGAGGCGCGACAGGAAACTACGCCTGGATAATCTGCGTGCCAGTGCCAGACTAGTGCACCTGGCATTTTCATCGATCCAGTAGTAAGTACGATCTAGTATTCTTTCGACATTCATGATGACTGTTCCATCGCCGAAGTTTCGTATTCTGTTTTCGCGGATTGCGTCTGTGCGCCGATATATTCCTGCACCGTCGCGATACCGCTGTCCATCGATTCGATCAGGCTTTCCATATGTTCGCGCGTATTAACGAGGCCCTTGCTCTTCAGAGTTCCGTCATTACCGATTAACAAGGCAAAGGGGAGTTTGCTTACCTGGTAAGTCATGCCAAGCAACTCAGAAAGTACATAGGGATACTCTTCGATTCTTAGATCTCTTATATAGGACTTGTGTCGCCCCAGCTCTTTATCGCTCTCAGCCCCATCACTGGCAAAGATTAATTGCATCCGGGACCGTTCTGAGTGGATTAACGCTTTGGCAGTGGGCACCAGTGATTTGCAAACCGGGCAGGTCGGGGAGATGAATAATATAAAAGAAGCAAGACCTGCCGTGTCTGGCCCACCAATTGATAGTTTGGATCCGGCAATATCGGTCAGCTCCATGGCTTCAGTGAGTTCCCCAACCTTCGGGCCTGAGGTCGGTTGCAGGGCGCCTGCCGGGGCGACCCGTTCGTGCAGGATTCCTACCTGTCGAGTTAGCGCGAATACCAGCAGGGCTAGCACTATCACCAGGACCCAGAGCACGATATTGGAGATGACGAGCGCCTCAACCATCTACTGGCCTCCAGGACTTGATGGCGTTGTTGTTTACCAAGAGCTGATTAAACGCACCATAGAGCAATAGTAAAATTAGGGAAGCGGCCACCACTCCAACATAGTCGATAACGCCTAACAATCGATCGGTGGTTTGCAATGTAGCAACCAGGGCACCGGTAATCAGAACGGCGTTGCGCAACAACAGCCCGATTGATAATTGCTGGATACCATCCTGTTCCTTCGTCTTGCCAATAGTCGAAGCAAAGCCACAGCCACAATCGATGTAGCTGCGACCACGTATCAGGTTAATTGCTATTGCCAGGGCATAGGCAGTGAGCAGGAGTGCAGTTACCCATGCCACCAGTTCAGTCTGCCAACCGGCAGCCCAGGCGAATCCCAGGACTAGTTCAACGATTCCCAGGGTTAATGCCGCAATGGTGACCAGGACAACAGGCAGAATTTCATATGCCTGAAGGATGGCACGAAACCGGGTTCGGTTTGTCAGCTTGTGACCGCCGGCCCCGATTAACAGCAGGGTAAAGCCGACGGTGATAATAAGGCTGACAGCAGGGTCGAGCATGGATTAGAAGTCCTCGTAGTGGGCAACGTTCGGAATCTGTAAGGATCGCTCATGGACAAGGGTGAGAGCGTTGTACACGTGAGTTTCGCCTCCGGAGACGATTAATTTCGGCTCGTCTTCCTGGGTAACCGTAAGGCTACTGGCCGGTGTTTCCAATTCGAGGCGATGAATTCGACGTCGGGTATTGGCATCCAGCACCCATATCTCTGTGCCGTTCTCATGGTGCGTATCGACGCCACCTTCATGCATCAGCACATAAATCAATCCCAGTTCCTGGTGTGCAGTGATGATTTCGTTGCGACCACCGGGGCGCCAGCCTTCCTCGCCATCTGGTAATACACTCCAGCCATCGCTGATGTTGATTTCATCTTCATTCGTACTGGCTTCGAAGATGGTGCCGGAATGGGTAATCAGGTACCAGCCATCGGCACTGCGAGTTACCCGATCGAAGATGGGGTCCTCGATTACATTGAAGAACACATCGCTGCGTACGCGGTTCTCCTCAAAGCCACCTAGATCAAGCTGAATTAACTGCAGCGTGCCATCGCCACATACCTGCAGGAAATCACTGTTTGCCACCGGCATGATAACGGCACAGCCCGGCGTCGAGGCTTCGTTAACAAAGATCCGCTCCTGCACGTCAACGATCGACACCGAATGTCCGGGATTCATGTTCAAAATCGCCACGTGGCGTCCATTGTTCATCAGGCCCAGGTGCGCGCGCACGGACAGGCGCGCCATGTGGTTGGGAATCTGGATTTCCGCAATCGGGCTCAGGTTCTCATAATCATAGATGGCGACGATGTCAGTTCGTTCACCATAGACACCCCGTGAGAAATAAGACTCTGCCGCATAGAACTCACGGCGTGGTGCACTGCTGGTCACGGCGGGGGTATTGCGTGACAGGGAAAGCATTCCCTGCATCTGCCCGGTGGTGGCATCGAAGATATAGCCTCCGTTACCGGTCTTGGCGATAAACCAGTTTGTGCCGGGGTCCGGCATGGTTTCTACCGAGATCTCTTCCGGCGCTATTTGTGCAGACACAGAAAGTGCAAAGAGGGCTAATCCGAGCACAAAAAAGAGGTAAACGGACCTGCTTAGAGGAGTGATAAAGCGCATTGTTGTTCTCCTGGGGTAGTTACCACCTGGTGACCGACAGCTTCTCTTTATCAGGGATATCGAGTGTAACGCAAATAACCGACGATGGCTCGCAAACGAGTGCTTTGTCCTTGAACTGATTTCTTCAGTAGTCGACATAGACTGAGACCGACAACATTACTAGGAAAGTAAGACCTGCCAGTGCAGAACAAATTACATCATCTAGGCTGCCGTTCCAAGAATCACTCCCTGCTGTGTGGCCGCCATGCTGATAGTCGGTGACTGCGAAACGCTCGCTGAGTCGTCCGCAGGTTCCATCGCCTTAGCCAGCCCAAAGTCCAGCACCTTGACAGTGCCATCGGGCCGGACTTTGACGTTCGCCGGTTTGAGATCTCTGTGGATGACGTTCTGTTCGTGGGCGGCTTCCAAAGCTTCCGCTATTTGTTTGGCTATGGGTATCCCTTCGTCAACTGGAATAGGACCCACAGAAATTCGATCAGCGAGTGTCGGGCCCTCGACCAGTTCCATGACGAGGGCCGTCCTATTCCCCGCGTCCTCCAAGCCGTAGATTGCGGCGATGTTCGGGTGATTCAGTGACGCTAGTAACTTGGCTTCACGTTCAAATCTAGCGAGACGGTCAGCATCCTTGGCGAACTCTTCAGGCAGCGTCTTGATCGCAACTTCACGCCCGAGCTTGGTGTCACGCGCACGCCACACTTCACGCATTCCACCCTTACCTAAGAGCGTTGAGATCTCGTAGTGGCCGAGTTTGGTGCCGGACTCCATCGTTATAGTGTGTCGCTGAATGAACCGTGAAAAACTTGGTAAAGAATACTAAGGGAGGGGTTTGTAAGCAATCAGAAGGTCAACGCTCGTATTTGGGCCAATTCTCAACGTCCGCGAAGATGATTTAACAGGACTTGAACTTGAAAATTATGGCACTGGCACCCGTTTCTATCAGAAAGAGATTTGGTTCTTCGCGGACTGACGACCGGGCGCGTCAACGTACGACACTGCTGTCCCCATGAAATCAGTCAAGGCTCAGTACTCCTATCTCCTACCCCGGATCACGCTCGCGCGTAGCGTCGCGCCAAGCCCCATCGTCCACGACCTTTCCGGGCAACTCCTCGGTTTCGACGCTGACTGCAACCTCCGCCCCCGGTTGCAAACTCTCGATACCGTCTTTCCCACGGGGCAGAAAGCGCGCGGCGACTTCTCCAAGGGGTGGCCCGTAGAAGTGAATGTCGATGGCATCCTGACCTGAGGGGTTCGAGACGGCATGAATGGTGTTCGGGCCATCCAACTCCATCAGCATATTCGGATAAATGACGTCTCGCCGGGTCAAGCACAGGCGATTCTCGCCCAGTCGATCGAAGTGGGTAATATCGAGCTGCCCCTCAACGTTCTTGCCCAGCCCGATGCAATTGTGGGAGTGGATATGAGCGCGGGTACCCGCGGTCCACTGAATTCCGACCAATGAACCGTTTCCTTTCTTGCT
Source organism: Terriglobia bacterium (assembly GCA_965218085.1). Taxonomy (GTDB): domain Bacteria; phylum Acidobacteriota; class Terriglobia; order 20CM-2-55-15; family 20CM-2-55-15. Next base: position 1,710,396 of record CBDCKF010000001.1, on the reverse strand, counting down.
CTCCCAGTAGATGGCGCGCCGGTAGTTGATCGGAGGAAGAATCGCGCTTTCTCGTAATGGTTGGAGCTCTCCGATGACCGGGTACACCTGCCTCAAGATCCTTTTCGCAACTGCGGGAGTCAGATCCTCTTCCGAGTCGTAGTACTCGAATAGCTCAACCGTTTCGCGTAACGACAGCGGTGCTCTCGAGGCCAGGCGATGCCTTAGCTGTGTCGTTTGCGGAAGGATGAGCCTCCCCAATCGGTAGAGACCATAGGAAATGATGAGTGCGGTGACTCCGGAAGTGAGCGCGAGCCAGGGAGAGTTTCTGGCGAAAAACAGGAGCATGACCAGCGACACCCCTGCCATGCCGATCGAGCCGCAAGCACCCGCGACGACGGCCTTCCAGCCAATCTCAACGATCGTGGTCAGATTGATGCGGAGACCAATTCCGGCGCACACGCAGACGATCAGAAACGTCACCACCTGGTCATTAATTGAGAGGGTCGTACCCCAAGCTTCTGTGCCGCCAAAGGCGGCGTCTCCGGCCAAGCGCACGCCGAAAAAGAGAAGATACCCCACGATAAAGAGCGGCAGGTGTTGGGAGATTTGCGAAAGTCGGTTGCTTTCCTGGGTCGAGCGGCCAGAGCGGCGAAGCAAGCTGAACATCAGCAACATCGGGCCGAGCAAAAGGATTCGTAGGGACTTGGTAGCGGTGGCGATAAGCCCGGCGTCATCACTGAACTGGCTCCCGACGGCCACACTACTCGAAAGGTCGTTGACGGCCAGACCGGCCCAAAGTCCGCTGAATTCATCCGGTAATCCAACGGCGCGGCCCACCGGCAGGAAGAGAAGCAATGCAGCGAGGCTGAAGACAAACACCGCGCTGATCGCGAGGCCCTGATCCCTCCGCCGCGCAAAGACGACCGGAGAAAGCGCGTTGATCGCAGAAGCGCCGCATATCATGGTACCGATGCTGATCAGGTCGCCCATCTCAGGGCGCAAGCCGAGGCGCCCGGTCACAAAATGGGTCAGCAAGAGCGCACTGGGGAGGGCAAAGAGCATGACCGAGCCCACCATCAGCGCCTGATCGGAGTTGAAGAGCTCCGTCTGGACTTTTAGACCCATGAGGATGATCGCCAGGCGCAGCACCCACATACCGACGTAACTCAAACCCCGATCGAACGGACCGTCCAGGTTACGGAGACCGATGCGGGCGCCTAGCGGCGTGTTTAAAATTATGGCACCCACGACAATGGCAACGATGACTTCGGAAAGGTACGGCTTCGAGCCTGTGATGGACTCGATGACCAGTGCGGTCGCACCGATCGCAGAGACCATCAGGAGACCCGGAACTTCTCGCACCGTGGGAACCCAAGTTTTCATCAGCACCCGTCCACTATATGACAACGATCTCATGGATAAGATCGTTCTGAACAACCCTTGGAGCCGTAACACGTTAGACCTTCGTCGGTTTCACCTCGGCGAGGACTAAGGTCAAGTTAACGGAAATCCGGCCATGTGCGCGATGGAATTATCCGGTGCCAGAACCACGATCCAATAGGTTAGCGTTGGCAAACGGTCCCGATCATGTCGTCTAGCAGCTTAACTTGACAATGCCGTTCATCGAATCCCTTCCGCGTGGGGGCAAATATGAGACAATCCGTTTTATCAAAACGAGGAGGTTTACGGATGGCACTTTCACGACGTAGGGCAATCGCTATTTCGGGCTCGACACTCGCGGGGTTATCTCTCGGCCTGCTCGAGCCTGAAACCCTGGCGGGGAAGGCTCCACAGCAGGAAGACTGGCCCGACCAACTGGTGGAACGACCGATGCGGGACGGCTTTCCGGCACCGCTTCCACTCAATGCGGATGGTTCAGCGCCAGAGCACCCCGAGAGCGAGGCGGGCCCCATCACTGACCCGCTCATGTGGCGTACACCGGACCGCCAGGCACCCGAAATCGAATTCGACTACCGGCGGATGGCGATTAGGGTCGATACCCGCGGGATGGCCCGACTCGGTGGAACACTCCGCTTCTCGGATCTGGAGCCGCTACCACGCATTTCGCAGACTTTTCTCCTACAGTGCGGAGCGCCGAACCCCCGCGGGGTTGTGAAGTGGACCGGCGTCCGTTTCTCCGACTTCGCCGACCTGCTGAGCATATTGCCCGAGGTCCATTATTGCCGTGTTGTAGGGTCGGACGGGCGCTACGCGGACGAATCTGTGGAGACGCTGAGACACCCCCAGGTGATGCTCGCATGGATGATGAACGGCGAGCCGATTTCTCCCCGGCACGGCGCACCTCTTCGCCTCATCGTTCCTTTCCGGTACGGAGCCCGGAGCATCAAGGCGATTACCGAGATAACCTTCTCTACGCCGGCTCTTCCCGCGCCAGCATAGAAAGCTGACGGTCACATCCGTTCGGAAATCGGCGTGGCTTCATTGGCGCTTGATCGAAGAAAGCACTCCGGTTGCTTGCAGGCTTCGAGAAGGGCCGCGGCTGGCAGACTGAGCCGATGAAAAGCCGCCAATCGCTCTATCACGGACACCGTTTTCCGTCCGAGATCATCAATCACGCTGTCTGGCACCACTATCGGTTCTGCCTGAGCTTTCGAAACGTGAAAGATCTACCTGAAATCGGTTCACCACCGAATGTTGAGAGTGCGTTCTTTTGCGACCTGGAAAGCGATCACCGAAGGTTAATCGACCGCGCCGCTCCGGTAAAAGTTTGGCCTTCGGACCCTAAGTTGACAGAACCGCGCCAACCGTTTCAGCTCCTCGAACCAGCGGTCAAGTTAGTTGTGACTTCGCCTCCGCTTGTCATTGCGGTGACAGGTTCGGTAATAGTAGGCTATTGAAAATTGACGCCGCCTTGACGGCGGCGTATCCATCAGGAAACGGCCATGACGCCTGAGACTAATCCGGTTGTGAAGATCGCGCCCAATAATCCGGTGTTCGATTTGCCGGTGATTGTCGGCATCGAGGGAGGGCTGTTCGCCAAGGCGGGGCTCGACGTGAGCTTCTCGGCGAGCTACGAGGAGCGCGAGAAGGACAGCGCGGAAAAGCCGATTCTCTCACGGCTCAAGGAACAGCTTTTCGAGCGCGACAAGGCTGACAGTTACAACGTATGCGAATGGGGGAGCATCGACAGGCTGGAGCGGGGCAAGCGCAGCGACAACATCGCAGCCCTGCGTGCGGCCGTCGCGGCGCAGGCCATCCTGACCTTCGAGGAGAAGCTGCAAACGCCACGCGATATGGCCGGCGTCCCTGTCGTCGTGCAAGAGCTCACCGGCTCGCACTATACGACCATGCAAATGCTCGAAAGTGCGTGCGGCCGCGAGCACGTCAAGATCGAAAACGGCGGGTTGCCGCAAAAACGCTGGGAGGGGCTCAGGAACGGCGCATACCGCGCGGTGGCGGTGATGGAGCCGTTTATCAGTCTCGGCGTCAAAGAAGGTGCCCATATCATTGCCGCTTCGTTCTATCGAGGTGGCGAGGTGGTGGCGGCCGAGCTAACGGCGGAGCAGCGCAAGGCTTACTACGAAGCAGAGAACGATGCCGTCGATCTCATCAACGGCGACTTCTACAAATTCGCCCATCACGTGACGGCGGCTGCTAAGGGCGCGTTGGAGCCGCACGAGCTGCTGCGGGCGTTCGTGCGCTACAAGCACGTCGATCACTACGATCCGGCCTTGTTCAACCGGGCCTACGACTGGATGAAGGCCCGGGGAATGACCGAGGGTCAAAGCCAGCACGCAGCGCTGGTTGTCGGGTTGATCGGCAGCGAAGCGGATGTATGATTCGCCGTCAACGCCAGGAGTTTGACTTGAAGTACAACTACCGATACTCGGTGCGGTATTGTCCAGTTAAGCTGATTGACGACCTCATTGGGACCATTGACCACCTCTAAATTACTGATTTCTGGTTCTTCCACCAGCCGAATTCGTGGCCAGAATGGCCAGGTTTCAGTTAAGTTGACAGTGCCCCGCAAGCCCCCCTGCGATCCCGGACGGTCGGATGGGAACGGTCAACATATGAAAGTATCGGATCAGGCCTGCAAAATCCGCCTGGCGACCTGTGATGGATGCGTGCCGGACTGTGTGATATAGATTCAGGGCCTGAACAGATCGAGATCAACGATGATTTGAGGTGTGGCATGTCCAGTTCCACCGATGCTTCCAAACTGAGCATTCCGGTTGCTAGGCTCACTGGCACAGGAGACGTCGACCTCCGTGTCGTGACTGGGGCCATAGCTCTCTTTGTCGTTGGAACGGCTTATCTGCAGGCAACGGTCCACTGGCGCCAGGCCGCGCTGTTCCTTCTTGGCGGGGTGTTCGGCCTGTTTCTCTACCATGCGACCTTCGGGTTCACTTCTGCCTGGAGAGTGTTTGTCGCCGACCGCCGTGGCGGAGGCCTACGCGCTCAAATGCTCCTGCTAGCTGTGGCCTGTTTGCTCTTCTTTCCGGTCCTAGGGTCGAATACGCCGCTCCTGACCGACTCGATCCGGGGCAATGTGAACCCGGCAGGCGTAGCGGTTATGGTGGGTGCATTCATGTTCGGTATTGGCATGCAACTCGGCGGGGGCTGCGCCTCGGGTACGCTTTTTGCCGTCGGTGGCGGGAATACCCGGATGATCGTCACGTTACTGACCTTCATCGCAGGCTCGGCCATCGGTACGGCCCATGCGCCGTGGTGGCAGTCGCTGCCGGCTCTTCCACCTATATCGATTGTCAGTTCTTTTGGAGCATGGCCGGCGCTGCTGGTGAGCTTCGCCGTGTTTGGTGCGATCGCGGGCGCCACGGTCCTCGTCGAACGTCGGCACCACGGACGGTTGGTGGCAACTCCCTCCTGCTCCCGGACCAGCAGACGACGGCTGCTACAAGGTCCCTGGCCCGTGCTCATCGGTGCCATCGGACTGGCGGTGGCCAACTTCGCGACGCTGGCATTGGCCGGTCGCCCATGGGGCATCACTTCGGGTTTCGCTCTGTGGGGGGCAAAGGCCGCATCCGTTATGGGCCTGGATGTGGGCTCCTGGCCGTACTGGTCCACACCCGCAAACGCGGCCGCGCTGGGAGCCAGCATGTTCGAACATGTGACGTCCATCATGAACTTCGGCATCATCCTTGGCGCTCTCGCCGCAGCGGGACTGGCCGGACGTTTCAGAATGAAATGGTCAATCGCGCACCGGTCACTGGTAGCCGCACTGGTTGGTGGGCTCCTCCTGGGTTACGGAGCCCGGCTGGCGTACGGTTGCAACATCGGCGCCTACTTCAGCGGGGTGGCCTCCGGCAGTCTCCACGGATGGCTCTGGCTTGTCGCCGCGTTCCTGGGCAGCATGCTGGGCATCCGTATGCGGCCGATGTTCGATATGCCAGTCGAGAAGACGCCTCGTCCCAAAGCCTGTTGAAACGAACGATTCGGTAACCACCTATCTCGAGCAAGTGCGGAAGAGAGATTCAATACGCCACCCGCCAAACGGACACTAGCCACTAAAGCCATTCCGAGCAGCGTCTTGTCCATCGGGGAACTAAGGCACCGGCACCCGTTCCCTCAGTTCTTCAAACCAGTTCAGGACGATGTTGATTTGGAGGCGGGCAGGTCCGCCAGTGGCCGTCTGGTCTGCAGGAAATGCCACGAGAAACCGTTGGCCGTCGGGCATCATATCGTAGTCTCGATATGGAGCAGCGTCGAAGAACCTTTCTATCGGAAGCGGTCGCTCCGTGCCATTTATAAATCCCGCAACCGTTGTGACATCCATTGCCACGATTTGATTAGGAATGATCGTTTCATAGAAGAGTTCAGTACCGTCAACTGACCTTAGCGGTCCAGCGCTCAGCGCCGCACTCAGAGAGTCGCCTTCCGTTACGGCGTAACGCCGACCCGTCGCTGGAAATGGTTGCACGGAGACCTCAAGGATGCCAGTCTCGTCGGAACTGTATGCAAGCCAGTTCCCGTCCCGCGAGAATGAGGCGAGCCACTGACCGCTGTTGGGGGCGTCATAAAACGGTGTCGGATCGGCCTCGGTCCCGCCATCGAGCGACAGCGTTCAGAGATTGGTATCTGCCGCAGAAGTACCCATTGAAAAAGCCAGAATGCGTCCATCGGGAGACCATCCTTCGGGGAGAAGAAAGGGTCTGTCCTCCTCCGCCAAGAATAACGCCTCTGCCACATCGGTCCCATCTGCGGACTGCCAGTAAATCCCCAGAGTTCCGTCTCTGTCGGATGTGAACGTCACCCGCTCACCATCGGGCGTCCACAATGGAAAACCGTTGTTCCCCTCCGACGTCTGCGTCAGGCGCCGCATGGCCGTACTGCCAGACAGGTCATAGACAAGAATCACACTCTCGCCTCCGTCCGTCGATTCTACAGCCAGTCGTGTGCCGATCTCGTAGTGGCCGAGTTTGGTGCCCGATTCCAGTGGATGAATAAGACTACAGGCAGGATTTCACGTCAATCAAAGAGTCACATGGGAGTGTAGGGGACCATACAGGCAAGTGAAATTCTTACAGGCCTGCTTGGGGCAATTTGGAGAAGGTTTTCGGGGATTGGAAAGGCGATTTGGGCGAAACAGGCTGTGTCAGCTATGGAACCGACACCCGTTCCTTTAGTTCTTCAAACCAGACGTCCGTGAGCTGCGCTCACCCCGAAGGATGAAATTCCCCCTGAGGTGCGTTCCGATAGAAATAGGCCGTATCGAATGACGGCTTACGGACGGGTTCGATTCCTGCTGGGGCGATTTGGGCAATCCCTGAAGGGGCCCGGGATAATCGAGAGGACCCGCCGCTCACCCCGGGAAGCTCCTTTTCTCTCGACAGCTTCGAATACATCCAAGACAATACTATCCAGCTTTCCTAACAAAACAACCAGATGGTCCTCTTAGACATCGACAGACTCAAAGGAGAAGAGCCATGATGCGCTATTTGGCCTGTGTATTTTGCAGTGTCTTGCTTCTGGCGGGTTGGGGCGCCGCCGAAGCCAACGCCCAGGCCTCGGTTGCCGAGTCTCACGTGGCCGCGGCCAGGGCAGCAGCATACGAGCCCGGCCATGATTACACCGGGAGCCCTTTCGACCTCTGCGCTGAACCCGACCTAACTCCCGTCCCGCCCGCGGCTCGGCCAGCCGCAGCCGCACCGGCCGCCGCACCGACGATACCCCCGCGTTCCCAATGGTATACGGACCCGGTGAAGGCGTTCGACAACCTCTACTATGTTGGCGGCTCCAGAGCCGACAACTTCAGCGTGTGGGCGATCACGACAACCGAGGGAATCATTCTGATCAATTCGGGTCGTCATTACTGGGCTGAGGAACTGATCGTCAACGGCCTCAGAAAGATGGGTCTCGATCCGGCCGAGATCGAGTACGTCATCATCAATGAAGGCGAAGCGAATTTTTACGGGGGATCCAGACTGCTTCAGGATCGTTACGGCGCGCGCGTTCTGGTGTCCGAGGCCGACTGGGATGTGATCGAGCGGCAGACGGTTCCGGCCGAGATCAAGCCGAGGAAGGACATGGTGATCACGGATGGCCAGGAAGTGACGCTGGGCGATGTCACCGTGACCCTCTACGTGACGCCGGGGCACACTCCGGGCAGCGTTTCGATGCTGATCTCACCACTGAAGGACGGCAACCGGACGTACGTTGGCAGCGTCGTCGGCGGCCGGGGCGCCGGAGGTACCCAGCCACAGGACGGGGTCCAGTACTACGAAACCGAAGTCGAAAGCTTCCGACTGTGGAGTGAATCGGTAAAGCGGTTCAAGGAGATCTCGCAGAGGGCCGGCGCGGATGTCTTCGTTGCCCATCATCACAGCTGGGACAACACACTGGATAATCTTCGCGCCCTGGCGTTCCGTCAACCGGGCGATCCTCATACGCTTGTCAGCGAGAGCGCCGTCGATCGGTACATGACCGTTGTTTCCGAATGTATGGATGCTCAACTGGCGTGGAGAGCGGGCAATTAGTCGGCGCGCCATCCCCGTTGAAGAATCGCTCAAACTCGCACTACAGATGGCAGAAGCCCTCGAAGTGGCGCATGAGAAGGGTGTCGTCCATCCGGAACTTAACCCGGCGAATATCAACCTTGTTGCATGGATCATCCCGAAGGATGCCTTATCATCGTGTTTTTCAACACCGGGGATAACTTAGATGCCACATAAGTTCAACGCAGCCCGACGGCACAAGTTTGATAAGGCGCAGTATCGGGTGATCAACTGGGCGGAATATAACGAGAGCCTGCGCCAGCGGGGTGATCTGACGATCTGGGTCAGTGAGGAGGCTCAAAGTGTGTGGAGCGCGCCGCGCCGCACGTCACGGGGTGGCCAGCGGAGATACTCGGATCTGGCGATCGAGACATGCCTGACGCTGCGCACGGCGTATCGGCTTGGGTTGCGGCAAACGCAGGGACTTATGGGATCCATCGGCACGCTCATGGGGCTGGATATACGGGTGCCGGACTTCTCCACACTGTCCGGTCGTGCAAACGGCTTGAGCATCGCTCAGGTGATGATGCAAGCCGGATCTGTGCCTGTCCATCTGGTGGTGGACAGTACCGGCCTCAAGATCTTCGGCGAAGGGGAATGGCTCGCGCAGAAGCATAAAATCAAGGGAATACGCCGCCGCTGGCGCAAACTCCACCTCGGACTGGACCTGGCCAGCGGTGCGATTGTTTGCGCCAATCTGACTCACGATGACGTTGGAGACAGCACTGCATTACCCGGGCTCCTGGATCAACTCGATGCCCCGGTCACGGGCTTTCTGGCTGACGGCGCCTATGATGGAGCGTCTACACGAGATCTGCTGAGGGAACGGTATGGGGAGACCCTGGATGTGGTTATACCGCCGCCAAAGAACGCAGTGATCCGACCGCAATCGGCGCGGGATCCAACCGTTCGGGATCGCCATATTGCTCAGATCCGCAGCAACGGCCGCATGGCCTGGCAAGTGGCCACAGGGTACAACCGGCGCAGCCGGATAGAAACGCAGATCGGCCGTTGGAAGGGTGTCATCGGCCGCAGACTCCAATCCCGCAGCTTCTCCAGGCAGATCACGGAGATCCAACTCGGCCAAAAAGTCCTGAACACAATGACCGCACTCGGACGGCCTGTGTTCGAGCGTATCGCCTGACGCTACCGCTTGGGAAAGGGCGAATTCCATCTCCGCCCCGATCCATGCAACAACGCTGAAATAAGCGACCTCTGCGAGGTAGGAGAGATAGGGATGGGGTGCGAGAATGGCATCGGAGTGAAGAAAAGGACTGAAAAACGACGCCAAAATAGTCCCATGACCGTCTGGGCCGGGAGGAGCGAGATTTACGTGCGTGCATTCCCCGGCCCCGGCGGGAAGTTTCAGATTTCTACCGAAGGGGGCTTGGCGACGGTCTGGGGGCGGGACGGCCGCGAATTTTTTTATGCCAGCAGAATTAACGGGGAGCTCATGGATGTGGACATCACGACGCAACCGACCTTCCAGCCTGGAACTCCCCGCGTGGTCCTGGAGCAAGGCTTTCGCATGGTCTCCGGCGCGCAGGGAGCCAACTACGATGTTTCGCCAGACGGCCAACGCTTCCTTACGGTCCAGGACAGCGGCGCGAAATTAACGCAACTGAACGTCGTCTGAACAGGTTTGAATAACTGAAGGAACGGGTGCCTGTTCCCTGATTTGCGAGGTCAAGTCCTGAGAAATCATCTTGTCGGACGTTGAACCCTGTCAGCCGCGGCTTCTCCACCCTGAGTTCATAAGTTCGGAACATATGAAACTCCTACGGTGTCTGTGAACCCGCAGGTCCTAATTGTCAGGCACGACCACTCAGCGATCACGGGATCTTCGATTCGGTGGATGTCATGGATCAGTCCACAAACTCCTCGGAGGTATCCATGTCGAAGTTGTCCCTGTCGGCAACATTGCTGACACTGTTTACGTCTTCCGAGGAAGCCCAGTCGATCGAGGGCGATCTGATGGAAGAAGCCCGAACCCGTGGACGGATCTGGTTCTGGTCCAAAGTCGTACGGACATCTTTGGCGCTGTGGTGGAAAGGGTTCAGTGAGTCCCCGCTTGCCCTTCTTGGATTGATGGTTGCCTGCGGCGCCACGTGGTTACTGATTGGGGTCTTAGCGTTCATGGCCAGGGCAGCCGTCGAATTCGCTTTCCGTTCTCTGGGCGATCCCATCATGATCCGGGCGTTGGTGCCAAGTATTATCGGGAGCTTACTGGCAGGATTCGTCTTTGTCAGAGCCGCGCCCGTGCGGGGGATGTACGCCTCGCTCGCAGTTGCGTTTGTGGTTGGCCCGATTGTCACAGTGATGTACATCGCCGGTCGCCCCGTGGAAGGAATCAATGATCTGATGATCCAGTTGGCGGCCGGAGCAACGACGGTCGGCCCACTGCTCCTGGGCAGCATCGTCTCGCGGCACCAGTTAGTAAGAAAATCCCTCCGAACCCCCTAAAAGGTCTGCGTTGGCAAGCCGATCGGCTACCCGTTCCTCCTGACTCTCCGCTAAACGCAGTAGCTGATGGAGTCTCACAACTTCCAGGGAAGTCGCGTAAACTCGGAAAAGTGTGAGGTCAAGTCCTGAGAAATCATCTTCGCGGACGTTGAGAATTGGCCGGTTGCGTAAACAGCCCACATAACTGCACCTCCTTCTGCTCGTGATACCCTCCCAGCAAAGATTTCCTCCAGAAATACGTCTTCTTTTGTTGGGCGGCCTCTATCAGTTTGAAGATAGTCAAAAGGGCAGATATGCGGAACAAGCAGGGCTTCGTGGACCTTGTCAGCCAGACGGATATGTGGCATCTTGTAACTTCTCTTCGCAGCCTCGGGTCGCAGCGTTGGCATGGGGCCGGCTCGGCACACCGAGGCCGGGAGGTGTTGGGTGATTCGCGTTCTGTGTGCGTGGTGCATCATGGTGCTCGCGGTGTCCGGGTGCTCTTCGCAGCGCCCGGCTTCGCAGGATTCGCAAGCCTCTGGCACGGGAGCCGAGGCGCCGGAAACGATACAAGATAGAGTCGACGTGTCGAAGCTGGGACCGCAAGTGGGGGAGCAGGTTCCGGACTTCAGTCTTGAGGATCAGACCGGAAAGACCCAAACCTTGGAATCGGTCATGGGGCCGAACGGGACCATGCTGGTCTTTTACCGGTCTGCGGATTGGTGACCGTACTGCAGAACGCAGCTCGTTGAGCTGCAAGGCCGGGTTGAAGAGCTGCGCCGCAAGGGAATCGGAATCGCGGCCATCAGCTACGACACACAGGAGATCCTCGCGACGTTCAGCAACCGTCATGGCATCACGTTTCCGCTGTTGTCTGACGTAGGGTCTGCGACAATTGCTCGCTTTGGGATCCGCAACACGGTGGTTGACGAGGCCCTCGACTACGAGGAAGGAGACGCGCGGGAGGACCCGGCCCTCGGGCCTCGCCTGAGGCAGGTGGCCACGGTCAACGAGCCGAGTGAACGACATCGGGGTATTGCGTTTCCCGGCACCTTCATGGTGGACCGCCAAGGGCTGGTGACGGCACGGTTCTTCGAGGACTTCTACCGCGAACGAAGCACCGCGGCCAGCATCCTGCTGCGGCTCGGTCAGGGAATTGAGGTTCCAGGCACGACGCTGTCGACGAACCATCTGGAGCTGACAACCTATCCGAGCGATTCAACGGTTGCGCTCGGCAGCCGCTTTGCGCTCGTCCTCGACCTGACCCCGCGTCCGGGCATGCACGTCTACGCGCCGGGCGCGTCCGGCTATCGGGTCATTTCGCTCACCATCGAACCGCAGCCGTTCGTTCGGACACTGCCTGTCCAGTTTCCGGAATCCGAGATCTACTATTTCGAGCCGCTCGACGAACGGGTGCCGGTCTATCAGGAGACGTTTCGATTGGTGCAGGAGGTGGTTCCCGACGTCACACCTGAGGCAATCGTGGCGTTCGAAGGGAAAGACTCCCTGACGCTCACAGGCCGCCTCGACTACCAGGCGTGTGACGACGAGATCTGCTACAACCCGGTGTCGATGCCGATTTCGTGGACCGTCGCGGTTCAGCCGTTCGTGTCCGGCGGATAGCAGGCTCGACAACGTGCACTCCGTCTTCACTCGCGTTGCGAGCGCCTACGACGCGATTCTTAGCAGCTTGGTCAGGCGGATAAGCGGTATAAGCAGGGTCTGACGACTATGGCAGCTCTGTCAATGTCGGCGTATAGGTGTTATGTCAACCCGCGCGCGGCCGCAGGCCGGCGCGCGACGTCAACGGGAGGAAAACGAGATGGGGTCCATGACGATGACGAGGTATCTCGTGGCCGGCGCCTTTGTGGTCGGATTTGGTCTCGGGTGGGCGGCCAAGGGCGGTGACAGTGCGGTTGAGGCTCAGGCGCCTCACGCGCCCTTCATGATGCAACGGATCTATACAGGTACCGATGGACGGTCCCATGTCGAAAACATCGAGCTGAGCGCGCAGTCGGTGATGGAAGAGGTCACCGGCATGAGAGTGCGCGTGTCACCGCCCGGAAGCTTCGCCGACTACCACGTGGCTCCGGGGCGCCGCTACATCATCAATCTGACGGGTGGCGGACAGCTCGAGGTGGCGGAAGGCAAAGTCGATCTGCCCGCCGGGTCGGTCGAATACATCGATGATCTCACAGGGATGGGGCACACGACGGCGAACGTCGAGGAGTCTCCTCGCGTGTCGATCCATCTCGAGTTCGCAGATCAAAACCAGATCATCGGCCCCATTGGCAACACCCAGTGATACCGATGAAACGGTCACCCGCGTCCCCTCCAGAAAGCGCGGGGATCCCACGAAGCGGAGCCGAGGCCGTCGCTTAGCTTCCGGGGAGGTACTGTCAACTTCGCGCGTTTCCCGCCACACTGACATCATGAAGAGCACCCGATCCCCCTATCACGGTCATCGCTATCCACCCGAAATCATAAGTTATGCAGTCTGGCTCTACTACAGATTCGGGATCAGCTTCCGAGATGTCGAGGATCTGCTCGCCGAACGAGGAATCACCGTATCCTACGAGACAATTCGCCGGTGGTGCGCGAAGTTCGGGATCGACTACGCCAAGCGCCTGAAGCGACGACAAGGTCGACTCGGAGATACATGGTTTCTGGACGAAGTTTTCGTCACCATCAACGGTCAACGGCAATATCTGGGGCGGGCGGTCGATCAGGATGGGGATGTGATTGATATCCTCGTCCAGTCGCGGCGCAACCGGCGTGCAGCGGAACGCTTCTTTCGCAAACTATTGAAGGGGCAAGGAAAGCCGCCTCTACGACTGGTTACCGACAAGCTTAGGAGCTACAGTGCGGCGTTGCGGACGATCATGCCTTCGGTCAACCATGACACAGAACAGTACGCCAATAACCTCGCTGAGGTTTCACACCAACCGACCCGGCAAAGGGAGCGGCAAATGAGGAAGTTCAAGTCGCCTGCAGAGTCAACGATTCCTCTCTGTTCACGGAGTCGTCCTAAATCTCTTCAGAGTGGGGAGACACAAACTGAAATCGGCTCACCACCGAATGCTCCGAGAACGTTCTTTCGCAACTTGGAACGCGGTCACGGCAGGATGATCGACCGGTGACCGCAAGGCATCGGTTTCGCCACTGGCCATTAAGTTGACAATGCCGCCACAACAAATACTATTCGTCTCATGTCCAAAGCTACCTCCTTGGACACGGATACCTTAGTCTATAGGTAGGAAATCCTGCCCGAGTTGAGCATTGAAGCCCCAAACTGTCAACAGCCTTATCGAACCAGGTCCCGCTGGTTAAACTCCGCCTCTTCGCTGGCCACACAGTTATACTCCCACAGCTCGGCGTCGGGAACCAGCCCGATCGTTCCAATCTCCGTCACGAACGGCTCGGTAAACACCACCGGATCGGTTATGGTTATCTGGGCTTCGAGGGTGCCGTAGGTGGGACGTGTCCACCGCTCAACGATCCGCATCTGGTCGCTGTGAGGAAGGCCGCCGGGAGGCTGGTCGTTCCGGGCGCCGGTTCTCTCGATCCAAGACCGCTCGTCATATCCGTTCGACTCGATAACGAACGTGTCTCCCTCCCAGTGGCCGATGTTCCATCCCAGCCAATTCAACACCGGTGGATCCTCCGGAAGCGGCCGGCCATCGGTCCAAATGGTGCGCCACGAGTGCTGAAATTCGAAGAACTGGAGCACCCGGTCCGGCAGCATCACGAACTCCATCCCGTAGTTGTAGGTATGCAACCGCGGCCAGCCCAGTGGATCACAGCCCAGGAGACCGTAGTCCTTCTCCGAACCTGTCCCGTAAAGCAATTCTCCGGTCTGGCTACGTAGTTCGGGCCAAGTGGCCTCGAAGAGCGCCTGTCCGTCCTCTGTGAACGGGGGCGGGTTATTGAAGGCGTCGCGGACACCATTGTATCCCCATACTCCCGACAGGTCACGACGATCGTAGTCCGTGATGTTGGCGATGTTGTTCCTTGCCCGGGCTTGGGTTCTGTCCGCGTTGTTCTGGCACCGAGGGCAAGGGTTCCAACCCTCCGGAACTTGAGCTGGAGCCCCCGCTCGACTGTCGGGGGCCAGCGCGAGCGACAGGCACGCCACCGACGCTACGAGCACCGCCGAGATCACGATTCGATTTCGCATTGTAGTCAAACCCCCAAATCTTTGATGGTCCAGAGATCTGGATGACAGACGCTACGACGGTCAATGCTCGCCAAATCTCCTGGACACACCATAGTGAAAATAGCCGTTCCGTATTATAAACCACTTGAGCAGTCGTGCCTCCGTCCCGGAGTCTCTCGTACGGCCGACCGCAGGGGAGCGTTGAGCAATCCGACAGCCCGAACTAATGAGAAGTTCGGAGTGGATGCTGCGTGGATGAGTAAAACAAGCGGGATTCGCAGCCGGCTTTAACAGCGGAAGCAAATGATCAAGATTTGACTGTCTGCTACATATGCCCTAATCGTTAGTGCGAGGGGCTTCATATTCTGTTGGCGCCTTTCGTGTAACTGGCGGCAATTCGGTCAGGCCTGGGACGCAAGTTCTGATCCGGGCCATATTTTCGGGAGAATTTCCCATGACGACAAATCAGATCGGGCGAATTGACGTACACAATCACGCTGTGACTCCCGCCTACCGCGAAGCGATCCAGCCAATAGGCGGGATCATACTCACACCGGCATGGTCCGTGGATCTGGCTCTCGAATATCTCGACAACTATTCGAAATCGTCCGCCATACTCTCGCTTTCCATACCAGGGGTCCACTTGGGAGACGACCGCAAGGCGCGAGTCCTCGCGCGTCGAGTCAACGAAGAATTCGCCTCTTACATCTCATCGCATCCTAAGCGATTCGGGGCGTTTGCGGCCATCCCCCTGCCCGACGTGGAGGGAGCATGTCTCGAGGCAGAATATGCACTCGATACCTTGAAGCTGGACGGGGTTGGATTTTTCGCCAGCTACAATGGCCGGTACATAGGCTTACCCGAATTTGATCCGATCCTGGAGTTGCTGAACCAACGTTCAGCCGTAGTCCTCATCCACCCGACCAATCACCCTTCCACAAAAATGATTCGCGATGGTATCAGTTCGGGTATCGGCAACTTTCTCGTGGAGTTCCTGTTCGATACCACCCGCGCGGCACTGAATCTCCTTTTCTTCGACGTCTTGGAACGGTTTCCAAACATCCGTTTTATCTTGTCCCACGCAGGCGGTACTTTGCCTTATGTCGCCTTTCGTGTGGCGCACGTCGCGGCCAGGATGATGACCGAGGCACCGTGGGACACTCAGTACCCGTCACCTTTCATGACTCGGCACAGGCAGTCGCTGACGCCTGAGATCGTTCTTACTGAGCTACGCCGATTCTGGTACGACACGGTTATGTCTTGTGGGCGTCAAAGTTTGGGGGCCCTTAAAGAAGTCGCTGCTCCGGAGCGGATTTTGTTTGGCAGCGATTGGCCCTACTGCCCCGAAGTCGCGACTAAGGACATGTTGGACGCTCGCTATGACAGCAGAATGTTTA
This sequence comes from Terriglobia bacterium, assembly GCA_965218085.1. Lineage (GTDB taxonomy): Bacteria > Acidobacteriota > Terriglobia > 20CM-2-55-15 > 20CM-2-55-15. Next base: position 1,694,443 of record CBDCKF010000001.1, on the reverse strand, counting down.
GCGACAGCGAGCAAGCGGCGATAGATCGCGGCAACGCCTTGCGTTTGTTCCCGCGATTCGCCTGAGCAGTGTCATGAAATTTTCTGTCACTTTCACTAAAAAGGGGCGGAAGAAATCCTACTTGTACTTTGTCAGAATTATTCGCACAAAACCGCTGTTCTGCTAAAAGACTGGTTTGAAGAACTGAAGGAACGGGTGCCAGTACCCTGATTTTTGAGGTCAAGTCCTGACAAATCATCTTGTTGTTGAGAATTCAACCCACCACTTTCCGGTAAGCTAACAACACATCCGAATGAAACAAGGCCGTCTGTTTCTCATGAAGTTGAGGTCACTACCCGGAACTATCTAGACACTTCGCGTCTGATTTCGTTCAATGAACCTGTAAGGATGAAGGAAATGATGCGCGCCTTCGTGATCAAGGAGCCTGGAGGGCCGGAAAAGCTCGAACTCCACGATGTGCCCAGACCAACGCCTCGGGACGGGTGGGTCTTAATTCGCAACCGGGCATTCGGGCTGAACCGGTCAGAGTGGTTTACACGACGGGGAGAGTCCCCCTCGGTTGAGTTTCCACGTGTGCTTGGCATCGAATGCGTCGGTGAAGTGGTCGCCGCGCCAGGTAGCGATCTAGCAGCCCGTGGCAGAAGTGAGATTCTCTGACACAGTCGTAACGTCGGATTCGATAGCCACGTTGGGCTCGATATCCAGCTGACGGAGTTCATGATGCGTTTGAAGCGCCATCTGGACGCAGAAGAGCACGATTTGAGCGGCAAAGTATGCCGCAGACCGGTCCTGCAGGCTCCGTGGCGTGCCCTGCCCGAACTTCTGGCGCAGGATCAACGCCAGGTTCAAGGCCGCGTAGTGAACCAGGATCCGTTTCAGGATATTTTCCCGTCCTCGAAGGTGAACCCGTCGCATGCCGCCGGTTTCCAGACCGTGAGCGAAGGGTCGTTCCAGCATCATGCCGCGATGCCGCAACAACTCCTTGCCGCGTTCTCCACGGATTCGACGGCGATTGGCATAGACAGCCTGTTGTTCGTCCGGCTTGTTCTTCCAGCGGCGACGGCCCCGATCCGGTTCCGAGATGTAGGTGCGTATCCCCAATTCGCGAAGATCGACCATCGTTTCGTTGCTGTGATATCCCTTATCGGCGACGACTTCAGAAAACCAATCTTCTCGAATCTGCGCTTCGGTTTTCGGGTTGCTTGCCAGCTTCTCCATGTTCTCGGCCGTGCGGATCAACGTCTCTTTGATTGTCGTCGTATCCCCGGTGGCAGCACCCTGAACCGTCACCCCCAGCACGACGCCGGTCTTCATATCCACAGCGTGTTCCAGCTTGTGAGCCAAATGCGTGCGGCCGTCTTTCATCTTGGTGATCTGCGCATCCGCGTCGTCGGGATGCACCCAGTCGTCGTTCGATCCCTTCTTCGGCCGTTTCCGGTCCAGTCGCGCCAGTTCGGCTCGTGTCGGCGTTTCAATGCCCGAAGCGTGGGCCAACTCCTTCAGAAAGTCCTCATAACTGTTCCTGGTGTCTCGCCGCACGATCGACCGCATTGCCGCGTTCGCTTCCAGCGTCGTCGCGTCCACGCCAACCGTCTTCCCGTCGATCAACCCGTGCCCGGCCAGCCGCTCCAGCATCCAGTGGAACACCTGGGCATGGGTTTCCAGATCGATCAGCCGGCGTGTCCGCGACACGCTGGAATGATCCGGGGTACCATCGGTCAGCCCAATGCCCAGAAACTCCCGCAGGCTCAGCGAGTCGGCACACCGCCAGGCGATGCCGCGTTCCGAGTCAATCCCTTCGAAGTAGCCGACCAGCAGCATCCGAAAGTACACACCCGGCACGACACCGGGCCGACCCATCACCGGGGCGTAGAACTTCTGGCAGGCTTCTTCAACAAACGGGTCGAATCCGTCTTCTTCCAGAATCCGGTTCACCCGTTCGTAGAACACGTGTCCTTTGGTCCGCGGCAACTCCTGTGTCGCGATCCACAGCGATTCCTGGCGTCGTCTCTTTCGTCCCATGCCCATATCCCGTCCTCCTTCACTCATCATTCTTCGCGATACGGTCGCATCGGGTCCGTTTGAATCTGTGAAGTGGACTTTAACCACGGGCTGCTAGCCGCCGGGCAGCGAGTGGCAGCAATGATGGGTGGGATGGGGCGAGAGTTCGACGGCTCCTACGCCGAGTATGTTCGTGTGCCGCGGCGACATGTGTTCCCGTTGAAGACGAACCTGGACTGGAAGATCGTCGGAGCCCTGCCCGAAATGCTACAGACGGTGCATGGATCGCTCCACACCGGCCTTGAAATTGAAAGGGCGCAGAACCTCCTCGTGCGTGGAGCCACATCGTCGATTGGTTCCGCGGCTATGGCTCTGGGGAGATTGGCGGGCCTTGAAGTCACGGCGACCACCCGAAGCACAACCAAGGTCGACGAACTCATGGCCTCCGGAGCTGCCCACGTGCTCGTGGACGATGGACCTATAGCGCACAAAGCCCGAGCCATCTACACAGACGGATTCGACCGCGTCCTCGAACTTATCGGAGCCACAACACTGCTGGATTCTCTGCAGGCCGCGCGACGGGGCGGTATCGTATGCATGACGGGCATTCTTGGCGGCGAGTGGGTTCTATCGGAGTTCCGCCCCATGGAAGACGTGCCGACCGGCGTAAAACTCACGACATACAGTGGTGAGTCGTCAGACATCACATGCGCGCAGCTTCAAGAATACGTTTCTCTCGTGGAGTCCGGTGATCTAACGCTTAAGCTCGGCCCGAGTTTCCCTTTCGAAAGGCTCCATGAAGCACACACCATGATGGACGAGAACCGGGCCAACGGTAAGATCGTGATAGAAGTCGTCTGACTGCGGTATCAAGTAAGCTACTTGGATGTAAAATCGGCTACTCGGACAATTGTCATTCTCAAGTCTTGAGAAATCCTCTTGTCGGACGTTGAAGAGGCTAGGAGTCTGCGCGGCAGAGCGCGAAGAACTCGAATTTATTGGGATTTGAGAGGGTCTTCGGAGGAGAACCCATCGATTCTTCCGATACGAGGAGTTCAGAGCTGTACGGATACCAGTAATTGGGCGTGTATCGGGTCTGCTGGGTTCCGGTTTTCCGGATTATGCCCATTCGATCATCCCGTTCATCCGCCGTAAGTTCACCGCCAGAGTGAGCAGGTTCCACTCACCGGTCACTTTGTCCAAACCGCGTAGACTGAACTGTCGGAATCCGAGCACCGACTTGATCCACCCGAAGGGCGGCTCGCCAATGTGCTTTCTGGCCCGGTAGCGGTCGCGCCCACGCTTGGTTTTCATCTTTCTCATCATCCGGCCAACAGCAGTGTCTTTGGGTGGGAGTGGAACATCGGCCAGATTCTTCTCGCGACCCATGGCAACATACCCGTCAATCTGACGTTGTTCCAACATCCCTAGATTCGACTCGGATCGATATCCCGCATCGGCCAGTACACGTTCGGGATGCTCTCCCAGGTTGTTGTTCAACGCATCCAGGGTCGGTTCCAACTGTCCCGCGTCGGACGCATTGGAACTCACCGTTGTCGCTACGATGATCCGGGCCTCGGAATCCACCACCGCCTGCGCGTTGTAGCATTGCTGGAACCCTTCAGTGGAGGTTTTCATGATCCGGCTTTCCGGATCTGTGAAGTTGTCCTGGGCCGTCGGTTTGGGCTCGCCCATGGGGCGTTTGAATGGCTTCTTTCCGCATCCGGGTTTGTCGTCTCCCGGTTCCCGTCCCGCTTCCTGGTCCGCAGCCATCTGACGTTCTTCGAGCCGTTTCATTGCTGCCTGGATCGTGGCCAATCGCTTTTTGCGGGTCGACAACCCATCGGGCAGTTCGTCGCCGCGCCGGTCCTTGCCGTATCGCTGGTCTTCTTCCTCATCGGTCGCCGTAGCCCGGTTCAACAGATCCCGAATCTGTTCGCCCAATTCGGTCTCCTGCTTCTTCATCCGTTCATAGCTCATCGCTTTGCGTTTGCTCGCATTCGCCCGCATCTTGGTTCCGTCCACCGCCACGGTTCCCATCTTCACCAGTCTCGCTTCCCGCGCCATCATCACCACTTGCACAAACAGGTTCCCGAACTCCTCAAGATGCAGTTTGCGAAAATCCGAGATCGTACGGTGCGCCGGAAAGTTCTCCGCTCCCAACATCCGGAACGCCACGTCGTCGGTCAACTTCGCCGCGATCTTCCGCGACGAGAACACCCCGGTCGCGTACCCGTAGATCAACACCTTCACCATCATCCGCGGATCGTACGCTTGATTGCCCGGTCCGTCCGTTCCATACCGCTGCTCAAACGCGCTCAAATCCATGGCGTCCACCGCGTCCGATATGAAGTACGACAGGTGATCTTCGGCCAACCAATCTCTCAACGACGGCGGCAGCAGCAGGCTCTGTTCTGGGATATAGGTTCGATATGTTCGTGACATGTCCTATCTTCGATCTCTATCCGCCCAATTCCGGTCCTTCTGCCGCGCAGACTCCTAGCCCGCATTTCTCAAGAATGATGGCGAAACGAGCAATGGGTAGACGGGATAGGGGTCGTGAGCGGTGTCGCGGGAGCAAAGAGGCCAGCTGAGCTGAAAAACGGAGCCTGAGTGATTGGTGTTGAAGAGAATGGCAAGGTGAAAGCGGATTACAGAGACAGCAATCCCTACCAAGGTCGAAACGGGTGGGATGTCCGAGCGGAGACGTTTAACAACGTAGCGGGATTTTCTGGAGGTTCGCGTAGATCTGAGCAAACACGTTGGCATAGGGATACCCGCCGGCCATCCGAATCCAGATCCGGCGGACGGTGACGTGGATCTGCGCTCCGATCTTGAGCAACTTGAGGCGGATCGTGGTGCACTGCGCACGCGCGAATTCGGTACCCTGCAATCCGAGCCGTCGCAAGGCTTGCATCAACATGTACGCGACCGATGAGAAGTAGAGCCGGAGTTGATTGGCGCGCATGGTGGCCGTGCTGGTCCGGTCGGCAAACAATCCGAGCTGTTGCTCTTTGATCCGGTTTTCCATGTCCCCACGAGCACAGTAGATCTGTTCATAGATCTGCTTTGGGGTGGGTTGGCCTTTCGGTAACGAGGTAACGATAAACCGCGGGTTGGCTCCCTTGGCCAGATGTTCGGCCTTGCCAATGACGCGTCGCTCTCGGGTCCAGCTGTCCAGGGTCCGATACTGAAACGTCTTAAAGACGCGCGCCGACTTTCCGGTCCTGTCGAATCGCTGCTTCGCTTTCTCCATCGGAGTTTCAATCGCGCGGAGCAGCCGCTTGTTCTTCGCCAGTCCGATCACGTAATCGACACGGTGCTGGGCCTCGCACCAGCTCAGGATCTCATCGCGGCAGAAACCCGAGTCGGCCCGAATCACAATCTGGACTCGGGGCCACTCCTGCCGAATCTGGCCCACGATCCGTTCCAGTTCCTCCACCGTTCCAGCCGCACCATCGATGTCAGAGGATCGCAGCCGGGCACAGAGCAGAAACTCCCCACAGAAGATGTAGAGCGGCAGATAACAATAGTGCCGGTAGTAGCCGTGAAAGAAGCGGCCTTCCTGATTCCCGTGAATCGGATCGTCGGTCGCATCCAGATCCAGGATGATTTGCCGTGGTGCTCGCCGATGGGCTTGGAGAAACACGTCCACCATCAATCGATCCATCGCCGCTTCATCCCGCCCGATCTTCTTGTACGGGTGGCTGGCCGCACCCTCGGTCGAGAGCTCCAGCCGGTTCAGCGTGCTCTTGCCCGCCAGCGCCTTGCCCCGGTCCCGCTCCTGCTTCCGAGTTCGCCCCTTCGGATCGGTCTCATCGACCATCACGGCCAGGACTGGATCTGAACGCAGTTGATCGTGATCGTTCAGATCCTCATAGCCCAAACACAATCCGTAGACCCGTTGCGCCACCAGTGGCTCGATGCGATGTTCCACAAATCGCGGATCCCGATAATCCTGGAAACATCCGGCAAACTGTTTCAGGATCCCGGTCCGTTTCTCCACCTCCCGCAGCAGCAATCCGCCCGCGTCCGAGCTGATGTCCCCACCGTCGAATTGACCGCAAACTTCGCGTGAACCTAAAGCGTGAAATTGAACCCGTTCTGTTTTACACTCTGTCATGTTAAAGGCCGCCTCCGTCTGTGTGTTGAAAGTTCTTCGCACAACCTTCTATGCCAGACAGGGCGGCCTTTTCCGGTCCTTTACACTTCCTTCCGTCTCTCGTTTACCTTAGATCTCTTGAGAAATGCAGGCTAGAAGGAGGAAATAGATGAAGAGTTGGCTTCTCGTTCTCATATCGTTGCTCATCGCACAGCCGTTTTCCGCGCAAGGCAACATCGTCACCCTGCAGGAAGAGGCCGTCGAGTGGCTGCAAGACTACATCCGCGTCAACACCGTTAACCCTCCTGGAAACGAGATAGCAGGCGCGCAGTTTCTGGCAGGGATTTTTGATGCAGAAGGTATTGATTACGAGATCGCTGAGTCAGCTCCGGGTCGCGGCAATATCTGGGCCCGACTGGAAGGCGGTGACGAACCGGCGCTCATACTCCTGCACCACATGGACGTGGTTCCTGCGGAGCGGGAATACTGGCTGAGGGATCCCCTCTCTGGTGAAGTCGGCGACGGCTACGTGTACGGACGGGGAACGCTCGACACCAAGTCGAGCGGAATTCTTCATCTGGCAGCGTTTATCGCACTGCAGCGACGGGGGATGCCTCTCTCCAGGGACCTGATCTTCATGGCGACAGCCGATGAGGAGGCGGGAGGTTATTTCGGGGTCGGATGGCTAGTGGCAAACCGTCCGGAGCTGTTCGAGAATGTAGGCATTGTCATCAACGAGGGCGGTGGTGGACGGGAGGACGAGGGTCGTGTCCAGTTTGGTATAGAGGTCACCCAGAAGGTTCCGTATTGGCTCCGTCTCACTGCCCAAGGTGAGCCGAGTCACGGCTCCCGCCCCCTGGAGTCGTCTGCCGTAATTGATCTAATTGCGGCACTGGAACGGCTCCGGGAGTACGAGTTCGAGCCCCGCATTGTACCGGCTGTGGATGCCTATTTCCGAGGCCTCGCAGCTACCGCCGCGACTGACTGGCAGGAGCACTTCGCAGACATTTCGACTGCCATTCGCACTCCGGGCATTGCTTCCGAGCTCCAGCGCGACAATCCAGGAATGCACGCGCTCATCCGGAATACCTGCTCCATCACCCGGCTCGGTGGAAGTGACAAGATCAACGTTGTCCCGCCCGAGGCGTGGGCAGAACTTGATTGCCGGCTGCTGCCTGACCAGGACCCGGAAGCCTTTCTGAGTGAGCTGGGCGACGTGTTGGGCGACGATATTGCGGTCGAAACGATACTCGGATTCACGCCAGCAGTTTCGTCAGCAGACACCGATCTGTATCGCGTTCTGGAGAGTGTCAGCACGGAGCACTTCCCCGGGTCGCCGGTGGTGCCGGCAGTAGCTGCAGGATTTACGGACAGTCACTTTCTTCGCGACCTTGGCATCACGGCTTATGGCTATACGCCAACGGTCATTCCGCTTGCGGACAGGGCAGGTGTGCACGGGAACAATGAACGCATCTCGGTGGAAAACGTCCAGCGGGGTGTCGCGATGATGCTGGATATTCTTGAGAGGCTAGTGAGCAACGCTCGTAACTGAGTTACTGGCTTGCCGAAAGCAATTGACCGTCTGGGTAACCGACGATGAAGAGGCAAGAGGCTTTGAGATCACCCTCGTCTTGAACTGGTTTGAAGAACTGAAGGAACGGGTGCCGGTTCCGTAATGAGCAGCTACGTTGTCGATTTGAATGACATTCGTGCAGCAGCGGCTCGCATTGCTCCTCACGTCCACCGTACTCCAGTTATCACCAGCAATACCTTAGACGACTTGGCGGGCCGGAGCTTGTTCTTCAAATGCGAGAACCTGCAACGTTGCGGTGCCTTCAAGGTCCGCGGTGCAGTGAACGCCGTGCTGTCCCTGAGTGATGATCAAGCCGCGCTGGGTGTGGCAGCGAACAGTAGCGGTAATCATGGACAGGCGCTGGCGTATGCCGCCAGAATTCGCGGCATTGCGGCACACATAGCAATGCCAAGTGACGCCCCGATCGTCAAGCGACAAGCTGTCCAGAGCTACGGCGGACGGGTGTATCTAAGCGAGCCGACCCTCGAAGGACGAAAAGAGACTCTTGCCAAAGTACTTGAACAGACCGACGCCACACGCGTTTCCGCTTACAATGACCCAACCATCATCGCGGGTCAGGGAACGGTCGCGCTAGAGCTATTGGATCAGGTGAACAACCTGGACGCGCTACTGGTTCCTGTCGGCGGTGGTGGTCTGATCTCGGGAGTTGCGCTCGCAGCTCGGGGATTGAACCCTCGACTGCGCATCTTCGCGGCCGAGCCCCGCGGCGCGGACGACGCATACCGCTCCAAAGCCGAGAATCGCTACATTCCGTCGGTCGATCCACGAACAGTCGCCGACGGATTGTTGGTCAGCCTGGGAGACCTTACCTGGCCGGTTTTACGCGACTGCGTCGAAGCCGTGATCCGTGTAAACGACGACGAAATCCTGCGCGCCATGCGGCTACTGTGGGAACGCATGAAACTGGTGGTGGAGCCCAGCGGGGCGACCTCGGTAGCCGCAGCTCTATCTCGGGAGTTCGCACAACTCACAGGCTTTGATCGTGTTGGCGTGGTGCTGAGCGGCGGCAACGTCGACATTGACAACATTCCATTTTCTATTACAACCGCGAACGATTCGGAATAGTTGCCTCGTTAAAAGGAATGGCCCGTGCAGGGCGTGCACTCGGATCGACATCTCCCTTGAACGAGTTCCATGATTTGAAGGGACGGGTGCTGGTCCCCCCGATGACGTTGAAAACAATTCTCAAGTCCTGTTAAATCATCTTCTCGGACCTTGAGAACCCCGTTTTTAGGACCTTTTCTCACAGTCCGAGAAAGTTTAACAGGCGTTGAGAATTTGATAGCCAATAACCCTCCCACCTAGATAGACTTACCAGAATTTCGCCACTCCTTTCGGCGACACACTTTAAACATGAAATCCGGCAGCAAACTCGGGCATTACGGGATCAGCACACTCCTTGGTAAGGGTGGAATGGGAGAAGTGTGGCGTGCCAAGGACACAAAGCTGGGGCGCGATGTCGCCATCAAGAAGCTCCCTGAAGAATTTGCCTAGGACGCGGATCGGTCGGCTTGCGACTACTGCACTATTCTGTGAAGTTTTCCGTAATTGCCTACTCGGTCATTGAAGGAGGTGCGATGCGAGCTATGGCCCTGAGTCTTGTCATCATGCTCTCAGCTTCTGTTGGATGGACCCAGCCGCAGGAGGGTTCTGTCGAGCGGCCTAACGTCGTCTTAATCATGACCGACGACGTTGGGTACGGTGACATCGGTAGCTATGGTGCACCTGATGTCGAGACACCCAACATCGATGCACTGGCAAGTGCCGGCGTCAGGTTCACAGACTTTTACGCGAACGGCCCATTGTGTACGCCGACCCGTGTTGGGTTGGTGACCGGCCGTTATCAGCAGCGGGTTGACTTGGAGAGGCCACTAGGCCACGCGACTTCGCTGGATAAGGACGCGGGCTTGCCGGTGACGGGCCGATCTCTGCCTCAACTACTGAAGATGAATGGCTATGCCACGGGTCTAGTAGGTAAGTGGCATCTTGGTCATAAGGCTGAGTTCAGCCCGAACGCCCATGGATTCGATTACTTTTTCGGTTTTAAGGCTGGCTACATCGATTACTACACGCACACTGACGGTGCTGGACAGCTCGATCTGTTCGAAAACGACACCATCGTTCAGATACCCGGCTACATGACCGATCTGATTACCGATCGGTCGGTGATGTTCATCGAAAAGAATACGCAGCACCCTTTTTTCCTTTCGGTTCAGTACAACGCTGCACACTGGCCGTACCAGCCACCCGATATGCCGTCAGTGGCACGTGATAACGCAAGGCATCTGCAACCTCATGATGAGGAGACGGGAACTCGCGAGGATTATGTCGCGATGCTGGAGCGGGCTGATGAAGGTATCGGCGACATTTTGAAGGCGCTCGCTGACGCAGGCTTGAGCGAGGATACGCTCGTTATCTTTACCAATGACAACGGCGGAGAGTGGTTGTCGCGGAACGCGCCACTGTTCAATCGCAAGTGGACGCTCTGGGAAGGGGGCATCCGCGTTCCCTCGATCCTCCGGTGGCCGGGCAAGATTCCTGCCGGAATCGTTTCTCATCAAGTTGGTATCACGATGGATCTGACAACGTCCATCCTGGTAGCAACCAACACGCCTGTACCAGCAGAAACACGGCTAGACGGCATCAATTTGTTGCCGATCTTGGGAGAACAAACACCCGAGTTCGAACGAAACCTGTTTTGGCGAACTGCAGTTGGAAGCCAGCAGCAACGTGCCGTTAGGAGCGGCGACTGGAAGCTCCTGATCGACGGAGGAGCAACGCTGCTGTTCAACCTAGAGACCGACATTGGCGAGCGTTTCGATGTGGCCTACCAACGTCAGGACATCGTCAAACGGCTCCGACGGCTTCTCGACCAGTGGGAAGCCGACGTGGATACTGAGGCCGAAACGTTCCAGGCAGTCGACAGTCAGTAGTGCGGTCACCGTATCGAAAGTTGCTCAGGAGATCGGGTTACGCAGCTGGTTCTGTTAAGTGGCCCAGCGGCGCGATCTTCTCAGGAAAACCTGGACTTCTTCGCCCAGAATTGTCGGGTGCTCAGTTGTTCTGTGACGGCACCCAAGTTGTTCTCAAAGAACGATAAGTCACCTTGTCGTTAGCCGACATTTCGTTGCTTCCAGTCCAATCGTTCTATAGACTTTCTCCAGCTTTTCTAAGTTCCAATCAACAGGCCGTTGCCAGTGAATTCGCGCCGCCAGCCTTGAACGGTGTGCGTTGCCTGAAGGAGTTCCGATGCAGAGCAGGTATTTCTCACTTCTCACTCTATTCGTGATCGCCGCGCTGAATGGGGCGTGCAGTTCTCCTCCTCCAGTCATCCAAGGAATGGAACTAGATCCGACTCCCAGTGAAGCAGTGCCCCTTGCGGCAGCCGTGACATTCCAGACGGATCGACCGACGACAGTCGCTCTGGAGTTTGATGATGGTGAGCGGAGCTGGAGTGTGAACACCCAGGTTGCTTCAGCCACGAATCATGTCCTTCCGATCCTGGGCATGCGACCCGGTCGGACTCACACCGTCCGAGTGGTCGTTACTGACGAGAACGGGGTTAGTGCATCATCGGAACCATTGGAGATCACGACGGATCCACTACCCGACGATTTTCCCCCGATAGAGGTGCGCATCAGCCGGCCGGAGCTTATGGAGCCGGGTGTCACAATGCTTGAGCCTGCTTACGCTCCAGAGGACGAAGGTGAACTGGACGATAACCTGCTTGTGGCTGTCGATGAGGCCGGTGAGGTGGTCTGGTACTACAAGGCGGATCAGCCGGTTGGGGATGCACGTCGACTGCAGAACGGCAATCTCCTATACAGGTCTGGGCGGGCAGGCCAAGTCTACGAAATCGACATGCTTGGCAACGTGGTCTCCGAGTGGAACGCCAACAATGCACCCGCAGATGAGGTGGGAGCCCGTAGCGTCAAGGTCAACACGGAGACGCTCCACCACGAGGTGTTTGAAACTCGGTCTGGAAACTTTTTGGGAATTAGCAGCGAGTTCCGCTCCTATGACAACTATCCGACGAGCGAAACCGATCCAAACGCCGCCACCGCCACCGCGGACGTAGTTGGCGATGTCCTGGTAGAATTTACGCGCCAAGGTGAGTTGCTTCGCCAGGTCAAGTTGTTGGACCTGCTCGATCCTCGGCGGATCGGTTACGGCTCTCTCGGCGAACAATACTGGGCAGCCGTGTACGGGGAGCAAGCGGTGAATCCGCTCCGTGATTGGACTCATACCAACGCTGCAGTGATGGATGATAGCGGTCGCTATGCGATTGCATCTGTGCGACATCAGGACGCAGTTGTGAAGATCGATATGGAGACGGGAGAGCTGCTTTGGATTCTAGGCAACCACGATGGTTGGGGCCCCGAATGGCAGCGCTTCCTGTTGGAGCCGAGAGGGGACCTCCTGTGGCCGTACCATCAGCATGCGCCGATGATTACGCCTCAAGGAACGATTTTGATGTTCGACAACGGCAACCACAGGGCGCGACCGTTCGAGGAACCGATGGATCCATCAGAATCGTTCAGTCGAGCGGTCGAATACAATATCGACGAGGAGACCATGGAGGTGACGGAAGTTTGGTCGTATGGAGGGCCTGGAGACGAGAAGTACTTCGCGAGGTTTATCTCGGATGCAGATTGGATGCGCGAGACGGGCAATGTCCTCATCAATTTCGGCGGAATGGTTTCAGACGCGGAAGGTAACCCTCTTGAAACCGGGGATGGCCACATGTCGGTCAGAATAGTGGAAGTCACCCATGAGACACCTGCGCAGAAAGTCTTTGAACTTTTCATAGACGATGAGCGCCCCAAAGGCTGGACCGTCTTTCGGACCGAGCGACTTCCCAGCCTCTACCACTGAAGATGGTTCCTGTCCGTCTGACTGGTTTGAAGAACTCAAGGAACGGGTGCCGGTGCCCTGATTTTCGAGGTCAAGTCCTGATAAATCATCTTCGCGGACGTTGAGAATTGGGCGAGGCCCTCGACCTCACAACTTTCTTGCTTATAACCCCCACCTGTAGTTAGATTTATCCAACTTTTTCACGATTCGTTTCCGCACACACGATTTTATGGAATCTGGCACCAAACTCGGCCATTACGAGATCGGCACACTCCTTGGTAAGGGTGGAATGGGAGAGGTGTGGCGTCGGCGTGAGATGGCCTTGCAGGTTGCTTAAGCCCTCGGCGATGCCCATGTAAAAGAGTGTCATTCACCGCGACCTCAAACCTGCGGATACCAAAATCACACCCGACGGCAAACGGACGTTCGATCCCGCAGTCGGACCCTGCGATACGGTCAGGGAGCAGCGGATAGTGGCGGTGTGGTCGCGGGCGGGCGGCGGCGTTGGGTCGCTTGCTCGTAGGCGTAAGCGAAACGAAGGAGCATCCCTTCACTGAACGCTCGACCGAGAAGCTCAAGTCCCACGGGCAGGCCGTCAGAGGTAAAGCCCGCTGGCACGGTGATCGCGGGGAACGCGAGGAGTGGGCTCAGGCGTCGGTTGTTACCCCAAGCGTAGGCATCCTCGGTATTCGCATTGGTGAGGGCGTCGGGCGCAATCAGGCTCGGTTGATGATCGAAGGTCGCGTAAACGAGAGCATCGAGTCGAGCCTCGGTCATGGCAGTGAGAACAGATTGACGTATCTTTTCTTTATCTAGCAGAACCTCCAGATAACCGACATCCTGCGTCGACTGGCCTACGACATCCATCAAATCACTCGCGCGCCAGGGCGTGACTTTCCCCGTGAGCAGGATCTCTCGCAGGCTCGAGACCGGAGCGTTGGGAAGTCCCGCCAAATATTCATTCATGGCTTGCTCGGTCTCGAACTTGTTCTTGACGTAAGTTGTATCGACCAGCTCGATTTGCGGAACCGCCACCGGATCGATTACTTCGGCTCCGAGAGATGCGATGTCCTCGAGCGCCAGGTCGAACACAGCCTTGACCTTCTTGTAGTCGTCGGATTCTGGATCCGCTTTGGGGTCCATAGGCTGACGGATGACACCAATACGTGCGCCAGTCAAACCGTCCCGATCGAGAAACATCCGATAGCTCTCGGGAACCCGTCCCACCGAGTCTGCGGTCACCGGATCGTTGGGATCGTAGCCGGCGATCACGTCCAAGAGAATCGCCGCGTCCGCCACCGTGCGGGTCATTGGCCCCAGGGTGTCGCTAGCCGGATTGGCCGGCATCATTCCAAACCGGCTCACCAACGGCACGGTTGGTCTCAACCCGACCAGACTATGAACTGCGGAAGGTCCCCGGATCGAACCTCCCGTGTCCTCTCCGATTCCCACTAGGCTAAAGTTCGCCGCGATGCCCGCACCCGTGCCTCCCGAAGAACCGCTCGGATTACGCGTTGGATCGTAAGCGTTTCGGATTGTCCCGAATGCCGAGCCGACATAACGAGACGCGAACTCTCCCATGTTCGATTTGGCGAGGATGATCGCCCCGGCCTGTTTCATTCGAGTCACGATGGTCGCGTCTCGCTCCGACATGAAGCCTGCAAAGATCGCCGAACCGTAGGTCGTCGGCATGTCGCTGGTCTCGACTTGGTCCTTGAGCAGAACCGGGATGCAGTGCAGCGGCCCGACGAGACCCGAAGCTTCGAGAGCGGCATCGAGCTCGTCGGCTTCCTCAAGCGCATGGGGGTTGACGTGCTGGATGGCATTGAGCTCGAGCTCCTGCTTGTCGTAAGCCTCGATTCGGTCGAGATAAAGCTCTACGAGCTCGCGGCATGTTATCTCCCCCGAAGTCAACGACGCCTGCACGTCGTCGATCGTTGCCTCGACCAACCGAAAGCTTTGCGCGCTCGAGACGCCCGTTGCGAGCAGCAAGACGGTTACTATCCCCGCAATCACGCCGATGTTTAGGGTAATCTCGAGTGCCTGACCGAGGTCGATCTTCTTCATTTTTTTCCCCCAGAATATGCGACAGGGTGGTTCTTGCCAGGGTGCTGGCAAACGTTATCAGTCTTATGCGAGCAATTCACCGAAAATCCGTCGTGGACCTACTTCGTGGACCTACTTAATGTGTCCTCGAAACAGTCTATGATTCATGAGCGTTGTTGCATGGATCGGGGCGGAGATGGAATTCGCCCTTTCCCAAGCGGTAGCGTCAGGCGATACGCTCGAACACAGGCCGTCCGAGTGCGGTCATTGTGTTCAGGACTTTTTGGCCGAGTTGGATCTCCGTGATCTGCCTGGAGAAGCTGCGGGATTGGAGTCTGCGGCCGATGACACCCTTCCAACGGCCGATCTGCGTTTCTATCCGGCTGCGCGGGTTGTACCCTGTGGCCACTTGCCAGGCCATGCGGCCGTTGCTGCGGATCTGAGCAATATGGCGATCCCGAACGGTTGGATCCCGCGCCGATTGCGGTCGGATCGCTGCGTTCTTTGGCGGCGGTATAACCACATCCAGGGTCTCCCCATACCGTTCCCTCAGCAGATCTCGTGTAGACGCTCCATCATAGGCGCCGTCAGCCAGAAAGCCCGTGACCGGGGCATCGAGTTGATCCAGGAGCCCGGGTAATGCAGTGCTGTCTCCAACGTCATCGTGAGTCAGATTGGCGCAAACAATCGCACCGCTGGCCAGGTCCAGTCCGAGGTGGAGTTTGCGCCAGCGGCGGCGTATTCCCTTGATTTTATGCTTCTGCGCGAGCCATTCCCCTTCGCCGAAGATCTTGAGGCCGGTACTGTCCACCACCAGATGGACAGGCACAGATCCGGCTTGCATCATCACCTGAGCGATGCTCAAGCCGTTTGCACGACGCGACAGTGTGGAGAAGTCCGGCACCCGTATATCCAGCCCCATGAGCGTGCCGATGGATCCCATAAGTCCCTGCGTTTGCCGCAACCCAAGCCGATACGCCGTGCGCAGCGTCAGGCATGTCTCGATCGCCAGATCCGAGTATCTCCGCTGGCCACCCCGTGACGTGCGGCGCGGCGCGCTCCACACACTTTGAGCCTCCTCACTGACCCAGATCGTCAGATCACCCCGCTGGCGCAGGCTCTCGTTATATTCCGCCCAGTTGATCACCCGATACTGCGCCTTATCAAACTTGTGCCGTCGGGCTGCGTTGAACTTATGTGGCATCTAAGTTATCCCCGGTGTTGAAAAACACGATGATAAGGCATCCTTCGGGATGATCCATGCAACAAGGTTTCATCCAGGTACCATGTGCCGCCAAGCCGACTTCGTCGATGTTTCAAGCCACGCGCGTATTGGGTCCCGAATTTTATCG
This sequence comes from Terriglobia bacterium, assembly GCA_965218085.1. Taxonomy (GTDB): domain Bacteria; phylum Acidobacteriota; class Terriglobia; order 20CM-2-55-15; family 20CM-2-55-15. Next base: position 1,678,494 of record CBDCKF010000001.1, on the reverse strand, counting down.
TCTACTGTCGGATCGTTTCATACGTCACGTCCAGGCCACGCTCAACGAGCATTCCTTCGACTTCGCGAAAGCTCAAACTGGATCGATAATAGAGCCAGACCGCGTGGCTGATGACTTCAGCTGATCTTCTTCCTAGTAGACTCGACTGTGGAGTGTAATGCTCTTCCACAGCTAAACAAAAGCCTTGGGCTCTGCGAATACTCGACCCAGCCTGGGAACATTTCGATTGTCTGTGGCTTGAATCTTTCTGAGACACGGTTACTAAGAGACCCCGAATATTTTTGAAGGAAGTAACCAATATACCTATATGATAGAGTCTGTCTCCAAAGTAGTGTCGTCGTTGGCCTGAAAAGAGGCGCCGTCACAAATTGTCAAATAGAACCGCACCGTTTGCGAAAGAGGGTTCCCGCCGTTTGAGGTGGGTCTCTTTCTCCGTCTGCCTCGTAGTTTTGTGGCAGTGTGTGGGTTCCTTGCCGGCCGCCGCCAAAAAAGCCGAGCATTCCCTCGCAGAGTCGAAGTTAGCCGCGTCGCATCGTTCCACGCTGAACCGCTACTGCGTCACCTGCCACAACCAAACCCTGAAAACGGCTGGCTTGATGCTGGACAGGCTGGATGCCGGCAACGTCGGGCCCGACGCTCAATTGTGGGAAAAAGTCCTGCGCAAGCTCCGCAACCGGGAAATGCCTCCTGCAGGAATGCCGAGGCCTGACGAGGCCATCTACGAAGCCTTAATGGCTTATCTGGAGACCGAACTGGACCGTTTTGCAGAGTCCAAACCCGACCCCGGTCGGCCAGCCGTGCATCGGCTCAATCGGGCTGAGTACGGGAACGCCATCCGCGACCTATTGGCACTTGAAATCGACAGCGCCGCCATGCTACCGGCTGACGATATGGGCTATGGCTTCGACAATATTGGGGACGTGCTTACGGTCTCGCCGCTGCTGTTGGAAAGATACTTGTCGGCGGCGGCCAAAGTTAGTCGACTCGCCACCGGAGACACCTCTCTTTCAGCTGCATTCCAGACCTACGACATCCCCCGATCACTCGAGCAGCAGGACCGGATGGGCCAAGATCTACCTTATGGCTCTCGTGGAGGTATCGCCATTCGCCACCACTTTCCCGTGGACGGAGAGTACCTGATCAAAGTTCGCCTGCAGACCGGCCGATTCGACGAGATCCTGGGTCGAAACAAGGGGCACCAGCTGGATCTCCGGTTAGACGAAGAGCGGCTCGAGCTCTTTACGATCGAGCCTGATGAACAGGGTGATGTGGAGGTCCATGGAGCAGGACCTACCGTGGACTCGCATTTAGAAGTTCGTGTCCCTGTGAAGGCCGGAACGCGGACAGTGATGGCTACTTTCACAAAGGACACCATCAAACCTGAAGGTGTGTTGGCGAAATACAATCCATCCCTGCGAAATCGAGATCCCGCATTTTTTGAGGGTGTGGGCAGTATTTCGATAGCCGGTCCGTACAACATCGAGGGACCCGGAGAAACCGCCAGCCGGGACAAGATTTTTCTTTGCCGTCCCGCTGATTCACAGCGCGAGGAAGCTTGCGCCAGAAAGATCATTTCCGCATTGGCCCGGCGTGCCTTTCGCCGACCTATCACCGAAGAGGATCTCCCTATTCTCCTGGATCTTTACCGGGAAGGCAGGGATCTAGGCGGTTTCGAGACCGGAATCAGGATGGCTGTCCAGAAGATCCTCGTTTCTCCCGAGTTTCTCTTCCGCATGGAATTCGATCCGCCCGGAGTGGAGCCAGGTAGCGCTTACCCGATTTCTGACCTGGAACTCGCTTCCCGGCTGTCCTTTTTCCTTTGGAGTAGCCTCCCAGACGAAGAACTTCTGGCAATTGCCGAGCGGGGACAACTCAGGGAACCAGCAAAGCTCGATCAGCAGGTTCAGAGGATGTTGGCCGATTCCCGCTCCAAAGCACTCGTGAAGAATTTTGCAGGACAATGGCTGTTTCTGCGCAACATGGCGAGGGTCCTGCCGGATCCGGCTGCCTTTCCGAGTTTCGATGAAAACTTGAGAGAGGCGCTCCAGAAGGAAACGGAACTCTTGATTGAGAGTATGCTTCGGGAGGACCGGAGTATTGTGGATTTGTTGGATTCGGACTACACCTTCATGAACGAGCGTTTGGCTCGGCACTACGGAATCAAGGGTATTTACGGCACCGAGTTTCGGCGGGTCGGGGTGAGTGATGAGAGGCGTCGGGGATTGCTCGGACACGGGAGCATCCTGACGGTGACCTCCTATCCCAACCGAACGGCCCCGACCATTCGCGGAAAGTGGGTCATGGAACAACTTCTGGGGACTCCGCCGCCGCCGCCACCACCGGACGTCCCGTCGCTTAAAGAGGATCAAGACAGCCGCGTACTCACTATGCGTGAGCGAATGGAGCTGCACCGCGCGAATCCGTCCTGTGCGGTCTGCCACAAAGTAATGGATCCGCTCGGTTTTGCACTGGAGAACTATGACGGAGTGGGGCGTTGGCGAGACTCAAGCGGCGGGGCGAAGAGTCCGATAGATGCGTCTGGTGTGCTCCCGGACGGAACGCGTTTCGACGGCCCGGCCGGATTGCGCGAAGTTTTGCTCAGCAAACAGCATCTTTTTGTGGAAACCTTTACCGAGCGGCTTCTTACTTACGCCTTGGGCCGGGGGGTTGAGTACACAGACTATCCGATCGTTCGCCGGATCACCCGGAATGCGGCCGAAGAGCAATATCGTTGGTCATCCATTGTTTCGGGAATTGTTCGAAGTATGCCATTTCAAATGAGGAGGGCAAGCACGCCATGATGGCCTTCAACAAGAGAATCCTGCGCCGTAGCTTTTTGCGGGGGGCCGGTGCTGTCCTGGCTCTGCCAGTTCTAGACGGAATGTTTCCTGCCGTTGGGGCGACGGTCACTGCAGCTGGTGTTCAGCCGACCCGTCTTTCGTTCATCGAGGTCCCGAACGGAATCATTATGGACAAATGGACTCCCCTGACCGAGGGAGCCAGATTCGAACTGACGACGATTCTCGAGCCCTTGGCTCCGTTTAAAGATCGTATGCTGGTGTTGAGTGGACTGGCCCAAAATGAGGCTCGTAAGCTGGAAGGGGAGATTGGTGGCGACCATCCGCGTGCTTGTACCGCCTTTCTGACGGGGGCACACGCCAGGATGACCTCAGGTGCCGACTTGCAGGCAGGTATCTCGGTAGACCAGGTGGCGGCACGGGAGTTCGGCAAACATACCCAGCTGGCCTCACTCGAAGTCGGGATGGAGTCCGCCGAAGTAGTGGGGGCCTGTGAATCTGCCTACAGTTGTGCTTACTACAACACTGTTTCTTGGCGGAATGCGACCACGCCGCTTCCGATGGAGAATCGACCACGAGTGGTTTTCGAACGCCTCTTCGGTGACAGTGGCAGCACGGACCCCAAAGTACGCCTGGCACGCCTCCGGGAAAATCGCAGCATCTTGGACGCCTTGATTCAGGATGTCGCAAGGCTCCGCAAGCGGCTGGCCTCCGCTGATCGGGGTAAGATTGACCAGTACTTGGAAGCCATTCGGGATGTCGAGCGGCGTATCCAGATGGCCGAAGCGCAGTCTGATAGGGAACTGCCGGATCTAGCTGGCCCAGTTGGCACGCCAGAGAAGTTCTCGGATTACTACAAGTTGTTGGTTGATCTTCAAGTTTTGGCCTGGCAGAGCGATATGACCCGAGTTTGCACCTTCCAAATCGGCCACGAAATGAGCAATCGTGCCTACCCAGAGCTGGGATTCGGCGATTCGCATCATTCAGTCACGCACCATCAGGGAGACACCGAGAAAATCGAGAAGACGATTCAGGTCAACATCTTTCACGCCCAGATGCTGTCTTACTATCTTGAAAAACTGCAATCAACGCCAGACGGTGATGGTTCCTTGTTGGATCACTCTATCCTGCTTTACGGGAGCGCTTTGAGCGATGGCAACCTCCATATTTTCAAAGACCTGCCCATCCTCCTTGTGGCGGGAGGGGTAGCTGGAATCAAGGGTGGGCAACACGTTCGGTATCCTCACGACACACCCATGACCAATTTGTTCTTGACCATGTTAGACAAGGTGGGAGTGGGAGTGGAAAGGTTGGGCGACAGCACCGGAAGATTGGCACTTCCGACGGCCTAAGGTGAAGAAAAAGATGGCTATCAAAGCGAAACTTTTAGCCGCTGGATGCATGGCGGCGCTCCTCATGACTGGGCAGGGGGCCGCTAGCAAGGTTCTGCGCGTGGTGGATGCCGCTAGGGAAGGCGATCGTGAGGCCGTTGTCTCCCTTCTGGAGGCCGGAGCTGACGTCAATCTGCCTGCGGGCGATGGGACCACCGCACTTGCCGAAGCGGCTCACCGAAATGACCTCGAGCTAGTGGAACTCCTCTTAGCGGCCGGCGGCGATGTTCGTGCGGCCAACGACTATGGAGCGACTCCTCTGTATCTGGCATCGGCAAACGCTGACGCAGCGCTAGTTGAGGAACTGCTGAGAGTCGGCGCCAATCCCAACCTGGCCTTGTTGTCGGGCGAGACCCCGCTCATGGCCGCTGCCAATCGGGGGAAGTTGCGGGTAGTGCAGTCCTTACTCGCCCGCGGAGCGGATCCAAACCTGCGTGAATCCTGGGGCGGACAAACAGCGCTCATGTGGGCAGTAGCCGGGGGACACCCGGAGGTTGTGGCATTGTTGGTGGAGCACGGAGCCGATGTACATGCCCGTTCTAGTGGCCAGTTCACGTCGCTTCTGTTTGCAGCCCAGCAAGACGATGCCGAGTCTGCCCGGGTCCTGCTTGCGGCAGGAGTGGATGTCGGGGAGCGCATGACGAAGACCGGGTTAACCCCCCTCCTCGTGGCTAGCGCCAGCGGCTTCCAAGACGTGTCGGCCGTTCTCCTGGAGGCCGGGGCCAATCCGCAAGCTCCGGACGGAAACGGGTACACACCCCTGCACTATGCAGCCCGCGACAAAGATGGAGTGGGCCTGGTGAAGCTGCTCTTAGCACACGGGGCCAATCCGAATGCCCGCCTCCCGCAGGGAGATCCGAAACGTCCAGCCAAGACTGCAACCGGCGTGAGTCTCGAGGGGGCCACTCCGCTATTGTTGGCGGCCGAGATCAACAATTTCAGTGCAGTACTGGCGTTACTGGATGGCGGCGCTGACCCTCTGATCCCCACCCAGACCAACACAACTGCTTTGATGATGGCGGCAGGAGCCGGCTCATCGGTGGCCGAAGAGAGAGCAGCCGAGGAACGGGCCACGGCCATTGAGACTGTCACGCGGTTGGTCGAACTGGGGACTGACGTTAATGGGGTGGGCCATTTTGGCTGGACGGCACTGCACTCCGCGGCTTATCAGGGACTAGATGATGTTATCGAGTATCTGGTCCGCCACGGCGCCAATCCGGACGCGATGGATGGCTTCGGCCAAACGCCGCTCAGTATCTGCTACACGATCGTTACCGAGGGTATGGGTGACGCCTACACTCAGACTCCTCGCACCTTCCGCAGGAAGACAGCAGACTTGCTTTTGGCATTGGGTGCCACTCCGCTGGAAGCTTCCGGGGTCAAGCGGGTGTCGGAACGAGCCATCGAGAGTAACTGAATAGTCCGGATTCGCAGTGGTTGGGGCAGAGGTCTCTTCGGCTAGTTTCGCTCTAGGCGGCCGGGTTCTGCGACCCGCCGTTCCCACTCCAGCTACCCTTCATCTCTCCGTCCGATAGTTGCCACTCGTGCGGGAAATCCAGGCTGCACTCTTTGACGGGTTTGCGAAGTTTGGGATCCATTAGTTCGTGGATGTCGAGTTGCATCTCCTCTCTCGAGAAGGCCGCTACATCGAGAATTCCAGTGTCCATTCGGATGGCGTCCTCAGGGCAGACCTCTACGCAATACCCGCAGTAGACGCACACACCCAGGTCGATGTCAAAACGGATCGGATACTTCTCCACGTGTGGGTCTGGGTGCTCCTCGGGGACGATGGTGATGCACTTGGCTGGGCAGACGGTTTCGCAGAGCATGCATCCCACGCAACGCGGAGTCTTATCCTCACGCAAAGGAGTATAGGAAAAATAAGTGCCCTCAGCGAGACAATAAATGGTGGCACATCCTGTGCCGCACGAGCAGACTGGCGAAATGGGTATTCCGCTGATCGTGAACACCAGTTCCGGAATCATGAACACCGATTCCGGCCATCGTGAACACTCGCCGGAGCGAAGCGACGGGTTAGCGTCTCAGTTTATTCCTTCAGAGTCCAGGTTTTCCCTGTTTTAGTCCTTTCCAAAATTATTGTGATAAATCGCCGCCGGCCTGTGTGTAACTGTGCGAAAGCCGGGAGCGTTTTTTGCGGAGGCTTTTGCAAGCAGCGGTGGAAATGATCAAGAGAAAGTCGGCCGAAGGCCACCATTCCCATTTGCACGGCTGCGGCAGTTTCCACAGGCCCCGTGCCCTGCGTGAGGCGCGCGTTCCGCGCCCGGACCCGGATTCCTGCACTTCCTTCGCGCGAGGATTGCGCAGGAGCGACGATTGGGTCCGGGGCCGGCCTTGGAGTACCCCCTGGCGGCGGCGTGTGGGTGCGGTTCGCCGATCATCGGGACTCCTTCAACGTCTTGGGTTGGGTCTTGGTTTGCCGCATCGATGCCCCTTTCAGTTCGATACGGTGCGCATTGTGGAGGAGGCGATCGCAGATGGCGTCGGCCTGGTTCGGGTCGCCAATGACGCCGTGCCAGTCGGGGACCGGGAGCTGGCTGGCGATCAAGATGGCGGAACGTTCGCTCCGTTCCTCGACGACTTCGATCAGGTCCCGGCGTTCAGCGTCGCGCAGCGGGGCCAGGAGCCAGTCGTCGATGGCCAGCAGATCGGTTTTGGCCAGACGGGCCAGGACTCGGGTGTAGGAGCCGTCGCCACGGCCGACCGCCAGTTGGTGCAAGAGCCGAGGCATGCGGACGTAGGTGGCGTTAAAACCCCGCCGGCAGGCGCGTTCGACGAAAGCCGAAGCCAGAAAACTCTTTCCGATGCCGGTCGGACCGGTGATGAGAAGATTGTGCCGGTCTTGGATCCACCCGCAGGAGCCCAGGGCGAGGACTTGGGAACGGTCCAGACGGCGACGATGTTTGAAGTCGACGTTTTCCAGCGATGCCGTCGCGTAGCGCAGCTTCGCCGCGCGCAGGCGTCGGGTGAGCTTGCGGTGCTCCCGGGCCGTCCACTCCTCATCCACCAGTAGGCCCAGACGTTCCTCGAAGCCGAGATCCGTGTACTGATTCGAGCGGCGTTGCTGCTCCAGGGCCTCGACCATGGCCGATAGCTTCATCTGGTTCATCTTCTCCAGGGTTTGTTCCATTAGCATGAGTGCGTCTCCTCGGGGTCCGCATAGTAGGCGGCGCCGCGAATGTTGTCGTGATGGGGCGTCGGTGGGGTTTCGGTGTCCCCGAAAGGCAACCGGTCCTGGGCCGACGACAGGATGTTCTTGACGGTGCGGTAGCTATAGGACTGCAAGTGCAGCGCCCGCGCACTGGCGGCTTCGAGCCGCTCGGCGCCGGAGCGGCGACCTAGACTCATCAATCCCAGGCAGGCCCGGTACCCCTGTTCCGGATGCGGCCACCGTTTCATGATTTCCTCGACCAGGCGGCCGGTCTTGGGGCCAGTTTTCTCCGCCCAACTAATCAGCCGGGACGGTGTCCATTCCGCATGGGCCCGATGGGCACTGGGCATATGTTCGGACAGAGTCGACGGCTTGTGATCGTAGCGACGGCGATGGGACGTCACGCGCCGGCCTTTGTAGTAGACCTCGACAATGGACGCCGTGTAACGCGCTTCCACCCTCTCATGGATCAACTGGTAGGGCACGCTGTAAGGATGGCGGTCCACGGTAATGTGGTAATCGATGCTGACACGACAGTCCTTCCACTCGGCCTGTTCATACCGGTTGGTCGGGAGGGGCTGTAATGCCGGTCGATCCAGCCGCTCGTAGAGTTCCAGGCGGGATACTCGAAGCTTCTGCATCGGCCGCTGGTTCAGTTCCACCAGCAACGCTCGAATGGCTCCGTTCAAGTCGGCCAGACTGAAGAACGTGCGATTCCGGATCCTGGCCAGGATCCACCGCTGTGCGACCAGGACGGTCGATTCAACTTTCGCTTTGTCCCGAGCTTTCCGCGGCCGGGCCGGTATGACAACGGCGCCGTAGTGTTCGGCCTCATCCTGGTAGGTACGGTTGACGCCTGCTTCATAGCGGCCGGGCTGGGTAATGGCACTCTTGAGTTGGTCGGGAACCCAGATCCGGCTCGATCCGCCGAAGAACTCCACCATGCGGATATGCACGCCGACCCAATCGGGGAGTTTCTGGCTCGGTGTCGCTTCCGCGTAGGTGTAACCGCTGGCGCCCAGAACAGCGACGAACAACTCGACTGGAATAGCTTTGCCCGTCCGTGGATCCGTCAGCTGTGGCCGTTTGCCGGAAAAGTCGATGAAGGTCTTCTCTCCGGCGCGGTGCACCTGTCGCATCGAGGGCTTCAATTTCTGGGCCCAACGCCGGTAGATCTCACAGAACTGGCTGTAGGCATATCCCTTTGGATTCGCTTCTCGGTACTCTTCCCACAGCAGGTGCAGGGTGACTCCAACACGCTTCAACTCCTGGTGGATCCCTTCTACATCCGGAGCCACCCGTTCCCGGGAGCCCGGTCCCGCGCGGGGAAACAGCCGCGCTTCAAGCGCTGCCTCGCCCAGGTCTTCGGGCAGCGGCCATTCCAGTCCGGCCTGCTTGGCCCGTCCCAAGTAGTCCGCAACGGTGCCCAAGCCCACGCGACATGCGCTGGCGATCGCCCGGTGGCTGAGCTGTTGGTCGTGTTTGAGTCGTAGAATCTCGCGTATCTGTCTCATCGGTAGTCGTTTCGTTGCCATCAAGGCCCTCCTGTGCTTCAGGAGAACCTAAAAGCTCCAAACTTCGCTACCGACGAGTGATCACGATGGCCGGAATCGGTGTTCAGGATCACCGGAATCACTGTTCAGGATCCCGGAATCCGCGTTCACGATCCCGGAATCGGTGTTCACGATGGATCGGAATCAGTGTTCAGGATGGTCCGGAATACGCATGTAGACTTTGATCTATTTAATTCGCGTGAAATCGAGGCTCGCTTTCAACGGTTTACGCATCCTGTCTACGCGCAGCTACACGGTCAATTTCTCTCTCACATGGCCGCACTGGATCTGCTGTTCAACCATGGCCCGAATTCTTTGGAGATCTTGATGGAGGGTCAGGACACGCTGGCGGATGGAAGCGACTCTGGCATTTCGGGCTCGGTTTAACCACTTGTTTCTCTTGAGTGGTGACGAAGGGCGCATCGCTCGATCTGTGTTGGACTGGATTCAACTGCTCGCTGCCTGAGCACCCAAGAATAGGCAGAGTTCAATTCATGCTGATGGATGTTGTGAACCGCCCCGGGTTTTCCGGAGACTCTATTTCTTCTTGAGAGGATGGGGTTATAAAGAACCTTGTTGCATGGATCATCCCGAAGGATGCCTTATCATCGTGTTTTTCAACACCGGGGATAACTTAGATGCCACATAAGTTCAACGCAGCCCGACGGCACAAGTTTGATAAGGCGCAGTATCGGGTGATCAACTGGGCGGAATATAACGAGAGCCTGCGCCAGCGGGGTGATCTGACGATCTGGGTCAGTGAGGAGGCTCAAAGTGTGTGGAGCGCGCCGCGCCGCACGTCACGGGGTGGCCAGCGGAGATACTCGGATCTGGCGATCGAGACATGCCTGACGCTGCGCACGGCGTATCGGCTTGGGTTGCGGCAAACGCAGGGACTTATGGGATCCATCGGCACGCTCATGGGGCTGGATATACGGGTGCCGGACTTCTCCACACTGTCCGGTCGTGCAAACGGCTTGAGCATCGCTCAGGTGATGATGCAAGCCGGATCTGTGCCTGTCCATCTGGTGGTGGACAGTACCGGCCTCAAGATCTTCGGCGAAGGGGAATGGCTCGCGCAGAAGCATAAAATCAAGGGAATACGCCGCCGCTGGCGCAAACTCCACCTCGGACTGGACCTGGCCAGCGGTGCGATTGTTTGCGCCAATCTGACTCACGATGACGTTGGAGACAGCACTGCATTACCCGGGCTCCTGGATCAACTCGATGCCCCGGTCGCGGGCTTTCTGGCTGACGGCGCCTATGATGGAGCGTCTACACGAGATCTGCTGAGGGAACGGTATGGGGAGACCCTGGATGTGGTTATACCGCCGCCAAAGAACGCAGCGATCCGACCGCAATCGGCGCGGGATCCAACCGTTCGGGATCGCCATATTGCTCAGATCCGCAGCAACGGCCGCATGGCCTGGCAAGTGGCCACAGGGTACAACCGGCGCAGCCGGATAGAAACGCAGATCGGCCGTTGGAAGGGTGTCATCGGCCGCAGACTCCAATCCCGCAGCTTCTCCAGGCAGATCACGGAGATCCAACTCGGCCAAAAAGTCCTGAACACAATGACCGCACTCGGACGGCCTGTGTTCGAGCGTATCGCCTGACGCTACCGCTTGGGAAAGGGCGAATTCCATCTCCGCCCCGATCCATGCAACAACGCTTCGATCCACTGCTTCCGATGCTTCGCGGTCTTAAAGGATGAAAGATTGGGGGACAAACTGGCGTGAACTTATTCAGACGCTTCCTCAAATGTCGGCACAACGCGCTGCGCTTTCCGCCTTTCAGCTAGAGAATCACCATCATTTCGCGCGATGTTCCGCATCCTGGACGCTTCCTCGCGGGCGACTGCTAGGGAAACAGTTGAGAGTCCACCGAGACCAATATCGCGGCGTTTTCCACGCACTACAATCCGCAAAATCCATCGCTTGGAACCCGAAGCTACGTCAATGAGATACAATCCATTACCGTCGAGGTAGCGTCTTGGCTCGGATGCGGTTCGGACTCGGGTAGCAGAGAGCGCTTTTTGTGGATGTTTCCTTTGCTCTTTGGCAGGACAACCCACATTTTGCCCCACATTATTTGTGGGATGTCGCTGGATTATACTGGACGTTACTGGACCGGAGAGGGGCCACAGAGTGCCTATCAATAAAGGGTTATCGGAGTTCCTCGGATCTTATAGGACACCCGATAGACGGACAAACTCTCCGCTGGCAGCCCGAGGCTCGAAAATTCGGGACTGAGCCTGATTCCCAACAACTAACAAGTCGTTCCAATGATGACGACTTACGGGATTGAGGCGCTGTCCAGGAGATTTCACACGCGAATATCAGGCTCAAGGGGGGCTGTGCAATTGGCGCTCGCGAATCCCGCCAGGTCCGGAAGGAAGCAACGGTAGCGGGTTACCCAATGTGACACAGTATCCCCCGGGCCTGGCCCCCGGGATAGGCTCCAACCGCAACACACCAGATGAAATACCAAGTCATCGCGCGGAAATTCAGACCACAGGTTTTTGAAGAGGTGGTCGGCCAGAATCCGATCGTCCAAACTCTCAAGAATGCGATCGAGATGGATCGTATCGGCCACGCCTACCTTTTCTGTGGACCCCGCGGTGTGGGTAAAACGACAACGGCCCGGCTGCTCGCCAAGGCATTGAACTGCCGTCAAGGCCCCACTGCGACGCCTTGCAACGAATGCGCCTCCTGCCAGGAAATATCTGTGGGTCGGTCAATCGACGTGTTGGAAATCGACGCGGCTTCGAACACCGGTGTCGACAACATTCGCGAACTGCGAGAAAACGCACGCTACGCACCGTCCAGAGATCGTTTCAAAATTTTTATCGTTGATGAAGTCCACATGCTCTCAACGTCAGCCTTCAACGCGCTCTTGAAGATTCTGGAAGAACCGCCACAACACATTGCGTTTATTCTCGCGACGACTGAAAGGCACAAGCTTCCCGCCACAATTCTTTCCCGCTGCCAGCAATTCGTCTTTCGGACGATTCCTCCGGCCGAAACACTGGAACACCTCCGCAAAATAGCAAAAAGTGAAGGGATTAAGGTAGGCGACGGCGCGCTCGATTACGTGGTCAAAGCGGCCGAAGGCAGCATGCGGGATGCGCAGTCGTTGCTTGACCAAATCATCGCGTTTGGCGGTCAGAAAATAAGCGATGAAGACGTGCGGGACGTGTTGGGTTTCATACCATCCGACCTCCTGAACCAGGCAGTCGAAGGGCTCATAGCCCGTGACTCGAAGACACTGCTAGATATCGTTGAGATTGTTGCCGAGCAGGGCCTCAACCTTCAGCAATTCGTACGAGAGTTGCTATCACGCATTCGCGATATGCTTCTTGCGAAACTCGAGATCGAAGAAAGGATTCTGGCTAGTAGCGAGGAGCGGAGACGAATCGCGTCGCAGTCCGAACAGTTTTCGGAACAGGACCTGATTCGGTTCTTCGACATGCTCCTGCGTCTTGAGAGTGATTTGCGCTGGACTTCAGAGCCGAGGTTTCACCTCGAGATCGGCTGCATTAAGCTTGCCAAGGTCGGCCAACTGCGCGACATCGAAAACGTCATTCGCGATCTTGCTCCGGCTGGGACACCATCGGTCGCCGGAACTACGCCCGAACCCAAACGGGCAGCAGCACCGCCACGACCGCAACCTCCATCTCCTAAAGCGCAAAAGAATACGACACTTGCCAAGAAAATACCTCCTGGGCCTAAGGGGGCCGGGATTGAGGCCTCGCCTCCGCCGGCCAAGTCTGCGAGTGCGACTCCCGTAATCCCAGGCTCAGCGACGGACACACCTGACGCTCGACCAGCTCCCCCTCCAACGCTGCCATTCACCGAGGCTTACCGCCAGAAGATCGAACAGAGATCGAAAACAACGGGCCTCTATCTCGAAGGAGTGAAAAGCATCCGACAGAACCAGGATCTCATTCAGATAGAGGTTCCGAGCCCAACCGTCCGGACCGCCCTTGAAAGCCCGGAACACTTTCAAGTTCTCGAGGCTGCCGCAAGTGAACTGCTCGGCAGACCGGCTTCGGTATCACTTATAATGAACCCCTCTTCCAAGGGTCCGGTAGAAACCGACGAGGATAGTCCACTCAAAGAATCGGTCGAGAAAGAAACTCTCGTCCAAAACTTCCTTGATGTCTTCCGCGGTGAAATCGCACACGTGAAGAGCGCGAAAAAGCCGGATGAACGATAAGGAGTTATTTGATGAAGAATATGCAACAGATGATGAAGCAGGCTCAGCAAATGCAGGAACAGTTGCAGAAGCAACTTGAGCAAACTGTCGTCGAAGCCAGTGCAGGTGGGGAGATGGTGTCGGTCAAAATGAATGGTAACAAGCAACTCCTTTCCGTGGAAATCGATCCCGAAGTCCTCAACGGTGGGGATCAGGAGATGATACAGGATCTGATCGTCGCAGCTGTCAACGAAGCCGCTCGCCGAGTGGACGAAGCGATGGCCGGTCAATTGGGAAACCTGGCATCCGGTCTGAACATCCCGGGCCTGTAATGGGCACTCTTGCAGAACCGGTCAACCGGCTCATCGAGAACTTCAGAAAACTCCCAGGCGTCGGCACCAAGTCGGCCCAGAGAATGGCCTTCCACATTCTTAAGATGGAAACTGCTGAAGCCGAGCAGTTGGCGAGCTCCATTATCGACATGAAGAACGCGATCCGCCATTGCACGACCTGCAACAACCTCACGGATGTCGATCCCTGTCATTTCTGCACACACCCCAATCGGAACGATCGCCTCCTGTGTATCGTCGAAGAATCCCACAACATCCTGCCGGTCGAAAACACGCACGAATTCAACGGACGCTATCACGTATTGATGGGTGCCCTATCCCCCTTGAAAGGTATCGGTCCCGACCAGCTAACCATTCGATCATTGATCGAGCGTCTCCAGTCGGGGTCGGTAGAGGAGATCATCGTAGCGACAAACCCGAATGTAGAGGGAGAAACGACGGCGTTGTACCTGTCCAAACTGATCAAACCGCTTGGAATTCGGATAACCCGGCTGGCAATGGGACTGCCCGTGGGCGGGGACCTGGACTATGCAGACTCTGTCACGATGACAAAAGCTTTAGAAGGCAGAACAGAGTTGTGAGAAGCAAAGTGACGAGGGACAGGCCAGAGATCCCAACGCGTCACATGTCACTTTCTTTAAAAAGAGATTAAGTCTTCAAACTCAGGAATATTTTCACGCAGCTTCTGTTCGATTCCATGGCGCAGTGTAGTTGAGGAGCTGGCGCAACCGTCGCAGGCACCGACCAGTTTGACTCTTATCGAATGCCCGACGATGTCGACGAGCTCAACATCGCCACCGTCGGCATGCAGTCCCGGGCGGACCTGATCCAGAACAATCTCGACCTTCGTTCTGAAATCAGCGTCATCAGGAATGCTCCGTCCTCCGTCGGATCGATTGCCTGCGCTCCGACCTGCCAGAAAGTCCGGGTCCACACCAAATATTTTCGATAGAAGTCCCATGATTAGGTCGCAGTCGCAGCGATCATGTCATCAAATACGTCTTCGGCATGGTAAGAACTTCGAACCAGGGGGCCTGAAAACACCCATCGGATTCCAAGCTCCTGGCCGATTGTTCTAAACTCATCAAACTCGGCAGGAGTGTAGTACCTTTGAATGTTTGCATGTTTCGGCGTCGGCCTCAAGTATTGGCCGATCGTAAGAATGTCGACACCTGCCCGAACGGCATCGGTCATGAGACGATAGACTTCATCCTTCCGCTCTCCGAGACCCACCATTATGCCGGTCTTCACATAACTGGATCGGCCCAGACCGCCCGCCTCGGCCAACAGGCCCAATGACCGCCGATAGTCCGACTTGAAACGAACTTTCGGGTAGAGACGTTCGACTGTTTCGACGTTGTGAGAAAAGATGTCGGGGCCGGCATTCATGACGATCTCAAGAGCCCGGGAAGAACCCTCAAAATCCGGCGTCAGCAATTCAATCTTCACCGTCGAATCAAGACGGCGAATTGCACGGACGGTCTCCGCGAAAATCGCCGCACCACCGTCATCAAGATCGTCACGGTCCACCGACGTTATCACGGCATGTTTGAGCCGGAGATCCTTAACAGCGGCAGCGACTCGCGCGGGTTCCGATTCATCCAACCCGGTCGGTTGACCCGACCGCACCGCACAGTATGCACAGGCACGGGTACAGATATCCCCGAGGATCATGAAGGTGGCCGTGCGGTGCTGTCCCCAGCATTCAGCGACATTGGGACAGCGGGCGTCCTCACAGACGGTATTCAAGCGATGGCCGCGAACAATATCACGGACCTCAAAGAATTCTTCCCCGCTCGGAATACGAACCTTCAACCAATCTGGATGCCGACCCATGAGCCATCAGTATACCGCGTCTACTCTGTAAAAACGCGGGACCACACCTGCCGCAATGGCCCACTAGATTCTTCGCAACCGGTCGGATCTTAAGTCCAGCGAATGGTTTCGCAGTCCGGCTGACGATTGGGGAAAGGTCCGTCTAATACGTCGCGTCACCTAAAAGGGGAAAGTAGGTAATTTACATTCCTTAACTCGTTCAGAACTCTGCGTATTGTTATAGATGGGACCGGTCGAGCGGAGACAGTGTGACCTCGCCTTTGATAGAACGCAACCGTTCCAGGTCGAGGTACGTACTCATTATGTGGTCGGCCTGAGCGACCTTACTTTGGGTCGGTTTGGGCGACCCTACGACAGGCACAAAAAAATGGCAATCAATAAGACACGACCAGCCTTGGATGGCAGCACGACAGTGACGTCGGCCGCAGGCTCGGGTCGGATTGGGACCACTGGGATGGGAGACGAACGGACACTTCAAGACGTCGAGGCGCGCCTGGCGCGAATTGAAGGGCAGATTCGAGGAATTCGGAATATGAGTTCCGAAGGACGCATGTGCGTCGATATCGTGACGCAGATAGCGGCGGTCCGCGCAGCCTTGAAGAAGGTCGCCGACGTAATGGTCGCTGACCACGTGCAGCAGTGGCTCAACAAGGCCGTCTTGAACCCGGCCGTGCGGGGGCAGGACGACGTTGAAGAACTCCTAAAGGTGTTTAACCAGTACTACCGTTAGGACGAAGTTCCGGCTCGAAACAACAAAGATCCCTCCCGGCTGATGGGAGGGATCTATATATGCAATTCAGCTATCAGTAGATGTCGAAACGCTCTGAAATGAGCGTCGGATCTCCCTGAATGCGGATGTCCTTCTTGCTCTCATCTTCCATCTCCGTGAAATCCACGAATTCCCCGCTCTTAAGAGCCTTTGCAACGTCCGGGCTCACGCGAACCGTCAGTTCGTCGCCTTCGGCCTGGCCGAGCATCTTCCTGACCTCTTGCTGAATTTCGTAACACACGGTTTCGATGCCTTTGACAAAGCCTGCCCCCACACACCGCGGGCACGGGGTCCCCATGATCCTTTCCAGTGACGGCTGAGTCCTCTTTCTGGTGATGGCGACCAATCCGAAATCATTAAACTGGAGAATTTTCGACGGAGACCGATCCTTTTGCAACTCCTCTTCGAGGGCTTGCATCACCCTCTGACGGCTCTTGCGCTCCTCCATGTCGATGAAATCGACAACGATGATTCCCCCCAGATTCCGCAAACGCACCTGTCGAACGATCTCATGCACTGCGTCCATGTTGGTGCGAACGATGGTGTCCTCGAGGCGGTTGGACTTCCCGACGAACTTTCCGGTGTTGACGTCGATCGCTACCAACGCCTCCGTCTGGTTAACCACGATGTAGCCACCCGATTTTAGCCAAACTTTTGCTCGCATTGCCTTATCGACTTCCTGCTGTACACCGTATTCTTCGAAAATTGCATTTTCCTTCAGGTGCAATCGCACGCGAGTCACCAGCGAGGGCTGGAAGCGGCTCACGAAATCCAGTACATTCGTGTACTCCGACTCGGTATCTAGACGGATGGCTTTGAATTCGTCGGAAAGCTGATCCCTCAGTACCCGATGGACCAGGTTCAAATCGCTATGGATCACAGCGGGAGCACTTGAAGATTCACTCTTCTCGCGAATCTCACTCCATAAGTCAGCCAGAAAGCGCAAATCCTGAACGAATTCCTTCTCCTCTCGTCCCTCGGCGGCGGTCCGGACTATAAATCCACCCGGCAATCCGTCCCGATTTTCGGAGATCAGTTTTCTCAAACGCGAACGCTCGTCCTCGGAAGATATCTTCCTGGACACGCCGATGTGCTCTACCGTCGGCATGTAGACGACATAGCGGCCTGGCAAGGCAACATGCGACGTGATCCTCGCTCCCTTTTTCCCAAGTGGTTCCTTTGAAACCTGGACCAGGATCTCCTGTCCTTCCTTCAACAATTCGGAAATGGTGGGCGATTTTGATGAAGAATCCGCTCGGCCGGTGGGCGACTTTTCCGGAGTGCGCCTTCTCGGTCGTCGAACCGGCGGTTTCCTGGAAAACGTCGCGTCCTTGGAGCGATCGGATATTCGAGCCTGCCGTTTCTCTCCCTGGTCGGTCTCCTCAATCCGGGTATTTCCGTCCGCCAGGGTTTCGCCCTTGGGGCTCTCCGGCCCCCCAGCTTCGCTGACTTCTTGATTACTGTCCGGAGCCGCAGGGTCTTCGGTTCGCGCTGAGGAAGAGGCAACGTCGGAATCGATCGCTTCTCGAACTTCAGCCTTGGTAGTTGCAACCTTTCCCTTGTATTTGGCAAGCGATTCGCCGGGCAAAAGGCTCAAGCTCCCCGGACTGGATTCCTCGGATCTCGATTCGTAAGACGGCATGCGCGGCTTTCGTTCCCGTCGTTCAGGGCGCCGTCTCGAAGTCCCACGCTCAGAGCTTCTCGCCTCAGGTCTTTTCGTCTCAGAACTATCAGATTCACGTTTTTTCGCCGCAGGGCGTTTCGTCTCGCTACGTCCGGGCTCGGGGTCGTTCGTCGGGGACTCGGCACCGGAAGACGCCACCGCTGTGGCCTCATTGCCTGGAGAAACACCGTCGCTCCCGACGCCCTCACTGGCCTTTTCATCGGCTCTCTCATCTTGCTGTTCGGTCTTGGGCGCACGGCCTGGCCTGCTCGTTCGGCTCGTCCGGGTCGTCCGACCCGGCCTCCCCCGACGGGGTGAGTCGCCCTCTTTAAACGCCTCATCTTCGGCGGTCGAGACGATCCGGTCGTACTCGTCCATATCTTCGAGAAAGTCCGAAACGTAGAGGAAGGCGTCGCGTTCAAGACCGATATCGACAAAAGCGGACTGCATCCCGGGAAGGACTTTCGTAACACGCCCTTTATATATATTTCTCGCGATACCCTGCGCCCGATGGCGTTCAATCAGAAACTCGACAAGCTCGTCGTCTTCAAGAACTGCGACTCTTGTTTCTTGTGGAATTGTGGAAATGATCAGTTCTTTCCGCATCAATACTCCTATGCCCACGGTTATCGGCACACAGGGGTATTTCCGGACGCGGATGCGCGAGCACGCACTTTGAAAGTGTCATGGAAACTCCTGGCCCGGAGGAGCTAACCCGGTTATTCAGATCCGCTAAAAATCGATTCAGCCCAGAGAGGCCAGAAGAGATTTCAAGGCATTCGGAAACACTGCTGCCGATCTTCACAAAGTGCAGGGTTCAACGGCTTTGCCGCCCCTTCAGTCGGTCCCGAAGCACCTTAAATACATCTCAGAAACATCCACCACGTGCGGAGCACGCCAGCGGAGGCTCTCTTTGATCAAATCATCAGTGATCGAACAACCCGAGTCACAGCTCAACTCATTCGCCGTAACTTCACGGGCAAAAACTTTTGTATATATCTCTAGTCGGATGACGAAAGATCTATCCAAGACCTCAGGTTCACCTCGACCGGGAAGCGTGTCTTCTTAAACCAACACGCCAACAACAAACACTTTTGAGCTGTGATGTCGAGCGCCCCTCCAAACAATCTCTCCTTCGGAGAAAGTCGGCACGAAACCACGGCTGTCTGCTCCAGAGATTCAAACTCCGGTCTACTTAGCGTCTTATTTAATTCCTTAGGAAGTTATCAGATCTCCCGAAAACCGGTAACTATAAAATCGTAACGCTTTGATCGATACCGGACGCTAACCACTTATTCAGCCTCCAGTTAGAGTCGGATGGCGCCCGATGAAACCTACGCTGTTCCCAGCCAAGACTATAGCACGAGTGTTAATTGACATAACGGCAGCGCCTCACGCTAAATATCAGTCCGAGTCCGATAAAGGCCGTCAGCACAGACGAACCTCCATAGCTCAAGAACGGCAACGGAATGCCGGTGATGGGCATGAAACCGATCACCATGCCAACGTTCACCAAAATGTGAAATACGAAAATGCCCCCGACACCCAGGACGATAAACAAGCCCAGGGTATCTCCAGGCATCAACGTCAGCGAAAGCGTTCTAAACACCAAAGCCAACAGGAGCGCAAGCGTGACGCACACGCCCACGAATCCCATTTCCTCCGCTACGACAGAGAAAATGAAATCAGTGTGCCGCGTCGGCAGAAACCCCAGCTGGTTCTGGCTGCCCTGGAAAAGGCCGGTCCCCCACAGACCGCCCGAACCAATGGCGATCTTTGACTGAATAACCTGATATCCGCTCCCCAGGGGATCGCTTTCCGGTTGCAGAAAGGTAAGAATCCTATCTTTCTGGTAGTCCTTCAGAACTGCCCAGGTCACGGGTAGAAGAAAGATCACTATCAGGACACCGGAAATCAAGGCGGCAGGACGCACACCGCGCACAAAAAGGCCGAAGGCCAGAATCGGCACGAACGTTAAAGCCGTTCCCAAATCGGGCTGAGCCAACACTAGCAGCACGGGGACACCGCAAATCGCGAAGGCCCCAAGAATTTGGGGCAGAGTTAAATACCTTCTCTGGATTTCAGACAGAAATCGCGCCAACGCAACGACAACCACTAACTTCGCCAATTCTGAAGGCTGTAAGCCGAGCGATCCGATACAGAACCAACTTCGCGATCCCGCGACCGTGCTTCCAAACAACAAAACACCAAGCAACAAACACATGGCACCCACGTAAGTCCAGGCTATGTGTTGGGCGAGGACGTGGTAGTCGACGGAGGCCACAGCAAAGCAAAGTCCTACGCCGGCGACCAACCAGACCAGTTGGCGCAAGAAGAAACTCGCAGAATCCATATTCAGAGTAGAACTGTATATCTCGATCAGACCGATCGTGCCCAGCGCAACGGCAACCGACAGTAAGAACCAGTCAAAGTCCTGCCAGAACCGCCTGCTTGTCAGAGTATCTATCATCGAGCGCTCGAGGACTCAGTACTCAGCTCGGCTATGTCGTTGACGTTGCCTTGAGTAAAGAGCCCGCTCTTCTTATCGAAATAGACCTGCATGATGGCCTGTGAGACCGGCGCCGCGGCTGCCCCACCGCCCCCGCCGTTTTCAACGAATACACCCACCACAATCTCCGGATCGTCGTAGGGAGCAAACCCTACGAACCAGGCGTGATCTTCCAGTTCCGGCCGACCTGGGTCCACATCCTTGGCCACCACCTGTGCCGTGCCGGTCTTCCCGCCAACCTCGAAGCCTCTGACCCGGGCTCTGGATCCGGTTCCGAAGTCGTTGACGGCGCCCCAAAGAGCTTCTCTTATAGTGTCCAGTGTCCCCTCACCGATTGCGTATTCTTCTTTCCGGAGACCCGAAGTCTCAATGCCGAGTGGCCGCACAAATTCCGGATCCGCAAGGTGTGGCTGGACCAGTTTCCCGCCCACGACGAGGCCACCGACCGCCCACGCAAGCTGCAGCGGTGTCACGCTCACAGGGCCCTGGCCGATACTGACCGATATCGTTTCGCCCGGAAACCAGCGGGTATCGGAGGTGCTCTGTTTCCACTCCTCCGATGGAATTAAGCCTGCATCTTCTCCGGGCAAATCGATTCCGGTCTTGCGGCCCAGGCCCATCATCATGGCATATTGCGAAATACGCTCGATCCCCAAGCGATCGCCCACGTTGTAGAAAAAGACGTTGCAGGATTCGACGAGGGCGTGGCGCACATCCATGGCTCCATGACCACCCGCACGCCAGCAGTCGAATCGATTGCCGTAGAAGACAGCATGCCCGGGGCAAAACAGCGCTTCCTCAAAACCGACGGCTTCTTCCTCCAGCCCCGCGGTGGCCATGAAGATCTTGAAGACCGAACCGGGTGAGTACCTGTTCTGGATAGCCCTGTTCTGGAGAGGCTTTCGGGGATCTGACAAAAGCATGTCCCACTCGTTCTGGCGAATCCCTTGAGCGAACAGCGTGGGATCGAACGCAGGTCGACTTGCCAAAGCAAGAACTTCCCCTGTCTTTGGAATCAGAGCCACGGCAACGCCCGTTCGATCCCCCAGAGCCTCTTCAGCAGCAAGCTGCAAATCAAGGTCTAAGGTCGTTAACAGATCGTTCCCAGGAATCGGCTGCGCTTCGCCCAGAAGCCCCATTTCGCGACCAAAATTGTTGACGATCACCCGGCGAATTCCATCCTCTCCCTGGAGCAATCGATCGTATTGCCGCTCCAGGCCGGACTGACCCACGACGTCCCCGGATTCGATCTCGCCAAATTCTCCGCCGTCGAGCTGACTTCGGGTGATCTCTCCCACATATCCGATCAAGTGAGCCGCCACTTCCCTCCGCTCGTACCTGCGTCGTGGGCTCAACTCCAAACTGATCTCCGAGAGTTCGTACTTCCGCGCTTCGACAAAGGCCGTTTCATTCACGGACAGATTTTCGGCCAGCAGGATCGGTTCATATTCCGGCTCCTCCAGAAACGGTTCAACCCGGCTCAATAATTCTTCCTCGCTGAGTTCAATTCCCGGCGCCAGCAAATCAATAGTTTCTTCGACGCTTCGCGCGCTGTTCTCTCGTGTCAGGATCAGATTGAAGGAGGGGCGGCTGTCAGCGATGATTCGGTATTCTCGATCATAGATCCGGCCACGTGGCGCCGCGAGCGGTATGTCGCGGATGCGATTCCGCTCCGCCAGTTGTTGATAATACGGGGATCGCGCGATCTGATGATGCCAAAAACCGAACGTCAGGACGCCGAAAGCGATCAAGACCAGCCCAAGGATGACAGTGACGCGCGAGTTCAGGAGATCAAGTTCGTTACGCTGAAGCATGGACGAATCGGCTCCGATAGCCAAAAAGTATCAGACCAAACAAAGCATTAAAGACCGCGGAAAGCACCCAGAACCCCAGTGCGGGCCCGCTCGTCCCCGACGCACCCGGAGACACGAAAAAGCTCAGCATGCCCTTTAACGCCAAGTCGAGAAAGGTGAACAAAACCAAGGCCATCACACGTGTGATCGGTTGATCTACATCGAACTTCGAGCTTGCGGAAGCAGCCAGAAAGCCGATCAAGGTCTTGGTGAAACCATTCATCCCCAGGGCCGCACCGGACAACGAGTCCTGCATCAAGCCCACGGCACTGCCCATGGCAATGGATCCCGATGGCCGCGCCAAGGTGAAACCATAGTAGACAGAGTAAATTAGGGGCAAATCGAAATAGCTGAATACCCGGAATTTCAGCGACAGTATACCTTGAGCGACCACGATCGAAACAAGGATAAGCGCAAATTTTGCGAGTGTGCGAAAGGTCCCGTAGCGGCTGTTGGCGTGATCCATTGATGGTTGCGGTCAGGGAATGCGAGAACCGGCCAGCACGTCCTCTTCAAGTTCTTCAAACAATCGTGTCGTTCCTGGAGCCGAAATCAGGCACAGGACCTCTTCGAGCCGGCTCAAATCCGCGGCGGGATCCACACGGGCAGTTTTCATCAGGTCTCGGTCGGGCCCGTTGGCCGCGACAACTCCGACCGGAAGGCCCTTCGGGTAAATCTGATCGGTTCCCGAGGTAATGATCCGCTCGCCGGGCAAAAGTTCGATATGATCGTCGATATGTTCCAACTCCAGGTAGCGGGTGCCGTCTCCGCGGACAATGCCCTGAACTCGGCTCGATTGGGCGATAACCCCTACCGCGCCCTGCGGATCGGATACCAGTTGAACGATTGATGCGGAAAGTCCGGCGTGAATAATCCGCCCTACGACGCCATCCGGCGTGACGACCGGGGAGTTATTGATCAGGCCATGCCTCCTGCCTTTATCAATCGTGACCGTCTCCCGGGAAGTCGACGTATCCCGTCCGATCACACGCGCAACGACGCGCTCTGCATTGACCAGCGGATCCAGATCCAGCAAGCGCCGGAGACGCGCAGCCTCGCCGACTGCCTCGCGGTTCTGTTCCATCTCCATCCCCAATCGAGAAAGCTCAGCCTGTAGGCGCTCGTTCTCGCGTCGTGTGTCCAGCAGATCGAAATAGTTATTCCAGATAGACCCGATCCCGTAGAAGGTCAGGTCGAACAATTTTTCGATTAGAGTCAGGCCATCCAGAATCAGCGTGCGCACGATACCGGTCTCACTGCCTCCGCCGGCCGGTAGTGTGACCATCAGCGTGTGTCCGAACAGCACGGCACAGAGCACCAGCCAAACGGTTCTGTTGGGTCCAGAAATCATCAACTCAAAGCAATCTTGCGCAAGAGCACGAAATCGCTCAGCATTTTCGAAGTGCCCATGACGACGCTGTCGAGAGGGTTCTCAGCCAACGTTACGGGAAGTCCCGTTTCCTGTCCGATGCGCTCGTCCAGATTGCGGATCAAACCTCCTCCTCCGGCGAGGATAATGCCCCGGTCCGAAATGTCGGAAGACAATTCGGGAGGCGTACGTTCGAGAACGATGCGAATGGAATTGACCAGGACCTTGACACACTCATCGAGAGCTTCCCGAATTTCCTCGTCGGAGATGGTTATGCTTTTAGGGACGCCGGCCATTAAATCCCGACCCTTGATCTCCATGGTTCGTGGCTCGTCGAGAGGATAGGCCGACCCTATTTCGATCTTCACTCGTTCCGCAGTACGCTCTCCAATCAACAGATTGTACTTTCGTTTGATGTACTGAATGATCGCATCGTCCATTTCGTTGCCGGCGACCTTGTCGGACCGGCTGTGCACGATGCCGGAGAGAGATATGATTGCAATTTCAGTCGTACCTCCTCCAATGTCGACGATCATGTTGCCCGAGGGTTCGGTCACCGGCAGACCTGAACCAATGGCAGCGGCCATTGCCTGTTCGACGAGGTGAACCTCGCTGGCCTTGGCCCGGTACGCGGAGTCTTGCACGGCGCGTTTTTCGACCTGCGTGATTCCAGCTGGCACACCGATGACAATTCGAGGATGTACGAGCACCTTTCTTCCATGAGCTTTCTGAATGAAGTAGGTGAGCATTTTCTCGGTAACAGTAAAATCTGCTATGACGCCATCTTTCATCGGGCGAATGGCTATGATGTTGCCAGGAGTTCGTCCCAACATATCTTTGGCCTCTTTCCCGACCGCTTCGACTTGATTTGTGACCTTGTTGATGGCCACGATCGAGGGTTCGTTCACGACGATGCCGCGGCCTTTGGCGAACACGAGTGTATTGGCGGTTCCCAGGTCGATTGCCAAGTCGCTGGAAAACAGGCTGAATACGGAGCGAAAATTCATGAATTCCCTTTCGGCGCCTCAATCACGCATTATATGCGTCAAGAATTCAGAAGCCGTCCTATCATACTGAAAATGAAACGCTAATTGCCAGACTGATTCGACCCACCAGCTGCCAGAATCGAGTGCCACGCGATGCGGTCAGAATGAACCTTCGAAGCCTAACAGCCCGTGGCAGAAGTGAGATTCTCTGACACAGTCGTAACGTCGGATTCGATAGCCACGTTGGGCTCGATATCCAGCTGACGGAGTTCATGATGCGTTTGAAGCGCCATCTGGACGCAGAAGAGCACGATTTGAGCGGCAAAGTATGCCGCAGACCGGTCCTGCAGGCTCCGTGGCGTGCCCTGCCCGAACTTCTGGCGCAGGATCAACGCCAGGTTCAAGGCCGCGTAGTGAACCAGGATCCGTTTCAGGATATTTTCCCGTCCTCGAAGGTGAACCCGTCGCATGCCGCCGGTTTCCAGACCGTGAGCGAAGGGTCGTTCCAGCATCATGCCGCGATGCCGCAACAACTCCTTGCCGCGTTCTCCACGGATTCGACGGCGATTGGCATAGACAGCCTGTTGTTCGTCCGGCTTGTTCTTCCAGCGGCGACGGCCCCGATCCGGTTCCGAGATGTAGGTGCGTATCCCCAATTCGCGAAGATCGACCATCGTTTCGTTGCTGTGATATCCCTTATCGGCGACGACTTCAGAAAACCAATCTTCTCGAATCTGCGCTTCGGTTTTCGGGTTGCTTGCCAGCTTCTCCATGTTCTCGGCCGTGCGGATCAACGTCTCTTTGATTGTCGTCGTATCCCCGGTGGCAGCACCCTGAACCGTCACCCCCAGCACGACGCCGGTCTTCATATCCACAGCGTGTTCCAGCTTGTGAGCCAAATGCGTGCGGCCGTCTTTCATCTTGGTGATCTGCGCATCCGCGTCGTCGGGATGCACCCAGTCGTCGTTCGATCCCTTCTTCGGCCGTTTCCGGTCCAGTCGCGCCAGTTCGGCTCGTGTCGGCGTTTCAATGCCCGAAGCGTGGGCCAACTCCTTCAGAAAGTCCTCATAACTGTTCCTGGTGTCTCGCCGCACGATCGACCGCATTGCCGCGTTCGCTTCCAGCGTCGTCGCGTCCACGCCAACCGTCTTCCCGTCGATCAACCCGTGCCCGGCCAGCCGCTCCAGCATCCAGTGGAACACCTGGGCATGGGTTTCCAGATCGATCAGCCGGCGTGTCCGCGACACGCTGGAATGATCCGGGGTACCATCGGTCAGCCCAATGCCCAGAAACTCCCGCAGGCTCAGCGAGTCGGCACACCGCCAGGCGATGCCGCGTTCCGAGTCAATCCCTTCGAAGTAGCCGACCAGCAGCATCCGAAAGTACACACCCGGCACGACACCGGGCCGACCCATCACCGGGGCGTAGAACTTCTGGCAGGCTTCTTCAACAAACGGGTCGAATCCGTCTTCTTCCAGAATCCGGTTCACCCGTTCGTAGAACACGTGTCCTTTGGTCCGCGGCAACTCCTGTGTCGCGATCCACAGCGATTCCTGGCGTCGTCTCTTTCGTCCCATGCCCATATCCCGTCCTCCTTCACTCATCATTCTTCGCGATACGGTCGCATCGGGTCCGTTTGAAATCGGGTCCGTTTGAATCTGTGAAGTGGACTTTAACCACGGGCTGCTAAGAGGTCGATTGCGGAGACGATCGTCTCAAATTCGAGATGGAAGCCTGCAATTCTTGCAGCCTTAAGATTGTCGCTTGAGGGCTCGATCCCGACAATTCTCATACACTACCGAATTTCCGGTAGTGTATCAGTTTGAAATGCGAGTAATTTCCGACTAGATCCAATCATCTTTCTTCCACTGACGCACGGACTCGCTTCCTGCACTGACGCCTCGGCTCCGCCTCGTTGTCCATCCGCACCGGGGGACCGGTGCAGATCCTATGGGCCTGCTTGAACAGGTCGGTGTACCCAACCGGCCTCGCAATCACGATGATTGTGAGGGTCGCCGGTCGTTCGGCCCGACGCGCTTGACGTGACAGAGATGGTCGGCCGATTGAACGACCGAGCGAAATCCCACTCCCGGCCAGACCCGGAATTTGAAAATGAGGCACTACCGAATTCCCCTAAAGGTGGAAGCCGTCGGGGCTGTTTTGATAGCATAGTCAATCGTATCTTTTTATTTGGAGGACTTCGATGCTCGCCTTCTTTCGACGTCAGAAATGGTTATGGGTTGTGTTGATCGCCGTCTTTAGCTTCGCGCTCGTCGTGGGACTCGTCCCGATGGGGCAGGTCGGCCACGTCCACTTCACGACCGATGTTGCCCGCGTCGGCAGAGAAGCGGTCTCCGCCAGTGAGTTCCAGACCGCATATTACGACGCGGTGAACCAGATTGGGGCGGGAGTGACTCCCGAAGTCTTGGCAGCGATCGGCTTCGAAACCCAAGTCATCGACCAATTGATCAACCAGTACAGCATGATTGCGGAGGCCAAGCGGCTGGGACTGAACGTGTCTGGGGCTGAGATTGAGCGTGCGATCCTGGAAAATCCGTCCTTTCAGGAAAACGGTGCGTTCATAGGCCTGTCTCGGTATCAGGACCTTCTCATTCAGAACGGCTATACCGTTGTCGATTTCGAAAACCTGATCCGGAATGAAATTCTGATGGCTAAGCTGTACAACTACCTCACCGCAGCAGCCACGGTTTCGGATGAAGACGTTGAGACCGAGTACCGTAATCAGAATGAACGGGTCCAACTCGATTTTCTGGTACTGGACGGGCCTTTACTCGAGAGTCAGGTGGTCCTGACCGACGACGATCTCGAGCAGTTCTACCAAACGAACGTCGCGCGTTACACGATGCCGGAAAAGCGAAACAGCCGGTACGTGTACATCGATACGCTCCAAATCCAGAGTGAAGTCGAAGTCGCTGAAGACGAGGTACTGGCCTACTACGAAGATCGCCAGCAGGAATATCTGATACCCCCAAGTGTTGGAGCTCAGCACATCCTGTTCCGGACGCAGGACGAGACCGAGGAGGAGATCGAAGTCATCCGGGACCAGGCGAGAGTTGTGCTTGACCGTGCCAAATCCGGCGAGGATTTTGGAGATCTGGCCAGAGAGTTTTCAGAAGACACATCGGCATCGGCCGGCGGAGACCTGGGCACGTTCGGCCCAGGTCAAATGGTGCCGGAATTCGAGATTGCCGCGTTCGCTCTGGGTGAAGGCGCAACGAGTGACCTCGTCGAAACCGATTTCGGAATTCACATCATACGCGTCAATGAGAAGCAAGACGGGCGGGCGCGGCCTCTGGAAGAGGTTCGAACTTCCATCGAAACAGTCCTGAAATCCCAAGAGGCTGCCGCTCAGGCAGCTGCGGTGAGTCAACGGGCCGCCGTCGCCCTGGCAACAAATAACGACCTCGATGCGGTCGCCGAGGCCCATGGCGCCGTGGTCCGGGAAACCGGCCTGGTCGCCCAGGGAGAGGGCTTCGACGGTTTGCTGGGTGCTCTTGAATTAGAAAGTCGGATTTTTTCCATGGCATTAAATGAGATCGGGATAGCCGTGCCTGTCAGCGACGGGTACGTCGTACCGATAGTCGTAGAGATCGAACCGGCGCGTACTGCGACTTTCGAAGAAGCTGTCGATGAGGTGCGTAGAGATCTGACGAGCGAGAGAGCCAGCGAACTGGCAGCGGAAAGAGCAATCGAAGTCCATGAGATGGTGGATGAAGGCCAGTCCCTACTTCAACTCGCCGCGGTACTCGGACTGGATGTACAAACCAGCGACTTGATTACGCGGAACGGAACCATCGACGCGTTCGGTCCGACGTCAGAACTGGATGAGCAAATCTTCAATATGGAACCCGACACGCTGGGAACGCCGGTCACTGTCGCCGGAAGGACCATCGTTTTTTCGGTATCGCAACGGGAAGACATCATCCCCGAAGCAATACAACTCGCCTTCGAAGAGCTCAAAGAAGAGCTTCTTGGAGCAAAACGAGGCCGACTCTTCGATTCTTATGGGCAGGATGTACGTGTCCGCATGGAAGCGGACGGTGACATCGAGGTGGACGACGCTCTTGTGCAAGAAATTCTGAGCGGAACGGGCCACTTCATATAAGACAAATCTGGAAACCAAAGGACCGAGGAAGCTTACTGCATCTTCCAGAAAGTGATTCCGGAAGCCTGCCGACCGACGTCGAGTTTAGCTACGAGTTCGAGTGTTTCCAGGTTGATGACATCCAGAGCTCCGGGCTCTCCCGGCACGCCCTCAACCGACACAAAAGCGTATTTGGAGTCTGGACTGACGACCACTCCGTGAGTCACGCCCCTCGAATTATCGAGGCGGGCCAGTTCCCTGCCTTCCCGCAAATCCCAAATCCCGGTGGCACCGTCCGTCTTGTATGTCACTACCATCAGCCTGCCATCGGTTGTCAGGTCGATATTGTAAGGGCCCCGGCCGGTTTCGAAAGTCTCCACAACCTCCCAGCGCTCAAGGTCGACGACCTTGACCTGGTCGCTGCCGTTGCAGGCGACATATACGAACTGGCCTCGGAGACCCGGTTGCACCCAGGTTGGACGGTCCACCGCCATGGAGGTTCCCTGCCCCGACCCGCTCTCCGGAAGTCGCATCGGAGACGGGCCGGTGGAGTCTCCGGTGGGCTGGGTAGAGAGGGAGAGGCGGCGCAGCACCTCGAAACGAAACGCGTCGGTTTCGACAAGTTCATCGGTCATCATCATGACCGAATACAGACGGTTCCCGCTCCGGTTCAGCCGTGAACTGTGGGGCATGATCCCCACTTCAACGTCAGCCACCTCCGTCATAGTCTCCGTTTCGACGACGGAGATGGTACTGGGTTTCATTTCGCCATGGAGGTCGAAATTGACAACATATAGCAGACCTGTACTGGCAGCTATGTCCAGCGTTGCGGGAAACATGCCCACCTCGACGGAGCCGACCAGTTCATCGGTACCTGTGCGGTACTTGTATACGGACCCGTAGGGGTTTCCGTGGGCGAGGGAAAGATACCAGTAGTCGCCTGCGGGCGACACACGCAGGCCATGAGGCCCTTCGATTTCTGTGGGCCAGACGCCCACGGGAATTGTCTTCTCAACTCGCGCACCCGCTGCATCGAATCGAACCAGAGCGACCTCGTCGTCGGATTCGGCGGCAACATACAGCCAGTAACTGGCATCAGGTGCATTCTGAGCGTCGAGGATGGGACAAACGAGGAACAACGATATGACGAAGCCGATGAGGCAGCTGTGTCTTATTGCAGTCGGAATGACAGTTTCCTTAGTCGTCTTCCTCATCTTCATCGGTAAGCCGCACGGCCCACAGGCCGCTGTTGAAATCGGAGAGATAAATCAGGCCCTTGTGCGGTTGGGCTCCCCAGACCATGGCCTCGTTCCTGACATACCCTTCGGCGTCATTCGAAATAAAAGATGCAATCTCGCGTCCCTGCCTGTAGAGATCCCCCATCAGTTCGCCGGATAGATCGACCACCCGCAATCCACCATTGTAGAAGGCCGCATACAGGATGTCGTCTTCGATCCACAAATTGTGAGATCCCGCCTCGGGAACTTCATATCTCGCAACCTCCACCGGGTTTTCAAAGTCGGTAAAGTCCACGACGTGCATGTAGCCTGCTGCGCGATTCGGGCCGTCGGGATTCATGCCGTCAGGAAAGATTTCGTCCCCGGTGATGACGTAGAACTTACCGGTCGACTCGCTCCGGAACGGGAATGCAGCATGCGTTGCACCCTGTGGGTCGGCGTAAGAAGCAAATTGGACCGGCCGGTCCGCCCTGCCACCCGCAATTCCATTTCCCACATCGACAAGAACGACGCCGTCCCGCCAATTCGACGAGTAGGCGATACCATCCTCGACCCAAACGTCGTGGATCGAATGCCCGCCCGTATCCAGCTCGAATCGCGACACGCGAAACGGCGCACCGGGTTCGGCGACATTGATGACGTCGTAGCGACGTCCATTGTTGACGGCGTATACGTAGTTTTTATAAAGGAACGTATTGTGCACGCCTCCTGTCAACTCCTCGTCGAACTCAGACAGGCGGACGACCTCATTCGGGTTGGACACATCCAACAGTACGATTCCATTTCGCCTGTTCGACGCACCCTCGCGGCTGATCACCGCGAGTCGCCCATCTTCGGACACCTTAACGTCATTCACCGTGCGGGCATCGACCTGAACCAAATCGATCATCCTCATGTTGGCCGGGTCCGTGACATCCCACACATAGGCGTGCCCTTCAGCACGCCAGGTACCCGTGATTGCGTAATCCCGGCCGTCTTCGCCTTCCCAGATCCATAGATCGCTCGTGTGTCGGTCACGCACAGGCGCGCGCCCGACTACAGTGAGACTCTTCTGAACGTCTCGGGGTCCAATCTCAACTGTAGCGGCCGCGAACAAGCCGCCGGCATTCGCGACGACCGTGTATTGTCCTGGAAGTTCTGCTACAAAGCGTCCGTCATCGGACACTTGACCCGAAGACGCAGCTGCGGGATTTTCGAAATTCGGATGCGTCTGAATGGAATAGAAGATCGGCAAATCGTCGACGATCCCGCCTTGCAGGTTGCGAACCGTCGCCTGGAATCGAACAACGTCTCCCGTGCGTGCAGACGCCTGGTCAGGCACCAACTCCACAGAGACGGCCGGATTCCGCACGACGCTCAGGGACAGCTCTGTTTCGACCCCTTCAGCCCCAACCCTGAGTGTTGCCGTTCCGGGACCTATCGGAATCACGTTTCCGAACTGGTCAACTTTGACAACCTCCGGGTCGCTTGTGGAAAACGCCAATGGCTCGTCGGAACGGATAGTGTCAGTCGTGTCGAAGACCTCGATGTGGCTGCGAAGAAGGCTGCCTGTATACAGCCGGGAGGGAACGCCGCTGACCTCTATGCGATCGAGCGGGGGCAGGGGGACGGTTACGCTGACCTCTACCCTTATGGATCGGTTGCCGCCGTTTCGATCCCCTTCTTCCTGACGGCGGGGCACCATGGCGACGATGATGTACTCTCCGGGTTGGTACGCTTCAACTTCACCCTCGTTCGTTACTCCGACGTTCCGGCGTGACCGGCTGATAAAGACGACCGGCGCTTCGATCGGATTGCCATCGTCGTCGAGCGCGGTTGCCGTGAGGGTCGTCTTTTCTCCAACGTCGAGCGTCAGCGAAGTCGGAGTGACTTCTATTGTTGATACGACACCATCGCGTACGGGCTCTTGCACTCCAGCGTTCGAATTCGCAGAAAATCCGATCAGCATTGCACTCAAAAGTGCCACTCGTGCCCAAGGTCCGACTTGTCTCATCGTTGTTCTCCCTCGATAACAGCGCGCTCACGGGTCTCTAGAACCGCCGACTAAGAAGCATCGAGCCGCCGCGGCTCGGGACCCGAGGTCGCATGGGCTGCACTGCAATCACCACCGGCGTGCAACGGGTCGATCAGGCGTCGCTCCCGAATTTTCTATACCCCGATGATCTCTACCAACTCCTTCACCGCCGCAGCGGATTTCTGCAACTCTGCTCGCTCCTCTAATGTGAGTTCGATCTGGATGATCTCCTCGACACCGGTTTCCCCAAGCTTGGCTGGAACGCCGACGTACAAATCGTTGATTCCGTATTCTCCTTCCAGAAACGCCGCGCAGGGAAGTATTTTTTTCTTGTCGTGCAATATCGCTTCCATCATTTCTACGATAGCGGCTCCCGGCGCATACCAAGCGCTGGTCTTTAAGAGCCCGACGATTTCGGCACCGCCTTTACGGGTCCGATCCACCAAGCGTTCGATGCTGTCGGCCGGCAACAGCTCCGTGATCGGGATACCGGACACCGTCGAATACCTTGGCAACGGAACCATCGTGTCCCCATGCCCTCCGAGGACGAAGGCGTGTACGTTGTCAACAGATACATTGAGCTCCAGGGCAATAAACGCGCGGAAACGGGCGGAATCGAGTACCCCGGCCATTCCCATCACACGATTCCTGGGAAAACCGCTCGTTCGAAACGCAGTCTGCACCATAGCGTCAAGTGGATTGCTGACAACGATGAGTATGCTATTGGGTGATCGACCCACGACCTGTTCGGTCACACTCTTGACGATGTTGTAATTGGTCTTGAGCAAATCGTCCCGGCTCATCCCGGGCTTGCGGGGTATGCCGGCCGTAATGACGACAACATCGGAGTCAGCCGTATCGTCATAACCGTTGGTGCCCGTTATGCGCGAGTCGTATCCTTCCACCGGACCGGCCTCGGTCAGATCGAGAGCTTTACCCTGGGGAACTCCTTCAACAATGTCCACGAGCACGACGTCCCCGAGATTCTTCTCCACGGCGAGTTGGGCGGCAGTGGCTCCCACATTCCCGGCTCCAACTACTGTAATCTTGTTTCTTGACATTACACATTCTCCACAATCGCCTGAGCGAACTCGGACGTCTTAAATTTCGTTGCTAAAACCCGCTCCTCATGGGGGACCCGCTCGGTTGAACTTCAACTAAACTGACCTCCGGCCATTAGAGGTGTGGAGCGGCGGCGGATCGCTAATACGAACACGGAGAGGGGAAACTAACATGTGCTCGAAGAGAAAGTCAATTGACACAATCAACGTACCTCTGCTAGCGTCCGGGGGTTTAATTTGTACGCTCGGCTCGGCCGGTAACGTCCTAATAATTCCTCTTTGCGACCGTTTCATTCGGGGCTCTCTACTTGTTTGTAGCTAAACAAATCTTCCTAACTAAAGGTGTCGGGCGGCACCGGGAACGGCTCCCAAGTTTCGAAATGGCCCTCAGGGACGCAGGCCTGGCTCCGTACAACCTTGTACATGTTTCCAGCATCTTCCCTCCGAACTGCAAGCTGATCTCCAGAGCTCAGGGGCAGAAACAACTTTATCCGGGACAGATCGTCTTTTCGGTAGTCAGTTCGAATGCGACGAATGAGCCCCATCGTTTGATCGCGGCTTCAATCGGTGTCGCTATTCCCACAGACACCGACGCGTACGGCTATCTTTCCGAACACCATTCGTTCGGAGAAAAAGAAGATGTTGCGGGCGACTATGCCGAGGACCTTGCGGCGGAAATGTTGGCAACGACACAGGGTGTCGAGTTCGATCCCGACCGAAGCTGGGACGAAAAGAGAGAAATCTGGCGTATTTCCAATAAGATTGTCAAAAGCACGAGTATTACCAAAACTGCAGTCGGCAACAAGAACGGCCTCTGGACAACCGTTGTCACCGGCGCGATTTTCATTCCGGACCCTCCTTACAGGCCATAGCAGCCCGTGGCAGAAGTCTCGAGGGCCGCGTTACGGCCAAACGGGACCGGAGTCCAGGAGGCGACTTGACGACGACCGGACGTCACGACGACGAGACAATGCGCATTCATTGGGAGGAGTCGGCGACAACGAAGACGACCCCGTTTCGCCGTAACCCATTGGGCGCAGGGGGGTTCGGGTCGCAGGCTTTGTCCCCCATCGCTAATGCTGGTCACGATGGAAAGACGGCGCCCGCGGCCTCGGTTTCAAACCCCGGTGGCCATTTCTCACTTCGCGCCTGCAACCCGAAGACCCCTGCGCGCGACTCTCGAGGCTTCTGCCACGGACTGCCAATAAACCATGAGTGAGCCACCCACAGGCTCCGGCCGGTTCCTGGACCTCCCGAAGAGCCTTGCGAACTATGCACGCAGCAAAGCCGTCGTATGGCCCGTGCCATACGAGCGGACCACGAGTTGGCAGAGGGGTACCCATCGAGCTCCTGGAGCCATTCTGGATGCGTCCGCCCACGTCGAGTTGTACGACGATGAACTCGACTGGGAACCGTCGAGCCTTGGGATCCATACTCTGGAAGTCACCGACCCTTCCGGGCAGGATGAACTCGAAGGGATTAACCTTCTTTACAAGGGTGCCCGACAATATCTGGGCGACGATAAATTTGTCCTGACTTTAGGAGGCGAACACACCCTGTCCACCCCTATCGTTCGCGCCGCCAGGGAAAAGTATCCGGATCTGTCCGTTCTCCAGATCGATGCACACGCCGACCTCAGGGACACCTACGAAGGCACACGCTACAGTCATGCCTGCGTGATGCGTCGCATCGTGGAGATTTGCCCTGCTGTACAGGTGGGTATCCGTTCAATCTCGAAAGAGGAGATCGAAGAAGCTGGAAAGCTTCCGACGCAAATCTTCTTCGCACGTGATATCGCAAAATCGTCTGATTGGGTTGACCGGGCAGTAGACGCACTGAGCAAATCCGTCTACATCACGATCGATGTTGACGGACTGGACCCTTCTATTGTCCCGTCAACTGGAACCCCTGAACCGGGAGGTCTGGATTGGCAGACTCTTCTGGATTTGCTCGGAGCCCTTGGCCGGAGCAAGAACATCGTCGGTGCCGACATCGTAGAGTTGCTCCCAAGAGAAGGATTTCACGCAGCGGATTTTCTATGCGCTAAACTTGCTTACAAGATTCTCGGTTACGCTTTCAACTCGCAACACGAACAACTAACGAACGATCAGCCCTCGACCGGTAGCTAAACGCTCGCAGTTCTCATTCCCCACCCACCGGCGCCGGGACTGCAACCGGCACACGGTCTTTCCTGAATCGCAGGATGGCTTCAACGGCCAGCCACAGGCTCAACACAAAAATGCAAGCCGCCACGGTAGTGAGCAGAATTTGGCCACCGTCGTAATAGAGCTGCAGATTATAGACCATCGCTGTCACGGTCACGCACATCATGAAAACCATCGGCAAAAGGGTGTACCAGTAGTTTCTTCCCTGCTGCCGTAGGTATACAGTCACTGTAAGAAGCGTTAACGCCGCCATCACCTGGTTCGTACTTCCGAACAGGGCCCATAGTGCCAATCCTGCGGACTGGCCGTTGACCTGAAAGAAGGCGAAGAACGCGATCAAGGAAACCGCGATCAAGGAGCCAAGGTATCGATTCCCCACTTGCGGAACTCCAAAGGAATTTCCAATCTCTCCTATGTTGTAGCGAAGCAATCGCGTTCCCGAGTCCACAGTAGTCAGTGCGAAAGACACGGCGACCAGAGCTATGAAAGCCTGTGCGATCTCCAAGGGAACTCCCAAACGTGAAACAAAAAGGGCTGCGCCATCGATAAACGCGCGCATCGTCGTCGCCAGCCCCGACGCAGCGGTCCAACTTGAATAGTGCTCACTCCACAATTCCGCCGACCGGAAACCTGCCGTCGTGGCCAGAACAGCCAGGAGCCCCAGCATGGATTCGCCAACCATTGCTCCATAACCCACGGGAACCGCGTCCGTTTCCTTGTCAATCTGTTTCGACGTCGTCCCGGAAGACACGAGTCCATGAAAACCCGAGGCTGCGCCGCAGGCAACAATAATGAAGACAAAAGGAAATATCGGAGGTGCCTGTGCCGGACTCGTATCCAGCATCGGAGCCACAAAGTCGGGCCGAAGAACGAAAAATCCGACGTAGGCCGCTCCCAGCCCCAAGTACAACAGGAGCGAATTCAGATAATCCCGCGGCTGTAACAGCAGCCATACAGGAAGTACAGAAGCGGTAAAAGCGTATATCAATATCAGATAAATCCAGTTCCCCCGTGCGACATCCGGAGTCCCGATATTCAGTGCAACGGCGACCGACACCAGCATTAACACGAAACCAACCGACGTCGTCCATCCGATGCTCGCGGACCGTTTGTAAACCAACCATCCGATCACGACGGCAATACCCATCAGGGAAAACGTTGGAAATACCGACTGCGGATAAAAGCCCGACGTAAACAGATCGGCAACGATTCCGACGAACACTCCCATGACCAGGCACAAAAGAAAAAGGATGATCAGCAGGAAGAGAGTTTTCGCCCGCGGCCCGATAAGATCTTCGGCCACCTTACCGATACTGAGACCCTTGTTACGCATCGAAACAACAATCGCGCTGAAGTCATGAACGGCTCCGATCAGAACCGTTCCAAGGACGACCCACAGCATCGCGGGCAGCCAGCCCCAGATCACAGCTATAGCGGGGCCCAACATCGGAGCCAAGCCAGCGATCGACGCGAAATGGTGGCCGAAGAGAACAACCTTTCTGGATGGAACATAGTCCACACCGTCAGACATTGTGTGGGCCGGGGTCCGACGAGCGGGATCCAGCTTGAAGATGTGCCGCCCCAGATGGCGTGCATAGAATCGATAGAACAGTATGTAAGCGATGAAGCACAGGATCGCCGCCCCTACAGGTTGCATAGCTCCAATCCTCCTTTAGAAATCGCGGGAAAGATCGCATCTCCTTTTACACTTCAGCGAAATCCCTGTCAACCGAGCCTCGGTTTAGCGGAAAAACAGGAGGACCATAGTCGGAATGGCAATGATGGCCACGATGTCCATGACGATGCCGTATCGAATCATCTTCGTAATCGGAACCTTACCTGATGAATAGACTATGGCATTGGCGGGTGTGGAAACCGGAAGTATGACCGAAACTGAAGCGGCAAGACTGGCGGCGATTGTTGGAGGAATAGGGTCCACTCCTGCAGCCTGTGCAATTGAAATAATCACAGGAATGGCTATATTGGCGGCCGCAGTATTGGACATGGTCTCTGAAAGAATCGTCGTGAAAATAGCAGAAGCGAATGTTAGAGCGATAACCGACTCGACAGGCACCGACCCGGTAATACCCCGCCCGAACGCTTCCGCCAACCCCGTCGAGGACGCCATCTGGCCCAACGCGAGTCCTCCGCCAAACAGCAAAATAGTTCCCCAATCGATGTTCGCCGCTTGCTTCCATGTAATCGTCGAACGTTCCTTTTCGTTCACAGGCATCAGGAAGAGCAGGGTGGCGCCGACAAGAGCGGCTACCGAAATCGGAACCGAGGAAGACAATATCGCCGCGACGGGGTGATCCGCTCCCAGCACGATCCCCAGGATTCCGGGCACAACCCAGAGCGTCACCGTGATCAGAAATGCGATCAGTACGTTCTTCTCACCTCTTTTCCATGGCCCGAGTGCCGCCATGCGGTCTCGGATGATCTTGTCCGCACCCGGAATCTCTCGAACTCCGCTACGACCCATCCAATTCATGTAGAGGACCAGGAAGCCCACCATGAAGACTGAAATCGGAACGGCGAAGAACATCCATTGGACAAAGGAAATTTCCGTTCCCGTAAATTCGCGGAGCATTCCGGCGGCTATCACGTTCGGTGGAGTACCGACGATTGTTGCCATACCGCCCAACGAACAGCCATACGCTGTAGCCAGCATCAACGCCGTCCCATATCTTGGGCTGACGTCCGATTCCGACTCCATGAACGCCAGCAAGGACAAGCCGATAGGCAGAAGCATGGCGGCGGTAGCCGTATTGCTCATCCACGCCGAAATAAATGCTGCGATACAACCATAGGCGATCAAGATGCGGGTGGGACGGGCTCCAATGACCTTCCACGACATCACACCGTAGGCGATCCTTTCGTTGAGCCGATGGACGAAGATGGCCTGTGCCAGGATGAAGCTTCCGATAAACAGAAAAATCAGGGGATCGGCAAACGGTGCGTAAGCCTGGCGGGCCGGAGCCACTCCCAGAACAATGGCGAGCGTCGGGCCAAGCAAAGCAGTCACTGGAAGGGGGATGGTTTCTGTGACCCATAGCGTGATTACGGCAACCATGACGGCGGCCAGGCGGTGGGCCTCAATCGATAGAACGGGCAGAGGCAGAGCCAATATCAACAGGAATAGTGCCGGCGCCAAAACGAGACCGACCTTTCGGCGGACACGATCGACATTCGAAGCTTTCACTTCCTTACTGATACGGGGTTCTCCATCCGGAACAGCCATGGCGAGGGTGTATCACACCGATCGGCGCTGGGTCCAACCGCCTGCACTCCAATCGACAACAGCGGGCTTAGAGTCCGACCATCTTGGAATACACGGATCGTGCGACGGAGGCTTCTTCAGTGCCCTTGATGATCGCGCGGCCATCGCGGAATAACGTCAATTCGTAGGGTGGATTCGTACATTTGAGCAGGAAGTCATTCGACCGAACTGGACCATAGAGTTCGAGGTTCTTGCCCATGGCCGAGAGATCCAGTTCGGCCCGCGCGCCCGGTATGACCTGGACGGCATTCCTGCCGCATAGGCTTATCGTTCTCATAGCGGAGGAATTGAGGTAATCCAACTGACCCCCCGAACACAACGGACACTCGTCCTGCAGAGCCTTCGACAGCGGAAGCGTTTGAAACTTGAGACTCCATATGTCGATGGAGACCAATCGCGTATCGCCACTCTCCATTTGTCCGGTCAGAACTCGAAGAGCGTGTCCGACCGCGACGGAAGCAATCGCGCCCGTTATCGGCGCGATGACGCCGGCCGTGTCACAGGTCGGGCCCGACCCTGCGGCGGGTAGAGTATCCATCAGGCACCGCAAGCACGGTCCGTCGGGCAATACCGGCAACACCAGGCCGTAGCTTCCGACGGCCGCCGCATAAATCCAGGGTGTACGCGCCTGGCGGCAGGCGTCGTTCAGCACAAACCGAGTTTCAAAGTTATCCAGTCCGTCCATCACAAGATCGAGATCCGTTATCAAGTCCTCAGCGTTGGACGGATTGAGGTCCTCTACGATCGCATCCAGACGGACGGCGGAATTGATCCTCCGGAGCTTTTCCTCGGACGCAACAGCTTTGGGCAAGCTCCTCAGGGCATCCGATTCGTCGTAGAGGGTCTGTCTCTGGAGGTTGGACAGCTCTACGAAATCCCTGTCGATCAACCGAACATAGCCTACGCCCGCTCGTACAAGCTGGTCCGCCGCGACGGTTCCAAGGGCGCCCAGCCCGACAATGCCTACCCGTGCTTCCGATAGGCGCATCTGCCCGGATTGACCAATGGATTCAAATCGGATCTGACGTGAATAACGTTCATCCATTGGAAAGATCCGATTCTCTAATGATCGATTTGTAAATAGCACCGACCAGCGGTTCGGTCTGCATTCGAATCGCCGCGGACAGTGCCTCGGCAAAGGCCTCTTCCTGACCGGGCAGGACCGCGAACGGCGGGTATCCGGCACGAATGAGGAAGAAACTCGCAAAAACCACTGCCGCGGTTCGGTTACCAAAGTCGAACGGCCAGATATCCACGATTCGAGTCAATACCAGACCGGCCTGCTCGATCGCATGGATCTCCAGAAAGCTGTCGGCTGAAAGCCAACGTTCAAAGTTGGCTAGAGCCCTGTCGACGAATTCCGGTTCCGGGCAGTCCTGCCCGCTGAAGATCGCCGTTACCGGTGATTGCCGCAACTGACCCGCACCCGGTCGTGGTTGGAACAGGAGACGGTGAATCTGAATCAAGCCGGATTTTCCCGGTTCCGTCATCACGGAACGCGCCCGGGCGACATCTCCGATTCCGGCGCGTTGGCTGATGGCCGCATCAAATCGTTCAAGCGACGGTTTTAAATCGAGGTTTGCGATTCGCTCAAGATCAGGAAAACGATGTGTACGGCGAAAGTCGGCGTCTGGGACAATTGGAAGATCCTCGCTCATATTCATTAGGAAAGGGACGAGTGACCTGTTGGGGAATCCGGATTCGCTTGTCACCCGTCACTTTCTACCTATGGTCCCGGACGGCTTGTCTCGCCTCTCTGTCGATTGTCTTGCGGCGTTCCGTTTCTCTTTTGTCGTAAGTTTTCTTGCCCTTCGCGAGGGCAATCTCGCACTTGATGCGTCCGTTCTTCAAATACATCT
This sequence comes from Terriglobia bacterium, assembly GCA_965218085.1. Lineage (GTDB taxonomy): Bacteria > Acidobacteriota > Terriglobia > 20CM-2-55-15 > 20CM-2-55-15. The sequence goes on along the minus strand of CBDCKF010000001.1, from coordinate 1,638,329 downwards.
TCAATGGTACAAGCGTCAGTCCACGTTCGGTGGTCTTTCCGATCAGCTTGCGGATCTCCGCACGGTTCATAAGCAGTTTCCGCGCCCGCAATGGGTCGTGATTGGATATGTTGCCATGGGAGAAGGGGCTGATGTGACAGTTCATAAGCCACACCTCCCCTGCCCGAACCACTCCGTAGGCGTCCTTTAAGTTCACGCGTCCGTCGCGGGCAGACTTGACCTCGGTACCGGTCAAGACGAGGCCCGCTTCGAATTTGTCGAGAAACTCGTAATTGTGGGATGCCTGCCGGTTGACCGCAAGGACCGGACCGCTCACGGCCGGGATCTGTCGGGGAACGAAGGCTGAGGGTTCTTCAAATCCAGAATCGCAGGGGCAGTATTGCCGAAAATGTCAGGCTGCGCGGTCCCAGGCTGAGCCCCGGTCGCCGGGAGTCCGCTTGTCGTCGGGAATACGACCCGGCCATCTGTTGTAACCTGTGGCGCCACTGAACCTGTGCCGGCGCCTAGAGGAAAGCCCTGTCCGGGACCGGCGAGCGGCATCGTGGGTTGCGCATTGGCTCTCGGATTCACCAGAGGTCCAAAGGGCGTCTGGATGATGGCGGGCTGCGCAGGGGCAATCCCACTCCCTCCGTTCGCGGATGCAGCGGGATTCACGCCGGGAGACTGAAAGGGATTGGCCGCCACAACCGGTGGCTGCGCGGCAGCGAAGGGTTGTTCCGGCGCCTGGACTGGAATGTTGACGGGAACGGGGACACCACCGGCTCCCGCCGTTAGTGTCCCCGAGACCGCGGTAACCACGATCCTTCCCTGTTCCAATACGACATAGTCCAGCGGAAGGCCTTCAAATATTTTTCTTACGGCCTGCGCAAGGTCCAGAGCGTGAAACTGAACGCTGACATTTCGATTCTCTAATTCAGCGGGCACCGTGGATTCGGTTCCGGCAACGCGATCGAAAAGATTCAAAAAACGGCCTAAGCCCACCGCTTCAGCGTCGATTGATATTTGTCCGTCAACAACCTGGATATCCAAGCCATCCGCCTGGGCGGCATACGCTGCAGACGGCAACGAAATCGACATCGCAATCGATGCAATCAATATTGCCACACTCGCCAGTGATTTCATGCGATCCTCCCGGGGCCCGTCACAGACCACGCTCAACCGGTAGTATAGCAGCCAGACACACAACATTGCAGGGTTGTGACGCCGGCCACTGGCTGTTTACACGGCACCTTTTCCCAACAGAACGACCGGGATGGTTTTGATCAAAATCTTTAAATCCAAAAGCAAAGACCAGTTGTCTATGTATTTGAGGTCGAGTCTCATCCACTCGTCGAAGCCAACCTGATTGCGGCCGCTGATTTGCCAGAGGCAAGTCATGCCCGGTTTCATGCTGAGGCGCCGGCGCTGCCATCTTTTGTAGCGCTCGACTTCCTGAGGCAATGGAGGACGGGGACCGACAAGGCTCATGTCACCTTTGAGTACGTTAAACAGCTGGGGCACTTCGTCAATGCTGAAACGCCGCAGAATCTTTCCGATCGGAGTAATACGGGGATCGATGGACGACTTGAAGACTGGACCGTCCATCTCGTTGATAGATTCCAGTGCAACGCGGCGCTCTTCAGCATCGTCAATCATGGACCGGAATTTGTACATGACGAAGGGACGGCCATGCAGTCCCGACCGTTCCTGGCTAAACAGCACGGGTCCGGGGCTGGTCAGCTTGATCGCCAATACCGTTGCCCCCATCAGCGGCAGAGTGAGAACTCCAATAAGAGCGGAAAGCGCAACGTCCATCAGACGGCGAACAAAAAGCAGCGATTCATCCGAGGGCGTCGGACTGAAGGTCAGCAACGAGAAACCGTCCAGCTTATGAAAATTCATGTGTGCGATCGAATGCGGAAACAAGTTCAAAACAATCCGGGTTGTAATCCCGAGTTCCTCACACAGCAGAAAGAGTCCTTCGAGCGGGTCCAGGCGTTGGCGGTCAACGACGAAGATCATTTCGTCTATACCTCCGCCTTCGATAATTTCCCGAGCCTTATCTTCCGGGAAAATGCCAATCGCTTTGAGACCCCAGGTCGCGTGTTTATCGATCGATCGTGCAAACGCCATCGCAGCCTGTCCTTCTCCGATAATGGCGACATGGCGGACCGACGTCCAGTTCCAGCCGCGGATCGCATAGAGGGCCAAGCGATAGGAAACCAATACCCCGTAATTGAGGACCAAGGCAAAGACCGCGATCAGTCGGCTCGTAGCCTCCTGGTTCAGGAGAAAAAGTACGGCCGCCATAACGACCCAGGCCAGTCCGATCGCTTTCGAGAGCTGCGCCAGCTGATCCCTGAGTTGGAGAAATCTCGGCGAATACACCTGAAAGGCCGGAAGCAAGACAGCCCATATTGGCAGTATCAAGGCCAACAACCAGATATATACCCCGATGGGCATAACCGTAAAACCTTCTATCTCGAAAGAGGCGCGGAGTACGTAGGCGAGGAAGAAACTGGCCCCCGTCAGACTCAGGTCGATCAGAAAGAGGTTAAAAGCCAGTATCTTCTGACGTTCTTCAATCATTCGTGCCAAACCCGCCAGCCGAGTCCTGATACCGGAGGAAGATTTCCCCGTTCGACCAGCTCGAGTTGTGTCTCTATCTTACTGAATTAGCGAACACCACCATGAACAGACTTTTGACAAATATGATGAAATTCACACCTCCAAGGCGATCCGCAGGCCCGACGCTCTCTCTCACCATCGTCCTGATGGTCCTGCTAGTCACCGCCGCCGGATGCGCCGCAGGCCGCCGGGCCTACCAGCAGGGCATCGAAGCAGAAGTCTCTCAAAACTACGAAGAAGCGCTCACCCACTATCAAGAGGCACTCAGCGAAGACCCCGGGGAGATCGAATATAGGCTAAAGGTGCAACAGGCGCGCTTCGCCGCCGCATTTCAACACTTTGAAAACGGCCGGAGAGCTCTGGACGCAAACGAACTCGAAGTGGCGCGCGCCGAGTTGACACGCGCCATAGACCTCGATCCGACCCACGATTTTGCCCGCACTGAACTCGAGAGGACAGAGCTTCTGATGCAATCGGATATGATCGAGGTCCCCAGCGCTGCAGAGGAATTCGAAGTCCGCAAAGAACTCGCCAGGACTGACCCGAGCCTCGATCTTCAGCTCTCACCGGAAATATCCACTATTTCGTTTCGGATTACGCAGGAGGCTCAGGCGATTTACGAGACAATAGCCCAGCTTACCGGCCTCAACGTTATCTTCGATCCGGACTTCCGCTCCACCGAAATTTCGGTGGAATTGAACGACATATCTGTTTACAACGCCCTCGATATATTGGGACTCCAGACACGGACGTTCTGGACACCGATTAACCAGAACACGTTCATCGTTTCACCCGACAACCAGCAGAAGCGGCGGGACTATGAGAACCACGTCCTCAAAACGATCTATATGACCAACAGCGTAAACCCGACCGATATCACGGAAGCCATCACGGCAATTCGAACGCTGCTGAACGTCCGCTTTATAGCCCAAAGTACGTCAATGAACGCCATCATCATCCGAGACACCCCCGGCAGGGTCGCCATCGCCGAAAAAATCATCGATGACATCGACAAGAGCAAACCTGAAATCCTGGTCGAAGCGACAGTTCTCGAAGTGGATCGGAACACGCTTCGGGAACTCGGCATTCTGCCGCCTCAGGGAACCAGCATCGGACTGGGAGGGGCGACCGGGGGCGGCGACGATGGCGCAAGCACCGGATCAAGATCTCAGGTTAATCTGAACGATCTCAACAACCTGAACTCGGGCAGTTTCAACATCGTCATTCCTGACAGTGTAGCCAGATTTCTGGAGAGTGATAACAGGACACGATTGGTTCAAAATCCGAGCGTCCGGGCGACGGATGGCCAGTTGGCAACCATCCGCATCGGTTCCCGTGTACCGGTCGCCTCGGGCAGCTTCCAGCCGGCATTTGTTGGCGCCACGGGAACACCCGTCGTCCAGTTTCAATACATCGATGTCGGCGTCAATATGGACATCACACCCCGCGTCTTGCTGAATCGGGAGATCTCGATGCAGGTCGTCGTCCAGGTCCAGGCGACTGCGGGCAACAATATAATCAGTGGCGTATCGCTTCCTGTGTTCACGAACCGGGAGATTACCCACGAAATCCGCCTGAGCGAGGGAGAGACCAACATCTTGGGTGGCTTGATCACCGACACCGAAAGTGTGGCAACTTCGGGCATCCCGGGGCTGCGTCAGATACCCATTCTGGGACGACTGTTTTCAACGGAGACCGCGCAACGCGACCAGACCGAGATTATCGTACTGCTGACACCGCATATCGTGAAGATGCCCGATCTCAGTGACAGGAACCTTCAGGGACTTCTCGTCGGAACGGAAACCAATACACGCTTTGTCGGCATACCGGGTATCGCCGGCGAAGCGATTGAACCGGCCAGTCCCGTAATCGAGCCTGATCCGGAACCCGCCACAGACCTGGAAATCGGAGACGACCGCCTCAGTTTTGATGTACCGGTCGTCATCCTGGAGTCGGGAGCACAAACCCAACTTGGGGTCTTTATTGACACACCGAACATGACGGGTGCGGATTTCACCATTGAGTTCGACCCAACTATGGTCGCACTCCGGCAGATAAGCGACGGTGGATTTCTCAGCCAGGACGGTACCAGCATCGCGATAGTCCAGAATATCGATAGCGAACTTGGCCGTGCTCTGGTCACTGTCGAACGGCCAAACTCGGCTGATGCGGTGGAAGGACAAGGTCAAATCCTGGAACTGACGCTGGAGATCCTTGCTGGTGGAACTTCCCCGTTGCGTATCAGCGATGTTGAAATCCGTTCGACCGGGACACCTCCGCGGGGGGCTCCGGCCACGGAGATCCAGGTAACCACTCCGTGAGAGGGCGACGCCAGCACGGGTTTTCGCTGATCGAGTTGATCGTCACGGTGACGCTCATCGCGATTATCGCGGGTTTGGCTGTTCCGCTCGCCCGAAATTCCATCCGGCGCCAGCAGGAAGTAGAGCTACGACGGGCCCTTCGAGAAATGAGGGTCGCGATCGATCGATTCAAAGAAGCATCCGATCTGGGATTGATCGAAGTCACTCTGGGTACTGAGGGATACCCCGAGGACCTCGAAATTCTGGTCGAGGGAGTGGATCAGATCGGCGCCGTAGACAGGAGGCTCAGATTTCTCAGGCGAATTCTCGTCGACCCTATGACAAACTCTGAAGAATGGGGTCTGCGCTCCTACCAGGACGATCCGGAGTCCAATTCATGGGGAGGCGAAAACGTCTTCGACGTCTATTCGCGATCCAATGCCTTGGCTCTGGACGGCAGCGTCTACTCGGAGTGGTAGATTGAACCGAACGCGCGGCTTTACCTTGCTGGAACTGATGATCGTCCTGACGATCATCGCCATCCTGGCTTCAGTCGCGGTTCCAATGTACCAGGCGACGATCCTCCGGGCAAAAGAGGCCGTTCTTAAGGAGAACCTCCACTCGCTTCGCACTGTCATCGATCAGTACACCGCCGACAAGCGGACCGCGCCTCAATCCCTTGAAGACCTCATCGCAGCAGGCTACCTGCGTGATGTTCCCGAAGATCCAATCACGGATTCGCAAACGACCTGGCAAGTTGAGTTCGGCTCAACGGCGATGGTTCCGGATCAACTCGATACTGGAGTAGTAGACGTCCGCAGCGGCGCCCCTTCCCTTTCGACAGAAGGCACGCTCTATAGCGAGTGGTAATTTCGGTATGGCGGAGTTCCTGGGGGAACTCTCCGTCTCTTATCTAGTCTAGTGTCCTGACTCAGAAACTCGCTCCTTATTAGCGTGTCTCAGTCCGACCCGATTATCTTATTACTCTAGCCCGCATTTCTCAAGAATGATGGCGAAACGAGCAATGGGTAGACGGGATAGGGGTCGTGAGCGGTGTCGCGGGAGCAAAGAGGCCAGCTGAGCTGAAAAACGGAGCCTGAGTGATTGGTGTTGAAGAGAATGGCAAGGTGAAAGCGGATTACAGAGACAGCAATCCCTACCAAGGTCGAAACGGGTGGGATGTCCGAGCGGAGACGTTTAACAACGTAGCGGGATTTTCTGGAGGTTCGCGTAGATCTGAGCAAACACGTTGGCATAGGGATACCCGCCGGCCATCCGAATCCAGATCCGGCGGACGGTGACGTGGATCTGCGCTCCGATCTTGAGCAACTTGAGGCGGATCGTGGTGCACTGCGCACGCGCGAATTCGGTACCCTGCAATCCGAGCCGTCGCAAGGCTTGCATCAACATGTACGCGACCGATGAGAAGTAGAGCCGGAGTTGATTGGCGCGCATGGTGGCCGTGCTGGTCCGGTCGGCAAACAATCCGAGCTGTTGCTCTTTGATCCGGTTTTCCATGTCCCCACGAGCACAGTAGATCTGTTCATAGATCTGCTTTGGGGTGGGTTGGCCTTTCGGTAACGAGGTAACGATAAACCGCGGGTTGGCTCCCTTGGCCAGATGTTCGGCCTTGCCAATGACGCGTCGCTCTCGGGTCCAGCTGTCCAGGGTCCGATACTGAAACGTCTTAAAGACGCGCGCCGACTTTCCGGTCCTGTCGAATCGCTGCTTCGCTTTCTCCATCGGAGTTTCAATCGCGCGGAGCAGCCGCTTGTTCTTCGCCAGTCCGATCACGTAATCGACACGGTGCTGGGCCTCGCACCAGCTCAGGATCTCATCGCGGCAGAAACCCGAGTCGGCCCGAATCACAATCTGGACTCGGGGCCACTCCTGCCGAATCTGGCCCACGATCCGTTCCAGTTCCTCCACCGTTCCAGCCGCACCATCGATGTCAGAGGATCGCAGCCGGGCACAGAGCAGAAACTCCCCACAGAAGATGTAGAGCGGCAGATAACAATAGTGCCGGTAGTAGCCGTGAAGGAAGCGGCCTTCCTGATTCCCGTGAATCGGATCGTCGGTCGCATCCAGATCCAGGATGATTTGCCGTGGTGCTCGCCGATGGGCTTGGAGAAACACGTCCACCATCAATCGATCCATCGCCGCTTCATCCCGCCCGATCTTCTTGTACGGGTGGCTGGCCGCACCCTCGGTCGAGAGCTCCAGCCGGTTCAGCGTGCTCTTGCCCGCCAGCGCCTTGCCCCGGTCCCGCTCCTGCTTCCGAGTTCGCCCCTTCGGATCGGTCTCATCGACCATCACGGCCAGGACTGGATCTGAACGCAGTTGATCGTGATCGTTCAGATCCTCATAGCCCAAACACAATCCGTAGACCCGTTGCGCCACCAGTGGCTCGATGCGATGTTCCACAAATCGCGGATCCCGATAATCCTGGAAACATCCGGCAAACTGTTTCAGGATCCCGGTCCGTTTCTCCACCTCCCGCAGCAGCAATCCGCCCGCGTCCGAGCTGATGTCCCCACCGTCGAATTGACCGCAAACTTCGCGTGAACCTAAAGCGTGAAATTGAACCCGTTCTGTTTTACACTCTGTCATGTTAAAGGCCGCCTCCGTCTGTGTGTTGAAAGTTCTTCGCACAACCTTCTATGCCAGACAGGGCGGCCTTTTCCGGTCCTTTACACTTCCTTCCGTCTCTCGTTTACCTTAGATCTCTTGAGAAATGCAGGCTAGACGCCTCGGCTACCGCGTCTTTACTGTGAAAGCAGTCCACCCGCACCGTCAGACCGGTGCGCGTCCTTTTGGGGACCACTTCAACATTCCGCCGAACCCTATAGGCCTCGCCATCAGGATGATGGCGAGGGTCGCCGGTCGTTCAGACAAGATGTCTGAATGAACGACCGAGCGAAATCTTATGTCGCGTATTTCTAACTCCCGACATCAGATCCCTAAGGCCTTGAGAACCTGCTCATCATCCCGCCACTTCTTTCTGACCTTAACGTGCAATTCAAGATGCACTCTCCTGTCGAGCAGGGATTCAATTTCTCGCCGGGCGGATGTGCCGACCTCTTTGATAACCTGCCCTCCGCGGCCTACGACGATCTTCTTCTGCGACTCACGCTCGACATAGATCGACGCGAAGATCTGAAACCTTCCTTCACCCTCCTCAAATCGTTCAATAGCAATCGCAGTGGCATGCGGCAATTCTTCCCGCGTCATAAGAATCAACTTTTCGCGGATCACTTCTGATACCAGGAACCTTTCAGGCTGGTCGGTTGGTTGCTCTCTCGGATAGTACAGAGGACCTTCCGGAAGGCATTTATAGATTTCATTTTTCAATGCATCCACGCCATCACCGGTCTTCGCCGAAATGGGAACGATCTGGTCGAACCCGACGGCCTCGCTGTAGCGGGTGATCTGCGGCAGCAATTGACGCTTGGGGATCTTGTCGATTTTGTTCAGCAAGAGATAGCGCCGGGTTTGGACTTTCCGAATCAGGTCGAGGGCGAACTCGTCGCCATGACCGTGACTGGTCGACGCATCCACGATCAACATGACAAGGTCGATGTGCTTGAGCGAATCGAGCATGAACCGCATCATGCGTTCGTTCAGTCGATGGAGCGGCTTGTGAATTCCGGGTGTATCAAGAAATATGATCTGACCTTCCGGGTCAGTCACGATGCCGCGAACAATGTTGCGCGTGGTCTGCGGCCGGGGAGTAACGATTGATATCTTCTGGCCGACGAGGCGATTGAGCAGGGTTGACTTCCCGGAGTTTGGGCGTCCAACAATCGAGACGAATCCTGATTTTATGGTTTCTTCAGCCATCTCATCCCGACTTCGAAGCGAGTGTGCGTATCCGTAAACTCCGAACTTTCCGTCGATCCGCATCAACGACTTCGATTGCGAGCGCTTCATGCCGGATCCGTTCTCCGGGTAATGGTAATCGCCCGAAAAGTTCCACGACGGCACCGCTGACAGTGGTGCACTCGGTATCTGGAAAGGCGGTGATACCGAGGCGTGTGTCCAACACATCCAGTTCCGTCGTGCCGGGCACAAGATAGCTGCCCCGTCCTTCGTCCAGAAGCTTGGCACTCTCAGAATCCGGGCTGTCGCTGATCTCACCCACAATTTCCTCGAGCAGATCTTCAATCGTTATGAGCCCTGAAATGCCCCCATATTCATCGACGACGAGCACCAGTTGTTGCCCATGGCTCCTCATCTCATCAAGTAAATCGTCGATCGGCTTGGTCTCGGGAATGAAGTGTACGGGTTGGAGGAAGGGGCGCAGGCTGTCTGGGGGTCCAGCGCTTCTGTTCAAACGCAACAGATCCCTTTCGTGGATAAACCCTTCAATGTTGTCCAGTTCGTCCCGATAAACGGGCATCCGCGAGTGTTTGCTGGACAGTATTTCACTGACGAACCTGTCGAAATCCCATGCCACGTCAGCCGCGGTGATCTGAGTTCTTGGCGTCATGACTTCGAGGGCTACTTTGTCTCCAAACTGGACGATCGATTGAATCATGACGCCCTCGTCCTGCTCGAGAATCCCTTCTTCCTGACCGGCATCGATAAATGCCTGGATTTCCTCTTCGGATGCCTCTTCTTCCTCCTCGATTTCAATTTCGTCCCACTGTTGGAAGCGATTCAGCATCGTGTTGATGAGCCGGGCGAGTGGTCGGAGAATGAAATACGGGATGGCAAGTACGGGGATAAGGCGTTCGAGCACGTCGTCCGGACTTCGAAGCGCTATAGCCCTGGGAACCAGCTGCCTAAAAGCCAGGACTAAGATCAAGGTCATTGCCGCAGCGAGAGGCAGTGCCACAATAAACGGCAGCGGATAGGTGAGGAAGGTGCCCGCCAACAGAACCGCCAGCGCTACGAGCAAGGTCTGAATCGTGATGTGGACGACCATCAACACTTCAGCTCGCGCCTCGGCCAGAGCCTCGGTCAATTGGCGCTGCCGCCCCTCCCGGTTTTCCGTAATGCGCCGCAATGCGATCTTGTTCACGGCACCCAGGGCGAAGTCGAGAACGGACATCACAAGAAGCCCGAGGACCAGGGCCGCGGCAATGAATAGTTCCAATTCCATCAACATTCGAATCTGCGACGCAAGCGGATTTCAACGGCTCTCATCTGGCCATCGTCGGTTTCGTGGTCGTAACCCATTAAGTGCAGTAGACCATGCAGGGCGAGTCGTTTGATATTGCTTTCCAGGGTCAAAACCTTCGATCGCCCGGCCTGATCGTGAGCAGTCTCAACGGAGATCAGAATGTCGCCCAAATAAGGCTCGTCTCCCAGAAACGAAAGAACGTCGGTAGCCTTGTCCTGTCCTCTATATTCCCGGTTGTAGCGATGAATCGTTCGGTCACTGACAAGAACGACAGAAAAGGGCGAGACTGGGTTTAAGTCGGCGACAAGCCGAGACAAGAAGTCCAGTATTCGGGGTCGGTCAACCCGGTGCTTTCGTTGCCGGTTGATCAAGAGAAAGGGCTGGGATTCGCCTAGATCGGACGACTCAGAGAACGCACTGCGGGAAGCTATCGCCGACGCCATCAGCCCGCCTCGACCTTGGCTCCCGGCGATCTGAACTCCAGTGAACCCTGACCCGCACCGTTTTCGGCACCGAACTCCTCGTAGGCGCGCACGATATCCGCAACCAAACGGTGACGAACCACATCGCGTCCGTCGAACGAGACGAAGACGATGCCCTCGATCCCGGACAGCACCTGACGCGCTTCGATCAACCCGGACCGCTTCCCGAAAGGCAAGTCAACTTGCGTTACGTCCCCATTGATAACAGCCTTGGAGGACAATCCGATTCGGGTCAAAAACATCTTCATCTGCTCAGGCGTTGTGTTCTGAGCCTCATCGAGAATGACGAACGCATCGTTCAGGGTTCGTCCCCGCAAAAAAGCGATCGGGGCGATTTCGATTACACGGCGCTCCAGATACCGTTCGACTCTTTCCGTATCCAGTAAGTCATGCAGGGCGTCATAAAGAGGCCGCATGTAAGGATCGACCTTTTCTTCCAGCGTCCCCGGAAGGAATCCCAGCCGCTCACCGGCCTCAACAGCCGGCCGCGTCAGAATAATACGGTTGACCCTCTTTGCCAGAAGTTCCCGCACAGCCATACTGACAGCCAGGTACGTCTTGCCGGTCCCGGCCGGACCGACACCGAAAACCATGTCGTAACCGTCAATAGCCTCCAGATAGATCTTTTGATTGAGCGTCTTCGGTGAGACGTTCCGCCTCCCGATATGAAACTGGCGGGGTTCGGTCACCACCTGGCGCAAGGTAACAGAATTGTCTTCTGAGACGATCCGAACGACGGATCTCATGTCCTCGTCGGAAAGCTTCACACCTTCGGATCGAAGACTGGCGTAATCCTGAATGATCTGGTCCACCAGGATGACATCGGCATCGTCGCCTTCTACAGTCAAATTGTGTTCCGCAATGCGAACCTCGACGCCGAGCACGGATTCCAAATACTTAATGTTGCTGTCATAAGTGCCGAAAAGGTCGGCGATACCTTCGCCGATGGGGATGGTCTTTTTCATTCTTGGCGAGTTTTATTTCTGGAAACGAATTATATCACGCAGATTTGGCACAGACTCCGCCGCAGGGACGGGCACTTCCTTCCGGATCCTGGCCTGGTGGCTGTATTTCGATAGAAGGGTCCGTCCCATGTACGAGCCCGCATTGACTGAAAAGACCACAGGCTGCTACCATACGGCGTTTGAGGTAAGCATAGATGGCAAACCATGCATCCGCACTAAAGCGGAACAGGCAGAATCGGGGTCGGCGGCTGATTAATCAGATGAACCGCCAAAAGTTGAAAACCCAGCTCAAAAAGCTGAGGACGGCGATCTCCGACGGCAAGAACGATGAGGCCCAGGTGGTGCTGAGGAAAACCTTCAGCCTGATTGACAAGTCCGTCCAAAAAGGCGTGCTTAAGGCCAACACAGCCCGACGATACAAGTCCAGAATGAACCGCCGTGTCAACGCTATAGCTGCCTAAAAGCTCTCCTTATTCCGCTTCACGGTCGTCTGTGAAGCTTCGTCGGGCCCTCCGGCGACTAACGCATCAGTTTCCACAACATCGCGTCGAAATAGAATTCCGGATTCGGGGATGAAGTCTTAAACGCCCGGTCCGCACGGATGATTACGGCAAAACCCTCGACGATCCTATCCCACTCGAACCGCTTGCACGCTTCGACGAACGTGGCCGCTTTCCAGGTGGGCACTGAAGCCGCCTTGGCTATGTCGCCGGGTAGGACTCGACCCTCTAAAACTTTTCCCACGAATATCTGCCGCCAGACCCGGACGATTCGTGACAGGATCAGGACCGGGACGACGCCTTCATCGACCATCGCACCAACTACGCGGACTGCGCGGGAATAGTCACCTCCCAGGAAGGCATCGTCAAGTTCAAACGGGCCAAATTGTTCCGAGCGAAGGATCAACTGGTCGACGTCCATAATTTCCGGCGGACGGACCCCACGCAAGTAGATCGTCAGCTTCTCCATTTCCGCATGAAGAATCCGTAGTTCCGTCCCAACGTTGTCGACCAGATATCGCGCTACATCAGCAGACACGCCGTAGCGGTCGCGAAGCCACCGAACCGTATCCCCGGGCCGTAGAGGGTCAATTTCGATTACAGGAATCGCCGGCTTTCCACGGATGGTCGACCGCCGAGATTTCACCACCAGAACGATCTTCAGACAGGACCGATCCAGTTCCCCGATGCGACCGACGCCATCCAGTTTCTTCGTTGTGATCTTGCCGGCGTTCGTAACCAGGATCGCCCGTGATGGACCGAACAGCGGCGGGCTCAGTGCCGACTCCATCAGCTCTGCAGAATCGATGGCTTCGAATTCCTTGACCGTCAGCTTCTCGAAGTCCCATGTCCCCCCGAAGATGCGGGCCCACGTCGTCTTGGATTCTTCGACCAGAAAGTCGTCCTCGCAAACGAACACGTAAACGTGGCTGGGGTCTGAAGGCGTATGTTTTCGGAATTGAGAAAACTTCACGGGTTGGGGTTCACGTAATTGAGCGACGCCACCAGTGAAGACGCGAATTGACCGGCAAGACGATCGATAGCAGCCGAGTCCTCAGGAACGAAATCTGCTGAGTTGTTTGAAAGCTCGAATACCTCGCTGAACGTCCACCTATCGTTTTGATAGAGAATCCTGCCGTCGGCGGTATCGGTCACCCTGACACTTACATCAACGGCAACGGTGTAGGCAGTTCCACGTCCCTGGTCGGTGAAAATGATTGGAATCGATCTAACGCCTGTTACTTCACCGGTCAGAACGACATCGCCATCCCGATCGGGCGTCACCCGATACCGCGTTCGCCGAATGAGTTCGCGGCGCAAGGCGTCAGTCAACTGCTGTTCGATCCTGAAGTCTGTCGTGAGGCTTCGAAAAACAGGAACAGCCAAAGTCCGCCCGGAACCCGAATCGATGCTATCTCCGGCCAGGCGATAGCCACATCCCGCAATCGAAACGATCAGGGACAGGAAAGCGAGTGGCCTGTACCACCCATATAGGAACCGGCGCCGATAGGTCTTCCTGGCAAGATTGAGGCGCGAGACGGAAGTCGACGTTTTCCCGTCGACGACGGCTTGCAAAACAGATATCGCTCCCAACCCCCATCGGCCCGGAGGGTTGCGGCGAAGCGGCAACGTTTTCGTAGTCGGCAACTCTTCGCAATGAATGAGCATTGTCTCGTCGTCGCGACGTCCGGTCGTCGCCAAGTCGCCTCCTAGAATCCAATGCCGTTTGGCCGCAACGCCGGTCCCCATATGGGTGTTACAGGTCACAAATCCCGTGCCGAATTTCCCCGTTAGCATGGTCGCCTCAGTGTAACATGCGAGTTACGGGCCTTTAGAGCCCCGTATGGACTTGTGAATCGATCAGAAAAAATCTGGCGTAACGGAGAATTCATCGATTGGGAAAGTGCCCAAATCCACGTCCTGTCCCATGTCGTCCACTACGGTTCGGCCTGCTTCGAAGGCATCCGTTGCTATAAGACCCCATCGGGTTCCGTCGTGTTCAGATTGGACGCCCATATTCGCAGACTCATCAACTCCGCAAAGATCTACAGACTGGATATGGCCTACAACCATGAAGCTCTAACCAAAGCCGTCCTGGAGACAATTCGCGCCAATAGATTGGAGGCCTGCTATATCCGCCCCATCGTGCTGCGGGGTTATGGGCATCTGGGCATCGACCCGGCTGGCATTCCGATCGACACCTACATCGCGGTATGGGAGTGGGGATCCTATCTCGGGCAAGAAGCATTGGAAAGCGGAGTGGACGTGTGTGTGTCCACCTGGTCTCGATCCGCACCAAATTCGTCTCCGGCGGCTGCAAAGGCGGCGGGCCACTACCTGAATTCGCAACTCATCAAGATCGAAGCCGTAACAAACGGGTATGCCGAAGGCATCGCCTTGGACACAGACGGTTTTGTGAGCGAAGGCAGTGGCGAGAATATCTTTCTGGTCCGGGATGGAACGCTCTACACGCCCGCCATAGCCCAGTCGGTACTGGAAGGAATCACTCGCGACTCTGTCCTGGCAATCGCTAAGGAGTCTGGATTGACGGTTCGGGAGCAGGCGATTCCCCGTGAATGGCTGTATATCGCGGACGAGTTATTCTTTACCGGAACCGCGGCCGAAATTACTCCCATCCGGTCCGTCGACCGCGTCAATGTCGGCCGAGGCAAGCGAGGCCCAGTCACCGAACAAATCCAATCTCGGTTTTTCGACATCGTCAGCGGAAACGCACCGGCGCCTGAGGGCTGGCTGTACCCCTTGGGCTGAACCGGGGCGATGTCCTCGCATAGACGCCACGTTGTCCGGGATCACCAATTTCAACTTCATGAACGAAATTTACGGCCACGCCCTGAAACTACTGGCAGGCCGCGACTACAGCACTCACCGACTATGCCTTAAGCTTGAACAACGGTTCGAATCCGTGCCCGAAGATGTCATCGAACGTTTAAGGTCAGAAGGTTTTCTCAATGACCGCCGTTTCGCTGAAAACTTCGTAAGGGGCCGTACGCGCCGGGGCCGGCCGCGGTTGGAAGTCGATCTGGAGCACCACGGCGTCCCTGAAGACATTATTCGGGAAGTTATAGAAAGTGAGAATTGGCCTACAGCTCGGGAAATTCTCAAGGCTAAAATTAAGGGTTCGAAGCTCGATCTCCCTTTGGGAAAGAAGGACGCAGCTCGTCTTTGCAGGTCCCTAGAACGTCTTGGCTATGATGCGGAGGAAATTCTCCGTGAGATGGAAGAGTTCCTATGAAGAGTGTCGAAATCCGACAAGAGTTCCTGACATTTTTTGAAAACCGCGGTCACTCACGCGTTTCCAGTTCGTCGCTGATTCCCGCCGAGGATCCCACCCTCCTTTTCGTGAATGCAGGCATGAACCAGTTCAAGGATGTTTTCCTGGGTCTGGACAAGAGGCACTACTCCCGTGCCGTCAGCAGTCAAAAATGCGTCCGCGCCGGCGGCAAACACAACGATCTGGACAATGTGGGACAGACGAGCCGACACCTCACGTTCTTTGAGATGCTGGGCAACTTCTCTTTTGGAGACTACTTCAAGAGGGAAGCAGTGGAATTCGCGTGGGAACTCTTAACCCTGGATTTCGCTTTGCCGCCGGACAAGCTGTGGGTCACGGTGTTCCGGGAGGACGACGAAGCTGCAAACTTGTGGGGCGACCACGTCGGCGTCGCCCAGGAACGCATCTTCCGGATGGACGAAAAAGACAACTTCTGGCAGATGGGTGAGACCGGACCATGCGGGCCCTGCTCAGAACTCTACTACGACTTCGGGCCTGGGGGCAGCGAGGAGAACCACAGCGACTGCAATTTTCCGTGCGAGTGTGGACGATACGTCGAAATTTGGAACCTTGTCTTCATGAAGTTCGACCGGAACCAGAACGGAGATCTGAACCCGCTCCCGCGGCCGTCAATCGACACAGGTATGGGGCTGGAGCGCATGGCTTCGGTCTTGCAGGACAAGATCAGCGTTTTTGAAACAGACCTGCTGCGTTCCCTGATCGATCATTCCGGCGACCTGCTCGGAGTCCGGTACGGCCAGTCACAGCGGACCGATGTGTCATTGAGAATCATTGCCGACCACGTTCGGTCCGCAACGTTTCTCATCAGTGATGGCATCATTCCGTCCAATGAAGGCCGAGGTTATGTCTTGCGGAAGATCATGCGCCGCGGGATTCGACAAGGCACCCTCCTCGGTCACAAGGAACCGTTTCTCCACACGATGACGGGGCATGTCGTGGAACTGATGCAGGATGCCTATCCCGACCTGGTCAACAGCCGTCAATACGTGTCCCGGGTCGTCGAAAGCGAGGAACGACGTTTTTCAGCCACAGTATCCGTGGCGGTAGGCAAGCTGGAGGAAATAGCTGAAAAGACTCTTGCCGCGGGGAGCGATGTCATTTCCGGCCGGGACGTGTTCAGGCTGTACGACACCTTCGGACTGCCGCTGGATTTCGTTCGGGAGATATCAGACGAAAAGGCCCTGGGTCTCGACGTCGACGGTTTCAATGCCGAATTGGAGAAGCAGAGAAAACGGGCGAGAGAGAGTTGGAAGGGCGATCAACGGACGTCTGAGGCGTACGAAGAGTTCCTCAAACAGGGAGCGACTACTTTTCTCGGATACGAGGTGACCGAGGGCCGGAGCCGTGTGTTGGGGATTGTCCGTGGCGACGAGTCCGTCCAGACTGTGGACGGCGAGAGTGGCGAGGCGGAGATCATTCTGGCTGAGACGCCCTTCTATGCCGAATCTGGAGGGCAGGTCGGTGACACTGGCAGTTTGACTTCTCCGACTGGGACCGCCCGGGTGGTTGACACCTTTTCAGCCGCACCGGGCCTCACGGTCCACCGCGTGGAGGTTGAAGTCGGAGGACTCTCGGTAGGTGAAGAGGTAGAAGCCCGGGTCGATGCGGTACGGAGGAAACGAATCGCAGCAAACCACACTGGAACTCACCTGCTCCACGCCGCCCTACGGAAGGCCCTGGGCGTCCATGTCAAGCAGGCAGGCTCACTGGTGGCGCCGGACCGCCTACGCTTCGACTACACGCACTACGTCGCACTGAGCGAGGCTGAAATCGAGGACATCGAAGAAAGCATCAACCAGGTCATCCTTGATAACCAACCGGTGGGAACCCAAGTCATGGAGTTGAACTCGGCTATCGAGTCCGGGGCCATCGCCTTCTTCGGAGAAAAGTATCAGCAGAAAGTACGTGTTGTTTCGGTACCTGGAGTTAGCACGGAGCTTTGCGGCGGGACACATACGGGCCGGACCGGCGACATCGGCCTTTTCAAAATCGTGTCGGAGGGCAGTATCGCCTCCGGAATCCGTCGCCTCGAAGCGGTCACGGGTAAGGGTAGCTATGAACGGTTCGATGCCGACGAACAGATCCTCGATGAACTTTCCGACCGGCTTAAGACACCGCGCTCTCGGCTGGTAGGAACCATCGACAGGATTCTCGATCAGCAAAAGCAGACGGAGACTGAACTGGCAGGCCTGAAGCGCAAAGGTGCAAATTCCAGACTTGACGATCTGCTGCAAACTGAAAACAAAGTATCGGGCATCCGTGTCGTGTCTCAGAGGGTGGATGGTGTCGACGC
This sequence comes from Terriglobia bacterium, assembly GCA_965218085.1. Classification (GTDB taxonomy): domain Bacteria; phylum Acidobacteriota; class Terriglobia; order 20CM-2-55-15; family 20CM-2-55-15. The sequence goes on along the minus strand of CBDCKF010000001.1, from coordinate 1,620,744 downwards.
GGAACTGATGCGCGAACTGGCTGAAAACCTGCGTCGGAAAATGGGTTCAGGCATCGTGGTCCTCGGCATGGCCTCTGGCGGAAAAGCAACGCTGGTGACCTCGGTATCGGAAGACTTGCAAGGCCGACTCCACGCTGGAAATATCATCAAGGAGGTGGCCGCTCTGGTCGGAGGCAGCGGTGGAGGCCGGCCGGACTTCGCCCAGGCCGGAGGTAAAGAACCCGGAAAGCTGGATCAGGCTTTACAAGAAGTGTACAATATCGTGGCAGATCATGTGGGTTAAACCACCGTCTGTAGTGGTTATGCTTAACATTCGATGGCTTTTCGCGATCGTTCTGACCCTTGCTGCCCTGAGTGTTGCTCAGGAGGGCTGGGGACAGGACCGTATTTCGGCGATTCTCGAAACAGACGGGAAGATCGTGTTCACGAACCTGGCCAGCTTCAGCCAGCCCGCCATCGAGCCCACTCCGAGTGTTCGAAACCCAACGACACTACCCGGTCGAGTCGCAGCTTCCAATCAGGCCAACCCCCTGGATTCCCTGATCGACAGCATCTCCCGCAGACACGGGGTCGATGCGACCTTGGTTCGTTCAGTTATAGAAATTGAATCCAACTTCAACCGGCGCGCCGTGTCTCCGAAGGGAGCAATGGGCCTGATGCAACTGATTCCAGCAACAGGCGAACGATTTGGAGTCCGTGATTTCTTTGATCCGGCTCAAAACCTAGACGGCGGTGTCCGCTACTTAAGATTCCTGTTGGAAATGTTCGAGGGGAACCTTGATTTGTCACTGGCCGCCTACAACTCAGGTGAAAACCGCGTGGCACGATTGGGTCGAATACCGGCGATTCCGGAAACCCAGAACTATGTCCGAAAGGTGAGATCAGCCTACAACCGTCGTGGTGGCCAGGGGACCAGTGTCCAATCGGCTGCCTCTGTCCTTGCTCCGACTCCGACGACTCCAGAACCGATCGCCGGCGCGCCCGTGCCGGCCCAGGTCCAAGCGCGAGTGAACCGGGCAATTTCGGCCACGATCGATGACCGCGGAGTATTGCGCTTTTCAAACGTCGAGTAGTCCTCACCTGTGAAAATGACCGGACGATCACAGAATTGTATGCGACTCTCCAAACCCATCTGTGTGCTGTTGGCAGGGCTGCTCTCTGCTTCCGTCGCCTGGTCTCAAACGCCTCTTAGAGACCAGGCCAGTGCAGCCTACCAAGTCGCACAGAACGAAGATATTGCTCTCAAGGAAAAACCCAGCAGAGACCGTTCCCGATCCGAATATCTCCGGGTGATCCGGCTCTATGAGCGCGTCTACCTGATCACCCCTCACACCGGCTATGCCGACGACTCCCTGGTCAATATCGCGGCGCTCTATGAAGAAATCCGAGATCCGAAAGACGCCATCACGACCCTTCAGTTCCTAATCCGGGAATACCCGTCATCCCGATTCCTGCCCACTGCCCGTGCTGATCTCGAGCGCATGAACGGGCGGGCCGCAGAAAGTGAAGAGAAAGCAGAGATAGCGGAAGAGGCTCAAGTCGTTGCGGAAGGCCCGAGCGAAGCCTCCGGCTCTCCGGGGACAGTTTCCATCGACAACATCCGCTATTGGGAGTCGCAGAGATCCGTGCGGGTCGTCGTCGACATGATTGGAGAACCCTCCTTTACACAAGGGGAGGTCCAAAACCCCCCTCGGGTTTTCGTCGACATAAAGAACTCTCGAGTCGGGACATTGCTCCAGCAACGCGCCCTGCCGGTCGAATCGGTCATGCTGCGGAACATTCGCGTGGGGCAGTACGATTCCGATACCGTCCGCGTCGTCCTCGACCTGGTTCAGCTGAGTAACGTAACGACATTCACGCTTCGCGATCCCAGTCGGCTGGTCATCGACGTCCTCGGTTCAGCCGACCGACCGGCGACACCCGAACCGCAGCCAGTGCCCGAACCTGTGCTGGAAGTGGCCGATGTCGCTGCTGAAACCCGACCTGAGCCTGCTGCGGAGCTGGCCGAGGCGACAGACGAGCGCACGCTCAGCGCAGCACAACCACCTGAGAGCGGAGACCAGTCCCTCATTCGCAGCCTGGGCCTGAAGGTAGGCCGCGTTGTCATCGATCCCGGCCACGGAGGGCGTGATACGGGAACGATCGGTCCAAGCGGGCTCACTGAAAAGGCTCTGGTTCTCGATATCGCACGTCGTCTCAAAGAGCGGATCGAAATCGAGCTGAACGCCGAGGTCGTTCTGACACGGGAAGACGACTCCTTTGTACCCCTGGAGACACGGACGGCCATAGCGAATCAGGCGGAAGCCGATCTGTTTCTGTCCATACACGCCAACTCAAGTAGCAGCCAGTCGATCCGTGGATTCGAAACGTACTTCCTCAATTTTTCTACCACTCGCGAAGGTTCAGAAATCGCCGCGCGTGAAAACGCCGCTTCAGCCCAGTCCATTTCCGAACTTCAGGATCTTGTCAGCAAGATCATGCTTCGGGACAAGGTGGACGAGTCGAGAGAATTCGCAACCCATATGCAAAGGGCGCTGGCGACCACGCCCGACTTCGGGAGAGACCGGGGCGTGAAGCAGGCTCCTTTTGTGGTTCTGATCGGCGCTAACATGCCTTCGATCCTTGCTGAAGTCTCCTTCATCAGCAATCCCGACGACGAACGATTACTCAAAGGGACAGAACGGCGGGAAGAAATTTCCGACGCGCTCTTTGAAGGTGTAAGATCGTACTCAGAAACCCTGAGCGGCTTCGAGACGGCTCAGGCTCGGGACTGATTTCTTACAGCCTGTGGGACAACCCTTTACAGGCTGTTAAACCTACGATGACCTCCAGGTTCCTAGTAAAGTTTGTCGCCGCCATTCTGTTCCTTTCCGGTCCCCTCGCGGCCCAAAACCGGGAAACTCTTATTAATTTGATACTGGAGGATCCTGCCTGGAGCCTCGAAACGGAAGCCGTCCGGTACACTGCCGACAATATCGAAACCCTGGTCGGGGATAATCTTTCAAGCGTTCTCGATTACGGCCTGATGGGAGCTTCTCAGGTGGACCTCGCTTCGAACGACGGGAGCGTGCGAGTCACGCTCTACGAAATGATCGATTCCACGGCTTCTTATGGTCTCTTCGCGTTGGAGCGTGATTGGCAGAGGCCCGATTTCGAGCCGGCAGTCGTCGGAGCCGAGAGCTATCGCACGAACGATATGCTTGTGCTCTGGCAATCCAGGTACGTGGTCCGACTGGAAGGCTCACTCCAGCACACAGAGCCCCTTGCCAAAACAATCGCCGACAACATCGTGGGTCGATCGAGAAAAGCTCCGGTGTCACTGCTCTTACCGGCAGAAGGACGAATCGCAGAGTCTGAACAGTACATCCTGACATCGACTGCCTTCGAGACAATCACGGGCCTCGATTCGTCCGAGCTCGGATTTGACAACAGCGTGGAAGTCGCCCTTGCCACTTACACACAGCCCAGCGGTTCAGGACGACTCGCCATGTTGCTCTACCCGACACAACAATTGGCGCGGCGCCATTCTGAAGCGTGGATTGCAAGCTCCGAAGGTGATTTGTCCAATGGGAGATCCGGTCCCCTGTTTGCCATGCTGATCGACAGCGACAGCGATGAGTTATCGGAATCGATCATGTCGGCTCTCAGCTATCAATCGGAGGTAACGTGGACCGAGACGCTTCCGGATCCTCTGACAGTGCCCCAAATGATCCTGACCATCTTCAAGGGCATCGGAATTGCACTCGTTTTTACGCTGACTATTGGCTTGGTCTTCGGGGGCTTCCGCATCTATATGAAAACGCATTACCCGGGTCTCGTTTTCAGTGGTATGGACGAAGTCGAATTCATACAACTTAAGCTAGACCAGTCGTTTACCCGAAAAGAACTCAATCCGGAACCGACCGAAACCGCACAACCCGAATAAACACAACGCCTTCGGTCATTAGAAATGATTTTTGTTGACAAGCCTCAACCCCCTATTTAAATTAAGGGTGCATTGGAGCTTTCTATCCCTTCCTGAGGGGTAGATCCTTTTTCTCTTTACAACTCTTGCTCACCCTTTGGGTGAGCATTTTTTTGCCAACGTAGCTCAGTTGGTAGAGCAGCTGATTCGTAATCAGCAGGTCAGCGGTTCAAATCCGCTCGTTGGCTTTCAAAGTCATTTATTTATAGCCTCTGCGTAAAAACCCTCCGGGTACTTGGCAACCAAATGGCAACCACCGGGGTCGAATTGGCCCGTTTCCTTGCCTCTCGATGCGGCGGTCGCTAGCGTAACGAAAAGAACTCTGAGAGCCGGTGATTCACCTCAGACCCTTCATAGCCCGTCACATCGTCCAGCCTGAGTCAGGTGAAATCAGCTTCGTTCACGTCCTGACAGGCACAGTTTTGGGCGAAGTCGCATGGGACCCATCGAAGGCCCCCAGTGTGGGGAACCCCAAGGGGGTGCGTCTATCGGTGGTGTGGCTCTATGTCCAATTTTTAGAAATTTTCAGATGCCTTGCTCCAGCCACCGCCCATGTGTGGGCGCTACACAGCAACCGCAGCGCAGGAAGTCATTGAGGATCCCGTAGAGTGGGTGGCTGTCAGGAGTGGTTCTGAGGGGCAAGGGATGGGTTGTTATGGACCGCTATTAACTATGTCGCGGTGCACAGAACGAGTAAGGGCGCCGCAAATTAATTCCAGACCAACAGGCTTTGTGGAAACGCCTCGAATCGTCGAGGAGGTAACCGTATGGGTTCGATCAATACAAAACGTGTTGTGCTGGGGGGATTACTGGCCGGAGTGATCGTTCTGGTCAGTCAAAGGATCTTCTTTCAGATTTTCCGAGACGCGATTCGCCAGCAACTAGAGAATCACAACTTCATGCTCGGAGGCACCAACAATATTATCATCCTGGCGGTACTGACCCTGGTTGCGGGCATCGTCGTCATCTGGTTTTACGCGGTAGCTCGGCCACGCTTTGGTCCGGGACCGAGAACTGCATTGATTGTGTTTCTGCCAATCTGGTTCCTCGTAACCCTTGCCGACGTTGTATTGATTATTGCCGGGCTCAATCCGGTCACTCCAACGGTCATCAACATGGCCTGGTATTTGGTGACAGGTGCCATCGCCACGGTAGCGGGGGCGTGGGTTCACCAAGAGGAGTAACAGGCAGCCAAAACAGCCGAGGCAATCGAGTCAGTAAACAAAATCAATCATCTACTATCGAGTCCCTCCACCGAGCCACACCCGAGGCACCCGAGGCAAGCTCTGACCGGCTCAGTGACTGCCCAGGAGCGCGGTGGCAAAGCTGGTCACCGTGGGCCTTCCCTGCCTCGACAGCGACTCACCCACGGCCTCGTCAAACGCTGGGGTTTCAGACTCCGGCCGAACGATTTAACGCATGTGTTGCATCGACCGATTGAGCCGGCATGATTTCTAGGACTTGAGAATCACTTTCATGGTCGTTTAGGGGATCGGAATCCGCTCCTTCAGTTCTTCAAACCAATTTTGGACCACGACTGTCTGTTGGGGCTCCGAAGCCGCTTGCAGGCCGCGCCTGGGATTCATCGTGACGAAACGGCCGTCATCCGGACGGATATCATATATAGTTCGGTTGGGGTCAAATCTGAAGAGGCCTATCGAAGAAAACAGTTCCGTAGAGCGGCCCGCTAAAACCGACGAACGGCAATGGAGGTTCTCTCTTCGTCGAGCTCTTCGAGGAGAGGATTCCTTAGCACGCCAGGAGGCGAAACCATGAGAGATATCGTTAGAGACTACCTCGAGCAGACGATTCCACGCCGGTCTTTCGTGAAACGGATGTCGCAGGCTGGGTTCGGAGTGACCGCGGTCACATCCGTCTTGAAATCGCTGGAACCGCTGGTCCAGGCTCAGAGCGCTCAGGCGGGGGACGCCCCAGCCGAACTGCTGACTCCGTTCGAAGGGAATGCCGGAGAGGTCTTGGCGGAACAATTGCGGGCCGCTGGCATTAAGTTCCTGTTCCTCGGAAATGGCTCGGGGCTCGGCCCACTGTGTGATGCGCTCGTCGATCGCCCCGACATGCAACCAATTCTCGCCACCCATGAGGGCCACTGTGTCGCAATGGCGGACGGCTACGCGAAAGCATCGGGAAACCCCGGCTTCGTGATGATCAGTCGTGTGGGATCGCCCAACGCGACGTCAAACATGTACAACGCGATGAAGGATCGTAGCCCGATCATCGTGACTTCAGATCACTCCGAAACCGATCGCGCTGGACGGGACGGACATGAAGACGTCGAGGACTGGCTGGAAACCGTCGAGCAGTTCACGAAGTTCCGTTGGCTCGTGTCTGAGCCCGATCGAATTCCCGAGTGGACCACGAAAGCCTTGAAGCTGGCTACGACTATGCCGGGAGGACCGGCGTATCTTCGTTTTCCCCGCGATGTGCTCTACACAAGTAATATGCGGGCGGGCATCTACCCTTCCGGTACGTTCAGCATTCCCACGACTCTGCAACCCCACCCGCAAGACGTGGACGAGGCGGCCCGGATGCTGCTCGAGGCCGAAAGCCCTCTTCTCTACGTGGGCCCAGAGGTTACCGCATCTGGCGCTGGGGCATCCGTTCTCGAGCTTGCGGAACTGTTGGCAATTCCAGTGACCCAGGCGCGGAGCTGGGCCGCCGACTTCCCAACCAAACATCCGCTGTTTCTTGAAGTCTCCGGTGGCCGCTTTCCTGAAAGCATCGACGTGTACTTGAATTTGGGCGCGCATATGTCGGGCGCGGCCTCGCTCGAAAACGATCGGCTCCGGAACGCAAAGATCATACACGGCCGTGTCGAAGCGGATCATATCGGAACGGCTTATCCGGTTCACGTCCCCTTGGCCGCAAGCGTCAACGAGACGGCCACGGCCCTGGTGGAAAGTATCAGGAGTCTGGCGACTAACGAACGTCTGGAGCGGATCCGGCAGCCCCGCCAGGAAGCAACAGCAGAATTTACGCAAAGGATGCGTGAGTCTTTCGAATTCGTCGCCCAGCGGCGATTTGATCAGGTGCCCCTGACGTTCGAGTGCGTGGGGTTTGAAGTCAACGCCGCCCTAGACCGCGATGCTTACATCGTGGAAGAGTTTGGAACGCAAGGTCCGAAGGCGCTCCGATGGATTAATTTTGCCAAGGACGAGAAGAAGAAGATCGGCCGGACCATCGGATATGCGCTGGGATGGGGTGTCGCGGCCTCCGTCGGGGTCAAGCTCGCACGGCCCGACAATCAGGTCGTGTGTTTGCAAGGGGACGGGGGTTTTCTGTTCGGCCAAGTCGAGGCGCTCTGGAGCATGTCTCGTTACGACGTTCCCGTCATCGTCGTCATTTTCAACAACCGCTCCTACAACGAGACGCGGGCCCGGATGTTCTCGCGAGGCGGACGTCAGGCGGAAGTAGGAAAAGACATGCTGTCCTACCTGGGTGATCCGAACGTCGATTTCGTTCGCATCGCCGAGGCCTTCGGCATCCGCGGCGAACAGGTGCAAAGTCGCGAGCAAGTTCGAGAAGCAATGTCACGGGCCATCCGAACAACGCGCGAGGGGCGGCCGTACTTGATCGATGCCCGCGTGGAGAACTCGGGTTCTGGCGCAGAACAGGCCGGCTCGTACCCAGCGTACTCGGTTGCCGCAGCCCGCACCAGACCGGTGTAACTGGGAATGATCCGCCTTGCGCCATCCGGGATAGAAACTGAGCAGTCGCAGTAGCTGAGGGAGAACTTAAAGGAGGCGGGGACGTGTATCAGTGGCTAGCGGCGGGGTTGGCCGGGTGCATCTGGGTAACTTTGGTATTAGGCCAAGAACGCCCAGAAGAGTGGACAGAAAACCTACCCCCGGGACAGGCCAAGGAACTCACGGTCCAGTATTGCGGTAACAGCTGCCACAATCTCGAGCGCACGGTTCGGGAGCGAAAACCGCGAGAGGAATGGGAGGCGACCGTCTACGACATGATCGGGCGAGGCGCTCCGATCTTCATTGACGAATCCGAAGAGATTATCGTTTACCTGACTGACGTCTTCGGTCCAGAGGCGCCTCCGCTCGTCAATGTGAATGCGGCATCAGAGATCGAACTAGTCCAGATCCCCGGAATTACCCTTGAACATGCCACCCGGCTGCTCGCGTACCGCGAATCTAACGGCCTGTTGGCCTCACACCAACAGATTCGCGAAATCCTAGAGCTGGAGAACGAAGTCTTCGAGAGGATTCGCTATTACCTGCACGCGGGTGCCCCCGCGACGGGTCCGTAGCAGCGACTACGTTCCAAGAATGAGTGCGGCAGGTGCGACACAGGGCTCTAGGTCAAGATCCCTGTGAATGCATCTTGGGGAGGTAAATTCTTGTCGGGTAGCCCTCACCCATTCCACCTTTACCCAGTGGGCCGGTGATCTGGTAGGGGCCAAGTTTGGTGCCAGATTCCATGTTTAAAGTGTGTCGCCCAAAGGCGTGGCGAAAATCTGGTAAGTCTATCTAGCCCGGATGGGTCACCAATCCGGGAATCGGCTGGTTTTCGGGTACGAGAAACGAATTGCGGCGAGTTCTGAATCCTGGAGTCGGTGAATCGGGGGAATCAGTCGTTGTTGAGGACGTGAGGTCGACTCGTTTGGCACGACAGGGACATGATTCGGCGTGTGGAGGCAGACCTCGGCCCTGTGCAGATGAAGAAGTGAGTTTTTCGGTTGTGGGTGAATCGTGTCGTCAGCAACGAAGCGGAATCGACTGCAGGTTCCGCATGATAAGGGCGAAGGTTTCGGGATAGGGATAGGCCTCCGACATCGAGATCCAGACGTTGCGGACCGTCAGGCGGATTCGGGCGCCGATTTTGAGAAGCTTCAGACGGATGGTCCCGCACTGGGCATGGGCCATCGCGGTATCTTTGAGCCCGAGGCGTCGCAGGGCATGCATGAGCATGTACGCAGCTGAGGAGAGATAGAGCCGGAGCTGATTGGCGCGCATGGTCGCCGCGCTGGTCCGGTCCGCAAATAGGTCCAACTGCTGTTCCTTGATACGGTTCTCCATGTCGCCCCGCGCGCAGTAGAAGTCCTCATACAAAGCGCGGGCTTGGAAGCGTTCCGGCGGCAGGGAGGTCACGATGAATCGGGGATTGGCGCCCTTGTCCAGGAACTCCGCCTTGCCGACGACGCGTCGCGCGCGGGTCCAGCTGTTTAGAGTCCGGTACTGGAAATCCTTAAACACCCGCGCCGGTTTCCCGGTGGCGTTAAACTCCGCTTCCGCCTGAACCATTTCTTCAGCGATTTCTTGCTTGAGACGACTGTTCTTGGCCAACCCGATCACATAATCGACCGGATGGGATTCACACCAGGCGAGCAGTTCATCCCTGCAAAAGCCCGAGTCGGCCCGGATGATGATCGATACTGTGGGCCACACCTGTCGGATCTGACCGACGATGCGCTCTAACTCATCCACCGCTCCGTCGGCCCCGTCAATGTTGGAACGCCGGAGCCGGGCGCACAGCAGATGTTCTCCCGAGAAGATGTACAACGGCAGGTAGCAGTAGTGGCCGTAGTAGCCGTGAAAGAACCGTCCTTCCTGGTTGCCATGGATCGTATCGTCGGTGGCATCCAGGTCCAGAACGATCTCAGAGGGCTCCGATTCGTGGGCCGCGATAAACGCGTCGACCATCCACCGGTCGATCTTGTCGCCATCCATGGCGATCTTCTTGTACCGCTCCTGGCCATCGACCTGCTCTGCGGTCAGTTCCAACCGGTTCAGCGTGCACTTGCCTGCCAACGCCTTTCCCCGGTCTCCGGCCTGCCGCCGGTTTTCCCCCAGCGGATCGGCCTTCTCCACCGCCACGGCCAGCATCGGATCGGTCCGTAGCTGGTCGTGGTCGTTCAGGTCCTCATAGCCCAAGCACAGCCCATAAATCCGCTGGCCCAACAACTCCTTCACGCTGTGTTCGATCAACCTCGGGTCCCGGTGATCGGTAAAACACTGCTCCAGTCCGGCGATCAAACCCGTCCGCTTCTCGACTTCCCTCAACAGCAGAACACCCGCGTCGGAGGTGATCTTTCCGCCGTCGAATCGCGCCTTCACTTTCCGTTGAAAAAGTCCGTGAAATTCGAACGTGGCTTGGTTACACTCTGTTCTCATAAGGGCCGTCTCCGTTTGGGTTTTTAAACGTTTCTCGTTAAACGCTTTATGCCAAACAGGGCGGCCTTTTCTGGTCCTATCCGTGAAATATAGGGGCTAGGTGGGAAGGTTATTAGCAAGCTAAGGCTCAGCGCCTGTAATTTGCCCAATTCTCAAGGTCCGAGAAGATGATTTCTCAGGACTTGAACTCTCACTATTCCGAGTAAGACACAATAGCGGCGTCTGGGATTTCTACACTTCTCCTCCGCGCCATTTGGAGAAGGCATTCGGAGATTTGAAGCGCGATGCTGAGAGAGAAGCGGCCAACGACGAAGCTCTCATCTCTAACCCACGACCGCACCGTTAGGAACGAACACTCTTGAGCAGCCGAACGAATATCATGAAGTGGGTTACGAGCAGTACTGGAACAAACATTGTCGGTATGTACCACGTTGCTCCGAAGCCCTGTACTACGTTGACATGACGTAGGGCATTGAGCAAATCCACTGTTCCCACGACATTGAATAGCCAGACCAAGGCCAAGGCTCCCGCCAAACTCTTTCGCAAAAGGATTAGGGCCAGCAACGCGAGCAGGCCGGTCACTAAGTCGCCGTAGGCCGCCGGAACGGCAAACCCTTCAGGCAGCGGCTCCGCCACAACGCCCGGAACAAGGAACACCATGCCAATGTGGCGAAACGCATGGGGTACGGTGAGCCAGAAGAGCGCCTTGCGTTGCGGCAGGCTGTCCAACCAGGGCGCTAACGTCCACCTGGCCAGGAGTCCTGTAACGACCAGACTTAACAAGAACTGCAGTACGAAGATCGCTTGGGGCGTCATCGGTTGGGCCTCCGTTTGTGGTCTATGACACGCTCATCATTTCCAGTTGAGAGGTTCTCGAAAATAGGTTTCCCGGCCGGGAACCAAGAGAAGTCAAGGAGAACCCGCGGCGATCGTCGTCGATTGCAGGCTCACGCGCCTGACTCCATTCCCGTCTGTTCGTAGCGCGTCCTCTGAAGGAGAAGCTGCTTCTGCTCAGCGGCCGTGCGCCATTCATCGCTCTCGTAGGCAAGCATGGGGCTTTTCAGCATCGGATGACCGCGTTCCAGTTCCCAGCGATCGAGGTCAGGCGCGCGCGTGAGCATCATCTTCAACATGAACGCGAGTGCACCGAACTTCGTTCCGGCCCTTAGCCCCGGCACGATCAGGTCCGGTTGAGCGACGTACCTGCGGGCGATCGCCTCGAAGGACTCCGGTGACGTCCCCGTGATCTCCTCCACATGAGTGGTTGGCGCTCCGATAGCGAAGGTCCCGCCTCGAAGGTCCTGGGCGTAGTACCGGATGCTCGTGATGTCGAATGGGGTAGCGAGGCCCTGCGCCGTCGCAGCTTTTATGAACATCTTCAGCGGGATGTCCTGGTACTTGACCTTGCGACCGACCACGCCGGTGAGGATCTCAGCGACGTCCTTGGGGGAAACGAGCTCAGGCCCGGTCGGGCGGTAGCACTTGCCCACGTGTGGGTCGGGATCGGCGAGGAGTCCCGCTGCGACCCTCCCGATATCCTCGTTGGAGGGCGGTGCGTTCAGACCGTCACCAAACGGCAAAGGGAGCATCCCCAGGTGGACAATCATCGGCAGACTCAATAGGTACACGAAGGCGAAGAGACCGGGATTGACGTATATGACGTCGACTGTGGGCATCCACTGGTAGACGTTGTTCGCGATCCAGTGCTCTCGCGTGTTGGCCACCGGATGGGTTGGATGGGGATTCCACTGGCTCATCAGCGCCACCGTCTCGAGCCGGGCCTCCTCGGCGGCGAGGGCGAAGAGCATCGTCCCGTGAAGGAGGTTCGGGCCCAGGGGCGGACAGTAGTAGGCGCGCTGGACGTCGACGAGAGACCTACGAAGGTCGCGCGGATCGAAGAGATCGCCAACGAACAGTTCTGCGCCGGCCTTCCGCAAGCCCTCTGCACGGGTGTCGGCGCGACGCACGAAGGCTCGGACGGGAAAGCCCTTCTTCAGGAGTTCCAAGACCGCAGGCGCTGCCGTCCGACCCGCAGCTGATGTCACGAGGATTCGGGGTTTCTTGCCTGTCTCGTCATTCATGGTCGCTCTCCCTCCCAGTGCTTGCGGACATGGAGTCGGTCCTCCTTGCCGACCGGAACGGTTGTCGCGCTTCCTCACTGACCCGCCGCTGAAACTTTTTGAGCAAGGCTAAGGCTGTTGCTCTGCTGGTCGTTCCGGTCTACTGGACTGGTTCAAAAATTCGGTAAAGAATACAAGAGGCGGAAGTTAGAAAGCAATCAAAGCGTCCAAGTGAATTTCTACCTAATCAGAGCACTCTCGCAATGAAGATGCGGTGAGGTTTGGCGATTGCACCGATTGATCGAGGGTAGGATAATCACGACAACCTCCAATAGGAGAGTGCCATGACCGCCCTCACCTCAGGTCAGTCTTCGAGTGATCGCCCTCGCGCCGCCAGCGACTACCGATTTGAGCATCTCAATCTCGGTTTGATGTTGCGAGATATGCGGTTCAGCCGCACGGCCCTGGGGCCCGGTGACCGGCTGACGGACGCAACCCTATTGGATCTCGAGGGGCGAGAGGTGTCGCTGCTAGCCTTGGCGGCGAGGCGCCCGATCGCATTGGTGACCGGCTCGACGACCTGCCCCGCGACGGCCAGTGCTATGCCCGATCTGAACCGACTCGAGCAACGCTACGGCGACCGCGTTCAGTTTGTGCTGCTCCAAGTGCGCGAGGCTCATCCGGGAGCTGAAGTCGACCAGCCCTACCCTCTGCGAGACAAGGTCCAACACGTCCAACTCATGCGAGAGACATATGACGTGGGGTGGCCGGTTCTGGTCGATGACGTCGATGGAACTCTCCACCACCAGCTCGACACCGAGCCCAACTCACTTCACATCATCGCTCCGGACGGTGAGATTCTCTATCGCGCACTCTTTGCCGGAGCTGCCGGCGTGGAGAATGCGATCGCCGCCGTCGCCGCCGGGGAGCAACCGCCTAAGAAGAGCAGCCAGAGCCTGTTGCCGATTCTTAACTCCGTCGGATTCATGCACGATACGGTTGTCCGCGCGGGAGCCGGGGCCTACTCCGACATGGTAAAGGCAGTGCCGCCCATGGTGGTGGCGGCACTGGGAGCGAAACTGCTCCCGTTCGTTCCCAAGAAGAAGCGCGGTCTCGCCCTGATGATCGTCTCTGTCGTGATTCTGGTGGTCCTTGCTGTGCTCGTGAACTGACCCACCTACTGCGACGGCTCCTTTCGCAGCAAGAGCTGGAAAATGAGCACGTGTGTCACAAACAGCGCGGGCACGATGACGAGGGGGATGAGGACCACTCCTCCAAGTTGTCCAGCATTCACATGCCGGATTCCTTGCGACACGGCATACAGTGCGTCCAGCGTCCCTTCCACATTGAAGATCCAGACAAGAGGAATTGCGGCCGGCAATCTGAACCGAAGCGCGACGGCAGCTAGTAGCGCCAAGACGGATGCTAACAAGTCCCCATAGGCTGCGGGCACAGCAAAGGCCGGATTGATGTCCGCCGCCACAACCCCCGGGATCAGAAAGGCCAGCCCAATGTACCGAAACGCATGCGGGAGCACCAGGGGGATCAGCGCATCAGCACGGGGACGAGTGGCTAAAGCTGGCATGACGTACCAACGCGCAATGAGCCAAAAAACGATGACCCCCAATGTCAAGCTCACCGCGACAAGCTGCATATCTTGTCCCATCGTCACCTCCAGAAATCCGGATCTAGATGTCAGCTGTTTTCGAGAATCGTATAGCATAGCAGCAGGGAAAAAGCGTCAAAAGAGAATGGGGTCCATTCAACGTCTAGTCAGTCTTTTCCTGGGTCCTTGACCCAAAGGCCCTAAAATGGGGTTTTCAAGGTCCGAGAAGATGATTTCCCGGGACCTGAATTCCCATAAGGTGACTTCTGGGACGTTAGGTGCCAGTGGTTCCTAGACACTACGTGACCAGTCGTTACCTAATCAGACTTGAAGCACAGGGAAGAAGCTCTGCGGGAAGGCTGCCAGACAATTAAGGGACCGGCACGCGCTCGAGCAGCTCACTCGTCCAGTTCAAGACAATGTTGACCTGCGGTGGGAGGACATCACTATCCCCTGCTATCGTGGCGTCCTTGATCATAAGAAACCTTTGTCCGTCAGACGAAACGGAATACGGACGGCCGTTGTTGGGCGCGAGGTAGTCTCCCTACATAACGATTTCGGGCGCGCCGGCCACGAATTCTGCCGCCAGCACACGGGCCAGACCATACGCACGACCAGTGGAGGGCGAGCTGGTCCGGCCCATCACTTCGATCTCCACCGTAGAAAAGGCTTCCCGCCCTGCTCACTAATTATCGATCAGGCAGGCGTCTCGCTGATGTTGGCACAGAGGGGACACAAAGATCTGGCCTGTCGGGGAGATGTCAGTGTATAAAGATTGTGATCCGAGTAGCCAACTTGAACATCCCCGTTTAGGGGGTGAGCGTTCATGAACCAACGAAAATCAGTCCACAGGATCAAGATGAGCATCTTCGCCTCGCTGGTCCTGTTATTGACGTTTTGAATCGATGCAGCCCCATCGGACTGGGACAGCAAAGCATTTTAGGCAGAGAGGTGATTTGGCAATGCAAGAGAGGGGTTTCAAGATGTTGACTCGCCGCGTGGCCTGTGTCGCGCTGACGCTGACGGCGGTTGTGACCGCAGCGGTTCCCATTTCTTCTGGTTCTACGCTGGAGTCGGAACAAGAAGCGGTGCTTCGAGACTCCGATTCGCTTCCCGATTGGAGTGGCGTTTGGGCCAGGAGGGCCGGACCAGTTTTCGACGAAGAGACCTGGACCATGAACGGGGAACCTGCCGACCCGAACATCCGCGCATACGGCGTGAACACGGTGGGCACTCGTGCCCATCCTCCCTATACCGAGGAGTGGGAGGCGATCTACCAGAGTCATGTAGAACTCAGGGATCAGGGACGGTTTCCCGATCCGCTCACGAAGTGCATTCCGCACGGGTTTCCACGGATATTCAATGTGAACATGAATGCGGAATTCATCGTCCGCCCCGAACAAGTCTGGGTCCTTAGCGAACATACTCGCGGTATCATGAGGATCTATACAGACGGACGCCCCCACTTGGAGGATGCGTGGAATACGTTCTACGGAGACTCCGTTGGTCATTGGGAGGGCGATACTCTCGTCTTTACGACTATCGACTTGAAAGGTTGGAGCGACCAAGACAGTATCTTAGACAGAAGCGGACTCGTCCTGAGCGAGGAATCGCGTGGTACGACGCGCATTCGACGCGTGCAGGAGGCAAACGACCAAGGGGAACTGGAAGATGTATTGTTGGTGGAAATAACTCTCGAAGATCCTCAAGCTCTAACAAGGCCCTGGGTTGTCGAGAAGCGCTTCTATAAGCAACCCGATGGGTTCCGCATATTCGACTACGTATGCGCGGAGAACAATCGAGCGGTAGTCGATGAAGAGGGGAGAACAATCGAGTATTAGTCGATCAAGAGGGGCGAAGCTTGGCTGTGGCGGCGGACGGTGAGGTGTTCCAGTGGAATAGCGGCATGCAGTCAGTGTTACGCGATGCCTTGTCAAAGGAGTAGAGGAGTGCGATCGATGGTTAAGTTATCTTGTCAAAGGAGAAGAGGAATGCGATCGATGGTTAAGTTTGGTTTTGTCGGCGCGGTTGCTTTGGTGTTTCTTGCGGAGTTTGCTGCTGCCCATCACTCGACCGTGGGTAGGCGTTCTGAGGAGGTTACGAGAATCGAGGGCGTGATCAAGGAGTTCCAATACCAGAATCCCCATTCATGGATTCAGGTGTATGTCACAGACGAGCAGGGTAATAGAGTTGAGTGGAGCCTAGCAGCCCGTGGCAGAAGTGAGATTCTCTGACACAGTCGTAACGTCGGATTCGATAGCCACGTTGGGCTCGATATCCAGCTGACGGAGTTCATGATGCGTTTGAAGCGCCATCTGGACGCAGAAGAGCACGATTTGAGCGGCAAAGTATGCCGCAGACCGGTCCTGCAGGCTCCGTGGCGTGCCCTGCCCGAACTTCTGGCGCAGGATCAACGCCAGGTTCAAGGCCGCGTAGTGAACCAGGATCCGTTTCAGGATATTTTCCCGTCCTCGAAGGTGAACCCGTCGCATGCCGCCGGTTTCCAGACCGTGAGCGAAGGGTCGTTCCAGCATCATGCCGCGATGCCGCAACAACTCCTTGCCGCGTTCTCCACGGATTCGACGGCGATTGGCATAGACAGCCTGTTGTTCGTCCGGCTTGTTCTTCCAGCGGCGACGGCCCCGATCCGGTTCCGAGATGTAGGTGCGTATCCCCAATTCGCGAAGATCGACCATCGTTTCGTTGCTGTGATATCCCTTATCGGCGACGACTTCAGAAAACCAATCTTCTCGAATCTGCGCTTCGGTTTTCGGGTTGCTTGCCAGCTTCTCCATGTTCTCGGCCGTGCGGATCAACGTCTCTTTGATTGTCGTCGTATCCCCGGTGGCAGCACCCTGAACCGTCACCCCCAGCACGACGCCGGTCTTCATATCCACAGCGTGTTCCAGCTTGTGAGCCAAATGCGTGCGGCCGTCTTTCATCTTGGTGATCTGCGCATCCGCGTCGTCGGGATGCACCCAGTCGTCGTTCGATCCCTTCTTCGGCCGTTTCCGGTCCAGTCGCGCCAGTTCGGCTCGTGTCGGCGTTTCAATGCCCGAAGCGTGGGCCAACTCCTTCAGAAAGTCCTCATAACTGTTCCTGGTGTCTCGCCGCACGATCGACCGCATTGCCGCGTTCGCTTCCAGCGTCGTCGCGTCCACGCCAACCGTCTTCCCGTCGATCAACCCGTGCCCGGCCAGCCGCTCCAGCATCCAGTGGAACACCTGGGCATGGGTTTCCAGATCGATCAGCCGGCGTGTCCGCGACACGCTGGAATGATCCGGGGTACCATCGGTCAGCCCAATGCCCAGAAACTCCCGCAGGCTCAGCGAGTCGGCACACCGCCAGGCGATGCCGCGTTCCGAGTCAATCCCTTCGAAGTAGCCGACCAGCAGCATCCGAAAGTACACACCCGGCACGACACCGGGCCGACCCATCACCGGGGCGTAGAACTTCTGGCAGGCTTCTTCAACAAACGGGTCGAATCCGTCTTCTTCCAGAATCCGGTTCACCCGTTCGTAGAACACGTGTCCTTTGGTCCGCGGCAACTCCTGTGTCGCGATCCACAGCGATTCCTGGCGTCGTCTCTTTCGTCCCATGCCCATATCCCGTCCTCCTTCACTCATCATTCTTCGCGATACGGTCGCATCGGGTCCGTTTGAATCTGTGAAGTGGACTTTAACCACGGGCTGCTAGAATGGGGTATCCCCGCTCAACTGTATCGTCAAGGCTATGGCCCATCAACGTTTCCCCCGGGCGATGAGGTGATCATGATGTTGCGTCGAGATATTAGCGGCCGCCCTCTGGGCGGCTTTGTCGGCGCGAAGTTAGGTGATGGAACGACGATCGGCCGTTGGGAAGAGTAACATGGAGGAGCTTGAGATGCTGGAGGGCGGGGATTAGAAGAGCAGTGTCAACTTGGCGTCAGAACTCCGCAGTGTCGCGGTAGCGACAATCTCCGGATTGCCACCGCCTCCGGGAACGCGAGCCAGCCCCCCGGCACCCAGTCCGAGGACGATCGTGTCGTCCGGCGCCCAACTCCCCCGTGGAAACCAACCGGCAACTCGCTGATCCGCCAGCGTGTCGCCTTCAACAAGTTCAAGAACCAGGAAGTGTGTCTCGCCGTCTTGCTCAAACCCGTGAATAGCGGCAATGTTCGGATGGTTCAGAGAGGCAAGCAGCTTTGCTTCACGTTCAAACCGGGCCAGGCGATCCGCATCCTTTGCAAACTCTTCCGGAAGTGTCTTGATCGCAACTTCACGCCCAAGTTTCGTGTCCTGTGCACGTCACACCTCGCCCATTCCACCCTTACCTAAGAGCGTTGAGATTTCGTAGTGATCGAGTTTGGTGCCAGATTCCATGTTTAAGGGGTGTCGCCGCGTGGAGCAGCGAAATTTTGGTGAGTCTATCTAGGTAGGAGGGTTATTGGCTATTAAATTCTCAACGCCTGTTAAACGACCTTCTTGGACTATGAGAAAAGGCCCGAAAACGGGGGATTCTCAACGTCCGGGAAGATGATTTTTCAGGATTTGACCTCGGAAATCAAGGGACTGAAGCCCGTTCGTTCAGTTCATCAAACCAGTTCAGGACGGTGTTGATTGTGGGAGACTCTGCGTCCCCTCTCTCAGCGTCGTCTGCCCTGATCCTAAGAAAGCGCTGAGCGGTAGGCGAAACAACGTAAACACTTGACGCATTGTCGTATGTGACGAAACCACCATCAATGAGAACTTGCGGTTCCCCGAACCGAACCTCGGGGAGCGGTGCCACGGTCAAACCCACGAGTCGGCTGTTTGGATCACTATCTGATCGAGAACGGAATCGCGGAGGAGTCGCCCTCAGGTCTTGTGTCGACCGGCTCGAGCGCGCTGATTTCAAATGGCGCGCCGATCCGGTTACCGGCAAGGTCTTCCAGAAACGAGGATACGAGGATCGAATACTCGCCCCTCGCCCATGTTTCATGGGGAATGAATGCCCACCGAGTTTCTCCTTCGCTGATTTCGATCTCCCCTGCAAGCCGATCGCCTGACCGAGTTGTGACGCTGAGTGCACGTCCGAGAAGGCCGTGGTCCAGCGGTTCGGGAAACGACATCACCAGTCGTTCACGCGTACTGCTCCTGGGTAGACGCGACAGATCCCAGCGTGCCAAGTCGATCGGCTCCGTGTCTGGTGGACCAACACGGAACTCCTTCTGAAATCCCTCCGTAAGTGGATTGCCATTTGCGTCGGGCCAGGCGTTGTCGATGAGGAGTGTATACGTTGCGCCTTCGGTCACCGATCGGCCCTGTGCGTCGCTGAGCACCAGGCCCTGTTTGATGCGACCGGGATCAAAAAAGACGGTATAGCGTTGACGTGAGGGATCCCATAATCCTGTCCCCAGAACATCGCCCATGGGTAGGAATGCCGATTCGACTTCACTGCCAGCCTCGTCGATTAGCTTGACGTAGGGCAGACCGTTACTTGCGCGCATGGGCGCCGAGAAATAGATGTACACCTTGAGCTGATTCTCGGGTAGCACGTTGGTGGTCGGATAGATTCGCACCACGCGTACGCTGGGTGTCGATATGCCCGGGGCCAGACCCACGATCGAAACTATGGGCGAGCGGGTCTCCTCGACATAGTCAGACGGATCGAACGTCACGACGTAGTTGCGGCCTGGATCGAACGGAAACATCGGTGTGAAACGAATAAGGCCATCTAGAACGGCGTAGGATCCCAGCACTGGCGGGATGTCTGAGTCGGCGATGGGCGTCTCTTGCTGGACCCCGATCCTCAGGACCTGCTCCCACTGCAAGCGATCCAGCATCGCCGTGCCTAAAGCAGAGAGAGTGAGTGAATCGAGGCCTTGCACTTCGACCCAACTGGAATCGCCGTCCGGGGTAACTGTCAGGTGAATCGCAGGAACGGTTTGGGCAATCGAATCCGACCCCGGAGCACCGACCTGCTGGCCACAACCATGGATCAAGGTAGCGGTCAACACGAGGAGGCTGACCCAGACGGTCGTGTGGCGCAGATCGGGAGATACCGGCGCCACTCGATGACGATCCAATGACATCGTGTTCCGACGTAGCTACGGTAGAACTATCACGTCGAGATCGGTAAGCCCGTCACCATCACGGATCGCAATCACCGCTTGTGTCTCGTCCAGCATGGCGAGCTGCAACGTGCCTTCCATCCGGTCGATGGCTTCGAACGGCACCCCGGCAATGTCTTCCATTTCCGGTACCCTTTCGGTTATCGGCTCCTGATCGGCCACGTCATCCATTGTCATTTTCATCACGCCCTTGCTAACAGTCGTGATCAGAAGAATGTCTTCACCATTCTGCTCGTACACGATCATGTCCAGCGGGCGGTTGTAGGCGCCCATTTCGGCTATCGTGGTGCCTCTGACTTTGCCGGTGAAGGCGTTCCCGGCAGTCAGAGCGGCGGTCGAGAATCGAACCAGAGGTGTGCAGAAATAGCCAGCGATCAGATTCTGCTCGCCGTCGACCTCATGGGGTACGAATGTATAGACGGGCGCACGCGTTTCGAACGCTCCGTGCGAGGCGTGCCAGATTTCGACGCTGCTTCCCGTTCCAGCACCCGAGAACGGGTAGGCCACCGAACGAAGCTTAGACGCAAATTCCTCATTGGAGAGCCCCGACACCAGAAGCTGGCCGTCAAGGTACGCCATGTCCGTGACCGTTTCCATCCGCCGGTTCTGGGCGCCCAAATACGGAGGGCGCGGGCCTGGACGACTGGGTTGGACGAAGTCGTCTGCCGGGTTGGGAAACTCGACTCGGGTGTATGCGATCTGATCCAGTTCGATGACGTCGATGGTTCCCGTGCCATCTACTCGAAGCAACACCGGAGCGCTCGTGTCAGCAGAGCCCCGGGAAACGGAGAGAAACGTATTCTTCGAGCTGGGACTGACTGCAATGTCATTGATCAGAATCTCTTCCGCGACGGTGCCCAGCATTGCGGCAATTTTCTGGTCGAGTCCGCTGACAGAGGCGGTGCCTTCCCTGCCACCGAACTCCTCACTGTCCAACCGCAAGGCGAAGATCGTTGCTGCCATGTTGTCGGCCACGAAGAGCGTGTCTTCCGGGCCGAAGGCCAGCGGCCCTCCCGATGTGAGATCCGGATTTACGGTTGGCTGGCGCTGGGCCGATGTCCAAGACGTGCCAAGGATCAGAATGACCACGATCCCGCTGATGCTGAATAACCACTTTCTCATTGTGTTTCTCCCTTTTAAAAAACCATTAACTCAATTCTAATCGCTCGAGGCCGGATGTCGGCCAAATTGCGGATCAGTTGGGACACGGGTCGGGGTCCACCTGGACACCTACACAGTCGCTGAATTGTACCAACGGCTCAACGCCGACACAGTCTTGGAATCCAGCCTCGTTCAATATGAAGCCAGCGGCAACGCCTTTATTTCTCACTCTCGGGAGCGAGGTAAAACCACACATTCCGATTCTCGACGTCCGAGAAGTTTTATCGGGACTTGACCCCAAGAATCAGGGAACCGGCACCCGTCCCTTCAGTTCTTCAAACCACTTCAGGACGATATTGATCCGGAACCGCCTCGCCCCACCGATGTCAGCTTTGTCAGCTGGAACAATCGTGATGAATTCTTCGCCGGCTGGGTGATGCCCACTTCTAACGAGCCGGATCACGGACTACGTTGCGCAGGTCCTCGTACGTTCCGACATCGCCATGAATGCCAACGATTGTTTGCACGTTCAAATTCAATGCCTCGATGCCTTCGAGGAGCTCGCGCGGCAACTCGCCCGGCCGTATGCTCCCCCCCTCCCGAGGGCTGACATGGTCCGCCTCGATCAGAATGCGTTCTCCTGGAAGATAAATGATCTGGTAATCGTCCGCATGCGATGTCGCATATGGGTAAATTTCAATCTGTCGGCTCCCGTCGGTCAGGATCTTCGGTTCCGTGATCCCTTCGACGACGGCTGCATCCCGGCTCTGTTCCAAACGGTACGCCCGGATGGTGTGCGGTGCTCTGGCGATGCGCTCATAGTGTGCTGCACTGATCGCCGGCGCGACAATCGTTGCCCCCGCATCCGTGTATGTCCGTGTGCCGCCTGAGTGATCGTTGTGGAAATGGGTTGGAATAACGTAGCGGATCGGCTTCGTTGGAAAGTGCTGTCTGATCGCCGCGAGAACGCTTTCTGAACGCTCTTCATAGAGCGGCGCCTCAACGACCACAAGATGGTCCTGAAACTCGATGAGCACGCTGTTGTGCGACGTTCCCCGGATATGAATGACGCCGTCGGCGAGCGGCACGAACTCCACCGGTATGTCCCTGCCAAAATCCAGGTAGCTGACGTTCATCGCCAGACGGCGCAAGAGCCATTGCGAGGGGGTCGGCTCTCCTTCGATGTCTTGACGCCGTAGGGCCTCAGGCACCAGGAACGTTTCTGGCGAGAGCTCAACATTGTGGCGCACGGACTGGAGGCGTTCGCTCTGAAGCAGTTTCCCGTTGATTTCATGTCGCAGGTCGAAAGGCACCATGATGCCATCCACAGACTGCCAGTCCGCGTAACGCAGGGTGTACCGGCTATCCCCGTAGATGGGGTCGTGTTCGAGGATGTCGACTTGTGTAAGGAGCTTAGTCCGGACATCCAGGTAGATTTGAAATTCCTCACCGTCGTGGTCAAAGCTCAGGACGCGCTGTGGCAGCCCCTCCACTTCGGTATCGGGAAGCCGCGACAGGCTCGCCCGTCCCAGCGCCGTGAGCACGAGGGCATTGGCTGAACGCTGTTCTTCCCGTATGCGGCTCGCCAGTCGACCCGGATGTAAACGCGTCGTTTGAGAAGTTCCGCCTTCGATGCTTTCTTGCAGCAGCCCGTCGTCTCCATCAATAATTTCAATATAGCGAACGGGCACCTCCCTTGGATAAATCGTCCTGCCGTTCCACTCCAAACGGAGTCGTGGGCTTGCAATCTCCCGAGTCAGCGTGTAGTGAAAATCTGCGACACGTCGAGCCTGGCCACCCGGACGCAACGCCTGCTCGGGCTCAAATTGCTGTCCCGAGCCTTCCAGCACTTGGTTTATCAGGGCGTGCAGTGCCTCTACCCCACCCATCGCATGTGCGGTCTCTTCCAATATCGCGGTGGCTTCCCCGTTTTGTGCCAGAGCCGGAATATTTGCTACTGAAAGAACCAAAAGTAGCAGGCTGAATCGAATCAATTTGCGGGTCCACATAGCGTGTGCTCCCGGCCGCTGTTCGACCTGTGGAAGGCCAAGGACAAACCGACCTCCGCCTCTGCCCATGGCGGAAAGGATCTCATAATGACCGAGTTTTGTACCGGATTCCATGTTTAAAGTGTGTCGCCGCGTGGTGCAGCGAAATTTTAGCAAGTCTATCTACATGGGAGGGTTATTGGCAAGCAGACCGCAGCTGAAGACATATTAAATTGCCGTCACTGGAGACAGCGCCCAAATATCGGAATTTTTCAACGTCCGACAAGATGATTTCTCAGGACTTGAACTTGGAAATCAGGAATGAGTCACCAGTCGTTCGAGCTCGGTGAACCAATTTTGGACGACGACGATCTCTGACCGGACAGCTTCGTCAACCGTCAGCCAGGAACCGTTGTCCTGTTTACACCGACTAGTTTCGGGAGGTACCGCGGCTTACGAGGTTCCCGGAAACTTCGATCCAGTCAACGCCGCTGTTTCCCCCCGTCCCAAAACCGGCCCCTCTCATCAAATCGGTGAAGCCGACCTCGTCGACACGGCTTAAGTCCAAATTCATCTTCCACGCGGAATTCCCAGATACGGCCATCCGCGTTTCATCCAGCGCCCGCCAGCGAGGGATGTCGACAAGGTAGAACTCGGTTTCACGCCAATATGACGTTTCAGGCTCCACGTAGTCTGCCGCCAACATGGTCCCGTCGGCGAGTTTTAAGACGAGGCGAAGCTGATGCAAGTTCCTAGCCCGGGTGCGCCATCGAATCTTGGCGGGTCCCCGCAGGTCGAAATAATTGTTGCTATCTCTCAGCATGACGCCCCAACGATCTTCCGTGGCGCCCGACCAAACATAGCCGACGCTCTCTCCCGGACGCGCTGCGTCTTCCGCCTGCTGCAGGAGGAGTCCGGACTCATGGTCGGGAGCCGCTTTGGCGCCGGGTCCGTACAGTTTCACCTCCAGATTGACATTCGTCCCGTGCTGCTCTGTAAGCGGGATGGGTATTCCGCTGATCGTGAACACCAGTTCCGGAATCATGAACACCGATTCCGGCCATCGTGAACACTCGCCGGAGCGAAGCGACGGGTTAGCGTCTCAGTTTATTCCTTCAGAGTCCAGGTTTTCCCTGTTTTAGTCCTTTCCAAAATTATTGTGATAAATCGCCGCCGGCCTGTGTGTAACTGTGCGAAAGCCGGGAGCGTTTTTTGCGGAGGCTTTTGCAAGCAGCGGTGGAAATGATCAAGAGAAAGTCGGCCGAAGGCCACCATTCCCATTTGCACGGCTGCGGCAGTTTCCACAGGCCCCGTGCCCTGCGTGAGGCGCGCGTTCCGCGCCCGGACCCGGATTCCTGCACTTCCTTCGCGCGAGGATTGCGCAGGAGCGACGATTGGGTCCGGGGCCGGCCTTGGAGTACCCCCTGGCGGCGGCGTGTGGGTGCGGTTCGCCGATCATCGGGACTCCTTCAACGTCTTGGGTTGGGTCTTGGTTTGCCGCATCGATGCCCCTTTCAGTTCGATACGGTGCGCATTGTGGAGGAGGCGATCGCAGATGGCGTCGGCCTGGTTCGGGTCGCCAATGACGCCGTGCCAGTCGGGGACCGGGAGCTGGCTGGCGATCAAGATGGCGGAACGTTCGCTCCGTTCCTCGACGACTTCGATCAGGTCCCGGCGTTCAGCGTCGCGCAGCGGGGCCAGGAGCCAGTCGTCGATGGCCAGCAGATCGGTTTTGGCCAGACGGGCCAGGACTCGGGTGTAGGAGCCGTCGCCACGGCCGACCGCCAGTTGGTGCAAGAGCCGAGGCATGCGGACGTAGGTGGCGTTAAAACCCCGCCGGCAGGCGCGTTCGACGAAAGCCGAAGCCAGAAAACTCTTTCCGATGCCGGTCGGACCGGTGATGAGAAGATTGTGCCGGTCTTGGATCCACCCGCAGGAGCCCAGGGCGAGGACTTGGGAACGGTCCAGACGGCGACGATGTTTGAAGTCGACGTTTTCCAGCGATGCCGTCGCGTAGCGCAGCTTCGCCGCGCGCAGGCGTCGGGTGAGCTTGCGGTGCTCCCGGGCCGTCCACTCCTCATCCACCAGTAGGCCCAGACGTTCCTCGAAGCCGAGATCCGTGTACTGATTCGAGCGGCGTTGCTGCTCCAGGGCCTCGACCATGGCCGATAGCTTCATCTGGTTCATCTTCTCCAGGGTTTGTTCCATTAGCATGAGTGCGTCTCCTCGGGGTCCGCATAGTAGGCGGCGCCGCGAATGTTGTCGTGATGGGGCGTCGGTGGGGTTTCGGTGTCCCCGAAAGGCAACCGGTCCTGGGCCGACGACAGGATGTTCTTGACGGTGCGGTAGCTATAGGACTGCAAGTGCAGCGCCCGCGCACTGGCGGCTTCGAGCCGCTCGGCGCCGGAGCGGCGACCTAGACTCATCAATCCCAGGCAGGCCCGGTACCCCTGTTCCGGATGCGGCCACCGTTTCATGATTTCCTCGACCAGGCGGCCGGTCTTGGGGCCAGTTTTCTCCGCCCAACTAATCAGCCGGGACGGTGTCCATTCCGCATGGGCCCGATGGGCACTGGGCATATGTTCGGACAGAGTCGACGGTTTGTGATCGTAGCGACGGCGATGGGACGTCACGCGCCGGCCTTTGTAGTAGACCTCGACAATGGACGCCGTGTAACGCGCTTCCACCCTCTCATGGATCAACTGGTAGGGCACGCTGTAAGGATGGCGGTCCACGGTAATGTGGTAATCGATGCTGACACGACAGTCCTTCCACTCGGCCTGTTCATACCGGTTGGTCGGGAGGGGCTGTAATGCCGGTCGATCCAGCCGCTCGTAGAGTTCCAGGCGGGATACTCGAAGCTTCTGCATCGGCCGCTGGTTCAGTTCCACCAGCAACGCTCGAATGGCTCCGTTCAAGTCGGCCAGACTGAAGAACGTGCGATTCCGGATCCTGGCCAGGATCCACCGCTGTGCGACCAGGACGGTCGATTCAACTTTCGCTTTGTCCCGAGCTTTCCGCGGCCGGGCCGGTATGACAACGGCGCCGTAGTGTTCGGCCTCATCCTGGTAGGTACGGTTGACGCCTGCTTCATAGCGGCCGGGCTGGGTAATGGCACTCTTGAGTTGGTCGGGAACCCAGATCCGGCTCGATCCGCCGAAGAACTCCACCATGCGGATATGCACGCCGACCCAATCGGGGAGTTTCTGGCTCGGTGTCGCTTCCGCGTAGGTGTAACCGCTGGCGCCCAGAACAGCGACGAACAACTCGACTGGAATAGCTTTGCCCGTCCGTGGATCCGTCAGCTGTGGCCGTTTGCCGGAAAAGTCGATGAAGGTCTTCTCTCCGGCGCGGTGCACCTGTCGCATCGAGGGCTTCAATTTCTGGGCCCAACGCCGGTAGATCTCACAGAACTGGCTGTAGGCATATCCCTTTGGATTCGCTTCTCGGTACTCTTCCCACAGCAGGTGCAGGGTGACTCCAACACGCTTCAACTCCTGGTGGATCCCTTCTACATCCGGAGCCACCCGTTCCCGGGAGCCCGGTCCCGCGCGGGGAAACAGCCGCGCTTCAAGCGCTGCCTCGCCCAGGTCTTCGGGCAGCGGCCATTCCAGTCCGGCCTGCTTGGCCCGTCCCAAGTAGTCCGCAACGGTGCCCAAGCCCACGCGACATGCGCTGGCGATCGCCCGGTGGCTGAGCTGTTGGTCGTGTTTGAGTCGTAGAATCTCGCGTATCTGTCTCATCGGTAGTCGTTTCGTTGCCATCAAGGCCCTCCTGTGCTTCAGGAGAACCTAAAAGCTCCAAACTTCGCTACCGACGAGTGATCACGATGGCCGGAATCGGTGTTCAGGATCACCGGAATCACTGTTCAGGATCCCGGAATCCGCGTTCACGATCCCGGAATCGGTGTTCACGATGGATCGGAATCAGTGTTCAGGATGGTCCGGAATACGCAAGCGGGATCCGCGACGCCACATCGTTCGGCTGTTGCCCTTTGAAGTCCTCCCGGAAAAGCAGCCTCACTGATTCTGGCGACTCTGCTACAGGCTCTTGCGCGGGTTGCGCGAAGGCCAGCCCGGCTACTCCCATAAGAAACACGGAAAGCAGGATATAGGTTGTTCTTCGCATCAAATCTCCCTCCGTCGTTTGCCCATTGACGCTCTGCAACGGTCGTTACCGTGTTGTGTGTTTCGAGTGTCGGCAGCATATACGCTTGAGACCCCCATGTCCACGGAACGGACTCTATCCGGTGCAGGTGATCCGGAGCGCTCCCGACGGACCATGACGGCAGTGGACGGGGGTAGGGGGTCAGGCTGGGACAGGAAGTCGCTTTGGTCTGAGGTCCGCTGATCGGTCACATTTTGGCCGCCCGACTTCAATCACCTAGAACTCAACGACAACGCGATTTTGCCAATTCTCAACGTCCGCGAAGATGATTTCTCAGGACTTGACCTTAAAAATCACGGAACCGGCACCCGTTCCTTCAGTTCTTCAAACCAGTTCTGGACGATGTTGGTTTTGGGGAGGGAGACTAGAACCGGATCATCACCAGATCTTGCGGTCGCGTTCTTTCATGACCTACAAACCGGTCACCCCCCGACCTGATCGACCGGCGACAATGAGGCATCAGTTCGGCAGTCGACTCTCAAGTCGACATGACCCTCCGCCCCCTAAGGCACTGAATCCCGCCCGCGATCAAGGAATATAGATATGTGGCCAAAAAAGCTGTCGCGACGGGTAGGGCAACAAACGGCGTCAGCCATGCCGCCACCAGCGCCGCGTTCACTAGACCAACCGCAATTACCGATTTCGTGTGCGCTCGTATCAGGGCTGACATCCTGAAAGACACGAGCATAGATACCGAATGCAGCGAGAACACGACTATCAGTACAGGTCCGGAATCGAAACCCAGTATTTCGGCCAATAGAAGGGTGAACAACAGGTGGCGCATGAGTTCATTAGTCGGTGAACCGCCTCGGGTAGCCCGATCAGGTTCCAGCCGCGATGCCACCCGGAGGATGATCGCTCCCGTGGCAACCGTACTGAGTATCAGGACCATGCCACCAAATTGTGCGCCAACCGCCAGGGCCAGGGCGACGTGGGCGACCCCATCACACAGATTGTCGAGAGTCGCTCCGAACCGGCTGCTGATGCCGAGCTTCGCGGCCAGAACACCATCCAGGTCGTCCATTACATTGTTGAAGACGATCAACGGGAGCAGATAGCGGAAGCCGTCGTCCAGGAACAGCAACACCACGGGTAGCACACCGAGGATGGATGTGACATTAGCTAGATTTCGATAAAGGAACTTTCCATGAGCGCCACCTGTCGGATGGCTCAAGGCGCACCCGTTCCCAGCACGAAGAAGTGGTTTTCGAGCATCGGAAACGAGATTCCCAGGGCTCTGGGAAGGTGCATAATCCAGGGATTTCCCAGCCTTATTCCACCATAGGCTAACGGACCGGCGATCCCGAGCGCCTGGATACGCGTCGGCACAAACTCTTTCCACTTCTTGATCAGCTCACATGCCATTTGCAAAAGAACATAAGGCTCGTTGCGCTCGACGTGCTGGACCATCAATCCACAGCGCTTGAACAAGTCTCTGTAGGACGGTACGGAACGATATACGACTGGATATTCGCCCTCTCGTGTCACGGTCTCGCCCCGGACGGTGGACTCGCGGCACAAGATCACTCCACGCGGCCCTAGACGCCGGACCAGTCGCTGTAACAGGGCGATCACGTCGTTTTCGTCGAGGTACATGAGCAGGCCACCCAGAAAGACCAGATCATACTTGCCACCGAGTTCGAACGACAGCACGTCGCCGAGGACAGGGCGGATGTTGGCGTACCCCGCACACCGCTCTTTTAGCGCTTGATAGAGCCCGTGGCTGCCCTCGACCGCGACCACTCGGGAGAAATCGTGCGCGAACAGCTCGGCCCAATGACCGATGCCGCTACCGAGGTCGAGCGCGACCCCATTCCGGTCCAAATTTCGGGTCAGCCTGCGAACGATTCGCGATTCGGCCTGGAAGCGAAAATCACCGGCGCTCTGGGGAAAACCAAAGCCGTCCATCATGTACGGTCCGAGGATTGACGGCGTCGCCTCCGCCCAATACCGATTGACCGCTGTTTGGTTGATCTCAGACAAGCGTGGAAACCTGTTCAATAGCCAACAGATAGCGTTCTAGGGAGAGGCCGGGGCCTACGAAACATCTTTTCTGCCTCTTCCAAATCCGCCAGCGTATCGATTTCATACCACCGATTCTCATCGAAGAAGACAGCATCGAACCTGAGCGAGCCACCGACAACCATGTCGGCAAACACAGCCTCATAATACTCACCGAGCCTCCCTTCCGAAACATAACTGCTCAACCGTTTCTCAACCGAGGTCCAGGTCTGCAACGACAGGCTGTAAAGGTTTACCGTCTTATAGCGCTGCGCATCGCAAGTTTTGTGTCCAACGTGGAAAGCCGTCACACGCCTTCCGGCCCCGTCAAGGGCCACCGTCGTTCCTTTCATCCACGGAAGGATGTTCGAAATTGCGATCTTGTCGGGGTGGAGCATGTCCACCAGCATCGAGGCGTCGAAAACCAGATCGCTCTCCATCAATAGGAATGACTCGCGGATCTGGTGCCGGGCCAACCAGAGAGAGTAGATGTTATTGGTTGTCCGGTACTCTGGATTGAATACGTAGTCGATCCGGATGCTACCGGTACTGTGGCGTAGGAATTCACGGATACGAGAGCCCTGGTACCCGATCACCACCACCAGCCGCTCGATCTTCTGTGCACGCAGATTGTCCACCACTCGCCCGAGGATAGATCGCCCGGCGATCTCGGTCAGACATTTCGGGGCGTCCGCGGTCACTGGTCGGAGACGGGTTCCCGTGCCCGCGGCTAACAAAAGTGCTGTGGTTACCGGATGAGACTCAGTCATGCTCGACTCTACCCATTCCGTTGGGCCCACAAGAGTCGAGGTAATACCTGTTCGTCTGACGCCAAAGTCCATCAGGTTGTTGTTCGTTATTCGGGGCCGGGAAGCACCCCCAGGGGGTTGGACGCCCATGGCTGGAAAGGTGGCGGCCTCTTATAATCATCGTGTGTCTATCCTGTTCTTTGTCAGGGACGTTGTCAACTGGGGCCCTGTTGATCAGGCCGCTGCGAGTCGAGTTCAGTGAGCACATCGGACGCGAGACGTTCCACGGATTCGCGGGAAATGGGCAAGATGGTCTCGGGTGCTAGTCTGCCCGCGCCCATCAGTGTGACCAATTTGTCCTTATGAACACGATATCCTTCCTCACCAACCTTGACGTAATCATCGCCATCGAGAGCCACTTCAACGAATTGACGCCGCAACAGTTCGATCGCAAGATTCCGTTTTACATTGACATTTTGCGTCACTCGCCTTCCTCTTGAGTCATTCAGCCAAGTCGTTTACGTTAATCTATCACCACTGATCTCTCAAAACTCATCGCTCCGAAGCCGGAACAGCGTGGGTCTCACAAAATCGGGAGGAAGACAGCTATGGAGAGCATGAATCCGCTTCGCGGCCGTCAATGCCAAACCGATGGATGCGACGGCCGTTTGATAGAAATCGAGGAACCCCCGAACCATTTACTGGTTCGTTGCCCTTGGTGTCGCAAAGAGTACCCACACGGATTGTCTCTGGGGGAAGAGTTTAGAGGCATTGGAACGCTTGAGATCAATTTCAAACTGAACATGCGGGAAGGATTGCGTGTAGGTACGGAACGCGTGGCTTGCTACTGCATGATGAGCTTTGGGTACAACCACGTGGGAGAAAAAAAGAGCACCAGCGCTGCTCCAGCAGTGACGGCCTGACCCAGTACTTCCCGGAGTCCCATGCTTCGATCCAGCAATGGAAGCACCAGAATGAAAACCATGACTCCGGCAGCAACCCGCGCCAATTCTAGGGCGACGACGACAGTACGTTTCATGCGGTTTCTGCATCGTACCAATCGCGCCATGGACCTGCAAGCATTTGGACGGAGGCGGCCGATCCGCGCATTTCATGAATGCTTCAATCCCGGTAGGAGGTGAGATCGCTCGCACCCCCTCCGGACAGAACGGCTCGTACCGGCCAGGTAAGCCGCTCCTCGATCAGCGAGTAAACTCCAGTTTAAGATTCCGCTCCGTGTAGTCATGGAGAAAGACAAGTCCGTGGCGGCGGAACCACTCCAGACTTAGGACGAAGCGAACTTCCCGTCGCAGGACGGATTGCCACGCACTCATCCGCATCCAGGTGCGGTGGGCGTAATACATCGGTGCCCCAGCTCGAATCATCATCCGTTGGAACTTGGCCGGCTTCTTCCATTTCTTTAACTGCATGGAACGGAGTCGGCTTCGGATGAATGCATCCAGCTCTTGGAATATCTTACGGAACTCCTGGATGCGATTGTACCCGACCCAGCCTGCAAGATATTCGTTGAGACCGGCAATCACCTGGGACATCGATTGCCCGTTATTCCGCCGTGTCCGGGATCGGACCTCTTGCACAAAGCGCTTGCGCGCCCGTGTACTGACCCGAATCTGGCCCCGCAGGATCTGGAATCCGACAAACTCCACATCCTTCATCGGCGCCACCCGGCTCTTGTCCCGGTTGACGTGCAATCCGAGTTCATCTTCGAGGAGTCGAGTTATGCTCTCCATCACCCGTCGAGCTGCCCGCTCGGTCTTTAACAGGATGACGAAGTCATCGGCCCACCGGCTGAACCGGTGGCCCCGCCGCTCCAGTTCCTGGTCGAGCTCGTTGAGCACGATGTTGGATAGGATCGGCGAGACCGGG
Organism: Terriglobia bacterium; assembly: GCA_965218085.1. Classification (GTDB taxonomy): domain Bacteria; phylum Acidobacteriota; class Terriglobia; order 20CM-2-55-15; family 20CM-2-55-15. The sequence continues at coordinate 1,588,987 of CBDCKF010000001.1, read as the reverse complement.
GAGCCCTGTGGACATCCCTTGTCCGTCTTCTCGACGACACCCTCTACTTCAACTCCCGCCTTCAGCGCCCGCGCCACCATCGTCACGAGCCGCTCATCCTGGATCTTCCGTCGAATGAGCTTCAGGATCAGGTTGTGAGGAATCTCGTCGAAGAAGCTCTCAATGTCCAGCGATGCACACCACTCGTAGCCTTCCACCACCGCTTTCCGTGCATGGCGGATGGCCTGGTGTTGGCTCTTCCCAGGTCGAAACCCGAAGCTGGACCGGCTAAAGTCACCTTCAAAGATCTCCGTCAACACTGTGTGGAGACTTTGACTGACTACGCGATCCATGACCACGGGTATACCCAACTTCCTCTTCTTCGGACTGCCCGGCTTGGGGATCAGGACCCGCCTTGCGGGCTTGAAACGGTATGTCCCGGCTTCCAGCTTTGCCTGAATTCGTGCGAGAAGCTCGTCTTCTCTCTCCTGGAAAGCGTCCACCGACATGTTGTCTACTCCGGCTGAACCGGCGTTGGCCCGAACCTGCTGCCATGCCCGGTAGAGTCGCCCCGGGTTGTAGACCCGTTCCATGGCTCCAACAACTTTCACTTCACTTTCTCCGTGACTCTCTACCGCCAGGAATGGCCGGGGATGGTTGGTATTGGCGCCGGGCCCGGACTGCTGCTAACCTCGCCGGGCCTCCGGTTCGGTGCTCGCGCGGAGCTCGCTGCCCCCATCGGTTTGCTAGGCCCTAAATCCACCCACTGAATCGACTTCCTGATGGTGTCACTCTCGCCTCTCGTCCATGACTTCCCACCGCCGGATAGCGATCTCCGGTGGCCCGGGTCTTCCCGGTCGTCAGGGTTTTCTCCTCCGCTCTGTTACCAGGCTTCATCGGCCCTGAGTCTTCAGTACTACCCATGGATCTGCCACCCTCTGCTTCCTCCCCGCTCCGGGGTCGCCGTTCGCGGTTTGGTTTTCAATACCGGGTCTCGGCGGACTGGATAACCCAATGTCCTTTGAGCGTCTGGGTGGACGCACCCACCGTGGGTCCCGATATCGAAGCAATAGGGCTTCCCGGGGTAAGACACGCAACCCCCTCGTATACCGTCCGGCTTCAGCTCCCTTCGGTGACTACGGTCGGATATCGGGACTCGCTCTCTTACGCCTGCTCGTCCCCCTCCGGGCACCCATCTAGCCGGTTCGCTGTTCGCTACGTACACGAGTTCTGCCTCATGCTTCTTCCGGACGCCCCATCTCTGAGACTGCCCTTGCCTTGTTGGTGTTCGCCTTCCGTCCGATCACGGTGGCTTTCCTTCCTTCAGTTGGCGTGCCATGCCCGGCACACATCAGGTACCGCCCGCTCAGCGGGCGGTGGGAGTAACGTAAAAGTTGTGTTTCGTGATTTCCAGTTGAGAGAGAATGATAGATTCGTCGTCCGGGCTGTGGGAACTGTGCGGACGCCGGAGGTGTTCCAAGGGCCTGTGGAAATCATCAAGAAGAAGCCGCCGAAGGCGACCGATTCCCCCGATTTCCATAGGCCCGGCAGTTTCCACAGCCCCCGTCGCCCGCTGAAATTGAAGCGGGCTCCAGTTCACGCTGGAGCCCTAGACCTGAGTCATCAGTTATTCAGTTATGGAGTTGAACCCAATGTCTACAGATCCGAATGAAAGCGTACCATCAGAACAGATTTCTGAATCCACAAAAACACAGATCCAGACCCTGCTGGCCTCCGGGCTGGCCGATCTGAGCCTGCGCGAGGTACTGGGGACCCTGTTGTCGGGCCTCAGTGTGGCCGAACGGGACCTGCATCTTGAACACCGCCCCGACGACCGTCCCAATGGTTTTTACGATCGCTCCCTCCAAGTGGGCAGCGTTCCGATCGATATCCGTGTCCCTCGAACCCGTAACGGGGATTTCCGTCCCGCGAACCTACCATCCCCGTATCAGCGCGGCTACCCTGAAGAAGTCGAGTCCATCTTGCTGGGACTGCTGGCCTCATCCCGTTCGGTCAATGCGGCCCGGGAGGCGCTTCAGAAGATGGGCCTGTCCGGGTCCCAACAGGATCTGGAACGGGTGGCGTCGGGCCTGATCGAAGAACTCGATCTTGGCAACAGCCGGCCACTGGACACGGATCTGCTGGCCCTATTCGTGGATGGCAAGTACGTCGAACTCCGCGACGGCGACCGGCTGCGTCCGGCCTGTATCTACCTGGTGGTGGGTCTAGGCCGCGACGGCAAGAAGCGTGTCCTGGCCTGCATTGCCAAACCCGGCCGCGAGAATCTCGAAGACTGGAAGGGGGTTCTCCGCTCTCTGATCGAGCGCGGTCTCCGACGCGTCATGATCTTCGTCCAGGACGATTTCTCCGGCCTTCTCAAGGTCAGCGAAGGCTTCTTTCCCAATGCTGATATCCAGCTCTGTACCGTCCACATGCAGCGCAATGCTAAGAGCCATCTCTCCAAATCCGACGCCGCCGAGTTTCAGCAACGCTTCCGTGCCATCAAGTCCTCCTGGTGTGAGGATGTCGGCAACCAAGGGTTCGAGGAACTCTGTGACCGCTTCGCCCAGCACTATCCCTCCTGGATCGCGGGGCTCCGCAAGAAACGGACTCACTATCTCGCCTTCCTCAAGTATCCCGACCTCATGCGCAAATCGTTTTCCACCACCAACCTCGTCGAGGCCGTCAACGGACAACTGGAAATTATGCGCCGCAATTCGGGCGGCTACTTTCACTCCGAAGACACCCTCAAGTTCAAACTCGGCTTGGCCGTCTCTCACCTCCACAACGGCCGTTGGAAATCTCCGGCCACTTCCATCCATTCCGCTCTTCATCAGCTCAACGCCATGTTCCAATCCCGCTTTGAGGAGGACTTATGATCCCCTCCTCAAACACAACTTTCTTGACAAGAGCCCGGGCGGTATGACGAAGGCCCCCCGAGGGGGCCTATAAGGGCATCCTTGCTTCCAGCCTTCTGGCCATCACAATCCACCTGTCGCTTTCGCCCGATGACGTGGACGCCGAGTGACACGACCGATGCGATACAATCCGTCGTGGGACTGGCACTGCCATTCGCCAATGACGGTCTCCTTCAATTCGCAGGTGGTGGTTCGTTGATGGAGACCGTCTACCAGAACTGCACGACGGGACGGTCGAACCTCTTCGAGTCTCACCGCCAGAGGCGGTGGCTTACCGTTGTGAGTTAGAGGCTTAATCAAAACCTCCCGCCTGAGTTTCGTATCGCGCGCACGCCACACTTCTCCCATTCCACCCTTACCAAGAGCTGACAGAATCGTGTAGTGGCCGAGTTTGGTGCCAGATTCCATGTTTAAAGTGTGCCACTGAAAAAACCGTGAAAATCTCGGTAAAATATACTAAGGCAGGGAGTTAGACGCTATCGAAATCTCAAGTCCTGAGAAACGATGCCAGATCAATCGGTCGATGCAACACGTGCGTTTAAGGTCTCTGCCGGATTAGCGAACTCCAGCGTCTCACGAGGTCGTCCGTTGAGCTTCCTTGCGATCATATCGAGATGATCTTGCGAGTGTAGGGACAAGTCCGTCCCTTTAGGGAAATACTGTCGAAGCTACCCGTTCGTGTTTTCATTCGAACCCCGTTGCCAGGGACTGCGCGGATCGCAAAAGTAAACGGCGATGTCGGTAGCCAGAGTGAAGCGCTTGTGGTCGGCCATTTCTAACCCACGATCCCAGGTCAGTGTCATATAGAGTTCGATCGGGAGTTTATGAGAGCGGTCGATGAGCGCGTTGACAACGGTCTCGAAGACTACTTCTAAGGCCTCATCATCCTGCATCGTTGGTTCTGGAGGGCGCTAACTTGACGGTGGTGTGGCGATAGCGACGCTGGGGAAGGTGTAATAGTGATCCACGTCGTCCCAGCGGGCACCAAAGCGGAAATGTATGCCGCCCTTTGTTGTCCACGCAACATAAGGCAGGAAGAGCGGCCAGTTTTTCTTGATCTGCACCACGGATACCTGCCATTCGCCGGGTTGGGGAACTGGCTTGGGACCGATCCTGCCATCCTGTGCCCGCTCTCGGCCCTTTTGGTTTCCGAGGAGAAGGATCGGCGCTTGTGTAATGCACCACGAAGTTGCTGAGCGCGGAATCCACTGTATCCAAGAGAAATAATAATCGTCGTGGCCCTTTCCCTGAAGCCAAGTCGGTAGACAAGCATCACCGAAAAGATTTCTTTCAGGCAGCAGTGCGACCGAATAGACCAGAATCAAGTAACCAGCCAGCAGTGCGGGTGGTAGTATCCACCACTTCCGTCGGGTTAGGTGCCAGCCCGGTTGACACTTGTCGGCTGGCTCGCCTTCGTCGGCGTGGATGGGAAGGGACATGGACTGATTCTACGCTTAGGCGCGACCCAACCGATCCTTCTTCCCACCTCTGAACAAGGCGGATACAATCCGTGCTACAAACGACGAAGGAAAGGGGAAGACTATGCGCAATGTAGCGATAGCGGCAATCGGTGCTTCGGTCTTGGCCTTTTTGATAGCTGTAATCTTCGTTCTGGTCGGTGGTGCGCTGATGGGTATTACTCCCGAAGGATTTTCGCGGACATGCTCGAATCTCGCACTCATCGCCATTGCATTAGGCGTGTGGTTGAAAGAGAGTAGCGAGAACGCTTGAGCAAAGCGCATCGCAGGAGTTTGAGCTTGCCGGCGCTGCTGGCTTATCGCGGGAAGTGCAGTTGGCGCGGAACCTCACGCTCAATTATAGGGAAAACGCTCAAGTACGTCGAAGTAGACCGCTGACGTCCCGTAGTCTTCCAGGTCACATGTCCACTGATACGCACCCGCGGTCAGGCCGAGCTGACCGTCCGAAGGGAGTGGCGGATCGAAGGCCAGCATTTCGGGGGAGCCGTTTTCGACGACAGGTACACTGGCCCTGCCTTCCCACTTGCTTTCACCCGTATTTGTGTCAAGTAGTTGACAGCGAACTGCCCTATTTGCATCTTCCTTGTCCCAATGCACGTTCATTTTCAGGGCTTCGCCGCGAAAAAAAGAAGGACTCGCGCCACCCCGAAAATCCGTCACCCGAACCTGGAATGGATGGCGACACGCCGCCAAACCCATCAATGCAACTACGGAAATTACTGCAAATCGTTTAAAACTTAGGGATTGGAGCATCTGAATTACCTCCTGCGAACTGCCTTCAAAGATTGCCCGGCCGGGGCTCCGCACATGGCAAAAGCAAGAACGGTGCGATCATGGATTCGCCGTTAAAAATAAGCGGGGCGGATTCTGCTACAGGAAACCTAGCAGTTAGGTGACCAAGAATCTCAAACGATTGATCGTAGAATGCCTGGCGCCTCCCTACTCGATGCCGAGCTGGCCTTTGCTAGCTAGAGGGGGCTCAGACCTGACCGGCGCCCTGGGTTTAACGTGTGAACAGATTGAACAAGCGATCTGGGAAATTGCCCAACCTCCGACTTTGCCGGACGATCTGAGACAGTGCGCGCAATGATCGGCTACCACTCCACCAACGTCTTCTCGCTGATCCCCCTCTTGCAGTTCGGACACCTGGCCGTTTCCACCATCATAAAGTCCACCAATCCGCTCCTGCCTGTGACCTGCTGAAGAATCCAATCAAGCGGGAGCTCAGCATCATCTGGATGGCAGTGTTCACGGCCCTCAATCTTTCGCCATCGGACACCTCGTCGGGGCATCATCACCCCTTTCTCAAGTGTCCGGAAGATCGGGGGAATTCCAAACGGCAGTGCCCAATGTGTGGGAGGTGGCACGAAAGAAGCACCTATAGCCGCTTCTGCAGTCCAGCTTGCAAACAGAAATACTGGCGAATTCACCCAGACCGGGAACCTAATTAGCCTGCCACTGTCCTGCCTTTCGTCTTGTTCGATTCGCCATCTAATGCTTCGGACAGACGCGCCCCAATCACATCAGCGGCCTGCTTTAGAGGGTCGGCGGCAAGGTGAGCGTATCGCTGAGTAGTCGCGGCCTGGGTATGGCCGAGTAGTGCCCCAATAACGGGTAGTCCCAGCCCCACACCAGCCCCCATGCTCGCGTAGGAATGGCGAAGGTCGTGAAGGCGTAGCCCGTCGAGCTTAGCCTTGCGGCAAACTTCACGCCAAGGCTTCGACAAATTCACCAGGTGCCTGCCTTTCCGCCTTCCTACAATCACATGGGGATTCGTTGCGAGTCGAGGCAGACTGATTAGGACTTCAAGTGCTGGCGCGTTCAATTGGACTGTCTTCGCACCCGTCTTCGAGTCTGGCAGTTGTAAGCAGGCTTTCTCGAAGTTTACATGCGACCACTGGAGCGAGAGAATCTCATTCAACCGGCAACCCGTCAGCAACAGCAGCCGAATTGCACCCGCTTCATTGGGCCCGATCACGTCTTCATTCACGCAGTCCGTCAGTGCTGTCCCGAGCCGCGCCAATTCTTCCGACGATAGAAACCGCTCGCGCTTTTTCTCTTTGAACTTCTCAATTCCGTGCGTCGGATTTCCGCCCTCGGGTTGAAGGCCCCGAAGTCCGGCCCAGTTAAAAAACTTCGAGAGCGTCGCAACCGTCCGGTTTGCCATGTAAGGCGACTCCCGCAGCTGGTAATGCAGCCGAGCAACATCAGCGCGCTGAACATCCGTCACGCGCATGGTGCCCATCCTCGGTTCGATTACTGTTTCCCACTGCCGCTTGTATTCGCTCAGGGTGGAAGGTTTGGTCCTCGCAGCGTGCTCCTCGAAGAACTCCTCCCCAGCCTCTCCGACTGTCAAGGTAGCCTTCGGTCGGTCGCGGACGGCAGCGGGGTCGATTCCCTGCACCTTTTCGCCCAGCAATCGTAGAGCTTCCTTGCGTGCGGATTCCGCCGTCCATGGTGAGCCGTGTCTTCCGATGGTCAGCCAGCGTTGACGACCACCCGTCCGAATTTTCAGGAAGTAATGCTTCGATCCACTTGCACGACAGCGAACGCCAAACCCCCGAATCTCTTCGTCCCAAATTATGGCGTCCCCATCATCAGCCCGGTTGGTGAGCGCATCCACTGCCCTCTTGGTAATTTTTAGTCGGCTTCCCATCGTAAGATCCTCATAGTCAGCTGTTCTATGTGGCAACCATATGGCAACCACACATGAGCGTACCATGGGGTAGCAGATCGAACAAGAGGACATCTTAAGTGCATTTATTGAAAGTATCTACAGAACTGTGGCGAAATAGAGGGATTCTAGAAAAACTGATTCGTAATCAGCAGTTCAGCGGTTCAAATCCGCTCGTTGGCTCTTAAATTCAGTCACTTATATCGATAAAACGACTGCGCAAAATTTGCGCAGTCCGGGCCGGACTACAGCCAGTATTTAGTGTTATTAATATAAATATAGTTATTGAGGACTACAGAAGCTCTTCAGGATACGCTGGAAATCGTTTTCTCGTAGAGATCCTCGTAACGTTTGATGATCTTTTCGTGGCAGAAATCGCGTTGCGCATGATCGCGGCCGGATTTTCCCATCCCCTGACGGAGTTCCCTGTCGGCAAGCAGCGATACCGCAGCCTCGGCCATAGACTCGGTATCACCCACATCGAACAGGAAGCCATCCGCTCCATCTTCCACAACTTCGCCGAGACCTCCCACGCGGGTCGCGATCACCGGAACCTCCGATGCCATGGCCTCCAAGGCAACTAGACCGAACGACTCCTCTTCGCTGGGCAACACCAGGATGTCTGAGACCGACAGCAACCGCTCCATCTCGGAACTCTTTCCCAGGAAGAGCACATCGTTTTGAATGCCATGCACCTCGGCCAGCCACTCTGCGTTCGGCCGCTCGGGGCCATCCCCGACCATCAGGAGCTTTGCCTTCTTCTTCCGACGTAAAAGGGTGAACAATTCAATTACGTCACCCGTCCGCTTGACCGGTCTGAAGTTTGAAATATGGATCATCAGTCCTTCATCTTCGGCGGCGAACCTGGCACGGAACTCCGAGTCGAACGACTTCTTGAAGACCTCACAGTTGACGAAGTTCGGTATGACCTCAATTTCCTTCCGGGTATCGAACTCCCGAACTGTTCGCTCCTTCAAGTACTCGGAGACCGCCGTCACGGCATCACTTTCATCTATCCCGAAGCGGGTGATCGGCAAGTAGGATCGATCGTTCCCCACCAAGGTGATGTCGGTACCGTGGAGTGTGGTCACAAACGGAACTCCTTTCCCGGTGGACATCTTCTTCGCCAGAAAAGCACTGATAGAGTGCGGAATAGCATAGTGGACGTGCAGTATGTCCAACTCAGACCGGTTCACCACTTCGGCCATTTTCGTCGCCAGGACCAGATCATACGGAGGATATTCGAATAGCGGATACGACAGGACCTCGACTTCATGGAAGTGAATCCGATCGCTCGCCTTGAGACGAATCGGAAGCGCATAGCTTATGAAGTGAACCTCGTGACCGTTTGCGGCCAGTTCTCTGCCCAATTCCGAGCCCACCACTCCGCTTCCACCGTAAGTCGGGTAGCACGTAATACCAATCTTCATATGGCGCCCGACAGTCTGATGAACAACTCCTCTGATGACCTCATGTTGATGTCCTGCGCCGAGTTTCTCTGCATCCTATTAGTGTCCTGAGTCACAAATTCGCTCCTTAATTGGCATGTCTCAGTCCGACCCGATTATCTTATTACTCTGGACGCCTCGGCTCCCGCCTCTTAATTCTGAAAGCCGTCCACCCGCACCGTCGGACCGGTGCGGGTCCTTCTGGGGACCACTTCAAATTTCCTCCGATCCCTATATAGGCCTCGCCATCAGGATGATGGCGAGGGTCGCCGGGCGTTCGTTCAGGATGGCCGTATGAACGACCGAGCGAAATCTTATATCGGAAACTTCTGACTCAGGACACTACAGTTCAATCACCTGATGCACTGAGCCATTGAGTTCCAATGCCCGATCCATCATCGGAACGAAGTTTAAGCCGTAGCGGCCGAGAAACGACGTAACGTTCACCACACGTTCCTGCAATTTGTGCTCGGGATACAAACGATTGGTCAGTGTTTTCAGATGTCGATTCAGAACTTCGTCCCGTCGTGACTCCCCTCTTACAAACCGCGAATGCAAGGTGTCCACCTGGTGCATGATCTTTTGAACGGCATTGTCCAAGGCTCCAACCAAAGTGGGATCCACCTCTTCCACAACCGGGCGCAGACGGGCCATTTCATCGGACATGCGTTGGCGTGCATCAGTGAAGACCTCCGTCCCCGAACCCGCGGCCACGGCACCCATTCTCAGTCGATCCATGCCCTGAAAAACGTCTTCGATGCTGAGTTCGTATTTCCTCATAACGCGTGCCACCGGAGGCTCAACTAATGTAGCCGTGATCCTCGGGAAGACCGGTGGCATCGGCTTCCCTAGGCACTGATAAACCGATCCTGCCTGGGCCAGGTAAGCGATCTCAGCAGGTCCACCCACGTAGGCGGTGGTCGGAAACAGCGAATCCTGTACGACGGGTCGCAGAAGCACGTTCGGACTCAAATCCAGAGCCGACATATCATCTCCTGGCCTCAATGGCTCTCTGGCACGACCGCGATAGGCGAACAATCCCGTGAAGCTCTCGTCGACTCGCACCTGCTCCGCGTATCCTGCCTCAGCAATCATCCGGCCGCGGTCCAGAAGCGCAGAGCGAACTGCACCCACCTGAGCCGCTAAAGTCCCCAGGACATCCTTTGCCAGCTCCCGCAATGCGGCATCGAGCGGGTCCACCAGTATCAGCCCGGAATCCTTGAACAAGCCAGCCATCATCCGCGCGTAGGCATCAACCGGAGACGCGTCCGGACGATACGCGTCTTCGATAAGCGTCCGCAGCTCGTCCTGATGCTCCGAAGGAGGCAGGAGCCGAAAACACTCGTCAATCGCATCCTTGACAGAGGGGCCGAAGCGGAGCCATGCGACCGGTGTCGGAGCGCCATCACCAAGCGGCGTGCTGACCCTCTCCAGCGTCGATACCTTACTAAGAATTCCGGCCCATTCGATCTCTTCGTGATCGTGATCTTCTGCCGCGATCCAGAATACGGGTACAGCATCGACACCCCGCTCCCCCAGCGCCCTGGCAAGCTTGACTGCAGTCAATGCTTTCAGGATCGAATACATGGGTCCGGTGAAGAGTCCGGCCTGCTGTCCTGTGACAACCGCTACAGCGCCTGACCGCAAAGGCTCGATCGAGCTTGTGTCCAGGCCCCACCGTCTGTGCTGGGCCTCCAGTGCCCCAGCCAGGCGGTCCCTCCGGTCCTCATCAACGATAGGTCCGGACTCGAGTGCAAATGCCGCCACAGCGTCCAATGAGTGATCGAAGGGGTAGAACTGACGGGCGCGCTCCGAGCCCTGAATGTAGTCCAGGAAAAGCGTCGATACGGAGGGCACAGCATCGATCGGAAAGTTCATATGGCGTTATGTCCTTTTAATTGAGCTATTTAAGCCCTTACAACATGGACACCCAATCACATCGCACATATGTCTTGTGAATCCCTCAAAGGACAACTCGCAGACTTCTGCCTTAGACCGTTAGACCATTCGTTTGAGGAAGACTCCCAGTCCTTCGATACCGGCGGCGGCACCACCGTCTAGCGTACCACCGGACTGGTTTCGGAGATCCTCTTCGACACGGGCCAGGTCGGGCATCGCATCAAACTTGATCTCGATACTGCCAAACGCCCGTCTCGCCCCAGTCATGGCTCTGTAGTGGCTGGCTAATCGCAGTGCGGGGTAGTAGAACAATACGTTCGGACCCGGAATGGGCACCAGAACCCAAAAGAACATCGCAGCGACCGTGGTGAGGATCCCGTCGACGATGAGCCACGCAGTGTGCTTGATGACCTGCGCGCGCAGAAGATCTCGAAACTGCGATTCCGGATTAGAACTGGGAGCATGCAGGACATGTATCGAGTGCGGGCTATTAAGCGCTTTGATCATTCGTTCAAGCGGGTCGATCCGATCTTCAAGTTTCTGATAGTAGCGGTACCCCCCCAGCGTCACCCGGCCAACCCAGCGGATGACAAAATTTCGGCTTCTCATCATCCGGCGAATAAAGCGGCGGAATCGATTGCTCTCCGTTGCGGCGCACAGGTTAATTGATCTACGCGTCAGAAACAACGTGGGTCGATGCCGTGGCGTGCGGATCAAATACAGCTCGACCCCGGACAAGGTAGGGGTATCGATGGGAGAACTCCACGCCTCTTCCTGATCCGACACCTCCAACAATGCTTCCCTTGGCACCTTCCGGCCCATCCTTCGGCCACGGCTGACCATAACACAGGTTATTCGACTCTACAGTTTACGCAAATCCGTGCTCTCGAACCACCGTATCCTGATATGCGTAATAGACGATTCTAATTGTTTATCGGCACCAGCGCGCTGATTCCGAAGTTCGGGGCTTCACGGTTTAGTCCTCATCCCATCCAATCATCTTTCTTACTCTGGACACACGGGCTCGCGTCTTTTCATGAAAGACGTCACCCGCGCCGTCGGATCGGTGCGGGTCGTTCTGGGACCTGCTTCAACGTTCCGTCGATACCTAGTGGCCTGTAACAGAGGTATCTCCAGTGGCGCCGATGGGTCTTGCGATCGAGGTCGAGGAGCGAGGAGGGCCACCGAGGTCTGGAACCGAGGCCGCGGGCGCCGCTTTTTCATCGTGACCGACGAGCGACAAAGAGATCGACCCCAACCCCCATCGGCCCAAGGGGTTCGGGCCCAACGGCACCGTCTTCGTTGTTGCTCCTCACTCACAATGAAAGAGCATTGCCTCCCTCGTCGCGCCTAGAATCCGGTGCCGTTGGGCCCGAACGCCGCTAGCGATACCTCTGTTACAGGCCACTAGAGGCCACGCCATCATGATGATGGCATGGGTCGCCATTCGTTCAGACCACGCGTGGAGCCGGACGGAGATAGTCGTCTGAATGAACGACCGAACGAATTCTTATTTCGGAAACTTCTGACCGAGGACACTCGCAGTCCGCGCACCGCTACACGCCTTCGATTTCGGCCAGTCTATTCAGAAACTTTTCCGTCCGCGCCTCAATCGACCCATGAGCGAGAAGATCCGAAATCACGGCTACCGAGTTTGCTCCCGCCGCAAACAATTCTCCCAGATGTTCCAATCGGATGCCTCCAATGGCAACTACCGGCAAGTCAACCGCTTCACAAATCTCAGCGAAACGCTCCAAGCCAAGCACGCTGGCGTGATCTTTTTTCGTAGACGTGTCGAACACGGGTCCGACGGCAATATAGTCCACAGATTCGGCAACCGTAGCCCGGACCTGGGATGTGTTGTGTGTGGAAACGCCGACCACGCTCTCGCTGCCGAGAATTTCCCGCGCCAAAAGTGGGTCCAGATCGCCCTGACCGACATGAACACCCGCCGCACCTGCGATTGCTGCGACATCAGCCCGATCGTTGACGATGACCACAGCCTTCGGCGGAGCCTCTCGCACAATCCGAAGCGCTTGTTCCAGAAGTTGGCCAGACGCGGCTGGCTTGTTACGAAGCTGTACGAGCCCCGCACCACCTCGGAAGAGACGGCGCGAAATGTCAACCGGATCGCCGAAGGCCGCATCAGCAACGGCGTACAGCGCCGGCAGCCGCTTCATGAGGGCCGGGCTGCCCAAGTATCCGGATCGAGGACACCGGACTGCTCGAGAAAAGCCGTGGACATGTCCCCGGCCTTGAATCGCGCATCAGCCAGGATCTTCAAATGGAGGGGTATCGTTGTTCGAACACCCTCGACGATAAACGTACTCAATGCGCGATCCATCCGGCGAAGCGCTTCGTCCCTGCTTGCTGCAAGAGCAATTACCTTTGCGATCAGCGAGTCGTAGTAGGGTGGCACGACGTACTCTGCGTAGGCGGCCGTATCGACACGCACTCCGGGCCCGCCCGGAGGGTGCCACGCGCTTATCCTTCCCGGAGAGGGCCGATGAGTCAACGGGTCCTCGGCGTTGATCCGGCATTCAATGGCATGCCCGCGAAAATGAACGTCCTCCTGACGGTGGCGCAAGACCTCGCCGGCGGCAACCAGAATTTGCTCGCGGATCAGATCGACACCTGTAACGATTTCGGTTACACCGTGTTCGACCTGGATTCTCGTGTTCATTTCCATGAAATAGAAATTCATGTCTCGGTCGACCAGAAACTCCATCGTCCCGACACTTGTGTAGCCGAGTTCCTGAACCGCAGCCACGATTCGGGACCCGATTTTATCCCGAAGCGCTTCGTCTACGACGACTGAGGGAGCCTCTTCCAGCAGTTTCTGATGCCGCCGCTGGATCGAACACTCTCTTTCACCAAGATGGATCGCGTTACCGTGTTCGTCGGACAGAATCTGAAACTCGATATGGCGGGCCTTCTCGACGAACTTCTCGAGGTAGCACTCGGCCGAACCAAAGGCGGCAAGAGCCTCAGCACGCGCTGTCCCCAATGACCCTGCCAGCTGGGAGGGTTCGCTCACAATGCGCATTCCGCGGCCTCCGCCACCGGCTACAGCCTTGATAATGACGGGAAATCCGATCTCAGCCGCTATTGCCAGAGCCTCGTCGGAATCCTTGACTGGGTCGGAGCTTCCTGGAAGTGTCTCCAACCCGATCCGGGAGATTGCCGACCGCGCACGTGCCTTGTCGCCCATCATCCGTATACTGGACGGAGACGGACCGATAAACTTGATCCCACACTCCTCACACACCTCGGCAAAATGGGCGTCTTCGGCGAGAAATCCGTAGCCGGGATGAATCGCGTCGGCGTTGGAAAGTTCGGCGGCGCTGATCACGCTGGGAATATTGAGGTAACTTTCCGCACTGCGAGCCGGCCCTATACATACGGCCTCATCGGCGAATCGCACATGAAGGGCATCCCTGTCCGCCTCGGAATACACTGCAACTGTCCCGAGACCGAGTTCCTTACAGGCAAACATCACGCGGAGTGCAATCTCTCCCCTGTTGGCAATCAGTACTTTCCTGAACATCGGGATTGGAAACCTCAGATCAGACGATCAGCGCGGGCGGATGGCGAACAGTCGCTCACCATATTCAACAGGTTGGCCATTCTCGACAGGAATGCTGACGATCTCTCCGGCAACCTCGGATTCGATTTCGTTCATCAACTTCATCGCCTCGACAATGCAAACAACACTGCCCTTTTCGACGAAATCCCCCACCTTCACAAACGGTTCTACATCCGGGCTGGGCGCCCGGTAGAACGTACCTACCATGGGGGAGGCCACGAAAAATACTCCCGCGGTTTCAGCCGCCGATGGGGTGCCTGCGGATGGCTGACCGAGGACCCCGACCGCATCTTCGGCAGGCGGAGAATCAAAACTCGGAGTCGGCTTAGGGCTGGGCCCGGCCTTCCGAACCTTCAGACGTACCCCCGCTTTTTCGACCTCGAGTTCTTCGATATTATCGGTCGTAGAAACGATTTCTATCAGTTCTTTCAGCTCTTTGAAGTTCATGATAGTCGGAAGAGTATAGCATCTGATCCGAGGGCACTTGTAGCACCGCCGCGCTACTACCCTGGAGCTTTCTCAAACTGTGGACGGAGTTCCCATGCGGCTCTTCTGAGGAGATACCAGGCGAAACCGACCCGGAGTCCTGGATCTCCCGCCAGGATCAGAAAACTTTCCCCCGAAACACGCCGTGCGAGGACCAGAGACCGGTCTGCGGTCCAGGACATCTCGCTAAGCTGTCCGGCTGCCGTGTCTTCGGAGGTGTGCTGTGCAATGCGCAGTATCGTGGCGAACTCGGACAGGGTCTCCGGATCGAGCGTGGAATCGGTCCTCACCTGTTCGACGATCTCGCTGTCCAGGCTAATGAGAGCCAGTGCGCGAAAACCCGTGAGCTGGTTGCGTACGCTTTCTAATACTTCTTCAGTAGTGTCCCAACGTTAGTTGAATAGATTCAGTTGTTTGGAGTTCTCCGAGTCTGAATCTTGATAGTCGAGGGCGGAAAGGGCCTTTAAAAGGGGCGTTTTTTCGAAAACGGTGACGCTGACGATCTGGAGAATTCGGTAGAGACTGGCGTTGACATTGAGCCGTTTTTTCACGATGGCAACAAGCAAATAGACCGAGATGGCGGTCCAGATTTGAGTCTTCAGCGCATTGGGGGTTGTGCCGTAGAACGCCTTGATGCGTAGGTGCTGTTTGATCCACTTGAAGAACAGTTCGACCTGCCAGCGGCAGCGATAGAGTTGGGCAATGGTCGCCGCTGGCAGCGCGAAATTGTTGGTCAGGAAGACGAGGTACTTGTTGTGCTCTCGATCGAGAAAGCGAATGCGGCGGAGTTTTTCTGGATAGCGCTTGCGAGAGTAAAAGCCGCGTAGGCTGATGATCTGATCGCTGAGGACTCCGGTGGACTTGTCCACATCGAGTGAATAAAGACGATTGAAGACGAAATTCTTTTTCGCGCGTGTCACGAAGAACGCCGCCGCGACACTGATTTTGTACAGGCGCCGGAAATCCAGATAACCGCGATCCATGATGTAGAAGGCTCCGGGCTCGAAGGCGAGTTGATCCAGAAGATGGAGGTCGTGAACTTTGCCGTGTGTAATCAGGATAAAGGAAGGAATATTGCCGCGCAGATCCAGAACCGTGTGCAGTTTGACAGCTCCCTTGTGCTTGCGGAAGCGTGCCCACGGGAACAGGGAAAGACACAGATCGATCGTTGTGGCATCGAGTGCGTAAACCGTCTGCTTGAGGTCGACACCGAAACTGTCGCCAACATAGAGCTCGCGAGCCATGGAGATCAGCGTCTGGGCGAAGTCGGCATAGATACGCCAATCGCGCACCTGATTCGCATTCGCAAGGGTGTTGCGGGAGACGCGGCTGCGAATGCCCATGTGATAAAGCTTCGTGCCAGCCGAACGCAGACAGGCTTCGATATCGCGCAGACTCTCCCGGTAGGTCAATTGCGCGAACGCCATGCACAGAAACTGATCCCAGCAGGAAAAACGTTGGAGTTTGTAGTTGCCACGGTAGCGATCGACGCATCGACGAAAGTCTTGACGGGGAAGAAAGTCCATCAGCTGAGAGAAGATCGTCTTGCCGGAATTCATAGGCCGCCTCCTGCCGCAAAGTCGCGGAAGGATGCCGCCAGTACGCAATCAAATTCAAATCGATTTTGGCTCTCAGCCGATCTAATATGACCATTCTCAATAACCTATGGGCGACGCCCATCTAAACGTTGGGACACTACTGATACTTCTTGGAAAAGAAGACTCGGCACCTGGTCGACCTGTTCGAACCTGTTCCGGGTGACGGCCTTTCACTCGAAAGTGAAGGACCCTCACCCGGATGGAGGATCGCCTGTTTTCAACTACTGGGCGAGGAGCTGGGAGGACTCCTCCGGTGTCGTTTCCGAAAGAAACTCCAGCGGGTTCGCAGGCTTAATGCGCGCCGTAATGAAGAACAACAATTCGCTCGTGCTCTTAATCACCTGCGTACTCTTGAAGAGATTCCCCAATACGGGGATGTTGCCCAGTCCCGGGACTTGACTGATGTTAACGGAATCGTTGTCGAGTAATATTCCTCCAACCACGGCAGTTCCGCCATCCGGTATCAGGACCTGCGTTGTGGCCTGCTGTGAGGGAACCGAGGGTATGCCGTTGACGGACCGTCCGAAATCCGGGCTACTGTTCTCGATGGCCGCTGTCAGCAATATCGTCCCAGCTTCTGTTATCTATGGAGTCACAGTCAAATTGAGAGAAAAGTCCACAAACGTGACGGCGATCGTGTTGTTCACATTCGTCTGAACGGGAATCTGAGTACCCTGGGAAACCGTCGCAGATTGATTGTTCTGCGTCGTGACTCTGGGCCGGGACAGCAGTTTCGCGGTACCGGTCGCCTCGGCTGCCTGAATGATGGTGTCTAACAAGACGTCGCCACCCGCCCCGAGCAGGAATGACAACCCGGATGTTCCCCCGGCCGGAAAATCTGAAATTAATGGCACGGCTCCACCCACGTTCACGCTGGGCGTAGGAGTTCGTGCGAATGGACTTCCAGAGCCCGGGAGACCCGTAAGGGCATTCTGACTGTTGTTACCCACCAGAAGACCAATCTGGGTGCCGAGATCTCTGGAGAACGACTTACTCGCTGAAAGCAAGCGGGCTTCGATTTCCACCTGCTGGGCCGGTGTGTCGAGAAATGATACGAGAGGTCCCACACGTCCAAACTGGCTTGGGATATCGGTTACAATCAAAGCATTGCGGCGCGCGTCGGTGATGATCGTGCCTCTCGGCGACAACAGATCCTGAATGATGGCCGATACCGTTGCCGACTGCGTGTAGCTCAATATGAAGGTCTCGGTCACCAGCGGCGCATTTAATTCCTGCGCTTCGCGCAACAGGCGCGCCGCATCTTCTTCAGCCTGCAAGGTGGTACGCGTGGCGACCCTCAGAATGTTCCCCTGTAACTCGTAGCCCAGGTTGTTGTTCCTGAGGACGACGTCGAGGGCCTGATCCCAGGGCACGGCGCGTAATAGCAAAGTGACGGTACCGTTGACGGCAGGATCCAAAACGACGTTCAGTCCACTGATGTCTCCGATCAACCGGAAGAAATCCTGCAGGTCCAGGTCCCTAAAATCAAAAGTTGCAATCTCGCCTGTGTACTGCGGAGTTGCCAATGGCGCGACGGCCTGACCCATTAAAGTTGGCGGCGGTGGGGCAGCCACAGCCCCGGCTACGGGAATCGTCTCGGCGACGACCTCAGCAATGGATAGAGGCGGCACTACCGTCGTTACAGGCTGGGCCAAGGCTCCCGGCTCGACCCTGGAAGGCTCTTGTGATTCCAGCGCTTCCACAACGATCGAGGGCGCGGCCTCCTGGATTTCAAATTCCGCGCTCGCTGATATCGAGGCGAGGAGACCTGGGCCTGCAGACGCAGTTTCCACTTCCGACGCCAAAATCGGGGCGGGTATGGGAACCCGTGAGGCTTCTCGATGGTTTTCGATGACAGGCGGTTCCCCGCCTTCAGCCTCAGCGATTTCAGCAACCTCAGCAATACCCTCTACAGCAACAACATCTTCGACAGCTTCCACGCCTTCACCGATTTCGATGCCGGCGGGCAAGGCGCTGGCAGTCGTCTCCGGTTGCTCCGGCCGATGGGAGGACAAAGTCAGAGAGGCTTCTTCAACGCTCTCTTGAAGGTCGTCGGCAAGATTCAGATTGATCCCGCCACTGTCGATGGCCAGGACTTCGACAAGAGCTGTTTCGAAGTCTCCCGCGTCCACGTTGACTGTTTGCCCGCTGTCGTCACCCCCTACCTTTCCACTTAGTTCCTGTTCCTCAGCGTCAACAGAAATCGAAACGACGTCCCCCGCTACGCCTTTTTCCCGTGCATCAGACAGCAGACTTACTTCAGTGTCACCGTTGTCAAAAAGGCCGGGTTCGAATGGGGTGTCCCACATGCCGAGGTTCGCTAGACGGTCATCCGCATCTATGCTGGCCACCCGTACTTCCTCAACTTCATTCACACCGAAACGGACACGAACCTGTCCCTCGCCATCATCAATGACCTCGTAGGGGATTTCTTCATCCAGATCGAAAACCAGCCGCGTCGCTTCGCGCTTGGCATCAGCGAAGAAAGACGCCCGGACCTGGTCGACGCCGGCATGACTCACTTCCTTCCTCCAGAATCCCAAGGCGTTCTCCGCGTTGTGAAAGTCGACAACGACACGCGGCCCTTCCAGCTCGAAGTACGTGTATCGAACCCACTCGGTCGAATTGACTGTGAACTCCACGGCATTTTCGGCCGGAGCCACGACAAGAGTTTCAACCGTTACGGAATTATCTGAAATCTGCCCCAGGGCCATGGTTGACAGGAGCAAGACAACGCTCGCTGCCGTAGTTGTTTTAGTGAAGACAGTCATCACTTATTCTCCTGGCGTCGCGTTTAACGTTCGCACGACTTCCTCTCGTTGTTCGGGTTCAGGTTGACCTCCGAGAGGTATTACTTCAAATACGATTGCATTAGGACCGACCTCTTTGACCACTGCGTCAAGCAGCTCGTCTCCTGCGCGGGCAAAGAAAGTCCGATTGCCCGGAGCCAGCACAACCACGACGTTCATCGACGGCTCTTCCGAGGTCACCACTCCGACCAGCAAGGTTTCGTTAAGCAGGACACCCGGAAGGCCCAGAGGGCGCACTGCGGGAACTAATGAAAGAGGGTCGACTGCCTGTGGTGGAGGTGGAACCGGATTCACGAAGGGATCCCGCCGACCGCGCGGGTCGTATTGATACCCTTGTGGAATCGCCAAGGGTGGCGGCGCCGGCTCTTCTTCTTGCTCTACGACCACAGCATCCGGAGCATCTTGCCCGGCTATGGCCGGAGGAGCGCTTTCCCCCCGAGCGACCAGTAAGACGACCGGAATAAGAGCCAACATGAGTATCCATCTATAGCTCATAGTCAGTTCCCCGGTGGCGGCTCCTCTTCACGGTACACAAATGTCGTCGCGGTATAGGTAACCGACACCGATGAGGTGACGCCATCTCCGGCGGCAGTCATCTGAAGCCCTGAGATGTTCACGATTCGCTCCAGTTCCCGAATTCTGTCTAGATACAGACCCATGTTGTGGTACGTGGCTTCGACCTGCATGTCGATCGGCCACTCTGAATAAAACTCGTTATCTACGGTCGCCCGTGGCGATACACGAAGGATCCTCAGAGACGAATCTGTCGCTGCCTGCTGGACCTGCCGGAGGATCTGGTCAGTTTCGCGTTCAAGCGGCAAGATGGTCTTCAAATCCTCCAACTGCTCCCCCAATTCTTCAGATTCCGCCCGGATTTCGGCCAGTTGCTGCTGTCTTTGAACCGCCGCCGCAACATCCTGATTGAGTTGGGTCAGTTGGGCGTTCTGGGCCACCAGGTTGGCTTCCATAGGTCTCAGAAACTGATACCAGAACCCACCGAGGATCACCCCAGAGATACCCACTACGATGAGGGCCTGGTAGTACAAGGGCAATCTCTGAAAGTCACTGTAGTTGACAGCCATAAACCGTATTCAAACCCGCATCCACTACTGATTGGTATCGGGTTCGGGGTCGTCTCCTTCGCCTGCGCCTTCGGCCTCTCCGTCCTCAACCTCTTCAACTGCCAGCGGTGGCGGAAGAAATTCACAGCTCATCTGGAACGAAAAAGTCCCGGCGGTATCCTGGGCGTTCACAAGATTAATGTTGCTAAAATAGCCAGTCTCTTCGAGGCTGGATACGAAATCGGCAATTGCGTTTACAGATGTCCCGACACCGGCCATCGTAACGACAGTGTCATTTTGTTGTACCTGCTGCAACCACACGTATTCGGTCGGCGTGATGGCCTCGCTCAAACGGTCGAGCAGAACCACCGGGCTGACCTGATCGCGCTGCAACCCTTCAATCGTCATAATCCGGTTTGCCAGCTCTTCCCTCCGGGCTTCAAAAGCCGCGTCTTCATCGATGACGGATTGAAGCTGGGCCAACTGGCCTTGGGCAGACGCAATCCGGGTCGCAAGTTCCTCAGTCTCCGAGGTCAGGCCCGAATACCAGGTGTAGCCATAAAAGGCGGTTCCCAGGATGATCACAACCCACAACACAGGAAGCGCATTCGCCGGCAGTTGAAGGCTGAAGCCCTTGCGACCCCCCGCCTTTTTCTTGGGAGCTCCCGTTAGGTTCACGCGGATCATGCGTCAAATCCCCTTAAAGCTAAGCCGAGAGCGACCGTTACAGCCGGACCTATTTCTTGAATTCCCGAACTCACCTTCGAACTGACCGTAACGGCCTTAAACGGATCCATAATCTCGGTCGGATAGCCGAAAGCCGTTTGAATTTTTTCGGCAAGACCCGTCGCGTTGGAAGTTCCTCCGGCCAAATACACGGACGTAATCGTCTCGTCTGGATAGGTCTCCTTGAAGAAATCGAAAGTCTTCTGAACCTCCATGGTCAACATGTCGGTAATCGAATCCAGCAATGGGGCGACCATGTCGGCATCGTACATCCCAACCTGCTTTCCAAACTTCAGGTCTTCGGCTTCCTCGTAGCTGAGTTGCAACTCTTTCTGCAAGATATCGGTGTATTGGCTCCCACCCACGGACACGTCCCGAATAAACAGGGGCATTCCGCCCTTCGTAATATTTATGTTGGTCAAGGACGCTCCGAGATTGAGTAGCGCGATCGCCTGGTCAGGATCCGGGTTGTAGTTGACTTCGAACGCGTTCTGCAGCGCAAAGGCATCAATATCAACGATTTCTGCCGCATGTCCGGCCATCGTGACGACATTGGTATTGTTCTCGATCTGGTCCTTCTTAGCTGCCACCAGGAGAACCTCAAGTCCGTCTTCCTCACCTTCAGCCGGGCCAAGCACTTCATAGTCCAGGTTGACGTCTGAGATTTCGAAGGGGATGTACTCGTCTGCGCCGAACTGTATCGAGCTCTCGACTTCCTCGGCGCTGTCTACCGGAAGAGCAACACGTTTGACGATAACCGAGTGCCCCGACACGCTAGTCACCACGCCCTTGGCCTTGAAGCCTCCCATGGTGAACGCTGCCTTTATGGCCTCTGAGACCGCCCCCGAGTCGGTTATCGCCCCGTCGACGACCGCATCCGGCCCCAGCGCGTATCGCGCAAAACCCACGATTTGGTAGCCACTCTTGGATTGCGACAGCTCGACCGCTTTGATCGAGCTCGAACCAATGTCCAGTCCAACAAGTGCCTTGCTCTTACCAAACATACGTCAATAGCCCCTTCATCGGCGGGTTACCACCGGGTCTTCTGACCGCGTTTCGTTAAAGAACTGGTCCCGCGCTCACTCTTCTTTTCCATCCACCGATCCAGCAGGTCCTTCTTGAACCGCCAGCGATTTCCGAGCTTAAACGCCGGAATCTTATCCTCGCCCAAATACTTGTAAAGGGTGTCCGGAGATAT
This sequence comes from Terriglobia bacterium, assembly GCA_965218085.1. Classification (GTDB taxonomy): domain Bacteria; phylum Acidobacteriota; class Terriglobia; order 20CM-2-55-15; family 20CM-2-55-15. The sequence continues at coordinate 1,567,126 of CBDCKF010000001.1, read as the reverse complement.
CCCTAAGTATTGCGAGGCTTCTCGCAGAGTCATTACCTCTTTTAATCGTTCCATTTTGACCTCTAGATCTCCCGGGGATTGCCTATTTCATCGCTGAGTCACCGTGATGTCAAGTGATTTTTGGGGTGTTTCGGCCTTTTTTCTGACCGGTTGCTTCCGGTTATTTCCGAGTATTTTGGATGCCTGATAGGCCTTTCTTCACGCGAATCATGCACATACGCGCATATTTTGCGCTCAGGAAAATGCCCTAGGAGGGGTCGCTGAGGCGATCGACGAGCGTCCTGACTTTTCGCTCTATAAGGTCGCGGACCGCCCGAAATTCCTCAGGTTCCATAGATTTCGGGTCGGGAATGTCCCAATCCTCCCGATGCCTGGCAGCCACCAATGGGCACGCATCACCGCAGCCCATAGTGACGACCCGATCGTATTCCACGTCCGGAATCTCGTGTAGGGACTTGGATCGGTGAGTCCCCAAGTCATACCCGATCTCCCCCATCGCGGCAATGGCCCGAGCGTTTACGACTCCTCCGGCTCGGGAGCCCGCGCTGTACGGCTCAAGCGCGTCCCCGCCGTGGATCCGTGCGAAAGCCTCGGCCATCTGGCTACGATTTGAGTTTTCGATACAGACGAAGAGAATCTGGTAAGAGGCGTGTGGGCCACCCATGGGGAACTCCGCTGGAGTTTTCCGAATTACAGGGTGCGTCGAAGTGCGCGTGTCATCTCGCGGAGTTCCTCCAACCCACCCGCGATCAGGAAGGGCAGGGATGCTTCGACGACGAGGTCTTCAACGTCCACAGCGGGATCAAGCGCTTCTGTAATGATTTCCACGTAATGCTCGATTTTGGGCTGTATTCCATTGACCATAGCCAGGAGCAGTGTGAGCCGGGTCTCCATGGTGGAATCCTCATCCAGTGGTTCGAGAATGACCCAGAGATTATCTGTGTTTCCACGCACGATTGGAGAGACGAATCGCACGAATGAAATAAGGTCACCCGCCTTGTCTTCCAGGTCCTCGGCCTTCTCATCCATCAGGTCCAATTCAGCCCGCGTCATGTTCGGATGGACACGAAAAGAAATCAGTTCACCGCTGATCTCGTAGAATTCGAAAGTGTCCTCGACGAAAGTATCGACCCTCTGCTGAAAATAAACGACTTCGGCCCGGCGCCGCATTTCATCTACCGGATTGCGGCTTTGGGACAGTGATGCGGGCACAAACGCGCAGAGCAGGGCGGCCAGCACAATAATAATGGTCAGGGTTCGGATTCCCACGAGTCCTCCAGGTAACAGGTTCCTTCAACGAACGGCTTCTGACGACGAAGACTAAATTATCAAAATGACACCTATAAATGCCAGATTTGAATGCAGTTCTCAAATTTTTCGCGTAAGATCCCGAATCCGATGCTCGGATTTTCACGAATCGTAAAATTCGCGACCTTCGCCTTTCCCATCTGGGTCCTCCTTGCCAGCGTCGTCGCTCTCTACCGGCCAGAGGTGTTCACCTGGTTCAGCGGTGTTCTCATTACCCTCGCCCTCGGCGCGACCATGATGTGTATGGGCCTGACCTTAGAGATTAACGATTTCCGACGGGTCCTGTTGCGGCCGCGATTGATTGGTGTGGGTGTGGCCCTCCAATACCTTGTGATGCCGTTCCTGGGTTGGAGCATCGCTTCAGTCATGGGGCTCCCGACGCCATTCGCCGTTGGCTTGATTCTGGTGTCGTGTTGCCCGGGCGGGGTCGCGTCGAACGTGATTTCTTACCTGGCTCTCGCCGACGTTCCGCTTTCGGTTTCACTGACGGCGGTTTCCACATCACTCTCGGTCCTGATGACGCCCACTCTTACAGCAATGTATGCCAGCAGCCGGGTGGATGTTCCAGCAGCCGGCCTTCTCCTGAGTACGCTCCAGGTCGTCATCGTCCCGATCGTGCTGGGTCTGACCCTCAGACGATACGCACCGCGACTGACCCACAGAATACTTCCTGTGGCACCGTTAATATCTGTCATATTGATCACGATGATCGTCGCTTCGATTATCGGAGCCAGCCGTGGGGCGATAATCGAGTCCGGCCTGCTACTGGTTGGAGCCGTGTTCGCCCTGCATGTCTGTGGCTTCGGCCTCGGCTACCTTCTGACCCGAACCCTATCCCCGAGTGTGATATCCGCCCGTACGGTCGCGATCGAAGTTGGCATGCAGAATTCCGGCCTGGGAGTCGTACTGGCCGGACAGAACTTCGTCAATCCTCTCGTCGCGGTTCCCAGCGCCATCTCTAGTCTCTTCCATTCTTTGATCGGCAGTGTCCTGGCGGGTTGGTGGCGGGCATCAGTGGCCCGTGGGGGCCCGACTGCAATAGACCAGCTCAAAACAGATATGTTCGAGAAGGGGTGAGGAGCCTCCCGCCTGAGATAATCAGCTCCGGAGGCAAATTGCTCTCTTATGGAGAATTGACGACGCTCTTACTTGAGAATGTCGGCCAGAGCGCCTTCCAGGTCCGGATGTTGAAACTCGAAACCCGACTGGGTCGCCATGGTCGGAACCACTCGCTGTGAACCCAAAAGAACCACCGCAAACTCACCGAGCGCGAGCCTGAGAATCGGCCCGGGAGCTGGAAACAGCGCCGGCCGACGGAGGGTGCTGGCCAGAGTCCGCGTGAAATCCCTGTTCGTGACAGGGTTGGGGGAAACCCCGTTCAGCGGCCCTCGCAGGTCCTTCTGGACTGCCGCATGAAGCATCAGGCGAACCAGGTCTCCGATATGAATCCAGGGCATCCACTGCTCGCCGTTCCCTAAGCGGCCTCCCACCCCCAGCTTGAAGGGCGGCAACATCGACTCCAATGCCCCGCCGCCCACGCCCAGAACGATGCCCGTCCGTAAGGTGACGACCCGAATCCCGTACTCCTCCCCCCGCAAGGCTTCCCGCTCCCAGGCCTCACACACTTCGGCGAGGAACGATCCGTCAGGGCTGGACTTCTCGTCCAGAATTTCATCCCCGCGATCACCGTAATACCCCACAGCCGAAGAGCTCACGAGACAGGCCGGTCGTTTTTCCATGGCAGCCAGTGCATCTATGAGGTGACGTGTGCCATCGACCCTGCTCGAGCGGATTCTGGCCTTCTTAACTGCAGTCCAACGGCCTTTGGCCACAGGATCGCCAGCGAGATGAAACACCGTGTCCACGCCATCGAACGCCGCCACGGAAGGCGGGCCCGCCGCGGGCTCCCAGGATGAAAGCCGCACTCCGAGTTCCCGTGAAGCGGCACTCCCTGTATTCCGTGTCAAAGCAGCAGGCGCATCGAGCCGCTTGATCAGTTCTCGACCGATGAAGCCCGTCGCTCCGGTAACCAGCGCTTTCATGCTCGTGTGTCCTCCCTGCGAATTTCTCTATTGCGAACCCTTTCCAATAGGATAGCCCCCTCTCTGACTATTTCCGAGTTTCAACCGAAAGCGCGGACTGTGGCCACTCGTTTAGCATTGCCCATTCCCGGCTCGAACCACAATCCACGGGAAATGCCGTAGAATTAGGAAAAGTTATCGGAGGACAGAAATGAACTACTACAGTGCGACAGAATTAGCGTCCAGCTTCCGAGCCGTCCGTGAGAATACGATCCAGATCGCGGAAGAGATTCCGGAAGAACAGTACAGCTTTCAGGCTGGACCGGAAACCCGAACCGTTGAGAAGATGCTCACACACATTGCGCTCTCCTACAGTTTCTGGCATCAGATCAACGCCGTCGAGCGTAGAACGACGCTCGAGGGTTACGATTTCCGCGGCACTATGGAAAAACTCGGAGCGGAGGAGGCACAGTCGCGAACCAAGGCTGAGGTTATTGATCTGCTCAAGAAAAACGGTGAAATCTGGGCACAATTTGTTGAGGGTGTTTCCGAAGAGTTTCTTGGAGAATCCGTTGAAATGCCGGCCGGTGCAACACCCCCTGCGAAAAGCAGATTCGAGATATTGCTTTCGGTCAAAGAGCACGAGATGCATCATCGGGGCCAACCCATGCTGATCGAACGTATGATCGACATCGTGCCGCACCTGACCCGCCGAATGCAGGAGCGAATGGCCCAGGCAGCGAAGGCGTCGTCGTAAAAGTATCCTGAAATATTTTGGCCCGAACACCAACGAAACCGGACACAGGGATCACGACTCGACGGCCATCTCTCACTGAATTCTCTCGGAAGGAAAGATCGGTCATTCAGAAACACGGGACTCCCCTTCAGGTACAACGATATCTGCGTTCATTGCCCTACAACTGGGAATCCCACACGCTGAGAACGTTTCGGGAGGTTGTGCGGTGTGGTCGTGCCAACTGTATTGAGGCCGCACTGTCCGCCGCAACGATCATGGAGCAACACGGCCACCTTCCGCTGCTGCTCGATCTGGAATCAGCCGACTATCTGGATCATGTGTTGTTCCTGTTCAACGTCGGCGGTCTGTGGGGGACCGTCGCAAAATCCCGGGACGTGGGACTGCACGGACGAAAACCGGTATTTCGAACGATCCGGCAACTGGCGCTCAGTTATGTCGATCCCTATGTCGACGGGTCTGGGCGCATCACCGGGTTCGGCGTTGCTGACCTCCGGGGTTTTACCAAGAGCAATTGGAGGCTTTCGAAACGGAATGTGTGGGCAATCGAACGGCTCTTGATTGACATGCCGCATGCGGCGCTCAAGACTTCGGATCGACGCCACAGGGAAATGCTTCGGAAATTTCTCGAGTTCAAGAAAGCCCACCCGAACAGGCCGTTCAAGGCCTACAAAGATCGTGACACGTGGATGTAGGCAAGCTTCCCGAAAAACTGCTCTGAATATGGGCGAACGAATACTCACTGCGTTTGCCATACATCACGATTTCCTATTTAATTGTCGAACTTGAACGAGTGAAAAGCCGATGGCATCTCGAATACAAACACTGCTGGCTATAATCCTGTTTCCCAGCTTTGTCTGGTTGCTCATTACAGTACTGGAACCGGTGGCAACAAAGGAATGGCTGGGTCCGGTACCCGCTAGAAACCTTGAACACGGGTTCGACGCGGGCGCTCTCTTTTATACAGAAGTGAACTTGGAGGAGCTCCGAGCGCGGGAGGCGGCGAACGCCGGGCGTCTATTGAGGGACATGCAATGAGTTGGTTCAAGGAATTCATTACGCGAGAAGACTGGTGGTCGGTGTGGGTCGGTTTCGCACTGCTGGCATCGGTTTTCGCAGGGATGGTTTCCTACGTTCCGGGAATTCCACGCTGGTCTTCGCCACTGTCGGGAATTCCCGCATCGCTGATCCTCCCACTGGGTCTGTTGTTGCTTGGAACCGGTGTACTGACAACGATTGCCGTACGTACCCTAGGAAACGATACCGGCGCTTATGTCCGCGCGTTTCCAGCACTGTTCGTCCTGGCGACAGTCGCCTTTTACATAGCGGCCAATGAAGTTCTGGCAGCCTACGGCCTGGGATATGCGTTGTGGGCTTTGATACTCGGCTTGGTCATCAGCAACTTCATCGGAACCCCGGGCTGGCTGCGGCCGGCGGTTCGAACCGAGCTTTTCATCAAGATAGGACTGGTCATATTGGGCGCCGAGGTCATCTTCGGAAGAATTCTGGAACTGGGTCAGTACGGTTTGATCGTGGCCTGGGGTGTAACGCCGATCGTCTTGCTTTCGATGTTCTGGCTCGGTTTCCGCAAATTCGGACTTTCGCCATCCTTCGCGATGGTCATAGCGGCGGCAACCTCGGTATGCGGTGTATCGGCCGCGATCGCTGTGGCCGGCGCGTGTCGCGCCCGGAAAGAAGAACTGACGCTGGCTGTCGGGATGACGCTGATATTCACAGTCCTGATGATGGTCGGAATGCCTTTCCTCGCCCAGGCCATGGGCCTCGACCCGATCATCGCCGGCGCATGGATCGGGGGCACGGTTGATTCGACCGGTGCTGTGGTGGCCTCGGGACAGATTCTCGGCGATGATGCAATGCAAACCGCCGCCGTCGTGAAGATGATTCAGAATATCCTGATCGGCATCATCGCCTTCGGTGTCGCTCTGTATTGGGTCGCTCGCATCGAACCCGGCGCAGGTGGCCGGCCTCAGTTCGTTGAAATCTGGAACCGATTTCCGAAGTTCGTTCTGGGATTCATCGGAGCCTCTTTCATTGTTTCGTTCTTCCTCGTACCGCTCCTGGGTGCTGATGCCGTCGATCGGGCGATCGACGTGACCAGCGACTTCCGAAGCTGGTTTTTCTGTCTGGCTTTCCTTTCGATCGGCCTGGAATCTAATTTTCGACAGCTCGGAAAGCAAATGGGCAGTGGAAAACCTCTGATCCTCTACCTGGTGGGACAGACCTTTAATGTTCTGCTCACACTGCTAGTGGTATGGATCGTCTTTTCGGGGCTGATCTTTCCGAGACCGGAATTCTAGACCTTTTCAGACTCAAAATGTGCCAAGACTTAGTCTTGTAGGGGTTGGAGTCCCCCCTCCAGTATTCATTCCAGAGCAGTTTTGCCAACGGCCTGTCCACTGCGATCATCAGACTGAAGTGTTCCCTTGACAGGCAGCGGATTCAAAGCAATTTTCCGTATATTAACTTGAATCCCCCGCGCGGCATCCCGCTGCAGGCTGAGACGATTGCAGGCCAAGACCAGTAAGAACGACTGTCCATCCGTCGAGCCTACACGCCAAACTCACCAGGAGATCGACGCTAATAGTACTTGTGAACATAGACATTACTACTCACGGGTACACCGCCCGTCATGTCGCTGACGATTTCGCTCTGGTAACGCACCCCCGACCAGATGAGGACGCGACAAACATCCGCAGCAAGGTTCTGGCTGCTGCCTCCCCCAGGATGTCTCCCAATGCATAAAGGTTCATAGCTAAACGCGGGCTGCGAGCTTGATGCGTTGGTTATGCCCGCAAGCTGCCCATCGACATAAAGGAGCAATCGGCCCCTTTTCTCATCACGGACTCCTGTCAGGCAGTGCCATTCGCCGTCACTGACCACAAAGTCCGAAGTCATGAAGTGGGCCCCACTGTCGTCATCGTAGCGAATCTGCGCGCGTCCACAATAAAGGGTCAGGCTATAGTTCTGATTGCCGCCCGCAGGCTTCGTGACAACCCGCGCGAAATCTTTGGCATCCGTGGTCCTGACCCAGGCGGAAACGGTGAAGGCGCCGGCCTGGTTTTGGTGCCAGTCGTAGACAAGCGTTTCTGGATTGTCTCCCGTCAGCGAGAGGTAGGTCCCTGGCTGCAGCTGCGGTCGTGGGATGTAGTGCCGGAACACAAGACCTTTGGTGTCCGTCAACTCGGGCTTCATGTCGTTTGCAACTGGCTCTCGTTCCGCGCGTGGTTCCATAACCACGCATCACAGATCTTGCCCACCAGAAACTGGGATGGACCGCCCTCGGGATGCCAGCCGAGCAGCAGCGAGAGCAGCAGCTCGAGCTCCTTGACGACCTTGTCGATCAACTCCAGCGCGTCCTGTTCACCCTCTATGGAGAGCTTCTCGATCTGGTCGAGCGCGCCGGCCAGAGCGTCCTGCACTTCCTGGCTGGCCTTGCCGACATCGGCGCGCAGGTGGGCGGCCATCGCTTCGGTGTTGTCGAGCCAGGCCTGTCCGTAGGCTAGAACGGGATCCGGCAGCGCCGGGGGAACCGGCGGTTCCGGCACGGTCAGGTTGACCTTGGGCCCTCCTTTTCCATCCGGACCGGTGACGGAGAGGGTTATGTTTCAGAGTTTCTGCAAAAAAGGGGTCCTGAAATAGGAAGGGGCCAGGGTATCTCCGAGAAAGTTGGCAACCAACAACTTTGAAACGAAGGAGATGAACCGATGGCCCGAACTAAGATTAAGCGAAAGGGAGTGGATTGGAAAGAACTGTTAGGAGAGGAAAAGGATCTGCTGAAAAGCGTCGTGCAGGAGGTGGTTCAGGAAATTCTCGAGGGGGAGATGGAGCAGGTTGTGGCCGCGGCCAAGAGTGAACGAACGGCGGGGCGGACCGGATATCGGAGTGGCTATTACGGGCGGGACCTGGTCACGCGGGTGGGCAAGCTGGAGCTGCGCGTGCCGCAGGACCGGGCCGGGCGGTTCAGCACGGAAGTGTTTGAACGCTACCAACGCAGCGAGAAAGCTTTGGTGGCCAGCTTGGCCGAGATGTACGTGCAGGGCGTGTCGACGCGCAAGGTCAAGGCCATCACCGAAGAATTATGCGGGCATTCGTTTTCGGCCAGCACGATCAGCCGGATTAATAAGACACTGGACACGGAGCTGAAAAAGTTTGCGACGCGAGCATTGGAGGAAGAATACCCGTACCTGATTCTGGATGCGCGCTACGAGAAGGTGCGCGAAGACGGGGTCATCCGGAGCCGAGCAGTTCTGGTGGCGATCGGAATCAACTGGGACGGGAGGCGCGGTGTGTTGGCGGTGGAACTGGCGGAACGGGAAAGCACGACCAGTTGGCGGGAACTGTTACTGAGTTTGAAACAACGCGGCTTGTGCGGCGTGGAGTTCGTGGTGACCGACGATCATGCCGGGTTGAAGAAAGCCATCGCAGAAGTCCTGCCCGAAGCGATCTGGCAACGCTGCTACGTCCACTTTCTGAGAAACGCATTGGATTATCTGCCGCGCAAAGCCGATGACGATTGTCTCCAGGAACTGCGTTGGCTCTACGACCGGCGGGACCTCCAGGAAGTGCGGCAGGACCTGGCGACATGGTTGAGCAAGTGGGGGCAGAAATATTCCAAACTCTGCGACTGGGTCGAAGACAATATCGACGAGACACTAAGCTTCTACACGCTGCCGCTTCAGCATCACAAACACATGAAATCCACCAATATGCTGGAACGGCTCAACGAAGAGATCAAACGGCGAACGCGCGTGGTGCGGATATTCCCCAACGCAGCCAGCTGTCTGCGTTTGATTCGGGCGCTGACCACCGAAACGCACGAGAACTGGATCGAAGCGATCCGCTACTTGAACATGGACCTGTTGAAGGAACACAAAAGGGACTGGCACCGTCAGACGCCGGCTGCCTAAACGCGTCCCAACGGGCCGACCCCAATGATCGACTCGGATGTCGATCGGCGATTACAGAGCATCCTGGAGCGAACAATCGCTGTGGAAAACTTTCGAGGGGACGAAAGAAAGAAAAAGAACCAAAAAAGAAAGAAACGCAGAGGCCTGATGGAAATGACGCCTCAGAGGAAATCCGCCAAAAGGCGCGGATTCCCTCTGAGGCTTGGAAAAGCTTCGCCAAAAACGTTCAGCTTTCCCACATTCCCACAGGCCCGACGGCGATCGACACTCAAGAACTGAATTTTTCGGAAATACTTTTTGCAGAACTTGACGCACACAACTACGGAGAGCACATTCGGCATCTCCAGCGCGGCGGGTTCAGCAGTGAAGCTCAGCGTCTGGCCGTCCGACTGTAGATCCAGAGACATCGACTCGCCCAGGCACTGGCCGGTCACCTGTAGGCCTCCGTTGTTTAAGGAGACGGTGGCGCCACTCAGTGGATAGGCCCCACCCAAGGTGATATCCCCATCACTTTTCAGGGTGAAGCTGGCGCCGGAGAGGTGGCCGGTCATCTGGCACGCGATGGACGTGGAGTCGGAACCCGTGGCGAAGGCCAACTGACCGGTGAGAGTCGCGCCGTCCCGTGGGTCACCGCTGACGGTGCCGTGGAAGATGCGTTGTCCCTGCAGGTGCAGGGTCGCGTCGGCCTAGTCGGCGACGCCATCACGCAAAGAGAGAGCTGTCGGCACCATGAACTGTCCGTGCACTCCATTGGACGCGCGATCGTATGAGGCATGGACGTCTTTAATTATAAACGGTCAGTCGCCAAGACTGACCGTCGGGTGCATAAGCTAACCGTAAATGAATACACGTTGCAACCAGAACTTTCTTGCTTATGACGTTCTCCCCGTTCGGAGACTAATCAAGACTGAAACATCGCCACGTTTAGGGCCCCGGCCCTAGCTTCAGCTCCGTGGCTGACGCATGGCCAAATACCCGGCCGCTATCAGTTTTTTGAACCCTCAGATTCAGCATCCAAACACTTGAATCGGTCGCAGGTGGTGTTCATAATGCGTGGGTCCGGCCGTCTAGACTCCACTCGACTGCTTCGGTTGTGGCAGAGGGCGAACGGAAATCTTGTTTTTTTGCTGACCACTGAGGTTACAGCCATGTGGCTAGTGCACGCATAGGCTACACGCACGAACGTTTTCGGAATCACTCCAGCCTAAATCAGATCTGAAGGGGAAAAATGCGAAACACGAAACGATTGACGGCGTCAATTTTCGGACTCTGCCTCCTCGGCGTGGCGGGGTGTGCGAGAGTACCGAGAGAGACCGTACAACTTTCTAACAATGTCGGCCAGGATATCGCGCAGCTCCAGAGCGGTTACCAACGAACGATTCGCCTTTCGTTCGATCAGATTCGGCAGAGAGGTCTGAGCGTTATCGAAAACGTTTGGACACCTGCATACCTTGAGAATTTTGTTACAGGTGGAAACCTAGCAGCCCGTGGCAGAAGTGAGATTCTCTGACACAGTCGTAACGTCGGATTCGATAGCCACGTTGGGCTCGATATCCAGCTGACGGAGTTCATGATGCGTTTGAAGCGCCATCTGGACGCAGAAGAGCACGATTTGAGCGGCAAAGTATGCCGCAGACCGGTCCTGCAGGCTCCGTGGCGTGCCCTGCCCGAACTTCTGGCGCAGGATCAACGCCAGGTTCAAGGCCGCGTAGTGAACCAGGATCCGTTTCAGGATATTTTCCCGTCCTCGAAGGTGAACCCGTCGCATGCCGCCGGTTTCCAGACCGTGAGCGAAGGGTCGTTCCAGCATCATGCCGCGATGCCGCAACAACTCCTTGCCGCGTTCTCCACGGATTCGACGGCGATTGGCATAGACAGCCTGTTGTTCGTCCGGCTTGTTCTTCCAGCGGCGACGGCCCCGATCCGGTTCCGAGATGTAGGTGCGTATCCCCAATTCGCGAAGATCGACCATCGTTTCGTTGCTGTGATATCCCTTATCGGCGACGACTTCAGAAAACCAATCTTCTCGAATCTGCGCTTCGGTTTTCGGGTTGCTTGCCAGCTTCTCCATGTTCTCGGCCGTGCGGATCAACGTCTCTTTGATTGTCGTCGTATCCCCGGTGGCAGCACCCTGAACCGTCACCCCCAGCACGACGCCGGTCTTCATATCCACAGCGTGTTCCAGCTTGTGAGCCAAATGCGTGCGGCCGTCTTTCATCTTGGTGATCTGCGCATCCGCGTCGTCGGGATGCACCCAGTCGTCGTTCGATCCCTTCTTCGGCCGTTTCCGGTCCAGTCGCGCCAGTTCGGCTCGTGTCGGCGTTTCAATGCCCGAAGCGTGGGCCAACTCCTTCAGAAAGTCCTCATAACTGTTCCTGGTGTCTCGCCGCACGATCGACCGCATTGCCGCGTTCGCTTCCAGCGTCGTCGCGTCCACGCCAACCGTCTTCCCGTCGATCAACCCGTGCCCGGCCAGCCGCTCCAGCATCCAGTGGAACACCTGGGCATGGGTTTCCAGATCGATCAGCCGGCGTGTCCGCGACACGCTGGAATGATCCGGGGTACCATCGGTCAGCCCAATGCCCAGAAACTCCCGCAGGCTCAGCGAGTCGGCACACCGCCAGGCGATGCCGCGTTCCGAGTCAATCCCTTCGAAGTAGCCGACCAGCAGCATCCGAAAGTACACACCCGGCACGACACCGGGCCGACCCATCACCGGGGCGTAGAACTTCTGGCAGGCTTCTTCAACAAACGGGTCGAATCCGTCTTCTTCCAGAATCCGGTTCACCCGTTCGTAGAACACGTGTCCTTTGGTCCGCGGCAACTCCTGTGTCGCGATCCACAGCGATTCCTGGCGTCGTCTCTTTCGTCCCATGCCCATATCCCGTCCTCCTTCACTCATCATTCTTCACGATACGGTCGCATCGGGTCCGTTTGAATCTGTGAAGTGGACTTTAACCACGGGCTGCTAGCCCACATTTCTCAAGAATGATGGCGAAACGAGCAATGGGTAGACGGGATAGGGGTCGTGAGCGGTGTCGCGGGAGCAAAGAGGCCAGCTGAGCTGAAAAACGGAGCCTGAGTGATTGGTGTTGAAGAGAATGGCAAGGTGAAAGCGGATTACAGAGACAGCAATCCCTACCAAGGTCGAAACGGGTGGGATGTCCGAGCGGAGACGTTTAACAACGTAGCGGGATTTTCTGGAGGTTCGCGTAGATCTGAGCAAACACGTTGGCATAGGGATACCCGCCGGCCATCCGAATCCAGATCCGGCGGACGGTGACGTGGATCTGCGCTCCGATCTTGAGCAACTTGAGGCGGATCGTGGTGCACTGCGCACGCGCGAATTCGGTACCCTGCAATCCGAGCCGTCGCAAGGCTTGCATCAACATGTACGCGACCGATGAGAAGTAGAGCCGGAGTTGATTGGCGCGCATGGTGGCCGTGCTGGTCCGGTCGGCAAACAATCCGAGCTGTTGCTCTTTGATCCGGTTTTCCATGTCCCCACGAGCACAGTAGATCTGTTCATAGATCTGCTTTGGGGTGGGTTGGCCTTTCGGTAACGAGGTAACGATAAACCGCGGGTTGGCTCCCTTGGCCAGATGTTCGGCCTTGCCAATGACGCGTCGCTCTCGGGTCCAGCTGTCCAGGGTCCGATACTGAAACGTCTTAAAGACGCGCGCCGACTTTCCGGTCCTGTCGAATCGCTGCTTCGCTTTCTCCATCGGAGTTTCAATCGCGCGGAGCAGCCGCTTGTTCTTCGCCAGTCCGATCACGTAATCGACACGGTGCTGGGCCTCGCACCAGCTCAGGATCTCATCGCGGCAGAAACCCGAGTCGGCCCGAATCACAATCTGGACTCGGGGCCACTCCTGCCGAATCTGGCCCACGATCCGTTCCAGTTCCTCCACCGTTCCAGCCGCACCATCGATGTCAGAGGATCGCAACCGGGCACAGAGCAGAAACTCCCCACAGAAGATGTAGAGCGGCAGATAACAATAGTGCCGGTAGTAGCCGTGAAAGAAGCGGCCTTCCTGATTCCCGTGAATCGGATCGTCGGTCGCATCCAGATCCAGGATGATTTGCCGTGGTGCTCGCCGATGGGCTTGGAGAAACACGTCCACCATCAATCGATCCATCGCCGCTTCATCCCGCCCGATCTTCTTGTACGGGTGGCTGGCCGCACCCTCGGTCGAGAGCTCCAGCCGGTTCAGCGTGCTCTTGCCCGCCAGCGCCTTGCCCCGGTCCCGCTCCTGCTTCCGAGTTCGCCCCTTCGGATCGGTCTCATCGACCATCACGGCCAGGACTGGATCTGAACGCAGTTGATCGTGATCGTTCAGATCCTCATAGCCCAAACACAATCCGTAGACCCGTTGCGCCACCAGTGGCTCGATGCGATGTTCCACAAATCGCGGATCCCGATAATCCTGGAAACATCCGGCAAACTGTTTCAGGATCCCGGTCCGTTTCTCCACCTCCCGCAGCAGCAATCCGCCCGCGTCCGAGCTGATGTCCCCACCGTCGAATTGACCGCAAACTTCGCGTGAACCTAAAGCGTGAAATTGAACCCGTTCTGTTTTACACTCTGTCATGTTAAAGGCCGCCTCCGTCTGTGTGTTGAAAGTTCTTCGCACAACCTTCTATGCCAGACAGGGCGGCCTTTTCCGGTCCTTTACACTTCCTTCCGTCTCTCGTTTACCTTAGATCTCTTGAGAAATGCAGGCTAGGCCAGGCTGCGACGAACAACCAAATGGATCGTGTCGAGTTCTGGGCCCAAACGGCGGTCGCGGCGATAGACCAAAAACGAAAGGAATTTCTCGACCCGCTTCAGGAACAGGAGAATGCATTGCTTGCTGATATTAACGACGCGTTCAATCAGGTGATCCGCGCCAATGCGGCCGTCACGGCGAACCTCAACAGCGTGCTGAAGGTACAGGATCTGCAGAATGACCTCGTCCAAGCCGCAGGACTGACTGACCTCCGAGACAAGATTAACGGTGCAATCGTCCAGGCGTCTAATTTTGCTTCATCGGCTACCAGCGATATTGAGGCCGCAGCAAGAGCTTTAGGGCCCACGACCCCATAACCTCATAAGATAAACGGCACAGAAACGCGAAAAGCAAGGAGCACGTAATGGGAGCAGACGACTGGAAACAGGACATGATCGCAGCCAGTGAGAAGGCCAAATCCGAGGCCGACGCAAAGACCCAGAAAGAACTCGATGGGATTTCAGCTGGAGCCGCTGGGTTACAGCAGATTGCTGATGATCTGAAGCTGACAGATCCGGAAACCTACAATAAGTTAATCAACATCGTTGACCAAGCCACCAAGAACAACGAGGCGATCGGCGATGTTGTTGATAAGGTCAAGTCGCTCGGTAAAGCGGGTGTCAAGTTGGCTGCGGGCATCTCCAGCGCAGGCACTCTGGGTGCCTTGAGCGCCATCTTGAAGCCCTAAGTCCGCAGACATCGATGCCCGGGATCGACGCTGTGACTTCGCTGCCCAGATCAGTGTCCAAAGTGGAATGGTGAAATGCCTTCACACAGTCGCCACAAACCCGTGGTGGGGCCTTCACCGTGTCGATCTGCAAGACGGCAAACTCCCACCCGACACGACGGTCCCGAAGGCCGACCAGGTCACGATCCTCTGGGTCTACAACGAACGGGTCGCGGACTGGGAATCCAAGCTCACGAAGGACACATTCAAGTCGGGCGGATTCGACGGAACGCTTGCCGAAGCCATAGATGCCGGCAATCAGAAAGAGCCGTCAGGGCCCTTCGAACATTTCCCTCACTATAAGACCATGGGCGACAACGAAGTCTACAAGCTTGTGGAGCTGACGCCGATGCAGGTCAACCTGTTGGCCGACCTGAGTTGCTGGACGGTTGCCGGCGCCGAAAACAGTCAGGAATTCATTGACCTGCTGAACCCGTCCTCGCCTTAGCGATGAATAGTTCAATCGACTCGTAATAATGGGGTCCGTCAGACTGAGCGGCGTACTACTCAGACTCAAAATCCCGAGCAACCAGCGCTATCGCCTGACGCGCCAGGCGGCGGCCGTGCTTGGTCTTCAGCGGCGAGTTCAGAAACCGGTTGAGTCCGGCCAGAAGCACATCACCTGCCCGAGCCGACGCGGAAGGTAGTTCCGAGCGAACTGCGCCGCTGGTCTTGAGCAGGTGCGCCGAAAAGATCGGGTCGCGAAAACCGTGATCCATCAGCTTCTGGAACGCATCATCGAAAAACGCCTCCGAATCCGAAACTCTCCAGTCTTCTTCCCTGACATCTCGATCCAGGAAACTGGAGTTCCTTCCGAGAAAGCATGCCATCTGCAAGAGTCCCTGAGGCCAGAGTTTCGGATACTTGCCGCACATGAGGCGCACGGCGTTTGAAAACGTAATGCCGTGAGTGAAGTCCAGCCAGCTGATGTTTCCGCTGACAGAACGATCGTAGGCAAAGCCATAAGCGGTATCAAAGTGGAGCATGCTCTGTGCGAGCGCGTTGAGCAATGCATCGTAAAGCCGTTCAGGAGTGTGGCTGGATATGTTCTGCTCAAGCCACCCGAATACATCCCGAGTCGAGATCGGAAACGGCAGAATGAGGTCAGGACCATTATCGGATTCCCCCGGTTGGGCGAGACCTTCAAGCACAGGTCGATATGCCTTGAATTCAGGGATGAGGTCCTCACGACTGGTGTATGCGAGATGCCGGGCAAGGGGTAACAGAACGTAAGGCTCAATTTCGGAACCCAGGGCGTCGAGAACCTGGGGTACCTTCGAGAGGTAAATGAGGCTGTGACCGAAGCTGTTGTAATGGGTCAGTGCGGCAGTGGTGAACGCTTCCTCCATCTCGGGCCAGTGAAGTCCCGATTTCAATCCTCCCACGACCATGGCCTCAGCCTCATCGGCGTGCTGGCCTTCGATCGCCGTCACGAATCCAGCGGAGTCAAACGACGCGTGTGACGTCGGGTAGGGATATTCCGAATGACGCAGCGAATCTACAGCCAGATGCTCGACGGCTTCAGCGAGACACACCAAGCGCAGTTCGAGGTCTGAGGAAAACTCCTCAGCCAGCGCCAACCAGTCCGCGGCCGCTGCCATCGAGTGTCGTGATCCAAATTCGAGCCGGTCATGGGTCCACCGAAACGCCTCCCGGACGGCCTCCAGGGGATCTATCTTCTGATAGTGCAGTCGCGCGATCTCCCGGCAGATCCGTCCAAAGTCGCCGTCGTCAAACGCGGCCCGCAAGCCTCGCAGAATCTCCCGCCGTACTTCCTCGACGGCTGGCTCCGACACGTCGACCCACGCATACCCGTCTTCTATGCGTGTCGGGTAACTGCGGACATGATCGCCTCCCATCAGGCATTGCCCATCTTCGAGCCGGAATTTCAAGTTATGCCAATTGCAGGTCACAACGCAGTCGCCATCCACGCTCCCTTCCGCGAGAGGATATCCTTCGTGGGGACATCGGTTGTCGATCGCAAAGACACGATCGTCAACTTTGAAAACGCAAATTTGCCGGGGCGGGTGTTTAAAGACGGCCGGTCTGCGATCGAGAGCGGCTAGGGTTACGGATTTGACCCAGGTCATGGCCCCATTCCTTGACGCTTACGCATAGCTTCTCACAAAAAAGGCGATCGTCACACCAACGCTGATCACTGCAATAATAAGGCGCAGGACTACGGGATTCGCCTTCCGGGCCACTCGGGCCCCGAAATAACCTCCGGTAATCGCCGCGGCCAACATCACAAATGTTTCCGTCCACGACACGCGGCCGGCAGCGATGAAAATGACAACGGCGGCAGCGTTCATCAAACCTGCAAGCAAGGTTTTATTCGCGTTCAGCATCCGAAGGTCGGAAAATCCGAATAGTCCCCAGAACGACAGCAATATCAGGCCGACGGCCCCACCAAAATATCCACCATAGATGGCGGCCACAAACTGTACGGCCAGGAACACGCCGGAGTTTACTTTGGCCTCCCGTTGAAGTTTCAACTTCAGGTAGGGTCCGAAAGCAAACGCCAGGGTGGCCAACAACAGGAGCCAGGGAATGATGAAATCGAAAGCGGCTTCAGGAAGGGAGAGCAGAACGATAGCTCCGACGGCCCCTCCGCCGATGCTCACTGCGGCCATGGCCTTGAACCCAACCTCGCCAAAGTTCTCGCGATCTTTCCGGTACGCCCACGCACTGGCGAAAGAAGCCGGAAACAGGGCCACCGTGCTGGAGGCGTTGGCGACGACCGGCGGTACCCCGATGAACACAAGGGCCGGAAAAGTAAAAAAGGATCCCCCGCCTGCCACCGAATTCACGGTCCCGGCGATCAGAGCAGCAATAACGATCAGTACATAGTCCAAGCGGCGACTCCCAACAAACAGTTAATTTTCGAAGATAACCTACTTGGAACCTTCGGTTGGGCCTCGTGACGGAAGATTTCGCTCGGTCGTTCATTCCGACATCCTGTACGAACGTCCGGCGACCACCACCATCAACCTGATGGCGAGGGCTATCGGAATCGACAGATTGTTGAAGCAGTCACTAACACGGGCTTGTCGGCAGGTTGATTGCAGCGAACGATATCGACCTGAGGTTCAATCCAGAATTCGTTCGCCATTGGCGTAGATGACAAAATTCTGTCCCCGGGCAAAACCCACCAGGGCCAGGTTGGCATCGCGTGCCAGTTCGATCGCCAGCGAGGTGGGAGCAGATACGGCCACCAATATCGGAATGCCAGCCGTAACGGTTTTTTGCACCATTTCGTAGCTGGCGCGGCTGGTGACTACCGCAAAACCTTCGCCTCTTACATAGTTCTCGAGGTGTAGCGCGCCGATTAGTTTGTCCAGCGCATTGTGACGCCCCACGTCTTCGCGCAGGCGCTGTATTTTCCCTTTCCGATCAGCCCAGGCGGCGGCATGAGTCGAACCCGTAAGTTCCTGGGTTGGCTGTAGCCGTTCCAGTTCGGCCAGAGCACCCACCACGGCTTGCGAGGTAATAGTCGTAGCGTTTTTAAGCCTGGAAAGCTTTGGGACCGCCTGCTCCAGGGTTTCGGCCCCGCAGATCCCGCAACCCGTACGTCCGGTCAGGTTGCGACGATGCTCTTTGAGTTTACTCATGCGCTCGTTGCTGATCTCGCATGCGACCTCAATTCCCTGATCGCGCGCGATCACCTCGCAGTCATAGAGTTCTTCAGGCGTCTGAATAATACCTTCGCTCAGACTGAATCCCAGGGCGAACTCCTGAAGATCAGCCGGGGAGGCCATCATCACAGCGTGGGAAACGCCGTTGTAGCTGAGGGCTACGGGTGTCTCCATCGCCACACTGTCGTTCAATCGTTCGGACCGGGCACCACGTCGACGATCCACGGCGTATTGTCCGACCTTGCCGGCACTATCTTTGGCTCGCGGGTCGGGATCGAGCTTGCGGGCGTGGCTCATCTTTCCTTTAATAGCTCCTGCTGCTCACGGTCAAACTTCCGGAGCTCCTCTTGCCGTTTCGAACGCTGACTGACAGGCCTCACCTCGACCGCAGTCACCGTTTACTCCGGACGGCTGATGGCCCAATCGGCGTTGTCTGTGTTGATCACATTGGCCCCGGATTCCATTGGATGAATCAGACTACAGGTGGGATTTCAGGTCAATGAAACAGTCCGATGGATGTGCCACGATCTGACGATCCCCTCTGTTCGCTCTGCCGGGTCCTTATTCGTTGCGTAACACGATCTTTCCGATCTGGCTGAAGGTCTCCAGTAACTTATGTGCCGCGACGGCCTCAGCCATGGCAAAGACCTCATGGATAATCGGTTCGACTTTTTTTTCATCGATAAAATTCATCATCGCAGCGAATTCTTCCGGTGATCCCATGGTTGTGCCCTGAAGGCGGATATGTCGAAAGAACAACTTTGCCATTTCAAGCCCGGTGGAGGCATTGCCCAGAGTTGCGCCAAAGAACACATACCGGCCACCGCCATTCAGTGTGTCCAGCAGGGCATTGATGCCGTCACCACCGGCGCTGTCAATGATTGCATCAAAGCCACCTGAGAGCTTCCGAAGTTGTTTAGTGAATTCTTCCTCGCGATAGATCACACCACCGGTGGCACCCATCGCTTGCGCCTTGTCGATCTTTCCTTGACTACCACTGGTCACATAAACTTCAGCACCGAGATCCAATGCCCACCGGATGGCAAACGTAGACACTCCACTTCCGGCCCCGGTCACAAGAACTTTCTGGCCGGGTTTCACTTCAGCATGCGTCACGACTGCACGCCAGGATGTGAGACCCGCCAAGGGAACCGCTGCTGCCTGTTCCCAGGACAAGTGTGCCGGTTTGGCATAAACGTCGCTCGCCGGAACACAGATATACTCGGCAAAGGTGCCTTGATCGGGCATTCCCAAGACGCGAAAATCGGGTCCGAATCGGTGTTGGCTATCACCCCAGGCCCGTGCCGGATAGACCACGACTTCCATTCCGATGACAGATTGATCTCCGCCTTTGCCGACCGCATCAATCAGACCGGCTCCGTCGGAGCCCGCAATGATGGGAAAGGTCATACCGGGATAGCGGCCGATCGTGATCCAGTAGTCGCGCCGGTTCAGTGCGGAGGCTTTTAGCTTGACCCGGACCTCACCCGGGGCCGCCTGGGGAGTATCGACTTCCTCGATTCTTAGACTTTCCGGACCACTGCTTTCATGTAAGATTACCGCCTTCATCTTATCCTCTCCGTTGTCATTGTTCGTTGTTCAATCTCTGAAGGGTTTAATTCGCAATCATATTTCTGCGCATATTCACCGCTGGCCAGATCGGGTTCGCTCTGGTCATGGCCACGCGGTCCAGCGTAACGGCTTACCTGTTGCCACCCTCGAACGAGGCAACAATACTTTTGGCCTCTATCAGGGAATGTTGTGCGTTTTCTTGAATTCAGCCCAGTGTTCCTTGAGGTAAATAAACTCTTCGTAGGTCTTCGTCAGCAGGAAGGGATTGGTGGCGATCTCGTTGCCGATCGTAGACGAGGGTTGCACGCCATAGTCGTGTCCCGGCCAAACTTCAGTGTTTCCGTCGAGACGCATCAATCGATGCAGGCTGTCCCACTGCTGGCGCGGGTCGCTTCGAGGAAAATGTGGGCCGGTGCCGCCGATTTTTCCGACGAAGAGAATATCGCCCGTTAGCAATTTGTTCTCCGCAAGCACGCAAACGTGGTCGGGGATATGCCCAGGAGTATGGAGGAAGCGCAGCGAGAGGTCTCCCACCCACAGTTCATCGTTGTCTTTTACATGCACACTGCAGGGATGCGGGGTGCTTTCGTGTAGAATCTCTGGCGCCGCCGTGCGTTCGACAAGAGAGCCATTTCCGGCGATATGATCCGGATGCGAATGCGTGCTGATGATATAGCAGACCTCGAGCCCGTGGTGTTCCACTCTTTCCAATACGCGGTCGGGACCATAAGACGCGTCTATCACGGCTGTCCGTTTGCTCGTCTCGTCGCCGATCAGGTAACCCAGGTTCCGGTCACCATTGACCCGGATCTGTTCGAAAATCATCCTATTCACTCCCCGTCGATTCCCGGCCGAAACGTTTTCACTTCCCGTACTTCCGTAGCTTCAAAAGAGAGCGTGCCCCAGGCGTCGGAACTCAGACAAGCCTTAGCAGCCCGTGGCAGAAGTCTCAAGGGCCGCGCGCAGGGGTCTTCGGGTTGCAGGCGCGAAGTGAGGATCGGCCACCGAGGTTTGAAACCGAGGCCGCGGGCGCCGTCTTTACATCGTGACCAGCCTTAGCGATGCCGGACAAAGCCTGTGGCCCGAACCCCCCTGCGCCCAAAGGGTTACGGCGAAACGGGGCCGTCTTCGTTGTCGCCGACTCCCCCCAATGAATGCGCATTGTCTCGTCGTCGTAACGTCTGGTCGTCGTCAAGTCGCCTCCTGGAATCCAGCCCCGTTTGGCCGTAACGCGGCCGTCGAGACTTCTGCCACGGGCTGCTAGCCGTTCATCTCCTCAGTTTTTTCGGCTGGATTTTCGTCTGGACAATTGTAACTACCGACAGGAGGGGTGGCACAGTGTCGCCCTCGCTTGCAGTCGCTTCCGGCCGCCTATTTCTTAATGTATCTCCTCAACGCCATCCCACCGGTGAGCGACGCATAGATGTGGCCTTCGGCATCCACCACGACGCCTTCCTGCGATCCATCGGGGTCGGTATCGTCGATGAACACCGTGACCTCACCGTCCTCGACGCTGCCGATTCTGATACCTTCCTTCCAACCGGTACTGCTCTCATCATCTGAGCTTGAATCGGCAACGTATAGGATATCGTTCTTGTCGATATAGATGCCGCTAGGCCGCCCGAACTCGGTCCACTCTTCCAGAAAATCCCCATCCTGATCAAAGATCTGGATCCGACTGTTCCCACGGTCGCCGACGAATAGCCGGCCACCCGAGTCCATGGCGATCGTGTGCGGCGTCTCGAACTCGCCGGCGGCTGTTCCCTTCTTTCCCCAGGTCTTGATGAAATCGCCGTTTTTCGAAAACTTAACTATGCGGGCAGATTCCCCGCCGTGACCATCCCCAACGAAGATGTCCCCGTTGGGAGCGACGAACACTGCGGACGGCTGATTGAACTCGTCCGAACCAGTCCCTGCAACGCCGGCTTTGCCGAGCGTCATCAGAAGTTGGCCATCGGGACTGAACTTGAACACTTGGTGGCCCTTGCCATCGCGCCTCGGGTCGATGCCATCCGGTCCTTCATGGTCGGTCACCCAGACTGATCAGCGACAATCAAAACTCCCGACCAACGACAATCAAAATTCCCGTTGCCTCAACAAAATGTTACCGGGCCAAGTTGTTGATTTTGAAAAGATGCTTGGATGGTAACCGATCAACAAGTGAGACGACTGATGAAGCTGACACAAAGGGAAGCGACACTGGCCCATGCAGCGTCGAAAGCGGGAATGGATGAGAAAACGGCACGGAAGTATCGGCGGAAGAAGCAGCTGCCGAGTCAGATGGGGCAGCCGCAACGCGGGCGCACCCGTGCGGATCCGTTTGAGGGGGTATGGGACCAGATCCAGGAGATTCTGGGCAAGCATCCGACCGTGCAAGCGAAGACGATGTTCGAGCATCTGTGCCGGAAGCATCCGGGAGAGTTTCAGGAAGGTCAGTTGCGAACCCTGCAGCGCCGGTTTAAGCAGTGGCGGGTTCGATCCGGACCGGAGCGTGAAGTGATGTTCCCCCAGGTCCATGATCCGGGCCGGCAATGCCAGAGCGACTTCACGCACATGGGGAGTCTGATGGTGACGATCGGCGGCCAGAAGTTCGACCACATGGTGTATCACTTCGTCCTGACGTATTCGAACTGGGAAACGGTCACGGTGTGTTTTTCCGAATCGTTCGAGAGCCTGTCGGCAGGACTCCAGAATGCGCTGTGGCAACTGGGAGGCGTCCCCCAGGAACATCGGACCGACAGCCTGTCGGCCGCAGTGAACAACCTGAAGGATCCGGATGAGTTTACAGCCCGCTATCAGGGATTGCTCAATCACTATGGTCTGGGGGCCACGCACACCCAGGCCGGCCAAGCCCATGAGAACGGTGACGTCGAGCAGAGTCACTATCGATTCAAGACGGCCGTGGATCAGGAGTTGATGCTGCGTGGGAGCCGGGACTTCGAGAGCCGGGATGCCTACGAGCAATTTCTTGTGGAGTTGATCGACCAGCGTAATGCGATTCGCAGCCAGCGACTGAACGAGGAACTCGACTGTATCGGTCGGCTCCCGCTACGACGATTGGACCACACGCATCACATTCGAGTGCGCGTATCGGGGGACAGTACGATTCGGGTGCGTAAGAACACCTACTCGGTCGATAGCCGGCTGATCGGCGAACAGGTCCAGGTTCACCTGGACACCGAGCGTTTGAAAGTCTGGTACGGCGGGGAATGCGTCGAAGGGATGCCGCGGCTGCGGGGATCGGGCAAACACGCGGTCCACTACCGACACGTGATTCATTCTCTGGTGCGCAAACCGGGAGCGTTTCCACACTACCGGTACCAGCAAGACATGTTCCCGCGTCTGTTGTTCCGGGTGGCCTATGACTGGTTACGGGAACACGCGCCCACGAGCGCAGACCGTCAGTATCTGAAGATCCTCGAGATGGCCGCCATGGAGAGTGAAGAACGGGTCCACGAGGCGCTACGGGACCTGATCGATAACAGTCGGCCGATCTCAGTGGACACGGTCCGGGAGCGCATCGACGCCCAATGCCCGGTCCAATCCCCCTGGCAGGTGCGGATTGCCCCACCCCAGATCCGACTCTATGACGCGCTGCTGGATCCGGTCCAGGAGGCGGCATGCTTGTGAAAGAGCCCATCACTGCCTCGCTGCACCAGTTGCGCCTGCCGGCGTTTGTCGACAACTACAGCCCTCAGGCCGCTGTGGCCACCAACGACGGCTGGGCCTACGATCGCTACCTGCTGGCGCTATGTGAGCTGGAACTGGAAGAACGCCGGCAACGCAAGACCGAACGGCTCCTGCGGGCGTCGAAGCTGCCCCGGGAGAAGACCTGGCCGGCGTTTGAGCAATCGCGACTGCCCCGAACCGTCCAACGGCGCGTGGATGCGTTGCTGGAGGGGGACTTTCTGGATCGCACCGAGAACGTTTTGGCCTTTGGTAACCCGGGCAGCGGCAAGACCCATCTGCTCTGTGCCCTCGGCCATGAACTCATCCTGAAAGGCCGGAGAATTTACTTCACTCCATGTGCGCTGCTGGTCCAGCGGCTCTTGCGGGCCAAGGCCGAACTCGGATTGGAGAAGGAACTCAAGCGACTCGACAAGTTCGACGCTCTCATCGTCGATGACATCGGTTACGTCCAGCACAGCCGCGACGAAATGGAGGTGCTCTTCACTCTGCTCGCCCACCGGTACGAACGTCGCAGCATCCTGATCACATCGAACATGGTCTTCTCGGACTGGGAAAAGATCTTCAAGGACCCGATGACCACCGCGGCAGCGATTGACCGTCTGGTGCATCACAGTGTCATTCTGGAATTGAATCTCTCCAGCTACCGCATGGCGGCCGCAAAGAAAGAGAAAGGACGAAGAAAGTGATGGCGACGCTCCTGTGGACAACGCCGCATCCGTGGGAATCCGTACACAACACGGATTCCCACCGCTGCTTGGAAAAGCCTTCGGCTTTACCACGTTTCCCACAGGCGGGACGGCGAACGAAACTCTCAACTCAGAGCGGGAATTTTGATTGTCGTTCAGAAGGAATTTTGATTGACGTTGGACACCAGACATTGCCTTCGACGTCGATGTGGATTCCATGGGGACGCACGAACATGCCCGCGCCGAAACTCTTCAGCAGATTTCCCGAGGCATCAAATTTCAGGATCGGCGCCAGGTCCGAGCCGACGCAGTCATTCTGGCCACACCGCTCGAACACCCAGATGCTGCTACCGTCCCGATCGACGGCCATGGCAACCGTGGAACCAATCGTCCTCCCCTCCGGCAGCTTGAAGAAACCCTGATCCATCGAATAGGGATCTGCACCGGCATTGACCTCTTCGTTGATTTGCCCGGAAGCCCATTGCGCGGACGCGAAAACAGCAGCCGCTAACATCCACCTCGCGAAAACCGTATGCCTCATAGCATGTCCCTCCTGATTCTCCTATATCTCAAACGCGCCCTGCGCACGGTCTAACATGGAACCTTCAGCTTGCGCGCGGCGAACAATTGAACCCCGCACCGCCCATCGCACACTTAGCCAATGGCGGACAGGATCTCGCTGTAGCCGATTCGGTTCCAGATCCGGTCGCCACAATGCGGCCTGGAATGATCTGTAAGAAAACTGGCTGAAGAATATTAGAGGCGGGAGCTAGAAGCTATTGAAATCTCAAGTGCTGCGAAACATTGTCGGCAGATGAGAAAACCTCTTGACGGTGCGGACTTCAGGAACAATCATGATGGGCCGATTCGTGCGGAATGTCGCATGGTGCACATCCCGACAAAGTGTAAGGTTGGCCGCCGGCCGATTCATCGGACGGAGACAGATTCGCTGGATTTGAGTCGCGCATAAACCCAAGAGGACCTTCATGAAATCGAAAAAGTTGATCGTGATGATGTTGTGCATTTGCGGGTGGATTGTTGCCCTCGCCCAGGCCAGCCCGGCACAGGGTCCGCAGACGCGGGAGGATCTGGCCCATTCGGTAACGATTACAGGGATCCCCGGAGTTATCGCCGCTGGCGCACGATGGCAGCAAGTCTGGCAGGGACTCGACAACGCAGATGGCGTCGTCGGGATGGAGGACGGCAGCGTGTTGTTCGCACAGGAACAGGCCAGCATCATCCGGCAACTGGACACCGCTGACTACGACTCTGCGTTCGTCATCAACACGGAAGGGGCCGGTGCTGTCACGATCGACTACCAAGGCCGTCTCGTGGCCGCGCAGAAAACATGCACCGATCCCGGCCGAGGTGATCGGCCCTGCAACGTGCCTACCAAGATAGGCATCGTCTATCCCGAAAGCGAGCGCCGGGTCATCGCGGACAACTACAAGGGAACACCACTCACACGTCCGAGCGAAGCCATAGTCGATAAGAACGATACGGTTTATTTTACCGACGACCTGGCCTACTACATCAAGCCAGGCGGTGAGACGATCCAAATCAGTGACACGATCCGCGCAAACGGAATCATGCTGAGTCGGGATGAGAGAACCCTGTATCTGGGTAGCGGGTCGACGATCCACGCCTTCGACATCCAGGCGGATGGAAGAGTCACCTACGGGCGAGAATTCGCGACGCTGGCGGACGGAAACGGCAACGCAATGGCGATCGATAGCGCCGGCCGTCTCTATGTCACCGGTAACAACGGGGTTCGAGTAATCAGCACTGAAGGCGAATACCTGGGCACCATACCAACGCCGCGTGGCGTCGTCGCGGCTGCTTTCGCGGGACCTGAGAAAAAGACACTCTACGTTGTCGGCCGGGGCGCACTGGCTCCCAATGGAAGGGACTACGAACTCGCCGAAGGCTTCCGCAACAACGGCAAGACGATCTACAAAATTCCCATGGTGGCCCAAGGCTACCTGGGGCGGTCGAAGTAGAGCTGGAGCGGCTGGCGCCGCAACCCGAATTGCCCTGCCGATAGCCGGACGGCTCAGGATTTGCGGGACGAAAGCCTTCGTCGGCTCACATCCACCTGCCCGCGAAGCCCGCTACTTGGCGCGGCCCTTGAATCCCTCCGCGAGCATCGAAACCCTGTACATCGACCTCGCGTCCCCGCTGTCACCGCCTGGAAGATCGTTGCCGCGACCAATCACATAGAGGGTCTTCTTGTCCGGGCCGGCAAAGGCCAGGGTCGTGGTGGGTCGGGGAATGGGAATCAATCCCAGAAACCGTCCCTGCGGGCTGAAGATCTGAACACCGGAGTCACCGGCAACATAGAGCCTCCCGGCGCCATCGACGGCCAGGCCGTCCTGCCCGCCTTCGGGCATGACGAAGGGTCGGCGGTTTTCGATACTCCCATCCGGGGCAACATCGTAAGCCAGTATGCCGGTTTCTCTATTGGTCACGTAGAGCGTGCTCTCATCCGGACTCAAGGTGATGCCGTTCGCACCGTCGATGTCGTCGGCCACTCGGGTCAGTCCTCCGCTGGCATTGAGGTAGTAGACCGAAGAGTTGCGGCCCTCGGTGAAGTACACGCCGCCTTTCTGATCCGCGATGATATCGCTCAGCCGCGAGAGGGGCTCGCCTTCGTAGGTATCTGCGAGCACTCTGCGCTCCGGAACGAGGACCCGCACCTGGGGATTCCTTCTCTCCACGGAAATGAGGCGTCCCCTTGCGTCGAACGCGAACCCACCGGCTTCATTCGTATCCTCCAGGTACAACGTGACCGTTCCGTCCGCACTGAACCGGCTGATCCGATCGGCCCGCTGCTCGGGCAGCAGCAGGGTTCCGTCGGGCTCGCTGATCAGACCGTCCGCGGCCCGTAATCCTTTCCAGACATGTTCGACACGCACACCGGCTGCGACGACACCCGGGATGCTCTCAGTCGTGACCGACCTCTCCGCCTGCACTTGTCCCCGCGCGGCGCCGGGGCTCAGCATCAGGACCGATCCCAGAACACACGCCATGATCGTCAACACTGCCTTCGTTTTCATAGTTTCTCCAATCCCGCGCGAGCGGGGATATGACCTGCTATTCGGATACCACGAACACGCCCGGACGTCATCTCGGTCAGCGGCATCAGCGAGAATCATTCAGCTCGAGCGCCGACTTAAACATTGCTCGATCAATTTTCACTGCAATTACATTCTCCCCAAGCCTGTCAGACAAGACTTCTATTTTGCCCGGCCCCGAAACCCTTCGGCCAGCATCGACATTTTGTATATGGTCTTTGAATTGTTGCGGACGCCCTCAGGGGTTTCAAAGTCTCGTTCTCTGAAGACATCGACCGCCCTGCTGCCGACAACGTAGAGTGTCTTCTTCTCGGGTCCGGCGAAGGCGACAGTTATCGGACGCCGCGGCGTGGGGATCATTCCAAGATGTTGGCCCTCCGGACTCAGAACATGGACACCCAGGTTTCCGGTCACGTAGACGCGGCCCTCGGCATCGATAGTCATCCCGTCACCACCGCCGTCTCCATCAAGTGTGCCGAAATCCCGCCGGTTGCGAACCGATCCATCCGGCCCCACATCAAAGGCCACGACGACCTCGCGGTTAGTCACGTACAAGGTTTGTTCGTCCCGGCTGAGCGTAATACCGTTCGAGCGGATGTCACCGGCCTCGGCAACGGTGATGACTTCGCCATCCGGGCGCGCGTAATAGGCGCCACCGACCGTGAAGTACACTCCGCCCTTGCGATCGACAACCAGATCGTTGAGCCGGCCAAAGGTCTCGCCATTTGAAAACCCGTCCGCCAGGACCTTATAGGCCGGAGCCAGTACACTGAGCTTGGGCGCTTCGCTGCATGCAAGTTCTGCGGGTCGTCCGGGATCCGTGCACCCTCTCTGTACCGCGAGGAGACGGCCCTCGGAATCAATGGCTATCGATCCTGCGTGACCGGTGTCCTCCAGGTAAACCGAGGTGCTGTCGTCGGGCGCGAGTCTGCGCACCCGACTGGGCGGTTCCTGAGCAAAGAGGAGGCTTCCGTCGGGTGCACCTACGATTCCGTCCGCGTTGTCATAGCCGTCCCAGACCAGCTTCCACTCGGCTCCGCCGGCGACAACGTCCGGGATGGGGACCACCATCCATTCCCTTTCGCCAGGTCGCACTTCCTGTGCCCCCGCCCGGACCAGGACGAGAGCGGATCCTACAAGACACATCAGGATGGCAAACACTGTGCTCGATTTCATAAGCTCTCCAATATCCGCGCCCACAGAATAAGATGCGGGAAGCCATCTAAATCATTATCCGAGTCATCACCCGATTCATTGAGAAATGCCTTCAGCAAGAAGCTGAGTGCCCATGATCATCTTCGAGACTTGGAGCGTCAAGAGCTTTTGCCCTATCCGATGGGACCGCGGGCCACGACAGGGCATCAGTTCGAAATTTAGTCTCCTGCCACGAGGGGAATTTTACTCGGTCGTTCATTCGGACAGGATGTCCGATTGAACGAGCGAGCGAAATATTACATCGCGAACTTCTGACGGACGACACTAGCAAATTGCAAGCTGCCGATCGAAACCACCCACGGCGGAAATACAGCCACTCTGTAAGACATCCCACCGTCGACATTTACGGGACTTGTTATATTCACTAGATTTCTCGAAGCCTGTCCCGGCAGTCTGGAACAATTTCGAATTTCGTAGGACAGAAGAATGGAATTCGGAATGCACGAAGCAGTAGCATTGGCAGGCCGGGCGAAACTCCCGTACAAAAGTTGGTGAGTTTTCGTGCATCCTCCTTAACGACGTGGGAACACACTCATTCCGAAACGCCCGTCGGCGCTGGCCCCTCGTGCTCGCGGGTAACGCGCTCGTCCGAATTGCGGGCGGCGCCGGCGGAGTTTTGGTCGGACTCTACTTTGCCGACCTGGGAAACCAGGGTCAGGACGTGAACGCGGCGATCGTCGGCTTGCTGGGTGCGGTGGCTTACGGTGCGGAACTGATCGGGGCAGTACCGATGGGCATCTTTGCAGACCGTCTGTCTCCCCGCTTCCTGATGATTGGAAGCGGCCTGCTTGGTGCAGCCGGCATGGGACTGTTGGGAGTGGCCCGCTCAGTACCGGCATTCTTCGTTGCCCGTAGCGTCGACGGAACCGCATGGGCAGCCAGCTCACCGTCGATCCTGGCCTTCCTGACAGACCTGACTGAAGACGCGCGGAACACGCGTGGCCGCGTAATGGCTCTGTTTGAACTGACTCTCCTGGCAGGCCTTGCGCTTGGAGGCCCGATCGGTGCGAGCCTCTGGCAGCGTTTAGGAACAGGCGCATTCGTCGCGATGGCGGGTGTATATCTGGCGAGTTCAGCTGCCTTCTGGTTTGGGGCGGCGACCGGCGAAACCCGGAGCACGGTCGAAGCGTTCGACGGACTGACACGAGCCCTTAGAGAACCTTCGATAAGGGCGCTCGCTCCCGCATGGATCGCGATCAACGCCATAGTGGGTCTCTGGATGGGCCCCATGCTCACTTTCCTGCTCACGCTGCGACAGGAAAGTAACCAGTATCTAAACGGATTGTTCGCCGACAACCCGGAACAGGTCGGCTGGGTGTTTCTGGGATATGCCCTCGTGTTTGCAATCGGCGTGACGATCTGGAGTTTTTTCCTCGACCGCGTCAACAGGAAGACGGTTCTCATGGCCGGATTGACGGCAACGTTGGTCGTATGTGCCGGGCTGTATGTCCTGAATCATAGTCCAGCGTTGGGGGACGGATCACGGCTGGCGTTGCTGGTCTTCCTGGCTGGGGCGGTCATGGTCGAGAGCGGGTTCACGCCCGGAGCTTTAGCCCTGCTGGCAGATATTGTCGAGGGTACCCCCGGCCGGGGAGCAACAATGGGAATATACTCGGCGCTGCTTGGAGTCGGAGCGCTGCTGGGCGCTCTGATTGGAAGTGTTCTCGGAGCTCAGTTCGGGGTGGACGGATTGATCCACGGGACCGTAGCGCTGGTGGTGGTGGCACTGATAACGATACATATTCTTCCGGAGAGAGGTTCGCTTTGACGGAATCGACATTCGACCTCGTGATCGTCGGTGCGGGATCGGGCGGGATAACCGCAGCGAATTTCGCCGCTAAGTTGGGAGCGAGAACCGCTCTGGTCGAAAAAGACCGCATCGGAGGTGACTGCACCTGGACAGGCTGCGTCCCGAGCAAGGCGCTGCTCAAAGCAGCCAAGGTCGCGCACGCTGCACGCACGGCGGCACATTACGGTATTACCGTGTCTCCTCCTATTGTCGATATGGTCCGTGTGAAGCAGTATGTGGCGTCAGCTATCACGAAGGTTTACGAATACGAAACACCACAGACGTTCGAGGAGGCCGGCGTCGAGGTCATCAACGCCGCGGCCCAGTTCGTGGACTCCCAAACCATGCGGGCCGGTGATCGACTCCTCAAGGCGAAAGCGTTTCTGATCACGACCGGCGCCCGTGCGATGGTGCCGCCAATTCCGGGCTTGGAGAAGACTCGATTCATCACATACGAACGGATCTTCGACATTGACCGCCTTCCCGAGACAATGGCAATAATCGGTGCCGGACCGATCGGTGTCGAAATGGCCCAGGCCTACCAGCGGCTAGGCTCCCAGGTCACCTTGATCGACGTCGCGTTATTGCCGAGAGAAGAACCTGAAGCGCGAGAGCTCATCCTGGAAGTTCTCCGAGACGAGGGCGTTCGATATCTGGAAGGTCTGGCAACGGCCGTTCGCTCCGATGGCAATGAAGTAGTGATAGACACTCCGTCGGGTCAGAACCGTTCGGAACTGTTACTGGTAGCCACGGGCCGCGCACCCAATCTGGGAGCGCTCGGCCTGGAAAAAGCCGGCGTCCGCCACTCCCCCAAAGGGATCGAGGTCGACGACCATCTACGCACCAGTGTCAAACACATATACGCAGCCGGCGACGTCACGGGTGGCTTTCAGTTCACACACTTTGCCGCGTGGCAGGCCTTCCAGGCAGTTCGTAATGCCCTGCTTCCCGGCCACAACTCCGGATTCACACTTACGGTGCCATGGGTCACGTACACGGATCCTGAAGTAGCACATATTGGACTGACCGAGGCAGCGGCTCGCGAACAATTCGGCGACGCGGTCCGGGTATACAGTCGAGGGATGGACCATGTCGATCGCGCCGTCTGTGAAAACGACATCCGGGGTTTTCTTAAAGTCGTTACGACATCAGACGACGTTGTTTTAGGCGCGACGATCGTAGCCTCGCGGGCCGGCGAAGTCGTCACCGAGTTCGTTGTCGCGATGGAGAAAAAGCTGCGTCTCAGAGACTTGGCCGGCACGATTCACCCCTATCCCACTTATTCAACTGCTGTGGGCCAGCTTGCCGCAGACGATGCCGTCGATCGGACACTTGCCGGTACCAAAGGAAAACTGATCAGGGGAATCTCAAAACTCGTGCGTTGATCGAGCCACTGGAGGATTTATGGCAAAACAAATATCCACTTCTACAACGCCAAAGAAGAAAGACGCCGACTATATCTTCTATGAATTCACGCGCAGCATCTGTCCGGAATGCCGGAAGGTTATCGACGCCCAGATCCTGTTGCGAAACAACAAAGTCTACATGCGCAAGCGATGCCCGGAATGTGGACCGTTCGAAGGCTTGGTATACGGTGATGCCCAGATGTATGTCGCCCAAAGCAAGTACAACAAACCTGGAACTATTCCTCTGGCTTTCGGAACCGATGTTCAGGAAGGATGTCCGCACGACTGTGGTCTGTGTCCGGATCACCAGCAGCATGCATGTCTCGGAATCATAGAAGTAAACAGCGCGTGCAATATGAACTGCCCACTCTGCTTCTCCGAAGCCAGCCCCGGCTTCAGCCTCACTCTGGAAGAGGTTGAGGGAATGCTGGACGACTTCGTCCGTACGGAAGGAGACCCGGAGGTGGTCCAGTTTTCCGGCGGGGAGCCGACGATTCATCCACAAATTATCGAGTTCATCGGCGCGGCTAAGGCCCGTGGAATTCCCCTGGTCATGATCAATACAAACGGAAAGCGGATCGCCGGCGACGATGCCTTTCTAGAACAACTCAATGCGGCGCGTCCTTCGATCTATTTTCAGTTCGACGGCTTCGACAGCGAAACATACAGAGTCATTCGGGGCGAACCCGACATTCTCGAACAGAAGCTCCGTGCGCTGGACAGGCTTGCGGAGATAGGGCTGAGCGTAACGCTCGTCCCTGCGATTGAGCGTGGGGTCAACGATCATGAGCTTGGAAAGATCATCGACCTGGCGATCAAACACCCCGCTGTCCGCGGCATCAACTTTCAACCGGCATTTCATTCCGGCCGTCATATGGCACACGATCCGATGGAGCGCATGACTATCCCTGACGTTCTGCGATTGATCGAGGAACAGACGAAGAAGCAATTCATCATCAGCGATTTCGTGCCGGTCCCGTGCTGTTTCCCCACCTGCAATTCGGTGACGTACGCGTTCATCGACGGGGACGCCGTGACACCCGTACCCCGTGTCGTCAACGTATACGACTATCTGGACTACATCACCAACCGCGCATTGCCGAACCGGAACCAGGACGTGACCCAAGCCCTGGAAGGCTTGTGGTCCTCATCCTCAGTTTCCGGTTCGGATAAGTCCTCCGGACAGATCTTGGCCTCATGTCAGGCCTGCGGCATTCCGGAATCGATCGCCGTAGGCGATATAGCCGAACACGTGCTCATGATCATGTTGCAGGATTTCATGGATCCGTGGACGTTTAATCAGAAAAACCTGATGAAATGCTGCAAGGAATTCCTCCTGCCCGGAGGCAAACAGATCCCATTCTGCGCCTACAACACCGTGGGCTATCGTGA
The DNA here is from genome assembly GCA_965218085.1 of Terriglobia bacterium. Taxonomy (GTDB): domain Bacteria; phylum Acidobacteriota; class Terriglobia; order 20CM-2-55-15; family 20CM-2-55-15. Next base: position 1,534,160 of record CBDCKF010000001.1, on the reverse strand, counting down.
ACAGGCCCGCGCACAGCTTGAAGGCATGGAGCCCGCACGACGGAAGGCTCGCAAAGAAGGCGCCCATTACGAGCCGCAGCCGGTGACTTTCTCTTTCAACAAAGGTGACTCATGAAGGAATCGACGGATCTCTTTACGGTTACAGACGACCTCAAATCCTGTTGCGCAAAACTGTACGAGCAGGACTTTGTTCGTGTGCTTCTGGGCGACTCGTTTCATCCGGGCGGCATCGGCTTGACCACCAAACTTGGACAGGCGCTCGATATCAAACCCGGACTGAGAGTCCTGGATGTCGCCTCCGGTACTGGCACAAGCGCCCTTCACTTTGCCGAAACGTTTCAATGTGAGGTCGTGGGTGTGGACTACGGAGCAGACAACGTAAGTGTGGCTAACGAGGAAGCCGCCGCCCGGGGTCTCAGTGGGCGCGTACGATTTCAACAGGGCGACTCTGAGCTCCTACCTTTCGAGGATGCTTCATTCGACGCGATTATCTGCGAATGTGCCTTTTGTACCTTCCCGGATAAATCCCGGGCGGGAGCTGAGTTCCATCGTGTCCTGGGAATAGGAGGCCGCCTCGGCCTCAGCGACATTACCCGCAGCAACAAGCTGCCCGAAGCCCTGCAATCCCTGATGGCATGGGTGGCATGTATCGCTGACGCCCAACCAATCGAAGGCTACGAAGAGACGCTTCGAACAGCCGGCTTCCGGATGGACTCAGTCAACGTTCACGATGATGCACTTACCGAGTTGGTCAATCAGATTCAAGGCAGACTCCTGGGATTGGAAATCGCGATAGGACTCAAGAAGATCGATCTGCCAGGCGTGGATTTCACGAACGCAAAACAAATGGCGAAGGCGGCACTGGAAGCGATAAATGCAGGGCAGCTGGGATATGCGATTCTGACGGCGACGCGACCTGACTAGTGGCCGGAGGTGGGCGTCTACGATTTAAGATTTCGCTCGGTCGTTCATTCAGACATCCTGTCTGAACGACCGGCGACCCTCGCCATCATCCTGATGGCGAGGCCTATTGGGATCTCAGAAACGTTGAAGCAGTTCCCATAAGGCCCCGCACGGTCCCACGTGCGGGGGGACAACGAGGCGGAGCCGAGGCGTCTAGAGTAATAAGATGATCGTACTGAAACTAAACTATCAAGTAGGCACCGAACTTCCGACCAAGGAACCTAGTCTTTAGGGTTCGTCGCGAAGATCGTCAACTCGGTCGTGAATCCGCGATCGTCCATCTCCAAAACGGCCTTCACCATAGACGCGACGTCTTCCGAGTGCAGCTTGGTTGGATTGTCTTCCTGAGGGAAACCGGCCGTAGAGGCGAAGCTTGTTATGACCTCACTGGGGCTGATCAGGAACACACGCACATTGTGGGGCCGGAGTTCTGCCCGCCAGCATTCGGTCATTCCCCGCAGAGCAAATTTGCTTGCATAGTAGGCTGTGCCGTTGGCTCCACCACGCAATGCAGCTGTGGACGCGATATTGACGATATTGCCCTGCCCCTTGGAAACAAAGTGCCTGGCTGCTTCGCGTCCCATCAACATCGCTCCAGTCACATTCGTTTGAAGGATTGCATCGAACTCGGTGCGATCGATGTCCACCAGTGGCTTGAACAGTCCATAGCCGGCGTTGTTGATCAGTATGTCCAGGTGGCCGAAGGTGTCGAGGACTTCCCGATAGGTCCTACCGACGTCGGATTCATTGGTCACGTCCGCCTGAATGGGGAGGGCATTCAGGACGCGGGCCGTCTCCTCGAGCCGTTCCCGATCACGACCGGTAACCGCAACGCGGGCTCCCGCTCCGGTCAAGGACTCCGCAATAGCCCGTCCTATACCGCTGGTGCCGCCCGTGATCAGTGCGGTCGCGTTCTTCAGATTCATGCGTGGAACTCCCCTCTAGGTCGGTTCAGGCATGGTGGGACCGGCCGAAGGACGGAGGGTCCCATGCCAAAAACAATCCCCGCACCTACAGGTCAGAATTATTCAGGATGTGATCGTTCGATCCAGTCAAACAAAGAATCGGTAGGATAAGGAAACACGTGGCCTGCACCCGGGACGATGTCGACCTGTGGTTCAGCACCGGCTAGCACAAGAAGATCGCGGGTACGGTTCGTCAGCACAACCCACTGCGTGTCGCGCTCCCCAACGGCTAACAGGACCGGCTTCCCGCCGAGTTGAGCCAGATCGCCCGCCGCCCCATAGCCGCCCGGCATGACCACAATCGATCCAAAACGATCCGGTTCGGCACGCGCCACGTGGAACGCGCCGATTCCTCCATTGGATTGTCCGGCCAGCGTGACCCGTGCAGCATCGTAACTGAGGTTTTCATCGACCCAATTGAACACGGCGTCTACAACTGCGCTGGCCGAATTTTCAAGACTCGACCCTAGAACAGCAGGTGAAACCAGAATATACCCACGGCGATCCGCCTGTTCGAGCCAGTAGTTGCCCAGAAAAGCATTGACCATGTCCGGAGTGCCCGGCCCCGGAGGCAGCGCAACGACCAGCGGATACTCAGTGTCAGCCCTATAGCCCACAGGCAGGACAACCGTCAGGGACAAACTCTGCCCGGCGCCATAGTTCAGCGTGACGTTTCTGCGCTCCCCAGCTTCCATTGAGTGAACCCAAAGACCCAGCACAGCCGTCGCGGTCAATGTCACGGCCAAGAATGCGAATTTCTTCATGAGCTTAACCTTCGACCAATTCGTAGGACGATGTTATCTCGATCGCCGGACCAATACTACGGAAGACGGGACATTTGTTTGCAAACACGCCGTGCACCCGTTCAACGACCTCTCTAACTTCCTCTGACGCGCGCAAGCGCATGTTGACTTGGATACGTTTTATGATCAGCACACCGCCGTCTGATTCCACTTCACCTGTGACTTCAGCAGTGAGCCGCCCACCTGAAGCATCAATTTTACGCGCTTCCAGCGCGCCCCCGAAGGTTCCCACCATTCAGCCGCCGGCAGCAGCCACCACGTAGTCAAGGGTGGTCGCATGGACCTCTCCCAGTTTCGCGGGATCGACACCGTAATGCTCCGCGATGGCTCCGTGAACCCCGAACCAGACCGGTTCACTTTCAGCGGGAATCGTCGCCAAACGTAGCGGACCCTTCTTCCGTTCCAGTTGCACTCGAGAAACGTACTTGACTTCACCCATGGGCAATCTCCTTCACTAGTGGCCTGTAACAGAGGTATTGACAGTAGCGCCGATGGGTCTTGCCGGCGAGGTCGAGGCGCGGGACGGAAGTCGATGCTCTGACATCGATGCCGGCCCGCAACGACGAGATCGCCCCCAACTCCCATCGGCCCAAAGGGTTCGGGCCCAACGGGACCGTCTCAGTCGTTGCGCCTTCTCGGAATGAGAAAGCATTACCTCGGGCGGCGCGCCTCGAATACGATCCCGTTGCGCTCCGAACGCTGCTATCAATACCTCTGTTACAGGCCACTGGGGTAAGCATCCAAATCAGGGAAAGGTATACTCCGTCAACACTTGGTAGAGCATAGTCGCAAACAACCGGAGACGCTCGTCGATCCGGCCGGGAAATATCGTCTCAATATAGTCCATCGTATCGAAGGGTGTATGCCAGATGTAACCGTCTTCTCCAAATTGAGGATCAACCTGGACGTAACCGTCTCTCTCTCCCAGTGTCCAGTTGGTCGACTCAAAATACGCATACTCGATACCGGAATCTTCGAATGGGGCGTGATCTGAAAAATCTCCAGTCGTTCCAGCCGGATATTCAGGATTCTCGCCTGGCTGTGTCTGCAGCTCGACTCCCTGTTCCCCGGCGCGGGTCAGAATCCAGTCACGAACTATGCCCGAGTCGCCCGCGTTCCCGTACACGTAGGCAATATCTCCGGCGATCAGGCTGTCCAGGTTGATCATCGCTACTACGTTGCCGATGGCTTCGGACGTCATCTCATCGACGTAATGGCGTGATCCGGCCAACCCCTCCTCCTCAGCACCAAAAGCGACAAATCGGATTGTGTACGGAGTCATCAAGTCCCGAACCGAGGCGGCAATCTCGAGCATCACTCCCACTCCTGAAGCGTTGTCACCCGCTCCCCGGCCGCGAACTTCGGAGTCGTAGTGAGCGCCAACAACGATTTCCTCTTTGGAGATTCCCTCCTTCACAGCAATAACGTTCGCCGACTCCCGCGTAGAACGTCGGCCTCGAGGCCCACCGGCAAAGGTAAAAGCTTGGATGCGGGTCGGGTAGCCGATCTGGCGGAAAACATTGTCGATGTAGCCGGCGGCCCGGATTTCACCGGGACTGCCGGCTACGCGCGCACCGATTCCTTCAGACAATGCGTGGATATGATCACGCGCCACATCGCCGAAATCGGGGCCGCTGGGGGAATCCTGAACGGATCCTATTGCCAATCCCTGTGGGGAAATTGTTAGAAGCGCAGCCAGAAGGGACGGAAGAAAGTAGGGGATGGACACTACATCAAGTAGTCGTCCCTTACTACCTGTTGATACGGGGATATACCTTCCGCGCATTCCCCTCAAAGATCTTAAGCTTCTCTTCATCGGTCAACCACGAAGCCTGGTCGATGTACCGCTTAGTATCATCGTAATAATGCCCCGTCTCGGGATCGATACCTCGAACGGCGCCAACCATCTCCGAGCCGAAGATGAGGTTATCGGCGGGCACGACTCTTGTAAGCAACTCTATTCCCGGCATGTGGTAGACGCAAGTGTCGAAGAAAATGTTGTCGCGGATAAGATCCGTCAGCGGCGGACGCTTCATGTCCTGCGCCATACCGCGGTACCGCCCCCAATGATATGGCACCGCGCCCCCACCGTGCGGTATGACAAACCTCAGAGCCGGAAAGTCCTTGAAGAGGTCCGAGGTCAGAAACTGCATGAACGCTGTAGTGTCCGCGTTGAGGTAGTGCGCGCCGGTTGCATGAAACACGGGGTTGCAGGAAGCACTGACATGCACCATCGCCGGCACATCCAGTTCCACCATCTTTTCGTAAACGGGATACCAGTATTCATCGGTCAACGGGGGCGCCGTCCATCGGCCGCCGGAGGGATCGGGATTCAGATTGCATCCGATCATGCCCAGTTCGTTGACACACCGTTCAAGCTCCCCAATACAGTTTTTCGGCTCCACACCCGGAGACTGCGGCAACTGGCAGACACCGACAAAGTTTTTCGGATACAGCGTGCAGAGGCGATAGATCAAATCATTGCAGTGCTCGGTCCAGTACCGGCTGACCGCAGCATCGCCCAAATGGTGGGCCATCCAAGATGCGCGCGGCGAAAAGATCGTCATGTCGGTACCGCGCTCACGCTGTAGCTTCAACTGCGCCCCCTCGACGCTTTCGCGGAGTTGATCGTCCGTGATGTCCAGGGTCCCCTTCGATGCTGGAAGGGATGCATCAAACGCCGCGATCTGCTGGGTGCGGTACTCTCCCAACGCTTCGGGCGCCGTCGTGTAATGTCCGTGGCAGTCAATAACCATAGCGTTGATCAAAATCGATGTGTATATACCGGTTTCGTCGCTGAAGTCCGACCTCGTGGCCTGTACCACCCGCATCGTGAGCAGCGTTCGGACCAAACGGCGTTGGATTCCAGGAGGCAACAAGGTGACGACACGACGTCTCGGCAACGAGTAAATGGCCCTACATTGCGAGGCGGCGACGACAACGAAGACAGTGCCGTTTCGCCCGAACCCTTTGGGCCAATGGGTGTTGCCGGCGATATCTTTGTTGCGAGCCGTCGTTGATGTGAAGACATCGACTTCCGTCTCGCGCCTCGATCTCCCCGGCAACACCCATCGGCGCTGCTCCCGATTCGGGTGGTACAGGTCACTAGTATAATCCGTCCCTCGCCTGAGGGATCCTGGAGCCAATTCTGGACATCAACGAAATGGAACTCGTTACCTGGCCGTAGAGTCCATCGGAATCGCGATTGCGAGCCCTGAATACGGCTGAGGGAATCATACTGGATATTATCGACCGTAGACATCAACGGGTAATTGGCTTTCAGAATAAACACGTGGTACCGAGGCGTCAGAGCAAGCAGATTATCGGATCGTACAGAACCAAACTCCCAACAGAGACCACCACCCGTCAATTCAATTCCAAATTAAACAGCTCGATCGCGTTAGTACGGCCGATCTGGAGGCGCTCGGCAGCCGACAGGGGAACGCTGTCGAACCAGTTGGCTGCGTCTTCCATTTTCTCGAAGGGGTAATCGGCCGAAAAAAACATGCGGTCGATTCCCATCACTTCCAAGGCGCATTGAAACGACGGATCGCAGAAATTGCCGCTCGTCGTCACATAGAAGTGGTCGCGGAAATACTCACCAAGATAGCGTTTGCCCTTATAACCGCGCGGCGAGAAGCGCATCCGGGCGTCGATGCGCCATAGATCATACGGGATGTGTTCACCGAGATGGCCGACAATTATTTTCAGGTTGGGAAACTGGTCGAACATGCCCGAACCACACATTCGGAGTGCGTGGATCGAAGTTTCGACGGCAAATCCCCAGGGCGAACTCATCAGCCACGGGTGCCCCTCATAGGGTTGAGCCCGGGAAGGAATCTGCATCCGCGGATGCAGATAGAACGGCACGGCCAATTCGGACACCGTTGCCCAGAAACTCCGGTACTCGGGAATGTCGAAATAGATCGCCGAATCGGGAATACCTTTCTGTGTGAACCCATTGACCAGAGCGCCTTTGAAACCCAGATCCTTGATCGAGCGGATCAGCTCTTCCGAGGCGGCGTCCGGATCTTGCATGGGAAGCGCCGCAAAGCCGGCTAAATGATCCGGATGTTTGACGACGGCCTCTGCCAGATGGTCGTTGGCACGCCGGGCCACTTCGATTGCCTGGTCTGTGTCCAGAATCGCCTGGATCCCGGGGGCGTTGAGCGAGAGAATTGCGAATTCGATGCCGTAGCCCGCCATTCGAGCGAGACGCTCGTCCCCGATATCCAGAATCTGGCGCGCGAATTCCTCCCACTTCCCCGATCCTCCCGCGAAGCTGCGCGAGTCTTCCAAGGTATCGGAGATCGCCATATGTTCCTCGAACACGATTTTGCCGTCCATGCCAGAAACTCCTTTGGGTAATCGTTTGATGATCTCTGTTGCTGGCCCGCGGCTAGCAGCCCGTGGCAGAAGTCTCGGAGGCCGCGCGCAGGGGTCTTCGGGTTGCAGGCGCGAAGTGAGGAGCGGCCACCGAGGTTTGAAACCGAGGCCGCGGGCGCCGTCTTCCCATCGTGACCGACGAGGGACAAAGCCTGAGGCCCGAAGACCCCTGCGCCCAGAGGGTTACGGCGAAACGGAGCCGTCTTCGTTGTCGCCGACTCCTCCCAATGTGTGAGCATTGTCTCGTCGTCGTCTCCTATAGTCCAGCTCCGTTTGGCCGTAACGCGGCCCTCGAGACTTCTGCCACGGACTGCTAAATGAAACATCGAGACGTGCCCTCTGTCAGAGCGTGGGGTGTCGCCGAGCCCACGGAGTCGCCCGTTCGTAGGCGGCCCCGATACCCAAGATCATCGCCTCGTTCCACGCGCGCCCGGCAATCTGGAGCCCGATCGGGAGTCCTTCCGAATTGAACCCGCACGGAACGGAAATTGCAGGCGAACCCGTGAGTGAAAAGGGCGCTGTCAAACCGGCCAACAGTTGGAACGGTTCGATGGGTTGACTGTCGACATCAGTAAACGGTGCACCGATCGGGAAAGCGACAGTGCGGCTGGTCGGCATCACCAATGCGTCGAGGTCTTTCATGATGCCGTCAAATTCCTGCCGCATGGCCGTTCGCAGACGCTGGGCCCGGATATAGTCTGTCGCAAGAATCAAAGCTCCGAGCTCCACGTTCCATCGGACGTCTCCGTAGTCGTTGGCCCGCCCCCGCAGAAAGTCTTCTTGAAACGATGCCGCCTCGGGCCGACTCAGGAATGGAAAAATGACGGTGGCTTGCCCGGCGCTGGGAAATTCAACGTCGCGAACAATCGCACCCAGATCGCGCAACACCCCGATCGCGGTTTCGACCGCGTCGCGCACCTCCGGATCGAGAGGCTCGAAAAAATGTTCCCGCGGCAGACCAATCCGAACCCCGTTCAAACCCTCCCCTAGCCGGAAGGTGAAATCAGGCACCTCGAGGTTGGCCGAACCGGAATCCTTCGGGTCGTAACCGGCGATTGCGTTGAACACCAATGCGGCATCCTCGACTGTACGCGCGATCGGGCCCACATGATCCAGGCTCCAGGACAGCGGCACGGTTCCAAAGACGCTGACCCGCCCGAACGTTCCCTTCAGCCCAACCAGACCGCACAGACACGCCGGATGACGAACCGATGCAACCGTATCTGTGCCTAAGGCCGCATAACAGAAACCTGCCGCGACTGCCGCGGCCGATCCCCCGCTCGACCCGCCGGGAATGCGGTCCAGGCCCCACGGATTGCGCGTCGCCCCGTAGTGCGGATTGGTCGTCGTTCCCCCGATCGCAAGCTCGTGCATATTGAGCTTGCCGGTAATGACCGCGCCCGCAGCTCGAAGTCTGGCCACTGCGGTGCCATCCTCGACCGGGACGAAATCAGCGAGAAGCTTCGAGCCGGCGGTCGTTCGGATTCCCTCCGTCCAGTAGTTGTCCTTGAGGCCAATAGGAACTCCGTGCAATGGCCCACGATGTTTGCCTGCCCTGATTTCGCGCTCAGCCGTACGCGCGTCGTCCATGGCGCGCTCGAAGGTAGGTGTGATGTAAGCGTTCAACCGAGGTTCGACCCTCGAGGTGCGTTCGATAACGGCTTTCAACACCTCAACGGGCGATAGTTCTCCGCGTGCGATATGTTCGGAGACTTGCTTGAGGGACAGGTAATAGATCTCACCGTCTTCAAGAACACTCATCGTGGCGAGTCGTCGGTTGGCGTAGGAACGCGGAAGTTCAGACCCGGCGCCAAGTTCTCGTAACCTTCAGGCCGCATCGCTCTCAGATTCGCCAATGCAGGACCGAGGATGCGCGCCAAGGCTTCGGCCCGATCCTCTTCGAGCGGCAGCCCCGCATAGCGGGCGAGTATGAAGACGAGTTCAGTCGGGACTTTTTCGTTCATTGCAGCGATCGGCCCCTGCTGTTTACGTGTAGCTCAAATTGCCGAGGCCGGATTCGAAATGGGTCCGCGCGATTGTATCCGCTACGTTCTGGTTTGTCAGCTACATGGTGGTTGGCGGCGGCGCTAACACCTATCCCTTCGATTTCAAATGGTCTCGTTCGGCTGAGGCTTTCCCTAGCTCAAAGAAAATCGGCCCGTGACAACAGCGAGCCGTCAAAGGTAACCTATCCCGCATAAACTTCAGGCGCATTGGCTCCTTGAACGATGCATGCGTGAGCTGGGGCCATCTGGTATGAAAATGAATCACTGGGTACCTGAGCCTCCCCCCAAAAGAGAGAAGTCTGTGTATAGATCCGGTCTCCGGACCCGACTCACCATTACGATCGTCGCAGCGCTTGCTGTTTGTGTCTCCGCATCGTGTGCCCGATCCGAGCGTTCCGAACCAACGGTGGACCTTGACGGAACGACGGTGCCATCCCGGATCAAGATTGCGAGCAGCCCTGTCGGGGGTGGGTACTATCCGATGGGAAACGCGATCGCGCAGGTCCTCGGCACACGATTGCCGGGAGTGATCGCAACGAACGAGGCGACCAGTGGGTCCGCACAAAATTTGCGAATGTTGGATGGAGGTGAACTCCACTTCGGACTTGCCAATGCCTCAGTCACGCTTCCGGCTATCGAGGGACTTGAACCCTTTGAGAAAGAATTTCCCGTCCGAGCCGTCATGTCCCTCCATGCAAGCGTCAACCTCTTCTTCGCGCTCGAGGACAGTGGTCTCAACCAGTTCCCAGACTTCGAGGGAAAACGAGTGGCCGTTGGACCTGCAGGCGGAGGTTGGGACAGCTTTACGCGTCCGATCCTAGCTGCCCACGGCGTCAGCTACTCCGACATCCGTCCTGTCTACGAAGGTCAATCGAACGCGGTCACCATGCTGACCGATGGGCTCGTCGATGCGGTTCAGGTTGGAGGCAGTATACCGCATGCGACGATTCTGGCTGCCACTGCCACACACAACCTGGAATATGTGGAGTTCGACGAGGCATCACTGGACAGGCTTCGGGCCCGATACCCCACTATTCAGAAATATATGATTCCGGGTGGGACGTATGCAGGCATGGACTCGGATTTTTGGGCAGTCGACGCAGGCACCTGCCAATTGATTGTAAGGGCCGACGCCGACCCGGACTACGTTTACCTGATCGCCAAGACGATCTACGAAAACAGGGAGATGATGGCCTCCCTGGTCCGCCATGGAGCTGAAATCACGCCTGAACGGGCGGCTATGGATATCGGCATTCCCTATCATGAAGGCAGTCTCCGGTATTTCGAAGAAATTGGGATTTGGAACACGGAAACGACTGATGCCATAGACACCCGAGACACTGTGTCTCCTGCCCGCTAGTCTAATCCTCATTTGCCGTCAAGGACGCTGACATGATCACGAACGATGGCGTTGGGGAAGTCCAAACCGCCGTTGAGAGGCGACCTTCACGCCTCGAAACGTTTCGCCGCTACACGATTCGAGTCCTGGCCGCATCCTTTTCTATTTACGTCCTTTTCGAGATCAACACGCTAACGCTGCCACCGTTCCAGGAGCGGGCTATCTTCCTTCTGTTTGCGCTCGCGTTGTGCTTCCTACAACCGGTCTCCCGGCCCAAGGGCCGTCGGTGGCGCCCGTTCTGGCCTCTACTGGACTTTGCGTTCGCCGCCGGGGGCATCATCGCCTGTGCCTATATCGTGATTGACTACGACAGTCTTATTAACCGCATGGGGACTCCGACAACACTGGATATTGTGATGGGAGCCCTGGGCACGGTGCTGGTTTTGGAAGCGACCCGGAGATTGATCGGCTGGCCGGTTCCAGCCCTTGCCTCAATGTTCGTCCTGTATGCGTATTACGGTGCTTATTTGCCCACCTATCTCGGTGGACACGGAGGATACGGCGTGAGCCGGATCCTCACACAATCGTTTCTAACGATGGAAGGCATCTTCGGCATCGCGCTGACCGTGATGTTTACCTACGTGTTTCCTTTCGTATTTTTTGGGGCTGTCCTTCAGTCGGTCGGAGCCCTGGGCTTCGCGATCGACTTGGGTCAGGCCGTATTCGGACGTTTTCGAGGGGGACCCGCCAAGGTTGCGGTCGTTTCAAGCGGGCTGCTCGGAATGATCAACGGCAGCGCAGTGGCGAATGTCGTCACCGGGGGATCGGTAACCATTCCAATGATGAAGAGAATCGGTTTCCAGCCGCACGTCGCAGGAGCCGTCGAAGCCGTCGCGTCCACGGGCGGCCAGCTCATCCCCCCCGTGATGGGCGCCGCGGCCTTCATCATGGCGGAGCTTTTGGGAGTCCCGTACTTAGAAATCGCCGCAGCGGCTCTGATACCGGGTCTCCTGTTTTATGTGGCTCTGTTTACTACGATTCACTTTTACTCCGTCCGTCATGGAATCGGTGGCCTGTCTTCTGAGGGCCAGGGCGCCCCGGTGCTCGCCATCCTGAAACGCCCTCATCTTTTCCTGTTCGTATTACCTGTGGGTTGTCTGATCGGGCTGATGCTTTCGGGATACAGCCCCCCACGAGCAGCCTCGTTTGCGCTGATCGTCACGTTCGTAACCAGCATGTTCGTGAAAGGAGGCCGGCTGACTCCGAGGCGGATCTTCGAAGTTCTGGAAACGGCCGCCTACAACTCAACATCTCTGAGCTGCGCCAGCGCAGCGGTCGGCATCATCATCGGTGTAACCGTGATGACGGCTCTGGGCTCTCGTTTTGCTTCCATCATCATCGAATTGTCCGCCGGAAACACCTACGCGGCTCTGGTATTGGTAATGTTTTCCTCGGTGATTCTCGGACTCGGACTTCCAACTACAATTTGCTACCTCCTGCTGGCGACCCTGGCAGCGCCCGCACTCGTCGGCTTGGGGATACTCCCGATCGGGGCGCATATGTTCATTCTCTACTTCGGCATGATGTCGATGGTGACGCCCCCGACGGCGCTTGCAGCGTACGCCGGGGCGGCGATCGCCGGAGCCGACGTCATGCGGACAGGGCTTACGGCATGGATATTTTCCCTTTCCGGCTACATCCTGCCGTTTATGTTCGTACTGAATCCCGCGTTTCTGATGATCGGTACGGCGACCGAAATTATCCTTGCAGCGACGACCGGCATGGTTGGGGTCATCGCGCTCGCAGCCGCAGTCATCGGACACGCCAGAACAGGTCTGGAGAGTTGGGAACGCACGGTTGTATTTTTCGGAGCCGTTGTGTTGATTCATCCGGGTTGGATTACCGACCTCTTAGGATTGGCTTTGGTGTTGCCTATCGCTGCCCGACAATATGAAGTGTTCGGCAAACGTTCAGTCTCCCCTTCTTGAACGGATTTCGAATTCTACAGGGAGGATTTCACCACTGGAATTCCCCAGAAACCAACTTTCCGATCAGCAGTGTTATACGTCCAAAGGACCCCGTTCATGCGCCTCAATTTCCGGGATGGCGACCTATGGTTCTTTGGAGCAGCCATGTCAATCTACGGTTTGGCCACAACCCACCAAGCGGCCTTGGCAGCGAGTCCAAGGACTGCGTTTCTAGACACAAGGCGACTACTCGTTACCTAGGCGAGGGGACCCGATCGGTGTACCGAACGCTGCCGGGTTAGGCGGGACGTACCACGCGACGCTGACACAGCGGCATGGCAAAGCAAGCGCCAGGCAGACTGAATCCAGGGTTGGCGGCGGATCAGTTCACCGGACGGAGTCTACGGGATGGATGTTGCCCGGTCCGGCAGGCGCCAGACCGAGCAGGTTGTCTGGCGAACCCGTTTTCTATCGGGAGGGCGGCCGTTGGACCAACTCGATGCGGGTGCCCCACGGATCGGTGATATAGGTCAGCGAGACACCAGACTGCGGGTTCGTCCGGATCGGCTCGTCGAGCCCGATACCCTCCGCTTCGATCTTCCTGACGAAGGCCTCGAGGTCCCTCACGTCGAAGCCGATGTGGTCGAGCGCTTGCCCTCGGGTGGGAACCTGCGGAGTGTCGGCCCGGCCAAATCGGAGCTGGGCGCCCGGAAGATCCACCACAGGCGCGTTGTTACGCGTGCCTGGCCTGCCGCCGAAGGTCTTCGCGTACCAGGCCTGCGCCTTGGGGATCTCCAACTCGGTCAGGAAAAAGTGCACGTGCTCATGGCGGATCGCCATAGTTTGGGTCTTGTCTTCCAGGATTTCGATGCGCACGCCGTCCGGCGTCACCACGAATGCCTGATCCAGCCGGTTGTTGTTTCCGGGCAGCACGGGAACGCCAGCGGCCTTCCACTGGGCCACCTGCTCCTGAACGTTCTTCACGATGAAACCGACATGGTTCACCACCGATCCGACCGTGGGGCCCGATCCAGGCCCGCTCCCCAGGCGCAAGTTGACACGATGGCCGGGGAACTGGACGGACGGGTTATCCGTCGTGTTCGGCGTGCCGCCCATGGCGACGAAAAGATTCTTGTTGGCCTCAACGTCGCGCGAAGCGATGTGCCAGTGACCCATGGTCACGCCCACTTCGTTGAACGGGACGTATTGCGCGACAGCTGTCCCAGTGACCAGCACCGACGCAACCCACAAACCAGCGATCAAAGCTCTCATAGAAGCCTCCAAGTGCGCCGGCATTCGACCGCTGGCCGGCGTTGATTCGCGACAACCGGAATTTTCAGTATGCCCTCCCCGGCTGAGGCAATGATATACGCGTTTGCCCTGGGCGAAGATCCCCGGAAGTCAAGAGCGACACAAATCCACTGGCTCACGGTAGTGAGCCTGATTGGAAGAGCCTTAAGTTCCCTGAAGCTGACACAAGTTATTCCTAAACGCTGGGCGACTCCCAAGGAACTAAATCATGTGTTCACCATAGGAGTAAGCTGGAATCCCAGTCGTGCCGCATGTTTACGGAGACGGGCTTCGGCACGGTCTTGGTGTTGCTGTTCGTATCGTTGGAAGACGGCCTCGTCAAACGCTGGGGTTTCAGACTCCGGCCGAACGATTTAACGCATGTGTTGCATCGACCGGTTGAGCCGGCACATCTTCGCGGACGTTGAGAATCGGCAAAAATCGAGCGTTGACCTTCTGATTGCTTACAAACCCCTCCCTTAGTATTCTTTACCGAGTTTTTCACGGTTCAATTAGCAACACTCTAAAACGATGGAATCCGGCACTCAACTCGGCCATTACGAAATCCTCTCTGCGATCGGCAAGGGCGGCACGGGACACTCCGGACGATGATTCTTGACGTTGTCAAACCGCAGTGGTGATACATATGTTTCTTATTGTCATTTTCCTTGCCTGGGATCAGGCTGTCTTACATGGAGGGAAACTTTCGACACCCACAATCCGTTCAAAGCAGAAAGGAATCAGAGGTATCTAATGCAGATTCGAGTGAGAGGCGTGATGATGGCTGTGGCTGCGGTCGTCGCCACCGGACTCTGGTTGGCTCCAACCCCGACCGCGGCTCAAACTCCGTCCGCTGAACTGTTCCCGCCGTACACGGCGCCGCGTACGGCGGACGGTAAGCCCAACCTCAACGGGATTTGGCAAGCCTTCGTTACAGCCAATTGGGACATTCAAGCGCATGCGGCGCAACCGGGACCTCATCCCGAAATCATGGGTGCATGGGGTGCAGGTCCCGGGGGGCCGGGCATCGTCGAGGGTGGCGAAATCCCTTACCGTCCGGAAGCTCTGGCAAGGAAGCAAGAAAACTTTGAAAACCGGATGGTCGTGAACGTCACCAACGATCCGCAGCGCTTTGACACTGGCGAGCCGGAACTCCAATGTTATCGGCCGGGCGTGCCCCGCGCCAACTATATGCCTTTTCCATTTCAGATTTTTCAAACTCCGGAGGAGATCCTGATCGTCTATGAATACAAGGGTGCGGTGCGCACTATTTACATGGACCCTCATCGAGAGCCTCCGGTTGATTCCTGGATGGGATGGTCGAATGGCCACTGGGAAGGCAATACGCTGGTCGTCGAGGTGACGGGGTTCGATGGCCATACGTGGTTTGACCGTGCCGGGAATTTCCATAGCGACGCTCTCAACGTTGTGGAGCGCTACACGCCCATAAGTCCTTACCACCTCATGTACGAAGCCACGATCGACGACCCGAATGTCTTTACGCGACCCTGGAAGATAAGCTTCCCACTTTATCGTCGCGTGGAGCCGAATGTTCAACTCATCGAGTTTAACTGTGTGCCGTTCGTGGAAGAGCTGATGTATGCGCCTCCGGGGCTCTACAATCCGCCGGAGCGGTAAACACGGGAATCGGGAGGTTTCAGATGGGTAATCAAGTTTTCACGCCATTGGCTGCTGTGACGCTCGTAATAATGGTTGTCTGTTGCGCGCCGCTCCTCGATGCGCAGGCCCCGTCCGGCTTGGAATCCTTCGATCCGACGACGGTTAATACCGACGCTGCAATTGAAGCGGCGGCCGAAGCAGCAAAGACCGTGGCTTCGATCGCGGATTGGACTCCGCCCTGCACTCCGTGGGGTGATCCGGACCTGCGGGGATATTGGCTGACTGCCACCTATACGCCCTTGGAACGCCCAGCAGAGCTGGCAGAAAACGAGTTTTACACGGAAGAGGAAGCCCTCGCTGCTTTCGGGGAGGCAGTCGAAGCCGACGCTGGAGTCGATCCGAGAACTGTTCATTATGATTGGAAGGAGTTCGGGATGGACGCCTGGCAAAGCCCGGTCCGCCCCAACCCGCGCACGTCGCTGATTGTCGATCCCCCGGATGGGCGAATTCCGCCGCTGACGCCCGAAGCAGAAGAGCGACGAGCCGCCTCGGCCGCTGCTGCACGGGTGAGAAACCCGCAGGTCAGCGTCCGAACGCTTGGAAACTTGTACACGCGCTGCGTTACGGGTAACAATGCAGGACCCATGCTCCGGGGCGGCCGGCCCGGATCCGACTCAGCGTCGGCCGCCGCAGGCGTTACGGCTGAGGCTCAGCTCTTCCAGGCTCCGGGATATGCCGTGCTGATCATGCAGTCGAATACCGACGCTCGCATCATTCCCTTGGACGGGCGCGCGCATCTCCCACCAACCGTCCGTAGCTGGCTGGGGGACTCGCGTGGCCGCTGGGAGGGCAACACGCTCGTGGTTGAGACCACGAATTACATCGCTCCGGGTACTAAATTCCAAGGTGCGACTGAGAACTTGAAGCTGGTGGAACGCTTCACCCTTGTGGGTCCCAATACGCTCCTTTACGAATTTACGCTCGACGATCCGGCGACGTGGACGAGACCCTGGTCAGCAGAGTCTCCCCTCCCGAGGATTGAGCCGCCGTTATACGAGTTCGCCTGTCACGAGCAGAATTATGGCTTAATCAACGTCGTCAGAGGCGCGCAGGCCCAAGAAGCTGAAGCAGCCGCGGAGCAGGAGTGATCGAGCGCAGCCGAGGGCTTGAAGATTCTCCTGCTGCTGAATGGCGGGGCTGCCGTGGCCATTCTTGCGTACTTGGGCAACGTATCTGGAAACGCCGCGGCCTTTCCAGATATGCGAATCCCGATGGGTTGTTACATCGCCGGATTAGTGCTCTGTAGCCTAACTTTCGCCACTATGTATCTCACGCAATTCTTTCGTTTCAACGAACTCGTCAAAAATTCCTATGCAAACATGCCGAGACGTCACATGACTTGGCTGGTCCTTACTTTTTCCTTAGCCATTCTGAGCGTTGTCTCGTTTGCGGTCGGATCGTTTTATGCTGTGACCCTTTTTAGTTAGGTCGCTGGGGCCGAAACACCGAGGTCAAGTCCTGATAAATCATGCCGGATCAACCGGTCGATTTGATCCGGCACATCTTCTCGGACACTGAACTGATAAACGTCGCCTTCCGGGAAACCCGCTCTCTCTTCGTAATGATTACCCGCGATAAACGCCGTAGCGATTACCCATTCCCGGCGGCCCGTTACTCGCCCCTTGGCGACAAGGCAGGATCTATCTGCCAAAAACGAGGCTCGCGGGCGACCCACGTTTCGCAAGTGCGAAAATCTGGACCGGGCCACCTGCGCGATTCTTCCTCTTGATTCCGGCATTCTGCCTCCTGCAACACAACAGCCCAACTACGTTAGCTCCGCAGTGGGTGTTGCCACCCCCCGCTACGCGCACCCCGCTTGTTTTACTTATCAGCGCTTGGGGCAGTTGACCGGTTGGGATCTCGGCAGCCAGGCTCTTGGTTTTGGTGACAGACTCCGAACGTGCTCCTGAGACTGAATAACTTGCTCAGTGTGATTGGCGAATTTCTCCGGGCATATTACTATCGTGCTCCGGGCTGCTGTGCATCGGGTGGGATGACCCGTAGCCAGTTCGAAGGCCAGCCTCCCCGAGCCGACCTCGGGCGAAAATCATCCGACTGACAGGGTATCCGCAACGCGCAGCGATGGAGTCTATCGTTCGGGTATCATGGCTTCGCCGACGTAGATCCAATCGCCCAGCTCAGAGGCATCGTCGTTTGCGGCGTTTGCGGCGACGTTGATGGCCACGGGTCCACCGCTGCCGGGGGGCGCCTGCCACTGGACGCTCCATGTGAAGGAGTCTTCCGTTTCGGACGAGCTGCCCAAGTCGTTCTGCCGGGCATATTGAACCGATCTCGACGGGCCCCGGACAATGTCCACACTGCTGTCAATCGGAATGAGCACGCCCGCCTGTTGACCCGCTTCGGGCCCGTCTCGGAAGCGGACCGCCAACTCGAAGCCTCCGCGGCGAATATCCGATCTGACCAGGACGATGTCGATCCGGTATTCGTCCCCTGGAACGTAACTTTCTGGAACACCCTCGAGCCTCAACGAGCCATCCGGGTCGTTCAGCGGCCCGTCGAAGTGACACTGCAGGCAACTCTGCTCGCCAAACCCGCCGGTATTGCCCGGAGGAGGACCTTCGACATAGGCGATTGCGCACGGCGGATATGACAGCGTCAGGCCAGCCAGGAGAGTCGCGACGACAAGCAACCGACCGCAATCCGAGCCTGAGCGCTGGCGGACGAGGCTTTCAAAAGTTGATAGATTTAAGAAACTCTCCATCTAATAATCAAGCCTAATTATTTCGACTGTTACTTCAGTAATTCCTGATCCGCGCCCGACCAATCGTTTCGCTGTCGGTGCCAAACCAGATCTCCTGCGTCTCGCTGTCGAATACCATGTTCCGGACCGTACCGCCCCCGCTGACAAGTTCGGTGATGCTGAAGAAAACTTCCCGCGCGGGATCAAATCCGACCAGGCGGTTGGCTCCGGGGTTGGTCTCGAAGAACCACAGCCGGTCCCGATCGTCGGACGTCATAGCGTACGGACTTGATCCCGATCCTCCCGGCGTGGCCCACTCGGTGACTTCTCCCGACGTGGGATCGAGACGGCCCAGGTATCCACGGGCGTAGTCCACGTACCAGATCATGTCGTCGGACGTGATCGCCATGCGACGGGGGCGGGCATCCGGATGCGGCAGTTCGTGTTCGGTGAGGGTCATCCCGTCACGGTTGATCTCGGCGATCTTGTTGGTCCCGAATTCGACGACCCACGGAGTCTGTTTCGAATCCAGTAAGATGCCGTAGGGTCGAGCGCGGGGGGTAGGGACGGAAATCAGGCCGACTTCGCCCAACTCGGGCGTGAGACGGCCCACAAAGTTTCCACCCTGAACAGTGAACCACATCGCGCCATCGGTATCGAACACCATCGTGTGGGGGTCGCGCGCTGCCGGATCGGGCATCGGGTATTGCTTGATTTCACCCGTTGCGGGATCCAGCCGTCCGATGTGCGCCTGGCGGTTTCCGGTGTACCACGGGTAGCCTTCCGGCCCCACGGTGACGCTGTGCGGTCCGGCTCCATCGGGCAGGTCGAAGCGCTCGAATTCGCCCGTTTCCGGGTTCAGGAGCCCGACGTAGTGTCCCCTCTGACCGACGAACCAGATTTCGTTTTCACCGCTTCCCAGGTACGGATCCCGGGGATGCCCTCCAAACGGAACATCCCATTCGGTAATCTCGACGGTGGTCTGAGCGATGCCCACCTGGGCCAGTGCGAGCACTAGGAAAAGTAGCCTTCCGTGTTTAAGCATCAGAAATCCCTCCTCTTGCTGTTGCAGGAAAGTCATCATTGGTTTTTTCAGCAACGCCACCCGAAGGGTGTGGTTCTCGGGTGGCCCACATTTTCAATGGCTGTATTCCATCGAAGATGACGGCACTTCCTGTACACGTCGCAGGTTGCCGAAAAACAGCGCATTTCAGCAACCTGCCAGTCAGGCAGTCGAACAAGCTGACCGAATCATACGGATCTTTCATGCACCCTGTATATCACACCGGTTTCAGATGCAGCCGGCCCTCATGACGTTACGGATCCCATAGGGTCGTTCAGCTTCCTGCAACTCAACATAACACCCATACGACGGCACCGTCAGCGCTGCCATAGTCGTCAGCCCCTGCTTATATCGCTTATCCGCTCTTACTCAATCATTCTGTTTCTGAACGGAGGAAGTATGAGATACATCGTCAGTAGCGTCAGGCTTGTCAGCGGCGCCAATCGGACGGTCTTCTCCCGATCAGAAAAGTGTTTCTTTGTCTTTCAGTGAATTCCGTGCGAAATGCTCTGACGGCCTACACCCCGCGTGATTGTCTTTGGCCGATTTTCGGGGCGTGAAGCGGCTTCACCCGGATACTAGTGGCCTGTACCACCCAAATCGGGACCAGCGTTCGGGCCAAACGGCGCTGGATTCTAGGAGTCAGCGACGAGGAAATGCTCCTTCATTCCGAGGAGACGACGACAACGAAGACAGTGCCGTTTCGCCCGAACCCTCTGGGCCGATGGGGGTTGCCGGCGATATCTTCGTTACGAGCCGTCGTCGATGCGAAAACATCGACTTCCGTCTCGCGCCTCGATCTCGCCGGCAAGACCCATCGGCGCTGGTCCCGATTTGGGTGGTACAGGTCACTAGGAGAGTCATAGCATTATTAAAGGTTAGGGTGTATCTTGATTTTGACAACCTTGCATTGTTGTTTCTTAAAGATACGATTGTGACTCAGGCTGCGACTCTGACGCTTAAGACATACGAGGCGCGAGACAAAACTCGGAAGGAGAAGACCGATGGAGAAGTCCAGGAAAGGCTCCCTTAATCGCCGTGGCTTTCTGAAAGGCGCTGCCGTTGGGGCTGCCGCTGGGGCAGCAGGCATGGTTGTAGAGACTCCCAACGCAAAAGCTGAACAGACCGGTCAGCTGCAGCTGGGTGCGGCCCCACCCCCATCACCTGCACAGTTGGCGGCTGAAACGGAACCGGTTTCTCAGCAAGTCGATATTCTGCGTACGATCGACGATCCCGGCTCGGATTTCATGGTGGATGTCATCAAATCTCTGGGCTTTGAGTATGTCGCTTCGATGCCAGGCTCGAGTTTCCGTGGACTGCAGGAGTCATTCGTCAACTATGGGGGAAACCAGGCTCCCGAATGGTTGACATGCCTCCACGAGGAATCCTCGGTTGCCATAGCCGACGGGTATTTCAGAGTCGAAGGCAAGCCCATGTTGGCCATCGCGCACGGAACCGTCGGTCTGCAGCACGCGGCGATGACCATCTACCATGCCTTCTGCGCTCACACTCCTGTGTTCATCATTCTTGGAAACCACCTCGATGCCAGTGGCCGACGACCGGGCGTGGAGTGGAATCACAGCGTCCAGGATGCGACAGCCATGGTTCGCGACTATATCAAGTGGGATGACACGCCGCATTCGCTTCAACATTTCGCCGAGTCGGCGGTACGGGCTTACAAGATTGGGATGACGGTCCCGACGGCGCCAACGGTACTGGTCGCGGATGGCCACCTGCAGGAGGCTCCAATCGAGGACCGATCCCGCTTACATATTCCGAAGCTGACACAGACAAGTCCGCCAGCCGGTGAACCTGGGGCAGTGGCTGAGGTGGCCCAGTTGCTGGTGGGGGCGGAAAACCCGGTGATCGTCGGCGGAAATGTGGTCCGCTCACAGCAGGGAATGGAGTCGATGGTCGAACTCGCAGAGACTCTCCAGGTGCCGGTGCGGGGATACAGTCGCAATATGCCCAGTCGCCATCCCCTCAGCGGAGGTGGCGCAATCGGCAGGGCGGACGTGATCCTGGGCATGCAGGTGGAAGATTTATGGGGCACTGTTCACAATATGCGTGATCTGCCGGAGAAGACTTTCAGCTCAAGGACGCAACCTGGGGCCAAGCTGATCAGCATCGATTCAAATGACCTGTACATGAAGAGTAATTATCAGGATTTTCAGCGCTACGCGGAGGTGGATCTCGCCATCGCTGCTGACGCCGAGGCGACACTGCCGTCTTTAATTGAAGCCTGCAAACGGTTGATCACCGGTGACCGGAAGCGGGTATTTGAGGAGAGAGGAAGGACACTGAGTGCGGCCAAGGACCGGGCATTGGCCGGGGCGCGAACCCAAGCGGCCAGCGGCTGGGACGCCAGCCCAGTCAGCACTGCGCGATTGTGGGCTGAGTTATGGGAGGTGGTTCGTAACAAGGACTGGGCTTTGGTCAATGGCGGAAGTCCCCCCTTGTGGAATTTCGAGCATTACCACCAGAACATAGAGAATGTCGGGGCAAACGGCGCTGCAGCCGTAGGCGCCCGGCTGCCGATTGCCGTTGGGGCCGCGCTCGCTCACCGGAAACACGGGCGTTTTTGCGTCGCCTATCAGACCGACGGCGACCTGATGTGCGCTCCGGGAGCCCTCTGGACCGCCGCGCATCACCGTATTCCGATGCTGTTCCTGATGCACAACAACCGGGCATATCATCAGGAGGTCATGCATCTGCAGCGCATGGCCAATTGGCGCCAGCGCGCCATTGACACGGCCGGGATCGGCAACGTCATTACTGATCCGGACATCGACTACGCGACGGTGGCGCGAGGCATGGGACTCTATGGGGACGGACCGATCAGCGACCCAAGCGAAGTTGGACCGGCCTTGCGGCGTGCAGTGGAGCGCGTCGAAAATGGTGAGACTGCACTGGTGGACGTGGTGTCTCAACCCCGGTAGAAAATGAAGAAAGGAGAATTCGCTGCTATGCGCTTCACGATCGTTCTGATCCTGGCAACAGTGATGATTTCCGTGTTCGTTGGAGTGAGTGCGGCGCAAGCTCCGGACGCCGCACCCCGCGGAGACGCCGAAAACGGCAAGGAGATCTTCACCAGTTATGGATGCTATTCATGCCACGGCTACGCAGCTCACGGTGGCCCCGGAGGGCCAATTGGTCCGTCTCCTTATGCGTTTTCGGGGTTCTCCGCATATGTCCGCCAGCCCGCCGGCGTGATGCCGCTCTACACAAGCCGGGTTGTGACAGATCAGGAACTGGCCGACATATACGCTTTTCTACAGTCGCTGCCTCGGCCGGTTCCAGCTGAGAGTATTCCGCTGTTGAACAATTGATTGAACGGAAGCGCACCCACCAATAACCTGCCCGGTCTCGAAGAAGATCGAAATGCGACTCTTCGTGGAGCGGGGAGTTCGCACGCCGGCCTGCGGCCGCGCGCGGGTTGACATGACACCCATACGACGGCACTGTCAGCGCTGCCATAGTCGTCAGCCCCTTCTTATATCGCCGATCCGCTTTGGGTGATTCAGCGACGCGAGGCGTTTGGCTTCACGCTCAAACCGTGCCAGATGATCAGCATCGCTGGCGAACTCTTCAGGCAGGGTCTTGATCGCTACTTCACGCCCGAGCTTAGAGTCACGCGCATGCCACACTTCTCCCATCCCGCCTTTACCAATGGCAGACAGGATTTCGTAATGGGCGAGTTTAGTGCCGGGTTGCATGGCGCGTCTGCTGGACTGCAGCGAATCGTGAGAATCTCGGCAAAGTTAACTACAGCTAGGACTTCCAGGCAAGAAAAGACTTAGATCCTGTGTAACGCCGCAGCGGCTACCGAATGGAACGGCCATCGGCTTCCTCAGAGTGCATTGTGATGGCTGGGGAGGGAGCGGCTTCTGCCGTTCTCCTGCAAAGGGCGCGGGTTCTGCTCCTCCTGTACCGGGTACCGGATGTCGGTTACGGCGGCCTATCGGTGGATCGCGTCTGTCCTGAGCGCCCGTCCGGCAGTGGATCCTGTCGGTTCCGTTTGCCCTCCGCTACCGCCTGGCCTACGGCACGTCCCTGGTCCTGGATGTCCTTCAAATCTTAGCCCGGGCCGTGTTTGGGTCTTTGCGCCGCCGGGCCCGGCAGCAAGAAAGGATTGAAGACGCGCAGTGCGACGCCGTCACTGCCTCCCTTCGGTCGGCTGAGCATGCCACCACTTTCGCTTCCACCGAAGAGCGTCGCATACTACACTCCCTCCGGAGCAAGTGACCACGACGGAAGCACCGGGGAGAACAACACCATGAAGACAAGGCACATACGCACCTTCGTCACTTTCGGGCTTTGCCTGTGGCTGACCGCGCTGGCCGTCCCGACCCAGGCGCAGCAGAGCACGCCGTTCAGCGCCGAGGATTTCGACTACGGCTCTCGTTTCGCGCTACCCGACGGGCAGCAAGCCGAGATCTGGAACCCTGCCATGCGAAAGCTGATCGCGGGTGGTCCGATGATCGGGGGCACCGTACGGGCGGTCGACCCGCGCACGTACTGCGCTATGGCGTCCGCCGGCTACGACTTCATCTGGGTGGAGATGCAGCACGAGGCCATTTCGTGGGAACAGGTGGCCCGGATGTGGCGCACGTGTCCAGGACCGGCGGCGCCCGGGGTCCGCGTCGCGTATGCCGATGAGCGCGAGATCCAGCACGCCACCGATTCGGGGGCGGCGGTGATCGTCGTACCGACCGTCGATTCGGTCGAAGAGGCGCAGGCCGCCGTCAACTGGACCTACTTCCCTCCAGTCGGGCGACGGAGTTCCGGCGGCGGTCAGGGGCCCAGCGCGATGTGGAACCAGGTCCCCGGCGGATACCGGCAGACCTGGAACGACAACGTCGTGCTGATCCTGATGATCGAGACGCTGGAAGGCGTCGAGAACGCGCCCGACATCGCCAAGATACCGGGTGTCGACGGGTTGTTCGCGGCCAGCGGCGACCTCGGTAACTTCTCGGGCTTTGGTGAAGGCGACGCCGAATACGAGGGCCTCATCGCGGAAGTCGTGACCGCCGCCGAGGAGGCCGGTGTCCACGCCTGCGCGCCGCTGCGCTGGGCCAACCGTCCCGGCTTCACCTGCTTCCAGGCGGGTACTGAAGACGCGAATATCCGCCGCGGAGCCCAGGCCGAGATCCAGCAAGCGGAAGAGCGCTTCCGCGGCACCGGTGGCGGATCCGGGTCTGTCGGTGGGGCCGGCGCGTCCGCGGTCCTGGCCAACCTGACCGCCGAGTGCGCGTCGATCACTTACGAGGCCGACTGTTACGCGGCGGTCGAGAGCGCCGCGCGCGAGGCCAGCGGGATGTCAGCCGAGGCGCAGCAGCAGGTCAGACGGCGACTGCGCCAGATCACCGGCGCCAACCCGGGTCAGGCCACACGGATCCGAGAGATCGCGGCCCGGGCCGGTCTGAGGCTGGAGAACTAGACCGGTTCGCGGGAGTCGGACCTCGCTGGGATCAGGACCCAAGGCACGACAACGGCACACACAGGTGAAAGCGATTCTGCACACCCAATACGGACCTCCCGAGCTTCTCCAGTTGAAGGAGGTGGACAAACCCGCTCCCAAGGACAATGAAGTCCTGATCAAAATACACGCGACCACGGTGTCGAGTGGCGACTGCAATGCCCGCAATTTCACCTTCGTTCCCAAATCCATGCTCCCGATCGCGAAACTCATGTTTGGAATCGGAAAGCCTTGGAACAAGAGCGTCCTCGGGACCCAGTTGACCGGTGAGGTTGAGGGAGTGGGTAAAGACGTTAAGAGGTTCAAGACGGGGGACCGGGTTTTTGCCTCGACCGGCATGGCGGGCGGCGGGCACGCCCAATACGCATGCCTTCCCGAAAAGGGGGCTTTGGCAATCAAGCCGGATTCGTTGAACTGGGAGGAGGCGGTTTCCATTCCGTTTGGCGCGGACACTGCATTGTATTACCTCCGGGACCTAGGGAGGATCCAAGCCGGGCAGGAGCTTCTGATCATCGGAGCTTCGGGGAGCATCGGCACGGCCGGGGTGCAGCTGGCCAAACACTTTGGGGCGACCGTGACCGCGGTGTGCAGCGGCGCGAACGTGGAAATGGTGAAATCCCTGGGTGCAGAAAAGGTGATCGACTACACCAAGGAAGATTTCACCAAGAATGGAATAACCTACGATCTGATATTTGACGTCGTCGGCGCGACCACTTTTGACCGCTGCCAAGACTCGCTGAAGCCCAATGGTGTGTTTCTTCCCTGCATCATGGGTTTGGCCGACATAGTTCGGATCCTATCGACCTCCATCACCGGGGGTAAGAAAATAAAGGGCGGTGTGGCCATCGAAAACCTGGAGAGAATGAATTTCATCGCAGAACTCGCCGACGCTCGGAAGCTCAAGCCGGTCATCGACAGAAGTTATCCTTTGGAGCAGATCGCGGAAGCCTTCAAATATGTTGAGCAAGGGCACAAGAAGGGAAATGTCGTGATCTCGGTGGGGCATTCATAAACGAAGCGGACCACGGGACCCCGGAGGTGCTTGAGCTCATGGGTCGCCCCTTGGCGGCTCCCAAGTAATAGACTGTTAAGTCATTGAGATATAGGCATCGGTCCAGATGACACAAATGATGGTTTTAGGCCAAAGGGGGAGCAGCCAGTCTATTCCTTGGCATCCTGTCTGACAGATGCAAGCGATCAGTTACTGCTTATGGCGGGTACGCCGGGATCTCCAATGACCATCGTCGGTCCCGTAGTGACACCACCCTCGCCTCATTTCTACTTGGAAAGGCCTCTCGTGGATTTCGAGCGCAACGCCCTCGACATCCAAAGCGGCATTGAATTCCTTCGCACCCAGCCCGGGATCACCAAGGTCGTCTTGTTCGGACACAGCGGCGGCGGCCCACAGCGACAAGTTTTTATCAGGCGGTGGCGGAGCAAGGTCCGTCGTATTGCCGGGGAGCCAATAAGCTCATCGAATGCTCCGCTGATCTCGCCGGCTTGCCCAGCGCCGACGGACTGATCCTGATGGACGCTCATCCCGGCATCTCGGTTAACGCCGTGCGCAGCCTCAACCCGAGAAATGGGTCGGGACTTCGGAAGGAATTTGTTCCTGAAGGATCGCTACACCCCGAATCCGCCCATCAGGTTGTTGCCGAAACGATTATGGGTAAGTGACATAGAACTCCAGCGGTTCGGTCAGCCCGCCGCCCGGCAAGGGCGTTTCCACCGCAATCAGGAAGGTTCCAACCGCAGAAGTGAGAGAGGTGCCGAGTGTTGCCGAAAGCTCGGTCGAGCTGATCCACTGGGTGGGTACTCTCGATTCACCGAAGCGTACGACCGAGTTCGGGATAAACCTCTGACCGAGTATCCGCAGGGTCACTTCGCTCCCTTCGGTGGCCACAGGAGGCTGGATGTCGGAGAGCGCGGGTACCGGGTTATACAGGTGCTTGGACTCCGGCCCATAGCGGAGAAAGGGAAACCGATAGTCGCTGTGGAAAGCGGTGTCCATGACTTCTCCACCGCGGATTACGGTCTCCACGGTCTTGGTGTTCAGGATGTCCTGGAGCGGATCGTTGCCGAGAATCACCAGATCCGCGAATTTGTTCGGCTCTACGGTTCCCAGACTGTCCTCAAGTCCAAGAAGCTCCGCTGCCCAAAGCGTGGAGCTTTGGATGGCCTGCATCGGCGTGAGACCCGCATCCACCAACAGCTCCATTTCGTGGTGCAGGCTAAGCCCAGGAGTGAGGGCGGCTGCGGTGTCGGTTCCCGAATAGATCTTACCGCCCGCCTGAACGAAACGCTTCAGGAACTCCTGCACTTTGCGATAGCCGTTCGTAAACTTTTCCCTATCGGCTGCGGTCTCGGAGTCCGCCCAATGGTACTGCCCGAGAAAAACCAAGCGCTCGCTGAGGGGCACATATTGAAGATCGGGTCGATTCAGGAGACGCGCGTCTTCAAGCTCGTGCTCGGGCGCATGCTCGGTTAGGGCTTTCCATTCAAAGTGCAGGGTTGGGTTGATGAAGACGTTACGTTGAATCAGGTGCGGGATCAACTCATCGAAGACGGCAGGCTCCATCCACTGGTATAACAAGCTGTTCTTGTGGCCCGCTTCGATGTTCATTCCCTCGACGGCGGTCAGTCCCTCCGGGCTGCGAATGGTGGCGAGCGCAATGCCCGTCATATGCTCCATTCCGTCGATGCCCCACCTGGCCGAGTCGAAGGCATTCAAAGAGTGGGAAATGACCGAGATGCCGGCGGCCTGAGCTTCGCGAGCGATCGGCGTGAAAATGTCCTCCGGGATGAACTCGCTCAGCTTCACGCAGTCCGATTGTTCCTTTAACACGGCTACCGCCTGCCTGGCATCCTGCGGCCTCCGCAGGCGGGTTACCTCCCGCATTCGGATCGCCGGGCCCGTTTCGCCTGCCCCATCTTCCACAAAATTCGCCGAGCCACAGAAGTAGAACCGCGGGCCGCGAATCTTCCCTTCGTTCAAGCCCTTCTTGACCGCCGTCAACCAGGCCAGCGGATCTCCCAGGTCATAGACTGCCGTCACACCGTGGGCCAGAAACAGTTCGCCCATGTATCCACGGTAGTGGACATGGGAATCGATCAAACCGGGAATAATGAACTTTCCACGCGCGTCGATGACCTCTGTGTCCGTCGGCATGTCCTCGGACGTGGGATCCCCGGTCCAGATTCTGCTGATCCGATTTCCATCAATGAGAATGTTCGCGTTTTGCGCCGCCGCCTCGCCCCTTCCATCGATCAACGTGCCTCCACGGATTAACAGGGTTCTGGCTTCCAGCTCAGAAGAGAACACGTTTTCTTGACCCGTCCGGGCCGGTATCGCTGCTGCCAAGATAACGGTGGCTGCGATCACGATGCCGACGCACGCTGAAGTAAGTGACCTTGTCATCAGGCTGTCCTCCGTCAATCGAGATGGCTCACGATTCGAGGCGTCAATAACACTTGGTTGCCGGCACCGGGCCGCATGGCGATCGGGTGCGGGCCTAATCGCGTGCCTGCTTGGATGGGCACACGGCCCTCTACCGGACTTTCCCGAAAGAAGCTCCCGACAGCGTATAAGACAAAGCGAGATAGAGGCAAGAAGACTCGCAAGTCCCGAAAAACGATGCCGGATCAACCGGTCGATACAACACCTTCGTTCAATGTCGTAGCGTTGCTGTCAACGTCCTGGTCGCGGTCTCGGACAAGGGACAGTTTGTTTAGAAAGGCTCCCCAGCCAGCTCGATCGGGTCAGACCGCGGGCCTGTTTCAAACGTAGGATCGGAGACAGCATGCTGCGGCTAAATCGCAGACCGACCGCCTGTCTTGTTCACACGCGGCCATTCCTGATCTTCTTCAAAGCTGGGTATATCGGGCGGCATTCCTTTAAATCCCAACTCGCTCCAACGGCTGGCGACACGATCGTAGATCTCCTTGCGCAGCTTCGACCGCTTCGAGAAAGTCTTGATGTGTTTGTGGTCCATGCAGGCGTTGATCAACGCCTTCGAACTATAGGGTCTCTTGTCGGGCGGATTCTGAGCGGGATCGAGCCAGGTCGACCAGGTGTTACGCAGGATGTCGACACCGTCGATCGGGTTGCATCGGGTGGACATCGCCCACATCACCTGGTCGAGGTCCGTCGGATCGATATCGTGGTCGACGGCGATGATCCACTTGCTGAAATACGCCCCACCCGGAGACTGCGCCGCGATCGCCAAAACCTGCTGCGCATGCCCGGCATACCGCTGCTCCAGGGAAACGACATTCATGCCGAAACCCCCTGCGGCAGACGGGTGGGCATAGACTCCCTGAATTCCCGGGATGCCGAGCCGGTCCAGATCGTCCCAGATCCGGGCGGAACGAATGACCCCAAACTGCAGGGCGCTGTCGTTCGAGGCCCAGTGGTCAGCCATCAGAGCGGCGGTAAGAATCGGATTGTTCCTGAAATGGATCGCTTTGATCTCAACCTGCGGCGACGGATCGCTCGGTCTGCCATAGTACCCCGTGAACTCTCCGAAAGGTCCTTCTTTCCTGTAATCCTGCGGGTGGACAAGGCCTTCCATGACGATCTCGGAACCTGCTGAAAACTGGAGATCTGTGAACTTCCCGTTCAATAACTTCACCGCCTCGCCCTTGAGTCCGCCGATGTAGTCCCACTCGGACTCGGTCTTCGGCATTGTGATCCCGGACAACAGGAAGGTTGAGGGATCCACCCCCCAAACCGCCACGACCTCGCAGGGCTTTCCGGACTGCCACCAGCGCTCCATCTGGAGGCGGGCGTCTTTCCCGGGAGACATATAAAGGCCCACGTGGTTGCGATCGTGGATCATCATCCGGTAGGTCCCGACGTTCATGTGGCCGTCATCGGGGTCGCGCGTGATGACGGCGTCGGCCGTGCCGATGTAGCGCCCACCATCCAGAGGCCAGTGCATGGGAGCTGGAAAGCGGTAGACGTCGACATCATCTCCTGTCAGCGTATTTTCGAAGACAGCGGCCCCATCGGCGGGTACAGTCACGGGCGCGATTTTTCTTCCGAGTCGATTCCGGGTGGCGAGAACCAGTTCGCGGAGGCTCAATCCCATAGGAAGACCCATGGCTGCGGCAAGACGGTTGCTACTTGATCCCCACATGTTCCAGAGGACGGGAGTTTGGTAGCCTTTCACGTTCTCAAACAGATATGCCGGGGCCCCCACCTCACGGGCCGCCAGATAAACGATCGCGGACATCTCCTCAAGCAGATCGACCTCGGCGGTGATCCGCTTGAGCTCTCCTGCTCGCTCGACGAGATCGATGTACTCTCTGAGGTCCGCCGGGCCGATCCCTTCCATTTGGCTGGTGTCGGAAAGCTCCTGATCAGTGTGGGGCCCCACAGTTGGAACTGACATATCGCCTGTCTCCGCTTGTTTCACGGTCGGACTCCTTGAGTGACGTCAAAATCTAATTCCGCTCACATCCTACACCGGCTGCCTCACCCGTCGCCAGCCAGGGGTTTCGCCGTCTCGACCGGGGGTTCGGAACACTCCATGATTGCAACCGTGACCTGCAAATGAAATCATGAATCCTCCATATGGCCAAGTTGATCGACACGGAGCTGACCGAAGATCTCGAACGGCGGCTGTCCGGCCGTTTCACAGAGGAACAGGCCGACCAGGTGATCCTGATTCACACAGTGGATTCCGACGGCTGGCCTCACCCCGCTGTTTTGAGCTATTTTGAAGTGGTGGCCGCAGATAGGGCGAACATCCGGCTGGCGACATACAAGAGTAGCCGCACAAGCGACAACATGCGGCAACGGGAAAGAGTCACGCTCTCGATCTTCGACAAACGCGCGACGTACTACCTCAAAGGGACCGCACGTGAACTGCGTCAGGAAATGAATTCCGCGCCCCACAACTCCATGTTTAACGTTTCGTTGGCGCAGGTTCTTATGGATCATGCCGATCCCATCCTGGAGCCCGGCGCGTACATCTCGAGCGGTATCACTTGCGTCAACCCGCACCCACAGACAGAAGGATCCCGCTACGCTGCAACGTTGAAAGAACTCTCGGAATGACCCTATGAGACTGATCGTCGGTATTACAGGCGCAACCGGAACGATCCTTGGCGTCCGGCTGTTGGAAGCGCTGCGGCACTCGGAAATCGAGAGCCATCTCGTCATGAGCAAATGGGGCGCCCGGACGCTGGCTCATGAAACCAC
The DNA here is from genome assembly GCA_965218085.1 of Terriglobia bacterium. Lineage (GTDB taxonomy): Bacteria > Acidobacteriota > Terriglobia > 20CM-2-55-15 > 20CM-2-55-15. Next base: position 1,503,313 of record CBDCKF010000001.1, on the reverse strand, counting down.
CTACACGGTCGATGCGGTCAAAGCGCTTGCGACATGCACGTATTCGGAAAGCGACCAGGGAGCGGCGATCTCCAGTGGTTCATTCGTAACGGGTGGTATGGTCATTGCGCCATGCAGTGTCCGGTCCCTTGCGGCCATCGCGCACGGCCAGGGAGACAACCTGATTCACCGCGCAGCCGACGTCGTACTCAAGGAAAGGAGAAAGCTCGTTATGATGGTGCGGGAGTCTCCGCTCAGCGACATTCACCTCGAGAATATGTTGAAGCTTTCACGGATGGGCGTGGTCATCGTGCCCCCTGTACCTGCGTTCTACAATCACCCCGAAACGCTGGACTCCGTCGTCGACCATATCGTCATGCGCGTGCTGGATCAGTTCGGCGTGCATACCCAGTCGTCGACCCGATGGGACGGTGAGTTAGGCAATTTGGGCGCCTCAGACTCACGGGAAAACTGAGAATCCCGGAGGGCCCGATCGTTCCAAGCGAGCGTGGGCGAAAGCCCTCTGCCAGCAAACAACGGAACTATCCCGGGCCGATGGCGAGATCCTTGACGAAGTCCGGGTGTGGCACTACACTCCTTCTTAATATTACTCTTGCAACTAACTCTTTTTCGGATAGTTAGACCATGATCGGTAAAGTGAGCCAGCGCAAATGGGAGGTGGCCATGAGCAGGGTCAGTGGCATGAAATTTTCGGTGTTATCGTTCTTAATCCTGACTCTACTTGCCGGTTCGCCGGCATTCGCACAGGTGGATCTTTCCGGAGAGTGGAGTCCAAATCGAGCTCATGAGGATCAGACGCCCCGCCCGAACGTGCTGCCCGGGGACTATGCGGGCATGCCGATCAATGATAATGCGCGCGCACGCGCCGATGCGTGGACGGCAACGCGATGGACACTGCCCCAGTGGCAGTGCCGGCCACATCCGCTCGGCTATCTGGAACGGGGCCCGTCGGAACTGAAAATCTTTCAAGAAATCGATCCCGTCTCACGCGAAGCCGTGGCCATTCACACGGAATGGCTGCGATCCGTCGATTACCCGATATATATGGACGGACGGCCCCACCCATCGGAAAACGCCCCACACAGCTGGGGTGGCTTTTCGACCGGTGAGTGGATTGGAGATGTCCTGAAGGTCCGCACAACCCACCTCAAGGAAGGCTACATGAGGCGCTCCGGTGTTTTTCGTAGCGACAAGTCCGAGATTACGCAGTTTTTGACGCGCCGGGGAAACGTTCTCACCTACACCAGCATCATCTACGATCCGGCGTATCTCGAAGAACCGCTAATCCGGAGCCGGGAGTATATCCTCGATCTGAATCAGCGATTGCCCCCCTACCCCTGCACTGTTGTGACGGAGGTCGATATGGATCCGGGCGTGGTTCCCCACTACCTTCCGGGGACCAATCCAACTCTCGGCGCCTTCGCCTCTTACTATGACATTCCGATCGAGGCCTCCCGGGGCGGGGCGGAGACGATGTATCCGGAATACAGGAAGAAATTGAAGGAAATGACTGATCGGCCTTTCCCGCGGCCGTTGAGGGCTATCGAGTGCGAGGGCCTGTTGTGCTAGCGTCCTCGGTTAGATTTTCGCGATATAGGATTTCGCTCGGTATAGGATTTCGCTCCCTCGTTCACTCGGACATCCTGTCCGAACGAGGGGCGACGCTCGCGATCATCATGATCGCGAGCCCTATGGGGATTGACGGAACATTGCAGCAGACCCAGGAAGGATCCGCGCCGGCCCGGCGGTGCGGGTGAACAACGAGGCGAGCCCGTGCGTTTAGGGTAAGAAAATGATCCGATTCGACCACGTCGAAGCTGTTAAGCAAGAACTTGGGATCCGCTGCCAGTTCACGTCGGTCTGGGCGCGACGGTGATGAGGCAAGGCATCCGTAGCTTATCGAAGTTCAGGAAGTCGTTGCGGTCTTTCTGTCTCTGGGGCGGGGCGCTATTGATCGCAGGAGCGGGGATGGGCTTGATTAGCTCGGCTTACGCTCAGGAAGATGGCCCCAGCATCGACACGATTCATGTCCAGGGATCGGTCTATCTGATCGCGGGTAATGGAGGAAACGTTGCGGTCCAGGTCGGGCCCGACGGCGTGTTGCTTGTGGATACCGGAAGCGAGGACGGTGCCGAAGCCGTGCTGGCTGCTGTCCGGGAGCTGCAGAGAAATCTCGCTTTCGTCCAAGCCCAACCCCTGGGTTTTGCATCCGAGACGGTGTCGTCGATGGAGCGGCTGCGGGCGACCCCGCCTCCGGCCAAGCCGATCCGCTACATACTCAATACCCATCTCCATGCCGACCACACGGGCGGCAATGCGATCCTGTCTGCGGCCGGCGCGACCATAACCGGTGGCAATGTTGCGGCAACGATCGCGGATGCCGCTGAAGGCGCCTTAATCTGGGCGCATGAGAACGTCTTGGGACGGATGGCGCGCGCGGACCTTCCGACGGATGTGTGGCCGACGGATACTTTCTATGTGAATCAGTACAAGCTCAGCCACCATATGAACGGCGAGGGTGTGCAACTCATTCACCGACCGTCGGCGCATACCGATGGTGACTCGCTGGTATGGTTTCGCGGCTCGGATGTGATCGCGACTGGCGATCTGTACACGCCGACGAGCTACCCGATCATCGATCTCGAGCGCGGTGGGAGCATTCAGGGTGTCGTCGACTCACTAAACTTCATTCTGGATCTGGCCTTCCCTGAGTTCCGGACTGAAGGTGGCACCATGATTATCCCGGGTCACGGAAGGATTTCCGATTCCGCGGATGTCGGCTACTACAGGGACATGATTACGATCGTCCGCGATCGCATCCAGTTCATGATCGATCAGGGAATGACGCTGGAAGAGGTGAAAGCGGGCCAGCCGACGCTGGACTACGACACTGTCTACGGCGCCGACGAAGGCTTCTGGACGACGGACAGGTTCATCGAAGCCGTCTACACGAGTCTCAGCGAAACTCCCTAAGAGTTTCGCAGATGTCGTAATTTCGAAATCAGTGTTCGAAGCTGGATGACTCGGGAGGACCAATGATGAAAGCAAACCTGATTGTTCTTCTGATAACCGGGGCGATGCTCCCCGGAGCCGTGGCCTACGGGCACCACTCTTTTGCATCGACATATGCGGAAGACGAATCGATCGAAATCGAAGGTGAGATCGTCGCCTTCATGTTCCGCAACCCGCATGCTTTCGTTCATGTGATGGCTCCTGACGAAAACGGCGAGATACATCGTTGGGGCGTGGAGTGGGGGGGAGCGGGGCAACTCGGAAGGCAGGGCATAAGCCGCACAACACTGAGACCGGGCGACCGGGTCGTGATCTCCGGGGTACCCAGCCGGAACGTGGCGGTTGACCATCGGGTGAAGATGGAGACCCTGCGCCGAAACTCGGACGGTTTCGGATGGGGTCAAGCGCCTGGAGAAGTGTTCGACTGAAGCGCAGGCTTTAGCAGCCCGTGGCAGAAGTCTCAAGGGCCGCGTTACGGCCCAACGGGGCTGGATTCTAGGAGGCGACGACGAGACAATGCTCATTCATTGGAAGGAGTCGGCGACAACGAAGACGGCCCCGTTTCGCCATAACCCTTTGGGCGCAGGTGGGTTCGGGCCACAGGCTTTGTCCGGCATCGCTAAGGCTGGTCACGATGGAAAGACGGCGCCCGCGGCCTCGGTTTCAAACCTCGGTGGCCGCTCCTCACTTCGCGCCTACAACCCGAAGACCCCTGCGCGCGGCCCTCGAGACTTGTGCCACGGGCTGCTAGGGTTGGAGGGAACAATAGAGAGCTATACGAGCCTTTCCAGGTTCTCTTTGACGACGCTGATCGCGCCTATTCTGACCGTCATGCTTGCCACCCCGGCTGCCCTTCAGGCGCAGCGAGGTCAGGAACAGGTTCCACAACCAGCAAGAGTCGCTGCTCCCATTGACTTAACGGGGTACTGGGTGTCGATCGTCAGCGAGGACTGGCGCTTACGTATGCGGACGGCCCAACGGGGCGACTACGATTATCTGCCGCTCAACGACGAAGGCCGCCGCGTGGCCGACGGTTGGGATCCGGAAGGGGCGCTCGCGCGGGGTGAGGAATGCAAGGCTTACGGGGCTGCGGGCATTATGCGCATCCCCGGAAGGTTCCACATTACCTGGGAAGACGACAACACTCTGCGAATTGACGTCGACGCCGGAATGCAAACCCGATTGTTTCATTTCGATGAATCGCCTTCCGAAGGTGGGCCTTCGACGGCCCAAGGGTATTCCCACGCCAGATGGCGGGCTACAGGTGGCCGGGCAAACGGTTCGTTGCCCGAAGAGAGGGCATCGGGTGAATTGAACGTGGTTACGATCGACATCACTGCGGGCCACTTCTTCAGACACGGTATTCCCTACAGCGATCAGGCCGTATACAGAGAGTCCTTCATCACTCTGGAGGATCGGGGTGTCGTGTATCTTGTGCTGACGACAATTCTTGAAGACCCAGCCTATCTCGAAGGGCCCTACATCCGGACCTTACAGTTCCGGAAGCAAGCGGACGACTCAGGATGGGACCCAACACCGTGCCTGTTGTAAGTTTCTAGTCAACCGGAAGCAGTAGGGTGGGAGAGATTCGCTCTAGCCGTCCGATTCGCCCTTGCTACGGCGCCGACGGACGGCATCGGCGAAGGCGTCCAACACGGGCACAGTATCTTCCCAGCCGATACAGGCATCCGTGATGCTCTGGCCGTATACCAGTTCTTTACCCGGCTCCAAATCCTGCCGGCCCGCGTTCAAATGGCTTTCGATCATCACGCCGAAGATCCGGTCGTCTCCATCGAAAATCTGGGAGGCGACGTCCTGTCCAACATCGATCTGCCGCATATGGTTCTTCTGGCTGTTGGAATGACTCAGATCGATCATCAACCGTTGGGCTAATCCGGCATCGGCCAGTTGCCCGGAAGCCTCAGCCACATTGGCCGCATCGTAGTTCGGCACTTTACCGCCCCGCAGGATAACGTGGCAGTCTTCATTGCCACGGGTCGTTACGATTGCAGAATGGCCGGCCTTGGTCACAGACAGAAAATGATGCGGATGCCGGGAGGTCCGGATCGCGTCCACCGCGATTTTTAAATTGCCGTCGGTCCCGTTTTTGAAACCCACCGGGCACGAGAGGCCGGAAGCGAGCTCCCGGTGAACCTGACTTTCAGTAGTACGCGCCCCGATCGCACCCCAACTCACCAGATCCGCAAGGTACTGAGGCGAGATCACGTCAAGGTATTCGACGCCCGCCGGCATCCCAAGCTCGTTGAGTTCCAAAAGCAGCTGGCGTCCGATGCGGATTCCCTCATTGATCTGGCAGCTACCGTCCAGGTGCGGATCGTTGATGAGGCCTTTCCAACCCACCGTGGTCCGCGGCTTCTCGAAGTACACCCGCATCACGACGATCACATCTGCCCCCAGACGGTCTTTTTCAGCCTTGAGCCTCCCCGCATACTCCAACGCGGCTGCCGGGTCATGGATGGAACAGGGACCGACTATGGCCAGCATGCGGTCGTCCTCTCCATTCAGTATTCGGTGGATGGCCTGCCGCGTATCGTGCGTCAGAGTCGCCACTGCCTCGCTGACGGGAAATTCACGCAGCAGGTGACTCGGAGGTGACAACTCCTTGATGTCGTCAATGCGAAGGTCGTCGGTCTTGTGGAGCATCTCGGTCATAGGTCAAACAACCATTATAGACCGATCCGGTTTCAGGTTTGTAATCCGTGAATGGCCGCGATCGCTACTTGCTCATCCTGGGCGGACTGTACACCGCTCACACCAACGGCTCCAATGACCTTACCGGCGACCACGACAGGGACACCTCCCTGGATGGGTACAATGCCTTCCACAGCCATGAAACCCGGACGCGGACCAGTGACCATGTCCTCGAGCTCCTTTGAGGTACGATTGAATTTAGCCGCTGTCTGCGCCTTTCCGATGGACACGGCGAGACTTCCCGTTTGCACGCCGTCCATTCTCTGAAACATAATCAGGTTGGCCGACGCATCGACGATCGCAACAGCCACCGTCCAATCATTGCCGCGCGCCACGGCATCCGCGGCCGCCATCATGGCCTGCGCGCCTTCCAAGGTAATGTACTGGTTCGTTCCGATCATCTTGTATTCCTCCGATATTCTTGCGATAACGCCTCCAACAGATTGTCAGGCATAGCTTTCAGCCGATCGAGCCATGCGCCTGTGGACACAAATTCTGCCTTGAAACACCTACAGAATTACATCAAAAGTCGAAAAATAGAGAGATTTCCAATTTGGGCAGCTTCTTGGCTAGCCGATCGAGGTGAAAGTTGAAGGCACGTCCGGGCATAAAATTTCACAATGATCGGATCGGACCAGGACGAAACTGTTGGACACTGAAACCTCTTGCCGGAGCCCCCTCGCCTTAGCTTGGACTCGGGGACGGTGGCCGTGACACTTCCAGAGCGCCTGTTGATCAGCCGGGCAGCTCATGTCTTTGAGCCGTGCAATACCGCTGCAATCGCAGCGCGAGCCTTGTAATTACGGCCTCTCCCCGCTGGAGGCGATCGCGACCATCGACCCACAAAAGGTGTGGCCTCGGTGATGGGCTGTTGTATAGTTTTGGGATCAAACGACACGCTGTTTAGCACCGAAATTATTCCGGTAAATGCGCAGGAGGGAAGGATATGAGTTCGAGTCGTAAGAAGGAGCGGCCGGGGATGAACCGTCGGACCTTTCTTGGAACAGGAGCGATGGCCACTGCCGGATTGATCGTGGGCGGCGCCGGGGCCGGTGCATCGGCCCAGGATATGCGCCTGACGATGATGGGCGGTACCGTTTCAACCCAGTCCGGACGCGTCCGTGGCCTCCTGAAAGATAGAGTGCATCAGTTTTGGGGCCTGCCCTATGGTGCACCCACGGACGGGGCGAACCGTTTCATGCTCCCGCAGAAGCCCGCACCCTGGTCCGGAGTTCGAGACCACTTCCAGATTGGGCACCGCGCACCCCTTCAACCCGGCGCCGGCCCACCCGCTCCAGTCGTACTGGCACTGGACCGCAGAGACGAAGAGGGCGAAGACTGCCTCAGCATGAACATATTCACACCGGCGGTCGACAACAGAGCCCGGCCGGTGATGGTATGGATGCACGGCGGTGGGTTCTCGGGAGGGTCCGGAAACTATCTTCTCTATGACGGCACCAACCTGGCCAAAAAGGAAAACGTTGTTGTGGTGGTGGTCAATCACCGCCTGAACATATTCGGCTTCCTGCACCTGGCGGATTTCGGCGGCGACAAGTGGGCGCAGTCGACCAACATGGGAGTCCAGGACCTCGTCGCAACATTGGAGTGGATCCGGGACAACATTGAAAATTTTGGCGGAGACCCCGACAACGTGACGATCTTCGGTCAGTCCGGAGGCGGCGGGAAGACAACCACAATGATGGCCATGCCTTCGGCCGAGGGTCTGTTCCATCGCTCGATCGCCCAGAGCGGTTCGGCGTTCAGGGGCACGCTCGCATCCGATGCCAGTGAAGCCGCCGAGCGATTCCTTGGAAAGCTCGGACTCCGAACCAACCAGTTGGACGAACTCCAGCGCTTGAACTTCCGGCAGATCCAGGATGCTTTCTATAGCGAGCCACGAATTCGAGGATTGGGCTCGGGTCCCGTCATCGACGGCAACATCATTCCGCGCCACCAGTGGGATCCGACTGCGCCCTCCTATTCGTCCAGTGTTCCCCTGATGATGGGCTCCACCGAAACGGAGAACGGTTGGAGCGGCCCGCCGCCCTACGAGCTGTCCGACGCGGACATGCTCGATCGTTTCACCACGCGGCTGGCAAACGACGATGTGGCGAAGGGGCAGGAGTTGCTGGATCTCTACAAAAGACTGCACCCGGACAAGAGAAACCAGATGCTCTGGCTGACCGCAGAGTCCGACAACTCGAGGCGCTGGAGGGCCCAGACCCTGGGTCAGCTCAAGTACGATCAGGGCGATGCACCCAGCTACCTGTATTTCCTCGACTGGCACTCGCCCGTACACGACAATCGTATGGGCGCCTATCACACACTGGATATTCCGTTCGTCTTTTACAACATGGACATCGGAGCGTCGATGACGGGTTCCGCACAATCACGCTATCAACTCTCTCACGTGATGAGTGCGGCGTGGGCTGCGTTTGCCAGAAATGGCGATCCAAACCACCGAGATATGCCAACCTGGCCGGCGTTCAACCCGACCGACTTCCCGACAATGATGTTTGGCGACGAAGTGAGACTCGCCAACGATCCGAACCGGGAAGAGCGGATGGCCTTGGCCGACTTACGGGGAAACCAGTTGAGCGACGATTAATATGGACGCATAGGGACGGACACTTCAATCGAAATGTATCCGTCAGGTCAACATTTAGCTAGAAATGTCCGTCCCTTTTTGAAGTGTCCGTCCCTTTTTACACTGATTGCCTGCCTCAAATTTTTCAAATATCTTTAGGGTAGATTTCGAGAGCTGGGAAATCGGGTGGTCTCTCCCCCATCTGTCTTAGAGGATTGGCATGAATATTCGTTTCTTTCTCGCGACCATTGTTCTGATTGTTGGACTGGCGGGCGGCAGCTTCACTTCCGAGGCTGAAGCCCGCGTGCGGCAGTCCCCGGACACAAATGTCCGGACGATTCTGGACGGCGTTTCCAACCCGGATCAGATAGCGCGGGGACAGGACGCCTTTGATGCCAACTGTTCCGGATGTCACGGCCTGGATTTGACCGGAGGCCGAAACTCGGCGCTCCGCGGGCCAATCTTTATGGACAAGTGGCGGGAGTACAACCTCCAACTGCTCTACGGCTTTATTTCCAACTCCATGCCACCCCGCCGGAACGACAATCCAGTGATCTTGAGCGACCGGGCATACCTGGACATTCTGACTTATATAGTCAGTGGAAACGGCGGACAGGCCGGCGACGAGGAACTCACGCTGGACCAACTGACCGAAGTCCTCTTCGTGGGTCCGGATGGCCCCCAACCTCTGCCGGTTGGTGCTTTGGCGATGGTCGTGGGCTGTCTCACAATCAACCCAGATGGCGATTGGGTGCTGAGCCGCACGAGCCGTCCGATCCGTTCACAGACACTCCCCTTCGATGCCACTACCGAGGAACTTCTTTCCGCAGAGTCCATTCCGCTGGGTAACGAAACATTCGGATTGCGCGATATGGCCTTCGTCCGAAACTTCGATCCCGCCGATCACGAATCGCACAAGGTGCAGGCCAAGGGCTTGATGATCCGGACGTCGGAGAGCCAAAGCATTTCGCTCACCTCGATGCAGATGGTCTCCGCAGAATGCGCAGAGTAAAGCCCCTGCGGTTCGGCTATGGCCACTCGGCTACTCTTCTACTGCTCGCTTCTGTTGTCTTTGTCTCCGAGGTCGGGGCACAAAAAGTTCCGGATGCGGCCAGCGACCGGCCGAGCGTCCGGGCGATTCGTCTCAGTCCCGAAGATGAGATCACTCTGGATGGCCGTCTGGACGAGGCTGTATGGGAGCCGGCCCTCCCCGCGACGGACTTCAAACAGGCGGATCCACAGAGTGGGGAACCGGCCACCGAAAACGCAGAAATCCGTCTGGTCTACAGCGAGAACAATCTCTACATCGGCGCGGAACTCTTCGACTCGAATCCGGACGGCCTGCTTGCCAACCAGATGGTTCGCGACGGAAACCTGGGGGCTGACGACCGTTTCATGTGGACCATCGATCCGCAAGATGACCAACGCAGCGGATACTTCTTCGAAGTCAACCCGGCGGGCGCTATGGGCGACGCCCAATTGGTACCTGGAACCAGTGGCACGTTCGGCACCACTCAGAATCGCGCATGGGACGGTATCTGGACAGCGCGCGTCCGTCCCCACGACACGGGCTGGACGGTCGAGGTTGAAATTCCTTTCAGCACAATCAACTTCGACCCGGACGCCGAAACCTGGGGCGCCAATTTCCAGAGAACGGTTCGGCGTAAGAACGAAGAAGACCTCTGGTCCGGATGGGGACGGAACGAAGGCCTCTTCGTCCTCACCGCGGCAGGGCGTATCGAAGGAATCACCGGGGCGAGTCAGGGTCGGGGCCTCGACATCCAGCCCTACGTCATCGGGACCTACAGCAATGTCGTAAACAATCTTACGCCTGCGGACTACAACGCAGAAGCCGGTCTGGATCTCTTCTACAAACTGACGCCCCAACTCCAGGCGAACCTGACAATCAACACGGACTTTGCGCAGACTGAAGTCGACGACCGCCAGGTCAATCTCACCCGGTTTCCACTGTTCTTCCCCGATAAGAGAGACTTCTTCCTGGAGGGAGCGGGTGACTTTGACTTTACCCGCGAGGGGAGCAGAACGATCAGCGCGTTCTTTTCCCGCCGCATCGGCTTAAACAACGGGCGGCCGCAGAAGATCGATTACGGCGTCAAATTATCCGGGCAGGCCGCCGGTTTCAATCTCGGAGCGCTACAGGTCCGCACCGCAGAGGAACCTGGGATTGCCGGCGAAGATTTCACCGTCATTCGGCCCAAGCGCCAGTTCTTCACCCAATCCTACGCAGGCATTATTTATACGCGGCGTGCGCTCCGGGATTCGAATGCCCCGGACCGCCACACGATCGGGGCGGACTTTCAACTGGCTACGGCACGGTTCCGGGGAGACAAAAACCTGCAGTTCAATGCCTACTACGCGAAAACACACAACGGAGACGGCAAGGACAAGAATGCCGCTTACGGACTTCGACTGGTTTTTCCAAATGAACCCTGGAGTGCCCGGATCTGGATGAACGCAGCTCAAGAGAATTTTGATCCGGCTGCAGGTTTCGTCCAACGAACGGATTACCGGCACATCCAGCCGGTGACTACCTACACCGTGCGTCCGTCAGACCACCGGTGGATCCGCCGTATGTCTCTAAGGATGTTTGCGGCGCTGATCACAGACGGGGACGGCCGGTGGGCCGAGCGGAATTACCCCCTCCAATTCAACATGGACTTCCACACCGGCGATCGAATGAATATCACTGTCGTCCGAACGACGTTCGAGCGCCTGCAGCGGGACTTCCGAATTACACCGGACGTCACGCTTCCCACGGGAAACATATACAGATACACACGCTACGAGTGGGGCTTCAACACCGCACCCCGACGCTCGGTCTCCGGCAGTGCCAGCGCCACCGTGGGCTCGTTCTATTCGGGAACACGCCGGGAGATCGAGGTCGGACTGAATATTCGACCGCGCAGAGGTATCGTTGCGAGTTTGAATTCATCGTTCAATCGTCTGGAACTCGACGAAGGCAATTTTTCCACGAAAATCTTGAGAGCCGTGGTGGATACACAATTCAATCCCTTCATCTCGATCTCAAACAATGTACAGTACGATACGCTGAGCCGGCTGCTGGTCTGGCAGTTCCGCTTTCGCTGGATTCTGGATCCCGGAAACGACGTTTACGTCGTATGGTTAAGCAACTGGCTGGATACGGGAGAGGAACTCATAAACCAGGACCGTAGCGCGGCTGCCAAGTTGGTTTACACGCATCGGTTCTGATAACACCTAGATCGGAGGATATTTATGATTGATCAAGGCAGGGTCGACGCCAAGGGAACGTCTGCCTACGTCGCCCGGCCCGAAGGCACTCCGAAAGGCGCCGTTGTCGTGTGCTTCGAAATCTTCGGCCTGAACAGCCATATGGAAGACCTTTGCCGCCGGTTTGCCGAACAGGGATACGTGGCCGCGGCTCCGGATTTTTACCATCGAAACCGAGGCGCGCGGGTTGTTCCCTACGCCGACAGAGAGAGCGCTCTCGAACTGGCCAACACCATTACCGACGCCTCGGTCATGTCCGATATCGACTCTGTCTTCGAATTTTTAAAATCACAGTCGGATATCGACGAAGCTCGGCTTGGAATCGTGGGCTACTGTATGGGTGGCCGCGTGGCTTTCCATGCCGCGTGCCGCAACCCGGAGTTGAAAGCCTGCGTGTCGTTTTATGGTGGCGGTATCGCTACGAGGAGTCGGTTTCAGGGGCTCACGGCGATCCCGCTCGAAGAAGCCGAGTCCATACAGGCGCCAATGTTTCTCGCCTACGGAGGGCAGGACCCGAGTATTCCTCCCGAACACATCCAGGCCACGAGAGACCGCCTGGCGGAACTTGGAAAGAGTGCCGAAATCCAGATCTACCCGGACGCCGGGCACGGTTTCCTCTGTGAAGACCGGGAATCCTACAACGCCGAATCCGCGAAGGATGGATGGGAACGAACGATAACGTTTCTGAACGAACACATGGCGTAGTGGCGTCGGTTAGAGGTTGCGTCTTTAGCGGGTCCAGGCTTCATGGGCAACGCGGTAATGGAGTCACTCGATCGGTGTAACAGGAAGCGTCGTCAATCGAGTCGGATCTCCAGACCGGCTGCGAATAACAACAACTGTATCACCGAAATTGCTGCCTCCTGGAACTCAACAGAACATCCCACCTCCGACATTCCCGCCGTGGGCTCACCACCTCCCGCATTCGGAACCCCGCTTGTTTTACTTATCGGCTTCCGCCTCACGACGAGATCTCGCGTGTTAACATCGAACCCGTTCACTCCCTGATCAGAAACAGCCGAATACGGAGGATTTCTCATGGGCAACAGAATTCTGGCGCTGACCGTTGCGGTCGGAATGCTGGGGACAGCATGTGCGCCGGCCACTGAGCCCGCGCAACCGGCCGCTGAACCCGAAACGACGGAATCGTCCGACGGCATGCCAGCGAGAATAGTCGCCGAACGTGGCGGGTTTGTTCCCGAAGGTGTTGAATACGATCAAGCAAACGGGCGATTCCTGACCGGCTCGCTAACCGAGGGAACGATTTTCGAGATCCACAACGACGGCAGCATGACGGCGGTTGTGATTGACCCGGAACTGGTCTCATCGGTCGGCATCGAAGTGGATGAGCCGCGCAACCGGCTGCTGGTGGCGAATTCCGATTCGGCGGTATTTGATGGCAGCAGTCGGGGTCAGGCGAAACTCGGCGTTTTCGACCTGACTACAGGTGACCGCATCGCGATGGTCGATCTTGCCCCCGCTCTTGGAGATGTAGCCGATGACGCCGCGTTTTTCGCCAATGATGTGACTGTAGCGGATGACGGGACGATGTACGTGACCGATACGCGGATGAACGTAGTTTACCAAGTCGATGGAGCCTACGAGGCGTCTGTGCTACATCGATTCGAGCCGACGGAAGGGTTCGCACTAAACGGTATCGTCCACCATCCCGACGGCTATCTGTTGGTGATAGGCAGCGGGAATATTTACAAAATGCCTGTAAACGATCCTGCCACAACCCAACAAGTGAGTCTCGCCGAACCCGTGGCCGGCGCCGACGGTCTCGTCTGGGCGGCGGATGGACGCCTGGCTGTCGTATCCAACAGCGGTGCCGGCGTCGTGGCGTTGACGAGTAGCGACGGCTGGATGTCCGCCGCAGTGGCCGGCGTTGCGACATACGAAGGGCAGTCGACGACGGGAGCGGCCGTAGGCGATGATATCTACGTTGTTCATCCGCATTTCGGGGATCAGGATCCCCCGATGATCGACCGCGTCACCTTCGAGTAACGGAATCATACAGGGGCGGCAATCCAGCCACGGTTGTCGTGTTCTGGCTCCGGGCAAACACCGCCTGTTTTACTTATCGGCCGAGGGCATTTCCAGGTTAAGTCGTCTGATTGCAGACTGAGGGGATGAAGATCCGCTGATTCCGCTGTATCGGGAATCAATTTTCGCCGCAAATCATCAGCCACGCGGTCTGGCTCTATTATCGATTCTATCTCAGCGTCCGAGAGGTCGAGGCTCTGCCGGAGGAACGGGGAATCACAGTGTCGTAGGAAAGGCTTCGGCGGTCGTGGACGAACTTTGGTCTATCGGCCAGCATGGAGTAGCTCGACGCTCTTTGAAACCAGCCTCAGCCTGCGGAGCGGGTCGCCACTTCGAGCTCCTGCAAATTATTGATACTGTAAATGCTGCGGGAGAAACGACGCGTTTGGATGCCGAGGGGGGTTTGTAACCGCCGCGAATCGACTCGCGGCGGTTACCGTTAACCCATGTCGGAAGGTAGGGAAGCTCAATCAGCGGCGAAACAGTAAAAGAAGCCGGCGCCGCCGGTGCTGACCAGACCCTCCTGGCTGCAACCGTTGGTCATGTGTGCGGCGTTCCAAGAGGAATTCGGACCACCCAGACGGTCATGGTGGCCGATCATGGCGCTGCCTTCGTCGTTACTCGTCCAGTTGCTGCAGGTTGTCACCTGCGACCTGACACCGATCAAAGCCCGGCCGTGTGAATTCGAGCCTGTCAGGATGTCGTGCTGGTTCGGCTGGTCCCCGGCACCGTTCACCACGTTACCGTTTTCATCGACTGCACTCGGCTTTCTTACGTTGTTGCGATCATGCTCAAAATCTCCGTGCAGATCGGCGACGTTCATGGCGATCAACTGGCCGTTGGCGTTATACCAGGGGCCCGTGCCGATACGGTCCCGAGCGTTTATGGCTTCCGGTCCCCCGAAATCCGCGCTCTGGCTCAAGTAGGCCCGCCAGGTTCGATTGCTCGCTCCTACGGCGGCAGCCAGGCTCTGGCAGTGGGCATCAGCCCCGGCCAGGCCACCCAGATTGGCACCATCGCCGGGACCGGCGCTGGTAACAAAGAAACCCATCGGTTGCTGGTCCTGCGCAATCGCGATATGAGGAACTGCGAATAGAATCGCGACTGCGAGAGCAGCGATTATGCCTGTTGTTCTGTTCATGATGCTTTCCCTTTATTTCTATGGGGTATTTCCGTGTTTCATGACCATGGACGTCTACCTTGATACTGTCCGATGGGACACACTGCCGCCGATGGGAACGAACGTCGTTCCCCGGAATTGACGTTCGACGAACCCGTTGTTCCGGCTACGGAACGACACTCACTCTGACGGATCGATCAATCAGCAGCGAAGCAGTAGAACAAGCCGTTGCCGCCCGTACCTACAAGGTTTTCCTGGCTGCAACCGTTGCTGCTGTGCACCGCATTCCAAGAGGCATTTGGGCCACCCAGGCGGTCATGATGACCGACTATGGCGTTACCTTCACCGTTACCGGTCCAGTTGTTGCACGTCGTCTGTTGCGGTCGGCCGATCATCGCCATACCGCGTGAGTCTGACCCGGTCAACATATCGTGTTGGTTGGGTTGATCCCCGACCCCGTTGACCGCATCTCCGTTTTCATCGACCGCGGTCGGCTTTCTGATGTTATTGCGGTCCCGCTGAATGTCTCCATGGAGGTCGGCGACATTCTGGGCGACCATCTGGCCATTGGCGTTGTACCAGGGTCCGGAACCGATACGATCGCGCGCGTTGACGGCCATCGTTACGCCGCCTCGGCCGCCGGCTCCTGTCTGGCTCAAATAGGCGCGCCAGGTCCGGTTGCCGGCACCGGCTGCAGCGGCAAGGCTCTGGCAGTGGGCGTCGGCCCCGGCCAGTCCACCGAGGTTGGCTCCGTCACCCGGACCACTGCTGGTAACGAAAAAGCTCATCGGCGCCTGTGCGCTGACCATACTGGGAACCGCGAGTAAGGTTGCGACTACGAGCGCAACGACTATGCCTGTTGTCCTTTCCATGATGCTTTCCTTTTCTTATCTTTGGTTTGGTTTGTCTGGATATCGTCCGATGGACGCAGTGGATCAGTAAAGCGAAATCCGCTGAACTCTCTTTGATACGCAAATCATAGTCTTCCAGGACGGGCGTTTACAAGAGTTACCCCTCATATCCGTAAAGGCCCCGCGGTGCGGGTGAACCGCTTTCACAGTGAAGACGCTGTAGCCGAGGCGTTCAGAGCAAACAGATAATCGGATCGGAACAGATCGTAACTGTTAAGCACCAAACTTCTAACCGCTGTCAGTAGCGGCCCGCAGCACCTATCTCCAGCGCCCTTTCACTGTGCATCGGGATTCGATGATCCCGCGAACAAGCGGCGCCCATCCATGGAAACGTTGGAGGCATTCACAAGCGGAGAACCGTCTCGTGCCAGGGACCCCTCCACGACCACCGTGTCGCCGATCTCCAATGTATCCGGCTGCCATCCCTGCCGGTACAGACGCGTCGGCGCACCGTTTTCAACACCATAGTTGACCACCTGTCCGTCGGTTTCAACATCCACGTAGAAATAGACGTGCGGGCTCATCCATTCGACTTTCGTTACGGTGCCTTCGATCGTGATGGGTTTGTTGACGTCGTACTGGGCCGCAAAAGAATGGTGGGCACTCAGCGTGGCGGCACTCAAAGCCAGACTTGATACAACAGCACAAACAGTCACCAATTTGCGTTTCATAAGCTCCAGCCTCCAATCGGGTTGTCACTGTGGACCGATAACGACTCCGGGAACCAGATGTTCAGCATCCTTTTGGTTCTCGGTGCACGTGTAGTCCATGACGCGGTCATTTTCCTGTATCTCGAATGTCTTCGATATCGTAAACGGCTCGGTTAAAAAAACCGGATCGTGGAATGTCACATCCCACTCGAGGGTGTTCTGGCTGCTTCGTCGAAACCGCTCCTCCAGACGCAACTGGTCGCTGTGCTCGTGGCCAATGTTGTCCAGATTGGCTCTGGGATTGATACCCACGGTTTCCACCAGTAGCGCGTCACCCTCATAACGGCCGACGGAATGTCCCATCCATTCCGGATAGTCGAATACGATGTCCGGATGATCCCGGCCATCGGTATAAATCACACGAAACGTGCGGCGGATCTCGTAAGCGATGATGAGCAGTTCGGGAGTTTGGACGATCCTCATGGGAAGGTTGACCTGCATCGTCCGAGTGGGACCGAGTGGGAGGCAGAGCCCTCCCGTGTCCAGAGCATGGTCAAAAGTTTCATAGCGCTCGCGGCCGTATTCGGTGAATGGCAATTCCCTTCCCAGTTGCCGCGCGAAGTTCGGACTGAGCACAGCGTCGCCGGCTCCCATCCACAGCCCGTTCAGGTCGGGAATAGAATCCGATTGCGCGATGGAAGTGGTCGGCGCTACGCTGAAAACAACAAGCACTGCAAGCGCGCTTAACAGGAATGTCGGCTTCATCTAAAACTCCTCCTCAGATCATGCGCCGCCTGAGTCTTCCAGGCACGAATGGCGTCAGTCTACAAGATTCGATCGACGGCATCAATTGAATCGTCCCGGGGGTAACTCGTCATGCAAGTGAGGGAATTTCCCGACAGGTTCATCACCTGAAAACGGGCCCCGCTATCAAATTGGCGGGGGAAAAGGCGAATCGCGCAGCGCTCGAGGGCAGAAATTCGCGACGCGTCTGACACTACGCATGGAGATCTTTTTATCGAAAGCCAGGTGATGGAAACGTAGAGGGTGTCATTCCTCGCCTGCTCCGGTCGCCGATTCTGACCCTCGCTTCGCCTCGCGCGCATCCTTCATCAACTTGAAGTGCAGACTGTCCGCCAGCGCTATCCAACTGGCCTCGATGATATTCTCCGACACTCCAACCGTACCCCACACGTCGCTCCCATCTGAGGATTGGATCAGCACACGCACCCTGCCTGCCGTGCCGTCACCGCTTGAGAGCACGCGCACCTTGTAGTCTTCCAGATGCACATCACGAATACTCGGATACTCGTGCTCCAGTGCCTTGCGCAAGGCCTGGTCCAGAGAGTTTACGGGGCCGTCTCCTCCCGCCACCGTGTGGTAGAGCTTGCCGTTCACCTTCACCTTGACGATGGCCTCCGCCTCCTCGGCCGCGTCTCCGATCCGGCGATTGATTGTCCGGAAGTCCACGAGCTGGAACACATCTTCGTAGGTGCCTTGAACCCGCTTCGCCATGAGTTCGAAAGAACCTTCGGCCGCTTCGAACTGATACCCCTCGTGTTCGAGTTGTTTCACCCGTTCCAGCAACTTGCCCACCAACGGATCCTTCTTGTCTATCCCGGGCAGGAAGCGACGCACCTTGCTGACGATGGTGCTGCCTCCGGATTGGTCCGAAACCAGAAAGCGACGGGCGTTGCCTACAGATTCGGGCAGCACATGCTCGAAAGAATGGGCCACCTTCATGACTCCGTCGATGTGCGCGCCGCCCTTGTGCGCGAAAGCGCTGTCACCCACGTAGGGTTGGCGATGATCATGGTACGCGTTGGCGATCTCGCTGAGGAAGCGGGAGAATTCAACCAGATCCTGAAGCTTGTCAGACCCGATACTCTGTTTGCCCATCTTGAGTTCGAGGTTCGGGATGATCGAACAGAGGCTGGCGTTACCACAGCGCTCCCCGTAACCGTTAAACGTACCTTGAACCTGAGATGCTCCCATTTCAACGGCAATCAGCGAATTGGCGACACCCACCCCAGCATCGTTGTGGGCGTGAATACCGAAAGGCGTATCGATTTTTTCGTGCACCTCTTCGATGATGCGGCCCATCCGGGTGGTGAGCGTTCCCCCGTTGGTATCGCACAAAACTAGGATGCGCGCACCGCCCCGCTGGGCAGCGAGAAGCGTCTCCAGCGCGTAAGCAGAATCGGCTTTGTAGCCGTCAAAGAAATGCTCGGCGTCATAAACGACTTCGCGGTCGTTCCCCACCAGGAAAGCGACTGAGTCTTCGATCAAGAGGAGATTTTCTTCCAGGGTTGTGCCGAGCACCTCTTCGACGTGCAGCGTCCAGCTCTTGCCGAAGATTGCAATACTCTCGGTGCCCGCCTTGAGCAAGGTGTTCAGCGTAGCGTCGTCTTCGGCTCGGTTCGTCGCGCGGCGCGTGCTGCCGAAGGCCGTCACCTTGGCCTTGAGACCGAGTTGTCCGACTTGATCGAAGAACGCCAGGTCCTTTGGATTGGTGGGATTGGGCCATCCGCCCTCGATATAGTGAACTCCGAGTTTGTCGAGCCTCCGGGCGATGAGCAGTTTGTCCTTGAGGGAAAAGGCGATACCTTCCGCCTGGGCACCATCGCGCAGGGTGGAATCGTATATTTCGATTGTCTCCGACATCGCGAACTCCAAATGCGAGGGCCGGATACCGCCCCGTTCCGGTCTTGATACCGTGCGTGCCTGGCGCCGGGGGCCCTACATCCCGGCCGAGACCTCTGCAATTATTGCGAAAGGAAGGAGTTGGAAGCAAATCGAAGCGTCGAATTGCTTGAGCCTGTCTGCAAGAAAACGCCCGAGTCCCGCGATCAACCCGTCTCATGCTGTTAGCATCAGGAGAATTCAACGTTCGAGCGATCGGAGATTAAGCAATGCCCGAAGATTACAGCCACATCCAGACCAAGGTCATCCGAAGCGGGGAACCCGATCCCCGGATTGGCGGTGCGATCACGATGCCAATCTTCCAGACAGCCATGTATGAGTATGACGGAGAGCTTGGATACGATGACATCCCCTACATCCGGCTCAATAACACGCCCAATCAACTGGCGGTCGCGAAGAAACTCGCTGCACTGGAGAACGCTGAAGCGGCCGTTGTGACGTCGAGCGGCATGGCCGCTATTTCGACCGCCCTGCTCACATTCCTTTCCTCCGGAGATCACCTGTTAGTTCAGGACTGCCTCTATGGCGGCACTCACCACCTGATTACGGAGGACTTTCCATCCTTCGGCATCGATTTCGATTTCGTCAATGGATCCGATCCCCAGTCCTGGGTCGAGAAGAGGCGGCCCAACACACGGGCGATTTACCTGGAAACGATATCCAACCCCTTGATGGGCGTTCCCGATATCGGGGCCGCAGTAAGATTTGCACGCGCCAGCGGATTGGTGTCGATGATCGACAACACCTTCGCCAGCCCCATCAACTTCCGTCCCTCCGAAATGGGCATCGATCTGTCGCTCCACAGCGCAACGAAGTATCTGAACGGACACTCCGACATCGTTGCGGGAGCGTGCATCGGAAGGGCCGACCTGGTGGAGGGGATCACACATAAGCTCGGTCATCTCGGCGGCTCGCTCGACCCCCATGCAGCATTCCTCCTGCACCGCGGCATCAAGACCTTGGCCCTACGTGTCGAACGCCAGAACACCACAGCCCTGAAGCTCGCCCGGCTGCTCGAAGGCCATAGCAAGGTCGCACGTGTCCATTACCCCGGACTGCGGACGCACCCGGGCTACGCAATCGCAGAAAAGCTGTTCGAGGGTTCTGGGGGCATGCTGAGCTTCGAGTTGGAAGGCGGCGTTGATGCCGCCCAGGGGTTCATAGAACGGGTCAAACTGCCAATCAAAACCGTCAGCCTGGGAGGAGTGGAAACGCTGATCACACGCCCCGCGATCACGACGCATGCCGGAATGCGACCCGAGGAACGGCATCGTCTGGGATTGCCGGACGGACTGCTGCGGGTATCGGTGGGTATCGAATCTGAGGTGGATTTACTTGAAGACTTCGAGCAGGCGCTCGCCTAGAGAATCCGGCTCCCGATCGCTTGGCCCCCACGCTGTCTCCAAATCGGACGCTATCGACGTTATGTTAAGGATGAAGTTCTTCGATTTTTGAAAGAGCGGAGAATTGGATAAGGAGAAATCAATGTCTAGATCGAATCCCAGGGCAGCGCTCGGCGAGGTAGCGCCGAAGCTCCTTGAACTGACCGAACAAGTCCTTTATGGGGATGTTTGGGAACGTCCCGGCCTCTCCAAGCGCGACCGCAGTCTAATCACGCTCTCCACTTTGATTGCGCTGAACCGAACTGAAGTGATACCGCTCCATCTTGAGCGAGCGTCTGAGAACGGTGTGACACGAGATGAAATTGCCGAGCTGATCACACACATGGCGTTCTACTCGGGATGGCCGACCGCCGTGTCGGCGTCACTACTGGCGAATGAGGTGTTCAAACAGGCCGACGAAGACAACTGATCGATACAGGAGCGGTCACAACACAGAGAATCACCGAACGGCCCCGTTAGAATCCAAAGTGGCTCATTGATCAGGGCGGGGCGCGACCCTTCGCGACTCATCCGTATTGCGCAGAGACGGGCTTCTCACCGGACTGAGTCCGGCAAGGAGCGGGCCGGCCCTTCTATTTCGCCCGGCCCCCGAAGCCGCCAGTCAGCACAGGAATCGTGTAGAGCGTCCTGCCCATATTCCGTTGTCCTTCGGGGGCCTCGAAGTTCTGCCCATCCGGACCGACCGCTCCCTGGGTCATCACGAAGAGCGTCCTCTTTCCGGGTCCCGAGAACGTCAAGGTGTTGGTCGGCCGGTGCGTCGGAATCAAACCGAGGTGCTCTCCCCGAGGGCTGAATACCTGAACGCCCGGGTTCGACGTGACGTAGAGACGGCCGCTTGTGTCGACCGCCATTCCGTCTCCGTTTCCGCCGGCTTCGAGCCTTCCGAAATCCCTCCGGTTGGTCACGGAACCGTCGTCGGAAACGTCGTAGACAACAATCGTCGGGCCATTGGTCACGTACAGGGTCCCCTCATCGGGACTGAGCATGATCCCGTTAGGCCCGAGGTCGCTATCCTGCAAAGAGACAACTCCGTCACGGTCGGCGTAGTACGCACCTCTGACCGGGCCGCGCCCTGTGGCGGGTTCCGGTCGGGTGGTGAAATATGCTCCGCCTTTGCTATCGGCAACCAGATCGTTCGGGCGCCCGATTGGCTCGCCGTTCGGAAACTGGTCGGCGAGGATTCTAAGCTCGGGCAGGAGGATGCTGATCCGTGTCGGCTCCTCACATGCGGCCGCTAGGGTGGGCCTGAAATTGTCCGTGCACGTCCGGTGCACAGCCAGCAGACGTCCCTGGGTGTCGCCGGAAAGCGATCCGGCTCCAAAGGTGTTCATCACGTGAGTGGGTTCGTCGGATTCCGGTCCCATAAATATCGAAACCGTTCCGTCCGGCCCGACCTTCCGGATACGATCGAACTGTTCCTGCGCAAACAGAACGCCACCGTCGGGCGAAGCGACGATACCGTCGCCGTTGTCGAGTCCAGCCCAGACAAGTTCCCAGCGTCCGCCGGCCTCGATCACCCCGGGAATGGCCGAAATCATGGCCTCTCTCTCCCCTGGGAGCAACTGCGCCTCGGCCCCCGAGGTGAACCCAAGCACAAGAAGACACGACAGGATTCCAAGCGCTCCTTTCGACTTCAATCGGTTCCAATGCATGTGGCTTACCTTTCCTAGCAGACTGCTAGAGCGCCTTACGGCCGTGTTTCACCGAGGTCCCCCAATCCCTATAGGACTCGCCATCATGATGATGGCGAAGGTCGCCCCTCGTTCAGACAGGATGTCTGATTGAACGACCGAGCGAAATCTTATATTGAAAACTTTTAACTCAGGACACTAGTGGCCTGTAACACCCGAATCGGGAGCAGCGCCGATGGGTCTTGCCGGGGAGATCGAGGCGCGAGCCGGAAGTCGATGTCTTCACATCGACGACGGCTCGCAACAAAGATATCGTCGGCAACCCCCATCGGCCCAAAGGGTTCGGGCTAAACGGCATTGTCTTCGTTGTCGTCGCCGCCTCGCAATGTAGGGCCATTTACTCGTTGCCGACTCCTAAAATCCAACGCCGTTTGGCCCGAACGCTGCTCCCGATTCGGGTGTTACAGGCCACTAGTTCGTCACGCCGTCGATCCCAACAAACTCGTCGTTAGTCCCCACCCGACCGTGAATCGGGACGTGCCTGTCCACATCCAGAGCCAGCCGCTGCATGTTCCGGTAGAGCCTTTGCATTCTCCGATTGGCTGTAGGCGGTTCGGCGCCTGGCGCGGGAGGTGAGTAGAGGTCCGCATTGACCAGCAACTTCTCCTCCGGCAGATAGGCAATCACCATGTTCTCGACGTGGTTCAGGTTTCGAACCGCGTGGATCTCCATGGTCCGCTCACCGTCGCTCAATGTGTACCTCTCCGCCAAGGTCTCGAATCGATCGTAGGGCGTGGCTGTCGAAGGCATCGGATGCAGCGACAGCCGGTCCGGTCGGACGGTCCGGGGTGCGGCCGATAGCAGGATCCGTTCATAGAAATCCCGGTTCGCCAACTGCGTGACGATCTTGGCGCCATCGGAGTAATAAGTGCGTAGCCCTCCGATGTGATCGAAATGGTGGTGCGTGGCCACTACGTATTCGATCGCTTTGTCGGGAGCCAGCCGGCTCACTTCGGCCATCACGGCCAGTGAGCGTTCCTCATTCAAGGGCGCCTCTATCACGGCAACGAAGTCGCGAAACTCGACCGCCACGCTGTTGTGCGATCCACCGCCGATCAGCCATACCCCTTCGGCCAGACGCTCGGTCTCCACCCGGATGGCGGGGACTGTTGCCTGTCTCACCGCATCGGGTACCGCCGGCGCTGAGGCGCTGACGTTGGGCCGAACGCTGGTCACATTGAGCTGAAGAAAGTTGGGGTCCAGGTACCAGAACTTCTGGGTGTGGTCATAGCCGCTGGCTCCGGCGTGTCCGTGGAAGTCAGTCGGAAACTTTATGCCGTCGAAATCTTCATAATCGTTGTATCGAATTTCATAAACCATGTCACCAAAGACGGGATTGGCCACTCGCGTCTGGACGTATTCGAGCAAATTCTCATCGGTGAACATACCGCTCAAACGGTACTTACCCATCGCCGTAAACGAGACCATGGTCACATTCATGACCGAGTCGTCGACCTTGAGTACGCGGCGCTTGAACGCTGTCAGGTCGCTACTGGCCAGAGCCGCCTTGATGAAGCCGTGCGGGCTGAGCAAGATCTCCAATTGCCGCAGTTCCACCGCATTCGGAGCGGGGATCGGATCACCGCCCCGATCGTTCCAGGCATAGTCGCCGTTGACAAAATTGCTCCGGGTCTGCTCTCCCTGGAGCGGGGTCCCGCCGCCGCCGCGCGGTGGGTAGTTGCCCTGGCGGCGAGTCACTTCTTCCGACATCGACCGTGCCTCGTAGTCGATCGTCCGGGTGTGGCGGGTGGTCTCGAAGTGCGGCCATCCCTCGCCAACGTCATGCAGAGTCGCGCTGTAGCTCTGGCCGAGGGCCGCCACCCATCCGGTCCCGGAATACTCTATGGATCTCAAGTTGGCGGCGCCCATCGCCTCGGACGCAGCTTCGAGCACCTGCCGGGCGTCCTGGGCGAAGGCGGGTCGAACCGTCATTCCAAGTAGCACAACAATCACGAGGTATCGTCTTGTCATTGGTTTCTCTCCAATATAGGCCGGGTTGGTTTCGACTGGGAATCGACTGGTCACAGTCTAGCAAAGGGCTCTCGGGAGTCAATCGTTGTTGAACCTGGCGAGTGGAAGAGGATGTCCGGCCTACGGACCCGGCGCCCGTTCGTTCACTTGTTCGATTCAGTTCAGGACGACGTCGCTTTGGGAACGGATGGGTCTTCCTGCATTCGTTGGATCAAACGGTGCGGGAGGCGATCATCGCCTTCGCGAACAGCCTTGATCAGCTACAATAGCGTCCTGGCCCAAAGCGGGCGAGGTCGAGCGAGAACATCTGAGGCTGGGACGGCGGGGCCGCTCCGATCCGTTCGCTCGAACTGAAAATCGTAAACAGCGCGTGAGATCAACGGAGGGCTGCTATGTCTCGATTGTCGTTTTCTCCTACCGCCATCGCCGGGTTGATGCCGGTCATACTTACCACGGTGACTCTTGCCATAACAACTGCTCCCGCCGGGGCCCAGGCCCTGATGCAACGAAACATCTCGGCGGCGCAGGCGATGGCCGTTGTTGATGGAGTGATCGAATCTTGCGGACGTGACGGCACTCTGGTCACCGTTACGATCGCGGTTGTCGATCGGGCCGGACAGCCGCGCTTGATGCTCGCCGGCGACACGTCCTCCCCGCACAATCTCGATCTGGCTCGGCGCAAGGCTTACACCGCACGCACTTTCCGGCGGCCGTCACTGGAATGGGCGGGTCGGACAGCGGGTGATTCCACCCGGGCCGGCCAGCGCGAGTTGGCGGACGTGATTCCCTTGGGCGGTGGCGTACCGATTATGATCGGTGACGAGCCCATCGGTGCGGTCGGCGTGTCCGGTGCGGTCGGCGGTCAGCCGGCCGACGAAGCGTGCGCGATGGCGGGTGTGGCGGCGATCGCCGATCAACTGCAATAGAGGATTGGCAGCAGCCTCCGAGATTTGTCGTACTCAGTTCACCCGGTAATCCAGTGGTGGCGGCCGGTCGCCGAGTAAGGGTCTATATACGAAATCCGGGCCGACCCTCTGCTGGTATTCGGATGTGGCCTCTTCCAGAATCGTCGGGTCCTCGAACAGGTCGATGGCCGTCAGTGTCAACGTCTTAGCTGCCACGAGCATGCCTTTGACTCCGATGCTGGTCCCGCCGGCGGCGATCGCTTGCCAGGAATGGGCGGCCGTGCCGGGGACCCAGGTTGCCGTGCGGAGCCCGGTGGTGGGCACAACCCAACTGACGTCGGCGACGTCGGTTGATGCAGCGGCCTCTTTCATCTCAAATGTCTGGACCTCTGACGCCGACGACAGCGGCAGGCTATCGGGAGGGAGGCTGGTTCGGAGCCGTTCGGCAAAATCCCGTTCCTCTGCCGTGTATTCGACACCTCCCACTTGTCGGAGATTCCGATCCATGACGAGCGCCAGTGCATCGTTGGGGAGCATTGCGTAGACTCCATTGATCACCTCGTGCTCCACCGTGGTGCCCGGCCCAGCGCGGCACCTTCCCCCGACCGCAGGAGTCGTTCAAAGATTAAGGCTACTTCCTCGGCGTCCGGGTGACGGACATAATAGTAGACCTCTGCAGAATCCGGCACGACGTTGGGGGCAGCGCCGCCATTGGTGATGACATAGTGAATGCGCGTATCTTCGGGCACATGTTCCCGCATCAGGTTGGCCATATAGTTCAGAGCCTCCACACCGTCCAGTGCCGAACGGCCCCGTTCGGGCGCAGCCGCAGCGTGCGCCGAGATACCCTCGAAACGGAACTTTACCGATAGATTAGCGAGCGAACTGCCAGGGCTGGCGTCATTGCGGTCCCCTGCGTGCCAGTGCAGCACGGCATCCACATCGTCAAAGAGTCCCTCACGCACCATGTACACCTTGCCTCCACCTCCTTCCTCGGCCGGCGTCCCGTAGAGACGAATCGTGCCCGGAGCCGCAGTGCGTACCAGCCATTCCTTGACAGCAATCGCAGCGGCCGTAGAACCCGTCCCGAAAAGGTGGTGACCGCAGGCGTGACCGCTTTGCTTGTCGGAAAGAGGGCTGCGTTCCGGTACAGCATCCTGGCTGATGCCCGGAAGTGCGTCGTATTCGGCCAAGATGGCGATGGTTGGTGAACCCTCGCCGTAGGAAGCCATGAACGCGGTTGGCATGCCGGCCAGACCCGTGTCTATCGCAAAGCCAGCCGATCGCAGCTGCTGCTGTAGGAGGATGCAGCTCCGGGTCTCCTGATATCCAAGTTCTGCGAGATCCCAGAGCTGACCCGCCAGCTGCTCGTACGCGGTCCTGTTTGCTTCGATTGACCGCAGGGCCGCCGCTCTATCGTCCTGCAAGGGGCTGGCTATCATCTCCGTTGCAACCAGCAGGCACCCGACTAGAAACATGCGTCTCAACTTTTTCACTGACCTTCCTCCCTTAACGAAACAGCGTTCCTTTCTGGCGATACTGCCGGAACTCGTGGTCCAATGCCAGAGTTTCCATGCGGCTGAGGGATCTAAACCTCTCCAGTTCATCCAAGCTCTTCAGAAAACATTCCCATCGTTCTGACTGGCTTCAGAACCGGCAAGCACGGGTGCGGTTGGCAGCGTGACATAGAAACGCGGGCGGTCGGGACCGAAGCCCGACGACAACAGTGGCGACCTTGCTCAGGGGAGGGCGAGCGGACAATTCCGAGATGCTACCAATGGGGATCGACTGTCCGACCACTGATGGACAATTGCCTTCAAAGAGCTCTCAGGCGTCTTGCGGCGACCGGCGGCGTGGCACCGCACCTTTTCCCGGTCGCGACCTTTTCCCGGTCGCCACTTGGCGATGTCGAACTGGCGATGTCGAGCTAAGGATCAACACCAAGGCTTCCAGGAAGCAAGAACCGGGTGTTGTGATCGTCCACTTCGTTCAATGGTGCGCAGATGGATTCCCAAACACCAGAAAACAACCCGGACCATCCAAAGTACGTCACGTCCTCGGGAGGCATTCGCGAGAAGGTCTTCCTGTCACCGACCCAGGGCGCGGCATACAGTGTTGGATCATGAAGCGTCAGTTGAACTTCCAGAGAGTCCGCGTCGATCCTCTCCCAGCGCTCCTCGATCCGCGTCGTCAAACTGACAGGATGGCCCTGACCGTCTAGCCAGGCTCGATCATCAAGACCAACCGTATTGACAACCAGGGTATCCCCTTCCCATTCGGCAACGGTGTGCCCGTACCATGCCGGCCCAAGATTATTGAGGTTCTCGCCAGACGGCAGGTCGCGGCCATCCAACCAGATTTCGCGCAGGACTCGCTCCCACTGGAACAGTTGCAGTATTCTCCCCTCAAGGTGAGCAAATTCAAACGGGTAGGTGCCGGTGTAAAGGATCCGTGGAAAACCGCTCGGATTGCACCGGTATTTCGGGTCGTTCGAATAGACCGGTAAGGGGACGTCACCGGTACCGACACGCCCACTCATTTTTGCTGTGCCTTCGCTTGTCAGGGCCGGCATACTCGCCGCAGGCCCTATCCCTCCACCTCCGCCGGTCCTGACCCAGTATCCGGACAGATCATGGGCGTCGGTTTGCACCGCAACCGTTTCCCCAGCCGCCGCTTCCTTTTCCGAAAGCGACACGGCCCCGCCAATCCCTAACGACCAAAAGAAAAGCGCGGACACTACGGCTATGATTGAGCTTGTCGAACGAATTCGCATCTTTGAAGCTCCTTATCCGATCCGACCCTATCGTACTCATCCGGTTCCTGGATCGCGGTTCGTGAGATCAAGGGTTCGTGTTTTTTGAACCGTCTGAACTAATCGACAGGGTTTTCCCCGCTACGCCGGGACATTATTTCTGTGCCGTCTTCAAGAATAACGACTACCACGATCCCCAAAGGCGCGCCCGCAGCCGAGGGATTCACGATTGCGGTTATGTCCTGACCGATCTTCAGCGTATTCCGGTTATAGCCCTCACGCGCCAGGGTGCTGACGCTGGCGTTTTCGAAACCCCATGTGACCACTTCCCCGTTTTCTCCCACCACGTCCATATAGATGACGACGTGCGGATTGCGCCACCCCACTTCCGATACTCTTCCCTTCAGGGTGACTTCATGCTGCATATCAAACATCTGCCCCCTGCCGTGATGCGCGAACAGAGGACCCGAGCCTATCAACAGCACCAACAGCAAAATGCAAAATGGAAGCACTCTCTTCATGGAAACCTCCTGATCTTAAACCTTACAATAAGCACTCGTTTCTCTATCGGGCCTACCGGTACCAGGACCTCAAGCGAACATCGACGTTTTCGCTGCGGAGAGCATCGACAAATCCCTGAAGGTCCT
The DNA here is from genome assembly GCA_965218085.1 of Terriglobia bacterium. Taxonomy (GTDB): domain Bacteria; phylum Acidobacteriota; class Terriglobia; order 20CM-2-55-15; family 20CM-2-55-15. The sequence continues at coordinate 1,474,933 of CBDCKF010000001.1, read as the reverse complement.
GACTGATGTAGTGATAGGGGTAGACGGTGGCCGGCCCAAAAGCCTTCACACATTCGGCCGACGCCGCGGCGGTCATCGTGGAGAATGGATCCGCGGGTAGGAATGCGATGTCAATGTCCTGGAGCTGCCTGACTTCAGGGATGCATTCCGTATCTCCCGACACGAAAACCCGCGTGTCTGCGAATGTCAGGACATAGCCGTTCCCGCGACCCTCGGGATGCATCAGCCGGGCCTGGGGGCCGGCCTGCAGGTTGTAGGCCGCAACGGCTTCGATCAGGATGTCAACCCCCTGGAGATCCACCCTCATCGAGTCGCCGTTGGCGAGCACCCTGACTTCCTCAATAGTGGCCGCCTGATCCTCCGCACGCCGATCGATGACAACGGCATCTCCTCCGATGGCGCGGGGCTCGATTCTGTCCGCCACAGCCTGGGGCGCGACGATTACGGTGGTTTCCTTGTAAAGATCGGCGACCGTCAACGGCCCAAAGTGATCGCCGTGAGTATCGGTGATCAGGATCAGGTCCGCCTTTCTCATCCCGGAATAGTCACCCGTCGGATCCACGTGGATCGTCCTGCCGCAGAATTCCAACATCAGGCTGGCGTGGATAATCGGCGTGATCGTTAATTCCCCGATCGAGGTCGTCACCGCGTCCGACTCGGTCGGGTTGTGCGTATTGGTTTGAGCGCTCCCTGTAACCCGACTCGGCGCTGCCATCGCCACCAAATCCGTGTCCGAAAACGTGGCGTCGCAGAGCGAGGCCTGCCCGAATGCCGGCACAGCCGACAGGGCGGGGATCGGGAGAAAAACGCTTAAGAAAACCCCCCACAGAAAGACCACCCTGAAAGACGGCCGACTACTGTTCAATATAGGTTCCATTGGTTTTCTCCTGAGTTCGCCAACTATACACCCTCACCCCATGAAGGCGCGACAGTGGAAACTGCTCCACCCGTTCGGAGAATTTCATAGTCGTCCGGCCGTGCGCTCACTAGCAGGCTGCTGAAAAACTCGGTCTTTCCACAGCCTGCGCCGCGGCACAGGACGTGCCGCCATTTTCGACGACTGCAAGCCGTTGAAAATGTGAGCCACGAGGGAGTCGCGCCTCGCGAGTGGCGATGCTGAAAAAGCCAAGGAAGGCTTTTTCAGCATCCTGCGAGTGGGACAGCGTTAAGGATCAACACCAAAGCTTCCAGGCACCATGAATCGAGTGTTGTGATCATCCACTTCGTTCATCGGTGCGCAGATTGATTCCCAGACCCCAGAAAACAAGCCATACCATCCAAAGAAGGTCGCATCCTCGCGCGACATTCGCGTGAAGGTTTTCCGGTCACCGACCCAGGGCGCGGTATACATTGTCGAATCATGAAGGGTCAATTGAACCTCCAGAGTGTCGGCGGCAATCCGATCCCACCTCTCTTCAATCCGCGTCTGCAAACTCAGAGGATGACCTTGACCGTCGAGCCACGCTCTATCATCAAGACCAACCGTATTGACGACAAAGGTATCTCCTTCCCACTCGGCAACGGAGTGCCCGTACCAGGCGGGTCCGAGATTATCGAGGTTCTCCCCAGACGGCAGGTTTCGCCCGTCCATCCAGATTTCACGCAGAACGCGCTCCCACTGAAACAATTGCAGCAGCCTCCCCTCAAGCTGAGCGAATTCGAAAGGGTACGCACTGGTGTAGAGGATCCGGGGAAAGCCACTCGGATTGCACTTGAACTTAGGATCGTTTGAAAACACCGGCAAAGGGAGGTCATTCGTACCCACACGCCCGCTCATTTTTGCGGCACCCTCTGACGTCAGAGGCGGCATACTCGTTGCCGGGCCGATCCAATCAGTGCGGAATCGCCCTCGAACGCTGGCAGTACTGTTGGGATCGGTCCTTACCCAAAGTCCAGAAAGATCATGAGGGTCGAATTGCTTCACACCGGTTTCCGCGCCCACGGGTTCCTTTTCCGAAAGCGACACAGCCGCCCCAAACCCTGCCAACGAAAACAACAGCGCGGACACTACAGCAGTGATTGAGTTTGTTGAACCAGTTCGCATTTTTGAAGCTCCTTACCCGATCCGACCTTGGCCACACATTCCGGCCGAAGGATCGCGGTTATTTCCTGGTCGATTCCCCGTGGGTTTCTGTCAGAGCCATCGCGTGCCAGGGTACTGGGGCTGGCATTGTCGATACGCCGGGTGACCCCTTCGTCGTTTTCGTCCACGACATTGATGTAAACGACGATGAGCGGATCGCGCCTCGCCTCTTCCGACATCGTTCCTAACAACGTGACCTGAAGCAAATCTTACGTTGAGAAACTCGGTAAACTATTCTAGGTAAACGATACTAAAGGCGGTGTTTGTTGGCAATCACGAGGTCACGCCACGCTATGCGAGTTTGACGGATCTTGATAGCCCCCGTATTCCTGACCAATCATCTTGCGGATGGCGGAGTTTAGGCCCATCGATAGCTTCCGCGGGCTCTCGCCAGCTTGCAGAACGGTTGAAGCTGCTCTATGCCCCGTCATCGATCACTGCGATAGCACGGATTTCTATCTTGCACCTGGAGTCAGTTGCGAGACAAGTCACGCCTACCGTTGTCGAAGCTGGCATATGGTTGGGAAAGAACTCGGCTTGGGCTCTGTTGGCTTTGTCCTGCTCATCCATGGTCACGACAAACCGGGTCACGTCGACAATATCGTCCAGAGTACCCCCGGAAGCTTCGACGGTCTTCCTCACATTCTCATATGCGATGCGCGTTTGCTCTCCCATGTCCTCGGGGATCGATTCAAACTCTTCCGGTTTATGAGGATGGGAATGGTAGACAGGGGCTGCGGTACAACCCGAAACGAATAGGATTTTTCCCTTGTTGACTTTCAGGCCGGGGGCATACGGCATCCACACATCTTTCGGCCGATCCGTGTGGTGGATAGTTTCAACATCTTTAGCCACGTCTGAAACCCTCCGCAATGAAGTCGACCCCTTCACGGCACCCCTTCCTTCACTTCTTCAAACCAGTTCAGGACGATGTTGATTCGGCGCTGTGTTTTCTAAAAGCGGGATCGATCCCGTTCGTATCGAAGTGCTGCCAGCGTCAACTGCCGCCGACAACGGCGGTAGCCTTGACTTCCAGCAGCATGCCTAGACGCGCGAAGCCAACAACGGTAATCAACGCGCTCGAAGGATAGTGGCCGGGCTCGAACTTCGTCGCTCGTATATCGATGAACGGATCGCCATAGCGCGTATCACCGATGTAGACTGTCATTGTCACGATGTCGGCGAGCGTACCGCCAAATGTCGCAAGCCTCTCCTCGATCACTCTGAAAATCTCGTGGGTCTGGGCCTCGAAGTCTCCGGCAATCGAATTACCGTCCGCATCTTCTGTCGCCGTTACGCCCGCGAGCCAGACCGTCTTACCCCCCTGGGTCACGACGGCGGGAGAGAACGCCCGACCCTCCGTCCAATCCAACGTCAGGTATTCTCGCGTAACAGTTCCGGCGTCCTGAGCATTCGCTAATCCCGGTAGCGTCAGAGTTAGAATGAGTATTGCCAGCAGCGGCGGCCAGACTTTCTCAATAATGGGTTCAGCGTTCATGTTGACTACCCTCCGTATTTACTTCTCAATTCGATGCGCTCGGTGTGAGCCTGATTTCCATTGTTTTAGTGTGTCCCGAAATGGACCGCGAAAATCTGTATAAATCTGACTACAGATGGGATTAATACGCAAGAAATGTCTCAGGTCCTGACACCCGACATTGCAATCAGTCGAGCAAGGGCTGAAATACGGAGGTTTTTTAACTTCCGGCCAGAGGATTTGTCACCAGTTGAGAACTGGCCTGAATACGGGGTCTTGCAACTTTTGTCACACCCCGCGTCCGGAGACTTTACCGCGTTCGAATTCTTCAGTCTTAGTGTGGCGTTCGAGTCCCATGACTGACGGGAAAGCCCTTCACTGCTGTTCGGCCAGTTCCCTTGAAACATCTTCGTAAAAGCGGCGATAAACGCGTTCAACCGTATTACCCGTGTTGGGCGACAGGTTTTCGCTGGCGAAGCGAGCATCAAACTCCCTCGACGGACGTGCTTCCGTGATCTCCTCGAGTGTCATGCCCTGTGCCACCATGTCGCGGAATCGAGCGTAAATCACAATCACGGCGTCACGTACTGCGCTCAGATCCTCTCTGGGCGAGAGCTGGCCGTGGCCGGGGACGAAAATCGTGTCCGGGGTCGTCATATCGAGTGCCATGTTGTAAATATCAACGAAATCCTTAATCGTGCCGCCGCCCGACGACGGATAGTCTGTCCGATACACGTCACCAAAGGCCCACACGTCGGATCCGGTGAAGTACACGGCCGCATCTCCGTCGGTGTGCGAGGGCTTCAAGGGCACGAAAAGGATTTCCTCTCCGTTGAAGTGAAACGTCATCGGTCCCGTCGACGTGATCACAGGCAATCCGCCCGGAAGATCCGAGCCGCTGCGGTCACCTATCAGCGCCCGCCGCAGGTTGGGCTGATCGACGATCACCGCGCCCTGGCTGGCAAAGTTTTCGTTGTTCCCGCTGTGGTCCGGGTGAGCGTGCGTGTTGACCACGAAGCGGATGGGCCCATCCGAGATGCGTCGGATCAGCTCCATGATCTGGTCGTGGAAGACCGGGAAATTGGTGTCGACGAGGAAAATCCCATCATCGCCCGCCATGACCGTCATGTTCCCACCTGCGCCGGCAATCACGTACACCTGGCCGGCAACATGGCGAACGACCATCTCGATCGCAGCCACCGCCTCGGGATCGTTGACGCTGTTGTTGAACCCGCGTATGTCGGGAATCGGGCCTCCAGTCGGAATAGCTTCCTGGGAAACGGCAGTGCCGCACGAAAGAATAACGCACACGGCGCCCGACGCCACACATGCCATAGCTCGTTTCATAGGATTTACCTCTATGCGTAGGGTATCGATCAGTGAAAAACCTTTCTAAAAGATATTAAAGGACAGGCTTAGACACAAACAAAGTCTCAACTCCGGCAGAAACATTAAACGCAGGTATTGCATCGACCGATTGATCCGGCAGGATTTGTCAGGAGTTGACCTCGATTTTTCCTTCCAGAGCGTACGACCTGTTGTCCCTTTACAATGCGGGAAAGAACGACTGAACTTAGATGAGGTCTAATCGGATGTCTTGGGGAGTTCACTGTTTCATCGCCTCCAGTGTCCGACCTGACTTCATCCCAAAGGCGAGATGTGCAGGTGTACGATTCTCCATTCCCCGCCTTCTTTCGCCCAAACCATAGTCGCCCTAAAGGTACCTCCCTCGACGCTTGTTCCGGTTGGATTCCTTACTAATCCACCTGTGTAATAGGTCGCAATCGCGGCGATGCCACCGAAAACCTTGGCTTCCAGGCTTCCAACGGTAACCCGGTACTCAAGTCCGGCATCAAATGCGGCTTGGATTGCACTCTCTGTGCGCAGGCCAACGTCAGACCCTAAGATTCCACCGGCCCTCGCGTATGACGTTGCTTCAGGGTGCCAGAGTGAAATGTAAGTCGCATCTGAAGCGTTGAGTCGCGCGTAGAACTCCAGCACCGCTGCTTTCACATCCTCCTCATCATTTTGGGCCAGGGCTGGAGTCGTCAAGAAAAGGCCTACCAGAAACAACGTTGCCAACACTTTCATATAAGAACTCCTTTGTCGGATTGTTCGAAGGTCCTGCTGTTCACGCTGCCCGATTCCGTATCAGGATCAGATGCTCGGCGGACTTTGATCTGAACGATGCGGTCCAGCCACGTGTCCGTGGCGGAATACACTTCTCTCATGCCGCCCGCGCTTATCTGACTGCGGATCTCGTAGCGACCGAGTTTGGTGCCCGATCTTGACGCCATAAGAAACGCATTTTCCGCTGACAGAAATGCTTTTCGAATTCAACTACAAGTGGGATTTATACGCAAGAGAAGTCCCAAGTCCTCAAAAACACGGTGATCTCAGTCGCCCAACGCAGGCGCAGTCCCGCCGTAAACAAGGTTCTGCAAACCCTCATACGACGTTCGTATTCAGCTAAATCGCCGGACAACCTGTTAGGCGCTAATTTTCGTTCTCGACTGTGACAACCCGCCCTATTTAGCGAGTGGGTCTGGACGAAGCTGGAAGTGCATCACTTTGCTCGTCGTCCCCTTGCCGCCCTCCATATGGAAAGGTGTCCGGGTGCTCACGGTCGACCAAAGCCCCTTGCCTTTCCAGCCGCCGTTCGGATCGTCGATGCGCCCATCCATCCACTTTGTATAGAACCCCAACGGATACGGGACGCGAAGAACGACCCATTCGCCGTCCTTGAGTGCCAGTAGTCCTCCGGACGCATTGCCGGTGTTGATCGGCACGTTTGCGCCCAGTCCGAGCGTATCGAACTGATCGACCCAGGTGTAATAACTGGACTCGGCGCTCCCCGAATCCGTAACTCCCTTCATTTGCGGTAGCGGCTCCGTATAGAAGGTCCACCCTTCCGGACAGTGTTGCCCCGTCGCCGCCGGTCCGTTGAGCGGTCCCTCGCACTTTCGGCGATCAAAGCTGGCAAGATGTCCGCTCGACAGAGCGGCCCAGAAGACTCCGTTGCGGTCGACGTCTCCTCCACGCGGTGAGAATCCTTGAACCGGTACGTCCGGGCTGTCCAGAGGTAGCTCGTACACTTCCGCGAGGGCGGTCTCCGGCGGATTAATCCCAGGATCCAGCCGGACGACAGCGCCTGGAAAGTCGAGAGCCGTTCCCCATACCGAACCGTCGGGTGCCGGTGCAACTGCGTAGAAGGCCCGGCCAAACCGCGTGTCCTTGGTGGAATCGCGTGCCTGGTCGGGTTCGACATACTCGTCTCTCCGGCCGTTGCCGTTGGTGTCCATGATCAGGGCGGTCCAGCCCTGCGACCTTTGCTCGTCGCCGGTCTCTTCGAACATCCGGGTGTTCAGCCAACCGACGACCTGACCGCCACCGCTCGTCCAAAGCGTGTCGTCGGCATCCTCGGCGAACATCAGGTGATGTGTACCGAAACACGTGCTGACATGGGTGAGCTGTTCGGTTTCCGGGTTGTACATGGCGAGGTGCCGCCGGGCACCGTCGAGCGGGAACAACTCTGCCGATGGATGGGTCGATCCTTCTTTGCAATAGTCGGGGTTATCGGACGGGCGCACGGACGAAGTGATCCAGACCCGGCCCTCCGCGTCGAACATAGGATTGTGGACGTTGTTCTTGCTGTCCCAGAGAATTTCATCGCCCCAGTACGGCGAAGGCTCAGGCATCCGCGGCGAAGTCGCCGGTGTGTCTGGGTCGCGGACTGTCAGGCGCGCCCGGCTCGCAGTGTGGGTAACCGGATCCAGGATGGGCAGATAGTCCGCGCTGAGCTCGAGCGCTCCGTAGATGGGCCCGTTGGCATTGACCGTGGGATTCCGCCTGTCTGTGGCGGCCTCGTCGTGCAGATAGTCCGTCGGGTCGGCCCAGTCCCACTGGGTGATGACCACGTTTCGTTCCTCGCCCTCGGGCCTGGGTGGGGCCGGCGGCAGCTCGCCGGCGGCGATGCGGTCGGTCCAGTCCGCGAACATCTCGAGCGCCCGCGCTCGGCCAAGCCGGTTGAGGCCGTTGTTCATACCGCCGCCAGCCTGTCCCGATTGTATACGCCGGTCCCAAGCGGCCACTGAGGAATCAAAATCGCCGAGACTGTCCGGGATCTCGCGCGTTGCCTTGTTGCCCAGTTGATGACAGGCCATGCAGCCACCCGACTTCACATACCTAAGCCAGGCGGCCTGGCTTCTGATATCCGGCGAAATGCCGTTGCCATCGGGCCCGGTGCCGGGAAACTCGCTCTTGTCCGGCGGCTGGAGCAGGGAAAACCAGTACCCGGCCGGGTAGTATTCCGCCGCCGCGCGATCATTCTGCGCCAGCACCGCCCTCAGGTTCACGATTCGGCCCGGCGCGGTCTGAACCTTTGGCGAATCCACCAACCCGTAGCCACGCACCCAGACGCTGTAATCCGCGCCCGGAAGGTCAGGCAACAGGTAGCGTCCCTGGTCATCTGTGACCACGATCTTGACAAACTTGGTGGGTAGATCCGTGGTTTCCGCGATCACCCACACACCCGCTTCCGGTCCGTTCGCGCTGGTGACCACTCCACCGAGGTCGTCGTTGTCGATGTCGACCGCCTGGCCGGCGACCTGGCCGGCGCTCGACCCGACCGGCGAAGCAACCACAAGCACCGCGAAGAGGACGGCTATCATGCCGAACCCTATTATTGTTCTCATCGTCATGTCAGATCTCCTTTTGGTGTCGCCCAGCTCTGCCAGGGTTGATCGATCCAGCTGTTTCGAGGGAGCAAGTCGCGTGTCTATTGCGGGGTGCACTTCTCCCATACTCCAGCACCGAGTTCGTCGGTTCAGCTGTAGGGTCCGAGTGTTGTGCCTTTCCGAAGGGCCACGAACTCTCTACCCCACCGCTGTCGATCGTAAAGTGAGAAACTGGAGAAAGTCTATAGAACGAGTGGATTGGAAGCAACGAATTGTCGACCACCGACAGGAGGATTTGCGCGAGTTGAAGTGTGGGGTTGAGTGAGCGGCCAACACACCGGCTTGGGGAAGTATCGTCAAAGCGTCTGAAGATTTCGATGATCGGTCAACCCAATTGATAGAAACAGCGACTCCCAACTCCTCCACAGAGCACGGCCGGTATTGAAACAAAACGCTTTTGAAGCGGCAGGCAGTTTGGCTTCACGTTCAAAGCGTACGATGCGTTCCGCATCCTTGGCGAACTCTTCGGGGAGCGTTTTGATCGCCACTTCACGACCGAGTTTGGTATCCGGTGCACGCCACACCTCACCGATTCCACCTTTACCGAGGAGTGTGCCGATCTCGAAGTGGCCGAGTTTGGTGCCGGATTCCATCGTTTCAGTGGGTCTCTAACTGAACCGGGAAATTCCTCGTTCTCGTTCCTTGCTACGGCAGGCTTCTGTAAATGCTGTCGAGGAACCGTTCGGCGTTTCCGGACCAGGAAGCGTAAGCCGCGAGAACCCCTTCCTCCTGAATCTGTTCCGAGCTCCGTCCGGCGGAACGCTTTTGGCTTACCATAGCAATGGATTCTTCGAGCATGACATGAAAAAGTCGAAGGTCGTCGACATCCGCCCTTGCCGGCCCGTGGCCCGGAATGATTTTGGCGTCAGCATCTACCTGCCCCAGAACGTCCCCGATATTGTCGGTGTATCCTATCGCGTTCCCGCCTCCGTCGATATCGATGAACGGAAACGTTTCCACCCAAAAGTGATCGCCCATATGTACAACGTTGGACCCGGTAAAGAAAACGATAACGTCGCCATCCGTGTGTCCGGGCGGATAGTGCACGAGCCGGATTTCCTCGCCGTTCAGGTGCAATGACACCTCATCATTTATCGTGATGGTTGGCCACGCACCCCGAGGTTGATCCAGAAGACGCCTCCGCACATTGCTATGCGCAATAATCGGGGCCAGACGGCCGAAAAACTCATTGCCGCCTGTATGGTCCCCATGGAAATGCGTGTTGACGACATAGCGGAGATCCCCTTCGCTAATATCGGAGAGCGCGGACTCGATCCGCGGCGCGAGGGGGGCAAACTGGTCGTCCACAATGAGGATCCCATCCTCTCCGGCCGACACACCGATATTCCCGCCACTCCCCTCAATAACGTGGATCGAACCTGTCAAAGACGTCGTCCGAATCTCGACGTCGTCGAAGTTTCGCTGAGCTACGATTCGAGCGCTGAAAGTCGCGAACACCGCACAACACACAATAACCCAGAATTTCTTCATGCCTTTCTCCCAAGCTAAATCATAAGCAGGATCAAACGCATACCTCACCCATTCCACCCTTGCGAAGGAGGTTGAGGGCTTCGTAATGGCCGAGATTGGTACGGGATTCCATCGATTTGGTATATTTCCGATTGAGCCGCGAAAAACTCGGTAAAAGATACTAGAGGAGTCAGTTATGCGCTATTAAATTCTCACGTCCCGACAAACGACAGCGGCGTCCATCTGAGTCTCGGTTTGCTAGCTGTGCATGCGCGGCAAAGCGTGACCGGCTTCGATGATCTCCGCCTCTTCAGCAGCTAGAGCATCGAGACGTTGGCTGACCGCGTCTTCGGAACCGTACATCTTGGCGAGCCGAACGTAGATACTGTGGTGGCGGGCTTCGGATTCAAAGAGGCTGTCGTAGAAATCAGCCAGCCCCCGATCCTTGAGACTCTCGCGCAGCAGGCCAAAGCGTTCACACGACCGTGCTTCGATCAAGGCGGCAACGAGCAAGCGATCGATTGCGCGCTCAGGTTCCGACTTACGAACAAGATCGCTCAGCTTCCGCCCGTACTCGGTCGGCTTGCTGCGACGCAGAGGAATTCCCCGGTGCTTGAGAACCTGCAGCACCAGGTGAAAATGCTCAAGCTCTTCGTTGACGATAACCGTCATCTCGCGGCACAGTTCTTCGTTGCCGCCGTAGGAAAAGATCAGATTCATCGCGTTTCTGGCCGCTTTCTTCTCGCAGTGAGCGTGGTCGATCAGCACCTCGTCGAGATGGGTATCGACCTGCTCGAGCCAGCGCGTCGGCGATATTGATTTGAGATTCAGCATTAATGACAACCATTGTAGCCCGTGGCCGAGACTGGCGATGGCTTGCATCGCTTGGCCAGGGGGTTTTAACAGAACTTAGGAATGGATTCAGCCGCAGACAGAGACGGGCGGTCCGCTCTAGGGCGCCGGAACTCGTTCCTGCACTTCTTGGAACTCGCCCTGGAAGCGGCTCTCTACCCGATACTGCGAACCCCACCCACAGATTTCGCCCGTCAGGCGAAACAGAATCAATAGGAAGCCGCGATCTCGGCCAGGCGCTGCTGGATTTCCGCCTCAGGCAACCACCGTCCGCGGACCATGACCCCGGCGCGGCGTGCGATGTTGCTCACATCGTCCAAGGGGTTCGCTTCGACCAGAATTAGATCGGCGCGGTTGCCGACTTCGATGGTCCCGAAATCGTCTTCGTTGCTGAAGTACTCGCCGACGCTCCGCGTACCGGAGGCAATCACTTCATAGGGCGTCATGCCTGCTGCAACCATTCGATCCATCTCGCGGTGAACCGAAAAACCGGGAACGCTGAAGACCTGTGGCGCGTCTGTGCCGAGCAGGACGCCCACCCCACCCGCGTGAAGCGACGAGAGCATCTGCATCCGATTCGAAATCAACTGCCGGGGCGTGTCCGGATCGAAGTCCGGATTCTCAAAAATCGAATTTACCCGAGTAATCCACTGTTCGACCAACTCGGGCGGCATGTACTGCGCCTCGGGATAAGCGCGCACGCTTTCCACCGGGAGCGCTCCCCGAAGGACCTCCCGAATCGCCATCGTGGGGACGACCCGTGCCCCGGCCTCGCGCGTTCGGGTGACGACCTCGGCCAGACGGGCCTCATCGAGATTGCCCTCCTCGTCAGCGACATATTCCACATAACCGTCCAGGTGATCGAAGGTCTCCTGGCCGGCCTCGATCGCATGAATGAGACCGACGTCGGCGGGCACATGGCCGCCGAATCGCATGTTCTCCGCGTGGGCCGTTTCGGCCATCCCATCGTAGGTGGCGAGGCTCAATCCGGATTGAACCTTCAGCAGATGCCATCCCTCCTCTTTCTGAGCGCGCACTTTCTCGATCGCGGCCTCGGGCGTGGTCACGTCATCCCCATTGAAACTGGAACCGGCAAGGTACAGGTTCGGCCCAACCAACTCACCCGCATCGACCCGACGGCGCAGTTCCAACTGCCCCTCGGCTCCCTGCATACCGCGCACGATGGTGACCCCGTTCGCGACGTACAGAAAAAGAACGTCTTCGATGAACTGCTGTGGCTCGTCCGGTTCCGGGATATGCCCGTGCATTTCGGCAAGCCCCGGCATCAGGTACATACCATCGCCGTCGACCCTCAGGGCATTGGCCGGAACCTCGATGCTCTCGGCCGGTCCTACCACAGCAATCCTGCCGTCACGCGTTACGACGGTCTGGTTAGCCACAACCCGCTCGGTGTCCATCGGCACCAGGTTGACCTCGATAAAGGCGACGCCGGGATCGCCACCGTCCGCAGCTGGGGGAGTTTCGGCCGGTGTGCACGAAACTGACAGGACTAAAAGGGCGATCAGACTGGCATGTAATCTTGTGCTCATTGCATCCTCCAACGACGCCCACCACGGATCCAGGCGGGGTAGGGCTGTAGCTCGGACAATACGTGAATAAACTAGGGTTGCCCGGCACTTTCGCCGGCGCCCGCCGGGTCACGCACGAGGCTGTTGAACTGGTCCACCTCGTCGACCGGGGCGCAGATTCCCTCCATGACACCTCCAGAGAACCCGTACCATCCGAAGTACTCGAGGTTTTCGGGTGGCTGCCGCGTAAAGATTTTCGCATCGGACACCCAGGGCTCGGTGTAGATCGCCGGATCGTACAGCGTCATTCGAAGCTCTATCGTGTCGGCACCGACCCTCCGATAACGCTCTTCGATCCGTGCGTTGAAGGTGTAGGGCATGCCGAACACGTCGACCCATGCCCTTTCGTCAAAACCGACCGTGTTGACGACCAGCGTGTCGCCCTCCCACTCTCCAACCGAGGCGCCATACCATGATGGGCCAAGATTAAACAGGCTTTCGCCCGCAGGCAGTTCTCGTCCGTCCGTCCAGATCTCGCGTACTTGGCGTTCCCACTGGTAAAACTGGAGCAGTCTCCCATCTCCGGTGTGAATGAACTCTACGGGTTCGGGGTCTAGCAGAAGCCGGGGAAAACCCTGGGGATTGCATTCCATCATCGGATCATTCGAATACACGGGTACGACAGCCCTCACCCGGGAATAGTGTTCCCCGTTTAGCGGCTCGCCCAAATCGCGGCCACGGGCCGGAGTACGTGCGTTGAGAATCGCCTCGCCCTCCGGCGTCATGGGAGGGACGTCCTCGTTGATGCTCCTGTTTCCGTCAGTCAGCATCCACACTCCCGAAAAATCACGCTGATCCGACTGGGGGCTTCCCACAGCGGTCTGGGTGAATACTGTTGAGGCAACAAGAACAATGGACACCACAACAGGAATCACGCTGATAGATCGATCTCGCAACTTGACCTCCTCGGAATCACCCACTCGTCGGGAACGGGAACCGCACGCTCTCAATCGAATTCCACCGGCGTGCTCGCGCCGTCACTGAGACGGATTTCATCGAGTTGCGCGACACTCGCCCCCGCCTTGGAAGGAAAGGCGACGATGGTCACTTCCTGGCCCTTTTCCAGCATCGATCGCGTAATACCGCCCCGGGCAAAGCCGCGAAGAGACCCGGCTTCGAAAGCCCAGGTGACAACGTTGCCGCTATCGTCCGTCGTGTCGACAAAGATGGACACGTGAGGGTTCCGCCAGAAAAGATTCGACACCGTCCCCTTAAACGTGACGGGGTTTTCCCTGTCATAGGAAATCCGCGTCCCGTGATGCGCCGCGAGCCCCCCGGCGGCGGGAAACAAGCCGGCAACAATGATCAAGAATGCGCACAACTTCTTCATCGATACCTCCCTGGAACCTCTCTAACGATGGAACATCCCCAACAGAAGATGTCTCTGCATCGGTCCGTTTGACATAGCGTGGATTTCTCTAGGGAATCGGCAACAACGGCCTCTGCCCTTCGGGCAGCTGCTGATCGAAGGCCGTTAATAGCACTGCATCGCCTGATTGCTGCGCCATCAGATCGATGAAGTCAACAAGGTCTCGCTCTCCAAAAATCCCCAGCGCCCGGGCATAAGTTTCCGCGCTGACGCTGTGGTTGCCGAACAGCTCACGGCCGAACTCGATGAGGATTGCTTCTCTCTCACCGAGTCCCGTTGCTGGCATGCGATTGCGTATTCGCTCAATGATTGCTGGCTCCAATCCGTCTCGCAGCGCTCGGAGCTCGTTCATCGTCCACTGATACTGGGAGTTGAGTTCACGGGCCGTAACGAGAATCGCCAGGCCCAGCAAGCGGCGCCCGACACTTGCTTCCAGAGAGTCGGGACCGGCACCATGACGCCGGATGTGTCCCGGCCCGGTGCCTGCGGGGGCCATCGTTCGGCTGTACAGGGTGGGCGCCCCCGCCCCTGCTCCTGCCGCGTCCAGTCGAAGCGGAAGACGGCTTCTGGAGTCCGGATAAATGTCTTCGGGCGGAGCAAAAGGCAGCGGTAAGAATTGCTTCCACCCCGAAGGCATTCGCTGATTGACCCCAGTCAATCGGGTAGCCGTCGCAGTGTAGTTCCCCATCAAGTCGACGATATCGACAAGGTTTCCCGTGCCGAGGATATTCAAAGCACGCGCATATGTTTCTGAATTGAGTTTGTGGGTTTCGAAGATCTCACGACCGATTTGAATGATGATCGATTCCTTCTCGCCCAGTCCTGTGAGGGGCATTCGATTGCGTACGAGATCGATCGTGGCCGGATCCAAGCCCACCGCAAGGGCCTCCATTTCGTGCAGCGACCATTCATACCCCTGGTCATGCTCGCGGGCCGTAACCAGGATCGCCAGTTCCGTCAACGCGCGGCCAAGAGGGGATTCCCAACGGACAATGACTCCCGAAGCGTGAAGCCGTATCGCGGCAACAGCCGGTAGCGAGCCGGAAGCGTCGAGCAATGGAAGCCGACTGCCCGAGTCCGGGAAGACATCACCGGGAAGCGGAACTTGCGCAGGTGCAGTCAGCGAAAAAATGGCCAAAACCGTGAGCGCGACCGACAGTCGTTTGAGCATTGGATTCTCCGGATATCGTGATGACCACGCAGCCTATCACGCCACGGACGGATCGTGCGGTCCGAAGCCGGTGCTCAGATCGAGCCCGGTGTGTGGCGATGGTTTGCTTAAGTTGAGTGCCGGGGCGACTCCTCAACACATACGGACCGCCCCGTGCCTTGCTGCGCTATCCAAAGTGAGGTGAGACTCACCGTTACGTTGAAAAATACAGCTCCAAAACGGATCAATCGACATCGCACATGGAAGTCACAGCCGACTGCCATGTTTGGAGCAGGGCTGCTACCGTCGCCGGCCCTGCAAGGCCCGCAATGGCAAGGTCCACGAAACGGGCACGGAACTGGGGTTGTAACAGATGCTGTCGTCGCAGGCCTGGTATTCAATCGTACCTGTGAGCGTCAGTGCTTCTTGCTCCCGAAACGCCGCCTGAGCCCGGGGTGTTCCCTCCAGCACAATCTCCTGAATCAATTGGAACGGTTCTTCGTAGACCGGGACGGTTTCGTCGAGAGGCTCGAAATAATAGGTCGTCGATTCGGGGTACTCCATCGACCGGATTCTCACGAAGGGTTGAGGATTGATACTCAGGCCGATCACCCGGTAGCCGGTCGCACCGGGCGCATAGACATGCATTCCCGGACCCGGCTGGATATCGAGAGCCAGCGAAAAACGGTTGCCAGCTGCCACTTCCGCGTCGCTTGGATAGGTCGTGATATCGAGCTGCGGCGTCGATATTTTCGTGGCTTCGACAGGAGCTTCTCCGCCTCCGAGCCGCATGACGATACTCGACACCGTATTGCGTTCGATGTAGAAATCTTCGAAATACCGTGATGACACCCGACCGTCGGTGTCGAGAACGAAGGTACCCGGAAACGCGATACCGATCATTATTTCCCTGGGGTTGACGACCGAGACGTAGGTTGCCACATCGGCGGCCACTGCGGGGTCATCGCTGTTCGGCCCGAGGGCCCATTCCGGAACGGGATTGAGAATGCCAAATCTCCGGATCGTCTCAGAACCGAAATCCGACAGCAGAGGGAAGCTAATACCCTGATCCTGGGAGAACGCGCTGACAACGTCGACCGAATCGTAACTGATCACGGCCAAACCAAGGCCACGTTCCTGGAGCGCTTCGACCTGACTTTGCAGCTCCACGAGCTGCGTTCTACAATACGGTCACCAACCCGCCGAGCGGACAAACACCAGCATGGCGCCCCTCGGCCCCATGATCGCATCAAGCGTCCAGGTTTCTCCGTTCTGGTCCACCAGGCTGAAATCGGGGACGATCTCCCCGACCTGCGGCCCAAGTTCGGACACGTCAATCTTTGACGGTTCGAGATTCTGTGCCACGCCTGACCCCATGCAGAACAGGCCGGCAAGCAGTACTGCGGTGAGTGAAGAAAGTATTCGAAGCTTCATAGTTTCTCTAATCTATAAGTTTCCGTTCTCAAATGCCAGAAACCGATGGTTGCGCCATATTAGAGGAATCCGTCTCCAGTTATCTCTCCAGGCGCGCCAATTCGTCTTCGATGACCTCGACAATGGCTTCGTACCCACGGTTTCCGACCAGTTTGCGGCCGTTGATATACATCGTCGGCGTGCCGGTGACGCCGGCTTCGATCGCGGCATCGATATCCGCGTCTATTCGGGCGGCTTGTCTTCCCGAATCCAGGCAGCGGTCAAAAACATCCGTATCGAGCCCGAACTCGACGGCGCGCCGCTTCAGAGCTCGAACCGTGAGGTCGTGCTGGTTCTCGAACATGGAGTCGTGAAACTCCCAAAAATGACCCTGTTCGTAGGCGCACAAGGAGGCTTCAGCCGCCTTCTGAGCATGAGGATGCGCCTGGCGGAGCGGCAGCTGCCGGAAGACGAACCGTACCTGACTGGAGTAATCCTGCTTGATCCGTTGCAAGGTAGGAAAAAGGCCGCCGCAATTCGGACATTCGAAATCTCCGAACTCGACGATCGTTACCGCCACATCGCTTGGACCACTTGAGGGATGCCCGGACGTTTCGACAGCGTGTCGGAGCGCCTCGGAATCGGATTGTGCGCCAGTTGTCGAAACCCATGAAAGGATTCCGATCAACACCAGACTGATATGTATTTTCACATTCCTCCTTCACCCGAATTACGGATTACTGACCCAATCGTGACACAGAGTCGATCATCCGCACTGGAAGCTCGATTACACGAATGTTAGACCGCTACCGGCCGGCTGCTATACGTTCCAGTTCGGACTCGACGAGTTCAACGATGCTTGGGTATGGATGGCTGCCTTCCAGGATCAAACCATTGATGAACATTGTGGGCGTGCTAAACACAGCGGCGCTCACACCTTCATCGATGTCGTGTTCCACGTCGGCCCACTTGACGCCGGAATCCAGGCAGTCATTAAACCGGGCCGTGTCGAGACCCAGATCAACCGCGCGCTGCTTCAAAGCCGAATCATCAATGTCATCCTGGTTGGAGAACAAGGAGTCGTGGAACTCCCAGAACTGATTCTGCTCGTGGGCGCACAAGGACGCTTCGGCTGCCTTCTGCGCGTACTGATGGGTGAAAATCAGGGGAAATTGCCGAAACACCAGTCGAACCTGGTTCGGGTAGTTTCTTTGAACGGCCTGCAAGACAATAAACAATCCTCCGCAGTAAGGACATTCGAAATCCCCGAATTCGACAATCGTCACGGGCGCGTCCACGGACCCCTTTGACGGATGCCCCTCGGTTTCGATCACTTTACGGGACAGTTCCAGTTCCTGACCGGCGCTCGTCGATACCGACAACGACCCGAACATAAGTACCAGGATCAAGCCATAGTGGACTCTCACGGTGACACCCTCCTCCAGTCGAGGTTTCAGTATATTACGAACTTCATATTGAACGAATATTGCAAAGAATTCAGCGAACATTCAGGCAGTAAAACACGGCCAAAGTCAGGCTTCCAGGAAGATACACTCGTTCGACCGGCTGAAAGAGCTGGAAATGAAAAAGTACGCTCCGACGGTGTCCGGGCTCGTGCCAGTGGCCTGTACCACCCAAATCGGGACCAGCGTTCAGGCCAAACGGCGCTGGATTTTAGGAGTCAGCGACGAGGAAATGTCCTGCCATTCCGAGGAGCTGACGACAACGAAGACAATGCCGTTTCGCCCGAACCCTTTGGGCCGATGGGGGTTGCGGGCGATATCTTCGTTACGAGCCGTCGTCGATGCAAAAACATCGACTTCCGTCTCGGGCCTCGATCTCGCCGGCAAGACCCTTCGGCGCTGGTCCCGATTTGGGTGGTACAGGCCACTAGTAAGTCTTACCGTCCGCCGTTGATATTGAATTGAAGTTGCCGCCAGACCTGCCGTTCTTCAAGGGATTCATGGTGACAGTGATGACGTCACCGGGTTTGAAAGTCGAGCCCCCTATGCCCCGCCGAATCGTGTTTCCAATATTGGACATTTCAATGGCCCAGCTCACAATGTCACCATTCTCAACTTCGGCATCGACATACAGAAAGACGTGAGGGTTTCGGAAAGAGAATGCCGTAACGGTCCCCGTGATCGTGACCTCGACGAGGTGGTCGAACATCGCGTGTGAATGATGGGACAGTGCCGGCATCGTTGTGCTGAGGGCAAATCCGGTGGCCAGCAGAGTTACGACAATGTATTTCTTCATGACGGCCTCTCTTCTTTATCGTGTCCTGTCACGATTTGACACGATTTTTATCCGATTCTCCTGAACAAATTCTATCAGCTTATCGGTTCTCTCCAATGGCGTAATGAGCAGCCCACGGTCGGGGATCGGTGGGATCCCAATATCCTGGGGTCCCCGGCGTACGCTCATCGAGAATGCCCTCTTCGTTCACATAGATATTGCTTGCCGGTCCGTTGGTGTCGGTACAGGTACTGAAGACCGGCCGGGTTAGCGGGTTAGTCTGAAGGTTGTAGCTAAAGTCGGCATGCAGCGGCTCGAGGAAAGCCACCGGATCGTAGAAAGTGACTTCTCCAATCAGTGAATCGTCCACACGCTCATAACGTTCGACCGTGGTCAGTTGGTCGCTCCATTCGAACATCGAATGCGTGGCGTTCCACTGCCGGATCTGGTTGGTATGAACGACGAGCGCACCGCCGTCCCAAAATGCAATCGATTCGCCCAGCCACTGGGGAAACTGAAAATCCTCGGGCGCATGCCCCCTGCCGTCGGAATAAATCCAGCGGACATCAATGGAGCTGAGCATGTCGCTGATGATGGTGACCTGGGTCGGACGGACAATGAACTGTTGTGCACGCCCTAGGGCACGGATCAAGCCGTCGGGAAGGCAGAACGACGCGGCCCACCAGTGGCGGCCTTCAGCCTCGGCTTTGACCTGCTGGACGTAGTACTCCTGATACTGGGGCGTCAGAGCCGCAGCGATCGTGCTGGCCTGTATGTTCCGGCTGCCGAGCCAGCTTCCGCCACCACCCCAGAGCCCGTCCCAATCCGGTAAGGTCCGAAGCGTGTGGCGGGTTCCACCGTTCGATTCTTCGAGCCAGGCCGCATAGTGTTCCTCGGCAGTCCTATAGGGATAGGGGCTCTCGATATCAAAATCGTCTCTGCCCGAACCCTCTTCCCCATATCGGTTGTCGACCTGCATGTCCGTCAACTCCCGGGCCGTGTTGTTCCTGTAGTACGCGGGATCTGTCCAGTGCTCTCGATCCTGGCGAAAGTCTTCGGTCGTGAACAGGGTCTGTGCATTGGCGGGTGTCAAAGACAACATTCCAATCCACACCGCGATGATCCAGACCTGTACGATGCGCGTCCGACTCATGCTTGCCTCTCCTTGTCGCATTACTTTCAATGAAACAGTCCGTGCCTGTCCACCGCATATTGATGACGCGCTACTCTTATCACATCCAAAAAGCCGCTAGACAGATACATGCCTCGATTCCGGGTAGTGTCCTGCTAATGAGTGGGGAGCGAACTCAGAGCCGTTGTACTTGCCCGATCCGATCATCTTTCTTACTCTGAACGCACGGGCTCGCCTCGTTGTTCCCCCGCGCGGAGGGACCGCACGGGGCCACTCTGCTCTCCTGGTAACGCTCCGGCTTGCCACACACACTGATAGGACATCACTCGACTACGGAGTCATCTCTCACGTCCACACCAACGCTCTTGCCGATTGAAAGTGTCGAAACACTCCGTTCAATGGATCGGGAAACGCCAGGCGATGGGCGAGCAGCTGCAAGGGTAAATCGCCTGCGGCCGAATCCTTTATTTCGCGGACATCAGGATAGAGGCGATCGCCGACGATTGGAAAGCCGATAGCCGCCATATGGACCCGGATCTGGTGCTTCTTTCCGCTCTTTGGCCGGATTCGAAAAAGTCCGGTACCGTCGCCGGCTTCGATAAGCTCGATGTCGGTAACAGCGTTGGCCGGCCCATCGACAAGCCGTACTCTGTACCACGGCTCGCCGGTCTCGATCCTGTTCTCCAGGTGCCATTCTCTCTTCTCTGGCACACCCGCAAGGTGAGCTACCGCCCGGTACTCCCTTTCGATCGTCCCATCGGCGAAGAGCGCATGGTAACGCGCCCGTGTATCCGGATTCACACTCAGCAGGACGATACCCGCAGTCTCCCGGTCGAGTCGGTGTGTGGGAACCAGCGTCGTCAATCCGGTCTGCCGCTGGAGACGAACCAGGAGCGAGCGCTCGACCTGGTCGCCCGCAGGCGTCACGACCATTCCATGGGGTTTGTCGGCGACGAGGATCTCGGCATCCATGTAAAGAATGGCCTCTTCCTCAGGTGGCTCCGGCTCTGAGGCCACCTCCTTTCGATAGAGGATTGTCATGCCGTGCCGATAAGGCATGTCTTCGGTGACGAAGTCACCGGAATCCGTCGTGACCGCACCGCGCGCGATCCGGCTGCGCCAGGTTTCTGGAGACACCTGAGGGAAATGCCCGATCAGGTGCTCCAGTATTGTCCGGGGAGGAGATTCCAGCTTGGGAAGGTATAGGCGTGAAGGCGGAAGCATGGATCTGTCACTGTCATTCGGTCTTTGCATTCGAGATCACTGCGTTTCGGATTTTTCTGTTGCTCCCGGCCACAAACTTGAACTCAAACAAGCGGCAGTCGAGCGCTCCGTTGAACAGCGGCGTCCGTTTGGAGGCGTTCAAGCGGATCCGTTTCGGCAATCGCAGATCGGCCGTAAAAATATACGCCGTCCATCCGCTGTATTTCTTCTTCAAGACGCTGCCGAGCTGTGGATATAACTCAAGCAAGCGTTTCTCTTCATCCATACGTACGCCATAGGGCGGGTTGGTAACGATGAGACCGGATGGGACCGGAGGCGAGGTGTCCAGCACGTTCGCAGTCTTCAGATCCACCCCGCTCTCCATGCCTATAGCGGCGAGATTCTGCCGTGCCCAATTGATCGCTTCGCCACTCTGATCGCTTCCGTAGATACCGATTCCAGACAAGGTTTTCCGCCGCCTACGTGCAGCGTCGCGCAGCGACTGCCAGGCTTTGGCGTTATGGACCTTGAGCTTTTCAAATCCAAAACGGCGGTCAGCGCCCGGCGCCATGTCGCTGGCGATCATGGCGGCCTCCGTCAGAAAAGTACCGCTACCGCACATCGGGTCGAACAGCCGCACCCCGGATCGCCAACCGATCAGGCTCAGGATGCCGGCCGCGAGGTTTTCCCGCATCGGCGCGTCGCCCCTACTGCGACGATAGCCGCGCTTAAACAGCGCCTCGCCTGAAGTATCGAGGTAGAAAGTGCAATCATTGGCCGTCAGGAAAGCATGGATACGCACATCCGGATTTCGAGTGTTCACGTCCGGGCGTCTTGAGGTGACTGCGCGGAAGACATCACAAACCGCGTCCTTGATTCGCAGGGTAGTGAAATCCAGGCTCTGCAGCGGGCTCCTAATCGCAGAAACATTGACCCGAATCGTGCGCCCGACATCGAACCAATCGCACCATCCCAAGCCGCAGGCCGCTTCATAAATATCCTTCTCGGAACGGTAGCGCGCGTAACCCACTCGCCATAACACGCGACTGGCAATGCGGCTTTCGAGGTTGATCGTGTAGCAGAGCGAGTACGGACCACTGAACTGAACGCCGCCTTTGACGACGGCGACTGCATCCGCCTTAAGTGCTTTGAGCTCCGACGCAAGAGCGGCCTCAAGGCCTCTCGGGCAGGGGGCAAAATATTGCTCTGTTGTACTCACAGGCTAGTCAATTCGAAGAAACCGGGCACGATCACCCGCCCTGAGAGAGAAACCCGAACACACGGTCCGGGCTATCCGATTCCGGAGCGGGAGACGGGGGTTGAAGAACGTTCGGCAGTGTCACGTTTCCGACTATAAAATACTCGACAAACCCAAAGGTTCTTGCGGGCCCGACTATACTATGGGGGTAAGCGAGGGGTGCAGAAGCCATTATTCGAAATCTATAGAAATTTTCCCTTCAGACGGAGGAAGTTGAATGCGTGACAATCAAAGGTCATTAGCGTGGGTGTCGCTGACAGTGTGTTTTGTGTTGCTCCCTGTTCCGATGTTTGCTCATCACGGAACCAACATTTCCTACGATAGGGACGCCTCATTTACGGTAACCGGAGTCGTGACCGACTACAGGCACATTAACCCCCATCCTGCATTGTTCATCGCCGTGACGGACGAAGAAGGCAAGGTCACCAATTGGACAATTGAAGTAGCACCAACACCCTACACGCTGGCTCTGAGAGGCTGGGGCCAGAGACGCACGGAAGAGGGTTTAAAGGCGGGGACAGTGTTAACCGTGACAATGGCTCCCTCACGGGCCGGCACGCCCTCTGCGCTTCTCCGGAATGCCGTCACCGAAGACGACTTAACGATATTCGGAGAGGATCTCGATGCTGTGTCCGTAGGGCGGGACCGGAATTAGGAGTGAGTCGTTCAACCACTGACGATACGTCTGCAGCCGAGCCGCCAATCAACTCGATAGTTAGCCACATGCTGAATACAAACGCCGGAGATCGAACAGGGGAGAGTTGCGCCAACTTGACAGAGAAGACCAGCTACGGGACTTGAGCATGGGTTTCGGGGCCGCGACAGGCGCCGTTGACGGCACGCTTACCTGTTTTTCTTTGTCACACCGGACCCGGTGAGTTTATCCTGCCTGAAAGGTCATGCGATTCAAGCTTGCATACGGAGTGGTTGTTCTAGCGCTTTGTCTGGGTGCCCTGCCTGTTTCTGCCAAGAGCCAATTAGGACAGCGCAGAACCGGAACGGCAACGACTCTTCCCAACTTCAACGATATTCTACAGAGTTCGGTTGCGGCGATGTCGGAAGAATTCGACGCGGCCCGCACTGACACTTCCGAACCCCGTTTACGGCTCCTCCTGGAAGAAACAGAAGCATTCGCCTTGCAAATTGAAGAACTCTATTACGCTTCGGTTTCCGAGGATTGGTCGCGGGAGGAACTCGACGAGCGGTCACACGACTTAGAAGAAACAACCCATCGGATAACTGAACTGGTCAACTCTGGGACCGAGCCACCCCGGATCAATGTGGCCCCACTTCC
Organism: Terriglobia bacterium; assembly: GCA_965218085.1. Taxonomy (GTDB): domain Bacteria; phylum Acidobacteriota; class Terriglobia; order 20CM-2-55-15; family 20CM-2-55-15. The sequence goes on along the minus strand of CBDCKF010000001.1, from coordinate 1,451,669 downwards.
CGTTGAGGACTCCGATGTGCGAATACGGCGCTTAATTCAACTGAGCCGCCGCTTGATCCCCAACATTCTTTTTCTCGTGGGGGCGGACGCGACGAGTCTAAATCTGTTGAATCAGGTCCGCGACGACCTCGCCGTCACCGGCGCACTAAGCCGTGCACTGCCCGAGTCAGAGTTCTAGCTGTCAGTGGTAGATGTCTCGGGGCCGCGTTAGGGCCAAACGGGACTGGACGTCAGGTACTGGCAGGGACCGTCGGCCTACTTTTAGACACCGGCAACTGTTCGGCCCGTTCTTTATTCCAAGCGCCAACGCTCGTGCGATAGTTCCGGGGTCTGTGGTCAATTCTCCGGCCCGCGTTCCGCACCAGCGGCTATCAATATGTCTACGATATCGTCGTAGTATTTCTCGTCGGCCAGGCCCAAAGCGGTCCGGCCATTGTTGATTTTTGCATTCACCTCGGCTCCGGCGTCGAGCAAGGCCTCAACGGTTTCGGTGTAACCGCCACCCGCCGCAGTCATCAGGGCTGTCACCCCGGTGTTGCCTGTCGCATTGACGTCGGCCCCGGCATCGAGCATGGCCTCAACGGTTTCGGTGTGACCGCCGCCTGCCGCATTCGTCAAGGCTGTCGAGCCATTGTTGGCTCTCGCATTGAGGTCGGCCCCGGCATCGAGCATGGCCTCAATGGTTTCGGTGTGACCTCCAAGTGCAGCAGTCATCAAGGCTGTCGTGTCGAAGCCGACTCTCGCATTCACGTCGGCTCCGGCATCGAGCAGGGCTTCGGCGGTTTCGGTGTGACCGCCGCCTGCCGCATTCGTCAAAGCTGTCGCACCATTGTTGCTTCTCGCATTCACGTCGGCCCCGGCATCAAGCAACGCTTCGGCGGCTTCGGTGTGACCTCCAAGTGCAGCAGTCATTAGTGTTGTCACGCCGTTATTGGCTGTCGCATTGACGTCGGCCCCGGAATCGAGCATGGCCTGGACATCGTTCGTGTCGCCATTCTCCGCGGCTATGAACAAGCCGACATCGGGATCACCCGCGCATGCTGTAAGCGAAAGCAGCAGGGCCAGTAACAAGACAGTTTTGGTAGGTCGAAGAATGAGTCCTCTCCTTAGCAGCCGGGAGTAAGAACACTTGCACAAACACAGACGATCATATATCCAGCCAAATAGATCCCAGCGTGTCCTTCTAACACCAAAGACCGTGAAGGTGTGCCAGCGGTTCATCCTGGCAACAACCTAGACTTCACGCTCGAAGCGGTCCCGAATCTGTGGGTCAGCCCCCAGATGCCCGGGAGGAGCTGGCTTTCATTGTTGGGCGTGCCTTGACCCGACAGAATCCCACAAAACGCCATCAGGCTCGTCAAACCAATACCGAAAACCCTCATTCCCCGTCGTAGCGCCTCAGGATTGCGACCACTTCCTCCCCACCGAACGCAGTCTTACCGACCGTCATGCCTACCAGCGCGTAGCCCTCGGCTCCGGCCTCCTGCAATTCTTCCTGCATTGTTGACGTCCTGGATGTCGCCAGCAGGAGATAGTCATAGCGAACCGGTTCCGCCTCATCACGGTCACGTTCAAGGATGACGGTTACTTCATCTCCACCGAAGAGGGTACCGAATACCGTCTGGCCAACGTACACATAACCCTCGTCTCCAGCTTCCTGAATCTCCCTTTCCATTGTTGAGGTTCGATTAGTGGCCAGCAGCTTGTATTGATACCTTCCTGCGGTATCTTCACTTTGCCTGCGAGACATGATGACGACCGCTTCCTGACCGCCGAACGCGGTCTCCCCACCCATAACTGTTTCGATTCGGAAACCAGCCTCTGCTGCCTCGTTAAGCTCTTCTTCCATCGTAGATGTCTGGCTCGTAGCCAGCAATCTGTAATCAAGGGCTTGGGGTGGGGTTGCTTGGACGGGCGCTCCAGCCATCAAAACAAACAGCAATATCAGTGTTCCCATGGTTACGGTCCTCGCGACGGGTCGGCGGTTAGATGTAGCTGCGTTAAAATTCGCCCAATTTTGGCTGCTGGGGTATATCGGGTCAAGATTATTCGGGTATTCTCGCGTCTCTGGGCTGTCACCCGATAGCAATCAAAGCACGAGGGGCGAATAGGACACTTCACCGAGCGCCGAGAAGGTGAAGTGTATGCGAAAGAAACAAGGGAGGAAGCGGGAAGCGGTCAAGGTGAAGGATTTGTTACGAAATGTCTCTGAGTCGGGGAAGCTTACGGGTTGACTTGGTCATGCGGGACGTGGTACTCGGAACGGTGAGCACAGCCTTTCCTGAACGAAATCCTGAGGCTGTGCCTGTCGGTCGGAGGGCGACGGAGTGAATGTGTTCATCCGCAGATCAGCCCAACTATGGCACGAAACCAGACGCGGATTCGTGTCTTCAGACATCAACTCGCACGGGGATTTAGTGGTTCAAAGTGCTCCGGCTGGTGCGCCTCCGATGGATTAATTTCCAGAAATAAGTTCAAAAAAAGGAACTTAGAACAAAAGAAACCGAACTACTGTGGGTTTTCACAGGAGGAGAGAAAGATGAGGCAGATGCTTAGCTCCGTGTTAGGCGCTCTGGTATTTTCCGCTTTGGCCTGTAGCGTGGTCTGGGGGCAGGCGACAGCTCAAATCAGTGGAAGAGTTACCGATACTACCGGGGCCTTCATACCTGGCGTCGAAGTCACGGCGACGCAAACCGAAACGGCGGCCACGCGGATCGTCGTATCGAACGAAACAGGCTCATACGCTTTGCAGAATCTTCCGTTAGGTCCGTATCAGGTAACGGCGACGTTGCCGGGCTTCCAGACCTTTGTCCAGACGGGCATTGTGCTGCAGGTCGGCAACAGTCCGGTTCTCAACATTGAGCTGGAAGTCGGTCAGGTGACGCAGACGATCGAGGTCCAGGCCAGCGCCGCGCTCGTGGAGACGCGGGACGTCGGCGTGTCTTCGATAATGGAGAACACCCGTCTACTGGAGCTGCCGTTGGACGGACGGGCGCTCGTCGACCTGGTCGGGCTTACCGGGGCGGTGACGCCTGCGCCTAAACTCGATGGCACGGGCGGCCGGGATCCGTTCAGCAAGGGGAATGTCGCCGTGGCGGGCGGTATGGGCTCCTCGTTGAATTACTCCCTGGACGGCGCCTATCACAACATGCCGGCCTTCGGCGGGTATCTGTCGATGCCGTTTCCCGATGCGCTCGAAGAGTTCAAGGTTCAGAGCGGCGGCGCAGGCGCCGAGAGCGTCGGGGAGCGGGCTTCGGGTTCGGTGCAGATGGTGACGAAATCGGGCACGAACGAGTTTCACGGGAACGTGTTCTGGTTCGTGCGGAACGGGAGGTTCAATGCCCGGAACACGTTCGCGTCCGCGCGCGACACGATCAAGCGGAACCAGTTCGGCGGCACGATCGGCGGGCCGATCCTCGGGGATAAGCTGTTTTTCTTCGCCGCCTACCAGGGCACGACGTTCCGCCAGGCTCCGTCGGACCGGACCGCATTCGTGCCGACGCCGGCGATGCTGGCGGGCGACTTCACGGCGTTCGCGTCACCGGCGTGCAACCGCGGCCGGGCGATTACGTTGGGCGCGCCGTTCGTCGACAACCGGATCGATCCGGCGCTGTTCAGCCGTCCGTCGGTACTGTTCGCCAACAAGCTGCCGACGCCGTTGAACGAATGCAGCGAAGTCAAATACGGCATTCCCGAGGAGGAAGACCAGCACCAGGGCGTTTTCCGGGTCGACTACCAGAAGAGCAATGATCACTCGATATTCGGCCGGTATGTCGTCGATCGGATCAACAACCCCTCGCCCTTCGACCTGACCGGGAGCCTGCTCATCAGCGGAAGCGCGAACAACGCCAAGCAGGGCTGGGCGAACCTTTTCGCGCTCGGCGACACGTATCTGATCGGTCCCAATACGGTGAACTCGTTCCGGCTGACGGGGAGCCGCGTTGCGGGCGGCAAGACCGCCCCCAACTACACGGCGGACAGCGGCGGTCCGGCCGAGCTCGGTCTCAACATGTTCACTCACTTTCCGCTCGGTCCGAATTACAACATTCGTGGCGGGTGGTCCACGGGTTGGAGCGGCGCGGGTCCGGCCAAGACGGCGATTTTCGGGGCCAGCGACGATCTCAGCATGCTGCGGGGCAACCACCAGATGACGTTCGGCGCGCAATGGGTCGGGTGGTTTTCGAACTCGTTCTCCGATAGCGGGGCGAAGGTGAATATTAGATTCAACAGCATTCCGGATTTCATGATCGGCCAGTCGTCAAGAGTAAGGATGGGCACGTTCGCCCTCCAGAACAAGGCTCAGACGAACCTCAACGTCTATTTCGCCGATGTCTGGAATGTGACGCCGACGTTGACCCTCGACTACGGCCTGCGCTGGACGCCGCATTTTCCCGTCCGGAGTCTCGACGGCACCGGCAGTAATTTCGATCGTGAGAGGTTCGACCAGGGCATCCAGTCGACCCGCTTCGTTAATGCACCTCCAGGCTTTTGGTTCCAGGGCGATGCGGGATACCCGGATCCCTACCCTTATGAGCGGTCATGGTGGAATTTTGCGCCGAACTTCGGACTGGCCTGGGATGTGACCGGCGACGGCCGCACGTCGCTGCGGGTGTCCGGGGCAACCTTTTATGACACCATGAACCTGCGCTACCTTACCGGCCTCGGGACCTCCATTCCGTTTGCGACGCGGATCGAGAGACGCAATGTGGATTGGGAAGATCCGTGGGCCGATTTTGACGGCGGAGATCCGTTCCCGTTGCCGAGCGCTGCAGCTGTGGGCTCCGATTTCGAGTGGCCGCCGGCCCCCGTGGGGATCAGTCTGGACCTTGACACGGGGAACATGCGGGTGGACCAGTGGAGCCTGAGCCTCCAGAGGCAAATCGGGGATTGGCTCGTATCGGGAAGCTATCTCGGAAACCACACGATCCATCTCCCGTCGGCCGTGGACATAAACCCGGCCAGGTTCATACCGGGCGTCGGCGACGCAAACGGGAACTGCAGCAGCAACGGCCAGGTCGTTCACTTTACGGTGAACCCGGGCGCCCCATGCTCCACAGGGAGGAACACGCAGAATCGGCGCGAGCTGACCCTGGCGAATCCGGAGGCCGGCCGCCTGATTGGGGGGACGTCAAGAATCGACTGGGGCGCGACGTCTAGCTACAATGGTTTAGTCGTCGAGGTCAAACGTCAGGCCGCCACCGGCGTCAACATCAACACGAATTACACCTGGTCGCATTGCATCACCGATCCGGGCGGAAGGCAGCTCGGCACTTTCGGTAACGCAAGCTACGGCGATCCGAACGACCGGAATCGGGACCGCGGCGATTGCATGGAGTTCGGCTCCGACCGGCGGCACGTGTTCAATACGAGTGCCGTGCTGGAGACGCCGGAGTTTTCCAGTCCGGGACTGCGCGCCGTGGCGTCCGGCTGGCGGTTGTCGCCCATCCTCAAAATCAGGACGGGCGGACCTCTGAACATCAGGTCGGGTCGGGACCGGGCGTTGACTGGTGTTGACGATGACGAGCAACGTCCTAATCTGGTCCTGGGCGACCCGTATGGCGACAAGTCCGACCCGGACAACTATCTCAATCCCAACTCGTTGGGGGAAGCGGCCCTGGGTACGTTGGGGAATCTGGGCCGGGCCGTCGTTCACGGTCCCGGCTTCTGGGGGCTCGACATCTCCCTTACGAGAGAGTTCCAGTTCGGTGAAGCGCAGCGGCTGGAATTTCGAGTGGAGGCCTTCAACCTGACCAACTCCGTGCGGTTCCAGGACCCGCAATCGGACTTCTCAAACAGAAACTTCGGGCGGATATTCAACGCGGAAGACCCGAGGATCATGCAGTTCGCGTTGAAGTACTTCTTCTAAGATGGAATGACCTGTCAGTCGGGCTGTTCTGATGCAATTTGGCCTTCCTCGAGATGGGGAAGGCCGAATTTTTTTGGCGTAGTGCCATCACTCGTCATAGTCCAAAAGTTATTTGTTTGAGCCGGGGATGCCTTCCCCGGCTTTCTTTTGCGCCATTCGCACTTCACGGCAACGTCAGGCGACGCTCAGCTCTGGACCCACAGCTCGGGCTTGCCTGTTCCGTCGTCGGTCCCCTTGATGTACCAGTTCTTCCCCAGAGGATCGGCATCCATGGTGCTGGCGAAGTCGAAGGGAGCCTGGAATTCGATGTAATCGAATCCCGTCTCGGACGCGATCAGTTGATGCCATTCGCCGGAGGGGATAAACACCAGGCTTCCGGGACCCACGGGAAGACTCCCGGTGTCATGCTTCACTTCTCCAGTGCCTTCTTCGATGAAGTAGAAATGCTCCGGCTTGATCGAACTGGTCTCCGAGGCTACGTGGACGTGGCGGGGAGAAGCGGCAAGCGGTTCATAGCGCATGCGGCCGAGCTGCAGGTCCCAGGAGCTGGACATGCCCGTTTCCTTGTTCACCCAGAAGGTCCGCTCACGGATACTTCGCTCGTCGATCAGCGACCTGAGTTGCGCCTCTTCGAAGAAGTAGCCGGCCGGCGAGTCGTTATCCGTGGGCTTGCCCGTGTACTTCGGGACGGTGACAAGCAGGAGAGTCAGCGGGGTTTCAGAGGTGACGGTCGCTTCCTCGCCGGGCTCCAGATAGACGCCGGCCCTCCGCTGGGTAGTATGCTCGGTCGTGGTACCGGCCCTCGTGTAGGTAACCTTGGCGTCCTTGCCTTCCAGGATGTAGACGGCCTGCGTCCTGTCGCTGGGAGCCAGGCGAGCTGTCTTGCCGGGCTCTACGTTCTTGATGGCTACATGAACCCGGGTTCCGTCCTCGGACGGATCAAGAACGTTCCTCACCTGCCCTTCCGCAATCGGGGTCGTAGTCTTTTTATCAGTGTCGATAACTTCGATCATGTCGTATGCCTCACTCTCTCCTGATCAGGATTTCCGATTGTACAACACCTGGCTGCCGCCGATCACCTCACGCCACCGAGCTCTCGAGTCGCGGAATGAGCCGCACCGCGTTGTCGCGCTCGATCGCCCTGAGGTCGCTCTCGTTGAAGAGGTTCAGCGTCCGCAGGGCGTCGGCCATCGCCAGGATGGTCCCACCCGGTGGGAAATCGGTCCCGAACATGATGTGGTCCGTCCCCACGAGCTCCAGCAGCGAAACCAGTGCTCCCCGATTGGCGGCACCCGCCGTGTCGTAATAGAACTGGCTGGCCGCCTGCAGAAAGCCGTTCGGCAGGCGGTCCACGGCGTTGCGCGAGGCTCGGTTGATGCGGCCCGCCAAGAACGGCAGCGACCCGCCAGCGTGCGACCAGATAAACCGAATGTTGGGGAACATCTCCGCGTCGCCGCTGAAGGACACGCCCACGATGGCGCGGGTCGTGTCGGTCCCGTACTCCATGCTCCCCGGATTCACGCCATATGAAAGGTTCCGACAGCAGTTGGCGGCCGTCGGGTGAACGTGGACCACGGCGTTGCGCCGGTTGAGCTCCTCCATCACGGGCCTGAACGCCGGCGTGCCCAGCCAGGTGTTCTCGTCGTAGCTCGTCATCAGACCGATGCCGTCCACATTCAGCGTGTCATAGGCGTACTCGATCTCGGCGAGCGTCTGGTCCACATCGGGCAACGGCATGGCGGCAAACAGACCGAACCGGGTCGGATACGTTTGCACCAGCTCCGCGCCATGTTCATTGCATGCACGGGCCAGGCGACCGGTCACCGCGCGGTCGCCGAAGTACAAGCCCGGGTTGGTTATGGAAATCATCGCGGCTGCGCAGTCACCCCTCTCCATGTCCTCAATCGATTGCTCGGGCGTCCATCTGGGGTTTGCCGGGTTGAGCAGCGGCCGTCCTGAGACTTCAGAAATCCAGGCAGGCGGCGAGAAATGATGGTGCACGTCGATACGGTTCGCCCCGGTGGGCGCCACCTGAGCAGAGGCTGCCAGAGCTTCAACGTTCGCCGTTGCGGCCAGCCCCAGCGACGCGATGACTTGTGTCAGAAAGCTTCGACGATCAAGATCCATCATGAATGTCCTCCCACAAGGGATTTAGTGAACCCGGCGTTTCGGTGGTGCGAATCGCCGGGCGTGTCCGCTGCCGAACCCCGTACTCTGCCGAGACTCGATCGAAGCGTCACACGGCCGGATAATGGTAGGCATCTGTTGAGGCTAATTTGTCGCTTTTAAGAGCGGGAGACGGGGATCGAACCCGCGACGTCCAGCTTGGGAAGCTGGCATTCTACCGCTGAATTACTCCCGCTTACCCGTTGGATTCTACAATTTATCTACATAAGCTCACAATCATTAGTCACCGTCGTGACCAAGATCACGAGACCCTGATCAGCACGACCACAAACGAGATCATTGATCGATTCCTCGGCATCAAAGCGCGACACCCGGCAGCTTCCGGCACAATATTTCCTCCGTCCGGTCCCGGGCTTCTTGATTAGATTTTGAACGACTCAAGTGTTTCTGGCGCGAAGATTTCCTCACCTGTCAGTTGTCGAGGGGACAGTCCCTGTTCATGGTGATAGCGGAGCAGACGATTGACGACCTCTCGGTTCGATTCATAGCCATAGGTCCAGAAATCCTGACCCATGATTTCTTCCGTATCGGCGACGTGCCGGATCAACCAGGGGAGCATGACCTTGAGCGCAGCCGTTTCATGGAGGTCCTGATCCGCCATACGCCGCGCTTCCACGAAACCCTTAAACAGCGACTGGGCTACCCAGGGATTCTCTTCATAAACTTCCCTCCGGATTGCCACCAGGTGCATGATCGGGAATATCTTGGTCCGCTGATAATACTCGCGTTCGGCCGTATAGGTGTCTTCGAAGAGTCGACGGACGTTAGCGCTCCCGCCGAGAAGCTTGATGGTGCTCGTGGAGTAAACAGCGCATCGATTTCACCCCGATCCAGCATCTCCGATAGCGTCCGGGTGGGTCCAATGTCTTCGGTCTGAATGCCGGGAGGCAACGAGACGCCCGCCTTTTCGATGCGACCTGGCTGTTCCAGGCCGCCGGTGAGCGTCAAGTAACTGGATGGTGTGACTCCGTATTCGTCGTTGAGTAATCCGCGAATCCAAACATTGGCCGTCAACTGGTATTCGGCACAGCCGATACGTTTGCCGATAAGGTCCTCGGGAGCTTGGATCCCGGAGTTCGTGTGGATATAGATGCCGGAGTGACGGAACGACCGCGACGGAAAGACCGGAATAGCGATAAAGGGGGGGCTGGCTTCAAATCTGGATACAAGGTATGAAGAAAACGACATTTCCGAGACGTCGAACTCATGATGGCGCATCTGCCGGAAGAAGATTTCCTCAACCACGAGGTTCAAATAATTCAAATCGATGCCATCAAACCGTACCCGGTTTTCCATAATCGGGCGAGTCCTGTCGTAATCCCAGCATGCAAGCGTCAGTTTCATGTTTCCCGTTCGGCTCATCAGAAGAGTCCTTTCGTTAAGGCGTTGTAAACGCGCCCAGAGCAGGTACCAGCACGATGCTCAGAATTGTGATCACGGTCATGGTCAGCATCGTCGCGACAACGCCGATCCGGAACATCGTGCCAAAGCTGATCTCACCGGAGGCAAAAGCGGTTCCCGCCCCCGCTCCCGACCAGGGAAAGGAAACGGCCAGTGCGGTTCCGGCAATGATCCGGGCCAGAATCGCAGCGTTGTATCCCAGATCGTTGGCGATAGGGAACAGAATGGTGGAAACCATCGATGTCGTCGCCGTGCCGCTTGTGAGGTGGCTCAAGATCGGGGTAACGAGCCCTGCCAGCCACGGCAGCACAGCGGCCGACGCGCCCGCCGAGATCATGCTCCCAATCCAGTCTGTTATACCCAGGCTGGCCAGTCCGCTTGCAATCGCGGTACCGCTCACCACCAGGAAAAGGATGTTCCACAGAACCCCTTCCTGGACGTCTTTGGAACCGAGCGTCATTTCGCCCTTCGGAGCGTCAACCGGAAGAAGAAACAGGAGCACCATGGCCACCGGGGGAACGAACCAGATGTCCAGGAAGCTTATTGTGACGACAGCCGGCAAGAACCAGAGGACGATCATGACAATCAAGACAAAAAGAACGTTCTTTTCACCCGGGCCCATTGGGCCGAGGGCTTTCTTCGCTTCGCTGAAATATGCCGCTCCGTCACGAATGGTGTGCACTTCGGGTGGTGACATGAATCGCAAAACCAGGTAGTAGACCGGAACAGTTGCAACTGCGAGGATGACTCCGGTGAGAGTCCACTGGGCGAAACTTACCTGGTATTCCGTCAATTGATCGAGAAGGGAAATAGTCAGCGGATTAAAAGGTACGCCCGCCGGGGTTGCCATGCCGCCTGCCGCTGAACCATAGAGCACTGCCAGACAGGATGCTTCCATCAGACGGGGAGTCTTACCGCTGGTCGTATCGCCCGCAAATCGGGCCACGGACAGAGCGATCGGGATCATGATCGCGACCGCTGCCGCGTCATCGACCAGGGCCGATAGAATGGCCGTCACCACGATAATCATCAGGATCAGGCGTGCGCCTGATGTTGCCACCCCGGGAATGCTTAAAACGTTCATTGCCATTCTCTTGGCGAGGCCGTGTTTTCGGAAAGCGTGCCCGAACAGCATTATTCCCAGGAGAAAAGGGAAAACCCGCTGGCCGTAGAGCGCCGCTACATCACGAAAGGGCATGACTCCTCCGAGCGGAAACAGTACCAGGGGCAGGAATCCGGTGATCGCCCAGGGAATCGGCATGGTCGCCCACCAGACCACAACCCAGGCGTAACAGCTGAGAGCGAAATGAGGCCCGGCTTCCAAACCAGGCAAGGAAAGGGCCTGGACTATAAAGAAGACCAAGGGCCCCGCCAGGATGCGCAAAAAGAGCTTGAGAGCTCTGTTCGTGGATGCTTTGTTATCTTGCTGTGGAGACATTACTTTCTTCCCCGGAGATCGCTGGACGGAGGCAGATTTCCCGATGGTCTGCGACTGTCGAAACTTGCATCCGGAGGCATCTGCAACCGTTCCAAATTTCTTTCCACATCATCGAGTCCAAGAATACACACTCCATCGCTGAACTGGAGAAAATAGAAGATGAGCCATTATTTCCCAGCGGCCGTCTCTACATTGATTGAAGACCGGGTAAGCGCAAAAAAGGTTCTGTCTGAAGAAGGCACAAGGGTAGCTTTGCTCCTGTTGGGCCAAAGTGATAAAGTCACCCGGTACAGCCCCCAAATAAACGATGAGAAAGCGACAGGGAGCCATCAGAATGGGTCTTTTCAAGTATCAGAATTTTTGTCTCTGCAGCCTTGCTTTGTTAAGTCTGGTTTTCATGGCCGGGACGCCGGGCTGGGCACAGGAAGAATCCAGCGGCGTCCTTCTACTGCAAGGTGCCACAGTCGTTGATGGTGTTTCCGACGCGCCGCTCGTCGATCGGTCGGTACTGATCGAGGGAAATACGATCACAGCCATTGTTCCCGACGGTTCGCCCGTTCCAGCCGGTGCCGAAATCGTGAACCTGAATGGCAAGGTCTTGATTCCGGGACTTCTGGACTCCCATGTCCATTGGATCGACTGGATGGGCGAACTCTTTGTCAATCACGGAGTGACGTCGATCGTTGCGCTGACTGATCTCGATAGTGAAAGGCGCGCAGAGAGCCAGGCCTCGGCCAAGCTTCCCAGGCTATACCACAGTGGCAATCGGCCCGGGTTCTCAAACGACGGTAGTCGGGAAGAGATTCGCCGCGCCATCCAACTTTGGCTTGCGAACGAACCGGACATGGCTCATTTTCCCACCTACGATGACGCCTCCCGTAGAGCGTATGCCGTGGCCGCAGAAGAGGTCCGCCGCGCGGGGTTCCTGGTATTCGGGCACGCGGAGAACGCGCCCTCCGGTATCCGCGATGGCATGGACGTGATCGAACATGTCTGGGGCTTCACGCAGGCGGCCATGTCCAGTGAAGATCTTCAAGGATTCCAGGAAGGCGAGTTTCTGACCTGGGCGACATTCATGACTGATTGGGAAGTGTTGGACGGAATGATTGCGGACGCGGTCGAGACCGGCACCTATCTCAATCCCACGCTGGTCTATGAGTGGGGCGGATTGAGCGAGCGCGCCTCCGAACGCGAACTGGACGACTATCGCGTGTTCCGCAATCCTGATCTCGACTACGTCCCGGATAACCTTGTGGACAGCGTACTGGCCAAGCATCGGCAGATAAAGAATTTCTCCAGCCGCTATGAGAACATGCCCTTCGTCAGCCATCTGCCCGAAGACGATCGCGCCGAGTTCGAACAGGGTTATCGAAACGTGCTCGAGTTTGTCCGTCGTTTCGTGAACGCGGGCGGAAAGATTCAGGCTGGCACCGACACCATAACCGGCGGACTGCCCGGCCTCAGCGTGCATCAGGAAATGCAGATGCTGGTAGAAGCGGGCCTGACGCCTATGCAGGCACTGCAATCGGCCACCCGATGGTCCGCCGAGCTGTTAGAAGGCAAGAACGGGGCACGCGGCCCCGCAAGAGTCGGGTCGATTGAGCCGGGTAAGCTGGCTGATCTGGTTGTCTTGGGCGCAGATCCTCTGGCCGATATTTTGAACACTCAAGCGATAGAGCGGGTGATGAAAGACGGGCGTTGGATCGAGCTCGACTACAGTCCGGAGTACTACACATCTACCGGACCATCACGATCCGCGGCGGGAGCGACTTTTGCCCCCGTCATCAGCTCCATCACGCCGGCCGCGGTCGATGCGGGCCATGAGGGATCCCGAGTGGTGATCGAGGGCAGCGGGTTCCTGCTGACATCTCTGATTCGTGTGAACGGCATCTCGGTGAAAACGTTCGTGACAAGCCCGCGCCGCGTCGAGTTCGATCTTCCCGCCAGCATGGTCGCACGCCCGGGTCCGGACCCCTACAGGGCTCCCGGTCCCGCCCAGAATGTCGGGATCATCGGCTATCGTCCGATTGAGATCAGCGTTTTCAACCCGCCTCCGGAAGGTGGCCTGTCCAATAGCATCCAGCTATTGGTGCGGCCGCGCTGATGCGCGGGGTTATGATTGCGAAAGAAAGTGGCCATCCTGGCGGGGCTCCCGAAGCGGGGTGCCCCACCGGGTTCGATCAGCGAAGGCCAGGCGGCACGAGGTGTCGCCAATATCCGCCTCGTCGGATGACGGGCTTGAAAAGGAGAGAGGAATGTCTATGACAGGGCTTCGTATCGTGCTGTTCGTGTTTGCGCTGCTTACTTCGGGAACTTTTTATGCGGCGCGGGCACAACAGTCGGGCTTCATTCCAGTTACCGACGCCATTCTTCAAGAGCCTGATCCGGCCGACTGGTTGAGATGGCGTCGCGACAACGGTGCTAGCGGCTATAGTCCCCTGGCCCAGGTAACTCGGGAGAACGTTGAGAACCTGCGCCTGGCGTGGGCCTGGGCGATGGAGAGCGGGAAGCAGGAGTCTGAACCGATTGTGTACCGGGGCGTCATGTACCTGCCTCACACACATGGAGTGGTACAGGCGCTCGATGCTCGAACGGGCGAGTTGATCTGGGAGTACCGTCGAAACTTGCCGGAAGGGATAGGCGAAGATACGACCCGTAATCTCGGAATCTATGAGGACAAGATCTTTCTCACGACCGAGGATGGCTTTCTGGTTGCGCTGGATGCAAGGACCGGAGGCCTGGAATGGGAGATCCAGACCGGGGACCCCAGCGACCGAATCAGATACTCCGCCGGACCCATCGCCGGAAACGGCAAGGTTTTTGCCGGTCTGACATGCGGTACGGGTACGTCTCGCTCATGTTTCCTCAGTGCCCATGACGCGGATACGGGACGGGAACTCTGGCGGAGAGAATCGGTAGCCGGGCCCGGAGATCCCGCAGAGCATGACGCGACCTGGGGTGGAGCGCCATACGAGCAGCGTAGGAAAGCCTCCTTCTGGCTGACCGGAAGCTACGATCCGGACTTGAACCTGGTGTACTGGACAACAGCCAGCCCCTATCCCTACCCGGAGTTGCACAAAGGTACAGGCAGCGGTGAGCTGCTTTACTCGAACTCGATTCTGGCTCTCGACGCCGATTCCGGAGAAATCCGGTGGTTTTTCCAGATGCAGCCTCGCGACAACTTCGACATGGATCACCAGGACAACCCCATCCTTGCCGACGTCCGGATCGGCCCCGCCACGCGCAAGGTGGTGTATTTGCTCGGCAAGCCTGGCATCTTGTGGGCCCTGGATCGGGAGACAGGAGAGTATCTGTTTCACAAACAGCTGGTAACATTCCAGAACCTCTATGACGACATCGACCCGGAGACCGGCCGAATCACTATGAATGACGAGATCATTCCGAGGAACATCGGGGATGCTCCGCTGGTATGCCCGGGAATGCGCGGCGGCAAGCTGTTCCAGACGAACGCCTACAATCCCATGACCGATGCTGTCTACAGCACAGTGAGCAACGAATGTACGATCTTCGAGGTCGTGTCTCTGGAGGAAAGCGTCTCCGGTGCGGACTACAGCGTAATCCAGCATATGCAAGGTTCGAACGGCCAGGTCGGAAGGCTGGTGGCGGTTTCGGCGGCGACGGGGGACATTCTGTGGACCCATGATCAGCGGGCGGCTCTGGGCTCGGTGCTGACCACGGCGGGCGGATTGGTTTTTGTTGGAGATCTGCACCGGTACTTCAGGGCGCTCGATGCTGAAAGCGGCAGCGTGCTTTGGGAGACACCGCTAAGTGCGCCGGTAAGCGGCTATCCCATGACCTATGCTGTGGACGGAAACCAGTACATTGCGGTGGCTGTGGGTGGCACCACAGCGGGAACCAACCACTTGGCCACCCTGTACCCCGAACTCAGAACCCCGAACGGGAGCAACATCCTGATGGTCTTTAGGCTCGGGGATTGATTCACGCTCGACCCGGATCTGGCAACCGGAGTCATTCGCTGCTGTTGAGCCTCGGCTTGAGTTTGAGTGTATTCGCAGGTTGTGCGGAGAAACCGGTCCTCGAACTCCAGCAGGCGCGGGAAGCCCTGGCCGCGGCCCGGGACTTCGAAGCCGACATTTACGCGCCGGGTGAATTTGAAATGGCGCGGCTCAATCTGGACAGCGGCGAGTTCGCCATCTCCGAACAGGAACAGGCTCCGTCCTGGAGCCGAAACTACACACTGTCGCTGGAATTCCTGGCATTGGCGATCGAGCAAGCCGGACACGCACAGTCGATCGCCGAAGCCAGCAAGACCAGCGTTTTCGAAGGGGCCGGGAGCGCCCTACCGAGGGCCCGAGTCGGGTTTCAAGCGGCATTCGAGGCTGTGGAAGCCGCCCGGGGCGGACCGGTCACGCGCCGGGGGCTCGAAGCGCTCGACGATGAATTGGCCGGTATCTTCGCCACGCTCGACCAGGCCGAAGACACTTACGAAAACGGCGATTACTCGGGTGCACTAATCCTGTTTCAGGAAGTCCAGGAAAAATCGGAAGTGCTGGCCTCAGGCGCACTACGAATTGCCGATTTGGCCGGGCAGTAACTGTTCGCTCCCTCTCTCACTCAAGGAATTCAGCAATCGCCTCATCCCATTTCCCCTGCTCTTTCAGAATCAGTTCAATCACCTCACGCACAGCGCCGTTGCCCCCCAAAGCCTCGGTCACGTAGGCGGCGCGGGATCGGACCTCGGGAACCGCGTTTGAAACAGCCACGGGAAATCCCACACGGGTCATGGCGGGAAGATCCACAACCTCATCGCCCATAAAGCAGACCTGGTCCCCGGTAAGGCCGCTCTCTCTCACAACGTCTGCGAGAGCAGTCTTCTTGTCACGAACGCCGAGATAGATAAACTCGATGGACAACTCTTCGGCCCGTTTTCTCACGCCTGGAGAACTGCGGGCTGACACGACTCCGGTTCTCAACCCTCCGCGGTGGGCCAGCGCGATACCGGCTCCATCAAGGACGTTGAACGACTTCACTTCAACGAGTTCCCCACCGTCAGGCACAAACCACACCTTCCCGTCGGTCAGAACACCGTCGACGTCCATCAGCAACAAGGCGACGTTCTGGATAAGATCAGCTAGGTCTTTTTGAGACATCGGCGGATTTCGAGCAGTTCTTCCAGCAAAGCCGGAAGCAACGCCAGGTCCAGGGCGTTCGGGCCGTCCGACAGGGCCTGGGCGGGGTTATCGTGAATTTCCATGAACACACCGTCAACACCGGCCGCCACCCCCGCCCGGGCCAGATGTGGAATGAACTCCGGCTGTCCGCCGGATGCGTGGCCCTGTCCGCCGGGGAGTTGGAGGCTGTGGGTGACGTCAAAGACGACTGGACATCCGAAGCGTTGCATCACGGGAAAAGATCGGAAGTCCACAACAAGATTGTTATAGCCAAAGGAACTTCCCCGTTCAGTCAAAATGACCTTATCGTTGCCGGCCTCCCGGGCTTTCGTCACGGCGTGTTCCATGTCGGCAGGGGATACGAACTGTCCTTTCTTTATGTTGACGATCTTGCCGGTGCGGGCCGCGGCTGCGATCAGGTCGGTTTGCCTGCAAAGGAATGCCGGAATCTGGAGCACGTCGATCGCTTTCCCTGCCGCTTCAGCCTGGGACGGTTCATGCACGTCGGAGAGCACAGCCACGCCCACATCACGCCTCACCTCGGCGAGAATTTCCAGACCTTTATCGATCCCGGGACCGCGAAACGAATGGATCGAAGTCCTGTTGGCCTTGTCGTAAGACGCTTTGAATATATAAACGATGCCCAGACGGTCGGTGATCTTCTGAATCTCCGACGCCATGTGCTTGGCGTGGTCCGCACTTTCGATGACACACGGACCCCCGATCAGGAAAAAATCGCTGGAAAGATCGTAGTCGAAGCCAGGAACTGTAAGGCTCTCCGTCACCGGGCAACGGTCTCGCCCGCCTTCTGTCGCAACTGACGATGCTCCCGTACCGCACCCACAAACGACCTGAACAAGGGATGGGGTTCCAAAGGCCGCGACTTGAATTCAGGATGAAACTGGCACGCCAGGAACCACGGATGGTCCCGCACTTCGACAACCTCGACGAAATTCTTGTCTGGAGAAATTCCGGAAATCACCAGGCCACTCTCGCTCAGCTGCTGTTCGAAGGCCCGGTTGAACTCATAGCGGTGGCGGTGACGCTCGGAAATCATCGATTGCTCGTATATTCGGGTCACCAGGGACTTCGGTTTGAGCTCGCAGGGATAGGCCCCCAGACGCATCGTGCCGCCGATTGTGTCCACTCCTAAGAGGTCTCGCAACTTGTATATGACTGGATCGGAAGTACTGACGTCGAATTCGGTACTGTTCGCTTTTTCAATTCCCGCCACGTTACGCGCGTACTCGATCACAGCGCACTGCATTCCCAGACAAATACCGAAATACGGAACACGGGACTCCCGCGCATACTGAATGGCACGAATCATTCCGGGGATGCCTCGCTTACCGAACCCACCGGGTACGAGGATGCCATCGTAATGATCCAGCTCGGACAGGTTGTCGGTTCCTTCCAGATGCTCTGCTTCGATCCAGTGAATCTGGGTTTTCAAGCCATGCGCAATGCCTCCGTGTACGAGGGCCTCACGCAAGCTCTTATAGGCGTCTTCCAGTTCGACGTATTTGCCAACCACGCCAATCGACACTTCTCCATCCAGAACCCGCAGACGCTCTATCAGGGATTCCCAGCGGTCCATATGCCGTTCGCTGGGAGGAAGCTTCAGGAGATCGACGATTTGATCATCGAGGCCTTCTTCGCTGAGCGCCAGCGGAACCTCGTAGATGCTTTCGACGTCCCTGGCTGTAATGACAGCCTCTTTGGTGACGTTGCAGAACAGAGCGACCTTCGCTTTGATGTCGGGAGACAGATAACGGTCGGTACGGCACAGCAGGATGTCAGGCTGGATACCGATTTCCCGTAATGATTTCACGCTATGCTGCGTCGGCTTGGTCTTGAGTTCCCCTGCGGTCGAAATGAAAGGGACCAGCGTCAGGTGAACGAATATGACGCTGTCGTGCCCGATTTCGTGGCGCAATTGGCGGATCGCTTCCAGAAACGGTAGAGACTCGATGTCGCCGACGGTACCGCCCACTTCGACGATCGTAATATCGGTTTTCTCGGCAACCCGATGGACTGCGGACTTGATCTCATCGGTGATGTGTGGGATGACCTGTACCGTGTTGCCCAGGTAGTCCCCACGCCGTTCCTTCTGGATCACCGTTTCATAGACGCCGCCAGTGGTGACGTTATTTTTTCGGGTCAACTCTGCGTGCGTGTAGCGCTCGTAGTGCCCCAAGTCCAGGTCGGTTTCCGCACCGTCGTCGGTCACGTAGACTTCACCGTGCTGATAAGGACTCATCGTCCCCGGATCCACATTCAGATAGGGATCAAACTTTAAAATGCTGATCCGAAAACCCCGGCTCTCGAGCAGGCATCCGATCGATGCAGAAGCCAGCCCCTTCCCAAGCGAGGAAACAACCCCTCCGGTCACGAATATGAATTTCTTATCCATTGTTAGCGCTCTTCACTCTGTTTCTCTCCAGAAGGGTTTGAAATGCCGCCAAATCAGCAGGCGTGTCGATTCCCCAGGAATCGCTAAAAACTTCCACGACGCGGATTTTGTATCCGTGTTCGAGGATTCGCAACTGCTCCAGCCGCTCAGCCTTCTCAAGTCCGGTGGGTTCCAGGCCCGTGAAGGATCGAAGAAAGCGGACTGTGTATGCGTAGAGTCCAAGATGCAGAAAGCAGGGCCCAGATGAGGGGATCGGAGAGCGAGAAAAATACATGGCCATTCCCGCATGGTCGACGACAACCTTGACGTTATTGGGATCGTCGATCGCTCCGGGATCGGAAAGCGGCGTCATCAGGGTCACAACGTCGGCGTCCCCCTGGCGCGCGGCTGATAACGCGCTTTCGATGAGCTCGGGCTCTATCAATGGCTCGTCCCCCTGCACGTTGATGACGATTGTGTCGTCAGGCATGCCGGCGGCGGCTTCCGCCAAACGGTCGGTCCCGCTCTGATGCTCTCTACGGGTAAGTACTGCGTCTCCACCGAAAGCCTGGACGGCTGCCTGTATGCGATCGTCGTCCGTCGCGACCATAATCCGATCCACACCCCGGGCAAGTTCCACACGCCGGTATACGTGCTCGATCAGGGTCTGACCTTCGATTTCTTTTAGAGGTTTGCCCGGGAGTCGGCTCGAGTTATAACGTGCAGGTATGATCGCAACTGAGCCGTTTCCGTTCATCCGGAGGGTGATTTGATCTAAACCACTCGGTGACTATAGCACAGGGTTCGGATCGGCAGTTGCGCTTATGAACCGAAAAGAAATCCCTAATTGACTGGACCTAAGCTGACCTAAACATAAGCACCTCAGCACCCTGAGGGCATCGTTCACCCTTGGTGAATCGTGTTTCCTTTCGGTTCCCGCTCACTCCAACCTCCGTCGCTCAGGGTGCCTCGATACGTATGTTCTCGAGTAAGAACAGGTCAGACGGCAGTTCGTCCTCACCTGCAGGATAGTCGTTCATCCTGAACATGAAGGCGACAAGGTCGGCGTACTCCCCGGGCCGCAGACCGCCTGAATTGCCCTCCGGCATAGTCGTCGAAATGAGTTGATACAGATCCGCCGCCGTCTCTCCCGCCTTCCTTCGGAACAGGACGCCTGCAAATTCGTTGCTCCGGTGGCAGGAGGCGCACTCCAGTTCAAATCCCTGTTCACCACGAGACGCCTGACTCTCTGTGAAAACACCGTCCAATACGGAACTGCCCGCGGACGAACCTACCTCCGGCTCCTGCAATCTGGCGCTGGGCGACGAATCGGCGTCCGGCCCCAGGGCCACGGCGCATGCCCCCAATACCAGCAGCACCGAAATCAAGCGTCGTGCGACGGGGGTCGGAGAGTCGCTTTGATACCCAAAACTCATGTGATGTCTATTCGATTACTGGAGACCTAGTGGCCTGTAACACCCGAATCGGGAGCAGCGTTCGGGCCAAACGGCGTTGGATTTTAGGAGTCGGCAACGAGTAAATGGCCCTACATTGCGAGGCGGCGACGACAACGAAGACAATGCCGTTTCGCCGCAACCTTTTGGGCCGATGGGGGTTGCCGACGATATCTTTGTTGCGAGCCGTCGTCGATGTGAAGACATCGACTTCCGGCTCGCGCCTCGATCTCCCCGGCAAGACCCATCGGCGCTGCTCCCGATTCGGGTGGTACAGGTCACTAGTGGGAACCTGCCCTGCTTAAAAACGCCATAAAGGTTCCCGAGACAAGAACGCCAAGCTTGACAGGCCCTGAACCCGGTGGGTTGTCTACGATGTCAAAACCCAGCCGTAGAACTCCAGTATTAGAATTCGAGCCTTAGAATTCAATGGCTACGACGACTTACCTTGGATGATAATGCAAACTATTTCGAAAGCCCCAGACGCAATACATCAATACATCGTCGTGGCCGTATGAGTCCATGACACGCGGGCCGAATTCCTGCCACACCGGTTTCCCTGAGCCCGCCGGCACTGCGAAGCCACAGGAGATTTTGGAAATGCGAGCGATCATGCTTGAACGCACTGGTTTTCTGGCCGTCAGCCCCATCGTCGGTGCTATGGCTGGGATGGCTGTGATGGCCACCCTCGCCATTCTGCTTGCGCCGACGCGGGCCCTCGCCCAAACAGAGCCGCCCGCGTGGGCACCGATTACTGGGGAGCGCCTGCTCAATCCAGAAGACGGCGACTGGCTGAGCTACCGGCGAACCTACGACGTATTCGGTTTCAGTCCCCTCGACGAAATCAATAGATCGAACGTTCAAGATCTTCGCCCGGTCTGGTCTTATTCGATGCGGGATAACAGCCGTTGGGTGCCGACGCCGATCGTCGCCAACGGGCTCATGTATGTCTCCGAAGGTAGCGGCCGCGTGGTCGCCTTCGACGTGGTTACGGGCGACGTCGGGTGGATCCACCAACGAAACTATCCCGAGGACATCGCGATCTCCCAGGCCTATCCCCGCCATCGGGGTGTCTCCGTTTACGGCGACAAGATTTACTGGGGAACCGCCGATTCCTACCTGGTCGCCCTGGACGCCCGTACGGGCCGCCAGGTCTGGGAAGTCAGGACGGGCGACTACAAAATCGGTGAAGGCCACAGCCACCCGGCGATGATTGCTGAAGGCAAGGTGATTCTGGGGTCCCTGGGAGGTGAGCGTGGCGCCCGTGGCTCCATGACCGCATACGAAGCTGAGACGGGGGACCTGTTGTGGAAAACCTACACGATACCCGCTGCGGGTGAGCCCGGTTCTGAGAGTTGGGCCGAAAGTGACATGCCACCGCTCGGCGGGCTGACGTGGGGGACGCCCAGCTACGATCCCGCGTTGGGATTCGTTTATTTCGGAACCGGTCAGCCGACGCCCTGGGCGACAACCCTTCGCGGCACGGGCGACGCGCTTTACACCAATTCTGTGATCGCGGTCGATATCGAGACCGGTGAGATGCAATGGTATTTCCAGGTGGTTCCCGAAGACAACTGGGACATGGACTCCCCTTACGAGAGCACCTTGGTCGATCTGGCAATCGATGGGGAAATGCGTCAGGCACTGATCCATACCAGCAAGATCGGCTGGGGCATCGTACTGGACAGAGTGACCGGCGAGTTTATTCACTCCTTCCGGACCGCCTACGACAACATCATCACGGAGTGGACCGAAGCGGGGCGGCCGATTTTCAACCCTGATGT
Source organism: Terriglobia bacterium (assembly GCA_965218085.1). GTDB lineage: Bacteria > Acidobacteriota > Terriglobia > 20CM-2-55-15 > 20CM-2-55-15. The sequence goes on along the minus strand of CBDCKF010000001.1, from coordinate 1,429,994 downwards.
CATCCCGGCTCCCGAGGACGTCGACTCGGACAAGATTTTCGAAGTGTGCCCCCATCTTCACGGGGCAAGAAACCTGAATTCTCCAAGCTACAGCCCGATCACGGAGTTGTAATACCTCGGTGTGAACAACACATGCATGGACGCAGCTTTCGTTTCGGAGGAATATGAACCCGGCATGAGATATGGCGGGATGCAGTCGAATGCCAAACGAGTGCCCGGCTACGACTACATTGGAGAATTTGTAGCATTCGACCCGGCCACAGGCGAGCGTCGGTGGGAGTACCGACGGAACAACGGGGCCGCGATGACTGCAGCGGCGCTGGCAACGGCGGGAGGCATTGTTTTTGGGGGAACCGCGGATCGTCAGTTTTTTGCACTGGACAACGACACCGGAGAAGCTCTTTGGCAGATGCGCCTGAACGGTGATATATCGGGCGCCCCGGTCACCTTCGAAGTCGACGGCCGGCAATATGTAGCCGTCGGTGCAGGCGGTCGTATCGCACAAACAACGTCGTACGCCCGTCTGACGGATTCTGATATTCCGCAAGGAACGGGCGTGATCTGGGTTTTCGCCTTGCCAGAGACATCGGCGGGGGATGGGGGTGAGTAGGCATCGGGCGTTTGCCTCACCCTATTTAAAAACGACAAATCGCACTGGACCTTGCCTGACCTAAACCTAAGTATCTAAACATTCTGTAAGTAACATTATGCAGGTAACATTACTTGCGCCAGGGAATGACCGGGGACTATAATCGGGCCAGTTCTGCTTGACAATTCTAAGATCGCGTTGAATCTGTAGAGTTGCACACCGATCCTCGGCGGGAGTAATGCTGATGCGGTTTAAAAAGAGGGTTCTGGCCTCCGTCGCATTCACAGGCGCGTTGACCCTCGTCACCATCGTTGCGCACTCCCAGGACTTGCAGGATTCCCTCAATCAAACACTAAGCGTCGACGTCGACCTTGTCCTGGTTAACGCGACCGTCAGCGACTCGCAGACCGGCCGTCCCGTGACGGGAATGCAAGGCGCTCATTTCGAGCTCTATGAAGATCGGGTGCAGCAGGAGATCCAATACTTCTCCGCCGAAGACGTTCCCCTCAGTGTCGGCATCATTTTTGACGTCAGCGGGAGCATGAAAGAAAAGATGTCGGTTGCACGCGATGCTGCGGTGACATTCCTCCAGACAGGCAGTCCACAGGACGAACACTTTCTTGTCCCGTTCAACGGCAGGGCGGAAGTCGCGCAGGACTTTACCAGCGACATCGCCAGACTTCAGAACCAGCTCATTTTTACGCCTGCGGAAGGGATGACGGCGCTCTACGACGCCGTTTACTTGGGACTCGAAAAGGTCAAGGAGGGAAGGAACCCGAAGAAAGCCCTCCTGATGATTACCGATGGACAGGACAATCGGAGCCGCTACACTTTCCGAAACGTTCGCGAATACGTCAGGGAGTCCGACGTGCAGCTTTACGCCATAGGTATCGTCGATTCGTTCAACTCACAGCTGGGACTGGGACGTACGGGCCGGGGACTGATTGAGGAACTGGCGGACGTGACCGGGGGTCGCTCGTTCTTCCCGAATTCAGTGTTTGAACTTGACGACATCACGCGACGGATCGCTGTCGAGCTCAAGAACCAGTACGTCATCGGCTACTTCTCGACCAACCGGGAAACGAATGGCGAGTGGCGCGACGTTCAGGTCCGAGTGAATCCCCCAAGGGGCGCTCCCCGCCTATCCGTCCGTGCCAAGCAGGGTTACTACGCTCCCGTCCGATAGTCGAGGGCGCTATGCGACGCATTGCTAAATCACACCCACTGTTTCCTTATATTCTGCCTCTCCTTCTGCTCGCCATCCCTCCAACGGTGGACGCCCAACAACTCGAACGCGGCGCAGATCGGGAATTCCAGATCAGCGTCGATGTCGAACTCGTCCAGCTTCCGGTTTCAGTCGTAGACCGGGATGGCGTTCCAGTCATCGGTCTCGATCAGCAGCATTTCGAAATATACGAGGACGGCGTCCGGCAAGATATTTCACTGTTCAAGCACAAGGACGTCCCGATAAGCGTCGGGCTCGTGATCGATAACAGCGGCAGCATGCGGAACAAGAGAGAACGGGTCAACAGCGCAGCTCTGGTCTTCGTACGCGAGGGCAACCCGGAAGATGAAACCTTCATTGTCAGTTTCGATGACGACGCCTACCTGGAACAGGATTTCACCGGCAGCATTGGGAACCTGATCGACACTCTCGAGAACGTCGACACTCGGGGCGAGACCGCCTTGAATGATGCGATCTATCTTTCGCTCGAACATGTTGAAGCCAACGGACGAATGGACAAGAAGGCAGTGCTTGTCGTCAGTGACGGTGAGGACAATGCCAGCAAGTTCGGTTTCAACCGCGTAATGGAACGCCTACGGGAAGCCGAGGTCACCGTATATGTCATCGGTCTGCTCGAACTGAACGATCAGCGTGGCGGCCTGTTCCGGCGATCGCCCTCCTCAAGAGCCAAACGCGAACTGCGCGAGATCGCAGAATCGACGGGAGGTCAGGCCTACTTTCCCGAATCCCTGGATGAAGTGGAAGAGCTGTGCCGGAGGGTCGCACACGATCTCCGCAATCACTTTACGCTGGGCTACAACCCCACCAACCGGGCATTCGACGGAACATGGCGTGAGGTCGAAGTTCGCGTCAACCCTCCCAGAGGCTTCCCCAGACTGGAAGTCCGGACCAAACCCGGATATTACGCTCCTGGCGGGCAACCGGTTTCCGAGAACCCTTAGAGGCGAGTATACTCCTATACCTTGGGAAACATTGTTCTGCCCCTCTGTGGTTTAAGAAAAATACCGAAGGATTCATGGACTTTCACAACAAGGAAATCCTAAAGCGATACACCCGAATGGTGACAGGGCGCCCCTTTGCTCCCATTCTGCTGAACATACTTGTCACCTCCGTGTGTGACATGCGGTGCATCCACTGCTTCTTCACGGACGAACTCAATGACAAACCCCGCAAGAAGAATCAGATGAAAACCCACGAGCTGGAGCGGATCAGCGAAACCCTCGGCGCAAACCTGGGCGTTCTGGTCGTAGCCGGTGGGGAGCCGTTCACAAGGAAGGACCTTCCGGAGATCGCGCGGGCTTTCTACGAAAACAATCGACTGGAATCCATCTATCTGATGTCCAACGGGCAGATTCAGCAGCGCATATTGCCCGACGTTGCCCGCATCCTCGATGAGTGCCCGAATCTCAACGTGACGGTCGCGCTCGGAATTGACGGATTGAAGGAGGATCACGAGAAAATCCGCCAAAAATCGGGCAGTTGGGACATCGCCATCGATACCGCCCGCCGGCTCCAGGAAATCAAAGCCGATGCACCTCGCCTAGACGTTCAGACCTGCACGTGTTTCATGAACAGCAATCAGGACCGCATATTCGACTGGTACGACTTCCTGAAGAACGAGCTCAAACCCGACAAAGTGAACGTCAACTACATCCGGCCGCCATCAGCCGTTCCCGGAGAGCTTGATATCGACATCTCCCGGTACTACAAGCTAACGCAACAGATCGGTCAAGACTCTGCGCACGCTGCGCTCAAGAACAGCTATTCGGGAGATGCAGGTTTCTTCAAGGCGGCCATCGACGTCTATATGCACGAGTTGATCGCGAAAACCGCTCTCGAAGGCCGGCCACAATTGCGATGTTTTGCCGGAGATGCCGGTGGTGTGATCTACGACGAGGGGACGGTTTCCAGTTGTGAGATCCTCAAACCCGTCGGCAACCTTCGGGATTACGACTGGGATTTCTCGAAACTGTGGTACTCCACCGCGATGGATACCCGCCGCGAGGTAGTTGCCGACGGCTGCTTCTGTACACACGAAAGCAACTGTTATTACCCTTCCCTCGCCTTCAATCCGCAGCATCTGGTTCAGATCAAGAAGGTAGAACAAGACCTGAAAGACTCTGCCGAGACGCGTGAGAACGAACTCGCTGCGACGTAAACCGATCCCTTCAGAATCTGTGAACCGGTCTCTCGAAGACTGGTTCAGGAAGACTCACCGTCAGCTACCATGGCGTGAGACTTACGATCCCTACCACGTCTGGGTTTCAGAGGTGATGTTGCAGCAGACGCAGGTCGATACCGTCCTGCCTTACTACGAACGCTTCCTCGCACGCTTCCCCACAATCGAATCGCTGGCCCGCTCGAAGGAAACAGACGTTCTCGGACTCTGGTCCGGACTGGGGTATTACAGGCGCGCACGCAACTTCAGAGCCGCAGCCGAACAGGTCGTGGACGAGCACGGAGGGAACCTGCCCGCATCACACACCGCACTGCTCAAGCTTCCCGGCATCGGCCGCTACATGGCTGGAGCCATTATGAGCATCGCGTTCAACGAACCGTATCCGATCGTGGACGGTAACGTGCGCCGCGTTTTGTCGCGCGTCAATGGATGGAAACAGGCGAAGGACAAGCTTGTCTGGAAGGCGGCCGACGCGGTGGCACATTCGGGTGAACCCCGCATCGTTAATCAGGCGCTGATGGAGCTGGGAGCCGTGCTGTGCACACCTAAAGCCCCCGAATGCCCCGCGTGTCCATGGAGAAAGATCTGTAACGCCTTCCGTACGGGACGGCAGGCAGACTTACCGGCTCCACGGAAAAGACCGAAAACAATCCGCGTGGATCTCCACGCCGTGATCGATCGGAATCAGCGGGGCATCCTCATGCATGAAACAGAAGGCCTATGGGAATTCCCATCTTTCCCCGAACCTCCCGCAGGATCCTTCGAGCAGATCGGGAGCGCACGCCACTCGATCACCCACCACAGGGTCCACGTTCAGGTCTACCGGGGGAAGCTCGGACGCCGGCCAGGATACCGCCGTGTCCACTTCGACACTCTCCCCGTCACATCGCTCACCCGAAAGATCTATGGAATCTTTCAACACGAAGACACGAAGATCTGATTCCTTCGTGTTCCTTCGTTACGTTCGTGCCTTCGTGTTGAAAACGGTCAAGTGACCTAGCAGCCCATGGCAGAAGTCTCGAGGGCCGCGTTACGGCCAAACGGGGCTGGATTCTAGGAGACGATGACGAGACAATGCTCAATCATTGGGAGGAGTCGGCGACAACGAAGACGGCCCCGTTTCGCTGTAACCCTTCGGGCGCAGGGGGGTTCGGGCCACAGGCTTTGTCCCTCGTCGGTCACGATGGTAAGACATCGCTCCGCTCCTCACTTCGCGCCTGCAACCCGAAGACCCCTGCGCGCGGCCCTCGAGACTTCTGCCACGGGCTGCTAGCCTTAGCTTTGGAGCTGGAACGGCACCTTACTGAGCGGCAAAACAGTAAATCAAGCCGTCTCCGCCCGAAGACCGCAACTGATCCTGACTGCAACCACGGCTATCGTGGGCTGAATTCCACGCTGCCCGGTCGTGGTGACCGATCCTGGCTTTTCCGGTGCTGCTGCTCGTCCAGTTGCCGCAGGTCATGTCTTCGCCAGAAGCAAAGGCCGTGCCGTCGGGCTGTGAGCCCGTCAGAACATCGTGCCGGTTCGGCGAGAATCCTCCACCGGGGATCAAATTACCTCCCTCGTCGAGCATCCTCGCGAAATTAAATCGATGCCCCATGCCGTGCATCTCATCGACGTCACTACCCACGAGGACGCCCTGCGCGTTATGCCATGGGCCCGTTCCGATGCGGTCGCGGGCATTGACGGCGTTCGGGCCTTGCGTGCTGAGGTAGGCGCGCCACGTGCTGTTGCCGGCACCCTCCTCAGCTGCGAGCATCTGACAGTGCGCGTCGGCTCCAGCCAATCCACCCAGGTCGCTCCCCTCGCCAGGGCCCTGGCTCGTAACAAAAAAGGTCATTGGATTCTGCTGGGCGAAGGCAAGCCCTGAGCTCAGCAAAGTAACCGCGATCACACCAATAACGAAACGCATTCTAATCATGTTAATTCTCCCCTTCCTGAAAACACTGGTGATTTGAAATGTCCAAACTAACGATAAACTAAAGACTCCACGCTCTGCCACGATTGTCTGATTTTCTTCAGCCGGTTTTCGTCATGAATTCTTCAATCCGGTCGAGCGCTTTTTTGAGGTTCTCCATTGAGGCGGCGTAGGAGATGCGGACGTGTTCTTTTGTGCCGAAAGCGACGCCGGGAACGACCGCCACTTGTTTATTTTCAAGCAGCTGTACGGAGAAATCAACGATGTCCTGGACGCCGTTCTGAAATGCCGCTGAGACGTTCGGGTATGCGTAAAAGGCTCCGCCAGGCTCCTCACATCGAACTCCCGGTATGGCGCGTAGCCGGTCCACCACGTATCGGCGGCGGCGGCCATACTCCGCCAGCATCTCACCGACCGATTCCTGAGGTCCCCGGAAAGCCTCTACGGCAGCTTTCTGGGCAATCGAAGTCGGATTTGACGTGGAATGGCTTTGAAGCTTGCTGATTCCCTTGATCAGCGCAGGGTCACCCAGGACGAAACCGATCCGCCATCCGGTCATCGCGTAAGTCTTGGACACCGACCCGACGATGACGACAGTGTCCTTGAATTCCGAACGGGAGGCGATCGAAAACGGTTGCCGGCCTTCGTACAGGAAGTAGGCATAACACTCATCCGACATAAGGACAACACCCCGATCCTGACAGAGACCAGCGATCCGGATGAACTCATCATCATCGAGAACGGCACCGCTGGGATTGCTCGGTGAGTTCACGATCAGCAGTCGAGTTTTCGGGGTGATTGCAGCCTCGACCATATCTGCGGTCAACCGAAACCCATGCTCTTCCAGCGTTTCGACGAAGACCGGCTGTCCCCCCACATACCGGGTCACGTCAGCAAACGTCACCCAGTAAGGCGTGGGAATCACTACCTCGTCACCGTGTTGGATCAGAGCCGAGAACACGCTGAAGATGGAGTGCTTGGCGCCCACGTTGATCATCACTTCGGAAACCGTGTAGGAAGAACCGAAATCCTGACTGTGACGGCCTATCACAGCTTCTTTCAGATCAATTATTCCGCTCGCAGCCGTGTATTTGCTGAAGTTCTCGTCGATAGCGCGAATCCCGGCTTGCTTGATATTTTCGGGTGTCGGAAAATCGGGCTCACCTGCGCTCAGATCCACGACATCCAAACCCTCAGCTCGCAGCCGGGTCGCTGTTTCGGCTACCGCCATGGTTTGGGACGCCGAAATGCGGGAGATTCTCTCAGTTAATTTCAGGCCCATGTTCTGTTCGATCCTCACTCGATCAGTCCGCAAGCTATTTCTTAAAGACGCTCTTCAAAGCTGTCTCAACAACGTCGGGTACCAGCCCTTCAATGGATCCACCGTTCTCGGCGATCTCACACACCAAACGCGAACTCAGGTAGGAATAGTTCTCGGCCGGAAGCATGAAAAACGTTTCGATCTCAGGCCGAAGGCGCCGGTTCATCAGTGCCATTTGAAGTTCGTATTCGTAGTCGGAAACCGCGCGGATGCCACGGATGATTACGTCCGCCTGTCTTTCATTCGCGTAATCCACAAGCAAGCCCTGAAAGACGGCCACGTCCACATTGGTAGTTCCGGTCGAAATCGACTTCCGAATCAGTTCGGCTCTTTCCTCTGAGGAAAACAGGGGTTCCTTTTGGGGGTTCACAAGAATAGCCACGATCACCTGGCCGAAAAGCTTGCTGCTTCTCTCAATGATATCCAGGTGCCCGTTGGTCACCGGGTCGAAAGTCCCCGGATAAAGCGCACTCGTTCGTTTCACTCGCCCTCCGGCTCGTAGAAAGTCAACGCGCTGTCCCCATGTTTGTGCGTCCTCAAGTGGACAAGCCCGGGAATGTTAGCGGGCATTTCAACCGAGCGCAGATGCTCGGTGACGATGATGGATCCTTTATTCAACAAGGCATTCGTACTCAAACGCTCCAAATCGCGTCGATACAGGCCTTCGCGGTCGTAGGGCGGATCCAAAAAAATGATATCGAAACCGACTCCTTCACGAACACAAAGACTAAAGGCAGCGCCGCACTCCATGCGTAGAACGCGGCACTCCTTTTCGATGTTCAGGGACTCGAGGTTGGAGCGAATTGCCGCACAGGCTTTTGTGGCACGGTCTACGAAACAAACCGACCGGGCGCCGCGACTGATAGCCTCGATCCCTATCGCACCTACGCCCGCGTAAGCATCCAGGAATACTGATTCTATTACGCGATCCCCCAGAATGTTAAATACGGTTTCCCGAAGCTTGTCGCTGGTGGGCCGGGTACGGTCTGGAGGACCTGCCTTCAGGCGGCGACTCTTGTACCGGCCTGCAATAATTCTCATCGCGTAGTCATTTCTTCGGAAACCGGGAGAAGCTGAAGATTATGAGTTAAGAGTTAGGAGTTGTGAATTTTAGACCAGTAACTTTTGACGGCTAACTTTCAACTCCTAACTGGCCCTCATCCCAGAGGTCGTTCCAATAAGTGTGTAAAAAGAAAAAGGCGGTGTACGCTTTCGGTGAACTATTAACCGTAAGCAAATCCCGGGGCCAACCGGGAGAAAGGTACACCACCCATGGAGAAGAAGAACACAGCGGAAGTAGCGGCGTCAACGAAGCAGTATGAGGTTCTGGAAGATTGGGCGCGATCACGAGTGCAGGATTGGCTCCAGGAACTTCTGGAAGACGAAGTGACGCAGTTCTTGGGTCGAAGGAAATCGGAGCGGAGTTCGGATCGACGGGGCTACCGGAACGGTCACGGGAAACCGCGACGGTTTGCGATGTTGAACGGAACGATGGAGGTTCGTCGGCCCCGGGTCCGGAACACGACCGAGCGCTTCGAGAGTGAGATTCTGCCGTACTTTCACCGGAAATCGAAGCAGCTGGGGCAACTGCTTCCCGAACTCTATCTTCACGGCCTGGCCACAGGAGACTTCGAGCAGGCAATGCGCGGACTGCTGGGTGCGGGCGCTCCGTTGTCGCGGGCGTCGATTCAACGGCTGAAATCGACATGGCAACTGGAATACGACGAGTGGAGCCAGCAGGATCTGTCCGAGCTTGAGGTGGTGTATCACTGGGCGGACGGCTTGTACGTAAAAGCGGGGATCGCGAAAGAACGGGCGGCACTACTGGTGATCATCGCAGGCCTGTCAGACGGGCGTAAAGTGCTGTTGGCCTGTGAGAGCGGTCAGAGGGAGAGCAAGGAATCCTGGAGTCGTATTCTGCGGAACCTCAGGGATCGGGGTCTGAAGCTGGGACGACTGACCGTTGCCGATGGTCACCTGGGAATTTGGTCCGCCCTGGCCGAGCAACACCCCGAGGGCCAGGAACAACGCTGCTGGAACCACAAGTCGATGAACGTGGTGGATCACCTGCCAAAGACCGACCAGCCGGCGGCCAGGCAGCTTCTCCACGGGATGGCCTTCGCCGACTCCCGAGCCGCATGCGAACGTAAGCGGGATCAGTTCATTCGCCGATATCAAAAGAACTATCCGAAGGCGGGTGAGACGCTGTTGCGGGACTGGGATCGGATGATCACCTTCTATGCGTTCCCGAAGCAACACTGGGTGCATCTGAGAACGACCAACATCGTTGAGTCACCCTTCGACATGGTGCGGTTGAGAACCAACGCCGCTCGTCGCTTCAAGCGCGTCGAGAATGCAACTGCGATGATCTGGAGGTTACTGCGTGTCGCTGAGAAGGCTTGGCGGCACTTAAAGGGTTCCGATCTCTTACAAGAGGTCTATGATGGTCAGCAATTCGCTGACGGCATCAGAGTCGTGTCCAAATCGAAGGCCGCCGCCTGATGACTTTTACACACCTTTTGTAATGACCTCTCATCCCACCGTAGCTAGACTAGAGGTGCCCGCTCGCTGACTGAGATCCGCGATCAGTTTATCCCTCTTGGCCACATCCCGCATCCAGCGCTCGGCCTCTCCGCGCGCCTCAACAAGGATGTCCACATCCTCTACGAGATCAGCCAGGCGAAATTCAGGGATACCCGACTGGCGCGTCCCGAGGAGTTCACCCGGCCCCCTCAGCCGCAAGTCTGTCTCAGCAAGCCGAAATCCATCGGTCGTGGCAGCAACCCCACGCACGCGTTCGCGCGCGAGATCGCCAATACGGTCTGGTGTCATCAGTACACAATAAGACGCCTCCGTTCCACGCCCGACCCGCCCACGCAGCTGATGTAACTGTGCCATCCCGAACCTTTCGGCATGCTCGATTAACATCAAGGTCGCGTTGGGAACGTCGACACCCACTTCCACGACAGTAGTCGATACAAGGATTCCAATATCGCCTGCATTAAAGGCGCGCATTATGGCCTCTTTTTCTTCCCCCTTCAACCGTCCATGCAGGAGACCCACACGCTGACTTCCGAATATCTCCACGAGCTGGCCATAACCTTCGGTGGCCGACCGGAGGTCAATTTTCTCCGACTCGTCGATCAGCGGATAGACGACGTAGCATTGTCTTCCTTTCTCCAACTCCCGTTCCAGGAGGCTCTCGGCATACTTCCGCCGACCTTCCCCGATATGAACCGTCCGGATCGGTCTGCGACCGGGAGGCATCTCGTCGATCACGGAAACATCCAAATCCCCATAAAACGTCATCGCAAGGGTGCGCGGTATCGGAGTCGCCGTCATTACAAGAGTGTTCGGGCTCTGTCCTTTTTCCATCAGGCGAAGACGTTGCATCACACCGAAGCGGTGCTGCTCGTCAATGACGACCAGTCCTAAACGCGAAAAAGCGGCGGTATCTTCCAGCAACGCGTGTGTCCCGATCACAAGATGAACCGTGCCGCTGCCAAGCTCGTCGAGTAACTCCGGTTGGTCTTTCCCCACACCCTTCCTGAGTAGCGCCAACTTGTATCCGAGGGGTTCCAGTATCCGTCGCGCGCTGATGTAGTGTTGCTCGGCCAGAATTTCTGTCGGCGCCATCATGGCTGCCTGATAACCGTTTTCAACAGCCACCACGATCGTTTCGAACGCCACCAGCGTTTTTCCGGAGCCCACGTCCCCTTGCAGCAAACGATTCATCGGATGGGCCGCTTTCAGGTCGTCAACGATCTCGGCAAAAACGCGCTTCTGAGCGGCAGTGGGGTGGAAGGGGAGAATCTCCTTGAGACGCTCACGAATCTCTCTGTTGGTTCGAAACCGAATACCATCAGCCGAACGCATGCGATATCTGCGTAGCGCCAACGTCAACTCAAGGAGCAGGAATTCCTCGAAAATAAAGCGGCGGTGATAGGGAGATCGCCGCCGGTTGAGCAAATCGATGTCATCGTCCAAGACCGGGCGGTGTAACGCTTCCAGCGCCGTTCTAAGTTCCGGCAGGTCGTAACGCGAACGCATCTCCTCGGGCAGCGGATCCTGGAGCGTGTCTGACAAGTTCTCGAAAGCAGCCGACACCATGCTGCGCAGTTGACGACTGGTGATGCCGGACACTTCCTCATATATCGGAACATACCGGCCCAACTCACCTGTGGACGTGGGCTCTCCATCGGGAAGAACTTCGAATTCGGGATTAAACAAGACGATCCCCTGATCGTACTTGTCGACTTCACCCTTGCCAGTCAGGACGAGGTTTGTGCCCGGAACGAACTTCTTTTGTCGCCAGAGTGCGCCTCCATTGAACCACTTTGCATGACCATAGGTAATGCCGTCGCTCAGGACGACATCAAGAATGCGGCCTTTCGACCGGGTGGGTATCAACCGGACGCTGTAGACCTTGGCAAGAAACGTCGAGGATTGACCGGGAACCAGTGTATCCAGAGACGCCAGTCGGCTCCGGTCTTCGTAACGGCGTGGAAAACGCAACAGGAGATCCTGGACCGTGTGAATTCCCCGCGCTCTCAACAGCGTGCCACGTTTCGGACCGACGCCTTTGACGTACTGGATTTCGGAATCAAGGTAGAGCATGGTCAGACGTTATCAGTCAGGACTTAAGAGCCATGGGAAGCTCCGAATTTTATAAACGCAGAAGATTTCCGGCTTGATCCGGTGATCTTCTTCCACTTCGCGCCCGTAGACTGAATTTCAATCTGAGACACTACCGGATTTTGAGATGGGAGCCTTAGCTCTTAACTTCACCGTCACTTCCCTTCGGGCTCACCCTCCATTGGAGAGCAGCTTTGATGAATACCTCCAGGTCGCCGTCAAGGATCCGATCGACGTCGCCCATTTCCCTCTTGGTCCGATGGTCCTTAACCATACGGTACGGAGCGAGGACGTAGGATCGAATCTGGCTGCCCCAGGCAATGTCGAGCTTACCGTCCTCAAGAGCCTGAGCCTCAGCCTGTTTTCGTTCCATTTCCTGTTCGTACATGCGCGCCCGAAGAATCTTCATGGCTACGACACGATTCTTGTGTTGGGATCGCTCGTTCTGGCATTGAACGACGATGCCGGTCGGGATGTGCGTGATACGCACGGCGGAATCCGTGACGTTGACGTGCTGGCCACCGGCACCGCTGGAACGGTAGGTGTCGATCCGCAGGTCCTTGTCTTCAATGTCCACTTCCACCTGATCGTCGATCTCCGGATAGACAGAAACCGAGGCAAAAGAGGTATGACGGCGGCTGGTCGCATCGAACGGCGAAATCCGAACAAGACGGTGAACCCCGGTTTCATTCGACAGATATCCGTACGCGTAGTCGCCTGAAACGGTGAAGGTCACCGATTTCAAACCGGCTTCCTCTCCATCCTGATAGTCCAGGATCTGGGTCTCATAGCCGCCTTTCTCTCCCCACCGCAGGTACATCCGCATCAGCATAGCCGCCCAGTCCTGCGCTTCGGTTCCGCCAGCACCTGGATGGATCGAGACAATCGCGTTCAACCGATCATTTTCCCTGCCGAGCAGCATCTGGAATTCGACGCGTTCTACAAGTTCGGTCAGCTGATCCAGGAACTCGGGAAGTTCTTCGCCAACGTCTTCGCCTTCACGCGCCAACTCGGTCAGCGCTTCCGCATCTTCGACACATGTTTTGATCTTGCTGTCCAATTCGATGCTTTCGTCCAGGCGGGCTTTCTGGCGGAGTATGTCGGTGGATCGCTCCTGTTCCGACCAGAAATCGGGATCGGCTATGATTTTTTCGAACTCGTCGATACGTTTCTGCTTGGCAGGCGAGTCAAAGGAACCTCCGTATTTCCTGACTTCGGTCCTTGAGGTGGGAAAATCGTTCCAGGAGTTCATCATTCATATCGATTCTTCCTATCGGTTGCCGGCAGGTCGCTTCCCGGCGGGTCTCGTTCTCCAAGCCATTAACAGCGCCGCTATCGCCAGGGTCGCTGCCAAACAAGCGAACACATCACCAAAACGCACATAGAATGTCAGATCGGAACGATAACCGGCCACGCCGTCAAGAACGGTCCTTTCTCCCAGCTCAGTCTGGGAAACGATCGTTCCGTAAGGATCAATGATCGCGCTGATACCCGAATTGGCGCCGCGGACAATATACCGCCTATTCTCGACCGCCCGAACAGTCGACATTCGGAGATGCTGATAAGGCGCAGAAGTTGCGCCAAACCAGCCGTCGTTGGTGACGTTGACGATGGCCTCGGCGCCGCGTCGGGTAAACTGCCGCATCAGCCCAGGAAACACGTCTTCATAACATATTGTTGATGCGATCCGATGATTGTCCACTGACGTGAGTGTGTAGTCGGATCCGGGCACAAAATCTCCCACATTACGGGTAAGAGACTCTGCAAAAAAAAAGATATTCCCAAGCGGCACATATTCGCCGAAGGGTACGAGATGGATTTTGTTATAACGGGAAATCTGCTCTCCGGATGGTGACAGAACACCTACGCTGTTGGACGGCTTTTCATCATCGAAATCGATATATCCCAACAGAAAATGGGCGCCGAGCCCCCTTGCGATCGCTCCCATCCGGTAACGAAAGTCGGCATCGTGACCCAGATAAAACGGCGACGGCGTCTCGGGCCAGATCACCAGATCAGGATTCGCCGTCGTGCCCACCGACAAGGTATGCAGTTCGTCCATCAACTGCTCTCGAGAGCTACTTTCCCAGGACTGCTCGATATCGATGTTCGTCTGCACGACCCGAACCGACAGTGGATCGCCGGCCAGTTCGCCTTGAGGGGCCGGCATGAAGTTGACGATGAGCATGATTGCAGCGGCGATGCCAACGAGTTTCGGATTCCCTGCCCGGAGGCTGAGGGCCAGGAGCGAGCCCACCGCTACCAGAAGAAACGACAGCCCGTAAATCCCGGTAACCGTCACTATCTGCAGGAGGCCCTGGTAAGGCGCAAGGGCGTAGCCCACCAGCATCCAGGGGAATCCGCCGAATATCGCGTATGTCTGTATCAGTTCGACCGCCACCCACGTGGGTGCGGCCAGCAGCAGGCCCCATTGTCCGAATCGTGCCAGTTGCAGTTGCAGCAACACTGCGAACAGGGCGGTGTGCAGGGCAAAGACGGAGACGAACAGTGCATAAACGGCTAGAGAGGTTCCCAGGGACAGGCCTCCATAAGTCGCCATCGTATTGACGATCCAGTAGCAACTGCCCCCGAAGAAAACCAGGCCCGCAGCGTATCCAACGCCAAATGTCTTCAGTCTCGAATCTTCGGGGAAAAGAGCCAACAGTAGTGGAACAAACGCCACCCAGGACAGGTAGTACAGGTCAGGCTTCGGGAGAGCCAGGACCAGCACAGCCCCCGACACCGCAGCCGCAACGACCTTGGAGGCAGTAGAGGCCTCGACAAGAATTTGCCGCCCGTGCATCGATTAGTTCCTGACGATGGGCTGATATCCTTCGGCCTCCAGCAACGCGCGGACTCGCGTGACTTCAGCCGCGTCGTTGAAGGGACCGACCTGAACGCGATGGAAACCCGATTGGTCCTCCGGCGCTGGACGCACCACAAAGGACGGAAAGCCTTTCTCGGCAATTTCCGCGCGCAGCGTTTCAGCCTGGTCTGCACTGCTGAGAGCTGCAATCTGAAGCGTAATAGCGATTTCGACCTCAGACACAGAGTCGGCAGGCGGAGAGGGCGGCGCAGTCGGCAAAGGTTGAATTGGGGCTACAGCCTCTGGGTTAGAACCGGCTTCTGTCCCGGACACCTCGAAGGGAGGTGGCTCGCTTCCTTCCACAGCTTCGTAGAATCGCAGATCGAGATCCTCCGGTTCTTCCGCACCGATCGTCTCGTCAGGGACGGCGGCAACTTCCGAAACCGCAGGAACTTGAGCCCGGCCGACCAACATTCCCAGAATAAAGAAAATTGAGCACAAAACTACAACTCCGCCAAAAATCAACAACGTGAAGTTGTGTCCCTTCCAGGAATGTTCGTCCATCGAGTCGACTCTCTAACCGCTACTACTGTCGGTGTCCGGCTTCATCAAAGCCTTCTGGAGGGTACTCAGAACATCGATAGGAAGCGGGAACACGAGGGTGGTGTTCTTCCCGTCGATTCCAATTTCCGTCATGGTTTGCAGATAGCGCAACTGAAGGGCCATAGGCTCCGAGGAGATTGTCTTGGCGGCGTCAGCCAAGCGGGCAGCCGCCTCATATTCACCCGAAGCGTGGATGATCTTGGCGCGCTTCTCGCGCTCAGCCTCAGCCTGACGGGCCATCGAGCGCTGCATTGTCTCAGGCAGATCCACACCCTTGATCTCAACGAGCGATACTTTGATACCCCAGGTGTCGGTATGCTGGTCGAGGATTTCCTGCAGCCTCAAATTCAATTTTTCGCGCTCGCTCAACAACTCGTCCAGAATGACCTCTCCCAGAACGGAACGCAGCGTCGTCTGTGCCAGTTGCGATGTCGCGTAGAGGAAATTTTCAACCTCGACGACCGCCCTGTCCGACTCGACAACACGAAAATAGACAACCGCGTTGACCTTAACCGTAACGTTGTCCTTTGTGATCACGTCCTGCGAGGGAACGTCCATCGTGATCGTCCGCAAGCTCACGCGTACGATCTTATCGATCGGCCAGAAGACCCAGATCAGTCCCGGCCCCTTTGGATCCGGCAGGAGCCGGCCCAATCGGAATATGACGCCGCGCTCGTATTCGCGAAGGATATTGATGGAGTTGAAAAGCCAGATCAGGATGATTACCAGCGCTACGATTCCGAAATTAATGTTCATTGCTGCTCCTCGTCTTCGGTTTCGACCTGAAGTTTGAGTCCGTCCATTCTTACAACCCGAATTCGGGCCCCCAGGGGAATGGGAGTCTGGGAGTGCGCTTCCCAGTATTCGCCATGAACCATCACCTTTCCATGGCTGTCAATGCCGGTGGATGCGGTACCGACCAGCCCGACCATTCCAGCCGAACCTGTAACGGCTTTCTTGCTATGGGACACGAGCACGAGCCGCACGAGAAAAACTGTAATCGCCGCAAGAGGCAGGGTTACTGCAAATATCGTCGGGAACTGAATGCGGAGTTCGGGAATCGGACCGTCAACGAGTATGAGACCGCCCGCAACCATTGCAACGACACCCCCCATCGCAAGAATTCCGCTACTTGGCACCGTTGCCTCAACCACAAAAAGAGCGATTCCTAGCAGAAGCAACAGGACTCCGGTGAGGTTGATCGGAAGAAGATTGAAGGCAAACAACGCGAGTATCAGGCTGATACCACCGATTACTCCGGGGAAGATCAGACCTGGGCTCGTTATTTCAAGATAGAGTCCCACCAGGCCCAGCAAGCCCAACACGAGTGCCACGTTCGGGTTCATGATCATCGAGAGCAGTCTCTCTCTAGCGGTCATCCCGAACACTTCAACCGTGGCACCTGTAAGATCCAAGGTCTCGATGGTGTCATCGAAACGGGTTATCTCCTGTCCGTCGAAAACCTCGATCAACTCGGCAACATCACCGACGACGGCGTCGATCAGCTCATTCTCGAGAGCCTCTTCAGCGGTGAATGCCTGGCTTTCGGTAACGGCCAGTTCCGCAAGCTCAGGGTTTCGGCCACGCTTTGCCGAATAACTTCGGAGGAAGGCGGCTACGTCATTGACGATTTTCTGCTCCATCACTTCGTCGATTTCGCCGCCCAGCGACGAAACCGGATGTGCAGCACCGGTATTGGTACCCGATGCCATTAGTGCCAGATCGCCTGAGAGCAGGATGAAGAAGCCCGCCGAGGCGGCACGCACGCCACTGGGACCCACCCACACAATGACGGGAACCTCCGAAGCCAGAATATCCTCAACAATGGCCCGCATCGAATCGACCAGCCCTCCGGGAGTGTCCAATCGAATGATCACCGCCACCGCACCGACTTCCTCCGCTCGTGCCAATCCAGCAGCAACGTAGTCTGCACTGACCGGGTGGATGATATCGGAGAGTTCGATCTGGACTATCGTCCGACCTTGAGCCGAGGAAGAAATGAAATAAGGTAGGGCGCCGGCCAGCGCAACCCAGATACACGCATAGACGAGTGCGCGTTGAAGAAACGGCCCTTTTCGGCAGGTTCGGAAGAGCTTCGGGATTCCACACGCCGTGCCGCGGGCGCCTGTGCCCGGGTGCCTTTCAGCATGGGGTCGAATCATCTTCCGATTATACCAGACCCGCTGCAGGTACCTGGTCCTATAGATATCAGACAGTTGTCGTGTCCTTTTTCGAGTATGCCGGTCCCTTCTGCTGCAGGTGGGACTCAGGCGGCGACCTCCACACTTGCAACGGACCGGTGCGTTTCCGCGCCTCTTGGGGGCTGCTACAATTCAGACATGCGCGTCGCTATCGATATCCGCAAGGTCAACGAGTTCGGCGTCGGCACACACGTTTGGAATCTTGTTCGGAACCTGTCGGATTTAGATCAAACTCATCATTACTTCCTTCTGGGCTCCCAACGCCAGTTTCTCGAGTTCGGACCTCTCGGAACGAATTTCGATCGGATCGATATACCCGAAGACAACAGCTTCTGGAATCTTCACATCCGTATTCCCCTTCAGCTACGAAAGCACCGGATCGACGTCTTCCATGCACCCCATTACGAGGCCCCCTTGTTGGTCCCGTGCCGGCTGGTGGTCACTATTCACGACTGCGTCCATCTGCTGTTCCCGCAGGAGGGATCATCGAAGTTTGATAACTACAGAAGATATCTATACACGAAGCACGTTATCCGTTCGGCAAATCACGTCATCGCCGTCTCGGAGTCAACCCGACAGGATCTTATCGGCATATTCGACCTGCCGGCCGCTCGCACCACCGTGGCACACAACGCCCTGGATGGACGCTTTTCTGAGGCCCATGCTCCGGCCGAACAGATGCAGGTCCTGGAACGCTACCAGCTGAAGGACCCCTTTATCTTGTATTCGGGACAGATCAAGCCACACAAAAACGTCGACCGTCTGATCGAAGCGTTTGCAGTTTTGAAGAGCGAACTCGGTGAGCACAAGAAGTACAAGAATTTAAAGCTGATCATTATTGGCGACAAACTCAGCAATCATCAGCACCTACGGTTGACGGTCGTTCGGAGCGGCGTTCAGCAAGACGTCCGGTTCTTCGGTTTCGTTCCGTATCCGATCCTTCAGGCTTTTTACGAGGCAGCTGTTGCGTTCGCTCTACCATCACTCTATGAAGGTTTCGGCCTTCCTCCGCTCGAAGCGATGGCGAACCGAACCCCTGTCGTGGCTTCAAACACATCCTCTCTCCCTGAAGTACTCGGCGATGCAGCTATTCTCGTAAATCCCGAGAATGTCTTTGAGATCGCCCGGGCGATCAAACAACTGCTGATCGATCAGGTATTACGTCAGGAATCCATCGAGAAGGGCTTGTTACAGGTAGCAAAGTTTTCGTGGAAAACGGCAGCGGAAAAGGCGATCAGAACATACACGCTTGCGGGGGCAGGCCGCAAACCGAACAAAACGGCAGCGGGTAACACCTGACGAAAGAGCGTACCGGTTTATTGAGGGGTGCTGGGTCTGAGCGGATTGATATCTCGAACTTCCTCGAACATGATATTCGAGACCATTGCGATTCGGGTACCCGGTGTATCCACCCGGGTCGTCGTCCCCCTCCGCACGATGTTCAGATCGCGGCCGACGATGCTGATCGATTGAGGTCCGGGCTGCGTTGTGATGGTTATTGACTTTCGGGACATCGGCGTGACGTAGCGATCGATCTCAGCGTCGCTCGCCCGGTCGATCCGTTCATCGAACTCCGCATCCTCGCCGATCATGTCCAACATGGTGTACGTTCCAAGCCGATTCGTACCACCCGTCACCACTTCGACTACGGTCATGATCTCTGCCGGAAGGCCGAAGTCAGCAGACAAACCGACGCGGTGATGGAGATCAAAAGTGAGCTTCCCGCCTTTCTGGGTATAAGGCAGCTTGATCAAAACTCCGTCGGAAGGTTGGCTCGAGATTGCGACGTCATAATACTCTGTACCGGTCGTCTCACCCTTTCCGAAAAACAGATTGGCGTCTGCCCGCATGGCGTAAGCCACGCTCTGGGAAAGCTCGGGACCCTGGGACCAAAGCGGTACCGTCCACAGCAAAGAAATCAGCAAGAGACGCATCTAAACCTCCGGCGAGAGACTCGGAAAAGAGTCAATTTTTCTAGACTATAGCATGAAGTTCCATTTCAAGGACCTCGCTCCCGACAATCCGGTAGGCTCGAATATCCGCTTCCGCCCCAGCCAATGAAACGATCACATACGCGCAATCCGGATAGTGTGCCTCGGCCACGTCGCGGGCCGATGGAACGGCCGGTCGGGTCGGATGGGAGTGACAAATAGCCAGCAAGTCTTCTCCGGAAGACCTGAGTTGCCGGAACAAATCAAAAAGGAAGCGGGGTTCCACTTCAAATGCCGTCCGGCTTCGAAGCGCGTTCGGGGCCGGCACGAACCGTTCAACCGTGCCGGATCGGCCGACGAGAAATCCGCAAGCCTCTTCCGGAAGGCAACGCCGGGCATAGGCAACCATCTCATCTATAAGTCCGGCCTCGACGGCGATCCTCACGTAAATATCTTCCCGGGATTCATGATGCCATTCGGATCAAGAGCCTGCTTGACGGCCTTCATCGCAGCAACGGCCGCCGGACTCAGGGCCAAACCGATGAACTGAGATTTCATGATCCCGACGCCATGTTCCCCGGAAATTGTTCCGCCCATCTCTACAGCCAGCTCAAACACACGCGACTTCGCTACTTCGGATCGTTCGAGTTGATCGGGATCGGAAGAGTCGAGCATCAAGTTGACATGGATGTTGCCGTCACCGACATGACCAAAGCAAACGATGGGAAGACGACATTCGGCTTCAAGTCGTTCCATCGCGTCAAGATAGTCGGGAACCCTCCGACGCGGTACGACTACGTCTTCATTCACCTTATCCGGCCGGATGCGTGCCACGGCAGGAGACAGATGCCGGCGGAGTTCCCAAAGCTCATCTCCGATGTCCGACTCGATCACTCCAGTGGCATCCGGTTCGAGAACTTCGCGGACTCGCCGCAGATTGCTCTCAAGCGAGCGCACATCGCCGTCCACTTCGACAAGCAGCAAGGCACTCACGCCATCGGGGAGATCAACCCGCGTTTGGATTTCTTCATCCCGGATATAGCCTCTGAGGGCCCGAACGGACGCTCGGTCCACAAACTCGAGTTTCGAAGGAATAATGCCCCTTTCGACCAATCGATTAGCCGATTCCGCACAGTCTCTCACTGAAGCGAATAAGGCCATCAATGTTCGAGCGGCCCCCGGACGCGGCAAGAGTCGGAAAATGATTCTTGTAATGATCCCGAGCGTCCCTTCCGATCCGCACATCAAATCGGTCAGGTCGTAGCCAACGGCATTCTTTACGACTCTCCCTCCTGTTGAAATGAGATCTCCGGTCGGAAGAACGACATCCAGACCCAGCAAGAACTGGCGTGTTACTCCGTACTTAAAAGCTCGCGGACCGCCGGCGTTGTGGGCCACGTTCCCTCCAAGGGTGGATCGCGAGAGACTTGCAGGATCCGGCGGATAAAACAGCCCTTTCGATTCCACAGCCGCGTGCAGATCTCCGGTAATCACGCCGGGTTCGACGACGGCAACGAGGTCCACAGGATCGATCTCGAGAATCCGATTCATCCGTCGCATGGCAACGACGATGCCTCCAGTGATAGGTATTGCTCCACCTGCATAGCCAACGCCACCGCCTCTGGATACGATCGGAATCCGCTCTGTATTGGCCAGGCAGACGATGCGGGCAACTTCCGAGGCTGTTTCCGGAAACACCACCACATCTGCCGGATGAAATCGTTTTGTGGCGTCCGTGCTGTTCTCCCGAACGGTCTCGGCATCTCTCCGGACATGCGGATCACCCACGATGGCACGCAGTTCGTCAGCGAGGTCGGCAATTTTCATGATGCGATTATAACGGGAGAGGCCGGGGTGGAAGCGAGAGAAGGCCGCTCAACACGAAGAACACGAAGGAAAAAATAGAAAGGATTCTTTAGGCTTTACTTCGTGTTGCTTCGTGTCCTTCGTGTTGAATACTCGATCGACTAATGTGTAGTGGCGCGCCGGAGAAACGTGGGAATCTCCAATTCCGGTCCTGCAGGCTCAGCGCGGGGCACCTCCTGCAACGGCCTGTCTGAAGCGTTGTGGTCGAATCCGGTGGCAATAACCGTAATCTTCACTTCGTTCTCGATACGCTCGTCCCGCACCGCACCGAAGATTATGTTGGCTTCGCTATCGGCCGCTTCATAAATGATATCGGCGGCTTCGCTGACCTCGTGGAGGAGCAGGTCGTTGCCACCTGTAATGTTGATCAACACGCCCTTGGCACCCTTGATGGAACCTTCTTCCAGCAGCCGGTTCGAAATCGCACGGCGCGCCGCCTCAACAGCACGATTGTCGCCGGTAGCCACACCGGTCCCCATCAGCGCCATTCCCATGCCGTGCATGACGGTCTTCACGTCGGCAAAGTCCAGGTTGATTAGACCTGGAACGGTGATCAAATCGGAGATTCCCTGAACCGCCTGCCGCAGGATGTCATCCGCGATATGAAACGAGTCAAACAGGCTCGTGCCACGCTCCAGTGTTACTAGTAGTTGTTCGTTCGGAATCGTGATCACCGTGTCCACGGATTCCTGCAAGTTAGCCAGACCGAGATCCGCCTGCATCATGCGCTTTCGACCCTCAAAAGCGAATGGCTTGGTCACAACTGCAACGGTCAGGCCTCCCAGCTCTGCTGCCAGGTTAGCAACAATCGGGGCGGCTCCGGTCCCGGTACCGCCTCCCAGACCCGTCGTTACGAATATCATGTCGGCGCCTTCGAGCGCCTCGATAATCTTTTCAGTATCTTCTAACGCAGCCTCTCGCCCGATTTCAGGATTAGCTCCAGCCCCCAAACCCTTGGTCAGCTTCGCTCCAATCTGAATTTTCACCGGGGCGCTCGACTCCTGGAGGGCCTGAACGTCAGTGTTAACAACGAGAAACTCAACGCCTTCCACTCCCGCTTCCATCATGCGGTTGACAGCATTAGATCCTGCACCACCGACACCAATCACCTTGATGCTGGCGCCAACGGCGCGCTCCTCATCGAAAAGAAACCTGATAGGATTCTCAGTCGGCACGTTCTTCGACACTGGTTCCCCCTTTACACGAATCACGCCGATATACACGGGTTGCGCTGAATGCGCATCCCCCCTCGCAATCCATGGCCTTTCATCTCGATGTAATCAATTGCAATCATAAGAATCCGCGTAAGCGAGACATCATCCGTTTGAACGCAGATCCGGAATGTTCATGAAACTCGTAAGTCTTTCGTCTCTTCTGGCCATAGGCAACGAGCCCGACAACCGTTGCGTATTCAGGGTCACCAAACCGCGCATCGGCAAGGCCTTCCGGCAGTCCGAGCCGTACGGGCAGGTCCAGCAATTCCTCGGTAAGCTCAGAAACACCTCTGAGCAACGAGCCACCGCCTGTCAGGACCGCCCCTGCGCCGGCTTGACGTTCGTAGCCCGCACCGCGTATCTCGTCGCGAACGAAGTGGATGATTTCTTCAGCCCTCGGTTGCAGAACGTCGCTCAATAACCTCGGACTGATGGTCCGCATCTGCCGGGACCCCACTCCAGCAAGCTCAATGGCCGATTCTTCGTCGGCCATAGAGGCCAACACGCAACCGAACTCTTTCTTGAGCCGCTCCGCTTCAGGAATCGGAGTGCGCAGTCCCACGGCTATGTCGATGGTGAAGTGATCGCTGCCAATGGGAAGAACGACTGTGTGGCGGACTGCTCCATGGTGGTATACAGCCAAACTGGTCTTACCGCCCCCAATATCAATCAGGACGCAACCCAGTTCCTTTTCATCGTCACTCAATACCGCGTCGCCTCCCGCAATGGGCTCCAGAACGGTATCGGCCACCTCCAAACCACTGCGGTTCACGGCTGTAACGATGTTTTGTGCGGCCGTCACCGAACTCGTCACGATATGGACGTTTACTTCCAGACGAGTGCCTACCATACCGAGCGGGTCACCGATACCATCCTGATCATCGACGACAAATTCCTGGGGGATGATGTGAATGATCTCGCGATCAGGCGCGAGGGCGATCGCACGGGCCGTCTCAATAACGCGCCGGACATCCTCTCGGGTTATCTCACGCGACTGTTTCGAAATCGGTACGGCGCCTTTGCTGTTGAAGCTGCGAATATGCGGCCCGGCCAAACCCACAAACACTTCGTCCACTTCCGAGCCGGCCATGAGTTCCGCTTCATGGACACTTCGTTTGATCGCCTCAACCGTGGCTTCCAGGTTTACGACGACGCCTTTCTTGAGTCCCTTGGAGTCGACCTTGCCAAAACCGACTGATTCCATGCCGCCGTTATGCGCGGCCGCAATCAGAGTGCAGATCTTGGTCGAGCCGATGTCCAGCCCTACAATAGTTTTGTCTCTTCGCCCCATATGATGTTCCCAGCCGGCCCATTCTCTTTGGTTTGAATGATGACCTGATCTCGAAAGCGCAGGTCTACACGGAAAGCGTCAGGATAGTCTTCGTGAATTCTCACACTGAGGCCGACGTACTTCTCCCAACGATCGCGATGACTGGTCAAACCCAGGTCGATCAGTATGGGATTTTCGGTCGGGACTACGGACACCTCGCCTGACTCACCGACGTGAACCTCGGACAAGTTACTCTCACCGATCGCTTCAACAATCTCCCTGTAAATATCGATCTTTATTTCATTGCCCTCGGGATCACCCACATGAAGTCCGTCGAGAATCGGAGCGTTGATCTCCGTAAGCACATCTGGTGAGAGAACGACACCCTCAATATCCACCTGATAAATTTCCGAATTGATTCGGGCGAGCGCGATCGGTTGCCTTTCGACCAGGGAGATGACGATCTCATTCGGCCATACCCGCTGGATCGTGGCGTGGCGCACCCAGAGGATTTCCTCAACGGCTTTGCGGGTCTCTTCCAGGTTCACCTGCAAGACATTTGTTCCCGGAGCGTACCCAACTCGCGCAAAGATTTCGTTTTCAGAGACCCGATGTAGGCCGGACACCGATATTCTCCGAACTTCGAGGCTTTCAGTCTCCTGGATGTAGCTGATGCTTCGGTCAATTCCGAAACCAAGACCCAACAAGACCGGAACCCAGACGGCGACGCGAAGATAGCCGTTGATGCGAACCTTCGCCCCCGACTTTGACTTAGAAGACTGAGATCGAAACAGCTGAGTCCAGCGATGAATGCGTTTTTTAGTCATGCGTCACCTTCAGAGGTTCTAACTCGGCCAAGCGATCCGCGAGGCGGGTAATATTGCCGGCTCCGAGAATCAGAATGGCATCTCCCGGGCGTGCGTTATCCCTCATATAGGACTCGATGGTCTCGAGGTCGGGCGCATGGAGAACCTCACCTGCACTCAAGGTTTTCATTCGCTCTACGAGCGCGGACGATGTCACACCCTCGATTGGGGTCTCACCTGCAGGGTAAATTTCGGTGATTAGAACCGTGTCAGCTTGATCAAATGCCCGCGCAAAATCTTCGAAGAGATGGTAGGTCCGGCTGTACCGGTGAGGCTGGAAACCCACAAAGATTCGTTTGAACCCACCCATGCGGGCCGCAGTCAGGACAGCGCGCACTTCCGTGGGGTGGTGTGCGTAGTCATCGATCACAGTCACTGGACCTGCAGACTTGATCTCGAAGCGGCGTTCGACGCCACCGAATGCCTCCAGACCATCCGCAATCGTGTCCGGCCCCACACCCATTTCCAGCGCCGCCGAGAACGCAGCGGCCGCGTTTAGAACGTTGTGTATTCCGGGCACCCGAAGCGCACATTCCTGCCGCCGTCCCCCGTTGTAGGAAAGAACGAACCGGGAATTCAGTTTTTCGAAAACGCAGTCGGAGACGGTGACATCGGCAGCTGGCGATTGTCCGAACGTAATCACGCGTCGCTTGATCTGATCCTGCACCGATTGTACCCCCGGGCAGTCAGCTGGAAGGACTGCGGCGCCGTAGAAGGGAACCTTGTTGACGAAAGTAACGAACGCATCCTGGATGTCCGCCAGATCGCGATAGTTGTCCAGGTGATCAGCTTCGACGTTTGTCACCACGGCGATAGTCGGCGACAACATCAGAAAAGACCGATCACTCTCATCGGCTTCGAGAATGATGAACTCACCGCTCCCAAGGCGGGCGTGCCGGCCCAGAGTATTCAGTCGTCCCCCAACAACAAAAGTAGGATCCAGACCCGCGCAATCGAGAATTGTCGCAATCATCGACGTTGTCGTAGTCTTCCCGTGTGTGCCCGCAACGGCGGTCGTGTATTTCAGACGCGCCAACTCGGCGAGCATCTCGGCACGGGAGATAATCGGAATCTTCTGCTTTTCGGCTTCCCTCAGCTCCGGGTTGCCCAGGCCTACGGCTGAAGATCGAACGACAACATGCGCCCCACCGACATTAGCCGCAGCGTGCGAAAGAAAAACGCGGCCGCCAGATTCCACCAACGCATCCGTCACAGCAGTCGCCTTCAGGTCCGAACCTGTGACTTTGTAACCCAAGGTCAGAAGGACTTCGGCAATACCGCTCATACCACTCCCGCCGATTCCGACGAAATGAACATGTTTGATGCGCTGAAACATTCTTTTGTTCAGTGACGCGTGACGCTTGACGGGTGACAAGTCAATAAAGTGCTTTGATTTCTGCCCTCGTCACTCATCAGGTGTCACTTCCACTACTTCCCTTACTTCCCTTGGCTGCGCGTTCGATCAGATCCGCAATGCGTATTTCCGCGTCGAGGACCGCCATCTCTTTCGCCCTTCCTTCGATTTGGGTCAATCGCTCCGGCTCTCCGAGCAGAGACATGATTTCTTCTGCAAGCCTTTCGCCCGTCAGCTCGACAGGATCGATCATGACCGCTGCCGCCCGGTCAACCATGGCTCGAGCGTTGCGCCGTTGGTGGTCGTCGGCCGCATAAGGCAATGGGATCAAAACCGATGCCCGGCCTGCCACCTGGATTTCGGCAACGGAGGTGTTGCCGGCCCGTGAAACAATTAGATCGGCCTCCCGATAACAACTCTCGAAGCTCGAAAAGAAACTGCTCACTTTGGCCTGGAAGCCCGCTTCCACGTAAGACGCACGTACGTCTGCCTCCTGTCGGCGGCCGGTCTGATGTACAAAACACAACTTGTCCTTCCATTCCAAGAGCAGGGGCAGGGCGTCCACGACGGCTTGATTGATCGATTCGGCTCCCTGGCTGCCACCCGTTATCAAGACGGTAAATGGTGGCTGATGGGCCTTCTGACCGATGGCCTTGAAGGCTTGACGGACCGGATTTCCCGTAACGACAGCCCGACCCGGGAAATGTCCTGCCGATTGATTGTCGGGCACCGCCACGA
Organism: Terriglobia bacterium; assembly: GCA_965218085.1. Taxonomy (GTDB): domain Bacteria; phylum Acidobacteriota; class Terriglobia; order 20CM-2-55-15; family 20CM-2-55-15. Next base: position 1,403,257 of record CBDCKF010000001.1, on the reverse strand, counting down.
AACGGGCTCTGCGGCCCAGCACGCGGTTTGCCAATCCCGGCAGAATGTTCTGCTCCATAATCACCGGAGGCACTCCCCGAAGAATCGCCGCGCCCACTGCCGGGAACGACGCATAGCCACCCAGACCGACCACCACGTCCGGCTTGAAACGGGCCAACAGCCCGAGCGAACGGATCAACGCAGCACCCATCGCAACTAAATTCCCCGCCGCCCGAATCCACCCAACACGCTTCAAACCACCTATAGGCAAGGTCACCAGTTCGAAACCTTCGCCAGGCACAACCGTACTCTCGATGCCCTGCCTTGCGCCAACAAAGAGTATCCGGGTACTCGGGTCGCGCCGCAGTAACTCCCGCGCCACCGCGATTCCGGGCATCAGATGGCCGCCGGTGCCACCTCCTGCGATTATCGCTTTCATAGTGACAGATCAGGGCCGGTCGAACTTTTTTTGTCCCGTAAAAACAAAGAGATACGGGCCTCCGGAAGGCTACACGCAAGTCCGATTCCCTACGACCTCCTCTTGCCATTCAATTCCCATGTTGAGAAACGTTCATTAGAATTCCGACGCTGGCCAGCATGATCAGAAACGAGCTGCCCCCGTAGCTCAAGAAAGGAAGCGGAATCCCCTTGGTCGGCAACAGTCCCAGGACCACGCTCATGTTGATGAACGCCTGCAGGGCCACCATCATCGTGATTCCTAACGCCAGATAGGATCCGAACAGGTCGGGTGCTTTAGAAGCGCTACGCAGTCCGCGCCACATAAAAACCCCAAACAAGCCCAAAACCAAGAGGGTCCCAATCAAACCGAGTTCCTCTCCAACCACAGCAAATATAAAATCCGTATGCGGTTCAGGCAGATAGAAGAGCTTTTGCTGCCCCTCCATGTAACCGATGCCGCCGATTCCGCCTGAGCCCACCGATATCAGCGATTGAATAATCTGAAACCCGCTGTCGAGCGGGTCTGACCAGGGATCCCTGAAAGCTAAGAGTCTCGCCCGACGCCACGGCACTTGAAAGACGAGCACGTACAGCATAGGAGCAGCCATCAGTGCGGCAGCGACCATCCATCCGATGTTGAGGCCGGCCACGAAAAGCATTATCCCGGCAACTGCAAGAATGGAAACTGCCGTTCCAAGGTCGGGCTGGAGAACGATCAAACCACACACCAGAGAGCTGACGGCAATCATTGGAATCAGGCTGAACCTCAGTTCGTTGACCCGGTCTTTTCGCATCTCCAGAAAGTAAGCCAGGAAAATGATCATCGAAAGCTTGGCCAGTTCTGCAGGTTGGAACGATAGTCCTGCGAGACGGATCCAGCGGTGAGTGTTCGCCGTAGCCGGCAAGAGATAGGCAAAAACGAGCAATACCGTGACGACGGACAGCAGAGAGAATACCGTCGCCGGATGCCGGTAACGATGGTAGTCCACTCTTATCAACGTGAACATGCCCACCAGACCCAACAACACTACAATGACATGACGGAAGGAAAAATGGTTCGGGTCGCCGTACCACTCCTTCGCCAGTACCGCAGACGAACTAAACACCATCGCCACGCCCACCACGACAAGAGTCAGCGTCGTCACGAAGAGGATCCAATCAGGTTTTAACTTCCTGGCCATCTATTTAATTAGCGTTGGGGCGTTCATTAGCGTCGGGCCCACCGGCCCCTCCACTTACCGAACAATCTGAGTGCACTGACATTTCCCTTTTCCGACTCCACGGGAACTCTACCGCCGGGCCGGTCCCCCCACGCCCCGCGTTCATTAGCGTCGGGCCCACCGGCCCTTCCACTTACCGAACAATCTGAGTGCACTGATATTTCCCTTTTCCGACTCCACGGGAACTCTACCGCCGGGCCGGTCCCCCCACGCCCCGCGTTCATTAGCGTCGGGCCCACCGGCCCCTCCACTTACCGAACGATCTGAGTGCACTGACATTTCCCTTTTCCGACTCCACGGGAACTCTACCGCCGGGCCGGTCCCCCCACGCCCCGCGTTCATTAGCGTCGGGCCCACCGGCCCTTCCACTTACCGAACGATCTGAGTGCACTGACATTTCCCTTTTCCGACTCCACGGGAACTCTACCGCCGGGCCGGTCCCCCCACGCCCGGGTGTGGGTCGGTAACACAGTTAATTTTTGACTCTTGACTGCTCTTTGATGTGTGACCGGACGGCATTCTTGAAGTCCTGGCCACGCTCTTCGTAATCGGCGTACATGTCGAAGCTGGCGCAGGCGGGAGCCAGAAGGACGACGTCGCCGGCACGTCCTATTTCGACAGCCGCGTCAACTGCCTCGGCGATTGACCCCACGCGCCGCGTTGGCACTGCTGTGCCAATCACCCGCTCCAGTTTTTCGGCCGCCTCGCCCAAGGTTAGAACCTGCCTGACACGCCCGTGCATTGCCTGAACCAGCGGCTCCAGCGGAGCTTCTTTATCCCTTCCACCAGCGATCAGAATGATGTTCGCGTCGAAGGCGTCAAACGCCATCAGGGCCTTGACTGCGGAATCGACGTTGGTCGCCTTGGAGTCGTTCACGAATTCCACACCGTTGACGGTGGCAGCCGTTTCCAGTCGGTGCTCCACACCCTGGAAGTTGCGGATGGTTCCAGCCATTTGTTCGGGTGTAATGCCATAGACGTCGGCCACAAGAATCGACGCAAGTACATTTTCAACGTTATGGGAGCCTCTCAGCGACAGTTCGGATTTCTGAATAACGCGATGGCCACGAACCGACAGAAATTCTCCCTGGAGTCCGGCCTCTCGATCAAAGGGCTCCTTCCGGCTGAAGAAACGCTGACGCGATGCGATTGCGACGGGCAATGGATACGATTGCGGATCATCCATGTTGATAACGGCGAACTCTTCCTCAGTTTGGTTCTTGAACAGCTTAAATTTGGCCATCCGGTACGCCTCGAAATCCGCATACCGGTCCAGGTGGTCTGGCGTAATGTTTAAGAGAACACCCACACGGGGCCGGAATCCAGAAGATCCATCCAATTGAAAACTACTCACTTCCAGGACGTTGATCGTCTCGTCGGTCGATCCCGACACCAGGTCTGACACCGCGATTCCAATATTGCCCCCAACCTGTACCGGTCGCGCACCGGTCCCCAAGATGGCAGCCACGAGCGACGTTGTCGTCGTCTTGCCGTTGGAACCCGTCACTGCAACGACGTCGCCGAGCAGGTATCGCGAAGCTACTTCTAGCTCGCTCACAACTCCGACACCCCGGGCACGTGCCGCATCAAGAATATCGATATCGAGCGGAACGCCGGGGCTCACGACAATTTCTTCGGCGCCAGTGAATCGCTCAATCGAGTGCCGTCCGGTTTCGGAAGGAACGCCCAACCGGTCGAAGTCGTTCCGCATGAGCGGCTCCGGATTCGCATCCGAGGCGAACACTTCCAAACCCTGGGAGCGGAGCAGGCCGCTCACCGCCAGACCGCTCCGCCCCATACCGACGACAACTACCACTCGACACCCCTTTAAGAGGCTCCGGTCCCCTACCGCAGCTTCAAAGTCGACAAGCTAAACATCGCGAACAAAAGTGCGGCGATCCAGAACCGAATGATGACCTTCGATTCGGCCCATCCTTCCAATTCGAAATGGTGATGCAAAGGCGCCATCCGAAAAATGCGCTTGCCTCGCCATTTATACGATACGACCTGCGCCATGACCGAAAGTGCTTCCACGACGAAGATTCCTCCGATCGGAATCAGCAGGAGTTCCTGCCGGATCACAACTGCAACCGTTCCGATCGCTCCTCCGAGAGCGAGCGACCCCACGTCACCCATAAACACTTCGGCCGGATGGGCGTTGTACCAAAGGAAACCCATGCTCGCACCGACCATGGAACCGCAGAAGATCGTCACTTCAGCGACCGGAGGAATGTACTGAAGGTCCAGGTACTCGGAAAACAAGAGGTGTCCGGTGACATAGGTCAGAACGGTCAATGCACCAGATGCGATCAATACCGACCCGATCGCCAAACCGTCGAGCCCATCGGTCAGATTGACTGCGTTCGACGACCCGACTACGACGAGACCAATAAAGAGCAGAAACGGCAGATAGGCCAGGAAGAAAACGGGTGTGCCTGCAAACGCTGAGAGGACGAGGTCCGGGGTGAAAGTCTTGAAGAACGGCACGGTCAACCGCGTTGAGAACAGCCCGCGGGCCGCGAGGTCGATCAGGAAATAGCCGATAGTGCAGGTGATCAGAAGCTGTGCGCCGATCTTTGCGCGGGCCCGCAGTCCAAGCGAACGCTTCTTAACGATTTTCAAGTAGTCGTCTGCGAATCCGACTAGGCCAAAAGCAAGCGTGGATCCCACCAACAACCAGCCGAGGGGATTCCTCAGATCCGTCCACAAAACCGACGACACCACGATCGACACGACGATGAGAATGCCGCCCATCGTCGGAGTTCCGGCCTTGGATTGATGCGATTCGGGACCTTCCAGGCGAATGTTTTGTCCAATCTGTAACTTCCGCAGCCTTCCGATCAACCATGGCCCCAACAGAAGGCTCAGCAGAAGCGCCGTCATGCTGGCCATTGCGGTCCGGACTGTAACGTACTGGAACACGTTAAACACACTGAGTGCTGACCAGTTCTCACGGAGTGGGTAGATGCCCTCCCATAGCAGGTGGTATAGCATTACGGTTCCAAACTCGTAAACGAGAGTCGGACAGTATCGATGGCCTGTTCCAGGCCCACGCCTCGAGACGCTTTCATCAACACCAGGTCACCCGTTCGAACAGTGCGGGCCAAAAAATCACCAGCCTCTACGGCATCGCGAACGAACACCAAGCGGGACTCATCGACACCCGCCTCCCGGGCACCGTCGATCAACGCCTCCGCGTTGCCCCGCACTCCAACGATGAGGTCGATTCCCACTTTGGCGGCTTCCTTGCCGCAGGCAGCATGTAATTTTTGTCTCTCATCTCCCAGTTCCAGCATTTCACCGGCAACAAGGATGCGGCGTTCAAAGCCCGGCACCTTCGCCAAGGTCCGAATCATTTCCGTCAGGCCCCTGGGACTCGAGTTGTAGCAGTCATCGATAAGCGAAAAGCCTTCGCGAAACTGGATGACGCTACCCCTCATGCGTTGGGGCACCATGCCTTCCAGTGCCAGCTGTATATCGTCCCATTCGATACCGTGCGTAACCCCAACACTGATTGCAGCTGCGGCGTTGGCCACATTGTGCTCTCCCAGCAACGGAAGCACAAAATTAACGTCGCGCCGACGATGGTGCAGCGTAAACGCCGTCCCTTCCAGTCCCAAAGGTTCGATTCGAGTCGCACGAAAGGCAGCCACTGAACGCACTCCGTAAGTCACGATCTCCCCGTCGAAACGCCGCGCCATTGACCGAACCCTGGAATCGTCATTGTTCAAATACGCACGCCGCTCACCGACCAGCTCCTCGAGCAATTCGGCTTTTGCGTTGGCAATCTCGTCGAGGGAATCAAAAAACTCCAGGTGGGCGGGACTGACGTTGGTAATCACGCCTTCGTTGGGCTCTGCAATGGAGGCCAGCTTCCGAATTTCACCCGGAGCCGACATTCCCATCTCCAGTACAGCGACGTCGTGGTAGGGTTCGGCACGTAGCAAGCACAGCGGAAGACCGAATTCGTTGTTCATATTCCCAACCGAACGGAGCACTCGAAGACTTCCACCGAGCACGGTCGCAATCATTTCTTTGGTCGTCGTCTTGCCGACGCTTCCCGTAACCGCAATTATCCGGCGTCCCCAACGCCGCCGCACTGATCGCGCAAGTTGCCCCAAGGCGTTGACCGTAGAGTCGACCCCGATGCAAGGGAGATCTTGGAATCCACCACTGCGATCGGCTGAAATCACCGCACCAGCAGCCCCCTTGCGCCGAGCTTCGTCAACGTAGTCATGCCCATCAAATCGGGACCCCGTAATGGCAAAAAACAACTCTCCCGGCTTAATCGATCGGCTGTCGATCGAGTAACCGCGAACCTTGACACCAACGTTGGCCACCGCCTGACCATCGACATCAGCGGATATCTCACCGAGCGTCAAGTTCATCGAGTAACTCTCCAACAACAGCTCGATCGTCGAACGGCAGCTGGACGTCCCCAACGACCTGATGCGTTTCGTGGCCTTTTCCAGCTATAACAACGGTATCCTGCTTCTCCGCTCGGTCGATCGCAAGGCGAATGGCTTCGCGCCGATCCGGAATCGAGGTGTATCGGCCACCGGTAGCGGGAAACCCTTTTTCGATCATCCGGATGATTTCAAGCGGATCTTCGCTACGTGGGTTGTCCGAAGTGAGTACGGCGAAGTCACTACAGCCGGCTGCAACCGATCCCATCTTCCGGCGCTTGGAAGCATCGCGATCACCTCCGGCGCCAAATACAACGATCAGCTTCCCATCTGTGATCTCTCGTGCCGAAGTTAGGGCTTTTCGCAGGGCATCATCAGTGTGCGCGTAGTCCACAATGACGCGAAAAGACTGGCCATGATCGACGAACTCAAACCGGCCGGGCACGGCCCGGAGAGCTCCCACGCCGTCTACTATTGAACGGGTCGGCAGTTCCAATGCGAGTCCAATTCCAACCGCAGCAGCCACGTTGTAAAGATTCAGCCGGCCCATCAGCTCGGACCTCAGTCCGACACCCCCGCGGGGCGTCTCAAATTCGGCTGTCAGTCCATGCCAATCGAAACTGAATTCCTTTGGAAAGATGTCCGCATCAGAAGTCATACCAAAAGACAGACGCATGCCATTTCCCGATTCGCTGAGCGCTTCAAAATGCCTGTCGTCTCTGTTAAGAACGGCGGCGGCAGGGGGCACTCCTTGCAGTCCAGTAAACAGTCTCTGCTTCACCCTGAAGTAGTCCTCCATTCCCCCATGGAAATCCAAATGCTCCTCGCTCAAGTTCGTGAAAGCGACAACATCGAAAGACAATTCCTCGACGCGCTTCAACTCGATCGCATGAGACGAAACTTCCATGACGGCGTGGCCGCATCCAGTGTCGACAGTGGAACGAAACATCTGTTCCAGGTCGGGCGCTTCCGGAGTTGTCAGTTTCGCCTTCCGCTTGAAACCGGGCCCTCGATGATCGGTTGTGCCCAGACTGGCGACCCGATATCCTGCCGCTTCGATGATCGATTCCACTAAATGGGCTGTTGTTGTCTTCCCGTTGGTGCCCGTAATACCGACCAGCTTCAGTTGCTCGGTGGGCCGTTTGAAGTAACTTGCTGCCAGTGCTGACAGCGCTGAGCGGTCCGACGGCACCCGAACCCAGGGAACAAAACCTATTGGGGCGGCCTCGGACACGATGGCAACAGCACCTCGTTCGAGAGCTTCATCAACGAAATCGTTGCCGTCGGCCTGTTCACCTCGGATCGCGACAAAAACCGACCCGGGTTCGACCCTGCGCGAGTCATATTGAACTCCAGTTACGTCCATGCTGACGTCGTCCGATCTTGACTCGACGTCGATGTTCGCCAGCAGTTGGTCCAACTTCATCCAGAATGCCCAGCCCAAGGGTCCCCAGCTGACCCGCCTCCAGATCTACACTTGTCCGATGGCTCCGGTGCCCTCGTGCCTTCAGTTAGAAGTTCATTGTTGAACAGCTTCGTCCTGGTCCGATTATTTTATTACTCTCAACGCCTCGGCTCCGCCTCGTTGTTCCCCCGCACGGGGGACCGTGCGGGGCGTCACAGTGCCTGCTTCAACGTTCAGTTAATCCCTATAGGCCTCGCCATCACGATGATGGCGAGGGTCGCCGGGCGTTCAGACAGGATGTCTGAATGAACGAGCGAGCGAAATCCCATGTCGCCAATTTCTAACTTAGGGCACTGGTATCACGTAGCAAATCTACGGACCCGGGACACCGCCGCTATTCGTGGAGAACTGAACTTGAACGGGGGTGCCTGCCGGAACCGGCGTCCCTGGTATCGGAGTCTGCGTCACCGCTATTCCGGAACCGCTCGATTGCAGTCTCAGCCCCAAGCGCAGACTCAGGTCGGCCACCTGTCGAAGTGATTTTCCGTAGAAAGCGGGAACGGGGATGCCAACCGGAGCGTATTGACCGGGCACAGCCTGGCCAGCCGATGCAGTCGGCAAACCGAAATCCTCCGCAAGTGAGGCATCGACGACTTCCCACTGATTCATAATCCGATCGACAGGGGGAAAGGCCCTCGGCGGCTCAAGATCCGGTTCTTCGTTCTCTTCCGTATATCCTTGTCCGTCTTCAGGATCATCCGCGGGTACAGATTCGTATAGAAGAATTTGCTCCACGATCCGCTTGAACACAGGCGCCGCAACCTCGCCGCCACCGTCGGGACCCTGCGGCTCATCGATGACGACGATTGCGGAAATCTTCGGATTTTGGGCCGGGGCATAGCCTGCAAAAGAGGCGACGTGTTTTGTGAGGGAATACGTTCCGGTTGACGGATCGAATTTCTGCGCGGTCCCGGTTTTTCCAGCTACCGTATAGCCCGGAATTTGCGCCAGCCGCGCGGTTCCAGCGATTACTACGGTCTCAAGCGCATCCTGAAGGCGCGCTGCTGTCTCCGGGCTCATTACGCGGTGACCGAGGGACGGAGTTTCCTCGGTTCTCCCAGTCCTGGGATCGTCGATTTTCTGCACTACGACGGGCCGGTATAGCATGCCGCCATTGGCTACGATCGAAACGAGATTGATGATCTGAAGAGGCGTCGTGCCGATCTCCTGCCCCATGGAAATGGCACCCACCGATACCGCTGACCATTCCGATGCCGGTTTGGTCAGACCGCGTTCTTCTCCAGGGAGATCGATGCCCGTCCGCTGCCCGAATCCGAAACGATCGATATAGCCGGCTAAGCGTTCATCACCCAAACGAAGACCCAACTTGATGATGCCGACATCGGAGGAATACTGCATGATCTCCCGGACCGATAGAACTCCGAAGGGCTTGTGATCCCGGATTCGATGGCCATAAAGCACGATGGACCCCATCTGACAGTCGATCAACTCCTCAAGGTCGGTCAAATCCTCCTCGAAAGCGGCAGCGGCAGTCGCGATCTTGAACGTCGAACCCGGCTCGTAAACGTGGCTGATAGAGCGGTTGGACCAACTCCGCTCGGGAGACCGTCCGTATTCGTTGGGATTGAAATCAGGATAGTTCGCCATCGCGAGGACTTCGCCATTGTCCGGATTCATGACGACGACGGACATCCCTGCGGCTCCGGTGTCTTGGACGACTCGCGCGATTTCTTTTTCGACGATGTATTGGATCGTCTGATCGATCGTTGTCGTCAGGCTGGCACCACCGGTGGGGGCCTGTTCGAGCCTGTGGAAGCTGCGTCCGCGGGCATCCGTCATCACGACGAGCTTGCCCGGGGTGCCCCCGATCACATCGTCGTAGCGATATTCGACACCGCTGCCACCATGATCGTCGATGTTGACGAATCCGAGTACGTGGGATGCGAGTTCACGGTTTGGATAGAAGCGTTTTGGCTCTTTCTGAAAGTACAAGCCGTCGATGTCTGCCGCCCGGATTCGAGCGGCCTCACGGGCTGTAACTTTTCGTTCCAGCCATGTAAACGACCGCTCGGAATCTAGACGGGACTCCAGGGACGGAGTTGGGACATCGAGTATTTCGGAAAGGATCGCTGCGGTTGCCGCGGGATCGTCAACCTCTGAAGGCACCGCATACAGGGAATCGACTTCAATGCTGACCGCCAGTTCGTTTCCGTGGCGGTCGTATATGGGGCCTCTGTGCGGACTGATTTCCAGGACGCGCTGCTGCTGGCGTTCGGCGCGGCCCCTGAACTCTTCGGACTGGACCACCTGAATCGAATAGAGACGGGCACCAATCGCAAGGCCCCAGACACCCATCAGAACTGCAATTGCGATGAGCCGTCTGTGAATTACAGCGCCTCCTACTCCCATTACACTCCGTCTGGCAGGAAGGTCGAAGGGACGTTTCTCCCCGCTCTCAAATGTTTAGCAAGATGCGGAACAACCCTCTGGGGCCACAGACTGCTAGTGGGGGTTGCCACCAAATTCCCTCCGAACCAGCAAGGTTTCGAAAGGCTCTGCGGGGCCGGAAGAGCCGAAATCTGCTTCGAGCGTCACGATTTGACCCGTTCCCGGTCCAGTCATTCCCAACTCTGTCCGGGCGATCGAGTCGATCCTTTGAGGATTAGCCAGTGTCGCGCGTTCGACACGAAGCTGACGCCCCACTTCGGCAAGTTCTTCGATCTTCCGGTGCGACTCTTCAATCCGGTACCCGTACTGGATCCACTGATACTGCTGCCAGGCATAGAACAGTGTCCCCAAGACAAACATCGCGCCCAGCAGAGTCAGGCACATGTATTCCAGCCGGCACCGCGTGTCGGTCTCGCGGACGATGCGGGAGTTGTCGATCTTCTTGTCGAAGTGGATATCGATGGTGGACATTAGTTTCTCTCCACCGCGCGTAGCTTGGCACTGCGTGAACGCGGGTTTTGATTGCGTTCAGTGTCTTCGGCCCGAACGACCTTCTTGGTAAGAACGCCTCCCTGAGCCCTCATCCGTTGCTTAACGATCCGATCTTCAAGCGAATGAAAACTGATCACGACCATGCGTCCCCCTTTCTTCACAAGGTCAGGAACAACGTCTAAGAACCTTTCCAGATTGCCCAACTCATCGTTCACTGCCAAACGTAGCGCCATGAACGTCCGTGTCGCTGGATGAATCCGCCCGTGCCTTGGCTTACCACTGACAGATTCAATCGCCTGGACGAGATCACGGGTCGAATGGTGTGGTCGCGACCGGAGAATGGCCCTGGCCAAGGGGCGAGACCGCCGCTCTTCTCCCAGTTGGTAAATAATGTCGGCCAGTTCGCGTTCTTTGGTGTGGTTGACGATGTCGGCAGCTGTCAGTTTCTGGCGCTGATCCATCCTCATATCAAGCGGACCGTCCGATTGAAAAGAAAATCCGCGTTCTGCTTGATCGAGCATCATCGAGGAAACTCCAAGATCAGCCAACACACCGTCCGCCAACGGAAAACCCTCCGAGGCGGCGACGTCAGCGATCTCGCTGAAATTGGCTTGAACGAATACCGTTCTCGATTCGTGCACAGCCAGTCTTTCGCGTGCCAGTTCGAGCGCATCCGCATCCTGATCGATAGCCAACAATCGTCCATCCGGAGTGGTCCGTTCGAGAATTGCCGCAGCATGACCACCCGCGCCCACTGTGACGTCTATAAAGTGCCCTCCCGATCGAGGGTTTAGATAATGCAAGACTGCTTCGAGCAGAACGGGCGTATGGGGGTGCATGATATGCCACGGTTATATTCCCAACTGCTCCTCGTCCTGGACGGTAAACGGCTCATCTTTAAGCCGTTTCAGATACCGGGTGTCGTTCCACACTTCCAGATAATTCAAATATCCCAAGACAGCGACTTCGCCCACCATTTCAGCCGACTCCCGCAAATGGGACGCTATGAGAATCCGTCCCTGTTTATCCATGGAGGATAACTGGCCGTAGTAATTCGTTCGGTCCAGAAATCTTTTCTTGGTAGGGTTAAAGGCAGGAAGGTTGGTGAGTCTTTCTTCTATTTCTTGCCAGACAGATAAGGGATAAACACGGACGGATTGACCGGTGATACTGGTGACGTAGAAATCGCTGCCCCATGAATCTTCTATGTCTCCGCGGAAGACCGACGGAATCTTCAGGCGGCCTTTTTCGTCGATTCTTGCTGGTTGATTGCCACGAAGCATAGCTTTAGTCCGATTTAGACTACTTTGGACCACTTCTGTCCACATCAATCTACTTATAGGACCGGAGCCTGTCAACCTAAAAATTTCGGAAATGTATGCTAAAGTTTCACTTACGAATGCACCGACATAGCACGACAGCTATCCCGAGACCCTCCAAATGAAAGCCGGTATCGTCGGACTCCCCCAGGCCGGCAAAACAACAATCTTCAGAATCTTGACTCGAGCGGCTATCGACGTGGTCTCAGAAAGAGGCCGCAAATCACAGCCCAACGTGGGCGTCGTCCAGGTGCCGGACGAGCGGGTAGCTTTCCTGGCATCCGTGTTTGAACCCGTAAAGGTGACCTACGCGACCATAGAATTTGTCGATGTCGTTGGCCTTGTGGGCGGTAAAGGCAGGGACCTGGCCCTGGATCCAGTCCGGGATGTAGAGGCCATGGTCCATGTGGTCCGGGCTTTTGATGACCCGACCGTCCCCCATTCCGAGAGCTCTATCGACCCCGAGCGCGACATCCGAAACTTCGATGCCGAATTGATACTGGCCGATCTCGCATCGGTCGAAAAACGGCTTGAACGGCTGAACAAAGATCTCAGGAAACTGAAAGACGCTGATCTGGGACGGGAGCGCGATTTTCTGGTTCAAGCCCAGAATTGGCTCGAATGCGAGCGCTCCTTACGCGAAATGGACATTCCTGAATCCGACCGTAAGCGCATGCGAGGTTTCGCGTTCCTTTCCGAGAAGCCTATGATCTACGCCGTTAACCTTGGAGAAGATCAGATCGAGGAGTTGCGCCAGGAACAAACAAGAGACTCGCCACCCAACACGGAAAGAGTTTATATCTGCGGCAAATTGGAAGCCGAGATGACAGAACTCCCGCCCGAGGACCTCGACGGCTTCCTTGAAGACTACGGTCTTACGGAATCAGGAATGGTCCGATTGATCCGTTCGACCTATCACTTACTCGGACTCATCTCCTTCTTAACCGCAGGCGCAGAAGAATGTCGGGCATGGACGATCCGAAAGGGCACAACGGCCCAGAAAGCGGCGGGTGTTATTCACACGGACCTTGAAAAGCATTTTATTCGGGCAGAGGTCGCACATTTTGCCGACTTCCGGGAACACCCCGGTTTTGGACCTCTGAGGGATAAAGGACTGTTGCGGCTCGAAGGCAAAGGATACGAGGTCAAGGACGGCGACATCGTGACCGTCAGACATAGTGGATGAAATAAGTTAAGGGTTATGAGTTAAAAGTTAAGAGTCCAAGAGGCGTCCACAAAATCTTAACGCTTAACTTGCAACTTCTTCAATCGTATATGCCCTCATACTTACTACCTCTATTGCTTGCCGTCGTCGCCGCCGGCACAAATGTGCTCGGCGGGGCGATGGTCACAACACACCGTTGGGCGCGGTCGAGCTTACGTTACTTCATTGCCCTGGGATCGGGGTTCATGCTGGGCGCAGTATTTCTTGAGATGCTGCCCGAAAGTCTGGTCATCGTTGACGACGCACCGATGTGGGTTCTGGCGGGTTACCTGATAGTCCACGCCTTCGAACACACCATCGCCTCCCACCTCCATTTCGGTGAAGAAACACACCACGAAGAGATGGTTAAGCGATCTGTCGGCGTATCTGCGTTAGTCGGTTTACTTGTTCACACTTTCTTCGACGGCGTGGCGATCGGTGCGGGCTTTCAAATTTCCACACGGACAGGACTACTGGTTTTTTTTGCGGTTCTGATTCACAAAATTCCCGACGGTTTCACCGTGTCTTCGATCGCGCTCAGTTCGGGGTTCTCCGGACGACAATCTCTTAACGCTGCTGTTTTACTTGGAATCTCGACCGTGGGTGGGGTTGTCGCGGTCTTGTCAACCGGCAGTTCAGCCTCTTATGCGCTTCCGATATCCGCTGGTGCCACGCTATACGTTGCCGCATCGGACCTGATGCCGGAGGTCAATCGCGAACCCGGCGTCAAACTCGCATTCGTTGTGTTCGCCGGGGTCGGTCTGTTCCTGGTCGCCCAAACGGTGATTCCGTAAGTGGGGGGGGCGTCACTCTAGGTTCGGGTTTGACGAGTCACACCCGCCATTGTGGTCTCTGAGGCATCCTCTCTCTCCACCTCTTCCTGGCACGCGATGCACGTCATTGCCCAAGGAACCGCAACGAGCCGCTTCTCGTTGATATCTTCTTCACACACCGTGCACACGCCATACTCTTCTCGCTGAATGCGCTTGAGCGCATCCTCGATCGCTTTCAAACGGCGAAAATCCGATTCGTGGAGATTGTAGAGAAGTTCCTTGTTGTGGCTGATCAAGGCGAGGTCGCCTTCGTCTTCAGTCTTCTCAACAAGAATCTCTTCTTCAGCCTCACGATTCCGACTCATAGTCCGTACAAGGGTATTGTGCTCGTCAGACAGCGCCTTCTGGAGTCGCCCTAACTTTCTCTTGTCCATCTATTCCTCCTTGGACCTACTTTCTTGGACCCCTATCCTTCGTGACAGTCCAGTCGGCATCAGGGAAATCCTTTCCCAATTCAAATGTATGCAATTACGAGGCCACTACAAGCGATCTGAATATCTAATAGACGTTGCTTGCCCCACTTTCGTTTCAGCCCGAAGTCAGGCTCCTCCAAATTTCGTCCGAACCGACACACAGAGCGCGGGATTATACCACTAGGCCGATCCGACGCAATGTCCATTTGTGGTAGAGTATGCGGACTCAGGCAGGGAGGCGGAGACTTAGGGATTTATTTTCAATAGATTACAACCGATTCAACGAAGAAAGGATCACGAAAAATGGGCGAATCAACCGACGAATCAACCGACATCGTCGCAATCGACAATGGACCACTGAGAGTCTCAGGCAGTTTTGCCCTGAAAGATGCGGAAGGTCAAGTATTTGACCTCACCGGGCGTCCCGCCATATCGCTCTGCCGTTGCGGGGCCTCGGCCAACAAACCGTTTTGCGATGGCTCCCACAAGACCGTCGGCTTTCGGTCGAATGTACGGGCGAAGTAAGGAAAAAGGCGACAGAGGGATCTGTGCTCAACGGTAACGCCGCCTTTAATTAGAAAGGGGGGAGACGCCCTCCGCTGCAGAAGAAACGTTATCGAGGATGGAGCGGATGGAGGGCAGGAAGGCCTGGCGACGCCGCTCAAGCTCATGGACTCGGCTGGGGACGTCGCTCCGGCGGGCAACCGCCCTTTCCGATACGACACGGAAACCGGTCCCGCCCCGGGCGGACGTGACGATCTGAATTTCACCCTTACGCATATTGAGATAAACCCAATCGCCTGTCCTGACGCCGGCCAGGCCGCCGCCTTCAATGGCCTCGGGTACGATATGAACAATCGACATCGTTTCGCTACCAAAGGCAACGCGACCGTCGGTGGCGATAATGCAGTTCTGCCGAATCGCTATGTCGTCGACTACTTCCGGAAGACCGACCTGAGGCATACCGGAAGCTCGCGGTCCCTCTCCCGCGACGAACAGGACACAGCGCAATAGATTATGAGCGAGCAGGTAATCCCAAAGTTTCTGCTTGCTCCAACCCTCAAGTTCCGCGTTCGCAACGGTGTTGCCGTTCGGCTCTGCGCCCCAATTGATCGACCATGTCTTGTACAGATCCTCTCGGGTCACTTTGCGGCGAATGCGGTCCAGCGCACCTTTCGATCCGGTCATCGCATCTGTAAACTCCACCTGTCCAAGATAGAAATCCGCCAGATAAATTTTCTTGTCGTACCCGGCAAGATCATCTCTATAGCCAAGCCGCACCAGGGCCCCGCTTGAAAAATTACCACGGACGCGTGCCAGCCCGCAGCCCGGTGCAAACGGCGTTATCGTCGAGTGGAAATAGCGCCCATTGGCGGACCTTGCTTCCATGATCCGCTGCATCCAGGTCCCTTCCAGCGTCGCTGCCCGGTCGTCAATGAGACGCTTCTCCGACAGCGTCCGCATAAGCGTGTCGATTCCGGAATTCTTCCCCGACTCCGATTCCACGGCAACACCATGTGCCGGAAGACCGTTGCGGTCATCGAATGAAAACAAACGCGGCACCTTAGACATCTTGCGCTGCAAAAGCGCGGGACTCAACCGGACGCCCACTGCCTCGGCTAGATAGCTCAGATGGAGCAACCAGGAGGGATGTCCTCCAGTCGCGCTCCACACGGTTAAGCCGTTTTGAAGATTCGCCTTCACCAGCTGCGAAACGCTGATTCGGCGCTCCCGTTTCTGAATTCCCTTAAGAAGCCGGCGAACGGCAAGCGACAGTTGATGATCCTGGGGCGGCGTCGAGGAAAGATCCAAGCCCCGGGGCACAAGACCGAAGGTCGCAACCATCAACCGATTGACGATCGAAGCCTCCGAGGATGCGCATAGAGCTCCGGGCGCCAACGCCCGCTTGGCCAACACTCTCTCGAGTTCGTCCTTTTCCGACTCCGGAATCGCCCGCTTCCGAAAGGCCCGATCCATACACGCCTTCATCTTTCCGTAATGTTCGCTGGTGATCGGTCGGTCCAGAAGATCGAACAATTCCCGGCACTCCGGATCCGGGAGCTGTTCCCGGAGGTACTCGAAGCGCCGGCGCTCTTCTTCGTCGAGATAGACCTCACGGCTAATGTTGGGAGGGATAAAAAGAGCATAGACAGGGCGCGCTTTCCTATTCTGCCTCGCCAGATCCGCTTCGACCAGGGCCCGCAACAGGCCCGCCAGCATCTTGTCGCAGGCGCCAATGACCATGGCTGCGTCATAGCTGTGGGCTTCCATCAGCGTCGCGAAGTTGGCCGCACAGACATTGCGCCCAAGAAAAGCGTAGTGGGATCCGGGAAGAGCCAAAGACAATTCCTCGCTGGGAACAGCTTGAGAAACCTCGATCGGCAATGCCCCCTCTGTCCAAACTTGCCGGACGAGGCGACGAACGATATCCCGACCGCCAACGCTGTAAGGATGATCTTCGGATCCGCGAACAACAGCAATGCGTGGCTGTCCAGTCGTAAAACGATCGAGGATTTGTTCACGGTTCGGCTGGATGCGGGACGACCTCAAAGATTCCTCGACCAGCGGACACAGAAAGGTGAGCGCACGGGCTTGACTGAGAAGAGGGTCTTTGAAACTCTGCGAATGCATCTTCATTCCGCCGAACTCACAATTCAGATAGCTTGCGAGCGGAAGCAGGGACTGGACATGATGGTCCGATCGGAAATTTCGCGCAATATACAGCAAGTCGCCCAGCCCTTACAAGCCGGCGCAGGGGTGCAGTATGGTCAAGCTCTGTTTAATCAAATGTTTATCTGGGTTGAAGTCTTTTCCGCCGGCGCCCTGAAAGGATGTTGAGCTTCCGGTTCTCGACCTGGGAAAGATCCTCACGCAGGCTCGCAAATCGTTCATCCCACGATTGGAGATCGGTCCACGTCACTACAGACTGGATTTCCCTTTTTAGCATGTAAAAGACAGCGTGGAATTCGCCCTGAATTTCACGAATGAAGGCGAACGAGCTACGGTGAATGCGACACGTGCCCAAGCGGCGCACAGCATCCTGATGCGCGGCGGTACAATACCCCTTATGCTGCGCGAAGCCGTAACCGGGAAAGAGCAGGTCCATCTCAACCATCAAACGGTCCCTGAAAACTTTAGCAACGATAGAAGCGCATGCGATCGAAAAGCAGATACCGTCTCCTCCGGTGAAGCTATTCTGAGGCTGGGGGAGCCCGGAAATTGTCCGGCTATCGACCAACACATGCTCGGGAGGTTCGTTCAGCGAATCGACAGCGATACGCATCGCCTTGATACCGGCGCGATAAACGTTCAGGCGGTCTACTTCGTCGGGCTCAATGACGCCAATGCCGACGCTCGAAGCAACGGCCCGAATCTGAACGTCTAGAGACTCTCTCACGTCGGGCACAAGGCGCTTTGAATCGTCGACACCTTCGACGCGAGTGCCGGGCGGAAAGACGACGGCTGCGGCAACAACCGGACCGGCCATAGGACCGATTCCTACCTCGTCGACGCCCGCGACACGTTGGAGCCCTCTCGACCAAAGGAGCTGCTCGAAATGGAACATCGCATCTAGGCGGGCCTCTTCCTTCTTTTCGAGGTCGAGCTGTCTCCTTAGCTTTCGGTAGAGTTTCTGTGCACCGATCCGTGGATCCCTCTGCAGCTTTTGTAATATCCGGGAAGAGAGGGCGTCGTTTCCTCCCACATACCGCCTCTCCAATTCCTTCAGGGACCCTAGACTGTCGGCGGGTGCCATGGCGTAGTATTGTGACTTCCGCGCTACTTTTGAGGTTTAGAGATTTGGGTATCGTGCGACCGTTCAATCCAGTCAAGCCCTTCGCGGGCGTCCTGCTCTCCGACGAACGGCTGGTCCCCCACGTTCAGGAACAGCTCGTAACCCTCTTCGGACCGATCGACCATAAGACCGGCATTCTTAGATTCGAGTCCACGGATTATTACTCAGAAGAAATGGGAGACGCACTCGATCGCATCTTCTTTTCGTTCGAGAATCTCGTCGAAGCCGACCGACTGGAACGGGTGAAACTGGAAACGAACCGAATCGAAACCGAACTCGGTGTTGTCTCGAAAAGTGTTCGGCGGCCTGTCAATCTTGATCCCGGCTACATCGAGCAGTCTAAGGTCATTCTCTTTTCGACAAAGAACTTCTACCACAGAGCATATCTTGGGAGTGGCATCTTTGCTGAAGTCACAATGCACTTCAAGAAAAACACGAACCAGTTCTTCCCGTGGACATACCCCGACTACAAGTCCCCAGCCTCCCAGGAATTCTTTGATCGCATGCGCCAGATTTACAGGACACAACTGGATAACCGCGATCCAACAACCCCAAATCCAGGATAGACCGAACGGGGGAGGGGAGATTCAACGCAGAGGCGCAGAGACGCAGAGATATTTGGTCTGCGGGCCGATTTACTCTTGGGATTTCGCGAGGTTACCGGTGACGTTCCCTATCACTCGACCAGGCTCCGATGTACGAACAGGCCTCGCCACTGGTTTTTCTCAGCGCACTTTGCGTACTTTGCGCCTCTCGGTTGAAATTCTTCTGTCGGGATGTCTAAGGAAGATGAGGGGGAAAGGTTAGACCTTGGGCTTCATGCGCATCCATTCGACTTCCAGCCGAATGATTTTGGCGCGGACATGTTCCTCGGCTGTATCAGACAAACCCTGAAACTCCAACCCGATTACCTGTCCAGCCTTCCTGCAGGCCTTGACTTCGATGTCTTCGATTTTTTGGTTGTGATAGAGGGACATCCGGAAGGTGTCGTCGGGTTCGATCGGCGCACCGGGCTCGACCAGATACACGCATGTGCCGCCATCGCTGAGATCTAGGATCTTCGCAAGGTGCTGTTCGTGTCCAACATGGAGTACGACGACATCCTCGTTCGACCCAATGGGAACGATCCGCTCCGAACGCCGTTTCTCACCTGGATTCGCCATTACGCTCGTCTCCATAGGCTCTCAATCGACAGCCAGGACCCGGGCCTTTAGGAATATCTAGCAGCCTGTTGCAGAAGCCTCAAGGGCTGCTTAACCGAGCCCCTTCAATTGACGGCCTCCAAGGACGTGCAGGTGAATGTGGAACACCACCTGACCGGCATCCGCGTTCACGTTGAAAATAGTTCGGAATCCCGATTCATGAATGCCTCTGTCTCGGGCGATTCCGGACGCTATATAGAGCATATGACCCAAGACCGGCTGGTCTTCAGGCGTCAGATCGTTCAGGGTGGCGATATGGGCCTTCGGCACGACCAGAACATGCGTCGGAGCCTGAGGGTTGATGTCTTCGAAAGCATAAACCCGATCGTCTTCATATACTTTAGTCGATGGGATTTCGCCTTCTATGATCTTGCAGAACAGGCAGTCGGACATGCGCCGTACTTTAACCCATTTGCTTATATCCGCAAACGGCGGGGATCTTCGTTATGGGGCCCTTCCGATTTTCGTCACCGCCATTTTCGGCGTCGGCGCTTTGCGATTCGGCCTCAGCCTGTCCGGTATCGACAATAATCTCACGCGTTACGCCAGCATGACGGGGGTGATCGCGATCGCCATCCTGTATTTTACTTTCCGGCCAAACCAACCACGGGAGCGGCTCATCATCTCTTATCTGTTGATCGCGCCCTACATGTTGGTAGAAACACTATCCCTGGGCTACACGTGGCGCACCGGAACGACAACGATATTCCACACCCCGCCGTATACCTTTGGGGTTGAACTTCCAGTGCATTTCTGGGGGCATATCGTCGGAGGCATCACCTGGGAGCCCGGTTTCGTTTTTCTTCTAATCACCATTTTCAGCAGGGTCGTGAGACGTAAACACAAGGGCTAGCAGCCCGTGGCAGAAGTCTCAAGGTTCGCGCGCAGGGGTCTTCGGGTTGCAGGCGCGAAGTGAGAAGCGGCCACCGAGGTTTGAAACCGAGGCCGCAGGCGCCGTCTTTACATCGTGACCGACGAGGGACAAAGCCTGCGGCCCGACCGCCCCTGCGCCCAAAGGGCTACGGCGAAACGGGGCCGTCTTCGTTGTCGCCGACTCCTTCCAATGAATGAGCATTGTTTCGTCGTCGTCTCCTAGAATCCGGCCCCGTTTGGCCGTAATGCGGCCCTTGAGACTTCTGCCACGGGCTGCAAGCAACAATGACGCCTAAGATTTGACCCTCCGCGAATCGCGCGTTTGTCGCTCGTCACTTGTCACTTTTCTCTGGGTCTTCTCATAAGAAACAAAATGACATAGCGCCGGATTGATTAGATTGCACGTCGTTCTAATTTCGCCTATTCTACGGCCCCGTGAACTTTTGCCGCGGGCCGCAGGGGCGTTAATGAACGACGAGCCAGTGAGAGAGACGGAAACTGAACGCATAGGGATCTTCCCGAACTGGCGCTGGCTTTACGGCACTGTGGTGGTCTACACGGCTGTCCTTATCGTCATTCTTTACATCTTCACCACAAACCTGGACCTCAGCGGCCGGTGACGGGTCTCGACTGGGCGGTTTTCGCCATCTACTTCGGAGGCGTTATCGCCTTCGCCTTTTATCACAGCAGAAAGAACGTGGGAGTGGAGGGCTACCTCCTCGCCAATCGCCGCCTCCCCTGGGCTGCCATCGGGCTGTCCGTTATGGCGACCCAGGCCAGCGCCATTACGTTCATCGGCACCACCGGCCAGGCCTTTGACAACGGGATGCAGTTCATTCAGTTCTACCTCCCTCAGCCTTTGGCCATGGTCATCCTTTGCGCCGTCTTCGTCCCGTTTTTCTATCGACTCAAGGTCTATACCGCTTACGAATACCTCGAACAGCGATTCGACGCGAAGACACGGTCACTGACCAGCTTCCTCTTTCTCGTTCAGCGTGGCATCGCGGCCGGGATCGTCCTTTACGCACCGGCAATCGTGCTCTCGGTGATAATGGGCTGGGACGAGACTATAACGATCCTCATCATGGGCGCCGTCACCATCGGCTACACGACCTTGGGAGGCATTACGGCGGTCATCTGGACCGATGTCGTCCAGATGCTCATGATGTTCGTCGGTATCACGGTCGCGCTGGTGGCTCTCTTCACCACATTGCCCGCCGAAGTCGGCTTCTCCGATGTCGTCTACATCGGGGGCATCCAGGAAATGTGGTCGAGCATCGACCTTTCCTTTGATCTCTCGAACACGTACACGATCTGGTCGGGAATGATCGGGGGACTTTTCCTGGCACTGGCCTACTTCGGAGCCGACCAGAGCCAGGTGCAACGATACCTCACCGCCAGATCCTTGACCCAGAGCCGGCTCTCCCTCATTTTTAATGCCTTCTTCAAAGTGCCGATGCAATTTGCCATCCTGGCCATCGGCGTCCTCCTGTTCGTGTTCTACCACTTCGAACGGCCACCGCTCGTGTTCAACGCCGCCGAGGTGGCGGTGGTCGAAGCCAGTGAGCGGGCCGGAGAGTTCCAGGCTTTGGAGGCGGAGCAGGGACGCGTCCACCAATTGAGACGCGAGGCCACCTTGGAGCTTCTCGATCGGCGAGAGAACGGCGCGGACGTTTCCGGCGTCCGGGATCGTATCGGCGCCCATGACGAAGAGTTGGCGGGCCTCCGGCGAGATGCCCGGGAACTCATTACCGAGGTTCGCGGTGCGTCGTCCAACGATGTGAACTACGTCTTCCCTTCCTACCTGGTCCGGTACATCCCGACGGGAATACTCGGTCTCATGATCGCGGTGATCTTTGCCGCCGCGATGTCGTCCCTCGACTCCGAGCTGACGGCGCTTACCAGCGCCACTGTAATCGATTTTTACAAACGATATTTCCGCACCAAGGCGTCGGACGCCCACTACCTGGCGGTATCGCGGGTCAGCACCTTCATCTGGGGTGGGATGGCCTGCCTCGTGGCGCTCTATGCGGGTCGACTGGGTTCCCTTATCGAAGCCGTGAACCAACTCGGTTCGCTGTTCTACGGCTCCCTGCTGGGGGTCTTCCTGCTGGCCTTTGGCGTGAAGAGCGCCAATGGCAACGGGGCCTTCGTGGGACTTCTGGCCGGCATGCTTTCAGTGTTCGCAGTGTCGGCCACAACGTCCATTTCATTTCTCTGGTACAACGTTGTGGGCGCTGTCGTAGTAGTAATGGTCGGGGCTGCGCTGAGCCGCGTCACCGGGGGCAGAGGAACACCGCCGGAAGCGGTAGGGAACGCTGCACAGACGACGTAACCGCAGGCAGGAACTGCCTCCAAGACTTCGACACTGGAATCTCTCTAGAGAACGGGTAACGCCTTCATCCTTGCAGCCATTCGACAAGCAGCAATGTACGATGCGCTATCGTCTTGCCGTCCATGTTCAAGCCCTTTTTGATACCAATCCTCCCTCTCAGTCGGAGGGTGGGATCCAGAGGTCTTCAAACCCCTCGGCAGGCTCCAGCTGATCGAACCAGTCAAAGCCGATCGCCTTCATGATTCGGGTGTTCACCACGACCAACCGGGCCTCATCGTTGGGATCAGTGTTGAAACGCTTGTGCGCGCAGTAGGGCGGAATATAGATGAAGTCTCCGGGACCCCATTCGTGCTTCTTAGGCTCGGTATCCGATTCCGAAACGAACTCTTCCTCGCACTGGAAGCTGACGTCGTAGTGCAAGTCATAACCTGTGCCTTCAATCACGAACGCGACCTCTTCAGAAAGGTGACGACTGGTCCCCGTGGCACCGTTCGGAGCCAAAAACTGCACATAGATATCGATGCAGCATTCCTTGGTGTTCATCCCTTCATTGACGATGTGCTTGATCAGTCCATCCGCAGAGCGCTCCATGGGCATTTCGTTGGATTTCACCACGTTCGCGCGGTTCTGATATTCCTTGCGGAACTGCTGGGATGCCTCGAGAGCCTTGGCGTAAAAGTCTGCGTTGATTTCGGTTCGCGCCCTGCCACGTTCGGTGGCGTCTACAAAAGATGACTTAGTGCCCATGAAAATTCCTCAATGTCTTTCAAGGCGGTCCACCCGCTCAAAGTGAGCTGGGCGGCAGTTAGTTCTCCTGCCCAGGAACCGGATCCTTCGGCGGCCATTCGACCATTTTTTGAAAGATCAGGTGCATGAAGAAAAACAGCGGTTTCGCCTTCATGATCAGAATGATGGCCTCTTCATCCGGGCCGTCGGAAAAATGCTGATGCACACAGCCGTTCTCCACGATCAACGCGTCGCCGGCCTCCCAATCGATCCGCCGGCCGTCGTGAACGTCGTGACCCTTTCCCTTGAGCACGAAAAACACGGCGCTATTCATGTGGCCATGCTTCTGGCCGTGGTCGCCGGTCGTTCGGCCAGGATGGCCGTTTGAACGACCGAGCGAAATCCCCTCCCCGGTTGGAAAACGAATTTAAAACTAGGCACTGCCCAAAATCATTTCATATTCCGACTATGGACATCGCTCGGATGGCAGCCAGGGCGAGTCCCCCGGCCAGCGGAGGTAAGATCAATACGGATAGCAAACGAACGCGCAGGAATGAAAATCCGAGCAACGGGATCTCGAAAATGACAACCCGGTGTACGGCAAACAAGCTCCAGGCCGTAATGAATGATACTAGCGCCGGCACCGATGCACCTGCACTGGCGAACGCGGCTCCAATCGAAAAGGCAACGACGGGACCCGACGGCACGACCAATCCCGCCAGTGTCCCGATGAGGATCCCGGCCAGGCCCACGTCGGCGCCGAGAAATCGGCTGATAGTCTCGGTCGGGACGAGCTTGGCCACGAAACCCGCCGCCACCAGCGCACACAGCATCCGTGGCACCAGCCGCCCGAAGTGCTCCACCGCGCGGAGCAGGCCGCGGGCGAAACATCCGTCCCTACGCGACAAGGCTAACACCCACAATACAATTCCCATGGCGTATATGACGAAGGCGCTGAAGTTCATCATCGGCGCCCACCCTCGTGCTCGGGAGGTTCCACCAGCCTGAGCCGAAAGGGCAGCCACCGGGCGATCATACCCGCCAGTATCGGAAGGGGTAGACACACCAAGAAACGCATCGCCGAAAATTCGGCTCCCATGAGCGGCAAATCCCAGACGAGAATTCGCTGCAGTCCCAACAGTGCCCAACTGGTTATGTAGGCGACCAGGATGCCCCGATCTGCGCCGACGCCGCCAATTAAGACCAGCAACGAAAACGCCGACGCCGGCCCGCCCGGAGTAATGACCCCCGACACGGTCGCAATGAGCAGGCCACGCCGGCCGCTACCAGGGCCGACGAGTGCCGACACGCGTTCGTGCGGCAACAGCACCCAGACGAATCCGGCCACGACCTGGGCGGCCGCCACGCGAGGCAGCATGGTGCTCAGTTGCTGGAAGTTATCCGACACCGCGTCGTCAAATGCCTCAGGCCCCAGGAAGACGTAGTAAACGACAGCGACAACCAGAGCAAATGCGGCGAACAGCCAGAACGAAAGGCCAAAGCTTTCACCGAGAACACCGGCCCACCAGAGGCGACTTCCGGGCCTGTGATTCACCTTGACCGCTTCTTCGGAGGAACCGCTAGACAATTTCGGCTGGCTCGCTATGACCCTCTGTCAGGGCTGCAACAATGACGCGGAACTGATCGGCCTCGGTCGAAAAAAGTCCCGCCAGAAAATCGGCGAGTCGCGCGAAGACAATGGCTTGACCGGCCAGCACGTCCATGCGCTCGCCTGGGGGCAGATTGACTGCATCGCCGAGAGCGCACCCCAGGCCGTCTTTGAACAGGCTGTCCATGTATTCGCTGCGCACATCTTCTCCACTCAATTGTGTGGGTGCATCTGTGCCCGGCGCACCCGGTGAAACGCCATACCGTTTGGCCAAATCGAGGAATTGGCCAAACAGTTGCTCATCGACACGGTCACGTTCGTCAATCTCTCCACACATCTGTGAACATCTCCTTTTTTAGCTGTCGTGTTGGATCGTCAGTCCAATGCAGTCAAACCGAACTTCGCCAGGTAGTAAGACCAGCATTTCTCAAAGAGCCCGCGTTTCTCGAGTCCAGCCCGACAGGCGAGAACCTGCTCTTGCGAAAAGACGTACGGCTCTCCGACCGTGGCAGCGCGGTACTGTCGTTCTGCGTTCAATTCGAGATAGATCGCGAGAACCGCCGCCTGGAGAACGTCGTTTCCCGCGACGACGGAACCGTGAGCCCGCAACAGCGCGGCGCGGCCTCCGGCGAGCGTGCCCGCGACAGCGTCCCCGATGCGGGAGTTATTCACCGACATCGGTGAGGGAAAAACCGGAACATCACCGAGCAGCGCACCTTGTGCCATGGTGACCTGATAGGAGCGCCCGGCGCTGGACAACAAGGTGGACCAACTCGGGTGGCCGTGAACTACAGCCTGGACATCGGGACGCGCCTGATAGATCGATACATGAAGAGGCAGCTCGGCTGGTGGGGCGGTGGCATCTTCGGAAAGCTCGCCGTTCGCTCCGACGACGACAAAGTCCTCCGGGCCGATTGCACTGCGAACCGAATTCCCGGTGTTGATCAGGATGCGCCCGTCATCCAGGCGGACACTGAAATGGCCGTTGAAATCGATAATTCCCAGCTGTTCCAGGATCGAGATTCCTCGAGTCAGTTCCCGTCGGAAGATGGATTCGCTTCGCCCTTCGCATCCATCGTTCACAAGGCCCCCCAGCTTGTGGTCACGAGCCGGCCGCCGATGATCATGGCGGCGCAACCAATGGAAGCAGCCGTGGCGGCGTTGACCCAGGGCGCGCTTCGCTCAAGGAACCCCAGGGGATAGGAAGCGACAAACGACAACGCGGCCATGCCGAGTATCGAACCCACACCGAATGCGACTACGTAGCCAACAGCGTCAATGGCCGAGCTTGCGGCCGCGGCCAATACGAGCAAGCCGGCTGAGCCCGCCGCTCCGTGCATCATACCCACTAAAAGGGCGCGCCCCAGACCCAGGTCGCGGTGTTCGTGGCGATGCGAGTTTTCCGAGTGGCCCGCGGCGGCGGGGAGATGGCTGTGGGCATGAATGTGGCGCACACCGTTTTCGTGCTGATGAACGTGAAAATGAGGACGTTCCCTCCAGAGCCGGGCGAAAACCCTGGCACCGAGGAGCATGACCATCACACCCACAGCGAGTTCAAACAGGGCTTCCACTCGGGACGAGATCGTCTCACCCAAGATCAGCAACAGGCCGCAAATCAGCAAAAGCGTAGCCGTGTGGCCAAGGCCCCAGAAGCTGCCCCGAACAACGAGCGCCCGGCCCGAGGTCCGGCCCGAGCCCATCGCTGCGACGGCCGCAAGGTGGTCCGCCTCCAGCGCATGCTGAATGCCAACCACGAGGCCAAGTAATAACAGGGAGTAGTATTCCATCGTCTTTCTAATCTCTTCCCTTGCCCCTCCGCCTCGAACCGCCACGGGACCGATGCCTGGAGACCTTCAGCGTTTCTGCAAGAGTGACCGGCTATTCCCAGGGCATAAGCGAAACATGTATCACTCCCTCGGCCTCCGTGCCGCCGACGGATTTTATCGCCAGATCCGTATCTTTGAGCCCGAAACGGTGGGTTGTCATCAGGTCCAGGGGAAATCTGTCCGAGGCCAGTTGCCTCAAGGCAAGCTCGCAGGAGCGGAAGTTGTGTCCGCGTGCACTTTTGATCGTGATGTACTTGTTCGTCACCTTCCCGACCGGGAACTCCGGATACTTACCGATCTCACCCTGCATCAGCATCGTACCGCCCTTGCGCTTGAGCGTCTCGATGCTGATACGGTCCGGTGCAGTCCCGGCTCCGGCGGTGCAGTCCAGGGCCACATCCACGCCTTCACTCTCGGTGATTTCCAGGACGCGTTCGACAGGGTCGGCTTCTTCGACATTAATTACGTGGTCGGCACCGAGCTTCAACGCGACTTCAAGCCGGGCTCTGTCCTTCGACGTACCGGTGACGATGATCAACGAAGCGCCTGCCTGCTTGCACGCCACAGTCTGGGAAAGCCCCTGCTGGCCTGGACCCTGAATAAGCACCCGTGAGTTGTAACCGACGCCGCAGTCAAACAGAGCCCACTGGATGCCGTTCGCCATGGGCGTCACCACGCCCGCAAGCTCGGCCGATACTCCGTGTGGCACTTTGTGCACCACGGCGTTCCAGGGCAGAAACATATACTGCGCAAACCCGCCCCACAAATGCGGCGCGCGTTCGATCGAGCTGTAGCCGTAACGCACAGCATCGGGACCCTTGCGCCAGTCCGTGGCCGCGCACAGGCGGTATTCGCCCCTGTGGCACCATTCGCACTTGAAACAGGGGACGTAGTGTTCCACAAACACGAGATCACCTTCTTTGACGCCCTTGCGATCCACAAACTGGCTACCGGCCTTCGCGATGTAGCCGATATTCTCGTGTCCCATGATGACCGGTGAGTCGATCGGAGGGGCGGCGTAGAATTTCACGTCCGTGCCGCAGATACCCGCGACCTCCATTTTCAGCAAAGCGCCGTCCACGGGCACTTCGGGCATCGGGAATTCCCGAAATTCGGTTTTGTGGGCACCGGTGCGAACTGCTGCTAGCACTTGTTCTGTCATATTGATTTATCTCACTCGGTTTCTATAGACAGCGTCCCAATACCGCTGAAACGACCAACCGTCGCCTGAACATCATGCGATTGGGGGTAGTGTCTCCTTTTCCGTTTCGTAGGAGTCCTGCATCTGCGGCTCGAGGCCCTTTGCGGCCAGGGCATTCGCGAACATCGTCCGCACTTCAGGTTTTTCATCGGCATAATCGATTGGTGCCCACCGATACGTCGGCTCACCCACGCCTTCGGAACGCCCTGGGAACTGCGAATCGCGACGCCTTCATACTTGAAAGCCAGATAGCGGGCCGCCTCCGCACCGGTGTTAAAATGCTGGTGGTACCACATGATCGGCGGTGTGATCATCGTGCCCGGCTTCCAATCGTAGCGCTTTGGCTCTTCGCCTTCCGGCCACATCAGAGTATAGCCTTCACCGGCAAGCGTGATGACGTGGGCGCCGGGGCCATGGGCATGGGCCTTCTTGTACTTGCCTGCCGGGAACGCCGAGATATGGCTGTTCATCGAACTTTTCGCTAGGTTGAAACGGATGTGTCCGCCGCCCGCGCCGCGCTCCTTCGCCTCGATCAGCGGCAGATTGACTGCGTCAGCGACGAAGTTGGTCTCGAGCAAGAGGCCGCTGACCTCTTCCTTCGGCGCGAAATAGTCGGGTTCACCGGAAAAGCGGGACTTGAAGTCGTACGCGGTACTAAAGATGAATTCGGGTTCTTCGAACACGTTCATGATTGGCGGCATATTAGTCACCGCGACAAAGCGTACGGTGTCCTGACCCGAGCCATTGAAATGCTGGTGCCATGTGTTGAGCGGAATCGAGAACAACGCGCCCGCCTGCCACTCGAACGAAACAGTCTGGCCCGCCTCGTTCCAGACCCGCGTCGATCCGCGTCCGTCCAGTATCATGATCATCTCTTCGCACAACTGGCGCTGCGGTGTGAGTTCGTCGCCTGGTGCGATTTCGCAGACATAGCAGTCGTTGGAAGTCCTGGATACATCGTGATTTATATAAACGCCGCGCCCGTTTCGCCGCGCCCAGGGTTTCAGTTCGAGAGTCCTCAGGTCCGGAACGTAAGTTCCGTCGATGATGTCGAGGCCCTGCTTCTGGACCCAGCGGGTGCATGGTGTTTCTTTCTCCCTGGCGAATTACTTCGCGGTTTCATCGGACACGATGGCGTCTTTAGTCATGAGTACGTCCTTGGCAAGGTTGGAATGGGGCGCGATATGAAGACCTGCGGCTCTCCCGGTAAACAGCGGCAATCTCAGGGTATTCCACGAGACAACATGATAGCTCAAACTTGAGCCGTCATTCCCAAGCCGTGTCAGCATGGCGAAGACCCTACTGGCTTGTTTTGCTGATACCGCCTATCAAAGTCTGATCTTTGTTATTATTTGACGCTCACCAATATCTACGTTTGCAACGCTCAGCAACGATCGGGTGGGACGATTCCAATGGTCGACAAGGTAACCATACCCGGGCTTCACCAGATGAAGCGCGACGGGCAGAAAATCGTGGGGATTGTCGTCTGGGACTACCAGATGGCTCAGATCGTCGATCGCGTCGGTGTCGAGATCATGTCCGTCGGAGATTCGGTGGGGATCAATCTTTGGGGCCAGCCCAACCCGCTCGAGGTGACAATGGACCAGATGGTGACCGTCACACAAGCCGTGCGCCGGGGAACGAAACGGGCGCTGCTGAGTTGCGATTTTCCTTATGGCCCCTTGCAGGAAGGTACCGAGGCCGCTGTCCGCGCCGGCATCCGAATGGTTAAGGAAGCTGGTGCAGACATGATCAAGTTGGACGGCGCAGCTGACTATCCCCAGGCGGTTGCCGCGATCACCCGCGCCGGCATTCCCGTCTGGGCACAATTCGGGATAACTCCTCAGACTGCAATGCGATACGGCGTCGAATATTCCGCCATGTCCAGAGGGGATGTCGAAGTGTCGGCGGACATGAAAGACCGTCTGGTCACCGAGGCGAAAATGCTGGAGGACGCCGGAGCAGTTCTGCTTGATTTCACGAATTCGGGGCCTGTCGTGGGGCCGGCTGTAGCCGCTGCTGTCTCCATTCCGGTGATCGGCGGATTCGGCGGCGGGCCATGGCTCGACGGACGAGTACGCCTGGGCCATGCCGCCATCGGATACGGAGCCAAGTATCTGGACGAACCCGTGGACACCTATGCGAACGTCGCGCCCCTTGTGCTGAACGCTATTACTGCCTTCAGCGATGACGTGCGTGCGGGGCGGCAGATCAAGGGCGCCCCACCGGCCAAGAGCTAGCCAACCGCTATGGCTACAGCGACCCTCGACGGTATCTTGACAAACTACAAAGTCATTGGTGATGGTCCGCCACTGCTGATGTTCTCTCCGGGCGGCTTCGACGCCTCGCTCGACAAATGGTCGACGCTCGGTATCTACGCGCGTATCAAGCTACTGGATCACCTGGCGGCCAAATACCGTTGCATCACGTTCGACCGTCGTGAAACCGGGCTATCGGGTGGACGGATCGAACAGATTACATGGGACGACTACGTGGTACAAGGCAAGGCGCTGCTCGAGCATCTCGGCATCGGGTCAGCGCATATTCTTGGGGGCTGCATGGGATGCCCCCCGGCGATTGCCTTTGGCGTCAAGCATCCCGACCGGACGCTCAGCATGGTCCTCTACTGGCCCGTGGGAGGTGCGAGTTTCCGGATCAAGGGGCACGGCCGTTTTGGGGAGCATCTGTCATTCGTGGAACGGGAAGGCCTCGCTGGCGTTGCCGAACTCGCGAAAAATACGGACGCGGGTTTTGGAAAGGATCCCCGCCTCGGCCCCTGGGTTCGGGTCATCCGAAGCGACCCCGCCTTCGCCCAGCAATACGCTGGTTTCGACCTGGAACACTACAAGCGGATCGTCGCCCACATGTCGCGCACCCTTCTCGACCGGGATACTGCACCGGGCGCGGAACCGGAAGAATTGAAGCGCCTGAACATACCGACGCTAATCATTCCGGGCGATGACGACTCGCACGCGACTTCGGCTGCACGCTATCTCGAAGAGTGCCTGCCGGGCGCCGAATATTGGGATGTGCCACCGGAAGGCCAGACGGAAGCGACAGCACCGGCAAAAGTGATTGAGTTTTTGGATAGTGTTTCGGGGGCAGAATGAGCACGTAAGCTCGGTTAACACGCTGGAATTAGAAGGTTTGTCTCAGTAGCATCCGATTATCCTATTACCCTGAACGCCTCGGCTACCGCCTCGTTGTTCACCCGCACCGGGGGACCGGTGTGGGTCTGTTTTTAGGACCCAATCGACATTACGCCACTCCCCAATAGGCCTCGCCATCAGGATGATGGTGAGGGTCGCCGGTCGTTCAGACAGGATGTCTGATCGAACGACCGAGCGAAATCTTACTTCGCGAACCTCCAACCGCGGACTGCGAAATCAGCCACTCAACTCATGCGTCGCTGGAACAAAAAGCGTCTCGACCTCAACCACTTTTTTCAGGATCTGCTGGGCCGTCGCGTGGCGGATCAGGCTCTCCAGCACACGACGATTCGGCGCGATTCCGTAGGGCAGCGGGTCACCTGCGATCTCCATCATCCGCGCGTGCAGACTATCTATCTCTGTTGGGTTTTCGATTCTTCCTCGCCTGAGACGCTCCATATACAGGTGCTTTGCCTCGGCAAACGCGTTGAACAGCGCCACGGCTACTTCGGGATATGTGGCGAGGATCTCGTCCCGGACCACAACAAGATGGTTGATTGGGTAGTGCCCCCCACGTTCAAAGGCCGCGATACCCGCATCCAGCGCGTTCGGGATCATTGGCTGAACGTGGGCAAGATTCGTTTTCAAACCGATCGCTGCCGCCAGTTCCCCAGTATCGAGCATTTCCTCCAACGTCCTGCCAGGATCGAGAGGAACGACGTTCCCGGGTGGCTGATAGGCTTCCACGTGCTCGTCACCAGACGGAACCCACGTAATCTTGCCGAGATCGACATCGTATTCTTCCTGCAGGACAGCTCGCGCCCAAACTCCGGTGGTCACCGTATATCCCCGATTTATTCCGACTCGCCTTCCCTCCAACTCCCGTGGATGGCGCACAGGGAAATTCACGTTGTGAAGGATCGCGCCGTGGTGGAATGCGCGTACCAGGAATATCGGCAGAGCGGTAAAACGCACGCCGTGCTCGCGTGCACAAAGATAAGTAGTCAGGGCCATTTCACAAACGTCAAATTCCAGCCCACGCACCATGCGCCGGAACGCATGAACCAGCACCGGCACTTCCTCGAAATCCAGAACACAGCCCTCCGGCATGACGGTCCCGTCTTTCAGGGCGGCGTTATTGCCCTGCGTCCGGCTTACAGCCTTGAGTAGGGGTGCGGCCATCTCAGTCCCCCGATGTGTGTTGTGGCTTGTGGTGAACGCGTTGGTGCCGATGAGGACCCTGGACGACGTCATGAAAGACCAAGGACTTGATCGCAACGGGCACCGTGCCCGAGGGCAGTCGCATCCGGCCCAGATCGATATAGTCGAAATCCCACAGAGCGATGCCATCGATGACCAGAACCTCATTGTCGATCGCGAGATCCTCCCGTAGGATGGCGCCGAGATTCATTGCTATATCGGCATCCAGAATCACATAGATCGGCTTGCCGCGGGCGACGCGCTCGGCCACGCCACGCCGAATGCCTTCCCCAAACGCCGAGATACGACGGAACTCGGGGACTCCCTTCCAGTGGAAGGCCAGGACAATGTCGGCCTCGGAGTCGACGACGTCAAATCGCATCATGTGCCGGCGAATCGCTTCGGCGAGCCGTTCCGAATCGAAGTCTTCCGTAAAATCGAAGTCGGGCCGGACGACCTGAACGTTGCGTCGGGGCAGCAGCCTCTGAGGGTCGCTGATATAGCCGGTATTGCCGCTCAACTGAGCCGTGAACTCCGAGGCGCAGAGTGCAGTCGAGCGGGTTCCCTGGCTGTCGGGCAAGAGACGCCAGGGTAACTCGCCCGAATCGACCCGCCGCAAGATCGCCTCGCCGAGACGTTTGCCGATATTGCCGAAATCGCGTTCCTCGCGGTTATAGATGAACTCGGCGACGCCGCCGGAGAAGACAACGCTGGCGATTGTGTCCAAACCGGTAATCGGATCGGTCAGGTAAAGCTCCCTTACATCGAACGGTAGCGTCGGCTCGGTCAGGGCCGCGACCAGGGCATCGGCCATGGATTCTGCGACCGCGTCGAGCTGTTCGTCGGTCACCTCATCGTCGACGTGCCAGGAAAAACCGGCACGTTCGGCCTGGGTTTGGCCGGCAGGATCCAGGCGGGCAAGCCGCCCGTCGCGCCTGCGCACCAACAAGCGCCCGCCGATGTGGATCGCGGCCGTGGCCACGACTGTGCCTTTCTCTATCACGCTGAATTTAGTTGTGCCGCCCCCGATGTCAATGTTGAGCACGCACTCTTGGCGATCATACGAAGCCAGCACCGCGCCTGAGCCATGAGCCGCGAGCATGGCCTCCATGTGGTGGCCTGCGGTCGCACAGACCAGTTCCCCGCACTTTTTCGACAGGATGGCTGCAATGCGCTCGGAGTTTTCGCGCCTGAGCGCTTCCCCGGTCAAAATCACCACTCCTGTGTCGATATCGTCCGGATGCACTCTTGCCGGCATGTAAGCCGCGTCGACAATCGCGCCAAGGGCCCTGGCGTCTATGAGAGTTTCGCTTCGGTAGAGCGTCAACCGGACCGGAGATTCATACCAGGTCTCACAGGAGACCACCAGATACCGGCTTGAGAGGTCGACCGCCTGGCGGCGAAGGTGCATGCGCGAAAACAGGATCTGCGTCCCGGCTGAGCCGATGTCAACACCGACGCTGGTGAGAGTCACGTTGTCCCTCTGCCATAAGGGGTGATCCTCGATCGGGCCCTCGTACTCAGGGCCCAGGTGTTGGTCTTCGGGGGTGTGGTCCGGATCCGGCCCGTGATGATGCAAGTACTCTCTCCGCGTCAGGACTTGAATCGCAGTCTTGGTGCTCTCGTTGATGATCGGCATATGTTCATAACGGAAAGGTTAGTTTACGGGCTTTCTCAAGGGGTCGAAACGTTCGATCAATGACGAGCGCGAACGCGCCGGGGAGGTGGGAACGTAAGGATGAGGGTCCAAGCCAGCTCACGCCTCGGGCAAGAATGCCGTTTTTCGTACCCGCGGTGCTTGTTAGATACCACGGGTTTTCGGCAGGCCAGTTGCCGTCGCCTAGTCGAACTCTTTTTCAACTCCGTCTGCCGTTGTCACAAATCCGAGCAGACAGCCTTCGGAACCGTCTCTCAGTTGATAACACCTCACCGAGATTTCGTCACCCGCCTTCAGGCTGTCGCGTGTCCAACCTTTCTGGACTAGCGGACGGATCCCGCCGCCCTCAAGAACCCACATTTTCGGCTGACCTTGAGGATCCATTACTTCCATGTAAACCCAAACATGTGGATTGATCCAGGAGACATCCGCAACAGTACCGTCCATATGGACGAATTGGGTCTGGTCGTAGTTGGAGTGCGAATGGTGGCCCCATGCAGGCCCGCACATGGTCAACGCGACCGCGATCATGGCCGCAAGACAAAAGGTTTTTGATGTCATCTCACTCTCCGAAAGATCTAAATTTGGATACCGCCACACGCACCTCTGGTGGCCTGAATTGGATGTTTGGTACTTAAAGTGTTCACTCTGATCCGATGATCTTCTTACTCTGCACGCATCGGCTGCCGCCTCTTTACTAGAAAAGCCATTCACGCGGACCGTCGGAACGGTGCCGGTCGTTCTGGGACTGCTTCAACATCATCGACCGCTATAGGCATCGCCCTCAGGATGATGGCGGGGGTCACCGGTCGTTCAGGCAGGATGTCTGTAAGAACGACCGAGCGAAATCTTATATCCCAATCTTCCCATTCAGCCCACTAATCCTCGGGAGCGATGCGAACGGTTCTGTTTCCGTATTCGTCGACAGCATAACGGATCCTGCTGCCCTCCTCGTCAAGAATGACAAGCGATTGCTGAAATTGCACCGGCGGAGGCGAAGCGGGGGGCACCCTTGCCTCCAGGACGTAGAGACGACCCTGGTGAAGATGGATCGCAACATAGGTGCGACTCTGGTCCGCGTTTGTGATCTGTAGCTGGTGTCCTTCAATACGATCAACCTGAGCGTAGGCGTC
The DNA here is from genome assembly GCA_965218085.1 of Terriglobia bacterium. Lineage (GTDB taxonomy): Bacteria > Acidobacteriota > Terriglobia > 20CM-2-55-15 > 20CM-2-55-15. The sequence continues at coordinate 1,368,354 of CBDCKF010000001.1, read as the reverse complement.
GTAGGTGACCTCACCGCCCCTCTGGCGAACGTTCCACGCCGCGTGCGCGATCGATCCCCGTACAACCGTCGCCGGGGCGTCCACATAGTGAACGACGGTAACAGAGTAGCGGTTTGGACCTTGGTCGGTGGTATAGACGCGCGCCGGGTAAGTGCCGCCGCGCTCCCCCATGTAGGTCGTGTCCTCTACCCTAGGTTCGGCGGGGATATTGACGCTGAACCGTTCTGCCCGATCGACATACGATCTCCAGCCTTGTGCGGAGCAAAGCCCCGATACACAGAGAATCCACACCGCAGGAGTCAGTTTAATACAGCGCGCTATTGTTAACATCGTGGCCTCTAAGGCGTTAGAGAACCATAGACGCCAACTCTTGTCAACGCACGCGTGTCTACTTTCCCTTTCCCTGGGGTTGATTGATCCAGTAGAATTCATTTGCTGTGTCACACACGTCCGATAACCAGTATATCCACAGGCTGCGCCGACACCTCGGGTCAGGTCCAGGGGGACAAATTCAGGGCCGGATGTTGCTGTCGAGTCGCTTCACACTGATCTGCTCGGGGGCAGACCTCAGAGGGTTGAAATGAGAACGCTGAACTGGATTCGGGTCACGAAGGTGGGTCTTTCCATTGGACTAATTCTGGCCGCGAGCGGTCACTTCGTCGAATCCCTCCCGTCGACAATGATCTCCTCCCCATTACGCGCCGCCAGTCCCCCGCAGGGGGCGGCCCCCGACGGACTTCGGGCGCTCGAGGCAGCCTGTGTGCAATGCCACGGCCTGGACTTGATTTTCAGGCAGCAGAAGACTGCTGAATCCTGGCGGGAGAGCATCGTCCTGATGATGTGGCGCGGCGCGCCGTTGCTTCCAGGCGAAGCAGACATGATCGAGGACTACATGGTCTCCGATTATGGTCGGAACCTGACACCGTCGTCTGCGGCGACTTCGGTAAACGAAGACACCGCACTACCCGAGGGAGCAGGGAAAAGTCTGGTCGCGGTGGCTTGTGTGGGGTGCCATGATCTCAGTCCGATCTTTTCGGAGCGTCGGAATGCGGATCAGTGGCGCGGTATCGTTAACGACATGGTCCGTCTGGGCAGTCCCTTAGGAGGGAACGAGCCCGAAACCGTGATCGACTACCTGTCGACGTCGTTCACACCATAGGAGTTCCGGAAAGGCATTTACTGCCGGGAATCTCCCGGTCTTTCCGGCTCGAACAATCCGCGGGTGAGGAAGAGAGCATGCGCGACAAAGTAAGAGATTACCTGGGCGGTGAAATTTCCCGCCGCGATTTTGTGCGGAGCCTGACTGCGGCCGGGTTCAGCCTGGCGGCGGTCCAGTCAGCCCTGGGCGCCCTTGAACCTATCGTGACTCCAGGACCGACAGCCGCGGCCCCGGCCCAATTCCTTCCTTTCGAAGGCAGTGGTGGGGACTTGCTGGGCGAACAACTCCAGGAATTTGGGACCCGTTTCATTTTTGTCTGCAACAGTTCCGGAATGGGGCCACTGGCCGATTCCCTGGTCGACCGACCGCAGATGCAGTTTATTCAGGCTGTCTCAGAACATCAGACCATGGCCATTGCAGACGGTTATGCCAAAGCCAGCGGTGAGGTGGCCTTCGCCACCTTCAGTCGCGTGGGTGGGCCGGGTGCCAGCGCAAACATGTACAACGCGATGAAAGACCGGACGCCTGTTGTCGTCTTTACAGATCATGCGAATACCACGTCTCATGGACGTGACGGTCACGAGGATCTGGAGGATTGGCTGACGCCTTTCGCGCAATACACAAAGTGGCGTTGGCTGGTGGGCGAGTCCTCGCGAATTCCGGAATGGCTGGCCAAGAGCTTCAGGCTCTCCTCGATTGCGCCGGGCGGCCCGACGATGATCCGGGTGCCGAGAAACCTTCTGTATCAGACAGATGTCGCAACGGGAATCTTTCCCCGGCGGAGCATTGATATTCCTATCAATGTTGCGCCCAACCCCCAGGTGATCGAGCAAGCCGCTGAAATGCTTGTCGAGTCCGCAAGCCCGATTCTCTATCTGTCCCGCGAAGTGTGGTCTACGGGCGCCCGTGCCGACGTGGAAGAACTGTCTGAGTTACTGGCGATTCCGGCCACACAGGCACGAAGCTGGGGTGCTGATTTCCCCACCGACCATCCCCACTTTCTGGGGCAATACTATGACCCCATGCGCTTTCCGACCAACATCGATCTGTTTCTCAATCTGGGCGCCCACATGCCGGGCGCTCCGGGTGAGGCCAAAATCATTCATGCCGGTATGGATACCCGTCATATCGGCGGCTACTCTCCCACCGACCTCTCGATCGTAGCCGACGTCAAAGAGACGACGAGAGCCCTCATCGAAGCGGTGAAGGCCGTTGCGACACCCACGAGACTGGCACGGATTCGCGACGATCGAGGACCGGCGCTGGTTCAGGCCGCCGCGGGGAGGAGAGCGGCGTTGACAGCCGGAGCAGAAGGGGTTTGGGATCAGGTTCCCGTGAGTTGGCCGCGTCTGTTGCTCACGCTCAACCAGATGATGGATGACAATGCGTTTGTTGTCACCGAGGTGGGAACCGAAGACTGGGTCCTCAGAGCCTTCCCGTTCGCCGACGGCAAGAAAACCAGAATCGGACGCACGGCGGGGCGGGCACTGGGCTGGGGCGTCGGGGCCTCCATCGGTGTCCAGTTAGCGAACCCCGACCGGCAAGTGGTGTCTCTGCAGGGTGACGGAGGATTCCTGTTCGGGCAGTCCGATGCTTTGTGGACCATGTCCAGGTACGATGTCCCCGTTATTACCGTCATTGCCAACAACCATAGCTATGACGAGCCCCGCAACCAGATGCAGGCACGGGGTGGACGCGCAGCCCAGGAGAACAGAGACATGATCTGTTATCTGGGTAGTCCCGACATAGACTTCACGCACATCGGTCAGGCTTACGGAATCGGCGGAGAACGCGTCCTGAACCCGGACCAACTCGAGCCGGCCATCCGGAGGGCGATTCGAACGGCCCGGGAAGGAAGACCCTATATACTCGACGTCGAAGTTGCCCGAACCGGTCTGCTCCGCGATTCGACCTCGTACCCCGAATATTCTGTGGCCGGAGCCCGCGCTTAGAAACTTGAGGCCATGGCAGCACTTCGAAATGACTTCATAAAGCGTGTGATTCTGCGGAATCTGTCTGGACGCCTGCGTTCGTACCATCATCGCTGCCGTAGGCGGTACATCTCAATACCGTGGTTTGCCCTAACGGAGCCGAACTAGTGTTGACAAAAGAGCAAAACGCCATGCTGACGCAGACGGGACCGGCAACCCCGATGGGTGGCATGTTCCGCACATACTGGATGCCTGCCCTTCTCGCCGAAGAACTGCCTGAGAATGACTGTCCCCCCGTCCGCGTGAAGCTTCTCTCCGAATGCCTGATTGCGTTTCGCGACAGTGATGGCCGCTATGGCCTCGTCGACGAGTTCTGCGCCCATCGCGGAGTGTCACTGTGGTTCGGCCGCAATGAGGACTGTGGTCTCCGGTGTCCCTACCATGGCTGGAAGTACGACCATACCGGACAGTGTGTCGAAATCCCGTCGGAAGCGAAAGACACGGGATTTCCCGATCGGATAAAACTGAAGTCGTATCCGCTGATCGAGCGCGGGGGCGTTCTCTGGACCTACATGGGCCCGCCCGATCAGCAGCCGCCCTATCCAGAGTGGGAGTTCATAATGGTCGGGCCCGAACAGACCTACTCGAGCAAGCGTCTGCAGAGGACCAACTGGCTGCAGGCCATGGAAGGCGGCATCGACAGTTCCCACGTTTCCTTTCTGCACGGCGATGCACTGCACCGCGATCCTCTGTTCAAGAACACCAAGGGCGGCGAGTACAACCTCGCGGACAAAGCCCCGGTATTCGAGGTGATCGAGAGCCCGGGCGGCCTTTACGTCGGTGCACGGCGCAATGCCGAAGAGGATCACTACTACTGGCGGATCACCCAGTACGTTATGCCCGCCTTCACGATGATCCCACCGCGGGGCGACTACACCCTGCACGGACATTTCTGGGTCCCGATTGACGACACGCACTGCTGGGCCTGGAGCTATGACTATCATCCGACCCGCATGATCAAACCGGAAGAACGTGAGGCGATGAAGGAGGGCAAGGGAATCCACGTCAAGGTTATCCCGGGCACCTATCTGCCGGTCGCGAGCAAGGAAAATGACTATCTGATCGACCGCGAAAAGCAGAAGTCGGGTGAGATCGCCAGCGGTGTCGAAGGTATCGGGATGCAGGATGCTTCGCTGCAGGAAAGCATGGGTGCCATCGTCGACCGGACCGATGAACACCTGGTGTCGAGCGACAAAGGCATCATCATGGCTCGCCGACGCATCTTCAGGGCGCTGGAAGCGATGAAGGAGGGGCAGATGCCGCCCGGCCGCAATCCTGAAGACCAACACGTCCGCTCGGCTTCGCTCGTGCTGTCGGCCGATCACGGCTTCGAAGAGGCAGCGGCGGAGGCGCTCAGGGCCAAGAAAGGTATGGAACCCGCCACCGTCTGACGGGATTCAATAACGCATTATTAGTGATGGAAGAGCAGAAACGAGCTTAACCATGTTCAGAGTCTGTTTCTATAGTGTGATTGCAGTCGTGGCATTCCTAGCTGTGACTGCCGCGGCGACTCCTCAAAGCGCCTCAAACGATCCAGCAGAAGCAGAGGTCTTGCAGTTGCTCGCCGAGAATCAGGGGTTTCACCGAATCCCGGAAGATTTATTCGAACAACTCGGATGGGACCTGCCCGATGGCGGGGCCCAGGTAAAATCGCTGGCGGATGCGGCGCCCGGCGGTGCCTTCGACCCGCGCGAACTGGAGGCGCTAGACGCCGATCGGCTGGGTTACCGGGCCGAGTGGCATGAGCTGAGGTACGAGGTCTATGGCCTGGAATGGGACATCCCGGGCTTGTACCTGGCACCGAACGATCCGCTGCCTGAGCTGCCCACGATTACGATTATCAATGGGGGATCCGCCAACTGGTACGAATTTTTTCTGGACCCCCTGAACGGACCCGGCCTGGGACAATATCTCGCTCAAAAGGCCAAGGTCCTCCTGATCACGATCCCTGGAAACTACAGTCACGGAGGGTGGCCCGGGGACGGCGCATTGCAGGACCGGATTCCGGCTTATGTCCTGGACCGGAGCCTGTCGCCGGAGGAGGCCAAGGTCCGCAATGCTGTATTCACCTTCCGAGTAATAAGCGAAGGAGTCCGCCGTCTCATCGAAACGGCCACCGCGGGCCCTGTGCTCGTAGTGGGCCATTCCACGGGAGGAGAGATCCGGTTTCTGCTCGAAGAAACCAGCCTCAAGGCGCGCATGGAAGGACTCTTTCTGGGATGGGGAAGCGGCGGGCCCGCTACCCTGGACAAGGTCGTGCAGGACCCGCAGGAGGCTCGCGCCGAGAACGCCGAGCGGTTCGCGCGCTACCCGCATGTGTCGGTACTGCGTCCCCGCAGCCCGGATGGATACATAGGGAGCGGATACATTGGGCCATTGAACCCTGCGAGCGGAAACACTGATTTGGAGGTGGCCCGCGATTGGCACCGACGGGTCGGGCAGCGTCGACCGCAATTCAAACAGGTCCTCCAGGACCTGGAACACCAGGGAGCCGACGAATTGCGCGAACGCGCCGTCAGCGAAATACGCCAGGCGCTCGAGGGAAACACATTCGGCGTGGATCCTGAGGCAGTCATTCCTGACCTCTTCTCCACCGTCCTCGCACCTACCACCGGCTACCGCAAGATGATCTGGACAGTCGCCCGACAAGACGGTGGTCACTGGAACGCGGACCCTGAGCAGGCCCTTGAATTTCGGCTAGCGAATGAGTTTCGACGGAGAAATCCGGCCAGCCCCATCCGGGTGATGGTCTTCGATCTTCCCATGACCCATTATGGCCACATCGAGAAACCCCGTCAGGTGGCCGGCGGACTTCTTGCCGCAATACGCTGGCTCCGAGAACCCTAGCAGCCGGTTCCGCTTCGACTTTCACGTTCTGGGATTCTCCGCAGTCGGCCTGACGAATTCACCCAGATCGTATGGCGGCCAGGGGCGTGGTTCTTTAGTCATCGTTAAAACGGATTTGATCATCGGCGAGCATTCTTTGAGCGCCAGCCCGCATTTGATGACATTGGTACTTTTCGATATTTTCGTTTTTTCGATAGATTCCACTGCTGTCCTGCTGATGAGACATGAGGTTTAACTTGGGCTGCTGGATTCCATCTCGTGTTTGGACCAAGCCGATATATTCTTCCTCATTTTCGTAATGAAAAATGTGGCCGGTTTCGTGAGCAATGACATCGTAGTAGTCCACAGCCGCACGCCTTCTTAGGTAGGACTCGTCAAAAACGTTCTGAGAAATAAAGGCAGTTCCTGCAAACGACTGGAATGGCGAAAGTTGCTCGGGCGGAAAGCTAGTTGCTGATATTCCACTGATGCTGTGTCTCATCAGGAATACGGTCGGTTCAGATTTTGAGGGAATATTTTCGGTTATCGTCCCAATCGTTCCAGCCCGGCTGTTCTCTTCAGAATTGTAGTCGGCATACCCACCTTCCAAGGGTGCGTCAGTCACAATCAGTTTTATTTCCGGAAAGTGGATTCCACATTGATGAAAAGTTTCCGAATTTCTTTTTATGTGGCATGAGATCTGCCGCATATTCCAGTGGGGCTCCCGTGTCCGGCCTTCTATAAAGTTCGATACATCTGCTCTTCGCGCTTCATCCTGCCTCGGAAAATTCATTGGGATGCAATAGGGATCATCATCGTATTTCAGATCGAAATCCAAATTGTAGCGGTCCTGGATATCGGGAGCATCCGGATCCCTAAAAACAACGATGGTCATCGGCATTTCTATGATAGGTCCGCTGTACTTGGCTTGGCCATTTTCCAGCCCGCGCCTTCTCAGATATTCACTACTGAAAATTCCAGCGTAAATATCGCCAGTGCTTTTCACATCAATTTCGGTGTTCTTGAAAACACTCGCTTCCCAAAGCATTTCTTCATGGGTTGTTCGGTGGCCGCCCGCGAGATCTGCAGGATCATCAAATTCATCGATATTTTCTCAACGTTCTTGAATCACGGTTTCGCTGGCGCGGCCCTCGAGAGGTATCAACGCCGGAGTCAGTGTGATCAAGAGACTTATCGTGGTAAGAATACGCATGGGAGCTATCTTAGGTGGAACCGGCAGGGGCTCACCAGTTTTTTTAGGGGGGGCGCCAATAAGTAAAACAAGCGGGGTTCGCAGCGTAGGTTGTGGCAAAACGCACGGCGGGAATGTCGCAGGAGAGGTGTCATGTTGGGTTGCAGGAGGGAGAACGGCGGAATCAAGACGAAAATTCGTGCCCGACACGCGGAATCGCACGGGCCGAAGCACGCGAACTCGGCCTCCGATTTGCAGCGGTGTTCAGATTCAGTCACGTTCGGTGGGATGCATGGATGCGGCCGGGCCAACGGTGGGTCCACGCGAAGGTAGGCCGAGGCAGTCCAGGATTTTCTGGGCAGCGCCCGGAGGGTGGATTGCTGCGGGCTGTTAGGGCCACTCGACCGTCAGAATTGCCCCCCACTCCGCCCCTATGATCGATGCCACAAGCTCAGCGCTCACCGTGAGGGCAAGCGCCCCGATAACTGATATGGCAATGCCGATCAGTACTCGAAATCCTAACGCTTCATGATCCCGATTCAGGATCCAACTGAAGATCACACGGAATACGACCGACAACCTCTGTAACGGTACGACCACCGAAACGGGCGCAACGGCGAGAGCCATGTAGCGAAACATCTGTGACAGAAACACAAATATTCCGGAAGCAAAAAACCACTTTCCGGCAGTGGGGTCGAGTTGCTGCATGTAGGATTTCCCGCCAGCCAAGAGGACAAGAACAGTAACTACGACGGCAGCCGAAGAATAAGATATGAGGCCACCGGCCAGACTGTCGATCAACCCGCCATCCGGCCCCAGTCCCATCATGATGAACAAGGGACTTGCACCATAGGCCAGTGCGGAGACCGAGCCCCAGAGTACTCCCTCGCCATAGCGCGGGTGGAAAGTTGACCCAAGACCAGCCGTGTCGGGCTCCTTCCCTCGCCGGAGGGCAATGGCAGGCCCTGCCATGACGAGCACCAACCCTGTAATTTTCAGCGGCGTAAGGACCTCGTCCAGCAAGCCAATGGCGAGGATCAGGGAAACAGGCACGCTCAGCTGTTGTATCGGAGCCGACAACGCTGCGCCGATGGCGCGGGTGGCCCGGTAGTTCCCATACCTGCCGATTACGAAGTGAATAACGCCGGCAAGCGCCATCCATGACCATCCCGGCAGCGTGAGCCTGCCGATCGCTTCAATGCCGCCAAATGGCAGGCAGGCCAGTGCAAAAAGCGGTACTCCCAGCGGTACCGTGATGGCCATGGCCTGCAGAACGCTGCCTGTCAGTACACCACGGCGCAGCGCCGCATTGTTCAAGCCGAAAGTCGCCGCGGAGGCCAGGGCAAGGTAGGCACCTAACAGAAAGAGATCCTCAGCAAAGAACCTCGCCGGACATCACGGGAAGTGTCTGCCGTGTGTGGCGTGTCAGGGTTTTTCGCCACGCAACAATGCACGCACATACTCCGGCGTAAGCTTGCGGCCGGGCTCATATTCGGGAGCATTCTCGATCTGTTCGAGATCATTCAGGCCGCTATGTTTGAAAATACGATTGATCGACGAAATCAGTCGGGCGGGACGATCCGGATGGGCGTTGAAGTGTTGATGAATTGTGTTGGGTGGAACGTAAATGACATCACCCGCCTCCCAGTCGAATCGCTGAATCTCTTCCTGCGGCGTCCAGTGATAGTCGTCGGTTATTTCCACATCGCAGTCCTGATGCAGATCGTATCCATGGCCCTCCAGAACATACAGGCATTCTTCTGCAAGGTGGCGGTGCTTGCCTGACCGGCTTGCCGGCGGAATAATCTGCATGTAGGCGTCGACAGTCTCCATCCGCGTATTCATCTGTTCATTGATCAGATGCTTGAGTATGCCCTGCGGAGACATTTCCCAGGGCATCTCTGTCGGCTTTATTATTTTCTTCCGTTTGGCGTTTCGCTCCGGCGCCGATTCGGCATCGTCGAGCAAGTTTTGATAAAGAGCATCGTTCTCAACTCCCGCCAGCCAGACTGATGTTTCACCCCAGGCCATGATCAATAACCATCCTTCGGGTGGTTAAAGTCGTCTTCTTCCTCCCGCGCGGAAAAATTTTCTCCACCCGGCGCCGGCGTACTGGGACGAGGTACAACCTGTTTTTGAAACAGCATGTTCATGAACATAAACATCGGCTTGGTTTTAATAACCAAAGCTCGCGCCGGCTTCGTATCGCTCCCGTTGAAGTGCTGGTGTACGCAATTGTTATGCACGATCGCAACGTCGCCTGCTTTCCATTCGTAACGTTGACCATCGTGAATTTCATAGCCTTCCCCATCGAGAATATAGAATGCCGCCTCATTTACGTGACCGTGCTTCTGTGACTTGCCTCCAGGGCCGTACTCTTCCAGGTGTAAGTGAAATGCCTGAGTAATACCGTCCTTCGGTTCCACATAATGGCGGCTGTAGGTCTGCGGACCGTCAACGAACTTTATGTTCCTGGCCTTACGGACCCGCGGCATAGAGCGCAAGCGCTTCAGTTCTTCCGCCATGTTGTACGCGCCACGAACAGACCGAACAAAAATTCGGTCTTTCTGACTGTGGTAGTTCTCCGGAGTAGAATTTGATTCTGTTTTCGTGGAAAGATCTTTCATCGGCCCTTCTCGGATTTCGAAAGTCAGGTGACTGACCCGAGCATAGCAAATATCAGTATTGAAATGATATCGTTCTGATCGACGATACACGGTTGTAATGTACGGAAACCTTGCTGCATACTTTTGCAGGATTGCCGTAGAAACTTAAGCGCACTTGACGCTCGGGGGAGACCGATGGGACATGCCATGATCGTGCATCAGGTGATGAGCCTACGCCTGATCGCCGCGCTCGTTCTTTTCGGACTGGCGGCCTGCCAGTCTGAGGACGGCGGCGGAGAACCCAAGACGGGCGCCGCAGCTTTTTATGACGGCCGGAGCATTCGCTGGATCGTCCCTTACGTACCTGGCGGTGGATACGATGAATACGGGCGTCTCTTGTCGCCCTATATCGAAAGGTATACCGGCGCGCGCGTAGACATCGTCAATCTTCCCGGTGCAGGCGGCATGCGGGGTGTTAACGAACTCTATAACTCACCCTCTGACGGCCTGACAATAGGCATGATCAACGGTGGCGCGATGGTTACGAATGAACTCGCCGGCATTCAGGGAGCCGACTATCAGATTGCGGAGTTTGAGTTCCTCGGACGTGTCGTGTCCGATCCCAGAGTCCTCGCTGTCTCCGGTGACAGTGGCTACGAGTCGATTGAAGAGATATGGCAATCCGGCACTCAGCTCAAGATCGGCGCGACGGGCTTAGGCAGTATCACTTACGTGGACGCCGTCATTACCATTGAAGCATTCAATCTGCCACTCGATGTCATACACGGCTTCGATAGCTCGGCTGTCGTAAGACAGGCGATGCTAAGGGGCGATATCATCGGCACTTGGGGATCCTGGGGTAGTGCGCTTGATGGGGTCGGCACGGGCCAGGATACGGTCGTTCTGCAGAGCGGTCAGCAAAGAATTCGAGAACTCCCAAATGTACCCACTACCTTTGAATTGATCGACCAGACCCCCGATCCTGAGCGTACCCGAGTCATACTCACGGCCTGGGGAAACCTGCATGCGGTTGGGCGACCGGTCGCGGCGCCCCCGGGTACGCCGCCCGACAGGGTTCAATTTTTGAGTGAAGCTTTATACAGCGCCCTCCATGATCCGGAATTGCTTGCGGATGCTGAAAGATCCGGCCGGCCCATAAGGTATGCCTCAGCCGAGGAGATGCGGCAAATCGTCGATGACGCGACCATCATGCCGAACGAGATCAAGCAGCTATTCGTCAGGGCGATAAGAGGCGAACTGTAAGAGCCCTTGGCAGCGATGGCCCGACTCAACTCGTTCTTTCACCTCGAAAAGCGTGCACTGACCACCTGAGCTGAAACACTATCGTCACCAAGGTCAGAGCTACTTGGCTATTCAATAGTTATAAGGCTACACGGAGCGCCCTAGCAGCCCGTAGCAGAAGTCTCAAGGGCCGCGTTACGGCCAAACGGGGCTGGATTCTAGGAGACGACGACGAGACAATGCGAATTCATTGGGAGGAGTCGGCGACAACGAAAACGGCCCCGTTTCGCCATAACCCTTCGGGCGCAGGGGGGTTCGGGCAGCAGGCTTTGTCCCTCGTCGGTCACGATGAAAAGACATCGTTGCGCTCCTCTCTTCGCGCCTGCAACCCGAAGACCCCTGCGCGCGGTCCTCAAGACTTCTGCTACGGGCTGCTGGTGCATCAGCTTAAAATTCAGTCTGCCGCCGGGAAAGGGATTGCGCTCGGTCGTTCTGTCGGACAGCCTGGCCGAACGACCGGCGACTCTCGCCATCGTCCTGATGGTGAGGCCTATTGGGCTTACCGACATGTTCAATCGGCAGTGAAGGATCCGCACCAGCCTCCGACTCCCGGCGCGTAACGGATAAGCGGCAAGAATATGGGTATAGTCGACGGCCTTCTGAGCGGATTTCTGCAGGCGGTCAGTATTGACGTCTTTCCCTACCTGCTGGCGGGCTCGTTGCTTGGACTGATGATTGGCGTCATTCCGGGTCTCGGCGGCCACTTCGCGATGGCGATGGTCATACCGTTTCTCTATTCACTGGAGCCGGGAGCCGGCATTGCTTTTCTGCTCGGCGCTCACGCAACCGTCGCTCAAGGCGGTGGACTGACGGCCATACTTTTCAGCACGCCGGGAACCGGCCAGAATGCGGCAACCTTGCTGGACGGCCCTCCAATGAGAAACAAAGGTCTTGGGGCCATGGCATCCGGCGCGGCTCTAACCGCGTGTTTTCTAGGCGCAACGTTTGGCGCCCTCACTCTGGCGCTGCTGTTGCCGGTGTTGCAACAAATCGTATTGTTCTTCGGTCCGCCGGAGATTTTCGTATTGGCGTTCGTGGCTTTAACGTTTGTGGCGGTTCTGGGTATGGAGGACATTAGCCGCAGTCTGATTGCAGCGTTGGCCGGCTTGCTGCTGGCCATGGTCGGCCTCGACAACGTGACGAATCAGGAAAGATTTACCTTCGGATTGCTTGAGTTGCGCGATGGATTGGAGCTCGTGCCGGTTATTCTCGGTTTGTTCGCCGTGGCGGAAATGTTCGAGCTCTGGGTTGGGGGTGGCACATTGACCGGCGCTGAGAATAGTCGGCTCTCGGCCAGGGAAACCCAAAAGCAGATTTTTCAGGGAGCCCTATCCGCATGCAAGCACTGGTGGCTGGTTCTGCGGTGCAGCTCAATCGGTGTCACGATGGGCCTGATTCCTGGGCTGGGCAGTTCGGCTGCGGCGTTCATAGCCTACGGGCATGCGAAGCAATCGTCGAAAACCAAAGAAACTTTCGGACAGGGAAATATTGAAGGAGTCATCGGATCGGAGGCGGCAAACGACGCCGTGGAAGGCGGGGCGCTTGCCTCGACGATAGCGTTTGGCGTGCCCGGAAGTTCTTCAATGGCCATACTCCTGGGCGCACTCTTCGTCCTGGGACAGGAAACCGGACTGAGCATGGTGACGCAGCGTGTGGACGTCGTCTTCATCATGATCTTTACGATAATCATCGGCAATTTCATCGGCATGGTCGGCGGAATGTTTCTTGTCAATCCCCTGAGTAGAGTAACGGGACTCCGGGGAACCATACTGGTGCCAGTCCTCGTTGCAATCGTCTTTACGGGCGCGTTTGCCGTCCAGCGCTCCTGGTTTGACATCAGCGTCGCACTCGTTTTTGGTGTGATCGGCTATCTAATGAAAGAGCTGGATTACTCCAGGGCTGCGCTGCTCATTGGTTTCGTCCTAGGCTTTCCCGTTGAGCGGAATCTGTACCTGGCACTGCAGTTATCCGGCCCGTACTTCATCTTTGACCCGATTCCATTGACATTGGCCATAATTACGATCCTGTTCATTGGCTATAACGTTTGGGCCATTGTCCGGCATCGCAGGCCCGGAGGTCACGTCACGTAGTGTCGAGCGACAAACAAAAAGGAGATGGTGCGCGTACCGGACCCGCAAAGGCCACGCTGGAGCTTTGCTTTCTCTCGTGTATCGGCATCGTCGTGCTTTCGGCGTTTGTGACGGCCTTAAACTACGACATCGTCTCGGCCAGAGCGCCACTCGTCGTAATGGTGCCACTGCTGATCCTTCTTGCAGCGCAGATCCGGCGCACGATAGGAAGCAATCGACAAGACGTTCCGCTAGCCGAGCTATCCCAAGCCGTCCGCGGGCAAAACAGAGACCTTAACGTGGCCATCGGATTTATCGCTTGGATGGCACTGCTGCTGGTATTGATATTCGTTGTAGGTCACTACGCAGGTATGACCGCGTTCATGTTTGTCTTGTTGAGATTGGTCTCAAAGGAAACCACCCGCTTGTCGGTACTGGTAACGGCGTCGGTGACGATCGCTGTTTATCTCCTCTTTGAACACGTATTCAATATTGAGTTGTATCGCGGCCTCCTGCTCAGGTTGCTTGCCAGCTAAGATTGTTGATCGTGACCGGGCGCGAGCCCTGTCATCCACCGTTTCCGCTCCGAACTTCGGGAGCATCTCGCTCAAGGGGTGAGGGGCGTGTGGATGAACCGCAGAACGTGACGGATACGTTGCTCGCCGTGCCGCCACTGCTTGGACATCTGCATCCATTCCACGTAGTAAGGCGCTGCGATATGCGCGTGAAAGGCAGCCTCGTCTACAAACACCTCATACAGGCAGATTATCTGGGGATCTGAAGTGTCGGCGAGCACCTCATAGCGAATGCAGCCAGGCTCACTGTTGCTCTTTTGAGCGTGGAGCCGAACGTTCCTCACGAAAGCGTCGAGGTGCTCCACCTGGACCTTATTGATACTGAAAACGACGTACATGGGCTGCTCTCCCGAAGACGACATTCTGCGTGTGGCCTAGCAAGAAGACAGACTCTAAGGAGCGGATAGGGAGCCAACAGGGGTCCGGCTCCGCCGTGAGCTTCATAACCGTGGCATTAGTAGCAACCGCGGACTTGTTAGGCTGGTTGCGCCTTCGAGGGTCTGGATTCGGTAACCAGAGCCGTTGTTCCGACCGCCGTAACCTTCAAAAAATTCCGACGACCGAGGGGAGCCTTCTTCGATTTCTCCATGGATACATCTCCTTCCGACAGTGTTTCAGCAAAATAGAAATGGTGAGTCTATAACACGGCACAGGCGCGCGATCAATTACTGGAGAAGAGGTTTTTCAAGTAAGAGTGTCAGCATTCGTGCGGCGCGTGACCCAATAGAAGCGGCCGTTCAGACAGAGGGCGGCCACCGTCAAGCCGGCAATGAGTCCCATCCACATCGCTTGGGGTCCCATCGAACGCACGATCCCCAAGGTGTATCCCAGAGGCGGGCCCAAGCCCCAGTACGCAACCAGCGTCATTAGCATCGGGACGGTCGTGTCTTTCAGTCCGCGGAGCGCCCCCGCTCCGGCCACCTGAGCGCCATCCGAGATCTGGAAAATGGCCGCCATTAATAAGAGATCCATGGCGATGCTCCGAACGGCTGGATCGTCCGTATATATTCCGACGATTGCTTCTGGAAACGACACCATCGTCGTCGCGGAAACCGCCATAAAGGTCAACGCCAGGACAAGCCCGACAAACGCCGATCGGCGTCCTTCCCCCGGCGAGCCACGGCCCTGGGCCTGGCCGACTCTTACCGTAATAGCCATCGACAGGCCGAGAGGAACCATAAAGGTGATCGACGCAAAATTGATCGCAATCTGGTGCCCGGCTACTGCGTTAATCCCTAACGATCCCATCAGCAAGGCAACTGTAGCGAAGAGACTGGCCTCCAGAAACAAACTGATCCCGATAGGCAACCCCACGAAGAGTGTCTCGACAAGGTAATCCCTCCGCGGCCAATCGAACCGCCGAAAGAGGTGAAACCGCTGGTAGTAAGGCTGGACGAGTAAATAGATCGTGATCGACAGCAACATCATCCACATCACCAACGCGGTGGCCCAACCGCACCCTACGGCGCCCATCGCAGGCAATCCCAGTCGGCCATACATAAAGACGTAGTTGCCCCCAATGTTCGTCAGCAATCCGATCATGCTGATCACGAGGACGGGACGCGTCATGGAAACGCCTTCGCTGCAATGCCGGAGTACGATAAATCCGCACATCGCGGGCAGACCCCAGGTGATCGCGTCCAGATATCCCAAGGCCGTCGGAATGATTTCCTGCTCGATCTCCAACCAGGTAAACAGTGGATCGATGTTGCGGATCAAGACAAAGCAAAACAATCCCAAGCCCTGACTCAACCACAGCGCCTGCAGGACGAATCGCCCGATTTCCTCATGCCTCCCGGCACCAAAGAGTTGAGAAACGTAAGCGGTAACGGCCATCAGGAGACCGATTACAAACAGTGCTGTCGTGGTCCAGATGGTACTGCCCAGAGCCACCGCCGCCAGGGCCTGCGGGCTCAGATTGCCCGCCATCACGGTATCTACGAAGTTCATCGCGACTTGCGCCAATTGCGATCCAATGACCGGAAGCCCTAAAGTTAACAGCTGACGGGCTTCCGTCCGAAGATCGGCAACACGCCACGATGCACCCGCACTGCGACTTGCAACTTCACTCATCGATCTGTCCATATTTACGGAAGAAAACGATTACAGAGGATTCTTGGCGAAGATGAACTCCTCGACAGGTTTTCCTTCAAGGAGGTGTTCGTTGATGATGCGCTCCAGCACCTCTGGAGTCGCCGAGTGGTACCACACGCCTTCGGGATAGACGACGGCTATCGGCCCCTGTCGACATATTCTCAAGCAATTCGCCTTTGTACGATAGACACCGGTCTCACCCTGTTGAAGGCCCAATTCCGCGAGGCGCTTCTTCAGGTAACTCCACGCTCGATTGGTTTCGTCCCTGTCGGCGCACTTCGGCTGCGTCTGGTCTGCACAAAGAAAAATGTGACGTTTGATGTATCCGATTCCCAGCGTTCGGGCGACTTCGCCTAAGGAATCAACAGTCGTTCCTTCGTTATTCATAGAACATTTTAGCTGGAGGTCGTTCCAATAAGTGTGTAAAAAGAAAAAGGCGGTGTACGCTTTCGGTGAACTATTAACCGTAAGCAAATCCCGGGGCCAACCGGGAGAAAGGTACACCACCCATGGAGAAGAAGAACACAGCGGAAGTAGCGGCGTCAACGAAGCAGTATGAGGTTCTGGAAGATTGGGCGCGATCACGAGTGCAGGATTGGCTCCAGGAACTTCTGGAAGACGAAGTGACGCAGTTCTTGGGTCGAAGGAAATCGGAGCGGAGTTCGGATCGACGGGGCTACCGGAACGGTCACGGGAAACCGCGACGGTTTGCGATGTTGAACGGAACGATGGAGGTTCGTCGGCCCCGGGTCCGGAACACGACCGAGCGCTTCGAGAGTGAGATTCTGCCGTACTTTCACCGGAAATCGAAGCAGCTGGGGCAACTGCTTCCCGAACTCTATCTTCACGGCCTGGCCACAGGAGACTTCGAGCAGGCAATGCGCGGACTGCTGGGTGCGGGCGCTCCGTTGTCGCGGGCGTCGATTCAACGGCTGAAATCGACATGGCAACTGGAATACGACGAGTGGAGCCAGCAGGATCTGTCCGAGCTTGAGGTGGTGTATCACTGGGCGGACGGCTTGTACGTAAAAGCGGGGATCGCGAAAGAACGGGCGGCACTACTGGTGATCATCGCAGGCCTGTCAGACGGGCGTAAAGTGCTGTTGGCCTGTGAGAGCGGTCAGAGGGAGAGCAAGGAATCCTGGAGTCGTATTCTGCGGAACCTCAGGGATCGGGGTCTGAAGCTGGGACGACTGACCGTTGCCGATGGTCACCTGGGAATTTGGTCCGCCCTGGCCGAGCAACACCCCGAGGGCCAGGAACAACGCTGCTGGAACCACAAGTCGATGAACGTGGTGGATCACCTGCCAAAGACCGACCAGCCGGCGGCCAGGCAGCTTCTCCACGGGATGGCCTTCGCCGACTCCCGAGCCGCATGCGAACGTAAGCGGGATCAGTTCATTCGCCGATATCAAAAGAACTATCCGAAGGCGGGTGAGACGCTGTTGCGGGACTGGGATCGGATGATCACCTTCTATGCGTTCCCGAAGCAACACTGGGTGCATCTGAGAACGACCAACATCGTTGAGTCACCCTTCGACATGGTGCGGTTGAGAACCAACGCCGCTCGTCGCTTCAAGCGCGTCGAGAATGCAACTGCGATGATCTGGAGGTTACTGCGTGTCGCTGAGAAGGCTTGGCGGCACTTAAAGGGTTCCGATCTCTTACAAGAGGTCTATGATGGTCAGCAATTCGCTGACGGCATCAGAGTCGTGTCCAAATCGAAGGCCGCCGCCTGATGACTTTTACACACCTTTTGTAATGACCTCTTTAGCTGTGGAATATTCCGATTACATGAAGAAGGCCAGGATTAAGCGGATCACACGGATTCTGTCGGCGTTTAGATCCCGGAAGATCGCCGTGCTCTCAATCGTCGGCAAGTGGTCTTACGCTAACAAACTCTTAAGCCACTATATCCGCAGCCGACTCAGCGAGGCTCCCGTAGCGCGTATTTGTAAGATGTCTCGGGTGCTTCGATTCGTCCGCTCGCAACCAAGGAGTCTGCCGTCCGTTGGACGAGTTCTTGATAATACCAGGCAACAAACTCAGCGAGTGCGCTGTACTTCGATGCCTCAATATTGGAGTGAATATCCAGAAATTGACTCCGCTGAGACTTGATGTAGGGCAGGAGATAGTCTCTCGAAAATACGCTGGTAAATACCCTCCAACGCCTCGCATCCTCGGTTTCATATACCGGGCCCTCCTGGGCTAGCGCATCTATCTGAATACGGAGATTCTCCTCCGCTACGGGACCGACCGAAAACACCTGGTGACGGCCGACACGGGCCCTTTGGCGGACCATGTAACTACGGTTCTCCTGTCCTTCGACCATCCAGGCGTAATATTCTTCGCCGCGCCTGGCCCGACGGGGCGCTCCCGGCATGAGGGTCTGGTCGTCATAAAGAACATTGATCATTCCCCCTAAGAGGATGCCGCCAACAACGAGACGGTACATGTTCTGTGACTCGGAAAAATCCTGGCCGGCATCAAGCGACCTGACGAAAGTCTCAAACTCATCCCAATGGTCTTCGAGAATCTGAATGAATTCGCCAGTGGTACGTTCGAGCAGCGGATTGGTTTCCACCAGGTCCTGTTCCCGAAGCACCGGAAAACCAGGCCTCATGTCGAAGTCGGTTCGGCCACGGACCAATCCGGCAGTCTCCAACTCGTCCATTATCGTGAGGATGCGAAGGCGTGGTTGTTCGGTCTCATCAATAAACTTGTCGACGGACCATCCTCTGTGTAATCCCGAAATGAGCATTCGGACATCTTCTGACCGCAGACTTTCGACAGCCTCCGAAGACCAGGGCAAGACTCCGAAACCGAATTCCGCGTGCACTTCCGGACGTTCGACGGGTGCCTGGGCCTCCAGAGAATTCTGGCTCAAGGAAAGCAGCACAAGCAGGCACAGAAAATGGCCAAGGGAAACTGTCTGTTTGTTTCGTCGATTCATATCTAGAATGTTAAATCTTAGACGGTATTTTAGCGATAACGTGTACCGATACCTACCAGAATAAGGTCAAGCCCATTTGTATCGTTCTGGGCGAGCGCGCGACAAACAGTGCGCCGAACTCCGGAGAATCAACGAAATTCTGTGTCGTTGGCGGCGCAATGAAGTTCGTGTGATTGAAGGCATTATAGAAATCGGCACGGAGTTCCATCTGAAATCCATCCGAAAGACGGAACATTTTTCTCAGGGCCAAATCCACGTTTGCCAGACCCGGACCAGGGATGACGTTCCGTCCACTATCACCGAACGCTCCCGGCTCGGCAATTGCGAACGCCTCCGTATTGAAGAAACGGGACGGAGTCGGATTATCGATCCGTGGGTCTCCGATCAGATTGGGACGATTCACTATCGGGCTCCCCGTTCCTGCCACGTCAGAGCTGACGATGGCCGACAAGGGTGTGCCCGACCTAAACAGTCCGATGCCCTGCACCTGCCACCCATCAAGAAACGGCAGATCGAGCGTGCCGTTCACCGAAAAGCGATGCTTGACATGAAAATCAGCAAGCCCTCTCTCCGATTTCAGGTCGTGGCTGTTCTGCGGAAGAATGCTGATCAGCGTCGCGTCATCGATCATCCGAGCAAAGCGATAACTCCCACCAAATCCCATTCCACCGGCGAACCGGCGTACTACCGTGACGTCCGCAGCATGTGCTGTCGATGACGCGCTTGTTTCGAACTGGAAGATGTTCGCAAAGCCAGCGAACGGTCGCCGATTGTCCAAAGTGACTACCGGCCCGGGCGTCGGTTGGTTCACGTTCACCTGCCGGCGAAGATGCGTCCCCTTTTGTCCGATATAGGCGAGCGTTACGTCGTAGTCGGAAAACAGCGGATGCCCGATGAGCAAATTCCAGTGCTGGACATAAGGATTCCGCAGAGACGGAGAAGCCGAAAACACACTTGGAGGGATTGACGAAGACGAGTCTCGGAAGACAGTGCCGAGGTCGAATCGTGGGAGAACTGGATCGTTGTTTTCGACATCAAAACTGACGAACGGTGGGTTCAGACCCAGGAGGAACAAGCTGTCGCCGACAGATAGGTTGTCGTAGAAAATCCCGTAGCCGGCACGAACCACGGTGTCGGCTTTAGGACTCCAGGCCACTCCAATACGGGGACTCCAATTGTTGGCATCGACCGCATACGTTTGTTTCGGCGACACCTCAAGCACCCCTCGGGTGCTGAAGTTCGTGACACGATTTTCGGTTTCGCTGAAAGGCGTTTGAAAGTCGTAACGGAGTCCAACATTGATATCGATACCGGAGCGAGGACTCCATAAATGTTGAATGTAGGCCCCGCTGGTCCAGGTATCAAACTGGCGGTTCGTGTCACCCTGGATTCTTATCGCGTTTGCGGGAAGGCCCAGCAAGAGGTTCGCAAAAGAATTCCGTGAAAACGAATCCGCATTGAACTGAAACTGCCCCCGGCTGAACAGGTCCATGAAAGCATCGAAGCTGAATTTTCGAAGGCTTCCGCCGATCTGGGTTGTCTTACGTCCATGAACCCAGGACACGCCGTTCGAAAATTCAAGCGTCCGATTGCGCCTCTGCTGCGGCAGGTTGGTAGCCTGGCCCACGTTGGAAAAGCCCGTAATGATCACGGCCGGATACTCCTCGTTGCCCTGAATGCTGCGCGGCTGCTCGAGATATCCGAGGGAAAAACTGGCTTGATGGACGAGAGCCGGTGTGAACACATGGGCATTCGAGATTCTCAGAGTATGCGTCTCGAGCGAGTCCCGAACCCCGAACCCTGGCAAATTCGTGATTCCGGTGACGAAGTTGAATGGGTCTTGGGTCGTGTCTCTGCTGAACTGGTACTCGAAAGAAGTTTCGTCGGACACGGTGGACCGGTGATCGATGCGGATACCAAAGGCATCAGCCACCGTCCGCAGCGAGCCCACAGCCCGGAAATTCTGGATATCTGCACCTGCGATATTCGGCGCGGGAAAAAGCGCACCCAGAGTTGCGCCGTCCGGATGGATTCGGTCGGCCGGGATCCTGTTGCCGGGAAACGGAAATCCGGTCTCAGGATCCAGAACGGGCTCCGCCAGAGACGAAAAATTTCCAGTGACCCATGCCGGAGGCGGAACCGTGGCCGCACGGGTGACGGACTGCCGTATACGCAATCCCCAGTATCTGCCAAAAACGAACGTCCGCTCTGCCAGAGGGCCGCCCAGCTCAAATCCAAAGAAGTGATATTTGAACGGTGGAATCGGCTCGTCGGGAAGGTCGAAGTAGTTCCGGGCGTTGAGTGCCTCGTTGAGGTGAAAATAATAGGCGTTTCCACCGAACCCGGATCCACCCGGAGGAAGCGAGTCATCCACACCCATATTGGACGTATACTCCGCCGACAACCTGGAGGGTTCGATTAAGGCGGTTGCGCTTGGAGAACTGGCGAACACGCTACCGGAAGCAGCGATCCACTGCTGGCTCGAACCCTCCGCGATGCCGGATACGTTCAGCCCACCACGAAGACCGAAAAGCCGATCTGATCGGGGAAGGTCCGTGCGGACCAATGGCGTTGATTCTTCGTTGAACTGGACCGGATCTCGCAGCAGGAGTTCGACAACTTCTACGTCGGATGGGTCTCCAACCAGTAGGACAAAATCAATTTCGAAGGTTTCCCCGCCCGTCAGCGAGACACTCGTCGTCCGGACAGTGCGAAAACCGGGGCGTGTCACCTCAAGTTGGAAACCCTCTGCAATCTCGAAAGAGAAATTGCCATCACTTCCAGTTACGGCTTCGAGACCTCGCCCGCCATCAAGAAGAAGGCGCACGTCGGCCATCTCAATTGGTGTTCCGGATGCGTCAGTTACTGTCCCACTCAGGTTGGCGAATTGAACTTGAGCGATCCCGATAGCGGTCGCAAGCAGAAAGTAGAGAACTAAGATCACCGCGTGCTGCGCCAACGTTCGGCACGTCCCCTTCATGACAGAGGCCCTCGGAGGTATCAGATTCGAATAGCTTTCGCGGTCAATACATTTTCGATTTCGCGGATTTGATCGACGACTTCTTCGTCGATCGCAGCATCGATCAACAAGAGAGCCAAGGCCGTGCCACCCTCTATTTCCCGGCCCAAATGCATACCGGCGATGTTGACCTTGCATTTCCCAAGTGCCGTCCCAATGTTCCCAATGACGCCGGGCTTATCGTTGTTCGTCAAGAAAATCATGTGGCCACGCGGTACCACGTCAAGATCATATCCGTCCACCGCAACGATCCGCAGCAACTTGTCCGTGAACACCGTGCCGGATACACGCCGCGACTCCTCTTCCGTGCGGACTTCGATTTCCACCTGACTCGTAAAGTTTTCCGGAACCTGAACACGTGTCTCTTCCAGCTTGATCCCCCTCTGCTTAGCGATTCTTGTAGCATTGATCAAGTTGATCTCTTCACCCAGGATTGGAGAGAGTAGCTTCCACATGACGGTCGAAGTCAGGTACTCGAGGTTCATGTCGCAGACCTCTCCCGAATAGCGGATCGAAACGCCTCGCATAGGGCCTTCGGCAATCTGGATGATAAAGTTTGCCAGCCGTGTGACCAGGTCCACGAAATGCTTGTAGCGGTCGAGCTGCCCGGCATCGAGTTGAGGGAAGTTCAGCGCACCTCGAATCGTATTCTTAACCAGATAGTCTGCGATCTGGCGGCAGATATCTTCCGACACCTTACGCTGGGCTTCAAAGGTCGAAGCACCCAGGTGAGGTGTCGCGATGAAGTTATCCAGGCCGAAGAGGGGAGAATCAATATTCGGTTCCGATTCGAAGACGTCAAACGCGGCGCCTGCAACCTTACCCGAGGAGAGGGCTTCGGCAAGGTCGGTCTCGTTGACGATTCCGCCACGTGCGCAATTGATGAGCCGCACACCATCTTTCATACCAGCGATAACAGCACTATCAATCAGATTTCGCGTTTCGTCGGTCAGGGGTGTGTGAACGGAGACAAAGTCGGCCTCAGCGAATATCTCATCGAGCGCAACCAGTTGAAGTCCCGCGGCCTGTTCCGCGTCGGGCCGGATGAACGGGTCGTACGCCATCACGTGCATTCCGATCCCCCGGGCCATGCGCGCCACCTCGCTTCCGATACGGCCGAGCCCGACCACACCCAGTGTTTTCCCTCTGAGTTCGACTCCCTTGAACCGATTCTTGTCCCATGTGCCGTCCTTAAGCAGGCGAAACGCTTGCGGAATGTTGCGGGAAAGAGCGAACATCATCGCGACTGCATGTTCTGCCGTTGTTGTGGAGGATCCACCCGGAGAGTTCATTACGATGACGCCACGTTCCGTCGCTGCATCGATATCGACGTTGTCGACACCGACTCCGGCGCGGCCAATGACTTTCAACTTCGGTGCCGCTTCGATCAATTCGCGATCGACCTGGGTGGCGCTCCGAACGACAATGCCGTCCACTTTCGAAACAATTTCGAGTAGCTTCCGACGCCCTGGCTTGGCGTCGACGAGTGGCTCGATGATTTCAGTTTTACACAGCACGTCGACGCCCGCCTTGTCGATCCCATCGGTCAGCAAGACTTTAAAATTAGACATTTCGCTTCAGAGTGTTATTTCGATGATATTCAGCGACTGTGTTTCGAGCGGAAATGAGGCGAGTATAACATGTGTCGAAGTTTGGTTTCCCCCATGCCCAGGCCCTTCCTATCCGATGTCCTGGAGAGCAATTCTGGAGATAGATGTCTCAATCCTTGAATCTCAAAATCAAGAATTGCGAACGTCGATTCGGGAATTGGAGCGTCTGTTCCGACAATTGAGAGTCGCCTGTCCCCTTGTTAGACTGTTGCTTGGAGCGTCGAATGGTAGCAACGACAAAATGGATTCGTGTCGGGTCCGTCGAAGAGGTTCCCGAAGACGGGATGGGTCATGGCGTCAAAATTGAAGGGCTGGACATCGCTATTTTCCAGTGGGATCAAACCTTCTACGCGTTTGAGAATCTCTGTCCGCACTTGGGTTTTCCGCTGACGGAGGGTATCGCACAGGATGGTGTCATTATCTGTGGTTGGCACGGTTGGAGGATCCGACTCGAGGACGGGAGTTGCCAGGGAAAGACTCTGACTGCGCCCACCTTTCCATGCGAAGTCCGGGGTGAGGACTTGTATATGCAGATTCCAGTCCTGCCCTAGCAGCCCGTGGCAGAAGTCTCGACGGTCTCGCGCAGGGGTCTGCGGGTTGCAGGCGCGAAGTGAGGAGCGGAGCGATGTCTTTTCATCGTGACCGACGAGGGACAAAGCCTGTGGCCCGAATCCCCCTGCGCCCGAAGGGTTACGGCGAAACGGGGCCGTCTTCGTCGTCGCCGACTCCTCCCAATGAATGCCCATTGTCTCGTCGTCGCCTCCTAGAATCCAGCCCCGTTTGGCCGTAACGCGGCCCTCGAGACTTCTGCCACGGGCTGCTAGACCTCTACAGATATACCTTCCGGCCCATGCCTCGCTCTTTGGCTCGCTCATAGACCAAGGCTCCAAGGGCCACGTCTTCAAGACCCAGTCCAAGAGACTTAAAGAACGTCCGCTCGTCTGGTGTTTCGCGTCCGCTTTGTTTCCCCACGATATCTTTTAACTCTTGCACTTCATCCCAATATCTTCGGCCTGGAACCAGAACAGGCAGGAACTCTCCGCACTCAACCCGCGCCTGTTCGATCGAATCGACGACTAGCTTTTCGGAACCGAGCACCAGATCCGCATCCACTTCCCGGCGAAGCCACATGTTCCCTCCCGCCGCATTGACGTGGGTCCCAGCCCCAACCCAGTCTCCGAACAGAACAGGCTCACGACTGTTGGTAA
Source organism: Terriglobia bacterium (assembly GCA_965218085.1). Lineage (GTDB taxonomy): Bacteria > Acidobacteriota > Terriglobia > 20CM-2-55-15 > 20CM-2-55-15. The sequence goes on along the minus strand of CBDCKF010000001.1, from coordinate 1,343,750 downwards.
TCGTCGTCACGAGCCGACTTTCCCGAACAGCATCTTCGGCAGAAACGGCCGGCTTCAACTCTGCCTGGACCTGCGGCGCCATTCTCTCCATGAATCGCTCCGCACGCTCCGGATTCCGGTTGACAATCCAGACACGGCTAAGGTCCCGGACCTCGTCCATCGCCAGCAATTGGCTCTCCGCCTGCCACCCGGCTCCGAACATCGTGGCCACTTTGACGTCATCCCGGGCGAGAAGCTCGGTGGCTACTCCGGTCGCCGCGCCCGTACGGATCTGCCCGAGACGGTCCGCCTCCATAATTGATAGCTGCTCGCACGTATTGGCGTCGAAGAGGAAGAACATGAACCCCGATCCCGCCCGGCTTGTCACGTAAGCTTTGTAGCCGAAGTACCCGGGAACAGCACCGGCCAGCATGTGCAGAAAAGCGGTGCCCGTTGCGAGTCGATGTCGAGGGCTGGAAGCGGCTTCACCGGTAAGCTGTTGACGGAAAGCCCTTCGAAGGACACCGATCGCATCAGAAACCGACACCAAATCGGCGATCTCGTTATCTTTTAGAAATAGAGGCGTCACAGTCAGGGCTCACGATCGAGGAATTCCAGACCCGTCTCCCGGGCGACGATCACCCGGTCCGCCAAGTCGGAAAAGATTCCCGAGTCGACAACGCCCGACACGGATTTCAATCGCCTTTCAACAAACTGGGGATCGACGATCGGACCAAAATACCAGTCAACAACGAAATTTCCGTTGTCGGACACAAACGGCCGCCCTTCGGCCGACACTCTAAGCTTAGGTTCGCCACCGATTTCGCCCAGCTGGTGCATCACGATGTCGGCCGCGAAAGGGACGACCTCGACGGGGACGGGCGAGCGGGTGCCGAGTTGGTCAACCAGCTTGCTGTCATCAACGACAATTACAAGGCGCCGCGAGGCGATGGCAACGATCTTCTCTCTCACCAGCGCACCACCCAGTCCTTTGACCAGATAGAGTTCTGGCGACACTTCGTCGGCTCCATCGACGGTAAGATCCAGTACTTTCTGCTCTTGAAACGTAACGATGGGGACACCGACCTCGATTGCCAAGGTCTCCGACTGGAGAGAGGTCGCGATGGCGGTCACCCTCAGACCGTCGCGCACACGATTGCCAAGCTCCCGGATGAAATGGGTCACGGTCGAACCTGTTCCCAAGCCCAGGGCCATGCCAACTTTTACTTCGTCCAGCGCCGCTACCCCAGCCTTGTATTTGAGTGATTCGTTCATTCGTTGTCACAGGAATCGGTGTACCTTGGCCAGATCGTCTTCATTTTCGACCAGGAGCTTGTACCGGCACTGGGCCATCATTTCCAGATCCCGTTTTGAGTCTGAAACTACGAGGCTGCGTTCCGGATCGCCTCCAATTTTACTAAGCGCGGTTTCTGCGAGGCGCTCCTTAGATAGAGGAGAATCCAGATCGGCGGAAACGCAAATCCTCACCTCGGGACCGTCGACAAGTTCATTCGCGTAAATGCGGAGCGGTTCCCAATCGAAGCTTGACTGGATTCGGAGGGCAACACATGAAAAACCTGATGAAATGATAATGGATTGAATCGACTGTTCCCTTAGCCGAGCCACGATAGCGGGAACATGAGGGTTGATCTCAATTTCTTCCAACAACTCCTCGATCTCCGCTAGCGCCATCCCCCTCCACAGCTCCAAATCGCGTCGGCAAAACTCTTCATATGAAATCTGGCCGGTCAACCACTGATCGAGAAACCCCGAAGCCACCTCATCCCAAAGTCCCAGGCGTTCGTGGACATGGCGCCATGGACTCGGAACGAGTGTCAAGGTGCCGTCCAGATCGAATATGACCGTGTCGACCATCACCGACCGATCAGATTCAGGAACTCACTCCGCGTGTTCTGGTCATCCTTGAACGCCCCCAACATGGAACTTGTAGCGGCCACCGAGTGCTGTTTTTCCACACCGCGCATGATCATGCACAAATGCTGGGCCTCCACGACGACTCCTACACCTCGCGGGTGTATCTTGTTGTTGATCGTCTCGGCGATTTGCATCGTCAGTCGCTCCTGAACCTGCAACCGGCGGGCAAACATGTCCACGAGGCGCGGGATCTTACTCAAACCTATCACCTTGGCATCGGGCAAGTATGCGATATGGCACTTCCCGAAAAACGGAAGAAGATGATGTTCACACAAGCTGAATAGCTCGATATCCTTCACGATGACCATTTCATCGTAGGGAACCTCAAATAGAGCGCCGTTCAGGATCGCATCGGCATCCTGCTGATATCCGCTTGTCAGATAGCGCAGTGAGCTCTCGACGCGTTCAGGCGTCTGCTGCAGGCCGTCGCGCGTCGGGTCCTCTCCGAGCTCCACCAATATCTTTCTGACCTCATCGATCACCTTTTAACCTCCACGCCCCGCACCTTACCCTTCAACAAAAAAATGGCGACCCTATCAAGGGCCGCCATTTTATACCTTAGCGCTTGGGTCCGCTACAGCGTCAATCTGCTTGAGGAATTGTCAGCGACCCCTGATGGCACATATAACACTCGGCCTCGCGCCCGACACTCTCAAACTCCGGACTTTGGAAGAAGTTTTCGTTTAGCGACATCACCATACGCGCCATATTCCGGGCAGTAATCTTCTGCGGGATTTCGTCGGACGCGAAATCTCCCTGGACATGGCACTCAAAGCAGTTCACCCCTCCCAATTGCTGGCCCCAGGATTGCATCAACCGCTGAATGTCTCCGTCGGACATATCGGTCAGCACCTGGATATTCTCGAAGTTGGACTGAGGTTCAGCCCCATTGACACCAAGTGCTCCAACAACAGCAACTATCACAAGACAAACGGTGACCAAGACCCAGAAAAACTGCTTCCTCATTAATAGCCTCCTCATTTATGAGCGCAATCGATTATTGATAAGCACCAAAAGGAAATTGTAGAGGATAGCCCAATCCGAATCAACCCGCGCCGCTCGAGACGGCTGGCTCTTTCCAACAGCGAAGCCATTGTGCTATTAAATCGATATGCCGATCTACGAATATAGTTGCAGCAAGTGCGACAGCGTTATCGAGAAAATCCAGAAGTTTTCCGATCCCCTCCTCAAGAAACATGAAGGATGCGGTGGAAATCTCACAAAACTGATTTCCCAATCTTCGTTCCAATTGAAGGGCTCTGGCTGGTACGTCACCGACTACGCAAAAAAGGTTTCCAAAGACGACGGCGACACCGGCGATGCAAAGAAGGACAAATCGGACTCCGACTCAACAAAGGACGGAGACAAGAAAGGCGAAGGTAGCAAACCGGATTCGAGCACCCCGTCAGACAAAACAACGACTTCAAAGAAACCCACGAAGGCCGGCTCGAACACCGGGACAAAGAAATAGGTGCCGCGCTTCAGACGCCTCGAGAAGATCATTGAGACTCTCGAGGCGACGTATCCCGATGCCGAATGCGAACTGAACTTTTCTAACCCCCTCCAACTCCTGATCGCCACGATTCTTTCAGCACAAAGCACAGACAAACGGGTCAACCTCGTCACACCCGCACTGTTCAAGAAATACAGAAGCGCTCGCGCGTTCGCCCGGGCCGAAACGGATGTTCTTGAAGAGATGGTCCATTCGACCGGTTTTTTCCGCAACAAGGCCAAACATATCCGTGAAGCGTCAAAAATTATCGAGACTAAATACCGAGGCCGGGTGCCCGCGGAAATGGATCAACTCCTGGAACTGCCGGGTGTGGCTCGAAAGACGGCCAACGTCGTCCTGGGTGTAGCGTTCGGCAAAGCGGAGGGGGTTGTCGTCGACACGCACGTCCAACGGCTCTCACGAAGATTAGAATTTTCGACCGAATCGCGTCCCGACAAGATTGAACAGGATCTGATGCGCGTCATCAGGCAGGAAAAGTGGATTCAGTTCAGTCATCTATTGGTCCACCATGGCCGCCGAATTTGCCACGCTAAAAAACCCGACTGCGTAAACTGTTCGGTCGCAGAGTTCTGTAAATCAGAAGACAAACGAGTTTAAGAATCACGACTGAAGAACAGAGATTCGGACGGGAATTCACCGCAAAGGCGCGAAGACGCAAAGGTCTTTTCTGTCGGATTGTCTAGTCTCCCGGGGAGCGCGTGAAGAGTTCGACCATATAGTCGTTCAGATTTCCGTACAGCAATCCTTGGAAACTCCACCGAAATTGCGAATGGTTGATTTCCCGTTCGGTTAGAGTGAAGCGATATTCGGGCGAGTGGACCCCCGACAGCCGCGAACGCACACATACATCAACACCGTTTACTGTTTCCGCTGCCGAAAACTCAAAGAAGGGATGCTCGTACTGTTCCAGTTCAAGAGCGACCTTTCTGATCGGGTCCATCAGGCAACCATAAAACCTTTGCGCCTTTGCGCCTTTGCGGTTAACGGTTTCTGTGCCCCCTCGACTCTCGAAGCTTTCTGCAATTTTCTAATTATTCTTTCTTTTCTGGCCTGGATGCGGGCGCGGCGGTTTTCCATCCATGACATGCCTTCGGTTCGATCCAGAGCCTCGTCTAGCAGCTTCGATGCCGCATCCAGGTCACGGTCACGGTATTCGTGGTAGAGCGCTGCACCTTCGTAACCGATAAAACTGAACTCGGAGCGCGCGATTAACTCCTCACACCTTTCCAGCGACCGGGTGTGTTGCCCAGTCCGCCGATAGAGCACAGTCAAACGTTCCAGGATCCGGACACGAACTTCGGCAGGAAGTGGCGACTCCAACGCCAATTCATAACAACGCATGCTCTTGGAGCGATCCCTTGCTCCATCAAAGATCCTTCCGAGCGAGTAGAGGTTCAGGGCCTCATCAATAGGAGCCGGTTCCCGCACTACCTGGTCTGAGGCTTGAACCATAAGAGCAGCAAGTGACAATACATCGTAGACGTTGTGGGAGAAAACGTTCTTGAGGATGCTCGCATCGGAAGATCGAAGATAATCGAAATATGCCCGGGGAATCATGGATCCGGGGATGTCAGGCCCACGCTCGAATCCGACAAGCTTCTCCTCCAAAGCTGTCAACCGGCAGCTTCCCTGACTTGCTCGCCACAAACGGCGTGCTGTGAACAGCAGATCGAAATGAGAAAGGTGCTGGAATGGACGATCCAATCGGGACAAGACGCATCGATTTTCCACTAACGGCAAATCAAATGCTTTGCCGTTGTAGGTCACGATAAGATCGAAAGGCTCGAGCAGTTTGCCGAGAGCAAGCAGCATTGATGACTCTTCATCAAAATCGCGAATGAAGTATTGAACAACCTGGAATCGACTGCCACGAAAGAAACCCAATCCAATCAAGAACGGACATGTTCCGGTGCCACCTTGAATCCCAGTCGTTTCGGTATCCAGGAAAACAATTCGCTCACGCTCCAGTTCCGTATGTGGGCACCGCGCCAATTGGAGCAATACCGACAGATCGTCCAAAGACATCCGATCCAACCGCACTTTTCCGTGAAAATGGGTGGCAGGATAGGAACGCGTGATGACGTAGTGTTTTCCGTTGACCGTCGATTCAATACGACCGTCGGGAAGCGAACCGATCACAGCGGTGTTCACGCCGTCTTCCCTGTCGTGCCCTGGTTTTGGGGGTGGCGGGTCTGCTAGAAATCTCAATTGGTCGGAAATCGAAAGACGAGATGAAGGATTCTCGACGCGAAGATGGTTCAGCGCCTTTCGGAACTGGTTCATTCCGCAGAAAACCGGCTGACAGGGCCTTGCTGTGATAATGCCTCGGTGCACAGTGCGTCCAGGATCGCCAGAGATGGCTCTTTTGCCCCGGGGAATGGACCCACACAAGATGGGCATCCTTCGTCACAGTCACAGGAACGAATCAAGCACCGGGTTTCCTGAAGAACGCGTTCGCGAACCTCGTAGAGCGGCCGACTCAGCCCAATGCCTCCGGGGTAATTGTCGTAGATGAAGATCGTGGGTTCATGCTCCACTTCAGATGCTTTCCGAAGAGCGGCTTCCGGAGTCGGAGTCGTTTCTTCGGCACCGGTTTGAACCGAAGACCCCAGATCGCGGCGATCGCACATCAGAAACACAGATGCAATCGCTGCCAACGCGTAGGCAACACCGTAAACCCCATCCAAACGGGCGGATGATGAGAACGGCAGTGGCTCGTAGACGCTTCGCGGAATCTGAATCCAGTATGCCGTCGTATGCATTTCCTGGGTCGGCATGCTGAGTTCACCCGAACCGACGTTTTCCATCGTAGTGAACTTTAGTTTCTTGAAACCCACGACCTGGTGTGCCACATGGACCTCGCCATGTTGATGGATTTGTTCGGTTTCAGCCGTATCCAGAACCCGGACGTGGGTATAGGTAATCGCATCCGTGTAGTATTCGGAGTCGACGCGTTTGACATAGGCGCGCCGCTCGGGAATATCCAGCTCCCGGACATAGAACTGTTGTCCCTGATGCAGGTAGATAGCCTTCTCATGCAGCGTAGTAAACGCGCTGGAGTAATCCACCTCGCCAATTATTCGGGCTTCCCCAGGCGTTTCCACCACGAGAAAATTATCCGAACTGATACTCCTCATGGAAATTGAATCCGCGGGATAGGACTCACTCGTCCAGTGCCATTTTTGCCCGGCCTTGTGGACGGATCCTTTTTCGGACAAATATTCGAGGATCTCTCCGACATCGTGGACACCGAACAACTCAGCTTCCCCAAAAGGCAACTCGAACGTCGCGCACTGGAGATGGCTGATCAGGATGTGGATGTTCTCCGGGTTGATCAGTCCCGCTTCAGGCGCTTGTTCCAGAAAATATTCCGGATGGTTGGCAATGTACTGATCCAACGGCGCACTCGAAGCCACCATGATGGCAATGGCGCTTCCGCTTCTTCGACCGGCACGACCCATGCGTTGCCAGGTTGATGCGACGGTTCCGGGATAACCGGCGAGAATCGCGACGTCGAGACTTCCAATGTCGATCCCCAGTTCCAGGGCATTGGTGGAAACGACGCCCTTGATGGTGCCTTCCCTGAGACCACGTTCGATAGCCCGGCGCTCCCGGGGTAGGTAACCACCGCGATAGCCCACAACAACGTCTTCTTTGCCGATCCCAGGGCGTAAGTCTTCTTTGAGATAGCGGACAAGCACTTCTGTGATCAGCCTGCTGTTCGCAAAGACGATAGACCCTTTCGCCACGCTGATAAACCTGGCCGCAATGCGCCGGGTTTCCTGAACATAGGAACGGCGAATGCCCAGATGCCGGTTTAAAACTGGTGGATTGTAGAAAAACAGATGCTTCTCACCCTCGGGTGCCCCACTTTCTTCGATCAACTCAAAGTCTTTGCCGGTCAACCCCTCGGCCAGTTCCCTGGGATTGGCTATCGTCGCTGACGTACAAATAAAGCGTGGAGTACTTCCGTAGAAGCGGCAAATCCGTTCCAAGCGACGAAACAAGTTGGCCAAATGGCTTCCGAACACGCCGCGATAGGCGTGAAGTTCATCGACAATCACATATTCGAGGTTCTCGAACAGACGCGTCCATCTAGTGTGGTGGGGCAAAATCCCCTTGTGGAGCATGTCCGGATTGGTGAGAACGATGTGGCCGTTGGCACGAATCGCCTGGCGGGCATCCTGCGGCGTATCGCCGTCATACGAATGGATACGAATTTCACCGGGCAGAGCCTCCGACCACTGAATCAGGTCATCGAGTTGATCGTAGGTCAGTGCCTTGGTCGGAAACAGGTACATCGCTCGCCGGTCCGGATTCTCAAGGATGCTCTGTAGTACGGGGATGTTGTAGCAAAGAGTCTTGCCCGAAGCTGTAGGCGTCACGACGACCGTGTTTCGGCCCCGGCGAGCGTTTTCGTAACACTCCACCTGGTGGGAATAGAGCCTGGCCACTCCACGTTCGGCCATAATCCGTGTGAATCTCGGATCCAGTGAAGCCGGCAGATCGGCCCATCTCGCCTCGCGCGCCGGAATCCGGTGGTAACCGGTAACACATGGATTATTCTGGAGCTGGACGAGCGGGTCGCCCTTGTCTCCAGAGGGTACCAACTCTTCCTTATCGAGCTGCTCCTTCAGCCGCACCTGGAGGTCAGAGCGCATGAAGCCCAAGATCGCCCTCTTCTGGGCCAGATCAGGTCCTTTCTATCAGTCACAACATTGTCGGATACGAGGCCTACCCGTATGATGTAGGGCGATCTCGCCCTTTAACTTTGGAGGAGCCAAGCCTGATGAAAGTTCAACTCCGCTATGAAAACCCGCAGAAGGTCAAGACAGACCTTCTTGTGATCGTACTCGACAAGGACACACGTTTACACGACCTGGGACGGTCTCCGCTGGCAGCAACCGTCGACGGCCTCCGGAGAAAATTCAGGACGAAACGGCAGCGCCGGGAATATTTCGCCCCGCGTACCGGAAAGAGCGCGGCCGCCCACATTGCCGTATATTCCACGTCACTCGACCCGGCGTTCAACGTCTGGGAAAACGTCAAGACTTACGTGGCCAAGGCAATACGCATCGCACGCGATCATGGACTGCGGCGTGTTTCGATCGTCATGAATACAGAAGCCGCCGCCCCTTTTGTTGGAAAGGCTGTGGAAGGGGCGATTCTGGGCTCCTATTGCTTTGACAGCTACAAGAAAGACAGCAAAGAGCGGCAAGAATTCTTCGACAAAATGCGTGTGGACTTGATCACTTTGAAATCGAACGATGAACAGAACCAGCGCTATCTTGACCGCTACCGAACGGTCTCGGAAGCCGTCAACTACGCTCGGGATCTGATCAACGAACCGGGATCGGTAGTGACCCCGGCACGCCTGGCCGACGATGCCCGCGCGATCGCCAAAGAATCCAAGTTGGACGTCCGTATCTGGGACGCCAATCAATTGAAGAAGGAAGGTTTTAACGGCCTGGTCGAAGTTGGTAAGGCAGCGCCAACAAACCCAGGCTGATACGTCTGTCGTATCGCGCCAACGGCTCGCCCCAACGGCTCGCTCTTGTCGGCAAAGGTGTGACTTTCGACACCGGAGGCATCTCTCTGAAACCGCCTGACCGGATGTTCGAAATGAAGGGCGACATGTCGGGAGGCGCCGCGGTTCTGGCTGCTATGAAGGCGATCGGGAAACTCAAACCCAACGTGAACGTTGTGGGAATCGTTCCTACGGCTGAAAATTCTCCGGACGGCGAAGCCCAACTTCCCGGGGACATTTTCATCGCCCGTAACGGCAAGACGATCATGGTGGACAACACCGATGCGGAAGGCCGATTGATCCTGACCGACGGCCTGGCTCTGGCCGGGGACGAAGGTGCGACCCATATTGTCGATATCGCGACGCTCACCGGGGCCTGTGTCCGTGCACTGGGACAAAGTATTGCCGGCATCATGGGCAACTCCCCGGAGCTGATTCGCGCAGTGACCGCATCAGGCGAAAACCATGGAGAAAGCTTCTGGGAGCTGCCGCTGCCGGCGGAATACAAGGCCTTGCTCAACACGCCATATGCGGACCTCAACAACATTGGAGGTGCGATGGCAGGCGCCTCGACTGCCGGTCTATTTCTCCAGGAATTCGTCCCTGAAAAGACCGCATGGGCCCACTTGGATATAGCCGGTCCGTTCATGAGAGACAAGCCCTGGAAATACTACGAAGCGGGCGGCATCGGTTTTGGCGCCAAGACGTTAATCGATCTAGCCGAGAGGTTTAACGACTACTTCGATTGACGAGGGCCAGGCATGCGCCCATGGGCGGGTCATTTTCAAAAATAGTCTTGACATGAAGTTTGTCCCCGAAAGATAAAGATATCGATTCGTACAAACCATGTCAGGAGGACAATAGGATGGAACCGAAAAATATCGAAGGATTCGAACTCGAACTCGAAATCAAAGTAGAAGAACTTGAGCTCAAGGTAGTTCCCGGTGAATTGGTTTGGCCGTTCCCCGGCGGTGGCAACCCCTGGGGAGGTCAGTAGGACCTTGTGTGAATCCCCCGTCGATTGATGGGGGATTCGCTTTTCCCGCCAAAATGCAGCTTCGTCTGCAGTTCTTGTTTCTAGCAAGGACTTCTTGCCCATAGAGCGAAAACGGCCGGATTGAGGAACAGCGACAAGTCGTTGCTTCCGATCCGCTTGTGGCGTCCATCGGCCAATCCTTGCATCGCTTTGTCAACCACTTTCAGGCCGATTCAGTCGGTGGCCTTCCGTCTTCAGTGCAGACCCGAGCTCGCCGCCTAATCAACGACGCGTTTACATCGCCACAAGTGCTCGAAGGTCGCGATGCCGGGCGCTTCGTCGCACTGCACATCAATTGTTCAGTTCAGGTGAGACATGGGCGGTCACCCTTGCGGCTCAACCACTTGGCAAATTCTATTAATCTATCCTAAGCCACAGACTTAGGTTCGACTCGATAAACCGATTGACAACGGTGTGTACACGACTCGAAACTAATCTCCTTCGCAATCAGTAAGTTGTGGGAGGCCATCGACTGAGCGTCCCGCGCATGCACCAGACTGCGCCTAAGTCGTTTGATGACTTATATTTTTGGGGTATTTTTGATACCATCGGCCAGTCTGCTGTTTTGAAGGAATCAAACTATGGCTGGCAGGAAGCAAGCCGTGGGCAACGTAGGATCAGGCGCCCACACCAGACAGGATGCTGGAATCTCCAAGGGATCTCTCACGACCCGTAGATCTTCCCTTTCTCAAGCGATTCCCAGATTCAGCAAGCCATCGGAGTCTATCTCCGCTGGAATCCCGCATCTGACTTTTTTCTCCTCAGCCCTAAAGATTCTCTGTGGAATGCCGATGAGACCCAAGACAGCGTGGAATGTGTCTCAGGCCAGTTGTGCTCGGAGCCTGGCGTTCGGCACCTGAAGTTTGCCGCGATAGCGGTCGCGTGGATGTAAGAGGCATCCGCGATAATAAAACTGGGAGAGGAACCAAACTATGATGCTCCATCTGAAAAAACTGCCCACAATTATTGCTCTGGCGCTACTGCTAGTGCCGGCCGTAGCGGTTGTGTCAGCTGCGCCGCAGGCCGAAGTCGAATCGGTGATCATCCAGACTTCCGGCTCGCTGAACGACCTTCGCGCACTGATCGAGTCCGCAGGAGGCCAGGTCACACAACAGTTCGAAAATCTGAATGCCCTTGCCGCGGAACTACCTTCAGAAGCGCTCGATAGCATCGCGGGGCTCGGCCAGATATCGGTCACAAAGGACGGGCTTGTCTCTGCGCCTGGGAGCCTGCAAGCCTTCAGGGCGCCCCAACAGTCAACTCTGGAAGGCGTAAGCGCAGCCTTGTTTGATATGAACAGCATCGTACACGTGGGTTCGGCCCCCATTCTAGATTTACCGAACTTTGCCAATGCCAACCCCGGCGCCTATCTGATGAATCACTCTGCCGACAACGTCCAGGCGCTTCATGCTGGCGAAAGCGACGACGATGGCGATGATGATGGCGATGATGATGGCGATGATGATGGCGATGACGATGATCGTGACGAATCGGAAAGACCGCCCCTTAGCGGTAAGGATGTCATTGTGGCTGTTCTCGACACAGGTATCCGACCAGGCCTGGTGCCATTCGCTCTCTCGTCCGTAATTGGATGCGACGACTTTGTTGGGGACCCAACTAGAGGCTGTATGAGCGACTTGAACGACGGTCATGGAACAATGGTCACCGGCGTGATCGCGGCGGGGGAAACATTCGAGTTTGACTCCAGCGAAAGCAGTTTTCCGAATTCGATTCTGGCTCACGTTCCCGATGCCGCATTGGACACGGACGACGACAACCTGCCAGAAGTTGCGATGATCGGTAGCGCTCCCGGGGCTCAGATCTACATGATCAAGGTGTTTCTGGATAGTCTCACAGGAACACCGACATCGGTCATTCTGAGTGCCGTCAATCACATCATTGATCTCAAGAACGGTGATGTCCCTGGGGTTCCTCCGGTTGATATCCAGGTCGCCAACTTGAGCTTGGGAACCACCACGCTCTTCGCCGGTCAAAGTGCACTTGAGATGGCTGCCGACGCCCTTTTGGAAAACGGTATCGTTCCCGTGACTTCAGCCGGGAACGCGGGTCCAGCCCTGTTGACAACCGCCAGCCCAGCCAGCGCCTACAGTTCGGTCGCTGTTGGGGCCGGGAGCGTGGCACATCAGGAGCGGGTGGCCGCCGATGTTTTCTTTTGCGATTTCCCGAGCGCGTTCCCTTTCCCCATCCCCTTTCCGATCTCGTGTTTCAATCCGGCAGTTGGCTTTCCCCTCATTCCGTTTCCTATGGGCGATTCCCTGCGGCCTTCGAGTCCCGGACAGACAGCCTGGTTCAGTTCGCGCGGCCCGCACGCCGATGGTCGTCCGGATCCTGGTGTGATGTCTGACGGCCTAGGCGTTTACGGCGCAGGCCTCGGGGACACCAATACGGTCAGCCTTGGGAACGGGACGAGCTTCAGTGCCCCCAATGTAGCCGGTATCGCGGCCCTGTTAACAGAGGCGTTCCCCGGGGCCTCGGCGACCGAGATCCGAAACGCCATCGTTGAAAGCGGTAACAGGAAAATCATCGAAGACGCAGACGAATTCGACGAAGGCAACGGATGGGTTGACGCCCTGGAGGCATACGAACTCTTAGAAGAGGGGGAGGTGTCCGACCGGCTGCCTCGGCCGCCACGGACGAGCCCGCTGGTTGCGCAGAATCTGGATCAGCGCATTAGTTCGGGAAACGTTCGTAAGAGTATCAATAACCTCGAACCGGGCGAGCGGGAAGATATCCTCTATGAGGTACTACCCTCAACTAGGGCGTGTTAACACTAATGAGCATGAATGTTTTATAATCACGCATGGAGATCACACAGGAGCAGTATTGTCGCATCGAGCCGGAACTGCCGCGTCAGCGGGGCAACGTCAGTCTTTCGAACCTGACGGTCTTGAACGCCATTTTGTATGTGGCTGAGCAGGGCTGCAAGTGGCGCGGTCTGCCCAAGCGCTTTGGCAACTGGCACACCATCTACACCCGGATGAACCGCTGGTCCAAGAACGGCGTGCTCGACGCCGTCTTCGAGAAACTCCAGCGCGAGCAACTGGTCCGCATCCGGGTCGAAGCCGTTTCGATGGACTCGACCATTGTGAAGGTTCATCCCGACGGCACGGGAGCGTTAAAAAAAACGGTCCGCAAGCGATCGGCAAATCCCGCGGTGGATGGACCACCAAGATTCATCTGGTTGCCGCGAATGCTCGAACGGCGATAACGTTTGCGCTCTCGCCCGGCCAAGCGCACGACGCCCCGCAGGGCCGCGAGCTGCTCGCCGGTCTGGGGCCACTACCCGAGCCGCTACCGCTGCTGATGGACCGTGCCTACCAGGACGACCAGACCCGCCAATTGGCTCTGGATTTTGGGTGGATTCCCGTCGTGCCGCCCAAGCGCAACCGCCTGGAGCCGTGGGAATACGACCGCGTGCTCTACCGCCGCAGGAACGAAGTCGAGAGGCTCTTCCGCCGACTCAAGGGTTTCCGGCGTATCTTCTCCCGTTTCGATAAACTCGACGTCATGTTCCTCGCCTTCCTTCACTTCGCTCTCATCGTCGAGGCACTACGTTAGTGTTAACACGCCCTAGTGAACTCGAAGTGATTATTTCCGACGTATCGGTGGAGACGAATAACCAGTGCACGCCCAATCAATTCTTCGGAGATGAAATCCGACTGGCGATCCATACGGCCAAGACTGCCGCGGTGAGCCCCGTCGGAGACTACTACAATATCAACAATCCAGATCCCCTATCGACCTTCCGTCATGCATTCATCGGACCGGGCGATCTGGATGATCCGAATGCCCGCGGAGTACTGCCCGGCGCATGTGGAAACGGGGAATGCCGGTTTACGCTCTCCGATCCTGAACCCGGTATCTCCCGCATCAGTCTTAATGGTGCGACAGGGAACAATTGTCGGATGTCAGCACGGGTCGAGATTTCCGACACGCCTCGCGCAGCACTTGGGCTGACGGCTTCCGGGTCGACGGCCGACAACTGCCCTCTCTTCCCTCCTAACAGTGGATTCTCATGTGCCCTCGTCTTTATGCCGGCGGGCGTTTCATCTGCCGAGTTCCGCCTCGGATGGAACGGTGATTGGGCACACTATCCAACGAATGATCTCGACTTGTTCCTGGCCTCTCCGACTAATGTTTCGTACTCCTCTGCTTTCCGCGACTCCCCGGAGGTCGTGCAGATCCTGAGTCCTCAAACTGAAGAAGGTCCTTGGTTCATCGTCATCGGAGGCTTTGAGGTGAACACGAGTACCGACACCTGGCAGTTACAGGTTACAGCGGACGGAGTCGTACTGCCCAACGGACTCTAAACGATCGAGTCGGGTGGGGGTCTCCGGACCTCCCCCGACGCCTACCAGACCTCGATATATCCCGAAAATCTCCGTCTCAATTCATGGCGCGTCCCGGTTGCCTTCGGTTCTATAAAAGGCCAGACGTCAATACCCTCAGCGGCCCAAGCCTTTGATTCGCCCTGGTCGTTCCGCGCGTTCGTTTTCACGGAGGACTTGGAGTCGCCCCCATTCAACGACACTCAGCAATCGACTCCAGACGGCTATCTTCATGGCAGATAATCGCCGCCGGGCTCAAGCACGCCCATGTCTCGGCTCATGTCTCTCCAGCTAGCGGGAGCGCATCAGAAAGAAACACAATTGCCATACCCATTTCTTAGTTCCAGTCCGAGAGAGATCCTGCCTCTCTGCGGACCTCATGAACCTATCTAATTCCCCTCAAAATAGGCGATCTTGAAGCAGCCGAAACTGACCTAACTCCCTAAAGAAGCCTGTCTTTACGCCTCACACAAACACGTAAAAATCATAACAACTATAATTCCTGAGTTGACCTCAAATAATTTCAAACATTTATGTATTTTTTGCTTGTGGCCCGTCGTGTCACCCAGATATGCTTTCGATCGACGTAGCGTTCTCATGATGGGAGCGATTGCGTTGGGGCCTCTCTCTGAGGGGTCCGACTTTCGGGCGTAGATCTCAGGACCAACGCCCCAATAAGTATACTTATTGTCAGGAGGACAACAGGATGGAACCGAAGAATATCGAAGGAATCGAGCTCGAACTGGAAATCAAAATAGAAGAACTTGAGCTCAAGGCAGTGCCTGGTGAGTTGGTTTGGCCGTTCCCGGGCGGTGGAAACCCTTGGGGAGGTCAGTAGCATCTCCCGCAAATCCTTCGTCGATCGACGGGAGATTTGTTTATTCCCTTAAGAATGCAGCTTCGGCTGCATTTTTTTTGCTTCATTCTAGTTGATCAGTAACGAGCCTTCTGTAGCTACGCTCTATGAGCGAATGAATAGAGCGTGCTGTCATAGACCGCGCCAAAAGCCGAATGAACCTCGCTAAGCGCGTCACAGAGCACACCCCATCTCAGGGAATGCACGGTGGGCCCTGCCGAATCAGGCGTAATCGAACCACACGCGGCATGGGGGAACCGGCCGCCGTTCGAGTTCCCTACATCCTGGTGTAGTCTCACTGTTAGTGCACTCTCAATCGTTTGTTTTTGAGGGGCCGGTGGGCCCCGTTGAATCAGGCATAATAAAACGGCACGCGGCATGGGGGGACCGGCCGGCGTTCGAATTCCCTACATCCTGGTGGAGTCTCACTGTTACTGCACTCTCAATTGTTTCTTTTTGAGGGACCGGTGGGCCCCGTTGAATCAGGCATAATAAAACGGCACGCGGCATGGGGGGACCGGCCGGCGTTCGAATTCCCTGCATCCTGGTGGAGCCTCACTGTTAGTGCACTCTCAATTGTTTGTTTTGGGGGGCCGGTGGGCCCCATCCTATTTAGATGAAACTCGGCATTACAGATCACATTGACTGCGCTCATTTCCTGCCCGGGCATCCCAAGTGCGGGAGGCTTCACGGTCATACCTACAAGGTCGAAATTATTATCGAAGGCGATACCGGCCCCGACGGCATGCTCCTCGACTTCGATTTGATGAAACAAGACCTGCAGGCCGTATTGAGCCTTTACGATCACACGTCTTTGAACGATTTCCTCGAGTACCCGTCCGTTGAAAACATATGCGAGCTGCTGCGAACCAAGCTCGCCGACAAATTTACCTTTGCGTTCACTGTCCGCGTCTGGGAAGGAGAGGGCAAGTGGGCGGAGCTTTAGTCCAAATCAGTCTATGTCACGAATTGACGCGCTAAAGGGCTTCCTCGATGAAGACCCGAACGATTCGTTTTCCCGATACGCGCTGGCAATGGAGTACCTCAAGCTGGGCCGGCATGATGCTGGGATCACGGAATTCAATACGATCGTCGAAAATGACCCTGCCTACGTCGCAACGTACTACCAGCTCGGCAAGGCCTACGAACGCGAAGGCCACGTTGCGGAGGCGGCCGATACCTATCGAAAAGGAGTGGAGATCGCAACCCAGGCCGCGGATCTTCACACGCGGGATGAACTTCGAGACGCTCTAACGGCGCTGGAAGGAACTCTCTAGCGATCCTCAGCGGCGGTTTGCAAATTCACCCGCACAGGTCTTCTGCGTCAATTGGCAGCGGGAGTCCCCCGTTTAAACCAGGGAGATCCGCGTATAATACGCGCGATGGGACGTAAGCGAATCAAGAAGAAAGAGGCCGTCATTCCCTTCCGAGAAACCGTGGCCTACCATTTCATCATGGTCGTGGCGGCATTCATCCTGTTTGTCATCGCTTCGTTCCAGATCGTTCGATCGATACAACTCGGCAGTACTCCAGCCATTGTCATATCCGCTCTGCTGGCTGTAGCCACCGCCGGCTTCACAGTCTACAACCTCAATCGAATGCGGAACGCCAAAGTCCCGCGCCGGACGGCACAGAGAATGAGGCGGAACCGATAGGGGACGAAAGCTCGTGACCTGTACCCCCCAATGGGGATCAGCCACTAGTTTCGTTCTGAGGAAGCCTGGGTGTCCGGCTGGTGACGTCTACCTACCGCCACTCCAGGCAGATCGGGCACGGTACGTTGCAACTCGACTAAGGTCAGCAGCAGAGCCATAGCGTGAGAGAAAAACCAGAAAGGTGCAAACCACGTGGCCGCACCCAGGCGTCGGGAGTAGCAAAAGTAGGAGGTCGCCATCAGACTGTAGCTGAAGGCGGAAAAGTACAGTATTCCCATACTGGAAAAGCCTCCCTGCCCCGCGAAAATTCCGAAAAGAATTCCTATCACAGAAACGACGGAGATGACCGCACTGCCCAGAACGAACTCAACCACTCGTCCGGCACTTAGCTGCCCTGCATTGAGGCTCGACATCATCGCCCGGATAGTTGCCTCGCGGGCGATCCATCCTGAACCGTCCCCTTGAAATGTCTTCAGCCCCTCGACCCTGTAGCTCCAAAGCGTCCAGCCGGATTCGTTCAAGATCCCAGGTAATTTGTCCATCTTGTTGATCACGGCGTGGGTATGGCCGTGAAGCAACAAGAAGGGAGCCGAGAGGCTCAACCGGGTTGATTTCTCCCGGCCCCGGTCTACGACCGAGATCATTCGAACGAACCATTCCAGCGATGGCGCCAGGAGTTTTTGCCCAAGCGATCGGCACTCGATACCGGGAGACAGCGCCACTGCCCTGATGTTTTCGGTTGCTGAAAACTCCAGGGCAGATTCAACGGTGTATTGATTCAGAACCACGTCCGAATCCAGCACAAGAATCCAGGATCCCCGCACACTGGGTTGGGCCTGATCCAGCGCCCGGATCCGGGTTGTCTCGTCGTCAATCGAGAAGCCTATCGGGATCAGCCGAACGGGAACGGGTTATGTTTCAGAGTTTCTGCAAAAAAGGGGTCCTGAAATAGGAAGGGGCCAGGGTATCTCCGAGAAAGTTGGCAACCAACAACTTTGAAACGAAGGAGATGAACCGATGGCCCGAACTAAGATTAAGCGAAAGGGAGTGGATTGGAAAGAACTGTTAGGAGAGGAAAAGGATCTGCTGAAAAGCGTCGTGCAGGAGGTGGTTCAGGAAATTCTCGAGGGGGAGATGGAGCAGGTTGTGGCCGCGGCCAAGAGTGAACGAACGGCGGGGCGGACCGGATATCGGAGTGGCTATTACGGGCGGGACCTGGTCACGCGGGTGGGCAAGCTGGAGCTGCGCGTGCCGCAGGACCGGGCCGGGCGGTTCAGCACGGAAGTGTTTGAACGCTACCAACGCAGCGAGAAAGCTTTGGTGGCCAGCTTGGCCGAGATGTACGTGCAGGGCGTGTCGACGCGCAAGGTCAAGGCCATCACCGAAGAATTATGCGGGCATTCGTTTTCGGCCAGCACGATCAGCCGGATTAATAAGACACTGGACACGGAGCTGAAAAAGTTTGCGACGCGAGCATTGGAGGAAGAATACCCGTACCTGATTCTGGATGCGCGCTACGAGAAGGTGCGCGAAGACGGGGTCATCCGGAGCCGAGCAGTTCTGGTGGCGATCGGAATCAACTGGGACGGGAGGCGCGGTGTGTTGGCGGTGGAACTGGCGGAACGGGAAAGCACGACCAGTTGGCGGGAACTGTTACTGAGTTTGAAACAACGCGGCTTGTGCGGCGTGGAGTTCGTGGTGACCGACGATCATGCCGGGTTGAAGAAAGCCATCGCAGAAGTCCTGCCCGAAGCGATCTGGCAACGCTGCTACGTCCACTTTCTGAGAAACGCATTGGATTATCTGCCGCGCAAAGCCGATGACGATTGTCTCCAGGAACTGCGTTGGCTCTACGACCGGCGGGACCTCCAGGAAGTGCGGCAGGACCTGGCGACATGGTTGAGCAAGTGGGGGCAGAAATATTCCAAACTCTGCGACTGGGTCGAAGACAATATCGACGAGACACTAAGCTTCTACACGCTGCCGCTTCAGCATCACAAACACATGAAATCCACCAATATGCTGGAACGGCTCAACGAAGAGATCAAACGGCGAACGCGCGTGGTGCGGATATTCCCCAACGCAGCCAGCTGTCTGCGTTTGATTCGGGCGCTGACCACCGAAACGCACGAGAACTGGATCGAAGCGATCCGCTACTTGAACATGGACCTGTTGAAGGAACACAAAAGGGACTGGCACCGTCAGACGCCGGCTGCCTAAACGCGTCCCAACGGGCCGACCCCAATGATCGACTCGGATGTCGATCGGCGATTACAGAGCATCCTGGAGCGAACAATCGCTGTGGAAAACTTTCGAGGGGACGAAAGAAAGAAAAAGAACCAAAAAAGAAAGAAACGCAGAGGCCTGATGGAAATGACGCCTCAGAGGAAATCCGCCAAAAGGCGCGGATTCCCTCTGAGGCTTGGAAAAGCTTCGCCAAAAACGTTCAGCTTTCCCACATTCCCACAGGCCCGACGGCGATCGACACTCAAGAACTGAATTTTTCGGAAATACTTTTTGCAGAACTTGACGCACACAACTCGGGAACGTGCGAACGGAGTCCGGCAAACTCCCGCGCAAGACCCGCAAGGGGGGCGTCTTTCTCGTCGTAAATGATGAGCAACTCTATAAACGGGTAGCCTTGATCGAGAATTGATCCCAGGCAGCGTCGGGCAGCCTCCACCCTACCCTCCAGGGGTACGAGGACCGAAAGGACTCCATGCGTATCCGTCGAGCGAACCGTAGCCAGACGAGACCAACGGGTGAGTGCAAACCAACTTTCGAGAAAAATGACCAAGGTGACGAGCGCTGAAATCCAACAAACAAACAGCAAGGCATATTGGACCGGGGCACCCGTCATGCATCCTTTCTAAGGGTCGTGTCCCTCCGCTGTCAAGCCGAGAAATAATGAGTGACGAGTGAGAAGCGAGACGAAGAAGATATGAGTCCAGTGTCGGACATCTGTGGCTCCAACAAGTGTCGGACATCTGCGGCTCCAACAAGTGTCGGACATCTGCGGCTCCAACGAGTGTCGGACATCTGCGGCTCCAACGAGTGTCGCCCCGTGCCGCTAGCGGTAGTAGTGGCGGACTCGCTGGTAGAGTTTGGCCGTCGCTTTGCAATCGGAGAGGCAGTAATCGGCAATCTCGTCGATTCTCCCTTCTTTGAAGTACGCGCCGACTTTGCTTCCGTCGATGCCGTCCTTCGGAGAAGGCACTCCGAATATTTCGCAGAAGTATTCCAGAGTTCCCTTCTTATAGCGGTCGTAGTTGGTCAGGGTTTCGCGCAAATCGAAATGGCGGTCAGTAGAAAATCGGCGGGTGTCGAGCAAGACCTCTCTCGGAGCCATTACACCAAGAATGGCGCTTCGAATGTTGATATACGGAAAATCGAACGACTTCCCGTTGAAAGTAACAAATCGTGTCGGGCGAATCTGAGCGACGTCGGCCCAGAAATTTGCGAGCAGCTCGCGTTCATCACTCTGACAATAGGCACGCGAGCGGTCGACCTCAAGCCAGTAGACACCGATGCAGACAATCCGGCCCGTGCATGGGTCCAGTCCGAAACGGTCTATGATCGCCCCTTTCGCGTCCTCGTCCTCACCACCGAAAAGGATATTCAGGGCACGTTCCGAGATCGCTTCCATATCCTGTCCGACGGTCTCAATGTCGACGATCAACGTACTGTGACTAGCCACGCCCAATGATAGCGACGGCAATGGTCAGATCTGGTCGAGTTGGGGGGTTGTCCGAAACGAACCGGGCTCAGTGAATTACTTACGCGAGGTCAAACCGCCATCCACGGTCAACACCTGACCGGTCACATAGTTGTCCGGATCGAGAAACAGACCGATTGCACGGGCAACATCCAGCGGATCCCCAAAACGTGCTATGACTCCGCGTTCGATGAAAGGGTCGTATTTCCCACTTGCAACGCTCTTCTCGGCCATACCCGAGGTTGTAACACCCGGGGCAACAACGTTCACGCGGACACCGTGAGTACCGCCCCACTGATGGGCCAGGATTCGAGCTGCATGGATGAGGGCCGCCTTGGGCGCCGCATAGGTCGTACTACCGGGAAAGACCCCCACGGCTTGCATCGTGGACACAAAAACGATGCTGGCGTCGTCGCTTCCGATCCTGGAAGCGAAATCACGCGCCAGCAGAACCGGTGCCGCGAAGTTGATTCGTGTCGCAGCCAGAAGGTCCTCTTCCGTGGCCTCCTCGATCGGCACTCGGGCGGGCTCGCCGACTAAAGGGACCAGCCCATACAGCGGACCCACAGAAGACGCCTCGTCCATGAGCCTGACCCGCGTTTCCGCCTCTAACACATCACCGGCGACTACCGGAACAGACACTCCGTGCCGCGACTCGATTTCGGCCGCGATGTCGCGGGCACGATCGACATTCCGGAAACAACCCAGGATGGGTCTGGCGCCGCGCTGGGCCAGAAAATCTGCCAGCACCGCTCCCAGTCCCCCGGAGCCACCCGCTAGAATAATGGTTCGGCCATTCATGAGTTAGAGGCTTTAGAGCCGCATCAACACAGAGTCAACAAAGCGCGGATCGATCGCCTTACCCAGTAATGGTTCGAGTTCGTCCCGGAGGGCACGGAGCCATTTCCCGGCGATCTCCTGCAGCTCTTCCGGCAGGTCCAGTCGGGGAAAGACGGCACCCTCAGACACGAACTGCTCCAGGACTTTAGCTTCAATAGCTCTGGGCTCGAAATCTCCGGATGTCGCCAGACAGACGACGGCGGTGTTGAATGTCTTCCGAAGTGTCGTTTCGCTCGCTGCGAAAATTCTCAGGAAACCCTCCGATACGACCCGAATGCCGTCCATGCGCTTTAGCGCATTTTCCACATCCGCCATGTTCTCAAAGTTTCGATACTGGCCGTTCTCCCAGAAGAGCGGCTTGAATCGGAGCAGCCCATTGAAAAACTCCTGGTCGGGGCTTTCAAGCAATTTGGCCGTAAACGAGGGAAACCGGGAAAGTTGCTCTGCGGCGGCTCTCAAACGTGCCAATTGATCGAAGCCCGTTTTGAAAACGCTTTGAACATGATTCGCCCTCAGCACGCCGGGCGCGGCCCTCAATTCTCCACTCGAAAGTAATTCCAGACCGATAGTCAAATAATCCCGCATTTCGCCAAGGGCTGGGCGTATAGCCTCGACCTCTCCCAGATTGACCAGATTTGCAGACAAGATCCTGTTTCCCAAAGCAGTCAACTCATGTGCCAGACGGTCCGAAGCGCTTACCGGAACCGCCCCGAGTGCAGCCAAGAGGAATCCACCTTCGGAAATCGAATCAGCGAAGACTGTGGGAAGAAATCGGGGCTTGTCATCCTCAACAACCTCCTCGTCACCACCATCGTCAGACCTGGGGCGGGCCATCGTTTCGCCCTGTTGGGGGCCGGCGTATATCGACAGGGCTGAGTAGTAATCGACGAAACCGTCGACCTCCAGACGTCGCACTTTGTTCTGATAGGCGGTCTCTTCGAGAACGGTGCGTGTCGTGTAACGAACCCGTCGGAGGAGGCTGTATCCCATGTCTGGGCCGCTACGGAACAGCGCGTCGAGAATCAGGGAAGAGATGGTTGCCAACTCGCCTGTCTCGTCTTGGTGGACCGCAAAACGATTATCCGGAGTAAAAACGAGCTCTGTTTCAGGGGCTGGCTCGTCGCGCTCGAGCTCATAAACCGTGATTAAATCTTTCAGAAACAACGCGATGACATTTTCGTCGATTCCGGACAGCGCACGTACTGTTTCGTCGGGGCCAATCTGGACGAAAGCCGCAATCCACTCCATGAAAGGTTTTCGCACAAAACTGTCTTTTCTCCAGCAATCCAAATCTACGAAGCCACAGACCTGGCGCCCGGTTACGAGCGGTAGCAACGCGAGCGAATCGGCGAGGCCAACGGTCTTGACCGTAAAAAACAGCTGCTCTGAAGACGAAGATTGAACCGCTCCTATCGCGTCCGGAAGGGCGAGAAACTCGTCGAGTCCAGCCTTATCGTTTATGCGGATACCCGGACCGGTCAGCCCAGCTAAGACATCGTCGGACATGTCGACCACTGTAGCACGAGGCTTCTGGGGCGGGTTGCTGGACCGGCGCGCTGCACGAGGGCACGGGCCGTCGAGTAAAATGGTAGACCTCCATGGAGTTGGACGGACACATCGTAGAGTTCCTCGAATCGGGCTCACTCCGTCTCGGATATGTCCGGCGGCGGGAACAGAAGAAGATTCAGGTCATCGACCCGAGGGGCCGCGAGTCCTCCGTGCCCGTGTCTCGGGTTGTGGTTGTGCATGTCGCCGTTCCGGAAGAGGATTTTAGAGGGGCCGCAGAATCAATCCGGGAGCGCATCGATTCGCTGTGTACTGAGATCGACGTTGAACTCCTGTGGGAATCCATCCAGACAGAATCGAGGGAATTCGATCTGAGGGAGCTCGCAGAATTTTATTTCGGCTCCTCCTCTACTGAATCTCAATCTGCAATATTTCGTCGCTTGGCCGACGGAGGTATGTTTTTTAAACGTAACGGCACCCGCTTCCAGCCCCGGGCCAGGCTCCAGGTCGATTCTCAGCGACTGCGAATCGCGCGGGAACAGGAAAAGGAAAATTTTCGAAAGCATGTCGGCGACATTCTCAACCGGGCAATTCAGGACGGAACTCCGCCAGACGCGGACGACTGGGATTCCATAGCCGAGCGGCTTGAAATATGGCTCCGGCGGCGGGAACGCGACGAAGTCGGAAGCGTCCTGGAACAACTGGCCGGTGAATCGCGAGCCAGAGAGATCGCCTACGATTTACTGGTCAAATCGGGACGCATCCAGGCTTGGGAGGATCGCTTCCTCGTCATCCATGGAATATCGACCTCGTTTCCCGCGGAAGTCATCGAAGCTTCGAACGAATTAGAGCCGAATGCTGTCGTAGGAAACCGGGAAGACTGGAGCGGGCAGCTCACGTTAGCGATTGACGACGATGAAACCGTTGAGGTGGACGACGCCTTGACCGTGTCCGAAGACGCCGGCCACCTGACGGTCGGCGTTCACATTGCAGACGTCAGCGCATTTGTAAACAAAGGAGACACGCTGGACCGGGAAGCATCCCGGAGGTCTGCCACCGTCTATTTGCCTAATACATCGGTCACTATGTTTCCCCCGCGACTGTCGACCGATCTTGCCAGCCTCGTCAGCGGTACCCGCCGACCGGCCTTCAGCGTCGAAGCCCGTTTCAATCGCGACAACGAGCTTGTTGACTTCCGTGTGTTTCGAACAACGGTTACAGTGACGGATCGACTGTCGTATGAAGCTGCCGACAGCCGACTGTTAGAAGGAGATGCAACGCTCACGAGTCTGCACAGGATCGCCAGCCATCTTCAAAACAAGCGTTCCGAGGGAGGAGCGCAGATACATCGGCGTCCCGAAATCAAGGTGCGGGTGAATGACGGGGATGTCAGCGTGCGTCGGGTTGAAGTGGACACTCCGGCCCGGCTCATTGTCAGTGAGATGATGATACTTGCCAACCGCCTTGCAGCGGACAATGCCGCAACGACGGGTGTGCCCATTATCTTCCGGACGCAGGAACCACCTGACTCGCCCCCGCCGGACATCGAAGGACTTCCAGAAGCCATCCAATTCGAGTTGTTGCGAAGAAGTTTCAAACGCTCTCGATTGTCCTTAACCCCCGGTGCTCACTCCGGTCTCGGCCTTGGAGCCTATGCTCAGATGTCTTCTCCAATTCGACGATACGCCGACCTTGTCACGCAGAGACAGATTGTTGCGGCGCTCGAGGGACAGCCCTTTCCATATGACAGAGAAGAACTGCTCAGTATCATTACGTCTGCAGAAGCGACCGAACTGGACATGCGAAAGCTGGAGCAGACGTCGACGATGTATTGGATTCTGACTTATCTGACAAGGGAAAAAATGGATGAACCCATCCAGTCTTTGGCTATAGACGGAAAAGGGACCGTGGAACTGAGCGACTACCTCATCCGGGGCAAAGTATCCAGTAGGATTCAGTGGCAAACGGGCGATGAAGTTACTGTGGAGATCGAATCCATCGATCCCGGCAGGGGTGAGGTCCGCTTCAGAGGGTGTTCATGAGGAAATCGGACGACAAACATCGGATGCGGGCGAAACAACGGTTCGAGCGGGCGATGAGGGACAGCACGGAGCTGTTTCAAGACCTTATCGACGGTGTCGTGTTCGGGATCGAATCGGATGATTTCCTCCTTCAGGAACTGGGACGTCTGATCCAGGACGGAGAACCCTCGTTCGAGGACGACGATTTTCACTTCGTGATCAAGCAGGGCATCCGTCTCTACGTCAATCCCAGCGTCGATCTCCGCGCGCGACTGGCCGAATCACTGCGCCGGGCTTATCCGGGCATGAAAGACCCGCTACGCCGCGTCGCACTCACCGTGATCGGCGCGATAGAAGATGTCGACTTTTCCTTGGACGTAGTCGGAACGGTCGTTCGCGGCTACACAAACCAACTCCTGGAAGCACTTGAGGGTTCTACCTACGACAACACGATCGATGCCGAAGGAAGGGTCTGGATCGAACAGTGGACGAAGAACGAATTGGATCGACTGACTTTGCTCGAACGATTCGGCAAGCTTGGATCGGCAGGCGTGCCGGCAGTCGCAGATCTGCTCTTCGATTCAATTGAAGATCCAATGCGGGTCCAGATCGCTCTGGAGTTGCTGGCCGCAATACACACACCCGTTGCGGCACGCGTGCTCGCCTACATAGTTTCGGAACCCATTCTGGAAGAAGATCAGGAAGAGCGCGCTCGACAGACCCTCAGGGAACTTTGGGAGCCAGCCCTCCCTTACGTCCTCTACAATCTGAGACGACATTTACATGAAGATATTCCGTTTCGGTGGCTTGAACTTCTAATTGAAACCGACGACACACGGGGAGTGGATCGCATTCTCGAAGAAGTCGTCGCCCACGCACGTTCGGCAAGCTATCGCGAAGATCTGCTGACGGCACTGCCACTCCTGGATCGCTCAAACGATCCAGGAGTGGTTGGCAAGCTCCTGAGGCTGATAACGGAAGAATCACTGCCCGAAGAGGCCGCCGAATTGATCGAGCATTGGATTGAAAGCTCGCCATTGGCCGAAGCCGTGAACGTGGCCCTGGAAAGCTTGAGAAACGGTAAGACGATTCTTGTCCGGAAGAGAGATGACTTCAATTCTCTTACTGGCAAACAGCCGGAAACCAGTCTCGCCGAACTGCGTGACGATTGGAATGCGGCATACCATGAATCTTTGGGATGGCAACGGCAAAGCCAGTTTCCGCGAGGCCTCGTGGAAACTCAATTTGAACATGATCTCGAAGAAGCGATGCTGGAGCGACTCGCGTTAAATCCTCGCCTCGGGGAATCGGCTTTGAGGGATCAGATCGAAGGTTTCCGGGAAAGCTGGCTTGTAACACCCCAGGACCAGGTGATCCCGCTGAGCGCCATCTGGCAGGAACGCCAGAGGAACACGCCCTGGCTGGAAGAAATTTACTGGGACGACAT
Source organism: Terriglobia bacterium (assembly GCA_965218085.1). Taxonomy (GTDB): domain Bacteria; phylum Acidobacteriota; class Terriglobia; order 20CM-2-55-15; family 20CM-2-55-15. The sequence goes on along the minus strand of CBDCKF010000001.1, from coordinate 1,317,371 downwards.
CAACTCCTGGTATATCAAAGCCGCCCAATATCTTGACGAGGGAGATAAGGACAAAGCCCGTCACTATCTGGACATCATCCTCAAGATCGAACCCGAATACCCACTGGCACGGATGCTGGACAGAATAATGACCAGTCGCCCATGAGAGCCAAGCAACCCGTGGCAGAAACCTCGAGGGCTCCTAGAAGTCGCTACACGACTTAAAATACCCACACTTCGGGCACTTCAACTTACAGCTCTGGGAATCCATCGGAGAGTCGCAGTTCGGGCAGGTAAGCTCTATCAATTCCACCTGAGACATCACAGATTCGTCGCGGGTCATTGAGTCGACGGCTACGGATTCAAAGGTACCGATCGTCCTGCTGTTGATCATCCGGCTGTTCTTTCGTGAAGTAATCGGCAAGATGACCCAATATCGCTGCAGCGTCGCCTGGACGACCTTCAAACGTGGTAATGCAGCGCGAACGACGCCACCCTTTGCCGTGCTTTACGCCAACGATGATGTACTGATCGAAGAAGCCTGTATCTTTGAGGAAACGTACAGCAGATTCCGGAGTGAATTCGTTGGTGCGAAATTCACACACACTGATCAAATCACGTAACCGTTCGGATTGTTCCAGCTCAAACGTCTCCATGAATGGTTCGAGTCCGTGGACCTCACACCTTACGGGCGGCAAGCCATCCGAGGAAAGTGCTTCCAACTGGGCACGCACGAACTCACCCAGGGCACAATCCACGAAACCTTCAATCACCGGTCCGGTGCGCGGATGGGACAGCGAGAACACCTGCTCACGTGGGACTACTTTTCCAGAATCATTGACCACTGCAAGAAGAGCGGCTTCCTCGAGAGTCGGAAAATGGAACGTAATCGGACGGATCGCGGTTCGGCGATTACCAACGCCGGCACTAAAGACGGTGTTTCGGATGCGGAACCCTAACTGAACCATCAGCTTCCTCCCCTTAGACTTTTTCATTTATCAGGGACTAAGCGGACAGATGGGGTCCAAACCGTTGAATTTGAATGCTTGAAGGAGTTTGCTGCACAAAATCTGGAGACACACCAATCGCGCCCCGAAGCAACCTTCCCACAGATGCGCGAGCGATCTCGGGGATTGAGTCGTCTGTCTCCCCTCAACTCCTGCTAAGACCCGGCCGGACGTGAGAACTTTCAACATTGAAGAACTCACGCCGACCGAAAAATCGAAGAAGGCACCGAAACAGATGACGCTGGCACATTCCGCGCCATGGAACCTGCAAGAGACATCCGAATGAAAATTCAGGAGCGAAAGCTACTGGACAAGGTAACCGTCCCGGGCACGCACGGTCAGGCCACGCCCTGGAACTTCTACCTCAATAGAATGGAAACCGCTTTCCACAGACCCGTGGTATCCCAAGTAGTACTGCTGGCCCAACTCTTCACGTATATTCTCAAGAGCTTCAGAGACGGACTGATCCGGTCCGAGTAGCAAGACGCGACCGCCGCTCACGGACGCCAAGCCATCCATGGTATAGGTATCGATCAAAACCCGAGGTCCAATCCCGACAAAATACAGCAAGACCATGTTGCTTTGCGCTGCCCGAACGACTTCGAGGTACGATGCCTGACTTCGATTGTCGTTGCCATCGGACAATATAATCAGCGCCTTGCGCTCATGGCTACCTTCGGTCGTCTTGGTGATACCTAATGATAGCGCGTCATAAAATACGGAAGTACCCCATGACCGCAATCTCTCCAGTGCGCCGGGCAGCCGACCCATGTCTTCGTTCAGATCGTGTACAACCTCAGCTTCGATCGCGAAGGACATCACGAAAGCTTCATCCTCCGGAGTCAGACGCCGAGAGAATTCCTCAACTCCCGACTTGATCGACCGAAGAATACTGGCCGAGCTTCCGCTGTTATCGACAAGAACACCGAGGCTGCTGGAAAGATCCGCAGTTGTCTCGAATATTTCGACTGCACGTTCTTCACCATCCTCAACAACTCTGAAATCCTCGCGGCTGAGCCCGCCGACATAGCGTCCCTCCGCGTCATGTACGGTCGCAAACACGTTGACCAGATTGACATCGACCTTCAAAACGGACTGGAGAGGCAGAGTCAGAGGCAGGATCAAGATGAGAATCGTGCGCCACATCAGTTTGGATACGTCTCCAGTGCCCGCCGCTGCCGATAAATAGTCGTGTCTGTCGGGAAGATACGCGCACCTTTATCGAGGATCCGTCGCACCTGGGCAGTCTGGCCGGTTTGAGTATACAGGTAGGCTAGGCGAGTGTAGATTTCAGCGTTTCTGTCCAGGGCGTAAATACTGAGGAACTCGAGCAGGCCGATGGCGGCCTCGAACTCTCCCCGTCCTTCAAGAATCTCCGCAAGGCGCAGGCGTGCCAGATAGGAATATGGTTCCAGGTCCAGGGCTCGTTCGAATGCAGCCACAGATTCTCCAACCCGGCCGCCAGCCGCGAGGTATTCACCCAGCAACTCCCAGTAGGATGCGGCCGCGTATGGACCGGTCTGAATGTAACGGTCCATCCATAAGGCAGCGTCGTCCCACTGCCGCGACAGCGCATAAAGCTCCGCCAGCTCCTGAAGATAGTCGACTCGGGAGGGATCGAGAACCACGGCTCGACGGTAGCTCTCGATAGCCTGGTCCCGGTCTCCGCTCTCCTCATAGAGCAGAGCCCAGAGCTCTTCCCGTTCAGCCCCATATTTATCTAATTGGCCGGCCCCGGAGGAAAGCGACTCTACCGCACGCAAGGACTCCCGAGCGTCATCGTATCGGCCGGAGTGGATGCTGAGGCGTGCCGTCGCGAGAAAAACGCTCGTCGCGCTGGATTCGTCCATTTCAGCAAGCTCGCGGAGCCCGCGTGCAGCCAGCTGATCCTGTCCCCTTGCCAGCAATGGCTCCATCAACGCTACGTAAACGCGCTCTCTGACAGCAGCCGACAGACCTTCAGGTATCAGAGTTGACCTATAGTCGTTCAGTAGCCGTACATTCATATCCCAAGTATCTGAGAACAAGTTTCGCGGAGCATTGAATTCCAGTACCGGTCTGTCGTCGGTGTTACGTGGGGCGCCTGCGACAAATTGCTCAACTTCACCACTGGACAAAGTGTACGCAGCAAATATCGCCAAAGGATCGTTGAGTTCGAGATGTTCCTGGAAGTCTCGCCTTACGGTTACGTCGTTGGCCACAATGCGTTCCATGACATCAATATCGAAACGGAGAGGCTCCGGACTTCCCAGCAAGACCAAGTCTCCTACGCCCATTTCCCACACTGACACCTCTGGAAATTGTCTCTGAAACTCACCCAGAACCATACGGACCTCATCGGGCGACAGTTCATAGAGTTGCAGCCACTGCGCGAACACTCCGCCAGGGGCCAGCCGAGAAGCAGCAAGCTCGTAGAATTCTGCCGTAAAGAGACTCCCGACACCCGCTATCCAGGGGTTGGACGGTTCGGAAATAATAATGTCGTAAGTTTCTGAACTCACGTTCAGGAAGTTTCGGGCGTCTCCTTCGATGATATTGACTTTAGGATCGTCATAGCTTCCCCGGTTCAGCGCGTCGAACCAAGGTGCGGCTCCAAGAACTGCCGGCTCGATCTCCACGCAATCTACACGAACGGTTTCTGGGAACGCTGCGGCCACACCCGCCGTGATCCCGCCTCCGTAGCCGATAACCAGAATTTGTTCGGGCGAGGGATGATGAAATCGCGGAAGGTACCCAATCAGAAGTTGCGTGGTCATATCTTCGCCGTTGGACGCATCTACCTTCCCGTTGGTCCTTAAACCGACGTAGTTGGCGCCTCGCCGAACCGAAATATTCGCGTTCTTTCCCTCCTCGAAATAAACAACATCGGTATCGGCATAGTGCTCCGACAAGCGAAGGTCAGGACGAGTGTCAAACTGGCGCGCGTAAATAAGCACGCCTCGATCCAATGAACTTGGATCCCAAAACACTTCGCCCTTCATCGAGATAGTTGAAACGACCAACAGTCCGATGGCCACCCATCGAGACAGCGCGATCGGTCCGCGTTCCTGGGCCAGTAACAGTAGTGCAAGCGCCGAGTTCAAGAACAAACCTGTCAAGATCGTTCTCTCCGTTCCGATCACCGGCACCAACAGGAATCCGGCGGCCAGTGAGCCGAAAATAGCGCCGACGGTGTTGACCGAATAGATGCTACCTATACTCCGCCCCAGGACGCGGATCCGCTTCGAATAGAGCCCGGCGCCAATTGGAAACGTAGCTCCCATGAAGAACGTCGCTAGAATCATCAACAACGAACACACTACGAACTGGACCGTCAACACAGCAGGGAACGAATAAGAGAGGGCACGTATCAGCGAGACCAACAGGTAGGGGGCCAACAGGTACCCCACAAGAAACACCAATGCCCCGAACGCGATCCCGAGCTGGAAGAGCCCCAGCGTTCGAATACTCGCCGGCGGCCGAAAGCGGCTGGCCCATGCACTGCCGAGGCCGATTCCAGCCAGAAAAGTTACGAGCATGATGGCAAAGGCGTATGTAGAACTCCCTATCATCGCTGAGAGCGCACGCGTCCACGCGACTTCATACGTCAGCGCAGCAAATCCGGACACCAACAGTGTCAGCAGAACCAGCCGGTCATTCGAGCGGAGACTTTCAGATCCCGCGTCGGCCACCATTGTTTCACCCACGTCTTCACGCTCATCTTCACGCTCATCTGGGACCGGCGACGGCTCTTCGGCCAGATCTATCCTGATTGCCAGTAATCCCAGCCCGATGTTGAGGGACGCTACCCATACGGTGGTGATCTGGTTTCCCAATCCTGGAATCAATATCAGCGCTGCACACAGCGTACCCAGTGCCGCACCGAAGGTGTTCAGCGCGTACAAAGTACCCAGCTTCGATTCGACCTCATTCGTGCGCCGTACAAAGAAACGCGACAGGACGGGAAGGGTTCCACCCATCAAGAACGTTGGAACCACCATGATGGTGAAGGACGCAATGAAAGGGACAAGCACGTCTGCGCCCGCCAGGGATGAGAGAGTGGGCACAAGGCTCCAATAAAGCTTTTCCATGGAGTGGAAGGCGATCGGAACCAGCATGGCCGAGACACCGATGAGAATCTCCAGAATGCCGTACATACGGAGCGGGCGGTCATACCTGTCAGCCATCGCGCCCAAAAGCCAACTACCGAGTGCCAAGCCCGCCATGAAGGCTCCCAGAACCGTTGCTATCGAAAAGGAAGTATTGCCATACACAAGTCCGGTGAGCCGGACCCAGATGATCTCGTACACCAAACCGGTTGCACCCGAGGCAAAGAAGATTGGATAGAGCAGACGTGTCATTGCAGCAGTGTCGGCCCGCTAGGTAAATCGGGTAGTCGGTAGGATTCTTACACAGGTTGCTGAGATTCAACCCGCGTTAATTCGGATTCGGCGGCTGTTAATCTGTGGCGGTCGCTTTCAGGGGAAGAGTGACCCTAAAAGTCGTGGCGTGCGGACCGTTTTGGACGGTGATCGCCCCCTTTAACTCTTCCATCACGATGCGCTTCGTGATGTAGAGTCCGAGTCCCGTCCCAAGAACGCCCTTGGTCGTGAAAAACGGCTCGAACACCCGTTCCAGATCAGGGCTCGGAATTCCCTTGCCAGTATCCTCTACATCAATCTGAACGTGATCGCCCTGAGGCACGACGAACACTCTGAGTTGCCGCTGGGAACAACCCACCATGGCGTCGGCGGCGTTCTGGAACAAATTTGTCAGAACCTGGATTATGAGATTCCTGTCGACCAAAATCGGCGCGACATGGGAAGGCGAATTGAATTCAAAAGACACCGCTCTCATCTCGAGATACGGTCGTACAAAGCGGTAGGCGTCATCGATCGCGTCAGACACGTTAAACGGTTGATCGGAAGACGGCGTATGGCGATTAAACTCAAGCATTCGCGTCGCCATTTTTCCAATACGCTCTGCCGCCTCGACCGCGGCCTGAACGTTCTCTCGACTTTCGCCCTCGTCCGCCGTCTGCTCAGTGATCAGTTGGAGGTTCCCTTCCAGGACCATCAGCGGATTGGACACTTCGTGGGCAAAACATGCGACCATCTCGCCAATCAGAGCCAAGCGCGAGAACCGGATGAGCTCAGACGGCACAGAGGGCACCGTCGAACGATCCGGAAAGTCCCGGCCCGCAGAAGCCGCCAATTCACTCAATTCCGAAGTCCAGATTTGCGGGTCATTCATTGTCGCAGTCTTTTCCTGATACGGTTCAGTACCGCCTCAATCCCCGAGACGCTCAATGCAAACCCGGGAAATTCGGACAGCTCTGCCGATGTGAAACCGTCAACGTAGTGAAGCTTGAAAATCAAGAGATTGCGCGCAGCATTGCGTCGATCTTCATCACTCCTGAGAACTCGATCAATGTCGATCCAGGACAGAACGGCTCCAATTGTCGTATCATCGAGATCCCGGCCCGGAACACGGGAATTCTCGACAATTTCTCTTGCGTGATCGATTGATATCACTTGTGCCTGCCTTTTTTCTGCCATCTGGTACCGAAAGTGATCGGCGACTACGCTGGTGGCAATACGTGCCAGAAATGCCTTTACAGCGAATTCGGTTTGGCCTCGGAAAGACCGCAGCATCCGACCGTCGTTCTGCACCAAACGAACATACACTTCCTGTGCCAGATCTAGGACAACCTCTCGAACCTCGTCTTGTTGTCCCCTAGAAATACGACACGCGCGGAGCAGGTATAGAAAGATCCGCCGTTGGAATCGCTTCTGAAATTCGTCCCAAAGATCGATATCCGTCAGCCTATGCCCGCACTCACGCAATAAGTCTGAAGACGGAACTTCTCCTTCATGAGACTCTTTAGATGACTCGGCGCGCAACGTCAAACCCCACTCAATTCAGGTCGAGCAACCTTCGAATTTCGTCCGCCCACTCAGAGTCCGAGTCCAGTTCGAGATATCGTTGCTGCCGCTCTCGTGCTTCGGCATCCAGATCGAGTCTCACGAACAAGAGCGTCAAGTTATATGCGGCCGGCGCAAACTCCGTATCCTGCGCCAAGGCCAATTCGAATTGCTGCCGGGCCCGACTCAGGCTCACGGCCAGTTCTTCGGCTGAAGAGCCACTTCTTTCCAAATACGCAACGCCCAGATCGTTCTGGACTGCAGCGTCATCACCAAGTTGTTCGGCTGCAAGCTCCAGATATCTGATGGCGGTATCGAAATCCTGGTTGAGGAGGTAGAACGTCCCCATCATATGGTTACTTGCGGCCTGCCTCAACATTTCCGCTTCCAACGGGTCGATCGGAAAGTCAGAGGCGTTCGCGCCACGAGTGACGAATAGCGGCTGGTAAGGTTGTTGGGAAAGGCGGGCCTCGAACGGTCGGTCAGCGGACAACAGTAAATCTACGATCTCAACCGGTGTTGGCACCGGAGACCGGTTTGCTGTCACAAACAATCCGGCCGTAACGGCAAACAGTATGGAGGCTGCTATCGCCAGCCACTTCACCGATAGTGCAGACCGCCGCTTCTCGAGCTCAACGGGTCGTTGACCCCACTGGTCCATGGCCGCTGAAACCAGCGATTCCTCTTCCTCTTGGACATCTTCGTCCAATATCCGCATGTAGAAAACGAGCCGGTTTCGGCAATCGTCACAACCGATCAGGTGCTGTTCGGACGCATTTCGAACGGGGGCGTCCAGCAACCCTTCGAGATAACTCGTTAACGTGTCGTCATTTAAGCATTTGTTTTGAACCACTATTAGTGTTCCCCCATCAGTCGATCCGATTTCTTCCAATCTTTCATTGAACTGTGTCTGGGCGGTACTTCTTGCCCTATCACCTAATAAGACGGAAAACATGCGCAAAACCCCACAAAATATTCTGAAAAAGTCTTTGCCTCTGGATTACGTCTCTTAGATCGAACAGTCAATATTGCTGTTCGATCAAATTCAATGTTGTTTTTCACCCAACGAAGGAGACCAGACCAATGAAACGACGTGAATTCCTGTCAGTCGCCGGCGGCGCAGTCGCTATTTCGATGCTTCCAAACTCTTCGCTGTTGGCAGCCGACCAAACGACACCTTTCCATGTCCGGGGGCTCGCAATGTTGTCCTTGAGCGATCCGGAGTATCTCCGAATTGCACTTCCAAAGGCACCGCATCACGCTGCGACACTCGTCGTGACTCCTTCGGGCGGACAGCCTACTGAAACTCGGATCGAAGGCAACGGAACGGTTGAAGGCGTCGTTGCGGGTGGTATCAAACCGGACATTCGCCTGCCGGAAGTTATTCACATTCGCGAGTTGTACCGGGACGCCGTGGCGAAACTGGATGAAAGCCCTTCGGTAATTTCGATCCCGTGGTCGGCCGTGCGTTCGATGTCGACAAACGTAGTCAGTGAGGATCGATGGACGTTCGTATTCAAAGACACAGGCGAGGAAGTCAACTCCTTCCGCCCGCGAAAAATTGCAGAGTCCATCAAGATTGATCTAGTATCGGATGCAACTTTGACGATGAACGGCGGAAAGGTTTCGGTTCCGCTGGCCGGGGCCGAAGAAGTATGGACGGAATTCACGCCAACTCACGAAATGGCGGGCGGATTCGAAGATCATTTCGGGTACTACATGCCCTATGTCGAAACCGCCTCAGGCGCACGTGAAGTGGCTCCGAAAGAACTTGGACGGCGGGCGCGCAGGGTGAGAGTACCGGCGCTTGCGAATTCGTTTGCTGCGAGGATGTATCCGTTCTCGGCATGTTTCGTCGTGCAACTCGATTGATCGGAGGGATATGACTTCTTTCAGGTTCAAAGGAACCTAGCCTGTTGCGGTGATCGCACTTCTAATCGCGATCGCCGCGACCGGCAGTTACGCGATCAATCGATATCGATCTACGGAAGCGGCGCTTGATCGTTCCCTCCGTGAGGTTTTCGAACTCTCTCGCCCGACACGAGGAAGACTCTTTGGAACCCCATACGCCTCCTATGCGTCTCAGCCGACGCCATCGACCGCACTCAATCGCTCCCAACTGCTCCTGTTAACCCTGCCCCCAGACTCTCCCTCGTTTCAACGGTTCGATGCACACATTGATATCGCCACACACCGATGGAGAGACGCCGCAGGCGTTTTGGAAACCCTTGTTAAGCGCTCGCCCAACGATCCGGCCCTGACCAATGATCTCGGCGTAGTCTATTTGGAACTCGGCAATGAGGATGCTTCTTTTCTACTTCAAGCTTTCACTCAATTTGAAGCCGCCTTGCGAATCGATTCTCGCCTAGCTGAAACCGCATTTAATCTAGCTCTCACTTATCGTCTCTTACATCTCACGACCAACGAGCAAGCCGCCATTCAATTACTACAGGAATTAGAACCGGAGTCTGCTTGGCTCTCTGAACTCGTTCAGGCAGAAGGAACTCAACCTACGTCAGCTCCGAGAGCGCAGAGTCCCGAAGCATCCTGGAAAACCGTTTTGGATGCAGCTTTCAATCCGCGTCCCGAGGTATCGGACTTCTCAGTACCGGAAGAGATCGCTGAACGGTTTGGAAATCAATATCGGGGCCTGACTCCGGCAGCGATGCTGGCACCGATTAAAGGCGAGCAGCGGAAACAGGTAGTCGAGCTTCGCGAGCAGGTGCAACGTGCCATCGGTGCATACCAGACCCAGCAGTTCGACGAAAGCATTCGCCTTCTTGATCAACTGCGCCCTGTTGCGGAAAGCATCGGTTCCGAATTCGATGAACTCTGGATCGACTTGAACCGTGCTGGAGCTCTGATTTGGACGGCAAACTGGAGGGCCGCTGGGCCACTTTTCGCAGCAGTCGCTGAATCGGCGTCTAGAAACGATTTCAAATGGCTTCTCGCCGAAACTCTCACTGTTTATGCAAGTTATCCAGGACTGGCAAACCGGCCCGAGCAAATAATCAATCAGCTCAGAGAAGCAATCCAACTGTACGAAGACATCGGGAATCGATCCGACTCCGTGCGCGCACGAATCTTTCTTGCGATCCGAATGTATCTTGAGGGCAATGACGCTGAAAGTCTGACATGGGCCAACCAGGCCTTGAGCCTGACTGATCCGGACGACCACCTACAACGTTTTCAATCCTATTTGGTCGTGACGCTAAATCCGTTACTTCGTGGCAACCCTTTAGACTTCAATTACAACCTAGAAACGGCTCGGCGGGCATCGCTCGCGAACAGACCGGATGGCGTAGCTCAGGCAAACATGAAACTAGCCGAACTGAGTGAACAGAACTTCCGGCAGGAAGAAGCTGATCTCTATATAAGCTTAGCCGAAGATGCGGCACTGGAGGTCGTTCCAATAAGTGTGTAAAAAGAAAAAGGCGGTGTACGCTTTCGGTGAACTATTAACCGTAAGCAAATCCCGGGGCCAACCGGGAGAAAGGTACACCACCCATGGAGAAGAAGAACACAGCGGAAGTAGCGGCGTCAACGAAGCAGTATGAGGTTCTGGAAGATTGGGCGCGATCACGAGTGCAGGATTGGCTCCAGGAACTTCTGGAAGACGAAGTGACGCAGTTCTTGGGTCGAAGGAAATCGGAGCGGAGTTCGGATCGACGGGGCTACCGGAACGGTCACGGGAAACCGCGACGGTTTGCGATGTTGAACGGAACGATGGAGGTTCGTCGGCCCCGGGTCCGGAACACGACCGAGCGCTTCGAGAGTGAGATTCTGCCGTACTTTCACCGGAAATCGAAGCAGCTGGGGCAACTGCTTCCCGAACTCTATCTTCACGGCCTGGCCACAGGAGACTTCGAGCAGGCAATGCGCGGACTGCTGGGTGCGGGCGCTCCGTTGTCGCGGGCGTCGATTCAACGGCTGAAATCGACATGGCAACTGGAATACGACGAGTGGAGCCAGCAGGATCTGTCCGAGCTTGAGGTGGTGTATCACTGGGCGGACGGCTTGTACGTAAAAGCGGGGATCGCGAAAGAACGGGCGGCACTACTGGTGATCATCGCAGGCCTGTCAGACGGGCGTAAAGTGCTGTTGGCCTGTGAGAGCGGTCAGAGGGAGAGCAAGGAATCCTGGAGTCGTATTCTGCGGAACCTCAGGGATCGGGGTCTGAAGCTGGGACGACTGACCGTTGCCGATGGTCACCTGGGAATTTGGTCCGCCCTGGCCGAGCAACACCCCGAGGGCCAGGAACAACGCTGCTGGAACCACAAGTCGATGAACGTGGTGGATCACCTGCCAAAGACCGACCAGCCGGCGGCCAGGCAGCTTCTCCACGGGATGGCCTTCGCCGACTCCCGAGCCGCATGCGAACGTAAGCGGGATCAGTTCATTCGCCGATATCAAAAGAACTATCCGAAGGCGGGTGAGACGCTGTTGCGGGACTGGGATCGGATGATCACCTTCTATGCGTTCCCGAAGCAACACTGGGTGCATCTGAGAACGACCAACATCGTTGAGTCACCCTTCGACATGGTGCGGTTGAGAACCAACGCCGCTCGTCGCTTCAAGCGCGTCGAGAATGCAACTGCGATGATCTGGAGGTTACTGCGTGTCGCTGAGAAGGCTTGGCGGCACTTAAAGGGTTCCGATCTCTTACAAGAGGTCTATGATGGTCAGCAATTCGCTGACGGCATCAGAGTCGTGTCCAAATCGAAGGCCGCCGCCTGATGACTTTTACACACCTTTTGTAATGACCTCGCACTGAGAATTGGATCGGTATTAGCAAGAGAATTGGTAAACCTCAACCTAGGACTGACGAAAGCAAAGATTCTGACTCAACGAGGGGACCTGCACTCGGCGGAAGAGGTTTTAATGGAAGGGCTTAGAGTCCTATCCCTCGAACAAGTAAATGATTTCTTCTACGAAAAGTATTATCGAATGCAGTTGGCAAACGCTTACCTGCTCATGGGACTTCTCGAAGACGCCGACACCCAGTTCGGGCTGGCGGTCGAGGCCGTCGAAACTAGGGACAGCACTCTGGACTCACAAGCGCGGCTAAGTTTCGACGAACAGCGCCGCGAAGTCTATGAAGCTGCGATCGCGTTCGAGTTCGACCGGGACAATAGAGATGCGGCCCGGGCATATGCCCGGCGCTACAGGACAAAACTGTTAACCGAAGCCATCGACCAGTACGCAACTGAAGAACAGGCCCTCATCGAGCGTGTGGCTGCCGTTCGCGAAGGGCTGGACAACCTGGGTGACGGGCGTGTCCTTGAGTACACAATACTTGAAGATCGTCTCCTGATGTGGGTGCGATCTAGGGACACAGTCGAAGGCCGGTCCTACCCAATAGCACGAGACGACCTCCAGGAAAAGGTAGAGAGATTCCTGAATCTCATGACGGATCTCGACCGGGTAGACGAATCGAACGCTCTCGCCAAAGAGCTGCACGCAATCTTGATCAACCCGGTTGTCGATTTGCTGGATGGCGCAGACTCGGTAACAATCGTTCCGGATCGCATGCTCCATCGGCTACCGTTCGCCGCGCTCCGTTCTCCGGAGGAACGCTACCTGATCGAGGACTACGTCCTGGCCGAAACCCTGAACGCGCCGTATTTCCTGAATCTGCCGGCATCTTCAGCGGACACGGGAAAACTGGTCTCTATAGGTTCTCAGGAACAGATTTCATCGATCCAAATAGAGCTTGCGCGAATGGACGACATCTACGAGGGCATCGACTCCTTCAACGGGCCTGAAGTCGACCGCACTCTTTTTCTCGAAGCGATGGACGACGCGAGCCTTTTCCACTATGCGGGTCACTCCGCTCTGGACGGTACGAATTCACTCTCGTCGTCAATCCTGCTCGACGGGAATGCCCAGGGACCGAATGCCGTTACGGCCCTGGAAATCGCCGACCGCCGGCTCGGTAGCAACGCGCTGGTGGTCTTAGCGTCCTGCGACTCATCTGTAGGGAACTCGACAGGTGGGGTGGGATTTCGAGGACTGACTTCGGCGTTCCTGATCGCTGGAGCGGGATCGGTTGTCGGGTCATTGTGGCCGGTCGAAAGTACGGCCACGACACAACTCATGCTGCGGTTCCACCGCAACTTGGCCGAGGGAGCGTCTATAGCGGCGGCACTGCAAACGGCACAACTCTCAGTGCTCGCCGAACGCCCGCATCCTTACTATTGGTCCGGATTTACGGTTACCGGCAATCGGAGTGCGCTCCAGCAGGCGCCGTTCGTGCGGACGGAGTTGGCTACGGCAGCAGCAGGACCTTCCCTGTAGTTTTTCGTCCTTCGAGGGCTTTATGGGCTTCGGCGGCCTCGGCAAGTGGGTACGTAAGCTCGATACGGAGCTTCAGATCTCCGGCCTTGTGCCAACGGAACAGGTCGTTCGTCCGGGCAAAGAGTTCTTCACGGTTCGCACAGTAGTTGAGCATGCTCGGCCGTGTCAGGAACAAGGCTTTCGGACCCAGGGTGCCAACGTCGAAAGCTTCAACGGGACCGCTGGACTGACCGTAAGAGACCATATAGCCGCGCGGGCGCAGACAATTCACACTTCCCTGAAAAGTCGTCGCTCCGACCGAGTCGTACACCACGTCAACACCGGAGCCTTCGGTCAGTCGCTTAACTTCAACCTCGAAATCCTGTTCGGTATAGATGATCACTTCGTCGGCACCCGCCTCTCGTGCCAACGCTGCTTTTTCTTCGGTTGAGACTGTGCCGTAAACCGTCGCACCTTTCTTCTTGGCGATCTGCATCAGTAAGAGCCCCACGCCACCCGCAGCGGCATGCACGAGTGCCTTGTGGCTCGACTTTAACGGGAATGTCGAATAGCAGAGGTAGTGGGCCGTCAACCCCTGAAGCATGATGGCGGCGCCGGCACGCGCGTCCATGCCGTCGGGTAGACGCACGAGCTTCCAGACGTCTACAGCTTGAGACTCCGCATAGGACCCGCGCGACATCGCGTAAGCGACGCGGTCGCCAACTTTGACTCCCTTAACACCCTCGGCTACGGCTGTAACCGTTCCCGCGGCTTCTGAGCCGAGCACCAGGGGAGGATCGACAGGATAAAGCCCCGTCCGATGGTACACGTCTATAAAATTGACCCCGATCGCCTCAATTCGAACAATCGCCTGTCCTGCCTGAGCTTCAGGTTCGGGAACATCTTCGTAGGTGAGGACTTCAGGTCCTCCGTGTTGGTGTACACGAATCGCTTTCATAGTGCCGTTACGTTAGGGTAATTCGAGTGTCGCGGTCAATGGCTTCTCAACAATTGCAATCTTTGCGTCCCGTCTAGTACAGTTCTTCACCATGCAATCCGACGGTATTTGGTCCAACATTTTTCGACTTGGACATGGGAACCAGGGCAGGTCAGATAGCAGGAAGAAAGTGACGAGTGGGAAGTGAGGCGCAGGGATTCTGAACTTTTTAACTCTGCTATACCGAGCTGTCCCACAAAGCCGTACTCATATATCTCTCACCGATATCGTTGAGCAGGGTAACGATCGTCCCTTCTCCGACGCGACGCGCCGTGTCGTAAACACCCTGTAGATAAGCCCCGGAACTCTGCCCGGCAAATAAGCCGTCATGGGCCATGAGCGCGCACATTCTCGCCGAGTCGTCGCTCGAAACCCGAACCTTCGTGTCGACCACACTCGTATCGAGTATCTTGGGAATGATGTCACCCGGAGCTTCCAACGGTTTCAACCCTTCGATGCCGGGGAAATCCTCTGGAATGATCTGCACGATTTCAATACCGGGGACCGCCTCCTTTAGCCGTTTCCCTACCCCCGTCAGCGTGCCGCCGGTGCCGACGCCCGTAACGAAGTGGGTAATTTCACCATCCGTCTGCTCCAGGATTTCCTGCGCCGTCGTGTGATAGTGAGCCAACCAGTTGTTGTCGTTGGAATACTGATCGCAGTGAAAAAAGCGGTCGGATTCTGCCTTAGCAATTCGATGGCACTCGCGTAGAGCTTCGTCGTAGCCCTCGATCGGATCGGTCTCGATCAGCCTCGCGCCGTGCGAGCGGATCCGGAGCTTGCGCTCCTTGCTTGCGTTTCCGGGAATGACGATGTGCACTGGAATTTTCATCATCGCACCGATCATCGCGTAAGCAATCCCCGCGTTACCGGAGCTGGAATCGAGAATCGCCCGACCGCCGGCGAGTTCACCCGACAACATCGCTTCCAATAACATTCTGCGTACGGGCCGATCCTTCAGACTTCCACCCGGATTCGCGTACTCGGTCTTCGCATAAATGCGGACGCCGGGAATCTCTTCGCGAAAACAGGTCACTTCAACCATCCGCGTGTTTCCGATCAGATCCAGAGCGGGATATCTCAAGTGGAGCTCCCTGTAGCGCTCTTCGATCGGAATTGTTCGGGATAACTTGGAAGTCACAGAGTCTCTCCAAACCGAATAATCACTGAGTTTACCGTAATGTGACAGTTCCTTGCAGGTGAGCCCCGGAACGGTCTAGTTGGACGCGCGGGCGCGCGATTCAGCGGACTTTGCCGAGAAGATTGAAGACCAGATTCTTAAAAGCGAAAGCCATAGTCGGTTCAGAGATCGCAGTAAATATCTCCGCAAATACGGTGTCGCTCTGACCGGTATACGTGCTTCTTCAACAACAGGGTACGGACGTCTCTTCGCCAGTTGTTTTACGGTTTCGTGGTAAGCGAAAACATTGCAATGCACGCAACGCAGCGGGGATCGTAAACTTCGAGAACGGGGAGAAACAGATGGTCGCCCGACTTACAAATCGAAGGCTCTTGCATTCCTACCTCTAAATATAACATGAGAGAACTCAATTCGTGACGTAGCGAAGTCTTTTCAACACGAAGTTGACGAAGTCGACGGAGTTACACGAAGAAGGAAAAATAGTTCCTTCGTTGTATTCGTGTCTTCGTGTTGAATCTCTAAATGTATCGCCGTATGGGGATGTCCAGGTCAGGCTGAGGTCTTCTGCTGCTAGCGATTGCTCTAACGGAGAGGATCCTCGGACGTCGACTGAAGGCGGGTCAGGAACAGAATAAGGTCGGACTTCGTGATGATATCGAACCCGCTTCCCAAGCTTACAAGAACGGCCGTCGTATTCTGCTTCATATGCTCGGCAACCATGTTGATGGAGGCATCTTCGGGCAGGACGGGAAACGGTTCTTCCATATACTCGGCAACAGGTTTGTTTCGTGCGGCTGGATCCGAAATCAGGGTATCCAGGATGCGCGCCTCGCTGATGCTTCCGAGTACACTGTCGCTTTCGATGATCGGAATCTGAGATATGGCGTGTTCCCGCATCAAGCTGACGGCGTCTTGAACGGTAGTCGCTAACGGAATTGAAAGGAGCCCCTCCCTCCGCCGCTTTTTGCTTTCTACGACTTCGCTGGCAAGGATGTTCAAGGTTTGTTCGAAGTACTGGTTCTCTCGCATCCAGTTGTCGTTGTAAATCTTGCTCAGGTACCGAGTGCCGGAATCCGCGATAATCACAACCAGCAGAGCACTTTCGTCGAGCTGGCCGGCATACTTGAGCGCTACATGGACGGCTGATCCCGAAGAACCGCCCGCGAAGATACCTTCCATTCGCGCTAATTTGCGCGTCATCACAAAGGAATCCTTGTCGGATACCGAATACATATCATCAACGACTGCAAAGTCCAGGTTGCGCGGCTTCTCGTCCTGACCGATGCCCTCCACCTTGTAAGGTTGGGGTTCCGGTCGTTCGCCGGTTCGAAACATCTCGACAAAAATCGACCCCACAGGATCTACGCCGATAATACGAACGTCCGGATTCTTTTCCTTAAGGAAGCGGGCCGTTCCACTGATCGTCCCCCCGGTACCCACTCCAATGACCAGGTGTGTTACGCGTCCATCGGTTTGTTCCCAGATCTCCGGTCCCGTCGTCCGGTAATGGGCCTCGCTGTTGGACAGGTTTTCGTACTGGTTCGGAAAAATACTGTTCGGAATTTCCCGGTTCAGACGACGTGCAACAGAATGGTAGCTCCGGGGATCATTGTGTTCCACCTGAGTCGGGGTGACGATGACTTCCGCTCCCAGCGCTCTGAGCGCATCGATCTTTTCCTGACTCATCTTGTCCGGCATCGTAAAAATGCACTTGTACCCTTTAACGGCAGCCGCGAGCGCCAAGCCCATTCCAGTATTACCCGAAGTGCCTTCGATAATCGTACCGCCCGGCTTGATCTGTCCCTGTTTTTCCGCGTCCTCGAGCATCCCGATCCCAATGCGGTCCTTTACGCTACCTCCAGGATTCATGTATTCGAGCTTTGCCAGAACGGTAGGGGCCAGTCCGCGGCTAATCTTGTTCAGGCGAACCAACGGCGTGTTGCCAATCACGGCGAGAATGTCTTGGTGCCACATAGGGAAATCGGGAACAAACCCCATTTACCGATGAACGGATAAACTCAAACGAAGCGTGTCAGAAGAACAGGGCTCTGTCCCAGGAATACTCCTAACGCTTCGCGGCGCCCTGTGCCTTACGTGTTTTCCTCTTGGACTTTGCACCTGCGGGGGCCACGGTGACCTCTACACGATAGCTGTCCAACGTCCGGGCCAGATCGGATTCGACACGGCGACGCAGCTTCTCCGGTGACAGGACAATTGCGGACGGACCGAAACTCATAATCCAGGCACCCAGTTCGAACTCACCTCCAACATGGAGGTGCACTACGATTTCCCCGCCGCCCACCTCGCGAACTTCTTGGGACGGGTGCCACAAGCGGGAACGCACGTAAGAGGCGACGTCCGGTTTGAAAAGGATCTCGACGTCAAACGGATCCTCTTTCACGAGACCGAAGGAAGATTCAAGATAGGTTTCAACCGAAAAGTCCGACGGTTTGTCGAAAGTGTCCGCCAATTTCTCAAGTTCCTCGATCCTTTCGACAGCGAAGGTGCGGATCTGATCGTATTCCTCCACGTAGCCGAACAGGTAGAGACCTCCTCGAAAATACATCAACCGATAGGGGTGCACAGTATAGGTTTTCCGCTTCTGGCTGTGGACTGAGAAATAGTCCATCCGTATGCGGTGGTCCTCGCCAATCGAGTCCATCAGCGTTTGAACCGTCTGCTTGTGCGCTTCGAGATCCTTTGGAGCATCGGCACGGACAGAAATCATCGAATCCAGGCTGTCGAAGAAGGGAATGTTCTTTTCCGGCAAAGCGCCTTCAATCTTCTTGAAGGCCGAATCGATGTCTTCAGAAAACGGCGGCGCGGCCAAAGCTCCGACGACATTTCTGCTGAAGTACAGCGCCGCCAGCTCAGACAACGAGAGATTCGCCAGCGGAAGACCCTTGTACTCTTCAGCCAACCGCCAGTAGACCTTCCCGTCATACCGTTCGTCATAAAGGGGGAAGCCTGCTTCCATCAGCGCCGCCAGATCCCGACGAATCGTCTTCGTCGAAACGGCGTGTCGCGAAGCCAGGTCGGGAATGGTGCTCCAGCGCGTGCTTTCAATCTGCTTGAGGATCGCCCACTGGCGAATCAACTGTGCGTTTCGTCCCATTTTCAAACCTCCCCGCCGGATTCCGGTACTCCGGAACGGGTCTTCCATCCAATTCGGAAATCCATGCTAGGGCCGCGGAGTCATGAAGACAAGCAATACCAAATTATTTTCACTCTCATTTTTCACGCCGTGGTCCTCCCCGGGTCGCGCGATGATCGCGTCCCCGACGGTGCACTCGCGTTCTTCACCTGCGATGTGGAGCGTCCCTTGCCCTTCAGTCACATAGTAGATCTTGTCAGACTCGGAGTGGCTGTGAATTCGCTGCTCCTGCCCCGGCCGCAGGCAGTACAAATCGCAGAAGTACTTCTCGGACCCGAAAAGAGGCACCTTCTGCATTTTGTCCGGGGAAAACCGGATCAAGGCGTGCGTATCCTTGAACCTGTCATCGCTGAAGGTATTCGGGGCAACCACGGAGCCTATTGTAGTGGATAGACCTTCGCGTCGGGCACAATTTCCTCAACGAGTTCAAGCAAGTGCGGATGGCAGGTAAATAGCAGTATCTGGTGGGTTTTGGAAAGTTCGCTGACTGCTTCCACGGAACGCCGAGTCCTTTCCGGATCGAAGTTGACAAAAATGTCATCGAACATTACCGGTAGTGGCTCCACATAGTGGGAATACTCCCGGACGAGAGCCAGCCGCATGCACAAATAGAGCTGCTCCCCTGTCCCGCGACTCAGGTTCTCAGGCGAAACGCGGGTCCCCCCAGCGGACTCCACGAATATATCGTCGCCCTCTAATCCGGCGACAACACGGCTCCATCGGCCTTCAGACATACGGGAGAAGAACTCGGTCGCGTGTCCGAACACCTCAGGTTGCCGCTCCGTCTCGTATATGCACCGTGTCTCGTCCAGCAGCGTGCGGCAAAGCGTCAAGACAGCCCATTCCTCAGAAGCCTCATCGATCCCGGCCAGAATCGATTCCTGACGCACCCTGGCGTGCGAACGATCCTCGCTGCGGCCGAGGGCGGCAATCCTTTCTTCCAGCCTCCCAGCCTCGGTCCTAGCCCGGCGAAGCCTTTCCTCGACATGTTCAAGGTCGGCAAGCGTTTTCTGATAGGCCTCTGGATCGAATGCCTGGATATCCTGCGTGTCGGGATCGGTCTCTACCTCAATCCGGGGTGTCCGTACCAACTCGTCGAGAAGTTGCTTTCGCTGACGAAACAGGTCCGCTCTCCGGAAGAACTCGCTTTCCGAATCGGTCCCAGCTTGTTTCAATAAAGTCTGGATGTCGGTCCCGTTTGTCTCAACCCTCTGGCGGATCCGGTCCCGTTGGCGTTCTTCGTTGACCAAAGTTTCATCTATCGAGCGAATCCGGTCGGCCATTTCCGTCAATTCCTGAATTCTCAGGTTCTCTCTTTCCAGATCCACGTAGGTCGAATCGCCCCGGCCTGTTAACTCCCCGATGGTCCGAAACACTTTCTGGCAATCGGTCTCCAGGCGTGACAGTTCTTCCTCCACGGACCGAAGACGATCCTCGGAGGCCTGAAGCTCGATGTTGATTGCCACCGTCTTCCGCCCTCTCCGGTAGTACCAAACGCCCACGAGTGCCAGGACGGCAACGACAAGACCACCGGCAATATCCTGCTCAACCAGAAACAGGCCCGCTCCGCCCGCCGCAACGACAGCCATGAATATAGCGGTGGCCAGGGGAGACGGCGGATGGGTCCGGTCGCGTCGCGAGCGAATTCGTGCGGACTCGTATTGAATAGCATCCCGTTTTGCGACAGAATTAGCGACCCTCTCTTCGGCCAGATCTCTTCGAGGCAGCAGAGTGCGAAGCGAATCCACAGAACGGCTGCGGCGAATCAATTCCTGCGGTGTGTACTTCGATGCCAGTTCGAGGCGCACTGCACGTATTTTCTCCGTTTCGATCCGATGGCTCTCGATCTCTTCCTCGAGTTGACGGCCCTGATGCAACAGGAGATTCAACCGCTCGACACCGCCTTCCGGGAAGCTATCGATTGCGTCGAGTTGTCCCAACTGCGCTTCGATCTCAGCCCGTCTTTGCTGATGGGGTTGGGCTTCTCCGAGCTTGGTGTAACAGGCAATTCGCTTCCTGAGTGGCCCCGATCGTAGCTCCAGTTGTTGGATTTCGGCATCGATCAAGACTCGTTGTTCGTGAGCGGCAACGAAATCTTCAGGTTCACTTTCGCTTGCTTCCAATTCATCCCGAACCGATTCCAACTCCCGCAGCGCGCGGTTTATCTTGGAATTCTGGCCGCGGGGCAGGAACAGCCTGCTCCGACGCTCTTCGATGTCCTTCCACACACGGCTCCAACGGCTTGCACCGACCCCCATACCCGCGCCGGATATATGTGAAGCGACCTCACTTTGCTCGAGCGTGCGAAAGTGCTCCAATTCTTCCAGTCCAAAAGCAAAAACGTTGTGATACAGCGTCCGCGTTGTTCCTCCGAGCAATCGCTCAAGTTCCTGCTCATCACGGCCCTCGCCTTCGGAAGATTCGACATTCGGCTTCGGTTCGCTGAAGCGAAGCGCTACATTTCCGCGAACATGGCGGCCTGCCGTTCTTTCGATCTGAATCTTCTGTCCGCGGACAAGAACGTCAAGAACCCCACCGTGGTTACCTCCCCGCAACGGCTCATAACGGCGGGGATGAGCACGCCGCTCAAAACCAAAAAACATCGATCGCACGAAACTCATCAACGTGGTCTTACCCGTTTCGTTGGGGCCGTGAAATACGTTAAGACCCGGAGAAAGCTCCGACCAGCCGCGATCGTTCCAAACGCCAAAACCATCAATATGAATGTCTGTGATCTTCATCAGAAAATCCTGCTAAGCGGATCTGTCGAGCTTTTTCAACACGAAGTTAACGAAGGATACGAAGGACCACGAAGATCGAATTTCTACGAACATTTCACCTTGGTCAGAATGAATCCGTCAGGGATTCAGCAGTAGGTCGACACCGAGGCCGCCTGCTTTTTCAATCCATTCAGCAACGCGCTCCGGGTCGGGAGTCTGGAGTCCCTGCTTCCTGAACAAAGGGTGCAGACTCTCAGCAAGGTGGTCCCTGTAGGCGAAATCTTCGCGTGCTCTTTCGACTAAGCGAATCAGATCGCCCACAAGGGGCTCGGTCTCCATCAGACGTTCGCGGTCGATTTCGGGGCCAGTCACGATGCGTAGAGATTCAATTTCGAACGTTGTCGCAAGTTCGTGTTGCAGTTCCTCCCGAACACCGTCACGCTGGAGATCCGTATGCAGGGTTCCGTTGCCGACAATTCGGCACCGAATAACCGTCGGGCCCTGAAATCCTCTTGCAACCTGACCGGCGCGTTCGCGCAATCCGTCTAGAAGATCGTCTATACGCGTGTGATCGGATATGGAAACATCCAGTCCCGCCCAGCGGACGACATCCGTTTCGACAAACGTCAGTTTGGTTCGGCCGCTGGTGTCTACGTCCACCTGATAGCAGCCTCTGGGTCCGGTTTCCCGGGCATGACGGCCCTGGGGGTTGCCCGGATACACAATGGCCGGAGAAGAGGAAAGGATTGCACGCGTATGAACGTGACCGAGGGCCCAATAGTCGAAACCGGATTCGGTGAGGTCGGTGATCGAAGCCGGCGCGTAGTCGGCGTGTCCGGACTGGCGTCCGACGTTCGCATGCAGCATGGCAATCGAATAAACACCGTTCGGTTTCGGCCTGAATGACTTCGCCAGGTTTTCCGTGACGCGTTCCTGCGTGTAGCTGATACCCGAGACTCGAGCAAGCTCATGCCCTTTTCGAATGACCCGCTGCTCCCGGACCTCACCGTCAAAAACGAACACGTTTGGCGGCATTTTGAATTCGCTACCCCAACCGTTCAGCGGATCGTGGTTGCCATGTACAACGTAAGCACCAATATCGCTGTCGGCCAAACGTTCCATCTGGCGGCGGAATTCGACCAGTGCACGCAGACTTCGATCGGAAGAGTCGTAAAGGTCCCCGGCCAGAAGAACGAAATCCGACTCCGATTCGATCGCATGCCCCACAATGCGGTCCAGGGCCTGGAACGTCGCCGAGTGCAAGAGATCCCTGAGGCGCGGCGAGGTTTGGGCTAAGCCTCGAAACGGGCTATCCAGATGCAGATCGGCTGCATGGATAAACCGGAACTTTTTCATATTATTACTCTTACAGGAAAATCCGGACAGGACTGGTCCGGTCCAACAGTACCCGGAATGTTACACTTTCAAACGGGATTTCGGCCCGGTGGTTTGAAGCTGTTTCATATCCTTGACCCGTAACAGTTAACGCGTGATGAGCCGGTTAAGCTCGTTCAACGCGGCGATTGTCGTCTCTTAACGATTATGCGCACACTGATTCTCTTACGCCACGGCCAGAGCACTTGGAACGAAGCTAATCTCTTTACGGGATGGACTGATGTCGGCTTGACTCAGAAGGGAGCCGAAGAGGCCCGTAAAGCCGGGCGCCTTGTCAAAGACGCCGGATACCCCGTCGATATGGCATTTACCTCGGTATTGAAGCGCGCCATAAAGACATTGTGGCTGGCCCTTGAAGAGATGGACCGCATGTGGATTCCGGTGGAACGGTCCTGGCGTCTGAACGAAAGACACTACGGCGACCTTCAGGGTGCCAACAAGATGGAAATGGTCGAGATGCACGGATCGGAACAGGTGCAGATCTGGCGACGCAGCTACGACATTCCTCCACCGGCTCTCGATCCCGACGACGAACGTAACCCCGCACACGATGTCAGGTACCAGAGCTTGCGGCCCAAAGAAATTCCTCTAACCGAAAGCCTCAAGCTGACCGTGGATCGTGTCCTGCCTTACTGGCATGAAAGAATCGTTCCGGAACTCAAGGCCGGAGGGCAAATCCTTATCGCTTCACACGGCAACAGCCTACGCGCCCTTGTGAAGCATCTCGACAAGGTCCCCGATGAAGACATTGTCGATCTCAACATCCCGACGGGAATCCCGCTTGTATACGAACTGGAGGACAACCTGGCGCCGATCCGGAGTTTCTATCTGGGAGACTCGGATGCGGTTGAGAAAGCCACTCAGGCTGTGGCCGATCAGACGGCCACGGATCGAATAGATTAAGACGGGCTAGGTTTGCCGCGTTCACGCCGTCAGCACAATTTCTCAGGCGCTTCGCGCAGCACGCTTTTGAACATTGAGGTGCCACCCGAAATTTACAGCTTCCCTAGCAGCCCGTGGCAGAAGTGAGATTCTCTGACACAGTCGTAACGTCGGATTCGATAGCCACGTTGGGCTCGATATCCAGCTGACGGAGTTCATGATGCGTTTGAAGCGCCATCTGGACGCAGAAGAGCACGATTTGAGCGGCAAAGTATGCCGCAGACCGGTCCTGCAGGCTCCGTGGCGTGCCCTGCCCGAACTTCTGGCGCAGGATCAACGCCAGGTTCAAGGCCGCGTAGTGAACCAGGATCCGTTTCAGGATATTTTCCCGTCCTCGAAGGTGAACCCGTCGCATGCCGCCGGTTTCCAGACCGTGAGCGAAGGGTCGTTCCAGCATCATGCCGCGATGCCGCAACAACTCCTTGCCGCGTTCTCCACGGATTCGACGGCGATTGGCATAGACAGCCTGTTGTTCGTCCGGCTTGTTCTTCCAGCGGCGACGGCCCCGATCCGGTTCCGAGATGTAGGTGCGTATCCCCAATTCGCGAAGATCGACCATCGTTTCGTTGCTGTGATATCCCTTATCGGCGACGACTTCAGAAAACCAATCTTCTCGAATCTGCGCTTCGGTTTTCGGGTTGCTTGCCAGCTTCTCCATGTTCTCGGCCGTGCGGATCAACGTCTCTTTGATTGTCGTCGTATCCCCGGTGGCAGCACCCTGAACCGTCACCCCCAGCACGACGCCGGTCTTCATATCCACAGCGTGTTCCAGCTTGTGAGCCAAATGCGTGCGGCCGTCTTTCATCTTGGTGATCTGCGCATCCGCGTTGTCGGGATGCACCCAGTCGTCGTTCGATCCCTTCTTCGGCCGTTTCCGGTCCAGTCGCGCCAGTTCGGCTCGTGTCGGCGTTTCAATGCCCGAAGCGTGGGCCAACTCCTTCAGAAAGTCCTCATAACTGTTCCTGGTGTCTCGCCGCACGATCGACCGCATTGCCGCGTTCGCTTCCAGCGTCGTCGCGTCCACGCCAACCGTCTTCCCGTCGATCAACCCGTGCCCGGCCAGCCGCTCCAGCATCCAGTGGAACACCTGGGCATGGGTTTCCAGATCGATCAGCCGGCGTGTCCGCGACACGCTGGAATGATCCGGGGTACCATCGGTCAGCCCAATGCCCAGAAACTCCCGCAGGCTCAGCGAGTCGGCACACCGCCAGGCGATGCCGCGTTCCGAGTCAATCCCTTCGAAGTAGCCGACCAGCAGCATCCGAAAGTACACACCCGGCACGACACCGGGCCGACCCATCACCGGGGCGTAGAACTTCTGGCAGGCTTCTTCAACAAACGGGTCGAATCCGTCTTCTTCCAGAATCCGGTTCACCCGTTCGTAGAACACGTGTCCTTTGGTCCGCGGCAACTCCTGTGTCGCGATCCACAGCGATTCCTGGCGTCGTCTCTTTCGTCCCATGCCCATATCCCGTCCTCCTTCACTCATCATTCTTCGCGATACGGTCGCATCGGGTCCGTTTGAAATCGGGTCCGTTTGAATCTGTGAAGTGGACTTTAACCACGGGCTGCTAGACGTGAAGGCACTTGGCAGAAGGTGACCACACATCGGATCCCGTTCGGAAGCTTCGTCGCACTTAGGAAATGGAGAAACTCATGAAACAAGCATTCGCCGTAATTGCTCTTGGCGTTCTTGCGTTCGCGACGCCAGGTTCTACGTTGGGTCAAAACGCACAGACTGGCAATTTGGAAATCTACTGGGTTGACGTCGAAGGCGGGCAGGCGACTCTGTTCGTGTCGCCGACCGGAGAGTCGCTTCTGTATGACACCGGCTATCCCAACGAAGACCGTGACGCGAAGCGGATATATGCGGCAACCCAAGAGGCTGGCTTGAGACAGATCGATCACGTCGTGATCAGCCATTGGCACGGAGACCATGTGGGCGGACTGACCGCACTCTCCAACATGATCCCGATAGGCGGGTTCTACGATCACGGCGAGGGCGTCGAACCCTCAGACCAGCAAAGGCTGGACGATTACAAGGCCGTTGCCGGCGACAAGCGGACGATCGTGGAAGCCGGAGACACGATTCCATTCGATGGCGTTCAACTGCGCGTGGTTGTTTCAGAAGGGCCGGTGATCGCTGAGGCGATCAATGGCGGCGGGCCCAACCCCCTCTGCGCCAATGCAGTGCAGATGGGTCCGGCCGGACCCGAGAACCAGCGCATGGTCGGGCTGGCGCTCAACTACGGCGATTTCAAGTTCGTCAGCCTCGGCGATCTCGACTGGCAAAGAGAAATGGAACTGGCGTGTCCCATTAACAAACTCGGTACGGTCACACTCTTTACGGTGAGCCGCCATGGCAGCCTCGACAACTCCGGACCGCCGGCCTTGCTCGGCGCGATCAGACCGCAAGTCGTTGTCGTGAACAACGGACCGCGGAAGGGCCTGGGTGCGCGCGACGACCGCGTACAGATAATCACAGTCCCGGGCGTCGAACCCGCTCCGTTTGAAAAGAATGCATACTTGAGACTGGCAGGGACACCGGGGGTGGAAGACATCTGGCAGGGGCACTTGTCGCTGTTGGATAGCGATCCCAACCACAACACATCGCCCGACATGATCGCGAATCTCGAAGAGGGTGCCGCCGACCAGGCGCATTGGATTCATGCTTCGGTCGGTGCTGACGGCAGGTTCACGGTTACCAACAGCCGGACCGGGTTCAGCAAGACCTACATGACGCGAAGGTAAACAGGTCCGGTTCGGCAACGTCAACTGAACATCCCCGACGGCCGAACCGGCGCTCAATGGTCGGTAATTGATCAGTCAGGCCCGGGCGAATAACACAGAAATTACAGATTAATAAGTCAAAGCCCGGAGGCTTTCCTCCGGGCTTCTTGCTGCCTATTGATTGCTACTAACCGACCGGCGCGCGATCGGCGGCAAACACAGGCGCACACCACTCGCGGTATTTCGCCTCACGTCCCCGCACGACCCGGTAAAACAGTTCTCTAAGGTCGCCCGTAAGGGGTCCCATCCGGCCCGAGCCCACTGGGCGATGATCGACTCTCGTAATCGCCGTCATCTGCACGCCGGTTCCGCCAAAGAAAGCCTCATCGGCAACGAACAATTCGGTTCGATCAAGAGGTCTTTCAATAACCTCCACACCCATTTCGTCCCCCAACAACTGGATGAGCGTGCGGCGAACAACGCCTTCCAGAATGTTGTCGGTAACGGGAGGCGTGATCACTTTCCCATCCCTGACAAGAAAGACATTCGCTGCCGAACCCTCTGAAATATGTCCGTCCGCGTTCAGAACGATCGCTTCATCAAAGCCGGACCGCTCGGCATCGGTCTTGACCAGCGCGGAATTGACATAAGTACCGGAGATTTTTCCCCTGGCGGGAATGGCATTGTCATCGACCCTCCTCCACGAGGAAATGGTCACGTGTGCCCCTTCGTCGTTAGCGACATACAAACCGAAGGGAATCGCAACGATGGATAGCTCCGCGTTCATGTCTTGCAGGCGTACACCGATAGCCTCGTCCGATACGAATCCTAACGGGCGAATGTAGCAGTCCTGCCTGAAGTCTTCCTTCCGCAATAGCTCTCGGGTGGCTTCGACCAGATCATCGAGCGCGTAGGGTAGCTCCATACATAGCAATTTCGCTGACTGCAGGAATCGCCGGTAGTGATCCTCCGGACGGAAAATGAACAGTTGCTCTTCCTCATCGTTCCAGTACCCGCGAAGTCCGCCAAAAACACCCGTCCCGTAGTTCAGAGCGTGTGTCAGGACTCCTACCTTCGCTTCGCCGTAAGGAACGATGTGGCCTCTAAAGAACGCGTATTTCGGTGTCGCCACTTCGTCTCCTTTCAATTTGATCGCGTGTGTCCGCCACGATAAACGTCCACACGTAATCAGAGTAATCCTTCCAGTATGCACTAAGGACGGGGCTTATGAGATGCGAATCCTACCCAAGGGCACCCTGGACCGCTCTCTCAATCGCCCAGGAGATTGCGCTCCCTCGTAGGGCGGGCGCCCTCGCGATCATCCACGATCGCGAGTCCTTTTCAGCAGTTCCCCAAATTTCTCGAACGGCCGAAAGAGGCCCCGCGCGGTTCCTCCGTGCAGGGGGACCGCTTTCAGAGTGAAGACGCGGCAGCCGAGGCCACAGAGTAATTTGATGATCGGGTCGGACAGCACGTCTGTCTGGTTGTAAGGTCTTCAGACTTCGCCCTGGTTGTCCTCGATCGCCTTGTGGAATACGGCCAGGTGCCGGGTCGGCAAGGTCAAATAAAGGCACTCTCCCGCCCTCATGTGGACGCGTAGCTGGGTTTCATGCCGAGACGCAGATTCTTCTAAGTCGATTATGTTTCTGTAAAGCGCTTTCCGAATGCCGAATCCCGTGCGTCCCGCCGTGACGAAGTACTCGGGGTACAGTCCCGCGAACTGGCGGACGAGAAGCACGAAACCGAAAAAATAAACCACACCTGCAATAACAAAGCGCAGTACGAAACTGAGAGGTTCCTCGGCGCCGCCGTCGTACATCCCCTGTATGAACACAGCCACATTCGCAGTAATCAATCCGATCAGGGAAAAATTCGCCCACGCGGGCCATTGGCGGTGCGACAAGGCAAGGGGCTGGGGCAGATCTTTCAGGATTCGAAAGACCCACAACATCGGTAGGGTCGCTACAAATACCGCCATGGACAGAGCTGGAACCCAATTCGACATCAGATCAATTCAGGATGTAGTGGCGTCGAAAGCCCACTCCCTCCATCCCTGGAGCAAAGGAAAATACAATCCCAAACGGATCGGATGGGAGTCGACATGCTGCATTGCCCTGGCGTAGTTTTCCAATTGCGCGCGATATCGCTCCTGCTCGTTATCGAGGAAAACCTCACGCCCGCCGCCTTCATGCGTACTGGTCTTGTAGTCGATTATCCATCGAGTCGGAGGGTCGACGAATGTCCGATCCAATATGAAACGGCGAACACGGCCTTCAACGACAGTAGAAATCGCGTACTCCCGGGCGTCATCCTCGTGAACGGAGAGAATCCAGCTCCCTCGCACGTCGCTCACCGCATTCCCAAGGGCCCGACTCGTGCGGCTGGCCGCTTCAGCGAGCTTGTCTCCGTCCAGGCCTTCTGATTCGAGAGCCCGTCGAATCGTCTCCGCGCTGAGTTCCTGACGATTCGGAACCTCAATCTCCTGCAACATGCGATGTACAACGATTCCTACACGGCGTTGCAGTTCAGTAGCCCATTCAAACACGGGCTGATGGATTCCAACATCGTCCGAATCCGCGGGTGCGTCTACCGCCTTCCAGTCAATATTTTTGGGTGGATCGGGAGGAACCCAATCCGAATGAAGACGCCTCAAAGGAACGCCGACAGAGTCTGCCTTCCGCGCTGATTCCCTATTGCCATCCGGTGGAACCTGTCCGCAGAGCGCCTTAGCAAATTCCGGTTCGACGCTTCCCCATATCTTTGCCAGCAAGGCCCGCGAATCGGGAGCTTTCAATGCCGCTCCCGTCTGATCCAGTCTCGCGTTCCCAAGCAGGTGCAGGTGCTTGCGAGCCCGGGTCACGGCCACATACAACATGCGTGTACTCTCGTGATCGCTTTTTACGGTGTACACCTTGCGTAAGTATTCATAGACGGGATCCTTGGCGCCGCCAAGCTCATGGATCGGCGCCAGCAGGAGGCGAGGCTGACCCCGGTCCATGTACTC
This sequence comes from Terriglobia bacterium, assembly GCA_965218085.1. Classification (GTDB taxonomy): domain Bacteria; phylum Acidobacteriota; class Terriglobia; order 20CM-2-55-15; family 20CM-2-55-15. The sequence continues at coordinate 1,288,123 of CBDCKF010000001.1, read as the reverse complement.
AAACCACATCAGCAGCTTTTGTTCCGCAGGCCGCGGACGACGGCCCAATCCCGGCAAAATGACCGTATCGAACTCCAACCCCTTGGCCTTGTGGATCGTCAGTAGTTGCAACCCTTCACCAGCCTCGACGTCGGGAGGCGCGAAAAGCCGCGCTACATCGTCCGCGAATTTCTGTGCGTCTCTCAGGTCCAGCCCATCCAGGGATTGTTCAAGTAGATCGAAATAAGCCGCGGCGTCTTCCAACTCCGTCCGGCTCTCGACACAAGCCGGACCGCCCAAGGCGATCCAGATGCCTTCGACCCACCGTCGAACCGGTAGTGTCCCTCGACGGGCGATTGCGTCAGAGAGCACAGGAATCACGCGCTCGACGCGGGCCCTGCCGTCCTTCGACAGTCGCTCCCGGGTCGCCGGCTCCTGAACGAGATCCCAGATCGCAGCCACAAAATCGCCGTTCACAAGTGCCTCGAGGTCCGCCAGCTCCAGTCCACACCAGGGAGCCCGAAGTACGGACAGCCAGGCCACGCGATCTCCCGGATGCAGCAGCGCCCGGGTCAGCGCCAGCAGGTCCTGGACGACGGGCCGTTCCCCCAAGGCGTCAATCTCCACCGCACGAAACTTCTCCCCGGCTCTCCGAAGGGCCGACACGATCCTGGACAGATGTGTGCGTGCGCGGACCAGCACGGCGATCGACTCGCCCGGGCTCGACAATCGGGTGTCCCTGATGATTTTGAGAACACGCTCGGCCTCCGGTTCCGCGTCATTCACCAAAAATGGGTGGACATGAACAGCGTCCTCCAAAGTTTCAGGTTTGAACGGAACTGAAGGCTCGTATGACACGGCTCCTGTGAAGGTATTCTCGGCGTCGGGAAACGATTCACTCAATGCCAGGTTCACCCAGTCGACGATGCCCGCACTGGAACGAAAATTCACGGAGAGTGTCAGAGACGTCAGAGCAACGGCACCTACCCCTTCCGTTCGGGCCCGCAGGAACAGTCCGACCTCTGCCTCACGAAAACCGTAGATCGACTGCATGGGGTCCCCGACCAGAAACAAGGTTCGGCCATCGCCGGACTGCCAGTCGCCCGTGAGCCGTTTGAGTAACTCGTACTGACTTTGCGATGTGTCCTGAAACTCATCGACGAGCAGATGCTGGATTCGGCAATCAAGGGCAAAGGCGAGATCGGTCGGCTCCTCATCCGAACCCAATGCCGTTCGGGCCCCAATAGCAACTTCCGTAAAGTCCACCCGGCCCGCGTCCTGAAATACCAGAAGGAGCTGGCCTACGGCCACACGCAACAGGACCAGCAATGCGCCCAACAGGTCCCACTGTGTCTCACCGAAGCGGGCCGATGGCAACGATCTCACCCCGTGCAAGCGGTCAACGACCGACGGATCCAGTTCAATAGCTATCACGCGATCCTTCGCCGCCCTTCCTGCATCCGTTGCCGGAAAGCCCTCGTTTTTTGTCAGCCGGCGGCGTAGCATTCCCTTCTCGGTGAGAAACATCTCCGCAAGTCCCAGCCAGTCAGGGAGGGAGTCGAGGGTCGCACCTGGGAAGTCACTGATGTCCAAGCATTCAGCCAATGCGCTCGAACGGCCCTCGCGTGCCAGATTCTCTGCCGCAAATTGAACCACTTCGAGAGTGACCCCCTTGAATTCCTCAGGAAAGCTGTTCGCCAGCTGTACAAGTTCACCCTCAATCACTGCTCTGAGCGCAGACTCAAGCGTGTCTCGCAGGCCTGCGCTCTGTGAGTTCCCGACCAAGTGACGCAGCCACTGGTCACGACTCCCGAGCATGGTAGTCAGCAGTCTTTCGACTGTTCCGACATTGTTGTCCAGATGAGAGAGGAGGCGCGACAACGCCACGGCTACGTCTTTCCCTGTCTCATCGGAATCCAGCATTGCCAAGGTCCGGCGAGCGGCCTGATGATACAAATGCGCCACGTCGTTCTCAGGACGGGGTGGAGCGCCCATCCGCGAGATCCATGGCATTTGACCCACTAGCGTGGCGCACAACGAGTCGATAGTCTGGATCCGAAGGCGCGAGGGATGTTCGGTCAATCGCCAATCGAACTTCTCGTTACGCTCCAAAGCGTCCTGGGCAAGTTTCCAGGTGTATTTTTCGTGTGCCGATTCCGGCTCCGGTTCCGAAGCATTCTGAAGGGCCGTGATTACGCGATCGCGCATCTCGGCTGCCGCTTTCCGCGTAAATGTGATGGCAACTACCGACTCGGGCTGGGGAGACTTGCCCAGTAGTTTGAGAAAGCGCTGTATGAGGAGTTCGGTTTTCCCGGAACCGGCTGGCGCCTGCACTATAAACGAACGGCTATAGTCGAGCGCCTGCCGCCGTTGGGCTTGATCCTTCACTCGATCCGGGTCGGGCTCAGGCATCGCCATGATCCGCTTGACGCTCCACAGCTTCATTGATCCGGCATAAGGTTGGAAAGCTACAGTACTCGCAGCTTTGACGGCGGTCTTTGGGATCTACAACGGCTTTTCCATCTCGGAAGTCCTCGCCCAATCGGTCCAGGACCAACCGCCAGTCTTCGATTGTTTCTTTCAGGGGAACGTCCTTGCCGGATGGCTTTACGCCGGGAACGATGTCCTTGGTTTTTGCCAAACCGCGAAAGCCGACCTTGCCGGTCTTGAGCCTGCCAAAGAAAACTCCGGCTACCGGAGAATCAGCCGTGACTGCATAGATCGGAAGCTGCGGCTCATCCGGACGGGAACCATCCCAATCCGACGGGCTGCACTCGCCCGTCTTGTAATCGAGAATGACGAGTTCTCCATCATCCAGACGATCCACCCGGTCCGCGCGGATACGAAAATCAATGCCGCCAACCTTCACGCGACGGCTTTTTTCCCGTTCGAGCACCGTAAAAGGCTGCCGTTGCTTTTCCAGGGTCAACAATTCCCCGATCACACGCTCGAGCCGCGCCTGTTCGATGGCGGCGAAAAGGGGCTTTCGGAGAGCGCGGCGACGTTCGGATAAATCATGGATCTCGGCACCAACAGTCATACGGACGATCGCTCTCAGCCTATCGTCGCCCGTCGACAGCAAGCCTTCGTGCGATCTCAATTCTTTCCAGACCCGATCGAGAATCCGGTGGACGAGCTGACCCCGGTCGAGGGCACCCAGGCCCGGCTCCGGCTGTTGCAGCGCCGCGGCCCCGAGGCGCAATTCGGCAAAGGCTTTGAACCCGCATGTGGCCTGAAGCTTGAACAAAGCTGTCCCGCCTCCGGCTGCGGCATTGCCAATCGGAGGGCCGTCGTGATCCTCTAGCAGCCCGTGGCAGAAGTGAGATTCTCTGACACAGTCGTAACGTCGGATTCGATAGCCACGTTGGGCTCGATATCCAGCTGACGGAGTTCATGATGCGTTTGAAGCGCCATCTGGACGCAGAAGAGCACGATTTGAGCGGCAAAGTATGCCGCAGACCGGTCCTGCAGGCTCCGTGGCGTGCCCTGCCCGAACTTCTGGCGCAGGATCAACGCCAGGTTCAAGGCCGCGTAGTGAACCAGGATCCGTTTCAGGATATTTTCCCGTCCTCGAAGGTGAACCCGTCGCATGCCGCCGGTTTCCAGACCGTGAGCGAAGGGTCGTTCCAGCATCATGCCGCGATGCCGCAACAACTCCTTGCCGCGTTCTCCACGGATTCGACGGCGATTGGCATAGACAGCCTGTTGTTCGTCCGGCTTGTTCTTCCAGCGGCGACGGCCCCGATCCGGTTCCGAGATGTAGGTGCGTATCCCCAATTCGCGAAGATCGACCATCGTTTCGTTGCTGTGATATCCCTTATCGGCGACGACTTCAGAAAACCAATCTTCTCGAATCTGCGCTTCGGTTTTCGGGTTGCTTGCCAGCTTCTCCATGTTCTCGGCCGTGCGGATCAACGTCTCTTTGATTGTCGTCGTATCCCCGGTGGCAGCACCCTGAACCGTCACCCCCAGCACGACGCCGGTCTTCATATCCACAGCGTGTTCCAGCTTGTGAGCCAAATGCGTGCGGCCGTCTTTCATCTTGGTGATCTGCGCATCCGCGTCGTCGGGATGCACCCAGTCGTCGTTCGATCCCTTCTTCGGCCGTTTCCGGTCCAGTCGCGCCAGTTCGGCTCGTGTCGGCGTTTCAATGCCCGAAGCGTGGGCCAACTCCTTCAGAAAGTCCTCATAACTGTTCCTGGTGTCTCGCCGCACGATCGACCGCATTGCCGCGTTCGCTTCCAGCGTCGTCGCGTCCACGCCAACCGTCTTCCCGTCGATCAACCCGTGCCCGGCCAGCCGCTCCAGCATCCAGTGGAACACCTGGGCATGGGTTTCCAGATCGATCAGCCGGCGTGTCCGCGACACGCTGGAATGATCCGGGGTACCATCGGTCAGCCCAATGCCCAGAAACTCCCGCAGGCTCAGCGAGTCGGCACACCGCCAGGCGATGCCGCGTTCCGAGTCAATCCCTTCGAAGTAGCCGACCAGCAGCATCCGAAAGTACACACCCGGCACGACACCGGGCCGACCCATCACCGGGGCGTAGAACTTCTGGCAGGCTTCTTCAACAAACGGGTCGAATCCGTCTTCTTCCAGAATCCGGTTCACCCGTTCGTAGAACACGTGTCCTTTGGTCCGCGGCAACTCCTGTGTCGCGATCCACAGCGATTCCTGGCGTCGTCTCTTTCGTCCCATGCCCATATCCCGTCCTCCTTCACTCATCATTCTTCGCGATACGGTCGCATCGGGTCCGTTTGAATCTGTGAAGTGGACTTTAACCACGGGCTGCTAGGCTTTCCGTAAGCGACGACGTCCAGAGTTGCTCGACATAACGATCAGATCCGAGGAGCTCGAGATCACCCGCTTCAACTTCAGGCAAACTGCGGAATAGCGGGCTGACTCTTAGATCGGAATCGTCTTCCCGTTCCGGATAGCTGACGACGATGTTGGGAGAGCTTGCCAGTAGTTTCGCGGTCAGAAGCGGAGTGAACTCCAATTCTCTGTCGGGTGAAGATCGGGGAAGATTGAATCTCCGCTGCAGACGAAACGGCAGAAAGGGGTAAGGACCGGCCGACCCCGGCCAGGCGCCGTCGTGCATTCCCATCAGCCAAAGCCGGTCGAATTCGAGACCCGAGGCTTCGAACACCCCCAGGATCTGTACGGGAGCTGGATCCGATTCGGGTTGAAACTGCCTGGAAGCAGCCAGGCGCTGTAGCATGCCGACGGCCGTTTCCAGGCGAATCCGCCCGGTAACGCCATCGAGTCCGGCGAGTTCGGAAAGCAGCTCGTTCCAGACAGCCATCGTCTGGTAATCAGCGCTCGTTAAGCTGCCGTCGCCCGGCCATCCGATTGCCGCCAGCAGACCCGACAACGATGCCGCCCAATCACTGGGCGCTTGGCTAGGCGGCAGGGCCGCCCACGCCTCTCCCCACGCTCTGAGTTGCAATACCAGCTCGGGGCAGTGATGTGGGACACTATCCTCTTCAGCCATCCCGATGACCTCTGCCAACGACACCTCCGGTTCCCTCAAAAGGCGCAGGGCACCATCGAGGAGTGCCCTGCGGGTCCACTCGGAACCCGCGCCATCGGACCCACGTATGAAAGGCGACCGCAGAAGCCGGCCCACAGCTTCAATAGGAATGCCAGGCATGTCTTGAGGATGCATCTTGAGGATGAGAAACGCCGTTGCGATGATCGGGTATTCGCTGAGAGGTAGTCCCAGCGACACGTTAAATAGCCGCCGGGGATCGAGGTCCGGCTGGAGCCGGCTCCCGGGATGGAACTCTTCAGCGAACAGACGCTCAACCCGGCTGCGGCACCGCCCAAGGTCGGGAACGATGACTCCAATTCTGAAATCCGGAGACAGAGCTTCCGGGTCGCTCTCGAGAATCCGGCCCGACCAGCGGGCAGCGGCCCGGATCTCGCGATCGGTGTCGATCAGCGCCACACGAACAGTTTCGCCAGTGGTATCGGGGACTCTGAGCTCGCGGACTTCCACACCACGGCCGGCAAGCGAGTCTAACAACCTTTTCCGGACGGGAGTCAGCTCGAGGAAGCCGGCCAACTCGATCCCATCCGGGACGGCTAGGGTGCCATCCTGGATCCGATCCGCCACGAACCCAGCCAGCAGAGCTCCCGAGAGCCAAGCATTTTTCTGACATCGGAGTTGAAACTCGATGGCCCACTGATGGAACGCTTCCGAATCTGTGGAATCGCTCCATTCCGCAGCGTCCATCGAGAGGTTCCATTCACAGAGCAGGTTCCATGCGTCGAGCACGGCATCTGCGGTCGGGGCCACCTGCAACAGTCCCGTACCCTCTCCTGAGCCCACTATGTCTTCCCAGATCGCCCGCTCCTCCGATGGCCGGAGCAAACGCATCCCCTGGGTTGACTGCCCGGAATACAACCATGCAGCCCAAAGTTCGGAAAGCCATGCAGCCCAAGGCAAAATATTGGCAGTCGGCCACGATGTCAGACCCGCCGCCATCTGTTCTCTGTCGTATTCCCGGCGGAGTTCGCGGGCCAATCGGGTTGTTGCGGTTATGACAATCATAAAGAGCGATTTGCTATCGTACCGCCGTGTAATCCAAGGATGGTCCAGATGCTGTCGTTGGTATTGCACGACCGACCCTCTGGCAGCACGTTGCTAAAGCCGACCGAGCCACTTTCCTGCTTGGTTTGATCGTTTTATTACACTGACAGACGGGCTCGCGTCTTCTCATGAAAGACATCCACCCGCACCAGAGGCCGGTGCGGGTCTCTCCAGGGGCTGATTCAACTTTAACGAGAACTTCTAGCGCTGATCGACACGTTCGAGAAGCGCTACCTGCCACCCTACGTGGATCGCTGACCCGACGGCATTCGCGCAACCGCCTGTGTCGCTCAAATCTACTCCGCTCCTGCCTATCCGACCTTCTGAAACAACACCTCAAGCTCCTCTGAACGCGTGGTATCGTGGCCCTGATGAGGGACCGAAGACAACATCCTCGGAGTCGGCCGTCGGCCGATCTTCCAGATCTCTATTGATGCCGCACGAGGAGCTCAGCCGCTTGTTGTCGACGCTGCAGGTCGATTCAGGGTCGGAGGTTCCGTCTGCGGCCGAGCGCGCAATCCAACTCGCTCGTCAGCTCCAGCAGCGTGGAACATCCCTGCAATCACCCGCGGAGAGGCGGCAGCAGGCGGAGCTTGAGCGGATGATGCAGAGCCCGAGTGATCGGGCCACGCTCACACAGCTGACCGATCAGGCCTTTCGAAGTCAGCGCCCACGACGAGCGGCGGATCAACTGACACACATCCTCGACGTACAGGGCATCCCGCGGTTTTTCAGCACGCTCGACCGGGCGATGCTCAAGGGCTTCCAGTCTTTCGGCAGCTATCTGCCAGGCGTTTCGGTCCCGCTGGTCAAGGACAAGATGCGGGAGGAAACCGCGAACGTGATACTACCAGCCGAATCCGAGCTCCTCGCCGATCACCTCGAAAACCGGCGGCAGCACGGCGTTCGAATGAATGTGAACTACCTCGGCGAAGCGTTGCTTGGCGAGGACGACGCACGTCGCCGGCTCGAGTCGTATCTGTCTGCTCTCCAGCTGCCCGAGATCGAAGTCATTTCAGTCAAGGTCTCGACGATTTATTCGCAGATCACTCCTCTCGCGCGCAGGCGTGGGGTCGAGGTGCTCTGCGATCGGATGGAGCTCTTGTATCGCGCGGCCGCGAAAGCGCGCTTCACGCGTGCTGACGGTACTACCGTGGCAAAATTCGTGTATCTCGACATGGAGGAGTACCGGGACCTGACGGTGACGGTGGATACGTTTCTCGGGACGCTGGGCAGACCGGGGCTCGGCCACATCGACGGCGGCATCGCGCTGCAGGCGTATATCCCAGACTCGTTCGAGGTACAAAAGCGGATCAATGCATGGGCGCGGGATCGGGTGGATCAAGGCGGAGCGCCCGTCACGATCCGACTCGTCAAAGGCGCCAACATGGAGGCGGAGCGCGTCGAGGCATCCATTGCCGGTTGGGAGCAAGCTCCATACAAACGAAAGGGAGAAACAGACGCCAACTACAAACGTATGCTTCACGAAGCGCTGGAGCCGGACAACGCCCGGGCCGTGCGGGTCGGGGTTGCGAGCCACAACCTATTCGAGGTCGCCTATGCGCTCGTCGTTGCCCATGAGCGCGGCGTCCTCGACCACGTCCAGTTCGAGATGCTCGAGGGAATGGCCAATCACCAGCGTCGCGCCCTCGGCGAGCTTGTGGACAACATGCTGCTCTACGCTCCGGCAACGAAGCGCGAGAATTTTGTCAACGCCATCGGCTACCTGATTCGACGCATGGACGAGAACACCGGTCCTGAGAACTTCCTGCGCCACGCGTTCAAGCTGCAGGTGGACAGCGAAGAGTGGGTCGAGCTCGAAAACGGATTCGTCTCGAGCTTCGAGCGAATCCCCGAACTTCGCTCCGTGTCCCGTCGCACTCAGGACAGACGGAGCGAGTCCGTGATGACAGGCGAACCGTGTCTGCTCTCGACGTTTGTCAACGAGCCCGACACCGATTTTTCATTGGATCAAAACTTGCGATGGGGGGAGGAAATCGTCGAGCGCTGGAAGGGGCGCCTCGGGAGTAACGCCGCCGAGATCCCATTGGTTGTGGCTGGCGAAGAGATTCTGGAGGACCGCGATGTCCGGGAGTGCCGGGATCCGTCACGACCCGGTACCGTGGTCGGTCGCTACCGACACGCCAGTGATGTGGACATCGAGCGAGCGCTCTCGTGCGCGCATAAGGATCCAAAGGGTTGGCGAAGCTCGGGTTGGGACGAGCGCTGGTCGATTCTAGCCGAAGTCGCCGGCGAACTGTGTCGACACCGCAGGGATCTGATAGGGACGGCACTCGCTGACGGCGGAAAGCTGCTGACCGAATCAGACCCGGAAGTGTCCGAGGCGATCGATTTCGTTCGCTACTACTCTGGCAGCGCTCGCGAGTTCGTTGATCTTTCAACCGTCGCTGCCGAGCCCAAGGGCGTCGTCGTCGTCGTGCCGCCGTGGAACTTTCCGATTGCGATCCCCTGCGGTGGCGTCAGCGCGGCCCTTGCGGCGGGGAACACTGTGATTCTCAAACCCGCGTCCGACACGGTCATGGTGGCGTACGAGCTGTGCAAGTGTTTTTGGGACGCTGGCGTGCCGAAGGAAGCGCTCCAGTTCGTGCCGTGCTCGGGTGCCACGGGTGGGGCGAAACTCGTACGTTCCGGCGAGGTCGACGCTGTCATTCTCACCGGAGGAACCGACACCGCCCTGCGCATGTTGGAAGCGAAGCCCGACATGTTTCTCCTCGCCGAGACCGGCGGTAAGAATGCAACAGTCGTCACTGCAATGAGCGATCGCGAACTCGCGATCAAGCACATCGTCCAGTCGGCGTTCGGCCACTCCGGACAGAAATGCTCGGCGACCTCACTGCTCATTCTGGAAGAGGAGGTATACAACGACCCGGCCTTCAAGGAAACGCTCTCCGACGCCGCACGAAGTCTTAAGGTGGGGTCTGCATGGGAGCTCGACACGCGAATGGGGCCAATGATCCGCCCTCCCTCGGGCGACCTTGAGAGTGCGCTCAAGGAATTGGAGAAGGGCGAGAGCTGGGCACTGATGCCGCAGAAGATCGGCGACAACCCTAACCTCTATTCGCCGGCGATCAAATGGGGCGTGAGCGCCGGCAGCTACACGCACATGACCGAATTCTTTGGACCCGTGCTCGCGGTGCTGAAGGCACGGAATCTCGATCACGCGATCGGGCTCGTGAACCAAACCGGCTACGGCCTCACGTCGGGGCTTGAGAGCCTCGACCCCCGCGAGCAGGAGATTTGGCGGGAGGAAGTGGCCGCCGGGAATCTCTACATCAACCGCGTCACCACCGGCGCGATCGTAGGGCGTCAGCCGTTTGGCGGAATCGGAAAGTCAGCATTCGGACCGGGTATCAAAGCCGGAGGACCCAACTACGTGGCACAACTGACTCGCTTTTCCGATCGAGACCTCCCAGTCGTCGAAACCGTAGAAGTTGCGCGGCCTGAGCTCGAATCGCTACGTCTGGCAGTCCTTGCGGACACGGAATTAGAAGCGCGCGACCAGATCGGCGCCGCCATCGTCAACTACGACACCCGATTTCTGGAAGAGTTTGCCGCTGATCACGACGATGTTCGCCTGGTCGGTCAGGACAACATCCGGTCTTACCAACCGGTGCCCTCCGTGCGCGTTCGAGTTCACCCAGCGGATACATCGTTCGAAGTCTTCGCCAGAGTGATCGCCGCCAAAACGGTCGGTTGCCGAATCACAGTCAGCTCACCACCCGGCCTCGGTAGTCCCGTCGTCGAAGATCTGGACCGACTGACGGAATCGTGGGCGGCCGATGTCGAGTTCGTCGAAGAGACCGACGCGGTGCTCGCCAGGGTCATTGCCGAACGCCAAACCGATCGCCTGCGCTACGCGGCGCCCGATCGCGTGCCAGAAGTGGTGAGGCGTGCGATCGGAGACAACGGCGTCTACATCGCCGATGCGCCGGTTCTCGCTGAAGGCCGCATCGAGTTCCTCTGGTACCTCACGGAGCAGAGCATCAGCCACGATTACCATCGCTACGGCAACGTCGGTGCCCGCCACGACGAGCGACGACGGCCCGTGCTCTGACAGGCACTTTACCGTGTCCAGGCGAGCCCTGTGCTTTTCCGATCGGAAGAGATCCCAAACTACACTGTGCTCCGAACCGTGCACGGAAAGGAATCTTTGAGCCTGGCCCTCCTCAGCTCAAGTTGACAATGGCCGGGATTGCCAGTCATAAGTAACGTCGCGCATGAAACCCTGGACCACTATCGGAGAAGTCGTCTCGCCCGACGGTACCCGCCTGGAACTCGTCGAGCATGACGGTGAGTTCGTCATCAAGGCAGATAACCGGCCCCTGATGGGGACGCGGATGCATTTTTCCGCAGTCAAGCGGTCCAGATTCGTGTGCGAAGGAGCGGAATGCGACACCTTCACGTCATTCCCATCTGGAAAAGGCTACTTATTCTGTATATGCTCCTCATCGGACAGCGGGTAATTTCATCGGGAACAGATTCGAGAAAATCCATTAAGAAATAGAATATTCTGCGCGCTCATTCGATATGCCAATCTTGGGGTTCATCATCGGCGCCATATTGGGGTTTTTTATCGGCGCTGTTTATTTCGTCTCTATCACCACCGCACTCACCGCTACGATTACCAATGCGCCCCTTGCCCCGCTGTTAGCGCCTATCATCCTGGCGATTTGGCCGGTGTTTCTATCCGTGGGTGCTGCACTGGCGACTCCGTTGGCCCTGGCGGCCGTCTTTCATTTAGTTGTTGTAGCCATTGCTTATGTGGTAGCCGCTTTGACTACGACTACATCGGGGGTTGCCGGTCAGGTTAACACTGCACCGAGTTGGGCAGAAGAACTCGCACTGGGAACAATCATCGGTGTGAATACCCTGGTTAATTTCTTCCTGTTGTTTTCTCTTACCCCATTTCTCGCAGCCATTGCAGCCGCTACCAGTGTGGTGACCACCTTGGTCGGGATTCTGGTAGCGCTGGCCTTGCTCGCATTACCCTTCGTCTCTGGATTTGTGACTTTACTGGGAGCGATGCAGGTAACTTACGGCGCCGTCGGAATGACGAGCGGTCCTCGCTACCAGGCAGTGCTAGGTTGGATGGGTTTGTTTCAACTTTTTCCAATGGCTTGGGGCGGTACCTTGGTTTTCATTCCCCTGATGATCCTCGAAATCATAGTTTCAATCGCTACCGGCTGGAACATGCGGATGTGGATTGAATGGCGGACCGGAGCCGTGATAATCACTGGGGCGCCGTTCGCTGACTGGTGGATGGGCATGCAAAACACCCGCGGTTACAGCCTGGGCAATTTCTGTTTCATTCGCAGTGACATACAAGACCGGACGCCAAGGGTCCCATTGGTGACCGCTTCGAACCCGGAAACACAGATCGGCATCGCCATACACGAAACAGGTCACACGCTTTCCATGGCGCTACTGGGCAATTTATTCGGCATCATCAATTTCATCGATCAGACTGTGATCGGCCGTGGACCGGCTTCGTATGCCGAAACGATCGCGGAAGGCATGTTGCGTGAAAGCACGCGTCCCTGGCATGGCATGTTTGCCACCGTACAAGCGAGTAACGTGGTGCCAGCGGAAACCGCACCACCTGCCTCCCCACTTGAGCGGGTCACACCGCGGGCGCTTGCCATCGGCGCTCAGGTGGATTTAAACGGGATCGGGATTGTTGATCCGGATTCGCATCCGATTGGATTGATTGACCCGGCGGCACCGGTGTTTGGCGTGTTGTGGTTTCTATCGGCTGTTCCGCCAGGCTCGGTGGCCACGCCGGCTCGCCCGAACGACGAGGAAACCTCGTTCATCCCCGATATTCCTGGAGAATATGAGGTGCGTTATGGGATCACCGACGGAATCGAAGGAGGAAATATCCGGGTGCGGACCTCCCCAACGGGGACCGATTTCACTCGCGATACCGTGATCGCTGTCGACGTCCAGCCCGGAGGACCCTATAACACGTCGATAAACACCCCTGTCTCATTGGATGGTTCAGCGAGTTCCGCCGGTCCAACGTTTCAGATGCCGTCGGGCACGGATCCTGCTTTGACCACTGTGGCTTCTGTCGACTGGTCGGTTATTGCCATGAATGTCGCGGCGGGTGTGACGCCAGCGTTCAGTTTCACGGCCGCAAACAACGACATAACGGATTTCGTATCCGATACCGAAGGGACCTACACACTGGAACTAATGATTCGACCGAGAAACGGCTATCCAGATTTAGCCGGCATTACTGAGGTGCAGGTGACACCATGATGAACCCGGCGGCAAGACGATGACTCAGGGCATAGAAATCATGGGCATTGTTTCTAGGGCGTGTTAACACTAATGAGCATGAATGTTTTATAATCACGCATGGAGATCACACAGGAGCAGTATTGTCGCATCGAGCCGGAACTGCCGCGTCAGCGGGGCAACGTCAGTCTTTCGAACCTGACGGTCTTGAACGCCATTTTGTATGTGGCTGAGCAGGGCTGCAAGTGGCGCGGTCTGCCCAAGCGCTTTGGCAACTGGCACACCATCTACACCCGGATGAACCGCTGGTCCAAGAACGGCGTGCTCGACGCCGTCTTCGAGAAACTCCAGCGCGAGCAACTGGTCCGCATCCGGGTCGAAGCCGTTTCGATGGACTCGACCATTGTGAAGGTTCATCCCGACGGCACGGGAGCGTTAAAAAAAACGGTCCGCAAGCGATCGGCAAATCCCGCGGTGGATGGACCACCAAGATTCATCTGGTTGCCGCGAATGCTCGAACGGCGATAACGTTTGCGCTCTCGCCCGGCCAAGCGCACGACGCCCCGCAGGGCCGCGAGCTGCTCGCCGGTCTGGGGCCACTACCCGAGCCGCTACCGCTGCTGATGGACCGTGCCTACCAGGACGACCAGACCCGCCAATTGGCTCTGGATTTTGGGTGGATTCCCGTCGTGCCGCCCAAGCGCAACCGCCTGGAGCCGTGGGAATACGACCGCGTGCTCTACCGCCGCAGGAACGAAGTCGAGAGGCTCTTCCGCCGACTCAAGGGTTTCCGGCGTATCTTCTCCCGTTTCGATAAACTCGACGTCATGTTCCTCGCCTTCCTTCACTTCGCTCTCATCGTCGAGGCACTACGTTAGTGTTAACACGCCCTAGCTCACCCGACAATCTGCCAAACAACGAGCCTGAATTTCTGGTCGTTCAAGGCCGTGCGGCAGCAGGTATCCGTTACGTGCACATACATTTGCGTTCCGATGTCAGCGGCAGCCTCCTAGCACAAGAAGTGGTCGAGGTCATACCCAGTTCGCAAAGCAGCGAAGGAACCTGGGGCTGGCGCGTCGAAGCAGCCGACCATGGTCTCATCCTATTTTGCGGTCGCGGTTTTCTGGTGGAAGCGATTGGGCTCGATAACGCGAGCGTCGCACTCCTAGTGGTCCCCGCCCAACGGACTGTAACTTACCAGGACGCTCACGCGCGTAGTCGGCCCTGTGCCCAGAGCGACTTACATAGTTACGTTATTTCTGACGTCCTACACTAGATACCATGAGGTCACGGACGACGAACCTGGTGTGCAAACCACCGCCCGCTAATGATCCGCCGGGCGGGTCGGGTACAACCGTTGACGTCCCCGGCCCAGGCGGCCCGACTACCGGGCCCACTACCGGGCCGACTATTCCGGGGTGGCCGTTTCCCTGGCCACCTGTTGGATGCCCGACCTCAGCCTCCATATACACGAACGGCCTACTCGCCTTCATGCTGCTACTGGTGGCCGCACTGGCGTTCCTCAACCCAATTACGTTCACCACCAGCATGGTTGCCCTAACGCTGGCTTTGTTCTATCGGTGGATCTGGGGAATCTGTGCCAATCCCAGGGACTGTGCCCGATGGTCGCGGTTATTGTGGGTGTGTAAGCGTGCGACTATCGGCGGGGTTTTGATCAGCCTCATTGGCCTAAGTCTACCGGCCTTCATACTGACACTTTCCTATGGTGTGACTGTCGGACTGTTGACGATACGGATGACCGAGGGCGGATGTGAGCTGCCACAAGTGATGACGCCGATCGCGAACTTACCTTATAACTAGCCCGTATCTTTCACGGATAGGAACCGAATTGGTGCGGCCAGTAATGACAACAGCGCACATTGATCGGAGGTTCTGATGACGCTTCTGGAACCATTGCCCGGAACCGAGCCCCGTATCGGTCCGTGTCACGACGTCGTCTGGCTGGGTGGCGACCGGATGCTCGACTGGTTTTCCCCAAAGGGTGTCTACCGCTTCTACGAGGGAAGACTGCCCTACGAAGGCGAAGAGCTTCGACCGGCCGAAGAAGGGAGCTGGCCGTCGCGTATCGGGCGGCGTTTCGCTTGGCTCGGTGGGGACCAAGTGCTGGAATGGGAGCCTGGAAGGGATGTCTATACGGTGTGGCGGTCCGTTTTCGGGTCGAAACCACATGATCCGAAAAGATCCCGGGAATTTTTGCAGGCACCGATTGCAACCGGCTTCTGGGATGAGGATGCTGAGGGAGGAGTGACCTACCTGGGTCGGGGTTGTGTCCTCTCAGCCGACCCATCGGCCGGGGGCTACCGGCTGTGGCGCTGGACCGGCAAGAAACTTCAAGCAGTGGACATGCCCACCGATACCGCCGTCGGGAAGTGGATCGGTGCCCAGGAAAGAAGGTGGCTCCGCTTCGCGTGGCTGGGAGCCGATCGCCTGCTGGTCTGGAACGTCGTCTCGGGAGATGGCCTTCCCTTGCGCTGGGGGCTGCGGCTTCGTAACGACACATTGCTCAAGTTCGGGGATCCGGACTTACCCAACCTCACCGGCTACGGTCTGACCTACGTTGGCAACGGCACGCTGTTCGGCTGGCGACGGGAACCGCCCGCCAAAGACGGTGATCTACCGTCGCGCAACCCGCCGCCAATCGACTGCTTTCGGGGCCATATCGACGAAACCCCTGACGTAAGCCATGGGTGGAAAATCGTCTCGCCTTCCGAACTCCAACCGATGCCTGATTCTCGGATCACCTTGTTGCCCGACATTGAGATATCAACCAGCATCTTTTTATTAACCAGCATCGATGGCTACCTCGAGCAGCACCCGAACGTGCGCGACGCGATTCGGTGGCCCGAAGAGACAAGATCGATTCCCTACAACGAGTGGCACCTGCATGCCTCCACGGCTGGATTTCACGATGTCCTCGCGAAGCTGTACGCCAACATCAGATCCGGCGCTGCGGTCGAGTTCTCGTTCCGCAACAGCGGCGAGCGACCGCCCTTGACCCTCAATTATCTGCACACTCGAGACGCTGCAGAGATTTTCCTGGCACACATCGCTCACTCGCTCTGGGTCGAAATCTACCGCAAGGTCGAGTGGAGGCTGCACGACTACCGCCCGGCGGATCTTGAGCTGCTTCTTGACGGAGCAAGCATGTTCGTTCCGGGGACGGCGGCTGACAACGCCTCGGGGTTGTACGCGGTCAATTCGGACGTGAGCGGTCTGGCAATGCCCATGAACCCCACACTGTCATACACTTTCCTCACAACGCAGAATGCAGGCTCGTCTCTGATTCAGGAGTCAGCCCGGAACACGATCCTGGCTCTGACACGGTGGGTCCGGGACCACCTTCGTCACGGATCGCTCTTAGCCTCCGGCCAGGGTGCCGTACCCTTCGTCGATACGATGCTCGAACCCACCGTGAACGCCGCACGGCCTGATCGGGGTGCCGGCTACTGGGCCTGGCACGGGTGTCACTCGGCCGCTGCCTTTTTTGTCTGGCTGATGCGCACCATCAACATCCCTGCCTGGTCTGCCCCCGGTTACACGGAGAACCACAAACCGTCGCCCGGCCCGCCCCACTCCGGTATCGACTTCCCATCCGAGCGACTGTACCGGGGTCACGCCGATGACTTCTACGCAATTACGGAACTTCGGGATTCCACCATCGAACCTACCGAAATCTACACGAGCGCGGCGGACTATGCGGCCGTGTCGGCCCGATATCAGTTCGCACCGACCCCTACCGAAGCAAGGCGCGCCGAGTACGACCAGACGATTGGTCACATCGGGCTTGCCCATCCCACGTTCTTTTTCGTGGAGCAATATTGGAACGAAAAAATCTCCGGCTCACCTATCTTTCTGGACTCGGCCCTTGGCGCATTGGGATTCGCGGCGAGCGATATCCTGAATCTCAGGAACACCTACACCCTGGGGCTCGAGGCGGCCATTCAGGCGTTCCGGGATGGCCGTCCGCCGGATGAATCCGAGATCGACGCCTTTGAGGCGCATCGGAGCGCCTATGCCGCGTGGGAAAACAACCGCTGATATCGGCCTGCCTTGAACTCCCGAATCGAGCAGGCTTAGCGGGCTCTGTGCTTCCCCAACCGGAACGGATCCTTAGTGACACCGGGAGTCGAAACGAATCGGAGCGCCTGGATACCGTCGGCTCACGTTGACAATGGCCGGGATAGCCAGCCATAAGTAACGTCGCGCATGAAACCCTGGACCACTATCGGAAAAGCCGTCTCGCCCGACGGTACCCGCCTGGAACTCGTCGAGCATGACGGTGAGTTCGTCATCAAGGCAGATAACCTGCCCCTGATGGGGACGCGGATGCATTTTTCAGAAGTCGAACTGGCCAGACTCGTGTGTGAAAATCTAACCCAGGGTGCGAAAGTCATGATCGGTGGCCTTGGCATCGGCTACACGCTGCGCTCGGCACTCGACATGCTTCCAAAAGACGGCACGGCCGTGCAGGTTGAACTGGTCCCTGAAGTCGTCGGCTGGAACCGCGGACCGCTCGCCACTTTCGCGGATCACCCGCTAGACGATCCCCGCGTTCAACTGGTACAGGAAGATGTCGCCAAGGTCATTCGACAAGCCGAGGACGAGTTCAACGCCATCGTGCTCGATGTCGACAACGGGCCCTCTCCACAAGTCGACGAACGTAATGCCTGGCTCTATACCGACAGCGGTCTGAAGGCCATCAGGCGGGCGCTTCGAAATGGCGGCCGCGTCTCGATTTGGTCGGCCTATGACGCGCCACAGTTCCCGGCGCGTATGCGAGGCAACGGGTTTCGTTCCGACCAACACCGCATCCATGCCCACAAGGGCGAAAATGGAAAAGGTGGAACCCATCACGTAGTATTCACTGGCTGGAAAACTTAGACGGCAACTCGAGCAGCCCACAATCTTCACGAGTGCTTTGCACCGGTCATACTCAAGGCCATAGCTTCGGCAACCTTGATGCCGTCTATTGCGGCAGACAGGATGCCGCCCGCATAGCCTGCGCCTTCCCCCGTCGGGTACAGACCCCGGATATTGACGCTTTCGAGATCATCGTCATTGCGCTTGATACGTATCGGCGAAGAGGTGCGCGTCTCCACCGCAGTCAGGACGGCATCGGGCAAATCAAAGCCCTTAATCTTTTTGGCGAAAGCGGGCAGGGCTTCGCGAATCGCCGCGATGGCGTAATCGGGCAGGGCGGTGCTCAGATCGCAGAAATGTACACCCGGCGTGTAGGACGGCCGCACTGTGCCGACTTCGGCCGAGGGTTTGCCCGCCAGAAAATCGCCGACCCGCTGCCCCGGAGCCTGATAGTTGCTCCCACCCAACTCGAAAGCGCGTGATTCCCAATACCGCTGAAATTCCACACCGGCGAGCGGGCTGTCAGGCTGGGCGGAATTGACCCGATAGTCTTCCGGCGAGATGCCTACCACGATGCCGCTGTTGGCGTTGCTTTCCTTGCGTGAATACTGGCTCATTCCGTTGGTGACCACGCGCCCGGGTTCGGAAGCCGCGGCAACGACCGTGCCTCCCGGACACATGCAGAAGCTATACACCGAACGGCCGTTGCTGGCATGGTGCACCAGCTTGTAATCTGCGGCGCCGAGTAAAGGATTGCCGGCGTTCTTCCCATAGCGACTGCGGTCGATCAACGATTGTGGGTGCTCGATGCGAAAGCCGATGGAGAAAGGTTTGGCTTCGATAAGCACACCGCGCTGACGGATCATCTGAAAGGTGTCGCGCGCACTGTGTCCAACGGCCAGAACAAGATGGTCAGTATCAATATATTCCCCACTCTCAAGCACCACGCCACGCACTTGATCGTCTGTGATTTCAATGTCGTCCACACGACTCTCGAAGCGAATTTCGCCACCCAGCGACTGGATGGTTGCCCGCATCTTCTCCACCATGCCCACTAAACGAAACGTCCCGATGTGGGGTTTACCGACATACAGGATTTCTTCGGGCGCACCGGCCTTGACGAATTCATCGAATACTTTCCTGCCGTAATGTTTGGGATCTTTGATTTGGCTATACAACTTGCCGTCAGAGAACGTCCCGGCGCCACCCTCACCAAACTGCACGTTGGACTCGGGATGGAGCACGCCCTTGCGCCAAAATCCGAAAGTATCCTTGGTGCGTTCGCGCACCACCTTGCCGCGCTCCAGGATCAGCGGGCGAAAGCCTGTCTGGGCGAGTATCAGTCCGGCGAACAAACCCGCCGGACCCATGCCGATGACCACCGGGCGCGAGGATAGTTTCGATGGTGCTTGCGCAACGAAGTGGTAGCGAGTATCCGGCGTGAGACTGAGATGCTTGTCTTTTTTGAGCCGGGCGAGGATCGCCGCTTCATCCCGCACCGCCACATCCAGAGTGTAGGCAAAGACAATCGCGTTCGGCTTGCGCGCATCCACCGCACGCTTGAAGATGGCGTAGCTCCGAAGATCATCCGCTCGAATGAGCAGCCGCTTTAGAATCGCCTCTTCGATTTCGCCTTCGAGATGATCAAGTGGCAGTTTGACTTCTGTTAATCGCAACATCGCTTCTTGATTATGGAACGGCGGGTATTATGCAGGCACCTGAAAGCGGAAACGTGACCTCACGAATGCGAAAAGCGACATTCCAAGTGTGATTCGTAACTTTTGAAGGCGGACCGGGAAACGAGAGATCCGCCAATGAAAAGGGATTGAGTATTGGGCCAGAATTATCGCTATCGATGTTCCCCGTTCAGCTTCCCAGCGCGGCTTCGATCGCAGAGATCATTTCACCGGAATCCGGCTCGACGGGCGAACGGAAGCGATCGAGGATCTTTCCGTCGCGGGAGACGAGAAACTTTTCAAAGTTCCACCGGACTTCGCCCGGCGAGGCCGGATGGGTCGAGGCCGATGTCAGGAAATCGTACAGCGGCACCTTGTTCCCGCCCTTGACGCCGATCTTCGAGAACATGTCGAACCGGACGCCGTAGTTCTTCTCGCAGAACTCGACGATTTGGGCATTGGTCCCGGGCTCCTGTCCGCCAAAGTCGTTCGAGGGAAAGCCCAGGATTGCAAGACCCTCGCTCGCGTACCGATCGTGCAGGCTCTGTAGACCGGCGTACTGTGGCGTGTACCCGCACGCGCTTGCGACGTTGACGATCAGGACCACCTTTCCCCGGTAGCTGTTCAAATCGACCTGACGACCTTCAATGTTTGTCATCGTGACGTCGAGAGCATCGGACATTTCAGCACTATTCTCCTGAGGGATCGCGTTGATCGCGATGGCTCCCATAGCCAGGAGCGCAACCGCAACTACGGACAGGGTTTTCTTCATGATGTTAGCCTCACCTTGCGTCGGGTCATCCAGGCAGAGTGTGACGCGAGACCCGACCCATATCAAGCTCTTTTCCCCGGAAGAGACGATCCCGAGGGGGCCATCGGTTCTGGCGCGGGCAAGACCTGGGACGAAGTTCGCGATTCGCTGGACGGAAATGATGCTCAGCTAGGTGGTGACGTTACCAGAAAAATGTCAGAACCTACCGCCTCGGTTCGGCTGGCACGGCTAACAGCCCGTGGCAGAAGTCTTGAGGGCCGCGCGCAGGGGTCTTCGGGTTGCAGGCGCGAAGTGAGGAGCGGAACGATGTCTTTTCATCGTGACCGACGAGCGACAAAGCCTGTGGCCCGAACCCCCGTGTGCCCAAAGGGTTACGGCGAAACGGGCTGTCTTCGTTGTCGCCGACTCCTCCCAATGTGTGAGCATTGTCTCGTCGTCGCCTCCTAGAATCCAGCCCCGTTTGGCCGTAACGCGGCCCTCAAGACTTCTGCCACGGGCTGCTAAGCCCTCTTGCCGGGTGATTTCCAGCGGCACCCGCCCGAGATCTCTGACGCGGATCCATCGGCCGGGACCTGATGTGAACCAATAATAATGATGATCAATAGAGATCACTCATTTGGAATTTTCGGCGTGGTTAGAAACGTCGATTGAATTTTTACCAAAACATGACACGGAGCTTATTCCAGACCCGCTATCTTTCCTTCGACATCGAAACGGCGAAGATCCTGCCCGATGAGGCGACGGAGATTCTCGCCTACAGGCCGCTTGGAATCAGTTGCGCGGCGGCGTGTATGAGTGACACGAACAAAACAGTCACCTGGTACGGCCATGCACCGAGCGGAGACACCACACCTCAGATGTCGCAGCCTGAATGCGCAAAGATGGTCGATGACCTGGTGGCCTTTGTCCGTGACGGTTACACCCTCGTCACGTGGAACGGTACGGGTTTCGACTTCGACGTGCTGGCCGAGGAATCTGGAAAGCGTGCCGAGTGTATCGAACTGGCTGTGAATCATGTCGACATGTTGTTTCATGCCGTTTGCGTGCTGGGTCATCCGGTCAGCCTGCAAAAGGCTGCCGAAGGGATGGAAATTCCAGGGAAACTCGCCGAAATGAGCGGAGCCGAAGCGCCGGCAGCCTGGGCTGCGGGCCGGCACAAGGAAGTCCTTGCTTACGTTCAGCAGGATGCCGTAGCAACAGCTCAGTTAGCCGAGTTGTGCGAGGAGCGGAAAAAGATGGCGTGGATCACACGCCGTGGACAAAAGCGCCAGATGCCTTTGGAGCAGGGCTGGCTGACGGTTCGTGACGCGCAGGAACTGCCGTTTCCCGACACCTCTTGGATGACTGATCCGCCCAGCCGCGAGAGGTTTAAGGGATGGATGGATTGATCCTGATAGATGCAGCTTGTCCCTTGAATCCATTCATTTTGTAGCTGCGGTTAAAGCCAGCACGTATCAGTCCGGTCTTTCCTGAAATCCACACATCCACTCGTACTTGGTGTTCCGAAACAGATCGGGGTGCGCCACCAGCACCAGCTTTCTGCGGGCCCGCGTCATGGCAACATTGAAGCGGCGGTCGTCGAAGACAAAGTTGCTGCCGCGCGACCGGACAAACGAAAGAACGATCACCTCGCGCTCTCCACCCTGAAAGCGTTCTACGGTATCGACGGTCACACCCGTGCCGTCGAGCAAGCGTCTCAGCAAGAAAGCCTGTGCCCGAAATGGCGAGATCACACCGATACCATCGGGCGGAGTGTGAATCAAAAGCGAACGGACGAAATCGTTGATAGCTGAAGCTTCGGCCGGGTTCGTGCGTCCCTCCGACACGGATTCGACGGGAACAAAGGCCAAGGGTTGCCCCGTTGGTGGTTGACGGTCACCGGATTGAACACCGGCCGACAGGGCGCCATCGTAGTACAGACGATTCGAAACGTTCATGATCGCCGGATGCATCCGGTATTGCACATTCAGCAGCGTCAGCCGATCGGAGTTGTCTCGAATGGCCAGGCCCTTCAACCGTTCGAATAACGAGATTTGCAAAGCCTTCGTGCGCACGACAGGTGGTAACTGCAGATCGTCCCCGATCAGCACGAAACGCCGGGCACGCATGATGAGACCCAGAGTGAGTGGCTCCGTCAGCTGACCGGCTTCGTCAACGATAGTCATCTCGAACGAGCGCTCGCGAAGATAGGGATGGCTCGAGGCACGATGCGCAGTGGCGGCTATTAGCGGGGCCTGGTCCAACCGACGACGCAGTTCCCTGGGGCTCCGGATCGATGCCGCGAGATCTTCGCTGAAGTAATCCGCCCGTCGCTCTCCCAATCGCCGCGCCAGTTCGGGAGAATCCTTGGAACGGCCCATCCGTATGAACACCATATCTGGGAGTCCATCCAAAACGGACAGCAACATTCTGTCGAGTGCTGTGTTCGTGAAAGCGCCCAGAAGTACGCCGCCTGAAACGTTTGCGGCAATCTCAGGGATAACACGTGTCTTCCCCGTTCCGGGCGGCCCCCAAACCAGATGAAACGTCGGGCATTCGATGGCCCGCCGCACGGCCTGTGCCTGACTGGAATTGAGTTCGGTTTTAATACCGGATGGCTCGATGTCCGTACTGGCCAGATCCGTGTCGCTCGCAGCCGGGAACTCTCCATCGAGTTCTCCAATCACGACACGTTTGACCGGACCGGGCGGTGCACGAAGAAAATCGAACAACGCGGTTTGACTGGCAATCGAGGTTTGATCCGAGGGAAAACGATCGATCGTCCACGAAACTTCCCCGAAGGTTTCCATAGAGATGTTGTTGAGAGGGATCCGGACATTCACGTGATTGGCATCTATCGCTCGCAAATAACCGTGGTAGGAAGGCGTGCTCGATATCGCGCCCGCATGGATCAGCACACGGTCGCCAACGCTGAGGTCGGAAGTGTTCTCTTCGAACTCGAAGGTGAAAGCTCCCGACTCTGTTCCGATGCACCGGGCGCCACATAGAGTTCTGAAATTGCGTACGCGATACCCCAGGCGGCTGTCATCGAGAAGATCGGCCAGGTCTTGGTCCCGATATCCACTTTCACGCTGAACAAGCCGCGAAAACTTCCGGTAATACGCAAGGTCACTCCCTTCAACTGCGTCCGGCATGTCTCCAAAAATCACGGAGTCATCGCCGCAGCGGGATCGGGTCCAGGACGGACACCCATCACAGACTTCACTCCGATAGCCGGCATAAGGCAAACGGACATGGGGATCAGCACGGCCCAAATCGTTCGCATGGGACACAAGGCGATTTCGCGCCTCGAGTACCTTTATGAAATCCGCGTCAGTTCTTAGAGGAGTGCTTGTTCCGTCATGGGATGAAAGCAGTCGCGCCGTTAATGTGATCGGATCTGCTTTTCGGGTGCGCGCACGACGGACCTGATCGGAGAGCAATAGTCGATATATGAAAAGCTGCGCGTGATCCTCAGGACGAATACGCCGGCCCGTCTTCAGCTCGACAATATCCAAATTATTCTCGCTTTTGAACACGGCGTCGATCCGTCCCTGAATACCGATCGTCGCTGAATAACGCCGCAGTTCAACCTGAGGATCGCGGCGCATGTGCGGGTTGAGATCGACGAACTCCTTGAGCGCCCTTGCATGCCGGAAAACATCCTTGCGAAACGCGTCTTCGTCGAAGGATTCATCCGCAATTGAGGCCAGTTGCACCAGAAAATCGGGGAGAACTGTTCGATAGCAGGCATCGGGATCATCCTCGCCTTCGATAATCCGGTCCAACATCGCATGGACGACCATCCCTTTCAGCGTGTGTACGGTGACCTCTCCCCGCCCCTTCCGGATCTGGTCGATCTGGGGTTTGGGACAATACAGGCTGCGCGCTACGGTCGTCGCGTTGATCTGTCGCAGGGGTTCGAGGACGAAGAACGTGTCGGGGCCGGCCACGAAGTGGTTTGGCTCGTCTGGAACGAGGTTGTATGCAGCCACACGTGCGTGGATCCAGAGATAAGGAACGATGAAGCAGGCGGACGGGTTCACCGACGAGCGCGCCTGTACTTCGATTTCCCGGTCGCGCAGTGGCCCGCTGGTGACCTGAGCTTCGAAGGATGCCGCCCACCCGTCGTTGTCTAACCGAACTAATGGCCCGACCCGCAGTATGCGTGCCTCGGGAATCAGGACACGGTCATCCGTCGCGCCACGCTCGGGGGACGCGGCCTCCAGAACGGGCGGATTACGATCCAGAACGCCATAGAGACCCGCGACGACCTCATCGAGGGATTCGTAATTCCGGCCCAGGGCCCGCCACACCACTTGCGCCAGATATCGCGAGACTCCGTGCTCCGATCCCATCAGAACATGAGGATCTTCCCGAAACCCCTCGACGGATACAGTCCCGCCAGACAGCGTCTCCAGCATCGTACGGCCGGCTTCTTCGACGGCAATATCCGGGGTCGACGAAAGAGCCTCAATCAGGCTGGCTACAGGCGACGTCATGGCTGTTCAGACTACACGGAAAGGTTAATTAGGGGCGGATGATACGGATTGATAAAAAGGGGAAATAGGGCTCTGACCCCTTTTTTACAGTCAATCGCCGGCGCACTGTGCCGCCAGTTCCCGACTCGTCAACCAAAACTGCCCGGAGATCACGCGCTGGCCGGCTACGGGTTGGTAGAGCGCTTCCAGAGTTCCCAAATTCCAGACCGTGACGGGTGAGGCTCCTACCTGTAAGCTCCATTCGCCCGACTCATTATAGGTAAGGCCCGGCAACGGGTACCGGAACGCCGGTGCATGAGAACCGAACGGTACCGCGGGCCCCATACCGTGGACGCGACTCAATAACTGCGCCGTATCACCGAATGTTTCAGAGTCATCGAAAAGGACCTGGACCGCGCCGACCTGTTCCTGACAGAACAGGAGGTTGACCTGCTCGACCGAAAGATCTTCGTCAAACAGAAAAGTCACGAGCCCCCGGCCGAAATTGGATTCCGCCAGGGCCAGAGTATTCGTGGAAGGAAGCGCCGCGGGTGGCTCCAATCGAGCCTCGATTTCGATCGCCTCATCCGGACTCGTTGCCCGAATCTCCCGGATCAGAGTTCGATTCCAGCCGGCGAGGTGCTCGATGGCAGTATCAAAGTCTGAATCGAGTAAATCGCGCAGGACTCCCATATTGTCGATCTGTGCGGCATTCGAGGTCGAAGGGGACGAAACCAGTATCATCAACACCGCGAGAGAGAGGAAACTGCTCCTCGGCCAGTTCTGTCTAGAGGATATGCCTTGCATGGGAAGCCCGCCTCGGACCCGGAAATCTTATCACGACGGCAAGGAGTTCGGTTTCGCAGTCCCTACGGCGTTATAATCAATGAGAGTCGTGATGGCCTTCTTCTGCGCAATAATTGGACGACTTTCTGGAAAACCATCCGTCTGAACCGGGGTAAGAAATCCCAGGGAGATACAGTCATGAAGAGTAAAGCGATCTTTGCGGTTCTCGCCATTCTGCTCGTCTTCCCTGCCGGCCTTCGAGCCCAGCACGCGGGGTTTGTCGTCGGCATTGGTTCCGGACACGTCCAAACTGGTCAGCACACCCAACCTGCCCAACATGGTCTCGTTCGGACGCCGCATTCCCACAGAATTCCCGGTAACGGATTTGTCCACCGCCGTGGATCAGCCTTTCCCCAACGTGGATCAACCTTTCCCCAACGTGGATCAGTATTTCCCCAGCGTGGATCGACCTTTCCCCGACGCGGAACGGCCTTTCCCCAGCACGGAATGGTTGTGCCCAGAGGCGCGGGGGTATTCGTGGTCGGTCCTTATGCCGTCAAGAATGCTCCGGGACACGAACCTCGAACACCCACCCATCCCATCCTGGTGCCGGGCGTGACCGTTGTCACCCCGGGGACGGGACGTGTCGTCACCGGCAGGCGTCGGGGGGCTCCGTTCGGCATACAGCCGGGCATTCGGATCATTCAGCCTGGAATCGGACCGGCCATAGCCGTCGGGGCACGCGAGCGTCATTCCGGTAACCCACCCGTCGGCGACATCCTCCGTGGGACCTCCAGAGACGAAGTGATCGCACGTTTTGGCAGACCGAAGGTACAGATCCTCAATAGAAATTCGGAAACCATGATCTTCGGTGGGACTACCATCATTATTCAGAATGGCGTCGTGGCCCTCATTCGCTGAGATCAAATCCTGCCGGCGATGCCCGCGTCTGGTGGCTCACCGCGAGGATGTCGCCCACAAGAAGACCCGACGTTTCAAGCAATGGGACTATTGGGGCCGCCCCGTGCCCAGCTTCGGAGACCGCAAGGCACGGTTGCTTGTGGTCGGTCTGGCCCCTGCTGCTCACGGCGCGAATCGTACCGGAAGAATGTTCACCGGCGACCGATCCGGTGACTGGCTCTACCGTGCCCTGCACCGGGCGGGCTTTGCCAACCAACCCACCTCCACCGACTGCAACGACGGACTCCGACTCAAAGATTGTCTGATTACCGCCGCAGCCCACTGCGCGCCGCCGGGTAACAAACCGACTCCGGAGGAAATGACCCGATGCCGGCCCTATTTCCTCGACGAATTGGGGCGCCTCGAGAGCTTGAGAGTTGTCGTTTGTCTGGGTCAGGTGGGTTTCAACACCTATCTGCGGGCCCGGAAGGAACTGGGCATGGAAAACCCGAAACCGGCGCCGAAATTCGGCCATGGCAATGCCACTGAACTAACAGGCGGCATCTCCCTCATCGGGTCCTATCACCCCAGTCAACAGAACACCTTCACCGGCAGGCTGACTGAGCAGATGTTGGATGATGTCTTCGGGCTCGCGAGACAGCTAATCGCCCAGCGATGAGTCGGGGCTCATGTGACGCATTATTAAAGGTTGTGAGTCGAAAGCCCCCGACACACAACTCTCTCTGAACTCTTAACTATCATGCCTCCCAGCGGATATTACACACCCGGCACATCCACCAACCCTTCTTCCAGTGACTGATCGCTGAAACTGTATGTTCGGTGCCACAGCGGGCACATTTGGGCTTTTTCAACTTAGAATCGACCATGGAGTCTCCTATTTTAATAATGCGCTACCCGGTTCGTTCACCTGCACGTGCAATATAGATTAACAGGTTATCGCTTCCAAATCGTCTGACGGCCAGATGTCAGAGGACGGACGCAAGGTCCGGGGGACGGAGAAACGGCGGTCGTCCGGGAGACAGGAAACGTCCCCGTCGAGGGGAACCTCAGGCCGGTTGGACTCCGGATAGGAGGCTGTGACAAAATCGCCTGGGTTCAGCTTGCGACACACGACCCAGAACACGAGCCCTCGCCGGAGTGGCGGAATGGCAGACGCAGCAGACTCAAAATCTGCCGAGACCTAGTCTCGTGGGGGTTCAAGTCCCCCCTCCGGCATTGATTCCGAATAGTTTGGCTTCCCGCTGCCATCATCTATTGATACCACTCCTGCTATTGATACCACTCCTGCCTGATGTCTCCCGTAAGTTTCCACTTCTGGTAGAATCGATTGCAGATCAGCAAAAACTGGACGTTGCCGCCAAGCATCGTTCTTAGCACCGTTGCCACGGATGAGAAGATCCGCCATCGACAGTTTCAACTCAATCTGGACCGGCTTCCTTGACAAGCCCGTTGGGGCGCGATATCGTTGCGAAAATTGGTCTTACCAATTCAACCGTAGACCCTTGTCGGGTGGTGGAATCCGACACCGATGGAGGAGATAAATGAGGCTTACTTTCAGGCTTCTGTCAACAGCATGCTTTGTTCTAGTATTTTCCTGCGCTGCAGTGTTTGCGCAGTCAACAGCACAATTGAACGGTAGGGTCGAGGACCCGACCGGAGCGAGGCTGCCGGGCGTCGAGGTTACGGCGACGCAAACCGATACGGGCGTTACCCGGCTCGTCGTAACGAATGAAACGGGATCCTACACTCTACCGAACCTGCCGCTGGGTCCCTATCAGTTGGAAGCAACCCTGCCAGGCTTCAGCACCTTCCTGCAGTCTGGAATCGTGCTGGCGGTCGGTAGCAGTCCAAACATCATTATTACCTTGGAAGTGGGCCAGGTGGCGCAGACGATCGAAGTGACGGCCGACGCTGCGCTGGTCGAAACCCGAACCCTGGGCATCGGCGAGCTCGTTGCAAGCGAGCGCATCCTGGACTTGCCGCTCAACGGACGTAACGTGACCCAGCTTATTCTGCTGGCCGGCGGGGCCGTGCAGACGAGATTGGACAGCCCTCACAGGCAACCCAGAGGCGCGGTGGAAATGTCTGTCGGCGGCGGCGCCGAGGGCACGACACTGTACTCGCTGGACGGGGCCGTCCACGTCGATCCCCACAACCTCAACAACATGCCGATGCCGTTCCCCGACGCGCTCCAGGAGTTCAAAGTGGAGTCGAGCGCAACCTCCCCAGCCGCCGGGACGTTTTCGGGCGCGTGGGTGAATGCGGTGACCCGATCGGGCACGAACGAGTTTCACGGCAGCGGGTTTTGGTTTGTGCGCAACGACGCGTTCAACGCCCAGAACTTTTTCGCGATCTCAGACAGTACACTCAAGCGCAACCAGTTCGGCGGCACCATCGGAGGGCCCGTCCTACAGAACAAGCTGTTCTTCTTTGGCGGTGTCCAACTTACCACCTTACGTGAGGATCCGGCCGACTTGATTAAGACCGTCCTCAACACGGACATGGTCAACGGCGACTTCAGCACGTTCATGTCGGACCGCTGCAGGTCAAATCCGGAACAACTCAACCAGAACGGAACCGAAGGCGGCCTCTTCTTCGATGACAACAACCGCGTCCTGCCCGGAGCCCCGTTCAGTGTGGTCGCACGGACGCTGATGACCCGGTCGGACTGGCCGGGAGATCGAGCCGATGAGTGCGGCATCCTCAGATACGGCCAGAGGGAAATCCAGGACCAGAACAACGCGGTCACCCGGGTCGACTATCAGATCAACGACAACCACTCGCTGTTCGGTCGCTTTCTGGGCGACTACTACAACGAGCCCAATGCCTACGAACTGGAAGGCGGAATCAACATTCTGCACAACGAACGCAGTGGGGAAGGCTTCAACAACGGCGCCACTTCATATGCCCTCGGTTTGACCTCCTTGTTGGGACCGAACTTTGTCAACTCCTTCAGCATGGGGGTGAACCGCCACTCCATCGTCCGTTTCGTGGCCGATACGGGCACGCCTGACGATTACGGGTCTAACATTTTCGCCTATCCGGTGATCTACCCGGGGGCGGATAGCTTCAAGTGGGACAACGACGAGTTCGATCTGGGATCCCGCACCGGACCCATTACCACCATGACCTATTCGATCGGCAATAGTGTCAACTACCTTCGGGGCGACCACCAGTTCACCTTTGGTGGGACCTATGCGCACTGGAGAAACTATTCCCGATCCCAGGCCCATTCCGCGGGTACGTTCACAACGGACGACTTCTTTACCGATGAGATTCTCGCAGACTTTTATTTTGGAGCCATCGACAGCTTCCGCCAGGCGACACCGATCGAAGACGACTCGAGTCAGGACCACCTGGGGTTGTTTTTCTCCGACACCTGGCAGGCGACGTCCAACCTGACCCTGAATCTCGGTGTGCGCTGGGAGCCCCGGATTCAACTGGTCATGCGGTCCGGCCACAACGTGAATTTCGACGTAGCTCGATATAATGCCCGACAGTCGAGTACCATATTCGTGAACTCGCCCTACGGCTTGGTCTTCCCCGGCGAAGCCGGGTATGCGGGTAACAACTCGTGCCGCGACAATGGAGTCTGCCTGGGGTCGGGCTTTAACAATCGCTATAACCAGTTTGCGCCGCGCATTGGCTTTGCCTGGGATATTGGCGGGGACGGCCGCACGGCGCTTCGCGCCGGCTTCGGCACCGCCTACGACATCTTGCGAATGTCGTCCCACATCGGCGAGCAGATGACGCCGTGGCAGCCCGATACCCGACTCTCGAGTGTCTTTATCGATGACCCGTATGTCGACTTTCCGGGTGGCAATCCGTACCCGACGCCGTTCGTGACCAACAACCTCACCGATTTCGACGGTTTCCAGCCGGGGACCGTGGTCGTGCATAACGGGGATGCGAAGTCGGAGACCAAGTATCTGTGGAACCTCAGCATCCAGCACCAGCTGGGCAATGACATGATGGTCGAGGCGACCTACATCGGTAACCGGTCGGTGCACCTCTGGGACACCAACGAGCTCAGTCCTCAGATCTACATTCCCGGGGTCGGCGACGCCAACGGGAACTGTTTCTATAACGGAGCCGTGGCGTTCCAGGTTCGCGCGGGCCGGGCCTGCTCCTCGAGCCGCAATCGCGACGACCGCCGCGTTTTTGGTCTCGCCCACCCGGATCTGGACCTCGTCAAGGGGCTGCGTCGCGCGCGGGTCAATCGACGCGGGGATCAGAACTCGGGAAGCTATAACGGAATGATTCTCAGATTCCAGCGCCGCGGTACGAGCGGTGTGGGTATCAATGCGAACTACACCTGGTCGCACGCAATCCTTACCGATTGGGACCGCTATGAGCGGATCGGGGGCAACGTCGAGTCCGCGGCCGTCAATCCCTTCGTGCGGGAAATCGCCAGGTACAACGCCGATGCCGACCGCCGGCACATCTTTAATGCCTCCATCATCGCCGAGTCGCCCCAGTTTGCCAACAATACCCTGCGCATGGTCGCTTCCGATTGGAAGGCGTCGCTCATATACAGGGTCCAATCGGGCGAATGGCTGACGATCGATGGCGGCTCCGACACCATGAGGGACGGCGGTCGCGAGAGGGCCGTCCAGATGCAGGACAACCCGTATGGAGACCGCTCGACTCGAAGACGCGGCTACTTCAACGAGGATGCCTTTCGGAGACCGGGTAACGGCACCTACGGCACCGTAGGCCGGGCCAGCGTCGAAGGTCCCGGAACCTGGGCTATGGACATGGCGCTCGCGCGAACGTTCGCGGTGGGCGAAACCCAGAACCTGGAGTTCCGGACCGAAGCTTTCAACGTGACGAACAGTTTCCGACCGTTGAACCCGGGGTCGCGCCTGGGTCGGAGCAATTTTGGCCGGATCGACTCATCCAGGGAACCGAGAATCTTCCAGTTCGCACTGAAGTACATCTTCTAGTGAACTGACGCCGTTCGATGGCGCGGGAAGAGTGTCCCGCGGAGTCACATTTCGTAATTGAGGCCACAAGACAGCGCGGGAAACCTTTCCCGCGCTGTTCGTTCGTAAGAGCCAAACCGCGTCCCGGAAGCGTTTCGGTCCCGACACGAGGGGACTCCCTAGATCTTGATTTCAGGAGATCCAGAAGCATTACCATCGGCAAGCTGGCTCCCGGGTCCCCATACAGACATACTCCTCGATTTCCCGCTATTACAACCACCACACAGATCAGGTGCTCCAGACGCCAAATTTCACAATCAAAGTTGTTGACAGAAGGAGGGATAAGCACTGATGATAGGAAGCGATAGTTTGTAAAATTTAAGCGCTATTTTGTTCTCGTCGAGAATGGTGCCCCGTATCCCTTAGGAGGATAAGTATGAGATCCGTGAAGTTGACTGTAGCGATCACGATGGTTTTGGGTCTGTCGCTGCTTGTAGTCGCACAGAATCAGCCGCAGGGAGCCAGCGATCGTGACGATCAATTGGAGGCTGCGCATGCACCCGTGTTCTCGACCGAGGACGCTGCCCTGGAGGCTGGCCGGCTGACGGAAGCCGCGTCTCAGGCCATACCGGGTACGGGGGCTGCCTATGAGCCGATACCGCGCAATAACTACATCGATGAATTCATATTCGGACGGATTGAGCGCGACAACATTCCGCATGCGCCCATTGCGACTGATGAGGAGTTTCTACGGCGGGCGTACTTGGATGCGACAGGTCTCCTGCCTTCGGTGGATGAAGCGCGTGCCTTCCTCAGCGACACCGATCCGAATAAGCGCGACAAGCTGATCGACGCTATAGTCGGCACCGAGGCTTATGCGGAACAGTGGGCCTATCACTATGGCGAGGTTTTCAGAACGGACGACTCGAGTTTCCACCTCTGGACAAAAGAATGGGTCTGGGCTGACCGACCCTATGACGAGGTCTTCTACGACATCGTCACACCCACCACCAAGAGCGCGGCGACTCTGCCGCAGGCTCAATATTACGATCCTGCCGCCTACATTGCGAATCGGTGCATCATCTGGACCGACGCCGACCACTTGAAAGGATTTAACCGGCTGGACTGGATTGACGAGGTCACGTCCGACCTTGGGCGGGTGTTCCTTGGCGTCACCATGGACTGCTTTTCGTGCCACAACGGCGCGGGGCACGCGGACACCTTCAATCTGTTCCTGGCCAGCATGAGGAGAACCGACTTCTGGCAGCAGGCGGCCTTCTTTGGAACACTGCGGCCCGTAGGCAATGCGGGCAACTCGGCCGGGGCCCAGTTCCAGAACGGACAGTCCAGCTTTGATGATTTTGGCGGGGGTTACAACACGGGCCTCGACGGAAATTTCGTCACCATTTCGGAGAATCGTTTCCCGCGCGATGGCCGCACCTACGAGCCGGCCTTCATGCTGACCGGAGAGACGCCGAGACCGGGCGAGAATCCGCGTAAGGCCTTAGGTCGAATACTGCCGACGCATGTCCAGTTTGCGCGGGCAGCGGTAAACCTGATGTGGAAGAAGTTGATGGTGGTTGGAATAGTTGAGCCCTACGACGGGTTTGATCTGCTTCGGCTGGATCCGGCCAATCCGCCGCCGGAGCCGTGGACCATTCAGCCGTCCAATCCGGCTTTGTTGGAGGCACTGGCTGCGGATTTTCGCGACAACGGCCTCAAACTCCAACACATCATCAAGACGATTATGAAATCCAACGCCTATCAGCTTTCCACCCGCTTTGGGGAGGAATGGCAGGATGGATATAGTTCCTACCATGCGCGCCGCTTCGCCCGTATTCTGACGGGTCCCGAGGCTGCCGATATCATGTCGCAGGCCACCGGTTCTCCATTCGAGAGCGGTTATGTCAAGTCTCAAACTCTTCCCAACAGAGCGGGGCGTGACATATCGAACTTCATGTCGGCGTATTACCAGGGAGGGCGCGAAGCGCCGCCGGTCGACAAGACCATGGCCACTCCGATGCAAGCCATGATGATGATGAGCTCGACGGTCGTTACCGAACGCGTCACATCCCAGGGTGATACGCGCGTGGCGAAGTTGCTGGCGTCGGGCGTATCGGACGAGGCCGCTGTCGAGGAATTGTTCCTGGCCGGTCTTGCACGTTATCCAGGGGCCGAGGAGCTCACGGTGGCGAATCGCGTCATTGAGGCAAAAGGCAGGGCGCAGGGCCTCGAGGAGATTCAGTGGTCGGTGTTGAACTCGCCGGAGTTCCTGCTGAACCATTGATGGGTCGGACTGATTAATGGAAAACATTGGGTGGCTCCATCTTCAATCGGAGCCACCCATAGGCCGTCATAAACCGTCAATTTAAGGGATAACACTCTGGAGCGAGGAGAGAAATCAATGCGACGAACAGGCGATTTAAGCCGTCGAGACATGTTGAAATTATTCGGTGTGAGCGTGGCGGGGTCGCTCGCTGGAGTCACGTACCCAACCAAGCTTCGCGCACAAAGTTCCCGGGTGACCCCTTTAGGGACGGCGCGCAACTGTATCGTGATTCAGAACAACGGCGCACCGAGTCCGCCGGAATTCTTAGACTTCAAGGAAACCAAGTATACGGCCGACGATCTGAATCCCCAGCCCGTAGCTGGAAACCGGGATTTCATGTTGTCGAAGACGCTCCTTCCGAGAATGGACGTGTGGTCGCCGCATGCTGCTGTGGTTCGAGGGATGAAGGGCGTCGCGCTGGTGCACTTTCCCGCGCAATACCACGTACAGGCAGGCCGCGCGTTCAATCCCGCTCTAGTCAGGGAGATTCCGGCCTTGGGCAGCGTCATCGCCAGGGACCTCGAGCCCCAGCGCCGGGAGTCGGATACATTCCCCACTTATGTCAGCTTCGATCTGGACATCGCCCGCTGTCCTCCGCTCGGAACCGGGATGTTGCCGCCTAAATATGCCGGCCTCGATCTGACCACGGGCACGATCCTGGATACCTTCGGCGGCGGGGATGGGAACTCGGATCAATCGGAGGTTCTGTCCGAACGCTATGAGACTCTGGGCCGGATGTTGGAAGTGTCATCGGTGGGAAATGACGCTTTAGGCTCGAAGGCCGGGGAGTACGTGTCATCCTACGATTCGGCCATCCAGCTCTTGATGGATCCGAGGTTTCAGCAAGTACTGAATGTGACGGACGAGGAAAAGCAGCGCTATGGGGTGGATGCGAATCGCGCCCGTTCGAACTTTGGTTTAGGCATGCTGCTGGCCCGGAATATACTGAAAGCCGACGCCGGCTCTCGATTCTTATGGGTCTGCAACTCCACCAATGGCGGAAACGGTCAATTCGACAACCACGACGTTCTCTACGACCGGGAAGCGCCTCTAACCGCCGGCCGCGTATCCGTATACCAGAGCCTCCCCAGGTTTGATATGGCGCTGGCGAGTTTGGTTGAAGATCTGATCGCCATGCCGGGTCACGAAGCCGGAAAGACGGCGTTTGATGAAACCCTCATTGCCGTGGTCACCGAATTCGGGCGCACGCCGGACATGAATCCGCACGGCGGCCGCGATCACTATATTGAGACCTACCCGATGATGTTAATGGGTGGAGGCGTCAAGGGCGGACGGGTCCTGGGCAAGACGGACGAAACGGGCGGCAGAGTGGTCGAGACCGGCTGGAGATATAGAGAACAGACCATGATGGATCACATGACGTCAACTATCCATTCGGCCTTGGGCACCGATTACAGCAGCATCATCGAAGATACGCCGTCGGGACGCGCCTATGAGTATCAGCAGACCGCTCCCCTGGGCGGGCCTGGGTTTATCCCGCTGAGCGGGTTCGAGGATCTATTCATTTAAGACTATGAAACGAATCATTGCATTGACAATTCTTTGTTACGTCTACGCCGCGTTGCCAAGCGCGGCGCAGACGGCACCTGATGGCATGGAGCTGATTCCGGCCGGCGAATTCTGGATGGGCCGGAGCCATACCCTCTGGCGGGATGGACAGGATTCGGTTCCTCGGGCCAAGATGGATGACAGGCCGGCGAACCTTGTCTTCATAGACCCGTTCTATATGGATAAGTACGAGGTAACGAACTCGGACTACGGCGAATTCCTGGAAGCAACCGGCACTCGGCCACCCTGGCACTGGCATGACGGCAATATCCGTGAAGGCTTGGAGACGCAAGCCGTATTCAACGTCAACTGGTACGAGGCGGACGCTTTCTGCTCGGCGGCCGGCAAGCGTCTTCCCACGGAAGCGGAGTGGGAGAAAGCCGCGCGAGGCGGACTCGATCGGCAGCCTTATCCCTGGGGGTGGAAGGACGACTATGAAAGCGGAGCCTTTGGGGGTACGGGGGCTCACGCTGTCGGGGAACATCCTCCCAACGACTACGGTCTCCACGACATGGCCGGAAACGTTCTGGAGTGGACCAATGACTGGTATGACCCCACTTACTATCCCTTCATGCCGAAGGTGAATCCACAGGGACCAGAGGACGGTGTATACAAAAGCACTCGCGGCGGTGGTTGGACGGTTGGCGGTCGGGGCGGTGCTGGCGAACGGGCGTCGAATTTTCACCGCAACTTCAGTGATCCCGAACTCTATGGAATGACCATAGGTTTCCGCTGCGCAATGTCCACGAACTGACAATAGTTTTCCCTGCGCAACATTTTTCCGCTTCACAACAGGGTTTGGCTGCCCCAAATCAGAAACAGGAATAGCAAAGGAAGTGGCCGTATGGTTCGATTGACTGTTCTGACTGTGTTCACGTTCTTGGTTGCTGTCGCCGTTCAGGCTCAGGATGCGCCCGAGACGCCCCCAGCCGAGGCCGGGCCCGACATCATTCAAATGGCCGTGGAATGGGTGGATCGACTGAACGATCTCGACGAGTGGACCATATCCCTGGATGGCAGGGAAATAGGGGTTGAAGAACGTGTCGATAGTTTGATGGAACTATTCGCTCCTGATGTGCTTGCGCAAGTACCGCCATACGATGAAAAACAGATCGGCCCGGTTCTGCTTCGTGGCTACGAACATGTCCGACTTTGGGTCGACAAGGTAGCGAGATCACAAGTTGATATCGACTACAAACTCCAACTTCAGACCCAGAGTGAATTCGAAGGAGAACCGATGATCTACTCCAAGCCATTGCCGTGGGGCGGACTGGGTCTTTCGTTTCGAGTCAATGCGAACTATACGGCGCGTCGGGACCGCACGACCTACCTGGAGTACGGAGCGGTGTTCCTGCAATACGACGAGGAGGGGAAAATCCAGCGCTTACGTCTGCTTCTGTCCGAGAAATCCGAGGTTGTTGACAGCCCGGGAAACCAGATATAGCCCATACACACTGCATTGTTCAGACCTACCGACGAAATCTGAAGTTTTACATATAAACCTGTCTGAATCCGCGAACGTCACTCTGACCTGAAACCCCGGTAAAAGTTTTCACAGGCGTATTCTCCCCTGTTCTTTCCTTGCCGTAGTGGCCTGTAACAGAAACAGCGCCAGCGGCGTTCGGAGCGTAACGGGGCCGGATTCTAGGAGTCGACGACGAGGGAATGCTCCTACATTCCGAGGAGGAGCGACAACGAAGACGGCCCCGTTGGGCCCGAACCCTTCGGGCC
The DNA here is from genome assembly GCA_965218085.1 of Terriglobia bacterium. GTDB lineage: Bacteria > Acidobacteriota > Terriglobia > 20CM-2-55-15 > 20CM-2-55-15. The sequence continues at coordinate 1,251,238 of CBDCKF010000001.1, read as the reverse complement.
GATGGGGGTTGCTGTCGATATCTTTGTCGCTCGTCGGTCATGATGAAACGGCATCATTCCCTCCTCGCTTCGCGATCTCGCCCAGCAAGACCCATCGGCGCCACTGGCGATGTCTCTGTTACAGGCCACTAAGGGAGTGTTCGACTACAGTAAGGCGATCCTATAAGAACCTACTTTTTGATCCCTTCAACGATGCTCGTTCCGAAGTTGTCCTGTAGCGGAGTAATAGACGATATCTTGAAACCTGCGGCATCATATAGAGCTTCCCACTGCACCTTCGTTCGTTCTTTCCCGGGGATGAACACCATCATGTCGACGTCCAGAAACTTGGCAGCCGTTCCACCTGTGTCACCCATCGGGGGCAGGACAGCGTCGACCGAGATCACGCGCCCTTCGCCGTCCATGTTCGTGCGGCAGTGTTGGAGCAATTGGATGCAGCGGTCATCATCCCAGTCGTGAATGATGTGCTTCATGATAAAGACGTCTCCGGCGGGAACGCTTTCGAACATATCGCCTCCGACGTACTCGACCCTTGACGCAAGGCTCTCATCTGCAAGCGGGAGACTCTGTTTGGCAATCGGGATCAAACCCGGCCGGTCCAGAACCACACCGCGCAAATCCGGATACTTGGCGAGAAGTGCGAGGACCAAATGGCCGAAACCCCCGCCAACATCCACAACCTTTCGAGCATCAGACAAATCGCAAAGCTCCAAGACTCCGCGCAGTGAGTTCTGGCTGTTGGACTTCATGGCCTCGCCAAAGTCTTCCATTTCTTTGGGGTTGGCATCGCAGTAGTCCCAGTACTCCATGCCGAGCTGGTTCTTCGCCTGGGGTGTGCCGGTCTGTATTGCTGAAGCGAGCCCTCCCCAGACAGTAACCTTGTTGCATGGATCATCCCGAAGGATGCCTTATCATCGTGTTTTTCAACACCGGGGATAACTTAGATGCCACATAAGTTCAACGCAGCCCGACGGCACAAGTTTGATAAGGCGCAGTATCGGGTGATCAACTGGGCGGAATATAACGAGAGCCTGCGCCAGCGGGGTGATCTGACGATCTGGGTCAGTGAGGAGGCTCAAAGTGTGTGGAGCGCGCCGCGCCGCACGTCACGGGGTGGCCAGCGGAGATACTCGGATCTGGCGATCGAGACATGCCTGACGCTGCGCACGGCGTATCGGCTTGGGTTGCGGCAAACGCAGGGACTTATGGGATCCATCGGCACGCTCATGGGGCTGGATATACGGGTGCCGGACTTCTCCACACTGTCGCGTCGTGCAAACGGCTTGAGCATCGCTCAGGTGATGATGCAAGCCGGATCTGTGCCTGTCCATCTGGTGGTGGACAGTACCGGCCTCAAGATCTTCGGCGAAGGGGAATGGCTCGCGCAGAAGCATAAAATCAAGGGAATACGCCGCCGCTGGCGCAAACTCCACCTCGGACTGGACCTGGCCAGCGGTGCGATTGTTTGCGCCAATCTGACTCACGATGACGTTGGAGACAGCACTGCATTACCCGGGCTCCTGGATCAACTCGATGCCCCGGTCGCGGGCTTTCTGGCTGACGGCGCCTATGATGGAGCGTCTACACGAGATCTGCTGAGGGAACGGTATGGGGAGACCCTGGATGTGGTTATACCGCCGCCAAAGAACGCAGCGATCCGACCGCAATCGGCGCGGGATCCAACCGTTCGGGATCGCCATATTGCTCAGATCCGCAGCAACGGCCGCATGGCCTGGCAAGTGGCCACAGGGTACAACCAGCGCAGCCGGATAGAAACGCAGATCGGCCGTTGGAAGGGTGTCATCGGCCGCAGACTCCAATCCCGCAGCTTCTCCAGGCAGATCACGGAGATCCAACTCGGCCAAAAAGTCCTGAACACAATGACCGCACTCGGACGGCCTGTGTTCGAGCGTATCGCCTGACGCTACCGCTTGGGAAAGGGCGAATTCCATCTCCGCCCCGATCCATGCAACAACGCTGACAAAAATGGGGTCAGAGCCCTAAATCCCCAATTTCCTTCCACAGCTATTATAGTTTTAGAAATTCGGAAAATAGGGATCTGACCCTACCTATGAGCCGGCTTAATCCTTTAGAAATTGAAGAGGTTTGTGAGCTTGAAAACCAGCCCACGCTGAAGCAACTGACCGTTCTGGGTGTCACGCAGTTCGTTGTAGACGAGGAAGAGGTCGCTCAGAGGGTGATGGATGACGTTGAAACGGACGTTCGAACTGACCTGCCGCGTGTCGGCATTGTACTGAATGAAAGCGTTGAAAAATGCGCGCGGACTAAACGCGTAAAGGAAACGGGCGCCCACAAGGTCTAAGGTAAATTCCCCTTCTGCCAAATTCACCTGATTGCGTGTGTAGTCGACGTCCATCTTGAAATTGACGTTCGGCTTCCAGCTGACGCCACCTATGAAAGACCGGCGCCGGCCGCTCCAGAACTCACCCCACTCGACGCTCCCGTTCCCGCTGATCTTTCCACTGGGATTGCTGGACGCACTCGCTGAATAACCCAGGTAGCTGTAGTCGCCCTGGCGGATTGAAACACTGCTATGAATCGGGAACTGTTCCAGCAGTCGATCGAAGGTCCGGATGACTTTGAAATTGACGGATCCGTTGTTTTCGAAACGAACGCCGAGGTTCGCGCCCTCCTCGCGCGTCTCGACCTGTTCGGTCTCTCCATCTTCGTAGTAGTTGAACGCAAGATTCATGACGATGTTTCGAAAAAGCGGACTGCTCTCAATCAAAGGATTCCAGGCAACGTCGCCCCTGTAGTGGGTGTTATCTCCGCGCTGCACGAATCCGACTTCGGGATTAAAGTTCGTCTGGATTTCGTTGTATCCCGCAGCCAGGGTCAACTCGTCATCACGCCATGCGACTTCGACCTGCCGCGCCTGGTTGCGCCCCGACAGATTCGGCGTGTCGCTTCGTAGAATGTAAGAATCGAACTCCAGACGCTCATAGAACTGGAGATGCGCGTCAACACCATAGACACGGTTGTAGTCCCCCGCCAACGACGACTCGCGGTCCGTCACCAATCCCCCAACCCATGAATTCGTCAGAAACCTCCTCTTGACCCGGCCCACCACGTAATTGTTCGATGGTCTCAGACCCTGACGCTCGGTCTTCATGACCAGGAAACCCGCGTCATACCCTCCAACCTGACCTGTAACACGAGCGCCACCGACAATGGGAATCGGCGTGCCTTCGGAGCTCAACCCGATGCGCCGGCTGAAAAACGGAACCAGGTTGTTTCCCTGGCCAAAAGCAAAGGTCCCTGCGTTCTCGAGAAAGAAGTCCCTCTTTTCCGGAAAGAAGAGATTGAATCGCGTCAGATTGACTTGTTGCTGGTCCACTTCCACCTGCGCGAAATCGGTACGGTAAGTGGCATCGAGTGTGAGCGACGGCGTCAGACTGTATTTCAGATCCACACCGCCGTCGAAGTCCTGATCCGTGTCAAACTCACCGAAGGGATCGTTGGGCGGGCGGAGATTCGTAAACCCGGCAGTCACGAAGGGAGTGACCTTTAAGTTACGGCCCTGGCGGATGTTCTCCAATCCGTGCAGCGTGCCGTACTGCGACACCCTGGACAGGTCGAAGCGCACCGGGGTCGGGGACCAGTCGCTTTCTTCGTTGATCCGAAGAATATTGCGATTCATGTTGATTCCCCACTCCTGTGACGCCGCACTCGAAAACCGAAGCGTCTTAAACGGTATGACGAACTCGGCGATCCATCCTTCGGTGCTCCGGGTGACCTGAACGTCCCACACACCATCCCAGTCGGCATTGAACTCACCCGGGCTGACCTGATGATCGGCTTTCGCACCTGCTGGATTGGTCACGAAGAGAAAACTGGACTGCAGATCGTGGAGGCTGTCGATGGCTACCGTGAAGATGTCTCCACTCAGATAGTTGAAGTCTTCTTCCAATTCGTTGACCACGATGTTCGCGGCATCCGAGTCGTAGCAGATGACTCCAACGTATAGGTTGTCTTCATCGAAGAGGAAGCGGACTTCGGTGTTTTCGGCTGAGAGCGCACCGGGGTAAGGCCGTCGCTGAACAAAGTCTGTCGCCGGATTTGACAACTCCCAGGCTGCCTCATCGAGGGAACCGTCAAGCGAAATCTCCTCTGTGATCCGAACCGCAGTGATGACGCGTTCCAAACGGGCTGCTTCGTAGTCGACGACAAGCGGCGCAACCGGATCGGGTGCAACCTGAGCGAATGCGCTGGCTGTCATCAAGGTCCCGAAGATGGCGTAAATGCAGGTTGTTCTTATCAAGGCGAACATTTTATTTCATTGGATGGCCAGATAGGTGATGAAGGCCTCAACATCCGGGCAGCTCGAGGCGTCGTGAAGTCGATCCGAAGCTTCGCAGCGTGGTTCGGACGTAACCACCCCGCCCTTTCGCAGCATCCCTATTGTTTCAGTAGTGGAAATTGGGGCTAGAAGTTAAACCGAGCTGACATCAAGATCTTTCTTCCGGACCGGGCGCTGGTGGGCAAGCCAAAGAAGCTCGAAGTCTGAATGCCGTTGTAGCTCGAGAAATTGACCTTGTTCAGGAGATTTTGGATCTCAGCAGTGATCGTCATCCGCAACCCGGTCCGCAGGCCGTAGTAGCCGCCGCCGGCCGCCGGGCCCGTCGTTGGACGGCCGTTCTCGCCGGCAATCAGGACCTGATCCGAACGCAGTTGGACGGACTTCGAGAGGTTCATTCCGACTTCGAAGAAGCTCGGGCCGGTCAGTGAATTCCGGGGGACGCCGGCGGGACGATCGTTGTTGCTGCCGTCCTGGTTGTCGTCCCGGCCGGTCCTGAGCGTATAGGGACTCCCGCTCTGCCAAACCAACAGGGTGTCCGCGTTGATGTTCCAGGGCAGGCGGACGTTGAACGAAGAGTTCACGCTGTGGGAGGCGCGGGAGCGGCCCCACTCGGAAGCCAGATCGTAGTTGTCGGCCGGGAGCGCCCACGCCGTGCCATAGGTGTCGTCGTACTGGGAGTTGAAATTGTAGTTCCCGTTGATATTGAGGAAGCTGAAGCGATGCCGGACGCCGAGACGGAAGGTGTGGTTCTTGCCCGTACCGGTGGATTCCAACTGGGTCACGATGCCGCGCGCGGGATCCGGAGTCACGCAGGTCGCTCGGTCCTGGCCGGGCTGGCAGGAACGACGCACCGCGGAGGTGCCGTCGTAGGGCGCGTTGGTGTTTCTGGCGCGGATTTGGTGCACGCCCCGGGCGAAGCGGTACGAGCCGGTCAGCACTAGGCCGCTCGAGAACGAGTGCTCGATCGAAGCTTCCGAGATCCAGTTGTATGGTGCGACCAGGTCCGGGGAGATGGCCCGGATTGACAGGGGCCGGTCGTCCATCTCTCCGCTTCCGAGCGGATCGAGGTAGGACGGGTTCTTGATCACCACCGTCCGCTGGAACTCGCCGTTCAACCGCGTGGCGGCGATCACATTGGTAATGAAGAACTCGCCGTGGAAGATGCCGCTCCCGCCACGAAAGACCGTCGACCGTCCAAGCGAATAGGCGAAGCCGAGGCGCGGATCGAAATTGTTGTTGTCGTCGACGTTGGTCTGTTTCTGATAGCGGACGCCGAAGCTCAGGGTCAGGTCATTTCTTGTCCGCCAGTCGCTCTGGATGAAGGTTCCGGTCTCGAACTGCGAGACCTCGATCAGCGGCTCTCCGAACGTCACTTCGTACTGAGACGGGATGCCGGCCAGATAGTCCTCAAGGGTGTCAAAGGTAAAGGTCCCCCTGAAGTTGTTCCGGTCGGTAGAGCGTGCCCTCAGGTAGACGCCGTCGAAGCCGGCCCGCACCGCCCAACGGTTGCCCGTGTACATCAGGAGATTCCCAAATTCGTAGTCGTGGCGCGTACCTTCCTGGTTGTTTGGGGAGCCGCCTTTTCGGAATGCACCGGTCACGTCGACATATGGGGCGTCGAGGAATGGGCTGTTCTTGTTAGTGGCACGGATATAGCGGAACCGGACCTCGTTGTTGAGCGCGCGCGAAAGGATCGCGGTCTCCTTGACCTGAAAGTTGAAGTCGTCGCGGGCCCGAATGTGTCCCTGTTCGGGGAGGCCGAAACCGCCGACGTTGTTATTCTCGCTCTCGAAGTTTGCCCAGGTGACGCTTGTGTTGAGGACGTGGTTGAGAGACAGCTGGGCTGTGGCGCGCGCCGTATAGCTCTGGCTGGCCAACGGGCGGGTGATGGCGTTATTGAGGACGCCATTCGAGGTGTAGGCCAGCAGGTTGTCCCCGAACTCGGAGTTTTCGTTCTCGAAGCTGAACGTCAGCGTGAGCTGGTCCCGGATCACCGGGCCGCTGACGTTCCCGCTGAACTCGCGTTGTTGGTACGGCGGCCGCCTGTCGGCAAAGGCATTTCTGGCGTCGAGTGATTCGTCGGCGAAGTTGAAGCTGAAGTCGCCGTTGTAGCGGCCGGTGCCGCCGCGGGTGATGATCTCGGTTTGGCCTCGAGTCTGCTCGATGGTCTGCGCCGTAAAAGTGTTCTCGTTGATGCGGATTTCCAGGATCTCGTCCCGGTTGGGCAGCCGGCCGCCGCCGAAGCCATCGATGACGAGCCCGCCCCCTTGGATGCCCACGCCTCTCTCCTCGCCAAAGCTGCCCCCGCCGCTGCCGCTGACCGGACTCCGCAAGTCGCTGATGTACTCCCGCAGTTCGGCTTCGTCTTCCGGGAGGTCGCTGTTGAGTTCGGCGAAATCGGAGGCCGAGAGCGATCCAGTCCAGGCAGCGCGCTGTGCCGGGTTCAGGAATTTGATCGCCGCGAGCAGGAGCTGGTCGCCAAGGGCGCGGATCCCCGGCGCTATGGCGGGACCATTCCCGCCGTTGGCCGCGAGCAGCGCGTTCAACGCGCGGATATGGGCGTCGTAGACCGAGCGGACCTGGGTCTCCTGGTCGAAGGTCATCGGGGGCGCCCCGGCACCCGCGAGAGTCGTCTGAAGTCCCGCGACGCCTGCTTCCAACAGGATGCGGCCCGCCTCGGCTCGGCGCGCGGCGCTTACGGCTTCATTGGTCTGGCCTTCTCGTGTCTGCGCGGATCCGGCCACTGCTGGGAAGACGAGCAACAGTGCAAATGCCAGGGCAAAAATCGTTGTTTCAGTCGTCCGCATCCGGGTCCGCCTTTGTGAGGGCAAAGATCGAGATGATAGGAGATTACAGAGGGTAAAGACAGGGGTCAAGCGGGAGGCTGGAAGGGCGGGCGCTTGAACAACTCGTCCCACTGCGTCCACTCTTCGATGATGTTGCTCTGCCTGTCGACGACGACGAGGCAGTGATCCCAGCCCTTGTCGACACCGAACTCGCGATAGGGCGGCGACGAGCTCCTCCAGCTTTCCATCCCCGTCGACGTGTCCTGGCCCCTCCGCCCAGCGCCCGGCGGTGTCACGGCACTAAATGAGGTACGAATCGTCGCTGCCTCACCTTCCGCCCCCGGAGTCACTAGGCTGCTGCGCAGCGCAATGCCCCTTGCCAGGCCTAGGGCCAGTGCCAACACCATACTCAACGTTTTGCTCAGCGCACTCCTCCGCGCCAGCAAGCATCTTCTTTGTGTACAGGTCGCCACCTGGCCTGTTGCGGACCGCTAAGTTTACATTGAGACTCTGCGGCACTCCAGGTTGCGAATCTTGGAGTAAAACGATCGTTTTGCATGTCCCAAACATGGTGGGGAGGCCTTCGCCATGATGAATCGGAACGTGAGATCCGATCTCATTCACTCAGATTGTGTTGATCCGAAGCGACATCCAGGGACGGCTGTGGTTCGGGAAGGATTTTTGCTTTGACGAATGTCAATTCGGCGTTAACCTTCGTCCGAACCAATTAAAGAACCCGGCGACCAAGGGAGGTGACGACGATGCCCACTCCGTCTGTGAGCTTCTACAACCCTCATGTTTGGAGACTCGTTTCCCACGCCGGAGCACCGGGTGCTCCACCAGAAAGAGACCAGGCCAGTGCCGTCTGGGATCCCAAGGGTGTCCGGTTGCTCGTATTCGGCGGGATCAGTGCTTCCGGAATCGTATTGAACGATCTATGGCAGTTAACCTGGTCTGGTGTGGCCTGGGTGTGGTCAGAAATCGTGGGCACGACTGTGCCACCCGCGCGGCAGGCACACACGGCAGTCTGGGACACGGCGAAAAACAGGATGCTGGTTTTCGGCGGGTTTGGAAGCGAAGGTAACGTCCATAACGATGTCTGGTGGTTTGAAGATGCCGATCACTGGCAGCGTGTGTCTACAGTCGGAACACGACCGCCCGCTCGTGCCGCTCACACCGCCGTGTGGAGTCCCTCCAAAGCGGCGATGATTGTTTTCGGTGGGCTGCGGCCATTTGATGTCACCACCGGCATGCTGACGCTATTCAAGGACGTCTGGATTCTTCGTGGTGAGCGCTGGATCAAGGTCCCCACAAATAATGGGCCGACAGCACGCAGTGGGGCCAGCTCCGTCTGGGATACGAAATCCCGAGCCATGTTCATGTACGGTGGCATGACCTCAATGGACCCCTTTGTCCTCGACGATCTGTGGGTGTTGCGACTGAAGAGGGACGGTTCCGCCGAATGGACCTTCGTCGGCTCGACACGGGAGCACCGTTCGGGCCACTCGGCCGTTTGGGACATCGCCGCGAACCGGATGCTCGTCCTTGGGGGGCAAACCAGCTCCTTCAGTCTTGCCAGCGAACTGTGGCAATTCAGCGGACAAATGTGGACCAGCTTGGGCCCCGCGCCAGGGTCTCCACAGCCACCCGCAAGTATGCTGCGCGCAGCCGCATACAGCGACCGCCCATCGCGTGTTTTTGTCTTCGGAGGGTTTACCACCGCAGGACGTACAAATGAGCTCTGGGTCTACGAGAAAAGATTTCCGCTTACTTTCCTGCCTTAGCGAATCAGGATTCCAGAAGGTACTGTCAACTTAGGATCCAACGGTCGAACCTGTGCTGGATCGGCGCCGGTTGATCAACCAGCCATGACCGCTTCCCAAAGTCTGGCAGGCATCGGTTCAAGTTAACACTACACTCGGCTCCGCGCCGCTGCCCGCCCCAGCGGACCGGTTCGCGTCCTTTTAGGGCGGGTTCAATATTCCATCAATCCCTATAGGCCTCGCCATCAAGATGATGGCGGACGTCGCCGGTCGTTGATCCGGAACGGGACGGACACTTCATGCAACATTGTGGCCTGGCGAGTGTATATCGGCTGAAGTGTCCGTCCCCCTTCCGGATCAACCACGGAGCGAAATCTCGTATAGCGAACTTCCAACCGTAGACACTAGAACAGAGCTGTCGAACGCCGTTTCCAGTCTTTACCTTTGTCGGTCGCGATTCCCTCCATCGCTTCAACGTGGGCCCCACTCTGCGTAAGGACGTGATGTAAATCGTTGCCTATACTGATGAACGTGAAGTCTTTCTCCAGGAATTCGCCCACGCGATCGGTTCCAAACAGAAACAGGCCCAGAATAACGCTGTTCTTTTTGGCCGCGGCCCTCAGCTTCTCAGTGGCATCCTGGAGTTCGTCCGAAGTGTACATGAGGGGGAATTCGTACTTCTCGTAGAGCCCCATAGACATGCACAGGTCATTTTGCCCGAGGAACAGAATGTCCACTCCAGGCACCGCAGCGATCTCATCGATGTTCTTGATGCAGTCTGCCGTTTCGACCTGGAGGGCGACGATAACGTTGTCGTTGGCCGCACCTGCATATCCCAACAGCCCGTCTTTGTTCATACTTCTCTGTGGAAAATAAACAGATCGTGTTCCGGCCGTGGGATATCGACAACAACTCACGGCCTGACGGGCCTCGTCCGCGGTGTTGATATAGGGCACGAGGATTCCCGTAGCCCCGTCATCGAGCGACTGCTGAATTCCAGCGCGATCGCTGTAGCCGGTTACGCGGACTAAAGAAATTGCCCCACCAGCGGATACCCCCCCAATCATCGTCGCGAGGGTTTCATACCCCATCGGACCGTGCTGGTTATCCACAAGGAGCCAGTCGTAGCCGCTGTGGGCCAGTTGGTCGGCAATGGTCGGACTGTGGGCGTTCAAGAACAGCCCCATCTTGGGACTGCCCCCCCGCAACTGATTCTTGAACTCGGACCCTGTCAGCGTTTCACTCATTGAGATAGTCTCCTTTCTATGTAGTCTCTTTCTATTTCCCTACGGTCTTCGAATTAAAATGTAGTACAGACGATCGCCGAAACCGCGGATAGGACGATCTGCGCGAATGTCTTCGAGTGTCCTGTCCCGACAAATCAACCTGGGCCTATGCGTCCAAGCCGGTCAGTGACGTCATACAAACGATGACGCAGGCGGAGATGGAGACCCACCGCACTTTGCTCCTAAGAACCTCTTCCCTTCCCTCCGTTGTGTCGGCCACCCGAACAAAGCGCACGGATCACCTGAATGCTTGGCCGCATATCTTAGTACGCCCACGGTCGCGAGTCCACGACCACCGGTAGCATGCCCGGATTCAAGCGATTTTCCCCACGCCCTCGATTGACCGAAATCGGGCCGGGGATCGCTCTTTCGATGAAGGTGCCACTGGGAAAACACCGAGCTCGACCAAACAGATGCTGAGCTTGCATCAACCTGGCGTCGAATTGGCATGGCTTGGAACTGCCCCAGCGCAGGTTAATACGCCACCGCTAACCTGCCTCCAGCTGTATCGACTCAAGTTCTCCAACCGACAAGAGTTTCATCGTGTCTGGCTCTCGGGCTACAATGGGCAGTTGGTCCGGTCCCTGTGGGGTTAACTTTCATATGCAGCTTTCAGTAAATAACGTGACCATGCGCTACGGCGCCCGCTTTCTGTTCGAAGACGTCAACGCCACCTTCACTTCCGGGCGGCGTTATGCGATATCAGGGCCGAACGGCGCAGGCAAGTCGACGTTGATGAAGATACTGACCGGTGAAATCGATCCGACGAAAGGATCGGTGACGCGGCCCAAGAAAATGGGAGCCCTCTCCCAGGATCACTTCGCCTTTGACGCCTACTCGGTGATGGATACGGTGATCATGGGGAATCCCGGATTGTGGGAAGCCCTGAAGGAGCGCGACGCTCTTTACACCAAAGATCCCAGCGCTCTGACCGACGAAGACGGCATGCGAATTGGCGAGCTTGAAGGCACCGTCGGCGACGAAGCCGGCTACACCGCGGATGTCGATGTCGCCATGTTGTTGAACGGCCTGGATATTCCAGACAACCTTCATGACCGGCAGATGAGCGAGCTCCAGAGCGGCCAGAAAGTGCGGGTCCTGCTGGCACAGGCCTTGTTCGGCAATCCGGAAGTATTGCTGCTGGATGAACCTACCAACAACCTCGACCTCGATTCGGTTCACTGGCTTCAGAACTGTCTTCGCGCGTATGACGGATGCCTCATCGTCATTTCGCACGACCGCCATTTTCTAAACGATATCTGCACCCACATTGCGGACATCGATTACCAGACGGTGATCTCCTACACAGGCGGCTATGACGACATGGTGCTGGCGAAAACACAGGTACGCTCAAGGATCGAAGCCAGCAATGCTCAGCGCGAGAAGAAGATCGCGCAGTTGAGGGAGTTTATTTCACGGTTCGCGGCCGGCACCCGTTCATCGCAGGTGCAGTCCCGGAAGAAGGAAGTGGAACGGCTCCAGACCTCGGTCCTCGCGAAGTCCAATATTCAACGTCCCTTCATTCGATTCGAAGTGGTGCGGCCCTCAGGAAGACATCCGCTGGAAATCGAGGGACTCACGAAGTCCTATGATGGCGAAGCCGGCCCGTTCACGGTGTTCGAGGATTTCCTTGCCTCGCTCGGCCGCGGCGAGAAGATCGCCCTGATCGGAAGAAACGGCGTCGGGAAGACCACACTTCTGAAATCGCTGATTTCGAACGCCCCCGGTTTTATCGATGCCCCCGATCAGACGTTCCCCATCGATTCCGGAGAGGTGAAGTGGGGACATGAAGTTGCCGTCGGCTACTTCGCGCAAGATCACCGGGACACCATCCCCAACGGCATCAGCGTTATCGAGTGGCTGCACAGCTTCGATTCCAGCGCCTCTCAGGAAGAGTTGCGTGGACTGCTGGGCAAGATGCTCTTCAGCGGGGACGATGCACTTAAGAAAACGGATGCCCTATCCGGAGGCGAAGCGGCGCGAATAATTTTCTGCCGCCTGATGCTGCAGAAACCCAACTTCCTGATTCTGGACGAACCCACAAACCACCTGGACCTGGAAGCCATTAATGCACTGAACTTTGCGCTGCAGCGGTATCCTGGCACCGTGTTGCTGGTCACTCACGATCATGACCTGATCGACGAAGTGGCCACCCGAATCTGGAACTTCGACCACGGACGAGTCGAGGATTTCAAAGGGACTTACGGCCAGTTCCTCTCCGAATCGGCACAACTGGTATAGATGCACTGGCATACGTGCTTCGTCTGGGTCCACTGAACATCTCGCTTCCCGCCATTCAGGCCGCACTTTCCGGCTTTTCCGACCGCCCCATGCGTATGGTATCGCGGCGCTTCGGTGCCGAATTTGCGATGGCCGAGGTCGTTCTCGACGACCACGTCCTTCTGAAGGGAAAGTTGCGCAAGCGCATGTTAACGATCGGCCCGGACGACCATCCCATTGGAGGGCAGCTTCTGGGCAGTCGTCCCGAACAAATGGCGGAAGCTGCGAACGAACTGGTGGAGGGTGGCTACGACCTGGTGGATATCAACTTCGGTTGCCCGGTCAGAAAAGTCCGGGGTCGATGCCGTGGAGGATTTCTTTTGAGCGAATCCGACGATGCGCTGGCGATTGTGAAAGAGGTCATCTCGGCGGTCGGTGGCCGTCGGCCCGTGACGCTTAAGATGCGCCGCGGATTTGATGATTCCGCGAAGAGCGAACGTTGCTTCTTCCGAATACTCGATGGTGCCTTTGCCTTAGGAGTCGCAGCCGTCACAGTCCACCCCCGGACCGTAGACCAGCGCTACATCGGTCCTTCCAACTGGAAAATTCTCGCCCGCATAAAACGACATGCAGGTTCACGCACCATCCTCGGCAGCGGTGATTTGTTCACGGCCGAAGCAGTCCGGCGCATGATAAACGAGACCGGCGTAGATGGCGTCACTGTGGCTCTCGGATCGATTGGGAATCCCTGTATATTTCGCGAATGCCAGGCGCTATTGGATGGCCGGGAAATCTCACCACCCTGTGTCGCGGAGCAACGCGATGCGATTGAAATTCAGTTCGCAGAATCGTTGGCGCTCTACGGCCACGTCGATGCGGGACGGATATTCCGCAAGTTCGGCATCGCATATGCCGATTTGCATCCGATGCGGGAGAAAGTGCGCGCGGCGTTCATAGCTGCCACGACCCGGGACGCGGTTCTGGATGTAGTGGACACCTGGTACGACACGTCGCATGAATGGCCTGCGGTAAAGCGCCGGGAAACGCTGAGGGACCGGGTCGTCGCGGGCGCTCGGAGGCACACGCGCAGTCCGGTCGAACTGACACACACATAGGGGTTTGATCGGGCAACATGGACGCATCGTCGTCAATGCAATAACGTAAGGCTGAAGCGGCGAGGCGATGCATGCGACGCCCGTTGCTGTCAAAAGAGCCCCGAAAGATCACGGCATTTTCGAGGTGATTTTTTTCATCTCGTCGACAGTATAGGCACGAGTGGTAACGGTTCGTGTATTGCCAAGCGCGCCAATAGCCAGAGCCGCCGCGCTCACACTTTCTTCATCCCCCTCCATGATCGCTATCCCATCGTATTGTCCATTGGTATAGTAAAGATCCTTTATCTTCACGCCCAGTTGTTCGCAGATTTCCTGTGATCCTTGAAATCGTTCTGTTGTTCCCTGGATTGTGCGGATTCCCTCGTCAGTAAAGTTGAACAAGCTTACATAAGTCGCCACGGGCTCTCTCCATTTTTAAAGTTCAGTTAGTTGGGCTTGGCCCGAGCAAAGTTTGGACACGGAGCATGAGAATGGATCCCGCGGCTGCAAACAAACACTTCTGTGGCGGGCCCGCACTTCCGTTCCTCCCTTGCCTCGGGTGTCATTCGTTCGAGTCATGTGTTTGCAAGGTCGCCCGGGGAGGGGGAAACCCGGTTGCGTCCCACTCCCTTAGCGAGGTAGAGGGCGTTGTCGGCGGCAAGTATCAATTCTTGGGCCGTTACGGCGTCGAGAGGACAATTTGCGACGCCGATTGACACGGTTACTCTCGTGCCAAACTGATCGATCGCTTCAACACGCTGGCGGAGTACTTCGGCGAACTGCACCGCCGCTTTAAGATCGGTTTTCGGGAGAATGACCGTGAATTCCTCTCCGCCGTAGCGCGCTGGGAAATCGTTGTCCCGGCAGGTGGTTCGGATGGCTTCAGCGATGGCCCCAATCACGCTGTCGCCGACAGGGTAACCGTGTTGCTCGTTGATCTTGTTCAGCCAATCCAGGTCAACCATCAGTAGCGAGACCGTGCTGTTCTGTCGCAGCGCCGTTTCGACCTCTTGCGCAAGCTGGGTCTGAAACGTCCCGTGGTTCGCCAACTTTGTTGTCGATTCGCTCGTCGCCAACTCCTTCAAAGACTCGAACTGCTCGGCGTTGGAGAGGCAACTAGCCGCAGCGCCGGCGACGACCTGGACGAAGCTGCTGTTTTCGTCCAGCAGGCTGGTCCTACCGTCCGCATGCTCGAAGTAGAGCACCGCCACGACTTCGCCTCGGGTGATCATGGGTACTGCCATCGAAGCTACAGTCCCATTGTCCCGTTTTAGCGGCGCGGAACTGGTTTCTTTGAGCATGAACGCCTCGCCAAGTACGGGAATCTGATCGAAAGTCATTTTCTGCGACATGTCCGGACGTGATCCTGCAATGACGTTCACCTCGTCACTACCCTCTTCGGCCCGGACTATGGAGCACTCTACGTCGGGCATCAATTCTCTGAATCGCTTTGTCAGGATGGCGAGGATCTCCTTCGCCTGAAGCGAGGCGGAGATCTGCCGCATGATTCCGCTGGCGTTTTCGGAGTTGCGTTTCTCGCGAAGCAACGCCGCCGAAGTTTCAGTGTCTCGGTCGAATCGCTCGACCATGAAGATGTAGAAGATTGCAACGATGAAAAGTAGCGACAGCGTGAGGAAGTCGTCTCGCGCAATCTCGATTGCCGCCCCGAACAGCTCAAAGTTGGTGAACAGTCCAAACAGCAGGCTGACCCCAAACATCGCGAAAAGTACGACCCGCAAATCAGACCAGATAATCGCAAGCACCACAATGCCCATAAACGGCAGATGGATTGGAGCCTGTTCGATACGCAAGTAATAGAGAAAAGTGCAGATGAAAACAGCGTCGACGGCTGCAATGAGATGTCGCCTCTTGGCAGCCATCACTAACTTCAATGGCGCCAACCCGATCAGTACGTTCGATAGTACGAAGGCCACGACAATCAGAAAGAGTCCTATGACCCCCTGGTCGTCGATGTTCTCGAACAGCGTGACGTAACTGGCGAGAATGATAATCAGCCATCGGAGCAGCAGAAAGGCTTTCCGATTGGCTCTCTGGGGGCCGTAGTCCAGGTCGTGCGCTGTCTTTTCCATTAGGGGTTACTTCTGTTCAATCTTATATGGGAGCGGCGGGAGTTTGTAAACCGAAGCCTGCCGATCTCAACCCCCAAGAAGACGGTTCCAAGTCGTTGGATAAACATCCGAAACGAGGTTTTTTTCAACAAATCCTCTTGTAGGAAGTTGATAATGTTGCAGGCAACAAAGAACCAATAACTTACGTCAGCCGCCTGAATGAAGGGAGATCACCATGTCACACGCGGACAGTCCACGGCTTCGAATCCAGCTCCTTTACTTGACGATGGGCGTGTTCCTACTGCCGGGTTCCGCTCTGGCACAGAGCGTTTTTACGCATGTGCACATGCGCGTGCCGGACACGACCGAAGCGGCGGTATGGCATCAAGCGC
The DNA here is from genome assembly GCA_965218085.1 of Terriglobia bacterium. Classification (GTDB taxonomy): domain Bacteria; phylum Acidobacteriota; class Terriglobia; order 20CM-2-55-15; family 20CM-2-55-15. Next base: position 1,235,307 of record CBDCKF010000001.1, on the reverse strand, counting down.
TGCTCGGCGGCGAGGTGGTCTCGCGTGGCCCGGGACAGGCTGTCCGATATGGCAACGGCATGGTCATGACAATGCCGGTCGAAGGTGAGACGCCACCGAGCCAGGGCGGTGTCATCGATCACTTTGGCATAGCCGTTGAAGACGTCGCTGCTACCGTGGCACTCGCCAGGGAAATGGGCGCACAGATCCGGGACGAGCCGCGCGTGGGCATCACGGCATCGACCATTGCGTTTATCGAGGATCCCTGGGGAACGCGAATTGAACTACTTGAGGACCCGGTCTACACGGGAGTGAATCACGTCCACATGATGGCAAGCGACGCGGACGGCGTTCACGACTGGTTCCTTGATGTGTTCGGCGGCGAGGATATCCCGGCGCGTGGCAAGGGTCAGTTTCATACCATCCTGTACGGCGACTTATGGGTCCAGATATCGCAGGTCCCTGAGGGTGATGCGGCGCCGAGCCGCTACCGGTCACTCGATCACATGGGTTTCCGCGTTCCCTCACTGGAAGCGTTCGGCGAGACGCTCGAAGCCTCCGGATACGAGCCCTACCTGATTAGACCCAACCCGCCGGGCTCAGACTTGATGTTCTTCGAAGGCCCCGAAGGCATCCACTTCGAGATCACGGAGATCGTCGCCCCTTAGTGGCCTGTACCACCCGAATCGGGAGCAGCGTTGCGGCCAAACGGCGTTGGATTTTAGAAGTCGGCAACGAGTAAATGGCACTACATTGCGAGGCGACGACGACAACGAAGACAATGCCGTTTCTCCCGAACCCTTTGGGCCGATGGGGGTTGCCGGCGATATCTTTGTTGCGAGCCGTCGTCGATGTGAAGACATCGACTTCCGTCTCGCGCCTCGATCTCCCCGGCAAGACCCATCGGCGCTGCTACCGATTCGGGTGGTACAGGTCACTAGCCAAGATTTCACTGTACCCGGCGCCGGATGGCCGTTGTGTGAACATCGTTCTTAGAAAATTGCTCGTTTGTCTGAATTGTTATGCCGACCCATGAGCTAGCAGCCCGTGGCAGAAGTGAGATTCTCTGACACAGTCGTAACGTCGGATTCGATAGCCACGTTGGGCTCGATATCCAGCTGACGGAGTTCATGATGCGTTTGAAGCGCCATCTGGACGCAGAAGAGCACGATTTGAGCGGCAAAGTATGCCGCAGACCGGTCCTGCAGGCTCCGTGGCGTGCCCTGCCCGAACTTCTGGCGCAGGATCAACGCCAGGTTCAAGGCCGCGTAGTGAACCAGGATCCGTTTCAGGATATTTTCCCGTCCTCGAAGGTGAACCCGTCGCATGCCGCCGGTTTCCAGACCGTGAGCGAAGGGTCGTTCCAGCATCATGCCGCGATGCCGCAACAACTCCTTGCCGCGTTCTCCACGGATTCGACGGCGATTGGCATAGACAGCCTGTTGTTCGTCCGGCTTGTTCTTCCAGCGGCGACGGCCCCGATCCGGTTCCGAGATGTAGGTGCGTATCCCCAATTCGCGAAGATCGACCATCGTTTCGTTGCTGTGATATCCCTTATCGGCGACGACTTCAGAAAACCAATCTTCTCGAATCTGCGCTTCGGTTTTCGGGTTGCTTGCCAGCTTCTCCATGTTCTCGGCCGTGCGGATCAACGTCTCTTTGATTGTCGTCGTATCCCCGGTGGCAGCACCCTGAACCGTCACCCCCAGCACGACGCCGGTCTTCATATCCACAGCGTGTTCCAGCTTGTGAGCCAAATGCGTGCGGCCGTCTTTCATCTTGGTGATCTGCGCATCCGCGTCGTCGGGATGCACCCAGTCGTCGTTCGATCCCTTCTTCGGCCGTTTCCGGTCCAGTCGCGCCAGTTCGGCTCGTGTCGGCGTTTCAATGCCCGAAGCGTGGGCCAACTCCTTCAGAAAGTCCTCATAACTGTTCCTGGTGTCTCGCCGCACGATCGACCGCATTGCCGCGTTCGCTTCCAGCGTCGTCGCGTCCACGCCAACCGTCTTCCCGTCGATCAACCCGTGCCCGGCCAGCCGCTCCAGCATCCAGTGGAACACCTGGGCATGGGTTTCCAGATCGATCAGCCGGCGTGTCCGCGACACGCTGGAATGATCCGGGGTACCATCGGTCAGCCCAATGCCCAGAAACTCCCGCAGGCTCAGCGAGTCGGCACACCGCCAGGCGATGCCGCGTTCCGAGTCAATCCCTTCGAAGTAGCCGACCAGCAGCATCCGAAAGTACACACCCGGCACGACACCGGGCCGACCCATCACCGGGGCGTAGAACTTCTGGCAGGCTTCTTCAACAAACGGGTCGAATCCGTCTTCTTCCAGAATCCGGTTCACCCGTTCGTAGAACACGTGTCCTTTGGTCCGCGGCAACTCCTGTGTCGCGATCCACAGCGATTCCTGGCGTCGTCTCTTTCGTCCCATGCCCATATCCCGTCCTCCTTCACTCATCATTCTTCGCGATACGGTCGCATCGGGTCCGTTTGAATCTGTGAAGTGGACTTTAACCACGGGCTGCTAGCGGCCTTGCCATTCGGGCTGGAGAATGTAATGTCGCATCCCATCGACAAACACGGATTAGGACGCCAACAATCGCGGGTTTGCGGACGCAAGGGCTTCACCGAACTGTATTCGCTGATTTAAAGCCGACGCTAGAAACGAAATTCGGAACTGGCATCCTCAACTCCGGCAGAAACATTTAACCCATGTGTTGCATCGACCTGTTGAGATCACAGCTCTTGTCAGTATTCGAGAACTGAAGGCACCACCCTTCCGGTTAGGCGGTGATACAGATATTGCGTTACGGAGAAGGGAGGGGGTAGCATTTAGCGGCCGGAGGTTCACATCGGACATTGTGGTTGAAGGAGACGGGGCCATGAAACGGCATAACGCTGACCGGGAGTCCTTCTGGAAGCGATTGACGAAGAAACAGCTCCGGTTGCAACGGAGTGGAGGCGCCGCCGACAGCAGCGGCGACGGTTCCAGCGGGAGCAGTTGCCTGCTTTTTACCGGTTTGCTGCTGGTTACGGCGTGTTCACCTCAAGTTGAAATCCAGCCTGCCCAGGCCACAGACGTGACTGTGTTCGAAGGGGCTCGTCTTATTGTAGGGGATGGCAGCGACCCTATCGAAGACGCCTCTTTCATTGTCGAAAATGACCGCTTCACCGAGGTGGGCAGAAGAGGAGAGCTGCAAGTCCCCCCGGACGCCGCTCGCGTCGACCTGGCCGGCAAGACCGTAATGCCCACGATCGTCGATCTCCACGTTCATCTCCTCACTCATCTCCAGCGAGGCATGGTGACGTTCCAGCCGCTCGAATCATTGACGGGTCCCAGAGACGACCGCGCGGCTGTCCTCGACGGACTGGAGCGTCAGGCGTACTTCGGGGTGGGCGCAATCTTGCAAATAGCGGGTGAAAGCGATTTCTCATCAGAGTTGCGGAACAACCCGATCCCGGGCGCCGCACTGTTTCGCTACGGTGGATGGGGTATCCGGGGCACCTCCGTCACGAGCGAAGCGGAAGTGCGAAGGGCCGCCGAGGAGCACGCTGCCGCCCAGGTCGACATGATAAAAATCTATGTGGACAGCGGCGGAGAGGGGGACCGCGAGACGCTGACCGCAGCCCTGTATGGTGCGATTATTGATCAGGCAGATAGGCAAGGTCTCCGCGTCTTAGCCCACCTACGGTACCTGGAGGATGCCAAAGGACTCCTGAGGGCGGGCCTCCATGGATTGGCGCACGGACCGCGGGACAGGGAGATTGATGAGGAATTTGTCGCGCTGATCAAGGAGCGGCCGGACGTCTTCATGACACCAAACCTCCCGCCTCGAGGCGTGATGCCGGACCTCTCGTGGATCAGCGACGCTCACCCGCCCGAAGCGTTCGAACGAATACTGGAGGAAGTCAACACCGGTACATCGGCGCTGGCTTTCAACCGCGCAAGACCCCTTGAGCCCTTCGCCATTCAGGCGGCTAATCTGAGGAGGCTCAATGCGGAGGGGATACGCATAGGCTTTGGGACCGACAGCGCTGTCGGTTGGACCGCACACATCGAGATGGAGGATCTGGTGGTGGCCGGAATGACGCCGGCCGAGGTCATTGTCGCCGCGACGCAAACTTCGGCCGAAATCCTCGGACTGACCGATCACGGCACGGTGGAGGCGGGCAAGAGCGCGTCCTTCATCGTGCTCGAGGCGAATCCGCTCGACGACATCACCAATACACGGCGAATCGCCGACGTCTACATCCGCGGAACGCGGGTCGACCGCGCCGCCCTGAGAGCACGCTGGAGAGACGGGGCGCCAGAATAAACCCAGGTCAGCGGCAGTCGCAGGGTGCTTGGTGGTCGGTCCGGTTCTGGCCTTCTTCTTCGAAGCCACGGATTAGAATCCCCCATGAAGCACACGTTTAAATTTACGCAGTTATAAGTTATGGGCTTGACTTCCTGTAAGCGATAGATTAATATAGGTTCATTGGAGAGATAACCATGAACCTATTTACCATTTTCAGCCGCTTCCCTGATCAAGAATCCTGCATAGAACATCTTGAAGACGTTCGCTGGCACGATGACCCATGGTGCCCCCATTGTGGCTGTGTGGATGTGGCGCGGAAAGTGGACGGGGATCGCGTAGGCCGGTGGAACTGCCACGCTTGCAAGTCGAGCTTCAACGTCCTGTCCAAGACCATCTTCGCCAAGACCCGCGTGCCATTGCAGAAATGGTTCCTTGCTATCGGTCTGGTGATCAACGCCAAGAAGAGCTTGTCCAGTTGCCAGCTTGCACGAGACTTGGAAATCACACAGCCGACCGCTCTTTATATCCTGCATCGTATCCGCGCTGAAATGGCTACCGATCGGGGAACCGTCTTGCAAGGGATCGTGGAAGCGGACGAGACCTATGTTGGTGGGCGTCCGCGCAAGGGCAACCGGCGCGACGATGATACGCCTTCAGGTCGTGGACGGGCCACAGCCAAGACTCCGGTTATCGGTGTTGTAGAGCGCGGTGGAAATGTGATTGCACGTGTGGCCGACGATCTTACCGGCAAGGGTGTTCTGAAATTCATCAAGAGCTTTGTCGATACTGACAGTTCACTGCTGATCACCGACGAATACAAGGCGTACCGCGCATTGCGGCCCATCGTGCGTCATGCCGTCATAAACCACAGCGTGTCATACGCAGATGGCCTGACCCACACCAACACGATTGAGGGCTTCTGGAGCCTGATCAAGAGGGCGTGGTACGGATCGCACCACCACTACTCCAAACGGTACATATCGCTCTACGTCGCAGAGACTTGCTGGAAGTACAACAACCGAAAAAACGATGACGCTTTCGGTTCATTCATGCGAGAGTGTTTCGCATGAACAAGCTTTGGTATGGAGACTGCCTTACCGTCATGCGCGATCACATGGCGGCGCAGTCGGTGGACCTGATCTACCTTGACCCGCCCTTCAACTCGAACCGCGAGTACAACGCAATCTACAAGACGGAGACGGGCCTACCACTGCCTGATCAGATTGAAGCCTTCTGTGACCTATGGACCCTGGACGAAGAACGGGAACGCGCCTTGCGTACAATGCCGGTCCTGATGCGCGAAGCTGGCATAGATGACGATGTGGCAGAGTTCTGGAAGCTTTGGATGAACGCACTGAGGAACACGCAACCGCGCTTGCTGGCATACCTTTCCTACATGGTCGAGCGTCTGTTGCAGATGAAGGTGATTCTGAAGCCGACAGGCTCGATCTATTTGCACTGTGACCCAACGGCCAGCCATTACATCAAAGCGATGATGGACGCCGTATTCGGTCATCAAAACTTCAGGAATGAGATCATCTGGAAGCGAACGTTTGCACACGGGGGATCACAGCGGTGGGGTGATGTTCACGACACGATTCTTTTCTACGGAAAGTCTGAGAAGTACCATTGGAATCGTGTATTGCAAGAACATAGCGAGAAGTACTTAACCGACAAATACCGATACTCCGATTCTAGGGGTCGCTACAGGCTGGTCGTTCTTACTGGACCAGGGGCAACACATGGTGATTCCGGAAGGCCTTGGAGAGGCTATAACCCGACTACTTCTGGACGCCATTGGGCCGTTCCTGGCAGAGCCATCAAAGAATTGTCAGACGCGGGAGAGGACGTGCCTAACAGACTGCATGATCAGTTGGATCTCTTGCATGACCACGGATACATTAGATTTCCAGAGAAGAGTGACGGGACAAAAGGCGTACCAGAGTTTAAGCTGCACCTGTCTGATGGACAACCTGTACAAGATGTCATCAACGATATCCCTCCGATCAATTCACAGGCCAAGGAGCGAATGGGTTACGCCACACAAAAACCCCTCGCCCTGCTGGACCGGATCATCAAAGCCAGTTCGGATGAGGGCGACGTAGTGTTCGATCCGTTTTGCGGATGCGCCACAACGCTTGAAGCGGCACACAACCTAAACCGCCATTGGATCGGCATTGACATCGCTATTCATGCGATCAAACGTGTTGCCAAGATTCGCTTGCAGGATCGTCTAGGGCTAGTCGAAGGAAAGGATTTCACCGTTGACGGTGTACCTCAGAACCTTGAAGGTGCCCGCGATCTCTGGACGAAGGATAAATACCACTTCCAAAAATGGGCAGTCGAGCAGGTGAACGGGTTTGTGACCACGCGCCGAACATCGGACGGCGGGATCGACGGACGGCTGTACTTCGAGATTCCACGGCGGCGTCAACTGGAGAGCATGGCTATCGAAGTTAAGGGTGGGAAGAACGTCGGCATCAACGTCGTGCGCGAGCTACGCGGGGTGCTGGAGCGCGAAGAGGCAAGCATGGCAGGGTTGATCATCATGGACCCGCTGAACGTGACTAAGATGCGAAACTTCAAGCGCGAGATGGCAACCGCTGGCGACGTGACCATATCCGGCGTTTACTATCCACGGATGCAGCTACTCACGGTCCCAGAGATTCTGGAGGGGCGACGGTTCGATACGCCGGGTGTGGTAGGCAAGCAGGAGGCTCAACCAGTGCTTCCGGGTGCGAAGGCTTGGCAGGACAAAGACTGAAAGACTTAGGGGCGGTCAAGCCCATAACTTATAACTGCGTAAATTTAAGCCGAGCAATGTCCCTTTGCGCCTAGCCGACTACGCCGCGGCGAATTTCTTCGTCGAGTGGGGTAGCGGACCCGAGCGCAGTCGCCGGAGGCAGCGACGGGAGATCCCAGCACAAACCGCCGGAGAGCAGAGACGGGCCATTGGAACGCTTCGATCCGGTCGGTGCTTTCGTTCAAAAAGCGTATATGATGTGCGAACCGTAGATCCAAATCCAACATTCTCGGTGAATCGCGTCTGAAAAGGGGGGATCATGACAAAATTCGTGTTTCATCTTGCCGCAGTCGTTTTTGCCAGCGCTTGGGCACTGCCGGCCTTGGCGCAGTTACCGGTCCGTCACGTTCTCCCGGTCGCGCTTGCCAAGCAAATGGCCGATGTCACAACCCAAACTTGCGCGGAAATGGGTTTCAGCGTTTCCGTTCATGTCGTGGATGCGGCCGGGGATACTCTCGTAGCCTATCGCGGTCAGAATGCCGGAGTGCACACTTTCGCGAACAGCTTCCGCAAGGCCTATTCCGCGATGACGTTTCGCCGGCCATCTGCGACTTTCGGCGAGCGTTGGGAAGCCGGTGACATCGGCGCGCAACTGCAATTGATGCTACCCGACATGGCGGGCCAGCAGGGCGGTTTTCCGATCCGTGTCGGCGAGGAAGTGATCGGAGGTATCGGGGCTTCCGGTGCAGGTATGGGCGCAGATTCGAGGTGTGTTCAGGCTGGTTTGGAAGCAGTAGCCGAGAATCTGCGATAGCGGGTCTCAGCTTCCCGACATACTTTTCCGAAACCAGCGCTGAGGGCTTTCGACACCATGACGGACGGGCAAACTTTCCTCGTTGTCCCGAGAGAGGGATCAAACGAATCTGGCAAACCATCCGCACCCCAAATCAACATCGTCTTGAACGGGTTTGAAGTCTTGAAGGAAAAGGTGCCGGTGCCGTGATCGCTACAACGTCTTTCCCAGAAACGATTGAAGCTTGAGCAAGGAGAAACAAATAATGAATCGGATCAAAAGTCTTGTTTTTCTGGGTGCCTTTGTGGGTGCTTTGATTTTGGCTGCGGTCCAGGGCCAGGCCCAGGACCCCGGTACAGTAACGCCCGAGGAGTTCCTCAGCTGGAAGACGGAGTTCACGAACTGGGGTCGGTGGGGACCCGCGGACCAAAAGGGTATGACGAACCTGATCACGCCCGAGAAAATCCAGAGCGCGGCGGATCTGGTCGAGAACGGCCTGGTTGTGTCGCTGGCTCACACCGTGCCCCAGGAGGTGGCCGCTGATGTGAACGCAAACGGGCTCTTCTACCGGACGACCAACCGGATCGGCCCGATCGGCACCAGCGATAGCTACCGGGTGAGCTACCACGGTCTCACGGTAGCGCACATGGACACCTGGTGTCACCGCTTCTTCGACGGCGAAATGTATAACGGCATACCTGTCGAGGGCAACATCACCGAGGAAGAGGGATGCAAGGAAGGCGGCGTGATGAACTGGAAGGACGGCGTCACGACTCGCGCTGTGCTTTACGATATACCGCAGCTGAAGGGAGTCGAATGGATAGATCCCGGAACGCCGATCACGCGGGCGGATCTGGAAGCCTGGGAGGAAATGTCTGGGGTACGGGCAGGCCCGGGAGACGTTGTCGTGCTCTACGTCGGACGCTGGAAGCGGCGGGCGCAGATGGGCGCCTGGCGTGATCAGGTGCCGGGTTACTACGTCGATACCGTCCCTTGGATCCGGGAGCGGGAGCCTGCCTTCATCGCGCATGACTTCAACATCGACTGGGCCCCAAGACCGGGATGGGGTGAGGAACAGGGTATTCGCGGAGGCCCGATCCACGAAGCGGTGCTGCACTGGATGGGGATCAACATCCTGGAGTGTCTCGACCTCGAACGCGCCGTTCTCACTGCCAGAGAACTGAATCGATACGAGTTCATGATCACTTGGGCCCCGCTTCCGGTGGAGGGTGGGAGTGGTTCGCCGGTGAACCCCTTGGCGATATTCTGACTTCGGGTGAGACTGGTTTGAAGAGCTAAAGGAACGGGTGCGGATGCCGTAGCTGTTCCTCGATTTGCGAGGTTCAAGCCCTGGTAGATCCTCATTGGCCTAAGCCGACCCATCCGAAAACTAGAAAGAGCCGTTCGTTTCTTCCCTTTCTGGGTTGATTCGGTCCGGATCATTACAGACCGTGACACCAGCGGTTCCTGAAGCTTCTGTTTTGTGGAAATGAGCGATGAAAATTCCGCAAAGGCGATTGCCCGGTTCAACCCAACCGAATTGGACGGTCGCGAACTCACCGTTAACGAAGCATAGCCTCAGATCAGGCGCGATGGCGGCGGAGGCGGTCGCTACTAAAACGTTTCCCTAAGACACGGCAGCCCCGCTGTCGTGTCTTCTCTCGACTTTCCCGCACTCATCCGTCAGCCCCCCGGCTCACCCCCTACAAACCTTTGTAATCCGGTCCACCACCCCCTTCGGGAGGGATCCAATCGATGATCTGATAGGGGTCCATAATGTCGCAGCTCTTGCAGTGGACACAATTGGACGCGGCGATCGCAAGCCGAGACGACCCTTCGTCGTTGATTTCCATGCTGTAGACCTCAGCCGGACAGAAATACTGGCACGGGTTTCCATACTCCTCGGTGCAGCGGGTGTGACACAGATCAGGTTCTAGAACCACAAGGTGAACAGGCTGATCCTCTTCGTGCGCGGTTCCCGAGTTGTAGACATCGGTCAACTTGTCGAACGTTAACGCCTGATCGAACTTCGATTCACTGTTCGGATCATTCACGGTGGGGCGCTCCGATAGCTTTCGCAGGCGCGCGTGTCCGGGTTCACTGCCATAGCGGTTCCGAAGGCCCCGGCCTCGGGTCAACATCTGGAAACCAGCGTGAAGCAGTCCTCCCCACAGTCCCTTCTTAAACCCCTGGTGAAAGTTACGCACTTTCCATAGTTCGTCTTTGATCCAGCTTTCTTTGACCAAAACCTCGAAGCGCTGCATTCGAGATGCCGAGAACTCATCGGACTGAACCGCTTCCAACGCCGCGTTGGCAGCGAGCATTCCACTCTTCAACGCGAGGTGGACGCCCTTCAGCCGCATTGAATTGAGGAACCCTCCTGAATCACCCACGATCATGCCGCCGGCAAAGTAACATTGAGGCATCGCCCAGTAACCACCTTCAGGAATGGCTTTAGCGCCGTAGCCAAGGAGCCGGCCGCCTTCGATCGCACGCCTGACGAGGGGATGTTCCTTGAACTGCTGAAACTTTCGATGAGGATCCAAATACGGATCCTCGTAGTCGAGACCCACAACGAGACCTAGCGACACGTGGCCTCGGTCCATGTTGTAGATGAACCCGCCCCCAAACTCTTTTGACGAGAGCGGAAATCCCATGGTGTGAATGACCCGTCCCCGGTGCTCTTCCTGCCCGGGAACCTCCCACACTTCTTTCACGCCCACAGAGTAGACCTGCGGGTTTCGGCCAACATCCAAGCCAAACCGCTCCACGATCTGTTTTGTCAACGATCCCCGAGCGCCTTCGGCCAACACGGTCAATCTCGCGCGTATGTCGATACCTGGCTCGTAGTTCCCTTTCGCTTGTCCCCGCCGATCGACACCCTTGTCTCCGGTCCGGACTCCAACGACCTGTGCGTTCTCGATCAGTAAACCTGATCCGGAAAAACCCGCAAATATATCGACACCGCTGTCTTCGACAGCCTCGCCCAACCAACGGACAAACTTGTTCAACGAGATGATGTAATTGCCCGCATTGCGAAGCGGTGGAGGAATAATCGGCAGGCCCAGTTTCCGGTTCCGGGTCAGATAATAAACATGGTCTTCTTCGACCTTAGCTTCGACCGGAGCGCCTTTCGCCAACCAGTCGGGCATGAGTTCGTCTATCCCGCGCGGATCGAATACTGCTCCGGATATGATGTGCGCTCCGATCTCTTTGCCTTTTTCGAGAACTGCAATCGAAGCGTTTTTCCGTCCACTCCGATCAAACAGTTGTCTCAGGTGATATGCAGTGGCAAGCCCTGCGGGTCCGCCGCCCACGACGAGAACGTCGAACTCGATGACTTCGTGTTCAGGAGACATGGATGCAGGATAGCAAACCGGGAAATTTCAGGATAGAACGCCCGGTTTCCTCAATGAACAAGGCCGAGTTGATAGCACAGTATCCGGAACTCGGTATCCGGTGTCGATTTAGTTGAAACGTTTAAAGAGCAGAGCGGCGTTGGTGCCGCCGAATCCGAAAGAATTCGACAACACGTACTCGAGATTGGCGTCCCGGCTTTCATTGGGAACGTAATCCAGGTCGCAGTCCGGATCCGGATTTTCGTAATTGATCGTCGGCGGTATGACCTGGTCCTGGAGAGCGAGTACGCTGATCCCGGCTTCGACGGCTCCAGCGGCACCCAAAAGGTGTCCGAGCATCGACTTGGTCGAACTGACGGCTACCTCCCGTGCGCCATCCCCGAACAGCCTCTTGATGGCCATGGTTTCCAAGCGGTCATTAGGAGGTGTGGACGTCCCGTGGGCGTTGATGTAGCTCACTTTATCGGGCGAAACATCCGCGCTCTTCAGTGCGTTCAGCATCACGCGATACCCGCCGTTTCCATCTTCCGATGGGAGCGTGATGTGATAGGCATCGCCACTCATTCCATATCCGACAAGTTCGGCAAGAATGGACGCGCCGCGCTTCTTCGCCATTTCGAGTTCTTCGAGGACGAGAATCCCGGAACCTTCACCCATAACGAAACCGTCCCGCTCGAGATCGAAAGGTCGGGAGGCCCGTTCGGGCTCGTCATTACGAGTGGACAGGGCCCGCATAGCGGCAAATCCGCCGATTCCCATTGGAGTAATCGCTGATTCAGAGCCCCCGGCAATCATGATGTCGGCTTCGCCTCGGCGCATCAACTCGTAAGCATCGCCAACCGCGTGCGCGCCCGAGGAACAAGCCGTGCACGGAGCAGAGTTGGGTCCTCGGGCTCCAAAGCGAATCGAAACCTGTCCGGCTGCCAGATTGATGATGCTGGATGGAATAAAAAACGGAGAGATCTTGCGCGGGCCACCCCGTATGAGGTTGTAGTGTTCCCGCTCGATAATATTAAAACCACCGATTCCTGAACCGATGAACACTCCGGCTCTTTCGGAAAGCTCCGGAGTTATTTCCAGGCCTGACTGTTCCATCGCAAACGCGGCGGCGGCTATCGCGCAATGGATAAATCTATCCATCTTCTTGGCTTCTTTCTTCTCGATCCAGTTCAAGGGATCAAAATCGGTCAGCTCTGCCGCGACTGTTGTGGAAAACTGCGTCGTATCGAAGCGGGTAATCTGAGAGACTCCGCTGCGCCCTGCACGCAGACCTTCCCAGGTCGCATCGGTACCGATACCGAGCGCGGTGACAAGTCCGACTCCTGTAACAACGACTCTCCTCTCCAAGACCTGAAACCTCCGATGCCGCTTACTTCTTAGGCCCGTGAGCTTCGATGTAATCCATCGCTTCCTTCACGGTGGTGATCTTTTCGGCCGCGTCGTCGGGAATCTCTATTCCGAATCCTTCCTCCAGCGCCATGACCAACTCCACCGTATCCAGGGAATCTGCTCCCAGGTCATCGATGAACGAAGCCGTGGGTGTGACCTCCGATTCGTCGACACTCAACTGTTCGACGATTATCGCTTTGACTTTTTCTTCAACCGAAGAAGACATTTACACAACCTCCGTCTTTCAGACAATTCTCTATACGCAGCATGAAGCGAGAAACTCGTGGCAGGACAACGAGGGCTGGATGAACCCGCTTAGCCCCCTTCACCGCAGAGTGGCCAAGGCCTGGCCCAGCGAAGCCTCGTCCTCCGCGTTTAGCATTGTAACCGACTTTTCGATGGAACGAAGCAGCCCGGTCAGAACCTTGCCGGGTCCAACTTCGATAAACGTGTCGACTCCCGAATCGAGGAGAAAACGCACGGTCTCATGCCAGCGGACGGGCCTGGAAGTCTGTCTCCGCACCGCTTCGCGGGCTTCGGAGCCAGTCCGAACAGCCTGCGCGTCTACGTTCGTCACGACGGGAAACTGCAGATCTCCGAAATCGATCGCATCCAAATCCTCTGACAGACGCTTCTCCGCTGGCAGCATCAGACTGCAATGGAATGGAGCGCTCACCGGGAGGAGCAACGCTCTGCGGGCTCCGGCGCTCTTGGCCTCGATAATGGCTCGTTCAACCCCCGGCCGATGGCCGGCGATCACGATCTGGACGGGCGAATTGAAATTGGCCGGCGTCACCACCTCCGATTCCTGAACGCGTTCACAAACGGCGCGAACTGCATCGGAATCGAGTCCGAGTATCGCCGCCATCGCACCTTCACCCACGGGAACAGCTTCCTGCATGTAACGTCCTCGATTCCGAACCAGGGATACAGCGCTCGAAAAATCAAGCGAGCCCGCAGCAACCAAAGCGCTGTACTCACCCAGGCTATGCCCCGCGACAAAATCCGGCATCAGACCGCGTTCCGATAGCACCTTAAAAGCACCTACGGCCGTCGTCAAAAGAGCCGGTTGCGTGTTTTCGGTAAGCTTGAGCTCTTCTTCCGGACCCTCAAAGCACAGCTTGGAAATAGCAAAACCCAAAGCCTGATCGGCTTCCCCGAACAGGGCGGCCACAGATGGAAAGCCCTCGGCCAGTTCCCGGCCCATGCCGGCGTACTGGGCGCCTTGACCCGGGAACATGAGAGCAATTTTGCGGGATGCCATTTGAAGGATGAAAAGGAAAAGAGCGGGTTTGTGCTAACTGATGACGCCGGAGCGGGACACATCAATATCACTCTCGACGGATTGTTCTGGATCTGGAAGATCCGGCTTTGTCAGGCCTAGCTTATGAAACTCCCGCTCGAATTCTTCGTTGACGTTCTGTTCGCAGAATTCGTGGGCCACGCGAATCGCGTTCTTGATCGCGTTCGCGTTCGACCGTCCGTGACAAACGATACCGATTCCCTTAATGCCCAGTAGGGGAGCACCCCCGTATTCGGAATAGTCCATTCGGCGGCTGAATTGCTGAAACGCTTTCTGGGCCAAAATGTAACCGACCTTCGCCGAAAGCGTCCGACGAAGCTCGTCACCCAGCATTCTCGTTACAGTTTCTATAAGGCCCTCACTCAACTTGAGGGCAACGTTCCCCGTGAAACCGTCGCAGACGATGACATCAACATCACCTGTAAAAATATCTCTACCCTCGATGTTGCCGACAAAATTCAGTGGAGCCTGCTTCAAAGTCTTGAAGACTTCCTTCGTCAGCTCGTTCCCTTTCGAATCTTCCTCACCAATCGACAACAATCCGATTCGCGGGCGGCGAATGCCGAAAATAAAGCGGGAATATATGTCCCCCATGATCGCGAACTGTACCAGGTGCAAAGGCTTGCAATCGACATTCGCACCCACGTCAAGCAGGATCGAGGGCTTTCCCTTCTGCGTCGGCAACACGGTTGAAAGCGCCGGCCGGTCGACCACCGAAAGCGAGCCTGCGACGACTTTGGTCGCGGCCATCACAGCCCCCGTGTTACCCGCACTGACGATTCCGGACACGCGGCCTTCACTCATCAGGTTGGCGGTGATACGGATCGAAGAATCTTTTTTCCGGCGGAGCGGGCTCATTGCAGATTCTTCCATGCCAACAACCTCGCTGGCATGGTGAACATCGATAGAAAGGCCGGAAGTCTCGTGACCTCTGAGAGCCCTCTCGATGGGTTCGAGTTGGCCTACCAGCACGACATGAACGCCGTATTCCGCCGCGGCAAGCACGGCGCCTTCGACTTCCACTGCCGGAGCATGATCGCTCCCCATTGCATCGACTGCGATTTTGATCACGGGATAGTTTTATTCTTCGGCGGTCTCGATGACTTCACGGCCTTTGTAGTAACCGCAGTGCGGACAAGCACGATGGGGCTGTCTGATCTCGTGACAGTTGGAACATTCCGCAAGCGCCGGCAAGGTCAGAGAGTCATGACTACGCCGCTTATTCTTACGCGTTTTCGAATGTCTACGTTTCGGATTTGGCATGACTTAGTTATTAACTCCGCCTTGACTGGGATTTTCCAGCTGCTTCTTGAATTCTCGAAGAGCTTCGAACGCCGGATTGATCTCCTGAGGGGAACATTCACAATTATCCTTGTTCAGGTGGATTCCACAAATCGGACACAGCCCCTTGCACTCGGAGCGACACAGGGGCTTCATCCCCACAGCGAGAAGTACCTGTTCCTGAATAACCTCATTCACCGGCAACACGGAACCGGTCAAAAACGAGGTTTGCGTGTCGGATTGTTCCAAGCCAATTTCTTCATGTTCGGCGTAAATCAGACTCTCGCGTTGCTGGAAAAACAAGTCAAATTTTATTTTGACCGACTCTCGAACGGGATCGAGACACCGCACGCACTCAAGTTCGAGCTCGGTCACCACTTCCCCGGAAAGGCGGAAGTCGGAACCTTTCCGCTCTATGTAACCCGACCAGTCCAGAGCTTCTATCTGCCGGATTCCGTGCTCGGAAAAATCCAGTTCGCCGGGTGCGAGAGAGCCTTCGAGATCCAGTCGCTCCGTACCGAGATCGGCCAGATCGATACTTACGGCTCCGAGAAAGCGCTGTCGATCCTGAGAATTACTGGATTTCAAGTTCACTCTACAAACACCTGGAACGGGGGCTCAGCGACCGGATCCCTTCTGATCCGCCCAACCGGACTGCGGTCAAGAGGGTTCCTCGGATGAATCGGTACCGGTCAGCCTTCTCAGAGCACGGTCCGCGTCTTCGCGGAACGGGGAATTCGGATACTCGCCCACGAGAGATTGGTAGTATCCCCGTGCCTCGTCGGGCATCGATTTTGCCTCATAGAGCCGTCCCAGCTCGTATAGAACTGCGCTCTGCGAGTAGCCCCCTGAATCGGCCAGCGCCTGATAGGCCTCGATCGCGCTCTCCAGGTCGCCCTGTTTCTTATGGGTCTCGGCCAACGCGAAACGTGCAACCTGACTGACCATCTCGTCACCCGATTCGCCCAACTCGGTGAGAATCCCAATCGCCTCACTTGAATTCCCCAGTCCATCATGACTCAGGCCGGCATAGTATCGGGCGATCTGAGCCGCAGGCTGGTCGGGATGGTCGGCCTCGACACGTGCCGCTTCTACCAAAGTGGCCTGGAACCGTTGTTCGTCGGTCGTCTCTTCAGTGATCGTCGAGTAGATACGAATGACTTCGGCCAGTGCGTTCTGGGCTGCTGCTTCGCGGTTGGCCGCGGTCAGGTTTAAGACCACGACAACGGCGATGCCAACGACCACAACGCCCACAGCGATTGCAATGAGCTTTCCATGTTTCACGACATAGGTGGTCACCGACTCCAGAATCGACGTGATCTCATCCTTCTGGACAATTTCTTTCCGCGTCAACTTCTTACGTGCCAACGGACGGACCTCCTCCGGCCTATAAACAAGACTTGCCGGGCTGCAATCGATTCCAAACTTATTGATTCTAAGCTAGCAATGGGACAAACACAAGTTAGCCCGGCCACCCCCTGCCTGTCCCATCTTTTCCATTTCTCCGGCTCATGATCTCAGTTCTCAAACGTCTAATTACACGCGGTCAACAGAACGGAACTAAATCAACAGAGGGTAGGATGCACAGGACGGGCAAGACCTGCGAACAACAAGGGTTCTATCGATCGAACGACTGCGGCTACGAAGTCGAACTCCTTGAGGGACAAGAATTTCCGGAATGCCCGGTCCACGATCGGCCCGCAACCTGGACCTTCATCAAGGCGACAGCTCCAGCCCGGAAGCGGACAGCGAAATCGAAGTCGGGGCGTTAGCTGCATACATGCATGAGCTGGCCGAGAGATGGCCCTCGGGAAGACTCGAACATCCGGCCTCCATTTTGGTCTTTCTCCAATCTCACGGAGAGGTCGGTCAGGGTCGTTAAGGCCGGAGACGTCCCGAAATAGGTTGAGCGTGCATTTCAGAAAGGATCGGATAAACCCTTTTAGGGCTTGCAAGGTCGCCCAGTGATCCTTAGTGGCTCTTGGCCTCACCGGTCGCCTTACTTAAGGCCCTGACGAGGTATTCGAACACAAGCTTTGACTTGTCGAAGACATCGACCGATTCCTCATCGTTTTTCGAATATCGAGCGTCATTGAACAAGTCGTGGAGGCAGCCCAACGGATCGTGCCCTCCAGGCTTCATCGGCACGGACAATGTCTTTGATACAAGCTCGATTTTCTGATCGACGCCTTTCGAATTTCGTACTTCTTCCAAGCCTCCACGGTCCTCACCCGATCCTCCAGTGTTTCGGGCCACCTCCTCTTCCAATTCCAGTATGTCGTCCAGCGTGTGCCCGACAACGCGGCGTAAGTAAGAAACGGCTCCGATACCAAAGTTCGCGTTGCGATTACTTAGCGCTTGCCGATAGAGTTTCAGGTCAGAATCCGACAGAGTATCCATGATTTCATGAGGAACGCCGTGGAAGTAATGAAGTGGCGGATACTGGCCCACTTTCTGAAAAAGACCACCCTCCTTGGTGAGATACCAGTAAAACGTAAAACTAATCTCCCGCCGGTCACAATTCCGGCACTTGTAGATAGCACCGTGGGGCTCGGCGTTGAGGTATATCCGACCCTCTCCACCCACTCCCCCTCCCGTCCGTCTCCAACGCGGTTCGGATTTGCAGGTCTTACATGGCAAAGTGATCTCTTGAGGGAGGACTCCAAAGGTTTCGCCCTCTGCGTCGAGGAAGTGCCTGTCGTGGTCGGCATATTCAAACCGCCTGTATAGAGGCCACGACTGAAGGACCTCTATCAGCCCTTCCGTTAAATCACGGAAGGCTTCAAGTTCGTCTGGCATCTTCTGCGTCATGAGTTTTCTATTCGCTTTCAGGCCGTTCGAGACCCACTTTCTCTTAATTTCCTGATGACCCTTGAAGGACTCGAAGTTCCGACCTCCGGTTTAGGAAATTCATTTCTTCAAACCCATTCAAGACGATCATTGTTTCCTTGCGGTTAGCGTTGCCAGCCTCGGTCCGGGCTAAAGGGAAGACCATCATAATCCGGCCCCCGTCCCGGGTGACATCGTAAGCCCTCAGGGTCCCCGGAAAAAGCCTCGAACTGGCGATTCCCGCTCGAGGCCGACTGTCAAGGGACCTTCCGCTATCATATTCAAACGCACCACAAGTGCTCCCCTCGACGCTCTGTCAAGTATAGGGCGCCGACAGAACAATTGAGCGCCCGACCCACAGGGGGATCACGCCTCCATCCCGTGCAGTCCGTTGTGGACTTCCTCCAGTTGCTCGAAACGACAGGACGTAAATTACACTCCCCTCCCCGCCTGTGCCGTCTGAAGGGTATGCCAGCCACCTCCCGTTCAGCGAGAAAGCAACCCTCGGTTGATCACTTCAAGAACGACCCAGCGATGATTTCCTGGATCGGGACAACAACTCCTTCGGCGCCGCACTGTCCGGATCTGCGTTAACGAATCATCGAACGAAGGCGTATTATGGTGTCAAATCTTCGCAAATGTTCGGAAGGCCTCCCTTAGTGCCAAAGACGGTGACAACGATGTACACCCATCGCAAGATGTGGACTGCGGTGGCCCTGCTAGTGAGCTCGGTGGCGCTCGCCCAGACTCCGATCCAGAGTCCGCAGGAAACCTCGGTGATCGAAGGCTTCGTCGTCCGTTTGGGTTCGGGTGAACCCCTGGCACAGGCGCAGGTGATACTCCGACCTGAGCAGGGCCGACGACCCGTGTTCGGCGCCCTCACCGATTCGGGCGGCCGCTTCCGGGTGGCAAACATCAGGCCGGGCAGCTACCGGCTCCATGTCGAACGGGATGGCTACGTCGACCAGCAGTACGGACAGGTCAGCCCTGCTCGGCCGGGCACCGTCCTCGTACTGGAGCCCGGGCAGGAAGCAAAAGACGTCGTCATCAGCCTGGTACCGACAGGGGCGATCTCGGGCCGGATCTTCGACGAAGACGGCAACCCGATTGAGGGAGCGACTGTTCGCGCCTTGTGGTATGACTACGTGGACGGCGAGAAGGTCCTCTCCCGCTCCCGCTCGGCGAATACCAACGACCTCGGCGAGTACCGCTTGTACTGGCTGATCCCCGACGAATACTACGTCAGTGCAACGTACGAAGATCGCTTTCGCGACTTGAGAACCCTGCGCGAAGCTGTCGCGGCGGCGGCTCCGCTTCCCGCGCCGGGTAGTGGAACACTGCCTGCGGCTCAGGCACCCATGCCGGAAACACTCGCGCAAACCTTTGTTGCCACGTATTACCCTGGGGTGAACGATCCTCTGTCAGCTTCGCCAATCTCCGTCGACCCCGGTGTCGAGATTCGGGCCATCAATTTCACGCTTCTGCCGACCCGAGCCCAATCTGTCCGGGGCACGGTCGTGGGACCTTTCTCGCCCGAAGAGGGCGTGTCCCCGAACGTGATCATTGTGCCGCGGGGAGGTGTGACCCGGAACCGGATCAGCTTTCGTCGGGATCGCGACCGGAACGATCGCGGAAGCCGGGACGGCAGATTCGAATTGACGGGCGTGGCCCCGGGTTCCTACACCGTGGCGGCTAGTGTGAGCATGGGCCGGCAGGACCGCGGTAACCGACGCTTGTTCACAGGTTTCGTCGACATTGAGGTCCGGGATGAAGATGTCGAGGACCTGGTCGTTCCGGTAGAACCCGGAATCCAAGTCTCCGGCCAGGTCCTGATCGATGAGAGCGCTAACGAGCTCAACGTTTCCAGGTTGCGTGTCCGCCTGGAGCCGATGACCGGGCTGCCGATCGGCGAACCCAACGCACGTGTGGACGACGACGGCAGCTTCGTCGTGAACAATGTGCCGAGGGCTCCGCACCGCGTCTCGGTGACCGGCCTTCCCGCCGATGCCTACCTTGCCTCCGCGAGGGTCGGCGGCCAGGACGTACTGACCTCCGGAGTCCAGGTTGTACCCGACCTGCCCGGCCTGGAGTTCTGGATCAGCGGTTCCGGAGCGCGCCTCGATGGAGCAGTGGCCGTCGGTGACGCGCCCTTCACGGGGGCGCAGGTCGTCCTGATTCCGGATGACTCTGCACGGACCGATCTTTATGAAGTTGCCAGTGCCGACCAGTACGGTCGCTTCTCGATGCGCGGTATCGCTCCGGGGAACTACCGCGTGTTCGCATGGGAGGATGCCCCGTCCGGAGCCTACCGGGATCTGGAGTTTGTGCGTCGCTACGAGGATTGGGGCGAGCGGATCCGTGTCGAACAAGCCGATCAGGCAGAGGCCCAGCCGCGTCTGATTCCCGCCGGGAACTGAGGGACGATCCTGAGACGGGGCTTCGTTCTTTGACATTGGCGAAGGAGACTACGGGGAGCCATAGCTTGTCCTCAATGAGGAGTCCCCGTAGGGCCAGCGCCAGATAAATACTGACATGGATCAAACCTCCCTAACACCTGGGTCCCCACAGAAGTCCCCATAGCTGAAATCAGGTTGATCATCAAATTGCTGTAGGTTCTTTAGAATGAAGTGACCCTGGGAGGACTCGAACCTCCGACCTCCAGTTTAGGAAAAGAGATCGATGGTTTTTAGCCGGGTATAGCTCCGCTATGTCTGTTCATAACCACTTTGTTTTACAGGCGTTTACACGGCGATTTCGACGTTCCTAATTCAGCTCCGCTAGTTCCGTTTATCCTGAGTTGTTACTTTTGATTACTTTTTCGAACCAATTTTCAACATCCGTATCTGGGCTACATCGTCAAGTAGGCGCAACTTTCCTCTCTTCGGTCTCCGTCAATTATATTCAGCAGAACTGAGTTGGACGCTTCGAGGTGAATGGTAAGTCGACTGCATCCGTATCTCCGGCCTCTAAAGTGGAACGCTTGAGTTCCGGGCCATGATGGAATTTGCGCGCGGGGTGCCAACCGACTAAAGACGGCCTCAAAGGGCCAAGGAAGTCGCCGACATTTCCCCGCGCCGGTCTGAGGGGTGCGCCATCAACTCAAACCGCATCGCAGCTCGCTGAAAGGATATTTCGACTTCGGGTCAGGCAGCCTGATACTGGGCCTGACAGTCATAGTCACACTTCCACAGGGGCCGCGCGGACTACTTCGGTCCCAGTGATGAAGCCGTGAACAGCTTTTTTCTTCGGCGTTGAAAGTCACCAGACTCAGCACCGAGATTGTCGGTGATCTTGTAATGGTCAAACTGCATGCTGCATTCCATCACCAGGGTGCGCGGAGTCTCATAGGCTGGCGGTGGCGATGACATTTCCCAAATCTAGAACCGAGCAGACTACTGACTACGCCGCAGTGGGACGAATCGGACCGGAATGATGTCACGAATATCGACTCCACCCCCGGGCAACTTTTCAATCACCTTCAGGATCTGGATGGAGGCCGGTTCACCGACGGGAATGACCATCCGAGCTCCCGGCTTGAGCTGGGCAATCAGAGGCTGAGGAATCTCCGGGGCTCCGGCCGTAACGAGGATTCCATCGAAGGGACCGAACTCGGGCCATCCCAGGTACCCGTCACCTTCCCGTATCGAAACGTTCAAAATCCCGAGTCGCTCGAGTCGCTCGGCCGCGGAGCGGGCCAGCTCTGGAATGATCTCGATGCTGTAGACTTCGGCCACCAGCTCGGCGGCAACGGCGGCCTGGTATCCCGATCCCGTTCCGACCTCGAGAAGACGATCGTCCGGTTCCGTCTGAACGAGTTCAGTCATCAGAGCAACAATGTAGGGCTGCGAGATAGTCTGATCCAGTCCAATTGGTAGGGGCGCATCGTTGTAGGCCAAGGCTCTATAATCCGCGGGAACGAACTCGTGTCTAGGAACCCGTGCCACGGCTTCAAGAACCCGAGAGTCACGGATTCCCCGAGCCTCGATCTGCTGTTCGACCATCTGGTTGCGTGCCTGCCCAAAGTTTATGTTCTGGCGTGGTGACACCAGTGGTGAAACCGCGTCCACCTGTTCTGGACCGCACGACGCTGCAAAAGCAAACAAGAGCGCTAGAAAGAACGCCCGCGACCGTTGAGCGAGACAATAAATATTCATTTGCGTAGTTCTAGCTTCCGTTTGCTGAAATTCTCAACTTCCGACACGATGATTTGTCGTTACCTTGAACTCGCCGTTTCGTTCCAGATGCCGTCAGCTAACAGACCTTGGCGCCGTCAGCGTGCAGCCACGTGTTAGACGGCCTTTCAGGCCACCGGCTGGGGCTCGAGGTCTTCGGCCAGAGGCGGCACTGTGGCGCGCTAAGTGATCACCATATGGCCGTGGGCGGCCGAGCAGCAAGAGGTTTGGACAATTATTGTGGAGTCTTGGGATGCGATTGTCGCCAACCCGGCCGTGCCCTCAGGCCTTGTCGCGGCAGATCTAAGGGCTCGTTGCGGGACGGCTCCGGGGCACGGGGACTCCGTACACTTCGAACCAGTCCACGTGTGCGGCGACACCGGCGCCATGGCCGCCGCCGCGGGTGAGCGTCGTGAACCCGATTTCGTCGACCCGAGAAAGATCCGGGTCTATCACGTCTTGGGTATCGATCACTCGGACCGGATCGAAGCCAATCCAGTTCATCTCGGCCATGTCGAACTCGGTGACCTCATAGTCCGCGGTGGGTCCTGAGCCCTCTAACCCTAAGATATAGGTTCCATCCGCAAGCTTCAGAACCGGCCAAAGGACTTGGGAAATACCTTCCTGCCAAGTACGCCATCGGATCTTCGATCCCGGACGGCTGAGGTCGATAAAACTGTCTCTGTGTTTCATCGTGACGGCCCAGCTTCCCTCCGCCATGCCGGACCACACAATGCTCGAAGCTTCATCGCCAAACTGACGGACATTCACATTCACTGTGGTCTCGGACGTAAAAGGGCCGAAATCGCGTCCCGGCGCATAGGTTCCGCGTCCATAAAGCTGCACGATCAAATTGGGATTATCGAACGTGTCCTCGGTCAAAGGCCGAACGCCTAGAACGTCTCCGTTCCATCCCTCCCGAAAGACGAGTGTCGGCTCGGAGCCTGTTTGAGCGAAGGCGGCGACGGACACGATCAAGTAGAAAGCAATGACAAACACGAACATCGTCACGATGCGGCTATGGGGTTTCATGCGCCTCGGTCTCCCATTGAATTTAGAATTTGGGGGCAATCGGATTCAGTTTAGCGGATGGGGCGAGGTTGTCAATAAGAGCATAGGCGAATCAAGGGACAAGCGAATCAGGTCTCGGTTGCGGCGGGCCATCCTCCGAAAAGAGTAGCAGGATTTATTGGGATTCGACCTCGGGATTTAATATCTAGATTCGGCGATCGAACGTTTGAGCTAAGCAGCGGACACCGGCTTGAGCGAAGGGTTAGGCGTCTCCATATAAGGCCTCCACTAGCGGATTGTAGGAGAGGCCGATGAGAAGAGGCCTGGCGCTCACACCTTCAGTGTAGCTCGTAAGATACTGATACTAAAAAGTGACCCTGGGAGGACTCGAACCTCCGACCTCCGGTTTAGGAAACCGCTGCTCTATCCACCTGAGCTACAGGGCCTCTGCGTCTATGCCATAACTTACAGTCAGTCATGAGCCAGGGCAACGGCCACCTTGCCCCTGAGCTCGCCGCTCCCGAAAAATGGTCTTGTTTTTATACGGCCTGCTTCAGCCCACCTTCGGACACTATTGTACCGGTCGAATACCGAGCGGGTCTTCGGTCGGGTGCACTCCCTTGCAGATGTTTCAGGCACGCCTGCTCGAGCGCAAACGCTAATCCCGGCGCTCGAGCAAGCCGGCATGAATCCGGGCAACGGTATGCATGTATCCGCCTCCCCTGTAGCGGTCTTCCGCGGCCCTCCGAATGTAGGAAAGCCCGCCTTCCGTGTCACCGAGTGCCTCGAGATACAGACCGGCATAGAGATAGGCATAGAACTGTGATTGTGTTCCGTCGGCCCCGGCCCGCAACACGTCCTCAGGACTAATGTCGCCGCGGAACATTTCGTAGATCTCGCGCATCGGGATGCGCCGGTCGGGTCCCACAGGCAGCAGTGCAGACCGGGCTTCGGCCAGAGATTCGGAACGGGCCACACAGAGAAAATGCCAGGCTGCGTTCTCAACGTCGTTGGGGTTGACAGTGCGGTGCGATTCGAACTGGGCCCGGCAGTCCTCATATCGACCGGCGTAGTAAAGGGCGATACCGCGTTGCCAGAGCTGAGGGGCGATGCGAGGGACCAGCCTGGCGACAGCATCAAAACCCGCGATACTCTCGTCGATCCGGGCAGCCTCGAAATCGCTCATAGCCTGGTCGAGGATCGACTGCGGATCCTCAGGGGTCTGCGAGACCATCGGAACAACAAATATGAATATCGCTAACAGGGGTCGGAGCATGCTTGCCTTTCCTCGGGGCCTTTCGCAGGCAGAGCCCCATCCGAACACGCCGCGCTCTTCATCTCTTCATCTCTTCACCGGCGGCCCAGGTCGAACGCAGCGAGCGTGTTCTGATTCCGGACGTAGAGAAAGCCATCCGCAAGTGCGGGGTAGGCACGCACGGTTGCCGGAAGAAGCTGCGCGCGTGCGATTGGCTGAAACGCGTCAGGCGACGCGGGGGCGAGCACGAGTTCGCCACCCTCCCGGAGAATCAAAACGCGGTCGCCTGAAAGAATGATGCTGCCCGCGCGAAACTGCTCTTCGCTCCAGCCAACCTCCCCAGTCGTCAGTTCGACGGCGCGGAGGCTTGGCCCGAACTCCTGACGGCCATGGTATCCATACAAGTAGCCGTCGTGGTAAACGCTGGTCGCGTAGTGATTTGAGAGTGCGTCGTTGGATGCCCACAGCGGGCTGAGTTGTTCCCCATCCCAGCGGAGCACCCCGGCACCGGGTCCGTACTCGGCAGAGACGAAGATCAGATCGTCAACAACGACGGGTGAAGCGGCGTTCACCGACGACGCCGAACGTGAGCGCCACCGCTGGCTGAACCTCAGTTCTCCGGTCGCAGGATCGAGTCCGACCAGACCGTTGCGCGTCATGAAAATCGCATAGCGGCTCCCCGAAATGGTCGCGCCTACGGGAGATGAATAACTCGCCCCGTCGTTTGTGGCTGTCCAGAGAACCTCTCCGGTTCCGGCGTCGAAGGCTACGATCCCGACATCCTGACCGCCGATGTTCGCAATCACTCTCCCATCCTCGACCAGGGGCGAACCGCCGGCGCCAAAAAAACCCTTGGCCACGCCGAAGCGTCCCATGGTGTCCTCGCTCCAGATGCCGCCTCCCGTTTCAAGCTCGACAGCATGCAATTGTCCCTGGGCACCAAAGGTGTACACCACGCCGTCGGCGACGACTGGAACAGCGCGGGGACCCTCGTCAAAACCAAAATCGTCGCGGTAAGTCGTCGGATAGCTGTATTCCCACAGACTCGTTCCTGTCTGCGGATCGAAGGCTTCGAGAACCTCACGATCCGAAACCCGATGAAACAGGATGAGGCGGCCATCGGCGACAACGGGTCCACTGAACCCTTCACCGACCTCCCGGCTCCAGACCCGAGGGGGACCATTCGGCCCCCAGGTCTCAGACAGTTCCGGGCCGCTGTAAACACCGTTGCGTTCCGGGCCGAAAAACTGCGGCCAGTCCTGGGCCGGACTTTCAAGGCCCATCGCCAGGACAATGATCGCCGACCGAGCCAACACGTTTCGCATTCTCTTCTTCCCTTCGATGTGGTATTTCGACAGTGTACTAAACAGCACTGTCGGCTGAGGGAGAATCCGTCGACCAAACTGACAGATTCTTCTCGAAATTGACCGTGCCCGAAGGGTTTCTCCCCATACACCCAAGCGTCGATGCGGAGGTTTATCGATTTGAACGTAGAGAAGATTTTCACAACACTGGCCTGCATCGTGGGCCTCGCCAGCAGCAGCGTATTTGCACAGGAAGGCCCGCTTTCAAGCGGGATCGCCCGGGACTTTGATGCAGAAATTCGGGAAGCGCTGCAGTCTGCCAAATCTGCGGCCGGGTTCGAATTCCTTGGAACCTTGACGCGAATTTGCCTCCTACCTCAGAGTGGCGGCCTCAACACAAGTAACAACGTGCCGCGCTATGTGGCTGATCCCTCAACTGTGCCTGAGCGTGAAGTCTGGTACGCGGACTCTC
The DNA here is from genome assembly GCA_965218085.1 of Terriglobia bacterium. Lineage (GTDB taxonomy): Bacteria > Acidobacteriota > Terriglobia > 20CM-2-55-15 > 20CM-2-55-15. The sequence continues at coordinate 1,209,115 of CBDCKF010000001.1, read as the reverse complement.
AAAAAGTGTTCGACAATCTCTACTTCGTCGGCGGAAAGCTGCACACGTCCTGGGCTCTGACTACCAGCGAAGGCATCATAATTATCGACACGATCTTCCCTTATAACTCGAAGGAGTTGATCGTCGGAGGCATGGAACGGCTGGGTCTCGACCCGAACGACATCCGATACGTCATCATTTCCCACGCCCATGGTGACCATATCGGCGGGGCCAAGCTTCTGCAGGAGGGCTACGACGCCCGCGTCGTGATGGGCGGGCCCGATTGGGAACTGATTGAAACCTATCCCAACCGATACGCGACCATGGCTCCGGTGCGCGACATTGTCGCCACCGACGGCATGGAGATCACGCTTGGCGACACGAGGTTAAAGATCTGGGAGACACCCGGACACACCCCGGGGACACTGTCTTACACCTTTACCGTGTTCGACAATGGGCGGCGGGTCAACGTGGCCTATTCCGGCGGGACGGCGTTCAACTTCGTGAACAACACTCCGGACCCAGGCATCCGGAATTTCCAGACCTATATCGAGTCGCAGCAGCACATCGCCGACCAGGCCGCCGCAACAGGCGCGAGCGTTCTCCTCTCGAATCACTCCGAGTTTGATAACGCTGTCGACAAGAACAAAATGCTGGCGGGACGCGGCGATGGGCCGCACCCGTATGAACTCGGACCGGACTGGGTCGGGCGCTATTTCCAGGTCATGCAGGGTTGTGCCCGGGCGGCGCAGCTCAAGCTGGAGAAGGAATTGGCGGAGGCGACCCATGACGGGTGACAGAGAATCTGATCCTAGTGGCTTGGGTTGGAAGTTCGCGATATAAGATTTCGCTCGATCGTTCATTCAGACATCCTGTCTGAACGATCGGCGACCCTCACCATCATCATGATGGCGAAGCCTATGGGGATCGACGGAAAGTTTAAGTGGGTCCCAGAACGACCCGCACCGGTCCGACGCTGCGGGTGGACCGCTTTCAGAGTAAAGACGCGAGCCCGTGCGTCTAGAGTAAGAGATGAACGGTTCTGACATGACGAAACTGTAAAGACGGGACTTCTGACTCAGGCCACTCGTTTCAGTATTGGATCAAGGAAAATACTTCGTAGCCGCTGAGCTTGTCCCTGCCGCTTAAAAACTCCAACTCCACGACAAAGGTAAAGCCGGCGACAACACCACCCGCCTTCTCCACCAGTTCCGCTGCCGCTCTTGCCGTCCCGCCGGTGGCCAGCAAGTCATCGGCGATGATGACCCGGCTTCCTTTAGGAAATGCCCCTGTGTGGATTTCCAGCGTGTCCGTGCCGTATTCCAGATCGTAGCTCACCGCTTCGGTTTGGGCGGGAAGTTTCCCCGGCTTGCGGATCGGAACGAATCCAGCGTTCAGGTTGTAGGCGAGCGCCGGTGCGAATATGAAACCACGGGCTTCGATTCCCAGGACAAAGTCCGCCTGAATCGGGCGTGTCTGAAGCGTCAGGTAATCGATCAGCCGACAAAAACCGGGGCGGTGATTGAGCAGAGTCGTAATGTCGTAAAAGAGAATACCGGGCTTCGGAAAGTCCGGCACTTCACGGATCAATTTCTTAAACTCATCCATGTACTTAGACCTCGGATGTTAAAGGATATTAAAGGCTGTAAATGGTTTCATAGCTTCGGAATCGGATTCGGTGACCCCGTCCACCCACGAATGGTCCGGCCCACGTTCCAGTTCCTGTTTAAAAGCAGCCAACGCCACCGTTTCACCTTCCGCGACGACCTCGACCTGGCCATTGGCCAGATTCTTCGCAAAGCCCAGAATCTCGTGGCGCCGGGCCGCCGTCGAAGCAAAATAACGGTAGCCGACACCCTGGACAATTCCACTTACGGTAAAGATTTTTCTGGAGGTAGGGGCCACTGTTCGGGTGAAGTCGAGTTAATCGGTATGAGCTAAAAATTGAGACGCGATCTGATCTCCGCAGCCATGACTGTCAACTCCTAACTCTCGCATCAGTCAGTCACTAAAATCGCTAGTGCGTGATTTCCAGCATCCGGTTCAACGAAACCCGTGCCCAGCGCGCCACTTCGTCGGAAACCGTGATCTGGTTGACCACTCGATCTTCGAGAAGGCTCTCCATTGACCAGAGCAGGTGCGAGGGATCAATACGGAACATCGTCGAGCAGAGGCACCCGCAATCATCAAGGGGAATGATGAATCGGTCGGGATTTTCGTTTCGCAGGCGGTTGACCAGGTGAATCTCCGTCCCGATCGCCCACCGGGTTCCCACAGGTGACTGCGTCACACACTTGATTATGTGCTCGGTGGAACCCACGGCATCGGACCTCTGAACAACGTCAAAGCGGCACTCCGGATGGGCGATTACACGGATGTCGGGATAACGTTGACGCACCCGCACCACGTGTTCGGGCAGGAAGCGCCCATGAACGGAACAATGGCCCTTCCAGAGCACGATGCGGCTTTCGATCAATTCCTCAGGAGTGTTCCCGCCGAGTTCCTCGTACGGATCCCAAACCGACATCTCTTCCAGGCGGAATCCCAGTTGATAGCCTGTGTTGCGTCCCAGATGTTGATCGGGAAGAAACACTATCTTGTCCCCGCGCTCCAGAGCCCAACGCATTACAGCAGGCGCGTTCGACGATGTGCATACAGCACCATCATGACGCCCACAAAACGCTTTGATACCGGCCGCAGAATTCATGTAGGTAATCGGAATGATGGTTTCAGACGTCAGTTTGCTGAGTTCGTCCCAACAGGTTTCCACCTGATCCAGAGCAGCCATGTCCGCCATCGAACAACCCGCGCCGAGGTCCGGCAGAATCACCTTCTGGTAGGGAGCGCTCAATATGTCGGCGCTTTCGGCCATGAAATGGACGCCGCAAAAGACTATGAATTCAGCATCCTTCTGCTGGGAGGCCCATTGGGCGAGCTTGAACGAATCCCCCCGAACGTCCGCAAACTTGATCACTTCGTCGCGCTGATAGTGGTGCCCGAGAACCACTAAGCCCGAACCCAGGCGCTCCCTGACTTCGGCGATTCGACGATCGGTCTCGCCTTCGGTCAGCCGCGTAAGATGATCGGGCAGTAGTGTCTGAAACATGGTCCTGTTTACCGGCTCAGTACCTTCACTTATTAACCTTAACACTAATGACTAACAGGGGTCCCGGAAGGAATCCTTCGTCAAGCATGACCCGGCATATTACTCAACCAACTGAGAGACTGTCAACAGGGCCAAAGGAGTCAGACCCCTGCGAATCAACCTGTTACGGCCGATTTGATCCGCCTATTGGTGCAGGTCTCCATCTGGAGAAATTCCTAAAGTTTAGAGTCCGAATCGTCGATTCCAGGATTGGGGAATAGTGTGTCGGGGGAATAGTGTGTCGGGGGAATAGTATGTCGACGGCCATTGACTTCAAGAGGCGTATCTATGCGCTTCGTGATCTGCCCACGCTACCGGTGGTTGCTCGCAAGATTCTTCTGGCGGCAGAAGACGAGCGGAGCAGCCATCAGACACTCGCGAGCACTGTGTCCCGTGACCAAAGCCTGACAGCGAAGGTCTTGGGTCTGGCCAACTCCGCATACTACGGACATCGGGCCGAGGTCCGCACTCTCAGTCACGCTGTATCCATCATAGGGTCCACGATGCTGAAGCAGTTGTCGCTGTGTGCGTTCGCTCTCGATCGATGGAAATCGAGTGGCGACAAGCGGGCCAATTTCTGGAGGCACTCCATGGCCGTCGCCTACGCCTCATCGTTTCTCGCCGAGAGGTCCGGGACCACATCTCCCGATGAAGCCTTTTGCGCCGGCCTTCTGCATGACATTGGAGTGCTCGTCCTCGACACCGGATTCCCGAAAGAATACGAAAGAGTGCAGGAGAGCTTGAGCCAGGAAGGCGGTGCGCGCGATGCGGTCGAACGCACCATGCTGGGCATCGACCATCTTCAGGCCGGCGTCTGGCTTGCCGAACGCTGGCAACTGCCCGAGTCCTTCGTGGCCGCGGTCGAAGATCATCACCGAGATTCTGTTGAGGCGCTCGGCACCGAAACCCTGGCCGATATCGTACAGGTAAGCGACCGAATCGCGGCGTCAAGCGAAATGGGACTGGAGGGGGAGTGTATGGAAAGCGACATCGGGGATTGGGGGGATTGGAACGAGGTCGCCGAACACCTCCGGACGAAAGCGGAAGATATCGATAACTTCTTCAAGGTGCTTTAGGTAAGCGCATGCATGATGATCCTGTTACGCAATTGAGCGCCGCGCTCGAGAAGGCCGATGCGGCTTTTCGTTCGAAGATCGATGAGCTTTCTTTCGTCAGCCGCGTGGGTGAAGCTGTCAGCCGTCACACTTCGACACGCGAGCTCTCCGAGGAGCTGGTGGAAGTCATCGCTGAAGCCACACTGTCGAAACATGCACTCCTGTACCGTCAAAGCCTGGAAGAACGGTACGAACTACAAGCCGCCTCGACACTCTTCGGTGATGCACGCTTCCCGGCCTCGTTCAAGCTCTCCGTGATACCCGGCAGCTTGACAGCCAAGACCGGACCGGTCGCGCTTCCGGATCTGGGCGCCGTAAATCTGGACAACAGTCTGTGGCCCTTCCCTCCCGCACTCAGGTCATGGCTTTTCGTTCCCCTCCTCGCCCGGGACACGTGCCAGGCGCTATTGATCCTGGCCGACGAGGAACCGTCGTCGATTTCTCCGGCCAGCGAACGCACCTTGATGATGGTCGCCCCCCAACTCTCCAGTGCTCTCTCCAATATCGAACTCTATGAAGATCTGAAAGCATCGGAAGCGAAGTACAGAACTTTCGTCGAGCGGATGCAGGATGGTGTCTTCATCTGCACGCGGGACCTCCGCATAATCGATTCTAATCAGGCAGCAGGTACTCTGTGTTCTCAAGCGGAGTTGTGGACAAACCTCAAGGAACTGTTTGTAAATCCTGAAACTGCTGAATTGTTCGAAACGCGTGTCCGAAGAGAGGGTTCTCTTCAGGATTTCGAAGCAGAGTTTCGATCCGCCAACGGCGAAACCCTCGTAGGGCTGGTGAGCGCCGTCGCAGATTCAGTCCGGGTCTCAGTGATCGTTCGAGATATCACCGAACAGAAAAAACTCTCGCACCAACTGGCCCGCACCCAAAAGATGGAATCCATCGGAACCCTTGCCAGTGGCATAGCGCACGACTTCAACAACATACTGGGAATCATATTGCCTACCGCGGAGCTGATCCAGTCGAGAGATGCGCCGGACAAACGGGGTCGACGCCTCGAGGCGATCGTGGACGCATCCAAGCGTGGCGCACAACTGACCGGGCAGCTTCTGGCAATGGCACGAGACGAACCACCGTCGGTTGCACCCCTGATCCTGAACGACGTGGTACGGTCCGCAGAGCAATTACTCAAAGAAACACTCGCGCGCACGGTTCGCATCCAACTCGATCTTGCCGAAACGCTGCCAACGATCGAAGGCGACGAAGGCGAACTCATCCAGATGTTGATCAATTTCGCCGTCAATGCCCGCGATGCCATGGAGGGAGAAGGTTCGATTACGATCCAGACTCGAGCGGACAACCAGGGTGTTCAACTCAGTGTGCGTGACACAGGGCCGGGCATCGAAGAGGCTGTTCTGGACAAAATATTCGACCCGTTTTTCACAACAAAGGAACGCGGGCGGGGCACGGGTCTCGGTCTCAGCATGGCCTACGCTACCGTCAAACGCCACGGCGCGACTATTGATGTGGAGACCACACTGCAGACTGACGTAGAGACCGGCGTGGAGACGGGGACGGAGTTCCGTCTCTGGTTCCCCATAGCGCATAAAGCGGTCAAAACATCCAAGGTCGTCGAATTGGAAATATCTGAAGGCAGGGAGACGATCCTTGTCGTGGATGATGAACCGCACTTGCTTGAACTGATGGAAATCTCCCTGTCACATCTTGGATACCGGGTTCTCAATGCTTCTAACGGGGCCCAGGCCCTCGACCGGATGAACGCAGACGTCGATCTGGTCATCCTCGATATGATCATGCCGGTAATGGATGGCCCGACTGCGTTGAAGTCGATTCGCCACCACTATCCCCACGCCAAAGTGCTGGTGGCGACCGGTTATGCTGCTCCCGAACGACTCGCAGCCATCAAAACTCTTGGAATTGACGGACTTCTCCCCAAGCCTTTCCCCTTGAGCGAACTGACCGAGACTGTACGCCTGATCCTTGACGGCATCGCCGCGTAACCCGTATTCTCTTTTACACGAATATTTCTCTAGAGGAAGTAAACACTGATGGAGCAACGCCTTTATGGGCAGTGATACCGGTAAAGAAAAATGGCCGTCCTACACCATGGTCGAGCCCAAGATGCGGAAAATTTATTTCCGCTTCTACCAGGAGACCTACAAGAGTTCGGTGTTGGATCGAAAGACCAAGGAACTGATCGCGATCGCCGCATCTCTCGCGACTCATTGCGATGGTTGCCTCGAAGGGCATATCAAGAAGGCGCTCAAGTACGGGGCGACCCGCGAAGAACTGAGCGAGACGATCGCGATCACGATGGGGGTCAACGCGGCCGCGATTGTGGATTTAACAGATAAGGCTTCTGAAGCACTTCTCATCCGCCATTTCGACGATAGCGTCGAGTCGGAATCTGAAACCGAAGAGGCAGTCACAGCACAGAAAGAGGAATAAACCCATGCGCCGGCGCCATCTCCTTACGTTGGCTCTTGTTCTCCTGTGTGTTCCCGCCCTCGACGGCCAACGTCCAGCTTTCCGCCAGCGCTCGGATCGGGACATCATCCCCGAGGGATCCCGAGTCCAGTACAAGACGTTCCCGAGCGCCATCCTTGCTCGCGAAATACCCTACGGACTCTATTTACCGCCGTCCTACGAAGAAAGTGGCCAGGACTACCCCGTCGTGTTCTTCCTCCACGGAGCGAACGAGAACGAGAAACGATGGAGCACCCGCGGGCGCACCGACCTGATGCTTGACCAAATGATCGTGGATGGTGAGATCGGAGAGTTCATTGTCGCCATCCCTTTCGGAGAAAACAGCTTCTACACCAACTCCGTTTCGGGCGAACGATGGGAAGACATGGTTACCGAAGAGTTCATCCCGCTGATCGAATCAGACAACCGCACACTTGGAACGCGAGAAGGGCGCGCGATCAGCGGTGTGTCCATGGGTGGCTATGGGGCTTTGAAACTTGCCATGAAGAATCCCGATCTGTTTGGCTCGGTCAGCGCGCATAGCGCGATGCTGCTCGATGATTTGGAAAGCACGATAGTCCGCCCGGATTTACGTCAGCTATATCTCTCCCTCTTTGACGAAATATTCGGTGTGTCGGAGAGCATGTCGGCTTGGGACGAGAACAATCCGCTGGGCATCGCCCGCGTGGTTGACCTCGACGGCATGAAGATTTACTTCGACTGCGGCACCGAAGACCAATACGGGTTCTATGCCGGGGCCCAGCAGCTTCACGATATTCTCGATGCGCGAGGTATCGACCACGAGTTCCACCTCTACCCGGGACGTCACGGATGGGACTACGCGCGCGAGCACACGGCGGCATCGTTACAGGTACACTGGAACGCTTTCGACGCCGATTAGACGATAGTGCCTCAGTTTGATCTTCAGTCTCCACCGAAAAAGGGATTTCGCTCGGTCGTTCATTCAGATGACCATCTCTGTCGCGTTCCCCGCGTGGTCTGAACGACCGGCGACCCTCACCATCATCCTGATGGCGAGGCCTATGGACATACGGAACTGTTTAAGCGGTACTGAAGGATTCGCACCGGTCTCCCGGTGCGGATGGACAGCTTTCAAGACAAAGACGCGGAGCCGAGGCGTCAGTTGAAGAAAATGATTGGATCAAGTCGGCAATCACCTGCGTTTTCAAACTGAGGCGTTACCCATAACCAGTAGTGTCCCAACGTTTAGATGGGCGTCGCCCACAGGTTATTGAGAATGGTCATGTTAGATCGGCTGAGAGCCAAAATCGATTTGAATTTGATTGCGTACTGGCGGCATCCTTCCGCGACTTTGCGGCAGGAGGCGGCCTATGAATTCCGGCAAGACGATCTTCTCTCAGCTGATGGACTTTCTTCCCCGTCAAGACTTTCGTCGATGCGTCGATCGCTACCGTGGCAACTACAAACTCCAACGTTTTTCCTGCTGGGATCAGTTTCTGTGCATGGCGTTCGCGCAATTGACCTACCGGGAGAGTCTGCGCGATATCGAAGCCTGTCTGCGTTCGGCTGGCACGAAGCTTTATCACATGGGCATTCGCAGCCGCGTCTCCCGCAACACCCTTGCGAATGCGAATCAGGTGCGCGATTGGCGTATCTATGCCGACTTCGCCCAGACGCTGATCTCCATGGCTCGCGAGCTCTATGTTGGCGACAGTTTCGGTGTCGACCTCAAGCAGACGGTTTACGCACTCGATGCCACAACGATCGATCTGTGTCTTTCCCTGTTCCCGTGGGCACGCTTCCGCAAGCACAAGGGAGCTGTCAAACTGCACACGGTTCTGGATCTGCGCGGCAATATTCCTTCCTTTATCCTGATTACACACGGCAAAGTTCACGACCTCCATCTTCTGGATCAACTCGCCTTCGAGCCCGGAGCCTTCTACATCATGGATCGCGGTTATCTGGATTTCCGGCGCCTGTACAAAATCAGTGTCGCGGCGGCGTTCTTCGTGACACGCGCGAAAAAGAATTTCGTCTTCAATCGTCTTTATTCACTCGATGTGGACAAGTCCACCGGAGTCCTCAGCGATCAGATCATCAGCCTACGCGGCTTTTACTCTCGCAAGCGCTATCCAGAAAAACTCCGCCGCATTCGCTTTCTCGATCGAGAGCACAACAAGTACCTCGTCTTCCTGACCAACAATTTCGCGCTGCCAGCGGCGACCATTGCCCAACTCTATCGCTGCCGCTGGCAGGTCGAACTGTTCTTCAAGTGGATCAAACAGCACCTACGCATCAAGGCGTTCTACGGCACAACCCCCAATGCGCTGAAGACTCAAATCTGGACCGCCATCTCGGTCTATTTGCTTGTTGCCATCGTGAAAAAACGGCTCAATGTCAACGCCAGTCTCTACCGAATTCTCCAGATCGTCAGCGTCACCGTTTTCGAAAAAACGCCCCTTTTAAAGGCCCTTTCCGCCCTCGACTATCAAGATTCAGACTCGGAGAACTCCAAACAACTGAATCTATTCAACTAACGTTGGGACACTACTGACCCATAACCTCAATTTGCGGATAGAGGCAACTGTCCCATTCCAAGCCTCAGCGGACCGTTATAATCAGCCCAATGACCGGGCCCCTCACCTTCGAATTCCAGACCATCCCTGACGCGGAAGTGCGTAGCCGGGGTGAGGCGCTTCCCTCTGTTCCCAGACGCTCCGGAGTATTTCGAATCTTTGACGTTCAAGGAAAACTCATCCTTCTTGAAAAGACCCACAACCTGGCGGAACGGATCGGCCGGTTCTATTCCGAGGCCCGCGAAGCATGGACACTTGATCTTCGGGATATCACGGATCGGGTCGAAGTCTGCCGAACCGACTCCCCGCTGGAGACGCTGTACGTGCTCCATTCCGAACGGCGGCGTTGGTTTCCCGACACCTACCACACGATGCCCACTCTTCCCCGTTACTACCTGCTCAAGATCAACCGCCGACAGCGTTTCCCGAGACTTTACGCGGCACGCCAGATCAAGCGTGGTGTCGCCTATTTCGGGCCGTTCCTGCGAAAGAGTGATCTGGAGCGATTCAAGGCGATGGTCGAACGTACTTTCAGGATCCGACCCTGCCAATACAACATTCGCGGAAACGATCCCTACCCGGACTGCCTCTACTTTCAGATGCGTACCTGCTCCAAGCCGTGTAATGCGGACATCGGACGTAAGGCTTATCTGGAAGATATCGATGATGCCATTCGATTTGTACAAGGAGCGGAACAGGACACCGTCTCCCGCACGCTCGACGAAATCGAGACGCTCTCTGAAGAAACGCGCTTCGAAGAAGCGGAACGGTTGCGGCGCAAACTGGACCGGATCAAGCGCGCGCGCAAGGAGTATCGGGAGCCCTACCAGGATCTCTGGAGTTTTGACTTTGTTGCGGTGATGGAATCCGGATCGGTCCGGACGAAAAAAATCGCCCTCATTCTTGAAGGACATATCGTCACCTTCGAAGAACACAGGGTGGACAACATCGAGGAGACACTGACGGTGATGACCCGTGCTCAACGATCTGTTGAGCCCATAGCGGTCTCCCCGGAGCGTCACTACGAGGAGTTCTGTCTGGTCTCAAGCTTTCTCAACCGTAAGTTGGAAAGCGTCCAGCTCTTCCCACTAGGCGATCCGGTCGAAACCGCCGCCGAAATCGCCCGGAACATTGAGGACAAGAAAGCCAAACGCAAAGCCGCGAAGAGCACGAAGGACAGAAGTGACGCAGAGGAAGTAGACGGTTAAACGTTGGACCCTTGCTCAGGGCCTGACGGCTGTGTCGGGAGACATCCCTTCCAGTACCCACAACACCATGACATTAGCCCCCAGGGCGGGAAGCACTGGATCGACACCGGCCAAGGTCCCTGCGAACACTCCCGTATCGAGCAGCAGTTTCCAGACCAGAGCAGTCCCCAATCCAGCGATCATGCCACCCAGTACGGCACGCGAGGATGTTGCCGGACGCAGGAGAGCGGCGAGCACGGCTGGCGTGAGGCTTGCTCCGTAGAGAGTGTAGGCGTAAAGGGCCACGCTCAAGAATTCCTCCCACAAGAATGCCGGGAGCAGCGCGAACACTCCAAAGACGATCACCAGAACGCGCTGGGGGGCTGGGGAGACTGTTTTCCCGACCAGGTCCATCGCTGCGCTCGTCGAACATGCCAGAAGGTAGGAATCCGCTGTAGAAATGATCACCGCAATGGCAGTGGCGGCCAGCAGGAGACCTACCACGGGCGGAAACACCGTAAACGCCATCTCGATGATCACATCTCCGGCGTTCGAGAGCCGGGTGGGCAGCATGACACGGCCGAGGAGCGCGACACCAATGATCGTGCTTTCCAGGACGAGCAGTCCCGCAAAGGCTCCGAATGCAGCACGGCGGGCTGCGGCAGGAGAGTTGGCCGCCATGAAGCGTTGATACATGTTGGCGTCTCCCATTATCAAAAGGAAAGGCGGCAGCAGCAAACTGATCCATCCGACCGCGCCGATACCCGCCCACGGCCGTAACATTTCGGCATCGAAGGGGTGAAGCTGAGGATTCCAGCCGTTCCAGGCCAGTCCCAGTCCGACCAGCAGGCCGATGCTCAACACGATACCGTTGACAACGTCGGTCAGTGCCACGCTGGTCAGACCCGCGAGCGCAGTGTAGAGGATTACGAACGCCGCAAACGCGATTCGCAACGCAGTCTGATCCAAACCCGGGAATATCCGTTCGGCGACAGCCGCACCGGCCCGGTACTGATAGGAAACGATCACGAGGTAGGCAAGAATCAGGGCCACCGCGCCCAACACCTGAGTCGCGCGGCCGAATCGCAGGCCGAGAATCTGAGGCACGCTCGTTGCAGGGAGTTCGCGGACGCGCGGTGCGAGGTAGGCCAGCACCAGCATACCTGCGACACCGGAGAGCGGGAGGAAGAAACCGGCCACTCCGTTCTGATAGGTAAATTCAGTATTACCGAAAAGCGACCCGGTTCCGATCCACGTTGCAATGAGCGTTCCCGCCAGAACGGGCGCCCCAATCCGACGCCCTCCCAGAGCAAAGTCTTCCGCTGAGCGGACCCTTCGGGCGTGCCACAGCCCGATAGCGGTCATGCCGATCAGAAACGCAGCTATAACAGGAAGTGCGAAATCCATTCAGGAAAGCCCCTACGACTCGCCAATTCCAGAAACCTACCCTATCTCACTTTTAAACGAGGAACTTTGCTCGAATTGCCAAACTGCCACGATAGCCCAATACCCACGCTCCGTGTGCGGGGTGACACAATCGGGCTCCAGGTGATGCTCCGGCTCTCGGCCCGCCGGCGGGCGACTGTTCTCCCAACAACGTAACCCAAGGCCGCCCCAGCGACTACGTCGCTCAAATAGTGTTTGTTGGAATCCAATCTGGACGCGGCTACGAAACTGGCCGTGGCATATGCCGCGACCGAAGCCACTCTTCCGTAATGGTGATCCACGATCGTTGCAGCCGTGAAAGCCGCCGAACTGTGTCCGGATGGGAAAGACAGGGTATTGCTGCCATTGGGCCGTGTTCGGCCCACACTGTGTTTGAAACCAAAAGTGATCAGGCCGTTGAGCGCCGACGCTTGAGCCAAGTCGTGGCTGAACCGTCGAAACCTATCGTTCCCATAGAAATGGCTCACGGTCCAAAGCCCACCAACCGCGCCGAACACCACCGCTCCCCGACCCAACTGTTCGCCGAAAATTCCTTCGAAGATTCCGAACCGATCCTCGCTCTCGAAATAGTTGCGGACTTGTCCGTCAACTGAACGCGTGCCTGCTATGGCGATCGCCCCAACGAGGGACGGGAAAATGTTGTCGCGTGAAAAAAGGCCCACAGAATCGCCTCCCAGGTCCGCTAAGAAATTTCGCAGACTGGGACGATGACGTGTTTCTTCCGTCCTCTGGCAACTTCCAGGTGCGGGGCCCGCGTCCTGTCCAGACAGTCTGACCGGTCCGAACCCAGTCAACAACAACGCAAGCACTAAGCTCGGGAATATGCCTCGTTTAATCAAGGTGTGCTCCAGTTGCTATCGATAGCGGTTAGTGAGCTGTCGAAACAGATAAGCATGGACGATGCCGATACGACAACGACGGGCAATCGATCAGCCGAACCGACCCAACAACACAATCCAAACGGCTTTCAAGTTCGTTCAATACAAGTCGCTATGCACTAAGATAGGACCCACTGCAGGACACTCGGACCTGTGCGCACTCCCATATCCTGTCGGATCCACGGGCCGATGACTGACTCATTCAAGTGGAGGCAAAGCATGAACGAAGCCCGCGCCGAATCCCCTTTGCTGATCGTCTTTACCGACCTAAGCCGATTCTACCTACAAAGCAAACGCTTTACCGACACTCAAATGGCGGACACTCTCGACGCATGCTAGTGACCTGTACCACCCAGATCGAGACCAGCGCCGATGGGTCTTGCCGGCAAGATCGAGGCACGAGAAGGAAGTCGATGTCTTCGCATCGACGACGGCTCGTAACAATGATATTGCTGGCAACCCTCATCGGCCCATAGGGTTCGGGCGAAACGGCATTGTCTTCGTTGTCGTCCGCTCCTCGGAATGAAGAAGCATTTCCTCGTCGCCGACTCCTAGAATACAACGCCGTTTGGCCCGAACGCTGGTCCCGATTTGGGTGGTACAGGCCACTAAGAACTTGTGGGCGAGGCGGTCCGGGCCGCAGGTGGTCGCACGGTCAAGTTCATTGGTGACGGGAGTCTGGCTGTCTTCCCGGAGACTGCGGTCGAGGGGGCCGTCGAGAGCTTGCTTCAGTTGAAGCAGTCTGTCGACACCCTGCTGATTAAAGGCGGATAGGAATGTCGCTTCCACGCGAAAGTCCACTTCGGAACTGCGATTGCCGGTTCTTTTGGTGAAACCGATGGAAAACGATACGACGTCATCGGAAAAGCGGTCAATACGGCGGCGGTCCTGGACTCGACGGGCATCGCGCTGTCGGTCGCGGCATTCCGGAAGCTCGGCCCCGAGGTCCGGAAGCATTTCAAGCGCCACACACCACCGGTGACATATAACGGATCTGAGGATCCTCGCCCTTCCAGGCGAAAATCTCTCAGGTTGGATCAGCGGTAGCCGCGAGCCCGTACCCGAATGTATGAGGCGCTCCGGCTATCTTCGGCCGTTGAGCTTGTGCACGCTAATCTTCCGATTCAAGGTGTTCCGGTGGATGCCGAGCATCTCTGCAGCTCGGGTCTGGTTGCCTTTCGTCTTGCCAAGTGCGGTTTGTATGAATCTCTTTTCGAATTCGTCCCCGGCCTGCCCAAAAAGTATGCCGCTGTCGATCATTTCGGTGATGAGGGCTTCCAACTTCTTTTTCACAACATAGTTCCTACAAAGTTACAGGTTCTCGCGCCACCATCGCTGAACTTCCTCATAACCGATCAAGAACTTCGCCTTCAGCTCGAAAGGCGTAACGACGGCTACAACTCGGGATCCCGGAAGAAAGTAAGGCGATAATTCTGAGTTTCTTACAACCTCGGACTGGATTTGAAACGACGTCAGCCCCAGAAAAATTACGACACCGATCAACCATCCGCGCACAAAGCCAAAAGCACCTCCCAACAAGCGGTCGAACCATTCGATGTGCGCAAACTCAAAAAACTTATAAATAAGCCAAATCAGGGTGAAGCCAACGATCAGGGTTCCCCCGAACAGAAGGGAGAACCCAAAGAATAGAGCAAGGTCTTCCGTTCTGACAACACCAAAGAAAATACTTCCGATGTCCCGGTAGAACCAGGCAGCCAGAACAACTCCAACGACAACCGTAGCGAGACCGAGGACCTCGCGGACAAAACCGCGCATGGCACTCATAACCACCGAATAGAGAAGGATCGCAACCACCAGCCAGTCCAGGAGTGTAAGGTTCCCGATCGAAATATCCATGGTTCGGTTCTGGGTTTTGTCTTATTCGAAGTTCAGACCTGTCAGCAGGCGAAACGCTTCGATGTACTTGCTGCCGGTCGCTTCGGCAACATCCGGAGGAAGCTCGGGAGCGGGCGGCTGTTTATCCCAGCCGATACTTTCAAGATAGTCCCGGACAAACTGTTTGTCGAAAGAGGGTTGTGCCCGCCCGGGCGAGTATTCGGCGGAAGGCCAGAATCGGGACGAATCCGGCGTGAGCATTTCGTCCACGATCGTAATTTTGCCGTCCACGATGCCAAACTCAAATTTGGTGTCGCATATTATAATGCCGCGCTCGGCGGCATAGGCTGCAGCCCGATTGTAGACGTCGACGGAGAGATCCCGGAGTTTGTTGATCGTATCGCGCCCAACGATATCGGCAGCGGTATCTTCCGATATATTCTCATCGTGCCCGGTGGCCGCTTTGGTAGCTGGGGTGAAGATGGGTTCAGAAAGCTTGTCGGACTCGGACAAGCCAGATCCCAGACCGATCCCACATACCGCGCCCGATTGCTTGTAATCTTTCCAGCCGGAACCGGCAAGATAGCCGCGCACAACGCATTCAATCGGAAACACCTCAGCCCGCCGGACCAGTAACGAACGGCCTTCTAATTGTTCCTTAAAGCCCCGTACTTCCTCCGGATATTCATCAACGTTGTCGGTGAGAACGTGATTTGGAAGGACCTCTTTGAAGTAGTCAAACCAGAACAGCGACATCTGGGTCAGCACCCTTCCCTTATTCGGGATCGCAGTCGGTAGAACGACATCAAATGCCGACAGCCGGTCGGTAGCGATGAACAAAAGAGCACTTCCCAGATCGTAGATATCACGAACTTTACCGCGTGAATGGAACTTGAGGCCGGATAGGTCAGTCTGGATCAAAACCATCGGAATCATCCCTCTCAAACCACGGTTCAAGACTTTCGCGTCTAAAAACTAGCGCCCGGAGCCACAAATGCGCTCCTCATTAGAGTGTCTCAGTCCCACCCGATTATCTTATTACTCTAGACGCCTCGGCTACCGCGTCTTTCCGTTGAAAGCGGTCCACCCGCACCGTCAGACCGGTGCGGGTCCTTTTGGGGACCACTTCAACATTCCGCCGATCCCTATAGGCCTCGCCATGCGGTCAGCGTTGTCAATTCAATCTTACAGAAACGACTTTGGAGATGCCCGGCTCTTCCATCGTTACACCGTAGAGTTGGTTCGCCGTCTCCATTGTGCGCTTGCTGTGGGTTATAACGATGAACTGTGTCTCATCGCTCATCAGACGGATCAGGCCGGCAAACCGGTCGATATTGACATCGTCGAGTGGAGCGTCCACCTCATCGAGGACGCAAAACGGGCTGGGTTTGAATCGAAACAAAGCAACAACAAGCGCAAGCGCTGTGAGAGCCTTCTCTCCGCCCGAAAGAAGAAGAACGTTCTGCAGTTTCTTACCCGGAGGCTGGGCCACAATCTCGATACCAGGGTCAGAGGTATCCGACTCTTGGTCGACCAGTCGCAATTCGCCGTAACCTCCACCGAAAAGTTCGATAAAGGACTCGGTGAATCCTTTATTAATCATCTTGAATGCCTCGCTGAACTGCTGCCGGCACACGGTATCGATCTCCTCAATCGCCAGCGAGGTATCCCTGATGGAATCGAGTAGATCCTGCCTTTGACCGGTCAGGAAATCGAACCGTTGGGCGGCCTCTTCATACTCCTCCACGGCCATCATATTGACCGCACCGATCGAATCGATTTTCCGACGCAACTCCTGATACTCGCTGTCGCGCGCCTCCAGTTCTTCCGGCCCCAGAGTCTCAAAGCTATCGAGGCAGACCGACTCTATGCTTTCTCCCAGTTCGCTGAAACAGAGACTTACCAGGTGTTTCATATCGGCATCGATTTGTGTCTTTTCGATATCAAGTTGGTTGTGGCGGTCCTTCCACCCATCGAGAGCGGCCCGCACCTCGTCCCATCCCGTCTCGGCCTCGCGCAGATTATTACGAAGCGTTTCGAGCCCGTCGAGAACTTTGGAAGTCTGGTCCTGGAGTTCTTCTACCCGAATACCGAGTTCGTCCCGCCGCAACTGGTCCGCTTCGATCGAAGCCTGCGCGGTCGATTTCTGTTCCTCCGCATCCTCGAACTGTTCTTCCACCTGACGGCAACGGGCTTTGAGTTCCGCCTCCTGCGCCCTCAAAGCTGCAATGTCGCGCACGAAAGCCTCTTTTCGTTCCTCGAGAACCGCCAGTTGCGATCTGAGTTCGGCGACTGCCAAAGATTGTGTCTCCAATTCGCTCCGCAGACGCTCGCTATCCGCACTCTGGACCTGCAGCTGTTCGTCGGTCGCGGTTTTCTCCGCACGAACCGTCTCCAGGTCCGACCGCGCCCGGACCAGCGCCTCTTCCAGTTCCTTACGCTCCTCTGCGAAACGACGGATTTCAGCCTGCGCGATTCCCAAACGTTGCTGGGTTCTTTCAAGTTCAGCGGTCAGGCTCCGAAGGCCGTGATCGAGCCCAAGCGCTTCCTTCTCGACCTCCTGCAACTTGAGGGTCAATTCCTGCCTGGACTGTTCCAGGCGCTCCAGCCGCTCGCCAAGTTCCTCCGCTCTCAGGGAAGCGGCATGGGAGTCCCGACGGGCTTCCTCCACGCGGCGATCCAGATCACGCAACTCGCGCTTTAGCGAAAGCGGGCCGTGGCTGGAACGTTCACCCCAGCTAATGACACGGTCCCGGACAACTTCACCGCTTCGGGCCACGAAGGTCTTACCCCGATAGCTGCCCGAGAGACGCCATGCCAGGGAGAGATCCTCCACGATGTAGGCGTTTCGGACATGGCTGAGGAAAAACTGCAGTCGCGGATCCAGCCGGACCAGATCGACAACTGGCTGTGCGCCGTCAATCGCCTCAGCATCTCCGGCAGATTCGGGTGAGGAATTGGCCACGAGGAACTCCAGCCGGCCGTGCGTTCGGCCACGGGCGATCGCCAGGGCCTTTTCGGCATGTAGCAGGTCCTCGACGACAACGTATTGAAGTTCGCTGTGGAACAAGTCTTCCACAATAGCTTCGTAGTCGGGTTCGACCTCGATAAAGTCGGCGACGATTCCCATCGGAGCCCACGATTCGTCCCTCACATGGTTGAAGAATTGCTGAACCGATTCCGTACCATAGGCACGGTCCAGGGACAGCTCACGTATTGTTTCAAGTCGGTGGCGAATCCCCTCTTCGCTTGAACGCGCTTCTGCCGCAGCCTGTTGTGCGAGAGCGAGATCAGATGATGTATCCCGGAACTCGGTTTCGACACAGTCACATTCAAGAGCCAGGCGGCTGATCTCGGTTTTTCTTGAGGAATGTTCCAGCTGGGCTGCCTCAAGCTTGGCCCGGCACCGACCGGCGGCGAGGAAAGCCTCTTCCTCTTCGCCCTTGACGCGGTCGACTTGCCGGTCTAAGCGTTGGACCAGTTCTGCCTTGCCCAAAAGCTCGTTTCCGATTTCCGCCTCGCGTCCGACTATATCGAAACGGCGGTTCCTGAGTCCGTCGATGGCGGCCTCGGCTTCGCTTCGAAGCCTCCCGGTCGCTTCCAGAGTGGCTTGCGCGCTTTGGTGGTTTCTTTGGGCTTCAGCAAGGCTCTGGTCGGCCTGACCGAACCTTGATACACTCGCGGCGACTTGCTCCTGCCGGGTCTTAAGATTCTCCGTGACCCGGTCCTTCTCAGTTGCCAACTCCCGAAGACGTTCGTCCAATGAACGCACTTGATCCTGGAAGCGTTCGATTCGTTGGTGCGCCTTTTCCAAATCCAATTTGGTGGCCACTTGAACTTCCCGCGTTTCATCGAGTTGCTTCTCTTCGGTTTCGACACCTTCGCGCGATCGATGCACCTGGCCGTCGAGTTCGGCGACCTTCGCCTCCATCCGTTCGCCTTCGGAGGAGATTCCCGCAAGGGCCCGGTCAACACGCGCCTGACCATCGATCAGCATGTCGGCGCGCGTCGAAAATACGGCTCCGAGCACTTCCCGCAGCCGCCGGCGGACCTCACGGTATCGCCGGGCTTTCCCTGACTGTCGCTTCAACGAATTCCGTTGGCGTTCAACCTCTGCGAGGATGTCATTGACGCGGGAAAGGTTGGTCCGGGCTGCTTGCAATCGCGACTCCGCAAGCTTCCGCTTCGCCTTGAACTTGGTGACCCCGGCCGCTTCTTCGATGACCGTTCGACGATCCGAGGGCCGCGCGCTCAGGAGTTGACCAATCCGGCCCTGCTCGATGATCGCGTAACTGTTGGGACCGAGTCCGGTGCCAATAAAGAGGTCCTGAATGTCGCGGAGGCGACACGGACGCCCGTTCAACAAATACTGGCTCTCACCGGACCTAAAGAGTCGGCGCTGAACCGTCATTTCGACGGGCCCAGGCGGTGGACCACCGTTGCTGTGTGACGGTGCGTCGTCTACCAGGCTTATCGTGACCTCCGCCATACCCAGCGGAGAGCGGCGGCCTGTTCCACTGAAAATGACGTCTTCCATTCGGCCGCCGCGCAATGAACGCGCGCGCTGCTCCCCCAAAACCCAGGCGATCGCGTCGGAAATGTTGCTTTTTCCACAACCGTTCGGACCCACAACGGCGGTAATACCGATATCGTTGATGGTAATTTCAGAGCGCTCGTAAAAGGACTTAAACCCGAGCAGTTCTATGCGGCGTAACTTCAGCATGGGCAAATATTAAAGACATGCTCGACATAACTCGTCGATGCGCGGAGCCAAGAAAGGGCCTCAGGGGAGGCGCCGAAACCCAGATGTCCGGTGCCCCCTCAGCATCTCATTTCGACAGACAGATTGGGTCCTTTTCCGGGCCGCAACAACTTCCATTATGGAGCAAGCGTTGGAACCCACGAAGAAAGTCCGGCTATAGTGTTGCTCGAATTCGTTTCTAATTGTTCATCGTTAGGCAATGCCGTGGGGGCAGATATAATACCGAGCCATCTGATGACTTACCTGAAGCAATGGATCGACCAGCCCCGGAGCGTCTGGCTTCGAAGGGCCATCTTCCAGATTCACCTCTGGACCGGTCTGGGGGTCGGTCTCTATATCGTGATGCTCAGCGTGACCGGAAGTGTGCTCGTATACAGCGGCGAGCTTGTCAGCGTGCTGGAATCACCCATGCCCGAATTCCAACCCGACCGGGAGCCGATGTCAGTCGAAGAAATGACGGTGGCCGCCCAACGGGCCTATCCCGGATATGAGGTCACGCGAATCGGAAGGCGAGTGACACGCCGCCGGCCCGTAATGTCCGTAAACCTGGTGTTGGGCGACGACATCCAGGAGCGCGTGTTCAACCCCTATACAGGAGAAGACCTGGGCGAAGCCTTGACGGATGGCGTTCGGGCAATATTCTGGATCACAGAGCTACACGACGACCTCCTGATGGGATTCGACGGCCGCAAGATCAATGGCATCGGCAGCGCTCTGGTCACGCTACTGATCTTGACAGGAGCCGTCATCTGGTGGCCAGGGCGGAAAAAAGTTCGTCGAAGCCTGTCGATCCGATGGAAATCGCGCTGGCCCCGGTTCAATTGGGATCTTCACAGTGCCTTAGGGTTCTGGGTCTTCGCTCTGATGCTGCTTTGGGCCGTTTCGGGAGTTTACCTCGCTTTCCCGGATCCGTTCCAAGCCGTTGTTGATGCCGTTTCCGACCCGGATGAGATCCTGGGAGATCGTCCCGGCGACGCCGCCCTGTTGTGGCTCACACGCCTTCATTTCGGCCGCTTCCGCAACTATCCCGCGCTCCAGGCCTTGTGGGCAATTCTCGGACTCGTTCCGGCACTAATGTTCGTGACGGGCGGCGTCATGTGGTGGAATCGGGTCCTCCGAAAGGTCTCCGGGGCGCCAGCGGACGAAACTTCAGACCGTCAGAAATAAGCCGGATCAATGAAGCTGTCCCGAATTCAGTTGAAACCTTCGATGGCGGTTCAGTTCATCAGTTAAGCCACCTTTGACGGATCGTCGCCAGTGACCAGGTCGTTGAGTTTGGCCTGGAGCATCCAGAGATCCTTATATCCCAGAATTCTGCGGAAGTTTTTCTCGGTATCGAGGAAGGAGGCCGCCGCCCATCGCAGGGCCATGTCGGCATTCTTCCATCGGCCCACACGACGGGTCCGGATACGCATCCCGGAGTGCGAACTGTCGATGAGGTTCGTCGACCCCAGACAACGGCGAAGAGCCGGAGACAGTTCGAGACGGTTGATGGTGAACATTTCGTCGAGTCCTTCCTTGAGACTGGCCGCAGCATCCGGATGCTGAGACCGCAACCATTCGGCTTGCTTTCGGATCCGGGCGATGCCTTCCTTCCACGGCAAGCGGAACGCGGCTTTCATGACGGAAACGACCTGCGGAGCCAATTCGTCGGGGAGCTTCGCCGCGACGTTCCGGATCTTGTGGTTGCGGCATCGCTGGACCGGATTCTGACGGCCAAAGACCTTGTCGATCGCGCTCCGCAGCGCTTTTGCGCCGTCAATGACGAACAGGTACCGCCGACCTGGATCGATGCCCCGGTCGACGAGATCCTCCAGCAGCGTGACCGCCGTGGCCGCGTTCTCGCTCGCGCCGTCCTTTATTCCCAGGACGACCTTCTCGCCGCTGGAATCCACGCCCACGGCGCAAAGCACGTGAAATTCTCCGAAGATCACGCCGTCCAGATAGATCACCAGGAACTCCCGGTCCTCGAACCGGCGTTCGCTCAGCCGCTTCAACTCCTTCCCGCTCTGCTCAACGAATTCCCGGCTCACCGACGACTTGCTGACACCGACCGTGTCGGCCATCTGGGGAATGACCCGTTCGTATTGCCGGGTCGAGACGTTCGACATCAGGATCTCCAGAACCCGGCTGCCGATCGTCCCGTTCGCGTTGATCGCCTCGTAGGCCGGGATCTCGACCTCCTGGCCTTTACCCCGCCCCTTCTTCCGAAGTCGGGGCTTTCGGACTCGCAGCTTGCGATCCGACAGCCGCACGCTGCCAGCCTGCCTGCCGTGCCAACGAATCGACTCCTTCGCCCGGCCCCGCTGCTTCTCTCCGGCCACACCCTGCGCCGACAACTGCAACACGGCCTCGATACTGGCACGTCCCAACACGTCGATCAACTCGTCGATCGCCATCCGCGACCCTTCGATCAGCTCGACCATCGGCAGCAGAATCTGCCCGTTCTCTGTCAAATATTCCGCCAACGACTGGCTGTCGTCGCGGCTCACGATTCGGTATGCTTTCATTCGGCGGTTCCTCCTCTGTAAGGTTTCCCAACCCCGATTCTACGGAGTCGGAAGGATGGAACCGCCATCTAACTTTCAACTAGAAATCGGACACCTTCGGATCAATAGGTCCAAAGTTTCTCCTGCCTGAATCTGACACAGCGGAGCAAAGGTCCTAGCAGCCCGTGGTTAAAGTCCACTTCACAGATTCAAACGGACCCGATGCGACCGTATCGCGAAGAATGATGAGTGAAGGAGGACGGGATATGGGCATGGGACGAAAGAGACGACGCCAGGAATCGCTGTGGATCGCGACACAGGAGTTGCCGCGGACCAAAGGACACGTGTTCTACGAACGGGTGAACCGGATTCTGGAAGAAGACGGATTCGACCCGTTTGTTGAAGAAGCCTGCCAGAAGTTCTACGCCCCGGTGATGGGTCGGCCCGGTGTCGTGCCGGGTGTGTACTTTCGGATGCTGCTGGTCGGCTACTTCGAAGGGATTGACTCGGAACGCGGCATCGCCTGGCGGTGTGCCGACTCGCTGAGCCTGCGGGAGTTTCTGGGCATTGGGCTGACCGATGGTACCCCGGATCATTCCAGCGTGTCGCGGACACGCCGGCTGATCGATCTGGAAACCCATGCCCAGGTGTTCCACTGGATGCTGGAGCGGCTGGCCGGGCACGGGTTGATCGACGGGAAGACGGTTGGCGTGGACGCGACGACGCTGGAAGCGAACGCGGCAATGCGGTCGATCGTGCGGCGAGACACCAGGAACAGTTATGAGGACTTTCTGAAGGAGTTGGCCCACGCTTCGGGCATTGAAACGCCGACACGAGCCGAACTGGCGCGACTGGACCGGAAACGGCCGAAGAAGGGATCGAACGACGACTGGGTGCATCCCGACGACGCGGATGCGCAGATCACCAAGATGAAAGACGGCCGCACGCATTTGGCTCACAAGCTGGAACACGCTGTGGATATGAAGACCGGCGTCGTGCTGGGGGTGACGGTTCAGGGTGCTGCCACCGGGGATACGACGACAATCAAAGAGACGTTGATCCGCACGGCCGAGAACATGGAGAAGCTGGCAAGCAACCCGAAAACCGAAGCGCAGATTCGAGAAGATTGGTTTTCTGAAGTCGTCGCCGATAAGGGATATCACAGCAACGAAACGATGGTCAATCTTCGCGAATTGGGGATACGCACCTACATCTCGGAACCGGATCGGGGCCGTCGCCGCTGGAAGAACAAGCCGGACGAACAACAGGCTGTCTATGCCAATCGCCGTCGAATCCGTGGAGAACGCGGCAAGGAGTTGTTGCGGCATCGCGGCATGATGCTGGAACGACCCTTCGCTCACGGTCTGGAAACCGGCGGCATGCGACGGGTTCACCTTCGAGGACGGGAAAATATCCTGAAACGGATCCTGGTTCACTACGCGGCCTTGAACCTGGCGTTGATCCTGCGCCAGAAGTTCGGGCAGGGCACGCCACGGAGCCTGCAGGACCGGTCTGCGGCATACTTTGCCGCTCAAATCGTGCTCTTCTGCGTCCAGATGGCGCTTCAAACGCATCATGAACTCCGTCAGCTGGATATCGAGCCCAACGTGGCTATCGAATCCGACGTTACGACTGTGTCAGAGAATCTCACTTCTGCCACGGGCTGCTAGTGTCCTTAGTCAGACGTTCACGACAATAAGATACGCTCGGTCGTTCAAACGGCTTACCATCTCTGTCGCGTCAAGCGCGTTGGGCCGAACGACCGGCGACCCTCACCATCATCCTGATGGCGAGGCCTCTATAGGAATCGGAGGAATGTTGAAGTGTTTCCCATAAGGACCCGCACCGGTCCTGCGGTGCGGGTGGACAACGAGGCGGTAGCCGAGGCGTCCAGAGCAATAAAATAATCGGGTCGGACTGAGACAAGCTAATAAAGGAGCGCACTTGTGACTCAGGACACTTGCAGCCCCTCATTTCTTCCTTTCGCCTGTCCGCATTTGCAGCGATTTCAAAGCTCTGAATCGGCATCTACGGGGATTCTCACGTGCTATAGTGGGGCGGCATGAAGATCTCCGCGAAGGACGAATATGCCTGTTCCGCCGTGCTCGAATTGTCGCTCAACTACGATCCAGATTCACCCATCCGTGTCCAGGACATAGCCGAGAGGCAGAACATACCTGCAAAATTTCTCTTCCAGATTATGCAGGTGCTGAAGCGCGTCGATATCGTTCGTAGCAAGAGGGGTACCGACGGCGGTTACGTGTTGGCGCGTCCTCCCGAAGAGATCACGATTGGCGACGTCATACAGAGCATCAGCGGTCCTTTTGTTCAGCTCTCGTGTCTGGAGTCCGGCAGATTTGAAGATGACTGTGACAGGGAGAGCACATGCCAGTTCAAACCTGTCTGGGCCGAGGTCGACCGCGCAATCGGTTCCGTCCTCAACAGAGTCACCTTCGCCGACCTCGTAAGGCAGCACCGAAGCCGCGAACGCCTGCTGATGTACCACATCTGATTCTTCCCGAGCTCAATGCGTCAAATCTTGCACGTGGATATGGACGCTTTCTATGCGTCTGTCGAACAACTCGATCAGCCCGAACTCGAAGGCCGACCGGTCATCGTGGGCGCCGACCCTAAAGCCGGAACCGGGCGCGGAGTGGTAGCGGCCTGTTCCTACGAAGCACGCAAACTCGGTATTCACTCCGCTCTTCCAATCAGCCACGCCTGGAGACGCTGCTCGAACGGCGTTTATCTACGCCCGCGGATGGAACGCTACAAGGAAATGTCCGAGGCCATCATGGGTATATTGCGCCAATATACGGACATGGTCGAACCCATCAGTATCGACGAAGCATTTCTCGACGTAAGCGGTTCGACAGCGCTGATGGGAGCCGCCGAAGGGATCGCCCGGGACATCAAGTCCGCCATTAAGAAAGAAACAGGTCTGACGGCTTCTGTCGGGATAGCACCTAATAAGTTTCTGGCCAAAATCGCATCCGATCTGGACAAGCCCGATGGAATCGTTGTCGTCCGGGAAGACGAGGTCGAGGGTTTTCTTGCCACTCTTCCAGTCTCAAGGTTGTGGGGCGTCGGGCCTAAAACAGCCACGCGCCTCCAGAAGCTCGGCATTCATACAATCGGAGAACTCGCCGCCGTTCCCCGCAAGAAAGTGGTCGAAGCGCTGGGCGCGTCCGGCGATCATCTCTGGCTCCTGGCTCATGGTCAGGACGAACGTCCGGTCGTTTCACGGTGGGACCCGAAATCTATCAGCAACGAGACGACATTCGAACGGGATACGTCCGACAACGATCTGCTTCTGAAAACACTTCGGCGGCTCTCAGATAAGGTTGCTGGCAGGTTGCGGCGCCAGGGGTTCAAAACACGGACGATAACCCTCAAACTGAGATACCAGAGCTTTACCACCTTCACGCGACAGACATCGGTGCCCGAACCGCTCGATACCGGAAATGAGATCTTCGCACTGATCCGGACCCTGTTCGAAAAGGTCCCTTTGGAGGAAAGCGTCCGATTAATCGGTGTGGGGACCAGCAACCTGCTTCGGGCAAGCAAGGACGAGGAACAACTCTCGCTCTTCGAAACCACCGGACAAAGCGAGCGATTGGCGGAGGCCCTGGACGAAATTCACGATCGATACGGGGACAGTTCTCTGCGGAGAGGGTCGGACCTGTCGTGATAACATCCGGTGCTCTATAGCCGGGAAATTAGCAGGCTGCTGAAAAACTCGGTTTTTCGGCAGACTGCGGCGCGGCTCAGGATGTGCCGCCATTTTCGATGGCTGTAAGCCATTGAAAATGTGAGCCACCCGAGAATCACACTTCCCGGGTGGCGTTGCTGAAAAAGCCATTGAGGGCTTTTTCAGGAACCTGTTAGAGCCACAATGCGCTACCTTCTCTTACTTCTGCTCTTCGTGCAGAATCCACCGGACCCGACCCGGCTGACCCCCTCAGACCCACTCGAACTTCAGGCTGTCATCGAAACCCCTGTCGGCGACGTCGTCATCGAGTTTTACCCTGAGGCTGCACCGGTCCACGTGGATCAATTTATACGTCTGGTAGAAGAAGACTTCTATAACGGTACGACGTTCCACAGCATGGTGCCGACGGGCATTGTCCAGGCCGGAGATCCGTACACCAAAGATACAAACCGCACGACGGAGTACGGCTCCGGAGGCTTCAACATGGGTCTGGAACCCGAGATCAGCGACATCGAATTCGTCTCGGGTACCGTAGTGGCAACGATCCTGCCCGGTGAGCCTTCCAGCGCCGGCTCGCAGTTCTTTATTTGCATCGGCGATCAGCCGCAGTTCACCCGGCAGTTCACTGCATTCGCTCACGTCGTCGAAGGTCTGGAAACCCTCAACGAAATTTCCATGACCCCAACCGACGAGAGCCAGATCGCGCTTGAACGCGTCGAGATCCTCGACATCCGGATCCGTCCCATTCCGCCACCCCCGGTGCCCCCCTTCAGCCAGGAAACCATCGAAGAACTGGGCGAGTATCAGGCGGTGCTAGAAACTAGGTTCGGAAATATCACGCTGGAGTTCTTGCCGGAAGAAGCGCCCGACCACGTCAGACATTTCCTGCGTCTCGCGTTTCTGGGCGTCTATGATATGACGGCGTTCCACCGCGTCGCTCCCGGCTTCGTGATCCAGACGGGCGACCTGAATACGCGGGCGGAACCCTACCCTCAGAACGCCGAACAGTTCGTGGTACCCATTGCCGCAGAGATAAGTGAGGTTAAACACATCGCAGGAATCGTCTCAATGGCGCGTGGCGAGGAAACGGACAGTGCCCTGACCTCGTTCTTCATCGTTCTGGACGATCAACCCGCTCTGGACAACTTCTATACCGTGTTTGGAAGAGTCACAGCGGGTATGGACGTCGTTGAACGTATCGCAGCCGTCGAAACGGAAAACGAGAGTCCGCTCGAACGCATCGATGTCTACAGAGTGCAGGTTGAACCGAGGAACTGATCGCGGCCAACAATAAAGTCTTCGATCACCAAGTCGGCCCCTGTCGCCTGAAGCGCGTCCACCGAGTAACTGCCGGTTGCAACCCCTACAGTCTGAAACCCTGCCTGCTTGCCGGCTTCGATGTCCTTCGGCGTATCGCCGATGACGTAGGTGTCAGCCCCACTCACATCGACACCGCCGCCGAGATTTCCCTGCCGGGCCGCCTCGAGGACGACCTCTCGGCGGTCCTCGGCGTCGGAACCAAAACCGCCGAACCCGAAGTACGAATTGAGGCCGCCACGCTCGAGTTTGATCCGGGCACCCCGTTCCAGATTCCCGGTCGCCAGTCCCAGACGGATGTCATCACGTTTGCTGATTTGATCGAGCAAGGGAAGAATTCCGGGAAGGACACGATAGCGGTCTGAGTCCCGAACTTCCTGTTGCAAGTATTTTAAGTATTTATTAAGTATTTCAAATGTAACATATTGTAAATTATGGTCATCGCTCTGATCATTCTGAGCGAATATTTCGCGGACGATAGCCGGATCGGTCTTACCATGTGGCGTGATCCCGGCCATCGCTTCGGGGACTCCCAGAACGTCTTTGCTGGCCTGATTCAAGGCCCGAATACCCGCACCGCCGGTGTTCACGAGCGTTAAATCCACGTCAAAAAGCAACATCTTCATATGGACTATTGTATGCAATAAATGGGGACAGATGACTGATTCCCCGAACTCACGCCGAACCCTTTGGATATCGGAACCTGAGGCTTGAGCATTCGGTCGTGGGTCTCCCCTTTTGTTTCTTAATCTCGATTTTTCGGTAACCCAGAGCGGAAAAAGAGTCGATACGGATAACAGCAAGAGCAAGCACCGCAAAATTTCGGAGCGACTGCACGTGATGAATAAAATAGAACCCTACTGGACGGCGTTGCCGTGTGGGCCGGAAGGACCCGAAACCGTAGTTGAAGAACTCGCGGTTGTCGGAAACAACCTATGGGAGCTATCAGCAGCCGTAATGCAGATGAAAGAATCCAGGTGCCCGATCAAGATTCTGACCGTTCCAGCAGAGCGCGTCAGGCAGACTGCAATGATTTTTGAATCCCTGGGTGTAGAAGGCGTCGTTCGGGATCCCATGGGATTGGTTGTAATCCCGGTAGCGGCTACCAGTTAACGAAATCCTAGTCTTCTCAAAGGCTTCGAGGCGTCTGAATACATAGTCTCGACTTCGGTCAAGTCTATCTCGCACTCTTTTGAAACCCCCGATGCCGTGCCGGCGATTCGGCCCATTGAGCGGCAAATCCACGGCCCGAGTTTGCAGCACACTCGTTTTGATTTATCCTTGGGGGAAATTCCAGAGACTTACCCCTATTTCACCGAAGGAGCTGCGATGGAAACTGATCCGGTCTGCCAAATGCCAACCGACCCCGACATGGCGGAATTCAAATCCGAATACAAAGGCAAGGAATATTACTTTTGCTCGTCCGCCTGTTACGACAAGTTCACCCGAAACCCCAAAGACTACGTTTGAATGGAGGTCGGCCAGCCACGCCGCTTCTCGAGAATCGAGCACATCAAGATCAGCCTCGTTTCATGGATCGGCTACTGGGCGATCGCGTTAATCGGTCCCAGTCTGCAGTGGCAGGCGACAGGCTTCGAACACCTCGAGGAAATCCACAAAGCGGGACAGCGCGCCATATTCACTTTCTGGCATGGGCGCATATTCCCTGCCACGTGGCAGTGGAGAAACAGGGGCATTGTCGTCATGACGAGCCTGAACTTCGATGGTGAAATAATCGCGGCCTGCATCCAGCGTCATGGATACGGGGCGGCCCGGGGCTCCAGCTCACGGGCCGGGGGCCGGGCTCTGGCCCAGATGGTTCGCGAAATCCGCAATAATCACGATGTCGCCTTCACGATAGACGGCCCGCGCGGTCCACGCTATGTCGCCAAGGCTGGCCCCGTCATACTGGCCCGGAAAACGGGAGCTGGAATTTTCTGCTTTCACATTGCGTTGAAGCGTAAGATTCAACTCAGCAGCTGGGACCACTTCCAGATCCCAATGCCGTTCACACGGGCCATGCTCTTTGCAGCACCCGCGATTTGGATACCCCCTGACGCCGACGAGTCTTCAGTACGGGACTGGCACGACCGGATGCAGAACGTGTTAGACGAACTCAGGATGCGAGGGGAGGCTTGGGAGCAGGACGGCAAGGTCGCTTGAACACAGCCGGCACCGCAGTCTCGGGTAGAAGTCTTGCGAAATGCCGGAGCATTGTTGTACTTTAATTAGACGGATACATGACAAAGTTGATCAATTTAGATCGGATTAAGAAGAATTTGACCGGTCGAGGAGTACTATGAGTCCCAATTTCAACGAATTACTCACCGGTGTGAAGCAGGAAATTGAGGAGGTAAGTCCTCAGGAAATAAACGCTAAACTCGACAGCAACAGGGATTTTGCCCTGTTGGACGTCCGCGAAAAAGACGAGTGGGATCAGGGCCACATCGAAGGTGCCGAATTCCTTCCGCGCGGCTTTCTGGAAGTCAAAGTCGAGAAGATGCTTTCCGATAAGAATCAGCCCATCGTCGTTTACTGCGCCGGGGGAGTCCGGTCCGCATTCGCGGCAAAGAGCCTTAATCAGCTCGGCTATGCGAACGTTCGATCGATGGCGGGCGGCATTCGGGACTGGAAAGACAACGGCTTTAAGCTGATCATTCCCGAAACCGTGGGCAAGGACCAGATGGCTCGCTACAGCCGACATGTGCTGATTCCGGAAGTTGGAGAAAAGGGACAACTGAAGCTTCTCGGTAGCAAGGTCCTGCTGGTTGGAGCGGGAGGACTGGGATCTCCAGCCGGGATCTACCTCGCAGCGTCCGGAGTAGGGACAATCGGCATCATTGACGACGACGTTGTGGACGAATCGAATCTGCAACGGCAGATTCTGCATTGGACCTCATCAATTGGGGTGCCGAAAACCGACTCGGCACGCCGGACTCTGTTCGAGGTGAATCCCGATGTAAAGGTCCACACATACAATCTGAGGCTCGACGCCTCCAATGTACTCGATATCTTTAAGGAATACGACGTCATCGTCAGCGGATCGGACAACTTCTCTACGGCGTATCTGGTCAACGACGCAGCTGTCACGCTCAACAAGCCTGTCGCCTATGGCAGCATCTTCCGATTCGATGGACAGGTTTCGACATTCGTCCCCCACGAAGGGCCGTGCTTCAGGTGCCTGTATCCAGCGGCGGCGCCACCCGAACTGGCTCCCAGCTGTGCGGAAGCCGGGGTCCTGGGTGTCCTTCCTGGAACAATCGGCGTTCTTCAGGCAACGGAAACCATCAAGCTCCTGCTCGGAATCGGGGAAACCCTCTCAGGCCGGCTCCTGGTCTACGACGCTTTGGAAGCGACGTTCCGCCAGGTGAAGGTCCGCAAGGACCCGAAATGCACAACGTGTGGCGAGAATCCGCGAATCGATCTGGACTCCATCGCTGATTTTGTCTGCGCGACGGGCTGAAAACAGCGTGCCTAGTGGCCTGTACCACCCGAATCGGGAGCAGCGTTCGGGCCAAACGGCGTTGGATTCCAGGAGTCGGCAACGAGTAAATGGCCCTACATTGCGAGGCGGCGACGACAACGAAGACAATGCCGTTTCGCCCGAACCCTTTGGGCCGATGGGGGTTGCCGGCGATAACTTTGTTGCGAGCCGTCGTCGATGTGAAGACATCGACCTCCGTCTCGCGCCTCGATCTCCCCGGCAAGACCCATCGGCGCTGCTCCCGATTCGGGTGGTACAGGTCACTAGTGCCCTGAGTTAGAAATTCGCAGTATAAGATTTCGCTCGGTCGTTCATTCAGACATCCTGTCTAAACGACCGGCGACCCTCGCCATCATCCTGATGGCAAGGCCTATCGGGATCGACGGAATGTTGAAGCGGACCCTAGAACGATCGGAACCGATCCGACGGTGCGGGTGAACGGCATTCAGAATAAAGAGGCGAGCCCGTGCGTATAGAGTAAGAAGATGATCGGATCGGACCCGGACGCAACTGTTAAGCACCGAAGTTCTAACTCAGGGCACTACTTGAAAGCCAAGCGCATCGAAGTCGGCGAGTTCATTTACTGCGGATCTGCCTATCATCGATCCCAGCTCGGCATCGGGAAGGATGCCGGGCTGGTGCTTGAAGTCAAACGGAGCAACTACCGAATTCTCTATGGCGGGGACAAATTCTGTTGGCTGCCCGAGGAGACGATCATCAAGATCGACGGCACCGTAGATACCAACACCTTCGCGGGTCGACTGCACTGGATCATCAAGCGCCTGGAAGCACTGGATTGCGAACTGCTATCGGAAGCGGATGTGCACCGGGCGACGTTCCGGATCGATCACATCGATCAAGACGTAGTGGACGACATTCGAAAGCTGCTAAAGACGGATTTTGTTGCACTGAACATCGTGCCGGAAGGAATGGCGTTCATGCTCGCCGAAGTCACGTTCCGATCCTAGCAATAAACATTAAACGCAGAGACGCAAAGGTCGCTGAGGACGCAATATAGATAGAAATAAAACCTCTGCGTCTCCGCGTCTCTGCGTTGAATCCGGATATTAAGACTTCTAGGATGAGGCGACTTTCGCGTTGACGGGATTATAGAGAGTGTCGCGCTGGATGGGGACGCATCCGGCATCCCGGATTAACAGTTCGATCCGTTGCCGCGTCAACCCGAGGCTGGTCTCACTTCCGGCACCGTGGATGATTCGCTCTTCTATAATCGTGCCGTCCAGATCATCGGCCCCAAATCGCAGGGCAATCTGAGCGAGTTCAGGCGTGATCGTCACCCAGTACGCTTTGATGTGGGGAAAATTGTCGAGCATCAAGCGTGCTACGGCAATTGTCTTGAGGTCGTCGGTCCCCGTCGTTGGCCCCAACTCGGCGTAGGCCGTGTTTTCCGGGTGGAAGGCAAGAGGGATGAAGCAGTTGAAACCCTGTGTCTCGTCCTGGAGTTCGCGCAACCTTATAAAATGATCCACCCTTTCGGGGATTGTTTCGACGTGCCCGTACAACATCGTGGCATTGGAGTTGACGCCCATTTTGTGAGCGGTTCGCGCACACTCCAACCACCGGTCGCCCGATATCTTGTGGCCCGCAATCAGCGGACGGGCCCTCTCGGCGAAAATCTCGGCGCCGCCTCCAGGACAGCTCCCCAAGCCCGCCACCACCAGTTGCTCAATAACCCATTCCAGTGGCTTCCGGGTGATCTTGGCGAAGAAATCAAGCTCCACCATCGTGAATGCTTTCAGATGCACCGAAGGAAATCTCTCCCGGAGCCCCTTCAACAAATCAAGATAGTAGTCAAAGGACAGCTCGGGATTGAGGCCGCCTACGATATGAAACTCCGTAACCGAATCGTTGTATTTCTGTGCCGCAAACGCGAAAACATTCTCCAACGTCATCGTATAGCCACCGTCTTCGCCGGGCTTCCGCGCATACGCACCCTGGCAGAGTTGGCAATCGATTACACAAACATTTGTGTAGTTGATGTGGCGGTTGACGTTGTAATAGGCGGCGTTCCCGTTCAGCCGTTGACGGACTTGATGGGCGAGTCGACCCACTCCAAAAACGTCGTCTGACTCGTACAAAGAAACACCGTCCTCAAAACTGAGCCGTTCCCCTCGCTCGACCTTCCCGACGATGGCGGAGTCAATCATGAAGACGCGATTATACCAGCCTATCGGGTAAGGAAAACCCGGATGTATTACTGGGAAAAACGCAGCGGCGAGAATGCAGACAGCTCTTCATCAGGGATGTCCCCTCGCGTCAGCGCATCTATGATTTTTGCGGTAACCGGTGTCAAGAGGATTCCGTTCCGGTAATGGCCGAGAGCATAGAACAGCCCCTCGACTCCTGAAGCCCCTATCGCCGGAAGCCCGTCTTCGGTGGCCGGACGCAGGCCTGCCCACGTTTCCAGAATTGGATAGTGCCCGACATCGGAAGACAGTCGTTGGGCATCGGCCAGCAGAACGCTCAATCCTGCCGCCGTAGGCCGGCGGTCGAACCCACAATCTTCATTCGTTGCACCGACAACGAGTTCGCACTCCCTGCGTGGAACCAAATAGAGCCGACCCCATCGAATCAGATGCCGGAACACCGGGCCCGGCATCTCGAGCGAGAGTATCTGACCTTTCCGCGGCTTCATGCGAATCTTCGGACACATACCATCGATTTCGGACGCCCAGGCTCCAGCGGCCAGAATCACGACTGGAGCAGCAAAGGACCCGGAACCGGACCGGACACCCGTCACATGGTCTCCGGCTGAAACGATTGCTTCCACCGGAGAGTTTTCCAGAATCTCGACGCCGCGTATGGCACATGACTTTTTAAGAGCATCAAGGAGTATTCGGGGCCGAATCTGATGGTCACCCGGACAGAACATCGCGCCTTCGAACTCAAGGGTCAGTCGCGGTTCCCGCCTGCGTGCGTCCTCGGCAGAAAGCAGTGTCGCGTCCAGTCCGGCCCTCTGCTGCCACGCACACCGATGCCGTAAGTTCTCGTATTCAATCGAGTCCGAGGCGAGCACGATCACGCCATTGTCCTGATATTCGATATCGACGCCGGTCTCCTCGAGCAATTCCGCAGCAAAAGTCCGGTACATCGCGAGACTTGCGAGGCTCAACCCCAATAGTGGGTCGTTTTCCGTGGCCTCGCTGTGCGGGCACAGCATTCCCGCCGCCGCCCACGACGATTCCCGGCCGGTGGAACCCCGCTCGATCAGGAGAACCGACCGGTCCTCGGCCATGGTGCGGGCCAGAGCCAGTCCAATCGCTCCACCCCCGACCACGATGACGTCGTAACTCATAGGCAATCTCGTATCTTATCAGTATGCGATTCGGGTTATTTTCGAAGGATGCTATAACAGCCCGTAGTGAAAGCCGGCTGAGCGACTTTTCCTATTTGACCTGATTGTCGTATTAGACTGACGTCTCGCCTCAGATGGGACAGCGCATAACACGATCACTATGTTTCAAGCTGTAATATTCGACTTCAATGGCGTCCTGGCCGATGATGAGCCGATACATTTGGAAGCCTTCCAAACGATAGCGCTCGAAGAGGGACTTTCGCTTACTGAAAAAGCATATTACGAACGGTACCTGGCGTTCGACGACTGGGACCTGTTTCGCGCGCTCTATGGTGACCACAACCTGAACCTGGCCGGTGACGCATTGGAAACACTCGTGGCCCGAAAATCGAATAGCTACTACAGTCTTCTGGGCGACAGAGACGTACTTTTCGAGGGATCGGACAGAGCCGTTCGAGCGGCAGCGGAGAGCTGTCCGCTTGGGATCGCTTCCGGTGCCCGAAGGGATGAAATCGAGTGGATCCTCAAGGCTGGCGCCCTTGAGACCTATTTCTCCGTCATCGTAGCTGCCGAAGATGTCGACAGCGGCAAGCCGGATCCGGAACCGTTCCTTACAGCCACAGAGCAGTTATCAAAGCGCCACGGGCAACTCGAGGCCGGGAGGTGCCTAGCGGTGGAAGACTCCGGCGGAGGCATCCGGTCAGCGAAATCCGCAGGCCTTCAGTGTCTGGCAGTGGAACATTCCTACGATCGGTCTCACCTCGGCGAAGCCGATTGGATTCTCGCCTCGATCCAGGAATTCGAACCGTGGATCAAGGAAAGGTTGGCGTGACTACACGATCCAGAGAGACATTTAGAGAGTTAGTCACACTGCCGGATTTAGGCATTCCGTTGGCAGAGGCCGCTTTACTCCTGGCCACTGAAGAATACCCTCACCTGTCGCTCGGCCCATATCTGGACGAACTCGATCGCATGGCTGCTGGAGTAGAAAGAAAAACGGCCACCGATTCTCCGCCGATAGAAACCATTGAGGCGATCAATCAGGTTCTCTTCGTCGACTACGGGTTCGAGGGCAATTCGGAAAACTACTACGACCCTCGCAATAGTTTTTTGAACGATGTCATCGAGCGGCGGACGGGAATCCCCATCACCTTATCAGCCATCTATATCGAGGTTGCCCGCCGCATCGGTTTCGCCATCGACG
Organism: Terriglobia bacterium; assembly: GCA_965218085.1. Classification (GTDB taxonomy): domain Bacteria; phylum Acidobacteriota; class Terriglobia; order 20CM-2-55-15; family 20CM-2-55-15. The sequence continues at coordinate 1,174,248 of CBDCKF010000001.1, read as the reverse complement.
GAGTCGGCGTGCCGGGGCACTTTCTGGTAAAGCACGTATCACGGACTGAAGAAATATTTATCGACCCCTTTAACCAGGGGTCGATACTGACACCTGAGGAGTGTCGTGGGCTACTTCCGCCCGGGCGACTCGAGACCGGTCAAAGGATGGAACGATGGTTACGGCGGGTCACCAACCGCCATATCCTCACGCGGATGCTGGCCAACTTAAAGTCGATATACCTTCAAGCACAGACTTTCGACCGGGCCCTCGTGATGTTGGACATGATGATACTGACCGAACCTGAGGCGGTGGAGCTCTACAAAGAGCGTGGCGTTCTGCGTCTTCAGCTACGCCAGTTCAGAGGAGCCGCAAGCGATCTCAAGTGGTACCTGAAGCACTCTCCCGATTCAGCGGACAACTCCAAAATTGAGTCGTATTTAATGAACGTAAAACGAATCCGCGCGATGATGAACTGAAGCATTGACAAGTTTCATCAAACCTGACCCTCCAGGGTGAGTCAAACCGATATATGACTGTTAACGCAGAGGCGCAGAGACGCAAAAGTGATTTTTTATTTAGGTCATCTGCATCTTGGCGTCTCTCGGTTGTGTCTTTCCGACCGTAGGGCAGAACTAGGGAATGGAGCGGAAATTGAGGATAGGCGTCATGGGCTCCGGAACCTGTGACACGGAGATTTCCAGGATCGCCGAAAGTGTGGGCCGCGGTGTCGCCGACCACGGCGCGGTGCTTATCTGTGGCGGTGGCGGCGGCGTGATGGAAGCTGCGGCACGCGGCGCTTCGGAAGCCGGAGGTCTGGTCGTCGGTATTCTTCCCGACGACAACGAAGGGAACGCGAACCGCTGGGTCGGACTCCCGATCGTTACTGGAATGGGCAACGCCCGGAACGCAATCAACGTGCTGACCGCACACTCGATCATCGCGATCGCCGGCGGTGCAGGGACCCTCTCGGAAATTGCCCTCGCCATCAAGGTAGGCACGCCCGTCGTGGGGCTCCGAACGTGGGACTCGGTCCTCGATGGCAAGCGGTACTCGGAACCCCTATTTCACGCCGTGGCGACCCCCGAAGACGCGGTGCTACTGGCACTTTCCCTGGCGCAGGAACGTATCGCGGATTCGTAAAGTGTGTTGGAAGCGATTATAGTCCCGGCCTTGAAGGAACCTTGTTGCATGGATCATCCCGAAGGATGCCTTATCATCGTGTTTTTCAACACCGGGGATAACTTAGATGCCACATAAGTTCAACGCAGCCCGACGGCACAAGTTTGATAAGGCGCAGTATCGGGTGATCAACTGGGCGGAATATAACGAGAGCCTGCGCCAGCGGGGTGATCTGACGATCTGGGTCAGTGAGGAGGCTCAAAGTGTGTGGAGCGCGCCGCGCCGCACGTCACGGGGTGGCCAGCGGAGATACTCGGATCTGGCGATCGAGACATGCCTGACGCTGCGCACGGCGTATCGGCTTGGGTTGCGGCAAACGCAGGGACTTATGGGATCCATCGGCACGCTCATGGGGCTGGATATACGGGTGCCGGACTTCTCCACACTGTCGCGTCGTGCAAACGGCTTGAGCATCGCTCAGGTGATGATGCAAGCCGGATCTGTGCCTGTCCATCTGGTGGTGGACAGTACCGGCCTCAAGATCTTCGGCGAAGGGGAATGGCTCGCGCAGAAGCATAAAATCAAGGGAATACGCCGCCGCTGGCGCAAACTCCACCTCGGACTGGACCTGGCCAGCGGTGCGATTGTTTGCGCCAATCTGACTCACGATGACGTTGGAGACAGCACTGCATTACCCGGGCTCCTGGATCAACTCGATGCCCCGGTCGCGGGCTTTCTGGCTGACGGCGCCTATGATGGAGCGTCTACACGAGATCTGCTGAGGGAACGGTATGGGGAGACCCTGGATGTGGTTATACCGCCGCCAAAGAACGCAGCGATCCGACCGCAATCGGCGCGGGATCCAACCGTTCGGGATCGCCATATTGCTCAGATCCGCAGCAACGGCCGCATGGCCTGGCAAGTGGCCACAGGGTACAACCAGCGCAGCCGGATAGAAACGCAGATCGGCCGTTGGAAGGGTGTCATCGGCCGCAGACTCCAATCCCGCAGCTTCTCCAGGCAGATCACGGAGATCCAACTCGGCCAAAAAGTCCTGAACACAATGACCGCACTCGGACGGCCTGTGTTCGAGCGTATCGCCTGACGCTACCGCTTGGGAAAGGGCGAATTCCATCTCCGCCCCGATCCATGCAACAACGCTACAAAGGGCGAAAACTAAGGCGCCTGGGTCTCCGAATCAATTTTTTCGTGTATCACGGCCAAGACCGAATCAAACCAACCGTCGATCGTTGCCGAACCCAGGACGCCCGGATGCGCTCCGTCTCCCCGCGTCGACAAGCCTGTCTCTACGTCTGCTAGCGTGCCCGCCATCAGCCATGGATGATTAGGCAGCATTACATCCCATGGACCGAGGGCCTTGAGACGTTCGACGCTACTGAGAAACGTCAGTGTTTCCACTGGACCCATCGACATTCCCAGTCCGCCGGCACTGAGCGCGCGATAGGAGTTCTCACCATCCTGCACCTGATACTCGATCGAGGTCGAACCGGGTGTATGCCCCGGGGTGAGGTAGAACATAAACGTGGTATCTCCCAGCGTCATCGTCGCACCGTCGGCGAGAACGAGATCCTCGGTGAGCTCGTAATCTTCCTGCCCTGCTACGACACCCCAGTCCCCTTGCGCCATACCCACACGCGCGCCGGACACTTCCTGGATTCTCGCCGCGCCGCCGACATGGTCTTGATGGGCGTGGGTCACGAAGATGTATTCCAGATTCTCGGGATCGAAACCCAGGGTACGGATGTTTTCCAGAACCAAATCCCCGGTGTCGGTATAGGTTGAATCGATCAGGACCAGTCCCTCTCCCGTATCAATCAGATAGGCGCAGACGGTCTGAAGTCCGACGTAGTACACGTTGTCGAAAAGCTTGAAGGGAGCCTTGTTCTCGCGCGTGGCGTCCTGCCGCGTCTGGGCCCACGGCGCCCTCAGATTCCAGTTCACGCGCTCTGCAGGTTGATCCCCGGCCACGGCCGAATCCGGTTCCGGTGTTCCCCCGGGTTCCGGGCCGGAGCACCCGGCGAGCAGAACAATAACCGCACTCGTAACAGCAAACTGCCAGCACTTCAACATCAAACACCTCCAAATGTTTTTCGTACGCCCACTGTTTCTCAGCCCCAAGTCCTTTCGGCTACATCGTGTGCTTCTTCATGAATGCGATCGCCTTCGGCCATGAATCCACCGTTGCTGCCGAATTCTTGCTCAGGTCCTGACGATAGAGGAACACGTGCGTGGCCTCGTCGTAGACTTCCACCTCGAACTCCTTCCCCAGCCTCGCCATATCCGCCGTTGCAGTTCCGATTCTCGGTGCCAGGCCGACGTCGTTCGTTCCGTAGTAGGCTGCCACCGGGGCGTGGATGCGAGCCATCACCTGTTCCTCCGGAGGACCGCCGTAGAAGACCACGCCGGCGTCCAAGCCTTCGACCATTGCTGCGGATTCCCAGGCCAGTCCACCGCCGAAGCAGAATCCGATCGCCGCGCTCGTACCGCTGGCCATGGGCAGGCCGAGCCCATAGTCGTGCGCGGCTCTGACTCGATTGAGGACCTCCTCGCGGCTGAGCGTACCCAGCGCCATGCCGACATCGTCAGGATACCGGAAGGAATCGAAGTTCCCGCCGTTCGGACCCAGACCCGATGTCAGATCCGGAACAAGGGCAATGAAGCCCTCGTACGCCAACTGGTCGGCGATTCCCCGCAGCCAGTTGGCGCCGCCTCCCCTCTGGGGCGGCTCGCCCATGTCCATGCCGGGACCCGGCTGAAAGACAAGTACAACGGGCGCAGGGGTGGTGCCTTCGGGATAGGAAATCCAGGTGCGGAGTTGGGTGCCGCCCGCCATCGGAATGTCGATCCACTCACCTCGACGGGGTGAATCGTCGACAACTCTGGCGGCCATCAGGAAATTCGCAGGGAAGTCGGGGTGTTTACTTCTCGTCGGTATCCGATCAGTGTCTCCACGGCTCAGAAATTCGGCCAGGATTCCGGCCTCCCGCGTCCCGAGAAGCGTTTGACCGCCACCGCCCGCCTGCCTCGCGAGGGCAGCCGGCTGAGCAACGTTTTCGGTAGTTGCCAGGAACGCCAGTGCGTTTTCCCAGGCATACTCGTTCAACTCGAAAGTCGCTCGGCGGCGCTCCCCCGATTCGATGCTGGCATCGATCCGCGGATTGCCGGTCTGAGCATTGAATCCGAGGATGGTCCCGTGCCCGTTCGACCCCGGCATCCGGATCGCCCAGTCCATCAGGTCCGCGGTACGTTTCGCAATTTCGTTCCTCTGCTCGGTCAGGACTTTGAAAACCGCGTCGCGGCTGTCGAAGGATTGAGTGCCGCCGCCATCGGGACCCATCCCCGATAACAGATCCGGCACAACGGCGATGAAGCCTTCCCCCGCCACCTGATCGCCCATCGCGCGGAGCCAGTCGCTCATGCCCTGATTGTCGGATGTGAGAAGCACGACAGGGGCCTTATCGGGACGTTGCGGGAAGACCACGAATGTACGAATCGTGGCTCCGCCTGACTTTACAGCAAACCACTGGGGATGAATGTTGCCCCTCAGCGCATCGCTCAAGACAGTCTTGGCCATGTCCTCGGACGGGAGTCCCGCCCGCGTCAGAACCGATGCCTCGATGATGCTGGAGGACAGACCTCCCCCGGGGGCGAACGCACCCTGACCGGACGCGACCGATGAGGTTGCCAGCACTGCCACTACAGCGAGTGTCATTACCGTGATCACCTTGGCCGGGATCGCCTTGATTGGCATTATTTCGTTTCGCATTCTTCTTTCCTCCCTGGATGGTTTCCCTCGGGGTGGCCGCAGCCGAGTTCTGCTTCAGTCTATCCGAAGTATCGGGTCCACTCTGATCAACGTTTCCATCCCGCTTATCGACGTACCGGAGGGCGATGGAGTCACTGTCAGCGCAATGCTATATCCCGCTTGGCGCAGCTGATTGAACGGCCCGGTGGACATCGATGTATCACAGAACTCGGTTCGTTGGGCCATCATGCACGGGTATGAAAGGGACTAATGGCAGGCCTTCATGAGGAACGGGATACGGAAAGACTTGAGTTGGACTGTGGGGACGCCGAGCATCCCCACAGTCATGATCCAACTACATCAACTTACTTCCAATACACAACACTGCTAGAACGCAAACTTCAGTGCGAACTGCAGGATTCTCGGGGCTAAAGCACGACGGATCCTGCCGAAATTGCGACTCCGAATGTTGTCCTCCGGATTTACGGCCCGGAAACTGTTCGTCAGGTTGTACGCCTCGGCTCGAAACTCCAGCTGCTGGGTTTCGCCCAACTGGAATGTGCGCGCGAGCGCCACGTCCAAGTCCCAGGTTCCGATCCCCTTAATATTCCGGGGGCCAATGTTTCCATAGGTACCCAAAGCGGGTTGCGCAAACGCATCCGCATTCAGGTACAGCGTACCCGGGTCGCCCGACTTGTCCAGGAACACATCGTCGAGCACCTGGTTTGCCCGTTGGTCGGCGACACCGCTCCGCGCCTGATCCCGACGGCGGCCGAGGTCCGCGGTCAGAAAGGCACCCGACGACCTTCTGAAGATCGTGGACAGCCTCCAGTTGCTGGCCAGAGTCCGCGTGGTCGGGTTGGCAAACTCCGGCGTCTGGAGGACCGACGTCAGATTAAAGACGTGCCGCCGGTCGTGGCGGCAATTGCCGCGGTCGGCATCCCGGTTGCCGGGACGGACGGTCCTGTCGGGATTCCCTCCATGCCCGCTTTGCGATACGTTGTCATCGCCATAACAGTGTGAGTACGTATAGTTCGTGCCGAAGTTCACGCCGTCGGTAGCCCGACGCTGGACGGAAAGCAGCAGGCCGTGGTAGCTCTGCGTGCCCCCGTTCGTGTACTCATCCACATATGAGAGGGTTGTCCCCCCGATGTTCGGATACAACATGTTCAGGCGCCGACGGTCGTTGAGGTTCCTGGTCGAGGAACAGGAACTGCCTGCCCTGACCGTGAAGGGAGTCTGCACGCCGTCTAGGAAGCAGTTCCCGTTGGCGTCGCCGACCCCGGGAACATATAGGCCGTAATTGATCGCATTGTTATACCAGATGTGCGCTGCCTGGCTGCCGATGTAGGTCGTCTCCACGGTCAAGTCCTGCCCGAACTGCCTCTGGATGCTCAGGTTCCACTGGTTCCTCGATGTCGTCGGGAGGTCGGGTGAAAGCGAGTAGTAGCTTCCATTGGGCACGAACAACGCATCGGCAGTCACCTCCTGAGGCGTCGGGAACGGGTTGCCACCCGGAAAGTCGAGCCAGGGATCGTCAAACCCCCCCACGGGGTTGTCGAGGATGACCCGATTGTCCCACGGCGGGGAGATGAAACCGGCGAAGAGTCCGCCCGTCAACTGCTCGTACGACCTTCCAAAGGCCGCTCGAACGGACATGCGTCCGTCCCCGAACATATCCCAGGCCAAGCCCAGCCTCGGCGAGATATCACCCCAGTGGATATTTTGACCCGACGCCAGGAAGGTACCGTCGCCCCTGGGGGACCCCCCCACAAAATCGGGATCGCCAGGGTAAATAAAGCCGAACGGGGCGTTGTCGTAAACGATGGTCTTCTGCCCCGCCGCATACCGGGCTTCGCTGAAATTGTCGACAGAACCATTCCGGCGCACCTGGGGAATGTAGGGCTCCCAGCGAAGTCCGTAGTTCACGGTCACAGTGGGCGTCAGCCGCCAGACGTCGGCGCCGAAAAACCCTGTGTGCCATTGGGTGACGATGGCATTGGTTTGCGGGGTTTGCTGGAACTCAGCCACCTCGCCTATGAGGAAGTCCGACAGGCCATCGAAATCGAAGTTGCCCGCCGTCCGAACGTTCGATCTCAGAAACGACATCGAGTATCCCGCGTTCGATCCGAACGTCAACTGGTGATCGCCCCGCGTCAGGCTCAACTCCTCGGTGAGGGCAAAGCTGTTGCCGATCATCGGCCCGTTGTTCGTTCCGAGGTCGAATCCGTCGTCCACACTCACCCTTGTTTGGTCATTCTCATAAGAGAAGATGTTGACGCCCAAGTCCGGGGCCGAGAAAATGCTGCCCTTGGCGCGGACGGCTTCCCAGCGGTTCGCGCTCAGGCGGAGTGAGTTGACCGTGGTGGGGCTGATCAGATAGGTATGGCCCGCCGCATAGGCGGCGACCCAATTGTCGTAGCCGTTGAAATCCGTAAGCAAGACGTTGCTCTCATCGAACGAGAACGGTACCGCTTCGTCAGGGTCGACGAAATAAACACGCCCGAACAGCGATTGTTCGTCGTTCAATTGGTAGTCGACCCGGCTCAAGACCTGGTGCTCGTCAGTGTTCTCCCTTACCCCGAAGGTGATCTCGCCGCAGGGATCGTTCGTCGTCGGCAGCCGGGCCGCTAGATTGACTGCCGCCGGGCTGAACAGGGCGGGGTCGATCCGGTTATCGACATAGGGCGCTTCCAAATCGACCCGCCGGCCCGAGTTGCAGGCCGCAGAAGCGAAGGTGGTCAAATCGCCCCTCAGCATGTCCGCTGTCGGGATAAACACCCTCTCATCGGCTGGGTCCTGCCGCACTGTCGTGCCCTGGTAGCCGGCAAAGAAAAAGAGCCGGTTCTCGGCGATCGGACCGCCGATGGTCCCGCCATATTGGTTCCTTTTCAGCGTGCTCTCCGACCTGGCAAAGTACTCCCGTGCGTTCAACAGATCGTTGCGGACGAACCAGAACGCGTTGCCATGGAACTCGTTGGTCCCCGACTTCGTCACGCTGCTGACCTGAGCACCCGCGTTGCGTCCACTGCGGGCGGACCGGACGCCGGTTTCAACCTGAAACTCTTGGAGCGCATCCGGAAACGGCTGCGGCAGGCTGTTGTTGGAGTAAGTGTTATTGTGCATCGCGCCATCGAGCATGTATGTCGTGGCGCTCTGGAAAGCGCCGGCGATCGCAATCTCCGGAATGCCCTGCAGGGCGATGGCGTTCGAAGTTCCCGACCGTACGGCCCCTCCGGAGAGTGTAATCAGCTCCTGCACGTTCCGCCCGTTCAGAGGCAGTTCCAGAATCCGCTCGTTATCCATGACCTGTCCTATGGACACGTTCCGGGTTTCAACCAATGACGCGTTGGCCTGAACTTCGATGGTCTGGGCCACCTGACCGACTTGGAGCGCAACGTTAATCTGAACGTTGCTGCCGACCTGCATTTGGATTCCGGTCTGGACATAGGTCTGGAACCCCGGCAACGACACCTCGAGACGGTAGGGCCCCGTGGGTAGATTCGTCAACACGTAGGATCCGGTTTCGTTCGATACCGTCGCCCGGGTAATGCCGGTGCCGGTGTTCGTAGCTGACACGTCCACGCCGGGCAGCAGCGCCCCCGTGACATCGGTCACCGACCCGCTGATCTCGACCGTCGACTGCGCCCACACCGTGGCTGAGCCCAGCGCAACGACCAAGGCGACCAACAATAAAAATCTCACTCCTGATTTCATTTTCCACCCCTCTAATCTGAGCAACAAGACAGGCAATCCCTACATCACGTTCAGGGCGCACTGACTCGCTGCTCGTGAGTTAAGCTCACTTGTTTCTGACGCAACTGTAAATACAAGAAATTACAGGCAATATATCATAACCTGCAGTCGGTTCAAATCTTTTCAATTTTCAAGATCTTGTGTCAGAAATTGAAGGTGGACGAGGGCAGCGAGCGTCACAAAAAGTAATCGCGTCGGGAGCCGGTCACGTAAGGCTATCCTGTTGAAACGATTGCTCATGAATAATGTTCGCTTATCCTCTTGACCCTCATACCCGCATTCTATACGTTCTACTATTCTCTCACTGCGGATGAACATGCGGGAGGCCGCTGACTGCCGCCCGAGCGAACCCGATTATGAAGGAGAACCGAACCATGAAAAAGATGAACGCTGTTCTTACACTAGCTGTTCTTACACTAGCTGTTCTTACACTAATGGTGTTCGCAGCGATAGCCGCTCATCCGGCAATGGCCCAGGACACGAGCATGAGTTTCTTCGTCACGAGCGTGGCCCCGGGCGATGGAGGGGGCGACCTGGGCGGCCTGCATGGTGCCGACATGCATTGTCAGGCCCTGGCCGGGGCCGCAGGCGAGGGAAACAAGAACTGGCACGCTTACCTCAGCCAGTCCAATCCCGCGCTGCACATCAATGCGCGCGACCGCATCGGCGCGGGTCCCTGGTACAACGCCCGGGGCACCTTGATCGCCCGGGACGTTGAACACCTGCACTCCGACAGCGTCAACATCACGGAACAGACCGTCCTTACCGAAACAGGCGACCTGGTTCCACCCGAGGGCAACGACATACTGACCGGCTCGCGGATCGACGGCACCGCCTAGCCTTACGAGTTGATGGACCAGCTGAACTATGACGGGCACACTCTGACCTGTGGCGACTGGACCAGCAATGCTCTTGAGGACCTGGGCACGCTCGGGCATATCAATCGCCGCGGCAACGCAGGGTACGCGCCCTGGAATTCGACGCACCCGAGCCGCGGCTGCGACGCGGAGAGTATTGCGGCCAGCGGCGGTTCCGGCCTGCTCTACTGCTTCGCGACCGATTAGCAAGACGGGAAAGCCCCTCCTGTCGGGAAGTCGATCCATGCTCACGGGGGCTCTGCGAGCGCATGTGATAGGATCGCGTCAACTTCAACACAAATCGAATCCAAATATCCTAACGAGGAGGATTGATTATGACCGGAAAATGCCGTTTGGTGGTTGCGCTCTGTGGCTTCTTACTTCTGGCGGGGGTCATTAGCGATGCGAACGCCCAGGACAGCCCGACTGCGGGTGATTCCCAAGCGGCAATTGCCAGGGCCGCTACGTACCTACCGGGACATGATTTTTCGGGGCTTTTCGATCAACTCTGCGGCGAGCGTCCCCCCCGCCGCACGATGATCACCGACGGTGCGTTGGTCATGGACCCCGATCCTTCGGGCCCACAGTTCAACCCGGGTCCCGGAATTCCACCGCGCGACGCATGGTACCAGAAGCCAGCGAAGGTGTTCGACAACTTGTACTACGTGGGGAGCAATCACGATTCGATGTGGGCGATGACGACATCCGAGGGGATTATTCTGCACGACACGGCCCACGAGTACATGGTTGAAGCGCAGATCGTTGCCGGGCTGCGCGAGTTCGGTCTCGATCCGGCTGATATCAAGTATGTCATCATCGGCCATGGCCACTCCGACCATTTTCTCGGAGCCAGACAACTCCAGGACAACTACGGCGCCCGGATTATCATGGCCGAACGGGATTGGGACTTGGTGGCGAGCGCGGGTATGTCCGAGGACCTCAAGCCCAGGAAAGACATGGTGGCCAGCGATGGTATGGAACTGACGCTTGGCGATACCACGGTGACGCTCTATGTGACGCCGGGTCACACACCCGGTACGATTTCAACGCTGTGGCCGCTCAAGGATGGTAACCGTCTCCACGTCGGGGCCTTGTTTGGAGGCACCGCCTTCGGATTCGGGCACTACCCGGACCCCTTCGAGGTACTACCAATATACGCCGCGTCGGCGAGGCGTTTCCGGGACATAGCGTTGGAGGCCCGGGCCGACGTTCACCTATCGAGTCATACGAATTACGACAAAACTCTCGAGAAACTCACTGCCCTGAGGTTCCGAAATCCGGGGGATCCGCATCCCTTCGTAAACCCCGATGCCGTCGAGAATTATCAGACCGTAATGAGCGAATGTTCGGATGCGACCCTGGAGTGGTTGACCCAGGCGCGCCAGGAAAATCTTAACCTCAGGCACACCATCGAGAGTGGTCTTCGTTAGAACACGCATGATGTGGGTGGGGTGTGAATAGACCGGCCGCGGGCACCGGCCGGCTATGACCGCCCCACAAGGCTGATCACATCGTGTCCACTTTCCCTGCCGCCGAATCCTTCCTCACCGATCAGAACAAAGCTACTCTGTATTAAAAGCTGTACCTCTACACCTAAGTGTCGGTGCCGCACTAGGGTGGAACCGGCCTCCGAGCAGTCTCGAAAACTGACGCCCGAATCCAGGGGACTCTTGCGGAGTCCACGGTAAACAGGATACATACAAACCCTACGAACTCTGAGCGAGTACCAGACCGGCCACACCGAATGGAGGAAGCATTAGCTTGAGAGACGGAACGACACCGAGACGCATAGCGAAGGCTTTCATTCCGTTCTTGTTTGTTTCGACCCTGCTGACAGCACCTCTCGACGCCTCGCAGCGCAGTCTCGAAGACTTCGCCGACCGTCGTCTGTTGTCAGCCTACAGGCTCGGGCCGGGTGAATCGATCGATCTGGACGGGGTACTCGACGAAGCCCTCTGGGAACGCCCGGAGCCCGCGTCCGATTTCGTACAAGTCGATCCCGACAACGGCGCGCCGGCCACCGAACGCACGGAGGTCCGGATTGTTTACTCCGACAACGCCCTCTACATGGGTGTGATTTGTTACGACTCGAGCCCCGAAGGCATGATGGGCAACACCATGTTGCGAGACGCCGCACTCTCTTCCGGAGATCGATTCATGTGGGTCTTCGACACGTATCTGGACGAAAGGTCCGGCTATTTCTTCGAGATCAACCCTTCCGGATCCATGGGCGACAGCCTGGTTTTCCCGGCAGGCGAGCAGCAGCGGGCCTGGGACGGGATCTGGACAGCGCGGATAAGCCGGACCGATATCGGATGGATCGCCGAGATCGAAATACCCTTTCGGACGCTCAACTTCAATCCGGACGGCACGGCCTGGGGCATCAACTTCCAGCGCACCGTGCGCCGGAAGAACGAAGAAAGCATATGGAACGGATTCGCCCGGAACCAGGAACTGAGAACCATGTCGAATGCGGGTTTGCTCACAGGCGTGTCGGAGGTCAACCCGGGTATTGGCCTTGACGTCCGGCCGTATATCGTGGGATCGGGCCTCTACGATTCGCGGAGGCCGGATCCCGCCAATCAGACCCTGTACACCGGTGACACGGGACTCGATTTCGTTTACGCGGTAACGTCCAACCTCCGCGCCAGCTTCACGCTCAACACGGACTTTGCCGAAACCGAAGTCGATGACCGCCAAGTCAACCTGACACGATTCCCCATCCGCTTCCCTGAAAAGCGGGAATTCTTTCTCGAAGGCAGTAACTACTTCGATCTGGCGACTCCGTTCCAGGCGTTTTTCAGCCGTCGCATCGGCTTGAACGAAGGAGTGCCCCAGCGGATCGAATACGGGGCGAAGCTGACCGGACAGGTCAGCGCGCACGATATCGGGGTGATGCAGGTGCGGACCGCAGAAGAGGGCGGCCGGCTCGGTGAGGACTTCACGATCCTCCGGGGGACCCGGCGCTTCTGGACCGAGGCGATGATCGGGATGCTTTACACCCGACGTGCGGCGAGAGCGAGTAACACAATCGGCGCACCTGGGAGTTCAGCAGTCCCGGTCCCCCGCCACACGATCGCCTTCGACTACAATCTCACGACCCGAACGTTCCTGGGGGACAAGAACCTGAGGTTCCGGGGGGACGTCGTCCATACGACGAACCCAGAGGGCACAGGCAAGAGTTCACGCGTCTCCATGGGGGTCACCTACCCTAATGACCTGATCAACGCGGCGTTACGCGCGAACGAAAGGCAGGAGAATTTCGATCCCGCCGTCGGCTTCAATGACCGGCGCGGTATCAAGCAGGTGGTCAGCGGTCTGACAATAGCGCCCCGTCCTGAGAACCACCCCTTGATCCGGCAGTACCGCTTCGGCGTCAACGTGAACCGGATCAGCAGTCCATCGAACAAGCTGCTGTCGCGCAGCGTCCGCTTTTCGCTCCTCTCAGTCAACACCCATGCCGGGGACGGCGTTCAGTTTGAGATATTCCGGGAATACGAGTTCCTCCAGCGCGACTTCCGCCAGGCGCAGGGCAATATTGTTCTGCCCCGGGGCTCGGAATACCGGTTCACGCGCTTCGAAGTTTCCTGGAGCACAAGCAACCAGCGCGTCTTCGCGATCGGCGGCGATTATTCCTGGGGCGATTACTTCAGCGGGACTCGACGCGAGTTTGAGCCGCGCCTGGAGATCCGCCCGCAGGTCGGTCTCGTGATCAACCTCAGCGGACAGTTCAACCGCGTCGAACTGGCCGAAGGCAGCTTCTCGACAAGCCTGTTGCAGTCTCAGGTCAATAAACAGTTCAGTCCATGGGTTTCGCTCGCGAGCAATCTGCAATACGACACCTTGAGCCGCATCATCGGCTGGCAGGCGCGCTTCCGCTGGATCATGAAACCCGGGAACGATCTATACTTCGTCTACACGCAGAACTGGCGGGACAATCCGGGCGACATCGCCGAAGAAGCCCGCATCGAGACAATCGACCGGAAAGCAGCCTCGAAGATCATCTATACGCACCGATTTTAGCCCGAGAAGTCTGGAACCCGGGTCGATCTCAATGGAAACCGTATCGTGTCAGTAAAGCCCAAAGTGATGATCGCCGGAGCCGGCATTGGAGGTTTAACGGCCGCCGCGTGTCTGCTGAAGTCCGGCTACCCGGTGCGTGTATTTGAACAGGCACCGGAATTGGGTGAGATTGGGGCTGGAATCCACATGAGCGCTAACGCGATCAAAATGCTCTGTCATTTGGGTCTCGCCGATGCGCTGGAAAGAGTCGGCGTCAAACCCAGGGCCTATGTCTTCAGGCTGTTCCAGTCCGGTGAGATCATTCAGACCTTTCCGTTGGGTGAAGAGCACCATCGACTCCACGGGGCGCCTTACTACCTGTTTCATCGCGCCGACCTGCATGAAGTGCTCGTGGGAGCCGTACGCGAATTCGGCCCTGACACCGTTCATCTCAACAGCGCGGTTGAAGGCTTCGAGCAAGACGGTTCAACGGTTACCCTAACCTTGGCGGACGGCAGGCACGAAGAAGGCGACCTTCTGATTGGCGCCGATGGAATCAAGTCTGTGGTCCGCGCACAGCTTCTGGGAAAGACCGAAGCGCATTACACAGGTAATGCGGCCTGGCGCATTCTCGTGCCCACAGAACGCCTCTCCGGAGATTTCACGGATGCTGTGATGACTGTTTGGGTGGGTCCTGGGGCCCATGCCGTCGTCTATAACGCTCGCAGCAACCTGATCTGTTTCGTTGGCTCGGTCGAAAGCACTGCGTGGAGCGAGGAATTCTGTACCGTCAAGTGCGATTGGTCCCAGATGAGGGACGACTTCTCAAACTGGCATCCTGAGGTGCGTGAGATTATTGAAAACGCGGATAAAGATCAGTGTTATCGCTGGGGATTGTTTATCCGCCCGACAGTCGATCACTGGAGTCGGGGCCACGTGACTTTGCTGGGCGATGCCGCACACGCGACTTTACCGTTTCTAGCCCAGGGTGCCGTAATGGCGGTGGAGGACGGCGTCGTTCTCACCCGCTGCCTGGATGCGTCTGATTCGATCGAAGAAGCGCTCGATCTGTACCAGAGAAACCGGATTCCCCGAACGAGCCGTATCATCGAGGAATCGAGCGACAACGCACGGCTGTTCCATCTTGCAACGGAGCAAAACCTGAGGGAAGCGTTCGCCGAGCGCAAGCTGGGAGCTGAAAGGAATCAGTGGCTTTACAATTACGATGCGCTGTCGGTCGAGTTGACCTAGTGGCCTGAGGTTATCTATGGAGACACCAGGGGATCGGTCGATGTCGGCGGCGCTCACCCCCATCTTTTTCCTGTTCGTTCGTTCAAGCTCTTGCTGTCCGCTATCGATTGACTCGTCCAATTCGTAATTAGATTCGGATGAACCCGCTAACCGGACGCGATCTCTTGAAGCGTCGGGCGGCCCGTGACGGCTTCCAGGGCCACTTTCGCCGCCGTGAGGTTCTTTCCCTGCTTTTTCATCTCTGCTCAATAAAGCAACGGTTTCCCGATAGAATGGTTCGCCTCCTGTCGCCACAAAGGGTTTGGCAGCCAAGGAACGTCGGCCCATGAATCGCAATCGTTTGCTCCGCATAATACTCATATGCATAGTCGTCAACGTAAGCCCGTTGACGGGGGCGCTGGGTCAGGAGTCGGGTTTGTCGGTGCAGCCGAGGCCTGCAATTGTCACGGTAGTCACCTCGGAAATTACAGTTGACGGATTGCTCGACGAAGATGCATGGCGGGGGGCACCGACGATTGGCGCGTTGACGCAGAGGGAACCGGCAAACGGAGCAATGCCGACGGAGAGGACGGACGTCACCCTGCTCCGCGATCAGAACTTTCTTTACATTGGCGTCATGTGCTACGACTCCGAGCCGGATGGGATTATCGGGACACAGATGGCGCGCGACGCCAGCCTGGGGTCCGACGACCGGATTGAGATCCTGCTCGATACGTATCGGGACCAGCGCAACGCCTTTTATTTTGCCACGAATCCGGCCGGCGCTCTCGTAGACGGCCTCCTGTTCGCAAACGGTCAGTCGAACATGGACTGGGATGCCATCTGGGACGTGCGGATCCAGCGCACGGATCAGGGGTGGTCCGCCGAATTCGCGATTCCGTTCAAGAGTCTGGGTTTTGCTTCCGGGGGGACGGACTGGGGATTCAACATCGCCCGGCGAATCCAGCGAAAGCTGGAGGACAATCGCTGGTCCGGAGCGCGTTTGGAAACCACGTTTCTCCAGGTATCGGAAGCCGGTGAAATAACCAACCTCGACGGCATCACACAAGGCATCGGACTGGATATAAGGCCTTTCTCCAGCGGCCGTTGGCTGCATACCAACGCCAATGGAAACGATACGATCACCGGCAAGCCGGGGCTCGACATGTTCTACAACATCACACCCAACCTGAAGATCTCGGCGACCGCGAATACGGACTTTGGGGAAACGGAGGTGGACGCACGCCAAATCAATCTTTCGCGCTTCTCATTGTTCTTTCCAGAAAAGAGAACATTCTTTCTGGAGGATGCCGGTGTCTTTGCCTTTTCCGATACTTCGGTGAGGGAACCGGGTTTCCTGGCTCCGACCCAGTTTGAAGTCAACCCGTTTTTCAGCCGCCGGATCGGACTGCTTTCTGGAACAGAGGTACCTATCGACTTTGGAACGAAGTTGACCGGCAAAGTCGGTCGAACCGACATAGGCGTGCTCGACGTGCGCACACGGGATTTACCGGGCACTCCCGCAAAGAATTTTTTTGTAGGGCGGATGAAAGTGAATTTTCTGGAGCAAAGCTACATTGGCGGCATAATTACGGACGGTAACCCCGCGCTCGAGTTATCGAGCCAGACCTTCGGGGCAGACCTGCGTCTGGCGACCTCCCAGTTCCTGGGCAACTCAAAGAACCTCATTTTCAACGCTTACGGACTCAAGGCGAGGAACGAAGGTATTTCCGATCGAGACATGTCCTATGGCGTCTCGGTGGACTATCCAAACGACCTCATCGAGATGGAGTTTACTTGGCGCGATGTAGAGGAGAATTTCAGACCCAGCCTGGGCAGAGTCGGGCGTACGAACCTGAGGCTCCTCAGGATCGGAGGCCGGTACAATCCTCGCCCGAAGGAATTCCTGGGCCTGCAGCAGATGTTCATGGGCGTGTTCTACAACCGGTTTACCCGACTCGACAACGGAGAAGTCGAGAGCTGGAACCTTCACTTCCCGGGCCCGGTCGACTGGCACTTCAGGTCCGGAGACAGTCTTCACAGGCTCTTCTGGCCATCCATTAAGTACGAGCGCTTGTTCGCCCCGTTTGAGATTTTCCCCGGCGTCACTCTTCCTCCGGGTGAATACCGCTTTACACGCTGGAGTATTTTTAACGTGGCGAGTGCTTCGAAGCGCAGGTTGCAGGCAAGCCTAGTGTGGACATTAGGTAACTATTGGTCGGGGACAGCGGACGAAGTTTCAGCCTCGCTCTCTTACAAGATTCCACCCTGGTTCACGATAAATTTCAATGCCAACCAGACCTTTGCCCAGTTGCCGGAAGGCGATTTCGTCGCCCGAATCCTCACCTGGCGGGCGAACTATGCACCTACGCCCTTCCTGTCGTTCTCCAATCTAATTCAATACGACAACAAGTCTCGGAATCTGGGCTGGCAGAGCCGTGCCCGATGGACCTTACGGCCCGGCAACGACTTATTCTTTGTATTCAGTCAGGGGTGGATTCAGAATCCGGACGACGCTAATCGATTCACTCCTCAAGAAAGCAAAGTATCGGCAAAGCTTCAGTACACGTTCCGTTATTGAAGCCGCTAATCCCAAGGAACCTGCTATTCGGCGGGTTCGATCCGCATCAGGCGCCCCGGCGCATCCGGGTCGGCATAGGTCGTGAAGTAAATCAATCCGTCCGGACCCTGTCGTAAGTCGCGGACCCACTGACCGATTTCCGTGAACAGGGACTCCCGTATGCCGGGACCCGATTCGGTCATCTCGACGTGATTGACCTGCTCGGTGCGAAGGCCCCCCACGAAAAGGTCGCCCGTCCATTCCGGAAACCGGTTTCCCGTGTAGAACATCGCGCCCGAAATATGGACGTCCGGGT
The DNA here is from genome assembly GCA_965218085.1 of Terriglobia bacterium. Lineage (GTDB taxonomy): Bacteria > Acidobacteriota > Terriglobia > 20CM-2-55-15 > 20CM-2-55-15. The sequence goes on along the minus strand of CBDCKF010000001.1, from coordinate 1,156,660 downwards.
CCCAAACGACATGCGGCGCCGTCAACTGGACGCCCATCGGGGCGGGATTGGGCGCGGGATTGGTGCTGGGGCCGTAGCGGACGAAGGGCCATCCGTAGTTGCGCCCGGCGACGAGAACGCTGATTTTATCGCCGTGCTCGACGACCCAAAGCTCACCTGTTTCGGGATGAATCGCGATCCCGTGGATGTTGTTATGCCCGTAAGTGAATATTTCGGGACTCTGCCCTTCGCCCCCTTCGAGTGGGTTCCCCGGCGCGGGGGTCCCGTCGTCGGAAAGGCGCAGAGTCTTTCCGGAATGATCGCTCAGGTCCTGCGCACGATCTCGCTCGCTCCGGCCCCCGGCAGCCGTCATGTAGAGCATGCCGTCACCATCGAACGCAATGCGCGCGTTCTGACGCGCATCGGTCATTGCCCAGGCGTCGGCAAGGAAGATATCCGTTATGTCATTCAACCGCTCACCGTCGAAGGTTCCACGCGCCAAAGCCGGGGTCGTGCCCCGTTCGCCGGGCTTGTTGTAGGTGAAGTAGATCTGTTGGTTCTCAGCAAAATCAGGGTGCAGGGCGATGTCCATCAAGCCCTTCGATCCCCCCTCGTGCTGCACTTCGGGTATCACGCCAACAGGCTCGGCAAGGAGAGCGCCGTCGCGAACCATGCGTACCTGACCGGCCATCTCTGTGACGAGTAAGCCGCCGTCCGGGAGAAACGCCATGGAATAAGGATACGAAAAGCCGTCGGCGACCGTGACAACGCGAATGGAATGCTCGGCTGTCTCGAATTCCCGGGGACCGGCATCAGCGGCTGCAAGCGGCGGATCCGCCGGACTAGCGGCCTCTTCCGGAAGGGAGTCCGCAGGGGCGCAGGCCCCGACACAGAAACACGTCAGGACGGCCACGAACCCAGCCCTCCAGCAGCGATTGGGTGAGAATGCGTCCTTCATAACGGCCTCCTTTGAAGACAGGGAATGTGGGCAGTGGAGAGACGATATCACGAACAGATCACAAAGTCCCCGGCTCGTCAGAAGCAAAGCCGGAACGCACGTGCTCGGGATCTCCCGGGTCCGTTGCAGGATGAGGAAGGCGTTGGGCCGATTCCCATCGCGGTGCCGGTGCCGGCAACAACCGGCCCAATCCGGGGATTATGATCGGGGTCAAACTGAGCCGCGGGAGGTTGGGGTGACAGGAGGCTAATCAGGCCGGGGGAGATTCGATTCCGGCTGCATCAGCCGGGCTTTGATTTCCAGAAGAGCATCCCGGCTTGCACCGGCGGACGGGTTGTTTGTGACCGGGCTGGCCTCGATTCGCTCGCGAACCAATCCAATGCGCTCGGCGAGAGCGGGATGGGTTTGAAACATCGGCGGAACTTCCCCCAGCCCGATGGCCTCCTCTGCCTGCATCATTTCCAGAAACCCAAGCAGCGACCGAGGATTGTAGCCTGCCCCCTGCAGGTAGTGCATTGCGCGTTCGTCTGCGTCTATTTCACGAAGGGATCGAGGAGAGGTTTCGAGGACGGTGAGATCGCGTTCAAACACGTTCGCTTCGGCGCCATCGGGAAATTCTATGATCAATGGATCCCCGCCGAAGTCCATGCCCACGTTTCGGTTGTTCCTCAAACCGTCACGCGTCACGACATGGGCGATCTCATGCGCCAACACCGCAGCAATTTCAGCTTCGTCGTCCACTTCGAGAATCAAACCTCGGCTGACGTAGAGAAAGCCGCCCGGAAACGAAACAGCGTTCACCTCCGTGGCATCAACAACCTTTATCGTAACGGGAACCGTGACACCCGAGCTCGTGGCGATAGTCTGGGCAATACGGTCGACGTACTCTTGTACGGCAACATCTTCGACAAGCGAGTTCCGACGCTCGAATCGGCGTGACGCACGACGCCCGATTCTGATTTCTGTAGCTTCAGTCAGGAATCGAACCCGCAGATCATTCAGATCGGGTGTATCGGAGATCTGCCTCTCTGCGGCGGCTGGGATCGAGGGAAGCCAAACAAGGAGTAAACCTAGAGCGAAACACGCCCCCGCCGGCCGGCCGAAGGGCCACCCGGAGAGCGAACCCGGGGCACCTCGCTTCCACGCTTTGATAAGCATCGGGACGATCCTCAAGGTCAACAAGATCAACGGATTGATTCGAAGAGATTTTAGGCCACAACCGCGGCAGAATCAATGCAGCTCGCGCTTTTGTCGGCGGATGCGAGTTGGGGTGGTGACCGAATTTGAGACACCCCCCCAGGGGTGCTGTCATTGTTTTGTGTTGGTGACAAACCCCCACGGGTGTGGCAGGAAAATTGCGCCCTGATTCTTGGGCTAGAATAAGACCGACTCCAATATAGAGCCTGTCAAGAATATGAGAAGTCGGAGGGTAGAGGGCACTCGCACCTCGTGCCGAGTCGCCGTCCGATAACATCTCAGCCGGGGCAATCACGGTGCTTCAGTGTCCACAATTGGACGCCTCTCCCCGACCGGGACACGATTCGGGTCATGAACAGTCCGGTTCCAACCTTGTATAATACCTAGCGGCACCGTATGTAGTGGTGCCGTCACTTGTGGCCATCTTATCTTTTACCTAGCTCTGAACGGCTAATGTCGATTGCTCGGGCACGCTCCCAGCCCCAGCGGACAACGAGTTAAGGAGTTGCACTTGCGGATGATGTTTGGCGCAGTGGTTGCCATGGTCGCCATTCTCCTCCCGACGACGCCCGGCCGGGCACAGGAACCGGTGCCGGTCGCCAACGCGACTTTCGTCGACTCACCCCCGGTGATCGACGGCGTTGTCGACGACGCCGTCTGGGAACTGGCCTCGCCGATTACCGGGTTCGTGCAGACCGAGCCGGTCGAAGGCACCCCCGCATCCGAAGAGACCGTCGTTCGGATTCTGTACAACAATCGCGCTATCTTTATCAGTGTGATCTGCTATGACAGCGAACCGGATCAGATTCGCGTGACCGACAGCAGGCGGGATTCGGGAATGAACGATACCGATTCCTTTCAAGTCATCTTCGATACCTACCACGACCGGCAGAACGGCTTCGTGTTCGGTACGAATCCCGCGGGCATCGAATTCGACGGCCAGGTCAGCAACGAAGGCGAGGGCACACGTGCGGTTCAGGGCCGGGCCGCCGTGACGTCGGGTTCCGGCTTTAATCTAAACTGGGACACCAGTTGGACGGTGCGTACCGAAGTCACCGAGTTGGGCTGGATGGCCGAGTTCGAAATCCCTTTGAGAAGCCTTCGCTATGGTGACAGACCCCAGACCTGGGGGGTGAACTTTCAACGCAATATTCGGCGAAAGAACGAAGAGGTTTTCTGGGCCCCGATTGAGCGCATCTACAACCTGTATCGACTGTCGTCCGCCGGAGAACTGCGGGGACTGGAACTGGATACGCCACGCAATTTCAACGTAACACCGTATGTGACCGGCACAGCCTCTCGAAACTTTGCGAACTCTGCGGAGACTGAGACTGATTTTGACGGCGATATCGGTTTCGATGCCAAGTTCGGTGTCACGCCGAGCCTGAATCTGGATGTGACCTACAACACGGATTTCGCGCAGGTCGAGGTAGACGAGCAGGTGGTCAACCTGACCCGGTTCAGCGTCCGGTTTCCAGAGAAACGCTCATTCTTCCTTGAGAATGCCGGTCTGTTCGCGGCAGGAAAATCAGGAACAGACCTGTTTTTCAGCCGCCGTATCGGTATCGACCCTTCCGGTGCCGCCGTACCCATCATCGGAGGTGCCCGCTTGAGCGGAAAGGTGGGGCAGTTTAATGTCGGGTTCCTTAACATGGAGACCGACGACGTTCCTGGAATCACAGCCAAGAACAACTTCACCGTAGCGCGAGTGAGCCGGGAACTTTCAAACCGCTCCAGCCTGGGCGGCATTATTGTCAATCGTCAGGCAACGGGTGCGCTCTCCGGCAACTGGAACCGGACCTGGGGTCTCGACGGAAAACTTGGCATCGGCCAATACACGGACATCGACGGTTTCATGGCGCGCACGGAAACGCCCGGTCGAACAGGTCCGGAATCCGCCTACGACATCCGGGTTCAATACCAGCAGCGGGGCGGATACCTGCGTTCCGAATATGCACAGGTCGGAGATGACTTCAATCCGGAGGTCGGATTCCTGACACGCAAGAACTACCGGTTTCTCGACCTCGCGGGAGGGAAGAACATTCGCTTCCCGAACATACCGTGGCTTCGAGAAATCCGGCCCCATGGCCAAGTCCGGACTTATTGGGATTTCGAAGGCTTTATGGAAACCCAAACCATCCACATGGATCCCAGCATCGATTTCGAAAACGGCTGGTTCCTGGGCCCGATCGTAAACATTAATATGGAAGGGCTTCATGAACCGTTCGAGATCGCTCCCGGCGTGGTCATACCTCCAGGCCAGTACCGACATCCACAGTTTGACCTTCGAATCCGATCGGACCGGAGCCGGGCTTTGTCTTTGGATTGGTCTTCGGTTGTCGGTGGCTTTTATACGGGGAACGAGCGCACGTTCTCAGTTAGTGCGAACGCCCGAGCCGGGGCCACTGTCAATACATCGGTCACCTGGCGGCGCAGCGACATCAACCTCCCGGAAGGCGAGTTCGTGACCAACCTGCTGCAGACTCGGCTCAACTACAGCTTCTCACCACGGATCAATTTTCAGTCGTTGATCCAGTACAACGACCGGGCGAGTAGCTGGAGCGGCAACTTCCGCTTTGGCTGGCTCAGCACCGCCGGCACCGGACTGTACGTCGTCTATAACGAGACCCAGAGGCTCGAAGGTTTGGGTCCAATCAATCGCAATCTCATCATCAAGTACTCCCGCCGGGTGGAGGTCTTGAGATAGCTTGAGATAGATGGATAGGGGTTTGACCCGACTTTGCGCCGCATCTGGGCCGTCCGCATCTTGCGCCCTCAGTCAGGGGACCGATTGCATTGCTCCTCAAAGCGGGGTCGGATGGCACGTCCGTTCAAGCTCATCCGGGATTGAGACAGGGCCGGTCGACCCGGACGGCGATGCCATATCATCGTCGAATCCGCGGATTTGCTCGCTAAGCCGTGCCCTGTTCTGCCACAACATTCTCCCAGCTATCATCTGGGTGTTGGGATACATGCTCGCAACGGTTCCCGGCAACGCCGCGTCCGAACAAAGCAACCCAGACGAGTCCGTCAGGTCGGCAGTCGTAACCGCGATCGCGTCGGAGGTTGTGGTTGATGGCTTACTTGACGAAGCCGTCTGGAGAACTGCGCCAAAGATCGGGGATTTGATTCAGAGACAGCCCCGGACGGGCGCGAGTCCCACGGAACGCACGGAAGTGACGCTCCTCCACGACGGAAATAACCTCTACATCGGTGTGATGTGCTACGACTCGGAACCGGGCCAGATACTCGGCACCGATATGACGCGAGACGCCAACTTGCGCTTCGACGATCAGATTTCGATCGTTCTCGATACGTATCGCGACCAGCGCAATGCCTTCTTCTTTGCCACCAACCCGGCGGGCGCCCTGGTGGACGGCCTCGTGTTCGCAAATGGTCAATCGAATAACGAATGGGATGCCATATGGACAGTTCGGACCCGGCGCACCGACGAGGGGTGGAGCGCGGAGTTCGAAATTCCGTTCAAGAGTCTGGGTTTTCCCGCGGGTCAGACGGTCTGGGGATTCAATATTGCTCGAGAAATCGTCCGAAAGTTAGAGGAAGACCGCTGGTCCGGGGCACTTCTGCAAACACAGTTCTTCAATGTCTCGGAGGCGGGCGAGATCACGGATCTTGAGGGCCTCACGCAAGGCATCGGTCTCAATATCCGGCCCTTCGCGGGGGGGCGCTGGCTGCATTCGGGCACAACGGCGCAGGACACCGTCACCGGCAAGCCGGGACTCGACATGTTCTACAATCTCACGCCAAGTCTCAAACTGTCCGCAACCCTAAACACGGACTTTGGCGAGACGGAAGTGGACGCCCGCCAGATCAATCTGTCTCGTTTTTCACTATTGTTTCCGGAGAAGAGGACGTTTTTTCTGGAAGATGCCGGCGTCTTCAACGTTGCGGGCAGCAGCATGCGACCTCCTGCCGGTATTCCCGGCACCGGAGCGGATCTATTCCCATTCTTCAGCCGGAAAATCGGACTCCTTTCAGGTGAGGAGGTGCCTCTCGATTTTGGAGTCAAGCTGACAGGCAGAGCCGGCCGAACTGAAATTGGTGTGCTGAACGTGCGCACGCGGGATGTGCCCATTGCGCCGCAGAAGAATCTGTTTGTCGGACGCGTCAAACGGAACCTGCTGGAACAGTCCTATATCGGTGCTATTTTGACGGATGGTCATCCTGCCCTCCCGATATCGAGCACGACCTTCGGTGGAGATATACGTCTGGCCACCTCCCGCTTTCTGGGCGGCGCTCGAAATCTGGCTTTCAATGCGTATGCCGTCAAGAGCAAGAACGAAGGTACCCCCGACAAAGATTGGTCTTATGGCATAGCGGTGCAGTATCCGAATGATAGATTCGATGCGCAATTTATCCTGCGTGACGTTCAGGAAAATTTCAGGCCCGCCCTGGGTTTCGTTCAGCGGAGAAACGTGCGTATGTTACGGGTGGGTGGCAGCTATAACCCTCGCCCGAGCAACTTCCTGGACATTCAGCAGATGATCCACGATGTGTACTACACCCAGTTCACACGGCTCGACACCGGAGAGCTGGAAAGCTCGGAACTCACAATTCAGCTGGTGGACTGGCACTTCAACTCCGGTGACTCGCTTCACGCCCTCGTCGACGTGAACCCCACCTTCGAGCGTCTTTTCGAGCCGTTTGAGATTTTCCCCGGCGTCGTTCTTCGCCCGGGCGAGTACCGGTTCACTCGCTTCCGTTCCAATTTGTCGAGTGCAGCAAAGCGTCGGGTACAAGCGAGCGTGAGGACGTTCTTCGGCCCGTATTGGTCGGGTCGCGCGACTCAGTTCCAGACTGGGCTAACCTTTAAGATCCCTCCCTACTTCAGCATCAGTTTGAACACCGATCAGACGTTCGCGCGGTTGCCGGAAGGCAATTTTGTTGCCCGTGTGATCAGCTCGCGGATCAACTATGCGGCTTCACCCTTCCTTTCGTTTTCTAATTTGATTCAGTACGACAACCGGTCCCGGAATCTGGGCTGGCAGAGCCGTGTTCGCTGGATTCTCAGGCCTGGAAATGATTTCTTCTTTGTCTTCAGCCAAGGATGGATTCAGGACTCTGAGGGTGGATACCGATTCACCCCGGAAGACAGCAAGGTGTCCGCAAAATTGCAATATACATTTCGCTTTTGAACCTCAAAAATTCATGAGCCGCGTCACTGTCTATCTCACCACCGGCGGCAGTTTTCGCATGCTCACTCCTATCGACGCGGTCATAGAGTTCAGTTCAGAGCGATTCCGACAGCGACCGCTGAAAAACTAAGAAACACTTTTCGGATCGGATCGATTTGAAGATGATCGATCAAGCGAAAGGCTTCAGGCAACCACCAGACAACACTAGTGACCTGTACCACCCGAATCGGTAGCAGCGCCGATGGGTCTTGCCGGGGAGATCGAGGCGCGAGACGGAAGTCGATGTCTTCACATCGACGACGGCTCGCAACAAAGATATCGCCGGCAACCCCCATCGGCCCAAAGGGTTGTGGCGAAACGGCATTGTCTTCGTTGTCGTCGTCGCCTCGCAATGTAGGGCCATTTACTCGTTGCCGCGACGTCGCGTCGTTGCCGAGTCGCCTCCTGGAATCCAACGCCATTTGGCCCGAACGCTGCTCCCGATTCGGGTGGTACAGGCCACTAGGACTCTACCGAGTAGCCGTCCGACACCTCAAGCCATAGTCCTTGACAGTCAAGATTGAAAAACCATAGGGTTAGCAACACAAAGCATCCACAAAGTTAACCCTCGGGAATTCGGGAGGATTGAGATGAAACCACGGCAGTGGATTTTAATGATCACACTGGTTTTATGTCTGTCGGTGGCCGTCGGCGCGTTGCCTCAACAGGAGCAACTGCAGCCGGGCGGAAACGGGCAGACAATTCTGATGGCTGGGGCCAGCGCTCCAGAGAGTCTGATGGCGCCCGTTCAAGGCACCGGGCAAACGGGGACAGCTACGGCCCCCCCTCCACGGCCCAGTGAAGCAGTAAGAGCGGCAGTGGCGAACAGACCGCCGATCCGCACGATCCATGACGCCCGTCATGTGTTTGCCGCCATCGACATTGACCCCATCCGGAATGAACTGGTCGCCGGCGACGAGAATAATTTCAGCATCGTTGTCTACGACCGGATGACGGATACACCGCCAACCGCGGCGTTCAGCGAACCCAGACGGGTCATACAGGGAGACAACACCTTCCTGGAGTACGTTTGTGGGATCTATATCGACCCGGAGAGCGGCGACATCTATGCCATCAACAATGACACCTTGAATTGGATGACGGTGTGGGGCCGTGACGCCCAGGGCAATGTGGAACCGAAGAGGAAACTCGCCACACCCCACACGACCGTCCGGATGGCCATCGATGAAGCAACCCAGGAAATCTTCATGACCGTCCAGGATGATCATGCGGTCTCGGTCTTTCGGAAAGCGGCCGAGGACGAAGAGTCGCCGCTGCGGCTGATCCAGGGGCCGGCCACCCAGTTGGCCGACCCCCATGGGATCGCCCTGGACTCGAACGCGGGCCTTGTTTATGTCACCAACTGGGGCACGGTGGCGGACCGCTACTATGACCTCGGGATAACAACGAGAGGTCAGGGAGATGGGAAAGCCAACTGGCCGGCCGGGCGGGAAGGCAACATTCCGGGGTCGGGAAGGAACGAGCCGCCCTCCATTACCGTGTACCGCAAGGACGCGACGGGTAATGTCGCGCCCTTACAAGTGATCCAGGGTCCCAACACCTTACTGAACTGGCCGACCGATATTGCGGTGCATCCGGAGCGGGGCGAGATTTTCGTCGCGAATGACACCGGCCACACCGTGACGGTTTACAGCGCCGGTGCGGACGGCAACGCCACTCCTATTCGAGTGCTCCAGGGTCCCAACACCTTGATCGAACATCCTGTCGGGGTGAAGGTGGACCTAACGAACGACGAGCTGTGGGTCGCCAATCTGGGCAGTCACTCCGCGACCGTGTACGACATCACGGCCAACGGTGGCGCCACCCCGAAGCGCGTGATTCGCAGCGGCCCCTCCGATTCCCAGGGGCCCATGTTGGCCAATGTCCATACGATCGCGTATGACACCCGGCGCGAGGAAATCCTGGGCTCCAACTGAGTGGGCCACCCGCAGATTGCGGCATTCGCCAGGCTGGCGGATGGGAGCACACAGGCGACGCGGTCCATTGCCGGACAAAATACGCTCTTCAGCCGGACGATTCACGGCATGGACTACGACCCAGTGAGGGATGAAATCGTCGTGCCGGGTTGGTATAACTTTTCCATTCTCACTTTCAGCGCCGACGCGGATGGAGATGCGGCGCCCGTCCGCCAGATTATGGGACCCCGCACGCAACTGGTAAACAGTCAGCGCGTGGTCGTCGATCCCGTAAATGGTGAGATTTTCGTTCCTCAACCTCGCCGGGTGCTGGTCTTCGACCGGGACGCGGACGGCGATGTGGCGCCCATCCGGATCCTGGAGGGACCCGATACGGGCTTGCGTGGGGAGGGCCGGGTAGCGGTCGACCCCGTGCATGGTTTCCTGGTCGTCTCAAGCGGCGGCGACATCCAAATCTTCGATCGCACAGCTTCGGGCAACACGCCGCCGCTCCGGGTCATCACCGGTGGCGGTGGGGTCAGGGCTATCAATCCGGAGAGCGGGATGATGTTCGCAACCGGATCTATCGATATCGAGCCGGATCCTGCACTGCCTCCCGAAATCCAATCCCTCCAGGGGCGATACAACCTGTCAGACTACGTGGGTGTGTGGAGCGTCTTCGATGACGGTCCCGTTCCCCCCCGGTTTACGATTGGCGGGCCAAACGTCCTCCTGAAGGACGTACGTGGCATTGCCGTCGATGCCAGGAATCAGAACGTGATCGTGTCCGATAAGACCCACAACGCGATATTTACGTTCAACATTCCGGAGGCCTTCCAGTAGTCTCCGGACGCTTTCAGTTTGCCGTCGATTCAATCGAAACCGGCCCTTCTCCAATCGGACGAGGGGCCGGTTTCCCCTCCACTGACGGATAACACTTCGTAACATTGTGCTCGGGTACTTCCCCCCAGAAAAGTGGCATGGAAAAAACACGTTTGTGATCTCAAAGATTTTCCGGGCATCCGCGCTATTTGATCGTTATTATTGGTCTTGCCATGAATCACGACTTTCGGGGAAACGTGGGTCGAATTTGAAGGAGGTTCCGTAATGAATCAACGTCGTCATAATTGGAGGATCTGGCTCCTATCGGCGATTTGCGTCGGCCTGGTGGTGTCGCTGACAGATGCAATCGTGGTTGGACCTTGGAAGATCTCAGAGCTCGCATACGCGCAGGGCAGCGGAGATCGAGAGACCGTGGTGATCGAGCGGGCCCCGCTCCGGTTTATTAAGGATCCCTACCCTTCATTGAGCGCGGTGGCGGTGAATCCGGAGAACAACATGCTCGTCGTGACCGATGAGAACTTGTTTCAGATCCTGGAGTACGACAGTCGCTCCGACACTCCCGCGTCGGCCCTTTTTACGGAGCCGAGACGGGTCATATCCGGACCGGACACGTTTGCGGAGATGATGTGCGGGGTGTATATCGACCCGGTGACCCAAGAGATTTACGTGGTCAACAACGATACGCAGGACTGGCTGCCTGTTTTTTCCCCGGACGCCCAGGGTAACGCGACGCCGACTCGGGTGCTGGCCGCACCTCACGGAACCTACGGAATTGCGATGCACGAAGAGAGACAGGAGATGTTCCTGACCGTGCAGCACCAGAATGCGGTCTATGTTTATCGGAAAGGCGCGGACGGTGAAGAGGAACCGCTTCGCGTCTTGCGTGGGAACGACACACAGCTGGAAGATCCCCACGGACTCGCGATCGATGCGAGCAACAATCTGTTGTTCGTGAGCAACTTCGGGAACGGTCGGGAGACCGTGGCGCCACCGCCCGGTTCTCCGGCCGGAACGCGCCCACAGGTTTGGGGAAAGTTCGAGTCTCCGTCCATCACCGTGTATCCCCTGGAGGCGTCGGAAAATACGGAGCCTCTTTGGATCATCGAAGGATCCCAGACCTTGATGAATTGGCCTTCGCATCTGAGTTTGCACGAGGAACGGCAGGAGTTGTTCCTGGCGAACGACGCTGACGACTCGGTGCTGGTATTCAGCACGACAGCCAGGGGTGATGTGGCTCCGATCCGCGTCATCAAGGGGCCGAACACCGGAATCAAACATCCGCCCGGAATCACGGTCGATCCCATCAACAACGAAATCTATGTTGCGAACATGGGAAATGCCTCGGTAACGGTGTTCCCGGTGACGGCCAATGGGGATGTTTCCCCGGTGCGCACGATTCGATCCGGGCCGGCGGATCGGCTGTCGCTTAACATTGGCAATCCGGGGGCTGTCGGATACGACACGAGACGGAATCAAATTCTGGTGCCGAACTGAGTGGCCCATCCGCAGATTGCGGCGTTCGCCAGGCTGGCGGACGGAGCACAACGACCCGAGCGGACCGTGTTCGGACAGGCGAGCAGGCTGTCGCGAACCATGCATGACATTCGCTACGATGAAGTCAACGATGAATTTCTTGTGCCCAACCCGTTTGCAGAAGCGATCCTGACGTTCCGCGGAGGCGCCGATGGACAGGAAGGACCCGTTCGAACCATCCAGGGGCCCCGGACCGGAGAGATCGGCAGCCGCTTAGATGTGGACCCGATTCACGACGAGATTTTTACCTACGGCGGCCGCAGTATTAAGGTTTATTCGCGCGAAGCCAACGGTGACGCTGCACCCATTCGAGTCATCGAGGGCCCCGACACTGGGTTGGAATCCATTAATGTGGTTTCCGTGGATCCGATCAACGACATTCTGGTAGTCGGATTAAACAGCTCCTTCGGTAGTTCTCGGTCACCAGACGCCCAGCGGGGTGCACTCCTGGTGTTTAATCGGACAGACGAAGGAAACGTAAGGCCACGGGCGGTAATCCGCGGTCCGAATTCGGGGATTGTTCGGATCAACCAGATGCGGGTCTATCCACAGCGGAAGCTGATCGTCGCGGCTATGCCCGGGGTTCGAGATCACATGGAACCGGAGGGCGCCTTTCTAGGCGTCTGGAGCTACGAGGATAACGGGGACGTTCCGCCGCTTTGGAAGCTCCCGGTGGGACCGACGACGACGCTGAAGAAACCCTTTGGAGTGGTCTTGAACCCCGAAGATCAGGAAGTGATTATTTCCGATATGCGCTTGAACGGTATTCTAGTGTTTTCGGTACCGGAGATCTTCTGACCCGGAAGGATACTGGCGGGTCCTGTTTCCTATTCGGGCGTAGGGAGCTATGAAGAGAGCAGCGATGACCCGCCGTTGTGGACGATCGGTAGACCCGATGGCGTTCTACAGATGCCACGCGGAGTAGCGCTGGACGTCTGGAATACATCGTTGTCAATGACAAGAGGCTCAATTCGGTACTGACGTTCCGCGTGCCCGGATTGTTCCGAGAGCGGCAAACGTCCTAACTGAGTTCTACGAAATGCGGGATGCCATGGAGTATCATCCGCAGCGCGAGAACCGCAAACGCCAGCAGGACGAAAATGGAATAGGCGGGTTGTTCCCGCGTTAACTGGAGCGAATAGAAGCGGCCCTGCTCTGTAGTGTTGATCTCTTCGAGAGCCTCCACGATGTGGCTGGGGTTCTGAGCGTCGAAAAACTTTCCGCCCGTGGAGGGGACGGCGGCGGCGATTTGCCCTGCGGCTTCTTCTGCTAGTGCGACTCCGATAAAGTAGATACGGACGCCGTCCTGGCGTGCTCTTTCCACTTGTTGCAGGGGATCCCTTCCCCAATTGCTTTCCCCGTCGCTGAACAATACGATGACCTCCCCTCTGCCGCGGCCGCCGCGTTCCCTGCTGAACAGAAAGAACTCCTGGGCGGTGGCAAGGCCCTCACCGATAGCCGTGTAACCCTCGAACGCGAGCGTCTGCGGGCTGACCCGCTGCAGATACGAAAGCAAGCTGTCGTGATCGAACGTGGCGGGCGTGACCAGATATCCGTTATGGGAAAACACCACGAGGCCAACGGCGTCACCCTGTCGGCGTTCGATGAACTCGGTGGCGCTTGCTTTGATGCTTTCCATTCGCGTACGGTTCCCCAGCGGTATTTCCATGCTCTGGGAGAGGTCCAGCACGATCACGATCTGCAGCCCACCGCGTTCGATGCGTTCGACGACAAACGGGTAGAACGGACCCAGCAATGCGGTGAGCAGCAAAGCCACCGCCGCGCCCTCCAGGATGGCGGGCAGGCGAAGAATGGGATTGGGACCGCCGATCTCTTGCCGCATCTGCCGCACGAGGGAGTGTCCCCAATAATGCCTTCTCCAGAAGCGCACGCCCACTGCGATCAGCAGCAGCGGCACGGCTATGTAAAGCCACTGGAGGTTCTGGAACGTCATTCTTTGGCTACCCCGTAGAGCTCAAGATTTCCCGCATGTCGTCAGCCACTTCGCCCGCGGCGTCGGCGTGGTCCGAAACACCGTTACTCATGTAGCGCGTTGTCTCGCAGATCTCCATCACTTTGGCTACCTTTTGACTCAGATCCGGACTGGCGCCCAGGCGCTGCATCTCTTCGCGCATCTCCTCAGCCGTCAATCCCATGGTGGGAGTCTCCAGGTAATACCCGACGTACTGCTTCAGGTTCTCGTAGGAATGGTCGATAAAACCCGAGCAAGTCTTCGGATCCGTGAATTCCGAAGGAACACTGCTGATCCACTGGTCGCGCACGGCTTTCATCGCTTTGCGGCGATCCGGTCCTTTGCGAGCTTTCCTTCGCTGGACAAACAACGCCAGTTCCCGTCCGCACCCAAGCACCAGAACCGCACCGCAAATCCAGCCGAGGACGGGAAACCCCCAGCGGCTGCGGTCCCACCCGATCACCGTAACCGCATCGCGGATATCGTCGGCGTTCGCTGGCAAGGTGCTACGGATTCCGATGGCGGGTCCGGGAATCGTCAGGCTTTCGGCAGCCGCCTGATCCACACCGACTGTATTGTTCGCTGTACGAAAATAAAACAGGGTGAACTGTGGAATCTCCATTCTGCCCTGCTGGGTTTCGAAATTGGCCAGAGTCAGGTCCACGAACAATCTCCGGCCTGTGTCATTAGCGACCAGGCTCGTTCCGACGTCTATGACCTCGAAGGGGTCCATGATCACGGACTCTTGGCTCAGGTTGTCGAGAACGAATTCGAAATCGGAGGAGTAGTCGACAATGATCAAGTAGTGGAACTGGTCGCCGGGCCAGACGGCTGTCCGATCCAAATGAACAGTGAACTGCGGGTTCGAAGAGTCAGGAGCGGCATCTGCTGTCACCGCCTGGGCCCACGCAACCTCGTTCGCGAAGATCAACGCTAGGCAAAGCAAAGTCGCCTTCATATTTTCCTCCGCCTTTGAAATAGCGTCATCAGGGAATCGGTAAACGCTTCGCCCACGTTCAAAAACAGGCACTCCATTCCCAATGAGTAAAACAGATCCCGCAGTTCCATTTTTCGTTTCTCCACCAAAACATCGAATGCCCGCCGCTGACCCGAGGAAAGGCTGAGCATTATTTCGCCGCGGCCCTCGGCAGAACGAAAGCGGAGCAGCCCTTTCCCAGTCGGAAGGTTACTTTCCAGTTGATCGGTGAACACGATGGGAACCACGTCATGTTTTTGTGCCAGGACCTTAAGATCGGCTAGCTCGGCCAGCTGGGTCGCGTTCGGGTCTGTAATGAAATCCGAGAGCAGAAAGACAATCGACATGCCCCGAAGCTGGCTCCGCAGGAAACGCAATGCGAGCTCCCAGTTGGTTCCCGAGTGGTTCGGCTTCAGGTTGTAAAGCCGATCAATCGCTCGCCACACATGCGCGCGGCCCTTGCGAGGGGGCTCGTAGGCTTCCACTTGATCACTGAACGCCAGCCAGCCGAAGTTGCAGCTGTCGCTGATAGCAGAAAAACCGAGGGTGGCGCCCACCTGCATGACCCGCAAGTTCTTGGTATGTTTAGCCGTCGAGAAACGCATGGAGCGGGATACATCCGCCACCAGAAAAACCGAGACCTCCCGTTCCTCAAAATGGCGCTTGATGAAGACCTCCTGCATGCGAGCCGTAACGTTCCAATCGATGCGCCGGAAATCTTCGCCAATCTGGTACTTGCGGTGGGCCTCGAATTCGTAGCCGGAGCCCTTCAACGGGCTGCGGCTCTGCCCGAAGCGCAGGCTGCGAATGCGCCGCGCCACGCTGATTTCTACGTATCGAAGCTCTTCTACCAATTCCGGCGCCAGCGCCATAGGACCCTCTTAAGGAATCGGAGTATGTCTCAACACTTCGGCGACGATCTCGTCGGACTCCACGTTTTCGACTTCCGCCCGGATCGTGCGCACGATTCTGTGATGCAGCACGTCGGGTGCGATGTACTTCACATCCGAAGGGAGAACGTAGTCGCGCTGGCGGAAAAAAGCTACGGCACGGCACATCGCCAGCAGATGATTGTAAGAGCGTGGCGATACGCCGTGCATGACCATCTCCTCCACAATTGGCAGGTTGTTCGAGCCGTTACTGCGTGTATTCTGGCCGATGGCAACGATATAATGGCGTATCTTTTCGTCCACATACACCTTGCCGACCAAGTGCCGGATCGAGAGGACTGATTCGGGATCGGTCACCGATTCCAGGCGCGTTTTTTCGAGGCTGGCTGAGAGCATCTCGTATTCGCTTTCCGGGGACGGGTAATGCACGCGAACCATCATGCAAAAACGGTCGAGCTGCGCTTCCGGTAGTGAGAACACGCCTTCCTGCTCCACGGGGTTCTGAGTCGCCAGGACCCAGAAAGGGTCTTCCAACGCGTAAGTGGTCTCCCCGATCGTCACCTGACGCTCTTGCATGGCTTCCAGTAAGGCGCTCTGTGTCTTCTGGGGGGCCCGGTTGATTTCATCGGCCAGAATGATGTTGGCGAAGATAGGACCTGTTTCAGTGCGGAATTCGCCGGACTTGCTATCGAAGATTTTCGTTCCAAGAATATCGGCGGGAAGCATATCCGGTGTGAACTGAATGCGCTGGAACTTGGCGTCAATGGTATTCGCAATTGCGGAGACGAGCAGTGTTTTCGCGAGTCCAGGCACGCCTTCAAGTAAAATGTGACCCGAGCCTGTTTTCTCGTCCTGCCCTTTCTTGAACGAGTAAGAAATGCGCCCGAACAGCCCGATCAGGATGCGCCGGATCAGATCGTCCTGGCCGACGATTACCTTGTGTATCTGCTCCTCGATTTGGGCGATGACCTCCCAAGCTTGCTCTTTTGTTTCCACTGGTTTCTTCAACGATTCCATCAGCAAGGGCTCCAGATCGGTTATAAAAAGACCCCGACCAACAGGCATCCCAAAGCAGCCATCAGAAAATAAAAATAGAGGTCTCGGCGGACAGGGCTCGATTCAAAACCGGACACAGGCCGGCTGTCAACCAGGATTTCCTCCATGAGCTGATTCACCTGTTCTTCCAGCTCACCGCGCACAAACCGTCCACCCGTCTTGTCGGAGACCTCTCTCATACTTCTGTCTTGCGCTTGACTAATCAGCCGGACTCCGTCGTAGCGCTGATAGTACCTTACCGGCCGTCCGTTCAAGCCTCCCGTCATTTCCATCGGCACGTTCGAGCCATTCGCCGTACCCAGACCGATGGAGTAGATTTGAATCCCAGATCGAATCACCTCGGCCAGCGGCTCCTCAATCTCGTCCGCCGTGTCGTCGCCATCTGAAACGAGGACGAAGACGACGCGGCGGTTTTGGGCGCCTTCCGGATCAAATGTCCGTTCTGTGGCAACCAGCTGCATCGCGTTTGTCAGCACGGCTCCCACGTTGGTGCCCGGCTGAGGCACATTCTGGTGGTTGAGATAATCGAAGTACAGCAAGATGTTTTGCGGGTCGCGTGTCATGTAGGACAACACCACGCTAGTCCAATTGAACGAGATCAACCCGTAACGATCCTCGGGCTGCTTCAGAAAGATGAATCTCTCGATTATTTGTTCAGCACGGCCCAGCCGGCTGGGATCCATGTCGCGCCCGTACATGGAGGGGGACGTATCCAGTAAGAACACCAAATCAGTGGGTGTCGGAACGGCGTGCAGCTCCCGGACAACTGCGCTGGGCTCAGCCAGGGCCAAGACCATCAGCCCCAGAGCGGCCACAAACAGCAGACCGCGGAACCACTCTCTGCCTGACCATGAAATTCTTGAAATGGACACGAGGTTGTCGATATTTCCGAATCGGCTCCGCATCCGCCGCAAGTGCCACAGACCAATTCCCCAGAGCAGGACCCCAAAAGGAACCAGCAGCAGCAGCCAGAAATATTCTTGTCTTGCAAATTCCATCAGAGATTATCGCCGCGTAATCGAGGAGCCGATATCAAGGAGACAGTTCCGCCGGAAGGGTTGTCGGCGGCGGATCTTGGTCCTCACCGCCCATCATCAACAGGGGAATCTGCGCCGGTCGAGCCCGATTCAAGCGCATGAACTCATAATTGTATTTGGCGTCCCAGTCATCCGGGCAGAGGCGCAGGGAATCACGTAGATAAGTCTCGGCAGTGCGCAGGGCGTCGTCCAGCAACCCCGGATCCCGTTCCGACGAGTCGCGGTAATTCCTGACGGCCCTGCGGAAAGCAATGTCGCCGTTCAATAGAAGGAATCGGCAATCGTTGTTGCTGACGCCGACGATTTCAGTCTCGCGGTCCATGGCTACCTGGGCATCGTCATAGCGACCGAGCGCATAGAGCAGGCGTGCTTGGTTCAGAATAAGATTCCCGCGGTCTTTCGCCGGTATCATGCGCAGAGCGCCCAGAGAACGCAGCCGCCCCTCGATGCTCTCGTACCGGGTCAGCGCAGCCTCCACATCGCCACGGCCATATTCCTCCGCAGCTTGATCCATGCCGCCTAGCAGCGAGCCATAACTCAGACCGATGACAGTCACGATCAGCAGCGCTATCGCCGCAAAACCCTTGCCGAATTGTTTGCCGTATGTTTTACGGGCCATTCGTTTTCCTGCGTCTCTAGATCAATTAGACATACTAATCCAAGTCGACAATAAACTTACAACTAACTGAATCCAAATCGTTTTGTTCCGGCACAAGGACGCGTTCCGATTCGTTGTCGCAGAGGGGCGTTTCAGCGGATGGTATACGGAAAGATCGGCGTGGCAGTTGGTCTAGTTGCCACCGCTTTCGGCCTCCATTTCGGAGAACAGATTCTTGACCTCGTCAACGGGAGGCGGTTCGGCGTTCGCGTTGCGGTGCTGTTGTAAGAGGGCCTCGGCCTCATCCATCCTTCCACAACAATGGAGAACCTGTATCCGCAATACGACCGCCGTCTCGCTAACGGCTTCGCTCGTCGGAAAGCGACTTTCAAGAAGATCCAACTGCAAGAGCGCCTCTTCAAACCTTTCCTGGCTGGCCAGGGAGAGCGCTACATTGTAGTGGCTCTTATCGGTATAGCCCTCATGGTTTTCAGGGTCGAGCTCGATTACCTTCTCATACTGGGGGGCAGCCTTAGCGTAGTTGTTCCGGTTGAGATACTTTTCGGCCAAAGCGAATCGAGCGGAAACGGAATTGGGCTGGTCCTGAACGGCTGTTCTCAGGCTCCCTAGAGAATCGGGATCCTCGACAAGAGACTCCACAGTGTCCCGAAATTCGGCGGCGGACACAAATTGGTTAATCCGTTCGATTTCATCACCGTGACTGTCCAGAAGTAATATTGAGGGATAGATCGAAATCGCGAACTCTTCCTGGAAACGTTTGCCGTCCTCTTCAGTTTCAGTATTCAGCTTCAGCCAGACATATTCGTCCGCCATTTCCTCAATCAGTTGCGGCGCGACGAAGGTCTCTGCGTCCATCCTCTTGCAAATCACACACCAGTCCGTGAACCCGTACGCAATGATCAGCTTCTCTTCCGCTCCGGCTCTCTCGATGGCCTCCTCGTAATCTCTTTCCCAGTCGATGCTCGTAGGGCTGGCCTGAATGTTTGCGACCGCGAGCACGGTTGCTGAGAACGCGATCCCTACCAACACCAGAAACTTGAGACGCAGAAGCTTTGCGATTAGCATGAGTTGTTCCCTAGAAAGTAATTCACTGGCGGACGATTCACCGCCAGTCGCCGCCAGATATTCTGTGGCTGAAGTCCTTTTAACGCAAAGGTTATTCTGTCAGAAAGCCTTCTAATTATCAAAGAATTAACTAAGATCTCCGCGAAACACAATACGCTATAGGACGTTCGTACCGCGAAGATGCCGATGCAGGTCCCCGGGGGGCACCACAATGTATTCCCCCGCCTTTTATAGAACGTAATTCTCGATCACGCGGTCACCGCGAACAATCGGAATCACGCACCGATAACAGATAGTCTTTTGATTTAGTTTACCGGCTTTGCGAGGGCCGAAGGTCGAATCCGAAAGCCACATGAAATCTCGTGTCCGGCCGCACCTGACCGACGTTGTCAGACTATCTATATTGCTAACCGAATTGTCAAGTTGTGGCCGAGCGCAATGAATTTTCGTATCGATGGGTCGCAACAATGGTTCGCAGCCATTTCCAATGTCGTCGGATCACGCGATTTCGGTACTGTCTTCGAATTCGAAAAGGAGGTAGTGGTCTGCAACAGAGGTATCGCTAGCGGCGTTCGGGCCCAACGGCACCGGATTCTAGGCGCGACGAAGGAGGCAATGCTCTTTCATTGTGAGTGAGGAGCAACAACGAAGACGGTGCCGTTGGGCCCGAACCCCTTTCGCCGATGGGGGTTGGTGTCGATCTCTGTGTCGCTCGTCGGTCACGATGAGAAAGCGGCGCCCGCGGCCTCGGGTCCAGACCTCGGTGGCCCTCCTCGCTCCTCGACCTCGACAGCAAGACCCATCGGCGCCATTGGCGGTACTTCTGTTACAGGCCACTAGTGGACGGCCCTAGATCCATTCGATCCAACTGGAATTCAGAGTCGTGTCGTGATACTAAGGTACTGCTTTCAGTAACGCGCTATTTTTCGCCAATACAAGGGAGAACCGTGATGAGTGACTATGCCTCGATCGCCCAGTCTATTATGGATTCGCTTGGACTTCGGGTTGCTCCCGTCGCCGTCTGCATGACCGATGAGCCACCCGAGGGAGTTCCAGGTCCCTCGAAAGCAGTGGCAGCCGGGTGTGCCTTCTGGGAGCAGGGAGCTGAGGCCGCATTCGTCACCTCTCCGAAGGATCATCAAAACTGCAGCATAGGAATGTACACCCATAACATGCCCCTTGCAAAGGCATCAGAAGAAGACCTGAACGACAGTCTGAAAGTTTTCGGGGACCTGGGCTATGTCCGCCCCGAGGACATCCCTCGGATTCCCGTTTTGGAGGAAGAGGCGAAACACGTCGTTTACGCGCCGCTCGCTTCCACCCCGTTGCAACCGTCGGCGGTTCTGTTATTCGCGAATTCCAGGCAAAGCCTGGCGATCTCTGAAGCGGTACAGCAGGTGGAGCCCAATGTCCCACCGGCCCTGGGGAGGCCTGCCTGCGGCGTGATACCCCAGGCCGTCAATTCGGGCAATGCTGCACTCAGTCTGGGTTGCTGCGGAGCGCGCGCCTACCTGGATGTGCTGACCGACGACTTCGCCCTTTGGGCCTTGCCGGGCGCCAAGATCCAGGAATACGCCGAACGGATCAAAACGCTGGCCCAAGCCAATACGACTCTTACCCAATTCCACGAACTCCGACGCGATGATATCGAAGCTGGAAAGACTCCAAGCGTTAAAGATTCCTTGGAACGGCTGCAAGAGACGGGCAAGTAATACGTCTCCAATTGCTTCGGCTGGATAATCTTGCCCCGGATACGCTTACCGGCCCCGGGAGAAGTTCGCTTCCAAGCCGGTGGCCGGACACCTTCACTAAAGTGACGGAACCGGAGGGCCTGCCTGCTCTTCAATGTTTGTCACAAAGATTACTTGAGTGTTGTCCTGGACTACGAGGGTGCCGGTTAATGTTACGATCTCGTTTATTTCCGAAATGAGCGCGTCCCGGACTTCGTGTGGCCCCTGATAATCCGCGTCGCCCATCAGCGTATAGAGTTCACCCTGCTCATCTAAAAAACCAATGGGATTCCCCCCCTCCGCACATTTCCTGGAACAGGTCTTGTGACCCAACCCACTAAAACCAGCGCGCGTATAACAAAAGAGGCCGACAATTTCACCTGTCAATGTCACCTCTTCTCCTCCTTCCACAGGCGGTGGGATCGGCACAAACGCCTGCGCTCCCAAAAGACCAGCGATTATGACGAGCACAGCGGACGTACCTACACCTATTTTGCTAACGGATCTGAAGAGGCTTTGTCGTTGCATATCCCGTTTCCCCCTTGTACGAGTTTTGCTTAAGCTATTGTGCTTAAAAATGTCCTTACTATCATAAATCACATAAACGCGCCTAAATTTAAGATACGCAAGAAACGGTTAAGAAAATCTCTGAACTATCTGAAAACATTCTGGTAGTTTTTACAATGGGCTTTTGCAACTCAATCGGGTGTTCGGAAACGAATCGGTCGCTCGGCATGCCTTTCCATCGCGGAGGGGTTCCCCACCTGGGGGCTCGCACGGGAATCTTGTCAGCCGGCATCCGCACGAATCGCGAGAATCGCTGTTCATGACGTCTGACCCAACAAAAATCGGCTGGTGGCGGCCATTGAGAAAATTCAGCAGAAAATCTCAAACTCTAGCGGCCTTCCTCTTAAGTCTCTCTCTCTTCGCGGGTTGCAATTTCAGACCCGCTCCACTGCAGTCTTCGACATCAGAACAGAACTCGACATCGATTCCCCTAGAGGGAATAGAGTCTCCCTGCTCTCCCATAGCCGGACTTCCCAATCTTACTCTCTCTGATATTTCGACGGAGGCACTTCCCTATCTTGAGCATTACTCCATTCCCACGACGGACGAAACAGAGTTCTGCCGCTATCTTGAACGACTCCGACAGGAACACGAAGCCAAGATCGAAGAAGGGCTGATTGACATGATGGGCGACTATTTCTGGACGACTCAGACTGTCGAGACCAACTATTATTTCAGCTATAACTTGAACGGCCGCCAGGAGAGCACTCCCCAGATCATACTGGATCGAGCATCTTCTGAAGATGAGATGGTCGAGCGTTTTATGAGAGCCATCGATGACGACCCGGATGTCGAGAGAAAGGCTTTATTTGACGATTTTGTCGAAACGCTCCGCTCGCCGGACACGCTTTCAAGACAGGAAGGGGTTCGGAATCTGATGAACCTCATTTTTGAGAAGTCATGGATCTTTAATTCAGAATTCCAACAGTCTGCCAAGGATGCGAACCGCGACGACACTTACAACTTTGTTGAAAGGGGATTAAGAACAACAACTCCTATTATGATCGCCGCCCTTGTGGACCGGTTCATAAAGTCAGAAACGGGGAAGCAATCCCTGCCGGAAAAAATCAGCAGGATTCTGATCATAGGGCCCGGCTTGCAGTTCAGCGATCCGGACGTGGGACCAACCCTCCCTCAGAAATCTCATGAACCTTTTACGCTGATGGACAGCCTCTTGAGAAGCGGCAAGGCTACCTTAGAAAACGTGCAGGTAGACCTGCTGGATATTAATCAGCGCGTGGTCGAACATTTCAGAGATGCGGCAGATAGCGGTGAACCTTACGTCTTGAATATTGTCATGAACACGGAAGAGGATCGCGGCCGGGCGCACTTGGGTGTGTTCGACTATGGGCGGACAGTTCTGGGTTCTTCTCTCCCGGGTGCCCAGAGCGGCGTTCCCCTTCCAGGAAAAAGCCTTCGCCCCGCGTCGGGCACACTGGAACCTGGGGAAACTCTTTTTCGTTCTTTACAGATTCCGGCGAATATCGTAGAGAAGCTGCATTCCTTTCAAGGTGATATGACGACGACCGATCTTGAAAGGCTCGCATCAGCAGGCGGTGAAAAGTACGATGTGGTTTTTTGCTTTAATACATTGGTGTATCTCAGTGAAACCGAACGCGTATTAGCAGGAATCAATATCAGAAAGTCCCTCGCCGAGAACGGGGTGTTTGTGACCGACAATCGTTTTGAGACGGAAACGGGTGAGGGGCCGGGACGACAAGTGAGCGCTGGGAACACCGCCGTTCCTATCTTTGATTCATCATTCTTTGAGTTGGTAGCGGACTACAACGAGGACGGTTCCAATATGGGGCCCGTCGAGAATGAAGGAAGGCGAACAATTGTTTACCGCCGCGGCCAATCACTAAACCGGAATAATTAATACCGTGGCGAAAGCATCCGTTTCGTGATGCCGGCATTCCGCAGTAGGATGACCGCTTTCGATGTGATTTGGTTTTCTTTCTCAGAGTTCAGGAGGAAGCAAATGTCTCAGAGAGTACGAATGGATCTCATTCACGCAGTCCTACTGGTGACGGCGCTGACTCTAGGATGGTTTTCGGTGGCTGCTGAGGCCGTAACCCGACAAGCCGACGATGCAAGCGGTAGGACGATCTTGGACGGCGTGTTCACCCCGGCTCAGGCCGAACGCGGCCGGTCCGCATACGCCCTCGAGTGCAGCTCGTGCCATTCGGAAGATCTCCAGGGCATGAGTGGAACCGCGCTTACCGGTCAGCAATTTATCGACACCTGGCGGGAAGACAGCGTGAGCCGCCTGTTCGATTATATCCGGGACCGCATGCCGCAAGGCGCGCGTGGGAGCCTCAGCGACCAAACTTACCTCGATATCTTGACCCACATACTTTCGCTGAATGCGTTTCCGGCAGGTTTGGAAGAACTCACGGTTCCTCAGCTTGAAAGTGTCCAGTTCGTGGGCCCGGACGGTCCCGCGCCTGTGCCGGAGTTCTCACTGATCCAGGTGGTCGGATGTTTGAGGGAAGATCCTGACGAAGGCTGGATATTGACGGACGTTTCCCCTCCGGTCCGGATCAGCGATCCGGAAGGCGGGGTGGCCGAAGCGGAATTGCAGGCCGCCAGGAACAGTGGCCCTGGAACCGGAACGTACCGCCTCGTCTACATGGACTCTCTGAGACCCGGATTTCAGCCTGAAACCCACATCGGCCATAAACTGCATGCCAAGGGCTACCTACTCAGAAATGACAGGGGAGACGGCTTGAGCGTGACCCGCCTGGAAGCAGTGGCCACCTCCTGCAACGAGCGGATCTGAACTGAATCCGCCAGACCGGCGCGCCCCGGAGTTTCACCGTCCGTTTACGAAGTTCAGGAACACGGCTGGCTCTCGAGCGACGACGGGCCAGACACGCCGCGCCCCGAGCTCACGCAGATTGTCTCACAAGACTCAGATACGCCTCGTTTGGCGAGCAGATCCTCGACATCTTGGAAGCGGATCCCGAATCTTGCAGTTTAAGCAAACCGAATGACTGATGATTTCGCGTGAATATCGGTGTCCGCGATAGCAGGATCGAGTGGATTTCAGAGGGCCGTCTGGCCGTGATCACACAATTTGACAATGCCTGAGGCATTCGTATAATTTAGGGATTATGAAGAATATGAAGAGGATGAGAAGGATTCTACCGACCCTCCTTGCTAGCTTTTGCGCGGTGATGCCAGTCGCGGCACAAATTGAAGCGCCGGAAGACATGGTGCTGATCTCCGCTGGCAAGTTCTGGATGGGCCGTAGCTTCACAATCTTCGCGGATGCAAAGGACCTTGTGGCGCGGGACAAGAAGGATGACCAGCCTGCCAACAACGTTTATCTGGACGCCTTCTATATAGACAAGTACGAAGTGACGAATGCAGAGTATGCGCCCTTCCTAGAAGCGACCGGGGGTCGGGCACCCTGGCACTGGCCTCAAGATCAGATCCCAGAGGGGCAGGAGCGATTCCCGGTTGCCAACGTCAACTGGTTCGAAGCGGATGCCTTTTGCCAGGCGGCGGGCAAACGTCTTCCAACGGAAGCGGAATGGGAAAAAGCGGCGCGTGGTGGACTCGATCGGAATCGATACACATGGGGAGACGCGCATGTCGACAGGAGCGAAAACAGGCTGTTCGCACCCCAGGGGGCTGGACGTACGACCGACGAACCGGTATCGGCGGCCCTCGGCCTTGCGGCTCCCGTGGACGTTGGATCATTCGAGCCCAACGGTTACGGCCTCTACGACATGGGCGGCAGCATGAACGAGTGGACCAGCGACTGGTATTACGGCAATTATTATCCCTTCATGCCGAAAGAGAATCCAAAGGGACCGGAGGACGGTCGATACAAGAGTATTCGGGGCCCAAATTGGATGGAAGGCAACGACCACGGGGAACGCCTGTCGGTTTATTATCGGAACTTCAGTGATCCTGAAACCCTTATGCTTGTGATCGGTTTCCGCTGCGCACGAACCCCGTAACTCTGCGTGAATTTCAGCTGCTGCGTGAACAAAGAAAACCGTCTCAACATCGTTATCGCAAGCAAGGATCCTAGCCA
The DNA here is from genome assembly GCA_965218085.1 of Terriglobia bacterium. Lineage (GTDB taxonomy): Bacteria > Acidobacteriota > Terriglobia > 20CM-2-55-15 > 20CM-2-55-15. The sequence goes on along the minus strand of CBDCKF010000001.1, from coordinate 1,131,079 downwards.
GTACCAAAAGTTGGGTTTGATTAAGCCTTGAGGGTTTCATCATCAAACCGGTAACAGTTGTCATTCAAGGAAGTGGCTCTATGCGTCGACTGATGATTTCGACTCTGATTCTTTTCTTTACCGCGCCCGAGCTCGGAGCTCAGACCGCACCTCAAACTCCACCGGAGATACTCAACCCGGCCGTTGAGTGGTTGACCCGTCTGAATGCTCTCGACGACTGGTACATATCGACGGCAGGAGAGGAAGAAGGAATCGATGCACTCGTCGACAGCATGATGGAACTCTACGATCCAAATGTGCTTGCCGAAGTACCGCCGCACGACGAAGATCAGATCGGGCCGGTGATGCTTCGCGGGACGGAGAATGTCCGGAAATGGGTCGATAATTTTGCACGAACGCAGGTCGGACTGGAGTATATCCACAAGCGTCAGACGGAGGGATCATTCGAAGGAGAGCCCTTGGTCTATTCCACGCCGCTCCCCTGGGGCGGACTGGGTGTGGCCTACCCGATTCGCGCAATCTATTCTCTGCGTCATAACCGACAAAGGTTTACGGGGCCGGGAGCGGTGTTTCTGCAGTTTGGCGAAGATGGGAAGATCAAGCGGCTGCGGCTTTTTGTGGCGGAGCTTGTCGAAGTTGCACCTCAATAAACGTCCAGATGCAGAACCTTGTTGCATGGATCATCCCGAAGGATGCCTTATCATCGTGTTTTTCAACACCGGGGATAACTTAGATGCCACATAAGTTCAACGCAGCCCGACGGCACAAGTTTGATAAGGCGCAGTATCGGGTGATCAACTGGGCGGAATATAACGAGAGCCTGCGCCAGCGGGGTGATCTGAGGATCTGGGTCAGTGAGGAGGCTCAAAGTGTGTGGAGCGCGCCGCGCCGCACGTCACGGGGTGGCCAGCGGAGATACTCGGATCTGGCGATCGAGACATGCCTGACGCTGCGCACGGCGTATCGGCTTGGGTTGCGGCAAACGCAGGGACTTATGGGATCCATCGGCACGCTCATGGGGCTGGATATACGGGTGCCGGACTTCTCCACACTGTCGCGTCGTGCAAACGGCTTGAGCATCGCTCAGGTGATGATGCAAGCCGGATCTGTGCCTGTCCATCTGGTGGTGGACAGTACCGGCCTCAAGATCTTCGGCGAAGGGGAATGGCTCGCGCAGAAGCATAAAATCAAGGGAATACGCCGCCGCTGGCGCAAACTCCACCTCGGACTGGACCTGGCCAGCGGTGCGATTGTTTGCGCCAATCTGACTCACGATGACGTTGGAGACAGCACTGCATTACCCGGGCTCCTGGATCAACTCGATGCCCCGGTCGCGGGCTTTCTGGCTGACGGCGCCTATGATGGAGCGTCTACACGAGATCTGCTGAGGGAACGGTATGGGGAGACCCTGGATGTGGTTATACCGCCGCCAAAGAACGCAGCGATCCGACCGCAATCGGCGCGGGATCCAACCGTTCGGGATCGCCATATTGCTCAGATCCGCAGCAACGGCCGCATGGCCTGGCAAGTGGCCACAGGGTACAACCAGCGCAGCCGGATAGAAACGCAGATCGGCCGTTGGAAGGGTGTCATCGGCCGCAGACTCCAATCCCGCAGCTTCTCCAGGCAGATCACGGAGATCCAACTCGGCCAAAAAGTCCTGAACACAATGACCGCACTCGGACGGCCTGTGTTCGAGCGTATCGCCTGACGCTACCGCTTGGGAAAGGGCGAATTCCATCTCCGCCCCGATCCATGCAACAACGCTATCTCTACCCTCCTCGATTTCTGGGTGTTACACATCGACTCCTCGTGTGCTGACCTTAAGGTGTTTCGATCTTGCCCGTCAAGACCTATGGTCTGGGGATGAGGTCAAGGGCATTCTGTCGGGAGCGCAGGTGCCCGCCAACAGAGTGTCCAGAGCGCTTTCTGGCCACAGTCACGGCCGGCCATTCATTGCGGGTAGCGGCTCGACAAAAAAACCGACCCTTCCAACTGAGAAGGGCCGGTATTCTTTAAAACTGCAGCGTACCTCTTAGGCTGCTGCGGAAGCTATTCGAAAGCCTCCGGGACGAGGAACGTATACACCGCGTTCAGGGTCTTGTCGGACACGATCACATGCTGATTCTCGACATCGAGGGCAATGCCACGTGCGTCCTTCAAGAGCAGGTCCGGCCCGCCGATCGTAAACCGGGGCGGCGCGTCACCGTCATCGTAAACGCTCCACACGCCCACGTAGTCGTCCAGGCCGTACCGGCCCTGGAGGCTCTCGAGAGTACCCTCATTGCTGCCGGTTGATCCAGGACGGACGACACCGAAAATCATTCCGTTCTCAGGATTGTTGGTCAGCAGCCAGACATCTTCCGACCCCGTACCGGTGATGGTTCGGAGCGGCTTGGTGTTGCCCGAGGCCGTGCGGTCATAGATTCGAATCGCCCGTCCTTCGCCCCGGTTGGTCGAGGACGCGACGATCATTAGATCGCGCACGGGGTCTATCGTTATGCGCCCTGCGCCCAATCCCGTATCGGGTCCCTCCAGTGTCCGGATGGGAGCCACGTCGCCATCCGCGTCCCGGTCGAAGACGAGGATTCGACGACCCAGCGGGACGAAGATCTCTCCATTGATCGCGTCTATGGAAACGGCCTGAGGATTCACCAGTTGAGTGCGGGGCCCCATGATCTGGCGAACGGGCGCCACGTCGCCATCCGCGTCGCCACTGAAAGTGAGAATCGAGAAATTGTACCAGCCGGGCACGACGATTTCATCGCGCACCGAGTCGTAGGCCATGTCGTGAATCGTGCGGGTAAACAGGGTCTTTTGTCCGGCAATGGAACGTGTCGGCTGTGTGCCACCATCCGCCAACCTGGCGAATGCCGCAACTTGCGGGTGGCCCACTCAGTTGGCCGTCAGCAGTTCCCCCCGTCTCGTATCGAAGGCGAGGGTATGGACATTGGCAAACAGGGGCCCGCTGGAATCGGCGGGACCGCTGCGAATCACCCGCTTCGGGGCTGTGTCCCCGTCAGCCGTGATGTCGTATACGGTCGCGGAGTGACTGCCCAGATTGGCGACCCACAGCTCGTTGTTCTCCAGGTCAATGCTCACTCCGACCGGGTTCTTGATCAGCGAGTTGGGACCCGCGATGACTCGAATCGGAGCGGCGTTGCCGTCGGCATCCGCGCTGTATACCGTCACTGTGTGGCCGGTATCATTGGCGACAAAAACCTCGCCCCGTTCCGGATGCACCGCAACGTCGGTCGGCCAGTTCAACAGGGTGTTGGGACCCTGGATCACTTGCAATGGCGCGATATTCCCGTGGGCGTCCTTGCGGTAAACAGTAACGGAAGGCGGTTCGTTTCTTCCCGATCCGGGGATGTTCACGGCCCGTCCGGTCGGCCAGTTTTCTTTTCCGAATCGTGGATACTGCCCGTAGGCATCGATGGTCCTGTCTTCGTCATAATAGCGGTCCGCAACCGTCCCCCAGTTGCTGACATAAATCAGGCCCGTGTTCGAGTCCAGGGCGATCCCGTGTGGATCGGCCAGTTGGGTGTCCGGCCCCTGGATCAGACGCAACGGGACTTCGTTGTCCTCAGCCAGTTTCCGAAAGACCGAGATCGCATGGTCGTCCTGGACGGTCATGAAGATTTCCTGCTCTTCTTCGTCGACGGCCATCCGGACGGTGGTATGGGGAGTCGCGAGCTTCCTCTTCGGTTGTACATTTCCGTTGGCGTCACGGCCCCACACGGTCATCCAATTCAACGTGTCATTGTTGATGCCGTAAATATCGCCGCTCGCCGGGTCCACATAGACTCCGCAAAGGTACTCCAGGAAGGTGTTGTCTCCCCCGATGACGCGTTTGGGTTCGGTGAATGCCGCGGTGGGAGGCGTGTTCTCCGTCCGGTCGTAGACGACGATGGTGAAATTATTCTCATCGCCCGCGACAAGTTCATTGCGGATGGGGTCCACGGCGACCGCCGCAAACACATGACGGGGATCTTTAAACGAAACGAGCGGCTGTCTTCTCGCCACCTCTGCCCTTAGCGTGTCACTGGGCCGGGGGGGCGGTGTCGCGGACTGCGCCGCTTGGCTGGCTGCCGGTTGCGGTTGAATCCGCGCCATCAGATTTTCTGGAGCGCCGGCGGCAGCCATTTCGGTTAGGGGTTCCACCGAAACGAGCCGGTCCGTCCCGATCATTATTGTCTGCGAGTTTCCGTTCTGCTGCGGCTGCTCTACGGCGAGCGCGCCAGCGGCCACCGACAGACATAAAACCAGTGTGATCATTAAAATCCACTGCCTTGGTTTCATGTAATTCCTCCTCAATTCCTGGGGTTATTCCTCGACATTCGGTCTCGGAACTCTATGGTGTTTCTATCTTGCCTGTCAATACGTAATGGGTGCGCGGTAATGGGCCGGTTTGAGAGCGTGTAGTGCCAGCATCGCGTGTTGAATGTCGAGTCAATAAGCAGGGGCGGTCTCGAACCGCGCAGTCAATGGGCCCCGACAGAGCGCCCGTCCCGCTTGAAGACTTTGACACTGCTGAAATTACCTCTCGGAACAGGCTGAACGTAATTGGGTCCCACAAGGGCGTTGCCCTTGTGGGACCCGTAGGGAAATCCTCCGTATCAGAAGTATTAGAAATTATACTTCAAGGCGAACTGCAGGATCCTCGGATCCAGCGCATTCGCCGAGCGGAGTTGGCTGAAGCGCCGTGAAGAGAGATAGTTCTCGATTCGGCGTACGTCCGGCCGGTAGCTGTTGGTTACGTTAAACACCTCCATTCGGAACTCGAGGTTCTGAGTTTCGGTGAGTCCGAATGCACGCGAGATGCCTATGTCGAACTGCCACTCGACCGGCAGGACTACATTACCGCGGCCGATGATAGTCGGGTTGTTGAATTGGTCACCCGGAACCGGTATACCAAACGCGGCCCGGTTCAACCATGTCGTACCGGCAGCCCCCGATGTGTCGTTATACATGTTACTGGGATCGAGCAGTATCGGGCGCTGGTTCTCAATAGCGGACAGGGCCGGATCATCGCCGCCACGAGTCCCAGCCTGCGAGCGGGCCGGACGCCCCATTTGAACGGAGTTGTTTGTCGCCGAATCGCTCGCCCGGTTCGCGTTCCCGCCGGAGTTCCTCCGGTAGATTCCGGAAAATCGCCATCCCGAGCCCACCAAGTTCAGCGTGCGGTTGGCAAAATCCGGGGTCTGCACCACGCCACTCATATTGAACGCGTGCCGCTCGTCGGATGTGCAATTGCCCCGGTCCAGTCCGCGGTCAGCGCGGTTTTGGAAGGTGTGTTGGGCACTCGAGCCGTAGCCGCCGTTGCTCCGGCCCAGATAATCACCGATGCAATGGGACCAAGTGTAGTTCGCGTTGAAGCTCCTGCCGTTATTGCCGCGATGGGTCATCGACAGCAGCATCCCGTGGTAATTCTGGGTGCCGCCACCGACAACCTGGCCCATTGTTCCAATCTCTCCCTTAAAATCCGGTCGAGTCAAGGCAAGCTCGCGGCGCTCCACCCTATTCGGGAGCGTCGAGCAGGCCCGGCCTGCCCCTACCGAGTAAGAGTGGTTATTGATGGCCGTGCTCGTGCCATCGTGATGTTGGATCGTAGTGTTGACGAAGCAGTCGCCATTGGCATCGCCCACGCCCGGAACGAAGACCGTGGGATTGAGTGATATTGCGGCCTGCGTGTGGACGATCGCCGTTCCCAGATAGGTCGCACTGACAAGGGTGTCACTCCCTACTTCTCTTTGCAGGGCTAAATTCCAAGACTGCGTGTAGGTCGGCTTGAGGTCGGCATCGGAGGGTAGATACGTGCCCCCGGCAACCAGCTCTCCAGCCAGCGACGAACTACTCGGGAATGGACCCCCGTTACTGAGTTGGCCGGCCGCCACCTGCGCCTCATTGGCCCATGGGTCTTCAAACCCTCCTGTCGGAAAAGGGATATTTGACGAATTACCCCAGGGTGGCTGTGCCTGCGCCGAACCCAGACGGTAAATCGTCGGGTATTGTTCATAAGCGAGGCTGTAGGAAGCGCGAACCGAGGTGCGCCCGTCGCCGGTTACATCCCATGCGAAACCGAGACGCGGGGCCCACTGGTTGTAGTACGGTTTCCATAGATCCGCTCGCGGATTCGGCACGTTGATCGTCCCGTCTCCGGGGAACTGGCTCGCGTTGACATTGGTGTTAAACGGATACGTGGCGTCTCCCGCGTAGACAAACCCGGGAGGCTGATTGATGAACACGCTGCTTCGCGTTCCGGCCTTGTAGAGGTCCAAATCGAATATGACGGAATTGGGGACGGGCCGGCGGAAATCCACGAACGCCAACGTCGGCGACCAGCGCACGCCGGCGCTAATGCTGAGGTTCGAACTGGCCTGCCACGTGTCGTGTACCCACAGAGCAGGGAACTTCATCCTGGAGATGTTCTCGTTGCCCCGGCTCTGGACGAAGGAAGCCGGTTTCCCCAAGAGAAAATCGGCGAACCCAAGCCCGGTCATATCATTTCCAAAATTGAAGTTGGGGGCCAGAGTGGTCCCCGAAACCGTCGTGGTCCGGGCTTCCGAGTACAGGCCGCCGAAGTTAAGCTGATGCGATCCCATACTCAGGTTGATATCGTTGTGAAGCTGATAGAGGTTCAGGCCGAGCCTGCGAATGTTGCCTCCGAGGTCGAAGCCGTCTTCCACTTCGATAGACGGCGCGTTGTCGATGGCGTCACTGTAGACGTTGGCGCCGAGATCGGTGGCGTCGAAGCCGATTTCGGAGGGGAACCGACGCTGTTTGGTTCGTGTGGCCGATATGCGGAACGAATTGACCAACGTGGGACTGAGCACGGAGGTCACGCCGATAGTCATCGCATAGTTCGTCGCCAGCGTGCCCAAGCCCGAACTCAGAATGTTGGAGGGGTCGAACTGGAACGACGACGGAATGTCGCTCTGGGTTTCCATATAACGCCCGAACAACGAATGATCGTCGTTCAATTGATAGTCGACCCGAACCAGGTACTGGTACAGGTCCTGTACCTCAAAATCGCCAAAAACCACTTGCCCGCAATCATCCAGCGACGTGGGCAATCTGGATGTGAGGCCCAGAGCAACGGGACTGAACAACGCCGGATCGATCCGGTTGTCGTCGGCGGTTCCCACCACTCCGTCCGCGTTGAACGGGTTTACACCTCCGTAGTCCCGGGTAAAAAACGTAGGAAAGTCATCCTCAATTTTTGTACCGAGCAGGCGCCCGTTACCATCACAACCCGGAGAAACGATGGTGGTAAAGTCACCGGCGAGCATCTGGGCCGTCGGAACGAAAGCTTCCTCGGCCGCCGCGTCCGAGCGAAGGGTCGTGCCTTGATATCCGCCGAAGAAGAACAGCTTGTCCGTCAGTGCCGGCCCGCCGACGGTGCCGCCGAACTGGTTGCGCTTCAGCGTGCTGTTGGTTCTCGATCCATGGTGGCGGGCGTTAAACAAGTCGTTGCGGACAAACCAGAAAGCGTTGCCGTGAAACTCGTTCGTGCCCGAGCGCGTCACCGAGCTCACCTGGGCCGAGCGATGCTGGGACGCCGACAAGCCCCCGATCTCCGTCTTGAACTCCCCCACAGCATCGGGAAATGGAAGCGGCAACGCCAGGCCATCATAAGGATCGATGTGGCGAATGCCGTCCAGCGTGTAGTCGGTCGAAAAGCCCAGCGCGCCGGCGGACGTGATCGTCATCCGGTTGGGGAAAGCATAGCCACCTTCCTGCATAGCTTCGGTGGCTCCACCCTGCAGGACCAACAACTGTTGCACGTTGCGCCCGTCGAGGGGCAGATCCACGATGCGCTGAGTATCCATCACCTGACCGATGCTGACATTGCGCGTCTCCACCAAGGCCGCACTGGCCGCGACTTCGATGGTCTGGGCCACCTGGCCCACCTGGAGTGCAATATTGACCGTCGGACTGTCACCGACTTGCAGGGCGCCAGTCTGCACAAACGTGCTGAAACCGGGCAGGACGGCCTGTAACTCGTAAGGACCAATTGGCAGATTGGTAAGTACGTAGGATCCGGTTTCGTTCGTGACCACCGTTCGGCTAAGGTTGGTGTCGGTTTGGGTGACCGTCACCTCCACGCCGGGTATCAGGGCCCCGGTGGCATCCGTCACCGTTCCACTGAGCTCCGCGGTTGCCTGAGCCCAGACGGTGCCACAGGTTACGGCTGTTAACAACAGGCCAAAGAACAAAGGTCTCAAAACTCTCATTCCTCCTCCTCCCTCTTGACAACCGAGGTTGTCAACATCCTTTACCCCGAACCTCATAGGTAGCGCTCGGGGCACGAAGTTGCCCACCAAAATCAGGGCTGTATGGCCAACAGGTATATCATAAGTTGACTTGCGTCTTCAACGGGCTGCGCTAAATCAACTCAGCGGATTTCAGGAAGCCAACAAACGAATGTCGGTAGCATTTCGGTAGCATTAAGAACGCCGTCCGGAGGTTGCAATCGATTGATAAAGCGTTCGATTCAATAGGTGTTTGAGCTGGACAAGCGATAAGTCTGAAACCGTGGTGTGGGGCGACCAGGGCCGAACTCTTGTTTTTAGCAGCCGATCGTCCGAATTGTCGGAATCGAGTAGAAAATCGCATAGAATTGAGCATTGATTTCGGCGATGTTATTCCTGTGGTGACCGGTCAAGGGGCCAGCTCCGGTCAGATCATGAAGGAGTACACAAGACAAGCGGAGGGTTTCCATGCAAAAGTATCTGCGCATGATTTTGGTCGTCTTCTCGTTGGCTGCGTACGGTTTAGCCCAGAGCACGAACAGCAACTATGAGGTCACGTTTTTCGGTGCGCCTCCTGCTGGACAGGATGTGTGGAACCTGCCGCGGGCGGTAGCCGCCGATGGCATGGGGTCGATCTTCCTGTTCAGGGCCTCCGATCCGCCGGTCCTTATTTTTAACCGTGCCGGAGAACTTCAGAAAACCTGGGGTGAGAGTTTGTTTCCCGATGCGCACAGCCTCGACTTCGACCATGAAGGATTCCTATGGCTGACGGATAGGGACGCCAATATGGTCTACAAGTACACAACGGACGGAAGGCCACTGCTGGCGCTCGGAAAGGGACAGGGGTGGCCGGCGACAAATCAATCAACGGACGCTTTCAACGGCCCTGCCGACGTCGCTGTTGCTCGCAATGGCGATATCTTCGTGGCGGACGGTCATACCAACTCCCGCGTCGTGCATTTCTCAGCGGAAGGAGATTTCATCAAGATCATTGGGGGCACGAAGGGACCGGAACCTGGCCAATTCGATGTCCCTCATTGCCTCGGGATCGATTCGAGAGACCGCCTGCTCGTGTGTGACCAACAGATGGAAGCGGGCAATGCGCGCGTTCAGGTTTTTGATCAGAATGGAACATTTATCGAACAGTGGACCAACATCGGCTTGAGTCAGCCGACCGGAATGGCCATTGCCGCGGACGACACAGTCTATATCGGGGACACCGATGGTAATTCGATCACGATCTTGAAGGACGGAACCGTTATCGATGTCATTGGAGGTCTGCAGGCCCGGCCGCACGACGTCGCGCTGGATCCGGAAACCGGCGTGTTATACTTGGCGGATCCCGTCACGTCAATGATGGCGGCGGGCAACTCGGCGGACCCGAACGCACCTGGGGGATTCTTCAAGCAGGTCAGAAAGAAGCCCGGGCTATGATCTCGCCCGCAGCGTGGCGGCGAAGCGATTAGCCTTAGTTATTACCGCTTAAGTTATTACCGGGGACCGATAGTTCCAGGGCTCAATTGCTCGGACGGTGCGATCAGTTCCTCGTTAAACTGGTTGAACTCGGAGGGAACGCAGAAAAATTCCCCGATCTCGCTGCCAGGGCTCAGGAGCAAACTGTCTGCGGTCACCCAGGGCTCCTCATAAACCTGCGGGTCGGTGATGGTCAGGGTGGCCTCGATGGTGTTGTGGTCCACCCTCCGGTATCGCTCTTCTGTTCGAAGCTCGGTGCTGTGAGGCCAGCCGTATCTGCGCTCCTGGCGGTTCTCTGAGAGCCAGGATCTGTCGTCAAAGCCGTTCGATTCGATGACGAAGGTGTCACCCTCCCACCTGCCTACCGAATATCCAAGCCACCGCGGGTCCGGGTTCTCGGGAAGCGCCCGCCCGTCCGTCCAGATGTCACGCCACGCATGCCCCCATTCGATGAACTGGACAACTCTGTTGGGCAGGTGAGCAAACTCGAATCCATAATTATATGTGAACCAGCGCGGCCAGCCGAGCGGGTCACATATCAGCATGCCGTCTTTCGTGTTCGTCGTCTGAGTACTGCCGTCGGCGCTTGGATCGGCCCTCGTGGCCTCGTATAGCTCCTGGCCCCGCGACGTCAACGGGGGCGCCGGCACGCTGAGCTGGACTCGGTTCTGCCCCCATACGCCCGACAAGTTGCGCGGATCAAAGGCCAGGTCCGCTGTCTCTGCGCGCGCTTCCGCTCTCTCGGCATCACTCTGGCATTGGGGGCACGGCAGCCAAGTGGAGCTACCGGGGTCCTGCTCTGTCGATTGCGTCGGGGCCGAACTGCAAGACGCGATCGTTACGGACGTCAGTATTGCCAAGGCAATGACCGTGACACGAGTTCTCGTTGGCATGTTGTTGTACCTCCCTGAAGCGGACTCGGCTCTGGATGCGTCGCTATGGATGCGGCCTCGCGACGGTTCTCTACCGACGGCGGTTCAATTTTCGAACACTGTGCCGCCGCCTCGAACATTGTCTTCCAGCAACATCCTGCCATTACTCAAAATCCTGATGGGAATACTCTGAGGCGTACCTCTCAACGCCGGAAAGGCATAAACCTCAACCGGGTCTCCCGGCTTGAGCGAACTACTGTTCATGCCCGCGCGGCCCGTCATCGAACTGGGGGAAGCGAGTTCCCCGCTCCACCGCACGACTTCGCCGCCATCGTCCGTCACGTCCCATACGAGAACGACATGGGGGTTTCGCCACCTGAATTCCACAACGACACCCTCCAGCTTGACCACACTGTCTGGGTCTCTCGAATAGCCCGCGGCGGCGTGGTGTGCTGAAACCAGACCGCCAAGCATGCCCGGTACCGAGGCTAAGACCGCGACGGTAATCACCGCCACGACCCATAATCTTTGAATGCTCATAGCACCTCCTTGGAGAAGAGGAACGATATATCGCTGGTATGGGGGTGTCAACTTCTCTCATTCGCAGCTTAACGTCTGGTCCTCAAGAACAGATTCTGACCTTGGATCTGCCAACATCCAGCCTGCCCCGAACTCTGTATAGAGGCAGTTTTTCCGAACGATTGGAGTGGACGAAAGCATTTGACACGCCCTATAGCGGCGCTTACTATCGCTGACAAGAAACGGCGAACAATGTGGGCTGCTCAGTGATTTCAGTTTCCTTCTCTCCGGCGATGAAAGAGTAAAAGCGAAACTGGCGTGAGCTGTCGTTGGTCTTCGGAATGGAGGACTAGATCCAGGCATTTGGATCGCTGGGTTGATTGTCATTGAGTTCCGTCATTAGCGGCGGCCGCTTGAGACTCAGGCCACCGCGCGGATGAGGACGCTACGTTCTGCCAAAGCTTAGGACCCATCGCGGGTCGCAGTGAAGTCCCGATGCAGGGAGAAGCGAGGAGAAACAAGGATATGAAGACTTATTTGGCGCCGATATGCTGCAGTATCTTGCTGTTCGCGGGTTGGATTGCCGTTCGGGCGAACGCCCAGTCCCCCGCAGAAACGGCCGAGATCCACGTATCGGCAGCCCGGGCTGCGGCCTACCGTCCTGGATTTGACTTCACCAACGTGTTTGACGTGGTTTGCCGTGATCCGAGGCCCGGTCAGGCGCCCACATCCGCGACGGCCGCTACTGTCATGCTTCCGGCACGTTCTGACCGAAGCAATCGCTCAACCTGGTTTGTGGAACCATCGAAGGTATTCGACAACCTGTATTTCATTGGCAGCATCCGCGAATCTATCTGGGCCATAACGACTTCCGATGGGATTATTCTGATCAATTCGAGCACCGACTACGGCATCGAAGAACTGGCCACCCAGGGCCTGAGAAAACTGGGCCTGGACCCGAACGAGATCAAATACGTCATCGTTACCCACGCCCATAACAGTATTTATCCAGGAGCCAGGTATCTCCAGGACACTTACCCATCCGCGCGCATCGTCATGTCTGAAGAAGATTGGGACGTATTGGCGAAGAATAATGACGAGGCCGAAGCCGAGAGACCCAGCAAAGACATGTCGGCCACGGATGGCATGAAGCTAACGCTTGGTGATACCACTTTGACGATCCATATAACGCCGGGCCACACTCCGGGCACGCTTTCGCTATTGATTCCGCTCAAGGATGGAAACCAAAGCCATCTTGGCAGCCTGGTCGGGGGTCAGGGCTGGGGTCTCGGGCGGTACGGGGTCCAGTACTGGGGCGACGACGCGGAAGCTATAAAAGTTTGGGGCGATTCGCTCAGGCGTTGGCGGGACATCACGGCCGAGGCCGGCGCCGACGTTTTTGTGTCGCTCCATCCTTTCCACGACAAAACACACTTGAAGATCCACGCTCTGAATTTTCGTCGGCCGGGGGTCGATCCCCATCCCCTTGTGAGCAGGGAGGCCGTCGGGAACCATGCAACGATTATCAGCGAGTGCATGGATGCTCAGCTGGCATGGAGGAGCAGCGGATCTTAAGGAATGCATGGATACGTGGATACTAAGCAGCGAATGCATGGCTTCTAAATAAAGGGTGCTAATGCGGGAGTCATTCTTGCTGGATACTTCGAAACGCTGCTGAGGACCCCAAAAAGGAGCGTTGTTGCATGGATCGGGGCGGAGATGGAATTCGCCCTTTCCCAAGCGGTAGCGTCAGGCGATACGCTCGAACACAGGCCGTCCGAGTGCGGTCATTGTGTTCAGGACTTTTTGGCCGAGTTGGATCTCCGTGATCTGCCTGGAGAAGCTGCGGGATTGGAGTCTGCGGCCGATGACACCCTTCCAACGGCCGATCTGCGTTTCTATCCGGCTGCGCTGGTTGTACCCTGTGGCCACTTGCCAGGCCATGCGGCCGTTGCTGCGGATCTGAGCAATATGGCGATCCCGAACGGTTGGATCCCGCGCCGATTGCGGTCGGATCGCTGCGTTCTTTGGCGGCGGTATAACCACATCCAGGGTCTCCCCATACCGTTCCCTCAGCAGATCTCGTGTAGACGCTCCATCATAGGCGCCGTCAGCCAGAAAGCCCGCGACCGGGGCATCGAGTTGATCCAGGAGCCCGGGTAATGCAGTGCTGTCTCCAACGTCATCGTGAGTCAGATTGGCGCAAACAATCGCACCGCTGGCCAGGTCCAGTCCGAGGTGGAGTTTGCGCCAGCGGCGGCGTATTCCCTTGATTTTATGCTTCTGCGCGAGCCATTCCCCTTCGCCGAAGATCTTGAGGCCGGTACTGTCCACCACCAGATGGACAGGCACAGATCCGGCTTGCATCATCACCTGAGCGATGCTCAAGCCGTTTGCACGACCGGACAGTGTGGAGAAGTCCGGCACCCGTATATCCAGCCCCATGAGCGTGCCGATGGATCCCATAAGTCCCTGCGTTTGCCGCAACCCAAGCCGATACGCCGTGCGCAGCGTCAGGCATGTCTCGATCGCCAGATCCGAGTATCTCCGCTGGCCACCCCGTGACGTGCGGCGCGGCGCGCTCCACACACTTTGAGCCTCCTCACTGACCCAGATCGTCAGATCACCCCGCTGGCGCAGGCTCTCGTTATATTCCGCCCAGTTGATCACCCGATACTGCGCCTTATCAAACTTGTGCCGTCGGGCTGCGTTGAACTTATGTGGCATCTAAGTTATCCCCGGTGTTGAAAAACACGATGATAAGGCATCCTTCGGGATGATCCATGCAACAAGGTTTTCCTGGAGTACCTGTGCGGAGTCTATGTGGACCCGGCGAGCGGCGATATTTACGGCATCAACAACGACACCTTGAACTGGATGACCGTGTGGGGCCGTGACGCCAACGGTAACGTACAGCCCAAGAGGAAACTCGCCACGCCCCATACGACCGTCCGGATGGCCGTCGACGAAGAAGAGCAGGAAATCTTCATGACCGTCCAGGACGATCATGCGGTTTCGGTTTTTGCGAAAATGGCTGTCGACAACGAAGTCCCCTTGCGATTGATTCAAGGGCCGGACACCCAGCTGGCCGATCCCCATGGGATCGCTCTGGACCCGAACACGGGCCGGATCTATGTCAGCAACTGGGGCACGGTTGGGGACCGCTTTTATGACGAAGAAACGACCATTGATGCCTACGGTCAGTATCCACGCTATGGAAAAGCCAACTGGCCCGTAGGGCGCAACGCCAACATCCCTGGATCGGGAAGGAATGAGCCGCCCTCGGTTACCGTTTACCGCAAGGACGCCCAAGGTAATGTCACGCCGTTGCAAGTGATCCAGGGTCCCAACACCCTGTTGAACTGGCCGACCGACGTTGCGGTGCATCCGGAACGGGGCGAAATTTTCGTTGCCAACGACACCGGACACACGGTGACGGTATACAGCGTGGATGCGGACGGCGACGCCGTTCCGATTCGAGTCCTCGCGGGTCCCAACTCCTTGATCAAGCACCCGGTCGGAGTGACCGTGGACCTGGAGAATGACGAACTGTGGGTCGCCAATCTGGGCAGTCACTCCGCGACCGTGTATGACATCACGGCTGACGGGGACACAGCCCCGAAGCGGGTGATTCGCAGCGGTCCCGCCGATTCGAGCGGGCCCCTGTTCGCCAATGTTCACACCCTCGCGTTCGATACGAGACGGGGGGAACTGCTGACGGCCAACTGAGTGGGCCACCCGCAGATTGCGGCATTCGCCAGGCTGGCGGATGGTGGCACACAGGCGACACGGTCCATTGCCGGACAAAATACTAACTTCACCCGCACGATGCACGATATGGCCTACGACCCGGTGCGAGACGAAATCATCGTGCCCGGTTTCTTTAACTTTTCCATTCTCACTTTCCGTGGGGATGCGGACGGCGATGCTTCGCCCGTTCGCCAGATTATGGGGCCCCGCACACAGATGGTCAATCCATCGGCCGTGGCCATCGACGCCGTCCATGGAGAAATTTTCGTCCCTCAAGGCCGTCGAATCCTCGTCTTCGACCGGGACGCGGATGGCGATGTGGCTCCCATCCGGACCCTGGAGGGACCCGATACGGGCTTGGGCGCAGGGCGCATAACGATCGACCCCGTACGTGATTTGATGATCGTGGCAAATGCAAGTAACCGAGGCGAAGGACGCGCGATTCGAATCTATGACCGCACAGCTTCGGGCAACACCAAGCCGCTCCGGACCATCACCGGTACGGGATCGGAAGACGTATGGTTGATGACCAACAATCCAGAGAACGGGATGATTTTTGGAGTCGTCCGTCCCGGATCTACCGGCGGGAATACGGGCACTCTTGAAGACGTCCAGGGCCGGTACGGCCTGGACGACTACGTGGGCGTGTGGAGCGTTTACGATGACGGTGACGCACCGCCCCGGCTTACGATCGGCGGACCGAACCTCCTCTTGAAGGATGCACGTGGCATTGCCATTGATGTCGAGAATCAGCATGTGATCGTGTCCGACAAGACATTGAACGCGGTGTATACGTTCGACGTCCCGGAGGCCTTCCAGTAGCTTCTGCCAGCGCCCCGGCCTGCGGTATGCTGTCGCTTAAAACGAAACCGGCCTTTCTCATTGTAGGAGGGCCGGTTTCGGCTTTCTTTCAAGGCGACATGACGCCGGGTGATGGCGCGTCGCGGTTTTTGGGACAGGGAAAAGACGAACGAGAAATTCACGTCTGTGTCATCAAGCGTCCTCCCGTACTATGTGTCACAGAAATGGGTCACGAGGACTGGATTTTGCCTTTCCCGTCCTCTTTAATTCGGTTTTGTCGGAAGCGAGTCGACACATTGTGCCGAGAACGATGGCGTCGCTGAAAAGGTTTGACCGAATCCCGGCGTGGGTGGTATAGTCACCCGTTAGTTCTTAATTTACAATCATTTACACACCGCACTCTGCGGTGCCGGAAGTGTAATGGCTGGGCCAGTGTCTACACTTCCGCCATGAAGTTCCTGGACGATTGGATTACTGGATTAAAGGAGAAGAATCAATGAGCCGCTCTGGGATATTCGCTTGCTGTGCAGTCTTGCTGTTCACCGTAGGGATGATGGCTCCCGACGCAGGGGCCCAGAGGCAGGATGCGATGGCGGCGGCCCATGTCGCCGCCGCGCGGGCGGCCACCTACCGGCCCTGGCATGATTACAGCGAAACATTCGCCACCATGTGCAGGCAACCGGGGCAGGCCAATACGGCGCCCTCCGGGCCGGGACGCTCCCAGGAACCCTGGGGTTGGTACGCGGAACCCGCAAAGGTTTTCGACAACCTGTATTACCTGGGAAGCAGCTACAGTGACAATCAGGCTGTGTGGGCGGTCACGACGTCTGAAGGGATCATTCTGATCGACTCCGGCTATCAGTACAGTGTCGAGGGACTTGTGGGGGACGGTCTGAGGAAGGTGGGCCTGGATCCGAATGATATCGAGTACGTGATCATGAGCCACGCTCACGGGGATCGCTATTTCGGCGGCAAACATCTCAAGGCAACCTACAACGCGCGTCTGATCATGTCCGAGGCGGACTGGGATGTCATGGCCCGGAGCAACGAACCCGCCGAACTGAAGCCTGCCAAGGACATGGTGGCCACCGACGGAATGAAGCTGACACTGGGCGACACGACCCTGACAATCTACATCACGCCGGGACACACGCCGGGGACGATTTCCACCCTGGTGCCCCTCAAGGATGGCGACGCCACCCACCTGGGTTATCTGCTGGGTGGCCGGGGTTGGAGTCTGGAACGGTATGGAATCCAGTACTACGCGGATGAAGAAGAAGCAATCCGGACGTGGATCGCATCGATCAAGCGTTTTGTGGGTATCGCGTTGAGGGAGGGTGCGGATGTCTTTCTGACCATCCACCCGCAGCACGATCGTGTATTTGAGAGACTGACGGCCCTGAAATTCCGGGTCCCGGGAGGACCGCACCCCTTTGTCGGCCAGGAGGCCATTCGGAACCACACGACGATCATGATTGAATGCATGGAAGCCCAGTCGATATGGAGAGCCGGACGCTGATCGACCGGATTCAGCAGCAGGAGAAAAACCTGCGCTTCATTGGTACACAAGGTAGTAAAATAAGGATTATTAGATGCAAGTAGGCTGGAGTGAAACAAGCTCGTAGGAGGTAAGTGTGAAACCCATGAACAGGAATATTAAATTTGTGGTTCAGATGAGCGCGATCGTGGTCGCATTCTTGATGCTGGGCACGGTGGTTTCAGCGCACCACAGCAGAGCACATTACGGAAACGAACAGCTGACGAACACGGGGACGGTTGTGGAGTACCGGTGGAGAAACCCCCACGTATTCGTCGTCTGGGAAGACGACACCGGCACGAATTGGGTCGGCGAAATGGCTTCCCTGACCTCGATGATCGCCGACGGAATGCACAAGGATTCTCTGAAGGCGGGCGACAAAATTGAGGTTGTCTCATTCCCATCGACTCGAAGCGGTTCGACGGAAGCTCTGATAAAGTTGATCACAAAAGCAGATGGGACGGTTGTCGTCGACAACTCCAGAGCGCCGAGTTTACGGCAGCCATAGATCGTTTCAGGAGAAAAACAAATGCGAAGCCGAATCATAATAATGATCCTTACATTAACGGGGCTGCTGGGTTTCTCCTCGTTGGCTCTGGCACAGGGAGACGGAGGGGGGCCCGCGTTCGGGAGCGAGTCGTCCACCCGGGTCCCGCAGGAACTGCTTCCGGGACCGGGCTGGAAAACCTGCCCGCGATGCACCAATAACTTGCAGCTCGAAAACTCATACGAGACCTACGAAGTGGAAGGGCACGCATTTGATCCGCGTGACCTCACGGGTGTATGGGGAAACAACGGCATGCCTCTCGACATGAGCGCCGTGCCTCCGTTTACCCCGCTGGGAGAGCGGTTGTTTGAAGCGACTCGTTCGCCCATTGAATTCACAAATGCTAACGATGGCATGCTGATATGCGATCCTCTCGGCTTGCCGCGCCTTTTCGCCTACAACTACGGATTCGAGTTCCTGATGGCTGAGAATCGTGTCGTCCAGTTCTACGAATGGGGTCACACCTGGAGAGACATATGGACCGACGGGCGTGAGCTTCCTGAGGATCCCCCGGTCCAGCGGTGGAACGGATATTCCGTTGGCCACTGGGAGGGCGATACCTTCGTTGTTGAATCGACAGGTTTCGATGACAGATCGTGGATCTCCGAGGACCGTCGACAACGGATCCGCGGGTTTCCACACAGCACCCAGTTGCGGACGGTCGAGCGCTATACGCGGACAAGCTACGGGACCATTGAGGCCGAGATGACGATCACGGATCCCGAGATTTTTACAGAGCCCTGGGTGACTCGTGCCTCGACGCCTCTGTATCCAAACGCTGAGATATGGGAATATTTCTGTGTACCGTCCGAGTCTGCTGAGTACAACGAGAGACTCATCGAGGCCGCAGACGAGTCAGGAAACTAAGTAACACCACATTATTCAATATAGCTTCAACTAGCTCTCGGCGGCAAACGGCCATAACCTTCCCCAAAAGGGAGGGTTATGGCCGTGCCAAGATAGAGATCCGCTTTCGATCGCGAGCTGTCAAGTCTGCAGCGCGCACCGCACTAGAATCTAGCAGCCCGTGGCAGAAGTCTCTAGGGCCGCGCGCAGGGGTCTTCGGGTTGCAGGCGCGAAGTGAGGAGCGGAGCGATGTTTTTCCATCGTGACCGACGAGGGACAAAGCCTGTGGCCCGAACCCCCCTGCGCCCGAAGGGTTACGGCGAAACGGGGCCGTCTTCGTTGTCGCCGACTCCTCCCAATGAATGAGCATTGTCTCGTCGTCGCCTCCTAGAATCCAGCCCCGTTTGGCCGTAACGCGGCCCTCGAGACTTCTGCCACGGGCTGCTAGGCCGGGCAAGCTACGTCACAGTATAGAGATGCCATGCCATGCGCGGCGGTGGCAAAAAGAGAGCGGGAGTTGCGGAACCTTATCGGAAATCGGGGGCGAAACGCTGGGAATCAGCCGGCCGGGAGTCTGCATCTGAGCGTTGTTGCATGGATCGGGGCGGAGATGGAATTCGCCCTTTCCCAAGCGGTAGCGTCAGGCGATACGCTCGAACACAGGCCGTCCGAGTGCGGTCATTGTGTTCAGGACTTTTTGGCCGAGTTGGATCTCCGTGATCTGCCTGGAGAAGCTGCGGGATTGGAGTCTGCGGCCGATGACACCCTTCCAACGGCCGATCTGCGTTTCTATCCGGCTGCGCCGGTTGTACCCTGTGGCCACTTGCCAGGCCATGCGGCCGTTGCTGCGGATCTGAGCAATATGGCGATCCCGAACGGTTGGATCCCGCGCCGATTGCGGTCGGATCGCTGCGTTCTTTGGCGGCGGTATAACCACATCCAGGGTCTCCCCATACCGTTCCCTCAGCAGATCTCGTGTAGACGCTCCATCATAGGCGCCGTCAGCCAGAAAGCCCGCGACCGGGGCATCGAGTTGATCCAGGAGCCCGGGTAATGCAGTGCTGTCTCCAACGTCATCGTGAGTCAGATTGGCGCAAACAATCGCACCGCTGGCCAGGTCCAGTCCGAGGTGGAGTTTGCGCCAGCGGCGGCGTATTCCCTTGATTTTATGCTTCTGCGCGAGCCATTCCCCTTCGCCGAAGATCTTGAGGCCGGTACTGTCCACCACCAGATGGACAGGCACAGATCCGGCTTGCATCATCACCTGAGCGATGCTCAAGCCGTTTGCACGACGCGACAGTGTGGAGAAGTCCGGCACCCGTATATCCAGCCCCATGAGCGTGCCGATGGATCCCATAAGTCCCTGCGTTTGCCGCAACCCAAGCCGATACGCCGTGCGCAGCGTCAGGCATGTCTCGATCGCCAGATCCGAGTATCTCCGCTGGCCACCCCGTGACGTGCGGCGCGGCGCGCTCCACACACTTTGAGCCTCCTCACTGACCCAGATCCTCAGATCACCCCGCTGGCGCAGGCTCTCGTTATATTCCGCCCAGTTGATCACCCGATACTGCGCCTTATCAAACTTGTGCCGTCGGGCTGCGTTGAACTTATGTGGCATCTAAGTTATCCCCGGTGTTGAAAAACACGATGATAAGGCATCCTTCGGGATGATCCATGCAACAAGGTTGCTGAAACACACCTTCAGGCTCCACCGTCTGGTCCACGAGAGTGACTCCGACCACATGCGTGCCCGCCTGAACCGGAATGCTCACCTCCAGGCCGGCGTCAACTTCGTCCTCCTCTGTCTGGGTCCGTGTGCCCGGTTCGAGCCCGCCAACTGTAAACTTCCTGATCCGCTCCCCATCGAGACGAACGTCCAGCTCGTGGAGTTCCCGCAGACCAAACGCCACAGTGATACCTCCGGCTCGAGCCCGGTTTCTCTGAAGGCGAAACTCCAGGTTGTAGGTACCGTCAACCGGGAAATGGTGGCGAATCGCAGTTCCACCCCGGGAGCCGAAGGGCAGGTCTTCACTCATTCGACGATCCTGCATGGTGTACTTGGGAATCTCGTATTTCTCTACGACCGGCCGGGTGCTGGCATCTCCGATGGCGAGGCGGCTGATTTTTCTAGAGGCCGACAGGTAAGCCTCCATCAGCGTGGCGGATACCGTCAAGGCGTCCCCGATATTGTCGAAACCGTAACTTGCGTCGTCGGCAGGAAGCAACGACCCGACATCAACTGCGTCGATATCAACCCCAAGCAGGTCGCGAATGGCATTGGCGTATTCAGTTCGGTTGAGCCGCTGCAGGGCGGGCCTGCCGGGATTGGGGCGGGCTGCGGCGGCCTGGTCCAGTTCGGTCTCCAGGTAGGTCACGAAATCGGCCTTGGCGCCCTCGTCCGGTCGCCCCATACCTGCCGGGGGCATGGCGTTGGTGCGTAATTTTTCGACTACCTTTTCCCAGACCTCTGCTCGGGGGCCAACATCCTCGACATCCATCGTGTCGAGCATGAGTTGGGCCGTCTGTTGGGAAACGTTGTGGCAGGTCACACAATAGGTATCGAGGAATGCACGTTAGGTATCGAGGAATGCACGTTGGGGTGAGATCGGGGGCTCCGTCGCGCTCGTCCGATCCTGGCCCGCAGACGGGCTGGCTGCGGGACCCAGGCAAATCAGTGCGACCAGCCAGACGCCCAGCCGAGGGCACCGGGTCCCTGGCATTCGCGGATTCTCCCTCAGAGCGCTTGCACGACGCACAGCTCGACACCTCTTAAATATCGCTTAGACCCTTATTTCACAACAGCCTACGCACCTTGGCTATTGATGTCAAATACATTAAACGGGGCATCCTGAACTGGAAAATCTCAAGCAAATACGCCTCGCGAGATGAACCGGATTTTCACCCAACCCACGTACGGGGGACTCACATCCAATACGGCTCCTCCGCTTCGACCGCCGGCGATAGTTCGAGCAGGACAGTCCAGTGTTCCGGCCCTCACCTGATCATTATCGACCGATTCCGTTTTCCTCAGCTTTCAACGGCGCCTCTCCAACTGCATTCAAATTTCGAATCACCGCCCACCGGTCATCACAACTCCGATCACAGCATCTAAGACGCTGTCAATTTCCTCTTCTGTAGTCCATCGGCCGAGACTGAAGCGCACTGCGCCCATCCCGGAGTCGGTTGAGACGTCCATGGCCGCGAGCACCGGAGAGAGTTCCACCCGACCCGCGTGGCAGGCGGAACCCGTGGAGGCAGCTACACCGTTGAGTCCCCTGAGTACCTCGGCGCCGACACGCCCGACGAAGCACACGTTGAGCGTATTCGGTAGCCGGAGCTCTGGATGGCCATTCAGGACAATCTGTTTTCCAAGTTCTTCACTGAGGGAGTTCCACAATCGGTCGCGCAGCGACCGCAGGCGTTCCTGGTCCGAGAGGTCGGTGGCAAGAACCGAGGCCTGCCCGAGCGCTGCCGTAAGCAGGGCGCTCTCGGTACCGGCACGGCGACCGCCTTCGTGGCCGGCACCATGAATCAAGCTCTCCAGGGAGCGGCCGTGCCGGACATAGAGCGCGCCGATCCCTTTGGGCGCGTAAAGTTTGTGACCGGCGATCGTCAGGAGGTCGACGCCCAGGGTGTTTACGTCGGTGCGAATCTTGCCGGCCGACTGAGCGGCATCGGTGTGAATAGGAATGCCATGTTCTCGAGCGATCGCGCTACATGCCTCGATCGGCTGTATGGTCCCGACTTCGTTGTTGGCGTGCATGATACTGATGAGAACGGTGTCGGGGGTGATAGCCCGTCGCACGTCGTCCGGGTCGATCCGACCGGCACCGTCGACCCGCAGCCAGGTGATCCGCGCACCCAATCGCTCAAGGAACCGGCATGGCTCGATCACAGCAGGGTGTTCAATCCGTGTGGTGATGATGTGTTTGTGGGGGCGGGAACTGGCGAAGAACAATCCCTTGATCGCGTAGTTGTTGGATTCGCTGCCGCCGCTGGTGAAGACTACTTCCGATCGCTCGCAGCCCAGCAAACCGGCGACCTGGCCTCGCGCCGTATCGACGATCGCCCGCGCGGGCCGGCCGGCCCAGTGCGGGCTCGATGGGTTGCCGAAAGCATCCTGCAGCAGCCGCAGCATGAGGGAGTGCACCTCGGGAGCAATCGGTGTGCTGGCGTTGTAGTCGAGATAGATCCGGCCCATGGCTTACCGTGACATTACAGGTGACGCCACACAGGTAACTCTACAGAGGTGTGGGACCCGCGAGCGGCCTCTGTTTGACGATGCTCGCGAGGAACTTTGAATATCCTCGGCGCAGTCTGTGAGCTCCGACGATGCCGGTCGATTCGATCCCAGGCTTAGCGCAACTGGCGGCGGATTCGCACGCCGGACTCCTCAAGGGACGCCGCTCCGAGACTGATGAGAAGATCTGCGACGCCTTGGCGATACCGACGTGGGCGCACATCAAAGTTGTCTCGTAAGTCCACGGTAATGACGTGGCTTGCGATGCTCAAAGGCGTTTGCCCATGCCCGTCCATCAGGTCGAGTCGGGCACCATTGTTGGCCAGAAACTCAAGGATGGGTTCGGATCCGATGAACGCGGCCGTATGCATTGCGGTCATGCCATAGTCATTGATGGCGTTTACTTCCGAGCCCAGTTGAACGGCAACCTGAATCGCTTCCAGGGCCTGCTGTTCCTGTGCCTGGCTGTAGTCGTTCCAGTTCGTCCGGACCGTGTCGGCACCGGCTGCCGCCATGAGCGGGGTGGTTCCGGCCACGTAATTGACGCGTCGGCCGCTGTCGCCCAAAAGATACACCGTCTCGGTGGTCGCCAGATTCGGATCGGCGCCACCATCTACGAGGACACGCATGGCGGGGGCGTTGCGCTGCTGTGCCGCAAGGTAAAACGGTGTTGCGCCGATCGGGAAGGTGCCTCCCGGGGTCCCCTCGATGACGATTCGCGTGGGGGCTTGCAAGAACGGCAGGTCGGGAACCGGAATCAATTCACTGTCGGCGTCTTCTTTCAGGGTTCGAGCATTCGGATTCGCGCCATAGGTCAACAGAGGCTGAACGGCCGGCACCATGTTCGAACGCATCGCCGCGTAATGCAGCGCTGTGAAACCTCTGTTGTCCGCTCGGTTGGGAGCTGCGCCGTGTTCGAGCAGAAGCTCTGTGACGTTCCAGTGGCCGCCGGCGAGAGCTACCAACAAGGGGCTCGTGCCGTCCAAAGAGGCGTGGTTGATATCCGCTCCGGAGGCCAGCAGGATGCGGATCGAATCCGGATGGCCACCCTGGGCTGCAAACATCAGGGGTGTGAACCCGCCGTTGGAACGGGCGTCGATCAACGCCCCAGCATTGATGAGCGCCTGGGCGACCTCTGAATGCCCTTCCGCTACCGCCCACATCAGGGCGGTCTGCGCGCGGCGAGTTTCCCCTACACTCACCTCCGCCCCCGCTGCCGTCAACTGTTTCACGACGTCCAGGCTTCCGATGCCCGCCGCCGCCATCAGTGGCGTTTCCCCGAAACGCAAGGCTCGGTTCGCAAGCGCGCCCGCTCCCAAGAGCGTCCTGACCATGGCCACGTTCCCGGCAGCACTGGCCATCCAAAGGGGTGTCGCCCCATTCTCGTTCGAGGCGTTGAGGTTGGCTCCGGCCTCGATCAGCAACTCCGCCATCTCCAGGTCGCCCCAGTGGGCCGCCCAATGCAGCGCCGTCGAACCATCCGGCTGCGCCTGGTTCACATCGACGTCTTCTGTCAGCAATGTGCGAACGGCCTCCAGGTTCTGGTCCTTGGCCGCTTTCCACAAGGGAACATCGTTGCCCACGGCTGCGACGCTGAACACCGAACACATCAAGGCCATCGTGCAGATTGCGACAGCAGTCCGAGTGTGGTGTAAAAAAGGACAGCCCTTCCCCGGGCCGGGAGAGGGCCGATCGGCACCCAGGTGCTGGAACCTGTTGGATGTCCAACCGCAGGGTATTCCGCTCACACGCATATCGATCACTCCTTCCTCGGGCCCTTACATCGCGAGCAGTCTGGGTTCCCCCGTGCTGTCGCCAAACCGTTCCACCGGCGCCCCGACTATCTCCAGCAGGCGCAAATGGAGATTGGCCAGAGGCGTCCCCGATGGATAGCGGAGGTGACGCCCGCCCTTGAGTACGCCCCCACCTCCGCCTGCCAGAACGATGGGCAGGTCTCTGGGAATATGGAGGTTGCCGTCGCCAAACCCGCCGCCGTAAAGAATGATGGAATGATCCAGCAAGGAGCCATCACCGTCCGGGGTGGACCGCAGCGTCTCAAGGAAATGAGCAAACAGCCGGGAGTGATAGGCGTTGACCTTGGCCACCCTGTCGATCTTGGCCCGATCGCCCTGGTGGTGGGTTAGCGGATGGTAGGAATCGGGCACACCGATCTGAGGGAAAGTCATGGTGCTTTGCTCGCGACCCATCATAAAGGTGCTCACGCGAGTCAGGTCGCTCTGGAAAGCCAGTGCCAGCAAATCAAACATCAATTCGATATGCTCATCGAATGTGGCCGGAATACCGACCGGCCGATCCAACTCCGGAAGGTCCCGGGAGGACTGCTCTTCAGCGCGTTCGATGCGCCGCTCGACATCGCGCAATGCATCAAAATACTGGCCGAGCTTGTTGCGGTCCTCCGGGCCGAGCCCGGCGCGCAAGCGCTCGACGTCGCGGGCGGCGAAGTCCAGGAGGCTGCGCTTCTCACGGATGCGCGCGGATCGAGCCTCCGGCCCCGTACCGTCATTGTCGCCGAACAGCCGTTCGAACAGCGCGCGCGGATGATTTTCGATAGGAAGCGGTGTGGTTTCATCCCCCCAGCTGATCGTGCTGTTGAAGATGCAGCTGTCGCCGTCGCAGGCGCCCACTATCGCACCGGACTCAATTCCCAGTTCAAGCGATGCCAGTTGGGTCTCTTTGCCGAACTGACCGGCAATGATCTGGTCCACCGAAATTCCGGCCCGGGGTTTGACCCTTCCTTCCACGGAGCGCACGATCGGATGCACTGAGGTCAGGAATGACGCGGCGGCCCGTGGATGTTCTCCGCCAGATTCGCCAGGTATACCCAGAGCCTCGTTGTTGTCGAGCCCACTCAGCATGAGAAGCGAATCCCGAAAGGAAGACAGCGGTTCCAATGTCGGACCGAGCTGCAAGGAAGGGTCTTCTCCCGGCGGTGTCCATCGATCCGGGATCGCCCCATTCGGGAAATAGACAACACCCACCCGCAACGCGGATTTTCTCGCGGGGTCCTGGCTCCGGGCCGCGAACGCCGGGACCATGGCGTCGAGCAGTGGCAATGCAAGCGCGGCACCAGCCCCCCGCAAAAACGCGCGGCGTGGTATGGACTTCTTAAAAATCATCATGGTTCCTGTGATCTCCTCATCTGAAACGGAACACTCTCGACCACTGCCAGTACGACCGATGACCAGCGGTAATCGCTGGCAGCGGTCTGACGGGTGATCCGGCGTACAGCGGGCCTGTCGTAGTACTCTATCCCACGGCCCAGTGCGTAGGTCAGAAGCTTTTCGGTGAAAGTGACGGCAAACTGTTCGCGCCTCCCGAGTAACACCTGGCGGAGTCCGGCAGGTCCTTCAAACCTGACGCCATCGGGCAACTCTCCCGATGTGTCCAGAGGGGATTGATCTCCGCTCGTGCTGCGCCACCGGCCAATCCCATCAAAATTCTCCAGGGCGAAGCCGGGCGGGTCCATCAGATTATGGCAACTGGCACAGGCGGGATTGGTCCGATGCGCCTCCATCCGCTCTCGCATTGACAGCCTCTCGGCCTCGGTGCTCTCTTCAAGAGGCGGAATTTCCGGCGGCGCGGGCGGTGGGGGTGACCCGAGCAGGTTTTCCATGACCCATTTCCCACGCAGGGTCGGTGACGTTCGTGTCGAATACGACGTCACGGTCAGGATCGCACCCTTTCCCAGCAACCCCCATCGGTTCTCGTCCCCCAGCCTCACACGCCGGAAATGATTCCCGTATAGCCCGGGTACACCGTAATGCCGGGCCAGCGGTTCATTGAGGAACGTATCCTTCGCATCCAACAGATCCAGGACACTGCGATCGTTGCGCATGATGTCCTGAAAGAAAAGATCCACCTCCGTCTTCAGCGCTTGCCTCAAGTTTTCGGTGAATTCGGGAAACACTGTCGGGTCCGGCGGTGACATGGAGTCCAGATTGCGCACGTGCAACCACTGCATGGCGAAATTGTTTACCAAGGCCTCGGAGCGGGAATCATCGAGCATCCGCCGCACCTGTTGCTCCAGACGCCCAGGATTTCTAAGCGTGCCACCCTCGGCCAGCTCCAGCAATTCTTCGTCGGGCAGGCTGCTCCAAAGGAAAAACGACAGGCGGGAGGCCAGCTCGAGGTCGCTGATGGGGTAGGCGGCGCCTGGCCTGGCATCCTCAGGATCGCGCTCGAATCGGAACAGAAACTCCGGGCTTATCAGGATTCCCTGAAGCGCCAGACCGATTCCGGCCTCAAATCCTGCTTCGTTCCGTCCACTGTTGTAGAGACCCAGCAAACGCTGGATGTCATCTTCAGAGACAGGGCGGCGAAAGGCGCGCCGTGCGAGCGTAGACAGAATCTGCCTGGCGCATATCCCCTCGTCTTCGCCGCCGGTCGGATGACACACAAAGATCCTGTTCCGGCTGGGCGTATCCCCGAGACCGGATGCATCATAGGGACCCTCAATGGAAACCCAGTCTACGCGCCCTTCGGGAGAGGCTCTCCCCGGACCTTCATGTTTTGTGGTGTCTTTGAGAAACGAGACGCCGACCCACCGCATTCCCGCTTGCGCCGGGATGCGGGCTTCCACATCCTCATCCGGTCCGCGTCCGTTACCCACGGGGAAGAGCCTCATTCGAGCCCCATCCAGGCGAAGCTCGAGCTCGTTTCGAGGCTCCATTTCGCCTTCTCGGCCGGCATTCACGGCTGTTCCGTCCCCGGGCAGGCGAATCCGGACGATGTAGTCGGCATCGAGCGGAAAGTAATGACGAATGGCGGTTCCGCCACGCGACCCGAACGGAAGCTCTTCGCTTATCCGGCCGTTTTGGTTGAGGTTCCGGGACACCACATAGGTCGCTGCGACCGCAGGAGCGCTGAGGTCTCCGATTGCCAGACGGCTGACTCTTTTCGCCGCCGTCAGATAGCGATCCATCAATAACGGAGAAAGCGTCAAGGTGTCGCCCATGTTGTCGAAGCCGTGACCGGAAGCAGCGTCGGGCGGAAGAAACGACCCGGAGTCGATCTCCAAGTCCAACAGGTCGCGTACGGCATTGTTGTATTCGGCACGATTGAGACGGTGCAGAACGGGCCGACCGGGATCAGGCCTGGTATCGGCGGCGCTATCGAGCGCCACCTCCAGGTAGGCGCTGAAGCCGTCGTAGATCGTCGGGTCCGGCCGCGGCATCCCGGGTGGGGGCATCGCTCCCGAACGCAGCTTCCCGAGCACCTTTTCCCACACGTCGGGGTGTTCGCCGGGATTTGGAAGATCCGTCCGATCTTCGCTAAGATCGAGTTCTGCGGCAGCTTGTGTTTGGTTGTGGCAGGTCACACAGTAGCGGTCCAGAACGTCGCGATACTCCACCGCCGACCCCGGGGTCGGCGGGTCCGACTCCTGGGGCCGAGCCATCGGCACGCATACGACGCCCACCAGCAGCACAACTATCCCTCTCATGACAACGCTCTTCACCCGATCAACCTCGCATGGGATTGGGGATTACGGTTCTCCGAATTATAGGCCCGATTGGTTTCTCCGTAGAAAAGATTTCCGCGCGTTGTGTGGCCGCTGTCGGTTAATGCCGCTACTGCCAGAGGTACCCGTAGAAGACGCCGTCAGCTTGATAGTTGCCGACGATCTGGCCTCGATTGTTGATTGAGCTGGTCTGGGTTAACGCGGCGTCCGGAACGTCAATCGTGGTGACAGTGCCGTTGTCGAGGAGAAATCCGTGGCGGATACCGTCAGCGTCAAAGCGACCGACGATCTGACCCTGATCATTGATCCCGCGGGCCTGGGTTAACGCGGCGCTGGGAACATCAATCGTGGTGACAGTACCGTCGTCGAGGAGAAATCCGTGGCGGATACCGTCAGCCTCATAGAACCCGACGATCTGGCCGCTGTTGTTGATTCCGCGGGCCTGGGTTAACGAAGCGTCCGGGACATCGATCGTGATGAAGGTACCGTGGTCCAGGAGAAAGGCGTGGATGATCCTGCGGGCCTGATAGCGGCCGACGATCTGGCCTCGGTTATTGATTCCTCGGGCCTGGGTCAACGTTGCGCCCGGGACATCAATTGTGGTGAAGGTACCGTGGTCCAGTAGAAAACCGTGGAAGATACCGTCAGCCTCATAATAACCGACAATCTGGCCTCGGTCGTTGATCGCGCGGGCATCGGTTAACGTGGCGCCCGGGACGTCAATCGTGGTGAAAGTACCGTCGTCGAGGAGAAATCCGTGGAAACCGCCAGAGCCGACGATCTGGCCTCGGTTGTTGATTCCTCGGGCCTGGGTTAACGTGGCGCCCGGGACAACAATCGTGGTGAAGGTGGCCGCAAGGACGGCAGATGTCGTCGCGGCTAACACGCCGACAACCAGTACTCCAGTCAGAAACCACTGCCTGTATTTCATTGTACCGGGTGAAGTCGGGTCGAAGGACCTCCTGATCGAAGGCGGCTGCCGAGCGACAACGGCTCCTGCTACTTCGATAGCGAACCTTGGCCGAGGGCCGGTTCGAGGACCTTAGAATGGGAGTGGTATAAATTAAAAACCGTTATTTTGCAAACTGCGCATTTGTCCGAATTATTCTGACGACGTAGGGTTTCGTTTCCGACGGCTTGTTCCTCCTGTTATTCCTGCTGGCTCTCTGGGGACTTCGCCGTTGCATCTCCGTACAAGCCTTTACCATAAAGTATGTCGTTGATCTCGGGATTTAACCCAACGGCGAACCACGCCTTCAACAGCGCCACCTTCTCCGGTGTCAGCATTGACTCGGCATCGCGGAACAACTGCTCGGTCGCCGCGTTCACTCTCTGGTTGTAGACGCGCGCAATCGCCCTCCACTCTTCCATCTTCTCTCCACTCAAGCCCAGGTTGGCTGCTGTGCCGTGAGTGCAAAGCTGTCCGGTTTTCATCGTCGGGCAAAAGATGTGCTCGAGTTCAGTCACCTGTTCCGTTCGGACCGTCTGATGCTGGGAATGGTCTTGGGCAAACGTGAAAGTAGCGCTTGCAAGCATTGCCAAAACGACCCACATGACTCTTAGCTGCATTTGGATGTCTCCTTGTTTGTCTATTGTACCGTTCGCGCCTGGCTGACTGAAGAGTTTCGCTCCCAACGAAAGGGTCAAGGAATGAAGCTGTCCCTTTCCAAATTAGCTACCGGACTATGGACTGTTGCATCCCAGTAGTCAAGCGACGACAGTCCTTCTCCAATATAAGGTTCTGTTGCTAGGGCGTGTTAACACTAATGAGCATGAATGTTTTATAATCACGCATGGAGATCACACAGGAGCAGTATTGTCGCATCGAGCCGGAACTGCCGCGTCAGCGGGGCAACGTCAGTCTTTCGAACCTGACGGTCTTGAACGCCATTTTGTATGTGGCTGAGCAGGGCTGCAAGTGGCGCGGTCTGCCCAAGCGCTTTGGCAACTGGCACACCATCTACACCCGGATGAACCGCTGGTCCAAGAACGGCGTGCTCGACGCCGTCTTCGAGAAACTCCAGCGCGAGCAACTGGTCCGCATCCGGGTCGAAGCCGTTTCGATGGACTCGACCATTGTGAAGGTTCATCCCGACGGCACGGGAGCGTTAAAAAAAACGGTCCGCAAGCGATCGGCAAATCCCGCGGTGGATGGACCACCAAGATTCATCTGGTTGCCGCGAATGCTCGAACGGCGATAACGTTTGCGCTCTCGCCCGGCCAAGCGCACGACGCCCCGCAGGGCCGCGAGCTGCTCGCCGGTCTGGGGCCACTACCCGAGCCGCTACCGCTGCTGATGGACCGTGCCTACCAGGACGACCAGACCCGCCAATTGGCTCTGGATTTTGGGTGGATTCCCGTCGTGCCGCCCAAGCGCAACCGCCTGGAGCCGTGGGAATACGACCGCGTGCTCTACCGCCGCAGGAACGAAGTCGAGAGGCTCTTCCGCCGACTCAAGGGTTTCCGGCGTATCTTCTCCCGTTTCGATAAACTCGACGTCATGTTCCTCGCCTTCCTTCACTTCGCTCTCATCGTCGAGGCACTACGTTAGTGTTAACACGCCCTAGTTCGATCCACCTCCTAACCACACCAATTGGGCTTCCATACATTCGGTCATGACTGTCGTATGGTTCTGGATGAATTCCGTGCTGACAAAGGGGTGAGGAGCGCCTGCCTTGCGGAATCTCAAAGCGGTGAACTTGTTGAACGTCTTATCGTGCTGTGGATGGATCGACAGAAAGACATCCGCTCCGGCATTTGCCGCGATATCGTTGAAACGCTTGATCGATGCCGACCAGGTTCTGATGGCTGTGGCCATATCCGGGAAATACGGAACTCCGTAATCCTCCATGGTCGCACCCCTGCCTCCCAAAATGTAACCCAGATGCCGTTGGTCTCCATCCTTCAGTGGGATCAGAGTTGAAAGCGTGCCCGGCGTATGGCCGGGAGTGATGTAGAGCGTCAAGGTGGTATCACCGAGCGTCAGTCTCATCCCATCCGTCGCCACCATGTCTTTTCTGGGTTTGAGCTCCTCGGTTTGATTGCTCTTCGCCAATACGTCCCAATCCGTCTCGGACATAACCAGGCGAGCTCCGTAAGTGTTCTGGAGATACTGGGCTCCGAAATAGCGATCTCCGTGGGCGTGGTGCAGGATCACATATTGGATCTCGGCCGCGTCGAGACCGACTCTTTGCAGTCCATTCGTGACTAAATCTTCAACGGTGTAGTCGTAGCCCGAGTCGATCAAAATGATTCCCTCGGACGTCGTCACCGCCCATACCGACTGATTGTTCTGGTCGCTGCTGCCGACATAGTACAGGTTGTCGAATACCTTCACCGGATCGGCGTACCATGCCGATCGCTCCTGGCTCCTTGGGGTGGCAAACGGAGCCGGCGCAGAGGACAGTTGAGTGATCACCGTATCAGGCCTGGGCTCCCGGCACATCGAATCGAACGTTTCGCTGATGTCGTGCTCCGGCAGAAAGGCCACATTCCTTGCCGCCGCAACGTGGGCCTGGGCCACCGCATCAGGGATCTGGGCGTTCGCAACAACTGCCACCCAACCACTGACAAGTAAGACGCCGCAGATTACGGATACGCGATCAGTAGTGTCCCAACGTTTAGATGGGCGTCGCCCATAGGTTATTGAGAATGGTCATGTTAGATCGGCTGAGAGCCAAAATCGATTTGAATTTGATTGCGTACTGGCGGCATCCTTCCGCGACTTTGCGGCAGGAGGCGGCCTATGAATTCCGGCAAGACGATCTTCTCTCAGCTGATGGACTTTCTTCCCCGTCAAGACTTTCGTCGATGCGTCGATCGCTACCGTGGCAACTACAAACTCCAACGTTTTTCCTGCTGGGATCAGTTTCTGTGCATGGCGTTCGCGCAATTGACCTACCGGGAGAGTCTGCGCGATATCGAAGCCTGTCTGCGTTCGGCTGGCACGAAGCTTTATCACATGGGCATTCGCAGCCGCGTCTCCCGCAACACCCTTGCGAATGCGAATCAGGTGCGCGATTGGCGTATCTATGCCGACTTCGCCCAGACGCTGATCTCCATGGCTCGCGAGCTCTATGTTGGCGACAGTTTCGGTGTCGACCTCAAGCAGACGGTTTACGCACTCGATGCCACAACGATCGATCTGTGTCTTTCCCTGTTCCCGTGGGCACGCTTCCGCAAGCACAAGGGAGCTGTCAAACTGCACACGGTTCTGGATCTGCGCGGCAATATTCCTTCCTTTATCCTGATTACACACGGCAAAGTTCACGACCTCCATCTTCTGGATCAACTCGCCTTCGAGCCCGGAGCCTTCTACATCATGGATCGCGGTTATCTGGATTTCCGGCGCCTGTACAAAATCAGTGTCGCGGCGGCGTTCTTCGTGACACGCGCGAAAAAGAATTTCGTCTTCAATCGTCTTTATTCACTCGATGTGGACAAGTCCACCGGAGTCCTCAGCGATCAGATCATCAGCCTACGCGGCTTTTACTCTCGCAAGCGCTATCCAGAAAAACTCCGCCGCATTCGCTTTCTCGATCGAGAGCACAACAAGTACCTCGTCTTCCTGACCAACAATTTCGCGCTGCCAGCGGCGACCATTGCCCAACTCTATCGCTGCCGCTGGCAGGTCGAACTGTTCTTCAAGTGGATCAAACAGCACCTACGCATCAAGGCGTTCTACGGCACAACCCCCAATGCGCTGAAGACTCAAATCTGGACCGCCATCTCGGTCTATTTGCTTGTTGCCATCGTGAAAAAACGGCTCAATGTCAACGCCAGTCTCTACCGAATTCTCCAGATCGTCAGCGTCACCGTTTTCGAAAAAACGCCCCTTTTAAAGGCCCTTTCCGCCCTCGACTATCAAGATTCAGACTCGGAGAACTCCAAACAACTGAATCTATTCAACTAACGTTGGGACACTACTGATACGCGATAGCGGTTCATTGCTTCTTCTCCTTCCTGTCGACGGTGCTGTGGTCGGTCACCTTCGCCGCTTCCCTTCGGCCGAGATCATAGCTCGGGCTTCGGTATGATCTGCTTGATGAAGCCTCCGGGAGCACGCGGGTCCGTCGAGTTGCCTGCCGCAATTATGGAGGTCGGGGGATCGGCAATGTACAACACGCCTGTTTCCGGATCGAGTGCGACCGCGTGCGGCCGGGCCTGCAGATTTCCAATCACATCGATAACCCTTCCGTCCTTCAAGATCGTAACTGAATTACCACTGGTATCCGCAATGTAGACCGTGTCGTCTGCGGCAATATCGATTCCCGTCGGTCGTATCAAGCCAAGGTCAGTCCACTGTTCGATAAACGTTCCATTCTGATCGAAAACCTGAACCCGCCCGTTCTCGGTTCCCACCTGATCGTCAAGAATCAGCAGGCGGCCTCTTGAATCGATTGCGAGGCCATGGGGACGCCCGAACTGACCCGGTCCCGGTCCCTTCGTGCCGCCAATGATCTTGATGAACTTTCCATCTTTCGAGAAGTGCACGACGCGGGAGTTGTAATGACCATCCGCCACGAAGAAATCACCATTCCGAGCGACGGCGACGTCGGCAGGGCCATTAAAAGCGTCAGTGGAGTTATTGTCGCCGGCCACGCCCTTCTGTCCGAGCGCCAAAAGTTGCTGCCCGTCTCGAGTGTACTTGTAGACCATATGCGTATCGCAATCACTGATCCATAGGAACCCTTCATGGTCAAAATCGATGCTGTGCGCGTCGGGGAACAAACCGTCGCCCCAGGTTTTCTGGAGTTCTCCCGCCCGGTTGAAAATAAGGACCGGGGATTGCTCGACCGTCGCGGATGGCGGACCGGACGGCCGGACAACGAAGATCGATCCCATTCCGTCCACGGCTACCGACCGTGGCCGGTTCCACACATTTTGTCCAGGAGGAGGCGTACTAAAGAAAGTAACCTCAAATTTGCTGTTCGTCGTTTGAGCGAAAGCGCTCCCAACGAGAGCGAAGAGGACAAAAACGCTATAAAGGCATGCTTTCACAAGAAACTCCTGCTTATAGTTTTGTTTCGTGTCAGGATCTGAGGACGTGATTTCCGGTCCGCCGAGCCCTGCAAACCACGTCCCCAGCTTTCGGCGCACTATTGGAATCGCGCGTTTATCCAGTCCGCCGTGTGATCGAATAAATTCTTCACCGAGTTTTGGTACGGTCCGCCATCACATCGCCCGCACGGCGTAATCCCGTGAGTGGCCCCTTCGATAAAAATCAACTCCTTGTCGGTGCTCTTCGCGATGTCGAAGAAGTACTCGCTGTCTCTGACAAAATAGTGGCCTTGCATGCCTGCAATGTACAGAGGTGCGGTGATGGTCCTGAGCGCACAGGGGACCGAGTTGTTACTGGTGCACCAGTCAATCTGATCGTAATCCAGCGAATCCGTTGATCGTATTGCGTTAGCGCTCAGAAAAGACCGGACCGTCAAGACCCGGGCTCCGCCTCCATTGAACGACGTGTTGCCGAATGTTCCGTTCATTCTCGCGCGGGTCGTGTCCGGCGGGCGAATGCTCCTGACGACATCGGTGACGATCGTTCCGTCGTCTTTTACCAGCTTTCGAGGGCTTTTCGTGCAGCACAGGATGCTTGTGTCCATCGAAAAAATATTAGTGGACCGGTCGTTCCCTCTGGGAATAATGAAGGAATCGTCATCCGGGTAAATCCATTTCCCATCTTCCATCAGATCCCGAATTGACAGGGCGCGGTCGATCCACCGATTCAGCCGTTGCGACTGCGCTTTGCTGTATCGACTGGTGAACTCCCCGGAGTAGTTCGAAGCACCGTTGGGATTGTAGCCGTTAGTCGGATTGAACGGATCTAGAGCCGGGTCCACAAGGTCCGGTCGCTCTTCGTTGAACAGCGCCGGGTTGATGGCTCGCAGCATATTCGAGGCGTTCGAAGGGTGCGCATCCATTAAAAGCATGCCATCCGCGGGGGGCAGACCTTCCAGACTGCTGTCGCATTCGCTCAGCTTGTTTGGCCCCTGACAGTAGGCCGGGCCGGCTTCCGCCACGGCCTGATAGAAGGTCGTCGTCGCGCCTCCGCCGCTGTGTCCGTATAGAAGGACTGTGGCCACGCCTCGCTCCTTCAGGTACTCCACGCCCGCCTTCAGATCCAGCGCAATTTTCTCAAATTCGACGGCTGCCTCGTTGTTCTCGAACCGAGTGTTCAGGCAAAGGACCGCGAAGCCGCGCCGAGACAGTTCTGTGCATTCAATGGCAGTAAATTTGTTTCCCGTGCGATGCACCGTCAACACTCCCACCTGCGGCTCTGGATTACTGTCGGGGAGGTAGAGCAGGGCCTTGGCACGCTCGGGCAGGGGGACGAAAACGGGATTACTCTGTGCGATCGCCGACGAGACTCCAATCGCAAGAATAACGCCCAGGCTCAAACCGGTCCCTAACCACGTTCTTCTTCTCATATGCGGATCTCCTTGTCTTTCCTGATAATGCTGATCCGCGATCTGGTAGTTGTCGACTCGGGACGAAAGCTCTCGATGGCAGGTCGCCGGGCCGGAGCTCTGCACCTCGCATGTTTGTGCCGCTCGGTGGCATGTTCCTGCGGGTTGGATCAGCGCGCGAATTATACCTCATCGCTGTGCTCCCGAGGGGGCCAACCATCCGGAATCCGCACGATCCCGACGGGTCCCATCATGCCGCGGCCAATCTCTTTGCTCCCGAGTCAACACCCGAACGTTGAGAAATCTGTTTGTGACCCTACGGTTGGACGTATCAATGCTCTGTAATTCGCTCTATATCATCCGCTTGGAGTTCGTTGATGGGATTGCTGCGATTATATTCTTCTTCTCTAGGGTGGAGTGCCTTTCTCCGGGTTGCACCGAAGAATTTTTGTCATTTATCGGTTCCGAGGGCCTACACTGCCTTCTTCCTGTTGATACCTATTGGAACGATCGGAACGACTCCCGGAAAAGATCCCATCAACCCCAAAAAATGTGTATAATTGTGGCCAGAAATTCTTAAGGATAGAGTAGGATACAGTGATGCAAGCCAACCGCGTCCCTGCACCCATCATGGGGCATTGACGCGTGGTCGGCCGTAGACGCCCAACAATCTTGTAGATGCCCAGGTAATTGAGCCGGTAATTGAGGAGGAAGGTAAGCATGATAAGGACCACCAAAACGGTTCTGCTGATGACGGCCATTCTCGGTCTGTCGCTCGTGGTGATTGCGCAGCAAGACCAGACGCAGCCAAACCAGCAAATGGATCAGGACGCGCTCGAAGCAGCGCATGAACGGTTGTTGTCGTCTCAGGATGCGGCCGCGGAGGCCAGCCGGGTGACGGAGGCCTTGGCTTCGAGGTTGCCAGGTACCGGGATTGCCTACGAGCCAGTGGCTCGAAAGAATTTCATCGACGAACACATCTTTGGCCGGATAGAGCGCGACAATATTCCGCACGCGCCGTTGGCGAATGACGAGGAGTTTCTTAGAAGGGCCTACCTCGATCTGACCGGTAATTTGCCGACGCTGGACCAGGCACTTACATTTCTGGCCGACACCAATCCGAATAAGCGCGATGAGCTTATCGACTCCATGGTTGGCACGGACGATTTCGCCGACCAGTGGGCCTATCACTGGGGCGAGTTGCTCCGGACGCGACTGGCGCCTTTTCATATCTGGACCAAGGAATGGCTCAAGGCGGACCGGCCCTATAACGAGGTGTTCGCTGACATCGTGACGCCCACCACCAAGAATGCGATGAGTTTCCCGACGGCCCTCACCTTCTATGATCCCATCGGCTATTTCGCGACTCGATGCGGAATGTGGACTGATGCGGACGATTATAAAGGACTGAACCGTCTGGACTGGATTGATGAGATTACGACGGATATCGGGCGTGTATTTCTGGGCTTGGACACAACCTGCTTTTCCTGCCATGACGGCGCGGGGCACACCGACAGCTTCAATCTGTTCCTGACCCGGCAGAGGCGTACGGACTTCTGGCAGCAGGCTGCCTTTTACGGGAAGATGCGGAACGTCGGACGCAGCGACGGCAGTGCACGCTCGTTCTACTTTGGCAGCAGCATGTTTGACGATCTTGCGCCTGGATACAACACGGGAGACGACGGACTTTACTACACGCCGGCGGAGACCCGCTTCCCGCGCGATGGTAGAACCTACACACCGGCGTTCCTGCTGACTGGAGAGGAACCGCGAGACGGCGAGGATCACCGGAAGGCCTTAGGCCGGATACTGCCCACCCATATCCAATTCTCGCGTACTCTGGTCAACATCGTTTGGCAGAAGTTGATGGTGGTGGGTCTGGTCGAGCCTTACGACGGATTTGACTTGGACCGGCTGGATCCTGCAAATCCACCACCGGAGCCGTGGACCCTTCAACCGAGCAATCCCGAATTGTTGACTGCCCTGGCTGAAGACTTTCAGGCGAACAACTTCAGCGTTCATCGTGTAATCAAGACGATCATGAAGTCGAACGCGTATCAACTTTCCACCCGCTTCGGCGGTGAATGGGAGAACGCCTATATTCCGTATCATGCGCGGCGCTTCGCCCGTGTTTTGACGGGTCCGGAGGCTGTCGATCTCATCGCTCAGGCAACAGATACTACGTTTGAGCTTGAGCAGGACGGAGAGAGCCGCAGCTACGTCAAACAGTTGCACAATCCAACCGACGTCAAGGGCCGTGGGCCAGGCCGAAATGATGACGGTAGGAACCTGTTCGCGTTCATGCAGGCGTATTACCAGGTAGAGCGCGCAGCGGCACCGCAGGACAAGAATATAACGAGTCCGACGCAGGCGATGATGATGATGAGCTCGCCGATCGTTACCGAAAGGGTGAGCGCTGAAGAAGGCACACGCGTCGCAAACTTACTGGTCTCCGGCAAATCCGACGATGAAATGATCGCGGAACTGTTCCTGACGAGTCTGACACGCTACCCCTCCGAGCAGGAAGTGGAAGTGGCGAAGCGTGTACTCGCAGAAGACAGGGAAATCGGCCTTGCGGACATTCAATGGTCGCTGCTGAACTCGCCGGAGTTCTTAGTGAATCACTGATCACAGACTGATAGAGCGGGCGATGGCTGAGACGGCGATGGCTGAGACAATGTAACCCATCGCCCGGCCCATCATGAGTTCAGGAATAATAATCGGTTTTCGTCAACAGCCAGGAGGTTAAAGCAATGCGAAAAGACTTCGGCGATATGAGCCGCCGAGAATTGTTGAAGCTGCTCGGTGTCGGTGCCGGCGCCAGCCTGGCTGGGGCCGCATTTCCGCGCAAGCTCAGCGCGCAGAGCCGGACGATCACACCCCGGGGAAACGCGCGCAACGTTGTTGTTATTCAAAATTGTGGCGCCATGAGCCCCCACGAGGTACTGGATTTCAAAGAAACCAGGTACACGGCTGATGATCTGAACATAGAGAACGTGTCGACTGACTTTCAGATATCCAGGACCCTCTTTCCGAACTACGAGAAGTGGGCGCCCCACGCCACGCTGGTGCGTTCGATGTATGAGAACGCGCTGGTCCACTTCTCCGCCCAGTATCATACGCAGGCGGGCCGCGCGCTGAATGCCGCTATTGTCAGAGAGATACCCGCGTTTGGCAGCATCGCGGCTTACGAACTGGAATCCCAGCGTCAAGAGTCTGATACGTTCCCCACTTTTATGATGTTCGATCAGTGGCTGGTTCGATGCCCGCCGATCGGATCTGGAATGTTGCCCGCGCGTTATGCGGCATTGGATATAAACTCCAGCAGTGTATTCGATAGCTTCGGCGGCAGGCCTGAGGGCGGCGAAGGATCGGGCAAACTGTCAAGCGACGAACTTCTCGAGAGGCGCTATGGGGTGCTAAACAGACTGGCGGAGGTTTCGCCCGTGGCCAGCTCACCGATCGGCGGGAAGGCCGATGAGTACACGCCGCACTACGACTACGCATACAATATGCTTCGGGACCAGCGGTTCAAGGAAGTGCTGGATCTGTCGGAAGAGGATAGGCTCCGTTACGGAGTGGATAAAGACCCGGGATTGGTTAAGATCGGCAATTCGCTGCTCTTAGCGCGGAATGTACTGGCCGCCGACGCGGGCACACGATTCCTGTGGGTGGCGAACTCCTACAACGGTGGCAACGGGTCGTTTGACAACCATGATCAACTTTACGGCCGCGGAGCTTTGGCGCCGCGCGGTCCGATACTCTCCATTTACGAGAGTGCTCCCAGGTTGGATAGGGCCTTGGGTAGCTTCGTCGAAGATCTCAGGAAGATGCCCGGCAAGGAGCCTGGAAATACGATGTGGGATGAAACCATGATTGCGATTGTCCATGAATTCGGGCGGAATCCGGAGATGAACTCCAACCTTGGCCGGGATCATTGGGGCTTCTGTTTCGCGAATCTGTTCATGGGCGGAGGCGTCAAGCCGGGACGGGTCATCGGAAAGACGGACGGCTACAAGACGATCGACGTGGGTTGGCAATACCAGCAACAACCCATGATGGATCACGTAGTGTCGACGATCTATTCGGCTTTGGGCATCGATTACTCCAAGAAAATTGAGGACACGCCATCAGGACGAGCCTATGAATACCAGCAAACGGCTCCTCTCGGAGGTCCGGAGTTTATTCCTCTGACGGAAATCGAGGAGTTGTTCGTATAGGTCGTGGGGGTATGAAGAGTTAAAGAATTCTACACCGCCCCTTCATTCTTGCGTTTGCGCCGCGATGCCAGTCGCGGCGCAAACAGCAGCGCCGGTAGACATGGTGCTGATGCCCGCACATCGCGAAATACCAATCACCCTGTTCTTCACAATTTAGGAAGCTAAGTTGCAGGATTTCTCAGATACCTGGAGGGGCTGCCGATGGGGTTAGGGGAAAAGATGAATCCAAAGTTTTTTTTAATCATGATTGCTGCTGCGGGGCTTTTCGCAGGAGGAGCCACGGCACACGCCCAGAACAGGCTCTATGATCAAGTAATGAAGGATATCGGAGCAGCATTCGGCATCCTGAACGAGAATCTGAATCAAGATGGTGAGGAGGCGGCCCCGGATGGGGAGAGCGCGGAGGCGATCCTGGATGCGGACAGCGCGGCAGCAGCCATTGAAGCCGCCGCTGAACTGGAAGGACTGTTCGAGGAAGTTGAGGCGTTTTGGGCAGCATTCAACACCGAATACGCGCTTGATTTGGCGAGAGACGGGCGCGAAGCCGCCGCGGCGGTTGGCCTCGCAGCCAGATCCAACAATCTAGAACTGGCTCAGGAGGGGTACCAGCTCATGCAAGGATCGTGTCGTAATTGTCACTATTCCTACCGTGTGGTGATTGATGACGGTTACCTCATCAGGCCGTAATCACCCTACGTCTCAAAGGCGGTAGGAAATTGATTGTGCGCCGACTGAATTCGGAAAGAGGAATCACGATGGTGCAATTCCCCCGCCGCTCGATTGTCTTTCTATTGCTCGCGCTGTCGAGCCATGGGTGCGGGTCGCCAGTTGAAAACGGCGTCGAACCCGAGCCCGCATCCGCACTGGAGCGTCCCGCTGCGGTGTCGCCATCCCCTCCCCCTGCCACCCAGCTGATGGATGGAATGGGACCGGTCGATTTCCCCATCACGACAAATTCCGAACGCGCTCAGGCGTTCTTCAATCAGGGG
Organism: Terriglobia bacterium; assembly: GCA_965218085.1. Taxonomy (GTDB): domain Bacteria; phylum Acidobacteriota; class Terriglobia; order 20CM-2-55-15; family 20CM-2-55-15. Next base: position 1,090,142 of record CBDCKF010000001.1, on the reverse strand, counting down.
GTTGCGCAACTCTACGGGTTCTGGTTTCCCGAAGCGGAGCGGTCGTTCATTGAGGCTGCGAGACTTGATCCGGGCGCAGCCATGGCTTTTTGGGGAATTGCGATGACTTCGCAGGGCATCTTCATCCCCTCGTATCAACTCGCCCTAGGGCCGCCTCGGACCGTTCCCCTGGAAGCCCGGCAGAACTCTCCCGAATCGCGTGTGCGCGACGCCCTTTATCTTGCTTACGGATCGTTCGATTCGATCACGCCACGCGAACGCCTTTACATTGATGCTGTAACCGAGCGCCACAACCCCGGGGTGGGAGATCCCGACATGGCCTACATTGCCGCGATGCAAACGCTCGTCGAATCGTTTCCCGACGATCACGACGCGCGGTCGATCCTCGCGCTGGCACTTGAGAATGGCTACGATGCATCTACGAAATCCCCCAAAGAAGGGACACGCGAGAGCCTGAATTTATTACGACAGGTGCTGGCGGAGAATCCGGATCATGTGGGCGCCAATCATTTCCTGGTTCACGCTCTCGAAGGAAGCAGAGACCTGCGGGAAGCGCTGCCGTTTGCCGAACGGTATGCCACGCTCGCACCGGATATTCCTCATGCGCTCCACATGCCCGGCCATGTCTATGGACAGATCGGCATGTTCGATGAAGCTGTAGCGGCGTTTCTGGCGACAGCCGCCAAGGAACGTGAGTATCTGGCGTCGAGTGCGCGGCACTCCAAAATGCACTATCTGCACAACGAGTTTCTGTTACTGCATGTGCTGGGGTTGCAAGGCAATTACGGTGAGGCGATGTCCCGCATCGCCGATCTGATGTCGGCCCGGGAGAATCCCGCTGACCCCGAATCTGAGCAGCTTTACCGCGTCGGCTGGTTTATTTTGGCGAAGACGCTCGTTCGATTTGAAAAGTGGGACGAGATTCTGGACCGAACGACGCTGCCCTTCGAGAACGAACCTGTTGAAACCATCTGGTACCTTTGGGCACGTGGGCTCGCCTATGCTTCAAAGTCGGACGCCGACAGCGCGCGGGATGTGTTAGGGCTGATGGACGAGGCGATCGCAGAACTCGGGGGCTTGGTCAGTCCAGTGCCGCAACACTTCCTGATTGCACGCTCCGAACTCGATGCTTACATTGAGGCGATGACGGGAGACGTGAACAACGGACTCGTAGGGCTACGGCGGGCCGCCGCGTCAGAATCCGAAATGCCGTACACCGAGCCGCCGGTATATCCCCGCCCTGTTCTTGAGTTGTTGGGGAGCGCTGCGCTCAAGGTGCGTGATTTTGAGGCTGCGGAATCTGCTTACCGTCGAGCGCTTGAAAATGAACCGAGCAGTGGTCGCGCCTTGTGGGGATTGGCGAAAGCGTTCGAAAGTTTAGGGAATGCGGATGATGCGGAAGAAATGTTGGAGGAATATCACCGGGTGTGGCGTGGGGAAGAATTGGAATGAGGTGATCTAGTCGAGGGAGGACGAGCCTGGCGCGGTCTCGAGCGCCGTGTGCGATCTATTTCTTTGTGACCGTCTTAAGGAACCCTCCCCTCCCATTCGAATTCGGAGAATTACCTCGCGCCAGCATTGATGTTGGAGGATCGGCCAGATACAGCACGTCCGTTTCCGGGTCCAGCGCGATGTTGTGCGGCCGTGCCTGCAAATGTCCTATGACATCGATTGTTATTCCGTCCTTCAAGATCGTGATCGAATTTTCGTCAGCATCCGCTACGTAGACGGTATCGTCCGCGGCGATGGCGATTCCGGTCGGTTGCTTCCCGCCGATGTCCGTCCACTGTTCGATAAACGTTCCGTTTTGATCGAAAATCTGAACACGCGCGTTCCCCGCGGCCACTTGCTGGTCCAGAACTAACAGGCGGCCTTTCGAATCGATCGCAAGGGCATGCAGAAGATCGAACTGGGCGGGACCTGGCCCCTGGGTGCCGCCAATGATCTTGATGAACTCTCCATCTTTCGAGAAGTGAACGATGCGGGAATTGTAATGACCGTCCGCCACGAAGAAATCGCCGCTGGCCGTAACAGCCACGTCGGCAGGGCCGTTGAAAGCGTCCGTTGACCGGTTGTCGCCAGGCATGCCTTTCTTCCCGAGCGCCATAAGTTGCCTTCCATCTCTTGTGTACTTGTAAACCATGTGGCCGTCGGAATCAGTGAGCCACAGGAATCCTTCATGGTCGATATCGATGCTGTGCGGATCATCAAACAAACCGTCACCCCAGGTTTCCTGGAGCTCTCCGGCGCGGTTGAATATAAGAATGGGTGGGTCGTAAGCCGCGAAAACGAAGATCGATCCCCTCCCGTCGGCCGCTACCGAATATGGCCGGTTCCAGACATCGTGCCCGGGAGGAGGTGCACCAAAAAACGTGACTCCATATTTACTATTCGTGGTCTGAGCAAAAGCGCCCACAATCAAAGAAAAGAAAACCAAGATTACAAAGACGTATTCTTTCATGTGACTCCCTGCAGCTTGCTCTTTCATTGGTACGAGCACCTCGACTGCGGACTTTCGACCGCGAACGAAAGCCAGAGCATCTGTGCTGACTTCGGGACTTCGTGTACTTGCCAGCGATACTAAGCTTGGCTCCAAAAGATGTCAATCGAAGCAGCGCCGGGCATCCAGTTGCCTGTGTACTGCGCTTTCGTTCCCGCAATGGATCTGGAAGGCAGTAGAATGTCTTCCAGGTGTGCTAGCCACAAGAAGGCATCACAACGCGAATTCGTTTGGCCTGGGAAGTTTTCCGCTGCGCTTTGCCCCAAGCGGAAAAGTCGATGCTTGGTCCCAGCGCCAGTCGATGCGCTCGGAAGGACACTGTCCCGCCGTCGTTGAATAAACCGCAGGTTTAGTTTTGCTTCAGGACGGTGCGGAAGAGTATGGAGGGACAACGAATGAAATCCAAAGCTGTGAACCGTCGTGGTTTTTTCGGCTCGGCTCTGACCGGTGCCGCCGGCGTACTGGCGGCCTCTCGATTTCAAGGGCCACCGGGCGCTCGTGCCGAACAACGAAGCTCCATAATGCGAAGAGCAGACCGCTACGAGGACTCGTTCATTTTTGAACGAAGACCTTTTACCTGGCCGGGAGGCAAGACACTCGCGGTGTGGATCATTCCCAACGTTGAAGTGTGGGAATTCGACTCGCCGGCCGGTGCGGCCATATCGCCCAATACCAATAACCGGGTACCCGACGTTATCAACTACGCGTGGAGAGATTACGGAATCCGTGTAGGGCTGTGGAGAATCGCGGATGTGCTCGATGCGGCAGGGATACGGGCAACGGTGGCGTTGAACTCCAAGGTTTGCGAAGTGTTTCCCACAGCGGTCGAGGAGATGGGGAACCGAGGCTGGGAGTTCATGGGCCACGGAATCACCAATAGCTCGAACTTGGCAAATCTTCCCCTGGAGCAAGAACGGGAAGTGATCCGGACAACCCTCGGAACTATAGAGCAGGCGACCGGGAAGCGGCCCCGCGGCTGGCTAGGGCCGGGGCTCGTAGAAACTTTCAATACCCCCGATCTTCTCGCTGAAGAAGGAGTCGTCTACGTCGGCGATTGGAACAGCGACGATCAGCCGATCGCCATGAAGGTGAATTCCGGCAAGCTCTTCGCTATTCCCTACGGCATGGAAATCAACGACATGTCGCTCCTCCTCCGCCACAACTATACCGGGGAACAATATCTGCAGGCACTGACGGACCAGTTTGACAGTCTTTACGCCGACAGCCAGAAAACTGCACGTGTGATGGGGATTCCGCTCCATCCGTTCCTGACGGGGCAGCCTCGGCGCACGCCTTACCTGAAAAGAGCGATTGCGCATTTTCAGCAGCACGATCGGGTCTGGTTTCCAACCGGGAGTGAGATTGTAGATGCCTATGAGCAGATAATTGCGTAGTGAGCTGTACCCCCCCCTCCATCGGCCGGGAGGGTTGCGGCGAAACCCAGCTGCGACAGCCTGCGTTCAGGAAGTTTTCAAACACTTGGGCCATGGACGCACAGGCACTATTCCATGTAGCCCCTCTCCCGATAGTAGCGCCGCGCGCCCGGGTGCAGAGGGACACCAAAAGCCTGCCAGACTCTGTGTGGATTATAGGAATAGCTCACATTGACCCATTGCAGGAGATGCTGCTGCTCATCCAGCGCTCTGGCAAGGGTATAGGCAAAGTCGTCGGGCATATCATTCCGGCCGTAGATAACGGTTCCCGTCCGGACCACTGTGGGAACGGCGCGGTCAACGCCGCGGAACAGGCCCACGGGTACGGGTCCCTCCTCCAAATCGAAGTCCTCTGCCAATCTTGTCCGAAGGTCTGAGGCCAATTCCAGATACCGGAGATCCAGTCTCTGGTTAACCTCACGCCAAGTCGGGTACTCCCCGGATGGAGATCCAAAACCAATGATGACGTCGAGAGACTCGGGGTCGTTTGCGATACCTCCAAACCTGCCTCCGAAGACTTCAATCGCTGCTTCAGTCACACTGTAATAGTCCAAAATCGCTGGTGCGATCGCTCTGCTTTGGGAATGTACGTGGATGCGAACGGGTAAGCGCGAATCCTTGACTTGACCGAAATCTGTGATACCGGAGTCGGCCCTCACCGCGACCAGGATGTAACTGGGTGTTTGGATGTTAGCGACAAGGCGGAGGTGTGTGCGAGGCCCCTCGGGATCGTCCGCAAAGTCATGAGTCCCCTGATAAGCCCACCAGAGGAACTGGGAGCCCGTCGCGCCGAAATCCAGGGGCCCGTTCGGGGGCGGTTGAGCGTCACTATCGGAATCGGGCCTGGGCGGCACGGCTGCAGCCGCAACCAGGCGCGCTGCCCGCGCAGCGCCCGCGCAACTGCGGCAAAGCTGGATGTCCCAACCGTACGTTCCTATCGCCTCTTTGACGACCGTACCAATGGCACCCCAACCCCCGGTCGGACCTGAGCCGCCAAAAACAGGTCTTTTGGCCCCATAGCCCGTTTCGTTCGATGCTGTTTGTTGATTTGCCCGAGCTTGGGCTTGGGCGAGAATAAAGACCCCAACCAGCGAAGCCGAAACAACCAGCATTCCACAAACGACTCTCAAACGCGCTGAACGCATTGCGTCACCCTCCAACTCCTGAAATAAACGGTCTCAGCCCTAAACCCGGCATGGCCCCTTACACCCGAAATTATAGGCATAACTCGCTTTGAACTGGAAGGCTCGCGGATCCTCATTATTGATGAACGGATGGTTTGCACTGAGACCCCCGCAAACAACGGTTCGTATTATTGGATAAGATCCGACTACAATGAAGGCGAGGCGCCGGCCGATGCCCCAGCTTGTCGGAGGATTCCTGCCCCGCCCTGTCTCTCTATGGCTCGCCTGGAAGTGACCCGAATGCCGGCGGAGGAACTCTATGATGCGTCGCTGCTTCATAGGCAGAAGCGATCTTGATCACCGCTGGGTCGCTACCCGGACCCGCCCACAACATCATGCTAATAGGCATTGGGTGAGGAAGTTGCGACGGGACGGAGCCGGTGACAGAGCTGTAACTCGTCCGGTCTGAACTCAAAACCCATTGAGGCTCGTAGACCGTTCGGACATAGCCTGCAGGAACGTCAATCTCGGGCCCTCCAATAAGGGCGGTGAACTGCCCACAGCAACTCCCCGAATTTCGATTGTTTATTCCAGGTTCAGAAGGGCCGCCAAGCTTGTTGTGCGGGATTGTGTTTTCCGGATTCACGAACACATCGATGTCGTTTTCGTGCATCACCTTCAGAACCACAAGCCTTATGACCGCCTGCATCTTCAGGAAACTCATCATGCCTGACCGGGCCCGAATGTCTTGCGCGTTTACAGCATTCTCGGAACCCGCTCGCTGTCTGTCATTTTCCCATTTCGCGTTGGCGACCCAACTCGCCCAATCCTTGATCCGCTCATCTCCTCTTTCGCGCAGATATTTGTTCACCGTGAACGGACTCTTGAAATTGTCCAACCCCCGGCTGATGCGTCGCAGATTGACTTTGTCCGATAAGGGCGCCTCGCCAAGCGCCAATGCAATCGCATAATCCACCGTCCGCACATCCCAGCCGGGCACGGCGAATTCCAGTTCGCCAGAGCTGGTGGTTTGCCAGAAATATTCCGGCGCGTTGTGTGCCAGGATCTCTGCGAAAGCGTCCTGGAACGTGTATCGCATGTTTGGAATGGTCGGATCATCGAGATACAGCGGATCCACGGATTCCACAAGTTCCGCTCCGAGCTGGTCGCGTAAAATCGTCTTGATCTCATTGTCAATCTGATCGCTGATCGCGACATCATTTCTTGTATGCTTGACCATGAATTCACGTACGACGCTGATGCGCATTCCAGTGAGCGGTTTGTCGTTGATATCTCGAACAACAAAACTGGCGAATGGCTCTTCCGGGATCAAGGCTTCTGGCAGCGCGGTGAACATATCAGTGGATTCGAACCCCTTGACGGCATCGAGAACCTGGGCTGCATCTCCGACGGTGCGACAATGAATGCCGGCGCGATCACCGACACGCTGACTGTTCATGCCGCCGTGCATCATCAGTCCTTTCGTAGTCAGGAGATTGACAACGTTATTTCTCGAGGCCGGCCCCTTACAGGAGGCGTTGCCCTGTTCGCAAATGGAACAGGTCACCAAATTGGCGGCGACGGAAACGCCGGAACCCGTGCTCGTCCCCCTGGGCACGCGCTCGGTATCATACGGGTTGCAAGCCTGGCCGCCCCAAACAGCGAGCCCGGTACTTCCATACACGGCAGAATTTGCTCTCGCTGGAGCATCTGTAGTGGGGGTTCCTCCCGTCAGACCCGTCGAAGCGGCGGTGGCGGTGGCATAAATGATCGCCCCTTTTTCGCGAAGATTTGCAATATCGGGTGAGTCCACCTTGGGCACATCCATGGCATAGTTCACGTCGTTCCCACCTGTGGAGCGCATGTCTGTTGCGTCATACCAGTTCTTATGAGAGAACGGAACGCAGTACATCGGCAGATTTTCCAGGTCAGGATTGGTGCCGAATTGCAGATCGAGTTCCCCGGCCCGTTCCAATGCGTCCGGTTGCCGGCGAAATGCATCACATGCTAGGGGACATGATGCCGGAAGCCGGCCGGTCGATGGATGGGCATCACACGTGGCTTTGCAGCTCACGGATCGCTCGCCACGAATGTTGATCGTCTCTAGCGCATTAAGCTGACCCGCATCGGGTATGCCGACCCTCATGCCAAACTGTTGCTGCACACCGGGGTCAGATATTGTGGGTTCCATTCTGCCGAATTCAATCGGTAATCCCTCGTACTGGTTAAAATTCGGAAGCACGCTCGATACGGGCACCGTTTCAGTTGGATACGTTATGAGCGATCCTGCGCGCACAGCGCCGGTAGCAGGAGCGATGAGCCCCCCATCTTCGGTGACAAGCTCGGTGCACATGCCGTTATAGGACTTGGCTCGATTAATGTAGGCTTGCACTAACCCCTGGCAGCTGATTTGTCCCGCCTGAATCGCCTGGTGTATGTCATTAATCGTCGCTTCCTCGAGGTGGAAAGGGCTCTGCCCAACAACCAGCCCAGGTGTGAGCGCCAACCAGACGCCGGGGACCCACAGCCGGGGCAAAAGCCAACGGAAACTACTTCGACTCTTCGAGATGCTCCTCATGATGCGCTCCTTCTAAACTGTCTCGACCCTCGTTCGAGAGTTGAACGAGAAAGGGTACTGTCAGGTGAACGAAAATCCGCTCGTTTTTGCCACGGAATCGGCCGGTGCCAGTGTCGGAAATCCATGACTTAGACGTGGCAAACGGCGCCGAAAATGTCATCAGACTGCTTGACTTAACCCTACCGCGCTATGGCATGCATCCTCGGCCGGAAAAGAGAGTCCAGTGCCGAGAGCGTTATTTTGTCGACCCAAACGAAAACCAGCCTTTCCCAACTTCGAGAAAGGCCGGTCGGTTTGAAGAGTCAGCAGCCTTTGACGGGCCGCTCCATCTTAGAGCGCAAAGTCAGAATGTATATTTGAGCGCGAACTGCATGATCCTCGGAGCTAGCGCCCTGCGAATCAGGCCGAAGCGGCGTGAACTCAGATCCAGGTTAATAGAGTTCCTACCCGCGACATCCGGCCGCCAACTATTCGTCACGTTATACGCTTCGGCTCGAATCTCCAGGCTCTGGGTTTCGCCGATATTGAATATGCGGGCCAGGGCCACATCGAAATCCCACTCATACGGCAGCAGAACATTGACGCGGCCAAAATCTCCAAAAGTGCCCGGCTCCGGGGTCCCGAACGCATCCTTGTTCAGCCAGAGCGAGTCGGGATCGCCTGATCGGTCGAGGTAAAAGTCGTCCATCAGAATATTCGGGCGTTGGTTGCCAATATCGCAGAGGCACCGATCCAAACCGCTACTGGCCCCCTGACCGCTGGCAGGGCGTCCCAGTGTCACGGTGCGAATTCCACTGGCTTGATTGGCCCGATTGGTATTCCCGCCTGTGGACGCTCGGTAGATTGTGGACAATCGCCATCCGCTTCCTATCAGGCGCAAGGTGCGATTGGCAAACTCCGGAGTCTGGACGAGGGACGTAAAATTGAAGGCGTGCCGCTCGTCCTGTTCGCAATTGCCCCGGTCATACTTGCGGTCGTTCTCCTTTACAAACGTGTGGTCCACACTTGAGCCATACCCGGAATTCGTCCTGCCGATAAAATCACCGATGCAATGGGACAAGGTATAGTTCACGTTCAAGTTGAGATTCTCGCCGGCGCGATGCTGTAGGCGAATTAGCATCCCGTGGTAATTCTGTGTACTGCCGTTTTCAATTTGAGCAAGTCTTCCAATTTCGCCTCCGAACTCCGGGTTCTCGAAAGTCAAAACGCGGCGGTCCTGCGTATTGAAAGGGCCAGAGCAGTTCTGTCCTGGATTTACCGTGAAATGGGTTATCGCGCCATCGCGGAAGCAGTTGCCGCTGGCGTCGCCGACGCCCGGAACGAAGATGGCGCGATTCAGCGCTTTCGCCGTCTGAAGGTGTACGATCTGGGTTCCCATATAGCTCACGGACAGGAGCGAGCCCGGCACCAATTCTCGTTGAAGGCTCAAATTCCACGATTGAGTGTAGGTCGGAACGAGCTCGGCTTCGTTCGGTAGGTAAGCGCCGAACGGCACAAAAGCCATCTCCTTGCTTTGCGTAATCGGGTGCGGATTTCCACCCGGAATACCGAGCCACGGAGCGTCAAGACCTCCTTCTGGTTGAAGCAGACGAGTCAACGAACCCCAAGGTGGCTGTTGGGCCCGCGAGCCTATCCCGTAAATTGCCGGGTATTCTTCATACGACAGTGAATAGGAAGACCGAAGGGAGCTGCGGCCATCGCCCTGGATGTCCCACGCGAAACCTACGCGCGGCCCCCAGGTGTTCCAATAGTTGTCCCAAACGTTCGCCCGCGGCTTCTCCGCACCCGGCATGTTCGTCCACTGCTGTAACTCAGGATCTCCAGCGTAGACAAATCCCGGAGGCGAATTATCGAACACAGTGCTTCGGATTCCCTGCCGGTACCGGTCGATATCGAAATTCGAGACCAACGGGATCGGACGACGGACATCTATCATTGCAAGAATTGGCGACCAGCGTAAGCCCCCGGTCAAGGTGAGTCGTGGCTTCGCCTGCCAGGTGTCCGTTAGATACATTTCAATGTGGTTATTCCTTGAAAAGTTGCCGTTGCCTGAGCTCTGGGTGAAGTCATTCACTTTTCCTAACATTAAATCCGCCAACCCTGCCCCGGTGAACCCTCCGCTGACGTTAAAGCTGGGAATCCGGGTGTTCCCAGTCATTGCAGATGTCCGTGAGTGTCCCAGGCGCCCACCGAAGCCAATTTGATGGGATCCACGAACCCAGCTCACATCGTCGGCGATCTGGTAGAGCACCGTCCGAACTAATCGATGATTGCTTCCCAGTTCAAACCCGTCGTCGACCACAATGTCTGCCGTGTTCGGGATGTAACCGCTGTAAACGTCAGAGCCGAGCTCGGTCATACTGAAAAGCGAGACGGGAATCGACAAACGGCGGTTCGCCGAGACCGACATACGATACGAATTGACGATGTTGGGAGTGACGATGTACGTGCTGCCGCCAGTCCACGCGTAGGATCTGAAGAATTGGTCTCCTCCCCCAGTCAGAATGTTGTTGTTGGCGATCGGCGATTCCTCGTCGAGGTACGAATCGACAAAACGCGTGAACAATGAATGCTTATCGTTCATTTGAAAGTCGACCTTGACCACGAACTGATGCTGGTCTTCAATCTCCTTTATGCCAAAAACTATTTCTCCGCACGGATCATCCGTTGAGGGAAGCCGCGCGGCAAGGTTCACAGCTGTGGGACTGAACAGCGCCGGATCGATCATGTTGTTGATGAATCCGCTCGGCGTGCCGTCCGGAAGGGTCTCATTCAGCGTGAACGCCCTGCGGTTGCAAGCTGTACCGGCGAGCTCCCTGAAGTCCCCTCTGAGCATCGCGTTTGATGGAACGAAAGCTTCCTCGTTCTCCGGGTCCCGGCGGAGGATCGTGCCCTGATATCCGCCGAAGAAAAAGAGTTTGTTCTCGAGTAGCGGTCCGCCGATGGTGCCGCCGTACTGGTTGCGTTTCAGCGTACTGTTGGTCTGCGATTTATGTTCGCGCGCGTTCAACAGGTCGTTGCGTACAAACCAGAACGCGTTGCCGTGAAACTCATTCGTGCCCGATTTGGTCACCGAACTCACCTGGGTGGAACGCCTTTGGCCAGCCCCCTGCCCTCCGATCTCGCTCTTGAACTCCTGTAGCGCGTCGGGAAAGGGAAGCGGCAGCGCCACGCCATCATAAGCATCGACGTGGCGGATTCCGTCCAAGGTGTACTCGGTTCCAAAGCCCAGGCTGCCGGCGCTTGTGATCGTCAACCGGCCCGGGAAACTATATCCCCCGGCGTCAATAGCTTGCGAAGCTCCGCCGCCGAGCAGCAGCAACTCTTGGACGTTGCGCCCGTTGAGCGGCAGCGCCGCAATGCGCTCGGTCTCCATCACCTGCCCGATGCTCAGGTTGCGCGTCTCCACCAGCGCGGCATTGGCCTCAACCTCGATCGTTTGGGTCACCTGACCGACCTGCAGAACGACGGGGATGACCGGACTGGCACCGACCTGGAGGACAATTCCGGTCTGTGAAAATGTTTGAAAGCCCGGCAAAGTCGCTTCCAGTTGATACGGGCCTAATGGTAGGGCCGGCAGGATATAGGAGCCGGTTTCATTCGTCACTACCGTTCGGCTAACACCCGTGTCGGTCTGAGTGGCGGTAACTTCCACGCCCGGTATCAAGGCGCCGGTTGGATCGGTGATGGTACCGCTGATCTGCGCGGTCGCCTGGGCCCAAACCGTGCCCGAGGTCATCACCGTCAACAACAAACCCATGCCCAATGCATTAAGAATACGTTTCATGTTTCCTCCATGCGTCTTCAGCCGTCCTAGGGATCTGTACAGCTCCCGTCGGTTCCCTGGATGGAGCGTTGTTGCATGGATCGGGGCGGAGATGGAATTCGCCCTTTCCCAAGCGGTAGCGTCAGGCGATACGCTCGAACACAGGCCGTCCGAGTGCGGTCATTGTGTTCAGGACTTTTTGGCCGAGTTGGATCTCCGTGATCTGCCTGGAGAAGCTGCGGGATTGGAGTCTGCGGCCGATGACACCCTTCCAACGGCCGATCTGCGTTTCTATCCGGCTGCGCGGGTTGTACCCTGTGGCCACTTGCCAGGCCATGCGGCCGTTGCTGCGGATCTGAGCAATATGGCGATCCCGAACGGTTGGATCCCGCGCCGATTGCGGTCGGATCGCTGCGTTCTTTGGCGGCGGTATAACCACATCCAGGGTCTCCCCATACCGTTCCCTCAGCAGATCTCGTGTAGACGCTCCATCATAGGCGCCGTCAGCCAGAAAGCCCGCGACCGGGGCATCGAGTTGATCCAGGAGCCCGGGTAATGCAGTGCTGTCTCCAACGTCATCGTGAGTCAGATTGGCGCAAACAATCGCACCGCTGGCCAGGTCCAGTCCGAGGTGGAGTTTGCGCCAGCGGCGGCGTATTCCCTTGATTTTATGCTTCTGCGCGAGCCATTCCCCTTCGCCGAAGATCTTGAGGCCGGTACTGTCCACCACCAGATGGACAGGCACAGATCCGGCTTGCATCATCACCTGAGCGATGCTCAAGCCGTTTGCACGACCGGACAGTGTGGAGAAGTCCGGCACCCGTATATCCAGCCCCATGAGCGTGCCGATGGATCCCATAAGTCCCTGCGTTTGCCGCAACCCAAGCCGATACGCCGTGCGCAGCGTCAGGCATGTCTCGATCGCCAGATCCGAGTATCTCCGCTGGCCACCCCGTGACGTGCGGCGCGGCGCGCTCCACACACTTTGAGCCTCCTCACTGACCCAGATCCTCAGATCACCCCGCTGGCGCAGGCTCTCGTTATATTCCGCCCAGTTGATCACCCGATACTGCGCCTTATCAAACTTGTGCCGTCGGGCTGCGTTGAACTTATGTGGCATCTAAGTTATCCCCGGTGTTGAAAAACACGATGATAAGGCATCCTTCGGGATGATCCATGCAACAAGGTTGCATTGAGAAGCGTGGTTTTCCCCGATCCGGTCCCACCGGAAACCAGGATGTTGCGCCGGGAGTGCAACATCCGTTTGGCTTCGTTTTTCACGTTTTCGGGGAGCGATCCTAGATTCACGAGATCATCCGCCGAAAAGGAGCGCTTGCCGAATCGCCGGACGGTGATAGCGACTTGAGGACTGGCGGGCGGAACACAGATGGCAACCCGCGATCCGTCATCCAGGCGAGCATCGACAATGGGCGCTGTGGCCGGGTCCAGGCCCAACGGACGGGCGATGTGGATCGCGGCCCGGAACAGCGCCGCTTCGTCCAGGTCAGGGGCTTCATAGGCCGTCAAGCGCCCGGCCCGCTCGATCCAGACATTAGCGGGACCGTTAATCATGATCTCGCTGACTTCGGAATCCTCAAGGGCGTTCTCCAAGCCCGGTAGAAACGGTTTCAGGTGTTCGAGTCCGCTTGCGGCGCTCATATTCGGCCCGCCTCCTTCGCTCTCCAATAGGAGTGTTCGGCGGGCAGATAGTGCGGTTTCAGGTAGACGCGGCGCGGCTCAAGCGACTGCGACCCGTCATAGGGGAGACAGATCGCTTGACAGTTCGAGAGCAAGGCGAAGTCTCGCGGGTGAAACACGGCCTCGCGTTGCTCCCGGAATGATTTGGTCGCGCCCATGCTTCCGGCTCCGCCTCCGGCCCGGCCTGAGAGCGGGGAGATTTCCGAGCGTTTGGAAGTCTCGCTGATCGTGTACATTGCCTTGATCTTGGAAACTTGCCCGCACAGTTCGCTGGCAATCTGGGCGCTGGCGTCGTCGCTGAGCGACAGGAAGATTCGGGTGCGGAGCGTTTGCAAGAGCGAGCGCCACGCTTCGGATGATCCCAACACCGCCCGCAACGAGGAAACAGATTGGGTGGCGACAATCGGGATGCAGCGGCATTGCCGGGTCAGCGCGAAGGATTTTTCGTCGCCCGATGGATCGTCCTCGCCCACGGAAGCGAAGGCTTGGTATTCGTCACAGATAAAGACGGCGGGCCGGAAGTAGCGGCTTGGCCTCGCTTTCATCTTGGCCGGACGCATGAGAAGCGCTTGTAGCCAAGCGTTCTTGAGCATGACGCCCACGGCGCGGGCCAGCGCCGGGTTCGATCCGGCGGGCATGTTCAAGGCCAGCACCTTGCCGCCCTCGATCAATTCATGGATCGGCGGTAGGTGCTCCGCGCCCTTGAGCGTTTCTTCTTTGGCCGAAGGAATGGCCGGAGGCGCTTGGTCTCGTCCGCCTCCGCCGTCCAGCTTCTTATCGGACCAACTCTTCAAGAAGTGCTGTGGCACACTAAATCTTTCCGCGTCCGCCGCCTCCTTCGCCGCCGCCCTCAGCGCCTCGTCCTCTAACGCGATGCGCCGGAGTTGGGCTTGTAAGGTAATCGCTTCGGGATCGTCGGGGGATTCCGGCGCGGGGGGGCAAAAAACCTGCGCCACGTCCGGCATATCGAACATGGCAAGGAACACCGAAACCCCCTCCACAATCGAGGACTTTACTTTGTTGTCGAGCGTTTGCCAGTCGTGGACAAACCAGCGCTTGACGGCCTCCACCCGCGCTCTTATTTCGTCGCCGGGTCCGGGTTCCCAAACGATGCGATGAGCGATCTTGAGTTCATCCAGTTTCGCTTTCATCGGACGGGTGTAGGGGGCTTGCTGTTCGTCCGGGTCCGGCGCAGCTTCCCGGTCCCATCCGGCAAGGTTTATGAGTTGGGCGTTCCATACATCCGTCGGGACGAAAACGGTCCCTTTGTTCAGGTCGTCGCTCAGCTTCTCGGCTTCCTCGATCTTGGCCGCGAAAAGCTCCGGGTCGATGGCGCAGCGGTAGACCTGTTGCAACGTCACCCAGCGCTCCGGGAACACCCGGTAAAGCTCGATGATCCAGCGAACCAGATTGGTATAGGCTTGTTGCCAAAAGGGTTCTTTTCCCTTCCCGAACAACTGATTGAGAAGGCTGGAAACGGTGTAGGCCAGCGAGTAGGAATCGAGCCACCAGGCCGAGAGCGGGTTCCATTGCCAGCGGCCTTCCATGCCAAGCTCGATGTAGTCCTTTTCCCGGCCCACTTCGACCAGGATTTGCCGGATGTCATGACAAAAATCTCCCTTGACTTCGAGCACCAAAGCCGCCGCCCGCATCCGGGGATTGGCCGCTTGCCAGCCGAGAAGCTGCCTGGCAAACGGGTTCATGCAAGCGCTGGTTTTCCCCGATCCCACGGCTCCGAAGATTGCCACCCCGGTATAAAGGCCACGCTCCGGGATGGTGAGCCAGGAGGGATTGAAAATCTCCCGCGCTTCGACCGGGTGATGGACCTCTCCGATCACGATTCCCGGAGCCTTTTGGTCCGCTGAAAGCGGCCACGTCGGAAGCCGCCCAAAGGTGGCGAAATCGCGCCCGCGAGATTCAAACCAGACCTTCCAGATGGACATGGCGAAAAGACCCGCAAGCATGACGGTGACGAAAGGCGAAACGTAGTACCACAGCATCACCCACTCGTAGAAAGCGGGGGTGTGGTAGTCCATCAAATCGAGCAAAGGGTCATCGCCAAGTGGCGGGAAGGGACGCCGGACAAAGTGCCAGACGGCATACCATAAAGCGGTGAAAACCAAGATTACCGGAGCCGGAAGCCCGGCAACGAAGCGGACGGTGCGCCACACGGCCCATACCAAGAGCACCAAAGTCTGAAACACCGACCAGCCCACCACGGCCAAAACCCGAATGGGGTTTTTCCAGTTCATGGGGCCAGCGGGCCGGTGCCAAAGCTCCCTCAAATAAGGGACCAACTCGCGCCATTTCATCGGTTCGCCTCCCTTCTTTCAGCGCCCCTCCTGGGGGGAACCTTGTTGCATGGATCATCCCGAAGGATGCCTTATCATCGTGTTTTTCAACACCGGGGATAACTTAGATGCCACATAAGTTCAACGCAGCCCGACGGCACAAGTTTGATAAGGCGCAGTATCGGGTGATCAACTGGGCGGAATATAACGAGAGCCTGCGCCAGCGGGGTGATCTGACGATCTGGGTCAGTGAGGAGGCTCAAAGTGTGTGGAGCGCGCCGCGCCGCACGTCACGGGGTGGCCAGCGGAGATACTCGGATCTGGCGATCGAGACATGCCTGACGCTGCGCACGGCGTATCGGCTTGGGTTGCGGCAAACGCAGGGACTTATGGGATCCATCGGCACGCTCATGGGGCTGGATATACGGGTGCCGGACTTCTCCACACTGTCGCGTCGTGCAAACGGCTTGAGCATCGCTCAGGTGATGATGCAAGCCGGATCTGTGCCTGTCCATCTGGTGGTGGACAGTACCGGCCTCAAGATCTTCGGCGAAGGGGAATGGCTCGCGCAGAAGCATAAAATCAAGGGAATACGCCGCCGCTGGCGCAAACTCCACCTCGGACTGGACCTGGCCAGCGGTGCGATTGTTTGCGCCAATCTGACTCACGATGACGTTGGAGACAGCACTGCATTACCCGGGCTCCTGGATCAACTCGATGCCCCGGTCGCGGGCTTTCTGGCTGACGGCGCCTATGATGGAGCGTCTACACGAGATCTGCTGAGGGAACGGTATGGGGAGACCCTGGATGTGGTTATACCGCCGCCAAAGAACGCAGCGATCCGACCGCAATCGGCGCGGGATCCAACCGTTCGGGATCGCCATATTGCTCAGATCCGCAGCAACGGCCGCATGGCCTGGCAAGTGGCCACAGGGTACAACCAGCGCAGCCGGATAGAAACGCAGATCGGCCGTTGGAAGGGTGTCATCGGCCGCAGACTCCAATCCCGCAGCTTCTCCAGGCAGATCACGGAGATCCAACTCGGCCAAAAAGTCCTGAACACAATGACCGCACTCGGACGGCCTGTGTTCGAGCGTATCGCCTGACGCTACCGCTTGGGAAAGGGCGAATTCCATCTCCGCCCCGATCCATGCAACAACGCTGCACACCACGACCATCCAGATCATCAGGAAACCGTACACGCTGATCAACGACGCCACCTGATTGCCGAGCCGGTTGGCGTTGGAAAAGCTGATGAAGAATCCGGTAAGGATAATCAGGACCGCGAAGACGTGGAACGTCGGAGTGAAACACCAGCGAACCTTCGGAAACAGCCATTCGAAGACGCGTTCGGCATCGAGGGAAAAGAGCCGATAGTAGAGAAGGTTCTGGTTTTTGGATTTTCTCGCCTTGTATTCGGCGATCTCTTCCTGGACTTGAGGTGTGTCGAGCAGTTGCTTCTGCTCGAGGGATCGGAGCAGGCCCTCGAGCGATTCGGCTTTCACCGGCACGCCGAAGCGGACCGCGGCGGCCTCAGCCAGCGACTCTAGATCGGTCGGCTCGCGGATCAGTTCGAGGATCGTGCCCTGGTTCTCGGTGAAGCGAAGATAGCGCTCCGTTACCGGATCCTTTACGACAACGTAATTGCTGCCGTGTTGGGTCTGCGTCGAGAACTCCAGTTCGGGCCGCAGGCTGTAAAGCGCCGACATCTCTTTATCTTATATAACAACAAGACCCTGCGAAGTGGTTCGCAGGGTCTTGTTTTTCCGCGGAAAGAGCTTTTCTGTAGTCTATTCCGGCAACGTCACGTTTTCGGCTTGAAAGCCTTTGGGTCCTTCTGTGATGGTGAACTCGACGTCTTCACCTTCTTTTAATGTCCGGTATCCGTCCGACTCGATCGCCGAATAGTGGACGAACACATCCCCTCCGCTGGCGCGTTCAATGAAACCGAAACCCTTCTTATTGTTGAACCACTTGACTTTGCCGATTTCCTTACTCATGGCTCTCCACTCCTTTTACATGTGTAACTGTTTCTTGTCCGGCTCAACGGGTCGTGAAAAGAGGGGCCTTCAACAACCGGATTCGGTTCTGGCAGGCCGCTCTTTTCGTCGTCTTTTTGTGCCGTAAAGTCTGGACGGCGGCATTATATCTTAGGCTCCAAGCGTGTCAACCCCATACGGACGCCCCGCCGACTGAGGCCGAATGCAAACTTTCAAAACCCCTACCTATCTGGATTCCGCATTATCGCCCTGCGACCGTCCTCGGATCAGAGAAACAGCGTGCAGTCGCCGTAGCTGTAGAAGCGATAGCCGTGATCAATCGCGTGGCCGTAGGCGTCAAAGACAAGGTTTCGGGACGCAAAAGCCGAGACCAGCAGGAGCAGAGTAGAGCGTGGCAGATGGAAGTTCGTCAACAGGCCATCGACGGCCGCGAAGCGGTGACCGGGCAGGATGTAGAGGTCGGTCTCGCCCCTCCCGGCTCGGAACCGACCGTGTTTTGCCAAGACGTGTTCGAGTGTGCGCGTTGTGGTCGTGCCCACAGCGACAATGCGTCGGCCTTCGGCCCGCGCCTCGTTCAACTGTTCGGCGGTGGCTTCGGAGATTTCGAATCGCTCGGCTTTCAGCTGGTGTTGGGCGGGGTCATCGGTCCGTACTGGTATGAAAGTGCCGATACCAACGTGCAAGGTCAATTCGGCGGTTTGAATGCCGGCGGCTTTGAGCGATGCAAATACCTTGGCGGAGAAGTGCAAGCCAGCGGTGGGTGCCGCGATCGCGCCGTCACGGTTGGCGTAGACGGTCTGGTAATCGGTTGCGTCTTCGGCGCGGTCATCCCGCTCCATATAGGGAGGCAAAGGCAGGTGGCCGTCTTTTTCTAGGATTTCGAGAATCGTTGGCCCGGAAGCGTCGGTCAGGGATAGCGTGCGGAGCCCATGCGCACCGCGTATACCCGCTTCGAGGACAAGACTGTTCTCCAGAGCGATCCGATCGCCCTCGCGAACTCGCCGGCCCGGCTGAAGCAGGGCTTCCCAGGAGTGTCGGTCGATTGGTACGGCGAACAGTATTTCGACACTTCGACCCGTGCGCTCCAGAGTACCGAAGAGGCGGGCCTTCAGGACCCGGGTATTGTTCAGAACCAGCAGGTCACCCCAATTGAGGTGGCTCGCCAGTCGGTCGAAGGTCGAATCCGTCCAGGTGTGGTGGAACCGGTCCACCAGCAGCAATCGAGATCGGTCCCGTGGGCGAGCCGGCGTTTCGGCGATGCGATTGCTCGATAGTTCGTAGTCGTAATCGGCCAGCGACAGAGTGGTCTGAGCCCGTTCCAGGTTTGTGTCAGTCTTGTCAGAGTCCATACTAAGATGACGGTGTTTGGGTGCCCATATGCCGATGTAAGCCGATAAGTATATCATTTCAAACAACATGATGGATGAATCAGCATGAATCATTGACACGCTATTTTCTATATTGACATTAAGAGACTCAGGTTTTATTATTCGTATACACTAACTTTTAGAGGAGGTAACGATGATGGCAGTGATTCGATGGGATCCCTTTAGAGACCTCAACACCTTACAGGATCGGATGAATCGCCTCTTTGAGGACGCCAATCGTGGATCGAGGACCGACGACGCTTCGAGTACCACAGCGTGGAGTCCCGCCGTCGACATCCACGAAACTGACGTGGAGATCGTCGTTAAGGCGGAACTTCCAGGAATGGACAGGAAGGATATCGAGCTCAATCTGGAGAACAACGTGCTCACCCTTAGGGGGAACCGGCAGTTCGAGAAAGAGGCCAAGGACGAAAACTACCACCGTATCGAGCGCGCCTATGGCGGATTCAGCCGCTCGTTCTCAATTCCGGCGGTTGTGAACGATGCGAAAATCCGGGCCGACTATAAGGAAGGTGTGTTGACGATTGCCCTTCCAAAAACGCAGAAGGCGAAGCCAAAGCAGATCAAGATCGAAAGCTGAACACCATGATTCGTTTCGATAGATTTACCCAGAAAGCGCAAGAGGCGCTCCACTCGGCCCAAGGGCATGCCACCGAGCACAGGCATTCGCAGTTGCAAGCGGAACATCTGCTCTGGGCATTGATCGAACAGAAAGACGGTGTCGTGCTTCCCGTCCTTCAGAAGCTCGGCACCGACGTGTCCAAATTGGCCCAGGACATGGCCGACGCCATATCGAAGCTGGGTCGCCTGAATGCCCCGGCGGACGTCCAACTCTCTCCCCAGCTTGGAACGATTCTCCAGGCCGCGGAAACCGAAGCCGCACAATTCAAAGACGAATACGTCAGCACCGAGCACCTTCTCCTGGCAATGACAGGCGCGAAGGATGAAGCTGTTTCCCGCTTGCTCGAAGCTCACGGAGTTACGAGGGACCGCATCCTCAAGGTTCTGGTGTCCATCCGGGGTTCTCAGAAGATTACCGATCCGAACCCTGAAGAAAAATATCAGGCCCTGGAGCGCTATTCCCACGATCTTACCGAACTGGCGCGTGGGGGCAAGCTCGATCCGGTGATCGGCCGGGATGAAGAGATACGTCGCGTCGTACAGGTGCTTTCCCGTCGCACCAAGAACAATCCCGTTCTCATCGGCGAACCCGGGGTCGGCAAGACTGCCATCGCCGAGGGTCTGGCGCAACGCATCGTTGGCGGCGACGTTCCCGAATCCCTGAAAAATAAGAGGCTCGTGTCGCTCGATCTGGGTTCGATGATCGCGGGGACGAAATATCGGGGTGAATTTGAAGACCGGCTGAAAGCCGTCTTAGCAGAAATCGACGAGGCGGCCGGACAGGTGGTTCTGTTTATCGACGAACTGCACACGCTCGTAGGTGCGGGTGGCGGGGAAGGTTCCATGGACGCCTCCAACATGCTCAAGCCTGCGCTGGCTCGCGGTGAGCTGCGATGTATAGGCGCGACGACGCTCAACGAATATCAGAAGTACATCGAGAAAGACAAAGCCCTGGAACGCCGCTTCCAGAAAGTGCAGATCGGCGAGCCGAATCCCGAAGACACCATCTCGATCTTGCGCGGATTGAAAGAACGTTACGAAGTGCACCATGGAGTAAGGATCAAGGATTCGGCCATTCTGGCCGCCGCGCTCCTGTCGCATCGCTACATCACAGACCGGTTTCTGCCCGACAAGGCCATCGATTTGATCGACGAGGCCGCCGCGAGCCTGCGGATGCAGATCGATTCGATGCCGGTGGAAATCGACACCGCCGAACGCGCGATCGTGGGTCTGGAGATCGAACGTCAGGCCTTGAGCAAGGAAAGTGATCGTGCGTCCGTCGATCGTTTGGTTGACCTCGAGAAGGAACTCAGTGACCTCAGCGAACAAGCCACCCGCATGAAGGCACGTTGGCAGTCTGAGAAGGAAGGCATTCAATCCATCCGATCACTCAAAGAACAACTCGAGCAGGCCCGGATCGAAGAACAGCAGGCAGAGCGGGACGGTGATTTGAGCCGCGTGGCCGAAATCCGATACGGCCGGGTTCATGACCTGGAAAAGCAAATCGAAGACGCCAACCGGCGCCTTACGGATCAGGGTCCCGACGAGCGGATGCTCAAGGAAGAAGTCGACGAAGAAGACGTCGCGCGCATCGTTGCAAAGTGGACGGGCATTCCCGTCAGCAAGATGCTCGAAAGCGAAATGCAGAAACTGGTCCGCATGGAAGAGCTGCTGGAACAGCGCGTCGTAGGCCAGAAAGAAGGCCTGTCGGCCGTGGCCAATGCCATCCGCCGCTCACGTGCCGGCTTGCAGGACACGGACCGGCCGATCGGCGTCTTTCTTTTCCTCGGACCCACCGGAGTGGGCAAGACTGAGACCGCTCGCGCTCTTGCCGAGTTCCTGTTCGATGATGAACGCAACATCGTCCGCGTCGACATGAGCGAGTTCATGGAAAAACATTCCGTGTCCCGCCTGATTGGGGCGCCTCCGGGCTACGTCGGCTACGAAGAAGGCGGACATCTTACGGAAAGCGTCCGGCGGCGACCGTACGCTGTCGTCCTGCTCGACGAAATCGAGAAAGCCCATCCCGATGTGTGGAACATCCTGCTCCAGATCTTTGATGACGGCCGACTGACTGATGGGAAGGGCCGCACGGTGGACTTCAAGAATACCGTCCTCATCATGACGTCCAACATCGCTGTGTCCGGTGCAGAAACTGACGTGCGGCAGGAACTGGGCTCGCACTTCAAGCCGGAGTTCTTGAACCGTATCGACGACATTGTTCGCTTCGGCTCACTCGGCAGCGACGAGATTGTCCAGATCATCGACATTCAACTTGCCATCCTGAGACAGCACCTTGAGGAAAAGAAGATTACGCTCGAGCTGAGGCCACGCGCGCGCGAAGCCCTCTTCCGTGAAGGTTACGACCCTTCCTTTGGCGCGCGGTCGCTCAAGCGCGCAATCCAGCGGCTCGTCGCAAATCCACTATCGATGAAGATCCTTCAAGGCGAGATTTCCGCCGGAGCACACGTCGTGGCCGATGCCGGTGCGGACGGGGAGTGGCTCTTCGAGACGGGTCCGGTCGACGTCGAGGCCTGATGAAGGCCCCGACCCTCGACCTGGGTAAAGCGTCGATCCAGTTGACCTATTCGTCGTCGTTATTTGCGCCAATCCGTGGGGGATTGCGAACGTCGTCGTCATACTTGGTCTCGTTGGCGTAATACACTTCGCGACGTGTCGATTCGGCGTCGCACTCCCAGTGGCCGTCAATGGGCGTGTTGGTTTTGACCCAGTAGTGATGGAAGGTGTAGGGTTGGGTCAAGAACTGGGGATCCTCCACCGTGATTTCTATATCGACTCTATCCGGGCCGGTGAAAGTGTAATACTCGGTGACTTGCTTTTCGAACGACGTCGCGATGTGTGCGTGGTCGTCGAAGCCGCTCGGATCGAAGGTATAGTTGGCACTGTGGATGACCAGGCCGTCATCGACGAAGCGGCCGACGGAGTGTCCCTGGTAGAACTGCTCACCCTCGGGCGGATGGGGCCGCCCATCGATCCATACCTTGCGCTCGACGCCCCCCATTTCGTAATAGATAAAAATGTGGTCCCTCTTGAGTTGAATCTGGAATGCGAGGACATCCCCCAGTAGCGTGGGTATCGTGTTCGCACCGCACGAATAGAGTGGCGATTGGATTTCGTCGAAGTACTCGATCCAGGCGAGAGCCCTTTCGTTCAACGGCATGTCGTCGACGATAACGGCACAGTTATTCCGGGGAACGCCGTTCTGGTCCACGAGGAAGCCGCAGTCGCCTCTCGAATACGACTGGCCGTCCCGGTTCCAGACTCCGATGAAGTTATAGGCTTCGGGGGGCAGCGCCCCGGGGGGCTCTGCGAAAAGCTCTCCAACGTTGACGCTCTGCGCAGGAAGGTTTCCCACGCCTACAACTACCATGAGCGCCACCGCGGCGCTGAGGATCCACGCTATATGTGTTCCCTGATTCACTTTCCTACCGATTGATGCCATGATCAAACTTCTCCTGTGGTCCGAGATTCGTTCCATGAAACCGTTCGCGGCGCTCAGATAACACCGAGCGCCGCAGTCGTTCTGTAACTGTTTCGATTAGGTGTGAGGTCGTGGCGATTATCCCTGAGGTATGCCACCACCACCACCGAACCAGACTTCGGAGCCGTCAGAACGTGTAATTTTTCCGGCGACAATCGCTGGGGAACCCCGTCGTCGGGGTGGGCTACCTTCGACCGTGACAGTCATGCCGATCGGTAAGGTGTCCGGGGTCCAACCTGCGCGCATAATTGCACTGCCGGTTCCTCTCGATGTAACGTACCAGTCCGTTGTTACGCCGTTGTCATCGGTAACGCTTACAACGAGTTCGCAGTGCGGGTTCACCAGCTTGAGCGACTTCACCACGCCGGTGATGCTGCTGGATTGCTCGAGGTCCCAGAAGTTCGTGAACGAATGGTGCGCCACGGCCGGAATAGCCACTGCCAGGAACCCGATGGCCACGGCGGCCATGATCGAACGTTTCATATCAATTCCTCCTACCGGATTTCTTTACAATGCGCGATACGTGTATTGCGATATTCATGAAGACGGCTGTTGGGCCGACAATGTATGAACTCATCCCCGACAATGCTCTCGCCAGGTACTCCGAGAGCTTGGAATGCCCTCTTTCAGCCGCTGGATTAGGACTTCTGGTCGAATGTTAGTTCTGCTGTAACTGACTTGTCAAGAATCATTTGCATCCGCTACAGCTGTTTCAGGCAAGACGGACGTTGGGCTTCTCGGACCTCGATCTCCAGTGCCTCGGCGCATGCGTCGTATCGCCGGCATATGTGCTTGAATCTTCGAATCCAGACGGGGCAGACGGTCTGCGCGGAACCAACCATGGCACACACTTCCCGCTCAGGGAAGCGGACCCGCAGGTCCGGAAGCTCTCTTACGGGTTGATTTCGATCAACTCGACTTCGAACACCAGGGCCGCGTTACCCGGAATGCCTGGAGGGCCCGTCGGGCCGTAGGCGATGTCCGGAGGACAGATCAGTCGGCTCTTGCCGCCCACCTGGATGAGTTGTAAGCCCTCGGTCCAGCACGGAATAACCCCACTCAAGGGAAAGGTGGCCGGTTCGCCGCGGTCTACGGAGCTGTCGAAGACCGAGCCGTCCCTCAGAGTGCCATGGTAGTGAACGGTGACAGTGTCGGCAGAGGTTGGACTGGCGCCGTCCCCGGCTGTCATTTCCTGAATGACCAGCCCTGAATCCGTACGCACTGCTCCATCAACGGTAGCATGTTCTTCGACGAAGGCCAGCGATTCGGTCAGTTCTGCATCGGACGAGGCCTGCATGCGTTCTTCCATGAAAGCCTGCAGCAACGGGGCATACTCGTCAAAATCGATCTGCGATTCGCGTCCCAGAACCATATCGCCCAGCCCCATCTGCACGAAAGCGATCTCCTCTTCCGAGAAATTGGCGTTTTCGACGTTCCGACCTAGAATCTGGCCGAGCGCATACAGGATCTTCTGGTCCTCGGTTTCCGGAACACCAGTGGCCGTTTGGCCGGCCATGCTGGAGGGCGTGGAGGCGCAGGCTGGCAGTACACAAACCAGACACGATAGAAGCAACAGACGAAGATTAGACGACATTGGGACTCCTTCTCAGTGATTGAAGATCCGCCACGATATCACGACCGTTCGGACTTGGCCGGCCAGAGCGGTCAACTACCTGGAAATCCGCCGGCTCTGGAGACCATCGACGACGCAGGTTGCCCCAGGAGATTCCCCGCCCAATGGGCCAGTTCGATGAGCTTGGCAAGATCGGTGCCCGTTTCCACGCCCGCACGGTCCAGCATGTAGACGAGGTCTTCAGTGCCGATATTGCCTGTGGCGCGCGGAGCGAACGGGCACCCGCCCAAACCTCCGATCGACGCGTCTATAGTTTTGGCTCCGGCTTCCGCTGCCGCCCAGGCGTTAGCGATCCCCGTGTTGCGGGTATTGTGAAAGTGCGCCCTCAGGGGGACATCACCGACAGCTTCGTGAACACGGTCGAACAAGTCCCGCACCTGGCTGGGGACGCCGACGCCGATCGTATCGGCGATCGCGATGTCCACTGCACCGGCATCGGCGACGGTTTTGGCGATCTCCACGACACGGTTTGGGTCCACTTCACCCTCGAAAGGACAGCCCCAAGACACAGCGATCGTTGCTTGAGCGGAGCGGCCCTCACGTGTGGCTCGGCGAATGATGTTTGCGGACACTTCCAGGCTCTCCTGCCACGTTGCCTGGCCCTGGTTTTTTTGCGCAAAGGTATCGGTCGCGCAGACAACCGTACCGATTTCGTTTAAGCCTGTCTCCCGAGCGCGCTCGTATCCTTTCATGTTGAGGACCAGTCCGATGTAGCAGACGTCGTTCCTTTTCTCAACGCCAGCCACGACTGCCTCGGCGTCTGCCATTTGTGGCACCTTCTTCGGGTGCACGAAGCTGGCGACTTCCAGGCGGCGAACGCCGGCGTCGATGGCACGCGCGATTAAGGCGAGTTTCCCCTCGGTCGGGACCATCGTGGATTCGTTCTGCAGCCCGTCCCGCGGCCCAACTTCACAAATCTGTATCCGTCTTTGAGGCTTGTCTGTGGGCTGTGTCATTGTGGAGTGTTTGCCCCTGTCTGGTCTCTTGTGATGTATAGGATACTAATGGTACCGGATGTCTGTGGGTCAATAAGTAGTGTCGGAGTGGGGAGTGTGTCGTCATCGAAAGCCAAGGTCAACAGATGAATGAAAACAAGTACCAGCCTGGCGACAAAGGAGCCCTGAAAGATCTGAGGACGATCGAGCTTGGCCACTTGATCGCCGGTCCGTTCTGCGGTCAGCTCATGGCGGATCACGGGGCGGAAGTCATCAAAGTTGAAGCCCCGGGCACCGGTGACCCGATGCGGGAGTGGGGTCGCGGAAAACGGGTCTGGTGGCCGGTCATTGGCCGTAACAAGAAGTCGATCACACTGAACCTGCGTGTCTCCGAGGGCCAGGAAATCCTTAAGGAGTTGGTGCGAGAGAGTGATTTCCTGCTCGAAAACTTTCGTCCCGGAACGATGGAAAAATGGGGCCTGGGTTGGGACGAGCTCCGCGAGATCAACCCGCGACTGATAATGATCCGGGTGTCGGGCTTCGGGCAGACGGGCCCCTATGCGAAGCAGGCCGGCTATGGCGGGATTGGCGAGGCGATGGGTGGCATGCGGGCGTTGATGGGATATCCGGACCGGCCGCCCAGCCGGGCCGGCTTGTCGATCGGGGATTCGCTGGCGGGAACCTTCGGCTGCCTGGGGGCGATGATGGCCCTCCACCATAGAGAGAAGACCGGTAAAGGTCAGGTTGTCGATTCGGCCATCTATGAATCTGTTCTCGCGATGATGGAATCCACGGTTCCCGAATACACCGAGGCCGGGCATGTGCGTCAGCGTTCCGGATCCACGATCCCAAAGCTCGCCCCCTCGAACGTGTATACGACCAAAGACGGTGAGCTGCTGATTGGGGCCAACCAGGATAGTGTCTGGAGCCGTCTCGTCGCCGCGATGGACCGCGAAGAGCTTGCACGTGACCCTCGATTCGCAACTCATGTCGCCCGTGGCGAGAATCAGGCAGAGCTTGACGAACTGATCAACGAGTGGACACAGACCTTGACGACGGATGAGTTGCAGGAGCTGATGAGCAAGTTCAGTGTCCCAGCCGGAAGAATCTATACTCCCCCGGAAATGTTGGCTTGTGAGCACTACGAAGCGAGGGAAGCGCTCGTCAAAGTCGAACATGAATCCTTCCATAACCTTCATATGCAGAACGTCTTTCCGAAGCTATCGGAAACGCCCGGAGGCGTGAACTGGCCCGGTGTGGCTCTGGGGGCTCACAACCTAGAGATCTACAGCGACCTTCTCGGCCATGGCCGGGAAGAACTTGCAGCCTGGCGCGAAACAGGGACAATCTGAAACAGCTAGCCGTTGCTCACTTCAAACGCTCCCGGATTTTCAACAGTCAGTCTCACACCCACGGGTCTTCGGCTGAACTGTGTCCAACCCCCGGAATGCGCCGCACCGTGCCATGGTTGGATAGCTCTGTCCTAGGCGCGCAAGACCTTCTATATCAGCTGTTTCTCTTGTGCGAAGGGGTTGATGTGGTGTCCAACGTCGAGAGCAATTCTATCGGGCCGTACGTAGATGTGTTACGCCAGCAGGTCTGTGCGAATTGTGAAAATCAGGACGCCCAGGGCATTTGCAGGCTTCGTGACAACGATGATCCCGTGCCGGATTGGTGCGTTCTCGACTCATACTTCAATCTCGTAGTCGGTGCGGTTGAACGGGTGCAGGCCATGCATGCCCCCTCTGCTCCTCCAGGTCACCCCTAGTGGCCTGTAACAGAGGTATTGACAGCAGCGCCGATGGGTCTTGCCGGCGAGGTCGAGGCGCGGGACGGAAGTCGATGCTCTGACATCGATGACGGCCCGCAACGACGAGATCGCCGGCAACCCCCATCGGCCCAAAGGGTTCGGGCCCAACGGAACCGTCCTCGTCGTTGCGCCTTCTCGGAATGAGAAAGCTTGCCTCGGGCGGCGCGCCTCGAATGCGATCCCGTTGCGCTCCGAACGCTGCTATCAATACCTCTGTTACAGGCCACTGGTCTTAGCCGAGGGAGGTGAGTCGCTGTCCGGTCGAACGGAAAGCGACCCGGTGGCCTAATCTCACCCCTCGAATTTGCCTGTGACCCCTTCTAGGGTCATGCGTTAGAAGTTCGGATTTCTGCCCGGGGACACTAGAATCGTCAGATGTCTCGCGAGGTCGAACCTCTTATCCATGCCCGCAGTCTGACGAAGAAGTTTGGCAGCTTCACGGCTGTCGATGAAGTGGACTTCCAGGTGCATTCGGGAGAAGCGTTCGGCTTCCTGGGTCCCAACGGGGCCGGTAAAACATCAACGATGCGGATGATCGGGTGCACTTCTCCGGTGACCGGGGGAGAACTCCGCGTCATAGGCATGGATCCACACACCCATGCCAGCCAGATCAAAGCCCGCCTGGGCGTTGTGCCGCAGCTGGACAACCTGGATACCGAGATCACGGTTCGGGAAAACTTGTTGATGTATGCGCGCTACTTCGACGTTCCGCGAAAACTCGCGCGCGAGCGCGCCGACGAATACCTTCGATTCATTCAACTTTCCGAGCGCGCCGACGCAGAGGTCGAAGCGCTTTCCGGCGGCTTGAAGCGCCGGCTGACGATCGCGCGCGCGCTGATGAACGAGCCGCAGGTCATCCTTCTGGACGAACCCACAACCGGTCTCGACCCGCAAGCGCGTCACGTGATCTGGGAGCGTCTATATCAGCTCAAGCGTCGAGGCGCCACACTACTGCTGACGACTCACTATATGGATGAGGCCGAGCAACTGTGCGACCGGCTCGTTGTCATGGATAAAGCGAGGATCGTAGCGGAAGGATCTCCACGTGAACTTATCGAACGTTACTCGACGCGCGAGGTGCTTGAGTTGCGTTTAGACGACGCGGTACGAGCCAACCTCGACGGTCGTTTGGACGGGCTAGCCGACCGGATCGAAAAGCTTGCCGGTCGGGTACTGCTGTATACCAGTGACGGTGAGCATGCCCTCACTGAGGTCCATGCCCGCAATATTCCGATTGAAAGCGCGCTTGTCCGGCGTTCAACGTTGGAAGATGTCTTTTTGCGGCTCACAGGCCGCACTTTAGTCGAGTGATAGCCCCCATATGAAACGCGCATGTCGCATCGTCCAACGCAATGCGCTCGTCTATCGCCGCATCTGGCGTGGCTCGGTCTTTTTCAGCTTCCTACAGCCGACTCTCTATCTGCTGGCCATGGGTATGGGTGTGGGCACGCTCGTCAATCGCGGAAACACCTCGATGCTCGGGGATGTAGAGTTCCTGCACTTTCTTGCGCCCGGGCTCCTGGCTTCGTCCTGTATGCAGATTGCCAGTTTCGAGTCCACCTATCCGATTGCGGGAAAGATGACCTG
This sequence comes from Terriglobia bacterium, assembly GCA_965218085.1. Lineage (GTDB taxonomy): Bacteria > Acidobacteriota > Terriglobia > 20CM-2-55-15 > 20CM-2-55-15. The sequence goes on along the minus strand of CBDCKF010000001.1, from coordinate 1,061,276 downwards.
GCATCGCAACTACGAGGCGATCAACGCGACACCGATGCGAGTGCTGGACCTGGTAGTTGGCGAACTCGCATGGATGGCGCTCCGACTTTCAACCATTGCCATTGCGTTTACGGCAGTTATCACTGCGTTCGGAGTTCCCCGCTCACCTCTTGTCGTGCTCGCGATTCCCGTCGCCGTGCTGACAGGCTTGGCGTTCAGCGCTCCGATCACCGCTTTCGCTGCGACGACCAAAACGGGACTTGAATTCAACTTCCTGTTTCGTTTTGGAATTACTCCACTCTTCCTGTTTTCAGGTGTCTTCTTCCCAATTTCGCGCTTGCCGGATGCCCTCGAAACCTTCGCCTGGTTCACTCCTCTCTTTCATAGCGTGGAACTGGTCCGTGGTTTAACCCTGAACACTATCCAATCATCGGAGTGGCCCGTTCACCTTGCCTACCTGCTCGGTATGCTTGCAATTGGTGTGCTGAGTGCAATACGGACGTTCCGCCGAAGGCTGCAGGCATGAGAGATCAAGATGAGTAATCTAAACGAATCTCGCAGCTTTTCCCTGTCTCTCCCTTCACTTCGACGTTCGTTCCGAATGTTTCAGCGCAACATGCTCGTCTACAAACACATCTGGACAATCATCGTTTCGGGCTTCTTCGAACCCGTGTTTTATCTTCTGGGGATCGGGCTGGGCCTGGGAGCGATGATCGGCCAGGTTGATGGCATTGCCTATGGCGCCTTCGTAGCACCCGGACTTCTGGCAGTGAGCTGCATGAATGGGGCGATCAACGATGGATTCTTCAACATCTTTTTTAAGCTGCACTTCAAGAAGACCTACGACGGCATTCTGGCGACACCGATGCGCGTCCCCGATATCGCTTTCGGCGAAATGCTATGGGCGCTCGGCCGCGGCACGGTGTACGCGGCCGTTTTTCTTGGCGTTGTCTTGCTGATCGGAGAGACGATTGGACCGCGTATGATTCTTTCACCGTGGGCCGTACTGGCCTTGCCGGCAGCGGTGGTTGTTGCCGCTGCTTTTTCGGCAATGGCGCTGTGTATCGCGAGCTTCGCGCGTAAGATTCAGGACTTCGATATCGTAATGGGGTTGATCGTGATGCCCATGTTTCTATTCAGCGGCACCTTTTTCCCCCTCTCAGAACTCCCGACCTTGTTAGAACGACTGATCCAGATCGTTCCTCTCTATCACGGCGTAGCGATACTACGGCAGCTTACGACCGGAGGCGTGAGCCCAACGATTTTTGCCCACCTTCTCTATCTGGTCCTCCTCGGCTGCATCGCGTTCGCTATTGCCATGCATCGTTTGGAGCGCACACTGATCAAGTAAGCAATCCGGCACTAGCAGGATGCTGAAAAAGCCTTCCTTGGCTTTTTCAGCATCGCCACTCGCGAGGCGCGACTCCCTCGTGGCTCACATTTTCAACGGCCTGCGGCCGTCGAAAATGGCGGCACGTCCTGTGCCGCGGCGCAGGCTGTCGAAAAACCGAGTTTTTCAGCAGCCTGCTAGTGGCCTGTACCACCCGAATCGGGAGCAGCGTTGCCGCCAATCGGTGTTGGATTCCAGGAGTCGGCAACGTGACGACACGACGTCTGGGCAACGAGTAAATGGCCCTACATTGCGAGGCGGCGACGACAACGAAGACAATGCCGTTTAGCCCGAACCCTTTGGGCCGATGGAGGTTGCCGGCGATATCTTTGTTGCGAGCCGTCGTCGATGTGAAGACATCGACTTCCGTCTCGCGCCTCGATCTCCCCGCCAAGACCCACCGGCGCTGCTACCGATTCGGGTGGTACAGGTCACTAGTATGCGCGCTGCACAAACTGACTTTTTGTGCCCAGGGTTCGCGAACTATGAATCGTCCGTCGCAATCCGCATCGGGAGTTCAGATCAATGCTGGAGAATCCAGGAGTCGAGTACCGGTCATTCGCAAGTTGACCATGTGAGCCAGCCAGCATAAAATCATGGCCTCAACCCAAGGTTCCGTGAGAAAACCTTGCCGTGACGGCGAAACACCGTGGCGACCGCGGGTCAAATAGGAGACTCAATGGCAGAAGGTAAGGACCCCAACCCAACTGAATCGAGCGAGAGGCAACAACCGGGATCATGTGACCCGAAGCCGGACCGGCCCGCGATCACGCGACGTGATTTTCTAATTCGCGGTAATGCGGGAGCGGTCGCGGTCGGCGTAATGAGCGGTGCCGGTTTTGCGTCAACCCTCATTTCCGAACCCGCCGAGGCCGCACCGAAGCAATCGGTTCCCATCGATCCCATACGGTCGCGTAGAGTCACTTTGAACGTCGATGGAGAGCAACACGACGCAACGGTGGATGTGCGCGAAAGCCTGTGGGAGACCATGAACTACCGGTTGGGACTGTCCAACTCCAACCTGGGATGCGACCGGGCCCAATGCGGTGCGTGTACGATCCTGATGGACGGACGTGCCGTAAACGGTTGTGCTGTCCTGACGGCCCGCTCCGGTCGTGGTCAGGAAATCCAGACAGTGGCCGGGATTGCCACCGGTCCCGGAGTGGCGGGACTGCACCCGATTCAGAAGGCCTTTTGGTATGAGGGTGGGTTTCAATGCGGCATATGCACGCGGGGCTTCATCATGGCCACTTACGCTCTCCTTGAAAGCAATCCCAACCCGACAACCCAGGAAATAAAAGAAGCACTTGCCGGAAACATCTGTCGTTGTGGTGAGTACACGAAGATCTTGACCACCGTTCAGAAGGCCGCAGCCGACATGCGGGGCGAGCAGATCACCTACACGTCGACGCCGATCGCTGTTGAAGAGCCGGAAGTGCCTCAGGTAGCGGCCGGAGGCAGCGAATCCCGGCAGTTCAGCTTCGTCACGGCCATGGGAACGATCGAAGACTACGACGACCTGGCCCTGGAACTGGGTGGGAGACCCGGAATTCTCGGCGTGAGCGGAACGGAACGTACGATCACGCCTATGTGGGATCCGACCGTGCTTGACGAGGCGCGTGTCCGCCAGATCTTGGAAGAGCTCGGCTCTCCCGTAACGCCGTAGTCAGCCGTAGACAAGGAGAAGTGACATGAACAGAGATTTGGATGCCATTCGAATCGCACAGGATCCGGCGTATGCGGCCAGCCTTTCGGACGAAGAATGGAACAGCCTTTCGACGAATCCGGAGTGGAACGAACTGATCGGCGAATTCCCGGAGTTGGTCGAACCCGTCATCACGCAATATGCTGGAGCGCTGAACATTCCGTCGCCCCGGACGCCACCACCAGCGCCGCCACCGCAGGCGGGAGACGCACAGGATTTCCAGGTGATCGGGCGACGCATACCTCGCCTCCACGGCTTGGGTATCGTTACCGAGCTCGGGAAATACGTTCAGCATATGCAGATGCCCGGAACGCTCTACACGCGAACGCTCCGGAGCAGCTATCCCCACGCCCGGATCAACGCCGTCCAGACGGATCGGGCGGAACAGCTCCCCGGTGTCGTTGCCGTCCTGCACCGTTTTAATTTACCGCCGGAGTATTCCGACGTTCGGCTGGGCGGCAGCCCTCCGGACCGGTTCCTGTTCAACGAAGAAATATTCGAGGTCGGTGCGCCGATCGCGGTCGTCGCGGCCGAAAGCGAGCATGTCGCCGATGAAGCGATCCGGCTTATCGACGTAGACTATGAGGTTCTTCCAGCCACGCTGGGCATGATGGAAGGCACCAGCCCGTTCGCCCTGCAGCAGTGGGACAACTCGGAAGACGGCACAATTATCTCGGTTACCCCGGCCCTGGTGCGGGGGGACCCCGATGGCGCTCGAGCCGACACAACACTGAACGCGGTGCTCGAGAAATCCACCGAACAGCATTTGGCGCTGGAAATGACGAATTCCCTGATGTATTGGGATCAGGACCGTCTTGTCGTCTACTACACCACCCAGCATGCGCACGGGGCCCGTGCCGGTCTTTCCCGTGCATTGAAGATTCCCGTCAACCACATCCGGGTCATCCAGCCCGGCTACATGGGTTCGGGCTATGGCTTCCGTGCGGGAGTCGACCTCAGCGAAGTGCATACGGCCATCTTGTCCAGGATCACGGGCCGTCCGGTAAAGACGATGTATACCCGGGAAGAGGACTTCATTACGCGGACGCATCGGCCGCAGTTTCGCAACGAAATGCGGATGGGCGTGAACCGGGACGGGACAATCCAGTCCGGACAATTTCGTGTTTACGCTAACGTCGGTGCTCAGAGGGGCGGGGGCGCAAACGGCGCCTGGTATGGGATGCAGCATCTCTACAACATCCCGAACCTCCGGCTCGAAGCGACTGACGTGTTTACCAACAGCTTCAAATCCGGTCCCTACCGCTGCGTCAGCCATCCCAACGGAACGTTTGCGTTGGAGATGATGGTCGAACGTGCGGCGGACGCAATCGGGATGGATCCGGTCGAATTCCGGCTGATGAATCTGAACGAAACCGGAAACCCCGATACAGGCAGACCCTTCAGCGCTCCAGGTATCCGCGACTGCATCAACTCTGTCGCCGACCGCATCGGATGGCAGCAAACCTGGCATGCACCCCGCGCACGGGAGCTCAGCCCGGGTATCTACCACGGCATTGGTATCGCTGCTCACTGCTGCAGTCACGGCGGTGGAACGAATCCGGCCACAGGTCAGGTCATTGTGAACACGGACGGTAGCGTTCAGTGTGTTTCTGGCTCGACGGAAATTGGTCCCGGACAGCGGACTCAGATGGCCATGATTGCGGCCGAGGCGCTCGGCGTTCCCTTCGAGACCGTCAGTATCGCGACTTATGTCGATACGGACAACACGACCGACACCGGAAGTTCCACGGGAAGTCGACAGACCAACACCGGCGGTCGCGGCATATATGAAGCGGCCATTGACGCCAAGAACCAGATCCTCAGGTATGCCGCGGAGCGGCTCATCAGCGATGCTGCCCGTCGCAACGAACAAATCCAGGTCAGCCCCGACGATCTCGACATTCGCGACGGACAGGTGATCGTGACGGCGGATCCGTCGACGAGTCTGGCGCTGGGCGCGGTGGTCCAGAGCGCCGGTTTCTCCATTTTGGGACGGGCGATTTACAGACAGGACACCGACTGGCAGAGAACGGCGTGGGCGTCGCATGCTGTCGAGGTCGACGTCGATACTCTCACGGGTACTGTTACGGTTACCCGATACGTGGCGGGTCACGACGTGGGACGGGCGATCAATCCCTTTGCGCTTGAGCAGCAGATTGAAGGGGGCGTCGTCATGGCGCTGGGTGCCGTTCTCGGAGAGGAATTGCTCGTGGATACATCCACCGGCCTGCCGGTGAACCCCAACATGCTGGACTACAGGGCGCCAAGCATTCTGGACGTGCCCGATGAGATCGAAGTGATACTGGTCGAGCACCCCAAGGCGTACGGTGTGTTCGGCGCACATGGAATCGGCGAGCCACCGATGGCGCCCGGAGCTCCGGCGGTGGCTGCGGCCGTCTATAACGCGGTCGGGGTGTGGATGGACAGCATGCCGCTCTCGCGCGACAAACTACTGACACAACTCAGGAACGTGAGGTAACAGCGATGAATAGCTTTGAACTATACGAACCCACTACCGTAGGCGAAGCCGTTGATACCTTGAACAGACTCGGTTCCAGGGGCAAGGTTCTGGCCGGCGGCAGCGATCTTGTGTCCGGTGTCATGAAAGACTGGGTCCAGGGCGACGGCATGCCAATGCCGGATGCTCTGGTTGACGTCACGACGATTCCACAGATGAAAGGCATTACAGCTGACGCGGGTGGCACCACCATTGGAGCCAACACGACACTGTCGGAGATCATCGAGTCGGAGGTTTTGAGAGAAACGTTTCCTCTTTTGACCGAGGCGGCGAAAAGCGTGGCTTCGCCATTGATTCGGAACTTTGCCACGCTCGGGGGCAACATCAACCAGCGTCCGCGCTGCTGGTTCTTCAGAGGGCGGGAATTCAACTGCCTCAAGAAGGGTGGCGATCTTTGCTACTCCGTGGGTGGCGACAACCGGTACCACGCGATCATCGGAAACGATCAGTGCTTTATCGTGCATCCGTCGGACACGGCGATGGCCTTGCTGGCTCTCAATGCCCAGGCCACGATCGCGGGCCCCAATGGCGAACGCAGGGTTGCGTTCGACGACTATTTTGTCACTCCGGGTGAAGACATCCTGCGCGAGAACATCCTCGAGGACAACGAGCTGATGGTGGACGTGTTCATTCCGACACCGGCACCGGGCACACGGCAAGGGTGGTCGAAGTTGAAAAACCGTCAGGTTTACGACTTTGCCATCATCTCGGTTGCCACTGCGTTTACCGAAGCAGGCGGCACTTGGAACGACGGTCGCCTGGTCCTCGGTGGTGTGGCCCCGGTCCCCTATCGGGCTACGGTCATTGAGAACCAACTTCAGGGCATGGATGTTTCGAGCAACGCCAGACAGGCCGCCGCCCAGATCCGCACCGTGGCGCGTCCGATGAGCATGAACGCCTATAAGGTGGACGTGGCCCAGACCCTGGTGGAGCGCACCCTTCTTGCGGCAATGACCTAAAGGCCTGAGTTAGAAGATCGCGATATAAGATTTCGCTCGGTGGTTGAATCGGGGGGCCGTCCCTGTTGCGTTCAAGATAAAGCTGCGCAGCCGAGGCGTTCAGAACAAAAAGAGAAACCGAACAACTGGTTTCGCCTTCATCTGCAGAGAGCCGCGGAACGAGCCAAACGCCCAAACTATCAGCAAACATTGAGTAAGCAGTCGTTTGTTGAGCTCCAGTGATTCTCAACTTCCTACAAGGTCCGCCGGATCAACCGGTCGACGCAACACCTGCGTTTAATGTTTCTGCTGGAGTTGAGAATTTCAGAGGACGGAAACTCTCCTCTCGCCTGCCGCGCCTTAATCGGCCTCCAACGGGCTATATCTCCCATTGTTTCAATGGATTACTGCGACGTTCGAAGCTCTCCAATTCTCAACGGCCGACAAGGTCGATTCCCAGGACCTGAGAATTTAATAGCGACTAACTCACTCCTCTAGGATCTTTTACCGAGTTTTCACGGTTTTTTCAGCGACACACTTTAAACATGGAATCCGGCACAAAACTCGGCCACTACGAGATCAGCACACTCTAAGGTAAGGGTGGAATGGGTGAGGGATGGCGTGCGCGGGATACGAAACTCGGTCGTGACGTTGCTATTAAGACCCTGCCGGAAGAGTTTGCTAAAGATTCGGATCGATTAGCGCAGTTTGAACGTGAAGCTCAACTCGCTCGTCTACCTACCGAACTCAAGTTGTTACGACCCGCTCAACTCGCGCTGCAGATCCTTGATTCCTTGCCAGGTCAACTGGTCATTTTCCAGTAGTTCCAGCATTTGTATTTTGGTGAGAATGAATCCACTGGCATCAATACGCGAGTCGTCTAGGACATTTACCTCGAGTCCTTCCTCTTGGAGCTGAGTGATGGCTCTGTTAAGTCGCTCGTTCATAGCTTCAGATTATATAGGACGTAAAGCGCCCGGTGAAAGGCTCACGGTGTCTATAATAGGAATGTGTCTCCCGCACTACCTCGTCATGGAGCATGTCAAAGGAGAGACGCTCCAGCGATGCCTGAACCGGGCTTTTAGGAACCATTGATTGTTTTTCCCGTAGGTGTCCGATCCCCCAAAACCGTGTGCTTATGGAGTTTTCCCGATTCCCCAAATCGACTGAGAAGCGGTGGTACTTGGGTGTGCTTTGCGCAAGATGCCGCTCACCGATCCTGTTCGGCCTGGATCGAACCGAAGGACGCGGACCGTTCGCGCCGCCGACGAAACTACTTCTCACATGCAGCGAAGCTGAATGTGGTCACCAGGCGGACTATAGTGCCGCGAAGGTGTTCCCATACGAGAGGGACCAAAGGGAAAGAGGTGGGACTAGCCCGACCGCTTTGAAATGATCCACTGTCTGGTGTCTGTGGACTAACGGAGTAGCTGAAGTACGGATTGGGACGACTGGTTCGCCTGCGCCAGGGCGGCCAAGCCACTCTGGGTCAGGATGTTGAGCTTCGTCAGCTGAGCGGCTTCATCGGCGATGTTGGCATCACGGATTCGAGATTCTGAAGCCCGGACACTCACCGATACCGAGGGAACTCTACGAATCACCGACCTGGGACCGCTGTCTGGAGATGGCCGATCACAAACGGTTCACTCTGGCCACCGATATTGCCGTCTACTTTTGCGATCCGAGAAGTCCATGGCAACGGGGCTCGAATGAAAACACGAACGGTCTGCTCCGACACTATTTCCCAAAAAGAACAGACTTATCCGTTCACTCTCAGCAGCATCTGGATATGATTGCAGCGAAGCTCAATAGACGGCCTCGTCAGACGCTGGGGTTTCAGACTCCGGCCGAACGATTTAACGCATGTGTTGCATCGACCCCTTGAGCCGGCACCCGTTCTCGGACGTTGAGAATTGAAATTCCTGAAAATTTTAAAGAAACGGGTGGGGGCTCCACCGCTCAGCGACACTCATTGCTACCTATGCGCTACCTAAACGGAAAACCCCGCAAGGGGAGCCTTTTATGTGTTCTTGACAATGCTGATGAGCCCTGAAGGAATCGAACCTTCAACCTACTGATTAAGAGTTTGAAGGACCTGAAGTGGACACTGTCCCCAGGAGAATTACTGACAACATCGCTTTTCAGCAGGAGACGGAGAGTACCAAAACGAAAAGCGTATAGGCGGGTATCAGTGTTTCGCTGGTGACGCCTATCCTGATTTCTTCATTCCTTGATCAGTCCAGGAGGCTCCAATGAATAAAGGGGATTTGATTGATCGAATTGCCGAAAAGGCGAATCTGTCCAAGACCACGGCCGCAGGTGCGTTAAATTCTGCACTCGATCGCATCGAGATAGCACTGAGAGAAGGCGACAATGTGACGCTTGTCGGTTTCGGCACCTTCTCTATCGCAGACCGAAAGGCCCGGATTGGTCGCAATCCGCAGACCGGCGCTGCTCTGCAGATTCCCGCGCGAAGAGTTGCAAAGTTCAAACCTGGCGCGAATCTGAAGACGCTTAACGGAGGCGGTGGTGGAAACGGCTAGTTCGTCTTAGCGTGCCGTTGAGTTCCAATTTCTCGACACGCTCTTTCGTGTCGGCTAAGTCGGTCTTGGTAGTTCCGACGGCTTCAACGATGGCGTCCAGCTTTTCTTCACAAGACGTTCAACGACGACCGCCCGAATCGCCACTCCGTTAGCCGGACAAAATAAGTTCAAACGGGTACCGGTTCCTTAAACGACCGTGAAAATGATTCTCAAGTCCTGAAAAATCATCTTGTCGGACGTTAAGAATTGGCCGAAACGAGACGATTAATCCTGTCCTTGCCAATAACACTCCCATCTAGATAGACTTAGCCGACTTGTGCCGTTCCTCACGGCGCATAAATAAAATATGGAGTGCAGAACCAAAGTAGGCCACTACGAATTCCGCGCACTCCTTGGCAAGGTTAGAAGGGAGAATGAGTGAGCCAGTTAATAATGCCTTATTTTCGGGTTGTGGGACAGAAGGTTAGCGCGAGGATGAAGGCGCGACGAGAGGCTTCAACTCTAGTGATCATTAGGCTTTTTCATACGGCTGTGTGGGCTGTACTCGCCGTGTGCGTCGTCGGGTTGCCGGTAGTGGCGCTAATGAACCGACTGGATTGGGCCGCGGCGTTGACGTTGGTTGTCTTTGTTGAGTGCGGCGTGCTGGTTCTTTACGAAGGCCAGTGTCCGGTGACCTTATTAGCCGCCCGCTACACCGAGGACCGCTCCGACAACTACGACATCTACTTGCCAGGGTGGCTAGCCATGCGAAACAAAGCGATCTTCGGCACTCTATTTATCGGAGGGGAGTTCGTGGTCCTCTGGTGCTGGCTGGCGTAAGCAGGGCTCTCCAGCCGTTCTCAAGTAAGGCAGGATGGCAGAAGTGCTGAAAGCCAAGGACGAAAAACTGGTCGGCGTGATTGAGGGAATCGTTTTCCTAGACATCGAAGTTCAAGAATCCTAGCTATAGCCCCACAAGCCATAAAACCAGAGGGTAATGCCATGAAGTTTCTTCTGAGTGCCCTAGCCGCCGTCACAGCGGCAGCTAACATTTGCGCATTGGCCCAGGACTCTGGCGTCGTGCGTGTCCTTAGTTCTAATGGAGTGCGAGTTGTGCTCGAGGAGATGCAGCCGCAGATCGAACAGAGCATAGGACGACGGCTCGCGTTTGAGTTTAGTACTTCGCGAACTCTGACGGACCGGATCGAGGCAGGCGAAGCATTCGATGTGGCCATACTTACGCCGAGACTCATCGATGAGTTGATCTCGTTACAGAAGGTGACGCCAGGGTCGAGCAACGAGTTCGCTCGAGTCGGCATTGGCGTAGGGAGTCGACAGGGAGCGCCTGTCAAGAGCGTCGACACTCTGGAGGACCTCCGACGGACATTTCTAGAGGCGGAATCAGTTGCCTTCGGCTCGGACGGTCAGAGCCGCCGAACCAACGAAGCAAGCTTCGAGGCCCTGGGCATCGAAAATGAAATGCAGAGCAAGACGACATTGACGGGTCCGGGTGAAGCGCCCGTGCTCGTCGCGGAGGGTGAGATCGAGTTAGTACTGACCCTGGTCAGCGAGTTGTTACGCGAGCCAGGCGTTCAGCTACTTGGGCCACTGCCTCCTGAGGTCCAGGCGTATGTCCACTTTACCGCGGCCATGAGTGCAAGCGCTGGGGATCCAAGCACGGCGAGAACGCTTATCAACTTCTTATCGACCCCTGCTTTTGGAGCGGCTCTGGAGAAAAATGGTCTGGAGCCGATGAATCCGTAAGGTTGAAACCTCCAATGCGAGCAGGATCACATGCCTGCAGGCGGACGTCGAGATTTCGTTGCCGCCCCATCCACCCGTTTTGCGGACTGTCTCCTGCTATCTATACTCTGATCCGACAGACACTTAAATCAACGTGGTCTTGATTCGGTTTGAAGAACTGACCGAACGAGTGCCGGTTCCTTAATTCCCAAGTTCAAGGCCTGATAAATCATTTTCTCGGACGTTGAGATCTGTAATTCCTGAAAACTGCTATGAATTGGACGTGGCCTGCCCCCAGAGCCCGCGAAGTGCCCGAAGTGCTTTCGGGAGGTTACGGAGAAGACGTTGGTGGAGTGGTGAGCAACACTTTTCCTTTGACCCCCATCCCGCGCGCTCTATATAGTTCTGTGAGTTTTACGTGCGAGCTCGTTTAGAGGAGTTGCGCGTCCATCGAGGCGGATCCACGTCTAGGTCCATGCCAGATCACCGATCAGATCGGCACGTCGCCGGGGATAATAATGATGATGAGATATGCCGCACCGATGCTACTCGTGGGTCTGCTGCTATTCCTTGCCGCGTGCTCGCAGCAAGGGAGCGATCAACCGGCCGACCTCTCCACCGGTGACGCGCCGCCTCCGGCGGGTCAAGCCCAGAGCGAGGAGCCTGCCCGGGAGATCGTGCCGATCGCTGGGGATCTCTACCGCGCACAGGACGGCACCCATTTCACGCTGTTCCTCGTCACCGCCGACGGGATCATCCTTGCCGACCCGCTCAACGCAGACTTCTCAACCTGGCTGGAGGGTGAACTGGCACAGCGGTTCGGGGTGCCCGTGCGCTACGTGCTCTACAGCCATTATCACTGGGATCATGCCTCCGGCGGCCGGGTATTCGACGACACGGCGACCTTTGTGGGGCACGCGAACCTGCCCATCGCGCTCGAGGATGCGATAGCCGGCTTTCCCGTCCAAGTGAATCTGGTCGATGCCGACGGCGATCAGCGGCTCGATAGAAACGAAGCCAGCGGCGACCTGGCGAGGGACTTCGATGCGTTCGACACCAACGCCGACGGCTATCTCGATGCGGGGGAGATACTGGCGGACGTGCTGCCGCCGGAGATGCTCTACTCCGAGCGCCTGACGATCACGCTGGGCGGCAAGACCGTGGAACTCATCTATTCCGGACCGAACCATTCCATCGACGCGACGGTGCTCCTGTTTCCCGAGGAGCGAGTGATCTACGGGGTGGATTTCATCAACGTCAAACGGCTCGCTCTGGGGTCCCCCGGCACCGGGACGCTGTCGCAGTGGATCGACTCACTCCAGCGAGTCGAAGCACTGGACTTCGACATTGTTTCACCCGGCCACAGCAGCGTCGGCACGAAAGCGGACTTCACCGCATACCGGGAGTTCTTCGAGGATCTCCAGGCCGCCGTCACCGGCGCGGTGGAGTCGGGAACGTCGCTGGAAGATCTGTTGGCGAGCGACACGCTCGGCGACTACGGCGATCTTCCCAACTACGTCCCGCAGCGCGACCGCAACATCGAGGCGGCGTATGACCTGTTGACGGCCGGCAACGACTGAGTGTAGTCCGTCAGAGCCTTTCTCACGTCGAAAGTTTTCTGTTTGATCCATTCTCCCGCGATTACGACATCATGCCCGACGGGGAACGTTTCCTTATGGTTTTCCCGGCAGACCGAGGCGAGACTGACGAACCCTACCGCCCCCAGATCAACGTCGTCCTTAACTGGTTTGAAGAACTGAAGGAACGGGTGCCGGTGCCGTGATGACCACGAAAATGATTCTCAAGTCCTGTTAAATCATCTTCTCGGACCTTGAGGCCCTCCGTTTTTAGGCCTTTTTTCAACGTCCGAGAATATCGTTTGCGAGGACTTGAGAATTTGATTGCAGGCTAACTCTCTCGAAGAAGTCGGAGAATCTAATAGCTGCGCTGGCCCTGCACTTTGCGTATTACAATTTCTGTCGGATTCACCGAATGCTGAAGGTTACGACAGCGACGGAGGCGGGGATAACGGCTCACGTGTGGACGTTAGGTGAACCAATCAACAACGGAGGGGATTAAAGATGGAGATCATGGGAATCTGGAAAGACTCTTCACTGGCGATTGTTGTCTCTTTGGTCGCAGTTCACTATTGGCGGGAATTTAGGCGTGTCCGTAAAGGGCTTGATCGGATTGGGCGCAAGCTCGAAGGATCAACACACTCTTAGGACGCTAACCTTTTTTGAGCCCAGCATGGAAGCCTGACTCCTCGACGCTTGAGGGAAGCGTGACGGTGCCTTAGCTGACCGTGAAATCCGAGTTCAAGTCCTGACAAACCATCTTCGCGGACGTTGACTCTTGCACGTTGGGTTGTATCAAGCTCTTGATGCTTTTACTTCGGAGGGTGCCACCGAGTGTTAAACACAGAAGAGTGCGCTGTTCGTTATATTGAGGGTCTTCAGGCCAACAACTTCACCGATGTCCCGTTCGACGAGGACGTCCCGTTCGACGGGCCGGTGTTACAGCAATTGGTAGGGAGAGCAGTTGTGGTCGAAATCCTTACTCAGGCGGCCCATCAAATGACCGACATTCGAGTCAAGCAACAGATCGTCAGGGGGAGCACGCGTGCGTGCTCTTCCAGTTTGTTGCCGCCGGCAAAGTGATCGAGGTGTGTGACTACTTGCGGGTCTCGAATGGTAGCATCGTCGAAATTAGGGCGTTCTTCGATCCCCGACCGATTGTCTCGTGAGTCCACGTACGATTGCGTGCCTGAATTGCCGATCAGCCACTACGCCGCATAATCAGGAGCAACGTCGGCCCCCACGAAGTCCTGCTGAGTTCCATAGTGTGGTGTGACGGTGCTCTAAACGACCATGAAAACGATTCTCAACGCCTGAGAATTCATCTTCTCGGACCTTGAGACCCTCCGTTTTTAGGCATTTTTTCAACGTCCGAGAATGTCGTTTGTCAGGACTTGAGACTTTTCTTGCTTATAAATCCCACTTGTAGTTAGATTCACTCAATTATTCACAGTTCGGTCAACAACGCGGCAAAACGATGGAATCTGGCACTCAGCTAGGCCATTGCACGATCCCGTCCAACTTAGGTGAGGGTGGAACGGACGAGGAGTGGCGTGTCCAGGATACGAAACTGGGTCGTGAAGTTGCGATCAAGTCCATGCCCGGAGCGTTTGCGAAGGACCCGCAGTTGTTGCCTGGCGGGGAATGGAAACTGTTTTCGTCGCGACATCGATCCGCCCGTCCGTGCACATCAGATCAATGCGCGCGCAGTGCCACTGCCTGCGCGATTTCCCTTCGCCATGTCCACGACTCTGCGTTCGTTTTTCGGTCATGCTCAATTCCAATCCGGCTTTCCCTCATCCCGTTCGCATCGCTATAGCGTTGTTGCATGGATCGGGGCGGAGATGGAATTCGCCCTTTCCCAAGCGGTAGCGTCAGGCGATACGCTCGAACACAGGCCGTCCGAGTGCGGTCATTGTGTTCAGGACTTTTTGGCCGAGTTGGATCTCCGTGATCTGCCTGGAGAAGCTGCGGGATTGGAGTCTGCGGCCGATGACACCCTTCCAACGGCCGATCTGCGTTTCTATCCGGCTGCGCCGGTTGTACCCTGTGGCCACTTGCCAGGCCATGCGGCCGTTGCTGCGGATCTGAGCAATATGACGATCCCGAACGGTTGGATCCCGCGCCGATTGCGGTCGGATCGCTGCGTTCTTTGGCGGCGGTATAACCACATCCAGGGTCTCCCCATACCGTTCCCTCAGCAGATCTCGTGTAGACGCTCCATCATAGGCGCCGTCAGCCAGAAAGCCCGCGACCGGGGCATCGAGTTGATCCAGGAGCCCGGGTAATGCAGTGCTGTCTCCAACGTCATCGTGAGTCAGATTGGCGCAAACAATCGCACCGCTGGCCAGGTCCAGTCCGAGGTGGAGTTTGCGCCAGCGGCGGCGTATTCCCTTGATTTTATGCTTCTGCGCGAGCCATTCCCCTTCGCCGAAGATCTTGAGGCCGGTACTGTCCACCACCAGATGGACAGGCACAGATCCGGCTTGCATCATCACCTGAGCGATGCTCAAGCCGTTTGCACGACGCGACAGTGTGGAGAAGTCCGGCACCCGTATATCCAGCCCCATGAGCGTGCCGATGGATCCCATAAGTCCCTGCGTTTGCCGCAACCCAAGCCGATACGCCGTGCGCAGCGTCAGGCATGTCTCGATCGCCAGATCCGAGTATCTCCGCTGGCCACCCCGTGACGTGCGGCGCGGCGCGCTCCACACACTTTGAGCCTCCTCACTGACCCAGATCGTCAGATCACCCCGCTGGCGCAGGCTCTCGTTATATTCCGCCCAGTTGATCACCCGATACTTCGCCTTATCAAACTTGTGCCGTCGGGCTGCGTTGAACTTATGTGGCATCTAAGAGTTGTGTGCGTCAAGTTCTGCAAAAAGTATTTCCGAAAAATTCAGTTCTTGAGTGTCGATCGCCGTCGGGCCTGTGGGAATGTGGGAAAGCTGAACGTTTTTGGCGAAGCTTTTCCAAGCCTCAGAGGGAATCCGCGCCTTTTGGCGGATTTCCTCTGAGGCGTCATTTCCATCAGGCCTCTGCGTTTCTTTCTTTTTTGGTTCTTTTTCTTTCTTTCGTCCCCTCGAAAGTTTTCCACAGCGATTGTTCGCTCCAGGATGCTCTGTAATCGCCGATCGACATCCGAGTCGATCATTGGGGTCGGCCCGTTGGGACGCGTTTAGGCAGCCGGCGTCTGACGGTGCCAGTCCCTTTTGTGTTCCTTCAACAGGTCCATGTTCAAGTAGCGGATCGCTTCGATCCAGTTCTCGTGCGTTTCGGTGGTCAGCGCCCGAATCAAACGCAGACAGCTGGCTGCGTTGGGGAATATCCGCACCACGCGCGTTCGCCGTTTGATCTCAGTAGTGTCCCAACGTTTAGATGGGCGTCGCCCATAGGTTATTGAGAATGGTCATGTTAGATCGGCTGAGAGCCAAAATCGATTTGAATTTGATTGCGTACTGGCGGCATCCTTCCGCGACTTTGCGGCAGGAGGCGGCCTATGAATTCCGGCAAGACGATCTTCTCTCAGCTGATGGACTTTCTTCCCCGTCAAGACTTTCGTCGATGCGTCGATCGCTACCGTGGCAACTACAAACTCCAACGTTTTTCCTGCTGGGATCAGTTTCTGTGCATGGCGTTCGCGCAATTGACCTACCGGGAGAGTCTGCGCGATATCGAAGCCTGTCTGCGTTCGGCTGGCACGAAGCTTTATCACATGGGCATTCGCAGCCGCGTCTCCCGCAACACCCTTGCGAATGCGAATCAGGTGCGCGATTGGCGTATCTATGCCGACTTCGCCCAGACGCTGATCTCCATGGCTCGCGAGCTCTATGTTGGCGACAGTTTCGGTGTCGACCTCAAGCAGACGGTTTACGCACTCGATGCCACAACGATCGATCTGTGTCTTTCCCTGTTCCCGTGGGCACGCTTCCGCAAGCACAAGGGAGCTGTCAAACTGCACACGGTTCTGGATCTGCGCGGCAATATTCCTTCCTTTATCCTGATTACACACGGCAAAGTTCACGACCTCCATCTTCTGGATCAACTCGCCTTCGAGCCCGGAGCCTTCTACATCATGGATCGCGGTTATCTGGATTTCCGGCGCCTGTACAAAATCAGTGTCGCGGCGGCGTTCTTCGTGACACGCGCGAAAAAGAATTTCGTCTTCAATCGTCTTTATTCACTCGATGTGGACAAGTCCACCGGAGTCCTCAGCGATCAGATCATCAGCCTACGCGGCTTTTACTCTCGCAAGCGCTATCCAGAAAAACTCCGCCGCATTCGCTTTCTCGATCGAGAGCACAACAAGTACCTCGTCTTCCTGACCAACAATTTCGCGCTGCCAGCGGCGACCATTGCCCAACTCTATCGCTGCCGCTGGCAGGTCGAACTGTTCTTCAAGTGGATCAAACAGCACCTACGCATCAAGGCGTTCTACGGCACAACCCCCAATGCGCTGAAGACTCAAATCTGGACCGCCATCTCGGTCTATTTGCTTGTTGCCATCGTGAAAAAACGGCTCAATGTCAACGCCAGTCTCTACCGAATTCTCCAGATCGTCAGCGTCACCGTTTTCGAAAAAACGCCCCTTTTAAAGGCCCTTTCCGCCCTCGACTATCAAGATTCAGACTCGGAGAACTCCAAACAACTGAATCTATTCAACTAACGTTGGGACACTACTGGTTTGATCTCTTCGTTGAGCCGTTCCAGCATATTGGTGGATTTCATGTGTTTGTGATGCTGAAGCGGCAGCGTGTAGAAGCTTAGTGTCTCGTCGATATTGTCTTCGACCCAGTCGCAGAGTTTGGAATATTTCTGCCCCCACTTGCTCAACCATGTCGCCAGGTCCTGCCGCACTTCCTGGAGGTCCCGCCGGTCGTAGAGCCAACGCAGTTCCTGGAGACAATCGTCATCGGCTTTGCGCGGCAGATAATCCAATGCGTTTCTCAGAAAGTGGACGTAGCAGCGTTGCCAGATCGCTTCGGGCAGGACTTCTGCGATGGCTTTCTTCAACCCGGCATGATCGTCGGTCACCACGAACTCCACGCCGCACAAGCCGCGTTGTTTCAAACTCAGTAACAGTTCCCGCCAACTGGTCGTGCTTTCCCGTTCCGCCAGTTCCACCGCCAACACACCGCGCCTCCCGTCCCAGTTGATTCCGATCGCCACCAGAACTGCTCGGCTCCGGATGACCCCGTCTTCGCGCACCTTCTCGTAGCGCGCATCCAGAATCAGGTACGGGTATTCTTCCTCCAATGCTCGCGTCGCAAACTTTTTCAGCTCCGTGTCCAGTGTCTTATTAATCCGGCTGATCGTGCTGGCCGAAAACGAATGCCCGCATAATTCTTCGGTGATGGCCTTGACCTTGCGCGTCGACACGCCCTGCACGTACATCTCGGCCAAGCTGGCCACCAAAGCTTTCTCGCTGCGTTGGTAGCGTTCAAACACTTCCGTGCTGAACCGCCCGGCCCGGTCCTGCGGCACGCGCAGCTCCAGCTTGCCCACCCGCGTGACCAGGTCCCGCCCGTAATAGCCACTCCGATATCCGGTCCGCCCCGCCGTTCGTTCACTCTTGGCCGCGGCCACAACCTGCTCCATCTCCCCCTCGAGAATTTCCTGAACCACCTCCTGCACGACGCTTTTCAGCAGATCCTTTTCCTCTCCTAACAGTTCTTTCCAATCCACTCCCTTTCGCTTAATCTTAGTTCGGGCCATCGGTTCATCTCCTTCGTTTCAAAGTTGTTGGTTGCCAACTTTCTCGGAGATACCCTGGCCCCTTCCTATTTCAGGACCCCTTTTTTGCAGAAACTCTGAAACATAACCCATCTAAGTTATCCCCGGTGTTGAAAAACACGATGATAAGGCATCCTTCGGGATGATCCATGCAACAAGGTTGCGTTGATCCTGCGCCAGAAGTTCGGGCAGGGCACGCCACGGAGCCTGCAGGACCGGTCTGCGGCATACTTTGCCGCTCAAATCGTGCTCTTCTGCGTCCAGATGGCGCTTCAAACGCATCATGAACTCCGTCAGCTGGATATCGAGCCCAACGTGGCTATCGAATCCGACGTTACGACTGTGTCAGAGAATCTCACTTCTGCCACGGGCTGCTAGGCCTAGGAGCCTGCCGGGAATTGGCTCCCTCGAACCAAGAATCAACAACTTACGAGCCATCCCTGGTCTGTAAGTTGTTGATTCTTGGTTGCAGACTTCTTATTCCCGACAGGCTCCTAGGCGATCAAGGGAGTGTCTTGGGTCGATAGCCGGAATGTTGATTGGGGTAAAATGACGCCGCTTCCGTGGCATGAAGGCCCCGTATACGAGCCGGCAATGCGATGCCTGATCAGCGACAATCAAAACTCCCGAGAAGGAATTTTGTTTGACGCTGGACAGATGCCAGGTCCTTGGGGGTCCTGCGATGCGTCAGCGCCCATTCTATATGAATGATAATGTTTATCATTCATAGCCCCCCCCCCGGAAATCTTATAATGCCGGATCGCTCCCTCACGTGGAGTAAAATCGGAATCCAGCCGATGCCTGTCAAACCGACATGGTTTCATCGACTTCCCGAAATCCTGGACATCCTCCACCACATCGACGCCACCCATCTGGACCGCGCCGCCGTCGAGAAACTCTTCGGGGTCGGCGAGCGCCGAGCCCGGCAACTGATGGCCGGGCTCCCCGGCATCCGGGTCGGCAACGCCGCCGCCGTCTCCCGCACGGCGCTCATCAGGCGGATGGAAGAAACCGCCGCAAGCCCAGTCTATCAGTGGGAAGTGCGCCGCCGTGCCCGCGTCACCGAAGAACTGGAGCGGACCCGGCGCGAGCTCGCCGCCCGCAGCGTCCAGATCCCCATCCCCCCTGACGCCGAGCACCGGCGCTTCGGGGACCTGCCCGACCCGATCCGGCTCCGCCCCGGCGAGCTGCGGATCGCCTTCTCCGGGGCCGAGGACCTGGCGGCGAAGCTCGTCGAGCTGTCCCAGGCCATGGCCCATGACTGGGGTGGATTCGTGCGCGCCGTCGGGAAACCGTAACCGCAGACTCCTAGCTGGCTTCTTGGAAAAACGCCGGTCCTGTGCGCCGCCCGAGTTGTTCTTCAATAGAGAATCCCTGATTGACAATAGTATTCTCTAATAGCTAACATGCTGGCCCTGTGTTCAAGGTCATGATCACGAAGGAAGCGCGTCGCCGCCTCCGTGGCATGCCAAACAACGTGGAGAGAACGATTATCGGCAAAATCGATGGTCTTGCGGCAGACCCCCTCGCTCCGAACAGCAATGTGACCGCCTTGAAAGCGACCGCCGGCTTCAGGCTCCGAGTGGGCGATTGGCGGGTACTCTACACGCTCGACACAAAAGCCAAAACGATGACGATTGCCGCTATCGTGCCCCGTGGAGAAGCATACCGATGACCACCCCCGCACCCCCAACCATCACCCTCGGTGGCGAAGAATATGCTGTTGTCCCGCGTGCCGAATACGAAGCGTTGCGAAACGCCGTGGACGAAGATGCCATGGACGCCGCAATCATTCAGCGCGTTCTAGAAGATCCCGATCAAGAACTCGTGCCTTTCGAACTGGTCAAGCGCATCGCGGGCGGAGAACACCCAGTGCGCGTGTGGCGCGACTATCGCGGCATGAAGGCCAGCGAGCTGGCCGCGGCTGCCGGGATTGTGGCCTCCTATCTGTCGGACATCGAAAACGGGAAGAAGCCCGGTTCGATCAAAGCCATGAAGCGCATCGCCGACGCGCTCAACATAACCGTGGATGACCTCATCTAGTAGCGTTGTTGCATGGATCGAGGCGGAGATGGAATTCGCCCTTTCCCAAGCGGTAGCGTCAGGCGATGCGTTCGAACACGGGACGTCCGAGTGTGGTCATTGTGTTCAGAACTTTCTGACCGACCTGAATCTCCGTAATTTTCCTGGAGAAGCTGCGAGATTTGAGCTTGGGGCCGATCACGCTCTTCCAACGGCCGATCTGCGTTTCTACCCGGCTGCGCTGGTTGTACCCAGTTGCCAGTTGCCAGGCCATGCGGCCGTAGCTGCGGATCTGGGCAATATGGCGATCCCGAACGGTTGGATCCCGCGCCGATTGCGGGCGGATCACTGCGTTCTTCGGCGGCGGTATAACCACATCCAGGGTCTCCCCATACCGTTCCCTCAGCAGATCCCGTGTGGACGCTCCATCATAGACGCCGTCAGCCAGAAAGCCCGTGCCCGGGCCATCGAGCTGATCCAGGAGCCCGTATCTGGACTCCTCCTGTCAAGTAGGCGCAGCTGTCCCATATCCTTTTCCCGAAGATTCTTTTCAGCATCCTGATATTTGATTTTCGAGTTGAGTGACAGATCGACTGCATCCGTATCTTCGGCCTCTCGAATGGAACGTTTGAGTTCCGGGCCATGATGAAATTCGCGCGCGGGGTGCCAACCGGGTAAACGGCCTCCAGGGGCCACGGCTTCTCCGGCGTTTCCCCGCGCCGGTCTGACCGGTACGTCATCAACTCGAACGTCGTCGCAGTCTACTGAAAGGATGTTCCTACAGTCATGGTGTCAGGCCGCCCGTCGGTCAGCCTCGTACGCCGTGTCCTGTGTCCACACGGCCCAAACCGTGCGGGCCAGTTTGTTGGCTAAAGCAACCGTGGCCGTGTTGTGCCCGCGGAGTGTGTGGAGACGGAGACCCCATTTCTGCAGAGCCGAAGGTTGCGCCCCTTTTCGATGCGCACTCCATAGCAGAGTGCGGCCACCGTGTATGAGCAGCATCCGCAGGTAGACGTTGCCTTGTTTGCTGATCGCTCCCAGCCGACGCCGGTTTCCGCTCGAACGCTCACGCGGGGTGAGTCCCAGATAACTGGCAAAGTGGCGACAGGATCGAAACCGTCGGGGGTCACCGACAAAACCTACCATCGCCGTGGAAGTCAACAGCCCGATTCCAGGGATCGAGCGCAGACGGGCCACCTCGGGCATCTGACGGGCCAGGGCTTCCAACTCCCGCTCCACCGATTGAATGCGTGCCTCCAGCTCGCGGATTTCGGTGCACACTTCCGAGAACATGACGCGTACGGTCATGGGGATCTCAACATCCGCATCTTCGATCAACCCCATGACTCCGGGCACCAGCCGCCGGGCTCCCGTCGGCAGCACGAGCCCAAACTCTCCCAGCAGCCCCCGCACCATGTTGATGCGCGCCGTCCGGGTCCGCATCCAGGTCGACCGGATGCGGTGCAGGGCGGTGAGTTGCTGTTGCGCCACCGTCTTAATGGGTACCGCCCGAATATCGGCATTCCGGTGGGCCTCCAGCAACCCTTTTACATCCGCCCGATCCGTCTTACTCCTCGGTACGTAGGGCCGGACATACTGCGGTGAAATCAGTACCACTGTGTGCCCCAGTTTTTGGATCTCTCGTCCCCAGTGATGGGCGGCACTGCAGGCTTCCATCACGACCGTCGCCAGCTCCTGATTCGCAAAAAACGACAAGAACTTTCCCCGTCTTAAACGGTATGTCTTCGTCATCTGCCCGGGGCGGTCGGAAATCCCAATCTCGAAAACATTCTTTGCCAGATCCACTGCGATCGTTTTACTCTTCATCTCGGACTCCTTCTTGTTTACACGTCCTCGTGTTTAGCCCGCACCATCGCGAGGCTTCACAATGACTTTGGCACTACGATGCCGACTCAGTCATCAAGGAGGAGTCCATCCCATCAGGTAATGCAGTGCTGTCTCCAACGTCATCGTGAGTCAGATTGGCGCAAACAATCGCACCGCTGGCCAGGTCCAGTCCGAGGTGGAGTTTGCGCCAGCGGCGGCGTATTCCCTTGATTTTATGCCGAGCCATCGGCGACCGCCTCCATAAGCAACTAACCCGGATATCATTGCGCTGGGCTAAGCGAATCGCCAAGCCATTCGTCCAGCTTCGACCAGCGACGCCGGCCGGAGACGTTCTTCACCGCGATGGCGACCGCCTTGCGCTGGCCAACGAGCACTACAAGCCGCTTGCCGCGCGTGATTCCGGTGTAGAGCAGGTTCCGCTGAAGCATGGCGTAGTGCTGAGTCAGTATGGGGATGACGACGGCGGGGTATTCCGACCCCTGGCTCTTATGGATCGTCACCGCATAGGCGGGAACCAGCACGTCCAGTTCCCCGAAACCGTAGGCCACGCTCCGCCCGTCAAACCCGGCCGTCAGTTCGCCTTCTGCGGCATCGACGCCCTCCACATAGCCGGTGTCGCCGTTGTAGACGTCCTTGTCGTAGTCATTCTCGATCTGCATGATCTTGTCGCCCGGGGCGAAGGTCCAGCCGAAGCGCTCGATCCGGTCCACGCCGGCAGGGTTCAGTGCGGCCTGTAACTCGATGTTCAGGGACCGGGCGCCGCCGCCGCCGCGGTTCATCGGGCAGAGCACCTGGATGTCGCGGACCGGATCGAGGCCGAAGCGCCGGGGAATGTGTGAGCGGACAAGGTCGATGATGCGCTCCACCGCCTGCTCCGGGTCCTCTGCCGGCACGAAGTAGAAGTCGCTTTCGCCGTCGGGGGCGTCCAGGGACGGGATCCGGCCCGCGTTGATCCGATGCGCGCTGGTGACGATCCGGCTCCGCGCGGCCTGCCGGAAGACTTCGGTCAGGCGTACAACGGGGATGGCGCCGGAGTGGATGATGTCGGCGAGAACTTGGCCCGGCCCGACCGAGGGCAACTGGTCGATGTCGCCGACCATCAGCAGGGCGGCATGATCGGGGATGGCTCGCAGCAACGATTGCATGAGCAGGACATCGACCATTGAAATCTCGTCAATTACGAGAAGGTCGCAGTCGAGCGGGTGGTCCCCGTTGCGGCGGAACCCGAAAGCTTTCGGGGAGAATTCCAGCAACCGGTGGATGGTCTTTGCCTCCAGGCCGGTCGCTTCGGACATGCGCTTGGCGGCCCGGCCCGTGGGGGCGCACAGCAGGAGCGTCACGCCCTTCGCCGAGAGGATCCGCAGGACCGCGTTGACGATCGTGGTCTTGCCCACGCCGGGGCCGCCGGTGATGACCGTCGTCTTCGAGCGCAGCGCCAGCCGCACCGCATCGGCCTGACTGCCGGCAAGCGTGAGGCCGGTGCGGCCTTCGACCCAAGGCAGGGCTTTGCCGGCGTCGATCCCGGGCCAGGGCAACGGCCCGCCTGCGAGCCGCCGCAGGTGTTGGGCGATCGCCTGTTCGGCATGATGGAGCCCGCTCAGAAAGACGCAGGGGGTTTCGGCGACATTGTCGGCGATCACCGTCTTCTCGGTGAGTTCCAGTTCCAGCGCGATGCCGACGAGGCCTTCGGGCACGTCGAGAAGCTTCACCGCCAGCGCCGTCAGCTCCGATACGGGGAGGCCGCAATGGCCGGCGCCCATGGCTTCGGTCAAGGCGTAGGAGATTCCGGCGCGCACCCGGATCATGGCGGTCCTTTCGACGCCGAACTTTTCGGCGATCTGGTCCGCGGTGCGAAAACCGATCCCCCGGATGTCGCGGGCCAGCCGGTAGGGATTTTCGCTCATCACCTGCACCGCGTCGGCCCCATAGGTCTTGAAGATGCGCACCGCGCGCGCCGTGCCGACGCCGTGCTGGTGCAGGAACACCATGATCTCGCGGACCACTTTCTGGTCCGCCCAGGCCGACAGGATCCTGTCGGCACGCTTCGGCCCAATCCCTTCGACCTCGCGCAGCCGCTCCGGGCTGGCCTCGATGATGTCGAACACGTCCTTGCCGAACAGCCCGACCATGCGTTTCGCATAGATCGGTCCAATACCCCGGATCATGCCCGAGCCGAGGTATTTCTCGATGCCCTCCAGCGACGAGGGTGCGGAGGCCTTCAGGAAACGCGCGCGGAATTGCAGGCCGTGGGTCCGGTCGTTGGTCCATTCCCCCGAGGCGGTGATCCATTCGCCGGCCGAGATCGACGCGGCGTGGCCCACCGTGGTGACGAGATCACGCTGGCCGCGGGCCTTGACGCGCAGCACGCAGAAGCCGTTTTCCGGGTTGTGGAACGTGACCCGTTCGACCAGGCCGGCGAGCACTTCGCGGCCGCCCGCATCGGTTCCCTCCCCCGCCTGCCCGCTCCGCGCGGGCAGGTGGCTATCAGAAGAAGAATTCGGATCGGTATTCATTCACGCAGCCTTCACTGGAAAACTCCGTGCCAGTGCGGACATCGCTGTGCCGAACCGACTGCTGTTATTTTGACCCTTATTCGGCATCGGAGAACCGGATCGCCCTGTTTTTCGTCCAGAGAAGCTTCGGCGCCGGTTCTCGTTCAGGACGCACAACTTCGCACAGACAATCAACGCGGGCCAGTGTTAGTTGGTTCGGCGCAGGCTGTGGACCATGCGTGCGAGAGGAACGGCGTACTGTCATAAGGCCGCATAGTTGCGTAGGCAGCGATAGATCGTTGCGACATGGACACTGAAGGTCCGGGCGACTTCGCTGACGGATTTTCCTTCTTCAATGAGATGGCGAGCGAGGGTGCGTTGCTCCGGGGGTCGAGTCCGGTAGGGGGCGAAATCCTACGCTAAGGGTTTGCCCGATGCCGTTTGACGATGTCGGCGACAGTATTTTTACTGATGCCGAGGTCGCGGGCGATCCAACGATAGCTCTTCCCGCCGTCGATGGCATGAAGCACCTTCGGGGCGAGCCGGTCTGATTTGGGGCGCTGGCCGGGCTGACGGCCGAGTTTCTTGCCCCGTGCCCTGGCGGCGGCCAGGCCGGATTTTACACGCTCGCCGAGCAGGTCCCGTTCGAACTGAGCGATCCCGGCCAGCAGCGTGGCCATCATCCGCCCGTGAGGCGTATTGAGCTCGACCGTCATGCCGTTCATGGCGACCAGGGACACCTTCCAGCCAGCCAGCTTGTAGAGCGTATCGAGAAGATCCTGCGTTGAGCGGCCCCACCGGGACAGTTCCGTGACCAGAATAGCGTCGATCCGACGAGCCTGTGCGAGCTGGAGGACGCGGTTACGTGCGAGCCGGTTGTTTCTGGTCCCCGAGGCGGTTTCCTTGAAGATGCCGAGCACCTCGAAACCGCTACGACCGGCGAAGGCGGTGAGCTCGGCAATCTGCCGCTGGCAGGACTGATCGGTGGTGGAGACCCGGACGTAGATGGCGGCGCGCTGTCCCAATTGAACCCCCTCGGCTCTGCGGTCGGTAACCGACTGATTTTGCTTGTGCGATATTTGTCCAGAACAGACTAGTGTTCAACTGAGCCAACCATCGCATGGATGCCAAGACGCCACATTCACCCATTCACCGAGCACCATGGTGTCCGTTTTTGGCCCTATCTCGTGCAGTAATTTTGTAATGAACCGGCCAGCACATTTAGGAGAGCCAGAATGATCACTACACCTACGACCTTCGTCATTGGCGCCGGGGCGAGTAAAGACTATGGCTTGCCAATATCCTCCGATCTTCGGAAGGAGGCACATGGACTGCTCCCACAGCACTCGGTCTATCAGTTGATCCACGAAGCCGGGCTCTGCACTCCCGACAAACTGAACCAGATACTGGATGACCTTCGTAACCAGGGAACTCCGTCGATTGACGAGTTCTTGTTCACCCGCCAACCTGACAAGCGTTGTTGCATGGATCGGGGCGGAGATGGAATTCGCCCTTTCCCAAGCGGTAGCGTCAGGCGATACGCTCGAACACAGGCCGTCCGAGTGCGGTCATTGTGTTCAGGACTTTTTGGCCGAGTTGGATCTCCGTGATCTGCCTGGAGAAGCTGCGGGATTGGAGTCTGCGGCCGATGACACCCTTCCAACGGCCGATCTGCGTTTCTATCCGGCTGCGCTGGTTGTACCCTGTGGCCACTTGCCAAGCCATGCGGCCGTTGCTGCGGATCTGAGCAATATGGCGATCCCGAACGGTTGGATCCCGCGCCGACTGCGGTCGGATCGCTGCGTTCTTTGGCGGCGGTATAACCACATCCAGGGTCTCCCCATACCGTTCCCTCAGCAGATCTCGTGTAGACGCTCCATCATAGGCGCCGTCAGCCAGAAAGCCCGCGACCGGGGCATCGAGTTGATCCAGGAGCCCGGGTAATGCAGTGCTGTCTCCAACGTCATCGTGAGTCAGATTGGCGCAAACAATCGCACCGCTGGCCAGGTCCAGTCCGAGGTGGAGTTTGCGCCAGCGGCGGCGTATTCCCTTGATTTTATGCTTCTGCGCGAGCCATTCCCCTTCGCCGAAGATCTTGAGGCCGGTACTGTCCACCACCAGATGGACAGGCACAGATCCGGCTTGCATCATCACCTGAGCGATGCTCAAGCCGTTTGCACGACGCGACAGTGTGGAGAAGTCCGGCACCCGTATATCCAGCCCCATGAGCGTGCCGATGGATCCCATAAGTCCCTGCGTTTGCCGCAACCCAAGCCGATACGCCGTGCGCAGCGTCAGGCATGTCTCGATCGCCAGATCCGAGTATCTCCGCTGGCCACCCCGTGACGTGCGGCGCGGCGCGCTCCACACACTTTGAGCCTCCTCACTGACCCAGATCCTCAGATCACCCCGCTGGCGCAGGCTCTCGTTATATTCCGCCCAGTTGATCACCCGATACTGCGCCTTATCAAACTTGTGCCGTCGGGCTGCGTTGAACTTATGTGGCATCTAAGTTATCCCCGGTGTTGAAAAACACGATGATAAGGCATCCTTCGGGATGATCCATGCAACAAGGTTCTGAGGAGGTGCCGCCCCCTAGGGTCGCGAGAAATGAGAACACATTGTCGCCGGAAATGACGTCGCCGTTTGTCCCGTCGTCAAACAGGGCTTGTGCGGCGGATCCTCCGATCGAAGACAGGTCGGCAGTTACCGTGATTCCCGTACTTGTGGGGTTTGCTCCGGGTGTGACGGTCACCGTGAACAGCACGGATGTTCCGGTTGGCGCCGATTCTGGTGTGACAGTGCCCGTTGACGTCAGTGCCGTATCGACGACTGCCATGCTGTTAATGTTTACAACGTTTTCACGCGTGATGTCGGATTCGGTGGAATAGTTGATGGTTGGTAAATCCGTGAACGAGCCACCGAAATCGAAGATCGGCTGTGCCACGATCGCATCGACGACGTCCATGCCGTCGCCAATCACGCGTGCAAACACGGTGAATCCGCCGTTCTGAGCATCCAGATTCGCTGAATTGTCGGCGAGGTTGACAAACCATTGATTGGTGGCGCTGTTGGAATTTCCCCCAAGTTTAGCCATAGCGAGGGTTCCACGGATATTGGACAGGCGGAACTCGTTGGCAACAGCGGGGTCTGAGGTGACTTCGGAAATTACGCCATCGGTCCCCAGACTGAAACCGCCTCCTTGAAGAACAAAGCCAGGTATTGCGCGGTGGAAAAACGTGCCGTCGTAATCGCCGTCACGAACGTAGTTCAGGAAGTTGGCTACGGTGTTGGGCGAAATGTCGTCGAGTAGCTCTATGGAAAAGCCACCGAGCACCGTGTCCACGTAGACTGTTGTTCGATCATTATCGGTCTGGGCCTGGGCGGTCGCGATAGACAGGAGTGCGACGAGAACGACCGTGAGCTTCTTGTCAATCATTTGAAAAAGGTTATTCCTCGCGTTTTCGTAGACAGTCCTCCGCGACTGTCGCTGCGAATAGAATAACCTCCATCCGAGACATCCGGATATACCCCCTACCCGTTTCTCCGTCATGGCAACATCTTCTCTATTTCCAGAACACTCGATCGCGAACGGGCCCTAGCGACCAACGACGGGTTGCAAGTTGGTTTCGGCGGCGGTTGTGGGATTTCTCAGGGTTGGCAGCCGGTGGCAGAAGTTTCGAGGGCTGTTTCCAGAGATAGCGGTCTTGTAGCGCCTTGCAGTTCGCGGTATAAATATCAATCAACGCGATATTCTTCAAAGAAGGCTTGTTAATACGTATGAAGTGTTTTTTGGTGCCTGCATTCTGCGCTGTTTTGTTCTTGGTCGCTTGGATTCCGGCTGACGGGAGCA
The DNA here is from genome assembly GCA_965218085.1 of Terriglobia bacterium. Taxonomy (GTDB): domain Bacteria; phylum Acidobacteriota; class Terriglobia; order 20CM-2-55-15; family 20CM-2-55-15. The sequence goes on along the minus strand of CBDCKF010000001.1, from coordinate 1,032,956 downwards.
CCCACGACCCTCAGACCACCGCCGAAGCCTCTATTGCGAGAGCCCGGGCGGCTGCATACCGTCCCGGGCATGACTTTACAAGGCTGTTCAATCAACTTTGTGTCGAAATACCCCCCCGTCGCACAAGGGTGGACGCTGGGGTCTTAGTTCTGGAGTCCAGATCTGCACCCGCCGCACGGACGATTCCACCGCAGTCCGCTTGGCACCGAGCGCCCGCGCAGGTGTTCGACAACCTGTATTACGTCGGAAGCAATAACCAATCTGTCTGGGCCGTGACGACATCTGAGGGAATCATTCTTCACGACACGGCCTACGACTACATGGTCGAAGCCGAAATCGTTGACGGGCTGCGGGAGTTCGGTCTCGATCCGGGCCAGATCAAATATGTCATCATCAGCCACGGCCACGCCGATCACTATCTGGGAGCCAAACAACTCCAGGACAGCTACGGTGCGCGTCTCATCATGTCCCAGGAGGATTGGGAGTTGGTGGCGAACGATGGAAATCAGGCCGAGCTCAAGCCCCGGAAAGACCTCGTGGCCACCGATGGCATGGAACTGACTCTTGGCGATACCACGCTGACGCTCTATGTGACGCCGGGCCACACTCCAGGCACGATTTCAACGCTGTTTCCGCTCAAGGATGGAGACCGCTGGCACCTCGGCGCCCTATGGGGAGGCACCGCTTTCGGCTTCAGGCACTTTTCGAAGATCCCTTCGACGCCTTGGGCACCTTCAGCGCGTCCGCAAGACGTTTTAAAGAGATCGCAGCGATGGCCCGAGCCGACGTTCACCTGTCGAGCCACACGGTCTACGACAACACGCACGACAAACTCAACGCTCTGAGGTTTCGCAATCCAGGAGAGCCCCATCCGTTTGTAAGCGCCGATGCCGTCGAGCGCTATCAGACGATAGTGAGCGAATGTACGGACGTTATATTGGAGTGGTTGACGAATGCTCGCCGTGACGGCCTTTCCTTCAGGCACTCGGTCGAAAGTGGTCTTCGGTAGGACTAGTGGCCTGTAACAGAGGTATCGCCAGTGGCGCCGAAGGGTCTTGCTGTCGAGGTCGAGGAGCGAGGAGGGATCGATGCTTTTTCATCGTGACCGACGAGCGACAAAGAAATCGACGGCAACCCCCATCGGCCCAAGGGGTTCGGGCGGAACGGCACCGTCTTCGTTGTTGCTCCTCACTCACAATGAAAGAGCATTGCCTCCTTCGTCGCGCCTAGAATCCGGTGCCGTTCCGCCCGAACGCCGCTAGCGATACCTCTGTTACAGGCCACTAGAACGAAGCGCCTGATGGTCGCTAGTGTCCTCGGTTAAAAGTCCGCTGCTTAACGGTTTTGTACTAGGGCGTGTTAACACTAATGAGCATGAATGTTTTATAATCACGCATGGAGATCACACAGGAGCAGTATTGTCGCATCGAGCCGGAACTGCCGCGTCAGCGGGGCAACGTCAGTCTTTCGAACCTGACGGTCTTGAACGCCATTTTGTATGTGGCTGAGCAGGGCTGCAAGTGGCGCGGTCTGCCCAAGCGCTTTGGCAACTGGCACACCATCTACACCCGGATGAACCGCTGGTCCAAGAACGGCGTGCTCGACGCCGTCTTCGAGAAACTCCAGCGCGAGCAACTGGTCCGCATCCGGGTCGAAGCCGTTTCGATGGACTCGACCATTGTGAAGGTTCATCCCGACGGCACGGGAGCGTTAAAAAAAACGGTCCGCAAGCGATCGGCAAATCCCGCGGTGGATGGACCACCAAGATTCATCTGGTTGCCGCGAATGCTCGAACGGCGATAACGTTTGCGCTCTCGCCCGGCCAAGCGCACGACGCCCCGCAGGGCCGCGAGCTGCTCGCCGGTCTGGGGCCACTACCCGAGCCGCTACCGCTGCTGATGGACCGTGCCTACCAGGACGACCAGACCCGCCAATTGGCTCTGGATTTTGGGTGGATTCCCGTCGTGCCGCCCAAGCGCAACCGCCTGGAGCCGTGGGAATACGACCGCGTGCTCTACCGCCGCAGGAACGAAGTCGAGAGGCTCTTCCGCCGACTCAAGGGTTTCCGGCGTATCTTCTCCCGTTTCGATAAACTCGACGTCATGTTCCTCGCCTTCCTTCACTTCGCTCTCATCGTCGAGGCACTACGTTAGTGTTAACACGCCCTAGTCCGATCCGATCATCTTCTTACTCTAGACGCCTCGGCTCCGCCTCGTTGTCCACCCGCACCGTCAAACCGGTGCGGGTCCTTTCTAGGGCGCGCTTCAACATTCCGTGGATCCTTATAGGCCTGGCCGTCAGGATGATGGCCAGGGTCGCCGGTCGTTCAGACAGGATGTCTGAATGAACGACCGAGCGAAATCTTAAGATCTGAACTTATAATCGAGGGCACTAACATGCGTTTCATAGCGTAACTGGAAGCAGCTGGTTGGCAAGATAGAACACGAGCAGCGCGACCACGGGGATCACCAGCACAGTAATTGCGGCTCCTCCTTTCACCATGGTTCCCATGCGGACGTACCCACTGGCGAACACCATTGCGTTGTAAGGTGTGCCGACAGGCAGTGGAAACGCCATCGAAGCGGCGACGCCGACGGCCACCAGCAGAGCTATCGGGTTGATACCCGTCGAAGCGCCCATGCCCTGGACCAAGGCTCCAACCATGCTGACAGCCGCGATATTCGACACGAAACTGGTCATCACTGCCGTGAACGTCACGACTCCAAAGACGAAAATGAGCTGTGAACCCGCTGACGAACTGAAAGCGGTGATACCTTCTTCTAAGAACTGGCCGAGCCCCAGCGTTGGATTCGCAAGGGCGTTTCCGAGAGCGAGAGCCGCCGCAATCAGGGCCAGTGTGCCCCACTCCACGCCTTTAACGGCTTCGTCCCAGGTCATCACAAACTTGCGGTTCTTCCAGTCCACAGGAAGCACGAAAAGGGATGTCGCCATTATCAGGGCGGTCACGGACCAATCCAGGTGTGTTGTTACCCACGCGCTCCAGGGGTGTTGGCGTCCGCCAGTCAGGAATAGCGGAAGCACATCGGGTAGCAACCACAGGAACATCGCAGTGACGAACACGACAGCTGAAAGCTTTTCACCTTGGTTCCATGGCCCGAGCTTCTTCAACTCTTCTTTCAGATATGAAGGAGACAGCCACCGCTCCGGTTTCTCCGGACGGAGGACGTAGCGGATCACGACGAACATCGCCATCAATCCGATGACAGTCATCGGCACGCAGATCATCATCCATTCCAGAAAGCCAACCCGATATCCCAGTGAGTTGGCCACGCCAATAGCGATCAGATTCGTCGGTGCACCGATCGGCGTCGCGATTCCCCCCATCGTTGCGCCCCACGCGATGGACAGAAACAAGACCTCCGGGTAGCGCGTGCCTCGCTCTAAATCGAGCGACTTGACCAGCCCGAGTGCGATCGAAAGAAAGACAACCGTTGTGATCACGTTTGACAACACCGGGCTCATTATGGCGGCGCCAACACCGAAAACCATCAGGAGCCGCCACGGGTTTCCAGCTACGATGGATGAGCCCGCCATATGGTAGGCAATCCGGCGCGCAAGCCCATGCAAGGTGACGGCGTGGCCGATGATGAAAGCTCCGAGGAGAAATATGACGATCCAGTTGGACCAGGTACTGAATGCCGCCTGAACCGGAAGAACCCCACAGAGGACCAGCATCGCCAACGCGAAAAACGACGTTGCCGGTATCGGAATCGCTTCCGTAAACCACCATGTGGCGGTCCAGAGAAAGATCCCCAGAGTGCGCATGCCTATTTCTGTCACGCCCTCCAAAGGGGGGGACAAGACCGACACAGAAAACAGTAAAGGGCCAATCCAGAGCCCAATCAGCTTCATTCGCTTCTCCAAGTCGAATCTAACGAGACGAGTGCAGATTCCATGCCGGCCTTCGTCTTATCAATGAAGGCTGGCGTTTCAAATTTGAGAAATCGGGTTATCGAGAGGGCCCTCACCCGCATTGGGTACAGGCCGAGTCGGAGCTCAGTCAGAATAGTCCTCTACTGACCGACTCAGGGCGCCACTGCATCGCGAAAGGTGTTGTTATATCCCTCGACCTCGTCAATGGGCGCGCAGATTCCTTCCGTAATTCCCGCGAACAGTCCTTCCCATCCAGAAAAGGTGTAGGCCTCGGGCGGCAGTCGTTCGAATGACTTCGTGTTGCCCACCCAGGTGGACGTATAGTACTCGGGGTCATCGAGGGTGAGTTGAAGCTCTACAGTGTCGGCGTCGACACGCGTGTACCGCTCTTCGATCCGGGCGTGGAAACTTTTCGGACGCCCAACGTTTTCGTCGAGCCATGCTCTGTCATCAAGACCGACCGTATTGACGACGAGCGTATCGCCCTGCCATTCGCCAACCGAGTGACCATACCACGCAGGACCCAGGTTCTCGAGGTTCTCACCCGAAGGCAGTTCCCGCCCGTCCAGCCACACGATGCGCACTCTGTGTTCCCACTGGAAGAATTGGATCAGCCGGTCCTCGAGCTGAAGGAATTCGATGGGTTCGGAATCGAGAAGAAGCCTTGGAAAACCCACTGGGTTACAGGTCTTTTCGGGGTCGTTTGAAAGCGCGGGTAGCGGAACGCTTGAAGCTGGAATGTTCTCGCTCATTCGCGCCTGTCCCTCCGGAGTCAAGTCAGGTGCAGTATCATTCGGGCCGATCAGACCGGTGTTGGTACTGAGAAGCCAGAATCCGGATAAATCACGCGGATCGAACGAGTTCGCCGCCGTTTGTTCTCCTGGCGGCGGCTCGCCTGCTGGCGAACAGCCCGCTGTGAGGCTTACCAACGCGAAGAAGAGCATTGACACGACAGCTGACATGGGACTTAAACAACGAGTTTTCATGCTTGAACCTCTCGATGCCGATCTGATGCTTCCCGTGTTCGAAGCGAGCCGTGCTCACTTCACCGGTGAACGGGGAGTCTTTTCTGATTCAGGTCCCCTGCCACCCCTTGAGTGCAACACTTTAGGGATGAATTTGGAGAATCCCGTCTCTGGGCGATTTCGCAATGGAGCTATTTAAGCTTCCACCCGGTCCACTGTCAACTACAAACCAGGCGATTCAATGACTGAAAAAGACGTCTTTGTAAGCGAATCAAACCTGCCTGGAAAGACATCTCCGGCACCGCTGTGCTGCTGTCTTTCCAACTAGAATGGCAACCACAGTGCGAATACGACAGGAATACGGATACGGATACCGGCGGATTTTCCACAAAAATCTGGACACTGCATGTTTTGCGAAAGAGGGTTAAATAGCGGGGCGGATGATTTCTACCCCATCACGATCCGGAATCAGAACCCAGCTTGGCGACGCCGAATTCGGAGTCGCTTTGCTCGAGAGACCGAGACCCCGGCTCAATATCTCGCGCCGCTGAAAGCGCCTTACCCAAGATTCGAAATTGAAATGCAGTCAGTGTCTACAGGGAGAGAATGCATTTGCCCGAGTCATCATGCGTGCGTATAATCCTATAGAAAATCGGACTCTTAATCTTCAATACGCGCGAGCGATTCAACGGCCACGGCCTCTTCAACTAGGGCGGCCACTCCATGCGCCTTGCGCGGCCCAAGCGAGGACAACGACCTGATGAAATTAGGAAATAGACGAACGATTATTGGCGTCATGGTGTCGATCATGTGCCTGCTACCTTTTGGCTACGCAGGCGCACAGACCGGACAGCAGATGGCGGAAGACGTCTGGCCGGGTATCGATCTTCTCAGGGGAATGCCCGCGGACGAATTCTGGGACATCATGGGGATGTTTGCCGCCTCCCTGGGGAAAGACTGCGTCGATTGCCATGCTTTGGCAGCGGTCGACAACTGGGAAGCGTTCGCCGAAGACACACCCATGCTTCGGACTGCGCGCGGCATGATTAATATGGTGAACGCGATCAACAGGGATAACTTTGGAGGCCTGCAGTACGTGACGTGCTTCACGTGCCATCGTGGGACTGCCATACCCGAGATCATCCCGGAGTTGGCTCTGCAATACGGTGTCCCCGAAGAAAAGCCCAATGCAATGGAGTTCTTTCCGAGTCGTTTTGCGCCTTCCGCGGATGAACTTTTTGACAACTATTTCGAGGCGATTGGTGGAATCGAGGCGTTGTCGGAAATCACCAGTTTTGTTGCTACGGGGACTTACGCGGGGTATGAGACAGGTCACTTGGATGTCCCTGTGGAAATCTATGCCGAACCGGGTCGGCGCGTGACAGTCAAGAGTGACAATGTCCGAGTCTTTGATGGAACCGGAGGCTGGGTTACCTCGGAGAATTTTCCGATTCCGGTGCTGGAGTTAAGCGGCGGGAATCTGGATGCCGCCAGATTGGAGGCTCTTCTATCTTTTCCGGCCATGATCCGGGAGTCCTTTAGCGATTGGCGGGTCGGCATCACGATTATCGATGATCTTGATGTCCCTGTCGTCCAGGGAACCCGTGACGGACAGCTTCCCGTAAATTTCTATTTTGGTGATTCTGGTCTGTTAGATCGAGTGGTCTACTGGAACCAGACGACGATGGGCATGGTTCCGGTCCAGCTTGACTATTCGGATTACCGCGAGGTTTCGGGCGTCCAGATGCCGTTCACCACGTTAATGTCATGGACTACAGGGCAGATAACATATAACTTGGCCGACGTGCAGACAAACGTCGCGATCGACGAAGCCAGGTTCGCCCGATAGTAGCCGAGTGGTCCGAAGCTAAGTAAGCCCGGCGTCCGGGTTGCTTCGACACCCACAACGCCCACGCGGCCGAGTTCAACTTGGCCGCGTGGGCGTTGAAGTTAGAGTTCCTTTCAAATAGAAACTTCGATTTTCCACTGTAGGTGTGGGCTATGCCCGGACGGCTTTCAGAATGTTTGTACAAACATAGCCCACACCTACAGTCGGATAGAACACACTCCCCCGAGGGCCTCTGGATTCGTTGGACAGTCATTGCATCGGATAGCCGTTGCGACTGCTCCCCGGCGTGAGGGCGCCCCTCGATTGATTCAGGTTTCGCCCAAAACCTTTGACACTTGAGCCGAGAGCCTTTTATCATGAGCAACGTCGAATCAAAGTGGTAATTCGCCGAAGCTTGGAGTGCTGGTCATACGGGATTCCGAGGTTTTTCCGTCAGTAGGGGGGTATATGAAGCGGATCTTGATCGCATTTGCTGTCGTCTGCGTTGTTGTGCTGTCTCTGGGCGCGGGGTCGCTCTTTGCGCATCACGGCAGGGGCAATGCATACGATACGACTCAGGAATTGGAGATAAGGGGGGTTGTCACTGAGGTGTCGTGGCGGAATCCCCATATTACAATCTTTCTCGAATCGACCGACGGCGAAACCTGGGCCATCGAACACAGCAACATCAGTCAGCTGGCAAGGCTGGGTTACGGCCGGAACTCCCTTCGCGTAGGGACTGAGGTGACCGCTCGCTTCAACCCCGGTACCGGGGGAAATAAGATCGGTTTGTGTCAGGGATTCATTCTGCCCGACGGAACGGAGATTTTCCTCCGAAGCCGGCTGCCGGATGCCCAGGCGCGAGGCGCAAGAGGCTTGCGGCCCGGCGAGGTAATTGACTAGCGCGCGCAATTGACGATTTAAATAGGCGATTCGAAAAGAACCCTGCCGTAAGGAGAATGAGGATGAAAAGCTTTGCCCTCGGTGGTACTTGTCTTCTGGTTGGCGTCATGTTGAGCACGTTGGTATTCGCCGGCGGCGTTTCAGCCTCCGAACCGGAACAGACGGCCGCCAGCGACTATGATCCGCGGGATTTTTCAGGAATATATATCCGGCGGGGCGGAAACCGTGGATTCGGTCCGCGCGGTAGTATGCCTCCCCTGACGCCGGCGGGTGAAGCTGTGCTCAGCACCCGAATCCCGTCGCCCGGCTACAGCCGCCATCCTCTGGCTCAAGAAATTGACGATCAGGCGCTTTCAAACGACCCCTCCTTTGAATGCAATCCGAAGGGCTTTCCCCGAATTCTCCTGGACACCGCCCACGACTTTCACGAGGTCATGGTGCTTCCTGACAGAGTGTTGCAGGTCTGGCAGGAAGCGCGGGTGATGCGCGAGTTCTGGCTGGACGGTCGGGAACTACCATCGGGTGAAAACCTCCTGAACATCGGGCCGGCCTGGTATGGCCACTCGGTGGGTGAGTGGGAAGGCGACACACTTGTGGTTAACACTGTCGGTTTTGACGAGAGAGAGTGGCTTGATCAATACGGCTTTCCGATCAGTTTCGAAGCGCGGATTGAAGAACGTTACAGGAAAGTCGACGAAGAAACGATAGAACTTCAGTTAACGCTCAATGATCCGAAGAACTATACGCGGCCATGGGTGTCCGATATCAAGATGTGGAAAAAGGAGCCGCGTGAGAACGTGACGTGGTTCGGTTGGTACGGCTTGTTTTCAGGTCTCGGCGAATTGCTATGCGCACCCCAGAATTCTAGCCCCATCAATCCACTCGGCGGCTGATTTCGGTATTCGGCGACGCGTTCCGAGAGGGCCACCCGGCACCACACGGTCAATGGCGTTTTCAAACAATTCGTCAATATTCCGACGCTGTGCGGTGGTCACAGACCGCCCCTGTAAGTGACAATACCCCACTACCGAACTCTGGGTAATGGTCTATTAGATTGTTGCTCCAATCAACTCTCCGATAGTCCACACGTGATCCGTGATCCCCGCTTCCATTGCGGGAGTGACCTTCAGGCTACCGTGAATCCTCACGAAGTTGTACCAGGCGAAGTACAGCGCGACCGCCGCTTTCAGGTTATCTAGCTTCTTTGAGAATCCGAGACAGAGCCGCGTCATCCGGCGAATGAAGGTCCGCATGGTCAGATTCGATCGCTCGACATGCGAAGTGCAGATCATTTCCGGGTCCGGGTTTCCCGTGACGCTGGTTGGGACTGCGCCGATACATTCCGAGGGGGAATACCGGCCCCGGCGTTCTTCGGTCGGATTGGCGTAGATTTTGATCAATTGGGCGAAGTCGATATCCGCTCCAAACACATCCTCAACAGCCCCGACGTAAGGCGCGAAACCGTCCGTGGTAAGTTGCGTTCTATTCGCCAGCCGTCCGCACAGGTCCGTCATCAGAGCGAGCGCGTTTAGCCCGGATCGCTTTCCGACGATATAAGAAATGACGAGCTTGGATTTTGGGTCGAGAGCCACCCATGTGTACTGATCGCCGATGGCGCGATCATCTTGGCCTCTCCGAACATTCTTCTGTTTGCAGTGGACGAAGGACCAAATCTCGTCAGCCTGGACCTGTTCGACCGTGACGTTTCGGATCTTCTCGTCAAGGATTCGCTCACAGCGCTCCCCGGCCAATGCAAGGACTCGGAGTACGGTTTCCTTGTGAACGCCAGTCAGACGCGAAGCAGCGTTGATCCCAACGCCTTCCACAAGCATGTTGAGAATCTGAACGGCCTTCTCTTCGGAAATCCGCATGTCACCGAGCGGCCCTTCGGCCTTGAACGTCTTACCGCAAGACAGGCAGCGGTAACGCTGGACGGAACCGTTAGCGGTTTTGAATTTGCCAGATTTCTTCGCATGGGCTTTGCAGTAGCAGCATGTCATCGTGGGCCTTGCCTTTCGGTTGGCGATGGCTCACAATGAAGCTGTATCGGCTATCCTGTGAGCAATCGCGGGTTAGTAAATTGGCCCCGCCCGGTGCTCGAACACTAGGCGGGGCCGTCTCGCTTTCTACTTCGACTTCTTTGCTTTCTGGGTTCCGCGGACCGCCTGTTCTAGCGCAGCGGAAACAAAAGCCTTTAGCGTTAGACCCTGCAGGGCGGCCTTGGCTTTGGCCTGCCTTACCAGATCCTCTGGCATGTCACGCAGGTTGATAGTTTTGACTGACATGTAAATAATGTATCATATGTTACTCTTGTATTCAACTATAATCTCTGGGTTGAGCCCCTAAACTGTCCTTCGCTTCGGTCAGAATGTATGATAAACACGAAGTTCTTATGCCGTATGATGCAGCCGCAATCGCTAATCACTTCCTAGATCTAGCAGACCGCTACAGTAATCCAGTCAGCCCAATGAAGTTGCAGAAGCTTGTCTACATTGCCCATGGGTGGCATTTAGCATTTACTGACCGACCGCTAATCAAGGAAGCCGTAGAGGCGTGGGATTATGGTCCCGTGATCCCATCCTTGTACCAGGAGTTCAAGCACTACGGGAACGGCGCGATCACATCAAAAGCGGCGAGAGTGCATGGGTCCGGGATGCGTTTCTTTCTTCTAATGCAGGGAATTGACGATTACCCCGATCATAACGAGAACGTCTACGCAAAAAAGCTGCTCAATAAAGTCTGGGAAATTTATGGCAACTACACCGCCATTCAACTCTCCAACCTCACTCATCGATCCAACTCTCCCTGGGATAAGGCTCGTCGCGAACATGGGCACATGAAGAATATACAAATCCCTGAAGATGTAATCAGGGAACATTACGTTGCTCTGAAGCGAGCCAATGAACAAAGCGCCCAAGCAAAAACCCGATAGATCCAGTGACCCAGAAAACCAAGATGAAGTATTCGCCCTAGTCCACGAACTAGAGGTTCCCGTTGGTCGGGAGACTCAGAAAACACTCGACGAGATCGAAGACCTCAAGAATCAAAAAGAAAAAGCGAAACTCGACGATCTCCTACAAGACATCGACCTCCGAAAGAGGTTTTCGAAAGCCACGCTTTGGCTCGTTGGCTTGTGGTTGGCTTTCATGGGTCTGATACTGCTTATTCAAGGCTTTGTCCTTTGGTCGTTCAACCTTGGAGGTCGTTCCAATAAGTGTGTAAAAAGAAAAAGGCGGTGTACGCTTTCGGTGAACTATTAACCGTAAGCAAATCCCGGGGCCAACCGGGAGAAAGGTACACCACCCATGGAGAAGAAGAACACAGCGGAAGTAGCGGCGTCAACGAAGCAGTATGAGGTTCTGGAAGATTGGGCGCGATCACGAGTGCAGGATTGGCTCCAGGAACTTCTGGAAGACGAAGTGACGCAGTTCTTGGGTCGAAGGAAATCGGAGCGGAGTTCGGATCGACGGGGCTACCGGAACGGTCACGGGAAACCGCGACGGTTTGCGATGTTGAACGGAACGATGGAGGTTCGTCGGCCCCGGGTCCGGAACACGACCGAGCGCTTCGAGAGTGAGATTCTGCCGTACTTTCACCGGAAATCGAAGCAGCTGGGGCAACTGCTTCCCGAACTCTATCTTCACGGCCTGGCCACAGGAGACTTCGAGCAGGCAATGCGCGGACTGCTGGGTGCGGGCGCTCCGTTGTCGCGGGCGTCGATTCAACGGCTGAAATCGACATGGCAACTGGAATACGACGAGTGGAGCCAGCAGGATCTGTCCGAGCTTGAGGTGGTGTATCACTGGGCGGACGGCTTGTACGTAAAAGCGGGGATCGCGAAAGAACGGGCGGCACTACTGGTGATCATCGCAGGCCTGTCAGACGGGCGTAAAGTGCTGTTGGCCTGTGAGAGCGGTCAGAGGGAGAGCAAGGAATCCTGGAGTCGTATTCTGCGGAACCTCAGGGATCGGGGTCTGAAGCTGGGACGACTGACCGTTGCCGATGGTCACCTGGGAATTTGGTCCGCCCTGGCCGAGCAACACCCCGAGGGCCAGGAACAACGCTGCTGGAACCACAAGTCGATGAACGTGGTGGATCACCTGCCAAAGACCGACCAGCCGGCGGCCAGGCAGCTTCTCCACGGGATGGCCTTCGCCGACTCCCGAGCCGCATGCGAACGTAAGCGGGATCAGTTCATTCGCCGATATCAAAAGAACTATCCGAAGGCGGGTGAGACGCTGTTGCGGGACTGGGATCGGATGATCACCTTCTATGCGTTCCCGAAGCAACACTGGGTGCATCTGAGAACGACCAACATCGTTGAGTCACCCTTCGACATGGTGCGGTTGAGAACCAACGCCGCTCGTCGCTTCAAGCGCGTCGAGAATGCAACTGCGATGATCTGGAGGTTACTGCGTGTCGCTGAGAAGGCTTGGCGGCACTTAAAGGGTTCCGATCTCTTACAAGAGGTCTATGATGGTCAGCAATTCGCTGACGGCATCAGAGTCGTGTCCAAATCGAAGGCCGCCGCCTGATGACTTTTACACACCTTTTGTAATGACCTCTCAACCTTGACTCCGACGTGTTAATTGCGCTCATTTTATCAACTACGGGCAGTGTCTTAGGTATCCTATTGATCGTGACCAGACATCTATTCCCGAAACGCTGATCTTCTAACCGCGAGCAACAATCTAGCAGACCACTACCGAACTCTGTAATACCTTGACAGTTCGATTGGGCTAAGCTTAGGATCATTAACGAATTTCTAGCTTTCGGCCACAGGCGTCAGGCGGAGCAAATCCCGTCGGCACGCGGGACTAAACCGTTGGAGCGAAGGCGGTTCAGACGATCAGACTCGAACAGCCAACGTCGTCAAGAAGCCAGTGGTTGAAGGGCGGAAGCCAATGCTGAGAACGTATCCGCTATTAGAATTTCAAATTATGGAGAGAACCATGAAAAAAATCTTCACTTTCTTTGTCGTTGCAGCAACTCTTTCGATGGTTGCGGCGCCTTTGTTGGCGCATCACGGTCGTGGACAGACCTATGCGATGGACCAGGAAATCACGTTGAAGGGCACGGTGTCTGAAGTGGTCTGGCGCAATCCCCACGTTTTATACTATGTGGATGTAGAGGACGCCGACGGTAAAGTTGTTAATTGGGCCTTTGAGAACGGAGGCGTCAGCCAGTTGGCTCGGGAAGGCTATCACCGGAATACACTTACGGTGGGGCAGGAAATTACTGCGATTGTCCATCCCGCACGGAACGGTGCGCCGACCTCGATCGTGGTAAGGGTCATTCTCCCGGACGGCACGGAGATGATGTGTCGCGAGTGTGACTAGCTCAGGCCTCTGCCGGAATTAGATCCCCGCGCCGGAGAAGGGCTTCGCTCTGGGTATTCTTCCTTTCTCCGGCAGCGCCACATGGCCCCTCCCTCCTGCCGCTATCGGGGCATCCAGACGAAAGCTCAGAACGCCCGTCGGAATGGATCCGCTGGTCGCGGCCTCAAGACTTCGAATCCTGCGATCGGTCTATTGCGCGCCGGCTCCAGGATCCCGAAATCGCTCGTTGTAGCCCACGACCTCGTTCATGGGAGCGCAGATGGACTCGGTGACTCCTGAGAATATCCCTTCCCAGCCAAAAAAAGTGTAATTCTCAGCCGGCTGGCGTGTGAAGACTCGCCGGGTAGCTTCCCATGGAGCGGTATAGTTCTCCGGGTCGTACAGGGTCATCAGAACTTCTAAGTTGTTGGCGTCGAGCATTGTATAGCGCTCTTCGATCCGCGCACGTAAGCTTTTCGGATGCCCCGGCCTGTCGAGCCACGCTCTCTCTTCGAGACCTGTCGTGTTGATGACAAGCGTGTCCCCCTCCCACTCACCTACCGAATGGCCGTACCAGGCCGGACCCAGGTTTTCCAGGTTCTCGCCCGAAGGCAGTTCCCGACCGTCCAGCCAGATGTAGCGGAGCCGTCCTTCCCACTGGAAGACCTGGACCAGCCTGTCGTCAAGCTGCATTATTTCCGTCGGCTCGGCATCAAAAAAGAGCTTCGGAAAGCCAGCCGGGTTGCACTGGTATTCAGGGTCGTTTGAAAGATGGGGAAAGTCGACGTCGCCTGGAGGAATGCGTCCGCTCATAGTCTCCACGGCCTGCGGCGTCAGGGGTGGTCGAGTGTCCAGGCCCCAGCCCGAAAACGCGTTCGTCCCTTGGGTTAACATCCACACTCCTGAGAAATCATGGGGATCATATTGACTCGATCCCTGCTGCGGGGATGCGGTCCCGGCCTCGACGTACACGGCAAACGTACAAAAGAGCGCGAGCGCCAACGCAAGCGCTAAATTGAAGAAGTAATTTCGCATTTTTTGAGATTCCTTCACCGGATGTTGAACTTAATTGAGTAGAAGAGGCAGGAGCGGCTCACACTGTGAGGGCTTTAGCTCTCTTCATTAATTTCGAGCCTCATCTGATCTATAATTTTCCTGTTCTGCGAGTTCCTGATCCTGCTGCGAACTGAGTCACGTCCCTGTCGATCACGATTCAGGTCAACGCTATCAAAATTCCAGCCCGGAGTCTCGACCCGTGCTGAAGCGGCCCAACCGTGGGGTGGACCCCGGGGGCAAACCCCTTTTAAGCACCCTGCCTTGAACCTATTTCGCCGATTCTGCCACAACGATAAGCTTCGACAATCTAGCTGTCAAACATTTTGCCGTGCCCTCCGCCAGCCCCTCGGCCAAACGGTGCCGGTAGCGTAAATACGGACAGCCGCACTCGAGGGCTTCGAGTACTTTCAAAGCGCTTCAACGTGTTTCCGCGTCCTCTTGTCGGCCTCTGATCATGTTGATGACGAGGCAACCGTCATTCTGCCCCACGCGTTTAACGCCACAGTGACGTTCGGGGGCATGAACGACCACGCAGTTTCAAAATGGAGCCACTAGAGACGTTCACCCGGGCTTGGCTCGAATAATGGTAATTGCGGATAATGTCTGATTATACTAGCGGGGATTCGAACCGACATTATTGAGTCTATCTCGGAAACTCTTACGGAACTTGGGAGAACCGAACATGAAAACGATGGGACCCGTCTTTGCCGCGGCCTTGATGTCTTTGTTGGGTCCGGTGGTACTTGTACAGGCGCAACAACCAATGAGTTTTTTCGTTACCAGCGAAGGTTTGGGTGACGGAGCCAATCTGGGTGGGTTGACGGGAGCCGACTTTCACTGCCAGACGCTGGCTGCGGCAGCGGGAAGTACCAAAGTTTTTCAGGCGTATCTGAGCACCAGGGCCGGTGACAACGGGGTAACAGTTATAGATGCCCGCCTACGCATCGGCACGGGCCCCTGGTTCAACGCGCGGGGGCAGCGGATCGCACGCAACGTTGAGGAATTGCATGGAGACGGCAACGGGCTCAGCAAGGTGACGGTCTTTACTGAAAAAGGGGAACCGGTCAACGGCGTGGGGGATACGCCCAATATGCACGACATCATGACGGGTTCCGAGCCCGACGGCAGGGCCTACCCCGACGACAACATGGACCACACCTGCGTGAACTACACAAGTAACCGCGAGACGGGGTCGGTTCAAGTGGGTCATTCCGACCGCACAGGTGGTGGCTTTACGTCTTGGAACTCGGCGCACGGTAGCAGGGGTTGTAGCCAGGAAAACCTGGTCGGCACTGGCGGCGCGGGATTGTTCTACTGCTTCGCGATTGACTAGTCGTCTCGCCGCTGTGGGGAATGTAGCGGAGGGGTATCGGATTTGGCGGGTGCACCGGGTGTAAATGCCCGCCTCAAGGGAGTCCCTGGGAACAGGCAAATAGGATTGACAACCCCGGGTTCGCGTGCTGACATACGCTTCATACTTCAACTTGAGAGCTAAGGTTTTACGACCAACTGAATGGACAAGATTTAGGAGGCACCGATGACTATGCGATGGGTGTGGGTGGGGGCGGTGTTTGCAGCCCTGACCGTTTTTCCGCAGCCCGGTAGCGGTGTGGTTCGAGCACATCACAACCAGGCAGGCTTCGAGACTCCAGACAAAGCGATAATACTGGAAGGGACCGTTGCGGAATACCGGTGGAGAAACCCGCATGTGTTGATCTTCTGGGACGTCGAAGGCGAGAACGGCGAAGTCGTGCGCTGGACCGGCGAACTCGGCTCTGTAAATACCAGTATTTCCAACGGGCTGTCTAGGCGGTCGCTCCAACCGGGAGACAGGATCACGGTCACCGCGATTCCATCGCGGGCAGGTACACCGGTGAGTTTGATCGAAAGGTTGGTGAAAGAAGACGGAACCGTCCTGTCAGACTGAAGCAGGCCACAGCTGTGGCCGCCCTAACGGAACCCAACTAGGGAGTAACGAAGAATGCGAAATGAAATCATGGCGATGATGGCAGTGATACTCGCTGTGGTAGCGGTGCTGGCCTTCTCATCGATCGCGTCAGCCCAGGGTGCGCCTCCCCCGGAGGGCTGGCGGACCTGTCCGCGGTGCCAGGGCGGAGAGGACAGGGCTGCAGCGCTCCAAGAGGTGGAGGGTCGGCCGTTTGATCCACGGGATCTGTCCGGAATTTGGGGTTTTAACGGTGTCGAGCTGGACGTTTACGCGGTACCGCCGCTGACTCCGTACGGAAAGGAATTGTATGACAGCACCCGCTCCGACGAAGCCCCTGACGGGACGCCGATATCCAATTCAAAAGACGGCATGCTGATTTGTGATCCGCTCGGCTATCCGAGGTTATTTGCATACAACTATGGATTCCAGTTTGCGCAAATGCCCGACCGGCTGGTCCAGTTCTTTGAGTGGGGTCATACGTGGCGCGACATCTGGACCGATGGCCGCGAACTCCCCGCCGACCCCCCGGCGCCACGGTGGATGGGTTGGGCTGTCGGGGCGTGGGAGGCAGACACCTTCGTCATCGAGTCGAACGGTTATGACGACAGGTCATGGCTCTCAGAGGACCGCAGGGACCGAAGGTGGGGATTTCCGCATTCAGACGAGCTGCGAGTTGTGGAGCGTTATCGGCGGATAGACTTCACGACCCTTGAGGCTTCGCTTACGATCATCGACCCGCAGGTTTACAGGACGCCCTGGACCACTGAAGCCACGATCCGCATGAGTGCCGACACCGAACTGTGGGAGTACATGTGCGCGCCATCCGAGTCGGAGTTGTTTAACGAGCAATACCTGCGACCCGCTGCGGGTGCGAGTCCTTAGCACGCCCGCCCTCCTCCGGGGCGGCAGTCGTTAAGCTGCATCATTTAAAGAGAAACGCAATAAACACCTAAGAGATACGAAGATTGGGAGGTCTGGAATGCTGAACCGTCGCGAGTTCATGGCAAGAGCAACCCGGGTGGGGGCCGCCGGTGCTGCAGCGTCATCACTTGTCCCTGGATTTTCCGGTGTCGCCGGGGCCCGGCAAGCGCGCTCTGCGGTTGCGGAATCCCTGGTTCGGACGACGGCCGGCAGTGTGCGTGGCCGCGTCGAAGAGGGCGTTCACGTCTTTAAGGGCATTCCCTACGGAGCATCAACCGCAGGGCAAATGCGGTTCATGCCACCGACCGCCCCTGAGCCCTGGACCGAGGTACGGGATGCGTTCGAGTATGGACCACGCTGTCCCCAAGGTAACGGTCAAGGTAATCAGAGCGAGGACTGCCTCGCCCTCAATGTATGGACACGGGGATTGAACGACGGCGGGCGACGTCCCGTCATGCTCTGGCTTCATGGCGGTGGTTACACCGGTGGTGGTGGCGACGATCCGCGCGCCGACGGCGTCAACTTGTGCAAGCGCGGGGACGTCGTCGTGGTTACCATCAACAACCGCGTCAATGCTTTCGGGTGGTTGTACCTGGCCGACCTGGTGGACGATCAGGACAAATATGCTGCGTCGGGGGCTGCGGGCATGCTCGATCAGGTCGCGGCGCTCCGATGGGTACGTGACAACATCGTTCGTTTCGGTGGCGACCCGGACAACGTGACGATTTGGGGAATCGCGGGCGGTGCGCGGAAGGTGTCGACACTTCTCGCGATGCCATTCGCGAAAGGTTTGTTCCACCGGGCCATTGTCGAAAGCGGGGCTCAGCTGCGGATTCATCCGACCGATCTGGCGACCGAGATGGCGTTGGCATTACTCAGTGAGCTGGGATTGAGGCCGAACCAGGTCGACCGCTTGCACGAGCTTCCGTTCCAGCAGATCAGCCAGGCGCGTGCCGCGATCGAGAGCCGGCAGAATCAGGTATCCCGCTTCCAGATGGGAATCTACGAGCAGTTGGGCTTTGTGCCAGCCGTGGACGGCACGTTCATTCCGACCCACAACTGTGATCCGTTTTCTCCTGCAGCGTCAGCTGAGGTGCCCCTGCTGATCGGTTCGACCAAGCACGAAGTAGGGAACCAACGGGCCCTGACGAGCGATCCGAAGATCGCTTCGGAATCCCTCACAGAAGACGAACTCAGGGTTCGGATTGAACCGCTTGCGGGTAGTGCTGCGGAACGTATGGCGGACTTCTACCGTGAAATGTATCCGGAAGCTTCGCCGGCTGAACGCTATCTCTTGATCGGATCCCACAAGGGTTTCGGCTTCGACGTTCTCACCATGGCCGAACGGAAACTCGCGCTCGGCCTGGCGCCTGTCTACAAGTACCAATTCGCCTGGGAGGCGCCGCCGGAAACTCGGGCAATGGGGGCACACCACGAGCTCGAAGGCTCGTTCGTTTTTGACAACACGACGAAGGTCCCGGCCCAATCCGGAGGCGGGCCCGAAGCTGCGGCGCTGGCGGCAAAGATGTCGGATAGCTGGATCGCGTTTGCGCGAACCGGCAGCCCGTCCTCGGCTTCGTTGCCGTGGCCGGCTTACACGCGCGACGGCCGCCAGATCATGGTGTTCAACAACGAGTGTGGCACCGCTTACGATCCGGCCGTTGCTGAACGGCACTTCTGGGCGACCATGCACACGGGGTTAAAAGGTCTCTAAGACAGCGCAAGGTTCGACTGGAGGTCAACATTTTTGCCGCTGAAGATTTAATCGGCTGAAGACTAATAAGGAGTATTTCGATGAGGAAATGTATCGCGATGGCAGGTGTCGTCCTCGCTCTAAGCGCGAACGCAATTGGCCAGACCAGCAACGACGAATACGAGTTTACTCATTTCGCGGCGCCCTATCCCGGAGCCACAGGTAACGCGCGCGACACAGTGTCGGTGGCGACCGATAGCCAAGGGTCGATTCTAATCCTGAGGCGTTCCGATCCTCCGGTCCT
Source organism: Terriglobia bacterium (assembly GCA_965218085.1). Taxonomy (GTDB): domain Bacteria; phylum Acidobacteriota; class Terriglobia; order 20CM-2-55-15; family 20CM-2-55-15. Next base: position 1,014,126 of record CBDCKF010000001.1, on the reverse strand, counting down.
TATTTACAACCGTGAGGGAGAACTTCAGGACTCCTGGGGCACGGGTTTGTTCGTCGACACACACAACATCGACGTCGATCCGGAGGGCTATGTCTGGATCGGAGACCGGAACGGCCAGATGGCCTACAAGTTCACAATGGACGGCACAGAGGTGATGTCGATCGGAACCAAGGGGGTCGCCGGCGACAACAGTTCCGAGTATGCCTTTAACCGTGCGAGCGACATTCTGGTGACGCCGGTCGGCGATATCTTCATCGCAGACGGTTACGAAAACAACCGGATCGTGCACTATTCGAAGGACGGGGAATTTATCAATATTATCGGAGGTACTCCGGGAGAGGGTCCTGGACAATTTGATGCGATCCACGCCGTTCAGATGGATTCGAGGGGCCGCCTGGTTGTCTTGGACCGACATACCAACGACCCGCGAGTCCAGGTCTGGGACACTGACGGCACGTTTATTGAAGAGTGGGCCGGTCTCGAACTGACCAATGGGTCCGGTTTCACTATGGACGACACCGACACGTTTTACATTGGCGACACCGTTGGCCACCAAGTCTTGATCATCAAGGATGGAGAAATACTCCAGCGGATTTCGGACCTGGAGGTAGAAACGCACCAGATGACCCGGGACAGGGAGACCGGCGCCTTCTACCTCGCCGATACCGGCGCGCCCGGGGGAATGATCTGGAAAGCCGTCAAGAAATAGCCGGCAGCTCGGTCCACGCCGGGGTTTGCCAACCCACAGCGCGTATGTTGGAAGCCGGCGGCGGGTGTCCGTCTCTGACAGACTGGACCCCGTGTCATCCGGGCGACCCCATTCCTGTCGAAGATGCACACCCCCGAATTCTTACAACAATCGCTTGGATGTAGTCGTTCGTCAACCAGTGGAACGCATGCTTGACGTTCGCTTGACGCGTCGTTCGAATTTCAGCCGATGAAGCTATTCGTCACCACTTTTCTCGGCTGTCTCGTGATCACCCTGCCTGCCTTGTCACAAGGGTTGCCAGCCGTGGAGGCGGGGCCGAGCGACGGCGCTCCTGTGGTGGTCGACTATGAAACTGCGCGTTTCTCAAAAATCGTAGAGGCCGTCCGGATCAACAACGGCGAAGTCGCTCTCGATGGCCTCTTGTCGGAGCCGGTGTGGGGCCTGGCGTCACCGGCAACGGACTTCGTTCAGCAGAGGCCCAATACCGGCCAGCCCTCACAAGAACATACCGAGGTTCGCTTCATCTACGATGACGATAACCTCTGCGTCGGCGTTAATCTATTCTATGCGGATGCCACGAACATTATCGCCAATGGTCTGGGCCTGGATTTCCCTCCCGGAGAGACCGACAGCGTCAACGTCGTTGTCTCGAGCCTGAACGACGGTCGTTCTGCATTTTCCTTTACAACGAATCCGCTCGGTGGCAAGCGCGACCAGCAAGTTTCCAACGATGGTCAAGGCGATCTCGATTGGGAAGGTGTTTGGGATGTCGTGACGAGCATCAATGATGAAGGCTGGATAGCGGAGTTCACGATTCCATTCAAGACCCTCCGATTCTCGAATACCCCCGCTCAGGAATGGGGACTCAATGTAGGGCGACGCACGCTGCATTTGAATGAGAACAGCCAGTGGTCGCCGGTTCCAATCCGCTACAGCCAGTTCAGGATCTCGCTGGCGGGGACACTCACGGGTCTCGAAAACATCCGCCAGGGTCGCAACCTGCAGATCAAGCCCTTCGCCACCGGTGGGATTGCACAGTCGAGAAACGCCGAGGGTCAGTTCGAAACCCAGCAGTCGTTGACGCGGCCGAACGACTACGATGGCGGTGTCGACCTGAAGTATGGTCTGACGCAGTCCTTGACCTTGGATGCGACCTACCGTACCGATTTCGCGCAGGTGGAAGTCGACGAGCAACAGGTCAACCTCAGCCGGTTCAGCCTCTTCTTTCCGGAACGGCGCGACTTCTTCCTCGAGAATTCCAGCAACTTTACTTTTGGCCCCGGCGGTAACCTTGTCCCGTTTTTCAGTCGCCGTATTGGTTTGAGCGGAGACGGAAAACCGATTCCCATCGTTGGTGGGACGCGTGTGTCCGGAAGGGTGAACCAGTACGACATCGGCTTATTGGCGATGCAGACTGAACGGCTGAACACCACACCCGCGAACACCTTTCTGGTGGGACGCGTCAAGCGCAATCTTCTGACGAATTCGTGGGTCGGTGCACTTGTTACGAACCGTGATTCCAGTGTTGACGGCGACTACAACCGCGTCTATGGAGGGGATGCCTACTTTCAGTTCTACAACAGATTGCAGTTTGATGGGTATTTCCTGAGGAGCGACACTCCGGACAAAGATGGCGAAGACCATGCGCGGCGTTTTGCGGCGGCTTGGAGGGACGACGAACTCGTCCTCGGTGGGGAGTACAACCTGGTCCAGGGCAATTTCAATCCCGAAGTCGGATTCGTCCGTCGGGGCGACATGGTGCAGTACGCCGGAGAATTCGAATGGAGCCCGCTGATCAGGAGCAGCCCGATATTTCGAAATCTGCTATTCGGTACGGACGTGGAATATTACGCGCAGAGCCGCACGGGGAAAGTGGAGACCCGGATCCAGGAGGTTAATGTTGGAGTCGCCTTCGAGAACGGTGCGTCCATCACCGTCGGCTCGGAGAATGCCTTTGACCGCTTGAGTACAACCCTGAACATTCCTTCTCGGAACCCCCGCGTTGGAATCCCTGCCGGAGACTATGGCTTTCGTGGTTATTCGGCGAATTTTCGTTCGGGTTCACGGTACCGGATCGGTGGAAACGGCAGCTTCACGTGGGGAGAATTCTATAATGGTAATCAGCGTTCAATGACCGGCAACGTGACTTGGCGAGCCAACAACCACCTCAACCTGAACCTGAGGTACGACCGCAATCATGTGACCTTGCCGGACGGGGAGTTCACAACCAACATTGTCGCAACGCGGGTTCTCTATGCGTTCAATCCCCGCGTATTTATCAATGCTTTCGTTCAATACAACGCCGACACGCATCGAGTGAGCACCAATATTCGATTTGATTGGAGGCATCATCCGCTCAGCGATCTCTACATTGTCTACAACGATAGCCGCGATACGATTTCCGGCCAGCTCCGCGAGCGAGCGTTCATCATCAAGCTGACAAACCTCTACCGTTTTTAAGGGCGTGTCTAAGCAGTCGCTCAAACCCAGAGAGCTGATCACTGAAGCGTTGTTGCATGGATCGGGGCGGAGATGGAATTCGCCCTTTCCCAAGCGGTAGCGTCAGGCGATACGCTCGAACACAGGCCGTCCGAGTGCGGTCATTGTGTTCAGGACTTTTTGGCCGAGTTGGATCTCCGTGATCTGCCTGGAGAAGCTGCGGGATTGGAGTCTGCGGCCGATGACACCCTTCCAACGGCCGATCTGCGTTTCTATCCGGCTGCGCCGGTTGTACCCTGTGGCCACTTGCCAGGCCATGCGGCCGTTGCTGCGGATCTGAGCAATATGGCGATCCCGAACGGTTGGATCCCGCGCCGATTGCGGTCGGATCACTGCGTTCTTTGGCGGCGGTATAACCACATCCAGGGTTTCCCCATACCGTTCCCTCAGCAGATCCCGTGTGGACGCTCCATCATAGGCGCCGTCAGCCAGAAAGCCCGTGACCGGGGCATCGAGTTGATCCAGGAGCCCGGGTAATGCAGTGCTGTCTCCAACGTCATCGTGAGTCAGATTGGCGCAAACAATCGCACCGCTGGCCAGGTCCAGTCCGAGGTGGAGTTTGCGCCAGCGGCGGCGTATTCCCTTGGTTTTATGCTTCTGCGCGAGCCATTCTCCTTCTCCGAAGATCTTGAGGCCGGTACTGTCCACCACCAGATGGACAGGCACAGACCCGGCTTGCCTCACCGCTTGAGCGATGCTCAAGCCGTTTGCGCGACGCGACAGTGTGGAGAAGTCCGGCACCCGTATAGCCAGCCCCATGAGCGTGCCGATGGAACCCATCAACCCTTGCGTTTGTCGCAAGGGAAGCCGATACGCCGTGCGCAGCGTCAGGCATGTCTCGATAGCCAGATCCGAGTATCTCCGCTGGCCACCCCGTGACGTGCGGCGCGGCCCGCTCCACACACTTTGAGCCTCATCACTGACCCAAATCGTCAGATCACCCCGCTGGCGCAGGCTCTCGTTATATTCTGCCCAGTTGATCACCCGGTACTGCGCCTTATCAAACTTGTGCCGTCGGACTGCGTTGAACTTATGTGGCATCTAAGTTATCCCCAGTATTGAAAAACACCATGATTAGACATCCTTCGGGATGATCCATGCAACAAGGTTGGTGGAGGGAAGCTGTCCCGAATTCAGTTGAAACCTTCGATGGCGGTTCAGTTCATCAGTTAAGCCACCTTTGACGGATCGTCGCCAGTGACCAGGTCGTTGAGTTTGGCCTGGAGCATCCAGAGATCCTTATATCCCAGAATTCTGCGGAAGTTTTTCTCGGTATCGAGGAAGGAGGCCGCCGCCCATCGCAGGGCCATGTCGGCATTCTTCCATCGGCCCACACGACGGGTCCGGATACGCATCCCGGAGTGCGAACTGTCGATGAGGTTCGTCGACCCCAGACAACGGCGAAGAGCCGGAGACAGTTCGAGACGGTTGATGGTGAACATTTCGTCGAGTCCTTCCTTGAGACTGGCCGCAGCATCCGGATGCTGAGACCGCAACCATTCGGCTTGCTTTCGGATCCGGGCGATGCCTTCCTTCCACGGCAAGCGGAACGCGGCTTTCATGACGGAAACGACCTGCGGAGCCAATTCGTCGGGGGTTATGTTTCAGAGTTTCTGCAAAAAAGGGGTCCTGAAATAGGAAGGGGCCAGGGTATCTCCGAGAAAGTTGGCAACCAACAACTTTGAAACGAAGGAGATGAACCGATGGCCCGAACTAAGATTAAGCGAAAGGGAGTGGATTGGAAAGAACTGTTAGGAGAGGAAAAGGATCTGCTGAAAAGCGTCGTGCAGGAGGTGGTTCAGGAAATTCTCGAGGGGGAGATGGAGCAGGTTGTGGCCGCGGCCAAGAGTGAACGAACGGCGGGGCGGACCGGATATCGGAGTGGCTATTACGGGCGGGACCTGGTCACGCGGGTGGGCAAGCTGGAGCTGCGCGTGCCGCAGGACCGGGCCGGGCGGTTCAGCACGGAAGTGTTTGAACGCTACCAACGCAGCGAGAAAGCTTTGGTGGCCAGCTTGGCCGAGATGTACGTGCAGGGCGTGTCGACGCGCAAGGTCAAGGCCATCACCGAAGAATTATGCGGGCATTCGTTTTCGGCCAGCACGATCAGCCGGATTAATAAGACACTGGACACGGAGCTGAAAAAGTTTGCGACGCGAGCATTGGAGGAAGAATACCCGTACCTGATTCTGGATGCGCGCTACGAGAAGGTGCGCGAAGACGGGGTCATCCGGAGCCGAGCAGTTCTGGTGGCGATCGGAATCAACTGGGACGGGAGGCGCGGTGTGTTGGCGGTGGAACTGGCGGAACGGGAAAGCACGACCAGTTGGCGGGAACTGTTACTGAGTTTGAAACAACGCGGCTTGTGCGGCGTGGAGTTCGTGGTGACCGACGATCATGCCGGGTTGAAGAAAGCCATCGCAGAAGTCCTGCCCGAAGCGATCTGGCAACGCTGCTACGTCCACTTTCTGAGAAACGCATTGGATTATCTGCCGCGCAAAGCCGATGACGATTGTCTCCAGGAACTGCGTTGGCTCTACGACCGGCGGGACCTCCAGGAAGTGCGGCAGGACCTGGCGACATGGTTGAGCAAGTGGGGGCAGAAATATTCCAAACTCTGCGACTGGGTCGAAGACAATATCGACGAGACACTAAGCTTCTACACGCTGCCGCTTCAGCATCACAAACACATGAAATCCACCAATATGCTGGAACGGCTCAACGAAGAGATCAAACGGCGAACGCGCGTGGTGCGGATATTCCCCAACGCAGCCAGCTGTCTGCGTTTGATTCGGGCGCTGACCACCGAAACGCACGAGAACTGGATCGAAGCGATCCGCTACTTGAACATGGACCTGTTGAAGGAACACAAAAGGGACTGGCACCGTCAGACGCCGGCTGCCTAAACGCGTCCCAACGGGCCGACCCCAATGATCGACTCGGATGTCGATCGGCGATTACAGAGCATCCTGGAGCGAACAATCGCTGTGGAAAACTTTCGAGGGGACGAAAGAAAGAAAAAGAACCAAAAAAGAAAGAAACGCAGAGGCCTGATGGAAATGACGCCTCAGAGGAAATCCGCCAAAAGGCGCGGATTCCCTCTGAGGCTTGGAAAAGCTTCGCCAAAAACGTTCAGCTTTCCCACATTCCCACAGGCCCGACGGCGATCGACACTCAAGAACTGAATTTTTCGGAAATACTTTTTGCAGAACTTGACGCACACAACTTTCGTCGGGGAGCTTCGCCGCGACGTTCCGGATCTTAACCTTGTTGCATGGATCATCCCGAAGGATGCCTTATCATCGTGTTTTTCAACACCGGGGATAACTTAGATGCCACATAAGTTCAACGCAGCCCGACGGCACAAGTTTGATAAGGCGCAGTATCGGGTGATCAACTGGGCGGAATATAACGAGAGCCTGCGCCAGCGGGGTGATCTGACGATCTGGGTCAGTGAGGAGGCTCAAAGTGTGTGGAGCGCGCCGAGCCGCACGTCACGGGGTGGCCAGCGGAGATACTCGGATCTGGCGATCGAGACATGCCTGACGCTGCGCACGGCGTATCGGCTTGGGTTGCGACAAACGCAGGGGCTGATGGGTTCCATCGGCACGCTCATGGGGCTGGATATACGGGTGCCGGACTTCTCCACACTGTCCGGTCGTGCAAACGGCTTGAGCATCGCTCAGGTGATGATGCAAGCCGGATCTGTGCCTGTCCATCTGGTGGTGGACAGTACCGGCCTCAAGATCTTCGGCGAAGGGGAATGGCTCGCGCAGAAGCATAAAATCAAGGGAATACGCCGCCGCTGGCGCAAACTCCACCTCGGACTGGACCTGGCCAGCGGTGCGATTGTTTGCGCCAATCTGACTCACGATGACGTTGGAGACAGCACTGCATTACCCGGGCTCCTGGATCAACTCGATGCCCCGGTCACGGGCTTTCTGGCTGACGGCGCCTATGATGGAGCGTCTACACGAGATCTGCTGAGGGAACGGTATGGGGAGACCCTGGATGTGGTTATACCGCCGCCAAAGAACGCAGTGATCCGACCGCAATCGGCGCGGGATCCAACCGTTCGGGATCGCCATATTGCTCAGATCCGCAGCAACGGCCGCATGGCCTAGCAAGTGGCCACAGGGTACAACCGGCGCAGCCGGATAGAAACGCAGATCGGCCGTTGGAAGGGTGTCATCGGCCGCAGACTCCAATCCCGCAGCTTCTCCAGGCAGATCACGGAGATCCAACTCGGCCAAAAAGTCCTGAACACAATGACCGCACTCGGACGGCCTGTGTTCGAGCGTATCGCCTGACGCTACCGCTTGGGAAAGGGCGAATTCCATCTCCGCCCCGATCCATGCAACAACGCTATCTTCTATTAGCTATACCTAACACCATGCTTTTACAAATAGTAAGAACAAATATAAGAATAAGACAAGTATTGGGCACTGCGGACCTGTGAAAAAACAAAATCAAATCTGATTAATGAACTCCAAAGAAATGAACGAAACTACTAATAACCACAAGAGAGTGCCTTTTACGCTGAGCGTCAGATTCTCTCGCTTCTAACTGAACAGCGCAATCCCAGGTCGACCGCCATCGAGTCACCTCTTTCTCTAGCGCCAGCGCACTGAAGCCGGGTGGCGTACAACTGCCGAGCACTTCCGCCGGGATCGTTAGCCTGACCCAGTCTACATCGTCTTCCGGGTGCTCGAATCTCAAGCGAAGCAGCAGCATCCACGGGGGTCATGGTGCCAGTCGCAGCCGGAGCCGATGACGGCGACGGGCGGGTTCGCCATTGCCGCGGGCCACCGCCGGGCCACGGACGGGATCTCCGGCAACAGTCGCGCCAGACCGCTACGCTCGCCCCGTCCGTCCGTCACTCTTTTTTGCTAGGTCGGACCTCCATACTGTTCCCGGTCGCGGCTTCGCTATTCCTCCCGCGTCCGGGCCTGGACGTTGCCGCCTGTGCCGGGTGAACCGGGAACACCCGGCGGCGGTACACCCCGCTTTGCTGGATCTCCACGGGCACAGAATGCCATTCAGTGCCCCGCCGTCCTGTGCCATCCCGGCCCGGCAACCGCATGCACAGTCCCAAGAAACGGTTTGCCTCTCCCGGTGCCACACCGGACATTCGCGGTTGTCATGGTACTGGCTACGCCCCCGCTCGGTCGACACATAAGGCAAGAGATCCAGGAACAGGAAAGCCCCCGGCGAAGCTTCAGGAGCCTTCCGGTTCGGGAGTCTGTTCCTGGAGTAATCCGAAGAGTTCCCGGTCTTCCGGCTTCGACAGGAATCCATCGAGATCCTGCAGCATGGCCTCTCTCGCTCCTGCATCAGAACTAAATTTCTGCATCATGCAGCGACCCAGCAGTTCCGCTCGGCGTTCATTCAGTCTACGCTGTTCCTCACGGATCTGTTTCTTGACCGTAGCGAATCTTTTCTTCAGCGCATTCCGCTCATTTCTTTGCTGCTCGAGTAGCTTTTTTTCCTCCGCCGCAAGCAGGGCGAGTTCTTTATCGGTATTCGGTATTTCTTCTCCTTAAATGTCTTCCCGATCCAGCCGCCAGAGTCTCGAGCTCCCAGCCTTGATTGCCTGGATCTTCCCGTCCGTTAATCAGCCTATCCCAATCATCGCTCATTTGGATTTCGACACGATCCGTATTGTTGAAATGCCTCACGCCGGCCCGCCCGGCAGTGAAAAAATCCTGTGTCCCATCGGCTCCCGCCCAATCCTCTTTACCCGCGTCTGAATATGCCGACTTCCCACACGTTGCCCGTCGTTGTAACCCCGGGTGAACTCCTTGAGTTTGGCCAGCGGCGCCCTCGAGTTCAGCGCGATCGTCTTTAGGTCCATCTCAATCCCGGCCATCGCAAGAGTACGTCCGCACGAAGGGTCCCAGGATCGCCGCTTCGGGCAGCGCGTGGTGCCGGGAAGCGGCCGGTGAGATCGTCCCGGTTTCCCGTTGTTCGCTCTGACGGGCCCCCGATCCACCGCGCGGATGTTGTCTCGCCATTTTCCCGTAGCCTTGGCTTGCTCCGGCGGGGACCGGCGCAGGGGCCGCGGCCAGACCGCGCCGCTCGCCCCGGTGGCGTCTGGCACGGCCCCTGCACTTGGGCCGGTGATTCCCCGCCATCCCGCACCGGCGACGGACCCCCTGGCCGGGTTTGGCCGGTGCCGCCTGCCCACGGTGAGCGACACACGCTCCAAACCCTTAAACCAGGAGGATTCAATCAATGGCTACCAACAACAAACCCGTCGCAGAACTCAGGATCGGAGCCGTCAAGGCGACCGTTTGGGAAAACGAGGTCGGCGGCATCACCCGGCCCAACGTCACCTTTTCGCGTATCTACCGCGACGATGGCCTGTGGAAGACCACGCACAGCTTCGGCTTCAAGAACCTGCTGACTCTCGCCAAGCTCGCCGACCAGGCGCACACGCTCATTGTCGAGCGTAACGCTGAGGCGGCTAGCGCGACCGACGATGACGAAGCCGTGTAAAACAGCCGCAGCTTCGGCGGCGGGTTCAGCCCCGTCGCCTTTTTCTTGTGGAAGCGCGTGCCGGCGAGAGGACGGCACGCGCTTGAAGAAGAAACGATCCCCGCGCAGGATATTTTGGCAGCTACTCTGCCATGGGGCGTGCCGCGAAAGCCCGGGACGGCGGAATCTGGGGCGGGGTTTTTCGATCGATCCCCGGAAATGTCACGGAGCGTGCCGGAGATATTAGAGACAGTTCACGACACTGTCGTTGTGTGTCTCTAGTCGCAGACTACGCGATTTCCATCGCCCTCCAACATGAAGCGGTATGCCGGGTGCCCACGCTTTACCGTCGCGATCCCAGGCGCGCGCGGATCGGCGCACGAAATTCGTTCCTTTCCATTGGTATCCCAACGGCCGATCTCCGTTTCTATCCGGCTGCGCTGCTTGTACCCTTTCAGGAGAAGATAGGATCGGGAATCGGCTTTGCAGCAGCCCGCGGACGCGGACTCGATGAAGATGATAGGTGTGCGTTGGGGCGGATCCGGGTGGCTGAACAGGTGCGGACAAACTCTCCTGTCACCGCCTCTAAGGAGTTTGTGGGTGGAGTATAAACTGATACGGCACGAAGAATGGGAGACTATGCAACTTGACGGTGTGATAGTTCGGCCGATTGAACGTCCCGCGCCGGGAAAGACCCTTTTAAGGGGGAAATCCGGGGGTCTAAGCGACCGGGGCGGGTGGCCAGTTCGGTCTCGATGCAAGCCGCCGGGAAGAACTACAGGGGGAAGGAGAGCGTGGCGAAGAGATCCATCAGTGATTGCCGAAGGGCAATTCAGATTGCTCGTGGCAGGGACATGACAACTCTGGGCATGACCGTGACACTGGGTGGCGAGCAGATGCTCATCACCGACCTTAGAATCATAGATAAACAATGGGTTAGCGGAGACAGGCGCTTTACGCCCAAGGAGAAGGAACTTCTAACGACGCAGGCGCGGGCCATCATTGCGGAAGACGAAGCGTTCAGAAACCGCTTTCGCACCCCGCCAGTGATCTCCATCAAAGAGTGCCAGGAGGCGATTGCGATTGCTGCCGGCATCCCCATCACACTGCGTGGTGAGAAGATGTTCATCACCGAACTCAAAACCTATCGGATGAGCCAGTGGGTCAGCGGAGACAGGCGCTTTACGGCCAAGGAAAAGGAACTTCTAACGAAGCAGGCGAGAGCAATCATTGCGGAACACGCCCCTCTGCCTGACCCGCCAGATAGACCCTGAGCGATGGATAAGAACCCGGCGTAGCAGCCAGAAGACCCAGCTAATGGCCGTGGGAGGCCCCTCAGGCGTTTTTTGAGGGCCGCCGCCGCGAGTATTCATCAGGGCCGCTCAGGGGGCTGTCAGATGGGTTTCAGGGCGTGCCGTTGATTGGAGCGTCCACGACTGGCTGGGGCAGACCCGCGAGGACTGAGCGGACGAGGCAAACCGGGCGCTGGAACGGGTGGGGAGCCATGAGAGGATTACTGACGCGAGCCTGGAAGATTAGTACCGGGACGCCGCCGAGGCCGGTAACGAGCACGAGATGAAGCGGTCGAAAAATCGGGAGGTGGGTGTGCATATCGAGCCGCACAACGTGGCGCTGGCCGTGCGCGGGGAGGATTTGGACCGGGTCGCAGATGCGGCGGCGCTTCGCAACGGAGATATTAGAGACAATTCCCGAGACTGTCGTTCTTTGTCTCTACTCGCAGACCACCCCATCGCCGTCCAACATGACGGATGCGCTCGTCGGACCGGCGCGATCCCACGGAATACGCCTATACGCATATTCTTATCGGCTTATCATCTCTTGCGCTTGATACCGTATGCTTGCTCGATGGCATCGAGCACCATCGTCAGCATCGTTTTATCTTCCTCAACCGACCGGGCCTTCAAGGCTTTATGAACGGACTTCGGGAAGTTGTAGGTGGCCCGGATTGTGCCTTCAGGCGGAATCCCCTTCTTCCGTCTGGTCGCCGTGGCGCTGTCGGCCCCTTTCGCCGTCACGGCACCTCCGATGAACGAGCCCTCATCAAATTTAGGCTTCCGTGGCGTTTTCATCGACATGGAGTTCAAGTTCACGTGCTAGTTGATAAAGTTCTTGGGCGGCCTTGCCTGTCGGTTCCCACTCCCCTACTCCCATGCCTTCGCCAATGGATCGAGGCCAGGCGGTGCGATTCTGGAGGACGGCGACCATCAGGACGATGTTCCGTTCCTTGAGTCCAACTTGAAGGCTCTGTAGAGCTTCTTTAGCAATGACCGTGGGAGTGGCTTGGTTCAGCACGACACGCGTATCGACAGGCCGGCCGGTGGTCAATTCATCAATAACGCTAAAGACGTCTTCGGCCGCCCAGGCGTCGAAGACTGATGGCACCATCGGAATGAGGATGGTGTCAGCAGCGACTAGGGCGCTTCGGAACACAGGCGCATCACGACCTCCAACGTCAATGAAGACGTACTTATAGGGCGTCGCGAGGTCCGGGAGTTGTTTATGGATGATTGGCTGGGAGATCTGAATGCCGGTGAACGCGGGTAGAGAGTCGTCTCTAGCGTTAAGGAACTGTAGGCTGCTGGCCTGAGGGTCAGCGTCGACCAAAAGCACCCTGTGGCCTTGTGAGGCAGTCAGGACAGCCAGATTCACGGTCAGGGTGGACTTCCCCACCCCTCCCTTGGTATTGGCGACTGCGAAAACGTGCGGCATAAGAAGATAAGTATAAGCGTATGAGCTTATTCTAAGAATCTTTCAGAGAAGAAGTCAAGACAGGTCAACCCAAATAAGACAATACGCCGATAAGACTATCTGGGGGCTCTATCGCTCGAGATCTACGGGATTTCTTGAGGTGTGAAAAATTGCCGTGATTACAACAGCATCGCCCTCGACCGTGTAAACCATGACGAAGGGGAACTTCCGCATTACTGCACGGCGAGAGCCATCTGCATACTGCCGAGCGGAAGAAGGGAAGTCGACGATGTTATTGACCAGATACTCAAGATGGGCAAGAAAGGAAAGGCCAAGGCCGTCTCTCTGTTCCTGATACCAGCGGAAAGCGGCGTCCCTCTCGTCGAGAGCCTCCTCGGTATAGAACAGCCTCATCCGGCGACGAGTTGCTTCAACCTGATCAGGGCATCTTCTTCGGAGACCAGAATACTCGGGTCGGCCCGGTAGCCCTTGATACGTCGAGTGACTTCCATTTCCTGCGGTTCGGTGAGAGAGGGAGTGGTGTTGTCGAGCAGGGTATGAGCTAACTCAATTTGGTCGGCCTCTGGAAGCGCTAGCGCCAGCTTGTGTATATCCGCTTTCGTCATTTCTTTCAGTATACGGAAGTGACGGAAGTTCGCAAAAAGGGTTCTGGTGCAGATAGGATTGTCGGAACGATAAGATCAGGAGTACGCTTCGGCAATGCGGCCTATGCTGCCATGACGTGACGCCAGATCACCGCGGGATTCGACTGCAAGGTGATCGGAATTGCGAACTGGCGTTTGTGAATCTTCTGCGCCAGTTCGATGCCGATAATGACGCGTCGCGCATTGTAGAATGTCTTGAACCCCAACATCGGGCGCAATCGCCCCTTCACCCGGCGGTGGTCCTGCTCCACAACGTTGTTCAGGTATTGACAGCAACGAATCTTCACCGGGTTCGGGCCCCGGAAGTTGAACTCCCCGTTCATTCCCATGCGCCGCAGGGCGCTATGGCTCGGCTGGTGGACATCCAAGGTGATGCTGTGTGGCTCCCGATGATGCTTCAGTGCCTTCGGAAAGAAGGCCTTCGCCGCCGCGACGCCACGTGTTCGACTGAGAAAGAACTCCACGGTGTTGCCCTGTCCGTCCACGGCTCGATACAGGCACATCAACTGGCCCCGCACCGTGATGAATGTTTCATCAACTCGCCAGCTCCCACCCACCTGCCGCTCGAATCGGTTCCAGCGCTTTTCACACGTGTCAGCATAGCGAATGACCCAACGCAAGATCGTGGTGTGCGAAATCGATAAACCCCGTTCACCTAAAATCTCAACCAGGTCCCGGTAACTCAGTTTGAAGCGAAAATACCAGCGAAGGCAGAGGAGAATGATGTCGTCTTCGAACCAACGTCCGGCAAATAGAGGATTCCGTTCAGTTTTCTGATGCGCCATAACCCATTATCGCCGATCCCCGTTGGCTGTCTGCACCAGAACCGAGGCCCGGAGGCGTTGCGTAGTTCAACCCCGGCCAGGCCAGCTTGATCTTTTTCAACTCGCGGAGAACCTTGTAACGGAAGGCATGGACGGTGAATCTGTCGCTGGCTTTGTCCGGGTGCGCTCCAAACTGACGGTACACCTGCTTCCAGGTAAGCTGTTGTGGGGTTGTCAGAGCAAAGATTCGATAGGTGAGCCATAGGTAGAGATCGAGGCCCAGCGGAGAGCGTTTGAGGGCCTTGAGGGTGGTGAGATCGAGCGGCACCGGGTGGCGGATAATCTCATTAAAGAAAGCCTCACTCAGTCTCACTTTGCTCTCCCACAGTCCCGCTTGATCGGACTGTTTGGGATTCCACCAGAAGTCGGTGAGTTCAGCGACGAGGGCCGATGCCGAGGTTTCACGACCCGCCGTTGTGTAGGTTAGTTGGACGCTGCAATTAAATAGCCGCTTCATTTGATTGCGGAGCCTCGCTTGTGTTCTCCCGTTGGTACTAGCGATACCGAGCTTACGCATGAACTCGGAGAGCGACCGGCCTAGAACGAGATCCCGGCTTCCCGACCGTACCGCTTCGGTACAGACCCAAGCCAAAATCAAACGCGGGTTGGTTCCGAAGGGTAGCTTGTTGCCGCCACCAGCGATCATGTAGAGCGTGAAGGGACCGTTGACGCGCTTGTACTGAAGGCGGTTGCCGGGGTTGCTTCGAGGCAAGCTGCACAGCGCCATCGTTCGCCCCAGGAACCCTCTATCCGGGGTTGCTTCGCTGGCTGAAACCAACTGGTTCACTTGATCGGCCAGGGTGAAAGAGTGCCTGTTTCGGCGGAGCGCCAGGAGGTGGCCGGGGTCCGTGGATCGTTCGGGGAGATCGGGCAGGAACACAGAGGCTGGAACCAAGCCTTGTTTATGAGGCATGGCTTATTCTCCCATGTTTCTCAGACAGAAAGATGAAAAGAACCCCGGAGGGCCGTAGTGATAGCATGGTATAGGATGTTCACCGCAAGTGGGTTCAAGACGCACAGAATTGAGGACATCATCGCCGAGCATGGACCGCGCGTTCCCGACCATTCGCAAGCTCAGAAGGATTTTCGGGTGGCAGTTATTCTGCTAATTAGCGAGGACTACCCCGCGACCCGAGAGAGACTTGAACGGTTGAGCGACGACGTATTATGGTTCAGCCACGCGGGTAAGGACGAATCCGGCCCGCCTGTCACTAATTTCTATGAAGCAACCGGCGGCAGAGGTACGATCACCATGGGCGATTTGTCGCAGTTTCAAAGCCGCGCTCGCGCGAAAAGGCTGGCACCAAGTTCGTTCGGAACGCCCCCACCGCCCATCGTGGATCTTAGAGAATGATCGCGAGGATTTGGGCAGGACAGCTAGACCCATTCCGGCAGAAGAGGGATAACTCCCGCTCAAGCAGAACCGAAGCTGTGGTGCGGCCTCGACGGAGAGCGGGAGCCGGTTTACGTTGTTGACCAGCAGGGGCGCATCACCCGCGAACAGGCGATGGAAAACCCCACTATCGTCGTTCTGACCGACCGCAACGATCTTGGCGATCAGCTCTTCGGCACTTTTGCCCGTTGCCGAGATCTGCTGCGGCAACCGCCGGTTCAGGCCGAGAACCGGGCGGACCTGCGAATCAGGCTTGCGGTCTCATCGGGCGGAGTGGTGTTTACCACCATCCAGAAGTTCTTCCCCGAGGAGAAGGGAGACCGGCATCCCCTCCTGTCCGACCGGCGCAACATCGTGGTGATTGCCGATGAAGCCCACCGCAGCCAGTATGACTTCATCGACGGCTTCGCCCACAACTTGGAGTTGGAACCGGCAGGGTATCAGTTCCCGGATGACTATGAGCCGTGGGGCGAATACGTGCCTGAGTATTGAAGGGGGATTATATAAGGAGGAAAACAGTGTCTTTGCGAAACGGTGTCCTTCCTTCCCGCAACATGGCGGTTTGGAGTCTTGCCGCAGTCCTTCTGCTGGCCGCGGGCAGTCTGCCCCTGCAGGCCCAGGAATATACTCCGCTACCAGGGTTAAGGGTATCAGACGGCCGCATTCAATATGGATTCTTCTCAGATGGGGGTTGTATCAATCTTTCGAACACGACTATTAATGGAGTCGTCTACACCGTACACACATCGAAATGGCAGAGGAGAGCCGGTTCAACCTGGGTGGACGTCCCAGGAACAGAACACAATGGCGGGGTCTGCGCATATTCTACAACGAACCCCGGAGAATACAGATTAGTCGCCGAGATTTCCATTGGAGGGCAACGAGGATTTTACTCCAGCGAGAACACCTTCACCATCGAGGGGATGATGCCCCCGCCGGTGACGGGAGGTCCGACCTATTACTTCCCTTATCTTGCCGTGGGAGCGAGTTGGCAAACCACGATTACCTATATCAACTACTCCTCGCAGGAGGTGACCTGCCAGACCGATTTCCTTTCCGATCAGGGAAGTCCTCTGATGGTCTCGTTTGCGGGACTGGGAACGGTTGACAGCCGGACCGACGTTCTGCCGCCAGGGGGATCCGTTCACCAGGAGACCGACGTCGATCTGAGCGCTCCTCTTGCGCCAGGCTGGGCTCGAGCCACGTGCTCCGGGCCGGTGCAGGCCAGCCTTCTGTATCGTCTGCGCAACAGCGAAGGGGCACCCACGGCAGAAGTCGGAGTCAATGCGGCGGCGGTTCCGGCAACCCGGTTTGTCACCTTTGCCGAACAGGGAGAAGGTCAGTTTGGGACCGGGGTTGCCTATGCCAACCCTTCCGCCACATCGGCTCACGTCACCTTTACTGCCAGGGACACGGCGGGGGAGGTGCTGGCTAGCGTCGATAGGACACTGTTGCCCGGAGGCCATGATGCGCACGGCATGGCGGAGTTATTTGATCTCACCAGCTTTACTGGATCGATCGAAGTCACCTCCACGGAGCCTATCGTCAGTCTGTCCCTCAACTTCGAAGCCGCTCCCGTATTCTCCTCCTTGCCTCCGGGGGAACCGGATGCTGCCGCGCAGGGATCGACTACCTATTACTTCCCGCATCTTGCCGTGGGAGCGAGTTGGCAAACCACGATCACCTATATCAACTACTCCTCGCAGGAGGTGACCTGCCAAACCAATTTCCTTTCCGATCACGGAAGTCCGCTGATGGTCTCGTTTGCGGATAAGGGAACGGTGATCAGCCGGACCGACGTTCTGGATCCCGGAGGGTCCGTTCACCAGGAGACCAACGTGGAGCTAAGCGCTCCGCTTGCGCCCGGCTGGGCGCGGGCCACCTGCTCCGGGCCGGTGAAGGCCAGCCTTCTGTATCGTCTGCGCAACAGCGAAGGGGCACCCACGGCAGAAGTCGGAGTCAATGCGGCGGCGGTTCCGGCAACCCGGTTTGTCACCTTTGCCGAACAGGGAGAAGGTCAGTTTGGGACCGGGGTTGCCTATGCCAACCCTTCCGCCACATCGGCTCACGTCACCTTTACTGCCAGGGACACGGCGGGGGAGGTGCTGGCTAGCGTCGATAGGACACTGTTGCCCGGAGGCCATGATGCGCACGGCATGGCGGAGTTATTTGATCTCACCAGCTTTACTGGATCGATCGAAGTCACCTCCACGGAGCCCATCGTCACTCTGTCCCTCAACTTCGAAGCCGCTCCCGTATTCTCCTCTTTGCCTCCGGGTGAACTGGATGCTGCCCCCGATGTTACGGGCGAGATGTTCGCTCCGGCGAACGAAGCTGCGTTCAACGATCTCTTCGTTGGTAAGCGGGCAGCTACGAACTTCCCGACAGTCTATGCGGATTTCGTCAGTCCCGGCCGTTTCCGGGAAACCGAGGGCGCGGACACCTATACGGGAAGCTATACCTATCAGCACACGGGTTCGAATACAGGAACGGTAACGTTCAACTACGATGACGGGGATCGCTGTACGACCCGCCTTACCTTCACTTCGGCAATGGCGGGCACGGCAACCTTCACGTGCGCCGACGGAGAGAGCGGAGAATACGTCTGGCGCCTCGTGGAGATTCCCGGTTCAGCAGGTACTCCGGATTTGGTGGTCCAGACTCCGTCGGTAAGCGATAGCAGCCCGAATGCGGGAGGATCCTTCACGTTGAGCGCGACTGTTCGCAATCAAGGTAATGACCAGTCTGCCTCTACGACGCTGCGCTTCTACCAGTCGACCGACGAAACGATTACGACCGCCGACGCCGAAGTGGGCACGGCCGCCGTCGGGGGGCTTGCCGCTTCAGCGACCAGCAGCGAGTCGATCAGCCTGACGGCGCCGTCGACGGCGGGCACGTACTACTACGGCGCGTGCGTCGACGCAGTGACCGACGAGTCCGACACGGCGAACAACTGCGCGGCGGCCGCCGATGTCGAGCTGATCGCCTCTGGAAGCGGTGGCAGCGGCGGAAGCGGGCCTCGGGGAGAGCCCGGGAACGAGCCCGTGAACAGACCTCGTGCGGCGTGCACACTGGTCTACAACTACCACGATTCGAACGCGTACGACGGGCCGCTCGGCCACTATGTGTACGCGACTGACGGGACGGGTTACACGCCATCAACGGCAGAGGCCGGCTACATTGGAGCCTTCATCCACCTCGATCTATCAGGGGACTGCTCCGGCGGAAGCTCGGCCGATCGCACGGCTCTGTATAGTCTGGCGAAGCCAAACTCGTTCAGCTATCTCCGCTACGATCACTATGCGGAGTGGTCTCCCGGCGGGTCAGGCTCATGGCTGCAAAATGTAGAGGACTACGGCGCAATTCAAGGACGCCACTACTACATCATCGAGCGGTCAGGCGATGGCGAACTTGTCGACCCTGTAACCAAGATGTGGGTCCGTGTGATACTTTTTGGGACAAACGGCGGGACACAGAAACGAGGGCGGATGGGATGGGCCGGGTCTGCCGCGGGGATGCCGGACATCACCATAACCTGGAACGGACTTGACTCCTTTCTCATCCCGCCACGGCCGCCGCGTCCCACTCCACGCGTGGAGTGCGTAGGAGGCTGCATCGTCCAGCAAGGCGACGAGCTGGAACTCAGGCTCGTGCTGGACGAGCCTCTGATCCCCGGTTTACCCAAACTGCTCCGACCCAGATTCGACCCCCCGGCCATCTTCAGAGAGGTGACGGGGCGCACGCAGAGAGATAACTGGCGGGAGTGCGGAATAGGCCAGACCGACCGTGCCGAGTGCCTCTGGCGTGTCAAGCAGACCTCCGGCCCAGGGTCACTACTCGGCGGATCGTCGTACTCGTTCCTCTGGGAAGCGCCGAGCGATCCAGGCTCGCACAAAATCAAAATCGGGTACGAGTACAAGGCCTGGGGTAGCTTCAAGGAATGGGGCTACAGAGATACCGCCTTCGAGGGCGTCGACGTGACGGTCACCGTACCACCACCTCGGGCGGACAGAGGCCCGGTGACGACGCCGCTGGTGTGTGCCCCTCTGATCCCACCGGACACCGGATGGCCCTGCTCCGTGAAGATCAACGCAGAGGACGAGATACCGTCGCGCAAGCGAGACCTCGCGATCGCCGAGTTCATGATCACCGCCTACGATCCCGAGGGCGACCCGATTGCGTACAGGTGGGAAACGCATGACCGCGGCGTGCAAACGGTGACGAGCCTCACACCAGCGGAAATCCTGGAGCTGGATCCGAGCGGCAACTCCACCAGCGGGTCCAAGCTGTCGTGGAACATGCAAGGCTTGGACCCGCGCATCTACCCCGTCACCGTGAGCGTGCTGGACACGCCCTACAGACTCGGCACGGGCATCACCGCGACCTTGCATGTCGAGAACTTCGTACCGAACGCCGCGCCGGCGATCTCCCTGATCTGCGCGCCGCGGTTCCAGCCCCAGAGCGGCGCATCGAACCCGTGCACGGCGACCCTGGACACGCCGGCTATCGGGTCGGACGGAGCCCGCATCGACTTCGGCGCCGTCGTGACCGATCCCGAGAACGACTCCTTCACAGTCGCGTGGACCGCCTCGGCAGGAAGTCTCAGCACTTCGAGCGGGACGAACACGACCTGGAACGGCTCGACCCTCACGGCTGGTCAATCGGCCACGGTGACGGCCACCGCCACCGACAGCGACGGCGCGGCATCCACCGCCACCGACACCGTGCATGTGCTGGACTACGTCTCGGGCGGCGGTACCGGCCCGACGACACCGGAGCCACCTCAGCCTCCCCAGGTCGATGGAGATTGCGCAGCTCGCGATCTGACCAAGACCGAGTTCCTGCCCGGCGAGCTTTACTGCGGGCAGTTGCACAACCTGACAGAGGCGTGGACGCACTACGCCCGGGCACCAAGATCGACTGGAGATACGGTCGCAGATGGAATCCTGGTGTTCACTTCGTACAACCGGATCTGCGCCTACATCGGCTCGTGCCGCGCAACTGAGAGCGACGACGAGGTCCACACGTCCGGAACCTCCACCTACCAGTGGATCACGGTGCGGTAGGTCACGTTGGCAGCACTGTTGCTCATCGGCGTGATACGCCGTCGGGCCGGGAACCTGCGACGGACCTGCCGGCCCGACGGCGAACGCGCTCCGGTGCAAGCACCGTCACCGATTGCTCGGCGAAGAACGCCCTATGCGAGGCAACAGGGCAGAAACTTATCGGCGGCGCGACCGTGCCCGGTCCTGGTCGCGCTCAAGATCCCGCGTACAACGTCGTTCGCAGCCACGCGGGCGTACTCGCCGACGGCGTGACGCCGTTCAACAACGAGCTGGAATTCTCCGGCATCGGCTCTCAGGCACTGACCGTCAGCCTGAATTACCACTTCTACACTAACAACGCTTGCAGCCGGCAGCGGGCGGTTGGTCGCCGGACATCTCCGACGACGAGGTCCTCCGCGAGTTGCTGGCGCTGAACGACGGCGGTACGGTAAGTGGTTGACGTGGTGGATTCCTGGCCTCTCTTGCTCTTCTGGCCGGCGGTGGCGCTGAGCGTGCTGGTGGCCGCGTTTGGACTGGCCCGCAGACGTCCAAGGCTGGTGGTGGTGGCTGCGGCCTTAGCCGGGCCGGCTTCGGCGTACCTCGCGTTGACACCGCGCTTCTTCGTGTGGGGGTTGTTTCCGGTCGGCGTGTATCTCGTGGCCGCGGTTGCGACCCGACGGAACCACAGAGAGCTGGGCGCGGCGCTGGTTGCAACGAACGCCGCGTTCTTTGGGTGGCTGGCTGTCACGGTATTCGGCTGAGTCCGGTCCGCTGACGGCTTCGATGGTCCCGTAGATTCCGGTGTAAACGATTTCTCCGTTCCGAATCGTGTAGCGCAGCGCACATCCGTGAAGGTACTGTCAAGTTCAGTGGGCGCGTGGCAGACGTGGTCGATGAAACGCGACACGCCGAGCTACCACGGATACCGCTTTCCCCCCGCGATCATCAGCCACGCCGTCTGGCTGGATCGCCGCTGCGGCGTGAGCTTTCGCGATGAGTTGCAGGTGGATCGTGTCGTTTTGAGGATTCAGGCCAACCCCCAGGAGCCCCACAGCGCGACGGCCGATTTTGACCTTGTGCGCCTTGTCGCCCAGGCCGAAGTGGACCGGGAGCGGTGGAGTTTGTCGCTTCAATTCCTGTTCCTCGAAGAGATCCCCCCCGATCTGATTGTTCACAATCCTATGGGAATCGTTATCACCTATCTGCAAGGAGACCGGGCGGTGGTGACGGGCGGACGATGATCGACCACTTGAAGGGACGGGAGCGGGCGCTTGCGTCCCTTGGATGGACCGGACGCGAAGCGGAATGGATTGCTCTTGTCTGTCTCCACAGTGGAGTTTTCACGCGGGCGCAGTTCTGTCATTACTTCGATGCGGATCGAAAACAGGCGCTTCGCCTTGTCAGGGCATTGTTGGAGCGCCGGGCAGCGGTGGAGGGTGAATGGCAGTTAGTCAATGGGGGAGGCAAAACGTGCCGAATTTCAAGCAAAGGGATTTACCGGGCGCTTGGAGTCGAGAACATCCGCCACCGGCGAAAGGCTAATTGGAGCGTCGTGATGCGGAGGCTTCTCTCGCTTGATTTTGTCCTGGAACATCCGGGCATGAACTGGCTTCCGACCGAGGGAGAAAAAGTCGAATTTATTGAAGGGCTAGGTGTCCATTCCAACCTCATTCCCCGGCGGATTTACTACGGCGCGGTACAGATACATCCACTGGCCTCGCACCTTGATGAACGTTTCATCAACCCGCCAGCTCCCACCCACCGGCCGCGCGAATCGGCTCCAACGCTTTTCGCAGGTTTCGGCATAGCGAATGACCCAACGCAAGATCGTGGTGTGCGAAATCGATAAACCCCGTTCACCTAAAATCTCAACCAGGTCCCGGTAACTCAGTTTGAAGCGAAAATACCAGCGAAGGCAGAGGAGAATGATGTCGTCTTCGAACCAACGTCCGGCAAATAGAGGATTCCGTTCAGTTTTCTGATGCGCCATAGCCCATTATCGCCGATCCCCGTTGGCTGTCTGCACCAGAACCCGCCGCCATACCCGGTGCGCCGTGTGCCGC
Source organism: Terriglobia bacterium (assembly GCA_965218085.1). Lineage (GTDB taxonomy): Bacteria > Acidobacteriota > Terriglobia > 20CM-2-55-15 > 20CM-2-55-15. The sequence continues at coordinate 991,742 of CBDCKF010000001.1, read as the reverse complement.
TGCTTGACCGGCTGCTCCCGATCGGCCCGCAGCCAGCCCTCCACGATCCCGGCCACCGGGTCCATCACCGGACAGGCCGGCTCCTTCTCCCGCCGATACTTCGGATCCTGCCCGGCCAATACTTTCCGGACCGTCCGTCTCGTGTGCCCGGTCTCCCGGGCGATCTGTCGAATGCTTTTCTGGTAAACTCGATGTGCGGTCCTGACCCATTCGTACTGATCCATCCCTAACAACTCCTTATCCTCCCTCCGTCGTGCCCGTTCATCCAGGCACTCGCCGGAGGAGACTATCAGGGGTGGGTCCCGTTTCCTCGATCAGAACCCCGTTTGGTGGGTCCTTTTTACGTTATCGAAATCACGCTTCGAAGCCTCCCGAAAGGAGGGACGAGTGAAGCGAGCGAAGTTCTCAGAGGAGCAGGTGGTCTATGCGCTCCGGCAGGAGGAAGCAGGGACCGCCGTTGAGGACGTGTGCCGGCAGCTGGGGGTGAGTCGGGCAACGTTCTATGTGTGGAGCATCTCGGAGTGAGTGAGTTCCGGCGGTTGCGCCCCATGTCCGTGCTTACGGTTTCCACGCACACGGCGCACTCATCTCGATGCTGTTCCTCTGCTACGGGGCCATTGAACTGGCGCCGCCCCTACGCACACGTGTCCCCGTGGTCCTCCGTCTGCAAAGACAGTCGACGGTGATCAATGTGAACTTCGATGTACTGTCCGGCGTTGTAGTACAGGTCGATCGTATTGATTCGAAGGAGTCGATAGACAAGAAGTTTGACGTTCATTGTCAGAATCGAATGACCAGTTGGGACTAGGTATACCTGTCTCCAGGGACGAGAGCGTAGCTTGTGCGCAAGTCCACGCAGGAGCCGCGTCAATTCCTCATGCACTTCGGCTGGCGTACTCGCTGTCCAGTCGCCTCGACTGACTTCGTAAATATCGCCATGCAAATAGCTGTCTGGAATTGTATGGACCCCTGCATTCGAAACGAGCGTTAAGGTGTCAGTCAGGCTCTCTCGGCGCGCGAGGCTGGTCAAGACTTCGGCTACTCGCTCAGCCCCAGCTGAGGCTACTGCCGTGTCAAGCAAGCTCGTCAGAGCAGCGCGATTAGGCATCAGACACTTCTTCCAGTTTGCGAACATCGGTTTCAAAGAAGGCGAACAGCTCACTGCCGCTCTCCACTCTCACGGCTGGAACGACCGCTCGATAAGACGCGTTCGTAAAAAACTTTACCCAGATATGTTCTTCCGTTCGTATGAACGAGTACCTCAGCACACAGTCGTGCATCTTGACTCTCACATAGCCTCGCCCCTCGTCAGCCTCCTTCAGCAAGCGCTCAATCTCGTGTACACATTCGGTGACCTTCGCGGTACTCGTGGTGTTTTCAGAGAGGTACTGAGCTGCTGGGCCCTCCGGTCTCACAACCAGTGCAAGTGTCGTCTTACTACCCCGTGATCTCGATCGAATAACATCGAAGAAATCCTTGAAAAACTTGGGCGAGTATTGAACGCCGACAACCAGGATCGCGGATTCGAGCCAGACCGTCCGTTCATCAACAGTCCTGGAGTTCTCGACCCAGAGTGGTCCGGTCGCTGAGGCTTGAGGCTGCAGACCAGACGGGACGATCGATCCGAGTCTCGGACCGAGTCGAGGAGGCCAGAAGCTGATCTCGCGTCCCTGAACGAGACCCACGATGACGATCAGGGTGAGCAGCACAAGGAGGGCCCCTGCAATGAGCCATGCGAGGTACGATTCACTCGTCAGAAACTGCAGGAGCCTGTCTATCTCTCTTCTCCTTTTGTGGACCTAAAGCTCGCCTAGCTTCTCGCGGAAGAGCTTCTCGCAGCCACCGTCGGTGAGCGCGTCGTGCTGGAGTCGTAGCGTCTGGTCTTGGGTGGAGACCCGTGCATACCCAATGAGCATCATACCCCCCCTGTCGGGGTGTCGCAGAAGGCCCGCGACCCCGTAGAATTGCAACAATGACTTGTGCGACAGGGTTTTGCAACGCAATCCGCGTCCTGATCCTGCGTCGTGAGCCTTCCCCGTTACCTGTCGCGGAACCGACCCAGACTGTGTGAAAAGTCGGCGACAGTCGGGCGGGAGTCGGTGAACTGGCTTCGGGTGCCCCATGGCGGTTGGTAAAATGTGTCATGGCACATATCACCGGTGAAGACCGTTCCCAGCTTCTGCTTCTGTCCGATGCTGTGGACGACTACGTGGGACCGGACAACCCGGTCCGTTTCATTGATGCATTCGTCGACGGCCTCGACCTTGAGGCGGCTGGATTCCAGCGCGTTCGGCCCAACGACAAGGGCCGTCCAGGCTACGATCCCGCAGATCTGCTGAAGCTGTATATCTACGGGTATCTGAATCGTATTCGGTCGAGCCGCAGGCTGGAGACAGAGACGCATCGCAACCTCGAGGCGATCTGGCTGCTACGCCAGCTGAAGCCCGACTTCAAGACGATCGCCGACTTCCGGCGCGACAACCGGCATGCGTTCCGGGCGGTGTTTCGGCAGTTCCTGCGGTTGTGCCGGGAACTCGACCTGTACGGGCGGGAGTTGATCGCCGTGGACGGCACGCGCATCAAGGCGGTGAACCACCGGGACCGCAACTTCACGCGGGCCAAGCTGAAGACGGGCCTGCAGCGTATCGACGACCGACTCGACCGCTACCTTGACCAGATGAACGAGGCCGACGCGGATGATGCCGGCGGCAGAGCGGCTGCCGTGGCGGATCTTCAGGAGAAGATCGCATCGATCCGTAAGAGGAAGGAGACCTTGGAGGGGCATCGGCAGACGCTGGACGATACCGGAGAAGCCCAGCTGTCGCTTACGGATCCGGACTCCCGGTCAATGCATTCCGGGACACGGGTCGGAGTGGGCTACAACGTCCAGATCGCTGTCGACACGAAGCACAATCTGATCGCCGAACAGCAGGTCCACAGCAAGGTCGCGGACCTCGGTCTGCTCGCGGAGACGGCTACAGCGGCTCGGGAGAACTTGGCTGTCGACGAGATCGACGCGGTCGCGGACCGAGGCTACTACAAGATCGAAGACATTGAGGACTGCGAAGCCGCCGGGATCACGCCCTACGTTCCGAAGCCCGACCGGAGCACGGCCAGACGCAGTGGCCACTTTCCGAAGTCCGATTTCCAATACGACGACGCCACGGACACCTACCGGTGCCCCGCTGGTGAGCGTCTGGTGCCGTTGTATCGCCGAAGCGTGGGTAAGTCGCGCACAGGCACGTATCTTGTCAGTTACGCCAACCGCGCCGCATGCAGAGGCTGCGGCCTACGCGAACGATGTACCAAGAACACCTATCGGAGCATCACGCGCTTCGAGAACGAAGCAACGATGGAGCGCATGGCGAACCGTCTCGCCGCCCGGCCCGAGGTGATGGATCGTCGCCGGGAGTCGGTCGAGCATCCCTTCGGTTCGATCAAGCAGTGGATGGGCCAAGGCGCGTTCCTGACGCGCCGGCTCGGCAATGTCCGCGGGGAGTTCAGCCTCACCGCCTTGGCCTACAACATGCGACGCGCAATCAACCTCGTAGGAATTCCCGCTTTGATTGCCGTCGCAGCGGTTTGACCGGGTAATCCGCCCGTTTTTGGCGCAACAATCCGCCTCCATCCCGCGTTTCCCAGTCACAGCAACACCTCACGCCACCGAAAAGGCTGGCAGCCCCGAGTGATCTGTGCCGCTACGGGTCCGTCATCGTGCTTGCCCTTCGGTGTTGCCGGATCAGCGATCCACGACTTGGACTTTTCACACAGTCTGGACCGGTTTTACGACGGTCGCGCTCCCGGCCTTAGCGTGCAAAATCGCACCGATCTGCCTGATACCCTGATCTGTGAGCGTTTCCAGCGCACGATCCTGGTCACCAATGCGAACTGTGTATTGCTCAAGACGCGTATGGGCGTCTCTACGGCGCTCCTGATTCCGCCAACTGCAAACCAACTGGCCTAGTCGAAGCCAACCTCACGCCCTTTCTGTCTCACGCCTGAGAAGAGACTGGAGCGACACTTCAACATGGTTTCGGTTAAACCCCTTGGAGTAGTCACCTGCGTAGTATATGAGAGACGATACGTAAGCAACAGACACCCTGGGATGCTGGTAAGCGAATGCGAAAGCCGCCAGGGATTGCGGCTTCGTCCCCAGCGGGCGGGCCTCAAGGAGAGGTTGGCCGCCGGGATTTTGCTACACACTGGATACCCTGGTACCCGGCGAAGATGTTCCACAATCGTTTCGTTCGTTGCCTCGCACGAGTCTTGTCAGATCGCGGCCAGTCTCGCGATCACTGCTGAGAGAATTCAAGAAATCATCGGTGGCCGCCGGTCGGTTTGCGATAGCATTCTTAAGTGGCGTCATTGTTTAGGCGGTGGTCTGGACCTGCTGTCATGTTCCTTGCCGGCACTGGGGTTGAGGTAAGCGGGGTGGAGAATCAGGCCCTTAGCGCCTTGCTCTTTGTTGTTGCCTTGGTATGGGGTGGATGGGCAGTCGTGAGTTCTAAAGGGGTGCAGGAAGTCATTACTGGATGGAACATTCGTGGAAGAATGGCCCTCGCTCTGACCTCTGTGCGGCGCCTTGCTAAGAGAAGGACACGTTCCGACGATTCCGAACTACAACTGTTACGTGGAGCACTACACAAGTGCAAGAAGGAACATGCTGAGGCGGCAATTCGATGGTTTGCTGATCGGGTCTCAATGAACATTGAGAGGGCTCGAACCGAGGGTCGGACAGTTGAAGATTTCCGTGTGACAGTTAGGTTTGCAGATTACAAAGATCTCGATCTTGCAAAAGAGATAGAAGAGGCTATCAAGAACTGCACGCAATGGGCGGTTGAGATTGACGGCAGCAATAATCCAACCATTATGCCGGACAAGGATTTCAAAATCGTTTTTGATATTGGGCCGTGGAAAACCTTCCGCGAGGTTGTGTGGGCCTTTAGTTATGGTGAACTAGGGCGTGTTAACACTAATGAGCATGAATGTTTTATAATCACGCATGGAGATCACACAGGAGCAGTATTGTCGCATCGAGCCGGAACTGCCGCGTCAGCGGGGCAACGTCAGTCTTTCGAACCTGACGGTCTTGAACGCCATTTTGTATGTGGCTGAGCAGGGCTGCAAGTGGCGCGGTCTGCCCAAGCGCTTTGGCAACTGGCACACCATCTACACCCGGATGAACCGCTGGTCCAAGAACGGCGTGCTCGACGCCGTCTTCGAGAAACTCCAGCGCGAGCAACTGGTCCGCATCCGGGTCGAAGCCGTTTCGATGGACTCGACCATTGTGAAGGTTCATCCCGACGGCACGGGAGCGTTAAAAAAAACGGTCCGCAAGCGATCGGCAAATCCCGCGGTGGATGGACCACCAAGATTCATCTGGTTGCCGCGAATGCTCGAACGGCGATAACGTTTGCGCTCTCGCCCGGCCAAGCGCACGACGCCCCGCAGGGCCGCGAGCTGCTCGCCGGTCTGGGGCCACTACCCGAGCCGCTACCGCTGCTGATGGACCGTGCCTACCAGGACGACCAGACCCGCCAATTGGCTCTGGATTTTGGGTGGATTCCCGTCGTGCCGCCCAAGCGCAACCGCCTGGAGCCGTGGGAATACGACCGCGTGCTCTACCGCCGCAGGAACGAAGTCGAGAGGCTCTTCCGCCGACTCAAGGGTTTCCGGCGTATCTTCTCCCGTTTCGATAAACTCGACGTCATGTTCCTCGCCTTCCTTCACTTCGCTCTCATCGTCGAGGCACTACGTTAGTGTTAACACGCCCTAGTTAAAGGAAAGATCGGTAGCAGAGTAACTGAGCGATTTGACGATACTGACCATCTGATTGTAAATGTGCTCCCCACTATCACGCAATGAGCTTTTTCTATTCGATGTGCTCAGAAGTGACCAACTGCAGAAGCGTGTCTCGGAACCTGCCCGGATTCTTTCGGTTGTTGTAGCTGGACTCGAATTCATTCAGGTAGCGGTCCAGATGCTTGTGAGACCTCTGACGGAACGAGCCGATGATGCCTCGCTTGAACAGGCCGCAAGCGCCTTCAATGCTTTCCTACGTACAGCGCCGCGCACGTACTTCTTTGCAGAGTGGTTCATAGTCTGATGCAAGCCCGAGTCTCCGGTATCGTTATCGACGCCCTGATAGCTGGGGTGTTCGCCGGTCATTTCAGAACTGAAACGCGCCGCCGGCCCCGGACTGATCTCGCCGCGCGATCCTGCACTTGAAATATCCGCCCACCTCCTGGGTGTCCAGAGGGTTCGCGTCGAGTTCGCGGAGGGTGTTGAGGATTTCGGGAAGTTATTGAAACCAAGCACGTTGGGCAAGCACCGGAAAGCACTCCTGTTAGTGCACGTTAGCGAGTGATTAGGCATTATGCCGGTTTCCCCGGGCCGGGTCCCGGGTTGGAGAGCGGTATAGTTATGAGTGATAAAGGATGCCGGCTCAACCGGTCGATGCAACACATGCATTAACTGTTTCTGCCGGAGTTGCGAACTCCAGCGTCTTGCGTGGCCGCTCGTTGAGCTGCCGAGCAACCGCGTCCAAACGTTCCTGTGAGTGTACCGACAGATTCGTCCTTTTGGGAAAGTAGTATCGAAGCAGACCATTGGTGTTCTCATTCGATCCGCGCTGCCATGGACTCCGTGGGTCGCAGAAATAGACGGCAATGTTTGTCGCCAGGGTAAACCGCTTGTGATCCGCCATTTCCAGACCGCGATCCCAGGTCAGTGATTTGTAGAGTTCGGTCGGTAGTTGATGCGCCTGTTCGATGAGCGCGTTGACAACAGTTTCGGTCTTCTTGTTGGGAACCTTCGCCAGCATCACATAACGCGAGTGACGTTCGACCAGAGTGGCGATGTAGGTGTTCCTCGATCCGGCGATCAGATCCCCTTCCCAGTGACCGGGGACCGCACGATCTTCGACTGAAGCCGGGCGCTCACGGATCGAGATCATGTCTGCGATCTGTCCCTTTCCATGGCCTTTCCGGCTCGCTTTTCCAGATCGGCGAATCGTGCCTCTTGTCCGCAGATACTGAGTCAGTTCTTTCTTCAAAACCCCGCGGGCCTGGACAAAAAGGCTGCGATAGATCGTCTCGTGGGACACGTGAAGCGACTCGTCTTCCGGATATGAGTGTTTCAGCCAACCGGCGATTTGCTCGGGCGACCAGACCTGCCGCAGCTTCTCTTCAACAAGCTGCCGTAAGCGGGGACTGCGGGCTAACCGGCACGACTTCGGACGGCGCCTGGGAACCAGGAGCGGGGATGTCCTGCCGGTCATGGTCCGGCGCCGATTGCAACGTCTCTTGCTCTCCCATCATTCTGTTGATCCAGCACAGGAGCTTGGGTTGGCCCGTGCGCTTCTCCGCAGCGAGAATCTTCTGAGCAAGCCTCTCCGTGATCGCCGGACCCAGATACCGGATCGCACCTGATGCGCCGTCAATCCACTCGGCCAGCTGCTGTTCATCCACTTTGCACGCCTTCATCCTGCTTCTCCGAGTGAGTTACGTAAGCCAACATTGAATTCCGGCCGCTGGCCGGAAAACCCGCTTTGGAGGCTTTTACGTTAGCGAAATCATAGAATATTGGTGCAGCTTAAAGGAAAGTGCACTAGAGGGTATCCGAAAGTGTGATCCAGGAAGAGGTGAGGGTTTCGTGTACAAACAGAATGGGAAGAGATCCCAGCGACTGAAGGAGCGCGGTTGGATCATCGGGCGGGACGGCACACTCCAGCGTGGAAAGAAGATCCGTCAAGGGAGCGGGAGGTGGACTAAACCCGGCATGCTTGCCCAAGGGAAGAAGTCGGAGAAACAGTCAATATCCATCCAAGACAGGATCCTGCTCGTCTGCGATTCGACTGAGACCGATGCCGCAACGATTCGGGCTATGGTGCAAGCAAGGCAAGGAAGTTCCGTCGATGGATTGACCATTACAGCGGCCTTGGATGCTCTCATTTCAGATGGTTCCTTGGAGAAGGGGAAGGCTGCCCTCTCGTTTCGCTTGTCTGAAGAAGGAAAGCAGTGTCAAAAGCGACTTCTAGGCTCGTTCCGTTGAACGTGTCTTGCCCCTTCTGAATGCGCTGGCGGCCATCGACTGTCGCTCGCGGCGGCTACGAGACCGCCTGTTGCAGTCGGAGATCGCGCGTGTGATACCCGCGTACCACCAGGGTGCTGTCTAGTTCGCGGTAGAAGACGATGCCTTGCTCGCGCTCTGCGTATTCCAATGATCCTGAACACGGATTCCAACGATCGTGAACACTCGCCGGTAGCGAAGTTTGGAGCCGTTGGGTTCTCCTGCAAGCACAGGAGGATCTGATGGCAACGAAACGACTTCCGATGAGACACATACGCGAGATTCTACGACTCAAATACGAGCAGCAGCCGCCATTGGGCCATCGCCGGCGCCTGCCGGTTGAGCCTGGGAACCGTTTCCTAGTATCTGGACGGGCCCGGAGGGCGGGTCTGGAATGGCCCCTGTATGAGGCCCTGGACGATACGGCGCTACTGAAATAGCAGATCGTCATGCCTTCGCCACCCGTCAGGTGTGTGGAAGCCACAGCATCGCCGTACAGAGCCCGTGACCACCAATGACCACGTCTCCCCCGGCGTTGATATCGATACGGCGTGAGCCGTTTCTGCTGACCTGAAGGCCACACTGAGCCATCGACGCCGGATCACCTGCGCATGGAATCTCTCGATATAGCTCCCCCAAAGAACGACGGAAACGAAATTCCAGGGATGGTCGTGCAGACCGTAACGAGTATCGTCGGACTCCCGGAATCGATGGAGGTAAACGTTCATCCACCGGTTGCGCGGGATCAGCGGCCAACGCTCCAGATAGGGACCCCATTACGGTTTTCGATTGTGGCTTTCCTCAACATTCGCTATTCGCCGCATCAACGCATTGCAAAGGATCGAATCGTCGTACGGTGCGTATTCCGACGAGCATGAACCGTGCGGAACACTACCTCAAAACTAGGGCGCGAATCCGCGTTGCATCATCAATGGCAGTGTATGGATACCGTTTGACTGGCTGGCTGCCACCCCTGCACAGGCTTGCGAACTCCCCTAAGTTCGTATGGGGATTTGGATCACAGGCTTCAACGCTTCGAGCTGCGTACGGTAGCGTTGCGAGATCCGGTCGTACAGATCAGGCACGTTCTTTGCGTGAACGGTCACCACGAGCGCATAGGGTATCGGCTTTGCATTGACGTACGGATGTCCACCCTTCCTCGCATTGTAGTGGATATCGAAAACCGGATCATTGAGAGTACTTCCCATGAAGCTGCGTATACGCTTTAGACTTGTCTCCCACTTGTGCGCGTCGCGCCGAAGCTGTTCTTCCGTGTTGTAAAGCTCTTTCAACTGAAAGAAAGGCATTGTGTCGGGATGTTGGGGACTCCTACCGTTTCGCTTCGTTCGTTTCGTTCGATTGGGCCTGAACTTGATTTCCAGTCCCGCGCGGGTGTAATTGACCGTGTCCTGAGGATCGGTTTCCGTCGCGTAGCAGAACGTTGCCGTGACGGCCACTTTCCCTGGTATCGGGCCGTGAGGGACCGGGATTCTTGCGCGCAGGTACTTTCCCGGTTCGAGCACGCCCTGATAAAGAATGTGGGCAGTGCCGGGTCCGCACGTAATCAGTTCATCCACTTCGGTTGGAATGCGTCCCCAACCAACTTCGTGACAATGATGGCCTGCATCGTCGCTGTGATGAATCAACAACGCTTTCAGGGAGATTGGCTGCACTATTGAACCTAGGTAGGCACGCACCCCGATTGCTGTTCTCAACGCCAGCGGAGAAGCAAAGCTTGTCCCCGCAGTGGGAACCGTTTTGCCCTTCGTTCCGCTGAGAACCCAGAACGGCTCTTGCCGCGAACCGCCGAACGCCATCACATCCGGTTTCATCACCCCCGGGCTTCGGCCAGGTCCAAGAGAACTGTATGGAGCCCGTTTCCATTTCTTTTTCAGGCTATCGCTCGCTCCAACCCCCAGCACGTTCACCGCATCCGAGGGCGACTGGATACGTGCCACGCCTGATGCCACGTCACCTCCTCCGGTGTTGCCCGCTGCCACTGTAACGAAGCTCTTTCCATCCGAGAACAACTGGTCGAGTTTAAGTGTCCACAGATGGACTTCGTTATCATCGAACGCGACTTCCGGACCTAGCAGCCCGTGGCAGAAGTGAGATTCTCTGACACAGTCGTAACGTCGGATTCGATAGCCACGTTGGGCTCGATATCCAGCTGACGGAGTTCATGATGCGTTTGAAGCGCCATCTGGACGCAGAAGAGCACGATTTGAGCGGCAAAGTATGCCGCAGACCGGTCCTGCAGGCTCCGTGGCGTGCCCTGCCCGAACTTCTGGCGCAGGATCAACGCCAGGTTCAAGGCCGCGTAGTGAACCAGGATCCGTTTCAGGATATTTTCCCGTCCTCGAAGGTGAACCCGTCGCATGCCGCCGGTTTCCAGACCGTGAGCGAAGGGTCGTTCCAGCATCATGCCGCGATGCCGCAACAACTCCTTGCCGCGTTCTCCACGGATTCGACGGCGATTGGCATAGACAGCCTGTTGTTCGTCCGGCTTGTTCTTCCAGCGGCGACGGCCCCGATCCGGTTCCGAGATGTAGGTGCGTATCCCCAATTCGCGAAGATCGACCATCGTTTCGTTGCTGTGATATCCCTTATCGGCGACGACTTCAGAAAACCAATCTTCTCGAATCTGCGCTTCGGTTTTCGGGTTGCTTGCCAGCTTCTCCATGTTCTCGGCCGTGCGGATCAACGTCTCTTTGATTGTCGTCGTATCCCCGGTGGCAGCACCCTGAACCGTCACCCCCAGCACGACGCCGGTCTTCATATCCACAGCGTGTTCCAGCTTGTGAGCCAAATGCGTGCGGCCGTCTTTCATCTTGGTGATCTGCGCATCCGCGTCGTCGGGATGCACCCAGTCGTCGTTCGATCCCTTCTTCGGCCGTTTCCGGTCCAGTCGCGCCAGTTCGGCTCGTGTCGGCGTTTCAATGCCCGAAGCGTGGGCCAACTCCTTCAGAAAGTCCTCATAACTGTTCCTGGTGTCTCGCCGCACGATCGACCGCATTGCCGCGTTCGCTTCCAGCGTCGTCGCGTCCACGCCAACCGTCTTCCCGTCGATCAACCCGTGCCCGGCCAGCCGCTCCAGCATCCAGTGGAACACCTGGGCATGGGTTTCCAGATCGATCAGCCGGCGTGTCCGCGACACGCTGGAATGATCCGGGGTACCATCGGTCAGCCCAATGCCCAGAAACTCCCGCAGGCTCAGCGAGTCGGCACACCGCCAGGCGATGCCGCGTTCCGAGTCAATCCCTTCGAAGTAGCCGATCAGCAGCATCCGAAAGTACACACCCGGCACGACACCGGGCCGACCCATCACCGGGGCGTAGAACTTCTGGCAGGCTTCTTCAACAAACGGGTCGAATCCGTCTTCTTCCAGAATCCGGTTCACCCGTTCGTAGAACACGTGTCCTTTGGTCCGCGGCAACTCCTGTGTCGCGATCCACAGCGATTCCTGGCGTCGTCTCTTTCGTCCCATGCCCATATCCCGTCCTCCTTCACTCATCATTCTTCGCGATACGGTCGCATCGGGTCCGTTTGAATCTGTGAAGTGGACTTTAACCACGGGCTGCTAGGCTCAAATTCACGAAGCCATACTGTTTTTGCGAGAGGACCGCTGTGATGCGATCCAAGACGTGGTAGTAATTTCCTTCAGGGTCATGAGTCTGATCATCGATGACTCGGTAGTGGTCAACAGCGGCGAAAGGTTGTGGCAAAGGTTCGCTGTCCCTGATCGGGCCAAACAGAACTGCCGATGTAACGCCCAGACCATGCGCTTGAGATTCAGGGTCAGTTGTGCCGACCTTTGGCGGTAATTTGCGTGACACCCACGGCTTCAGCCCCGCGTCTCCCGGAACTCCTCCGTCGAAGACCGCTACACGGATGTCAGGGTTCAGCGGACCCATTTTCGGCAGTTCGCAAGGAAAGCTGCCGACGCTGAAGCTGCGCACGGGCGTTGCCGGCCTCAACTCACGCAGACGCGGCATCTCCCGCGCTACGCGCAGGAAGGAGTACTTCGCCATCTCTACATGAAGTATTGTCGGCACCCGTACGCCCAAGAAGCACAGGCCCTCAATCTGGAAGCGCCTGTCGAGATCAACGGGTATATCGAGACCTTTCATGTACTCCCGAAAGCCCTCGATTACATAGTCTTCTGGTGCATGCAGCACCACCTCAAGAAGCGGGGCGTCTTTGGTCGAGCGGACTCGTTGAAGGCGATCCTTAGGCTGGGCGAAGTAACAATCCTCAACCCGAATGAGTTCTTGAGCACCTTCCCGCAATTCGGACCAGTTGCCAACGGACGTTGCCCATCGGCGAAAGTTCTTGCGAGTACCGGCTACAAATATCTCAGATGTCGGCGTTGCTACCGGCTTCAGCCGTGCGCTCTCTTTCTCGGGCTTCTTCCGAAGCACCTTGGCACCCTTGTCTGGGATCACCTTTCGGGAACGGCTGCCAACGGCTTCGAGACCCACTGCATGCAGAAGCCGAGCAGGAAAATAGGTTTTCGCCAGATACGCCGGATGCATCGTAATAACGGCGACTGTTTCATCGTGCGGGCAGGTAGCCGTTGGCAGCGCTTCGACCTCTTCTGCTACGGCAGAGATTCTCGGTGTCAATCGCGCCCTGGCTTCTCTGAACGAATACCAGTCTTTCTTGGTTGGGCTTATTCGTGGTGGTTCAAGCCTCTCTGTGAGCCGCTCGCCGTGTCCGAGAAGGTAATTCTTTGTCGCTGCCATCATTTCACCTGTTTACGCCTTTTCGAATTGTGTCTCTGCTCACGCCTGTCCATTCGTGCGCTTCCCTTTGGGACAGGCCCACATCGATCAGACCCACCGCGAGGTCCGTTCGGCGATTCCGTGACAGATCTCTCGCTCGGTCGTGAACAAGTTTCTTCAACGCTTCAACGAGCGGATCATGCTGCATAACAGCCTGCCGTTTGGCGCGAATCAGTTCACGCCCCACTTCTGCGAACGACATTCCTTCTAAAGCTTGTGCCAAAATCGCGCCCCACTTCTTACTGGACTTGTCGTTCCCAATTTGCCGCTGAACAGCCTCGCTGATTTGCTCATCCGTAGGCATTGGAAACCGAACTATCCTTTCGAATCGCCGCCACACAGCTGGATCAAGAAGTTCGGAATGATTCGTCGCAGCGATCATCAGGCCCGAAACCGGCCAGTCATCGATCTCCTGCAACAGTACCGTCACGAGCCGCTTCAGTTCACCCACCTCGACGGCATCGTCTCGGCGTTTAGCGACTGCGTCGAATTCGTCCAGCAGAAATACGCATTCGACGCCCTTTGCGTAGTCCAGCACATTCCTTACATTGTTCCCTGTTCGACCCAGGAAGCTGCTCATCACAGCGGCGAGATCAAGAGTAAGCAGCGGCCGATCAAGACGACGGGCAACCCATTTAGCCGCTAGCGTCTTCCCAACGCCTGGCGCCCCGGTGAACAACGCCGACTTTGTGGGATGCAATGCAGCCTCAAGCAGCTCCGGTTCGCGTTCACGTTCTGAAATGATCTGTTCGAGATGCTCCCGAACCTCGTGGCTCCAGACCGGCTCGGTTTCTACGAGCACCGGATACTCAGCGCGGGCAAGCTGCAATCTTGAATCAAGGTCGACGGGAATGGCATCAACGACGCTGCCGCGCAGGGGCGATGAAGAGGTCTTCCTGCCATCCCGAAGCAACGCACCCAGTTGCTCCGCCAATTCTGGAACATCCAGCCGGTATCGGTTGATCAACCGCCGCACGTAGAGCTGCACATCCTTGGGTTTGCCAGCGAGAGCGAGCCGGGCAAGATGGACTATATCGCTTGACACTACATGATTATCTTCCATATATATCGTAACCTGCTGTTGTTATTGCTGTATTGTATGGCCTAGTTTATATGATACTCTATCATTATAGTCCATATGGGGGTCTTTGGAAGTCTATTTTACCAACGGCCTAGTGTGGGGATTCAACTGGAACAAGCGAAAGAAGGTGATAACAAATGCCGAAAGGCAACCCGCATGTTGGGCCACGGGGCGATCAGTGGGCGGTGCAGCGAGAAGGAGCTCACAGGGCATCTTCGCTGCACCCAACCCAAGCCGATGCCCTCGATGCCGGTCGCCGCATCGCTGAGAGCGAGCGTGGCGAGCTTTTCATCCATCGCCCGAACGGTCAAATTCGGGACAGGGATAGCTACGGCAATGACCCGTATCCGCCACGGGACAAGAAACACTGATGGAGACAGGATAGCAAGAGTCGGGGAACAAACAGCTGGTGTACGCAAATGTACGGTACACCGGCTGAACTTGTACCGCCGCGGCTCGGCCCATGACCCGCGTTGGGTCAGCGTGCTGGATGCGGCATATTTTCAGTGGGCAGGGGGTGCTCGCAAGCACCGAAGTAATTAAAGAAGGGATCGGCGAAGACTAACGGAGGACAGAGCGATGGAAGAAAGTAAGGCAGGATTCGAAATCAGTAGTGTCCCAACGTTTAGATGGGCGTCGCCCATAGGTTATTGAGAATGGTCATGTTAGATCGGCTGAGAGCCAAAATCGATTTGAATTTGATTGCGTACTGGCGGCATCCTTCCGCGACTTTGCGGCAGGAGGCGGCCTATGAATTCCGGCAAGACGATCTTCTCTCAGCTGATGGACTTTCTTCCCCGTCAAGACTTTCGTCGATGCGTCGATCGCTACCGTGGCAACTACAAACTCCAACGTTTTTCCTGCTGGGATCAGTTTCTGTGCATGGCGTTCGCGCAATTGACCTACCGGGAGAGTCTGCGCGATATCGAAGCCTGTCTGCGTTCGGCTGGCACGAAGCTTTATCACATGGGCATTCGCAGCCGCGTCTCCCGCAACACCCTTGCGAATGCGAATCAGGTGCGCGATTGGCGTATCTATGCCGACTTCGCCCAGACGCTGATCTCCATGGCTCGCGAGCTCTATGTTGGCGACAGTTTCGGTGTCGACCTCAAGCAGACGGTTTACGCACTCGATGCCACAACGATCGATCTGTGTCTTTCCCTGTTCCCGTGGGCACGCTTCCGCAAGCACAAGGGAGCTGTCAAACTGCACACGGTTCTGGATCTGCGCGGCAATATTCCTTCCTTTATCCTGATTACACACGGCAAAGTTCACGACCTCCATCTTCTGGATCAACTCGCCTTCGAGCCCGGAGCCTTCTACATCATGGATCGCGGTTATCTGGATTTCCGGCGCCTGTACAAAATCAGTGTCGCGGCGGCGTTCTTCGTGACACGCGCGAAAAAGAATTTCGTCTTCAATCGTCTTTATTCACTCGATGTGGACAAGTCCACCGGAGTCCTCAGCGATCAGATCATCAGCCTACGCGGCTTTTACTCTCGCAAGCGCTATCCAGAAAAACTCCGCCGCATTCGCTTTCTCGATCGAGAGCACAACAAGTACCTCGTCTTCCTGACCAACAATTTCGCGCTGCCAGCGGCGACCATTGCCCAACTCTATCGCTGCCGCTGGCAGGTCGAACTGTTCTTCAAGTGGATCAAACAGCACCTACGCATCAAGGCGTTCTACGGCACAACCCCCAATGCGCTGAAGACTCAAATCTGGACCGCCATCTCGGTCTATTTGCTTGTTGCCATCGTGAAAAAACGGCTCAATGTCAACGCCAGTCTCTACCGAATTCTCCAGATCGTCAGCGTCACCGTTTTCGAAAAAACGCCCCTTTTAAAGGCCCTTTCCGCCCTCGACTATCAAGATTCAGACTCGGAGAACTCCAAACAACTGAATCTATTCAACTAACGTTGGGACACTACTGATTCGAAATAGTGATTGCAGGACGGAGTGTGAAATGGCCTCGGACGGAGATTAAATACGAGGAAATCAAAATCGAATGGGACAAACTCAGCCCCGATCGGACAATCGTGGGAAATCCAGCAATCCACTACTCAAGGGAAAGCGGTGAGAAGGGCATCCTGTTGCCCGGCGAAAGCGTGAAAGTCGAAGACGGCTTTAGTGTGCAAGTAGATCCGGCACACTTGTCATAGAGATAGACCGAGAAACTCCGAGCGGACATCACCGGCCGGGGAGAAAGATGATGACAGAACACGAAGACCTCCTACGGCAAGAGGCACAGCGGCGAGGATGGACGATTGAAGTACAACAAAACCGAATGTCGGTCGGGGAGGTACCGTATCGAAAGAAGAACGGGAAGGCAGGAAAATGTCGGATCTGGGTTGAGACGGAAAATGATGAGGTAAGCATGAAGGCGCCAGCGAACGGAGGGGGAGCCAAACACGCTGCTACGCTAAGCGGAGTCGAGGAGGGATGTGCATACCAAAGAACCGGTGAACCAGTTGGAAATGTCTTATGGACAGACAAGCTTAGCGAGTGCGTGATATCCATCAAACTCGACGAAGGAGAATACGTGAACGGGTGGCACGCGCTTGTCGTCTACGCGGTAAGAATCGCGGGAGAGGTTGGAGCAGAAGAGCAAAAGCAAGCCGACAGGATTTTTAAATTTCCGATAGCAGGTGAAGATGACAGGGACATGCAAATCTGGCGAGATCGTGCAAGAGGGCAAGGGATAGGAATTGTGGGTCTGGGAGGCGTAGGGTTATGGATTCTAGATCTGATGAGCAAAACCGACGTTAGAGAAATCAGGATCTGGGACGGAGATGAGATCGAGGGACGGAACCTTCTACGGGCGCCCGGGTGGGCAAGTCAAGAGGCAATCGGCAGAAACAAAGGCGAGTACTTCGGAGAGCAATACGGACGCATTCGGTCAGGGATTTCGATCCGAGGAGAGAACTGGCACTCGGACACGACTGCGGATACGTTGGCAGGTCTGGATTTTGTATTTATAGCGATTGACAAAACGAAGACTCGGGAAGTGTTGTGCAAAACACTGGAGGAAAAAGGAATACCGTTTATAGATGTCGGGATGGGAATCGAACGCCGAAACGGACGGGTACAAGGAAGCTGCCAAGTCTTTTTTTCAGGGGAAAATCCAGGGCGATGGCGGACAGGCATTCCAACCGCTGAAGGGGTGGGAGAGCAAGAGTACTACGCATTGCAACTGGCGGATCTGGGAGCGTTGAACGCGGCGTTAGCCGTGGGCGCATGGCGGCGACACATAGAGCAGTATGAAGAAGAGAAGAAGGACTGGCTCATCCGATACTGGGTCGAAAATAACGACTTACTGAAGAAATCAGAACAACCATGAAAGCACGGCTGAAGTCGGTGACCCCGAAATTCGTCGAGCACATCCCGGCGGATGGGAAAGAGCTGGTACCGGGAATTGTGTACATCAGTATGAAGCACAAAACAGTTGTACACCGGTGCCCCTGTGGATGCGGAGAACTCTCAGAATTTATGTTAGATCCAATCCGATTTCGGATCGAGTATGACGGAAAAAGCGTGACCTTCGATCCGTCAATAGGAAACTCTAATCTACAGTGTCGCAGTCACTACTGGATCCGCCAAAACGAAATCCGGTGGTGCGCGCCGATGCAGGAATGGGAAACGGAACAGGCTCAGAAACGGGAACTGGCTAATACGATGAAGAAGCGTGAAGCGAACGAGATCACCGGAAAACCAAGTAGGAAGAAGTTGTGGATCAGTTTCATGAAATGGTGGAAGAGGTGAGCGTTGAGCCCTCTCGTTGCCGGCGTGGGGGGGGCGGCAACGTCAGGTGATCCCAATCTCGAGTGGCACGCACCGATCGACAAGCCTCTGACTGTGCATCGTCGAAGATCCACGTCCTGGCTGTGGCGATGCCGTCGCGGGTACGCTCGGAGATGAGCCAGCGTTCGAAGTGCGCGACGGGGCCGAAAACGTGGAACACGAGTGCGCCGGCCGCGTCCGAGCCGGTCGCCTCGATAAAATCGTCGATGCGGAAATCGTGTTTGCGTGCGTACTCAAGGATGGCGAGGCGCTGGCTGCGTACATCCTGCTGCGCGGTCGAGACCCTCAAATAGGCAACGGTTTTCACGGGCTGACCATGGAATACGGCTTCTGGTATTTTATCTGACAGATACGAAACATGGAATGCGTCACATTAAATGCTACTAAACTGTTAGGTCAAGACGGGCGTTTGTTTCTGACAGAACCTTGCCGGCAGACTCGTGCATCTGTATTAGGGATGTGGGAGAATCGGCGGGCTTGATTGTAGTGGCGGGTTCTGATTTGTTGGTATGTGCGCCTTGGGTGCGTGTCAGTGAAATGATCAGATAGTGGGTGCACGGGGGAATGCGAACAGCAGCGATCCGAATGATACTGGCTACCTCGGCCGCGATGTGGATGTCGGCGTCCTATGGGTGGCCAGTCGAGGGACTGCAGGAAGAAGCGCAGTTCGCCAATTGGCTTGAGGGTCTTCGGACCGAAGCGATCAATGCTGGAATCTCCGAAGCCACGGTCGAGGCTGCGCTGACCGGGATCACGCCGCTCGAACGTGTGGTCGAGCTGGATCGGAACCAGCCGGAGTTTCGGCTGGATTTCTGGACCTATCTCGATCGGGTTGCGTCCGAGGAGCGAATTGAGCGAGGCCGTCGCTTGCTGGAGAGCCATCGGGAGTTGCTCTCCGGTATCACCGCACGCCATGGCATACCGGGTTCCGTGCTCGTCGCCGCCTGGGGCATCGAAAGCAACTTTGGCTCCACCCAGGGTGGTTTCCCGGTCATCCAAGCCTTGGCAACTCTCGCCCACGACGATCGCCGTTCCGCCATGTTCCGGCGCGAACTCATCCATGCATTGAGGATTCTCGACCAGGGGCACATCGCTCCAACCGACATGCAGGGCTCGTGGGCCGGTGCAATGGGGCAAGTTCAGTTCATGCCTTCCACGTTCATCGATTTCGCCAGAGACGGAGATGGAGACGGCCGCAAGGACATCTGGCAGAGCACGGCGGACGCGCTGGAATCAGCTGCGGGCTTCATGGCGACGGCCTGGCAGCCCGGATACATCTGGGGCCGGCAGGTTCAGATACCTTCCGGCTTCGATCGGAGCCTCACGGGACTCGATACGATGAAGCCCATCGAAGAATGGCAGTCGCTCGGCGTGCGGCGGATCGACGGTACGGTGCTGCCGATGGTGGACATCCAAGGTTCGATTGTGTTGCCATCTGAAGAGCTGGAGCCCGCGTTCCTTGTCTACCAGAACTATCGCGCTTTCTTCCGCTGGAATCGTTCGCATTTCTTCGCAATAACCCTGGGGCACTTGGCCAATCGGATTGCAGGTCATGGGCTGCTCGAACGCTGATCGTCACCCCGGGCATGGCGGGGTCCGGTCGAACTCCAGATTCCTCTGCAGCAGCTTAAGCCACGGTGTCCTGGTCTCCGGTCGATACGGAAGCGTAGCCGGACCGGATCGTTGCGTAACGACGGGCGTGATTGCACAAAGGAACGGTTCCTGACAGAACCCTGCCGGTCTCCGACCCCGACGTCTCGTCAACGCATCCAATCCCTCAAACACCAGATTCGGTTATAACTCTGGTCTCCCAAGGAGACCATCTTAGGCAGTTCGACGGCCATGCACGGCGGGCAAATGGCCGCCTTTTCCTCGATTATGGGGTTAGCTTTCATCTGCGTAGTTCATCCGACAGCCGCACTCGGGACAGAACACGTCCATCTTCTCTTCTACCTGCTCTTGCTTCCCGCAGTCCGGACACCGGAAAAGCACCCGCCTTACTACTCCCGGCCAAGACCTTGTCGGTGTTGTCTTGATTACCCACTGGATCACTTTGACCAGGGCCGCCGACTTCCACGCCGTCTGACCCTCCCGACAAACCATTTCCGCGTGAAGCATCGACGCGACTGGCTATAGCTTTTCCAAGAAGCCGCTGAAGTCGAAATCCGATCGATCCCCCCCACTCTCGATCCAATGCCGCCGACAAGTAGTCTCCAGCTCTTCTACTGTCCACGTCGATTGAGCCTTTCCCGCTTCAACATCCTCTAGCAGCCGTTGCCATCGCTCACTAGAAATGTTCTTGCTCATTGCGAGGTCGTTCCAATCGGTGTGTAAAAAGAGAAGGCGGTGTACGCTTTCGGTGAATTCGAAACCCTAAGCAATCCCGGCAGCAACCGGGAGAAAGGTACACCACCCATGAAGAAGAAGAACATACCGGCAGCAGTGGCGTCAACGAACGGGTATGAGGCTCTGGAGGACTGGGCACGGTCCGGGTCCAAGTCGGGCTACAGGAGCTGCTTGAGGACGAAGTCACGCAGTTTCTGGGTCGGGAAAAGTCGGGGCGGAGTCCGAATCGGCGAGGATACCGGAACGGTCCCGGGAAACCGCGACGCTTCGCAATGATGAACGGGACGATGGAGGTTCGACGACCTCGGGTCCGAAACACTGCCGATCGATTCGAGAGTCAGATTCTGCCGTATTTTCGACGGAGATCGAAACAGCTCGGCCAACTCCTTCCCGATCTCTACCTCCACGGACTGGCCACAGGGGACTTCGAGCAGGCAATGCGCGGGCTGCTTGGTGTAGGCGCTCCGTTGTCACGAGCATCGAAGGTTGCAAGCCGATGAATAATACGCAAGTCGTTGTTTCTTGGCCGTCTGAACCACGCGAGAGTAATATGGCCAGTACCGATGGATCCCCCTCCCTGAAACGCTGGCCAAACGGGGCCGCGTTCGGGTGAGTCAGTGACACTCAAACAGGATAGGAGTGCAACATGAAATTGAGACTCATCATCCTCGCCGCTATCGTCGTTCTGTTCGGGACTATTGTCTTCAACGCGATCATGGATCAACCGGAGGGCGTCATCGAAGACAATCAAGAAGCGGTAGAAGAAGCGGTCCCCGATCTAGATCAGTGATCGGGTCCGTTGTAACTGAGGTACATAATCCCCTTCTGATTCACTGATGAATCGTCATTCAGCGGTTGAGTCAAGTGGATAACCCCTGTAAATTTCCCGCCGGTTCCGGACGCAACGGAAAGTGTCTCCGAATCCCGCCAGTCCCGAAGTCGTTGAAGTCGCCGAACGCAGCTCGATAAAGGGTAGCCGTATCGAGATCGATAGGTTCAGGAGTTACCGGTCCCCGTGGGCGTGGTCGATGCTGGCGACTTCGCGGCGCGCGTTGCTACGGGTAGGGGTCTTCCGATTGTTCCGTGCTTTCCGACGAGTTGTCTTCGGGCATGAGGCGTTCTGAGCGGAGGTGAGAGGCTCGCGAGGCTGAGCCGAGCGAGCGTTCTCCGACGGTAGTCGCCGGGTGAAAATCGTGTGGGGTGGCGGGAACGAAACGATTTGCCGACTCGGGCGCCTTCTCACCTATTGGACCCGCGGTCGTCGCTGAGCGCTTTGAGGCGCCAGCTGCGAGGAATCGGCGATGTTTTCAGTTAGTGCGATGATCCGATCCACTGTCGTTAACGCGGTGCTCCTGCGGGAACGCTGGCAGAGCGGGGTGGCGCACAATCCGCTGTGGGCGCTGGTGAGCAAGGCCTTCACCCCGAGAGCGGTGAAGGCTCTTGAGCCCCGCATTCGCAGCATTCTGGGAACCCTACTCGATGACATCGACGATCCGGCCGCGTTCGATCTGATGCAGGCCGTGGCTCGGCCCCTGCCGGTGATCGAGCCGACTCTGCGTGTCGGCTTCAGAACAGGTAGCGCAAAGATACCCGAAGTCCATGATTCGAGAGATTCGCTCGGGTTTTGGCAAGGTCAAACTCCAGCGGGTCGCGACTTCCGTCGCGCCAGACAACCCGGCCTTTGGCCTGGCCGGTCTCCACGGTACCGGAATCCGTGTAACGCCAGGCAAGATTCAGCGTTACCCTCTCCCCCAGCGATTTTGCAACTCCCGCAGCCAGCATCCAGGCAAAATTAACCTGTTCTCCGCCTGGAACGACGGTGGTCGTCTTCGGGAACTCCATGAGAGTTTCATCAATATTGACGCGGGACAGGCCACCGCCAACCCCGATAAACGGCCTGAGGGGCCCGAGTCGAGGCAGGCCGACTTCGGTCAGATCCCAGTACGCAGCCAGCAAGCCGTGCAGTGAGGACAAATCCGCTGAAACATCCTGCCTGTCGGTGGTTTGTACAAAATTGGAGAGACCCTTGAAGGAAAACCTCGGGTGGTACTCCATAACAGCTTCCAGCCGAAGGGTAGCCGTCATGGCATAGCCGAACCCGAGATCGAAACCGGTCATTGTTCCGAAATCGCCGCGCGCACCGAACGGGGTGCCGTCAAGGCCGTTCCCGCAGCCATAAAGAGCCGCCGGAGAGGTGCTCGCGCAGTTCTTGTCCTGGAACCGCGTTTCTTCCGACCAGTCGAACACAACTCCAGTCACGAAATAGAATCTTGCCGAAGCGGCGGCCGTGTCGGAAACAGGCGGTGTGGGAGTCCGGCCGGGCGGCGTGGATGCGTCTTCACCTCTGGTATCGGTGGTTTGTGCGCATGTAATAACCGGAATGACCGCCATCATGATCGCCGCGACAAAGGCTGTCCGAGTCCATGATTCAAGAAAACCGATCATCGATTTATCTGTGGGATCTCCAGGCTTTCCGCCACACACCTTCTGGCGGTTCTTGACAGGCCCCTTTGAGGGGCTCACAGAAATAAGCCCCGGATTTGCCAGAGGTCACTTACCTTGCGACAGCATCCATACTTACTCGCCGAAGCGGTGAATGATCGCCAGGCGCACGATGACAAGCGCATTTTCAACGTTGTAGGGGCAACGCCGTCGCGGGTTTCCCGGGCCACAAGAATTATTGCCGGAGCGGTTCGCGTAATAGGTCTTCCGCCCGAAATCCAGATACGCGCCCTCAAGTCGCAGTTTCCAGTCATCGGCCAGCGGCGCTTCGAAACCGGCCCCGGCCGCCCAACCGATTTTCGTTGATCTGTCACGAAAAGAATCGTCGGGGTCCATCTGCATTCCCGTGTCCGGGCTGAAATCAATGTCGGTGACGGAATTGACGACGTTGGCGAGCGCCAACCCGCCGGTCGCGAACACCGTAGCGCTGCCGATGGCCTGTTCGCCGCCGCCGCGCCCCGTGGCGATCCATCGAAACTCCGATCTCGCCGTCTCGTCCAGGCCTTCGGGATCGAGTTGGTTCGTCTTTGCCGACAGGTCGCCGAACGTGCCGTCGACTTCGATCCTGAGCCGTGCGCCGGCGATGTCGAATCTCTTCCCTAGCAGCATGCCGCCGCCGAACCCGCCCTTGTCGTAATCGGACACCGAACCCGGATTGCCCCAGTTTGCGAAGCCGTCGACGTCGACAATCCGATTGTCCGTTCGGACGACACCGGCGAAAATGCCCACGTAAGTCCCCGCCCGATCGGGAGCGTCTTCACCAAGGATCGTGGTTTCGTTCGCGTCGATATTGACGGTCGCTGTCGTTGCGGCTCCGGTAAGGGGCGCAATTTCCACCTCGAGCTGCCCGGGATTCAGCAGCAACCCCTGGGTGAAGTTATTGAACTCGTCCGCATGACCCATAAAACGTCCATTGACATAGACCGCTGCAAACTTGTCAGGACTCTTGATACGCAGTGTTCCGAACGGTGGTTCCGCGAGTTCGAGAGCTTCCAGGCGCGGGCTGATCTCGGTCGTCTCGCCAGCGTTGATTGTCACGATGACGGTCAAATCTGCGTGTCCGGAACTCCGCAACGTCAGAGTGTAGGTGCCCGCCGCAAGGTCGTATCTGCGAACTGTCCCGTGATTTCTTGCCGGTCCGATGTATTCGCCGTCGACGAAGATACCCGCGCGCGTCGCCGTCGCATCCACGCGAAGGCGCCCCATGTTCTGCTGTCCGGCCAGGGGTGTGCCTGCCAACAACGCGAAGAGAACGAACACTGAACCGCAAGTGAAAGACCGTTGTATCAATCAATCCTCCAGTTGATGTTCCGGGATCATACCCGAAAGTGCGGATCACTCAACGCGCCCAAACCGGGTGTCTGTCGCGCCGGATGTTGGACGGCGGCGAGGGACGACCCCTACTGGGACGACCTTGTTGCATGGATCATCCCGAAGAATATCTTATCATTGTGTTTTTCAACACTGGGATAACTTAGATGCCACATAAGTTCAACAGAGCGCGACGGCACAAGTTTGATAAGGCGCAGTATCGGGTGATCAACTGGGCGGAATATAACGAGAGCCTGCGCCAGCGGGGTGATCTGACGATTTGGGTCAGTGATGAAGCTCAAAGTGTGTGGAGCGCGCCGCGCCGCACGTCGCGGGGTGGCCAGCGGAGATACTCGGATCTGGCGATCGAGACAGGCCTGACGCTGCGCACGGCGTATCGGCTTGGGTTGCGACAAACGCAGGGGCTGATGGGTTCCATCGGCACGCTCATGGGGCTGGATATACGCGTGCCGGACTTCTCCACACTGTCGCGTCGTGCAAACGGCTTGAACATCGCTCAGGCGATGAGGCAAGCCGGATCTGTGCCTGTCCATCTGGTGGTGGACAGTACCGGCCTCAAGATCTTCGGCGAAGGAGAATGGCTCGCACAGAAGCATAAAATCAAGGGAATACGCCGCCGCTGGCGCAAACTCCACCTCGGACTGGACCTGGCCAGCGGTGCGATTGTTTGCGCCAATCTGACTCACGATGACGCTGGAGACAGCACCGCCTTGCCCGGGCTCCTGGATCAACTCGATGCCCCTGTCACGGGCTTTCTGGCGGACGGCGCCTATGATGGAGCGTCTACACGGGATCTGCTGAGGGAACGGTATGGGGAGACCCTGGATGTGGTTATACCGCCGCCAAAGAACGCAGTGATCCGACCGCAATCGGCGCGGGATCCAACCGTTCGGGATCGCCATATTGCCCAGATCCGCAGCAACGGCCGCATGGCCTGGCAAGTAGCCACCGGGTACAACCAGCGCAGCCGGATAGAAACGCAGATCGGCCGTTGGAAGGGTGTCATCGGCCCCAAGCTCAAATCCCGCAGCTTTTCCAGGCAAATCACGGAGATCCAGGTCGGTCAGAAAGTCCTGAACACAATGACCGCACTCGGACGGCCTGTGTTCGAACGCATCGCCTGACGCTACCGCTTGGGAAAGGGCGAATTCCATCTCCGCCCCGATCCATGCAACAACGCTGACCAGACCCCATACTGGCCCCGGTTTCCATCGATGAACTACGCCATTACTTCCCTCGGCGGTCGAGCTCCGTCTACGCTAAAACCGCCGAGGCCTTACACAGAATCTCCTTCGCCCGCTTCAGGGGAAAGCCTATCCCGTAGGAATAAGGATAAGGATCAAACGACGGACCCGGGCCCACCGCCGCATCGAAAACTTGAAAACTGGAGTCGCATAAATTGTAAACCATCTCTAACATCGGTCGTTCTGGCCGAAAGGCTCTGACGACGTACACAACTACAGCCCAGGAGGAGTCGTGAAGAAAGTGTGGTTATTTCTATTTCTGGCGGTACCAGCCCTGCTGTTTCCGCCAACCGTGTGGGGGCAAGGTCCGGGGCCGGAGGTCGACACCGGCACTACCGCCTGGATGCTGACCTCGACAGCACTAGTCTTGCTCATGATTCCCGGGCTGGCCATGTTTTACGGTGGGCTTGTGAGGACGAAAAATGTCCTGGGCACCATGATGCACTGCTTTGCAGCCATGGCCATCGTGGGTGTTCTGTGGGTGGTCTGTGGCTACTCGCTGAGCTTTGGCCCGAACGTGCTCTGGGGATGGTTCGGCTGGGACAGTCGCTACCTTTTCCTGAGAGGAATCGATGACACCATCATGGAGGCCGGGATACCCGAGTACGTGTTCGCCATGTTTCAGGGCAAGTTTGCCATCATCGCCCCGGCCCTGATCGCGGGAGCATTTGCCGAGCGGGTACGATTAAAAGGCTACTGCCTGTTCATCACACTCTGGAGCCTGATCGTTTACAGCCCGCTTTGCCACTGGGTGTGGGCCGAGGATGGCTTCCTATTCAACCTAGGTGCCAACGGAGCCATCGACTTTGCGGGCGGCACGGTCGTCCATATCTCCTCCGGCATCAGCGCTCTGGTGGTGGTCCTCTATCTGGGTGTCCGTCGAGGCTATCCGCAATCGTCCATGCATCCCAGCAACTTGGTCATCACCTTGGTGGGCGCGGGCCTGTTGTGGGTGGGCTGGTTCGGATTCAACGCAGGCAGTGCGGTGAGCAGTGGACTGGACACCGCCCGGGCTCTGACCGTTACTCAGGTGGCAGCCGCTTCCGGCACCCTTTCCTGGATGTTCATCGAGACCATCAAGCATGGGAAGGCGACCAGTCTGGGCGTGGCCAGCGGAATTCTGGCCGGCTTGGTGGCCATCACCCCCGCCGCCGGCGTGGTGATGGTTCCCGGAGCCATCTTTCTAGGTCTGGTGGCCTCCCTGTGTTGCTATGTAGCGGTTGCCCTCAAAGGCATACTGGGTTACGACGACAGTCTAGATGTTTTTGGCATTCATGGGGTCGCCGGCATGGTCGGCGCGGTGCTGCTGAGTTTCTTCATCCGGCCGAGTTGGATGGCTGAGGCAGCCCAACTGGCGGGTGGATCCTGGAGCGTCCTGCAGCAATTGGGAGTTCAGGTTTCGGCGGTGGCGATTACGGTCCTCTACGCCGGGGCCGTGTCTCTGATTCTGGCTGTCCTGGTTGAGAAGACGGTCGGCTTCCGAACAGACGATTCCCAGGAGACGGCCGGCCTCGATCACAGCCTGCACGGCGAGCACGGATATGGGCTTCTCAATCTGAATTGAAGGAAGGAACTGCCGATGAAACTGGTCACTGCAATCATTCAACCGGACAAGCTAGAAGCGGTGCAGCAAGCCCTGACGACGGCCCAAATCTACCGTATCACGGTCGGTCGGGTTACCGGACATGGACGCCAAGTGGAAGAGGACCTCTATCGCGGGCGCACGCTTATTCCCAACCTGCTCCCAAAGGTCCGTATGGAGATCGCCTGCAACGACGAGTTTGTGGAGATTGCTTGCAAGGCTATTATCCAGGGGGCCAAGCACGGGAAAGGGGAAGTCGGGGACGGCAAGATCTTCGTCACCAACCTGGAGGAGTGCATCCGAATCCGTACCGAAGAGCGGGGCGGCGGGGCGATCTAATCCAGGGAGACGGCCCCACTATTAACCGAGCGGGGTTAACTACTTGTGCGGCCGGGATTCTCCACAGGAGGCTGGTCCATGAGGGGCGCCCCCACGTCCGGAGCGGGGGCAGTTTTCCGCATCGGCATTATGACAACGCGCTGGCCGAATCGGTGATCGGCCTGTACAAGACCGAGGTCATTCGAAAGGACGACCCGTGGAAGGGAGTCGACGATGTCGAGTTCGCCACTCTCGACTGGGTGCCCGGGTTCAACGAGCAGCGGCTCCTGGGACCGATTGGCGACATACCACCGGCCGAGTTCGAACAGATGTACTATCAACAGCAACAGTCCCGCCTCGTCGAGGCCGGACTCAACTAAAACTGTCTCCGGAAAACCCGGGGAGGTTCATTCTCGGACCCGTCGGATGTATGACGAGTATTATCGGATCAAGGCGCGACACCCCAACAACCTACGGAAGTCTTGAACTTGGCACACAACAGGAAAAATCACATGAGCCAAGAATTGCTCGACATCCAAGCGGTCTTTCGGGGGCTGGCCCAATTCGAGTCCGGACGGAAAGGTCCCCGAACGGGCTCCCAGCGAACGGATAAACGCTTAGGCCAGTGACCGAACGCGAAAAGACACTGACCGAACTCGGACAGATGGACGAAGCCGCCTACCGCAAATGGGTGGCTAAGAAATATGGTGGTAAGCCGACAAAGGAGGAAATGGCCGAATGGCTCGAATGGCGGCGAGAAGCGGTAGCGTGTCTTCCCGAGGCTAAGCGGGTGTGGGCAGCTGAGCCTGAGCGTTTACGGGTGGCTGAGCGTAAGCGTTTACGCGTGGCGCGGATCCAGGCGCTTATTTCTTGGCCCTGGCGGGAGACCGTAGGGCTGTTTTTCTTCCTAATCTTCGCGGTCCTCTTTGCCTGGATTTCCATGCGGTCCGTAGACGACGTAACAATTCCGGACGTACCCCTGGGGAGTCCTCAAGAGATTGCCAGATCCCCGCGACAACAGGGATCCTTGGATTCATCGCTGCTCGGTTATGAGGTCATGCGCCACGTCGTCGACGAGTGCGATTTCTATCTATAGCATCAGGGAAACAGGATCGACTTTGACCCTCTAGAATCGGAAGAAATGCGGCTTCAAATTCACCTTAGCAGGCCTGTAGAACGGAACGCTTTGCGGAACCGCATCCGCGAGGTGGTCAGATCCCAGCCATCGTTCTACAAGCGGTCATTGATGTACAACGCCTATTACCGGCTTTGCATTCAGCAGATCGGCGCGGATGAAGCTGAGCGCGTTTTGTTGCAGGAAATGTCAACGCCAAACGTGCCGAACAGCATTGCTGAGGCTGATGCGGTGATTCAATCGCTGTACGATCCGCAAGGGTATGAGCCGCGCCACCATGCAGAACGTGCGAGGCGTGACCGCGCAAAAATCGAAGTGCTGGAGTTTATAGAAGCGGATGAGGCGGACCCGCTTGTTCGGCCCAAACTCGAAAGCGTGATCCAGGAGCTTGTCTACGACATAGAGTTATGGGAGTTCTAGATTTCAACGGAAGCTGGCCGTTTGGCCTTGGCGTTCTGATTCGGTCGGCAATCGCCGCGTTGACGAACCCCCCGCCATTCTCATCTTCGTAGACCAACTGAACTTGAGATTGAAATAGCCGCTGCATCTGGTTCTTCAACCTGAGGTGTACTCGTCCGGCGTTGCTGTAGATTCCCAACGCCCGCATGAACTCGGAGAGCGAATCCCCCAAGACGATCTCGCGGCTCTGGGTCCTGACGGCTTCGCTCGATAGCCAAGACATCAAGAGGCGCGGCAGGGTGCCGTAAGGCAACCTCTGATTCGCCCCTGCGTACATCACGAGGGTGAATGGACCATTGCGCCGGACGTACTCTCTTTTCTTTCCCGGATTGCTGCGCGGCAAGCTGCACAGCGTCATCAGCCGCGCCATGAAGCCAAGCTCCGCGTCGGCTTCCCGCGCCTCAACCAAAGCGTCCACTTGGTCAACGAGCGTGAAAGGCCCCGGCCTACGCCGCTGCGTCAGTGAGTCTTGTTTGTTTCCCATGATCCCCCCTTACTCGGTCTTCATTCCAGATCAGGTCCGAATCAGAACGGCAAGGCTATACTGCAAACATGAGCAGAGAAATCATTTGCCATTCTCGGACGGGCCGCGGCCAGCCTAGAAGGAGTGAAAGCAGATGGAGATGTTTAGGAGACATCGAGATCATCATCAACAAGAGCTCAAGATGAAGAGGCTTATGAACGAACTAACGATACAAGAGCAAAAAGTCATTGAAAAATTAGACGCCGGGTACGTGCTGCACGGAAACACGAAAACGAACACCCCATTCGGCCTTATAGATCGGTCGTACTCTGGGCCGATGACTGCGTTTCCTTTGATTCCAGCAGATATAGTCCGGCGGCTCCACAAGGGCGGATACCTGCAACCTGAGCCGGTTCCCGGCCGCGTGATGGTCTACCGAAAAACCGACTGAGATTTTCAAAAGGCACCACTACCGTACATTGTGAAGTTGCATGGAATGTTGAAGACAAAGACCAAGGGATTAGGATCATTGTGGGTGCTGGTAGGCGTACTCGCGGTCACGGTTGGCGTTCCGGGTAACGCGACAGCACAAGAAGTCAAGAAGTCGACATCGGGCATTTGCCATTGTCCAGGCGGGCAGTTTTATGACCGGACAACCAACTTCACGGAATACGAGACCATAGACGCCTGTTTGGTCAGCGGTGGCCGCGAGCCGCAGCGCGGTCAAGGGGACTGCCCCATGGCATCTTCTTCCGACGATGACGATTCCGCCTCATTACGGGTACCGGACCGTTATAACCGGAGCGTGTTCGGAGGGTGGGGCGACGAGGATGGAGACTGTCAGAACACGCGGCACGAACGCCTCATTGCACGATCCGCCGAGCCGGTCGAACTCTCCGAAGACGGTTGCCAAGTTCTCCGTGGCCGCTGGAGGGATCCCTATACCGGGAACGTCCATCTTTCGGCCACGGAGCTCGAAATCGACCATGTGGTTCCGCTCTTCTACGCCTGGGGACGTGGAGCGAATCGCTGGGAAGCGGAGACGCAGCGGCGCTTCGCCAATGATTCGGCGAATCTCTTGCCGGTTGGGGCGATGGCGAATCGATCGAAGGGAGCGGCGGGGCCCCTCGAATGGCTGCCGCCCTCCGAGGCATTCGCTTGCGAATACCTGTTGCGGTTCGACCGTGTAGCCGACCGATACGATCTAGATGTTCGACCTGAAGAAGCTATTGCGTTGGAACAGTTAACCGCCGAGAAGTGCGATTGACTATCGGAGGTTGAAATGGAACGCCGGCCCACACGAACACGAACGACCCTTGCCGGATCCCTGCTGGCGTTGACGCTAATCGCCCCCTGGGCGCTCGGGCAGGACCCGGACCCGATCACGGAAATCCGCCGCCTCGCTGAGCAGGGTGACCCCGAGGCGCAGTACAACCTTGGCTACCGGTATGCCACGGGGATTGGCGTTCCCCAGGACCGTGCTGAGGCTGCACGCTGGTTACGCCTAGCCCGCATTTCTCAAGAATGATGGCGAAACGAGCAATGGGTAGACGGGATAGGGGTCGTGAGCGGTGTCGCGGGAGCAAAGAGGCCAGCTGAGCTGAAAAACGGAGCCTGAGTGATTGGTGTTGAAGAGAATGGCAAGGTGAAAGCGGATTACAGAGACAGCAATCCCTACCAAGGTCGAAACGGGTGGGATGTCCGAGCGGAGACGTTTAACAACGTAGCGGGATTTTCTGGAGGTTCGCGTAGATCTGAGCAAACACGTTGGCATAGGGATACCCGCCGGCCATCCGAATCCAGATCCGGCGGACGGTGACGTGGATCTGCGCTCCGATCTTGAGCAACTTGAGGCGGATCGTGGTGCACTGCGCACGCGCGAATTCGGTACCCTGCAATCCGAGCCGTCGCAAGGCTTGCATCAACATGTACGCGACCGATGAGAAGTAGAGCCGGAGTTGATTGGCGCGCATGGTGGCCGTGCTGGTCCGGTCGGCAAACAATCCGAGCTGTTGCTCTTTGATCCGGTTTTCCATGTCCCCACGAGCACAGTAGATCTGTTCATAGATCTGCTTTGGGGTGGGTTGGCCTTTCGGTAACGAGGTAACGATAAACCGCGGGTTGGCTCCCTTGGCCAGATGTTCGGCCTTGCCAATGACGCGTCGCTCTCGGGTCCAGCTGTCCAGGGTCCGATACTGAAACGTCTTAAAGACGCGCGCCGACTTTCCGGTCCTGTCGAATCGCTGCTTCGCTTTCTCCATCGGAGTTTCAATCGCGCGGAGCAGCCGCTTGTTCTTCGCCAGTCCGATCACGTAATCGACACGGTGCTGGGCCTCGCACCAGCTCAGGATCTCATCGCGGCAGAAACCCGAGTCGGCCCGAATCACAATCTGGACTCGGGGCCACTCCTGCCGAATCTGGCCCACGATCCGTTCCAGTTCCTCCACCGTTCCAGCCGCACCATCGATGTCAGAGGATCGCAGCCGGGCACAGAGCAGAAACTCCCCACAGAAGATGTAGAGCGGCAGATAACAATAGTGCCGGTAGTAGCCGTGAAAGAAGCGGCCTTCCTGATTCCCGTGAATCGGATCGTCGGTCGCATCCAGATCCAGGATGATTTGCCGTGGTGCTCGCCGATGGGCTTGGAGAAACACGTCCACCATCAATCGATCCATCGCCGCTTCATCCCGCCCGATCTTCTTGTACGGGTGGCTGGCCGCACCCTCGGTCGAGAGCTCCAGCCGGTTCAGCGTGCTCTTGCCCGCCAGCGCCTTGCCCCGGTCCCGCTCCTGCTTCCGAGTTCGCCCCTTCGGATCGGTCTCATCGACCATCACGGCCAGGACTGGATCTGAACGCAGTTGATCGTGATCGTTCAGATCCTCATAGCCCAAACACAATCCGTAGACCCGTTGCGCCACCAGTGGCTCGATGCGATGTTCCACAAATCGCGGATCCCGATAATCCTGGAAACATCCGGCAAACTGTTTCAGGATCCCGGTCCGTTTCTCCACCTCCCGCAGCAGCAATCCGCCCGCGTCCGAGCTGATGTCCCCACCGTCGAATTGACCGCAAACTTCGCGTGAACCTAAAGCGTGAAATTGAACCCGTTCTGTTTTACACTCTGTCATGTTAAAGGCCGCCTCCGTCTGTGTGTTGAAAGTTCTTCGCACAACCTTCTATGCCAGACAGGGCGGCCTTTTCCGGTCCTTTACACTTCCTTCCGTCTCTCGTTTACCTTAGATCTCTTGAGAAATGCAGGCTAGCCAGCGACGGCGGTCACATCCAGGCGGGCGACTTCCTTGGGCGCATGCCTATAAGGCCAGAGGGTCCCACGGACCAGGGGAATGCCGAAGTCGTGACGGCACCGCTAGAGGTGGGCGCGGATTTGGAAGCGAAAGGCAAATACGGCCTCACCCCGCTGCATTGGGCGGCGCGAGGAGGGACTGCCGAAGTCGTGATGACGCTACTAGAGGCCGGCGCGAACCCTGCGGCGCGGGACAACGATCGCGAGTTGCCTGTCGACCACGCCGAATCCAACGATCAACTCAAAGGAACCGATGCTTACTGGAAGCTCAACGACGCCCGGTTTCAATAGCGGCTCCAAGCCGGGCGCGCTCAAAGCGGCAGGCCGCTAGCTTCAGCAGATTTTGTCGTTAAAGCAGGACCCATCTGAAATCCGTTTGAACTGATCTGAAATCTGCCGGAACTCATCTGAAATTTGCCTCAGATGGCGCTCGATAGCTGCGTCTTGAGCCTGCACCACGGCAGGCTGTGCGAGCGGAACAATAGCGTTCAACAAAAGGGCTATCGCAATCAGGGCGAGCATTAGTTTCGTTGTTCTGTCTGTTTTCATTGTGTTTTCCTCTATGTTTTTGCTGTACGTTTCACCGCGAAGTACCCCAAGGAGAAACCTCACCATGTACGACGTGCCCAATCTCTATTCGTTCGCCACTAAGGAGCTTGATCAGGATGCGACTCTCGCCTACATCCTCGCGTGGGCCAAACCTGCGTATCGGGAATCGCACCCCCGGCTCCACCGACTCGGTACCGACATGCTGCGCGCTCTTATCGCCACGAGGCACGACGAAACCAATGTTCCGACTGTCACATCTCTCGATGTCAAAACACAGGTTGACCGCATTGACGTGCTGGCGCTGATCAACGACGAAAACGGGAAGGGCCTCGTTCTTCTCGTCGAGGACAAGGTGGGGACTCATGAGCACTCGAACCAGATCGAGCGCTACATCGAAACAGCGGAGAAGAAGTATCCAAACCGGGAGATCGTTCCGGTGTACATGAAGACCGGGAACGCCTCGCAGGAGGATCTCCCACCAGAGGACAAGTGCGGCCGATTCCTGCGTCGTGATCTTCTCGACGTGCTGGATCGGTTTCCCGACACCGGCGACACCATCATCAACAACTTTCGCGCGCATCTCCAAGTCTGGGGAAACGAGACCATCAGCTACCGCGATGAGCCTGTCTCCAAATGGGGCGACAAATGGAGGCGCATCGAAGGCTTCTACACCGAATTAGAGAACCGGATGGCATTAGAGAACCGGATGGCCAAGGAGTCCAAATGGCAGAATCCGGGTTGTGAATACACGAACAATCCGGCGGGAGGGTTTTACTGTTTCTACTTTACGGAATACACCGTCGCGCTGAAGCCGTATGAATCCGCAATGTACCTCCAGATTGAGGACGCGGCCCGCCTGACGGTGCGGTGCAGCGAGCGGGAAGGGTCGGGGGTTCAGGCGCCGTTCCTGAATGAGATGTTGGAACTGCTGGAGAGCAAAGCCCAGTTAGAGAGCAAAGACCGGCAGACCGATGACATCAGGATCAAAAAGGCTGGCAGATTTCGTGGCGGGGCGAGCGCGGCGGTCGCCGAGGTCACATTCGGCGATGAGAGCAGCTATATTGCCCTGAAGGACGGGGGCATCGTGGACATGGACGCGACGATGCAGCGCCTCGATCGCGTCCGGGAGTTCGTCCGGGAGGCTGCGATCTACGCTCTGCTGGTCACACCCCATGAGTGAGACCCCAAAGCTCGATCCCCATGCTGGTCCTGAGTTGTCAGACCAGCATGAGAAGAAACAAACCATGCCGAAGGATGCGCTGACGCCCTAAGCCAAACACCACTTCACCCGCTTCGATCAGGTGGACCGGCTTGTTTCGGCGAGCGAGGCCGCGCCGGATCTCGCTTACATGGGACGGCAGCTAACGCTTTGTTGTCTGCCGCGCAACAACCCCGGCGACAAGCTGCACTATGTCCGCCAGAATGGGCCATACCAGTTGGGAATCGGCGCAGGACCCGGTTACAAGCTGCCCTACGGTACGCTGCCGCGCCTCGTGCTGGTGTGGATGTGCTCTGAAGCCACCCGGACGCAAAGCCGCATTCTGACCCTCGGCAATTCGTTTCTAGTGGTCCCCGTCAAACAGACTGGACCTTATCGAGCTTCTTTCGGGCGCGTTGGACTTTTTCGAGGATGTCGGAGGCCGTTGCGGTCCAGATGAACGGTTTGGGGTTCTGATTGTGACCCGCGACATAGTCCTCCACGGCCTGAGTTAACTCTGGCAGCGAGCGGAAAACCCCGCGCCGAAGCCGTTGTTCGGAAAGATCCCGGAAAAAGCGTTCGACCATGTTCAGCCACGATGCACTGGTCGGTGTGAAGTGCGCATGAAAGCGCGTGTTGCGCTTCAACCAGTTGACGACTGCCGGGTGTTTGTGGGTGGCATAGTTGTCACAAATAATATGGATGTGCTTGTCTTTGGGCACGGAGCGTTTGATCTGATTGAGAAACCGGATCGATTCCTGATGACGATGCTTCGGCATGCAGGTCCCGATCACGGAGCCGTCCAGAGTCCTGAGCGCGGCGAACAGCGTGGTCGTCCCGTTGCGTTTGTAGTCGTGGGTCCAGGTACCGCACCGCCCCTTCTTCAAAGGCAACCCAGGTTGTGTGCGGTCCAGAGCCTGCATCTGGCTCTTCTCATCGCAGGACAAGACAATGGCGTTTTCCGGCGGGTTCAGATACAAACCGACCACATCCTCCAACTTCTCGACAAATCGTTTGTCGTTGGACAGTTTGAAGGTTCGTGCCAGATGAGGCTTCAGGCCATGGGCCCGCCAGATTCTCCCGACAGTGGAGTCGCTGACCCCGGTCGCCTCCGCCATCGAAGCCCGGCTCCAGTGCGTCGCGTTCGGCGGCTTCTCTTCAATCGTCTTCTTCACGATCCGGGCCCGCTTCCGGCGGCTGATCGAGGGAATGCGTCCACTTCGGGGAGCGTCCTTTTCGATTCCTCTCAGTCCATGTTCCACGAAACGATCGCGCCAACGTCCAGCCTTCTGACGAGTGATGTCCAATTTGGCGCCGATCTCCTGATTATTCAGCCCCCCGGCGGCCAGCAAAACAATTTGGGATCGTTCCGCCAACCGGACCGCCACACTGCGGCTTCGACTCCATCGCTCCAGTTCCTTCCGCACAGGGATATCCAATTTAACCGTCGGTGCTTTCCTCATATAGACTCAGACGTGGAAAAGCCAATTACATTATTTATGACGGGGTACACTAGATTTCATGCAACAGATCGGGATTACCAGATAACAGCGGCGGGAAGCGGAATTACCGAGTGCGGCTGGCCGATCAGATGGAGCGGCTATTCAATTCAACCGTGCAGATGAGCTACAGGGACGAGCACGGCGCTGGAACAGTGGGATTGCGTGTTGCCAACCGCACACAGTTCTGGTGGGACCCGAAGCGGCCCCGCGAGCGGGCGCTATGGCAAAGCACAATCGATCTGAGCGCGGCAATGGAACGAAAACCTTGTGTTTTGGCGTCGGGCCGGGAGCAATTAACACGCGAGATCGGCAGATCGAAGTCGGAGAAGACCAAGACCCTTTTATGGTGTGAAAACTGAGGCGAGCCCACTGCGGCAGCCGGTCCCGAACTAGCCGCCGCGATCGGGAAGACCACACCGTTCCGCTCGCGCGCACGGTCCGGTACTGACTCGAACAGGCGATGTCAGGATTCATCAAGCCGCAATCCGCGCCTCAGTGAAACGCGGACCGCCAGTCTATTGTTAGCAGGAGGCGGGAATGGCCACGGACGCTGAATCTTTCTGGAAGCGGAAGTCGGAATCCGCTCGGAAGCCCCTTCTGTTGTGTACGCGTTGCGGTTATGTAGGTAAGGCTGAACGAGCCTATCCTGGGAGCGACATGGTAGGGTTGTTCCTTCTTCTACTGCTGATCGTTCCGGGGCTCATCTACTTCGTCTGGCAGCACTTCAGTGCCTTCGAGCAGTGCTCGCGGTGCGAGTCCCGCGAACTCATCCCGCAGGATTCTCCAAAGGCCAAGGAGATCCTGGCTGGCTTCACAGCGACTGAAGCTGGCGGGGTTTCATCTGAACTGGAGCGCCTAGCAGCCTGTCGGACTTGACCGTAGCAACGGCGCGTCTCCGAGCGTGTGATTGAACATTGACGAGACGATCGACCTGAGACGTCGCAAGAGAGAGCCGGATTCGGACGCCAGAGATCCACGCAGGAGCCCGGAGTCGCGTTTTTGGCGTCCGGACGGGCGGCTGGAGCGGGGATCAGTCGGGCAGGAGACCTGCCCGGAGAGATTGAACAGGCGTTTCAGGTTCCAGGCGATGCTGACCAGTGTCCATTCACCGGATACCGGGTCGAGTCCCCTGAGGTGAAACTGCCGGAATCCCAGCACGGATTTGACGATTCCAAACACCGGCTCGACCGTGGACTTGCGCTGAGCGTAAACGGCCCGGCCCTCGATCGTCGATAGCCGATGGGCCATGGCGTCGACCGGGTTCGCGTCGGGCGACAGCGGTGGCGGTTCGGTCCAACGCTGTTCCACCGGTGGATGATGGCGCTCACGGCCCATGGCGATGTAGGGCATCACGCCGGCCGTTTCGCACGCCTTCACGTTCCCTTCGCTGTAGTAGCCATTGTCGGCCAGTATCGCCTCGACCTTTCCCAGCGGTTGAGGCAGTGCATCGAGAGTCCCGAGCGCCGGTTCGATTTCCTGTTTGTCGTTGGCGTGCGTTGTGACGGATTCGGTGACGATGAGCAGGGTCTCGGTGTCGACCCCCGCCTGCACGTTATAGGCTTGCTGGAAACTCTTCCCGCCCGCCGGCATGATGCGCGATTCCTCGTCGGTCAGATTGATCTGGTCGTTCGGGCGCACGCCCGATTGGGGCGGTTGCGGCGGCTTGCCTCCCGGCCGTTTCCCGGTCGCTTTGGCCCGGGCCTTGCGTTGGGCCATCTTGGCCTCGTACTCGGCCTGCTCGGCCGCATGGCGTTCCGCAGCGCGCGCCTCCATCTTCGCTTTCGCCTCGGCGATCGCTTTCAGCCGGTCCTCGCGCCGCTTCAGTTCGGCCGGGATGTCCATTCCCTCCGGCACTTCCGCGTCGGCCGCCGCCGCCAACTCCATCAGGCGCGCGACTTCGGCCTTCAACTGTTCTTCCAACTCCGTCGCGTGCCCCCAGCTCAACGCGCTATGTTTCGATGCATTCGCCTGGACCTTGCTCCCATCCAGACTGATCTTCCCCAGCTTCAAAAATCCCATCGTCCGCGCCAGCAGAAGAATCTGCACGAACAACGGCTTCAACTGCTTCAGAAACCGCTTCCGAAACGCCGCGATCGTGTCGTGATCTGGATGCGTGTTCGCCGCGATGTATCGGAACGCCAGCGAATCCCACGTCGCCTGTTCCAGTTTCCGGCTCGCAAACACTCCCGTCGCGTATCCGTAGAACAGCAACGCCAGCAGCATCTCCGGATGGTAGGCCTTCGAACCCCGCCCCGCGTACTCCTTCTCCAGGTCACGCAGGTCCAGCTTCGTCACCACCTCTACAACGAACCGCGCCAGGTGCTCTTCCGGAAGCCAATCCTGGACCGACGGCGGCAACAAGTACGGCGTGTCTCGATCCACAGCAAGAAATCGTTCGCTCATGCCCCTGTTTCTCGCATGCCCGACATCCAACTCCGGCCCCAAAAGTCCGACAGGCTGCTAGCAAAGCTCAAAGAACAGGGAATCCTAAACGAAGACGAGTTCCGTCAGCAAAAGCAGAAAATACTGGACGCGCAGTAGCGTTTCAGCAAGAAAACCGATTGCCGCTTCGGCGACGGAGATCGTTCGGACCTGATTTGGAATGAAGATCGAGTAAGAGGAAAAGTGATGCCAAAAGATGCGTTGACACCCCAGGCGCGGCACCACTTCACCCGCTTCGATCACGTGGACCAGCTTGTCAGGGCCCGCGAAGCGGAGGCCGATCTCGGATTCATGGCACGGATGATGGCATTGTGCAGCCTGCCTCGTACCAATCCCGGAAACCGGATTCGGTATATCCGGCAGAACGGCCCGTAATCCCGATCTGGTCCGCGATCCCGCTGCCG
The DNA here is from genome assembly GCA_965218085.1 of Terriglobia bacterium. Lineage (GTDB taxonomy): Bacteria > Acidobacteriota > Terriglobia > 20CM-2-55-15 > 20CM-2-55-15. Next base: position 953,226 of record CBDCKF010000001.1, on the reverse strand, counting down.
CTGTTGCTCGGCCTGAGTCGCCGCTCGCTCGATCTTCCACGCCTCAGAAAAATTGTCCTTCTTCCACTCCTGCCCCATTTCGCGCTCGTTCCACGTCTGCTCCTTCGACGACGAGGGATCAAGGGAGCAAATTAACTCGGCTTTGTAGCGTTCATTCCTCTCCGCTTGGAGGAGTGCCCGCAGACGTGTCGGCGCTGGGGCGACTGGGGAATCTGCGCTGGTTGTGACTTGATTTGGGAACGCGTAGCTGAACATTGTTTCAACCTGCCTGTCCGGTTCTCTCCTGCCATACGTCATTAAAGATATGAGAAAGCAAGATTTGAATTTGTGCGGCGAGAGGACCAGCCACAATAGCCGGTTCGAGCTGGCCATCCGCTCGGCCGTGCGGTTGACGCGCCCGGCCTCGGCGAGGGTGGAAAACCTGATGACACGCATCCTCCTCGGCCGGGTCGGTGCCGGCCTGCATACGCGCCGTCATGTCTCGTTACGCAGAACATCCGCCGGCCGGATATGCCGCGCATCGATTTCAGCAGCAGGGCGCACACCGCATTTCCTGAACGCTGCCGGAGTCCGATCCAGGCGTGTGTCGGTAATCACGGTTGCCATGGCGCATGAACGGGAGGTGTGCGTACTTGGCAGGTTCCCGCGCCGGCATGTCTCGCACCGTCCCGGACGCCCCGCCCGTGTCCTGACCGCGCGCGCCACCTTGTTCTGCGGGATGACGGTAACAACCACCGAGAACAGGGCCGCCCAGAGCGAGATCGTCTCTATTTGTTGTAAGCTGCGGTACTTTCGCCGTCCCTCTAACGCATGACGCAGCGATAGGAGCAGCGAGGATGGAAACTCAGGTTCGAACGCCCAACGCTATATTCGGCCAACCTCAACGGTTCCTGGTTCCGCTATTTCAGCGGCCCTATGTCTGGAACGAAGAACAGCAGTGGGATCCGCTTTGGAAGGACTTGGAGCGGGTTGCGACGCGGCTGCTTCAGAACCCTAACAGAAAGCATGAGCCGCATTTTCTCGGGGCTGTTGTCTTGCAGCATGTGCAGAATCCTGTCGGAGAACTCCAGGAGCGGATGATCATTGACGGACAACAAAGGTTGACCACGTTGCAGATCCTTCTCGATGCGCTTCACGCCGAGTTGCATCGCATCGAGGCCGGTGCCCCCGCCGGGCGCCTAGAATACTTGATCCAGAACGACAAACGATTTTGCAAGGCTGATGAAGACCGTTACAAAGTCTGGCCGACGAACCGGGATCGGCCAGCATTCAACGAGGTCATGTCCGCGCCGAGGCCGGTGGACTACGGGAGCCTGACGCACAAGTCTGCAAAACTCGTTCACGCGCACCTGTTCTTTTCCGAACAGGCACGGGCGTGGCTGGATGCTGGCGATCCCGAACAGCGTCATGTCCGGGCTGAAGCCATCGAACGCAGCGTCCGCGAACTGTTGCAGATCGTTGTCATTGACCTCTCTGCCGAGGAGAACGCTCAGGAGATCTTTGAAACTCTGAACGCGCGCGGCGCCCAGCTAACCGCCGCGGACCTGATCAAGAACTTCGTCTTCCAGAAGCTTCTGGAGAGTCCGGTCGACGTTGAACAGTCCTATGAGACCTATTGGAGGGATTTTGAGACAGCATTCTGGGAAACCGAAGTCAGCTCAGGGCGGATTCGATATCAGCGGTCGTCGTTATTTCTGAACCACTGGCTGATTTCCCGCACTGGCGAGGAAGTTGTCGCCCGCGAGGTGTTCTCTCGGTTCAAGACGTTCGCGGAACATGAGGTCGAGGTTCCCATGGATCGCCTGCTCCAGCAGATGTGCCGCGCGGCAGCCGTATATCGCGGTGTCACCGAAGCAGCCGACAAGTTGGAGGACAGGATAGACCGCATCGATCTCTTCGCCTATCGGATCAAGGCTATGGAGAGCGACGTCATGAAGTCAGTCTTGCTCTCTCTTCTTGACCCCGAGCGACCCGCAACTCCACCCGCTGTCATCAATGCCACACTTGACGTTATTGAAAGCTGGCTCACACGCCGGATGCTGGTTCGGGCGACAACCAAGTCCTACACGCAAGTGGTTGCGGAACTGGTCAATGTCATAAGGCAAGCATCTGTGGACCAGATCGACCGAGCGGTCCGCTCATATCTGATATCGCAAAGGGCAGAAGCACGGTACTGGCCTGACGACGAAGAACTCACACGGGAACTAATGGAGTGGCCGATCTATCGAAAGATTAGCCGGGCTCGTCTCCGGATGGTCCTGGAAGCCATTGAGGACCATTCGCGCGGGTATCGGCCGGGTGGCACCGAGTACGCGGGGATGCGCGTTCCCCGAAACACGTTCTGGATCGAGCACATCATGCCTCAGACCTGGGAAACGGCTTGGGGACCCCCGACAATCGGAACGCTTCAGGACCGCGCCCAACGTATCCACACGCTGGGAAACCTCACATTGCTGACGGCAAAGCTTAACAATGCGGTGTCGAACGGTCCATGGGACGGGAAAAACGGAAAGTGTTCCGAACTCCGAAAACACGACCTTTTGCTGCTGAATCGGGATCTCGATGGTTTTTCCGGGAATGGATGGACCGACGAATCCATCACGCGCCGAACAGGTGAGTTAATCAATAAGATCATCGATATTTGGCGAGTGCCGCCGGGATACAAGTCTTCAACCGTACGTGATGCGACTGCCAGCATGCATTCTGTCGATTTGTCCGATCTCTTATCCGCCGGCCTTTTGGCCTCCGGCCAGTCGCTTGTCCCCCGGATGGGAGATCTCCAAGAGAGAACAGCACAAATCCTCTCCGATGGCCGAATCGATGTCGACGGGCGTCTGTTCGATACGCCCTCTGGCGCGGGATACTACCTTCGCAGGAAAGCGACGAATGGTTGGAGCTTCTGGCTCCTGGATCCAAAGACAAAGAAGTCCCTCGCTTCAGTACGCCGGGAGTACGTCGAGAGGCTATCTCTGGAATCGAACGTGGAGGAAGAGGATGACAACGACGAGGACGAGGAGCCTAACACCGCCGATCGACCTCCTGCGTCGATTCCCGGAAGATCGCCAGGCCGCCGGCCACCGCGTGGAGTTGGCCAGGGAAGCGTGGGTCTCAGGGGGGAGTACAGAACAGGGCGCGTAACGGAACAACGCGACTCCGATCTCTTACCCGCACGCTGTCAGATGAAGTCTCAAACTGTACACAGATATGGAGGATACGCCATGCAGTCAAGGATTCTAGGTTTTGCGCTTCGACTATCACTTCTTGGACTGCTCCTGCCGTCACCGGTAGCCGCGCAGCGATGGAACGACCTCGAAGACGCGCTTGAAGGTCGCGAGGTGGTCCTCAGGCCCACATTCGATAGTCGCCGAAAAGTCTACCTCGACATGGATGACGATAGCGTTTTCGCTCTCCACCGGGGAGATCGTCTCTTCCCGCTTCGTGAAAGCGAGACTGTTCGAATCACGGACGCGGATCCGGAAGATGACCACATCGAACTCGAACTGCAGAGCCCGCGCCTCGGCCGTGGCCGCATCGACTTCTATGGCCCAGCGCCGACGGCGCCGGATTTCGAGCGTTGGCTCGACGAGGTATTCGAGGTCGCGACCGCCGAGGTTGACTTTCAGCGGTACATCGGGAATCGACAGAGCCAAACGCTCCACATCCGCGGGGCGAATCACCTGCCGGCCGCGGCTGACCGGCAGCCATTCGCCACGGAGGCCGATGCCCTCGCTCTTGGATACCATCGTTGCGGCGTCTGTTTCGTTTCCACGCCTGACGTATCGGACTACGAGACCGAGCGTTCGCTCGCGATGATGTCGCTGCAGCATGTGCAGTCTACGTACTACCCGCTCGTCGACACGGAATTACAGGAGTACGTTGGGGATATCGGACAACACGTCCTTGACGGTTGGCCCGTTCCTCTCAAGGGCTACCGGTACAGATTCCAGGTAGTCGATTCCGACGACATCAACGCGTTTGCGGTGCCGACGGGTTACATCTTCATGACTCGCGGCCTCCTGGAGTCCCTTGAGAGCGACAATGAAGTCGAGGCGATCCTTGCCCACGAAATCGCCCATGTGGAGAGTCGGCACAGCTACCGCATTTGGCGCAATGCGCAACGCGCATCGACCATCGCCGGCATCGTCGGCCTGTTTGCCAGAGGAACCAACAATATTGCTGACGACATCGTCGCCACGATGATGTCCTTCACCGCAAACCTGTTCATGGCTGGTCACGGGCGGGACCGAGAACGCGAATCGGACCTGTTCGCGAGCTATTACCTGAACGAAACGGGGGTCGGGGACCAACCGCTGTTGAATTCGTTCCGCAAGCTCAAGTTCGCCCGCGACGCCCGCGACCCGTTCGGCGAAGGAGGAGGCGGGTTGTTCGCGACCCATCCACATATCGAGGAGCGTCTCGACAAGGCGAGCGACACGGTTACGGCGTCGTTCCTTGAGGACGATGTGTTCCAGGGCCTGACGGACGATGGAGAGTTGGTAGCCACGCTCCGTTTCGATGTCCAGAGGCTGTTCGAGAACGAGTTGGACGTGGTCGCCACTCTCTCGACAACACCCGAACTTGGCGAAGAGGATGACGTCAATACGATCAACATCCGTGTGGGGGGAGAACGCATTCAACTGCGGGAGCGAACGGCAGAGAAGATCTTTCCGAGTGACGAAGTCTCGGCCGTTTTCGGCAACGATGACGCGCGGGGACTGGTCGAGGGCCCAATCGAGTCGGTGGATCTGGACTTGCGCAACGTCGACCGTTGGGAACGGGTTGCTGCCGTGACCCCATAGGTAAGGGTCCGACAGTTACGGGATCTGCCTCAAGACGCCTTACTTGCATTTCTGGTGAACCGCACGGGTTTACGGAGACTGTTAAGGTTCGAGTCAACGAACGCGGAACATTGCCGCTGCACTTGCCCAGTGGCGACACCACGGGGCAGCCTAATTCCCTGTCCTCGGTGGAGAACTCAGACCTGCGAATTTTCTCTGACAGTGCCGCCGGACCTGTCCGGCAACCGGATCTCGGACCTCTGGCCGATGGCGGGGCACGGCCGGCTGCATCGGCTCGACCTCTCGGGCAACGCCGTCGCGGACGTGTCGTCGCTGGGGCGGCTGGAGAATCTGCACTGGTTGTGACTCGACCCGGGAACGCGTAGCCCATTTTTTTAAAATTCTTTTCTGCCTGCTTGTCCGGTTCTCTCCTGCCATACGTCTTTAGGACATGAGAAAGCTAGATGTGGAAGAGACGTTGACAATGGCCCGACGACCTCCGTCGGTGCCCAACATTATGGAGATAACATGCATGTTTTAGCTGTGAGTGCGATTCTTGTGAGTCTGGTCACTGCGATCCCGCAGTCGGTGGACGTGTATGAGTTTCGGAAGGTCGACTACTTCGAAGTGGTTACCAAAAGCAACGGGGAATCTGATGAAGAGAAGCGGGATGCACGTCTCGAAATTGACCGTAATACCCAGCAATTAAGAATGGTTGACGAAAAGAGGGGAGCGGCACTGGAAACTTATGTCGAGATTCCCTTCTCTGCTGTGTCCAGCGTGTTGTACGAGCAATCTAAGTCTCCCAGAGTAAAGACTGCCATCTTTCTGTCTCCATTGGCGCTATTCTCACCCGGCAGGAAACATTGGCTGACTATCGAGCACGCGGACGGTTACGCGTACATGCGTCTTGATAAGGACAATCAACGCCAAATCCGAGCAGCTCTAGGAAGCGCTGGATTCGATGTTGAGACGCTGATCGAGGACTAGCCTTCCGATCTCGGGCGGAGCTTTGAGGCGTCAGAGGCCGTCAGCGGGGGTTTCAGGGCTTTTTTCAATTGGGGTCAGGTCAAAAACAGTTCCCGGTCCCGATCCCACTCAAGGAAGCCGTCCAGCCCCTTCACCAAGCGACTACAGAGAAAGGAATTTTTCACCATGCGAATAATCGGGACATTGTGTGTGCTCGTGTCGCCGCCCACGCCCAGTCCGTGACGAACGCCCGCATGGAAATCCCGGGTAAGACGACCAACACAAGAGGAGTTGCAATGAAACCATTAGGAATACTCGTCACGCTCCTGGTGGCAATGGCGTGCGCACTGCCCGCTATCGCTCAATCTGACGAAACCGCGAAACGCTTCCATGTCTTTCCGCAGCTGGCGGACGGTGGTGGGTGGCTATCTATCCTGATCGTCACGAACGTCGCGCAGTCTTCGAGCTTCTGCACGTTCGAATTGCACGGCCTGACCATAGACAGATTCGAAGACATCAGCGGTATTACGACGGCCCGTTCGACCGCAACATTCTCTTTGGAAGGGGATGGGGGTTATTTGGTATGGCCGACCAAGAACGAATCGGCGCTGGCGTCTGGATACGCGACTCTCGATTGCACGGCTGCTGTGGTTGCTCAAGTGCTGTATGCGTCGAACGACGGAATGGCCACGGTATTCAGCGCACAGGCTGGTGGGGTCTTCCAGTTTCCGGTTCTGACACCGGAAGTAATCTCACTCGGAATCGCGATCGCGAACGATACGAACACGGAGGCTTCCTGTCGTTTTGAGCTGGAAAGTCTCGAACGAGAGGATCTTGGGCAAGCGACGCTTCATGTCCCTTCGAAATCCAACGTCCCGAAGTTTCTTCACGAAGTCATCCAAGTTCCGGACAGTTTCACCGGAGGATCAGCGACAGTTTTATGCGATCAGCAAGTCTCTGTTGTGGGACTGCTATTCGCCGGGTCCATCTTTACGACTCTGCCACCGGCGATTCTTTCAGCCACTCCGGTATCGACTACTCAGCCAACCCCGCCTACCGATACTGGAGATCCATGGAGCCGAACCAACATTGAGCGGTTCCGTGGAACGTGGCGGTTCACATACACTAAAAATGGTGCCGGAATTACAGACACTTTCGTGCTGAACATCATCATTGAACAGTCTGACGCACCTGGCGAGTGGCTTATCGGAGGGAGACAATCCGACGGCGAGTTCGCTGCGCTGTTGTACAGTCGTGCCGGGGATAGCTATGTATTGGGTAAGGGCGCTGCTGACGACGAAGCTGACGACCTCGAAGGACTCTATTCCTTCAACCTGACCAGCCCCACTACAGTATCTGGATGCTACATTGAACGATTAAGTAGCACTTCGTTTTCCAGCTGCTACCCCATGACAGGAGTGAGGACGAGTCTCAGCACCGGTGCGCTAAGTAGAGCAATATCCACTTTGCCCTACACTACGGCAGCTCAAGCTCAAGCAGAATTAGCCGAAATTGGAGCAGCGGAAAACTTTGGAAATGACATGCAGATAGAGGTTGATCCGAGGATTATAAGGGCCCTTGAGGACCTCCGTGAGGCCTTGCGTCAATAATTTTTGGACCCCGGCCTGAGTTGTCCGGCGCGGGCGGTGAACCGGATCGGCAGTAGCAGGGGCTATCCCTCGACCGCCAGGGCCGGGACCTCGGTATTGAGCGCGTCCGGGAACTCAATATTGAGAGGGGGCGGAACGGGCCTGACATCGGGTAGCGCCGATGAATCTTTCAGACCGTCTGGACGCCGTTCAACGGCAGTGCGGCGGCCGTCCGGGTTTTCGACAGGATGGTCGCGGGGTTCAGTTCCTTCTGGGTCGGGTGAGCGGCTTAATTCTTCGGATCCGTTTACCAAGCCGGGATAGTGGTGAACACCTGGCCGGTGAACCGCAGGCCGATCACATAGAGTAATCGTCCGGCATCGCTCCACAAAGAGACCCCCCCGAGGTGATCCTTCGGAATGTCATACAGCTCGTCCAGGAAGAACGCCTTGGACTCGTGGGGCGGTATGCTTACTTCGACTTCCTTTTCATCACTCTCTGCCAGCCCAGTAACCGAAACCTTTACTTCAATTGCCTGATCAGACGGGTTTGCCACCGCCACACCAAACCTGGAGCCTCCAGGGGTCATCGCAAGGTTTGTACCTGAAATTACTCTAAGGGCGGATCTTTGGCGAACAATCGGACTGCGGGGAACTACGCCCGGTTGTTAGCCGGATTGAGGTGCTACGCAGCATGTCCCGAAAATGCTAGGGTCTATTTTGAGACTGTCCCTGATATAGAAACGAATAAAGAGACACTTCAAAAGCCCGGAACGGCAGTGAAATGGCCCATCCTGAAACCGTCCCTGAAACGAACGTTAAAGAGACGGACGGCCCGGCCCGCAACGGTGACATCCTCGGTTATGCCCGGGTCTCGACTGCGGCACAGGATGCCGCCAGCCAGCAGGATCGGCTGTGGGAGGCCGGCGCCATTCGCGTGTTCGTCGACGTGATCTCGGGCCGACGGTTCGAGCGTCCAGCCTTGGCGGAACTGATCGACCATGCCCGGCCCGGCGACCGCCTCTCGGTTACCCGTCTCGATCGCCTCGGCCGCTCCCTCAAAGAACTGCTCGATACCGTCGAAAGCCTCAAGGTCAGCAGCATTCACCTGGTCAGCCTCGAAGAACGAATCGACACCACATCGGCCGCGGGCGAACTGGTCTTCCACGTCTTCGGCGCCATTGCGCATTTCGAGCGCCGTCTGATTTCCGAGCGCACCCGCGACGGCATTGCCGCCGCCAAAAGACGCGGTAAAAGACCCGGGCGCCCCCCGCTTCACCCGGACACCGTTTCGGCCGCCCAAAAACTCATTGAAGCCGGATTGACGCCCGGCGAGGCTGCCAAACGGCTCGGGATTGGCAGGGCAACGGCTTACAGGATCGCTAGAGCACTGTACTGAACCCCATGTGCGGCCGTTTTTCTTCCTTAGAGTAATTTCAGGTACAAACCTTGCGATGACCCCTACTACGGCAACTACTGTTATCTGCCGCTCTACATCTTTTCGGGAGAGCATCTGCTATGCGCCCGGTTGCGGTGCTCCAATGTCGACGGTGCGGACGGCGCCATCGAGGAATTGAACCGCATCATCGGCCAGATCCGGCAGAGCTGGCCGGAGGTGTCGATTATCATCCGGGCCGACTCGGGCTTTTGCAGGGATGAACTGCTCGCCTGGTGCGAGGCCCACCAGGTCGATTACGTGGTGGGTCTGGCCAAGAACGATCGGCTCAAGCGCGAGATCGCTAAAGAAATGGTTCAGGCGGAAGCGGAGTTTAACGCCACCGGGAAACCGGCGCGGGTGTTTAAGGATTTCCAGTACCGGACTCTAAACAGCTGGACCCGCGCGCGACGCGTCATCGGCAAGGCGGAGTTCCTGGACAAGGGCGCCAATCCCCGATTCATCGTGACCTCCCTGCCGCCGGAACGCTTCCAAGCCCGCGCTTTGTATGAGGACTTCTACTGCGCGCGGGGCGACATGGAGAACCGTATCAAGGAACAGCAGTTGGACCTATTTGCGGACCGGACCAGCGCGGCGACCATGCGCGCCAATCAGCTCCGGCTCTATCTCTCCTCAGCTGCGTACATGCTCATGCATGCCCTGCGACGCCTCGGGCTCAAAGATACCGCGATGGCCCATGCCCAGTGCGGGACCATCCGTCTGAAGCTTCTCAAAATCGGCGCCCGAATCCGCCTGACGGTCCGCAACGTCTGGATCTCGATGTCGGAGGCCTATCCCTATCCCGAAACCTTCGCCCTTATCATGCGGAACCTGCAGTCGATTCCGCTTCGTTGCTGACGACACGATTCACCCACAACCGAAAAACTCACTTCTTCATCTGCACAGGGCCGAGGTCTGCCTCCACACGCCGAATCATGCCCCTGTCGTGCCAAACGAGTCGACCTCACGTCCTCAACAACGACTGATTCCCCCGATTCACCGACTCCAGGATTCAGAACTCGCCGCAATTCGTTTCTCGTACCCGAAAACCAGCCGATTCCCGGATTGGTGACCCATCCGGGCTAGAATCCAATAAAGATCCCGACGCTGGTTTCGAGAACATTCAGCGTCTGATTCTCAACGCCGAGTATGGAGTGCATGCGAACATCAAAGCGCACGCCTGCAGGGGGTATTACCACTACACTCAGCCCACCCCCATAGTTGAAAGAGAACTTCGTCCCGAAGCTGGCAGACCCGCTGCCTCCCGCACGAAACAGACCCCCACCCGCTGTTACGTAAGGCTGGAGCATGGCTGCGGGCAATTTCACCCGCAGATTCGTACTGGAGAAAAAGGCATTGCCGCCGCTGTCAATGAAATTCGGACTGTACGCGGCACTGTACTCCAATCCCAGCGGCGCTGCGGAACGATACAGCCGCACTCCGAAGATTCCAAAGTCCTTGGGGTCAATTTGCACACCCAGAAGATCGCCCGGAGCGCTTAGAGACGGAACGCCGACGGTACGGGCCACCCCGCCCACTCCTGAACTCAGGGTGAGGCTGCCCGGGTGCTGGAAGCCCCCAAAGATCGTAAAGTCCTGAGCATGGAGCGTGCCTGCAAAAACCATCCACCACGCGGTCAGGAATCCGACGAGGACGTATCGCATCAGGCCCAGCAGATGTTTTTTGCCGTTTTCAATCGAAGACAGTGTTCTCATATCGTGGGCCCCCGGGTTCAGCTTTTCCGGGCTCCCTCCAGACTGCATCCGCCACAGTTTGAGACCGGTGCATTTTTTAGGTTCCCGGTTTCGGATTGATGCCAGATCCGCCGGGTGTGCCTTTCAATGACGCGCACCTTCAGAGCCGCGGGATCGAACCTGTCCCAAGCTGCAAGCACTATGCGGATCATCGGCCGCCACACACTACGATGGCCCATCCGTGGGACGACACTGGTCACCCTGACACTCCCATTGATTATTAGTCCTCGCTATATGGCAAGAATCCGGGTCCGGGTGCACCCGGGCTGTAAGCCTTTCAGCAGCAGCGGCAACCATCCGGGCCGCCGCTCCGGCAGGGACGTCATTCAGATAAAATGGGCTGCCACCGTCGGTTTCTGATCAATGAGGTGTCGGTATCGTGGCCCAGTTCGGGCACGCCCCGATCCACGCAACACGGTCGTGACCGGCGCACTCGCTTTTCCTCGCTAAGCGTTCCGCGCTGCTCTTCCGGGAACGCGGACCCGCTGTAGCAGAATAAGCCCCGTCAGAAAGAAGGCGTCCAGCGCCAGGCCGGCCACCCGCTGGTTTCCGCCGAAGGCCAGAGACACCTGCCCGAAGACAACCGGTCCGAGGATAGACGATGACTTGCCGCACAGGGCGTAGAAGCCAAACATCTCAGCCTCCTTGCCCGGGGGAATCAACGCCGCCATGAGGCTTCGGCTGGCCGCCTGGACCGACCCCAATCCGAATCCCGCTGCCACGGCCAGGACAAAAAACACCGGCTTGGTTTGGACGAAATAGGCTCCAACCACGACACCTGTCCAGAGCAGGAGTGTGAGATTGATCACCTTCTTGGCTCCCCATCGGTCGGTTGGCCGAGCCAACGCAAACGCTCCGGTCAACGCTGCCAGCTGGACGATGATGAACAGGAGGATCAGTTCCTGCGCCTCGAATCCCAGTGTGGTTGCGGTAAAAACGCTGGCAAACCAGATCACCGTCAATACCCCGTCGATGTAGAAGAAGAAAGCGAGTAGAAAACGGCAGAGTTCCCTTTCGGCCAGGACTTCACCGACGATCTTCCGGAATCCGGTAATACCATCCGTCGCCGCACGTGTCAGGGTTTTTGTCCCCGGCCGGCCCGGCGGAAGAAACAGGAAGCTTGGAACGGATGTGACGGCGAAAAGGAGCGCTACCGCCAGCCACGTGAGGTCGAATCGTTCCCGACTCACCAGGGGCAAGGCCACCACCAGCCCGATGATGGAGCCGATATACCCGACGCCGTAGCCAAGTGCTGAAATAGAGCCTTCCCGGCCTCGAGGTGCCAAATCGGGCAGATACGCATTGTAGTAGACCAATGCGCCCTCGAATCCGATGTTGGCAAGAACCGCAAGGGTAAAGCCCCACAGCACCATTCCCGGCTCGATTGTCGTAAACAGCGCCACCGCGGCAATGCACAGGTAGGTGTAGAGGAAGAGCATCTTTTTTCTCACACCCGCCGTATCGGCAATGGCGCCAAGTACCGGGGAACTGATGGCTACGAAGAGGACCGATACTGAGGCGACGTTCGCCCACCAGGCGTCGCCGCGGCCGCCTTCGTTGCCGACGATGACCTAGACGAAGTAGACGCCGAATATCGTGGCGGGAATGACGGCCGCGTAGACTGAATTAGCGAAGTCGTATAGCGCCCAGTCGGCGATGCTCTTGCGGTCCATGCCATCCCATGATGGGGGCCTTGTGGGCTATTTGTCGCGGGTGACGCCGGTTGAAGCTACCGCAGCGTCTCAGGTCAGTGGCCAGGCGATGGTGGCGGGATGATCCATGCAACAACGCTGCCTTCGGGGTTCTGATCTGCCTGATTGAGCACCATAGCCCCGATCAGTATCTTGCGGCGCGTGTCTGTTTCTCTTTCGCCCGCGGAGATACGAGAGCGGACACGCCAGATTCCAGCGTTCAGGTTGGCCCTCCTTCGGTCCAGTTCGGATTGCAGTGTCTCCCGTTCTTGCTTCAATCTCCTCTAACTGCTGTTCGTCTGTCAGTCTCATGGTCAGAGCCGTAGTTTGCCCTGCTGGGGTCCAGTCGTGACTTTGGTAAGTGTTTGAATGTTCGCGGAAAATCGGAAGGGGATCGCCTAGAAGCAGGACCCGGCCACGAACGGGGCGCACGCTCCGGGGAGAACCACAACATGGTGATATCGACAAAGTCAAGCGCTACAGGGAATCGATTCCGTTCGTCTTGATCCCCAGGCTGCGTGCCATCCAGGGAAAAAGGCGGGCAAGGAAGCCCGGCCGCGAGCAACTCTATTCCCTCTGGTTTCCGCGTCGGCGGGCTGTGTTTTACTGGGCCCGCTCCGGATCGTTTCTGACCCAGATATTCCGATCCACCGGCTCACCATCGCAGATCGCATCCAGGACGGCCAACAGATGCTCCCGCGTGATACCAGAAGGTGTGTACGGTTGCCCACCGGGATTGAACAGGACTTCGGCTTCCGGTTCTTTCAGACCCAGCCAACGGGAAACCCACTCGAATCTCTCGATATCGTCAGACTCTCCCATCCGATGGTCAGGTTCGTAGTGCGGGTTTGTTTCAGGCGCGTACCCTCCGATATCGGATGCCGCACGAAGGATCTTCTTCATGTCAAATCTGTCCCCGATTCGCACCGCTGCCATCAGCCGGTTCACATTGTCAACGTTCACGCTCCGCACCGATGAAGTCACGTATCTCTCCCCTCGTGGTGATTTCCGGCAAGTCTGCAAACGTTCAATCCTAATGGTATGTCCAGGGGCAAGAGAAGTGGATCCCGAAACCCTGTTCCTGATCGAGTCACCGACGGCTTCCAGCCTCATGGACTGGCACACACCTGCGGCGCGGTGTAGTCCAGACCCAGCAGCCGGAAGTAGTTTTGCCCCAAGGCGATGTTCCGAAAAGCCGTGTCGTCCAGGTCACGAAGGATCCGGCTCGTGACGTCCAGTTCCGTTCGATAGACAGCAATATCCTTGTCCCTCGACGCCAGGAAGTCCGTTCCAGGAAGGATCCGTTCCGAGTAGTTATTCAGGAACGGAACATAGAGTGCCCGTTTTTCCGGGTTTGAGAAGTAGGCATCGTCGATCACCCGCCAGGCGATATCCAGCATCAGCATCGGGTGGCGATCCAACAGCGACATCATGATCTGGATGTGCTGTGCGGCGGTCATATCGACCAGTTCCCGGGACAAGCCCATATGGACCCAGACGATCGGGTTGCCGGGATACAAACGCAGTACTTCCTGCATGAGGGGCAGATATCGGGTCGGATCCTGATCGTTGCCCAGATCCGCATGAATCGCGAGCGGGATGTCCCGTTCCCGCAACGCCTCCATGAAAGCGGCCCACTCCGTGAGTGCCGCCATGGGGACGGGCTCGCGTCCGTTGCCGAACACCGCCTGTTTCACCAGGTTGACCTCGCCCATCCATTTGAACGCGCCGGGGTATTCCTCCTCCAGGAGTTGCATCTCCGGAAGGATCGACTCGGGTTGCGACAAGTCCGGGAAGCTCATCGAGAGCGTCAGATGGACACCTGTCGGCGCGTTCGTGGTGTAGTTGGCGGCGTTGATGAAATCGTTCTTTAATGTCGGCGTCACCGGCGTGCCGGGACAGTCCAGGTAGTAGGTGCAGGACGACGCCGGTGGCAGCATCTGGCCAATGCCATAGATGTTGGCGAACAGGACGCCGGTTTCCTCGAGGTAGGAGGCCATCTCCTCGAACGGGATCGCAGGACCTCCGAACGGCCGGAAGTGCAGGTGGGCATCCACAACCGCAGTTTGCGGCTGGACGGAGCGGTCGTAACACGGAGCGGCATCCGTCAGGAACATATCCAACGTCGGCTTCGTGACGCATCCAGCGAGTCCCAGGGCGCTCAACACAAGCAGCCGAAGAAACGAGGATCGGTGTGGTCGTGCGGGCGTCATGATCGGGCAACAAACGGGAGAGCCGCCGCGACACGGACTCCTCCGGCCGGACGCGCATTCAGCTCGCGAACCTCTCGCTCTAGTTCCTTCATCCGCTGTTTCTCGTCCGTGGTCAGTCCTCCGCGCAGTCCTGCATCTCGATCGCCCTGGCGGATCCATTTCCGCAACGTCTCGGCCATACAGCTGATCTTCGCTGCGATCGAGGCCATCGCCCCCCACTGGGAGTCGTACTCCCTCTGGTGCTTGAACACCATCCGGACAGCCCGCTCAGGGTTGCATCCAGTATAGTTCCGATAAATCGCCGCAGAAGGCCGCTGCCGGCGGCAGCCCTGTCCCCTTCTTTTGGTCAGTTCACCTCACTGTGTGTGGGTTTCCTCCCGGTACACCTTCAACCCGCGTGCCTCGTAATTTGCCCGGGCGTTGGGGTGGTCGAACGTACAGGTGTGAACCCAGACCCGCGATGCTCCGATCGCCCAAGCGCGTCGGATCGCTTCCGTCAGGAGCCGGCCGCCGAGACCGCGCCCGATGAACCGCGGCAACAACCCGAAGAAGGCGATCTCGACATCGTCGGCCTGGCGTTCGAGTTCGAAGTAGCCAGCTGGCGCTCCGTGGAACCAGGCCACCCAGGTTTCCAGGTCGTCCCGGTCCACCCATTGATTCCACTCCTGGGCAGTCCAGGCGAGCCTGTCGACCCAGAACCACTGTTTGCCGACTGTCTTGTAGAGGAAGCGGTTGAACTCGGGTGAAGCGACTCCAACCTGCCGGATCTCGAGCCCGTCGATGGCCGCTTCGCTGGGTTGGAGCGCGTCCGACGAGTGCATCTCCAGGTAGCAGGTCTTGATCTCGCTGTTCAACCCGATGCGATCTCCTCGATGGCGCCGCCGATCACGTCGTATATGCGATTCTAAGGGAGATGAGCCTTGTAAGTGTCTTGGCATGAAGAGTCCATTTCGCCGACTCAAGTCCGTTTTCCTCTGACAATGCCCCCGGCCGGCCGCGGCGCAGGTCAGGACTGCATGAACGGGCGTTCAGTTCCGCCTAGCAGCCCGTGGCAGAAGTGAGATTCTCTGACACAGTCGTAACGTCGGATTCGATAGCCACGTTGGGCTCGATATCCAGCTGACGGAGTTCATGATGCGTTTGAAGCGCCATCTGGACGCAGAAGAGCACGATTTGAGCGGCAAAGTATGCCGCAGACCGGTCCTGCAGGCTCCGTGGCGTGCCCTGCCCGAACTTCTGGCGCAGGATCAACGCCAGGTTCAAGGCCGCGTAGTGAACCAGGATCCGTTTCAGGATATTTTCCCGTCCTCGAAGGTGAACCCGTCGCATGCCGCCGGTTTCCAGACCGTGAGCGAAGGGTCGTTCCAGCATCATGCCGCGATGCCGCAACAACTCCTTGCCGCGTTCTCCACGGATTCGACGGCGATTGGCATAGACAGCCTGTTGTTCGTCCGGCTTGTTCTTCCAGCGGCGACGGCCCCGATCCGGTTCCGAGATGTAGGTGCGTATCCCCAATTCGCGAAGATCGACCATCGTTTCGTTGCTGTGATATCCCTTATCGGCGACGACTTCAGAAAACCAATCTTCTCGAATCTGCGCTTCGGTTTTCGGGTTGCTTGCCAGCTTCTCCATGTTCTCGGCCGTGCGGATCAACGTCTCTTTGATTGTCGTCGTATCCCCGGTGGCAGCACCCTGAACCGTCACCCCCAGCACGACGCCGGTCTTCATATCCACAGCGTGTTCCAGCTTGTGAGCCAAATGCGTGCGGCCGTCTTTCATCTTGGTGATCTGCGCATCCGCGTCGTCGGGATGCACCCAGTCGTCGTTCGATCCCTTCTTCGGCCGTTTCCGGTCCAGTCGCGCCAGTTCGGCTCGTGTCGGCGTTTCAATGCCCGAAGCGTGGGCCAACTCCTTCAGAAAGTCCTCATAACTGTTCCTGGTGTCTCGCCGCACGATCGACCGCATTGCCGCGTTCGCTTCCAGCGTCGTCGCGTCCACGCCAACCGTCTTCCCGTCGATCAACCCGTGCCCGGCCAGCCGCTCCAGCATCCAGTGGAACACCTGGGCATGGGTTTCCAGATCGATCAGCCGGCGTGTCCGCGACACGCTGGAATGATCCGGGGTACCATCGGTCAGCCCAATGCCCAGAAACTCCCGCAGGCTCAGCGAGTCGGCACGCCGCCAGGCGATGCCGCGTTCCGAGTCAATCCCTTCGAAGTAGCCGACCAGCAGCATCCGAAAGTACACACCCGGCACGACACCGGGCCGACCCATCACCGGGGCGTAGAACTTCTGGCAGGCTTCTTCAACAAACGGGTCGAATCCGTCTTCTTCCAGAATCCGGTTCACCCGTTCGTAGAACACGTGTCCTTTGGTCCGCGGCAACTCCTGTGTCGCGATCCACAGCGATTCCTGGCGTCGTCTCTTTCGTCCCATGCCCATATCCCGTCCTCCTTCACTCATCATTCTTCGCGATACGGTCGCATCGGGTCCGTTTGAATCTGTGAAGTGGACTTTAACCACGGGCTGCTAGGAGTCTGCGCGGCAGAAGGCATCCTTCGGCATGGTTTGTTTCTTCTTATTAGATCTTCATTCCAGATCAGGTCCGACCGCCTCTGGACAGGCTTGCGAAAAGCGCCGACGGCTCGACGAGCTGATGAACGTCCTCCAGCGCGGCGACCGTTTGGTCGTCAGCGAACTCTCCCGGCTCGGTCGGTCGCTGGGTCAGATCGTCGCCATCCTCGACGCCCTCGCCAAGGCAGGCGTCGCCTTGGTGGCGATGAAGGAGAACATCCGCATTGAGTGCCAGCGCGACATTCAGACCAAAGTTATGACCACCCTCTTCGCGTTGTTCGCCGAGGTCGAGCGCGACCTGATCTCCGAGCGCACCCGCGAGGGCCTCGCCAAGACCAGGGCCTCGGGCCGGAAGCTCGGGTGTCCGAAAGGCTCGCTCGGCGTCTCACGGCTCAACGGCAAGGAGGACGCCATCCGGCGCGTCCTCGAGCTGGGCCTTTCCAAGACCGCCATCGCCAAGCTCACGGGCGTGTCCCGTACGACTCTCTACAGCTTCATGAGGACCCGAGGGCCCAGGCCGAGCCCTTGGCGTGTATTTCTGAACGAATCTGGTCGGTTCCCTTACAGCAACCTGCCGAGCCTCTTGCTCGCCTAGATCTGCACCGAAGCGGTCCAGGACGCCTTACAGGCGACGGCAGAACGCTGTGTCCTCGATCATGTCGAAAGATTCATCTGAAGACCGGGCTCAGATCACTCTGACTTCCTCATCGTAGAGCTCCAGCAGCGATTCAAGGACACCGGTGGGGTCCAACTGATACTCGCAGCCCAAGACGACCTCATGAAGCACCATCTGGTTCTCTTCGAAGTTTGCGAAATAGTTACCGTCTTCTTCATCTAACCGTGTAAAGATCCGACACTCGTCTTCATAGCACCAGCCAGAGAACTTGGTGAATATCCATTCCTGAGCGATCGTCTCATTCGACTCGGTCGGGAAGAGCAGGCGCTTATCCACGTACATAACAGGCCGTGCGTACTCATCCGGCACGTCGAAGCCGAGACAAATTCCCGTGTGCTTCTCAGCGTAGTGCGACCACAAGACCGGATTCGACCACTTGAACGAGAAACACACCATGCCATATTCGCTAGCTGCGACTTCCCGCGCATGACGAATCTGTTTTTGGTGTTCGCTGGATGTGAAATCGTACGGCAGCAGATCGAAAGGGTCATTGAGATCAGAGATCGTGGAAATCTTGATGTGCTGATTCTTGATGTCGTCAAGAGCCCATTTGGAAGGAAGAAATTTATATACGCGTGCCATTTGATTCCCCATTGATCGATCGTCAGCGGCATGTGTAGCCGTTCGCGTCCACGCCTTCGCCCTTGCACTTCCGGCATTCATACGAGAGTGTCATCTCAAAGCCTCCTCAATCCGGTCCCAATCCCTCGGACACCGCTGTGCGTCAAGTTCTGCAAAAAGTATTTCCGAAACATTCAGTTCTTATTTGTCGCCGTCGGATCTGTGGGAATGTGGGAAAGCTGAGCGTTCTTGGCGAAGCTTTTCCAAAGCTCAGAGGGAATCCGCGTCTTTTGCGGATTTCCTCTGAGGCGTCATTTCCATCAGGCCTTTGTGGCTCTTTCTTTTTGGTTCTTTTTCTTTCTTTTGCTCCTTAGAAAGTGTTCCACTGCGGTTCTTAGCCCGAGGATGCCCTGTAATCGACGATCGGCTTCCAAGCCGATCCGGGGGTCGGCCCGTTTTGACGCGCTTAGGCGGCCGGCGTCTGACGGTACCAGTCCTTTTTGTGTTCCTTCAACCGATCCATGTTCAAATAACGGATCCCTTCGATCCAGTTCTCGTGCGTCTCGGTGGTCAGCGCTCGAATCAAACGCAGACAGCTGGCCGCGTTGGAAAATATCCGCACCACGCGCGTTCGCCGCTTGATCTCTTCGTTGAGCCGCTCCAGCATATTGGTGGATTTCCTGTGCTTCTGATGCTGGAGCGGCAGTGTGTAGAAGCTCAGCGTCTCGTCGATGCTGTCTTCGAAGTTTAGTAGCATGGAAGCCGCCCCTTAGCGTGTATTTTTGTGCGAATCTGGTCGGTACTCTTTAGTGGAGCGGTTTGACGTTCACTCTTGTGATGTCGTATGTTTGCAATGTTGCAGTGTCGTATTGTTGCAGGATCCGGAGAACCAATGAAAGCGGACAGGAAAACGCTGGAGCGCCGCATCGCTGTGCGTGTCGCACGCAGGAAGACGAATATCTTCCTGCGCGGTGATTTCAAGGATCTGGGTGGTTACGATCAGGTAGGTCGGAGCTTGCGGAACCTGACGGCGAAGGGCCAGCTCGTCAGAATTGGCTACGGCGTCTATGCACGTGCGGTCCAGTCGCCGATTTCCGGCAAGACCATCCCTGCGAAGCCCCTGCCCGTGCTTGCCGTCGAGGCCCTGTCGCGTCTCGCTGTCGAAACTGCGCCATCGACCTTCTCTCGGGCTTACAACGCGGGTGCGACGACCCAGGTGCCGACTGGTCGCGTGATTGCGGTCAAAGGCCGCTTTTCTCGAAAGATTGGTTACGGCGGCAACTACGCCGTTTTCGAGCGTGCCCCCCGGGCCTGAGCTGATCGAGGCGGTCGCCACGGATCTCGGTGTCCATCCCTCGTTCGTGGAGAAGGACTGGTACGCGATCCAGCTCATCGCCACGGTCGTCAACATTAAGGATGGCTGTCTCACTCCCGTCTTTTCCGGCGGTACCAGCCTCTCCAAGGGGTATGGTCTGATCCGGCGCTTTTCCGAGGATCTGGACTTCAAGGTCCTCCTCCCTGAAGCCGGTATCGGGCGCAACGCTTGTCGGAACTACCGAAGCACGGTCGTCGAGGCGATCCGCGCCGATGGAACCTGGACGCTTCCCGACGACGGGGTGGAGGCAGGGAACGAGAGCCGCTTCTTCTGTTGCTGCGTCCGCTATCCGACGACCTTTGACGTTGCTACTGCTCTCCGGTCCGAGCTCAAGCTCGAAGTGACGTTGCGTCGTCCAGAGTTTGTGCCAGAGGATCGCTCCCTGCGGTCTTTCGTCGCCGAAGCGCGGCAGGAACATCCTGAGGTTCCTCAAATCAGTTGCGTTGCCCCTGCCGAGACTGCGGCGGACAAGATCAGCGCCCTCACTTGGCGGGTTCTCGACCAGAGTACCCGTTGGGACCGCACATTGGTTCGACACGTGCATGATGTAGCCTTTCTTGAACCCCATGCAATGGAACACGAGGGCTTTCCCGAATTGCTGCGTCAATTGCTGAATTCCGACGCCACGCGAGGTACTCTAACTCCAGACCAGCTCGAGATGACCCCCACCGAGCGCCTCGCTGCTGCGCTCGATATCCTTTCAGATCGCGAGCACGCGACCAACTACAAAGACTTCGTCCGCTCCCTGTGCTACGGCAACGAGAACGAGACACCGACATTCCAGGATGCGCTCAAGGCAATCCGCCGCCTCGGGAAGCGTCTGCCTCGCGGCGTGAGCAGCGAATAAAACACCTGCTACTTGTCGTCAAGATAATATTGCGAGAGTCGGCTGAGCATTTGCTGAGGTGGCTCACCTGCGTTGTACTCGCCCTCAGCCAGCCACGAACGCGTCTGTAGCCAGTTGGTCGTCTCCTTTGCAATCTGGACGAGAGTGTCGTGCGGCAGGAGGTGCCAACGGCCACCGGTCGGGAAAGCGAGGTAGAGATCCTTGCCTTGGTACTTCTTGTGGATTCCCACCCGGGACTTCAATTGGACCTTTAGCGTCGTGGTGCCGTCCTTGTGGTACGCCAGGAAATCCGCGCCCTGCCAATCGTCGTCCAGCTTGATGCAGTTGAAACCGTAGTCCGCCAGTAGCGCCGCCACCTTCTGGAAGTTGTATATCTCCTTCTGCTTCGAGTTGTCGCTTTGACAACGTAAAAAGAGCCCACCCCGATCGAGTAAAAGGGACCCACCCCCTGGGTTAATGGTTTGTAAGTAAGCCCGCCGTCGGGGCTGTGGCGGCACTTTCCACAGCCCGTCGCGCCCGCGTTTTTCACGCGGATCCTCCGGCGGCACGGGGTTTCTTTTTCCGTTTGCTGGCGGCGCCCAGACTTTCGGTGAACCGGATGCTTTCCCATTTGAACTCGTGAATCGAGCAGTGATGGGTGAGCCGGTCCAATAGGGCCGCAGTCAGCGCGGCGTCGCCGAAGACGCTGGTCCACTGCGCAAACGGGAGGTTCGACGTGACGATCACCGAGCCCTTCTCATAACGGTCCGAGAAGACCTGAAACAGCAGCTGGGCCCCCTCGGCCGAGAACGGGATATAGCCGACCTCGTCAACGACGAGCAGTTCAAAGCGGGACAGCTTGGCCAGGTACCGCTTCAACTGCCGTTCTTCGCGGGATTCGATCAGCGTGTTGACCAATCCCGCGGCCGTGGTGAACCCGACGCGGTAACCGTTGAGGCAGGCTTCCACACCCAGGACCGTTGCGGCATGGGTCTTGCCGGTGCCGTGCTTGCCCAGCAGCACAACGTTCTCGCGCCGGGTGATGTAGCCGCACTCGGCATAGTCGCGGACCTGAACCGCATCCAGCGCCGGCCACTTCTTCAGGTCGGTCGTTTCCAGGGTCTTGAGCAGTGGAAACCGGGCCTCGCGCAACCGGCGCTGGACCTGATTGGCTTGGCGCTGTTCCAACTCGCGGCTGGCCAGAGCCAGCAGGAAGCCGGTGTACCCCTCTCCGGCCTCCTTGGCCTGCCGGGCGTGTTCGCGCCACTCCCGTCCCATGGCCGGAAGCCGAAGCTGCCGTAATGCGTCGTCCAGAACGATCTCCTGGCCCGGTGTCATCGCACACCCCCAGTCAGGAGACGGTCGTATTGATCCAGATCGGCTCCAGCGATCGTCCGGTCGGTGATACCGGGCATTAACCCGGACTCGAGCGGGGCATGGGCTCGGGCCGGGGATGCCTCCCGCATCAGAATGTGCTGGACCGCCTCCAGTTCGGCGCAGTGGGCATCGAGCGCTTCCTGAAGGGCCGCCGAGACCCGGTCCAGAGCCCAGTCCTGGTGGAGTTGGAGGATGCCGATAAACTGCCGGGTGCCCCGGCTATACCCGTGCCGTTCCCGCAACCGTTCCAGCGCCGTCTCGTAATGGGCGGGCCACTGGGGCCGCCACTGCCGAATCGGTCGGGCGCTTTCAAACGCCCCCACCTTCCGGCGGATCAGTTCCAGGTAGTGCATCGGATCAATCCGCCAGTCGCTATGACCGAAGGCTCGGGAATGTTCGGCCACCTTCTTCTGGTCCGCATAAAAGCGCACCCGGTCACAGCCAATATGGGCCCAGAGACGGCGTCCCACATACGCGGTCGGCACCGAGTACCGGTTCGAATCCACCTGCGCGGTCTGGTACCGGCTGATCCGCACACCCACCACCTTGGTGTTCTCAAATGGCGTCTCGGGCAGTGCCAACAGCCGCTCTTGCTCGGCAGCATGCCGTTCCCCGATCGTGCGGTCGTCGGACCGGCCGCCGATCCGGCGCTGGTCGTCGGTCGCGCAGCGTTCCAGCAGCTGCGCGTTCAGATCCTCCAAGTCGGCCACCTCGGGAACCGGCACCAGGAAGTTCCGGCGTGCGAAACCCACCAGGCCTTCGACACCGCCTTTCTCCTGGCCCCGGGCCGGATTACAGAACCGCGCTTCAAACGTGTAGTGGGCTCGAAACGCCGTGAACCGGTCCTGCTCGATCCGGGCCTTCCCTCTCAGAACCCGCTTCACAGCCGTCTTCAGGTTGTCGAAGACCACGGTCGGGAATACGCCGCCGTACCAGCCGAACCCCCGGATCTGACCGTCCAGGAACATCTCCTGCCGTTCCCACCGATACGCCCGCACAAACGACTTGCCCGAGTACCTGCTCCGCATGCAGAACAGTTTGACCTGAAGGTCTTCACCATTCATCCGGACCTAGGCCGTGCCCCAGTCCACTTCGGCTTCCGACGCCTGTTCCGGATCCAGCGGCACCACCGCCGCCGACCGGCTCCAGCCCAGCCGCATCTTCCGCTCCCGCACCCATCGCCGCACCGTCGGCTCGGCTCCGGTAAATCCATGCTCGTCCACCAGACGTTGCCACACCCGGTGCGCCGTGTGTCGCTGCTTGACCGGCTGCTCCCGATCCGCCCGCAGCCAGCCCTCCACGATCCCGGCCACCGGATCCATCACCGGACAGGCCGGCTCCTTCTCCCGCCGATACTTCGGCTCCTGCCCGGCCAACGCCTTCCGGACCGTCCGTCTCGTGTGCCCGGTCTCCCGGGCGATCTGTCGAATGCTTTTCTTGTAAACCCGATGTGCGGTCCTGACCATCTCGTACTGATCCATCCCTAACAACTCCTCACCCTCCCTCCCGCCTTGCCGGTTCATCCGGCGACACGCCGGGGGAGGCTATCAGGGGTGGGTCCCTTTTGCTCGATCAGAACCCCCTTGGGTGGGTCCCTTTTACGTTATCGAAATCAGAGTTGAGTTCGTCGTACGTGATGCGTTTCAATCGCATAGTCACCGTATTGTATGGCTGTTGACCCGCAACCGTCGTCTGCAACGAGTACTGTCAGCCAGCAAACGAAAAAGCCATGCCGACGGATGCGTTAACGAGACGTCGGGGTCGGAGACCAGCAGGGTTTTGTCAGGAACAAACGCTCGTCTTGACCGAACAGTTTAGTAGCATGGAACGTGACGCATTCCATGTTGCGTATCTGTCAGATAAAATACCAAAAGCCGTATTCCATGGTCAGGCCGTGAAAACCGTTGCCTATTTGCGGGTCTCGACCGCGCAGCAGGCCGTGCACAGCCAGCGCCTCGCCAACGTAATTTGAGCCGCTTTCCTCCCATTTGCTCAATGAGTCCAGCTGACTTCAATACGCAGTCCAAGCTGATGGCTGGGATGCTCGAATAATTTTTGACGTATCTGGACAGATACTCGTGCGAAGGGTTGTCAATTCCGATCCGACTGCACACGAGAAATGCAACGGACTCGGCTTCGAACTCCCCCACCGTTTCGGCAAGCCCACAAGGCGTCGGCCACCAGTCAGCGTTTGGCGTCCCAAATGACCCGAAGATGCCCGCCCCTATCACCACCGCATTCCCGTCCCAGTCGATGACAGTCGAGCGAATCACGGCGATGGTCGGCGGCCGGGAAGTGTCTGACACTCTTGAGTTCAAGAACAAAAACCGGCGCAAGGATGGGGAAGGCGGGACGCTACGGTGTTGTCGACGCCCTGCTAGGGCTCACAGTCCGAATTGAGCACGGTCCTGAAAGTCAACGACAACCGGCGCCGCCGGTCGCGTTCACCCATGGGACTTTTCTCAGTCTTGCGCTTGTCGATGCCGTGCATCCAGCGGGATCTTGCGTCACCAGCTAGGATCAGGGCCGAACCCCGCGCGAGCAGTAGCCGTCGATCGTCTTTCGACGTTCCGCCCACGGGCCGCAGCCTCATTTCCCAGTCATCGTTCAGCGATACGGTGGCCACCGTCGCGCCGAAACACTGTCGGTCCGCGTGGAGCGCGATGCCTTGTCCGGGCCGGTATTCGTTCACGATCGCCTGCTCGGGAACCCGATCGAACAGTTTCGTCTCGATGTAGAGGCGGCGGGCCACTTCCGCCACCCAATCGGGCAACGGCCCCAATGCCATGTCCGGCGTGACCGTTCGTTTCTGGTAGTCGTAACGCCAACCGTAGTGCTGCACGCGACGTTCCAGGTCCGCTCGCCACGGTTCGGTGTCGATGCGCTCGATCAACTCGCGTTGCGAACCCTCGTCCAGGAACGCGTCGCAGTAATACAGGCCATCGATTTCCGGAATTTCACGCGGCGCCTTCTGCTCCTGCATCCCGTAGTTCACGTGTTCGGGCAGCGGCATGGCGCGCGAGCGAGACTCGGAGTCGAACAGATTCAACTGGCTCTTGGCGGACATTCTTCTATTCCATGTTGAGCCGAGCAAACATGACGCTACGCCAGTCAGGTAACACGCAGGAGTCTTCAAGGACGACATCAGAATTGTGCAGGGCTCCCTCCAGTGCCGTGCATTGTTGGCCGAAAACTTCGCGCCTTTGACCGCTGTGTGCATCGGCCGCGACCACGATGCACAAGCGTGACGGAAACAGGCAACGGATCAGAACGGCGAACTCTTCCAACGCGGCCGGATCTCCCTGAACTTGTACCAAGGCGTAGCCGAACGTAACCACGACATCGTAGTCGGCGAAATTCTGATCCATCAGATCCTTCCGTATTCGGGGTAGGTCGCATTCGCCGCAGAAGTCGTATTGTTCGGGGAAATCGTACAGAAATTGATAAGCCAAGTTAATCATGTTCGCACAGTGATCGTACCCGTAGTAGACGACGGAATCGGGCGCGTTTCGCGACGCCATGTGGTCGTGCAGGACCCAGGAGAACACTCCCGGCCCACAACCGATATCCAGATGCACAACCTCACGACCGGTCGTGTCGAAGCCCATCTGCTGGAAGGCGCCGGACAGCGCGTCACAATAATAGTTGTACCGGTAGTCCTGACCCTGCTCGACAACGAATTTGCGAGTGTATCCGATTACCTTTGACAGGGAATCGTGGGGACTGATCTGGGCGGTGGAGTGCTCTTCCCCGTATTCCTGCGCTATTGCGTTGAACGTCGTTTCGTAGTGGTCTTTTATTCGCATTTCGACACCATCTTTTCGGGGATTATATACTTGACGCTTTAGCGTCAAGTATATAATCCCCGTTCGATGCCGATCATCACGCGTCGCGCATTGTAGAACGTCTTGAATCCCAACATCGGGCGCAATCGCCCCTTCACCCGGCGGTGGTCCTGCTCCACAACGTTGTTCAGATACTGGCAGCAACGAATCGTCACCGGATTCGGGCCCCGGAAGTTGAACTCCCCGTTCATCCCCATGCACAGTAGCGCGCTATGGCTCGGCTGGTGGCCATCCAGGGTGATGCTATGCGGCTCCTGATGATGCTTCAGCAACTTCGGAAAGCGTGCCTTCGCCGCCGCAATGCCACGTGTTCGACTCAGATAGAACTCCACGGTATTGCCCTGTCCGTCCACGGCTCGATACAGGTACATCCACTGGCCCCGCACCTTGATGAACGTTTCATCAACCCTCCAGCTCCCACCCACCGGCCGCTCGAATCGGCTCCAACGCTTTTCGCAGGTTTCCGCATAGCGGACGACCCAACGCAAGATCGTAGTGTGCGAAATCGATAAACCCCGCTCACCTAAACTTACGACCAGGTCCCGGTAACTCAGTTTGAAGCGAAAATACCAGCGAAGGCAGAGCAGAATGATGTCGTCTTCGAACCAACGTCCAGCAAATAGAGGATTCCGTTCAGTTTTCCGATGCGCCATATCCCATTATCGCCAACCCCCTTCGCTGTCTGCACCAGAACCCGGGAACGATTCTTCGATCGGGGGGGGGCGCTCTCGCATTCGAAAACGGAGCCGCTGGCCGGCAACGCGGCCAGCAGAAAGCGCTGGAGCGGCAGCGGCGACGACATAGGTGCGTCGGGCGGGGGGCCACGATCCCGCTGTCGTCCTTCCCCGAGCTTGCATTTAATGCGAAGACCGCTGCGCCCGGGGGAAACGAAGCGTTCCTAACCCCAATCGTGTGAGTCGATATGGGAACAGGGAACATCAAAAAAAGTGTGCAGTTTTCGATTGTCACAAATCGGACATTTACAGTTGCCCTAACACTGGAGGACGAAAAACACCTAAGATTTCGGTGTCAAGATAGGTTTTTGGAGCGTGTGCAGATGTCCACATCCGCCCTGATCTAATAGTCCGCACGTAAGACGGTGCTTCACGCAAACTATCTGCTAGGCGGAAGATCTTTCAGAGGGCCAACTCTACCGTTCTCTCCGTGTGATCAATCCGTTAAGGCCGGACATCGCCCTTTAGTCCAGACGGAGCGCCACCTCAGTGCCGTTTGACAACGAAGCCGCAAAACGTGCGCTCATACAGCTGTTACGAGGCTCGCGACGCGCTGTCCTCATGGTGGGGGCCGGCAGCAGCATACCTGTGGGGTATCCGAATTGGCCTCAATTGCTGGAAGAACTGCGTATAGGGGTCGTTCCTGAGCTGACGCAGTTCCCCGACGTGGACCTTCTGTCGCGTGCCGAACTGATACGAACGACTCTCTTGTCGTATCCCGATCACGTTGACCGACGCCGCCAATACGAGCAATTACTCTCCCGCCGTTTCGGGCCACGGACACCAAGCCATGCGGCGTTTCATCGGACGCTGGTGCAGTTGCCCTTCTGCGGATTCGTGACCGCAAACTACGATCCGATCATCGAATCTGCGGCTACGTATGTGCAGATCAGCGCAGGAAATGATTTTCAATGCGGCACAATTGATCTGTGCGGCGACTCCCCGAACCATGCGTTTCACTTCCTGCGGGGCCTCGGAGGTGGAGCCACAGCGTCAGCTGTCCTCCATGTGCATGGTTTCTGGAGAAGGCCCGAGCAGATCATTCTATCCACTCACGACTATGTTTTCCGATACGGCCTTCCTCGAGTTGTCGTCAATACAGATCAGGCCCTTACCCCGCCGACACGCCCGCTCGACACGCTTCACAGGAAAGTTGTCTGGTCTCTATTGACCATGTATCCCGTCGTCTTCGTGGGATTCAGCGTCGACGATCCGGCGTTCCGGTTGATGCTGGAATTCGTGCACGAGGACTTCGAGCTAGCGCCGAATCCACCGGTACACTTCGCGCTGCTTGGATCGCGCCACGAAGATGACCAAGACCGTGACGCCCAACGGCTCAAGCCGCACAGTGTGATGCCAGTGTTCTATCCGGTCGTTACAGAACTAAATGGCCAGCCCGACCATTCAGCGTTGAACGCTCTAATTGAAGAGTTGGGCGCCAGCGTCGGTGTTGCCGCTGCACCAGCTCTGGATGACCTGACGCGTCGGCTGATGGAGCGATAGCGATGCAAATTGATCGCGAACGCCTTTTCGAGGAGCTCCGCCGGTTCGTCAATCGCGGAAGCGGCGTTATCCTCGGGCCTCCCGGCGTGGGGAAGACATTCCTACTCAAGTCGTATTGCCAAGGCTTGATAGCGGCGGGCGTTCCCTGTCTGTTCCTCCCCATCGACAAACTCGGAGCGAATTCAGAGACAGACTTACGGGCCGAACTGGGCCTGCAGACAGATCTCGCGAGCTACCTCACATCGCAGGATCGACCTACGGAGCATCCGCCTGTTCTAGTGATAGACGCCTTCGACGCGGCCCGTTCCGAGTTCGCGCAGCGATTCGTTCTAGGTCTGATCCGGCGTCTGCGCGAGACGCTGGGCGATCGTTGGCGAATCATCGTTAGCGTGAGGGCGTACGACGCAAAGAAGTCTGTAGCACTACAGCGGCTATTCCCACGAGCTGATGATGATGCAGCGCGCTTCCGGGATCCTGAAGTCTCCTGCCGGCATTTTGTAATTCAGCCGCTTTCTGATGAGGACGTTGCACAAGTCATCGAAACCATCCGAGAGCTTCCGGCCCTCCATAAAGCGGCGAGCCTTGAATTTCGCGCACTTCTGAGGATCCCCTTCAATTTGTGGCTCGTTGAGCGGCTTTTGTCGCAGTCCGATGCTCGAACGGAACTCACGAGTGTCCGCTCGGAGATCGAGTTGCTGAACCTGTTTTGGCGTCACCGCGTGCAGCAGGCGGCTTTTGCTACCGACACCGCGGTATTGCTAAGTGGGATCACAGTCCGCATGGTCGCAGATCGCACACTCGCAGTGCGCGTCGACGACGTATACCCGCTGGGTGCCGACCCGACATGGGACTCATTGCTAAGCTCCGAGATCTTGGAACTGGTCCTCCCGGACAAACAGCGCGTGAGTTTCTCTCACAACATTCTGTTCGACTACGCCGTTAGTGTCCTGCTGATTGAGGACCAGCCCGAAGCGGCCTGTGATTTTCTCGCGGATGATCCGTCTCGGCCTCTCTTCCTGCGGCCTAGCGTGGACTACTACTTCACGCGGCTCTGGCATGTGAGGCCCCAGGTGTTTTGGGACGTTCTATGGTTTATGGTCCGAGCGCCGCAGACGCATGTTCGAGTGTACGCGCGTCTCGTGCCGACGACCGTGATGGCACGCGAGGCACGCGAGATCGACCAGTTTCAACCGCTGCTGGGGCAACTTGCGGTGCACAACGCTGCAGCATCGGCGGCAATGTTGCATCTTCTCCAGGTCGTCAAAGGCCTATTCGAGGGCCACAGTGACGCGTTGTGGTCGGCAGTGCTCAGGCAAGCAGTTGACTCATTGCAGCGAGAGTTCGCCTGGGAGCTGGCGACTCTTGCCTTCGAAATCCTCGAACGGGCTCAGCGCATCGGCCGGCGCGAGGTCATTGACGATTGTGCGCATGTGGGACGTCGATTACTGCAATGGGTGTGGTTCGAGCGGTCACAGGGCCCGACTACTTTCCTAGACAACGTGGGAGGGGTTTGGGGTGTCCGGCTGGTGTGTCGCACGTACGCTCAGGATCCGGAATCGTCTCGAGGCCTAGTCAGACCGATCTTGGAGCAGTTTTCTGACGCCGCTTTTCCGATCGAGTACGTCTCACGCCTCACTGACGAAGTGCCTTACATCTGGAGCGTCGATCCTGACCTGGTTGTCGACATCTATGCGGCGGCGTTCTCGCACGAAGAGACAAGTGACGCAAAGACCGGCTTCGGAACACCAATCCTGCCGCTCACCAGCACGCGCAGGCAAGACTTCTCAATGTGTCAGTACCATCTTATTAAACACTACAAAGGATTCCTGGCCGCGGACGCAATTGCCGCGGCGCGCGCGGCAATTCGGGCGCTCAATGAGTACGTGGCTAGACAGCACGTGGTGCGATTCCTAAATCCAGGCTTTACCATCGACGACGTCACGGAGCGTTTTGCATTTCGCGGCCGTACGGCACTCTATATGCGAGACCTCAGCTACAGCTGGGAGGCCGGTCACCGGGACGAACCGATCGAGATGGCTGACCAGCTCTTTCGTCATGTCGAAGCTATCGCGAACGCCGGTGATGTGGCATCTATCGAAGGCCTCTTAGACTTGTTCGCGACTGAAGTGCGTTGCGCCTTCTTCTGGAAACGCTTGCTCGAAAGTGGCAGCAGGGTTCCGTCAATCTTCGCTGGACGACTGTTCGAGCTGGCTGTGGCGGAGCCTGTTCTGAAGAACTCGGAGACGTTACCGGCACTGGGCACGTTTCTGGAGGCGGCGTCTTCCTACTTTGATTCGGACCAGCGTGTCGTGGTCGAGCGCCGCGTACTTGGCCTTGTAAATGGGACTTCAGATGATAAGGAGGCGGAGTGGCGCACTCATCGACGGAACCGTCTGCTGTCCCGGCTTCCTCTCGAACTCTTGGTAACGGACGAGGCCAAGCACATTCGGCGGGAATTCGAAGAACAGTCCGGGCTGGTTGAGAATCATCCGCTGGTCCGCTCCGAGTCTAGCTGGGGAGCGTACTCCGAGGAGCAATGGCTGCGGGATGAAGGAACTGATCCATCCAGACAAGAGGACAAGACTTTACTTGAGGCAACGAAAGCCGTCGAGCAGTTCTCGTCCGAGTGGCGAAACGGCAGGCCGGATGCAGAGGCCGTTGTGGCAATTGTTCCCGAACTACGGTCGGCCTTTCAGGCCGTCACTGAGATCACCGGCGCTGATGAAAAAGTGCGCGCCATGGCGTGGATGCGCACAGCTGCGGCAGCGGAATCCGTTGCAAGGGGAATTGAAGACGCCAACGTCCAGCGTGACGCATACGACCTCGCGAAGATCATCTTGGTGTCGGCTTTCGAGTCCGACCCGCCCGACGATGAGTCAAGCCTCGACGAATCGTACACATCAGCGTCCTGGTCCTCCTCCGGTGCTACAGAAGCTGCTCAGGGAATCCCGTGGCTGTTGCGTGCGAGGGCTGATGATGGCCTAGTAAGCCCGCTGGAAGGGCTCGCCCGTGATCGTCGGCCTTGGGTCCGCTTTCTGACCGCCAGGGAACTCTTTCGCCTTATTCGGACGTCCCCCGACCTATTGTGGCGAATCGCGGAGGAACGAGCGCGCACGGAGCCGAACGTTGTGGCACAAGACGCATTGTGTCAGACCCTTGGCAATCTGTTGCCTTCAGAAGAGCATCGCGTTGTACCTCTGCTATCGCTGTTATCCGCGCGAATCAACGTCGACGGTCGAGACTCCGAGGCTCTCAAGAGCCTCACAGGGATCGTGATGTGGCTCGCATTGGCGAAGCAGAATCCCTGGGCCATCGACTACGCCGATCGGATTCTTGAGCATCCGGATCAGTTCTCGCACAGCCTTAGCTACGCCGTTTTTGATGCGGTCCAGTACGTGGCGCCGAACAGAATTGAAACCGAGCGAGCAGAGTGGTCAACTCGGGCCGTTGCATGGCTATCGCGAGCTCTGGACGCCGCAGCTCGCGGTCTCAAAGCTGTTCGTGAGCGCGCGAGTGACACTTGGGATGATGCAGCGACGGAACGTGCGAAACGTCTCTACGGCGCATTGCACGAAGTCGTCATGCGGCTTCACTTCGCCTTTGATTCCGAATTCGACTCATCGCGCCGTGGACGTGGGACGCCATCTGAATCGCAGCGAATTGGATTTTATCGACAGGTCAAGCCGCTTCTCGAACAGATCCTGACGTTAGCCCGAGAACCGGATAACGGCATGATGTTCGCGTCGACGGCTCATCATTTCATGGAGTTCTTGCAGCAGGCGCTTCCGTATGATCCTCGAGGGGTCTTGCATCTTGCAGCGCAGGTCACGTTGGCTGCGGAAGGCGGCGGATATCACCTCGACTCGATGGCCGCGAGTGAAACGGTGAGGCTGGCTGATCGAATCTTGGCTGATTACCGCAGCGAACTCAAAGATGCGGCTACGATGGCGGACATGGTGCAACTTCTAGATATGTTTGCGGAAGTGGGTTGGCCGGACACCCTCGCATTACTCTGGCGTCTTGACGAGGTGTTTCGCTAGGAGCCTGTCGGACTTTCGGCGTAAGCCCTTTGTTTTTAATGAGGGCCCTTTTCATCCCGAAACTGTAAACACAGTCATATGAGTGACTTATATTTTCGATTCGGTGTTAGTCCGACAGGCTCCTAGTGTTGCGTCCCAGAGATTCGCTGCGTGATTGAAGGCGCCATGTCATTGATACCGTTAACTGCGACTGGCGAGAATAATGTCACAAATCTCTGGGACACTACACTAGCAGCCCGTGGTAGATCTCTCCGCTGGGGACAGGTAGCTCCTTTTCGCAATCGAATGCCGGTGTAACTCATTGATTTTAGGATGGCGCAAAAATGGTGACAATCCCTGGAGTCACGGATCGTACTTCTGCCACGGGCTGCTAGAGGGTGAGTGCCGTGGCCAATGCATCGAGAGGTTAGGCAAACCCATGAAAATAGAGATTCTCGAATCCCTCGGCTATTCCTACTTGCGACACGTCAAACAGTGCTGGCTTGTTCAGGCCAATTGGAAAGTGTCCGAACATTGGCCAAAGATCATGGACGACATTGAATTGGAAGAAATGTTCCTTGCCATGAAGCAGAGATTTGACCCGGAGGGGAAGGTATTCAAGCAAACGAAGAACGCATCACAATTCTTGCAGCAGGGAGAGATTGATGTCCTGGGCGTTGACCAGGAAGGCGACATATATGCCCTGGAAGCCGCCTTCCACGAGGCCGGTCTGAATTATCCCGACGGCACAGACGCAAGGGTGCTCAAGAAGCTACTGCGCACCATGATGATCCTGAAAGCCTACCACCGTACTGAAATACAGTTCCACATCTACTTCGCTTCACCCAAAGTGCACATCGGCGTCCAAAAACCGCTGGAATCCGTTTTCGCTGACCTGCAAGAGGAATACCCGGAAATCGAGTGGGACCTCCTGGCCAATCAAGACTTTACCGAGCGGATGATGGAACCCACGCTGGAGAAAGCAGGCGCGGTCGCAGACACTTCTGAATTGTTCATGCGCGCCAAGAAACTGCTGGACTTGGCCGGAACTCCGCGAAAGTTGGATGTGGACACCCGAAATCGGCCACCGGCCACCGGGAACCCGTCAAGGGAGCGTGGTTCCCTTCAGCCGCTTGTGCGAAAACTGATGACAACATTGCTAGAGGATTATCCTACGCTTCTTGATGAGGCAGACCTTCGCAACTGAAGCTGTCCCGAATTCAGTTGAAACCTTCGATGGCGGTTCAGTTCATCAGTTAAGCCACCTTTGACGGATCGTCGCCAGTGACCAGGTCGTTGAGTTTGGCCTGGAGCATCCAGAGATCCTTATATCCCAGAATTCTGCGGAAGTTTTTCTCGGTATCGAGGAAGGAGGCCGCCGCCCATCGCAGGGCCATGTCGGCATTCTTCCATCGGCCCACACGACGGGTCCGGATACGCATCCCGGAGTGCGAACTGTCGATGAGGTTCGTCGACCCCAGACAACGGCGAAGAGCCGGAGACAGTTCGAGACGGTTGATGGTGAACATTTCGTCGAGTCCTTCCTTGAGACTGGCCGCAGCATCCGGATGCTGAGACCGCAACCATTCGGCTTGCTTTCGGATCCGGGCGATGCCTTCCTTCCACGGCAAGCGGAACGCGGCTTTCATGACGGAAACGACCTGCGGAGCCAATTCGTCGGGGAGCTTCGCCGCGACGTTCCGGATCTTGTGGTTGCGGCATCGCTGGACCGGATTCTGACGGCCAAAGACCTTGTCGATCGCGCTCCGCAGCGCTTTTGCGCCGTCAATGACGAACAGGTACCGCCGACCTGGATCGATGCCCCGGTCGACGAGATCCTCCAGCAGCGTGACCGCCGTGGCCGCGTTCTCGCTCGCGCCGTCCTTTATTCCCAGGACGACCTTCTCGCCGCTGGAATCCACGCCCACGGCGCAAAGCACGTGAAATTCTCCGAAGATCACGCCGTCCAGATAGATCACCAGGAACTCCCGGTCCTCGAACCGGCGTTCGCTCAGCCGCTTCAACTCCTTCCCGCTCTGCTCAACGAATTCCCGGCTCACCGACGACTTGCTGACACCGACCGTGTCGGCCATCTGGGGAATGACCCGTTCGTATTGCCGGGTCGAGACGTTCGACATCAGGATCTCCAGAACCCGGCTGCCGATCGTCCCGTTCGCGTTGATCGCCTCGTAGGCCGGGATCTCGACCTCCTGGCCTTTACCCCGCCCCTTCTTCCGAAGTCGGGGCTTTCGGACTCGCAGCTTGCGATCCGACAGCCGCACGCTGCCAGCCTGCCTGCCGTGCCAACGAATCGACTCCTTCGCCCGGCCCCGCTGCTTCTCTCCGGCCACACCCTGCGCCGACAACTGCAACACGGCCTCGATACTGGCACGTCCCAACACGTCGATCAACTCGTCGATCGCCATCCGCGACCCTTCGATCAGCTCGACCATCGGCAGCAGAATCTGCCCGTTCTCTGTCAAATATTCCGCCAACGACTGGCTGTCGTCGCGGCTCACGATTCGGTATGCTTTCATTCGGCGGTTCCTCCTCTGTAAGGTTTCCCAACCCCGATTCTACGGAGTCGGAAGGATGGAACCGCCATCTAACTTTCAACTAGAAATCGGACACCTTCTCGCAACTTGATGGATCCGGACTACTGCAAAACGAGCATGGGCCTCCAAATCAGCAATTTCCCGCTCTTGCGAGGAAGGGCAGACGGAAGAAAGAGTTCAGAGAGCGACAGACTCGACAGGTACTACAGTAGATTGTATGCGGGGCGCTTGTATGTTTGCTCCCAATGGTGGAAAGCGCACCATCTGTCCAATGCGGGAAACCTGCTGCAATTCGTGAACGGACTTGCCCAAAGGAAGCCGAATCACCCCGGGATGCCGGCGCTGGAGAGGAACCGGAATGATCTCAGAGACTACGTTGGGTAACCAGTCAGCATGTATCGCAAACCTTCGTTTGAGACAGATGGGCGATGGCGCCTTCCGGCCACCGCTTTCGTGTGCCTTATACCATTCTCTTATTCTATGTCTCGCATACGTCGAGCGAATGAAAAGGGTTCGGAGCACCGTTCTGACAAGCCGGTTGCCCCGTTTGTGGCTGGCGAACCCCCATCTATTCCCGGAGTCATCGTTGGACAGGAACGATCGACAGTGTGGTGAAGACGCGGTTGCCGGGATCCATTTCCAGGGCCACGGCGGTGAACAGCCCTTCCCCGGGCGCCGTGTAACGCACCGACTCCTGGAAGTGGTCCGCCCCGGCATCGCCGCCCGGTGCGGGTCACGCGCCGGAGGGTGGGCTTTGCGCCATGGGTGGCATTATCGCGTCCGCACGATGACAAGGCACCGCATGACGGCCTCCCACCGGTCCGCCCCGGTCAGTTCGTAGGTATCTGCGGGCCTTCGACAATCCATCGCTTTTGCCTGCAGATAGCGGAGTTGGTTCACGCCCGTGAATTGATCGGCTGGATCCGGCCGTGTGTGCCAGGTCTCGGAATACCACGCCTGCATCATGTCCCTGCACCACGCGCGGTCAGTCCGGGTCATCTCGGGCCCGGTTGCTTCGTCGACTGCCTGGCAGGCCCTCTCCAGTTTCGATGGGCTCGCATCAGTGTATACGGGCGCTCTATGCAGCGTGCAGGACGCTACAGCAAACACTGTGGCGAGGGTGGTGATCGGGATTACGCAAGCCCTCGTTCGGGTTGGGGCGTCTCTCATGGCAGTCTCCAGGGTATCGTCAACTTAAGGTCCACAGGTCGAACTGGTACCGTGTGGGTACGCGCTGATCACGCTGCCGACAATGCCCAGCAATTCGCCAACGCCGTCCGTGTGACCGTTAGTAGCATGTGGCGACCGATGCACTCCGCCGCCTGCAGATTCTCGGGCCTGCTCACGGCTGCCCCCGAGCAGCCCAACTCGGCCTCCGGGCGGCGCGTGTAACTGGATCTGCAACCGGGATGGACCTGCGGCGTCACCGACAGGCCGGTCGCTATCTAGTAAGCAGCGGGTGGCTGCCGTGCGATTATGCCGCCGAGGGACGTCGCCCCGATCGCTATCCGGGGGCACCATCTGATCGCAGAAATCGCAGGGCGGTACGGATCGTGGCCGTTCGCCGACACAGCCGATCAAAGACCGAGTTCGCTGTGCGAACCGAGGCGCACGAGATCGAGATGCCCGGCGTCGGACTCGCGGTAGATCAGGACCATGTCGGGCCGGACGTGGCAGTCCCGATGGTCCTTCCATTGACCGGTAAGCGCATGGTCGCGATGGCGCGGCGCGAGCGACCGACCCTCCGCCAAGTCGGTCAGAACACGTGCAAGGTCGGCATCAAGGGTCTTGGCGAAGCGGCCTTTCTTCTCGCGCCTGTAATCCCGCTTGAAGACCGCGGTTCGCCTAATCGTCCGCATTGAGTTCGGCCATCAGGCCGTCGACGTCGCCGACCGTGACCAATTCGCCCCTCCGTGTGGCCTCCATGGCCGCGATGGTCTCTTCGTTCGGCACCCAGGGCTCGAAGGGCAGACGCTTCTCGGTCGCGATCCGCACCATCATCAGGCGGAAGGCATCGGACACGGTGAGGCCGATCGCGTCTAGTACGGCGGCAGCCTCGTTCTTGGTCTTCTCGTCAATGCGGGCTCGAACGACGGTGCGCATGCTTCGATCCTCCAGTATGAGCCACAATGTAGCTCATTTTGGCAGCCGATGTCCATGCCACCATCGGCGGCGCGTTTGCGGGTGCTTCGAGCCGACACCACGTCCCGCCCGGATACCCGGGCGACCGAGTCCATCAATTCCGACAATTCCGTATCTGTCAGCTGCCACCTCCGCGGTCTCCGCCATTGATCGGACATCTCACGCGCAAGATTCAGAATCTGTTCCGGCTGGGAAAGCGTCGGCTCAGGTCGGCTCGTTACCGTCAGTTGCGAGCGCGATCTTTCACAACTTGGTCAGCTCCGACTCCGCCCTCATCCGGGTCCGGATGTTATGGCCTCGGTCCGCTTACACAGGGAGTAGCGTTCGTGCCTCAAGGGCGGATCGGAGTGACCGCAGCGGAGCCGTTGGCCAGGCCAGTTTGGGACAAGTCCGCTCATGCGGGGTAGAAATAAGGGCAGTTGATTGGTGTCTTTGAACGCACGTTCAACGAACTCCGAGCAGCACCAGAGGTGCGTTTCTGGCATCGGTAGTAACGACTGCGAGATACTTATCTGCGGCATTGTGTGCTGAACACCACCGGGTCGATCACGCTGTGCGGCATCGAGAATGAAGCTAGGGGAAACGAACAGACGCTCTGCCCAAACTGTGTCCAGGTCCGCGACGCCCTGAACGTTTGTAGGCTGGGCCCGGAGAGCCTACGAGAGTTATTTGACAGGCTCCAGATGATCGACCCTTCCGAGGGGAAGGTGAAGATGGAGCGGCTTCGAGATCTGGGGGTGCAGATGGATATGCAAGATCAGTCGCAGCAATCTCGCCGCCCACGCGCCGCATACTACCGCGATGGTCGCCTTGTCGTGTCCCATGCCGACCCCGAGGCAATCCGGACCATCAATGAACAAATCGCTACCATCAATGCGGGCTTGAGGAGCAGCACTCCGACGCCTTGCCGGCGCCCGATGTGACGGGCATAGTGAACGCTCAAGACATGGAAACGCAGTCCTTCCACTTGATCCTCGTACACCGTCTCGACTACAGGCCGCAACCGGCGGCCGCTGTCGGCAACGTGGTCGTCTTCTCGGAGCCGGCCTACGCGGCCCGCAGGACGGAAAAGCTCCAGCTTGCCACGCCCGCGTACTACCGCAATCAGGAAGATCTCAAGCCCGGCATCCGGGACCATCACGACGGCACCCTCACCAAGGACGCCACTCGGTGGGCCAGTTTCATCATGGACGGGAGCGTGAGCGCCGCCCGCGTGGCGTTCGTCTCATCCGGTGAGCCCTGGGTCTATTGCGCCTCCCACTACCGCACCGACAGCGAACTTCGCCGGCTGCGGAGAGACTTCCGTGTCGAGTACGGCTACGCGGCGGCGACCCGGATCGACGATCCCGACGCCTTCGCCGTATGTCTCGGCGTCAACTTCGCCATGGCTCTGGAAAAGACCGCCGACGTCTCGCTTGCTCCAATCGATGAAATCGGATACGCGCGCAGCAGCTACACGACGAGCCTGTGGGATGGTTCCCGCCCCATCGACACCCTCGTCCACGTCTACCACGGCTCGGTCCACTACGAAGACCTCTCCGGCCGGGTCGACAGGCAGGAACATTGGTTCGATCCGAGCGCTGGTCCCAGAGCATGGTTCACCAAGAAGACCTCGTTCAAGGACCAAAACGAATACCGCTTCGCAGTCACCACGCCTGGAGTTCCTGTACGACCGAAACACTACGTCGCCGTGTCGCCAGAGCTCCGCGAACTCACCTTTGCCCTGTGACTTCGTCTCGGAGGGGTTGGTCGCCGTGGCTCGACTGAGGCCTCTCAGGGCGGATTTGTCTGTCGGGCGTTGCCTTCGGCCAGCATTTCGTCGAATCAGAACCGGAACCGCACGCCCCCTTCCACTTGGTCCGCATTGATAGGCCCGGACCGGCCGGAGCGGAAGCGATAGCCTGCGCGTAGTTCTACACGTTGCCGGACTCGGAAAGACAGACCTGTCATGAGCTGATAGGCGAACCGGCGCTCCTGGATCGTGACCGTTAATGGAAGCGATAAGGGGCTTGGAAGCTGGTCGCCGCCGGCGAGGCCGACGAGAATGCTGGGATCAATGGCAAGCTGCGTCTCAACCGTCCCATCATAGAAGAATGGGCCGACACCAAAACCGGCATATGGACTCACCCGCCACGCCGGATGGCGGTAGGAGAGATTGGCCATCAGAGACTGGATCTGGATTTCTCCGTCGATCTGGAACGAAAACGGCAAAAAGTTCCCTACAGAGCCCTCATCATCCCAGATTCGGCCCACGGTCCCGATCGAAGGGATGCCCCTGATCGAAGGGCTGCCTGAGAAGAAGCTGCCTGCAGACAGGGAGAAATTCTCATCTGGATTGCCGATGCCAACCTGCTGGAATCCCCATTCGACTTCGGCCGAGAACCCTCCTCTAAAGGTATAGCCCAGAGCCGCTGTCAGCCCGGCTCCGGTGTCCAAACCGGCGCTTTGCCCGGCGACCGGCGGCGGATCCGCCGTGGCGTGTGGAAAGAGGGCATGTCCGGTAACGTCCAGATAGAAGCCGGAATTGTCCGGCGTCTGTGCACCGAGCAGATTTGAGAAGATGAGCAGGGCGCTCAAGGTCCGGCAACATCGGAATAAGTGGAGGCGGATGGTAGTACGGGGTTTGGCGTGCCCGGTGGGGCGCTGGTCTTCAAGATGCATCGTAAGCTGCCTCCAAGTACGGTGGATCGCTATCTTTCGGGAAGATATTTATTTGTGTCTCAGTCACTGCTCATTCTCCATCTCCTCGACTTCCCCCCAGTCGATCATGTATGGGCCAGATCGCTGACCAGCTTGCCGGTCTGATCCGGGTCCAAGCGGAACTTCAATGCGCTAGATGCGCTTGGTGAATCTGTACTGTCGCATTTTCGAAGCAGGCATCCGGACATAGTCCGAACGTTCGCTAAATCCAACAAGGATTTTTCCTTGAAGCTCCGTTTCAATATTGCGCGACGAGTCCGGAAGGGAGTTATCGTCAAACACCACTTTTGACAATAACTCTTCCATGTCTCGTATCTGTCAGATAAAACATCAGAAGCCGTATTGCATGGTCAGGCCGTGGAAGCCGTTGCCTGTTTGAGGGTCTCGACCGCGCAGCAGGGCCTGCGCAGCCAGCGCCTCGCCATCCTCGAGTACGCACGCAAACACGACTTCCGCATCGACGATTTCATCGAGGCGACCACCGGACAGGCTCTGAAAACACCATGGCATCGCGCAATAGTGCCGGCCATGGTCCGGGCGCTAGTGTAGGACGTCAGAAATAACGTAACTATGTAAGTCGCTCTGGGCACAGGGCCGACTACGCGCGTGAGCGTCCTGGTAAGTTACAGTCCGTTGGGCGGGGACCACTAGTGCACGGCCCTGGATATGTCAAACTTTCTGTCAGAGGCGATCGTGATTCCTGAAGCCATACCTCAGGGGATTCCGGTGCCCGGAGGGAATTAGCAGATGCCAACACTGAGCGATACCGAAAAACTCCGGGCTGCATGTCAGGCTTCGGAAAAAGAAGCGAGCAGGCAGGACGCAATAAGAGGCTGGCAGAATCGGCTCAGCAGCTTTCTTGAGTGGTTCCAGACTGCCAGTGAAGCCGCACGGGCGACCGAAGAGTTTCAGCGCCGTCTTTGGGATGACAACGCTGTTTCTAAGCCTGGACGCGGCAATGTGAATGTGGACGCAGCCATTGCAGATCAGAACATCCGCGAGTGGTTGGCCCATGAGTTGAGCAAGCCGTATCCCGATTCGTCTATCGAGCGCCGCATGATGATTACTTTGCTATTTGACGCGATACGTAAGCGTGTGTTCCCACTGTGCGCCCGGGCGCCGCGCCTTAAGCTCTATCGCGTTAGCGTTGTTGCATGGATCGGGGCGGAGATGGAATTCGCCCTTTCCCAAGCGGTAGCGTCAGGCGATACGCTCGAACACAGGCCGTCCGAGTGCGGTCATTGTGTTCAGGACTTTTTGGCCGAGTTGGATCTCCGTGATCTGCCTGGAGAAGCTGCGGGATTGGAGTCTGCGGCCGATGACACCCTTCCAACGGCCGATCTGCGTTTCTATCCGGCTGCGCTGGTTGTACCCTGTGGCCACTTGCCAGGCCATGCGGCCGTTGCTGCGGATCTGAGCAATATGGCGATCCCGAACGGTTGGATCCCGCGCCGATTGCGGTCGGATCACTGCGTTCTTTGGCGGCGGTATAACCACATCCAGGGTCTCCCCATACCGTTCCCTCAGCAGATCTCGTGTAGACGCTCCATCATAGGCGCCGTCAGCCAGAAAGCCCGTGACAGGGGCATCGAGTTGATCCAGGAGCCCGGGTAATGCAGTGCTGTCTCCAACGTCATCGTGAGTCAGATTGGCGCAAACAATCGCACCGCTGGCCAGGTCCAGTCCGAGGTGGAGTTTGCGCCAGCGGCGGCGTATTCCCTTGATTTTATGCTTCTGCGCGAGCCATTCCCCTTCGCCGAAGATCTTGAGGCCGGTACTGTCCACCACCAGATGGACAGGTACAGATCCGGCTTGCATCATCACCTGAGCGATGCTCAAGCCGTTTGCACGACGCGACAGTGTGGAGAAGTCCGGCACCCGTATATCCAGCCCCATGAGCGTGCCGATGGATCCCATAAGTCCCTGCGTTTGCCGCAACCCAAGCCGATACGTCGTGCGCAGCGTCAGGCATGTCTCGATCGCCAGATCCGAGTATCTCCGCTGGCCACCCCGTGACGTGCGGCGCGGCGCGCTCCACACACTTTGAGCCTCATCACTGACCCAGATCGTCAGATCACCCCGCTGGCGCAGGCTCTCGTTATATTCCGCCCAGTTGATCACCCGGTACTGCGCCTTATCAAACTTGTGCCGTCGGGCTGCGTTGAACTTATGTGGCATCTAAGTTATCCCCGGTGTTGAAAAACACGATGATAAGGCATCCTTCGGGATGATCCATGCAACAAGGTTTTGGGAAAGGGCGAATTCCATCTCCGCCCCGATCCATGCAACAACGCTGTTGCGGAATTGATTGCGAGCCGCATTGAGTACAGAGCGCGCAGCCGTAACATTGAGCGGTAGTTTATCGGCGGCGTACTCGCCGTGAGCGACGAGACGTGTGATGGAGGATGACAGAAGTAAGGAAATTACTTACCCTATGACCAACCAACCCGAGGTGCGTGGCGTGATCGTCAGTAAGTTGACTTCCAAGTCCCAGACCACCATCCCGCAGTCGATCCGCGCTGTGCTCGGCCTGAAGCCAGGGGACGAGTTGGCGTACGAGATCGTTGATGGGCGAGTCATGATCGCCAAGGGGCAACGAGGGGCCACGACGGACGACCCGTTCCGCACCTTCGAGGAATGGCGCTCGGAAGCGGACACCAGGGCCTATGCGGACCTTTGAGCGCGGTGACGTGATCAAGGTGCCGTTCCCGTACACGGACCGCGCGACGCGGCAGTCGAGACCCGCCGTGGTTGTCTCGATTGCTCAACTCCAGGAGTTGCGCGGACTCTTGTGGGTCGTCATGATTACCAGCGCCGAGAACCGGGGCTGGCCCGACGATGTGCCGGTCGCCAACCTGAAGCTGGCAGGCCCCGTCCCTCATCCGCAGCGCCAAGATAGCGACGATCGACGCGTCTGACGCCTCGAAGCTGGGGCGGGTGTCGGCGGCCCAGTTTCGACGGGTCACGAGCAAGATCAGACAGAGGTTCGGGGCCGCGTAAACGGTGCACTCTCGGAACAGGGCAGAATCAAATCCCACCGCATGTCTATGGTGCGGTCGAACCCTCCGGAAAGCCCGCCTCTAGAAGTCGCCGTCAAGTCGATGATGTTCACGCTGATGCGGGGCGAGTCCACGAATACGGCCGGGATGTCGATGCGATCGTCGAGGGCGCGAATCGTGTCGCAATGTCAGCCGGTGTGTGATACGACATTGGACCATCCTGCTCCGGACACATAGCTCACTCCGCACGACGGGTCCACTTCTGGAATCTTCAGTCTTTAGAATCGATTGAGGAATATGCTGTCTCCACCAGCCCGGAAGCCGTGCCTGCCCCTCGGATGCCACTGGCGGCGTTTCGTCCACCTCTGCCTCGCGCTGTTGGCGCTGTGTGCCATCACAGAGCCGCGGGGCCACGCCCAGAGCCCCTGGGACGGGTCGGTCGAGGTGTCGACGAGCATGTTGACCGTCAGGGAAGGAGAAAGAAAAAGCTATAGAGTGAGACTGACTCATCCACCGACAGAGGACGCTGACCAAAATTGGTGGGTCATGTTGCAGGTCGACGGTGCGAGGCGCGGCGATGGCCACTACAAGGGCATCGGGTGGACACCGTCGCTCGGACGGGAATTCAATGGGTCTAACTGGGACCAGTGGCTGGACTTCACGATAGAAGCGAAAGAGGACGACGACGATACCCTGGATACGACGGCTCTTGTCAAGAAAGTTGTGTTTGAGGAGGGGATCATAAGTCCTCCTCAAAGCGGGATTGGAACATGGCGTTGAGCTGATGAAGAGCGGAATGGATGGAAGTGGCCGGAGATTTCCAACGGCCGTTGTGGAGGTGAGAGACGGCCAAGCCGAGTTTGAACTTGAGGGTGTCTTCGGAGTGAAAGTAGCCGCCCGAATTGCGGCGCATAATTTCCAGTTGTCCGTTGACGGCCTCGACGAGGTTGGTGGTGGAAAACGATTTGCGCATGAGGTCGGGATACTTGAGGAAGGCGAGATAGTGAGTCCGTTTCTTGCGGAGCCCCGCGATCCAGGAGGGATAGTGCTGGGCGAAGCGGTCACAGAGTTCCTCGAACCCTTGGTTGCCGACATCCTCACACCAGGAGGACTTGATGGCACGGAAGCGTTGCTGAAACTCGGCGGCGTCGGATTTGGAGAGATGGCTCTTAGCATTGCGCTGCATGTGGACGGTACAGAGCTGGATATCAGCATTGGGAAAGAAGCCTTCGCTGACCTTGAGAAGGCCGGAGAAATCGTCCTGGACGAAGATCATGACGCGTCGGAGACCGCGCTCGATCAGAGAGCGGAGAACCCCCTTCCAGTCTTCGAGATTCTCGCGGCCGGGTTTGGCAATGCAGGCCAGGACACGCTTCTTGCCGTCGCGGCCTAGACCCACCACCAGGTAGATACAGGCCGGACGCAGCCGGTCGCCGTCGCGGAGTTCGACGTACTTGCCATCCACGAATAGGGCCAGCAGATCCGTGTCCAGTGGCCGGCTGTTGCCAAGATCGAGTTCTTCGATCAGGCCCGACGCCACCCGTTCCAGATCCTGTTGGGACCCGGACAGGCCCATCTTCTGAAGCGCCTCCCGGGCCGCATTGACCGAACGGGATGAGGCCAGCAGTCCCAGCAAGATGGACTCGATTTCTTCAGGGTAGCCGCGCTGATACGGGGATGGTAGGTTCGCGGGACGGAAATCCCCGTTACGGGTTCGAGGGACACGGATATCGATCGGAACGCTGCCCACTTGGAGGGAGCG
The DNA here is from genome assembly GCA_965218085.1 of Terriglobia bacterium. GTDB lineage: Bacteria > Acidobacteriota > Terriglobia > 20CM-2-55-15 > 20CM-2-55-15. The sequence goes on along the minus strand of CBDCKF010000001.1, from coordinate 909,150 downwards.
ATCGTAAAAACCATTGGGACGGTCGTCGGGGCGGTGTTCAAGATGCAGGTCCCGTTCGGCCACACTGAGGCCCGACAACAGGGTCCCCAGTACCTCGCGCAGGCTCAGATCGGCCAGCCCGGAGGCCAGCAGGGTCTGGATCTGTGTTTTTGTGGATTCAGAAATCTGTTCTGATGGTACGCTTTCATTCGGATCTGTAGACATTGGGTTCAACTCCATAACTGAATAACTGATGACTCAGGTCTAGGGCTCCAGCGTGAACTGGAGCCCGCTTCAATTTCAGCGGGCGACGGGGGCTGTGGAAACTGCCGGGCCTATGGAAATCGGGGGAATCGGTCGCCTTCGGCGGCTTCTTCTTGATGATTTCCACAGGCCCTTGGAACACCTCCGGCGTCCGCACAGTTCCCACAGCCCGGACGACGAATCTATCATTCTCTCTCAACTGGAAATCACGAAACACAACTTTTACGTTACTCCCGATACGACGTTCACCCTGACTCACGAAGTGTGGGATCACAATGCCGTTTGCCCGGTGCACGGTGTGGGCATGGTAACAGTACGCGTCATCGACAACGACGGAGGTGGCGGCGGTGGATCCGGCGGAGGTGGCGGCGGTGGATCCGGCGGAGGTGGCGAACCGACAACGACGGAGGAGGAGCGAGCTGTGTTTACGCTGAACTTCGCGCATTTCGCCAACGGGGATGGCATCACTTCCGATCTGGTGTTCGTGAACCCGGGAAGCATCCCGATCCGGCCCGCCGTCTATTTCTACGACACGGAGGGCAATCCGATTGCCGCTGAATCGGTGGTGGATATCACCGGCGATCTGGCGGTTCAAGAAGACGGAGGTTTAACGGTCCTGACGGATATGGAGCCGCTGGGAGAACTCACGATTGCGACCCACGGGCGCGGCGATCTGGTGACCGGATCGGTGAAGGTGATCCCGGACGGTCCCATCGGCGGGGTCCTGCGCTATAACGTCCCGGAGGTCGGCGCGGCCGGGGTGGGCGCGAGCCCGCCCACAGTGGATGTCCTCTTCCCGGTGCGCCGCCAGGAGGGAGGCATCAACACCGGGGTTGCGATTCACAACCTGGGAGCGGAAGCCATCGCGGTGGACTGCCGGTTGATGCGCGGCGGCGTTGTACTGGAAACTTCGGAGATCGCTCTTGCGGCCAACGGACAGGCGAGCTTCTTCATCGACGCGAACTTCCCCGGTGCCGATACGTCCGACTTCGCGGGGGCGGTGCGCTGCGATGCACCGGCGACGTTCAGCGCCGTGGCCCTGGAACTCGATGCTGTCAACCGCATCTTCACGACGCTGCCGGTGCTTTCCGCAGACCGGCGATCTGGCGGCAGGGCGGCGGTCCTGGACTTCGCGCATTTCGCCAACGGGGGCGGCATCACATCCGATCTGGTGTTCGTCAATCGGAAGACCCAGCCGAGCGGTCCCGCGCTCACCCCTTTTCATTCGGCCATCCCTCCGATCCGGCCCGCCGTCTATTTCTACGACACCGAGGGCAATCCCATTGCCGCCGAAACGGTAGTCGATATCACCAACCTTGTTGCATGGATCATCCCGAAGGATGCCTTATCATCGTGTTTTTCAACACCGGGGATAACTTAGATGCCACATAAGTTCAACGCAGCCCGACGGCACAAGTTTGATAAGGCGCAGTATCGGGTGATCAACTGGGCGGAATATAACGAGAGCCTGCGCCAGCGGGGTGATCTGAGGATCTGGGTCAGTGAGGAGGCTCAAAGTGTGTGGAGCGCGCCGCGCCGCACGTCACGGGGTGGCCAGCGGAGATACTCGGATTTGGCGATCGAGACATGCCTGACGCTGCGCACGACGTATCGGCTTGGGTTGCGGCAAACGCAGGGACTTATGGGATCCATCGGCACGCTCATGGGGCTGGATATACGGGTGCCGGACTTCTCCACACTGTCCGGTCGTGCAAACGGCTTGAGCATCGCTCAGGTGATGATGCAAGCCGGATCTGTGCCTGTCCATCTGGTGGTGGACAGTACCGGCCTCAAGATCTTCGGCGAAGGGGAATGGCTCGCGCAGAAGCATAAAATCAAGGGAATACGCCGCCGCTGGCGCAAACTCCACCTCGGACTGGACCTGGCCAGCGGTGCGATTGTTTGCGCCAATCTGACTCACGATGACGTTGGAGACAGCACTGCATTACCCGGGCTCCTGGATCAACTCGATGCCCCGGTCACGGGCTTTTTGGCTGACGGCGCCTATGATGGAGCGTCTACACGAGATCTGCTGAGGGAACGGTATGGGGAGACCCTGGATGTGGTTATACCGCCGCCAAAGAACGCAGTGATCCGACCGCAATCGGCGCGGGATCCAACCGTTCGGGATCGCCATATTGCTCAGATCCGCAGCAACGGCCGCATGGCCTGGCAAGTGGCCACAGGGTACAACCCGCGCAGCCGGATAGAAACGCAGATCGGCCGTTGGAAGGGTGTCATCGGCCGCAGACTCCAATCCCGCAGCTTCTCCAGGCAGATCACGGAGATCCAACTCGGCCAAAAAGTCCTGAACACAATGACCGCACTCGGACGGCCTGTGTTCGAGCGTATCGCCTGACGCTACCGCTTGGGAAAGGGCGAATTCCATCTCCGCCCCGATCCATGCAACAACGCTATTCCATCTCCACCCCGATCCATGCAACAACGCTATTCCATCTCCACCCCGATCCATGCAACAACGCTCTCTTCAGCGGCTCCCCGGGCCAGACCGCCTCCGGGATGATCCGGTTCACGGGGCAGGACGGGCAACCTCTGGAGTTGTCCGTGGCCCCGACCACGCCTCCAACAATCCCGTGAAGACACCCATCAGCGGTAATGCGTCAACGCACAGACAGGGCGCCATCGACGCTACGGCACTGCGATGAGCGCCGATCGTGAGGGATTGAGCCGTCATCAGCGCCGAGGCGCTGCCGGGGCGGGGCCGAGGCCGGTCTGGGAGAACCCCGACCGTCCGCTGCCGATCGAGATTTTTACGCCGGGCCGGAGAACCGAACATTCTCTGTAGATAAGATCCCGCTTGCCATGCTCGGTCGCGGTGGTTCCGGCCCGCCGGAAACGCGGCGATGGGAACCCGTGAAGAGCCACTGCGTCAACGGTTTTGCCGTGGGATCGACTGTGGCCGGGTGTTCTGGATCTGCCGTCATTGTTACCGGGGCCACAAATACTGCAGTGACCGCTGCCGGCAGAAAGCGCGCCGCCAACAAACGCGGGCCGCCAACCGGAAACACCAGAAAAGCCCGGAGGGACGGGACGATCACCGCGACCGGAACCGGGCCTACCGGGCACGCCGCCGGTGCCAACGCGTGACGTATCATACTTCCCCCGCCCCCTCCGATTCGGACAGTATCGACCCGACGGAGCCTTCTCCCTCCAAAAACGGACCGGGAAGCGTCTCCGGGGAGGCCCGATATGCCGTCCGCCCCGAATTTGAACCCGCCTGCATCCTCTGTGGCCGTACACGCCGAGATTTTCCGTCACCCCATGTGGGCCCGAACCCCCCCAAAAAGACGCAGACCCTGATCCGGAAAGAGGAAGCGAACGGGTGAAGTGCGTCCCGGCCCGGGCGGCGGCTGAATTTCACGGGGCCCTCAACCGTCGGTTCGCCCTCGAGCGGACGCGGGAACCCGGAGAGCGGACCGGTGTGATGGTCGAGGATGGGGGGACCGCGCGCGTGATCCCCGCGGCCAGGAGCGAGGGGTACGAGCCGGAATGGAGGCGCGCGATGGCGAAGAAATTCTTTTCCCAGGGCGGGGACGAACTGGCCGACTACGGGGCGCGGGCCGCGACCCGACAGTTCCGAAAGATAGCGACTCTGGTGTAGAGCTATCGCTCCGGGATCACGAGCCAGCCCGGGTTGGGAACCTCCCGCGCCTCGACCGGGTGATGCGTCTCGACGACAACGATGACCGGTTTCTCGTCCGATGGGGCGATCGGCCATGGGGGCAGCTCACCCTTGCCTTGTTTCTTCCGTGGACCGGGCTCGCACCAGACCCGCCACACACCCAAAACGAGCGTCCCGCCGATGAACACAACCGTGCCAGGCATGGCGGCATACCAACCGTGGATCACCCACAGAAGCATGGGCGCATTCAGGGCCATCAGCGCGACGAGGGGATTCTCCGTTCCGGCCGGAAACGGGCTCCACACATACCGGCCTGTTGAGGCGGCCACAGCCAGGATAAATAGGGAAATATGACTCTATTTCATGTCGTCTCAACGCACCGCAATCCAAGCCTTCCCGCAGGGATTATTGTGGCGGGAGCGACCCCCGCGTAGGGAGGGCGGTAGTGGCCCACGTGATGCGCATTGCATCCGGGGGTCAGTGCCGCACGAAGTGCGCAAACGGGGGGGTCGCTCCCGCCATTTTGCCCCCCTCTGGTGCTGCACCGGACCCCCAGTTTGGTACTGCACTGGCCCCCCCCTCTGATGCAGCACTGGATCCCCAGTCTGGTGCAGCACTGGATCCCCCCTCCGGTGCGGCACTGGAGATGACCTGAGCAATGGCCTAACCACAAGTTAATACAGGCGATAGTGGAGAAAGAAGATGCGCAAAGGTGCTGCGCAAAGCTCGTGCGCAATGACCGTGCGCAATGGTGGTGCGCAAAGCTCGTGCGCAACAGTACCCGTTCTGTTTGGCGCACGCTGGTACGGCTTTTCGGCTGCGCAATGGGTGCCCTATTTTCGAGAGATTATGGCTGGGGTGTGAAGGCCGAATCGGATGTGGGACGCGCCGGGACAATTCACACAGTGTGCTCTCATTCCGGGACCTTGTAGAGATGGACACCGCCCGGATAAATTCGCCAGGATCGCCATACCTCGAAGGTGTCAATCCGGATAGTGTCCGTCGTGGGATTTGCCAACATGGCCCTCAATGACCGGTAGTGCGCCCCGGCCCGGGTGAAACCTCCAAATCGTCGGAGAACCTTGGAATCAAAGGTATCGAGCGCCCTGGACAGTTCGTCCACTTCCTTCTGCAACTCTGCCGCCTGGGGGTTTGGGCCGTTACTCCCGCCGTTGGCCCCCGTGTTATCGCGCGCCCATCCGGCCAGTACGGCCCGCGCGCGGTTGTCGGCGTCCGGGTTGACGCCGATTGCGGCGACATGAATTGTGATCCCGCGTTCCCGCATGACACGCCACACATGCTGGTGCGCCCGGCCCCAATTCCGGAGTTCTGTGGAGGTGTTGTTGCCGGGATCGACATAGACAAACGTGGAGGTCGGCCCGCCGGCAATGGGGAGCTTCAGATGGAAATACCGGGAGACGCTTCCGGCCGATCCACCATAGATCCGTTTGGGCAGGTGCTCCTTGGGGACGCCGACTCCTGTGCAGTAAAAGACCTTTTCCTCTTCGGTCGGGAGCCATTCCAGCTCGGGGTGTTCGATGACGTAATCGAGCGACAGGAGCCGGCGAAGATAGACGGCCGGATCGGCGAACCTCCGGTGGCGGATGTTGGGAACGCCCAGCTCCCGGTAGATGCCCTTATGGGTGATCCGGCAGGCTTGCGTGCGATCTATGCGGCGAATAACCGGAATAGGCTCTTCCACGGCAAGTTTGAAGTCCACGAGGCTCTGAACGAAACGCTGTGCGCGGCTATGATGCGCATGGAAATAAGCGGTGTATTGGGAACGGGTGAAGACACCGCTGTGGAGACAGACCATTGCAACCCACTCGGCGTCCTCCGGTTTCCATCCGAACCGTTCAATGTTTTTTTCACGCTCTCGCAAATGTGGAATCATGGGTCTGGGTTTTCAGTTTATGCGAAAGGTCAAAGATTTGAGAAGTCCGTCCAGGACCGGGTCAAAGCTCGTCCCGCCGTGCGCCGCTCTTGGGGTTTCTTGAGGCGCGCGATCCTCACTGTTTCGGCAATTATTCATTGCGGGCGACCTTGCAACGCGGCGGCACAAGTTTGATAAGGCACAGTACCCGGTGATCCACTGGGCGGAATATAACGAGGGCCTGCGCCAGTAGGGTGACCGGACGATTTCGGTCGGTGAGGAGGCTCCATGTGTGTGAAGCGCGCCGCTCCACACGTCACGGGGTCGCCAGTGGAGATACTCGGATCGGGCACACGAACCCCCCTTCAATGTCGAAGCCATGTGGCACGACGGCCAGTTTACCTATCGTCTGCCGCTACGGCTTGGGAAAGGGCGAATTCCATCCCCACCCCGATCCATGGAACAACGCCCGTCAGTGGTAGTAATCTCGAAGTGAAACAACAGCAGGAGGACGGAACATGTTGAACGGGAACTGGTATCGGATGAGTGAAAAGCAAGATCTGGAAAGCCCCTCCGAGTCGGGAATAGAGTTCGAGGCATTTAACATAAGCGAGGCGAAGCGCATCTCCACCCGGCGGCAGAAGGTGAAGGGGACCGTGCTCGTCCTGGAGGAATTGACGGGCAGGCCGCACGTGGTGTCAATCAAAGACGCGCTTGGAAAATGGACGGATACGGAAGAGACATCCGACTAAGAACCCCGCATGGATCGGAACATTCTTCTTCTTTCGCTTCCCTCTTCCGGCCTCCTCGCGTTCGATTCAGTTCGCGGCTGGAGCCTGTTTCCATGGAATCCCGTGTTCGATCCAGGATTCCCGTCCCGGATTCCGATTCTTTTGTTAGGAAAATGTTTTTCTCGTCGCCGGGGCCTGAGTATCTCGTGGAAAACTAAAGTTTTCCACAGATGTGATGGCCCTACTATCGGAAAACTATAGGAATTGAAACTATTGGCTTGTGCTACAAAGTGCCCGTAACGACTGCTACAAAGTGCCCGTGGATAAGTGACTCAATCCAAAGGATTTTCCACAGAGCTGCCATATTGATTGGCGTTACTTTACGTGGACCAAACCGTATCGTTTCAGGACGGGTGGGGGGCTGTGTCGCAGGTGTATGCCCTTCCCGTCCAAGTTGAATTTGGCTTCCCGGTAGACTACCTGGACCTGCTTCAGTGTTGTTCTGAACACACGCTTGAAGTTGTTCATGCGCCCGTAGTCGGGGCCGAATTGCTCCTTCAGAGATACCCATGGGACGAACGCGGCCTTTCCGAGACGGACGCGGTGAAGCCGCTGTGCGAGCCAGGTGTACACGTCGAGTCCCATTGCGCTGTGCGACAGGCGACTGACGGCGGCCTCGTTGAGGGGTACGGCGTGGGCGAGAAGGCTCTCGAAGTAGCGTTGGGAAAACTTAATGATGGAGGGCCAGAGAACCCGCTGGTGTTCATTCTTGGATACCCAGAGGTCAAGACCTTCGATCACGGTTCCCTTCACTGTCTCGGCGTGGCCGTCGTAGCTTGAATAGAATCTAAAATCCGCAGCTGAAAGACGGTTTAGCTGCTGCTTCACTGATTTGATAGTTCTCCCCCCCGCGTCCAGTTTCAAGGTACGTTTGACGAAAGCCGTCAGGCTGTCCTCAAGATTCAGGACTGGAGATTGCGTGCGCATGGCTTCGGCGTTCAGGTGGTAGAGCACGAGGCGTGGTTTTGGGCCGAAGGGCAGGCCAACATCCACGATGTCGTCGATGTTGGGGTCGAGTACTCTGCCCGCCTGCAGTTCAAGTCTGATATTGCCGTTTCTGCGACTCCAAAGCTTGCTATTTCCCGGGTTGCGGTACGGCATGCAGGTCTGGCACAGGACGGAGTGCTGGTAGAGGATGGCTGTCGCATCATCGTCGAACGGCATTGAGACGAGGCGCTCTTGGATCGGGGTGAGAGACTTATGTTCGGGTTTGACGATGCCCGGAATAATTTCGGCTATCGGCTGTAAGCAGTTGTTATCCTTCGCCATAAACTCTCTTCTGTCTACGCTAAGTCGCTAATGTTAGCGAATTAGCGGTTCTAATTCCTGCTCACGTTCATAGGCTTCTACGGCGCGTTTGAGGAGTTGGATGTTCTTGAGTTGCGCATCAAGCGCGAGCCGCTTGAAGCGTTGACGAAATTCGGCTGGAACTTTGAAGTTCAGATCGACGAGCGTCTTGGTGGTAGTCTCCCCACGCTGGAGAGACATCGAAACCGCGACGGGTACTTTGTCCTTGGTCGCAAGGACGGTACTGGCGTCGATGGCTAGTGGCTTTTTAGGCATGAGCTTTCACTCTCTTCTCATTATTTGTCAATTCGCTACTATTCGCTAATTCGCCCAAATGGTTTCTAATGTGGCCCCAAAGCGCGGTGGTCTCTGCGGCGGCAGGACCGCGAGGGCTGATCTCAAGGGCTGTGCGCCCGTCCGTCATCGAAGCCGCGTAATCAACACGGTCATGCATGACGGATTGGAAGACTTGGCCGTGTTCGGAGAGCGCGGCGATTGTCTGCACGGTGATACGGGCGTTGCCCTTAGCCTGGGTCAGGATAAAAACGAAGGGTGTGCCGGCTTGCTTGACGAGGTCCAGTGTCGCACCCAGAGACCAGAGGTCGTTGGGGCTCGGGCGTGCCGGTATCAGAACTAAGTCGGCGAGCTTCAGGACCTTCCGGTTTTGTTCGGTCAGGGCCGGGGGAGTGTCGATGAAGCAGTAGGAAAAGCCCATCTGCTCGAGCGCTTCCAGCTTCTCAGGAAGTTCGTGCAATATGACGGGTGCGAGTTTTGGAACTTCTGCCTCGCGCACTTTCCACCATGTGGCAAGGGTTTGCTAGGGGTCGGTGTCGATCACAACCACGGGGCCGTGTCCGGCGCGTTCGACGGCAACTGCGAGGTGTGCGGTGACTGTTGTCTTGCCGCTACCTCCTTTCTGGGAAGTGACCACGACTGTTTTCATTGGCCTCGCCTGCGGCTAGAATCAGCAGATGTTCGCTAATTCGCCTTTTCGCTAATAATAGCGGAAAAGCGAATGAAAGGGAAGGGGCGATGTGCTGGGCCTCGCACCAGGCGGCGAAGCCGGCTGCAGCCCCGGCGTAGGCTTTGCGGGTGTGCGGGTTCCGGATATGGGCGGTGAAGAACTCGATGACGCGGCGGGCGGCATCGGGATCGGGCGCAAGGAGCGCCGGGAGCCATCCCTCGCCGATCGGGTTCTGGTGCAGATAGGATTGTCGAAGCGATAAGATCAGGAGTGCGCTACGGCGATGCGGCCTATGCTGCCATGACGTGACGCCCAGCTCCCACCCACCTGCCGCTCAAATCGGCTCCAACGCTTTTCGCAGGTTTCGGCATAGCGAATGACCCAACGCAAGATCGTGGTGTGCGAAATCGATAAACCCCGCTCACCTAAAATCGCGACCCGGGCTCGGTAACTCAGTTTGAAGCGAAAATACCAGCGAAGGCAGAGGAGAATGATGTCGTCTTCGAACCAACGTCCGGCAAATAGAGGATTCCGTTCAGTTTTCCGATGTGCCATAACCTATTATCGCCAATTCCCTTCGCTGTCTGCACCAGCCCCCCACTGTAGGCACGCGATTTCAAGCAACATCTGGAGGCGCTGGGGATCTCGATTGTCGAATGTAGCCACATGTGGCTATAATCTAGTGATGACTTCCACCGGCATCCGCGAACTCAAAGACAACCTGAGCCGTTACATTCGGCGGATTGAGGCTGGCGAGTGTATTGCGATCACGGCTCATGGCCGCGTGGTCGCGGAGCTTGTCCCGCCAGGTGCAAGGGCGAAGGGCACGCCTAGCCGCTTCGACGAGCTCGTCGCCTCCAGCGCGATTCGCCCACCACTCGAAGCCGGTGACCCGACAGAAGGGTGGCCGGACATCCGGCTTCCGGCGGGAACTGCCGCCGAGTTGATTGACGCCGAACGTGGCGAAGCGTAGAACCAAAGCGCCGCATTCGACTGCGGAAACCACTGGTGTTCGATACATCGAGTCCAGCGCGCTGGTCGCCGCGCTGCTGGAGCATGACTCAGATGCATTGAAATCGATCCGTACTCGGGGACGGAAGGTCACGTCCTCATTGACGATCGCCGAAACCGCACGGGCCATTCTCCGGGCGCGTGCAGCGGCGCGGTTGACGGGCGACGAAGAGCGAGCGGCAGTGCGTGCGCTCCGTCGTTTTGAGCATCGCTGTTACCTCGTCGGTGTCACAGACGCGGTGCTCGCTCGCGTTCGAAGACCTTTCCCGATCGAGCCGATTCGTACGCTCGACGCGGTGCACTTGGCTACAACGGAGTTGCTTGGCGAGCCACCGCCGTTGATCGTGGTCGTGACACGGGACACTCGGGTTCGCGAAAACGCAGAAGCACTTGGATATGCGGTTGAGTGAGCCAGGAAGAAGGGCGCGTCGCCGTTAGCGTACATGCCTCGATCGCGCCGCTCCCCATGACGCTGGCTTTCCCCTGTGCTGTTCGCCGTCTGGTCGAGGGAGTATGAATTCGCGTGCGTGACGACTTCAGCAGTGCGACCAGGGAGCGACTCGCGAAGAGAGTAGGATACCTCTGTTCAAATCCTCACTGTCGCGCACCGACCGTCGGTGCAGCTCAAGTCCATGCAACACGGTCGCTTCGGGTACAGCGACTGCTAGCCCGACTTTCGCAATTCAGCCTCTTTGAAGACGAAACTTGAAGATTTCAGAGTGGCAAGTGATTGTGGCTGCACGAGGCGGTGTTCGGAAACGGCCGGGGTGAAGACCTACCCCATTTTTCCCTGAAGACGTTTCTGTGATTCTGTGCAGGATGTTTCTGCGAAGCAGGAATCGAAGGAAGGACGGCAAAGACCATCGATACTTCAGCGTGGTGGAGAATCGGAGCGTGAGCCCGGTCCAGAACGTGCAACGGGCCGTGTCGTACCTTGGGGGAGATCAACGACAGTCAGGAGGCGGCGTGGCGCAAGACGTTGGATGTGTTCGACGAGAAGAATCAGAGAAGCCGGTCCCTGAGTTTGTTTCCTGAGGATCGTGAGATTTCCCCCGATGCGATCGACAGTCTGCGATTGAAGGTGAGTGGGTTGGAGTTGCGGCGTCCGCGTTCATTCGGCAACTGCTGTCTGGCATGCCAGGTGTAGTGGGAACTGGGTCTGGAGGAGTTCTGGCGCCAGCGATTGTCCCTCGTCGGCGAGTTCCCGGTATGCCGGCTGCCGCCGAACTATGCCGGTGACACGCTTGAGCGCGACGCGCATCCCGCCGTATCACCCACGTACCACGCTGGACTACTCAGGCGCAAGGAAACCCGCCAGGGCCACTGTCCGTCCTTGGGCTGATCGCGCGACCTCCCGACGGTCATAGGGGTACCTGTGATAGGCTCGGTTCCGGTCGACCGCCCACCGCCTGGGTTATGTTTCAGAGTTTCTGCAAAAAAGGGGTCCTGAAATAGGAAGGGGCCAGGGTATCTCCGAGAAAGTTGGCAACCAACAACTTTGAAACGAAGGAGATGAACCGATGGCCCGAACTAAGATTAAGCGAAAGGGAGTGGATTGGAAAGAACTGTTAGGAGAGGAAAAGGATCTGCTGAAAAGCGTCGTGCAGGAGGTGGTTCAGGAAATTCTCGAGGGGGAGATGGAGCAGGTTGTGGCCGCGGCCAAGAGTGAACGAACGGCGGGGCGGACCGGATATCGGAGTGGCTATTACGGGCGGGACCTGGTCACGCGGGTGGGCAAGCTGGAGCTGCGCGTGCCGCAGGACCGGGCCGGGCGGTTCAGCACGGAAGTGTTTGAACGCTACCAACGCAGCGAGAAAGCTTTGGTGGCCAGCTTGGCCGAGATGTACGTGCAGGGCGTGTCGACGCGCAAGGTCAAGGCCATCACCGAAGAATTATGCGGGCATTCGTTTTCGGCCAGCACGATCAGCCGGATTAATAAGACACTGGACACGGAGCTGAAAAAGTTTGCGACGCGAGCATTGGAGGAAGAATACCCGTACCTGATTCTGGATGCGCGCTACGAGAAGGTGCGCGAAGACGGGGTCATCCGGAGCCGAGCAGTTCTGGTGGCGATCGGAATCAACTGGGACGGGAGGCGCGGTGTGTTGGCGGTGGAACTGGCGGAACGGGAAAGCACGACCAGTTGGCGGGAACTGTTACTGAGTTTGAAACAACGCGGCTTGTGCGGCGTGGAGTTCGTGGTGACCGACGATCATGCCGGGTTGAAGAAAGCCATCGCAGAAGTCCTGCCCGAAGCGATCTGGCAACGCTGCTACGTCCACTTTCTGAGAAACGCATTGGATTATCTGCCGCGCAAAGCCGATGACGATTGTCTCCAGGAACTGCGTTGGCTCTACGACCGGCGGGACCTCCAGGAAGTGCGGCAGGACCTGGCGACATGGTTGAGCAAGTGGGGGCAGAAATATTCCAAACTCTGCGACTGGGTCGAAGACAATATCGACGAGACACTAAGCTTCTACACGCTGCCGCTTCAGCATCACAAACACATGAAATCCACCAATATGCTGGAACGGCTCAACGAAGAGATCAAACGGCGAACGCGCGTGGTGCGGATATTCCCCAACGCAGCCAGCTGTCTGCGTTTGATTCGGGCGCTGACCACCGAAACGCACGAGAACTGGATCGAAGCGATCCGCTACTTGAACATGGACCTGTTGAAGGAACACAAAAGGGACTGGCACCGTCAGACGCCGGCTGCCTAAACGCGTCCCAACGGGCCGACCCCAATGATCGACTCGGATGTCGATCGGCGATTACAGAGCATCCTGGAGCGAACAATCGCTGTGGAAAACTTTCGAGGGGACGAAAGAAAGAAAAAGAACCAAAAAAGAAAGAAACGCAGAGGCCTGATGGAAATGACGCCTCAGAGGAAATCCGCCAAAAGGCGCGGATTCCCTCTGAGGCTTGGAAAAGCTTCGCCAAAAACGTTCAGCTTTCCCACATTCCCACAGGCCCGACGGCGATCGACACTCAAGAACTGAATTTTTCGGAAATACTTTTTGCAGAACTTGACGCACACAACTACCGCCTGACGATATCGCGGGTGTCGGTGCCACGTTGGGTCGCCATTCGTTTCGTTCTTCCGACATATGCCGAAGTCACCGGACGACAACTCGTCGCTGCGCGAACACTTTGCCTGGACCTATGGGATGCTCGCCATGGTCCACACCGCCTTGGACGACGGGGCAACTGCCTACAAGCCGCGGCACTACATCATCCGGGGTCGTTTCCGGCACGGCTACCTGTCGGGCAAGATGAGGATGCGGCCCCTGCACGATGACGAAAAGACTAAGATCGCGCACCCGACGACGTGCTGCTATTGTGGCCGCAAGTCGAAGCTCTCGCTCGACCACCTGATCCCTCAATTTAGGGGCGGACCGGACGCCGCCGACAACATCACCTACGCTTGCAGGAGCTGCAACTCGTCCAAGGGACCGAAGGACATGGTTCTTTGGCTTGTATCGAAGGACCGATTCCCAGCGGTCTTGGTCTTTCGCCGGTATCTGAAGCTCGCGGCTCGTTGGTGCGATGACGCCAACCTGATGGAGACTCCGTGGGCCGACGTCCCTGATGCCACCCTGCCTTTCGACAAACGGTCCCTTCGAGTCAAGTGGCCAAAGCTCTCCGCGCACCGGCTGTGGCCGGATCCGTGAACCGTCGCCACACCCCTTGCGGCATCCCAATAACTGCAATCGTGGACATCATACCCGTCGTTCGGACTGTGACCACGAGATCAAGCCCGGACTCCTATCTTTGAGAGGCAGCGGCTATGAGACACATGGGCACCTTGAGGCATGAGACCAAGCGTTGGAGGTTCGAGGGACAGAGATGAACAGCGGCGACATTAGTGGTGTAGCCCACATTTTCAACGGTGCGCCCGGACTGTCGGGAATGACTTCGAGGGGCACGCCCTCTCCTCCGCGTTTGAACCGGGAGTCACCCCGCCTCTCCTCCAGCACGGTCTAGGCGGAGCGAGCCGGATCCGGATATCGCTCGTGTCGCATGGATCCATTTAGTCGATTCGCGAAAAGCCAAGCAGGGCCAGCAACAGATCCAGCTCAACCTTATCCGCCCCAATTCCGCCGTCTGCAGCGCGCGGGTGCCGCTCTCCTCTGCTCTCTCTCCTTCAACTCCTCAGGGCTCAGGTATTCGTCCGGCAGATCTACCAGCAACTCCCCCGTCATGGCTCTCTCCTGCCGGTCGAATTCCCAGAACCATTCCATCTGATCCGGGTATTCGTTCTTCCTCGCCCACAGGAGCTGTCTCATCGACAGCCCCCGGTTATCAACACGGACCATGCACGCCTCTACGGGGCGGCGATTTCAGGAGTGAAGCAGGAAGGAATCCTGCGACGCCGTTGCCTCCATCGGCCTGTTCAATACTTGAACAACATCCTGGAGCAGGATCATCGAGCGATCAAACGACGCGTAAAGGCGAAGCAGGGCTTTCGTGAATTTCACGCGGCGCGGCGAACGATCCAGGGATATGAGGCCATGGTGTGCCACGAGCGCTGAAGGCCGAGAGGCTTTCAAGTGCGTAACTACTCAACTGATGAGGGAGGGCCCCTCGGAACCGGCTTGCAGGAGTTTGTTTCAAACCATCTGCGATCGATCGACTTCGTCTCGGAGTTCATGGCCGTTGTAAATCGCGGCACCTATGATCGGGCCATTCCCCACCTCGCCAGTCCATACCGTTCCAGGCATTGATCAGCACTCCGGAAGCTTACCCAGACAGTTGGGAACCGCACTTCCCCGCCCGCCTTGAATGCTCCGGCTAGAGTCCACCCCAGAGAAGGCTTTCCGGTCCCGATGACCCCTGCGTCAGAGCAACTTCAGTCTCTCGCTACCGCAAAGAGACTCTTAACCGCTACGATCAAGACCGCGCCCCCCAGGAAGAGCACGAGATTCGCGATGATCCGGGTTACCACTTCCCCGATGAATGGGATCGCTCCGATGGCGTTTGCCGCTACTATCAGTGCGATCGCCGCTAAGAGGAAAGTCTTACTCTCCTTGTCGCTGATATTCAAGAATCCAACGATCAGGCCGAGCACCGCAAGTACCCAGCCAAACCAAGCCTGTTCAAAGCCTAAGCCTCCGGCCACAGCGATCACCAATCCAACGATAAAAGAACACTTGCCCACTCGCGCCATTACTCCTCCTTGCCTCGGAAACGGGATGCCAATATACGGGAGACTATATCAGAGGGTATCAGGCAGATTGGTGCGATTTTGCAGGCTAAGGCCGTGAGCGCGACCGTCGTAAAACCGGTCGGTTCCGCGACAGGTAACGGGGAAGGCTCACGACGCAGGATCAGGACGCGGATTGCGTTGCAAAACCCTGTCGCACAAGTCATTGTTGCAATTCTACGGGGTCGTGGGACTTTTGCGACACCCCGACAGGGGGGATGATGCTCATTGGGTATGCACGGGTCTCCACCCAAGACCAGACGCTGCGACTCCAGCACGACGCGCTCACCGACGGTGGCTGCGAGAAGCTCTTCCGCGAGAAGCTCTCCGGCACCCGCACGACCCTCCCGGCCAGAGAGAAGCTCCTCGCGTTCGCGCGCAAGGGCGATGTCGTCGTGGTGTGGAAACTCGATCGCCTTGGGCGCTCCCTCCGCGATCTGATTGATGTGGTGAACTCGCTCCAGGACCGCGGGGTCGGATTACGGTCCCTCCAGGAAGCCATCGACACGACAACACCCGCCGGCAAGCTCACGTTTCACATCTTTGCCGCACTCGCCGAGTTCGAGCGCGACATGATCCGTGAGCGCACCCGTGCCGGCCTCGCCGCCGCCCACAAGCGGGGCGTGGCCATCGGACGGCTGCGGGCACTCACGCCTGAGCAGATCCTCATCGCCGAGGCGATGACGGCCGACCCCGCCATCTCAACACGTCAGGTGGCGGAGCAGTTTGGTATCCACCGCTCGATGACAGAACGGATTCAGGTCTGCCATCACGCCCTCCCTTACGGCTTGCAGATCCCGCAGCCACTAGCGTCTTTCCGGTTTAGATGCTCCATGACCTGGAACGCAATCTCCCGGTCAGGGAATGGGCCGATCCAGCCAGTAGGCCAGTCTCGCCCGCGCGTTTTCCTGCCGCGAATGCAATGGCTGCAGTCCTCTCCGTGCACCCTGGCGTGATCCAGGGGCAGGTCGTCGTTGATCCAGTAGTGGTCAGTCATCTCGGCGAACAAAAGCCGCCTTGAACAGCCTGAGTCCAAGGACTGGCGATCTTATATGCTTTCCGCGCTGCCTTAACCGCGGCCGCCTTCGGCATCCCTTGACGGCCTGCTTTGTTGACAGCAGCCTCGTAGGCGAAGCACTGATCCCGTAGCAGTCGCAACCGCAGGTCAGCATCCGTCTTTATTTTGCTCACAAACTCTTCCTCCCTTGCTCCTCGCTGTCGTCGCTTCCACCGGCCCGCTCGTGGTGGCGGCTAAAGGAAGGCGAGTCGGTGGAAGCAGGGCAACCAGGAGCCCTTGGCAGCAGCAGTAGGCCCCCAGTAGTCCTAATTATATCCTGCCGGAGGGAGGCGATCCCGGTCGCTTTGAAAAAGTCAGGCTCTACCGTATTTTCGCCGGAAATCGAAGCAGTTAGCCCGCATTTCTCCGGGAGGGGGGATGAGGTAGCAAGGCAGGAGAGTTGAGGGACCTGAAAAGGGAGGCGCCTGATGACTTTTACACACCTTTTGGAATGACCTCCTGCTGTGTTGCCTGACCCATATCAATAGAGAAACAGAAGGGATTATTGGCTCCGCTCTGGATCGTTTTTGGCCCAGATCTCCCGATCCACCAGTTCACCGTCCGAGATCGCACACAAGGCACCACAATGATGTACAATAGAGTGTTCAACAAAAGAATAAGGACACAATCATGGCTCAGGCGAACGTGACCAAGAGCGAGCGAGTAAATCTAAGGCTCAACGCGACGGCGAAGCAGCGGATCGAACGGGCGGCTTCGTTTGAAGGGAAAACCGTCAGCGGCTTTATTGTGTCGAGCGCCCTGGAAAACGCAGAGAAGGCCATCCAGAAGCACGAAACGATGGCTCTCGACCAGCGTGATGCCAAGCGCTTCTTCGATGTCATCATCAATCCGCCGGCCTTGAACAATAGACTCCGCACGGCTATGGATGAGCATGGGAAACGCGTTGCCTCGCGATGAGAGACCTGGACGCGCTCATTATAGAGCCGCTCGGGAAGCGACATGACCGAGCGGGTTTTTCTTGTGGGCTTCCAGAATTAGACCGCTACCTTGCTCGGCAGGCTGGACAGGATGTTCGTCGCCGTATTGCCAGGGTGTTTGTCTGCACTACCGATGGTTCCAATACCATCCTCGGCTTCTACACGTTGAGCGCCCTAGCGATAGACCTGAGTTCTCTACCCGAAGAGCTGTCTCGCAAGCTACCCCGACATCCGGTGCCCTGTGCCCTTATCGGTCGACTTGCTGTCGACCAGTCAGTACGGGGGCACGGTTTGGGGCGTATGCTTCTCGTCGATGCGATCAAGCGAACCATGGGCGCTAGTGACGTTATGGCAATCCATGCCGTGATCGTAGATGCCAAGAATAATGCAGCGAAACAGTTCTACGAGGGGTATGGTTTCGCCCCGATGCAGGACGATCCCATGCGGCTCTTTTTACCGCTCGGCTCGATCCCTCTTTAAGATCACTCAATTGCTGACCTAGGAGCCTGCGCCGTAGGAGGATTTTCGACTCGGCGAATTACGCGAGATGGCGATCAATCGGCATCGGTGACCAAGGAATGGGCGTTTTGGACGCCGCCGCGCCGCTGGGTGCGCCACAGGTGCTTGAATCGGCCCTCGTTCAGCCTGATTTGCGGGCGGTATGCCTGTCATCAGGGTTGATTTCGATAACGTAAAAAGGACCCACCAAACAGCGTTGTTGCATGGATCGGGGCGAATTCCATCTCCGCCCCGATCGATGCAACAACGCTCTGACGGATGTGTTGCAGCCCACAGATAGAAAGACGGCGGCATAGAAAGCGCCACCGCCTTTTGTTTCAAATCACGAAGAGTTCCACGCGATCTCACAACACGACGCTCAATATGAGCTGCCAGTCAGAAGCTCGACCATTTATCGTGTCGTTACGACCTTGCCATTACCGTTCCAGGTCGAAGCGATCCAGGGTCATCACCTTGGTCCATGCCTCAACGAAGTCATGCACGAACTCTTCCGGTGCGTCGTGAGCTGCATAGAAATCAGCAACTGCGCGCAACTCAGAGTTCGAACCAAAGATCAGGTCCACCGGAGTACCTGTCCACCTGAGCTCGCCCGTTGCACGATCACGACCTTCGTAAATGCCATCTATGGACGACTGGGTCCACACGGTTGACATGTCGGTGAGGTTCACGAAGAAGTCGTTGCTCAACGTGCCGGGACCGTCTGTGAACACGCCGTGGGCTGAGCCGCCGGCATTGGCATTCAGCGCACGCATGCCGCCGACAAGTACCGTCATTTCGGGAATTGTCAGGTTCAGCAGAGCCGCCTTCTCCACCAGCATTTCCACCGGAGATCGGGAGTTACCGTTGGCGAAGTAGTTGCGGAACCCATCGGCGGCCGGCTCGAGCACAGCAATGGATTCCACATCGGTCTGCTCCTCGGAGGCGTCCATGCGACCGGGTGCAAAGGGCACATCGACGTCGATCCCGGTGTCTTGAGCGGCCTGCTCGATGGCCGCAGCACCGCCCAGAACGATCAGGTCTGCAAGAGAGATGCGCTTGTCGCCGGATTGCGCGCTGTTGAAATCACTCTGGATCTCCTCCAGGGTATCCAACACGCGGTCCAGTTCAGGTGGGTCGTTCACAGGCCAATCCTTCTGGGGTGCGAGACGAATACGGGCTCCGTTGGCGCCTCCGCGCATATCGGTCCCGCGGAAAGTGGATGCTGAGGCCCAGGCGGCCCGGACCAATTCAGCCCTCGACAGCCCGGAGTTAAGAATGTCAGCTTTCAACTCGGCCGCATCCTGCGCACCGATCAGCGTGTGATCCACTTCAGGAATGGGGTCTTGCCATACGAATTGCCGGTCTGGCACCAGATCACCCCGGTAACGTGACGTCGGACCCAGGTCGCGGTGAGTCAGCTTGAACCAGGTCCGGGCGAACGCGCCTTGGAACTCCTCGGGGTTATCGAGCCAGCGCGAAGTGATCTCCCGATACGCCGGGTCCACCTTCAGCGCGAGGTCGGTGGTGAGCATCATTGGCGCATGCTGTTGGGACGGATCATGGGCATCCGGCACCAAATTCGATGCAGCACCTCCAGCGGGCTCCCACTGGATTGCACCGGCGGGACTTCGAGTCTGCACCCACTCATAGGCATACAAGTTTTCCAGGAAGTTATGGGTCCACGCTGAGGGGTTGATCGTCCAAGCACCCTCCAGGCCACTGGTGATCGTCTCGGTGCCATTGCCAGCGCCGTAGCTGTTTTGCCAGCCGAATCCCTGTGCTTCGATATTGCCGCCCTCTGGCTCAACACCAACGTACTGGGACGGATCAGCGGCGCCATGGGCTTTACCGAAGGTGTGACCACCCGCAATCAGTGCAGCCGTCTCTTCATCATTCATGGCCATGCGGCCGAAAGCCTCACGTGTGGCATGAGCGGCCGCCTGCGGATCCGGGTTGCCGCCTGGACCGACAGGATTCACATAGATCAGGCCCATCTGCGTCGCACCGAAAGGATGATCGAGTTCTCCGTCCTCATTGCGTCGATCGGCGGCGAGCCATTCGCCCTCAGGGCCCCAGTTCACTAATTCGGGTTGCCAGGCATCGATACGACCACCGGCGAAGCCCAGTGTCTCGAAGCCCATCGACTCCATGGCGACCGTGCCTGCCAAAATCATCAGGTCGGCCCAGGAAATCTTGCGGCCGTACTTCTGCTTGATCGGCCAGAGCAATCGTGTCGCCTTGTCCAGGTTTGCGTTATCGGGCCAGCTGTTGAGCGGCGCGAGGCGTTGCAGACCACCGTCGGCACCACCTCGGCCGTCGATGGTTCGATAGGTGCCCGCACTGTGCCAAGCCATACGAATGAAGAACGGCCCGTAGTGACCAAAGTCAGCGGGCCACCAGTCCTGAGAAGTCGTCATCAGCTCTTCAAGGTCTGCCTTCACAACATCCAGGTCGAGGCTTTCAAATTCTTCCGCATAGTTGAAGTCTTCGCCCAGAGGATTCGATTCCGGAGAGGTCTGGCGCAATGGATCGAGGCTCAAGCGGTTAGGCCACCAATACTCATTGGTCGGCGCACCCTGCTGGGCAACCGCCAGGTTGACTGGCAATCCTGGAGAGATCGCAACCGCCAGAAAGGTAATCACAGATATGGTTTGTTTAAGCATCTCAGTTAGCTCCTGGTAAGTCAGAAATTCAGTACATTTGCTTCGTACATTGGCCTCACTCTTTCCCGGCATCTCCAGTCAGTCTGCAACGGACCTGGTTGATACGTCCAAGACATTATTTCTATAAGAATGATAGGATTTTACTATCAATGATGAAACCCTACAACTTCTCACTTCGGCAGATTCAGTACGCAGTGACCGTGGCCGATACGAAGAACTTTCGCCGGGCTGCGGAGCGGTGCCATGTGTCTCAACCCTCACTGAGCGTGCAGGTGGCGGAGCTAGAAGCCGGGCTGGGCGTCCAGTTGTTTGAGCGCGATCGTCGTGGCGTGATGATCACCACGGCAGGATCTGAACTCATTGACCGTATGCGGCGCGTTCTCCTTGAGGTAGACGATGTGAGAGGCGCCGCACGGCGGTTCCTGGATCCTCTAGCAGGCACGCTACGAATCGGGGTGATACCGACCGTTGGACCCTACCTGCTCCCGACCGTCGCACCGCTACTACGCAAGGAACTTCCGCGCTTGACTCTAGCTTGGCTGGAGGACAAAACCGAGGCACTCGTTCGCCAGATCCGTCATGGAAACCTCGATGGCGCGTTGCTTGCTTTGGAAGCCGACATCGGTGACCTCACCTACGAGACGATCGAAGAAGATCCGTTCGTGCTTGCAACGCCACCGGATCACCTCCTTGGGCGGTCGTCCGCACCGATACCCTTCAGCCGATTGCGGGGCGAGCACATTCTTCTGCTTGATGAGGGACACTGCCTTCGGGATCAGGTTATCGAGTTTTGTAGCGGAAGAGGTGTTGAGGAACTCAATTTCCGGGCAACGAGTCTGCCGACGCTTGTGCAGATGGTCCGCGCCAACATGGGTATCACCTTGCTGCCACGCATCTCTATGCCTACCGAAATTCTTCGGTCCGGCCTTAAGACCCGCCCAATATCACGACCGGTGCCATACCGCACCATCGTTCTGGCCTGGCGGCGGCAATCGGCTCTATTTGAAGCGATGCGGAAGATCGCCCAAACTGCGCGGCTCGCCGTTCATCGTACCCATTACAGAAAAGTACGCGGGAAAAAGAAACAAGATCCGTGACCCATCCCCGGGGCACCTACTATTGCGGGGCTTCTGTTGATCCTGCGTCCGGAGAATCGGATGTGTTGCAACTTTGAAAACTCAGCAAGAGAGCGACTGGTTGGGTCGATCAGGTTCCGTCTCATGCAGCCACCCCGAACAGCTGGCTGATGAACTGAATCAGCGGCGCTGAAGAGCACCCCAGCAGTCGTCAGCGTGTGCCACCACAGGCTGTCAGGAATCCCGCATTAAAATCCGATCCCGAAGGCGACCGAGTGCTTCATCGTCTCGCGGTCGTGCCCAGAGGTCTCTGGCCGTCTTACCGATGATCTCCAACTGGGCCTTATAGCGCCGGCACTTATTGCACAGAAACAGGTGCAGGGCGATCAGGAAACGGCCTCTGCGCTTTACGGGCGGTTCATCGCTGGCGAGCTGCCGTGTAACTTCCTTACAGTCAAGACCCATCATTTCCGTTTCACTCCCTTCGCTTCCAGACACTCCCTCAAGCCATTGCGCCCCCGGTAGAGAAGCACTCCCAAGTTAGTGCGCGATACGTCCAAAATATTACAAATTTCTTCCGTGTCCATCTCTTCGATCTCACGCAGGACGAAAGCCATGCGCTGGAGAGTGGCCAACCTCTCCACGCAATCCTTGAGGAACTTCGCAATCTCGCCTCCATACAGAGCCATAGCCTGAGGAGGGGATTTCCACATCCCTCTGGAATCAAAGCGGCCTTCCATGACTTGATCGATGGCATCGGATCGCCGTTCCCTGTCCAAACCACGCCGCGCCTCGGAAATCTTGCGGTAAAGGATGCCGAACAGCCAGGTCCGGACGTGTGAACGTCCTTCAAACCCGGAGGCTCTCTCGAGAAAAGTCGCAAACGTCGCCTGCGTCACATCCTCGGCCCGTTCCGGAGTCAGTCCGGATGCCCGGGCGGTGTTGAGGATATGCGGCAGATAGGAGTCCACCACGTCGCGAAGAGCCTCGGAATCACCACTCCGGATACGCTCGACAAACTGGGGATCTTCAAAATTCATTCGATCGCAGTGTAAGAAATCCGCCCTTCCGGACACTCATTCTCGAATCCCATGATGCAGTCTCAACCACGGAGCGCCAACGACATAAGGAGAAAAACAATGAATCCAAGAAACATCCAACATGGAGCCGTTGCGGGTATCGCCGGCGGAATCGTCTTTGGAGCCATGATGGCCATGATGGGCATGTTACCCATGATCGGGCAGATGGTCGGTTCGCCCACCGCAGGAGCAGGATTTCTGGCTCACCTCGTTATCAGCGCATTGATCGGCGCATCCTTCGGGCTGATCTTTCATTCTCGGGTGCGCGGGACCGGATCCGGCTTCGGTTACGGCGCACTTTACGGCGGCGTCTGGTGGATTCTCGGTCCGCTGACGCTCATGCCCCTCATGATGGGAATGGGCCTGGGAGTGAACTGGAACGGCGCGGCCGCCGCCGCTATGTTGCCGAGCCTCGCCGGACATCTCATTTACGGATTGATCCTGGGTTGTACCTTTGCCTGGCTCGGACACCGCGCGAATCCGGTGGCGACGGCAGGCCAGCCAGCCTCGCACACGGCCTGATCCGTACCGCCCCACTTCCGGAACGGACCGAAGCCGAATGCAGAAGCGGCCGGGTTCGATCTCGCAATCGGAATTCGGTCTCTGTTTCAGGCCTCCCGGTACCCATGCTGTGCGACCCGACGAGACCGTTGTGGGTGCCGGCGGCTGGGGTTGTAAAAGGAGCGGTTTTGCAACGCGCAGGCTTCGACAGGTTTTCAAGGCGAACGCCAGTGCGCGAAGCAAGTCGCTGAAATTATGACTGAAGGAAGAATCGCCATGAGTGGCCACGACGCATTCGAGAGGATCCTGGCATCGTTGTACGATGCCATGCTCGACGATGTCCACTGGCCGGCCACCACGGCCCTGATTGACGCGACCTGCGGCAGCACGAGCAATGTTCTCCTGATCGGCGAAGGCCCGCCCGACGACATCCGGGTCCTCACCGCCGGGCTCTACATCCGGGGACAGCGCCACGAAGACCTGGAGCGCGAGTACCTCGAGGTCTACCATCCCATCGACGAACGTGTGCCGCGCCTGCGGCAACTGCCCGACAGTCGGTTGGTGCCCATCGCCGACCTGTACACGGCCGAGGAGTTGAAGACCTCAGCGACCTACAACGAGATATTGCCCCGGGCCAAATACCAGAATGGCTTGAACGTGCGCCTGGACGGGCCGGATCGCTCCCATATGACCTGGGCCCTCGGCGATCCCGTGGCCTCGGATGGCTGGGGGTCTTCCGAGATCGCAATGATCCGGAAACTGCTGCCCCATATCCGGCAATTTATCCGCGTCCGGCAGACGCTGGTCCGCGCCCAGACGCGGGACACGACCGTGACCGCCTTGCTCGACAACCCTCGGATCGGCGTTCTCCACCTGGACCGGCGTGGGCAGATCATAGAGGTCAATGACCGCGCCCGTCGCATCCTCCGATACGGCGATGGGTTGTCGGATCGGGATGGGGTGCTCTGTGCGCGGGAGGCCGCCGACCGGCTCCGCCTCGAGAGGCTGGTGGCCTCCGCACTGCCGGCCTCCGGAGCCGTCGCCCTCAGCGGGTCGATGCTGCTGGGCCGCTCGTCCGGGTCACCGCCGTTCGTGGTGCACGTCAAACCCGTCGCTGTTCCACAACCGGACTACGGGGCGCGGCATATCGCCGCGCTGATACTGATTATCGAGCCGAAGAGCCAGCATCGGATCGACCCCGACCTGGTGACCCGGACCCTGGGGCTGACGCCGATGGAGAGTCGGGTAGCGGCCGGGTTGGCGGAAGGCAAGAGCGTCCGCGACATGGCCGAGGCCACGGGGCGCACCCCAGGCTCCATCTATTGGCACCTGAAGCAGATCTACCAGAAACAGCCGATCTCCCGGCAGGCGGATCTGGTGCGGCTGGTGCTGTCAATCACCGAGTTCGGATAACCGTAGCGCTGCCGGCATGCTCAGAGCGTGGACCCGTTGCCGCCCTCTTTCTCCTTTTCTCAAATCTACCAATTTGGCAGGGACAGCGCGGCGTGATTGCGCTAAATAGACTCTCAGCCTCTAACGACCGCACGGAACGGCCGGCGCCGATTCCGGTAGCGCGATTCGCGCAACGGGCGCGACGTCCATATGGATCTCGATGGCTGACGGTTGGTACGAGTCACCGGCCGCGACCCGAGCCTCTACGATGGCGGCGAGACCCCCATCGTGATCGACGGCGTAATGCTGCCACGACGGGGAAACGGGGAGCACCGGTTGGCGCTGAAGTTCTGTGGCCTGAAGTGTCGGGCAAAGCGATCGAATCAAGGCTTTTTACGCGCGATAATGGGATTTATCGGGCGTAAAAATCAGTTTCACGCCAAGTCCGTAGTGCGCGAGCATACCACGCCGTGATCGGCATTCGCGATCACCTTTGGGCATAATCCGCTGAAATCACTTCGTTTTGTCTGAAAAGCGTTGCGCCTGCTGGCGTGAGAAAGGCGGCGCGCAACGCACCAAAGCACGGAACTATAGTAAAAATGTCGACTTTTTTACGCTCGATAACAACCAAGCGGTGTGCGGGTGCCGCCTGGGACGGTGCGGGCGAGCCTCTACCCCGGCCGTGCGCGCCGGCGTCACGATCCGTAGCCTCCAGGGTGGGGCCTTTTCAGCGCTGCTGACGCTCAGCCAGTTGCGCGGCGCCGCTGCGCCGGGCCAGCAACCGTTCCCCGTAGCGGTGGACCATGCGCGTCGTCTTCCACCGGCCCGACTGCAGGATGGCCGGCAACTCGATGCCGCAGGCGATCATATCCTGAACCGGCCCGACGCGCGTGCTGTGCCCGGCCAGGGCGTCGACGATGTCGTCGGGAAGCCCGGCGCGGCGCGCCATCCTCTTGTAGATGCGCGGCACCTGGCCCGGGCCGAGTGTCTCCCGCACAGCGTTGTTGCATGGATCGGGGCGGAGATGGAATTCGCCCTTTCCCAAGCGGTAGCGTCAGGCGATGCGTTCGAACACGGGACGTCCGAGTGCGGCCATTGTGTTCAGAACTTTCTGGCCGACCTGAATCTCCGTGATTTGCCTGGAGAAGCTGCGAGATTTGAGCTTGGGGCCGATCACGCTCTTCCAACGGCCGATCTGCGTTTCTATCCGGCTGCGCTGGTTGTACCCTGTGGCCACTTGCCAGGCCATGCGGCCGTTGCTGCGGATCTGAGCAATATGGCGATCCCGAACGGTTGGATCCCGCGCCGATTGCGGTCGGATCGCTGCGTTCTTTGGCGGCGGTATAACCACATCCAGGGTCTCCCCATACCGTTCCCTCAGCAGATCTCGTGTAGACGCTCCATCATAGGCGCCGTCAGCCAGAAAGCCCGCGACCGGGGCATCGAGTTGATCCAGGAGCCCGGGTAATGCAGTGCTGTCTCCAACGTCATCGTGAGTCAGATTGGCGCAAACAATCGCACCGCTGGCCAGGTCCAGTCCGAGGTGGAGTTTGCGCCAGCGGCGGCGTATTCCCTTGATTTTATGCTTCTGCGCGAGCCATTCCCCTTCGCCGAAGATCTTGAGGCCGGTACTGTCCACCACCAGATGGACAGGCACAGATCCGGCTTGCATCATCACCTGAGCGATGCTCAAGCCGTTTGCACGACGCGACAGTGTGGAGAAGTCCGGCACCCGTATATCCAGCCCCATGAGCGTGCCGATGGATCCCATAAGTCCCTGCGTTTGCCGCAACCCAAGCCGATACGCCGTGCGCAGCGTCAGGCATGTCTCGATCGCCAGATCCGAGTATCTCCGCTGGCCACCCCGTGACGTGCGGCGCGGCGCGCTCCACACACTTTGAGCCTCCTCACTGACCCAGATCGTCAGATCACCCCGCTGGCGCAGGCTCTCGTTATATTCCGCCCAGTTGATCACCCGATACTGCGCCTTATCAAACTTGTGCCGTCGGGCTGCGTTGAACTTATGTGGCATCTAAGTTATCCCCGGTGTTGAAAAACACGATGATAAGGCATCCTTCGGGATGATCCATGCAACAAGGTTCCTGAGACCAGGGTTCTTCCATGAAGTGATCCAGCCTCCGTTCGGACCGGACTTCGGTAGGATTGGAGAAGACCCGTGACGACTGGTCGGATTGAACAAATTGCATCGCTGTTCAACGCTGCGCTTCGGAAAGAGCCTTCCGAGCGTACGCGTTTCCTTGATGAAGCTTGCGAGGGGGATGCCCAACTCAAGCAACAAGTCAACTCCCTGCTCCGTCACGCCGAGGCAGCTGACGCTATAAGTTCGCCCACCGAAAGCGGCCCGCCCCAGAACACTCAAGTAAAAGCCCTCGAATTCGCAGCGGCGCTGTCGCTCAAGCCCGGCGCTCGAATCGGCCGGTACGAAATAATTGGCCTGCTTGGGAAAGGGGGCATGGGTGAGGTGTTTCGCGCCCGGGACTCCGATCTCGACCGCGACGTCGCAATCAAAGTCCTGCCCCAGTCCTTCGCTTCCGAAGCGGATCGCGCTCAAAGATTCATGCGGGAGGCCCGCCTGCTCGCCGCACTGAATCATCCAAGAATAGCGTCCATCTACGACATCGAAGAGTTCGATGGAAACCGCGCTCTGGTTCTCGAATTTGCCCCCGGCGAAACATTAGAGGAACGACTCCAAAGGGCACCGTTGCCCGTGGGCGAAGCCCTCCGGATTGCCGGCCAGATCGCCGACGCGCTCGAATCAGCGCACGCGAAGGGGATTCTTCATCGAGACCTCAAACCGGCCAACATAAAGATCACTCCTGAAGGCGCGATCAAGGTTCTGGACTTCGGGCTCGCGAAGACTGTTTCGTTGGGCAGCGGCCAGCAACCCTCCGAAACACCGACGATTACCTGGGCTGGCACAGATGCCGGAATCATTCTGGGGACACCTCGCTATATGAGTCCGGAACAGGCGCGCGGGCAATCCGTGGACGAACGGTCTGACGTCTGGTCGTTCGGCTGAACCTTGTTGCATGGATCATCCCGAAGGATGCCTTATCATCGTGTTTTTCAACACCGGGGATAACTTAGATGCCACATAAGTTCAACGCAGCCCGACGGCACAAGTTTGATAAGGCGCAGTATCGGGTGATCAACTGGGCGGAATATAACGAGAGCCTGCGCCAGCGGGGTGATCTGACGATCTGGGTCAGTGAGGAGACTCAAAGTGTGTGGAGCGCGCCGCGCCGCACGTCACGGGGTGGCCAGCGGAGATACTCGGATCTGGCGATCGAGACATGCCTGACGCTGCGCACGGCGTATCGGCTTGGGTTGCGGCAAACGCAGGGACTTATGGGATCCATCGGCACGCTCATGGGGCTGGATATACGGGTGCCGGACTTCTCCACACTGTCCGGTCGTGCAAACGGCTTGAGCATCGCTCAGGTGATGATGCAAGCCGGATCTGTGCCTGTCCATCTGGTGGTGGACAGTACCGGCCTCAAGATCTTCGGCGAAGGGGAATGGCTCGCGCAGAAGCATAAAATCAAGGGAATACGCCGCCGCTGGCGCAAACTCCACCTCGGACTGGACCTGGCCAGCGGTGCGATTGTTTGCGCCAATCTGACTCACGATGACGTTGGAGACAGCACTGCATTACCCGGGCTCCTGGATCAACTCGATGCCCCGGTCGCGGGCTTTCTGGCTGACGGCGCCTATGATGGAGCGTCTACACGAGATCTGCTGAGGGAACGGTATGGGGAGACCCTGGATGTGGTTATACCGCCGCCAAAGAACGCAGCGATCCGACCGCAATCGGCGCGGGATCCAACCGTTCGGGATCGCCATATTGCTCAGATCCGCAGCAACGGCCGCATGGCCTGGCAAGTGGCCACAGGGTACAACCAGCGCAGCCGGATAGAAACGCAGATCGGCCGTTGGAAGAGCGTGATCGGCCCCAAGCTCAAATCTCGCAGCTTCTCCAGGCAAATCACGGAGATTCAGGTCGGCCAGAAAGTTCTGAACACAATGGCCGCACTCGGACGTCCCGTGTTCGAACGCATCGCCTGACGCTACCGCTTGGGAAAGGGCGAATTCCATCTCCGCCCCGATCCATGCAACAACGCTGGTCTCAGGCTGGTCGGCCAGATTTCGTCCGATGAGCGGCACCGTCCAACGGGTTTCATTGAGAGATACGGAACAGACTACACAATCGGACAAACGGCCACAAATCCAAGTGTCGTTCAGGTTGATGCTGATTGTCCCGGAGCGAGGATTGTTCGGCTATTTGGAACAGGCCGGCACACAAGACGTGGAAAATTGGGATCGGTCGTGTTCCGCGAAAAAATTGCAGGCAATCGAACGGTCAAATGGATTTGACACGTACGCGGCAAGAGCCAGTGCAGCCTAAGCAGTTAGGGAACTAGACTGCAGTTTGTGCGGCCTAATTCCCGTGCTCCGACTCGGGCTCTTGACGTGTAAGATACGTCCAACAAATCATTTACAGCAACAGT
Organism: Terriglobia bacterium; assembly: GCA_965218085.1. Lineage (GTDB taxonomy): Bacteria > Acidobacteriota > Terriglobia > 20CM-2-55-15 > 20CM-2-55-15. The sequence goes on along the minus strand of CBDCKF010000001.1, from coordinate 880,399 downwards.
CGGCCGAGCGGCAGCAAACGTAAACGCCGACAGCAGATGCGAGTTCGGAATTCGGGCGCAGCAGTCGACTTAGATGTTAGGCGGCACGTTGAGCGCTCTAGAAACCTTGTGGTCTCATTCGCTTCGCGTCTGCTGCGCCGCTATGCTTATTCACGATGACTGAGCAGCGACTCAAAAAAGTCTTGGGCGGCGGCTTTTCGGTTGCTTCCTGTGTCGGCATTATCATTGGCCTCGGCATCTTCAGACTACCCGGTGAAATCGCGTCAACCATTACCAATCCTCAAGCGTATATGGCGCTCTGGATCGTAGGTGGCCTTTTCACACTACTTCTCGTTGGCTTCGTCGGCGAACTCATGGCCGAAACGCCGAAATCCGGCGGGATGTATCCTCTGGTTGCTCATGCTTACAGTCCCTATCCGGGATTTGTCATCGGCTGGGTGGAGTATATGGCCGGTCCCGCGGTCATGGCGCTGAAGACAGTTGTCCTGGTGGAGTATCTCTCGTTGCTAATGCCCGCTCTTGGTGAGTTCTCTCTCTTAGCGGCCCTTGTCATCACGACCATGTTTGCGGCCTTGCAACTTGGAGGGGTGCGTCTGGGGGGAAACATTCACCAAGCCGCGGTCGTGGTAATGGGCTCCATGATGATCGCTCTCATTGTTGCGCTATTTATAGGCAACGGCGATGTGATTTCACCAGCGCCTGAAGCAGATGCAGCGTTGGCGGGGACATCGTTGGATTTTGCTGGATTAGGTTTGGTAATTTCCTCCGCTATTTTTGTATATAACGGATGGATCATGCCGAGTGTCTTTGGAGGCGAATTCGAAGCTGGGGGACGTCAGATAGTAAGGGGCGCAGTTCGCGGAACACTTATTGTCACGGCAGTCTATCTGCTTCTGAACTATGCACTCGTAAGTAGCGTGCCTCTTGAGTACCTTGCCAGTCAGGAATTGGCGCTGGCCCGGGCGATTGAGCTTCTCTACGGAGATGGTACGCTAATCGTCCTTTTGGCAATCTTTGTCCTTCTTATTCATCAGAACCTCGATTACATGGGCGTGCCGCGCACACTCTATGCCTTGTCAGTGGATGGTCTAGGCTACAAGCGAGCGACCATGGTAGCCGATAGCGGCACTCCTGTCGGCGCCCTACTAATAACTTGGGGTATCACCGTACTTTTGATTGTTATCGGTAGCTTTCAAGTATTACTAAACTTGGCATCAATGATGTTCATGGCGCAATACCTTGCGGCAATTCTGGGGGTCTATCGTCTGCGGCGTATGGAACCTAACGCAGAAAGGCCCTATCTGGCGTGGGGGTACCCATTTACTGGGTATTTTTGCCTTGGCGGTTATGCGTTTTTGACTCTGATTGTTGCGATAACAGAGCCCCTATCTGCTTTGTACGCGCTCGGTATAGTTGTTTTTTCCGCGCCAGTCTATCTGTGGCTCAAAACCAAACACCAATTGGTAGCCGCAACGTAGACATGGCGCCGCCTAACAATGGGATGGGGCTGACAGTCAAAAGCGTCACGCCCTTTGCAAAGAGGAAGAGCAAAGGGCGCGCCACTTTTTGGCCTGCAGCTCATCCCCGACGTTATGCGGCATGTCCCAAATCGTCCAACCCCGCAGCCCTATAAATCGAGAGGAGACCAGAGGGATGACCATAGAGCAGATTACAGATCTATTCCAATGGATGACGATCATTAGCGTGGGCCTCTTAGTATTGAGCTCGGTTCTAGCCATGGCGCTAAAGGGTCTCATGCTCAGAACGCACAGCAGACTCTTTGGGATCAGCGAAGATCAAGTAGCTATCGTCTCTTATTGCTATCTGGGGGCGTTCAAGGTCTTGGTGATCGTTTTCAACATAGTTCCGTACGTCTCACTGCTGTTGATACAGTAGCCCCTGAACACGTTGCACCAGGGCGCTCGGCAGATCCAAGTGCCGCATAACAAATCATTGCAGCGGGCCCGATCCTCCAGATGGTGTAGGACCTATACACCGAGAGCCTCTGAAGATGAAGGATTCTAACGACACGAACAGTTTTGCGGGGAAGACCGCGACGACCGACAAGTATCTGCTGGCAGTCACGGCTGGCGAGCGAAAGCCTCTAAACAGTACCGTCAAGCTAGAGCCCTGCGATCCGGACTGGCCGTCACAGTTTTCAGTCCAAGCCACCCGAATTCGTGACGCGTTGTCCGAAAAGGTGTTGCTCCTTAAGCACGTCGGTTCCACATCAGTCCCGGGATTGTCATCGAAACCAACGATCGATATGGTCTTAGCGGAAGTTCAGTGGCCAGTGATTTCGACTCACACAAGGTTTTACAGATTCTATTGTCTCTGGAAGAATTGCCCAATTTATTGGGTGGATAACAGCCTGCTTGGACGTATCACCGTCAAACCAGCGATCTTCGACCAAGGCTCATGTCCCGCCAGTACACCTTAGCTCACGTGCTACCATCCCTCCATGCCTCCCGTAGTCCGAATTTCCTCTGTTCGCAAGGTCTATGACGCGGATGGGGAAGCCGTCGTCGCACTGAAAAACGTGTCGTTGTCGGTCGACGCGGGTGAGTTTCTGGCCCTGATGGGACCGAGCGGTTGCGGCAAATCGACGCTGCTCCACATTGTGGGTGCGATGGACCGGCCCACCGAAGGTGAGGCCTGGATTGAAGACACTCCCATCCATCAATTGCCTGAAGAGGAACTGACGCTTGTCCGGAGAAATCGGGTTGGTTTCGTCTTTCAGTTTTTTCATCTCCTGCCGACGATGACCGTGGAAGAGAACGTCGCGTTGCCCCTGTTGCTGGCCAACGGAAGCGGCGTGGATCACGCCCGGGTGGCCGCCATTCTGGAAACCGTTGGTCTTCGAGATCGGCGCCGGGCCCGTCCCAACCAGCTCTCCGGGGGCGAACTGCAACGGGCCGCTCTTGCCCGAGCGATTGTTCACAACCCATCGCTAGTCGTGGCCGATGAACCGACGGGAAACCTGGATTCTGAAAACGGGCGGATTGTTCTGGAATGGCTCTCCAGGCTCGCCGACAAAGGCACATCCATTGTCATGGCCACGCACAGCGACACGGCCGCAGAGTACGCAACACGGACCCTGCGGTTAACAGACGGGCAGTTGGCGCCACTGGGGCCACAAGAAGGATGACGCCTATGCTTTCATTCCTCCGTATTTTCCACAGAGTCATCATCAAAGACACGCTCGCAAACCGCCTTCGCACACTGCTGACCCTGACCGGCGTGGCTCTGGGGATTGCGGTCGTCGTAGGCGTGCACCTGGCCAATGAACGGGCGGTTGATTCCTTCAACGATAGCCTCGCGATAATGAACGGGCAGGCCGACTTGCAGATTTCGGCCAACGGTCTGGATCTGGACGAAACACTGATCGGGGAGCTGGCCTGGGTGTGGGACGTGGGCGTGATGGCCGCCATCGTCGAAGGGCGATTGGATGTGGGCGTTCAACCCAACCTGACGAGCGGGACGCCGATTGACCGACAGTCAGTCCGGCTCTTCGGGATAGACCTTCTCTCAGACGCACCGTTTCGCACCTACCTGCTCGAAGAAGACACCGAGGACGACCAGAGCGAATTGGGCATGGATCTCACGCGGGACGATTTTATCGATCTCCTTGTGGAACCCAATGCCGTGATCCTGCCGGCGGCCCTGGCGGATCAACTCGGAGTCGGGGTGGGCGACACGGTCCGCTTTCTTGTCTCGAACCGGCTTCAGGACTTCGTGGTCGGAGCTGTTCTGACCAATGCGGGGATCGCACGCGCTTTTGACGGCAAGATCGCATTCATGGACATCGCGGCCGCCCAGTGGACCCTGAACCGTTTCGGCAGGATCGATCGGATCGAGGTGCTGCTCGACGATCGGTCGATGGCGGACGCCGTTGCCGCGCGGATGAGGGTCCAGCTCCCCGAGTCGGTCGTCGTCTACCGGCCCGAAGATACTCAGGCTGAAACCGAACGGATGACCCGTGCTTTCCGCTACAACCTGCGGGCCCTGAGCTACATCGCACTGATCGTCGGGATGATCCTTATATACAACACGCTGAACATCGCGGTTGTCCGGCGACGGGGCGAAATCGGAGCGCTGCGGACGCTGGGCACGTCGCGAACAACGATCAAGTGGATGTTCCTGATCGAGGCGACGATGTTTGGCGTTGTCGGTGCCGGTCTCGGGATATGGCTCGGAGAACTTTTGGCCCGCGTGTCCGGAGCGCTGGTTTCTCAAACCATCGCGATGCTTTATACCGGCACGCCCGCCTCATCCGCATCGGCCAGCGTGGACTGGGTCTTCCGTATGGAAATGCTCGCCCTTGGCGGCATCCTGGCGGCAGCTTCGGGCGCAGGCCCCGCATTGCGGGCCACACGCATATCGCCGGTCGAGAGCTTAAGGAAGAGCGCTTCGGGAAAGACGCCACGGTGGATAAGCCTCGGCGGCATAGCGGCGATCGTGAGCGGAATCGGCTTGAGCTTCGGGCCCGCCGTCGGGGATTTTCCATTTCTGGGCTATGTTGCCGGTGTTTGTTTCATTGCCGGTTTTGGTTTGCTTTCGCCCTTTCTGGCTCGTGCCTTGATTGGCGCGGGACGCGGCATCGTCACGCGCGCGATGCCTGCTGAAGGACGTCTGGCGATCCAGACCATCGAAGGAAGTCTCGGCCGCGTCGTCGTGGCGGTTATGTCGCTGGCGATTGCCGTCGCCATGCTTTCTAGCGTCGCCATCATGGTGGCCAGTTTCCGGGACACGGTTGTCGTCTGGGTGGATCAGACGCTGGAGGGAGATATCTATATGCGTCCGGCGGCCTTCGGTGGAGACGGAGGACGCAATGTGCTCGAAGCGTCAAGCGTCGAAGTGTTGTCCGCCGTCCCCGGGATTGCAGCCATCGACCGCTACCGCGCTATCCGTATCGATTACGATGGGTTCCCTGCTGTGCTGGGTGCGGGTGAGTTCGCGACGCTTGGAGATCACAGCCGCTTGATGTTCATGAACGGCCGGGAGACCGCGGACGTCGCCGCCCGGCTCATCGGCGAAAACCGCGTGGTGGTTTCTGAGCCATTCTCCGTGCGCCACGGCACCAGAGAAGGAGACACGATTCGCCTGCCGACACCGTCCGGGATGATGCCCTTCGAGGTCGAATCGATCTTTTATGACTATTCCACCGAGGCCGGTCTCGTGGTGATGGATCGCAGTACCTACACCGCAAATTTCGACGACAGCGCGGTCAGCACCGTGGCCGTTTATCTGGAACCGGGTGCGGATGCCGACGCCGTGCGGGCCGATATCGCCGGACGTCTGCCCGATGGCCAGGTTCGCATCGCCACGAACCAGGAACTCCGGGGCCAGGTGTTACGCGTCTTCGATCAAACGTTTCAGGTCACGTATGCGCTGGAACTGATTGCGCTGGCCGTGGCCATGCTGGGCATCGCCAATACGCTGGCGGCATTGATTATCGAAAGACGCCCTGAACTGGCAATGCTGCGCTTCATCGGGGCGGCACGCTCGCAGATTCGCCGCATCATCGTTCTGGAATCGGGATTGATCGGCGTGCTGGGCGCGCTGATCGGACTTGGATTAGGCGTAGCGCTTTCGCTGCTGCTGGTTTACGTCATCAACTTCCAATCCTTCGGTTGGACGATCCAGTTCACGATGCCCGTAGGTTTCCTGGCGCAATCGATGGTGGTCGTATTGCTGGCGACGATCGTGGCCGGACTCTATCCGGCATCTCTGGCTCTGAAGATGGACCCGATCGAAGGGATACGGGCGGAGTGATGGAGCACGGCCGCACATACACGCTGGCCCTCGCGGCGCTCATCGCCTTTCTGGCAGGACCGGCCACCGCGCAGGCACCGGCGCCGGTGGAAGTGTTTGAACCCGAGTACCGGCTCGCCCTTCCCGGATATGAATATGCATTTCCGCGCGACCATGGTGCGCACCCCGACTACAAACTCGAATGGTGGTACTACACCGGGCATCTCAACGCGGAAGACGGGCGCGATTTCGGTTACGAGCTGACGTTCTTCCGGATCGGCATGGACCGCCGCGCGGTCAATCCTTCGGCGTGGGCCGTGGACGATCTGCATGTCGCACATTTCGCATTGAGCCGGATTTCGGAAGAAACGTTCCAATACTGGGAACGCGTGAATCGCTCCGGACCCGGCATTGCACACACCGGCACAGAGACCCTGGACGTTCAAAACGAGAGCTGGACTGCCCGGCTCGAAGACGGCGTCATGCACCTGCGGGCCTATGCGGAAGGCGTATTGCTCGAGCTTGAGCTTCGAACGGACAAAGCACCTGTAATCCATGGCGACGGCGTGAGTCAGAAGGCCGACGGTGTAGGACAGGCCTCACACTACTATTCAATGACGCGCATGGGGACTGAAGGATTGCTTTCAATTGACGGGGACGCAGTCGGCGTATCCGGGGAAAGTTGGATGGATCACGAGTTCGGAACCAACCAGTTGGCCGCCGATCAGGTGGGATGGGACTGGTTCAGCCTGCAGTTGGACAACGGCGAAGAACTGATGCTCTACCAGTTGCGCCACACCGACGGCACGATCGATCCGAATTCAAGCGGTACCGTGATATCTGCGGAGGGCGAGGCCGAACACATCGAACGCGATCAATTCACGGTTCGATCGCTCCGCGACTGGGCCAGCCCGAGGAGCGAAGCGGTATACCGCCTGGATTGGGAAGTGACATTGCCTGAGCAGAACACGGCGTTGAGGATCGTTCCCTTGATGGACGACCAGGAACTCTACACCGTGCGCTCTACGGGAATCGCTTACTGGGAAGGTGCGGTACGGGTGGAGGGCGTTTGGAAAGGTGAAGCGGTCACCGGCCGGGGTTATGTTGAACTGACCGGATACTCCACCCGGTATCGACCCAGCGTATGAGGGCGCCCTCCACGATCACTGTCGTCGCCGCCATCATTCGCCGCAACGGACGGTTGCTTCTGACCCAGCGCCCGGGAGGTGTCCACCTCCCCCGACAGTGGGAGTTTCCCGGTGGCAAAGTGGAGCCAGGCGAAACGCACGAAGCCGCCCTTAAGAGAGAGATCGCCGAGGAACTTGGCATTACCGTTGAAGTCGGTCCCCTATCTGTGGTCAGCGCACATCAATATTCGGAACGCGCGGTCCACCTTCATTTCTTCGAATGTCGGATCACCGCAGGCGAGCCCGCAGCCCGTAGCGCACTGCGCTTGGGATGGTTCGCGCCGGAAGAACTCAACAGTCTGGATGTACCGGAAGCGAACCGGGAACTGGTGGATAAACTCCAAGTGGGGGGGTAAAGGTTGTTTCGAGGTTGCGCTGTTGACTACCAAGTCACCCATAACGATGCTCGTGACCTCGATTCGAACTTTGGTGTTTGACAGTTTCGTCCGGATCCGATCCGATCATCTTATTGCTCTAGACGCCTCGGCTCCGCCTCGTTGTCCCCCCGCACGGCGGACCGTGCGGGGCCGTATAGGACCTGATTCAACATTCCGTCGAATCCTATAGGCCTCTCCATCACGTGATGGTGAGGGTCGCCGGTCGTTCAGACAGGATGTCTGAATCAACGATTGAGCGAAATCTTAGATCGTAAACTGCTAACTCCGGCCCCTAGTTGACGCGTAGGCTCCCCGAGCGCAGCCACCCTTCTTTGCCGGCGTTGGTACCGTTCAAGGCGCGGACCATCACGCTATTGAATCTGACTTCGATGACCAGTAGCTCGGATCCTTCGTTCACAATGAAGGCCCGCCCCGTGCCCACAAGCTGGTTGAGCGCTGTCTGATTGTCGACATCCTCAAGGGCCGCCACTTCGGTCCACGCATCGAACTCCACACCGGCGATCGACGCCCTACTGACGATAGCCTCTTGGCCTTCAGTCATCCCCCCTGCAGCGCGCCTGTTGATTGTGGGAAAGAACATCACGAGTGCCCCAAGAGCGGCCAGGCCAAGAAGTCCAAAGAAGGCCTTCGTAAAAAACTGTCGCCGCTGCCGGCGTACTTCTTCTAATTCCTCAAGCCCATCCCGGAGGTCCTCTTCGTCGAGATCGCTCTGTCGGTAGCCTATTTCCAAATCAGCCATACCGGTCCCCCATTGCGCTTTCGGCTCTTCGAACATCGTACAGGGGAAGGTAAAGGAGACACACAACAAAGACAAAAAACTCACCTTTGATTGTCAGAGATCAGCGAAACGTCAGGATTTAGCGTCAGCTTCTGAGGCCGGGCATTGAATCAGCGACACGGTCGTCCCTGTCAATCCGTCCGTCAAGGATATGAATGATGCGGTGGGCCGAGCGCGCGACATCCGATTCATGGGTCACCAGGATGATCGTGTTCCCGTCTTCATGGAGACGGGCAAACAGTTGCATGATCTCGGCGCCGGTTTGGGAATCCAGGTTTCCGGTGGGTTCGTCAGCCAGTAGGATCGATGGCCGGTTGACCAGTGCGCGGGCGATGGCCACACGCTGGCGCTGTCCGCCGGAAAGTTCGCTGGGCCAGTGGCTCTTTCGGTCTTCGAGTTCGACCAGTTCCAGCGCTTCCATAGCGCGTTCCCGCCGTTCGCGGGTCAACATGCCGCTGTAAATGAGGGGTAGCTCGACGTTGTGCAGGGCGCTGGCTCGCGGCAGAAGGTTGAAGGTCTGAAAAACGAAACCGATTTCCTTGTTTCGGATATGCGCAAGCTCGTCGTCGTCCATGTCGCTGGCAAGCTTTCCGTTCAGCCAGTATTGGCCCTGACTGGGCGTGTCGAGACAGCCGATCAGATTCATCAAGGTGGACTTGCCCGATCCAGACGGTCCCATGATCGCGACGTATTCGTTGGCTTGTATTTGAAGGGTAATGCTCTGTAGCGCGTGTATGACGTTGTCCACGCCCATCGTGTAGGTCTTCCAGAGATCTTCGGTGCGGATTACCTCACCATTCACCTCACGAACTTTCATCGTTCTCTTCGACCCTGACCTTTGCATCTTCCGCGAGCGTTCGAAGGACACGGTAGCTGCCGGTCACGATTTCGTCGTCTTCGTCAAGACCGTTCACGATCTCTACGTCGGTGGTACCAAAGATGCCGGTCTGAACAGCCTGAAAGATCACCGTGCCGTCATTGATCACGAACACGCCTTCCTGTTCGACCTTGACGGGCTCTCCGGGCCTCGAAGGTATGACGACCGGATTCTCAACAAAGTCGGGGACATCGGCCGCATCAATTTCGCGAATTGTCAGTGCCTGAATCGGAATCGAGAGGACGTTGGACTCCATAGCTGTTTCGATACTTGCCGTACATGAAAGGCCCGGACGTAGCTCGTCCGGAGGGTCATCCAAGGTAATGACGACTTTGAAGTCTTTGGCTTCATCTGTGGTGGGCGTGGTAGAGACGACACCCCCACCGCCTTCCGTAAGCGCGGTATTGCCAATCTCGGAAACGTAGCCGCCCAGAACACGGTCGCCTAAGGCATCCACGCGAATTTCGGTTCTCTGGCCGAGTTCGAGATTCACAATGTCGGTCTCATCCACTCTGAGTTCAGCCGTAATTACGGAAAGGTCGGCAATCGTCATCAGGGTTGTTCCCGGCTGGTTTTGCACACCGACAATGGCGATCTCGCCTTCGTTGACCGGCAGGTATGTGATTACTCCCGACAGGGGAGATTTTATCGTCGTCTTACTCAGCTGATCCCGTGCCCGGATCAGGGCGGCCCGTTGCTGTCCCATCCGAAACGTCAAACCGTCCCGTTGGGTCCTCATTCGAGCCAATTCGGCGTCGGCCTGGGCGATTCGCGCGTCCGCCGCTTCGATCTGGGCGACTCCCACCCGGTACGCCGATTCCTGCCGGTCGAATTGCTCGCGCGAAATCAATCCTTCTTCCAACATCTCCTTGGCGCGGTCGAATTCCAGCTCCGAGCGGGCGAAGTCCGCCTCAATCCTTCTCTTCTCGGCTTCGGCGCTGGCCAGCGATGCTTCACCAGCCCGGATCGACGCCTCCATACCCTCAAGTTCCGATGCCGCCGCGTCCAGACCCGCCTGTGCGCCTTGCACTTCGGCCTCGGTTTGGACCGATTCGATCTGCGCCAGAAATTGCGCCGCGTCCACCCGGTCGCCCTCGCTCACCGGCAAGCTCACAATGCGGCCGAAAGCATTCGAACTAATATTGACGTACTGCTTGGGCCGGATTTCACCGTTGGCAACGACCGATTGGACCAGATCCTGACGGGACACACGTTCTGTAACTACGGTCACGATGTTCCGGTTTCGCCGGACCACGGCAAAGCTCACCGCACCACCGACGACGGCAACGAGGAGTATTGCGATCAGGAGTTTCTTCATGCCACTCATAGATCTCTTACGGACTGTCTTACGAACTGTATGCCAGCAAAGTTCCTTACATCGTGGCGATGCTCAAAGTTTATCAACAGGACTTTCCATAAGGATAGCTCTGTTGACTGAATGCTGTCCGGAAGTTCAGGCGAACAGACACGCTTGAATGCAAGGTCGCGTCTTGTTCAAAGAAAGTTGATGAAAAATAATTTGCAGCGTTTTTCTTCGCCCACATCGCTTTGAGAGACAATCGCGAAGCATGTTGTTATTTTTTTTGAAAAAACTTTTACGTCTGTCTTTTTCATGTTCACTGAACAGAAAGCTGTAACCCTCAACTGGTAAGGGTTTCACGGCGCGTGTAATAAGACGTCAATCTTTGCGTTTCGTTTTAAAAACGAAGTGTGATTTTTGTTTTGAATTTTGTGAGCACTTATCTTAAAACTAACGACACAAGCTGCTTACCCACGTTAGGTGAGCAAGTGTTGTAAAGAGAGAAAAGATTTTATGTGCCCCGCCGCTTGGCGGGGCTTTTTGTTTTCTTGAGAAGCTCGATGCGGCAAGGGACGGCGACCGAGTTCAATCGACGAGGCAAGGAAAACGTTAGTGGATAGTTTCCACTTTCTTCTTCAGGTAATCCATCAGCAGATACTGACCCAAGGTTGCGGTTGAAGTGAAGTAAGCTTTGCCACGCGCGATCTCGGTCACCTTCTTCACGAATTCCACCAGGTAGTGGTCGTTGGCCAACATGAAGGTGTTGATTAGGATGCCGGCCTTACGGCAAATAGCGACTTCCTTGAAGGTCTCTTCAAGAATGACCGGGTCCAATCCGAAAGCGTTCTTGTAAATACGTCCGTTCGGCAGGGTCATGGCCGATGGTTTGCCATCAGTAATCATGATGATTTGACGCATATCTTTCTTTTCCGACATCAGAATCTTCCGGGCCAGGCGCAGACCTTCACGTGTGTTTGTGTGGTAGGGACCCACCACGGCACGTGCAAGTTTCTTAAAAGGGATTTCTTCAGCCGAGTCGTGGAACAAGACCATCCTCAGCGAATCACCGGAGTACTGCGTACGGATAAGATGGGATAGGGCCAGCGCCACGCGCTTGGCCGGAGTAAAGCGGTCTTCACCGTAGAGGATCATGCTATGGCTGGTATCGAGCATCAGCACGGTGGCGCATGAGCTTTCATAGTCGGCCTGGTGCACCTGGAGGTCGCTCGTCTCGAGGTTGATCGGCACACCGAGACCCTCACGCGATACGGCGCGCAACAGGGTCTGGCTGATGTCGAGATTCATGGTGTCACCGAACTCGTAGGGTTTCGATGACTGGAACGCTTCAACCCCAGTGGAGAGGTAAGCAGTCTCGTGCCGCCCGAAGCTACTCTTACCCAAAGATCCGAGCAGATGGCGCAGTGCACGAAACCCAAGAAAGTCGATCGACTTGTCGGTCATCTCAAAACGCGCTTCGCCTTGCGGTGCTTCCTCGGTCCCGCTCCCATCTTGAGGCGAGGGCGGTGCATCACCTTCCAACAGCTGCTGAATCCATCCTTCATCCACCATCCGCCGGATCAGTTCGTCCAGCAGCTCATTGATTTCCCCAGCCTCGCCCTCGTTGGGGTCGTCCATCCACTCTTCCATCAACTCGGGTGGAATGCGGCCCATTTCGACGAGCTTCTCCATAATGGCCTGGCGCAACGACTCCATGTCGCGGGGACGTGTAGCATCTTCGAACCCGTACTGGTATCCGCTCTGCAAAAGAAAATCCGACAGCGAATCGAGCAGGTCTTCGATGCTCAACCCGTCCAGAAGCGACGGTGTGTACTTTGTGTACTTGATCCTGGGCATGGGTCTCGAATCAGGAGATCAATTTAAGGGTTTCTTAAATCGCTTCGGGTCAATCGCGTAATCCCGATAGAGGTCGTCGACGGACTTCCGTTCGGAAGACCGATAGACACTTTCTTCAGAACGCGAGATCTTGTCGAGCGAACACAGTCCCTCCAGAATAAACTCCGCGGCAGAGACACGTTCCCCCGCGGAGGAACTTGCTTTGATTCCCAGTGGCCCGACAAAATCCATCAGTCCGTCAACTTCGCTCAAAACCACCAGGACGTCAGGCAGCGATTCCATGTCGGACATCTTCAAGGTTCCACCCATCTCGAACCACTCGGTCACGGTCTTGAAATCGCTCTTCGGAAACCGCTTACGGAACACCATTTGCACAGACTGCCGGATCAGATCCCGCGCGACAGATTCGGCACCTTTCAACTCGCCCTCGTATTCGAGTTCCAGCTTGCCTGTTATCGCCGGCAGTGCGGCATAGACGTCCACGATACGCACGACAGCTTCGTTTTCTCCAAGCAGGACCCGCCGCCGCTCCGCGTTGCTGACCATATTCTCCAAACTGGAAATGGGCAGCCGCTGACTCACTCCCGAACGTTTGTCGATCCGTTGGTCCGCCCGCGCCCTGAACGCGATGCCTTCGACGACGTCTCGCAGGTATGGGAGGACCTTCACGTCGCTACCGTCGCGTTCGGTCCAAGCTTCCTGTTCGGTAATCGCCACACCGTCTTCGAGCTGGGCCGGATAGTGCGTTTGGATTTCCGAACCGATGCGGTCTTTGAGCGGTGTGACGATCTTACCGCGAGCGGTGTAATCTTCCGGATTCGCAGAAAACACCAAGACCACGTCCAGCGGTAGACGTACCGGGTAACCCCTAATTTGAACGTCGCCCTCCTGCATGATGTTGAACAGACCGACCTGGATCTTACCCGCCAGGTCGGGAAGCTCGTTAATCGAAAATATTCCGCGGTTCGCCCTCGGTAGCAGTCCATAGTGAATCGTCAACTCACTGCCGAGCGATTCGCCGCTCTTGGCTGCTTTGATGGGATCGATGTCGCCGATCATGTCGGCGATTGTCACATCGGGTGTCGCCAGCTTTTCAATATACCGCTCGTCTCGTGATATATAAGCAATCGGTGTTTCGTCTCCCATCTCGGCAAGCAGATTCCGGCAGCGTCGGCAAATAGGACGGAATGGGTGGTCTTTGATCTCGCATCCATCGATCACGGGAACTTCATCGTCGAGCAGGTCGCCGAGTTGGCGCAGGATGCGGCTCTTGGCCTGACCGCGCAAGCCCAGCAAGATCATATTGTGACGCGAGAGGACCGCGTTGACAACATGCGGCACCACGGTGTCTTCATAACCCAACACGCCTGGGAAAATCGCTTCACCTGTCTTCAGTTTCTGAATGAGGTTGGCCCGCATCTCGTCCTTGACGGAGCGCGACCGATGCGGGGAGTCTCCATATGGACCTGATCGAAGCTCACCCAATGTTTTCGCTTGCATGCTCTCAAATCCCCGATTCACAAATATTGCAGATGAAAACTCTACCGGTCGGCCAAACCCCGTCTCTCAAGACAGGTACGACACGCTGAAGAACAGGAAGTTCGCGACGAAGTGCGCCGCGATCGCGCTTTCGATACCACTCTTCATGAATATGAATCCCAACATCAGGCCGCCACAGAAAGCCCCGGTGAAACCGTAAACATTATGAGCCACGGCAAACAACAAGGATGAAAGAACCAGGGCCATGGCCCGGGGCAGAACCGAGACCAGGACGGGCCATACGGACTTGATGCCCTGGTACAGGTTCTGGATTAGGAACATGAGGCACGACATAATGAAAAGACGATAAACGACCTCCTCAAAGACACTTGCATCGAAAGAGACCAGAAAGGAGTCGTAGACGTCCTCCATACCCCGGATCCTTGGGGCAACTCGGGGGTTATACCGGTTGATAAAAAAGAAAAGATAATTAATGAGACCGATCATGAACCCGGGCAAGATGCCATAGTTGAGGAGGTCCTGAAAAGCGGCACGGGGTTCGTCCGCTGTCAGGATGATCGACCGTCTCATCCGGCTTTCCCGGGCCGCATAAATGCCGAAGGCCGCGAAAATAACGACGATTCCGAAGCGTGATACCATCACCCAGAGCAAAGGGTCGGGCCCCCGCTCACTGTTGAGCTCGGAAAGTACCGCGGTGCCCGCTGCAAGGCCTGCGAGGCCAACGCAGAAGGCGACGACAGCTTTGGGTTTCATCGCGACATCATACACCAAAGGAACACAGGTCACGGGCGGGCCCGGAGGCCTCGATGTGACAGGGATGAGGTGGGCGGAAGAGAATAATGCGGCGTCTTTTGGTCAGTGACATTCACGCAAACATGGAAGCAATCGACGCCTGTCTCGTGCGCGCCGGCGAAGCCGGATTCGATTCCGTTATCTGCTGTGGCGACATCGTCGGCTACGGCCCTGAGCCGAACGACGCCGTCGAAAAACTCCGCGACCTCGAAGCAGTGACCATCCGCGGCAACCACGACCGCGTCGCCTGTGGCCTGGACGAACCGACCGGGTTTAACCCCCACGCAAAAGCCGCCGCATTCTGGACACGCGATACCCTGACGGAAAACAATCACGCCTACCTGCGCGCCCTGCCGGTAGGCCCCCTCGAAATCGAAAACGGAGCGCAACTGGTTCATGGCGCGGTGACCGACGAAGATGATTACATCATGTCGGAAAGTCACGCCGCGGAAAGCTTTGCCCTGACCGAAACACATCTCACCTTCTTCGGGCACAGCCACCACCCGGCTGTCTACACATGCGATCGAAGCGGCAACATCGTCGAAGAACTTCGGAAAGATACCCAGGACTCGGTCACGACGTATCTACGCAACGACATGCGATACCTGGTCAACCCCGGTTCGGTGGGCCAGCCCCGCGACGGAGATACGCGGAGCGCGTTCCTGATATGGGACAGCGACGACCTTCGGCTGGAGTTCTATCGGGCTGAATATCCGATCAAAGTCACACAGGAGAAAATGGAAAAGGTCGGCCTGCCGCGTTACTTAATCGAACGCCTTACCTACGGACGTTAAGCGATATCCGCCTGCACACCAAAATACCAGGCAAGTCTCTGGCCAATCGTGATTCGTTTCTTCTGTAGGTTCGGAGAATTTCGCAAAGGCCGAGTCGGATTCCCGATTGCACGGTATGTGCCTGAATCACCTTGAAGGTGATTCAGGCACACGCTGTATCTACCGATAGCCGTTTCTGAAGAAGTAACACATCCGCTCGATGTTGCCGGGCAGAAACTCCTGGCGTATCCAGTCTCTGGCCACGCTTGGAAGCTGAATTTCCTCGAACGCTTGGTCGAAGCATTTTCCTTCCGCGTTCGCCGTCCGGACCAAAGCGAATAATTCGTCAAGGTAGACCTTGAGCCCACGGATATCGTCCTTGGTTCCTATTCCGCCCTGGCGGCTGTGGCCGGCAATCAATCGATCCCAGTCCATCTCCAGAACCCGGTCGATCGATTCGAAATATTCAAGGAGATAGGAATCGGGGAAATTACGGAACGGCAGTTCCCGAACCGGCAGGAAATCGACAGCGAATATGATCCCGGCGTCAGGCACGCGCATCACGAGGCTGTTGTCGCTGTGATTCCGTCCGACAAAATTAAGCTCCAACTCCATACCGCCGAGAGTCAGAACTGCCTGGTCGTCCACCACAAGGTCCGGAATTACGACGCCCGGCACGTCGAGACTGAGGAGAGCCGTTTTTGCCTGCCGCTGTGCAACGAAAGTGGCGCCGGCCTCCTTAAATGGTGCGCCGCCGCTGACATGGTCAATATGATGATGGCTGTAAACCACGTATCGCACCGGCTCGGAGGTAATCTTCCGGATCTCATCCAGATAAATGCCCGAAGCCTGAGCGTTAAGCGGATCGGTGGCGATGACGCCCTCCGGAGTCACCAAAAACATCGACTGACTGCCACCGTACCGGAAGATGTAAACGTTGTCGGCAACCTCTGTGGTCTCGTAATCCGGCTGGCCCTGGGCCGTTAGCGCCGAAACGTTCAACAAAACCATGGCTGCGACCAGAAGAACATCGAAAAAAACAAAACGCGTTCGCGTCATCTATAACCCCCTGCGGCCCTGCCGCGTGTCTTTACGTACGGTCTATGACCGCACTGCTTCCGTGGATTGTGCCTTCAGTTCTGATAATAATCTCACGTACACCATAAGCGCTGGTTCGTACCCCAAGTCAGCCGACAAGTTTCGCGGTGGCCGCATGGTCCGCCAGCAAGGCCGGGAACTTGTCCGGGTTGCCGCGCGCCATACCGCATTCAGTGCTGACGCCATCGACCCGCGTGTGGCGGCGGGCGGCGGCGAGCCTCGCCGCGTTGCCTCGGTGATCCTCGCGGTGGATGAGTCCAAGATATAGGGCCGTCTCCGGATTCAGATTCAACTGTTTCATCGGCTCGAAGTATGCGTCGTCGCTGCGCTCCTGGATCACCGGCATATGAAAATACTCTATGCTTCGCTCGACTCGACGAACTACGGCGTTGGCGATATCGACCATGATACCGCTGTCCGACGGTAGGACCATGTGTTCGTCCGCCGGGCTACCGTAGCAGAGATGGTAGCCGAGATCGATTCCCTCGGGCACGGCGTCGCCGATCCGGGCGAGTATGTCGAGGGTTTCGGTCCGGAAATCGACAGGGCCCGTTGGATAGTAACCCTCCCACGCCAGCACCTCCTGGCAGACGTCCCACTGAATCGCGATGCGGTCGTTCGGCAAGGTCTTGGCGATCTTGGCGACCTCAGCGATGAAGTGTCGGGTGAGTTCCGGCAGCAGCCGAGGCCGGTCAGCGGGAACCATATTGTTGTAGGTCGGTGCGATCGGCGTCGGGATGGAAATCTGAAACTTGACGCTTCCCGGAATGACACCCTCGTTCTGTAGGCGATCGAACTTTCCCCAGGACTCGATAGCCATATCGGCATAGCCGGTTTCAAAGTCCTCCGCCCTGGGTTGTTCGCCCGCGATGATCCGGAGCAGCGGGATTTCGCGCACCACCTTGCCGTCATGCTGCACGAACTGGAACGGCGGCAGGTCGGCGGCAATTTCTATCGCGCGGGATTCGGCCAGCACGTCCTGAAGAAATTTTATCCAGCTCTTGCGGATGCCCGTCTCGCCGTCGGGCAAACGGACGATGTGCGGGCCGGCGGCGGCGGAAAGATCTCGAAACACGGCTTCGGCATCAGGCAGCGGGATGCTGCCGACGAAGTGCACGATGGGATCCATGGCAAAGGCACGCGATCATTCAGTCCAGATCGAGCAAGGGGATGTCCTCAAGCGGTGGTGGCGGTGGAAACGTTCGAATATAAGCGAATATGTCCGCCGCTTCCGAATCCGTTAACACCTCGACTCTGTAAGGCGGCATGCGGCCGGGATCCCTCATAAAAGCAGTGAATCCCTGGCGTGTGAACTGGGTCTGGGCGAGCCGCGGACCGGTAGCGGCACCGGCGCCGGCATAACCATGGCAGGACCAGCAGTAATTCTTTAGATAAAGCTCTTTGCCAGTGACAACGTTACCTTCAATGTTGGAGCCTCGGGTCTGGGCTTTCATGCCCGGCGGGAGCGCCACGAGCACGAGTGCAAACGGCAAAAGAGTCCATACCAAGCGCTTCATATGTTCTCCTCCCTAGCAGGATGCTGAAAAAGCCCTCAATGGCTCTTTCAGCAACGCCACCCGGGAAGTGTGATTCTCGGGTGGCTCACATTTTCAATGGCTTACCGCCATCGAAAATGGCGGCACATCCTGAGCCGCGCCGCAGACTGCCGAAAAACAGAGTTTTTCAGCAACCTGCTAGCGTGGCTGCGTCACGACATCGATCAGCGCCGGTTCGCCGGCCTTTATCCGTTGGATTCCACGCCTGAGCGCGGGACCGAGGTCGTTCGGGTTTTCGATAGGTCCTTCACCGTACATTCCATAGGACCTCGCCATGCCGGCATAGTCGATGTGGGGCTCGATCAGTGTGGTGCCGATGTGGGCATTCTCAATGCCTCGATTGCGGTTAGCGCAGGTGCGTGTCAAACCCATCACTTCCTGATGCCATCCGCGGTTGTTGTGCATGACTTCGAGCAAAGGGATTTGGTGATGGACGGCCGTCCACAAAACGCTCGACACATAATTTAGATCGCCGTCGCACTGGATATTGACGCTGACCCTGCCGTACTTCTTGTTGGCCAGAGCAGCCCCGACGGCGGCCGGCGCGGCATAACCAATGCCGGAAGCGCCCTGCTCACCGATGAAGTGATAGGGTTTCGAAAAGTTCCACAGCCGGGTCGGCCAGAAGCTGATCCAGCTATCTTTTCCGACGAGGGACCAGTCTTCGTCTTTCATGACGTCCCACATCTCAGCCGACAAGCGCGCGGTACTGATTGGCTGCGAATTCCATCCGACCGCAGCTTCACGGCGAGCCTGTTCCCTCACCCGAAGATGTGTGGCCGCATGACGGGCACCGCGCTCTTCGAAGACCCGTCTCCGGTCACCCGTCGTCAAACGCTTCACCTCTTCGATCAGTGCCGGCAAGGTCGCCTGCGGATCGGCCGGGATCGACACGTCCGCTTCCGCATAACGTCCGGTCTCCCCGTAGACGGACTTATGATTCAGAATGACGGGCGAAATGCCGATCGTTCGAGCGTCCGTCTTGACGTTCCCACGGTGGCCCAGACCGTAGTGGTCCCTGACGTCCAGGGCCAGGATCACATCCGCCCCGGAATCCCTTTGGGTGAACAGCGGGTTATTCGTTGGGAAGTTCATGCGCTGGCGCTGGTCCCAGACTTGCGCCTGCAGGGCATCGGCCAGTTCGACGAGCAGATCAATCCCCTCGGCAGTCCGGGCCACGCGGCCGGCGACAATCAGCGGATTCTCTGCTTCCACCAGCATGCGCGCCGCTTCCTTCACAGCTGCGGCTTCGCCTGCGGGTGGAGCGTTGAGCGTTAGTTTTGGAATTCTCAGGCCTTCCGGAGCCAGGCCATCCGCAAGTGTCGATTCAACCAATATGGCTACCGGCTCCTGGGGCGGGGTCATGGCGGTCTGATACGCCCGGACCGTGGATTCGGCAAAGTGCTGGAGTGAGACCGGGGAGTCGTCCCATTTGGTGAAGTCGCGGACCAGCCCTGCGGGATCCTGAGCGGCGTGCGCACCGGCCGTGAAGCCGTTCCGTTGGGTGGCATCGAGTTTGTTGCCTAAGAAAAGGAGGACGGGGACCCGATCGCAATACGAGTTGTAGACCGCCATTGAAGCGTGCATCAAGCCGACGGTGGCGTCGGCAAGGATCATCATCGGCTTGCCTTCGATCTTGAAGTAGCCCTGAGACATCGCAACGGAATGCTCTTCGTGGCATGCCGTCAACCACTCCGGACCCTGGTTTCCACCGTAGTTGATGATGGACTCGTGAAGCCCGAGAAAGTTTGCGGAAGTATTGGCTGCGCAATACTCGACACCCAGGGACTTGAGCACGTCCACCATGAAATCGGAACCGTACTTCTGGTTCGAATTGACCTGCACCACGGGCGACGGCTCAGCCGCTGCAGATTCCGCCGCAGCCGCAACCGGCTTCGCAACCAGGGCAGCAGCGCCCGCGGCCACGGCACCGCCTGCCGCATTCTTGAGAAAATTGCGTCGCCCGACTTCAGCTTCATTGTTCTTCTTTGACTTCTTCACGTTGCATCCCTCCTACGAGCTTCATTCGACACGGCCTGCGGAACAAACCAGCAGGCCTTTCTATCTCAACAGGTCGGCCACACTGGCGACCCCCGCCTTCGCGCAGGCATCGTCTGTCTCCTGGGTGGACCCCGCGCTGCGGACCGCTCCGATCGTGTCGTCGCCCACCTGGATCGGCACGCCACCACCGAGGGCGAGAATATCGAAGATCTGGCGTTGTGGGGCCCGGGTGGGATCCTCGGTACGGCTCTGAAAATCCAGCGTGGTTCTGCGGAACATGCGCGCGGTGTAGGCCTTGCGCCGCGCCATCTCCAACATTTGCGCCGTGGCCTGCTCAGTGCGCAGCATGACCATCGGTTGGCCGGCGCGGTCTACAACGGCCACGGCTGTGTTGAAGCCTCGGGACTCGCATTCCGTCAGGGTAGCTTCGGCGATCGTCTTCGCCATCTCGAGCGACACGTTGCGCTGCATCACCACGCCTTGAGCATTCGCGTGGGGGGACAGGGTCGCTAAAATTCCGAATACCGCCAGCGCCCGCAGCGTCCGAAGCATCTGACCTCCTTGCTAATCCCACTCCTTCTCGACCCCATGGCCGCGCGCAGCATCCCCATGTAAGGGTGTGACAAAGCCCAAAAGACAGCCGGGGCCGCCGTCCCTCTGCCGATGACACCGCACTTGGATGGTATCGCCGGGTTTGATGTCGTCGGTGTTGACTCCGTTTCTTCGGATCGTATCGGGACCGGCGGCCTCTAGAGCCCACAGGGCGCTCTCACCCGCCTCGTCCTCGATGTCCAGGTAGATCCAGGAATGCGGACGGATCAAATGTAGTTCTCTGACCGTACCCTCATAAAGCGTCCATGTCGATGCGTCGTAGTTGCCGTGGGAGTGGTGTGCCAGAACTGGCACGGCCAGGGCAACCACACAAATGACAGCCAGGCCAAAGGATTTGAACTGCATGCTCACCTCCTAGAATCGAAAGTAACTATTGAATGATTTTCCATGTCAAGTCACCCGCAGACGGTCATCTGACACGCGGGGGTGGTGGAAATCCGTTGGTGTAGGGGGAATCATATCGAATCGAATTCCCCTCCCCGTCGAGGAATCCCATGGATTGCTGGAACAAGGACGGCGGTACTGCATTCGCGGGCACGGTTCCATCCAGAATATAGAGACGGTCGTCGTGCATGTGGATTGCCACGTACGTGCGGGTTCCATCGGCGTTGTCGAACTGCAGGGCATGGCCTTCAACGCGGTCCGCCTGTGTGTACACAAAATGCGTCAATTCGGCGTTGTCCCGCTTCAAGAAGTCCCATGACGCGTAGATGATCGCTCCCCGTAAATCAGTCGCCAAACGGTAAGTGCAACTGTCCCCATCTGCTCCGCTGGCTCGGCAGCTTTCCGTTAGCTCTGTGTGCTTTTGGGCAGCAACCGTGTAGTCAACGACGGTGACCGAGTAGCGGCTCCCTCCATCCTCGTAGCTATAGATACGCCCCGGTAAGGTGATGAAATACTCGGTGTCGTAGGTGATGTCCCGCACTTCAGGTTCACCCGGGAAATTGACAGTGAAGAAATCTTCCTGACTGGAATAATTGATCCACCCTTGCGCGAAGGAAGGGCACGCAATAAACAGGCTTAACACAGCCGCAATGACTGGAATCAGGCGCATCGTTGATCCTCCCAAATCCTCGTCCCGTCGTATCCGGGATCTCTAATCCGCTCAACTCTACAGAATGGGCACATGTTATACCGTCGGGCCGATCGCGGCGAGTATTTTCCTGCCTGCACATCGCGTGGATAGGAACGACGCGATAAGGCGTCGCCTGGTTTTTTGCGAGGCCGCTTGTCTTGCTGCCTTGCTCTCTCGACCGCTCTGGCAGTTATCTATTCCAGCGTTCCATCGCCTGCCGGTGCAAGGACTCCGGAGGCAACTCGGCGAGCTCGATGCGGATGCCGTTGAGGTCGGTGATGTTCGACAGGATGGCGCCCGTGGTACTGCCCCGAATCTCACTGACATTGGCTCCCCGCTGTTTGAACATCTCAGTGGCCGCTTCCATGTTCTCCACATGGATGCCCAAATGGTTGATACCCGGCGGCCTCTGCGGGTTGGCCGGTTGCAGCTCCACGAAGGTGTTTTGGCTGATCTGGACATAGACCAACCGTACCTGTCCGTTTTCGTCTGTGGCTCGAAACGCCTCGGGAAATCCCATCGTCTCGGTATAGTGCGTCACGGCCGCGTCGATGTCAGGGACGCTGAGTGCGACATGATTCAGGCCAACCAGTCCGCTGTTCTGGTTCTGGGCAACAGCCGACTGAACGGCCAAACCGACCCCAATTCCAACGACAAACAAGAAAAGACCGCGCATAGATAGCTCTCCTTTCAGCATTGCTGATTCAAAATCCGACAGCTTGTCCTTCGCGACAAGAAATCCGGTGAACCGATTCTCATCGTTCGTGTGTAATGCGAAACCAACTCGGCAAAGAATACTGGGGTAGGGAGTCAGGCGCAATCAAACTCTCAAATCCTGGGAAGCGTTGTTGGCGGAAGCTGAAAATAGTGAAGTCAGCGCGTCTGAAAACCCGCGCTACAGCTGAGCTTCCAGACGGACCGCTCCCGCCAGTTGTCTCCTTAGCGCCTGCATGCGTGGATCCGGCCGCCGCCGTCCATCCACGGGTCGCCATGTGGAATCGTTTGATGCAGAAAGCAAATCCCTAGCATCGGCCTCCGGCAACCCGAGTGTATTGGCTGCTTCCATACACATCGCGTCACCATAGGGTTTCGCTGTCTGGACGTAGCAAACTGCTCCCATCGCCTCGAATACCAAGCCGTCGGGCACATCCGAGCTGGTACCCCGGATCAGCAAACGCGGTTCGGATCTTTGCTCTGACGCAAAACCTGTATCGGGCACGAGTTTCCATTCGAACAGATGCTGATCCTTCGCTAATTCAGTTATGAGTTCCGAGGAAGTCATTACGGTCCTCCTAAACGACAGTTTCTGGAAGAATTCTAATTCTTATTATTAATGGAATTAAATCAAAAAGCGGCAAAATGTCAGGGTGGGGGCCACTTCCGACAAGGGGCTCTGTCAGGACCTGAGAACGGATTTCAGCGATAGACGGCAATGATAGCCATCTTTAAGGTGCAGCCCAGGGAACCGCCCCCGGCCATTCGGACTGCCGTTCAGTGCGCGGCCATCACTTCTCGCACGAATTCGGGCGAGGAATCGCGCATCAACGCCAGCATGGCGAGGATGCGCGCCTTCTGCGGCGTCAAATTGTCGGCCGATATATACCGATTGTCGGTGTTTATCCGGCCCAGACCGCCGCGGTTCGACATGATCACGATTGTGCCCTGATCGCGCAGCTGGTCCAGCGTCTCATACTGGGCCGGTGTCGCCGCACCCGTTGGAAAGCCAGCCACTACGATCGCCTGCGCTCCAGCCTCGACGGCAGCCTTAGCCAGCTCACCGTCGGCGTCGGCATAGGCGTAGATGATATCCACGCGGGGCAGCTGGCCTGCTCGGGTAATGCTGGCCGGAAGCCGCACCTCGGAGCGGGTGGTGTGCTTGTAGAGCGGCTGATTGTAAAAGGTTACTTGGTCGCCATCGACCAAGCCAAGCACTCCCACATCGCCCGACTCCCAAGTTTCCACCCGCACCGTCATCCGCTTGGTCACGTCACGCGCAGGATGAATCTTTTCGTTCACGACGAGCATAACGCCCTTGCCCGCCGCCCCAGGATGGGCGGCGACGCGGATTGCGTCGAACAGGTTGCGGCTGCCCTCCTGGCCTAAAGTATTCTGTTGGCGCTGGGCAGCGGTCACCACTACAGGTTTTGTGTGGTTGACGGTCAGTGAAAGAAAGTATGCGGTTTCCTCAGAGGTGTTCGAGCCGTGCGTGATGACGATGCCGGCCACCTGCGGCTCGGTTTCAAAGATCTGATTCACGATGGCAGCGATGTCGATCCAGTTCTGCACCGAGATCGCAGATGAACCGATGCGGCTATAATCCACCACCTCGATTCGCGCGTGCTCGGAAACTTCGGGAATCTGGGCAAGCACCGTATCCACAGCCATGCGGCCCTCGGGCGAGTTGGCGATCGTGCCGCCGGTAGCCACGATCTTAACCAATGGCCGTTGTGGCTGGGCCTCCTGGGCCGCCACCCGATACGCTGCGGGGCCGAGTAAGAAGCCTGGCATGAGTGCAAAACTCAATAACAATCTATGGAAATCAGCATGCATGAGGTCTTCTTTCGTGGCATCCGGGGAACCGGATCAGTGATAGCCGTGACATCAGTGCTCCAGGCACCCACTCCCCTAACGGCTTCCCAGCGGATTCCATCGTTTTAGTGTGTGTCGAACCGAACCGTCAAAAACTTTGCAAACGATACTAAAGGTGGGGTTTAGAAGCAATGATACTTTCCAGTCGTGACAAACCAGGTGGTCGCAACGCGTCGGATCAGTTCTTCAAACCCGTTCAGGAGGATCTGCCATTGCTCTGGGGTAGGACTCCCTACGGCCTCGGCGCACGAGGCCTTTAGTGAAAAACCGATCCTGCTAACTTTCGGAAACTTCTGTGCGCGGGTATTATTTTCTGGCACTATTGCGCGAAGCAACCATCTTGGGAGGCAGAGAGATCCGGCTCAACCGACTCATTCCGATAGCAATCGTCCTGTGTATTTCGCAGCACGCATTGGCACAAACCTGGACGACCCACGTCAGCCTGGAGGATCGCTTCAGCGTCAATCTTCCGGGAGTTCCTGAGGTGCGGGACATCACCTACCCCTCGGAATATGGGGCCATCTTTCCGGGGCGCGTGCATTCCTACGAGGACGGCACGAACCGTTACTCCGTCACGGTGGTCGATTACACCGATGCGGAAAGAATACACGCCGAGCGAACCAACAAAACCGAAGCGGACAGTCTGCCTATTTATTGGCAGATTGATGTGCGGGCATCAATCGCCTATGCAGCGTGGGGGTTCCGTCAAAGAGACGCCGAGGTCACATATGATGCGTGGCATTACATAGACCTCATTGAAGGTCATCAGTTACAGCTTACCAACGCGGATCAATCCCGTACTTTCGCCGCGATTTATCTGCACGAAAGTCGTCTCTATATTGTGGAGGCCACCGTAGGGCCGGGTGCGCCGCCGCCCGGTCTGTTTCAGCAATCCCTGAGTCTGCTCGACGCCGAAGGGAATAGGGTTCGCTACGACTCGATCTACTCGAACCGTTTTCCGCCCATCACCAGATGACGAGGAGGAAACGAGATGCATTTCAAATCCTTAGGTCTTGCTTCCATGTGTGTGGTTTTTCTGACCTCGCCGGCTCTGGCACACCACTCCCACGGCAACTACCAGATGACCGAGTACACGCTCTTAGACGGAACGGTGAAGGAAATTCACTGGATCACCCCGCATAGTTGGATCTACCTCGAGGTCATCGACGAGAACGGTCAGCCCGCCGTGTGGGCTCTGGAAGGCGCCAATGTGACCCAGCTCAGGCGCCTCGGATGGACAGAAGACAGCGTCAAAGTGGGCGATCCGATCTCCGCGCGGTGCCATCGGCTCAGGGACGGTTCCAATGGCTGTCTTCTGGGGTTTGTGACACCGGAAGGCGGCGTCGAGAAAATGTTCGACTAGATTGCGCGATGCGGAGCCCTGCCTCTAGCCTCTAACAGCCAGCCCGAATGCCGGATTGCTTCAGTTCAGTGATAAACGAGGGACGCTTATCCCGCAGGTGCCCGACCGGTCCGTTCTTCTCCGGCTAAAGTAGCTGTTCCCGCCAGAGACCCAAAGCCTTCTGAGCCGCACGATCCGAAAAACTGAAGAGGACTGCGCCCTTTTCGCTTTCGTGCGAGACCGGAGACCACGGCGGGACAACAAACACGTCGTGTTCTTTCCACTCGATGGTCGTGTCGCCAACCTTGCTGCGTCCCGTGCCTTCGGTGGGACTGAAGACGGTTCCATCGGTCGAACGATAGGGTTTCCCGTTAAATCCCGGCGGCAATAACTGCATAAACCCGGCGATCGACGGCAACGGGTATCCGCCGGTTGCCGGATTGACGAACTGCAGCTTCACACCATGGTGGGGATGGATCGGACCGTTCCTGTAAAGTTGTTCCACGACTTCCCGGCTTCGCGAATAAGGGTAGTTGAAGATCGGCGACGTCATTGTTGATGGCTCGTATTCGACAGGAAGCAGATTGTTCCCGTAGCGCGCCGCGGCATCCCCTTCGTTCCTTGTGACGGCGTAGGTTGGCTCCGGCCATTGCTCAGTAAAGGTAACGCCCATCATGTCGATGAACGGATTATCCAGGCCGTCCATCCAGATGGTCGGCCGACGCCCGAGATTTCCGTGGTCGTGGAAAGTCCATGAAGGCGTTAAGACGAAATCACCCGGCTGCATCATGCTGCGCTCGCCGTCGACCGACGTATATCCGCCCCCATCCCCTTCCAACATGAACCGGAAGGCCGAGGCTGAGTGGCGATGGGCCGGGGCGATCTCCCCGGGCAAAACCAACTGGACTGCCGCAAACAGGCTCTGTGTGATCCAGGACTCGCCCCGAAGTCCGGGGTTTTCCAGTATCAACACCCGGCGTTCTGTCTGATCGGGTGTGATCAGGTCCGCGGCCTCCATGAGGATTGGCCGAATCTCATCGTATTGCCAGATCGCCGGCACCGAGCGCGGTTTCGGTTCCGCCGTTGCCAGCTTCCCGAAGACCTCCCACAATGGCGCGAGGTTAAGCGATTCGAGCCGATCGTTGAATTCCTTCAGCTCCTTGGTCGGCTTCGGCTTTTTAAAGGAAAAGGATTTTCCCTTCATTTCCTTCGCGTCTTTCGCTTCTTTCACTTCCTTCGATTCCTTCACTCCCAAGCTCTCGCCCTGTTATGGGCACCGGCATCTCCTTCAGTTCTTCAATGACGACCTGCGTCAGCCACCATAAATTTGCCCGAACGCCTGAGACAGCATGATTGCCATCAGGAGTCCTCCGGCGGCCACCAGGAGCACATCACGATTCCGGCGAATCTCAAACTTGCCGACACGAGAAATCAGCAGGTATGCCACGATGAGATTCATAGCGCCCCAGAGTACGTTCACGAGAGCGGAAGACTCTCCCTGACCGGGAGGCGACGCAAACGGGCTCGGAAACGGGCGGCCCGAGAGACCGTTAATCAAGTGGGGCAGCGTGTTTACAAAAAAAGCGCCGCCAAAAAAATATGCAATATATCCATACCAGCGCATCGTTGTCTCCTTTGTTTACGGCACCGGCTTGCTTAGGGCACCGGCACCAGTTCAGCCATTTCTTCGAATCCGTTCAGGACAATGCTGATTCGGTCAAAGACTGCCTCCACTCACATCAGCCAGACCACTGTTCGATCACAAAGAACCTTCCGAACAAGAGCCTAACGCTTTCACCGGGCCAGGGCCGGTTCGAGACCGCTCTCGATGATTACAGGGACAACCGCCGACGATGACAGGTATTCAATAAGCGATCTGGCCCCCTCCGGATTTGTTGCTCCCGTGACGATGCCGGCCGAAAACACGGTGACTAGCTGAGCCTCAGTCGGCAGCGGTCCGACATAATCGATCCCTTCGATGGGCAACAGTTCGCTGACCTGCTGAAAGCCGATCTCCGCGTCCCCGCGTGCGACGACGTTGCCGACGCGCTCGCTTTCGATGCGCTGGCTCTTCTCTTTAACCTGATCGGAAATCCCCAGGCGCGGAAACAACTCGGTCGCGAGATACGTGCCGCTGGCGCTGGCAGAATACGCGATGGACCTTGCCTGAAGGAGCGTACTGCGGAGCGCCTCCACGGTGCTGATATCCGGCTTCGGCGCTCCAGCCTGCACCGCCATTCCAATGATGGATCGCACCAGATCGACTCGGCTGCCCGCAACAACCTTTCCTTGTTTGATCAGTTCTTCGAGCGCAGTCGCAGCCAGGATCACCACGTCAGCAGCTTCGCCGCGGGCGAGCCGCATCGGAATGGAGTCCGGTGCACCGCCCATCGAAGCCCCGTAGGCGGTCAGGACAGTGTCTTCACTCGCGCGCTCGTACTCCGGAATGACTTTGTTATACGGCGCGGAAAATCCCCCGGAGGTCATCACCCTGATTTCTTCCGCGGCTGCATTGCCAGCGATAAGAACGATCAGCAAGAGGCTGACTAAGGTCATGCCAAAAATTCTCGGAACCAGCACAGTCTTTTTTGTTTCGATCACAGTCATCTTCCTTTCAGCGCTCTGTTTCGCAAGAGCAAGCCAGGGCACCGGTTCCTTCACTCGGCGGGTACTGTCACGTTAAGCAAACTTTGTTCATTTTCGAAGAGAATTCGATTCGAACCTGTGGATGCCGTGCGATCGACAGATCGCTTCAGAATCAGTTTCGCATTCGATCAGTATCCAATTCGGATGATCTGGACGTCGGGAACACGGTAGTTCCACTCTGGTGGGAGGTTTTCGAAACGGAAGCTGTAGCGCCGTTCCTCGCCAGCCGGTAGGGATGATCGCAGGCCCTGCTCGGCGGACTCCAAGACGATGTCGCCATCGAAACTATTGAACGCCACGTTCAACTCGACGGCCCGTAAAGTTTGATCGCTGACGTTACGCACTGTGCCTTCGATCACCCGAATCCGATGACCCACAAAGTTGGTACTGGTCAGAATTCCAATACGGGGCAACTCGACAAAGTTCGGGAAGTCCGCTTCGTCTTCGATAAATACCAGGGGTGCTGTATCGGCGGGCGGTGGCTGGGAAGCGGCAGCCCAGAAACCGATCAAGCCGAGGCCGAACAGGAGGAAACCACCGATGATGATGCGCGTCTGTAACATTGTTCCCTGCGGGGCTGCTAGCCGGAAGAATACCTAAAGATATCGTCGTGCGCCAGTAAGGGCTACTCGAACCCGGCCATATCTTCGGGGCTCGAAATCACCAGCGAATAGTGCTCCGTGCTCAAGTGCTCGGCCGCAACCCGCGCGATGTCTTCGACGGTAACGGCTTCGATGTAGTCGGGGTATTTGTCAATATGGTCGAACCCGAGACCGAAGAGCTCCGCGTTCACCAGGAATCGAGCGATTTGCGAATTGGACTCGAAGGCAAAGATGAAGCTGCCCGTCAGATATGCTTTGGCATCATCGAGCTCTTCGGAAGTCACACCTTCGGCGATGACCGTTTGGATTTCGGTCTTGAACCCGTCGATCGCGCGTTGAATGTTTGCCGGGGAGGTTCCCATGTAGGCCAGGAACTTACCCGGATCCGAACCGGCGGAACTGGTGATGCTGGCGAAGGTCGTATACGCCAGGCCCTGCTCATCCCGTAGCTTGCGCGGTATGCGTGCCGTCAAGCCGGCCCCTCCGCCCAGAATCGTATCGAGCACCTGCAGGGCGTAGAAATCCGGATGCGTGCGCTTTACGCCGAGGTGTCCGAAATAGATATGTGCCTGTTCGCTCTCCACCTTCAGAAATTTAAGGCGCACATCACGTTGGCGTTCCAGCGTAGCTCTCGGGCTGCGGTCGATCTCCCCGCGTTCCCACCGACCGAACGCCGATTCCAATCGGGTCACCATATCCGCGGTCTTGAAATCACCGACGGCGGACAGCATCGCGTTGTTGGGATGGAAATGTCGTTTATGAAATTTCCGGAGGTCGCCGGAGGTGATCTTTTCTATCGTGTGAGGATATCCGTGCACCGGACGGTGAAGGGGATGGTCCCGATAGATCAGCTCATTGAACTCCCATCCCGCCAAGGTCTGTGGACGGTCCATCGCGCTGCGGATTTCCCCCAGCACGCGATCGCGCTCCTTTGCCAAAGCCTCTTCCCCAAGGACGGGATGCATCACGATATCGGCGACGAGCCCCAGTCCGAGATCGATGTCTTTGCTCAATACACCCAGGAACGCCGACACGCGTTCGTAGGAGCAGTCACAGTCGATGGCCCCACCCACGGACTCGATGGCTTCGGCGATTTCCAACGAAGAACGGGTTGCTGTTCCTTCATCGAGCAGACGACTGAGCAGAACAGCGGTTCCGGCACGCTCTTCGGGATCAGCGCGTGCGCCTGATCGGACGCTGAGGCTCAATGAAAGTGCGGGCAGTGTGGGGTTTTCGGCGAGCAGCACGGTCAGACCATTCCGCAGAGTGAAGCGCTCCGGATGAAAGGCAGTCTTCCCCCGGGATGAGGGCGTGTCAGTGTGGCGATTGTTTGGCAGATGCGAGCGGAGGGACTTCAACGACCGGCCTCTTCGGGCAACAACCAGGCGACGGTCCGGTTGCTCTCGCAAAGGTATTTTCGACAGACCCCGGCCACGGCTGAGATATCGACAGAGGCGACGTGCGACAGATACTGGTCGATGTAGTTCATTTCGGCAAGTGTTTCGATCTGACCGAGCAACATTGCCTGATCCAGGGTTCGCTCCATGGAAAAGACAAAGTGGGCTTCGATCTGATGTTTCGCGCGCTCGAGTTCGACTTCGGTGATTCCGTCTGTCGCGATTCGCGACAACTCATCATGCACGCTGGCTTCGATGGCTTCGTGAGGACCGTCGCCACAGCCTTCACCACGGATGTAGAACAGAGTCGGGTCCCGGGACTCGCCATACTCTGCACTGATGAAGGTGGTGGACCGCTCCCGGTCGACAAGTCGTTGGTAGAACCGTGACGCCTTGCCTTCAGCCAGCGCCACGGAAAGAACCTGCAAGGCGTAAGAGTCCGGATGCCTGATAGCCGGGGTGTGATAGGCGATGGCCATTCGGGGCACGTCGGAACGCCACCGGACATCCACCCGCTTCTCCGCTTTCTGTTCGGATTCTTGAGGTGCTTGCCTGGGTTGGCGCACACCCGCCGGAATCTCCCCGAATTTGCTGTTCACCAGGTCCAGTGCGTGGGCGGTATCGAAGTCGCCGACCAGAACGAGCGTTGCGTTTGAAGGATGATAGTACTTGCGATAGTGCGCTTCCATTGCAGAAGGCGTCGCCGCTTCGACATCCGCAAGCCAGCCGATAACCGGGTTACGATAGCTGTGTTGCTCGAATGCCACGCGGTTGACTTCCTGCATCAGCTTTCCCCACGGTTGGTCCAAACCCGACTTCAACTCTTCGATCACAACGTTTTTCTCCGCTTCGAATTCGCCAGGGTCGAATATTGTGTGGACCATGCGATCGGATTCGATGTCGAT
This sequence comes from Terriglobia bacterium, assembly GCA_965218085.1. Lineage (GTDB taxonomy): Bacteria > Acidobacteriota > Terriglobia > 20CM-2-55-15 > 20CM-2-55-15. The sequence continues at coordinate 849,363 of CBDCKF010000001.1, read as the reverse complement.
GGCTGTTTCCCAGCGGTCGGAGGCAAAACTGAAGTAGTAGGCCGTGAAATCGTAGGACGTGAAGGCATTGTTGCTGCCCCCGTTCTTCATCGTAAGCAGATCGATAACGCCTTTTCCGTATCGAGCTGTCCCTTTAAAGAGCATGTGCTCGAGAAAGTGGGAGCTTCCCGTCTGTCCCGCCACCTCGTCGGAAGACCCCACGCCGTACCAGATCATGCTGTTGACGGTCGGCGAGCGGTGACTTTCCCGCGTCAGGACGACGAGTCCGTTATCGAGTACCGTCCGCCGGACGTCCCGGGTGGACAGGACAGAAGAATTGCCTGATGCTGTCATTTTTCGGGTATCCAGTTTCTTGCCCTGTACTAATATTGACTTCAACACGGATTAGTCCGGCAACCGAATCCATCGGGCCTGGCGGCTCCTGCGTGGCCCGAGGGGAAACGTGAACCGCAAACTACCATAGCAGGCGTCTACTGTCAATCGTAACTGCCAATATAACTTAAGGTTACGGGGATAGGGAGTTTGATTCTCATGTCTAGGGAACTGAGGACAGCCCAGATATAACTACATATATAGTATTATGACTGAACCCCTACCTTTCTTTCATTTGTCCCCTCCGGAAGTTCAACAGATCTTCGATCGACTGGGAATTCCCGCCCGATTCGCCGAAGCGGAAATCGAAGGCCTGAGTTCCGATAAGGTACAGACCAGTGAGGGATTTATCACCTTTCCCACGCCGGAGGACAACAGGGCCCTATCGATCCTGAACCTCAGACAAGTGGTCGGGACTGACCCGTCCGAGGAGCCGGTCTTTTTCGACCATCCTTGGTACCTCGATGAGCCATTCGGCCATATCGGGTGCAATCCGGGATGGCACTCGGTGGCGATGGGGGTCACACCCGAGAGCATCGGCCAGCCAATATACTATGCAGATAGTATAAAGAACTCTGGGCAGTATCTTCCCTCGGCGTCGGAAGTCGTTCTGATGCTATTCCTTTACTTCACCGGCACCGGCAAGCGCCTGATGTTAAACAAGCACACGTGGACCAGAGATCGCACTGATAATAAACGCTTTGTGACGATCGGTGCCTTTGGCAGGAAGGGTCTGTTCGTCAGCAGCCACGAGGTAGGTTACACGAGCCGCGGACTGGGAATCTGCCCTCTGGTGGACCCGCAGCACGGCAGCCTGTAGGCGTCGGTAAGCAGGGGTAAGCGCTGAGTCTCCGCGCCCGCGGTTAGTGGGTCATCGAATAAACGATCCAGTTGATCCCCATCCGGAATGCAAATCCCGCGTATTCATTGGGATAGCACGCCACATCGGCCCATTCCCAGGCATCACCAATGTCGGTGTTGAAATTGATCACCATCATCGGGCGGCGGTCATCGTCGAAGATCGCCATGGCATAGGGAACATAGCCATCCCGCTGATAAGTTGGCCCCCCTCTGCAACCATTGTTTACGTTCGGGACCTGGAGTATTTCCTCGATGTCGAAGAACGAGTGGAAAATCTGGTGTGATGGCGGGATCTCCTCGGGTTCCCGGTCCGGGAAGATCTTATGCAACTGGGTGTAAAAGTTCTGCCACTCATACGTGCCCCAGAAATCGTCGATGACCAGAAAACCGCCACGAAGCATGTATTCGCGCAAGCGGTCGGCCTCCGCTTGGCTGAGGTTCATGCCCCGTCCGACTTCAAGTGCATAGAGGAACGGGTAGCTGAACAAATTGGGGTCCATAATATCGATCGCAATGTCCTTGTCGAGAACGACTCGGATGTTGGACATCCGGTCGATGGCGAATATGAACTGCTTGTCGGCTTTTGGCCAGTCGGTCGCCCAACTGCCGTATCCTCCCCGCCTGAATCCACGGAAATTACTCAATCCCTCGTTGTACCTCAGCCGCGCAAAGACGAACTCTGAACCGTCCACTCCACCGTAACCGCCCAGTTGTTGGCCCGGAAAGAGCTGGATCGCGAGCAGGGGCAGGGGCAGCAGGGCAAGAGCGATAATCTGTAGCAGGCGCCTCATTTGCATTCGCAAAGCTCCATGGGTGACCCGGATCGAATCCATTCTACGCATTGCCCCCGGCAAACAGAAGTTCTTAGCCTTCATTTTTGAAGAGATCTTCGAGGTCCGCGGGAGCGGCCTATGCCAAGGCCATGTCGACTGCGCTGGAGAAGAGTTCTCCAACGTCCCCATCCAGTCTTAAAGAAACGGCGGGATCGTCATCGTGCTCGGTTATGCCCCGATTGATGATGACATAAGGGACACCGCGCCGGGCGGCCATCAGTGGAAACGAAGCCGCAGGGTGTACTGAAAGCGTGGAGCCGAGGGCGATAACAAGATCGGCCCTGGCGGCTGCGTCGGACGCACGATCGAGTGAGTTCGGATCAAGACCCTGTCCGAAGCTGATCGTCGCCATTTTCAGAAATCCACCGCATGTGCATAGAGGAGACTTGCCGTGCTCCCGGAAGTAATCAAGCTGCGGTTCAGGATCGCCTCGCCACTGGCAGCTTTGACATTCCACAAGTAAGTTGGTGCCGTGGAGTTCGACTAGAAGATCAGAACGGGTTCCGGCCAACGCATGTAGGCCGTCAATATTCTGGGTCACTACGGCTGCGACTTTTTCAGCCTCTTCCAGTTTGACGATCGCGTGATGCACGGCGTTCGGTCGTGCAGCGGCCATCGCAGGCCATCCTTCCAACTTGTCCATCCAGTGTTCAACACGTGCGTCTTCCGACGCCATGAAATCCTGGTAGTAGACTGGCTTCCGCCGCGTCCACACTCCCTGTGGCCCACGAAAGTCGGGGATTCCGCTTGCCGTGGAAATACCGGCACCGGTGAATACCATAATCCGGCACGCAACTCGGAGATACTCGGCCAATTCTGGAGAGTTGTCGTCCATTGCCCTTCGGGGTTCGCCAGAATCAACCGCGAGTGCGGCCGATTATGTATCGATCTTCGAATCCGTTGCGGTGGCTGCTGTAGCGGTCTGTGGCCGGGCCGCTCGCACTACTTGAGGGCTTGGCCGGAACCGAAGGAGGAAGCCTTCGCAGGTCAGCCCGCAGATCGTCCACAAGTTTTGCGCAACCAGTAGGGCCCACTGGGCCGTCTTCATTTGGGGAAAGTAGATTCCCCGGAACGCCAGCTGCGCCGAGAACATGACTGCACGCTCAGCGAAGGGCCGGTGCCGGATCTTCCGGAGTGAGGCCGCGATCTGGCGGGAAGAGTAGGAGCGGCTCCAGGCTTTACGCACTTCTTTCTCAGCCTGAGGGATCGAGATCCCGTCAGGTGTGAAGGCCATACGAAATGGGCGGAAATCCAGCCAATGCCGCGGGCGCGTCAAGCGGCCTTCCTCAGCCAGCCGATCGTAAAGTGGCGTAGCCGGGTAGGGCGTCATCAGACCATAGACGGGCAGACCGGGAGCCCAGCTCTCGATCTGTTCGACCGTCCTGTCGGCAACACCCGGACTATCGCCGTCCATACCGAAGATGAACGAGGTGATAGCGTAGACCCCACGGCTCGCAAGGCGATCCAGAACCCCCTTGAACTCGCCCGGTTTGTTGAAGCTCTTGTTCACGCCGGCCAGGTTTTCCGGATCGATCGACTCCATGCCAATGAAGATCCATTTCCCACCGCTGTCCTCGATCAGGTCCAGCAGTTCCTCGTCTCTGAGCAGGTTGGCGCTAATCTGGGCCACCCAAGGGACGACTGCATCTTTAGCGATGATCTCGCGGAGCAGGGCTTTGGTCCGCTTCACATTAATTGCAAAGTTGTCGTCGATGAAGAACGCCGCAACCTTGCCGCCTTCCCGCCGTGCCCGTGCCTTGAGTCGCAGCAGTTCGTCGACAACGCTCTCGTCGGTCCGGAACCGGATCGAGTCGCCGAAAAAACCGGTCACCGTGCAAAAGTCGCACCCGTAGGGACATCCTCTTCCGGATTCAATCGGAACAAGATGCAGGCTCTTCCAGGTCATCCCCAGCTTCCTCAGGACATATCGCGCCGGTTTTGGAATGTGGCTGATCAGGTTGAACTGCTCAAGGTCGATGTTTTCCCAGGGAATGATGGGGTAGTCGCTGAGGTCGGGCTTGACTTCCTTTCCGGAGGTGTCGACGGGCTCGTATCTTTGCTTCAATTCGCCGCGCGCGGCATCGGCAACAATCCGTGGCCAGGTTGCGTCCGCTTCTCCCAAGGCCACCGCGTCGGCGTGACGGGGCTCGTCCGTCAGTCCGAGCGGCTCGTCCGGGACTTCGGTGACGTGCGGTCCCCCGAAAACGACTTTCGCGCCGGCATCCCGCATGGCGTCTGCCGCCCGGTAGGCGCGCGCCGCCATCCGGGTCATGGCTCCGATGCCCACGAGTTCGATCTTGTTCTTGCGGACAAACTGCCCCAACTGCGCCTCGCTCATCGGCTGGGCGTTACCGTCTAGGAGAAAGACCGTATGTTCGGAAGGAGTCAGGGACTTGAGCAGGAACATCCACAAGTGGGGCATGAAGTTGCGGGTCACACCGTTGTCCGGACTGTATAAAAGGATGTTCAAATATAGCGCCTCCTGCCGGGAGATTACTCGTCGGCTCCAAACCCTCTTGGCCTAGAGCCTCAGATGAGGCACATCTGACCGTTTCGGAAGGTAGATGGGAGTTTACGACTTTAAGGACTGAATAGGCAATCTCGATCGGAACTTTCGGAACTTTGGACTGGGGAGCGCAGACTCGGCTCTTGGGCTGAGCTGGACCAATCGGGAAGAAGAAACCGGATATCGGCCTGCGGGTATCCGCACTAGCGCTTACGGCGTGGGATCTCCACTCGGCCTTCGACATTGGAGTGCTGAATTTCGCCACTGCCGTCACGCCGTACCGTGAAATCTCCCAGGACATCACGGACGTTGATGGATCCCGAGCCGTCGCGTTCGATCAACACGTCCTGGCCGACATTAACGGCTGCGATTGAGCCCGAGCCGTCACGGACGCGCAGGCTGCCCTGAATATCGCGAACGCGGATGGACCCGGAGCCATCCTGGATCTCGACATCGCCGGAAACGTCGTCAACCGCCAGGCTTCCCGAGTCATCGTCGATGGTCACCCCTCCGTCGATACCGCTGATGTCGATCGAGCCCGAGTCGTCGTCAATACGAAGGGCCCCGGTACCGAAAACCCCTATGGAACCGGAAGAGTCGTCGATTTCGACCACCATGTTCAGTGGTATCTCAACCACGAGGTCAATGCGGGCAACGTTGTTGCCAAAGCGAAAAACACTTCGGACTGGGTAGTGCGTTGCGAGGATGAGATCGTCACCTGCCCGGTCGAGCGTTACATGCAGTTCATCCAGGTAGGCCTCATCCGATGCACACGCCCGCGCCGTCACGCGCACCTCATCCAAACCCTGACGTCCCTCCACCTTGAGATCTCCCGAACCTGCTCGGAGCTCGAGACTGTCGGTGGCCGATGCTGCCAGTGAAATCTCCTGCTCGGCTCGATACCCGCACCCGGAACCCAGGCCCTGGGCCTCCAGCCCCATCGGAAAGCTACGCCCACAGCCAACGAGGAACAAAATCAGCAACCCTGCCGTTAATGTCATTCGGAGATTCATATCCGGCACTCTCCTCTTGTACTGCGTACTCGCAAAGTGGTCACGGGACAGGTCAAGCTAACTACAGTCATGGCTAGCGGTCAATCAAACAGTCCTCTCTGATTGACTTCGCTTTGATGGAATCGCCACTTATCCTGATCTCGATCATCCAAGTAGACTACGTACAGTGCTCCCGATAGGTTCCGTCTCAGTTATAAAAAACGGGCAAGTCATTCGGCAGGTTGGGCGAGTTGGCGATTACACGTCCAAGTGATCGCATCGCCGCATAGCCGGTCACGGTTCTAGACTACGGGAACAGCAATCTAAGTCCAGATCTGCGGTGGAATCACCGCAGCATACGCTAAAGGAAAACCACAACATAGCCTTTGGAGCCGTAGGCCGAGGCGTGTCTAATAGACTGCAAGGTGCGGTGCGGTTAACCTTTGACCGCGTTGACCCGAGGGCACCATCTTGATTACCCGGGGGCGCCATCTTTAGCGGAGGCATCACCGTGAACCCACAGGCAAAATACGAAGTCGTGATTGTCGGGGCTCGCTGCGCCGGGGCCGCTCTGGCCACGTTTTTGGCGAGGTCAGGAACTCGGGTTCTCGTAATCGATCGGGATCCACTTCCCTCCGACCAGATCCTCTCGACACATACGATCCATCCCCCCGGGGTAGATATCCTCGATGAACTGGGAGTCGGTGATTCTCTCCGGTCGGTGACACCGCGGAGTCCCAGGATCCGGCTACGCAAAGGCAACGCTTGGGTGGACGCGTCCTTTGACGGCGGACGTCACGAGCTATGCCCAAGACGCGAGCGTCTGGACGGGCTACTGCAGAACAGCGTTGTTGCATGGATCGGGGCGGAGATGGAATTCGCCCTTTCCCAAGCGGTAGCGTCAGGCGATACGCTCGAACACAGGCCGTCCGAGTGCGGTCATTGTGTTCAGGACTTTTTGGCCGAGTTGGATCTCCGTGATCTGCCTGGAGAAGCTGCGGGATTGGAGTCTGCGGCCGATGACACCCTTCCAACGGCCGATCTGCGTTTCTATCCGGCTGCGCTGGTTGTACCCTGTGGCCACTTGCCAGGCCATGCGGCCGTTGCTGCGGATCTGAGCAATATGACGATCCCGAACGGTTGGATCCCGCGCCGATTGCGGTCGGATCGCTGCGTTCTTTGGCGGCGGTATAACCACATCCAGGGTCTCCCCATACCGTTCCCTCAGCAGATCTCGTGTAGACGCTCCATCATAGGCGCCGTCAGCCAGAAAGCCCGCGACCGGGGCATCGAGTTGATCCAGGAGCCCGGGTAATGCAGTGCTGTCTCCAACGTCATCGTGAGTCAGATTGGCGCAAACAATCGCACCGCTGGCCAGGTCCAGTCCGAGGTGGAGTTTGCGCCAGCGGCGGCGTATTCCCTTGATTTTATGCTTCTGCGCGAGCCATTCCCCTTCGCCGAAGATCTTGAGGCCGGTACTGTCCACCACCAGATGGACAGGCACAGATCCGGCTTGCATCATCACCTGAGCGATGCTCAAGCCGTTTGCACGACCGGACAGTGTGGAGAAGTCCGGCACCCGTATATCCAGCCCCATGAGCGTGCCGATGGATCCCATAAGTCCCTGCGTTTGCCGCAACCCAAGCCGATACGCCGTGCGCAGCGTCAGGCATGTCTCGATCGCCAGATCCGAGTATCTCCGCTGGCCACCCCGTGACGTGCGGCGCGGCGCGCTCCACACACTTTGAGCCTCCTCACTGACCCAGATCGTCAGATCACCCCGCTGGCGCAGGCTCTCGTTATATTCCGCCCAGTTGATCACCCGATACTGCGCCTTATCAAACTTGTGCCGTCGGGCTGCGTTGAACTTATGTGGCATCTAAGTTATCCCCGGTGTTGAAAAACACGATGATAAGGCATCCTTCGGGATGATCCATGCAACAAGGTTATCCAAATGCTCCTGTGAGTGAACCGACAAGTCCGTCCCTTTAGGGAAATACTGTCGGAGCAAACCGTTCGTGTTTTCGTTCGAACCCCGTTGCCAAGGACTCCGCGGATCGCAAAAGTAAACGGCAATGTCGGTGGCCAGAGTGAACCGTTTGTGATTGGCCATTTCCAATCCGCGATCCCAGGTCAGTGTTTTATAGAGTTCGGTCGGGAGTTTGTCTGCGTGTTCGATCAGCGCGTTGATGACGGTTTCAGTTTCCTTATTCGGAACCTTCACCAGCATCACGTAACGGGAGTAACGTTCGACCAATGTCGCAATGTAGGTGTTTTTCGAACCCGCTATGAGATCCCCTTCCCAGTGTCCGGGGACCGCACGATCTTCAATCGAAGCCGGGCGCTCACGGATCGATATGAGATCCGGGATCTGCCCGCCACCCCGGCTTTTGCGACTGGCATGCCGGGACCGGCGAATCGTGCGTTGGGTCCGTAGATGCTGTGTCAGTTCTTTCTTCAGAGCCCCGCGGGCCTGGATGAAAAGGCTGCGATAGATCGTTTCGTGTGACACGTAAAGTGACTCGTCGTCTGGATATTCGCGTTTCAGCCAACCCGCAATCTGTCGCGGTGCCCAATCCTCCCGGAGCTTCTCTTCGACGAGCCCGCGTAACCGGGGATAGCGGATCAGTCGACATCGCTTCGGGCGGTGAGCCCGTTCCCATGCGCGTTCATCCGCGTCCAACGCTCGATAGTTATCATAACCGCCATTGCGACCGATCTCCCGGCTGACTGTGGAGGGTGCACGCGACAGCGACTCGGCAATTGAACGGATCGATCCCTTTGCGGCAATGCCTCTGGAAATCTCTTCACGCTCGGCGAGCGTCAGCGCCCGCTTAGAGCGGCTTCGTGTCCTGGGACAGATTCCACCATACGGTGCGATCTGACCATAAACCGACGATCCCTCCTTTCCGAACACACGTCCGATCGCTTTCAGACTCTCTCCGCGCTGCCAGCGAATCCACACCTCGTCTATATCGGCGAGTGTGTAGCCTCGCCGCACCCGGTCTTTACTCTGTTTCTTCCGTCGTTTCTTACGCATACACTCCACCTCCTCCTTTCAGGTACAGTGTTGCATCGATCTATTGAGACCACCCGGCTTGCCGGACATTAGCTGCAACTCGACAAAGAGTCGATGCCTCAGGATTCGGAAGAATGGATAAACCTTTTGGCGTTTATGGCGGGTAATCCCCACCTTCGGTGTGACACGAATCGGATTCAATGACAACGGGACCTGGTACGCGGCGTCGGAGGGAATGCCGTAACCGTTCACGGCACAGACGTTCCAAATCCCGGCGATCTTGGGCTGGAACCGCGACGTTAGCCTGGAGGCTGAAGCCGGGGACGTTGGCACACCGGGGTCCGGTCAGAACTTCCCGATAGCCGTCATCGATCCGATTCCCAGCGGCCAGTACCCGCTGCCCGGCATGCGGGCCGGTGGCGATCCGGCCCGCCACCGATGCTCCGTAGAGGGAGGCCAGCAACGGTTCGTCCCGTGCCGGCAAATCGACCTCTTCCGGATCGGCATCTGGACCCAGGCCGCGGCGCTCCACTAAGGCAAGAACCCGGTGCGCGATGCGGTCGGCCACCTGAGCCACCGAGTCATCAACCACTTGCAGCGATTCGCAAGATCCTGGACTGTCTCGACCTTCCGTCCCGTGCTCCTCCCATCCGGCCCTCCGGACTCCATGATGAAGGCGCATTGGAATGCGCTTGAACTGCTACCGCGCCCATAGAATGGTCCCGTCCTGAGGGGAACATTTCATACGGAACCATTTCGACAGGATATCTGTGCCCGAATCCTCCATGGCCGTCTTCTCGGGGCGCCTCCCAGCCCCGAGGAGATCGCCATCGACATCACTTTTCGTTACCTCACCCGACTCTTGGTTCTTCAGTTCGTGCCGCGGATCGTATTGCCCTTGCATTTCCCTTTTTGGAGCGACGGAATTGCCACACACTTATCCCATCTCTAGCGGGAAAGGGCCTCTTATTCTTCCTGTCCGCGCACTCATTGATACAGTAAAGACTTGGTCCCTGTTACCCTTTGTTGTCGTGGCTGGCCCTCTACTGTCTACAGCCTTTTCGTCAGCTTCCGTATGAAACGTTGCTTGTCCTGCTGGATCCGCCGAACTGCGGGGTCGACGTTGGGCGCTCCATTGTAGATCGATCCCCAGCACACCAGCTCCACCAAGACAGGGATCAAAGCGACTCCTTTCTCGGTCAGCGTGTAGACTATCTGTCTCCCGTTCTGGGGATCCGGCTGTTTGGAGATGATGCCGGTGACCTCTAGCCGGTTGAGCCGATCAGTCAGGATGTTGGTCGCGATGCCTTCGTCCGAGGAGAGAAACTCCTTGAAGTAGCGCTTCCTCATGAAGACCATGTCGCGCACGATCAGTAGGCTCCACTTGTCGCCCAGCAGATCCAGTGAGCAACTAATCGGGCAGTCGGACCGTCGTTGATCTGCGTTGAACACCACAGTGTTTTCTCCCGCTATTAACCACTTGCATTATGCCAGTAGTTGAGGTAGGATACAACCACTTGCAAATAGCAAGTGGTTGGAAATGGATAACAGACAGGAGCTATCAATGAAGAAGTCCCCACTAGTAGAGGAACTGATGAGGAAGGTCCCCACCAAGGGAAGTGAGGCCGTCGGACCGGAACGCAAGGCGTTCCTCGACGCGGCGTTCCAGGAGCACTTCGGATCCGAGATAGCCGGCGACTTGCCGGCGATTGCCGCCACCTACTCGGAGGATGACGGCCATCTCAGTTTCAATGGCGTCATCTACAAAACGAGGGAGCAGCTGACAGCCTTTCATAAGGGTTTCGGCTTTAGCAATGAAGGCATGCTCTCAGGTGTCGGCGGCGACATCACACACATTACCTATACGCAAAAGAGCATGATCGTGGAGTACGTCCTTCGCGCCACCATAGAAATCGATCTGCCCGATGCGCCGGGCGGGCGGCCTGTGGCGATTCCGATGTGCGTGCTCTACGAGTTCGACGAGGCCGGCAAGTTGACATCCGAGCGGGTGTACGCCGACTCGGCTGCATTGCTGCCGAAGCCGCTCGTCCGATTGTGATCGCTACCGACGAGCAGTTCACGGAGATGACCATGATGTATCGACTGTTCTACTCGGCCTTGCCGGAACGCCGTCGCATTTCGCGGTGTTCGCCTACCCGTCCCGCAGTCGACTACGATGTTGGGCGGCTTGATGCCACGGAGAGCCGGTGTTTCGCCACCCGTAGACGTAAACCAGTGATAATCGATTGTTAAGAAATAGGAGAGACCGAGATGGAAACGAAGAATCAAAGCCAAATCGCGGGAATAGTCTACCTTTGCCCCTGCCATCCGGAAGTTCGTCAGGCGAACTCCGGAAAGTGCCCAAAGTGCCGCATGCATTTGGTGCCGGAAGACACTAAGTTCGGCATGCTTCGATCCATCGTAAAGAGCCCTTTGCAGCTTTTCATCATGGCGGCCGTTATGGTGGCGATCATAGTGCCGATCATCATCGTGATGCGCTGATCGAGAGATTTCAATCCGCATTGCTCGGGATGAGACGCATCAGTGAATGAATTTTGGCTGTAATAGCGCGTTGATGCCGACGACACCACGGACGTTGCCGCCACGGGCGCTTGGACGGCACAGGGGCGAGGAGTTTAAGGATTCCGACTTTCCTGCGCTGCCGCTCAATGTCCATCCCCGGATTCAGGAACTACTGCGGCGGTGTTCGGAAAACGAGGTGAGCTAATGGAGATCTTTCGGGTCACCCTGATTGTTGCAACCTTCCTGTGTACCCTGGTGGCCGGGTTCGTATTTGCGTTCGCCGTGGTTGTGATGCCGGGAATACGGACCTTGGGTGACGGTGAGTTTCTTAGAGCGTTCCAGGTGATGGACCGCGTGATCCAGAACAACCAGCCGGTTTTCATGCTGGTCTGGATCGGTTCGGTGGTCGCTCTACTTGCTTCGGCTGCTCTCGGATTCTGGCAATTAGATGGCACCGGGCGTGGGCTCGTGACCGCAGCGGTCCTCGTGTACCTACTTGGCGGTCAGCTACCGACCGCCACCATCAACATTCCGTTGAACAACACTGTGCAAACACTCGCGATTGCCGACATGGACGAGACGGCACAGGGGGCGACTCGCCGAGAGTTCGAATCGCGTTGGAACTACTGGAATGTCACCAGGACGGTCTTGGCGAGCCTGGTGTCTGTATTGCTCATGATTCTGCTGCTCAGAATTTAGAGGGCAGACGATTGGGGAAGGCGCCACCGATGACCTAACTTGAATTGGTTCCGCACGGTCCCGATCGTTTGGCCGCTGTGGGTGGACCCACAAGGAGGAAGCGCGTGTCTCAAGCCATTGAAGATATCATGCGCCGTTTTGTGGCGGAGGTGATGAACAAGGGCAACTTCGACGTGGTGGACGAGATTGTTCATCCGAACTACGTCTACCGCAGCTCCGATGAAGAACTGCAAGGTACGGAAGCGCTCAAGGCTTTTTTGGCCGGCTACCATGCCGCCTTCCCGGACCTACGGATGGCTATCGACGAATTAGTCGTGGCGGACGACAAAGCGGTGATCTTTTTCACTCTCAGCGGCACGCACGAAGGCGAACTCATGGGAATCCCTCCGACAGGCAAGGGAATGCGTGTCAACGGTGTGGTGCGCAGTCGCTTCGAAGACGGCCGAATCGTGGAAGAGTGGGAGGTTTTGGATCGGCTGGGTTTATTGACCCAGTTGGGCGTCGTTTCTCTTCCCGAATGAATCGGCGCGTCATAGCACCGGTCGGGTCGTCCGGGCCGTCCCCATCTGTACACGCCACCGACGGGTATCATCGGATTCTTCCCGCCTCGTAGGCCTGCGCCATACCGGCGTGGTTCAAGCTGGCTAGACCCGCGCTTCACACTGGAATAGGTCGAGGCGTTTGGGGCCAAACGCAAAGGCCACCGGTAGGCTCTTCAATGCCATTTCTGGCGGCCAAGTTTGGTGTACGGTAGCCTGATAGACTTGGCAAATCCCGCCTTCGCCGAGGCTGGCTCAGAGAGCACCGGTATCTGAGAGCCAGTGCTGACTATCAAGCGATAGGTCCTGTGTAGTCGCCCAGCGTTTAGGAATAACTTGTGTCAGCTTCAGGGAACTTAAGGCTCCTCCAATCAGGCTCACTATTGTGAGCCAGGGGATTTGTGTCGCTCTTGACTTCAGGGGATCTTCGCCCAGGGCAAACGCGTATATCATTGCCTCAGCCGGGAGGGCATACTGAAAATTCCGGTTGTCGCGAATCAACGCCGGCCAGCGGTCGAATGCCGGCGCACTTGGAGGCTTCTATGAGAGCTTTGATCGCTGGTTTGTGGGTTGCGTCGGTGCTGGTCACTGGGACAGCTGTCGCGCAATACGTCCCGTTCAACGAAGTGGGCGTGACCATGGGTCACTGGCACATCGCTTCGCGCGACGTTGAGGCCAACAAGAATCTTTTCGTCGCCATGGGCGGCACGCCGAACACGACGGATAACCCGTCCGTCCAGTTCCCCGGCCATCGTGTCAACTTGCGCCTGGGGAGCGGGCCTGGATCGGGCCCCACGGTCGGATCGGTGGTGAACCATGTCGGTTTCATCGTGAAGAACGTTCAGGAGCAGGTGGCCCAGTGGAAGGCCGCTGGCGTTCCCGTGCTGCCCGGAAACAACAACCGGCTGGATCAGGCATTCGTGGTGACGCCGGACGGCGTGCGCATCGAAATCCTGGAAGACAAGACCCAAACTATGGCGATCCGCCATGAGCACGTGCACTTTTTCCTGACCGAGTTGGAGATCCCCAAGGCGCAGGCCTGGTACGCGAAGACCTTCGGCGGCAGGCCAGGCACGCGTAACAACGCGCCTGTGGTGGATCTTCCGGGCGCCCAGCTCCGATTTGGCCGGGCCGACACTCCGCAGGTTCCCACCCGAGGGCAAGCGCTCGACCACATCGGCTTCGACGTGAGGGACCTCGAGGCCTTCGTCAGGAAGATCGAAGCGGAGGGTATCGGGCTCGACGAGCCGATCCGGACGAACCCGCAGTCTGGTGTCTCGCTGACCTATATCACCGATCCGTGGGGCACCCGCATCGAGTTGGTCCAACGGTCGCCCTCCCGATAGAAAACGGGTTCGCCAGACAACCTGCTCGGTCTGGCGCCTGCCGGACCGGGCAACATCCATCCCGTAGACTCCGTCCGGTGAACTGATCCGCCGCCAACCCTGGATTCAGTCTACCTAGCGCTTGCTTTGCCATGCCGCTGTTTCAGCGTCGCGTGGTACGTCCCGTCTAACCCGGCAGCGTTGAGTACACCGATCGGTCCCCTCGCATAGGTAACGAGTAGTCGCCAAGGGTTTACCCATCCTGCGGAAGTGAATGGCTCTACCCATCGGCGTTTATGGCGGGTAATCCCCACGGAGATTCTCCAACGACCTGCGCCCCCATGCACAAGTACGATTTGGCGGTTATACGATTAAGTGAATGTTTGATTGACGCCAACTCTATCCTGTCGTTACATTTGTGGAGGTTTTCACGGTTCCTACCAACAGCACGGTAGCTCTGGAGGGTCAGGCCGGAATATGCATTCACGTCTCCATTTCTTATTAGCCGCAGCGGGGGTGGTTTTCTTTGCCGCTGATTGTTCAGGGCCTAGAGAAAGACCCGGCTCAGTTGTCGTGTACTCCTCCGTAGACGAACTGTTTGCTCGGCCAATCGCCGCTCAGTTTCAAGCAGATACCGGCATCGAGGTACTGCTGGTTCCCGACACCGAGGAAACGAAGAGCACCGGCCTGCTGAACAGGCTGATCGCAGAAAGACAGCGCCCTCAGGCGGATGTCTTTTGGAGCGGCGACCCGGTGCGTGCCGCCATGTTGAAGTCCTTGGAAATCACTGAATCATACTATTCAACGATGGCGGCAGATCTTCCGTCGGATTACAGCGATGCCGGGAGCCACTGGACAGGATTCTCGGCGCGCGCTCGTGTGCTGATCTACAATACGAATCTCGTCGAAGAGGGCGAAGAGCCACGATCAGTGATGGATCTTTTGGAAGCCCGTTTCCAGGGTCAGACGAGCATCGCGAATCCGCTGTTTGGGACAACCTCCGTGCACGCAGCCGCCCTGTTCGAAGTTCTCGGCGAGGAGGAAGCGCGGCAGTTTTTCGAAGGGTTCATTCAGAATGGTGGCAAAATCGTTTCTTCTAACGGCGAGGTCCGACGGAGGGTCGCGGCGGGGGATTTCGCGGTTGGAATCACCGATACGGACGACTTCAACGTCGCTTATCAGGAAGGCCGACCCGTTGGCATCGTTTATCCGGACCAGGAGGGGATGGGAACGCTAATCATCCCGAACGCCGTTGTGCTGATCCGGGGAGGGCCCAACCCTCAAGCAGGCAGACAGTTCATCGACTATCTTCTGCGCCCAGACACTGAGAAGGCACTGGCCGACAGTGAAGCCGCTCAGATACCGCTTCGCCCGGATATCGACGTTCCGTCGTACGTCCGTCCTCTTCAAGACATAAACCCCATGCGCGCAGACTACCAGAGCCTCGCCGAACGGCTGGATTCATTGAGCGCTGGATTTCTCAGAACCTGGGTCGAGAGAAATGTTCCATGATCTCGCCGGCGGTTCTGGAAGCTCCGGGAGCATGGCGTAGGATCGCGCTGGTTTCGGGCCTGACCTTGGCGCTGGTGCCTACGGTTCCCTTACTCTGGTCCGCAGCTTCCCAACCGCAATTCTTCGATGTTGGCAGCGGATTCATGCGAGCCCTGGGCCGGAGCCTTGCCGTCGGGGGTGGGGCCTCCCTTCTGGCGCTGGCTGCTGGCCTTCCTTCGGGTCTGATCGCAGCGCTGTACAATTTTCCGTTCAAACATATCCTTCTGGGAGCTTCGGCTCTTCCACTCGTCGTTCCCTCATTCCTATGGGCCATCGGCCTCTCCGCTTTCCGGATCCGGATGGGTTTCGGGACCGACAGTATTCTCTCGGGCGCATCGGGGTCTGTGTTGGCCTTCGCTGCGTTCGGAACACCCCTAGTCGTATTCGCGACGTTTCTGGCCGCCCGCAAACTCTCCAACACCCAGGTGGATGCAGCCCGCATCGCCGGGGGCGAATCCACTGTTCTACGCTATACCGTAAGAGCTGTCTTCCCCGTGGCCTCCGCTATAGCGCTGTTGGCTGGCGTGCTCACCCTGTCGGATCCCGGACCTGGCCAGATCCTGGGGTTCACAGGCGTTGGAACCGAAGTGTTGGTGAGCTTTTCAGCTCTCTATGACTTCGATTTGGCAACCCGGCAATGTCTCGTTCTCGCGGCAGTGGTCTTGCTCTGCGCCACTCCAATTGCGTTTGTGGTGAGTGGCCCTCTGGCGGATGCACTCCTAGCGCGCAATCCCCATCCGATTCGCCGGCGGCACTGGACACTGGCAAGCTGGGCAGGACCGATACTTTTTGCCGGATTGATTGTGGGGACTTGGTTGGTTCCCCTTCTTGGCCTGACGCTACCGGCCCTGGAACGCTTCGAACTGAATCAGGTTGCGGACACCCTCCGAAGAACGGGTCTCAATACCGCGGTATACGCATTGTTGGCTGCCCTGTCAGCTATGGCGTTGGGTCTGTGGCTGGCACTTGCTGCGGGACGGGACAGATCTTTGCGGGTCATACTGCTGGCGGGGCTTCTGCTCATCTTCGCTTTGCCGCCGGTGCTGGGGGCACTTGGGACGGTCTACTTCGCCTCCGGAGCTCCGTCGTGGATGGATCCAATACTGCGGAGCCGGTTGACGGTAGGCATCGTCCAGGGTCTGAACTTCGTACCCGTCACGGCGTTGTTGGCAGCGCGGGCCTTAGGCGAAGCTCCGCGCTCCTGGGCACTGGCGGGGGCCGTGCACGGCGTACCCCTCGGTCTCTATCTCGTTCGAGTCGTCGGCCCCTTCCTGGTACTGACGTGCATTCTGAGTGGTGGACTGGTGGCGTTGCTGGCCACAGCAGAAGTGAGTACGGTCCTGCTGCTGCAGCCGCCGGGAGAATCGTCGCTGCCTGTCGCCATCTTCACCGTGATGGCAAACGCCCGTGAATCGCTGGTCGCAAGCCTGTGCCTCGCCTACGTTGTTCTGACTGCCGCGACGCTAGGAATAGGCGGTCTCGTTTTCCGATTCATGCTCGACACCTCTCGCGTCACCGGGGGATCGGCCCAGGCCGTGCGGACGGTGTAAGGAACGTGGACAGTAGATCAAGCCATCCGTCGGCAACGAAAACACTCGCCGAACTGAGACAGGTCTCCAAACGCTACGGTTCCACAGTCGTCTTGGACTCTCTGTCTCTTGAAGTTCCAGCAGGGCATCATATGGTCTTGCTCGGACCCTCGGGCTGCGGCAAGTCGACGCTCCTGCGCCTGATCGCCGGACTAGAAGCACCCGACTCCGGGCAGGTGTTTGTCCAGGATCGGCTCGCGTCCAGTGGCACCAGCCTCGTGATTCCTCCACATGAGCGCGGCATTTCAATGGTCTTTCAGGACCTGGGCTTGTGGCCGAACCTTTCGGTACTCGAAAACGTGAAGCTGGGTCTTGCCGGAGTGAAAATGCAGCGGAATGAACGGAATGAGCGCGCCAGGTCTGCTCTGGCCACATGCCGGATCGGGGAGCTCGCCGACCGCAAACCAAACGAACTCTCCGGGGGCCAGCAACAACGAGCCGCGTTGGCCCGCGCGCTTGCCGTACGCCCCCGATCCTTGCTCCTCGACGAACCCTTCGGAGGACTGGACCTGGAACTGAAGCGACATCTGTCCGAAGAAATCCTTCGCCTATCGGTCGCTTTCAATGTGACCGTCCTGCTGGTTTCTCACAATCCGTTGGAGGCCAGGGCCTTCTGTTCCCATGCTGCTGTTCTGGAGGAAGGACGGATTTGTGAGACTGGAGCACTCGATCAGCTCTTAAGAAACCCAGCCTCAGGGACGCTCCGGGAGTTTGCCACACAGCTCCCGCAGCGTGATCCAACCTCGTCAGCCTGATTCAAACGAGAGGTAGGATCACCCGAGAAACCGTTCCAGCATCGGGCTTGCTGTTTGCCCAGTGGATCACGGAGGCTCACCATTCAGGCATCCGCATCGGGAGCACGGAGGGCCAGGAGGCGACGTTCCTTCTTCGGTTCCCGATTGAATCTCGTCGCGTGTCGTGATAACAAAATGAGAAGAACTGCACCCGAAGAATAGGAGGCGACATGCAGCCCTACAGCGCTCCAGGACGATTCGGCATGGCAGTCTCGCTGATCACCATAGTGGCGGTCACGGGACTGATACTCGCGGGCCAGAATGCTGCACCCAGTCAGGCAGGCGGATTTGCGGGCCAAGTCGTCAGCGCCTCTGGCGCGCTGGTCGTGGGCGGCGAAGCGGCCGATTCCGGCCATCCCGTTCCCGGCGCAACGATCTACTTGGTCCCGGTTACCGCGATTGATACCACGACGCAAATGACCGCCAGCGCCATCTATGCCCCACCGTACCCGGCGGAAGCATACGACGAACCGCTCGAGGACGCGATTCGCCTGCGAGGGGCTGACTTCCCGCAATCCACGACGGACTCCGAGGGCAGCTTCGTCGTCGCAAATATACCTGATGGCAGGTTCTTCATCCATGTCACCCCGGGCCCAGAGGACACCGAACACCTACCCGGTGGAGACCAGAGCAGACAGAGTTATTCAGCCGAGCAGTTGCGCGGACGGTCGACGACGATCAAGCTTTCGAGCAGTCCGTCGCCGGCTGCCCTGGCTGTCGGCAGTTCTATCTGTATGACATGTCACCAGGACCAGGAACACTGGCAACAAACCGCGCACAAGCTCGGATGGACTGTACCTGGCGCTCCCGGGCCGATGCAGGATTTTTCGAGACACCCGCAGTACTTCGATGCGCTCGAGTCGTTTCCCGAAGTCGAAAACTACGCGAGCGGCACTCGCCTCGAGCTCGGAGACTACGATTCAGGCCGGGGTGACGACAAGTTCAAGCTGAGACTGTTTGGCGATCCTCGGCTACCGGTCGAGGTGACCTATGCGGACGTTTATCTGTGGAGGAATGCAGCCGACCGCAAATACTACATCACGCTGGTCAACAGGCTGAACCGGCAGGACCCCAACAGTCCGGCACATATGGAGATCAAGCTCCTCTACGGCGGAGCGGTTCACGACCAGCGATACATCGTCTCGGTTCCACCGG
This sequence comes from Terriglobia bacterium, assembly GCA_965218085.1. Classification (GTDB taxonomy): domain Bacteria; phylum Acidobacteriota; class Terriglobia; order 20CM-2-55-15; family 20CM-2-55-15. The sequence continues at coordinate 830,605 of CBDCKF010000001.1, read as the reverse complement.
GACTGGAAGATCGGCTGGGTTGGTATACCGTCCTGCGGTACAACATGACCGGACGTGACGACCGCCTGAACAGAACGCGCCGCGTGTGGCAAGACTACAAGTTCTACCTCTGGTGGTCCGCCGGCGGCGATGCCCGATACGGAACCCCCGACGATGTGCTCACGGCTCCGCCCGTCAACACGAATACCGTTCAGACAATGTGTGCCGGTTGCCATCTGACGGGCTGGGAACGGTATCAAGACGAGGCCACCGGCCAGTTTCTCGTACGGGCAGTCAATGATCCTGGCGGCGCCATGAACATCGACGATGATCCCGAGCCCGATGAGATCAACATTGGCTGCGAAAACTGTCACGGTCCCGGCTCAGAGCACGTGGCCAACGCCGCTCGCTCCCGTTTCATCGTTAACCCCGGGTATCTTTCAGCAGAGCGGTCCAGCGCGGTTTGTGGCAGGTGCCACGACCGAAGGCAGGGTTATGGCGGACCAACAATCGGGTATACCCAGGCACTCAACGAGGCCGGCGAGCTCGCGAGGCCCGGCATCAGCCGCCACGAGTTGATTACGCTGTTCACCGACCCGATCAAGAAAGGCCCGACGATGGCAGGAGACGGAAGGGCAGACAACATCTGGCCCGACGACATCCACTCAAACAAGCCACATCAGCAGTATTCGGATTTCCTGAAGTCGACGATGTACCGGAACGATCGATTGCTGGTCACCTGCTCGGACTGCCATGACCTGCATGGCGGGACACCCAACCCACGGTGGCTCATTCACGATGCCGATGACCCGGCCTCCCCGTTGTGTCAAAGGTGTCATGCCGTAGACGTGCTTTCGCACATGGAAACGAAACTGAATTCGAAGATGAAGGGTGAGCTGACTCGCTGCATCGACTGCCACATGCCGGGAACCGCCAACACAGGGGGGACGGCGGGTGATTTTGGCCGGCTGATACGGACGCCGCCGTATGCTAACGCGGCAGACGAGGAAAACAACGCCTACTGGGAAAGCCCCGGAAACTCCCACGTGTTCGATGTGCCCTTGAAGACGAACGTCGGGGTCGACGGCGTACCGCCCGGTAGGGCGATGCCTATACCGTACACGGCCGCCTGCGGGACGTGCCATGCGGTGAACGAGTTGCCGTTTAGGTAAAAGGAAAGCATCCTACTTCGATTCCTCCCAGCAAGTCCGATTTTTGCTATTGCAAATCGTCGTGCGTTCCGCACTTGGACATAAAGGGGCTTACCGGAGAAGTTCCCGGGAAGACGGCTGGCAGAGGATTACCCGCCATAAGTCGCCACGTGTTTAGGAGCGGGCTTCCTTGGACTCGCCGCTGAGGTCGCTTTGACGATTTGCGAGGCTCACCTGCCACTAGGTCCGCGTCCTGTGCTTCAGTCGCAGCCCCAGGGCAAGAGTGTTGATTGCAGGGCAGGCACCGGCTAAAAACTTCATCGAGGCCGCGCTGGGCAGTCCACTCTGTGGGGACGGATACTGCCAAGATTCTTGCAGAGTCAGAACTCCCTGCCCAGACTCAAGCCCTGAAGCGTGTCGGGGAACTGAGAGTCGATGAGTGTGAGAGTTCCGGCTACCGTCGCAGGCTTTAAGACGTTTGGTGCGCCAAGGGCCTTAGGCGCAATCGGCTTTTGATCGTGTATCGACGTGGTGCGAGACTCTCGCAAGATACCACTCATACGGCGGGGGTTGCTGGTCTGATCAGACATTCCCCATGAGGGTCAGCAGCCTTCGCTTCCGGACCTCACAATATATTTTTCGGAAAACGTAAGAACGAACTCTGAATTGATAACGGAACCAGACAGCGTAACTGATGATCTCTGGCGGAAAGCGATGCCTAAGGTATCGGGATAGACGAGTTTTCATCCCGGCATTGTGCCGCGCCGAGAGTTAACCTGACAATGCCCACTGCGGACCTAACGTATTTCAACAACCATCACGGTCACGTCGTCATGACTCAATAGGCCTCCTGTGTAATCTCGAACGCTGTCGAGGACCACAGACCGAAGTTCTGGCAACGAAGCGCTGCCATGCTGCTCGAGCAGGGCCATGAGTCGGTCTTCGCCAAACGGACTATCTGCTTGGTTTGGAGCTTCGGTCACGCCGTCCGTATAAAGAAACAAACGGTCGCCCGATGCAAGCGACATGCTCTCTTGAGTGAACACGGCGTCGCGCGACACGCCCAACGGCACGTTCATCCAATCCGCAGTTCGAGTTTCTAGCGAATCCCCTATGGCTCTGAACCAACGCCGGTCTTGCTTCCGCTTCACCAGAACAGGAAGATGACCGGCATAGGCGAAATAGAGATTATCTTGACCCTGGTGGAATGCTGCTACCGCGGCCGTGGTCATCGCTGAGATACCACGCTCGGCGATAGTTTGATTCACTTCCGTCAGCATCAGATCTCCTGAGGCATCGTTCATGTGCGCCTTTAACGCCTCGTAGATGAACCCACTCACCTCGGCGACGGCGAGGCCGTGCCCCACGACGTCGGCCACGGTAATGCGCGTGAGAACGTCCGACTCGCAGACGCTGAGGTAGTAAATGTCTCCGCCCTTCTCTCCGTCAGAAGATGAGGAAAACAAAGATGCGACGATGCCTGCCGAGCAAACATCCTGTTCGGTATTGCGAATCCCGCCCCAGACTTCGGCGCACTGAATGCGATGCGAACCCGCAGGATCAGACTGTTGTTGTGGTTGGAACATATTGCCCTCCGTTTTGCAGGCGCCCCGGCGCGCGGCGAAGGAGATCGGCCCAGAAGTGGACAGCAATGCGGTATCCAAGCAGAAGTAGAAGCGCCACCGCATACGCCACGGGACCGACTTCAACCACTTTTTTGACCCACAGATAGTGCAGGACGCCTCCAACGGCACTGGCGTATACCAGGCGGTGTAAAAGCTGCCAACGCTCTCCACCGAGCCGACCGATCCACTTCTTCGTCGAAGTCACGGCCAACGGGATCATCAGAACGAACGCCGTAAAGCCGGCGGCAACGAAAGGCCTCTCGGGAATTTCTCGCAGGATGGCACCAAAATCGAAGAAGTAATCCAGCACAACGTACACACTGACGTGGAGTACAGAATAGAAGAAAGCGAAGAGTCCGAGCATCCGGCGAAAACGAATGATTTTGCCAAATCCGGTGATCTGGCGAACGGGACGTACCGCAAGCGAAAGCAAGAGGATGCGCAAGGTCCATCGGCCGGTTGTGTCGGTGATGTCATCGATCGGATTGGCGCTGAGGTCCCCGGAGTACGTTTTCCAGGCCAGCAGGGTGAGTGGCAAGAGACAAAGCAGGAAAACGGCCGGCTTGGCGCTACGTTCCATGACGCGGTTCTTGTTCATATTCGAAAACCTCAGAAATGACGACCCAGGTCCATCCCTTCGTACATCCGGGCCACCTGATCCCCGTATCCGTTGAACATCAGCGTTTGGCGTCGGAACAGCTCTCCTAAGCGGCGCTCGCGGGCCTGACTCCACCGAGGATGGTCGACATTCGGGTTGACGTTGGCGAAGAAGCCATACTCTCTGGGGGCCTGTTGCTGCCAACTGTTTTGGGGCTGCTCTCGAACGAAGCTGATCTTTACAATCGATTTGATCCCTTTGAAACCATATTTCCATGGGACCACGAGACGGATGGGCGCCCCGTTCTGATTCGGGCCCTCGCGGCCATAAACACCAACGGCCATGAGCGTCAGAGCATGGGTGGCCTCATCCATTCGGAGGCCTTCAACATACGGCCAGTCTAAGCCGCCGAGAAGGCCCGAACGCTGGCCTGGCATCTGATCGGGATCATACAGGCTTTCCATCCGGACATACCGGGCGCTTGGCAACGGCTCCAACTTCTGGATCAGGTCGGCCATAGGAAACCCGTACCACGGGACGACCATGGACCAGCCCTCGACGCACCGCATCCTGTAGATTCGATCCTCCAAGGTGAAATCGCTCACGAGAGCGTCCAGGTCCCACCTCGCCGGGTTCCGTACCAGACCATCGACCTCGACCGTCCACGGCTTCGGCCGAAGCGAGTGCGCGTTACGAGCAGGATCCTCCTTGCCGGTTCCGAACTCGTAGAAGTTGTTGTAGGAGGTGATGTCTTCATAGGGAGTCGGTTCCTCCACTAAGTTCGACTCTTGAGAGGGCATCGTGGGCAAAGCTCCAGGTTCGGTGCACCCGGCCGGAAGCAAAGCGCCACCTGCAGCAGCAACGGTCGCCCATGCCGCAGTCTTCAAGAACTGGCGACGGTTCCGATAGAGTCTTTCGTCGGTGATTTCGGATGACGCGACATCATCGGGTCTCTTTATCAACATGTTTCTTCTCCTGAGGTTCTCGTGTCTTGTCTAGCGTGCACATGGTCCAGGCTAGGTGACCGAATCGGATCTAGTCTCCTGGCCTCAGCGGTGCGGTAGCAAAGTTGACGCTGAAACGCCGACACCAGATACTCACGGAACGGTATTCGTCTAAGTCAACTCCCTCCGGGACGTCGTAATTCTGGTTTCCGGTATTCCCTTTCAGTACCCCTAGGTCGACGTAGTCCGAACGTGCCACCGTTTCGCTGTCGGTCGCATCGGGAGCGGCCACTAGATACACTCTGAGATCCGGGCCATTGGAGGTCTGAAATTCCGTTAGCCGCAGCGTCCGACTGCCGTCGCTCAGCTGATACACCGCCGCTGTCCCTGCTCCGTCGTGTGCGATACCGTGAAAACTTCCTGAAGCCAGCAAATCGGACTCCTCCTGGCTCGCCTCCTCTGGGAACGATTCATTCACGTTTTGATCGACGAAGAGTAGTTCCGGCCGGAACAGGTGCCACCCAAATCCAAGAACGATGAGGGCGGATCCGATAACAAGAAATCGTCGCCACATGATCCGATCCTTTCTAGTCACTGACTGAGTGCGTCCTTGTTCTCAGTCCAGCGGGTTATGTTTGTTCTCGATCCATCTCCAGGAGCCAGAATGGGACCTCCTGAGGAGGGCAAGACTACTCCTGCCCTCGTACCATTTGACGACTCAGGAACCGGTGTCGGTCATAAGGTTGTTCACGATCTCGAAGGCGTCGAGGCCAAAGAGGGCTGTTTCGGCCAGCCGTCTTTCCAACTCAGTGGCCACGAAGCCTTCGAGGCTGATCCTGCCGTTCTCAACGACAATGTGGATGGGAGGATGAGCTTGGAAGGTATATTGGAGAAACTCGGGATGGTTGTAGATACGGCGAGTAGCCGCAATTCGCAGTTCATCGTCGAAGGTAGACTGAGGCAAAACTTCGATTTCGTTTTGGATTTGGGTCACGCCACTGATGGCTTCAACACGTGCCTCGTATCCTTGCTGCCTTCCCGAATCGCGAACCCGTCCGCTAAGGGTCACGACTCCGTCGTTCACCTCGCCATCGATCCAGTCGTAGATGTCGTAGAACGCATAGGTCCGTATCTTGCTCCCGACATCGTCCGCGATTTCCTGATCTGACCCGTCACGGCGAATGTCTAAATGATTCATCACTCCTGAAACACCTTCGACTGCCATGGCGGCTCCCGCCACCCGTCTCTTCTGGTCCAAGCTCTGGACGGAGCCTTCGAGGAAGACGATATGATCGTCCACCAACACCTCAAGATCGTTACCTTCGGTCAAACCATTCCTGGTTAGGCGCTCCTCTACGTCCACTCGGATTGTTTGGTCCGTCTGTCTAGCTGATTGTGGAATGGCTCGAGCGACAGCCGACGTGGTCGAAGAGTGTGCCGCAGCTGTCGACGCTGCAATCGGGCTCGTAAGTGCAGGTGAGCCTGCGAGCAACAATGCTGTAATCAAATTCGTCAACATCTTTCTATCTCCTTTGTCCGCAGTAAGTTGTGGAATTCGTTTTGATTGCGTCCTTCAAGGCTGTTGTGCCATCCTTCATTGGTTTCTCAAACGCTTCGGCTGACGCCTCCCTGACACTCCTCACTCTCTCACACCACCGTGTTCGAAGTGCTCCAGCACTTGTGCGCCATCGTCCAGTGCGTGATTGAGCGTTCGAAGGATGTGCTCAATCGTCCCAATCGAGAGTTGCGAGCCATTCCCGGAAGGGAATAGAATTCTTGCTATGTCGCAGGAGAGGCTACTCGACAGACTGGTATCAGCCTTGGACGTCCACGTTGCGCCGTTCGCAGTCTGCGCCGTCAGTGCAGGGTGGTGCTTGGACCTGCCGGGCCCTTCGGAGGTGCTGCTTCACTTCGTTTTGCAGGGTCAGGGTACCTTACGCGGTCCTAATGAAAAGGCCTCGGCGCTCGAGCCGTACTTCCTCGCTGTGGTGCCGCCTGGCGCAGTTCATGGATTGGAGCTGACCGATGCCACACAGCATGGACGCCGGGTCGAAGAACCTCGTGAACCCGGCCATCTAACGCGAATTATGGCAGGGTCGTTTGAAAGTGCCGAGCTGCTTGTCGCATGCGGACTTGTCCGCGTCAGGTTTGGCGAGTCTTTGGGTCTGTTCGACCATCTCCGAGATGTTTTGGTGGTCGACTTGTCCGACGTTCCTCAAGTGCATGCGGCATTCCGGGGAATTCTTGAAGAACAGTCTCAACGCAGCCTGGGCACCGAAACCGTGACAACTGCTCTCATGAGCCAGAGTCTCGTGTGGTTCTTGCGCAAGCTCTACACGGACGACGGCTGCCCACTACCTTGGCTGGCGGCATTGGAAGATCCGCGTTTGGCTAACGCGATAGATCGCATTGTGGAAAACCCCGCTGCGAATCACACCGTAGAATCGCTTGCAGAGAACGCCGGTATGAGCAGGTCTGCGTTCGCGTCGCATTTTGCCACGGCGTTCAATCGTTCCCCCATGAATCTAGTTCACCACATACGGATGCAGCGGGCTGCTCAATTACTCCGGCAAGGTGGGATATCGGTCGACGAGGTTGCGGACCGCATTGGATTTGCCAGCCGCAGCCATTTTTCTCGTTCCTTCAAGCGGCACACAGGATTCTCGCCCCGCGCTTACAGACAAGGCGAACGACATTCTTCTGCGTCGGCCTGAGCCCACGCTCGCCTTCCCAGCGGATGGAGTTGCTTCCCAGAATCCATTTGGAGGGAGTTCGGTCACCGATCGCCCTGTTAGAGACACCGGTTCCCGGTCTGAAATCATTAGCCACACCGTCTGGTATTACTAGCGGTGCTGCGTGAGCTTCCAGGGTGTGGGAGATCTGCTCGCCAAACGAGGAGTCGTGGTGTCCTACGAGACGGTTCGCCGCTGGTGCGGAAAGTTCGGCCCAGACTGCGTACGGCGACTCAAGATGCGGCAAGGCCGTCTCGGCGACACCTGGTTCCCGGACGAGGTCTTTGTGACGATCAACGGTGAGCGGCAATATCTGTGGCGGGCCGTGGATCAGGATGGTGACGTGATCGACATCCTGGTTCAGTCACGGCGCAACCGCCGCGCAGCGGAGCGCTTCTTTCGCAAACTCTTGAAAGCTCAAGGGGAGGTTCCGCTTCGTTTGGTCATGGACAAGTTGAAGAGTTACAGCGCGGCGCTCCGGACGATCATGCCTTCGTTGAATCAGGACACCAACGATACGCGAACAACCGAGCTGAAGTTTCACACCAACCAACCCGGCAGCGGGAACGACAGATGCGACGGTTCAAGTCTCCACGACAAGCTCAACTCTTCCTTTCGGTGTATGGCGTCGTTCTGAATCTTTTCCGATTGTTCAGCCACACACTGAAAGCGGTTCACCACCGCATGCTGAGGGCACGTTCTTTTGCGACTTGGGCAGCCGTCACTGTAGGTTGATCAACTGGCGAGCCTGAGGCATCGGTTCGGTCCGCGGTTGATAACTTGACAGAACCCGTCCAGACGGATCGTCCCATCCGAGCCTGCGGCCCCTTGATAACAACCTTGAAAGTTTCCTCATTTTGGCCCTCGAGTGTTGCAATGACGACTGGAGACAACGCTGGGACGTCCACCTGCCCGCTGGCGAATCAAGCTGGCGGTATCCCCCTGGGCGAGGTCAGTCGGGCCACGCTGCGGGCTTTCGCTCTACTCCGCCAAACATTCAAGAACGTAGTCGGCGGCGGACGTTGCCCAGGGGTCAGCGCTTGGCATTTCTTCTAGCCAACTGCTCAGAGTGCTCGGCGCAACGAAGTTGCCCAGGCGACCCAGCACGTAAGCTGCGTAGAAACCCGGCCAAAGTTCATCCCGTTTGCCACCAAGCGCTACCTGCTCATAGTCATGGTGCGCATTTCCAGCGTCAGTAAGAGCCCTGGCGAGATCGTCTTTTGATGGTTGAGACATTGGTGTTTTACCTCCCAAGAAAATTCTGCCCTCCGCCAGGAGGCACGTTTCGGCTCCGCAGCGTGCCAGCGGTCCGGGCATTCGGATGGTTGACCTCAGCCCCCGGCTCAGACCCTGTGAAATCGGCGCAGGTGAAGCCGGAGCGAGCTTGAGAGCGAGCGGGGTCTGGCAGCATTCCTGTCAGACGAAATGCCACGGCCGCAACCCGAACAACAAAGATAGAGAACATGAGAATCACGAGTAGATTGATCGCAGCACCCATGCTCGACTCCTCGTCTAGCGATACAACGGATTCGGATGGTCAAAGCGACACCCGGCGTCCCATTCCGAGCGCTGATTGCCGTGAGCCGGGATACCGCCCGCGTCGGTCATCATTCGGGTCATATGCAGCAGGTTCCAGGTCATGAACGTCGTGTTGCGGTTGGTAAAGTCATTCTCGGGACCGCCGGAGCCCGGATCCAGGTACGAGGGGCCGGGCCCTGCTTCGCCAATCCAGCCTGCATCGGCTTGTGGCGGAATCACATAGCCGAGATGCTGCAGGGAGTACAGGATATTCATGGCACAGTGCTTGGCACCATCTTCGTTGGCGGTGATGAGACAACCCCCAACTTTACCGTAATAAGCGTACTGGCCGAGGTTGTTGAGAAGGTGAGAATTCGCGTATAGGCGTTCAATGACCTTGGTGGATACCGAGGACTTCTCGCCTAGCCAGATTGGAGCCGTGATCACAAGAATGTGAGCGCGCTGTACCTGTTCGTAGATCGCTGGCCATTCATCCTGCTCCCAACCATGCTCGGTCATGTCCGGCCAGACGCCATACGCGATGGTATGGTCGACGGGTCGCAGTACTTCAACTGAGACACTGTTCGTTTCCATGATTGCTTTTGAGATATCAATCAAGCCTTGAGTGTGAGAGAGCTCCGGTGAGCGTTTCAGAGTGCAGTTAAGGAACAGAGCATTCAGGTCAGAAAAATCCCAAGCACTTGAGTCGCACATTTCAAGTTGTTGTTTGGACAAGATCATCGTTTCTACTCCCGTAAGTTAGATTTCGGCCTCAAGAGATACGTTCCAAATCTCGCAGAACCGTATGGATCAGTTCCGCGACCGTGTTCAGCTGGCTCGCTGATCGAATTAGATCTGACATGTGATCTCTCCGAGTTTCTCAGTGAGAAGGTGGTTCTCACGGTAGTCAATTGGAATGACAAGCAGGCTGGGCCTCTGATAATCGAAGGCTTGATTCAACGCGTTTTCAAGATCCGCACTGTCTTCGGCGCGCCGGCTGTGCCAGCCGAAGGCCTGAGCCAACCCGAGCCAGTCCGGATTGTCGAACGAAAGATCGGTGTGTCGTCCGAACTGGCTTTCCTGTTTCCAAGCGATGAGGCCATAAGCCTTGTCCTCCCACACCAGGGCGACAATATGGCTGTTCAAACGCCGTGCAGTTTCCATTTCCTGTACGTTCATCAGAAAGCCGGTATCGCCACAGACGGCGAGCACTCGTCGTTCGGGGAATACGAGACTTGCAGCGATAGCTCCAGGTAGAGCAAAGCCCATGGAGCAGAAGCCGTTGGGAATCAGACAGGTGTTAGGCTCGTGGCACTGACAGTGCCGCGCGATCCACATTTTGTGAGCGCCGACATCGGACAACAGGATATCCTTGCGCCCCAACACCTTGCGCGCATCCCAGAGCGCTTTTTGTGGACGAATGGCACCCGTTTTGCCCAGTCCTCCAATACCGCCCTTAACACCAAGACAAATTTGGTCAAACCACTAGCCCCTATATTTCACGGATAGGACCAGAAAAGGCCGCCCTGTTTGGCATAAAGCGTTTAACGAGAAACGTTTAAAAACCCAAACGGAGACGGCCCTTATGAGAACAGAGTGTAACCAAGCCACGTTCGAATTTCACGGACTTTTTCAACGGAAAGTGAAGGCGCGATTCGACGGCGGAAAGATCACCTCCGACGCGGGTGTTCTGCTGTTGAGGGAAGTCGAGAAGCGGACGGGTTTGATCGCCGGACTGGAGCAGTGTTTTACCGATCACCGGGACCCGAGGTTGATCGAACACAGCGTGAAGGAGTTGTTGGGCCAGCGGATTTATGGGCTGTGCTTGGGCTATGAGGACCTGAACGACCACGACCAGCTACGGACCGATCCGATGCTGGCCGTGGCGGTGGAGAAGGCCGATCCGCTGGGGGAAAACCGGCGGCAGGCCGGAGACCGGGGAAAGGCGTTGGCAGGCAAGTGCACGCTGAACCGGTTGGAACTGACCGCAGAGCAGGTCGATGGCCAGGAGCGGTACAAGAAGATCGCCATGGATGGCGACAAGATCGACCGGTGGATGGTCGACGCGTTTATCGCGGCCCACGAATCGGAGCCCTCTGAGATCGTTCTGGACCTGGATGCCACCGACGATACGATCCATGGCAACCAGGAAGGACGGTTCTTTCACGGCTACTACGGCCACTACTGCTACCTGCCGTTGTACATCTTCTCGGGAGAACATCTGCTGTGCGCCCGGCTCCGGCGTTCCAACATTGACGGGGCCGACGGAGCGGTGGATGAGTTAGAGCGCATCGTCGGTCAGATCCGACAGGTGTGGCCCACAGTATCGATCATCATCCGGGCCGACTCGGGCTTTTGCAGGGATGAACTGCTCGCCTGGTGTGAATCCCATCCGGTCGATTATGTGATCGGGTTGGCCAAGAACAGTCGTCTCAAGCAAGAAATCGCTGAAGAAATGGTTCAGGCGGAAGCGGAGTTTAACGCCACCGGGAAACCGGCGCGGGTGTTTAAGGATTTCCAGTACCGGACTCTAAACAGCTGGACCCGCGCGCGACGCGTCGTCGGCAAGGCGGAGTTCCTGGACAAGGGCGCCAATCCCCGATTCATCGTGACCTCCCTGCCGCCGGAACGCTTCCAAGCCCGCGCTTTGTATGAGGACTTCTACTGCGCGCGGGGCGACATGGAGAACCGTATCAAGGAACAGCAGTTGGACCTATTTGCGGACCGGACCAGCGCGGCGACCATGCGCGCCAATCAGCTCCGGCTCTATCTCTCCTCAGCTGCGTACATGCTCATGCATGCCCTGCGACGCCTCGGGCTCAAAGATACCGCGATGGCCCATGCCCAGTGCGGGACCATCCGTCTGAAGCTTCTCAAAATCGGCGCCCGAATCCGCCTGACGGTCCGCAACGTCTGGATCTCGATGTCGGAGGCCTATCCCTATCCCGAAACCTTCGCCCTTATCATGCGGAACCTGCAGTCGATTCCGCTTCGTTGCTGACGACACGATTCACCCACAACCGAAAAACTCACTTCTTCATCTGCACAGGGCCGAGGTCTGCCTCCACACGCCGAATCATGTCCCTGTCGTGCCAAACGAGTCGACCTCACGTCCTCAACAACGACTGATTCCCCCGATTCACCGACTCCAGGATTCAGAACTCGCCGCAATTCGTTTCTCGTACCCGAAAACCAGCCGATTCCCGGATTGGTGACCCATCCGGGCTAGAGCCTGACTCGTCTCAATTGGTCCTACCCCCACCGCCGCTGATCCGACCGCACCTGACGGAGTTTGCCCAAGAGGTAAGCGGATTCGGAATTCAGTACCCCTGTTCACCTGACTCGAAACGCTTATGTCCCCGCCACCTCGACGGACAATATTGTAGACACTCGGAAGCCCCATGCTTATGCCGACGCGGGACCCCTTCGTCGAGAAGGCGAAATCAAACAGCCTGCCTAATCTGTCGACTGGGATTCCGTGTCCTGTGTCAGAGACGCAAATATCGACGCCCTCCCCATCGCAAGCAGTCTGGATGTTGATCTCTCCCTCACGGTCAATCGCCTGAATCGAGTTGGTCAGTAGCGTAGTGAATACTTGAGTGAGATCTGTACGATTGCACCAGATCTTGGGGATGTCGCCGTAAGTCCTACGAACGCTCACTCCATCGCGCATTTGGTGCTGAACTAGCGCAAGCGCGTTTTCGATCGATTCGTGAACATCGATGCTCTGAAACGCCCGTTCATCGAAGTTCGCGAAGGTTTTGAGGCCGTCAACGATCTTAGAGATTCTCTGACTGGCGTCGGTCATGACGCGGCTGTTATCGCGTAGAATCTCCACGGATTTCTGAAAAGTTCGATCGGATCGCACTTCGTCCAGGGTGCGGCTGTTCCCGATAGCTGCAAGAATCTTGCCCACGCACCGCTCACAACTATTCGCCGAGCTGTTCATGACTCCAATCGGTGAATTCATCTCGTGAACAATCCCGGCGGTGAGCTCGCCGAGCGCAGCCATTCTTTCGGTTTGTACGAGCTGCGCCTGCGTCCCCTTGAGATTCCGCAGCGCCTCGCCAAGTTCCAACTCTGCCTTCTTGCGCTCCAATTCAGATCCGGCTCGGGCACCAAATATCTTGAACATCGACATATCCTCGACATGCATCGGTTCATCATGGATGATGGCTAGGTGGCCCAAAACATTGCCCGACTGGTCGATGAGCGGGATAGCCAAGTAGCTTTCTGCATTTAGAGTAAGAAGGTCCGGGTCTCTTGGAAAGAGTTCTTGGACTCCCTCGGGATAGTGGCACGCTTCACCATTCAAGACCCGCTCACACGGTGTGTCGGCCAAGTCGTATTCGAAATTGTCAAGGAAGCCTTCTCCTGTCCAAAATGCCAGTGTGCGGACCCGTTTCGGCTTCTCCACAAACTCGGAAACAAACGCATATCGCACTCGGAGTACACCAGCGAGGTTAGATACAAGAGAGCGAAAGAAGTCATCTCCAGTCGCTGAGGCAGTACCTTTGACAATCGCACGCAGGCTCTCATCTTCCCGACCCTGCCGCCGTAACGCTTCCTTGGATTCGGCCAGCTGCCTGCGCAAATCGGCCAACTCGTCAATGAGCTCGGTTCTCATCTTGCAATTAGTTTTGACCTTGGACATGTCGCCCTTCTCCCGTGTGAGTCCGCTGTTCCGCGGCTTCGCTTTGGTTGCCTTTCCTAGAACAGCGTTTCGATGTGTTCTACCGTCTTGTTGTCCTTTTCCACGTCTCCAATCCATTTCTACAATGCACCTAATATTTCGACCCGTCGTCAAAGGCTCAACATCGGTAGGTGGCTGTCGTTGCACTCCGGATTCCGCAACGGGTATCGGCTCAGTTGGAATCTCCCAGGGAGTCGGAGCGCACTCCCCGAGAATCGGCCTGGCGAATCAGATCGCCGAAATCATCGTAGGCAAAATCGGTGACGCTGCCCCGTGTGTCAGTCATCTCCTCCTCGTCACGCATTCGGCGGCGGAATAAAGCTGACAGGGACAGGATTCTCGCCCAACGCCCCCAGGAGAGCCGACCAGTGCATCGCTTCAACTCCGGCGATGCTGGCAGCCAGCCGGCCCAGCTCCGGAGAGGACAACCTGGCGACCGACGCAACGGTCGCGCTGGCCCCGCTCTTCTCGAGGGAGACAGCGTAGCGGAGAACCTTGTTGCATGGATCATCCCGAAGGATGCCTTATCATCGTGTTTTTCAACACCGGGGATAACTTAGATGCCACATAAGTTCAACGCAGCCCAACGGCACAAGTTTGATAAGGCGCAGTATCGGGTGATCAACTGGGCGGAATATAACGAGAGCCTGCGCCAGCGGGGTGATCTGACGATCTGGGTCAGTGATGAGGCTCAAAGTGTGTGGAGCGCGCCGCGCCGCACGTCACGGGGTGGCCAGCGGAGATACTCGGATCTGGCGATCGAGACATGCCTGACGCTGCGCACGGCGTATCGGCTTGGGTTGCGGCAAACGCAGGGACTTATGGGATCCATCGGCACGCTCATGGGGCTGGATATACGGGTGCCGGACTTCTCCACACTGTCCGGTCGTGCAAACGGCTTGAGCATCGCTCAGGTGATGATGCAAGCCGGATCTGTGCCTGTCCATCTGGTGGTGGACAGTACCGGCCTCAAGATCTTCGGCGAAGGGGAATGGCTCGCGCAGAAGCATAAAATCAAGGGAATACGCCGCCGCTGGCGCAAACTCCACCTCGGACTGGACCTGGCCAGCGGTGCGATTGTTTGCGCCAATCTGACTCACGATGACGTTGGAGACAGCACTGCATTACCCGGGCTCCTGGATCAACTCGATGCCCCGGTCGCGGGCTTTCTGGCTGACGGCGCCTATGATGGAGCGTCTACACGAGATCTGCTGAGGGAACGGTATGGGGAGACCCTGGATGTGGTTATACCGCCGCCAAAGAACGCAGCGATCCGACCGCAATCGGCGCGGGATCCAACCGTTCGGGATCGCCATATTGCTCAGATCCGCAGCAACGGCCGCATGGCCTGGCAAGTGGCCACAGGGTACAACCAGCGCAGCCGGATAGAAACGCAGATCGGCCGTTGGAAGGGTGTCATCGGCCGCAGACTCCAATCCCGCAGCTTCTCCAGGCAGATCACGGAGATCCAACTCGGCCAAAAAGTCCTGAACACAATGACCGCACTCGGACGGCCTGTGTTCGAGCGTATCGCCTGACGCTACCGCTTGGGAAAGGGCGAATTCCATCTCCGCCCCGATCCATGCAACAACGCTCTTTGACGATTGGTTTTGTCTCCGGTTCGCTCGCGCTTTCCAGGAACATCGAACCAAGCAGCTCTGACTCTTTCTCGTTGTCCAAGAGATATTTCTCAAACACCGCTATGTCGGATGTTTTTCCATTGCGGTACGAGTCGTGCAGCCAGGTGACCAATACGCTGAAAAGAAACGGGTCTCGCCTGCTTGAGACAGCATTCGACATTCGGATCGACCGTTGAAGGTCTTCAGTGAATCCGCCGCTCTGTTTCGACCAGATCTTGCTGGGAAAGAACATCTCGCCACTCAGGGATACCATCATATTCGGGCACCACGTCTTGCCTTTGCTTTGATTCACCAAGCGGACATAGTGGCGAAGCATCGTCTCCGCCTTCACCTCCAGATCGCCTGCCAGCACGAAACCGAATATATCGTTGAAATAATCGTCGGCGGGGTTGTAGTTCAGATCGACAATTTCCCTGGGTGCGGTCTGGCCGTATCTTCGCCATTCGAACACCTTCCTTCCTTTATGCGAGGGAAGCTTCGGTGCATCGAAATTGCGCTTGAGTGACTTGACGGAGCGCATCTTTTCGAATGCGTCTTCAAGTTGAGTCTTCCCAATCCTGCTCTTAACTTCGCCTACCGCGATTACGCCTTCACATGGATAGTAGGTGGTCTCCGGACTGTTGTTTACGCAAAAGACCGGGCAAATGTCCCTTTCGTAAAGAACGACATCCATCTGGCGGCTTGTGGCGCCTTTGGTATCGATCACGCAGCCGGAGCCGATCCCGATCCCGTTTGGAAGAATCTGTCCAAGCTGTTCCACTACAGGGTACTCCATCGCATCGCCAACAAGTTCCGGTGTTGTGGCGAGCTGGCGGGCGTTGTCGAAGGCAACGACGAGATTCCTGCCTGCCCTGTTCACGAATTCCTTGGAATCGAAGCTGTTCTGCATGTCCGTCCTCTTCGAGGAGAGTCGTTCTTTGACGGCCCATTGTGTGAAAGACTGGGAGTCCGTATACACCTGATCTGAAATAAAATCCTAAGTGGTTGGGTTTCCTCATGAATGATCCGACGTCGTCGGGGGCGAAACTAGCCGGCAATCCTAGTGTACCCTGTATTCATTGGAAGAACAGGGCGCAGAACGGGTCCGACCGGGCCGGAGATCGGTGCTGATCTCGACGGAGCACACCCGACCCGACGACGATTCGGGGTCCGCGACAAGGACGGGAGCGAGGCTGTGTGCCTGCTCTCGCCGTGTGTCCACCTGGCCGCGTAGAATGAGGGCGAGGGTCGAGCGACAACACCGGCAGGTCGCCCACCGCTCACGTAGGCCAGACGACCGAGAATATGCTTGAGTGTCTCCAAACCTTCAACGTAGGCCCCGCGCCCACCATGAAGGTGGAGTTCGCGCCACGGGTGAACCTGATCACGGGAGACAACGGCCTCGGGAAGAGCTTCCTCCTGGATCTCGCCGCCTGGATCGTGGCCAGACGCTTCTTACGGGTCGCCAACCCGTCGGGTAGTTCGTCTCCGCGCCGGTCCTTGCCGTAACGCTGGTCTTCGTCCTCATCGGTCGCGGTCGCCCGGTTCAACAGATCCCGAATCTGCTCACCCAACTCGGTCTCCTGCTTCTTGGGGTCATCGCAAGGTTTGTACCTGAAATTACTCTAAGGAAGGAAAACGACCGCACAAGGGGTTCAGTACAGCGCTCTAGCGATCCTGTAAGCCGTTGCCCTGCCAATCCCTAGCTGTTTAGCAGCCTCGCCGGGCGTCAATCCAGCTTCAATCAGTTTTTGGGCGGCCGAAACGGTGTCCGGGTGAAGCGGGGGGCGACCGGGCCTTTTACCGCGTCTTTTGGCGGCGGCAATGCCGTCGCGTGTGCGCTCGGAAATCAGTCGTCGTTCGAAATGCGCAATGGCGCCGAAGACGTGGAAAACCAGTTCGCCCGCGGCCGATGTGGTGTCGATTCGTTCTTCGAGGCTGACCAGGTGAATGCTGCTGATCTTGAGGCTTTCGACGGTATCGAGCAGTTCTTTGAGGGAGCGGCCGAGGCGATCGAGACGGGTAACCGAGAGGCGGTCGCCGGGCCGGGCATGGTCGATCAGTTCCGCCAGGGCCGGACGCTCGAACCGTCGGCCCGAGATCACGTCGACGAACACGCGAATGGCGCCGGCCTCCCGCAGCCGATCCTGCTGGCTGGCGGCATCCTGTGCCGCAGTCGAGACCCGGGCATAACCGAGGATGTCACCGTTGCGGGCCGGGCCGTCCGTCTCTTTAACGTTCGTTTCAGGGACGGTTTCAGGATGGGCCATTTCACTGCCGTTCCGGGCTTTTGAAGTGTCTCTTTATTCGTTTCTATATCAGGGACAGTCTCAAAATAGACCCTAGCATTTTCGGGACATGCTGCGTAGCACCTCAATCCGGCTAACAACCGGGCGTAGTACTCCGCAGTCCGATTGTTCGCCAAAGATCCGCCCTTAGAGTAATTTCAGGTACAAACCTTGCGATGACCCCTTCTTCATGCGTTGATAGCTCATCGCTTTGCGTTTGCTCGCATTCGCCCGCATCTTGGTTCCGTCCACCGCTACCGTCCCCATCTTCACCAAACCCGCTTCTCGCGCCATCATCACCACTTGCACAAACAGCTTCCCGAACTCCTCAAGATGCAGTTTGCGAAAATCCGAGATCGTTCGGTGCGCGGGAAAGTTCTCGGCTCCCAACATCCGGAACGCGACATCTTCTCTCAACTTCGCTGCGATCTTCCTGGATGAAAACACTCCGGTCCCGTACCCATAGATCATCACCTTCACCATCATCCGCGGATCGAAGGCCTGATTGCCAGGTCCGTCAGTTCCATGCCTCTGTTCGAACCCGCTCAAATCCATTGCGTCCACAGCATCCGATATGAAGTACGACAGGTGATCTTCGACCAGCCAATCTCTCAGCGACGGTGGCGTCAGCAGGCTCTGTTCTGGAATATAGGCTCGGTAAGTTCGTGGCATGCCCTATCTTCCATCCATTCCCGCCCAATTTCGGTCCTTCTGCCGCGCAGACTCCTAGCCGTCCCAGATCATCACGGATGTACAGTCGAACACGCGCTTCCATTGTCTTGTCTCCCTCAGCGTTCTTCCTGAAGCGTCTTGCTACCCCGCCGGTTGTTCCGGTTGGCGTTCTTCCGGAACGGCCCAACCAGGCGTTCGGTCAATTAAGAAAAAGAAGTCCTCGAGAATGTATTGGGCAAACTCCTCCACACTGAATGATTCGTTGTTGTCGAGAACCTTGTTGCATGGATCATCCCGAAGGATGCCTTATCATCGTGTTTTTCAACACCGGGGATAACTTAGATGCCACATAAGTTCAACGCAGCCCGACGGCACAAGTTTGATAAGGCGCAGTATCGGGTGATCAACTGGGCGGAATATAACGAGAGCCTGCGCCAGCGGGGTGATCTGAGGATCTGGGTCAGTGAGGAGGCTCAAAGTGTGTGGAGCGCGCCGCGCCGCACGTCACGGGGTGGCCAGCGGAGATACTCGGATCTGGCGATCGAGACATGCCTGACGCTGCGCACGGTGTATCGGCTTGGGTTGCGGCAAACGCAGGGACTTATGGGATCCATCGGCACGCTCATGGGGCTGGATATACGGGTGCCGGACTTCTCCACACTGTCGCGTCGTGCAAACGGCTTGAGCATCGCTCAGGTGATGATGCAAGCCGGATCTGTGCCTGTCCATCTGGTGGTGGACAGTACCGGCCTCAAGATCTTCGGCGAAGGGGAATGGCTCGCGCAGAAGCATAAAATCAAGGGAATACGCCGCCGCTGGCGCAAACTCCACCTCGGACTGGACCTGGCCAGCGGTGCGATTGTTTGCGCCAATCTGACTCACGATGACGTTGGAGACAGCACTGCATTACCCGGGCTCCTGGATCAACTCGATGCCCCGGTCGCGGGCTTTCTGGCTGACGGCGCCTATGATGGAGCGTCTACACGAGATCTGCTGAGGGAACGGTATGGGGAGACCCTGGATGTGGTTATACCGCCGCCAAAGAACGCAGCGATCCGACCGCAATCGGCGCGGGATCCAACCGTTCGGGATCGCCATATTGCTCAGATCCGCAGCAACGGCCGCATGGCCTGGCAAGTGGCCACAGGGTACAACCCGCGCAGCCGGATAGAAACGCAGATCGGCCGTTGGAAGGGTGTCATCGGCCGCAGACTCCAATCCCGCAGCTTCTCCAGGCAGATCACGGAGATCCAACTCGGCCAAAAAGTCCTGAACACAATGACCGCACTCGGACGGCCTGTGTTCGAGCGTATCGCCTGACGCTACCGCTTGGGAAAGGGCGAATTCCATCTCCGCCCCGATCCATGCAACAACGCTGGATGAAAGCAGATCCCGGGCAATCTTGTGCGGGACGGACTTCGCAGTGAGTTCCTTGATGGTGAGAGATAGAATGTCTTCCGGTTTTCGAATCTCGTGGACCAGACGGTGTATCGACCGGAGACCCAAGCCAGTCGCCAGTCGGATATGTAGGAAGGCCTTCCTCCGGCGCAGGTCTTCGGCTGTGGTTTGGGTCTCGGGCATCGCGTGATATTAAGCACTCATGTTTCCAAACACGCATGAAGCCACCTGAAGATTTCATACTTCGTTTCGCAGATCGAATCGTGCGTCGAGAAAAAAACCCCGAGGTTCTGGATGTCGCCTGTGGTGGGGGCCGTCACGCGCTTTTCTTCGGTCGAAACCGATGTCGTGTCGTTGCGATGGAGCGATCGGCTGACGCAATGACCCCGCTTCGCGATTTAGTCGAGAGAGAACATTTACCGGTTAGGGTGGTCCAATCCGATGTGGAGAACATGTCGTTGTTGGGAGCGAGACTCGACGCCATCGTGAATACATTTTTTCTCTGCAGGCCACTTGCCGAACAGTACGCGGGAGCCCTCCGGCCCGGAGGTCTTCTCTACTTTCGGACGTTTACGACCGATCACCATGACGTGCTCGGTCAGACGCGACCCCGACGGGAGTTTCTACTCGAATCCGGTGAACTGCCGCGCCTATGTAGAGATCTGGAAGTGATTCACTATGAGGAGTCGATTGAGACCGATCGTGCGGTGGCGACTCTTGTGGCTGTCCGGAGGTAGGTGGAAGGAAACTCCGGACAAGGATTGGTAATGGCTCAGATTGATATTCGGCCTCCGGCCGGGAGAGGGGATTTCGCTCGGTCGTTCATTCCGTCATCCTGACCGAACGACCGGCGACCCTCTCCATCATCCTGATGGAGAGGCCTATTGGGATTGACGGAATGTTTGAGCCGGTCCCAAGAGGATCCGCACCGGTCCTCCGGTGCGGATGGACAACGAGGCGGAGCTGAGGCGTCAGTGGATGGGGTGGAGTCCATTCATCAGTGGAAGCCACGGAGCCCTGATACCACAGGAAGAAGATGATTGAATCGAGTCGGAAATCACCTGTGTTGTCAAACCAAGCCAGCACACAGGATCCCGCCACAGTAGCATCCCGATTTAGACTGTGACAAAATAGGGCGGCATTAATCACAAAACCTATGGAGAAATCGATGCCGGTAAAATTGTCGGGCCTGAGCTTAGTGGCCTTGATGTTGCTGTTTACGGTTACCGCCGGGGCCCAACACCCTGAGGATGCCTTCGTCGGCCAGATGTCACCCGCCTTGAAGACCAGCGAGTGGATCAACTCAGAGCCCATGACCTTGGAGGAACTGCGGGGGAAAGTCGTGTTGATCGACTTCTGGGCCTGGAGCTGTCCCGAGTGTGCGAAGACGCTGCCACATCTGAAGGATCTGCACGTGAAGTACGCGGATCAGGGCCTCGTGATTATCGGCGTACACACGCCACGCGGTGAGTTTGAGAAAAACGTCGACGACGTTCGCCGTGCGGTTGCTGAAAAGGGAATCGAATACCCCGTGACGATTGACCACGAGTACCTGACCTGGCTGGACTACCTGGCTAACGCGTGGCCGACCCACTACGTCGTGGATCAGGAAGGCGTGATTCAGTTGAGCCATACCGGCATCGGGCGTTACGAAGAGACCGAAGCAGTAATCCAACGACTGCTCCAGAACTAGCGGCTGTGGCCGATCAGACCGAAGCCGTTTCCGCGAAAGGCTCGATGACTGTCATGAACGTTGCTATCCGTGCTCGCTTTCCGATTGATCTGGGCCGAATCCCCAGGCGGGCACTGGGCGTCCTGGTTCTACTGTCCACGATCTCTGGGATTGGAGAATCGGCGCAACGTCCCATCCCCCCCCGCCCCAAGAACATTACAGGTGTGGTTTCCGACTTACGCGGACAACCGATTCCGGGTGCCCGCGTTTCTATTCTGAATGTAGACACCGGCGTGACCCGGACACATCTCACCAACGATCGAGGTGTGTACGCGGTGAATGGTTTGCCTCCCGGTGTCGACTATGAGGTTTACGCCGAGTTTGAAGGTAAGGAGTCGGAAAGGCGAGTAGTGAGCAAGTTCTTGGACCGGCCCGATAATGTTCTGCCCTTCGAACTCGACGTGGCCATAATCCCGGCCGCTGCCAGTGCGGATGAACCGGGAGCGATGAGCCTTGAAACCTTTGATCTCACCCAACTCCAGGGTTCTTTTGAGAGCCCCGATGGAATTCCGGCGCCCATACCCGCTGCACTGCTACTTCACGGCTTTGGTGAGACGCGGTCGGTCTGGGACGACCTGAAAGAGAGACTGTTGATGGAGGGCTGGGCAGTGATGACGCTGGATCTCCGCGGGCATGGACAGAGTCGCCAGCGGAATCAGGAAGAGATCAGCGCGGACCCGACGTGGCGGAGCGATTCCCGGCAGTTTCCTCTGGACATGGAGCCGGCCCTCGATTGGTTGAAATCCAAGGCCCGCCTGGATTCGAACCGGATTGCTGTGATCGGATCAGATATAGGGGCGAATCTGGCCTTGATCGCTGCAGGCCGTTTTCCCGAAGTTGGAACTGCAGTTGCGATCAATCCTGTTCTCGACGAGGCCTTGGCGATGGCTGGAACGGCACGCGAGTTCAGCCCGAGGATGGCTCATCTGATCGTCACCGATCGGGAGACAGGGCAAGCCGTTCGGGAGTTCATCACCGGCGCATCACGCATTACAGTCAGTTCGGCGGAAGGCGGAACCTTCGCCTCGCTGGCGGCGCCGAATACGATTGATGAAATCGTACGGTGGCTCCGCGACACCTACTGATCTTGTTTCCTTCGATACTGTGATCGTTTATACCGGCTCCATTGAAGACGCGCCCGAACTCATTCAGTTCTTTCGCCGCGAGACGGAAAATCTGCGCGCACTCCGCCGTGTGATCATTTCCCCAGAGCCACCCGCGTACTCGGTATCAACAAGGACGGAATCGATTTTTCGAACCTGAGCTATGGTTCAGAGGTTCTGGAAGTGCTGCTGCAGGAGTTGGGCGTGGTCTTCAACAAGCAAACCCTTCACGCCCACCCGGACTCAACCAAGGAGTTCGACGTTTCCGCCCGGTGGATCTGGGGTCACGATCGCGTCTTGTAGCTTCTTCTGGAGGTGCGGGTCGCCAACGGGAGTTGGCGATGTGGCAATTACTAGCATAGGGCCCACCGTCCTTCAGCGGGTTCCCCCATGCTTGACCTCACAACAACAATGACGTGCGCTCACAGAGTGCACCTACAGCTTACTATCATGAGGAAATATTGAATGGCTCCCAAAGCGTCGCCCTCCGGTTCTCGCCGGAAAGCTAAGAGATCCCGGCCCACCATGGCCGAGCAAGCCGACCCTCATGTGCTGTATGAAGAGGCCGTGCAGTGTGCGGAAGCTGAGATCGACTTCGTGGACGAGACATTTGTCGAATTGCGCGGCCGCCGGGCGACGTGGTTACGCGAAGACTTCTGTGGCACAGGCAACTCGGCTTGCGAATGGGTGCGCCGGCGCAGGAACAATCATGCCATCGGCGTCGATCTGGACGCGGATGTCCAGCAATGGGGTCGCGAACACCATATTGCGACGCTCGGATCTGCCGGCAAACGTGTCGAACTCGTGAAGGCCAACGTCCTCAAAGTAGATTGCCCGAGGGTCGACGTCGTTCTGGCGATGAACTTCAGCTACTGGATTTTCAAGGACCGCAAGCTCCTGCGAAAGTACTTCAGGGCCGTCCATAGAGGTTTGGGTACGGACGGCCTCTTCATGCTCGACGCCTATGGTGGGTCCGATGCCCACACTGAGATGAGTGAAAAGACGGTTCACGACACGTTTAATTACGTGTGGGACCAGGAACGCTACGATCCCATCAGCGGTGATTTCCTGTGTCACATCGACTTCACTTTCCCTGATGGTTCCCGCCTAAAAAAGGCCTTCACTTACGACTGGCGTTTGTGGAGTCTTCCCGAGATCCGGGAAATATTGCTCGAGGCGGGCTTCAAACGCGTGACCGTGTATTGGGAGGGAACCGAGGAGGAGACCGGGGAAGGCAACGGCGAATACACCCCTGCGGTGCGTGGCGAAGCCGACACTGCTTTTATCGTCTACATCGTTGCCGAAAAATAAGGCGAGGCTGTTAACGAACGAGATCGATCCGGAACTGGGTCGTGGACACGCCGCCGCCGGTTGGCAGCAGTGTGCTATAGATCTGCAAGGACCCGACGCGGTCCAATTCCAATGTCGTCGTCTGTGTCAGCCCCTTCGGACCGAGACATTCGAGGCTTCTGGCAGGACTGACAGTTTGAGGTTCATTGCTCCAGCGGATGAACTCTCTCAGATTCCACGGCCGGACTTGCCGTAGGAGCCGTTGTGGCGCTTGCGGCCCTATTCGGGGGGCCGATTTCCGGTGCATCAATGAATCCGGCCAGGTCTCTGGGGCCGGCACTTGTCAGTGGACAGCTTCAGTCTGTCTGGGTCTACCTGCTTGCACCAGTCCTGGGCTCGGGCCTCGCTGTGAATGTGTGCCGTTACTCCCGAAGTGAATAGTCTTGCGCCGAGCTAAGGGAGGCAGACCCGGAAAAGCTATGAGCTGGATTGGAAACCGTAAAGCCACCTCCGTTGCACATAATTTCCCCGGCCTGTGACTTTCCGCTAAATCTTGAGGGCCGCGAGATCGATCTGGGGCGGTGAGTCGGCCCACTTCTTTTTCAGTTGGCCGCAAGCGGCGGAGATGTCATCCCCTCGGCTTTTTCGAACGAAAACGGGGATCCCCTGGTCCAGCAGAATCTTGTGGAAGCGCACAACGGTTGCCTGATCCGGGCGTTCGAACCGCAGGTCGGGCGATTCGTTCAGCGGGATCAGGTTTACCTTTGCCCGAGCCTTGCGGGCGATTCTTGCCAGATCCCGGGCCTGATCGGGAGAATCGGTCACGCCTCGGAGCAAGACATACTCCAACATGACGTGCTGCCTCGGCTTGAAGGGAAAGTTTCTGAGAACCTCGACGAGGGCCCCGATCGGGTAGGTTCTATTGATCGGCATCAGACTATCGCGAATCGGGTCTGTCGCGCCCGTGAGGGAGACAGCCAGGTTCGGAATCAGACGTTCCCGGGCGAGACGCTTCAGCTCGGGAATCAATCCGGCCGTGGAGAGCGTTATGCGTGACATCGAGACGTTCAGACCCAAGGGGTCGTTCAGGATGGCCAGGGCCTTCATCACATTGTCATAGTTGTGCAGGGGCTCTCCCATTCCCATGAGGACGATGTTGAAGTGGTTTCGTTTGTCGCCAGTTGTGTCGTCAGGGCTGAGGTTTTCGCGTTGGGCGACCAGTATCTGGGAGACGATCTCTCCGGGGCTCAGGTGGCGGACGAATCCAAGTTGGCCCGTCAGGCAGAAGGCACACGCCAGAGGGCAGCCGACCTGGGAGGAAACGCAGATCGTGTTCCGGTTTTCCTCGGGTATGAAAACGGTCTCAGCCATTTCACCATCAGCCAGCCGGATCAGGTGGCGGCGGGTCCCGTCTTGGGCTTCAAAGGTCCGGTGGATCGGCGGGGTTTGGATATTCCACCTCTCCTTCAGGTTTGTTCTCAGAGACTTGGGCAGGTTCGTGATCTCGTCGAAGTCATCGATCCATTGATTGTAAACGGCTTTGTAGAGCTGAGTTGCCCGGAACGATGGTTCCAGAGCCGTGGCGAGATCATCCAGTGAAAGGTCGAAAAATGATTCCGGCAGTATCGGACCGTCGGGAGGGGATTCGGGCACGGGGGATCGGGTCAATCCCCGGTTCGACTGCTAATCGCTTCAGAGATCGTGCCGTTCTCGTGTTGGGCCACAAGCTCTTCGATTTCTGTCAGAAACTGGGGACTCATCCATCGCCGGTAGCTGATGAACTTCTGGACGATGTTCCCGTTACCGTCGATGAAAAATGTTTCCGGGACGCCGAGGGCCCTGTATTTTAAGTAAACTTGGCGACCCGGGTCGAGGGCCGTCGGGATGTCCAACTCATGTTCTGCGTAAAACTCGCGGACGTCTTCCCAATTGGTGTCGATGCTGATAGCGAGCATTTTGAAGGGGCGGCCTTTAAAGGTCTCGTTCAAGGCCATCATGTCCGGCATCTCAACCACACAGGGTTCACACCAGGTGGCCCAGAAGTTGAGGAAGACCAGATTACCGGCATAGTCGCTGAGCCGGACGGTCTGACCGTCCTGATCCAGGAGCTCGAACTCAGGGGCCACAGAACCGATCAAAGTCGCATCCGGCGCGACGGATTCCCGGTAAATCGCGTAACCGGCCAGTAACCCGACCAGGGTGAAGAAGACGAATGGCTTGAGACGCATGGCTGTATTCTATCGAAATTGGGAAATTATTGGTAGGTTCCCCCGACTTGTCCACTCCGGTCCGGATACTGAGACCGGAAGCGCGGGTCGTGGTTCTTCCCGGTCTCTGATACAAGCTTACACACCAATCAATTGCTTGGATTTCTTTGAATGTCTATAAAAATTTCCGTCCTGGGTAGCGGGAGTCGGGGTAACGCGACGTTTATCCGGACCGATAAGGTTCGCCTGCTGATCGACTGCGGGCTCGGTCCTAGGACGTTGGCCACCCGCCTCAGGGCCATCGGTGAGGACCCGGATCAAATCGATGCCGTGCTGATAACCCACGAGCATACCGACCACGTGGCGGGTCTTAAGTCGATGGTGAAGAAATTTTCGCTCGATGTGTTCATGTCGTGCGGCACGATCGACGGTAGCCGGGCGGACAGCTACGACATGAACGCGTCGGGCATCGTACCTATTGTTCCCGGCCGGAGTTTTACCATCGCCGATGTGGAAGTCGATACGGTTGGCGTTCCCCATGATGCCGAAGAGCCTACGGCTTTTTCAGTGCGCTACAATGGGATCAAGGTGACTCAACTGACCGATCTGGGCTGGATTCCCGATCACGTAGCGGATTTCATGAAGGGGAGTCACGTTCTGATCCTTGAGTCGAATCACGATCTCGATATGCTCCGGATGGGATCCTATCCATGGAGCTTGAAGGAAAGACTGGTGGGCCGAAACGGGCACCTTTCCAACGCGACTGTCGGCCGCTATCTCACCGATTCTTTCGACGGTCAGGCTCAGCATGTTGTGCTGGCCCATCTCAGTTCCAAGAACAACCACCCTGAAATCGCCCGGCTGGAGGCCTGCCAGGCGCTGGCTTCGAGGGGGCTTGCCGGGACTGCGGTTTCGCTGGCTTCTCAGGATACTCCAAGTACACCCATCGATCTCGGTTAGGAGAGCGGAAATTTGATCCCACGATATACGCGTCCAGCCATGGGTCGCATCTGGGAGGAAGAGAATAAGTACCGCAAGTGGCTGGCGGTCGAACTCGCTGCAACGAACGTCCTGGAGGAGGACGGCGTCGTACCCGCTGATGCGGCGAAGGAGATTCGCGAGCGTGCGAACTTTTCCGTCGAGCGTATCGAGGAGATCGAAGCCGAAGTCCGTCACGACGTGATCGCGTTTACCTCCTCTGTCGCCGAGCACGTGGGCGGGTCTTCCAGTTATTTCCACTACGGGTTGACCTCTTCGGACGTCGTCGATACCGGTTTGGCCCTTCAGGTCCGGGAAGCTTCGGAAATACTTTTGGTCGGGTTGGACCACTTCCTGGAAGTCCTTCGAAAACGCGCCCACGAGTTCAAGTCCACTGTGATGGTTGGACGCACGCACGGCATTCATGCCGAACCCATCACTTTCGGCCACAAGCTGGCGATCTGGTATGACGAGATCCGTCGCCATCGCAATCGAATGGCCGATGCCGCCGAGGGGATGCGGGTCGGTAAGCTGTCCGGTGCGGTCGGAACCTTTGCGCATTTGTCTCCGGGAGTCGAAGAGCGCGTGATGGAGCGGCTGAGCCTGCGGCCAGCCCCGGCTTCATCACAAGTGGTGCAAAGGGACCGGCATGCACACTACATCTCGGTGATCGCACTCGTCGGGGCGAGTCTGGAGAAGATCGCCGTTGAAGTCCGGCACCTTCAACGGACCGAAGTGCGTGAAGCTCAGGAGTATTTCTCGTCCAAGCAGAAGGGTTCTTCAGCGATGCCACACAAGAGGAACCCAATCGCGTCGGAACAGATTTCGGGACTGGCACGTATCCTGCGAAGTAATGCGCAGGCAGGGTTCGAAAATGTGGCACTGTGGCATGAGCGTGACATCTCTCACTCCTCGGCCGAAAGGATCATCTTTCCGGATTCGACGATACTGCTCGACTACTTGTTGGATCGCACTGCGAATCTCGTCGATCGGCTCATTGTTTATCCGGAGAAGATGAAAGAGAACCTGGAATTGACCCACGGACTTATCTACTCGGGGCAATTGTTGCTGGAATTGGTCGAGCAAGGTGTGACCCGCGAGGAAGCCTACAGATGGGTTCAGAGAAACGCCATGCGCGTCTGGGACGAAGACGTGGCTTTCAGAGACAGCGTGCTGGCGGACGCCGACATCTGCGGGCGGCTCGACGGGAAACAGATTGACCAGGTCTTTAATTCAGAGCACCTGTTGGAGAATGTGGATTACATCTTCAATCGGGTTTTTGAGGATGGGGGAAGTGACGCGTGATGTTTTTTTAGGGGATTAATAATGTTACTTGACACGATTGAGCGTGAAGTCTAGCATGAGCCGATGCGTTTATGGGTCGCAAGGATCATGGCCGAACTGGTTCTCGCTTCTGGTGCGGTCACCCTGGTGTATCGGTGGGCGAGAGAAGCCATGAGCGGAATCTTGACGGTTCCCCCAGAATTGTATGCTGGCGCATTGACCTTTGTTTTGGGGATGATGATAGCAATCAACTGGTACTGGATTAACGAAAGGCGTCCGAGCAAGCGATTCCACTCCATGTGTAAAGACCTTGAGACCATTGATGAAAAAATATCGAAGGGTCTCAAGAATGACAGAGAGTTTTGGATTGAAATTCGCACGATCATCGAAAGGCTCAAGAGGCTCAAGATAAAGCATCCCCACCTTAAATGGCCAGTCACTGATTTGGTTAAGAGTAACTGGGATGGTTTTTTGAGTTGGATTATCGTGTTCTCCCGTACATCAGACATTAGAGAAGCGCGTAAGGTAGCCGCAGAACAAAACTATCTTTCAAATGACCGCTAACCCGTACAAGAAGAGAAGGTCGAAATGAAATACAAGTATCGCTATGAAGTTGCCGAGGAAGTGCTGCGTCAGAGTGGCAGTAACGCTGACATTCAGCGACGTGTCATGCAGGAATTCCCGAATTCGCGGCTGAATCCGACCCGCGCGCAATGGTACCGGCGCAGTTGGAATCTGTAAGTTGTTGATTCTTGGTTGCAGACTTCTTATTCCCGAGTTGATCCGGACAAGCCACAAGTCCGGCTCCAATTCGATATTCCTGAGAAAGAGGGGTGACGTATGAAACCGATGCTTGATCCAAAGCGAGATTTGGTAGGCGCGACGCCGGAGAAGCTGGCTCGCGCCCTGTTCCGGCGCGTGGTTCCGTTACGACCGGGCACCCGACGCAAGCCCGTTATCGGCGACGAGATCCCGGAGAAGAAGGCTGCGCCCGACCATCCGGGCGACAGTGTTGCGCATCTGGGCAAGCGTGCCTGATTCGCGGATGTTGTGCTTCCCGGCAAACTCGTCGATGTATCGTTGAAGGTGCTTCGCGCTCATCTTGTGGAAGGTTCCCTTATGCGCTCGCTTGAGCATGGACCAGAACGACTCGATCCCGTTGGTGTGGGCCATCCCGTTGACGTACTCGCCAACCGAGTGCTTGACGGTCCCATGCCGGAAGGGAAGGCCGGTGTAGGCCGTAGCATCGTCGGTGTAGACGGTCGCGCCGGGCTCGGCGTGATTCATGACGAAGCCTTGAAGGGTTTCGGCGTCGGTGGATCGAACTACCTTGGCCGAGACCTGTTTGGTGGCGCGATCCTTGGCACCCACAACCGCCGTTTTGCCAACCGGCCCACGGCCAGTGTCTTTCATGGTCTTGCGCTGCGCGTTGCTCATGTTCCGACGCTTCCCACCGAAATAGGTCTCATCGACTTCTACCGGACCAGAGAAACCGCCTTCAGAGTCGGTAGCCCACGCTTGGCGAATCCGATGCAGCATGAACCACGCGGTAGGCTGCGAAACACCAATGTCCCGGCGCAGCTTCATGCTGCTCACACTTTTCAGGCTGGTCAGGCACAGGTAGATGGCGATGGCCCACTTGCGAAGAGGGACGTTCGATCGGGCAATCGGCGTTCCGGTTCGGACGCTGAAGTAATTCCGGCAGTCCGAGCACCAGTACGGCATGGGCTTGCTGTTCGGGACTTCCCGTGTGGCGACGCTACCGCACTTCCCGCAGCATCGGCCAGTGGGCCAAAGAACAGATTCGAACCACTCGGTAGCAGCTTCTTCGGTCGGAAACATGTTCATGAGATCGATGAGTGTCAAACCCTTTCGATACGATTTTCCCGGTGCGGTGTAGGTGGTCATGTGGTCTCCTGACTAATGAGACCAGTCTACAGGATACAGATGAATTTGTCAAGTAATCTTATTAATCCCCTTTTTTTAACACGAGTTACGCGTGATATTTTCTTAACACGAAGGTCACGAAGATCAACGAAGGCCACAAAGAATCTTTCTTCTTATACAGCCCTTCTCTTACTTCGTTAGTCTTCGTGACCGTCGTATTGAACTTTTTATCTTTATGGTGAGTTCATTTTTAAGGAGAGGCTAAGCCCCGTGAAAGCGACAGTAATCGTGACCCTAAAGCCGACGGTTCTCGATCCTCAGGGGCTCACGATCCATCGAAACCTGGAAACGGCCGGCATATCAGGTGTGAGCGAAGTGCGTCAGGGGAAGCATTTCGAAGTGGCGGTGGGTGACGATCTGAGCGAAGCGGACCGGGACGCCCTGGTAGAGCGTCTGGCCCGGGATGTTCTGACAAATCCCGTCATCGAAGACTATCGGATTATTTGGGAATGAGCGGAAAGTGAAGTTCGGAGTCGTCATCTTTCCCGGGTCGAACTGTGACCACGACTGCTATTACGCACTGCGGTCCGTCCTGGGAAAGCCGGTCGAGTTCATCTGGCACCAGGACACGAGCCTCGACGGCTTCGAAGCCGTGATCCTGCCCGGTGGTTTCGCCTATGGGGATTATCTCCGGACCGGAGCTATCGCACGTTTTTCTCCCGTGATGGGAGCCCTGACCGCATTCGCTAAGAGTGGCGGGCTGGTGATCGGTATCTGCAACGGCTTTCAGATTCTGATGGAAGCCGGCTTGCTTCCTGGCGCACTGCTTCCCAATGTTGGCCTGAAGTACGTTTGCCGATGGCTGCATCTGAGAACCGAATCGGTCGCGACACCGTTTACGTCCCAGGTTCAGCCTGGGAAACTTCTCCATCTCCCGATCGGACACGGAGAAGGCAATTTCTATGCCGACGACGACACTGTTCGCCGGCTTGAAGACCAGGATCAAGTGGTCTTTCGATACGTTAACGCTGAGGGTCGGGTCACCGATCGAGCCAACCCGAACGGTTCTTTGAACAACATCGCCGGCATCATTAACGAGGGCCGCAACGTCCTTGGAATGATGCCTCACCCCGATCGCTCCAGCGAACAGATTCTCGGGGGCGACGACGGACGCTTGATCTTCGAATCCATGGTCACAGCCCTTTCCCACGTTTGAACCCAATGTCGACATCATTTACAGAAGACGTTCTCGCAGAACACAATTTGTCTCAGGAAGAGTACGAACGGATTCGAAAGATACTCGACCGGGAACCCAACCTGACCGAACTGGGTATCTTCAGCGTTATGTGGAGCGAACACTGTAGCTACAAGAGCTCACGGGTTCATCTCAAGCGTTTGCCCACCGAAGGGCCGGCTGTCCTTCAGGGTCCTGGGGAAAACGCAGGCATCATCGATATCGGGGACGGGCTGGCAGTCGCGTTCAAGATCGAATCTCATAACCATCCGTCCTTTATCGAGCCGTTCCAGGGTGCGGCCACAGGGGTCGGTGGGATCCTCCGTGACATTTTTACGATGGGGGCCCGCCCGATCGCGGCGATGAACAGCTTGCGATTCGGTTCTCTTGACGAACCCCAGAACCGGCGGATTCTTGAGGGCGTGGTTGGGGGTATCGCGGCCTACGGCAATTGTTTCGGTGTCCCCACTGTTGGCGGCGAAGTGTATTTTGCCGATTGCTACTCGCAGAATCCGCTGGTCAATGCCTTTGCGCTCGGCATATTCGAGAAGGACAAAATATTTTTGGGACAGGCAACGGGTGTCGGCAATCGGGTCATCTACGTGGGCGCTAAGACCGGCCGTGACGGAATTCACGGCGCGACGATGGCATCGGCGGGTTTTGGTGAGGATGCCGGGGCAAAGCGGCCCAACGTCCAGATCGGTGATCCGTTTATGGAAAAGCTTCTGATGGAAGCGTGCATTGAAGTGATGGACAAGGGTCTGGTTGTCGGGATTCAGGACATGGGAGCCGCCGGCCTGACCTGTTCCAGTTGCGAAATGGGTGCACGCGCCGGCACTGGTGTGGACATCGATCTGGATCGGGTACCTCAACGCGAGTCCGGGTTGGGGCCGTATGAGATCATGCTCAGCGAATCTCAGGAACGGATGCTCCTGGTCGCCGAGCCTGCTCGCGCACCGGAATTGTTTAAGGTCTTTCGCAAGTGGGGCCTGGACGCCGTCGACATTGGCGAGGTCAAGGCTGACGGGCTGCTTCGCGTACAAATGGGTGGAGAAACCGTCGCCGAAATTCCAAACAGCCCCCTCGCTGACGACGCACCTCTCTACAACAGACCCTTCAGCTCGCCCTCCAATCCCCGGGTCGACGGCTGGCTGACCCGTTACAGTTTTCTCGACACCTGTGCCGACGAAACTGTAGCCGCGTTCCGTGACGCCGACGAAAATCCCGGGAAAAGTGACTACCGAGACCTGCTGATGCGGGCTCTGGTTTCACCTAACCTGGCCAGTCGGCGTTGGATCTGGGAGCAATACGACCACATGGTTCAGTCCAACACGATGGTGGGGCCCGGATCGGACGCAGCCGTTCTCAGAGTGAAGGGGACACGCAAAGCGCTCGCCATGGTGCTCGACGGTCCCGCAGTTCATGTTGCCCGGGATCCCCGGGAGGGAGCTCGAAAAGCCGTTGCCGAGGCGTGTCGAAACCTGGTGTGTTCGGGGGCGAGGCCCATGGCAGCGACGAATTGCCTGAACTTTGGCAACCCGGAGCACCCGGACGTGATGTGGCAGTTCAGTGAGGTCGTAGATGGAATTTCTGAGGCCTGCCTGGTGTTCGAGACGCCAATCACCGGAGGTAACGTTAGCTTTTACAACGAAACTTTTAAGGAAGATATTTACCCCACGCCTGTCATCGGCATTGTCGGCTTGATCGAGGACCTGGCACTGGTGACGCCGTCCGCTTTCCAGAACCCGGGCGATGCTATCCTTCTTCTGGAAACGGTCTCTCGTTCAGATCGGATCGATCTCGAAGAGGAACGGGCCATGCAGAATTTGATAACAGCCCTGATTCGCGATTCCCAGGTCCATTCCGCGCACGATCTCAGCGAGGGGGGCTTTGCTGTGGCGCTGGCCGAGTGCTGTTTTGGAACCCTCCATCGGGGTTCGATCGGAGCCGACGTGTGTGTGCCCTCCCGGCTCGAGGTTTGCCGGGATCTATTTGGGGAATTTCCGACGCGGGTCTTGTTGTCGACCGACGATGGGCCCGCTCTGGCCAAACGTGTGGGGGCGGCCGGCCTGATCGCTCATGAGATCGGAATCGTTGGCGGTAATCGCTTCATCCTGGACTATGAGGGTGCGCGTGCGATTGACGTCGCCATCCGCGCTATTGAGGACGTCTGGCAGTCCGGCCTGGAAGGCCTTCTCGAAAACCAATCACGGTTCGGTTAAACTAGGACGTCAAGCAAACACTATGTGTGGCATTTTCGGCATCAGCAATCAGCCCGAAGCAGCGCGTCTCACTTACCTGGGACTCTACGCCCTCCAGCACCGGGGGCAGGAGAGCACCGGTATATCCGTATCTGACGGGAAAGAACTGCGCACCCATAAGGCCATGGGTCATGTGGGCGAGGTTTATTCGGAGCGGACCCTGCAGCGCCTAACCGGTACCAGCGCGATTGGACATACCCGATATTCCACCTCCGGTGACAGTTCCAGAAACAACGCCCAGCCCATCGTCGTCAAGAGCACCCACGGCGAAGTGTCCCTGTGTCACAACGGCAACCTGATCAACGCCATATCGCTCAGAGCAGAATTGGAAGCCGAGGGCGCCGTCTTTCAATCCAGTAGTGACAGCGAAGTCATACTGCACTTGCTCGCACGGGCTGAGGGCGAGCTTCTCGATGACGCGTTGGTGGCCGCGCTGGGTCGAGTGCAGGGCGCGTATTCCCTGCTTTTGCTCAGTGAAAACACGTTGATCGCGGCGCGGGATCCCTACGGCTTCCGTCCGTTATGTATTGGAAAATTCAATGGGTCTTACGTTGTTGCTTCCGAGTCGTGTGCGTTCGACTTGATTAACGCGTCCTATATACGGGAAGTCCTGCCTGGCGAAGTTGTGGCGATCAGCGGCGACCAGATCCGTTCGTCCGAGCTTCCGACCGGACCGCGGCAGGCCAAGTGCATTTTGAGCATGTTTATTTCGCTCGGCCGGACAGCATCGTTTTCGACAGGACGGTCCAGGCGAGTCGGGAACGGATGGGACGTATTCTGGCTGAGGAAGCTCCAGTGAATGCCGATCTCGTTGTCCCCGTTCCCGACTCGGGAGTCACCGCGGCCGTCGGGTATTCACAGCGGGCAGACATTCCTTTTTCCTTTGGCCTGATTCGAAATCACTACGTCGGCCGGACTTTTATCGAGCCGAAGCAGACGATCCGGCATTTCGGCGTAAAGGTGAAATTGAATCCCGTTAAAGAGTTGCTTGCCGGCAAACGCGTCATCTTGATCGATGACTCCATTGTTCGGGGAACGACGAGCCGAAAGATAGTCAAGATGGTCCGTGCTGCGGGTGCGCGTGAGGTTCATGTCCGGATCAGTTGCCCGCCCACCATGTCTCCGTGCTTTTACGGCATCGATACCCCCAATCGCCGAGAATTGATCGGTGCCAGTCACACTATCGAAGAGATTCGAAAGTACATCGAAGCCGATTCCCTGTCCTACCTGTCGCTTTCAGGTCTGCTGCAGGCGGTTGAGGGCACCGAGGGGAACTTTTGTACCGCCTGTTATACAGGGGTTTACCCGCTTGAGTTGAGCAGTGAGATCTTCGATGCCAAAGCCGACGATCGTCAGCTCGATCTCTGGACGAAGCCCGATCCCGATATCATTGAAGAGGGCTGGCCTGTCTTTAGTACACACGGAGATTCCGGAGACGACTCTTGAATTATCGTTAAGAGTTGTCAGTTAGAAGTTAGTGGTCAAGAGATTTCCACTTTTAACTTTCGACTCTTAACCTCCAACTTCCCCATCAAATGACCACTGACCGTTCAATCACCTACAAGGACTCCGGAGTCAACATTGATGCTGCCTCAGCAGCGACGCACCGGATCAGCGAACTCGCCCGTAAAACATTTACCCCGGGGGTTCTCAGTGAGATTGGTGGTTTTGGTGGCCTCTTCGATGCCCGCTTCCCGGACATACACGAGCCCGTTTTGGTATCCAGCAGCGACGGTGTCGGGACGAAATTGAAGGCCGCTTTCATGACCGGACGTCATGACACGGTGGGTGCCGACCTGGTCAATCACTGTGTGAACGATATCGGCGTCCAGGGGGCGCGCCCACTGTTCTTTATGGATTATGTGGCGACGGGCCGTCTCGATCCGGATGTGGTTGTATCTGTCGTGGAGGGAATCTCCGCCGCCTGTGCCGATGCGGGCTGCGCCTTGCTTGGGGGCGAAACAGCCGAGATGCCCGGGTTCTACAAGGACGGGGAATACGACGTCGCAGGTTTTATTGTCGGTGTCGTGGATCGGGGCCGAATCATCGACGGGCGGCACATCCAACCCGGCGATCTGCTCGTCGGTTTGCCTTCTGTTGGGTTGCATACCAACGGCTATTCTCTGGCCCGGAAACTGTTTTTCGATGTTGCCCAATGGTCGGTGGATACCGTTCCTCCGGAACTGGGTATCTCTCTCGGAGAAGAATTGCTTAAGCCGCACCTGAACTATGAGCCAGTCCTGCGTCCGGTTTTGGCCGAGGGCCAGGTCCTTGGGCTGGCACACATTACCGGCGGCGGCATCACCGACAATCTGCCCAGGATTCTTCCTGATGGTTGCCAGGCGGAAATCCAGATGGGCTCCTGGCCCGTCCTGCCCGTTTTCGAGTTGTTGGCGAAGACCGGTTCCGTCGCTAGCGAGGAGATGCTGCGTGCGACGAACATGGGGATCGGTATGATTGCGGTAATCCGGCCAGAGTCGTTGGCGTCCTTCGGTGAGGGCATCGGCTCGGAGCACTTCGTCATCGGTCGCGTCGTCGAAGGCGAACGGAAAGTTATCTACCTTGCATGAGAATCGAGCTCAATAGCCGGAGAATAGCTGTTCTGCTGTCGGGTCGAGGCTCGAACTTCAAAGCAATTGCGAATCAAGTCGATCAGGGCATGCTCGATGCGGAGATTGCTCTCGTAGTGAGCAACAATGAGTCGGCCGCAGGTCTCGATGAAGCCCGCAGGCATGGCCTTAAGACGGCCTACTTGCCTTCGGCGGGTCTTAAACGTGAAGAATACGACCAGTCCGTTGTTCGCTTGCTTGAGGAAAACGAGGTCGCTCTGGTGTGTCTCGCTGGATTCATGCGTATCTTGAGCCCTGTTTTCGTCAAAGCTTTTCCACTACGCATCTTGAATATCCACCCTTCGCTTCTGCCCGCCTTTCCAGGCTTGGAGGCCCAGCGCCAGGCCCTGGAATATGGCGTAAAATTCAGCGGTTGCACCGTACATTTCGTGGACGAATCGCTGGACGGTGGGCCGATTGTCCGTCAGATCATGGTTCCGGTTCTGGATGGAGATACGGTTGAAGATCTTTCTGATCGCATTCTGTGGCAGGAACATCGATTGTATTCCGAAGCCATTGAGAAGGTTCTTGCTGGACGTTGCGACATCCGCGGTCGTCGGGTAGTTGTAGATGGATAAGAGCCGCGTGAGCGAGAACCGCCAGAACCTGTCCCTCGATGAACAGCTGACCTACCTGTCAAAAGGAGTTGTCGAGATCATCCGTCGGGAAGACCTCGTTGAACGGCTGAGGAAGTCTCAGCAGACAGGCCGAGGGCTGAAGGTGAAAGCCGGTTTCGATCCGACCGCGCCGGACATCCATCTCGGGCACACGGTCCTGATCCGGAAAATGAAGCACTTTCAGGATCTCGGGCATACGGTCATCTTCCTGATCGGAGACTTCACGGGCTTGATCGGCGATCCTTCCGGTCGATCGGCCACTCGAAAGCCACTGACTCGAGAGCAAATCAACGCCAACGCGGAAACCTACAAGAAGCAGATCTTCAAGATTCTCAATCCTGATACCACGGTAATTGATTTCAACAGCCGCTGGATGTCGGAGATGGGCGCTGAAGGGCTCGTTACGCTTTGCGGACGCATTACTGTCCGCCAGATTCTGGAACGCGATGAATTTGAGAAGAGGCTCAAAGCGCAGCAACCTATTTCAATGCATGAGTTGTTGTATCCGATCGTTCAGGGTTACGACTCGGTCGCCCTCGAAGCCGACGTCGAGCTGGGAGGCACGGACCAGAAATTTAATTTGCTGGTCGGTCGAGATCTGCAGAGAGAGTACGGACAAGCCTCCCAGATCGTCATGACGATGCCCTTGCTGGAGGGAACCGACGGCGTCCAGAAAATGAGCAAGTCCTTGGACAATTACATCGGCATCGATGAAGAACCGAACGAGATATTCGGGAAGGTGATGTCGATTTCCGACGACATGATGTATCGATACTGGGAACTCGTGACCGACGTTCCTGTGAAAGATATTGAAGGTTGGAAGCAGGAAGTCGCTTCGGGCAAGCGCCATCCCATGGAGTTGAAGGGAGACCTTGGGGAACACATCATCAGCGACTACTACGGCGCGGATGCGGCTTCCCGAGCGCGGGGAGAATTTCAGCGGGTATTCGGGAAGAAAGAGGTGCCTGGCGATATCGAAACCCGTGAAGTGGCCGTGTCCCCCGATTACCCGATCGTTTCAAAAATTCTCAATTCGTGGGCAATAGCAGGCTCTGTTTCTGAAGCAACGCGTCTTATTGAATCGGGGGCCGTGACCGTCGACGGGGAGAAAATCACCGACCCTCGGTCGAGGTTGGACCATTCATCGCCGCGTGAATATGTACTCAAAGTTGGAAAGCGTCGTTTCCTTAGAGTGATTGTCCGATAGCGGCCTGATGACCAAACTCAGCGTCAACGTCAACAAGATCGCTCTCATCCGTAATTCCCGCGACACCGACTATCCAAATGTAGCGAACATGGCGGAGCGCGCCATTGCCTCCGGTGCGCACGGGATTACCGTGCATCCCCGGCCGGACCAACGACACATCCGCTATTCCGATGTCCACGAACTGTCTGAGTTGACTGGCCGCTATCCGGGGGTCGAGTTCAACATCGAAGGCAACCCGATCCCGGATTTCCTCAAGATCGTGAAAGACGTCCGGCCCCACCAGTGCACGCTCGTCCCCGACGACCCGAATCAACTGACGTCAGACCACGGTTGGAATCTCGAAACCGACGGCGACAGTTTGGGGCCATTAGTGAACGACCTTCAGTCCGCAGGCATCCGTGTCAGTTTGTTCATGGATCCGGTTATGGAACAGATCGATCGCGTGAAAGAAGTTGGTGCCGAGCGAATCGAGTTGTACACAGAACCTTACGCCCGTGCCTTTGGAACCTCTAACGAAGATGCCCTGTGGGATCGCTTCGCTCATGCTGCCCTCCATGCCGAAAGCCTGGGGATAGGCGTCAACGCGGGGCACGATTTGAACCTCCAAAACCTGCCGAAGTTCCTTACGATCAAAAGGATTCTGGAAGTTTCAATCGGCCATGCCATCGTCGTGGAGTCTTTCGACCACAGCTTTGAGGGCACGCTTGCCCGTTATCTGCAGATAGTTTCGAAGTCTGGGGACTAGAAGAGAGTCAACGCAGAGGTCGCAGACGTGTTTTTAACACGAAGACACGAAGGTCACGAAGTGTGAATGTGAGCAGCCAGAAGAACTACGGAGTGGCTCAGAGTAACATTTTAAGAGTTGAAAGTGGATCGGCGTAAACCGTCTGTTCCGAGCTCGGTAAAGGATCTGAAAGAAAGGGTTTAGATGTAACTAAAGTCTCAAAAGGAGATTTTTCCGACCAATCAGATAGACTGGCAGCACGCAAACAGACTTGGGTCGATCAGGAGGTTCGAATGGCGACGGTGAATCGGCGGCGGTTCCTTCACATTGGGGGTGCCTGGACGACGGGACTCGGTCTTGGGGCTCTGTACCCGTCCCAGACTGCTCGTGCACAGAGCGGATCAGAGGCCGATCAGAGATGGGTCCGCTTGTCGGGTGACGGACTCGGCCTCGATCCCGCTCAATACGCGCAAGTCCTTACCCAAGTATCGGAAGAAAGGGGCATTGATCCGGACTCATACTCACTGGGTGGTGTCGTTGAGGAACTGGAGACAGAGTTCGCTCGCATTCTGGGCAAAGAGCGGGCGATCTTCATGCCGACGGGTACGCTTGCCAACCATATGGCGGTTCGAGCCCTTGCCGGCGGTCCGAGCCGCGTGGTCGTCCAGGAAGAAAGTCATCTCTACCGAGATGAAGGCGATTGCGCGCAGACACTGAGTAACCTCAACCTCGTACCCCTCGCCTCCGGTGACGCGACGTTCGGGGCCGAGGAACTTCAACGCGTGATCGACGACACTCGAGATGGACGCGTTAGCTCCCGCGTTTCGGTGATCTCAATCGAGTCGCCAGTCCGGAGGAAACAGGGGGAAGCCTTCGACTCCAATGAACTAGGAGAAATCGTGGCCATCGCACGGCGTGAAGGTATCGGGCTCCACCTCGACGGTGCTCGAATGTTCCTTGAAGCGGCATACAGCGGAAAAAACGTCGCCGACATGGCTCAGCCCTTCGACACCGTATACGTATCGCTCTACAAATACTTCAACGCGGCGTCGGGCGCGATTCTCGCCGGACCAAGGGAATTGCTCGAAGGGATGTACCACGAGCGGCGCATGTTTGGTGGGGGTCTCCCCAGAGCCTGGCCCTTCGCCGCCGTAGCGCTCCACTACCTACCGGGATTTGGAGACAGATTCAGTCGGGCCGTGGACGTTTCTGAAAAACTGATTCATGGACTCGACGCTCACGAGGCTTTTACTGTAAACCGTATACCGTCGGGTACGAATCTGTTCCGTCTGCAAGTCAGTGGGATTGACCCTCTCGAATTCCGAAGGCGAATGGAGAACCGGGGCGTGCTGTTGTCAGCACCACAAGGGGACGCTTTCCTCGTCGGTGTGAACGAAACGCTCAATAATATGACCTCAGACGAGTTGACGGATGCGTTCGTTGGCGCCATTTCCGCCTGAGGCATCGTTCGACGTTTCTCTCCTAACCTTTTTCAGGAGGACCGCAATGGTCGGAATCCGGAATCTACAAGCAGTCGTGGCCGCTACGTTTGTGGTGGCTTTAGCTCAACCTGTTTTCGCACAAGGACAGCCTGCACCTGTTCCCGAGGTCCTGGAGAACTATGAGCTGGTGACGGCCCAACGTCTCGAAAACCCCGCCGACAATGAATGGCTAATGCTCCGACGCACTTACGACGGTTGGGGCTATAGTCCGCTCGACGAAATCAACACAAGCAATGTCGGAAGACTGCGTCCAGCCTGGTCATTTTCTACAGGTGAGGTCCGCGGTCACGAGGCACCACCTATTGTCAACAACGGCGTCATGTTCGTCTCGACGCCGCGGAACCAGGTGATCGCAATTGACGCGGAGACCGGCAATCTGCTCTGGCGCCACCGGCGGCGACGGCCCGAAGGAGCCACGGTGCCTCACGAGACGAACCGTGGTGTGGCCCTTTACGGTGACAAGGTTTTCTTCGCTGCAGGCGAAGCTGTACTCGTCGCCCTCGATGCGAAAACGGGTCAGGAGATTTGGTCAACAGTGATCGGAGACAACAACAGCGGCTACTACACGACTCTGGCGCCACTGGTTGCAGACGGCAAAATCATGGTCGGTGCATCCGGCGGTGAGCTTGGAATCCGCGGCTTTGTCGCAGCGTTTGATCCCGAGACCGGCGAGGAATTGTGGCGGACCTTTACTATTCCCGCCCCTGGGGAACCCGGCAGCGAGACGTGGCCGGACGGGGACCAGTGGAAAACTGGTGGTGGCGCTGTGTGGGTGACCGGAAACTATGATCCTCGGACGAATTTGGCGTTCTGGGGGACGGGCAATGGCGGCCCATGGATGGGGGATCAACGTCCGGGAGACAATCTGTACGCCACCTCAACGATCGCAATCGATGTTGCGACCGGCGAGATCAAGGGGCACTTTCAGTACCACCCGAACGACTCCTGGGATTGGGACGAAGTGTCTCCGCCCATTCTCGTCGACTACGAACGCGATGGCCGGCCGGTAACGGGCTTGATCGATGTTGCACGAAACGGGTATCTCTGGTTCCTCGAACGCACTGAGGGCCCTATCAACTTCGTCGAAGGTAAACCGTACGTAAACCAGAATGTCTTTCTGAGTCTGGATCCCGAAACGGGGCGGCCGGAGATCGATCTGTCCCACAAGCCCGGTACGGGCAAGATGGCCGAGCATTGTCCCTCGCTCTGGGGTGGTAAGAACTGGCCACCGATCGCCTTTAGCCCCCAGACTCGGATGATCTACATCCCGGCCAATGAAAATCTGTGCGGGACCATGATTGGTATGGAAGTGGAATACATGCCGGGCGGTCGCTTCACCGGTGCCACGACCGGGTTCTTTGTTGCCGAGGGCGCCGATCATGTGGGAGAGGTGCAGGCCTGGAATGTCGACACCGGCGAAAGAGCCTGGACGCATACTTATGCGAAATCACCAAACTGGGGCTCGATGCTGGCTACCGGTGGCGGACTCGTCTTCACGGGCGGAACCAACGACCGGATGTTCCACGCGTTCGACGCCGAAGGCGGGGAGCTGTTGTGGAAATTCCCCACAAACTCGGGCATTCTCAGTCCGCCGACATCATTTGAGATCGGCGGCAAGCAATATATTGCCGTGCAGTCGGGCTGGGGCGTGGATGCGCGCGGGATGCAGGCCCGCCTCAACCGGGTGTTTCCCGGCGAGTACCCCGAGGTACCCGAAGGTGGTGTCGTCTGGGTATTTACCCTCGACTAGAAAAAGGGAGACAGACCCCTTTCTTAAACCACAAAGGCGCAAACGAAGCAGTTTCCAGCTCCTGCGCGTTACACGTCACTTTTAACTTTCAACTTCTTTCCGTACTTGCCTCTCAATGCATTCCATCGTATGCGGGCGAGGTCGAGGAACATCTCGAGGCCGTCGCTGAGGAAACTGACTTTGGAGCCTGCGTCGTGACTCCAGGAGACGGGGACTTCACGGATCGTCATTCCCTGGCGTTTGGCAATAAACAGGATTTCGGGATCGAATCCGAAACCATGGATGGTCTGACTCCGAAAGATCGGGGACATCTCTTCCCGGCGAAACAACTTGAATCCGCACTGCGTATCCTGGATGGGGAGTCCCAGAATCAGGCGAACCATCAGGTTGAAGAATATGCCCCCCAATTCCCGGAACCGACTTTGATGTACGGCGATTTTCGAACGGTCCACGGCGCGGGATCCGATGACGACATCCGCGCCTTCCTCGCCAACCTCGAGAAGACGGTCCAGCTCCTCGATGGGGGCTGAGAGGTCTGCGTCGGTAAAGAGCACCCAGGTTCCTTTCGATTCCAGAACACCCCGTTGCACGCTATATCCTTTACCGCGGTTGGAGCGATTCCGAACGATTCGGAGAGGGAAATCGGAGGCTATTTTTGCAGTATCGTCGACGGAACCGTCATCGACGAGTATGATCTCGGCCGCTATTTGGTGGGCATTGATGAAACCTAAGATGCCCTCGATCGAAGAGCCGATGCGGAGCGCTTCATTGTAAGCGGGAACAACTATGGAAATATATGGGTGAGAAGGACTTAGCTGGCCATCGACCGGCGCCTTGAGCCCGGTTTCGGATGTCTCCATCGAGGCAATATTGTATCATACGACTTTGTCCCAACCTGGACCCCTGACCGAACGGCTTCCATTTAATCAAAGGTTCCATCCGAAATCATGAACGACCTTATCATCCGTGCCAGTAGACGAGAGAGTGTCCCGCGACCGCCTGTTTGGATGATGCGTCAAGCGGGCCGATACCTGAAACAGTATCGAGATATCCGGAAAGACGTTTCCTTTCTCGAGTTGTGCAAGACGCCGGAACTGGCTGTAGAAGTTTCATTGCAGCCACATCGCCTCCTGGGCGTCGATGCCGTTATCTTTTTCTCTGATATTTTGATTCCCGCCGAAGCCATGGGCGTTTCCGTAGCGCTTACCGACAAAGGACCGGAGATTGGCAATCCCGTCCGCACTTCCGAGGACATCGACCGACTGAAGACTCCGCAACCTGATGAAGCGTTTCCGTTCACCGGCGAAGTGCTCAGCACACTTCGCAACGAACTGAGGGACGCGGTGCCTCTGATTGGATTCGCCGGCGCCCCCTGGACACTCGGTTCCTACATGGTCGAGGGAGGTGGCTCCAAAAATTTCGCCGAGATCAAAGGGATGGCATACCGGCAACCCGAGCTTGTCCACCGGTTGATGGACAAACTCTCCGACACCATCGCCACCTATCTTCGATATCAAATTGAATCCGGGGCACAAGTGGTTCAACTGTTCGATACCTGGGCTGGAGAACTCAGCAGGGCGGACTACGAAGAGTTTGCTCTACCCTACACACAGAAGATTTTCGAAGCGATCGGCGATAAGGTGCCGCGTATTCTTTACCTGAACGGAACGTCCGCGCTTCTTGAATCAATGGCCCGGTCGGGGGCGGATGTTCTGAGCCTTGACTGGCGGATTTCGATAGCAGAGGCCCGTCGCCGGATTGGAGATACGCTGGCCTTTCAGGGCAACCTCGATCCATGTCTCTTGCTGGGTGATCGAGACACACTGTTGGAGCGGACCGCCCAAATTCTTGAAGAAGCGGGACCCACAGGTCACATCCTGAACCTGGGCCACGGTATTCTGCCGCCTACACCCGTGGAAAATGCTCAAGCATTCATTGAGTTTGCCCAGAACTACAGTCATGGCTAGCCTGGCAACAAGTTGAGCTTGATCGGTTGGGATTTTTAACACGAAGACACGAAGATGACGAAGTCGAGTGGATATTAAAGAATAAGAACGATCACCCTTCGTTACCTTCGTGTTAAAAAAGGTTTTTCTTCCCCGTGTATCCATGCGAAGAACTGTATGAAAACCGGAGTCGTTGTCTTTAATCTGGGAGGACCGGAATCCCTCGAAGAGGTCAAGCCGTTCCTCTATCAACTCTTCTCGGATCCCGAGATCATTCGCATTAAATCTCCGTTCCTCCGTCACGCAGTTGCGTATTCGATCGCTGCGTTGCGGCACAGGCGGTCGTGTGGTTATTACCGCAAGATTGGTGGCGGATCTCCTCTTCGCCGGATTACGGAACAACAGGCGCAGGCCTTGTCTGACGAGCTGCGGTGGGCGGGCATGCAAGTCGATGTATTCGTCGGTATGTGCGCCTGGCATCCTTTTCTCAGCGAGACACTCGATGCCGTCGAACGCCGAGATGCGGACCGTCTGATTGTGCTGCCGCTCTTTCCCCAGTATTCCGTGACAACGACAGGTTCGGGTTTCCGCACGCTGGAACGCCTGATTAAGGAACGACCTGCACTTGCCGGAATCGATGTCCGCTGGATATCGTCGTGGCAGAACCACAGGACCTACATTGGGGCGTTTACTGAACTGATCCGTCGAGAACTTGAGGAGTTTCCTGAACCGGATAGCGTGCAGATCCTGTTTAGCGCGCACAGCGTTCCCGAGCGCTATGTGCGCGAGGGGGATCCGTATCTGGAGCAGACGCGTGAAACCGTCGAACTGATCGCGGATCGCTTGGGTAGAAAAAATCCTTACCGGCTTTCATTTCAGAGCAAGATCGGGCCGGTGGACTGGCTCGGGCCGTCTACGAACGACGTGATCGTTGAACTCGGAAGACAGGGTGTGGATGAAATCCTCGTCGTCCCTGTCAGCTTCGTGTCCGAGCACATCGAAACC
This sequence comes from Terriglobia bacterium, assembly GCA_965218085.1. Taxonomy (GTDB): domain Bacteria; phylum Acidobacteriota; class Terriglobia; order 20CM-2-55-15; family 20CM-2-55-15. The sequence goes on along the minus strand of CBDCKF010000001.1, from coordinate 786,052 downwards.
CTTTACGAACTCGACATCCTTTACAGAAAGGTGGCCGACGACGCGGGTATTGAGACCTTTCGGCGCGTTCCGGCTCTGAACTGTGATCCCACCTTTATCCAGTCGCTGCGCGAGCTGGTCGAAGCTGCGGTGAAAGGGTAGTCGAGCGAATTTCCGTTAGCTATGCCAGATGTCGTCGTCATCGGAGGAGGGATCTCTGGATTAGCTTGCGCGTGGCAGATTCGACGCGCGGGTTTCGAGGTGGTCGTTCTGGAAACCAACCGACGGCCGGGTGGCGTAATTCAAAGCCATCAGGTCGACGGCTACCTTATCGAGTCGGGTCCCAACTCGATCCTCCCAACGCCTGCCACCTTGGAAATTCTCCAGCTGGAGGGTCTTACGGATGAGATTGTCGTAGCGTCACCAAAATCTCCCCGGTTCATTTACGTAAACGGACGGCTACGCAGGGCGCCTTGGGTTCTCTCTCCCGTCGGTGCGCTCCGGGCTCTCGCGGAGCCTCTCGTGGCCCGAAAGCGTGAAGGCGGGGACGAATCATTGGCCACTTTCTTTCGTAGGCGATTCGGAACCGAGGTTCATGATCGACTGGTTGCGCCGTTCGTTGGTGGCATCTATGCTGGAAACACGGAAGAGCTGTCGATCGAAGCGACTTTCCCGCGGATGAAGGAGTTGGAATCACTCTACGGCAGCGTTATCCTCGGCGCGTTGCGCGGGGCCTTATTGAGACCGCGTCCAAAGCTTTCCTCTTTTCACAGAGGGATGGAAACCTTACCTCAGGGCCTGGCCCGAAATTTGGATATTCGCTATGGTGTCGGTGGCACGCGCTTAGAACCGAGTTGGAGTGTGGATTCGTCTGCTGGACGTTTTCACCCGAAGGCAGTGGTGGTTGCGGTTCCAGCCGATGCAGTGTCGGCCTTGCTCACACCCATCGATCCGGAGCTCGGAGCCGTGTTCCGGACCGTTCCATACGCTCCGATTCTTGTGGCGGCCACCTCCGTGGGTGAGGCACAGTTGAGAGCTCCAGTGGACGGATTCGGCTTTCTGGTGCCCCGAGGCGAAGGCCTGCATACTCTTGGCACACTATTCAGCTCCAGTTTGTTTCCCGGCCGCGCACCGGAAGGGAGGGCACTGTTGACCAGTTTTCTTGGGGGCGCTATCGAGCCCGACGTAGTTCAGTGGTCGGACGAGCGCGTGTGGAATACCGTGGAAGCGGAATTAAAGCGGATTCTCGGTTTTGAGGGTAGTGTGAAACAGTTGGCTTTGTTCCGTTACCCACGTGCGATTCCCCAATATCGTCTCGGGCAGCCGCGTTGGAGAGAGGATGTGATGGAAAGGATTGGAAAACAGCCAGGCTTTTTTCTGGCTGGCAACTATCTGAATGGCGTGTCCGTGCCCGCATCGATCGAACAGGGCCAACGGACGGGTGGTTCCGTTATCGAATACCTTCGGAGGGCTTCATGAAACGAACAGCCGGAGAACTGGCCGAATTTCTTGGTGGGCGGTTGGAAGGCTCCCCAGGGGAACCGATCGAGAACGTTGCCGACCTGGACACGGCCGGCGAAGGGGACCTCAGTTACGCGGAAACACGCTATAAAGATCAGGTTGCCTCCAGTCAGGCGTCCTGTGTTCTGATTTCAGAAGGACATTTTCCGTCGAAGACCACGATCGTGGTTCAGAATCCGAAGCTCGCCTTCGTGCGTGCGGCCGAGTGGCTTGTGCCTTCCGCCGAGCCCGTTCCAGGTGTACACCCGACGGCAGTCATTGGCGAGGGTGTCGAACTGGCCGATGGTGTGGAGGTAGGAGCCCATGTCGTCATCGAAGACGGAGTTCGGATCGGCCTTTCCACTGTGATTCGTCCGGGATGTTATATTGCCGCAGGGTGCGCTGTGGGATCTCAATGCGTCATACAAGCCAACGTGGTGATCTATCGAGGCTCTCAGATCGGAAACAGGGTGACCTTGCATGCAGGGGTCGTCGTCGGGGCGGACGGTTTCGGTTATGTCCGTGATGACGACGTGCTCTTGAAGTTTCCACAGCGCGGGCAACTGGTTATAGAAGATGACGTCGAGATCGGAGCCAATACGACGATTGATCGAGGATCCTTGGGTCGCACCCTGATTGAAAAGGGAACCAAACTGGATAATCTGTGCCATATCGGCCACAACGTTCGAATCGGAGGCCGGACAGTGATTGCAGCCCAGACCGGAGTTTCCGGAAGTTGCTCCATCGGCGCCGACTCGATGATTGGAGGACAGGTTGGGGTGGGCGAGGGCGCCCGCATTGATGATGGATCTGTAATCGGAGGCCAGAGTGGCGTTCTGAATGGAAAGCGTTCCCGGGCCGGAAAAGTACTGTGGGGTACACCCGCGCGCCCGCTGAAAGACATCAAACTCCAGCAAGCATATGTCGCGAGGCTGCCCAAGATGGCGAAAGAACTTGAACGGCTCCGCGAAGAAGTTCGACAACTTAAGAGCTAATAGGCATGAGCGCAATTAAAACAGTTCAGCAACATATCCTGGATGAAGAACGCAAACATCCGGAAGCAAGCGGTGATTTCACTTCATTACTCACGAATCTGACGGTCGCCGCCAAGATTATTTCTCGAGACGTCAACCGCGCGGGCTTGGCCAAAACCGTTCTGGGTGAAACCGACAGCATTAATGTATACGGCGAAACTGTGATGAAGCTCGACGAGTTTGCCGAGAACACGATCTATCGGGCGATGGGCGACTGTGGAATGCTCTGCGTCATGGCGTCGGAGGAATCCGATGGGATCATTCTGCTTCCCGAAGGAAGTCCACGAGGTAAGTATGTCCTCCTTCACGATCCGCTCGATGGCTCTTCCAACATCGATGTCAACACGAGCATTGGAACGATTTTCTCGATCCACCGAAGGATTTCAGAAGAAGGTGACGGGACCGAAGCGGACTGTCTCCAACTCGGATACAAGCAGGTGGCTGCCGGTTACTTCATCTATGGATCCAGCACCATGATGGTTTACACGACCGGAAGCGGGGTTCACGGGTTCACGCTGGACCCGCCTCTGGGCGAGTTTCTTCTGTCGCACGAGAACATTCAGAGTCCGAAGCAGGGCAGGATATACAGCATCAACGAAGGCAATGAATCCAGGTGGGATGACGCCACTCAAGCCTACGTTCGCTACCTGAAGCAAAAGGACGACGCCGGAGGCCGGCCCTATTCGATGCGTTACATTGGATCGCTGGTCGCCGATTTTCACCGGAATCTTCTGAAGGGAGGGATCTTTCTCTATCCGGGTCCCAAGCCCAAGCTGCGGCTTTTATATGAAGCCGCCCCGTTGGCCATGGTTGCCGAGCAGGCGGGCGGCCTGGCGACTACCGGAACCGAACGCATCCTCAACGTGCAACCGGACTCACTCCAGATGCGGGTGCCATTGATTATTGGCAGCCATGACGACGTTCTCAAGTACCAGGAGTTTGTCGGCGTCGAAGTCGCCAGCGGCGAATCAGGATAAAAAAGCCCGGCACCCATCGGCACCGGCCCTTTCCTATGGCTGCGCTCACAGAGCGCACCTGCACCGACTTTGCTACTCTGCGATCGAAATTACACCGAGAACCGCTTCCATCGTCGTCAGCCCCTCTCTCAGGAGGTACTCCGCATAATCTTGAAGCGTAATCATCCCGTGCTTTACGGCGCAATCCCGGACTTCATCGGACTTGGCTCCTGACGAAACCAGCCGCCGGAGTTCGTCGTTCATGAGGAGTACTTCGTAGACACCGACACGCCCCTTATACCCATTTCCACCGCAGTTGTCGCAACCTTTGCCTTTGTAGTATATCGGCAAGTTGTCCATGTCGTAACCGAAGAACTTGGCGGTCGCCTCGTCAGGTTTGACTTCTTCTTTGCATTTCGTGCAGATGCGGCGCGCCAGCCGCTGTGCGAGGATGCCGATTGTAGAACTCGACATCAGGAACGGTTCGACACCCATTTCTTCAAGACGGGTAAACGCCCCCGGAGCGTCGTTCGTGTGCAAGGTCGTGAACACAAGGTGGCCTGTAAGCGCGGCTTCAACCGCGATCCCGGCTGTTTCCCGGTCACGTGTTTCGCCGACGAGGATGACATCGGGATCCTGTCGAAGGAAGGCTCGAAGGACGCGGGCAAAATCGAGGCCGATATCCTTGTGCGTCTGGATCTGGTTGACACCGGCCAGGTCATACTCGATCGGATCCTCAGCCGTCGAGATATTCGTGCCCGGGGAGTTGATCTCGCCGAGCGAGCTGTATAGCGAAGTTGTTTTTCCCGATCCGGTCGGCCCCGTGACGTAGATGATGCCGTATGGCTGATTGATCATCCATCTGACTTTTTCCATCGTTTCCTGATGGTTGATGATCTTGTCCAGCGGCAATAGAGAAGCGCTTTTGTCGAGAATACGCATGACGATCTTCTCGCCGAATTTTGCGGGGACCGTGGATACTCGGAAGTCGATGCCGCGATCCTCGAACTTGATCGAGATACGACCGTCCTGCGGCAGCCGTCTTTCGGAAATGTCCAGGCGTGACAGGATCTTGAAGCGCGAGATCAGCGGGAGCATGATCTTTCGCGACAGGACATTTTCCACTCGAAGGGAACCGTCTATTCGGAGGCGAACCCGTACACCCTCCTCCTGCGGCTCGAGATGGATGTCACTGGCACCCTTTTTGATCGCCAGCGCGAGGATGTTGTTGGCCAGGCGTACAACAGGCGCGTCTCCCGATGCGGACTGGAGTTCCGTTTCCGACGGTTTTTCTTCTTCGTCCTCCTGGACCTCGATGCCTCCCAGAATCTCGGCTTCGAGGTCTTCCAGGTTCTCTTGCCGCATTTCGGAAACCGCCGCAGCCGCTTCTTCTTTTTGTTTCTTCTTCTTTCTTTCCAGGTCTCTCTTGAGTTTCTCGGATTGTTTTTCCTTGTCGACTTCCTCGTCGATATTCATCAGCCTCGGATATTCCAGGGCCATGAACTTTGTGAATTCCTCGTCGGTACAGACTCGGGGCTCGATGATGACTCCCTTGACGTAGCGCCGGACATCGTCGAAGGCGACAAGGTTGGACGGGTTCACCATCGCCAGAGTGAGGGCGTTGTTCGCGTAAGCAATCGGTACGACTTTATGTTGTGTCAGTATGTTCTGAGGAATCAGGCCGACGACCCGGGGATCGAAGTTGATGTTCTTGGTCAGGCTGACGAACTCAACGCCGACCGATTTGTTAGCCTCCTCGACCCGTTCTGCCAGGATCCGTGCGAGTCCGAGGGAAATTTCCGGGTATTGCGTCAGCAGGTTGCGGAAATCCGTGCGGGTCAGCGTGTAGACTGAGGTCGGTTCGACCGTGTTCACGCTGGCAGAGCGTGGTTTGCCCGTCAACAGGGACATTTCGCCAACGGCCGCTCCCGGACCCAACTGGGCTACAAGGAAATCGATGCCTGTCACCGGGTCCTTCTTCCGGACCTCTACCATGCCGTCTTTGATGATGTACATCGAGACGCCCGGAGCCCCTTCGCGCATCATGCTCTCAGAGGGGGGAACTCGGTGGTTTTCAGGCAGGTTCCGAGTTTTACCAGGCTTTCTTCGGGTAAATCCTCGAAAAGGCTGACGTTTTTCAGAAAACCAACGAGCTGATCAGATTCGGCTACAGTTGTTGACATATCTACTTGTCACTAAAGACCAGTAGTGTCCCAACGTTTAGATGGGCGTCGCCCATAGGTTATTGAGAATGGTCATGTTAGATCGGCTGAGAGCCAAAATCGATTTGAATTTGATTGCGTACTGGCGGCATCCTTCCGCGACTTTGCGGCAGGAGGCGGCCTATGAATTCCGGCAAGACGATCTTCTCTCAGCTGATGGACTTTCTTCCCCGTCAAGACTTTCGTCGATGCGTCGATCGCTACCGTGGCAACTACAAACTCCAACGTTTTTCCTGCTGGGATCAGTTTCTGTGCATGGCGTTCGCGCAATTGACCTACCGGGAGAGTCTGCGCGATATCGAAGCCTGTCTGCGTTCGGCTGGCACGAAGCTTTATCACATGGGCATTCGCAGCCGCGTCTCCCGCAACACCCTTGCGAATGCGAATCAGGTGCGCGATTGGCGTATCTATGCCGACTTCGCCCAGACGCTGATCTCCATGGCTCGCGAGCTCTATGTTGGCGACAGTTTCGGTGTCGACCTCAAGCAGACGGTTTACGCACTCGATGCCACAACGATCGATCTGTGTCTTTCCCTGTTCCCGTGGGCACGCTTCCGCAAGCACAAGGGAGCTGTCAAACTGCACACGGTTCTGGATCTGCGCGGCAATATTCCTTCCTTTATCCTGATTACACACGGCAAAGTTCACGACCTCCATCTTCTGGATCAACTCGCCTTCGAGCCCGGAGCCTTCTACATCATGGATCGCGGTTATCTGGATTTCCGGCGCCTGTACAAAATCAGTGTCGCGGCGGCGTTCTTCGTGACACGCGCGAAAAAGAATTTCGTCTTCAATCGTCTTTATTCACTCGATGTGGACAAGTCCACCGGAGTCCTCAGCGATCAGATCATCAGCCTACGCGGCTTTTACTCTCGCAAGCGCTATCCAGAAAAACTCCGCCGCATTCGCTTTCTCGATCGAGAGCACAACAAGTACCTCGTCTTCCTGACCAACAATTTCGCGCTGCCAGCGGCGACCATTGCCCAACTCTATCGCTGCCGCTGGCAGGTCGAACTGTTCTTCAAGTGGATCAAACAGCACCTACGCATCAAGGCGTTCTACGGCACAACCCCCAATGCGCTGAAGACTCAAATCTGGACCGCCATCTCGGTCTATTTGCTTGTTGCCATCGTGAAAAAACGGCTCAATGTCAACGCCAGTCTCTACCGAATTCTCCAGATCGTCAGCGTCACCGTTTTCGAAAAAACGCCCCTTTTAAAGGCCCTTTCCGCCCTCGACTATCAAGATTCAGACTCGGAGAACTCCAAACAACTGAATCTATTCAACTAACGTTGGGACACTACTGACTAAAGACCCTAGTTCAACAAAAGTAGTCTATTCCCCGGCGCTTTTAAAAGTCAATGTCCGTGGCGTCTCAGACTTGTTTCGATTCGGGCCGGCAGGGAAGATTATCGATAAGAAAAAAGAGGAGATAGGCGAGGGCGGCTCTCCTGGAGAGGGTCTATTTCTTCCCCTTATGAAGGTCCTGTTTCCAACCGAGAACACGCGCGACGTTCCCCTCGCGTTCTGCCTCTTCGATCAGGCCTTTTGATTGGTAGAACATCGACAGGCTGGTGTGGGCCAGAGGGTCGTCGGGGTCAATTTCCGTCAATCGTTTCGCCGTGTTGATCGCGTCGTCTACTTTTCCACCGTCGAACTGGGCTCGAGCCAGCCCGTGAAGGGCGTCCTCGTAGTTTGGATCGATGTCTAAAGCCTTCTGGTAGCGCTCGATCGCCTCGTCCAACTTGTTGTCGCCAAAGGCTTCAACGGCCTCAATGAACAGGTCTTCCTTGTCGATTTCAGGTTCTCCCACCTCTGCCCCCTTGTTTCGCCTCTTCTACGTTAGTAACTAATCCAATGGATAGCAAGTCTGAGGAACCAAACGCAGAGACGCAAAGACCGCAGAGCACGCAGAGCTTGATATTTTTTAGCCTTCTCAGCGGCCTCTGCGTTCTCTGCGTCTCTGCGTATATGTTCCGGCCCTATTCGTAACGTAGAGCTTCGATGGGGTCGAGGCGGGCGGCTTTGTAGGCGGGGTACAGGCCGAAAATTAATCCGGTGGCGACTGAAGTGGAAAATCCCAGTATGACCCAGAGGGGCGACATTGTGGCGGGCAGGAACGGGGCAGCGGTCCGGATGAGCGTTGTGAGACCCGCCCCCGCCAGGATTCCGAGAACGCCTCCAACTGCAGTCAACGCCATCGCCTCAAGGAGGAACTGGGTCATGATCTTTTTTCGAGTGGCACCGACTGCCTTACGGATGCCGATCTCCCGTGTGCGCTCTGTAACCGAGACGAGCATGACGTTCATCACCCCGACTCCCCCAACCAGAAGCGCCACCGACGAAATTGAAAGCATGACCGCGAAAATCCCCCCTGAGATTTGATTCCAGAGATCCGTAACCACATCCTGTGTAAAGACGGCGAAGTCGCTCGGCTCGTCGTAGCGGACGCCCCGAAGCCGTCGTAACAAGCCCTCTACCTGGTCAATCGCCTGCGGCATCGCTTCCTGGCTGATCGGTTTCAAGGCGATCCAATAGTCGTCAACTTCAGGGTGCAGTTTCTGAAAGCTGCTGATCGGGAGCGCGACAAGGTTGTCTTCAGGATTCGGCCCCGGGTTGAGGCCGCTGGGCCTCTTTTCCATGACGCCGATGACGCTAAAGACCCTGCCTTCCAGCTCTACCTGTCTTCCCACCAGCGTTGTTGCATGGATCGAACCTTGTTGCATGGATCATCCCGAAGGATGCCTTATCATCGTGTTTTTCAACACCGGGGATAACTTAGATGCCACATAAGTTCAACGCAGCCCGACGGCACAAGTTTGATAAGGCGCAGTATCGGGTGATCAACTGGGCGGAATATAACGAGAGCCTGCGCCAGCGGGGTGATCTGACGATCTGGGTCAGTGATGAGGCTCAAAGTGTGTGGAGCGCGCCGCGCCGCACGTCACGGGGTGGCCAGCGGAGATACTCGGATCTGGCGATCGAGACATGCCTGACGCTGCGCACGGCGTATCGGCTTGGGTTGCGGCAAACGCAGGGACTTATGGGATCCATCGGCACGCTCATGGGGCTGGATATACGGGTGCCGGACTTCTCCACACTGTCCGGTCGTGCAAACGGCTTGAGCATTGCTCAGGTGATGATGCAAGCCGGATCTGTGCCTGTCCATCTGGTGGTGGACAGTACCGGCCTCAAGATCTTCGGCGAAGGGGAATGGCTCGCGCAGAAGCATAAAATCAAGGGAATACGCCGCCGCTGGCGCAAACTCCACCTCGGACTGGACCTGGCCAGCGGTGCGATTGTTTGCGCCAATCTGACTCACGATGACGTTGGAGACAGCACTGCATTACCCGGGCTCCTGGATCAACTCGATGCCCCGGTCGCGGGCTTTCTGGCTGACGGCGCCTATGATGGAGCGTCTACACGAGATCTGCTGAGGGAACGGTATGGGGAGACCCTGGATGTGGTTATACCGCCGCCAAAGAACGCAGCGATCCGACCGCAATCGGCGCGGGATCCAACCGTTCGGGATCGCCATATTGCTCAGATCCGCAGCAACGGCCGCATGGCCTGGCAAGTGGCCACAGGGTACAACCAGCGCAGCCGGATAGAAACGCAGATCGGCCGTTGGAAGGGTGTCATCGGCCGCAGACTCCAATCCCGCAGCTTCTCCAGGCAGATCACGGAGATCCAACTCGGCCAAAAAGTCCTGAACACAATGACCGCACTCGGACGGCCTGTGTTCGAGCGTATCGCCTGACGCTACCGCTTGGGAAAGGGCGAATTCCATCTCCGCCCCGATCCATGCAACAACGCTGTATTCGAGTAGGCTTTGGCGAGTCGATTTCACTTCAGCGTCCGAGAGTTCGTTCCTGGCAATGCGAGCAAAACGCGCCATGGCTGTATCCCCGTCGGCACATTCAAGCCCGTCATACGACAAATCCGGAACTAATGCTGGGAGCACGCTCTTTATGGAAAAGCTGCCCCGAAAATCGGGGTGATAGATGTTGTTCCTGATTATGGATAGTAGGTCCACAATACGGATTTGAATAGCTGCTAGTGGTTCTATCAGGTTTGGGAATCGATTGGAGAGAGCCTTGATCCGCGTTGCTTCGAATGGGCTATAAACAATAATTGAGCCCTCGTGTCCCAGGACCTGTATAAGCTCCTCAGCGAGTTCGAACTCACTATCTTTGGCGGCCTCGGCGAGATATTCGCTGTGCTGGACTTCACTATCAAGGTGATCCTTCCTATGAACACTGAATTGGGTCAGGACTTGCTGAAAACAAGTTTGACTCTCATATAAGGGAAGGACCGTCGAGACAGTTTCAAAGTCCAGGTAGTGGCAGGGCCACTCGATCGAGCTGAGGGCTTCACTCAGGTCGGGCCCAACGAATGTCGTGCCTGAAAGGGCCGAATCTTTCGCGCGGATTTGGCGTTCAGTGAGTTCTACGTCGTCTGGAACATCCGTGAGATCGATGATCCCTTCGGATGCAAAGTGCGTAAATTTTGTCTTACGAAGATTTGGAAGTTCTAAGACTGTGTGGCTGAGTCCCGATCCCAGACATGTGTCAGCAAAGAATGGGCACTGACGGCAGGCCGGGATGAGCTTGGGATTTGGCGCGGTCTCGCCAAAAAGTGTTTTGCTGAAGGAGTTCGCTGCCTTTTCATACGCCGTTGAAAGTGCTTGCGCTTCAGCGGTCTTGTCAATGACTTCAAAGAGTCGTTCTGGGGTATCGCCGAAACGATATTTGCGAGACAAGAGAACGAGTGAGGCGCGACTTATTTGAAGTCCCGATCGTTTCGCAAGCATCAGGGTGTAGGCCAGGTCGGCAACCAGATTTTCGATCTTGGACGTGTTGGAGTATTTCGACTTCACCTCCAGAAGATGCCAGCCGTCGTGTACTCGTTGGAGGATGTCCGCCTTCGCAACAAACGGGTCGTCTCTAAAAGTGGCTTCAAATAAGGCCGTTGTCGTGGGATCAGCGATCAGTTCCTCTGTAACGACGGCCGTCGTCTTTGCTCCATCTTTCGATACGAAAACGCCTTCCGGATATAACTGTCGCGCGAGTTCGCCTATTTCTTGACCTTGCTGCATGCGGAAGAGTGCGGCTTCGTCGGGGGGTGCTGCCGCGCTCCGCATGCCGTGCCACGCATACGTCTTACATCCGAGTGCGCCCAGCCAGTCGCTCTTGCTGATCGTCGTTTTCATGAAAGCTTTGTCTGATGATTGCCTTTGAAAAGGCGTCTACCTAGACAATAAGACGCAGAACGGCGGCGGTTCCTTGTTATTGGCTGCGGAATCTTGAAGAATCTACATGCCTCAAATCACCGGACCTGGTGCTTCTGACCGAGGATCCACCCTTCAATCGATTTTACCGATTCCATTGACGGTGCACCGTCGGGCCGGAAGCCAAGCGTCACTTCTAACATGGATAACAATCCTACAACCGCGTCGAACGGATCTTCACCATCGGGTCTGGGACCGAAGCCGTCGCTAATTAGGTCCAGAACATCCCGTTCGCAATCAACGCCACGCCGAAGAAACCATTTCTTCATATCTTCACTGCAGCGCCGTCGATCTTCCTGGTCGCGCTTACTCCAAATTGCGGTTGGAAATCCAATGTGTCTGTAGCCTTCCGCAGGGTAAGTTTCGGCGATCACGACTCGTTTACCTCTGATGAGTTTCGAGAGGTTCCCGTCAAACGGCCACAGGTCGATGATTTCTCTGTTAGAGCGCAGTAATGGCACGATGAGATCGATCCAGCCAGCGAGAGCTGCCCTGCCGACCTGTTTCGCACCCAATGTCCAGAACAACGGTGACGCCGAACGTCGGTCGGGAGTCGCTAGCTCACAAAGGCGATAAAGGTCTCGTGTTCCCTCTAATCCGAGACCATCAATCAAGTGTTGCCGCATTGTTCCGCCAGGCGCGAACGGGTAAAACGGCCGTTCAATGCTGATCTCATCCCGCGTTGTCGCTAAGTTTGCGAAGTTCCCCCATCGGCCAGACCCCAGTAACGACAACCAATCCGGGAAGTTATCTATACCCGCTCGTGAGGCATAGGCGGCTGGCAACCCGATCGGAAAGTCGAACCCGATTAGGACACTCCCGTCGGCTGGTGAGTTGCTCCGTAGCCGATCGATGAAACTGGGTAATGCGCCGACTCGTTCGCAGGCCACGACTGCGTAACTTCTGCCGCGTCTGACGGCCTTGGCAATCCATCGCTTTGACGCGTCCTTGCTCCAGTCGGCGTGTGCGACAAGTGCTGGTAAGTGATTTCTTTGGGCGGGCATCAGGGTAAAAATAGGGTACTCCACCTGAGGGTCAGAGGGCGATTCTCCAGGGTTCAGGCGTGTTAAGTTCGAATTTCAGGGACGTAGACCAAACGGTCACGTTTCGTTCGATCTACCCGTCGGGGGCGTCGGAGACGCAGGTCTCCGTTCCGAAATTTCCGAACGCGAGATGATTCGGACGCCGACAGAGATGCGAAGGCAGGACCGCGTCTGTCTTGATCTGCCTTTAAAATTAAATCGAGGTGACCCTTGGGCGACAAGTCAGCGATCGAATGGACGGAGGCGACGTGGAATCCAGTAACCGGCTGCACGAAGGTGAGTCCGGGATGTAAGAACTGCTATGCCGAGCGCTTGTCCTCTAGGCTACGTGCCATGAAAAATCCCCGCTACCTCAATGGATTTGATGTCACGCTTCATCCAGATCAAATCGACCTTCCGCTCCGTTGGCGCAGACCCCGAAAGATCTTCGTAAATAGCATGAGCGACTTGTTTCACGAAACGATTCCGTTGGACTTCATTCAGCGGGTATTCGAAGTAATGAACCGCGCTTCGTGGCATCAATTCCAGGTCTTGACCAAAAGAGCAGAACGGCTTGCGGAAGTTTGCTCACATCTGGAATGGGGTGGGAATATCTGGCAGGGCGTCTCGATCGAAAGCTCTGACTTCCAGAAACGAGCGCGCTACTTAGTTGAGGTGCCGGCGTCGGTACGATTTCTTTCTGTCGAACCGCTGTTGGAACCGATACCAAGTCTGCCGTTGCGTGGGATCGACTGGGTTATCGTTGGCGGCGAAAGCGGCCCAAGGCATCGCACGGTCCATGAAGATTGGGTCCGGCAGATTCGAGATCGGTGCGTGAGGAATAAAGTTCCTTTCTTCTTTAAACAGTGGGGAGGAAAAACCGCCAAGTCAGGTGGTAACACACTCGATGGGCGCCAATGGACGCAATATCCGAGACCCAAGCGGCGATTTTCATCGCGACGATCCGCATGAGGTGTTTTAGTGGAATCCAATGTGGGGCCATGGGCTCGCGAAAAGCTTGAGTGCCTCTCACGGTACCTGCACGAATACACGAAGATTCTCCGAAAACACCCTCATCTTTCATACATCTACGTCGATGCTTTCTCTGGATCTGGGTCTCACAAGCTTCGGAAAGAGCCAGGAAGTCCGGTGGATCAGATGGATCTCGGAGTCGTGGTTCGACACCTCGACGATGATCATGATCACCGGCAATATATCGAGGGATCCCCGCGGGTCGCTCTCGGCATCGAATATCCGTTTCAGAAATATATTTTTGTCGAACAAAACCAAAGGCGCGTCAGAGCCTTACAAGGCCTTCAGAAGGATTATCCCGAGTGTGAGATTTACGTTCGACCGGAGGACTGCAATCCTTACATCGCGCAGAAGCTGCTCCATCCCAAGCGCTCCTGGACGAATCTCCGAGCCGTTGTCTTTCTCGATCCCTTCGGAATGCAGGTGCCATGGCGCACGATCGAACGGATCGGCGAGACCGGATCGATCGAAGTGCTTATCAATTTCCCAGTTGGAATGGCAATACAGAGACTGCTTCGTAGGGATGGGGTCTTCACTCCAAAGGGAAGGCGGAAGCTTGATCAGTATTTTGGATCATCCGACTGGTACGATGTCGTTTATCACCGGACGAAGGGATTGTTCGGCGAAACCCTCGGCAAGGTCCCGGAATCGAATCAAGCGTTGACACGATGGTACCGCCAAAGACTGAAGCGCTCTTTTCGCTTTGTCTCTACAGCCCGCCTAATTCGAAGTGATTCAAATCATCCGCTGTACTACCTCATTCATGCTGGGCCGAATCAGACAGGATCACGGATCGCCAACTATATCCTTTCGCAGGGTGAGACGATCTGATCCATTCCGAGAATTCGATTTAACTCTTCGAAACGTCAGAACGACTTTGCTGAGGTGAGTTTTCCAATAGAAAGAAAGTCCTGAGTGTGCAGATCATGACCATTTGGGAAATGCCCCCATGAGGGCAACAGCCCACGCGACTGATTTCTCTGCGTTCGCCGAGGACCGGGGCCTTGTCAACGGGCTGTAATCTGCGGGAAACTTCTTCTCACCTCCCATACCCCACCCCAATCAGATACCCAAACGCAGCCGCCACAACCGCCCATCCACCCCTCAACCACGACTGCCACTGCTCAAGTCTGGAAACCCGCTCCGAAAGCTTCCGAATCTCAACGAGCTCCCCTTCAATTCGCCCGAGAGCTCTCATAATGTCGCTGTCGGTATCCATGGTGAATGCTCCTTTCTAAGTGCCGCGAGCTTCACCGGGGGAAAAATGGTGAAGCCTGCGGCTTCGGTGATCATTTGTGTGCGGGTCGGCATGGGGGACCGTCGAAGACGGTGGGCCCCATGCTAAGGAATGCCCGCACACCTACAGGGGGACGGGGGTTTCCGCGCTATGGGGCGGGTTGTGGCGTCTGGGGGGTACCGCTGACGACATCCGGGACCTCATTGGTTTTCGGGCGTGGGCCTCGGGGCACGCGGCAGGCATCCTTCCAGGCTTGGAGCGTGATGCGGTCGGTGCGGAAGGTGTTGCGCATGATCGCGTCGAAGCGGCGGCCGGCTGCGAGCGCCTGGCGGAGGCTTTCCAAGAGTGCCTTCCGGCCGAGGGTTCGGGCGGTCTTGACCTTGGCGTGGTCTGCGCGGGCGTCTTCGAATTTCCGGATGCTTGTCCTTAGGCTTTCGAGAAATTCGGCTGGCATCGCGTTCTTGATGAACGTGGCAGCCAGCGGTGCTGCATCCTGGACGGCGGAACGGGCGGCGTTGATCAGCTTCGAATCGCCTTTCAACAGCATCCGGAAGCGGTCGTCGAAGCCCGGTCTCTCGGCCGCGATCGCGCCGGCGGTGTGATAGAGGAATTCGACTTCTTCGCGTAGCCCTGTGCGGGCTTGGGATTTTGCGCGACTCAATTCGCGCAGCTGGTTCTCCAGAGATCCCTGTGAGGCTGTCAGCGTTTTCAGATTCTTGACCGCCGCGACGACGACTGGCACGGCTTTTGCCGCTGGGGATGCGGGTGCGAAACGGTCCGTGTTGGCCCTGACAAAGTCCGCCATCTGGCGGAGCTTCTTGAAGTCACGCCGTTCAGTCACGATCTTCTTCATATCGATTCTCCTTTGTTGGATGTTCCGGTTGTCTTGTTTCCGGTTAAGGGTCTGAGCCGCAGCCGCTGCTTCTCGGTCGTTTTGGGACGCCTCTCCGCTTGCGCTCTCGTGATGAAGCGTCCGTCGACCGAATCGCGGTAGACGGTTCTTGTCTTTTCTTCTGTGGTCATCGATTTCTCCTTTCAAAAATCGGTTTTGCGTTTCAGTTTTCGTTTTCACCTTTCAAAAAAGCGGTCGGCGGTCTCAAGATTCGCGAAGTGAGTTTCAAAGTTCGGAAATGACTTTCAAAAATCGCCGAGCGACCCTTGAAAATCGGAATTCACCTTCAAAAATTGCGAAGGAGGTTTGAAAGTTCGCAAACGACTTTTAAGTTTCCGAATTGGCCTTTAAAAGTTCCGAATCCAGTTTCAAAATTCGTTTCACAGTTAAAGAAATCGCTTTCCGCTTTCGAGGGAGCTATAGGGCACGGGCTGCGCCATTGGCTGGTTTAGCGGGATTCGGCGAGGAATCAATGGTTTGGGGTGAGGAGGGGATTCGGAGGGGCGCGTGAAAGGTAACCTTGCGGTTACTTTCGGGAGCCTTGCGGTTACCAAAGGTAACCTTAGGGTTACCTTTTGAAAGGGATTTAGGATTTGATTTGTGCGGGCATAGCCCGCACGTCTCTTCTCCTACAGGAAAACGAGAAAAATATCCTTGACAGATCCATACTTACAACGCAATATTTCTGACGCCCTTACAATGTAAGAAAAAGGTAAAAAATAATGGCCAAGTTAACGGATTCTCTTGGACAGTTTGAACAGCTTGTACTGACGGCCGTGATGGCGCTTCGCGACGGGGCTTACGGTATGCCGATCTATTCCAAGGTTTGTGAGCTGGCGGACCGCCAGGTCAACCTCGGTTCGGTTTACGTCACGCTGGACCGTTTACAGAACAAAGGATACGTGGCGTCGACAGTTGCCGAGGGCACGCCGGAGCGCGGTGGGAAGCCGAAGCGGTTTTATCGGCTCGAAGCCGCCGGCCTCCGGGCCTTGGAAGAGAGTGTGGCGACGGCGGCGCGGGTGTCGGAATCGTTCTACGCATCGTCGAAGGTCGGAAAATGGAGACCCAAACGCGCAAAGTAAAGCCTCCCGCCTGGCTTGTCCGGTTGGTCGAAGCTCTGATTCCATCCGCACATAGGGACCTCATCGCAGGGGATCTGCGAGAGCAGTCCCTGGGTGGGTGGCAGTACCTGTGGTTTGCCGCTTCCACGATCGTGGGCAGCCTTCGCGGGCGGATGCGGGACTGCTTCGACGTCCGGTTAATTGCGGGGGAAGTCTCCCTTCTGTATGTCGCCTTTGCCGGGGCACCGCTCCTGCCCTTGGCGATTGTCCTGGTGACCACTCTCACCGCGCTTCTGGCGCGCGACGCCTATATCCATCCGGCACGAGGGACTGCGCGTGAGGCCGTGTCCGATGCGATTGCCGGAGCGACGTTTCTCGTTCTTGCCCAGACTTTTATTGGAATCGCCGCGCCCGCCATGGTGATGGAGGGGTGGGTCATGGCGCGCGGGACGCTCATCGGTATGGCGATGGTCTCGGGGTGGCGCATGGCCTTTCGATTGAAACCCCCAAACGATGCCAAGCGTGTCCGGTTAGACGACCAGTATGAGGACACATGGCGCTTAAACCTCCTGTGGATGATCGGGGGCATGACCTTGATCTGGAGCAATCTGGAGGCGGTTCCGGCCGGTGGTGGAGGACGGGATTTCCTGCTCACTCTGTTGCCGCTGACCGCGTTCAGCCTGGCCTATGGGTTTCGGTCGAGAGCCGATATTCCCCTGGGCAAAGGCCTGCGGCCGGCATTACTGGGGCTCGCGGGAATTCCATATAAAGACGAACTGACGGTGAAGCGTGCGCGGCTTTTCGGATGGGAGCGTCGTGGGGCCGGGCGCTTGTCCTGGACCGCCGCGTTCGTGGATCTCTCTTTCGCTTTGGTCGCCGTGCCGTTTCTGATCGCCATCTGGCGCTGGGTGTCGCGTGATGCGTTGGCACCCGGGGTGGACTGGTCTCAGGTGTGGATCAACCTGGCGGCCTTTGTCCTGTTGCTGGTGTTGTGGCGGGCGATCCGGGACATCAACCTGAAGACTGCGCACGGGATCGATGCCGCGATCAATGCCGAGATTGATGCCGTCAATGCGGGTGACGCGGCAGGCCGCGGTGAATGAAGGTCAGTTCCGGATTGGGTGAGAGCATTGCCATCGACCACGACATGGTGGGCGACAGCCGCCCTATGCGTCGTTTGGTGGAGTTCATAGCCCGGACCGCCCGTACAAACTCCACGGTCCTCGTTGGTGGGGAAAGCGGCACCGGAAAGGAACTGGTGGCGCGGGCTTTGCATGGCAATAGCCGGCGTCGGGGCGGGCCGTTCGTGGCCGTCAATTGCGCAGCCTTATCCGAAGGCCTGCTTGAAAGCGAACTCTTCGGTCACGAGCGCGGAGCTTTTACCGGAGCCGATCGGCAGAAGAAGGGAAAGTTCGAGGTAGCCTCAGGTGGGACGTTGTTTTTGGATGAAGTGAGGGAGTTAGGAGCCCGAATCCAGGCCAAGCTGCTGCGCGCGCTCCAGGAACGCGAAATTGACAGGGTTGGTGGGCGTCGGCCTATTCCGGTCGATATCCGCCTGGTTGGGGCGACCAACCGCGACCTCGAAGTTGCGGTCGCCGCCGGTGAGTTTCGCGAGGACCTCTACTATCGCTTGAACGTTCTTTTCGTAAAGACCCCGCCGCTGAGGGAGCGGAGGGAAGATATCGTTTTGCTCGCGCGGCATTTTGTTGAGAAGTATGCGCGGGAGGTCGGAGTGCGGCCACGGGAGCTTTCGACCGAAGCGAGCGTTCTTCTTGAGAGCTACGACTGGCCGGGAAATGTCCGGCAACTCGGCAACGCCATCGAACAGGCGATGGTCCTGGGGTCTTCGGAGGTCATTGGTGTTGAAGATCTACCGCAGTATTTGAGCAACTCGTCAGGAGGAGCCTCCGGGGTTTCGGACCATGCCGACAACCCACCCCGAACGCTCGAAGAAGCCGTGCTGGCGACCAAGCGCAACTTCGTCGAAAACGTCCTGGAGCTGACCGGCGGCAACCGGAAAGAAGCCGCCGTCATTCTCGGGATCCACCCCAAGAGCATGAACCGGCTCTTGGAGAGGTTGGATTTGTGTTTGTAGGTGCGGGCTATACCCGCACGTCTTTCGGAATTGATTGTGCGAGCGTATCCCGCACCTACAGCCCGGCAGTCCAAACTTGTTAGACCGCTCGGCACGATGCTACAGTCGCCGGGTGACTTTCACGATAGAACTCGAAGTCGAAGACGATGGCCGATGGCTTGCGGACGTGCCGACGCTCGAGGGCGTCATGTGTTATGGCAAAGACCGAAACGAAGCCATTGCACATGTGCAGGCGCTGGCGTTACGCGTTATTGCAGAACGTCTCGAGCACGGTGAAGCCCCGCCTGAGTTCTTGAACCTCACCTTCCAATCCGCTTGAGCCAATGGCGGTCTACAACGGCCGTTGAGTTCTGACTGCCCTCTAAAATATCGGCTGGCAAATCAAACTCTCCGAAAAGGCGGTCTTGACGCAAAGGAATCTTAGGGTTACTTTCGGTGCTCCAAGGAGGAATGATATGTCGACTACTTTGCCCGAAGCTGTGAAGAACATTCTGAATGACAAGGCCCATGGCCACGTCACCACCTATAGTCCAAAGGGTAGGCCGCAAGTGACCCTGGTCTGGCTGGATGTCGAAGGAGACCAAGTCGTTTTCAACACGTCCGAGGGACGGCTCAAACCCAGGAACCTGCGCAACGACCCGCGCATCATTATCAGCGCGCAGGACCCGAGCAATGAGCGCTCTTACGTGGTCTTCTATGGTACGGCGACGATCAGCGAGGAGGGTGCCGACGCGCACATCGACAAGCTCGCAAAGAAGTTCATGGACCTGGACGCGTATCCGTTCCGCGTTCCAGACGAAACGCGGCTGATCGTGCGGATCCAGGTCGACAAGCTCGGCGGCCTTGATGCCGCGGCGATGAAGCCGTGGCAGTAGGCCCAGAAAGTTGAAAGTTCGGGGACGGAGACCGAATTCAGGTCGATTTAAGCTCGGGCCCGGACCCACCGCAGAAGTGAATCTGGTTCTGCTTCGATGTCTCGGGTTCGAGCCGGGCCTCAAACGGATCGAGTTCGGTCTCCGTCCCCAAATTCCTGCTAACGGATTACGCCTGCGGCGGGATCTCGGATTCCCCTGTTAAACGCCTGCTCCTCGGTTGGGACGCAGAACAATTCCTCAATCTCCTGTCCCTCCGGAGCCAGCTTCATGACTTTCGTTTCGCTGACCCAGGGTGTCGTGTACGCCTTTGGGGCATTGATGGTCATGACGAGCTCCAGGGTTTCCTCATCGACACGCCGATAGCGTTCTTCCAGCCGCATGTCATCGCTCACCGGATTTCCAAAATGATCGAGCCACGTGCGTTCTTCAAAGCCGAGCGAATCGATAATGAAGGTATCGCCCTCCCACCGGCCGACCGAGTAGCCCATCCATCGGGGGAAGGGATTCTCTGGGAGTTCCCTTCCATCCGTCCAGATTTCGCGCCAGACGTGGGCCCATTCAAAGAACTGCAGGACGCGGCCCGGAGTTTCGAGGAGCTGCATGGGATATATCGAAACTTCGAGAAAGAGATTGCGGGGTATGCCCAGGGGGTCGCAGGTGCCCATGGGGTCGTTGCCCACGCCCGGAGGCACGGCTCTGGGTCCATATCCAGGACGCGTCGCATCGAATTTGGCCTGCCCCCAAGGTGTCAAAGGAGGCACCTCTTCGCTCATGGTCAGCACCCGGGTTGTTCGGGTCCACACACCGTTCAGCTTGCCCTGGCCAGTTTGAGCTGGGGCGAGGGAGGCGCAAGCCACCATCGCCATGACAACGCCGGCAAAACGCATGAGACGATTTTGCATTCTTGAAACTCCTGTCCTTGCGGGGATCCTATCGATCTCCAGTCCCCACAAGTTGTTCGCCATTAACAATCATGGGTTCGTCTCTCTCGACAACCCCAACCGGTGTGCCCGCCTTGGACGGGTGGAGGCTCAGCGTGACCTCGTCTCCCGACTTCATGATATCCGGCGTCCAGCCAACCCTCCTGAGGATGCCGGGGCTGTTCAATTCACCGGCCCAGTGGACGATGGTGCCAGTTTCGTCTGTGATGTCGAAATAGAGCTGGCTATGGGGATTCGCCAAACGAAACTCGGTCACGACGCCAGTCAAGGTGACGACTCGGGTCTGGTCGTAGGAAATGTTGGTTCCGTGGTGGGCGAGTGTCGCGCTACAGGCGGCGAGTAGCCCAATCACAAGAAGAGAAGATTTCAGTCGCTTCGTTTTCATCTGATACCCCTGAAAAGAACCGTCAGCAAAAAGTGCCCCGGCCGTCTCGCCAAGCCACTGTGGAACCATACTCAATCCTGCTGCACGTCCGAAGGCGTACAATTCCCTTCGCGACACCGATTGTTATCCTCACAAACCATTTCAAAGAGGCCGTCCCAGGTCGGTTTGAGTTCCATTTGCCACGGCTGTACCCAGGGCCGGGTGAAAATCACTGGGTCATCGATCGTGACATCATAGGATGCATCCTTCTCTGAGGTGAACGCAATCCGTTCGACCACGTGCAGTTGGTCACTGTGCCAACGCGAGCCGCCGTCGGGCGGATGGAACGCATCGAGCACCCATTCCTGAAGACCGACGGTGTCGATAACCAATGTGTCGTCCTCCCACCAGGCGATCGAGGTCCCCATGAAGGTCGGTTCGATATCGGAGGCGTGAGGCCGATTGGGCTCTCCGAACGGGATAACTCTAAAGAAGTGCATATATTCGTAGAGAATCACCAGTTGGTCGGAGGTCTGTATCCATTGTTGCGCATAGGGAGAAGGAATCTGCCGTGATAGTCCATTGGGCAGGCAGAGCGCCGTGGGATCGTCAATGCGGGTGTTTCCGGTGTAATCGCGATACAAGATCGACTGCGCCCCGGGTTTCAAAGGAGCAAAGTTCTCCTCGGTGTATCGCGAGACCGTCGGCCGGTCGAGGGGTCCGCCGGAGTGTGCAAAGCCCGGACCGGCCCAAACACCCGTGAAGTCGGGTGTGCCATCCGCGGTGCGCGGTATGTCCTGAGCGTTCGCAGTGCCTCCGGCCAGACCGGCCACAATGGCTGCCCCAGCAAACAACGACAATACGAAATATATCTTCATGACTGACTCTCCCTTATGAATTCTTACCAATTCGAATGTCGAAATTCGTTCACTCCAGGATCGGGTCCGCGGTGACTGTGCAGGGCGGCGTCTCCGCCATCGCCAGGGGAGGCGGGCAGAGGACGAGGCACCCGTGGCAATCACGGTTCAATCCGTTATTCTTGCCTGGGTCCGACGACTACCTCTGGTTGGGGAATTCCCCCGGCGTTCCCGCGAAGACACTTCGGCCGTCGGCAAAGGTCACATTCCGGCCGACCGCGTTGGGTGAACCGTCGCGGGCACGGAAGCCTTCAACCTTGACCTCAGTGCCGTCCTTCAAGATGTCCCGGGTAATGCCTCTTCTGGCCAGCATGCCCGGAGGGCTACCTGTAAACCCCCAGGTCGTCACTTGACCGTTCGGGTCCCTTACATCGACGTAAAACCAGATGTGAGGATTTCTCCACTCGACTTTGCTCACGACGCCTTCCACGCTGACCGGATCGTTCATGTCGAATTCCGTCGCAGCCGAGTGGTGCGCCGGCGCCGTGGTAACAACCGCCAGCAAGAAACCAATCAAAACAGCAAACTTCATCATGTCAAAAACCTCGCTCTGTTCATCAATGCTGGATGGGAAGATTTCGACCTAGTGTCCCTTGCCTCTTTAACTGGGTCAAGCGTTTTAGGTTCAGGGAAGGAGACCGCGGACCAGGCAATTGAATCTCTATTGCGAACGGGTCGCGGAAATAAATCTGTATTTGATTTTAGGTCTCGGATTCGAGATGGGTCGCAATGGATGGAGTTGGGTCCCCGAAGCGAGAATATGGGCGTGACCGTGCTCGAACCGATGACCCCTGCCGTGTCGATCCTTTCAACTCACTATCACTGACTATCACTGATCGGCTGGAGCCCTGAACTAGTGACCTGTACCACCCGAATCGGTAGCAGCGCCGATGGGTCTTGCCGGGGAGATCGAGGCGCGAGACGGAAGTCGATGTCTTCACATCGACGACGGCTCGCAACAAAGATATCGCCGGCAACCCCCATCGGCCCAAAGGGTTCGGGCGTTACGGCATTGTCTTCGTTGTCGTCGTCGCCTCGCAATGTGGGGCCATTTACTCGTTGCCGAGACGTCGTGTCGTCACCTTGTTGCCTCCTGGAATCCAACGCCGTTTGGCGGCAACGCTGCTCCCGATTCGGGTGTTACAGGCCACTAGCAAGGGTTCCAGCGTTCTCACTTCACTCCAAGACATTCCACCAATCTCGGTGCTATTCGGTGTTGAAAGCGGGGCTGCCTCACAAACCGTGACACAGTAAATGGGACCTATTGTTGCCCTACCCGCCAACCTCCCCTCCCCGGGGGTGCGTCTATCGGTGGTGTGGTTGCACCTCCAATTTTTGAAAGTTTCAGATGCCTAGCGATCGCCTCTCCTCATGTGTGGACCGAGCGGCAGGAATACGGCTTACTTCTTGGCTAGGTCAGCCAAGTGCCCGAACTGTCGGCGGGGCGTGACGGAGAAGACCTTGGTAGAATGGGACGAACAGGAATGAAACCATTCCGTTGATTCGGGTGAGTATCCAGCTTACTAGAATCTGTACCTGCAGATACCAAGGTATTAGAGAGGAGGTCTACCATGCGTGGTTTTGCTTTATTCGTAGCGGGGGCGTTTGTCGGATTGGCCGTCCAGTTTGCAGTTGCTCAGACGGGCAATCTCGGGGTCATTGGCCTGAATCACGTGGGACTGAGTGTCCCGGACATCGACGCAGCGTTGGAATACTACACAGAAACCCTGGGATTCCCCGAGGCCTTCCGAGTTACCAATCCCAACGGAGAGCCCCGGTTGATTTATATCCAGCTTAGCCAGGACACGTTCGTGGAGTTACAACCAGCCAATCCGCAAAGGCCAGTAGGTGTGAGTCATTTTAGCCTGCTAGTGGAAGACATGGATGGGGCTATTCGCATGTTCAACCAGCAGGGAGCCAACCCCTCCGAAGTGCGCGTCGGCTCCACCAATGCGCTGATTTCGGACATCACGGACCTGAACGGTATTCGGATCGAGCTGAACGAACTGACTCCCGAGTCGCTCCCGTTGCAAGCTATCGGGCGGTGGAACAGCCGCCCGTAGTCGGAAAGCCCACTCACTGCGCCTTGAAGTCAATTTGAGACGTTGAAACTTATCGTTTCAAACGTTATGTCGCGGCGTCAGGGTATCTGAAACCGAGGCAATCGAGTTAATAAATAAAATCAATCATTTACTATCGATTCACCCAACCGAGGCATTCACCTTTGTCTGACTCGACAGACTCGATAGCGACTCGCCTAACCGCCTCGGTTCTAAGTTGTTGGTATTAGCGGATGACTCGACAGACTCGGCCTACTGGGGGTCGTCGGGGAATTCGATCAGCCAGATGTCGGACTCGGGTGGGGGATGCGAAACAAAGTACAGGGTACGATTGTCCACTGCGACGGCGGGGGAAGTGTTGAACTCGCGATGTCGCGGTTGCCAGATGCCTCTATCGATTCAGGTCGCCCCGTCCGGCATGACACACCGCCAAGGTAGCTCGCAAACATTTGTGCGCTTATCAAGAGAACCTACGGTGGAGAACGGCGATGCTGGACGTGTCCTCCATTTGCAAGATTCGATTTGGCTAACACGATCAACTCTTTGAGCGCTTTTCCAAAGACTTGCTTCGCGAACATTTGTATGCGGAATTGCGTGGATTCTGAGAGAGTGGGAAGCAGGTCCGCGATCCGCACCTCAAAAACGTCACCCGTCTGGCGGCATCGAATGGCGGTTGCATCGTTCCCATCGCAATCTATCGGCAGCTCCAGTGCAAAGACTAGCTCCAGTTCGGCCTTGGCAGGTTCCGAGAACTGATAGTTCATACGGACGATGTTTGTTTCTCCTGGGCTGGTTGAGCGCATATTAGATTCTCCAGGCTCATAAGGCATGGAACCGGCGGAGGCGCGGACGCTGAATTGCGGCCCCTTCTTGTACTCGTTCACGAGCCTGTCCACTTCATGATGAAGCGCCGTCAGCAGTCGAAGACCCGCTTCGTTAACCCGTTCAGGTGTGTGGCCGCCATGGCGCCTATCGGTCAGGTAGAGACCCATGAGGTCGTTCAACAGTTCCCCGACCTCGGGGGCCAAGGCTTCAGCGAAACTGTCTCCAACCAGCTCGACAGCATCGATGGCCCGCTCAAAGACGAAATCGACGAAAGGCTGGTGCGGACCGTTATTGGCGACGTGCAGACAGGTTAAATATTCCTTTCGCCTGTCCATCAGAACCATCAGGGGTATCAAGGCAGCTCGATAGGTGTAGAAAGATGCAAGAGCGCGGGCAACCCGGCCGTTGCCTCCTGCGAACGGATGAATCCACATCAGGCTGTGATGAGCATAGGCGGCCTGTAGAATCGGGTGTGCTGCGAGAAAACGCTTACTGCGGAGCTCGTCACAAAGCCTGTGCATTTCAGCGGACGCCTCATCAACCGGAACGTATACGCGGACGCCGTTTGTTGTGACGTGATTCGGATAGTGCTTGTACTCACCCAAAGGAAATCGTTGATCCCGCCAGCCCGAATCTGTGAGTACTCGGCAAGTCTTCTGGCTGGCACAAAGCTCCTGGTGTAATTTGCGCACCAAGGTTTCTGTTAAAGGGACCGATTCAGTCACCAGATCGAGCAGGTAGTCGTAACCACGGAGCTGCGAGTCGATCAGGTCTCGCGTCGCCTCGGTTTTCTCGTGCAATTTTGCTTTCCAACCGGCCGCATGCATGGCAACAGTAATGGTGAAGTCGCGATCAACCTCGTAGAGTCCCTCGATGGCTCCAGTATCAATAGCCGTTGCCCGTTTGACGATGTCCCGCGACCGCCCGAGCAGCTCCGGAGACTGGTTCTCCAATTCCTTCAGTTTTGCCGTATATCGATCCCAGCGGCTCAGATCAACGAAACACCCCAGCCACTTGTCAAACGTGGATACCGGCTCGTACAAGGCGTCGAGTTTGCGAAGATCTTCCATCGTGTCTTTATCCCTTCCCAACTCTACGACAGGTATCCACCTCTAGAGAAGAGGCAAAGACTCGGCGCGTCGGCACAACACCTTGGGAGATCCAAATTGCTAATTCCGAGTATTCGGCATGTTACTGGGATTTTTCGCCGCGACCTGTAGAGACCTGCCATTCACAGCTTTCCGCTTCTGGAAACGGGCGAACGAAGATCTCGGTCTGACCCGACTGATTCGACGGGTAAGCCAACCACGTTGAGGATCTCATGGACCTCTTCGTCGAGCGTGAACTGCTTAGGCCGTTTATCGGAACGGTAGCCAGAGTAAGTATCTACTTAGATGGGGAGGGAGATGGAATGATTCTACTGGAACGCACCCAGAATGGCAGATGGCAAAACACAGGCATGGGGTGGGGGGCTTGCACTACAAGTTTGGCCGGTTGGTCGCAGGAAATGGGGTTTGGGAGTTGGGTTTTGTTGGCCCCGGAGAACGTTTGGTAAACGGACACGCATTGCCACGCCCGCGCCCGATTTTAGAGATTTGCAGGAATTGTAGTTCTCAACGTCGGAGAAGATGATTTCTCAGGGAGCGCCGGGATGAACCGGCATGTTGTAGCGGATGAAAGAGCCGTACAGAAAAGGAGGTAGCGAATCCATTCTGGCCTCAAGTCTTGCGGGCGTCATCGTGAGGTGGCGCTCGAAGCGTAGATCGAGGTATCAGCGGGCCGGGTATTGAGCTTCGAAAAATCATTGTTCCAGGATGCCGACTCTCTCCTGATAAGGGGAAGGCAACACGCCGCCTTCCCCGAAATGGTGATACGCGCCGGGGTTCGACGCCTTCAGGAAGGCGACCTGACTGATCGCCGCGGCGTTCTGCGCGGCGAGATGCGCAACGAGGGCGACGATGCCGAAGCAAACCACGGCTAGGGGAGTGAGCACTCTTGGTCTCATGACGTCTCCAAATGGTATCTAAAAGCGTTGAAGTCTGTCGGGAGGAAGCCTACCGGGTGAAGACGTACACTGCGCCTGATTCGTCCACGGAGTTGTCCGCCTGGCCACCGTTGGTGCCTTGCATGCTGTCCTCGCCCCGCGCGCCAACGGCCATCGTCCGGCCGTCACCGCTGAGCGCAACCGCGTTGCCGAACTCGTCGAACGCCTCAGTGTTCGAACCCTTGACGAACGCCTGCTGTGCCCATTCCGTACCGCTACGACTGAAGAGGTACAGCGCGCCCGCCTCGATGGCAGAGTCGTCGTTCGGCTGGCCGTTGTTGATCCCCTGCGAGGCGCCGTCTTCGTTCGGGCCGCCCACCGCGAGCACATTCCCGTCGCCGCTCAAGGCAAGGCGGACGCCAAACCAGTCCTCGACGCCGGCGTTCGAGGCCTTGATGTAGGCCTGCTCCGTCCAGGTCGTTCCATTGCGGACGAACACGGCTGCCGCGCCGACCGACGTGTTGGCCGCCCGGTCGTCATCGCAGCCCCCGGGATTCACACCGGTCGCCGGACAGTCTTCGTCGGCCGTGCCCATGGCGAGGGTATTGCCGTCGCCGCTCAGCGCAACACTGATACCCCACGAATCGCCCCCCTCGGCGTTCGAGACCTTGATGTACGCCTGCCGGCTCCAGGTGGGGCCGGCACGCGTGAACACGTACGCCGCGCCGGATCCGCCGCGCTCCCCGTCTATCGGTCCGTTGATTTCCCTGGAAGCCCCGTCTTCGTCGTACACGCCCACGGCCAGCGTGTTCCCGTCGTCGTTGAGACCGAGCGAATAGCCGAAGAGGTCGCCGTTGGTCGGATCTCGGTCCGCAGTGGTCGGAGACTTGATGTAGGCCTGCTGCGACCATTCGTTGCCCGTCCGCGAGTACACATAGACCGCGCCCGCCGAAATCGCCGAGTCGTCGGCCTGGTTCCCGTTGATGCCGGTGCCGTTGCTGTCTTCGGTGATGGCGCCGACCGCCACCGTGTTACCATCGCCGCTCAGCGCCAGGGAGAAACCGTACTGATCGCCGTCACCGGGGAGACCGTTTTCCCCTGCCCAACCCGTATTCGACGCCTTCAGGTAGGCCTGCTGGCTCCAGGTGTCGCCGTCACGCGTGAAGATATAGGCCGCGCCCGCCTGTGGGATCGAGTTGTCAGCCTCATCGCCATTGACGCCTGTACTGGCGCTCGACTCCCAGTAGGCGGCCACCGCCATGGTGTGGCCGTCGTCACTCAGCGCGACGACGTTTCCGAAGTGGTCGCTTCCATCGGCATTGGAGGCCTTGACGTACGCCTGCTGCGTCCAGTTCGCCCCGCCGCCGGTGAAGACGTAGACCGCCCCCGAGCCGTAGGCCGAATCATCGTTCTGATTGCCGTTGATCCCGCGTGCGCTGCTGCTTTCGTGCTGCGCGCCGACCGCGAGCGTCGTCCCGTCGCCGCTGAGAGCGACACTCGCCCCGATGTGGCCGTCAAGGACACCCCCTTCCCCGAAGTGGTCGAACATGCCGGGGTTGGATGCCTTGACGATGGCCACCTGCTGCAACGTCGTCGCCTGAGGGGCCTGTGCGTCGCCCCGCGAGGCAAGCACGAACACAGCCGAACACACCACCACCAAGGCGAACACGTGTCTAGGCGTCATGGGCACCCTCCGGCGAACGGGTCCATCCTACGGGCGACTGGAACCCAGGGTTCGACCGAGCGAGTCGCGGCCGATTACCTGCCTACTCCCCGCTTGGGGCTGGCTCACCGTAATTGCGGTTGCGGATCATCTCCTCACCGGTGTCGGTCAGGACGAGTCTCGCTCGCTCCGTCATGTTCATGTACGGGGCGCCGCTCTTCAAACGCCGGCCCTCGAGCGTGACCTTCGTGCCGGGCTGCACTTTGATGGTCCAGCCGTTTCTGATGAACGCCTGCGCGCCGCCCATCTCCGCCTGCCATCTGACCGTCGCGCCATCGGCGTCGGTGACGTCAAACACCAGAATTGAGTGAGGGTTGATCAGCTGGGTCTCGACAACGACCCCCGTCACCTCCACGATTTCTTCGATGTACCGTCCGGCATCACCATGGTGCGCCGACACGGAGCCCGAGACGGCCAGCGCTGCCATAACCGCACACGCCGCGAGACATGAAATTTTCTTCACTGGAGAATCCTCCTGCCGGACCGAAACCCGACGCATACTCCCCGCCTGTTTCCGGCCCGCCGTCAATGGTTACGCCAAATATATACCCGGCTGCCACGAGAGGCAACGCAACTGCAACTCCCCAACTAATACGGATTCGGCGGCGCCGGCCTGGCGAACCTGGCCGCGTCAATCTCGACGTTCGGCTGCACCTCGCTCAACTCAAAGTTCGACCGTCCGTCCAGCCAGGTCGTGGTCCACCTGAACGGCATCATGAGGCCGGCGACGTCTCGGTAATCGGCGTAGTCAATCCTGATGGGCAGACGGCCGACGGGCGAGGGCGTCGAGCGGACTAGGCGCGTCAGCAGGCCCGTTTCCTCGTCGAAGTACATCGTGACGATCGTGGGGCCCTTGAACCCCTGCACGACGTGGAGGACGCGACCGTCGATGAAGTCATTGCTCGTACGCATGTTCGTCAGGGCTTGCTCGATGTTGGCCGGGAACACCAGTTCTGCTTCGACTTCCATCGACTCGAGTTCCGCCCCGTGGAATTCGAGCACGTCGTACGGCCTGAAGGGCGCCGAGTGCCATCCGGCGGTGCCGCTGAACGTCGTCGTGTTGTCGCCGGCGCCCGGATCGCGCACGACGGTCATCTTCTGGTTCGGGGCCCTGGCGTAGATTTCGACCGGGCGAGGCGCGCCCTCCGGCCCATATCCCGTGTAGGTTCCCCTGGCGAAATAACTGGTCAGCGCCGCGGCAGCCTGCGCGCCCCCGATGGCCTCGAGGTACCTGTCAAGAATCTGCTCGACGGTCGGGGTACCGGGGAAAGCCGGCGGTACGAGCACATCGAGCTCGTCGGGATTGGGTGCGCTGTACAGGAGGTTCAGGCTTGAGGTGACGAGCGGCTTGACGCTGCTGCCGCGATGGCACGTGAAGCAGGTCACCACCTGCCGGCCGCCGAAGTGTTCCTCATTGATCGCCGCCATCATCCGTACCATGCGCCGTGCGGTTTCCTTGAACGGGGTCTCCTCCGCGTAAAGCCCCCAGTTGTTGGACGAAGCGGTATGGCAGTTCTCGCACGACAGCCCCAGGGCGGCGGAAAAGACACCCATCGTTCCCATGAACTCGTCGACCGAAATACCGGTCAGAACCGTCACGTTCTCGAAGTACTCCTCTGCCAGCATCTGGTTCCGCTCCGTGTATTGCGCCGTCGCTGCCTGAGGGCCCACCAGCGCCACGCTCAGCAGCCACACGGCCGCCGTGGGGACCGCGCCGCCAATCACTCGCCTCGATCCGAACTTCATGCTGCCTCCGATGAAATCAGTGTGAGCCGTGCGTCCACTATTGCCCGTCGTCGATTCCGACGCTGCAATTTTATCTCAGCTTTCAGGCGTCGGACAGACCGCATCCCGGAGTATAGGAAGAATAAGCGCTCTCAGCGAGACGCTCGCTGGAGGCTCCTCGAGGATCCAGACACACCGGTCCTGTCGCAATGACGCAGTCTCGAGAAAAGCGGGCTCCTCAGACCGCTCGTATTCCCTCGGCGGACGCACTCCGGACGCTTACCCCCAATCCAATTGCGGATCGCCACCGTGTCGGGCCGGTGATCAGGATGGTGACGTAATCGACATTCTCTTACAACCTCGTCGCGACGGGCGTGCGGCGCGGAGATTCTTTCGGAAGCTCCTAAAAAGTCAGCGACAGAAACCGTTTCGTCTCGTTACCGACAAGCTCGGTAGCTACCGTGCCGCACATCGCGCAGTCATGCCGTTGGTGACCCATGACACAAACCGATACGCGAACAATCGAGCCGGGGTATCGCATCAATTAACGCGACAACGGGAACGCCAGATGCGACGCTTCAAATCACCCGACCAAGCTCAGCGATTCCCTCTTGTCCACGGTGTCATTCAGAATCTGTTTCGAGTGGGTCGACACCGATTGAGGTCAGTTCACCACCGCATGCTGCGAGCACGATCTTTCACGATGTGGGCAGCGGTGACAGCGGCCTGATCTCTGATCAACGTGACCTCATTCTGACTCGGGCAGGTTAACTTGACAGTACCCCTCTTCCACGTCATAGGCACGTGGCGCCGCCCTCAGCGCATGAACACATAGGCCGCGCCGGAATCAGCTGCCGCGTTGTCGGCCTGATTGCCGTCGCCGCCCCCGGCCGCGCCGTCCTCCTGGTGGGCGCCGACCACCATCATCCGTCCGTCGCCGTTGAGCGCCACGGCGCTGCCGAATTCGTCACCGGTCTCGGCGTTGGAGCCTTTCACGTACGCGCCCGCTGTCCACGTGCTTCCGCTGCGCGTGAAGAGGTACACCGCGCCCGATTCCTCGGCCTGGTTGCGTTGCTCCCGCCACGGAGTCAGGTTTCGGCGTTGCAGGAACTGCTGGATCGTCGGCGGGTGGACGCCTTGGCCTGCGCTGTCCTCGAGGGGGGCGGTGACGGCCAGCGTACTGCCGTCGCCGCTCAGCGCCAGCCTGACACCGAACGAGTTGTACGGCCGCGCGTTGTTGGCTTTGATGAACGCCTGCTCCGTCCACGTGGTGCCGTTCTGGGCGAACACGTACGCCGCGCCGACCCAGATGTTCGCCTCTGCCTGCGGCGCCGCGTCGTCGGCGCACCCGGGAGGATTGACGCCCGGCGTCAGGCACGCCTCATCGCCGACACCGACCGCGATGGTATTCCCGTCCTCGCTGATGGCGGTGGCAAAGCCGAATCCGTCACTCGTCTCGCTCCTGGAACCTTTGATGTACGCCTGCTCGCTCCAGCCGCCATTCTGGCGCGTGAAGACGTAGAGCGCTCCGGAATTGATTTCGTCGTTATCCTGGGGTGGATTGATGGTCCTGCCGGCCCCGTCCTCGGTGAACGCGGCGACGGCCAGCGTGTTGCCGTCGAAGCTGAGTGCCACCGAAAACCCGAAGGTATCCCCGGCCTCCGTGTTTGAGGCTTTGACGTAGGCCTGCTGCGCCCACGTGTTGCCGGTCCGCGAGAATACGTACACCGCGCCGGCGGACCGCGCCGAGTCGTCGTTCTGGTCGCCATTGAATCGCTGCGCCGCGCTATCCTCGGAGATGGCGCCGACCGCCACCGTCTGGCCGTCGCCGCTCAACGCGATCGAAAAGCCGAACTGGTCGCCGTCGCCCACGCCGTCGCCTTCCCCCGCCCACCCGGTATTCGAGGCCTTCACGTAGGCCTGCTGCGTCCAGGAGCTGCCGGTGCGGGTGAAGATGTAGGTCGCGCCGGCCTGGGGGATGGTGTTGTCCTGCTGATCGCCGTTGATGCCGGTGGCCCCGCTCGATTCAAAGTGCGCGGCGACGGCCATCGTGTTGCCGTCGCGGCTCAGCTTGACTGACGACCCGAAATGATCGCTCTGCCCGGGGTTGGACGCCTTGACGTACGCCTGCTGGGTCCAGGAACCACCCTGGCGAATGAAGACGTAGACGGCGCCCGACGCATACGTCGCATTGTCGTTCTGGTTTCCGTTGATCCCGGCCGCGCCGCCGCTCTCGAAGGGCGCGCCGATGGCCATCGTGCTCCCGTCGGCGCTCAGCGCGACCGAGTTTCCGGTATGACCCTGATTTCCGCCCCCGCACCCAAAGTGGTCGTACGCTTCCGCGTTCGACGCCTTGATGTACGCGACCTGCTGGAGCGGCAGCATCGGCGGCACCTCAAAGGTTGACCCAATGGCCTGTGCAAACAGGTGGCTTGGGAGGAGGAGGGCCGCGACGGCGGCTGCACAGCAAGCGTGTCGTGCATGACGACGGTTAATCTTTGGCATTTCGTATAGCTCCCTCAGTCTCGGAACCTGAGGATCAGGTGCCCCGATTCGACGTCGCGGTGCCCCCACTTCAGTCCAATCTCGGGCCGAAGTGGCCAGGTATTCCGAACGACGTGTCGTGGCAGCCCGGTTCACGAAGGAGGCCCGAGTCGCCCGGCGATATTCGACCATTGCTTATGCTAGTCGATTGTATTGTCGTTGAAGTACCTGAAACTGCCCAGGACGTGTGTGGATCCAGAGAGCTGCCACAAAGCGGCCGGCTTTTTACCCTTGCCACAGGGTACTGTCAGGTTAAGTTTCCATCTGGCAGACTAGCGGGATGAGGACTCGTCGATCACGCTACCTCAGGCATCGTTTTCCACCTGAAATCATCAGCCACGCCGTCTGGGTGATTTCGATAACGTAAAAAGGACCCACCTAACGGGGTCGTGATCGAGCAAAAAGGACCCACCCCTGATAGCCTCCCGAGGCGTGCCCGGATGAACCGGCATGTCGGATGGGAGGACAAGGAGTTGTTAGGGATGGATCAGTACGAGATGGTCAGAACCGCACATCGTGTGTACAAGAAAAGCATTCGACGGATTTCCCGGGAAACGGGTCACACACGGCGGACGATCCGGAAGGTGTTGGCCGGGCAGGAGCCCAAGTATCGGCGTGAGAAGGAACCGGCCTGTCCGGTGATGGACCCGGTCGCGGGGGTCGTGGATAGTTGGCTCAAGACCGATCGGGAACAACCGGTCAAGCAACGGCACACCGCGCACCGGATCTGGCAGCGCCTAGTGGAGGAGTGTGACTTCACCGGAGCCGAACCGACCGTGCGCCGCTGGGTCCGGGAGCGGAAAGTGCGTTTGGGACTGAACCGGCCGGCGGCGGTGGTGCCGTTGGATCCGGAGCAGGCGCGGGAAGCCGAGGTGGACTGGGGCACGGCCTGGGTCCGGATGGGCGGCGAAGACCGGCAGGTAAAACTGTTCTGCATGCGGTCCCGGTACTCGGGCAAAGCCTTTGTACGCGCCTATCCGTGGGAGCGGCAGGAAATGTTCCTGGACGGGCATATCCGGGCATTTGACTGGTACGGTGGCGTGTTTCCAACCCTGGTCTTCGACAACCTGAAGACGGCGGTGAAACGGATTCTGTGCGGGAAAGCGCGGGTGGAGCAGGCGCGGTTCACCTCGCTTCGAGCCCACTACACGTTTGAAGCGCGATTCTGCAATCCGGCCCAGGGCCGGGAGAAAGGGGGCGTGGAGGGCCTGGTCGGCTTTGCGCGGCGGAACTTCCTGGTGCCGGTCCCCAAGGTCACCGACTTCGACGATCTGAACCATCAACTGCTGGAGCGGTGCCTGTCCGATGGCCAACGGCGGATTGGTGGCCGGGCCGATAATCGCACGATCGATGAACGGCACGCCGGAGAGCGGGAGCATCTACTGGCATTGCCCGACACCCCATTCGAGAACACGAAGGTCGTCGGAGTACGCATCAGCGCGTACCAAACCGCGCAAGTGGAGGGGAACCGCTACTCGGTACCGACCGCCTATGTGGGCCGCCGGCTCTGGGCCCATATCGGGTGCGACCGGGTGAGCTTCTACGCCGACCAGAAGAAAGTGGCCGAACATGCGCGTGCGTTCGGTCATAGCCGGTGGCAGATCGATCCCTTGCACTACCTGGAGCTGATCCGCCGGAGAGTGGGAGCGTTTGAGAGTGCCCGGCCGATCCGGCAGTGGCGGCCCCAGTGGCCGGCGCATTACGAAACGTTGCTGCGGCGGCTGCGGGAACGGCACGGGTACAGCCGCGGCACGCGGGAGTTTATCAGCATCCTGCAGTTCCACCAGCACTGGGCTCTGGACCGGGTCTCGGCGGCCATCGAACACGCTCTCGATGCGCACTGCTACGAATCCGACGCGGTCCGGCACATTCTGATCCGTGCCGGGAGTTCCAGCCAGGCCCATGCGCCCCTGGAGCCGGGGTTGATGCCCGGCATCACGGACCTGACGATCGCCGCCTCCGATCTGGATCAATACGATCGCCTGTTGGCCGGAGGTATGCGATGACGCCGGGCCAGGAGATCGTCCTCGACGATGTGTTGCGGCAACTCCGGCTTCCGGCCATGGTACGGGAATGGCGGGAACACGCCCGGCAGGCCAAAGAAGCGGGCGAGGGCTACGCCGGCTTTCTTGTGGCTTTGGCCAGCCGTGAGCTGGAACAGCGGCAAGCCAATCAGGTGCAGCGCCGGCTGCGCGCCGCCCGGTTTCCGCTGCCGAAGACCCTCGAGACGACCGATCTGAAGAAGTGGCCGGCACTGGATGCGGTCGAGATCCGCGACTATGCCGAGTGCGGCTACATCACCCGGCGCGAAAACGTCGTGCTGTTGGGCAAGCACGGCACCGGCAAGACCCATGCCGCGACGGTGCTGGGAGTGGAGGCCTGCCGGCGGGGCTACCGGGTCGGGTTCACCACAGCCGCCGGATTGGTCAATACACTGATCGAGTCCCGTGAGGAACGGCAGTTGCAGCGGCACCTGGCCAAGCTGTCCCGCCTCGAGCTGCTCATCATCGACGAGGTGGGCTATATCCCGTTCTCGGCCGAGGGAGCGCAACTGTTGTTTCAGGTCTTCTCGGATCGTTACGAGAAAGGTTCGGTGATCGTCACTTCGAACCTGCCGTTCGCGCAGTGGACCAACGTCTTCGGTGACGCCACCCTGACGGCCGCCCTGCTGGACCGGCTCACCCATCACTGCTCGATTCACCAGTTCGATTGGGAAAGCATCCGGTTCACTGAAAGTCTGGGCGCCGCCAGCAAACGGAAGAAGAAACCCCGCGTCGCCAGAAAGTCCGCGTGAAAAACGCGGTCGCGCTGGGCTGTGGAAAGTGCCACCCCTATGGAAACCCGCTACAAAGCCCGCGGGTTCCCACAGCGGCTTGGAAGCCTCCGGCTCCCACTCTTTCCACAGCCCCGGCGGCGGTATTACTTACGAACCATTAACCTGGAGGTGGGTCCCTTTTACTCGATCACGGTGGGCTCTTTTTACGTTGTCAAAGCGAGCCTGGGTCTATTATCAACTCAGTCTGAGTTTCCGCCAGGTCGAGGATCTGCTTGCCAAACGAGGAATCATCGTGTCGTACGAAACCGTTCGGCAATGGTGCAGGAAGTTCGGTCCAGACTACGCGCGGCAACTAAAGCGCCGACAAGGTCGCCTCGGAGATATCTTATTCCTGGACGAAGTATTCGTGAAGATACACGGTCAGCGCCAGTATCTCTGGCGCGCTGTGGATCAGGACGGCGATGTGATCGACATTCTCGCACAACCGGGTCGGGGGTATTGTCAACTTAAAGTAACGGTGAAATCAGAGCCCCCAGCGGTGTGTTCAATTCTCAACTTCCGCCAAGATGATTTCTCAGGACTTGAACTCAAGAATCAGGGCACTGGAACTGGTTCGTTCAGTTCTTCAAACCAGTTCAGGACGATGTTGACAAGCAGATTCTCGACATGCACGACTGATGATTTCACGAGGATATCGGTAGACGTAGTAGAGGGGTCGGGTAGATTTCATACCGCAAGTCTGGCAGTTATCGACCCAAGTTGACAATGCCGTCAACAGCCTTATCGAACGTAGTCCCGGGCGTTAAACGCCTCCACCTCGCTTGCGACGCACATATTCTCCCAGATCTCCGTGTCGGGAACGAGCCCGATTGTCCCTATTGGCGACACAAACGGCTCGGTAAACACCACGGGATCGGTTATGGTCACTTGGGCTTCGAGCGTGCCATATGTCGGACGCGTCCACCGTTCAACGATTCGCATCTGGTCGCTGTGGGGAAGACCTCCGCCAGGCTGGTCGCCCTCCGAGCGAGTGTTCTCGATCCAAGACCGGTCGTCATATCCGTTCGACTCGACAACGAACGTGTCTCCCTCCCAGTGGCCAACGTTCCATCCCAGCCAATTCAGCACTGGGGGATCTTCGGGAAGCTCCCGACCGTCGGTCCAAATGGTGCGCCAGGTGTGCTCTAATTCGAAGAACTGGAGCACCCTGTCGGGCAACATCACGAACTCAAACCCGTAGTTGTAGGTATGCATGCGCGGCCAGCCCAGTGGATCGCAGTCTAGGAGCCCGTAGTCCTTCTCCGAACCTGACCGGTAGAGCCACTCCCCGTTCGAGTTCTTTAGTTCGGCCCACGTACGCTCGAAGGCCGCCTGTCCGTCCTCTGTCAGAGGAGGCGGGTCATTGAAGGCACCGCCGACGCCGTTATATCCCCATACTCCCGATAGATCACGCCGATCGTAGTCCGTTATATTGGCGACGTTGTTTCTTGCCCGGGCTTCATCTCTGTCCGCGTTGTTCTGGCACCGCGGGCAAGGGTTCCAGCCCTCCGGGACTTGAGCGAGAGCTCCCCCTCGACTGTCCGGGGCCAGCGCGAGCGACAGGCACACTACCGACGCTACGACCAGGGCCGAGATAACGATTCGACTTTGCATTGTAGTTAAACCCCCTAATTCTTCTTTATCCCCGTTCCCCGACACCTAGCCGACTGGTGATCTCATAGGGACCTAGTTTGTGCCTGTTTTAAGAGCCATGGGACGTTTGTTGTTTGCCCAGAGAAAAACTCGGTAAAAGATACTAGAGGAGCGAGTTAGGCGCTATTAAATTCTCAACGCCTGTTAAACGAATTCAGATCAACCGGTCGATGCAAACACCTGCGTTTAATGTCTCTGCCGGATTAGCGAAGTCCAGCGTCTCACGAGGTCGCCCGTTCATTCAGTTCTTCAAACCGATTCAGGACGTGCTGTATTACTCTCGCCTCAGAATAAAAAGACCGGCACCTACTCTATCGGACGCATAGAGCAGCCCTAGATGATCGATGGCCACGTCGTTGATCTGGATAACAGTCGGCTGACCGGGTTGGATGGGGTGGGAGTTCTCATTCGGGCTGGGAATGTAATAGCCAACTTCCATCATGTTGTAAGGATCCGAGACATCGACGACCCTCAACCCCGCATTGAAGTAGGGAACGTAAGCGATTTTATCGTCGAATCTGTTAAGCACTCCATTGATCGTCTCCGCAAATTGATGAGGTCCGAAACGACCTCCCTTCTCGCAGAAACCAGCATCCGGAACCTGCCACGTATCCACCGGGTAGGGGACACCCGTTTCGTCGGCATGCGTCACGTCGAACATGTAGACTTTCGTTCTGACGGGATCGGCACACCCTATATCCGGACTAGGGCGTGTTAACACTAATGAGCATGAATGTTTTATAATCACGCATGGAGATCACACAGGAGCAGTATTGTCGCATCGAGCCGGAACTGCCGCGTCAGCGGGGCAACGTCAGTCTTTCGAACCTGACGGTCTTGAACGCCATTTTGTATGTGGCTGAGCAGGGCTGCAAGTGGCGCGGTCTGCCCAAGCGCTTTGGCAACTGGCACACCATCTACACCCGGATGAACCGCTGGTCCAAGAACGGCGTGCTCGACGCCGTCTTCGAGAAACTCCAGCGCGAGCAACTGGTCCGCATCCGGGTCGAAGCCGTTTCGATGGACTCGACCATTGTGAAGGTTCATCCCGACGGCACGGGAGCGTTAAAAAAAACGGTCCGCAAGCGATCGGCAAATCCCGCGGTGGATGGACCACCAAGATTCATCTGGTTGCCGCGAATGCTCGAACGGCGATAACGTTTGCGCTCTCGCCCGGCCAAGCGCACGACGCCCCGCAGGGCCGCGAGCTGCTCGCCGGTCTGGGGCCACTACCCGAGCCGCTACCGCTGCTGATGGACCGTGCCTACCAGGACGACCAGACCCGCCAATTGGCTCTGGATTTTGGGTGGATTCCCGTCGTGCCGCCCAAGCGCAACCGCCTGGAGCCGTGGGAATACGACCGCGTGCTCTACCGCCGCAGGAACGAAGTCGAGAGGCTCTTCCGCCGACTCAAGGGTTTCCGGCGTATCTTCTCCCGTTTCGATAAACTCGACGTCATGTTCCTCGCCTTCCTTCACTTCGCTCTCATCGTCGAGGCACTACGTTAGTGTTAACACGCCCTAGTGGCTTCATCCGCAACCAAGGCATACGCCCTCGGAAAGGAATCTCGCCCGAAGTTGGGGACGTCATCATAGAATATGGGTGCTACAGTGTGGGTTCCTCTTCCCGGTGGCTCGGTATCGATATGCCAAACCAGCTCAGGATTGGACGGATCCTCGATGTCAAAGGAAACGACGTCTCCTCCACCCAAATAGGCTCCGTAGACCCTGTTGTTCCGTTCGTCCACGATGGGATGGTGCCAGTTGTTTCCATTTGAAGTCTCAGGTTCGCTCGTTCTTTGCCCCGGCAACCAAGCCCGACCAACGAAATCAGGGTTCGCGGGATCGGTGAGATCGAAAATCACTAGATGGTTTCCGTCGCGAAAACCCGGTTCGTTGGCTGCGCTGTAGTACAGGCCAGTCTCGGGCGACCACCAGCCTTTGTGCACGGACGCTAGCAATCCGCCGCATCCCTGCCCACAGGAATCTTCCGGTGTTCCCGTGATCTCTGCGACCAAGCGAATCTGAGACGGATCCGTGTCTCTAGAAGTGATATCGAAGATCTGAAACTTCGCAAACCCCTCTCCCTGGGAATTTCGTATCAGGTAGTCTCTCCCCAGGGGATTGGAATCGAAAGCGTAGTCATACACGACTGAAGTCGAGCGGGAGTTGGCGCTGAGAGTATTCGGTATGTGCCAGACCAATTCCGGGTTGGCTGGATCGGAGACGTTCAGCATCGAAGTCCCGTTCCATTCCATTTGGCTGGTGATGGGGTTGAAGCGTTGAGTCTCGTCCCAGGCGTTCTCCGAATGCCCTACATACACCCACTCGCCGTTGGCGTCATCCCCTTTTGCCGTTACCTGGAGCGACTCACGGCCCTGTAAGTCATGGTGACCAACGAACTCGACGTTCTGGGCTTCAGCAACATCTTGAGTCGCGGCGGCGTTGGTCAGGGTTGTCGACAGCACCATCAGCGGAAGCGCTGAGCAGACAGCGAAGGATAGTCTTGTTCTTGCCCGCCGTATCAGTCGTTTCATTCCTGCAAGAGTGTTCTGCTTGGTCATCACCTACACCGTAACAAAGCTGGACGGAAGTGAGCCTCGAAAATTATGGCGCCGGCACCCGTTCCTTCAGTTCTTCAAACCAGTTCAGGACGATCAGAATCCGGGGCCGGACAGCCTGGTCGGAATCAAAACGGCCTAGGAGATTTGGCTTTCGAGGAACGCCCGTCCCTTGTCTGTGAGCTGAAACATCCCGGCGTCATGGTCGACGGTGACGTACTCGTCCGCAACGAGACCCTCCATGAGTTGCGAGAAAGCCTGATGCCCAGCCTGATAAAAGACGAGGCTATGGGTGTGGAGATCCCGCATGGGGATCGAGCCGCCTTTCTTCGTTATGAACTTCAGCAATCCCTGTCGGGTCGCCAGGATGTCCGTGCCCATTTTGCTACCGTTTTGTTATCCTGATTGCACTATGAAATTCAAAATTGGCGACAAAGTTCAGCCTATTGGCGACCAAATTCGTTCAGCCTCCGTTCGTCCCGTCATGACTGTGATCTCCCTCAAAGAAGACCATGGACTAGTTACCTGCACTTGGCCCTACAAAGGCACAATGAAAGAAAGCAACTTCGCTGAAGACGCGCTCGAAAGCTTCCAAGTCCCTAGTTCCCCTGCGTAAAGGGATGATTTCAATTCTCAACTTCCGACCAGATGATTTCTCGGGACTTGACCTGGAATATCGAGGCTCGATCCGTTTTTCATGTAGCATCTCATCCAAAAATCCACCC
Source organism: Terriglobia bacterium (assembly GCA_965218085.1). GTDB lineage: Bacteria > Acidobacteriota > Terriglobia > 20CM-2-55-15 > 20CM-2-55-15. The sequence goes on along the minus strand of CBDCKF010000001.1, from coordinate 746,021 downwards.
AGCCCCAAACCAAAACAGATAGACGAGAAAACCGCCAACAGCGGCGATGCCAATAGCGAGAGCCAGGGTTATGAGAGCGCCAATCATTCCCTTTAGTAAACTCGCCTCGCCACGTTCTCGATGCACCCTATAAGACCAGTGATTGTGGAAAGCGATGCATCAAGGAACCGGCACCCGTTCCGTCAGTTATTCAGAGACCCCTCTAAGCCGAAGTCCCGCGGTCTAAGTCACGAAACTTTTTTCAACAACTGCAGATCCGATCGCATCGCCGAAAGCGTTGACGGCGGTTCTGAAGCGATCCAGCAACCAGTCTACCGAAAGAATAAGCCCGACGTACTCGACAGGTAAGCCCACTGCGTTTAGCACAATGATCATTGTGACCAAGCCGGCCTCGGGAATGCCCGCGGCGCCGATCGCCGCCATAGTTGCCGTCACGGCCACTACTAGCTGCTGGAGCAAGCTCAGTTCGAATCCGATGGCTTGTGCGATGAAGATCGCCGCGGCAGCTTCGTAAAGGGCCGTGCCATCCATGTTGATCGTGGCACCCAGCGGCAGCACGAAGTCGGCCGACCGTTTCGATACCTTAGCTTTGGTTACCGCACACTCCATGGTCACTGGGAGCGTTGCTGTTGAGCTGGCGGTGGAAAACGCAGTCAGTAAAGCTTGCGACATCTGATACATGAAACGGAAAGGATGCCTCTTAGTGAACAACCAGAGAATCAGCGGAAGCGTTACAAAAGCATGCACGGCGAGTCCGGCCAGCACGGTGACGAAGTATGCACCCGTTTGGCGAAGAACCTCCAGCAGGTTTCCCTCAGCTTGGGCTGCTCCGAACCGAGCCGTCACCAGACAAAAGATGCCGATCGGTGCGAGCTTCATGAGAAGAAGGATGAAGGATAGCAACGCCTCGTTTACCTGGGTAATCATCTCCGTAATCGCGTGGACTCTACGACCCATCGTTGTCAACATACCCGCAAAAATAATCGAGAACAGGATCAGTGGCAAAAGATTGGTGTTTGCGGCGGACGAAAAAAGATTATCGGTAAAGAGCATCAGGACAAGATCCGTGAGGATCGTTCCCAAGTCCGTCCCTGCCCGTTCGGCGGTAATTCCTTCGCCTTCTGCAGCCAGGGTTTCCAGCGTCTGTGGGTCGATCGCTCCTACTCCCGGTCGGATCGCGTTGACCATGATGAGGCCGACTATGACTGCCAGTATCGTGGTGGTGAGGTAATACGAAATCGCCAGCCCTCCGGGACGACCCAGTTTGCGAATGTCACCGAGGCCGATGATTCCACTCATCACGCTAGCGATCACTAGAGGAACAACCATCATCGTGAGCAGCCTGAGGAAGATCTGACCGCCCAACTCAAACCTCATCGCAACCTCGGGAAGCGTGAGGGCGAGGGCCACGGCGGCGACTATCGCTAAACCGATATACAGCGTGAGATGGCTTTTCTGGGTTTCGGGTAGGTTGGCGTCCGGCGTGTCCGTGGGATTGTTGGTCATTCGCTAATGAATGTCTCGACCAGGGCTTTTCAACATCCGAGAAGATGATTTCTCAGGACTTGAACTCGAAAATCAGGGCACCGGCACCCCTTCTCTCAGTTCTTCAAACCAATTCAGGACCGTGATTATCTGTTCCTAGAACCTGCTGGATCTTCAGTCTCCACCACGTGCTCAAAGTTTACGTGCCTCCTGCTTCCGTCTGAGCTTCGCCCCTGGATCGAAGTATCCACTCCTGTATTTCTCTCGGAAGTCAACCAGATCAGAGCGCAGAAAGAAGTGCCCTTCCCCATGTGGACCAAACCGCATTTCTCGTATCCAGTTGTTGTTGACGGCACGACGTAACGTGTTAGCTTGAACCTTCAGAAACTTGAGTGCATGGAGGCGGCTGTAGAATAGCTTCATTTTTACTCAATGGCCGCCGATGGCAGAGAGGATTTCGTAATGGCCTAGTTTGGTGCCCGATTCCATGTTTAAAGTGCGTCGCTGAAATAACCGTGAAAAACTCGGTAAAATATACTAGAGGAGTGAGTTAGGCGCTATCAATTTCTCAGGTCCTGAGAAACGTTAGATTCTTATCGGGAGTAACCCGGCGAGAGCAGGGCAGGACAAGTTAACGTAGATGGAAACGAATCTAAATGGAACTTATGCTCGGTCCAGCTCGTCTGCAGCTGAATCAGCAATTGAGATATTGGCAACAGAGTTTCCTTGCTTGGTCGCGGATTGAAATCAGAATGAATATTTACAGGGTTTTGTCCTAAGACTACGTATTAGGAAGTAAAGGGCGTAAAATCTTTTCGGGCAGGATCCAAACGCGATTGGGAGCAGGAGGCTCTGGTGAGCTGTATGGGTTGTCATTCGGAAAATGTCAGGCGCTCACACCGCCGTGTCTGGGAGCGGTTGCTTAGTCTTGTTATCTTGCCGTATCGGTGTCGCGACTGTGGAAATCGATTTTACCGACTTCGGCTTGTCAACCGGAACTAGGTCTTGTATGCCGCGGGCAGGAGGGGTGCGTGCGATGCGCGAAACGAACGAGAAGAATTTAGCCAAAACAAGCAGAAGGCAATGATGGCTCGTTGCGGTGTGGACGGCCCTCGCGGTCGCCTCGCTTCCTGCGCAGGCGCGGGCCGAGTGCACGTTCCAGTTCGGCGGCACGGTCACCAAACTGACGTTTGATCTCGGCGCTCCGCAGCATAACGTTCGACAGGGAGATCGTTGGTCCATCATCTATGAATTCGGCACAACAGCGGATGGGGATATTATCTGTCCTGTCCCCGATGAAGGTGGTGGCGCAGTGGGTTTCTACGACAAGGCGATCACAAGCTACACCTTTACCATCCAAGACCCCACGGGCCCCATCATCCACACGGAGACTCAGACGTGCTCACCTGGTTTTTGCGGCACCATCTCCGTTTTCGACAATCGTCCTAGGGGATTCGATCAGTATGAGGCAGGTATCAACTTACTAGACGGGTCCAGTTGGTTCATGGAGCTGGACACCACTACCGGGGATCCTTTCAACAACACTACCTGTCCAACAACAGACACTGGGGGTCCCTTCCCTAACGTCAGCCTGCCGGTCGGCGGCGATATTGATCTTTCCGAATTTACTTTTTCAAAGCAGTTTCTAATCTCTGCTGGGGGGATTTCGAGATACGCGGAACGGTCGACTCTCACGCCTCCAGCTGCTCCCTCGCCGTGGCCATTGACATCAAGCCCGGCAGTGACCCCAACAGCATTAACCTTGGGTCGAAGGGTACCGTTCCCGTAGCCATTTTCAGCGCCTCGACCTTCGATGCAACAAGGCTAGACCCCTTAACTGTGACGCTGGCAGATGCGGAAGTAAAGATACGGGGCAAAGGGACACCGAGTTCTTCAATTCAGGATGTAGATGGCGACGGACTACTGGACATTGTTGTTCATGTCGAAACCGCGCAACTTCAGCTCAGCGACACAGACACTGAAGCAGTCTTGAACGGCACAACGTTCGATGGGCTGGCTGTTCAGGGCACTGATACGGTTCGTATTGTTCGATAGGGCTGGTGATGGGGAGCCGTCTACCCAGGCTCCGTCAGTCGGGATTGCCGTGTGGGTCTGACCTTGACTAATTGTGATCAACGCCCATCGACAAGCCCCGTGGATGTGGTGCGCATTGAATCGGACGTGCCGGCAATGGTGACCAATCAGGGCACAGCGGTGGCGGTTCCGGTCATGCGCATCCTGCCGCAAGCGGCGCCCTCAGGCATTCGTTTCACTGGGCATGAGCTTCCGTCGGGCTTTGGCCCCGACCCTGGCTTCGAGCGCCGCTTGCGTGAGCGAGGGCTCGTCTTGCTTGTCCGTGCCGCCGATTTGCGGATCGGTTCCCATTAAGTCGTTCAAGCAAGTTGAAGTTCGTCAGCCTGAACACCGTCACTTGGATGAGTAGTCGTTAGCGTTCATCGGAAATCTCCTTCGCAAACTCCTCGGGCAGCGTCTTTATGGCGACCTACCGCCCGAGCTTCGTATCCCGTGCACGCCACACCTCTCCCATTCCAACCTTACCCAAGAGCGTTGAGATCTCGTAATGACCCAGTTTGGTGCCGGATTCCATCAAATTGTGTCTACCGAAACGAAACGTGAAAAAGTTGGATAAATCTAACTACAGGTGGGGGTTATGAGCAAGGAAGTTGTGAGACTGCGGGCATCGTCCAATTCTCAACGTCCGCGAAGATGATTTGTCGTTACCTTGAGCGCGAAAATCACAGGTAGCCGCTCTCTTCTAAGAACTGCTGATAGTCAGAGATGTTCATAATTCTCCGAATCGCCTCTTCCTTGTCGGAGGAACCCTCGTAGTGGGCGCTAACGATTCTGTAGCCGATGTCAATGTCCGCCCTGCAACCGAGCGCGAGTTCGGTAACAAAATCCGCTGAACCTTCCTGTATTGCCCGCCCTAGACCGGCTAAACGGCGGGAGGCAATTGGCGAGATTAGTGTCTGGTTGAAACGCACCATGTCACGAACAATTAGGCAAGGAAGCTCGTCGACTCTTCGGACAGGGTTGACGTTACCTCCACAGTCGTCGAGGTCTGAGCGAAAATACGCCGCATCCACTGCGATGCCCTCAAACCCGCTCATTACTCCCCTCTGACCAGATCCCAAGGTGAAATAGACTCCCGGGAAGATCGCCCTCGGATAGAGAACCTCGAATCTCGTCAGACCTTCACGGATCGTCGGTTCCAGTTCCTTCAATTGCTCGGTAAACCGGCAGGAACTCCATCCTAGAGGATCTGCAGCGATCATTCCTGCAAGCTGGGCACCGGACAGCCCGCTGCTTCGCCGCTCGATTTGGAGGCCGTTGTACGGGAAGGCAAGATACTCATCATCGAAGGTACGAGCCCAGGAGGCTTCACTTGGGCCGAGGCGCTGGACCACCCTCTCGAATCGACTGAGGTCTCCATACTGAACACGGGAGTTCTCGGCCGACAGCGTGAAGTAGTGAGTCACGAAGCCAACCAGCACAGCTACGACGCCAAGGAAAGCAAAAATCGCAAAACCCACGAACAAGTAATTGTAACGTTGCACCAAACTGCTCTCGTCTCCAAAGGGCCCGTTTGATGCTGACACCGAGTTCCCTGTGAAGGTTCCCCGATTTTACCAAATCAAGATTTCGTCAGAGAAAAGTGCGGCCCGTTTTCTGGAGCGCAAATTTGTACGGGTCAGGAAGCAATTTTCGACGGAATCGGAGTTGAGATTCAAATTCTCAACGTCCGGGAAGATGATTTCTCAGGACTTGACCTCGTAAATCAGGGCACCGGTCCCCGTTCCCGTAGTTCTTCAAACCAGGGTCGAAAGACGTTCCGAACCAGGCTGGACTCCAGGCTGGTAAGGTCATGACTTTTATAGGATTTTGCGGAGCTCAGCGAAGCGTGCCGACTTCCCCTCTAAGATTGGTCGGGATCGGGCTCCAAAGGCTGGCTCAAATCGAGTTGGTTGGGATTCTTACTCAAAGATCGAACAAAATCGAGCACTTCCTGTTTCTGCGTACCCGAAAGCCCTTCCAGCCTGTCTGTGATCTCGAGAAGTATCCGGTCTCTGGATGCACCGCTGCGGGAACGTCCGTTTCGACGGCTGTGTCCGTTCAGTTTCATCAGCCGCTCGAAATGCTCGTCAATTCCATCAAGAAAATTACGATCCATGACCACGGTGCTCCACCAACCTGGAATTTCCGATTTGGACCTCCGGCCGCTAAATGCGAGCGTTCCCACGCTCCTGATTAAAGAAGACGTAAAAGCCATCTGAAAACCTGCGATTCTGGCGGATGGGGCTTGAGCGCGCTCGAAAGGAAGGGAAGCCCCACGGACGGCCGAAACGCATATTTGATCGTGAAAAGGCTCAGCAACTGAGGGATGAGGGCAAGAGCTTTCGTGAGATCGGACAGATTCTTAATATCAACAAAGGAACAGTTGCCGCTGCCCTGAATCAATGACACGGTGTACTTCATAGATAAATCGACAAAAGTGACTGTTTTCCCCGAAAGGGTCGATTCTCAAGGTCCGAGAAGATGATTTGTCAGGACTTGAGAATCATTATCACGGTCGTTTACGGAACTGGCACCCGTTCCTTCAGTTCTTCAAACCAGTTGAGGACGACGTCGATTTGTGAACGCGCGGCTTCGTCAGTACCCGTTTCGTCTAAGAGGAATGCGCGACGATGTACCTATTGACACACCTCTTCGCTACTTCTCGGAAACCACTCGCCATACGTATCGGCATTGGCACAAGTGATCACGCTGTTGTCTGAGTAGACGATCTTGCCATCCATTATCGTGAGTACGGATTTCACATCGCGTAAGATTCCCAGGTCTTCCATCCCAAAAACATCGTCGGAGAGGATAGCCACATCTGCCAGTTTGCCCTCTTCGATAGACCCCAGATTTTCTTCATCAAACGAGAACCATGCGTTGTTTATCGTCATCATTTGGATTGCTTCTTCGACGGTCAGAACGTCTTCAAATACTACGGCACCGGTATCATCCAGGCCCGTCGTGACGTGATATATCCCGAGCCAAGGGTTAATAATGGCCACGTTGCCACCATCTGATCCCAGGCCGGAATGTACATCGTGTACGAACAAAGTCTTGAAAGGGGGTGGGGCGATGGGCCCTTCGGATGAATACGAGAAGTAAGCCGCGACAGCTCCACCACCGAGAGCTTCGAGCCGGTCCATGCTTGTGGTGGTCAATAGCGGGACATGGGCCAGGTGCCAACGCAGGGCCGTCAGATCTTCGCTTGACGATTCAAAGGCCGTTAAATAACCATCGCTTTCCAACGGCGACAACGTGTGCTGAAACACAGTTGCGCCGAGACTTGCCGCGAGATTGATCTTAGGGATGTAAGTTTCTTCGTTGACAACGTCCTCTACTGCTGTCGGGAATCTAACACCCCCGCCGTCGATAAATTCACCGATCGCGTAATTGCGGTACATTTCGTCTCTAGACGTATCGTTGAGGGCGGTGATTTCGCTTTCGAGCGCTTCCAGGCTTCCGCCACCATATAAACTTCGAACCCGCATAACGGCGCCGGTGTCATCAATTCGCTGAACTTCTGTGCCGCCGTCCGACAGTGACATAGTCATACCGAGGCTCGCCGCCCAGGCCTGAACACCGAGAACTCCGTCGACTCTATCCTCCTCTGTTTGCTCGGAGCGTAACTGTTGAACAGTTGTGTGCGTCAAGTTCTGCAAAAAGTATTTCCGAAAAATTCAGTTCTTGAGTGTCGATCGCCGTCGGGCCTGTGGGAATGTGGGAAAGCTGAACGTTTTTGGCGAAGCTTTTCCAAGCCTCAGAGGGAATCCGCGCCTTTTGGCGGATTTCCTCTGAGGCGTCATTTCCATCAGGCCTCTGCGTTTCTTTCTTTTTTGGTTCTTTTTCTTTCTTTCGTCCCCTCGAAAGTTTTCCACAGCGATTGTTCGCTCCAGGATGCTCTGTAATCGCCGATCGACATCCGAGTCGATCATTGGGGTCGGCCCGTTGGGACGCGTTTAGGCAGCCGGCGTCTGACGGTGCCAGTCCCTTTTGTGTTCCTTCAACAGGTCCATGTTCAAGTAGCGGATCGCTTCGATCCAGTTCTCGTGCGTTTCGGTGGTCAGCGCCCGAATCAAACGCAGACAGCTGGCTGCGTTGGGGAATATCCGCACCACGCGCGTTCGCCGTTTGATCTCTTCGTTGAGCCGTTCCAGCATATTGGTGGATTTCATGTGTTTGTGATGCTGAAGCGGCAGCGTGTAGAAGCTTAGTGTCTCGTCGATATTGTCTTCGACCCAGTCGCAGAGTTTGGAATATTTCTGCCCCCACTTGCTCAACCATGTCGCCAGGTCCTGCCGCACTTCCTGGAGGTCCCGCCGGTCGTAGAGCCAACGCAGTTCCTGGAGACAATCGTCATCGGCTTTGCGCGGCAGATAATCCAATGCGTTTCTCAGAAAGTGGACGTAGCAGCGTTGCCAGATCGCTTCGGGCAGGACTTCTGCGATGGCTTTCTTCAACCCGGCATGATCGTCGGTCACCACGAACTCCACGCCGCACAAGCCGCGTTGTTTCAAACTCAGTAACAGTTCCCGCCAACTGGTCGTGCTTTCCCGTTCCGCCAGTTCCACCGCCAACACACCGCGCCTCCCGTCCCAGTTGATTCCGATCGCCACCAGAACTGCTCGGCTCCGGATGACCCCGTCTTCGCGCACCTTCTCGTAGCGCGCATCCAGAATCAGGTACGGGTATTCTTCCTCCAATGCTCGCGTCGCAAACTTTTTCAGCTCCGTGTCCAGTGTCTTATTAATCCGGCTGATCGTGCTGGCCGAAAACGAATGCCCGCATAATTCTTCGGTGATGGCCTTGACCTTGCGCGTCGACACGCCCTGCACGTACATCTCGGCCAAGCTGGCCACCAAAGCTTTCTCGCTGCGTTGGTAGCGTTCAAACACTTCCGTGCTGAACCGCCCGGCCCGGTCCTGCGGCACGCGCAGCTCCAGCTTGCCCACCCGCGTGACCAGGTCCCGCCCGTAATAGCCACTCCGATATCCGGTCCGCCCCGCCGTTCGTTCACTCTTGGCCGCGGCCACAACCTGCTCCATCTCCCCCTCGAGAATTTCCTGAACCACCTCCTGCACGACGCTTTTCAGCAGATCCTTTTCCTCTCCTAACAGTTCTTTCCAATCCACTCCCTTTCGCTTAATCTTAGTTCGGGCCATCGGTTCATCTCCTTCGTTTCAAAGTTGTTGGTTGCCAACTTTCTCGGAGATACCCTGGCCCCTTCCTATTTCAGGACCCCTTTTTTGCAGAAACTCTGAAACATAACCTGTTGAACGGCGATGCTGTTAAAGAAGGCACGGTTGTTCGTGCCCGCGCCAATGTCGACTACGCCATCATCGGAAACAGGCAATCCATGCTCGCGGAAGTAATCAATGCCCGCTGAATTGGTCTGAGTGCCGCCAGTGAATGCGGATTCAAGATAAATCGGATGGTCGAATTGATTCAGCGTCTCAAAGCTTGGCAATGCCCCCTCAGCAAATTGCCCTGGGGTAATGGCACCGATTACGGTGACAAAATTGTCCTGTGTACCGACAGTTCCCGCTTCGGGTAAGCGAATATTCTCTACTGTGATCTGTTTCTGCAGGAGCGCCACAGCCTCATCCCATGATCTTGCGGAATCCATGGCATATACCATGTGCCCCGGCTTGAGGCCGCGTCCGACAACGTGGCTGTGATTATCAATGAGCCCGGGTATTGCCGTACGTCCAGAAAGATCGATTCTGCAATCGCCGTCGACACCAAGTGTTTCTTCATCTCCGTTACTCACACCCATGATGAGATTGTTCTGTAACCGAACAGACGACACGACACTATGGTCGGCATCCATGGTGTGAATTACGCCGCTATGAAGCACCATTCCGGAGGCTTCGCTGCAAACATCTGCCCATTGAATGCCAGCGCCGACGTTCGGGTCGTTACAGGCGCTTGCAGCGAAAGAAATGACTACGGCGAAAGCAAACCTGATTGATATTCGGTTGTTTTTCTTGTTCACAATCTCCCCCTGTTGATTGTCGCGATGACCCCTACTGATTTCGATAACGTAAAAAGGACCCACCTAACGGGGTCGTGATCGAGCAAAAAGGACCCACCCCTGATAGCCTCCCGAGGCGTGCCCGGATGAACCGGCATGTCGGATGGGAGGACAAGGAGTTGTTAGGGATGGATCAGTACGAGATGGTCAGAACCGCACATCGTGTGTACAAGAAAAGCATTCGACGGATTTCCCGGGAAACGGGTCACACACGGCGGACGATCCGGAAGGTGTTGGCCGGGCAGGAGCCCAAGTATCGGCGTGAGAAGGAACCGGCCTGTCCGGTGATGGACCCGGTCGCGGGGGTCGTGGATAGTTGGCTCAAGACCGATCGGGAACAACCGGTCAAGCAACGGCACACCGCGCACCGGATCTGGCAGCGCCTAGTGGAGGAGTGTGACTTCACCGGAGCCGAACCGACCGTGCGCCGCTGGGTCCGGGAGCGGAAAGTGCGTTTGGGACTGAACCGGCCGGCGGCGGTGGTGCCGTTGGATCCGGAGCAGGCGCGGGAAGCCGAGGTGGACTGGGGCACGGCCTGGGTCCGGATGGGCGGCGAAGACCGGCAGGTAAAACTGTTCTGCATGCGGTCCCGGTACTCGGGCAAAGCCTTTGTACGCGCCTATCCGTGGGAGCGGCAGGAAATGTTCCTGGACGGGCATATCCGGGCATTTGACTGGTACGGTGGCGTGTTTCCAACCCTGGTCTTCGACAACCTGAAGACGGCGGTGAAACGGATTCTGTGCGGGAAAGCGCGGGTGGAGCAGGCGCGGTTCACCTCGCTTCGAGCCCACTACACGTTTGAAGCGCGATTCTGCAATCCGGCCCAGGGCCGGGAGAAAGGGGGCGTGGAGGGCCTGGTCGGCTTTGCGCGGCGGAACTTCCTGGTGCCGGTCCCCAAGGTCACCGACTTCGACGATCTGAACCATCAACTGCTGGAGCGGTGCCTGTCCGATGGCCAACGGCGGATTGGTGGCCGGGCCGATAATCGCACGATCGATGAACGGCACGCCGGAGAGCGGGAGCATCTACTGGCATTGCCCGACACCCCATTCGAGAACACGAAGGTCGTCGGAGTACGCATCAGCGCGTACCAAACCGCGCAAGTGGAGGGGAACCGCTACTCGGTACCGACCGCCTATGTGGGCCGCCGGCTCTGGGCCCATATCGGGTGCGACCGGGTGAGCTTCTACGCCGACCAGAAGAAAGTGGCCGAACATGCGCGTGCGTTCGGTCATAGCCGGTGGCAGATCGATCCCTTGCACTACCTGGAGCTGATCCGCCGGAGAGTGGGAGCGTTTGAGAGTGCCCGGCCGATCCGGCAGTGGCGGCCCCAGTGGCCGGCGCATTACGAAACGTTGCTGCGGCGGCTGCGGGAACGGCACGGGTACAGCCGCGGCACGCGGGAGTTTATCAGCATCCTGCAGTTCCACCAGCACTGGGCTCTGGACCGGGTCTCGGCGGCCATCGAACACGCTCTCGATGCGCACTGCTACGAATCCGACGCGGTCCGGCACATTCTGATCCGTGCCGGGAGTTCCAGCCAGGCCCATGCGCCCCTGGAGCCGGGGTTGATGCCCGGCATCACGGACCTGACGATCGCCGCCTCCGATCTGGATCAATACGATCGCCTGTTGGCCGGAGGTATGCGATGACGCCGGGCCAGGAGATCGTCCTCGACGATGTGTTGCGGCAACTCCGGCTTCCGGCCATGGTACGGGAATGGCGGGAACACGCCCGGCAGGCCAAAGAAGCGGGCGAGGGCTACGCCGGCTTTCTTGTGGCTTTGGCCAGCCGTGAGCTGGAACAGCGGCAAGCCAATCAGGTGCAGCGCCGGCTGCGCGCCGCCCGGTTTCCGCTGCCGAAGACCCTCGAGACGACCGATCTGAAGAAGTGGCCGGCACTGGATGCGGTCGAGATCCGCGACTATGCCGAGTGCGGCTACATCACCCGGCGCGAAAACGTCGTGCTGTTGGGCAAGCACGGCACCGGCAAGACCCATGCCGCGACGGTGCTGGGAGTGGAGGCCTGCCGGCGGGGCTACCGGGTCGGGTTCACCACAGCCGCCGGATTGGTCAATACACTGATCGAGTCCCGTGAGGAACGGCAGTTGCAGCGGCACCTGGCCAAGCTGTCCCGCCTCGAGCTGCTCATCATCGACGAGGTGGGCTATATCCCGTTCTCGGCCGAGGGAGCGCAACTGTTGTTTCAGGTCTTCTCGGATCGTTACGAGAAAGGTTCGGTGATCGTCACTTCGAACCTGCCGTTCGCGCAGTGGACCAACGTCTTCGGTGACGCCACCCTGACGGCCGCCCTGCTGGACCGGCTCACCCATCACTGCTCGATTCACCAGTTCGATTGGGAAAGCATCCGGTTCACTGAAAGTCTGGGCGCCGCCAGCAAACGGAAGAAGAAACCCCGCGTCGCCAGAAAGTCCGCGTGAAAAACGCGGTCGCGCTGGGCTGTGGAAAGTGCCACCCCTATGGAAACCCGCTACAAAGCCCGCGGGTTCCCACAGCGGCTTGGAAGCCTCCGGCTCCCACTCTTTCCACAGCCCCGGCGGCGGTATTACTTACGAACCATTAACCTGGAGGTGGGTCCCTTTTACTCGATCACGGTGGGCTCTTTTTACGTTGTCAAAGCGACCTACTGCCCGACGGGTGAGAACATCAGGCTGTTTATGTCCCCTGCGCTTCCAGGAAGGCGTCGGTCATCCAGGGCGTCGCGCTGGCCTGCTCCGGTGACATAAACGCCGCCGTGCCCAGGATGATTCAACGAGCCGAGGAGTTTAGCTTTACGTTCAAACCGTGCCAGACGATCCGCATCCTAGGAAAACTCTGCTGGCAGCGTCTTGATGGCAACTTTCCGACCGAGCTTGGTGTCCCGCGCACGCCACACTTCTCCCATTCCACCCTTACCAAGGTGGCTCAGGATCTCGTATGGCCGAGTCTAGTGCCGGATTCCATCGTTTTAGTGTGTTGCTAACTGGACCGCGAAATTCTTTGTAAATTCAACAACAGGTGAGATTTATTGGCAAGAAAAGTCTCAAGTCCTGGTCGAGTAGGCCCGGGGAGTTTCACCCCGAGCCCCTCACAGAACCGTGCTTGAGCCTCTCAACTCACGCGGCTCTTGCCATTCATTAAGAGCAGTTGCTCTCCGCCACAACACGTCAGTTCCTCCTGTTGCCAGTTGACCAACGATACCATGACGCGAATGGCCTGCCCCCCCTTCGCTCCACGGGCATTACCCCGCTTCATCACTACTACGAAGCAGTCCGCCCCTGAACTCCGCGTCCGTACTCTCGCCCTTGTGGCTCCGGCCACTTGTGGCTTCTCCGTTAGCATCGAAGTTCAGGTTCCCACGTTCCACCGAACCGCCTCTTGGCAAGCTCAAGCCACCTCTCATGCCGGAGGCCACTCCGCCCCTAAACAGGTTTCGTCGGAGCTCGTCCCGCAGTCATTTCCACCCCGCGGTTTTGGCCATCATTTAACAATTTTCGACAATTCAATAGTAGTTCCCTTGCGGTCCTCTTCTTGCCAGTCACCTGACCCGATCATTGCTGGGCCTTTTCCTTACGTGCTCACGACCATGGCTTTTGACCACAGCCGCCAAAGGTGGTTTGAAACCAACTCCTGTAAGCCGGTTCCGAGGGGCCCTCCCTCATCAGCTAAGCAGTTACGCACTCGAAGACCTTGCGGCCCCCAGCGCTCGTGGCACACGGAAACGACATTGTCGGACATTGAAAAAAGGCCTAAAAATGAGGGTTCTCAAGGTCCGAGAAGAGGATTTGTCAGGAGTTGAGACGGCGGTGGCGGCGAGGGTGGGAGTGTTTTCTTTGACAAAAGTTCGAGCTAGTGAGTAAGCTTACCGCCGTCCACCAACTCACTTTGAGATCAGCCCGAAACCGGAGGAATACCGATCATGAAATTTCTCTTGGCAGCGTTTCTGCTGTTGACCGGCCTCACGGCGTGTTCGGCACCAAGTCCCGAACCAAACGCTTCTTCAGAAGGCGTTGCGAATGCCGTCGGCTCCGAGTTGCAGCGGGCTCCGTTTGGTGCGCAGGCGCCCCCACTGGCAGATCCAATCGAAATCGCAGCCATCGATCAGTTAAGCAGAGACTGGATTGCGGCGTTCGAGGCTGGAGACCCTAAACCCGTGCGGTTCATGTTCGCACGGGAAGCGATCTTTCTTACTGCAGAGCACGAAGCCATGCTGGCCGATACGGCGTCATCGGCTGATGCGTTGTTCGAAAATTACACCACCCGGTTAGCGCTCACAGACGCAGTGAATCAAGACGAGGAGCAGAATTGGGCTTCGTACAAGGCGCTTTTTGAGCTTTCGCTTACGCCGAAGAGCGGTGGCGAATCGATTGCGCTCAACGGCAACTTTTTTGTCAGGTTCCATCGGGAGCCGGATGGCAGTTTTGAAGTGATGCACGGACCGGTCGAAGGCGACGCTGCGCCCGATTTCACGTTGAACTATATGAAGGGCGACGGTTCATCGGTCCAACTCTCGGGTTTGCAGGACAAGCCGACAGTTCTTGTCTTCGGCAGTTACACGTGAGGGCCGTTCCGTGCCGGTGTCGGTGACATCGAAGATTGGTACCAAGCTTACAGAGATCAAGCCCATTTCCTTTTTGTCTACATCGAAGAAGCTCATTCGCAACAGGGTTGGATAGCCGCGGGCAACGAAGCGGCAGGCATCCAGATCAACCAGCACACAAGCTATGAAGAGAGAGAAGCGGTTGCGGAACTCTGCACGACGTCTCTGGAATTAACCGTGCCAACCGTGATCGACAAGTTCGACAACGCTGTGGAGATTGCCTACGGCGGGTTCCCGGATCGCATCTATATTGTCGATTCTGATGGGATCGTGCGGTACAAGACCAAGCAAGGGCCTTTCGGGTGGGACGTTCCAGCAGCGGGATCAGCATTGGATGATCTCCTGCAGAGCTCGCCTTGATCACAGGATTGACCGACTACTCACTAAGGCAGCGATCGTCCACATCGATCCGGTACCCGGTGCCGTCATTATCTGAGGCACCGCAGGCGAGAAACGTGCTGTCTGAATAGACGACCATTCCATCGACGATCGTGAGAACGGATGCCGCCCCGTTTCACGTAAAGTGTTGCATCGACCGTTTGAAATCACCGCCATTCTCGGACCTTGAAAAAAGGCCTAAAAAAAGGTGTTCTCAAGGTCCGGGAAGATGATTTGTCAGGATCTGAAGTCAAGAATTGCGGCACATAGAAATTCTGGTTGGGATTCAATTCACAGACAAGTCCAGTGCCTGACCGTCCTGCCCGACAAAGCTGAGTGTCCCCGATGAAGTCTGTCCCGCTATTCCACTAAACAAGATGAATCGCGTGGACCAACCGCCGGAATCAACAATGTGCGGGAAGTAGGCATCTGCTGTGGTTGTGGTACTCGCTTCGTTGGATGGCGGCGTAGTCGTCATCTTGATCTCACTGCGCTCATTGATTCGCAACCTCAGCCCGACAACCGCTACCTCGGAGGTTGACGTGATCCTTAGCACTCCTGAGAATTCGTTGGGCCATGGGAGACTGGTGCCCGTAAAGCTATCTACCCCAGACAATTCATCAACGAAGCGGGCCACCTGTCCCGAGGGCGGAATCGCCACAATAGCGGGAGCCGCTACCGTCTCCCCATCCAGACTTGTCAGTTCCAACGTCACCGTATGAGGTTCATCTGACGTCGTTGTGATCGCCACGCCACTCCGCACCGAGCCGATCTGTTCCGAGATCCCCGATCCCTCAACGTAGACTCGAAACGCTGACGCTTCGGGTAACGCAGGTGCGCCAGTCTCGGAAACGGTAACACCGCCACTTGCAAAGGAAAATATTACGAGTCCCGATGGCGCTGAGTTCCCACTGTCGACAACTGCCCGAACCGATCCCACCGACACTGTGCCTGTTGGATTTGAAGTCGTGAACCGCTGGGAGCTACGCGGAGGGATCGAATAGGGAAAACTTGATCCAATAGATCCGTCGTCGAGCATGAGGGTGACCGGTGAGGCTGCTGTAGTTCCGTTGCCCTGTCCCAGGAATTGCACAGTCCCGGTCATCGTCGAGTCCGTCGGGTTCACGAGAACTACCTGTGTCGTCCAGCCGCTACCGTCCACGAAATGGGGAAAGTAGACAGTCTCGCTCGAAGTTGATGCCAGTGGCGCAACTGGCAGGGTGGTCATCAGAAATTCTGACCGTTCATTGGTGAAACCTCGGAGAGCGATTACAGAAATCGGGACTGACGAGGTAAAGGTGAAAGTGCCGAGAACCGAACTTCCTCCGTTAAAGGGTTCCTGATCAAGAAACTTTGCCGTTTGCTGGTTAGCGCCAAGTTCGAAGCTGCCGTTGCCGAAGTTTGTCCCGTTGGTATCCGTGAAAAAGAAGTTGATTGTCGTCGATTCGTCGTTTGGATTTGCCATAGCCAGTCCCGTGTTCACAGGACCATTCACTTCCGCAAAGATGCGTCCCTCCTGGATCGCAGCCGCAGATGGAACACTCGCCTCCGAGACCAAAACCCCATTTTGCGTGAATCCAAAAATCGCCACTCCAGATGGGGTTGTGTTCCCATCAGAGGGCCGAATCCTCGCGTAACCAACCGCTGTCAATTCCGAGGTCCCGGACGTCGTGACTGAGGAACTGCCCCGGTCGTCGAGTGTAAACGTGGTTTCCGTTGTCCGTTCCTCTTCGAAACTGATCCGCCAAATGAGATCCCCGCCGTCGTCGGCGACAAGCAACGAACCGTCCCGGCTAACGAGAACTCCCACGGGACGGCCCCAAGTGCTGGCCGGGCGGCTCGCGTTTACGATCCATCCAGTGACGAAGTTCTCTATGGGTCCGGAGGGACTCCCATCCTCGAACGGGACGAAGCCGACACGGTAACCGGATAAGGTCGAGCGATTCCACGATCCGTGAAGGGCAACGAAAGCCCCGTTTCGGTAGCGTTCCGGAAACTGTGTTCCCTCGTAAAAGGTCACTCCCAGGGCAGCCGAATGGGCGGTGATCAATACATCTGGGACGATGGCGTTTTCGACCAAATCCGGCCGTTTTCCAACGTGCTCGGGATCCGGGTGTGTGCCGATGTAGGAATAAGGCCAACCGTAAAATCCGCCATCCTGGACCGACGTGATGTAGTCCGGGACCAGATCGTCACCGAGCGTGTCTCTTTCGTTGACTGCGGTCCAGAGAATATCTGTGCCGGGCTGCCATGCCAATCCGACGGGATTGCGCAAACCGGAAGCGAATATTCGATGTCCAGTACCGTCCGGGTTGTACTCGCTGATGGCGGCGCGGATGGCTTCTTCACCCTCGCTTTTGTTCGATCGGGAGCCGACTGCAACATACATCTTGCTCCCATCGCGGTTGAAGATCAGGTTACGTGTGTTGTGACCGCCCGAAGGAAGGCTCACTAGCTGTTCGGGTGACCCGGACGGATTGGAATTACCAGGTTGATATGGCACGCGAACGATGCGGTCGGTTGCACCCAAGTAGAGATAGTTCTCGTGAAAATCCATCCCGAAGACGCCACTCAATCCGTCGATGAACGTGCTTCGCATGTCCGGAAGACCATCATCATCTGTATCGCGCAACACGACAACGGATCCTATGCTGGACTCGGCAACAAAGAGATCGCCGTTCGGCGCCTGAACCATATTGCGCGGTCCTTGGAGGTTGTCCGCGAACACTTCGATACTGAAACCGGAAGGGAGTTCTAACTGGCCCTCTGTTGGCCGTGAAACAACTTGTGCATGGTTTGCAACGGATGGCGTCGCGAAGGGCTCCGGGAGCTCAAACTGTTGGGCCACCACAATCACGCCGAGACACGTAAACAACAGGGTAAGGGGGGAAAGAACTCTCCGTGCGGAGAACGTAATCATGGTGACATTACCGTTTGAAAATCTCTGTAAAGAATACTAGGGGAGGAAGTTAGAAGCAATCAAGGGGGACAACTCCGGATACGTCATTTGAAAAAAGACCCAAAAACAGGGGTTCTCAACGTCCGCGAAGATGATTTCTCAGGACCTGGCATTGGAGTGGCCATCCGCCACCGTCCCACAAGGTGACTTATCCTTCCTTGAGTAATCAACAGAATAGTCATTCTTCCAGTAGCGCGGTCCAGTTGAGCACAACGTTGATTGGTGGATCACCGAAGTTCTCAGATCCAACTGAAATCAGGAAGCGCTCGCCGTCGGGCGTCACCTGGAACGCTGAAGTCCCCAGTTCCGGTTGAGGAGCGAAGTTGGGCACTTGGAAGAGGGCCATGGGAACTGCCGTATTGGGGCCGGCACCGGCCGTGTCGAATTCGAGAGACATCATCTGGGAATCGTCGGACATATAGTAGAGTTCGCCATTGCCCCATTCTGGAAACAACCCAGGGCCCAAGGGTGTCGTCATTGAAGCGTCAGGGAAACTTGCCAGCCAGACTTCGCTCTGATCCGAACCATCGTAAACGTAGGCCAACCATCGGCCATTGGGCGAGACGCGCGTCAGCGTTTCGCCGAAATCCGAATTCACTGGCACCTCGGCATCGTCACCGGTCTCAAGATCCAGGACCCTGATGTCACCAGACGCATCGGTTACTCTACCGCTGCCGACCTCGTAGACGATTCGATTCTGATCTGGAGTCCAGCTTCCCGGAAAATGGATAGCAAGTGCTTCAGTAAGCCTTTCGGCGTCCCCTCCCGTCGACGGTATCCGGAAAAGATTGGGCGGCATCAGGCGTGCCGACGCGAAAACAAGGTTCTCGCCGTCAGGGGCCCAGACTGGAACAGAGGAGTCACCGTCAAAGGTAATTTTAACTTCGCGGCCCTGCCCATCGAGTGTCCAGATGTCTCTCATGCCGGTCGGCTCGATCCTCGAAAACGCGACTCGATCACCACCCGGTGAAAGCGAAAATCCATTGTAAATGCCTGGTGAGCCTACAGCTTCCAGCAAATCCCCGCTTCTATTGAACCATTGAAGGCTCGTCGCCTCGCCAACCGGACGTGGCCAATAGGCTAGAACTCCAGTGGAAGACAGTGACACAGGAGCGATGCCACGCCCGGTCGTCGGGATGGCATCGCGAATCGGCACAGCCTCTTCGCCGAGTTCCAACGTCTCCTGGTCGAACGAACGCGCCCGCAGCACATGGTCCTCAACGTAGAGCAGGTAGCCGGGCACCAAGAAAATCGATGACCGCTGGTCGAAATTTCGCTCCAGGAGCACCTGCAGTTCGTCGCCATCGACCGAGCCAAGAACGATGCCGACTCCGAGGGAGTGATAGATGAAACGCCGTCCATCGTTCAGGAAAAGGGGCCAGAAATGACCGTTTCCACCGTCCTGGCCCGTAGACCCAACGAGCGTCGCGTCCCCACCACTTGTGGGAACGCTTCGTATACCCAGGGAAGGAAAGCTAGTGAACAGGATCGTATCGTTGGTCCCCCAGTTCCCGTGCGTCAATCCTTGACCCTCAGTGATGAGACGCACGTTGCCGCCCGAGATGGGCACGCGACTCATGCCCTCGTTCGTGATGAATCCAATGGATTGGCTGTCGGGCGCCCAGAAAGCCTCAAACGCACCTTCAGTCCCCTCCAAGGGTCGGAATGACTGCGAGTCCATGTTCTTCAGCCACACGCGCCGCTGTCCATCGTCGCCCGTTGCAACGATCACGAGTCGGCGTCCATCAGGCGCCACAGCGATGGGCGTCTGGGTGCTTACGAAGATCTCTACGCCTTCGGGCAGGATGAGCGGGAACTCGATCAAGTCAGCGATTCCAGTTGGCCCTGTCAAACCAGGACTGCGCAACATCGTCGCACCAATCCAACCAGCGACGAGAGCCGCAGCGACGGCCCCCAGCCATACGACCCGCGAGAGGACTCCCGATGCATTGGGGTCGTTGAAGGAGGGACCGTAGGGATCCACCGACACCTGCTGCAGTTCGACACGGAGGTCTCCAACGTCACGCCACCGTTCTCTCGGGTCTTTCTGCAGACATCGCTGGAGCAACGCCAGCAATCGCGGAGGCGTCTTCGGTGGTAGTCCCTGATAGTCCGGGTCGGACTTCAGGACCGACGCCATGACGTCGGACATCAGTTCGCCGCCGAACACCTGACGCGCGGTGAGCATTTCATAAAGGATGCAACCGAACGCCCAGATATCGGCCCGCTTGTCGACTTCCACGCCGCGGGCCTGTTCCGGCGACATGTACGCTGCGGTGCCGAGAATTACGCCCTGTGCGGTTGCGGCCATGCTAAGTGTTGGAGATTGCGACAGGTTCACGCCCTGCGTGTCGCCAGTGAGCGCCTTGGCCAGACCGAAGTCGAGGACCTTCACTTTGCCGTCCGGCGTGACCTTGACGTTGGCGGGTTTGAGATCGCGATGGATCACGCCTTTTTCGTGGGCTGCTTCGAGGGCTTCGCCGATCTGAAGGGCAAGTTTCACCGATTCGTCGACCGACAGCGCACCCCGCTTCGACCCCTCGGCCAGCGTTTCGCCTTCGACAAGTTCCAGAACGAGGAAGTGTGTTCCGTTGTCTTCCTCGAAACCATGGATCGCAGCGATATTTGGATGGTTGAGTGACGCTAGAAGTTTGGCTTCACGTTCAAATCGGGCAAGACGGTCGGCGTCTTTGGCAAACTCCTCCGGCAGCGTCTTGATAGCAACTTCACGCCCGAGTTTGGTATCCCGCGCACGCCACACTTCTCCCATGCCGCCTTTCCCAAGCGGGGACAGGATCTCGTAATGAGCGAGTGGGGTGCCGGGTTGCATGATTTAGTGTGTGCCCTGCCGTTTACTGACTACCCAGGCTCTCGTTCCACGCCTTCTCTATCACTGGCCGAACGACATTCGCAAATTCGACGTATGCGGGCGGATGGAAGTGCAGTAAGTCGTCTCGGTAAAGCTCGATCCGAGGATTGCCTGCGGAATCGAACAACACCGGGTTCACGTCGATGTAGCCGAGTTTCGCGTTCTGGTCAGCGTATTCCCGAATCAGTGAATTGGCCTCGTCGACCACATCCCAGCGATCCCTCTTCTGTGGCGCGCGGTTAATCGAGACGAAGAAAATATGGGTCGCTGGCAGTTGGTTGGCAACCCGCTCGGCGAAGGCCCGAAAATTATCGTAAATCTCCTTACTATCGGCACCGGCATTCACATCATTGCTCCCACAGTAGTAGGCGATGATTCTTGGCTTGTAGGGCAAGACGACCCTGTCCATGTAGTGGAGCACTTCCCACGTCCGAGAGCCACCAAATGCCCGGTTGAACACAGGTAACGGCGCCATGTGTTCTTCAAGGTCGGCCCACTGTCGAAAGATGCTACTTCCAATGAAGAGGATGGCCTCTTGAGGTGGAGGATTTGTTTCGTCCTGTTCCAGAAACTGCTCTATTGCTGGACCAAATCGGATCTCGCGCTCTGGCTGCTGAGCCGCTTGAACAAGAAGTGCGAGGAGCAGAAACGCGAGAACAAACAAACCCCAATATCGACATTTCTTCATCGGCTTGCTCCTTTCGTTGAACAAATCGAATCTGTCTCGATCAACACAAGCTACGGCACCGGCACCTTTTCCTTCAGTCGGCCCATCGCGTTTAAAATGCTATCCACGTTACTGAAGCTGGATCTTGAAGCCATCCGGGTCGACGACGTGGAAGCCTGCGCCACCGTCTTCATCGACGGGCGTGACTCCTGAATCTCGAATCTGCCTCGTAACGAGATCCTTGTTGAACTCTTCGACCTTTATAGCGACATGATCCACTGTCCCGGTCGGTCTGCCATTGCGCAGCACGAAAAATCCGCTTTGTCCGAGATCCAATCGCACGGACCCGTCGTCTCTAGGTTCGGTACGCAGCGTCAGGCCGAATACGTTCTGATAGAAGTCCTGTGAAACCTTCAGATCACTGACCTGAACCGAGATATGGGCAATGTTGATGCCGCCCGTCAACGCTGCGGCTTCGGCCTTCGTACCTGCCGCAGCGAACATGGCTAGACCCGCGATCAACTCCCGGCGTGATAGTTTTCCGTTTTCATAGCGGCCGAGAAGTCCTGCGATGATGTTCTTCATCGTTGTCCTCCGAGTTGGGGATTCAAAGACGCAAGGAGTTTCGCTTCGCGCTGGAAACGCGCTAGAAGGTCAGTATCCTGTGCAAACTCTTCCGTTAGAATCTTTTTTGCAACCTGTCTGCCGAGCGTCTCGTCCTTTCTCTTGACAGACTCCAGACATTCCTCCCTTACCCAGGGCAGACAGGATCGTGTAGTGGCCGAGTTGGGTGCCGGATTGCATTATTTGATGTGCACGGAAACGAGCCGTGAAAAACTCGGTAAAGGATACTAAGGCAGGAAGTTAGGTGCTATCAAATTCTCAGGTCCTGACAAACGACATTCCCTGACAGTGAGAATAGGGGCTAAAAATGGGGTTTTCAAGGTCCGACAAGATGACTTCTCAGGACTTGACCTCAAAAATCAGGGCACGATGCGCCTGGCAGACCGAATGCACCCAGTCAGGAGGGTCAGCTAGACACGGGCAACGCTTAGTCCCTGACGTAGGTAACGTGCCCACCGGAATTATATTCTTGGATTTGAGAGGCGAGAAGGAAAAGTGACCCCCAAGGACTTGGTGAAATCCGGGGGGCTACGGGAGGGTTTAAAGGACAGGTCCCTCCCTCGTTCCGATTGACGAACGTTCTATTTTTTCAAGTGTCGGTATGTTCTAAGTGTTCTATTCCGGCTGTTCTTTCAAGTGCTTCAGCGATTCTTTGGAGGAGCTTGATGATTTCCGAAATCTGTCTGTCTCGAAGTTCTTCGCTCATGGGACGTTTTCCTCTAATGGCAGCAATTATCCGGGCCGCTACGTCGATCCTCGACTTCAGAGCGCTTTGCCGATGCCCGCATTCTTGAGAGCTTGTTCGCTCACTCCATCGCCGACGCCTGCGCAACAATCGGCAGGACGACCATTTACGAACACAGCAGGGAGCCTTTCGATTTTGTATTCTTTGGCTAGGACGGCAATGTCGGGATCATGCATATCCAAAATGAATACTTCGTCGGCATCGCCTGCAAGGCTGTGAACAAGCTTGACAGCGTCCGCACACGGCTGACAACCGGCACTGAAAATCTCGACCTTTCGTTTCGCACTCATCGGGCAGGCTCCTTTGACATGTTCTTTAACCAGCATGTTTTCACACTCAGCCCTGAAGTCAAGGATCAGCCGGTGCGAACCTACGGCCAGTCGTAATTTCATTGCAAACGAGGTCCACAACAACGCCTATATAGTGGACGTCCGATCTGAGAAGAACTGTGGCGTGGCACAGAAGGAAGAGAAACTCCAGCCGCTGGCAAGCGGACGAAGAAAGACACCGTTCGGACGGGTGCTGTCGCTGCCTTGAATATCCGCAGTTGAGTTCTAGCTTCTGTTTACTGCAATTCTCAACGTCCGGGAAGATGATTTATCAGGACTCGGCTCGACTTTTCGTCCGGTATTCCGACATCCAACGGATGGTGGCACACCTGTGGCGTCAACTACCGGCAGACCTAAAGAAAAGTTGCTACCATTTGGCGGAGGGACGCGTCAGCTATCACTCCCAAAGTCGCCACCAGGGTCTTCGCGGATCGAGAGCCTCGGCTCTGCCGACATAGCGTATCTGTCCGGTTTCGCGGTGCATATAAGTCTCAACCCCACCGTTCTTGTCAACGCGGTCCCAGTTCGCCTGAATCTCTGTCTCGTGGGTTAGCTCATTTTCGTCACCAGGAGACCAGTTCGGAGGAATGGCTAGAGAGTCGGACGTCGATCCGAGAAGTCTTGCGACAGGTGTGCCGTCTACGTGCTCGAACTCAAGCCAATCGCAGGGCTCAACCAGTCCCTTGTCCTCGCGAGTCACTGCGACCGCTCCCGCCCCTGGGTTGAAGCCACTGGCTTCCAGATATTCCCCGAAAGTTTCGACATCGGCCCAGGACATGAATCCCACTCGACATATCTCGCCATCGCAGCAGAGCGACTGATTTGGGCAGGTCTCAATATAGGTTTGTACGCCACCTGGAAAGTAACTTTCGAGCGTCGAAACACGAATGATGACGCTGTACATTTCAGCGAGAACTGCCATGCTTCCTCCTGCACGCCGAACCACAAACTAGTCATCTGGGACCCAATTAGAGCCTTGGCTTTGTAAAAGCGCCTCCATCTCATCAACAAGATGAATTGTCAGGACTTGACAATGGATTTCAGATCATGAAGGTGAATGTCCTGTCACCACTTCTAGCGCGTCTGCCCTGTTCCAGATCGATGCCCATGCGACGATGTCTTCGCCGCAACGCGCCCCACTAACGCTTGGATCGCTTTCGTTTCATCGTCAAACGTATGGAAGACTCTCGAGAGTTTCGTTACTTCAAGAAGCTCTTTCACTTTCTCGGATGGGTTCAACAAGCCAAGTTGGCCCTTGCTTTTCCGAATCGAGTTGTTGACAGTGAAAATGGTTCCGAGCCCGGCACTGTTGATGTAAGAGACCTCGCTGAGATTAAGGAGCAACTTCACGGCTCCTTCCTCAAGAACGGGATTCACCGTTTCTCTGAACAGCCGTATTGAGTCAGCGTGAGATAGTTCACCCGACACGTCAACAATAACCACACCGCTGATTCTTCGTGTATTGACCGACAGCGCCACGAATGACTCCTTTCATTTTCGCCTTCCATATCGGTGAGACCTTGGCAGTCTATAGTCCGGTTCCTTCAGTGGTTCCCACCAATTTTTGACCGTCGATGTGAAACAGGCCACAAATCACGTTCCGACCACCAGGCTGGCTCCAAGAATCGATGGATGGAAATATTGTAGTGATATCCAATCAGTAGTGTCCCAACGTTTAGATGGGCGTCGCCCACAGGTTATTGAGAATGGTCATGTTAGATCGGCTGAGAGCCAAAATCGATTTGAATTTGATTGCGTACTGGCGGCATCCTTCCGCGACTTTGCGGCAGGAGGCGGCCTATGAATTCCGGCAAGACGATCTTCTCTCAGCTGATGGACTTTCTTCCCCGTCAAGACTTTCGTCGATGCGTCGATCGCTACCGTGGCAACTACAAACTCCAACGTTTTTCCTGCTGGGATCAGTTTCTGTGCATGGCGTTCGCGCAATTGACCTACCGGGAGAGTCTGCGCGATATCGAAGCCTGTCTGCGTTCGGCTGGCACGAAGCTTTATCACATGGGCATTCGCAGCCGCGTCTCCCGCAACACCCTTGCGAATGCGAATCAGGTGCGCGATTGGCGTATCTATGCCGACTTCGCCCAGACGCTGATCTCCATGGCTCGCGAGCTCTATGTTGGCGACAGTTTCGGTGTCGACCTCAAGCAGACGGTTTACGCACTCGATGCCACAACGATCGATCTGTGTCTTTCCCTGTTCCCGTGGGCACGCTTCCGCAAGCACAAGGGAGCTGTCAAACTGCACACGGTTCTGGATCTGCGCGGCAATATTCCTTCCTTTATCCTGATTACACACGGCAAAGTTCACGACCTCCATCTTCTGGATCAACTCGCCTTCGAGCCCGGAGCCTTCTACATCATGGATCGCGGTTATCTGGATTTCCGGCGCCTGTACAAAATCAGTGTCGCGGCGGCGTTCTTCGTGACACGCGCGAAAAAGAATTTCGTCTTCAATCGTCTTTATTCACTCGATGTGGACAAGTCCACCGGAGTCCTCAGCGATCAGATCATCAGCCTACGCGGCTTTTACTCTCGCAAGCGCTATCCAGAAAAACTCCGCCGCATTCGCTTTCTCGATCGAGAGCACAACAAGTACCTCGTCTTCCTGACCAACAATTTCGCGCTGCCAGCGGCGACCATTGCCCAACTCTATCGCTGCCGCTGGCAGGTCGAACTGTTCTTCAAGTGGATCAAACAGCACCTACGCATCAAGGCGTTCTACGGCACAACCCCCAATGCGCTGAAGACTCAAATCTGGACCGCCATCTCGGTCTATTTGCTTGTTGCCATCGTGAAAAAACGGCTCAATGTCAACGCCAGTCTCTACCGAATTCTCCAGATCGTCAGCGTCACCGTTTTCGAAAAAACGCCCCTTTTAAAGGCCCTTTCCGCCCTCGACTATCAAGATTCAGACTCGGAGAACTCCAAACAACTGAATCTATTCAACTAACGTTGGGACACTACTGATATCCAATAACGATGTTTCGTAGCTCTTTCCTACGAACGGTTCAAATTGCTCAAGACAGGATTCAAAGGCAATATCGGCCATTTCCTCACGCCCGGGAAAGGCGGAAAGATCAGCACTAATGATGGCGTAGACTTCGTTATCATGCGGTTCTGAACAGGGTATACCTGCCACGTTTGTAATTTCTACAGTCTCATTTGGTGCAATGATGTCTTCGTCGTTGAAGCAGTCTCCAAGCTGGACCTGAAATGCGTCGACGTTACCTTCGGTCGTGATGACTCCCCTCAGGTCTCGTTCAGCGGCCGCCGGTGTGGTAGCGATTCCGCCGCCCACGAGCAAGGCCACAATGACGCCAAATGCAGCTAGACCATACCTGTCCCCAGAGGGAATAGGCGATTTGCCGAGCGTTGATTCGACCTTTTGCGGACCGAGTTCCCACCCGCTCTGGCAGACGTCGCATGCGAGCCAATACTTCTTTTCAGTGACACACTTGAAGATCCAATACAGGTGAAAGCACCTGTATTCTAGGTACAGCCGGAAGGGGCCCCTTTTGCCGCATGATTCGCAGTCATGTTCTTCAAGAATGCCTAGCCCCTATATTTCACGGATAGGACCAGAAAAGGCCGCCCTGTTTGGCATAAAGCGTTTAACGAGAAACGTTTAAAAACCCAAACGGAGACGGCCCTTATGAGAACAGAGTGTAACCAAGCCACGTTCGAATTTCACGGACTTTTTCAACGGAAAGTGAAGGCGCGATTCGACGGCGGAAAGATCACCTCCGACGCGGGTGTTCTGCTGTTGAGGGAAGTCGAGAAGCGGACGGGTTTGATCGCCGGACTGGAGCAGTGTTTTACCGATCACCGGGACCCGAGGTTGATCGAACACAGCGTGAAGGAGTTGTTGGGCCAGCGGATTTATGGGCTGTGCTTGGGCTATGAGGACCTGAACGACCACGACCAGCTACGGACCGATCCGATGCTGGCCGTGGCGGTGGAGAAGGCCGATCCGCTGGGGGAAAACCGGCGGCAGGCCGGAGACCGGGGAAAGGCGTTGGCAGGCAAGTGCACGCTGAACCGGTTGGAACTGACCGCAGAGCAGGTCGATGGCCAGGAGCGGTACAAGAAGATCGCCATGGATGGCGACAAGATCGACCGGTGGATGGTCGACGCGTTTATCGCGGCCCACGAATCGGAGCCCTCTGAGATCGTTCTGGACCTGGATGCCACCGACGATACGATCCATGGCAACCAGGAAGGACGGTTCTTTCACGGCTACTACGGCCACTACTGCTACCTGCCGTTGTACATCTTCTCGGGAGAACATCTGCTGTGCGCCCGGCTCCGGCGTTCCAACATTGACGGGGCCGACGGAGCGGTGGATGAGTTAGAGCGCATCGTCGGTCAGATCCGACAGGTGTGGCCCACAGTATCGATCATCATCCGGGCCGACTCGGGCTTTTGCAGGGATGAACTGCTCGCCTGGTGTGAATCCCATCCGGTCGATTATGTGATCGGGTTGGCCAAGAACAGTCGTCTCAAGCAAGAAATCGCTGAAGAAATGGTTCAGGCGGAAGCGGAGTTTAACGCCACCGGGAAACCGGCGCGGGTGTTTAAGGATTTCCAGTACCGGACTCTAAACAGCTGGACCCGCGCGCGACGCGTCGTCGGCAAGGCGGAGTTCCTGGACAAGGGCGCCAATCCCCGATTCATCGTGACCTCCCTGCCGCCGGAACGCTTCCAAGCCCGCGCTTTGTATGAGGACTTCTACTGCGCGCGGGGCGACATGGAGAACCGTATCAAGGAACAGCAGTTGGACCTATTTGCGGACCGGACCAGCGCGGCGACCATGCGCGCCAATCAGCTCCGGCTCTATCTCTCCTCAGCTGCGTACATGCTCATGCATGCCCTGCGACGCCTCGGGCTCAAAGATACCGCGATGGCCCATGCCCAGTGCGGGACCATCCGTCTGAAGCTTCTCAAAATCGGCGCCCGAATCCGCCTGACGGTCCGCAACGTCTGGATCTCGATGTCGGAGGCCTATCCCTATCCCGAAACCTTCGCCCTTATCATGCGGAACCTGCAGTCGATTCCGCTTCGTTGCTGACGACACGATTCACCCACAACCGAAAAACTCACTTCTTCATCTGCACAGGGCCGAGGTCTGCCTCCACACGCCGAATCATGTCCCTGTCGTGCCAAACGAGTCGACCTCACGTCCTCAACAACGACTGATTCCCCCGATTCACCGACTCCAGGATTCAGAACTCGCCGCAATTCGTTTCTCGTACCCGAAAACCAGCCGATTCCCGGATTGGTGACCCATCCGGGCTAGATCCAGTTGCCGTCCGTTCCAACCCCAAATGATCACTGCCCCTCCTTTCGCCTTGGTGCGGGTTTTGTCTGAATTGTGGAGCGCCTAGCCGAATCGTTCGTTCACGCTCGCGTCCCTGCTCTTTGGGGGGGGAGCAGGTGTGGTGCCAAGCGCCGAGGGTTTCGCGGCCTGCGACTGTGCGAAGCGCCAGCGAACATCGTTTGAATGAGATAGAAGTTCAGTAACCGACAGCGCGGGCTTAGGCACGTTCAGGTGATAGACGAGAAACAGCTATCGGCCGAGATAGGCGACTATCGCCAATGATAGGTCGCCGAAAGTCTTTGGGACTGTAAGGGACATGTGGGTCAGATGAAAAGGAGATCGGATTCAGTTCGGTGTGTCACGAATCGGGAGGAGCTTCTCTCCGTGCCACTCAGGGAAAGCATTGTGTAAAGGGCAAGTTTAGTGCCAGATTCCATCGTTTTGGTGTGTCGACAATTGAACTGGGTATTCCGCTGATCGTGAACACCAGTTCCGGAATCATGAACACCGATTCCGGCCATCGTGAACACTCGCCGGAGCGAAGCGACGGGTTAGCGTCTCAGTTTATTCCTTCAGAGTCCAGGTTTTCCCTGTTTTAGTCCTTTCCAAAATTATTGTGATAAATCGCCGCCGGCCTGTGTGTAACTGTGCGAAAGCCGGGAGCGTTTTTTGCGGAGGCTTTTGCAAGCAGCGGTGGAAATGATCAAGAGAAAGTCGGCCGAAGGCCACCATTCCCATTTGCACGGCTGCGGCAGTTTCCACAGGCCCCGTGCCCTGCGTGAGGCGCGCGTTCCGCGCCCGGACCCGGATTCCTGCACTTCCTTCGCGCGAGGATTGCGCAGGAGCGACGATTGGGTCCGGGGCCGGCCTTGGAGTACCCCCTGGCGGCGGCGTGTGGGTGCGGTTCGCCGATCATCGGGACTCCTTCAACGTCTTGGGTTGAGTCTTGGTTTGCCGCATCGATGCCCCTTTCAGTTCGATACGGTGCGCATTGTGGAGGAGGCGATCGCAGATGGCGTCGGCCTGGTTCGGGTCGCCAATGACGCCGTGCCAGTCGGGGACCGGGAGCTGGCTGGCGATCAAGATGGCGGAACGTTCGCTCCGTTCCTCGACGACTTCGATCAGGTCCCGGCGTTCAGCGTCGCGCAGCGGGGCCAGGAGCCAGTCGTCGATGGCCAGCAGATCGGTTTTGGCCAGACGGGCCAGGACTCGGGTGTAGGAGCCGTCGCCACGGCCGACCGCCAGTTGGTGCAAGAGCCGAGGCATGCGGACGTAGGTGGCGTTAAAACCCCGCCGGCAGGCGCGTTCGACGAAAGCCGAAGCCAGAAAACTCTTTCCGATGCCGGTCGGACCGGTGATGAGAAGATTGTGCCGGTCTTGGATCCACCCGCAGGAGCCCAGGGCGAGGACTTGGGAACGGTCCAGACGGCGACGATGTTTGAAGTCGACGTTTTCCAGCGATGCCGTCGCGTAGCGCAGCTTCGCCGCGCGCAGGCGTCGGGTGAGCTTGCGGTGCTCCCGGGCCGTCCACTCCTCATCCACCAGTAGGCCCAGACGTTCCTCGAAGCCGAGATCCGTGTACTGATTCGAGCGGCGTTGCTGCTCCAGGGCCTCGACCATGGCCGATAGCTTCATCTGGTTCATCTTCTCCAGGGTTTGTTCCATTAGCATGAGTGCGTCTCCTCGGGGTCCGCATAGTAGGCGGCGCCGCGAATGTTGTCGTGATGGGGCGTCGGTGGGGTTTCGGTGTCCCCGAAAGGCAACCGGTCCTGGGCCGACGACAGGATGTTCTTGACGGTGCGGTAGCTATAGGACTGCAAGTGCAGCGCCCGCGCACTGGCGGCTTCGAGCCGCTCGGCGCCGGAGCGGCGACCTAGCAGCCCGTGGCAGAAGTGAGATTCTCTGACACAGTCGTAACGTCGGATTCGATAGCCACGTTGGGCTCGATATCCAGCTGACGGAGTTCATGATGCGTTTGAAGCGCCATCTGGACGCAGAAGAGCACGATTTGAGCGGCAAAGTATGCCGCAGACCGGTCCTGCAGGCTCCGTGGCGTGCCCTGCCCGAACTTCTGGCGCAGGATCAACGCCAGGTTCAAGGCCGCGTAGTGAACCAGGATCCGTTTCAGGATATTTTCCCGTCCTCGAAGGTGAACCCGTCGCATGCCGCCGGTTTCCAGACCGTGAGCGAAGGGTCGTTCCAGCATCATGCCGCGATGCCGCAACAACTCCTTGCCGCGTTCTCCACGGATTCGACGGCGATTGGCATAGACAGCCTGTTGTTCGTCCGGCTTGTTCTTCCAGCGGCGACGGCCCCGATCCGGTTCCGAGATGTAGGTGCGTATCCCCAATTCGCGAAGATCGACCATCGTTTCGTTGCTGTGATATCCCTTATCGGCGACGACTTCAGAAAACCAATCTTCTCGAATCTGCGCTTCGGTTTTCGGGTTGCTTGCCAGCTTCTCCATGTTCTCGGCCGTGCGGATCAACGTCTCTTTGATTGTCGTCGTATCCCCGGTGGCAGCACCCTGAACCGTCACCCCCAGCACGACGCCGGTCTTCATATCCACAGCGTGTTCCAGCTTGTGAGCCAAATGCGTGCGGCCGTCTTTCATCTTGGTGATCTGCGCATCCGCGTCGTCGGGATGCACCCAGTCGTCGTTCGATCCCTTCTTCGGCCGTTTCCGGTCCAGTCGCGCCAGTTCGGCTCGTGTCGGCGTTTCAATGCCCGAAGCGTGGGCCAACTCCTTCAGAAAGTCCTCATAACTGTTCCTGGTGTCTCGCCGCACGATCGACCGCATTGCCGCGTTCGCTTCCAGCGTCGTCGCGTCCACGCCAACCGTCTTCCCGTCGATCAACCCGTGCCCGGCCAGCCGCTCCAGCATCCAGTGGAACACCTGGGCATGGGTTTCCAGATCGATCAGCCGGCGTGTCCGCGACACGCTGGAATGATCCGGGGTACCATCGGTCAGCCCAATGCCCAGAAACTCCCGCAGGCTCAGCGAGTCGGCACACCGCCAGGCGATGCCGCGTTCCGAGTCAATCCCTTCGAAGTAGCCGACCAGCAGCATCCGAAAGTACACACCCGGCACGACACCGGGCCGACCCATCACCGGGGCGTAGAACTTCTGGCAGGCTTCTTCAACAAACGGGTCGAATCCGTCTTCTTCCAGAATCCGGTTCACCCGTTCGTAGAACACGTGTCCTTTGGTCCGCGGCAACTCCTGTGTCGCGATCCACAGCGATTCCTGGCGTCGTCTCTTTCGTCCCATGCCCATATCCCGTCCTCCTTCACTCATCATTCTTCGCGATACGGTCGCATCGGGTCCGTTTGAATCTGTGAAGTGGACTTTAACCACGGGCTGCTAGACTCATCAATCCCAGGCAGGCCCGGTACCCCTGTTCCGGATGCGGCCACCGTTTCATGATTTCCTCGACCAGGCGGCCGGTCTTGGGGCCAGTTTTCTCCGCCCAACTAATCAGCCGGGACGGTGTCCATTCCGCATGGGCCCGATGGGCACTGGGCATATGTTCGGACAGAGTCGACGGCTTGTGATCGTAGCGACGGCGATGGGACGTCACGCGCCGGCCTTTGTAGTAGACCTCGACAATGGACGCCGTGTAACGCGCTTCCACCCTCTCATGGATCAACTGGTAGGGCACGCTGTAAGGATGGCGGTCCACGGTAATGTGGTAATCGATGCTGACACGACAGTCCTTCCACTCGGCCTGTTCATACCGGTTGGTCGGGAGGGGCTGTAATGCCGGTCGATCCAGCCGCTCGTAGAGTTCCAGGCGGGATACTCGAAGCTTCTGCATCGGCCGCTGGTTCAGTTCCACCAGCAACGCTCGAATGGCTCCGTTCAAGTCGGCCAGACTGAAGAACGTGCGATTCCGGATCCTGGCCAGGATCCACCGCTGTGCGACCAGGACGGTCGATTCAACTTTCGCTTTGTCCCGAGCTTTCCGCGGCCGGGCCGGTATGACAACGGCGCCGTAGTGTTCGGCCTCATCCTGGTAGGTACGGTTGACGCCTGCTTCATAGCGGCCGGGCTGGGTAATGGCACTCTTGAGTTGGTCGGGAACCCAGATCCGGCTCGATCCGCCGAAGAACTCCACCATGCGGATATGCACGCCGACCCAATCGGGGAGTTTCTGGCTCGGTGTCGCTTCCGCGTAGGTGTAACCGCTGGCGCCCAGAACAGCGACGAACAACTCGACTGGAATAGCTTTGCCCGTCCGTGGATCCGTCAGCTGTGGCCGTTTGCCGGAAAAGTCGATGAAGGTCTTCTCTCCGGCGCGGTGCACCTGTCGCATCGAGGGCTTCAATTTCTGGGCCCAACGCCGGTAGATCTCACAGAACTGGCTGTAGGCATATCCCTTTGGATTCGCTTCTCGGTACTCTTCCCACAGCAGGTGCAGGGTGACTCCAACACGCTTCAACTCCTGGTGGATCCCTTCTACATCCGGAGCCACCCGTTCCCGGGAGCCCGGTCCCGCGCGGGGAAACAGCCGCGCTTCAAGCGCTGCCTCGCCCAGGTCTTCGGGCAGCGGCCATTCCAGTCCGGCCTGCTTGGCCCGTCCCAAGTAGTCCGCAACGGTGCCCAAGCCCACGCGACATGCGCTGGCGATCGCCCGGTGGCTGAGCTGTTGGTCGTGTTTGAGTCGTAGAATCTCGCGTATCTGTCTCATCGGTAGTCGTTTCGTTGCCATCAAGGCCCTCCTGTGCTTCAGGAGAACCTAAAAGCTCCAAACTTCGCTACCGACGAGTGATCACGATGGCCGGAATCGGTGTTCAGGATCACCGGAATCACTGTTCAGGATCCCGGAATCCGCGTTCACGATCCCGGAATCGGTGTTCACGATGGATCGGAATCAGTGTTCAGGATGGTCCGGAATACGCATGAACCGCGAAAATCTCGGCAAAGAATACTAAGGGAGGGGTTTGTAAGCAATCAGAAGGTCAACGGAAGCTGTCCCGAATTCAGTTGAAACCTTCGATGGCGGTTCAGTTCATCAGTTAAGCCACCTTTGACGGATCGTCGCCAGTGACCAGGTCGTTGAGTTTGGCCTGGAGCATCCAGAGATCCTTATATCCCAGAATTCTGCGGAAGTTTTTCTCGGTATCGAGGAAGGAGGCCGCCGCCCATCGCAGGGCCATGTCGGCATTCTTCCATCGGCCCACACGACGGGTCCGGATACGCATCCCGGAGTGCGAACTGTCGATGAGGTTCGTCGACCCCAGACAACGGCGAAGAGCCGGAGACAGTTCGAGACGGTTGATGGTGAACATTTCGTCGAGTCCTTCCTTGAAACTGGCCGCAGCATCCGGATGCTGAGACCGCAACCATTCGGCTTGCTTTCGGATCCGGGCGATGCCTTCCTTCCACGGCAAGCGGAACGCGGCTTTCATGACGGAAACGACCTGCGGAGCCAATTCGTCGGGGAGCTTCGCCGCGACGTTCCGGATCTTGTGGTTGCGGCATCGCTGGACCGGATTCTGACGGCCAAAGACCTTGTCGATCGCGCTCCGCAGCGCTTTTGCGCCGTCAATGACGAACAGGTACCGCCGACCTGGATCGATGCCCCGGTCGACGAGATCCTCCAGCAGCGTGACCGCCGTGGCCGCGTTCTCGCTCGCGCCGTCCTTTATTCCCAGGACGACCTTCTCGCCGCTGGAATCCACGCCCACGGCGCAAAGCACGTGAAATTCTCCGAAGATCACGCCGTCCAGATAGATCACCAGGAACTCCCGGTCCTCGAACCGGCGTTCGCTCAGCCGCTTCAACTCCTTCCCGCTCTGCTCAACGAATTCCCGGCTCACCGACGACTTGCTGACACCGACCGTGTCGGCCATCTGGGGAATGACCCGTTCGTATTGCCGGGTCGAGACGTTCGACATCAGGATCTCCAGAACCCGGCTGCCGATCGTCCCGTTCGCGTTGATCGCCTCGTAGGCCGGGATCTCGACCTCCTGGCCTTTACCCCGCCCCTTCTTCCGAAGTCGGGGCTTTCGGACTCGCAGCTTGCGATCCGACAGCCGCACGCTGCCAGCCTGCCTGCCGTGCCAACGAATCGACTCCTTCGCCCGGCCCCGCTGCTTCTCTCCGGCCACACCCTGCGCCGACAACTGCAACACGGCCTCGATACTGGCACGTCCCAACACGTCGATCAACTCGTCGATCGCCATCCGCGACCCTTCGATCAGCTCGACCATCGGCAGCAGAATCTGCCCGTTCTCTGTCAAATATTCCGCCAACGACTGGCTGTCGTCGCGGCTCACGATTCGGTATGCTTTCATTCGGCGGTTCCTCCTCTGTAAGGTTTCCCAACCCCGATTCTACGGAGTCGGAAGGATGGAACCGCCATCTAACTTTCAACTAGAAATCGGACACCTTCGGTCAACGCTCGTATTTAGGGCAATTCTCAACGTCCGTATCTGGACTACTCTTGTCAAGTAGGCGCAACTCTCCTGTCTTCTTTTTCTGAAAATTCTATTCAGAGTACTGCTGCGGTTTCAGGTTGCATGACTGGTCGACTGCACCCGTATCTCCGGCCTCTTAAGTGGAACTATTGTGTTCCGGGCCATGATGAATTTCGCGCGCGGGGGGCCAACCGAGAAAGACGGCCTCAAAAGGGCCACGGACGTTGTCGGCCTATCCCCGCGCCGGTCCGACCGGTGCGTCATCAACTCGATCTCATCGCAGTTCGCTGAAAGGATATTCGATCCCTGTGTCAGGCCGCCTTGCGGTCGGCCTGATACTGGGATCCACGTTTCCAGACGGCCCAAACCGTGCGGGCCAGCTTGTTGGCCAGCGCCACCGTCGCCTTATTATGACCGCGGGTTTTGTGAATCCGAAGGCCCCATTGCTGCAGCGGTGACGGTTTCGCATTCCGCCGGTGCGCACTCCACAACAGAGAGCGGCCGCCGTGGATCAACAGCATCCGGAGATAGGAATCCCCGCGTTTGCTGATTCTCCCCAGTCGCCGTCGCTCTCCACTGGAACGCTCCCGGGGTGTGAGCCCCAGGTAGCTGGCAAAGCGGCGGCAAGAGCCGAAGCGGTGAATGTCGCCCACAAAACCCACCAGCGCCGTGGCGGTTAACAGGCCGATTCCCGGAATCGTTTGGAGACGCGCCACATCCGGTGTTTGTTGGGCCAGTGCCTTCAGTTGTTCTTCCACCGACCGCATGTGCGCTTCCAGTTCACGTATCTCTTCACAGACCTGGTGAAACATCTCCCGAACGACACTGGGGATCTCCACATCCGCGTCTTCGATCAACCCCATCACTCCCGGCACCAGATGATGCGCGCCAGTAGGTATAACGCAACCAAACTCCCGGAGCAGTCCCCGAAGCGTGTTGATGCGCGACGTGCGCGTCTCCATCCACCCCGACCGCAGCCGGTGCAACGCGGTCAGTTGCTGCTGCGCTACCGTCTTGACCGGTACCGGATAGATTGCGCTGTTGCGATCCGCCTCTAACATTCCTTTCACATCCGTCCGGTCGTTCTTGTTCCGTTGCACGTAGGGCGCCACATACTGCGCTGAGATTAACTTTACTTCGTGTCCCAGCTTCTCGATCTCCCGCCCCCAGTAGTGCGATGACCCACAGGCCTCCATCACGACTCTCGACGGTTCCTGATCCACGAAAAACTCAAGAAACTTCCCTCGGCTCAGACGGCACGTCTCCTTCAAATGTCCGGGCCGCTCTGAAATCCCAATCTCAAAAACATTCTTTGCCAGATCCACTGCGATCGTTCTATCCTTCATCTCGGACTCCTTTTTGTTAACACGCTCACGTGTTTAGCCCGCACCATGCGAGGCTCAAAGTGACTTTGGCACTTTGATGCCGTTTAAGTCACCCAAGAGGAGTCCATCTCATCAGGAAGATGGGTGATTTCAAACGGTCGATGCAACACAAGACTCCAAGTCTCAGTGTCCGAGAAGGTGACTTGTGAGGCGTTGACAATGGATTTCAGAGTCTTGGACAAGTGGTCTAGCAGCCCGTGGCAGAAGTCTTGAGGGCCGCGCGCAGGGGTCTTCGGGTTGCAGGCGCGAAGTGAGGAGCGGAACGATGTCTTTTCATCGTGACCGACGAGCGACAAAGCCTGTGGCCCGAACCCCCGTGTGCCCAAAGGGTTACGGCGAAACGGGCTGTCTTCGTTGTCGCCGACTCCTCCCAATGTGTGAGCATTGTCTCGTCGTCGCCTCCTAGAATCCAGCCCCGTTTGGCCGTAACGCGGCCCTCAAGACTTCTGCCACGGGCTGCTAGGCCCTCGATTCTCTGATCGCAACACCCGCTCAGGTGCAGCGCCTCGTCAGCCTGCCAAGTAACAACGCCGGAGCTAGCCGCCGCCCCCCTCCGTGCGTGCCGCCTCGAGCGCCGTCGTGGCTTCCACCCTTGTCTCCGCTATCCACGCTCGGAATCGCGCCGGATCAACGAACGGATGGGGATCGCCCGCCTGGCGGTGCTGGAGCCGGTCGACGCGATTCCAGAATTCGGGATCCATTTGGCGCCACGGGTGATTCACCACGCTGACCTCGACGCGGTCCTGCAGCTGCTCGATCCGCTCCACGGTCTTCATGAACTGCTCGGCCGCCTCCAGGCCTCTGGCCGGCGCCGAGCCTCCAAACACGAACGCCAGGTGCTCCGTTCCATTGTCGTAGACCGGGAACTCGTAGGAGGTCGTTCCCGGAGTGTGACCGGGCGTCGAGTAGAACCGCAGCGTCGTGCCTCCCAAAGTCAGCGTGTCCCCTTCACGAATCACGAGGTCCCGGCTCGGCGCGTCCGCCCTCAAACGGCCCGCAGCCGCCGTCTCTTCCATGAAGACCCAGTCCTGCTCGCCCATGCCCACCGTGGTGCCATGGTCGTTCTGGAGCGTCGCCGCGGCGCCCAGATGGTCGGCATGCGCCTGGCCGATGATCAGATACCTGACGTCGTCCGGATCGAAGCCGAGCCCCCGGATGCTCGAGATCAGGTGATCCGCATAGCGCTGATCGACCGCGTCCAGCACGATCAGCCCGTCGTCGGTGGTGAGCAGCCAGCTTCCCGAGTATCCGACCCCCACGTAATAGAGGTTGTCGAACACCTTGAACGGCGGAACGCGCTGCAGTTCTTCGTTTCCGCGCTCCTCTTCTAGGCCTGCGGCCACCGAAGCCCACGTCTCCGCACCTGCCGGCGTCTGAGCTGTCGCCTGGACGGCGGTCAGCCCCAGCACCATCCAGCCGGCCGCCATCAGCCGCAACGTCTGATTCATGTGTCTCATGATGCCCCCTTCAAAGGCCCCCTTCATACTACGAGGCACCACCGCCAGGCAAACATTCTGTTCGAGCTGAGGTTTACCGAGCCCGTCGGGAGGTAAAGGGCCGCGAATTCGATTGATATCCGTTTCCCATGCTTTCCCGCCAAACTACCAGATTGAAGAAGCGGTCCTTCGTGGGTCCGGACACTCCGCGGCGGTCCTCCAGCTGGATCCAGCCGGGGACGTCGTCAACGAATAACAGGGCAGGCTCTCTACCGGTACTACGGGTGCGTTACGCCGACGCGCAGGGTACGTGGCTTTACGTGGATCCCCATCACGGGACCCTGTCGAAGCAGGAACGGCGCAACATCTGAACTTTCTTTTCTATATTACCGGCGGCCTTTATGGGACATTGTTGTCATCGGGTTCAGTCTTGGCGGAATTGCCCTCAGTGTTACGACCCTTGTTCCGGCCTGGCGACGGCTGTTGCGGCATGCACACCGGCTTGGAAGGTTCGTTGGAGGCAAGCTGGGCCGCTCCGCTAGCGCCCTTTAACAGTTGAAGCGGTACTACTGCAGGGTCTCGGTCTGTGACCGACCGCGATCTCGAAAACCAGGATTGTCGGCGATCCGCATCAGTCGCGAATTCCTCGGGTCTTGATGGCTACTTCACTCCCGAGTTTCGTATCCCGCGCACGCCACACCTTCCTCATGCCACCCTTACCAAGGAGTGTGCTGAACTCGTAATGGCCGAGTTTGGTGCCGGATTCCATGTTTAAGGTGTTCCGTTAATCGCACGCGGGTTGACATGACACCCATACGACGACACTGTCAGCGCTGCCATAGTCGTCAGCCCCTGCTTATATCGCTTATCCGCACGCAAGTTCAAACTCTAATACGGCTTGATGGTCGTGCGGCCGTCCAGGTAGTCGAAGTAGATCGGCCGGCCGGTCGAGAGCAGGTAATGGAGGTTCCGGAGGTTCCGTTCGCGCCGCGCGGCACCCCTCCAGTTTGCGTACCGCTCGAAAGTCAACGCCTGGGCGGTCTCTTCGGCGGTCAGACCCTGCGCAATGGCGTCTTCCACGGCGGCCCGGATCTCGCGCAGGAACACAATCTCCTCGTCGATCTCGGCCCGGTCGGTGACCCTGTGGGCGTGACCCGGCAGGTAGGTGTCCACGTCGAGCGCTTTGATCTTCTCCAGCACCTCAATCCAGCTCTCCACGGACGAGGCGTAGGCGGTGCTGGACCACGACTTCGGCGCGAACGCACCCGAGGAGTAGGCGGCGCGCGCGTGGGGAAACAACACGACCGTATCGCCGGGATTCTGCCCCGCACCGATGTGAAGGAGGATGACCTCGCGCCCGCCCAAGCGGATGACCATTCGTTCCTCGAACGTGACCTCGGGGATCACATGTTCTCCGGCCTCCGGCGGATCCAGACCGCGCCACTCGAGTTCGTACTCGTAATTCCTCGCGATGATGCGGGCCGTCTCGGCCTCCGCCACAATGGCCGCGCCTTCGCGCTTAAAGACGGCGTTGCCGAGATAATGGTCCCCGTGGTCTTGCCCGTTGACGACCCATTTGATAGGGTCGGCCGTTTTCTTGCGGATCTCCGCCAGCAGCGCTTCGGCGGCGCGCCGATTTCCCTGGGAGTCGACGATCAGTACCCCTTCCTCGGTGATCAGCACGGTGGAGTTGGAAGCTCCACCCGTGTAGTAGAAGTAGAGGTCGGGCCCGACCGGTGTGAGCGAGAAGGCGCTCTGCGCCTTCATCGCAGACCACTCGCCGCTGACGGCGATTTCCAGCAGCAGCGCCGGCAGGACCGTACGCATCATGGGCATGCGCAGTGTCATGGTGCTTTCCTTTCAGCCGGATTTAGTTTTCTCTGTTCCGGCTCGTGAGTATTTATCCATCTGCCTCCGGCTGAGCCTTTCCAGCGCACGATTATCTCCGGAGGCCAGTTCGCAACTCCGGCAGAGACATTTAATGCATGTGTTGCATCGACCGGTTGAGCCGGCAGGATTTCTCAGGACTTGACCTCGAACATCATGGCACCGGCACCCGTTCGGTCAGTTCTTAAATTCAGTTCAGGACAGTGCTGATATTTGTCACCGGCTGTGGTCCGAGCTCAGACTTTGTGACCCTCACAAACCGTTGGCCATCGGGAGATATGTCGTAGCTTCTGACCGAAATTGTGTTGACGTATTGTTAACTCACAACGGTAAGCCACCGCCTCTGGCGGTGAGACTCGAAGAGGTTCGACCGTCCCGTCGTGCAGTTCTGGTAGACGGTCTCCATCAACGAACCACCACCTGCGAATTGAAGGAGACCGTCATTGGCGAATGGCAGTGCCAGTCCCACGACGGATTGTATCGCATCGGTCGTGTCACTCGGCGTCCACGTCATCGGGCGAAAGCGACAGGTGGATTGTGATGGCCAGAAGGCTGGAAGCAAGGATGCCCTTATAGGCCCCCTCGGGGGGCCTTCGTCATACCGCCCGCTCAGCGGGCGGTACCTGATGTGTGCCGGGCATGGCACGCCAACTGAAGGAAGGAAAGCCACCGTGATCGGACGGAAGGCGAACACCAACAAGGCAAGGGCAGTCTCAGAGATGGGGCGTCCGGAAGAAGCATGAGGCAGAACTCGTGTACGTAGCGAACAGCGAACCGGCTAGATGGGTGCCCGGAGGGGGACGAGCAGGCGTAAGAGAGCGAGTCCCGATATCCGACCGTAGTCACCGAAGGGAGCTGAAGCCGGACGGTATACGAGGGGGTTGCGTGTCTTACCCCGGGAAGCCCTATTGCTTCGATATCGGGACCCACGGTGGGTGCGTCCACCCAGACGCTCAAAGGACATTGGGTTATCCAGTCCGCCGAGACCCGGTATTGAAAACCAAACCGCGAACGGCGACCCCGGAGCGGGGAGGAAGCAGAGGGTGGCAGATCCATGGGTAGTACTGAAGACTCAGGGCCGATGAAGCCTGGTAACAGAGCGGAGGAGAAAACCCTGACGACCGGGAAGACCCGGGCCACCGGAGATCGCTATCCGGCGGTGGGAAGTCATGGACGAGAGGCGAGAGTGACACCATCAGGAAGTCGATTCAGTGGGTGGATTTAGGGCCTAGCAAACCGATGGGGGCAGCGAGCTCCGCGCGAGCACCGAACCGGAGGCCCGGCGAGGTTAGCAGCAGTCCGGGCCCGGCGCCAATACCAACCATCCCCGGCCATTCCTGGCGGTAGAGAGTCACGGAGAAAGTGAAGTGAAAGTTGTTGGAGCCATGGAACGGGTCTACAACCCGGGGCGACTCTACCGGGCATGGCAGCAGGTTCGGGCCAACGCCGGTTCAGCCGGAGTAGACAACATGTCGGTGGACGCTTTCCAGGAGAGAGAAGACGAGCTTCTCGCACGAATTCAGGCAAAGCTGGAAGCCGGGACATACCGTTTCAAGCCCGCAAGGCGGGTCCTGATCCCCAAGCCGGGCAGTCCGAAGAAGAGGAAGTTGGGTATACCCGTGGTCATGGATCGCGTAGTCAGTCAAAGTCTCCACACAGTGTTGACGGAGATCTTTGAAGGTGACTTTAGCCGGTCCAGCTTCGGGTTTCGACCTGGGAAGAGCCAACACCAGGCCATCCGCCATGCACGGAAAGCGGTGGTGGAAGGCTACGAGTGGTGTGCATCGCTGGACATTGAGAGCTTCTTCGACGAGATTCCTCACAACCTGATCCTGAAGCTCATTCGACGGAAGATCCAGGATGAGCGGCTCGTGACGATGGTGGCGCGGGCGCTGAAGGCGGGAGTTGAAGTAGAGGGTGTCGTCGAGAAGACGGACAAGGGATGTCCACAGGGCTCCCCGGTCTCGCCGATCCTATCCAACATCGTGCTCAACGAGCTCGACCAGGAACTGGAGCGGCGGGGCCACCGGTTCAGCCGGTGGGCCGATGACTTCGTCATCCTGTTAAAGACCGAGCGGGCAGCTCGACGGGTGATGGAGAGCATAACTCGACTCCTCGAAGATGAACTCGGATTGCACGTCAACCGGGACAAGAGCCGGGTGGCGCCGATGAAGGATGTGGAGTTTGTCGGATTCCAGATCCTGCGGGGCCAGATTCGGGTCAGTACACGGGCGCGCAAGCGCTTTGTGCAAGAGGTCCGATCCCGGACACGGCGGAATAACGGGCAATCGATGTCCCAGGTGATTGCCGGTCTCAACGAATATCTTGCAGGCTGGGTCGGGTACAATCGCATCCAGGAGTTCCGTAAGATATTCCAAGAGCTGGATGCATTCATCCGAAGCCGACTCCGTTCCATGCAGTTAAAGAAATGGAAGAAGCCGGCCAAGTTCCAACGGATGATGATTCGAGCTGGGGCACCGATGTATTACGCCCACCGCACCTGGATGCGGATGAGTGCGTGGCAATCCGTCCTGCGACGGGAAGTTCGCTTCGTCCTAAGTCTGGAGTGGTTCCGCCGCCACGGACTTGTCTTTCTCCATGACTACACGGAGCGGAATCTTAAACTGGAGTTTACTCGCTGATCGAGGAGCGGCTTACCTGGCCGGTACGAGCCGTTCTGTCCGGAGGGGGTGCGAGCGATCTCACCTCCTACCGGGATTAATCTGCGGTCCCCGGGCTCAAGCGCGCGAATCGCCATCCCCCATCCCATTTCTATCGCGAGAGGGCCTCAAAAGGCCTCTGACTTTCCTATACGCGACAAACCAGGGCAAATCCTAAAATTGGAATTCCATTCCAAATTCGATTGTGCGCGGTGAGGTCGCATTAAAGGACCGCATGAAGAACGGAGAAGTCACGACCCCGCTGGGTAATCCTGGATGTTGTATGTTGAAAGCGTTGTTCAAGTTTGCGAAGACGTTCATTTGAGGCCCGGCGGACCCAGTACCTGAGTTCAACTCAAATGCCTTAGAGAAGTTGAAGCCGACGTCGAAATAGCTCGGTCCGACCTCGCTATTTTTGACAACGCCGGGGGGCCGGTCATTGCTCACTCCATCCCGGTTGTCGTCCCTCCCCGTCCTGATGGTGTAAAAACCACCGCTCCGTGCTTCGATGACTGTCGTCAAGTAAATATCCAATGGCAACCTGGCATTAACGCCTGCACTGAAGATGTGGCGCGGATTTGGTGTATTACCCCAATCCTTATTAAGGTCATAGCTGTCGACAGGCGAGTACACGCTGAAGCCCCTCCGATCTGCCTGATCACCGATCCCGCGTACGTAATTGTAGTTTGCATTGACTACGAAGATGCCGAACCGCTGTCTCAGTGAGGCCCTCAAACGATCATACCTTGACCGGCCACTGCTCTGGAATTGAAGAACCTGGCCTTCATTGGGATTGGGCCTGATGCCCGTTTCGGGTAACGGCGCATTGACGTCCCGTGGTCGGACTGGCTTGAAAGCCCAAAGGTACTCGTAAGACAGGGTCATAAAAAGATTGTTGGAAAAACTGCGTTCCACGCCTATTTGTCCTGTTGGGAAATACGCCATTTCCATATCAGGGGCAATCTGACGACGGGATCGGGGCCGGATGCTGCCCGATGCGAAGGGGTCCGGCCACCCCGGATTGTCGATCCGGATTTCGTATACCCGCTGCCCATCGAGACGGCTATGCGCAATCGTATTGAAATTTACCCACTGGGAAAACACACCGAAGCCGCCTCGGATGACAGTCTCATTCCCGATCGCGTATGCAAAGCCGATCCGTGGATCCACATTGCCCCGATCGCTGATGTTGGTTTGTCCCTGGTAGCGTACACCCAGCATCAGCGTGAATGTGTTTGACAGTCTGAAATCGTTCTGAGAAAAAAGGCTGATCTGTGTGCGGCTCAATTCGAACAAAGGATCGCAACACGTCACCCTATAGTGCAGCGGTGTGCCGGCGCGGTATCTGGCAAGGTCGGAAAACGTGAATTCGCCATAGAAGTTGTCTTCCGAGATTGAGCGTTCGCTCCGGTGCAACATCTGAAATCCGCTCCGCACGGTCAGTTTTTCCCCGGCAAAGTAAATCAGATTGGACAATTCGTAATCATTTCCATCCACCCGGCGCTCATTCTGCGCCCCGCCTCCGGTGAACGCGTCCTTGACAATGATCGCTTGAGCATTACTGAAGGGATTGGTCTCGCTATGATCTTGTCGCCATATAAATCGGAT
This sequence comes from Terriglobia bacterium, assembly GCA_965218085.1. GTDB lineage: Bacteria > Acidobacteriota > Terriglobia > 20CM-2-55-15 > 20CM-2-55-15. The sequence continues at coordinate 702,523 of CBDCKF010000001.1, read as the reverse complement.
GTCATGGACGGTTCGCTCGGACAGGGTCCAGATTCCGCGGAGATCGACCATGTAGTCCTGCGTTTGAGTACGCGAGGCGCGTTCGGGCAATGCGAAATCACCGACGTTTTCATTCCTACGATCTTCGGTGGCGTATTGGAAACGCATGTGTAGCGCGTGAGCGTCGGCGATCTGGAGTATGCCCCGGGTCTCGTAAGACCAGTTCACCACGGGCCGGGTCACGCCCAGAGAAAATGGCCCAGTCGGTGTTTCCGCCTTAACAGTGCCGACGTTCTCCTGTTTATTGTCGCTGAACGTGAAGTTCAGAGAGAGGCGGTCTCCAATGATGGGGCTGCTGATATTTCCGTCGATAGTCCGTTCATAGTAGGGCGGCTTATTGCGGGCGAAAGGATTGCGGGCATTCAGCGACTCGTCTTGAAATGTCGATGCAAGACTGCCGTGGAAGGCTCCGACACCGCCTCGTTCGATCACTTCTGTTTTCGTACCCATTTCACGCAGCCCCGCTCCACTCGCCTGGCCGGTTTCGACATTGAAAGGGTTGTTTGTCACGCGAATCTGTTGAATTCTTCCGCTCTGGGTACCGTCGTCCGCAGAACCCTCCTCTACATAAAATTCCACGTCTTGATCGCTCTGGTAACTCTCCCATGCGACTCTCTGCACCTCGGTCAGGTAAACGGGAAGCCCATTCTTCAACTCGTCATACATCCAGCGGATGCCGGCCAGGGCCTGGTCCCTCTGCTCACCCTGGGGCGGCCCCTGACTGAAATCCCACGTCACGCCGAATAGGTTCTCCGCAGCTTGACGTTGCTCTTCAATGAGTAGTGCCAACTGTTGCTCTTGATCGGATGTGAGAGGGATCCGTGCTTCCTCTAAGGCCAGGGTCAGATGGTCCTTCAGTTCGTCGACCGGATTGCGGGCGGTAAGCTGTCCGAAAGCAGACGGTGTTAAGAAGATACAGATCAACCCAAGTCGAAGTAGTTTCACGACACTCTTCAGATGCTGTTCCTCTTATTATTGATTCAGGGATTGGAATCCTGACTATACATCACGCGTAGGAGCCGCATGCGGGGCGTTTAGGCCAAAATTGAGGCCCCGGGGTTATGAAGCTAGGGAGAGCGTGCGTCAATTCCGAGGCTCCGGATCGGGAGTAACGGTCAGAACGTGGTGGGGCAGGCTGAGTTTCCATGGAGCCTCCACAAGGTGCCACCGCGCCTCGATCTCGGTGGGTAGATTCGTGGCAAGATCGGTCACCCACTGCTCCCCCCTTTCGCGACCCGTGGATCCCCTGCACGGGGGGGCATAATGTTAATCGAGGCTCAAGGCGCCAGCGGGATCTCGGACTTCCTCGTTGAACTCGAGCTCGTTGATCGGGGCGCAAATTCCATCCAAGAATCCGTACCACCCGTCAAAAGTCAAGTCCTCTCTTGATATTCTGCTGAAGGTCTTCGTTTCCGCCACCCAAGTCTCGGTATAGGTCTTTGGATCGTCGATCCTCATGTTCAGCTCCAAGGTGTCGGGATCGACGCGCCTGAAACGTTCCTCAAAACGCATGGCGTCGCTATGCGGATACCCAAAATGATCGAGCCAAGTTCTGTCGTCGGTGCCAACCGTGGTAATGACAAATGTGTTTCCCTCCCACTCGCCAGCCGAGTATCCAAACCACCTCAAGCCGAAGGCTGGATCCTCAGGTAGTTCCCGGCCGTCCATCCAGATTTCGCGCAATGCGTGGGTCCACGGAAAGAATTGCAGCATCCGGTCACCGATTGGGATGAACTCCCACGCCTCAGGTTCAAAATACAGCCGAGGCACGCCCTGAGGATTGCATTCCCCAACCAGAGAATTTCCCTGCGCGGGAGGAACGGCTCGGACCCTGCCAATGTGCTCACCGTTTAGCGGACTTCCCAGGGGGCGACCGTAAGAGGGCTTATTCTGATTGAACCGCGCCTCTCCTTCCGGAGTCATCTGGGGGACCTCCAGGTTGACACCGCGGTCGCCACCCGCTCTTTCCCACACTCCAGACAGGTCGCGGGGGTTAAATCCAGGGTCTCGCTGAGCAAAAGTGATGGCCGAAAAAACGAGAACGGCACCGATCGCGGCGTTCAGAGTCACGAACCTATTTCGCATTTCGAAGCTCCTTTGGTCTGGGCCACCGTTGACGTGCGCCACTACTTGCCTACCTCACCTCTCGAGTGCCGCCGGGTTCAAAATCGCGCTGAAACCGCAATACCTCTCTGCCGTCGGCCAGTATCACCTTATGGATAACCCCGGCAGGCCTACCGGCAATCTTGGAGTTATAGAGACTAATCGTGACTTCCTCCCCGGGCGTCAGCGTTCTCTTGTTCCATCCCTGCTGGGCCCAGTTGTACGGACTGTTGCCTTCGATAGACCAATTGACAATGTTCCCATTCTCGTCCTCTGCATCTACAAATATGGCCACATGGGGATTGCGCCAACGGAACTCCGTCACAGTTCCCTTGAACATGATGGGGGGGGTCGTGAGGTCGTACGATATGCGGGTACCGTGGTGTGCGAGCATAGGACCACCTACCATTAAGAAACCTGCAACCAGCGCCAAAGATGTCAAGAGTATGGTTCTCATGTGATATCTCCTAAAACCTGTTTCTTCCGATGTCTGCCGATTCTCCCATCGATCTCTAATTCACTCGTATATTTACAGAGCCGCCCGTTGTGGGTAGCCCGTCCCGAAGGTGAAATTGCCAATAGGCAATAGGTTCCAAAGCGAACGGGTCTCCAACCAACACCGCAGAATTTTACGTCAGCAGCAGCAAGTGGACAAGCCGCTTGGCTATTCAGGCCACGGGCAGCTCAAGAACCTTTACTGAAACGGAAGCTGGTAGTCCGTAGGTTCTTGCCGCCCGCACTCCATCACAGCTTGAAGTTGTGACGGGTTTGTTACTTCGTCTTTGAGGGTTTTGAGCACCAATTGTCGCATTAAACGTCTGACGGAGGTGCACACTCCGTTTCCAGGCTGCCTGGAAGCCCGAACAGCATTAACGTCGACGGTAGCTTGAATTCCGAATTAAGGTGTCGCAAACTTGCTGACGTCGTCCGGAGGTTTCTCGATCGTTGCGAAGACCCGGCGTTTCATGAAAGGTCTCTACTGCAACGGAGCCCGGATCGACCCGTGCGAAGAGCGTTTGCGACCACGTCCACGACGGCGATTTGAAGTTTTTTGTGATAGATAATATTAGGACAGATCGTATAAGAAAGGAGAGTAATCGTGTGGGTTAAGCTCGTTTTTTGTTTTGCCAGCATTGGTGCGGTTTTAGTGACGCCACCGGCATGGTCGCACCATTCCCATGGGATGTACCAGTTGGAGACGATGGACCTTGAGGGCGTGGTCCGGGAACTCCATTTAGTCAACCCGCATAGTTGGATCTACGTGGAAGTCACGGACGCCGACGGCCAAACGCAAATGTGGGGGTTGGAGGCTGCTAGCGCTGGCCAGATGGGGTTTATTGGCGTGACAGCCGACTACACCAAACCGGGTGACACGGTCAAAGTGCGGTGCCATCCCCTGAGGGACGGCGGGCCCGCCTGCCTTTTGGGGTTTGTGAAGGCTCCAGACGGAAGCGTCAAAGATTGGGACGGAGATCGTAATACAGAGATCCCAGAGGACTTCTGAAAGCTTGTTCGGTCCGGAGCAGAATTCGTCGGACACTTCAGCCGTGCCGTCCAGCGCTCGGTCACCATCCGCACGGTCTTGCTCGGGATTGAACAGCCTGCTACTGGAATCCTCTTTTGGATGCCCAATGTATATGCCCAATGTATATGCCCAATGTATATGTTTGATAGGAGGGTGATCGGGACATGAGAGTGATACCATTTTTCGCGACTATCTTTGTGCTTTCCATTCAGGGGACTTCGTTCGCCCAGGAATGGACCCAGTTCAACAGTCTGCAGGATCGCTTCACAGCCAATTTTCCCGGGGAACCGGAAATTACGGAGATAGTCTGGGCGTCAGAATTCGGGGCCGATCTGCTGGGGCGTGTCTATACCGTTGATCAAGGTCCGAGCAGCTACTCCGTGACTGTGGTCGATTACAACCCGGTCCGACGCATACTGACCGAGAAAGCGAAGGACTGCCCGCCAGGCGCCGAACGCTGCGACGGCGGAACAGCCGGCTATAGCGGTGCGGGTTACTGGAAGAATGATGTGCGGGGCGCGCTTGTTTATACGGCGTGGCAGTTCATGCAACGCGACGTCGAGGTGACGCACTACATGTGGAACTACTTGGGCCAGGGACCCGAAGGACAAGAACTGCAGCTCGTCAACAACGCTGATCAGTCCCGCACATTCGTATCGATGTACATGCACGAGAACAGGCTCTACATAATGGAGGCGACCACGCCAGCAAACTACCCACCTCCGGGTCTGTTTACACAATCGATAGGGCTCCTCGACGACGAGGGCGAGCGGGTCAGTATTCAGGGCGGGGTGTCTTTTAACGGAGCTCTTGTCGATCCGGGCGAAGAATGGGGAGCACCCTGATCCCCCTGGGGCGGGCAAGCGATCGGTCCGGAACCGGAACCGTTACCTCCTATCGATCCCAATGAGCCGTTTGATCCCCGCGATCTGTCCGGTGTGTGGAGAACCAGCGGGACACGTATGATGAGCGACTGGGAGGATGTCCCTCAACGGACACCCGAGGGTGAGGCACTTTTTCACAGCAGGATCACAGCCCGACTGAATCCGCAGAAGGAGGCCCAACCGCCCGCGTTCGGTAATGATCCCATCATGGGCTGCAACCCCTGGGGATTTCCACGCTTGTTGTTCCGTACCGGGGACCAGATGGAGATTTTGTCGGTGCGCGACCAGGAGCGGATCATCATGTGGTTCCAGAAGATGTGGATGCCGCGCATGATCTGGATGGACGGGCGAGAACTGCCCGTAGATCCCGATCCCCGATGGTTGGGATACTCGGTGGGCCGATGGGAAGGTGACACGCTCGTGATCGAGACGACGGGTTTTGACGACAGGGCGTGGCTCGATCGGTATGGTAACGTGTACAGCTACGACATGCACTTCGAGGAGCGCTGGCGGCGCGTGGACCGCGACACTCTTGAGGTGGCCTATACTCTGGAAGATCCGGGGATGTACGAAAACACGTGGGTGAGTGACACCAAAGTGTTTAGACGACAGGCTTGGGAACTCAGCGAACAGATGTGCGCACCATTGGACGAACTTTTTTTTAATGAAGTCGTTCGCGATCCCGCTGGTGGTGTTGTCCAAGAGTAAGGCAAAAGAAAGCCTAAGAGGAAGTTTGCATCAGATACCTGGTCCCGATTTTCTAATCATGTGGTGATTCGTCATGTTGGATTTTTCGTTTCGTATGCTGCTAGCAGCCCGTGGTAGATCTCTCCGCTGGGGACAGGTAGCTCCTTTTCGCAATCGAATGCCGGTGTAACTCATTGATTTTAGGATGGCGCAAAAATGGTGACAATCCCTGGAGTCACGGATCGTACTTCTGCCACGGGCTGCTAGGCGTCGTCGGGGAGTTTCTCGAACAACTCAAGTGAACCGTAAAGGGGATCGTAAAATGAAAATGTATAACTTAGCGGTTGCTGTGAGCGTCGGACTGCTTTTGACAGCTGTCCCGCTTCTTGCACACCACTCGCCGGCGGCCCATTTCGATATGAACGACCCGGTAAGGGTCGAGGGCCGGATCGTCAAGGTGGAGTGGGCCAATCCGCATATCTGGTTCTATCTGGACGTCGAAGGTGATAACGGCCAAGTCGCGACCTGGGGCTTCGAAGGAGCTCCTCCTGGAATGTTGGTCCGTAGGGCTATTAGCAGGGAGTCCCTTGAAATCGGCGTCATGCTGAGGGTCGAAGGCTTTCGGGCGCGGGATGGCTCAAACAATGCTACCGGCGATCGGGTGACCTTCGTCGATGGCGGACAGGTTTTTGTCGGGACCGACGGCCGCGGAGTCATCCCCCAGTTTTCGGAACCGCAGGGGAACTGATTCGGCGGGAATGTGTCCGCATGCCGGTGCTTGTGAGCGCGCGGTAGAGAGGTTTTGAAAAATGAGAGAGAGCTTTATAGCGTTTTCCGTCGTTCTGGCCGGTGTTGCGATGGGGTTGGGTGTGGCGGCCGAGGCGGCCGTCCAGGAAGCCGAGGGCCGGGAGGTGTGTTCCCCGTTCGAGGGCCGGTGTTTGACTGTGTACTCACCGAGTATTCCTTTCGGGGAGGCGGCCGGGGAGTTCGAGATACCGCGGACGCGGGACGGGAGGCCGGACTTTACGGGAGTCTGGGCCGGTCCGGGGTTTGACCATCAGATTGGACCCGGGGACACGAACGCGCCGATCATCCGGGGATTCGACGGGGCAAAGATGGCGCCGCTGACGCCGCTGGGTGAGGAGGAAATGTTCGTACCGTTCACGGGCGATCTGCGGATCGACGATCCGATCGCGCTGTGTTTGCCCTACGGGTTTACGTCGCAGATTTTCGTCCCGGGCTACGCCCAGCAGTGGATCCAGGCGCCAAACCATATTGTGATCCGACACGAGTTTATGAACAACTTCACGCGGGTCATTTACATGGACGGCGAGGGCCATCCGGAGGATCCGGAGCTGACCTGGGGCGGGCACTCGATCGGCTCCTGGGAGGGCGATACGCTGGTGATCGACACGGTGGGGCTGAAGAAGTGGTGGTTGGACAATCCGCATCCGAGGGGGAGTCTCTGGCACAGCGACGAGGTTCACGTGGTGGAGCGGTTCGAGTGGGTGGGGCCGCGGGTGGTGGCCTACGATGTGGTCATTGACGACCCGGCGTACTTCACACGGCCGTGGTCGGAACAGCTGGACATGGTGCTGCACCCGAACTGGGAGCTGCTGGAGTTCGTCTGCAACGAGAACGACCGCTGCAGCGGCGGCACGTGCGATCCGGCCGATGTCCAGCTCGACGATGCCCAGTAAACTGATCGGTTGTCGCTGCCCTTAGTTGCCCTCGACGAACCGGGCGAACGGTTCCAACCCGTCAAGCAGGGCCCCGGAATGGGCAAACGCCAAGGCCTGGACTTCTGCGTTCTCTTCGAGGAATCGTTGGTGCAGTTGGCCGAGGGAAGCCCGGTTTTCGTCGGGAAATTGCCGGATGCGGAAAATTTCACATGCAGAATCAGGAAGCGCAGGTGTCCTCCCCTCCGTCACGCTTGTAGCATGGTTGGTTGGACAATCCCCATCCGAATGGAAGTCTTTGGCATGCTGACGCCCTGCTGTCATCGAACGGGTCCAGTGGATCGGCCCGAGTGTCGTCGCCTATGAAGTCACGATTGACGACTCTCTGCATTTCACCCAATTGTGGTCGGAAGCGTTTCATTAGGGTGCTCCATCCGACATGGTAGCTTCTGGAATTCGTTTGTAACGAGAACGACCGGTGCGGCCGGGGGATTACGAGGCCGCGGATGTGGGGCTCAACACCGATGAACGCGACGAAATAGATATTCAGCGGGTCGTTGGCAAGGCGATACATTCATCATCGATTCGATCCGTTTTGACGACCGAATCTGGCTCGATCACTTCGGTGATGCGCTCAAACCGTAAACCATTCAGAAATAGCGTTTAGATTCCAGATTTTCGGCGCTTTTTCGCCTGTTCGAGTGAAGGTTTCCGACTATCTTTGCCGCATCTCTTAGATAATTGCTGTCTAATTTAATGAACCGGACCGAATCGAAGGGTTTGCAGTCCGCTGCTCTACCGTCGCGCTGCTAACCATCTATGAAGGCTATGACTTCGCTGCCTCTTTTATGTGATAGTTAGGTGAAATAGCAGTTCGAAAAACTGCGTTTTTCAGCAGCTTGCTAGACTCGTCCGACGCGGTGGACACAGGGGCCGTCTTGATTCGGTCGCTCGGACATCTCTCCGCATTGAGGATGAGCGGCCTCGGCAGGAGTCTATCCCTTGCCTCTCGATTCCGTGTCAGAGTAGGACTCACTATGCTGCGACAAATGATTGCGTTCTGCGTTCTGGCGCTCGCCGCCTGCTCGAGTCAACCGGGCGAGACCCCGACCAGCGACGCCGGGCTGGTGGCCCTCTATGAGGGCGCGCTGCTCATTGCCGGGGACGGCAGCGACTCGATCGAGGACTCGGCGTTCCTCGTTGAGAATGACACCATCACACAGGTCGGCCGGCGCGGCGAGGTGACCGCGCCCGAAGGCGCCGCCCGCGTGGATCTCTCCGGCAAGACGGTCATGCCGACCATCATCAACACGCACGGGCATCCGGGCTTTCAGCAGGGCCTGTCTTATACGAAGGACAACTACACCCGCGAAACGATCATGGAGGACATGAATCGTCTGCTCTATTTCGGCATCGCCGCTGTCCAGTCGCAGGGGATCGAGATCGGCACGATCATGGACGAGGTCCGGGTCGACCAGCAGGCCGGGAGGCTGGGTGGCGCCTACCTGCGGATCGCCGGCCGCGGTATCGGTACCCCCAACGCGGGCCCTGGCAGCGCGGCGTACGCTGGAATCGCCTACGAGCTGACGACCGAAGACGAGGGGCGGCAAGCGGTCCAGGAGCTGGCGGCGAAGAACGTCGACCTCGTTAAGATCTGGGTGGACGATCGGAATGGCCGCGCGCCGAAGCTGCCGGCGCATATCTATCGGGTGATCATCGACGAGGCGCACGCGCGTGGTCTCAAGGTGACCGCGCACGTGTTCTACCACGACGACGCCGCGGACCTGGTGAATGCGGGCATCGACGGCTTCGCTCACTTGGTGCGCGACAGGGAGATGGACGACGCGCTGATCGCGTCCATCGTCCAGCGCAACGTGTACGTCATGCCCAACATCTCCGAGCGCGCGACCTATGCGGAGCTGCCGCCGTGGCTGATGCCCGGCGATCCGCTGAACTCGCTCATCGAGGCGTCGGTGCCCGCCGCAGTCATCGATCGGATTCGGATGTCGTACGCGGGCCGGGATCCAGCCGCCGTCGAGGCGGCGCGCACGCGGTACGCCATCCTGCAGCGCAGCACGGCGAAACTGGCGACGGCCAATGCGAACCTCATCCTGGGGAGCGACACAGGGTTGCGGGATCATCTCTTCGGCGTCGCCGAGCAGCGTGAGCTCGACAACATGGTCAGGGCCGGCATGACTCACATGCAGGTCATCGTCGCGGCGACGAGCCGCGCGGCCGAGTTCCTGGAGCTCGACAGGATGGGGACGCTAGCGCCAGGAAAGGAGGCCGACTTCCTCGTGCTCGATGCCAATCCGCTCGACGCCATTACCAACACGCAGCGCATCTCGACCGTCTACATCAAGGGCGTGGAGGTCGACCGAGCGGCGCTGGCCGAGTCGCTGCGGGCGACGACCTCGAATTGACGGCGGGTTCGGTTCTGGTTAAAGACGGCTCGTCTAGCATTAGCTGTCGTCAAGGAGTATAGGCGAAATAAGAGGCCTCAGCGCGATGCTGATCGGGAAAACACGCACCGATTCCGAGGCCCGGCCTCGGGACGACGGTCGGCGAGGTGACCTGGCTTTTTCGTTTGCTTGATTGAAGGTTTCTGACTATTCACGCCGCATTTCTAAAGGATGCCGTTCTCAATTCTCATTGAAGATTCCAACGAAAGGTTCACCTGCTCGGGTGATAAGACCGTGCTACTTTCCATGGAAGCCGCAGGCAAGCGTGGTATCGAGGTGGGTTGTCGTCAAGGCGGCTGTGGAGTGTGCAAAGTGCAGGTGCGGGAAGGTACGTACCGTGCTCGCGTCATGAGCCGTGCCCATATTACAATCGAGGACGAACAACGCAGGCGCGCACTCGCTTGCTGTATTTGGCCTACCAGCGATTTGCGAATTCGGGTATTGAAGGGATAGAGAAAGACGGTGGCATGGCTTTCGGCTGGCACATGGAGTTAGTATGATTAGCTTGAAAAGAGGGGAAAGGAGATGAGGTTATGGCAATGACGGGTGTTTTAAGACCGGGTCACGTGTCTATTCGGGTTCTGGATCTGGAAGCCGCACTGTGGCATTACACCGAAGTGATAGGTCTGATCGAGACCGCCCGCGATGAGAATGGGCGAGTGTATTTGAAAGCCTGGGACGAGCACGACCATCACAGCGTCGTCCTGCGCCAGGCCGACACGCCGGGGTTGGATTATATGGCTTTCAAGGTCGATAGCCCGGCGACCCTCGAGCGGCTCACCAAAGGAGTCGAGGACTTCGGCTGCGAAGTGGTGTCCATTCCGGCCGGTGAGCACATAGCGACCGGCGAGCGCGTCCGGTTTGAGAGCCCATTCGGCCACAAATTCGAACTGTTTGCCGAAAAAGAAAAGGTCGGCAACGGCACGCCGAATATAAATCCGGGACCTTGGCCCGATGGATTGAAAGGCATGCAACCCACCCGTTTCGACCACTGCCAGCTGCATGGCATCGACCTCGACAACACAGTAGAGCTCTTTACTAGAGTTTTGGGCTTTGGAGTCACGGAGCAGGTCTTAGATGGGGAGCAGATGCTCGCCGCGTTTCTCTCCTGCAGCACCAAGCCGCACGACCTGGCGTTGATTCGCGATCTGGATCACCCCGTGGGCTACCACCACGCGGCTTTCTACCTCAATACCTGGGAGGAAGTGCTCCGCGCCGCCGATATCATCGGCAAGCATGATGTTTCCCTCGATATCGGTCCGACACGGCACGGCATCACACGGGGCGCAACAATCTACTTTTTCGATCCTTCGGGGAATCGCTGCGAGGTGTACTGGGGTGGTTATATTTACTATCCGGATACTCCGACGCTCACCTGGACGGCGGACAATATAGGTCAGGCAATTTTCTACCATGAACGGAAGCTCAACGAGAGATTCATGACTGTGATGACGTAGGGGAATTGCGCAGGGAGTGGAAAGCCTCCCTGAAGAACTTCCGAAAAGCGTCGCTTTCTAGGTGACGCTGTTCAGGGCACAAGTCGAATATTTGGAGTGTTTTTCCTGCTGTTTGTTGCAGTCCGCAAGTATCGATCGAGCCACCTCTCAAGCGCCGCGCCGGAGAAGTGGCGCTCTGACCCGTTGGGCGTCACGGTTCACCAGCTAGGTGGATTTTCCGGTCTTAGCAGTCCGTGGTGAGGTCTGCGAATTCGCAAATTCACGTGTTTGGAGAAATATTTGGGATCGCTTTCGTCTTTAGAAAAACCAATTGGCGATTATGACTTCACTCGCATTGTGGGTAGAGTCGTTGCCTTATAAGGAGAGGAACAGTAGTGCTTTCGGAAACTGATTGCAAGAGGGCCGTCGAACTGCTGAGCGGCGCGGAAAAGGCGTGCAAGCAGATCCCCCAACTCACGAAGACTTGGCCGGACATGACCATCGAAGACGCATATGCCGTTCAGAGCGAGTGGATCAAGCAGAAGGCCGCTGCCGGCTCGAAGATCATCGGCTACAAGATTGGCCTGACCTCCAAGGCCATGCGGCGGTCCTCGCAGATCGATGAGCCGGACTACGGCCACCTTCTCGACTACATGATGCTCTATGATGGGGCCAAGTTACAGCGGGACAAACACTGTGTCCCGCGTGCCGAGATCGAACTCGCCTTCGTGTTGGGCAAACCGTTGAAGGGGCCGGGAGTCGGGCTGCTGGACGTGTTGCGCGCCACTGAATATGTCGTTCCCGCCATCGAAATCATCGACGCGCGTATCCAGGACCGGCGCCTGATCTTCGACACCATCTCCGACAACGCCGCAGCTTCAGGTATTGTTTTGGGCGGGCGCCCGGTCGGTCCGATGGACGTGGATTTGCGCTGGGTGAGTGGACTCTTGTCTCTAAACTCCGAGATTGAGGAAACTGGCGTCGCGGCAGGCGTCCTTGGCCACCCGGCCATGGGTATTGCCTGGTTGGCCAACAAGTTCGGCCAGTTCGAGGTCGGACTCGAGGCCGGCCAAATCATGCTTTCCGGCTCCTTCACACGCCCCGTCTGGGCGGAAAAAGGCGACACCGTGAACGCCGATTTCGGCAGGATGGGCAGTGTCACTGTCCAGTTCGTGTAAGAATCGGGGATCTTGCCCTCTGAGAGGCACGAAGTCATTACTAAGGAGACAGAGTGGATCTTCCTGTCAACACGTTCAAACGTGCCCTCACGAAGGGAGAACGCCAAATCGGTCTGTGGTCCAGTCTTTTCAGCCACTATTCAGTCGAGTTGTTGGCGAGCTCGGGGTTCGATTGGCTGCTGTTCGACACCGAACCTCACCCAACGAACTCGACATGGTCGTTACCCAGTTGCAGGCCATCGCGCCCTACCCCACCCATCCTGTCGGCGACGGTCCGGGCAATCCCGAACACCGCAGCCGCTCTTTGTCGATGATTTCGAGCGTTGGTCAATCGGAGAAAGGCAAGCAAACTACGACGTCTCCCTCGACGGCGAGAGATTTCTAATGGTTCGGCGCAAGAACCCGGTCCGACCGACGGTGATCAGGGTCGTCCTGAACTGGCCGTAAGTGTTTGGGCTCACCGAACAACTGATTCGTCGATCATCTTCGTGGACAGTGACCTCCTGAACCCGACAATTCCAGAAAAACAGCTGAAATTCAGCCTGACAGATTCCACACGCTCGTATAGTGCCTAAACCACCGAAGTGGATTTCCCTGAAAACAGAGCCTTGATCGGGGTTTCCTAGCTTCCGGGATGGGGATTATACAGCCAAATGCTAAGGGTACGACCATGTCGTTTGTCGAGATTTGCGCGACGGCACGAGCATCAATTTCGCCACAAAGCGCATGGTTACCTCCGACTCTTCCGGGTGCCATAGGGTGCCACAAATGCCGCTTTTTGTCCCGGTCCGTCCGGAATTGTCCACGGTACTGCTTTGAAATTATTGGACAGCAAGGATCTGAAGAGAACTCATAATCCTTAGGTCGGTGGTTCGAGTCCACCCGCCGGCAAGAATTATCAGGAGGTTAGGCCGCTACTTGGACGTCCTTTTTCTGTTTCTGAGAGTTGGGTGTCATGGGGTGCACGCGAGACAAGATCATGGCTGGACTAATGGCGCAGCAGGCCTGAGAACGGTCTGCCAATTTGGCCAGTCCCGCAGTTTCTTCCTCGGCCTGGGGATGGCGGGACTCAATCCACCGGCACGCGCTCGAGCAACTCTTGCTGCCAGTTCAGGAGATGTCGATTTGCGAGGAGGAAGCTTCGCCGCATTGGCCGGACAGCCGGGGCACGCTAATGGTCGCCCATCTCATTGACCAGGACGGATGAATAAATCGAAGCACGATGGAATGATTCGGCGGTAGCAACCAACATCAGTTGGGCAAGACAGCGACGGCCTCGACCTCCAGGACGAAACGAGGATCCGTGGCGAGCCGGACAATCTCCACGCTAGTGCTCGCGGGTCGATGGTCCTCGCCCCAGTAGCGGTTCATGACGGCGCTGATTGCATCCTGATTCGCGTCGATGTCGACGGTGAAACGTGTCACCTGAATGATGTCGGTGAGTTCGCCGCCCGCAGCCTCTATAGTCCTCTGCAACCTGTCCATGACGGCCTCGGCCTGAGTCGTAGCGTTGAAGTCCAGGTGATCGAACTCCGAGGGTATGTGGGGATGACTGTGCGGAACCGGGGCGGCCGTAATCCCTGACAGGAACACGATGTTTCCAGAGGCCACTCGAATGGCGGGCGTAAACGGCATATTCGCTCCAGCCGCCGGCTCCGTGCCTGGCAGGTGAATGTATTCGAAACTCGGTCCCGGGCTGCAGCCTGCGACTAACAAAACGATTATGGTACCCTGCAACATGCGGGCTGGGAAACGGTACTTCATCGCTAGTTCTCCTCACGTGTCGGTGTGGTGTTAGATTTTGTAGCCGGAAACAGGCCGCTAATTCTGCAGCTCTTGTTGGGCAGCAGCCCATATCCTCCGGTTGATACGCCCGAAATCGAGTAACTTGACTTTGTGATCTGGAGTCCCGCCGAGAACAGGGCCAAGCCGAGCAGAAGTACGAAAATCCTGACCTCTCTCATAACTGAACGCGGAATCAATTCCCCTGCGGCTCGGAAAACTGCGGGATCACTCCGCGTCCGTCGGTTCCAACGAAAACCTGGCCGCCATCGACGAAGGTCACCCGCTCGCCGGTGGCGTTGTTCGAACCGTCGCGGGCCCGAAAGCCCTCAACTCGCAACATGACCCCGATTTCTACGCTTCACTTCTACGAATCCAAGGGATTGATCCAGAGCTGGCGTACGGCGGGCAACCCACGCCGGTATTCGCGGGACGTCTTGCGGCGGATCGGGTTCATCCGTGTGTCACAACAAATGGGCATTCCGCTCGCCGCCATCCGAGAGGCCCTCCAGCAACTCCCCAACAGCCGTACACCGAACGAAGACGACTGGGCGCGGCTTGCGCGCACTTGGCGTGACGATCTCGACGGGCGCGCATCGAATTAGCTAGTCTTCACATCGGAGCCAATGATGCCGACTAGTCAAGGTCAAGCGGCTCGGCTGGGGCTGGCCGCTCGAACCGTGCGGGATCGATGGGCACGTTGGCGCGAACTTCGGTGAGCTGAATCGTCGACTGCCCGTTCGACCACGTCTCGGTCCAGCGAAACGGCATCATGACGCCGGAAACCTCGCGATAATCCGCGTAGTCGATCTGTGTCGGCACGTTGCCGATCGGCGTTTCGGCAAACCGGATGAGCCGCACGAGAAAGCCGGACTCAGCGTCGAAATACATGTTGACGGGAAGATCGTCATAGCCAATACCCTGAACAACTTGCACTTCACGGTCGTCGATAAACGTCGGGAATCCGACCCTCCATCGTGTGGCCAGTTCCCGGACCTGTGCCGGAAACGCCAGCATCGCGTCCATCCTGGCGCCCGCCAGATGGGGCCCAGTGAGCTCGATCAGGGGCAGCGGGCGGTCTGCGGAGGCGATCCAAGCCGCGTCCTCACCGTAGGTGCGGACACTCGCTCCAAACCGCGCCTGAACGACTGTCGTGCGCCGATCGGGTGAGGCGGCAAAGATCTCCAGGGGAACCTCAAGCAAGTTCGTGTCATATCCCGAATAGGTACCCAACGCGATGAAACTGTCCAGCTGGTCCAGCTGTTCCCTGGCACCCAGTGCCGCCAGATATCGGTCAAACACGACATTGACGGTGGGCAGGCTCGGAGCGGGCTCCGTCGGAAAGAAAACCTCGTTGGGATCCTCAGGGGGGACGCCGTATTGGACCTCCAGGTTCAACGTCGCTTTCGGCCTGGGATCTCCGTCATGACATGTGAAGCAGGTCACGAGGGGCACACCGCCAAAATTGGTTCTGTTGATTTCGTCGACCATCCGAATCATCGCGCGCGCGATCTGCTTTCGCGGGGTTTCAACGGCGTAATTTCCCCAGCCGAGACTACCGTCGTCGAAATGGCAATCAACGCAGTTGATACTCGTTGCGCCGGATATCATGCCCATCGTGTCCATGAATTGATCAACCGGCATATCGCCGAAAAGCGGGACGTTTTCAAACACATCCCGTGCCAGGGGCGGCGATTCCGGTTGAGCCTGGCCGCCGGCCCGGCCGCCAACAGACACAAGCAGCCCCAAACAGAAGGCTAGAGCGATCAATACTCCGCGTCGCATGCGATATCCCAGGAACCTGCTTTGCGATCTCTCTGTTCCTACTGGTCGGCCCCGGGAGACGGCCCGGGCACCGGCTCGTCACCCGATGGTTGCAGACCCCCAGGCACTCCGTCGAGATCAACGGCATTCTCGGCTGCGCGTTCAGCGCCCAGGCCCGTGACGAGGGCTTCGCCCTGTTCGTTCTCGATCCTCATCACGATCCCAGCCATTCCACCGACGCGAGACGTCCCAATGTAGAGCTTCACTCGAGTATCCGGTTTGAGCGCGTCCTCGCTACGCCTCCGCGTCCAACCTGCCCGAACAAGCTGGGCCGGTGCCGCCAGCAACTCAGAAACCCAGTGCTCGACCGTATCGTCTGTCGTGGTCCGGTCGAACCTGATGGTCGGATGCGGGTTTATGTAGCTGAATTCCGTGACCGTGGCCCAGGTAGTCCACAGGTTCGAGGTGTCGTAGGAAATCGAGCTGCCATGATGCGCTGCGGCAACGGCGGGCAGCAGAATGATCAGTAGTGCGGCGAGTCGTTGTCCGATTCTCATGGTCTTCGCCTCCAAAGTCTTGCTTCGTGAAGTCCGTAGTCAATTCAGATGCGCGGGCGTCGCAGGCACCTCTCTCCTAGTCCACGCCGGCGGCGTGGTCGCGGACGGTGTTGAACGCTTCCTCGTCGCTCGGGATGCAGCGGTCCTCGAACACCCCCGACCAGCCGCCGACCGACATCCTCTCCTTCGGAATCAAGGCCCAGGTCTTCACCGTGCTCGTCCACGGCCGCGTGTAATTCACCGGGTCGGTCAACGTCAACTGGACGCGCAGCCGGTTCGGGCTCGGACGCTCCCAGCGTTCGACCAGGACCGCGCCTTCGCTGATCGGGAAACCGTACATGTCCACCCATTGTCGTTCGTCGAATCCCGTGGAGGTCACCACCAGCGTGTCGCCTTCCCATCTGCCGACCGAGTAGCCGTTGACGCGCGGCAGGTAGTCGCCGAAGTCGGGCTGCTCTCGGCCGTCCATCCAGATATCGCGGTGATCAAAAAACCACTCGAACCTATGGATGATGCGGTCATTCGCCTGCGTCTGTATCATCTCCATGTTGGAGTTGGGGCCGGCCATGACAATCGAGCGGGCAAGTCCCATCATGTCACAGCGCGCCTCCGAATCGTTGCTGAACGCCGGCAGCCCTGCCCGTTTATAGGCGGGATCCAGGTCCGGATATTGCGCCGCCCGTGGGTCGTCTGGCTCGAACCCGCGTCCATGCCGGGTCATCTGCAGCTTCCGTTCGCCCTCCGGCGTTCGGGGAGGCACGTCGCCATAGTAGCCGTAGCCTGGAATCCGAATTGGATGTTGTTCGGCGCACTCAGGGCAGGCCGGGAGGCCGTACTCGTGCGGGAAATGGCTCCACAGCCCGTTGAAATCGCGTTTGTTGTACGGGCGCGTGTCCGTGTCCGAAGGACCGGCGGGAGCGCCTTGCTGCCCCTCTCGGCCCTGTGCCGTTGTCGTTTGCGTCAACATCATCGATGCTGCAAGCGTCAACGCAGCTATAGTAACGACGCGCGAAATGATTCGCCATCGACCACTGGTGTTCGCCATGACTGTTCCTTCCTGTGACTGGTTAGTACTAGGCTATCCGGGACGCGCCTTTTTTACACTCAAGGCTGCAGCCCACCCGATCAGCCTGTCGTCTTTTGCCATTCAGACAACCGAATTCTATAATTTGACTGTCCGTGTGCGCTTTACTATACCGCGCCTCTCTTTGCCACAACGCTATCCCGGCATCGACAATAGAATCACGCAAACACTGACATTCGCATTCACCTCAGCACTTTACAATCCCCGATCGTCAGACGCAAGCAGCATGCCGCCGACCATCAGACGCAGGCAGCAAGAGGTAGCGCTTACCGCCCATCGTCAATGAGGCCCATCTCAGCGGCCGCCGAGGCGCCGAGGATCTCGAAAGATACGTCGCCGCACACCGCCGGCAAAGGGGACGAACACTGTCAACCCCGGTGTCGGGCGGCCGTCCCCACAGCGACTGTCACTCCCTGGTAAGTCCATTCTGACTGGAGTGGCTGGACCGTTTTTCTCCGCTTCGAGGCATCATCTTCTGTTTTTTCGCAGTCCTACCTGGGGAAGTGGTTTGCTCAACACGCTCAGCCTCATATGCGCGAAATATTACGAGGAGTTTGCCGACGGTTACTACCGCACGCGGTTCCTTCCGGCGTCCCGGGGTCGAGGGGCAAGACCGGTACCCGCTCCAGCGCCACGAAAACATCCGTGAGCTGCCGCGACCGGAACAACCACTGGCCCTTCTCGCGGACGTAGACGTCCTCTACGTCGGCAACGAGCAGGGGTACAGCCGGATGGGGTGACGGGCCTTCTTCGGCAAAGATGAGCCAAATCGAACGTCCCTGAGCTTCATAATCGCCGAGCATCGAAATACGCAGGTTTATGCACAAATGGCCAGAGGTCCGGACCCCGCGCGCCGCGCGTTGCCGAGACGCGTCTCGAATGGCTTCGCGGCCGATGCTTCGCCTTTCGCCCCATGCGTACGCCCGTCCTCGACAAAGAGGTCCGCCGTTGTCTCGGCAGGTCCGAAATCGACACGGTACGCGAACTCGTGGACGAGGTCCTCAAGCGCGTTCCGTACTTCTATCGGGACGCTGCGGGTCCCTGAATTCGACGCTGGATTACCGTGCATCCCGGACTCCGGTATGCGGGTTCCCGTCGCATCCGTCATCGTTCCGCTGATCTGTGCCGTCGCTTGGGCCCAGAGCGTCACGGTGACAAAGGCGGTGAGAGCAGACATCCCCAACATCAGTCTTACAAAGCGCCACATGTATTCGCTCCTCCTCTGCGGACGCCTTTCATCGTTGAAACATGCTTCCTGAGCGTCCCGATTAACAGACGTTTTAGCCGGTGTTTACCTACCCTTAATCCAAAGGGACAAGGCCTGGTTCTTGCCCCCAAACCTAGACGCGACAAATCGCCGCGAAATCGACTGGGAATCACCACCTAATTTGAGGAAGTTGCAACGCGGACTCTGAAAAAAGCCGCACATTCTCTCCGAAGACCACCCCAAGAGAGACCGCCGACGTCAGTTGCACGAGACGCGTGATACATTGCCTGCTCTTTCGGGCTCAGCACCGGCGCTTTCTTCCCGGGGAATTCCGCAAAGGCAATCTCATGTGGGAACGCAATACTTAGTAACGCCCAGGGAGGAGACTAGTAAAGCGATATTTCTCGCAAATGTCATGAGTTCTTGGAATGACCGTCGATTTGTCACCTGGGCGGGAGCTATGCAATTGATTCGGTGGGGCTGGCCCTCCCTGCTTCTGCCTATGACTGGACCGCTCGGATGTGTAAGTCGTGTGTGCCCTGCCTGAGGCTGTCGACTCGAGTGCCGAACGGCGAGAACAAGCGAGATCGATGCCTCGGCAGTAAGTCGTGGTAGTTTTCTTGAACCATTCGTTCCCGATACTCTGGCGTTGGCAGGGATCTCATCGTTCGGTTCTGGAGGTCGCTACTCATACCGCCTGCTCCCCGAGCTCTCATACCGTCCCATTTGGGCAAGCGTTTCGTAGATGTGCCGTCACCATTCGATATCCGATGCCCGTGATTTCTGTTTTTCTGCAGATGCCGTCTCCCGGTTTCGACGGCGCAACGTATCGTTCCACCGACCGCACAATCTACAGCCCCACTGAAGGAAGTGGACGCAGCGAGATTGGCGACGCTATTGTTGAGTGGAAAGAACGCGAGTGTTCGTCGTGCCCCCTCGGTATCCGGCATCTCATGAAAGTGAGACTCGGACCGTGCCACTTCGCCTTTCGAACCGGGCTGACCTCGCCGTACACAAAAACAGGGACCTCTGGCATCATCAAACGGCCGGAGGTCCTGTTGCTACCTACGACTACGCTCTTGCTCTTGAAATTGACGAATACGCTCACGCTCTCGACGAATAAGCTCCTGACCTTCGAAGACTTCGTCCGGGTCGAGCTCAGCGCTATTGAAGTACACACCGTTATGACGTTCCGGTTCCCCTTCGGCGTGGAGCAGAGATATGGACTGCTGAAATATTCCCGGCGGCGGGTAGTTCTCAGGGTGGGTCCCTTCCGCGACATAGAGTCGATTGTGGTGCATGTAGACAGCCACGAATGTCCGCGACCGATCGGGGTTATTTGTCAACTGGAGTTCATGGACTTCCACACCCTGGCCGAGATGGCTCCACATATAGTGAGTCACCTTGATGTTGTCGCGTTTCAGGAACTTCGATGTCGCGTACAGCATCGCGCCGCGCACATCATTCTTCCAGTACCCCGCTCCGCTGTACGCGGTCAATCCGTCGCAGCGTTCGAGATTCGGGGGGCAGTCCTTCGATTTCTGCGTAAGTATCTCTTCGACCGGATTGTAATCGACCACCGTTAAGGAGTAAGTGTTCGGACCTTGCTTCGCCGCATAGACCCGAGCCGGCAGCACGGCGCCGTATTCAGTTTCCCAGGTGATCTCTTTCACTTCCGGATCGCCAGGAAAATTGGCACTGAAGTGATCGACCTCACTGAGATACGGAGCCCATTCCTGGGCGAATGAAGCGCCCGATGCCGACATCAGAAGCGCGATCGTCGTCATCGCAATCAAAACTTTCGGTTTCATGTATTCCCCTCCAGCCTCAGAAGTCTTCAGGAACGTATTCGGTTATACTCAGATCCCAATCTTTAACGCTTCCATCCGACATCTTTCTCACAAACCCAGCTAAACAGCCGGGACCGCCGTCTGTCAGCGGATGGCATCGCACCTTTACTCTATCTCCAGGCTTGATGTACTCGTGCGAAACGCCGTTGGCCCCGAGCTGGCCCTTGCTCGCCGCCTCCAACCCCCACAGCTGTCTCTGTCCATCGGCTTTCGTGACCTCGAAGTACAGCCACGAATGCGGGTTGAGCAAATACAACTCTGTCACGATCCCTTCCATGTCCACCATTTCCGCTGCGTAGTTGCCGTGGGCATGGTGTCCCCACGCCGACAGCGTCAATACTGCCACACTAGTTATGCTGAATCCCAAAACCAGTTTCAGACGCATGCTTATCCCCCTCGTGATCCTCGTGATACAAAATATCCCTGATCAGTAGTGTCCCAACGTTTAGATGGGCGTCGCCCATAGGTTATTGAGAATGGTCATGTTAGATCGGCTGAGAGCCAAAATCGATTTGAATTTGATTGCGTACTGGCGGCATCCTTCCGCGACTTTGCGGCAGGAGGCGGCCTATGAATTCCGGCAAGACGATCTTCTCTCAGCTGATGGACTTTCTTCCCCGTCAAGACTTTCGTCGATGCGTCGATCGCTACCGTGGCAACTACAAACTCCAACGTTTTTCCTGCTGGGATCAGTTTCTGTGCATGGCGTTCGCGCAATTGACCTACCGGGAGAGTCTGCGCGATATCGAAGCCTGTCTGCGTTCGGCTGGCACGAAGCTTTATCACATGGGCATTCGCAGCCGCGTCTCCCGCAACACCCTTGCGAATGCGAATCAGGTGCGCGATTGGCGTATCTATGCCGACTTCGCCCAGACGCTGATCTCCATGGCTCGCGAGCTCTATGTTGGCGACAGTTTCGGTGTCGACCTCAAGCAGACGGTTTACGCACTCGATGCCACAACGATCGATCTGTGTCTTTCCCTGTTCCCGTGGGCACGCTTCCGCAAGCACAAGGGAGCTGTCAAACTGCACACGGTTCTGGATCTGCGCGGCAATATTCCTTCCTTTATCCTGATTACACACGGCAAAGTTCACGACCTCCATCTTCTGGATCAACTCGCCTTCGAGCCCGGAGCCTTCTACATCATGGATCGCGGTTATCTGGATTTCCGGCGCCTGTACAAAATCAGTGTCGCGGCGGCGTTCTTCGTGACACGCGCGAAAAAGAATTTCGTCTTCAATCGTCTTTATTCACTCGATGTGGACAAGTCCACCGGAGTCCTCAGCGATCAGATCATCAGCCTACGCGGCTTTTACTCTCGCAAGCGCTATCCAGAAAAACTCCGCCGCATTCGCTTTCTCGATCGAGAGCACAACAAGTACCTCGTCTTCCTGACCAACAATTTCGCGCTGCCAGCGGCGACCATTGCCCAACTCTATCGCTGCCGCTGGCAGGTCGAACTGTTCTTCAAGTGGATCAAACAGCACCTACGCATCAAGGCGTTCTACGGCACAACCCCCAATGCGCTGAAGACTCAAATCTGGACCGCCATCTCGGTCTATTTGCTTGTTGCCATCGTGAAAAAACGGCTCAATGTCAACGCCAGTCTCTACCGAATTCTCCAGATCGTCAGCGTCACCGTTTTCGAAAAAACGCCCCTTTTAAAGGCCCTTTCCGCCCTCGACTATCAAGATTCAGACTCGGAGAACTCCAAACAACTGAATCTATTCAACTAACGTTGGGACACTACTGATCCCTGATATGAAAATTCGTCTCGAAGTTCACCTCCTGCCGCCGTACTCCCGGGAACTGAACGTTACGCACCTCGCCCCTCTCAGCTGAAGCACCATGTCCCTTTTGTACGCATCTGTCTAGCGGGCACCCAGCCCTGGCAATTGAAGTCGTCCTCGGAACTCGTTAGTTTCGTCTGGATCAACTTCGGGTCCGTTAAAGTACACGCGTTCATGATTCGCTCTTGTGCCGTCCTCCTCGTAGAGGCCAATCGATTGCACAAAGAGGGCCGGAGGCGGGTAGTTTTGAGGCGAAGTGCCTTCCATGATGTAGAGCCTGTTGTGGTGCATATAGATATTTGCGAATGTCCGGGACTGATCGGCGTTGTTGATGAATTGCAGTTCGTTGGATTCTATTGCTTCATAGCCCAAGAAACTCCACATATAGTGCGTCAACGTGATATCGCGCTGCATCATCCGGAACGCCGCATAGATCATCGCGCCGCGCACATCATTCTTCCAGTAGCCTGGGCCGGGAAATGACGTTAATCCATTGCAGCGCTCAAGACCCGGAGGGCAATCCTGCGATCTCTCTGTGAGTATGGCCTCGACCGGACTGTAGTCAACGACAGTCACGGAGTAGGTGCTCGGGCCCTGCTTCACCGTATAAACACGACCCGGTATAGAGGCGTCGTATTCGGTTTCCCAGACGATATCCGTTACTTCCGGTTCGGCCGGAAAATTGCAGGAGAAACGATCTTCCTGACTGACGAACTCGCGCCATTCCTGGGCAAAAGAAGCTTGCGAAGAAAACCCTAAGACCATCGCAATCGACACCAGCAGTCTCATGACCATACCGAACCTCCAGGCAATCGTTATTGTTGTAACCTCGATCCATCGGCAGCCCCCTCCCCCGCTCGTGGCGCCCGACTTTCGTTCGCCGAGGGTCTCTTGGGGGGCTTCGGAAGCACTGAATGCTTGACTTTCCGTTCGCAACTGGCCAATCGCTCAGCCTATCTCCCGCCGTGTGTGGCGCCTGCCCGAATTGACAGGACAACATCGCTACGAATTACGACGGACCCGCTTCAGCGAACGCTGCCAAAGCCGTAATGCCGTTGGTCAGGACCGCAGAATGCGCGCACGCAATCGCTCTGATCTCGACGTTCTCCTGAACCAGGCGTTCATACAGTCTGATCAGGGATGTCCGATTTTGGTCCGTATCGTCGCTGAAGAACCAATGGGCGTTCAATAGTGTGCCGTCCCGACCAGCAATAGCGGCGTCACCGAGAAAAAGAACTCCATTGACGACGTAGGCAGCATGTCCTGGGGAGTGGCCGGGTATGGCGAATACTCGGATCTGCGTGTTGCCTATTGTGACGGTCTGGCCGTCCTGAAGAGGGGAGGTAACCTCTATCCCGGCTGGTCCTCGGCTGCCTGCTTCGATTAGGCCGACTTCAGTGTCGAGAGCCATGACCTCAGCCTGAGGGAAAACCCCTATGGCCCCCATGTGGTCGCCATGACCGTGCGTAATCAGGATGGCCCTTACCGCATCTGGCGTGAGATTGCGGCGTGAAAGTTCCGCCAGGATGGCTTGCCCCGAGGTGTCCGTGCCCCCGTCGATCAGCACCACCTGATCGGACCCAACGGGTACCACAGCAAAGCTTACGATTCCGTTCTGGAGGATTCGCATGCTCTCGATTTCGAAACCATCCACGATAGCCTGACGAGTCATGAAGAACGGGCCGAGCACGACGGCAGCCGCACCCACAACGAGCAGGACGATTGCGGCAAGGGTGATGCCGCTGATCTTTAAAATACGTCTCAGCTTTGGTGACATGTCTCGGACCTCCGAATCTTATTTGGCTGCAGGGATGCCGCCCTCACTCACGTGCTGTCAGAAATCTGTCGGGAGGTCCGTGCCAGGTCCTCCTTCGTCCCAGTTCTGAGCGACTCCGCTCGGTGACTTAATAAATCCTAACAGACAGGTAGGTGTACCGTCTTTCGAGGCATGACATCGCGCTTTGATTTCGTCTCCTACCTTAATGTGCCCCTGCCTCTCGGCTCCGCCTCTCCCACCACCCTCGAGCGCCCACAGTTGCTTCTGGCCGTCGGCTTGCGTTACTTCCATGTAGACCCAAGAGTGGGGATTGATTAAATGGATCTCCGTGACGACGCCTTCAATGTCCACAGTTTCTACGTCGTAGTTTCCGTGCGCATGGTGCGGCCATGCCGGCAGGCTGATTATCGCTATCCCGATGACAGCAAATCCAACAACGGCTTTGAAACGCATGTTCATCCTCCTTCGTTCTCCAGCTCCAGATGTTTTTGTAGTTCAGAGGCAATTGTCTGGACTTCCCAAGGGTTCCGAGAGCCTCATAAAATAGTCGGCCTCAAACTGTCGAGGCGACACGCCGCCGACGTTGACTGTGTCGCCGCGTTGAGTTGTAGACAACTCGATAAAATCGAAGATGTCGGATCGAGCTTCGTCCCGAGTGGCGTAGATCCGCCGACGGATCCGGAGCTTCTTCAGCGTCGAGAAGAAGCTCTCGGCGACGGCATTGTCCAGACAGTTGACACGACGACTCATTGACGGCTCGAGGCCGTGCTCTTTCAGGGAAGCCAGGCAATTCTGGGCTGCTACTGGCTCCTCTGATCGCTGCTGATGCGCGCTCACCGGGTCCGCAGCGCCCATCGGCGGTCAGTAGTAACGGTTTCATGTTGTCCGCTACTGATCGAGTCCAGCAAGTCTAACCCGCTCGACGATGATAGCAGGGCTGGCCGGAACACCGATAGACGGTACAGCCCGCCCTTATCGGAGTCGCACGCGGAAGGGCTGTCGGCTAGCAGAGGGGCGCATCACTGTGGAGTGCTCTCGGAGAAACAACAAAGGGGCCGTCGCCCGCCGCGTTCAAACTGTGGGCACGCTCTCTGGGCGCCAACCAGGCGAAATACGCTGACATCCCTTATCAAAGACCCGCATCTCGCCAGTTGGGACTTGGCTGCTCCGGAATCGGAGTGAGTCCGGCTGCTTTAATTCCTTCGATGGCGCAATACTCGTCTTTGTCGGAGGCGTCGCCGCTCACTCCCACCGCGCCCAGTGCCCGTCCTTGGCCATCGGTTATCAAGACGCCTCCGGCGACCGGAACAAATCGCCCTTCCGATGCTGCTGCCAGCGCACCTTGGAACGCTGGCCGATCGCGAAGTCGGTCGCGAATGGTTCGACTTGACATACCCATTCCCAATGCGCCCCACGCTTTTCCCATCGCAATATCCACGCGTAGAATTCCGCCGCCATCCTCGCGCTTGAGAGCGATTGGATGACCCCCGACATCGAGGACAACTACCGTCAGCGGATGTGTGTGCGCATCCCGCCCGGCCGTCAGGGCCGCGTCCACGATAGTGGAAGCGTCGCGGAGTGAAAGGTTTACGAATAAATGGGTCAGCTGATCGTTCGACATCGTCGCTCCTCTTGGGTCATTTGGACTCTGCCGTTCACCGTATCTTCAAATCTCGTGCTCGAGGTGTGCACTGATCCCATTCGGCTGTCGCTCAGGGGAGCGGCGTGTGGCCGAACTCGGTGTCTTCTTAATCCCTCCTCCTGGTGAGGGAGCGGGACGAGATCAAACAAAGAAGCCCAGCTCCCACGTCGGGCTTCTTCTGACCGCAATCGATAAACTATTCGCTGAGCATGTTGTACATGCCCTGGATGTTCAGCGGCAGCCACTCCTCGTAGAAGCCCCAGTCGCTGTAAGCCTCGAACGTGATCGACTCCTGCATCTGTTCCAGCGTCATGCCGGCGGCCATGGCCTCGGCGACCGCGTCGCGGAGGCCCTCTAGATACTGGCGGGCCTCGGCCACCTCGGCCGTCGTGCCCACGACTCCGTGGCCGGGTGCGACGATCCCGGCGTTCATCGACTCGACGAAGCGGAGCTCCTCAAGCCAGGCCTCGAGCTCAAATCCGCCCATCGTCTGGAACGGCAGCATCCCCACGTTCAGGAAGTCGACGACGAAGGAGGCGTTCTCCTCCGGGAAATAGATCACCGACAAATCGGCCGCGTGTTGGGTGCCCGGATGGATCATCTCGACCGTCTTGCCTCCGAGCGTGATCGTCGTCCTATCCGAATACGTCTCGGTTGGGGGCTGGACGTCGCTGACCGGTCCCCGCGCGATCTCGCCGCCGCTCAACATGCCGTCTGAGTTGGCGTCGAAGAGCACGAAGTTGTTCTGAAAATTCCCGGTGGCCTCCGACATCTCGATCGTACCGTTGCCGTTGGCGTCCATGGCCGCCGCGTTCTCGGGCAGGGCAACGCCCTCCCGTACCATCAAGGCTGCGGTCATGTTCTCATGGCCGACAAACTCCGCCGTGGCGGCAAACACCTCGCCGCCCGAGGCATGGTCCCAGTGGCTGTGGCTGTAAAGGACGTAACGGACCGGGACTCCGAAGCGGGCGTCCAGCTCGGCCCTGAGCCAGGTGGCGTACTCCCGGTTGATCGGGTCCGTCATGATTATGCCTTCCTCGGTCACCAGGAAGACGTTGTGGTGGAGGTTGTTCTGGCCTCGGTAGAGATCGCCGGTCAAGTTGACGATGCTCCGGGTAGGTCCTGCGTCGGCCGGCGGGGCGGGGGCCGTCTCCAGTTCGGCCACCGGTTCCGGCGCGCAGGCGGCCAGCACGAACACAAGGATCACTATAGACAGACGAATGAAGATTCGAATCATTTGAGTCCTCCTTTGATCTTGGAAGCGCGAACCGTAAGCGATATGGGGCTCAGTAAGAGTATCTGCTATTCCGGTCGCGAGGGATCCAGGCTCGGATCAACGTACGTCGTTCCCGTGGGACCGAAGCCAGTCACTTGGAGGACCGCACCCTCGTCCCGGGTCATCGCGACGTGGTTCGCTCCGGGCGGTTCGGTGTAAATACTGCCGGCCGGGAGTTCCTTCAGGAGGGATTGGTCGAACTCCTCGCCGTAGCCGAAATACCACGTTCCGGACACCACCGTGGCCACGCGGTCGTCGGGATGCGAGTGCGCGTCGATTCTCGTATTGGGAGGCACCCGGAGAAGCATCGTGTAGAGACCGGGTCTGGACGGATCTCCGTGGAGGATGACCGATTCGATCCCTGTCGCAAACGATGTACCCTCGAGCGAGGATCGTCCGGAGGGCCACTGGACCTCGTCGGGCGTAATCCTCTTCTGAGTCTCCTGTCCCACCAGCTGGACAGTCCCGACGAGGAGTGCCACGAGCGTCAGGAAACCCACGGCTATGCTCCGTTTGAACGTGTTCATGTTACCTCCTCGACACGCGGCCCATTCTCAGCGCATCAGCCCAGAGTCGGCATGTTGAGATTTGGACCGGGGGTACCGGTGTCTGTCCAGCGGGTCGTCACGACCTTCGTGCGGGTGTAGAAGTTGACGGCCTCCATACCGTAAAGGTGGGCATCTCCGAAAAGTGAGTTCTTCCAGCCTCCAAACGAATAAAAGGCCGTCGGGACCGGGATCGGGATGTTGATGCCGACCATGCCCACCTGGATCTCGCTCTGGAAACGCTCAGCCGCGCCGCCGGAGTTCGTGAAGATGGCGGTTCCGTTGCCCCAGGGATTGGCATTGACCATTTCTATGGCTTCGTCGAGAGAATCCACCCGAAGGACCACGAGGACGGGGCCGAATATCTCATCCTTGTAAATGGTCATTTCGGGCGTCACGTGGTCAAAGAGCGTCGGTCCCAGATAAAACCCGTTCGAGCCTCCGGAAACCTTGTGCTGGCGCCCATCCTTGACCAGTGTCGCCCCTTCTTCCTGGCCCGTCTTGATATAAACGGCGACTCGGTCCCGGTGGGCCTGGGTCACCAGTGGTCCCATGTCGACGCCCGCTCCGTCGCCGCGCCCGACTCGCAGGGCGTCGGCCTTGGCCTTCAAACTCGACACGAGCGCGTCTGCAATTCCCCCCACGGCCACAACTGCGGAGATCGCCATACACCGCTCGCCGGCGGACCCATAACCCGCTCCTATCAGAGCGTTTGCCGCGAACTCGACATCCGCATCGGGCAGAACGACCGCATGATTCTTGGCTCCACCGAGAGCCTGAACCCGCTTTGCGTTCTTGGCTGCATTCTCGTAGATGTACTTGGCCACGGGAGTCGAACCCACAAACGAGACCGCAGCTATCTGCGGGTGATTGAGGATCGCATCGACGGCTTCCTTGTCACCCTGGACGACGTTGAGAACACCGTCGGGCAGTCCAGCCTCGCTGAAAAGCTCCGCCATTTTCATCGAAGGAGAAGGAACCTTCTCGGACGGTTTGAGAATGAACGTGTTGCCGCAGGCGATCGCCATCGGGAACATCCACAAGGGCACCATAACCGGAAAATTGAATGGCGTAATGCCAGCGCACACCCCCAGCGGCTGGCGAATACTGTGGGAGTTGACACCCGTACCGACCTTCTCCGAGTACTCCCCTTTCTGAAGATGAGGGATGCCGCAGGCGAATTCCACGACCTCCATGCCGCGCTGAACGCTGCCCTCCGCATCGGCCAGAGTCTTACCATGCTCCTCGGTCACCAGACGTGCGAGCTCCTGGCGGTGCTCCTGCAACAGCGCCAGATACCGCTGCATAACTCTCGCCCGACTGAGTAACGATGTTTCACGCCATGCCGGTAAGGCGCGGACGGCCGACTGGACGGCGCGATCCACGTCGCCGGAATTGCCCATTGCGACGTGACGTATTACGGTCCCATCCGCCGGGTTGGTCACCGCTCCCGTTCGGCTGCTCTCGGCCGGAACGGGCTTGCCACTGATCCAGAGTGAGACGGTCTCGACTTCCACGCGCTTGTTCGTAACCGTACTCATCGTTATTCCTCCTTACTCGCTCGCGTCCAAAGAAAGCGTTCAGGAATTCTTGAACTTACCCGCCAGCTGCTCGCTCCCCCGTGCCAGGATCGCCGCGTCGAGCCCAACGGCAACGAACTGGCAACCGAGATCCAGCCAGCGATGGGCATCCGCCTCGACCCCCGTGAGGATGCCGGGCGCGTTTCCCGCAACCCGGATACGCCGAATAGCAGCATCGATGACGGGCTTGACCTTGGGATTCGCGGTTTCTCCACGGTATCCCAGAGAGGCGTGAAGATCGGCAGGTCCGATGAATACACCGTCGATTCCATCGACGGCCGCGATCCTGTCCAGGTTGTCGATACCGGCCTGTGTCTCGATCTGCACGAGCACGCAGATCTCTTCGTGGGCTCGCTTGTGATAGTCCTTTACCCGGGCGAAGCGATTTGCGCGCACAGTCCCCGCTATTCCCCGAACGCCCTCGGGCGGATAGCGGGTATACGCTATCGCATTCTTCGCCTCTTCCTCGGTTTGCACATAGGGAATCAGCAGACTCTGGGCACCGATGTCCAGAAAGCGCTTGATCATGACCATGTCGTTCCACGGTACGCGCACAATTGGGTGCGTGGGGTAAGGAGCAATAGCCTGCAGCTGGGCGATCACCATGTCCAGCTCGTTCGGCGAGTGTTCGGTGTCGAGCAAGAGCCAATCGAACCCCGATCCAGCGAGCAATTCGGCCGAATAGGAACTCGACAGACTACACCATAGGCCAATCTGGCGCTCCCCTGCTTTGAGCGCTCTCTTGAACGGGTTCGGGGGTAATTCCACGAGTCTCTCCTTGAAGTCGCGAGTTTACACCGTGACAAGCGTTAATCCGGTCCAGTTACCGCGATTTAGAATTTTCGTTCATCGGGCCGCCGCGTCTGATCCGATCATCTTACGCCAACTAGCACACCCCTTACTTACTGCGATATCGCCCTCCCAAAACATTCAAAACAAACTTCGGATGAAGGTTTTCGAACCCGGCTGTCGCAAGAAGTTGTGCTGCAGTTTACGATAGTGAGGTTATTCTAGCCCCGGATGCTGAGAACATTGCAGGGTGTTCTGCGTAAGCGTTCGGAAACAAACTAGTCACTGTAGTATGACCCTGAAGGATGGCATGGAATCATGGATCACTCGCGCACCCGGCTCGAATACCTTTGTCCAACGAATCGGTCCGGGATCCAGCCGGCGACCCGGACAGGGAAATACGGTCTGCGCCCTTTCGACCTGTGAGACACAAGCCGCATTGCGACGTCAAGTTGAACTACATGGGGCACATCCTGGCGACTGCCGGGATGTGGCCCATGCGGGTCTTCAGCCCGAACACCGTTTAACCGGACGTGTTCATCAAATCCAATATCCCGGCTGTGGCTAGCTCCGTGCCGGCTCCCTGTTGGGATTTCTGAAGGAGGCTCTAGTGGGAGATCTGAAACAACCTGCTCTCGGGATAATCGCAACTGCGGCGATCATCGTGATTTCGCTGGCATTCATTTCACTGTTCGAGTTTCCAACTTTCGCCGGTTGGGTTTCCTATTATTTGCTCTGCATAGTCCCGATGCAGATTATAGTGGGCGTCGTGTGGGGTGGAAATCCGTCTTTCGCGGCCGAACGTCCCCAGCCCGCGAAGGGACTTGTGCTGCTCGTGACCACGATGCTCGCAGCCGCGGCTTTCGCTGTGGTGTGTTTCTTCACGGTGGGTGGTGCCGTAAGCCCACCCGCGCCCATGCTCATCATGTTTTCCATCGTCGCCGTCGTCGTGACGTTCTGGGGCGCTATCATGTGGGGCGGATGGCCCATCAGCGTTCTGATCCGAAATCCGGTCGCATCCGGTATGGTCCTGCTCGTCGCGTGCTTCCTCGTCAACTATCTGCTGTTTCGTGTCTTCTTCAACTACGGCTTCATGGCCGATGCTCCCGTGTATGTAGCCATTCTCGATCCCGGAGGTATGTTCAACGCCTGGGACGCGCTCGTCTTCTACGTCACGGCGCTGGCAGGCATGTTCTTAATGCTGCATTTCGACTTGTGGCCCCTTACGAAGTTTCCGGCAGTGATGGCACAACCGGTCCTGGGCATCGTCTGGACGGGGCTTGTGCTGGTTCTTGGCGGGGCAGCGTTCTATCTCGGGGTCGAGGCAATGGCCATGGATCCGGTTCGGTTTCTCGTCAACGTCCCCATTCCCTTCATCTTCGGAACCATCGTGGCCCTGAACATGCTGCAGGGGTCCCTTTTCGGGAAACTCGCCCAGCCGCTCAAGGGCCTTCTGCAGGCGGCCGCGGCCGCGGTGATCGGGGTAGTCCTGGCTCGGATCTACGTCGTGTTGATGCCCGTGGTCACGGGAACCCTCAACTCGGGACCCCCCACCTACGAGTCCGAGATCTGGCTGGCTTCGTCGCTTCTGAACGTGGCGTTCCCGTTTCTGATCTGCTCGGCGGCGTTTTTCGAGTTCTGGCCACTCAAGAGATCGACTCCAGAATCATCACGGTGAAGTGCGGTAACCCGCTCCGGAACAAGAGAAAGATGGCGGGCTCCGGAGCGGGCTACCTTTTCGGTGTAGGAAAAGGCTCCTCTGTCCAAGATGCGTCGCACGGAGCCAAAAATCCATCATGGGAAACAAATTTCTTGGCCTCAAGGACGAGCTTCCCACCGCGCGTGACGGCTCGTAGGCGCCGCTGCCGCTTTGACACAGATGACGGCCCTTGCATTGACCACGCCGCACGGACACGAGTAGTCTCCCAGTAGAAATCGTGCTCCACACAATTGCCCTCCTTCTGATCACCTCCCTTTTATCCGTATCCGCGGAGAGTGTCCCCCCAGGGGGTCGACGCTCCGGACCGAGCCGTGATCCGGGCCGTTCGCCTCAGGGTCAACGAAGAGATAACGCTCGATGCCCGTCCCGATGAGCCTATCTGGCAGAGCGTCGAACCTGCAACGAACTTCAGGCGTCGGATCCCGACAACGGACAAGCGGCCACAGAGCGCACGGAGGTGCGGATCGTATTCGATCGTAACCGACTCTACGTCGGCGTCGAGCTTCTCGATGCCGAACCGAGCAGCCTGTTCGGCGATCAAATGATTCGAACCGGCGAGCTTTCGGCGGACGACCGCTTCATGTTCGTTCTGGATCCCGAGAGAAACCTGAGTGCATTCGTTTCCCGACGCATCGGACTGACCGAAGATGGGGCACCACAGACGATCGACTACGGCACGAAAACGATCGGTCGTGCCGGGAGCTTCGAGCTCGGGTTCCTGCAGGTCCGGACGGCCGCAGAGAATGCGGTGGCTGGCGAGGACTTCACAGTGTTTCGTCCGAAACGGCATTTCTTCAATCAGTCCTACGTCGGCATGATCTATACCCGAAGGGCGACACGCCAATCCGACCGCCCTGTCCGTCATACGATCGGTCTGGACTTCGAGGTCGCAGCGTCGGAATTTCGAGGCTCAGAAAGCCTTCGCTTCCCCCGCTACTACATGAAGACTCCGGAGGAAGGCAGAAAAGGCGGCGCTATACTCGCCATACTTTCGGCCTGAACACCGCCGAGCCAAGACGCATTGCAGCCAGTGCGAGTGTGTCGCTGGGAACCTTCTATTCCGGAAAGCGCCGTGAACTTTCGGGAGGCTTGAGCCTGCGTCCCCGGCCCGGTGTTCTTGTAACCCTCGATGCCTCGTTCAACCGGTTCGAGCTGCCAGAGGGCGACTTTTCCACGAAAGTGCTCCGAACCGTCGTCAACTTCCAGTTGAGCCCGTTCGTCTCGCTTTCGAACAACGTCCAATTCGACTCGGTGAGTCGGCGGCTGGGATGGCAGTCCGGTTTTCGCTGGATGGTAAGTCCGGGAAACGACGTCTACCTGGTCTGGACGAGTCAGTGGCTGGATGAGGGAGAACGCCTCGCCTCGGCTGGAAAACGCAGCGCAGCCAAGGTCGTGTGCACTACCGCCTCTGATGGTTGAGAAGTCAGTTCCCCATCCGAAGATCTTTTCGGTAAAGGCTGAGCATTTCCGAATTCGATTGTCGCATTACCGTTGGGGACCCCACCCCGCAATGTATTGCTCCATCACTAGGGAGGCTTGGAATGTATCGGAGCTCGGCAATGTTGATTCTTGCTCTAACGCTGTTGACTGCTGGGCCTCTGCTGGCCCAACCTCCAGCCGCGGATTCGTTCGCCATCGAACACGTCACGGTGATCGATGTCGAAACTGGAACGCGTTCGAGCGACCAGACTGTCATCGTCGAGGGCCAGCGAATCTCGGCGGTGCTGCCCTCGGCCAGCGTGAGTCTTCCAACGGGTGTGCGGATGGTCGACGGGCGCGGCAAATTCTTGATCCCCGGGCTCTGGGACATGCACACCCATTCCCTGTTCAATGGTGCCGAGCGTGCTCTTCCGCAGGTAGTCGCGAACGGCATCACCGGCATCCGGGACATGGCCAGCCGTTTCGAGGAGATTCGCGAGGCGCGTGCAGCTCTGATTGAGAGAGAACTCGTTGCTCCGCGGATATACGTTACCGGGCCGGGACTCGACGGCGTTCCCCCGAATTTTCCGGGCGTGCCCGACGGCTTTATCGACGGTATCCTCTTGGTGATCGAAACTCCGGAAGAAGGTCGGGCGATCGTGAACCGGCTCGCGGCGGCCAGAGTCGACATGATCAAGGTCCGCAACGGGCTCTCGCGGGAAACCTACTTCGCGATAGCGGAGGAGGCCAAGCGATGGGGATTGCGCTTCACCGGACATCTCCCTCCGAACGTCGATGTCATCGAAGCCTCGAACGCCGGCCAGAACCCGATCGAGCATCTCCGGGGGCTCGATGCCCAATGCGCGGAAGATCCCGCCTCGCTCGCGAATATCGCCAACGCCACCAGCCCGATAGCGATCAACCCCCCGCGCTGCGAAGAGAGCGCCCGGCTGCTCGTTCGGAACGGTAAGTGGCTGACGCCGATCCTAGGCGGGCCCGGGCGGGGGAACCGGTGGCAGCGCCAGTTCAACGGAGAAATCACCCGGATTGCAGCCCATGAAGGCGTACGTCTCCTGGCGGGCACGGACTGGCCGGGTATTGGATTCGGAGCCGCGGACGAACGAGTCCTGCACAACGAGCTTGCCGGTTTCGTAGAAGCCGGGTTCTCTCCGTTGGAAGTCCTCCAGATCGCTATCATCAATCCGACGATCCTGCTGGAACTGACCGATCAGCTGGGAAGCGTGGAAGCTGGAAAGCTCGCCGATCTACTGCTGTTGGACGCCGATCCGCTATTGGACATCACCAACACACGGAGCATCAACGCGGTCATAGTCAACGGGCGGCTGATCGACGCCACCCTTCGGCAAAGAATCCTCGACGAGGAAAGCGCACGGCGCTCAAGGGAACAGCGTTAAGTTCTCCGGTTTGGATCGCCGATCAGCCCGACCGACATCCTGGGGCGGGTCCCCTTATTTCGTTCAGATCGGACATTGCATTTGTTACTACCACCGGACAAGATCATCTGCTACCGACATGAAAGTAGTTTCCCGGCTATCCCCTGCAACCCGGCCGAGTATCATGTGGTGGTCGACATTTCGCTAGAGGATCGTACCAGCGAACTCGGACAGGCCGGTTCGGTTACCATTCCGGGTCGGCCCTCATCGACAGTCAACGGGGCTTGCAATTCCGTTTTTCAGATTGGAGGAGCGATGAAACTGACGACGATGTACAACTGGAATGAGTTGTCGCGGGAATCTGTCCGTGAGGGTGTCGAGCGGGTGGGTTTTCGTGGCCAGAACGTCGTGATGGTATGGAACTGGCTCCGTCCGGGGATGAAGGTCAATCCCCACAGCCACCCCTTCGAGCAGTTGGCCCTCCTGCTCAAAGGACGCCTCAGGTACCACATCGGCGATGAGGCATTTGATATGGAGTCTGGTTCGATGCTTTGGGTGCCGCCCGGCGTCGAACACTATGCCGAGCCGTTGGGAAGCGAGGTGGCACTCAATCTGGATGTCTTTTCTCCGATACGAGAAGACTACAAGCACCTGGCGGAGTACCAGGAGCAGGATTTCGGGGAATCGCCGTGACGGAACGGTGGCGACCACGAGCGAGTCATCTCGGGAACGAGATTAATGGAAGGCTTTTTGTGATGATCAAAAAGGGAGTGGTCGCGTGCAGCGTCCTCCCCATAATTGATAGGATCATTCGTAACAACGGGCTGGAAAAGTTCAAGCGACATCTGGACCAGCGCGTCTGGGCTGATACCAGCATAGGGAAACGTTCGGATACGTCCCGCCCAGAAGTAAGGAAAAGGGGGGCTGCGATGATGTCTCTTGGATGCTATGAGGTGCCGTAGCGGGTTCGAATCCCCGTCTCGCTTTCAACAATCTAAAGCGCGCGTTCAGAATGTCAGCCGCACTTCTATGGCATTAACTCATGAAGGCTGCCTTTGACTGATCGTATTCAACGTCCTCGGGACACCTCGGTTGTTCGCCGGTTCGTAATGTGCAGCGGACGTTCCGCCGTCCTGGATTCGCCGTCTGGCCCAACGAGGACACCTGCCCGAACTACAAATCCATTGTCGAGACGGATTTCCCTTCCTTCGAAGTGGGCGTCTGCGGCGTCCACGTAGAGGGCCGCCGGTGTGGATGAAATCGGATCGACGTAGATCAAGATGTTCCGCCCGTCGAGCTCATCGATAAGAGCCTCACCCTTCTCACGGATGCTGTGGAGTGAATAGTAGCGATGCGTCTGGTCCGTCCAGACACCCAGGCCCTTGTTTATCCGGGGGCGCCGATTGTCCTCAGTACCAAGTGTGTCGGTGAACGAGGGGAACAGAGTCGCGTCGGTGTTGTCCGGGGTGTACTGTCCGCCGCCGATCAACCGCCCTTGATACGAGGAGATCGCGATTTCGATGTTCGGATCCATCTCCAACACCTGTTCTACATTCATGTGCAGCAGGTTCGATATCGGGAGACGATGACTCACTGACTCACCATAGACAGCCTCGCCTGTGATGTGATTCCACAGAGTTAAGGTCTCGGTGTCTGCCATTATGGACAGGCCATCGTAGACGCCGTGGACTACGAAGTGCTGCAGCTTGCCGTCGATTGTCGGGGTCAAACTGACCCCGGTATTGCAGATCACTCAGAACGTCGCCATCCAGTCCTGGCCGTTGGCGTTGCGTTGTGCAATATGATGGTACGACATCTGGTCGGTCAAGAGCGCAAGCTTTCCGGCAACCGTTTCGGTTACCAGGATCTGAGTGTCTGGGTCCACCGCTTTTGCTTTGAACAGGTCCCCTAACGGCTGCGTGTCGGTCACGTAGAATGTTTCGAATTGACCTACGATTCTCTGCTCGAACCCCAGAGACACTATAGGGCGACGCGAACTCCAGGGGTGGCCCGCCGCTGGCCCGCTTCAGCCGGGTTAATTTGACGGGGGCGCCTCGCACCAGGCCTGGAAGGCCTTCGTTACCGCACGATGCCGAAGGCGGCGGCCTTCGACTGAGGATTGTCGGAAGCGTCGAGCTGAGCGTGGACGAGTCTCAAGAGCTGGCCGGTCGCGGTCTCTCCCCAGAACCACTGGGCGATTTCATCTCCACCGGCGTTCTTCGTCATCACCATGCGCCCTTCGAAAAAGAGCGCTTTCAGATCGTCTGAGCAGTAGCGAATGAAATTCGGCAACGGCATCTCGGGTGGGCGTTCGGACATGTCAGCATTCGCACCTTCGGCGAACTTTTCCAGGAAGCGCACGATGCCACGGAACCCCACAGTCGGGATGCCGCTGAGCCCGACTGCCGTGCGGCCGACATTCTCGGCCAGCCACTGCGTATGGTACTGGCGCATCTGTGTCACCTCCATCGCCGGATCATCAAACAATGCATCCGGGGGAGCGACAGCAGATGCTTGCACCGGCTCGCTCGGCTGGTCTCCGCTTTCTGCAGTATCGGGGAAGTCACGGAGGACGGGCCCGGTCGGTTCTCCAAGCAGATCGAGAGCGGCCTTCAAGACGCGGTGCTGAAGTTCCGCGTCGTTCGGACGGCCCAGAGCATGACCAAACGGGAAGGGCACCCAGAGCGCACGCGGCGGCTTCACCTTCTCGGTGTGCTCGCGAACCATGCTGATAGAAACTGTCGTGATGCCTTGCTGTTCCAGCGTCCGGGCCAGCACACCACCTGTGTGCGTGCAGGCCGGTCAGGTAGGGGTGATCAGTGCAACGCCAACCTTCTCGGCACGAAGGCATTCCGCAACTTCCGGTCCGGACTCGCCCTGGATACGTGAGACCTCGCGAAGCGCACCCATGAACGAGTAGCAGTTTCGGGCAAGCGATCCGACTTCGCCGCAGGATACGAGTTCCCGCACGCGGTCGATAGGGAAGGTGACGTTGAGATCGCGAATGATCGGCACGCGGTCAAATCCTATGCTCGTGTGGCTCTGAACGATTTCCGAGACAGGCGTTTGCGATGGGATGACGCGATAGGTCTGTTCACGTGGACCGAATGGCCGGTCGCTGCGTCGGTGCAAGCCGGCTGTCGTTACAATCGCAAGGCGACTTTCCGCGAGCGGTGCCTCGGGCGGCAGAAACGGAGTCGTGTCATTAACCTGCGCCGGAAAAGTCCGGAGCCTGTTACGAGCAATCTGTGGCAAACGTTCGAGTCGTGGCATGGTGTTTGAACCGAAAATGCGTTGAGACCGATCCTGTTCGCGGTCGAGCAGGTTTAGGTAATCCTGAGGGTTCTCGCAGACGAATGCGTCGATCATCTTGAACCCCAACACGCCTGATGATCTACCCTCGAAATAAAAGTCCCCATTAGGTTCAGGTCAGGTCAGAAAGGCTACTCCAGATCGAAGCGTACCGGCTAGTCTATTGTCGTCTGGCCCACAACAGACTGAAGCCAACATATTTGTTTGCGATCGCACTTCTTTCATCTGGTGGCGGAAGCTGCGTCGCCGGCCTCGCACCGCAGCCCGGAAATCTGTGGATCCGACCCGGGCTCTTGCACCACGGCCAGAGGACGGCACATCAACCCCGGGAACATTTCCAGATACGCTCGGATCTCTTCGCGTTCGATATTCAAGCTGTGTTTCCAGAAGCCGTAGACCCGCGACAAGCTGGGTAGTTCGTGCGCAGAGTTCCCAGCCAGCGCACACTCTCTTGGGCCTTGATGACTCAGGTTGGCCAGCAGCGCTTCACAGAACACCTGACTCCGACTCGAACTCCGTTCGTATGGATGAACCGGGTCGGCCATACGAGGCACTCCTTACCCAAGCTGTTACACCTGCGAAAGAGCGAGTAAAATAGGATAGGAAAGTAGTCCCGAGGCTGCCCATCATTTTCACTGGATCCCTTCTAGTGCAAGGAATCTTAACTTCATCGTGGACTCCCCTTCTAACCTTCTAACGTATGTATCGCAATATCTGACCCGGCGCTGTTGCTGCGGCGATGCGCGCTATAGCCTTCTCGACAGAGTTGGCGTCCTGAAGAAGCTATTGTCAAAGAAGTTAGTTGGAAAGATCCGTGGAAGGACTCGTCAAACGCACTTTGTCCACGGCGGCTTCATCCACCGCCCTGTCGGTCGTGTCGACTACAAACCAGCCGCCCTGTTGAAAGATCGCGTCTGCAGCGGCGGCACGTGCGATCCGGCCGATGCCCAGCTCGACGATGCCCAGTAAACTGATCGGTTGTCGCTGCCCTTAGTTGCCCTCGACGAACCGGGCGAACGGTTCCAACCCGTTAAGCAGGGCCCCGGAATGGGCAAACGCCAAGGCCTAGACTTCTGCGTTCTCTTCGAGGAATCGTTGGTGCAGTTGGCCGAGGGAAGCCCGGTTTTCGTCGGGAAATTGCCGGATGCGGAAAATTTCACATGCAGAATCAGGAAGCGCAGGTGTCCTCCCCTCCGTCACGCTTGTAGCATGGTTGGTTGGACAATCCCCATCCGAATGGAAGTCTTTGGCATGCTGACGCCCTGCTGTCATCGAACGGGTCCAGTGGATCGGCCCGAGTGTCGTCGCCTATGAAGTCACGATTGACGACTCTCTGCATTTCACCCAATTGTGGTCGGAAGCGTTTCATTAGGGTGCTCCATCCGACATGGTAGCTTCTGGAATTCGTTTGTAACGAGAACGACCGGTGCGGCCGGGGGATTACGAGGCCGCGGATGTGGGGCTCAACACCGATGAACGCGACGAAATAGATATTCAGCGGGTCGTTGGCAAGGCGATACATTCATCATCGATTCGATCCGTTTTGACGACCAAATCTGGCTCGATCACTTCGGTGATGCGCTCAAACCGTAAACCATTCAGAAATAGCGTTTAGATTCCAGCTTTTCGGTGCTTTTCCCCTTGTTCGAGTGAAGATTTCCGACTATCTTTGCGAGAGCTTTGAGATAATTGCTGTCTATTTAATGAACCGGACCGAATCGAAGGGTGTGTAGTCCGCTGCTAACCATCTGTCTGTGAAGGTAGTGACTTCGCTGCTTCGTTCAGGTCATGGTCAGGTGCAATAGCGGTTGGGGATTTACTGGTGACTACTCGTGTTTGAAGGGGAAAAGTCCCTTGGTCTCAATCGGATCGTGCCATAAGTGGGTTCGATTTTAAATTGGAGGAAGAATCGTGATGACGAAAATCGCTGTAAGGTTGTCGAGCGGGTTACTGCTACTGGTTCTGAGCTGTCCTGTAGCCTGGTCGCAGGCAACGGCAGAGATCAGCGGGAGCGTGAGTGACCAGACCGGTGCGTTAATACCGGGTGCGGAACTGACGGTGACTCAAACTGACACGGGTATCACGCGGACTGTTGTGACCAATGAAGCCGGAGCCATCTTTCTACCGAACCTGGCGATCGGCCCCTATCGCTTAGAGGCATCGCTGCCCGGGTTCCAAACCTACGTTCAGACCGGTATCGTGCTTCAAGTCGGCGACAGGCTCGACATCGACGTGATCCTCCAGGTCGGCCAAGTGGCCCAGACAGTCGAGGTTCAAGCCAACGCTGCACTCGTGGAAACACGGAGTATGGGCGTCGGTCAGTTATTAGAGAATGAGAGAATTTTGGAACTGCCGCTCGACGGGCGTAACGTCACGGATCTGATCACCCTGGCCGGTGGATCTGTCGTAACGGGTGCGGCCCGCTTTAACACAGGCGGCTCGGGTCAGCCTTTAGTATCGGTTGGCGGCGGGCTCGGCTTCGGGACGGCCTATACCCTGGATGGAGCCGCTCACGTCAACTACATGAATGCCGCCGCCATGCCCACACCCTTTCCGGACGCCGTGCAGGAGTTCAAGGTGGAAACCGCCGGATTGTCTGCCAGCCAAGGAAAGGGAAGCGCAGTGAACATGGTGACCAAGTCGGGCACCAACGAGTTTCACGGCAACGCGTTCTGGTTTGTCCGCAACGACCTGTTCAACGCCAGGGAATACTACGCCCGGGAGGGCAGTACGCTGAAGCGCAACCAGTACGGAGGGACCGTCGGCGGGCCGATCGTTCCGAACCAGCTGTTTTTCTTTGCGGGCTATCAGGGTACGACGCTCCGTCAGGATGCGGCGTCCAGCCGGGCTTTTGTTCCCACGGCGGCGATGCTCAACGGGGACTTTTCGGCCTTCCAAGCGTGCTCAGGCGCCAGAGCCATAAATCGCGGTGGCTTCCGCAACAGCATGATCGACCCCGCGCTTTTCAGTCCGCATGCTCTGGAGATCGTCGACAGAATCGGCTTGACGCCGACTGGTCCGTGCGGTGAGGTGTCATTCAACACCAGGAGTATATTTGACCAGCATCAGTTTTTGGGAAAGGTAGACTATCAACTCAGCGACAGGCACTCGCTGTTCGGACGATTCCTGGTGGACCTGGACGATCGACCCGACGGCGCTTCCGCGAACTCTGGCCAAAGCATACTCGCGCACAATGGGTCCGGTGCCGACAACCTGCTCCATTCGTAT
The DNA here is from genome assembly GCA_965218085.1 of Terriglobia bacterium. Taxonomy (GTDB): domain Bacteria; phylum Acidobacteriota; class Terriglobia; order 20CM-2-55-15; family 20CM-2-55-15. The sequence goes on along the minus strand of CBDCKF010000001.1, from coordinate 661,813 downwards.
GCGATCGGCTCGACTTATCTGATGGGCGACAGTATGGTCCACTCGTTTCGGGCGTCGATCAATCGCGTGAATAGCAATGTGGTCGCTGGCGCGTCGTTCAATCAATGCGATATCGGTATCGACATGTTCTGTCAGAACGCAAATAGTTACTGGCAGGTGACCGGCGCGTTCCGTCTCGGAAACCGGCACCCGGACCCGACTTTTTGGAAGGCGATATCCTTTGGGCTTTCCGACGACCTGAGCCTCATTCGGGGCGACCACCAGATGAATTTTGGCGTCCAGGCGACGCAGGGCAGGCAGTACGAGAAAGCCTGGTTTTTTGGAGTGGGCTGGATGCAATTCAGGGGTTTTGCCACCGGCTCGCCGATGGCGGATTTTCTGACGGGGCAGGTGAGCCTGTTTTTTGATGCCGGGACCATCGAACAAACACCGAAACAGACGACACTCGCACTGCATGCGACGGACTCCTGGAGCGTCACGCCCAACTTCACGTTGAACTACGGCCTCCGGTGGGAGCCCCACCTTCCCCAGGTCATGACCAACGGCCGGATCTACAGCTTTGACATCGATCGTTTCAACCAGGGCGTCAAGAGCACAGTGTTCCCCAATGCTCCGACTGGGATGTCCTATCCCGGAGACCCGGGTTTCATAGGGCTGACAGGCGCCGAAAAAAAATGGTGGCGGTTTGCGCCACGTGCCGGTTTTGCCTGGGATGTCAACGGAGACGGCCGGACGTCGCTGCGGGCCTCCTACTCGCTCAGCTATGAAACGCTGGCCGGGCTCTGGAAAGAGGATTACGTCGCCGCCGCTCCCTGGACGAACCTCACTGTCATCCCCAGCGTGCCGATGGCAGCCCCCTGGTCCACCACACCCGGCGGAGATCCTTTTCCCTTGAGCACCGGCACGGATGCGGGTTTTAACCCCCATGGGCTGTACCAGGTCCATCCCACCGACGTGGACATGCCAAGAATATCCTCGTGGAACCTCAGCCTCCAGAGGCAGTTTGCGACGGACTGGATGGTGTCGGCAAGCTATCTGGGGAGCCGTACGTCGAAAATCTGGGCCCAGAATCCGATCAATCCCTCCGTTTTCATCCCCGGCAATGCCGATGCCAGCGGCACGTGTTTCGACCCTAGCGGGGCCGCATACCCGTTCACCGTGGTGCTGGGGCGAGCCGAAGTGCCGGGTCCGGGGCCGTGCTCCACGACGGGTAATACGGATGACCGGCGCCGTTTCAGTCTGGCACGGCCTCAGGACGGCCAGATCATGGGAGCCGTGGGCCAGATCACCACGGATGCCAGCATGCATTACAATGGCTTGCTCGTTTCCCTCCAGCGGAGAGTCGGCAACCTGGTCCTCAATGCCAACTACACATGGTCCCATTGCATTGGAGACCTAGCGGACACGAACGGGTCGGGGCCCGCCGCGGATGAAACCCTCACCAATCCATTCGACGTCGGCTTTGATCGAGGCAATTGCGACTCTGACCGGCGGCATGGCTTGAATTGGACGACCGTGGCCACGACCCCGGAGTTCGCCAACCCCACGTTGCGCCTCGTGGCTTCGGACTGGCGGCTGTCCGGGATCTATCGGCTCAGCGCGGGATCTCCACTGAACATCCTTTCCGGCCAGGACAATGCTCTGGTGGCTACCGAGTCCCAGCGGGCGCAGCAGATCTCGGACAGCCCATTTGGGGAACAGTCGGGTCGTCCCGGTACCAGCTATCTGGACCGCAACGCGTTTGAGGTCCCGGCTTCAGGCACCTTCGGGAATGTGGGCCGAAACAGTCTTCGCGGTTTAAAAACCTGGGCCTTCGATTTATCGCTCTCAAGGGCCTTCCAGCTCGGCGAGAGCCAGCAGATCGAGTTCAGGGCCGAGGGCTACAATATCACCAACAGCTTCAGGCCACTGAACCCCGACACCGACGTCAGTAGTGGAGTGTTCGGCCTGATTCGAGAGTCCGATTCGCCGCGAATTTGGCAGTTCGCCTTGAAGTACAATTTCTAGCTAGCAGTGCGCGGACGCCGTGCGACGGGGAACCTCGCCGCACGGCGCCCTAGCTCATAATGAGGACCTCCAAAGGAGAGTGAACGATGAGGTGCGCGATGTTGTCGACACTGTTACGGCTTAGTGTTGGATTCTTTTTGGTTACTGCCCTGGCGTTCGGACAGGAAGGCGACGGCCTGAGTCTTGGCAACGCAGAAATCCAATCCGCGTCACAGCTCGCCTTCGGCCCGGACGGCGTTTTGTTTGTCGGCGACTCGCTCCAGGGTGCGGTCTTCGCGATTGATACGGCCGACAGCACACCTGCGGTGTCGGCCGTGAAGCACGAGATCAGGGGGATCAACCAGCAGATCGCAGCTCTTCTGGGCACTTCCCCGGATCAGATTCTGATCAACGACGTCCAGGCGAATTCCCTGTCCGGTAACGTTTATGTGGCGGTTTCCCGGGGCCGTGGTCCCGATGCTATTCCGGTGATCCTGCGCGTCGATGTCTCGGGGAGTATCACGGAGTTTTCGCTGAACAACGTCCGGTACTCGATGGTGCGCCTGGCCGACGCGGCCCAGTCCATGCCGGGGCTGACTCGCGACACGCCCGAGGGCAGGCAGAACGCAAACCCAAGAGTCGAGAGCATTACGGACATATCCTACGTCGATGGCAGAGTCCTTGTCGCAGGGTTGTCGAACGAGGACTTTGCGTCGGACCTGCGCTCGATTCCCTTCCCGTTCCCGGGTACAGTCCAGGGCGCGGGAATACGGATCTGGCATTCGGCGCATGGCCGCTATGAAACTGCGGCACCGGTGCGGACGTTTGTGCCGTACATGATCGATAACGAACAGCACATACTCGCCTCCTATACCTGCACGCCTCTGGTCAAGATTCCGGTGAGCGCGCTGAATCCGGGAGCGAAGGTTTTCGGCGAAACTATCGCCGAGTTGGGGAACGGCAACCAGCCTCTCGACATGCTCACTTACACGAAGGACGGCCAAGAGTACATTCTGATGTCCAACACTACACGGGGCGTGATGAAGCTGGCAACCGAGAACCTGGGGAGCTACGAGGCGATCACGCCGCCGAACCCTTTGTGTGCGGAGGAACCGGTCTCGCGCGCAGACCGGTGGGGGCCTGAGCGGGCGGTGTGCCGGGGCGATATCTATGGCGTTCCCTATGAAACCATCACCGATCTTGAGGGGGTTTGGCAACTGACGAAGCTGGATGATGGCCACGCCTTGGTTCTGGCCGACAGCAGTGGATCGTTGTCTTTGGTCGAAGGCAATGTAACCGCTTTCGCTGCCGATCCCAGCGGAACGATGGATCTGATGACCATCCCGCTTCCGTAGACTGCAGAGGCTGTTGGTTGTCGACGCACGGGGGTGGGCGTCCGACATCGTCCTTCACAGCCGATTTGCGAGATTCAGAGAGGGTTCAACTATGAGAAACAGTTTCGTGGGGTTCTCCTTAGCCGCAGCCGTGCTGGCCAGTTTGACCTCCCTCCCCGCCCTTTCCGCTGGCCAGACTCTTGAGCCTGAAGGCCGCCAGGTGTGCCAGGCGATTGATGGTCGGTGCAACATGATTGTACCGCCCAACGTTCCCTTTGGGGACGAGGCCGGAGACTTTGAAATACCCCGGACCCGAGGTGGTAAACCGGACTTCAGCGGGGTTTATGCCGGACCGGGGTTTACCCACCAAGTGGGCCCCAACGACACTGAGGACCCGGGTCCTGCCGGTTTCTTTATTAGGCCGTACGACGCCACGAAAATGTCGTCTCTGACGCCCTTAGGAGAAGCCGAATTTTATCGGCCGTTCAGCGGGGACCTCAAAATCGATGATCCTATCGCGCTTTGCCTGCCGTACGGATTTAGCGGGCAAATCCTGGTTCCCTATGCCCAACAGTGGGTTCACTCCGACGACTACCTGGTGATCAAACACGAGTTCATGAATAACTTTTCTCGTATCATTCCGTTGGATGGGCGTCCTCATCCCGAGAACGTGGAATTGACCTGGGGCGGGCACTCCGTGGGCCACTGGGAAGGCGACACCCTGGTCATCGACACGGTCGGCTTGAAAGAATGGTGGCTTGGCAATCCCCATCCGAGAGGCTCACTCTGGCACAGTGACGCCCTGCATGTGATCGAACGGCTCCGGTGGATTGGCCCGAGGGTCGTGTCCTATGACGTCACGATCGATGATCCGTTGTACTTTACCCAACCTTGGTCGGAAGCGTTTCATATGGTGCTCCATCCGACGTGGGAACTTTTGGAATTTGTTTGTAACGAGAACGACCGGTGCAGAGCAGGGAATTGCGAGGCTGCGGATGTGCAACAAACGCAACGATGAATCCCCGCTTTGTGAAGAAGCTCCATCTGCAGGCCGCGTGTATTGGGGGGTCGACAGGGTGAAAGCCCGCCCTTAGTTGCAACATGGGCGGATGTCTGGATCGCGATTCGCGCCAGCCGGCCGCACAATTTTTCGCTTTGTAGACTTTACTGAATGAACCCGCAGGAGGTCGTATCATGACACGGAATTTGCTGGTTGTATTCGCTGCAGGCTTCTGCCTGCTCTTGACGGCCAGTCCGCTTCTCGCCCACCATTCGTCCTGGGCACAGTTCGATGCCAACGACCCGGTCGAAATGGAAGGCGTGGTGGTTAAAGTCGAGTGGCAGAATCCCCACATCTGGTACTACATCGATGTGACGGATGAGGGCGGCAAGGTGACGACTTGGGGCTTTTCTGGTGGCGCCCCGGGAATGCTGATCCGGCGAGGCGTGTCCAGAGACTCCTTGAAAATAGGGACAGAGGTCAAGGTCACGGGCTTTCGCGCTCATGATGGCTCGAACAACGCGAGTGGCAACGGTGTCACGTTTGCCGACGGCCGAAGAGTGTTTACGGGCGCCCTCGATCAGGCTCGCCCGTAGGATAAATTTCAGATTTGCCGGAGCCCCATCCGAACGGGAGTCTTTGGCATAGCGACTCCCTGCATGTCATCGAGCGCGTCCGGTGGGTCGGCCCGAGCGTCGTCCGCTACGAAGTCACGATCGATGACCCGAAGTATCTTACAGCGCCGGGGTCGGAGCAATCGCACACGGCGCTCCACTCGAGATGGGAGCTTCTTGAATTTGTTTGTAATGAGAACGACCGGTGTCGCGCAGGGAATTGCGAGGCCGCGGATGTGCAACAAACGCAACGCGGTTTGGGAGATTGGAAGGGAGAGTTCGACATGAGAAACAGTTTAGTAGGGTTCTCGGCGACCGCAGCCCTGCTGGCCGGCTTCGCCTTGGTTCCGGTGCTTGCCACGGGCCAGACTCCTGAGCGTGAGGCTCGCGAGGTGTGCCAGGCTTTTGATGGTCGGTGCAGCACGATTGATCCACCCAACGTTCCCTTTGGGGACGAGGCTGGAGACCTTGATATACCCCGAACCCGAGGTGGCAAACCGGACTTCACCGGAGTCTGGGCTGGCCCTGGGTTTACCCACCAAGTTGGTCCCAACGAGACTGACTACCCGGTGATCAGGGCGTACGACGCCACGAAAATGTCGTCTCTGACGCCCTTAGGAGAAGCCGAATTTTATCGGCCGTTCACCGGGGACCTCAAAATCGATGATCCTATCGCGCTTTGCCTGCCGTACGGATTTAGCGGGCAAATCCTGGTTCCCTATGCCCAACAGTGGGTTCACTCGGACGACTACCTGGTGATCAAACACGAGTTCATGAATAACTTTTCTCGTATCATTCCGTTGGATGGGCGTCCTCATCCCGAGAACGTGGAATTGACCTGGGGCGGGCACTCCGTGGGCCACTGGGAAGGCGACACCCTGGTCATCGACACGGTCGGCTTGAAAGAATGGTGGCTTGGCAATCCCCATCCGAGAGGCTCACTCTGGCACAGTGACGCCCTGCATGTGATCGAACGGCTCCGGTGGATTGGCCCGAGGGTCGTGTCCTATGACGTCACGATCGATGATCCGTTGTACTTTACCCAACCTTGGTCGGAAGCGTTTCATATGGTGCTCCATCCGACGTGGGAACTTTTGGAATTTGTTTGTAACGAGAACGACCGGTGCAGAGCAGGGAATTGCGAGGCTGCGGATGTGCAACAAACGCAACGATGAATCCCGCCGTTAAAGCACGCATACTGAATCGAATTGTCCGCCTCGCCTGAGCACTCGTTACCTCGCGCGAGGTTAACAAAGCGTATAAGAAGACGCTAGAATGTAGTCTCTTTAGCACTGAGTTCAACTGCGTTTTGGCTACAATGCACATTCGATTGACTCTGCATCAATCGTCGGCCTTGAAGCCCAAACCATGAAATCATTCGGGAGGTGACAAATGGCTGAAGACCGTGTAGCTCAGAAACCCGCTGCTGTGGCCGAAGACCGTATAGCTCAAAACCTGGCCGTAGCGGCACAACACTTCCATGATGAAGAGCTGGACAACATCGAAGAAGGCCTCAAGTTATACACGGACGAACCCATCTGGGAGGCGCCGAATCCGGGGGGCTGGATTCAGCGGGCCTGTCATGGAAGGGACGCCGTAATGAAGAATTATAAGGAACTGTTTGCTTCGATGACGAATATGGAGTTTCAGCATCTCCGGCGGTTTGCAACCGAAGATCGGGTGGTGGACGACAGCATCTTGACTATGGAAATCGCCCGAGACGGTTATTTCAGCGGCGTCTCCAAAGGAGATAAGATTGAAATGCGTCTGGTTCACATTTTTGAGTTCGAAGATGGCAAGATTTCAAAGGAGACGGTCTTCGACATGGGGCGCGTCCTGTAGGCCCGCACATCGAATTCAAGGCGTATTCGAGTTGCCGACCTCAAACTCGTCTGGAGTTCGCTGAAGATACACCCGCTGGCCCAATTGCCCAGAGGCTCTGTTCGGAACCTGGAAGCGGAATGGGGCTCAGACACTTTCGCGTTTGCTGCACATCCGCAGCCTCGCAATTCCCGGCGCGACACCGGTCGTTCTCATTAACAAATCAAATTCCAAAAGTTCCCATGTCGGATGGAGCACCACGTGAAACGCTTCGGATCACGATTGGTGAAACACTCTGGATCATCTTGATTCGTTTCACGTGTCCCTGGCGAATTACAAGGCTGTCGCACAATCCGTTGAGATTTCGAGTCTTGGAATGGTGGAAATGATCGCTAGAATTTCCCGATGCGCGACCTCACTATCCTGCTGGTGATGGACCAATACACTCGGAGAAACGTTGGCTTCGGTGTCCATTTGGAATCCGGTGAGCGAGCAGATTACTTACCGTTCGGTCGCCGCTGAGGTTTTTCGATGATTACAGGAACCCGGCGCGTCGCGATGGTCTCGAGCACAATGCGGCTGGGGTCGACTCGGCCGAAGATGTCGGCGCCCAGGCGCGCGACAATGAATGATGGAAGCTTTTTGCGATGGATCATCTTTTGTGATATTTCATACCGGAGGATGAGAATGTCGATCAAACAGGAGGATACCATGCGAGGATGGCTGCTAATTATTGCGCTTGTCCTGGGGCTTTCAACGGCCGGGCCCGCGTTTGCCCAGGAATGGAGCGAGTACACGAGCGCTACGGACGGTTTCAGCGCCAACTTTCCAGGCCAGCCGGAAGTGAGTGAAACGATCTGGCAATCCGAATATGGCGCCGATCTTCCGGCGCGTGTCTACGCGGCGACCCGCAACGAGGGTCGCTACTCCTTAACGGTGGTCGACTACAACTATGCCGAGTCCATACTCACGGAGCAGTCCAAGGACTGCCCGGCCGGGGCCGAACCCTGCGACGGGCTGACGAGCATCGCCGGTCCCGGGTACTGGAGGTACGACGTGCGTGGCGCGATTGTGTATGCCTCCTGGCAGTTCATGCAGCGCGACGCCGAGATGTCGCATTACATGTGGACCGACGTCGGCCGGGTCGAAACCCATCTACTGCAGCTCACCAACAACGCGGACCAATCCCGTACGTACGCAGCGATCTCCATGGTCGCCAACAAACTCTACATAGTAGAAGCGACCGTGCCGTCGGATTATCCGCCACCGGGACTCTTCCAGCAGGGGGTAACGATCCCGCTCGAGAACTACCCTGATCAGACCCAATACTACAACGGAGCCCAGATCGAAGACTATATTTGCAGAGAGTACACAGGCGAATTAACAGGACTATGTGATCCTGAGTTGTTCGAATTTGATTAATCAATCTGCGTTTTGGAGGCCTAAGGGCCGGCGACACGCATGGGAGATAAGTCGGCCACCCGCCGGGAGACGGAAATCCCGCGGGTGGTCATGGGACCGGAGTCATTTCGAAAGGAGTGTATACCGATGAAAGCGACGATAAGGAATCAAATGCATTTGAGGATGGCCCTGGGGGCCGCAGCGTTGGTGACGTTGGTACTCTCCATGCCGTCAGCGGCACACCACGCCCACGGCCAATACGATAAAGAGATGATGGACATCGAGGGAGTAGTGACCGAGTTCCATCTGCTCAACCCTCACGCGTGGGTCTATATGGAAGTCACCGATGAAAATGGCGAGACCCGGTTGTGGTCTATCGAAGCTTCCAGCGCGGGCCAGCTTCGTGGGATGGGGGTGACGCCCGAGTACATCAAGCCCGGAGACCGGATCAAGGCGCGGTGTCACCCTCTGAGGGACGGATCGCCAGGTTGTCTTGTCGGGTTTGTGAAGGCTGCCGACGGCACTATCAAGGATTGGGACGGCCAGGAATCAGTGCCCCCGGCAGGCTTCTGAAGCGCACGGTCCGTGAGCGCTGGAGACCAGCGCGGCCTTTTCCCGATGGAAACGGAACAAGACTGTCCGCTGGTACGGAGTGCCAGTGCCGTTTTCTAGGGATGGAGCGGCGGTGACCTTCCTGTAAGCCTGTTGGTGCGGATGGTGCGCTGGGTAGACAGGGGCAGTCGGTGTCGTTCCGACACAAGTTGACTACGAAGATTATAGGGAAGTCGACGGCGTTCAGATGCCGTCCCGCCTGACGGTGACCCGGAGCAACGGCGAATCGACCATCCAATTGAGCGAAGTGCAGTTGAACGCCCCGGTGTCCGCGGCCCGGTTTTCCCAGCCCGAGCCCGTCCAACCGCCAAGCTTTCAGTAGCGCGGGAAGTAAGTCTGGCAAGCGAAAGCCATGAGACCTCCGTTGGAAGTCCGGCCGGAGCGAAATGTAGTTGCCAGATCGATATTCAGCCGGAATGACGGGTCACAGAGAGGGATCGAACCTGCCGCCGCTATGGATGACGTGCCGCCCCTTGTTGTCGGTGTCCCAGGAAGAGGGTTCCAAGCAAGTTCTCACGGATACAGCGCCCTGTCACCCGTAGTCGTAAAGTTTCACCGACGGGCTCCTACGAAACGAAATCCAGTGCGAAGACGTCGGACCGGGTGACACGATAAGAGTGCGGTGTCATCGGTTCAGGGACGGCTCCAAACCTTGTCGTCTGGGGTATGCGACACCTTTACATGGGGATCTGGCACGGGGCCACGGGGGTCGAGAAGGAGTGGGACTAGGTCGGCTGAATCACCTGATCAAAGAGGAGAGCGGTCCATGTGCACCTTGCCCCTCGGAGAGCCGGGGCGAGGTAGGGAAGCTCTGTTCGGTTCCTTCATCGCCCCTTACGTTCTTTCTACTCCTCCGGGATGGAGTCGAGGGGCAGGACGGGTTTCCGGCTGGGATCGGCGAAGATCTCGGTGAAACGGCGCGAGCGAAAGAGCCAGCGCCCGTTTTCGCGCACGTAGACGTCTTCGACGTCGACCACAACCAACGGGACCGCCGGATGAGGGGGCGGACCGTCTTCGGCGAAGATCGTCATGATGGACCGCCCGTGGACCTCGCCGTCGTCCGACATCGTCAGGCGCAGGTTGGTGGAAATGTGGCGCGCCGTGCGCACTCCCCGGGCCGCCCGATTCTTATAGGCTTTCCGAATCGCCAGGCGTCCCACGCTGCGTTTGTCGCTCATCGCGAGCCAGCCGTCTTCCAGAAATAGGTCCGCTGTCGTCTCCTGGGGCCCGAAATCGACCCGGTAGGCGAACTCGTGATTGAGTCGTTCCAGCTCCAACCACACCTCCACGGGCACGTCTCCTCGCGAAGCGGCCGATCCGGAGTGCTGTTTCTCCTGCTCTTCAGGTGTCGTTTTTGCCATCGATTCCCCTTCTCTCCTTCCCTCCGCCTTTTGATCGTGCCCGCGGCTCTAGAAATCCTCTGCACGAAAGCTTACTAATCAGATTTTTCATACGCAAGGGTCGCTTTCGGCGCGCAGTGTTCCACGGCCACGGTCTGGACGTTATTCCCGTGATCGTCTCCCAGGCTGTCAATTCTTCATCCCACTGGGGTCGTGGAAGACAACACCGAGAGAGCGGCGCACCTGGTAAAATTCCGTAACCGGATCACAGCCGGTGATGATGATCTTTCCGGAAGTGGGACCCAGCACCGTCGTCGACATCTCCATCGTCGTCGAATTGCCGGCTCCGTTGGGGCCCAGAAAGGCGAATGTCTCGCCCTTTTACAGAGTAAAGCTGACATTCTTGACGGCGTCGAAGCTTCTGTGCGTCTTAGTCAGTCCTGGCACTTCGATACTCGTTCGAATCAAAAAATTGAAGTCGCCCCAAGCTCTCGATTTTTGCCGGGCTTCCCCGCACGAGAAGATCACACATCGCGCCCCAAACCTGTCTGGATCGTTCCTTCTTGTTCTTATGCGATCGGGCCACACCAGGCCAAAACAAGTCTAGCGGGTCCAGGGAGACGTCCAGTAGCCGCCAATCCTGACAGAGGGCCCATCCTGGCTCCCGTGGGCGGGGCGATGTAAGCTGGCTTCTGTCATTCCCACCGATTGCATTGGGAGAACTGGAACAAAGGAGATGCCATGACCAAGGGTTTTACTGTTTTTGTCAACTTGGTTGTCGTCCTGGTGATGTCGGGAAGTCTCCTCGGAGCACAGGACCTGGAAAATTTTGTCATGAGTAGCGATGCTGCCGTAGCCGCCAAAACGCGTGACGAAATCTCCCTCGACACAGCGAGGCGGATTGCCGACCACTGCCTCCGGCAGGCAGCGGAGCGCAGCATGGGGGTCAGCATTTTCGTCTTGAGCCCCTCCGGACATATCGTCTTCGCAGTCCGGGCCGATGGCCAAAGCCCGATTGCGACCGAGACTGCGTCCTTCAAAGCCAAGACGGCTCTGTTCATGCGCGATTCGACGCACGCCTTGATGAATCGCATGCTCCAGGACCCGTCGTTCGAAGTCCGCTTGAGGCCTGTTCAGGCGCAGTTTGACCTGTTCTGGAATTCAGGTGGGCTTCCGATCGTCGTCGACGACGTGTTGATCGGCGCGATCGGCGTGGGTGGAATGCGTCCGTCGGCCGAATGGAGCGACGAAATCTGCGCGTACAACGCGCTGACCGAGGTGATCGGACCGCAGCCGCCTCTAGCGCCGTTTGTCCAATGATCCGAGTGCCAATCGAGCGGAAGATCGACTCGAACGCACGTCCGGGACAAGGATCCTCGCACCGTCCTACGACCATTTGTCCAGCCGAGTAACAGTCGGGACTGGAGACGACTACCTCCATGCCCAGCGTTGTCCCCATGCAGCCTTCGCCCTGAGACTGGTCTAAGGCTGTCTGCGTGGGTGAGGTGGAGTCTAGCGCCCCGCCCTCCTCCAGATGAAACGAGGCATTCGGCAGCCCTGGAACGTCAAGCCGTACTCACCGCCGAATGCAGATCCAGGGTTCAGGCTGTGTCGTAACCCTGGTATCATTCCAAATAGTCAATAAACTGGACCGAATTTATCCTTAATCCAGCGTCTTTCCCAAAACAGGACGATGCGCGCTGGCAAGGAAGCCCCTCTTTGAGCAACTAACTTAGCCTGCCTGCCAGCTATCGGTGCAATCACAGCATGGAGGATCCGGATGGCGATCAAAGTTGGAGAGCAGATTCACGAAAGACTGCGAAGGAGGATACTCTCCCTCTCCGGTGTAACAGAAAGGCAGAATGCAGGCGTCCACGAGGATGCGTTCTTCGTCGGTCGCACCATGTTTATGCACATTCACGGCTACGGCAAGTGCCACATCCGCCTGCCTAAAGACGTTCAGGCGCGGGTCCTTGCCGATGGAAAGGCCGGGGAGCACCGATGGGCGCCGCAGGCCGGCTTTGTCGCATTCGGCGTGCGCGATGAGGGAGATCTGGAAGAAGCGATGGAGTTGGTTCAGACCTCGCACGATTATTTCGCCAACTCGCGCTGAGGCATTCTTTGACCAGGCCTGTCGGTGCCGGAAGCCTGTAGGTTGCGCGCCGGCCTGTCCCGGTCACTCGTCGAGAGTTCCCAGGCCCGCTTAACATTCACTAAGGGTCAACGGTACGTTAGGGTTTCCAAGAACATTTCGAAAGGTTCGAAGGTTCATAGACTAACAGGGAGGACAGTATGCGCTTCAGACTGGCTTTCGGATTCGCAGCGGCAGGCGTCTTGGCAGTGGCCTTGTCGGGATGGTCGCACCATGCCCACGGACAGTACGACAAGGAAACGATCGACATCGATGGTGTGGTCACGGAGTTGCATTTGATAAATCCACATTCATGGATCTACATGGAGGTGACAAAGGCGGACGGCCAGAAGCAGTTGTGGGCGCTGGAAGGTGGCGGTCGAAGGGAAGACCCTGGCATTGAGACAGGCGACCCGATCAAGGTGCGATGCCATCCATTAAGGGACGGCGCACCTGGCTGTCTGCTGGGGTTTGTGAAGGCTCCGAACGGAGAGGTTGCCGATTGGGACTCCAGCCGGAACACGGACTTCCCTGAAGATTTCTAGGCACCTGTGGAACCTGCTTGGATACGCGATGATAATTCGGGAGGGGTGAACATGTCCGCAAGACGAACAGCGTCGATCGTTATCGTCTTGTTGTTTCCGATGGCGCTGGCTTCTTTTCCTCAGGCGCAGTGGCGGGAGTTTGTCAGCGAAGAGGATTTCTTCGCCGCCAATTTCCCGGACGAACCGGTCGTAACGGATTTCGTCTGGGAAACCGAATACGGCGCCATGGTGCCGGCTCGTGTCTATACCGTGGAGCAAGGCCCGACCACCTTTTCCGTCACCGTGGTCGACTACAACCTGGTTGAAGAGATACATGCGGCAAATTCGGAGGAGTGCCCGCCGGGTCTTGAACGCCGTAATGGATTAACGTCCTTTAGCGGCCTAGGCTACTGGAAGAATGACGTGCGCGGGGCGATGATCTATGCGGCATTCCGCTTCATGCAACGCGACGTCAAGTTGACGCACTACATGTGGAATTACCTGGGCGCCCAGGCCGTCGAATCTCAAGAACTGCAGCTTATCAATAACCAGGATCAATCCCGGACATTCGTCACGCTCTATATGCACCATAGCAGGCTCTACATCATGGCAGGGAATGTGCCTGCAAACTATCCGCCCCCCGGTCTCTTTGTACAATCCATGTCTCTCCGAGAAGAGGACGGAAGCGAAGCTAATCATGAGCGCCTATACTTCAATGGGCCGTATGCGTTCCCGACAGAAACTAACGAATTTTTTACGGGAGTACCCGAAGGTGAAGCCGAACAATATCAATAGGGTATTGTTTTTGCATTCCTGGGATCTGCCCACTCGAAGACAGCGGCAACGTCGGCACAACGCGAAAGACATTGTACCACCACCTCCTGCACCCCTTCTCTCGACCAAGCCCCGCCACTGGCATTGAACTGACCGAAAAAACAAAGACGCACAAAGCGGTCGCCTCTCCCTTGCGCATGTTTTGTTCTGCCTAATGGATCGACGCCAGCGCGCCGGGACCGGACCCAGTGGCTGCGGAGACCAACGCCATCGGACCGCCCATGCAGCAACCCTGCGTACCGATCTTTCCTCGGGACCGCCGATTTCCGGTCCCGCCATGCGATGAACGCCTTTGCATCGGCCTGGAAGCACGCGGCCGATGACAAAACATCTACGAGTCCAAGATGAAGATTATTCTCGCAGGCGGGGGTGCTCTTGGAGAGACTCACTCGACAGATTGACGCCAATCGCCGGCATCGACGTTGTGTCGCTGGTGAGGTCGTGCATTGAGCACGACGCGGAAGCTGGACGACTGAATTCGCTGAAGCTCTGGAACGGTCGGGCGTGGAGGTTGCCATTCTCTGCGCGCCGCCGCAGATGCACGGATGAGGCGATGCAGTGCAGCGGGCGGGCAAGCACATCGAGGTGGAGATCCTGGTTGCCGATAGTTGTACTGACGCCGAGGCCGCAGACAAAATACAGAAAGAGATGGAGGTTGGTCTGCATGGCCGGTTACACCCGGCGGTTCAGTCTGTCGCGCCATGAGCGCTAAAGGGGTAGCCAGCCGCTATGGATTTCAATGATCGACTCTCGGACGAAATAGACTACCGTGCCTAAAACCTGCCTGCTGGCGCACCTGCTAGTGGTTGATTCCAGGCACACCGAACCAATCGCGATGCCCCCCCCCGGCCCGGAACTGTCCGAGGGGGGGGCCGCAGGGGTCCGCCGCGTTTTTGACACCGCCGGGATCTGGCAGTAGGATATCGTGGCTCGCGCTCTTACAAGTAAAGGAGACCCCAATGAAACGAATCTTCGTTCGACTTTCTCTAGTGTCGCTTGTGTTCGGGATGGCTGCCTGCGCGCCGGAACCGGCGGCCGAGCCGGAGACCCCGGCCCCTGCCCCGCCCGCCGAGGCGGAACCCACACGGAGCATCGTCAACCTGACTGGCGATCTGTACCGCGGCCAGAACGACGTCCACCACAATGTCTTTCTGGTCACCGAGGAAGGCATCATCATGACGGACCCGATCAACCGCGAGTACGCCACCTGGCTCAAGGCAGAACTGGACTCCCGCTTCGGTGTCCCGGTCCGCTACGTCCTCTACAGCCACAGCCACTGGGACCACGCCTCGGGCGGCGAGGTCTTTGCCGATACGGCGGAATTTATCGGTCATGCGAACATGCCGGCCGCATTGATGGTCGACCAGGCTGCGCCTTTACCTGACAACGCCGCGGCCATGGACGCCAACGGCAACGGCGAGATCGAGATGTCGGAGGCCACCGGGAACTTCCAGAACGCCTTCGCGCTGTTCGACGCCAACGAAGACGGCATGTTGAGCGGTGGCGAAATCGCGCGGGGACCAGTGAGCGACGTCTATCCGCCGACCGATACGTATTCTGACCGGACGACGATCACGCTCGGAGGCAAGACGGTCGAGATGATCCAACCGGGAACGGAGCACGCCGCCGACATGTCGGTTATTTACTTCCCGGAGGAGAACGCCCTCTTTGTCGTCGATTTTCTGAACCTGAGACTGCTGCCGTTTCAGACGCTGCCCGGCGTTGACCTCGAGCCTTTGCTCGAGCAGATTCGCAGCGTCGAGGCGATGAATGCGGAGATCGTCGCACCCGGACATGGCGAGGTCGGCACGACGGCCGACGTGGCCGAGGCCCGCCAGTATCTCGAAGATCTTCGCGACGCGGTCGCCGAGGGTATGGCCGCGGGAATGACCCTGGAGGAGTTGCAGGAGTCGATCACGCTCGAGGCCTACAGTGACTGGGCCTTCTACGAGGAGTGGCTACCCCTGAACGTTCAGGGCATGTACAACATACTCAGCGAATAGGGTTCGTGCCGCCCAAAAAGCTTGAAACACCGAACAAGCACAGCAACCCCTCGGGGTTGTCGGTCTGAAAAAGCGAGCAATACGAGCGAGGAATGACCGCGGGGTGTTGGAATCAGACGCTCGCGATCTTCCTCGCTCAGTTCCTTTCCTCCACGATTTCGGCTGCATTCGCGGGGTCCATTAGGTCAGCTTCGCGGGAGCGAATCATCGAACTCGTCCGAAATGCTCTGACGGGCTACAGTGGGCCAATCCCCATCGCGGAATTCTTGTGGACATAGAGGACGACGAAGGCACGGTGGTAAAGGTCGAATGGAAGAATCCACATATTTGGTTTTGTGTGGCCGTCGAAGACGAGAACGGTAGGGTCGAGACATGGGGTTTCGAAGGTGGCCCTCCGGGCATGCTTATTAGAAGGGGAATCAAGAAGGATTCTTTGGCAGGATTGTTATAACTCACAACGGTAAGCCACCGCCTCTGGCGGTGAGACTCGAAGAGGTTCGACCGTCCCGTCGTGCAGTTCTGGTAGACGGTCTCCATCAACGAGCCACCACCTGCGAATTGAAGGAGACCGTCATTGGCGAATGGCAGTGCCAGTCCCACGACGGATTGTATCGCATCGGTCGTGTCACTCGGCGTCCACGTCATCGGGCGAAAGCGACAGGTGGATTGTGATGGCCAGAAGGCTGGAAGCAAGGATGCCCTTATAGGCCCCCTCGGGGGGCCTTCGTCATACCGCCCGCTGAGCGGGCGGTACCTGATGTGTGCCGGGCATGGCACGCCAACTGAAGGAAGGAAAGCCACCGTGATCGGACGGAAGGCGAACACCAACAAGGCAAGGGCAGTCTCAGAGATGGGGCGTCCGGAAGAAGCATGAGGCAGAACTCGTGTACGTAGCGAACAGCGAACCGGCTAGATGGGTGCCCGGAGGGGGACGAGCAGGCGTAAGAGAGCGAGTCCCGATATCCGACCGTAGTCACCGAAGGGAGCTGAAGCCGGACGGTATACGAGGGGGTTGCGTGTCTTACCCCGGGAAGCCCTATTGCTTCGATATCGGGACCCACGGTGGGTGCGTCCACCCAGACGCTCAAAGGACATTGGGTTATCCAGTCCGCCGAGACCCGGTATTGAAAACCAAACCGCGAACGGCGACCCCGGAGCGGGGAGGAAGCAGAGGGTGGCAGATCCATGGGTAGTACTGAAGACTCAGGGCCGATGAAGCCTGGTAACAGAGCGGAGGAGAAAACCCTGACGACCGGGAAGACCCGGGCCACCGGAGATCGCTATCCGGCGGTGGGAAGTCATGGACGAGAGGCGAGAGTGACACCATCAGGAAGTCGATTCAGTGGGTGGATTTAGGGCCTAGCAAACCGATGGGGGCAGCGAGCTCCGCGCGAGCACCGAACCGGAGGCCCGGCGAGGTTAGCAGCAGTCCGGGCCCGGCGCCAATACCAACCATCCCCGGCCATTCCTGGCGGTAGAGAGTCACGGAGAAAGTGAAGTGAAAGTTGTTGGAGCCATGGAACGGGTCTACAACCCGGGGCGACTCTACCGGGCATGGCAGCAGGTTCGGGCCAACGCCGGTTCAGCCGGAGTAGACAACATGTCGGTGGACGCTTTCCAGGAGAGAGAAGACGAGCTTCTCGCACGAATTCAGGCAAAGCTGGAAGCCGGGACATACCGTTTCAAGCCCGCAAGGCGGGTCCTGATCCCCAAGCCGGGCAGTCCGAAGAAGAGGAAGTTGGGTATACCCGTGGTCATGGATCGCGTAGTCAGTCAAAGTCTCCACACAGTGTTGACGGAGATCTTTGAAGGTGACTTTAGCCGGTCCAGCTTCGGGTTTCGACCTGGGAAGAGCCAACACCAGGCCATCCGCCATGCACGGAAAGCGGTGGTGGAAGGCTACGAGTGGTGTGCATCGCTGGACATTGAGAGCTTCTTCGACGAGATTCCTCACAACCTGATCCTGAAGCTCATTCGACGGAAGATCCAGGATGAGCGGCTCGTGACGATGGTGGCGCGGGCGCTGAAGGCGGGAGTTGAAGTAGAGGGTGTCGTCGAGAAGACGGACAAGGGATGTCCACAGGGCTCCCCGGTCTCGCCGATCCTATCCAACATCGTGCTCAACGAGCTCGACCAGGAACTGGAGCGGCGGGGCCACCGGTTCAGCCGGTGGGCCGATGACTTCGTCATCCTGTTAAAGACCGAGCGGGCAGCTCGACGGGTGATGGAGAGCATAACTCGACTCCTCGAAGATGAACTCGGATTGCACGTCAACCGGGACAAGAGCCGGGTGGCGCCGATGAAGGATGTGGAGTTTGTCGGATTCCAGATCCTGCGGGGCCAGATTCGGGTCAGTACACGGGCGCGCAAGCGCTTTGTGCAAGAGGTCCGATCCCGGACACGGCGGAATAACGGGCAATCGATGTCCCAGGTGATTGCCGGTCTCAACGAATATCTTGCAGGCTGGGTCGGGTACAATCGCATCCAGGAGTTCCGTAAGATATTCCAAGAGCTGGATGCATTCATCCGAAGCCGACTCCGTTCCATGCAGTTAAAGAAATGGAAGAAGCCGGCCAAGTTCCAACGGATGATGATTCGAGCTGGGGCACCGATGTATTACGCCCACCGCACCTGGATGCGGATGAGTGCGTGGCAATCCGTCCTGCGACGGGAAGTTCGCTTCGTCCTAAGTCTGGAGTGGTTCCGCCGCCACGGACTTGTCTTTCTCCATGACTACACGGAGCGGAATCTTAAACTGGAGTTTACTCGCTGATCGAGGAGCGGCTTACCTGGCCGGTACGAGCCGTTCTGTCCGGAGGGGGTGCGAGCGATCTCACCTCCTACCGGGATTTCAAAACTGTCTCTTAGCAAAACGGCGCTTTTGTCCGAATTATTCTGACGACGTACACCCGGTGCTCATCGGTGACGGCCGCGACGATGTCAAAGAGGCTTTCGGACCCCTCTACGGTTTTCCGACGACGTTCATCATTGCTCGCGACGGTAAGATCTGAACCCAACATACCGGCTTCGCCTCCAAGGAACAGTTCGAGCTAGAGATCAAGGCATTGCTGTGACGCGCACTCGTTTCTCTCCCGAAATGTGCACGGTATGGTGTCTCACGGGTACTTGAAGCCTCCGTTAGGGGGTCAAGCCGGCCGGATCCCTGACTCTATCGTTAAACCTTGACTCATAAAGGGGTACGCATAGTTCCTCTAGAAACCCGTACCACCCATTGGAGGTCAACGACTCTCTCGCTACCCGCGAGAAGGTCTTCGTTTCAGCTACCCAAGGCGTCGTATACGTCCTTGGGTCGTGGATGGTCATATTGAGTTCCAGCGTTTCCGCGCCCACGCGCTGGAAGCGCTCCTGTATCCGAATTTCTTCGCTATGCGGATAACCAAAATGATCGAGCCAGGATCTTTCGTCGTAACCGAAGGAGTCAACGACGAAGGTGTCCGCCTCCCACCTGCCAACATTGTATCCGTACCACGTCGGAGTGAAGAAAGACCAATCCTCGGGAATGTCCCGTCCGTCCATCCAGATTTCGCGCAATGGTCGCGTCCACGAGAAAAACTGCAGTAGCCGGCCAGGGGTCTGAATGAACTCCCATGGTTCAGCATCATAATAGATGCGTGGCACGCCTAGCGGATTGCACTCTCCAACCATGGAATTTCCAAGCGCAGGGGGGACAGCTCTGACTCGGCCGATGTGTTCCCCCTCCCTAAGCGGGCTTCCCAACGGGCGTCCGTAAGAGGGCTTGTTGGTGTTGAATCTCGCCTCCCCTTCAGCCGTCATAGCAGGAACCAGCGCGTTGACACCACGGTCTCCACCGGACAGAATCCATACTCCAGAGAGATCGCCTCGATCATATGCGGCGCTGTCGGCGGTCTCCGGCGCTTGCGCCTGAGCGTGCGTGACCAACGAGCAGACCTGTATGGCCACCAATGCGACGGTCAAACTCATGAAGCGGTTTCGCATTTAAAACTCCTTTATGTGAGCGATTCCTCACCGTTTTGTCCTTGACTGCGCCATCCCATGTTATCTGCGCCCGCCTTCGGTACGGGGCTCATCCCGCTGAAACCGCAACACTTCTTGGCCATCAAGGATGACCTTAGCGACAACTCCGGCACGCGCAGCCTGTATTTTGGAACGGTAGAAAGTAATGGTGACTTCGTCCCCAGGTTTGAGCGTATACCTGGTCCATCCCGCCCTGGTCATTCGTCCCGGACTGCTACCTTCGATAGACCAATTTTCTACGTTGCCCTCGTTGTCCTCTATGTCAACAAAGATTCCGAGATGGGGATTGGTCCAATGGAATTCCGTCACGGTCGCCTTCGCCGTGATGGGGAGGGTCGTGAGGTCGTACGATATACCAGTTCCGTGGTGTGCGAGCGCAGGACTACCCATCATTGAGAAACCTGCAACTAGCGCCAAAGACGTCAAGAGTTTGGTTGTCATGTTATATCTCCTAAAACCTGGTTCTTTTCATGTCTGCCGATTCTCTGATCGACCTCGCGTTCACTCGCATAATATGCAAGGCCGCCCGATGAGGGTAGCGTTTCCCGATAGTGTAATTGTTCGCCAGGTAGGGCACACCCTGAAGCATTTTACCACTTATTATTGAGGCGACATCGAGAGCCTTAATCCTGTAGAGAAATGCTTAGCTCGCTACAAAGTCATAAAACAGGACAGCACTGATACGCCGGCGGAATTCTTGTACGACTCTTTGATGTTCTGAATGGTTTATGTAGGTGTAAAGGTCGTTTTCACTATCGAACTTGCACGTTAACGACCAGCGATAATCTGTCGTCAATCTTGGCCTGTACGTTTCGTCACTTGGATCGAGAAGTTCGCCAAGGACCAAACCTCGGACCATAGGAAGAGTTGCCAATCCTCGTAATTGAGTGAAGAGCCAGTCGCGGTCCGAATCTTCAAGCTCGGACTTCAAGTTGAACACCTACCGGAGTCCCATCATGGACGTGGATCGATGGATGTGGATGTTTCCGCGAGCGCCCAATTAAGTTTGCATCATTTTGCCGATAGGCGGGTAAATTAAGAGTCATGAAATTTGGCATTTCGATTTTTGATACCGACTATGCGATCCGGATAGACGAGCTGGCGCACGCCGCCGAGGAACGCGGCTTTGAGTCGCTCTGGGTCCCGGAGCACACTCACATTCCAAAGAGCCGGCGGAGTCCCTGGCCCGGCGGGACCGAGCTTCCCAAACAGTACTGGCACACGCATGATCCTTTCGTAGCGCTCGCCGTAGCGGCTGCTGCCACAACGCGGCTGAAGATCGCTACCGGGATCTGCCTGGTTGTCGAGCGCGACCCGATCACATTGGCGAAGGAGGTGGCAAGCCTGGATTTCCTCTCCGGCGGCCGGTTCATCTTCGGAGTTGGTGGCGGCTGGAATGCAGAGGAGATGGAAAACCATGGGACGGACTTCAGGAAGCGCTGGCGCGTCCTCCGCGAGCGGATCCTGGCCATGAAGGAGATTTGGACGAAAGATGAAGCCGAATTCCACGGCGAGTTCGTCAACTTCGACCCGATCTGGTCCTACCCTAAGCCTGTGCAGAAGCCCTATCCACCGATACTCCTGGGCGTGAACAAGCCCTCGGCGCGCCAGGACGTTGTCGACTATTGCGACGGTTGGCTCCCGCATGCCGCACGAGCGGGCCGCTTGTCCACCGGTATTGTGGACCTGCGGCAGAAAGCAGAGAAAGCCGACCGGGATCCGGCAACACTCTCGGTATCCGTGTACAGCGCCAGGCCTGACGAGGCCGCGGTCGAGGAATACGTGACTGCGGGCGCCGAGCGTACTATCTTCATGCTGCCCGCGGCCGAGCGCGATACCGTGCTGCCGATTTTGGATAAGTGGACGAAGCTGATTCAGGAGCACGTGGGATGAAAGGCATAAGCGAAACTAGCGGCCTTTTCTTGATGAAGTGGGGTCTGAATATATGGGAGTTCTGTCGCCCTCCCGACGGGAAATCCAGAAGCGACCGTACCGGGAAGCTTGGGACCGAAGGCCGCTCTGGATGAGATCGCCAGTGGCGTCCACAAGGGGCACGACCCCCAGATCGTGGAGCACCTGGACCGCTCTCATGCGCGACTGAACCGGGAACAGTGCAGGTGTCTTCGACCGAGTATCTCCCCCAGCATGAGGGAGTTCGTATACAACCAGCCCACCATGCGCGTGGTCTTTGGAGCACGCTCTCTGGACTCCCTCGTCGAGGAAACTGAACGGCTGGGCGTCAAACGCGCGCTCGTCATTTCGATTCCCGAACAGACAACAGACGCGGAAAACATTGCCCGGCGGCTGGGTGGTCTTGCCGCCGGCACGTTCAACAATGCCGTGATGCATGTTCCGGTAGAAACTGCGGCGGCGGCTCTCAAGTTGACTGCCCAGCTGTTCCTAAACACAAGGCGACTTCTGCAGGTGATCCTGAGCTTCAATCATAGAGTCATCCAGCCCCGTTGTTCTCCGAACAGCACTGGCGATATCTCTGTTACAGGCCACTAGATGCACTGAGACTGGTCAGGCGATACGTTCTCCGTGCAACCGCTGTCGCATATCCTTCCTTGACGAGAACCTGATTCCCGATTCCAGCTTCGACACGCGACAAACCTGTGACATGCTCTGAGGTACAGCGGCGTGCTGGCGCCAGCGGCCAAGTGGCGATCCCAGATCGTGCCCGCCGCACGGCAACCGGACAGGGGCGAACCCGTCGGCCCCACACCCCGGGGACCGACGCTTCGGGCTCGGAATCCCGACGCCGCCCCCGCAACTATTCCTGGGCGCAGCTGATGGCCCGCGTGTGGGCCCTCGACGTTTTCAAATGCCCCCAATGCGGTGCTGCCATGCGGATCCTCGCCGCGATCCAATCGCCCGAAGCCATTGGGAAGATTCTGGACTGTCTCGGCCTGCCGTCGCGCGCGCCCCCCCCACCGACGATCCCCAATTGGAATGGGCCTGAATCCGAACCGGGCGCGGCGTCCTGGGAATGCCCCCACCTCAGGAGTCTCTTTTCAGAAGGAGTCATTCCGCCAGCATCGATGTGTCTGCATCTGCGGTGGCCCTCGTCTCGGGGCTCGGCATCGCCCCGCGACCAGCGCCATCAGAGATCGTTTTTCACCCTCTCACCTGTAGTTTCACTCTTCAACCGGCCTCGCGGACCCCTTGCGGACCGCTGAAACCGCAGGATGGCCCTACATCCCGCAGAAATCCACCTCGTGGAGTGCTCTTGAATTTCCTATGCTCTCCTGGAGTTACCATTTCGCGTTGTTAAAGATCATTTGAGAGTGAACAGGATGGCATGAATTCCCTTACAATGAGCGCCCGGTTGGCTAAAGCTACACCCCCTGATGGGTTCTCTCACTGGCGAAATTCCGTCCGGCCTCCAGCGCCTCGCCGGTGGCTACCGCCGCTCTCTCCTCGGCGACCTGGGGACCGGCCATTATGGTGGGCTCCACTACAATAGTGCGGACGTCGTTAAATCCCATAAAGCCCATAATGTGCTCCAGGTAATTCCTCTGGTAGTCCATCGCAGCGGCCTCGGTCCCTGATGGGTATTCCCCGGCCCGCGCCAGGATCAACTGCATCGGCCGACCGGTGACCAGGCCGCTATAGCCCTGGTCCGGATCGTAGGAGAATGTCAGCCCGGCCTGGACCAGGATGTCGATATACTGCTTGAGCCGGTAGGGAATGCTGAAGTTCCACATCGGACACGATATAAGAAACTGATCAGCCGATTTGAAGTGCTCGATGGTCTCCACTACCCGCTGCCAGGCCCTGGCTTCCTCCTCGGAATGAGGCATCTGCCGCATTGCTTTATACTTGCCCGAGGCCGCCGTAGCATCGAAATCGGGCAGATCCGTAGACCACAAATCGATGGTCTCCACCACATCATTGGGGTGGGTTTCCCGGTAGCCTTCTAGGAAGGCTTGGGCTGCCCGGTTTGAATAGGAACGATCGCCCATCGGACTGGCCTGGATATATAGCAGCTTGCTCATGTTATCCTCCTGTCCTCGCCGCGATGTTTGGATGATTCAACGACGCCAGCAGCTTGGCTTCACGCTCGAAGCGCGCAAGACGGTCCGCGTCTTTAGCAAACTCCTCCGGCAACGTTTTGATCGCAACTTCACGGCCGAGCTTCGTGTCCCGCGCTTTCCAGACCTCGCCCATGCCGCCCTTACCGATGGCGAGATGATTTCGTAGTGGCCGAGTTGCGTGCCAGGTTGCATTGTTCGTATGCGTTCGAACCGACCGCTAAGTTCTCGGTAAATCTAACTACAGATTGGAGTTGATATCAATCGAAGAGATTACTACTGTGTAACGCCGAAGCGTTTATCCATTCTGCCAACTCCTGAGTATTCTGCCTACCGCAGAAGTTTTCTCTGGGAAGTTTTGGCGGAGCCTGATTGGACCGCCACCTCGATTTCATTGAGTTGTTCTACAACTCACAACGGCGACACAGTCACGTCGGCGGCGTGTTCCCACGGCAGTTTGAGGCCGACTATTTTGAGAGGCTCCAGGGTGTCTAGAAAACCCTGGGCATTCCATAGCGACTCGCCCCACCGCCTCGGCTCTAAGTTATTGGTTGTAGGGGATGACTCGACGGACTCGGCTGGCTGTGGCCTGGCGTGCCCGTGTCGAAGACTGGGTTCGATGCTCACGTTACTTTTTGGGTAGCCGCCACTCAACTGGGGCGTCAGGGTCTAGTATTCGTTTTCTTAGCCACGCTCTCTGCTGGTCTGTCGGCGTGATAGCGTAATCATCGCCGCATTTCTTACAGGCAAATCTGGTCACTTCTTTACTATCTAAGACTTCAAGCCACTACTCATCCGTGTGGGCCGCACCGGCCATCCCACCACAATTTGGGCAAGCAACCAACAAGACCCGCTCGCCTTCGCGCTTGGCCCAGAATTCTTTCCAATCCTTGAATTTCAAGGCACCGGCACCCGCTCCTTCAGTTCTTCGAACCAGTTCAGGACGATGTTGATTCGGGGGCGGCACTGCCTCGCTGTTTGTAATCGGAGTGTTCTGGACTATGAGGAATCGCTGGCCGTCGGCTGTCACGTCGTAGTTTCGGTATGGACCACCCGGACCCATGTCATAAAACGCCTCGAACAATTGCTGCGTTCCGCCAAGCACCAGGTCCGGTCTGAGAGAGACTTCGACCACCATCATTCTGTCGCCCGACAACGTCCGACAAAAGAGTTCACCGTTGGCGGTCCACATTGGCTGCGTCCTCCCGTTCACCGATACGCTTTGCCGCACCGCACCTCCAACGCTTCCGGAGCACAGCTTAGAGTAGTCCTTGTACAAGCAGGACAAGTCCTGCGAGGGCGACCGCGCCGATTGCGTATGCGCGGCGGATCGCCGCGTGCGCAGCTGTTGGGTCGTGATCAGGAACGTAGTGCCTTACTGCGTGAGGCAGCACCCACGTATCGTCGCTCTCCCCGCCAATGAGGCGCAGCACGCGAACAAGTCGACTGCGGGGCTTCGTGCGCATGAACACGAATAGTACCCAGTTGACCAAGGAGGTGCGCCCGGGCGGCTGCTGGCCCATCCATTCCACTGTTTCCTTGAGCGCAGCCAGCGCGCCACCACCATCGGGTGTGAAGTGATGCCACTCACCGTGTCCCGCGAGCAGCCAGTCAAACCGGAGGCGGCCGGCCTCGGCCAATCGTGCGAGCGTCCGAACCGAATCCGTTTGGCGCTCCCAGTCTTCCCAGCATACGAGACGCGCCGCCACGACGGCCCCCTGGAGGCGCGAGTAGTGGAGGTGATCGCCACTAAACAAGAAGCGGTCGCGGTACAGAAGGCAAAGCGAGCCAGGTGTGTGCCCCGGCTGCGTAATGACGGCACACTCGGCATGGTCGAGTTCATCGACCGGGATCGGCGTGCCGTCAAGCGACACGACGGTGCGGCTGTCTAACTTGACCTCGACGTCCATCGTCCCGGCCCGGTATTTCGTCTCGCGCATGACCACGTCATCCGCGCCAATCACTCGCCGACAGTCCGGAAATCGTTCGGCGAAGGCGCGGTGGTGAGAGGCGTGGTCACGGTGGGTGATGAAGATCCAGCGAACCCCGCCATGCACGTCGAGCCACTCGAACAGCGCATCACTCGGTTGAGGTAGATCAACGAGTATGCCTCCACCCGGCAGCTCAACGAAGTACGGCATGGCCCCGAAGTTCTTGGGTGATGGGTGTCCCACGGCCCATACGTTGTCTTCGAGGCGCTGGGGCCACGGCCGTGGCGCCGAACGTCGTTCGCTCGTCAGCGTGGACCGCGCAAACGGCGCGACGCGGATGGCGCCGTTGGGGCAGAGTCGCGCCGCCTCCCGCGCGTCCGTAAAATCGTCGTCATCTTGGGGCTGGCGTAGCACGCCGGTGAACGCCCCTGCTTCGTAGGACCCCGGGCGACCAGACGCGCCGGCCCCCGTTGTGCCCGATTCCGCCGGCACTTCCCCGAACAATTCAGGGGCGACGTTGCGACAGATCCCTATACCAAAGCAGCGGCGGGTCACATGCAGGGGCCCATCTTTTTCAGGAGTGAGCGTGTGTGTGTGGTCAGCGGACGTCGAAAGCAGGGACATGGCAGTCACCTCCGGCTCAATCAGTGATAATAGCGCTGCCCTCCCCCACGATCAATCGGCCGCCGTCGAACCACATCAAGTCTCCCCGTAAGCTTCCCCGTCAAGTAGACAGTTCATTAGTAGAGTTTTCGGCTGTTTCCAAGCATTCAGCAGGGGTTCGATCGGCGAGAGAGTTCTCGTGCGCCGTCCGTCCAGTTCAACGATTATGGCTTTTTGTCCCGTTGGTTCGGTCACGGAGAAGGTAGTTTCCCTTCCGGCCAGCGGTGAGCTGCCCATTGTGACCAAATACGTGAACGTTCCACGGGCACCTGGTCCTTCTGTTGCTCTTGATCGGATGGGAGAGGGATCTGTGCTTCCTCTAGGGCCAGGGCCAGATGGTCCTTCAGTTCGTCGACCGGATTGCGGGCGGTAAGCTGTCCGAAAGCAGACGGTGTTAAGAAGATACAGATCAACCCAAGTCGAAGTAGTTTCACGACACTCTTCAGATGCTGTTCCTCTTATTATTGATTCAGGGATTGGAATCCTGACTATACATCACGCGTAGGAGCCGCATGCGGGGCGTTTAGGCCAAAATTGAGGCCCCGGGGTTATGAAGCTAGGGAGAGCGTGCGTCAATTCCGAGGCTCCGGATCGGGAGTAACGGTCAGAACGTGGTGGGGCAGGCTGAGTTTCCATGGAGCCTCCACAAGGTGCCACCGCGCCTCGATCTCGGTGGGTAGATTCGTGGCTTGGTACTGCTCCGAAAAGCGGAACAAGTCGTCCGTCAGCATGACCGCTTTCTGCTTGCCCTTCCATTCGTCCGTAAAGAAACGAACGTCGATTTGCCCGTCATGAACGACATGAAAGGCATCGATGACATTGACGAAGCCAAGGCGGGTTGCTGTGTTGCGGCCATGCTCAATGTGGGTGAGTTCGAGACAGTAGCTTCCGTCTCAGCTCCCGCAAACGCTTTGGCTAAGCCTAAGGCGTGCAGCTTCACACTGTCATCGTCGTCATCGGCAGTGACTTTGATATTTAGCGGCTTGAGGTCTCGATTGTAGTCCGTCAGAGCATTTCGGACAGAATCCACTGAAAAACTAAGAGACACTTTTCTGATCGAAGCGATCTGAAGGAGGATCGCATGAAGGAGAATTTGTCGGCAGACAATCGGGTACGGGAGATCCGTCGGAAGACGAGGAAGAGGCTCTTGGGCCATTCGTTGGCACGGTAGCCGGAGTAGGCATCGACGTACAGTGTTGAAAACTAAAATGGGCGCGACCGGGCTCGAACCGATGACCCCTACCGTGTCGAGGTAGTGCTCTTCCAACTGAGCTACGCGCCCTTTGAGGGTGTTCTAGGATTCTACGGCTTGCTGATTAACTCAGTCAAATGACGCCTTTATTCAATGACGGCCTGGTAAACGAGCGTTCGGATCTTCTCGCGGTCGTCGAGTCCACCGGTCGGCCGGAGTTGTGTCAGATAAACGACGAGGAGGTCGTTTGCCGGATCTTCCCAGTATGTGGAATGGTATGCGCCGCCCCAACCGAACTCGCCGACTGAACCCGGCACGCCGCGTTCCCCCAGGTCGGTCACCACAAAGAATCCGAGTCCGAAGCCTTGTCCGGGACGAAACGGGATGTCACCAAGGTGGTTCTGCCCCATCAGGTTGACCGTAGTGGGACTCAGCAGCCGTGCGCCGTCGAGTTCACCGCCGTTGAGCAGCAATTGAAGGAAACGGGCGTAGTCGGATGCGGTTGAGAGCAGACCAGCGCCACCGGAAAAGCTTTTTCTAGGCCCGTCAACGTAGGCACCCTGGCCGTTCCATGCATCCGAGTCCTGGGCCCGCGTCAGCTCTCCTTCTCGCGTCCGGCCATAGACCGCGGCAAACCGGTCCCGCTTTTCGTGTGGAAGGTAGAAGTGGGTGTTGTTCATGGACAGCGGATCGAAGATGTGTGTTTGGAGATATGCGTCCAGGGCCATGCCCGAAGCTTTTTCAACCACGGCGCCCAGGATGTCGATGCTGTATCCATAGATCCATTGCTCGCCGGGCTGGGCGTCAAAAGGCAGGCTGGCCATACGTCGGATGGTTTCGCCGATGGCTTCGTTCTTGTCCGCAAAGTACCACTGCTGGAAACCCGCCTTGTCCCACTCCGCGCTTGCCGGTCCGGTCCCGTAGCTGATGCCGGAGGTGTGTGTGATCAGATGCCGCAAGGTGATCGGGCGACCGGCTTCGAGGTCGTAACCGCCGTCTTTCCGCGCCACGGCAACCTGGGTTTCGGCGAACTCCGGGATATATTTGGCGAGCCTGTCGCTGATCATGAGCTTTCCTTCTTCCTGAAGCATCATGATGGCTGTGGTAACGATCGCTTTAGTCTGGGAAGCGATGCGGAAGATGCTGTCGTTGGCCATCCCGCGTCCGGCTTCGATGTCCTGCTGCCCGAAGGCTTCGAGGTAGGCGACTTTGCCGTGCCGCACGACGATCGCCACGCTTCCGGCCACTTCCCCCCGGTCGACGTAAGCTTCGAGGGCCTCGCTCACCCGCTCGAGTCGCTCCGACGACATCCCGACGTCTTCAGGTACTGCTGTGGGAAGCGATTGCGCGGATAGGCTTGCCGGGAGGAAGACAATCAGCAGAAACGCGGCAAACAGGGTCGTTCGTAACGTACGGGTCTGAGACATGACAGACACTCTCCTTAGCTTGATGGCCTGATGAAGGCTCAGCGTATGAGGTGGCTGTAGTGTTGTCAACTTGAAACGGGGGCCAGGTCCCGCCAGTTGGGGCCGACTTTGGTGTCGACGACCAGGGGTACCTTCAGATCTGCTACGCCGGACATCCAATCGCGGACTTGCTCCACCACTTCCATTTCTTTCCCCGGTACTTCGAAGATCAGTTCGTCATGGACCTGAAGCACCATTCGGGTTTCCAGTTTCCGTTGCTTGATCTCGTCGTGGATGCGGATCATGGCGAGCTTGATGATGTCGGCCGCGGTTCCCTGAATGGGAGCGTTGATTGCCATCCGCTCGGCCATGCTCCGGTGCATGCCGTTTTTGGAGTTGATTTCGGGGATCTGGCGGATGCGGCCGAACAGGGTATGGGTCTGGCCGGTTTCGCGGGCGTCTGAGAGGACGTTTTCGATGTAGTCGCGGACCTGAGGGTAGCGCTTGAAGTAGCGGTCGATGAAATCTTCGGCTTCGTCCCGGCTGATGCCGAGTTGCTTCGCCAGTCCATAGGGTGTCTGGCCGTAGACGATGCCGAAGTTGATGGCCTTGGCGCGGCTTCGCTCGTCGGAAGTGACGTCCTCGGCCCCGATCCCCAGCACCTCTGCTGCAGTGCTGCGATGGATGTCGGCGTCGGCCCGGAAAGCTTCGATCAGACTGCTGTCAGCTGACAAATGTGCCAGTACGCGTAACTCGACCTGGGAGTAGTCGGCGGAGAGCATCGTTGTTCCATTTCTGGGAATGAAGGCCGCCCGAATGTCCCGGCCCATTTGGGTTCGGACCGGAATGTTTTGCAGGTTGGGGTCGCTCGAAGACAGTCTGCCGGTTGCTGCACCCGTCTGGTTTAATGACGTGTGCAGTCTGCCCTGGTCACTGTCGATCAGCTTGGGCAAGACGTCCACATACGTCGACTTGAACTTCGCCCGCTGCCGATATTCGAGAATAAGTCGTGGCAGTTCATAGTTTTCGGCCAGTTCTTCAAGGACTTCGACGGCCGTGGAGTACTGGCCAGATTTTCTCAGTTTCCTGGAAGGCGGCAGGTTCAGTTTTTCGAACAGGACTGTCCCAAGCTGTTTCGGAGAATTGATATTGAACGGCTCACCGGCCAGTTCGTATATCGCCGCCGTGAGCCCCTCGATTTCTGCGCCGATGGTTTCCGACATCGATTCCAGAACCGGGACATCCAGAAGTATTCCCACTTCTTCCATTGCGGCGAGGACCGGCACCAGGGGGAGCTCGATGCCGGTATAGAGGTCCTCAAGGTCTTGCCGAATCTGTGGACGCAGTTCTTCATGGAGACGATGGACCCAGTTCACGCCACCGTCCGCGGCGCTCTGGCCGAAAAGCTCGTTGACCAGTTCGTCGATTGTGTACTTGCCCCGATTTGGCATCAGCAGGAACGCCATCAACATCGGATCGTCATATGGCGGCACAAGATCGAAGCCGCGGCGATTGAGTTCGAGTATCGCCGCCTTCAGATTGTGTGCCACCTTGTGTCTATCGGGGTCCGAAAGCAGTGAGCGGACCGTGTTCAATTCCAATTCGTAAACGGGTCCGTCGCCTGTCCACGCAAGAAGCCGGTCGTCTTTGAGCTCAAAGGCGAAGGAGTCACCGATGCGGTCGATGCCATCGGTCCGAACGACTTCGATTGGAGCTGTATCTATATCCAGCCTATTGGCCGCCTGGAGCTGTGCTTTGAGGAGACTTGTAAAGTTCAGTTCCCGAAGCAGAGTGACCAGTGCGTCCTGGTCGGGAGGCTGGGCCTTCAGGTGTTCCCAGTTCACGTCAAAGTCCACTCCCGTATCGATGACTACCAGTTCCTTGCTCAGCATGATCTGATCGCGATTGTTGAGCAGGGACTCCCGCTGCCTCTTGGCACTTACTTCTTCGGCATGTTCGAGGCAGGCTTCTATTGAACCGAAGCGCTCGATCAAAGCCTTTGCGCCCTTTTCGCCGATGCCGGGTGCTCCGGGGATGTTGTCGGAGGAGTCGCCCCACAAGCCGAGGAGATCCGGAATCTGCTCTGGAGTGACACCGAACAATTTTTTTACCTGCTCAGGACCGACCAAAAGGTCGTCGCGGGATGTATTCAGTACGAGGGTTTTCTCACTCACCAACTGCATCATGTCTTTGTCGATTGTGACGATGACAGGGTGGATATTTTCCCCGACCGCGCGCCGGGCCAGCGTGCCGATCACATCGTCGGCCTCTTGTCCGGAAATCTCCAGCATGGGGACAGTCATCGCCGTACACAGCTGCCTGATGTAGGGAAGTTGTTCGGCGAGGTCGTCCGGCATCCGCTCTCGCGTGGCCTTGTACTCCGGATATCGGATGTGACGGGGCGTGGGCTCGCTCGAATCGAACACCATGGCGATGTAGTCGGGAGGAAACTTCTCCAGCACACGGTTCAGCATGAGGGCGAAACCGTAAGTGGCGTTCGTGGGTACCCCCTGGGAGTTAGTCAGTCCTCGGACCGCAAAGTAGGCGCGATACACTTGGGACATTGCATCGACGATCAGGATGAACGGCCGTTTGATCATATCTGCACACAACTGTGGACTGGAGTCCACAGTTGTCGGGCGGAGTTGAGTCTTAAGTGCTTGAATCTTTGCGAAGAAATTATTCGGACCATCGATTGCATATTGCCTGGCGTATGTACGAACGCACTCTGGCCGACGCGATATCCTTCTCCGGTGTCGGCTTGCACACCGGCGAGTCGGTTGAGATGACGGTACTGCCCGCACCTGCGGGTACCGGCATCATATTCCGCCGTGTCGACCTGGACAATTTTGAAATTCCGGCTGACGTTTCTTCCGTGGCGCGCGTGGCGTATGCGACGACCTTGATGGAAAAAGGTGTCTGGATTTCTACGGTCGAACATCTCTTGTCCGCGTTGTATGGAATCGGTATCGACAATGCCTACGTCGACATGGATAACCTCGAAGTTCCCATCCTGGATGGCAGCGCCCGGCCCTTTACCGACGAGATTGCCCGAGTCGGTTTCGTCGAGCAGGGCCAGCCCCGCGAGTACATTCGCATTGCCCGTGAATTTTCTGTCGAGGAGAACGGAAAGTCTCTCGCGATCTATCCGGCAGACACTTTCTCGATCGATTGTGCAATCGACTTCGAGCATCCCTTCATCGGTCCTCAACGTCTTTCACTCGAATGTACCGAAGACGGATATGCGGCGTCCATTGCGGCCGCACGGACTTTTGGATTCCAGCGCGACATCGCTGCACTTCAGAACAGCGGTCTCATCCGCGGTGGATCGTTGGAGAACGCGATCGTTCTGACCGATACGGGCATGCTCAACGAAGACCCGCTTCGGTTCACTGACGAATTTGTCCGCCACAAGATTCTCGACCTGCTGGGTGACTTCGCCCTGATCCGCCAGCCGGTGCTGGGCCGGCTGGTTGCAAATCGTGCGGGCCACGCTCTCCACACCCGATTCGTAGCCGGCCTTCTTGAAAGCACGGACCACTGGACGCGGGAAGCGGGAAGCTTAGTGGTGAGTGGGCAATAAGACATAAGAATTCAACACGCAGGTCACGAAGTCTGGATTCTTCAGATAAGATTTCACTTCGTTTTCTTCGTGCTAAAAATCCCCTTCTTCTAACTCGTCACTGCTCACCGGCCACTGTTGGGGCCCTGCCCGCGCGAGGGTCACTACCTCAACCCTCGAAGCACCGGCTTTCTTGAGCACCCTCGCGACCTCGTTGATCGTCGCGCCTGTCGTTTGCACGTCGTCTACGACCAGGATTGATCCCTCAATCCGGCGTCGGCACTCAAACGCGCCCCGGACATTTCCCGCGCGTTGTGCACGCGTCAAGCCGGTCTGGCTTCCTGTGTTCTTCCTGCGTCGAATAATGTCGTGCTCGAGGCGCCGGCCGAGACGCGCTGCCAGCAGAGCCGCCTGGTTGTAGCCCCGTCCCCGCTCCCGGGCGCGATGAAGGGGGACCGCCACGACACTTTCCGCAGTGAATCCTTCACGCTTAATGCACGTAAGCAGCGCTCGTCCCAAAGGCCGCGCAAGAGACACGCGGTCATTGTACTTGAAGTGATGAATAACCTCTCGGAGCCCCGCGTCGAAGACGAGGGCCGAACGCCCGAAATCAAATTGCGTCATTTCGGTGATACATGCGCCGCACTGTGTCTCGGGGATCGCTACCGGGAATCCGCATCGAACACAAAGGGGCGCGGCGAGCGGCGTGAACTGTCCCTCACACCGCAAACATAGCGGCCCCAACCGCCAATCCTTCGCAGCTTCCCCACAGACCACGCAATTCATGGGAAAGAGAAGGTTCAGAACCGTATTGATCAATTGGTGTGACCGGGAAAGGGAGGGCCCGACCAATATACCACGGCCGAAAAGATCTGAAGGCTCGAAGGCAGAACGCAGAGGCGCAGAGACGCAGAGTATTATTTCTGAAGAAATGCTGTCTTCGCAGTAACAATCCTACCTGCGCCCTCCGCGTCTCTGCGTTAAATCTTCTTCCTATCTAGCGTAGGGGAGGTTGCGGATGATCGTGAGGGCGCGGTAGATCTGTTCCAGCAGGACGGTGCGGGCGAGATCGTGACTGTAGGTCAGAGGGGAGAGCGACCAGAGGAGGTTGGCTCTCTTCTTGACCGGATCCGAAAGTCCGGCATGACCCCCAACGACGAAGATCAGGTCGCGCGGGTTTTCCGTCATGTGCTTTTCAAGAAAGTCGGCGAATTCTTCTGACGTATACGAACGTCCCTGTGGGTCCAGAGCCACGACGAAGGCTGAGCCCTCGATGGCCGACAGCAGTCGTTCCCCCTCCAGTTCAACCCGCTTCTTTTCCTCTTTGACCCGGAGTTCCTTGAGCTCCGTGACTTCAGTGCCGAGGAAGTGATTCGAGCGTGAGGCGAATTCCTCGCAAACGGCCGCGAGGTTCGAATTCTTGGTCTTGCCGAGCCATAGGATTCGAAGCTTCATTGACAGAAGTGTTCAGTGACGCGTGATGAAAGAAAAGAAGGGGATTTCTAACACGAAGGTCACGAAGTTTGAATTCTTAGATAAGATTTATCTTCGTTACCTTCGTGCCTTCGTGATGAAAAACATTAAGCACCATGTCGGCCTGAGAATCCGTTCGTCACGAATTCATGTGCGCTGTTGGACCGGATCGCTCACTTCACGTCGTCTTCCAGCACGCCACAGGCGCTCAAGATCGTAGAATTCACGCGCGGTTTCGGTAAAGATATGCACCACGAAATCCAGGTAGTCCACCAGGATCCACTCGCCTTCGGACTGACCTTCAATGTGTGATGGGCGGAGGCCTACTTCTCTCAGTTTCTCGTCGATGCTGTCGGCTATCGATTGAGTTTGTCGGCTCGATGTTCCTGAGCAAATGACGAAACGATCCGAAAACGAGCAGATGCCTTCCAGATCGATAACGACGACGTTCCGAGCCTTTTTGTCCAATGCAGCTTCGAGTGCCACCTCGACGTTCGCTTCTAATGTGTCTTTTTGTGTCTGTCTGGATTGAGACGTAGGAAACTCCTTTACTGATACAGTTTGTGCTTAGTGATATAGGCCGCAACTTCCGGTGGAACCCATGCTTCAAGGCCTTCTTCCTTCTTTGCTCCTTCCCGAACATTCGTGGCCGAGACTTCTTCATTTATGAAAGGCAGGTAGTAAACCTGCCGATTGTCCACTATCGAAATCGATGCAGATTCACCCACTACCTCAACAGGAGCAATGTCCTCACGCATCCGAAAGCCTTGACGGTTTACGACTGCAAAGCTCGTCAGTTCCAGCAAACGCCGATAGTCTTTCCACCCTGCGATGTCATGAAACATGTCGGTCCCGGCTATGAATAGAAATGCTGAGCCGGGATATGTACGGTGCATCGATTCCAGGGTTTCCACCGAGTAACGCGACTTCAAGGTGTCCGCTTCGATCGGGGACGCCCGGAACCTGCTGAAAGGCGCGATCGCGAGGGCGACCATTGCAAAGCGATGGAACGCGGAGGTGATGCCTGAAGAGGCTTTGTGTGGTGGGACAAAGGCTGGAGTGAAGTGAACTTCATCAAGCTCAAAGACGTCAGAGACCGCCTGGGCAGCGTGTAGATGGCCGTTGTGAACGGGATCGAAAGTCCCGCCAAGGATGGCTATTCTCACAATTTTGCAGCTTCTTCCATAGACCTCAGCTTATTGACAACTGCACGCTTCAAACCATCAAGCCCCGTGCCGGCAACTGACGAGATTCTAACGGACTCCATATTTTCCTGTCCACACCATTGCTCCAGCTGCTCGATTCGTACCTCGTCCATCACATCGATTTTCGATGCGACGATCAGGCTCGGTTTTTTATTCAGTTGTGGGTCATGCTGTTCCAGTTCGGCGCGCAAGACCTTCAATTGGTCGACTGGATCCTGATCGTTACCGACCGACACGTCGATAAGGTATAGAAGCAGCCGTGTTCTTTCTATATGTCTGAGGAATTGAAGCCCAAGGCCGTGACCTTCGTGGGCGCCCGCGATCAATCCCGGGATGTCCGCCACGATGAAGGTCTCAAATTCACCTGTTGAAACAACGCCGAGGCTGGGTTCCAGGGTGGTGAAGGGATAGTCGGCGATCTTAGGATGTGCTGCCGATAGCCTCGAGATCAAAGTCGACTTTCCCGCGTTGGGAAATCCGACAAGACCTACGTCGGCCAATAGCTTGAGCTCGAACCTGAATTTCTTTTGTTCACCCGATCGTCCGTCCTGTGCCTTCTTTGGAGCGCGGTTGGTAGGCGTAGCGAAGTGGGCGTTTCCGTGTCCGCCTCTGCCACCCGCAGCGGCCAACCAGCGATCGTCGGGACGGTCGAAATCATGCAAGAGGGCTCCGGTCGCTGTTTCGTACACCAGTGTTCCGACCGGAACCGTAATAACCATGTCATCCGCACCCCTTCCGTGCCGATCGCTGCCTTCCCCATGCCGGCCGCGTTCGGCGCGGAAGATAGGGTTGTAGCGAAACTTGAGAAGGGTATTTTCGTGGGGCGTTGAGAGCAGGTAAATGTTGCCACCGTGCCCACCGTTGCCCCCACTGGGTCCGCCCCTGGGAACGAACTTCTCCCTCCGGAAGGCGATGCACCCCTTTCCGCCGTTGCCTGCCCGGAGGGTGATCTTGGCTTCGTCGATGAACATGCTCAGTTAAGAGTTATGAGTTGAGAGATAAAAGTCCAGAATTCTTAACGCATCATCTCTGACTCTTGGCCCAAGTAAAAGAGCCAGGGCTTCGGAACCCTGGCTCTGAAATTTTCGAACCTGCCAGCCGGCAGGCCAGTACAGGGACTAATTCTGAGACGCGTCGACGCTGATGAAACGACCGAGGCGTCCCCGGTCCCTGAACTGAATAATGCCAGTGACTTTGGCGAACAAGGTGTCGTCGCTGCCTCTCCCAACGTTCACGCCGGGCTTGAAGCGCGTACCGCGTTGTCGAACGATGATCGACCCGCCGGTGACGAATTCACCAGCAAAGCGCTTCACGCCCAAGCGCTGGGAATTGCTGTCTCGTCCGTTTCGTGAGCTGCCAACGCCTTTTTTATGCGCCATAAGATCGACTCCTACAACTTGATCTCGTCTATCCTCAATTCAGTAAACAATTGCCGGTGGCCACGGGTTCGCCGGTACTGTTTTTTGACCTTTTTCTTGAAGACGATGACTTTCTTCGCGCGATCCTGGTCAAGCACCGTTGCTTTGATCTTGGCTTTCGGTATCAGGGGCTCGCCGATGGTCACCGTGCCCTCGGCTTCGACCATCAACACTTCTTTCAACTCGATCTTCGATCCGACCTTGCCGTCGAGTTTTTCAACCCGCAACTTGCTGCCGGGTTCGACGCGGTGTTGTTTACCGCCAGTGCGTATTACTGCATACATGTGAGACGAATCCTCCGGAAGAGCCGAGACCCGATTTTACTGATGTTTTCGCCAAGGTGTCAACTTGGGAGGGGTGATGAGAGGAGTGGGAGGGGCTTTGAAGACTGCGTGGTCGTTCACCCGGCCATCCATGGCCGAACGACCTTTGCCCCCCGTCATCATCACGATGACGGGGCCTATCAGACAATGGCCGAAACGTTGAAGCAGTCCCCGGAGGATCCGCACCGGGGGACCGGTGCGGATGGACGGCTTTCAGAATGAAAGAGGCAGCAGCCGAGGCGTCAATGGATGTAGCGAAGCCGAGGCGTCAGCATCGAGAGACTGATCGGATCATGAATGCAGCTATTCATAATGCTGCTGTTCATAAAGATGTCCCTAAACTCAATTCAACCGACTACTTCCGTTTCGCTCTGGGGTGGGTCTTCCGGTATTCGTCCCGGAGGTGCTCCAAACTGATGTGGGTGTACTTTTGGGTAGTCGAGAGGCTAGCGTGCCCCAGAAGTTCCTGGATGCTCCTCAAATCCGCGCCGTTTTCAAGCAGATGCGTTGCAAAACTATGGCGCAGGGTGTGAGGCGTCAGCTGCCGTCCCGGCGTCAGGTAGCTGCGATAGCGTTCCAACAAGCGTTCCACTGAACGCGTCGTCAGTCGTGACCCTCTTAGATTTATGAAAACAGGTAAGTTACCTTCATCGTCCCGGCGCGTCTTTCCCTTGAGAGCCCGTTCGATCCCGTAGGCTTCCAGCGCTTGGGCCGCAAACTGACCGAAGGGGATGATCCGTTCCTTCTGACCCTTTCCCAGCACCCGTATGACGCGCTGAGACATGTCCATATCCGCCTCGTTCAGCCCGACCAGTTCGCTCACCCGCAGGCCACTGGCATAGAGAAGCTCCAGGATGGCGTGGTCGCGCAGGTTCCGCAGATTGGGTTCCCCGCTTACCTCCATCAGCTTCTGGGCTTCGAGTTCCGACAGCTTCGAAGGCAGCTTCCTGGGTATCTTGGGAGAGGAGACCAGTTCCCCCGGATTGCGCGGGAGTTGTCCCCGGCGAACCATGAACTTAAAGAAGGACCGGACGGATGACAGGATTCGCGAAACTGAACTCTTGGCCAGCCCATCCAGATAGAGAGTATTTAAAAAGTCACGGATGAAAACATGGTCGATGGCTTTCAACGCCGTCTTGCGCGATTCGATGAATACGGCGAAGCGGCGAAGATCCCGGCGGTAGTTGGATACGGTATGGGGAGATGCCGCGCTCTGTTTGAGCGAGTCGAGAAACTCTTCTATTTCGCGGTCGATCATTTATTTAGTTTTCGTTGATCAGTGTCTGAACGGCCGTGCGATAGGCGTGTTCGAGACGCCCTGTCACCGGGCCAGCCTTACCCTTGCCCACCGTCCATACAGAAATCAGTGGTCGAACACCGACACTGTGGCCTCGGTGGCGTCGACAATGGAACCACCGACGTTCACCCGAACTGACATTCACCAAGCCGTTCTATTGCCCGTTCCGCAATTTGACGCTGCCTGTCTTTTTTGCCGGTCCTCTTAAGGCCTATGGCGCCGACGGGCGGAATCAGCCCGAAGTTGATGTTCATCGGCGCGAAGTGCTTCTGGGGAGTCGAGACGTACCGGCACAGAGACCCTATGGCGGTTTCGACTGGAGGGACCCAGGCCGGTTCCCCCCGTCCGAGGCGTAAGGCGTTGATGCCGGCCACGAGTCCCGTCGCGATATTTTCGATATATCCTTCCGTCCCCGCGAGTTGTCCGGCGAAAAAAACACGCTCATCCTTTTTTGCACTCATCGTCGCGTTGAGAATATCCGGCGCATTGATGTAGGTGTTGCGGTGTATCTGTCCCAAGCGAAGAAACTCGGCGTTCTCGAGGCCGGGAATCAATCTGAGGATCCGTTGTTGATCGGGAAACTTCAGGTGGTTCTGAAAGCCGACGAGGTTATAGCTCGTATTCATCAGGTCTTCCTGGCGGAGTTGGACTACCGCATATGGTGTTCGGCCCGTCTTTGGGTCTTCCAGGCCAACCGGTTTCATCGGGCCGAAACGCAGCGTATCCCGACCGCGTCGCGCCATTTCTTCTATCGGCAGACAGGCTTCAAAAAAACGGGTTTCCTCGAAGGCATGAAGTTCGACAGCCTCAGCCTGAGTGAGGGCCTCATAGAAGCGGGTGTATTCGGCCCTATCCATGGGGCAGTTCAAATAGTCTCCGTCGGCATGGTCATACCTGGATCGAGCGAACACTTTTGATCGATCAATCGAAGTGGCATCTACGATGGGTGAGATCGCGTCGTAGAAATAGAGATGTTCGCTCCCGCAGAAGGTCCGTATCGATTCCGACAGCGACGGAGAGGTCAGCGGGCCGGTTGCGACGACAACAGTACCCGAGTCCGGTATCTCCTTCAGTTCCTCGCGGTGCAGCGTGACGTTGGCATTGGTTTCGACCGCTTCGGTTACCGACCCTGAGAAACGCGCGCGATCCACAGCCAAAGCCCCGCCGGCCGGAACGCGCTCTTGGTCGGCAATTTCAAGGAGAAGGGAACTGCAGTAGCGCAGTTCCTGTTTCAGCAACCAGGAAGCGTTATACGGCTGGTCTGATTTGAAAGAATTGCTGCAGACAACTTCCGCGAGCCTGTCTGTCTTGTGCGCCGGTGTCGTCCGAACAGGCCGCATCTCATAAAGATGCGCCTGCCCCCCCAACCTCGCGATCTGCCACGCCGCTTCTGACCCCGCAAGCCCGCCCCCAATAACCGTAATCTCTCTCACATGAGGATTATATCCTTAGCGTCCTACCCGGAGATTCCCAATAACCCTACAAGTAGCGCGGACGAGACGCCGCCGAGACAAGACGTGCGATCCGAGGTCACCGCAGGCGTATTCGTATACGCCGAGGATGGCCGAGCGAGCACAACGCCGGATCGGCGGATGGATCGACCGCGCGTCAATCAAGCTAAGCCGCTTCGACGGGTTGTTTATAGTCGCAGGAGTCGTCGTTGCAGTAGCGGTAGGTGCCGTCCTTCTTGGTGGACTTTTCAAGAATAAAAGGCGCACTGCACTTGGGGCAGGTTTCACTGATCGGGCGTTGCCACAGTACGAAATCGCACTTCGGGTAGTTTAAGCAGCCGTAGAAGGTTTTCCCTCTCTTCGTTTTGCGTTCGCTCAGTTCCCCGCCGCAACCGTCATTCGGACATTTGACGCCAATCAGCTTTGGTTTGATGTACCTGCATTTCGGATAGCTCGAGCAGGCCGTGAACTGGCCAAAACGTCCTTCCTTGATAACCAGGTTGGATTTGCACTGGGGACACACTTCGTCGGTCGGGATATCGGGAACTTTGGGTTTGTTCTCGCCCGGGCCGATCTTTCGTGTGGTCTTGCAGTCGGGATATCCCGTGCAGGCGAGAAACTGCCCGAACCGGCCACGCTTGAGGGCCATGGGCTTGCCACAGTTCTCGCAGGGTTCAATCTCTTCTTCTTCTGTCTTCTCGTCGTCCTCTTCGACGTCATCGGTCTTAATTTCTTTCGTGTTCGAACATTCCGGATACCCGGTACACGCCATGAAACTGCCGAACTGACCCCATTTAATGACCATGGGCTTGCCGCACTTTTCGCAGACTTCGTCAGTCGGGAGTTCCTGCCGCTTGATGTTCTCCATGTTGAGGGTGGCTTCGGTCAAATCCTTTTCGAACTTCGTATAGAAACCGTCCAGAGTTTCTAACCAGGTCGACTTGCCTTCCTCGACTGCGTCGAGTTCCTCTTCCATGCGGGCTGTGTATTCGACGTCGAAGATGTCCGGAAAATGTTTGACCAGCTGATCCGTGACGACCGTGCCCAGTTCCGTGGGCCGGAACTTGGCTTTTTTCTTTAATGCGTACTCCCGATCCTGGATCGTCGTCAGTATCGCGGCGTATGTCGATGGGCGTCCGATGCCTTTTTCTTCCAAAGCCTTCACCAGTCCCGCTTCGGTAAAACGCGGCGGCGGCTCGGTGAAATGCTGTACAGGATCGAGCTCGATCAGCCGGAGAGCCTCCCCTTCAGACAGCTGCGGCAAATTGACGTTTTCATCCTCGGGGGATGTTTTCTTGTCTTCGTCAGAAGTTTCTTCATACACCTTCAGGAACCCGTCGAACTTCTGAATGCGCCCGTTCGCTCGGAAGAGATAGCCCTTCGATTCGATTTCAACGGTGGTCTGGTCGTAGACTGCCGGGTTCATCTGCGAGGCGACGAAGCGGGTCCAGATCAACCAGTAGAGTTTGTACTCGTCTTCAGTAAGAACCGACTTGATTTTGTCCGGTGTATGTTCGACGAAGGTCGGACGGATCGCCTCGTGAGCGTCCTGTGCGTCTTTCTTGCTTTTGTAAACGATCGGATTTTCCGGGAGGTAGTTCTCCCCGAAAGTGCCCGAAATGTAAGGACGCACCGCATCCATCGCTTCGTTGGAAATTCGCGTGGAGTCGGTCCTCATGTAAGTGATCAGGCCGACGCTGTCTTGCCCGTCGATTTCTTTGCCTTCGTAGAGTTTCTGGGCCAGCATCATCGTTTTCTTGACCGTGAATCGAAAACGTCTTGCGGCATCCTGCTGCAGCTTGCTGGTCGTGAAGGGGGGGACCGGTCGTCGTTTTTTCTCCTTCTTGACGACGGATTGCACCCGGAAGCCGGCGTCGCGGACCGTGGCAACGATGTGGTCGGAAGCGGCCTGGTCGGGAATCTTGAGGTTCTTTCCTTCGTATTTGACCAGGCGGGCTTCGAACGTTGGTGGTGCGTGCCCTTCCAGTTGAGCCGCGATCGTCCAGTATTCTTCCGTCTTGAAATCCTGTATTTCGCGTTCTCTCTCGACAATCAGGCGCAGAGTAACCGTTTGAACCCGGCCGGCCGAGATTCCGCGGCGAACCTTATCCCACAGCAGCGGGCTCACCTGGTATCCGACCAGTCGGTCGAGAATTCGCCGTGCCTGCTGGGCGTTGACTACGTTTGCATCAATCTCGGAGGGCTGTTCCATCGCGCTGCGTATGGCTTTGGGTGTGATCTCGTTGAATAGGACGCGGAAGATTTCCCGATCCTTGCTTTCAAGAAGTTCTTTCAGATGCTGACAGATGGCCTCCCCTTCGCGATCGTGGTCAGCGGCGAGATAGATCTTGCTGGCGGTTTTCGCGGCAGCTCTCAGCTCCTTAACCACCTTTTCCTTACCCGGAATCACTTCGTAGGAAGGGCTGAACTTCTTGTCGACGTCGATACCCAGCTTGCTCTTGGGCAGGTCTTTGACGTGACCGATCGAAGCCTTAACGACGTAACTGTTGCCCAGATACTTCCGAATCGTATTGGCTTTGGCCGGAGACTCGACGATGACGAGAGACTTCTTGCCTGTCGTTTTCTTCGTAGTCTTCTTGGCGGTTTTCTTTGCCGTCTTCTTTTTCGTTGTAGTCGTAGTTGCCATATTGCGAACTCAACCTCGAACCGGTCAGACCGGCGAGACATGTAAGTTATTAAGTCCTGCCGAGCAAAAAATCAACCGTGTCTTTTGCCTTCTCATGCTAAACGCTTTATTTTTGCTGCAACTAGAAGGCCGAAAAAATTATCCCTGGAGACGCGACGGTAATCGCGACTGACCTCAGAGTGCTGCTCTTCGTACGCATGAACCTTGTTGCATGGATCATCCCGAAGGATGCCTTATCATCGTGTTTTTCAACACCGGGGATAACTTAGATGCCACATAAGTTCAACGCAGCCCGACGGCACAAGTTTGATAAGGCGCAGTATCGGGTGATCAACTGGGCGGAATATAACGAGAGCCTGCGCCAGCGGGGTGATCTGACGATCTGGGTCAGTGAGGAGGCTCAAAGTGTGTGGAGCGCGCCGCGCCGCACGTCACGGGGTGGCCAGCGGAGATACTCGGATCTGGCGATCGAGACATGCCTGACGCTGCGCACGGCGTATCGGCTTGGGTTGCGGCAAACGCAGGGACTTATGGGATCCATCGGCACGCTCATGGGGCTGGATATACGGGTGCCGGACTTCTCCACACTGTCCGGTCGTGCAAACGGCTTGAGCATCGCTCAGGTGATGATGCAAGCCGGATCTGTGCCTGTCCATCTGGTGGTGGACAGTACCGGCCTCAAGATCTTCGGCGAAGGGGAATGGCTCGCGCAGAAGCATAAAATCAAGGGAATACGCCGCCGCTGGCGCAAACTCCACCTCGGACTGGACCTGGCCAGCGGTGCGATTGTTTGCGCCAATCTGACTCACGATGACGTTGGAGACAGCACTGCATTACCCGGGCTCCTGGATCAACTCGATGCCCCGGTCGCGGGCTTTCTGGCTGACGGCGCCTATGATGGAGCGTCTACACGAGATCTG
The DNA here is from genome assembly GCA_965218085.1 of Terriglobia bacterium. Lineage (GTDB taxonomy): Bacteria > Acidobacteriota > Terriglobia > 20CM-2-55-15 > 20CM-2-55-15. The sequence continues at coordinate 618,674 of CBDCKF010000001.1, read as the reverse complement.
CTGAGGGAACGGTATGGGGAGACCCTGGATGTGGTTATACCGCCGCCAAAGAACGCAGCGATCCGACCGCAATCGGCGCGGGATCCAACCGTTCGGGATCGCCATATTGCTCAGATCCGCAGCAACGGCCGCATGGCCTGGCAAGTGGCCACAGGGTACAACCAGCGCAGCCGGATAGAAACGCAGATCGGCCGTTGGAAGGGTGTCATCGGCCGCAGACTCCAATCCCGCAGCTTCTCCAGGCAGATCACGGAGATCCAACTCGGCCAAAAAGTCCTGAACACAATGACCGCACTCGGACGGCCTGTGTTCGAGCGTATCGCCTGACGCTACCGCTTGGGAAAGGGCGAATTCCATCTCCGCCCCGATCCATGCAACAACGCTCACTTCTTGGTGAAACGGAAGTCGGTCGCCGTCCTGATTGTAGTACTCCGATTTCAGACTCTGGTCCGTCGCGACGGTCGACGGAACGAACTCGCCGGGACCCGGGCAGCCCGGGTAGAGTAGCACGCACAGCTGCAACGCGAAGCCCAGCTTGTTGCGAGGGGCCTCCGGGGCCCGATGTTCTGCAGGTCTTCCTCGCTCAGAGTGTAGTTGCGCAGCAACTCCGCCTCGCGTTGCGGAAGGAGAGCCGCCCGCTGCCGGCTTTGTCAGAACGGTTCGTTGAGCCATTCTCTTTCGCTCGACGTATGCAATACATAGAATCAGACACGGGATAAGACACACGGACGCGCCCGCAGGGAGGCGCCATCGTCCTCATGTCCTAAACGAACCTTTGGGATACATGTGGATCGGCTACGTCCAAGTCTCAAAGGCGGATGGCTCCCAGGGCACTATGAAGTTAACTGATTTTCTGGAGGGTCCACTCATTGAGATGCGAGCAAAGTCAGTGATTGTCCGTGCTGGCTAGAATTGATTTCGCGTCGAAAAAGAGTGCATTCCGGCTAACGTGACAGTGCCCTCTGTATAGTTCATCGTCAAGGATCGCTGCTTCTGTTGGTCGGAAGACATCCGTTCCTTCGCCGAGCAAGCGGACGTGGATGGTCGTCGAATCAGTACCTGAAAGCATCGCCACCAACATGAAGAATTACCCCAGTAGTATCGCCCACTGACAGTACCATCGAGTGGGGCACGCTGACACTGGTGGTGAACGGCGACGTGATAGCCAGCACCATCCGGACGCCAGAGACGACCTACCGGAGCCGGCGGAGCGGCCTGCGAGCTGTCGCGTTGGGCCGTAAGAATTATCTGTTCGCGGGTTCGGATTCCGGTGGGGAACGAGCCGCGGCCATGTATAGCCTGATCGGTTCGGCCAAGCTCAATGGCGTCGAGCCGGAAGCCTATCTGTCCCATCTTCTGGGGCGCTCAGAGACGATCCCGAAGCCGGAAAAGACCCTTTTAAGCGGAAGAAAAGGAGATCTATGTATTTTGCTCGAACTCTTTTGGTCCCAGTTCTTTTGATTATTGGTCTGGTGGAAGTGTCATCGGCGCAACACCGGCACATTTTTCCGCAGTTCGCCTTTGGCGGGGGATGGGAATCAACCGTGATGGTGTTAGCCGATGATACTACGACCTGCATGTTTTCGGCACCGGGACGTCCTCTGACGATGAGGGATGACCGGGGCAACCTTCGTACAGGAACAGAGCTAACGTTGCAAGGAGCTTTCAACCTCCTGAAGACAGAAAACACCGGTCTGGCGGTTTCGTCTGGCATGGCGGTTCTCGATTGCAACAAGGAGGGGATAACAGCGAATAGAGGTCATTACAAAAGGTGTGTAAAAGTCATCAGGCGGCGGCCTTCGATTTGGACACGACTCTGATGCCGTCAGCGAATTGCTGACCATCATAGACCTCTTGTAAGAGATCGGAACCCTTTAAGTGCCGCCAAGCCTTCTCAGCGACACGCAGTAACCTCCAGATCATCGCAGTTGCATTCTCGACGCGCTTGAAGCGACGAGCGGCGTTGGTTCTCAACCGCACCATGTCGAAGGGTGACTCAACGATGTTGGTCGTTCTCAGATGCACCCAGTGTTGCTTCGGGAACGCATAGAAGGTGATCATCCGATCCCAGTCCCGCAACAGCGTCTCACCCGCCTTCGGATAGTTCTTTTGATATCGGCGAATGAACTGATCCCGCTTACGTTCGCATGCGGCTCGGGAGTCGGCGAAGGCCATCCCGTGGAGAAGCTGCCTGGCCGCCGGCTGGTCGGTCTTTGGCAGGTGATCCACCACGTTCATCGACTTGTGGTTCCAGCAGCGTTGTTCCTGGCCCTCGGGGTGTTGCTCGGCCAGGGCGGACCAAATTCCCAGGTGACCATCGGCAACGGTCAGTCGTCCCAGCTTCAGACCCCGATCCCTGAGGTTCCGCAGAATACGACTCCAGGATTCCTTGCTCTCCCTCTGACCGCTCTCACAGGCCAACAGCACTTTACGCCCGTCTGACAGGCCTGCGATGATCACCAGTAGTGCCGCCCGTTCTTTCGCGATCCCCGCTTTTACGTACAAGCCGTCCGCCCAGTGATACACCACCTCAAGCTCGGACAGATCCTGCTGGCTCCACTCGTCGTATTCCAGTTGCCATGTCGATTTCAGCCGTTGAATCGACGCCCGCGACAACGGAGCGCCCGCACCCAGCAGTCCGCGCATTGCCTGCTCGAAGTCTCCTGTGGCCAGGCCGTGAAGATAGAGTTCGGGAAGCAGTTGCCCCAGCTGCTTCGATTTCCGGTGAAAGTACGGCAGAATCTCACTCTCGAAGCGCTCGGTCGTGTTCCGGACCCGGGGCCGACGAACCTCCATCGTTCCGTTCAACATCGCAAACCGTCGCGGTTTCCCGTGACCGTTCCGGTAGCCCCGTCGATCCGAACTCCGCTCCGATTTCCTTCGACCCAAGAACTGCGTCACTTCGTCTTCCAGAAGTTCCTGGAGCCAATCCTGCACTCGTGATCGCGCCCAATCTTCCAGAACCTCATACTGCTTCGTTGACGCCGCTACTTCCGCTGTGTTCTTCTTCTCCATGGGTGGTGTACCTTTCTCCCGGTTGGCCCCGGGATTTGCTTACGGTTAATAGTTCACCGAAAGCGTACACCGCCTTTTTCTTTTTACACACTTATTGGAACGACCTCCAGCGAATACGCTGTTTTCGCTGGAAGCGGGCGGTTCACTGGTTTCTGAGGCTCTAGTTGAGTCGGCTGAAGAGATTGTGGCAAGACCCGACTCCTTCGCGTGGTTCCCTGCCGATCACCGGGCCGGGGCGCGATTCGGAGTGGCGGTGGCGAACCCGTCGAATCAGCCGATGGACGTGTCGGTATTGGTAACTGATCGTGATCTTGTGAGTGTCGTTGACGCTACCGTGGATGTCCCGGCGAACTCCGCGAAAGTCTTTTTTATTGACGAGCTAGGAACGACCCCTCCGGATCGTGTTCTACAGGTTCTTATATTTTCTACTGATAATCCGGGGCCGTCTGTGTACGCGATCGGCGTGCGGTTCACTGGATCCGTGTTTACCACCATTCCGGCGACAGTGTATCCCCGGCCTGTGTATGAGAAGAACGTTGTCGTCGTGTCGTTTGAAGCGAAACGCATAGGCGATGGCGTTTTTTTTGGTGGTCATGAGTATGCCTATAAGCTGACTCTCAGGAACCCAACACAGACGGATCAAAATTATGAGGTCGACCTACTGTTCAGAGATTCGGACGGCTTCGTTGTGGAGCGCACGTCGATTACAGGATCGTGTAACTCTTATGATTTCAGTTGTTTCAGAGAGAGTTTGCTCGTCCCTGCAGGACAAACACGCACGTTTGAGGATACGGCCTTTCCTTCATTCAATCTAGATCCAAGCGAAGTCACTATCGAGGTGGAAATTCTTGAGCAGTGATCCTGTCTGGATGCCGATCAATTCTTGGCTCTAGCCTTCCCCATCCACGCTTTTCTGGCTGGAATCCGGCTTTGGGGACGACAGATCAAACAGAGCTCGGTCCCATCCCGTTCAAGGAAGCTATCGACACCTTTATCAAGCGATCCTTTGCGGCCTCGTCGTTACCGGTGATGTGTTCCATATAGCTACCCATCAAAATGAGCCGCCTGGTCCTGGGCGGTCGAGACCCTCAAATAGGCAACAGTTTTCACGGCCTGACCATGGAATACGGCTTCTAGTATTTTATCTGACAGGTATGGAACATGGAATGCGTTACATTCCATCCTACTAAACTGTTCGGTCAAGACGGGCCTTTTCTCTGGATAGTAAAGTAAGAAGTCGCAAGGCCGGTTGGGTCTGCCGTTCGAAGATGGAACCCGAGGCGCTCAGGCATGTTCCAGATGTTCAAGCCAGGTATCGACACCGCGGTAAAGCTCGTTCTGACAGCCACATTGTTCGCAGGCACGACAGGAACGGCGTTCTCTCAGCAGAGGTTGATGCCTGAAACCGCGGCGGCGTTCGACCGGTTTATCGACCGCGTTGAGCAGTCAATGGCCCGGCGCCACGATGGCGCGTCCGTTTTCTTGTGGCTGGCAGAGGATCAAACCCGTCTGGACGCCGCCGAGGCTGGAGATCTGCTTATCGAGAGGCTGGACGCCGATGCCGGCCTGGACGATGCCATGATCCACAACTGGATCGGCGGGATGTTCATTCCCGACGTGACGATCGACGATGTTCTGACCGTCTTCCTGGACTACGACAAATATCCCGATATATATCCCGGCGTCATCGAGAGCAGGCTGCTTGGAGGCGACGGCAATTCGAACAGCATCTACCAACGGTTGCGCCGCGAGGATATCGTGCTGGACACGTGGCACGAGGCAGGCTATCGAATGCTCGATGGAAGGCGGGCCGTCGCCTGGTCCAGGTCCACCGAGATCCGGGAAGTCCGGAACGCGGGGGAATCCAATGAAGAACTTCTGCCGGAGGGAGAAGACCGGGGGTACATGTGGCGGATTTACGTATACTGGCGCCTGGAGCAGCGGCAGGACGGAGTTTTCGCTGAATGCCACTCCATCTCCCTGAGCCGAAATGTCCCGTTCCTGCTCCGATGGATCGTGACGCCTTTCGTTCGCAGGATCCCGCGGCAGGGATTGGAGCGGTCTCTCGCGGCCACAAGAGTCGAGGCACGGAAAGTCGCGGAAGCCTCCGCCGCCATCGCAGCCCCAGCGGTGAACTGAATATGCCGCGATTCACGGTTCAAGACTCCGTCGCGCATCGCATGGCCGGCGCACCGGCGGCGAGCGGCCGGGTTCAGGACCGCAGTCGCTCCAGCGAAGAGCTTCCGAGGCTGGTCGAACGCTGGCCCCGCAAGCGGGTTCATCTGCTGAGCCGGGCCGTGACGTGCGCGGTCGTCGCAGGCTCGCTGGGCAGTCTTCTCTACACGCCCCAAGGTGCGTGGGCCTACACACTGGACGTGCTTTGCCGCACATACCTGGTGTTCGCAGGCACGGTGATGGCTCACGAAGGGACTCACGGGCTGTTGGGCCGAACAAGGGCGGCCAATCTCTGGTGGGCGCGGCTTGCCCTGCTCCCCAGCATGGTCCCCTACACGAACTTTCGCAGAACGCACCTGCTGCATCATCGCTTTACCAATTTGGAGGACAAGGATCCCGATCACTTCGTCAAACCCAGGCGCGACTGGGAACTGCCTCTGCGGGCGATCGGAATGCCGCACCACTGGTTCTTCTGGTTACTGATGCGGGATGCGATCGATCGATACCACGCCGTGAACCTGCTTCTGAACTACGCCGGCATTGCTCTTGTTTACGCTGTCTTTCTCAACATCGTCGGCCCGGCACGGCTCTTCTGGGGAATGTTCCCGACATTGATTCTGGTATCTCTCCTGCTCTGGTATCCATTCGCCTACATGACCCACGCGGGCTTCTCGACCGGCCCCGCACGAACGCGTTCGCACGACTATTACGGGCATTTCATGTTCTGGTTCTCGCTGGGACTGTCCCTTCATCGCGTTCATCACATGCGTCCACACCTTGCCTGGATCGAGTTGAGACAGTTCGTTCGGAAGGATCCGGTTCGCGGTTTTCGATTGTTCCCCCGGCGTCACATCGAGACCCGGACGAATACCGGCGTCGCCTGTTGATGTCCAGCGGGGATCTCGGCACGCTCGATCTGGTATGCCGCGCGATGGACAGCCGGCTGCGCCCGTTGGACTATGCCCTGCTTCTTCATTTCCAACATGCGCCCGACGGCGCACGGTTGCGGAAAGGCGCGCTCAGCGCCCGCAACTTGTATCCCTCGACCGGTTCCTCGGTCGCGGGAAGGAAATGGCGGCGGCTGGAAGCCCCCCAACACGGCTTGACCGTCGCCGAAGCCGAAGGCGGCAACACGGACGGCGCCATCCGGGAATTCCTTCGAGTTCCATTTCGCCTGGACCGGGAGACGCCGGTTCGCCAGTTGTTGATCCAGGACAAGAACAGTCCCGCCCGTCTTGTCACTCGCATGCATCACGCCGCGGGGGATCTGCTCAGCACGCTGATGTGGGTCCGTCACCAGTTGCGAGTCGCTTCGGGCCGGGACCGGTTCGTGGAGCATATGGCGCCTTTCGAGCCCCTCAGGTTGCGCCAACCCGCCGTGCGCGCATCGAAGACCCCTTCGGCGTACAGGGGACGATGCCATCCGATCCGGACGCGCAAGGCGCCGCTCTCGGCCGAACGCAATTGGACGACGTTGAGAATCCGGGCTTCGGAGTTCCTGGGACTTTCACGGAGCAGAGAAGGCTTTACATATAACGACGTCCTGCTCGTCTGCGCGCTGGATACGTTGCACTGGTGGAACAGCCAGCACGGCACAACCGGGCGGAAAACGGGCGTGTGGTTACCGATGAACATCCGCGAAGACGCGTTCAGAGGATTCGGGAACGGGACGAGCCGGATTCGCGTGTATCGCCGTTTCGCCGGCGACGACACCCTTCAATCGAAATGCCGCCAGATCCGAAGCCAGATCGACTGGTCCCGCCGGCACGGAGAGTGGGCCGTTCCAAAAAGACACATCCTGACCCGCTGGCCCTTCCCGGCTTCGGTCCCCCTGTTGAGGGGATACCTGAACCGCCCCTGGGCCGACATGGGGAGCGCCGCGCTGACCCACGTCCAACAGTGGCACGGACAGATGGATGAAGAATTCGTGGGCGTCCTGGGCATGGAGGTAATCGGAGCGCTGCACATGCGCCACGCCCTGATGATGGCCGCGGTGACGCATTCGGGACAGACCTGGATGACGCTGACCTACGATCCGGCTCTGCTGGAGGAGGACGACGTGGCAGGCATTGGCCAACGGTTGGAGCACGCGCTGTCTGTCGCCGCACGGGATCTGTGATGCGTGCCTGGATCAACGATGCGCTTCGGGCCGCCATCGGCATCTCGCTACGTATCGCGGGGGCCCTGTTTCAACTTCGCCACCGCTGGCGAATCCGTAATTTCGGGTCGTTCCAGGCACGGCTTCAACGACGATACTGCATCCGGCGCGCAACGCCGCTCGCCGACAGTATCGGCTTGCCGGCCGGAGACCGGGCCGATGCCCGGCATGGACCTCGGAGCCCCCGGTTGGCGAAGACTTCCGGATCGACAGGCCAACCCAAGGAGATTCCTTACACAAACGCACGGCTTCGTGAAGTCCGGTTCACCTTCATCGACGTATTCCTTCGGTGTTTCTGGAGTCTGGATGTCGCCCGGACGAGCCTTTATGTTTTCGGTTCGCTGGACAACGACGAATCCCTGACCGCGCTGCTTCTGGAAGAAACGCGGAGCCCTTCCCGGCTCGAGGTCTTGCAGGCGCCGTATCGCGTCGAGCGGCATCCCGCGCTTCAGGGTTTGAGGGACCGCTACGCGACGAGCGCGATTCGCTTGTGGATTGTGAGTTTGTCCAACCCGGGGGTCCTCTACAGGACCTTGTTGCATGGATCATCCCGAAGGATGCCTTATCATCGTGTTTTTCAACACTGGGGATAACTTAGATGCCACATAAGTTCAACGCAGCCCGACGGCACAAGTTTGATAAGGCGCAGTATCGGGTGATCAACTGGGCGGAATATAACGAGAGCCTGCGCCAGCGGGGTGATCTGACGATCTGGGTCAGTGAGGAGGCCCAAAGTGTGTGGAGCGCGCCGCGCCGCACGTCACGGGGTGGCCAGCGGAGATACTCGGATCTGGCGATCGAGACATGCCTGACGCTGCGCACGGCGTATCGGCTTGGGTTGCGACAAACGCAGGGGCTGATGGGTTCCATCGGCACGCTCATGGGGCTGGATATACGGGTGCCGGACTTCTCCACACTGTCGCGTCGTGCAAACGGCTTGAGCATCGCTCAGGTGATGATGCAAGCCGGATCTGTGCCTGTCCATCTGGTGGTGGACAGTACCGGCCTCAAGATCTTCGGCGAAGGGGAATGGCTCGCGCAGAAGCATAAAATCAAGGGAATACGCCGCCGCTGGCGCAAACTCCACCTCGGACTGGACCTGGCCAGCGGTGCGATTGTTTGCGCCAATCTGACTCACGATGACGTTGGAGACAGCACTGCATTACCTGATGGGATGGACTCCTCCTTGATGACTGAGTCGGCATCGTAGTGCCAAAGTCATTGTGAAGCCTCGCGATGGTGCGGGCTAAACACGAGGACGTGTAAACAAGAAGGAGTCCGAGATGAAGAGTAAAACGATCGCAGTGGATCTGGCAAAGAATGTTTTCGAGATTGGGATTTCCGACCGCCCCGGGCAGATGACGAAGACATACCGTTTAAGCCGGGGAAAGTTCTTGTCGTTTTTTGCGAATCAGGAGCTGGCGACGGTCGTGATGGAAGCCTGCAGTGCCGCCCATCACTGGGGACGAGAGATCCAGAAACTGGGGCACACAGTGGTACTGATTTCACCGCAGTATGTCCGGCCCTACGTACCGAGGAGTAAGACGGATCGGGCGGATGTAAAAGGGTTGCTGGAGGCCCACCGGAATGCCGATATTCGGGCGGTACCCATTAAGACGGTGGCGCAACAGCAACTCACCGCCCTGCACCGCATCCGGTCGACCTGGATGCGGACCCGGACGGCGCGCATCAACATGGTGCGGGGGCTGCTGGGAGAGTTTGGGCTCGTGCTGCCGACGGGAGCCCGGCGGCTGGTGCCCGGAGTCATGGGGTTGATCGAAGATGCGGATGTTGAGATCCCCATGACCGTACGCGTCATGTTCTCGGAAGTGTGCACCGAAATCCGCGAGCTGGAGGCACGCATTCAATCGGTGGAGCGGGAGTTGGAAGCCCTGGCCCGTCAGATGCCCGAGGTGGCCCGTCTGCGCTCGATCCCTGGAATCGGGCTGTTGACTTCCACGGCGATGGTAGGTTTTGTCGGTGACCCCCGACGGTTTCGGTCCTGTCGCCACTTTGCCAGTTATCTGGGACTCACCCCGCGTGAGCGTTCGAGCGGAAACCGGCGTCGGCTGGGAGCGATCAGCAAACAAGGCAACGTCTACCTGCGGATGCTGCTCATACACGGTGGCCGCACTCTGCTATGGAGTGCGCATCGAAAAGGGGCGCAACCTTCGGCTCTGCAGAAATGGGGTCTCCGTCTCCACACACTCCGCGGGCACAACACGGCCACGGTTGCTTTAGCCAACAAACTGGCCCGCACGGTTTGGGCCGTGTGGACACAGGACACGGCGTACGAGGCTGACCGACGGGCGGCCTGACACCATGACTGTAGGAACATCCTTTCAGTAGACTGCGACGACGTTCGAGTTGATGACGTACCGGTCAGACCGGCGCGGGGAAACGCCGGAGAAGCCGTGGCCCCTGGAGGCCGTTTACCCGGTTGGCACCCCGCGCGCGAATTTCATCATGGCCCGGAACTCAAACGTTCCATTCGAGAGGCCGAAGATACGGATGCAGTCGATCTGTCACTCAACTCGAAAATCAAATATCAGGATGCTGAAAAGAATCTTCGGGAAAAGGATATGGGACAGCTGCGCCTACTTGACAGGAGGAGTCCAGATACGGGCTCCTGGATCAACTCGATGGCCCGGTCACGGGGTTTCTGGCGGACGGCGTCTATGATGGAGCGTCTACACGGGATCTGCTGAGGGAACGGTATGGGGAGACCCTGGATGTGGTTATACCGCCGCCGAAGAACGCAGTGATCCGACCGCAATCGGCGCGGGATCCAACCGTTCGGGATCGCCATATTGCTCAGATCCGCAGCAACGGCCGCATGGCCTGGCAAGTGGCCACAGGGTACAACCAGCGCAGCCGGATAGAAACGCAGATCGGCCGTTGGAAGAGCGTGATCGGCCCCAAGCTCAAATCTCGCAGCTTCTCCAGGCAAATCACGGAGATTCAGGTCGGCCAGAAAGCTCTGAACACAATGACCGCACTCGGACGTCCCGTGTTCGAACGCATCGCCTGACGCTACCGCTTGGGAAAGGGCGAATTCCATCTCCGCCTCGATCTATGCAACAACGCTCAGCAGATGCTCCCGCGTGATCTCGGACGGTGCGTACTGCCCGCCGAGATTGAACAGGACCTCGGCTTCCGGTTCCTTCAGGCCCAGCCACCGCGAAACGCACGCGAATCTCTCGCTATCGTCCGGCTCTTCCGCCCGACAATTAGGTTCGTAGCGCGGGTCCGTTTCAGGCGCGTATCCTCCGATGTCGGATGCCGCCCGAAGGATCTTCTCCATGTCGAATCCGTCCGCGATTCGGACTGCTTCCACCAGCCGGTTCACACTGTCAACGTTCACGCTTCGCACCGATGCAGTCACTTATTTCTCCCCTGGCGATGGTTTCCGGTAAGTCTGGAAACATCCGATCATCGCCCATCGCCCATGGTATTCGATTGGGAAAGCATCCGGTTCATCGAAAGTCTCGGTGCCGCCAGCAAGCAGAACAAGAAAAGCCGGTCCTCCGGAGGGTCCGCCTGAAGCGCGCGGGTTTACTTACGAACCATTAACCCAGGGGGCGGGTCCTTTTACTCGGTCGGGGTGGGCTCTTTTTCCATTGTCCAAGTGAAACGTCCTCTTGGTTTTCAACAAATTATGTCCGAAATGCTCTGCCGGACTACAATGCCCGAAGGAGAGTAAAGCATGTTCGAACGAATTTTGTTCCCGACAGACTTTTCTAAGGACAGAAACAGCGCCTTGGGTCGTGCTTTTCAGGCATTGCAGTTCAACGAAAGAGAGGTCATTGTCCTCCATGTCGTCAACAATTTCTTTGGTCCCCACGCGCACTGGGCATCGCTGTTCGATGTCCACGAGCTTCAGAAAAAGATGGATTTCCATGTCGAAACAGAGATCAAGGCTGAGCTGCGAGACGACATGAAGCGGGCAACCAGTTTTCGCCCGATTATCTTGCAGGGCAAGCCTCCGGAAGAGATTTGCAGACTTGCGTCTCAAGAGATGGTTGATCTTGTCGTTATGGGGAGCACGCGTGGTGTCACGACGATGAGAGTGGTTCGCAGTACGACACGCCCTGTTCTTGCCATCCCCATTCACCTTGCCAGTTCGAAATCCGCAGAGTCCATTCAACTCAAACAGACACGCCCGTACTTCGGTGATTCGGCCTCGATTCTGGTGGCGACCGACTTTTCACGGCAGGCAAGAAAGATCACAGACTATGCTTTCGAAATCAAGAAAGCCTTCGACTGGCCAATCCATCTGGTCTATGCGGTCAAGACGCCAACGATGCTGCATAGTCTATTCCAGCCAAGCGAAGTCGCATCGTCGCTAGACGAGCCGCGGAAATGGGCCGAAATGCAGGCACTCAATGTAATCCCCACGGAGTTCATATCGGACGAGTCTGTCCATGTACGGGTTGAATTGGGACCTACAAGCGAGTGCATCCTCAACGCGGCGAAACAGATCGCGCCAACAATGATTGTCATGGGTGCGAAGAGATACGGCCCAGTCGAGAACTATTTTTACGGCACGACTGTAGACAGGGTCCTACGGCATGCAATCGACCCGGTATTGACTCTAACGATTTGACCGATGTTCTACTGGAGAATTCACTGCCCAACGGGACGCGGAGACTTGATCCGGTCGGGCAAAGGCCTGCTCGTATTCCTCTGAAGTGTCGAAATCCCGGTAGGAGGTGAGATCGCTCGCACCCCCTCCGGACAGAACGGCTCGTACCGGCCAGGTAAGCCGCTCCTCGATCAGCGAGTAAACTCCAGTTTAAGATTCCGCTCCGTGTAGTCATGGAGAAAGACAAGTCCGTGGCGGCGGAACCACTCCAGACTTAGGACGAAGCGAACTTCCCGTCGCAGGACGGATTGCCACGCACTCATCCGCATCCAGGTGCGGTGGGCGTAATACATCGGTGCCCCAGCTCGAATCATCATCCGTTGGAACTTGGCCGGCTTCTTCCATTTCTTTAACTGCATGGAACGGAGTCGGCTTCGGATGAATGCATCCAGCTCTTGGAATATCTTACGGAACTCCTGGATGCGATTGTACCCGACCCAGCCTGCAAGATATTCGTTGAGACCGGCAATCACCTGGGACATCGATTGCCCGTTATTCCGCCGTGTCCGGGATCGGACCTCTTGCACAAAGCGCTTGCGCGCCCGTGTACTGACCCGAATCTGGCCCCGCAGGATCTGGAATCCGACAAACTCCACATCCTTCATCGGCGCCACCCGGCTCTTGTCCCGGTTGACGTGCAATCCGAGTTCATCTTCGAGGAGTCGAGTTATGCTCTCCATCACCCGTCGAGCTGCCCGCTCGGTCTTTAACAGGATGACGAAGTCATCGGCCCACCGGCTGAACCGGTGGCCCCGCCGCTCCAGTTCCTGGTCGAGCTCGTTGAGCACGATGTTGGATAGGATCGGCGAGACCGGGGAGCCCTGTGGACATCCCTTGTCCGTCTTCTCGACGACACCCTCTACTTCAACTCCCGCCTTCAGCGCCCGCGCCACCATCGTCACGAGCCGCTCATCCTGGATCTTCCGTCGAATGAGCTTCAGGATCAGGTTGTGAGGAATCTCGTCGAAGAAGCTCTCAATGTCCAGCGATGCACACCACTCGTAGCCTTCCACCACCGCTTTCCGTGCATGGCGGATGGCCTGGTGTTGGCTCTTCCCAGGTCGAAACCCGAAGCTGGACCGGCTAAAGTCACCTTCAAAGATCTCCGTCAACACTGTGTGGAGACTTTGACTGACTACGCGATCCATGACCACGGGTATACCCAACTTCCTCTTCTTCGGACTGCCCGGCTTGGGGATCAGGACCCGCCTTGCGGGCTTGAAACGGTATGTCCCGGCTTCCAGCTTTGCCTGAATTCGTGCGAGAAGCTCGTCTTCTCTCTCCTGGAAAGCGTCCACCGACATGTTGTCTACTCCGGCTGAACCGGCGTTGGCCCGAACCTGCTGCCATGCCCGGTAGAGTCGCCCCGGGTTGTAGACCCGTTCCATGGCTCCAACAACTTTCACTTCACTTTCTCCGTGACTCTCTACCGCCAGGAATGGCCGGGGATGGTTGGTATTGGCGCCGGGCCCGGACTGCTGCTAACCTCGCCGGGCCTCCGGTTCGGTGCTCGCGCGGAGCTCGCTGCCCCCATCGGTTTGCTAGGCCCTAAATCCACCCACTGAATCGACTTCCTGATGGTGTCACTCTCGCCTCTCGTCCATGACTTCCCACCGCCGGATAGCGATCTCCGGTGGCCCGGGTCTTCCCGGTCGTCAGGGTTTTCTCCTCCGCTCTGTTACCAGGCTTCATCGGCCCTGAGTCTTCAGTACTACCCATGGATCTGCCACCCTCTGCTTCCTCCCCGCTCCGGGGTCGCCGTTCGCGGTTTGGTTTTCAATACCGGGTCTCGGCGGACTGGATAACCCAATGTCCTTTGAGCGTCTGGGTGGACGCACCCACCGTGGGTCCCGATATCGAAGCAATAGGGCTTCCCGGGGTAAGACACGCAACCCCCTCGTATACCGTCCGGCTTCAGCTCCCTTCGGTGACTACGGTCGGATATCGGGACTCGCTCTCTTACGCCTGCTCGTCCCCCTCCGGGCACCCATCTAGCCGGTTCGCTGTTCGCTACGTACACGAGTTCTGCCTCATGCTTCTTCCGGACGCCCCATCTCTGAGACTGCCCTTGCCTTGTTGGTGTTCGCCTTCCGTCCGATCACGGTGGCTTTCCTTCCTTCAGTTGGCGTGCCATGCCCGGCACACATCAGATACCGCCCGCAGAGCGGGCGGTATGATGAAGGCCCCCCCGAGGGGGCCTCCTGTGGCGCTCCCTCAAATACGAGGCTGTCTATCTGCACGACCTTGCCGACGGCTTCCAGGCCCGGCGCGTCATCGGCGAGTGGATCGACTTCTACAACGCCGAACGGCCACACTCGGCCCTCGGCGGAAAAACCCCGGCCGAGGCCTACCGCGGCGACCCGCCTGCGGATATGATGGACAAGCCGCTACGCGGCTTGCCCACTTACCCACAGGCGCAGCAACGGCGACAGGAAGATCGATCCAAGGAGATTCTGGCAAGATGAGCGGCAACCGGAATACACCTTAAACAGGCCGCCAAGCTGTCCACAAACCGGGGCCACCTCACATTGAACAATTCCCATCTTGACGTCCCCAGTGGTTGTAGTGACGCCTATCATTCATCATCCTGCCCGATCTCTTCGACGTACACGGACCGTGCGTGCGAGAGGAACGGTGTACTGACATAAGGCGTTGCGAAAGTCCTATTCGGAATCAGGGGTCGCGCAGAGGTCGAAGTTCTCCGCGAACGTCGGGAAAGTGGCCGTACCGTGCCCGCTGGGCGTCGCCCCACAAGCGCGGCGGCATTCGCAAATCTCCAGAGTATCGCGAAGGGAAATCGCAACGTGTGCAAACAAGGACTTATCAGCTGCAAAATATATCTGCGAAATGCGCTCATTTTGCAATAAGATTCGCAGAAATGTAGGGTTGACCGCATGAAGCGGATGTGTTGCAACTTTCAAAAAGCAGCAAGAGAGCGACGGGTTGGGTCGACCAGACTCCGTCTCATGCGGCGACCTCGAACAGCTTGTTGATGAACTGAATCTGTTGCCGAACATCCGAACCGCTCACCCACCTCGCCTGACCCTTCCGGATCATGTGAATTGCCTCATATCCTTGGATCGTTCGCCGTGCCGCGTGGAATTCACGAAAGCCCTGCTTGGCTTTCACGCGTCGTTTGATCGCTCGATGATCCTGCTCCAGGATGTTGTTCAAGTATTGAACAGGTCGGTGGCGGCAACGGCGTCGCAGGATTCCTTCCTGCTTCACTCCTGAAATCGCCGCCCCATAGAGGCGTGCTTGGTCCGTATTGATAACCCGGGGCTGTGGATGCGACGGATCCGTCAGCGCCTTACGGAACAGGTGTTTGGCCGTAGCGGCATCGCGCAACCTCGAGAGCACGAAGTCGATCGTGGCGCCGGTGGAATCGATGGCTCGGTAGAGGTAGCACCAACGGCCCTTGACACGAACGTAGGTCTCATCGACGCGCCAGGACCTGTTGGTTGGCTTGAGATGACGGCGCAGCCGCGCCTCGAGTTCAGGACCGTAGCGCTGGACCCAGCGCCAGATTGTCGTGTGGTCCGCCTTCAGGCCGCGTTCGCTGAGCAGTTCTTCGACATCGCGGAACGAGAGCGAGTACCGCAGGTACCAGCGCACGGCGCAAAGAATCAGCTCGGGCTCGGTTTGTCGCCACTTGAAGATCGCCGGCCGGATTGTCTTTTTCATGATCTCTTCAGGTTACCAGCCGCCGGCGGCCAAAGTTGCAACACAACCCCTGGGGGAGAAACGGGCCAGTCGTCGGGCTGAGGTTTATTAATGCTGGGCGGATCATCGTTGTGAGAAAGATCGATCGCCTGGTGCCTGATGACCCCTGGTACTACGTACGCGTGGTCACGTTCGGCAGTCTTGACCCAGATAACGACGTTCATGGATGGATTAAGGGGACGGAATTCATGGAACACGGGGTAGCCGAGCAGCCCTAGAGGCGCAGCTCGAGGTTGCCCCGTAACACGCGAACACGATGCCGCGTTTCAAGGAACGTCAGCTACAACTAGTGGATTTAATAGGTCGGTTTGAGGCGAATCCGTCTTCGACCCACGTTCGTGACGCACTATCGGCGATAAGTCGTTTGAAGGATGATGGAGCCAAATTTTGGGATGAGGATTCCCAAGAACTACGCCGTTGGCGAGAATATTGCGACGTTTTATGGACGTTTCTCAACAGCACCTTGGGACAACGTCGGCATCTTGAGAAACAAGATTTAGCTACGGCACTGAGAGAGTTCATCCAGGAGTTTGAGCATTCCACTGGGCGCATGTACCAGATGCTTTATTCCAGGTCTAACGATCTGGATATCGAGCATACGCTTCACTGGTTTGATCTGGTTTACAGGTTCTCCACTTACGCCTTGATTTCTTTTTGGATTGACGACAAGACTGAGGAGAATTCATTAAAAATTACGATAAACACAACCACTGGAAAAACCACACAAAAGCGGACACGGAACGAGATGCAAGTACCCCCAAAATATCGCCATACCACCAAGAAATTGTTGTGAAATCAGGGTTTAATTGCGAGCAGCCCTCGTTGCGCCTTAACCGTGAGGGCCGTACTCTCGCCGCTGATTGGCGTCCCCTGTCTTGTCTGGGGAACATGGGAGAAATAAAGCATGCAGCGTCAACGCGGCGAGTTGAGGGGCGAAATATGAGGTACGAATTCACCAACGACCAACACAAGACCACGGTGAGTGTGCCTTCCGGGGATGGGAAGTTGACGGTGAAAGTCGTAGACAACCTCAAGCGGCGGCTCTGCGAGGGTGATAGTGAGTGCCAATGCTCCGGGACTGGTGGAGTTCGAGGCCCGCAGAAGTGGAGACTGGTGGACACCCCAGGAGGGGGGGCCAAGATCATGAGAAGCCATGGAGCGTAAACAAGGATTGGTTCCGAGCGGCGAAGTCGTGAGGGAGCGGCTTGAAAAGCAACGATAAACAGCGGGAAAGACACGATAAGCCTGAGTTGGGCACTGGTGGACGACGAATCATGGAGCCATTGGGTACAAGGCCTGGGCAAACAAACAATAAGTGGTGTTGTTCTGGAAGGGCTTCGTGAGATACGGAAAAACCCGAAGGAGGCGAAAAAGATAAGACGCCGTTGCGATTCTACCAGCATGGAAGAACAGGAACCGAGCGGCCCGGACACGAAAAAGCCACACAGAATCGAAATCCAACTGGCGAGCACTCACTCGACAGAAGCATGCCAGCGGGTAGGGCACCTCGGCGATAATCCTGTTCGCCCAAGGCAACTGCTCGCAGCGGTGATTCTCGAGAGCGAGAGCTGGAAACAACGCGGAACCGCCACCCCCGAGTTCAGTGCAGGTTGGAACGAAGATTCACTGATTTCCTCCGTTACCTTGCCTGCCGAGCTAACCCACACAAAGGCGATACGCCTAGGAAAGCAGGAAAAGATCATAGCTTGGATTGTCGCAGCAGCAACCGTTGTTAGCGCAGTGGCCGCTCTCTTGGCTGATCAGCGACAATCAAAACTCCCGAGAAGGAATTTTGATTGACGTTGGACACTTGGCACTCAAATAGGTAAAATCTTCCGCCGCCAAGCTCTACGGCCACAGGGTGACTCCAGAGGAAGGTAGCCTTCGTCAAGCAGGTCGTCGTCTATGGCCTGCCGATCCTACTCGGTGCCGGTTATTATATGGACGAGTGAGGTGCCTGATTTTGACAGCACCTTCGCCGAGGCTCAGATCATATTGGCAATCTACGGCAAACCCGTCCGCGTTCTTCTCCAAGCAATGATCAAGGATCTAGCTTCGCAAAAGGGACAGCGATTCTCTAGGGAGCAAGCGATCAAGTGGTTCGGTGAGCATTATCCAGATATCAAGGAAGGGACCATCTCAGCCCATTTGATCCGGTTCTCAACCAATGTACGAAGTCGGCTTCACTACACTCCCAAGTCCGGTGAGGATCTGCTCTTTAAAATCGATCAAAGCCACTTCCGTCTCTATGACCCGACAACCGATCCGGTGCCCATTCCCCCGACAGACCCACCAGGCCAAGAAGACGAACCGATCCCGGCAAAGGCGTCAAGTGAGTTTGCATACGAAAGTGATCTTCGGGATTTTCTAGCGAAGAACCCGTCAGTCATCGAGCCCGGCCTACAGTTGTACAAAGACGAAGAGGAAGGCATTACAGGGATTGAGTACCCTGTTGGCAACCGATTCATTGATATTCTCGCGGTCGATGATAAGAACCGCCTGGTTGTCATCGAACTGAAAGTGTCGCGAGGTTACGACCGCACAGTTGGGCAGTTACTCGGCTATATGGCCCGGATCAGAAAGAATCTTGCCGAACCCGACCAAGCTGTCCGCGGAATCATAGCAGCGAGGAAGATATCTGATGACCTTCGTTTGGCTTGTTCGGGCCTGCCAAGCGTTTCACTTTATGAGTATGAGCTGTCGGTTACGCTCAGGAAAGTCCCTTCCGGTGATCTTAATGCCTGAGGATAATTCGAGTATTGGAACCTGCGGAGCGCTGGCCGCAAACCGTCGCGGCGAGTGAAGCCATCCCAACCGTCCACGGGTTCGAGCACGGCCAGTGCCCGTCGATCCTCCGGCGGCAGAGTGGGCAATACTGACACGAAAACCCCGCGAACGGTCCGAAGTGTTGGCGGCGGACTTGAAGCAGCAGCTGGGGCGGTCCGAAGCGTTGGCCGAGGATTTGAAGCCGCAGTCCGAACAGGTGCAGAGCTTGTCCGAGCACGTTCAGGGATTGGCCGCGCAATACGAGCGGGAGCAGAAGCAGTTGGCCGGGCAGGTCGAGACTTTGACAGAAAACATGGTGCAGTTGGGCGGACATGTAACGGTCTTGACCAACGCCTACGAGGGGCTCCAGCAGAGTGTGAACGAAATGATCAACGTATCCAACGCCGTTGTGAGGGATATGAACGAGCTCTTTCGGTAATCCACCCCGAGGCCGAGCAGAAGCGGAATGCCGGGGATCGGTGGGACCGGGTTGCGGGGCGAATCGAGAACCTGATCCAACAAGCCAGGACGCGCAGCCGCGGCTGGGATTTCGACCGGTAGTTCTCTGTGGTTCTTGTCTTGTGGCGCGGACTACCGTGGGTGCTTTGGCAGCACGGGAGATTGACACCGCTGCAGATATGGCCATACATTGCGGTATGGCCACAACAACGATCAAGTCGACGTATTCACTGGATGTCGAATCCGTGCGGGTGCTGGAGGCATTGGCGCAACGCTGGAACGTATCGAAGTCCGAAGTGTTACGCCGCGCCATTCGAATCGCTGCAACGGGAGGGAAACCCGGCGAGGGTGCGTCCCTCGACACCCTCGACCGATTGCAAACTTCCCTGCGCGAGCGCAATGTCGATGTCTCCCAATGGGCGCGGGATCAGAAGGCCGAGCGCCGTGAGGCGGGGCGTTGGATGCCGCTCAAGTCCGAATGATTCATTTGGACACAAGCTTCCTGATTCGGGCGCTGGCCATGGGGTCGCCTGAAGACCGCAGACTGCGCGGCTGGATAGGGGAGGGTCAAACCCTGGGAATGAGCACCGTCGCTTGGACAGAGTTGCTGTGCGGCCCCCTCAAGCGATCTGAGATGGAATTGGCTACCGAGATCGTGGGACAGCGCCAGGACTTCACACCGGAGCACGCGGAGCTGGCCGCCCGTTTCTTTAATGAATCCGGAAGACGGCGCGGCTCCTTGATCGACTGCATGATTGCGGCCACGGCGCTGGTCGCCGATGCGCCCATCGCAACCGCGAATGCCGCAGACTTTCTCCGGTTCAAAGATTTTGGCCTGACCATGGCATAAGGGTAAAAGACGAACAGCAGACACGCGGCAGCTCATGGACGATTGGGCGACGTACCTCGATCAAAGGGGCTTGGCGCAGCCCTCGTCGCGCCCCGGATCGTGATTCGGGGAAGTGGGCGTACCGTTACCTGGAACGGATCGGCTGCGCACTTGAGCCACGCGGAACGACGGCAGACAGCGTAGTATCATTCGGCGTCGCATGGCCGCGGCAGGCTGGCTACTAGGAGGAGCTCGATGATTCAGTCATTCGAAGGGATGGACTTGGTAGATCGCATCCGCGAAGTTGCTGCACGGGTCGCGAAGCGGATCGACAGAGTTAATACCGAAGAGGCGACGAAGACCGCGCTCGTCCTACCATTCATCACGCACGTGCTTGGGTTCAACGTATTCGATCCGGACGAAGTCGTCCCTGAGTACACGGCGGACGTTGGCACCAAGAAGGGTGAGAAGGTCGACTACGCCATCGTCGCCAACGGGTCTCCGATCATGATCTTCGAGTGCAAGCACTACGGCGCCGATCTGACCAAGGAGCCCGCCTCGCAACTCTACCGGTATTTCAGTGTTACCGAGGCGCGGCTCGGCGTGTTGACTGACGGCGTGACATATCGGTTCTACTCCGACATCGATGAACCCAACAAGATGGACCGCCGGCCGTTCCTCGAGTTGAACATGTTGGACGCGGAATCCATCGACGCTGATGAGATCAAGCGGTTTACCAAGCCGGCGTTCGACCTCGAGAAGATCCTCGACACCTCGAAGGACTTGAAGTACACCCGCGAGGTTCTGCGCCTGCTGGCAGCCGAATGGGCCAACCCGTCCGAAGCACTTGTGCGCCACTTCGCGGGCCAGATCTACGAAGGCGTCAAGACCAAGGCAGTGATCGAGCAGTTTGAGCGAGCCACACGGAAGGCGATGCACCAGTTTCTGACAGGAAGGATTAGCGATCGTTTGAAGTCGGCGCTGTCGTCGACGGACGATGCCGAGCCAGTAGTATCGGAAGCTGTTGCAGAGCCCGAGGCAACCGACAACGACATCGTGACGACCGAGGAAGAGTGGCGCGCCTACTACGTCGTCACGGCGATTCTGACGCCGGACGTACCGGCAGACCGGGTCACACTCCGGGACGGCAAGCACTACTGCTCGGTGCTGCTAGACAATACGAACCGGCAACCGATCTGCCGGCTGCACTTCAACACGGCTCAAAAGCGGCTCGGGCTCTTCGACGCGAACAAGTCGGAGGAGCGTGTGCACGTCGACGACGTGAGCGACATCTTCTCCCACGCCTTGCGCATCCGAGAGACGGCCCAACGGTATCTGGAGAAGGCCGTTAGACCGCCAGCGTGACTGGACGGGTGGCCCGTCGTCGCGCTGCGGAATGAACCAAGCTGCAAGAACGGCAGCCAATTGAGGTTCGAGCGTCGGGCGGCTTCTGATGGCCGCCTGGGCGGCCTATCTCGAAGAGCGCCGAGGTTCTCCGCATTGTCGAGGAATGTCAGC
Source organism: Terriglobia bacterium (assembly GCA_965218085.1). Lineage (GTDB taxonomy): Bacteria > Acidobacteriota > Terriglobia > 20CM-2-55-15 > 20CM-2-55-15. The sequence continues at coordinate 597,386 of CBDCKF010000001.1, read as the reverse complement.
GTGACGCGGACCGACAGTTGGCCGAGCACCGCGACAAACTGGACGCACTCGCCCACGCCCTCCTCAAGGCCGAATCGCTCAACGAGGAAGAAATCAGGGACGTCACTGGTCTGGCCGAGCCCCCACGCCAAGCGGACGCGGAAGAGACGCCGACCACGACCGGCACTGACGAGGACGTGGAATCCTCCGCAGGGCGATCTCGCGTCGATCGGCTTCGAGAAATCAGGCATCGCGAATCAGACGGGGGCGAGAGACGTCGGGACCGGAGACCGGCATAGTTCTGTCAGAAACAAACGCCCGTTATGATCGAACAGTTTAGTAGCATGGAATATGACGCATTCCATGTTTCGTATCTGTTAGATAAAATACCAGAAGCCGTATTCCATGGTCAGGCCGTGAAAACCGTTGCCCATTTGAGGGTCTCGACCGCGCAGCGGGGCGTTTCCAAAACTGCCATCGCCAAGCTCACGGGCGTGTCCCGTACGACCCTCTACAGCTTCATGAGGACCCGAGGGCTCAAGCCGAGCCCTTAGCGTGTATTTCTGAACGAATCTGGTCGGTACCCTGTTTTGAGCGATGCACACCCTTTTTTTGACGGGATGAGATATGAAAATAACTAGAGCCGCAGCACGACGGGCCGGATTCGACCGCTCAGTTGATTTCGAAAAACTCTCGGTATCGTGGGATGAAAAGTCGGAGCCTGTAGTGATGCAAGAGAAGTACGCCGACGACTTTGGCGACTCGTCGAGTCGCTACGACTACACGATTAAGATTCCACTTAGCGATGTCTGCCGGATCTTAGACTGTCTCGCGGAGTCGGAAGACAAGTCTGAGGCCGTATCCGATGGGGTTGCTCCAAGTTTTCGGTCACTTCTAAAACTTGCTGCTAGCACCGTCCTACCCGCGCCGCCAATTGGCGAGCTACACGAGCGCATGGCGCACCTAGAGGAACTGCTGGAAGGGATACGGGGCGGTGGTCAGGACCACGGCGGTGTGGACGATGATGCCCCTGGAAGTGGTGTCTAGCCCAAAGCTACCTGGTGTGGGTGTCCAGGGGGGAAGCTAGTGTAGTCCGTCACAATTAACGTAACGGCTCTGGCTGTCCCATTTCTGATCATATATGAGGAAAATAATGACCATTAGATCGGAAATCCCTGTGCGGAAGGAACTCGAACGGCTTGGCCGAAGCCGCAGTGTGTCAGTCTGGCTCGGGGAACGAGCCGAATACGGTACAGTCTGTTAGACGGGGACCACTAGGCCGCAACCGAGCTCGGGGATGGTCGAGGGCCGGCCCTTGGGTCTGGCACGCCAGGAACGACCCTATGAACAAAGAAAATATGCAACTCCTCAGCGAGGATGCTCATGCGGGGGGGGGCACCGCCGCCGCTATCCTCGACCGTCTTGATCTTGAACGGTTGGAAATTTCGCATCGCATCTCGGTTGACCCAAAGTGCAGTGCGGATCTCGGACAGTAAGGGGTAGGCGAGGCGGGTGAACGGTTCGGATGTTCGGCCAGTAGTGTCCCAACGTTAGTTGAATAGATTCAGTTGTTTGGAGTTCTCCGAGTCTGAATCTTGATAGTCGAGGGCGGAAAGGGCCTTTAAAAGGGGCGTTTTTTCGAAAACGGTGACGCTGACGATCTGGAGAATTCGGTAGAGACTGGCGTTGACATTGAGCCGTTTTTTCACGATGGCAACAAGCAAATAGACCGAGATGGCGGTCCAGATTTGAGTCTTCAGCGCATTGGGGGTTGTGCCGTAGAACGCCTTGATGCGTAGGTGCTGTTTGATCCACTTGAAGAACAGTTCGACCTGCCAGCGGCAGCGATAGAGTTGGGCAATGGTCGCCGCTGGCAGCGCGAAATTGTTGGTCAGGAAGACGAGGTACTTGTTGTGCTCTCGATCGAGAAAGCGAATGCGGCGGAGTTTTTCTGGATAGCGCTTGCGAGAGTAAAAGCCGCGTAGGCTGATGATCTGATCGCTGAGGACTCCGGTGGACTTGTCCACATCGAGTGAATAAAGACGATTGAAGACGAAATTCTTTTTCGCGCGTGTCACGAAGAACGCCGCCGCGACACTGATTTTGTACAGGCGCCGGAAATCCAGATAACCGCGATCCATGATGTAGAAGGCTCCGGGCTCGAAGGCGAGTTGATCCAGAAGATGGAGGTCGTGAACTTTGCCGTGTGTAATCAGGATAAAGGAAGGAATATTGCCGCGCAGATCCAGAACCGTGTGCAGTTTGACAGCTCCCTTGTGCTTGCGGAAGCGTGCCCACGGGAACAGGGAAAGACACAGATCGATCGTTGTGGCATCGAGTGCGTAAACCGTCTGCTTGAGGTCGACACCGAAACTGTCGCCAACATAGAGCTCGCGAGCCATGGAGATCAGCGTCTGGGCGAAGTCGGCATAGATACGCCAATCGCGCACCTGATTCGCATTCGCAAGGGTGTTGCGGGAGACGCGGCTGCGAATGCCCATGTGATAAAGCTTCGTGCCAGCCGAACGCAGACAGGCTTCGATATCGCGCAGACTCTCCCGGTAGGTCAATTGCGCGAACGCCATGCACAGAAACTGATCCCAGCAGGAAAAACGTTGGAGTTTGTAGTTGCCACGGTAGCGATCGACGCATCGACGAAAGTCTTGACGGGGAAGAAAGTCCATCAGCTGAGAGAAGATCGTCTTGCCGGAATTCATAGGCCGCCTCCTGCCGCAAAGTCGCGGAAGGATGCCGCCAGTACGCAATCAAATTCAAATCGATTTTGGCTCTCAGCCGATCTAACATGACCATTCTCAATAACCTATGGGCGACGCCCATCTAAACGTTGGGACACTACTGATGTTCGGCAACAGATTCAGTGCATCAACTAGCTGTTCTAGGTGGCTGCATGAGACCGAGCCTGGTCGACCCGAACCATCGCTCTCTTGCTGATTTTTAAAAGTTGCAACACATCCCGGTGAGCGCTTTGAGTCGCTCGCAGAAGAGCGCGAAACAACTCCTCAAGGAGTAATATCCAAACATGGCTGAACACCCTGGACCGGAGGATCGCTTCGGTGAAGCGCTCCAGGCGATGATTGAACAGATTACCGACGACTGTAGGTACCGGCCTGAACAGTACATACAGACGGTGATCGAACTTGGCGGAGTGCGTGCTGCCAAGCAACTGGTCGCGGGGCCTCTGTCTGATGATTCCGTTCAACTCTGGGCGCGGGGCCGACCCGACTTAATGATCGAGGCCATCGTCTTGAACGACGACTGGAAGAGTCTGTTCTCAGAAGAAGAACGGTCGGTGGCTGAACAGCGTCAGGCTGACATGGCCTCCCCTGTTGCAGCCATTCCACCACAGCTCTCAGATCATTTGTCAGATTATGGCCAAGATCTTGGAAACCCATGGGGAACGATCTTATTTCCTGAAGATGACATCGTCTGGGGTGAGGAGTTGTCGGAAGGAATTGCCGTTTGCGAAAAGCTAGAGCAAGTGGAGAAGCTGCTACATGACGATTTGTCGGGTCCATCGCTTGCATACTTTCGCAAGCACTTGGCCGCCTGCCCCCACTGTGCTACGGAACGGTCGTCCCTAAAGCAAGCCCTGAAAGAATTCGATAGTACGAAGCTGCAGACCATCTCAGACTTACTTGCCCAATGCGATATCAGCCTGAATTGTAATGAACACAGAGCGAGGGAATTGCTTTCTGCAGAATGGAAAGAGGCGGGGTACCCGTTCCTTCCAAGTGAAGCGGAAGCAGCTGGCATCGCAGACTACGGGTGGAAAGATCCTTCCATGTCGGAAGGAGATCAAGTACTTGACTGGATGCGTCTACTTAATGTCCGAGCCGGACTGCTTTGCGCACGTACCGGGACCACCGTCCGAGATTACGAAGAGACTCAGATCACGGAGTTCCCAAGCGAAGAAGACAGTGAAGAATTTCGACGCAATCCATGGCGTGTGTGGCGACTTGGAATTCAGCACAGTCAGGTGTGCGATTTTGTGCAGCGACTCACAAACCGAGAATTCCTGATTGTGCTCATGGCACGAAACCTGGCTCAAATTGGCGTCAAGAGTACGGGACGTGTTCTGACGGTACCTTCAGATGGAGATTTGGACAGTCTGGAAGGCATCCTGACGGCTCGAATGGAACTGGATCGCCATGTTTGGAAAAGTATCCTATCTGAACACTTCATCATCCGAACACTCCACATCACAAACTTGGACGTGACGGCTGGAACAGCTAAAAGTCACAAGACGAGTCGTCACTCTGATCTCGAAAACCTAGATTGGCAACAGCTATTGTACTTAGCGTGGTGTGGTGCACTGGAGCAGGCTGCGGTCGAAGAAAGCGGCCCGCGCTATTCAGTTGAAAAAGCCGTTATCGATCTGAAGGAATCACTGAGCGCGTATCAAATGCCTGTCATTGACCTGCTCGAACGCTTGGTCGAGCAAACACGTGATAACCAGGGCAAACCCGCAGCAGAGGAATCCCTTAGAACAGCGCTTGGCTCCCGAGTGTACGATTCCCTCACGCCTGCTTCTCTGACCTCCGCGCTTGGAGCCGAACAGATACTGCAAGACCCCCACTTTGCTGCTCCCAGTCACGGTGTTGCCGCGTTGGGCTTAGCATTTGAACTCGAACTGAAGAACGGTTTTCTCGGGCAGTTCTGCAAGTTCCTCAATCAGCGAACAATCCGGTGGTTTCCTGACAATGAATGGTTAGACGAGAATCGTCGGCGCCCGCAGATTCTGATCCGGGGCCGTCAGAACGATAGGCTCACCTTGGGTGACATCGCGCGTTCTCTCGAATCACCTCGAAGTGAGATTCCAGAGTTCTGTGCCACATACGACATCGATCTGATTCGGTTGCGGAAAGCAATCGATATAGTTAAACGGTATCGGAACCAGGCGGCTCATCACCCATCGATCCCTTTCGTGACGGCTAGGCAGATCCGCGAGGAACTGCTCGGAGTAGTGTCAGGCAATGGCGGAGTGTTTGGAGCGCTTGTATGCCAGAACAGCGGTAAGAAGCCAACGAGAATGACAGAAGACGAAACAGGCCACAATGGGGTTTAGAGGAATGTGACCCACTGGTATATGAGTCCGCTCCTTACATTGGCGCTGTCAAGTTAACCGGAATTCACTCTTTTTCGACGCGAATGATTTCGATAACGTAGAAGGGACCCACCCCTGATAGGCTCCCCCAAGCGTGTGCAGAATGAAGCAGCACGCGAGTGGGTGGCGAGGATTGTTAGGGATGGATTAGTACGAATTGGTCAGAACCGCACACCATGTTTACAAGAAAGGCATTCGTCAAATCGCCCGGGAGACGGGGCACACGCGCCGGAGGATCCGGAAAGTATTGGCCGGGCAGGAGCCGAAGTATCGGCGTGAGAAGGAGCCGGCCTGTCCGATGATGGGCCCGGTGGCCGGGATCGTGGAGGGCTGGCTCCGGACCGATCGGGACTAGCCGGTCAAGCAGCGGCACACTGCGCACCGAGTATGGCGGCGCCTAGTCGATGAGGATGGGTTCACCGGAGCCGTCCGACGGTGCGGCGATGGGTGCGGGAACGGAAGATTCGTTTGGGCTGGCACCGGCCGACGGCAGTGGCGCCGATGGATCCGGAACAGGCACGGGAAGCCGAGCAGGCCCGGTTCACGGCGTTTCGGGCCCACTACACGTTTGAAGCGCGGCTCTGTAGTCCGACCCGCGGCCAGGAAAAAGGCCGTGTCGAGGGACTAGCCGGCTTTGCATGCCGGAACTTCCTAGTGCCGGTTCCCGAGGTGACTGACTTCGAGGATCTGAACGCGCAGTTGCTGGCGCTTCGGGGCTACAGCTGGCACGTGCTTTCCCTCCTTGACCAAAAGGGAACACAGTACCGGCCAGTTCTCCAGCGTCGCTATCGGCCTCTTCGATTCCGGAGCATCTCATCCACCATTCCGACCGGCACCCACAAACAGGATGGCTTCGGGTCGGAATCCCAGGATGCTTTCCCTCGGAACGCTGGATGACTTGGCCCGGAATACGACCCGGATTAGAATCGTTCGCCAGAGAAGTATCTCGAGGCCGACACTCTACCGCCGGTTTGTTGGTGGCGAGACGGAAAACATTAGGGGAGAGATTCGCTGTGGTCGGAAGAACCTAGCCCGGATGGGTCACCAATCCGGGAATCGGCTGGTTTTCGGGTACGAGAAACGAATTGCGGCGAGTTCTGAATCCTGGAGTCGGTGAATCGGGGGAATCAGTCGTTGTTGAGGACGTGAGGTCGACTCGTTTGGCACGACAGGGACATGATTCGGCGTGTGGAGGCAGACCTCGGCCCTGTGCAGATGAAGAAGTGAGTTTTTCGGTTGTGGGTGAATCGTGTCGTCAGCAACGAAGCGGAATCGACTGCAGGTTCCGCATGATAAGGGCGAAGGTTTCGGGATAGGGATAGGCCTCCGACATCGAGATCCAGACGTTGCGGACCGTCAGGCGGATTCGGGCGCCGATTTTGAGAAGCTTCAGACGGATGGTCCCGCACTGGGCATGGGCCATCGCGGTATCTTTGAGCCCGAGGCGTCGCAGGGCATGCATGAGCATGTACGCAGCTGAGGAGAGATAGAGCCGGAGCTGATTGGCGCGCATGGTCGCCGCGCTGGTCCGGTCCGCAAATAGGTCCAACTGCTGTTCCTTGATACGGTTCTCCATGTCGCCCCGCGCGCAGTAGAAGTCCTCATACAAAGCGCGGGCTTGGAAGCGTTCCGGCGGCAGGGAGGTCACGATGAATCGGGGATTGGCGCCCTTGTCCAGGAACTCCGCCTTGCCGACGACGCGTCGCGCGCGGGTCCAGCTGTTTAGAGTCCGGTACTGGAAATCCTTAAACACCCGCGCCGGTTTCCCGGTGGCGTTAAACTCCGCTTCCGCCTGAACCATTTCTTCAGCGATTTCTTGCTTGAGACGACTGTTCTTGGCCAACCCGATCACATAATCGACCGGATGGGATTCACACCAGGCGAGCAGTTCATCCCTGCAAAAGCCCGAGTCGGCCCGGATGATGATCGATACTGTGGGCCACACCTGTCGGATCTGACCGACGATGCGCTCTAACTCATCCACCGCTCCGTCGGCCCCGTCAATGTTGGAACGCCGGAGCCGGGCGCACAGCAGATGTTCTCCCGAGAAGATGTACAACGGCAGGTAGCAGTAGTGGCCGTAGTAGCCGTGAAAGAACCGTCCTTCCTGGTTGCCATGGATCGTATCGTCGGTGGCATCCAGGTCCAGAACGATCTCAGAGGGCTCCGATTCGTGGGCCGCGATAAACGCGTCGACCATCCACCGGTCGATCTTGTCGCCATCCATGGCGATCTTCTTGTACCGCTCCTGGCCATCGACCTGCTCTGCGGTCAGTTCCAACCGGTTCAGCGTGCACTTGCCTGCCAACGCCTTTCCCCGGTCTCCGGCCTGCCGCCGGTTTTCCCCCAGCGGATCGGCCTTCTCCACCGCCACGGCCAGCATCGGATCGGTCCGTAGCTGGTCGTGGTCGTTCAGGTCCTCATAGCCCAAGCACAGCCCATAAATCCGCTGGCCCAACAACTCCTTCACGCTGTGTTCGATCAACCTCGGGTCCCGGTGATCGGTAAAACACTGCTCCAGTCCGGCGATCAAACCCGTCCGCTTCTCGACTTCCCTCAACAGCAGAACACCCGCGTCGGAGGTGATCTTTCCGCCGTCGAATCGCGCCTTCACTTTCCGTTGAAAAAGTCCGTGAAATTCGAACGTGGCTTGGTTACACTCTGTTCTCATAAGGGCCGTCTCCGTTTGGGTTTTTAAACGTTTCTCGTTAAACGCTTTATGCCAAACAGGGCGGCCTTTTCTGGTCCTATCCGTGAAATATAGGGGCTAGAGAACGGACAGCAGGAAAATCTGTGAAAGAAAACGCCACTGCAGATGCGGCCGACATTGCCGAACAGTTTTGGAAGCATTTGACTAGTCCGAAACAGACTTGGTTGCTGGGGGCAGGGGTCAGTTCTGCTTCCAATATACCCTTGATGTATCCACTTACTGAAAGGGTCCTAGAAGTTGCTAACACAGATCAGTTGTCCGAAGACGAAGAAGCTCATCGGATCATTGCATTTATTCAAAACGATGTTGTAGAAGGTGCCAACATCGAGGAATTACTGACACACCTTGCGGATTTCATTTCAATGGCTGGCCGGTCTCGCACTGGCTGCGTTTCCATGGATGGCGAACGCGTCACAAAGAAAAAACTCGTTCTAATCCACGACAATTTGCTGAGGATCATTGCGCAGACGGTTCGCTGGGGTTATAAGCCGCCACGTCGAGAAGACGGAAAGATAATTGAAGAAGCCGTTGTCGGAAAGCCCGGCAATGGAATTGTCGGGATCAACGAACACCGGAAATTCATTCAAGCTATTTTCGAGTCCGGTCGCGCGGGGCTAGAAATTCTTCGAACACCTGTGGAGTTTTTCACGGCTAACTATGACACGCTGCTCGAAGACGCTTTGGCGCTTTGCCAAATCGAGTATCAGGACGGTTTTTCAGGAGGCGGCATTGGCTTTTGGAAAATCCGCAATTACGAGGCACGCGACACTACACGCGCAATAGTCACAAAACTCCATGGCTCCATAGATTGGCATCGTCTGGAGGAAGATGCGTCGCTATTGTTTCGCGTGCGTACGGGTGACACTTATCCAGGCGATGGTGGCACTGTTATGATCTACCCGCAAGCCACTAAGTATCTCAATACGCAGAGAGATCCATTTTCAAAACTTTTTCAACGCTTTCGACATAGATTGACACACGATGTTGATCAGGTTCTGTTGATCTGCGGTTATTCGTTCAGCGACGAGCACATTAACGACGAAATTGAAATTGCTTTAGCCGCACCGAGAAGCCAGCTGACCGTTCTTGCCTTTGCTGACGAACCACGTAGAAAACTCCCAGAGAAATTACAATCATGGCGCACTCAGGACCCGTGGCGGAATCGAGTATTCGTGGCGAGTCCCCACGGTTTGTACCAAGGCACCTCCGGTCCGTTCTTCACAGCCACTGAGGGTTCACGAGACTGGTGGACTTTTTCCGGAGTCACACAACTATTCTCCGAAGGAATGCCCAAAGATATTCTGGACGAGATCCAATGAGCGATTTTCACATCGATCCTGACCTGGAGATTGGTACGATCTTCGAGGTTTCCGGCGGTTCGTTAAAGATCGCACTAAGCCGTAATATCAAAGAGCTTACGAGAAGCCATAGCGGTCGTGTATACGATGTTGGGCAGATAGGTAGCATCCTTAAGATACATCTTGGCCGTCGAATAATATTCGCAACAGTGAAACTGTTGCGCCTGCAATCTGACGAAGAGACGGCCGCGTTGTCGGTGTCTTCGGGACATCCGAGCAGCAGCCAGGACCGGCGGGTTATGGAAGCCGATCTATTGGGCGAGGGCTGGTACAATTTCGCTGACAACAGGCTGACATTCAGGCGCGGCGTGTCGACCTATCCTCTTCCTTTGCAAGCTGTACACCTCACGACAAAAGAGGAAATAGAGCAGCTCTTTCAGAGTGCGGAGGAAGCGAGAGACGATGGCATTCGAAGACATGTTCCCATTGGGACTTATGTGGGGGCAACGCGTGTGGAGTGTCGCGCCGATATTGACAAGCTGTTTGGCCAGCATTGCGCGGTCTTGGGATCGACAGGATCTGGAAAATCGAGTGCTGTTGCTGCGATCATCCATTCCATCCTAGACCACCGATCCAAAGACGACACCAAAACACGCCCGTCGATCATTTTAATAGATCCCCATGGCGAGTACTCAAGCGCCTTTGGAAACAAGGCTGTCGTCTATCGTGCGTACGATGCTTTGGGTCAAGGCGGCGCTGAAGCCGCAAATCTTAAGCTCCCTTACTGGCTCATGTCGAGCGACGAGTTTCGATCATTGGTAATCGGCAAAACTGAGTTCGAAGCGACATCCCAGGCGAACACGGTTTATAAGGCGTTAACGCACGCGAGACTCGTTGGAGCAGGACTAGCGCGGTCAGCAATCGGGGATATCCGGGACGACATTCCAGAGGGGAAGCATCCGGAAGAACCGATCCCGTGCGACGGAGTGACCGATGGAGAAATATTATCGTTCGACCGCGACCGTCCCAGGCCATTCAAGTTGGAAGAGTTTCGCGCACACATCATCGGTCGTCAAGCCAAACGTCAGGGTAAGGATAACGACTGGGTTGCCGTTACTCCATCAGAGTTCCAAAAAGAATATGCGTCTATCCTGAACAAATTTCGGGTTCTCACATCAGATCCGCGCATCGGGTTCTTGATGGGTGAACATGTTGAAGGTGGTCCCACCCTCTCCCAGATCCTAAGCCAATTCCTAAATGTGCGGGGAAGCGGAGATGCCTTCCTGAAAATTATCGATATTTCGGGGTTACCCAACGAGGTAGCAGGCCCTTTGACCGGCGCGATCGCCCGTCTACTGTTTCAATACAAGCTCCACCAATTCCGGGAGGAGAGAGAGCGCGACCCTATACTTTTCGTATGTGAAGAAGCCCATCGATATGTGCCCGATCATGGCGACGCGCAGTATGAGGTTGCCCAAAGCGCTATACGCCGTCTCGCACGCGAAGGCCGAAAATATGGGCTTGGATTGATGCTCGTATCCCAGCGTCCAGCCGACATAGAGGGGACCGTGATATCTCAGTGCAATTCGTGGGTTGTTCTGCGATTGAGCAATAGCTCGGACCAAGAGCATGTTGCCCGATTTTTACCTGACAGTCTGTCGGGTATGACAAAGATGCTTTCATCGCTTCCGAGGCAGGAAGCCCTTTTCGTTGGAGAGGCATCAGCAATTCCGACGAGAATCAGGTTGCGGACATTGACAACAACGCAGCTGCCTAATTCAAATGATGTGTCGTTCGCAATGGGATGGTTGTCAGAAGGAATGACACAGGAGAGTCTGGAAGAGATCGCAGGGCGCATGACGTCATAGCATTTGCTTCCCCACGGAAACACGACCAGAGCGAACTTGGCGAATTGATTACAACATTCGCAGTGCTCGGGTTCTAGCGGGAATGATCTTGTTTCCCCCGCCCCACGATTTCTTTGGACAGTGATTTGAGAAACTACAACGCAGGAGGATCACGATATGTCCAGAGAAACGAAGGAGGAATCCGGAATCGCGAAGGGAGCCCGTAGGGCGACCGAAGCGGGGCCGGATGTTCGAAGCCGCGGGAAGGGCCGGTGGTCGGCTCGGCGTAAGGTCACGGTAGTGCTGGAGTTGTTGCGTGGAGAAGATCTTGAAGCGATGAGCCAGCAGTATGGCGTGACGGCGGCGGCGCTGACCCGTTGGCGGGAGGCGTTCCTGCAGGGAGGCGAGGACGGCCTGAAGAGCCGGATCGTGGATGTGGTTGACGAAGAGAGGAAGACGCTGAAGTCAGCGGTGACCAGTCTGGTGATGGACAAGGAACTGTTGCGGGAACGGATCCGACATCTGGAGGACGAGAAGCCTTTTCTACGGTGGAGGTCGAAGCGATGAGCCGGACCCTGTCGCCCTCCACACACCAACTGTATGGTCTGGCCCGTGTCGCAGCGGCCTGGGGGTTGCCCCGGTCGACGTACTATGCTCGACGGGATCGACGGAACCATCCGGGCGAGCCGCGTAAACGGGGGCCCAAGACCCCGTTTACCGACGCGGAGTTGACCGGACGGATTCGGCAAGAAATTGCGGCCTCGCCGTTTACTGGGGAAGGACACCGGAAATTCTGGGCGCGGCTCCGGGTCGCCGGCGTCCGCACCTCCAAGGCTCGGGTCTTGCGCCTGATGCGGGAAGCTCAACTTCTGGCGCCCCAACGCCAGGCCGCACCCGTTGCGCGCAAGGCGCATACCGGAACCATCACCACCGATCGCCCGAACCAGATGTGGGGCATCGATGCCACCGCCACGGTGACCCTCGACGATGGTGCGGTCACTGTATTCGCCGCCATCGATCACTGCACGGCCGATTGTGTCGGCATTCACGCCGCCAAACGGGCGACGCGTTTTGAAGCCCTCGATCCCATCCGGCAAGGCCTCAAAGAGTACTTCGCCGGCTTTCACGCCGACGCGGCCGCCGGGCTTCGACTCCGTCATGATCATGGGTCCCAATTCATGAGCGACGATTTTCAAAACGAGATCCGATTCCTTGGCATCGTCTCCTCACCGGCGTTTGTCCGGGAACCGGAAGGCAATGGCTGTATCGAACGCTTCTTCAAGACCCTGAAAGAGCAGTTGCTCTGGGTGCGTCACTTTCGCTCTATTCCGGAACTGGTTCGAGCTCTTCAGGACTTTCGCGCTCTCTATAATCAGCACTGGTTGATCGAGCGCCTCGGCTTTCAATCTCCGGCTCTGGCTCGACAACGTCTTGCAATTGAGTCAGCCGCTTGATTATGGTGGGTTCACTCTGTCCAGGAAATCAGGGGCGGTACAGGAATGATCTTGTTGGACCAGGTGGTTTATCTGGATGATCTGGCCTTGGTTTGCTTCTGCTCGCTGCTGAAGCATTGATGCCAGGACTGGCCCTTTCTTTCCCACCACACCATTTTGCACAAACGCCGTCAATGAGCTGCAATTCAATCTCATAAATTAAATTGTGAAGAAAGCCTGAAGATTGACCGGAATGTTGGAAAGAGAGATACGCAAGACGCTGGTGGTGCATACACGCTACGCATGGCGAAGCCATCGGACGAAAGCCGCGACCGATAGTGAGCAGGGTCTGCTGATTGTAACGATCGAACAACTTGTCGCCCGGCTTGCTGGCGGTTTCCTCCAACCGATCGACGCGGACGACCTCAAGATCGCGGTGGCGGCCGCCGTCGCGGAACCGCTCGGAGAGTTCGACAAGATCAAGACACTGCCCGGGTTTCAACGTGCCGCGGGCGCCAGTTTGTCGACGGCATGGAGTGCGGGCCTGATGCTGGCCGAGGAAGCAGTGGCCGCGACCGACGAGGCCGGGAAAGCGCGCATTGACTCGCTGGCGGTTCTTGAAAGAGAAGTACTTTCCCGGCTGCCGAACAATCAGGTCCGGCCAAGGGATCTCGTAGCTGCGGCATCCCAACGTGTTGGTCACGTTCGCTCAATTTTCGGCCGCATCGAAATTCACGGCCGTACCGAGATGTCGCCGGTGTGGCGGCCGTTATTATCACTGATTGGCCAGGAAACGGACCTTCTTTGGGTGAGCAAGGCCAGGGAAGTTCCGGATTGGCTGCCGGATGCCGGGATTGAAGTAGTGACAACTCCAGCATTTGCGCCGCCGGTTCGTGCCGTGTCCTGTGCGAGTCCACGCCACGAAATCCTGGAAGCCCTGCGCTGGGCCCGGCGGCATCTTGTGCAAGGAGCCCGGCCTCAACAGATAGCAATCACGGCGGCATCGCCCGAGTTCTGGGATGATCACATGCTGGCGCTGGTCGAAGCCACCAATTTACCGCTCCACTTCATTCACGGACGGCCGGCGCTTTCAACTGCGGAAGGGCAACTTGCGGCAGCACTTGCTGAAATTCTCCTGCGGGGCTTTTCGCGCACGCGCATGGTCCGTTTCGTGGCGCTTCTCCGCACACAATGCAACCGTTTTGACTCACTTCCGGGCGACTGGTGGCGGGCTCTGCCAGAGACGGCTCCGTTGCTGGACTCCGCCCGTTGGAAGAGGGCCATGGCCGCGCTGACACCGGACGATTTCTCCGACGGCAAAGATCACCGGGTATTGCTGAAAGAAATCATCAAAACACTGCGCGAAGGCCTGCAAGCATCTGCGGAAATAGGAGAACGGATTCTCGAAGGAAAGGCGCTGACGGTCTGGCGCAAAGCGCTGACGGAAGGTCCGCCGGCTGCGCTTGATGTGACCCTGACCGGGATGCGCATCGATGACGGCATCGAGCTAGGCGCCGCGATAGTTTGGGGACCGGCGGCGTCCATAGCCGCCAGCCCTCGTCCTCTATCCTGGCTAGTCGGCCTGACCTCGCGTTCTTGGCCCCGGCGCGCCAGTGAGGACCCTCTTCTTCCAAACCACATCATCGCGGCAGAGCGTCTCGATCCTCTGCCTGTTCACGAAGCGGACCGGCGCGACTTTCACACCATCCGCAACATGACGGCTCACGAAGTTGTCTGTTCGCGGGCCCGCCGCAATACTGAAGGGCGGCTAAACGGCATTTCGCCTCTTTATCCACACGATCTTGACGAAGCCTACCTTGCGCAGAGCCGGGAACCCGAACATGCCGCAAGCGCGAGCGACCGGTTGATGGCCCGGCCATCCGAATTCTCCGGTCTGCCGCGAGCGATATCGGCGGTGGAGACATGGACCGATTGGCACCAGAAGAAGCTTTCCGGTCACGACGGCCTGATAAGGGCCAATCACCCTTTGCTGACTAGAGCACTCGACCGGCGGCAATCCGCGAGTTCGTTGGTCAAGCTGCTCCGCGACCCCTTGGGATATCTCTGGACCTATGGCTTCGGATGGAGAGAACCGGAAGAAACGGATGAGCCGCTAACGCTCGATCCACTCGCGTTCGGCAACCTGCTGCACGAAGTTCTTGAAGAAGCAGTAAACCGGCTGGAAGGTACCGAAGCCGCGGGGTTTGCCGGTGCTTCGAATGATCGAATTGCACAGGCCGTGGAACAGGCTGCTGGGATCGTGGGAATACGGTGGGACGAAGAACGGCCCGTGCCACCCCCCGCAGTCTGGGAGCGCAAGCGCGCGGAGGCTATGGAACTCGCCACGACCGCGTTGACTCTTGACGAAGAGCCTCTTCCGGATCAGCGCAGCTGGGCGGAAATCCCGTTCGGCACCGGATCGGCGGCGGACGCCCTAGGCGATGAGGCCCGCACAGGATTGCCGTGGGATCCCGGATCTGAAGTTGTCATCGCCGGTACGATGATGCGCATCGGTGGATCTATCGACCGTCTTGACCTTGCAGGCGATGGAAGCCGTGCGCGCGTCACGGATTACAAGTCGGGGAAACTGCGCGGCCGCCCACCTCAGATCAGGGGAGGTGCCGAATTGCAGCGGTGCCTGTACGCCTTTGCGGTCAAAATGCTTATCGCGACGCAGCCGCAAGTGGAGGCCCGCCTCCTGTATCCGCGCAAAGGCGATCGGGCATTGTCCCTGGATGACCCAGAGGGGACACTGGAAAGGCTCGCGGGATATCTAGCTGCGGCCTCAGCCTCATTTGCCGCAGGGAAAGCGCTACCTGGACCTTCCGCTGGTGAGAGCTGGCACGATTTAGCCTTTGCGCTGCCGGGAAGTGCCAAGGAAAGCTACCTCGTCACAAAACTGCCTTTAACAGCCGAAGCTCTCGCCGCGATTGCACCGCTGTGGAAGGAGGTGTGAGGTGGCGGATGATCGCACGGCTGCCCTACTCTCTGATGCTGCGGCGCGTATCGCTGCTCTGACGGACCATGCGCGCTCCTTCCTCGTCGAGGCCGGCGCCGGTAGCGGAAAGACGGCTCTCATGGCCGGACGCGTGGCGCTCCTCGTCGGTGCCGGCACTAATCCGAAAAACATAGCCGCTATTACGTTCACAGAGGCGGCTGCAGCGGAACTTCAGGAACGGATAGAGAGTATTGTTCGGGATCTTCGCTCCGGCAGGGTGCCCGTTGAGCTTGCCGAGGCGTTGCCTTCCGGTCTGACCGAGGCGCAGAGGATTCATCTTCAAAATGGCGCCCATGCTCTGGACGAAATCACCTGCACCACGATCCACGGCTTTTGCCAGCAACTGATCAGACCCTACCCCGTGGAAACCGGCCTCGATCCAGGTGCCGCCATTATCGACCCGGCAGCGGCGGAACTCGCTTACCAGGATCTGATGGATGCATGGCTATCGGCCCGGTTCGGACGAGACCGTGCCGCCGATGGACTGGGGCGTATTCCACCGATCGAGGGCGCTGGTGAAGAGGAGGATTTCTTTACCGAACTCCTGCTGAAGGCACCTGATAAAACACTGGAGCTGATAAGGCGCACGGCACAGTTTCTGAAGGTCCACCGAACGGCGCGAGCCGTGGGTGCGGAAATTCACCCGGAGGTCTTTGGGAATCTCGTGGACGCCGTCGACATGTTTGCCTCCTGGTATAACGATTGTGGTGTGGTGGAGCAGGAGACCGCCGCCCTGATCGAAAATCTCGAATCGGTCGCTGGTATGGCGCGGGAAGCCGGCCGGCAAGCGCTGACCGGCCGGCAGATAGCCGGGCTTCTCTTCCATCGGCCCCCATCGGCCAGCAAAAAGGGCGAGAGGACATTCAAGCAATGGCGGGCTAAGACGAGGTGGAAAGCCGCAGCAAAAACCGTGGGCCGAAGCGTGGCCCAGGGTGAGCAGCTCAGCGCCGCCGGGGAAGCACATTATGGCGCGTGTGCCGAAGCGTATGCTGCGCTTTGTGACAGTCTTGGCGCACTCGCATTCAAACGTTTCGTCGCCGAGTTCGATACGTTACGGGATCTATACCGGGATTATAAGCGGGATGCCGCGCTTCATGATTTTGACGACTTGTTGCATCAGGCTCGGGATCTACTCCGAAACAACGAAGCGGTACGCGCGTCGCTGGCGGAGCGCTATTCACACATCCTGGTCGATGAATTTCAGGATACCGATCCCGTACAGGCCGAAATCATTTGGCGGCTCGCCGGCGAAGGCGCTCCGGAATCGCCCTGGCATGAACACATCATTCGTCCCGGTGCGCTGTTTCTGGTAGGCGATCCGAAGCAGGCGATCTACCGGTTCCGTGGCGCAGACGTGCAAACCTACCTTGTGGCCAAGCGGGCGCTTTCGCAACGCGATCCTGCATCCGTTCTGACAATCTCGGCCAACTTCCGAACGCGCGAACCTATTCTGAAATACATCAATAAGCATTTCGAAGGAATGCTTGACGTGACTCAGGGCCAGCCCGGTTTCACGGCGCTTACCGCAACACGCACCGGCGGGGATGAAGCAAGTGTCGCAACCTTTGATATTGCGCTGGACGACGGTCACAAGAACGCCAAGGGGAAACTGCTCGTCGATAAGGTCCGCCGTGAAGAAGCGGTGGTCGTTGCCGATACCGTGCGGCGCCTAATCGGAACTTATCCCGTTTTCGACAAGAATGAGAAACAATTCCGGCCAGCGCGGTTCGACGATATCGCTCTGCTCGCACCGACGGGTACGAGCCTTTGGATCTATGAACAAGCTTTGGAGCGGCGAGGGGTTCCGATCGCCACGCAGGCGGGCAAAGGCTTCTTTCGCCGGCAGGAGGTGCAGGACCTGATCGCGATCGCCAGAACAATTGCGGATTCCCGGGACACATTGGCGTTCGGTGCCTTGATCCGGGGCCCGCTGTCCGGCCTCACCGAAGAGCAGATCGCCGACGAGATCGAGGCGCTGCACACCCGCGCGGAAGGCGCAGGCCGGCTCAACCTGTGGACCAATCCCGAGTTGATCTCCAACACCGTGCTGCGAGAGACGCTCGCGGTGCTCCAGAATCTGGCACGGAAAGCCCGCCGAACAACGCCCTACCACCTCCTTGCGGAGGCCGTGGAAGAGTTGCATGTGAGGCCGATCCTGAAGGCGCGTCATCCGCGGGGCACCGAGCGGGCACTGGCCAACGTTGAACTTGTTCTGGAAATGGCGCGTGCCTATGCCGGCCGCGGAATCGGGGACTTTGCGCGCGCTCTCTGGCAGCGCTGGAACGACGGTGACGCCCAGGCGGAGGGCCGCCCTGATGCCGAAGCAGATGCCGTTTCGATCATCTCCATGCATTCGGCCAAGGGACTGGAATGGCCGATCGTGATTCCCATCAATTCGACAACCGTGCCTTGGTCCGATACAGACTTTCTTTACCGGCGTAGCGACAACAGTGTCCACTTCAAGATATTCGGATTTCCGAGCCCTGGCCATGAAACGGTCCAGCAGGAAGAAAACGAGGAACAGCGCCGCGAACGTATCCGCCTCTGGTACGTCGCTCTGACCCGCGCACGGGACCTGCTGTTGCTTCCCAGGCAGAGCGAACGCCGCGGAGACGATTGGCTCAGCCTGATTAATATCGATATCCAGGCGCTTCCTCTATTCGATGGTACACGTTTTGATGGAGCGCCAGCGGACGAAGGCAGCCGCAGTCCCAACACTCAGGACGCCAGGACCTGGGAGCGGGAGGCGACCACCATCACCTCCAATCAACAGCGGATATCGTGGCACCAGCCCAGCCGCCATGAGGGCACAGTGGGGCCTGTGGACGAGATGGATGGCGTGTTTGCAGGCGGCGCCGCAATCCTCGATGCCATTTCTGAAGAGGCCGTCGAGCCGCGTATCCTGGGCGGCCGAGAGCGTGGTTCGATCCTGCACAAGTTGATGGAAGAAGTGCTCACCGGAGAAACCGGAGAAGAGGTGGGGCCGCTGCAAGCACGTGCAGCCGAACTCATTGCCCAACTAGGATTGGAGGATTCGCCGGATGCGGCGGCAGGGCCGTCCAGCGCCGAGATGGCGGGCACGGTTGTGCGTACGCTACGACTCCCAAAGATCACAGCCCTCCGGCCACGACTGGTTCCTGAGTTCCGGGTCTATGCAAGCGCTATCGAAAGCGGTAAGGCTTCGCTTACGGCCGGCATTGCCGATGCTGTTGCTGTCGATGAAAAAGGCTACATTGACGTAGTCGTGGATTGGAAGAGTGACGTGAATCCCGGAGCGGAACAATTTGCAATGTATCGCAACCAGGTTCGCGACTACCTCCAGGCAACCACCGCGCAAACGGGTCTTATCGTATTCCTGGGCTCGGATCGCATTGATAAAGTCGTGTTGTGAATTCCCGGCAGCGCGTGATGCGGTGCGGCAGGAAGACGACGCTTCCACCCGGCCATTTCTTTAGATAGTGATTTGAGAAACGGCCACTCAAGGCGATTTCCGTCGCTGCAGGTAACCTCTCCGTCGGACAGAGTGGTACGTCGTGGTACTACTCGACCCCCAGACTCTTGAACGCCGCATCCCGTGGATCGGAGTAGAAGCTGGTCTGAAACTTCGCGAACAACTCTCCGGGAATGGTCGGGATGTCCCCCACACTGGCCATCGGAAGCAGAATTCTCTTCGCGCCCGCGTCAAACCCGGCCTGAAGTGAGCCGGCCAGATTTTCAACCGGGACGCTGTTTCCGCCAAGGCTCATACTTCCCAGTACAACCATTTGTGACTGAACCGGCTTGCCGAGGATACCTGAACACAGAGCCACAAAGGTTGCAAGTGTCATTGCCGTAGTCGGGCCCGTGTTCTGAAGTTCGACCACATGCAGGTGAAAGTTGTGATCAGCAGGTTTTACCGAGGCACTGACCGAAGCGGCATTCGCTTTGAAATAGTCGAAGCCTACCTTGATGCTTTCCTTTGCTGCAGTATTGGACCCCACGCCCGACAGGGTGAGCTTGCCGTTTCCAGCGGTGACCTGGGTTTCGATCCGGTAGACCCCGAGGTGCCCGCTGCCAGCGGTTGCGATGGTGTGGAGTACACCCGGGTTGAGCGGGCCATCGGGTATGAGGGCACCGCCGCCCTGCTCAGGAACGCTGATAAAGCGTTCCTCCATCGTTTCCAGGTCGCTGTAAGAAAAGTGGACGTCGTAGAACTCCATCCCACCGATCTTCTTCAGTTGCTCTTTAACCCTGCGCCGTGTCTCAAGGGCGTATTCCAGGCAGCGCCGCACGGTTTCCCTCTCGTACTCTTCGTTGGGATAGAGAAGCTTAAGCAGGCCGGAGACGGTGTGCCGGACCGCGATGGTGTCCCGTTGGTTCAGATCCCGGCCGGGCTTGAAGTATTTCTGGATCGCATCGCCGAAGTTCCGCTTGCGCATCTCACGGAGGAACGCCGCCAGATAGTCGACGATCAGCCCATACTGGGCCGTGAAAAACTCCGGCCGCATCTTCGGGATCTCCCAACCTGGGATATAGGCATGGAAGCGATCGAAGAATGCAGCGTCGATCATGGCCTCGGGAAACGGCGCAAGGAGATGGCTTGTCTTGACCAGCGTGTCTACAGGCTGGTTGATGTTGCCGACGAAGACCATGGATGCATCGGCGTTCACCTGGTCGCGACCCCTGGCAAATGAGCCGGACGCCATGTAGTCCTTCATGATCTGGACGCCCGCATTGTCCTTGAAGCTGATTCCGGCAACCTCGTCGAAGGCCACCACATCCCAGAGTCCGACGAGCCCCACGGTTCGGCTGGCCAGGTTGTAGAACAGGTTCGCAACGGTGGTCTGCCCCCCGGAGACAAGAATGCTGTTCGGACTGATCTCCTTGTAGATATGGCTCTTTCCGGTTCCCCTCGGGCCCAGCTCGCAGACGTTGTAGTTGTTCTCCACCAGCGGTACAAGGCGGCACAGCAGGTGCCACTTCGTGCGCTCATCGAACTGCGTCGGCTCATACCCGCAGGAACGCAACAGCACATCAATCCATTGCTCTTCGGTAAACTGGCGCCGCCCGGCAAACAGTTCATCCATATCCATGTTTGGCATCTGGATTGGATTGAGTGCATCGATAATGAAAGGCGACCCCTGTTGCCCCTCCTCATAGAAATAGTGCATCGTAATGATCGACCAGATCCCGCCGGCCAGTAATTTCTCGTATTTCCGGACCGTCTCCGTACCGATTTCAACGCCCTTCGTTCCCAGATTCGACAGAAGTGCCTCGTAGACATCCCGCTTTTCATTCAGCCGGACCGTCACCTTGTCGATGACCTTCAGGCTGCCCCGCTCGCGGATGGCGGATTTCACCTTTTCGGCCTCATCCGGCCGCACGTAGTTCTCGGCGAGGATCCGCTTCACCGTCGCCAAGCCGTCCTCGATCACGACCGGGTCATTCGAGGCGCAGTAGTTGCCGAGCAAATACTCGAGAACATAGACGGGAACGTTGGCGCCTTCCTTGACCATCTGGGTCAGGTCCTTGCGCACGACGCGGCCGGCAAAATGCACATTGAGCAGATCGTCGAGGCTGGGATCGGTTGTTGCTGTCTCAGAAGTCAAAGTCATCGGTAATGGCTCGGTCGATAATGATGTCGATGCTTGACTGCTCAATGCCGGTGCCGGCATCCCGGAGAACCAGGCGGTATGGCGTACGTTTATCGTACGGCCTGTCTCCGAGGGTCAGGATCACAGGCTTCTGCCGCGCATCGAGGTTTGAGGACGTGCTGTCAAACGTCACCGTCTCAATGGTGGTGACGGGCTCATCAGCTTCGTACACGGCGATCTTGAGTGTCACGGCCTTGACCCGCTCACTCACCGGCTCCATCTGCAACAGGTTGAATCGGTGCCGGGGTGTTGTGATCTTGTGTGCTGTTCCGAGCACTTGCACCGCAACATGCTTTGACCGGGTTTTCTCGCGCCGCCCCTTGTCCTTGAGATGCTTTACCTTGATGACCGGCACCACAATTTCCTGAAGCATCGCCCCGCCGTGAACAAAGCGCGCACCACCGGTGAAATGGAAGCGGTTATTGCCCTTGGGAACCCAGAATTGCATCCCGCCACCAGCTGCGGCGGTCACGGCCGTATCGCCTCGCCAGGCCTGCTCGTTAGGTGGCAGATCGTAGCCCAGGAGGTATCTCTTCTTTGCGATGACCGTGCCGGCGGGTTTGTCCTCCAGCCTGCTCCTGTCCGGATCGCCCGGCGCCGTTTCGGTGAACAGAAAGCCATGGTCCGCTGTGATCACCACATAATTGCCGTTCAGATTGTTGACGACATAGAGGACAAGGTCAGCCAGTTCCTGGATCGTCTTCCTGACAGCCTCGAAGGTGTCCCTCTCGGTGGCGGCCTTGTCGCCGCGGGCGTCAATCTCGTCATGGTAGATGTAGACGAGACGCTTGCCGGCAATGAACTCCCGCCCGTCTTCCTTCTTCATTGAGAGTAGCGTGTCGACTTTCACGGCCATGCCACCGTGAGCGCTCAAGATCTCGTTGCGCTGCTCGAGAGATGCCGTTGGCTTCCCGTCGGCCAGGACATCGCCCTTCACCGTATATTCGAGTTTTGAGTGCGGCAGGACACTCGCCATGCCCAGGGCGGTATAGGAAGGCACAACGCCCAACTGTGACGACAACCTGGCCTCGACCCGGTAGGTGCCATTCAGAACACCCGCCAGCTCTTCCGCAGCTTCGTACCGCATGGCATCGCTGATAATAACGAAGGGAATTATATCGAATAGTGACGAAAAACCCTTGACCAATAGCGTCACTATACTGTAATATTGTATTGTAAGTAGGAGATACGCAATGGCTAACAAGGCTCCGGACAAACACTTCCGCGAGGGACTTTCAACCAAGGAATTCTATCGCATGTTCCCCGACAACGCATCAGCTGAAGAATGGTTCATACAGAACCGCTGGTTTGACGGTATTACCTGCCCGCGTTGCGGATCGGATAATGTGCAGACCGGTACAGCCCACAAGACCATGCCGTTCCGTTGCCGCAAGAGCAAGAAGCGTGGAACATGCGGCAAGCCGTTCAGCGTCAAGACCGGAACGTTCATGGAAGCGTCCAACCTCGGCTATCAGGATTGGCTCTATGCCATGTACCTTGTCGTTACCAACCTGAAGAGCGTGGCATCCATGAAGATGCACCGCGAGTTGGGGATCACTCAGAAATCGGCATGGCATCTTGTTCACAGAATTCGCAAGGTTTGGGCCGTATCTGACCATGAGTTGTTCAATGGTCCTGTTGAGGCGGATGAGGTCTACATCGGCGGACTGGAAAAGAACAAACACGAATCCAAGAAACTGAACGCTGGTCGTGGACCGGTTGGAAAAACCGCTGTTGTGGGTGTCAAGGATCGGGAGACCAACGAGGTCCGTGCGGCAGTGGTTGAGCACACGGACGCCAAAACGCTTCAGGGTTTCGTTCATTCGAACACCGAGCCCGAAGCGATGGTGTACACCGACGATGCAAAAGCATACGCCGGTGTTGCCCAGTCACACGAATCCGTTGGTCATTCGGTTGGTGAATACGTTCGCGGACAGGCCCACACGAACGGCATTGAAAGCTTCTGGTCCATGTTGAAACGAGCCCACAAGGGAACGTTCCACAAACTCTCCACGAAGCATCTGCACCGTTACATCGATGAATTCGCAGGACGCCACAACATTCGCAGTATGGGCACTCTCGATCAAATGCGTTTCGTTGTTTTGAGCATGGATGGTGTTCAGCTTCGTTACAAGGACTTGGTGGCATGAGTTCGCCGGCTGTAATGGGGCTTTTCCAGAAGATCGGACTCGCACCAGAACCGGCACGTGTTATCGTTCTCACCGAACCGCCGGAACCCGACCCTATGACAGAACGTAACTTCGAGAACCGAACCCTGTTTCACAGTGACAACCTCCCGATCCTACGGGCTATGAATTCAGAGTCCGTGGACCTGATCGCAACCGATCCACCGTTCAACAAATCGAAGGACTTCCACGCCACCCCGGACAGTCTCGCTGCGGGTGCGTCCTTTCAGGACCGGTGGTCGTGGGAACGCGATGTCCATGAAGACTGGACGGATCAAATCACAGATGACCATCCACGTCTCATGGAGGCAATCGAGAGTGCCCGTTATGCCCATAGTGACGGCATGGGCGCGTTCATGTGTTTCATGGCAGTCCGGTTGTTGGAAATGAGCCGCGTCCTGAAGTCAACCGGATCGATCTACCTGCACTGCGATCCCACAGCCAGTCATTATCTGAAAGCGGTCATGGACGCCATATTCGGGTGGAAGAACTTCCGGAATGAGATTGTTTGGCGTAGGACTGGATCACACAATTCCGCTGATCGATTTGGACCCATCCACGACATACTACTTTTCTACGCCAAGTCTGGCCACTACAAGCATAAGGTCCGATTCACGCCGTACCTCCGTGGACACGTGGATGAATACTTCAAGAAGTCGGATTCTCGCGGCCGATATTGGACGAATTCAATACATGGGTCCGGCACCAGAAAGGGTGCGAGTGGGAAGCCGTGGCGTGGATTTAATCCTACTGCGGTAGGGAGACACTGGGCCGTTCCAAATGAACTTGTTCTCATATTGGGCATTGACCCGAAACTGCCGCAACATGACAAGTGAGATGCATTATATGAGCGCGGGGTTATTGATTTACCGCAGGTTGGGTCTACGCAGTTACCAACGTACCGGCAGTATCTTGCAGGCAGTCCGGGGCAACCTATTCAAGATCTATGGGTGTACCAACCGCACACGAAAGGGTGCCTACATGGTATTGACGATCCAATCGACAAAGATGCGCGTTGGATACCAAAGAGAGATAAGAAAGAACGCACCGGTTACCCCACCCAGAAGCCACTTGCCTTGTATGAGCGCATTATTCAGGCATCTAGTAACGAAGGTGACATGGTTCTGGACCCCTTTGCAGGATGTGCCACAACTTGCATCGCCGCCGAGAAATTGCACCGTCAATGGGTCGGAATTGATATATGGGACAACGCACGTCAGGTGGTTTTGGACCGTCTTAAATTTGAAGATTTAATTGCCGATCCGAATCAGTAGTGTCCCAACGTTAGTTGAATAGATTCAGTTGTTTGGAGTTCTCCGAGTCTGAATCTTGATAGTCGAGGGCGGAAAGGGCCTTTAAAAGGGGCGTTTTTTCGAAAACGGTGACGCTGACGATCTGGAGAATTCGGTAGAGACTGGCGTTGACATTGAGCCGTTTTTTCACGATGGCAACAAGCAAATAGACCGAGATGGCGGTCCAGATTTGAGTCTTCAGCGCATTGGGGGTTGTGCCGTAGAACGCCTTGATGCGTAGGTGCTGTTTGATCCACTTGAAGAACAGTTCGACCTGCCAGCGGCAGCGATAGAGTTGGGCAATGGTCGCCGCTGGCAGCGCGAAATTGTTGGTCAGGAAGACGAGGTACTTGTTGTGCTCTCGATCGAGAAAGCGAATGCGGCGGAGTTTTTCTGGATAGCGCTTGCGAGAGTAAAAGCCGCGTAGGCTGATGATCTGATCGCTGAGGACTCCGGTGGACTTGTCCACATCGAGTGAATAAAGACGATTGAAGACGAAATTCTTTTTCGCGCGTGTCACGAAGAACGCCGCCGCGACACTGATTTTGTACAGGCGCCGGAAATCCAGATAACCGCGATCCATGATGTAGAAGGCTCCGGGCTCGAAGGCGAGTTGATCCAGAAGATGGAGGTCGTGAACTTTGCCGTGTGTAATCAGGATAAAGGAAGGAATATTGCCGCGCAGATCCAGAACCGTGTGCAGTTTGACAGCTCCCTTGTGCTTGCGGAAGCGTGCCCACGGGAACAGGGAAAGACACAGATCGATCGTTGTGGCATCGAGTGCGTAAACCGTCTGCTTGAGGTCGACACCGAAACTGTCGCCAACATAGAGCTCGCGAGCCATGGAGATCAGCGTCTGGGCGAAGTCGGCATAGATACGCCAATCGCGCACCTGATTCGCATTCGCAAGGGTGTTGCGGGAGACGCGGCTGCGAATGCCCATGTGATAAAGCTTCGTGCCAGCCGAACGCAGACAGGCTTCGATATCGCGCAGACTCTCCCGGTAGGTCAATTGCGCGAACGCCATGCACAGAAACTGATCCCAGCAGGAAAAACGTTGGAGTTTGTAGTTGCCACGGTAGCGATCGACGCATCGACGAAAGTCTTGACGGGGAAGAAAGTCCATCAGCTGAGAGAAGATCGTCTTGCCGGAATTCATAGGCCGCCTCCTGCCGCAAAGTCGCGGAAGGATGCCGCCAGTACGCAATCAAATTCAAATCGATTTTGGCTCTCAGCCGATCTAACATGACCATTCTCAATAACCTATGGGCGACGCCCATCTAAACGTTGGGACACTACTGGATCCGAATGACAAATTGCACGGTCACATGTTCACCGAGGACGTTCACTTTGTATCTGACTCACCAACCCGAACGGACAATGCAGTAACGGCGTCTCCAAACTTGCGTACCAAGGTCACGATGTTCGAGCCGCGCGGTTCGAAGATGACCCGTGCTGCCATGTACATGTATTTGCTGGATCAACACGGAGCGAAGTGCCTGGGGTGTGATCGGACGTTTGACGATCCACGTTACCTTGAACTGGACCACAACACACCAAGGTCGGACGGCGGCATAAACCACATATCGAACAGGGTCCTGATATGTGGTCCTTGTAACAAGGTCAAGAGCAACACACTCACGCTGACTGGACTTCGACGGAAGAATAAGAAGCTTGGTTACATGGCGAACCAGCAAACCGTGGAACATCCGATCATGAAAGAGGTCCGGGAAGCACGTGAGAATGCGCCACCAAAGTTATTTGACTAGTTGGGGGTAAAGATGTCAGACAAGCTAAAACCTAAAACGGTAGAGACTGTCCGGTCCGACTACCAACCAGCCAAAGCCGAGTTGGAAGAGGAATTCAATATGGACGTGCCGGGCAAGACCGTGAACGAACGCATGCGGAATCTGGCAAGGGCACTTTTACAGCCGGTCAAACTCCGCAGGATCTACCGGCCACGAAATAAAACCCGGAAGGATAATTGCCATGACTGATTCGGATAAAGAGTCTGAAATTGTGGTGCGAATCACGCGCTTGAATGATATCCGTGCTGAACTCGCAATCGTGCGATCAGCTTTCAATAAGAATTGCTACAGTCTTGCCAACGCTGGACGCTACTACGACGCGATTGTACGAGATAAGAACGCAAGTCGATCAGACAAGCCTGATCCATGGCCTAGCCATGATGAAGTCATTAGTATCGAAGGAACTATCGATACCCTGAAGAGTGAGGCAGAAACATTGATTTCAGAACTTCGCGATCTGGGTATTGATGGCGACCTTTTCAAGATCAACGGTGACTGATTCTAAATGCGTCACTATAGTATGTAATCCCCATAACGAAGGCCCGTCGATTATCGGCTTCACGCAGCCACGGGCCGACGTGTCGGGCAAAGAACCCGTATTGATTCTCCACGTCATCGATCGTCCACCGCGCAGGCAGCTCCAGATCTACCAACTTGCCCCAGGCGAGCGCAATGGGGGCGAGGTGCCCATTGCAGTAACAGGCCTCGATCTTTTCCCGAAGCGGCTTCAACATATCCCAGCCCTGGCCGGCGGCTACATCGGCGTTCTCAGAGAAGTGCCGGTATAGCTGGTCAAAGCGAAACAGCCTGGATTCGTAATCCTTGTACATCGCTGTCATATCGGAAGAGTCGAAGTCTTCCGCATGCGTGTTGTGCAGATGTAGGAGCTCTGCAGCGACTGCTAACGCTTTGTATACGGCGCGGCGTGCGTTCCGTTGGGCCTCGGGCACCGAGCCCGAAGATACCCAGTGTCCGGCCTGTCTGCGGTCGACGATCCGGACGATAGCCTCGGGGGCAATGGCATCGGCCGTTGAGGTCACACGTTCCAGCAACCCCTGCACGATCCTTTTCTCCACATCGGGAAAAGTCATCACATCCAGAAGGTCCTCAACCTCACAGCCGCGCAGATGATCCGGCATATGCAGACGCGCCCCAACCTCGGCCGTCAAGACGTCGTAGCTGGGACTCTTGCTGCTGCTGTCTCTCCATTGGGCCAGGCAGACCACTGCATTCGCAGTGCCGGAACGTGGCAACTGGAGGTGCTGGAGCGCACCGGGCAGTTCCTTCGTAAGATGGTGCGCGTAATCCGACACCAGGAGCCGGATGAGCAGATTCTGGAGGGTTGGGCTGTCC
The DNA here is from genome assembly GCA_965218085.1 of Terriglobia bacterium. GTDB lineage: Bacteria > Acidobacteriota > Terriglobia > 20CM-2-55-15 > 20CM-2-55-15. The sequence continues at coordinate 569,724 of CBDCKF010000001.1, read as the reverse complement.
TCGCCGTACCCGAAGGCGGACTGGACCATCGCCCAGAAGGGCGCATCGAGTTCGAATCTTTCGATCTGAGCCCAGGCGGGTGGGCCGGCTTCAAGATCTGCTACACCATCCTCGGTCATCGAGTGGAGCAGGGTTCGGACGATGTTGAATAGCTCGGGCTGGTCGGCTTTCGTAACGACCGCGAGCATCTTCCGGTCGAGGTCGAGTTCGGAGTCTTCGGGAGAGACGATGTTTCTCAGCTTATGCAGCCGCTCTTTGTTGTCAAAAAACTTCCGCCGCTTCGAGAGGTGCTGACGGAGATTCTGCTGAGCTAAGCCGAGTTCCCGCAGAGTGATCGATGCACGATCTGCGCGGAAGCTGCGGCCGTACAACCGCATGTCCAGCAGCCAGTCGTCTTCGTAGTCCGGCTCTTCACCAGGCGAGTACAGCAGATACCGCCTAGCCTGCATTTCTCAAGAGATCTAAGGTAAACGAGAGACGGAAGGAAGTGTAAAGGACCGGAAAAGGCCGCCCTGTCTGGCATAGAAGGTTGTGCGAAGAACTTTCAACACACAGACGGAGGCGGCCTTTAACATGACAGAGTGTAAAACAGAACGGGTTCAATTTCACGCTTTAGGTTCACGCGAAGTTTGCGGTCAATTCGACGGTGGGGACATCAGCTCGGACGCGGGCGGATTGCTGCTGCGGGAGGTGGAGAAACGGACCGGGATCCTGAAACAGTTTGCCGGATGTTTCCAGGATTATCGGGATCCGCGATTTGTGGAACATCGCATCGAGCCACTGGTGGCGCAACGGGTCTACGGATTGTGTTTGGGCTATGAGGATCTGAACGATCACGATCAACTGCGTTCAGATCCAGTCCTGGCCGTGATGGTCGATGAGACCGATCCGAAGGGGCGAACTCGGAAGCAGGAGCGGGACCGGGGCAAGGCGCTGGCGGGCAAGAGCACGCTGAACCGGCTGGAGCTCTCGACCGAGGGTGCGGCCAGCCACCCGTACAAGAAGATCGGGCGGGATGAAGCGGCGATGGATCGATTGATGGTGGACGTGTTTCTCCAAGCCCATCGGCGAGCACCACGGCAAATCATCCTGGATCTGGATGCGACCGACGATCCGATTCACGGGAATCAGGAAGGCCGCTTCTTTCACGGCTACTACCGGCACTATTGTTATCTGCCGCTCTACATCTTCTGTGGGGAGTTTCTGCTCTGTGCCCGGCTGCGATCCTCTGACATCGATGGTGCGGCTGGAACGGTGGAGGAACTGGAACGGATCGTGGGCCAGATTCGGCAGGAGTGGCCCCGAGTCCAGATTGTGATTCGGGCCGACTCGGGTTTCTGCCGCGATGAGATCCTGAGCTGGTGCGAGGCCCAGCACCGTGTCGATTACGTGATCGGACTGGCGAAGAACAAGCGGCTGCTCCGCGCGATTGAAACTCCGATGGAGAAAGCGAAGCAGCGATTCGACAGGACCGGAAAGTCGGCGCGCGTCTTTAAGACGTTTCAGTATCGGACCCTGGACAGCTGGACCCGAGAGCGACGCGTCATTGGCAAGGCCGAACATCTGGCCAAGGGAGCCAACCCGCGGTTTATCGTTACCTCGTTACCGAAAGGCCAACCCACCCCAAAGCAGATCTATGAACAGATCTACTGTGCTCGTGGGGACATGGAAAACCGGATCAAAGAGCAACAGCTCGGATTGTTTGCCGACCGGACCAGCACGGCCACCATGCGCGCCAATCAACTCCGGCTCTACTTCTCATCGGTCGCGTACATGTTGATGCAAGCCTTGCGACGGCTCGGATTGCAGGGTACCGAATTCGCGCGTGCGCAGTGCACCACGATCCGCCTCAAGTTGCTCAAGATCGGAGCGCAGATCCACGTCACCGTCCGCCGGATCTGGATTCGGATGGCCGGCGGGTATCCCTATGCCAACGTGTTTGCTCAGATCTACGCGAACCTCCAGAAAATCCCGCTACGTTGTTAAACGTCTCCGCTCGGACATCCCACCCGTTTCGACCTTGGTAGGGATTGCTGTCTCTGTAATCCGCTTTCACCTTGCCATTCTCTTCAACACCAATCACTCAGGCTCCGTTTTTCAGCTCAGCTGGCCTCTTTGCTCCCGCGACACCGCTCACGACCCCTATCCCGTCTACCCATTGCTCGTTTCGCCATCATTCTTGAGAAATGCGGGCTAGCAGGATCCTCCTGTTCAATGCGAACCTTTACTTCGAGTGCCCCAACCTCGTCGAGCCTGATTACCGCCACTCCTTCGAGAGCGATGTCCGGTAGCGATCCGGTGAACTCTCCGTCGGGATCGTTCCAGAAGACGACCCGAGCCTGTTCACCGTTGAACACTTGGTCCAGTGCATCAGTGATCTGCTTTAAGTCCATTTATGTCTTGCGATTAAGAACGGGTCTGGGGTGCTGTGGTGTCGACCCCGGGGGTACTACGCCGCAGCAGTCTGGCGATCTTTCCCCGCAGCTGCTCCCTACGGGTCTGGTAAAACGCAGCAAATTCTCCAATCTCCTCGGGCACGTGGCCAAGAAAGTGGTTGCCAGAATAGCTTGAGCGGCTGGCCGGGTCCGGGAACATTCGCCTCAGCCATTCTGCTGGCAGGGTCTGCTGCTTCTCGACGTTGGCCGCACCGTCCAGAAGCTGCAGATTAGCCAGGCGGTCCCGCATTTCCTGGAACCGCTCCGCCTCGTCTTCAGATAGCCCTGCTTTTCGAAGGCGCGGCTTAGCGAAATGAGCCCGTGGAAAAATATGATCGACGTGAAAATGGTTGCGAAAATCAACGAACGGGAAAAGTAACGACAGTAGCGCGAATGTGCGGCGATCGCCATAACGCAACTCAACCAACTCTTCCACCTCTTCGTCTTCGAAAACCAGCGGCTTACCTCTCCGTGCCATTTGCCCTTCGATCTCATCTGTCGGAAACCCTTTCTGCCCGTGAGACCTGATCGTGTCCCGCAAGTACATCAGCAAAGTGTCCAGTCCGCTCCCCCAGATGCCCGATGCTTTCAGAATGCTCTTGATCAGCCATGTCTGAATATTCCTGCGATCACCCGAATATGCTGCCGCTGTGAGATACCTGTCGCCTGGATCGAGTTGGCAGAGATAAAAGGCAACCGGGAGGATGGCGCTGGACGCACGCAGGTTCTGTCCATTGAACCCGAACGATGCGATCAGGCGCACAGTCAACTGCATGGCGCGTTTGACCTCCGGCCATCTCTCTTCTAGGATCGCCATGTTTTCCAGGTTGAAATTCTCTACCCTGAAACCAACATTCCCAATATCGGTCAGTAACAAACCGGATTTGAGTGCCAGATCCTTAGAGAAAGAAAAGTGTTCTCCCACTCCATTCAATTCGTCCACCAGATCGTGGATTTCTTTCCGCGCATCCTCTCTTTTCCACTGTGCCACCGCAATTGAGAGCAGTAGATCCGAATACGAAAGGACAGTGCCTCCACTGTTCATGCGGATAAAAATATTAAGGACTGTTGAAAGGTCCTGAGATTTCTCTTCGTAGTATGCGACCAGCGGTTGAGTGTGAACGACATGGTGCAGTCGGTCGAGTGCCGCGAAGGCACTATTCAACTGGTCCTGCTGCAAGCGGGCGTTCAGCCACTCCAGCATTGATGGACCAGTTTGCATCGTCAGAATATCAGCAACCCTGAACCAGCAAGTGCGACTCGCATCTGCCTGCTCGATCTGAACCTCTGTTAGAAAATCAAAGCGGTATCTTTCACCCTCTTCATCAGGCTCGGCCGGCGCGAGTAAATCAAGGCACAAGCGCCGAATTGGAAAGGCATTCGGATTGTTCCACCACTTATTCGGCTGCTTCACGGCCATGGATCCACAGAGGCCGATATTCATGGCCGTCAACCGCTGTTGTCCGTCGAGGACTGCGGTAACGCTGCCACTTTGCGGTGGAAGTGGAGGGCAGTGTGGATTGTTTCTCTCGTGGTACTCACGAACGAAATCGTAGAACCTGTACTGGCTACTGTTTTCTGCCTTTACTTTCCACAGCAGGAAGGTCCCGAATGGGTATCCCTGCATAAGGCTGTCAAATAAGCGCTGTATTTGTTCCGGCGTCCATACGAATTCGCGTTGGATGGCTGGAAGAACATACTCATGACGCTGAATGTGCTCGATCGTTTCTTTAATGGTCCCACCGGTCTGGTACACGATTAGGCTCCTGTATTCTTTCCTGTAACCGCCTTCACATCGGCCAATAAATCGCCGAACTTGCCGTAGTTGACCTTCACCCCATCGTCGAGGTCGAGGCTGATGCGCTGGTCCGCATAATGGCGTAGCTTTTCGTCAAACTCCCGAAGCTCCGCTTGTTGCTTAACCAGTGTCGCCCGCTCTTTCTCCTGCCGCTTGTGGTGAGCCGGCGAAGTGTCGCTGGCAATATCGTCCTCCAACCGGAGAACACGGGACGCCATCATGCCCTGCAGCGGGATCACGTACTCGGTGCGCATCCGGGCCAGGGTGCCTTCGTTGTAGCGGTGCAGATAGACGAAGCACTGGAAGGCCTTCTGCTTACCGCTTGAGATGAGCCAGTAGATAGGGCGCTTCCTGTAGGTTTGCAGATGGTCCCTGAAGAAGCTGTCGCAGAGGTATCGGCGTAGCGTCTCGCGACTCGACTCATTGTTCCTTGGTGAGAGGTTGTCTGCCAGGAAAGCGAGGTTGTTTTCGAGGTGAGCCGCATCCCAGGCCACCGAGATGAACTCGATGAGGCGATGAGCGGCATCGTCGTCAAACCACTCGGTGTCGGTGAGCGGGATAAGGCCGTCTGAGTCGGCAGGAAACTTGGAGTAGCGAGTTGCATCGAAGTTCGCGTTGCCGCTGTGGGCGTAGATGAGGCCCGGTGCGTCCAGGCTATAGCGACCCATCATGCAGCCGATGGCGTAGGAGACTAGGGCGTGTTAACACTAACGTAGTGCCTCGACGATGAGAGCGAAGTGAAGGAAGGCGAGGAACATGACGTCGAGTTTATCGAAACGGGAGAAGATACGCCGGAAACCCTTGAGTCGGCGGAAGAGCCTCTCGACTTCGTTCCTGCGGCGGTAGAGCACGCGGTCGTATTCCCACGGCTCCAGGCGGTTGCGCTTGGGCGGCACGACGGGAATCCACCCAAAATCCAGAGCCAATTGGCGGGTCTGGTCGTCCTGGTAGGCACGGTCCATCAGCAGCGGTAGCGGCTCGGGTAGTGGCCCCAGACCGGCGAGCAGCTCGCGGCCCTGCGGGGCGTCGTGCGCTTGGCCGGGCGAGAGCGCAAACGTTATCGCCGTTCGAGCATTCGCGGCAACCAGATGAATCTTGGTGGTCCATCCACCGCGGGATTTGCCGATCGCTTGCGGACCGTTTTTTTTAACGCTCCCGTGCCGTCGGGATGAACCTTCACAATGGTCGAGTCCATCGAAACGGCTTCGACCCGGATGCGGACCAGTTGCTCGCGCTGGAGTTTCTCGAAGACGGCGTCGAGCACGCCGTTCTTGGACCAGCGGTTCATCCGGGTGTAGATGGTGTGCCAGTTGCCAAAGCGCTTGGGCAGACCGCGCCACTTGCAGCCCTGCTCAGCCACATACAAAATGGCGTTCAAGACCGTCAGGTTCGAAAGACTGACGTTGCCCCGCTGACGCGGCAGTTCCGGCTCGATGCGACAATACTGCTCCTGTGTGATCTCCATGCGTGATTATAAAACATTCATGCTCATTAGTGTTAACACGCCCTAGTTCCTCCATCGTGTCCTCGCGGAAGCGAGTCCACCTCTCTTCTTCGGTGAGATTATCGCCATAGCGGCTGGCTGGACTCACCGTGAGGGTGATCTCTTCCATCGGGATATCGGGGGTAAGTTCGTCTTCAAGGCCGTAAGCATTGATGAACAGGCGGTTGTTCTCCTCTTCGATGCGCTTCATCTCGGCGATGGTTTCGCGATTCTTGGTGATCCAGGTGGTATAGCTAGATTCGAGGGAGGGGGAGGCCTCAGAGGATGCCGACAGGAGGGGCAGGGATTTGAAGTTCCTGGAACGTTCGTAGATATTCCAGTCATTGACTGCGGTGTGGACCAACCAATCCACGTTCTTCGTCACGTCAAAGCGGAGGTTTTCCCCAACGACCTCTATGAATGGGATGTTCACGAAATTGCCGATCTGGAAGTGCAGTGTCGGATTCGTTACCCTCGCGATAGCTAGCACAATCGGCGTATTGCAATAGCCTGCCAGCAGCAGGCGCTCCACGCCACGAAAACCGAACGCTGACATCCCTGATACATCGTGGATGCTGCCGCTGTCATTCAAACGAAACGAAGCGGGACCGGAAGTAACGTCTGACCAAGTCAAAGACTCCTGAAAGTAGAACTCGGTGTTCTGCGGCCGCGATCTTGCCCGACCCCCGTTCTCGGTACCGAAAGCACGAATCGCGCGCCCATCATTTTCCCAGTTGACCAGGTAGTCCTGATTTCCGTACCACTTCCTGAACTCTCCCCCCTTGTTGTAAGGGAACCACTTCTTGCCCGATTGGGCCGCAGCGTCCCTGCTCTTGGAGCCGTAGGAGCATTTTCCGTGGTCCACCTCATGCCAACGCCGCAAGAACTGATCGTTGTCCGCCGTCGCCAGACCCTGTTTTGCATCCACAAGCTTGCCGAGCAGCGTCCCTTCTTCAAACACCGCCCGGACACGCGCACTCACCCAATAAGCCACCGGGCTGCCAGGGATTCTCTTGAACTCGTCTTGGGCTGTCGTATCGAAACGTTTCTCACCATTGGCCAACGCCGTGCTTTTCTCTACCTCGCCACCGTCCAGTAACCTGAAAAACACTGGCTTGTAACCCTGCGGTGATCGGTTTTGGAGGACACACGCTGTTGTCTGAACCACCTCACCCGAGATGCTCCCGAAGGCGCGAGCCCCAAGATGCGCCATCGTACCGATGGTCTTTTCCTGCAACATCCGCTCGCGCATCTTTTCGAACGACGACAGGAACATCCAACTCTGCATGGTGACCATAGCGTCGTAGCCGGCTTCCTTCGCCAGTGTGTAGCCACGCTCGATGAAGCAGGCGAAGAGATCGCTCTTCGCGTCGGGGAATTGATCCTTACCAAACTTCTTAACGAGAGCATTCATGCCCTTGCTTCCCATATACGGAGGATTCGCCACCACGGCGTCGTACTGCGCCGTCAGCATCTCGGCCTGCCGTACCAACAGCCTCAGCCACTTGAGCGCACCCGATTCGAAAAGGTCCGGGACAGGCGCCTCGCTCAGCTGCTTCAGTGCCGGTAGCTTCGCCGCCAGTCCCTTCGGCACCTGGATCAGCGATCCGAAGGTGGTAGCGTGCTCAAACAGCCGCTTCAGTTCCGTTAGGTCGCCCAGCTGAAATCCGTATTCGGCCAGATCCACTCCCTGAGCCAGCCGTTCTGCATCGAACCCCTTGCTGTCGACCAGCGCCATAACGTTGAGCTCCACGCCCCGCTCAAAGACCCGCCGGTCATCGCCCCGCGCCTTCATCATCATCGCAAAGCCTGTGAGCTGCGCCGCCCGCCCGTCGATATCGAGGCCGAAGAGGTTCTTCTCCAGGATCAGCCGAACCACATCACGCTTCTGGTAACCACGCTCCAGGTAGATGGCCTTGAACAGGTCATAGGCTTCCACCAAGATGTGCCCGGAGCCGCAGGCCGGATCGATGAGGGTCAGCGCCTCCGGGTTGAGCGTACTGGGAGTGATGGCTGCAAGCTGTGCGGTGACCTCATCGGTCTGTTCGGCAGGCTCGATGTAGTAGTCCATCTCCGCTTTGAGCTGCGAGTGCGGATAGGTCGCCAGCCACTGCGCCCCCAGCGAATTCTGGACCAGATACCGCACGATCCAGTTGGGCGTGAAGAGCTGGGTCGCCGCCGGAATGTCTTCGGAGGCCACCACCTTGCCGATGACCTGGCCTTTCTTCTCCGAGATGTAGAACTGGTAGAGCCAGCCGATGATCTCGATCTGCTCCCAGGCACTCTCGTCGATGCCCTCAACCATTTGATGGATCAGCGAGTCGGTGTGGAGCAGGTTGGCGGGCAACAGCAACTCCGTCTCATCCCCGATGGGTTCAAAGAGGAAGGCCATGGCCTGGTGCAGGGCGTTGCACTGGGCCTTGAGGAGCAGCCGGTAGAGCTCTTCGTCTTGGCTGCCGTCAAGCTTCAGTTCCACAGCTTTCTCCCGGTCGAGGCCCGGCAGATCGACATCAGCGGCATGTTCCAGGATCTCGGGGGATGGCTGGCCGTCGGGATGACTCAGGACGCGGTAGCCGTGGCCCAGGTAACCGTGGAGTTCCATGTAACGTATGGCTGCGAAGCGGTTGAACCACGTATAGGCCATCGCCTCCATCACCTGCCCGAAGCCGTCGCGCTGGATCTGTTCTTCCAGACGCTTGCGCGGTTCGACCACAGTGCGGGGGAAGGCGTGTGCCCCGACCCGGACCACATCGCCCTCCTCTACAAGTGGCTCAACGCTCTTGGCAGTCAGGCCATAAGATCCCGCCCGCGCGGTTACCGCCGCGATGAAATCGCGCCGTGCTTTCTGGGCATAGGCTTCGAGTGTGTTGCGCTTCATGGTGTATTGGCGCCGGTCTAACGGATTTCTATACGCTCGTTTCGGGCCAGGGCATCAGTCAGTTCCCTGCGGAGGTCGTCAAGAAATAAATCCACGTCGTTCTGAGATTCGAGGTAGGGCGATTTGACGAGCGTGACTGGGGATACAACCTTCCGGGGCTTGACGACCGGCTTGTTCTGCCCTGCCTTGCCTTCCTCAGCTTTTTGCGTGAGATAGTGCTCGACCTGGACCAACGCCTCGTCTTTCAGATGCACGGCTTCGGACTCGGCTTGGCCGATATGGGCAAGACTCTCGTGAGTTGAAACCTGCTTCGCCAGTTTTTCCAGTGGCGTGAGGCACTTTGATTTAAACGATTCGTCTCCACCCGCTGCCGAGACTTCCGCACTCACGCTGCCGGTTTCCCCGGCGATTGTTGCAAGCGCCTGGGCTCGCCTCGCAGAAAGCAGCCCCTCGTTTACTTCGCTTACAGTGTGGATCAGCTCTGCGGCTTCCTTGAGCAGTCCGTAAGGATTCGGTGCCGAGAGGATTTCGTTCATCCGTCGCAGCGCAGACCCGGCAGCATCATCGCGCTCCAGTTCCATCTGGTTGAGTCTGAATCGGTCCGATGCCGCGCGCAAATTGTCCCAGATGGGACGCTGATGTTCGTAGAAGTGCTCGATATCACGGAACCCGTCGGCGAGGTCCCGCAGGTCACTCCCGCGATCATTGAACTGCGCCAGGAACCTGTGGCTGTCCTCGGGAGCCACAAGGGCCTTTAGAAGGCTGAGGCTATCGGCGATATCTCTGGCACCGGGGTAACTTCCGGTATCCGCCAGGTCCTGATACCGGCTCAGCTTCCCGCGCCAGCCTTCGAGGCGGCCCTCCAGAAATTCGAACAGGGCGTCTTCGCCTTCCGGCCCCATCTCCGAAAACACGTCCCGGCCGAGTTCCCGGGCCCTCTTCACGTCTTCAGGTTTCGCTGTGACTCGTTGAAGGATCGTGATGCTTCGCCATTTGCTCCGTGTGGTGAGTGCGTCGTATAGCTTGTCCTTAGGAATGGCCGCTCCGCCTGCAACGCATCGCACTTCGCCGGCCATGATGAGCCGGGCCAGCAGAAGAATCACCTCGAACTCCGGCCAGCCATACGGACGATTGGCGTAGCGCCCGGTGATCATGTCAAAAAGCACAATCTGCCGGCTGGTCTTCGTGCAAAGCTCGATGTAACTGCGGAGATCTTCAGTGGCCTGTGGATTGCTCTCGGGCATATTCATGCCGAGGTCGTATTGTCCAACATCATTGCTGCGTAGAACGGCTTGGATCTCCCTGAGCGGATCGTCGCGGATCGTCTTGAGATAGCCCATCTTGTTGAAGGTGTTCTGGATGAGGTATTCCATCGCTTCACCCAGGGCTGCCTGGGGCGCAGCAGCGGCAACCTCCAGCCGCTGGCCTGCCACAAAATAACTGGCCTCGGCCAGCATCTTGCCGAGCAAGCGGGTCAGGTGTTCGCTCCGCCTGCGATTCTCGTCAGCCAGATCGCTGTGGATCCGTTTCGTGGTGGGCGGCAATGTGCCATCATCTTTCGTCCGAATGTATTTGTCCGTTCGCAACAGCGTGCGCAGCTCCCGCCCCAGAGTGTCGTCGTCCCGCAGCCGGATGAGAACCTGCCCGCCCTCCTGGCTGCTTGCCAATAGGCACTTGGCATTGTCCTGGTAGAACTCGTAATCATCGGCCAGCGGCGTCAGAATCGAAACGATGAGCCCTCCCTCGGTACGCTTGCCGACCGGATGGGCGTCGCAAATACGGTTGAAACTGAAATCCATGTTGTTGGCGCTGAAGCGATGCTTGCGCTGATCTTTCAGCACTTCGTCGAAGACGAGTCCGCCCAGAAGGCTAGCCTCCTCCGCACCGCCCAGTTCGACATTCTTTATTTCGCGATTGATGTCGCGCTCTTCGCTGGTCAGGAAAAAGTAGCTGTCGCCGCTGCGGTTGACGAGCGTTTCCCTCTCCAGCCGCTGAAGACTGGCTTCGATGGTTTTTCGCAGCGCCAGCCGGGCGGCGTCGATCTGATCGAGGCACAGGGTGACGAGGTTATCGACATTGCCTTTGACTTCATCGACGTAGCGGATGAGAAAGAGCACTTCGAGAAGCCGCGTATCAAAGTCCTCCAAGCTCGCATTCTCGCTGGCCTGGTCAATGGTGCGCTTGACAGTGGTATCGAGAAAACTCTCAATGGAAGGGTAGAAGCGGTACAGCGGAACCAGAATACCCACTTCCATGTGGGAAACGGACTGTCCCGCATGCTGGAAGGCGTCCAGCAGTGAGCGTTCCCCCTGGGCCAGATGGAGCCCGGTGGCTCCCGCCTTGCGGATCGATTCGAAAATCTTCTGGAGCAGTTTGAACTGGTAGGGCGCAAAGGGGTACTGCCGCACGAAATCATCGGCATCCCTGAACTGCTGGAAGGTCGTGCCGACATCCCTGAAGGACAGTTGATTCTTGAGGATATCTCCCTGCCTGGCGTACTCCGCCTCCAGGGCGGCCCGCGCGTCTTCCTGCTTGGACAGCAAGCGTTCCTGAATGACCTCATCTACATTGGCGCTGGACAGCGACAGGCGGGTGCGGAACCGGCCCTGGATCTTGGAAAAATCGTTGGCGCGGCTGCCCGCCATCTCACCAAGCACCGCATCGATATCCTCCTGGGACGTGACGACGACCCAGGCCCGGCCCTTGCAGACGGTGCCCAGTTCTTCCGTGATGGTTTGCAGATTGAGCATCAGATGGGTGTCGGTGCCGATGAACTGTCCGACTTCGTCCACGAGGAAGACGATGCGGTGATCCGCCCCTTGGGCATCCAGGTAATCCTGGACCCATTTGCAGAAGTTCTCGATCGTCAGGGCGAAATTGTCCTCGGCACCGTCAATCCATTTCTCACACGATTGCTCGCTCTGACCGAGGGTATGGGCCAGCGCCTGGATGACCTTGTCCCGATTGAACGCATAGGCGTCGCGTTCGTCGATCCACTCGGTGCGGGTCAGTGTCCGGTAGGCATCGTGAAAGACCCCCAGCTTACCCTTGCCTTCGAGATAACGCTCCATGTGGGCGATATGCGGGTGATCGCCGCTGTAGCCCGCCAACTCGTTCAGGACTTTGAGGAACACCGCCAGGATAGCGTCCCTCCCGGCCCGGTTGTCCGCCTTGCTATCGATATTGAACAGAATGACATCTGTATCGGATGCGACCGCGCGCTTGATATCCCCGAGCAGCATCGCGTCCTTGATTTTCGGATCGAAGAACTCGACCGCCTTCCGGGTTTGGCCATCGTGCGTATGGTCCGCATTGTTGAGCAGATAGGACAGCACTTTGATGAAGTGGGATTTTCCGGATCCAAAAAAGCCCGAGACCCAGACTCCGATCCTTCCGGCAACATCCGGGTCGCCGATCTTGTCCATCGCTTCGCAGTAGCTGGAGAAGAAGCGCCGAAGGTGCTGATCCAGTTCCTTCGTGACAACGAACTCCTCCAGCTCCTGCCATACGGATGACTCGTCCAGCTGATCGGCTTTCACGACGCCATTGATGGGCCGGAAAATGTCTTTCTGGAACAGGTTCTGAATACGCATCAATGCTCCCGCTTTAATCAATCAGCCTGAAGGCCCGATAGTAGTTTGTTGTCTTCCTGCGTTCCTCGGCGGAACCGCCCGTCAGGCCGGTCTTGCCAAACAGCCGTAATGTCTGTGTGTCATATCTGCCGGGATAGAACAGGACCAGGGGCGTCTGTCCCATGATGGCGTGCAGATTGCTGAGTAAGGTATGCGACCGGAGCAGCGGATACGCACTGCCGATCCCGGATATCAAAACAAGGTCGTGTTCCGCGGGCTTTGCGATGCCGGCAAAACGCTGGGCGATCTTTTCCTCATGCAGGATGCCCTTCAATGCCTTGAGGAGCGCACCGTTGCCCTCCTCGCGCTGCAGCCGGAACGATTTTTCCAGCAGGTTGCGCTCCTTGAGGTAATCGATCAGAAAGTCAAAGAGGTTGACGTGGGCCACACGAAGACCGGGCAGGGTCTTCGGCAGGTGATCCAGGAGGAACCGGATATGTTCGCGGATGTGCAGCTCATCCTCCGGCGCATAATCGAAGATGTAAAAAGCGATCTCATTGCCAATGCCGCGGGTTCTGAGGAAATTGTTCGATGTGAGCTTCGGAAGGATCTGGTTGAGTCGATGGGTCAGCGGGGGGCTCATGGTCGAACTCCGATGCAGCGGAGCACGTATTTTTCGTCCTGCGTGTGCAGGTAATCCAGCACTTCCCGGGCAATATGGACCGTTTGCAGCTTGAGGGTGCGTGTGTTCTCAATGTAGCCGGCCTGCGCGAGGATCGCGAAAACAGTCGAGCGTAAGCGCGCTACTGTCGATTCGCTCCAGTCCGGCATGACCGGATCTCGGTCGCGGCAGTCCTCGATGAAATGCTCCCAGATGGGGCTGGAGAGGGCTGGGCGAAATAACCGGTACTGCTCGCGCACCCCTATATCCAGAAAGTCGCCGAGCAGGAGGCTGTGTTTCACGGCAGCGGCGAGGCAGGCGTGCGTTGCCAGCAGGGCCGAACCATCACGGACCATTTCCAAAAGAGCGGGCTGCATTAATTCGAGCCGGGCCCGAAGCAGTTGGCCCAACCGCGCGGCTGTCTCCATACTGCGGATCTGGAGAACGTTCTTCTCCACCACTTCAGCGCGCCAGTCGTGGGCGTGCACACCCCGCAGTAACAGATCTGCGATAGTTCGACTCTCGGCGACTTTCAGGGAACCCGCCGCGATCGTTGATCGGTAGCGTGCGACTCCGTGGGGGTTCCTGTCCATGCGTCGAGTAGCCGGCTCCTCTTCCAGGGGATATAAAGATCGGACTCGTTACTGTCCCTGGCTCATTTCATGCCTCAGTCTCCGGTGCGCAGGTATTGATAGAGGGCTTCGCGAATGATGTCAAACTTGCGGGCCGAGGCCATCCGCTCTCCAGCTTCCACGCGCTGGCAGGGCCGCAGCGGGTGCTCGGGCGATAGCGCTTTCTTGCGGCCCCGATCAGAGCCTACACGAATTCGTCGAAGACCCCATGGCCGACAGCATCAGGTTCACCGGGTGCAAGCCCGCGCCGACGAAGCTCAACTTTTCCTTTGCTCTCAGCGACTCGCTATCGGGAGGTGCTCTTCCCACAATACCGAATGGCCATCCAGGACATCGGCGGAAGCTTCACGGGCGAGCGATCGTCCATGGATCAATAATGGCTGCGCCGGTGTTGCGGAAATCCTTCTCGTTTCGTGTGACGACGGTCAGCTTTCGATTAACGGCCAGGCCAGCCAGCATGGCGTCCGGCAGGTGATCATCGAGCGGTTCACCCCGCCGCCGTTTCTCTTCCATTACCCGGGCACACACACGGGAGTCGGAAACGGTCCAATCGAGGAGCCGCCCTTCAAAGAGGGTCTCAAGAATGTCTTTAAACCGTTCAACAAGATCCGCGCGGCGCCGACCGGCGTCGAGACGTCCGATACCATCAAGGATTTCCCATACAGTGATGGATGCAAGACCGATCCCCTCTTCGGCAATCGTATCGAGAAATGCCGCGACCCGCAGTTCCGGGCTCGGCCGCATCATTTCTGAAACGATGTTGGTATCGAGGAGATAGGCTATCGGCGCGCTCACACCTCGCCCTCATCAACGAATTTAACGGACCGATAACCATAGCGGTCCCGGGGCGGCAGTTCGATCCCGTGTTCGGATCCGAAATACCGCTTGAAAGCCTCGGACGGTTTGACGCGGCATTCGGTATTTTCGCGTCCCTCGTGAATAAGCCGCCGCACAAGCTCCTCCATCGAGACACCGCGGCGGCGGGCCTCGCGTTTGAGCCAGGATTTATCCCGTGGATCCATATCGCGGACGGTGATTGTGGCACTCATCTGGACATCTCCTCTTCCTAACTTCCTAACGATGCATCAATATTATGCTAGCATACTGTGATAGCGCTATATCAAGCGCCCGTCGTTGTTGGGTCATCGCAAGGTTTGTTCGTAGAATTACTCTAAGGGTTGATTTCGGGGGTTTTCCGGGTGCCGGTGCGGGCCGATCAAATCTAGATCATCATCGGCCAGAAGGAAGTTGCGCTCCAGCGAAGCGATGTCGGAGGGAATCCCGAGTAGCGCTTCGCGCACTGATGCTGGCACAAGCCGTCCTGAAGCCATTGGCGCGTCTCAAAAACGATGGTTCCGGTTCTGAGACTGTTCAGAATAAATAGACGGATAAAGAGACGGTCTCGAACCTCTTGAACGGCACTCAAGGTATGCCCGCAGAAACCGTCCTGGAATCGAACGGTTTTACGACGGTCGCGCTCACGGCCTTAGCGTGCAAAATCGCACCAATCTGCCTGATACCCTAAGATGGCAGGCAGCCAGACAAGATGCCCCAGAAAACAGCCAGGCAGAGGTATCGATCAACCAGCGGGAGCGACACGGCGGCGGCTACGGAGTCAATCTCATTCTTAGTTGAAACTCTCTACGGCTCACGATTGGTCACGCAACCTTCTTCTTCGATCTCGTCGACGTCTTCGCCTCAATCTTCAGCTCCCGCCTGAGGGCTTCGCGGAGCTTTGGAAGATGACGGTAGCCGATCACCTTCCTCAGGCGCGGTTCGATGTCGATGAGCGAGGTCGCCAGCCAGCGCTGCCGCTGACTCGAGTTCTTCCAATGATCGACTTTCGCGCACCGTTCCTCGACCAAGGCATTGATTGATTCTAGTGTAGGACGTCAGAAATAACGTAACTATGTAAGTCGCTCTGGGCACAGGGCCGACTACGCGCGTGAGCGTCCTGGTAAGTTACAGTCCGTTGGGCGGGGACCACTAGGCAATTGGTCGTCTTGAACGAACGACCCAGGACCCCGTACACGCCGAGTCGATGCAACGTGAGGGTCTCCTCCAGGCCTTCCTCCAGGCTCGCAGCGGCCGACTGGTTGCGCTCCTCGAGCTCTCCATGGAGCTTGTCGAGGGCAGCCCGAGCTTGGTTGTACTCCGGGCGCTGGTACGCACGCTGAAGCCGCTTGCGCCACGCGGCTTGCTCGGTCTTCGACAGGTAGCTCACCACGTTCTCGCGTTTGTGCCATTGGCAGCGTTGGACTAGGGCTCGATTACCGAATGCCCGCTTGACTGCCGCGCGCAGACCTTTGCCGCCGTCGACGATCACCAGCACGCCTTCAGAGATGTCCAGGCCTCGCTCCATCAATGAACGGAGAAACGGAGTCAGTACCTGCTCGTTCTCCGTACTCGTCTCCACGAAGCCTAAGAAGCGTTTGTCGCCCGTAATTGTGATGCCCAGGGCCACAACCATCGTGGCGTCGGCAAACATTTTCCCGTCCAGGAAGATCGCCACCACGTCCTCGGCCGACAGATCCCGCTCCTGCATCTGCCGAAGTTTCGCCCCACTCGCCTGGACGAATCCTCGAGACACCGTCGAGCTCGACAATCCGATGGCTCCTGGAATCGCTTCCGCGGCCGACTCGTAGTTCCGGCAGGAGATCCCATAAAGCACACGTCTGAGAAGCAGTTCGTTCACCGCGCCATCCGGACTGAGTTCCTCGTAGCTCCGAAGCGGAATCTCCCCGCCCGCCACGCTGCGAACTCGAGGCACCCGAACCGGCACCCGCTGGCCCCCGAGCCCCACGGTCCCCGGATTGCTCCCGTGTCGCTGGCCCCTCAACGTCGCCTCCTTTCGCGCGTATCGCTCACCCGCCAACGCCTTCACTTCCTCGTCGAGCAACTCCTCTACGTGCATCAACCCCAGTGGGATCAACGCCCGGATCATCTCCACCTTCGAGTCCAATTCCAGTCCCGAGTATTCCTCCCGGCTCAGGACATCGACCTCACCCAGCACACGCGACTTCTTGCGTTTCTTCACCGAACGTAACAGACTGCTCATCTCGGCTCCTTTCTCTTACAGGCTTGATGTTGTTTCTTCCAATACCATCAAACCATAGGCTTTGGAGCCGTTTCAATTTCCAACTAAGAGTGGCACACATTCGCGGCTACGTACACGGCCACGACCGCGATCCACTTCGGTTTCAATCTCACGGTTCCTCAAAATTGGCTCGGGTAGGGGTGCGTCGCGGAATCCAAGGGTCAGTCCAGAAAGTCGGCGGTCATGACCAATATCATTGCACTCTCGCCAACGGTGGCCTTACCGACGACGACCTGCTGGCCCTCCGGGATGTTCACGTCTGTATGGATTCGGGCGTCGACGTATTGAAACTCCACGACAGGAGGGTCGGTGTCACCGGCGGACTGCGGTTGAAAGTTTCCCGATGGCACTGGGACACGAAAGCCGCTTCTCATCTCCGTCAGTTGCAGCACAGTCGCGCCAGGCTCCGGAGCGACGATTTTGAAATTGGCGCGGAAGTTGTAGAAGATGGGCATCTCCGGAAACGTGCCTAACGGGGGGGGGCTGAGTGCCCCTCCCGTGTCTGCATGACGGCCATCGATTGCCCGGAGCAGGACTGTGTCGAGAATCTCGAAGTTGGAATAAGAAAAGACCCTCCTAAGCTGTTCGACAACGGGTCGAACGGGACCGGGCAGCGGGTCTGATTCCGTGCGGTCGTTGCCGCTCAGGATATACACGGTCAGTTCCACAGCGCGTGGGACTGTAAGCACATCCAGCCGGGTAATGGTTTCTTCGATGGCAGTCATGATCTCGGGCCGGGAGCGGACCGTGAGGGTCTGGAGATCGTCGTTGCTTCTGAAATCGGCCGAAAAGAGCGACAGCGTCGCTTCCAGCGAGGTCGGCTCCAGGTGCTTGATCTGGAATACACGCGTAAGCAGCTCCTGAGCTTCAGCCGTGGGGGGGCCACCCAGCAGCATCATCGTGACAACCGCCGACAAGACGATTTGGGAATAGACCTTCATCATACGCCTCCTTTGTTCCGCGACCATCTCATGCATTGGACTGATCTGAAACAAAATCATAAGTGGTTAAGATTGCTCATGAATGGTCCGACGCCGTCGGGAGCGGGACTAGCCCGGCCTGGCGTCGTGCTTCCAGAAAACTTGTGTTGTCACCCGACGGCCCCTCCCCGTCGCGACCCGAACGCCCGGTCCCCCTATATTGTCCTGTCAGCAAAGGATCGATCTCCCGCAAATCCCCCCCCGCCGGGTCACCAACATCATAGTCGGGGAACCGGCCGTGTCACTGTTTGAACTTCCTTCCGGTAAACTAACGCAGTCAAACATGGGTGCTTTGTTTGTCCTCGAGGCAGGGTGTTCGGAAACGAAACCGATGATCGGACTAGTGTCCCTTCTCGTTCTCGGACGGTGTGCTCGACAGAGAGATGGGAGTGACCGAACGAATACTCATCAAGCGAGAGAAAGGCAGCGCCGAGCACGCCGACGAGGGCGCCCGGTGGTCCCTCGACCATCTTTTCGTGACCAGGGCGCCATCCCGACGCTGGCCGAGGTTAAACAGTTGCTCGGCTGACAGGAGACATCAAATGCAAAAGGCGATTCACGTGTACGCCATTGCGAGCACGCTGGCGGTGGCCATCATCATGCTGAGCGGCTTTCAGGACAACAACAATCCTCGCTTTTCTGAGATCACAGTCGAGCGGATCAATGTCGTGGATCCCTTCGGCCGGAACCGTCTGGTGATCTCCAACGATTCCCGCATGCCGGGTCCGATGCATCGCGGAGAGGAAATCGTGCCGAATCCGGGACGGACCGGGATGCTCTTTTACAACGAAGAGGGTACCGAGGCGGGAGGATTGATCTTCAGCGGTCGCCGGGAAGACGACGGGGTCACGGCCACAGGTAGCCTCACGTTCGATCAATATGAGCAGGATCAGACCGTGGCCCTGCAATATGTCGACGACAACGGAACGCGGAGAGCAGGCCTGACGATTATCGACCGGTCCACTGAGATGTCGCTCGCGGACATGCTCCAGCTGTCGGAAGAAGTCGGGCAGATGGACGAAGGCACGGAAAGGACAGCTGCGAGGGAGGAACTTCGTGCCGCGGCCGGAAGGTTGCGTCTATATGTGGGGCGATCGCGGGATGACGGAAACTCCCTGGTGAGTCTGGCGGACTCGGAGGGGCGCGCCCGTATCCGGTTGTGGGTGACGCCTGAAGGTGAAGCCGCAATCGAGTTCCTCGACGCTGAAGGCAACGTAACTCGCCAGTTGACTGGGGCCGAGTAGAGAAGGTCAGGCCCCCCCCGACGCTCCGGGCGCCCTTGGCGAGGCGGTCAACCAGCGGTCCGGAGTCGATCCCGGCCGCGTCGCGCAGCCCGGTCAGGGAGGTGCCGCCGTTGGCGGCCAGCGCGGCGGCCGCATCGACCTGTTCCCATCGGACCCCGTCGGCCGGTCCGCGGCCCGGGTGCGGCCCGGGCGGCGGAACCCGCCCAGCACGCGGTGGTTGCCTGATCTGAAACTTAACCATAAGTCATTGATTGTATTGACTCGGTTCTGGAGCCATAAATGGTTGAGTTTCTTCGTGAATGATCCGCCGGGGGCGGGGGCCGGACTGACCTGAAACAGAACGCTGATATGGATTGACCCTGTCAAGCTTCCGTTACGTTTCTCGTCGCTTTGACAACGTAAGAAGAGCCCACCCCGATCGAGTAAAAAGGACTCCCCACCATTTTGCAAGCGGCGTTTTGGTGTCCTCTTCGACTCCCTTCGAATTTGAGCATAAAGTGACGGGGTGACCCGTAGTCGCTGCGTCGCGCTTTTCACACAGTGGCGGTCCTAGCGCGGTGCCGGTCGAAGCAGGTGCAGTTGCGGAGCATCGCGCAGGCGACGTTGAGCAGGCGGTCAGCCATGGAGCGCAAGGCGCGGGCGTGACCGTGGCCGCGAGCGCGGAGCGCCTGATACTTGGCGTGGCTGACCGGGTCGTGTTGGGCGGCGCGCGTGATCGAGTTGCCGATTGACCAGGACGAGGCGTCCGACGACGAGCCGCACATGCGCGGCGGCGCCCGGCGCGACTTTGACGGCCGGCGCCCGCAGCCTGTCGCGCAGTGTCGCGGCGTCGATCCGACGAATGCGATGTTGTTTCAACACTCTGGCGAGCGTCGCCTCGCGAACGCGTTGGCCCGCCCGCGGAGTGGGCAGATTCCGCCACAGGTCGAGCGCCAACGGCCACGCGACGTCGTCGTCAATCGTGTGGAGGAACTGCGGGTAATAGCGCCAGAACTGCTCGCGCATCCGGTTCGCTAAGCGAACGCGCTCCCGCGTGTGGCCGAAACTTTCGAAGATGCGGTTTCGCAGGCCGGCGAGCGCGTCGTGGCGTCGGCCCCCCCGCCCGTGCCCGCGCGGCCCTGTTACAATCACCGCTGACGCCATCGGGCCGCGTCGCTTCGTCGCGGTGGTCAGTCGCAGTCAACCCATTGACGACAAGGAGCCGGGAGTTCATGAATGCGCGAGATTGCCCCTTCGCCAAGATCATCAATGGTACCTTCCAGTTTTGTATCCCGGTATTTCAACGTGACTACAGTTGGACCGAGGAGGAGTGCAAACAGTTGTGGGAGGATATAGTCCACATAGCCTCGGATACAACCGGCCGGAGTCACTTCTTGGGATCCGTGGTCTATATTTCCACAGGAGATACATCGGCGTCCTTTACTCGATGGCTCCTGATCGATGGTCAGCAACGCGTCACGACACTGACGCTGCTGTTGGCCGCACTTCGCGACTACATCGTGAAGACCGGATGGTCCGGAACCGAAGATGGGCCAACGGCGAAGCGCATCGAAGCATACTTTCTAAAGAACGTAGAGGAGACGGGCAGTCGCCAACCCAAGCTTGTGTTGCGCCGTCACGATCAGAACACATTGCGGGCGATTCTCGCCCCCGACCTATATTCGACACGTTCTTCAGAGCGCATCCGAGACAACTACGAGTGGTTCTACAGCAGACTTTCCGACGTTGACCCTGAGCAGATGTACCGCGGAATCAACAGGCTGCGCGTCGTTGAGGTTACTCTCGATCGTGGCAAGGACGATCCTCAGCTCATTTTTGAGAGTCTGAACTCAACAGGAATGGACTTGAACCAATCGGATCTGATTCGAAACTTCATATTGATGCGTCTCCCCGAGGCGGATCAGACACTTCTATACGAGACATACTGGAGCAAGATCGAGGACCTCTTCCGTGGGTCCGAGAGAACCTTCGACGGATTCGTACGGGACTATCTGGCACTCAAGTCGCGGGCAACGAGACAAGAAAAAGCGGATAAGATATACTTCGCTTTTCGTCGCAAGTTCGGGTCCATTGGAATGCAACGGTGCGAACTTGACGAACCCTTGGCAGACCTCCTCCGTTTCGCTCGTTATCATGCGGCCTTCAGCCTCGGTGCGGACACCGCCGATCCGCTGACGGAGCCTCTCGCGCGTTTGCGCCGCCTGATCGATGTCGCCGCCATTCTGATCATGCGGCTGTTTGAGTGTCATGATACGCACCAGACTCTGGACGTTGATGGCTTTGTAGGCGCCATCAAATTGATCGAGAGCTACGTGTTCCGCCGCGCCATCTGCGGGGAACAAACTCGTGGGTATTGGCAGGTGTTCGCTAACCTCGCATACGAGATCGATGACCAACGCCCGTTCGAGTCCTTGGCTGTTGGTTTCGCTCGGCAACGCGAGACGTATCGATTCCCAGATGATTCCGAGTTCTACCGGGCTCTCACGGAACGCGACATTTACGGGAAGCGTGTGTGCTTCGAGCTGCTTGATCGACTCGAGAACGACGGCAGCGAAGAACGGAGCGACACGAGCAACTACTCGATCGAGCACATCATGCCTCAGAACGAGAATTTGCCGACAGCGTGGCGCGAGATGCTCGGTCCGGAGTGGGCTGACATCCGGCGACAGTGGCTCCATCGCCTCGGCAACCTCACGCTCACCGGCTACAATAGCAAGTATTCCGACCGTCCCTTCGGCGAAAAGAAGGCTCTAAGTGGCGGTTTCGAGGAGAGTTCGGTTCGGCTCAACAAGTATGTGCGAGAGCAAACGGAATGGACGCCGGTTCAAATGGAAGCCCGCGGAGAGATGCTGGCTCGGAAGGCGCTCTCAATTTGGCCGTTCCTTGAGGTCGATGCCACGCTTGTTCAGGCCGCCAAAAACAAGGATATGCGGCGGCGTGCCGAGCGTAGGGATGTCAGCAAAGTCGAGATGACGAATCATGCCCGCACTCTCTTCGAGCAGCTTCGCACCAAGCTCGTTCAGATCGACAGTGAAATCATTGAGATCGCGGAGCCTCGCTCCGTAAGCTACCATGGACCTGAGTTCTTCCTTGAAGTTCTGCCCCGCACCAACCGCCTCGTTCTGCTTCTTGACTTGGAGTTCAACGAAGCCGACGATCCCCATGGTATTGCCAAGGACGCGTCGCAGAGAGCGTTCTTCGTCCATGCCCAGCACAATGGCGATGTCTACGTTCGACTCTGGAGTACCGATGATATCGAGCGTGCCCTACCAATCATCCGTCAAGCACACGCCCTGACTTCTGATTGATCGTGCGGGACCCGGAATGCGGCATGTGCTGTGACAGTCACCTGCTGGCTTGAGAAGCCAGGGACCGGTCGCGGTCGCCTCCGACGCCCGGGATCATTGGAAGTAGCAACACATCCGCCTAACTCGCTAACGCAGAGAACTGTCGGGCTCGATGTCCAGAAACCTCCGCTTACCGACGCCGACGGACACGTGCACGATCATGGGCCGGTTAATCAGTGGACCTAGCACGTCGTCCACTTCCTCACCGACGGCAATCACTCGCATGCTTTCGTTATCAGCAACCAGTTCAAGCCAGTCCTTGTCGAGATGAACCGCGCGCAGCTTTCCATGCAACGACTCGGTTTGGCTCTCCGGCGTTGCGTTCCCATGCCTGGTTTTCCGGATGAGGACCGTGCGTGCGAGCGGAACGGTGTACTGTCATAAGGCCGCCTGGTCGCGTAGGCAGCGATAGATTGTTGCGACATGGACATTGAAGGTTAGGGCGACTTCGCCGACGGATTTTCCTTCTTCAATGAGATGGCGAACGAGGGTGCGTTGCTCCGGCAGCAGTTTGGGCGGGCGCCCGAAGGGAACGCCACGTGCCTGGGCGTCGTCGTATCGGCCCAGGGCTCGGCAAGTGACTGAATTCCAGCGTGTTTCTCCTCGATAGTTTCCGCAATGCGCAGCAGCTCGGACGTGGAGCGTGGCAGGCGGTCCAGGCCAGTGACGACAACGCCGTCATCGGCGGGTAGATCGGCGAGCAGGCGCTCGAGCGCGGACCGCTTCTTGCGGGTGCCGGAGGTTTTCTCCTCGAACAGCTTTTCGCAGCCGACCGCGTAGATGCGGTCGCGCTGGATGGAGAGATACTGATCGGTCGTGGACACGCGCGCGTACCCGAGCTTCATGCGTCCGGATCCATAGCGCTGCAAATCTTATTGCAAAAGGCGCGCATTCCGCAGATATATTATGCGAACGCTAAATCCTTGTTTTCACATCCTGCGATTACCCTTCGCAATTATCTGGAGATATGCGAATACCGACCCGCTTCTGGGGCTCGCGCGCGCACATCTCCGACATCTGCGTGACCCAGATTCCGAATAGGACTTTCGCAACGGAGGTCGTTCCAATCGGTGTGTAAAAAGAGAAGGCGGTGTACGCTTTCGGTGAATTCGAAACCGTAGGCAATCCCGGCAGCAACCGGGAGAAAGGTACACCACCCATGAAGAAGAAGAACATACCGGCATCAGTGGCGTCAACGAACGCGTATGAAGGTTTGGAGGACTGGGCGCGATCCCGGGTCCAAGTCTGGCTACAGGAGCTGCTCGAGGACGAAGTCACTCAATTTCTAGGTCGGGAAAAGTCGGAGCGGAGTCCGAATCGACGAGGATACCGGAACGGCCACGGGAAGCCGCGACGATTCGCAATGATGAACGGTACGATGGAGGTTCGACGACCTCGGGTTCGAAACACCGCCGAGCGGTTCGAGAGTCAGATCCTGCCGTATTTTCGACGGAAATCGAAACAGCGGGGCGAGCTACTTCCCGATCTCTACCTCCACGGTCTGGCCACAGGGGACTTCGAGCAGGCCATGCGCGGACTGCTTGGCGCTGGCGCTCCGTTGTCGCGAGCATCGATCCAACGACTGAAATCGACCTGGCAGTTGGAGTATGACGAGTGGGTCCAGCAGGACCTGTCCGGCCTCGAGGTCGTGTACCAGTGGGCAGACGGCTTGTACGTGAAAGCGGGGATCGCGAAAGAGCGAGCGGCATTGCTGGTGATCATCGGAGCCTTGTCAGACGGGCGCAAAGTGGTGTTGGCCTGTGAGAGCGGGCAGCGGGAAAGCAAGGAGTCCTGGAGCCGCATTCTGCGCAATCTCCAGAGACGGGGCCTGAAGCTGGGACGGCTGACGGTCGCGGACGGTCACCTGGGCATCTGGTCCGCGCTGGCCGAGCAACACCCCGAGGGCCAGGAACAACGCTGCTGGAACCACAAGTCGATGAACGTGGTCGATCATCTGCCGAAGACCGCGCAGCCCGCGGCCAGACAGCTGCTCCATGGGATGGCCTTCGCGAACTCCCGCGCGGCATGCGAAGGAAAGCGGGATCAGTTCGTCCGCCGATATGAGAAGAACTATCCCAAAGCGGCTGAGACGCTGTTGCGGGACTGGGACCGGATGATCACTTTCTATGAGTTCCCGAAACAACACAGGGTGCATCTGAGAACAACCAACATCGTCGAATCGCCCTTCGACATGGTTCGCCTCCGCACCAACGCCGCTCGCCGATTCAAGCGTGTTGAGAATGCAACGGCAATGATCTGGAAGCTACTACGTGTCGCTGAGAAGACCTGGCGACACTTAAAAGGATCCGAACTCTTACAAGAGGTCTATGATGGTCAGCAATTCGCTGACGGCATCAGAGTCGTGATGAAATCGAAGGCCGCCGCCTGATGACTTTTACACACCTTTTGTAATGACCTCCCGTTCCGCTTGCACGCACAGTCCGTAGCCAGCGACAATACTTCGGCTTAACCTGGATTCGTTTTAGGGGGACAAGGTCCGATCAGCAAAGGTGGGCTGGTCGGTTCAAAATGATTGGATGCCGTTCAAACGCCTTTAAACCAATCCGTTTGGATCTGCACCTTCTCGATCATCTCAGTCTCCACGCCAAGGGCGTTTTTTTTGAGCAGGTCGCAGAGACGATCCCCGTCGATCAAGTCGATCGCCGACCGCACCGTCACGGGTAGCCTCTTCTGCCGCCTGGCTGGTGAAAGTGCCCGTGGTGATGAACAGGCCTTTGTCAGCGCGCCCCTGCAACGCCCCGCGAAAATCCCTGATATCCTTGGCACCGACGCTCCCCTTCCAACGCTTGCACTGAAAGTAGATCTGAAACGATACAAGGTGCACGCGTAACACGCCTACACCGTCGATGCCACCATCGCCGGATTTCCCGCGCACTTCGACTTTGGTGAATCCCGCTTCGCGCAAGAGTCGCTGTGACAGACGCTCAAACGCATCCGGCGGCATCGCACCGAGCACGGACAAGAGCGACGACTTCCAGTTTTCGTCTTCGTCTGGGACATCCACCGTCGGATCATCGATATTCGTTTTCGCCGTCTTGGCAGCCTGCCGCTTGGTACGCGCTCGTTCACGCTCCTCCTGCGTCACTTGCTCACAGATCGCACCAGTCTCGTCGAGCCCCGTGATCGCCGCGCCCCGTTCGGTCAGTGTCCAGACGCCTCGCGAAGAGTTCTCCAGAGCATTGCCGCGTTTGAGGTAGGTGCGCGCCCAGGAGAGGTAGTAGTTCACCCGCGTTCGGCTTTGGCCTTGGCCCCGTGACATCGTTATGGCCTGTTCGGCCTCACTCACGCCCTCCAGCTCGATCACCTTCTTCTCAAGTTCCTGAATGGTGGCCGATCCACCCAAAGCATTAAGAGCCTCGATCGTAACCAGCATCATCCCGGATAAATCCGGCAGCCTTTCCGTGTCGATTTCAAACCGTCTCTTCACCATCGCGCTTTGTCCCGAATAGTGCTAACCCGTCTCTCCATAAATTGTCGCAGGCACCAAAGTCATAACTATGCTGCGCCCGGTTTTCCATTCCATCGTTCCGAGCCTACTCTGGTGGGGCAAGGAGAGGGGCGTGTTCCGCAATGATGGCTCTCGTCTGCTTCGTTAGAAGTTCTTTCTCCTTGGGCGTAAAGCGCCTGTCTCCGCTAACCCACTTGCTCACCCGATGGGTCTTGAGTTCAGTGATGAACATCTTCTCACCACGCAGTCTAGGCCACAGTCGCCTAGGCCAGCGGGTTCGGGAACCAGGAATCAAGATCAATCTGCCCGATATAGAGGTAATGCAGACCATCTGCCCCGTTGATGGGAGTGAACACCGAACAGAACTCATTGATGTAGAAACGTCCGCCGCCTTGCCCCTTGAAGGCCGACAAGACTCGCGCGACTTGTGCCGCGACGGTCCTACCACTTTCGGCGCTGAGCTTCACTTGATTCTCGACGTTTGGGCGAGGAAAGACGCGGTAGTAAACGTCATCCCCCTCCGCTGTGAGTACGTAGGGCACCCCGGCATGGGGTCCCGTCCAAGTGTCGCCCGGCTGCAGTGGCGTTCCATCAAAATCGAGTGGCTCGCCACTAATTCTCCTTCCTTCGAATTTGAACCGCAGTGGCTCATTGTAGGTGCCGGCAAAGAAATATTGAGTGGCGTCGCCTACGGGCACGATGACCTGCTTGTATTCGTTGATATAGAAGGGTCCGTTGGGCCCGCTCCCATGCGTGCTCTTGACATCGTTCACCATTTCAACGAGTGCTGGATGGGCTGTGGTGGTCATGTGCCACCGCTCATCATCCGCAGTGCAGTAGGTCAGCCCGACCCCCTTATCACTACCGCGGACACTGTACTTGGCATCTTTTGACACGTTGTGGGGACAGTTTCCAGGGAATAACGTAGCCATCTTCACTCCTCCTCAAACCAGAGACTGGGATCTATAGAACCGACGTACACAGGCTGCCAGCAATCTTCCGATTGCCCAGAAATGCCGGACCACATCTTGGTAAGCACCAGTCCCGCAGGATTCACAAGAATCCGAACAGGACCGTAGGGACGGACGTTGCGAATCGCGCGAATTAGCCCGCCATCTTGTCGAGGTGGATAGATGCTCCGGTCAGCGCTCTCGCCGCGCTGGTAAAAATAGATACTGCCACCACTATGTAAATTATATGAAATGCCCACGTAGGGTAGTGTCCATGGATCGCCATTCTTCAAGACCTTGTTGTCGCCAAGGTCGATGGGTTCCTCAGGAAACAATGGATTCTCGAATAGAAGCATGCCACTCAGCCGGCCAGCCACGAAACGTTGACCAGATCCGTCGCTCGCCGGCACGAGGATCTTTCCGTACTCGTCGATCAGAAACGATCCGCCACCATTGCCGCCAGCACGCAGTTTGGCTTGTGCCACAGCGTCAACAACCTCAACAGTTGCAGCGCCGTCGATTGCGCGACACGTCACAGTCCCAACGTCGGTCTCCCAGTACAGTACTGGCCAGAGCCGCCCGTCGATGTGGCGCAGGTGAAATACGGAACTATCTCCCACTACCCGCCCATAGCGTCCGCTCCATGGCGTCGGAGGACAAGCGTGGAACTGTGCTGTGATCACACTCATTACAACGGCTCCTATCTCTTTTTACGTGTGCGGAAATTCAAGCCCTTCATTGAGGGCGCAGATAAAGCGGAGTTGCCCAGCTTCTCGGTAAAGCACATGCAACGCTTCGTTGATCTCGACCCGACTTACCTTTTGTCCGACCTTCTGCAATTTCGTGATCGCGGCAACCACACGCGCGGCATCTGCACCCTTGCAGGCGTTCTCCGCTCTGTCTCCACTCCGTGCGAATACCTCGCCGCCACGGACTCTCTTGCTGATAACGCCACCAGACTTATGTTTGAAACGAAGGCCATCGTCGATCAGGGGGAGACTCGAACACGTGTAGAGGTCGCCGGCCCGCGCCCTGCCAGCCCAGTCCACTGCTGCCTCCTTAGATCGAGACGGTCGCGCTGGCACATCGAAACGCAGCGGCTTAGCCAGTTGAGTAACGTACAGGGTTTCCCATTCATCATCGCCTGGAGTTCGGACTAGCACAAAGTGCCGTTTCGGAGTCACGCGGAATCTGCCGCCAGTCCCTTTGATTTTCAGAATGGCGTCGGCCAGGTCAGCCGTGTTCACCGCATACTGGCCAGCCGTGTTAGTTATGTTGCGCTGGGAATCGCAACTCAGTTCCGCACCCCCGTATTGCCCTGGGTATCTATTGCCAGCCTCGAGCGAGTCGGCGTCAATCCGCATCTCGTTCGGCAAAGGCGTCCTAGGGGGACCGGCCTGACTCCGTGGTTCGCTTTCGAGGTCCCAAAGATAGAATCTGTTGGAATCAACGCCGGTAGTTTCGTCCCAATCGAGCTTTCGGTAGATGCTCTCGTCCGAAGAATCGGCTGCGTAGAGCACGTGGATACACGACGTCTTCTCTTCACCGCTGGGACCGCGATGCCGTCGGAGCATGCGCCCGAGACTTTGAATGCGTTGTCGTACGGATCCCGACGACGCCACAATAACGCCAATATCCACGGCCGGTACGTTGAATCCCTCGATGAGAGATCGCGCCGAAACGATGATTCGGGCAATCCCTTTGCGAAAGATCTCCAGGCCCGTCTCCCGAATCGAATCCGGCAGTTTGCTGTGCTCCATGATGACCGGTAGATGAAGCTTACGGAGATGGGCGAACAAATGCTCGACCTCTCGGATGCTCTCGTGGAAAAGGATGACGCGTGCGTCGGGATTGTTGGTGAATTCCTGTTTGAGAAGCTCGACCACGGCATTATGCCGTGCTTTCATGCGGTTCAGTAATTCTCTGCGCCTGGACGCGTCGGATATGAACCGCGTCGCAATCGCGCCCATCTCACCTCGGTTTCGCGAAGCGACGCCGCGGGCCCAGGCGAAAAAGTCACCGTCCGAACCGGCCTCTCTGTGTGACTTGAGTTGCGACATCGCGTCTGTTATTGACCGCGACAATGCCTCGTAGCGTTGCCGTTCCTCCACCGTCATGCTCAGACCATAGTGGTGGATCGTGAACTTCGGAACCAAGTTTTCTCTAAGTGCATCGGAGAGCGTGAACTCGTAGATGATTCGGCCGAGTTGCTTTCCCAGGAGCGCCTTGTCGTAACTCGAAGTGTCGTCATCGTCCCGCTCTGGTGTGGCTGACAGACCAAGGGACCAACGACGCTTCGTCTTGAACACCTTCGACATTTGAGTCGCACCGGCTCGGTGACACTCGTCCGCGACGAACATGAGATGATCCTCGACGTTCGCCTCCTTAACCAACTTAGGGAGTTGTGCGCTTGCAGATGGCAAGACAGTGATCAGAACCCGCCGGGGATTACCAAAATCGTCGTCGTAGCCACCACCAAGACGACCGATCGCATCGGCGGGAAGATTGCCGTGCTTGAGAAATGTGTCGTACCACTGGTGCATCAGCACAATGGTCGGTACCACGATGACCACGCGCAGATCCTTGTCCTCGACATTCTGCAATAGCTCGGCAATGAACAGTGCGAGAAGCGTCTTCCCACCACCGGTCACCACCTTAACCGTCCCGCGCCCTTTGTTCTTCCGCCATTTCTCGATGCACTGCTGCTGCCACGGATGCGGCTCAATTCCTTTCGTGAGCTTCCAGACGACTGGAAGTGCCACGGCCTTGCGCGAGGCGGTCGGTAACGAATCGTTCGCAGCTCGCTTGTGGCCAGCCGTTGCCATCCCCTCGAGCAAGCGGAGTTGATGAAGAGCGAGCGCTTCCGCATCGCCGAAAAGACTAGCGGAATCCATCCGTGATGTACGGGTTTTGTGGTCCACGTTGCTATCTATTGGCTTTCGAAAGTGCGTCCGTGTTCTGGAGAAGATGGCGGAGCAAATCCGCCAAGTCTCGAAATGCTGCCAGTTGGTTGGCGTCAAACTCGGTACGGACGGACAGTTCGACGTCCGGTGTTACCGCAATTCGTTGCCACCCTTCCACTCTCGATGTGGGAGCGGGCGACATGAAACCACTGATTTCCCGTAGGAGGTGGACAAGCCGCTCCGCGCCGGTCAGCGCTGGTGCGAACTGATCCCAATCGATCATTCCGGGAATTTCACAAGCCTCATCCGCAACGGCATCGACGGCGGCAGGATCGGCCAACCCCCTGGACTCGTCGACCGCGTGTGTCGCAGCAATGATCGATCCGCCGGCCAACGCGTGTATCTGTGCGGGATTGAACCCTTGGAGTAAGATCCGAATTTCACTAAGGGTGATGTTCGGCCGAGCGCGACGAAGCGACATTATGAGCCGAAGTCGCGAAAGATGTTCCTTTGAGTAGCGAGCTGCACGACCGCGCGTCAGTGCACCCGGCAGAAGGCCACGTTCGATGTAGCTTCTGATGGTTCGGGTCTCAATGCCGGCCCCGTCCGCAAGATCGCCCAGTGAGTAGCTAACCTCAGGCATGTCAAGAATAATAAATACGCCATGGCGATATGTCAAGTTCTATCGGCTTTTTGTCGTGGTTGCGAGGGCACTGTCAACTTGCCGAGGAACTAGGCCCGTCCGTCACACGAAAGAACCCTTCTACGGCTTCCTGATCTAGACCATGCCCCGCAGGGTGTTAAGGACTTCCGGAAGTCTTTCAAACCAAACAAATTGCCCAGCCACCCGGAATCTTCCCTCTTGCTCCACGTCAGAGCGTGATCCGGCATTATAGGCTTTCCCGGACATTTCGGTCCCGCCCCATTATGAATGATAAACGCCATGTCTCGACGGAGATGCTCCGGGACCGACAGTGACAGAAATGATCCGGGGCATGTCGGATAGAACGCTTTGAAGTGAGGCGCGGGCGGGTTTAGGAGGATGCGGGCCAACCCCTATGGGTTGTCAATTTTAACCCTTTTGTAATTAGGAGTTACCTTCAAAGCGCGCCCCATCAGTCCGGCAACATTTCCGTGAGTGGCAAGCACTTTCATCCTCGAATCAACTGCACGATATCACACGTGTAGCATCCGAGCGCCTGCGGCTTAGTTCAAAGGACCTTATCATTCATATACAATGGGCGGTGAACGATCATGGGATCTGCCGGTTTTCCGCAGCACATGGCCACGGCAATATCTGAGGAACATAGCGGCACCACACGGCTCCCTCCCCTGCTGGCTCCCAATCCCGCCGCCCCGCGCCGCGTCACCGAGTTTCTTCACCGCCCATATCCGGAACCCGCACACCCTCAACACCTACACCCGGCCTGCGGGTGGGTTCGCCGCCTGGGCGGAGCGGCACGGCATCGTCCATCTGCGCCAGGTCGAGCCTGTCCACGTCGCCACCTATGTCGGAATCTGCTGAGCTAAAAGCGACCATAAGTCATTGAATTTACAAAATGGCGATCCGACACAGCGTCGGGGCGCGGCTGATCTGGAATTGGATCTAACTGCTGGATCATGTGTCTGCCGCCGCCCAGTGCTTCACACTTTTGACTATATTCTTGCCCGACTCATCCTCCGCTAGGCGAAGTTCGTAGGTTTTTTGAAGGTTCAACCACACATGCGGCGTCGTTCCAAAAAACCGCGATAGTCGTAGCGCCGTATCGGCCGTGACCCCGCGTTGTCCTTTCAAAATCGTCGTCACGCGATTGGTCGGCACTCCTAGTGCCTTCGCCATCGCATTAGCCGACAAGCCCAGTTCGTTGAGTTCCTCGCGCAAGATCTCGCCTGGGTGTACGGGGCGCATACCGTTTTTGACACTCATCCTGCTCACCTCATTCAGTGATAATCGACGATCGAAACGTCGTAGGGGCCATCGTCTTCCCAGCGGAAACAAATCCGCCACCGCCGACTAATTCGGATACTGTGCTGCCCTAACCGATCGCCGGATAGGGCCTCCAAGCGATTGCTCGGTAACCCTCCCAAATCTTGCAGGGATTCCGCACTGTCCAACAAGGTCAGGCGGCGGGTTGCTTGATCCGCAAACCCTTCAAAGCCTCGGACCCGAATGCCTGCAAAAAATCGTTCGGTCTTCCGATCCTTAAAATTTCGAATCATAATAGAAGAAGGATTCTAGTAAGGCTTTACATGATCCGTAAAGCGTAAATTATCCACATCTACACAATAACCTAAATGTGGTAAACCGTAGATCAACATTTATATATAACAATAAATGAACTAATATAGATTTCATGGTCATCTCGTTTGTTAACCAGAAAGGTGGCGTCGGCAAAACCACCCTCTCCATCAATGTTGCGGCCGATCTCGCCAACCAGGGTCACAAGGTATTGTTGATCGACGCGGACAAGCAGGGTTCAGCAAGCACCTGGGCCAGTATGCGTGAGGAGACACCATTTCAAGTCGTCAGCCTTGCTCGGGAGAATCTGGCGCGTGACGCCTTAAAGCTCGCAGTTGACTACGACTACACCCTTATCGATGGCCCGCCACATGCAGAGAAGATTGCCCGCTCCTGTATTATCGCTGCTGACTTTGTGGTCTTGCCGATCGAACCCTCCGGTCTCTCAACCTGGGCATCTAATCTCACCGTTAAACAAGTCCAGGAAGCGCAGGAATACAAAGAAACCCTCAAATGTGGTTTCGTGGTTTCCCGCAAAATCGGCAACAGTATCATCGGACGACAAATTCGCGCGATGACTGCCGAAGTCGGCGTTTCTGTCCTCAACGCTGAGATTAAAAGCCGAGTGTCTTTTGCCGAAAGCCTCACAATGGGCCAAAGCATTTTCGAATGGGTACCCCGGAGCGCCGCCGCCCATGAAATTCAATCTCTAACCCGAGAAATCCTCAGCTATGGCACAGAAGAACTTCGCAACAGCACCCCAACCGGCTAAACAGCCGACTGACAATCAGATCGCTGCGTTCGAGCGTGGGGGCGTTGGGCATGACAAGCCTACGGCCAAAGTCGAACCAACCAGACGGCTAAGCTTAGATCTGCCGCAAAACCTACACATTCGATTTAAGACCGCGTGCAGTGCTACCAGTCGCAAGATGGGCAATGAACTGCGCGCCCTCATTGAGATGCGCACTACTGAACTCGAACAAGAGGCAGGAATTATACACAAATGAATAAAAATATATTTGTGGTTTTCTAAAAACGGCGGCGATCCCGTCGGTGTTCGATCCGGCTCTTCAAATTCGCGCGCGACCCTGGTTCTGGACCGCCACTCGAGCGCCGTCGTTCGTTTCGCTTCGTTTACCGATCAAAATCCGGGTCAGCGCACACAATCGTGGCTTCGGTTTGTGCATACGGGGAAGTACTACGGTGTCGCCGGGCAGACGATCGCCGGGCTTGCCTCTCTGGCCGGTGTTTTCCTCTTCTATACAGGGTTTTCGCTCGGCCTGTGCCGGTTTCTGGCCTGGAAACAGAGACAGGCCCAATCCGCCTGAAAACCGAGTTCTTTCGGAGTGGCCTTTGAGGTGGTTCCGTAGGTAGATAGGCCGCCGAGTGTCCTGATCAGAAAAGCAAGAGCCGGTGAGTGGAGTGATCCAGTGTCAACCGCTATGCCCGCATTGACGGCGGAGGCCACCTGTGGCGACGGCTTGCACAAAGGATCGGGGTTACACAACGCTGACTGGAATGGATTCCGCTCGCATCA
The DNA here is from genome assembly GCA_965218085.1 of Terriglobia bacterium. Lineage (GTDB taxonomy): Bacteria > Acidobacteriota > Terriglobia > 20CM-2-55-15 > 20CM-2-55-15. The sequence goes on along the minus strand of CBDCKF010000001.1, from coordinate 536,499 downwards.
TGAAGTCCTACCCCATGCTGTCGTCAAAATTCTGTAATGTAGTAACAATTTCCTCCACCATCCCACTCGCGGGTCTTCGTCATGAACAACCGCAGCGGCGTCCGTCGGCGCGCCGAAAAATGTCCGGAGATCGAGCGGAATAACAGGTCTGAGTTTGCGCTGTACCAGGCGTTTGCGACCCCGTCCATAGCGTACCTGCCGAAAGCTCATGCCGTCTTCTCGCCGGCACGGGCGTCCACATAAAAAAAGGCGGCGGGGTTTGACCCGCAGCCGGAAGGTACGGCCGTTTATACGGCTTCGCTGTCCTCTGCCGCGCTGGCCGCCTCGGCGTTGCGCTCGGCGATGAGCGTGTGCGCCTGGTCGGCGACCTTGGCGAGAGTGAGCAGGTTCTTGAAGCCGAAGCTCTGCTTGGTCTTCCAGTGACCCTCGTCTCGGTAGATGCGCGAAAAGGTGACGTTATGCCGGGTGATGCCCCCCACCTCGTTTCCCCAAACGGAGGCCTTGACGGCTCCGATCCTGAGTTCCCCCGCCGGTTTGTTGTGGGTAGCCATTGATTGAATCCTCCTGGTTTAAGGGTTTGGAGCGTGTATCGCTCACCCGGAACAGGCGGCACCGGCCAAACCCGGCCAGGGGGTCCGTCGCCCGTGCGCGATAGCGGGGAATCACCGGCCAAAGAGCAGAGGCCGTGACAGACGCCCCCGGGGCGAGCGGCGCAGTCTGGCCGCGGTCCTGTCAGAATGAACAACGGGGAAACGGAGATCTCACGGGCGGGTTCCCGGAACGAGGATCTACCCGAAGCGGAGATCCGGGGACCGTTGGTGTGGACGTACCCTTGACAATGGCCGGGATGGGTGCGGGGCAGGGAACAGAGCCGCCGGGAGCCGCTGGTTTCCTGCGCCTGTTCCTGGCTCCGTATTATCCTATTTAATCCATCCGCGCACGACGGTTGCAATCGGCCGGATGACCGGACTGCACTCGCGGACGGGTTTGATTTTGACCATTTGTTCCCAGAGAATCATTCGATCCCGGGCCAGAGAATCATAGCGAGATGGACTTGAGGACGATCGTTCTGGACTCGAGGTCGGCGGTGGTCGAACGCATGGAGTTCAGCCGGGGTTACAACGACGGGCAGCGTGGGGATTCGGACGCCACAGACCTGGACAAAGAGTCTTGGGCAGGTGCCGTTGGGACGGTGGATTTGTCTGCTGAAGGACGGACCGAAATGAGGCTTCTGGACAGTCCGGATCCTGTCCAAACCAAAATCGGCGATGCTGGAGGTAGGCTGACTAACGTAAGGGAGGATCCAGGCAATCAAGGCTGTGAGATCGAGACTCTGGCGGCTGGATCTGGAACACATTCAATGAGAAGAAATGGCGAATACCGATAAGCAACTCGCCGAACTCATGGCGGAGGAAAAGAAGCTACTCGAGCGGCAGAAAAAATAAGCAGGATGAGCTAAAGAAAAAACTCCGTACCGTCAAGAAACAGCTCCGGGAGGAACAGCGCAAACTGAATGAACGCCGAGCGGAACTGCTGGGTCACTGCATGATGCAGAAATTCAATTCTAACCCTGAAGTAAAAAGGCCATGCTGTAGGATCTCGATGGCTTGCTGTCGAAACCGGAGGACCAGGAACTGTTCGGATTACTCCAAAAATGGACTCCTGCAAGAGAAGGCTCCTGAAACTTTCTGGGCTAATGCTTGAGGCTGGATGGGCAACACCAGGAGGATGCGAACCTCGACTGCGCGGATCACGCCCTCGTCTCCGGTTTCACCGCATGCTGGTAGAGATGGAGACCTGAATGAACGGAACCATGATTTCGGTATGGATGCGGTCTGTATCACGGCGACCGCCGTGCTTGACAAGTAGGAGCTGCCAAGAGGTGGGCCATCGCCGAGGGACGCAAGCTTCTTGGCTCGTCTGTGCTCGAAGCGGTCTTCTGGGTGTTCCCGCGTCCTGCCGAAGCGCCGCTGGTTGGGCAGGCCCTCCAGCCAATAGCACTCCTGCATGTTTCGGTTCTAATTGTCACAGCGGTTTGTCAACAGACTCGTCGTTCCTAGTTCTTGTAGTCTTACTACTTGTCTTATTACTGTAAGGATGTACCCGTATCAGCGGAGAATTGAGAGAGGAGTGTACCCGTATCAGCGGAGAATTGAGAGAGGGAATGTACCCATAACAGCGTGGAAAACTCTCTCGATTCACTGGCATTTGTGGAAAATATCGGCACAGGAAGTTCCAAGCGCACCAAGGAGCCGGTGGTAATGGCACTTTAGGTGAGCGTAAGAGACTGTCAGCGGTGCTATTTGCGTCCTAGATTGCGGTCTGACGTTGATCCGAAGAACCTTGTTGCATGGATCATCCCGAAGGATGCCTTATCATCGTGTTTTTCAACACCGGGGATAACTTAGATGCCACATAAGTTCAACGCAGCCCGACGGCACAAGTTTGATAAGGCGCAGTATCGGGTGATCAACTGGGCGGAATATAACGAGAGCCTGCGCCAGCGGGGTGATCTGAGGATCTGGGTCAGTGAGGAGGCTCAAAGTGTGTGGAGCGCGCCGCGCCGCACGTCACGGGGTGGCCAGCGGAGATACTCGGATCTGGCGATCGAGACATGCCTGACGCTGCGCACGGCGTATCGGCTTGGGTTGCGGCAAACGCAGGGACTTATGGGATCCATCGGCACGCTCATGGGGCTGGATATACGGGTGCCGGACTTCTCCACACTGTCGCGTCGTGCAAACGGCTTGAGCATCGCTCAGGTGATGATGCAAGCCGGATCTGTGCCTGTCCATCTGGTGGTGGACAGTACCGGCCTCAAGATCTTCGGCGAAGGGGAATGGCTCGCGCAGAAGCATAAAATCAAGGGAATACGCCGCCGCTGGCGCAAACTCCACCTCGGACTGGACCTGGCCAGCGGTGCGATTGTTTGCGCCAATCTGACTCACGATGACGTTGGAGACAGCACTGCATTACCCGGGCTCCTGGATCAACTCGATGCCCCGGTCGCGGGCTTTCTGGCTGACGGCGCCTATGATGGAGCGTCTACACGAGATCTGCTGAGGGAACGGTATGGGGAGACCCTGGATGTGGTTATACCGCCGCCAAAGAACGCAGCGATCCGACCGCAATCGGCGCGGGATCCAACCGTTCGGGATCGCCATATTGCTCAGATCCGCAGCAACGGCCGCATGGCCTGGCAAGTGGCCACAGGGTACAACCAGCGCAGCCGGATAGAAACGCAGATCGGCCGTTGGAAGGGTGTCATCGGCCGCAGACTCCAATCCCGCAGCTTCTCCAGGCAGATCACGGAGATCCAACTCGGCCAAAAAGTCCTGAACACAATGACCGCACTCGGACGGCCTGTGTTCGAGCGTATCGCCTGACGCTACCGCTTGGGAAAGGGCGAATTCCATCTCCGCCCCGATCCATGCAACAACGCTACTTCCAATGGTATTCACCGGTCAGCGGGGGGACGATCCGTGCGGCGCACACGATGGACATCCCCTTTGCTCTCGACACCGCAAGCCGGTCGCCCTCAATGGTCGGTACGGGTCCCGAAGTCCAGCCACTTGCCGACAAGATGAGTGCCGCATGGGCGGCGTTTGCCCGCACGGGGGATCCGAATACTGAAATGTTGCCCGATTGGCCGGCCTTCGATCTCGACTCGCGCTCAACGATGATCTTCAACAACGAGTGCCGTCAGGTGAACGATCCCTACAACGAGGAACGACAGGCCATCGCGTCCGCGCTGGCAAACCGCAGTCCGAGGGGAGCTTGATCTGGGGCGGCTTCCGCAAAGAGGGGTAGTGTAGACTCGACCTCTGCTGTGTGCGGCCACAGACCGCACCTACTGATGGGTTAGGGCTTCTTCGATCAACCGGATTGCGCGCGAAGGGTTGTAGACGCCGCAAGGGCAGAAACGGGTTAGAGTGGCCACGGCTTGAGTTGGAGTTCGCCGGCCTTCCCGGACCATGTCGATCATTTTTTGGGCCAGGTTGAAGGAAACCATTCCGTGGCCACACATCGTGGCCAACTCGAGTATCTGATGCCGTGGCAGACGATCGTTCGGGTCCGTAAACCCAAGCGAGTATTCGACACTGTGGCGCGGGATTCCGCACGCCAGTCCTGCTTGCCTGGCGCCGTCGACTGAGGTGCTGATATTGATCGAGAGCCCCAGGTCCCGGTCGATGACATCGCGGAGGCAGGCCACGGCTTTCTCGCGCGAATCGAACACAGCAGCCGCCGTACCACTTTTTTTCACGCCTTCGACGACTCGGTCAAAGTCAGGATCGATATCCCGTCTCCAGTGAACGGTGGGGTTGAGGTTATTCGAAGGGCGATAGCTACTCTGACCGGAAGCACCGATGTTGGATGGATGGTGGGAGACACAAATCTTCAGGAAGCTCTTGAGCTTCCCGATGGCCCCCTGATCATTCTTGCCCTTCGACGGCATGGCGAAAATGATGTAGTCGTCCCGGAAGGTTTCTGCCTTACCGGACCGATGCAAAGTGTTGGTCACCCTGATTCTCCGCAAGCTCGATGTTCGTAATTCTGCCCAGACCCATGTTGGTCTTGGCACGTTCGAAGCTATACCCGAGTTCTTCGAGTAGCGGTGCCAGCAGCGAATCTTCCCCAGATTCATCGCAGCGTGTCGAGACACCGACGGCAATGACGGTGTCGATCTGTTTCGCCACATCCGAAACCGTGTGGAGCACTGTCTTCACTTCCGCAAGTGTTGTTTTGATCTCGACGATGGCTGAGAGAATCTTCTCGTTGAGGAGATCTTCCTGAAGCGCACCGGTACCCGTGTCGGTCATCAAATGGGTAATGGGATTGCTCGCCTCGAAAGTAACTCCGATCCGGGCCAGAGCCATAGTCATCGATTGTATCTGGTGGAAGCGGACACCGATTCCGGGCCGACCGAACTCGACCACGTAACCCACTTCGTTGACGCCGATGCGATGCGCGACATCGTTGGTCTTAACCTCCTCCGTTCCCCGTCCCGCTATCCCGGTCGATTTGTGTTCGACGACCGGGTCGCTGAACACACGGCGGGCGATCCGGGGCCACTCCAGATCTTCCATCACGAACGCGCCCGTCGGACATACGTCAGGCTCTGGATCAAATCGGAAACGAAATATCTTGGCGAGGCCACGCACGGCGCGGACCAAGGTCGGATTCAGATGCTCCTGGCTCATCCCGCGGTAGCAGGACCCGCACTCGACACACTCGTCGTAGTCGATCCTGGCGCGGTTCGCCCGGGTGTCCACATAGATTGCACCCATCGGGCACACGGTCACGCAATTTGCGCAGGCCACACACTTTTGAGGATCAATCTGCATGCAACGGAATTCCTCTCTGAGCGCCGAGTATAGCACCAGGAATTTTCAATATTGCAGCACAGAACATCTTTGAATATGCAGAGCGAACATTGGAGTGCGTTCGCAGAAAGGAAGGAGCTAGAAAGATCTTATTTTCAAAGTGGCACTATCGGGCCAACCCATCGAAGGGAGGCTGGAAGTGCTCCGAGGCACAATCGAAACCTCGCCCGAACCATCCAGCCGGATGCCCGGACGAGGTCTTCTTTTGGAGGTTAATGGCCCGACTCAGCGAGTCAAGCTTCTGTAATCACCGTCGAGAACCTTCGTGTCACCCTTCCAGAGCGAACCCAGCACGGCGAAAGGTTCGCCGGAATTCGCAGTCCGGGCCTCGACCCTGACCGCGTCGCCCGGCCTGAAGGTGTTTCGATTCAGCCCCGCCGCAATCATCGAGGTCACAGCAGACAATTCGCCCCTCCAGGTCTCGGTCGTTCCGCTTTCGTCCGTCACATCGAACGCGAGTTGAACGTGAGGGTTTCTCCACGTGAAGCTGACAACAACGCCCTCCATGATTTTATCTTCTTCGCTATAGGCAGACCGGGCGTGGTGCGCCACAGCTACGCTACCGAGCATTACGGAAACCGCCACGACAACTGCCACAACTACGAATCCTCTTCGAATATCCAAAACAAACCTCCTTGCAATAAGAGCCATATTCATCATGTAAGCACTGCGACCGCCAGCTGTCAACCGTTTAACCGGCTAGTGCGGATTGCCCCGTGACCCCCCACACCGGGCCGGGCCGTTTCGCCGGGAACCGTCAGTCACTTTCGCTGAAATCTTGGTTAAACGCGTCCGACTCTGTCGGCACACAGAAATGCTCCCACAACTCCGCGCCGGGGACCAGTACGATGTTGGCGGTCGGCGTCACCCAAGGCTCGGTATATACCATCGGATCGTGAATAGTCAGCTCAGCTTCGAGATTTCCATAGGTGGTGCGGGTGTAACGTTCTACGACGCGCATCTCTTCGCTGTGAGGGTAGCCGCCGCCGGGCATACCGTCAACGGCGCCGGTTCTCTCGATCCACGAGCGATCGTCAAAGCCGGTGGACTCGATCACGAACGTGTCCCCTTCCCAGTACCCGATGTTCCATCCCAGCCAATTCGGTACCGCGGGAAACTCGGGAAGCCTCCGCCCATCCGTCCAGATGGTGCGCCACGTGTGATCCAGTTCCCAGAACTGAAGCACCCTGTCGGGCAGCATCACAAACTCAAACCCGTAGTTGTAGTTATACAGCCGCGGGTTGCCGAGCGGATTACAGTTCAGCAGCGAGTAGTCCTTCTCCGAGCCTTGTGTGTAGAGCAGCCTGCCGTTCTCGGGGAGCACTCCCAGCGTTTGCTCGTGGAGCTCCTGTCCGTAAGGCGTAAACGGGGGAGCGTTGTTCCTGAAGGCCGCACTGACGCCGTTAAATCCCCAGACGCCGGTTAGATCAAGCTTGTCGTACTCCGTTATGTCATCGATTCCGGCTTCTTCCCATGCAGCCGCCCTGGACGCGTTGTTCTGGCAACGCGGGCAGGGTCCCCAGCCGTCCTCATCGACCTGCGCGTGAGCCGTCTGGGACAACACGGCTGACAGGCACAGGACTGACACCACAGCCAGGATCGAGACAGCAATTCGATTTTGCATTGCAGTTAACCCCCAATTCTTCATTCGCGCCAACGTGGGCGCACCGAAGCAATAATATGATAACGTAGGATCATCAGTCCCGCCCGTTGAAATGCCGCCCGTGAACGCTGCTACGGCCAGTGTGCTCTGGCCACACGTCTGAACGCGAGTTGCGAGACCAGGAATTTTGCCCCTCCCTACGCTTACGTGTCAACGATTTAAATTCACCATGAGGCAACCCCAACGCTCTGAACGTCTACAGACTCACACACGCATGTTCCCATCTTTTTTGATTATGTTTATGTAGGTGCGCTCTGTGAGCGCACTCAGGAGATCTTTTCGAGTTTAGTGCCGCCTTTTTCCGCTTATACACCGCACCTCAGCAATATTGACAGCCCACTGCGCCAGTGGTAGCGTGACCGACAACGAAGGCTTCCCACATGCGAGGTATCTCATGAGACTTATTCTCACCTCTGTCCTTATGCTGACGGTCGTTGCCGGGTGTTCGGCAACGGATCAAGTGGCGACCAATACAGTGCCTTCGAACGCAGTTCTGACTGAAGACACAATCTGGGACCCGGACGCGGTTTTCATTGGTACCAACGAATTGAGCAATGTCCCAGCGGACGTGTTCGATTCGGTCGACGTTGCAGGTATTCGCGCCTGGCGGGACCAGTGGGCTGAAGCTTTTGCCACAGGGGATGGGGCAGCAGTCGAATTCATGTTCACCTATGACGCCCATTTGAAGTTGCCGGTGCATCCGGATCTGCCGGACGCCAAGGCAGGCGATGCACTGCTATCTCCGTCACAGGTGTTCGATCATTTCACGGCAGAATTGGCGTTCGATGAAGAGTCGGAAGCCTACTCATCGGTCGGAGGATTTAGAAACGAGTTCGACAAACTGCCCTGGGTGACTTTCAAGTCGGACTATACCCTGTCTCTTACGCCCAAGGGCGGCGGTGACACAATCGAGGAAAGCGCCCGGTTCATCAGCAAGTTCCGCCGGCAAGCCGACGATTCGCTGTTGGTCGCACGTGGCCCGGGTATAGGACAGCAAGCACCGGACTTTGCCCTGAACCTGATGAAGGGCGGTGAAGAACTCCAACTGTCTTCGTTGTGGAATAAGCCTACCGTTCTTATCTTCGGCAGTTACACCTGAGGCCCCTTCGTGGCCGGTGTCGGTGACACCGAAGACTGGTACCAGGAGTATAAGGATCAGGCCAACTTCCTGATGGTCTACATCGAAGAGGCCCATCCAGGCAACACGGTCGGTGGCCTCCAGGTGAACCAGACCGAGACCTACGGACAGAGGGAAGCGGTTGCCGAGTTGTGTACGACGAGCCTCGATCTGACATTTCCGACTGTTCTCGACAAGCTGGACAACGCAGTTGAGATCGCTTACGCCGCTTTCCCCGATCGCATTTATGTCCTCGATTCCGAAGGCATCGTGCGACACAAGACCCTTCCCGGCCCGCAGGGTTGGGACACGACCGGACCCAGGGCAACGCTGGATCGACTGCTGGGAAAAACTTCCGCTTCGGACTGAGGCTGGGCCAGCCACTCTCTCGGGTGGCTTATCAGGTCCAACCCACGTAGTTCGCTGAAACCCACGATACAGTGAGTTTCAGCGTTCCCAGCCCCTGTCAGCAAATGCCCTCCACGCCGTGGCACGGCCGCAAGCAAGTTTCGGAGACAAGCCGTGCGTCAGGGCCACATGCCCCCTACTATCACCATGTAATGGACGTATGTAAAGCTTCTGCGCCGACCCACTGTTTCTGTTGCAAGCCTTGCCACAGCACGCTATATTTGTGGCCAGTTTGTTTGAATGACAAGCAGGGCCACCGCAGCCCTAAGGGGGGGGGGGCGGTGCCTCTGTTGCTCTTGCTTAAGTGGAGGAAATTGGTATGAAACGCAGATTGAGTTATCTGTTGAATATTTCGCTGGTTCTGACCTTTGGCTGTGTCACGGTATGGGCGCAGGCGACGGCTCAGATCAGCGGCACCGTCACCGATCCAACCGGCGCCCTGATACCTGGCGTGGAAGTCACCGCTACCAAAACCGACACGGGTAACCCCCGAACGGTGGTGACGAATGAAACCGGCTCCTATATCCTGCCGGCCCTGCCCTTGGGACCGTATCAGCTGGAAGCGGTTTTACCGGGATTTCAGACGTTCCTGCAGACCGGCATCGTCCTGCAGGTCAACGCCACTCCGGTCATCAATGTAGTCCTACAAGTGGGGCAGGTGACCCAGACCATCGAGGTCCAAGCCAACGCCGCGCTTGTGGAAACGCGGGCTATCGGCGTGGGGGAGGTTATCGAGAATGAGCGGATTCTGGAACTCCCACTGAATGGACGTTCGGTGGTGGAGTTGATCGCCCTGGCGGGCGGCGTCGCCCCGGCGGCAACGCTGACGGGCAGTCGTAGAGACCCCTTTGCCAGGGGTAATGTGTCGGTCGCCGGCGGGCTGAACTCCGCACTGAATTACACACTGGATGGGGCAAACCACAACAACCCCTTCCAGGGCTCCTACCTGTCGATGCCGTTTCCCGACGCCATGCAGGAGTTCAAGGTCGAGACCAGCGCCACGTCGGCCACCGGGGGCGTGAAATCCGCCGGTACAGTGAGCCTGGTCACAAAATCCGGAACGAACGAGTTCCATGGCAATTTGTTTGAGTTTGTGAGGAATGGCAAGTTTAACGCGCGGAACGCTTTCGAGGACGAGCGCGACACGATCAAGCGCAACCAGTTTGGCGGAACGATCGGCGGGCCGATTGTCCCGAGCAAGCTTTTCTTCTTTGCGGGCTACCAGGGGACGCGGATCCGGCAGGATCCTGCGGCAGAATTTGCGTTTGTGCCCACCCAGGAAATGCTGAACGGCGATTTCAGGAACTTCGCCGGGGCCGGATGCAACCGGGGCAGGGGAATTGACCTGACGACGGATTCGGACGGGAACCCCACGGGTTTCGTGAATAATGTGATCGACCCGGCATTGTTCAGCCCTGCGGCTGTCAAATTCGCGTCGTTTTTGCCCAGTTCGAACGATCCCTGCGGTGAGGTGAGCTACGGCGATCCCCTGCACGACGACTTTGAGGCGGTCATCGGCCGGCTCGATTACCAGGTCACCAACAACCACTCGTTGTTTGCCCGGTATTTGTATGAATCCCGTCTGGTGCCGACCGGCTTCGACCTGAACCAGAACCTGCTCAGTGTGAACAACGGGGCGGACGCGCAGGTCCAGGCCTTTACGCTGGGGAGCACCTACCTTATTGGCGCCAACATCGTCAATTCATTCCGCATTACGGGCAACGATCTGGACGGCGGCAAGACCGGACCGGACTTCAGCGCCTGCAATTGCGGCAACGGGTTGCTGGGAATCAATTCGTTCTTTATGTTGCCGGAAACTCCCAACATAGATGTCGACGGTGGGTTCGATGTGGGCACTGCTGTCGGGCCGATGGTGATGAACATGTTCGCGTTCAACGATGATCTGAGCGTCGTGAGCGGGGACCACCAGTTAGGCTTCGGCGTGTCGTCGGCCTGGTGGTGGATCGACTCGGCTTCAACCGCCAATAATTCTGCGCCGTTTACGTTCAACGGCTATTCGACGGATTTGGGATTGGCGGACTTTCTCCTGGGGAGGGCGTCCAGACTCCGAATCGGCGCCCCGATCGAGCAGCACAACCGGTCCAAGTACTTCAACGTGTACTACAGCGATACCTGGCGGATGACTCAGAATCTGACGCTGAATTACGGCGTGCGGTGGGAGCCCTTCTTCCCGCAGGTCAACACCGACGGCACATCGATCCACTTCAGCGAGGCGGATATGCTGGCGGGAGTCCAGACGGCCCGCTTTATCAACGCGCCGCCGGGACTGTCCTTCGACGGGGACCCCGGGTTCCCGGACGGCCAGGGGCAGAACAATCAGTGGAAGAATTTCTCCCCACGGGTCGGGCTTGCCTGGGACGTGGCCGGAGACGGCCGCACCTCGGTTCGGGCGTCGTTGGGAACGTTCTACGACTATCCGGCTGCGATCTACCAGCGGAGCTTGACGACGGTGCCACCCTGGAACAACCGGATTCAATTGGACGCTATAGATTGGGAGGACCCCTGGGCGGGTCACCCGGGAGGAGATCCGGGCTTGGTGCCCTTCGGTGGAGGCGTTCCCGTTGATCTACCATGGACGAATAACGGCATCGCCACGGCCATGGATTTCGACACGCCGAACATGAAGGTGGCCCAGTGGAACCTGAGCGTCCAGAGACAAGTTGCAAACGACTGGATGGTACAGGCGAACTACATCGGCAACGCCACCCGTCATTTGTGGGGGACGCAGCATATCAATCCTGTGATTTTCGTTCCAGGCAGAGGCGACGCGAACGGAAACTGCTTCTTGAACGGGGCGACTGTTAATTTCACGGTCAGGACTGGTGCGGAGTGCTCCTCGAGAAGGGGGGGAAATCGTATACTTCGACGCCAGCTGGCGCTCTTTCCTATAGTACCCAAGAGTATCTCGGAGAAGTACGGCATTATAGGCCGGATCGACAGCGGGGGCACGGCCAGCTACAACGGTCTGGTCCTCTCGCTTCAGCGCCGTCCTGTTTCCGGCGTCTCCCTCAATATGAACTACACCTGGTCCCATTGCATCACCGACCCGCAGCAGGACGTTGTGAACGGTGGCAACGCGGATAACGGTTGGATTGATGCAAACAACCGGAGGTTCGGTCGTGGCGACTGCTCGGTTGCGGCCCGGGACACGCGGCATCTTTTCAATCTGTCCGGAGTAGCCGCGACGCCGCAGTTCGACAACCGGGCGCTGCAGGTCCTCGCATCGGGCTGGCAGCTCTCCCCCATCCTCAGGATCAACACGGGTCGAGCGTTGACCGTGACGAACCGACGGGACGTCGCGCGGAACTTCATGCGCGACCAACGCCCCAATGTGGTGTTGGATAATGTTTATGGGGACAAATCCGACCCTGCCAATTATCTCAACCCCGACGCGTTTGAGACGCCGGCGATCGGTACACTGGGCAATCTGGGCGCGGGCGCGGTTCGGGGCCCGGGCAGGTGGGGACTCGACGTGGCGCTCTCGAGGTCGTTCCAGCTGAGTGAAGCGCAGCGGCTTGAATTCCGGGCCGAAGCGTTCAACCTAACCAACAGCACGCGGTTCGATGCCCCGCAGGTGCGCCATGACAGAGGCAACAGCTTCGGCCAAATTCGGGGGGCAGAGGACCCTCGGATCATGCAATTCGCTCTGAAGTTCATCTTCTAAGCTGGAGCGGAATATCCTGTTCGATACGCTGGCCCTGGGTCTCACGACCCGGGGCCAGACTTGCGTTAGGGTCGGAATTCTCGGAGATTGTGTGTCCGTCCCTACTAGAAACTATGGGTATAGATGATCTTGGTGGCGGCGTTCCGACTGACGGTCGTCAGCCGATCGCCCATATCCAGCCAGTTGTTGACCCAGACGAAATAGATGTCGTTCCCGGGCGTGACGATCCAGCGGAAACGCGACTGCCAGCCGAGAACGCGACTGACGGAATCGTATTGAACGTTGTTGGCGATAGAAACCAGTGGGCCAAACTGCGTGTTGACGATGGCGCGCAGGACCTTGGTGGAAAAACTGCCCTCTGGGAGCTCGATCCGGTTGAACGAACTGCTGAGGGTGGCCAGGAAACCGGGCCGGGGTCGCAGGTTCAGTCCCACTCTCAGGTCCCGTCGATCACCTGAATAGAACGTTCCCAGCGTCACGTTGACGTTTCCGGAAATCATTCTCCGATTGGCTGTCGAAAAACCAAACGAATATCGTGTGAACTGATATTCGTTCCCGGCTGGAAGTACAACGCCCCGCGTTACCCGAAAATCGCGATCGAGGCGCTCGTAACTCGGCACGACCTGTATCGTCGCACGGTCTCCCGACTGGAAGTCCAGGTTGAGCAGGTTTACCATGTAGGTACGTTCCAGCCAGTTGCCCTCCATGTCCTTGGCGAACCGGAAACGCGCCTGCGTAGCCACGCGTCGAATCAATCGCGTGTTCGGACGTGGCGCGAACTGAAGGGTATTGACGAACAGCCGGAGCCCCGTGCGCTCGACAAAACCCATCGCCGGGTCAAAGTTCTCTTGAAACGACTTGAAGGTGCTCTGCACGGTCCAGAGATCGTTGGGGTAGTCGAAGCGCATTACCCACGCGGCATCGTCGCCATGCCTTACGCCATCGGGCGTCCGAACATAAAAACCGGAAAACTGAAGGTTCTCCGAACCCCGGAACTGGGTCGTGGCTAACTGAAAGTCCACACCGATCGTATGCCGGTCCGGAATGTTCACATCCCGCGTTGCCCGGCGCGTATAGATCATCCCTGCGTTGGACTGTAGGAAGAACGAACGCCTCGGACGAATCACCATGAAGTCCTCCCCGGCAATCCCCGGTTCCGCTGCCGTCCGCACCTGCATCAGACCCAGATCGATACCGCCCACCTGACCCGTAACCTTCGTGCCGTAGTCGATTTTCTGGGGCGTACCATTGGCGGTCAGGCCGATGCGCCGCGAGAAGAAGGCCGTCATGATGTTGAAGCGCTCGCGCCCAAAGTCAAAGTTGCCGGCGCCTTCGAGAAAAAAATCGCGCTTTTCGGGAAAGAACAAGGGATATCGGGTAAGATTCACTTGGCGGTCGTCAACTTCTGTCTGCGCGAAGTCCGTATTGATTGTCAGGTTCGCCTTCAACTGGGGCGTGAGACTGTAAATGATGTCGACGCCGCCGTCACCCCCATAAGTTGAATTTCCAGGGCCGGCTGTCGTCTTGTCATAAGTACCGATCACATAGGGCTGGACGTCGAGCCCACGGCCCTGGCTGACATCGCTGATACCCTCGATGCGGCCCGAAAATGCAAGGTTAAACAAGCCCTGATTGCGCTCCCATCCGGACCAGAAACTCTCCTCGTTCCTGCGCCGTACGGTTCGCTGAAAGTTCAATCCCCAGGCGACCCCCTGCGAATCGAAGCTGAGTATACGAAACGGAATCTCGATCTCAGCAGTCCAGCCCCGTTCATGACGACTCACCCTTGCCAGCCATATGCCGTCCCAGGCGCGATTCTGGATGGTTCCGACCTCGTTGCTACCTTTTGCAGGTACCAGCTGCGCGTCGCCCATCGCGCCGGCGGGATTGATCTCGAAGAAATAACCACTGCGCTGGTCGTAGAAAGGATCGATCGTCCACATAAAACGATCATCCGCGTTGAGGAACCCGTCACGCACCATTTGATTGGCGAGCATGCCGTCGGGATCGGAATCGAAGAGTTCGGCGCCAATGTAGAGGCTGTCCTGGTCAAAGAGAATGCGAATCTCGGTACTCTCGGTGGCCGGTGCACCGTATTGGGGATCGGACTGCGTGAAGTCAGAAGCCGGCTCTGCGCGACTCCAGACGGGTTCGTCCAGGCTGCCGTCCAGATTAATGGTTTCCCCCGCATTCAATCGCAGTGCGGTAATTGCAGGCTGGTCCGGATACAGCTCCAGTTGTCCGGCTCGGACCGGCGACGCCAGAGCGACGACAATGAGAAGAACAATAAAAACAGCGTAAGGTGGGCGGTGTGAAGTCACTGATATTACATCCATCAAGAGAGCTAAGCGCTCCGAATTCGACGGAGAGCATACCAGAAGAACCAGCAGAGTCTGAAAGAGGTGAGATGCCGAATAAAGGACCGAAAATCCCTTGACGCCCCAGCTCGCGCACATAATGATGAGCACGTTAATTTTTCGCCCGATGACCCGCGAGTACTTTTCCGGGAACGGACGCATGTCGCGACCGGACAGCAACATCAGGCAATTAGCAGCCCGTGGCAGAAGCCTCGAGGGCCGCGTTACGGCCAAACGGGGCTGGATTTTAGAAGGCGACGACGAGACAATGCTCATTCATTGGGAGGAGTCGGCGACAACGAAGACAGCCCCGTTTCGCCGTAACCCTGTGGGCGCAGGGGGGTTCGGGCCGCAGGCATTGTCCCTCGTCGGTCACGATGTAAAGACATCGTTCCGCTCCTCACTTCGCGCCTGCAACCCGAAGACCCCTGCGCGCGGCCCTCGAGGCTTCTGCCACGGGCTGCTAGCGCATTCTATGAATCACAGATTACCCTCTTGCGATAAGTAAGCGACGGTGCTCGGCGTGAGGGGCTTGGAGGATCTATGAAGTTGAACACAGTGTTCACGATTCTATGGTGTCTGATGGGATCAAGCCTTACTTTCGCTGCGGCCTCCCCGCCCCAGGACGAGACGCTCCCTAGAGAAGTGACGGTTAGGGGAATTCCTGGCGTCATCGCCCCGGGAACCGATTGGCAGCAGGCCTGGCAAGGAACCGACAACGCGGACGGTCTCCTCGGTATGCCCGACGGCAGCCTTTTGTTCGCGCAGGAGCAGACCAGTACGATTCGACGGCTGGACACGCGGGACTTCGACTCGGCCTACGTCCGGGACACACACGGAGGCGGTTCGGTTGCGATGGACTCCCAGGGCCGCCTTATTTCGGCACAAAGGACCTGCACGGATCCCGGAAGGGGCGACCTGCCGTGCACGGAACCCGGGATGATTTCGATCATCCATCCGGAAAATCAGCGCAAAGTCCTGGCAGATAGCTACCAGGGGGAGGAGCTTGGACGACCCAACGATCTCGTCGCAGCCAGCAATGGCTTGGTGTATTTCACCTCAGGCGCGCCCTACCAGATCAGGCCGGGAGGCGAGGTCATCAATTTGGGTGAGGATATCCGCTCGAATGGGATCATGCTGAGCCCGGACGAGCGTACGCTCTATGTGACAAACCGCGACGTGGTCGTGGCATTCGATATCGGGACTGACAGCACGGTCGGCAATCGGCGCAACTTCGTGAATCTGCCCAGCGGTAGCGGTAACGGCGACGGCATGGTGGTCGATTCGACCGGTCGACTCTACGTCGCATCCCAGGCCAGTGGCGTTCATGTATTCAGCCCGGAGGGAGCCCACCTTGGGACCATTCCCACGCCGCGGAACGTAGCCAGCCTGGCGTTTTCAGGACCCGGCAAACGGACGCTCTACGCCACCGGCAGGGGCGGCCTGGCCGTTAATGGAAAGGAATTGCTTCTGGCCGACGGCTACAGAAACAATACGAAGACGATCTATAAGATCCAGATGCTCTCGCAAGGTTACATGGGACGCCCTAAATAGTCCCTTCGGATCAGACAGGTAACCGGCAGGTTTGCGTATAGGCCTCGCAATCATGATGACTGCGAGGGTCGCCGGTCGTTCCGACAGGATGTCCGATCGAACGACCGAGCGAAATCCCCCTCCCGACCGGCCTGATGACGTGCGCCACCACGCCTACAGGTTGACTTCAACTCCGTGCGGCCACAGTAAGGATCGTCATACCAAAGACGGCTACGGCACGGCGTTGTATCGGGCGGCGCGTTCGAGAATTTCTTCCGCGTCTTCCAGTTGCCGCGTAATCTCGCGAGGCAATCTGTGGGCATTATAGACTTCGTCAACCATTCCCGTTGTCCTCAGCTCGGTGAGGGCCTGGTTGTAAGCCGCCAGCGCGATGTCCTGCATCATCGAGGTAAAAAAGAGCACCTGGACTCCCGCATCCCTCGCCGCGGCGACATTCATCCCCGGCCCGATTTGAGCCAACAGGGGTTTCGAAAGCGCGGCGGCCGCCCTTCGCGTGTTTTCGACCGGCTGCACCCCGGGGTACAGAATGGCGTCGGCACCGGCCTCGGCGTAAGCCACACCCCGCTCGATGGCCTCTTCAATTGAGCGACCCGCCCCCAGAGCGTCGGAACGGGCAACGATCGCGATTTCGGAGCGCGCATCCACGGCAGCGTGTATCCGGTCCACCATTTTGTTGGTCGGAATAATGTCGCCGCTCAGCCCGATCCGTTCGATCCGGATCCGATCCTCGAACATCACGCCTCCGAGCCCCGCTCTTTCGAACGCTTGAGTCGTGCGATAGACGGTCAGAGGGTTTCCACCCCCGTTGTCGGCATCCCCAAGCACCGGGATGTTGACGTTCTCGGCAATTCGGGAAGCAAAGTCGAGCAACTCGGTCACGGTCGTCATGCCCCAGTCCGGGAGCCCGTTCTCCAGAGCCGTGAGAGAGCCGCCAAGAAAAATCGACTCGAAACCCGCGATCTCAACGAGGCGGGCCGAAGGGGCGTCGAAACAGTTCAGGCAGTAGAACGGCTCCGGCCGTTGGAGCATTTGCCGGTATCGCCCACCCATTGATGTTGTCGAAGCCGTTGTTGCCTGCCCGGGCGAAGCGGCAGAAAGAGAAGGTGCGGCTGCCATCATTCCCGAAGCTGCGATACCGGCCGTGCGTACAAACTCACGGCGACTCGTTTTCTTTGACATGAGACTCTCCTGTGTCCGTGGCAGTACCCGGACTCCTATATGTCCGCTTCGCTACGACCACGTTATTTGTTATCTGATGGGGCATCCTAGCATGGGGCGGGCCATCTTTCGTCGCGTTTGTGATGCCTATAGATTTGATGGAAGTCCAAGCCGGCGACGGCAGGAAAGATTGGGTGTGGCCAGGTTGGGACAGGGTGCTCGGCGGATCGAGAAACTCTCAACGGAAATTTGGTTGCGGGCGCCTTTTGTGGTAACCAGTTGCAGGCAATCAGCCATCTCCGGGCGCTTGCGGAAAACTCCGAATGAAAGATTCTGAAGAAAAGAAACCCCGCCCATGGATTGCCTTCGTATACCTCAGCCTTCTCGCACTGGTTATTCCCTGGTACTGGCCTGCAGGTGATCTACGGCAGGTGTTCGGATTTCCCTTGTGGTCACTAGCGTCGTTGGGTGCCGTGTTTGCGACCTCCCTCTTTACAGCCTGGGTCTATTGGACAAGTGACGATGGGAACTGATGTTTGACGTCTTACCGTTCGGCCTCGGCGCGTGGTTTTTCGTAACCATCTATCTATGCTCCCTGATAGTGATCGGCTGGATCGGGTACAACGCGCGCCGCGAAGATACCCTCCGGGATTTCTACCTGGCGGGCCAGGGTTTCGGCTTCGTGGTTCTGTTCCTGACGCTATACGCGACCCAGTACAGCGGCAACACAGTGTTCGGCGTAGCCGGTGCGGCCTACAGAGAAGGATTCGGCTGGCTCATCGCGGTCCACTATATGCTGGCGATTATCGTCTGTTATCTGATCTTCGCCCCGAAACTGCATACCTTGGCGCGCCACGGCGGATATGTAACACCTGTAGATTTCGTGCGGGAGCGCTTCGGATCGGCGCCCCTCTCGCTGCTGTCCTCCGTCGTGATGATCGTAGCCCTGAACAACTATCTCCTGTCACAACTGATGACAATGGGACGGGTGCTCCAGGGATTTGCCGGCCCGTATGGCGATGTAGCCTACAACTACGGTGTGCTCGGCCTGACGCTGATCATGGTGATTTATGGCACTCTGGGCGGCATCCGCGCCATCGCGTGGACGGATGTCCTTCAGGGCGGCGTGTTGATGATCGGGTTCCTGGTTCTGCTGGCGTTGTTGTTCCAGCAGTTCGGACCACTGTCGGCCGCGACCGAAGCCATCGCGGCCTCGGAAAACGTCGAGCGGGTGGCGCCGCCCGACGCGGACATGCAGCGGCAGTGGCTCAGCTACATCCTCGTTGTTGGATTGGGTGGAGCACTCTACCCCCACGCGATCCAACGGATTTATGCCGCAAAATCGAGACGGGCGTTGAACCGGAGCATGACGCTGATGGCATTCCTGCCGTTTGTAACTGCACTGATCGCAGTTATCGCCGGCATCTACGCACTGGCCTACTTCCCGGGGCTCGAAGGCGCTGCAACCGACCAGGTGATGGCACGCGTCTTGCGTGTTATTCAAGAAAGCTCCGCTCTCGGCTACGGACTGGTCGTCATGATCTTCAGTGCCGTCCTGGCTGCGCTCATGTCCACGGCGGACTCGGCAATGCTCTCTATATCTTCAATGTTCACCAAGGACATCTACAACACCCATCTCCGCCCCAACGCGCCGGAGTCCGGACTCACACGGATCGGAAAACGCTGTTCATGGGTAGTCCTGGGCGCGCTGGCCACATTGGCCATTCTTCTGAAAGACCAGACTTCACTCATAACGCTGATCGATCGTAAGTTCGACGTGCTGGTTCAGCTCGTACCAGCGTTCATGATCGGCATCCACTGGCCTGGTTTGAAGACGGGCCCGACGCTGGCTGGACTTGTCGCGGGACTGGCCGTAGCTCTAGCAGCCCGTGGTTAAAGTCCACTTCACAGATTCAAACGGACCCGATGCGACCGTATCGCGAAGAATGATGAGTGAAGGAGGACGGGATATGGGCATGGGACGAAAGAGACGACGCCAGGAATCGCTGTGGATCGCGACACAGGAGTTGCCGCGGACCAAAGGACACGTGTTCTACGAACGGGTGAACCGGATTCTGGAAAACCTTGTTGCATGGATCATCCCGAAGGATGCCTTATCATCGTGTTTTTCAACACCGGGGATAACTTAGATGCCACATAAGTTCAACGCAGCCCGACGGCACAAGTTTGATAAGGCGCAGTATCGGGTGATCAACTGGGCGGAATATAACGAGAGCCTGCGCCAGCGGGGTGATCTGACGATCTGGGTCAGTGAGGAGGCTCAAAGTGTGTGGAGCGCGCCGCGCCGCACGTCACGGGGTGGCCAGCGGAGATACTCGGATCTGGCGATCGAGACATGCCTGACGCTGCGCACGGCGTATCGGCTTGGGTTGCGGCAAACGCAGGGACTTATGGGATCCATCGGCACGCTCATGGGGCTGGATATACGGGTGCCGGACTTCTCCACACTGTCGCGTCGTGCAAACGGCTTGAGCATCGCTCAGGTGATGATGCAAGCCGGATCTGTGCCTGTCCATCTGGTGGTGGACAGTACCGGCCTCAAGATCTTCGGCGAAGGGGAATGGCTCGCGCAGAAGCATAAAATCAAGGGAATACGCCGCCGCTGGCGCAAACTCCACCTCGGACTGGACATGGCCAGCGGTGCGATTGTTTGCGCCAATCTGACTCACGATGACGTTGGAGACAGCACTGCATTACCCGGGCTCCTGGATCAACTCGATGCCCCGGTCGCGGGCTTTCTGGCTGACGGCGCCTATGATGGAGCGTCTACACGAGATCTGCTGAGGGAACGGTATGGGGAGACCCTGGATGTGGTTATACCGCCGCCAAAGAACGCAGCGATCCGACCGCAATCGGCGCGGGATCCAACCGTTCGGGATCGCCATATTGCTCAGATCCGCAGCAACGGCCGCATGGCCTGGCAAGTGGCCACAGGGTACAACCCGCGCAGCCGGATAGAAACGCAGATCGGCCGTTGGAAGGGTGTCATCGGCCGCAGACTCCAATCCCGCAGCTTCTCCAGGCAGATCACGGAGATCCAACTCGGCCAAAAAGTCCTGAACACAATGACCGCACTCGGACGGCCTGTGTTCGAGCGTATCGCCTGACGCTACCGCTTGGGAAAGGGCGAATTCCATCTCCGCCCCGATCCATGCAACAACGCTTCTCGCAGTCAGACTCGGAATCAAGTTGTAGAACTGAAAAACAAAGCCGACGTGGCGACGCCGATAGTCAGTCAGTTTACGCTCTCCGGCGGTTGTCAGGTTGCTTTGGCGATAGATCACCTCGCCCGCGGTTGGGACATCGAGACCGCCGAGAATGTTGAGCAGTGTTGATTTTCCGCTGCCTGACGGTCCGAGTAATACGACGAATTCAGATTCGTAGAAGGCAAGGTCGATGCCTCTGAGAGCATGGACCTTAACGTCGCCCATAGGGTAGACCTTCGTGACATCCCGGGTCTCGAAGACGACGACCCGGGTGACATCGGGAGGCCTTGTCCCGACGGTCTCTGACTGGCGGCTCATCGGTAGCACACCTCTATCCTACGATAACCGTGTTGTGACTACCGGAACAAGCCGAATACCCAATCAGAGCTTCAATCGTCGGAGACGCAAGGCGTTAGAAATAACGGATACCGAACTGAAAGTCATAGCGGCGCTTGCGATGATCGGACTCAAAAGCAGTCCAAAGAATGGGTAAAGCACGCCCGCGGCGAGGGGAATGCCGAGGCAGTTGTAGATGAATGCGAAGAAAAGATTCTGCCGGATGTTGCTCATGGTCCCTCGGCTCAGTCGCCGCGCCCGGACGATGCCTCGAAGGTCACTCTTGATCAGGGTGACGCCGGCGCTCTCCATGGCGACGTCTGTCCCGTGTCCCATCGCGATGCCCACGTCTGCCTGGGCCAGGGCCGGGGCGTCGTTGATCCCGTCACCGGCCATCGCGACGACGTTCCCCGATTCCTGAAGTTGCCGAACGGCTTCGTACTTCATTTCGGGGAGGACCTCAGCCCGCACGTCGTCGATGCCGAGCTTGGCCGCAACCGCTTCCGCAGTGGCGCGGCTGTCACCCGTCAGCATGATGATTCGGACGCCTTCGGCATGAAGGGAGCGAATCGCATCCTGCGTGGTTTTCTTAATTGGATCGGCGACCGCGATCAGACCGGCGGGAGAGTCGTCGATCGCGAGGAGGACAACTGTGGATCCGTTCTTGCGGAGCGGTTCCGCATCGAGCGGCAGAGAACCCGGATCGATGTTTCTGTTTTCGAGCAGTGTGGGATTGCCCAGAACAATCTTGTGTCCGCCCGCGACGCCGATGACGCCTTTGCCCGTGATCGATCGAAACTTTTCTGCGGGCTTGAAGTGCAGGCCGCGTTTACGGACTTCCGATACGATGGCATCAGCGAGGGGGTGCTCGCTGACGGATTCAATGCTCGCGGCGACGGCCAGGACTTGCTCTTGGGTCCACGGAGATAGTGATCGGACGTTTTCCACTCGAGGCTTACCCTCGGTCAAAGTCCCGGTCTTATCGACGAGGAGGGTGTCGACCTTCTCCAGAATCTCGAGTACTTCGGCGTTCTTGATCAGGACACCATCGGTGGCACCCCGCCCGGTACCGACCATGATCGACATCGGCGTGGCCAAGCCCAACGCGCATGGGCACGCGATGATGAGCACGGCTATCGCGTTGACCAATGCGAATGCCATCTTCGGATCCGGTCCTACGAGAGCCCAAGCGATAAAGGTTGCCACCGCCATCATGACAACGGCTGGAACGAAGTAAGATGCAACCACGTCAGCCAGGCGTTGGATCGGGGCACGGCTGCGTTGTGCTTCGCTGACCATTCTCACGATCTGTGCCAGCACCGTGTCCCGGCCCACTCTTTGAGCAGTCATCACGAAAGTACCTGTGCCGTTAACGGTCCCACCGGTGATCCCAGACCCGGCTTCTTTTTCGATCGGTACAGCTTCACCCGTCATCATCGATTCATCGATGCTCGACCGGCCTTCTTCGATTTGCCCATCGACAGGAATTTTGTCTCCAGGGCGCACCCGGAGGCGGTCGCCCACACGAACCTGATCGAGGGGAATGTCCTGCTCGGACTGGTCGTCCGCCACTCGGCGTGCTGTGGCTGGCGCCAATTCCAACAACGCCCTGATCGCCTTGCTGGTTCGACTGCGCGCCCGTAGCTCCAGAACCTGACCCAACAGAACGAGAACAGTGATCGCGGCCCCAGCCTCGAAGTAGACTTGAACGGCTCCATCATTCCCTCGAAAAGAAGCCGGAAATACACCCGGAACGACTGTTGCGAGTGTGCTGTAGGCGTACGCCGTGCCGGTGCCGATCCCAATGAGGGTGAACATGTTCAGACTTCGATTTCGGAGGGAGAACCATGCCCTTTCAAAGAAAGGCCATCCGCACCATGCAACTACAGGCGTCGACAGGAGCAACTGGACCCAGTTCAGTGTGAGAGTGGAGATCCCCGAAATAGGACTACCGGGAACCATGTGTGTCATTGCCAGGATCAGGAGCGGCGCAGTTAGCGCGAGACCCACCTTGAATCGCCGCTCCATGTCCTCCAATTCCGGGTTCGGTTGTTCGACAGCGGTGGCGGTCCGAGCTTCGAGGGCCATGCCGCACTTCGGGCAGGTACCCGGCTCCGACTGAAGGACTTCCGGGTGCATCGGGCAGGTGTAGGCGATCCGCGGCGCAACGAAATCCAACTCCATGGGTTCGAGCGCCATGCCGCACTTGGGGCACGGCCCGGGTCCGTGCTGCCGGACTTCCGGGTCCATCGGGCAGGTAAAGATAGCTCCTGGATCAGTTGGCGACTGACGCGGGGTGAGAGGGATTTCCGCTAGGTACTTCTCGGGAGACTCCTTGAAACGTTCCTCACAGTGCGTCGAACAGAAATAGTAAAAAACTCCGTCGTGCTCGTGCCGGGAGGCGGCCGATTTTTCTTCGACTTGCATGCCGCAGACAGGGTCTTTCACAACCCCAGTCTAACCCGTCAATCGGCTCGGACCGACCGCTCGATTGGCAGGGTCGGCGTCTGTTCTTTGATGACACCTTTTGACGTGGAGACCGACACCGTCGAAATGCTCAGTCGTCTGGTCGAGGGGTTCGAAATTGCGCTGCTTGGCTCGACGGCCGAACGCGTCGTTCGCGGCGCCCGCATACCCGTGCTTTCGATCCCACCCGCTGCCGGGCTTGCAGAATCTGCATAACCGCTTCGGGCTGCCGGCGTATAAACGCAGAGACGCGGAAGACGCAGAGTTTTCTTTTATGATTGCTCTGTGTCCTCCGCGTTCTTTACATCTCTCGGTTGATTCCCTGACTACGACTGCATTTGTCTGAGTACGTACTGGAGGATGCCGCCGTTGCGGAAGTAGTCGATTTCGACAGGCGTATCCAGGCGAGCGATGACCTGGAAATGCTTTTCGTTTCCGTCTTCCGTCTGCGCGCTTACGTCAAGGACCTTGCCAGGCGTGAGGTTCTCTGAGATGCCAGTGATGTTAAATCTTTCGAATCCGGTCAGGCCCAGACCGGCCCGTCCTTCGCCGTCGGAAAATTGCAGGGGAAGAACGCCCATTCCAATCAGATTGCTGCGGTGAATACGCTCATAACTTTCCACTATCACGGCGCCCACGCCAAGCAGGCGGGTGCCCTTGGCCGCCCAATCGCGGGAGGATCCCGAACCATATTCTCTTCCTGCAATCACGACTAGAGGCGTACGCGTGTCTTGATATTTCATGGCTGCGTCGTAAATTGACATCTGTTCCTTGCCGGGGAGATGTAGGGTCCAGCCACCTTCGGTGTCAGGAGCCATCTGATTTCGCAGTCGAATGTTGCCGAAAGTCCCGCGCATCATCACTTCGTGATTTCCACGCCGGGAACCATAGGAAT
This sequence comes from Terriglobia bacterium, assembly GCA_965218085.1. Lineage (GTDB taxonomy): Bacteria > Acidobacteriota > Terriglobia > 20CM-2-55-15 > 20CM-2-55-15. The sequence goes on along the minus strand of CBDCKF010000001.1, from coordinate 512,249 downwards.
TAAAGTCCTTCGGTTCCACCCCGTTCGAGATCAGGTAGCGGCCAGTCGGACTGTCTCTGGGTATCGCGCCTGCCGGTGAAATGTGGTCCGTGGTGACCGAATCGCCCAGGACAGCCAGGGCGTGTGCTCCGAGAATGTCTTCAAGTGGCGGGGCCTCTCGGGGCATGTTTTCGAAAAAGGGCGGACGTTTCACATATGTGGAGGCCTCGTCCCAGTTATAAATGCTCCCGCCCGGGACTTCCAGGGCATTCCAGCGCTCGTCGCCAGCCAGAGATTCCTCGTAGGCACTGTGAAACATTTCTGGTTTCAGCGTCGAATCGATCGCATCCCTGATCTCGTCCGGGTCTGGCCAGATATCTTTAAGATACACGGGCTGGCCGTCACTGCCCCTGCCCAGTGGCTCGTTGAGGAGATCGATATTCATGTTCCCAGCCAGCGCGTAGGCCACTACGAGGGGTGGGGAAGCGAGGTAGTTCGTTTTGACCTGTGGGCTGATGCGTCCCTCGAAGTTTCGGTTTCCGCTCAGCACCGCCGAGACAACGAGATCGCTTTGGTTGATGCCTTCCGCAATCGGCTCTGGGAGCGGCCCGCTGTTGCCGATGCAAGTCGTACAACCGTAACCCACCAGATGGAAGCGTAAAGATTCCAAAGATTTTAGCAATCCCGTCTCGCGAAGGTAATCGGTTACCACCCGGGAGCCTGGCGCCAGGCTTGTCTTCACCCAGGGCCGGGCCGAGAGACCCCGACGGACTGCGTTCCGTGCCAGGAGACCCGCTGCGATCATCACCGAAGGGTTCGACGTGTTGGTGCAACTGGTGATCGCCGCGATCACCACCGAGCCATGGCCGATCTCGAAGCTTTCCTGTCCAAGCTCGACAGGAATCGCTCCGTCGGGGGTTCGGCCATTGCCCGTCCCATCCCCTGACCCCTTACCCAGCATGGACACGAGAGTCTGATGGAATGACTCCTTGGCTTCGCCCAAAGGAATACGATCCTGCGGTCTTTTCGGGCCCGAGATGCTCGGTTCGATCGTGCCCAGATCCAACTCCACGCTATCCGCGAAAACCGGGTTCGGGGTATCGGGGGTCTGGAGCAATCCCTGTGCTTTCGTATACGCTTCGGTCCGGGAGATGGCTTCGGGAGATCGTCCCGTGAGCTTCATGTAATTGAGAGTTTCCCCATCAACGGGAAAGAATCCAACCGTGGCACCGTACTCGGGAGCCATGTTCGAAATCGTGGCCCGGTCGGCCAGCGAAAGATTCCGCACACCGGGACCATAAAATTCCACGAACTTTCCAACGACGCCTTTCTCTCGCAGTATCTGAACCACTCGCAAGACGGCATCGGTCGCAGTTGCTCCCTTCGGGAGTTCTCCGTTCAGCCGGAAACCCACAACATCCGGGATCAGCATGGATATCGGACAACCTAGCATTGCGCCTTCGGCTTCGATTCCGCCCACACCCCAACCCACAATTCCCATCGCGTTGATCATCGTCGTGTGTGAATCTGTTCCTACGAGCGTGTCTGGATAAAGGATGGCTCCGCCGTTCTCTTCGTTGAGGAATACGATATGTGCCAGGTACTCCAGGTTTACCTGATGGACGATGCCGGTGTCTGGCGGGACCACGCGGAAGTTCTTAAAGGCTCCCTGTCCCCACTTGAGAAAGAGATATCGCTCGCGGTTGCGTTCCAGTTCCCGTTCCGCGTTGAATCCGAAGGCAGAGGGTGTACCGAATTGATCGACCTGCACGGAGTGATCGATGACCAGATCTACAGGTTGGAGCGGATTGATCTGATCGGGATTGCCACCCGATTCTTTTACGACGTCGCGCATCGTTGCCAGGTCAACAACGGCGGGGACGCCCGTAAAGTCCTGCATCAACACCCGGGCAGGGCGAAAAGCGATCTCCCTGTCTGTATTCGAGCCGACCGAGGCAACTAGCGCGCGAACGTCGTCAGCGGACACCGACGTGTTGTCTTCATGCCGCAACAGGTTTTCGAGCATGATCTTTAGAGAGAAGGGCAACCGCGATACACCACCGACACCTGACTTTTCGAGAGCCTCGAGTGAAAAGTACCGAAACGACTCGTTGCCGATTTGGAGTGTGGAATCGGAACCAAAGCTATTTTGCATCGTCGTGACGTGTCTCCTGGAAAAAACGCCGAAAGAGTGTATCGAAGAATCGGAGCTTTCGACCCGCCATTATAGGCCAATTTGGGAGTGCTCCCCATGCTAAGCTTTACCGCGGATTACGCGGATTTACTTAATCTTGGGATGTAATCCGCGTAATCCGTGTAACCACTATGTCCTTACGTGAATACAACGGGATAACGCCAAAGTTGGGAGCGGGCGTATTCATTGCGGAAGGGGTTCATATCATCGGTGACGTCGAGATCGGCGACGAATCCAGCATCTGGTTCAATTCGATCCTCCGTGGCGATGTGCATCACATCCGGATCGGTCACCATACGAACATTCAGGACGCCTCCATCTGTCACGTCCAGAGAAATCTGTATCCGTGCATTGTGGGCGACTTCGTGACGGTCGGACACGGTGTGGTCCTGCATGGTTGTCGAATCGAGTCAAATAGCCTGATCGGGATGCGGTCGACGATTCTCAACAACGCGCATGTCGGAGCGGAGTCGATCATCGCAGCGGGAGCTCTGATTACCGAGGGTACTGTTATCCCTCCCCGGAGCATGGTCATGGGTCTGCCGGCCAAGGTCAAGAGAGCAGTCACGGAAGAAGAGATTGCCAGAATTCACGGCGCCGCCAAGCACTATTGCGACTTAAAAAATACATATTTGGAGAGTGACGAGTGAAACGTTACGCGTAACAGATCCGGAATCGAAGAAGTCTCAATTTAAGCCCTTGCTCGTCACCGGTCGCTATTCACGCGTCACTGTCCCAGCGAAATGATTCGAGCTGCCCGCGGTACATACGACATTCTGCCTCGAGATGCCGGTCTCTGGCGTGCCATTGAGAGCTGCATGCGAGAAGTGTTCGAAGCGTACGCTTTCAGCGAAATCCGCACGCCCATATTCGAAGTGACGGAACTCTTTGTCAGGAGCGTCGGTACCGATACCGACATCGTGTCCAAGGAGATGTACACCTTTATCGATAAGGATGAAACAACGTCCCTGACCCTGAGGCCGGAAGGTACGGCTCCGGTTGTACGCTCCTTTATCGAGAATCGCCTGGCTGAGGAGTCCCGCATGGCCAAGCTTTTCTACATGGGCCCGATGTTTCGGCGGGAGCGCCCGCAAAAAGGCCGTTTCCGGCAGTTTTACCAGGCGGGAGCCGAAGTCTTTTCGCTGACGGATAATCCCGCCATCGAAGCTGAAGTCGTCGAAATGTTGATGGTGCTGTTCGGAAGACTCGGTGTTTCGAATCTCGATCTGCTCGTAAATTCAATCGGCTGCCGGGACTGCCGGCCCGCATTCGTTGAGCGTCTCAAGGGCGAGATCGAAGCACGGGCTTCCAGCCTCTGCGAGGACTGCCGCCGCCGTGGCCAGGCGAATCCGTTACGGGTTTTCGACTGCAAGGTCCCATCATGCCAGGGCCTGATCGAGGAATTGCCTGCGATTACCGACAGTTTGTGCGATACGTGCCGCGGTCATTTCGAACAGTTCCGCCGCTATCTGGATGACCGCAAGATTGTCTACCGCGTCGAAAAGCGGATGGTTCGCGGCCTGGACTATTACATGAGGACCACGATCGAGTTTGTTTCCCGCGACCTTGGAGCGCAAGATACGCTCGTCGGCGGCGGCCGCTATGACGGCTTGTTCGAAGATCTCGACGGTCCGCCGATGAAGGGTTTCGGTTTCGCTATGGGTCTGGAACGGTTGATCCTTTCCATACCTGAACCCGAAAAACTGAGTGTGGAACCTCGTCCGGACTATTTTCTGGCTACGATCGGCGATGAAGCCTTCACCTACGCCACGCTCCTGGCGCAGAAATTGCGCGCGAAAAACCGTGTCGTTTATCTCGACTTCGATGCTCGGAGCCTGAGGAGCCAGATGCGTCTGGCCGGCAAGCTCGCTGCGAGAAATGTCGTCATTATGGGCGAGGACGAGGCGCGGTCGGGCAAACTGACCGTTAGGGATATGAACAGTAGGGAACAGAAGGAATTGACAGAGGAGGAGTTCTTCCAGGCTGTGAATGCGGCTGATCGCGGCGCTGATCGTGGGTTGGATGAGAAGTTGTGAGTATAGATTCCATGCGAACCCAAACTTGTGGTGAATTGACGGTTTCCGATGAGGGCAGGGAAGTTTCACTGTCCGGCTGGGTTGACCGCCGCCGGGATCATGGACAGCTCGTTTTCATCGATTTGAGGGATCGCGCTGGCATCACGCAGGTCGTGTTCAATCCCGAGCGCGATTCCCAGTCGCACGGTGTGGCCAAGGACCTTCGCCCTGAGTTCGTGATCGGCGTACGTGGGCGGGTCCGCCGTCGAGACGACGATATGATCAATCCGAATCTAAAAACCGGTGAGATTGAAGTCGCGGTCGACGAAGTGGTCGTTTTTAATGAGGCCAAGACTGTACCGTTTCCGATCGAAGACGATATTACGACCTCGGAAGACTTGCGCTTGAGATACCGATACCTGGATCTGCGGCGCGCCAAAATGAAGCAGAATTTTCATCTGCGTCATCGCGTGATGATGGTTATACGGAACTACATGAGTGGCGCGGGTTTCTGGGAAGTGGAGACACCGTACCTGACCAAATCGACGCCCGAAGGAGCCCGCGATTATCTGGTGCCGAGCCGGCTTTCACATGGACAGTTCTATGCGCTGCCGCAGTCTCCGCAACTGTTCAAGCAACTCCTGATGGTGTCGGGATTCGAAAAGTATTTTCAGGTGGTGCGTTGTTTTCGCGATGAAGATCTCCGTGCCGACCGTCAGCCCGAATTTACACAGTTGGACGTCGAGATGTCGTTTCCCGAGCAGGAAAGTTTCTTCTCTCTTTTGGAAGGTTTGATGGCGGAAGTATTTCGGGTTGAAGGCATCGAGGTCTTGCCCCCGTTCACCCGAATGAGTTTCGAAGAAGCAATGGATCGTTACGGCAGCGACAAGCCGGACACGCGATTCGCGGTTGAACTGCAGGACCTCAGTTCTATTTTCGCCGCCGCCGCCGATTCACTGTTTCGGGGAATCGTCGAGAAGGGCCAGACGGTTCGCGGATTCCTTGCGCCGGTGGCGTATTCGCGGAAGATCCTGGATGAACTCGACGCCTTTATCAAGCAGCTGGGCGGCGCCGGTATTGCATGGATGGAGGTGACCGAAGGCGACCCACGGACCCTGCCTGTAGTGAAGAAGGCGGGCGCTCAAGCGATCGGAAAACTGATCAGCCAGACCGGGGCGAAACCAGGACAGACGATCTTTATGCTGGCTGGGGAACGGATTGCCACATTGGAGAAACTGGGAAGTCTTCGGCTCGAGCTCGCCCGGCGGGAAAACTGGATCCCGAAAGGTGTGTGGAATTTTCTCTGGGTGGTCGATTTCCCACTGTTCGAATACGACGCGGCCGAGAAGCGCTGGGCCTCGCGCCACCATCCGTTTACGGCGCCAGTCGATGAAGACCTGTCGTTACTTGAAAGCGAGCCGGGTCGCGTCCGGGCCCGAGCCTATGACCTTGTCCTGAACGGCCTCGAATGTGCCGGCGGGTCGTTCAGGATCCATCGGAGCGAGGTGCAGGCGCGAGTCTTTCGTACCCTGGGTCTTGGGGACGACGAGGCCCGCGAAAAGTTTGGATTTTTTCTTGAGGCTCTCGAGTATGGTGCTCCTCCGCACGGCGGCATCGCCTTCGGTCTCGACCGGATCATCATGCTGCTCGCCGGCGGGACCTCGCTGCGGGACGTCATCGCGTTCCCGAAAACCGCGCGCGCTATCGACATGATGTCAGGCAGCCCGTCTTCAGTCGACGACAAGCAATTGAAAGAACTGGGGCTCCGAATCCGAAAGAATTAGGCGTGACGAAACGACCGGCATTTCAACACGAAGACACGAAGGACACGAAGTCAGTATTTATTTCCGGAACACAGATCCCTTCGTTCTACTTCGTTTTCTTGGTGTTAGTGGTCTTCTTCCTTGGGATCTGACCGATGTCGAAAATAGCGATCCTGTCCGAATCCGTTGCCAATCAGATCGCCGCAGGTGAGGTCGTCGAGAGACCTTCGTCAATCGTCAAAGAATTGATCGAGAACGCGATCGACGCGGGGGCAAAGCAGATTGCCGTCGAAGTACGCGGGGGAGGGCGGGCCTGGATCCAGGTTATCGATGACGGGGAGGGGATGAGCCGCGAAGACGCCGAGCTTTCCTTCCAGCGGCACGCGACCAGCAAGCTCCACGAAACAGACGATCTGCTCTCGATCCGGACCCTGGGTTTTCGGGGTGAGGCGCTCCCCTCGATTGGGTCCGTGGCCCGTGTTCGACTGGAGACCCAGACCCGCGACCAATCTGTCGGCACGTCACTTGAGATTGCTGCCGGCGAGGTCGTTTCCCTCCGGGATGGGGCGTTTCCTCCAGGAACGCAAGTCAGTGTCGAGGATGTTTTCTACAACGTTCCTGCGAGACGCAAGTTTCTGAAGTCGGAATCCTACGAGCTCAGTCAAATCACTGCGCACTGCACGCGCTACGCCCTGGCGTTTCCCAAGATTCATTTTGTCCTCAAGAGCGGGAATTTTGAAGTTTTGTCGGCACCACCCGCGTCGAACTACCGGGAACGGATCTTACAGGTTTTTGGCCCTGACCTGCTCGACGAACTGGTCGAATTCGAGAAAGATTTTCCAGCCTCAGGTCTGACAGTCCACGTATTCACTTCGCGGCCACAGGTCCAGAAGTACAACCGGAATTCGATGTTCTTCTTCGTGAATGGACGTGCGGTCCGGGAGCCGGCGATTTTGCATGCCTACACCGAGGCGTACCGGAATATCCTGCCGTCCCACACTTTCCCAGTCACTATTCTTTATGTTGCAACACGGCATCGCGATATCGACGTCAACGTCCATCCCGCAAAAACCGAAGTGCGGTTCAGGCAACGCTCAGTTGTCCATGACGCGATACGGGACACTGTTCTTGAAGCGCTCGGTTCGGATAAGACTATTGTTCCTATGGGCTCGGACGCGCCTGTGTCATCCGGATATTCGGTCCCCCGTATCCGCAGCCGGGTTCCGGATTCATGGGGCAGCGGACCGATTGCCAGGGAACCTCTTGCAGACTCTCCGGCGGTGCTCGATTATACCGACCGGCGCACGCTGGATCTCAGCTTCGAGACAGCTCAGGCCACCGTGGGCGGGGGGCCTTCGTCAGAAAGCCTTACACCGGACTTCGAACTTGTTCGAAAGGAGATCCAACCGCTCGGGCAGTTGAAGGACAGCTTTATCATCGCCAGTGATAGCAGTGGTCTAATCGTGATCGACCAGCACGTCGCTCACGAACGCGTTCTCTTCGAAAACTATGTTCGGGAGCAGGGCGCGGACCGCCTCGAGGTCCAGCGGCTGTTGACACCGATTCTGCTGGAGCTGTCACCGGAACAGGAGGTTCTCCTCGAAAGTGTTCGAAGCGATCTCGTGCGTAACGGGTTCGAACTGGAGCCCTTTGGGCCTCGAACGGTGGCTGTTACGACGGCACCCGCTATTCTCAAGGCTGGAGGGGTCGAGAAGCTGATTCGCGAACTGATCGACGGGCTGGATCGGGAGGATCAGGGTCTCGATATTGAGGACTTCCATAAAAAAATTGCGGCCACCGTCTCCTGTCATGCCGCAATCAAGATCAACAATCCGCTGGATAGTGTTAAGATGCGGTGGCTCGTTGGCGAACTCATGAAGACCGACTGTCCAACGGTATGCCCACACGGACGTCCGATCATCGTGAGGTACGACCTTAGAGAGATTCAGAAGGCGTTCAAAAGGTGAAAAAGCTTCCGGATGGCTTGACCCGGCGCTTTGAGGAGTTGACTTGGCTCCTTGCTCCAGCGAGAATCCAAGAGTCATTTATGGTTCGTTAGTCTCGACACTTTCATTAGGAGGACCTGGTATGGCCGGTAAGTTGACGCAGACTCAAATAATCGCCGCGCTAGCGGAGAAGACGAATGTATCTAAGAAAGAAGCTAAGGAGTTTCTTGTCTCCGTGGCAGATCTGGCTCACAAGGAAACGAAGAAGAACGGCGAATTCACGTTGCCCGGCCTCGGGAAACTGGTGAAGCAGAAAAGAAAGGCTCGTATTGGACGCAATCCCGCGACTGGCGAGGCAATCAAAATTCCTGCTAAGACCGTAATCAAATTCCGGATCGCCAAAGCGGCGAAAGATGCCGTTCTGGCTGCGGCACCTGCGAAGAAGAAAAAGCGGTAGGCCTCTAGAATACAGATCGAGACTGGGGCCCGTGCTGCTGCAGGCCCCAGTCAGTTCGCCACCTCCTGCCATTGGGGCTCCAGTGCCGTGCTAAGATGCCGCTTGGAGTCCTCCCCCGGTCGGGAGGAATGACTGCCCCCATCGTCTAACCGATCACGGTCGCCACGATTCCAAAAACGCAATTGGCCGTCAGGCCTCCGGTCCGAAGCCCCATGGCTGTCACGAATCAGACCGGCGCGTCCGGGTTCAGTGCAGTGGGAAAGTTGAAGTGCGTCCCGCCCATCGGATACGACACGATCGTTCCAACAATGATCAGAAATTGTGACACCAGGACGATCATGAGACCGATTCGAATTGCGCCCCCCATTCCGTAGCCCTTGTACCTCCGGCCAACCACTGGCCAGATCAGCGCCAGGTGGATTCGGAGCGTCACAATCGAGAACGCTTGCACGCCGGTTTGATACAAAGTTTCAGTCATACTGAGAATTAGTTTTCCCAGGAAGAAAATCGGGAGCAGAAGTGACGGAAGGGTGATGAATTGAGCTTTTTCTTTCATGAATTTCCCTGTCGGGTCGGAGTGGGTTCGGACCTTAGGGGACGGGCGCGTCATGCCGCAAATCGCAATCCGCGCGCTAGCGCGGGTCACACATCGACAATCGTGTGTAGCGGCCGGAACGAAATAGGGCCGAGGTGTGCGTCCTTCCTAAAGCGTGGATTGTACGTCAGCGGGAATGGGAGAGCGGAAGCTGGGGTAGTTCATCCCAGTGCACATGACTCCCACGGGGAGTTGAGCACGGAACTTCTGCGGGACCAAAATCTCTGGTCCGAGGAACGGGGTCTAGTTCGCGGGCTGGACTCGAGTCGAGTTCCAGTCCTTGAAGTCAGATCCCAAAACAAAGAACTTACGGCCAACGCGCATGGTTCGAATCTTCTCTTCTTCGATGATTCGGCGGAAATGCCGGCTTGAGAATCCAGCCATCGACGCGGCGGTCGAGAGGTCGAGGAACAACTTATTACCGGTATTCTGCTTTTGGTCGAGTGCTTGCGACATGGTTCAGGGCCTCCTTAGCCGTCATTTAGAGCACATCTCCTTCCATAATCGGACTTGCTGCCCCAGCGCGGGTAAACCGCCGTACGAGCGTAGACGCAAAAAGTCACAGAGGCATCGGGGGAAGGGGGCAACCTCTTGCATTTTCTCGAAAAATAATCTTCTCGAGCGCTTTCGTGCCTCTCCGGACAAAATGGTTTTCCAGTCGGGAATCGCGATTGCTGCGTCCCCTGCGGTGCAGTCCGTAAACTCAGAGCGAATGAAGGTCGTCTCCACACGCTCGGGGCTTCCAAACGTTGAAATCGAAGGCCTTGCCTACCACAGCCCCTAGGCCCAGTTCGGGAATCCAGGTCCTTCTATGCCGATTTACCGCTGGAAGAAGCCGACATTGTCCTTCACTTCGGATGGGGTTTGGGCTATTCCGGAGTGTATCTCAGCGAGCGCTTGAAAGCGGACGCACGGATGATCGTGCTTGAGCCCGATGCAGAGTTTTTGAACGGTTTCGAGCCGATGGAGAGCACCGGGAAGTCCTTGAAGATTCTCGGTTCCGCTATGTCGTTGGGCCGCGCGTGAGTCAATTCATTGACGATTGGGGCGTGGCTGGGTGTCAAGATGCTGACCGTATCTTGTGGATTGGATGGTTGCGGGCGGAACAGTTCTCCGCAGCCCCTCCAATACGATCCGGACCTTCTCCTCCGCCGAGTACTTCTTTCGCGTCTTTTGACGAATCTCACGTACTCGATCTTCTGCAGACACTTTCTCCTTCATTCGATCCTTCTCAGATCGTTTCGATCCCGAAAGTGTCTCTTAGTTTTTCAGCGACTTCTGTGCGAAATGCTCCGACGGGTTGCACTTCTTGCTGTCGATCGTCGTCCCGCTCGAACCGTCCCAAGCATATGCCTTGAAGATAGTCAGTGTGGGGTTCCTCATCGGGGTTGCCCATTCGAACCGAACATCCTCGGGAGGATTCAGATCGATTCTGAAGACGGCCGTCTCTTGGATCTGCAGGTGAAAGTCTTCTGTGTATTGAATGACTTCAGTGCCTCCCGTTTATTTATTTTGCCTACGGGATTGGGCCTGGAGGAGGATGGCTCGGATCCGAGAGTGGGCAGGATTATTGCGCCCTTGCACCGGAGGGCATCGCTACCCTCTTATTTCTCCAAACTGGCAATAATTTCCTCAATGAATTCCAAGTATTTGGCGCCAAGGCCCTCCGGTCGAAACTCAGCCTTGAAGCGGGTTTTGAGGAGTTCGCCGTAGCGGGTCCTAACATCCGGGTTGTCAATCAATCTGTTGGCGATTTCAACGTACTCATCTTCGTCCCCAGCCAGCAGGTCGGGAATCTGGGCCAGCTCCGCGCCGACATTGTGATGCGTGGCATGGGGATACTTCCGGATGACCGTCGGTATCGATGCGGCCATCGCTTCGAGAACCGACTGACCCGCCGACACCGGGAAGGAGTTGAGGTAGACGTCGATCATTCCCAGCATTCCGGCGACGTCGGGCACGAAGTCTACAAACCGGATCCGGCCAATGAGTTCCTCAGTTTCGAAGAACTTTCGAATCGGTGTCTGGTCGCCCGCACCGGCAATGACATGGTAGTGGTTCGGACGCTGGCGAAGAATCCGGGCGATGGTTTCCAGATGAATGGTTTCGGAAGCCTTGAAGAGATTTCCAAAAGTGGCTGAAACGGTCTCGGCCGCTTCCAGTCCCAGTTCGGAACGCCGCATTGGCGTCGCGACTTCCAATCGGTCTTCGATATCCGATATCAAGGGGATCCAACGCTTTGGCCTGTGCGGCAGGAGGGTTCGTTCCAGACCGTTCTGGAACAGGTGTGCAAAGCCCTCAAACAAATCCGCACTGACCTCCTCGGCGTGGTTAACGTTGATTTGAATCGATGCGGGATGGAGTGCGGCGACCCGAACCGTGATCTGTTCCGACGCCCCGCAGTGATACAGAACAATGTCGATCTCGCTCGCGCGAATTGCCTCCGCGATGCGCTCAGCACGTTCGAAGAAATCGCCTTCGATTTCCGCTACGGTGACGCCGGCTTCAACTGCGGGTGGCTCGGATTGAACAACACCGGGCGGGTTGAGGAACCATGACGAAGTCCACTCGGTCGTAAAAACGTGAGATTCGACCCCTGACTGCCGTAAGGACTTGGCTAACAGTTGGATGTACAGACTCGGCGCATGACCGGGAAGAAAGCAGCCAATCACGTGTGCAACCTGGTCGGTGCGGATGCCCCCGGAATCCTTATGTACTCCGGGACGAGCCAGTGAGGCTTGCCAGTCCGAGATCTCCTGGACTCGCCCTTGATGGGCGCCGGTGAGAATCGCGCGTTGAAAATAATCGGCCGCTAATCCCGGATGCCTTGGCGACAGGCTTCTGGCGATCTCGAACGCGACGTCGGGCAGTTCAGGGCTGTTCGTCTGGTGGAGCGCTAGCGTATATGCGTGGTTCAGAACATCAGATCTAAACTGGTTCTGCTCAACCAGAGGGCCAAGCAGACGGGCAGCCTTCTCGAAATCACCGGTCCGTAGCGCCTGAAGTGCTTTTTCGTGTGACATGCAGTGTCCTCAGTTGCCCACGGATTTTTTCATCTTCTGTTTCTTCCGATCCACAAACCGAGTGTAACGATTCTACGGCCTAGCGTGCCTTCAGCTCTTCCATTTCGTCGATGGACGGTGGCCAACCGACTTCAAGAGACGCGACAGCGCACGGTCTTTCAGCACCTTCCCACCGGTCTGACACCGCGCGCAGTATCAGGACCTAAGCAAAATATTTCAATCGACGGCGACCGATAGGAGTCAACCGTCGAGAGGTTGCCGAGTTAATTTCCTCTTACTTTTTGTTACGATCTGGGTCGGGAGCGGAGAATTGCCAGCGAACCCTTACCTATCGTTCGTCCTGCCCGGCAGGAACGACAACTACGGCGGTGATCTCACCCAGAAGCTTGAGTTGTCGCTCAACTTTCTCATCGATCAACTCACGGAATATGAGTTGGACGCTGAGATCATCGTGGTGGAGTGGAATCCACCGCCAGACGCGCCGCTGCTGCAGAGCGTGCTGATGCTACATCGTAGCGAATGGGTAGCGCTTCGCTTCATCGCTGTACCCGGACGCTTCCACCAGCGCTTGCGCGAGTGGAACAGGATGCCTATGGCTGGGAGCTACGTCGTTAACACTGGATTTCGTCGGGCTCGTGGGCAATTCGTTTTGATCCGGGCAAGCGATCTTTTCTATTCGGAAGAGTTGATGCAGTTCCTTGCTCGGCGTGAGCTGCGAACAGATCGCGTATACCGGATAAATCGGGTGGACGTTCCTGCCGACGTGCTGGACGCGCCCGTCGACGACCGCCAGGCGTTCCTGGACCGTTGCGTTGCTTCGGACTTCCTCGAACACTTTGAGATCAAGCGTCCATATGTGCCTGGAGGTTTATCACTTCACACAAACGGTTGCGGGGACTTCACGCTCGCATCCCGGAAGTCCTGGAAGCTGGTGCGCGGTTATATGGAAGCCGGCACCACGGTGTCACTGGACGGCGACGGGCGGACCCTGTACGCACTGGTCGCCAGCGGTTTGGAACAGGAGATCCTTCCCTCGACCCACCGAGTCTTCAAGGTCCGGCACGGGGACGTAACCTCCGTGAGGACCCGTGAGGAGCCCCTGACGCCATTGGTGGGCGAGTTCGAAGCAACACTCATCCAGGATCTTGACGCCGAGCTCCGGCGGTCGGGTGTGATTATCGAAAATATAGGAGACCCGATCCGCTTCGTGGTGCGCCTGATTTTTGATGAGCCCCGTCGGGCGATACGGGGCGTGGGAATCGTAGACTATCCTTCGTACACCGAGTATCTATATCGCACGTGGCTGCTGTCGGAGCGTCGACGGTGTCCGTTGCTGGTGAAGTTGAGCCGCTTAAACCGACTTCTGAACCAAGGGGTTGCTGCGGATATCAAGCGAATCCCCCGCTGCCGCCGGCGTCTCGGCTCGCTGGCCTGGAATGTGTGGGCGGATTGCTACAGGCTCGACCGTCGGTTGTTTTCGTATCGCCGCTTGCTGGGACGCCTGTGCTATCTGGTGTCCCTGGGTCTGGCGCCTCGTCCCTACCTAATGAACGGGCTTCGGTGGGGACTGGGAAACGTGAATGATCTGCTGGACCAGGAACCGGCCCTCTTCCCTGATTGATCAGACTGCCTGACATGTCATACGCCAACGGCGCCGCCTGGAGATTCTGACTCGATGGACACGCGCGCAACCATAGTGATCGCAGCACGAAACGCTGCCGCCACAATTCAACGAGCCATGAAATCGGCCGTGGCCGAGGACGGCTGCCCGATCGTGCTCGTGGACGATTTTTCGACCGATGATACCGTGGCTCTTGCCAAAGAGATCGGCGGGAAGCGTCTCGAGGTCGTCCAACCCGCGCGTCACCAGAGCCTCGGACTGACACGGCAGACCGGTCTGGATGCTGTCACGACGCCGTTTGGTGTCTGGCTGGATTCGGATGACGAACTGCTCCCCGGGCGCGTGGAACGATTGATAGCAGCTCTGGAAAGTGATCAAGCCGAGCTGGCTAGTGACACAATCGAGCTTGTCGACGGCAGCTCATCCCGGTTTCTCAAGCTGCTGACGATTCCCGCGTTTCTCCAGGCACACCACCCGCTGGCCCGCCTGTTTGAACGCAACTACCTCCAGGGCCCCGGATGTCTCGGGTTTCGCACGGAGTTTGCACGCAGCATTGGGTATGATCCCGAGATCCATGGCGGTGAGGACATGGACTTTCTTCTCAGTTCGGTGGCTGCCCGAGCCAGAGTCTGTCTTCTCGACGAACCCGGCTATCGCATCCATGCGTATCCGTCGAGTGTGTCGCGCCAGCGGGAGCGGCAGTTGGACATGTATCGGCGCTGCCTGCTCAAGCACGACTACGAATCTGTACGGGGGTTGTTTATCGAGGCCGGCTATAGTGAGCGAGTGTCCGTGTGGGGACTGCTCTCAATGGCGCTCTTTCGCCGGGACGTCGACCGGGCACTGGAACTCCTCAAAGCTGCCGAGTCTCTGGTTGTCGACCCCGACGAAGTTCTAGAGCCCTCAGGCCCGTGTCCGATGCCTGAAGGTTGGCGCGTCGCCTTCTTCCGGGGGACGATGATGTTGCTGGTGGGGCCGTCTTCGGAGGCCGAGTCCTGGCTCGAACGTGCCGAAACGCTTCAACCAACCCCAGAAGGCGCGAACAACCTGGGTGTTGCGAAGGCAAAGTACGGAAAACAGTCGGAAGCTCAGGAATTGTTCTTGCTGAGCCTCGAACGCTTTCCCGACTATTCGGATGCCCGGGCCAATAGAGACGCCGCCGCCCCGTCGCGCATTACCACGCATCCGCTTCGAAAAGAGCCCAGCCGTAGCGATTATTAATTTGGGTGTTTTAGTGGCCTGTACCACCCGAATCGGGAGCAGCGTTCGGGCCAAACGGCGTTGGATTCCAGGAGGCAACAACGTGACGACACGACGTCTCGGCAACGAGTAAATGGCCCTACATTGCGAGGCGGCGACGACAACGAAGACAACGCCGTTTCGCCCGAACCCTTTGGGCCGATGGGGGTTGCCGGCGATATCATTGTTGCGAGCCGTCGTCGATGTGAAGACATCGACTTCCGTCTCGCGCCTCGATCTCCCCGGCAAGACCCATCGGCGCTGCTCCCGATTCGGGTGGTACAGGTCACTAGCCCGCATTTCTCAAGAATGATGGCGAAACGAGCAATGGGTAGACGGGATAGGGGTCGTGAGCGGTGTCGCGGGAGCAAAGAGGCCAGCTGAGCTGAAAAACGGAGCCTGAGTGATTGGTGTTGAAGAGAATGGCAAGGTGAAAGCGGATTACAGAGACAGCAATCCCTACCAAGGTCGAAACGGGTGGGATGTCCGAGCGGAGACGTTTAACAACGTAGCGGGATTTTCTGGAGGTTCGCGTAGATCTGAGCAAACACGTTGGCATAGGGATACCCGCCGGCCATCCGAATCCAGATCCGGCGGACGGTGACGTGGATCTGCGCTCCGATCTTGAGCAACTTGAGGCGGATCGTGGTGCACTGCGCACGCGCGAATTCGGTACCCTGCAATCCGAGCCGTCGCAAGGCTTGCATCAACATGTACGCGACCGATGAGAAGTAGAGCCGGAGTTGATTGGCGCGCATGGTGGCCGTGCTGGTCCGGTCGGCAAACAATCCGAGCTGTTGCTCTTTGATCCGGTTTTCCATGTCCCCACGAGCACAGTAGATCTGTTCATAGATCTGCTTTGGGGTGGGTTGGCCTTTCGGTAACGAGGTAACGATAAACCGCGGGTTGGCTCCCTTGGCCAGATGTTCGGCCTTGCCAATGACGCGTCGCTCTCGGGTCCAGCTGTCCAGGGTCCGATACTGAAACGTCTTAAAGACGCGCGCCGACTTTCCGGTCCTGTCGAATCGCTGCTTCGCTTTCTCCATCGGAGTTTCAATCGCGCGGAGCAGCCGCTTGTTCTTCGCCAGTCCGATCACGTAATCGACACGGTGCTGGGCCTCGCACCAGCTCAGGATCTCATCGCGGCAGAAACCCGAGTCGGCCCGAATCACAATCTGGACTCGGGGCCACTCCTGCCGAATCTGGCCCACGATCCGTTCCAGTTCCTCCACCGTTCCAGCCGCACCATCGATGTCAGAGGATCGCAGCCGGGCACAGAGCAGAAACTCCCCACAGAAGATGTAGAGCGGCAGATAACAATAGTGCCGGTAGTAGCCGTGAAAGAAGCGGCCTTCCTGATTCCCGTGAATCGGATCGTCGGTCGCATCCAGATCCAGGATGATTTGCCGTGGTGCTCGCCGATGGGCTTGGAGAAACACGTCCACCATCAATCGATCCATCGCCGCTTCATCCCGCCCGATCTTCTTGTACGGGTGGCTGGCCGCACCCTCGGTCGAGAGCTCCAGCCGGTTCAGCGTGCTCTTGCCCGCCAGCGCCTTGCCCCGGTCCCGCTCCTGCTTCCGAGTTCGCCCCTTCGGATCGGTCTCATCGACCATCACGGCCAGGACTGGATCTGAACGCAGTTGATCGTGATCGTTCAGATCCTCATAGCCCAAACACAATCCGTAGACCCGTTGCGCCACCAGTGGCTCGATGCGATGTTCCACAAATCGCGGATCCCGATAATCCTGGAAACATCCGGCAAACTGTTTCAGGATCCCGGTCCGTTTCTCCACCTCCCGCAGCAGCAATCCGCCCGCGTCCGAGCTGATGTCCCCACCGTCGAATTGACCGCAAACTTCGCGTGAACCTAAAGCGTGAAATTGAACCCGTTCTGTTTTACACTCTGTCATGTTAAAGGCCGCCTCCGTCTGTGTGTTGAAAGTTCTTCGCACAACCTTCTATGCCAGACAGGGCGGCCTTTTCCGGTCCTTTACACTTCCTTCCGTCTCTCGTTTACCTTAGATCTCTTGAGAAATGCAGGCTAGAACGAGTTTCTCACCGCAGGTCCGCTCCAGCTTCGGATCCATCCCCCGTTCCTGGGTTGCGCTTGGTCGGACTTTCGGGGCGACAACCGGCCAGAAATACCGGCTGGCGTTTACGATAACCTCGGAGACTCTCCTACGTGGGCCGGCTCGCGAACCACGGCCTCCGGCAGCCCGGCGACCGTGAGCGGGTCTTCAACGACCTTGTGCGTGGGCACCGTCGCATACCGGTTCAGCCAGAGGTCGAGCATCAGGAGACCGAATACCTCTCGAGAGAACTTGGTTTCTGCCCGCATGTTGAGTCCACGCACGTTGTAAAGGTCTTTGAAACGCGATGCGGTAATCTGCTCGCGAATCCGATCCGATGAATCGTTGACGAACGTTCCGATGGGTGTGGTGAATCCCATCTTATCCTGACGATGAACCACGTCATGCGGTAGGACACCCGAAGCCAGGTCGCACAGAAGCGGCTTGAGTTGACTACCACGGCGAAGGGCGCGCGGATCCAGTTGGTTGATGTGGCGGACTAGTTTCTGATGGAGAAGGCTTGGACGGCTTTCCATCGAGTGCCGGGCACACATCTTGTCGTCGATGTTGAGCAAAGCGGGAAGAAAGTAACGGCGGTCGAACTGCAGCATGAGCTGCATTGGGTCCGCATCCGCGGCGGGTTCGGCAAATGCCTGCTTAAACGTTTCTTCGACCGTGGGATCGTAGAAGTTGTAGAACGCCGGGTTGCCTTTGCGGTGTGTCAGTTCGAACCGGTCCGCCAGCCGCGGAAGCCGCCGCACCTTTTCATGCAGTCCGCGATACGATTCCTGATGACACTCCCCCATCGCCAATTGATAACGAACGTATCCGCCGAAGAACTCGTCTCCTCCAGTCCCCGTCAGAACCACCTTATACCGCCGACTCACCTGGCCTAGTAGATCGTCGAGCGGCAAGATCACCGAACCGACTGTCAGTTCGTCGAAGTCGTCCAGTATGTTCTGGAGTCGTGACACGAGATCGAAGGACTCTTCGGCGTTCACAACGAAGAGACGGGTGTCGGTTCCTTCGACCACCTTCTGGGCGTAGAAAGTCTCGTTACACTCCGGATCGGAATAGTTGCAGTGGTACGCGATCTGGGGGGTGGCCAGACGCGTCACCAGGCTGGAATCTATGCCTCCGCTGCACAGAGTGCTGAACGGCGTGTCACCGATCGTTGATTCGGAAACGCAATCGGCGAGCAGTTGACGCGTTTCCTCGATCCACTGCGGCGTTGCGGCGTTTTCAGCATCGTGGCTGGGTGTGAGGATGTCCTCGTAGGAGGTGTTCTTGACACTTCCGGTTCGCAGGTCGATATCCACCATATGTCCGGGCAGTACCTTCTTGACCTGTTTAAAAAACGTCTTGTCTCCGAACGTGAGTTGATACCGGACGTACTCGGAGATCGCCGTGTAGTCCAGATCGAAAGACTCGCCGACGACTTCCCGGATGGTGCCAATCATCGAAGCAATGCACAATCCGTTCTCGTCGTAGGAGTAATAGAGAGGTTTGACTCCAAACTGATCGCGCACAAGCGTCAGTCGACGTTCGACCTTGTCATAGATGACGAACGACCAGAATCCGGTCAATTCCTGCAGTACTGCCGGGCCCCACTCGGTCCAAGCATGCAGGAGGACTTCGGCGTCGTTGCCACCCTGAATCCGCACGCCCCTTGCCTGTAGTTTCAGACGGATTTCGTTGAAGTTGTAGATCTCGCCGTTGAACGCGAGGACATGCCTGTCGTTTTCCATCGGTTCAGCGCCCCGGTCGTCGAGCCCGATGATCGCGAGGCGAGAATGGGCAATCTGGGCATAGCTGTCTGCCCAGAATCCAATCTGATCCGGTCCCCTCTTCCGCAGACTCTCGAGAGACTTATGCCTGAACGGCTTGTTTACACTGTGAGTAACGAGAATGCCGCACATGTTTCGCTTCCTTGCTGAGAATCGGGGGCAAAGGCGAGAGCAGACCCTTCCAAAAACGAAACAGGATCGCGCCCTATGAGATTTCGGAAATGGCCGGGATCGCCCAAGCAATGACGCATGTCGCCGGCTCGGAATCCTCCGACAACTTCCGGGTTGCACTCTACGCCATAAGCCGATGCAATCGCCTTGCAGGCTTCAACGAACCGGATTCCGACTCCGGAACAGACGTTCATGACGGCAGGTGCTTGAGCACCATTGAGCAGTGCAAGGATTGCCGCCACGACATCGCCGACGTAGACCCAATCGCGCATCTGGAGTCCGTCTTCGAACAAACGTGGCCTTTGGCCGGACCGGACCCATCCGGCCATCTGGGCAATGATCGTGGCTTCACCATCGTACAATCGCAACCGCGGTCCATAGACTGAGGAGAATCGCAGTATGCTCACCGGGCAGTGGTCAAAACCCCTGAAGCAGAGCTCCTGCATGTACTTTGATGCGGCGTAAGTTTCCAACGGGGCCGGGGGCGCATCCTCGCGGATGGGAACGATCTCGGCGTCGGCCCCACAGTCCGGGCAATAAACTTCGTAGCGCTGGGCGGCTAGGTTTGATTCCTGGCGCGAGCCATCGGTGCGGGTTCCGCATTGGGAACATGTGTACGTGTAGTTGGAGCCGTAGATACTGAAGCTTCCGGCAAGAACGATACGCTTGAGCCGTGGCCACTTCCTTGCATACTTCAGGAGTCTTGCTGTTCCGCGGCAGTTCGCGTCAATGATGTTTTCGGGTTCCCGGGAGGCGCGCCCAACTCCACCGAGCGCAGCGAGGTGGACGATTGCTTCGACGTCCTCGAAACGTGAATCGGGTTCTAGATAGCGAAGATCCGAGAAGCAGTAGTCGACATCGTCGCGCAGATACTCCGGCGCACCGTGATGTACCCCGGGGTCGAGACTGTCTAGGGCGAGCACGTCCGCTCCTTCGACCGCAGCCGCATCGACGACGTGGGATCCAATAAAGCCAGCTCCTCCGGTGACTAAAATCTTCATGCGATGGCGTAAATCGACGCCTCGATCCTTTCGCGTTTTTCGACAAACCAATCGACGGTCTGGCGGATGCCTTCACTGACTCTCACGCCCGGATTGAACCCGAGCACGGATTGCGATCGGGAAATATCAGCCTGCCTCCGGGGACTGTTGTCCCATGGACGCCGCGGAGCAAACTCCACCGGGCTCTTCGAACCGCACGCCTGAATGATTGTGTCGGCGAGCGTTAGGACATCGGTCTGAATTCCGGTACCCAGGTTGAATGCGCCACCGCCGGCATTGTCTGTCGTCGCGGCGAGCAGGAGACCGTCGACAAGGTCATCGACGAAGATGAAATCTCGCGTCTCTTCCCCGCTGCCCGTGATTACGAGAGGGTCGTCGTTCAGCGCAAGCCATATGAAATTCGGAATCACATTGCGGTACGGGCCCGGCACTTCACCAGGGCCATACGAGTTGAAAAATCGGCAGCGCACGGTACTGACATGTTGGTCAAAGTAGTTGCAATAGAACTCACCAAGCGCCTTGGTAATCTGATAGGGCGTGTCCAGGTGGAGACTGACGGGCATGTCTTCGCGGATCGGGGAATCGATGCCGTGCCCGGCAATTGAACACCCCGCGGAGGCATATACGACGCGGCGAGCATCATTTTCCACAGCCCATGACAGAACCGAAAGGGTCCCTTTACCGTTCGTGTGCAAGTCGTCCAGTGGATGATCCACGCTGTTTTGGTTCGCAAAGAACGCGGCGAGATGGAAGACAAGCGCATCGTCAGCAGCGAGCTTCAGCGACGGCAAATCGCAGACGTCTGCCGGAATGAATCTGAGGCGGGGGTCGTTCGGTAGGAGCCAATCGTAACCAGAAGACAGGTCGTCGACGACAACGACTCGATCCGCTCCCCGGTCCAGAAGCTTCCGGACCAGCTTGGAACCGATCGCGCCGGCTCCACCGGTTACGATGGCCGTACCTAAAGGCGTGCTGTTCACAGTTTCCGGTCAACCTCCGCTGCAATGTGTGCACGCTGATTGCCAAAATAACGGTACAGATGGGACTTCTGGCTGCTTCGGTCGGCATGCGTGTTACGCCGAAATCAAACGGCCCGCCCGGCCCCCGTGGACCGACCCACCGTCAAGGTTTTGTCGAGCGGGACCCTGATTCAGTCAAATTATTGAAACAGTCTGAGATGCGGTCTTTCCTCCGGCCCCGGTCGCTATTCTTATTGCGGTTGCGTTAGGAAACCGGCCTTGTGGAGGCTTCAAGCCAGAACATATCTCTCCGGGTAGCTAACGAATAGCGGAAGTGATTCGTGCGACATGAGGGCAGGCAGCGCCAGGCCGGTCCGGCCCGCGCACACATCATCGACCCGCTGGTAGCGCTGGGTCGGTACCGATACTCAGAACACGAATCGCCGAAAGCGAAAGACATTGAACGAGGCCGGACTTTCCGACAGGGAATCAATTGAAGAGGCGCCGAAGCCCTTCGAGAGACCGTCGACGCCGTCGCACCGGAGTTGTTGGGCGACGCCGTCGATGACCACCTCGACCAAATCGCCGACAGTCCCGCGCACGGTGTAAAAATCGTACGATGACCTGAGGGGGAGGGACACGGCCTCGAGGTATGGCAGCGGCGACGGGCCAACTCCGAGGGGCATGGGCTGACCTTGGTGATACACGTTCAGGAACAGCATGGGATAGTCCACGTAGTAGCCTTTAGCATGCGCGTCTCCCTCCCCACCCACGAAGACGTACTCGATCCGGTTCCACTCGAACGTGTGCACCACCTCACAAATGTCGTCGGCCGTTGCCCAGCCTCCTCCCCGCACTCGAGGGGCCAGCGCAAAAGTCGGGTCTAGTACGATCCAGCGATCGGTGTCGGAGTCGAACAGTTCGACGAGCCTGTGCATTTCGTAGCGATTGGGATTAAAGGCCACATCGAGCAGGCGAGCCGGCGCCTGAACGTTCATTTCGCTCAAGACCTGCAGCAGGACTGCCGCGTAGTCGGTGCATACCGCGTTGTATCTAGGCGGAACCCTCCGACTGAGTTCGGTCCATCCAAACGGGCGATGGTGTTCGGTTGCCATCTCGCGCACGAACCCGGTCGCCCAAAGCGCAGCGGCAATCTGGGATGCCATCGCAGTCGAGGCGGCAGCAACGGTGAACGTAAAGTCCGACGCATTCCAGGACCCGCCAATCAAGGTTTCCAGCCGACCAAACAGCGGCATCCCGACCGGAAGGTCCGGTACAAAGCGTCGGGTGACATGGATCTCTCCACTGTCGTGCAGATCGTGGCCACCCGGCGACGTACCGACCATCAAGCGATAGCCACGTGCGATGGCAACCTCGGCCCACTCGAATGGCAGGCCGAGGTCGACGTTCGACGCGCCATTGGGGGGAAACACGATCGACGCAGGGCCCGGTGGCGGATCGAGAGAGAACGCGATGTCCGAGTATCGGGACCAGGCATCGTTGACCTTCGCCCAGCCCCGTGCATACAGAACGCCCGCCTGTGGCAGGCCTGTCACCCGGCAGTTTGTCGTCGACAGCTCTCCGCTGAGAAACAGAGCGTCGCCTCCCGGATCCCCAGCAATATCCAGCCGATAGGCCTGGGCTCCCGCTACCGGCGTCCAGCAGAAAGGCCGAGAGGTGTCCACGCTGGTGGCGCCGTCAACGGGGAAGACAAATTCCGGAGCGATTCTTCCTGTGGTGAAGGACGAGTCCGAGTGTCGCCACTCTCCCCCGGCTTTTGTGAACAGCGTGGCGTAAACCGTCGTTCCTGGGGGCAGTTCGACAATGGGACATCCGGTCTGACTAATCTCGCCACTGTCGATCAGGTCGCTTTTGCCGGGCGAGGTACCCACATGCAGCTTATGAGTCTGGGCACCCGGCAGGGCGCTCCACTTCGCTGCCTGTGACGGATCGACGTTGGTTGCACCGTTGTGGGGATGGATAAGCTTGGCCAATCCACTCACGGCAAACCCGCCTCGGTGAGCGAGGCCGACAGGACTGCCCTATGACAGATAGTTCGGGAGAATCTAAGGGACGTACTTCTCATACTGCTACAGTGACCAGAGTTGGGTTGGGAATCGCGTACTCACGTTGCCGGTTTCTTACCGATGAGTGCAACTGAATGCGGAAGTAACAGTGCGTCATCCACTCTCCGGGGGTCGACAGGTCGACCCGGCGTTGTCCTGAAACCGGACCCGCCGCCGAGCTCAGGAATTGAGAACCGGGACTGCACTTCCCTCAGCAACGAGGACCGATTCGATATCCTCAAACGTCGAACTTTCCAGCAGTGGCGAGCGCCAGTCCCCGATCGCATGGAAAAACCGCTCGATTCTCCCGTCTATTTCATCAGGATCGGTGACGCCAAAGTACGCGCATGATCCGGGGCTCTGCCTGTGAAAAAGGTGATCGAAGTGCAAAACGTGGACGAAGACTCCAGGGCCGTGCGACCCGTCAAACGGTGACGCTCCCTGTTGCTCCCGTCCGCAGTCGAGTGGAACGTTCGGAGCAACCTCGATCAGATCCGGCTGAAGCAGAAAGACGTTGGATGGGTACTCCGCTCCCATTCGCCACGATTCGGTACCGAACGTGCCGGAGCAAGCGCTGCTGTCGATTCTGTAACCGGCATGTGCAAGAGCTTCGGTGTACATACGGAGGTCATCCGAAGAAGAGCCGTAATCCCATCCTCCGGCGCGAAAAGCGATCATTTCCGGGATGGGCAGACGCGCCTCACCGAGAAAGCGCTCGTAGCTTGCCTTCACAGTTGCCATCCAGTCTGCGAAGTCCAACCCATGTAGGTAGTGCGACCTGTAGAACATGCTCAGCCGTTTCGTGTAACCTTCGGGCGTTTGCTTATCCGGGTTGGCCGGAAAGACGCCGGTTTCCGGATCGAATACGGAGTGATTGTGCGGATAGAATCGCGTTCCGGTTTCATAAAGCAAGTTCACACAATCGAGAAAATCCTGATATGCCGAAGGCGACTGCTGCCTCAGGTTGACGACGTCCTCCATGGACATGAAGAAACAGCAGCGGAAACCGAATCGGCTGGCTTGGTCCGCCCAGAGTCGCATCGCCCTCAACCAAATGTCGATGTTCTCTGAATTGAACGCCTCGAAATCGACTGTCAGTAGCCAATGGCGTTCCCCGACCGGAATCTGCCCCTGGCTGTATCCATACTCTTCGAAATCAGTCATCGATGGGGCCCTCCTCTAGGCCCGCGTGCCGCCGCATCTGCTCGATGAACCGCCGATCGATCTCCCCGAGCGTCGCCCAGTCGAGGTCGTCCAGCCTCGGCGATTGATCCGGGTCCAGAGAAGGCAGAGCCAAATCTGCTATCAACAGAATGTTCAGGAAGGGTCCATATCGATTCGAGGTACCTTCGGCTTCCTCCGCTATGGCTTCGCGCTGCCGGGGATCAAACCCTTCTGTTCCTCGTTTCGTTATCCACTCCCCGAACCTGTTCTTCATCTCCTGAAACTCGTCCGGCACCTTCAGATAATCCGGATCACAGCCGCGCAGTTGCGTTGGGGAAGGTGCCCCTTTCTGTCTACACAACATGGTTTCCTGGTACGGCATGCCGTTCCAAGAGGTGACCTGCTTAGTGACACACCGGATACCCAACACCTTAAGAAGCGGCTCCATCGAGCCTGAAACGAAGAACCGAAAACCCTTTGTTCTGGTGAAACCACGCAGTATCTGCCGGAGACGCTCCGACACCCCCTCAACATCCTGACGCTGGATGCCCCGGTGTAGTTCCAGGGGGGCATAGCCCTCCTGTTCCTCAGCGTAATGCAACCATCCACGCTCCTCCAGAGCCATGGCCATTCGCACGGCAAGCAGACACCGCGAGTCCACGTTGTGAGACATCAGGTTACAAAAGATAAAGCTGAAGACCTCCGAGGGCTCGTAATACTCCGCCTTCGCACAATCGAAGCGGAGGTTGGTAGCATCGGCTCCGCGCGCTATCGCCTCCGCTTCGGCGATCACATTCGGGTTGGGATCGATGGCGAGAACGCGGTCGAAGTGAGCCGCCATGGCGAACGAATCCAGACCAGGGCCGCACCCGATGTCAAAGCCGGCGGCGTGGGAAAGCCCTTCACACCGGTCGAGCAATTCTTCGAAGCGGCCGTAGCTGGCATTGATCCGATTGATGGTGTATTCGGCGGCGATCTCCTGGTGACTTTCAAGCCAGGGCCGGATGTCGCGCGTCAAATCTTGCTCGGTCGTACTCATTGGATTCCTCTCGTTGAATGTTGCGGGTCTTCCTTTGAACCCTCGTTGGCGACGGGTCCTAGACGCGATTCAAGACTCTGAATAAGAGCTGTCAGAGTATTTGTGAGCAGTTTGATTGCCGTTCGTTCGAACCACCGCAACCCGGGGGGAACCCGCCGGTTCAACCGAACTCCCAGGCACCAACCTTGTTGCATGGATCATCCCGAAGGATGCCTTATCATCGTGTTTTTCAACACCGGGGATAACTTAGATGCCACATCAGTAGTGTCCCAACGTTAGTTGAATAGATTCAGTTGTTTGGAGTTCTCCGAGTCTGAATCTTGATAGTCGAGGGCGGAAAGGGCCTTTAAAAGGGGCGTTTTTTCGAAAACGGTGACGCTGACGATCTGGAGAATTCGGTAGAGACTGGCGTTGACATTGAGCCGTTTTTTCACGATGGCAACAAGCAAATAGACCGAGATGGCGGTCCAGATTTGAGTCTTCAGCGCATTGGGGGTTGTGCCGTAGAACGCCTTGATGCGTAGGTGCTGTTTGATCCACTTGAAGAACAGTTCGACCTGCCAGCGGCAGCGATAGAGTTGGGCAATGGTCGCCGCTGGCAGCGCGAAATTGTTGGTCAGGAAGACGAGGTACTTGTTGTGCTCTCGATCGAGAAAGCGAATGCGGCGGAGTTTTTCTGGATAGCGCTTGCGAGAGTAAAAGCCGCGTAGGCTGATGATCTGATCGCTGAGGACTCCGGTGGACTTGTCCACATCGAGTGAATAAAGACGATTGAAGACGAAATTCTTTTTCGCGCGTGTCACGAAGAACGCCGCCGCGACACTGATTTTGTACAGGCGCCGGAAATCCAGATAACCGCGATCCATGATGTAGAAGGCTCCGGGCTCGAAGGCGAGTTGATCCAGAAGATGGAGGTCGTGAACTTTGCCGTGTGTAATCAGGATAAAGGAAGGAATATTGCCGCGCAGATCCAGAACCGTGTGCAGTTTGACAGCTCCCTTGTGCTTGCGGAAGCGTGCCCACGGGAACAGGGAAAGACACAGATCGATCGTTGTGGCATCGAGTGCGTAAACCGTCTGCTTGAGGTCGACACCGAAACTGTCGCCAACATAGAGCTCGCGAGCCATGGAGATCAGCGTCTGGGCGAAGTCGGCATAGATACGCCAATCGCGCACCTGATTCGCATTCGCAAGGGTGTTGCGGGAGACGCGGCTGCGAATGCCCATGTGATAAAGCTTCGTGCCAGCCGAACGCAGACAGGCTTCGATATCGCGCAGACTCTCCCGGTAGGTCAATTGCGCGAACGCCATGCACAGAAACTGATCCCAGCAGGAAAAACGTTGGAGTTTGTAGTTGCCACGGTAGCGATCGACGCATCGACGAAAGTCTTGACGGGGAAGAAAGTCCATCAGCTGAGAGAAGATCGTCTTGCCGGAATTCATAGGCCGCCTCCTGCCGCAAAGTCGCGGAAGGATGCCGCCAGTACGCAATCAAATTCAAATCGATTTTGGCTCTCAGCCGATCTAACATGACCATTCTCAATAACCTATGGGCGACGCCCATCTAAACGTTGGGACACTACTGATGCCACATAAGTTCAACGCAGCCCGACGGCACAAGTTTGATAAGGCGCAGTATCGGGTGATCAACTGGGCGGAATATAACGAGAGCCTGCGCCAGCGGGGTGATCTGACGATCTGGGTCAGTGAGGAGGCTCAAAGTGTGTGGAGCGCGCCGCGCCGCACGTCACGGGGTGGCCAGCGGAGATACTCGGATCTGGCGATCGAGACATGCCTGACGCTGCGCACGGCGTATCGGCTTGGGTTGCGGCAAACGCAGGGACTTATGGGATCCATCGGCACGCTCATGGGGCTGGATATACGGGTGCCGGACTTCTCCACACTGTCCGGTCGTGCAAACGGCTTGAGCATCGCTCAGGTGATGATGCAAGCCGGATCTGTGCCTGTCCATCTGGTGGTGGACAGTACCGGCCTCAAGATCTTCGGCGAAGGGGAATGGCTCGCGCAGAAGCATAAAATCAAGGGAATACGCCGCCGCTGGCGCAAACTCCACCTCGGACTGGACCTGGCCAGCGGTGCGATTGTTTGCGCCAATCTGACTCACGATGACGTTGGAGACAGCACTGCATTACCCGGGCTCCTGGATCAACTCGATGCCCCGGTCGCGGGCTTTCTGGCTGACGGCGCCTATGATGGAGCGTCTACACGAGATCTGCTGAGGGAACGGTATGGGGAGACCCTGGATGTGGTTATACCGCCGCCAAAGAACGCAGCGATCCGACCGCAATCGGCGCGGGATCCAACCGTTCGGGATCGCCATATTGCTCAGATCCGCAGCAACGGCCGCATGGCCTGGCAAGTGGCCACAGGGTACAACCGGCGCAGCCGGATAGAAACGCAGATCGGCCGTTGGAAGGGTGTCATCGGCCGCAGACTCCAATCCCGCAGCTTCTCCAGGCAGATCACGGAGATCCAACTCGGCCAAAAAGTCCTGAACACAATGACCGCACTCGGACGGCCTGTGTTCGAGCGTATCGCCTGACGCTACCGCTTGGGAAAGGGCGAATTCCATCTCCGCCCCGATCCATGCAACAACGCTTGTAAAAGGGAGGATTTTTGGACCAGCGACGGCATTGCTCGGCATGCTGGTTCTAGCAGCCATCCCCGCGATTGCCGACGACGGCAAGGAAGAAGCCCAAGCGCCCGTGGTGTTCGTCACAGGGTCGAGCACCGGATCCGGCATACGGATCGGGCCGGCTTCCCCACTGGGCCTCCGGCCGGACATATTTCGAGCGATCCGCTTCGCTTCGTCCGCAACGAAGGTCGAATTAGCCGTTACGATCGATCCCGGGCAGGCGGACTACTGGCTCTTTCTGGAACTGAATGAGGTCACCTGGGCGAAGCGACAGACCTGGACGTTGATCGTCGCAGCCAGTGGTATCACCTCGAACAGGACAGCCGGAACTTGCTCCAGAATGCGCTATACGACGCTGTGGAAGCTATAGGTCGGCACTGGTCTCGCTTCCTGCGCCCACACCCCCTCCGGTGACTTGACCGGAGAGGAAGGTGTTGGCGGGTCTGAGGTGCTCCGATAAGTTCTTCCAGGGCCTATTCTGCTATTCCGGATGCCACGACTTCAGCAATTCGAAAACTGCTTTCTGCCTTAGCGGATGATCGCCTTCGAACACGCGATCGAGAAGATACTGACTGGCTCCATACTTCGCCTCAACGCCGTCGCTGTCCTCGGTCCAGGTCGTAACAGACACTCGAATCCCGCCCAGGCGCTCTAGTATCTGCTCACTCCAGCCGTCCCCAAGTGTTGCACAGTACATAAGGTCGAGCAGGTGTATCACTTCATCGCGGTAAGAGGCGTCCAGGCAAACCTGCAACTGCCGGTGAGCTTCCAGGATTCCGCCATCAAGTTTTGTCACCTCTGAGCGGTTGTCGGTGGTTGACTTTGGAGTCATTGCCGCACCGCTTTCCTCGGCCTCCATGAGCCGGGCTGTTTCGCAGGCTTCAAGTGTGGTGTGAATGACTCGCTTTCGACGCTCGTCGTCGGAGGCCAGTAACCGATCGAGCATTGCGCGAGACTCCGTGGCAATCTGGGGGATCGATTTGGTTGGTTCTTCGGGTATAGTCGTCGCAGCCATGTGACCTCCTTAGTAGGTCATTTGGTTAGGCCCGCCGGCCGAGGATCCTTTCCACCAGTCGGCGGGTCGTCATCGTTCTCAGGCTTACTCCTTCAAACGATTGCTAAGCACGCTATGCAAGCCTTCGAGCTTCTGGTCAGCCAACCCGATGAACTTGTTGAGCGCCTGCAGCGTCTTGTTCGGTCCCGGCTTCGCGGTCAACGAGAGCACTGCTGTCAGGATCTCCCGCGCCTCTCCGAGTTGGCGAACATCCTCGTCCGTGAGTTCCGCTGTCATGGCTAGTCCTCCTTCCTTGGATTAGTCACCGCCAAGGACGGTGTGGCCTTATTAAACTACGTACGTGCGTAGCTATGCAATCAAATTCTACCCTTCATTCATCATCCATACCTCCTAGCTATTTATTTGTTTTGGGAGCTTTCTTCTTCAAAGGAGGTCTTCCCCCTCCCCTTGTTCGGCGTTGCGCCTGGAGGTTCGCGTAGTATTCGCTCCCCTTCTCCTGAGCCTGCTTCCTGCCTGATTTACCGGCCATGTGGCTGGCGATCTCGGAATCATCAATCGGTTTCCCGCAATGGGGACAGGTGAACTTGGCTGATGCCTTCGGCTTTCGCTTCTTGCTAGTCTTGGCTTTCTTCTTCGTTGCCACAGTTCCTCTCAGGTTGGGCGTTCATTATAGGTTGTTCCATTCGACTTTTAGCTCTGCCCGCTTTTCCTTCTCCACCCTCGAATCCAGGAATATAATTCCACAGAGCGACGCCCCACAACTTTTAGGGGATTTAGCGTCGCCCGTGCCTGGCTGACCCTCTCGAAGATGGCCTTTCGGCTGGTTGGCCGGGCCCCTATTTCCGCATCCTGGGAGGGAATGTGAGTAGCCGCGAAGTCAGACGACCGATGTTTCGCTCTGGCGAACTTTGCACCCAGCCCGGCATCTACTCCTCGAACGATTGCGACTACGAAATCATGATGCTCCAAGGAGAGTCGTTCCCCGAGTGTCCGCTTCACAGCAATCACGTTCAGTGGACATTCGTCTGCAAAGAAGTCTCCTAATGCTTTTTCTTACCTCACTTTCCTGATTGGCGCATGGTGAAAACATGAACCGGGAAACAATCGACAGCCTAGGAGTCTGCGCGGCAGAAGGACCGGAATTGGGCGGATAGAGATCGAAGATAGGACATGTCACGAACATATCGAACCTATATCCCAGAACAGAGCCTGCTGCTGCCGCCGTCGTTGAGAGATTGGTTGGCCGAAGATCACCTGTCGTACTTCATATCGGACGCGGTGGACGCCATGGATTTGAGCGCGTTTGAGCAGCGGTATGGAACGGACGGACCGGGCAATCAAGCGTACGATCCGCGGATGATGGTGAAGGTGTTGATCTACGGGTACGCGACCGGGGTGTTCTCGTCGCGGAAGATCGCGGCGAAGTTGACCGACGACGTGGCGTTCCGGATGTTGGGAGCGGAGAACTTTCCGGCGCACCGTACGATCTCGGATTTTCGCAAACTGCATCTTGAGGAGTTCGGGAACCTGTTTGTGCAAGTGGTGATGATGGCGCGGGAAGCGAGACTGGTGAAGATGGGAACCGTGGCGGTGGACGGAACCAAGATGCGGGCGAATGCGAGCAAACGCAAAGCGATGAGCTATGAACGGATGAAGAAGCAGGAGACCGAATTGGGCGAACAGATTCGGGATCTGTTGAACCGGGCTACGGCGACCGATGAGGAAGAAGACCAGCGATACGGCAAGGACCGGCGCGGCGACGAACTGCCCGATGGGTTGTCGACCCGCAAAAAGCGATTGGCCACGATCCAGGCAGCAATGAAACGGCTCGAAGAACGTCAGATGGCTGCGGACCAGGAAGCGGGACGGGAACCGGGAGACGACAAACCCGGATGCGGAAAGAAGCCATTCAAACGCCCCATGGGCGAGCCCAAACCGACGGCCCAGGACAACTTCACAGATCCGGAAAGCCGGATCATGAAAACCTCCACTGAAGGGTTCCAGCAATGCTACAACGCGCAGGCGGTGGTGGATTCCGAGGCCCGGATCATCGTAGCGACAACGGTGAGTTCCAATGCGTCCGACGCGGGACAGTTGGAACCGACCCTGGATGCGTTGAACAACAACCTGGGAGAGCATCCCGAACGTGTACTGGCCGATGCGGGATATCGATCCGAGTCGAATCTAGGGATGTTGGAACAACGTCAGATTGACGGGTATGTTGCCATGGGTCGCGAGAAGAATCTGGCCGATGTTCCACTCCCACCCAAAGACACTGCTGTTGGCCGGATGATGAGAAAGATGAAAACCAAGCGTGGGCGCGACCGCTACCGGGCCAGAAAGCACATTGGCGAGCCGCCCTTCGGGTGGATCAAGTCGGTGCTCGGATTCCGACAGTTCAGTCTACGCGGTTTGGACAAAGTGACCGGTGAGTGGAACCTGCTCACTCTGGCGGTGAACTTACGGCGGATGAACGGGATGATCGAATGGGCATAATCCGGAAAACCGGAACCCAGCAGACCCGATACACGCCCAATTACTGGTATCCGTACAGCTCTGAACTCCTCGTATCGGAAGAATCGATGGGTTCTCCTCCGAAGACCCTCTCAAATCCCAATAAATTCGAGTTCTTCGCGCTCTGCCGCGCAGACTCCTAGCTGAGTACTGGGAAATAGCAGACAGCGGTAGATTCACGCCGCTCTGGAATATAGGGCACTGGAGCCGAAAGAAACTCCTTTTCCTTTGGCTTAGCTGCGGCCTACTCCTAGGCGTTGCATACAATACTTTAGCCACAACTCCCCCATATGATCCTGCATTTGAATCGTTTTCTATCTTGATCGTCGTGGGAATGCTTGTCATCTGGGTATTTGCTCTACTGGGGCCTGTTGGGTTATTGGTCATTACTTTGAAATGGCTACGCCAACGACGAAGCTACGGGCGTTCGCACTAATGAACCTGAGCAGTTTCCATGGCCTCTCGTTTCTTCGGAACGGCAGAAACTCTCAAGTCGGTCGCGGTTGTCGTTGGACTGGCGGCCCTCATCTTTTTCCCAGGAGGAGGAACTTGATTCCATCAGCAACGTCTTCCCGCGACCATTGAGCGCTCGGCTTCGCTAGTAACACTGCCTCCGGTGTCGGAGGCGAAACGGGTGGCGTGTAGGTGTCCGGAGCATTGTCAAATATCTGCTTAAACGCGGGTCCTGTCGTCTGGTGAACCCCCATCGCATCGTAGGCGTATCCGTCGATGTCAATGACGAAGGACGGCACCATTTGCATGTGAGGATAATCCACATCTTCGGGATAGGTGCGCTCGACAAAAGCCAACCCTTCCCTCGTCAATAACTGTCTGCCGTGGTCGGTGTCGGCGACTGAGTTCTGTTTTGTGACTAAAACGATTTGCTTCATATTCTGATTAAAAACACCTTCGAGTATCCGGCCGATCCTGCGCCTCCGGCGAACGCACTGCCCGTCAAAGCCCCTGCTGCGCCTCCGTTTACGTTAATTGTTCCGGCTTGGGATATAATCGTGCGTGCACCGACAATGACGCATCCACCGCCACCACCCCCACCGCCTGCCGGATCCGACCCTGTCCCGATTTGACCAGCCTCGCCGTTCGCATTTACCGTTCCGCCGGCAGGGAAATCCAGCTCGTTACACAAGAGGACAAAAGTCCCTCCGCCATAACCGCCACGCCCGCCCGTGCCATCTCCGACATCGGCCCCACCTGCTCCACCGCCTGATCCCCATCCCCACGTAAGGGAGCGGTAGAAACTAAAGAGTTGATCGAAAAACCGCGTATCATTAGCGGACAGAGACCCGCCGGCGTTTCCGGTTGCTCCAGCGGCACCGAGAGCGGACGCAATAATGATCGGATGAACACGAGCCGCTGTTGCCGTTGTAAACCAATTCGTAGTCCCTCCATATTGATCGTCAGTGCCCAGGACGGGGCGCGAGTATAAAATTGGGCCACCGTCTCCACCTTCACGGCTTGCAATCGCGCCGCCACCCGCTGCGCCCGCTCCTGCAAATCCAACCCCATGTCCACCTGTTTTCCCGTGAAGGTTAGCAACGCCGTCCCCACCTAACGCCCCGCGCGAATTGAGCGTAATCGTCCCGTCGATGGTGACGCGACCCTGGCAGGCCATGAAGAACCCGCCGGGGTTTGACGCTTCGGCGGTCCATGTGACTCCGCTATCGACCGTGAAGCGGCTCTGCTGATATATCGGAGGCGTTCGTGTCGCCGTCGTATTGGAGGATATTTGTAATCGGCCGTCCCGCCCATCCCCCAAGATTCCCGAGAACGGAAGACCTTCAATTCCCTTCAAAGCGTCAACCTCATTGATGAGTTCCTTGAGAAGTTGCCCATTGGCCGAGAATCCCTCTTGCCACGCCTGCTCCATGATGAACTCGGGAGGCATCGCCCCGCCCGGCCCGCCAAACTCACCCTTTCCGAATTGAGACCCTCTGCCGCCATGCGTCTGCCCTCCGGTAAGACGTCTGAACATCGGCGTCCGGATCGGCCAGTCGATAAACTTGCGGGGCATTAGTCCCCCTCGCCCTCACCGACTAAACGTTCCAGGATTTCCGCGCCATCGATCGCACTGCCACACGAAACCCCCAACATGAAAGCATCCGCCCACAAAGCGAGGATGGCGTTTGCTTGCGCTTGACTAGCGTTCCCGGGTCCGTAAATATAATTGATGTGTCCATGAATAGCCCCAGAAAGGCTCGGGGCTTTCGCAGCTAATTCCATAAACTTTTCGGCCTGACTCATCACGCTAGAGCTTCCGCCGTCCTCATCTGTTCTGTAGCGTTCGATGAACGCGGTGTAGTTCGCGCTCAATCTGGCGGCAACTACTGATTCCACGAGTTCCGGAGTCAGCGCCATCAGGTTCATGTCACCTGTCGTTGGTTTCGGATTCATTCCTCTCCCCATCGTGTCCAATAAGGGGCGTTACCCTGACTCGTATTCATGTCATCCAGCGCTGTCGCTGTAGCTGCTGTTGTGTTTGGGGGTGTCAGATATTCGGTTTTCATAGTGCTAAGTCGTTTTCGTTTTTTTGAAATTTTGGTATTTCAAAAAGCGAAGTTTTGAGCGAATTGGGAATGAATCGGATTATCTCTCTCCACCAAAGCCGGGGGTCGAATCCCTTTTTTTTCTGACATGCGCCGATCGGCCACCCAAACCGTTTTTTTCTGAGATCATTGACTCCATCTATTCCAGGCCGAGGTCCGGAGTCCAGTGTCGACGGCTCAACCGCCAGCGTCGCATAATAAGTCATATGTCAACTCGTAACGTTTTCAGCCATTTAACCCACATTCGTAACATTAAACCCTTGATTCCATTGACTCGCACTGCAAGCTCTAAGTTGCTGATAATCGACCTGTCACCCGCCTTGGTGAGGCCAATCGCAACATGTAGTGGTGAGTCATTTCGTTGACTCACGCCAGGGCGTCGATCGGCGCCCTGCTGCTTCAGCATTCTTTGCCCCACTCTGCCGGAGGCCCGACCTTGCAAATTCCCTGGACACGGCCGGACACTCCAGGAAAGTGCGCTCGACACTCTGCCTGCAACCGCGCTGATCGGGAGCCGTTCTTCCAACTCGCTGCACGAATGCGCTGGATCCCGGCCTTGGTACGTGCACCCGTTGACTTGCCGCCGTGAGCCCAGCATCGCCTTCCGCCCTTCATTGCTGGAGCTTGACATGGCTTCCCTTTTCGGTTCCGTGCACCGCACCTGGGAGCCGTCGAAGGATCGCCGCCAGGGTTACCGTTTCGCAGTCGGCCACGGTTCACCTGGACGAGAGATCTTGACAGGCTCTCTCCTCGCTGTTCACGAGGTAACTCGCGGGATTTTGATGGAAACCCTTCCATTTGTACGTTAGTAGCGCCTGCTTTAACTGTTCCCATAAGCTCCTCTCAACTTCCAGTCATAAGGCGCTCGAGTCTCTCCGCATCCTCTACCGCGCCCCGACAGAGCCATCCCTGCCGGAATGCGGCCATCCATAAGTTGATAACGGGCCCTGCTTCCGCTACGGTGACATTTGGACCGTAGATAGCTTTGGCGTAGCCGTGAATCACGTTGTTGAGGGCTTTACTGTTGGCGGCCAGGCCGTACAAGACCTTTACTTCGTCGTAGAGGTCAGATTGTTCGATTTCCTCATCGGGATGACCGAAGAACCGAACTGCCGCCGCATCGTTCGCGCCGAGTACCGATTCGATGACCGAAGGTGTTAGTTTGCTCAGGCTGAGTTCGTTGTCGTTTTTCACGACTCTGACTCCCCCTCCGTTGTCTGCCAAGTAAACACGACATTGCCCACGTGCTCGACCTGTTCACTGAAAGCTTTGACAAAGGTATGCTCACCGATCCGCCGGAGGGCTTCGCTTTTCGGGAAGTGGTTGAGCTTGACGAGCTCGCCGATCTTGTCCCAGGAGGCGTCTCCACCGTCCCTGGAGCGCTCCATCAGACTCTTCACTTCGTTCGGCGTCGTCATCTTCCGCCAGATCGGAAGCCATTCGCTCAACGGCTTTAACTTCCAGCCGTCCGTGAGGATGTCCGTTATCTCCGCTTCCCAAATCTCTTTGTACTGCTCGAGTACGTAATCGGCGTCAATTTGGGTCCGTTCCGAGCGTGCAAGTTTCCCCGCGTCGATAGCGGCAACTACTGCGGGGTTTCTCATCAATTTCTGCCCCTGAGACCTGGCCGATCTTTTGCTGTAACCCGCCCTTTCCGCAGCTTTGGTTGCGTTCAGGTCAATCAAAAATTCATCGACAAATCGCGCTTGTTTCGCGGTTAACGTGTTATTCATTCCATACTTCCTTGAGTCTGCTTGACTCTGTACAGTCCGGGCAATAGACCGGCACCGAGGCATTGTGGAGGCCATCGTGGATACAGGGCGCCTGGTCGCATGTGAAGACCCTATGACAGCAATTGCAGCGATGCCTTCTCACGATGTCGATAACTCCGCTGTTTCTGATTTCTTGATTTGCCACTCCTTGATGATCCGGCCCAGGCACTCAGCACACAGCAGGATCGCGGCATCCGTATACCTCCGGCAGTGATGCAGGTCGCGGCATCTGGCACATCGGGTCACTCTTTGCACCTCTCACATTCCTGGGCTTTGCCGTGCTTGTCGATCCGAACAACCTCACCGTCGAAAATCGACTTGTACGGCTTCACGTCACGGTCGAGTGCCCGGATTTCGTCATGGGATAAGCCGCTGGTGATGATCTCTAGCCACTCTCTAGCTGAATACACCGGCGCATCGTCATCGGCCAGAGAGCGTTCGGAGGCGGTTGACACCAGCCACCAGCCCAGACCCCCATCCTTCGGTCGAACCCGGATAGCAACCTGCATCCCCTCGATCTCACGGCAGGATTCCGCAAGTTCCGGGTGAGAACTATCGAAAAGATCCTGCGGTTTGGCGTGGGAATTTAGGCGGGAATTTACACCCTCAGATTCCCGCTGCCCATTCCCGCTCTTTTCCCGCCGTTTTCCCGCTTCAAAATGTTGAGCGCAAGAGACATAACACTTTCGTTCTTCATTTAATTCCCACCCTTTTCCCGCTTTTCTGAGGCCCATTCCCATTCCCGCCCCCTAGCAGCCCGTGGTTAAAGTCCACTTCACAGATTCAAACGGACCCGATGCGACCGTATCGCGAAGAATGATGAGTGAAGGAGGACGGGATATGGGCATGGGACGAAAGAGACGACGCCAGGAATCGCTGTGGATCGCGACACAGGAGTTGCCGCGGACCAAAGGACACGTGTTCTACGAACGGGTGAACCGGATTCTGGAAGAAGACGGATTCGACCCGTTTGTTGAAGAAGCCTGCCAGAAGTTCTACGCCCCGGTGATGGGTCGGCCCGGTGTCGTGCCGGGTGTGTACTTTCGGATGCTGCTGGTCGGCTACTTCGAAGGGATTGACTCGGAACGCGGCATCGCCTGGCGGTGTGCCGACTCGCTGAGCCTGCGGGAGTTTCTGGGCATTGGGCTGACCGATGGTACCCCGGATCATTCCAGCGTGTCGCGGACACGCCGGCTGATCGATCTGGAAACCCATGCCCAGGTGTTCCACTGGATGCTGGAGCGGCTGGCCGGGCACGGGTTGATCGACGGGAAGACGGTTGGCGTGGACGCGACGACGCTGGAAGCGAACGCGGCAATGCGGTCGATCGTGCGGCGAGACACCAGGAACAGTTATGAGGACTTTCTGAAGGAGTTGGCCCACGCTTCGGGCATTGAAACGCCGACACGAGCCGAACTGGCGCGACTGGACCGGAAACGGCCGAAGAAGGGATCGAACGACGACTGGGTGCATCCCGACGACGCGGATGCGCAGATCACCAAGATGAAAGACGGCCGCACGCATTTGGCTCACAAGCTGGAACACGCTGTGGATATGAAGACCGGCGTCGTGCTGGGGGTGACGGTTCAGGGTGCTGCCACCGGGGATACGACGACAATCAAAGAGACGTTGATCCGCACGGCCGAGAACATGGAGAAGCTGGCAAGCAACCCGAAAACCGAAGCGCAGATTCGAGAAGATTGGTTTTCTGAAGTCGTCGCCGATAAGGGATATCACAGCAACGAAACGATGGTCGATCTTCGCGAATTGGGGATACGCACCTACATCTCGGAACCGGATCGGGGCCGTCGCCGCTGGAAGAACAAGCCGGACGAACAACAGGCTGTCTATGCCAATCGCCGTCGAATCCGTGGAGAACGCGGCAAGGAGTTGTTGCGGCATCGCGGCATGATGCTGGAACGACCCTTCGCTCACGGTCTGGAAACCGGCGGCATGCGACGGGTTCACCTTCGAGGACGGGAAAATATCCTGAAACGGACCCTGGTTCACTACGCGGCCTTGAACCTGGCGTTGATCCTGCGCCAGAAGTTCGGGCAGGGCACGCCACGGAGCCTGCAGGACCGGTCTGCGGCATACTTTGCCGCTCAAATCGTGCTCTTCTGCGTCCAGATGGCGCTTCAAACGCATCATGAACTCCGTCAGCTGGATATCGAGCCCAACGTGGCTATCGAATCCGACGTTACGACTGTGTCAGAGAATCTCACTTCTGCCACGGGCTGCTAGGGGTTGGGAATCGGGAATTTTGGAGTAAATCGCTTTCATCAATTGCCCCGAATCTTTTTGACGAGCCGATAAACTGATGTCTTTGAGAAGCCGGTCTCCTCGATGATTTCCTTCGGACCCATACCCAGGTCTAGTAACTGACGAACCTTGTCGATCCGCGATTCTTCAATATCTCGAATCAGTAGTGTCCCAACGTTTAGATGGGCGTCGCCCACAGGTTATTGAGAATGGTCATGTTAGATCGGCTGAGAGCCAAAATCGATTTGAATTTGATTGCGTACTGGCGGCATCCTTCCGCGACTTTGCGGCAGGAGGCGGCCTATGAATTCCGGCAAGACGATCTTCTCTCAGCTGATGGACTTTCTTCCCCGTCAAGACTTTCGTCGATGCGTCGATCGCTACCGTGGCAACTACAAACTCCAACGTTTTTCCTGCTGGGATCAGTTTCTGTGCATGGCGTTCGCGCAATTGACCTACCGGGAGAGTCTGCGCGATATCGAAGCCTGTCTGCGTTCGGCTGGCACGAAGCTTTATCACATGGGCATTCGCAGCCGCGTCTCCCGCAACACCCTTGCGAATGCGAATCAGGTGCGCGATTGGCGTATCTATGCCGACTTCGCCCAGACGCTGATCTCCATGGCTCGCGAGCTCTATGTTGGCGACAGTTTCGGTGTCGACCTCAAGCAGACGGTTTACGCACTCGATGCCACAACGATCGATCTGTGTCTTTCCCTGTTCCCGTGGGCACGCTTCCGCAAGCACAAGGGAGCTGTCAAACTGCACACGGTTCTGGATCTGCGCGGCAATATTCCTTCCTTTATCCTGATTACACACGGCAAAGTTCACGACCTCCATCTTCTGGATCAACTCGCCTTCGAGCCCGGAGCCTTCTACATCATGGATCGCGGTTATCTGGATTTCCGGCGCCTGTACAAAATCAGTGTCGCGGCGGCGTTCTTCGTGACACGCGCGAAAAAGAATTTCGTCTTCAATCGTCTTTATTCACTCGATGTGGACAAGTCCACCGGAGTCCTCAGCGATCAGATCATCAGCCTACGCGGCTTTTACTCTCGCAAGCGCTATCCAGAAAAACTCCGCCGCATTCGCTTTCTCGATCGAGAGCACAACAAGTACCTCGTCTTCCTGACCAACAATTTCGCGCTGCCAGCGGCGACCATTGCCCAACTCTATCGCTGCCGCTGGCAGGTCGAACTGTTCTTCAAGTGGATCAAACAGCACCTACGCATCAAGGCGTTCTACGGCACAACCCCCAATGCGCTGAAGACTCAAATCTGGACCGCCATCTCGGTCTATTTGCTTGTTGCCATCGTGAAAAAACGGCTCAATGTCAACGCCAGTCTCTACCGAATTCTCCAGATCGTCAGCGTCACCGTTTTCGAAAAAACGCCCCTTTTAAAGGCCCTTTCCGCCCTCGACTATCAAGATTCAGACTCGGAGAACTCCAAACAACTGAATCTATTCAACTAACGTTGGGACACTACTGATCTCGAATATGAAAAACGGCCGCGCCGTCATCGACCTTCAGGCGCACCTCAAAAGGCTCGGCGTCTTGGCCGTAGACGGCTCGGCCCTTCGTGATATGCACCTCGAATCGCGCACCGTCCTCTTGGGTGTAATCGCCGGGTTTCTTCAACAAGATTGATGTGTCGAGCACGTCCTCTCTGCGCGAGGTTCCTCTTTGGTGGGTTCCGGAATTGCCTGTGTGGTGAATCAGCAGGGTTGAGATTCCACGACGGCGCAAGCTCAACACCCAACGCTGCATAGATGTCCACCCATCGGACTCGTTCTCCCGCGTGCTGGTCAATGTGGAAACGTTGTCCAGAATCAGAAGCTCCACGCCATCCAAGGCGGGCTCCAACGCTTCCTGTCCCTCGTAACTGGCGAGGTTGGGTATTGAGAGCTCTTGAGAGTCCGGCGTGATGACTCTCAGGAAATCAGGGTCTATGTCGTCGCTCGGGCTGCCGGCCATGATCGCCGATAACCGGGACTGCAACGCCGTTCCCGGCATTTCACCGTCAACCATCAAGACGCGCCGCGGATGCGGTGCCTTCCATCGCAGGAACTCGCCACCAGAAGCAACCGCCCAGGCGATTCCTAGACTGCAATGGGTCTTTCCAACGCCTCGGAAAGACACCAGTAGATTCACCGATTGAGTACTCATAATCGGATCGAGGATCATTCCCCGAGGTAGGAACTCGCAGGACAGAAACTCTTGCAGATTTTGTACGTTCAGGATCGGCGCAGGGATGTCCACGCTACCGTTAGCGCCCTCTAACTGCTTAATCAGTTCGGCTTGGTCTTCTTCTGGTATTTCGATTTCAACTTGCTGCATCTAAAACCTCTTGGTATTGACGCCACACTTCAAGATGGCTGGCTCGACTCTTGCTGTTCAGCCGTTCACAATCATGTTCAAGCTCGGTAATTTGGTGATATGCGAAGGCCAACGTGTCCCATGCAGCATCGCGTTCGGCGGGTGTGCCGGTGTGGATTCTGCCGAACGCTTTAAGAAGCCCTGTCGCCTCGTCTACAAGGTCATCGAGGAACCTGAGCAAGTGGCAGACAGCGTCCAATTGCCGGAGTCGCCAGTCCTCAAGTCCACGCCGAGCCCGGGCTTGTTTCTGTGCTGCCGGATCCAGTTGGAAATCGGTTCGTGGATTATCGAAAAGGTCCGACAGCTTCAGCCGGAGGGCCGACACAATATCTTCCGCAGAACATCCCGCAAAACAATGAATGGCAACACCTCCCTCGAATTGCGTAGCTGACACACTCGGATTCTTATCGTCATGGGCAGGACATCGGAAGACTGCCCGCCCATCGCCCAGATCGCGGACACCATGAACGAGGGCCAGGATTCGGTCGTAGGCTGTCATCCACCCACGCCTTGCAATTCGTCCAGCCGGAGCCCAGGCGCCTCGTCCAACATTTGAAACAGTTCTTCTTCAAAAAAATAGATATGACGCCCGCGCCTACGGAATGGAATCAGCCCGCGCGCAACGTCTTGATAGGTCGCAGCCTTGGACTTACCAAGGATCTGCGCGGCCCGTTGAATTTCGCATTTGGTCATCTTTTTAGGTGTCCTGTGATTCACTATTGAGTAACCCCCTCTAGTCAGTTCTTGACACAAACATACACTGCTAATACTATAGAAACTACTCTTTTTAATTATGTCTTAGCTCTTTAAAATACATAATTATCTCTTTTCAAGGAGGTTTTATGCCAAGACCGCCAATCAGTGAATACTGGCAAATGCAGATCAAGAGGCTCGCGGAAAACGCGGCCCATAGCGCGGAATCGATAGCGGCAACGCTGAAGGAACGGGGACAGGTCGAAGGGGTGGAGGAGCCCGTACCCGCGGTCCGGACGATTGCGCGATATGTCCGGGAGTTCAGAAAGCTACCTGAAATTGAGCGAAGGCCGTACCGCTATTTCGTGTGGCCCGATTCCATGGGTACTCCAGATCTCCCCTGGGAAGCTTCGCGTGCGGCGCTGGATCTTACACGACACAGATATGCCCTCGGGTTGCACCCACCGACAACGGTAGAGGCCAAATGGTTTTGGCGGCTCACCCTGGCTGCACCCGCCCTCCGCCTCGAGTATCGGTCCAAAATGGCCCTAGACCTCGCGGTAGGTGAACTAATAGGAACTCGGTCGATCGCCGCGCATTGGGCAGTTGCTTACGGAGATTCAGAGGCCAGCCTCGAGCTTTACGGCGATAAGGTGGGTCATTTTCCGAGCCCCGATGGCGAACTGAGCTTGGAGGAATTTCACAGAGTACTCCGCGTTCACGGGCATGACCCGGATAGCGCCCTCAGGTTTGTTGAAAAGAAGAACTGGCCGTTACCCGACGCAAAATCAAAAACCATAAAACAGGAGAAAGGAGAGAAGTTATGAAACAGTCATGTGACAAGCCCAAGTACCCGCCGAACCTCTACAAGGTCGGCAATTCATGGATGATCGACTTCGTGTTCCGAGGTCAACGATACCGGGAGAACATCGGCCCCGTGTCGAAGACGATAGCGAAGGAGATCCGGGATCGGCGCAAGAGAGCGATAGCAGAGGGGCGATTAGAGATTACGGAACAGGTTAAGGATCTGCCCTTCCCTACCGCGCTTGAGAAATATCTCGAATACTACGAGGCCAACCGTCGCCCGCGATCCTATGAACGCCACGTTCACTCAGGAACGAAACTCAAGGCGTTCTTCGGCAACAGCCGGCTCTCGTCGATCTCGTCGTTCATGATTGAGAAGTACAAACGAGAGCGGAAGGAAGCTAAGGCCGCAGACGCGACCGTCAACCGGGAGCTGGCGCTGCTCAAGAACCTGTTCAACATGTGCATCAAGTGGGGCTTCGCCAGGAAGAATCCAGTCCGTGAGGTCAAGATGTACCGCGAAGACAACGGGAGGACGCGCTACCTTTCCCAGGAAGAGGCCCAGGCGTTGTTGACTGCGTGCAATCCGGATCTCCGTGTCGTGGTTCTGACGGCGATGCATACGGGGTTCAGGAAGTCGGAGATCATGTCTCTCTGTTGGTCTAGCGTGGACATGAGGAACCATTCGATAACCGTGGAAAGCTGCTACGCAAAGAACGCCGAGACGCGGACCGTTCCAATAACGGATGATCTGTTCGATGCGCTGAGGCAGTTGAAGTCTGAACGTGACCGCGACTCCGACGATCTGGTCTTCATCAATCGCTACGGAAAGCCATGGACCGACTGGAGGACGGCGTTCGGTAATGCAGTCGATCGCGCCGGCCTTAAGGATTTCCGCTTCCATGACCTCCGGCATTGCTACGGCTCCTGGTTGGCGATGAGTGGAGTATCGGGAAAGGCGCAGATGGAACTCATGGGACACAAAGACCCGAAGATGACGATGCGCTATACTCACCTGTCGATGGATTACAAGCGAGATTTCGTTGCGAAACTGCCAAAATTAGGAGTCGAGTCCCCACAAATCTCCCCATCGACCGATGAGGCGAAAGTGGTAGGCTTCTCCAAGTAGTTGATTCTAAATTACGCGAAAGTGGCGGAACTGGCAGACGCGCTGGATTTAGGATCCAGTGGGGAAACCCTTGAGGGTTCGAGTCCCTCCTTTCGCATTCGCGCCCAGACAACTTGTACTGGACGATCCA
The DNA here is from genome assembly GCA_965218085.1 of Terriglobia bacterium. GTDB lineage: Bacteria > Acidobacteriota > Terriglobia > 20CM-2-55-15 > 20CM-2-55-15. Next base: position 469,249 of record CBDCKF010000001.1, on the reverse strand, counting down.
ATTAATGAAGGCAGAACTGACCGATATCAGCACCGTAAAGAAGCGTTTCGAAATCGAAATTCCCGGAGATGTCGTTAGCGACGAAATTACCGATATCGCCCGTAAGTTCGCGAAGCAAGCCCGCGTACCCGGATTCCGTCCGGGAAAAGCCCCGCTGGGAGTCGTCAAGACCCGCTATCGGGACGATATTATTTCGGAGATGTACCAGCATCTCCTCCCGCACTACTTTTCCGATGCGGCCCAGGAGAAAAATCTGAACGTCGTCGATTCGCCTGAGTTTGAGGAAGTCGACTACGAAAAGGGAGCCCCACTCCGATTCAAGGCTGTCTTTGAGGTCTATCCGACCCTCGACATTACGAATCATTCTGATATTCCGATTGAAGAAGTCCCCACCGAGGTCACCGAAGAAGAGGTCGATGCCACACTGGACCAGATGGTCGAGGAGCGCGCTGAAATGACGCCGGTCGAAGAGGACCGTCCGGTCGCCGAGGGCGATTTTGTCGAGATCTCCTTCAAAGGCACGCTCGAGGGAGAGGACGACGACGATGCTCTATCGGCCGAAAAGGCCCTGTGCGAGATCGGAGGTGAAACGACCCTTCAGGAGTTCACGGAAAATCTAACGGGCGCCCGGAAAGGTGAAGACAAAGCGTTCAGCGTGAAATATAGGGACGATCATCCCGAAGCGAAGCTGGCCGGCAAGTCGGCCGAGTACACGGTTCACGTCGAATCAATCAAAGAGAAAAAACGCCCGGTGCTCGACGACGAATTTGCCCAGGGACTCGGAGACTACCCGAAGTTGGCGGACCTGCGGGCGGAAGTCCTGAAGAACCTCCAAGAACACAAACAGACTCACGCCGACGAGCAGACTCGGGACGCGTTGCTCCGATGGCTGGAAGAAAACAACGAATTCGAAGTCCCCGAATCGCTCGTGGAACACCAGGTTCAGGTTCGACTCCAGCGCCTGATGAGGGATTTATCGAAACAGGGGATCAACCCACAGCAGTTGGACTTGGACTGGGGAAAGGTTCGCACGGAGCAATATGACCAGGCCGTACGCGACGTTAGGGGATCACTGATACTGGATCATCTCGCTGAGCAGGAAAATGTAGAAGTCTCCGACGAGGAGATCGGCGAGGCAATCGAGGCGATGGCCGCTCAAATGCAGCAAACCGCGCATAGTGTCCGCGAGGCATTGAACGGAAACAACGGTATCGAACGAATGAAAGGACAGATCAGCAATACCAAGATACTTAAGATTCTTCAGGACCGTGCAAAGGTCTTGCCCGCGGGAAGTCTTGGAGGAGACTCAAAAGCCGAAGTCACGGAATAGAAACAGTTCGTTGATGGGTACAGACACCTTCAGCATCGAACTTCCAGCAGCGAGATATTTTCGACATAGATTGAGATCTTCCCCCGTCGCTGCACTCTGTGAGTCCACAATAGAGGGCGAAACTTCTACAGTCTGCGGTCTTAGACAACAGCTACAGATGAAACGGACCTGCTACAGAATTCCCCTACATGCTGTATTTCTCACCAGTTTGTGACACAATTTTTGTGTTATCCCCGTTATATGGGGATTTGAGAAATTGGAAATTGGGGTCAGAGCCCTATTTCCCGAATTAATGAAACCACGATATTTTCCGATAACGGTCATAAGGCCTACTGCGTATAAGAGGATAGAGTAGGAATCGGTCAATCGAAAACGCTCCTGAGGAACAGATGGCACTTATTCCGATGGTCGTCGAGCAGAGCAACCGCGGCGAGCGCGCTTACGATATCTACTCGCGGCTGCTCAGAGACAGCATCATTTTTATCGGAACACCGATAGACGACAATGTCGCCAACGTCGTCACCGCCCAACTTCTTTATTTGGAAGCCGAAGATCCGGAGCGGGACGTGTCCCTCTATATCAATTCGCCCGGCGGATCGATCACTGGCGGCCTGGCTATTTACGACACGATTCAGTTCATCCGGCCCGATGTAACGACGATATGCATGGGTCAAGCAGCCAGCATGGGGGCCGTCCTTCTGGCTGCGGGGACTCCGAAGAAACGATTTGCTTTGCCGAATTCCCGGATCATGATTCACCAGCCCTGGTTGGGTGGTCTGCAGGGGCAGGCGACCGAGATCGATATACAGGCGAAGGAAATCCTGAGGATGCGCAGCATCTTGAACGCCATCCTCTCCAAACACACGGATCAGCCATTGGATCGCATTGAAAAGGACGTCGAGCGGGACTACATCATGGACGCAGAGCATTCAAAGGAATATGGCATCATCGACGAGGTCATCTCCACACGTCAATAGAAAACAAGCCATTGAAATAGAACGCTTTATACGGATTCCGGCAGGCCGTGGATCCCGACGAACAGCTGGAGGAACAGCGGTTTGAAAAAGAACAGTAGCGAAGCGCTTCGATGTTCGTTCTGCAACAAGAGCCAGAATGACGTTCGGAAACTGATCGCGGGTCCAACCGTATTTATTTGTGACGAATGCGTTACTGTCTGTCAGGACATCATTGACGAAGACCAGGGTCTTGAACCGGCACCCGGTAACGTCCATCTCCCTAAACCACCTGAAATCAAAGAATTTCTGGACGAATACGTCATCGGCCAAAATCAGACGAAGAAGAAGCTGGCCGTCGCTGTCTATAACCACTACAAACGAATCGAGCTTTCGCGCAAGAAGTCCGAGGTCGAACTCCAGAAATCGAACATTCTGCTGATTGGACGCACGGGAACAGGCAAGACGCTCCTCGCCCAGACTCTGGCGAGGCTGCTCAGTGTCCCCTTTGCGATAGTGGACGCCACTACTCTGACCGAAGCCGGTTATGTCGGTGAGGACGTCGAAAACATCATCTTGCGGCTCGTTCAGAGTGCCGGTGGAGATGTAGAACGGGCCCAGACGGGAATCATTTATATCGACGAGATCGACAAGATCGGCCGCAAGGACGAAAACCCTTCGATCACGCGCGACGTCTCCGGAGAAGGAGTCCAGCAAGCCCTATTAAAGATGTTGGAGGGGACCGTGGCGAACGTGCCTCCCCAAGGAGGGCGCAAGCATCCTCACCAGGAGTTCACCCAGGTTGACACGACAAACATCCTGTTTATATGCGGGGGTGCGTTTGTAGGCCTGGAAGAAGTCGTTGAAAAACGTTTAGCCAAACGCAGTACGATGGGCTTCAAGGGCGAACTCCGGAGCAAGACCGAAGACGGCCGATCCCAGCTCGTCGACGTCGTTGAGCCTGAAGATTTGATCAAATATGGCATGATCCCGGAGTTCGTAGGGCGCGTTCCGGTGGTGGGAACCCTCCACGACCTGGATGAAGCGGCATTGGTGGAAATTCTTACCCGGCCCAAGAATGCACTGGTCAAGCAGTATCAGCGCCTGTTCGACTACGAAAACGTCACGTTAAAGTTCGCCGACAAGGCGATCGAGGAAATCGCAGCCCAGTCCGTAAAACGAAATGTCGGTGCCCGCGGCCTCCGTATCATCATGGAAGAGCTCATGTTGGACGTCATGTACACCATTCCGGGTCAGAAAAATCACGAAGACCTAACGATCACGAAGCAGATGGTCGAAAAGAAGGAAGTACGGTTGCCGTTTGAGAAGGCCGGGTAAGCGGGCTATCCGAGGGACTATCGAATTCCGGTCGCAACCCCACACTAACCAAGAGTTCGCGCACCGGAAGCGAGTCTAGAAAATGACCAAGAAGGACAAATACGAGCAGGTTACGCTACCCATGGTCCCGATTCGGGACGTCGTAATCTTCCCCTACATGTTGGTACCCTTCGTCATCGGACGGAAGTCATCGGTGAGGGCGCTGGAAGCTGCGATGGATGGGGACAAGAGAATCTTCCTGTCCACCCAGTACGACGCCGCTATCGACAATCCCAAACCCAACGAGATTTATCAGGTCGGAACGGTTTCGAACCTCGTCCAGGCTCTGAAGCTGCCGGACGGAAATACGAAGGTTCTTGTCGAAGGTATTGAGCGTGCGCGGATACTGAAAATGTCAGAAGAATCCGGGCATCTCACGGCCGATTTGCGGCTGTCACCCTTCAGAAACCAGACCTTCTCCGGATACGACAACCTCATCGCCCGTGTCAGTCAACTTTTCGAGCAATACGTCAAGCTCAGCCAGAACGTCAACTACGAGCAGGTGCTGGCTGCGATCCGGATGGATGACATTGGTCGTTTGGGCGACACGATTTGTTCGCACCTGACGCTCTCGGTCGAAGAAAAGCAGGAACTGATCGAGATTTTCAATCCGGTCGAGCGATGTAAGCGGCTGGCAGATCTACTCGACATCGAGATCGAGAAGCTTCAGGTAGATCGGTCGATTCAGGGCAGAGTCAAGCGCCAGATGGAGCGTGCCCAGAAGGAGTACTACCTCAACGAAAAGATCAAGGCGATACAGCGTGAGCTAGGTAAAAAGGACGAGAAATCGGACTTGGACGAGCTCCGGTCAAAGATCGAAGACGCCGGAATGCCGGAGGCGGCATACGAGAAGGCCATCCAGGAACTGCGTCGGCTCGAAATGATGCCCGCGATGTCGGCAGAATCAACGGTTTCCCGAAACTACGTGGACTGGTTGATCGCTGTCCCGTGGAAAAAACGGAGCCGGGAAATCCGGGATATTGAAGCCGCCGAGCGGATCCTGAACGAAGATCACTATGGGCTCGACAAGGTCAAGGAACGAATTCTAGAGTTCCTTGCGGTACGCCAGCTCGTCAAAAAGCCCAAAGGCTCGATTTTGTGCTTCGCCGGACCTCCCGGAGTTGGCAAGACTTCGCTCGGAATGTCGATCGCGCGGGCGACCGGCCGGAAATTCGTCCGGTTCGCACTCGGTGGAGTGCGGGATGAAGCCGAAATTCGGGGACACCGCCGCACATATATCGGCGCCCTCCCGGGTCAGATCATTCAGATGATCAAGAAGGCGGGCACCATGAACCCGGTCTTCCTGCTGGATGAAGTCGACAAAATGAACATGGACTTCAGAGGAGATCCTGGAGCGGCACTACTGGAAGTCCTCGATCCCGAACAGAACTCGAGCTTCAACGACCACTACCTCGACGTCGACTATGATCTGTCACAGGTCATGTTCATAGCGACAGCGAACGTCCTGCACACGATCCCGCTGCCCCTGCAGGACAGGATGGAAACTCTGCGCATCCCCGGCTACACCGAGGAAGAAAAGAGGGAAATCTCCAAGCGCTTCCTGATACCCAAGCAGTTGGAGTCAACCGGCCTCAGCAAGAAACAACTGCATTTCGATGACGAATCCGTCGGGAACATCATTCGCCAGTACACGCGCGAGGCCGGCGTTCGGAACCTGGAGCGGGAAATCTCCTCGGTCTGCCGTAAGGTATCGCGGGCAGTCGTTCGGGAGGGCAAGAAGTATAGTGCCCAGATCACACCGGAAAATCTCAAGGAATATCTCGGAGTCACAAAGTTCCGTTCAAACCGACAGGAAGCCAGGAACGAGATCGGTCTCGTGACCGGCCTGGCGTGGACTGAAGTGGGAGGAGAAATCCTTGTGACGGAAACAACTGTGATGGAAGGCACCGGAAAGTTGACGCTCACCGGCAAGCTCGGCGATGTGATGCAGGAATCGGCGCAGGCGGCGATGAGTTACGTCAGGTCTCGTGCCCATGCCTTTGGAATTTCGAAGGATTTTTACCAGAAATTTGATCTTCACATTCACGTACCGGAGGGTGCGATCCCGAAAGACGGTCCCTCGGCCGGGATCACGATGGCAACCTCGATCGTTAGCGCTTTGACACGGATTCCAGTTTCATGTGAGGTCGCGATGACGGGAGAGATCACGCTGCGGGGCAAAGTTTTGCCGATCGGTGGAATCAAAGAGAAGTTGCTGGCGGCGCACCGGGTGGGCATACGCACGATCATAATCCCGAAGGACACCGAAAAGGATCTGGCAGATATCCCTGCTAACATATTGGGAGAGTTCACGATCCACGCCGTAGAAAACATGGACGAGGTTCTGAAGGTCGCCCTCACCGAAGCGCCCACACCGCTGGATGAAGCGGAGGCCTTCAATCCTGCCGCATTGACCGGAGGGTCGGGCGAAGAAGAGTCCCCCTCTGTCGCACATTGATGTTACGCATTGACCGGGGGCGACCCGGGTGCATTGCTCATTCGAATAAGGGGCCGCGGCCGATCAATGGGCCTCGGTCATAACTGGTAGAAAATTCCCTTGAATTTCCTGACCGCTTAAACTGGATATTTTCCTCCAATAGTTGGTAGAATAGTCAAGTCTGGAAATGAGCCTTCCGTGCTCGACCTCCCGTGAAAGTCAGTTCCGCCCGATTTATCAAGAGCACCCAGAAACCGGCTGACTTTCCTCGTGATCAATTACAGGAGATCGCTTTTATAGGCCGCTCGAACGTCGGAAAATCAAGCTTGCTGAACGCTCTGGCGAATCTGGGCAAACTGGCCCGAATCAGCCGGTCGCCGGGACGCACACAAACCATCAACTTCTATTCAATCAATGACGGCCTGTACTTCGTCGATCTACCCGGATACGGGTACGCCAAGGTTCCCAAGCAGATCCAGGCAACATGGAGGAATATGGTTGAAGGTTATTTGCAAGACCGGCCGCAACTGAAGTTGGCGCTGCTGCTCGTAGATTGCCGTATCCCGCCAACGCCGGACGACATCTTAATGAAGGAGTGGTTGGACCACTACCAAATCGATTACACAGTCATATTGACGAAATCAGACAAACTTTCACGGAATCAGTTGATTCAGTCGGTCAAGAGAGCCGAGAAAACGCTCGAATCCGAAGGACTGATTCCATTCTCGGCAGTCACACGTCTTGGAAAGAAAGAAACCTTGAACAGGATTGGGACTGCCGTTTCATAGGTGGAAAGAGCGGATTCGGACTGAATCCGCAAACACACACCGCAACATCAAGAACCCCACATGAGCGAGAAAAGCCCACCAACAACCAAAAAGCTAGTGACAGAACGTGCAGACGGTTCCACCGCGATGGACATCGCCCAACTCAAGGAGATGAACATCTCCGCCCTGACCCAGGTCACCAAAGACCTCAACATTCAGGGCGCGTCGGGCATGCGCAAGCAGGAACTCATTTTCAAAATCCTCCAGGCCCAGACTGAAAAGAGCGGTTTCATTTTCAGTGAGGGAGTACTGGAAACCTTGCCGGACGGATTTGGTTTTCTCCGGGCTCCCGATTACAACTATTTACCGGGACCGGACGACATTTACGTATCTCCGTCGCAGATTCGGAAATTCGATCTGAGAACGGGGGACACCGTGTCCGGCCAGGTTCGCCCACCCAAAGAAGGCGAGCGCTACTTTGCCCTGATCAAGGTTGAAGCCGTCAACTTCGAACATCCGGACAAAGCCCGCAACAAGATTTTCTTCGACAACCTGACACCTCTGTATCCCGACGAAAGGCTGACCCTGGAAACAGAGCAGGAACATCTGTCGGCGCGGGTGCTGGATCTGCTGACGCCGATCGGTAAAGGCCAACGCGGACTGATCGTTGCGCCACCCCGGACCGGCAAGACGATGCTGCTACAGACAATTGCCAACTCCATCACCGCGAACCAACCTGAAGTCATTCTTATCGTCCTGTTGATCGATGAGAGACCCGAAGAGGTGACCGATATGCAGCGATCGGTCAATGGAGAAGTAATCAGTTCAACCTTCGACGAACCCGCGTCTAGACACGTCCAGGTGGCCGAAATGGTCATCGAAAAAGCGAAAAGGCTGGTCGAACACAAACGCGACGTCGTCATCCTTCTGGATTCGATCACGCGACTGGCGCGAGCCTACAACACGATCGTCCCGCCCTCAGGCAAAGTGCTGTCCGGCGGTGTTGACTCCAACGCCTTGCAGCGCCCGAAGCGATTCTTCGGCGCGGCGCGCAACATCGAGGAAGGCGGTAGTCTGACGATCATGGCAACGGCACTGATCGACACCGGAAGCCGGATGGACGACGTCATCTTCGAAGAATTCAAGGGTACCGGCAACATGGAGATCGGCCTGGACCGCAAGCTCGTAGACAAGCGGGTCTTCCCGGCAATCGACATCAACCGGTCGGGCACCAGAAAAGAAGAATTGTTGGTATCCAAGGACGAACTCACCCGCATCTGGGTTTTGAGAAAGGTCTTGAACCCGCTTTCGACCGTTGAGGCGATGGAACTGCTCCTGGAAAAGATGAGAAAGACAAAGAGTAACAGCGAGTTTCTGGCCTCTATGTCCGGGGCGAGATAGATTTTCGATGCACCGAGGTAAGAATTCACCGCTAAGGCGCAAAGACGCAAAATTTTTCAACACGGAGAAACGAAGGTAACGAAGTTCTTCTGTCTTGAAGAATCGGAAAGAGAACTGAGCACGTAGGCGCGTCGAAGCAAAAAACAGGTTGGGCGTTCTGGTCCCTTCTCAATCACCCAGGCGTGGAAGCTGGAAGCCCGACTCAGTCACGCGCCTGAGTAGCTCGCCATCGGCGGAAAAGCGGATCTCGATCGAAGTTTCGACGCCGTCTATCTGAATCCCGTCGAGCAATTGGATCAGCTCCTCGCGCTCAGAAACCTGCATCTTACCGAGCGCCACTACTCCCCGCAGCAAATCGCCCGTGCGTCGAGCTGTGTCAGGACTCATGAACTCGCCGACGGCTCGGAGGGTCAAGCCCGTATCCAGTTGCATCTGGTAAGTGACACGCTCCAGTGAAGCGATCAGATCTATGGCCATTGGAGGCGTCAGGGCTGGGGGAAGCAGCACGTCGGCCAGCATCCCCACACCCCAAACCTGGTTGCCTTCTTCGATGGATTGAATGGCCTCGGTCAGTTCCGGATTGTCCATGGCGGTCGGAATTGTCACTGCTACTCGGTCGATCGCATCCCGAACGGATCCGTCCTCGCCCATCAGGACCAGGCCGTCGATGAACGACACCGACCAGTTGGATCCGGGAGACGGCCGATAAATGGTACGTCCCGCGTAGGATTCGAATCCGATGTCCGAGTCCTGAAAATATTGCTCAACCTCAAAAGGATCGTAGTCGGCCCGGGCAACACCCAGGAATTCATTGTCGCCCGTCCGCCCAAGCATCACCTGATCCACATCGGTCTCCGGGTCGAGGCCTGTTCGGCGGGCAAACTCGGCAATAGCAGAGGGAAGCTGAATCTCAGGATCGTCCAGGAAGTACTCGCGCACCAGGGGCTTGTTTCTAAGCTCTGCGACATCGAGGAAAATGACGCCTCCGCTGTCCACGGGAAACAGACTCAAAAGGGCTTCGTCCGGGCTTAGAGCCTCAACCGTAGGAGGAAGCGTAACCACGATAACTGCCATAACCGCGATCGTCCCCGCCAGTGCGAAGCTGCCGATAAGCCATCTCATCTTTGATTAAGACCTCCGGGGATAGATCCTCCCTCGTCAAGCAGAAGAAGTTGTTGGATCAGTAGTCTTTTCTCGAAAAGTATATCACCGTGACTGCGAAGCAAGCCGCGGCGAAAAGTGTCGAAGTCCACATCACGGTGGTCAGTTCCATCGGCCTTCCGGAGATCAGCCTGCGCATGGCCCCGATCAACTCCGCGATCTTCGGCATCACCCAATATAGAGAACGGAATACGTCTCGATAGAGTTCCGTAGAAAGGACGGGAGTGATCCGTTCGTGTGAGGCCAGGACCGGCGAAAACATAGCGTTGTTGCATGGATCGGGGCGGAGATGGAATTCGCCCTTTCCCAAGCGGTAGCGTCAGGCGATACGCTCGAACACAGGCCGTCCGAGTGCGGTCATTGTGTTCAGGACTTTTTGGCCGAGTTGGATCTCCGTGATCTGCCTGGAGAAGCTGCGGGATTGGAGTCTGCGGCCGATGACACCCTTCCAACGGCCGATCTGCGTTTCTATCCGGCTGCGCCGGTTGTACCCTGTGGCCACTTGCCAGGCCATGCGGCCGTTGCTGCGGATCTGAGCAATATGGCGATCCCGAACGGTTGGATCCCGCGCCGATTGCGGTCGGATCGCTGCGTTCTTTGGCGGCGGTATAACCACATCCAGGGTCTCCCCATACCGTTCCCTCAGCAGATCTCGTGTAGACGCTCCATCATAGGCGCCGTCAGCCAGAAAGCCCGCGACCGGGGCATCGAGTTGATCCAGGAGCCCGGGTAATGCAGTGCTGTCTCCAACGTCATCGTGAGTCAGATTGGCGCAAACAATCGCACCGCTGGCCAGGTCCAGTCCGAGGTGGAGTTTGCGCCAGCGGCGGCGTATTCCCTTGATTTTATGCTTCTGCGCGAGCCATTCCCCTTCGCCGAAGATCTTGAGGCCGGTACTGTCCACCACCAGATGGACAGGCACAGATCCGGCTTGCATCATCACCTGAGCGATGCTCAAGCCGTTTGCACGACCGGACAGTGTGGAGAAGTCCGGCACCCGTATATCCAGCCCCATGAGCGTGCCGATGGATCCCATAAGTCCCTGCGTTTGCCGCAACCCAAGCCGATACGCCGTGCGCAGCGTCAGGCATGTCTCGATCGCCAGATCCGAGTATCTCCGCTGGCCACCCCGTGACGTGCGGCGCGGCGCGCTCCACACACTTTGAGCCTCCTCACTGACCCAGATCGTCAGATCACCCCGCTGGCGCAGGCTCTCGTTATATTCCGCCCAGTTGATCACCCGATACTGCGCCTTATCAAACTTGTGCCGTCGGGCTGCGTTGAACTTATGTGGCATCTAAGTTATCCCCGGTGTTGAAAAACACGATGATAAGGCATCCTTCGGGATGATCCATGCAACAAGGTTAGTCTCACCGGAACCCTCCATCGGTAAGCCCGCGCTGTTTGCACCGTTCGCAGTTTCCGGGAACGGATATGAGACGGTGCTGCGGTTCATCAATTCTTCGAACACAGTGATCACACTGACTTTGAATTTCATTCGGGATGGAGCAACGGACTCGATGGAGATCACGGCTGAGCCAGGAGAGCTTTATGAGTCGTCGATCACGGATCTGTTCTCTCCAATCCAAGGGCTCGAAAGTGGATATCTCCGTCTCGACATGCCGGCCCTCAGACGATCTGTTCTTACGACCTATCCCAGCATCACCGCACAAGTCGAGATTCGGTTCGACGGTCGGGCAGCCACTCTCCTGCCGCTACTCAGGAATGCGGTTGGTTCATCCACGATCATCGACTTTAAACCTTCAGAGAGCCGTTTTGCCGGGATCGCGACCGTTAATCCGGGCTCTCTTGACGCAACTGTAACGTTTGAACTCCTGGCCTCGGATGGCTCTCTACTCGAGATGACAACGACATCATTGGAGCCGGGGGGCTTCACCGCAAGACTGCTCGGTGAGGTCTTCAGCGTGGCGATACCTGAAGACGCAGTGGTGCGCCTTTCATCCAGTACTCCCCTCTTCAGCACCGCTATCGCCGGCTCCACAGATGGCGGTACGCTGAGCGCAGCACCTGTATTTCCTTGACGACTTGAAGCCGGCAAGAACAAGCGCTGTCAGACCAGTTGTAAACGGCTTAGAACTTCGATTATCATAATTTTCATGTACACACTCGTCCTGACCGCAGTTCTTTTGATTCCACAACAGATACCGAAGAACGATCCCAATGGACTCTGGACGGCAACCACCGGAACTGAGTACGAATTCCGGTTGGTGGGAACAGATCTTCAGGTTCAAATCGTACCGGGCTCGAGTTCAACTTATCTGGAATATACAGTAGAGCTCATGGGCACAGACGAGCCCAACAGCTACAACGGAACGGGACACTTCAAGGCGCGACTGCGGAACGGCCGTGAATGCGAATTCGAAACCACGTGGCAGGTCATTATTGTCGCTCCAGATCGCATCCTTGGAGCTGCGTCGCAGATCGTGCCGGATCCGGAAACGTGTGCGGTCCTGGAAACTGGCACCCTTCAGCTAGACCTTCAGCGGAAGCGGTAATCTTATTTGTAAGAAAGACTTGAACGCGTGCCCCTCTGGTGCAAGGCATTGTCCGGGTGATCAGGGTCTTCAACCTTCCAGTCTCCCCTCAAAGCCAGTTCACGAACAACTAAGGTCAATTTCTGCTCCAGGACTTCCGTCCTGACGTACATCCGGTATACCAGGAAGAACAGGAACACGACGACCAGGCCGAGGAACGTGCCGATACCGACGCTACCGCCACCCGCACTGACCAGCGTGGCTACCATATCCGGAAACATAGCGACGATAACGATCCCGATCCATATCAGTGTCCACAGCAGGAACATCTGGACAGACTCTTTCCTTCCCTTGAAGTCCACGTAACTCTTTGATATTGCGATCAAAGCAAGAAGAATCGAGAAGACTCTCGCAAACAGTAGGAACACTTCACACCCGCCGCATCATCCGCGTCAGCAACTGCAGAATGATATTGATTCCGTTCAGGAAATGCTGCCCCTTGGCACGGGAATATCCAGTGTAAACGACTTTGACTGGCACCGACTTATACTTCAAACTTTTGGAAAATACTTCGCCAATAATCTCGGAACAAATATCGTAGCCGTCTGCCTTCAACTCTATCCGTTGAAGCGCTCGACGCGACAGACACTTGAATCCCGATTGCGAGTCGGAGACACTCCCTCGATAGACGACCAATGTGATCGCGTTCAACAGCCAGTTCGCCGCAACGCGCGACAGCGGCATGCCCTCCGGATCCAACATCCGATTGCCAATAACGACGTCGCAGTCTCCTTCCTCCAGGCTTCGAACCAGACTTTCGATATCTGAGGGATCGTGCTGCCCGTCGGCGTCCATCGTCACTACCGCATCTGCATCCAGGTCTTGGGCAGCCAGAAGCCCTGTCCGCGTTGCAGCCCCGACTCCCAGGTTTATGAAATGCCTTACAACCAAAGCTCCAAACGCGCGCGCTACCTCAGACGTAGCGTCTTCAGATCCGTCGTCGATTACCAGCGGAATGACCTTCCAGGACCCTATTCGTCGAGGGATTCCTCGGAGGACCTCTCCCACGGTGGTCTCTTCGTTTCGCGCGGGCAGGATAACGACAACTGTGTGGCTGTGCTCCATCGCCTTGGAAGCGGTTCTTGATGTGACGGATTCTACCATTCGACACTACTCGACCCGTAAGACAGATCAGGCCCTCAGAGACCTGCCGCAACCAGATCGTGGAGATGGACCATCCCGACGACCATCTGCTCCCGATTCAAAACTGGCAAGACCGCTGTGGGCTTGGGTCGCGCCCGCATCTTCTCCAACGCGTCTGCCGCCTTTTCATCGGCGTACACCCGGTCAGGTGAAGCGTTCATGATGTCCGGAATTGACAAGGCGAATACGTCATCATCGGACTCCAGAGCTCTGCGCACGTCATAGTCGGTGACCAAACCAATGAGTCGTCCTTCCGCGTCGCTTACGGACACTGCACCGACACGAAAGGCGGTCATATCGACGAGCATCTGCTTTATCGGACAGTCGGCAGCAACGACGGGATTCTCCGATCCCTTCCTCATCACATCCTCAACACGCAACAGCAACCGCCTTCCAAGCTGGCCACCAGGGTGGTGGCGCGCAAAGTCGTCTTCAGAAATCTCATTCATCTTCATCAAAGTCACTGCAATAGCGTCTCCCACCGCCAGAGCAGCAGTGGTGCTGGAAGTTGGCGCCAGATTCAGAGGGCAAGCTTCTCGCAAAATGGGAAGCTCAAGCACGACATCGGCGAGTTCCGCCAAGGATGATTCTCCGTTCGAGGTCAGAGCGATGATTGGTATTCTGATTTTCTTGAGTACGCGGAGCAGTGTATTCAATTCACTACTCTCTCCGCTTTTTCCAATCGCGAGAACAAGATCTTCTTCCCTTACCACTCCGACGTCGCCATGCAGGGCTTCGGTAGCGTGCAGAAACACGGCCGGCGTTCCAGTACTTCGCAGGGTCGCAGCAATCTTCTGACCGATAATCCCGGACTTACCAACACCGGCCACAAAGACCTGTCCGTCGCAACAAGCGATCATGTCGACGGCTTCCTCGAATCGAGGAGATACGTTTTCGCGCACCGATTGCAGCGCTTCGATTTCAATGTCGATAACACGTCGAATTTCGCCAATCACATCCATCGCGACTCCTCATTCTTATTTCCCGACCTAATACTCCGACAAACAATGCGCGTAGATTGACTCCGCCTTAGCCGCCACTGCCTCGGACGAAAACTTGTCTAGCACGAACCGGCGAACCTGACTCAAACTTTCCGTAGAATACGATCTTGCCAACATAACCTTGAGCTTGTCCGCAAGATCGTGCGTGTCGCCGCTGTCGAACACTTGAACTCCTTCCTGATCGGCCAATTCGGTGATCAGGCCGCACGACGAAGATAACAATACGGGTCGCCGGCAGGCTAACGCTTCCAACACTACCATTCCAAAAATTTCACTTCGAGAAGGCAGGACGCAGACATCGGCATCCACGAAGGCCTTCAGTTTTTCAGCATGGTTCAACCGGCCTGTAAATGTCACTCGCTTGGCTAGCTCGGGAGGCACCAATGCTGCCAACTGAGCCCCATACCCATCGTCCGGGCCAGCCAGAACGAGGTGGACATCCCCGCTAAGCCGCTCAAATGCCTCGACCAGCAGGTCGGGTCCTTTGATCCAGTTTAGCCTGCCAAGGAAGAGTACGAGTTTCGAAGCGTCGATACCCCATCGCGTTCTGAACTCTCCGGTATCTGGCAAGACCGGGTACGCCCCGTCCTGAATCGGATTGGGCAATAAATGAATTCGATTCCGGCCAATACCAAAAGACCTCATCTGGTCCGCCTCCAGTTTTGACACGGCCAACAGACCCGCAGCATCGCGAATGATTTGCTTACCCCAAAGGGAATCGAATAGCGCTTTCGCGTGGCGCTTCCCCAGGTGCACTAGACCCCCGTGGATTGAGACGACGTAGGGAATCTTGTTCCGACGAGCGGCGCGATGGGCAGCCACCGTAGTGAACGACCGGAGTTCATGGACATGAATCAGATCAGAATCTCCAAGATTCCGATCAAGTGTTCCAGACAATCCTGTCGGCAAAAAGAGGCGATGACGAAAAGCCAACCTGTTGGACAGGTTTCGACAATACCAGACATCCAAACCCCGATTTGCCTCATTTGACGCGTGTCTTATGTCCGCCTGAGACAAGCGCCTGGCGCCACCCGTATCCGTCGTAAAAACTTGAATCGAAACACCTCTGCCAGCGAGCGTGGTGGCTAAGCTGTGGGCGCTGCGAGGGGGCCCCCCGTAGTCCCAGGCTGGATAGAAATAGGGCGTCACCATCGCGACTTTCAAGATTCGACGATCTCCTCCATCCATTCCACCAGAGAATTCGCAGTGTGTTTCCAGTCGTATCGCTCGCGCATGGCTCGGGAAGCGCGACCTCCCAACGCCAGACACCGTTCCGGTGAGTCCAACAGTTCCCCTATCGCGTTGACGAAGTTCGCGAGATCCGAATAGACGACACCTTCACCCTCACCTCTAAGGAACGGCTTCGTCCCCGGCAATTCGGTCGCAATCAAAGGACGACCGCAAGCCAAATATTGGAACAGTTTTGTCGGCAGGATGTCTTGAGTAATGGCGTTCAATCTGAAGGGATTGATGCAAAGGTCTGACGATCGTATAAAGTCGGGCAGCAATTGATAATCTTGAACTCCCGTGAACACTACGTTCGAACCGACACCAACTTTCTCAGACAGGACTCTTAGACGATCCGTGTCCTCGCCTTTTCCCACGACTAATAGCTTGGCGTTCGGGTGTCGAGACAACAGGGAAGGAAAGTCTTCGATGACACGATCGAGACCGCTGAAACGATAGATTGTGCCCATAAAGAGAATGACACGATCTGATCGAGAAATGCCCCACCCTGACACAAGAGTGTCGTTCCCGGGACCTGGAGAGAAACGCTCAACGTCAACGCCTGCAGGCAGGACACGAATTCTCGATGCGGGAACACCGTATGACTGCACGTAGTCCCGGATGCGTGGGGTCAGTGCCGAAATTCCATCTACGCCCTTATAAACGACCTTTTCGATCAACCGGGTTGGCCAGACCAGCACAGGTGAGGGAACGATCTGGTGGCTGATGTCGATGGACCTGAAAACGATAGGCACACCGTGTCTTCTTGCTGAGAGCCAGGTCTGAATGCCGACTGTGGGGACGCCATAGAGAAGAACGGCGTCGTAGTCGCCCCCGCTAAGAGCCCGGTAGACCTCGACGGCGTTCGAAAGGGCCCCGGAAACTCTCGCGACAAAGGGCAAGCGGACTAACCCAGGATTTCGAAGACAGACCGAAGCGTCCTCATAGGCGCGATGTACTCCCAACTGATACTTGGGGGCAATATCAAAAATGGGTCGGTCGGAAGATTCCTTCCAGGTATCGTCGAGATCTATGACGGTCACGTCGTGTCCCAGAATAGTTAAGAGTTCAGGAAGGATCTGGAATTCGTAGACGATTTTTTTGAGGTAACTGACCTCGTGGACGACGAGGATCTTCAAGATGGTTCCACAAAAGTAGTATGCCCTTAGTTATCGGCGCCGTAGACCTTCGCCATCCAATCCAGCGTTCGGCTTAAACCTTCTTCGAGGCCCACGGTCGAGCGATGATTCAGGTCACGAACAGCCTTGCTGACGTCGACTACTTTGTCTTTCGTCGTAAACGGCTCGCCTTCCTTATACGTCACCCGGTTGTCGTCCTTACCAAGTTTTCTGAGAATCATATCCGACGCTGATTTCATATCGTGTAAATCCAAACCTCCGATGTTATAGACCTCACCGGGTTTGAAGTTGTCGAAAATACTTGCGAGCGTTCGGCAGCAATCCGAAACGTAAGTAGATGTCCTGCGATGACCCAGATAGACCGTATAGGGCAGATCATTTAGCGCATGGTAGCAGAATATACACAGGGCACTTCTGTATGGGCTGTAATACTCTCCTGGTCCGTATGTATTGAACAGCCGCACCCTCACCGTTTCCGTGTCGAACATCTGTGCCGAATTCAGGACCTGCATCTCGTTAACCCATTTCGTCATCGCATAATCGTTCAGTTGCCGGATCTCGTGGGAGTCCATGACGTCTTCGGCCATCACCCCATCGTAGTCGCCATAGACTTCCGAAGAAGAAAAATGGACCATTCTGAAACCTACCCGCTCTTGAAGCCTCAGAAGATGCTTGAATCCAATGACGTTTGTGGTCCACAGGCTTTCGTAAAACGCTTCCCCGTTCCAACGGCCAAATTCCGCGGCCAGGTTGTAGACGAATTGAACCTCGTTCTCAAGAAATATGCGTTCGATCTGCCGATATTCACTGATGTCGCACTTGTAGTAATTGGGTGCCGAGAAATAGCCGCGGTCGGCAATGACTAGATTGTGGTTCCGGCGCGAAAGTTCTTCGACCAGTGAACGGCCTACCGTGCCGCGCGCACCGAGCACGAGGATCTTGCTTGAACTCTTGTTTTCGTCTTCAGTGCGACTGTCCATTTTGAATTAAGCGACTCCATTTCCATGCCCGTGTCGCCCTCCGTCACGGCGATCATACTGTTTGTCGATTTTGACGAATGATTTACGATTGCGAGCCGAGCTGTTCCAGGAGTGTCAAGGCTTCCTGATTTTGGGGCGAGGCACTCAGAACAGTCGACACATGTTGCCGCGCCTGCTCGAAGTCACCAAGCTGAATATAGCTTTTGGCGAGGTTGAGGTTTGCAGATACGTGCTCAGGAAATAGACGGAGGACTTCTTCGAAATTCGCAATCGCAGCCGTGTGTTCCTGATTCCGCATGCGAAGTTGCCCCAGATTGTGGTGCGCTTCAATAAAAACCGGATTCAAGTAGATAGCCTGGGTATACATTTCTATCGACGCCTCCAGCCTTCCCAATCGTTCAAGTGCGTAAGCATAATTGAACCAGAAGAGATGCTCCGTCGGTGATAATTTAGCCGCCAGTTCGAACTGGTTCGCTGCAGCCTGAAACGCTTCGCCCGATGCCTGTGACCGGCCAAGGTCCATTTCGTCTACTGCTTCATTGAAAACAAGCTTTCCAAGAGCATACCGCGCTCTGAAATCCTCCGCCTCATCCAGGCTGAGTTCAAACTCGGCTGCAAACTCTGAGTCCCGTTCCATCCACGAGATGATGTTTATGTAGCTGTCGAAGGAACTGAACCTATCATCCGAATCGTATTCGAGGCTTTTTCCGAAGGCTTCAAGCGCCGGCTCCAAAACTGCCATTTTCTCGCGCTCGAAGACGGCCGCAGAAAGATTCTCTCGGTTATCGCGTAGCAACCGCCATCTATAAAGGTAAGCAACCCCAAGATTGTTGTATTCAAGACTGAGAAAACGGCTTTCCGGATTCGGTTGGCTCAATTCGTGCTCGGTCGCCTCGTGAAACACCTCCACAGCTTCATCGTAACGGCCCAGTTGGAGATAGATGTTGCCGATAGTGTCAATGAACATGTTTCGGCCCTCGGGCAGAGCTTCAAGAGCTCCTCGCGCTACTTCCAGACCCTTCTCGTATTAGCGTTGTTGCATGGATCGGGGCGGAGATGGAATTCGCCCTTTCCCAAGCGGTAGCGTCAGGCGATACGCTCGAACACAGGCCGTCCGAGTGCGGTCATTGTGTTCAGGACTTTTTGGCCGAGTTGGATCTCCGTGATCTGCCTGGAGAAGCTGCGGGATTGGAGTCTGCGGCCGATGACACCCTTCCAACGGCCGATCTGCGTTTCTATCCGGCTGCGCCGGTTGTACCCTGTGGCCACTTGCCAGGCCATGCGGCCGTTGCTGCGGATCTGAGCAATATGGCGATCCCGAACGGTTGGATCCCGCGCCGATTGCGGTCGGATCGCTGCGTTCTTTGGCGGCGGTATAACCACATCCAGGGTCTCCCCATACCGTTCCCTCAGCAGATCTCGTGTAGACGCTCCATCATAGGCGCCGTCAGCCAGAAAGCCCGCGACCGGGGCATCGAGTTGATCCAGGAGCCCGGGTAATGCAGTGCTGTCTCCAACGTCATCGTGAGTCAGATTGGCGCAAACAATCGCACCGCTGGCCAGGTCCAGTCCGAGGTGGAGTTTGCGCCAGCGGCGGCGTATTCCCTTGATTTTATGCTTCTGCGCGAGCCATTCCCCTTCGCCGAAGATCTTGAGGCCGGTACTGTCCACCACCAGATGGACAGGCACAGATCCGGCTTGCATCATCACCTGAGCGATGCTCAAGCCGTTTGCACGACCGGACAGTGTGGAGAAGTCCGGCACCCGTATATCCAGCCCCATGAGCGTGCCGATGGATCCCATAAGTCCCTGCGTTTGCCGCAACCCAAGCCGATACGCCGTGCGCAGCGTCAGGCATGTCTCGATCGCCAGATCCGAGTATCTCCGCTGGCCACCCCGTGACGTGCGGCGCGGCGCGCTCCACACACTTTGAGCCTCCTCACTGACCCAGATCGTCAGATCACCCCGCTGGCGCAGGCTCTCGTTATATTCCGCCCAGTTGATCACCCGATACTGCGCCTTATCAAACTTGTGCCGTCGGGCTGCGTTGAACTTATGTGGCATCTAAGTTATCCCCGGTGTTGAAAAACACGATGATAAGGCATCCTTCGGGATGATCCATGCAACAAGGTTGCAATACGAACGGGTCATTCCCCAGATGGCCGACACGGTCGGTGTCAGCAAGTCGTCGGTGAGCCGGGAATTCGTTGAGCAGAGCGGGAAGGAGTTGAAGCGGCTGAGCGAACGCCGGTTCGAGGACCGGGAGTTCCTGGTGATCTATCTGGACGGCGTGATCTTCGGAGAATTTCACGTGCTTTGCGCCGTGGGCGTGGATTCCAGCGGCGAGAAGGTCGTCCTGGGAATAAAGGACGGCGCGAGCGAGAACGCGGCCACGGCGGTCACGCTGCTGGAGGATCTCGTCGACCGGGGCATCGATCCAGGTCGGCGGTACCTGTTCGTCATTGACGGCGCAAAAGCGCTGCGGAGCGCGATCGACAAGGTCTTTGGCCGTCAGAATCCGGTCCAGCGATGCCGCAACCACAAGATCCGGAACGTCGCGGCGAAGCTCCCCGACGAATTGGCTCCGCAGGTCGTTTCCGTCATGAAAGCCGCGTTCCGCTTGCCGTGGAAGGAAGGCATCGCCCGGATCCGAAAGCAAGCCGAATGGTTGCGGTCTCAGCATCCGGATGCTGCGGCCAGTCTCAAGGAAGGACTCGACGAAATGTTCACCATCAACCGTCTCGAACTGTCTCCGGCTCTTCGCCGTTGTCTGGGGTCGACGAACCTCATCGACAGTTCGCACTCCGGGATGCGTATCCGGACCCGTCGTGTGGGCCGATGGAAGAATGCCGACATGGCCCTGCGATGGGCGGCGGCCTCCTTCCTCGATACCGAGAAAAACTTCCGCAGAATTCTGGGATATAAGGATCTCTGGATGCTCCAGGCCAAACTCAACGACCTGGTCACTGGCGACGATCCGTCAAAGGTGGCTTAACTGATGAACTGAACCGCCATCGAAGGTTTCAACTGAATTCGGGACAGCTTCATCGATTATCAGTGCAAATGCAAGTGCTGCGAAAATTGGGTAGTGGTCAAGTTTCAAATTCAACTTGCCCGCTTCTTGTACGGTCCACGCTTGCCAGGTTTCCCTTCGGACGCTTCCAGTAGGGCGACAACTTCTTTCACGTCCCAAACATGGTCCGTCAAGCCCGCTTCCATCGTTGGGGTTACGCGGAGGGTCTTGTGAACCTTGCAGAAATTGTAATTCATGTAGTGCAGAGCTATCGCCGCTGCGTGGTTATCGATCTTCTTAGAGAATCCATTAGTCAGGCGCGTGAACCTTCTCATGTGCATTCGCATGGTGAGGTTCTGGCGCTCGATATAGCTGGTCGAAACGTGGTCCAAGTCAGGATTGCCGGATATGGGGTGCATGTGGATGCCTGTGCATTGCGCGGGGCTGTAGCGGTGTTCGTCCTGAGGCTTGCCGTATACCTTCACAAGCTGAGCGTAATCGATCTCAGAGCCAAAGGCGTCCTCGACAGCAACAAGATAGGATTTCAGGCCGTCAGAGGTAAGCTGGACGCGATTGGAAAGCCTTTTAGACACATCGGCAAGGAACTCGCTGGCGCAGATCGCATCCCGACGACCGACGAGCCAAGACGGAACGAGCTTGGTGTCCGCGTCAATCGCAACCCAAGTCCACACATCTCCGTATCCAAATTGGCCCTGTTTCTCCGTCGGGACGTTCTTCTCTTTGGCGTAGCAAAAAGACCATATTTCATCGACCTGTACGCGCTGGGTCTTGAGGTTCTTAAACGTCCGATCCTGATAGGCGCGGCACGCTTCGCCCACGTCTTCCAGAAGCTTCAAAACGGTTGGCTTCGATACGCCCGTCATGCGAACGGTGGAATTTATCGAGCATCCCTCGATCAGCGCCTTGATTACTTGCGTCCTCTTTCCTGCACTCAGCTTGTTCATAGGCACTATAATACTTGACCGGCTCAAGCATGTCAAGGGATTATTTTCGTGTCTTCCATGCTAAGATCGAAATCGATGACCACGAAGAAAGAGCACCTTGAAGCGGTCGCCAACGCCGTTGCGGAAGAGCTTGACGCCGATGTTCTGTTTCTGACAGGCGGACTTGAGGAACCGAACGAGCGCAAGTTCACGGATATGTGTTCGAAGCGGTCTGCTAAACGCGCGAATGCTTTTCTTATTCCTGTGACTCATGGAGGCAGCGCACACGTCGCATATCGCTTGGCTCGATGCCTTCAGCGTAACTATGAACACATCACTGCATGTGTTCCAGGGCCGTGTAGCAGTGCAGGAACGCTACTGATTATCGGCGCTCACGATTTGGTTGTTTCGGATCACGGCACATTAGGACCGTTGGATGTTCAGATCAGAAAAGCGGATGAACTGGGCGAACTGACATCCGGCCTAACCGCTATGGAGGCGCTTAGCACCCTCAGATCCGCTTCCTTTGAAATGTTCGAAGCAAACTTGTTTGACTTGAAAGTGCATAGCGGCGGGTCTGTCACACTCAAAACCGCGATGGACATCGCCAGTCGCTTGACGGTTGGTCTGTTCGAACCCATGTACGAACAGATTGATCCAATGCGACTGGGCGAGGATGGTCGATTGGTCAAGATCGCCCTGGAATATGGATCGCGGTTGGATAAAGTCGCGGACAACCTTGGGTCGGGCGCACTGGAAAAGCTGGTCAGTAAGTACCCAACCCACACATTTGAGATCGACAGAGAAGAGGCCGAAGAGCTGTTTTTCAGGGTTCAATCCCCGTCCGAAGCCCAGCTAGAACTTATTGCTGCGCTGGGGGCCGCGACAGAGACTCCGAATAGCCAAACTAATTTTTTCTATCTTTCTGCCGAAAAGAAGGCTGACATAGCTAACATAAAGGAAGCTGAAAATGGTAAGAATTCAGCAGATACGAGTGGAGCAGAGCAGACAGTTTCTAAAGATTCTACGCCTGATGAATCAAGGGGTGACGACGAAGAAGCTTTCGGGATTCCCGCGAGATTTGTCAAATCTATTGGACGCTCCTGACAAGGAGATAGGGCGTTCTATTTCTTCGTTTCGTCCGCCTTCCCCCAACGGGCGGCAGCGGCTTGGATAGCGATTTCCTGCCGACGGCGCTTCGAGAGCTTTTTAGCCCTAGCCGCTCCGCCCTTTAGGCCGCCCTTCTTGCCGATCTCGGCGAGATATGCCTTTACGGGATCAATCTCGGTTTCTTCCTCATCCTCGGTCGACAGCCGAACAATTTCAGCGGCCAATTCGTTGGGGTCTTTGGGTCGTTTCTTGGTTTTATTCTTACTTGTTCCGCTCATGCATGCAACGATATGGCAGGCGCGGTCTAAATGCAATGCAGCGATGTTTCAAAGTTGACCACTACCGAAAATTGCAACTGTGGCCCGGAAGGCTGTTCCTGCAATTGCGGGGGCAATCCAGCCCGGTGCAACTGCTCGTGTGCATGCTGCAAAACCGCGTGACTGCGTGTTCGCCTGCCTGCCCGAATAGCGGGTGAGCGCGGCGCCCGCTCCGGTATCGGTTTGACTCAACCTCACTTCGACACCCGGCAGCAAGGCTCCGCTTGGGTCCGTCACCGTTCCCGTGATCTGTGCCCTCGTTTGAGCCCAGGCTGTGGCGCTGCCAAACCCTAGCAGCCCGTGGCAGAAGTGAGATTCTCTGACACAGTCGTAACGTCGGATTCGATAGCCACGTTGGGCTCGATATCCAGCTGACGGAGTTCATGATGCGTTTGAAGCGCCATCTGGACGCAGAAGAGCACGATTTGAGCGGCAAAGTATGCCGCAGACCGGTCCTGCAGGCTCCGTGGCGTGCCCTGCCCGAACTTCTGGCGCAGGATCAACGCCAGGTTCAAGGCCGCGTAGTGAACCAGGATCCGTTTCAGGATATTTTCCCGTCCTCGAAGGTGAACCCGTCGCATGCCGCCGGTTTCCAGACCGTGAGCGAAGGGTCGTTCCAGCATCATGCCGCGATGCCGCAACAACTCCTTGCCGCGTTCTCCACGGATTCGACGGCGATTGGCATAGACAGCCTGTTGTTCGTCCGGCTTGTTCTTCCAGCGGCGACGGCCCCGATCCGGTTCCGAGATGTAGGTGCGTATCCCCAATTCGCGAAGATCGACCATCGTTTCGTTGCTGTGATATCCCTTATCGGCGACGACTTCAGAAAACCAATCTTCTCGAATCTGCGCTTCGGTTTTCGGGTTGCTTGCCAGCTTCTCCATGTTCTCGGCCGTGCGGATCAACGTCTCTTTGATTGTCGTCGTATCCCCGGTGGCAGCACCCTGAACCGTCACCCCAAGCACGACGCCGGTCTTCATATCCACAGCGTGTTCCAGCTTGTGAGCCAAATGCGTGCGGCCGTCTTTCATCTTGGTGATCTGCGCATCCGCGTCGTCGGGATGCACCCAGTCGTCGTTCGATCCCTTCTTCGGCCGTTTCCGGTCCAGTCGCGCCAGTTCGGCTCGTGTCGGCGTTTCAATGCCCGAAGCGTGGGCCAACTCCTTCAGAAAGTCCTCATAACTGTTCCTGGTGTCTCGCCGCACGATCGACCGCATTGCCGCGTTCGCTTCCAGCGTCGTCGCGTCCACGCCAACCGTCTTCCCGTCGATCAACCCGTGCCCGGCCAGCCGCTCCAGCATCCAGTGGAACACCTGGGCATGGGTTTCCAGATCGATCAGCCGGCGTGTCCGCGACACGCTGGAATGATCCGGGGTACCATCGGTCAGCCCAATGCCCAGAAACTCCCGCAGGCTCAGCGAGTCGGCACACCGCCAGGCGATGCCGCGTTCCGAGTCAATCCCTTCGAAGTAGCCGACCAGCAGCATCCGAAAGTACACACCCGGCACGACACCGGGCCGACCCATCACCGGGGCGTAGAACTTCTGGCAGGCTTCTTCAACAAACGGGTCGAATCCGTCTTCTTCCAGAATCCGGTTCACCCGTTCGTAGAACACGTGTCCTTTGGTCCGCGGCAACTCCTGTGTCGCGATCCACAGCGATTCCTGGCGTCGTCTCTTTCGTCCCATGCCCATATCCCGTCCTCCTTCACTCATCATTCTTCGCGATACGGTCGCATCGGGTCCGTTTGAATCTGTGAAGTGGACTTTAACCACGGGCTGCTAGAGTAAGAAGATGAACGGTTCTGACCGTGACGGAACTAACTAGGGCGTGTTAACACTAATGAGCATGAATGTTTTATAATCACGCATGGAGATCACACAGGAGCAGTATTGTCGCATCGAGCCGGAACTGCCGCGTCAGCGGGGCAACGTCAGTCTTTCGAACCTGACGGTCTTGAACGCCATTTTGTATGTGGCTGAGCAGGGCTGCAAGTGGCGCGGTCTGCCCAAGCGCTTTGGCAACTGGCACACCATCTACACCCGGATGAACCGCTGGTCCAAGAACGGCGTGCTCGACGCCGTCTTCGAGAAACTCCAGCGCGAGCAACTGGTCCGCATCCGGGTCGAAGCCGTTTCGATGGACTCGACCATTGTGAAGGTTCATCCCGACGGCACGGGAGCGTTAAAAAAAACGGTCCGCAAGCGATCGGCAAATCCC
Source organism: Terriglobia bacterium (assembly GCA_965218085.1). Lineage (GTDB taxonomy): Bacteria > Acidobacteriota > Terriglobia > 20CM-2-55-15 > 20CM-2-55-15. Next base: position 444,174 of record CBDCKF010000001.1, on the reverse strand, counting down.
GCGGTGGATGGACCACCAAGATTCATCTGGTTGCCGCGAATGCTCGAACGGCGATAACGTTTGCGCTCTCGCCCGGCCAAGCGCACGACGCCCCGCAGGGCCGCGAGCTGCTCGCCGGTCTGGGGCCACTACCCGAGCCGCTACCGCTGCTGATGGACCGTGCCTACCAGGACGACCAGACCCGCCAATTGGCTCTGGATTTTGGGTGGATTCCCGTCGTGCCGCCCAAGCGCAACCGCCTGGAGCCGTGGGAATACGACCGCGTGCTCTACCGCCGCAGGAACGAAGTCGAGAGGCTCTTCCGCCGACTCAAGGGTTTCCGGCGTATCTTCTCCCGTTTCGATAAACTCGACGTCATGTTCCTCGCCTTCCTTCACTTCGCTCTCATCGTCGAGGCACTACGTTAGTGTTAACACGCCCTAGCAACGATCTTCTGTCTCAGGACACTAAAAGCTGAAAAGGTTCGTCAACTTGACCGTAAATGTGCGCTCGACGAACTGACCGGTTCGCGTGTCCCGGCGGTCGTTGTAAACCAGGTATAGATCGCTCAGGGGATGGTGAATGAAGTTGAAGCGGATGTTGGAGCTCACCTGGTGAGTGTCTGCGTTGTATTGAACGAAACTGTTGAGAAAGACCCGCGGCGAAAACCCGTAAAGCAGGCGGGCGCCAACAAGAGTGGTCTGAAACGAGCCATTCGGCAAGCTCACCCGGTCGTGTCTGTAATCCACAGTGATGTTTGCATGATAATTCGGTCTCAAACCCACAGAGCCGCCGAAGGACTTGCGATGACCATCCCAGAACTCACCCAGAGTGATGTTGGCGTTTCCCGTTATCTTTCCTTGCTGGCTGCTGCTGAATCTCGCTGAATAGTCGCGAAATCGATAGTCGCCCGCGTCGATCGCAAGATCCGATGGGTGGCCCCGCCTCTGGGAACGGATCAGAAAAGGATTCACGAGTCGGTCGAAGTTCTCGTTGACGGAGAAGTTGATGCTTCCGCCGTTCTGTAGGTTAGCCCCAAGGTTGATTGCCTGGGTACGGGTTTCCACTTTGGAGTTTCCACCTTCGTAGTAGTCCAGCTCCGTCGAAAAAACCAGGTTTCGAATGATCCTGCTGCTGGGTAGAAGTGGCAGCCATGAAAAATTTCCCGAGTACTGGGTCATGTCTTTGCGACGGATAAAGCCCATCTCGGGATTGAAATTCGTTTGGACGGCGTGGTATTCGGCCCCAACGACCAGCTCATCGTCGCGCCAGGCGGTTGCGAACTTCCTCGCCTGATTCTTGCCGGACGTGTCCGGTGTGTCGCTGCGGAGGAGGTAGGAGTCGAACTCCAGCCTTTCATAGAACTGGAAGTGGGCGTCGGCCCCGTACACGCGGTTGTAATCGCCATCCTGGGTCGAATCGCGATTGGTAACGATCGAACCGATCCAGGAACTCGTAGAAAAATTCCGTTTTACGCGGCCAACAAGATAGTTGTTCGATGGAATCGAGCGGGCGTCGTCGCTAAAGCGCTCGGTTTTCATGTTGAGAAATCCGACGTCGTATCGTCCGACTTGTCCTGTGACGCGCGCGCCTCCGACAATCGGGATCGGGGTCCCACCGCTGAGACCGATGGATCGGCTGAAGAACGGAACGAGATTCGCCCCGCGCCCAGTGTCGCCAAAATTGAAAGTGCCCGCGTTTTCAAGAAAGAAGTCGCGTTTTTCCGGGAAGAATAGGTTGAACCGAGTGAGGTTAACCTGCTGCTGGTCGACTTCGACCTGCGCGAAGTCGGTCCGGTAGGTGGCGTCGAGAGTGAGTGACGGTGTGAGGCTGTACTTCAGATCAACCCCGCCATCATAGTCTGTCGTTGTCTCGGTGGGATCGCCTGTGCCCGCGGTTTGTGTGACACCCGTAATCGCAAACGGCTTCACTTTCAGGTTGCGGCCCTGACGGATCCCTTCCAGACCCTTGAGCGTGCCGGCCTGGGAAATTCGGCTCATGCCGTATCGCACGGGGATCGGCGACCAGAAGCTCTGTTCGTTTGTGCGAACAATATAACGGTTCAGGTTGATTCCCCACTCCTGAGTGGGGGACTGTGAAAATCGTAGAGTTTTAAAGGGGATCGCAAATTCAGCGATCCAACTTTCATCGTTCACGCTGACCTTGACGTCCCACACGCTATCCCAGTCATTGTTGTATTGACCGTTGTTGGTGATGTGCGATTCGCGTTTCGCGCCTGCGGGGTTGGTACCGAACTGGTATGCGGATCGCCGATCATGAAGGCTGTCGATAACCATGGAGACGCCGTCGGTTTCCCGGGACGTGAAGTCTTCTCTGAGAACAACTACGTTGTCTGTGGGATCGGAATCGTAGCTGATGAAACCGATGTAGAGATTGTCGTCGTCATACACGAAGCGAACCTCGGTCCGTTCTTCGGAGAGCTCTCCCGGCCGGGGCCGCAGAGTGTAGAACCCGGTTGCCGGGGGGGCGAGCTCCCATGCGCCCTCGTCCAGGTGTCCATCAAGAACGATAGGGTCTGCGGCTCGAACCGCCGTTGCGACCTTTTCCAGCGGGATGGTCTCGTAGTCGATCGCCGTAAGGGGAGTAGGTCTGCCACCGCCGTTTCCCCTCGACTGGGTCTGGGGGTAAGCCGAGACGGCGGACAGGAGGCAGAATAGGAATATCCGCGACAATGAATTCATAGAGTGCGCATGTTTACATATTGGTTTGTTGGGGGAAACACTTCTTTCCCTGCAGCATCACCATCATCACCATCGGCCAGTCTACCCGGTTCACAACGGCCAGAGGCGAGTCGAAGCCTTTCGACTTGCATTCCGCGAGCGCAAATTCGCCGATCTCCCTTGCCGTCGGCTGGGGTCATAGTTCGTTCGATCCCGCGCTCCCGACTCTTCAGTTCATCCCGGGCACCGTATTCCGCGTGTTGAAACCCCGGAATCGCCAGGCACTCGCCCTGTCTCCGTCGAGACAGGTTTCTTCATTCGCTTAACCTTGTTGCATGGATCATCCCGAAGGATGCCTTATCATCGTGTTTTTCAACACCGGGGATAACTTAGATGCCACATAAGTTCAACGCAGCCCGACGGCACAAGTTTGATAAGGCGCAGTATCGGGTGATCAACTGGGCGGAATATAACGAGAGCCTGCGCCAGCGGGGTGATCTGACGATCTGGGTCAGTGAGGAGGCTCAAAGTGTGTGGAGCGCGCCGCGCCGCACGTCACGGGGTGGCCAGCGGAGATACTCGGATCTGGCGATCGAGACATGCCTGACGCTGCGCACGGCGTATCGGCTTGGGTTGCGGCAAACGCAGGGACTTATGGGATCCATCGGCACGCTCATGGGGCTGGATATACGGGTGCCGGACTTCTCCACACTGTCCGGTCGTGCAAACGGCTTGAGCATCGCTCAGGTGATGATGCAAGCCGGATCTGTGCCTGTCCATCTGGTGGTGGACAGTACCGGCCTCAAGATCTTCGGCGAAGGGGAATGGCTCGCGCAGAAGCATAAAATCAAGGGAATACGCCGCCGCTGGCGCAAACTCCACCTCGGACTGGACCTGGCCAGCGGTGCGATTGTTTGCGCCAATCTGACTCACGATGACGTTGGAGACAGCACTGCATTACCCGGGCTCCTGGATCAACTCGATGCCCCGGTCGCGGGCTTTCTGGCTGACGGCGCCTATGATGGAGCGTCTACACGAGATCTGCTGAGGGAACGGTATGGGGAGACCCTGGATGTGGTTATACCGCCGCCAAAGAACGCAGCGATCCGACCGCAATCGGCGCGGGATCCAACCGTTCGGGATCGCCATATTGCTCAGATCCGCAGCAACGGCCGCATGGCCTGGCAAGTGGCCACAGGGTACAACCCGCGCAGCCGGATAGAAACGCAGATCGGCCGTTGGAAGGGTGTCATCGGCCGCAGACTCCAATCCCGCAGCTTCTCCAGGCAGATCACGGAGATCCAACTCGGCCAAAAAGTCCTGAACACAATGACCGCACTCGGACGGCCTGTGTTCGAGCGTATCGCCTGACGCTACCGCTTGGGAAAGGGCGAATTCCATCTCCGCCCCGATCCATGCAACAACGCTCCAAAAGTGCGAGTTCCTAAGGCACCCCTCCGGTCTGGAAGATTTATACTCCCTTTGGGGCGCGAGCCGCCCAGACGGGACTTGTCCTGGACCCTGAACATGAGGAAGTCATCGTCGCGACCGGGCGAGAAATCAGATTCGATTCGCGAACTCCGCGGAGGCCGATAGAGCCTCCGTGGCGATCCGGGAGCGCATCCGTGATGTAACAGGATAAAACTCGCCTCAAAAAAATGCGGCCTTCCCCTTTCCCGAGGAAGGCCGCAGCTGTTGGTTCAACTCCCTGATCGACAGCTCGCTATCAGAAGATGTACTTCAAGGCAAACTGCATGATCCGGGGATCCCCGGCCGACGTAATCTGGCCAAAATCAGTATCTTCCAGACCCGCCTCCGGGTTGTGCAGGTTGACGTGGTTCGGCAGGTTGAAAGCCTCGGCCCGGAACTCGAGCGTCTGGTTCTCCCCAATCGCAAACCGCCGCGTCAGCCCCATGTCGAGCGTAAAGATTCCCGGACCCTGGATGCTGTTCCGGCCGATGTCCCCGTAGGTACCCCTCGCCGGTTCGCCGAAGGCGTCCCGATTCAGGTACTGGTCCGGATGCTTGTCCGAGGTGAACACGTTCGACATCAGTTGCACGGCCCTCTGGGCGTCCTCATTCGTCCCCGCCCGGTCGCAGTCGCAATTTGAATGGAAAAAGTCTCCGGACAGGACCTTGAGGATGCCCGAGATCCGCCAGCCGCCCGCCAGCACGCGCAGCGTGGGATTGGCGAACTCCGGCGTCTCATACACCGTCGACATGCTGAAGTTGTGCCGCCGGTCCAGATCGCAGTTGCCGCGGTTCGCCCGGCGCCGGCTGAAGTGGTCCGACCCTGAATTGGTGGAATTGAAGATGGTTCCATCGTCGATACAGTGGGCCCAGGTGTAGTTCATCCGCAGATTCATCCCCGCGGTCCGCCGCTCGAGCGAGAGCCACAGCGCGTTGTAGCTGGCCGTGCCCCCGTCGTCAAATTTGTTTATGAAGGAGCTCCGCAACAGGGACGTGGGATCGGCGGCCTCCAGCTCCCGCACGCCGTCAATCTCCGGATTCGCCTCCCGGATGTTCAACAGGTGGACCGTGGAGTTCCCCATGTAGTTCGCCGTCGCCATCCACTCCTGCCCGATCTGGCGCTGGATGCTGAAGTTCCACTGGTTCACGTAGGGCGACTTGTAGTCCTCATCGAGGGTCACCCACCGTAGGCCCACAGGAAACTCGGCGTCCTGAGTCGCAGCAAAAGGAAACGGGTTGCCTCCCGAAAAGCTGCCCCACGGGGCAGCCAGCGAATTTTCTAAATTCCTTTGCGTAATACGAGGAAAGTAGGGCGCGAGGCCCCGAAGTCCGTTGAACTGGTACGTATGCGGGTAGTCGTAGAAGATCCCGTACGCGGCCCGGATGCTCGTCCGGCCATCGCCTCCGACGTCCCACCCCACACCCACGCGGGGCGCAAAATGGGCCCACTGGTTTTGGCTGACCTGGGCTGTGTCGGGCATTCCCGGATCTCCCGGAACGCCTTCGGGGAGGGTGCCGCCCGAAAAAAGGATCCCTTTCGGAGCGTTCGGGAACACGGTGCTCCTGAGGCCCTGGTCAAACCAGTCCCTCTGATAGCGCGCGTGACGCAGATCGGTCCGCACCTGCGGCGTGAAGGGTTCCCAGCGGACGCCGAGATTGAGCGTCAACCGGTTATTCACCCGCCAGGTGTCCTGCGCGAACAGCGAGCGAAAATCCTGCTGGGGGTACCAGCTTGACTGGGGTTCCTGCCGGAAGCGATCCGCAAAGCCGATCATGAAATCGGCCAGCGCCAACCCGGTCGCCCGGCCCCGGAAGCGCCAGTCGCCCGGGACCCGGGTGCTCGACGTTATATACATCCGCTGGCGCATGAACGAGCCACCGAATGCGAACTGGTGGTTTCCCCTCACCCAACCGATGTCGTTGGAGATTTCTATTCCCGTCGAGTTGGTGTACGACGGAGCGGACTGCGCGTTGCCCGCCGTGAACGCGCCGCTGACGTCGATGATCATCAGCTTCGGGTAACCCTCGGGAACGTGGAAATCCTGGACCCCCACGTCCAATGCGTTGAAAAAGTCGGCGCTCTCTTTCGTGTTGGCCGTTCGAATCCCCGTCACGCGGAACGAATTGATCACATTGTTGCTGATCGACCATGTGTCGCCGATCACCCACGACTGGTACTGGCGGTTCCAAGCGGCCTGAACTACGCTTAGCGCATTGTCCCCATCTTGTGGAGTCCTCAGCCTGTGAAGCGACCAACGGACAAACATCGCATGGCTGTCACTCTGCTGGAAGTCCCCGCGCGTGACCAACTGGTGCTCATCTTCGCCAGCGAATCTCGTAAAGTTGACTCTGCCGCACGGGTCGGTTGTGGTGGGAAGCTGGGCGACGATGTTGCGCGCGACCGGCGAGAGCAGCGCCGGGTCGATCTGGTTGTCACGGAAGGGGAAATCATCGTCACTGAGACCGCGGCTAGCTCTCAAGGTAACCGGCCTTGACCGGCATTCCGCCGAGGCGAGCCGGCGGAAGTCGCCGTTGAGCGCCTCCGCGGTGGGAATGAACTCAAACTGGCCTCTCGGCGCGGAACGTAAGAAGGTCCGCTGATAACCGCCGAAGAAGAACATCCGGTCCCGGACGATCGGACCCCCGATCGTGCCGCCCAACTGATTCCGCTTCAGCGAGTCGCGTTCCCGTTCGTACGTATTGCGCGCGTTGAACACCTCGTTGCGGACGAATTCAAACGCGTTGCCGTGAAACTCGTTCGTTCCCGACTTCGTCACCACGCTCACCAGCCCGGCGGAATGCTGCCCGTTCCGCGCGGGAATGGCGCTGGTTTCGACCTTGAACTCCTGGAGCGCGTCGGGAAACGGCAGCGGCATGTTCAGGTTGTTGAACGGATCGTTGTGCGTGCCCCCGTCCATCCGGTACGACAGGCCGTTATCCTGCCCCCCGCCGAGCGAAACCGCGATGGTCGGATAGTTCCGGTTCGTGCCACGGGTGGGTGCGGTGATGGCGGCCCCCGAAAGCGCGATCAGTTCGGTCACCTGACGGCCGTTCAAGGGAAGTTCCAGCACGCGTGTGTTGTCCAGAACCTGCCCAATGCCGGTGTTCCGGGTCTCCACCAATAACGCGTCGGCCTGGACCTCGATGGTCTGGGTGACCTGTCCGACCTCCAGAACGACGGTGAAAACCGGACTGGCGCCCACCTGCAGCACGATTCCGGTTTGGAGAAAGGTACTGAAACCGGGAAGGGTAGCTTCCAGCGTATAAGGTCCCAGCGGGAGGTTCGGCAGGACAAAGGATCCTGTTTCGTTCGAGACCGCCGTCCGAGCCACGCCTCTGTCGGTATTGGTGGCGGTGACCTCCACTCCGGGCAGCAAGGCCCCGGTTGGATCCGTAATCGTTCCGTTGATCTGGGCGGTCTCCTGGGCCCAGGCTCCCGTCGACGTGATGAGGATGAGGAGAAGGCCTGCCAGCAGTTGGCAGGCAACAATACGACCGCCCCGTTCTTTGGCCTTATTAGGATGTCTCATAGCTGTCTTTCCTCCATTAGATAAACGTTGTTGCATGGATCGGGGCGGAGATGGAATTCGCCCTTTCCCAAGCGGTAGCGTCAGGCGATACGCTCGAACACAGGCCGTCCGAGTGCGGTCATTGTGTTCAGGACTTTTTGGCCGAGTTGGATCTCCGTGATCTGCCTGGAGAAGCTGCGGGATTGGAGTCTGCGGCCGATGACACCCTTCCAACGGCCGATCTGCGTTTCTATCCGGCTGCGCCGGTTGTACCCTGTGGCCACTTGCCAGGCCATGCGGCCGTTGCTGCGGATCTGAGCAATATGGCGATCCCGAACGGTTGGATCCCGCGCCGATTGCGGTCGGATCACTGCGTTCTTTGGCGGCGGTATAACCACATCCAGGGTCTCCCCATACCGTTCCCTCAGCAGATCTCGTGTAGACGCTCCATCATAGGCGCCGTCAGCCAGAAAGCCCGTGACCGGGGCATCGAGTTGATCCAGGAGCCCGGGTAATGCAGTGCTGTCTCCAACGTCATCGTGAGTCAGATTGGCGCAAACAATCGCACCGCTGGCCAAGTCCAGTCCGAGGTGGAGTTTGCGCCAGCGGCGGCGTATTCCCTTGATTTTATGCTTCTGCGCGAGCCATTCCCCTTCGCCGAAGATCTTGAGGCCGGTACTGTCCACCACCAGATGGACAGGCACAGATCCGGCTTGCATCATCACCTGAGCGATGCTCAAGCCGTTTGCACGACGCGACAGTGTGGAGAAGTCCGGCACCCGTATATCCAGCCCCATGAGCGTGCCGATGGAACCCATCAGCCCCTGCGTTTGTCGCAACCCAAGCCGATACGCCGTGCGCAGCGTCAGGCATGTCTCGATCGCCAGATCCGAGTATCTCCGCTGGCCACCCCGTGACGTGCGGCGCGGCGCGCTCCACACACTTTGAGCCTCCTCACTGACCCAGATCGTCAGATCACCCCGCTGGCGCAGGCTCTCGTTATATTCCGCCCAGTTGATCACCCGATACTGCGCCTTATCAAACTTGTGCCGTCGGGCTGCGTTGAACTTATGTGGCATCTAAGTTATCCCCGGTGTTGAAAAACACGATGATAAGGCATCCTTCGGGATGATCCATGCAACAAGGTTCTACCAGTTGGGGTTATTGGAGTCAAGGACATACCCCATTATTGATGTTTACTGAATATGGTCAGGGGCTGGCCCTTGGTCGACCCCCATCGACGTTGGGCCAGCCTATCTGACACCTGTCACTTTATTAAGTAATACTGACTCAATAAACATCCGCATAGATATCAGCACCCTCAACAATCCGCTCCTGTCTCAGAAGTAGTACTTCAAAGCGAACTGCATGATTCGCGGGTCTCTAGCCCGCGTGATCCTCCCAAACCTACTCCGCTCGAGCCGGGTTTCGGGATTCTCCAGGATGACGCTGTTTGTCAGGTTGAACGCCTCGGCTCGCAATTCCAGCCTCTGCGTCTCACCGAACTGAAATGCCCTGGTGAGGGCCACATCAAACTGCCAATAACCCGGGCCTTGAATTCTGCCCGAGCCGAGATTTCCGAACGTTCCAGACTCCGGGAATGCAAATGCGTTCGGATTGAGGTAGTTGGCAGGGTCGGATCTGTCCCCATAGACATCCGGCAGTACCTGATCGACGCGCACGTTCCTCAGGCCTTGCAGCGTCACATCCAGACGGGTGTACGGGTCGATATAGCCCCCAGAACCGACCTTGAGGATGGGCGACAACCGCCAGTTGGACGCTATAGCCCGCAGCGTCGGGTTGGCAAACTCCGGCGTTTGGGCCACTCCCGACAAGTTGAAAACCTGCCGCCGATCTTCGGCCGCTCCAGTGCAATTGCCGCGTTCTAAACGCCGATTGTCGTCCGCCCAACCGACATTTCCCCGTGTTCCAAAAGCGGTGCCGCCCGGACCTCGTGACGGCTCGCTGATGCAGTGCGACCAGGTGTAGCTCGTTTTGAAGGTCACCCCACTTGCAGCGCGACGCTCAACCGAAAGAACCAGACCGTTATAGCTGCCGACACCCGAGGCGGAGATCTTCGGTATATCCCCGTAAAGTATCCCGGTCTCCTGATTTGCCAGAAACAACCGCCGGCGTTGGTTGTTATTCCCGCGCGTAGAGCACGCGGCGCCCGGTCGCACCGTAAATGGAGCAATCTGGCCATTGTAGGTGCAGTTCCCATTCGCGTCGCCGACGCCCGGAATATACACGCCGGCGTTGAGTTGCCGGATGGACCACATATGCCAACTGCTGTTACCGAGATAGCTGGCCGAGACCATCCAATCGGTCCCGATCTGTCTTTGGATGCTGAGGTTATATTGGGCCACCTGCATGTTCGGCGTGTCATAGTCCATGGCCGTGACCAGGGAACGCGCCGGCCATCCCGCATCACGGCCCACACTCGGTCCGAATGGAAGCGGGTAGGGATCTCCACCGGGAAAGTCTGCCCAGGGATCTTCGAAATTGACATCTCTTACACTGGTCCGCGGCGCAAATGGCGCCCCGGCAGTGAAGCTGACCATGTAGTGGGAATGGGGAAAGTCGTAAAATGTCCCCGCCGACGCCCGCACCGAGGTGCGGCCATCCCCGGTCACGTCCCATGCCAGTCCGACGCGCGGCGAAAAATTCCACCACTTATCGTACACAGCCCCCGAACCCGGGAATCCGGGGTCACCGTCAAAGAAGACGCCCGGTGGTGTATTGTCGAACCGGTTGCTTCGGATGCCTTGTCTGAAGGCCTCCTCGTCGAAATGGATGGCGGTTCCATCCCGGTGCCGCATTGGGAAATAAGGCTCCCAGCGCAGGCCATAGGTCATCGTCAGGTTTTGACTCACCCTCCAGGCATCGGTCCCATACACCGCCACGACATAGGACCGCTTGGCATGTCCAATGGGGGAGCCGTTTTGGAAATCACTCGCAAACCCCAGCAAAAAGTCCGACATCCCCAAGCCTGTGTTTGAGCCATCGAACTCGAAGTTCGAATGGTAGACAGTGGCATAAGAGTTCACATGCCAGAGCGCCGCTGCCACGCCAAAGCCCATCTCGTGGTCGCCCGAAAGCACATTGAGATTGTCGTCGATCGCGAACACGGCGCTTCGGGTCGGACCCCAATGCTGACCAATATTAAACCCGCCGCTGACGTTGTATCGCGGGTTGTGCGGCTCCGGAGTGAAGAGCTTGAGACCAATATCGCCAGGCCCGATACCGCGGTCCAAGATGGTCTCCGGAAGAAATTTGCCGCCGGCGATTCTATTCCCCGTCAGTCGCAAGGAGTTGATGACGTTAGGGCTGAACAGGTAAGTGTGCCCGAGCGTAAAGACCTGGGCCAAGCCGTCGTACCTGACAGTCGGGTTGCCCTCCGCGCTGAGGAGATTCTGGTTTAGGTCGTACGGAGCCGGCTGCACGTAACTGTCGATCAAATACCGGCCGAACCACGAAGAACTGTCGCTCTGTTGGTAATCGATCCGGCCCACAACCTGGTACTGGTCAATCCTCCGCGGGTTGCCATATATAACCTCACCGCAAGGATCCGAACTCTGCGGTAGTTCGCTCGCTACGATCATGGCCGCATTGCTGAACAGCGCGGGGTCCACGCGGTTATTGACGAACGGCGCTCCCAGCGTAATCTGCCGGTCGCGGTTGCAGGCGGGTGAGGCGAAGGCCGTAAAATCGCCGGCCAACATCGCCGCCGATGGGACATTCGCAAACTCCTGTGTCGGAGCCTGGCGGATTTTCGTCCCCTGGTAACCGGCAAAAAAGAACAGTTGATCCTGGAGGATCGGCCCGCCTATCGTGCCGCCGTACTGGTTGCGCTTTATCGTGTCGCGGCTGCTCGCGAAGGTGTTTCGGGCGTTGAACTTGCCGTTCCGCACAAACTCAAACAGGTTGCCATGATACTCGTTCGTGCCCGATTTGGTCACCACGTGTACCGAACCCGCGGTTTTCACGCCACTCCGGGCCGACGTGGCGCTGGTCTCGACCTTGAACTCCTGCATCGCGTCAGGAAACGGCAGTGCAGCGTGTCCGGCGTCTTGAGGGTTGATGTGATTCGCGCCGTCCAGCGTGTAATACAACGACTTGTTGAATCCTCCTGCCACGGAAACACCAGTCTTGCCCCAAGGGTTCCTGTTGCCCCCGACAACGGGTGCCGGTGCCGTACCCCCGGCAAGTTCGATCAATTCGACCGCCGACCGTCCATTCAGCGGCAGTTCAAGCACCTGGACATTGTCCACAATTGAACCGATCCCCACAGTCCGTGTTTCCACAAGCGCCGCGTTGGCTTGAACTTCAATCGTCTGCGCCACCTGACCCACTTCCAAGACCACATTGATGGCCGGACTGCTGTTGACCTGCAGAACAATTCCGGTCTGTGCATAGGTCTGGAATCCCGGCAAAGCCGCTTCCAGCCGATACGGACCCAATGGCAGGGCCGGCAGGACATAGGAACCGGTTTCATTCGTCACGGTCGTTCGACTAATACCCGTGCCGGTTTGCGTGGCTGTAACTTCCACGCCGGGTATCAAGGCGCCGGTTGGATCGGTAACGGTGCCGCTAATCTGTGCTGTCGCCTGGGCCCACACGCTGGCGCACGTAAGGCCCGAAGCCAAAAATGTCACCAACAAAACAATCGAAATGTGTTTCATCTCTCCCTCCTCACAAATTCAGCTGGAAGCATCCCTCACTTCACTGTCCAACGGCTGAAGAGGCATGTGCTGCCGCCTGCAGCCATACCGAGGTACGACCCCGGGGCCAGCCTGAATTGGTTGTGTGACGACCAATTCGCAACTTCTTTATCGATTCGAATTTGGGACGATTTGTTGACCACGCTATACCGATGGAAATACCTTGTCAAGATATCTCGCTACGGTATCTCTTACGAGGGAAGTTCCCTCCTTCCAGACGTGTGTAGGGTGACGTAAATCGTTGTCAGTGTCCGACATGTGCGGCTGGCATTCTGTTCCCATGCACATCGAGATTGCCCCCCAACCGCCACTCGCACCCGGCCGTTCTGCTGCGAGAGGGATAGCGCGAGGGCAAGAAGGTCCGCAAGCGCACGCTGGCGAATCTGACCGATTGGCCCGATGCCAAAGTCAAAGCCTCGCGCGCTGTGCTGCGGGGGGAGACGGTGCGGAGCGGGTTCCCTCGAGGACTAGTTACTCGGAGCATTCTCGGGCGTGAGGATATATGCCACACCCGGCATCCGGGTCGCGCGACGGCCTGCGGCCGCGCGCGGGTGTACATAACACCCATACGACGACACTGTCCGCGCTCCGATAGTCGTCAGACCCTGCTTATTCCGCTTATCCGCAGAGGATCGAGTGATTTTTCGATTTCGTGCGACATCGCCAGGGATAGGCATCTTCGTGAGTCCTGACCGCTCGATCAGAATCGTCGGAAGCATCCCGATCCGCCAGCAGGACAGGACGCCGGGCAGTGTCCAAAACAGCAGGTTGATTCAGACACTGGACCTCCTCCAATCCATCACGTCCTAAAACAAAAGCGAGGCATCCGGCCGTATTCGCCGATTGCCTCGCTTCAGGTAGACGTCGCGACCTTTATGCCGTTGTCAGTTTCTCCAGACCGGACCGCAACAGGCCTTTCGCCATATCGATCTTCATCGCGTTGTACTTCAGCGGTGCCGCTTCTGCCAGTGCCGTCGACGGTGCTTCGGCCGCTAATGCGGTGTCCAGCGTCTTCCCTCTAAGGAAGTCCTCGACCGCCCGTTCCCGCCATGGCCGGCCCGCTATTCCGCCGAACACCACCCGCGAATCCGTGATCGTTTGCCCGCTCATCTCCAGTCCCATCGCCATCGACGCCATCGCAAAGTCCCACACACCGCGCGGCCGGATCTTCTCAAACGACGCCCGGAACCCGTTGGGCGGCGCCGGCAGCGTCACTTCCGTCAAGATCTCGTTGAACCGCACCACGTGCGACTGGATTCGTCCATCCACCATCATGTCCCCGGGCACCAGTTGCTCTACGCTCAACTCCTTGGTTCCCAGCGGACCCACCAGCTTCACCGTCGCATCAAACGGAATCAGCGCCGGTGCGGCATCCCCCGGGTACACCGCGTAGCACAGCCGGCCTCCCATCGCCGAGTGGTAGTAACTGTTGTCTCCGATCGCTCCATGGCAGATGTAGCCCCCATTGCGGTAGCAGGCATAGCCCCCTCTCAGGTACTGGCACCATACCTCCTGCAACAGGTCCCCACCCAACGTCGACGCGTTCCTCAACTCGGGCGAGGAAATCATATTCATCGCTTCTATCAGCATCGGGTACTTCCGCCCCACCAACGCCGAATCCGCGATCTCCGACAGCTTGGTCAGCGCCCCGATATCCACGCCTCCCGTCGCATTCTCCCGGATGTAGCTCAGGTTGGGAATGCCCTTCACATCCACCAGATAACTCGGCGCCTGATCCAAGCGGTTCTTCAAGCGGATCAGCAGGTCCGTCCCACCCGCATAGACGCTCGCTTCCGTTCCATGCAGCGTCAATATCTGGATCGCTTCATCCATGCTCGTCGGTCGATATATCGATACTTTCTTCATGCCCTTGCCTCCAACTCTTTCAATCCAGCCATGATCTTGTCCCGCGTGATCGGATGCTCCCGGATTCGAACCCCGCAGGCGTTGTAGATGGCATTCGCGATCGCACCGGGCACGGCCCCGATCGAGGTTTCACTGAAGCTCTTGATCCCATAGAACCAACGGGGCTCCAGGCTATCGACAAAAACCTGGGTCTGATGTTCCGGCATATCCATGATCGTAGGCAGCCGGAACGACAGATAGCCGACGCTGTAGTGCCGGGTTCCGGGAAATTCCCGATCCCAGGGTATGGAATCCGTCGTCATCTGTGTGCTCTGGATCAGAGATCCCAGCATGTCGGCTTCTGCGACCAGCGGATTGACGACCTTCCCGGTGTCATGGCAGTAAGCCGAATTGACCATGCGCCAATCGCCAGTCCATGTGTCGACTTCCACCTCCAGGAAGCATGCGCCGACACCCTTCGTGAGGGCACGCCCCTGATCCTTATGGACACCCCGGCCCGTATGGATTATGGAACCTCCATTCGCCAGCGCCAGCGCCGCAAACGTCGTCCTTATATCGGGGTCCGACGTAGAAGAAACAACACCATCTCGAAATTCGAGCGTTGTCGGGTCCACGCCAAGTGCATTTCCCGCTCGCTCGAGCAGATCGGCTCGGAGCTTATTCACAGCGCTGCAGATGGCCGCCCCTTGCACGGTGATCGTCTTGCCGGCGAGCCACTGCTGGCTCAGGGGGGTCAGCTCCGAATCTCCCCAGACGACCCGGATCTGGTCCCGGGTGGTGAACCCCAGCATCTCCGCAACAACGTGAGCGAGAGCCGTGTCATGGTTCGTGCCGCTGTCGGGCAGCGCGTTTTTCATGATCACTTCGCCGTCGGTATTGAGTTCTAAGTCTGCCGTAAAGACGCCGAACTGGGGGCCACCTCTGTCGCCATCGATCAAGCGCTGGAAAGCGAGTTCGCCTTCGTGATAGCCCATATGTCCGGGATGATGCTGGGACATGGCGACGCCAAATCCTGTTTTGTACCGACCGGGGTTGTCCCCGGGAACCGGATTCCGCTGATCCCATCCGATGGCCTTCGCGCCCTCGTCGATAACTTCCACCGACGCAAACGAATCGTAGGTCACTGCGCCGTTCTCCGACTCGTATCGTGACCCAAAGTCAGAGTGCCAGTCCATCGTCAGTCTACTCCCTGGCTTGGAAACGTGCAGCCGCCGGAACGTTATGGGATCCACTCCCGCCACTTCTGCCATTTCATCAATCATGCTTTCCCAGGCCCACTTCACCTCCTGCTGCGTGCAACTCCGGGAACAGCCCGATCGGATCACGTTGGTCTTGTAGGCGTAGCTGAGAGTCTTCCAGTGCGGTACATCCGCGGTGTAGAGTTCCATGTTGTTCTTGGAAATCTCCGCGGTGGACGCTATACCGGCGCCGTCCATATCCCCACTGCTCATGTGCATTTCGTAGTAGATCGTGCTGATTCGCCCGTCTTTCAGACCCACCCGAAATTTCGTCATGTTTTCCGGTTTGACGTTGAGGTGGGCCAGTTCCTGGTCCTTGGGCAGCATCAGTTTGACGGGGCGGTCCGTGACCTTGGCCATGTGGGCTATGAAGGGGTTGAACTTGCTTGTCGACATTGCGGATCCAAACGAGCAGCCGTTGTACTTGTTGATGTAGTGAATATCTTGCGCGTCGATGCCGAGTCCCCGGGCTATCTCGGCGCGGTAAGGGTAAATCCCCTGATTCATGCCCCAGAACGTCAACTTATCGCCTTCCCAACTGGCAACCCCACCGCAGGGTTGCATCGGAACGGGTATCGCCCCGCCAAAGTAATAGCTGAATTCCCGGATCTCATCGGCTTCCCCAAACCCCACTTCAATATCACCGCGCTGGGAGACAAAAGTGGCATCCGGATCATAATGGGGACTGCTGGGGTTCATCAGCAGAAGGTTTCCACGTCCCTCCCGGAGGTCCGGTGCACCAGGGGCCATCACCTGCTCAAGATCTCCCGCGCCTGGAAGGATTTCGTAGTCCACGTTGATCGCTCGGACAGCATCCCCGGCGAGATCTTCGGTTTCGGCGGCAACGATGGCCACGATGTCCCCAACAAAGTTCAGTTCATCTCCATTGAGATCCTGGCGCCCGGGATTCCCATTCGGAGCGTTCAAGTGGGTGAGGATATAGGCGACACCCGGCATCCGTTCGGCCTGTGCCGTATCGATACTTCTGATCCGGGCGTGAGGATGCGGAGACGCAAGGACTTTGGCGTAGAGCATATTGGGCAGCCAAACGCGGGTGGCATATTCGGCCGTTCCCAAGAACCGCGGTATCGCGACTTCCGGCATCGGCGGCATCGATTTGCCAACAACATTCAGATTCTCCGGCGCGTAGCCCTGCCATTTCTGCGTAACGATCTGTTCGTCGCCTTCAATGAGCGTGTCTTCCGG
Organism: Terriglobia bacterium; assembly: GCA_965218085.1. GTDB lineage: Bacteria > Acidobacteriota > Terriglobia > 20CM-2-55-15 > 20CM-2-55-15. Next base: position 427,505 of record CBDCKF010000001.1, on the reverse strand, counting down.
GCCGTGCCCCCCACCTGTGGAGTAATCACGAACCATGGGTTGTTCGACCATGATTACCGAATGCGGCACTGCTTCGATCTTCGGTCTGCCGTTTTCCTGACTCATAGTTCGGCCTCCCCGCGCATGACCTTGCCGGCATCGACCACGGTCCGGATGATCGCCGGGTAGGCCGCGCAGCGGCAAATGTGTCCCGACAACGCCATCTTGACTTCATCCATCGTCGGGTCCGGGTTCTCGTCGAGCAGTCCCTTTGCCGTCACTTCCCATCCCGCCGTGCAATATCCGCAGTCGGCCGCCACGTACCGGTGGCCAACGGCCTGGATCGGATGGAGATTGTCTTCGTCGCCCAGGCCTTCCACCGTGAAGATGTCCTTACCCCTTGCCTCCGTCGCCAACGTATGGCAGGAGTAATAAGGCGTCCCGTCGATCAATACGCTGCAGGCGCCACAACTGGCCCGATTGCAGCTCCGGTTCGTCCCCGTCAGCGCCAGCTTCATCGCGATCACTTCCCACAAGGTCGTCCGGGCCTCGTATTCGGCCTGGCAGGTGGCTCCATTGATGATGAATGTCCCGATCTCCACCGTCATCGGAGCGGGAATACCCCCCGCCGTCTGGGCCGGGGCCGCCGATCCGGAAACCGTGGGGTAACCTCCAACCGTCGTCAGTACGACAGCACCCGAACCGGCCGCCTTCAGAAAATGCCTACGGGAATACTTCATCTCTCAAACCTCCAGAGGATTCGCGCGATACCCCCAATTGCTGGGCTTGCTGGCTGGAATGGACTCGTACCATGCTCTCAAGTTCCAAATTTTTTGACCCGGCCCAACTCGATCCGCAATCGGCCGCAGGCCACTGATGCCTTTACGATTCCTGATTTACATCCGACGACGACCGGATCGGCTCACTTGTCGCGCTCGAGCATTTCTGCCGAAGTGCCGGATCGCTCCCTCACTCGGCGCCGGGATGCACATCGGGCCGATACTGCTCGTGACAGTTGACGCACGACGCGTCGAGCTGTTGACCGAGGGCAGCAAGAGCATCCACGTCCCCAGCGACCGCCGCCTGGTATGCTGCGTCTCCCACGTCCACAAGAGCTCTCGAAGCCTCGGACCATTCGGCACCCCGACTACGCATCGTGAGCACGTTTCCCGATTCCGCTAAAAGGATCGCACTCCGCCTAAGGTCAGTCCACTCCGCCTCAGAAGCGGGTCCACCCCGGTTGATCTGCAACAGTATGCCGTTCAATGCCGGGTAGACCATGCTTACCATAAGTTCACTCATCGTGCCGACAGGCTGATATGACGCCGAAGGGGCCTGCGCCAGTGCGGGTCCGACCGCTAACAGAAATCCAAAAGACAGCGATCCAATGATTCGCATCTCGACTCCTTATAGCATTGAGAAATGCAGTTTCGTTTGTGCCCAATTCTACTCTGAGGAGCCGATCGCCCCTCGCTTATCCCGCCCGCGACCAAGGGGTCAGAATCAGCAATACGGTGATGAAGCGAGCGCATCAATGATTGAGCCTCGTGAACTCCTCTTCGAGTGGTTCGGAGAATGTCATGGCATGCTATCGTCCGCCAAGGCGCCTGTCAATTCCAGACCGGTCCCAGAGCGCCTGGAAGCGTCTGATCTGGCTGGACGGCACGGTTCTCGGAGTCGATTCACCGACTCTCTCATCCGGAGATCGGAGGAATCGGGATTTGAATCGACTGTCCGCAAAGTCGGCATCGGTCGGATCACCTGGATGACATTTCCCACGCGGCCGCGGCGCGGTTGCCGTTGATTTCGACATAGGCCTTGGGTAGGATGAAGATCAATGGAAGACCTGTGGAACAGTACTGAAAAGCTCCTGGCTGAAGGAAAACCCTTGGTCTTGGCAACGATTATCCGGACCCGGGGTTCGGTTCCACGCGAGGTGGGCGCCAAGATGGTTATCGGACGCACGGGCCAACCCTTCGGGACAATTGGTGGCGGCTGTGGAGAGGGCGAGGTTCTGCGACGCGCCTACCCTCTTTTTGAACAAAAAATGCCATCTCGGGTGGTTCAAGTAGATTTAACCGGGGACTTTGACCAGGAAGATATTCAGGTCTGCGGTGGCTTGATGGATGTCGCACTCGACCTATGGCATCCCGAGGAGCACAGAGATCTGGCGCACAATTTGGCCGAGGCCACCCGCGTCCACCAACCCGTTGCCCTGGTGACGGCTATTACGCCGATGCCTGACATACCCGCGGGAACAAAGTGCTGCCTTTCGATCAGTTCAAAAGGAGCTGCCCTCACGCCTTCTCTGCCGCTGGATCCCGAAGTTCTGGAGGCGCTGGCGGACTCGCTTGTTGGGGGAACACCACAACTGTTTTCGATCTCCCCCGAGGGTGGGGTCGTCAAGGATGCGGCTGCCAATGGAAAGCCGTGGCCACAGATCTTTGTCGACGTGCAACCGGGTCTCCAGACACTTCTGATCGTCGGGGCGGGTCATATCGCTCAGCCGCTGTGCGATATTGGCCACCTGCTCGGTTTCCGAACGGTGGTCGTGGACGACCGTTGGGCCTTCGCTAATCGCGAACGTTTCCCCAACGCCACAGCAATCGAGGTGGGCTCGTTCGTTGAAACCCTCGAGAACCTCGATATCACCAACCAGACTTTCGCTGTGGTCGTTACCCGGGGCCATAACTGGGACGAGGCCTCAGTCCGGACCATTCTCGGAAAGAAGCCTGCCTATCTGGGCATGATCGGGAGTAAACGGCGGTCGAAGGAAACGATCGGGCGTTTGGCCGAACAGGGTTATAGCCTTGAAGAATTGAGTCGAATCCACACGCCTATGGGACTGGATATTGCCGCAGAAACACCGGCAGAGATTGCTGTCGCGATTGCGGCGGAGATCGTGCGGGTTCGTCGTCATGGACCCCTGGAAACAATTTCGCTGGCGGCCAAGGCACGTCCGGGCGGCGCATTCAAATTCGCGGTAGTGGATTAGGTCTATCGGGGCTGCCCCCCGGGGAATACCGATCAAATCGTGGTTAACAGACGCCAATTTTTCACAGGTATCGTGAAGGGACGGCAGGCTCTTCATCTATCCGAAGAGGAGCGAGAAACACGCTACCAGGCGCTGGAAACTCATGTCCAGACAGAACTGCTCCCGACTCATTTCGCGCTTACCGAAACGGAACAATCCCAATTGTCATCCCGGATCCGCTCGTTCCTGAATGGAGAGAGCGACGCGGACCTCTTGTCGACGGGCATCGTCAGTCGCTTGAAACTATTGGTTGAGGATGTCTTCGAACCCTGGCAGATGGCGGGCGAAGAAGTTACGGCCCGGAATAAACCCCAGGAACTGCGGTTCGCAGCCATTGAGAGCGTGCCGGTCTTTTTGAACGCGGCGACCGGGGAACAGATCAAATCTCTGATGAAAAGATTCGGATTCATCAACCGGCTCGACCTTGAAGTGAGACTGCGAGAAGACGTCGCGATCTGGATCCAGGGGATGGGAGATGGAGCTCTACTCGAATACGACACCGAGAGCATCCAGGAACCCGTTTTCGCTCATCTCAGTGAGTTAATCTAGTTCGGGGGACGTCCCCGTTCGGGGTGAGAATCCCGGAAGAAACGATCACGGTGGAGAACTACAACGTCATCCTGCACGAAGGGGAGCGATTTCGGGTAATGGAGGGGCGACTCCGTCCGGGGGACGGCCAAGAGCGTCACAGCCACAACCAACGGGTGATCATCGTCCTGAACCGGACACGTCTCCATCAGCAGTCGGAAGGCGAGTCGGAATTCTTCAGTGACTTCGTTCCGGACGTTATCAGCTTCCGAGAGCCGTTGATTCACGCCATGGAGAATGTGGGTGGAGAAATGCTTCGAAATATCGTCGTCGAACTAAAGCCCTGAAGCCCTAGCAGTCTACTGAAAACCTCCTGATTTGCACCTCAATACTCGCGCGTCCGAATGATTTTCAAGGCAGCTAGAAACAATATAGTCGAAATTCCGATCGATCCAACGATCGCTGCCCAGGGAAGGGTTTGGGTCACCAGTGGAGATGCAGGACCCATTGCTCTGAAGAGATCGATAACAGGAGGAAGCGATTCACTTCGCATCGAATAGTAGCCTCCGAAAATGACCACAGACGTGCCGATCATATTTTGGTACTGCTCATCAAGGAATGGAATGCCCAGGGCGCGGATAAGCGGTTCAAGCAGGATCCGACACCTATCCCGGCGAGGACAGTGTCGTGGTGCGGGTGTGATGTCAACCCGCGCACGTCCGCAGGCCGCTGCGCCGGAATGGGCGAGCTGTCGGACCTTAGAACCGTCGAGCGGTTCGAAGTGACATCCGAGGGCATCAAGGCCGCCATTGCGATCGACACAGCTGAGGCGGATCGGTTTGGCGCTTTCAAGAGAGCGATAGTTGCCGCGCAAGACATTGTTTTCGGCATTGCGCGCATGTATCAGGGACAAACAGAATCAATAAGCTCACTCCAGGTGTGGGTCTTTCGCGATATCGGAGAGGCTAAGGTGTGGCTCGGTGTTCCTCAAGTTGTCTGACTCCCGGTCCGCTTCGTGCCCGGCGCTCGGCAGGCCCGTCCTCGAACCGCGTGTCATCGAGCGCTGGACCGTACCGCACGGCAATCGGGGGTGCGACGGATAGCAACACGCGCCTGCTGCTATGCAAAGAATCAAAGGGCCCCGCCACGATGGGCGGGGCGTCTGCTTGCTTGCGCGGGGAATCTAATACGACTACTCGTCCACAACGAGACTTAGTCGTCACCTTCTATCAGGTGGTCGTTCAACGAATAGCCACCGGCCTCACCATACTCCCTGTCGCTCCCTTCAATCGCTCCGGCAGCGTAATGAACAAGACCTCGTAAGCTTCATCCTCGGCGAGCTCCAGCAAATTCATATTCTCCACCATCGGAATTCCTTCGCCGAGAAACAACATGCGGTGCACATTTTCTGGACCAGGCCGTGGCCGTACCTCCACGCAACAACTATCGGCACCGACGATAGAGATCTTCTTCGAGACCAACCATCGCGTAACTTCGGCGAAGATACCTGGCGATCCTTCGTTTTCTCCAATACCGATACGGTTGTCGTTGTACTTCGAGGCGTTACCCCAGTTCACGGCCCAGCCGTAGTTAAATAACACAGCATCGCCCTGCTCTATCGTGTCTTCACTCATGCCCTGGCGTTCTAACGCGCCGCGCACGTCGTTCATCGTCACTTCGTAGCCGGCGGGTAGTGGGTGCATGTTCTTGTAGCCAGCAATATCGATGAGGATGCCGCGCGTAATGAACGGCTTCATGGTCTCAACGCCGAGCTTCTCCAGCCCGTTGCTGCCTCGGTTGCGGCCGAGCAGCTCTTGTGCGGTGAAACCGTTGTAGAAGACGGTCTGGTAGGAGCCATCCGCCATCTCGACGCTGCCGGCCTGATGCCCGAGTCCATCGAACTGCGTGCCGAACTGGCCGATGAAACCGGTGAAGTACTCGCTGAGCGCGATGCCGCCCTCGCCGCTCGTCGGCTCAGGTGGCGGGATAATCTGCATGTACCACGGTCGGTCGCCATAAAGCGGCATGCCCTGCTCGTAGATCTGGCCGAGCTCGTAGGTTTGGCCGGTCGTCGGGATCTGCAGCGCCTGCAAAATCTTCGCCGGGGTCACGTAATTCGAAGCGCCGGCCTCGTCGCTGGTGCCGTGCGGTCCCGGCCACCACGGCCCGTTTTCGCGGGTCTGTGCATTGCTTAGGTGTGCGGCTGTCAGCAGAAATAGGCCGAGCGCTGCGCAAAGCAGTACCTGGATCTTAGTATTGGCCAATATCGTGCCTCCTCGTTGTGCTTATTGTTCTTAAGCTTTGGTGTTGGAGTCAGTATCCCCCTATCGCCGGCAGATTTGAAGCAGGACTTGCGGTCGCGAGGGCTCGTCCGCAGGGGATTCAGAGACATGATCGCGCGACGGCCTTACCCCCCCCCGCGCGGGTTGACACAACAGCCATACGACGACATCGTCAGCGCTGCCATAGCCGTCAGACCCTGCTTGTGCGTTCATCCGCGTGGGATTCGTAGGATTCCGGGCTTCTCGACGAAGAAGATCGGAGCGTCAATCAAACCTGTAGGTCCACTACGAACCGATAGCGGATAAGCGGTTCAAGCAGGGTCCGACACCTATCCCGGCGAGGACAGTGTCGTGGTACGGGTGTTATGTCAACCCGCGCGCGGCCGCAGGCCGTCGGCAAGGTGGTCTTCGTCGTCTGTCGAGACAGTCCGACAAAGAGTTTCGTTACCCGAACTGCAGACCTGCTGAAGGAGAAGGAGATATGCTTGGTGGTGGTTGGCGACCACGATCTAGAGGAAATGCATGCACTGAAACAGAAGGGCAAGGACCCCACCGTTGTCATCGAAAGGCTTTATCGAGAACGGATCGAGACAGGGTGAGCGCTGCTTTCAAGCGGAAGTCATCAGGGACACGGAACGCCAGCTAACAAGCGGTTGGAGCTGGCAGCGGCCGCACCTATTCTTGAGCGAGGGTTCAGCGCCCGCTGCAGTTCAACCGCAGTCCGTTAGGCGCACAAGTGATTCTCCCGCAGACACGAGGTGTGCTTTCTGATGGCTCCATAGCTGACGAGTGAAGCTGGAATGGACATAGTCGATGCATTGAGTCTGGGGTTTAGCGCGTTCGCTCTCGCGATAGCGCTAGCGTCTGCCCTGTTCGCGCGATCCCAGGTGCGACTGTACTCGAGACAGCTCAAGCTCGGGGTTATCGTTGAGATGATTGCTATGAACCGCGCACTTGTCAGCTTGGGATTCTCGGACCCTGATTTGTTCGATGCCTTAGACGGGCAGCGGATCGCATCACCTGCCAGAGCCCGTCGCTATATGCAGTTATGGCTAAACCAAGCCGCGTTCATGTACCAGGCTCTTCGCATGGAGACGCTGGATGACACATTCTGGCCAGCAGTTCAGAAGGACATCGAGCTCCTCGTGAGTAATCCCAACATGCAGGAGCATTGGCGTGCAGTCTGCCAGTACTACGATCCGGCCTTCCGATCTGTGGTCGAGGAGGCCATCAGAACGTCTGCCACTGACAACTCACCGAAGGAGGAGAACCTCCGGTGACAAACAGAATACAGAATGGTGATTTGCACCTCACATGTGGCGCTGCCTACATGATGTTTGCGGTCTGCACCGGCGGGGCGCCTAACAACGCGTTGCACCTGTCAGCCGCCGCCCCGCTCAGGCAGAACAACGTTTGATTGCTAGGCGGCGCCTCTATGTGAACGCGATCACGTTACACGCCCGAGGAACGTTCATGGACATACCCGGGCTTTCGACGCTCTATTCGATTCTCAAGCGCAACATCGATCGGGAAAACGACGTTCTCGCCCAACGTCAGGCGCTTGCGGGCGAGCTAGTGGACAACTGCCATAAGTGGGCCGAGGTTTTGATCGACACCTTCAGCGAGGCTGTGCGACGCTGGGAAACGGAGGGCCGTGAGGCTGCAGAACGAGAAATAATGGCGCAGGAGATGGATTTCACGAAGCTCGACTATTGGTCGCTTGAAGCCACTAGTCCGATGCTACTGTTCTTGAAGGAGGATGCTCGTTTCAAGGAGTTCGCTCATAGCTGCGAGCGATTCTACAAATCTACGCTCTCCGTTAAGAGGTTGGTCTACGGTGATATTGAACGCCATCCCGGGGAATACGTGAGCCAACGGGATGTGGGCATTAGCGGCATGGTCGAACTGTGGGGCAACGAGGTCGAGAGGATGCTGCGGGACGTTAAGACAGAGCACATGAAAGTGAGAGTTCTTCTACCCAAATGAAACGCTTCCTGTGTATACGGCGATTGGCGTCAAACAAGGCAATGAACCTGCCGATCCTGCGGTGTCACGGGCCGTGCATTCGCACGTCCCGCACCATCTCGGCTCGCAGGTTATTGCCGAACCGTTAAGCTAGGAGACGTCATGAGTGACTCCGGAAGAGAGTACAAGGATGGTCACTCCGTGATCTGGGACAAAGAAGCCAAGTTCCGCGAACAGAAGTGGCCGCAGCTAAGGGCACGGATCGAAGCCACCCAGGGAGGTGTCGGGGTGGCCGCAGACGACTTCGTCGAAATGTTGCAGTATCGTCCAGCACCGTTTCACGACAAGACGCAGTCTCTGCGAAACGAGTTCGCAGATCTGACGCGAGATGCTACCGGCCCTGAAGACCTCGATCTCTTAGCCGACATTCTCACCTACATGCTCCGCGAGCCATGGTCAGCAAACCTCGACGGCGCGTGGTTTATCTACTACCTCGAGGATCAGGACTCCCGCGACATAGATGTCGTACGCGCCGCCGGCGTACTCAACCGGCTTCATCAAGGAAATGCGTATGCGGCGCAGGTTCTGTGCGAGACATTGAGTTCTTACGTCTACGGTGATGATGAAGAACTCGTGCTTGACCTCATCTTGAAAACCGACCGCCTGAGCTCGTCTATGATCGACTCGCTTAAACGAGTGCGCCTGAACCCGCCACGTGTTGGCGAGCGCCATCTGATCTCGTATCCACATGTGTTCTTGAGCTACAGCCGGACGGACATCCAACGCATGCGAGAAATACGTTCAGGGCTGCAAAACGAAGGCTTCAACACCTGGACTGATGAGAGCTTAGCGCCCGGCACACCGGAGTGGCAAACAACAATCGAGACCGCGATCGCAGAGTCCGGTGGACTCGTTGTGTTGATGACGCCTGATGCCCTAACATCCGTTTGGGTAAGCCGTGAGATTGATCTTGCTTTGTCCTTCGAGAAACGTATTTTTCCGGCACTCGTCGACGGCGACGCCGCCATTGCGGTTCCTCCGAAACTGGCGAACATCCAGCGGGTCGACCTACGGCCGGATGCGCCTTCAGGAATGCAGTCATTGGGAAACGCGATAAGGAAATACCTCTCGTCACCAGCGTCTGTTACTGAGGAAACTGCCAAGTGATAGCCTAACAACGCAATGCAGAGGATCGGCTCCGCCGACCGCTGATTACTGACGTTAACCAGCGTCCGGTCCGAACGTAGGGTTTCATAGCTGGCCATACGTCAGCGAAGAGGTATTCAATGAACTGGGGCAAGTGGTTAGAGAACTGGGACATGACTTCCCTGAAGATCACGCCGCCGTTTCTCGAGATGGAATGGAGTCCGTCCGAGCCGGACAAGGACGCGGCCTGGGCGCTGTACATCGAACTCCTCACACGGATCACGACTCAACCGCTTTCGGACACAGATGGTGACGAGAAGGTCGCTCTCGACAGCGTATACTCTCTGTTCCCCACGACACGCGAGATAATCAAGGAGTACGGTCGCGGCTGCATCGAATTCACGAAGCTGGCGGTCGTCGTACTCAATCAGGTAGTCCGGCCTTTCACGGCGAAGTGGCACAGGATCTCACTCAATGACGGGTTTAGCGATCCCGATACGACTGCCCTGTTCAGAGCCGAGCTCCAGCAGTTACAGCGGACGTTGGTGACCTATGCAGGCATGCTCGCCGAGATGGCGGGTGTTGAAAACCTGACCGAATTGGAGAGCGATGAGTAATGACGAACACCAAGCACAAGGTGTTCATCAGTTACTATCACGCCGACGATCAGGCCTACAAGCAGGCCCTGCTAGACGCCAATCAGGAGTTCGACTTATTCCTCGACTGGTCGGTAGACACGGGAGAGATTGACGAACGCCTTAGCGACCAAAGGATTCGGGAGATCATTCGCGACGATTTCCTACGGGGTTCTACCGTCACCATCGTGCTCGTCGGCACGGGAACTCGGTATCGAAAGCACGTCGATTGGGAAATCTACTCAAGCATGTACAACGGCACTGTGAATAAGCAGTCTGGCGTGTTGGTGATCAACCTTCCGATCACGAATTGCACTTACCACACCGCTGCTCACGGTGACGAAGAGAAGAGGATCTTGTATCCTGACGTGTCAAGCTGGACGACCATCACCGACCAAACAGAATACGGGCGGCGATACCCACACATGCCGGCTCGGATCATAGACAATCTTATGAAGTCGGAGGCGAAGATCTCCGTCACCAACTGGAACACGTTCTCCGACGACGTCGAACGACTGAGATTCCTCATCGATGTCACGCATCAAGACAGCGCGAAATGCAGGTACGAGTTGAGTCGCCCAATGCGTCGAGCCAATTCGGCAACGCGGTGGAGTTAGGCGTCGCACTAAGGAAAACGCTGACTAACAAGGGAAAGCTGGCAAGCCGTAAACGCCATGGGCGCAGCCAGCTTCTCCTGGTTTCGGCTGTTGGCAGCGGCCATCGCACGGCCTGCAGCTTATTGCCGGCCCGTTGGGTGGATCTACAAGTGATCCCGCTCGACACACACAGCTGATATGGCCGACATTTTCATCAGCTATGCGAGAGAGGATAAGGTTCGCGCACAGGTTATTGTCGAGATCCTTACGGATGACGGATACAGCGTCTTTTGGGACGATCATCTTCGTACAGGACAGTCTTTCCGTCGGCGAATCGAACGCGAGCTCAGAGACTCGTACTGCGTCATCGTTTTGTGGTCTGCAGCTGCGCTCGAATCGGACTGGGTGGAAGCGGAAGCACTTGTGGCATTCAAAGCTGACTCACTGTTTTCGGTGATGTTGGAAGCAGTCGAGCTGCCGCTTCCATTCGGAACTCGACAAGCGCACTCTCTTGTGGGTTGGAGGGGTTCCAGTCGGAACGATGCTCTCTTAGAGCTGCTCGCTGATGTCGATGCCTTCTTCGAATCCGAAGAGGAGGAAGAGGAGATTGACGAAGATTCTGAGGACGTAGACGAAGATTTGGGCAATCTCGTCCTAGAGTTTCTTGAGCACAATTCAAACGTGTGGTTCAACGCGGTCAGGATCAGCGCTCTATCGGAGAAGCTAGATTACCCTGAACTTGCCGAATACGATTCCGCAGACATTGATTTCGCATTAGAGACTTTATGGGAAAGCGGCGAGATCTATAGAAAGCGATCTGACTCGTCAGGTGCGTGGCTGTACTCTCGGTAGAAACCGGACCGCCTAACAAGGCGATGAAGCTGGCAAGCCGTGAACGCGATGGGTGTCACCAACTTCACCCACAACAATCGGTTGGCAGTGCCCATCGCACGGACTGCAGCTTATTGCCGAGCCGTTAGCCAGTCACGGGCCGTCACAAGATGTATACTGAACATCCAGTATTCGAAGTCCCATCGGACTCGAAAGCCAAAATCTGGCGATATCAAGACCTCGCGAAACTCATTGCCTTTCTGTCAGCCGAAGCGCTTTTCTTTGCCCGAGCTGATCGACTGGAGAACCCCTTCGAAGGATCGATTCCTCGGGCTAATGTAGAGATGCGCAGGCAGAGGTTCTCCAAGATCAGGGAGTCAGGTCCCGTATTCGTAGATGAATTCCAGAAACACACAAACACTGAACTGTCGGTTCTGGAGGCGACCCGCCTGGCGCACGAGGCAGCCTCTTACCTCGAGAGGTCCCGCATCGAAGAAAACGAAGCCTACCGTCGCTTCACTTGCGTTAATTGCTGGCACGTTAACAATCAGGAATCGTTCGCAATGTGGAAGCTCTATTGTCAGGGGCATGAGGCCGTGGCCATTCAGTCCTCTTTTGATCGCCTGACCGAGTCTCTCCGAGACTTCCCAGAGTCAATCTATGGCGGATTGGTTCAGTACACAGACTACGAGACTGATGCGATTCCAACTGAGAACGATTTCTATCGGTTTATCTACAAGCGGGCCAGTTTCAGCCATGAGAAGGAACTCCGGCTGGTTCTTCAGCGCCATCCACGAATCGATTCCGTAAGCAAGCAGGTCGTGTGGGACGAAGAACTCTTCCCGAATCGCGGAATCTTGATTCCAGTAGATCCCGCCGTTCTCGTTGAACGGATCGTCATCTCGCCGACGGCCCCGCCGTGGTTCGAGGAGATTGTGAATTCTGTCGTTGAGAAGTACGGATTCACGTTTTCAGTCGAAAGATCGGCCCTGTGCGAGCGACCCGCCTTCTTATCATGGAGTGCGAGCTAACAAGCGGCTGCACCAGACGGCGGCCAAGGTATTCTTTTGATTTGAAAAGGAGTGGCCGCCGCAGGTGAGCCACGATCCGTTAGCTGCACTCACGGAGACGAACGAGACAATAACTGTGAAGCCCCCAGATTACGCCCCTGTAGAGCTGAACTCCCTTCCATATCTCGATAACGAAGCTCTCGGAGGGCGTCAGGTACCGGTGCACTCGTTCTTCGATGGCGAAGATTGGCACATGTGGGTCCCAACGCCCGACGGTAAGAAAGTTCAACCACTGCAATCGGGCGGGGTGATCGAAGGCATGTATCTCGCCAATGAGGCAGTTCTTCCCACCGACCTCCATTCTGACTTTGTAGAATTCTTCGAGAAGCGCACTGCATTTCCCGGCGGACGTTCGTTTGTGGTGGCAATTACGAACGATCTCTTCAACATCGCAGCATCGCTGACCAAGCTGCAGATGCTGGTCGATTCGGGACTTGAACCGATTCGTGCTTCCCGTCTTGCGCTGACTGAAGTCGAGTATTTGGTCGTCGTTTGCCGCGCAGTGTTCGATCTCATGCAGGAGACAATTCACCGATTCTGGAAGTCGATTCGCTCGGCGGATGGTTCGGTTCTGTCGCCCATCCCGCAGACCTTCTCCAAAGTGGAACTGCACAACGGAACACGCCGCACCACAGGCGAGATTTCCGCTCGATTTGGCGTCAGCGACGCTCTCACAGAGTGGTATGAGGCTCATTCCGGGTTCTTTGACTGCCTCCGCCAATCCAGAGATACAATCGTTCATAGCCCCAAGGCAGAAGGTTAGATCTTTGCCGATCAATCCGGATTCTATGTAGCTGCAAATGAAGGGATGTTTTCGCAACACATCGACTGGTCCAAGTGTCAGCTGAAGCCCAATTCGATAGGCCCACTGAATTTTGCGATCGGAAGTTGGATTACTCGAACTCGGAGGGCTATGGAGGAACTCCCGAGTGCCATCGAGAAGCAGGTGAAGCCACTAGCAGATTATTCCCCAAGGTATCGGCTGTTCCTGCGTAGTCCGAATCTCGGCGCTTACTTGGCGCTGCGGCGAATCGTAGAGAAAGAGCCCTGGGGCGAACTAAGATACGGCAGCTAACAACACGTTGCAGCCGCCAAACGGCGCCCACGATTCGGCGGGTCTGAAACGAATTCCGCGCCGTTTGCGGCTTAACGTTGAGCCGGTAGACCTGGGAAGACGATGAATCGCCATCAGACAGCAGAAGAGGTGAAGAAGGCCCATTTGGAGGCTTTCGGTCCAGATCTCGGTCCTCTCTATCACGCACTGGAGGATGAAGTCACTTGGTTCCACGCGAAGTGGCTAGAGTATCGCAAGCTCTTTGCGAAATCGGAGAAGCGAATCGAGCTTCTGAACGAAACGGCTGGGTTCTTTTTTCGAGTCGTTCAAGATGTTCTTTGGGATGATGTTCTCTTGCATATCGCAAGACTAACCGATCCGGCAAAGCACGGCCGATTCGAGAACCTGACGCTACCTCGACTGGCCAAGGGTTTCAAGAACACGGAGATTGGACCCGAGTTTTGCCAATTAGTCGATCTCGTCGAGTCTCGGGCCGAATTCGCGAGAGAATGGCGAAATAGACGCATCGCGCATCGAGACCTACCTCTCGCCCTGGACTTGAAGGCGCAGCCCCTTCCGGCTATCAGTCGTCAACACGTGGAGGAGGTGCTAGCGGATAAGCGGTTCAAGCAGGGTCCGACACCTATCCCAGCGAGGACAGTGTCGTGGTACGGGTGTTATGTCAACCCGCGCGCGGCCGCATGCCGTCGCGCGGACATTCCCAGACCTTGACGTTACAGAATCAATAGCGATGCAACAAGTTTAACTCGACCGTTGCTCTTGAATTGCTGCATTTCGCCGACTGAGAAACATGAATAATGCAGCACCTGTAACGACCGTTCCGGCTATCACGTCACGCGTATCAACCGAGTCGATGGGCATTATGCTGAAACGAGCAAGTGCCATTTCAAGCACTATAGTCATTGGTATCGCCGACGTGACGACACACATATAGTTGTCCGAATTAATCAACTTCGTTGAGTAGAAGTACATATACGTTGCTGTCGCGATTAGCAGGACGCCTGAAAAAGTCGCGGCAGTCAATCCGCGCGGGTTCTTTAGGCCACGAATTGTGGGTAGAGAGAGCTCACCCGTCTCAACGCCGGCCCAATCGAAAAACAGGCCGGCGATCCCATAACTAGCCAGGAAAATAACTCACAACGGTAAGCCACCGCCTCTGGCGGTGAGACTCGAAGAGGTTCGACCGTCCCGTCGTGCAGTTCTGGTAGACGGTCTCCATCAACGAACCACCACCTGCGAATTGAAGGAGACCGTCATTGGCGAATGGCAGTGCCAGTCCCACGACGGATTGTATCGCATCGATCGTGTCACTCGGCGTCCACGTCATCGGGCGAAAGCGACAGGTGGATTGTGATGGCCAGAAGGCTGGAAGCAAGGATGCCCTTATAGGCCCCCTCGGGGGGCCTTCGTCATACCGCCCGCTCAGCGGGCGGTACCTGATGTGTGCCGGGCATGGCACGCCAACTGAAGGAAGGAAAGCCACCGTGATCGGACGGAAGGCGAACACCAACAAGGCAAGGGCAGTCTCAGAGATGGGGCGTCCGGAAGAAGCATGAGGCAGAACTCGTGTACGTAGCGAACAGCGAACCGGCTAGATGGGTGCCCGGAGGGGGACGAGCAGGCGTAAGAGAGCGAGTCCCGATATCCGACCGTAGTCACCGAAGGGAGCTGAAGCCGGACGGTATACGAGGGGGTTGCGTGTCTTACCCCGGGAAGCCCTATTGCTTCGATATCGGGACCCACGGTGGGTGCGTCCACCCAGACGCTCAAAGGACATTGGGTTATCCAGTCCGCCGAGACCCGGTATTGAAAACCAAACCGCGAACGGCGACCCCGGAGCGGGGAGGAAGCAGAGGGTGGCAGATCCATGGGTAGTACTGAAGACTCAGGGCCGATGAAGCCTGGTAACAGAGCGGAGGAGAAAACCCTGACGACCGGGAAGACCCGGGCCACCGGAGATCGCTATCCGGCGGTGGGAAGTCATGGACGAGAGGCGAGAGTGACACCATCAGGAAGTCGATTCAGTGGGTGGATTTAGGGCCTAGCAAACCGATGGGGGCAGCGAGCTCCGCGCGAGCACCGAACCGGAGGCCCGGCGAGGTTAGCAGCAGTCCGGGCCCGGCGCCAATACCAACCATCCCCGGCCATTCCTGGCGGTAGAGAGTCACGGAGAAAGTGAAGTGAAAGTTGTTGGAGCCATGGAACGGGTCTACAACCCGGGGCGACTCTACCGGGCATGGCAGCAGGTTCGGGCCAACGCCGGTTCAGCCGGAGTAGACAACATGTCGGTGGACGCTTTCCAGGAGAGAGAAGACGAGCTTCTCGCACGAATTCAGGCAAAGCTGGAAGCCGGGACATACCGTTTCAAGCCCGCAAGGCGGGTCCTGATCCCCAAGCCGGGCAGTCCGAAGAAGAGGAAGTTGGGTATACCCGTGGTCATGGATCGCGTAGTCAGTCAAAGTCTCCACACAGTGTTGACGGAGATCTTTGAAGGTGACTTTAGCCGGTCCAGCTTCGGGTTTCGACCTGGGAAGAGCCAACACCAGGCCATCCGCCATGCACGGAAAGCGGTGGTGGAAGGCTACGAGTGGTGTGCATCGCTGGACATTGAGAGCTTCTTCGACGAGATTCCTCACAACCTGATCCTGAAGCTCATTCGACGGAAGATCCAGG
Source organism: Terriglobia bacterium (assembly GCA_965218085.1). Taxonomy (GTDB): domain Bacteria; phylum Acidobacteriota; class Terriglobia; order 20CM-2-55-15; family 20CM-2-55-15. The sequence goes on along the minus strand of CBDCKF010000001.1, from coordinate 411,691 downwards.
ATGAGCGGCTCGTGACGATGGTGGCGCGGGCGCTGAAGGCGGGAGTTGAAGTAGAGGGTGTCGTCGAGAAGACGGACAAGGGATGTCCACAGGGCTCCCCGGTCTCGCCGATCCTATCCAACATCGTGCTCAACGAGCTCGACCAGGAACTGGAGCGGCGGGGCCACCGGTTCAGCCGGTGGGCCGATGACTTCGTCATCCTGTTAAAGACCGAGCGGGCAGCTCGACGGGTGATGGAGAGCATAACTCGACTCCTCGAAGATGAACTCGGATTGCACGTCAACCGGGACAAGAGCCGGGTGGCGCCGATGAAGGATGTGGAGTTTGTCGGATTCCAGATCCTGCGGGGCCAGATTCGGGTCAGTACACGGGCGCGCAAGCGCTTTGTGCAAGAGGTCCGATCCCGGACACGGCGGAATAACGGGCAATCGATGTCCCAGGTGATTGCCGGTCTCAACGAATATCTTGCAGGCTGGGTCGGGTACAATCGCATCCAGGAGTTCCGTAAGATATTCCAAGAGCTGGATGCATTCATCCGAAGCCGACTCCGTTCCATGCAGTTAAAGAAATGGAAGAAGCCGGCCAAGTTCCAACGGATGATGATTCGAGCTGGGGCACCGATGTATTACGCCCACCGCACCTGGATGCGGATGAGTGCGTGGCAATCCGTCCTGCGACGGGAAGTTCGCTTCGTCCTAAGTCTGGAGTGGTTCCGCCGCCACGGACTTGTCTTTCTCCATGACTACACGGAGCGGAATCTTAAACTGGAGTTTACTCGCTGATCGAGGAGCGGCTTACCTGGCCGGTACGAGCCGTTCTGTCCGGAGGGGGTGCGAGCGATCTCACCTCCTACCGGGATTTGCTGTCACTAAAAGGACTATGCCCGTGACACGGCATTGTTCGCGTGCAGTCAGAGCTCGAACCGACGTAGGATGTGTTTCCGCGATGACAGTGCGAAGTGTGAGAAAGAGCGAGGCCACTAAAATAGCGAAAAGCGTGATTGGCCTCGAAGTAGGCGGAAGAGTCCAAGCTACGTGTGCCAATGCACAGAACACTATGGCGCTCCCAAGAATGTCCGTCCACAACGGGCGGCGTCCTAAAATGAACCAGGATGCGAACATCGTGAAAACGATTGTGAACCGAAGTAATGTTGTTCCCTCAATTGTCGTGGCCGAGCTATACGCGTAGACCTCCGATATTCCGAACAACACCTGTAGCACGCCGTATAACCACGTGTGAAGGCTGCGGAGCGTCGCGAGTCCGGCATCACCCGGTCCGGCAACGATTAGAAGCGTGAGTGCCGCCACAAGCACCGTGAATGCTGAGTAAACTGGAGGGGACGCGCTAAATGTTAGCACGGAATAACGAGCGAAGATGTTCGACAGTGATAGCAGAAATACTGCGAGAAAAGCCGCGCTGTATGCATACCTTGTCATGGCAGATTTATGAGCACGACAACCAGAATAAAGATAACTGCTATCGCAATGGAGCCGTAATAGACCGCGAAATCGGAAACGCTGGCTGAGGTGGTCGACGCAACTTCGGTTGCGTGTGTGACGGGTCTTGATGGGTGAGAGGCACCGTTACGCGCTCGGGATTTCGGGCAAACGTTGTGCGACTCTAATGATCGTTCGATGGAAGAAAAATCTTCAATCGCTGTGGAATGAATGGCGTTGAATGGCGGTGGAATCTTGGAAATATCGAGAGTTGGCACGTGCACGGGGACAAACTTGTTGGTGCGTCGGGCAATGTCCGCTTCAGCATAAACCCATTCTGAGTCAATGGAGTTTTCAGACCAAATCACGATCACCGCTTTCGAGTCGTCGATCTTCTCTTGCACCGCCCTACCGAATCGGTCGCCAGCGAGCAACTGAACGTCCCACCAAACGTCGATGCCAAGTTCGGTCAAGCGCTCGACGAGCAACCGGGCGAAACCTGGTTCGTCCTTCGTGGAATACGAGAGGAATACGTCAGGCATTTTGCTGCGATTCCTCCACAGCGCTGGCGAAAGTCATTGTGCAGGTCCGACTCTTCCGGCGGACTTGTCGTGTCGTCACGGACGAGTCGCCGTGGAATCATAACAAAATGGGTGCGCAGGATTCCAGTAGTCACAAGCAACACATCCGCGTCCATTGCGGCCTCTGGGTGTAAGTCAATTCTGAGTGCTGAGATCGACGGTCGGGCCGGGTGTGAAATTCCCGTCAGACCAGTGGAATTGTGAAGAGCGACGTAAGGGCGTGGTGAATCTGAAGCGGGTCAACTTCGTTCATGCATCGGACCGTTCCGGTTGTTGACTGACTGCGATACACTGAGCGGATAGGAAAAATAAGCGGGGTCTGACGAGTACGGCAGCGCTGCCAGCGGATAAGCGGTTCAAGCAGGGTCCGACACCTATCCCGGCGAGGACAGTGTCGTGGTACGGGTGTTATGTCAACCCGCGCGCGGCCGCAGGCCGTCGCGCGGGAACTGACGCGGTGAGTTCGAGTCTTGAGAGGGCGCCCGGAGGGATGTTTAAGCAATTCATAAAGAAGGAGTAGTCGGGAAGCGGATTTGTTAGGGCTCTGGGCAAACAGAAGCTCAATGCAACTCTTCAGGCAGCGTCTTGATGGCGACTTCACGACCCAGCTTCGTGTCACGCGCACGCCACACTTCTCCCATCCCTCCTTTGTCGAGGAGGCTGAGGACTTCGTAGTGGCGGAGCTTGGAGCCGGGTGCCGTTGGATGAATCAGACTACAGGGTGGGAGTCCTGGTCAATCAAAACGGCACATCTCAGGTTTGGCCACTATACGTCCGAGTGGAATTACTAAAGGCCTCTCCGTCGCCCTCATCGCGCCGGGGCTTGGTAACCCCTTCCCGTATCCGCGCAACAAATTCTTCAGCCGGTGGTCTGCAGTTCCGAACGAGATTTTTGGGCTTGAGCAGTAGTTGCCGCGTGGAGCCTGAACCTGACAATACTCTTCAAAGTCTGAAGAGTCTGTTGACTTTGACGATGAAGGCACGGTTGACAAGCGGTGGAAATCCGTCGGATGCTGTGTCGCGGCCATCACTGTACACCACGAACAGTTCACTGCCGGGACGATATTCCCAGCGGAACCGCGCGTTGGTACTGAACGTCTGCCTGCTCGACTCGTATTGGGTGAGAACGCTCACAAACATCCTAGGCGTAAACGTATAGGTCGTGCGCTGGGTGATTACCGATGTCGTGAACTTGCCTCCCGGCAGATTCAGCCAGTTGAGCGAAAAACCCGGCTCGAGCGCCAGCTGCGCAGTTAAGTCTATCCGGCCTCCGTTCCGGCCTAGGCCCATCTCCAGCGTCCGCTTGGTGCCGCCGTAAAGCGACCCCTGCTGATAGGAAACAATCCCCGACAGCTTATGCTGCCTGCCAAGGACATATTGGGCAAGCAGGCTCTGGTACGTGTAGCCCCCCACGGGAACCGTGATGTCCGAGGCGATCTCAAAGGGCTTTGGGATGAACTCGTAGTCACGCGTGTACCGGATCGTCAGGCGGTCGCTGTTGAAGAACTCGATTCCGAACTCTCCTCTTTGTTCGCGGAAGTCAAGACGGCCCTGATTGTTCTCGATGTACTCGACGCTGCCCTGATAGATAAAACGGCGGATCCGATCCCCTCCCGGCCGCGGGCTGAACCGTGCCTGCGCAAAATCGCGCACGAAATCGGTGCGCCGGAGGAATCCGACTTCCGGATTGAAGCGCTCACCCACCTTCAGGTGCTCGACCAGAAGGCCGTAACGGTCGGCGGCGTAGTCGAAGCGCGTCAGATAGCTGACGTTGCCGTTCCCTACACCCGGCTTTTCCGTCTGAGCATAGTACGCGTTGATGTTCAGCAACGGTGAAAACGAGTAGAGTCCGTCCACGCCAAACGTCTGTCCGGCCGGAGCGCCCCTCTCGTCACGCCTCGTGTAGAGCACACCGATATTACTGCGCTCCAAGACGTCCCGCTTCACACGCATGACGGAGAAATTCGTCGCTGGCGAGTTCGATAGCTCGTCGTCGCGTGCCTGAATGTTTAGCATACCCAAAGTATAGGCCCCCACGCGTCCTGTCAGGCGCGCTCCACCCGCGAGCGGGACCGGTTGGCGGTTGTTCAGTCCGATGCGCCGGCTGAAAAACAGTATCGGAGTGTCGGGACCCGCAGGCCGACCGCCCACGGCACTGCCCACTCCGAACTGAAAGAGGCCCTGGTTTTCGAGAAAAAACTCCCGTCGTTCAGGGAACCTCAGGTTGAATCGTGTCAAATTCACCTGGCGCGTGTCCTCTTCCACCTGGGCAAAATCGGTGTTGTAGGTTAGATCGAGCGTCAGGCCATTGCTCACTCCATACTTCGCGTCAAGGCCCACGTCGCGATCGATTCTGTTGTTGAACGCCGGCGTTGCTTCTCGATCGGTACGGACACCGGCGATGCCAAACGGCTTCAGTTCGAGATTCAGACCTCTCGGCGGTGTTTCAAGTGTCATGCTCGCGGCCATCGACACATAGAAGGAGGCGCGGGTTCCCAGAGACGCCGGCAGCGGGGGGAGATAGACCCACTCATTCTTTCGGCGAATGATGCGGCGAAGTATCAGACCCCAGACCTGGTCCGGATCCGGGCCATAACGTAGCGATCTGAACGGGATCGCGAATTCGGCCGTCCATCCCTGATCGGACCGTTGGGTCCGGACGTCCCACACTCCGTTCCAAGTTATGTCACTGTCGGCGCCTTCATCAGTCACCGCCTGGTCGCGCTGGGCGCCGAGCAGATTCGCCTGAATATAGAAGCTGTTCCGCTTGTCATTGAACGTATCGAGTTCAATAGTAAAGTTCTCGTTTTCGAGGATGACGTTCGAATCGCGCCGCATCTCGTTCGCAATCATCTGGTCCGGTTCGCTGTCCCAGCACAACGCAGTTACGTACAGGTTGGTATCGTCGTAGAAGATCCAGACCTCGGTTTTCTCCGTGGCTGGAGCGCCTTCGACAGGGTCCGTCTGGATAAAACCACTGATGCTGGGGATTTCGCGATAGTAGGGTTCGTCGAGCCGGCCGTCGAGCGTGAGGCCCTCAGGGATTCGCACCGCCCTGATGTGGACGGCGCCTTCGGCCGTGCGCGTGATGGTTTCTGGGGGAACCGGCCCCACCGTCTGAGCGGACGTTGGCTGCGACGTGACGAGCGCACACAGGATGAGTCCTGCCCGCGTCAAGCCTATCTTCCGGATCACATGCATCATCATTCCTTCAGGTAATACGAGAGATGTCATTGTCGCACGTCAGAGTAATCGGGGCTCGACCGTCTGGAGTCATGGCCCAGAATGTCGCTCCGTTTGGCAGGTCTGCCCAGCAGGGCGTCGGCCATTCGGCCTTGGCCCCCTGTGGTCTTGAAATCAGAATTGTCAGCTGATTTATCCTATACCAAGCTTCCGAAACAGTTCTAGCGACTGGTTACCTGCTGCTCTTCAACACTGCGTCCGGCAACTCTTCCAAGAACTGGACCCAATCGCGCGGATAAGCGGTTCAAGCGGGGTCCGACACCTATCCCGGCGAGGACAGTGTCGTGGTACGGGTGTTATGTCAACCCGCGCGCGGGGGCAGGCCGTCGCGCGGGGGATTCAAGGCAGGATTTTTCGGGCAGGCGGCGGATTCAAGTCAATTCTCCGTCTTTTTGGAGACACACTCGTCCCGGCGCGTTTTGACGTCGACGTTCAGAAGGCGTCCATCTGGCAATTGTAGTCGGATGAGGCAGGCGCCAGAGGCGGGGCGCGGGAAGGCAGGCCCAGGCACTCCAGGATGCTTACTGTGGTCGTGGGCGGACGAATTGCTGCAAGGATTTTCATCCTGCCGCCACAATGCTCGCACTGAAGAACGTCCACCGAAGAACGCCACTGTCGTAATACCGATCTTCCAGGATTTAGGGTTTGGATCGTTAAACGCTGCGGCGTTACTCGCGAGCGATCACACGAAATTTGGCCAAAATTCCGCGCCACTGATCGAAGTACCGATTACCAGCCACATACCTCGTTGAAACGAGAAACAGTTTCAATAGTTCTCGAAACCTGTCGTTTTTCGGCAACCTGCTAAACGGCACAGGATGTGCCGAGATTTTCGATGGCTTTAAGTGATTGGAGCTGAAAAAGTCATGGATGGCTTTTTCAGCATCCTGCTAGAGCCCCCCTAAGACTTACCCAAATACCGCACGATGAGCAGGGTCATGTCGTCCGCCTGATGGGCACCCTGACAAAACGCCGTAACCGCCTCAAAGATCGAGTTCCGTAGTACTTCCGCAGATTGACCCGCGCTCGAACGAACGACCTCCGACAGACGATCCATGCCGAATTCCTCGTCATGGACGTCAATGGCTTCGCTGATCCCGTCGGTAAACATAACAAGGGTGTCGCCGGGCTCGAGCTGGGCTGATCGCGAGCTGAAATCCGCTTCCGGAAATAGACCTACAGGGAAACACTCCGACTCAAAAGGCGAGGTAAGCTCAGTGCCTCGAAGCAACAGGGCCGAATGATGACCGGCATTGATGAACTCTGCGCGGCCGTCCTCGTCCATAACGCCCAGAAGAACCGTGGCGTAATGTTGGGGTTCCGAGCGCGTCCAAACGTACCGATTGAAGTGATTGATCAGCCGTGTCGGATCGGGTGTCAGCGAGATTCCGGAAAACCCGCCCTGCAACATCGCCGTCAGCAATGCCGCCGACAGCCCTTTACCCGACACGTCCGCAATGACGAAGGCCGCACGTCCTGCTTCTAATTCCACAACATCGAAATAATCACCACCGACGGAATAGCACGACTCATTGAGTCCCGACACATCCAGGAAACCATATTGCTTAAAGCTTTTCGGAAGGAGGCGTTGCTGGATCTCGCGTGCGACCGTCAGATCCTGCTCAATCTGGCGACGCTCGCGCTCACGCTCCATCATTCGGGCGTTATCCATGACGCTGGCCGCTTCGATGGCGAGCGCGTCCAGTATTTGTGTCCCAAGACTGGAAAATGCCGCAGGCTTCCGGCGGTCCAGGTAGAGAAGTCCGAGCAACGAACTGCCTAATGAAATGTTTGTCGTATCGGAAGCATCGGTGTCGACATGCGCGTAGAGGGGGATCGCAATTACCGAACGCAGTTGCTGGTTGACAATGCTGGCCGCGTGTTTGACTGATTCCTCTGCCTGTTCGATATCCTTCTGGATAAAACCCCGACGCTCTCGAAGGGCGCGTTTGATCGCCGTCCCGCTCGGTGATACGGATTTAACGGGCAAATTAAATCCGCCGCGGTTCCGGGCTACAACAGGTTCCCGCTTCCCTTCCGCATCCGAAGCCAGCAGCAATCCGCGGTCTGCTTCCGTGATCAATATTGCCCGGTCCACCATGGCTCCAAGGACTTCAAGATAGGGCATGCGCGACTGTAGAAGCGTCGTAGCCTCGAGCAGAAGACTCAGGTGGCGCAGGTCATGAGCACCCGTGTCGTCACTCGCAATTGTCCCCAAACGTGAAAGGAGATCGCTGAGCGACTCCTGAGTGGCGCCGCTACGAAGAATCAGTTGAATAGCTTCAGTGTTGGAGAAGGTAACGACCGCCCTTGGCGTCAGGGCTATAGCCCCTTCGACCTGGACGCCGTTCACAAACAATCCGCGGCGTTGGCCGAGATCCTCGATGAAATACTCGTCACCGCGGCGGACGATCGATGCAGACTTCCGCGAAACACGAACGTCATTAATGTCAAGATCGTTACCGTCCCCACCGCGTCCTATCTGGAACGGGCTTCGGCTTATGGGTACGGAGCGAACGATTTCGCCGTTTTCGACAATGTCGATGACCGTTTCTTGTGAGGTAGCAACCTTGGACATATGCTCGCCGGATTTGGACGGCTCACGCTGATGTTCCCAGCGGTGGCGTCCGTCATCTCATGTAGCTAACCACAATCGAAAGATGCGTCAGCAGTTGGGAGCGCCGACAGCTGCCGATTCATCTTCATAGGTATCGAAAACCGTCAACAGCTTCGTCATTCGCAGGAGGTCTTTTGCTTTCGTCGTGAGGTTCAGCAGACTGACATCACCTTCTCTGCTCCTGAGCGACCTATATGGGGCCACCAACTCCCCGAGGTCTGAGCTGTCGATCTAGTGGCCTGTAACAGAGGTATTGACAGCAGCGCCGATGGGTCTTGCCGGTGAGGTCGAGGCGCGAGACGGATATCGATGCTCTGACATCGATGACGGCTCGCAACGACGAAATCGCCGGCAACCCCCATCGGCCCAAAGGGTTCGGGCCCAACGGGACCGTCTGCGTCGTTGCACCTTCTCGGAATGAAAGCGCATTGCCTCGGGCGGCGCGCCTCGCATTCGATCCCGTTGCGCTCCGAACGCTGCTATCAATACCTCTGTTACAGGCCACTAGGATACGTCGCCTAAATTAAGGACGCACTTTCGACGGCCGTCGTCAACGAAGCGCTGTAGGGCTTGCCTGAACGACAACGCAGGCTCGCCAATCGGCAACCTGGCTGACATGTCAGCGATTGCCATCCCATCAACTTGGCGCGTGTCACCCGATAACGACATAGATATCTCCTAGTGAAAACAACAGCCACTCTATGGTGAGCCGCTCAGTATCCGCAACCAAAATCACCTGAACGATAGCGGGGTTTTCAAGCTAAACAGCAACTTTAATTGATCCCTAGTCCTTCCTTCCGTATGATTTACCTTACTTCCGCCAGACCGACCTGTTAACAACGTATGGCTGGAGGGGAGCGTACACTTCTAGCAGCCTGTCGGACTTTTGGGGCCGGAGTTGGATGTCGGGCATGCGAGAAACAGGGGCATGAGCGAACGATTTCTTGCTGTGGATCGAGACACGCCGTACTTGTTGCCGCCGTCGGTCCAGGATTGGCTTCCGGAAGAGCACCTGGCGCGGTTCGTTGTAGAGGTGGTGACGAAGCTGGACCTGCGTGACCTGGAGAAGGAGTACGCGGGGCGGGGTTCGAAGGCCTACCATCCGGAGATGCTGCTGGCGTTGCTGTTCTACGGATACGCGACGGGAGTGTTTGCGAGCCGGAAACTGGAACAGGCGACGTGGGATTCGCTGGCGTTCCGATATATCGCGGCGAACACGCATCCAGATCACGACACGATCGCGGCGTTTCGGAAGCGGTTTCTGAAGCAGTTGAAGCCGTTGTTCGTGCAGATTCTTCTGCTGGCGCGGACGATGGGATTTTTGAAGCTGGGGAAGATCAGTCTGGATGGGAGCAAGGTCCAGGCGAATGCATCGAAACATAGCGCGTTGAGCTGGGGGCACGCGACGGAGTTGGAAGAACAGTTGAAGGCCGAAGTCGCGCGCCTGATGGAGTTGGCGGCGGCGGCCGACGCGGAAGTGCCGGAGGGAATGGACATCCCGGCCGAACTGAAGCGGCGCGAGGACCGGCTGAAAGCGATCGCCGAGGCGAAAGCGAAGATGGAGGCGCGCGCTGCGGAACGCCATGCGGCCGAGCAGGCCGAGTACGAGGCCAAGATGGCCCAACGCAAGGCCCGGGCCAAAGCGACCGGGAAACGGCCGGGAGGCAAGCCGCCGCAACCGCCCCAATCGGGCGTGCGCCCGAACGACCAGATCAATCTGACCGACGAGGAATCGCGCATCATGCCGGCGGGCGGGAAGAGTTTCCAGCAAGCCTATAACGTGCAGGCGGGGGTCGACACCGAGACCCTGCTCATCGTCACCGAATCCGTCACAACGCACGCCAACGACAAACAGGAAATCGAACCGGCGCTCGGGACTCTCGATGCACTGCCTCAACCGCTGGGAAAGGTCGAGGCGATACTGGCCGACAATGGCTACTACAGCGAAGGGAACGTGAAGGCGTGCGAAACGGCCGGCGTGATGCCCTACATCGCCATGGGCCGTGAGCGCCATCATCCACCGGTGGAACAGCGTTGGACCGAACCGCCACCGCTGTCGCCCGACGCGAACCCGGTCGACGCCATGGCCCATCGGCTATCGACGATCGAGGGCCGGGCCGTTTACGCTCAGCGCAAGTCCACGGTCGAGCCGGTGTTTGGAATCGTCAAATCCGTGCTGGGATTCCGGCAGTTTCACCTCAGGGGACTCGACCCGGTATCCGGTGAATGGACACTGGTCAGCATCGCCTGGAACCTGAAACGCCTGTTCAATCTCTCCGGGCAGGTCTCCTGCCCGACTGATCCCCGCTCCAGCCGCCCGTCCGGACGCCAAAAACGCGACTCCGGGCTCCTGCGTGGATCTCTGGCGTCCGAATCCGGCTCTCTCTTGCGACGTCTCAGGTCGATCGTCTCGTCAATGTTCAATCACACGCTCGGAGACGCGCCGTTGCTACGGTCAAGTCCGACAGGCTGCTAGAAGCGTGCCTCCCCTGACTGAACATCCAACCCAGGAGACTGATATGAAACGCTTGTCTGCCATCACAATCGGATTCCTTATTGTCGGATTCATGAGTGGTCAATTTTCGCCGCCCACATCCGCTCAGACCGGCGACGGGTGGACCACGCTATTCGACGGTTCCAACCTCGAGGGCTGGAACATGATCGGTGACGCCAACTGGGAGCTGGCCGACGATGGTTCCGTTGGAGCCGACAGCGGTAACGGATTTCTGGTCACGGCGGCCTCTTATGGAGATTTCGAGCTTCGATTGGAGTTCTGGGTGGATGAACCCGCCAACAGCGGCATCTTCATCCGCTGCACCGATCCAGGAAATGTCTCACCCGCAAGTTCTTACGAAGTGAATATCTTCGACACCCGCCCCGACCAAACATACCGAAGCGGCGGAATCGTGAATGTCGCTGCGCCTGAGACCGTTGTCAACACTGGAGGTCAGTGGAACACATACGAGATCAGAGCCAATGGGTCACGGCTTGAGGTGACTCTGAACGGCATACGTACAGTCGACGTTCGGAACGATGAATTCACGGCAGGCGCCATCGCACTCCAATACGGAGCCGGTATTGTGAAGTTCCGAAACGTCGAGATCCGAACTTTATAGGGGTACAGGCGACTATGAATTGATGAGGTTCGGGACCTTCACGGTGAAGGCGCGTTCCAGGAGATGACGTCGTAGCTACGCCCGACGATGGTCTGCCGTTCGGCGGTGACATCGCCCGCCATTGCACCCTTCAGGAATCCGTAAGGCGTTACCCGAAATGTCAGGTTGTTCCACCCGGTGTTGTCCGCCGGAGTGACTACCTGAGTGAAATCCTCCTGGATAACGGAAACGTTGCTGCCTCGGGCAGGCGCGACGGTTTGACCGCAGGACCGAAACTCGACGCTTTTCTTGCTTATAACTCCTTCCTTCAATATCCTTTACCGATGAATTTGATAGCCTGATCAAGCTTGTCCTTCCTGGAGGTCTGACCCCCTATGTTTCGAGCCAGTATTCCGCACATCTTGTTCGCTGCAATCCTGATCTCTCTAAATGTTTCGATAGCGGGTGCGCAGGGAGCCGCCACTGCTGAACTGCCCGACATTTTCAACGAACCGCTGCCGCTCTACGCGAAAGCCCTTGGAGATTTTACCCGTCCCGTCTCTTCGTCCGACCGTCAAGCGCAGGCGTATTTCGATCAGGGTTACCAGATGATGTACGCCTTTGCCACCGAGGATGCCGCCCGATCGTTCCGCGAGTCGTGGAAACGCGATCCGGACTGTGCGATCTGTTACTGGGGAGAGGCCTGGGCCTGGGGATCGTTCTTAAACGGTCCGATGGATCCGTCCGAGGCCCCCCACGCCTATACCGCCATCCAGAAAGCGCTCGACCTCGCGGGAGACCATGCCGACGGAAAAGAACAGGAATTGATCGAAGCGATGTCGCATCGCTATGTCGAAAACTTTGATGCGGACACACGCCTCGAACAGGAACAGGCCTATGCCGACCGGATGCGGCCACTCTATGAGAAGTACCCGGAAGATCTCGACATCGCCACCCACTATGCAGATGCCCTGTTCCTCCTGGAGCCCCGCCGTGGTCTGCGAGACATCAACGATCCCAACGTCGGGCGGCTTCACGGTGTGCTGGAGGGCATCCTGGACACCAACATCAGGCATCCGGGCGCATGTCATCTCTATATTCACGCCACCGAGTCAACGACAGACCCGGGGAAGGCGGAGACCTGCTCCGAATACATCGGGAACTCGATACCCGGCGCGAGCCACATCAACCACATGCCGTCGCACACATGGAATGAGATCGGCCGGTGGGGGGATTCGGTCCGTGCGAATATTCAGGCCTGGCACTCGGACCTGAAAGCGCCCATTGGAGAAGGATTCGCGATCTACCCCCAGCACAACCTGCACATGCTGTTGTTTGCTGCGTCCATGGACGGACAGGGCGCCATCGCCATTCAGGCCGGCCGAGACTACGCCAAGCTGATGGAAACGAATATGTACCGCGTTCTGACGCTGGTCCGGTTCGGCCGTTTCGACGAGGTTCTTGAGATCACCGAGCGTCCCGAGCCGGCGATCGACGCCGGTATGTGGGATTTCGCTCAGGGTTATGCGCGTCTTCGTATGGACGAAGTCGACTTCGCGCGAGCGCACCTGAACCGCGTCCTCGAAGGTGCGCAGTCCGATGCGGTTTTTCGGCGTCATTCGGCCGAGCACCTTCTGGAAACGGTTGCAGGCATCCTCGAAGGTGAGATTCATCGCGCGGAAGGCGATCTCGAGGCGGCAATCGCTGCCTTCGAGCGCGCAGTGCTCGCAGAGGACGCCCTCGAGTACGACGAGCCCGAGCCCATGCCTTTTGCCGCTCGCCACTGGCTGGGGGCAGCGCTTCTTGAACAGGAAAGTTACAGCGATGCGGAGCGCGTCTACCGCGAAGAACTTGAAGACCACCCTCACAATGGCTGGTCGCTGTTTGGCCTGAAGGCCGCGCTCGAAGCCCAGGGCCAGCGGTCACCAGAAGTCGATGCCGACTTCGAGGCGAGCTGGGCGCGGTCCGACACCTGGATCACCGGGTCGAGGTTCTGAGCGGCGAAGTTTGGCTGAATCGTCCGAAGCGAAAGCAGGGGTAGACCGATACGGACTAAGGTTGCCCAAAACTGGTTCAAGAGCTGAACTTTAAGAACTGAAGGAACCCGTGCGGGTGTACAGGGAGATTTGCCGCCTGATACAGCCTCTCAGACGATTCTCAGATACCCCCAAACACCTTCGTCGCGGCCAAGGGTCGGACTGCTTAATCTGGAAGGGCGTCTTTGGGCGAGCGGTAGACACGAATGGATCGGACACGGGTCGTGATAATCGTGTCCTCACTCGACACGATTTCCAGACTGAAGCCAACATAGATGCCTCCGAGCTTCAGAAACCCTCCCCCCAAGGAGCTGCCAGCTAGATGGGCGCGTGTCTTTTCGGGGAAGAAACGACCGCCTCGAACGACGATTTCTCGTGAGAACCCATCGATGGCAGTGATCTCATAAATACTGTTGCGCGTCTGAACATGAATCTCGGTGAAATCGTCCACCGACTCTAGTTGGAGGCCATCGCTCCAGTCGTGGTTTACCCACGTGTCAAGAATGCGGGACGCAGGATAGATGTCCGTATCATTCATGTTTTGCCGCCTCTTTCGATAATTCAATCATCCCACAAACTAGTGGCCTGTAACACCCGAATCGGGAGCAGCGTTCGGGCCAAACGGCGTTGGATTTTAGGAGTCGGCAACGAGTAAATGGCCCTACATTGCGAGGCGGCGACGACAACGAAGACAATGCCGTAACGCCCGAACCCTTTGGGCCGATGGGGGTTGCCGACGATATCTTTGTTGCGAGCCGTCGTCGATGTGAAGACATCGACTTCCGGTTCGCGCCTCGATCTCCCCGGCAAGACCCATCGGCGCTGCTCCCGATTCGGGTGGTACAGGCCACTAGTCATGAACGACAGATCGGTTTTCGCTTCGGAATCCGTTCGGCCGACGTCTTATGGTTTGAGGTGCTCGCTTGCCTGGAGGGGAGGCAACAGCTTGGCAGGCTGCTGGCATGCGGGTAAAAATACTTGTGTTTCTTTGAGAACTGAAGTAACACGCACCTCAATCCACCGCATCTGCGGAAGAAACGGCGATCGATGAACGAGCGATGCTGAAAACATACGCACATCAACGGTCGAGAACATCGATTTGTATATGAGGCAGGGTTTCAGAAACGAGAGTGAGGAATAATGTGATGGCCAAAACCACAATGCGGGTCGCCTTGTCGCTGACGGTAGGATTGTGGGTGGCTTCAACGCCGACGCTTGCCCACCACGGAAGAGCAGGCACATACGCCGGTGCAGAACCGGTAACTTCGGAAGCAACCGTGCTTCGGTTCGACTATAAGAATCCTCATGTGCGAATCTATTTTGAAACCAGAAACGATAACGGAGAGGTCACGCGTTGGAGTGGGGAAATGGCAAACATCTCCCAATTTGTCAGGGCCGGGTGGACTAAGGTGCGTATGGAGGCGCAGCTACAGCCGGAAACAGTACTTACATTTACCTATGTGCCGTCCACAGTGCCATATTCCCCCGGTGACAGCCGCGAGTCGATCGTAATGAGAATGATCAATGCGGATAACGAAGTCGTCGGTTTGGTTCGCGGAGGCTTGGCGGAGGCTTTAGCGCCGTAGCTTCGAACTGATTTGTTCTACCGTGTCCACGAGATCTGAATTCGCAACGAGGGTCCTACAATGCGCAGTCTCTTCGCGATTTTGATGGGTTTGTTTGGTGTTTTGATCGTCGTGTCGGCCACACCCTCAGCAGGGGGCCAGAACGCCAATCGGGGTACGGCGAGTTCGACGGATTCGGAAACATTCGATCCAAGAGACTTTTCGGGAGTTTGGGGGCGTTTCGGGGGACGCGAAGGACGCGGGAATGCCCAGGGCGGCGCCCCGTTTCCGGAAAAGGGAGATGATGGCTTCGGGAATGACGTCCCCCCCTTTACTCCGGAAGGGCAAGCAAAGTTCGATAGCTACAAGCCCGGCTACGGTCGTCCCCTAGGCAGCGCAGCAGCTGCCCAACGGCCTGACGAACATATCGGCCGCCGCAGGGCCGTCCCGCCAGCCGAGCAAAACGATCCTGCCTCCCTCTGCTCGCCATACGGTGTCACACGCCTCATCCTGACGAGTTACTTCTCCACGGTCGAGTTTGTTCACGCAAGTGACAGGATCATCCAGAACTTCGCGTGGATGAAGGACTTCCGAAACATCTGGATGGACGGACGGGAGCTTCCGACAGAAATAGATCTTCCGAATTGGAACGGGTACTCTATTGGCCGCTGGGAGGGAGACACCCTCGTCGTGCGGTCATACGGCTTCGAAGAAAGCACCTGGATCGATCGCTATGGCTATCCACATAGCGGTGAAATGCGGCTGGAAGAGCGCTACCGGCGAATCGCTTTGGACCGATTGGAGCTCATCATGACGATCACCGATCCGCTGATATATACCGAGCCCTGGGTCAGCGGGCGAAAAGTGTTCCGGAAACTGGCGAGAGAAGAATCGAGCATCAACGGATGGTACGAGCTTTTCGACGAGCGATGCGTTCCGGTGGACGAAATCGATTTCAACGAAAACGTTCGCTCGGGCTAGTTTCCTGAATCAAACATCCGCCAGATAGTGGTTTCGGCCGGGGTAGAGAACGGGTGGTACGTGTGGCAGGGATCATCTGTGAAAGCACCCGGAGCCTTTTCGACAGACTTGCCGAGGCGCACTGCGATGGTACTTTCAATTTAACGAACCGAAGTCATAACGGTGCGGGTTGGCCCAAGGTCAGGCCGCTGTCACCGCTGCCCACACATTGAAAGATCGTTGCCGTAACATTCGGTGATGAACCGACCTCAGTCGACGCCGACCAAACCGGAACAGATTCTGAATGACGCCGTGATCATGCAAGAATCGCTGAGCTTGTTTGGGTGATTTGAAACGTCGCATCTGACGCTCTCGTCGTCGGCTCGGAGAGAATCACTGCTGTTTGTAGAAATTGCTGAGTATCTGAACGCCTGAATCGGCGAGAGGCGTGGCTCCCAATTTCAGCAGAAGATCTGCTGTACTCTGACGAACGATTCGCGAGCTCTGGAAGTAATGGTCGTAGACGCCGACGCTAATCACGGCGTTGGCTATGCTCAGCGCAGTCTGTCCATATTCATCAAAGACATCCATCTTTGCGCCTTTTTCCACAAGAAACTGGACGACTGGATCGATTCCCATGTACGCGGCTCCGTGAAGCGCTGTCCATCCGTGCTCTCCGGCCGCATTGGCATCTGCCCCTAGTTCCATCAGCAGTTTGACGATTTCCAATGACTCGCTCTTCATCTTCTCGGTGTAGTGCCTGCCCAAGGGGGGACCGATGCCGGCCGCTACGTGCAGAGGAGCGGTCTTTTCGTCGGTCGTCAGTAAAGGGTCCGCGCCGCCCGCTACCAGTGCGCGCACTGCCTCGACGTTTCCTGCCGAGGCAGCGAGCAACAGGGGTGTCGCGCCGTTCAGGGAGACGCCCGCATAGCTGTTTCTGGGTGAATCCGTGGTCGTTCGAGGATCCGGGTTCGCGCCGTGAGCCAGAAGTGTTTTCACCAACTCCACCATCTGCGGGTCCAGCGCGGCATGATGCAACGCCGTATAGCCCCGCGCATCCGTCAATTCAGGATCGGCGCCCTCTTCCAGAAGAAGGACCGAAAGTTCGTGGCGGCCATTGGCGGTCGCTACCATGAGCGCCGTCATGGGACCCTTCTTCCAGGTGTCATTCACATCTGTTCCGACCTCCAGTAAGATACGACCGGACTCCACATCTCCTTGCTGTGCAGCGAAAAGCAACGCGGAGAAATCACCTTTCGAGCGTGCGTGAACATCCGCTCCATGCCCGACCAAAAGCCTTGCGATTTCCGTGTGCCTGCCCGCCACAGCCCACATCAGAGCAGTTTGACCGCCGTTAGATTCTTTGGCGTTTACGTTGGCCCCATGCTCGAGCAACCCGCGGACCGCGTCCGCGTTACCTTTGTTGACGGCGGTCATGAGGGGTGTTTCACCCGACAGCAGCGCCCGGTTCGGGTCAGCGTTCGCTTCCAATAGTGTTTTGATCATGGCACTATTGCCGCGTGCACAGGCCACAGATAGAGCGGTGGCACCGTACTCGTTCGCCGCATCAACGTTCACTCCTGCTTGTATCAGCAGAGCCGCCACTTCCAGGTCGTTGCGATCGGCCGCCAGGACCAGCGCCGTGGACCCATCAGGCTGAGTCGCATTGACATCGGCGTTGTTCTGCAATAACTCCCGGACGGCGCCAGCGTCGCCCTCGAGGACTGCATCCACCAAGTTCAGGTCAGTGCTTTGCGTGGCAAGCCCGGTGAGGGGTAGGAAGCACGATAGAAGGACCGCAGCAGATGACCCTGCAAGAAGTTTGCCCGTGCTTCTCATTTACCCCTGCCTTTCATTGCTTGACCTAAATGCATCTTTCACAGTACCGCAGAGCGACTTCGCCCCATGTGAATCTGGATGAACCTGGATCACACGGAAGCAAGATCAAGTGATCCCGTGCTATCGCCGAAATCCTCCACAGGGATTCCCAGTTTGTTTAGCAGAGTCACGTATAAGTTGGCCATCGGCGTGTCTTCTGGATACCTGATGTGACGGCCTCCCTGGATTCCGGAAACTCCGCCGGCCACCAGCAGAACCGGAAGGTCTTTATACAGGTGTAAATTACCGTCGCCGAGAGCGCTCCCATAAACCATCAGTGAATGATCGAGCAGCGATCGGTCGCCATCCGCTACTGACTGCATCTTTTCCAGGAAATACTGGAACATTCTGGCGTGGAAGATATTGATCTGTACTACCTTCGCAATCATCGCGGCATTACCCTGGTGGTGTGTCAATGAGTGATGCGGGTCGCCAAAACCCACTTCTGGATATGCCCGGTTGCTCATTTCCTTGCCGAGCATGAACGTGCCGACCCGCGTGATGTCACCCTGAAAAGCCAGCACCTGCAGATCGATCATCAGCTTGCAGTAGTCCGAAAACGTTTGCGGTATTCCGATGGGTTTTTCCAAGCTCGGCAGCTTCTCTAAGGGTTGCTGCTCCCCAACCTGGATCTGCCGTTCGACACTGCGCACCCCTTCGGAATACTGATCGAGCTTCGCACGATCGCTCTCTCCGACCAACCTCATGATCCGCTTTAAGTCCTCAGATACCAGGTCAAGAATACTGCGATTCTCTTCCTTGCGGGCCGCCCGCTCGGCCGGGTCCGTGCTATCGCCAAACAGCCGTTCAAAGACAGCGCGCGGGCGGATTTCCACAGGAAGGGGCGTCGTGGGAGTGCTCCAGACCATCGTGTTGTAATAGGCACAACTGTAAGCGGATTCGCACGCGCCCATCACGGTTGGTTCCAATCCGATTTCCAGAGAAGGTAGCTGAGTGTGATTGCCGAGCTCCTTGGCCGCGACTTGGTCCACGGAGACGCCGCAACGAATATCCGCTCCTGACGTCATTTTCGGGTGGGCGGCGGTGAGATACGCGCTACAGGCGCGCGGGTGGTCACCCGCGATTTCGCCTTCGAGCTTCCGGGCTTCGTTATTTCCAAGTCCGGTGAGTATAAGAGAGCGGTTTTGGAAGGCGGCCAGCGGCTCCAGGATGGGCGTGATCTCGTATCCTTGACCCACCGCCGCTGGCGTCCACTTATCCATGATGATCCCGTTTGGAACGATAAAAAATGAAAGGCGTGTGGCCGTCTTCGATGCGGTCTGAGCCGCGGAACCGAACGCGGGAAACATGGCATCCAAGAGCGGCAACGCTAAGGCAGTTCCCGCCCCGCGCAGGAATGTGCGCCGGGGGATTGACTTTTTGAAAATCATCATGCCTAGCGAGCCCTCCTCATTTGGAATGGCGTACTCTCGACCACACCCGTAAACAACGACGACCAGCGGTAATCGCTGGATGCCGCGTCCCGAGCGATCTTCCGGACGGCCGGCATGTCGAAGGCCTCAACGCCCCGTCCTAGCGCGTACGTAAGCAGCCGCTCAGTTGCAGTCATCACGAACTGGTCCTTTTTGCTGAGCAATACATTCCGCAGTCCTACCGGTCCATCGACCCGGGTGCCGTCTGGAAGGACCCCCGAAGAGTCGACATCGGCCCGCCACCTGCCCAGCCCGTCAAAACTCTCAAGCGCAAAGCCAAGCGGATCCATGCGGGCGTGGCAGCTTGAGCACACTGGACTGGCCTGGTGCAGTTCCATTCGCTCCCGCATCGTGAGAAGGCTGAGATCTTCATCCTCATTCAGCAATGGGACATCAGCCGGGGGCGGAGAGGGAGGCGATCCCAGGATGTTTTCCAGCAACCACTTTCCGCGCAGCGTCGGCGATGTCCTGTTGGGATACGAAGTCACCGTAAGGACACTGCCCTGTCCCAACAATCCCTTTCGTTCCTCGTTCGTCAGTGTAACGCGCCGGAACTCGGCACCGTAGATACCGGGAATGCTGTAGTGGCGCGCCAGTCGCTCATTCAGAAACGTGTAGTCCGCACGCAAGAGATCGAGAATGCTCCGGTCCTCCCGCAGCATGCTTTGGAAGAAAAGCTCCGTTTCCTTCCCGAGCGCAACCCGGAGGTTTTCATCAAAATCGGGAAACGTCGCCGGGTCCGGCAACACTGTATCGATATTCCGCAGATACAGCCACTGACCGACGAAGTTGGAGACCAGGGTGTTGGCGCGGGGATCTGCCAGCATGCGTCCTACCTGCTGCCGCAGCACCTCCGGTTCTTTCAGCATGCCGCCCTCGGCCAGGTTGAGCAGTTCATCGTCGGGAATGCTGCTCCAGAGGAAAAACGACAAGCGCGAAGCAAGCTCCACGTCACTGACACGATAAGCAGAACCTGGAGTAGCGCCCTCGGGATCGAGTTCGATGCGGAACAGGAAATTAGGGGACACGAGAATCCTCTGAAGCGCCATCCTAATTCCTTCTTCAAAACCTCCTCGGTCCCTGGCCGCCTTGTAGGGGATCAGCAGAGCCGGAATCTCCTCCTGGTTGATGGGGCGTCGATAGGCGCGGCGAGCAAGGTTCGTGATGATCTCCGCCGCACATGCTTCTTCATCTTCCAGACCTGAGGGGTAGCACACGAAAATCTTGCGGCGGCTGGGCGTGTTACCTGGACCGTTCGCAGCGTATGGACCGGCAATGGAAAGGTTCCCAACCCCCTCGAAGAAGGCTGGTGGACGTTCTGCGACCAGCACTCCCTCGGGCTTCACGGTGTCCTTCACAAATGTGGCTGCAATTAAATGAGGGCCCGCCGTGACAGATAATCGGACTTCCAGGAGGTCGTCCAACGCGCCATCCGATTCACTGTCGCCGTTTTCATCTCCATCTTCGCCCTGGCCGCCAATTGTAAACAACTTGACTCTTGCGCCGTCCAGCCGTACGTCCAATTGACGCTGCTTGGAGATGCCAAGAATCTGTCCTGACTTGTATCGCTGCAAGCGAACCTTGATGACGTACTCGGCGTCCAGCGGGAAGTAATGGCGGACGGCGATTCCACCCCGGGAACCCAATGGGAGGTCATCAGTTTCTCGGTCAATTTGGACTCTGTTGTGAGGCACTTCGTATTCCGTGGAGGTCGGGCTCATGGAGGTATCGCCAACCGCCAAGCGGCTGATCCTCGCGGCCGCTGAAAGATAATTCTCCAGCAGCACCGGTGACACAGTAAGTACGTCGCCGATGTTGTCGAAGCCGTAGCCGGAATCGTCAGCGGGGAAAAGTAAGGCCGAATCGACTTCAAGGGTAATCAGGTCGCGGATGGCATTGCCGTATTGGAACCGATTGAGGCGATGTACGGCCTGTCGGCCCGGGTTGGGCCTGGCTTCCGCCGCCTGGTCAAGCGCAGTTTCAACGTAAGCTATCAAAGAATCATAGGTCGGACCGTCAGGCCTCGGCATCGGCGCTGGAGGCATTTCGCGCGTGCGGAGCTTATGAAGGGCTTTTTCCCACAGCTCTGGGTTATCCGCGGGGTGATCGACGTCGCCCTGATCGAGCAGGACCCCTGCCGTCGCCAGTTCCTGATTGTGGCAGGCAACGCAGTATTCATTGAGCACCGCTTGTTGAGGGGAGACGGACTGTGTGATTGGAGATGCGGAACCTTGCGCTCCAGAAGTGTTTATATGGCTGCCGACCGAGAGCAGAACTGCCACACAGGTCAATACCATTCTTCGCATATACTTTCCCCTGCCGACCACGCACTGCCTCGATGGCCAAAAGAGCCTTTTCCATCAAATCGTTACTATGTCCGAAATACGGGGATTTTTCAACTTCAAGAAGGGGATTTAGCAGGACCGGGCGACCTACGGGACTGCCACTCGTTCCTTCAGTTATTCGAACCAGTCGTCGACTTGAACTTAAGAATCAGGGAACCGGCACCCGTTCCTTCAGTTCCTCGAACCAGTTGAGGACGATGTTGATTTCCGACTGGGCGTCGTTGGTCCCACCTACTTGTCGGATCGCCAGGAGGTACTGTCAACTTAACGAGAATTCGTTCGAATTCGAGGCGAAATTGCTCCGAGCCAGAACTAAGTATCAACAAATTAGCCGCTATCGCGATCAGTGAAAGCGCCGTGAAATCAGTTAAAGCGAGTTCTTACATGGCGAAGTTGAGAGATCGATTCCCGACTTTTCGTTCCTCAATCTAAACACGCAGCAATTCTCCCCCACTTTGCACAGCCCATAATTCCGAGTACGTCCCTCCGTGGGTGACCAGTTCGTCGTGGCTTCCTTCTTCTTCGACCTGGCCATCCCTTATGACGACGATACGGTCGGCCTTGCGGATCGTGCTGAGGCGATGCGCGATGACCAGCGCCGTCCGCCCGGCTGTCAGTTCTTCAAGGTTCTGTTGGATCATGCGCTCGGTCTCGGTATCGACGCTGCTTGTCGCTTCGTCCAGCACGAGGATCGGCGCGTTCTTCAACAGAGCGCGGGCGATGCTCAAGCGCTGCCTTTGGCCACCCGACAGCTTGATACCGCGCTCGCCCACAAGAGTTTCGTATCCCTCAGGCAGGCTTGCTACGAAATCGTGGAACTGGGCATGACTCGAAGCCTCGATCACCGGCTCGATCGGCACATCGACGCCTGGATAGGCGATGTTTTCGCGAATCGTACCGTGGAACAGGAACACGTCCTGACTTACCAGCGCAATCTGCTGCCGCAGGTCGTGTTGGCGCAGTCGGCGAACGTCGATGCCGTCAATTCGTATCGTGCCCTCGTTCACGTCGTAGAGGCGCAACAGCAGCTTGACGAGCGTGCTCTTGCCCACGCCTGTGGTACCCGCAATCCCGACCATCTCTCCGGCCCCGACGTTTAGCGACAAGCCGTTCAAGACAGGCGCACGGTCCCCATACTGGAAGAACACGTTGTCGAACTCGACATATCCGCGCGCACGATCCAGGTGGACGGGGTGTTCCGGATCCTGCACAGTGCCCGGTGTGTCCAGCAGCCCAAAGATGCGTCTGGCGCTGGCTTTTGCTCTCTGGTATTCATCAAAGGTCTGGCCCAAGCGCGTCAAGGGCCACAACAGTCGCTGAATCATCATGCAAAACAACACAAGCTGGCCCGCGGTCAGCGTTTCCCGCATCACGAACCATCCGCCCAGGATGATTGTCGCCGCGAAACCCAGAGCAATGCCCATACGGATGATCGGGATGAATATCGCGTTCAGCTTGATCGCATTGTAATTGGCCTCGCGGTAGCCCTCGCTTGCGGCTTTGACTCGGGCCGCCTCGTATCGCTCTGCCGTAAACGACTTGATCACCGTCATGCCGCCGATGTTGTTCTCTAAACGCGACGCGACATCGCCCACGCTTGCCCTCACCTTGCGGTAACGCGGCTCGAGAATGCTGGAAAACTTCAGGCTGCCCAGAACGATGAAAGGCAAGGGCAGCAGACCCAGGGCCGCCAGGCCAGGGCTGATGCTGAACAGTACGGCGCCCGCGAACAACACCAACACACAAAGCTGTACGATTTCGTTGAAAGCGTTGTTAAGGAATCGCTCAAGCTGGTTGACGTCGTCGTTGAGCATGGCGAGGGTTTGGCCAAGACGGTGCTCTTCAAAGAAACGAATTTCGCGGGCCTGCATGCGGCTGTAAGCATCTACACGCAGCCGGTGCTGCAGGTCCTGTGCGATGGTCATGAACCCGTAGGCGTATCTCCACTGCGACAGGCTCTCCACTCCGAAGATCACGACCGTCAGGATCGCGACAAACACGACCTGCGGAAACATTTCCGTCAATCCAATGCCGAACATCCAGGCCGGTGCGTTGCCGGTGACGCTGTCAATCAGCCAGGCCACGAGGATCGGTGGCGCCAAGTCGAACACTTTGTTGATCACGGAGAAACCGACTGAAGCCGACAGTCGGCGTCGCATGGGTCCCAGGTATGAAAACAGCCGGCGCATGGGACGGGCCGCCGGTTGCAGTAGAGGCGCAGTATCAGTCATTGGAAATTCTTATTCGAGGATCTTGCATCTTTTTCAGCCCTCCTGCGTCTTTGCTATCGAGAAAACAATGATGTCTTCTTGAGTTGAAGGAGGATCGAAAAGATGCATGAAAATACGAAGTCCGCGATCGAGTTTCAAGGCAACTCACGCATCCACATCGGCCTTGCGGTGAGCGACCTGGACAACGCCAAACGATTCTATCAGACGCTGCTCGGCCGCGCCCCGACCAAAGAGCGCCGCGGTTATGTCAAATTCGAGACCGCCGACCCCTCGGTCAACTTGTCGTTGAACGAAATTGAGGGTGCCACCGAACTCAAGGGGCAACTGCCGGCCCACTATGGGATTCAGGTCCAGTCTTCGGCTGCGGTGATCGAAGCGATTGACCGCTTCAAACACGCAGGACTGGATGTTAGAGTCGAAGAGAAAACCACTTGCTGCTATTCAGTCCAGGACAAGGTCTGGGCGCATGATCCGGACGGGAACCAGTGGGAAGTGTTCGTTGTCACCAATGCTGATGCAGAATACGCAATGGACTCCGACTCTTCATGCTGCCAGAGCGTGGACCAAACAGCGAGTGCGTGCTGTGTCGGGTCGTAAGATTCAGAAGCCGTCCGTGCTGGAGAGGTACAGATGAGCAGTCCGATCGCTACCGAGGAAGTCTGGAAGCTTCTGAGCGCTCGGCTCGGACATTTCATTCGTGCGCGCGTCGAAGACGATTCGACTGCCTCGGATCTGTTGCAGGAAACGTTTCTGCGGATCCACAAGAAGTTGGAAACGCTTGAGGATGAGGAACGATTGACGGCATGGGTGTTTCAGATCGCGCGCAACGTGATTGTCGATCACTACCGGTCGAGGAAAAGCCCCTCGAACCCGGCGATGGATCCGCCGTTCCGACCTGAATCCGACAATCTCAATGGAATCGTTTCCGGGTGGATACCCGGCGCCATCGAGAATCTTCCAGAAGCCTATCGTGATGCCGTGAAACTCTATGAACTGGGCGATCTACCACAGAGAGAAATCGCCCGGCGGCTGGGTCTGTCTCTGAGTGCCGTGAAGTCGCGCGTCCGTCGCGGCCGGGAGAGGCTCAAACAAGTACTGGACGATTGTTGTTCCTTCGAGTTGGACCGCCGGGGCAACGTTCTCGATTGGCAGGTCCGTAGTGGGGCCGTATGCGGCTCCTGTTCCGAGCCCGACAGCGATCAGTGCGGCTGATCCGTACTGAGACTCTTTGTGCTGGCAGTGCCCGGAAGCTTCGCTCGCGTGTCGCGGCTGCTGAGTCTAGATCCCGGCAAGATCTTCCATCGGCTGTCCCCTCATTTGCTCGACGAAGGCCACCGGATCGCCCATGGGAACGACATATACCTCCTCGATGCCGAGCGCGGCGTAGTCTTTCATTTCCGCAACGAACACGTCCGGCTTGCCTTGACCCAGGGCCTGCCCTCTGTAGAGGACAGTCTTCGTGATGGCGTCATAGTCGGCACCCTCTGTCTCACAATGTCCCTGAAGTATTTCAAGCTTGTGCTTCGCCTCGTCCACCGTCTCGGGGATCAGGTTGCAGGCATTCCCATACTTGGCCACGAGTCGGAGTGTTTTACGCTCCCCCCCGCCTCCTATCATGATCGGCGGATGGGGATTGGTAATCGGCTGTGGAGAGCAGAGAGTTTCGGCGAGCTGGTAGTGCTTGCCTTCAAACGGTCCGTTGTTATCGCTCCACATCTGCTTGCAGGTCTGAAGTGTTTCCTCCAGACGCTCGAAACGCTCCGAAATCGGCGGGAATCCCACGCCCAGCCCCAGGTGCTCGCGCTCGTACCATGCCGCTCCGATTCCCAGTTCTGCCCGGCCCTCAGACAGGACATCAGCGCTGGTTACGATCTTGGCCAACAGGCCTGGATGGCGGTAAGTGACGCCGGTCACCAGGAGCCGCAGTTGAACACGCTGCGTACATGCGGCGAGAAAGCCGAGCGTCGTGTATCCCTCCAGCATCTCGTGTTCGGCCGGAAACAGAAAATCCATTTGAAAATAGTGATCCATGGCGGACACCGAAGAGCACCCAATCTCTTCGGCCGTCTCGGCAATCCTCCGGAGCGTCGGTGCGATGCTGTGCGGACTCTCCGGCCATGTAAGGCTGACGACGTGGATACCGAGTTTCATCGAAGTCTCCCTTCTTTGATCAAGAGCGGCGTGACCGCTCGTCGGCTAGGATACATTTTTCATATTCTTGGCGCTCCCGCCGTCAGACTTAGAACACAAACCCACACGAACGCCAGCGCATATGGAATGAAGGAACGTCTCTTCATAGACCGCCGTGTCGTCCACGCGCGCGATCGGCGCGAAAATTAATTCCAGAAGTCCCTGGGATACAGGCGATGGAGCCTGACGTCGTCGCCCTCGACCGACTTGAGGTAATCCTCCCACGCAGCGAATTGAGTTTCGGGACCGATCACAAAATAGACACCATTCTCGACTTCGCTCGCGGCGTCTGCGGCGAGGTCCATGCCGGGCAAGACGAGGGCATAGCCTCTGTTCATCCGGCTGTACAACTCGGTCGCCAGATCGGGAATGTCCCTCAAATCGAGAATCGCTTCACGGAACCGGGCGACTGTGTCGGGTGTGAGTCCGTCGGCAAAATCCCGGGCCATCTGCTCGCCGCGGATTTCATAGGGTAGGGCGGAACGTGAGCCGCGAAACGTTTGAGCAACTGCGTATTCGACAAGGGACGGGTCAAACTCCGCATTCTCCAGTTCTCCGATGACAAATTGGAGCGTCTGAGGCAAGAGCGGTGTCCGTTCGGCATAGTAAGACATGCGGCCGTCCCCAAGGCGGGAGCTGATTCCGTTACTGTAAGCCAGGCCCGACCCCCAAGTTTTCATGAAGATCGAATGTCCGCCCCCTCCAGCGTAAAGATTGACCGAAAGGTAATCGAGCAAGCGGTCGGGGTCAGTCTCCCCATACCCGACGAAGTCCTCTGTGTTCATGAAAACGCCGCTTTGCGAGTTCGGATTGAGCAAACCGACGAAGACCGGGTCCACGGCTTCGGGATCGCGCTCGCGTAGTCGTTCAACAACCCCCCGCGTTTCGGGATAATCCACGTTTGGGACCGGGCTGTCGTCCAGTCCTTCGATCAGGTTCTCGATCGCAGGCTCCAGCACATCGCGACTCGCCTCCGATGACACCAGAAATAAGCGGGCTGTGCGGGTATGCAGTATTTGTTGTCGCACTGCCTCCAGCTCGGCGAGCACAGACTCGGGTTCCAAAAGCAGGTCATTCGCCATCTCGCGGCATAGATGGACCCAGTCCATCTGAAAACTTGAGTCCGGTACGTCGGCCAACACCAGGGCCAGATCCTCGCCCACGTCAACCGACAGCGCATTTTCAGAGCGGCTCAATTCCGCGAGCCGGGCTTCGAGTTCGGCGCGGCTTCCGGAAACACCGCCCAGGTCCCTAAGCATGGCCGCAGCGCCGCGGCGCTCACCCTGCGATGCATCCTTGAGCATCCAACGCAGACGGTGGACGTTGTGGGCGCGCGTCATGAACGATTCCGTCGCCAGGAAAACGGGATCGTCCTGCTTCCAGTAGGCCGCTGCGACACTCTGAACCCAGCTTTCCTCCGATCTTTGCATGGTCCGGCGCAATCCAGCCAACACCTGGTCGACGACGTCTCGAAGTCTCGGCAGGTTCTCGGGCCTCCAGTCCGGATGAAACAACACGAGTTGCATCCAATCGATGGCTCATTCCGCTTCGACCCGGTCGTTGCCGGCTCCCCGAACAACTAGCTCCACGCGTCCGGTACTTGCGGTACTGCTGAATTCGGCTTCGAGAGTCAGGATCTCCTGGCGTAAGCGCTCGCTCATCTCTTCGTAACTGATAGGCGTACCGTCCTCGATGACTCCGACCTGGCTCAAGAGCTCGGGAAGAACCGACAGGTACAGCAGACGATCTTCGGGAACAACGTCCGCGCGTAACGCAATTCCCGCAGTGGCGCTCGTCATGCTCTCGAACGTCGAGAGTAGAAAAGGGATGCCCCCGTCGGTCTCCGACAACTCGTAATCCAACTGGTCATCCAGTGTCAGGGGAGGATCGTCCACAAACCGGGGCGGGGCGACCCCGCTGGCCATGGCCTCGATTGCTGCGGTATCGGCCTCGTAGTCAGCCCGGTAACGCACAAGCGCTTCCTGGCCATCCCCGACACTGTAGACTCCCATCAACCGTTCGAGTTCATCCGTCGAACGCGCTTCACGCGCCTGCCGCTCGAGCGCCGTCAGTTGCGGGTTCGGTTTCGCCGCCAGAACCCACGGCTCGGCATCGAACAGTTTCCACTCCTCTAGATACCGCGCCCAGACGTTACTGTCTTCAGTCAGGATGCGCTCCACTTCTTCAAGAACGGGCTTCATCGTCAGAGATCGTCGGAATCCATCCTCCCGGGCCAGAGAATGAAGGTGAGTAATCCATCCAATACCCCTTCCCCGCAAGCCGAACTGCGGCGGTGAGTTGACAAGTTTCGCGAGATCTCTTCGTCGTTGAACAACACGACTCCGAAGTCTTTCGTTAAATGCGCGGAGTTCATCCGAGCCCCTCTCCCAAGATCCAACCCTCCTCAATTCGTCAAGTACCCGGTCACGGAGATCGGATATGTCCGTGTCATTCATTCGAGCGACCGGGACATCCCTGAACCCGACCGTGACGGGGTGGCCCTGATCCGGGGACGCAAATGCGAAAACGGACTGCGCGCCGAAATCCGCTTCTCGTGTGCGGCTATCGATAAAACGTTTGTATAGGTTTGTCGTGGGATCCCCGGCCAAGACTTGAAGGAACAGAGACAGCAAAGTCTGCTCGCTCAGATCGAGATTTCTTTCAGCCGGCCAAACGAACCAGAGCGAACCCGGCTGCTCGGCATTTTCGTGAGGATAGTCGACATGCCTGATTTCCCCAAGCGAAGCCGGCCGAGGGGTGGGCAGGTCTGCCGCGCTGAGAACCGGAAGCCCGGGGTTCTCGGATTCAAGACGGTTCAGCCTTTCGTCGAACTGTTCCAACACACGAACCATGGGCATATCCCTTGGGACAGCGACGATGGCTCCCATATTGGCCAGGTGGTAGTGCGCCGCATGAAACGTCCGGATATGATCCGGTTGGATGAGACGGAGAGCTTCGGGAGAACCGCCGGAATTAAAAGCCAGAGGATGTTGGTCTCCATAGATCATCTCTGCGGCCGCATCGTCGATACGCCGGTCGGGCTGATCCATAGAACTCACCATTTCGTTGTAGACCGTGCCCTTCTCTTCGAGCGCCAGCGTTCCAGCCGCCCCATTTTGACGAACGCCAAAGTTGCGAACCTCACGGCGAATTTCTTCGTCCGTGTAATCAGGGTGGAGGAGGGCGTCCATGCGGGTCTCAAACTGATCGAAAAAGACGTCCGCACCTGCGGTGGTGTTGAAGCTGTAGCAGGTCCTCCACTGCATGGTAAAAGCACTCGATGCCGCCAGGGCCATCGGCTCGCGGCTGGCGACGGCTCGACCCTGATTCCCCTTTCCCAGCAACAGATGTTCCTGTGTATGAGGTTCGCCCATGTCAGACGTCGGGAAGGTCGTGACGCAGATCATTGCCTGCGGAACGGATTGAATTTCCAATAGATCCAAGGTGAACCCGCTCTGATCGTGGACAAACTGGGCGCCGATCGGACGCTCATCGTCGTTCACATAGAGGGCTGCCGCCTGGAAACCGCTAACCCTCTGACCCGGGGCGAGTAAATCGTAGCTGAGGTCCTGTTGGACCGCGGCCGCGGCGGTGGTATTCGCCAGGACGAAGAGTAAAGCAAGTCGAATCATGAGAACCTCGGCGTTCGGCGATGTGTTGACCGAGGTTACCGATCAACTCGCCGCCTCGTGCAGCAACTGTCACGCCAGGTATGTGGCCGTAGCGGATCGCTGTGTGGGGTAGCAGCGCTCGGCTTCCAGCTTCGTAAGTTCGGTCGATGAGCGCACGAACAAGAAATATTCCTGCGCTGAAAGAGCATAGCTACAAAAGGTTAATCTCCTGCCGGAGCTGCGTCCCCACTTTGCGTCCAGGCTTCATCCCACACCTCCTCTTCCTGGCGCCCGTACCTCAAATAGAGGGTCGGTATGACGATCATGTTGAGAAATGTGGACGTCAGCATCCCGCCCAGAATCACCGCGGCCATCGGCTGCTGAATTTCCCGCCCCGGAATCCCGACTCCGAGGGCCAGAGGTACCAGACCGACTCCAGTCACGAGCGCGGTCATCAGGATCGGGCTCAGGCGCTCCATCGATCCCTGAATTACAGCCTGACGAAAGGCCACACCTTGCTCGATCAGATGACGGTAGTGGGTGACCAGCATGATGCCGTTGCGTGTAGCGATGCCGAAGAGCGTAATGAAACCCACCAGCGAGGCGACCGAAAGCGTACCACCCGAAAGGAACACGATGAGGACACCACCGATCAGTGCTAGCGGCAGGTTCACCATCACCAGCATCGAGGCACGCAAGGACTTCAACGCGATAAAGAGGAGAAGAAATATCCCGCCGATCGCAACCAACGACAACCAGAAAATTCTCAGCGAAGCCTGCTCCTGTGCCTCGAACTGGCCGCCATATTGAACGAAGTAACCTTCGGGAAGGGCGACTTCCCTGCCCACCTCTGCTCGAACGTCATCAATCACACTACCCAGGTCTCTTCCCGAAACGTTGGACTGCACTATGATCCGGCGCTGACCGTTCTCGCGGTTGATTGTGTTCGGCCCCTGGTCGGAACGGACATCCGCCACTTGTGCGATCGGTACCTTCGCGCCCATCGGGGTTTCAATGAGGGTATTCCGGATGGAGTCGAGGGATTCACGGGCTGCGTCTTCGAGACGGAGAATAAGATCATAGCTTCGCTGCTGCTCCAGGACCTGACCCACGACCCGACCGTTAAAGGCGGTTTCCACGGCGTCAGCCAGATCACCGGCAGACAGACCGACAGCCGCCGCATTGGCGCGGGCGAGGTTCACCTGAACCTGAGGTACGCCGACCTGGGGTTCGACCAGCAAGTCGACGACGCCCGGAACACTTTCTATCGAAGCCCGGATCTCTTCGGCCTTGTTTCTCAAAATCGGCAGGTCAGGACCGAACAGTTTGATCGCAATCTGCGCCCGGGTGCCCGACAACAGGTGGTCGATGCGATGGGATATCGGTTGCCCGACTTCCGACGCCGCGCCCGGAATGGGCGCGAGGCTTGCCCGCACCTCATCCATGATTTCAAACTGCGATCGCTCGGACGGTCGGATGACGACTTCCAGCTCGCTCGCGTTGACTCCCGCGGCATGTTCGTCCTGTTCGGCACGCCCGGTTCGCCTCGTAGTGGAGACCACCTCGGGAATCTCGTGCAGCGCCCCTTCAACAACGTTACCGATGCGATTCGACTCTTCTAAAGACGTCCCAGGAGGCAATGTCACATTAATGTTCACGGCACCTTCGTTGAAAGGCGGTAGAAACTCACGGCCTGTCAGCGGAAGCAAAGCGATGGACGTCACGAGCAACAGAACAGACACTGCGATAACTTCAAACGGTCGGGCCAGGGCCCAACCAAGCACCTTGCTGTAGCGCCGTTTGCTAAACGCCACCAATCGGGAATCACCGGTGCTCTGCCCTCGGGTGAACCGTCCGAGCAACCAGTAGCACAGGACCGGTGTAACCGTCAGCGCCACCAGGAGCGACGCGGCTATCGAAAAGATGTATGCGAACGCCAACGGTGCAAACATACGACCTTCGAATCCCGCGAGTGAAAACAAGGGTAGGAAAACAAGGATGATAATCAACGTCGCATAGTAGATTGAATTTCGTATTTCACTGGACGCTTTAAAAACGACAGTCGATACTTTTTCCGGATTTCCCATCTCGACGTTTTGTTTGAGCCGTCGGAAAACGTTCTCTACGTCCACAATCGCGTCGTCCACGAGTTCCCCAATGGCGATCGCCAGCCCACCCAGCGTCATCGTGTTGATACTGATTCCGAAATAGCTCATCGCAAGGATGGCGGTCAGCAAGGACAGCGGAATCGCGGTCAAACTGATGAATGTCGTCCTGAAGTTCCAGAGAAAGAGGAAGAGCACGACGCTGACCAGCACGCCGCCTTCGAGCAACGCGCGACGGACGTTGCCTACCGCAAGTTCGATGAAGTTGGCCTGCTGAAAAGCCTCAGCATCGATAGAAACATCATCGGGCAGCGTCAGCTGAAGCGATTCGAGTGTCGTTTCGATCTCCTCGGTCAGTTCGAGCGTGTTGGCGTTCGGCTGCTTCTGGATCGTGACGACGATTGCAGGTTCCGTGTTAAAGCTTCCGTCGCCCCGCTTGATCGCAGCACCCAGACGGACTTCGGCAACTTGCTCGATCAGCACAGGGCGGCCGTCCCGTATCGTGACAACCGATTGAGCCAGATCTTCAACCTGACTCACGCGACCGCGACCGCGGATCAGGAACTCTTCGTTGGTTCGTTCCATAAAACCACCGGGGCTGACGGCGTTCGCCTCCTCGACGGCGTGACTGACGTCTTCGAGAGACAGGTCGTAATCAACGAGCCTAGCGGGGTCCACGATCACCTGGTATTGCTTCAGGTCGCCCCCAATCACGATGACCTGGGACACCCCCGTAATCGCGAGGAGGCGGGGCCTTACGACCCAGTCTGCAAGCGAACGGAGATCCATCTTGGATGTTTCGCCTTCAGAGTTCATGGAGACGAGCATGATCTCGCCCATCGTCGAAGAGATTGGACCCAACACCGGCGACTCGACTCCGACAGGCAGCGCCACCTGCTGGAGTTTTTCCGTTACGAGCTGTCGAGCCCGATATATGTCGGTTCCGAGCTCAAACTCCGCGAAGATCAACGAGAGTCCCACCGCTGAATTCGAACGGACACGAAACACCCCCGACGTACCATTCAAGACGGATTCGAGCGGCACGGTAACAAGCGCTTCGACTTCTTCCGGTGCCAGGCCGTGAGCCTCTGTTAGGACAGTTACCGTAGGGACCGTCAGATCAGGAAAAACATCGATCGGGGTGCGGGCCGCGACGATGCCGCCGTAGACCAGGAGGCTGATCGCTCCAACGACAACCAGCAGGCGATTGTCCAGAGACCATTGGATAATTCGATCTAGCATTCTATTAGCGTCGGGCCCACCGGCCCCGATCGCTCCTCCGTTTCAGAGTGCACTTACGATCCGGCTTTGCCTCTCCTCTGGGAGCCACAACTCCGGCCGGTCCCCCCACGCCCACATTAGCGTCGGGCCCACCGGCCCCGATTACTCCTCCGTTTCAGAGTGCACTTACGATCCGGCTTTGCCTCTCCTCTGGGAGCCACAACTCCGGCCGGTCCCCCCACGCCCACATTAGCGTCGGGCCCACCGGCCCCGATTACTCCTCCGTTTCAGAGTGCACTTACGATCCGGCTTTGCCTCTCCTCTGGGAGCCACAACTCCGGCCGGTCCCCCCACGCCCACATTAGCGTCGGGCCCACCGGCCCCGATTACTCCTCCGTTTCAGAGTGCACTTACGATCCGGCTTTGCCTCTCCTCTGGGAGCCACAACTCCGGCCGGTCCCCCCACGCCCACATTAGCGTCGGGCCCACCGGCCCCGATTACTCCTCCGTTTCAGAGTGCACTTACGATCCGGCTTTACCTCTCCTCTGGGAGCCACAACTCCGGCCGGTCCCCCCACGCCCACATTAGCGTCCTGAGTTAGAAGTTCGGTACTTAACAGTTTCGTCATGCTCCGATCCGATCATCTTCTTACTCTGAACGCCTCGGCTACCGCCTCGTTGTTCACCCGCACCGTTGGACCGGTGCGGGTCTTCCTAGGGCCTGTTTCAACATTTCGTCGATCCCCATAGGCCTCGCCATCAGGATGATGGCGAGGGTCGCCGGTCGTTCGGACAGGATGTCTGAATGAACGACCGAGCGAAATCTTATGTCGCAAACGTCTGAGTCAGGACTCTTACGTCCTACACCTCGTGCGTATGCGCACCAGGATCTGCCGGTTGAAGCTCCTGTAGCTTTAACTGGTAAGCTCCTTGTGTTACGACACGCTCGCCGGGCTCCACGCCGGCCAGTATTGACACTTCATCGCCGTAACGGTCTCCCAGAATGACGTTACGGCGTTCGAACTCTTCCCCCGAAAGCAGGACATAAACAATGTCCCGTCCCTCGTGTTCCAGAACCGCTTCAGCCGCAATCGAAACGACTCCCCGTGGAGGTCCGGCGGCCAAGCGAATGTTGGCCTGCATGCCTATGCGAAGCCGGCCATCCCGATTCGGAATCGAAAAGATTACCGTCGCGGTTCGGGTTTCCTCATCAATGCGCGCACTCACATCCACCAGTTCACCTACGAACTCGACGCCCGGATAGGCAATCGTCTCGAAGATCACCTCACCGGTATCGAGCACAGCGGCGAGGTCCTTTTCAAATATCGGGGCTTCGACCCAGACCACGTCGAGGTTCACGATGTCGAGCACCGGTTCTCCAGGTTGAACCAACTCACCCACCTCTTTGAAGATCTGGTTGATGCGGCCTGCAATCGGAGCTGAAAGCACCTGGCGAGGCGCCGTGGTCCGCATGACGTTGTCCAGATTCGGGGCCTCAATAAGTGCGGCTAACTGTTCGGAGTAAGAGGCGACAACGGACTCGGCTGCATCGTATTCAGTTTCCGCAGCCTCTACCTCCTGCAGTGCCATCAACTCTTCTTCGTGCAGGCGTCTCGCCCGGGTCCATTCCCGCTCGGCTTGACGCAAACGTATCTGGGCCTCGCCCCTGGACTGCTCCAAACGACGGCGTTCCGACTCCGTGCGGCTGGCCTCCAAGCGAAGCTGAGCGGCCTGCGCCGCATCCGCGACCTGGGGCATCTGTTCTATGGCCAAGACATCTTCGCCCGAGCGCACCCGTTGGCCAAGAACCGGCAGGTTCGCGTCCTTGACCAGTCCGGTCACGGGAGAAGAAATGATTGCCGTGTAGTTGTCCGCGGGTATAACACGGCCTACGACACGAACCTGTGGCGACAGGTCCCGACGCTGGGCCTCGGCGAGCTTCATGCCGATGAGCCACTGCTGCTCCATCAAAAAGGTTACGGTACCGTTCGACGCCGCTTCGACGGCGGCTTCTTCGGCTCCGAGTTCGACAGCCTGATTCCGGTAGAGCGTCACCAGCAGCACCAGAATCGCAATACCCATCAACGCGATCAATACCGGCCCCGATCGGCGTCGCATAACAGTGGATTCCGTCATGTCGTCTATTCCTCCAGTTCTCATATCTCTCACTCGACCTCGAATCCGCTAAGTGTCATCGACTCGTTGATCTGATCATTCTGAACCCGAAATTCGATGTCGTAAATCCCGGCATTCGGTACCGCCAACTCGGCGACATAGATGCCCGTGACCCGTCCAACCAGCGCAGTCGTCCCCGCGGCTTCGCTTACGCTGCCTTGTGCCCGGACCGACAACTGAACCTGTGCGTCGGACACAGGAGAACCATCGAGGAGATCGGTCAAGTGGATCAAGAACGCGCTCGTCTCGCCCGATCTCAGCGGATCGTATTCGAAAAAATTTTCGATCCGATCAGTGAACTCGGTGCGAGACAGCACCTCGGTTTCAACTTCCTCTTCGACGGGTAAAGGCGCTGCACACCCTGCTGCAAAGGCGGCACACAAAACGAGTATTGCCGAATAGGCGTGGGCCGAGAGAGACAGGTCACTATTGTTCACGATCGTCCTTCTTCGTCAGTCTGATGAGAAACCACATGCATCCAGAGTGCACCGACGCACTTCGGCGTGGAAGCACCGCTGCTCAGGGAGGTCTAAACGGGGGGAGCTCGGGAGGATACGTTCGCGCCCGGAGGATCTCGGGTCCGGCCCGGCCGCCGCGCACTGTGGCGTTCGCTTGTCTGGAACTGCGGTGCTACATCCGTACGAGACTCGGCGGACGCTGCTACGGGAAACGGTTTCCCGGCCAGCGAAAGAAAGAGATCGACGTGATGGCCCTCGTGAGATGAAACATCGATCAGGGGGCCATCGATTTCTCCAGCAGCTTCTGCAGGACCTTTTCCAGTGCCGTGATCGGCAAGTGAAAAATGCGAGTGCACCTGGGTCCCGTGCACAGCTCCTGCTCCGTGGCGCCCCTCTTCGGAATGCACATGCGAGAAGGGGGCGTAGGCAAGCGTCGACAGCATGACGCCAAGCGCGGCAACCGAAGTCAGGTAAGAAGTCACAGAATTCAAGATGCAACTATTATCTGTCCCATCGTAAAGGGGTGTCAATAAACACGTACCCTTGCGTATCGTGGCCTGTCGTGGCTTATCTTGGTCGGGCGGCTCTGAGCACAGGCTAGAACCGCGTAAAAATATGATCGGTCTCGGCCTTCTTGTTGTGATATGACCCGTGCCGGTCGGCGGGGTGCGGTTTGGATTTGTCCTGCTGAGTGTGATTCTTTAAAGAACGACTAGAGAGCCGGGTTGGAAGAAGCGACCCTTTAACTGCTTAGGGTCGCTCCTTCGGGCGTGGAAGGACTACCGGAGTAGAGTCAGGACGGATTGGGACGATTGGTTTGCCTGCGATAGAGCAGCCAGACCACTCTGGGTCAGGATATTGAATTTCGTCAAGGCCGCAGCTTCCTCCGCGATGTTCGCATCCCGGATTCGAGATTCCGATGCCCTCACACTGACCGACATCGTTTGCGCCTGCGAAATTGCAAAGCTCAACCTGTTCATCGCGGCACCCACTCGACCCTGTACGGTGCCGAGCGTTCCAACGGCAGTCTGAATTGCAGAGATTGCTGTAGCCGCATTTGCCTGTGTAGTGATGTTCTGGGTGCTGATGCCCAGACCTTGGCCGTCAACCGCAGTGGTCAGCGCAAACGAAACGTAGGTTACGGTCGCCGAGGTGTTGGTCGTGGTATTTCCGACGAATACCGAGCGGGCGTTCAGATTTGCGTTGCCCGTCTCAATGCCGGCGGCTGTCGCGTTCCGGGTGATTTCCGAAATTACCGACTGGAACTCGGCATCCAGCGTTGTTCTGGAACCGGTGAAGGTATCGGAAGCAGCCTGACTGGCTAGTGTCAGAGCCCGATCCAGCAAGGACGCGATGTTGCTCAGCGCCCCGTCTTCGATCTGGAGTTTGCTGATGGCATCGTTGGCGCTCCGGATACCGATGGTCAGACCGGTGTTATCCAGCTTATGCCGGTTTGCAACCGCGAGGCCTGCAGCGTCATCTGCGGCACCGTTAATTCTCAAACCCGAGGTCAGTCGGGCCAGTGTCCGCTGGAGCCCCATCTGGGTTCCGTCGAGCGTCGCTTGTGCGTTGATAGAAGCTAGGTTGGTGACTACTGAAAAACTCATTCTGTTATCCTCCGTGATATTTATGCCGAGCATCCGTGCTGGCGCGTTACGTTTAGCTCACTCCCTATCGGGCCGCTAGTGTCCTTATCGGAAGACGGAGTCGAGACCTTTAGGACAATAAGATCAACAACAGAAATTACGACGACGCCAAAGCTCTCCCGAGCCACGGAATGAATCCCGGTAGGAGGTGAGATCGCTCGCACCCCCTCCGGACAGAACGGCTCGTACCGGCCAGGTAAGCCGCTCCTCGATCAGCGAGTAAACTCCAGTTTAAGATTCCGCTCCGTGTAGTCATGGAGAAAGACAAGTCCGTGGCGGCGGAACCACTCCAGACTTAGGACGAAGCGAACTTCCCGTCGCAGGACGGATTGCCACGCACTCATCCGCATCCAGGTGCGGTGGGCGTAATACATCGGTGCCCCAGCTCGAATCATCATCCGTTGGAACTTGGCCGGCTTCTTCCATTTCTTTAACTGCATGGAACGGAGTCGGCTTCGGATGAATGCATCCAGCTCTTGGAATATCTTACGGAACTCCTGGATGCGATTGTACCCGACCCAGCCTGCAAGATATTCGTTGAGACCGGCAATCACCTGGGACATCGATTGCCCGTTATTCCGCCGTGTCCGGGATCGGACCTCTTGCACAAAGCGCTTGCGCGCCCGTGTACTGACCCGAATCTGGCCCCGCAGGATCTGGAATCCGACAAACTCCACATCCTTCATCGGCGCCACCCGGCTCTTGTCCCGGTTGACGTGCAATCCGAGTTCATCTTCGAGGAGTCGAGTTATGCTCTCCATCACCCGTCGAGCTGCCCGCTCGGTCTTTAACAGGATGACGAAGTCATCGGCCCACCGGCTGAACCGGTGGCCCCGCCGCTCCAGTTCCTGGTCGAGCTCGTTGAGCACGATGTTGGATAGGATCGGCGAGACCGGGGAGCCCTGTGGACATCCCTTGTCCGTCTTCTCGACGACACCCTCTACTTCAACTCCCGCCTTCAGCGCCCGCGCCACCATCGTCACGAGCCGCTCATCCTGGATCTTCCGTCGAATGAGCTTCAGGATCAGGTTGTGAGGAATCTCGTCGAAGAAGCTCTCAATGTCCAGCGATGCACACCACTCGTAGCCTTCCACCACCGCTTTCCGTGCATGGCGGATGGCCTGGTGTTGGCTCTTCCCAAGTCGAAACCCGAAGCTGGACCGGCTAAAGTCACCTTCAAAGATCTCCGTCAACACTGTGTGGAGACTTTGACTGACTACGCGATCCATGACCACGGGTATACCCAACTTCCTCTTCTTCGGACTGCCCGGCTTGGGGATCAGGACCCGCCTTGCGGGCTTGAAACGGTATGTCCCGGCTTCCAGCTTTGCCTGAATTCGTGCGAGAAGCTCGTCTTCTCTCTCCTGGAAAGCGTCCACCGACATGTTGTCTACTCCGGCTGAACCGGCGTTGGCCCGAACCTGCTGCCATGCCCGGTAGAGTCGCCCCGGGTTGTAGACCCGTTCCATGGCTCCAACAACTTTCACTTCACTTTCTCCGTGACTCTCTACCGCCAGGAATGGCCGGGGATGGTTGGTATTGGCGCCGGGCCCGGACTGCTGCTAACCTCGCCGGGCCTCCGGTTCGGTGCTCGCGCGGAGCTCGCTGCCCCCATCGGTTTGCTAGGCCCTAAATCCACCCACTGAATCGACTTCCTGATGGTGTCACTCTCGCCTCTCGTCCATGACTTCCCACCGCCGGATAGCGATCTCCGGTGGCCCGGGTCTTCCCGGTCGTCAGGGTTTTCTCCTCCGCTCTGTTACCAGGCTTCATCGGCCCTGAGTCTTCAGTACTACCCATGGATCTGCCACCCTCTGCTTCCTCCCCGCTCCGGGGTCGCCGTTCGCGGTTTGGTTTTCAATACCGGGTCTCGGCGGACTGGATAACCCAATGTCCTTTGAGCGTCTTGGGGGAGTAACGTAAAAGTTGTGTTTCGTGATTTCCAGTTGAGAGAGAATGATAGATTCGTCGTCCGGGCTGTGGGAACTGTGCGGACGCCGGAGGTGTTCCAAGGGCCTGTGGAAATCATCAAGAAGAAGCCGCCGAAGGCGACCGATTCCCCCGATTTCCATAGGCCCGGCAGTTTCCACAGCCCCCGTCGCCCGCTGAAATTGAAGCGGGCTCCAGTTCACGCTGGAGCCCTAGACCTGAGTCATCAGTTATTCAGTTATGGAGTTGAACCCAATGTCTACAGATCCGAATGAAAGCGTACCATCAGAACAAATTTCTGAATCCACAAAAACACAGATCCAGACCCTGCTGGCCTCCGGGCTGGCCGATCTGAGCCTGCGCGAGGTACTGGGGACCCTGTTGTCGGGCCTCAGTGTGGCCGAACGGGACCTGCATCTTGAACACCGCCCCGACGACCGTCCCAATGGTTTTTACGATCGCTCCCTCCAAGTGGGCAGCGTTCCGATCGATATCCGTGTCCCTCGAACCCGTAACGGGGATTTCCGTCCCGCGAACCTACCATCCCCGTATCAGCGCGGCTACCCTGAAGAAGTCGAGTCCATCTTGCTGGGACTGCTGGCCTCATCCCGTTCGGTCAATGCGGCCCGGGAGGCGCTTCAGAAGATGGGCCTGTCCGGGTCCCAACAGGATCTGGAACGGGTGGCGTCGGGCCTGATCGAAGAACTCGATCTTGGCAACAGCCGGCCACTGGACACGGATCTGCTGGCCCTATTCGTGGATGGCAAGTACGTCGAACTCCGCGACGGCGACCGGCTGCGTCCGGCCTGTATCTACCTGGTGGTGGGTCTAGGCCGCGACGGCAAGAAGCGTGTCCTGGCCTGCATTGCCAAACCCGGCCGCGAGAATCTCGAAGACTGGAAGGGGGTTCTCCGCTCTCTGATCGAGCGCGGTCTCCGACGCGTCATGATCTTCGTCCAGGACGATTTCTCCGGCCTTCTCAAGGTCAGCGAAGGCTTCTTTCCCAATGCTGATATCCAGCTCTGTACCGTCCACATGCAGCGCAATGCTAAGAGCCATCTCTCCAAATCCGACGCCGCCGAGTTTCAGCAACGCTTCCGTGCCATCAAGTCCTCCTGGTGTGAGGATGTCGGCAACCAAGGGTTCGAGGAACTCTGTGACCGCTTCGCCCAGCACTATCCCTCCTGGATCGCGGGGCTCCGCAAGAAACGGACTCACTATCTCGCCTTCCTCAAGTATCCCGACCTCATGCGCAAATCGTTTTCCACCACCAACCTCGTCGAGGCCGTCAACGGACAACTGGAAATTATGCGCCGCAATTCGGGCGGCTACTTTCACTCCGAAGACACCCTCAAGTTCAAACTCGGCTTGGCCGTCTCTCACCTCCACAACGGCCGTTGGAAATCTCCGGCCACTTCCATCCATTCCGCTCTTCATCAGCTCAACGCCATGTTCCAATCCCGCTTTGAGGAGGACTTATGATCCCCTCCTCAAACACAACTTTCTTGACAAGAGCCCGTCTGGGTGGACGCACCCACCGTGGGTCCCGATATCGAAGCAATAGGGCTTCCCGGGGTAAGACACGCAACCCCCTCGTATACCGTCCGGCTTCAGCTCCCTTCGGTGACTACGGTCGGATATCGGGACTCGCTCTCTTACGCCTGCTCGTCCCCCTCCGGGCACCCATCTAGCCGGTTCGCTGTTCGCTACGTACACGAGTTCTGCCTCATGCTTCTTCCGGACGCCCCATCTCTGAGACTGCCCTTGCCTTGTTGGTGTTCGCCTTCCGTCCGATCACGGTGGCTTTCCTTCCTTCAGTTGGCGTGCCATGCCCGGCACACATCAGGTACCGCCCGCTCAGCGGGCGGTATGACGAAGGCCCCCCGAGGGGGCCTATAAGGGCATCCTTGCTTCCAGCCTTCTGGCCATCACAATCCACCTGTCGCTTTCGCCCGATGACGTGGACGCCGAGTGACACGACCGATGCGATACAATCCGTCGTGGGACTGGCACTGCCATTCGCCAATGACGGTCTCCTTCAATTCGCAGGTGGTGGTTCGTTGATGGAGACCGTCTACCAGAACTGCACGACGGGACGGTCGAACCTCTTCGAGTCTCACCGCCAGAGGCGGTGGCTTACCGTTGTGAGTTAACTATTTTACTTTCAATTATTTAGAAAGTATTGCCAGTGAAAATATTCTGGTGGCTTTTGGCGACATCGGATGCTCAAGCAGCCCGTGGCAGAAGTCTCGAGGGTCGCGTTACGGCGAAACGGGGCCGAATTCCAGGAGACGACTTGGCGACGACGCGACGTCACGACGACGCTGCAATGCTCATTCATTGCAAGGAGTCGCCGACAACGAAGACGGCCCCGTTTCGCCGTAACCCTTCGGGCGCAGGGGGGTTCGGGCCGCAGGCTTTGTCCGGCATCGCTATGACTGGTCACGATGTAGAGACGGCGCCTGCGGCCTCGGTTTCAAACCTCGGTGGCCGCTCCTCACTTCGCGCCTGCAACCCGAAGACCCCTGCGCGCGTCCCTTTAGACTTCTGCCACGGGCTGCCAGGGGGCGCCGCGCCAACGAAAAGCCTTGGCCGCGGGCTTTCGTTGCGGCTTTACCATCCGATCGCAAGGCCGTCTTTCCGGGGATCCGAGCCACCGGAGAGAACTCGGCTCGTGGGATCGATCAGGATTCCCTGGAACCCTCCGAAGACACCGATCTCGTCAACAAACTCGTGCCCTCTCCGGGCGAGTTCGTGCCGGACGTTGGCACCCATAGAGGATTCCAGAGCCAGTTCAGGGCCGGTGTGCCGAAAGCGTGGGGCTTCTCCCGCTTGCTGGGGATCCATCCCAAAGTCGATCAGGTTGGCCAACACTTGCGCGTGACCCTGAGCCTGCATATCGCCACCCATGACTCCGAAGGAGAAATAGGGCTGGCCTTCTTTCAGAACCAGCGCCGGGACGAGGGTATGGAAGGGGCGTTTGCGGGCAGCGATGACATTGGGATGGCCCGCTTCGGTCGAAAATCCCCTGCCACGGCTGTGGAGACATATCCCGGTCCCATCGGCAACGACTCCGGAACCAAACAATGAGAACAAACTATTAATAAAGGATACGACGTTACGGTCTCGATCGACCACGCTGAGGTAGACCGTGTCTCCGGGAGCGTTAAACCCGGGCGCGAAATCCTCCCGCGCGCGATCCGCATCGATCAGTCCCCTGCGATCCGCCGCGTAGTCTTTCGATATCAAACGGTCGGTCGGCACAGATGTGTGATCGGGGTCCGCGATATACCGGGCACGGTCGGCAAACGCCAGTTTCTTGGCTTCAACAAGGGTGTGGAGATAGGCCGCCGAATTGTGCCCCATCGCTTCGAGGTCGAATCCTTCCATGATGTTCAACATTTGAAGCGCCACAATGCCCTGTGTATTGGGTGGCATTTCATACACTTCGTACCCCCGATACCCTGTCGATATCGGCTCGACCCAAGCGGCTTCGAATTCTTCGAAATCGGCAAGGTTCAAGAAACCGCCCAATTCCTCCGAGGTGCTTACGATGCGGCGGGCAATATCACCCTTGTAGAACGCATCCCGGCCGTGTTCCGAAATTTGGCGGAGGCTTTCCCCAAGGTCCGGAGTGTGGAAGATCTCCCCGTGGCCCGGAGCTCTTCCATTACGAAGGTAGGTTCGGGTGGCAGCGTCGTTCGACCGCAACAACTGCTCGGATGCCGCCCAATCCCCCGCAATAATTTGAGAAACGGGGAACCCTTGATCCGCATAGTCGATCGCCGGAGCGAGCAGCCGCGACATGGGCAGCGTGCCATAGCGCTCATGAAGCTTGAACCAACCCGCAACCGCCCCCGGCACGGTAACCGTATGAATTCCTTCGAGCGTGTCGATGCGGTGTGATCTGAGATAATCCGGGCTCGAATCGGACCCGGACCAGCCACTGCCGTTGAGTCCGACCGGCCGACCTTCTTCCTGCATGAACAGAAGGGCAAACATGTCGCCACCGACACCCGTCATCATGGGTTCGACGACATTGAGAACCGCCGCCGCAGTGATG
Source organism: Terriglobia bacterium (assembly GCA_965218085.1). Classification (GTDB taxonomy): domain Bacteria; phylum Acidobacteriota; class Terriglobia; order 20CM-2-55-15; family 20CM-2-55-15. The sequence goes on along the minus strand of CBDCKF010000001.1, from coordinate 368,873 downwards.
GACGCGTCCACCGCATTGCCGCCTTCCTGAATGACATCGAGCGCCGCGACCGAGGCCAGCGGTTGACTGGTCGCCACCATGGCGTGGGTCGCCAGCACGACAGATCGTGTGCCATATTTGTTAGCAGCCGGGCGGTCCATGATGCGTCTCCTGGGGGAGGCCGAAGGTGACGAATATTATCACGCTTGGATTATTCGGGAAGAGCCGTGAATGACCTGGAGTCGAGGGATCCGCAAGAATATATGAAATAACGACAAGACAGCTGTTTAATCTGTGCCTGCGTCTGTTCGATCAATCCGCGCCCCGCTGCGCTGAGGTACATAATGGAATCCGAATCCCACAGTCGATCCGGTCCCGATGATGCCGGCTTCGTTCCTCTTCAATTCGAAAAATTCCCCCCTCTGATCGGTGAGCAAAGAGTGCGTCAATTGGCTGCATCGCTCGGTCGGCGAAGGAGCGTCAGAGATTTCTCACCCGAAGCAGTGCCGCTGTCTCTGATCGAGGACTGCATTCGCATTGCAGGAACGGCACCCTCAGGTGCAAACATGCAACCGTGGCGTTTCCTCGTCGTATCCGATCCTCAAATCAAACACCAGATCCGGCTGGCCGCCGAAAAAGAAGAACGTGAGAACTACGAGCGGCGGTTTCCCAAACAGTGGCTGGAAGATCTGGCGCCGTTCGGAACCGATTGGCACAAAGAGTTTCTGGAAACCGTGCCGCACTTGATTGTTGTTTTCAGGATCGACTACGGCTTGAATGATTCCTCCGAGGAGACGTCGTTCAAGAAGAAACACTACTACGTCATGGAATCAGTCGGCATCGCGACGGGAATGCTGCTGGCGGCACTGCACACAGCAGGCCTGGCCACGCTCACGCACACGCCAAGCCCGATGGGATTTCTGCGGGAAATACTGGAACGTCCAAAGAACGAAACGCCCTTCGTGCTCTTGCCCATTGGATACCCTGCCGAAGGGGCGCGAGTACCCGCGTTAGAGAAGAAAACATTGGACGAAATCTGCGTCCTTAAATAAAGCCTGCCCATCGCGAGCTACACCTGCGAGACTCTTTTTAGGGCAATTCGGCCCAGATCGCCCGGCCGCGGAACCAACCCGGTTGGACGCGCTCCAGTCCGGGTATGCAGACTCAAACTGATCCGTCAGCACTTCGACCGCCCGTTCCACTGTTTGCCCTTCGGCCTTGAGTTCACGCGCGCCTTCAGTGATGCCTGCAACGACCGTCCGCTGAGCATCTATCAAAGCCTCGCCACCGATAGCGCCATGACTGGGGACGATAGTCGTGGGACTGAGCTCCTCGAATCGATCAAACACATCGAGCCATGTTTCGCCACTGGAGGTCGAGTTGAAGGAAAGAAACGTGCGGTTCATGACGATGTCTCCGGCAAAGAGAACACCGTCTTCTTCTACGAAGATCGCCGTGTCGCCGCGTGTGTGCGTGGAGCCCAGAGACATGAGCCGTACCGTAGCGCCCCCCAGGCAGCCCGTGGCAGAAGTGAGATTCTCTGACACAGTCGTAACGTCGGATTCGATAGCCACGTTGGGCTCGATATCCAGCTGACGGAGTTCATGATGCGTTTGAAGCGCCATCTGGACGCAGAAGAGCACGATTTGAGCGGCAAAGTATGCCGCAGACCGGTCCTGCAGGCTCCGTGGCGTGCCCTGCCCGAACTTCTGGCGCAGGATCAACGCCAGGTTCAAGGCCGCGTAGTGAACCAGGATCCGTTTCAGGATATTTTCCCGCCCTCGAAGGTGAACCCGTCGCATGCCGCCGGTTTCCAGACCGTGAGCGAAGGGTCGTTCCAGCATCATGCCGCGATGCCGCAACAACTCCTTGCCGCGTTCTCCACGGATTCGACGGCGATTGGCATAGACAGCCTGTTGTTCGTCCGGCTTGTTCTTCCAGCGGCGACGGCCCCGATCCGGTTCCGAGATGTAGGTGCGTATCCCCAATTCGCGAAGATCGACCATCGTTTCGTTGCTGTGATATCCCTTATCGGCGACGACTTCAGAAAACCAATCTTCTCGAATCTGCGCTTCGGTTTTCGGGTTGCTTGCCAGCTTCTCCATGTTCTCGGCCGTGCGGATCAACGTCTCTTTGATTGTCGTCGTATCCCCGGTGGCAGCACCCTGAACCGTCACCCCCAGCACGACGCCGGTCTTCATATCCACAGCGTGTTCCAGCTTGTGAGCCAAATGCGTGCGGCCGTCTTTCATCTTGGTGATCTGCGCATCCGCGTCGTCGGGATGCACCCAGTCGTCGTTCGATCCCTTCTTCGGCCGTTTCCGGTCCAGTCGCGCCAGTTCGGCTCGTGTCGGCGTTTCAATGCCCGAAGCGTGGGCCAACTCCTTCAGAAAGTCCTCATAACTGTTCCTGGTGTCTCGCCGCACGATCGACCGCATTGCCGCGTTCGCTTCCAGCGTCGTCGCGTCCACGCCAACCGTCTTCCCGTCGATCAACCCGTGCCCGGCCAGCCGCTCCAGCATCCAGTGGAACACCTGGGCATGGGTTTCCAGATCGATCAGCCGGCGTGTCCGCGACACGCTGGAATGATCCGGGGTACCATCGGTCAGCCCAATGCCCAGAAACTCCCGCAGGCTCAGCGAGTCGGCACACCGCCAGGCGATGCCGCGTTCCGAGTCAATCCCTTCGAAGTAGCCGACCAGCAGCATCCGAAAGTACACACCCGGCACGACACCGGGCCGACCCATCACCGGGGCGTAGAACTTCTGGCAGGCTTCTTCAACAAACGGGTCGAATCCGTCTTCTTCCAGAATCCGGTTCACCCGTTCGTAGAACACGTGTCCTTTGGTCCGCGGCAACTCCTGTGTCGCGATCCACAGCGATTCCTGGCGTCGTCTCTTTCGTCCCATGCCCATATCCCGTCCTCCTTCACTCATCATTCTTCGCGATACGGTCGCATCGGGTCCGTTTGAATCTGTGAAGTGGACTTTAACCACGGGCTGCTAGGTCGATCGTGTGCTCCCTTTCAAATATCAGGTCCCCGCGACGGTACCGGACGCCTTCGAGCAATTCTCCCATGATGGGTGAAATGCGGGCGAAACGTTCAGAGATACCGGGTGCCAATTCATCGAGATCTCTCTGCTGGGCTTCGGATACGACGAAGCGGGCACTCGACGGAAAGGCCGAGCCCCCACCCGCGTGTTCGGGGTGATAGTGTGTCGCCACGACATAGATGTCATCGTTGGAACTGAGTTTCGCCGTTTCGCGAAGCACAATCCGACCGTTGCGATCTCCCAGCCCGGTATCGATGACGAGCGTGGCGCGGTCGCCGACGATGATCCCAACGTTGGGTACAAACCGGACACCGTCGTCGGCAATGACCCAGACATGGTCGGAAATCTTCTCGGCCGCATCCTCCCTGACGAACGGGGGTCGTCCCTCAGTTGGACCCTGGAGGGCTCGGGCAGGGGTCGATGACAGCGTGCACACTGCCAGGATGAGGGACGCACACAATCTCGAATCAAGCCTTCGCATTACGAACTCCTTTTTTTATCGCGGATTACACCGATTATAGCGCCAGATTTCTGTTGATTGTGAGCGGTCACAGAACCCAGCTACGGATAAGATGAAGCAACCCCCGTACTGAATCTCTCGTTGACCCTTTCTGGTGCACATCGATACTCTAGTGAGCTATGGAAGACATTCTCCGCATCCTTGAAGAAGACGCCCGAGCGACTCCCGAGCGGATCGCTACGATGACCGACCGTTCCGTGGACGAAGTCCGCCGTCTTATAAAGGAGGCAGAAGAAGATCGCAGAATTCTCTCATATAAGACTCAGGTGGACTGGGACAAGGTCGGAGAAGGCCCTGTAGCAGCCCTGATCGAGGTAAGGATGACTCCCCAGCGGGATGTTGGTTTCAACGCGATGGCCACCCGCATCGCACGGTTTCCTGAAGTACGGTCCATGCACCTGGTCTCCGGAGATTATGATCTTCTGATACAAGTTGTCGGCAAAAGCATCTACGACATTGCGAACTTTGTCTCCGACAAGTTGTCCGTCATGGACGCGATCCAGGGAACCAACACTCACTTCATCCTGAGGCGCTTCAAGGAAGACGGTACCCTTATCGTGGGTGAAGACGGCGAGAGCGGGCGTCTGCCCTTGTCGATGTAGAGAGCAACAACGATGTCCAAGAGACCCATACCGTTCACTCCGAAAAGAAAGCAGGCAAAGCCCGTTGTGAAACAGCAGCTTTCCCGCCGCGTTCAGGAAATCCCTGAATCGGGTCTCAGGCGCTTCTTCGACCTGATCGTCTCTACGGACGGAATCATTTCTCTCGGCGTTGGCGAACCGGACTTTGTCACACCCTGGCACGTACGCGAAGCGGCCATCTATTCGGTGGAAGGCGGTCACACCTACTACACGTCGAACCTCGGGACGATCGAGCTCCGGGGCGAAGTCTCCGCCTACCTCGAGCGTTTGTACGGCCTGCAATACGACCCGGAATCCGAAATTCTGATTACAGTGGGTGTGAGTGAAGCGATCGACCTGGTCATGCGCGCCACACTCGACCCCGGAGATGAAGTCATCAGCGCAGATCCGGGCTACGTGGCCTATTCCCCGATCGTCCAGCTTGCCGGCGGCGTGTCTCGGACCGTCCCAACGCGAGTGGAGGATGGGTTTTGCCTCAAGGCCGAAGACATTGCCGCACACCTCACCGATCGGAGTCGACTGCTTCTCCTGAACAATCCTTCGAACCCGACGGGTGCGTTGCTGGATGGTAAGACGCTCAAAGGCATCGCAGAGGTGGCCGGCGAGAACAATCTCCTCGTCGTCTCCGATGAGATCTACGACAGGCTTGTATATTCCGAAGAACCTTTCGTGCCCTTCGCTTCCCTACCCGGAATGAAGGATCGCACGATCACCGTCGGAGGTTTCTCCAAAGCGTTCGCGATGACAGGTTGGCGGCTCGGATACGTGTGCGCACCTCCCGACCTCATCGCCGCTATGATGAAGATTCATCAATACACAATGGTGTGCGCACCAACCTCTGCTCAAGCCGCTGCCGTGGAAGCCCTGCGCAATGGTGAACCCGATGTTCAGGAAATGCTGGAGGCCTATTGCCAGCGCCGCAAGTTGTTGCTCAAGGGTCTCGAAAAAATCGGCCTCGAGCCAAACGAACCACAGGGCGCTTTCTATGCCTTCCCATCCATACGGTCAACAGGCATGACGTCGGAGGAGTTCACCGAGCGGCTTCTGATCGAAGACAAGGTGGCCGTGGTGCCCGGTAACGCGTTCGGCCCGTCCGGAGAAGGCTTCATCCGATGTTGCTATGCTGTCGGCGTCGAGGACATCGAAGAAGCACTCGAGCGCATGGGCCGTTTCCTCAGCCGCCACAGTTGACCGGGGACACTCGAACGTGAGCCACCCAAACACTGAAGATCTCGAAGCCAAGCTCGCCTGGCTCGCCGATGCCCCTAAGGACGCAGGAATGATCACGAGCATCGTTATCCGTCCACGAACAAACGAGCGCGTGTTGCTCAGCCAGTGTGAGGCCAGTCCAGAACTGGGCGTGCATGGAGACAATTGGGCGAGCAAGAATCATGACGATAATCCAAACCCGGCAGCTCAGATTACGATCATGAACACGCGCATGATCGAATTGCTGGCCGATGACAAGAACCGCCAAGCCCTCTCGGGAGATCAGTTCTATGTGGACATGGACCTCAGTAAAACGAATCTCAATGTCGGCCAACAATTACGTATGGGTACGGCCATCCTCGAGATCATGTCCAAACCTCACCGCGGATGCCTGAAATTCTCGAACCGCTATGGTGAAGACGCTTTGAGGTTCGTCAATTCCGAGGCCGGTAAAGAAATGCGGCTGCGCGGCGTATATGCCCGAGTCATTACATCCGGTTTGATCGAGCTTGGCAACACGATAGAAAAAATTGGGAATCCGATCAACACCGCTGGATCTGTCAGATCGTGAGTGCGTCCAGTGGCCGGCGAAGTCGATAGAATCGAGTACTCGATAAAGTAGGATGACTGGCGAAACCATCAGCCCATGCGCTCGAGAGCTTAGGAGCGCCAAGGTAAGCGGAGTCTAAAAATGTCTCAAATGCTACACCGGAAGCTTCGAAGATGTCTGACCAAAGAATCACCTGGCTTAGGCGCGGCCCTCGGCCCGAATGGCCTCGTCCTGGCCGTGGCCCTCGGCTGTATTGCCCTGATTTCGGCCCCATCCGCCCAAGGTGCTGTTTCGCAGATCACGCCCGCTCCCGCATTTTCCGGCGACCAGTTGATCGCGCTTCCAACCGAGGACTGGATCACGAACGGAGGCAACGTCTACAACCAACGGTACTCACCCCTCGATCAGATCAACCGCGACAACGTAGGCGGACTGAAGGGTGTTTCGCGCACGCGGCTCGGTGGATCCGGTGTGGCCGACAAATACTCCGGTGAGGCCCAACCGCTCGTGCACGACGGTGTCGTCTACGTGGTCACCGGCGCCGATGACGTGTTTGCAATGTCCGTGGACACCGGCGATCTGGTGTGGAACTACGAAGCCAACCTGGACCCGTCCATCGATACAATCTGCTGCGGCTGGACCAGCCGCGGAGTGGGCCTGGGCGAAGGGAAAATCTTCGTCGGACAGTTGGACGGCAAGCTGATAGCCCTGGACCAACAGACGGGCGCGGTCATGTGGTCGACCCAGGCCGAACGCTGGGAAGAAGGGTTCAGCATCACGAGCGCACCGCTCTACCACGACGGCCTGGTGATTACCGGTTTCGCGGGTGCGGAATACGGCGTTCGCGGGCGCGTAAAAGCCTTTGATGCAGCGGACGGCTCCCTGGTTTGGACGTTCTATACTGTTCCGGGTCCCGGCGAGATCGGGCACGACACCTGGCCCTCAGACAGTGACGTCTATCTATACGGTGGAGCAACTGTCTGGCAGACTCCGGCCGTCGACCCGGCGCTCGGCCTGATCTACTTCTCGACGGGCAACCCAGGCCCTGACTTCAACGGCAGCATACGGCCAGGCGACAACCTGTTCGCGACCTCGATCGTTGCGGTCGACGCCAGGTCGGGTGAGTACCGCTGGCATTTCCAGCAAGTCCACCACGACATCTGGGATTACGACGCCCCGAATCCGGTCGTTCTTTTCGATATCGAGATCAACGGTGAGATGAGGCAGGCGTTGGCGGAGCCCAGCAAAACGGGCTGGGTCTACATACTGGACCGCGAAACCGGTGAGCCTCTGATCGGCATCGATGAACGTCCAGTGCCACAGGAACCCCGGCAAGCCACAGCAGCAACCCAACCCTACCCGATCGGGGACGCCTTCGTTCCGCAGCAGGTTGATATCGTGCCGGAAGGCTATCCCCCGCTCGTCAATCAGGGACGCATATTCACACCTTTCTTCGACCAGGGGGTCGTCGTCAAGCCGAGTCATAGCGGCGGCGCCAACTGGGCGGGCAGTTCTTACGATCCCGAGACAGGCTATCTCTACATCTGTGCGACCGATCGCATGTCGTTCTTCAGTGGCGGGACCACGGACAACGAACTGCCTCCCGTGCAAGGTGAACAGTTTGTGGGTGGAGAGTTCGGCGCTGTGCCCTACCATGTTTCCGGCGTGTTCACAGCCATGGACATGCACACCAACACCATCGTCTGGCAACAACGCCTGCAGGACCGTTGCTACAGTGGATCATTGGCTACGGCGGGAGGCCTGGTCTTCCTCGGCCGCAACGATGGCCGTTTGACCGCCCTGGACTCGAGCGACGGATCATTGCTCTGGGAGTTCCAAACGGGCGCCGGAATGAATTCGTCGGTCAGCAGCTTCGAATATGAAGGGCAACAGTACGTCGTTGCGTATTCAGCGGGTAACAACTTCGCCCGGTCCGCGCGAGGCGACAGTGTCTGGCTTTTTTCGTTAAGCGGTTCCATGGAGGAAGTAGCCGCGGCAAGCTCAGGGCCCTAGGCAGCCCGTGGCAAAGGTTCGGGAAATAAGATTTCGCTCGATCGTTCATTCAGATGACCATCTCTGTCGCGTTCCACGCGTGGTCTGAACGATCGGCGATCCTCACCATCATCATGATGGCGAGGCCAATGGGGATCGACGGAGAGTTTAAGTGTGTCCCAGAACGACCCGCAACGGTTCGGCGGTGCGGGTGGACCGCTTTCAGAGTAAAGACGCGAGCCCGTGCGTCTAGAGTAAGAAGATGAACCATTCTCACCGTGACGAAACTAACAGGCAACGAACTTCTGACCGAGGGCCCTAGCGGCTCGTGGCCGAAGTCTCGAGAGCCGCGATACGGCAACACCTCTTCGGGCGGATCTGACCGGATTCAAAAGGAGCTTCTTAATGAGATACCCAATCCGCATCGCCATCCTCGTTTGCCTGTTGGCAACGCTTCCACTGGCATTCCCAACATCCGGGCTCGTCGCTCAGGAAGCGACGCGGGGGACGGCCAGCCCCGAAGATGCGCGAACGGTTCCTCTGGATCAACCCGCTCCGATCAGCCCGGCTGTCAGGACCGGAGAATTCGCCAACGGCCTGCGCTACTTCATTCGTGAAAACCAGGAACCCGAGAACCGGGCGGAGTTGCGGCTCGTCGTTAATGCGGGATCGATTCTTGAAGACGACGACCAACTCGGACTGGCCCATTTTCTGGAACACATGGCATTCAAAGGGACCGACAACTTCGAGAAGCAGGAATTGATCGGATTCATGGAATCCATCGGTATGCGCTTGGGCCCGGGTGTCAACGCGTCTACCTCCTTCGACGAAACGAACTACCAGCTGGAACTGCCGACCGACAACGCCGCGTACATGGAAACGGCTTTCCAGATTCTGGAAGACTGGGCGCACGGCCTGACGCTCGCCCCTGAAGAGATCGACATGGAACGCGGCGTCGTCATCGAGGAATGGCGACTCGGTCAAGGCGCCGGGTCACGATTACGCGACCTCCAATTTCCAGTCATCTTTAACGGGTCGCGCTACGGGGAGCGCCTTCCGATCGGCACACTGGAAAGCCTGGAAAGCTTCGACCACGAGGCTCTGGACCGCTTCTACCGGGACTGGTATCGGCCTGACCTGATGGCTGTCATTGCCGTTGGCGACTTCGACGCATCCGAAATCGAGGCGCTGACGCGTCAACATTTCGAGGATCTGCGAAACCCGCCGAACGCTCGAGAGCGTGCTGAATACGGTGTTCCCGACCATGCCGAGACTCTGTTCTCGATTGCCACGGATCCGGAAATGCCTCGGACGAGCGTCCAGGTCTACCACAAGATGGCTCCGGAAACGGATTGGACAATCGGCGGCTACAGGCAGCGGATCGTGGAACGGCTCTACAACGGCATCCTCAACAATCGCTTCGCGGAGATCGCCAGACAAGCCAATCCACCGTTTCTACGGGCATCCTCAAACCAGGGTCAGTTGATCCGTCCGCTGGGCGCGTATTTTCTGAGCGCTTCGGTCCTTGAGAACGGTATCGAAAGGGGTCTGGAGTCGCTGTTTACTGAAGCGGAGCGTGTGGCTCGATTCGGGTTCACAGAGTCTGAATTGGAAAGACAAAAGACGAACCTCTTGCGTGGAATGGAACGGAGCTACGCCAATCGGGCAAATCGCGATTCCGGAGCCTTCGCCCGCGAGTACGCCCGCGCCTTTCTCAACGGGGAATCCATCCCAGGCATTGAATACGAATACGCACTGCACCAGCGCTTCGTCCCTGAAATTTCGATTGATGAAGTCAATAGAGTCGGTCAGGATTGGATCCGCGACGCCAACCGCGTCGTTGTCGTTTCCGGTCCGGAAAAAGAAGGCCTGGAAATGCCCGGTGAAGCGGCTCTAACGGCCGTCCTCGCCGCAGTCAGTGACTTTGAAATCACCGCCTATGTGGACACTGTAAGCGACGCCCCTCTCCTGGCTGCAATCCCCGCGGGATCGGAGATCGTCGCTACGCGCATGATTGAAGGCGACATTACCGAATGGGATCTCGCCAACGGCGTACGCGTCGCACTGCGACCCACAGACTTCGACGAAGACCAGATCCTCTTTCGTGGCTTCAGCCCGGGAGGGACCTCACTGGCCAGTGACGCAGATTTTGTCCCTGCAAGCACGGCCGTGACGCTGATTTCAAACAGCGGGCTCGGAGAATTCAACGCGATCGATTTACAGAAGGTGCTCACGGGCAAGCTCGCGAACGTCCGCCCTTTCATCTCAAGCTACGACGAAGGTGTCACTGGTAACGCATCCATAACGGATCTGGAAACGATGTTCCAGTTGATCTACCTGAGATTTACTGCCCCACGTGCTGATGACACCTTGTACGAGCTGTGGCAAGCCCAGACCCAACAGGCCCTCGCAAATCGGGACTCGAATCCGGCGACGGCATTCAACGACGCTTACACCCGCATCATCACGCAGGACCATCCACGGCAACGCCCGCCGACGGTCGCAATACTCGACGAGACGGACCTGTACGAATCGCTGTCCTTCTATGAAGACCGGTTCTCCGACGCGGGCGACTACACTTTCGTCTTCGTCGGCAACATTGATAGTGACGTCATGCGGCCGCTGGTGGAACGTTACCTCGGAGCTCTGCCGTCGACAGGCAGGTATGAAACGTGGCGGGACGTCGGCGTGCGGGCGCCCACTGGAGTGATCGAGGAAACCGTATATGGGGGGATCGAACCCCGAAGCCAGACGCGTATCGCGTTCACCGGCGCTTTCGAATACGAAGACCAGGCCGAACGGACCGGGATCCGGGCAATGGCCCTGGTACTGGAAACGCTCCTGCGAGATCGCCTGCGAGAGGAACTCGGTGGCACCTATAGCATCAACGTCAGAGCCAACTTGGCCTGGCAACCTATTGAAAGCTACACATTGAGCATTACATTCGGGTCCGATCCGGAACGCACGGATGAACTTGTCCAGGCGGTTTTCGAGGGAATCGAAGATCTCAAGAGTGCTCGGCCCGACGATGCCATGGTTTCTGATATCCGTCAAGCCCTGCTCCGGTCATTTGAGACGGGCTTTCAGGAAAACAGGACTCTGCTGGGTCAACTCGCCAGCGACTATCAAAGAGGTGTGGTGCCGGGCGCCAGCATCCGCTCATATCCTGCTTCTGCAGAAGCTCTTACGCCCGCTTCAATTCAGGAAGACGCGCAGCAATACCTGAACCTGGAAAACCAGATTCGCGTCACCCTGATGCCTGAGCCTTAGCGTGTGGCCAACGGCGGGGCATACGAACTGAGGTCACGTTTGACTCCTTCTATGGGTGGGGGTAGGATACCCGTAAATTTCCGAACCGTTGATCCAAGGAGAACCCCGATGAAACGAATCTTTTTTTGTCTCTGCATCTTGCCGCTCGTGCTGACGCTGGCTGCTTGCGCTCCCATGGCCGAACCGGAATCGGAGGCTCCGGCTCCGGCTCCGGCCGAGCCCGAGGGACCGGCTCGAAGCATCGTCAACATCACGGGAGATCTGTATCGAGCACAGAACAACAACCACCACACGGTGTTCCTGGTCACCGAAGAAGGCATCATCATGTCCGATCCGATCAACCGGGACTTTGCGACATATCTCAAGGCGGAGTTGGAAGACCGGTTTACCCAGCCCGTCCGCTATGTGCTCTACAGTCACAGCGATTGGGACCATGCTTCCGGCGGAGAAGTCTTTGCTGACACGGCAGAGTTTATCGGCCACGAGAACATGCTTGACGCGCTAGCCGCGCCGGCCGACATGGCTCTCCCGGCGAACGCCGCCGAACTGGACGCCAATGGAAACGGGGAGATCGAACTCTCGGAAGCCACGGGCAACTTCCAAAACAACTTCGCGAATTTTGACGCCAATGCAGACGGCATGTTGAGTGGTGGGGAAATCGCACGGGGGCCCGTCAGCGACGTCCATCCTCCCACAGACACCTATTCGGACCGCCGCACCGTAACACTCGGAGGCAGGAGTGTTGAGATGATCCATCCGGGCCCGGCCCATTCCGCTAACATGTCGGTGCTGCACTTTCCCGAAGAGAGCGCCATTTTTGTCGTCGACTTCATCAGCCTGGGGCGGCTTCCATTCCAGACAATGGCCGGCTACGACCACGAACTCTGGACTGGCGAATTTAGGGACGTCGAAGCGCTGGGTGCCGAGTTCGTCATACCGGCTCATGGTGTCGTGGGTTCGACGGCCGATCTCGCCGAGTATCGCCAGTATCATCAAGATCTCTACGACGCGGTCGCTGAGGGAATGGCGGCGGGCTCCTCTTTGGAGGAACTTCAGGCATCCATAACAATGGACGCCTATTCGGATTGGGCCAATTATGAGCAGTGGGTCTCCCTGAACGTCGAGGGTATGTACAACTCGATGAACCCATAGTCAGTGGGTCCCGAAAGGGGACGCACACCTCAGAATTCGAACGGCCACACGAATGAGATTTGCTGAATTCTGAGGTGTGCGTCCCCTTTTCACTTTCCGGAGGCAGACAGTGATCGAAGCCCGACCGAGTGCAATCAGAATGGCTGGATTTGCACTGCCTGCGATGCCTCTCAACTCGACCCTGACGGCACTGTTTGTCTTCCTGCCGCCTCTATACGCCGAATACCGTGGATTGGGCGCCGCCGCAGTGGGCGGGGTCTTTCTATTCGCAAAGCTGTTTGACACGGTGACCGATCCAATCTTCGGACTTGCCGCCGACAGGTTGGAAACCCGATGGGGACGACGACGACCCTGGCTCGTCCTCTCGGTGCCAATCCTGATGTTGTCGCTCTACCGGCTCTATCTGCCGCCGGAAGGGGCCGGCTACGCCTACTTCGCGGGCTGGCTGATCGTGATGTACGTTGGGTGGACGCTATCTACTGTCAGCCACACGGCATGGGCACTGGAACTTTCGGGCGACTACGACCGCAGGTCGCGGATCGCGGCGATGTTGCAGGTAGCGGTCATTGCTGGAGCCATCGCCGTCAGCCTCATACCGGCCGCGATGGAACGTTTGGGAACGCCCAGCTACGAGGAAAGAACGGCCGCAATAGGAATTTTTCTAGTCTTCAGCCTTCCAGTCGCAGTGCTGCTATGTCTGATGAGTATCAGCGAACCTGCTGTGAAGCGTCAGCCGGCCATCAGCTTGAAGAGTATTGCCATCGTGCTCAGGAGCGCAGCGCTTTTCCGGCTGATGATCGCCAACGGACTGCTCACTTTCTCCACCTATTTTGTGCAGGGACTTTTCGTTTTCTTTGTGTCTTTCACGTTGGGACTGGAGGACCAGGTGGGTTCCGTTCTCCTCTTTCTAATCGTCGGAGGACTCCTGTGCCTGCCGCTGTGGGTCAAGCTTGCGGAAGTGTGGAGCAAACATAAGACGGTGCAGGCAGCCGTTCTATTCGGCGCTCTGTCCCCGATTCTTCTTTTAATTTTGCCACCCGAACAGCTTGTGATGACCGCGGTTGTCTTCCTCTTGATTGGCGTCAACACCTCGGCCAACGAATTCCTGCCGCGTTCGATGATGGCGGACGTTTCCGACGAAGACAGCGTCAAATCCGGTTCCGACCGTATGGGGCTCTACTATGCCCTGCTTCAATTCTCCAGCAAGGCCGCTTCTGGGTTAGCTGTTTTTATCGGGTTTACGTTTCTCGCCATCTTTGGCTTCGACCCTGCGCTCGGAGGGGAAAACAGCGCGGAGGCGCTCCAACGTATCCGTTACTTGATTGTATCGTTGCCCATGGCTGCCTATGCCGTGGTGGTTTTCCTGATGTGGAAGTATCCCATTACACGCGAACGTCAGCAGGAGCTGCGACGGCTTATTGAGGAAAAGCAGGAAGGGTAGCTGGCAGCTCGCGCCCGCCCGGTCCGACAAGTTGGACAAGGAGCAGAAAGGGAGATATGAAGGTCAAAGAGAAAAGTACGATCGTACAGAGGGTCCACGGCAAATGCGCCACCCACACTCGAACGGAGATCTCCGTCCGGGACGTCGGTTCCCTCATCGACGAACCCAGAGAGCGCGGGGGAGACAATCTCGGACTGGCGCCAACAGAAACACTGCTGGCAGCTCTGGTCGCGTGCACGAACGTCATCAGCAACAAGTGTGCGAAAAATCTGGGCATAGAGTACGAAACCCTGTCGATCGATGCCGAGGCTACGTTCGATAGACGTGGCGTCCAGCTCATTGAAGAGATCGGGGTGCCATACCCGAAAATACGGTTGGTCATCAATGCGAAGACGCCCGCCTCCGACGAGGAGATGGAGCAGCTCAAATCAGATCTCCAGCGGTTCTGTCCGCTTGCCAAGATCATCCGAAATGCGGGCACGGAAATCGAGGAAATCTGGAACGTCGTGAAGTAAAAGGGAGCGTACCACTCAAGAGTTCAGAATCTCATTCGTTTGACCGTTCGAATTCTGAAGCACACGTCGCCTTTAAACCCCTTCCAGTTCTTCGGCGCGTTTCTCCCACTGGGCCATGAATCTGAAGGCATCTTCAGCCGGGGGTTGGGGAGAAAAGGTCTCCAACCAACGGACGGGTTCCTGACTCTCGTTGGCAAAGGAATGGACGCAGCCGACACCCGTCCAGACGACGTCACCCGCCCCGATGTGGTAGCTTTCGCCATCGAGCGTAGCCTCCGCTTCCCCGTTCAAGTAGAAGTAGCCCTCCTCAAAGGCGTGATCGTGTAAACCGATGCCTACGCCGGGCTGATACTCGATCAGAGCCATCCGGTGGTGACGGGCTCCCAACTTCTCGTCAATCAACCAATTCAAGGAAACGCCTTCCAGGCCCGGTGCGGCTGGAGGTCTGTCTTCCATGGGCGGAATCTGGCTGGCATCGAAATGGCCCAGGGCATTGCCGTTGAGGTCATCCAGGTCCAGCGGCTTGCCTTCGGAGGGAAAGTGAGTGTCTTTCAAGAAAAACGTGTCGCGCTCCTTGCCATCAGGTTTCGGCTGAGGGGCGGCCATTTGCAGCCATCGTACCGGCACTTGACCCACATTGCGCAAGGCATGCACCGATCCCACGGTGATCGCGCCAAAGTCTCCGGAACCCAGCAGGTAGGCGTTGTCGTTGAGGCTCACCAAGACTTCCCCCGAGAGAATGTAAAACCCCTCTTCGTAGGAGTGGACATGCGGGAGCAGCGTACCGCCAGCCTCCAGCTGATGAATCCCCAATCCGGTATGCAGTGAGCCGGTGCCATGATCGACCAGCGACACCTGCCCGTAGCCTTCGCTGTGATTCTCATACATTGGGTGCGCCTTTATGGCTGACTCATCGAATTTGCCAACGTAGTGCATTCTGACCACCTCTTCATAATATTAGGATCATCGAAAACGTCACTAACAGGCTGCTGAAAAACTCAGTTTTTCGACAGTCTGCGCTGCGGCACAGGACGTGCCGCCATTTTCGATGGCTGCAAGCCATTGAAAATGTGAGCCACGAGGGAGTCGCGCCTCCCGAGTGGCGACGCTGAAAAAGCCAAGGAAGGCTTTTTCAGCATCCTGCTAATACTACTCGGGCACTGGCACCGGATCCACGCTGAACATTTCCAAACTCTTCTACCACAAACCGTCCGGACTGGACAGATCGAAGAGCGGACACCAAGTGCATAGAAAAGAGGATAGCCTCCATCACGATAGCTATGTGCTGAAGTTTTGGCCGGAGCGTTGCTTCGGCGGAACCGAATAGCCAGAAAGACGGATGGCTGAATGGCTAGTCGGATGGCCTGTGGCCAGGCGAGGGCGATATATCGAGGTCGCGATTGGTTTTCCAGCCGGCGGCCTCTTCGCCATCCAGACGCAAGGTCAGGCACTTCGCGCTTCCTCCTGCTTTGACGAATTCGCTGAGTGGTGTCGCGACTGGATCGAAACCATGCTCATTGAGGCTTCGATGGAGGCCCGGGCAGTCGGTGTTCGTAACGACCGACTGCCCCACGACCACGGCGTTGCAGGCGAACGACCTGGCTTCTTCTGCACAAACTTCAATCAGCGTTTCGATGCCGGACTCAAGGACCTGTCGGCCGTATTCGTCGAAGGCGGCCGGAAAGTACGCAGCGATTCCCGGTGCGAGCGGACAAAAACACGTATCCAGATGATAGTAGTACGGGTCGACCAACTCCATGGCAAGGACGCGGTGCCCGACGATCTCCGCCACTCGTTGGTGGTTGTTGATGTCACTCCGAATCCGATAACCCGCGTACAGCGTGTCTCCGCAAAACAGGGCGTCGCCGGCCCCCTCAAAAAATGAATCGCCGGGCAAGTCCAGTACGCTGAATCCGTGCCCATGAAACCACTCGGTGTTCTGCTGGTGTTCGCCCCGCCGCTGAGGATGCCGAAATCGCGAAAGTATGGCGGAGTTTCGGTAGATCATCGCCGCGTTGGCAGTAAAGACCAGATCTGGCAGTCCCTGAACCGGCGTTTGCAATGAGATGCGGGCTCCTCGGTCGGTCAAAATCTGACGCAGGTCTTCCCATTGCCGCGTGGCCAGTTTCTGATCCACCTGGCGCAAGCGATTCATCCACGGGTTGATTTCGTATTCGATGCCGAAGAATGTTGGCGCACACATCAGAACATGAGGTCGCGTCTTCATCCATCTATTTCATTCAGATCAGTGACCAGCCCGCGCAAAAACGGCTCGACATCCGTCACCAATCCAACCGTTTGGAGCGAACCGCGGTCGCTCAGCTTGATCACGGTCGATGGATTGATATCGACACAGACCACGCCAATCGATGCCGGCAGCAAATTGCCGACGGCGATCGAATGCAACGTTGTCGCAATCATCAGACAGAACGAAACGTCGTGGATCCGCTGACGCATCTCCCGCTGCGCTTCCAGGGCATCGGTGATGACTTCGGGCAGCGGTCCGTCATCGCGTATGCTGCCAGCCAACAAAAAATCGACGTCCCGCTGGACACACTCGTACATGATGCCAGTAGTGTCCCAACGTTAGTTGAATAGATTCAGTTGTTTGGAGTTCTCCGAGTCTGAATCTTGATAGTCGAGGGCGGAAAGGGCCTTTAAAAGGGGCGTTTTTTCGAAAACGGTGACGCTGACGATCTGGAGAATTCGGTAGAGACTGGCGTTGACATTGAGCCGTTTTTTCACGATGGCAACAAGCAAATAGACCGAGATGGCGGTCCAGATTTGAGTCTTCAGCGCATTGGGGGTTGTGCCGTAGAACGCCTTGATGCGTAGGTGCTGTTTGATCCACTTGAAGAACAGTTCGACCTGCCAGCGGCAGCGATAGAGTTGGGCAATGGTCGCCGCTGGCAGCGCGAAATTGTTGGTCAGGAAGACGAGGTACTTGTTGTGCTCTCGATCGAGAAAGCGAATGCGGCGGAGTTTTTCTGGATAGCGCTTGCGAGAGTAAAAGCCGCGTAGGCTGATGATCTGATCGCTGAGGACTCCGGTGGACTTGTCCACATCGAGTGAATAAAGACGATTGAAGACGAAATTCTTTTTCGCGCGTGTCACGAAGAACGCCGCCGCGACACTGATTTTGTACAGGCGCCGGAAATCCAGATAACCGCGATCCATGATGTAGAAGGCTCCGGGCTCGAAGGCGAGTTGATCCAGAAGATGGAGGTCGTGAACTTTGCCGTGTGTAATCAGGATAAAGGAAGGAATATTGCCGCGCAGATCCAGAACCGTGTGCAGTTTGACAGCTCCCTTGTGCTTGCGGAAGCGTGCCCACGGGAACAGGGAAAGACACAGATCGATCGTTGTGGCATCGAGTGCGTAAACCGTCTGCTTGAGGTCGACACCGAAACTGTCGCCAACATAGAGCTCGCGAGCCATGGAGATCAGCGTCTGGGCGAAGTCGGCATAGATACGCCAATCGCGCACCTGATTCGCATTCGCAAGGGTGTTGCGGGAGACGCGGCTGCGAATGCCCATGTGATAAAGCTTCGTGCCAGCCGAACGCAGACAGGCTTCGATATCGCGCAGACTCTCCCGGTAGGTCAATTGCGCGAACGCCATGCACAGAAACTGATCCCAGCAGGAAAAACGTTGGAGTTTGTAGTTGCCACGGTAGCGATCGACGCATCGACGAAAGTCTTGACGGGGAAGAAAGTCCATCAGCTGAGAGAAGATCGTCTTGCCGGAATTCATAGGCCGCCTCCTGCCGCAAAGTCGCGGAAGGATGCCGCCAGTACGCAATCAAATTCAAATCGATTTTGGCTCTCAGCCGATCTAACATGACCATTCTCAATAACCTATGGGCGACGCCCATCTAAACGTTGGGACACTACTGACATGATGCCGCGCGTCAATTCCTGCCTTGCAATCGCTGGTCGAATACCCCCGAGCCGGCGAATCCGGTTGATCGCGCGTAAATAATGATGTTCGTGCCCTGCCTCGACGATGTCGCCGCTCTCCAGTTTGACTCCCAAACTGGTCCCGAACATGGCCTGCTCGATATCATGCGCAGCGAGAGCGTTCCCTGAGAACAGGTGTTGTACGTATCCGGAGCGGATCAACTGACACAGATGGGCCCCGCTGCCGGTATGGACCACCGCGGGACCGGCAACCACCAGAATTTTTTCGCCCTCGCGCCGGCAGCGGGCCATTTCTTGCGCGACCTGGGCCGTGGCCACCCCTTTGGGTTTTTCCGTTGAGACCTGGCTGTTCATGAATTCGAAACCACGCGTCTGGGCATGGCGTTCCTGCGGATGCACGCGGACACCGGCGTGCCCGACGACGAATAGCTGCCCGACGCAAACGTCGCTCATCGGCACGCAGACGGCGGTTCGATCACGCACGTCGACGGCAATACCGCAGTCCATTTCCTGAGGCTCAACTTGGATCCAGTCACCGTCCAACCTGACATCCGTCCGCTGGTTCGTCGTGCTGTAAAAGCCTTCGGGAAATGCGCCCGCGCAGTCGGCCCCCGCCATTTGGCAATCGTCGGCAGAAACAGAAACGGCGCCATGATCCGCGATGATCCCGAGAATTCCGTCTAGCGTCTCTTGGCTGGGGGCAGAAACCTCAATCGATGCGTGGCTGGGATCCGTCCGGGTTTGCCCGATGCTGACTTGGACGATCCGAAAATCACCTCCGCTTCCGGTGATGCAGTCCAGAATCTTGGGAAGAATCAGGCTATCGATGATATGGCCTTGAACCTCCACCGTTTCGTGAACTTCGCCCCTATTGCCGGCCTGATGCGTTTTCATGGGATGTTTCCTGATCTGTATCGGGTCTCTTCAGTGCCGGGCCTCTGGCAAGCCCGCGACAAGCAGTTCGATACACGCGAACATGATACCAGCGTGGGGCACGGGCCAAGACGCGACCGGTTTTTCGCACGCTGTCGGTCCTAACTTCGCCATTTCAAAAATTTCACAGACCTTTGACAATGCAGTGTGTTCGTGCGTATCACACAGACCTCTAACCTTTAGAAACAAAGGGCTCCATCACGATACTTCTGCGCTGAATTTTCCGCCGGGACCTTGCGTCAGCGTGAAGCGAAGAGCCAGAAAGCAGGTGAAGGAACTGTTTGCACCTGAGGGTTCCATTTTTACTCGAATAAAGCTGCGTGTTTCACGTGGTTGCGGCCCGCGAGGCTGGTAACCAGCGAACCTGCAACGACGAGGCCCGCACCGGTCAGGCTCAACCAATCGAGGTGTTCGGGTGGAAGCACGCCCGGATAGATCCGCTCCACAGACATGACGAAAGCAAGGGTACCCAAGGGCGTTAGTGCAAGAACGGCGCTGACGCGGGAGGCTTCCCAGTGGTTCAAGGCCTCAGCGAAAGAGCTGTAGGCGACCAGGGTGTTGAGGGCACAGTAAGCAATGATGGCCCAGGCAAGGGGCGCCAGGTGGAAGAGGGTCGACGGCCGGGTTGCGGGGAAGATGGCCATCGTAGCGAACACATGGATAAACGCCATGACGGCCACCGAAGAATAGTCTCTGAGCAACTGCTTCTGAACCAATGCATAGACCGCCCACGCGATGGACGCGATCAGGATGAGTAAGGCACCTCGCCACAACTGTTCATCGCCGGCGGCAAACGATCCCAACTGCGTCCGAAAGAACACCACCAGCCCCATCACGAGAACGGCAAAGCCTGCCCACTGGGACTTCGAGTAGCGTTCCGCAAACAGCAGGATCCCCCCGAGGCCCATCAGGACGGGAGCCAGTTGGATCAGTACCTGGGACACCGCGGGGGTCGTCAGCTCGAGCCCCAATATGAACAGCATGTAGTTGGAGGTCAGCCCAACGGCGGCGATCAACAGCAGGGGCAATAGATATCGAGAAGGGCGACCGCGCGGACTGGTCCCAATTCCATGCCCGCTCAACCAGAGGGACAGGACGAGCGCAGCCACCAGGAACCGGAACCAGGTCAGCGTCCAAGGATCCAGGTAGACCAGCGCCAAGCTCAGCGCGACCGGCAGAGTTGCCCACGTCAGCATGGCAACGAGGGCAAGTAACAGGCCCAGACGCCATCGGCCGCTTGCGGCATGTCTTACCGTGGAATCCGACATAATTGTCGCGACAAGATGAACCCGTTAGTTCGCTATTTCATGGCCATTGCGGCCTCGGAAATACTCATTTTTCCAAGGTGGGTGTCCACTTCCACGCAGCAGAAATAGTGAGGGTTGGTGCATCAGGCATTGTAACTCGAAGGGTTGGGGACCCATGCTATAGTCCTCTTCACGCTGACATTCGCTGATCGGAAATCAGCGTTAATCAAAGAAGAAAGGAAGCCGTGGATCTCAAACAACCGGTCGTGGGAATCGCTGCCACCGCGATAGCAATCGCCGTTTCTCTCGGCTTCATCTCGCTGTTCGAGTTTCAACTCTTCGCCGGATGGGTCTCTTACGCTCTGCTCTGCATCATTCCTATGCAGATCGTGATTGGCGTCACGTGGGGAGCGAAACTTCCCGTCCGAGCGGCCCGACAAGGTCAGCCGCTCAAGGGCCTGTCGCTGGCGTTTCTCACAGTTGTCGTTGGGCTTTTCGTCGGGGTGGCCTATTTCATAGTCGTCGGCGGGAGCGTCAGCCCGCCTGCGCCAATGCTGATTCAATGCGCCATCGTATCCGTCGCCGTCACTTTCTGGGCCGCGATCATGTGGGGTGGTTGGCCTTTTACGACGATCTTCAAGAACCCGATTGCGGCGGGACTCGCGATGCTGCTCGCATGTTACGTCGTCAACTACCTGTTGTTTCGTATCTTCTTCGACTACACCTTCATGGAGGGTGCGCCCGTCTATGTACCGGCGCTTGATCCACAAGGGTTGTTCAACGCGTGGAGCGCTCTGGTCTTTTACATGTCCGCGCTCGGTATCATGTTTCTGATGCTGCATTTTGACCTTTGGCCGCTGGCTCGATTCCCTGCCCTCATGCAGCAGCCTGTGCTGGGAATTGTCTGGACCACGATTGCCCTCACGCTGGGCGGGCTCCTGTTCTACATCGGGACGGCCGTGATGGAGGTCGATGTCGTCCGCTACTTCGTGCGCGTTCCCGTGCCGTTCATATTCGGGTCGATCGTCATGCTGAATATGCTGCAGGGATCGGTGCTCGCCAAGCTGACACAGCCACTGAAGGGCGTACTCAGTGCGATCGCAGCCGCCGCGATCGGTACTGTCCTCGCGCTGCTGTACGATGGCCTATCGCCGATCGTTACCGGGGCGCTTCCGGAGGGACCGCCTGCTTACGAACTCGAAATCTGGATGGCCTCGGCCCTGCTGGGCGTAACGTTTCCCTTACTGATTTTCTGCGCAGAGTTTTTCAACTTCTGGCCGCTACTTAAGTCCGCGGACTGAGCCTGGGAGTGCTCAACGGGAACAGGCCCGTGTGGCACAAAGAAGAGTGATTCTTATTCGGAGGTAAACATAATGAAGGTTGGCTTTATCGGTCTGGGGCGCATGGGTCGCGAAATGGCAAAGCAGATCCTTGGCGGTGGACATGAACTGGTCGTTTATAACCGGACGCCTGAGAAAGCGTCGGACCTGGCCAAAGCGGGCGCACAAGTGGCCTCGTCCATTGCCGGGGCCTGTGAGGGGCGTGAAGCCGTCATCACGATGCTCGCCGATGATGCGGCGCTCGAAGAAGTCACCCTCGGTACCGGAGGGCTACGGGACTCGATGGCCAGCGGCACGATTCATCTGGTGATGGGCACCCACGGCGTGAAAGTCGTACACATTCTCGACGCCGCCCATCAGGAATCGAATCAGATCTTAGTGTCAGCGCCGGTTCTGGGCCGTCCCGACGCGGCGGCTGCCGGTCAACTTGGAATCGTTCCCGCAGGACCCGTCGCAGCCGTGGCTCAATGCGAGCCCCTGTTTGAGTCGATGGGCCGCGGCACCTTCGATGCTGGGTTGAGGCCCGAGGCAGCCAACGCGATCAAGCTGACCCACAATTTCGTCCTGGGTTGCGCCATTGAGGCGATGGCCGAAGCGTTTTCACTTGTGCGCAAGTACGACGTCCGACCTGAAGTGCTCTTCGATGTCTTGGCCGGGGGCCTGTTCTCGGCGCCGGCCTACAAGATCTACGGCAAGATCATCGTCGACGAGTCCTATGATAATGTCGGCTTCACGACCTTACTGGGCCTGAAGGACGCAAACCTCGTGATGGAAGCCGCCGACGTCGCGCGCGTTCCCCTTCCAAGCGTCAACGCCTACCGCGACCGGCTCCTCGGGGCCATCGCTCATGGCGATGGAGAGCGGGACTGGGCAGTGATAGCGCGGGAGCAAGGCCGGGCCAGCGGTCTCGAAGGATAAAATGGATCTCGGCCAGGGCCTCGGCCATCTGACGTATTCGACTCTCGTCCACCCCGGCGACACATGGGAAGAAATGTGGGCCAGCCTCGTAAGGTATGTCCCCCAGGTAAAGGAAAGGTTCGCACCCAACGACACCTTCGGAATCTCCCTGCGGCTTTCAGCCGCATCGGCGGAAACGCTGATTCGCGATCACACCGCGCGTGAGAGTCTCAAGAAGTTTTTATCCGATAACGACATGTACCTCTACACCGTGAACGCGTTCCCCTATGGACCGTTCAAGGGAACAACGGTCAAGGAGCAGGTTTACGAACCGGACTGGCGTTCAGAAGAACGCACCCAGTACACGATCAACGTAGCCGAGGTACTTGGAGACGTAGCGCCGGAAGGGACATCGCCGTCGATTCAGAGCGCGCCGCTGGGTTTCAAACCGCGCGTAACGGGCCCCGATGTCGTAGCAAGCTTCACCGAGCATGTCCTCCGTGTTGCTGCGCACCTTGTGGAACTCGAAGCACGCACCGGGCGTACGGTGGGCCTCGCGCTCGAGCCGGAACCGTTTTGCTTCCTCGAAACTACCGACGAGACGATCGACTATTTCACCGAACATCTTTACGCGGGCCGGGCCGTGGAAACCTTTGCCAGGATGGCCGGAATTCCGATATCGGAAGCGCACGCCGCTTTGCGCCGCCATGTCGGCATCGTCTTCGATATCTGCCACCAGGCAGTCGCATACGAAGACATCTCCGTATCGCTGCAGAAGCTGGTCGATGCGGGCATTCCAATTTTCAAGCTGCAGGAAGCGGCAGCCGTGTACGTTCCGGAAGTGAACCAGGAAGCAGTCGACGAGCTGGTCCGCTACGCCGATACCATCTATCTCACACAGACGTTCGAAAAGAAGGACGGCCGCTTGAATCGCTTTCTCAATCTGGAAGACGCATTCGCCGCATGGAACCGAGACCCGGGACCGCGCGAATGGCGCACCCACATCCACGTCCCTGTCTTCCTTGACGACCTCGGAACGTTCCGCACCACTCGTTTTGCGATCGAGGACGCCCTGGCCTTCCACAAAGCGAATCCATTGTCGCGTCAGCTCGAAATCGAAACCTATACCTGGGACGTGCTGCCGGCGCATTTGAAAACGGGCGACATCGTCGACTATGTCTGCCGCGAACTGGATTGGGTGCGCGGTCAACTGGAATAGATATCCGGGCGGATATCGCCTGAAATGACGAGAGAGACCTCGGACGGGAGAAACAGTTAATGTTAAATGCGGCTATTGTGGGCCTCGGTTGGTGGGGCAAGACACTCGTAGAGTCAGTCCAGGGTAAGAGCGATACGATCCGCTTCACCGCGGGTGCAACACGCACGGTGTCACCTGAAGTGGAGGCGTTTGCAAACGATCAGGAATTCCAGCTCGCCAATAATCTGGAAACGCTCCTGACAGATTCCACCCTGGATGCCATCGTGCTGGCCACCCCGCATTCCGTCCACGCCTCGCAGGTGATCGCTTCGGCTGGGGCGGGAAAGCACGTTTTCTGTGAGAAACCCTTCGCACTCACCCGGGACGACGCCAAATCCGCAGCCGCTGCCATTCGGAAGGCCGGTGTCACATTGGGCCTCGGATACAATCGGCGATTCCACCCTGAAATGATCAAACTTCGGGAACGCATCCGCAGCGGTGAACTGGGGACCGTCATGCACGTCGAGGCCACGATGACCTTTCCCAACGCGATGTTGCTCAAACCGAGTCAGTGGCGCGCCGAACGGAATGAAACACCCTGCGGTGGACTCACACCAATGGGAGTACACGCAATCGACGGCATGATCGATCTATGTGGCCCGATCGAGAGCGTCTTTTGCCAGAGCTTCAGGCGCGTCGTCGAAATTGACAGCGACGACACAACATCGATTCTGTTCCGTATGGCAGATGGGATGTCGGGCTATCTGGGCACGGTGACCGCGACCGGCCCTGGATTTAGTTTTCAGGTCTTTGGTTCGAAAGGCTGGGTCCGTTTAGAAGGCATGACGCACGTGGCGGGCGCGTCGTCGGAAGAAAGGCGCACACGATTGTTCGGAACCTGCAAATTCCAACCGGCCAAGGGCGCACCGGAAGTGTGGGAGGCCGAAGCGCTCGACGTCACACGTGCAGCCCTGGAATCATTTGCCGAAGCTGTGGGTAATGGGTCCGAGTTCCCGATCCCTGTCGATCAGATGATTCACGGTGCGGCGGTCACAGAAGCGGCCGTACGCTCGGCATCCTCGGGACAAATGGAAAAGGTCACCTGAACGGGAGTAGGGATCATGTTGAACGCCACCCGAGGGAAAACGCTGCCTACAACCATCATCGGCTCACTGCCGCGCCCAGGTTGGCAGACCGAAGATCTTGGGACCCGATCGTTTCTGGACGCCATGGTGAATTCCAAATTCCGGGAGCATTACATCGACGCGCTCTCTGTTTACTTGAGGGATCAGGAAATCGCGGGCCTCGACATCTACACGGACGGGGACTGCCGCTTCGATCAGGACGTCGGCGGCCAGAGTTGGACGAGCTACCCGCCACACCATATGTCGGGCTTTGAAGCGACTCATCCGAAATTGGCGAAAGCCGGTGCGGGGGGCATCGCGTTTCCCCGCGGACACATTCTCCACGACTATCTGGAAGCGCGCGTCATGCCCAAGATCGTAGGGCCGGTGGAACGCGGCGAGATGCAGTACACCGAAATATGGAAAGCGGCGCAGCGTCTGACCACGAAGCCGGTCAAGTTCGGAACGGTCACACCCGAACTGGTCGCTTTCGCGGTTCAAGATGAGTACTACAAGGACCTGCCCTCACGCATTATGGCGCTCAGCGACGCCTTCAACGAGGAATTGCATGATCTCGCTGACGCAGGGGTCCCGTCATCCAGTTGGAGGAACCTCAGATCCACCTGTTGGCGGCCCGCGGCATCGTTGACGACGTCATCAATCCCGAGTTCATGCTCAAAGTCTTCAACAACACCGTGAAGGGATTGAGGGACAAGACCGAAGTGTGGTGTCACACCTGTTGGGGAAATCCATCCCAACAGCGCATGTTCTCTACGGTGCAGTCCTACAAGCCCGCCCTTGAGCTCTTGAATCAGGTGGACGCCGACGTGATCACGTTTGAAACGAAAAGTTCCGGCGCGATCGACATCGAAGCCATCGGCAAAGAGATCAGCGGAATGAAAGTGGGTATTGGCGTCATCGACCATCATACATTGCAGATCGAATCACCCGACGAGGTGGCGGAGTTGATCCGCCTCTCACTCCAACACATCCCCGCAGAACGTCTCGTTATCTGCTCCGACTGCGGCATGGGCCGCGAAGGCATGAGCCGCCGGCACGCGTCCTACAAGATGGTGTCGCTCGTATTGGGAACCAACATCGTGCGCCGGGAACTCGGTCTTCCCGAGGCAGAGTGCCTGGCTGCGGACCCACGGTACTCGCTCATCAGATCCTAGGGGACGTACACGTCAGAATCGAAAACCCATTCCGCGGTGCACCGCTGGGGGACTTCACTTGACTCTCTCAACATCGCTTCGTAAGATCTGGCCAGTTTTCAAACAACGGAGGCCGCAACATGACCGATTCGAAACAGCCGGCAAGCGTCTGCATCCTGAAACTTTTTTTCGCCGGGACGCTGCTGTGTTCCGTGTCGGCGTGTTCGACCGAAGGTCCCGCCTCCGGAGAGACCCCTGCCAGCGAAGCGGGGGTGGAAGCCGACAACATCAGGCTCGTCGGACACAATGACCTTCAGGGGAGGGAGTCTCTGGTCGTGGTTACGAAGTCGGATGAAGCCAATGGGAACTGGGTTTATGTGGGCCATCACCAAAGCTACTACGACGGAGAGCAACGTTTCAACCCGATTACCGGGCAGATGGAATGGAACGGCACTTCGGTACTTGAGATCTCCGATCCTGCCAACCCTCGCTTGGTGTGGCACATCCCGAACGAGGTCAACGCCAACTCTCGCGGCGTGTCTGTGGTCTACGACTACGATTTCGACGGCTCGGGCCGGGACTACCTGATTCGAAACTCGGAGGCAGGGACCGACCTGAAATTTCAGATCTTCGACATCACATCCCGTGATTCGGATCCGTCCCAGATTTCTCTGGTCTCAGAGATTACGGGAACTCCGGAGAATTCCTGTGGGCCGGGCTGTGGAGGGGCCTTCATCCAGAGGGCGCACAAAGGCTGGTGGTCTCCCGAAACGGGTTACTTCTACTCCGCGGCGGCAGAACCCGGCTTCGGTGCGGCCCTCATCCAGATCTGGGATCTGAACAATCCCGAGATTCCGATCTTCCTGGGAAGGGCCTGGGTACCCGGCCAGAAGGATGGTGAGGCCGGTTTCGAAGGCCAGTACGCACACCACCCGATCGTGGATGAAGAGAACAACCGGATCTACGCCGGTTTCCGTGAAGCCGGACATACGGCGTCCTGGGACATTTCCGACCCGACGAACCCGACACTCGTCTGGATGGTCGACACTTCACCTCCCGGCCGTGGCCCACACACCGTGTCGCCCATCATTTACGACACGGTTCCGAACTTCATGGGAGACGCGCTGCCGAGAACCTACGCCCTGGTTGTGGACGAGGCCGGAGGCGCTGACATCGCACCGTGCCCGGACGGTGTTCGGGCCAAGACCTACATGTACGATATTACCCATGAGACCCGTCCGTTTCCTATTTCGACCTGGCAGGTGCCCGTTGACGATTTCTGCAACAAGGGCGGGCGCTTCGGGCCGCACCAGTCAGCCGAAACGGTGAACGGAAGTATCAACCGGTTCGAAGACAAGATTGCCTGGATTGCCTATTTCAACGCCGGCGTCCGGGTTCTGGATCTTTCCGATCCCTACAACCTCGAGGAGATCGGATACTACATTCCGGAACCCAACGAAAACTCACATCCGATCGTGGAAGATCAACCGACAGTCATTCAGATCGATGACGTCGACCTCGATCATCGCGGTCTGGCGTATGCTTCAGACCGCACCGGCGCGGGGCTCTTCATTCTCGAATACACGGGGGCAACCCCTGGGACAAGCGCTCCGAGCAGTGACTGAATCCACCTTCAGTCGATTCGGACACGGGAACTCGGCACGTAACAGAATTTATGCCGTGAACTGCGGCACATCTGCGCCATCCATGTAAGCCATCAATATGTCGGCAGCTCCCTGGGCGAACAGTTCGTATCTGAAGTCCGTGGTCCAACCCATGTGGGGGGTCAGGACGACGTTCGAAAGCCGGGTCAGCGGGTGGCTGGCCGGCAGCGGTTCTTTATCGAAAACATCGAGACCGGCGCCGGCGATGCGTCCTTGGGCCAGGGCCTCGACCAGCGCAGCCTCTTCTACAATCGGTCCGCGTGCTGTATTGATCAAGTACGCGGAAGGTTTCATCAAGCCGACGCGGCGGCTGTCGATCAATCCGCGTGATTCGGGTGTCAGCGCGGCATGAATGGATACGACGTCCGCGGTGCTCAATAGATCATCGAGAGATTGGAATTCGACGCCGGCCTCCTCGGCAATCCGGTCAGTCAACCGGGGTCCCCAGGCCAGAACTCGCATCCCGAATATTCGCCCGACCTCGGCCACATGCTGCCCGATCCTTCCAAGGCCGACAATACCGAGCGTCTTACCGTGCAGCTCCGGAGTCAGAGGCGTGGACCACTCGCCGCTCCGCACGGCATGGTCATGCGCGGGTATCTGCCGCACCACCGCGATCATTAAACCGATTGTAAGCTCGACAGCTCCATACGAATGTCCTGCTGCCGCTTTCGCCACCACGATACCGTGTTCCCCGGCGGCGGGCAGATCGATGTGATTCACGTGGGTGCCGGTCTGCGCAATGATCTTGAGGTCCGGGAGCCGCTCGAAGAACTCGCGCGTAAAACGCGTACGCTCCCTGTTCGCGACTAAGGCATCGAAACCTCTGAGGACAGAGGGTTCACCAAAAGGTCCCGTAAAGATACGCACTTCCACACGTTCGCGAAGCCGGCGAACGCCGTCGGTCGTTTCATAGGCATTATCAGTAGTGTCCCAACGTTAGTTGAATAGATTCAGTTGTTTGGAGTTCTCCGAGTCTGAATCTTGATAGTCGAGGGCGGAAAGGGCCTTTAAAAGGGGCGTTTTTTCGAAAACGGTGACGCTGACGATCTGGAGAATTCGGTAGAGACTGGCGTTGACATTGAGCCGTTTTTTCACGATGGCAACAAGCAAATAGACCGAGATGGCGGTCCAGATTTGAGTCTTCAGCGCATTGGGGGTTGTGCCGTAGAACGCCTTGATGCGTAGGTGCTGTTTGATCCACTTGAAGAACAGTTCGACCTGCCAGCGGCAGCGATAGAGTTGGGCAATGGTCGCCGCTGGCAGCGCGAAATTGTTGGTCAGGAAGACGAGGTACTTGTTGTGCTCTCGATCGAGAAAGCGAATGCGGCGGAGTTTTTCTGGATAGCGCTTGCGAGAGTAAAAGCCGCGTAGGCTGATGATCTGATCGCTGAGGACTCCGGTGGACTTGTCCACATCGAGTGAATAAAGACGATTGAAGACGAAATTCTTTTTCGCGCGTGTCACGAAGAACGCCGCCGCGACACTGATTTTGTACAGGCGCCGGAAATCCAGATAACCGCGATCCATGATGTAGAAGGCTCCGGGCTCGAAGGCGAGTTGATCCAGAAGATGGAGGTCGTGAACTTTGCCGTGTGTAATCAGGATAAAGGAAGGAATATTGCCGCGCAGATCCAGAACCGTGTGCAGTTTGACAGCTCCCTTGTGCTTGCGGAAGCGTGCCCACGGGAACAGGGAAAGACACAGATCGATCGTTGTGGCATCGAGTGCGTAAACCGTCTGCTTGAGGTCGACACCGAAACTGTCGCCAACATAGAGCTCGCGAGCCATGGAGATCAGCGTCTGGGCGAAGTCGGCATAGATACGCCAATCGCGCACCTGATTCGCATTCGCAAGGGTGTTGCGGGAGACGCGGCTGCGAATGCCCATGTGATAAAGCTTCGTGCCAGCCGAACGCAGACAGGCTTCGATATCGCGCAGACTCTCCCGGTAGGTCAATTGCGCGAACGCCATGCACAGAAACTGATCCCAGCAGGAAAAACGTTGGAGTTTGTAGTTGCCACGGTAGCGATCGACGCATCGACGAAAGTCTTGACGGGGAAGAAAGTCCATCAGCTGAGAGAAGATCGTCTTGCCGGAATTCATAGGCCGCCTCCTGCCGCAAAGTCGCGGAAGGATGCCGCCAGTACGCAATCAAATTCAAATCGATTTTGGCTCTCAGCCGATCTAACATGACCATTCTCAATAACCTATGGGCGACGCCCATCTAAACGTTGGGACACTACTGAGGCATTATGAATATCGTCGAGAATTGCGACGCGCATACGTACCGGGTCAGAGGAAAAGCAGCCAGCAGAGGAGGGCGCCCACGATCGACATCGAAAGGCCCCACGCAAGCAGTGAATTGAACATCAACCGCGTGTCGGTACCGGCAGGTGCGGCCGCAAGAAACAGCGCGCCCACTGTCGAGAGCGACGACATATCGACGAGACTGGCGCCAACGTTCATCGACCAGGCGACCGGCAGCGGCTCAATGTTGCCCACAGTTTCAGTCAGGCCGGGAACCAGGGGCAGAAAGGCTGGCAACACCACACCGGAAGTACTGCTATACACCGACACCAGTCCCGATCCGAAAGCCACGATCGGCGCCAGAGTTCCCGGCGTGGAGATGCCGGCCAGGGCGTTGGTGAACAGGGCCATACCTTCCGTCCTTTCCAGTATCGACACGAGGACCGTGACGCCCGTCACCATCAGGATCACACCCCAAGGTATCCCTTGAATGGCCTCGCGTTCGTTAACTGTTCGAAGCAGCACGAGTATCACCGCAATCGTCAGACCGGTCATACCGACGTGAGCACCGAAGCCGGCCACGGCGATGATGAAAATCCCGATGCCCGCCAGAGTAAACCAGTGTTTCGTGTCCATCTCGCCGCTCTCGCGGTCTACCACAGCCTCGGTGGCTCCTTTCCTGAACAGACGAAGTCCGCCGAACAGGGCAAAACCGGCGAAGGCGACAAGGGCGTGCGCGAAGGCGTTATAGCCGTAGGTGTACCATTCGACACCGCCCAGCCCGATACGTTCCATGACGCCGTTGGCAACAATACCCGTGGGTGCGAACGGCGAAAGCGTTCCCGCCAACGCACCGTTACCGGCCATGATCGCCATGATAAAGGGGGAGATCCCGGCGCGCGCCGCGACTGCCATCGCCGGTGGCGCGATCAACGCTGCGGTCGGGGTACCACCGGGACCGATCGTGGCCACAATCATGCCCAGGAAGAAGAACATAAGCGGAAGCAGCCCGGCGTTGCCCCGGCACACGCGCACCGCCCGTGCCGTCATCCGGCTCAGTGTTCCGTTACTGTTGGCAACACTGAACAACAGGGTCACACCGATCAATGTGACCAGCAAAGTCGTCGGATAGCCTTCCAGGACGGTGCCCACCGACATGCCGCCGAGGTAGACTCCGATCAGCCAGGCCAAGGCCATGGCGAGCACCCCAACGTTGACAGCCGTCGTACAACTGAGACCAACGGCCAGCACCAGCGCACCTATGGAAATCCATGCCAGGTTCATTATTTCTCCGTCGTTGACGCCGCACTCTCCGAACCGGGAGTGAGCAGAGCTATCAGTGCGTTGATATCGGAAAGATCTTCGATCGACTCCACAGCGCGGAGCGTATCGAGTACCGCCCCCGCGCTCAGGACCAGTCCGGCACATTCGGTGAATTTTTCGTGCAGGTCTTCCCTCGTAAACGGCATGTCGGGTCCGCCCCTGTACTGTTCAGCCGCTTCCTGCACCAGTTGCGTCCCGTCTTCCAGATCCACCTCTACAGTGCTCCGAATCTTCTCGAATCCCAGGGCTTCAATGTCCGGATCGAGGATTGTTTCAACCCGGGCCATCATGTCCTGAACCTCAGCGCTCTGTACGAAGACGTCGGTAAATTCATGGACTCCGGCCCTGCGCCGTAGCGCAATACTCGAAAGCATGAAGGCTGGACAGAACTTGGCTTCCAGTTCGGTATGTGCGATCGGGTATCGGAGCGGGTTCAGGATATTCGAACCGGCGCGAAGACGAATGGCGCGGATCTTTTCGGGTTGCACGTCGTTATCGATGACAAGCTTCCGCATGGCATCCATGCTGGGATGACCCAGCACGCCGCAGGGGTAGGGCTTGACGGAAACGCCTGGAGTCACGATCGTGTACGGGTTGCCGAGCTGGCCGACAATCCGATCAGGATCAAAGCCTTCACCGAAGCTGAAGATCTGAAAATACCCCCATGGGCCGTCCAGGCCATCGTCACCGCCTGTGAACCCCTTCGAGGCCAATTCTGCCGCCGTTACACCGTTCTGGGCGGCACGCCCAACGTGAAGCGGTTTCGTCATCGTTCCGAAGTTGACTCGGATTCCGGCGGACAAACTGGCCACGATCGACAGCGCATGGGACGTCGCCGTAGCATCGAGCTCGAGCAATTTCGCCGCGGTTGCCATGGCACCGAAAGCCCCGATCGTACCGGAGGAATGAAATCCCTTCTTGTAGTGACCCGGATCTATCGCGTCAGCAATCTTGCATTCCACTTCGAATCCGACCAGGAAGGCCTCAAGGAACCGCGTCCCCGACACCCCACCCCGCTCGCCCAGCGCCAGCGCGGCGGCCAGAGGAGGAATCGTCGGATGGGTCATCAGACCGAAAATCCGGTCGGCACTCGTCGACAACTGCGTGTCGTCCCAATCGAGGGCGTGTCCGCTGGCCCCGTTGGCCAGGGCCGCCGATGCCGCGTTGGTCTGAAACGGTGCCGACCCAAGCACCGTGGCCTGGCCTGCCCCTTCGCTGGAACGGACGTAGTCGTGAATGATCCCGCTGCCGCGGGTGGTCGAACCCGCAAGTATCACTCCGAGTCCGTCAATCATGCAGCGCTTCGCCAGATGGAGGGCTTCATCCGGAAAATCGAAACGGTCCTGAGTGACGAACCCAACCACGTCCCCGGTTGCACACATCTTGTCGTTCATGGAATTCCCAGCAAAAAAAGACAGGACTGCGGACTTTAATCGAAAAGATGGGACCTGTACACCCCCCAATGGCTGAATTGATGGGATCTCGGGTCAGGCTTCGTGATTTTTGTGCATCGCGGCCGTGAACGTGTCACTCTCCCCACGCGGAATACTGAGCGACTGCCACTGACCTGAACGAAAATGCTTTGCCAGGAAGACGATCTGCCCAATGTGATAGGCATAGTGCGTAAACTGCCGATTGATCGCGGAGGTCACCGGCATGGACTCTCCGCGGATCACAACCCTCTTTCGCAAGTCCTCATCACTCAGACGGCCAAGCGCTTCGAAGGTACGGCCCCAACCGGCTTCCCACTTCTCCAGGAGCGCCGGTTTCGTATCCCCGTCATCGATCTCAAACTCCGCATCGCGGTTGCGCTTGGGTGATTCACTCTCACCTTCCTGGGGAAATCCGTCCCAGCGCGTCTGCATATTTCCGGCTATGTGCTTCAGGAGCAGAGCGATGCTGTTGGATTCCTCGTCAAGCGTGGTGAACAAGTCCTCGTCGCTGACCTGATCCAACGCCGCCTCCGCGAGGGCTTTCATCTTGTCCATACGGTCCCGTACGTCAGTCAGATATTCGTTCGTGAAAGGGTTCTGCATTTTCTTCGATCCACAACGACCTTACCACTGTTAGGAGGGCCCAAGATCAGAATCAACCTCCGATTCTGAAGTGGTCGTCCCCCTGTGTGTTTTTTGATTTGCGCAGGTAGATCAAACGGGTATGCTGAGGCCGATCTGATATTTCCAGTCTAGGGGAGGAAACTTTTTTGAAGGCCAAAGCCCTTTTATCGCCGCTTCTACCAGTCGTCTTGTTGATGGCTACAGTTCAGCCGGGTGAGTCCGCTCAAAGTGCGGATCAGCAATTCGAACTTCGAGTCCTGACCGACGTCGGCGCCAACGAAATCCAGCAATTGGCCCGACAGGCCGGAAGGGGTGACATCGTGTCGCAGCGCATGCTCGGATTGCTGTACCTCACAGGAGACGACCCCAGGGACCCCAGGAGGACTGAATTGGTTGGGGTTGATACCGAAGAAGCCGCAAAATGGTTTTTGATGGCGGCCGAACAGGGTGACTTGCTTTCGCAGCTGAGACTGGGCCTCCTGTACCACGACGGGAATGGCGTGTCTCAGGACTTCGCCGAAGCCGCCAAGTGGCTGCGTGCCCCGGCTGAATCGGGTGATGTGGACGCGCAGACTTTTATGGGAAGCGTTTACACACGGAGCAGTGCAAGCTGGGAACTGGACTATGAAGAAGCGGCCAGGTGGTTCCGCCTGGCCGCGGACCAGGGCAGCCTGGGCGCGATACTTACCCTCGCAGGTCTATATCACAACGGTCTCGGAGTCGAACTGGACTTTGAACAGGCGATGGAGTTGTACCTCCGGGGATCCGATAATGCGACGGCTCAGTTCAATATCGGCACTATGTATCGACGGGGCGAAGGCGTCTCCGTGGATCTGGACGACGCTGCCGAGTGGATTGAAAGGGCGGCCGAGCAAGGGCATACTACGGCCCAGTATGAACTGGGCACGATGTACTTCACAGGCGACGGTGTGAGGAAGAACAACGTCCGGGCTCACATGTGGGTCGATCTCGCCGCCGGGTCTTCGGGGGGCGCCGAGCGAACGAGCCGCATCGAAATGCGGGATACCATCGCAGCCGAAATGTCGCCCGACGAGATCGAGGAAGCCGGTGAGCGAAGGGCTGAATGGCGGCCCGGCCGCTAGTATCCTCGGTCAGAGGTTCGGTGCTTAATAGGGTCGTCCCGGTCCGATCATCGGCCTGCTCGATCCGTCGCAGAGGCCATCCGAACCGGCCCAGTGGCCTGCACCACCCGAATCGGGAGCAGCGTTCGGGCCAAACGGCGTTGGATTTTAGAAGTCGGCAACGAGTAAATGGCACTACATTGCGAGGCGACGACGACAACGAAGACAATGCCGATTCGCTGGAACCCTTTGGGCCGATGGGAGTTGCCGGCGATATCTTTGTTGCGAGCCGTCGTCGATGTGAAGACATCGACTTCCGTCTCGCGCCTCGATCTCCCCGGCAAGACCCATCGGCGCTGCTACCGATTCGGGTGGTACGGGTCACGGGCGCGATAACTGGTTCTGTTTATTCTTGGCTCAATACATTGCTCATGCCGACGGAGCCTATTCGACTTCCCGCGGAAATCAATGTCCCGAGAGCCTCTATCGTTGGCCGGTTTTCAGTTGACCCTCATTGGCCGATTTTGGGTGACCGCCGAGGCTGATGCAGCTTGAATCGGCGGGTTCCTTGGTCGGCTTGCCAAGACCGATCACTTGGGTCTTTAATTTAAGAACTCTTCACGAAAGGATCAGACCGATGCAGCCAGACGAGCGACTCGAATACTCCGCGATAATTGACCGG
Source organism: Terriglobia bacterium (assembly GCA_965218085.1). GTDB lineage: Bacteria > Acidobacteriota > Terriglobia > 20CM-2-55-15 > 20CM-2-55-15. Next base: position 333,680 of record CBDCKF010000001.1, on the reverse strand, counting down.
CCTCCGCCGAAGCTCCCGGACGGTGCTCGTATGATCGTCTGGGCGATTGTCAATGTCGAAGTGTGGGACAGTATGCAAGTGATGCCTCGCACAGTTCTCACGCCTCCAGCCGGTGGGGCACCAATTCCCGATGTCCCGAACTGGGCATGGCATGAATACGGAAATCGAGTCGGTTTCTGGCGAATCAAAGACGTCTTGGATTCGCACCAGGTCTGTGCCACGCTCGCGTTGAACGGCAGTGTTTGTACGACTTATCCCCGGATTGCAGAGGCCGCTCTCGAATCAAAATGGGAATTCATGGGCCACGGGTTTTCACAAAAGAACATGCAGAAAGTTGAAGACGAACGACTGGATATCCAAAAAACTCGAGATGCGATCGCTAAATTCACCGGTAAGGTACCGCGAGGATGGTTGGGTCCGGGTCTCACCGAGACCTTTGAAACCGTCGATCTGCTGAAAGAAGAGGGGTTCGAATATGTCGCGGACTGGGTACTGGACGATCAACCTGTCGAGTTGAAAACGAGGGCGGGCAATCTCGTCAACGTGCCTTACACACAGGAGATAAACGATGTCGCAATGATGCTGATTCAGCATCACAAAGCGTCAGAGTATGCAAATCGCGCACTGGATCAATTTGAAACGCTATATGAAGACTCCCTAAAGCACCCTCGGGTCATGGCCATCGTCTGCCACCCGTATATTGTAGGTGTGCCTCACCGAATAAAGTATTTCCGCAAGATCTTCGAGACGATTCGTCAGAAGCCAGGTGTTCTTTTCTGGACCGGAGAACAGATTCTGGATTGGTACCAGAGTCTGAAATGAACGACCGCACTTTCGCTTGGTTCATCCCGAACCTGTTCTGCGTAGTTCCGCTGTAATTAACCAAGAGTCACATGGATGCTTGGGTGGACGCTTCTCTCGGCCTGCACAAAAGGGAAACAACTAGTGAGGAACTTGTCCCTACGCTGCGAGGAGTATCTGGACCTGGTGGCACGCAGGCTGAACAAAAGGCCACGCAAGACGCCGGAGTTTGAAACTCCGGCAGAACGAACCAGCGCTTGTGATGCATCGACCGGATGAACTGGCACCGTTGATCGGAAATTGACCCTTTTCTTGCCAATAACCCTCCTATCTCGATAGACTTGCCAGCAGTGCGCCGTTCCTCTGGGCAAGCGATCAAAGCGATTTAGGGAGCGGGGCCACATGGCTCGCCCGATGCGTTCAAGGGGTGTAGAATGGTCCACCTATGCTAGCAGTTCACCCGCGGTCCCTAACAGTGCTGATGGCTGTTGTTTCGGTGTTGTGCGCCCAGTGCTGGGCCGTCTGTGCCGTGCAAGTCACCCCCCTGGAGGTTCCCACAGCAGTTGCCACCACTCCTCCTTGCCATTCGGTCCCAAACGAATCGGAAGGGGACCGTGGAGCTTCATGTTGCGGTTCCGGACACCTCGCCGTTCAGAGCACACAACATACAGATTTTTCGGGTCGGATCGGCCTGGTCATGGTGGAGAAAGTGCTGCCGCCGGCTCTGGCGGCGGAAGTACAGCCGATCAATCCGGGCCACATTCAGACCTACATCGTCCCGCCCACTGCCTCGCCGCCTGGACCGAGGACAACCGTACTTAGAATCTGATCCTTCCCGCAAGACAACGCCATTCGTTTGAGCAACTCGACTTGCGTGAAGGAGAGACATGTTTAAGAGAAATTCCTGTGTGCTGCTGCTCGCGGCTGTGCTCGCTGAGGGCTCGGGCTTGGCCGAAGAGAGCCCGAATCCTGGAGCGAATCAGTTGGAACAGACAGTGGCGATGCCCGGTATGAATATGATGGATACCAATCGCGCCGCAACGTATCTGCTGACGCAAAGCTCGGGAACCAGCCTCCAGCCCCAGGCTTGGCCTATGCCTATGGTGATGAGCCGCCCGGGCAGCTGGAATCTGATGTGGATGGGACAAGCTTTCCTTGCTGCGACTCAGCAAAGCGGGCCACGAGGCGGGGACAAGATCTACGCGCCGAACTGGGGAATGCTGGGTGCTGTCCATGAACTTGGGAATGGCAGTCTGATGTTTCGCACCATGCTGAGTCTGGATCCGGCAACGATCACAGACCGTGCCTACCCGCTCATGTTCCAGACCGGGGAAGCCGCGTTCGGCCAGCCGATTGTTGATGGCCAGCATCCGCATGATTTGTTCATGGAACTTGCGGGTCAATATGCCCATCCGCTTGGAGAGCGGGGAATGTTCAACGTCTACTACGGAGCCATCGGCGATCCGGCCCTGGGACCCACTGCTTTTCCGCACCGCGCCTCGGCCATGGAGCTTCCACAGGCGGTACTGGCGCATCACTGGCAGGATTCCACTCACATTGCCAGCAATGTGCTGACAGCGGGCTTCAATTTCGACAAGGTTCGGATCGAGGCCTCAGGCTTCCACGGATTTGAACCCGACGAGCATCGCTGGAACATCGACTTCGCCGAGATGGATTCCTGGTCGTCACGGTTGAGCGTTTTCCCCTCGAACAATTGGAAATCCCAGTTCTCCGTCGGACGCCTGAAGCAGCCCGAGCAGTTTCACGGAGACGATGTCGTCCGGGTGACAGCGTCTGTCCATCACATTATTTCGCGTGAGGGTGGAAACTCGATCGCGACCAGTTTTGTTTGGGGCCGCAACTACAAGACGATCGAGCAACAGGCAGGCCATGCGGTTCTGGCAGAGTCCGTCGTACCGATTGGCGAGCGGAACTTCCTCAGTGGACGGTTCGAGTGGAGTCAACGGGATGAGTTATTTTCGAACGATCATGAACTCGAAGAGCAGATCGAAGATCAGGCTGGCACACATACCTTCAGCGTAATGGCCTTCACCGCCGGCTATACACGCGACGTACTGCTGACCCCGCGCGGCCAATTCGGAATCGGCGCTAACATATCCACCTACATAATCGACGATGCCTTGAAGCCGTTCTACGGTGACCACCCGATCGGCATGACCGTTTACCTGCGAATGCGAGTGCGCACCAGGCAGTAGTTCTGAGAGACCTTCGGGACCTGAGCTTCTAATTGCCAACCCATTGCACCTCTAGTATCGTTAACCGGGTTTCTACGGGATATCAGACAGACTCATCAACAGGGGGATTTGGTGACCCGGAAAGTTATGCGATTCGCAACGTCGTGCTTGTTCCTGTGTGGGGTATTTGGAGGCGTTCAGGCCTGGAGCCAGGAGCTGAGTGTCGAAGTCTTGTCGTCGTTTCCGGAACTGGTGACTGGCGGCGACGCGCTGGTGAAGGTTAGCCCTACGAGCGCCGCTCCGACGGTGACGGTCGGTGGAACGGAGGTCTCCCAATCCTGGGTCGCCGACGGAAACGGCGGTTGGATTGGATTGGTCGACGGGCTCAGCAACGGCGACAACGAGCTGGCGGTGTCCTCGGCTGGCATGGAAGCAACGCTCACTCTCAGCAATCACCCGATCAACGGCACATTGTTCGCGGGTCCGCAGCAAACACCCTTCGTCTGCGAGAACGAAGCACACGGGCTGGCCGCGGCTACTGATGAAAGCTGCGCCGCTCCAACGGTCACCGGCTACTTCTATCGGAGCACCGATGGCGGGTGGAAGGACTTTGATCCTGCGCGCCCGCGACCCGACGATCTTGAAATGACGACCACGATGAACGGCAAGACGGTGCCGCTCATCAATTGGTACGAGAAAGGCGTTATCAACCGGTCGGCTTACGTTATCAGCTTGTTACACGACCCAGCGGCGGGACCGCTCCCGACGGTGGTCAGCAACGGAACTGGCTGGAACGGCAAGCTGATCATGTCCCACCGCGGTGGTGTGAGAGCGGCCTATCACATGGGAACATCGATCGGCACGCTCGATCCAAACAAGGGCTACGTGGGCGGCGAGAACAACAACCTGCACGAATCGCTGATTCGCGCAGGCTACGCCCTCGCTGGCGGCTCGCTGATGGTGACCGGCACCAACACCAACCATGTTGTTCAGGCCGAGACGGCGGCGAAGATCAAGGAGAGGTTCATCGAACTGTTCGGTCCGCCGAAATTTACGATCAGCATGGGCACCTCGGGCGGCTCGATGTCGCAGCATCTGGTCGCCCAGGACTACCCGGGCCTTTACGATGGGATCATGCCGTGGCGCAGCTATCCGGACGTGCTGAGCTTCAACACCCCGATCAACGACTGCAACCTGCTAGTCAACTACTTCAACAGCACCGAAATGTCCTGGACGGACATCCAGATGCGGGAGGTGTCTGGTAAAGTCAGCTTCGGCTACTGCACCCGACCCGCCACGCGGTTCCCCAATCTGTCGCCTGACAACTGCGACGCTTCGGTGGTCGCGGGAAAGACCTCCGCGCCTGAACTTTGGTCCGACGTCCGCTGCACCTACCAGGATAATCTGGTCAACGTCTATGGCATCGATCCGGCAACGGGCTTCGCTCGCAGCCCATGGGACAACGTAGGTGTCCAATATGGGCTGAAGGCATTCAACGACGGCATCATCACATTCGACCAGTTCGCCGAGCTGAACACGCGCATTGGCGGTCACGGCATCAACGGTGTGATTGAGCCGGGGCAGCGGGCCCACGCCAACCCGGACGCGGTGCGTATCGCTTACGAGACCGGGCGCCTCAACACCGGTGACGGTGGCTTGCGGACAATCCCGATCCTCGACGTCCGCGGTTACACGGACGGCATCTGCACGGCCGGACCATGTCCCCCGGGCGAGGCGAGTGACGTGGACGTGCATGACGGCTACCATTCGCTGGTCAGCCGCGCCCGGCTGATGAAGGCCAACGGAAACGTCGACAACCACGTCAGGCTCGTCATGCATGAGGTCGGACACCGCGGACCCGAATCGATCTTAGGTATCGTTTCGCCCCGTGCCGTTGCCGTTTTAGACCAGTGGGTGACCGACATTCATGCCGATACCTCGGAGACGCCGCAGGCAATGAAGGTTGGGGCCCATCGGCCGGCCGACTTTGTCGACGCGTGCTACACCTCGGCGACCACCAGGATCACCGACATGGATCGTTGCGCCGAACTGTTCCCCTTCGGCACGGACGCCCGCATGGTGGCGGGAGCCCCACCGGCCAATGACGTCCTGAAATGCACCCTGAAGCCGGTCGACAGGAACGACTACACGCAGTCATTGGCTGGGGATCAGCTCGTCGGGCTTCGGCAGATCTTCCCGGAGGGCGTCTGCGACTGGACCCAGCCGGGCGTCGGCCAGGTCCCGCTCGCCGGCACCTGGGCCTTCTATGCCGGCGACGCCGAGGTCAGATACCTGAGACCGGCCCGTTAGCCAATGGGATGGTTGAGAATTAAAGTAACCTAGCAGCCCGTGGCAGAAGTGAGATTCTCTGACACAGTCGTAACGTCGGATTCGATAGCCACGTTGGGCTCGATATCCAGCTGACGGAGTTCATGATGCGTTTGAAGCGCCATCTGGACGCAGAAGAGCACGATTTGAGCGGCAAAGTATGCCGCAGACCGGTCCTGCAGGCTCCGTGGCGTGCCCTGCCCGAACTTCTGGCGCAGGATCAACGCCAGGTTCAAGGCCGCGTAGTGAACCAGGATCCGTTTCAGGATATTTTCCCGCCCTCGAAGGTGAACCCGTCGCATGCCGCCGGTTTCCAGACCGTGAGCGAAGGGTCGTTCCAGCATCATGCCGCGATGCCGCAACAACTCCTTGCCGCGTTCTCCACGGATTCGACGGCGATTGGCATAGACAGCCTGTTGTTCGTCCGGCTTGTTCTTCCAGCGGCGACGGCCCCGATCCGGTTCCGAGATGTAGGTGCGTATCCCCAATTCGCGAAGATCGACCATCGTTTCGTTGCTGTGATATCCCTTATCGGCGACGACTTCAGAAAACCAATCTTCTCGAATCTGCGCTTCGGTTTTCGGGTTGCTTGCCAGCTTCTCCATGTTCTCGGCCGTGCGGATCAACGTCTCTTTGATTGTCGTCGTATCCCCGGTGGCAGCACCCTGAACCGTCACCCCCAGCACGACGCCGGTCTTCATATCCACAGCGTGTTCCAGCTTGTGAGCCAAATGCGTGCGGCCGTCTTTCATCTTGGTGATCTGCGCATCCGCGTCGTCGGGATGCACCCAGTCGTCGTTCGATCCCTTCTTCGGCCGTTTCCGGTCCAGTCGCGCCAGTTCGGCTCGTGTCGGCGTTTCAATGCCCGAAGCGTGGGCCAACTCCTTCAGAAAGTCCTCATAACTGTTCCTGGTGTCTCGCCGCACGATCGACCGCATTGCCGCGTTCGCTTCCAGCGTCGTCGCGTCCACGCCAACCGTCTTCCCGTCGATCAACCCGTGCCCGGCCAGCCGCTCCAGCATCCAGTGGAACACCTGGGCATGGGTTTCCAGATCGATCAGCCGGCGTGTCCGCGACACGCTGGAATGATCCGGGGTACCATCGGTCAGCCCAATGCCCAGAAACTCCCGCAGGCTCAGCGAGTCGGCACACCGCCAGGCGATGCCGCGTTCCGAGTCAATCCCTTCGAAGTAGCCGACCAGCAGCATCCGAAAGTACACACCCGGCACGACACCGGGCCGACCCATCACCGGGGCGTAGAACTTCTGGCAGGCTTCTTCAACAAACGGGTCGAATCCGTCTTCTTCCAGAATCCGGTTCACCCGTTCGTAGAACACGTGTCCTTTGGTCCGCGGCAACTCCTGTGTCGCGATCCACAGCGATTCCTGGCGTCGTCTCTTTCGTCCCATGCCCATATCCCGTCCTCCTTCACTCATCATTCTTCGCGATACGGTCGCATCGGGTCCGTTTGAATCTGTGAAGTGGACTTTAACCACGGGCTGCTAGGGGCAAACATTCGGAGCCGCACACATGAAACGGGTGAGTGAAGTTTGCCTTTCCAGCGATGTGCCGGATGATTCGTTTTCGTGATAACACGATTCGCTTTGCTTCGATCAGGAGGTGCCACATGAACTGCAAACGAGTCGCAAGTATCGGCTGTTTGGTCCTGGTTGTTGCCCTGCTCGCCGGAATCGCGCTGTCCCCGATTCCGCTGTCCGCCCACCACGGATCCGCGGTGTCATATGACACCGACATCGCGAAGCTCATCACGATGCAGGGCCTGGTGAAGGAATGGGTGTGGAGAAATCCACACTGCTTCATCATTTACGAGGTGAAGGATGACGATGGCACGGCCATCGAGTGGACTGCCGAAACGTCCTCGATCTTTTCGATGACCGGTGAATTTGGTTGGAGCCGGACGACGCTGGAGGCTGGAGACGAGATTACTGTTAGTGTGCTTCCTTCGAGGGCCGGCACCCCGGCCGGGCTGCTCTACAAAGTTGTGAATTCAGACGGCGAATTATTGATCGAAGACCGGTCGAGATTGCGGGAGGACCAGCGTTGATCGCAACAGCGTGAAAGTCGCGTGTGAAGAAATCGGGCTCGACATCAGGCCTGTTGCTGCGGGTGAGATGTCACAGACAGCCGACGCATACTTTTTCGCTACGGAGTTGTCGCTGGAATCGGTGATCGTCAACTTGGAATACGGAAGGTGTTTGCACCATGCGAAATCACTTTGTGAACGTCCTTATCGCAGGCGTAGCAGTCTGGATGCTGTCGTCCGTCGTAATGGCTCAGAGCGGATCCTGGCTGCCGTGCCCGCGTTGCCAGACCGATGCGCAACGGGCGGCGGCCGAGAGTATCGCGGACCCGCGGTTTGATCCCCACGACCTTTCGGGGATTTGGGGCAGGGGGGGAATGCGTTTAAGCAACGAAGTTCCTCCGATGACTGCGTTCGGCCAAGCCAAGTTCGACGCCGCCAGGCCCGGGATGGGGCCTCGGGCCGTGCCACTGGGAAACGACCCGATGATGATCTGTGATCCTCTGGGTTATCCCCGCTGGCTGAACTACAACTACGGGATGGAATTTATTCATCTTCCCGGCAGGACTCTTCAGTTCTTTGAGGTCTACCACACTCACCGTACGATCTGGACTGACGGACGCGGGCTTCCGGAAGATCCAGAGCCCCGGTGGCTGGGCTACTCAATTGGCAAATGGGAGGGTGACACCTTCATTGTCGAATCAATCGGATTCGACGAAAGAAGCTGGTTGGATACGCAAGGTCATCAGCACTCCGATGCCATGAAAGTGGTCGAGCTTTACCGTCGTCCCGGCCATGGCAGCCTGGAGGTAACGCTTACGATCGACGATCCTAAGACCTACACGCGCCCTTGGGTGACGGAGGCCACCATCCGCCTGAGTCCGGGAACAGAAATGGGTGAGTATTTCTGTGTTCCCTCAGACGAGGCACTCTACAGAACTACGGTAAGGGAACCCGCAGGCGGGATCACTCAATAATGGGCCAGGAAAACGGAAGAAACCTGTAGTTCGACTCACCCGAGTTTCGTCGTCCCTTTGGGAGACACATCAACGGACAGATTCCGCCGCCATAGTGGGCTACCAGAACATTCCGTCTGCCTTTGGTAGGAGTGCAGATGTCTCCTCCGGTCAGGCAAGGAGTCGCTGGCCTCGATCGAATAGCGGTCACAAGGCCTACTTGGCGCGGCCCAAGTAGCCCTGGGCCCTCATCTGGATCGAGTAGACCTGCGCAGCGTTACGGACTTCAAGGCCCTCGGCATCTATGGCACCGCGAGCGAGAACGAACAGGGTTCGTTTGTCGGCTCCGCTGAAGGCCACACTAATGACTCCACGCGGGGTTGGGATAATACCCAGATACTCGCCCTCAGGGCTGATCACCTGAACACCCGGGTTGGAGGTGACATAGATCCTCCCTTCAGCATCAATGGCGAGGCCGTCGCCGTTGCCGCCGCCGTCGAGTGTGGCGAACTCGCGTTGATTGGTGAGGGAACCATCGGGCTCGACATCGAAAGCCGCAAGCGTCTGGCGGTTTGTCACGTAAAGGATTTGTTCATTCGCGCTGAGAACGATTCCGTTCGGCCGGATCTCTTCGCCGTACTTCGTGATCACACCGTTCGCGTCGGTGTGATAGACGCCGCCCTGGGTGAAGTAGGCACCGCCTTTGCTGTCGGCCGTCAGATCGTTGGGATTCCCGCCGATGCAATCCAGCACATCGCCCTGATAGCGATCCGCAAGAACTCTCCGAACTGGGGCCAACTGAAAGATGGCTGATCTCAGGGCTCTTTGCACGATAAACACGTCGCCGTTCGGGTTGATGGACAGCGAGCCTCCGGTGCGCGTGTCGAAATAGACAACCGAAGGATTCCCGTCTTGATCGAGCTTGACGACTTCACTATTGTCGTTTTGCGCGATCAGAAGGCCCCCATCGTCGGTGCCTACGATGCCGTCGCCATTGTTACCCGCTTCCTGCCACAGGAACTTCCATTGCTGCCCGGCGGCAATCACTGCCGGAATTTCCGTCACCATGTAATCTCTGGGTCCCGTAGCGGCAGGCCGTGTTCGAGGCGCGGGCGCTCGGGCGGCCCCCCGGCCTCCGCCCCGGGGTGGAGGCGGGACCGTGCAGCTCGCGATAAGAGCGGTCAGATCCGGGTGGTCCGGAGACGATATGGACTCCGGGCGCGGATTCGCCGGAGCCGGCGGTAAGTTCGGCGCCTGTTGCTGACTCAAAACGAGGGTCGAAACAAGAAGACACGCAACAGTCGTCAATATCCACTTCGATGTCATAGTTCTCCCAGCGGGCGGCGATATATTCGCGGCGTATTCAAGGACGCCGTCGCCTTGCTCTCGTAAGTATTTAGTGGCATATAAGAATACGTTCGACAAAATAGGCTGCGCAACGGCAAAAGTATGCTGGCCACTTACTGTTGCCCGAATTATGTGACCGAATTGATTCTGGGACTATGTCGGGCACAGCCTGCCACGGCCGACAGCGCGAACTAACGGACAGAGGTCGAAAAGTAGCCGGTGTAATCGTGGACACCGCAACATGCCCGGACTGCAATCATCCAGCAAGGAAAAAGACGCCGGCTGATGCGCGGCAAGCTCGCGTGACGAAAAATCCGAGTGTCAGGACGTAAGACAATGATTGCTTCTGACTCCTCTCTTTAACATATGAATCGCTTGTAAGGAGACCAGAATCATTGAGCAATCGAGAAACACTGGAATCGATTCACCTCGCTAAGATTTACGAGACGGCGCCAGTGGGATTATGCGTTTTCGACACAGACATTCGATACGTACGCATCAACCAACACTTCGCTGCAATCAACGGCAAACCCGCCGCTGATCACATTGGTCGATCGGTTGAGGAAATGGCGCCGCTGGTCGCGCACATTGTGATTCCCGTGATTGAGAAGGTACTCGAAACGGGCGAACCGGTCTTCAGTTTGGAAGTTTTCAGACGCACAGCCACTGGAGATTCCGACACAGCTGAGGCCTTCCTTTGCACCTATCACCCTCTGAGATCCTTTGACGAAAAGATGCTTGGAATTTCCTCGGTTGTGCAGGAGGTGACGAGCGAACGACGGCGGGCTGCAGCACTGGTAGGAGAGTCCTACGCCGAGTTGGAAAATCGCGTGGAGGAACGAACCCGGGAAGTCAGGAGGAGCGAAACCCAGTTCAAGGCACTCTTGGACTCCGTGCCTGACGGTGTCGTCGTGTGTGACGATGGAGGCAAGATCGTCCTGGATCATAAGGTTGACCTGTTTCGCCAGGACGTCGCCGGGCAGTTCCACTGGCTCGTCGGCATTCAGGTCGCCATCCTGCTCTCCACCGTCGCTGCTCTGATTGGCCGATAAATCATTCCCATTCGTCAAAGGCCACACTCCTCTTGCCATCAACCGCAAGCTGTAGTTGAATTCATGCGTGATCCAATCCGCTTCCCGGCTCGCTCACTACGAAGTCCTTTCAACGCTGGGCAACGCCGGCATGGGCGAGGTGTGGCGCGCGCCAATCCGGTGGCATTGTTTTCCGAGCCGGAAGTAGGTATCAATCTCGAGACCGGATCTAGAAGAAATATTGACGTGAACGCGTGTCGGACAGCGGTTCATCGTGTCACCATCACAGGCCGCCAACCTCAACGAAGCAGTGGTATCTCAGCAAGTCAACATCGTCCCGGACTGGATTGACGAACTGAAGGCAGGGTTGACTATGCCGCAACTTGCTCCCCTGAGAGTCCTAACTTCCAATAAATCTTCTTGTTGGCGAACACCGAAAAGGAAGGACTTTCTCCGCTGACAACAACCGCGTTCATCGAGACTTGAGAGTTTGATTGCTTACAACCCTCCCACCTCGATAGACTTGCCAGAATTTCACTGTCCTTTTGCCGGGCACGCAAATCATGAAGATCGGCACACAGTTAGGCCACTACGAAATCATTGCTCCACTCGGCAGGGGTGGAATGGGCGAGGTCTGGCGTGCCCGAGACACGAAACTGGGGCGTGACATTGCAATCAAAACGCTGCCCGAAGAGTTCGCCAGGGACGCGAACCGTCTGGCCCGTTTCGAACGTGAAGCGAAACTGCTCGCCTCATTAAACCACCCGAACATCGCCACAATCTACGGCCTCGAAGAAGACACGGGCACCCGGTTCCTGGTTCTCGAACTTGTCGAAGGCCCGACACTGGCGGACCAGATCAAGCGCGGGGCCCTTCCTGAGCAGCAATCCCTCAAGCTCGCACTCCAGATCGCCGAAGCCCTGGAAGCCGCGCATGAGAAAGGCGTCATCCACCGCGATTTGAAGCCGGCGAACATCAAGCTGACGCCTGAAGGCACTGTGAAGGTGTTGGACTTTGGTCTCGCTAAAGCGCTGGGCGGCAACGGTGAGACGGACCTGTCGGACTTGCCCACGCTGAGTCTGGCCGCTACACAAGAGGGCATGATCCTCGGAACCCCGACCTACATGTCGCCTGAGCAGCTGCGGGGAAGGCCGGCGGACAAACAAATCGACATCTGGGCGTTCGGGTGCGTCCTGTTCGAGTTGCTGACCGGTCGGAAGGCATTCGGACAAGCGACCTTGAACGAAACGATGGCCAAGGTGCTTGAAGGGGATTTCGACCGCGCCGCCCTTCCTCGAGTCTCGCCTCTGGTGCGGCGTCTCGTCGACCGGTGCCTGGAAAAGGCCCCCCGGGATCGGCTGCGGCACATCGGCGATGCGCGCATCGATATACGGGACGCATTGGCAGAATTGTCACTTGAATCCACACCCGAAGCTCCTGGACGGGTTGTCTCCAGTGCCCGCCAGACATTCATGTGGGCAGGAGGCGTTGGGGTATTCATCGTTCTTGCGGCAATCGCGGGGTCATTCCTTACGCTCCGCGCGCCGCCGGAACCGCCAGCGGTAATCACCCGACTGTCGATCGGACCCGTCCAGGAGCCGGGTACCGGCCCGAGTGGCTCGCTCGACGTCGCTGTTTCCTCCGACGGTACTCGCATCGCCTTTCAATCTGGTGATCAGATCTGGCTCAAGGCGATGGATCAGGTGAATGCGGTCCCGATCGCTACCGGGAGCAACCCGTTCTTCTCACCTGACGGTGAGCGGCTGGCCTTCGTCGGTGGTGGATTAAACACAATCTCTGTCAACGGCGGTGCAACCGTCGAGATCGTCCCTCTGTCGGGTACTGGGGCAGGCGGACGGTTTGCGGGCGGCACCTGGGGCGACGATGGGACAATTGCGTTTGCGACGAGCCTCGGTCTCTCCCTCGTTTCAGAAAACGGTGGCGATCCTCAAACGCTGATTAGCGCACCGGAGGGACGGGTCTACGCGTGGCCGCACTTTATGCCGGACGGCCAGTCTCTCTTGTTCACCGTCCTGGCGGGACCCTCGACCGACACGGCAGAAATCGCGCTGCTCGATCTTCAGACGATGACGACACGCATTGTCCACCAGGGAGGCGTCGGCGCGCGCTACGTGTCCGCCGGTTACCTCGTTTATCTCACCGGGCAGGGGCTTGCGGCCGTCGGATTCGATCCCGACACGGGTCGAGTACGCGGGGCATCGAGGCAGATTCCGGACATTGAGCTTCAACCGGGCGGCGCTTACCTCGCGGCGGACTTCGCGATTTCCGAGACCGGAATACTGGCGCACATTCCAGCCGGCCCGGCCTTCCAAAACTGGCTGGTTTGGGTGGATCACAGTGGAACCGAGGAGTTTCTGAGCGGCTTGCCTTCCGGAAGAATATCCTACCCGCGTGTTTCGCCCCAGGGGACCGCGTGGCTTTCAATCTCTCCGTTGAAGGAGGCACGAACCGGAGGATTTGGGTGCTCGACCTCGAACGGGGCGTGGCCACGCAGGTCAGCGGCGGCCTTTCAGTCGAGGGAGCCTTTGAGGACCTGCTGCCGCAGTGGGGCGTAGATGGTCAGAGACTTTACCTCGGCTCCAACCGGACGGGCCCGTTCCAGGTCTACTCGGTTGCCGCCGATGGCTCGGGTACGGAGGAATTGCTCATCGACCATCCGGAGGTCAACATGCCGTACCGAGTGAACCCGGACAATCGCTTGTTTTTCTTCTCAGGTTCTGTTCAAGTCAACGCGAATGCCGGTTTCGTCAATCTGGCCGACCCCTCCGAACCGGAATGGCTGCTCGATAGCCCTTACAGAGAGCTAAACGCGGCGCTGTCGCCGGACGGAAACTGGATCGCTTACCTATCCAACGAGTCGGGCGATCAGATGGAGATCTATCTCCGCCCGTTCCCGAACGCGAACTCACGGCGTGAGCGCGTGTCGGACAGTGGGGGCATTCATGCTCTGTGGGATCCTCGAGGGGGTAGCGAACTCTACTACCGCAACCTGGAGGGGGACATGATGGCGGTTACCGTAGACACCTCATCTGACTTGGTCGTGTCGAGTCCCAGGCAGCTGTTTCCGAACAATAACTACGGCCCGGGCGGCGGGTGGTCTTATGACATATCGTCGATCGACGGGCGATTTCTGATGACGCAGGCCCAGCAGGACCCGAGGAGCGGCGAGGTGACAATTTGGGTCACCCTCAACTGGTTCGAAGAGTTGAAGACGCTACTACCGTCACCATGATTGAGCACGCGAGTGAGTGAATCCGAAACACCTTCGAAGCCTCGCTTTTCAGTGGGCGACGTCGTCGAACACACACTGTTCGACTACCGCGGCGTCGTCATTCAGGTTGATCCTGTGTTCGGCGGGACCGACGAATGGTATGAGACCGTCGCGCGATCGAGACCGCCCAGGGACAGGCCCTGGTATCACGTCCTGCCGCACGGCGCCGCGCATCAGACTTACGTCGCCGACCGCAATCTCCAACCGGATCATGCCGGGGGTCCCATTGAACACCCCTTGATTGAGGCCTACTTCACCCACTTCATCGGTGGGCGGTATAAAGACGGGCGGATGAACTAGCCAGCGGCGACCACGTGTTTCCCGAGGGACGGGTGCCTGTGCCAAAAGCCGCCGTGGACATTCTAAGTCGCGTCCCGATAATTCCCTTCGCGGTCGTTGAGAATCCACTGCCTCCCGACGCTGTTGTTCTACAGACTGCCCTCCAGCCTTCTAAACACTCTTCTAGCAGACCGCTATTGATGGAATCCAGTGTAGCTTCTCGCCCTTGCGGCTTTTCTGATCCGCGTCTTCTCCCAGCCGTGTATGGTAGATAAGGCCCTTTGTGATGCGATCACAACCCCACTACTGAGCCTGACACTTTAGGCGACCTCCGGAACGTTGACATTCCGTTTGGTCACAAGCCTTTCCTGTGGTTAGATTCAGCTTCGGGAAGAGGCACGACAACAGGAGGGTTTATGCGCGTTTGGATATTGCTCGTCATTTTTGTCTCACTGCAACTCGCGGCCGTGGGTGCGATGCCCCCGCAGATCGCGAATCCGATTCCAGATCCGGTTGAAAAACTTGGCCTGATGGTCGAGATCCGGGACGTCGTGCGTCTGCCGGAGTCGCGCGGGATGCGTCCCCCCGAACAGGACGTCAATCCTGCGGGATGGGCGCGTGTCAGTTTCGTCCGCGACCTTCCGGACGGCCGCCGCTTCATCAACGACTCGCGCGGATTTTTGTACCTCATTGATCGCAACGACCAACCCGCCATCTACGCGAACGTCAGCGAAGTCTTTCCGTTTGCCGACTACAGCAGGCTGGAGAGTGGCTTTATCGGATTTGCCTTCCATCCGGAATTCGCGCGGAACGGATTGTTTTACACCGTGCACGGCGAGCGCGCGATGGGCAATCCCGCCACGGCAGATTTCATACCGCCGGGATTTACAGCAGCCGATGTGACCCGCTACAACGTTATTACGGAGTGGAGGGCGACGAACCCGGCATCGAACACCTTCGAGGGCACCCGGCGTGAACTGCTCCGTGTGGCTCACGTTGTCGACAGCCTCACCCACCCCTTCGGCTATGTGGGGTTCAATCCGGCGTCGATGCCCGGAGACGCGGATTACGGTTTGCTCTACACAAGCGGCAGTGATCTGGGATTCAGCAACGGCGCTGGCCCAAACGCGAGGAATCCTGGACAGTTGCAGCGTCTGGATACGGTCGTCGGCGCCATTTTGCGGATCGATCCGCGCAGTCCTTCCGTATCGGGAGGCATCAAAGGGATTGGGGATTACACGATTCCGGCGATTAACCAATTCGCTGCAGACGGCGATCCGAACACGCTCGGCGAGATTTATGCGCATGGGTTCCGGAACGCCCACCGACTTTCGTGGGATCTCAGCGATGGGACAATGTTCGCTTCGGACATCGGGATGAACCACATCGAGGAAATCAACATCGTCCGCGAGGGCGAGAACTACGGATGGATGCGGCGGGAGGGCTACTTCGAGAACGGCATCACCCGATCCGGCGGAGCGCTCGATCAGTTGTTCCCTCTGCCCGATGAAGTTCATAGCGGGCAAAGAGAGGACGAATTCACCTATCCGGTGGCAATCTACGACCACAACGACGGCCGGGCCGTGTCGGGCGGATTCGCATACTACGGTGTCATCGAGGCACTGCGGGGAAAATTCGTCTTTGGCGATCTCCAACGGGGCCGTCTCTTCGCGGCCGATCTTGGCGCGATGAAGGCCGCCGATGACGGCATTCCAGGGACCGTAGCCCCGGTCGAGGAGATCCAGCTCTACACTCGCAATTCTAGCGGTGACCGGATCTACGTGACGTTCCGGGATCTGGTCGAAGCGAGGAATGGCGCCTCCGCCACCCGCGCCGACCTGCACATCAGCCGCGGCCGCGACGGCGAACTCTTTCTCACATCAAGGCAGGACGGGATGATCCGGATGCTCGTTCCCGATTCCGGTGGCGCGCGTTAGGCATCCCAATCGTTGATTCGCTGCAGAATGGCCGTTGAGCAAGAGAGAAACTAAGGAGTATGTAATGAAGAACAAACACATGGTTGTGACCGCAGTCCTGCTGCTGGCGTTGGCGAATTCGCCAGCGCTTGCTCAGGACACGAACATGAGCTTTTTCGTGACAAGCGTCGGTTCGGGCGACGGAGGTAATCTGGGCGGCCTGATCGGCGCAGACGCCCACTGCCAGCAACTGGCGTCGGCTGTCGGTGCCGGGGACAAAACCTGGGTTGCCTACCTGAGCCAGAGCCAGAGGGCCGTGACCATAAACGCCCGCGACCGCATCGGAAACGGGCCGTGGTACAGCCCCACAGGTATTAAAGTTGCCGACAACGTCGAGGATTTGCACTCCGACAGCTCCAATGTCTCGGGACGCACGTCTTTGACCGAGCGGGGCGAGGCCGTTTCCAACCATGACATATTGACCGGCTCTCAGCCCGACGGCACAGCGTTTCCCTTTCCCATGATGGACATGCTGGACTTCGACGATCACACGATGACATGCGCAAACTGGACCAGCAACGACAGCGATCACTGGGCCATGATCGGACACAGCGACCGGGACGGCAGCGTCGGTTTTTCGTCCTGGAACGGGGCGCATCCGATAAGGAGCTGCAATCAGGCCGACGGCGGCACCGGTTTCCTGTTCTACTGCTTCGCCATTGATTAAAACCGTGCTGCAGGAAGTGCGCTAACGACTGAAGGCCGCGCTAACGCGCGGCCTTCACCGATACTGATTCCAAAATCCTGCGAAGTCACTTGATAGAGAGCTACTCCACGTCCTAATTTCTCCAGGCCAGTTGAGCTTCATAGCATTCCAGCAGGACTGTAAAATATCGACTGACCGCATCGCGGCTGACGAAAGGGTGCGGTTCGCCTTCCCGTCGAGTGGCTTCGATCACGCCATTGGATTGATCGGGATTCATGAGTCTCCAGGTACGCATCTTTTCCCTCAAATTGCCGTGCCTTAAGGTTTGAGTGAGGATTGTGTCGACCCCGGCCTCAGCCACGATGTCCCTGAAACGGCGTGTGGATTCGACCCAGGTGTTCATCATCGTCGCGCTGTCGGGAAAATATTGGACTCCCTGCCGGCCGATCGAGATGTCGGTACCGCCCCAGAAAGCAGCCACGTGTCGCTCCTCGTCCGATTTGACCGTGTACCTGTTCCAGAGTGGCTCAATAATCATTGAGAGCGTCCCCGGCGTATGCCCCGGAGTGACATAGAACGTTATCGTGACTTCACCGAGCGTCAACTGCTCACCGTCGGTCACGACCATGTCTTTGCTGGGTTTGAGTTCGGGGGGATTGTTATCGGCCGCCACCACATCCCAATCGGCTTCCGACATCACTACTCGTGCTGACGGATATGCTTTCTGGAGAGCGCTCGCCCCGAAGTAGCGATCGTCATGGGCGTGCGAAACGACGATGTAGCGGATGTTCTCCGGATCGACACCAAACTTCAGCAGACCCCAAACCATCTCTTCGCTGTTGTAGTGGAAGCCCGTGTCGATAATGATGATCCCTTCGGATGTGTTGACCGCATAAACTCCATTGGTCTGCGTACCAATGAAATACAGATTGTCGAACAAGTCCGCGGGCGGAATATACCAGTCGTCGCGCTCCCGACTGGCGGTTCGGTCCTGCTGCCGCATCTGATCCGGCAGCGTGGGTTCCGCGCACATCTGGTCGAACAAGCGGTCGAAAGTGTGATACGGCTGCAGAGGATTTTCGACGTTGGGCCGAACCGCAGCCCTCGCTGCCGCCACATGTGACCCGACGTCAGCGTCCTGTCCGTTCGCGTCAGTCACCATCCCAGTCACACAAAGCAACACGCCGCACAACGCCGGCACCAGATAGCCTCTCATGGCCGTCGCCTTATCATTTGAACTTCCTTGTTGACGTCAATCTTCTCCATACTTTGCTCCCGGATAGGCGAAGTACACCTCATTTCTGGAAGCCTCCGGATCGCAATTTTCCCATGCGGGCTCGATCCCCCCCGGACTTCTATAGAGGGAGAAGGCGTACTTGAATGGCCGCGTCAGGAACGTCGGGTCTTCCAGGGTGATGATGAGCCTCAAGATGTTTTCATCGACGATCTGATAGCGCTCGGTCACTTTCTTCCGTACCGATGTCGCCATATGAAGGTGATCGTCCATGCCATCGGGATCGAAAGTAAAGTTGGTGGTTTCGACAATCAGGTCGTCTCCGTCCCACCAACCGATCGCATGCCCATTCTGAAACAAGAATCGGGCCTGCGGATGCCCGCGTCCGTCCATCCATATTTCCCGGGTGATCAGGCCCACTGCATTGTCCGAATACTGGAATATCAGATGGTCCGGAAACGACCAAATATAGACCCCCGCGCCGAATATCGTCGGAATGGTCGGAAGGGCACACTCGGCCAGGGTCGGCGACATACGGTGGTCCGCGAACTCGAGCCAGGCCTCCGCCCTGCGGTTCAACGGGAGCTGGTCGGTCGGAATCGAGCAATTTAGCAGTTTTTCACCATAGTCTCCCAGACGGCCGCCGCAGTTGCCACGTTCCTCGTCATCGGGATTTCTGATCCGCGTCTCCCAGTTCCCAATAAAGGTAAAGGACTTATCAAACTGCTCTACGCTTTGTGCCTCCAGAATTCGCGGTCCAAACATTGCAATCCACAGCAGGAAGCTCCCGATGGCAAGCCCGTCCCACGTTCGCTTCCGGCAAGTCGTTCTTATTCCCCAACTACGTGTCATGGCATAGCTCCTGGATTCAGGCCCAAGCCCTTGTCAGAACTTCGCGACCCCAAATTACTCCGGCCAGAATAATCGACAATATCAGGCACGATACACCGGACAAGGCCACAACGTAAATCCTCTTCGCGACCACTGCGATTTTGATGCATCCCTATCCACCGGTTTTGCTAGACTGCCCCGATATCCAAAGGTAGAAGGAGCATGCGATGAAGGTCCACATCATTCTCCCGGTAAGCGCGCTCACACTCCTCAGCGTCGTCGCGATCCGGATGGTCATGCCTGTCGCGGCGCAGGAAAGCAACGAACCCGTCGCCCGGACGGCCATCGAGGAACTCGGGCGGCTCCTGTTCTGGGACCCGATCCTGTCGGGGGACCGTGACATCGCCTGTGTGTCCTGCCACCACCCGGATTTTGCCTATGCGGACGGCCGTCCGCTCTCCCTCGGCACCGGTTCCGTAGGACTGGGGCCAGCACGGACCGACGTATCAGGCGGGGCGATTCCTGTGGCCAAGCGAAACTCCCCCACGATCCTCAACGTGGGCTTTAACGGATTAGATGACAATCGGCGCCGGCGGCAGGCATTTGACGGTAGGGTCGCTTCGGTCAATCAGGCGAGCGCTCCGATGTTCTGGGACAACCGGCTTCGCAGCCCTGGAGTTGCAGGCCCTCGAGCCGATCAAGGCTCTTGAGGAGCTGCGCGGTACGGCCTACCCCGAGGATGCGGCGCTTGACACGGTGGTGGCCCGGCTCGAAGAAATTCCGGAGTACGTTGTATTGTTCGAGCGCGCATTCGGGACACCCGCATCCGTCACAGCGCCACGCATCGGTGAGGCGATCGCGGCTTTCGAGCGGACATTGACAGCCATGAACAGCCCGTTCGACCGCTACCGATCGGGGGAGACGAGTGCCCTGACGGCTGCGCAACGACGCAGTATGGAAGAGTTCGACGATGCGGGTTGCGACCGGTGTCACGATGGGCCGATGTTCTCCGACTTCGATTTGCACGCGGAAGGCGTGGCCGAGCACCCGTTGCTGGGGGCCGCGGATGAGGGCGATGGCCGCTTCCGTTTCCGGACGCCGACGCTTCGCAACATTGCACTGACGGCACCATATATGCACAACGGCACACTGGAAACGCTTGAGGATGTGTTGGTCTTTTACGACGATGGCCGCTCCCTGAACCCGAACGTATCCAACGCCGGCCGGCGGCAACGGGGGCGACAAGGGGACGGCTTAGCCCGCCTCGATCGCCGCTTCCGCCGCGTGGACGACATGAGCGAACGAGAGATGGCCGACATCGTCGCGTTTCTTGAAGCGCTGACCGACCCCGATTTTGACCGGACCATTCCCGCCCGGGTTCCCAGCGGACTCCCGCCGGGGGGCCTTATCCAGAACCCCTGACGAGGGAGGCACTCAGTCCAGGTAAGCACTCGAGGTGCGGACTTCGAAAGGGGTCGTCTGGCTCTCGGAAGTAAACTCTTTGGTGGGGCCTCCGTCCGAAGGTGGCTGTACAAAGCGCTTGCAAGCGGGGGGACAGGCGCGGATTGCAGCGGGGCTACCACTTCGTTCACTGTCGGGCGAGCGGACAGACGTGTTATCTTGCCCCACCATGAAACACTTGTTCGCGTGTGTTTTGATTGGCGGTTTCCTGTTTCCCCTGCCTGCCAGAGCCGGATCGCAACTGGCGACGACCGGTGATACACCCGTGCTCCACGCCCTTCGCCTGGAGGCCGGCGAAGAGGTCAACATCGACGGACGCTTGGACGAAGAGGTGTGGGGACGCGCCCAAGCCACCACCGACTTCAGGCAATCCGAACCTGAGACCGGAACACCGGCCACCGAACGGACCGAGGTTCGAATCGTCTTCGACAGCGACAGCCTGTATATCGGAGTCGCACTCTACGATTCCGATCCGAACCGTCTGCTCGGCAACCAGATGGTCCGTGATGGAGCCCTGTCCGCGGACGACCGTTTCATGTGGATGCTCGACCCGTTTTACGACCAAACCAGCGGCTATTTCTTCGAGATCAATCCGGCAGGCGCCATGGGCGATGCGCAACTGGTACCCGCCCAGGGCGGCGGCGGCTTCGGTATGACCGAGAATCGCGCATGGGACGGTATCTGGACGGCTCGAGTGACGCGCCACGATGAAGGCTGGAACGCCGAAATCGAGATTCCGTTCCGCACGCTGAACTTCGATCCTCAGGCGGAAGCCTGGGGCGCCAACTTTCAACGCACCGTGCGACGGAAGAACGAAGAGAGCTTCTGGACCGGATGGGGTCTCAACCAGGGTCTCTTCAGCCTGCCGGCCGCGGGCCGGATCGAAGGAATCCGTGAAGTAACCCAGGGGCGTGGCTTGGATATCAAACCCTACCTGATTGGAACCTATACCGACTCGCCGGGACGCGATATCCCCTCCACCTACCAGGGAGATGTCGGCCTCGATCTCTTCTACAACCTGACGCCGCAGCTCAAGGCGAACTTCACCCTCAATACGGACTTCGCACAAACCGAAGTTGACGACCGCCAGGTGAACCTCACTCGCTTTCGGCTCTTCTTTCCGGAAAAGCGCGATTTCTTTCTCGAAGGCGCGGGCAACTTCGATTTTTCGCGCGACCCGGCGAGAAACCTGAGCGCGTTCTTCTCACGGCGCATCGGCCTCACGGCAGACGGTCAACCGCAGAAAATCGACTACGGAGGGAAGCTGACCGGGCGCGCCGGCGATTTTGATCTGGGTTTCCTGCAAGTCCGCACGGCCGGAGACGGTGTGGTACGGGGCGAAGATTTTACTGTTCTTCGTACCAAACGCAATTTCTTCAGCGAATCGTACGCGGGCCTCATATATACGCGGCGCGCGACGCGAGAATCGAGTCTTGCAGATCGCCACACGATCGGCGCCGACATTCAGATCGCCACGTCGCGGTTCCGGGGATCCCAGAACCTGCGGTTCGCAGGCTACTACATGAAGACACCGAATGATGCGAAAGCGGGCGATGACTCGATTTACGGGCTACGGGTAGATTATCCCAACGATCTCTGGGTCGGCAATGTCTTCTACCGGGTGATTCAAAGGAATGCGGACCCGGCTGTCGGTTTTGTGGACGGAAACGATTACCGGAAACTAACCCCGCGCCTTCTGTTCCGCCCCCGTCCCAGGAACAACCGTTGGATCCGCCAGGTTGCCATGGGTCTGCAGCGCGCGGATTTCTATACCGACGATACCAATGGCAAATGGGCCGAACGCAGCTACCACTTCATGTTGATGGATCTCAGTTTTCATTCGGGTGACAGTGCCAATCTTGTCGTCAGCCGAAGCTATGAACGGTTGCTGGAGGATTTCCGAATTGGCGGTGGAATTGTCCTTCCCGCCGGATCTGAGCACCACTTCTCGCGTTTCGCGTTCAGGGTCAGTACGGCCCCCCAAAGAAAGATTTCAGGCGCAGCCAATGCCAGCTTCGGTACTTTCTACTCCGGGCACCGTCGCGAATTGTCCGCGGATTTGAATATGAGACCCCGGCCCGGCCTGTTTGCGGCGCTCGGTGCCTCGTTCAACCGGGTTGAGCTCGCGGAAGGAAGCTTCTCCACGAAGACCCTCCGTGGGGTTTTCAACGCCCAGTTCAGCCCCTTCATGTCGATCTCAAACAACATCCAGTACGACTCGGTGAGTCGAGTTTTCGGTTGGCAGTTCCGCTTCCGATGGATTTTGAAACCGGGTAACGATATATACCTCGTATGGCTGAACAACTCGCTGAATTCCGGTGACCACTGGACAAAACTCGATCGTAGCCTTGCGACGAAGTTGGTCTATACGCACAGGTTCTAGTAAACAGTTACAGGCCACGGGAGCCGTCTCCGTGATACGGGAGTTCTCCGGTGCAGCCTTCCACTCGTGATTGTCGATCGTCGAGGCTGCGGACGCAGGCGACCGTGAGGAGTACGACTGATGCCGACCGTAGTGATTGTAGGTGCCAGCCGGGGAATCGGGCTCGAGCTCGCCAGCCAATATGCCAAAGCGGACTGGCGCGTGCACGCAACGATCCGGCACCCGCAAAATCCGGGCGCACTGGGACAAATGCCCGGAGATGTCGTACTGCATGAACTCGAAGTCCGCGATGGCTGCCACATCGCAAATTTGTCGGCGACCCTTCAAGACGAAGACATCGATGTCTTGATCCACAACGCGGGCGTAGGGGACGATACCTTGCCCGCCGAAGAAGTGATGAAGATCAACGCCGATGCGCCGCTGAGCGTGACAGAAGCACTGTTGACTGCCCTCGAGCGCGGCACGCAGAAGAAAGTGGTCCTGATGACGAGCCAGCTCGGCGCACGGCACGGCAGCGTCCGCAGCCTGGGCACATATGGAGATTCCAAAGCGGCGCTCAACGATGCTTTCCGCGGACGGGCGCCGGAATGGGCACGCGAAGGTCTGATCGCAATCGTCATGCACCCGGGATGGGTCCGCACAGACATCGGTGGACCCAATGCTCCGCTTTCGGTAGAGGAGAGCGTGACCGGGATCATCAGAGTCATTGACCGCCTGACACCCGCTGACCATGGCCGTTTCTGGACATGGAACGGGCGAGAGCATCCATGGTAGCAAGCGGGGGTAACCCGCAGCCTGCGCGCCGACCCGCAATAATTCGGGCGTGACGGATTCCCGAATCGAGAATCCAGTCCGACCCGAGTCCAGAGATCATTTTTTGATCGAATCGATCTAGTGGCCTGTACCACCCAAATCGGGACCAGCGTTCGGGCCAAACGGCGCTGGATTCCAGGAGGCAACAACGTGACGACACGACGTCTCGGCGACGAGGAAATGCTCCTCCATTCCGAGGAGCCGACGACAACGAAGACAATGCCGATTCGCTGGAACCCTCTGGGCCGCTGGGGGTTGCCGGCGATATCTTCGTTACGAGCCGTCGTCGATGTGAAGACATCGACTTCCGTCTCGCGCCTCGACCTCCCAGGCAAGACCCATCGGCGCTGGTCCCGATTTGGGTCGTACAGGTCAATAGGCTAAGATTCGGAGAAATTCAATTTTCGATAGAACCCTTGTCGGGGGTTGAGAGTCGCCTGAACAAAAGGCGCTTCAAGGTCTTTTTCGAAAGTTCGTTCGCGAGGTCTCGGACAGCTTCACTATGCTCACCAAGGCAGGACAACGTGAAACACTCGACTCGGCAGCCATGATCCGCATTCCGGAAGGTTGGTTTCCAATGGGCTCCGATCACCACCAGAATTGCGAAGCGCCGCGGCATCAGGTATTCACCGACGCTTACGAGATTGCGGAAACGGCGGTGACACGAGATCAGTATGCACGCTTTCTGGCAGCCACGGATTGGACCGAGCCGCGCGGATGGGCAGAGCCGGCTTTTGCCGATCCGGATCAGCCTGTCGTCGGTGTGAACTGGTTTGACGCTGTTGCCTATTGCGAATGGTTGTCGAAGCGAGAGGACAATACGTATCGCTTGCCGAGCGAGGTGGAGTGGGAAAAAGCATGCCGGGGAGGTGCCGATGACGCACCCTACGCCTGGGGCCACGAAACGCCTGAATCTCTCGTGTATTTTCAGGGCGAATGGCCCGGTCCGCGCCCGGTGGCCTCGGCGCCAGCCAACGGGTACGGCCTGTTCAACATGGGCGACAACGTCCACGAATGGTGCGCAGACTGGTACGCCCCCGACTATTACACGGTTTCCGCAGAACGGAATCCGACGGGACCGGAGTCCGGCAGCCGGCGTGTTTCCAGGGGCGGATCCTGGCGACATACGGTGAAGGCGTCGAGGGCCGCACAGCGGAGCAGTCTACCTCCGGTGTACAGGTATACGGACTACGGATTTCGACTGGCCCGGAGTGTAGGGCCCGCGTAAGCCACTTATTGAGGATGAAACAAACAGGAGGATATATTATGTCCATTCGCAATTCTCTGCGATCCGTTCGAGCTCTGCTGACCCTAGTCGTGCTGATAGGGATGACCGGACATGCCAAGGCCCAGACTCTTGTCGAGTACAGTGGCGAAGCCCGCTTTCAACTCGATCTCCAGGTTCCCGATGCCGCGCTCATGACTTATATTCCCGCAGGCTGGACGCTTAATGTGTCGACCGAAGGACCTGCGAAGGATGCGAATTTGCGCGCGATTTTCATCGACCGCATGACGATCAACAGTCCGGATGGACAGCCGATTGGGACCGGATCGAACCGGCTGGTGTACCTCGCGGCTCCTGTCACGAATCCCGCGGGAGAGAACGTCCAGCTGATCATCGGCGGGCTGACCGAAGACCCCTCGGATGCACCTGGACCGTTCGGCGTATACCTGTTGGCCACGACCCACATGATGAAACGCAGCACCACCGACAGCGGATCGGGCCCGATCCTGGACTCGCAGGACTGGATGCTTGCTGCGGACACCGGCGAACATCTGGAAATGCACATCCAGTACGAGCGCGGAGTCGGCAACAAACGGGATCCCCGGGACACGAAGTTTTACTCTTCAAAAGATCCGGACTTCTTTCAGATTTCAAGACAGGAACAAGTCCTGGATATATTGCGCAACGTGACGACCAATCCTCCCGACCGGGTGCGGGAATTCTCCTTCAGCGCCGGGGGCGGTAGTTTTGCTGCCCTGTTCGACGGCACGGAGAGATTACTGAGTTGGGACAACATTGTCTGGTTGAATCGCTCTGTTTTTCTGCCGTAGCTGTCAGGCTGAAAGGCCTATTTCGTTCAGCGATAGAGGACGCCATATACGAAGCGTCTGTTCCATTCGGGAACTCGCCGGCATAGGGCCACCATATTGGGGAAGTGGGTTACACGCTCTCCCGACACGCGAAGCCGAAGATCAGAACCCGAAGAGTCCACTAAATGGAGTGGCCCAAACCTGTCGCGTTGACCTCAAGTACGGCCTCCGATAGAATCTCAGCGCTTCAGCCATCCACATGAACACACCATCCCCATCGACGAAGTCGGCCGCCGGAACGGCGCCAAAACGGTATTGGCGTCGCAACGTCCGTATTATGACGACGCTTATCTTTGTCTGGGCCCTGGCCGGCCTGGGTGCGGGAGTTCTCTTCGCCGACCGATTGAACGCTTACACACTTCCGGGAACGGGATTCCCTCTCGGATTCTGGTTTGCACACCAGGGCAGCATCATTGCGTTTGTCCTCATCATCTTCGTCTATTGTCTTCTGATGAATCGCCTCGACGCGGAGCACCATCGGGAGATCGAGCAGAGCTGTGACGGGAGTGTCCGTTGAGCGTACAAGCGTGGACCTACGTCTTCGTCGGACTCACCTTCGGTCTCTACCTGACAATAGCCTGGCTGAGCCGCGTCCGTGACACGAAGGGGTTTTATGTCGCCGGACAGGGCGTGCCTTCCGTCGCGAACGGGATGGCAACAGCGGCGGACTGGATGAGCGCCGCATCCTACATTTCCATGGCCGGATTGATCTCGACCATGGGATATGCCGGAGGTGTTTACCTCATGGGCTGGACCGGCGGGTTCGTGTTGTTGGCTCTCCTGATCGCCCCCTATCTCCGAAAGTTCGGGCACTACACGGTGCCGGATTTCATCGGCGATCGCTATGAGTCCAACGTAGCCCGGATGGCCGCGGTGGTCTGTGCGATATTTGTGTCGTTCACCTACGTCGCCGGACAGATGCGCGGCGTTGGGGTGGTCTTCAGCCGTTTTCTGGAGGTGGATATCAACGTCGGTGTCGTCATCGGTATGGCTATTGTGTTTGTGTACGCCACGCTGGGCGGCATGAAAGGGATTACCTGGACGCAGGTTGTCCAATACGGGGTCCTGATCACGGCTTTCCTGATACCCGCAATCGCGATCAGTATCCGGCTCACCGGGGACTTCTTTCCTCAAGTAGGGCTTGGAGGCGAGTTGGTCGAAGGGATCGATGGTTCCGGCGTATACCTGCTGGAACGCCTCAATCAGATTCAGACCGATCTGGGCTTTGCCGCCTACACGGACACCTTTGTCGGCGGATGGAACAAAGCCAATGTCTTTCTCGTCACTCTGGCCCTGATGGTCGGCACCGCCGGACTGCCGCACGTGATCGTCCGGTTCTACACTGTGAAGTCGGTTAAGGCCGCGCGATGGAGTGCATTCTGGGCACTGTTCTTCATCTCGATGCTCTACCTCACTGCGCCGGCGACCGCGGCGTTCGCGCGCTACTTCATGATCGACAGCCTGAACGGCCGAACGGCTGAGCAATTGCCGGAATGGTTCGAAAACTGGGAAAGGACTGGCTTGATTCTATGGTTGGATGACGGCGACGGGAGGTTCCGCTACGCCGAGGGCACGGACAACGAAGTGTTTCGAAACGGGACGATTGCCGCGGCCCAGCTGGCTTCGCTCAGAGTGGATCATCAGCAGTGGCTGGACACTGCAGGCGCTGCCGGCAACGACGGACGGATCGCATTGAGGAACGCCGGGCTGTCGGGACCGGACCGGGACATCATCGTTCTGGCGACGCCCGAGATGGCCGGGCTGGCCAACTGGATCGTCGCTCTGGTCGCGGCCGGCGGTCTTGCCGCAGCGCTTTCGACCGCCAGCGGCCTCCTGCTGGTGATCTCATCCAGCGTCGCTCACGATCTCTATTTCCGAATTCTGCGGCCAGGCGCCACCGAAGCCCAACGGTTACTGGTGGGGCGAGCGGTCATCGGCATCGCCGTCGTCATCGCCGGAATATTCGGCATATATCCACCCGGTTTCGTCAGCCAGGTCGTTGCCTTTGCCTTCGGACTGGCCGCGGCCAGCTTCTTTCCAGCCATTGTGCTGGGCATTTTCAGCAAAAGGGTGGGAACCGTACCCGCCGTTGCGGGTATGATGACCGGAATTTCCTTTACGGCCTTTTACATCATCGCAACGGTCTTCTTTGGAATGGAGCGATGGACTTTGGGATTTCTCTCCGCCGGGATCGATCCCCAGGGGATCGGTACCGTTGGCATGATGCTGAACTTCGCGGTCACTCTGGGACTGACGCGTTTTTTCCCGCCGCCGAGTTCTGAGACACGCGAACTCGTAGATCGAATCCGGGAGCCGGAATTTGCGGGCGCCGCCGTCAAGATCGAAACCGCACCTCTGCATTAGTTCACAGGAGATCACCATGACGACGGCAAGAACCGCGATCGCTTTGGCATTGCTGACCTGGATCCCGACTGCGGCCCTTGAAGCGCAGCAGCCGAGTGCTGAAGTTCCGACGTTCGCAGTAGATCCTTACTGGCCCAAACCACTACCGAACGATTGGACCTTCGGGGAGTTCGCCGGAATTACTGTAGATTCGGACGACCACATCTGGGTCATCCAACGCCCCCGCACCCTCGGCGAAGACGAGACCTACCTGCTGGCAGACCCGCCCGTCGGTGACTGCTGTCGACCGGCGCCGCCAGTGATGGAGTTCGACCAGGAGGGAAATCTCGTCCAGGCATGGGGCGGAACCGGCAATGGTTACGACTGGCCGGAGAACGAGCACGGGATCTACGTGGATGATCGGGACAACGTCTGGATCGGAGGCAATGGTGCCAGCGACCACCATGTTCTGAAGTTCACCCGAAGCGGGGAGTTCCTGCTCCAGATCGGCCAACCGGGACAGAGCGCGGGAAGCAACGACACGGAAAACCTGAATCGACCTTCGAAGATGCAGGTGTCGGAAGCTGAGAACGAGGTTTTTGTTTCCGACGGATATCAGAACCGGCGCGTGATCGTCTTCGACGCCGATAGCGGCGAGTACAAAAGACACTGGGGCGCTTACGGCTCCGAACCCGAGGACCAGGCACCGCGAACCATAGTTCCGGAAGGGCCCGGTCCCCGCCAATTCAACCTGGTACACGGCATCATTCTCTCGAAAGACGGCCGTGTGTACGCCAGCGATCGTCTCAACAATCGCGTTCAGGAATTCAGATCCGACGGTACCTTCGTTAAGGAATCGTTCATCCGCCGGGAGACGCTTGGCAACGGCACAGCATACGACGTGGACCTTTCATCAGATCCGGACGAACGCTTCGTCTATGTTGCCGACGGCGTCAACAATCATGTCTGGATACTCGAGCGGGACAGCCTGGACGTGGTGGGCCGTTTCGGACGCCAGGGACGCTATGCGGGACAGTTTCACCATGTGCACAGCATTGCTGTGGATCTCGGCGGAAACATCTACACGGCCGAAACGCAGGGAAAGCGGGTTCAGAGATTCCTCTTCGAAGGCCTGACCTCCGATTGACCGCACGGCGTTTCTAAGGAAGACCGAGCAATCGCGCGGGATTCTCCTTCGACATCTGATCGATTTCCTCTTCGCTAAAACCCCGTGACTGTAAGGCGATGAGGAAGGCCGCGAAGCCCTCCGGCGGCAACTCGTTTTCCGCTTGCCCGAGATCTGAAGAAAGAATGCAGAATTCCGGGCCGATCCTCCGGATGGCGTCCGCAAAGCGATCGACCCGCGCCGCGGCGTCCGGTGTTCTCATGGAGCTTCCGACGAATTCGATAAACGCGCCGAGTTGTGCCGCTTCCTGCATCTGGCCGATATCCATAAGGATGGGCGCATTCATCGCATGCGTGACGACCATGCGCCCGACACGCTGCCTGCGCCCCTCGCGCAATAACATCAGGCCCTCTTCTGCGGCTGAGTGACCGGTTGCGAGAATCAGGTCGTGTTCGGCGATGATCGCGATGACTTCACGCACCTCGGGTAACAACTCGCCCCCGCGTGACACGCTCACGAAGGGCCGGTCCTCTTCTGAAAACCGCACCTGATTCTCCGAGTCGAAGGTGGGCATCCAGACGAAGCGGCCCCAGCCTCCGGAAACCCGTGTCATGTACAGCACAGCTGCCGGGTTGATGCCGCCGACTGTGAGGTTCAGATCAATGCCGCCAAACACTTCTATTCCGGGAACCTGCCGGCGGACGATGTAAGCGAGCCCTGCCGTCGAAACGTAGTGGTTCTTCAGTACGATGGCCCGCATTCCGGCTGAGAGAGCCAGCTCCGCGGCTTCGACCGCGTCGACGGACCGCGCCCGGTCATCCGGAAAACCATGCACGTGGATGTCAACGGCCCCATCAAGGGCGCGGAAGACCGCGGATTCTGCCTCACTTTGACCGGCAGCGGTTGACGCCATCGCCAGCAGCATCAAAGCGAGGAGCGCCCACTGCCCCACGGGCCTGGCCTTCAATTTATGTAGACACATCAGAACCTCCCATCAGCTCTGGGACATAGGGGTCAGAGCCCTAATTTCACAATTCATCAGACGCACAAGGCCTCGCAACGAAAAGGGTTTTTCGTGCTCGACGGGTCAGAACCCATCGTATCGCTCAATGCGACGGCAAGCTTATAAAGTTTCAAGCGGCCTCGTCAATCTCGTCAACCGAACTGCGCAGGACTTCGTTTTGGGACCCGTTACGCATATGTCACGCGATCAGCAAGAAGGCTCCATCCATGATCGTATAGGACCCAGCCTCCCGCATTTGGGCTTATACTGCATGAATCCTGCGCATCGAGAGCAAATTACGGCCCGTGATCGCCCGCATCGGGGCGGTTCCACACGGACAACTTGACGCACGCTAACGCTCGAAGGAGAGGCATCACTGTGAGAAAGCTCATGTTTCTGTCAGGAGGCTCTGATGATTGAAGTTCGCCAGAGAACGGTCGTCTCCACGGTACTGGTTTTGGTCCTGTTGCTGCTTCCCCTGGGTGCGGGCGCGCAGTACACGCCGGAGCGAAACAACTGGGAAACGCGGCGTCCGGGGGAAGTCGGAATGAATGCGACGCTGGTTGAGGAGGCCGTTCAGATGGCCATCGACGGTGAAACTCCGGGGACCCACGACATGGCAATCTCACACCAAATCGCCTTCGGCCGTGAACCCCATAATGAGCCCATCGGTCCGTTTCGAACGCGGGGAGATGCCGCCGGCATCATCATCCGCAATGGCTACATTGTTGCCGAATGGGGTGACCCCTACAGGGTGGACATGACCCATTCCGTGTCCAAGAGCTTTCTGTCCACGACCGTGGGACTGGCGTGGGCGGATGGCCTGATCGACGACCTTGACGATGCCGTTGCGCCCTACATGGCGCCCGTCCTGCTGCCTGAAGGTGACGGCGAACGGAATCTTGGCGGAGACAGCTATTCCCACGAGCCCCTGACGCTGTTTGAAGACGAGCACAATCGGAAGATCACCTGGCGAAATCTCCTTCAGCAGAACAGCGCCTGGCGCGGCACGCTCTGGGGCAAGCCGGACTGGGCCGACCGCCCCGCGGAAGATAGCTCGACCTGGCTCGATATGGATCGGCCGGAACCGGGAACGGTCTACGAGTACAACGACACACGTGTAAACCTGTTGGCCTTGCTGACAACCCAGGTGTGGCGGGAACCGCTCCCGAATGTTCTCAGGCGAAGGGTCATGGATCCGATTGGCGCGTCGAACACCTGGCGTTGGCACGGATACGAAAACTCCTGGATCACCCAAGATGGCGAAAGCATCCAGGTAGTGAGCGGAGGAGGTCACTGGGGCGGGGGCATGTTCGTAAGTGCGCGTGACCAGGGCCGGTTAGGGATGTTTACCCTCCGTCGCGGAAACTGGAAGGGCGAGCAGTTGCTTCCCGAAGAATGGTTCGACATGGCCACGACTCCGTCAACGCCGAACCCCGGATACGGGTTTATGAACTACTTCCTGAACGGCCCGGGAGAGGATGGTCGCAAAGCCTACCCAAGTGCTCCGGACGAAGCCTATGCCCACCGGGGATCGGGAACCAATCTGGTGTATGTCGATCCGGTGAACGACCTGGTAATAGTTGCCCGCTGGATACAAGGCAGCGCCATCGACCCGTTTCTCGGAAAGGTGATCGAGTCCATCGATTAGCAGGGATCGAAGCCGTCAAGATAAAGTGGGAAATAAGCGTCAGAGCTCCGGATGAGAAAAAATGGGGACAAAGGGCTCTGACCCCATTTTCAGTCCCCGTGTGCCCGGATGAAGCTGGAAATCTGCTGCGCAACCAGGTCGGGTTTAATGAGAGGAGCCAGATGGTCGCAGTTGTCCAGGGTCGATAACCGGGCGTTCGGTAACGCCTCTGCCAGAATCTCAGAAGCGCCTGCCAGCAGCGGAGTCGTCTGTCCCCCTTTGAGCACCAGCGTCGGATGGTTCAAATGCAGAAGATCGGATCCGGGCTTGGGCCAGCGGAGCGCAAAATCGAGTTCGTTTCGCAGCGGAAGCCAGTTGTCTATTCCTTTTTCGGAAGGCGTGCGGGCGAGTTCTACCTTAGTGTCATGTAAGAGTTCAAGGTGGTCCATGAATCTCTTGATCCCGCCTTCGATGTCACCGCCCTCAAACATCGGGACGATTTCCTCCTTCATTCTTTGGAGAGGCTGAGGGATCGCATCATCGGGATAGAGAGCGTACACGGCCGGCTCCATGAGAACCAGGCCGCGAACGCGATCGGCAAACAGACTCGCGTACCCCAGCGCAACGATTCCACCGGAGGAATGACCGAACAACCACACGGGCCCGGATGCAGCTCGATCGAGAACTGCTGCTACGGCGGCTGCCTGTTCTTCGACAGTCGTATTCTGGTTGAGCCGCGTCGAACGCCGGTATCCCAATCGATCTAAGGCGATGCAACGATGACTGCCGGAAAGCTCGCTGATCAGTGGCGCCAAGGTGTCGGAATCGGAAGCTGCGCCGTGTAAAAAGAGAATCTCCGGACCCGACCCTTCAACCGTGTAAAAAACTTCTCTGTCTCGGACGATCTGAGCTTTCACAATCAGTTCTCGTTATTGATGACTGACGGCACTCGACACCAGAAAAACATCGTGACGGTAAATCTCAAGCTCTGGCTGAAAGCACGTCGCGGACGCGCCGCGCAAGACTGGTCCGGGTGAAAGGCTTTTCGATAAAAGCGCTACCGAGCTCGTCGCGATCGCGGTCCTGCTTGACGAACCCTTCGGTGTAACCCGATGTATAGAGTATCTGGATCCCAGGACGGTCCTCACGGATTCGGCGCGCCAACTCCAAACCACTCATGCGCGGCATGACGAGGTCTGTCAGGAGCAGATCAATGGGCTCGGCGAAACTTTCGGCTAGCTTGCACGCCGCCAGACCATCCGCAGCATCCATTACATCATATCCGTAGGACTCCAGTGTTTTGCGCATCAGAGCACGAACCCCAGCCTCATCTTCGACCACCAGGACGGTCTCCGACCCGTGAAGCCCGTCGTCGGATTCCGGGTTCGACCGCCCACCCATACTTTCGGGCTGATCGACCCGCGGGAGATAAACCTTGAACGTCGAACCTTTCTCGAATTCGCTATAGGCCCAAACGTTGCCACCGCTCTGCTTGACCATTCCATAGACCGTCGATAAACCCAGACCCGTGCCATCGATCCGAGTCGTAAAGAAAGGATCGAAGGCCTGCCGCAGTGTTTCCGAATCCATGCCGTCGCCCGTATCGCTGACCGCCAACATGACGTGCGGTCCGGGCCGAACGCCCACTCGGCCCTGAGCATAGTTCTCATCCAGTTCCACATTGACGGTTTCTATGATCAATCGCCCGCCCTCTGGCATCGCTTCCCGCGCGTTGACAACCAGATTCAACAGCACCTGTTGGATCTGTGCGGGATCTGCCTGAACCGTTGACGATTCGCCCGGTTGGATCCACATCTCGATGTCCTCTCCGATGAGTCGCTCAAACATCGGCTTCATGTCTTCAACAACGCGACCCAGACTCATGGCCTGGGGCTGCAACCTTTGCTTCCGGCTGAAAGCTAACAATTGCTGCGTCAGCGATGCAGCGCGCGCCGCCTCTTTTCGGACGGTTCGGGCGTCTTCCCTTAGCGTGCCGCTATCGTCGATAGTGGACAAATCCTGGATGAGTGTTTCAGTCAAGCCGAGGATCACCGTCAGAATGTTGTTGAAGTCGTGGGCGATCCCGCCGGCCAACCGCCCCACCGCCTCCATTTTTTGTGACTGAAACAGTTGCTGCTCGAGTTGTTTCCGTTCGGTGAGGTCCCGAACGATTCCCCAGATGCCGATAACGCGTCCAGCGCTATCACGTTCGGGTTCGGACCGATCCTCGACCCATCGGTACTCACCGGCAGTTCTGTTGCGCATGCGGTATTCCCGAACGACGCTCTGGCCTTCAGTCAACAGCCGGGTTTCATGCATCGCCTTATCCAGGTCTTCCGGGTGCACCAGCTCGAACGGATGTTCTTCCGGTTTCGCGAGCCCGAATGGCCCGCCCGAACCCAGAGGACCTCCCTGAATGAACTCTTCGGCGCGGCAGCCACTGAAATCGAAAACGCGGTCGCTCAGGAACTCCAACTGCCAGGTACGCTCATCGGGATCGATGGACACGGCATAGACCAGGTCGTTGGCGTGGTGGAGCAGCGCACGGAATTTCCCGGCAGTGTTCTCCAGCGAGGCTACGCTTTCCGGTTTTTCGTTTTCGGGTTCTTTAGAGTTCAATCAGGGACCTCCAACACACCGGCGCCGGACCGGGCTGTGGACTATTTGGCACCGATAATATCATTTTGGCGGACATCGATCGGCGCACGCTGGCTGACGGGTATGTGAGGATCGGTCGGAGAACGTATAATGGACATCTATGGCACGGAGTCGGCAAATTCGGCCTTGGCTACGCGTTCTTGCGGTCCTTTCGTTTCTCGGCCTTTTGACCTCGATAGAGTCATCGGCCCAGACCCAACTGCGATTCGAAATCTCTGTGCCTGAGTCAGTGCGATCCGAGCCGATGACCGGGCGCGTATACGTCATATTTTCGCCAAATAATCCCCGCAGGCCCTATCTTCAGGTGGGCCGCACTGGCGTTCCGTTTTTTGGAACGGATGTTGAGGGGCTGGCTCCGGGCGCGGTTGCGATTATTGACGAAAACGATCTCGGCACGCCCGTCGCGAACCTCAGTGACATCCCGCCGGGCGAATATTACGTACAGGCCTTTGTCAACATATATTCGGAATTTCAAAGGGCCGACGGCCATGTCCTCTGGATGCACGCCGACCAGTGGGAAGGACAGCTTTGGAATCGCTCGCCAGGCAATCTCTACAGCAATCCCGAGCGGATGACTATCGACCCCGCGGCCGGAGGCGTGGTCCGGCTGGAAGCGGACCGCGTCATTCCTCCAATCCAGATACCGGATAACACCGAATGGGTCCGGCGCTTTCGTATACAGAGCCCCACGCTCACCGAGTTCTGGGGACGGCCCATCTACCTTGGCGCAACAGTGCTCCTGCCGCCCGATTACGACGCGAACACCATGTCTTACCCCGTCGTTTACGACCAGGGTCACTTTTCACTGAATGCACCAATGGGATTTGCAGAGGGGCGCCGGCTTTATGACGCGTGGATACAGGATAACTTCCCCCGCATGATCGTCGTCACCTTCCAACATCCCAATCCCTATTTTGACGATTCCTACGCCGTGAACTCCGCCAACGTCGGCCCCTACGGCGACGCCATCATGGCGGAACTCATTCCGGCGGTTGAACAGCGTTTTCGAGTTATCACGGAACCCTGGGCCCGAATACTGACCGGCGGGTCCACCGGCGGATGGGAAGCCCTGGCACTACAGATCTTTCATCCGGATTTCTTTGGCGGCACTTGGGCCTACTGTCCCGACCCGGTCGATTTTCACGACGTCGAGGGGATCAATATCTACGAGGATACGAACGCCTACTACAAACAGCACGAATGGCGGCGGGTCCCCACACCGAATACGCGGGAAACCAATGGCGAGATACGGTTGACCTCCGAACAACGCAATCACTTTGAATTGGTTAGTGGAACCCGAGGCCGTTCTGGCGAACAGCTCGATGCATGGTCCGCCGTCTACGGGCCGGTCGGCGAAGATGGCTACTTCAAACCGCTATTCGACAAGTTCACGGGTGAGATCGATCCCGACGTCGCCGCATACTGGCGCGATAACTATGACCTGCGCTACTACCTCGAGCAGAACTGGACCGAGGTCGGCCGAAAGCTCGTCGATAAGCTGCACATCTACACGGGCACGATGGACAACTTCTATTTGAACAATTCCACGAAGATGCTCGAAGAGTGGATGGCAACAACCACAGACCCGCACTACGAAGGCTACTTCGAATACGGAATCGGCGCCGGCCACTGCTGGGCTGGAACCGCGACCAGTTGGGAACGGCTGCAGGAAATAGCCGACTACATCCTCGACAAGAAACCCACCTCTGCACCTGCTCGCTGGTACTAAAGCTCAACGCAGAGGCGCAGAGACGCGGAGGCCGCAGGGATCATGATCTGTGCACAGTGGTGCTTAACGAAGTGGAACGGGTTTCCACGACAGTTTTCTAAGCCAAAGCGCCTGGTCGGCGAGATTTAGACAGCCTGTCGTGATCTTTCTCTTTCTTGCTCTGCGTCTTTGCGCCTCTGCGGTGAAATTCCGCTTTCTTACTTGTCAATCGTCACTTCCCCACTAGCCTTCTGCGGCCAGATCAGCGACGCGATTGTAGACAGAGCGAGAACGCCGGCGATGAATCCCAGTGACACGCCGATTGGAAAGTGACCGTCATAGAGGTCGTTCAGCCAAACCATCTTCAGACCGACAAAGACCAGGACAACAGCCAGGCCGTACTTGAGGAGGTGGAACTTGTCGAGCGCGCCGGCGAGAAGGAAGTAGATCGAACGCAGACCCAGGATCGCAGACAGGTTCGATGTAAAGACGATCAGCGGCTCGCTGGAAATAGCGAAGACGGCCGGCACCGAATCCACGGCAAAGACAATGTCGGTAGCTTCCAGGAAAATGAGTGCCACGACAAGCGGCGTCCCGTGCAGGACGCCATCCTTGCGTACGAAGAAACTCTGGCCATGGAAAGACGGCGTGACCGGCACAAAACGCCTGAAGATCCGTATCAGCGCGTTCTTTTCAGGCTCGACCTTCTCCTCCGGAGCATAGGCAAGACGAATTCCCGTAAAGATAAGGAAGGCCCCGAACAGATACACGATTGTCTGGTACTGCATCAGCAGCGATCCAGCGATGATGAAGGCCGTGCGGAAGATAAATGCGCCCATGATGCCGTAAAACAGGACGCGATGTTGGTAGCGGGCCGGGATGCCGAAGTAGTTGAAGACGACTACGAAAACAAAGATATTGTCGACTGACAACGATTCTTCGACCACATAGCCGGTAAGGAACTCCAAAGCGACCCGCCCGGCCTCAGCCCCAGGATCGAAACCAGGAATTGCCAGCAGGCGCGGATCCAGTCCGAACCTCCACAGCGCGAAGAAGTACAGTCCGACATTGAATAGCAAGGCAAGTGAAACCCATACGGAAACCCATATGCCAGCCTCCTTTATCGACACTACGTGGGCATCCTTGTGAAAGATCCCCAGGTCGATGAGAAGCACCAGGACGACACCCGTCATGAAGGCCAGGTATAGCCACCAGTACTCGGCAAACGGAAAAAGTTGAACGCTATCCATATGCTCGCGATCACACATGAGGAGAGAGGTTCCTCCCCAAAAAAAAAGGACCTTCCGCGGCATCTCCGCAGAAGGTCTTGCTCCGGGGCACGCCCCCCGCCGAGAGACCGGATCGTTAAACAAACGACCGTCTTGACGATCTACCGGACCGATCCGCTTCAACGAAATTTCGCGGTTCTGCTCTTTCCGCGTGCGGGTCGGCGACCTACTCCCCTTCAACCATCCTCACCGTACACGAGAGAGACGGTCCGGATCAAACCCATTCTCGAAACCGGGTTCATGCAGTCACCTCTACAATCCGGTATAATTCGCTTCTTAAACGGGATCACTCAGGATCATCTATGTCGACAACACAAACAGCGCCTGAGGTTCGTCATGACTGGACGCGCTCGGAGATTGCAGCCATATATGGCCAGCCCTTGCTTGATCTCATCGGCCAAGCTCAACAGGTTCACCTGCGCTATCACGATCCCCGGAACGTCCAACTCTGTAAGTTGATTTCGATCAAAACTGGAGGGTGTCCGGAAGACTGTGCCTACTGCCCACAGAGTGCTCACTACGAAACGGACGTCGACAAGCAGGGATTGCTTGATGTGGACCATGTCGTCCAGGCTGCGCGCGACGCGAAGAAAGAAGGTGTGCAGCGGTTTTGCATGGGAGCCG
This sequence comes from Terriglobia bacterium, assembly GCA_965218085.1. Taxonomy (GTDB): domain Bacteria; phylum Acidobacteriota; class Terriglobia; order 20CM-2-55-15; family 20CM-2-55-15. The sequence goes on along the minus strand of CBDCKF010000001.1, from coordinate 295,591 downwards.
CCTGGCGGGAAATCAAAGACGGCCCGGAATTCGAGAACGTTCTCCAGATGGTGCGTGGCGTTGCTCGGACCGGATTGGAAGTGTGTTGCACGCTTGGCATGCTCAGCGAATCCCAGGCAAGCCGTCTGGCCGATGCAGGACTCCACGCATATAACCACAACCTGGACACCTCTCCCGAGTACTACGACAAGATCATCACGACCCGAAGCTACCAAGAACGACTCGACACCCTTGCGGCCGTGCGAAAGGCCGGCATTACGGTTTGCTCAGGTGGCATCGTCGGTATGGGGGAAACAGACGCAGATCGCGTCGGACTGCTGCACCAACTCGCCGGCCTCGACCCACATCCGGAGAGTGTTCCCGTCAACGTGCTCGTGCAGGTCGAAGGAACGCCACTCGCACGCACTGAAGCGATCGATCCCTTCGTTCTGATCCGGACGATCGCCACGGCACGCATCCTGATGCCCCGATCCCGTGTTCGATTGAGCGCCGGACGGCGGTCTCTCAACCGGGAATGCGTCACACTTTGCTTCCTGGCTGGGGCCAATTCGATCTTCGTGGGTGATCGACTGCTCACGACGCCCAACCCCGAGCGCTCCGAAGACGCGCAGTTGATTGAAGACCTGGATCTCATTACCTCGGGTCATGACGCGTAAGCTAGCAGAACAAAAGACACTCCAACGACTCGAAGCAGAACTGGCCTCACTGCGGTCACACCACCTTTACCGCTACCCGGAAGTCGGAAGTGGATTCCAGTTTTCTTCGAACGACTATCTGGGCTTCTCCCGTCATCCGGCCATGACTGTGGCCGTCCGCTCCGCCGTCGAAGCTTCAGAGCGCTTGGCCTCAACCGGATCGCGCCTGCTGTCCGGCCATGTCGGCGCATGGGAGAAGCTCGAAGAAGGATTCAGCGAATATCTGGGAGTCGAAGCTGCGCTGTTTTTCAATTCCGGCTATGCGGCCAACACAGGTTTGCTCACCGCACTTGCACGCAAACAGGATACGGTTTTCTCCGACGCCGCGAATCACGCCAGCCTGATTGACGGTATCCGTTTGGCCGGTTGCCGGAAGATCATATTTCCTCATCTCGACCTGGATTTCCTCGAAGACGCTCTCCGCCGCAACGATAACCGTGACGGCGAGCGCTTCATTGTCGTCGAAAGCATATTCAGTATGGATGGCGATTGCGCGCCCATCGATGCGCTCACTGGCCTGGCCCAACGATACGATGCCGGTTTGATTGTTGACGAAGCGCACGCGACGGGCGTTGTTGGACCGGAAGGACGCGGCCTGATCGCGGCCTCTGGCCGGTCGGACTCGATCATTGCCAGTATCCACACATGCGGAAAGGCGCTGGCTGCATCGGGGGCTTTCGTCGCCGGATCGAGGACACTAACAGAATACCTAACCAATCACGCACGCCCTTTTATCTATACAACCGGGCTGCCGCCGTACATGGCCGCCCAGGTTGCCGCCGGTATCAAACTTGGGGCGTCCGCCCAAGACGAGCGTGCCAGGCTGAGCGCGATGTCTGAGCGCTTGCGAGAGGGTCTCACCAGCGCCGGTTTCGACACGGGGAAGAGCAATACTCAAATTGTCCCGGTTCTTCTCGGAACCAACGAAAAAGCACTCGACACGGCCCAAGGTATGCGGGACGCAGGGTTTGAAGTGCGTGCGATTCGCACGCCTACAGTTCCGGAAGGCACCGCACGCCTTCGACTGTCGCTTACCGCCGACCTCCCACCCGATGCCATCGACGGTCTGGTGGATGCGATGACGCGGTGTCGACCGAAGAGAGATCAATCCCGGTGAGAGACTTGTTTGTTACCGGAACCGACACGGGCGTCGGTAAGACCGTTCTCTCGGCGACGCTCGTCATTGGCTTCGACGCGGCCTACTGGAAGCCGATTCAGTCGGGCCGGCTGGGTGGAGACGCCGAAACCGATCGCGAATCCGTGGTTCGCTGGACAGGCCTTGACGAAGGAGACGCTCCGGAGGAAGCTTTTGTATTCGATCCACCGGTCTCGCCGCACCTAGCTGCACGCCAAGCCGGACTCAGAATCGACCTGACCGCATTACGGAAGCCTGTAGTTGCCAAGCGACTGATCATCGAAGGTGCGGGTGGCCTGCTCGTGCCGATCAACGACAAGGACCTGATGCTCGATCTGATCGGACAACTCGATGCCGATGTGGTCGTCGCAAGCCACACGGCATTGGGAACAATCAACCACACGCTGCTTACAGTCAACAGAGCGCGCCAGGCAGGTCTGAATCTGGTCGGAGTCGTCATGATCGGTGAGGAAAACGTCGAAAACAGGAGCGCCATCGAACATTACGGCAACGTTCCCGTAGTGGGTTGGATTCCGCTCCTGCCTGCGATCGATCGACCTGTCCTTCTACATGCGTTTCAGAACCACTTCAACCGAGCGGCGTTCGATGCCTGAACCACTCCACATCTGGCACCCCTACACGCAGGAATCGCTCGATCCGAAACCGATCCGCATCAAGAAGGCCGAAGGTGTGTATCTGTACACCGAAGACGGCCGGCGGTTATTGGACGGGATTTCCTCCTGGTGGGTCAACACCCACGGACATGCGCATCCACGTATCAGCGCGGCGATCGCGAAACAGGCTCAAGAACTGGAACACGTTATCTTCGCCGGATTCACACACGAGCCCGCCGAACGGCTCGCCTGCAAACTCCAGAGCGTTACGCCTGAAGGGCTGTCTCACATTTTCTTCTCTGATAACGGATCCACCGCGGTCGAAGTGGCGTTGAAAATGGCCGTCCAATACTGGAAGAACCGCGGCGAAGGCCAACGAAAGAACATCATTGCCCTCGAACATGCCTACCATGGCGACACGGTGGGGGCGATGTCCGTCAGCGCGGATTCAGCCTTCACTGAAGCCTTTAACGATATGCGCTTCGAAGTAGAACGCGCGCATTCGGCTTATTGCTACCGGTGTCCGGTGGGACTTGAACGGCAAAGTTGTTCGATCGAATGTGTGGCGTCCATGCAGACCTTGTTGGAACAGCACGAAGGGACAGTCGCCGCTGTCATCGTCGAACCTCTACTCCAGGGCGCGGCTGGAATGATCATGCATCCTCCCCAATTCCTGGAACGGATCGGCCAGTTGTGCCGCGAACACGGCGTACTTCTGATCGCCGACGAAGTCTTCACCGGATTCGGACGAACAGGCGTGATGTTCGCCTCCGAACTCGCCCGGGTAAGTCCCGACATCATGTGCCTCTCGAAAGGATTGACGGGGGGATATCTCCCGTTTTCGGCGACACTCTGCTCTGAGGAAGTGTATGCGGCTTTTCTAGCGCCTGATCGGATGCATACGTTCTTTCATGGCCATTCCTACGCCGGCAATCCCCTGGGTTGCGCAGCGGCCCTGGCCAACCTCGAGATCTTTGAAAATGAGCCGGTCTTCGACCGGATCCGAACCATCGAACGTATCCATCGGGAACGACTTCCTCTACTGGGGGAGAGTCCCCTGGTCGGTGAAACCCGCATGATCGGCACTGTCGCCGCACTTGAGTTGGAGACGGATGACCCGGGTTATCTGTCCGACGTCCGACCCGTGCTTTACGACTTCTTCATAAACCACGGGGTCCTGCTGCGGCCTCTCGGGAACGTCATCTACATCCTGCCGCCCTACGTCATACAGCCGGACAAATTGCACTTCATCTACGATGTTGTCGCCGAAGCACTCGAACACATCTCGAACCGATAGCGTGGCCGACCGGACCTACTATCTGGAGATGCACAACCGGGACGCCTTACGGCCGAGCGCTCGAAACCTTCCTGAACTGGAGGTCCGTCGAGTTACGCCGGCATCTGCCGCGTTAAACCGCTTCCTGTACCAAACAGTGGGATTCCAGTGGAACTGGGTCGACCGTTTGCCATGGACTTTGAATGATTGGCGGGACTGGGTCGACCGTGATGAACTCCAGACGTGGATCGGATGGTTGAAAGGCGCTCCGGTCGGGTATTTCGAACTCGAAACTCAGGAAAACGAGGACGTCGAAATTTCTTCCTTCGGTCTTTTCATCCACTTCATCGGAAAAGGCGTCGGGGGACCCTTGTTGACCGAAACCGTCAGCCGGGCCTGGGATGCGGGTGCGGAACGCGTCTGGCTTCACACCTGCACCCTGGATCATCCACGCGCACTCGACAACTACAAGGCACGTGGATTCCGGATATTCCGTGAAGAACACCACGACCCGGATATTGTTGTCTGAACAGGCAGCCTCTTTACGAGTTCTATGCGCATAACAACCTGGAACGTCAATTCGATCCGCCGACGTATTGATGCTGTCCTCCGATGGGCCGAGGCCAAGCGTCCCGACGTTCTTTGCCTCCAGGAAACCAAATGCACCGAAGATCAGTTCCCATGGACCGGCTTCGCATCGTTGGGTTATACGCACTCGGTCGTGCGACAATCGGGCTACAACGGTGTCGCAATCGTGTCACGCTCAACGCAAAGCGAAGTGGACACGCAATCGATTCCGATGCCTGGGGCCGGCGCCTCGGGCCACGCCGCAGTCACACTTGTATTGTGAGCAATCTGTCACCATAATTCTTTCCTATACGCTTTGCTATACTCACGAATCAACTAGACGAAGGTGGCGCTCCACCGCACATTTTCCCGACCGTGAGTCAGACTGAGCCAGCCCGAGCTATGAGGAGGTAGTCATGACACGCCTGTTAGTGGCGATTGTATCGTTCGGCGCATTGGTGGCCTGTGTAGCCGGCACCGAGCAAGACCAACCGGTTGCGGAACTCACAACGGCCAACCCCGCGAATTGCGATCCCGACAACGGGGGTTTGACGCTTCCGGAGGGGTTCTGCGCCAAGGTGGTGGCCGATAACCTGGGTAGGGTGCGTCATCTCGATGTCGCAGCCGATGGAACTCTCTACGTCCGAAATCGAGGGGCGCAGCCCGATCAAGAACCCCCAGCAGGCGGCATCGTTGCCCTGCGCGATGGGGACGGGGATGGACGTGCCGACATCCAGGAGTGGTTCGGGGACCACTTCGGAACGGGACTCGAAATCCGCGGCGACGACCTCTATGTGTCGACCGATCTGGCAGTCTTGCGCTACCGGCTGACACCCGGGCAGCTCGTACCTGAAGGCGAGCCGGAGCTCATCGTCGATGGGTTTCCCGAACAGCGCTCGCATGCAGGAAAAGCATTCGCGTTCGATGACGCCGGTGGACTCTACGTCAACGTTGGCGCCCCCTCCAACGCCTGTCAGGAGACCGACCGCACAGAAGGTTCCCCGGGGTTGCGGCCCTGTCCGCTTTTGGAGCAGCAGGCGGGGATTTGGCGCTTTGACGCCGAACGCGCCGGTCAAGACCAGGTGGTAGACGGCTCCCGATTCATAACCGGCACGCGAAACATCGTCGCCGTGGGGTGGGACCCGACAAGCGGTGGGCTCCACGCGGCACAGCACGGGCGCGACCAACTCGCCGCGCTCTATTCGCAATATTTCGACGATGAGACAAGCGCCGATCAGCCCTCGGAAGAATTCATGCGACTCGAAGAAGGCGGAAACTTCGGCTGGCCGTACTGTTATCACGACCGGGTCCAGGGCCGGAAAGTCCTGTCACCGGAGTATGGCGGCGACGGACAGGAAATTGGAGAGTGCGGGCAATACGACCTGCCTTTAGTGGCATTCCCGGGACATTGGGCACCGAACGATCTCACCTTCTACACTGGCGATCAGTTCCCCCAGGCCTATCGGAACGGAGCGTTCATCGCGTTCCACGGTTCATGGAATCGTGCGCCGCTGCCGCAAGGTGGATATCAGGTGGCCTTCGTACCGATGGCCGAAGGTCACCCGACGGGAGACTACCAGACATTCGCGGACGGCTTCGCCGGTGTTGCTCCGCTGATGGACCCCCAGGACGCCATTCACCGGCCGACCGGTTTGGCCGTGGGGCCCGACGGATCGCTGTACGTGTCGGATGACGCCGGTGGCCGGATCTGGCGGATCATGTACACGGGCAGTTAAGCCGGTGTATCGGAGAGGTGAACCTGGTGCTTAATCGATCGGCCATAATACTCACACTGGTTTGCGCCCTGGGACCGCACAAGGCGGTGTCCCAGGACACGTCCAGGACGACATACCGTTCCGACTATAGTGGAACCTGCAGCTCAAGCATCCGGTTTACTGAGTCACCTCCAGCGCGATACTGGTGCCGGGTTCCCAATGGGCGGGCCATCCGCATACCGATGGAACCGGCGAATGTTGATGCCCTTACGACGGTGAGCGTCTGCACACTCGAGGTGTTGACACGGCGGGACGACGAGGCGCCCTGCGGCTTTCCAGGCGGATTACTTATCTGGGAAGGCATACCGAGGGGGGACATCGAAATCTCCCACGCAGGGTCTTCCTTCGGAGATCCACCGACCGAACCCGAGGAGATATTCGTAGCCGTGCAATTGGGATGGGACGGCGTTTTCCCCGACGACAGCAATTTCTTCTCCCTTGAATACGGAAATGCATCACAGGCGCTGAGGGCGATCCGGGTTCGGCTGGCAGGCGAACCGAGTGCGGCGACTCTCACACCCGAGAACACCCGCATACGAATCGGAGAATCGGGCTCCATCAGGTTGCTCAGCGCACGGAAGTCAGACAACGCGACTTGGTTCGATCAAGGTGAAGCGATGCTGTTGGGCGGTGAACGGACTTACTATCTCAGGCTCGGCAGGGAAACATCAGTGCCGGAGGGCGAGTACGAATTCCTCACCAACGGATACCTCCCGGAAGTCGCCAATCCGTCTGCGGCGGGATTTCTTGAAGTTGAAGCGGAATACGAAACCGGCCCCTAAGGGCCGGTCTCAGATCGAGGTCTTCGAGAAATAGTTTGATGCACGCATAGTGCCGCTGAGTTTAGTTGCCCAAACCGAGACTGGGATCACGAATTCTACGGTTAAATTCCCCCAGTTCGTTCATCGGCGCGCAAATCGCCTCGGTGACTCCTGAAAACAAACCTGTCCATCCGAAAAAGCTCACGTCTTCGGGTCGCATTCGGGTGAAGATGGTGGGCTCATGCGCCCAGGGCGCGGTGTAGTTCTTGGCGTCATTGATAACCAGCCGACCCTCGATCGTGTTGACGCCAGTCCGCGTATACCGCTCCTCGATCAGCGCGTCGAAACCCGTTGGATTGGCGAATTCATCGATCCACGCTCTTTCATCAAGACCTGTTGTCTGGACGACCAGCGTGTCGCCCTCCCAGTGGGCAACCGAGTGTCCATACCAGGTCGGACCCAGGTTCTCGAGGTTCTCCCCCGAGGGCAGTTCCCGCCCGTCCATCCAGAGCTCACGTAGGGTTCGCTCCCACTGGAAGTGTTGGATGACTCTGTCTGCAGTGTGAATGAATTCGATAGGTTCATTCTCCTCCCAGGCGAGCCTGGGGAAACCCTGCGGATTGCACCTATACATGGGATCGTTGCTTTCATTGGGCAAAGTGGTGAGGTAATCCGGAACACGCCCTTCCATCATTGCAAGGCCAGCCGGGGTCAGTGGAGGGGGATCGTTGTTTCGAGGGGTATCCCCCATCCAGTAGCCGGAAAGATCACGCGGATCAAACTCCCCCGACTGTTGCTCGCCCAGCGACGGGTGAGCCACGGCAAGGGCTGCCAACGCAATGACGAACACCGAAGTCCATACGGTCACCGTCGACCGATTTCGCATTTCCTAAACTCCTTGACTGGATACAAGGTCTGAAGTCCCCGGATGGGTCTTCTGCATCAGGAGGCCCGGCTATTCGATCGTGTTCGCGTTGCCCCGTGAACCCACAATCGTGCCATCCGGCAGCGTGACATGCCTGAGAACGCCAATCGGCGCGCCCGAACGCGCGGGATTGTAGGTGACATTAACTTTCTGACCGGCCTTAAAGATATTCCTGCTCCAGCCTTGCCGGGACATCGTACTCACGTTGCTGATTTCGAAACCCCAGCTGACGACGTTACCGTCTGCGTCAACCGAGTCCAGGAAAAGTGTCACATGAGGGTTGCGCCACGAAAATTCCGTCACCGTGCCATCTACCGACAACTCCTGATCCCCATTGTAGGTCTGGCCCCTGCCGTGGTGTGCGGACAGCGTTCCAACAGCGAGTGACAGGCCCAACACCAAGGCGACGGCGGAGCAAAATAGTCCAATCCGATAATCTTTCATCGATCCTCCTGATTACTCCCCGTTTGAGGGTTCGAACGATGCCCGTAACTGCCCTGAGCGAAAGAGCTTCTGGGGGTTTAACGAATGAGCGAATTCCTCGACTTCGTCCGATCGTAGTCCGCGCCGGGTTGGGAGTCAACCCTTTCGGCTGCCGTTTCCGACCCCGCGTAGTCACTCTGATCTCCTCAAATGCGAAGCCTCGTCGCGATGACTCTGAGTCTACGCCGATCTGGCAACCCCCGCTGGAGCAGTCACTCAGTGGCTGAAGTGAAGCCTTGAATCGCCCCACTGTCATCGCCATCCAGGGACATCAAGAAGGGCCGGGAGGGCAGGTCCCTGTTTGCCCGTTTTACGACGCTCTCGCCCCAAAAAAGCAGTCTGAATCCGAGATACCTAATCGATGTCAGAGCATCGATTTCCGTCTGGCGCCTCGACCTCACCAGCAAGACCCATCGGCGCTGCTGTCAATACCTCTCTTACAGGCCACTAGTGTCAAAAAGAGGACGCTGATGAGCATTTTCGTGACTGTGTTCCGTCTCTGTGCGGCCACCCGGATCCCACTTGTACTTTATTTTCAGTCAGTCCCGGATTGGTCGGTCGATTGCGTCTCTCCAGGTGGAAAAGGCGAGCCAGGAATTTCTTTGAGGGAGGATCAGACCATGAAACCCTTGCTGCCCATCATGATGCTAGTTCTTGGGTTGCCCGTTTGCGCACAGACCCGAGTCGTGATCGACAACACAACTGAACATGAAGTGGACATCCGCCGCGTTCACCGATTGACTGAAGAGGCACTCGCTGACGCCGGAGATCGTGAGTCCATGACCCTCGTTCACATTCGGCCAAGATCGGAGCTCCAATCGATAGCCGGGCGAACGGTCGGGTCGTTTTTCGTCCCACCGAACCACGTCTTCATGCACGACATCGACTATCTGGCTTTGGTGCAGGGTGTACTTCTAACGACGTTTCCTGAGACAGACCTTTCTGAAATAGCCCGCGAGGGTCGTCGCATATGGCTGGAGGACAGCCTCGTGCTGCGCCTTGATGAGATAACGACCGAAGTAGCCCGCAGCTCTCAGTAGTCGCGCCAGCAGATCGCCCGTGAAGAGGCAGGAACGCCGGCCCTATTCGCCAGTCATCGGAGATTCCAGCGCCGGTTCCGGTGCGAAATGACTCCCGAAACCGAAGAGTCCTCTAAAATCTTCCAGGATCAGGTAGAGCGAAGGTACCAGAAGCAAGGTGATTACGGTCGCGAAGAGGACGCCCGATGCTATCGCCACAGCCATTGGGATCATGAACTGGGCCTGTAGACTGGTTTCCAGCATCAAGGGCGTAACACCTGCGGTTGTCGTCAGAGAGGTCAGCAGAATCGGTCGAAATCGAGCCGCGCCCGCTTCGCGCACTGCGTCCTTCAGAGATCCATGCTTGCTCACCTGCCGATTGATGAAATGAACCAGCACGAGGCTGTCGTTAACGACCACCCCTGCGACGGCAACCATTCCCATTACCGACATGAAGTTCAGCGTAAACCCCAGGACCACGTGGCCGATCACGGCACCGACCAAGCCGAAGGGAACGGCAGACATTACAATCAACGGCTGCAAATACGACTTAAATGGAATGGCCATCAACGCAAATATGATAAAGAGCGCAATAATAAAGCCCCGAATCAATCCACCGACGAATTCGCCCTCCATCTGTTGCTCCCCTTCGAACGAGTACGTCACCTGGGGATGTGCGGCCAGGATATCGGGCATCTCACTGGCCTCAAATTCGAAGAGGATGGTGTTGGCATTACCCACATCTTCGTCGATGCCCGCGGTCACATTGATTGCCCGCTGGCGATCCACACGCTGGATGCTGGAAAACCCGCGCCCGATTTCCGCATCCGCAACCGTACCGAAAGGGACCTGCCCGCCGTCCGGCGTTCGGATTCTCATGTATTCCAGATCGCCGATGGACTCGCGCTCCTCGGCTGGATAGCGGACCATCACCCGGACATCGTCCCGGCCCCGCTGGATCCGCTGGGCTTCTTCGCCGAAAAAGCCCTGTCGAACTTGCCGACCCAGATCCTGGAGAGATAGTCCCAGAGATTCCGCACTCGATCGAATGGTCAGTTCGATTTCGGGTTTGCCTCCACGAAAGGAGTCCGTGATGTCGATCACGCCTGGGTACTCCCCCAACCGGCTTCTTACTTCGGCGGCCACCTCGCGCAATTCATCGACTTCCGGCCCAACCAACTGGACATCGATAGGCTTTCCCGAACCGGTCATCAAGTCCGTGTTGTAAGCCAGTTCCACGACGCCCGGGATCGGATCGACTCGCTCGCGAAGGCGGCTACCAATTTGGGCGCTCGATAATGGACGGATGTCTCCCGGAATCAGCTCGATATTGACTTCTCCCAGGTAGGCCTGCGCCGGAGCCACACCCCCCGACATTGGGTCCTGGGCCACCGACGGCCGCGTGCCAACACTCGAGAGCACATGCCTGAAAACGGGATAGCCAAATTCAGCCTCCAGATCCGCGCCTAGCGCGAGTGACGCACTTTCAATGTTTTCTATAGCCCGGGCCGTCACTTCGGCAGGCGTTTCCTCGGGCATTGTCAGCACAACGATGACGTTGTCGGAATCCATGTCGGGCATGAAGACGTAGTCGATCCGTCCGCCATAGATCATTCCAAGCGTCAGTACAAGCGTCGACACGGCGACCGATGCAGTCAGGTAACGCCAGTGAATCGCGAATCCGAGTACGGGGGCATATACCACGCGGACGAACCACTCCAACATGTGCGTGAATCCCTCAAAGAAACCATTCCACGCCCGGACCAATACATTCCGCTTCCCCTCGCGGGGCACTGGCGTGTTGTGCGAAAGGTGATAGGGCAGCACAAGTTGGGATTCGACGAGGGAAAACAGCAGGACTGGAATGACGATCAGAGGGATCGCCCGGGTGAAATTGCCCATCATGCCCGGGACCATCATGAAGGGAGTAAACGCGGCAACGGTCGTCAGAACTCCGAATATGACAGGCATCGCCACTTCCTGAGTTCCAAGAATCGCACCTTTCAAGCCCTCCCCGAGTTCGCCCTGACGGTAGTGGATCCGCTCGGCGATGATGATGGCGTCGTCAACAACAATTCCCAATACCAGGATGAACGAAAACAAGGTCATCATGTTGATCGTCATGCCGGTCAACGTCATGGTCGACACCGCGCCGAGAAACGCAACAGGAATGCCGACCGCCACCCATAGCGCCAACTTCATGCGCAGGAAGAGGGTCAACACGATGAAGACGAGGATCAGTCCCGTGAAGCCGTTCCGCAAAAGCATGTTGGTGCGGTCTTCCAACAGCACGGATGTATCTTGCCAGGTTGCAATCGAAATGCCCGGAGGCAGGATATTACTCGCCTCTCGAACATAGTCACGAACCGTCTGAGAGACATCCGGTGCGTTCTCATCCCCCACGCGAAACACCTGGATCATGACCGCAGGTTGGCCGTCGAACCTCGACCACTGGTCCGTTTCCTCGAAGCCGTCGACTACCGTAGCCACGTCGGACAGGCGCAGGCGACTGCCATCAGCCCGAGTCAGTAGAGTGAGATCTTCATAGTCTTCGCCGCTGTAGGCCTGCCCTTCGGTGCGCAAAAGAATTTCTCCGGAAGCGGAATTGACCGAACCTCCGGGAAGATCGATAGACGAACGCCGAACCGCTTGCGCCACATCGTCGAAGGTCAGGCCATAGCGTCTTAAGGCATCCTCGGACACCTCGATCGCAATCTCATAGGGTCGAATGCTTTTCAGGTCGGCTTGACTGATGCCGTCCAGCTCAAGAAGTTCGTCCCGGACCTGTTCACCGAGAAGCTTGAGAGTCAGTTCATCGGTGTCCCCGTACAAAGACACGTTGATCACCTGCATCCGGATCAACACTTCCTGAATGATGGGCTCTTCGGTCTCCAGCGGGAACGTCGAGATCGCGTCAACCCGGGCCTTGACGTCATCGAGGACTTCTCGGGTGTCGTAGCCGGTCTCAACCTCAACCATCAGCGACGCGGAGCCTTCGGAGGACGTCGACGTAATCCGTTTCACCCCTTCCAAGCCCTGGATCGATTCCTCGAGTCGAACTGAAACCCCTTCCTCGACCTCTTCAGGTGCCGCCCCCCGATAGGGCACCGAAACTGAAATCATCTGAGCTTCAAATTCAGGGAAAACTTCCTGATTGACGCTGAACACCCCCATCACACCCAGAATGATGATGATGAACAGCAACAGGTTGGCGACGACACCGTTGTTTGCGAACCACTCGATCAGCGATTTCATCGACTACTCCCCTATCAAATCCATGCCCGCGGTTCCACTCTCTCCGGCAGTTTCCTGACTTGGCGCGTCTTCGATCACACGGACACGCATGCCGTTGACGGCGTTCTCCAGGGGAGACACCACGATCCGATCACCTTCCTCCAGCCCGGATCGCACCATCACCTGGTCCCGCTCCAAACGGAAGATCTCCACTCGCTGAAAGCGTAGCTCGCCCTCATCGTCTACGACCAGAACCTGGTCTGCCCCCCGCAGCACCGATCGCGGAAGAATGGCTACACGTCCGGATGATCGGCCCAGAATCTCGGCCTCCACAAACATACCGAGAGCGAGCGGTGGACGCAGGCGCTCTTCGCTTCGGGCATAGGGATCTTCAACGCGGGCAATCGCGTGCACCATCCGCGTGCGCGGATCGATCTCCCCTTCAGTGCGGACGATCCGTCCCCGCCACTCGTGTTCCTGACCCGCAAACTCAGACCGTAGGATAACTTCGGGTCCAGTGTCTGGCTCGGATCCACCATCTCCACGGTAGGCAAGGGGCAAATCGACGAACTGCAGTTCGCTGTCCGGAATCGGGAGCCGAACTTCCACGGCATCGACAGCGTAAAGCGTGGCTACGGAATTCCCGCGTTGAACGAATTGTCCCACGTCGACGCGCTTGGAACGAACACGGCCGGCAAACGGAGCACGGACGACTGTCCGCTCCAGGTCGTATTCGGCCTGTTGAAGGGCCGCCTCGGCGGATGTCAGGGCCGCATCGGCCTCTGCAATTTGAGGTTCACGCATTGCCAATGACGTTGGCCGGCCCACACCGAGCAATTCCCACTCTTCCATGGCAACCGCCGCCTCCTGACGCTCGGTTTCCAAGCGCAACTCGGCCTGGGCGATCGCTGCTCGAGAACGTGCCACGGCCAGTTCGTACTCCCGGGAATCGAGTCGGAGCAATACCTCTCCTTTTTCGAAGAATCCGCCCACCGCCAGTGACGGAGCGATTTCCATCACACGCCCGAACACCTCGGGAACAAATTCGGCCTCGGTCCGGGGAGCCACCGTGCCTTCAGCATTTACCCGCAACCTCACGTCGGAATAGGCCACGTCCATCGTCTCGACCAAGGGAATCGCGGCCTCAACGACCCGTGTTTCGGGAATCGGCCGGCTCTGAATCATCGAGAAGCCCGCATATCCGGCAAGGCCGAGCACCACGATCGGTAACACGATTCTGAGCAATAGTTTGATCAATTGGATTCACCCCCGAAATGGGTGACGGCCATCACGTCCAGAGCCGACCCGACATCCCCGCGGTCGAAACCGCCGCCCAGCGCCAGATGGAGATCGACTCGATTGTCGAGACGCGCACGCCGCAGCGCCAGCAACTGGCTTTCCGAGTTGTAGGCCGCGCGTTGTGCGGAAAGCACCGTAATGATGTCGGCCAAACCCAGCCGGTAGCGTTCTTCGGCCAGATCCTGAGCCGCTAAAGACTGGCGCACCGCCTCTGCGGTGGCCTGTTCCCTCCGCAAAAGAGTCTCTTCCGATGCCAGTGCAGACTCGACTTCCTGATACGACTGAAGAATTCGGCTCTCATAGCTGGCCAGAAGTTCGTCGACCGTACTCTGGTTCCGATCCACAGTCGCCTTCAGACGGCCGTTGTTGAAGAGGGGTTGGACGAGATTGCCAACGAAATTCCAAACGAAGAGATCGTGATCGAGAAGGCTGATCAGGTCGTCGCTCGAGGTACCGGTTCCCGAAGTCAGGCTGAATCGTGGGCGCAGGTCCGCCCGAGCCTGCGCTACGCGCGTATCGGCCGCGAGTACCTGCAATTCGGCCGAAACCAGGTCTGGCCGGCGATGGACCAGCTCGGATGGCAGTCCTCCGGGAACGGAGGTCGGCAGATCGGGCAGATCGGAAAGCAACGCATAGTCCCCGGACGGATATCGGCCCATCAGCGCCTCCAATCCCCTCCGGGCACGGTCGCGCTGTTCGAGCCGCTGCTCAAGTGTGGCTTCGGCTGTCGCGGCTTCGGTCAGGGCCAGACGCAAATCCAGGGAAGGACGTAAACCGCTCTGGAACCGCGCCTGAACCCGCTGGGCGGAAACGCGATAGCTTTCAAGCGAGATCTCAGCCAGCTCGACCTGCCGTTGAGCTTCGATGGCCGCGAACCAAGCCCTGGCCACCTGGCCTGTAAGCGAAAGGCGAGCGGCCGCAAAATCGGCCAATCGTGTTCGCGTGTTCGTTACCGCCGCAAGCTCACCGGACAGAATCCGTCCCCAAAGGTCCGGCTCCCAGCTTGCGTTCAAGCGCACCGTGTAGTTGGTGGAAGTCGAGCTCAAAACGTTGGATTCGTTCCCCGGGATCGGGAAACCGATAAAGTTCTGCCGTTGCTGACTGCGGCCCACGGTGACGTTCGTGTCGGGCAACAAGGCCGCCCCGGCAATAACCGCATCCGCACGGGCTGATTCGATTCTCGCCGCCACCGCCCGGAGATCGTGGTTTCCCTCGAGCGCTTCGGCGATGGCGCGGTCGAGATCGGCGTCCTCGAAATATGTCCACCAGTCCTGATCCGGAGCTTCCGTGTCCAGTTCCCCGCCAGTCCACCCCTCAGGGGCCGAGACACGAAGGTTGTGTTCGGGAGTCGGAATGCTCTTCGCGCATCCGGCAGCAACGATCATCACTAGCGTCAAAACAACTCCTTGCCAGCGCCTCATCGAGATCTCCTCTCTACGGGGACAAGCTCTTCGTCGGCATCGGACTGAGGGGAGGCTGCGGGCACGGGAGCTTTCAGGCCGGCCGCCATGAACTGAACCAATCGCTCGATCGTGCGGTCGGGGTCTTCGACAACGCAGAGTCCACCGCTTGCCTTTCCAATCCATTCCTGCTCTCTCAGAATGAAAATCATGGAACCCATGGCCATGAAGGTGCGCCAGGATCTCTCTTTGTTGGGAAGATCCGGTAGTGCCTTTGTCAGCGCCTCATTGAAACGCTGCTCGACCTCTCTGAAGAGATCGTTGAATATGACTTCCATGTAGCCGGAACGCTCGGTGAACAGCCGGCCTGCGAGTCGTCGATACTGTACCCCTGGATCTAACAGGAACGGCGGCGCGACCATCGCGTAGAGCACGTCCGCAAGCGCGGGTTGCCCTTCAACAGCCGTCTGTTCCGTTTGATTGAGCAGCTCAACGCGTGCCCGATTGATCGGATCAAAACGCCGACGAAAGACTGCCCGAACGAGTTCTTCCTTCGAACCGAAGTGGTAGTGGATCGCGGCGGAGTTAACTCGGGCTTCAGCGATGATGCGCCGCAACGGCACCGCCCCGATGCCGTGTTCGGCAAACAGAGATTCGGCGGCATCGAGAATCTGTTCTTTCGTATCAGTCATAACAATATGAACGTAGCAAAATTCAATCAAACAATTCAAGCGTTCGATTGAACTATTCGCTTTATAGTTATTAATCCACACATTTAAAAAGACTTATATTGTAAAAAAGCCGCGTTGCTAAGACGATGCTACTCGGAGTTTGTTGGGCGATCGGGCCGCAGACACGACTCCGGCATACGATTGACGCAGAAATTACGCGATGCCCAGGCCAGATATCGCTCCAAATAGCGTCGTGGGGGCGCCTCGACTGTGAGTATGACCGTTTGATCCGGCAGGCTTGACCGGTCCTTAGTCGAGGGATCGGATTTTTTCTTCCAGCGTGCTGCGAGCGAAAGGGTTCCTCGTCCAACGGAGAGCCTCCTCGTACGCGGCGAGCGCTACATCGGACTTCCCCTCTGCCTCGTAAAAGGGTCCGATCAGCGAAGACAGCGAAAACGACGACACGCTTGGAGTCGCAATGGCCAGCAGAACCGACGTCGCCAGTCGTAGATCCGCGCGTGAAGGCGTCTGGGACAAGCGCTCTCTCAGGTCGTCAAACAGCACGGCGTACGCACTGGACAGATCGCTACGCTCGTTCTCGATGGTCTCCATCAAGGAAACCAAGCCGCGCGCTTCACTGTCGGGATAGACCGGTGTCTCTAAAAATTCGGGACGCGCATCAAGCGCGGCGATGTCGACGACCACCTGGCGGATTGTCTCTCCATCGTTATCGAGACGGTCATAGCGCAAGCGGTCGGGCGTATCATCCCGGCCGTGGTAGTCGGCATGCGTCGCGTTGGAGAAAAACAGGTAAGGAACCTCTGCGGCGGCAAAGGGTGCAAAGTCGCTCCGTGGACCCACCAGATCCGTTCCGAGAAACACAAGATCGGAACCGCCACCGAGGCTCACGATCTCCCCAAGCTCCGGCGCGAACTCGGTGCCCAACACGATCAGGGTCCAGCGTTCCAGATCAATGAAACTACGGCCCATCGTGTCCATGACGACGACGGCCAGGGCATCGTCCAGGGGCAAGATCGGATTGGCAACGTAGTGGCGGGACCCGAACAATCCGCGTTCTTCGTCATCGAAGGCGATAAATATTAAAGACACCGGCAGGTCGACGTCGCTTAGATCGCGCGCCAAATCCAGCATCACCGCAACCCCGGCCGCGTTATCACTGGCCGATGGGAACCCTCTTCCCTGCCCGTCGTAGTGCGCGCCGATCACAATGTGCCGCGAGGCAGTTCCCAATCGTCCGATGACGTTTCGTGTCTCTGGGCCGATATCTTGAAATTCGGCTGCGAGACCGATGGAACGGAATTGCTCGAAAAGGTAGTCCGCCGTCGCCCGAGCTCCCGCACTGGCTGAGGCCCGACCTTCACGCGCCGGATCCGACAGCCACCGAACGTCGGTCTCCAGACTTTCGGGAGACAAGGCTGCGACGCATGCCAGCGCCGTCAGGGCGATCCCGGCGAGCCACTTGAAGGGACGAGTCTTCATACGTATGTAGTGTCCTGATTTTGCTGTTCTGCGCTTAACAGATTCCTTCTCGTCCGATCCGAACATTTTCTTACTCTGAACGCCTCGGCTGCCGCCTCTTGACTGTGAAAGCCGTTCACCCGCAGCGGCGGACCGGTGCGGGTCCTCTCTCAGGCCAATTGGGACATTCCGTCGATCCCTTTAGGCCTCGCCATCAGGATGATGGCGAGGGTCGCCCCTCGTTCAGACCACGCGTGGATCGCCACAGAGGTGGTCATCTGAATGAACGACCGAGCGAACTCTTAGTTCGAGAAACTCTATACACTAAAACGAATAGAACAAGCCCACACTCGACTCCCACACATTGAGGTATTGGTCCTCAACACCCCGGATCGCATATCCGCGGACATCTAAACGGACGCCCCAAGGGCCAAACACCGACGCCTTAATACCTGCCCCATAGTTGACGCTGAACTTCGTGCCGAAGGCAGCCGGTCCGCTCCCTCCAGCCCGAACCAATCCGATCCCGACCGTGCCGTAAGGTTGAATGCTGACGGCGGGAGGCTGGACAAGCAAGTTAGTGTTGTAGATCAATGCGTTTGCCCGACTGTCCAGAAAATTAGGGCTGAACGCCAGCGTATGTTCCACACCGACGGCCGCGTTGGATCGATTTAATCGGACTCCGAAGACACCGAAGTCCTTCGCATCGGTCAGAAGTTGTCCGGCGGTTCCGGACACAACCGTCGAGGTGTCGCCCAGAGTGACCGTGCCTGGGTGATTGAATCCGCCAAAAAGAGTGAAGTCATCGGCGCTGAGAGGAGCGACTGAGACGACAACTAATGCGGCGAGAAGAAGAAAACACGAGAAGTACTTCATCAAGAAATTATAATCAATCGCATGCATAAGGACAGTGGCAATAGCAGCCATGGGCCGGACCAGGCATTTCACGGGCCGGAAACCGGCTTTGCGGGAATTCCATGCGTAATGAATTGCGGGTCCCTGGGCTTGCTAGTGCTTTTCATGCTGCTCTCCCAGCCTGCGTTCTCGCAGGTGGATGATGCCCGCGAGGCGATCGCTATCGAGGAACACCTGGATGCGATCGAGATCCTGACGCCCGTGATCGCGGAGAACCCGACTCCGGATGCTTACCTGTACCTGGGTCTGGCCCACGCCAACCTTTCGCAAAACGATCGGGCGCTGGAGCTATTCGGCGAGGCGGCGCGCCTCTATCCGAACGACACACGGTTCCACGATGAAGCGGCCGGCGTTCATCTGGCAAACGGCGACGTCGAAGCTGCGGTCGAAGCCCTGGAACGCGCACTGGCCATCGACGCCAATGACGAATACGCGTCCGACCTGCTGGCTTCGATTCGGCTTTCCGTCGGCAACGTCGAAGAGGCGCTCGCCATCTGGAATCCGGTCGGCCGACCCCTGATCGACGACGTGCTTGAAAACTTCTCGTCCGAATTCATCCATTGGAGTGTCGGACGCGCGTTGACTTTCGGACCCGGGGACATGCTGATCTACGATGCGTGGAAAACCACCCAGGCCCGGCTGTTCAGGAGCCGGCTATTCTCCAACGTCGGACTCGACGTGGAACCCTCCGGTACGGAAGACCTCTACAACGCAATCGTCCGGACGTCAAACCGGACGAACACAGCAACGGAGGTCCTCATCGACCTGGCGCGTGGACTGCCGATCGAGACCGCCTATCTGGACCTTTGGGATATCGGTTTTTCCGGAATCAGTTGGAGATCCAGTTTTCGATGGGATAAGGACCGGCGCAGACTGCAGGGCGAACTGATCGTTCCCCTGCCGCTGCCCTCGCTGCCCATCATCGAGTTTCGCGACACGTGGCGGTCGGAGCGGTGGAACCTGGCTCCCTCGATCCGTGACGCGTTCACACCTGAAGCGACCTTCGATTACAAGGTCAACAGCGTCGGCGTCAACCTCAAATTGACGCCCGTGCATCAAGTCGAAATAGACCTGGGTTTTGAATACAGGAATCGCGACGCCACCGGGAGCATCGCCGTGTTGGGAATGGACGATCGAAATTCGGGCGCCCTCGATGTTGGCATGGTTTTCAAGACAGCCGACGGACGATACAAGAATCAGCTTCGGGTCAACGGTTTCCTGGCACGTGAATCTTTGCTCGGAGATTTCAGCTTCACCGCGGGATCCCTGGAGATTGCGAATCGCTTCCACATCACCGGAGATGCCCGCACAGTGTTCGACTGGTCGGTGACGGGTGGCACCTCCCGTGGTGATTTACCGGTCGATCACTATTTCATCCTGGGACTTACCAGTCTGAGCGACCACTACCTGCGGGGTCACGTTGCATCCGATGGCGGCCGCTATGGCAAAGCCCCGATGGGAACGGACTTCGTTCTCCTGAATACCGACATCGAACATCGGCTGCTCAGAATCCCGCTGTTCAACGCCCTCAGCATTCCTTTTGTAGATGTCAAAACCCTGGCCTTCTTTGATTCCGCAAAGACTTTCGATCGGCAACGGGTTTTCCGGCAAGGTGAATGGTTCAACGATGTCGGCGCGGGTCTGCGCTTTGAAACACCCACCAGCGCATTCACCATCCTTTACGGCCGCGACACCAACGGGGGCGAAAATAACTTTTACGGCTACGTCGAACGACGATTCTGGTGAAGCCGGTGGAAATTAGGGACGGAGACCTGATTCCCGGAATTGGTGTCCTCGGTTAGAAGTTCACCGCTTAATAGTTTCGTCATCGCCCGAAGCTATCGTTTTCTTCCTCTAAACGCCTCGACTCCGTCTCTTCTACGTGAAAGCCGTTCCCCCGCACCGTTGTTGCGGTGCGGGGCCTCCTGGGGCTTGTTCAACTTTCCGTCGATCCCTATAGGCCTCGCCATCAGGATGATGGCGAGGTTCGCCGGTCGTTCAGACCACGCGTGGAACAAGACAGAGATGGTCATCTGAATGAACGACCGAGCGAAATCTTATAGAGCGAGCTGTTGACTCAAGACATCAGGTCTCCGTCCCCGAATTCAATTCCTCACTCCGAAAAACGACTCCAGAAGGGACGGGTTCCGACCGCAAGGTTGACGATTTCGGCGTAACTGCGGATACCTCCCTCAACCTGATTGGCCCTCAAGAACAGATCCAGGCTCCGGGTCTGCGTGCGACTGACCCATTCGATGCGCTGGCCCGCGATCCGGGCATACACGGCTTCGACGTCGCTCCGTGGCCCCGGGTCAAGGAGCGGATCGGATTCGGACGATCGGAGGTAGAACCAGAGTGTCAACCAACCGCTATAACGGAACCCCGGGTCTGAAGAACCCAGCGCAGCCATTAGAGCAACGAAATTGGCGTCGCCTTCGTGAGGATAGCCACGGACATGAGCCAACTCGTGCAACACAACCATCGGCATCTCAAAGGGCAAGAGCCTTCCGGTGACGATGGCCTCATGTCCGAACGGGTTGAACATACCCTCGACACCGGCAGCGCGAAAGAACGGATCGAGCACCCACGAAGATTTGACGCCCGAACCCACCGGCCAGGAAGTACCGTCAAGTTCGGCAACGACAGCGGCTACACGGCGCTCCGCTTCGGCCCCAAGCCGTACATTGTCGAAGTCTGCTATGGAGCGTTGAGCGTACAAATCGTTGAGGGCCGTTGCGGCCTCCTCGGTCAATCTGGCCACGGACTCCGCACCGATCCGCTCGGCATTGAAATCCAACTTAGTCACCAAGGGCGGTCGGTGATAGTTGAGCCCCCATGTCCAAAAAAAGAAGAGATACCCTGCCGAAATCAAACTCAAGAGATGAAGGAACTTTCTCCGATAGACGAGGTAAGGGATTCCAAAAATCGCGAGTGGTACTAGGAGATCCAGCCAGGAAAAGCCCACGGCGCTTGCAAAGGTACCCATCAGGGACGAAACCAGGGGGTAAACCCTTCTCGCGTAAAGACTCTCGACGAGACTTGCCGGAATCCAGCCCAAAAGCGTCAGCATCGCTGACGCCAGAGCGAGTAGGGCCAGGCCCAGAGGTAAACGCTTGAAAAATTTTGACTTGACCATCTCGAAGTCCGTTTGTTAGGATCTGTGTTTCTTGCTTGCGAGTAAGTCTTTAGAAATCATGAAAATAGACAGCGCCTCGGAATTCCTGTTCCTGTGGTCCTCCCTGGCCAGTTGATCAGTATATAGATGGCCAAGAATTCTTATACGTTAATCATCGTCCCGAACGCCAGTTCGGGGCTTCACAAGTTTCGTATTCCACTCGCTACGGTCTACGCAGTTTCCTTCCTGGTCCTGGTCGGCTTCTTCACCATTGTTGGCCTTGGATTCAGCTATGCACGCATGGGGCTCCAATCCGCCGATTACAACCAGATGCGTGCCCAAAACACGGACCTCAAGGTTGAGAACCAGAACCTCGAAGTAGCCACCCGCCAGCTCAACACGAAGATCAAGGTACTGGAAGAACTCTCGGACGAAATCCAAGAAATGATGCTGACCGATACTTGGAATCAACGCTTTGGTCTGCTGGAGGGTGGGGGAATCGGCGGCGCCCTGGAAGACTATCCCACCTCGGCCATGATCGCCAGCCTGACGGTTCGTAACATCATCGAAATTGCGCGCGACCGGACTCTGGATCTGGAAGACCAACTCCGCTTCGTCGAACAGATCGCTCAACTGCGGGCGGGGAAACTCTTGTCAACACCATCCATGTGGCCCGTCGCCGGACCGATTCGAAGCGCCTATGGGCGCCGCCGTGACCCGTTTACCGGCGCAACCGAGCAACACCGCGCACTCGACATCGGCGCACTCTACGGGACAGTCATCCGCTCACCAGCGGATGGAACGGTCATTTTCGCCCGACGCCAGGCGAACTACGGAAACCTGATGGTGGTTGATCACGGTGGAGGCGTTACGACCCGCTTTGGCCACCTGGCCCGCTTCGAGGCGGGAGTCGGTGATCGGGTGGGGAAGGGCGATGTGATCGGCTACGTTGGCAATTCGGGTCGCACCACGGGACCGCATCTCCACTATGAAGTGCGCGTGAACGACCGACCGCTCAATCCCCGCAACTACCTCCCTGTCCCGACGTCTGCAATCGCTGACTGATCGAACACCCCTGATCATCGGGTCCGAGCAAATTTTTCAGCATATCCCTCCGTTTACTTCGCTCTAGCTCTACCGTACGGTTTCGATTCAGGCTATCCTTAAGGATGCTTGGCAGTATCGTTAAGAAGTTCGTCGGCTCGCGTAACGACCGCGAGCTGAAAAAAGTACAGCCAGTCGTTGCCGCGATCAGCGCATTGGAACCCTCCCTGTCGGGTCTCACCGACACGCAACTCCAGGCTAAGACCCCAGAACTCCGGGAAAAAATCGATCAGGGCGCCTCGCTGGAAGATCTGCTTCCCGAAGCCTTCGCCGTCGGACGCGAAGCAGGCAAGCGCATATTGGGCATGCGTCACTACGACGTACAGTTGATCGGTGGCTACGCGCTTCATACCGGCCGGATCGCCGAAATGAAGACGGGAGAAGGTAAGACCCTGGTCGCCACGCTTCCCGCCTATCTCAACGGGCTCGGCGGCAAGGGCATCCACGTCGTGACGGTCAACGACTACCTCGCCCACCGCGATGCGGAATGGATGGGTCGAATCTATCGTTTCCTCGGGCTCGAAGTCGGTGTAATCAAACACGGGATCGACGAGAAAGTACGTCGGCAGGCCTACGCAGCCGATATCACCTACGGGACAAACAACGAATTCGGCTTCGACTACCTGCGCGACAACATGAAGTTCGACGTGTCCCAACTGGTCCAGAGAGGACACAACTTCGCGGTCGTCGACGAGGTGGACTCGATCCTGATCGACGAAGCGCGGACGCCCCTGATCATTTCGGGACCGAGCGACGAGGCGACCGACAAGTACTACCGGATCGATAAGGTCATACCGCGCCTGCGGCGAGACATTGACTTCCAGATCGATGAGAAGCACCGGACGGCGACGCTCACCGAAGAAGGGGTCCAGAGCGCTGAGGGCCTGCTCTCGGTACAAAACCTCTACGATCCATCCAACATGGACATCCTCCACCACATCAACCAGAGCTTGAAGGCCCACTCCCTGTTCAAGCGCGACGTTGACTACGTGGTCAAAGACGGAGACGTCCAGATCGTGGACGAGTTTACCGGACGATTGATGCCGGGCCGCAGGTGGAGCGACGGATTGCACCAGGCAGTGGAAGCGAAGGAAGGCCTCAAGATCCAGCAGGAGAATCAGACCCTCGCGTCGATCACGTTCCAGAACTATTTCCGGATGTACGACAAGCTGGCCGGCATGACGGGAACGGCTGAAACCGAAGCCGAAGAATTCGGAAACATATACAACCTCGATGTCCTGGTTATTCCAACCAACCGCAAGCTTGGACGCATCGAATTCCCCGACATCATCTACCGAACCGAGCGCGAGAAGTTCAACGCCGTGATCCAAGAGGTTCAGGAACTCAATGAACGCGGGCAGCCTACCCTGGTCGGCACGATCTCCATCGACAAGTCTGAAAAGCTCAGCTCGATGCTCAAGCGGAAGGGGATCAAGCACATCGTGCTCAACGCCAAGTATCACGCGAAGGAGGCCGAAATCGTGGCCCAGGCGGGACGCAAAGGCGCCGTCACAATCGCCACGAACATGGCCGGACGCGGCACGGACATCTTGCTGGGCGGAAACCCCGACTTTCTGGCTCGAGACCTACTGCGCAAAGCCAACGTCAAACCGGATGAGGCGACACAGGAACAGATGGCGGACGGCCTCGAGAAAGTTCGCCCCGGGATCGAGGCCGAACACGAAGAGGTCGTGGCATTGGGCGGCCTTCATATCATCGGCACCGAGCGCCACGAAGCACGGCGCATCGACAACCAGTTGCGCGGCCGGTCCGGACGCCAGGGCGACCCCGGTTCTTCACGCTTCTTCGTATCGCTCGAAGACGACCTGATGCGCATCTTTGCCGCTGAGCGGATTTCCGGAATCATGCAGCGTCTGGGAATGGACGAAGGTATTCCGATCGAATCAAAGATGGTTTCCAAACAAATCGAAAGCGCGCAGAAGCGGGTGGAAGGCCAGAACTTCGCAGCCCGCAAACACGTGCTCGAATACGACGACGTGATGAACAAGCAGCGCGAAGCCATTTACGGCTTACGCAAGCAACTGTTGGAAGACCCGGACCAGAAGGAACATATCCGCTCGATTGCCGACGACATCATGGGATCGCTGGTGTCACAGTTCGCATCCGAAGACATCCATCCCGGAGAATGGGATCTGGAAGGTCTCCGGAAAGCCGTCATCCATCAGTACGCGTTCGACTTCAAAGCAGAGGGAATCAATCCGGATGATCTGGCCTCTGCGGAAGTGGAAAAAGCACTCCTGGAGGTATCGCACAAAAAGTACGACGAAAAGGAACACATCATCAGCACCGAGGCAATGCGGTTCCACGAACGGATGCTGATGCTGCAGATCGTCGATTCTCAATGGAAAGACCATCTGCTGGCGATGGATCACCTGAAAGAGGGAATCGGCCTGAGAGGGTATGGGCAACGGAACCCCCTCATGGAGTACAAGAAGGAATCTTTTGATCTTTTCGGAGGCCTGATGGACAGGATCGAAGAAGACGGGATCCGCTTCCTGTTTCTTCTCCAGCCGGTCGATCAGCAGAAGCAGGCCGAACAGTTGGAACGCCGGCGGAAACGGCAACAGTTCGTAACGTCGAATCAGGGCGGCGAGGCCGGCCCTAAAAAACCGGTCAAAAGGGGCACCGCCAAGGTGGGCCGAAACGATCCTTGTCCATGTGGAAGTGGTAAAAAATACAAAAAGTGCTGTGGGGTAGCCGCTTGAACGAGCAGAAATTTCCGGAAACATACACTTTTGACGACGTCCTGATCATTCCCATGAAATCGGACATCCTGCCCAGGGAAGTGCAGACACGTACTCGGTTGACCAATCGAATTTCTTTGAACATCCCCCTCGCCAGCGCCGCCATGGACACGGTTACCGAATCGGGTGTCGCCATCGCCCTTGCCCAGCAGGGTGGTATCGGCATCGTGCACCGAAACATGTCGATCGAGTCGCAGGCTTCCGAAGTCGACAAGGTCAAACGGTCTGAGAGCGGCATGATCGTCGATCCGATCACGATGTCACCCGACGACAAAATTCAGGACGCCGTCGACCTGATGGCGAAATACAAAATTTCAGGTGTACCGATCACCGAGGAAGGACGCCTGGTCGGCATCCTCACCAACCGCGACTTACGCTTTGAGGATCGCTTTCAACTGCCCATCCGCAACGCGATGACCAAGGACAATCTCGTCACGGTGCCGGTGGGAACGACACTCGACGAGGCCCAGCAAATACTCCACAAACATCGCATCGAAAAACTTCTGGTCGTGGACGACAAGCAGGCATTAAAAGGACTGATCACGGTCAAGGACATCACAAAAAAGATCAAGTATCCGTTGTCCGCTAAGGACGACCACGGTCGGCTGCGGGTCGGCGCTGCAATTGGAGCGACCGGCGACTACATGGGGCGTGCGGCGGCGCTCGTTGACGCCAAGGTCGACGTCATCGTCATCGATACGGCCCACGGGCACTCCTCGCGGGTCATCGCCGCGATAGGGGAAGTCAAGAAGGCATTTCCGGAAACAGATCTTGTGGCGGGCAACATCGCATCGGCAGACGCCGCGGCCGATCTCATCGACGCCGGCGTGGATGCGGTCAAGATAGGCATCGGTCCAGGCTCGATCTGCACGACCCGCGTTGTGAGCGGGGTCGGCGTGCCTCAAATCAGCGCAATCATGGAGTGCAAAACCGTTTGTGCCCAACGCAACATACCGCTCATAGCCGATGGTGGCGTCAAGTTCTCCGGCGACGTCGCCAAAGCCATCGCGGCAGGCGCCGACACAGTCATGATCGGGTCGCTCTTCGCCGGCACCGATGAAAGTCCGGGAGAAGTGATTCTCTACCAGGGCCGCACCTACAAATCGTACAGAGGCATGGGATCGATCGGGGCGATGCAGGATGGCAGCAGCGATCGTTATGCACAGGACACGCAAGAACCGACAAAACTCGTACCGGAGGGCGTCGAAGGACGGGTCACCCACAAGGGACCTCTGTCGTCGATGGTCCACCAGCTCGTGGGAGGCCTACGCTCGGGAATGGGTTACTGCGGCTGCAGCACGATCGAGGAACTCCAGGTCAAGAGTCGCTTCATGAAGATTACCGACGCGTCGCTGAAGGAAAGCCATGTTCACGACGTTTTCATCACCAAGGAAGCGCCCAACTATCAGATGGAGTAGGGCGGAATTTAAGAGTTATAACTTAAGAGAAAAGACGGCGACACGGGTTGGAGCCGTAGATTTCGAGTAACGCAGCGGCTGTTTCCGAACAGCGTGAAACTCCTGAAAATACGACGCTACTCGTCCGAGGTTCGGAGCGTCGCATTCCAGTCACCGCCTAGTTCGCCGACGATCTCCACTTCCCAGGGCCGACAGCACACGGGACAGTCCTCCACGTAAACCTGGTGTCTCCCGCCTCCCAGATCGACATATAGTTCAACAGTCTCGCCGCAGTAGGGGCAGTTCGTTGCGATGGCTTCTTTCATCCCATCAACGCCTCCAAGCCCAAGGTTCCCGGTTACAACCGGCACTGCCCATTCCACCCTTTACTGGAACCAAATGAAGATATATCCCAACCGGATCAGCGCTTCCTCGCATATTCACGGCCTTGGGAGTAGGAGGAGAGCTTCAGCGGTCACCGGATCGGCGCCTGGCACCGGATCCGCTATGGCCGGGACCCGGAGACGCCCCGGCATTGGGGCCGCCCCCGTCCTTACGTTTGCCTCCTCCAACCGCTGTTTCAATGTCGCCAGCCTCGAGAAGTTTTACCAGCAGTGGATGCTGGAGAGCTTTTGGCGACACCTGCCCGGTCTTCCCGGGTCCGAGAAACAGTCTTTTCCCGCCGGGTAAAGGAAGGCTCAGAGGTTTTTGAGTCTTGTTGGTGATGTCCATCGATGTGTACCGGCGCCGGCAGGCGGCTCAACGGCCCTCTCGGGCCTTGCAGTTCCCTGATATTGCCACAGCTGGAGCGGCAACAGCTTGGGGCGCCACCAGGGGTCTCCCGACGTCATAAGGATTTCAGACTATGGACCGACTGCTGCAATCGGCGTGTTCTGGCGCTGTGCGACAAAGCCACCCACAGCGCCGCCAATGATTTTCAGAGCGTTCGCAACGGCATACACCGTCGGATCCCGAACCAGAATCATATAGATCAAGGCCGCGGTCAGCCCGACCAGTGATCCATGTAAGATGAAGTCGGCTTCCACCTTTCGCGCCGACCACAGACCCAATGCGAAGGCCAGTAGCAGGCAGACCAAGGAAACGGTGATATCGAGAACCGTCTCGCTGATCGCCATGAAGGTAACAGGAACGAGGACTACCAACATCGCCGCCTCGGCCAGGAATGCGGCTATCAGAACCCGCCGCCAGTGGATTCGCTTCACCTTCCTGTGCTCCTTTAGCGGGCAAGACCTGCCCGAACCCGACCCGGTCTTCCAGAGGCCACTCTTCTCCTAGGAGTTGGGACGGAAACCGGCAACATTGAGTTGAATTCGAGCCAACGTTCGCTTGATCGTGATGTAGAGTGTCTTGCTGTCGGGGCCACCAAAACCGATATTTGTCGGACCGTCTCCGTCGTGTGGAGTGAGGATGGTACCCAGGCGATTACCCTCCGGTGAAATGATAACGACACCGCCGTTCGCTTCGCTTGCGCAGAAAAGGTTCCCTTGCACATCCACCTTCATCCCGTCGCATCGTGTTGGACTGAAGTCTGTCCGACCACTCAAGCCGCCGGCGGCGGAGACGTTATAACGAACGATCATGCCCGTGTTTGTTACGTACAGATATCGCTCGTCAGGCGAAAAGGTCAGGCCGTTGGGGCCAATGTCATCGGCAAGCAACTCTAAGTTGCCATCCCGGACCCGATAAAGACTGCTAGGCAGGACGTTGTTCGCTCCCGGGTTATTCGAATGGGGATCGGTGAAGTAAACCCACCCATCGGAGCGCACGACGAGGTCATTGGGGCGGTTGAGTCGGCTGCCTTGGTAGTGATCCGCCAGGATGGTGCGTGTTCCGTCTTTTTCGAGCCGTTTGACAGAACGATCCCCTTGTGCGGTCCATAGGATCCGACCCTCCGTATCCAGGGCAACCCCATTCGAGCCGAACGAAACGGGATAGAAACGCCCGTTGAAGCCCCCGAGGTATCCGGCCGTGTGGGGCAGACTCGCTCTGTCGGTGACGTCGTTCAAACCCGTTCGCTCAATGAACACCGACAACTCTCCATCAGGCGTCCATCTGTAAATAACGTTCGCACTGATATCGCTGAACAGGAGGTACCCGGACAGGCCATCGTCAATCCACAGCGGCCCTTCGGCGTTTCCGAAATAGTCGCCCTTGAGCACCTCGACCGTCGCGTTCGGGGCGACAATCGCGTCCAGGGCCGGGTCAAGTTTTTGCACAGAGCTTTGTTGGGGTGTTTGGGCTAAGGACACGCCCAGGCCGCAAACGGCAACAAAGAAGACAAACTCGCTTACATATCTCACAACGAACCTCCACTAGCGACACGTGGCCGAGAAACATCAGCCAATCTCCGCCCCCCGGCCCTATTCCACAGAGAAAGCCAGCAAGACGTTTCCGGGGATGATACCGCCGTGATGAGAATAGCCGGAATTCGTAAACACCATTCCACCGACAACTGTAGCGCCGGCGTTGCTCATAGAACCACCGTTAGCCCTTACGCTGTTTACCGTCGGGAAATCCCGTGCGGTGTCATACTCCCACAGAGTTTCACCGTCCTCCGTCGATAACGCTCGTAAACGGCCGTCCATGGTACCGGAGAAAAGAACCCCCGGGATCACGGTAACTGCTGCCGCATGGGACGGCTTGCAGCGCATGCGTTCTTCGCAGGACAGGGGCGGTACGGACCAAATTGTACGTCCGCTTACAAGATCGAAAGCCGAAATCCCTCCCGTTGAATCGAGATCCGAGGTGTTGAAATAGTTGTTCGCCGCATAGACGTTTGCTCCATCGACGGCAGGCCCCCACATCACACCGCCACTTGTGGCGCCCTTCCCCGTCGATTCCTGCCAAATGATTCTTCCTTCGGCATCAGGATCAAAGGCATAGACCATGCCCAGTTTATTTCCCGCAATGAGAATCTGCCGTCCGTTCATATCGACCAGTATCGGAGAGTTTGCGAAGTCAGTGTCCGGCGCATCGGGGTCCGGACACACAAAGAGATTGCGACCAGAGGCCCGGCAGCTTGAGTTCCAGATGTCGTCTGCCACAACCTGGCTGATCCACCGAATCTCCCCCGAATCCATGTCAAAGGCCAGGATGGCATCGGAGGCGTTGGTCGCTGGTATGGAGTAATTGTTTCCAGTGCCTGCATATAGCAGATTTCGTTCGACGTCGACGGTGGGCGCAGTCCAGATCGGCACTCCTGAGGGACCCCAAAGCTGTGTTCCGATACTGTTTCTGCCGATGGGCTCCGCCGCATCCGGAATCGTGTAAGTCTTCCACAAGACGTTTCCACTGGAGGCATCCAGCGCGACCATACTCCCCCGGAACTGACAACAGGGATATTTCGGATTGCGGACCTGGGACTCCACCCTCGAAGAAACCGGCACGTAGAGACGACCGGCGTGGAGGGCCGGCGCGCCCGTGACGACGGCCCGTGGATGGTCTTCGATTCTCCTCCTCCACAACAAAGTCCCGGTTTCTGCATCCACTCCATATACGTTCGCCGCCTGGTCACCGAAGTATGCGAGGAGTTCGCCGCCGCCAGGGTTCCCGACGCTGATAGCGCTCCGGACACCGGCATCCGTCTGGAACATCCAGTGAACGCAGCCGGTTTCGGCATCAAGCGAAAAGACATCGCCCTCCGCCGTGCCCACATACAAACGGCCGCCAACGACAACGGGTTGTGTACCGCCCGAAGTGGCTCCAGGATATCCAAACGCCCATTTCAGGCTTAAGCGCGGAACATCTTCTGCGCTCAAACCCCCGGATTCCAGAGGCTGAAAGCGCGTGTTTTTTAGGGTGCCACCCCAACCATTCCACGCCGCACCGGCCTGGGTGTTAGTGAACCGAGCGGTGTCGTCACCGCAATAAGCAGACTGGGGAATCAGATCGCCCGGGACGTTCCCGAATGCTTTCCCCGACAAATACTCCGCCAGAATATGCCTCTCGGCACGGCTTCGCTCAGAAGCCTGAGCCCTCATAGTACCCGTCTCCATCACATCAAGGATGTGTTCTGGCGTCATCTGCCGCATGACCTCGAGCACGGCGCCGAGCGCTTCCGCGCCGCCCTCCGCCTCATGACAGGTGGCGCAATAAATCCCGTATACGTCTGCACCATCCCGTTGAGCGTGCACCGGCCCAGCCGCCATAGCAACGAAAAGGCAAATCATCCAGGCTACAAGGACGCGAGTTTTCATATTCGTCTCCCGAAGTACATTTCGTTTCTTCTGTAGCTGCTGTCCATGACCGCAGGTCTTTCCTTGGCTACGCGCCCGCGCGCCATGGGGGGACCGGCCGAAGGACGGTGGGCCCCATGGTAATTAATGTCACAGTCGCCAACTCCTGGTAGCGACTCCGGGGACCGGCCGAAGGACGGTGGGCCCCATGGTAATTAATGTCACAGTCGCCAACTCCTGGTGGCGACTCCGGGGACCGGCCGAAGGACGGTGGGCCCCATGGTAATTAATGTCACAGTTGCCAACTCCTGGTGGCGACTCCGGGGACCGGCCGAAGGACGGTGGGCCCCATGGTAATTAATGTCACAGTCGCCAACTCCTGGTGGCGACTCCGGGGACCGGCCGAAGGACGGTGGGCCCCATGGTAATTAACGTCACAGTCGCCGTCTCTCGGCGACGACCCGGGGACCGGCCGAAGGGCGGTGGGCCCTTGCTGAGAAATGCCCGGATCTCCAGTTAGAGGATCAGAAGTCGGGCAAGTGTAACTAGCCGGGAAGGTTATACGCAAGAAAACTGTCGACTCCCGAATCCCTTTGTTGAAGCTTAAGATCCGGGCGTCTGGTGTAAAGTCTTAGTTTGTTGAGCTGAGGGCAGGGGCAACTTGTCGGAAGGTTGGCATCAATTGAGGCTGAACACTTGAACTTGATCAACACCGTTACTGTTCTCGTTTGTCTGTCCGCGTTGTTCGGATACATCAATCACCGCTTCCTCAAACTCCCGATAAAGATTGGATTGATGATCATCGCGCTCTCGATGTCACTGGCTCTGGTTCTATTGAATTCAGTGGGCATCGGTTTGGCGGGAGAGGCGCGCGCTTTCGTTCAGGGCATCGATTTCAACCTGGCCCTGATGCAGGGCATGCTGAGCTTCCTGCTGTTCGCGGGCGCTCTTCACGTTAATCTCGACGATCTCTTCAAACAAAAAGGGATCATCGCGATTCTGGCCTCGGCTGGAGTCATCCTTTCTACTTTCATCGTAGGAACGGCCAGCTACTACGGGTTCCGGCTGGTGGGTCTTGAGTTGGCCTACATCTACTGTCTTCTTTTCGGCGCCCTGATTTCACCGACGGATCCCATAGCCGTAGTCGGCATCATGAAGCTTGCGCGCGCTCCCAAGACTCTCGAAACCAAAATGACTGGTGAATCCTTATTCAACGATGGTGTCGGAATCGTCGTCTTTCTGGTTCTTCTCGATGTGGCTGTCAGTGGCGAGGCATCCCTACCGGCGATTGCGACTCTATTTGTCGGCGAAGCGATCGGAGGTGCTTTGATTGGGCTAGCCCTCGGATACCCGGCCTATCGGATGCTGCAAAAGACGGATCAGTATCAGGTCGAAATCCTGATCACGCTGGCACTGGTAATGGGTGGCTATCGGCTGGCCAGTGTGCTCCACGCATCAGGCCCGATCGCGGTTGTCGTCATCGGATTGCTTATCGGCAACCACGGACGACGGTTCGCGATGTCGGATAGGACACGGGAACACCTGGACTCGTTCTGGGAACTGATCGATGAACTGCTAAACGCAATTCTGTTCGTGCTGATCGGATTGGTCGTCGTCGACATGACGTTCCGGATTGACTACCTGGAAGCAATGCTGCTGGCCATCCCGATCGTCTTGCTGTCACGCTTTGTTTCTGTTGGATTACCCGTTCGATTCTTGAGTTTTTTTCGTGAATTCAGCAACCGCGCCATCCTGATACTGACCTGGGGTGGCCTGCGCGGTGGGATTTCAGTAGCCCTGGCACTGTCTTTGCCTGCAGGTCCGGAACGAGATGCGATCGTTTCGATCACCTACGGCGTGGTCGCTTTTTCAATCATCGTTCAGGGACTGACAATCCGCAAGGTGGTCGAGGGTGCGCGCGTAGGGTAAACGTTTACGGATGAGAAAGGAAGTTGAGAATGTAGCGGAGATGGCCAGTGCCGGAAGCTCTTAATTCATAGCTTCCCTACTCGCCGGACCGAACGGCTTCGTTATCTATATGGCTTCGTTCCTTCGTTTTGAACCCAAGAAGTCCGTGACCTCACACGAATGCGGTGATCCAGCTATTCCGGATAAAAGATTTCGCTCGTTCGTTCATTCAGACATCCTGTCTGAACGAACGGCGACCCTCGCCATCATCCTGATGGCGAGGCCTAGTGGAATTGACTGAATGTTGGAGTATGTCCCAAGAGGACCCGTACCGGTCCTACGGTGCGGGTGGACCGCTTTCAGAGTATAGACGCGGCAGCCGAGGCGTCCAGAGGAAGAAGATGATCGATTTGGACCATGAAGAAACTATTAAGCACTGAACCGCTAACTCGAAATTCTAGCCAATGGTAGGGCCGCCCGAACGCCGGAAGGGATTGGCAATATACTGCTCGGCTTCACCCTGGGCACCGTAGGCGTCGTCGCTGGTATTGACGGCTTTCTGGTACTCGGTAACGGCGCGTTCCCGCTGGCCGCGAATGTCATAGATCTTGCCCAGGTTGATATAGGCCCACACCTCAACCCAGCGAGGTTCCAGATCGCCATTCAGCGCTTCACGAAATACGTTTGCGGCGGCCTGCAGGTTACCCAGTTCGAAGAGGGCTTCTCCCATCCTGAAGTAGGCAAGGGAACTCAGTCGATCCTCGTCGATTGCAACCTGGTACTCGTCGATCGCCCTGTTGTAGTTCCCGATGTTTGCGAAATCCTCTCCCCGGCTCACGCTCACGGCCACCCGGATTTCCGGTGACAGTCTCAGGATCCGCATCTGAGGGTCGATCACGATCATTCCGGGCTTTCGTTCCGTTAGCAGATCGAGATCGCTGGACGGTCCGGAAACCCAGGTATTGTGGAATTCGGATTCTCCATCCGTCAGGACTTCGACTTCGATCGGCATGCGAAACAGATCGAGGTCCTGATTGATCTGCCCCATCACCTTGAAGCCCTCCGGCGTCCGGAATACCGTGTAGTCCCGTGTGAACTCAGGAATGCCGGCGGCGTTGATCCATTGATCGAAGAAATACGTCAAGTCCTCCCCGGCCGCTTGCGAAGTCACGTCCAGGAGAGTGTCGGTCGAGAAATCTCCTTCAGCGAAGGTCGTTGGAAAATTGTCCAACATTCCACGGAAAGCCTCTTCTCCCATTACGTCGCGCAACATCCGGAAAACGAAACCGCCCTTGAAACCTGCAAGGGAACGGTACTCGGCGGAGTCCCTGTCGAGGCTGCCCAACGAATCCAGTGGCAGCCCCCCTTCGTAGCTGAGCGCTTTTACGAGGGTTCGCTCGACATACTCGTCCGCATCACCCAGCGGCAATGTTTCTTCGAAATAGAACAAACTCGAAAAAATAGCCATGCCTTCACCCAGCCAGGCGTCGGCTTCCGGATCACTGACCCTATACTTCAAAGGGAACCACTGGTTGGCCACATACTGTGCCAGCTCCCACGGATCGAAGTCGGGTCGAATCGCCTCAGCCGGCAGCAGGAGCATCCCGGGCACCGATCTCGAAACCCAGTTCGCTCCGTCGATCTCCACGATCTGGAAACGAGGCGCCACCGCTTCACCGAAGGTCTCTGTATAAAAACTGAACATATCGACGGCCGCAAGGCTCATCTCGCGGGCGGCTTCCACGGAATCTTCGAAGACAAGGGCTTCGATTCCAACCGCACCTTCGGAAGGTGCCGATATCGATTCGTAGGGACCCGCTGCCAGTGTTCCCCAGAACGATGGTGCCGAGCCCCGGAGGCCCACTTCGATCGTTCCAGTAACAAAATCCGGTGGCGTAGAACTCACCTCGGCAAGCGAGCTGGCTACCTGCCAGTCGGACGGAAGGGTCAGATCAAGATTCATGATGGCCGCATCGCGGCCGACGCCATTCATCGGATACCACTTGGCTTCGTCGAGAAAGAAGGCAGAGTCCGCGCTGATCCGAGCCAAAATCGGCTCACCGCTACGGCCTTCCTGGGGTCTGAATACACCCGCATACTCTACACGGATAAAGGGTTGGTCGAATTGCCCCAGATCGGTGAGGTCAACTTCCAGCGTGGAATCGATGTCGAACTGACGGAAACGAACCGGTAGCGGCTCCTCTTCTCCGAGATAGACATCGATCACTCGCATATTCTGGTCCAGGTCGAACACGGCATACGCTTGCCGGTCCAGTTGGACGAAACGAATTTCGGCTGTCGCAACCAGCTCCCTTTCAAAGGGATCGATCGTTGCCTTAATCGAGTAGGACTCAACGTCTATTTGCGGACGGTCCGAGTCGACCGATGCCGGCACCAGTATCTGGGCCCCTGCCGGAAGAGTGAACAAAACATAAACCAGAGCGATTCGAAGATTCCTCATGGTTCCTCGACTTCTTGTTAGATACATACCAAATGTTAGACGTCCGCTCTCGAAATCGTCGTCACGGAATCTGAACGATCACCTTCCCGATACCCAGGTTGTCATTTTGATCATAGATTCTAAACGCGACGACATGCTCCCCCGAATCCAGTTCGAAGGAAGAAAACTCGAAAATTTCCGACCGCGAATCAACGATTCCGTCAACAGGAAAGACCGGTTGCCATTGCCCGGCGTCGACGGACACCTCGGCCTGCTTCAATGTAGAGGTTTCGTCACTGGCATCCACGTAAAGATTCACCTGGCGCCTTTCCAGACCCCGCTGTTCTACTGTGACTCCTGGAGGGGTGCTGTCCATTGCGAACGGGCGTGTTTCCATCTGGCCGCTCAGCGCACGCCCCGGCGGATTCGACCCGACATCACTCGCAACGACTCGGAATACATAGATCCCGTCGGGCAGCGTGTCTGGCTCAAGGGTGTAGTAGGACTCCTTGATACCGGCTTCGAGTTCCTTCCACTCTCCTTCGTTGCCTGCACGATAGAGAATGGAATAAATCAGGACGTCATTGTTTTCGTCCTGCGCAGTCCACCGAAGTGACTGAGCTCCCGGCTGCACCACGGTTCGCGCAGCCGGTCTGGGCCTGGCTGGCAATACACGTCCGGAGATTCCGCCACGGTTGAGCCTATTACCTGTGCCGGCGTTGTTGTTGCCTGCAGGCAGCGCCTGCAGGCCGATGCCCGAGCGGTATACGTTGATCTCGCTGACCTCAGGACGGAAATTCTGCTGCAGGTAAGGGAGCGTCACTGAAGACAACCTTGGGCTTTCGTTCCCGTCGGGGCTCAATACAGCCCGCCACTGAACAAACCGAGCCCTGGGGCTGGTCACTCCGCCATCCACCATCAGTGCCGCCCAATCCGACCAGGTTTGATCGGGACTTGACGTGTTTCCGCTGCGTGTGAGAATCTCGACGCCGGCTCCGGTCCACGAGGCCTTGCCCCAACTCGAGGTCGCTCCCGTGTTTCTGACGACAGACTCGTAGTAGCCCGAGGTCGCCGCTGAATCACCCAGTTCGAAAAGCTTTCCGGCATTGGAAGAGGTGGCAAAAATCCGGTCTCCGTCTGCGAGCAGGCGGGTCGTCTGCTCTTCCGTGGACTCCAACAGGAGCGTCGGCAGTTCCGGCGTCTGGAGAGAATAAATGCGTCCTCGCGTACCTGTGGAAAACAGAAGGCGGTCCGGCGTGGGCAGCAAGGCGAAGACCATTTCGTCGTCTGACTCCCAGATACGGCTTACTGCGCCCCCCGGCGTTATCTGGAGGATGACGCTCTGGTCACCGGCCCCCCCCGCATTGCCGCCCCCGCCCCGGCCATTGCCTCGACCCCGTCCCGCGGCGGTTGCCCCTCCCGCGTTGCCCTGGGCGTTCCCGTTTTGCGCCGCAAAGGCGCCCTGTTCTGTTCCGACCGTAATCGAAACGGAGGCACCCGGTCCCCCACCCTGGGTGACTGCAGGTTCGGGGCCGCCCAGACCCGGGCCGCTAGGCGGATTGAGCGAGGCCGCGTAGATGGTTCCATCGTCGGCGACCACCACGGACCGCACTTCCCTCATCCCGGAGTCATAGAGAACAAAAGGTTGGCCGCCCTCAGAAATTTTGTAGACGTAGCCTTTGGGATCCCCGCCGGCGATCACGTTTCCTGCCCGGTCCATCGCCATTGTGATGATGTGGGTTTCATCGCTGTCGTAGAAAATCTCACTCTCTCCGTCGTCATCGACGCGGTAAATCACACCATCGTCACCGGTGGCGACCAGCAAACGCCCTTCCCGATCAAAAACCATCGACCAGATGTAGCGGACGTCGGGTTCAAAGAACACCTCGGAGTCGCCATCCGATGCAATCCGGTATACCCTGCCGTTGGGAGACGTCGCCGCGAACAGGGCATCATCGTCGCCGAGGGCGAGAGCCAGAACGTCGAGTTCATCCAAGTCGGCTAGGACGCTTCCGTTTCCGCCGTCATCAACTTTGTAGACCTTTCCGTCGTGCCCCGTTCCAAGATAGACGTTCCCATCACGGTCGGTGACAGCGCTGAATATGATCGGATCCGGAGTGTCGAATACCACGTCAAAGCTCGGCGCCAGTACCAACTGTCCGTCGCCGGTCACCGACAGATCAGTCAACTCGCCCCGGCGGAACTGGTTATAGGTCCGGGTCTCCCAGAACTGAGGGATCACAGCAAGAGCGGGGAGAGCTAGCACAACGGGTAGCAGCCAGAGGATTTTCTTCATCTATGCCTTTACTCTGATCGAATGACTCTTCGCAGCCCGTAGCAGAAGTCTCGAGGGCCGCGCGCAGGGGTCTTTGGGTTGCAGGCGCAAAGTGAGGAGCGGGCGCCGAGGTTTGAAACCGAGGCCGCGGGCGCCGTCTTTACATCGTGACCAGCCTTAGCGATGCCGGACAAAGCCTGTGGCCCGAACGCCCCTGCGCCCAAAGGGTTACGGCGAAACGGGGCCGTCTTCGTTGTCGCCGACTCCTCCCAATGAACTGGCATTGTCTCGTCGTCGTGACGTCTGGTCGTCGCCAAGTCGCCTCCTGGAATCCAGCCCCGTTTGGCCGTAACGCGGCCCTCGACACTTCTACCACAGACTGCTACGGAATGACCGTCAAACGCAGCGATCGTTGGCCCTGAATCACCAAATCCGAAGGTCGCAGTTCGAACTCGCTGACGGGAGACAGTCGGGTCCCGGACGTGTTGCTGTCGGAGGAGCGTCCCGTATTGAGCATCGCCATCATGGAAGGCGGCAGCGATGGAAGTTCTTCGCCATCGATTACGGCCCCTGGATTTGTACTGAACACTTTCACATACAAACGATCCGTCTTTCTCAGTTCGTTTAGCTCACGGATAACCTGCCCGAGATCGCTCGGCGGAGCCGAGGGCGCGCGCTGGAGGTCGGCGGCCGTCGTAGAGACACCGTCACCGATCATCAGTATTACTCTGCCAGGCGCCAGGCCCTGAGGGATCAAGACCGAATACTGCTCAACGATCTCGGCGCCATCGGGAGTTCTAAGCCTTGCCTCAATCGTGACGCTATCGCCGGCACGAACCTCGGTGCGGTCGACGCTGACTGCATCGAGGCGGGCGCTCCGGCGACGATCGGTCGACCTGACGGTGAGTTCGACGGATTCAATTTCAAGAGCTTCGAATCCACCGGCCAGCAGGTAGCTGATCGGTGCTACCGTCGCCAATGTCGCCTGAGCCGGAGCGTTCAGTTCTCCCGCGAAGGCGCTGTCGATCGCCACCTCCCGTCCATCTTCCAGGTTTATCGTCCCGCTGACTTCGAGCGTCAAATCGCCAAGACTTCTCTCCGTCGCAAGGATCAGGCTGAACAGGGTCATGTTCATCATGAGCGGCGTCATGAAGCGGTCGTCGATCACTTCATACTCGTATCGCTCCATTCCGTTTCGGGAAGTCTGAAGTTCCACACTGACAGGAATCATGCTCGCCGTCTGGCCCAGACGTCCAAAGATTCCGGTGGACCGGTCCTGTTGGAAGTTGCCGACGGTATCCAGGGGAACAGCGAGCTTGAACGAAGTCACTCGGTTCGGCATCAACGCAATGACGTAGCTCCGCGACATCGGCAGATCCGTGGGACCGGTGGACTGGAAGGGGTGTCCGAATGCATACACCTTGTCGCCATCTACGTGCGTCACGGTGCCGTTGGCACTGACGCTGATATCTCCCCGCACAAGCTCGGCATTGATCGCGGCGCCCGGCAGGATTGGGCCGCCCTGGACTCCGGTAATTGAGGCGGCACTACCGGCACCGCCCCCTTGAGCCGGTGTGAATCCGAAAGCCTCAAACACGCCCGAGAACTCACGCGCGGCAACAGAAGATACACCCGAGAGAAACAAGGGCGTCCGAATCGGCTGAAATCCGGTGGCCTCGATCGAAGCCGCGGCCGCAGACTCGGTCCAGGACCGGGGAAGCAAATAGCTTCCGGCAAAGTTGCCCGCGCCCGTCATCACCCGGTTCATATAGCTCCGAACACCCTCGGTCGGCAAGGCCGCCGCCAGAGACGGTGTGTCGACCCCGTCGGGCTGGTCCAAAATGCTGACCATTTGGGAAATGGGCTGAATTCCGGCAATGGGCTCCGTCGACGAAGCGAAGCCAAAGGCTACCGCTCCCAACAGACGGCCATCGATATACACCGGACTCCCGCTCATACCCTGCATCACACCCGTCTGAGCCAGGGGGCCACCTGAGAGGCGCGCCATAATCATGTCCTGTTTCGGCGATGCATTCTTGAGTACGCCTAGGATTTCGACGTCGAACTCCTCGATCGTCGTTCCATGAAAAACTGTTCGCCCGACTCCGCGCATGCCTTCCCGAAGCTCGTCCACCGGGAAAAACTCCACCTCTTGCGCCATGAGCGGCTGCGTCGCCAGCAGCAAGAACATGGCCAGGACTGTCCATCGACTCATAATCTTAGTTACCCACAGATTCGACCGCCCGTGGTTCGGGTGGAAGCACACGGCATGTCGCAGCCTCTCGAAAATGCCGCACCTTGGTTTCGGGAAATCCTCATAAGCCCAATATTTTCAAATAAAAAGCGGATTCCGCAGTTTAGTTTAACTGCCAATCCAGTGTCAACAAAACGGACATCTCCACTTTAAGGCTCAAACGCCCATAAGCCCCAAGTTTGTTTGACTTTAGCGAGTCCTTTCCGTTAATGTTTCAAGGACCATACGGTCGTTTTCGGTCGAGCGCCTGAAAATCCGTGGACAGGCTACCTGTGCACGGTTGAGGTTCACGCATGCGTAGGCTCTCTTTAGGTGTTCTCTTGATCGGATTCCTCCTCAGCGCCCGTCCGGCTTTTTCTCAGAGTGCGGGAGACCTCGAATTAAACGTTTTTTCGGTGGTTCCTGGCACAGCAGCAACGCGTACGAAGTGGGGCCGCCCCAGTCGGTCACGCCGATCCAGCAGGAATTCACCTTCAACCAGGGGTACCGCGGCGGATTGCGGCTCAACGTTGCCAACTCGGGCCACTGGGGAGAAGAGTTTGTATACAGCTTTGAGTCCAACGATGCCCGATTCATCACAGTTAACACTTCCGCGGCAGACCTTGACCTGGGAATGCAAGTCCACCAGTTCGCCATCAACACTCTTTACTACATTGATGCCGATGAGACTCTGACCGTCCGGCCGTTCTTAAGCTTCGGTATTGGAGCAACGCTATACCGGCCCACGGACGAAGCGAAGGCGATCGCCCGCGACCCCCTGCGGGGCAACCTGGGTGGAATTGACAGTTCAACCGAACTGGCCTTCAACTACGGGATCGGGCTGAAAGCCAAGATAAGCGACCGCATCGGCTTTCGCGTGGACGGAAAAGGCTTTCTGTCGAGAACGCCCTCCTTCGGATTCGCGCGCGAATCTACAGATCCGAACGCAACCGTCTTCCCTGCCGGAGGCGCGTTTCACAACGCTGAAGCCTCGGCAGCCCTCATATTCTATTTGGATTAGGCCGAGGCCGGATTTCACCGCAAAGGCGCACAGACGCAAAGTTTTATTCGGAACGAAGAGACGCCGGTGAGGGAGTTTCTGAAAATTGTGTCAGGGCTGGAGGGTGATCAAGCTGGCCGTGGCCGTCGCCGGGAAATCGGCCGGAGATTCTTCTCAGTGCCACCCAATGCCGCCAGACGACGTGCGCTCTCCAGAGCAATCAGCGCCTCCAACCCTCGCCGAACCAAGGCCGTCTTTTCAGTCGTGCCGGTCAGCTTAGCCGTCTTCTCAATCAAGGCTTCATCGATATTTAAGGTGGTTCTCATATGCATCACGCTGCATCAATGATGCATACGAAGTCAACGGATGGCGATGACGGGTAGTGGTCAACTTTGAAACATCGCTGCATTGCATTTAGACCGCGCCTGCCATATCGTTGCATGCATGAGCGGAACAAGTAAGAATAAAACCAAGAAACGACCCAAAGACCCCAACGAATTGGCCGCTGAAATTGTTCGGCTGTCGACCGAGGATGAGGAAGAAACCGAGATTGATCCCGTAAAGGCATATCTCGCCGAGATCGGCAAGAAGGGCGGCCTAAAGGGCGGAGCGGCTAGGAGTCTGCGCGGCAGAGCGCGAAGAACTCGAATTTATTGGGATTTGAGAGGGTCTTCGGAGGAGAACCCATCGATTCTTCCGATACGAGGAGTTCAGAGCTGTACGGATACCAGTAATTGGGCGTGTATCGGGTCTGCTGGGTTCCGGTTTTCCGGATTATGCCCATTCGATCATCCCGTTCATCCGCCGTAAGTTCACCGCCAGAGTGAGCAGGTTCCACTCACCGGTCACTTTGTCCAAACCGCGTAGACTGAACTGTCGGAATCCGAGCACCGACTTGATCCACCCGAAGGGCGGCTCGCCAATGTGCTTTCTGGCCCGGTAGCGGTCGCGCCCACGCTTGGTTTTCATCTTTCTCATCATCCGGCCAACAGCAGTGTCTTTGGGTGGGAGTGGAACATCGGCCAGATTCTTCTCGCGACCCATGGCAACATACCCGTCAATCTGACGTTGTTCCAACATCCCTAGATTCGACTCGGATCGATATCCCGCATCGGCCAGTACACGTTCGGGATGCTCTCCCAGGTTGTTGTTCAACGCATCCAGGGTCGGTTCCAACTGTCCCGCGTCGGACGCATTGGAACTCACCGTTGTCGCTACGATGATCCGGGCCTCGGAATCCACCACCGCCTGCGCGTTGTAGCATT
The DNA here is from genome assembly GCA_965218085.1 of Terriglobia bacterium. Lineage (GTDB taxonomy): Bacteria > Acidobacteriota > Terriglobia > 20CM-2-55-15 > 20CM-2-55-15. Next base: position 253,645 of record CBDCKF010000001.1, on the reverse strand, counting down.
GCTGGAACCCTTCAGTGGAGGTTTTCATGATCCGGCTTTCCGGATCTGTGAAGTTGTCCTGGGCCGTCGGTTTGGGCTCGCCCATGGGGCGTTTGAATGGCTTCTTTCCGCATCCGGGTTTGTCGTCTCCCGGTTCCCGTCCCGCTTCCTGGTCCGCAGCCATCTGACGTTCTTCGAGCCGTTTCATTGCTGCCTGGATCGTGGCCAATCGCTTTTTGCGGGTCGACAACCCATCGGGCAGTTCGTCGCCGCGCCGGTCCTTGCCGTATCGCTGGTCTTCTTCCTCATCGGTCGCCGTAGCCCGGTTCAACAGATCCCGAATCTGTTCGCCCAATTCGGTCTCCTGCTTCTTCATCCGTTCATAGCTCATCGCTTTGCGTTTGCTCGCATTCGCCCGCATCTTGGTTCCGTCCACCGCCACGGTTCCCATCTTCACCAGTCTCGCTTCCCGCGCCATCATCACCACTTGCACAAACAGGTTCCCGAACTCCTCAAGATGCAGTTTGCGAAAATCCGAGATCGTACGGTGCGCCGGAAAGTTCTCCGCTCCCAACATCCGGAACGCCACGTCGTCGGTCAACTTCGCCGCGATCTTCCGCGACGAGAACACCCCGGTCGCGTACCCGTAGATCAACACCTTCACCATCATCCGCGGATCGTACGCTTGATTGCCCGGTCCGTCCGTTCCATACCGCTGCTCAAACGCGCTCAAATCCATGGCGTCCACCGCGTCCGATATGAAGTACGACAGGTGATCTTCGGCCAACCAATCTCTCAACGACGGCGGCAGCAGCAGGCTCTGTTCTGGGATATAGGTTCGATATGTTCGTGACATGTCCTATCTTCGATCTCTATCCGCCCAATTCCGGTCCTTCTGCCGCGCAGACTCCTAGGGCTAAAAAGCTCTCGAAGCGCCGTCGGCAGGAAATCGCTATCCAAGCCGCTGCCGCCCGTTGGGGGAAGGCGGACGAAACGAAGAAATAGAACGCCCTATCTCCTTGTCAGGAGCGTCCAATAGATTTGACAAATCTCGCGGGAATCCCGAAAGCTTCTTCGTCGTCACCCCTTGATTCATCAGGCGTAGAATCTTTAGAAACTGTCTGCTCTGCTCCACTCGTATCTGCTGAATTCTTACCATTTTCAGCTTCCTTTATGTTAGCTATGTCAGCCTTCTTTTCGGCAGAAAGATAGAAAAAATTAGTTTGGCTATTCGGAGTCTCTGTCGCGGCCCCCAGCGCAGCAATAAGTTCTAGCTGGGCTTCGGACGGGGATTGAACCCTGAAAAACAGCTCTTCGGCCTCTTCTCTGTCGATCTCAAATGTGTGGGTTGGGTACTTACTGACCAGCTTTTCCAGTGCGCCCGACCCAAGGTTGTCCGCGACTTTATCCAACCGCGATCCATATTCCAGGGCGATCTTGACCAATCGACCATCCTCGCCCAGTCGCATTGGATCAATCTGTTCGTACATGGGTTCGAACAGACCAACCGTCAAGCGACTGGCGATGTCCATCGCGGTTTTGAGTGTGACAGACCCGCCGCTATGCACTTTCAAGTCAAACAAGTTTGCTTCGAACATTTCAAAGGAAGCGGATCTGAGGGTGCTAAGCGCCTCCATAGCGGTTAGGCCGGATGTCAGTTCGCCCAGTTCATCCGCTTTTCTGATCTGAACATCCAACGGTCCTAATGTGCCGTGATCCGAAACAACCAAATCGTGAGCGCCGATAATCAGTAGCGTTCCTGCACTGCTACACGGCCCTGGAACACATGCAGTGATGTGTTCATAGTTACGCTGAAGGCATCGAGCCAAGCGATATGCGACGTGTGCGCTGCCTCCATGAGTCACAGGAATAAGAAAAGCATTCGCGCGTTTAGCAGACCGCTTCGAACACATATCCGTGAACTTGCGCTCGTTCGGTTCCTCAAGTCCGCCTGTCAGAAACAGAACATCGGCGTCAAGCTCTTCCGCAACGGCGTTGGCGACCGCTTCAAGGTGCTCTTTCTTCGTGGTCATCGATTTCGATCTTAGCATGGAAGACACGAAAATAATCCCTTGACATGCTTGAGCCGGTCAAGTATTATAGTGCCTATGAACAAGCTGAGTGCAGGAAAGAGGACGCAAGTAATCAAGGCGCTGATCGAGGGATGCTCGATAAATTCCACCGTTCGCATGACGGGCGTATCGAAGCCAACCGTTTTGAAGCTTCTGGAAGACGTGGGCGAAGCGTGCCGCGCCTATCAGGATCGGACGTTTAAGAACCTCAAGACCCAGCGCGTACAGGTCGATGAAATATGGTCTTTTTGCTACGCCAAAGAGAAGAACGTCCCGACGGAGAAACAGGGCCAATTTGGATACGGAGATGTGTGGACTTGGGTTGCGATTGACGCGGACACCAAGCTCGTTCCGTCTTGGCTCGTCGGTCGTCGGGATGCGATCTGCGCCAGCGAGTTCCTTGCCGATGTGTCTAAAAGGCTTTCCAATCGCGTCCAGCTTACCTCTGACGGCCTGAAATCCTATCTTGTTGCTGTCGAGGACGCCTTTGGCTCTGAGATCGATTACGCTCAGCTTGTGAAGGTATACGGCAAGCCTCAGGACGAACACCGCTACAGCCCCGCGCAATGCACAGGCATCCACATGCACCCCATATCCGGCAATCCTGACTTGGACCACGTTTCGACCAGCTATATCGAGCGCCAGAACCTCACCATGCGAATGCACATGAGAAGGTTCACGCGCCTGACTAATGGATTCTCTAAGAAGATCGATAACCACGCAGCGGCGATAGCTCTGCACTACATGAATTACAATTTCTGCAAGGTTCACAAGACCCTCCGCGTAACCCCAACGATGGAAGCGGGCTTGACGGACCATGTTTGGGACGTGAAAGAAGTTGTCGCCCTACTGGAAGCGTCCGAAGGGAAACCTGGCAAGCGTGGACCGTACAAGAAGCGGGCAAGTTGAATTTGAAACTTGACCACTACCCGATGACGAGAACCACGGTTCAGGCTGTCGCGCCGTCGGCTGCAAGCGCGTGTTAGGCAGTGTCGTTCGCGGTTGAGTCCTTTCTAAGGAACTCAGCCGCCTTGATCATCTTGTCTCTCCCCTTCAACGACAGTCGGCGACATGCTCGAAGGCAACCTACGGTCAGTACAAAGCTCGCGATGAGATGAAAGGTAAGAAACTTGAGCCGAAGTGCAGCCGGTACCTGTACCGCGATGAAAATGGTTCCCGACAGTCCCAGGAGGACACCATTGACAGTCCATCCCCGTACGACTCTCATCCTGCTTCGACCGTACCTCATCTCCTCCGCAAGCCCCGGTGACTTGACCAGGATCGTCATACGAGCGGCGTCACGCTCCTCCACCACCTCGTCGGACTCCCTCTCGAATGCTTTCTGGAAGATCGTGTCAGCCAGACGATCCGTCAAGATTCCAAGTACGTACGTGATCGCCAGCATTGGAACGACCGATTGAAAAGCCAAAAGCGCTTCCACTGGAATCCAATCCGTCCCGAAGAAGGTCAAGACCACAAGGATTGTGGCCGCAACCGCCCCCACGCCGATAACCATCAGCTCAACGACTAGGTTCGTCGTTCCCATTTCGATGAATCCTGCGCAGCCATAAACGGCCTAGCGGTTTGTGGCTCACCTGCGGCGGCCACACTGATCCAATTCAAGCAAATACCGTGGCTGCCGTCAGGTGCAGCCACTTGTTAGGCGGCAGCCAAGAAGACCTTCGCACTCCATAGAAATAGAGCGTTTCGGCACGACTGATCTTCAACTTCCTGTGGAACGTCTCTAGCCAATGAGTTGTTAGGCGTCAACTCTAAAACCTCGCAAGCACAGGTTTGCAGGATCGTTGCACTTCGAGGTTGAAGCTAAGCGTCATTTGAGACACCGTGCGCTATTACGCCGCCACAACCCAATAACCCGATCAGGAAGAGAAGAACGACCGGCACGACCAGGTCGAAATTCCAGACTAGGGCGTGTTAACACTAATGAGCATGAATGTTTTATAATCACGCATGGAGATCACACAGGAGCAGTATTGTCGCATCGAGCCGGAACTGCCGCGTCAGCGGGGCAACGTCAGTCTTTCGAACCTGACGGTCTTGAACGCCATTTTGTATGTGGCTGAGCAGGGCTGCAAGTGGCGCGGTCTGCCCAAGCGCTTTGGCAACTGGCACACCATCTACACCCGGATGAACCGCTGGTCCAAGAACGGCGTGCTCGACGCCGTCTTCGAGAAACTCCAGCGCGAGCAACTGGTCCGCATCCGGGTCGAAGCCGTTTCGATGGACTCGACCATTGTGAAGGTTCATCCCGACGGCACGGGAGCGTTAAAAAAAACGGTCCGCAAGCGATCGGCAAATCCCGCGGTGGATGGACCACCAAGATTCATCTGGTTGCCGCGAATGCTCGAACGGCGATAACGTTTGCGCTCTCGCCCGGCCAAGCGCACGACGCCCCGCAGGGCCGCGAGCTGCTCGCCGGTCTGGGGCCACTACCCGAGCCGCTACCGCTGCTGATGGACCGTGCCTACCAGGACGACCAGACCCGCCAATTGGCTCTGGATTTTGGGTGGATTCCCGTCGTGCCGCCCAAGCGCAACCGCCTGGAGCCGTGGGAATACGACCGCGTGCTCTACCGCCGCAGGAACGAAGTCGAGAGGCTCTTCCGCCGACTCAAGGGTTTCCGGCGTATCTTCTCCCGTTTCGATAAACTCGACGTCATGTTCCTCGCCTTCCTTCACTTCGCTCTCATCGTCGAGGCACTACGTTAGTGTTAACACGCCCTAGGAACGAATTGACTACTCCGACGGTAATCGCTGCCAAGATGTAGATTGCAGCAAGCAAGATGGCAACCTCTCGGGACGACTTAGTGGTGGGCCGAATGCCAATGTAAAAGTAGACGCCAGCTGTTAGGACACAGAGTGCGGTTATGACATACCAGGCAGCGTGAAAGAATCCAATCGAAGTAAGGGATATATCACTGTTTCGAGCCTCAAGCAGCGGGCCACTGTGCCCAGCGAACGTACGTAGTACTGCAGTGAGCAGGCTTGTCACGCTAGCGCAAATCCAAAGTCTATTCATCGTATGCCCTCGGCATGCCGCCTAACATCTAAGTCGACTGCAGCGCCCGATTTCCGAACTCGCATCTGCTGGCGATTTTTACGTTTGCTGCGGTTCGGTCGACTGTTGTTGTAAATGATTCGTTGGACGTAGTTTACACCCCAAGAGCGCGAGTCGGAGCAAGGAAGCCATGCTGCACGTTTCGCTGCAAAGATTCCTGACTGCCCAGCCAGCAGAGCATCTGCCCGTCACTCATCCTTCGCTAGTATTCGTAGGAACTAGGGCGAGCAGAGCTACCGGAATTTCCGCAGTAGTTCAGGCGCCGTGTAGGCGAGGAGTCCAAGCGAAGGCGAAGGAGGCGTATTGGCAAATACGTCGACGAGACTGAGCGAGGTCGACGACGCATGCGCGGATGCATGGACCACCGCTAGGGGAGCCAGAACCAGAAGGCGGCTTGATCGCCTATAGAATGAACAACCTCTATGGCCACTGTCTGGCTCGTGCCGAGTTCGTCGAGCATCCCGATTTCGGTGATACACAGCGTGCGGGCGGGTGTGGCCAGTGCGGCGAGTTCTTCCTCCGACAGCGCGGTCTCGACGTGCCGGGCGCGATAATACTCGAGCCCGTACTCCATCCATGGTCTGGGTCTGTACAGAACCACATCCTGGCCCTCAGAAACGAAGCGATTCAGTTCCGTTTCCCAGGGGCGCATCGATTCGACACTCTGGATTCGAGGGTATACCGCGGCCGTGATTACGAACACCAGAATCGCTATCGTAACGACATTCAAAGTGCCGAACGCCGGCGGCGGCAACCAGAGGCCGATCGCGACCAGAGCCGCCCCCATCACGAGTGTCACGGCCAGAATCGCCATCCCGTTGACCTGAATGTCGATGTTTATCTGATCTCCAAAGAAGCCAAACGCAAGACCGACGGCGACCCAAAGCGCCGCCTGAGCGAATGCGGCAATCCGGTACGACAGCAGGCTGTCGCGCCGGGCCACTTCGCGGGCGCACAAGAGAGCAAGCGGTGGCACCATGGGAAGGATGTAGGCGGGCAGTTTTGAGCCGGAAAGAGAAAAGAAGAAGAAAGGAGCCATAGCCCACATCAGTATCAGTTGCTCATTCCGGGCGAAGCGGCGCCGCAGCGCCGGGATCAAGATGAAGCTCCACGGGAACGTCATCAGCAGAAGCACCGGAAGGTAGAAATAGAAAGGCTGCTCGTGCCCGTAGACGTCACTGGTAAAACGACCCAGGTTGTGTTCGAGAATAAAGACGTTAATGAATTCCATTCCGTTCGCCATGGTCACGGCCGCGTACCATGGACCCGCAACCAGGCCCGTAACAAGGATTCCCTCCGGATGCCACTTCTTCCACTCTCCCCTTGGACCCCGCCAGATCAGAAACATTACGAGCGCAAGTGCGGGCAGCACGATTGCAACCGGCCCCTTTGCAAGCACACCTAAGCCCAGCGCGGCGTAGAAGGCATAAAAGTACCAACGCCGGGAAGCGCCAGAAGTTTCATGGCCCACGATAAAGAAGGCGAGCGCCGCCGTCAGTGATGCCGTCAATGGCATATCGGGCGAGGCGGCCCGCGCGAGACCGAAGAAACCGATCGACGTGGCCAGAATCACTGCCGCGCTCAGAGCGATGCCTCGCGTAAACACACGCCGGCCGGCCCAGTAGATCAGGAAAACCGAAAGCATTGCACCCACCGCCGATGGCAGCCGTGCTCCGGTTTCGCCAATACCGAAGATGGCATACCCCAGTGCAGCGCCCCAGTACATCAATACGGGCTTTTCGAACCAGTTCTCACCGAGGAGCCGGGGTGTGATGTAGTCCCCGCTCAAATACATCTCGCGCGCTACGGCCGCATATCGCGGTTCGTCGGGCCCCAAGAATCCAATTCCACCCAACTCGTGGAAAAAGAGGACATAACAGAGTCCGGCAAGTGCAGCGGGGATGAAGTAGTCGAGGTCGTGGTCTAGCTTCGGTCTCATCTTAAAAGTATGTGAAAATACCACGGATGCGCGTGGGGGTAAAAGCTCGTATACAGTACAGCTTAGCGAGGCTTGTACTTGGCCTCTTCACTGCAATGCCCCGGTGGATGGCTGAGGGGGCGGGCAGCGTCGCCGCTCAGATCGGATACCATCTCGCCCGACCCCAGCGCAGCACCGCCCTTCACAATCTTCGAATGGCCCTGCCGGAGTTGTCCGCAAACGAACGCAAGCAAATCGTTCGAGACAATTTCTCCAACCTCGGTCGACTCCTTGCCGAGTTCAGTCAATTCCCGAAACTGACACCGGAAAACGTCTCTGAAAGGGTTGAATACGAGGGGCTGGATAACTACTTGGATGGACTCCGTCGCGGCCGGGGTGTGTTGTTCCTCACCGCTCACGTCGGCGCCTGGGAACTGTCGTCCTTCGCGCACGGTCTCTACGGTTATCCGATGAAGTTCCTGACCCGGCCACTGGACAATCCCTTAGTGGAGTCGCTGATCACAGGCAGGCGAACGCTTTCCGGGAACCATGTCATCGATAGAAACGGCGCGGCGCGCGAGGTCCTGAAGGCGCTGCGGAACAACGAAACCATAGGCATTCTCATCGATCAAAACACGATTCGATCCGAAGGCGTCTTCGCCGATTTCTTCGGAATCCCAGCCGCCACAACGCCCGCTCTGGCGACCTTCGCCGTCCGGACCGGGGCTGCAGTCGTGCCTGGCTTCATTCGTTGGGATAATGACCGGCAACGCCACATCCTCGCGTTCGAACCGCCCGTCGAATTGAAACAAACAGGCAATCCGCAAGACGACATCGTCGCCAACACCGTCCTGTTCAACGAAATCCTCGAACGCTTCGTCCGGCGATTCCCGGACCAGTGGTTATGGATTCACAAGAGATGGAAAACCCGCCCCGAAGGCGAACCCTCCGTTTACTGAAAAGACCTGTTAACGCAGAGACGCAAAGACGCAGAGGCCGCGGAAAAGGCAAAGAAAATTTTCTCTGCGACCTCTGCGTCTCTGCGTTGGTTCTTTTATTCGATCGCGCCGTAGGCCATTTTTTCGAGACGGGCGACACGTTCGGCCATGGGAGGGTGTGTGCTGAAAAGTCTGGCCGTTCCACCGCCACGGAGCGGGTTCACGATGAACATGTGGGCAGTGGCAGGGGTGGCAGCCATGGGGACACGCTTGGCCTGGGCTTCCAGCTTCTTCAAGGCACTGGCCAACCACAGGGGGTTGCCACACATTTCAGCACCTGTCGCGTCGGCCTGATACTCGCGGGAACGCGATATCGCCATCTGAATCAGTCCGGCCGCGATCGGTGCGATGATCATCATCGCGATCATGCCGACGATGCCACCGCCGCCGTTTTCGTCTCGCCTGCCGCCGCCAAATATCATCGCCCACTGGGCCATGCTGGCCAGCATTCCGATCGCACCGGCGATCGTGGCGGCAACGGTACCGATGAGGATGTCGCGGTTGCGGACGTGCGCCAACTCGTGCGCCATGACACCGGTCAGCTCTTCACGGCTCAGTAGCCTCAGGACGCCTTCAGTCGCGGCTACGGCGGCATGACTCGGGTTGCGGCCCGTTGCAAAGGCGTTTGGAGCCTCTGACGGAATAACGTAAACCTTCGGCATGGGCATGTTCGCACGTGTCGTCAGGTCGCGCACCACGCTATACAGTTCCGGGGCATCACGCTCGCTGGCTTCTTTGGCCCGGTACATTTTCAATACGAGTTTGTCGCTGAACCAATAGGAAAAAGCATTCATCCCAATTGCCATGACGAAGGCGATAATCATCCACTGCCGGCCTCCGAAGGCTCCGCCCGCAAGTACGAGCAAGACGGTCAGCCCTGTCATCAGAGCAGCAGTTTTCGCAGCGTTCATTATTGCCTCCTTAGCGTTCGCTTCCGGCTCGTCACGTGTCGCTTTTCACTGCCTCATACAGATTCTATGCCTCAAACCGTGCTTGTCAAATCGCGGGGCCACCGGAGGCACTCCCCATTGCCCTAGAAAGAAACTCCGCGATATGAACGACCTCGAGATCGAGACCGTGGCGCCGGACTCCGTACTGGAGTTGGAACAGGCAACCTGGATTGCCGGTAACAAGCACGTCCAGATTCGCAGCACGCACGTTTTCCATCTTTCGATCGAGGATTTCCATCGACAGTTCGGGTTCGGTCAGATTGTAGACACCGGCACTGCCGCAGCATTCGTCCGCGCCTGTGATCTCGATCAGGTTCAATCCCTCAATCCCTGACAGTAATTCCCTCGGGGCACCACTCACACCTTGAGCGTGAATCAGGTGACAGGGATCGTCGTATCCCACACGCAGTCCCAGACGATGGCTCAGCCGGGTCTGAATCGAAGTCGACGCCAAGAACGAGGACACATCCATGACCTTTGCCGAAAACTCTTCGGCTCCATCGATCAACAGCGGGTACTCGGCCAACATCGCACTACATCCCGAGGCGTTCACGATGATCGCATCCACATCGGGGGCGGAGAACGCAGCGAGGTTCGTTCGCGCCATGTCGGATGCGGTCTCTCGGAATCCGGCATGGTTTGCCAATGCCCCACAGCAGATTTGGCCCGCAGGGACGGCCACGTCGTATCCAGCCGCGGTAAGCAAACCCACCGTTGCGCGGTTGACATCCCCAAGCAAAGAGTTCATCACGCAGCCGGAGAGGAAAGACAACGTGCCTTCACGCAGCCCGTGAGCCGGGTAGACACTCCCGGGGCGAACGCCGGAGGTGAATTCGACTTCGGGTATCATCTCTTCCGCCCGGGCGTAGGCAGGCGCAAAACGCTTCAGCAAGCCCGTTGTTCTAAGAATTTGGGATATTCCGGACTTCCGATATAGTTGCAACAGGCGTGCCGCAATGTGAAACCGCCCCGGATACGGGAACACCTGTTTGAGTACCATTCGCGAGATGGGGTTCGGGCCACGCTCCCGCACGATATGCCCCCGCATCTCTTCCATCATGTTTCCGAAACGGACTCCTGAAGGACAGGCCGTTTCGCAGGCTCGACAGTCCAGACAGGTGGACATATGCTCCACAAAGGTATCGGTGATCATCGTCCGGCCTTCTGCAAACGCACGCATGAGGTAGATGCGGCCCCTGGGAGAATCCGTTTCCGTACCAAGCACGCGATAGGTCGGGCACGACGAAAGACAGAGACCACAGTGAATACAGTCGAGATATCCCTCGTTTGCCTCCCGACCCGAGACCTCGTGACCCGAGACCTTGTCGTCGATGATGCCGTGACCGGTAACCGCGCTCATTGGGGGCTTTCTCCATCGACGTGCCGCCCCGGATTGAGACGGTGGTCGGGATCGAATGCATTCTTGATCTCAAGCATCAGGCGGTGTTCGGCCCCACGAAGGCCAAAGGTCGGTATTTGACGTCTTAGCTCCAGCGGCGCCCGCTCGATGATAAGCGGACAATCCTGTCTCAATTCGGCGATGCGGTTCGGCGGAAGACTCATCAGGACAATCCCGCGAGCCGCGTGTGCCAACCAGGATTTCGGTTCGAACCGATTCAGCACATCGGCCACCACTGAGGGTGAAACGGCGACTCGAACAACAACCTCACCGAGGCTTTCACAAAAATCGCGAACGGATTCCCAAGCGGCGGGCTCCTCCTCAGGGTCAAATTGCTCCCAATCTCCGCCCGGCAAATGTTCCAGCTGCCATTGGACTGCCGCAGTTGTATCTCCAAAGCGAATATAGAGCGCATTCCCCGGACCGAGCCAGACGAAGGACGTGGGATTGAGCGGACCCGTACGGATGTGGCGAACTATCTCGGAAGCATCCGCCAGAGTCGACACCCGAAGCCGTACGGTTGCCGTAGTCTGATAACAGGGGCTGACCTTGAAACTGACTTCGGAAATTACAGCCAGAGATCCCAGAGAACCTGTGTACAGCTTTCCGAGGTCGTATCCGGAGACGTTCTTGACGACGCGGCCTCCCGTACGCGATATCTGTCCTGCCGAATCGACCACTTTCATTCCGATGATCCAGTCGCGCACGGTCCCGACCGTACGGAATGGCCCCTGCGCGTTGGTAGAGACGATGCCGCCGATCGTTCGATCCCGCCCGTTCCACGGATCCAACGGAAGCATCTGATTGTGTTCGGCCAGGGCATCCTGCAGCTCACCGAGTCGGATTCCGGCTTCCACGTGAACAGTCAGGTCGGCTGGAACATATTCTGTGATGCGATTCAATCGGCGAGTATCTGCAACGCAATCGATCGAGCCGAGCGGATTGCCGAAGGAAAGCGCGCTGCCCGATCCCACAGGCGCGACCGTTCCCGACGTCGTCCCGATCGCCTCCGCCAACTCCTCGATCGAAGCCGGGGAAAGGACGCGATCCACTGTCGACGAATCGAGGTTCAATTCTCCTCCGAACCGAAAACAAAACGTTCGATGCGGCGCGCCGCCTCGGCCGTACTTGTCATACCCGGACCGACTTCAGTACAGCCTCCACGACTCGGAAAAATCTTCCCTGGATTGAGCAGTCCCCGAGGGTTGAAAACGCTGCGTGTCCGGCGCATCACATCCAGATCAGCGTCAGTGAAGATCATGCACATGAACTCCTTTTTCTCGGCGCCGATACCATGTTCTCCGCTCAAAGCCCCGCCCACGCCGACGCAGACGTCCATGATCGCCTCGCCCATGGCATGAATGCGCTCGACCTGGTCTTCGTTCCGGCTGTCGAAAAGAATCAGCGGATGCAGGTTCCCGTCGCCGGCATGGAACACATTGGCGACTTTCAGGTCAAACTGTTCGGAAATCTCATCGATTCTGGTAAGCACTTCGGGGAGTCGCGTCCGTGGAATGACCGCGTCCATCACGATCATGTCCGGACTGATCCTCCCCATGGCTCCGAATGCCCCCTTGCGGCCCAACCATAATCGGGCACGCTGTTCCTCATCCTGTGCCACTTGAATTTCGTAGGAGTTGTTTCGCTCACAGATCCGGACGATGTCCGCTGTCGTATCTTCGATTGAAACCTCGAAACCATCGACTTCGATCAGCAGACTGGCGGCGGCATCGAGCCGGTATCCTGCCTTGAAGACGGACGCCTCCACGGCCTCTGTAGCTCTTTGATCGACAAATTCCAAAGCTGCCGGTACGATTCCGGCGGCCACGATATCGGAAACCGTCTGGCTGCAGTCCTCAACGCTGTGAAATGCAGCCAACAGGGTCTTCACGGCTTGAGGTTTTCGGAGCAGACGCACTGTGACCTCAGTCACTATGGCAAAGGTACCTTCTGAACCCACGAGAACGCCGACCATATCGTAGCCAAGGGGCTCTCCGACCGGATTCCCAAATCGGGTGATGCTTCCATCCGCGAGGACGGCCTCGACTGCAAGTACGTGATTGGTCGTCATGCCGTACTTCAGGCAGTGCGGACCGCCCGCATTCTCAGCAACGTTGCCACCGATACTGCAGGCCATCTGGCTCGAAGGGTCGGGAGCGTAATACAAGTCATGCGCCGCAACGGCCCGACTTACATCGAGGTTGACGACACCGGGCTGGAGGACGGCAATCTGGTTTTCGGGATCGATCGAAAGAACTTGGTTCATTCTTTGCAACTCGATGAGGATTCCACCTTCCGCAGCCATCGCGCCACCGCTCAATCCCGTTCCCGCACCCCGGGGCACGAAGGGCACGTCAAATTCATTGGCCATGCGAACGATGGCCGACACCTGCCGGGTCGTCGTCGGAAAAACGACGGCGTCGGGCCTGTGTTTGAACAGCGCAAGTGCGTCGCATTCGTATACGAGTAATTCTGTTTCGTCGGAGGTTGCGTTGGATTCACCAACGATCGCTTTCAACCGGTCGATGATTTCCTGCTTCATGCCGACTCGTAGATGGGTGCCGGAAGGGCTAAATCTAAGGGTTTGCCCTCAATCGGTCGATCTCGGTTTGGACCAGATCCCGTTGCGGGTAGGAGGGATTCATCCTTATGAGCTGTTCCCACAATTCGATGGCGCCTTCGCGATCGCCGCTCTCTTCGAGGATGACAACTCCCATGTTGAAAAGGGTCTGCGGATGATTGGGTGCGATGGCAAGCGCGGTCTCAAATTCGACGACCGCTCTTTCGACCTGGTCCGAATAATAGAGTGCGGTCGCCATATCCGTTCTCAGGCTGGGATCATCGGGACGGATTTCCAACGCCTGCTGGTAGTAGGATATCGCACCCTGAAAACTCTCGATTTCGAAATAAAGATTCGCAAGATCCACCATCAGTTGAACGTCATCCGGCGTCTCGATCAACCGGGCTTCGAGCTGCTGGATCATCTGCAGTTCACGCTGCACGGTTTCGGCGGACGGAGCAGGCGCTGTGGCCACCGCATCCCGAATAATGATCGGGCCCAGATCCCTGTCCCGCACCACCAGATAAGTGGCAATGAAACCAACGAGAACGCCCATGATGAGTAGGAGATAGGAATTCCTATTCATAGGTTGATGATATCACTTACTCAAAAGTTAGAAGTTAAGAGTTGAGACCGAACTGCTCTCGGTCACGACCCTTACTATTCGATCAGAAACGGTTGGAAGAGTCCCTTGTATTCTGAGTCCGGGAACGCATCCCCGTAAGCCCGGGAGTCGATCAAGTCGATCGCCGTAATCTGGCGCCTTTGCCGGAGACGGGTCCCGGAAACGGTATCGATTGTCAACAGTCGATGGGCTAGCCTGCATTTCTCAAGAGATCTAAGGTAAACGAGAGACGGAAGGAAGTGTAAAGGACCGGAAAAGGCCGCCCTGTCTGGCATAGAAGGTTGTGCGAAGAACTTTCAACACACAGACGGAGGCGGCCTTTAATATGACAGAGTGTAAAACAGAACGGGTTCAATTTCACGCTTTAGGTTCACGCGAAGTTTGCGGTCAATTCGACGGTGGGGACATCAGCTCGGACGCGGGCGGATTGCTGCTGCGGGAGGTGGAGAAACGGACCGGGATCCTGAAACAGTTTGCCGGATGTTTCCAGGATTATCGGGATCCGCGATTTGTGGAACATCGCATCGAGCCACTGGTGGCGCAACGGGTCTACGGATTGTGTTTGGGCTATGAGGATCTGAACGATCACGATCAACTGCGTTCAGATCCAGTCCTGGCCGTGATGGTCGATGAGACCGATCCGAAGGGGCGAACTCGGAAGCAGGAGCGGGACCGGGGCAAGGCGCTGGCGGGCAAGAGCACGCTGAACCGGCTGGAGCTCTCGACCGAGGGTGCGGCCAGCCACCCGTACAAGAAGATCGGGCGGGATGAAGCGGCGATGGATCGATTGATGGTGGACGTGTTTCTCCAAGCCCATCGGCGAGCACCACGGCAAATCATCCTGGATCTGGATGCGACCGACGATCCGATTCACGGGAATCAGGAAGGCCGCTTCTTTCACGGCTACTACCGGCACTATTGTTATCTGCCGCTCTACATCTTCTGTGGGGAGTTTCTGCTCTGTGCCCGGCTGCGATCCTCTGACATCGATGGTGCGGCTGGAACGGTGGAGGAACTGGAACGGATCGTGGGCCAGATTCGGCAGGAGTGGCCCCGAGTCCAGATTGTGATTCGGGCCGACTCGGGTTTCTGCCGCGATGAGATCCTGAGCTGGTGCGAGGCCCAGCACCGTGTCGATTACGTGATCGGACTGGCGAAGAACAAGCGGCTGCTCCGCGCGATTGAAACTCCGATGGAGAAAGCGAAGCAGCGATTCGACAGGACCGGAAAGTCGGCGCGCGTCTTTAAGACGTTTCAGTATCGGACCCTGGACAGCTGGACCCGAGAGCGACGCGTCATTGGCAAGGCCGAACATCTGGCCAAGGGAGCCAACCCGCGGTTTATCGTTACCTCGTTACCGAAAGGCCAACCCACCCCAAAGCAGATCTATGAACAGATCTACTGTGCTCGTGGGGACATGGAAAACCGGATCAAAGAGCAACAGCTCGGATTGTTTGCCGACCGGACCAGCACGGCCACCATGCGCGCCAATCAACTCCGGCTCTACTTCTCATCGGTCGCGTACATGTTGATGCAAGCCTTGCGACGGCTCGGATTGCAGGGTACCGAATTCGCGCGTGCGCAGTGCACCACGATCCGCCTCAAGTTGCTCAAGATCGGAGCGCAGATCCACGTCACCGTCCGCCGGATCTGGATTCGGATGGCCGGCGGGTATCCCTATGCCAACGTGTTTGCTCAGATCTACGCGAACCTCCAGAAAATCCCGCTACGTTGTTAAACGTCTCCGCTCGGACATCCCACCCGTTTCGACCTTGGTAGGGATTGCTGTCTCTGTAATCCGCTTTCACCTTGCCATTCTCTTCAACACCAATCACTCAGGCTCCGTTTTTCAGCTCAGCTGGCCTCTTTGCTCCCGCGACACCGCTCACGACCCCTATCCCGTCTACCCATTGCTCGTTTCGCCATCATTCTTGAGAAATGCGGGCTAGTACGACCCCCCAACAGGCCACTTTCCGCCTGGAGAGACCGCCAACAAACCGGGCCCAACGGTCGAGTTGATCGTCGTCAAGAACGGGCAGAAACCGAACGGCGACGCTGCGTGAGCCATTTCTGAAGACTTTATCCCCACCGCCCAACTCGACCTGTTGCCATCCGACCTTTCCAAGGAGCTGGTCGGCCGCACCGAGAACTGCAATCTGTAAGCGCAGCGGTTCCGCGATTCTCCTGCTTCGGTCGTAGGTCTGACGAGTGACGGTGCTTCGAAGGCATCCGTAGGCTTCGTTCACGAGGACCATGTGGCTGGACAAGTCAGTCGCAGCGGGTCCCGGATTCCGGTCCGGGTGGTACTGGCGGGCCAGGGCGCGGTAGGCGCTGTGAATGGTCTCCAGGTTCGCATCGTGGGACACGTTGAGGATTCGATAGTAGTCAATCTGCATCGTGAGTCTCCGAAATCTGACGCGACTTAGATCTGTCGCCTCCAGCAAGTGTCGACTTGGTCGCGCCTCCGCAATCTGTCGGCTCGATCAAGTGCCGGCTTGTTCTGGAGCACAAACAGTGTCGGCTCATTGGACATCTCCGAAGTAGCAGGTGCGGTAGGCTTCGTCGATCGCGACGACACCGGCAAGCACCTGTTCCCTTGCCTGATCCTGAACCGGGACATATCCCAATCGAGCGGCGACACGCCGTAGCTCGGATTGCTTGCCGGAAACGACGCACTCTCGCATTTCGCGATTCAGTTCGAGAACTTCGAAGAGCGGCATGCGACCGTCGGCACCCGTGAACCGGCATTCCGCACATCCGTGACTCCTCCGAAGGCGGAGCGCTTCTGAGGGAGCAACGCCGAATCGTTCCAGATAGAAGGTGGCCGGCAGATCGGGCCCCAGACACTGCGAACAATTTCGCCTCACCAGGCGCTGGGCCACAGCGCCGATCATGGCGGAAGCGACGACATGTGAGTCGACACCGAGTTCAGAAAGGCGCAGCAGGATCGACGGCGCATCGATCGCATGCAATGTCGAAAGCACGAGGTGCCCGGTCAGTGCAGCCTCAAAGGCGATTTCGGCCGTTTCGGAATCTCGCATCTCACCGATCAGAATCACGTCCGGATCCTGGCGCAGAACGGAACGCAGCGCCCGGTGGAACGTCAACTGTGACTTGTGGTCGACCTGAATCTGACGGATTCCGTCCACGCGGAATTCGATGGGGTCTTCGATGGTAACGATGTTCAGCGGAAGACTTCTCAGTTCGTCGATGAGCGCGAAGAGCGTCGTGGTCTTACCGCTGCCGGTAGGACCGGCAATGATGACAATCCCCTGTGGCCGGCGGCTGATCGCCTTCAGCTGTGTTTCGATAGTTCGGCCGGCACCCAGGGCGGTGATAGTTGGAAGGTGCTCCCGGTCCTTGAAGATCCGAACGACGAGCGCCTCTCCCCCTTCAGTCGGCATCGTCGACAACCGCCCATCGATTCCTTCGGATCGATCCACGATGTGCCCGTCCTGAGGCAATCGCCGTTCGGTAATGTCCAGCCGGGCCATCACTTTGATCCGCGCAACGAGCCGCTCGTGAAGCCATCGCGGGAGCTCGAGTGTATGGAGCATCAAGCCGTCAATGCGGTAGCGGACCCGTGTCTGACGGCGGCCGGGCTCGATATGGATGTCGCTGGCGCCCAAACGGACGGCTTCGTTAAAGATCAGATGCTGGATTTCCAGCAGGGGCGGTTCCACCAGTGTGGCCGCTCGTCCCCGACGCTCAGGGAAGAGCAGTTGTGACCTTGTGGAAGACCGGGATACAGGAACAAGCTCGGTCTGAGACATGATTTGTCGAGAAACGAAAGGGCTGGCAGGCCCCATCATACTACCACGATGACAGCACGGGAAATCGTCAAGAGTGTTCAACGCAGAGACGCTGAGCTCGCAAAGGACGCAGAGATAAGAATTTCTCTGCGTCCTCCGCGTCTTTGCGTCTTTGCGTCTCTGCGTTGAAAATTCCTGTCCTGAGAAATGTTGTAAAGTGGTAGTCGGGGTAAGCATGATCTACGACATTTCCGTGCCGATTCACAACGACATGCACGTCTGGCCGTCGGACCCGGGGATTCGTCTCAAAAAGAACCGCAATCTGGCGCGAGACCAGTCTCACACGATACAGTTACGACCATCAACTGTGGATCACACACAGGTACTCATCTGGACACACCCGTCCACATGATCGGCCCGGAGGCGGGGACGCTCAACGACATCCCACTCGAACAACTCGTCGGGCCCGCGCGCGTCATCGATTTGCCGGGAGTCGCGTCTATCGGAGAGTCGGAGTTGAAACCCCAGGACTGGGAGGGCGTGGAACGCGTACTCTTTCGCACGGACAACTCGTCCCACTGGAAGGATACGGGTTTCTGGGAAAAGTTCGTGTACCTCGAGCCTCAGGGCGCTCAATTTCTGGTCGACAGAGGCATCCGCCTGGTCGGCATCGATTATCTCTCGATCGACGCGTATGGCTCGACAGACCACGCATCGCACTTTGTCTTGCTGACGAAGTCCGTTGTAATTCTGGAAGGATTGAATCTTCTCGACGTGCCACCGGGGGACTATGAACTCGTCGCGCTGCCCATTAAGATGGACCGCGCCGACGGCGCCCTGGTCCGGGCGATACTGAGGAACTGAGGAAGACGATGCAGATTCAGCAGATCAAAGCCAGAGAGGTGCTCGATTCCCGTGGGAACCCCACCGTTGAAGTCGACTGTGTACTGAGTAACGGCGCCTTTGGTAGGGCGATTGTGCCATCTGGCGCTTCCACTGGAGAACACGAGGCGCTGGAACTCCGGGACGGCGACAAGGCCCGGTATCTGGGAAAAGGTGTACGTAAGGCAGTCGGAAACGTCAATGAAAAGATCGCACCCATGCTTGTCGGCCATGACGCAACGCTGCAGTCGCGCGTCGATCAGATCATGCTGAATGCTGATGGCACTAAGAACAAGGAAGAACTGGGCGCCAACGCGATTCTCGGCGTTTCTCTCGCTACCGCACGCGCAGCCGCCCAGTCACACGGCTTGTCGCTTTACAACTACATTGGCGGCGTACGCGCGAAAACACTCCCCGTACCGATGATGAACATCGTCAACGGTGGTGCACACGCCGACAACAATGTGGACTTTCAGGAATTCATGATCATGCCCGTGGGCGCCTCCAGTTTCAACGAAGCCTTGCGCATGGGCGCTGAAATTTTTCACGCGCTCAAGAACATTCTTCAAGACGGTGGCCACTCCACAGCCGTCGGAGACGAAGGCGGTTTCGCGCCTAACCTGGAACACAACGAAGAAGCCATCGAGTTGATCCTTAGGGCTATTGAGCAAGCAGGATACGTTCCCGGGGATCAAGTGGGTCTGGCATTGGACACTGCTTCGAGCGAGTTATATGACAACGGGCAATACATCTTTCGCAGATCCGGCGAGTCGGCCAAGACCTCGGAACAGATGGTGAAACTCTTTGCCGATTGGGTCGATCGTTTCCCGATCCTCTCGATCGAAGACGGTCTTGACGAAAACGATTGGGACGGCTGGGCAATGCTCACGCGCGAAATCGGAGAAAAGGTTCAACTGGTAGGCGACGACCTGTTCGTCACCAGCACCGAAAGACTCGCCCGCGGCATGGGTTCCGGGGTGGCTAACGCCATCTTGATCAAGGTCAATCAGATCGGCACGTTGACCGAAACACTGGACGCCATCGACATGGCTCGGCGGGCAGGTTACGGCGTCGTCATCTCACACCGATCCGGCGAATCTGAAGACACATTCATCTCCGACCTCGCCGTAGCCACAAACGCTGGACAAATAAAGACAGGTTCACTATCGCGAACCGACCGTGTGGCCAAGTACAACCAACTGCTCCGAATCGAAGAAGCCCTGGGCCCGAGTGCCGTCTATCCCGGACGCAGCGCGTTACCCGTTTAGATTTCTTTCAACGCGAATGCACCAGAGATCAGTGAAGGGGTTCCGGTTCAGACATCCCTCTGTCGTGACCTTCGTGTCTTCGTGTTTAACTCTTCCGCTTGTTAATTTCTGATTTTCTAGAACAGACCGGACTGGAGGGACGGGTTAGATTGGCTGAAATCGAGGCCGAAGTGCTCATATGCCAGCTTGGTGGCGACGCGACCGCGGGGAGTGCGCTGCAGGAATCCGATCTGGAGCAGAAACGGTTCGTATATGTCTTCGATCGCATCGACTTCTTCGCTCAAAACAGCGGCAATCGTGTTGACACCCACGGGTCCACCGTCGAATTTTTCGATAATCGCCCGCAGCAGCCGCCGGTCGGTTTCGTCAAAACCGTGCTCATCGACGTCGAGCAGGCGTAAGGCGTCACGCGCGATATCGTCGGTGATCTCTCCGTTACCGCGGACTTCAGCGAAATCTCGAGTGCGCTTGAGTAAGCGGTTGGCGATGCGCGGTGTCCCGCGGGAGCGCTTGGCGATCTCCTTGGCTCCCGCAAGGGTGATGGGAGCCTTCAAGATGTCAGCGGACCGCCGGACGATCACCTCCAGGTCCTCGTGCGTGTAGTAATCCAAGCGGTGGACGATTCCGAACCGGGAACGCAAAGGGGCCGTGATTAATCCGATCCGTGTCGTGGCACCGATCAAGGTGAAGTGTTCCAAATCCAGGCGATGGGTGCGTGCGCTGGGGCCCTGTCCGATGATGATGTCGAGCTTATAGTCTTCCATCGCGGGGTAGAGAATTTCTTCAATGTTCGGCTGCAAGCGGTGAATTTCATCGACAAAGAAGATGTCCGCACTTTCAAGGTTCGTCAAAATCGCAGTGAGGTCACCTTTGATCTGAACCAGTGGGCCCGCCGTCGCACGGAAATGCGCCCCCATTTCGTTCGCTATGACTGAAGCGAGGGTCGTCTTGCCCAGCCCGGGGGGACCGTACAGCAAGATGTGGTCGAGGGGTTCCCCCCGTTTCCGGGCAGCCTCGATTGAAACCTCCAGGTTCTCTTTGACCAGAGGTTGCCCGATATACTCGTTGAGCGTTTTCGGCCGCAGGGAGAGTTCGAAAGGGATTTCTTCCTCTGACGCTGCGCCTGTTGTGATTCGGTCGCTCATTATCCTTTGGTCAAAATCTGGAGAGTCCGCTTGAAGAGTTCGTCAAAACCGGGGTCACCGCTGCCATCGAGCGCCCTTTTTATCGCTACTTCGATCAGACCCCGATTGTAGCCAAGGTTCTCCATTGCCGAAATCACATCAACCTCACTACCGCCAGGCTCGTCATCGACGATAAAGTCGCGCAGCTTGTCTTTTAATTCCAGGATTATCCGTTCACCGGTCTTCTTACCGACACCTGGTATTGAGGTTAACCGGGCGAGGTCTTCCCTCTTGATGGATGCGATCAGGTCGTCGACGGAACTGCCCGAAAGAATTGTCATCGCCAACCGGGGGCCGATACCCGATATCTGCAACAGTCGCTCGAAGATTGAACGTTCGCGTTTGC
Source organism: Terriglobia bacterium (assembly GCA_965218085.1). Taxonomy (GTDB): domain Bacteria; phylum Acidobacteriota; class Terriglobia; order 20CM-2-55-15; family 20CM-2-55-15. The sequence goes on along the minus strand of CBDCKF010000001.1, from coordinate 232,634 downwards.
TCGAGAAGCCGAAAAGCTGAATGAGGTCCTCACGCACGTGCGTGTGAATATCGAGTACAACTTCAGCGCCGACGTCGGGCAAGGACGAATAAGTGGGAAGTGAGATGAACGCCTGATAGCCAACCCCATTGATATCCAACACGACCTTTTCAGGGGTTTTCTCTAACAGTGGGCCCCGCAGCCGGGCAATCACCGGAGTGCAGCCTCGTCGGTCAGGTTGACTTCATCGACGACACCCACTATGGCCGCATCGATCGCCGCGCCCTCACGGTCCACGGTTGTGGCCGCCGACCAGCCTTCCCGGACAACGAGAACGCGATCGCCCACTCCGGCATCCACACCATCGAGAGCAACGATTCTTGGGCCGTCCTCGGTGCCATCGATGCGGAAGGGTTGTACCAACAGGGCTTTCCGGCCCTCGTGGCTGCTGTCTTTCTGTGTCGCCACAACCGTGCCCACGACTCTTCCCAATAACATCTATCTGGCATCGGGCCCACCGGCCCCCTCCAATATCGAATGTTTCGAGTGCACTAACCTCTCCGCTTTCCCTAAGCTCCGGGAACTCTGACGCCGGCCGGTCCCCCCATGCCGTTCTTTAGCATCGCGCCCACCGGCCCCCTCCAATGTCGAATGTTTCGAGTGCACTAACCTCTCCGCTTTCCCTAAGCTCCGGGAACTCTGACGCCGGCCGGTCCCCCCCAGGCCTGCGTATCGAGTGTGTCTTGAGTCAAATGTTCGGTCCTTAGCAGTTTCGTCCGGGTCCGATCCAATCATCTTCTTACTCTGACGCCTCGGCTGCCGCGTCTTTACTCTGAAAGCGGTCCACCCGCAGCGAGGAACGCTGCGTGTTCTGCTAAGGACTGCTTCAACATTCCGTCGATCCCAACAGGCCTCGCCATCAGGATGATGGTGAGGGTCGCCGGTCGTTCAGACCACGCGTGGAGCGCGACGGAGATGGTCATCTGAATGAACGACCGAGCGAAATCTCATGTCGAAACCTTCTGGCCGAGGACATCAAGGTTTTCTCCCATCACTTCTCACTCGTAACTGCCGCTGCGGCCTCTTAGTCGGGCATCACATTGGCGCCGGGGGCATCGCTATTGGGTACGTCAATACTGTCCACAATGCCGACGATGGTGGCATCGGAGGGAGTTTCTTCAGGATAGAATGCGAACGATGCTTCCCGGCCTCGGCAAACATATACGCGTTCACCGGCCCCGGCCCCGACCGAATCAATCGCAACGACGACCTTGTCGTCAGACAGTCTGCGGACGAGCAGGAGCTTCCTGCCTACGAGTGATGCGTTCTTGGCTGTTGAAACGACGTTGCCGATAACATCTCCAAGGTACATGGGATAAGGTGACCGACCTTAGTCTTGAGAAACCTCGTCGATGATGCCCACGATGGCAGCGTCTACGGGCTTATCCTGACACCCGTCTGACATCCGCGCCGAGCTTCCCTGGACCACGAGTACCTGGTCCAGAATTCCAGCTGATACCGTGTCCACAGCGACGACATAACCGCTTTCGTCGTCGCCATCGGGGTTCATAGGCCGGCAAACGAGCAGTTTCTTGCCTTCAAGGCGGGGATCCTTCCGGGTCGCAACGACCGTGCCGATGACCCTGGCAAGTTGCATTCCGTTCTAGTCGCTCGATTTGCCGATATTGAATACGTCTTCGAGGTTCGAATGCGGCCGCGGAATCACATGGACGCTGATCAGCTCACCCACTCGGCGAGCCGAGGTCGCGCCGGCGTCGGTGGCTGCTTTTACGGCCGCGACGTCGCCACGCACCATGGCCGTAACGTAGCCGGACCCGATCTTTTCCCAGCCCATGAGCGTGACCTTTGCCGCCTTCACCATCGCATCGGACGCTTCGATCAACGCCACTAATCCGCGGGTCTCGATCATCCCGAGGGCTTCACCAATCGATTCTCCCTCTTTTGCCATTCAATTGCTCCTTAGGGAAATTCAGGACGGAGTCCTGATTTCCGCACCACCATGTGATTTGGGGCCTTCAATAATTCGGGAAATGAGGACTTTCTCCCTGGGTTTCCCCGTAACTCTTGACTTATTACTTCACCAAACTCGAGACGACCTGATGGACCAGATCAACCAATTCGTCCTTGGAAAGAGAGATCGTTTCTGATCTTCCGTCGGTCACCGGACACATTGGGTCCTTCGGACGTGCATCATCGGTGGTCTCCAAGCCAAAATACTTCTGCCGCTGAACCCACAACTTTTCAACATCTTCGGATGACAGCAGCTGCTCTTCACCCAGAATCCGTGTGTAGATGGAGATCTTTGCGAAATGCTCGACGGTATCCATCCGGTTGTACGCCTCCATCATATCGGCACCGTAAGTGACCACTCCGTGGTTGGCCATCAGCAACGCGTCGTAGTTTGCGACCCAGGGCGCTAGGCGATCGGTCAACTCCGGAGTGCCCGGTGTTCCGTAATCGGCGATGGGTATACATCCCAGGGCCAGAACGACTTCTGAAATCAGAGCCTTGTTGAGCGGAATACCCGCAGCCGCATAGGCTGTCGCACAGGGCGGGTGACAGTGCGCCACCGCGTTAATATCGGGACGGAGTTTATATATGAGGGTGTGCATCGCGATTTCGCTGGAAGCTCTACGCTCCCCGCGAACGTGCTGGCCTTCAAGATCCACGACAACCGGGTCCTCGGGACGCACGAAGCCTTTATTGATTATCGTCGGCGTGCAAATCACGTTGCCATCGGCCAGCCGGGCGCTCAAGTTTCCGTCCGTCGACGCCAGATAGCTCTTTTGATAAGTCAGTCGGGAGAAATCGGCAATTTGCTGCCTTAGTTCAGCTTCTGAGGACATCATGGTAGGAGCGCATTCTACTAACGCCCAATCAGATTCTCAATGCAGATGTTGGAGCGCTTAGCATTACGCTGGCCGAACGCATTTGTTGCGTGAAAACGCAAGAATTACAGAGAACATGACTCGTGGCAGGTGAGAAGTGTTGGGTAGTGAGTTTTGAGAATAGGAATTGACACGAAGATCACGAAGTTCGGATTTCTGAGACAGAAAGCCTTCGTGGGCCTCCGTTTCCTTCGTGTCTTCGTGTTGAAAAACCCTTTGCGTCTTCGCGGTTAAATCTTCCCAGCTCAAACGACTTCGAGCGATGCGTATTTGGCGATCATTTTCTTCAGGCCGTAGTTACTGAAGCTCACTGTTAACTTGGCCTCGTCTCCGGTGCCTTCCATACGCAGTATCGTTCCGACACCGAATTTGGGATGCTTCACGCGAGTACCCTGCTTCCACCGCCCTGTAATGGGTCCACGGCCCCGATTTCTTGCGGACGGACCTTTGGACTTCAGGAAGTCCTGAACCGCACCGACGGTGTTGTAGGTTTCTCCCGAATATGTCGTCCTCTCACGCGGTTCAGCCCGCAAAGGCACCGACACTTCGAGGCCCTCGATCAATTCAGCTGGAATTTCTTCAAGAAATCGGGAAACCTCAGAAATCATTGGATCCATCGTGCCAAATGTCCGCCGGTAGCGAGACGCACTCAGATACAGGCGATCTTCAGCTCGCGTCATGCCCACGTAGAAAAGCCGGCGCTCTTCTTCAAGCGAAGTCCGCTCGGTGAGTGATCGATTGTGGGGAAACAGACCGTCTTCCATCCCGATAATGAAGACTACGGGAAACTCGAGCCCCTTCGCCGTGTGGAGCGTCATCAGTGTCACCGGTGCGCGTTCATCGTAGTCGTCCTGATCAGAAACCAGGGCTGCGTTGTCCAGGAAATCGCGCAAACTCTCGCCGCGTGCCGCGCTTTCTTCGGCGGCCGTCAGCAGTTCACGAATATTGTCGATCCGGCCAAGCGCTTCCTCGGTTCCCTCCTGCTGGAGAACTTCGACGTAGCGCGATTTCTCAATGACCCTTTGAAGCAAATCGATACCGGACATCTGATCGACGGATTCCAGAAAGTCCGTCATCAGTTCATGAAAGGCGCCCAGGGCCCGCCTGGACCGAGGAGCCAAACCTTCTCCACCGATCGCGATCCCGACGGCATCCCACAGAGACACCTCCTGCCCGGTGGCCAGATCCAGGAGAGCGTCGATCGTCGTCCGCCCGATTCCGCGCGACGGCGTGTTGATGACACGCATCAGGTGGACCGAATCGTGTGGATTCAGAATCGAGGTCAAGTAGCTGAGCAGGTCCTTGATCTCCGCACGTTCGTAGAAACTGAGCCCACCGACCACACGATAGGGAATCTCAAATCGGCGAAACATCTCTTCGAGGACGCGTGATAGAAAGTTTGTACGGTAGAGGACGGCAATGTTGCGTTCCGGTTGGCTTCGGCGTTGCCCCATCACTCGCTCGGCAACATGTGCCGCCTCCTGATCCGGGTCGCGGGCTTCAAAGAACTGGATCTGTTCACCGGACGGATTCTCGGTCCACAGTTCCTTACCCTTTCGGTCCTCGTTGTTGGCGACGACAGCGCCAGCAGCTGCCAGAATGGTCTTTGTGGAGCGGTAGTTCTGTTCGAGCCGGATGATCTGCGTGTTCGGGTAGTCCTTTTCAAACGAGAGGATGTTCTGGATGTCGGCGCCTCTCCAGCTGTAAATGGATTGGTCCTCGTCTCCAACGACACAGATATTACGATGCTGATCGGCTAAGTACCGGATCAACTTGTACTGAGTACGATTGGTGTCCTGATACTCATCGACCATGATGTAGTGAAATCGCTGGCTGTATTTCTCTGCAACCGGCGGAAACTTTTCGAAGAGCTCGACGGTCTTTCCCAGCAGGTCATCAAAATCAAGGGCGTTGGCTTTTCGCAGCCGCTTTTCGTACTCCGCATAAACCTGAGCCGTGTATTCCCAGTCTGGCTGCCATGCATCTTCGGCCATCTTCTCCGGAGTGGTTCGCTGGTTCTTGGCAGCGCTGATGCGAGACTGGACCGCCCGTGCCGTCACGACTTTGTCGTCTACGGAAAGATTTTTCATCGTGGACCGGACGACCTGAAGCTGATCGTTCGAATCATAGATCGTAAACTCACGCGCGTAACCGAGTGCTTCGATCTCGCGCCTTAGGAGACGTACACAGAGCGAATGAAAGGTGGAAATCCAGGGATCCGCCGCGCGGGGCGCACGGAGCTGATCGCGCACTCGCTCCTTCATCTGATCCGCCGCCTTGTTCGTAAACGTGACTGCCAGGATGGACTCGGGTCGAACCTCAAGATTCTCCACCAGATGAACGATTCGATACGTAATCACGCGGGTCTTACCGCTGCCGGCCCCGGCGAGAATCAGAATCGGTCCCTCGATCGCCTTGGCGGCTTCCAGTTGCTTGGGATTCAAATGTTGTTTTAAGTCAATACCCATCGCTACTCGGAACTTCGGGAAAAAGACTCAACGCAAAGGCGCAAAGGTCGCAAAAGTCGCAAAGACAATTCTAATGGAACTAACTGCTATGGTTCGAGAGGCAACCCCACTACAAAACCCTGCGTCCTCCGCGTCTCTGCGTTAGACGACGTCACTCTACGGTGACGCTTTTGGCGAGGTTGCGGGGTTGATCGACGTCACAGCCTCGCTGTACGGCAATCTGATAGGCAAGTAGCTGTAGGGGCACAACCTCCAGAATGGGCAAGAGGAAATCGGTCGCCTTGGGAACGAAAATGCAGTGGTCGGATTCTGCTGCGACCGCAGTGTCGCCTTCACTGGCAACGGAAAGGATGATTCCATCACGCGACTTCACTTCGCGAACGTTGTTGAGCACTTTTTCGTAAATCTGGCGCGACGCCTCCCGTTCATCGTCCTTGGTAACCACGAAGACGACGGGCAAATCACCATCGATGAGTGCGTTGGGACCGTGCTTCATTTCGCCGGCCGGATATCCCTCAGCATGAATATAGGAAATCTCTTTCAGTTTCAACGCGCCTTCGAGAGCAATCGGAAAATGGATGCCGCGCCCAAGAAAAAGGAAATCGTCTGAATGAGCCAGCGACCGTGCGATCGTCTCAATCTGAGGTGACGACGCAAGCACCTGTTCAATCTTCGGGGGGAGCGCCGTCAGTTCCGACAGCGCCGCGCCGATTTCGTCAGGAGTCAGGGTCTGGTGCGACTTACCCAACTGGAGTGCCATCAGGTAGAGGGCGGTCATCTGTGTGACGAAGGCCTTCGTCGATGCCACGCCGATCTCAGGACCAGCACGCGTGTAGAGGACGCCATCGGCCAGCCGGGTCGTCATGGAACCGACGACGTTCGTTATCGTCAAAACTCGAAAGCCCATCTCGCGCACCATTCTCTGAGCTGCGACGGTATCGGCTGTTTCACCCGACTGTGTGATAACGACAAACAGTGTGTCCGGATCCACCGCCGGGCTCCGATATCGGAACTCGCTCGCATAGTCGACCTGAACCGGCACACGCGCGATGGCTTCGATCATGTACTTGCCTGCAAGGCAGGAGTGCCAACTCGTACCGCAACCGAGGAGGCAAATACTCTTGAAGCTCTTCCAGTCCTCCTGGGAAAAACCAACGTCGTCGAGGCGCACTTCGTTCGATTCCAATGCCAGTCGTCCCACCAGCGTCTCGCTGACGGCTTCCGGCTGCTCGTGGATTTCCTTCAACATGAAATGCTTGTAGCCCCCCTTCTCAGCTTGCACGGGGTCCCAGGCGATGCGTTCGAAACGGGGCTCACGCTCCGCTCCGGCAAAGTCCATCAAACGGATCCGGTCGGGTTCGACGACAGCCAGTTCACCATCATCCAGGAACAATAGATCACGGGTGTGCGGCAGCAAGGCCGGAATGTCGGAAGCTACGAAGCCTTCGCCGTTCTTGCGCCCGATGACAGTGGGTGGCCCATCGCGTCCGGTCACAATTTTTTGAGGATCGTCGGCTGAAATTGCCGAGAACGCGAACAAGCCGTGCAGCTCCTTCACCGCGGCAAGGACCGCGATTTCAAGGTTTCCCGCGAAGTATTTCTCGATGAGATGCGCGATAACTTCAGTGTCCGTTTCTGTCGTGAACTGATGGCCTTCCGCGGTCAGACCACGCTTGAGATCCAGGTAGTTTTCGATGATCCCGTTGTGAACGACAACGATCCGTCCCTTACAGTCACGATGGGGATGGGCATTCTCTTCGGTCGGTCGGCCGTGCGTCGCCCACCGCGTATGGCCCAGACCGTAGCCACCACTGAGGGGTTCCTTGCCCAGAAGCAGCTCTAGATTGCCCAGCTTCCCTTCCGAGCGACGCACGACAACATCACCATCGCTTACGACCGCGATGCCAGCTGAATCGTATCCGCGATACTCAAGGCTACGGAGACCCTCAAAAACTATTGGGACAGCGTCGCGATTACCGATGTATCCGAAAATCCCACACATATGTCGTTAAGATAGATCGAGAATTTAAACACGAAGGAACGAAAGACACGAAGTATCTTGGAGATCAGATCATCCTTCGTTCTACTTCATTAACTTCGCGTCTTCATGTTGAGTCTTCAGCCCTTACTTTTCTTTTTGCTCTTCTTCTTCATCCGGTCTTTCTTCACCACCTGGCGGCCGCGGCCAATCGCCAGGGAGTCGGGGGGAACGTCCTCGGTGATCGTGGAACCCGCACCGACATAGGAGTTCTTTTCGATCCGGATGGGAGCGACGAGTGACGAATTGCTGCCGACGAAAACGCCGTCCTCGATAGTCGTTTTGTTCTTGTTCACCCCGTCGTAATTGCACGTGATTGTGCCCGCTCCAATATTGACGTCCTTCCCGATTTCGGCGTCTCCCAGATACGTCAAGTGCATGGACTTGGTTCCTTCGTCGACCTTAGACTTCTTGATTTCGACAAAGTTACCGACTCTGACGTTGCTCTTAAGAAGCGTCCCCATCCTCAGATGGGCGTATGGACCAATGCGGACGTCGCTCCGAACTTCAGATTGATCCATGATGCAACCGTCCAGGATTGTGGACCGATCGCCCACCTTGGAATCCGAGATCCTGCAAAAGGACCTCACGCTGACGTCTTGGCCAAGAATGGACCCGCCTTCGATAGCGACCGAGGGATAGATAACGGAATCGGCTCCGATCTGCACGTCGACGTCAATCCGCGCCGTTTCCGGGTCGAGGATCGAGACACCGGCCTCCATCAAGGATTCGCACTTTCGGCGGCGAATATCACGATCCACCAGAGCCAACTGCTTGCGCGAATTGATACCGGAGGCCTCAGCGGGATCTTCAAGCTCAAAAGCCCCAACGCGGTGTCCCTTCCCGGAAAAGATCCTGACGACGTCGGTCAGATAGTATTCCTGCTGAGCATTGTCAGTCCGTGTTCGCTCGAGTGCGTCGAACAGAAGCTCGGAATCGAACAAATAGATTCCGGAATTGATCTCACGTATTTCGAGCTCCCCGCCCTGGCCGTCCCGGTGTTCGACGATGCTGTCGATCTCGTCGGCGGAACGACGAATAATCCGGCCATAGCCGTGAGGATCTTCGAGAATGGCCACAGCGAGTGAGCCCGCAAACGATCCGTCGCGATTAAAATCAGCCAGTCTCTGAAGCGTTTCCGATCGAATCAAGGGCACGTCGCCGGGCAGAATCAGCAGCTCACCCGCATTTTGGAGCGATTTGCGTGCCGCCATTACGGCATGCCCGGTTCCGAGTTGCTGTTCCTGTTGGATAAAGTGAACGCCGTCGACCGCATCCTGAACGGCCTTCCCCTGGTGGCCTACGACAACGTGAATTTCGTCAGACACTTCACGTGCCGCGCGAACCACGAACTCCAGCATAGGCAAGCCCCCGACGTGATGAAGAACCTTCGCCTTCTTGGACTTCATCCGGGTACCTTCACCTGCGGCCAGGATCAATACGGTTAATTTCGGCATGTCTCAAGGACTGCTTTCGCGAGTAGATCCGCGTCGTGACGGATCACATCACCTTCGAAAAGCAAATCTTTCTTCACGATTCTTATTCCCATATCGCGAACACGCTCTTCATCCGTTTCAACGATGTGCGCGTTCCCTTCCCTGTATTTTCGCAGAATCGCATTCGAAGGAGAGAGCGTATTTACGAGAACATTGGGAAACAGCACATGCCCGGCGTGATCGCTTGAATGTGGTCGCCCATCGTCATATCCGTCGTCTCGGCCGGTTGGGTCATGATGTTTTGAACGTAGATCTTGTGAGCGCTGGACGAGCGGATTGCGAACACAATCTTGAGGGGCAGAAGGTTTGCGATGAGACTGGTGTAAAGCGACCCAGGACCAATCGTAATGATCTCTGCAGCCGCAATGGCTTCCAGCGCTTCGGGTAACGAACGGGCGTCGGGAGGTTCCAGTTCCACATGGCATATGCGCCGAGTGTCTGCCGTGATACGGGTTTCCCCGTCTATCCACTCACCGTCGGCCAGTAGCGCCTTCAGGGCAACGTTCGATGTCGTCGAAGGATAAATCGTTCCTTTAATAGCGAGCACCTCCGAGGTCAGCCGGACGGCTTCGGCGAAGTCGCCAGTTACACCGGCCATCGCCGTCAGGAACAAGTTTCCGAAGCTGTGGTCGTTCAACCCGCTGTCAGTCTCCTGACTTGAGAATCGGTGCCTGAAGAGCCGTGACATGAGAGCTTCGTCCTCAGACAGCGCGACCATGCAGTTCCGAATGTCGCCTGGCGGCAGGACTCCCAACTCCTCTCTCAGGCGGCCAGAACTTCCTCCATCATCGGTGACTGCAACAATGGCAGAGAGGGCCACAGCTCTCTTCTTCAAACCCCGCAAGAGGTTCGACAGACCGGTGCCTCCCCCGATGGAAACGATTTTGGTGTCCTCTCCCATAGGTGATGTCTCTAACGTGCAGGGCGGGAGGGCTGAATTAACGCTTTGGTTTCCGAGATCAGCCCACGTCGGACGTAGTCAGGTCGATGAAGTCCGAATCCTGGGACAGGGATTCGAAGTCGTCGTCGTTGACCGCAAGGAAGCGGTTCTCGTCACGATACCGGATGGCTTCCCCCAGGAAATCCAGAGCGGCTTCCCGATCACCGTTGAGCGCCGACGCTGCGGCGAGCGCGTAGTGAATATGGTCAGCCTTCGGAGACAACTTCAGGGCATGCTGCAGATGCTCGAGTGCCTGAGCGATATCTTGTCCGTTCAACTCGGCAATGCCGACCTCATAGTAATCGTCGGCGACCTGAAGCCGCGGGGACTTCCTGGCCTCCTGGATTCGATTCTGGCAGGCATGGATCAGGACATGAGCACGATCGAGCAACTCAGTTTCGTTGGGGAATTCCTTGATCAGGCCTTCAAATGCGGCCTTGGCCTTGTCAAATTTCTCCGACTGCATCAGCTTGAGGCCGGTTTCGTAGTGCTTGAGAGCTGCGGAAAAAGCAGACAACCGCGGCCGCCGGGTGGACTTCTTCGACGCCTTTGCCTTCGCACGGGCCGTCTTCTGGTTCTTCTTGGGCGCACTTGCCCGTTTAGGCGCCGCCCTTTTCTTGCTGGCCTGAGTCCGGCCTTGAGACTTGCTGGAACCGGCCTTTTTCCGAGTCGTTTTCTTTTTCGCGGCAGGCTTCTTGCTGGCAGACGCTTTCTTCGCCTTGGATGTAGCCTTCTTCTTCGTAGATGTGGTCTTCTTCTTAGTGGAGACAGCCTTCTTCTTGGCGGATTTAGCCTTTAAACTCTTGGTGGATTTAGACTTAGATGCCTTTCGGCTCTTGGATTGAGTTCGTTTCTTTGCTGCCATGATGTAGGAAGTCGCCCTATGAATCGAAGGGCCACTTATAAATGAAACCCGCAGCCAAAGTCAAGGCAGGCTCGACCGGTGAAACGTCGCATCACCATGCCAAGGTATTCCATTGGAGTCACTTAGCGTGCCACTTGGAATCGGTTGTGAGGATATCAGATGGACCTAGTGGCCTGCAACAGAGGTATCGCTAGCGGCGTTCGGGCCCAACGGCACCGGATTCTAGGCGCGACGAATGAGGCAATGCTCTTTCATTGTGAGTGAGGAGCAACAACGAAGACGGTGCCGTTGGGCCCGAACCCCTTGGGCCGATGGGGGTTGGGGTCGATCTCTTTGTCGCTCGTCGGTCACGATGGAAATGCGGCGCCCGCGGCCTCGGTTCCAGACCTCGGTGGCCCTCCTCGCTCCTCGACCTCGACAGCAAGACCCGTCGGCGCCACTGGCGATACCTCTGTTACAGGCCACTAGATCAGCGCTTGTCCCGGGACGGGCGGGCTGCCATGGCGCGGAGAGGCTGGTCCTTGTCAACATCAGCCGGGGAAGTGGATTCCGGTTCGGGAAGGCTCTGTAGTTTGGTCTGGATGACGACATCCTTCGGGGCTTCCACGCCGAATCGGACACGGTTTCGACCGATCTCCAGGATGGTGATTTCAATATTGTCGGAAATGATGATCTTCTGATTCGTTCGCCGGGCGACAATAAGCATGGGACTCCCCGCTTAGGTAGAGCCCATTACAAACCTAAAAATACTAAAAATATCGTAAAACGACTCACTCTCCGTCGGACGGACGCCCAATCGCAGGCACCAGAGGCTGTTTGTACCCGGAGAACCCTTCTTTTTTCCCTGTTTTTCTGGCAGAATACGCACGTTTATTGACGGGCCTAGACTCAGGGTCTGAATAAACGGAAGGAAGGCCTCGCGGAACTGATGCTCAACCGTTTGCTTTGCCTGTTATTGTTGGCTGTCGTCGTTTTCGTCTGGCCTGTCCAAACCCAGGAAGCCACGTCGGATCTGGACCAGCTCCGCGAACCTGCCCGAATCGAAGCAGCGGCCGCTGCCGAATACCTCGACGAATTATCCGCTCGTGGTGTTTCCCTCAACGCACAAGGTATTCGCGTCGAATCCCTCGATGGCGGACTGATCATCGCCGATCACCAGGGAGACAAGGTCTTCAACCCGGCGTCGGTGATTAAAGTTGCCACCACGCTTACCGCACTCGAACGTTTCGGAATCGATCATCGATTTGAAACGGCGTTTTACGTTGATGGCACCGTCGACGAGGGCGGCGTCCTCCACGGAGACCTGATTCTGTCCAGCGATGGTGATCCCGTGATGGGCACGGCGGATTTGAATCGACTCGCGCGGGAAGTGATCCGGGCAGGCGTGCGGCGGGTGGATGGCAACTTCGTCATCTCGGGACCGTTCACCGTCGGCAACCTGCATTCACGGCGTCGCGTCGACCCTTACGTCGTTCGTACGCTCCGGCGTATCGGTATTCGGGTTCCCGACGAAGTGATCTATGGCCCGGTGGCCGGTAAGCGGGTCGCCCGGCGGTTCTCCGATCCTCTGCTGGATATCCTGTTTGATCAGAATGCGCACAGCGACAATGCGACAGCGGACCGTGTGGGCGAGGCATTGGGCGGCCCTGGAGTCGTAGAGGACTACCTGGTTCGCGAGGTCGGAATTCCTGCCCGAGACATTCGCATTCAGCGAACATCCGGACTGCGGCGGAATCGGATTACTCCCGAAGGAACGATCATGGTGTTCCGAAAACTGACGTATTGGATGGAAGACCATGGCTTGTTTCCGGAACACGTGCTCCCTGTGGCGGGAGTAGACCGTGGCACCTTACGTCTTCGATTCAACAGCCGGACGCACCGCGGCGCGGTCGTCGCAAAAACGGGGACGCTGGTTTCTACCGATGACGGCATCAGTACACTGGCTGGTGTGCTCTACACCGAAGATCACGGTCCCCTGCTATTTGCCATCTTCAACACCCGGGGCCCGGTGTTGCAGTACCGAAGGTTTCAAGACAACTTTGTAAAAGATCTTCTCTCCGAATACGGCGGGATGCCGACCATCAACGCGTCAACCCACCGCTCTGGAAGCTGAGACCCTTTCCCACGCGAATCACCAAGCCTTCCAGGCTCACTCTCGTCCCTATCGGCCCTCCACCAAACGCAACATCTTGCATCTCCTGAAGCTAAAGACAGCCTAGACACGTCATTCGGCGGGTTCAGAGAGAATCCGAAGTTCGCAACTCAGGTCTTGAGGTCGATGCTCAGGTGAGGGGGGAGAGAACCGCCCATGTTAATCTACGTTATTCGACGAATCGTTACTGTTTCCATTGATCACCGCAGCTAGTCGTTATGAAGATCGTTTTGCTGGGCACGAGTTCCGCCGTTCCAACGCTGTATCGAAGCCTGTCATCGACAGCTCTGATCCGCGACGGGGAGGTGTTTCTATTCGATTGTGGCGAAGGAACGCAGGTGCAATTGATGCGTGCCGGCGTGCGGCGAAGCAAGATTCACTCGATATTCATCGGTCATCTTCATGGAGACCATCTTTACGGTATCAACGGGCTGCTGAGCACATTGCATCTGGACAACAGGGAAACACCGCTCCGCGTGTATGGACCGCAAGGACTACTGCACTTTCTGAACGCCTCTTTCAGAACGAATAGCCTGAAATTCAGTTACCCGATAACGGTTCGAGAGTTTTCGCGCGGGTTCCACGGACGCGTGCTGGAAGAAAAAGAGTTTTCTGTCGATGCGATGCCATTGGACCATTCTATTTTTTGCCTGGGCTGGCGCTTTCAGGAAAAGGATCGGCCCGGCATCTTCAACCTGGAACGAGCCGAAGAACTGGGCATTCCCCGCGGCCCTCTGTTCGGCAAACTTCAGAACGGGAATCCCGTCACTCTGGAAAATGGTCAAACGATCCACCCTGAAGAAGTGTTGGGCGAAACCCGGTCCGGGAAGTCCGTCGCATATTGCCTGGACACTCAGTTTTCGAAGCGGTCTATCGAGTTGGCCGAAGGTTGCACAGCGTTGATCCACGAAACGACCTTCGGGCCCGACGGCGTCGCCATGGCCCGGGAACGGAAGCATTCCACGATGGAGGATGCCGCACGGGTTGCCGCCGAAGCAGGCGTCAAGCAACTGATCGCCACCCACTTCAGCAGCCGCTACGATCACCGCCAGGTGAAGCGAATCGCCGACGACGCTCGCCCCACCTACGAAAACATTACGATCGCGCGCGATTTAAAAGAAGTCGATATCTAGTGGCCTGTAACAGAGGTATCGCTAGTGGCGTTCGGGCCCAACGGCACCGGATTCTAGGCGCGACGAAGGAGGCAATGCTGTTTCATTGTGAGTGAGGAGCAACAACGAAGACGGTGCCGTTGGGCCCGAACCCCTTGGGCCGATGGGGGTTGAGGTCGATCTCTTTGTCGCTCGTCGGTCACGATGAAAAAGCGGCGCCCGCGGCCTCGGTTCCAGACCTCGGTGGCCCTCCTCGCTCCTCGACCTCGACAGCAAGACCCATCGGCGCCACTGGCGATACCTCTGTTACAGGCCACTAGAGCATGAAAATAGGGCTCTGACCCCAATTAGCCCGCATTTCTCACGAGTTGTCGTCGCGAAGCGTCGCAGACCCCGGCAGGACAAGGCGGGCGCCGGGAGGGCGATCGAAGCGTACTTGACAGTACGTTGAGGAGCCCGACCAAGCGCAACGCAGTCCTGGCGGATGGATGCGGCGCTGCAGCAGACAACTTGTGAGAAATGCGGGTTAGGGCAAAACGGGGATGTCTCGGCCTATGGGAACGCCTTTAAGCGTGGCTCGGTCCAGACCAGTCACCTGGACTCGAAGGGTTTCGCCTGCTCGATGCTCGCCTTCTACTTGTATCTTTTGATTGCCTCGGGTCCGGCCGAAGTTTGGTTCTTCGATCAGGACTTCCTGAAAGCTTCCAACGCGACGGGCCCGTTGTTTCCGTGCGACCGTCTCGACCCGGTCGAGGCATTCCTGATGACGGGCTTCAACTAACTCCTCAGGATGCGACTCCATCGAAGCCGCCGGCGTACCCGCGCGAGGCGAGTACTTGAAAACGAATCCCCGATCGAATCCTGCGTCATCTATCAGAGACAAAGTCTGGGCGAAATCGTCGTCACTCTCGCCCGGGAACCCGACGATCAAATCCGTTGAGATCGTGATGCCGGGCATCCTGGAACGCAGTTTGCCAATCAGTTCCAGGTAGTGTTCACGCGTGTAGTTGCGGAGCATGGATTTCAGAATCGGCGTCGACCCGGATTGAACCGGCAGATGGAGTCCCTCGCACACGGCCGGTATCGAAGCCATCGCGTCGATGACACGGTCGGTCATATAGTACGGATGCGGGCTGATAAAGCGAATGCGCTCGACGCCATCAATTTCGGCAACGGCCTGGAGCAGGTCTGAGAAATCGGTATCGCCGCCGCGTGAGCCGTCGCGGTGGTAGGAGTTGACGGTTTGCCCGAGGAGGGTGAACTCGCGTATGCCGTTCGCAACTCCTCGACGCACCTCAGAAAGGATCTCCTCCATCGGGCGGTAGTTTTCCCGACCACGCACATAAGGAACGATGCAATAGGTGCAGGAATAGTTGCAGCCGCGCATGACGGTCACGAAGGTCGCGACGGTGTCGTTCGCGGAACCCGCTGCATATTCCAGGTTTTCATCGGTCGGCCTGCGCTCGAGCAAGCCATCGACAATGTCGCCAAAGGCTTCGATGGACTTGGCACCCACCACGAGATCGATATGCGGGAAGCGGGCTTCCAGAACTTCCTTCGTCCGCTCTGCCGCACAACCCGTTATGACGAGCTTACGATTCGCTTGCTCAGCCTTCCATTCCCGGAGCCGGCCGATTTCAGAGAACGCCCGTTCCTCAGCGTGATGCCGAACGGTACAGGTGTTCATCAGATAAACGGATGCTTCGTCCGGATCTTCGGTAGCCACGAAGCCACGGTCGTTCAAATGACGGCCCATTTCGTCCGAGTCCGCCACGTTCATCTGGCAGCCGTATGTGCGCACGTAGTATTTCATTCCAATCTCTTGATTCTAACCCAATCGGACATGTCTTCAACTGCTGGTGCCGCTACAGACTACACTTACAGTTCGGAACTGATTGCGGTAGAGTCAGAGCATGCACGCGGTTCCGATCGAAGACACGATTGACCTGCACACGTTTCAACCCAAAGAAGTTCGAGCGGTTGTGGAAGAGTACCTGTATCAGGCGATCCAGCGTGGCTTCGCCGAAGTCCGTATCATCCACGGAAAAGGGATCGGCGTTCAGAGAAAGATCGTCCACTCGACCCTCGAAAAGCACCCTGATGTCACCGAGTTCAGAGACCTTGGCGACCGCGGCTCAACCGTTGCCCGACTGCGCTCGAGCCCTCAAGGCCCGGCCAAAACATAAGTCATAGCCAGATTCGGAGGACTGATCTTGCTCGTCCCGCGTCCCTTGTGACTTTCCCCCGGCTTCCAGATTGAACTTTCTAAAGCCCTTTGCTAATCTCAGTGGGCTGCACCGCCGATGGAAAAGGTGCAGTCTTCGGCACACCAGTGCCGTTGGTCCTCAGTAGCTCAATCGGTAGAGCATCCGGCTGTTAACCGGAGGGTTGTAGGTTCGAGTCCTACCTGAGGAGCCTATCCTTATAAGTAATGACTTGAAAACAAATGACATAGAGTCCATAGTCTGAATACAATAGCTAATTTCATACACAATTCCTAAGAGGATACACCCGAGTGCGATGACCGTCTACGGACGGCAGCTTGACACAGTAGTGGCGGTCGACTGATGCATGAAAATAGAAAGCGCTAGGCTGAAACGCAGCCGGTTCAGGTCCACTGCGTCCCGATTTTTTTGAATGGCCTCTCCAAGAATAAAGGCACCCGACTTCACCAATGCCGTCGCCGTCAAGGTCGAGCGAACGATTCACGTACCGGAAGAGTACCTGTCTCTAGTTTCCCAAGTTCCATGAGGGTTCAGGCCGGAGTGCTATTCGTCCTGTTTCTTTGCCAGATTTCTTTCCACTTTGCGAATTTGGCGGCCAGTCAAACTTACCTCTCCGATATTAGGAACGCCGATCCGGACACTAGACGCCGCATTCGTTAACGCCGTTAGCAGGATGTGTTGCAACTTTCAAAAAGAGGCAGGAGAGCGATTGGTCGGGTCGACCGGGCGCTGTCTCATGCAGCCACCCCGGACAGCTTTTTGATGAACTGACTCAAGGGCCGCGCGCCTAGCACACCTCACCGGAGGAAATGAGCGCGATCTGGACCAATACCTGACGTTCTACAATCTCAAGTGCAGTCACCAAGGCTACCGCCTCGAGGGGCACACTCCGGCTCAGGCATTGCGTGACCGAGTGTCGGGCAAGTACCAAACTTGTACATACGGGGGCCATACAGCGAAGCCACTTGCTCGCGAAACAGATTTTCTCCCCCGTAACTTGGGTGGCGAACATGTCTAATGTCGAGTTCCCCAAACATGTTTCTCAACGCTCGCGCCGAGTCGTTGCCCACGGCGACAAGCCGACGTGGTTGGAGCAACGAAATCAACATCAGCAGTAATCCTTCTCCGGCATCCCGCTCAACAGCACTATGCGCGCGATTCTTGTAAACATTGCCTTCCGGGAATGGATGCAGAGGAAATAAATTCCACAGGAAAACATGTTCCTCGATCTGTTCTAACATCTCCCAAACGACACTCGCTGTTCGTTCCCGCACGAGTGGCCCGAGTGTCGGCCGGTCTATCTCCACACCCCATCTCTTGAGATGGGTACAGAATCGGAAATCGTCAGTCAGCGCTAGGCCAGTGCGTCGACCGCCACGATGGCCCAGGTCGCGACCAATCCAAATGGCATCAATGTCCACGTCACTCGCTACGCTCAATATTTCGTAAAGAACCTTGGCCCGAATCTCTGGCGCGCCCGGCTTGTCATATTTCTCGCACTCTTGGGCATACGGATTAAACGTATTCGGGAATTTCAATTTCCTCACATCGGAAACAAAACCTAGTGGCCCTATGCGCCGCATTATTCATCCTACTCGTACAAAATAGTTCTGCTAGTTCTATCGCCGACGACCGTACCGCCGTTATTGGCACGGAGAAGCCTGAAAACGGAATATCCTTGCAATATGGTTCTCTCCCATAGCCTGAGAGGACATCGCTCCACCTCATAACCCTGAACAAACTTGCCAATTGTTTTTAAGAGATCGAAGGAAATGGACGACTGATGTTCGAAAAAACTTAGCTCCTTAGCACAAGCAAAAATGTATGCAGTCAGACCCTCCTCGATTACGATCGCGCGACCTCCATCCTGGCCTTCGTCAAACCTGGAGTCGCTCTTGCGTTTCTGTCGAATTAGCGCACGAAACGTTGGTGACCAATGTAGTATGGCTGCGTGTGCGAAATGAAAGACATCATGGAATCGATAGCCGTCCGGGTCTCCAATATTGTCGGTCAAAGGATCGCCAATAAAGACACCATTCCATCGCAGGTAACCTTGTTGCATGGATCATCCCGAAGGATGCCTTATCATCGTGTTTTTCAACACCGGGGATAACTTAGATGCCACATAAGTTCAACGCAGCCCGACGGCACAAGTTTGATAAGGCGCAGTATCGGGTGATCAACTGGGCGGAATATAACGAGAGCCTGCGCCAGCGGGGTGATCTGACGATCTGGGTCAGTGAGGAGGCTCAAAGTGTGTGGAGCGCGCCGCGCCGCACGTCACGGGGTGGCCAGCGGAGATACTCGGATCTGGCGATCGAGACATGCCTGACGCTGCGCACGGCGTATCGGCTTGGGTTGCGGCAAACGCAGGGACTTATGGGATCCATCGGCACGCTCATGGGGCTGGATATACGGGTGCCGGACTTCTCCACACTGTCGCGTCGTGCAAACGGCTTGAGCATCGCTCAGGTGATGATGCAAGCCGGATCTGTGCCTGTCCATCTGGTGGTGGACAGTACCGGCCTCAAGATCTTCGGCGAAGGGGAATGGCTCGCGCAGAAGCATAAAATCAAGGGAATACGCCGCCGCTGGCGCAAACTCCACCTCGGACTGGACCTGGCCAGCGGTGCGATTGTTTGCGCCAATCTGACTCACGATGACGTTGGAGACAGCACTGCATTACCCGGGCTCCTGGATCAACTCGATGCCCCGGTCGCGGGCTTTCTGGCTGACGGCGCCTATGATGGAGCGTCTACACGAGATCTGCTGAGGGAACGGTATGGGGAGACCCTGGATGTGGTTATACCGCCGCCAAAGAACGCAGCGATCCGACCGCAATCGGCGCGGGATCCAACCGTTCGGGATCGCCATATTGCTCAGATCCGCAGCAACGGCCGCATGGCCTGGCAAGTGGCCACAGGGTACAACCAGCGCAGCCGGATAGAAACGCAGATCGGCCGTTGGAAGGGTGTCATCGGCCGCAGACTCCAATCCCGCAGCTTCTCCAGGCAGATCACGGAGATCCAACTCGGCCAAAAAGTCCTGAACACAATGACCGCACTCGGACGGCCTGTGTTCGAGCGTATCGCCTGACGCTACCGCTTGGGAAAGGGCGAATTCCATCTCCGCCCCGATCCATGCAACAACGCTCATCGAGAGTAAGAGGGATCCATCGAAGAACGTACCATCGCTTCGCTTCATGCGCAGTTCGATTCCCTGCTTCGAGTCTCGTTCCAGGTTCGCGAGAAGTTCCTTGTCAGGAAACCGTGAGGCTTTGCGGGCAAAGAGTCGAGAGACATGCCGCCCGACGATCTCTTTTTCATCCCGGCCGAAAAGCTCCAGAGCATCAGCATTCCAATTTAAGATCGTTCCCCTGGCATCAATCTCAAACACAGCGGACGCGGTCGGCTTCACGCGTGAATCCTTGCTCCGTCTCCGTGTGCGTTGTGATGTCCGGCTGGGCAGTACGATCATCGCGGCTGCCTCGCCTATGGCGAAAGCGCGGACAGATATCAAGGCGGGTGTCCGGAGGGAGGGACTGCTCCCGGCAGGCAGGCGACACTCCACTTTCAGGCCTGATAGAACCTGATCCAACGAGTTGGCGAAAAGGGTGGCCTCTGCGGCGTCGACGTCCCAGTTGCTATCGGAGATGATTCCCTCTATCGCGGTTCTGATGTTGTCCACTCGTATCGAAGGGTTGCCTTCCCATTCCTGGTTGACCAGAAGAATTTTCCCTTCCGAGTTGACCACCGCGATCGGGTAGTCGACAGCATCGATTGTGGCGCGAATAAGGGCCAGCGAACCGGACCAACGTTCGGAAGCTTTCATCGACTGGGTGCCGTCCTTCATGTCTGCCTGAAAGGAATTCCGGTGCTGCCAATCCTCCTAAGATCAGCCTAAGATCAGCAAACTGGTCTGAAGCGATCCGCAAAATTTGTGCGGACTGGCATGCTAAATTACAAATTTTTCTTATTCAAGCAGGAAATACAGTTATTCAAAAACCTGATTTCAGATGAGTGATGCAGGATGGGGCGATATGTGGGAAATTCTTCAGTCTGGAGAGCTGGATCCGTAGCAGAACTCAGCCGGAAATCGCTAGGATCGTTTCATCGCTTTCTCGATTCTGGCCCAGGTGTCTCGCAGGGTAACAGTCCGATTGAAGACGAGCGAATCCGGCACCGAATCGGTGTCCACGGCAAAATATCCAAGACGCTCGAACTGAAATCGATCACCAGGTTTCGCACTAGCCAGCATCGGCTCTAGCTTGCACGATTTCACTACGGTTAACGATTCGGGATTGATGAAGGCTGTAAAATCTGCGTCCTCGCCCTCTTCAGGGTCTTCCTTCGTAAACAGGCGGTCATAGAGGCGCGCTTCGGCTTCGATGGCATGTGAGGCGGAAACCCAGTGCAGGGTCGCTTTTACGCGACGTCCGTCGGGGGTGGTTCCCCCCCGTGTTGAGGGGTCATAGCTGCAACGGAGTTCCACGATTGTGCCGTCGGGGTCTTTGACGACATCGGTACAGGTGATCAGGTATGCGTAGCGGAGACGGACTTCGCGTCCTGGAGACAAGCGGAAGAACTTGCGGGGCGGGTCTTCCATGAAATCGTCACGCTCGATGTAAAGGACTTTCGAGAAGGGAACCTTTCGTGTGCCCATGCTTTCGTCTTCTGGATTATTGATGGCGTCGAGTTCCTCGACCTGATCCTCGGGATAGTTGTCGATCACCACACGGACTGGATCCAGGACTGCCATCACGCGGGGCGACCGATGATTGAGATCTTCTCGGATCGCGTGTTCCAGTTGAGCCATATTGATAGTGTTATCGCGCTTCGCCACACCGATCCGTTCCCAGAAAGTGCGTATGGCTTCAGGCGTGTAACCGCGCCGACGCATTCCACTGATCGTCGGCATACGCGGATCGTCCCACCCATTGACGTGACCTTCTTCGACGAGCCGGAGGATCTTACGTTTGCTCGTGACCGTATAGCTGAGGTTTCCCCGTGCAAACTCGATCTGCTGGGGGTGGCAAACGAGACCCAGTTCGTCCAGAAACCAGTCGTACAGGGGCCGGTGATCTTCAAATTCCAGCGTACAAAGCGAATGCGTGATGCCTTCCAGCGAATCCGATAAGCAGTGAGTGAAGTCGTACATCGGATAAATGCACCACTCGTCGCCAGCTCTGAAGTGCGCAGCATGCCGGATTCGGTAAATTGTTGGGTCTCTCATGTTGAGGTTGCCCGACGCCATATCGATTTTCGCCCTCAATACGTGCTCGCCGTCGGCAAACGCTCCCTCCCTCATTCGGCGAAAGATGTCGAGGTTCTCTTCTACAGATCGATCCCGATAGGGGCTGTTCTTTCCGGCTTCCGTCAGCGTTCCCCTATATTCCCGCGTTTCCTCGGCGCTCAAGCTGCAAACGTAGGCTTTGCCCTTATTGATGAGCTGGAGGGCAAACTCGTAGAGTTGCTCGAAATAGTCCGATGCGTAGTAGAGACGGTCTTCCCAGTCGAATCCCAGCCAGCGGACGTCACGCTGGATCGCGTCCTCGTATTCCGCTTCTTCCCTGGTCGGATTCGTGTCATCGAATCGGAGATTGCACAGCCCCTTATATTCGGCCGCAATACCGAAGTTCAGGCAGATAGATTTCGCATGGCCGATGTGCAGGTACCCGTTGGGTTCAGGAGGGAAACGGGTGTGAACCTTCCCGTCAATCTTGCCTTCTTGAAGGTCTTGATTGATTCGGGAACGAATGAAATTGACGGGGATCGCCGACTCGGGTTTTTCGTCGGAGGTGACTTTGTCAGACTGCTCATCGTTGTCGGGCGTGCGCATGGTTCCGCTAACTCGCGAGCGATTTTAGCACGCTGCCGACCGGGAATGCCGGTGGAGCGTATTAGTGACCTTTACCACCCCAATCGGGACCAGCGCCGATGGGTCTTGCCGGCGAGATCGAGGCGCGAGACGGAAGTCGATGTTTTCCCGTCGTCGACGGCTCGTAACGAAGATATCGCCGGCAACCCCCATCGGCGCAGAGGGTTCCCGCGAATCGGCATTGTCTTCGTTGTCGTCAGCTCCTCGGAATGAAGGAGCATTTCCTCGTCGCCGAGTCGCCTCCTGGAATCCAGCGCCGTTTGGCCCGAACGCTGGTCCCGATTTGAGTGGTACAGGCCACTAGCAGGATGCTGAAAAAGCCTTCCTTGGCTTTTTCAGCATCGCCACTCGCGAGGCCGCGACTCCCTCGTGGCTCACATTTTCAACGGCTTGCAGCCGTCGAAAATGGCGGCACGTCCTGTGACGCGGCGCAGGCTGTCGAAAAACCGAGTTTTTCAGCAGCCTGCTAGGAGTCTGCGCGGCAGAAGGACCGGAATTGGGCGGATAGAGATCGAAGATAGGACATGTCACGAACATATCGAACCTATATCCCAGAACAGAGCCTGCTGCTGCCGCCGTCGTTGAGAGATTGGTTGGCCGAAGATCACCTGTCGTACTTCATATCGGACGCGGTGGACGCCATGGATTTGAGCGCGTTTGAGCAGCGGTATGGAACGGACGGACCGGGCAATCAAGCGTACGATCCGCGGATGATGGTGAAGGTGTTGATCTACGGGTACGCGACCGGGGTGTTCTCGTCGCGGAAGATCGCGGCGAAGTTGACCGACGACGTGGCGTTCCGGATGTTGGGAGCGGAGAACTTTCCGGCGCACCGTACGATCTCGGATTTTCGCAAACTGCATCTTGAGGAGTTCGGGAACCTGTTTGTGCAAGTGGTGATGATGGCGCGGGAAGCGAGACTGGTGAAGATGGGAACCGTGGCGGTGGACGGAACCAAGATGCGGGCGAATGCGAGCAAACGCAAAGCGATGAGCTATGAACGGATGAAGAAGCAGGAGACCGAATTGGGCGAACAGATTCGGGATCTGTTGAACCGGGCTACGGCGACCGATGAGGAAGAAGACCAGCGATACGGCAAGGACCGGCGCGGCGACGAACTGCCCGATGGGTTGTCGACCCGCAAAAAGCGATTGGCCACGATCCAGGCAGCAATGAAACGGCTCGAAGAACGTCAGATGGCTGCGGACCAGGAAGCGGGACGGGAACCGGGAGACGACAAACCCGGATGCGGAAAGAAGCCATTCAAACGCCCCATGGGCGAGCCCAAACCGACGGCCCAGGACAACTTCACAGATCCGGAAAGCCGGATCATGAAAACCTCCACTGAAGGGTTCCAGCAATGCTACAACGCGCAGGCGGTGGTGGATTCCGAGGCCCGGATCATCGTAGCGACAACGGTGAGTTCCAATGCGTCCGACGCGGGACAGTTGGAACCGACCCTGGATGCGTTGAACAACAACCTGGGAGAGCATCCCGAACGTGTACTGGCCGATGCGGGATATCGATCCGAGTCGAATCTAGGGATGTTGGAACAACGTCAGATTGACGGGTATGTTGCCATGGGTCGCGAGAAGAATCTGGCCGATGTTCCACTCCCACCCAAAGACACTGCTGTTGGCCGGATGATGAGAAAGATGAAAACCAAGCGTGGGCGCGACCGCTACCGGGCCAGAAAGCACATTGGCGAGCCGCCCTTCGGGTGGATCAAGTCGGTGCTCGGATTCCGACAGTTCAGTCTACGCGGTTTGGACAAAGTGACCGGTGAGTGGAACCTGCTCACTCTGGCGGTGAACTTACGGCGGATGAACGGGATGATCGAATGGGCATAATCCGGAAAACCGGAACCCAGCAGACCCGATACACGCCCAATTACTGGTATCCGTACAGCTCTGAACTCCTCGTATCGGAAGAATCGATGGGTTCTCCTCCGAAGACCCTCTCAAATCCCAATAAATTCGAGTTCTTCGCGCTCTGCCGCGCAGACTCCTAGTCCGTCTTTCGGAGGATGCCTTCGAGAACGCTGAGTCTGCCGTCAATCTCTTCGGAAATTTCCAGTCCAAGGAGTTCCATGATGAGAGGGTAAATGTGCACGTTCTCAAAACTCGGAATAGCTGTGTCCTCGACGAGCGCCGGACCCCTGGCATAGAAGATGCCCTGCATATCGTGGAATCGATGCGGATCGTATCCGTGCGCGGCCGCGGATAAGCCGCCCGTCATTCGCCTCAAGCGAATAGCGTAGGGGGCCTGGGCCTCTACAACGAGATCTCCGGCCCGTTCATGTGTGAAATGCCAGTAATCGGGAGTGTCTCCGCTTAGGTAAACCCGATAATTGTCCTCCTGGCTTTTCAAGTCGGAATAGATCTTGGATCGTCGGATCGCGTCATCGATGTAGAGGAAGCTATGGGCGCCCGAGCCGATGACACGGGCACCTGTCAAATCGACGAGGTCGTCCAGGTAAACAATTTTCTCCGGATCGAGATCGATCATCCCATGGTCGGATACCACAAAAATGTTCACGTCGATACCAAGATTCTCGATCTGACCGAAAAGGGAGCCGAGTTGACTGTCGAGGCCCTCGATCGCTCTCTGCAGTTCGGGCGATGTCGTTCCCGACCGGTGGCCTGCCGAGTCAACTGCGGAAAAGTAGAGCGTAATCAGGTGTGGCCGATATTCATTCGGATAGGAAAGCCATTCCAGAACCGATTCGATGCGCTCCAAGTGTGGCACCGAGCCGTCATAGCGGTGGTAGTAGGTGGGCCGTACGCCCTGGACGTCGGCTTCCGACCCGACCCAGAAATAGCTCGCCGCAACCATGCCCTGTTGTTCGGCCGCCACCCAAAGCGGTGTGCCGCCATACCAGGAACCGTCTTCCACGGTTTCGATATCGCCCAGGCTGTACCGGGCGCCTCGTTCACGGTCGAAGAAGTCGTTTGCAACAATCCCGTGGGTGCCCGGATACATTCCAGTCGCGATCCCATAGTGGTTGGGAAATGTCTCCGACGGGTATCCCGGGATTAGGGTTTCGGCCCGGACGCCCTCTTCGGCGAGACGCCTGAGGTTCGGTACGTTGTACATATCAGTGTAGTCGTGGCGATACCCGTCGAGGGAAATCAGTAGAACGTAGGGCTTGTCCCACTGCTGGGGTTCGTTGGCTCTTTGATAGCTTGCTTGCGGCTGCGAGGCCGCAACAGATGTCGGGTCACAGCCCGATATCAGCCAGGCGATACCGAGGGTCAGTGTGATTCTGAGGGTGTTCTTCATCCGGGTGCCCAACGGCACGGTATATGAATGATTTTGTGGGGTCAAATGACAGTGAATTGGGGTAGTAGGGTTTTTTGAACACTGCGCGGTCGTTCATAGGGCCATCTATGGCCGAACGACCTTTGCCCCCTGTTATCATCAAGATGACGGGGCCGACAAGGACTGGGGACCTTGAACGCACTGATGATATCTGCACCGGTCCCCCGATGCGGTTGGACGGCATTCACAGTAGAGAGGCGGAGCCCGCGCGTCAGTTTCAAAAAATGATCGGATCCTGGATGCTGCAGGCGACAAGTCTCTACATCAGTTCGGCAACGAATTGCCGCGTCACCTCGGCATCAAGCTGCACCGGTCGGTGGGCCATCGGACCCCCTTCGGCAAGTACCGGTTCGGCCTGGTCGAGCGACGGCAGGTCAGTCCGCTGGAAAAACTTTCCGATGAATATCTCGTCGCCCCAGATCAACGATCGTCGGATCGCTTCATGCCAGTCGGTTGGGTCGTAGCTTTCCTCGTCTTCGAGCTTCTTCACGCGCTCTCGGAACCAGGGATAGGTGTTGTCGTGGTTATAAGTCACGCACGGACTGAAAATGTCGATAAATGCAAATCCCTTATGCTCGAAGGCCTGCTTGATGAGGTCGACCAGGTGTTTTGGCGCCCCGCTGAAGGCGCGGGCAACAAAAGTCGCTCCGGAAGCCAACGCCAGCGCGATCGGGTTGATGGGTTCCTCGATGTTACCGGACGGCATGCTCTTGGTCTTCATGCCGATGCGGCTAGTGGGCGATGTCTGGCCGGTGGTGAGACCGTATATCTGGTTATCCATGGCCAGGTAAACGAGGTCCACGTTCCGGCGCATCGTGTGAATAAAGTGGTTGCCACCGATACCAAATCCGTCTCCGTCTCCACCGGTTACCACCACGTGCAAGTCGTGATTCGCCATCTTCACGCCTGTCGCGACAGCTAGTGACCGCCCGTGAAGTGTATGCATGCCGTAGGTCTGGATATAGCCGGGCAAGTTGGAAGAGCAGCCAATTCCGCTGACCGTAACCACATTGTGGGGTTGGATTTGGAGCTCGACAAGAGCCTTTTCAAGAGAAGACAGGACTCCGAAGTCACCGCAGCCTGCACACCAATCCGGATCGACCGGTCCCTTGAAATCCTTGACGGTCAGTTCGTGTTCTATCGTGGTCGTCACGTTGTCCTCCTCAAACCTTTACTTCGTGTATTGGCACGGACAAATCTGTCTTACCCGCGAGTTGCTCCTTCACGCCTTCGACCAGGTGATGGGGCATGAAGGGTTCCCCGTCGTACTTGCGAATGTGGCCGTTGGGGGTATAGCTGGTTTCACTCCGCAGGTATCGCGCAAACTGGCCGCTGTAGTTGTTCTCGACGATGATGGTGTGCTTCTCTGACTGAAGAATCTCCACGATGGCATCTCCATGCAGGGGAACCAGCCATCGAATCTGCAACTGGTTTGCCGAGATCCCTTCTTCATTGAGTAGTTCGATCGCTTCTTGGATGACGCCCTGGGTGGAACCCCACCCAACAAGAGTCACGTCGGCTCCCGGCTCCCCGATCAGTTCGGGCGGTTGGACCGCGGCCTCGATCCCTTGCTCTTTCCGCTGGCGCTTATCCATCATGTTTCGCCGCTTAGTCGGGTCGGTGAATTCGTCACTGATCAGCGTTCCATCTTCGTCGTGCTCATCGGTTGCAGCGGTGTGGGTGTGGTGGGGCACACCCGGTACGGCGCGGGGAGAGACCCCGCTCTCGGTGAAGGCGTATCGCTTGTAACCATTGGGGCCTGTGCTGGACGTGATCAGCTCTCCGCGATCGATTTTCACGTCGAAGTCGAGTTCTGCGGGCTCCACACTGCCGGTGCCTTCTGAGAGGAGCAGATCGCCAAGGATTATTCCGGGACACTGGAACCGATCTGTCAGGTCGAAGATCTCAGGCACGAGCTTGAAACAATCCAAGATAGTCGTCGGTGCCGCAATGACCCTGGGATAATCACCGTGACCGGCCCCAAGCATTTGCCAGAGATCGCCTTGCTCGGTTTTTGTCGGAATTCCCGTGGAAGGGCCACCGCGCTGCACGTCGATCACCACAACAGGAGTTTCCATCATGGCCGACATACCCAGGCCTTCGGTCATCAAGGCGAAGCCACCGCCAGAGGTCGCGCACATCGCCCGCACTCCGGTGTGGGCTGCGCCGATTGCCATATTGATAACGCCGATCTCATCCTCGACCTGCCGCACCATAATGCCCGCCTGACGAGCGTGCGGAGCCATCCAGTGGAGGACACCCGTGGCGGGGCTCATCGGATAGGCGCAGTAAAATTTCACGCCGGCGGCCGCACCGCCCATCGCAAGAGCCATATTTCCCGTTAGCATGGCTTTGGGGTTTTCTGTCATCGGCAGGGGCTCTTCGACGGGCTGAAACTTATCCGCCGCGTGGTCATAGCCGGCCCGTGCGACGTCGACGTTTTCCCGCACCACCGCGTCTCCCTTCCGTTCGAACTGGGCTGTCAAAACATCTTCGAGTGGTTTAAAACTGACACCCAGCATGTTCAGGGCCGCGCCTAGCGCGAGCGTGTTCTGCGCTAGCTTGTTGCGGCTGTTGTTGGTGAGTTCCTTTACAGGAAGGGGGCAGAGTTGAACTCCATCAGCCGCATCCCGCGGTTGGATATCGTCTCCGTTGTAAATGACAGCGGTACCTGAGCCCATGAGCTTCAGATGGCGATCCATCGTGTCCTGATTGAGAGGAATCAACAGATCGATCTTGTCGCCGAAGCTCTTCACAGGAGCCACCCCAGCGCGTATGGTGAGAAGCGTATGACCGCCCCGGATGAGTGACTGATAGGCGTTGTATGCGTTCAGGTGCAGACCCCGCCGGACGAGGATACGGGCAAAAATATTGCCTGGGGTGGCCACACCCTGGCCGGCCGCTCCGCCAATCGCGATTGCAACAGTCCGACTCATTCAGAATCTCCTTCCGTCGATGCGCACTATCGTGCGAGAAGGCCCGGTTTGTAACGTGGGTTCACGGTACCTCGAACATAATATCGACTTGACAACAACCTGATACGCAGGAACATGGGTTGGCTCACGAACCCCCGCGCGTCAAGTCCCGCTCATTGTATTCCAAACGGTGAGCCATGCGGACGTCTAACCCGCTGCCCTCTGCTTAATAGTCGAGTCTGACCCCTCAGTTTTCAATAATTTCAATCGCTTAGGGTGTGCAGAAACGCGCAAATCCGCATGAAAAACAGCCTGCAGTCTACCAGATGAGGAGGTCTCTGTCATCTCAGGCCAGCGGGTTGGACTCAATCGAACGCTTTTGCAATGAATAAGTTATTGTATTTAAGGCACGTTAAATCCCCGCCTATGACCGACTCTCAGTCGCCCCTACCGTACGACGAGACCCAACGCTGCGCCCGACTGTGAGACGAAAGTCATCGACCCGGACGAAGACTGGCCCGCGACACCGCTAAACAGGATGAATTGCGTGGTCCATCCTCCGGTATCGACCAGGTGAGGGAATATCAATTCCGCGCTCGTCGTTTCCGCCGCTTCGTTGGCCGGCGGCGTCGTTGTGGTGAGAACATCCCCGCGTTCGTTTATCCTCAGCCGCAAACCGATCGAAGCAACAGCGTCAGGTGTTGTCGTAATTCTAAGAATTCCCTGAAACGGCGTCGTCAGCGTCGGGAACAGTTCATCGACGAAGCGCGCGACCTGTCCCGAGGGTGGAAGCATCGGCGAAGAGCTCAATCTTGTGGCGCTACCGTCGAGCCCGGTCGGTTCGAATAGACCGTTGTGACTGTGGCTGCCGTATTCGCGACCGCCAGTCCCGACCGGAGGGAACCGATCTCTCCCGGCGTTCCCGACACCTCCACATACATCCGGAAGACCGAACTGGTTTCCAGCGCCGGAACTCCTGCCTCGGAGACGACAACACCCCCCTGACGGAAGCCACAGCAGCGACAGCCGTTTCCATGACACCATCAGGAACTCCACGAACAATAGGATCGACTACGCGGAACTGGAATGTGTCATAACATGCCGTAAGCGTTAGGTTGATTTAAGAGTTATGTTCTTTGTTCAGGGCTTGATTGTAGCTAGGGCGGAGTCTCGAAATGAAAACACCCACGATCGTCATCGAACACAGATTTCATGGTCCAGAAAACTCGGCCAACGGTGGCTATACATGCGGCCGGATCGCCGAATTTATTAAAGGTCCGGCGCGGGTTCGACTCCGGGTGCCGCCGCCGTTAGATGTCGAATTCGAGGTCAGAAGAAGCGAATCGGGAGTGTCCATGGTCCGGGACGGTGAATTGATTGCCGAGGCGTGGACGGGCAAACCCGAACTCGAGGTTCCAGAACCCCCAACTCTTCAGGAGGCGGAGCAGGCTTCCCGCGCCTACAGCGGATACAAGTCGCATCGCTATACGACCTGTTTTGTCTGCGGGCCCAAGCAGTCAAAAGAGGGGCTCAGGGTGTTCGCGGGTCCGGTTCCGGGACGGGAAATTGTGGCCTCCCACTGGCGGCCGGACCCATCGCTGGCTTCCGACGGGCTCCACGTCGATCCCGTTTTCCTTTGGTCCGCGCTCGACTGTCCGGGAGGGTTCACCTTTCCTGAACCGGAGGAGGGTTCCATCCTTCTTGGAGAATTCTCTGTAGAACTGTTCGGGAGTGCGATCGTCGTCGAGCCCCACGTCGTGATCGGCTGGGAATTCCACAGTGAAGGCCGAAAGCACCACACGGGCACAGCCTTGTTCACGGAAACAGGGGATTGCATTGGATTGGGACAGGGAATTTGGCTCGAAGTCTCTTAGCGGCCGACAATATCGTGAAAGAATCGGATTCGGGGCTCTGAGGGTCGTTGATTTGTTGCAGCAGGACCAGGCGGCTATCGTTGAGCAATCGAATTTCGCTGGTTCCGGTTCCAGTGGTTTGACAGAGAATGGATGCCCGAGTAGCATGCGGGCTTTGACAACAGTAACCTTAGCTCCCTGGAGAAATTT
The DNA here is from genome assembly GCA_965218085.1 of Terriglobia bacterium. Taxonomy (GTDB): domain Bacteria; phylum Acidobacteriota; class Terriglobia; order 20CM-2-55-15; family 20CM-2-55-15. Next base: position 202,274 of record CBDCKF010000001.1, on the reverse strand, counting down.
ATGAGTTTGAAACCGTACTGCGTGTGTTTGACGATGATTTTGCTGTTGCTGTCTGCCTGCGCGGCGGAGCCTGAGCCTGCCCCTGCCCCGGCGCCAGAACCCGAAGCCGCTGAACCCGTGTCCGGAGACGACGTGTTGAGCGGAACGTGGACCGGTGATTGGGGCCCCTCGCCTACTGATCGGAACGCCGTCGTCGTTCGGTTGGACTGGGATGGCACCACCTTGAGTGGTCAGGTGAATCCAGGGCCGAACGCTGTCGAACTGACGGTTGCGGCATTCGATCCTGCCACCAACAGTGTAACGATGGAAGCCGACGCAGAAAGTTTTCGCGGACCGCTGCACTACGTGATGGATGGCACACTGGATGGAAACACGATAACCGGAAGTTGGGGACACGATGACGTGGCGGGTGACTTTACGATAATGATGGGTGCGACAGAGGATTAGATAGAGCCAGCGAGATAGTTAAACGCCTGATAAAATTCCCGGTCCCGCTGTCGCCGTTTGGGATAGCCTGAGGACCGGGGACCTTTCCAGCAATCCCTTGCATGAGAACGGCATGATCTCGAATCAGGCGATTCACGATCAGGAACAAGACCGCCATCTTGCTCGGCTGGTTCCCGCCTGTATTTATGTCCTGATCGCCTGTCTGATCTGGGCTCCCCTCGTCTTCCTGATCACGGACCTGAATCCTTTCCGACTGTTCAATTCGATAGAGGCTCTTCTGGCGACGCTAATGTTTTTCGGGGGGGCGATCATTGCCAGTGCCACGGCCGTCGGTGGCGGGATTGTATTCAATCCCATGCTGCAGCTGATCTTTGGCATCAGTGGGTTTTCAGCTCTTGCACTCGCGATCATCGTTCAGTGTGCCGGCATGACGAGCGGAGCTTACGGTTGGTACAGGCAGGGCGAGTTCGCGAGGGTCGACAAGCTTCAACTTATGGCGATGGCATTGTGCGCCTGCGCTTCCAGCATGTTCTTTTCGCTGCTGTTCGTCCGGGCGATAGAACACGTTCTCTCGGGATCTCTGTTCTCTGTTATGAGGGTCGCTTCCGCGTTCGTTTCGTTCTACATTGCGAATTTATTGTGGAACGAGATCAAGGTGCGGAGAGTACACCCACCTGGAGGGGAACCCGCCGGTGAAGATTCGAAGGCGCGGGAGGCCGAACAACCCAGACCACTGGCTGTGGATTGGAGGATATACCCCTGGATCGCTGTCGGTGCCTTGCTGAATGTCACAACGGCAGTGGGGATAGGAGGGCTTAGCTTCTCCCACATCATGAAGTACTACGCCGCACCGGCGAAGCAGGCCATTGCCGTCGGTGTGCTGATCCAGGCCGTTGCGGTGATCAGCCAGACTGTGATCATTTTCTTATTCATGCTCGACTACGTGCTTGTGCCCATGGTGTGTCTGGGTGTGCTGATTGCCCTGATCGGTGGTCGATTGGCGCCGTCCATAATGACGCGAAGTTTTGTCGAGCCCTATGTCAAGCATGCGCTCGCTCTAACGGCACTGGGTATGGGAATGACGTCTCTGATCATGCTGCTACTGAGCTATTAGTGACCTGTAACAGAGGTATTGACAGCAGCGCCGATGGGTCTTGCCGGCGAGGTCGAGGCGGGAGACGGAAATCGATGCTCTGACATCGATGACGGCTCGCAACGACGAGATCGCCGGCAACCCCCATCGGCCCAAAGGGTTCGGGCCCAACGGGACCGTCTGCGTCGTTGCACCTTCTCGGAATGAAAGAGCATTGCCTCGGGCGGCGCGCCTCGCATTCGATCCCGTTGCGCTCCAAACGCTGCTATCAATACCTCTGTTACAGGCCACTAGTTCGGTGACAGAGACCGAATTTCCGAAGCGACAAACTGCACGCTTTTGCCAAAAGAGGAATTCGGTCTCCGTCCCAAAACCTTAGAGAGATGCCAATGTTTCGTTGAACGTCGCACTCGGACGCATCGCTTTGAAGGCCAGTTCCGGGTTCGGGGCATAGTAACCGCCGATGTCCATTGGCTGATCCTGCACGCTGTTCATCTCCTTCACGATCTGTGCCTCGTTGTCGGCGAGTTTCTTGGCCAGTGGAGCAAATCGTGCCTGGAGTTCCGGATCCACGGTCTGTTGGGCCAGTGCTTCGGCCCAGTACATCGCGATGTAGAAATGGCTCCCGCGGTTGTCCAGTTCGTTGACTTTGCGCGATGGCGACTTACGGTTTTCGAGCAGCTTAGCCGTGGCGTCTTCCAGCGCCGTTCCCATCACCGTCGCGCGGGGATTGCCCGTTGCCTGACCCAGCTGTTCGAGCGCAACCGCCAGAGCGAGAAATTCCCCGAGGGAGTCCCACCTCAGGTGGTTCTCTTTGTTGAACTGCTGGACGTGCTTGGGAGCGGACCCGCCTGCACCTGTCTCGAGCATGAAGCCTCCGTTCATCAGCGGCACGATCGAGAGCATCTTTGCGCTGGTGCCCACCTCAAGAATAGGGAACAGGTCTGTCAGGTAGTCGCGAAGAACGTTGCCAGTCACCGAGATCGTGTCCTCGCCCGCCTTGACGCGTTTGAGCGTGAAGCGCGTTGCCTCGACCGGAGACATGATTTCGATCCCGAGACCGCTGGTGTCGTGGTTCGGAAGGTAGGCCTTCACTTTCTTGATCAGCTGGGCGTCGTGAGCACGCTTTGCATTCAGCCAGAAGACGGCCGGTGCACCGGTCGCCCGGGAGCGGGTGACGGCGAGTTTCACCCAGTCCTGGATAGGCGCATCTTTCGTCTGGCACATGCGCCAGATGTCACCCGCTTCGACCGGGTGTTCGAGGAGGTTCGCGCCCGAATCGTCAACGACGCGCACAGTGCCGGATGCCTGTATCTCAAAGGTTTTGTCGTGGGATCCGTACTCCTCGGCTCTTTGCGCCATCAGGCCCACGTTGGGGACAGTGCCCATGGTGGTGGGATCGAAGGCACCGTGCTCCTTACAGAAGGTGATCACTTCCTGGTAGACACCGGCGTAGCTGCTGTCCGGTATTACGGCCTTGGCGTCTTGTTCCTTTCCGTCCCTGTTCCACATGCGTCCGGACGTCCGGATCATCGCTGGCATCGAAGCGTCGACGATCACATCGCTGGGCACATGGAGGTTTGTGATGCCCTTCTCAGAGTTCACCATCGCGAGATCGGGACGGCTTAGATATGCAGCCTGGATGTCGGCCTCGATCTCCTTGCGCTTCGCCTCGGGTAGCTCCCTGGCAGCCTCAAGGAGGTTGCCGAGTCCGTTGTTTGCGTTGAAGCCTAAGTCGTTGAACACATTAGCGTGCTTTTCGAAGACGTCGTTGAAGAAGACCTTGACGGCGTGACCGAAGATGATGGGGTCAGAGACTTTCATCATCGTAGCCTTCAAGTGCAGCGAAAAAAGCACACCTTGCCTGCCGGCGTCCTCCATCTCAGCTTCCAGAAATCCCCTCAGCGCCCGGATGTTCATTGTCGTCGCGTCGATGACTTCTCCTCTGAGGACCTTCGTCTTTTCTTTGAGCACGCTCACGGTTCCGTTCTCGGTGACGAGTTCGATCCGCACGTTGCCGTCTTCGGCGACAGTCGTCGACTTTTCGTTCGAGAGGAAGTCTCCGCCTGTCATATGGGCGACGTGAGTCTTCGAGTCCGAGGACCACGCTCCCATCGGATGAGGGTTGTTCCTGGCGTATTGCTTGACTGCCCTCGGTGCTCGTCGGTCGGAGTTTCCTTCGCGCAGGACGGGGTTGACGGCACTTCCTTTGACACGGTCGTAGCGGGCTCTGATTTTCTTTTCGTCCTCGTTTCTGGGCGCGTCGGGGTAGTTGGGGAGTCTGTAGCCCTTTGCCTGGAGTTCTGCGATGGCGGCCTTCAACTGAGGTATCGACGCGCTGATGTTTGGCAGCTTGATGACGTTGGCCTCGGGCTTCGTCACCAACTCGCCCAATTCCGCCAGAGCATCAGAGATGCGCTGTTCCTCGCTTAGGTCTTCCGGGAAGCTGGCGATGATTCGACCTGCGAGCGAAATATCCCGGGTTTCGACGGCGACGTCACATACGCCAGCGAAGGCCTTTATAATAGGAAGGAATGAGTACGTTGCCAGAGCCGGCGCTTCGTCGGTGTGCGTGTATATGATCTTCTGGATGTGACTCGTCATCTTTCTCCGTTGCAGTGTGTTGGGGCTGAGGCCGCGAAACGAATTGAGTAGTATAGCCGAATAGCAGCTAGGGAGTTTTAGCGTTAGGGGCCTTATCGGACATCAGCGGATTTCGGCCGCCAGAGACCCGGGACGGTGCGGGTCCGTCTGGGAACTGCTTCAATATTTAGTCTATCCCTAATAGGGCCCGCCATCAGGATGATGGCGGGGATCGCCGGTCGTTCGGACAGGATGTCTGAATGAAGGACCGAGCGAAAACCTGTAGCGCGACCTTCTGATTCAAGGGCCAAGGAGCGGGCAGGCCTGCCCGACTACCTCAATTCCGTCATGAATCCAGGAAGACCCCATTCCATCCGTAAGTTGTCGGGGGTGTACTCGGGATACTCCGTACCCAAAATGCTGCCTATTTCCTCCTGCGTCCTGCCCTCACGTATCAGGCCCGTCACGCGGTTTCGTAACACGACTACGTCTTCCCTGTATTTTTGAAGACCCGCAGGATTGGTAACCGTACCATGACCCGGGATCACGGTGTCGAAATCGAATTCCTCGATCATCCGATCGACGCTGCTTGTCCATTCGACGATGCTACCTCCACCGTTGTAATCGATCAGTGGCGTGGCGCCGGCCATCATGTCGCCCATGTGCACCGTGCGCTGTGCCGGAAAGTAGACGATGGCATCACTATTAGTGTGGCCCCTTCCGAAATGCCGAGCCCTCACCTCCTGACCACCGAGGAATACAGACATTTCTTCAGTGAAGGCGAGGCGTGCGGGGAGTACTCCAGGCGGGGCATTGGACTGCCTCTGTTCAAGGATGTTGGTCCGTGCATTCCGGGTTGAAATCACCTCGGCGACGGAAAGAAACCTCGAATTTCCCCCACTGTGATCGGCGTGGTAGTGTGTGTTGATCACGTACCGGACGGGCTGATCCGTGACACTTCTGACATTTTCCATGATCGCGTCGTAGTTTTGCTCGAACTTATCATCGATCAAAATGACGCCCTCACTTGTGACTAGCGCCGCGACGTTCCCTCCGCTGCCCACGATGTTGTACAGATTGTCGGTGACCTCTTCGATCGTGAGCTGCGGGTTGCCCTGCTCGGGCGCTCCGGTAACGACCGCCACACCGGCTGCGAGAATTGCCGCCAGACTGATGATCAGGATTCTTGTTTGCATATTGACCTCCTTTGAGTAGGTCATCGGTGATTTGAATCCGGATTCTACAGCGATTTTCGTCCGGAATCCAAGAGCCACCGGGGATTGCGCCAAAAAGCTGTCTGATCTTCCCGACGACGGTCTTTACATGAGTCAAGGACGCTCCAGGCCACGAAGATGAAAAATCAATCTCAGGGTGTCTGGAAATCCGACTGCGAGCTATGATGATAACGGGGCATCGTCGGCTGTTTTACGCTTGACCGAATCCGGCGGCAGAGACGACGATCCGTCCGAAACCGCAATCGTATAAGGGTATGATCATTCATCGTTCTAAAAGGGGGATTGGAGCCATGAAACTTCTAGTCTCGGTAGTATCGGCTGCAGCGTTGCTGGCACTGAGTGTTCCCGTGTGGGCCCACCATTCGTTCAACACGTTCTTCACGATGGAGGAGACCGTCGAGATCGAGGGTATGGTGACGTCGTTCAAGCTCGTCAGCCCGCATTCCGAGATGATGGTTGAGGTAAGCGAGCCCGATGGCAGCACTGCACTCTGGCGAATTACGGCGAGAACCGGAGCCGTGAACGCGAGACGTGCTGGCTGGAGGCCCGAAGACTTCATCGGTCACACTGTCAAGGTTGAAGGCAACCCCGCCCGGAGGGAAGGCGCGACGGCTATGGCGGCTGGAGTCGTGACTTTTCCGGATGGCAAGGTCGTGTGCCTGGGCGGCTGTCCTGGAGTACCCGAGCAGTAGTCTTCGACTTTCGCCGGAGCAGACAAGCTTAGCTACCCCCCGTTGCATTCAGGAAAGCCTGAGCGTTCAAGGCAGGATTTACAAGAATCACAAGTGCGAGTAGAACGTGCGACCGGCAATGGAACGTTGAAGGCGTCCATCGTCAGCTCCCTTTAGTGTCTCGTAGTTATAATTGGTTTTGGACCCGTAGATGTCGCGGCCCAGGCTGACCTCGTCGTCAAAGCGACCCACTTCATTTGATACCGACGGTATCGCCGACCACCACAAATTCTGTAAGCGTAATGTATACTCCTGATTCCATTCCCTGTATTCATAAGGGAACAGCATTTGAAAGGGCGTAACGATTTTGTTTCGACTTGGGTTGATCTGTATCTTCATAACACCGTTGGCTTTCGGACAGCTTACCGCGCGAAACCCTGTCGACGAGTTGAAGGATGAAGTGACACAGGCGCTGGTCGATGCACAGGTACCCTTTACACCCGATCAAGATCAGCAACTGGCACTGCTTATTGAAGAGCAACGCCAGGCTGCGGAGAACCTTTTCGGCGAAACGTGGGATTTCAGTCAGGGGCCGCCCCAGGGCGAGGATAGCGACCAGGCCCTGGCCGGCATCCGCTGGATGTATGACGAGTTGAACACGAGGCTTCCCGCCTACATGACCGAGGCGCAGAGAGCCGCTTGGGAGAGCTACCAGAGCGATCACGATCTGGCATTTTATGTCGAGGAGGGTTCCGCGGACGACCCTACCCAGAGCGGAAGAATTCAAGAGATCCGCGTGACAAACAACGCTTTCAATGTCGAAACCGCCACCGCGAACGGAAATCGGGGCCTGCATGAACGGGGCGCGAAAACAGAAGTGATCGAGCGAGGCGGTGTCGGAGCTTTCCACGGCAGTTTTGCATCGACATTTCAAGACGAAAAATTTAACGCTAGAAACCCGTTCGCCCGTAACAAGCCACCGTACTATGAACGGACTATCGACGGGAATATCAGCGGCCCCATCATTCAAGACCGACTCACTCTAAACTTTACTGTCAGCGACAATAAACAGGAGAACGTCGGCACTGTTCAGGCGGAAACACCGACCGGCCCCTTTTCTCTGGGCATCACCCGACCCACGTTAAATCGGTTCTATGAACTCAAGAACGTGCTGCAGCTCGCCGATACTCATACGATGAATATCGGTCTCCGGTACGCCACCCGAGACAGTAAGAACGAAAACGTAGGCGATTTCGCCTTGCCCGAACGCGCCTCGCGCACGCGAACGCAGGACTACGAGGTCGATCTCCGCGAAATCTGGACTCTGTCCGAGCGAACCGCCCATGACCTCCGCTTTAAATGGCGAAAAGATCATAGCGAGACCAATCCCTTCAGCAATGCGACAGCGATCATTGTCAAGGACGCGTTCACCGGTGGTGGGGCGCAGAACAAGCGCCGGGTGGATGGGAACGAATACGAATTGTCCAATCTGATTTACTTTGCCGGGGACAACCTGACCATGAGGGTCGGATTTCAGATGTTGCACCGGCGCGAACGCTTGTTCTCGGAAGAGAACTTCTTCGGCGAATTCACGTTTTCCGACCTTGACAGTTACCGCGCCGGAACGCCGCTGCAGTATAGGGTCACGTGTTGTGATCCTCTGTTCAAATTAAATCACACACAAGCCAACCTTTTTTCCCAGAACGATTTCAGACTGTCAAACACGTTTACGCTGATGCTGGGTGTACGCTACCAGATTCAATCAAACATTCGCGATCGGAACAATGTGGATCCACGGATCGGCTTTGCATACGCACTCGGAAATGAGACTGTCATCCGGGGAGGCTTCGGATTTTTTTCCCAGCGCGTGGGTTTCAATACAATTGCGAACAACCGTCTCGATGGGAAGCGGGTTTACGAAATCCAGATCGATAATCCAGGGTGGCCGGACCCTTTCGCCTCAGGGAGCATCAGGCCTCGGGCTCGTCGTCAGGTTGACCCTGATATAAGAATGCCGTATTACCCGGTAGGACAGATAAGCGTGGAACGCAGTTTGCCCAACAATCTTTTCGTGACCTTGGGTTACGAGTTCGTTCGAGCGATCCGGCCGACCCGAACCCGGGACATCAATGCGCCGTTACCAGAAACGGGCATCAGACCTAATCCGATTGAAGGCCAGGTTCTTCAATACCAGAGTAGCGGCTTGTCGACCTATCATCATTTGAGAGCTTCAATGCGGCAGCGTTTCAGCATCTTCGTCGTCACTGCAAGCTACTGGTACATGCACGCGCAGAGTGACCAGGAAGATCGGAGAGGGCGCGGCGGGGTGTGGGTGCCTGTCGACAGCTATGACCTCCGTAAGGAATGGGGTAACACAGAAGATCCGCGCCATACCTTCAATGCAAGCGTCAATGCCAGGTTGCCATTGGATATTTACTTGACGACAGTAATCGAGGCGCAGAGCGGCCGTTTTTACACCATCAGGACGGGGAAGGACGACAATGGGGATGGAGTGAGCAATGACCGGCCCCCCGGCGTTGTCAAGAATAGCGAGGTCGGACCGAACTATTTCGACGTGGGCTTCAACTTCTCGAAGGCATTCGAGTTGGACGCTGCCTCCGGGTTGACCGGACCTCAAATGAACGTCTTCGCGAATTTAAGCAACGCTTTCAACGTGCAACATCCAGGATTACCCAGCGGGGTGGTGACTTCTCCCTTCTTCATGCGGTCCTTTAACGCTACTTCACCGCGTACGATCGAGATTGGAATGAGATTCCAGTTTTAGAGTTTGCCCTGGTTTGTTTCGACGAATGCGTGCGCGCTTTCCGACCTCTGCCAGGGCATCCCACAGCTCGGCTGCTTTCTATATCAATTTAATCAAGTTGCCTTATGTCTGGCATGAACGGATTCCTCAAGAATTTGATCGAAGTCTTCGGCGGCCGTTTTTGAGTGATACGGGAAAAATCTCGTTGGACAACTCTGAAGGAAGTCAGCCCACCGATGGGTTCGCTTCCAGAAGCGCGCCCATAAGCCACTCTTACTCGCAGTCGGCTGGACGAATTTCTCTTGACACAAACGTGAGTCCTGCGCAATTCTTGTCCCGCCGAGCTCCAGGGATGGCAGCCAAAAGGCTTCTTGATTTTTTTACTACACCGGTGTGTATTACGGGTCGATGACCTGATGGGTCTGAGACTATAGGCAGGCAAAAGATGAATCGGTACTTTGCGTTAGTTATGATCGTTGCTTCTGGTGTGTTTGCGGGAGTCACCTTATTCGCCCAGGACGGCGGTCCCTATCAGGGCCGGCCCCATGACGAGATAATGCAGGATATTCGGACAGCCTACCGCAGCCTCGGCGAAAATCTGGAGGCGAATGAGCCTTCGGCGGCCGCTGATAATGCCACCCGATTGGAAGGGTTCTTCCGGGAAACTGAGGCGTTTTGGGCCCGCCTGGAAACCCAAGACGCAACGGGTTTCGCAAGGGAGGCGGCGGACGCAGCCGCTATGGTCGCCGCGAGGACCGGCGAAGAGGATGTTGAAGCGGCGAAAGCGTCATATGAAGTAATTGGGGCTTCTTGCGGCAGCTGCCACGGCGCACACCGCGAGACGATAGAGACGGGTTTCACTATCAAACCGTAGACACCTCATACTGTGTAAAACTCAAGTAGTAAGGTGTAAAGCTCAAGCCTGCATCACCTTCGGTCACGCATTCTGTCGGAGTTCACTCGCGATATCCACTCCCTCCGTCCCCAAATCCGAGCTGTCGGTGAATGTCTGCATCGATTCGCAGAAGCACCATTCCCCTTGATGGTTTCGCTGTTGTAGTGTGCGAGGAACCCCTCTAAGTCGCTCTGCAGTTCGTCCAGACGGGGATTCAGGCCTTTCGGAAATCGGGGAGAATTAGGCGAATAATGCGGTTGAGGATGCAGCCAAAGTGGAAGGACTCTCGACCGAGACGAGGCGCGTTTTCGATGCCGCTCAACATTCCGGATGCTATTGGTTTGCCGGATGCTATTGCTTTGCCGGATGCGATTGGTTTGGCGAGCGCGGCCACGCAGCCGCTACAATTTTGCCACAGGGCCTGGGCCAACTTTCGCTCCGTACACCGCGACCGAACCGCTGACGGTTCCTCCCAAAACCCTCGGCTGAAAACTATTCCTCCACGACCTCCTCTTTCTCCGTCTGGAAAATGCGGAACCGCCGGATTTTTCCATTCTCGCCATACTCCAGGAACACGGCTCCTACCTCCCAAAACCTTCGACGATCCGCACGCGCACGATAGTCTAAGTAAATCGGGAACGAAACACCAAGTCCCCCCCAAGGCAATTGCTTGGAGTAAACCATCCGTTCTCCTTCGACTTCCCCTGCGGTCTGGCGTTTTAGACTATAAACGACGTTTACGTGAGATCTCGCAAACTTCGTGGCCCACAGCCCGACCTGCTCTGTGCCGATAAGCATAACCGGTCCAATCTGGTTTTCATCGTGAGGCGGCACCTCCACAAGCACATCCGGAGCCAAGAGTTCCAAAAAACCATCGACAACTTCGGCAACTCCCTCTTCCCTTCCATCCATGGTCAGGCGCCAGTCGTCGAGCGTATTGATCCGATCCACCCATTCCTGGCCCAGCAGAGTGGGGTCGGGTTCCGCCTGGGCCGGTGGCGGCTCAGTTGGAGTCTGAGCTTGGGACACAGATACGGACAGGAGGGTGGTCAAGATTGAAAGAGTGATCCAACGCATGGAGGTGCTACTTACCCAGGTCCTTCTTACTGTGCGCAACGGAAACCTATAGTGAGAGCACGTTGTTCAGGATCACTATAGTTGCGGTAATGATTTGCCAACTTTGGGCCCCGGCCTTCCGCCCAGCCACCGCCTCGGATACTTTTGTATACGCCGTCCGCTGGCCCGGGTGGATTCCTTTTCGGGATGAAAGCATAGTAACCGCGGTCATACCAGTCATCGGTCCACTCCATAACGTTGCCTATCATGTCGTAGAGACCATAGTCGTTGGGCGGATATGATCCGACGGCCGCGGCCGTGTTTAGGGAGACAGCTGCCGGCCCGCCGGCTTCGAACTGGGGTCGATACTCGTCTGCGGCAACAGCACCGTCCCATGCGTAAATTTTCCGATCCAGTCCCCCTCGCACCGCCTTCTCCCATTCCGCTTCGGTGGGGAGACGTTTGCCACCCGCCTCGCAGTAGGCGGTGGCTTCGAACCAGTTGACGTTGGAAACGGCTTGCAGTTGCCGGCCGTCTGGGAAGTTGCCATCGGGCCACTGCCACGGCGCCTGACCGCCCGTCGCTTCCAGAAACCGGGCATAATCCGCGTTCGTTACTTCGTATCTATCAATGTAGAAGGCGTCCAGATAAACCAGGTTGGCGGGCCTGTCATCCCGGAAGGCGCGCGGCTGGTTATCCTCTGCATCATTGCCGTTAGCATAGGCGCGGCCCAACCAAAAGTCGCCAGCGGGAATCTCCACCATGTCTTCCGGCGCTACTGTTTGCGCCGCGATGGGCAGCGCGGCGCAAACGTAACAGAGGATCGTAAGCACTATTGACTTGCTCATACAAACAGCTCGTTGATCTCCGTCCGAGGAATAAACCTCGGCCCCCCGAGCGGAGCCGTTTGCTGATATTCGTACGCTCGTCCCGATGGCGTGTCTTCGATTATCTTGCTGTAGTCGATGCCTAACGCCGAATAGATCGTTGACACAACGTGATCCATCATCGGTTGTTCCCTGAATCCCCAACCCGTATCGAGCACCGTTCCGCCGACTTCGTCCGTCTTGCCGATAATCCGGCCCCCCTGGACGCCGCCTCCCATAAACACATTCGTAAACACGTCGCCCCAATGATCACGGCCGCCGGCAGGGTTCATTTCCGGAGTGCGTCCGAATTCCTGGCTGATGACAATCAGTGTTTCATCGAACATCGTCTTTCCAGGTTCATGGCCGGGCATGACCAAAAGATCTTCAACCAGGGCCGAGATCGCTCGATCGAACCTCGGGGCGCTGTCGTAGATCGGGAGTGACTCTCTCGATGCAGGGACGCCTCGGGCGTAAAGACCCGAATGGTTATCAAATATCCCGTTTCTGCCATTGTAGCCGTTGGCGACCCATAAGAATCGTGCGCCGGCGTCCGCGGCCAGTAGATTCCGCGCCAGAAGCATCCCCAGGCCCAGCTTCGTCAACCCGCCATCTTGATTCACCCCATACCGCTCCTTCTCCTCCTCGGTCAGGGCGAGCGCTTCCTTAAACCGTGGATCCAGTAAGACCTGGATGCCATAGTCATAGGATGCCTGGTACTCTTCGCTCTTCGAACCGAACTGGTTGACCCCATCGCCCGTCACTTCGGTCCATCTGTTCAGGGCCTCCCAGCGTTCCTCCAAAATTACATTTTCTTGCGCGTCACTCCCACCGCCGAAGCTGTCGAATACGCTGTTCGTGTTGAGGTCCATTCCCGCGAACCGAGACGGCAACATTCCAGATCCCAGCGGGGGACAGCGGATGTTCCACAGATCAGTACTGATAAATCCGGGAAACGTGTCGGAGTCTCGTCGCTCGGGCTCAAGTTCTTTGGCAACGACGCAGCCGAAAGCCGGGATCTCCCGGACGATTGCGGAATTCATTGCGCGACCCGCCTGTTGATAGTACTGGGCCGGGAAATGAACCAAGCCGCCGGACCTCATCGTGCGAACCAAGGAGGCTCGCGGTGCCCACACTTCATGGGCCCGAGGGAACAAGGTTTTCGACAAAACGAAATCTGAATTTACCTGCTGAATATCCAGATCAGGCGCCGTCCACTTCGTTTCCTTGAAATCGAAGGTCTCCATCGGACTGGGAGCGCCGCCATTCTGGATCACAATTACGTTGCGCGCCGACCCTCGTGGCGTCACCGCGCCTTGTGCTGCCTGAATCTTACGCGGCAACGTGACTTGCCCAGCGATTGACGCGCCAAAACCCACTCCGAATAATTTCAGCAGATCGCGGCGGCTCATGTCCTTTATTCGTTGTCTCATCCTTTTTTTCTCCTCACGCTACATTGGGCTAATTTGTTTCCCCACCCGACGACCGCAACATCAACCGTCTTTGTAATGGCTGATCCGTCTTATCGGGCTTAAACAACCGCTCATATTTGGATGGGCCTCTCGTCAATGATTCAGAAGAAACTCCGGATTATTCAGCAGCACCCACTGAAAGGTCTCCATAGCCTCACTCCTGCCCTTTTCGTCAATAAAACGCTTCGCCACCTCGATCTCATCGGCGGTGGGAAAGCGGGACAGACTCGTCAGGATCAGCTCCTCGATGATTTCATCGTCCGATTTGCTGGAATTCAACAAGGTCGCAACACGCGTGTCTGCTTCAGCAACCACCCGGGTCGTAATCACGGGTGAACTCATCATCATCATCGCTTGTATGGGACTGGCCATACTCTTATCGCCCGGTGGCAGGGCGCGCTCGGACTGGTAATACGCCTGCATGAACGCAAAGACGTCCCTATTTTCATCACGCTGGTCAATCCTCATGTTTGCAGGATTGGTCAACTCTTTGATGTACCTTCGGGGCACGCCATACTGCTCCATTTCGAATGTAGCCGAGGTGCCGGTGGCCTGCGCCACGATATCGGCCGCCTCCGGACCCGTCAAGATACGGGCGAAACGCCGCGCATGATATGGAATATATCCGTCCAGCCATTCCCCCTCGAAGGTGGTAGAAAGTTGATAGGCGTTGGACTTCATAATGGTCTTGATCACATTGTAGATCCGGAAGCCGTTTGCGCGAAAGTCTTCAGCCAGCGCCTCCAGCAATTCAGGATTAGTCGGCTGAAGGGTCCACGGCTCCGGTGGCGGATTGTTCGGATCCAGGCGTAGCAGATCAAATCCATCGTAGGGCTCGACCAAACCAATGACCATCAACTTCTTCCAAATGATGTTGACCGCCGCGCGCGAGAATTGGATATGCTGCGGCGCGATCCTGCCCAACGCTTTACGGGGATCCTCGCCGGGCTCAGGCGTTTCTCCGGTCAACAGGAAAGCCGGTTCGTAGGTTTGGCCATCGCGCGGGAAACGATTCTCTGCCGGGGTCCAGTAAGGGGCGTCATTTCCGGTGTTGTATCCGGTTCCCAAGCCGTCGATCGAGGGGCTGCCATTCTGGAATCCACCGCTGGATACGAGCCGCGTACTTCCGAAGAAGGCCGCCTGCTGGTGGAAGTCGGATCTCCTCTTGGTGGTCAACCAGAGATTTACGGTGTCGGTGTGACCCGCGCCGTTATGGCAGGAAATGCAGTCGGTCGTAAGGCCAAGAAACACGCGTGCAAGATCCGACGTGACCTCATCCGTCCAGTCCAGACGGTTAAAACCTTTCAAATGGTCGCTATCGGTAACAAAGATGCAGCGGGTGTTCGTGTAGCCGGTGGGATCGTAGTACATCCCCGCCGGGATCCCTCCCATATACTTTGTGGTCGGAGTAAGGATGTCATAGAAGACTTCGCTAAGGGGCCGGTCCACCCTGATCCACTCCTTTGTCCAAAGGTGAAAGCGAGCGTCGTCTGTTCTGAACAGTTCCCCGTAGTTATACGCCCACTGATCCACGAATTCCTCCGTGCCGATCAGAGAGTCGATAACCTTGTCGCGCTTATTCGGATCGGCGTCCGCTATGAAGGAACGGACCTCATCCGCGCTCGGCAAAAATCCTGTCGCATCCAGGTACACCCTCCGGAGAAACTCCGTATCACCCGACAGGGGCGCACGGGGAATGCCGTCCCGCTCCATCCTTCCAAAGATGTGTTCATCGACGTAATTCTTTCGAAGTATTGGCGTACTGGAAACCTCGCCGCTCTGCAACGCCGCAGCCACGGCTTCCGTCAGCCGGCTGGCCTCTAGAGCCGCATCCTGAGGCGAATACAACGCTCCATGCGCGTCTTCAATAATGTTATCATCTACTGCTACTGCGGGCTGGCTTGGCTGCTCTTGCTGGGGCAGTGCTGCCTTTAAGACGAGCGTCATACTTAAAACCATCCCGAACACTAGAGCCAATTTCACGGTTTTCACCTTCAACCCTCCTCGATTTTCAACTGCGGATTTGAGCTTACTTAAATAGCGCCTACAAATATAATTAATTGGCCGCTGATATACCGGTCAATTGGTTTACTTTCATGCAGATTACCGTCAAGGGGTTGTAGGGTCAAGCAGATTGTTGCCGGGGTGCAGAAAGATGGAAATTTTACCGGCGGTGTCCTGAAATTGAACTCACTAAGTCGGACACTACCATCCTCTATTTTCTTGTTTATTCCTTATTCCTTGAAATGCCGGTAGGCGGCTGTTTGAACGACCGAGCGTATCTGTGACGGCCCAGTGGCTCTCATGCCGAGTGGACTCGCTGATCTCAACTGCGAGCCGTCATCGAGAGGGTGTGATCAGGGTGTTTTGCCCTTGACGGAATCTGCAGGCAGAGAATACAATCCGACCGAAATCGCAATCGATCGCGATTGTATGAAAGTCTATGAAAAATAGTTAGAAAGAGGGATTGGAACCATGAAATTTCTTGTCTCGGTAGTATCGGTTGCCGCGTTGCTGACGCTGAGTTTTCCGGCGCAGGCGCACCACTCGTTCAACACGTTTTTCACCATGGAGGAGACCGTCGAGATCGAGGGCATGGTCAAATCCTTCAAGCTCGTCAGCCCGCACTCCGAGATGATGGTTGAGGTAAGCGAACCGGACGGCACGACCGCACTCTGGCGAATTACGGCGAGAACCGGAGCGGTGAACGCGAGGCGTGCCGGATGGAGGCCCGAGGACTTTATCGGTCACACGGTCAAGGTTGAAGGCAACCCCGCCCGGAGGGAAGGCGCGACGGCGATGGCGGCTGGAGTGGTGACTTTCCCGGATGGAAAAATCGTGTGCCTGGGCGGGTGTCCCGGAGTACCGGAGCAGTAGTTTTCGAGTTTCGCGGGTGTGGACGAGAAGCGGTGTCCTCATCTGCGTCCAGGAAATGACGAGAGTTTTGACAGGATTTACAACAAATGACACGCCCGAATAGGGACAGAGCGACAGACAATGGATCGCTGAAAGCGTCCATCGTTTGTACCGTTGTGTGTCTGGTGGTTGCGTTTGGATTTGGAACCGCAGACCTCGGCGCCCAGACTGACGAACAGTTTTTCAAGTCATTTCCTTTTATCGGGAACTGGGATACAGGGGTCGACAATCCTGACGGTCAGGACCGTGGAAACTGCGGTGGCCGTCTCGGAGACTACGGCGAAAAACTCTTGAACTGCTCGTTGCCGGTCGACCAACTTCCTTTGAACCAGCGCGGCGAGGCGTGGCTGGAATTTATGGACCACCGGGCATCTCCGGCCCTGTCCGAGTGCGCGGAAGTGGCCGCACCGGCCTTGTTAGGCAGTGGGGTTTATATTTCCGGATATCCGGACCGATTGGAGTTTCAGCATGCGGACCCGTCGGGCTTGATTAACCGGAACATATGGATGGACGGGCGCGGGCATCCGGAGGCGAGAAAGCTCTTCCAGCACGGGCATTCGATCGGCTGGTGGGATGAGGATGACCTGGTTGTGGAGTCGACCAACTTCACTTTTGACCCGGACGGTATCGATGACCACCTTCATATGGCCTCTTCTGTGCGAAAGAAGATCACCGAGCGCTATCAGGTCATCGACGAAAATAACCTCAGGCTTATCATCACCTTGGAGGACCCTACTTTTTTGATTCGGCCCTTCAAGTACGCTTACGTCCTGAACAAACAGTCCGGGGGACCCAATACCGCTTGGCGCGCCTGCGATCCTGAGGTTGCAAGGAACGAAGTCATATATGCCTATCCCGGCGACAAGTATCCGGAGAATTGACCTAAATAGACAGAATATAGACAGAGTCGGGATCTGAACCTGAACCCGTCGCCTGAGACTGCCCCTCCAGGCTTCCTGGTGTAAGCCAACCCCCACATCTGGCTGGTTGATAAGGCGACGAGCGATGAGAGTCGAACCTACATTGTGAGGAGAGAGGTCATGACACGCCATCTGGCACTTGCGTTCTGCAGTGTTTTGCTCATGTTCGGTTGGGCCCAGACTGCGGATGCCCAAGCCGACGACGCCCAGGCCCATGTCGCCCTAGCCCGTGCTGCTGTCGCGCCGAGTGTTGAAAATCCCCTGCAGCCGTTTCACGTTTTCGACCGTCTGCACGACCAGATGTGTGCCGAACCCACGCTGCCGGATGCGATGCGCCAGCAGGACCGAACCGCGGCACGGCCACGGGAGGACTGGTATCAACCACCGGCGATCCTGTTTGACAACCTGTATTTCATCGGCACCAGCGGTGCTGGTGTATATGCGGTCAACACGTCGGAAGGGATTATCATCATCGACACGAATTACCATTTCAGCAGCGAAGAATTGGTCCTCGGCCTGCTGCAGTTTGGCCTCGATCCCGAAGACATCAGCTACATCATCGTCAGCCACGGCCATGACGACCGGTTTTTTGGGGCCAGTGTTCTTCAGAAGTTGTACCCATCTGCCCGGATCGTGTTGTCGGAAGCGGATTGGGAGGTCATCGAGAACGACAACAATCCGGAGGAACTGAAACCGACACGAGACATGGTGGCAACCGATGGCATGCAACTGACGCTCGGTGAGGTCACCGTAACGCTCTACATCACCCCCGGCCACACCCCGGGCACGCTTTCGATGATCATTGAGCCGCTCTGGAATAAAAAGAGCGTGAATTCGGACGACGATCGCCACGTGGCTGTATTCTGGGGCGGGACCGATATCACCATTGGTCGCCAGGGGGTGCGGTATTTCCCCGACGGCGTCACGATGATGGAGACCTGGGTCGAATCCGCAGAACGCTTCAAGAATATTGCGGCAGAGGCCGGTGTGGACACAATTCTAACCCAGACCGTGAGGCACGGAAATATGCTTGAAAAGATACGTGCCTGGCGAATCATGAATCCCGATGAATCGGGCGGCGGAAACCCCGACGGGATCCTAGCTGAGGTGCTGAGATTGGAGGGGGAGCCCCATTCTTTCGTCAACGCGGATGCCGTTGACCGCTATTTCACGGTTCTTCTTGAATGCTATAAGGCTCAACTGGCATGGAGGATTGAATAGCGTTTTTTGAGAACGCGATCCGAAATCGCGATCCGAAATCGTGATCCGAAATCGTGATCCGAAATCGTGAAATGTAGTGTGGGGAAGTTCGCCCAGCTCTTCATCGTTGCGCATCTTGTTTTCCTTTCGCACACATGCCTTGCTTCAGGTAATGCACTCTCATCACTGTCTTTTGAAGGCGGCACAAACCTCAGGTTCCGTTGCCGCGTCTAGAGTTACCCCCAGATAGAAATAGATGGATTCATTTTTTATCCTGCTGGAACAGAGTAGCCTGCCGGCATGGATCCGCGAAGGAGGGACGCTCACCGGATACCCTCTGGTTCTCTTTTTTCACACTCTGGGCCTCGGCGTGCTCGTCGGCCTCAGCGTGGCATTGGATTTCCGGATTTTCGGTTTTGCTCCAGCAGTTCCGCTCCAGGCTCTGGTCAGAGCGTATCCCGTCATGTGGGGAGGATTTGTGCTGAACCTGGCGACGGGCGCTCTGCTATTTGCCGCGGATGCCACGAGGCATTTTGCGAATCCTGGCTTTTTCGTAAAACTCGCTTGCGTCGCGCTCGCGATGGTGTGCCTGGTGCTACTTCGGAAGACGGTGTTCCAGGATATTCCTGTCGATCAGGGTCGGGTCGGGATGCGCGGCAAGTTGTTAGGTGCGGTATCGCTGACGGCCTGGTTTGTCGCTCTTGCCGCTGGACGCCTCATGGCGTACATCAATGAGTTCATTCAATAACTGGAACCAGGTGTTGAGGGTCCTCTCTTCCAGAGCCAGCGCCCGACGGTGCGTGTAGAAGGGCAGATATGAACCTGGCACATTTGCACGTTCTGCTCAATCACTTCCCGACGATCGGCACTGTTGTGGGGTTTGGCCTTTTTCTGGTGGCTCTTGTCTGGAAGAGCGAGGACCTGAAGCGAGCCAGCCTCGGCGTTTTCGTCGTAATTGCGCTCGTATCCATACCGGCATATCTGAGTGGGAATGCGGCTCAACTGGTTCTTGAAGGTGTCCCGGACGTGTCCGTATCCACGATTGAAGCGCACGAGGACGCCGCGCTGCTGGCCTTCGTTTTTATGGGGCTAACCGGGTGTGTCTCGTGGTTGGTACTGTGGCAGTTTCGCCGGCTTTCGAATTTCGTTAGCTGGAACATGCCGGCCGTCCTGCTTCTTTCAGCGGTGACTGTGGCACTGATGGCAAGAGCTGCCAACCTAGGTGGTGAGATCAATCATCCGGAGATTCGGCCGGACGTAGTGAGGCCTGAAGCGGCATGGCTCCAGACTGCAGCGATCGCGTCGTCGTTCATGTTCGATAACCCATGGGTATGGCCGGTCAACGAGATCTTTCATTTCGTTGGGCTTTGTATCTTGTTTGGTGTTGTATTGCTCGTCAATCTAAGGATGCTCGGAGTGCTACAAGGCGTTTCGTTCGCAGCTCTCCATCGGCTGTTGCCGTGGGTGATTGTTGGATTTGCCATTAATGCGGTTACCGGCATGTTGTTCTTCGTCGCAAACCATGCCCAATACGTCGCGAATCCCGCATTTCACTGGAAGATCGTGCTGATGCTCCTCGCCGGAGTCAACTTTCTCTACGTGACTGTTTATGAAGAAGGGTGGGCCCTTGGAACGGACGAAAGCGCCGCCCCCCTGACCAAAATATTGGCGGCCAGTTCGATTGTCTTCTGGGTGGGTGTTATTTTCCTGGGACGGTGGCTGCCTTACATTGGTAGCGAGTGAGGGGCAGCGAGTGAGCTGTGATCTGGACACTCCAGCGTCCGTCCAGACTTTGTCGCCCTCCCCAACGCTTGTGATATACCTGACGCCTAAATCCACGATCCGTCGAGATCCCCGTCTTTGTTGAGCCAATAAGGAGTTATGTCATGAAGTATGCGCTTCCATACAGACGCTTTTGTGCCCCTGTTTTTGCGACCGTCCTGGTCCTGATGTTTGCAGCCGGCTGTGCCTCGGACGCTGTCACGCCGGAGGCTCTGACGGACGCTGTGGCGGATTCGGGTGTACGGTTGTTCGAAACCGAAGATTACTCGATCCGCGTTGTAACCCTCGCCGAGGGTCTGACCTATCCCTACGGCCTGACGTTCCTGCCCGACGGCACGATGCTACTAACCGAACTGGAAGGGCGTCTGCGCTACGTTCGCAACGGGATGCTGGAGCCTCGGTCAATCGCCGGAATCCCCGAGGTGTATTACGTCCCCGGTCGCGGTGGGTTGATGGACGTCATTCTCCATCCCGATTTCGAGGAAAACAACTGGATCTACTTCACCTACGACAAAGCCGGTGAACTCGGGGCGACCCCGGTTGTCGCTCGAGGCACTCTCGACGGGACTCGGCTGACGGACGTGACGGACGTCTTTGTCGCCGACGCGTGGGCGATGGCCGATGGGCACCTCTCTTCCTATATCCGGTTCACGCCGGACGGCATGCTGTATTTTTCGACCGCAGAGAGGAACGAGCCGATGCGTGCCCAGGATACGACCGATCATGCGGGTAAGCTACTGCGCCTCCACGACGACGGCACCGTTCCGGGTGACAATCCTTTCGTGGGTCGCGACGGCTACCGTGACGAAATCTTCGCCTATGGGCATCGCGACATCCATGGGATGACGGTTCACCCCGAGACCGGCGAAGTCTGGACAAACGAGCACGGCGATGAAATCAACATCGCGCGTCCCGGTCTCAACCATGGATGGCCATATATTTCGGTCCGTGGTCCGGGCGAAACGCCCGCACCTGCGGGGGTCGAACTGACGCCCCCATACATGTCCTGGAATCCAGGGATCAACGTTTCCGGGATGACCTTCTACACGGGCGACACTTTTCCAGAATGGAAGGGCGATCTTTTTGTCAGCGGTTTGGCGGGACAGCAGGTGCAGCGCATCACGTTCACTGCGGATCCTCCCGACACCAGCGCGCCTGCATCGGGCGAGATACGCGAGCCCCTGTTCGATATAGGAACCCGTGTTCGGGACGTCAGAGAAGGGCCGGACGGTCTGCTTTACTTTGTGACCGATGAGGCGGAAGGCCGTTTGATGCGGATCGAACCGGTGCCCTAGTCAGTCAAGCCCGAGTGGTATGCTGCTGGTATCCTCGGTCTGAACATGGTGATACAAGATGTCGCTCCGTCGTTCATTCAGTGATTCTGTCTGAATGACCGAGCGAAATCTCCCTCCCGACAAAGGACTGATTTTCATACCGCCGCACAAAGGTACCGTCCGATTCAAGGTTTTCCTGGAGTCAGCGACCCCCCAACGGCAATCACGAGGTTCACAGCTAAACCGTAGAGCCCTGGGTGAAATCCCCAAACCTTACCTGCCACGACAAAATCGAATGGACCGAACGCGAGAGCTAGCAGCCCGTGGCAGAAGTGAGATTCTCTGACACAGTCGTAACGTCGGATTCGATAGCCACGTTGGGCTCGATATCCAGCTGACGGAGTTCATGATGCGTTTGAAGCGCCATCTGGACGCAGAAGAGCACGATTTGAGCGGCAAAGTATGCCGCAGACCGGTCCTGCAGGCTCCGTGGCGTGCCCTGCCCGAACTTCTGGCGCAGGATCAACGCCAGGTTCAAGGCCGCGTAGTGAACCAGGATCCGTTTCAGGATATTTTCCCGTCCTCGAAGGTGAACCCGTCGCATGCCGCCGGTTTCCAGACCGTGAGCGAAGGGTCGTTCCAGCATCATGCCGCGATGCCGCAACAACTCCTTGCCGCGTTCTCCACGGATTCGACGGCGATTGGCATAGACAGCCTGTTGTTCGTCCGGCTTGTTCTTCCAGCGGCGACGGCCCCGATCCGGTTCCGAGATGTAGGTGCGTATCCCCAATTCGCGAAGATCGACCATCGTTTCGTTGCTGTGATATCCCTTATCGGCGACGACTTCAGAAAACCAATCTTCTCGAATCTGCGCTTCGGTTTTCGGGTTGCTTGCCAGCTTCTCCATGTTCTCGGCCGTGCGGATCAACGTCTCTTTGATTGTCGTCGTATCCCCGGTGGCAGCACCCTGAACCGTCACCCCCAGCACGACGCCGGTCTTCATATCCACAGCGTGTTCCAGCTTGTGAGCCAAATGCGTGCGGCCGTCTTTCATCTTGGTGATCTGCGCATCCGCGTCGTCGGGATGCACCCAGTCGTCGTTCGATCCCTTCTTCGGCCGTTTCCGGTCCAGTCGCGCCAGTTCGGCTCGTGTCGGCGTTTCAATGCCCGAAGCGTGGGCCAACTCCTTCAGAAAGTCCTCATAACTGTTCCTGGTGTCTCGCCGCACGATCGACCGCATTGCCGCGTTCGCTTCCAGCGTCGTCGCGTCCACGCCAACCGTCTTCCCGTCGATCAACCCGTGCCCGGCCAGCCGCTCCAGCATCCAGTGGAACACCTGGGCATGGGTTTCCAGATCGATCAGCCGGCGTGTCCGCGACACGCTGGAATGATCCGGGGTACCATCGGTCAGCCCAATGCCCAGAAACTCCCGCAGGCTCAGCGAGTCGGCACACCGCCAGGCGATGCCGCGTTCCGAGTCAATCCCTTCGAAGTAGCCGACCAGCAGCATCCGAAAGTACACACCCGGCACGACACCGGGCCGACCCATCACCGGGGCGTAGAACTTCTGGCAGGCTTCTTCAACAAACGGGTCGAATCCGTCTTCTTCCAGAATAGCGTTGTTGCATGGATCGGGGCGGAGATGGAATTCGCCCTTTCCCAAGCGGTAGCGTCAGGCGATACGCTCGAACACAGGCCGTCCGAGTGCGGTCATTGTGTTCAGGACTTTTTGGCCGAGTTGGATCTCCGTGATCTGCCTGGAGAAGCTGCGGGATTGGAGTCTGCGGCCGATGACACCCTTCCAACGGCCGATCTGCGTTTCTATCCGGCTGCGCGGGTTGTACCCTGTGGCCACTTGCCAGGCCATGCGGCCGTTGCTGCGGATCTGAGCAATATGGCGATCCCGAACGGTTGGATCCCGCGCCGATTGCGGTCGGATCGCTGCGTTCTTTGGCGGCGGTATAACCACATCCAGGGTCTCCCCATACCGTTCCCTCAGCAGATCTCGTGTAGACGCTCCATCATAGGCGCCGTCAGCCAGAAAGCCCGCGACCGGGGCATCGAGTTGATCCAGGAGCCCGGGTAATGCAGTGCTGTCTCCAACGTCATCGTGAGTCAGATTGGCGCAAACAATCGCACCGCTGGCCAGGTCCAGTCCGAGGTGGAGTTTGCGCCAGCGGCGGCGTATTCCCTTGATTTTATGCTTCTGCGCGAGCCATTCCCCTTCGCCGAAGATCTTGAGGCCGGTACTGTCCACCACCAGATGGACAGGCACAGATCCGGCTTGCATCATCACCTGAGCGATGCTCAAGCCGTTTGCACGACGCGACAGTGTGGAGAAGTCCGGCACCCGTATATCCAGCCCCATGAGCGTGCCGATGGATCCCATAAGTCCCTGCGTTTGCCGCAACCCAAGCCGATACGCCGTGCGCAGCGTCAGGCATGTCTCGATCGCCAGATCCGAGTATCTCCGCTGGCCACCCCGTGACGTGCGGCGCGGCGCGCTCCAGGTTATGTTTCAGAGTTTCTGCAAAAAAGGGGTCCTGAAATAGGAAGGGGCCAGGGTATCTCCGAGAAAGTTGGCAACCAACAACTTTGAAACGAAGGAGATGAACCGATGGCCCGAACTAAGATTAAGCGAAAGGGAGTGGATTGGAAAGAACTGTTAGGAGAGGAAAAGGATCTGCTGAAAAGCGTCGTGCAGGAGGTGGTTCAGGAAATTCTCGAGGGGGAGATGGAGCAGGTTGTGGCCGCGGCCAAGAGTGAACGAACGGCGGGGCGGACCGGATATCGGAGTGGCTATTACGGGCGGGACCTGGTCACGCGGGTGGGCAAGCTGGAGCTGCGCGTGCCGCAGGACCGGGCCGGGCGGTTCAGCACGGAAGTGTTTGAACGCTACCAACGCAGCGAGAAAGCTTTGGTGGCCAGCTTGGCCGAGATGTACGTGCAGGGCGTGTCGACGCGCAAGGTCAAGGCCATCACCGAAGAATTATGCGGGCATTCGTTTTCGGCCAGCACGATCAGCCGGATTAATAAGACACTGGACACGGAGCTGAAAAAGTTTGCGACGCGAGCATTGGAGGAAGAATACCCGTACCTGATTCTGGATGCGCGCTACGAGAAGGTGCGCGAAGACGGGGTCATCCGGAGCCGAGCAGTTCTGGTGGCGATCGGAATCAACTGGGACGGGAGGCGCGGTGTGTTGGCGGTGGAACTGGCGGAACGGGAAAGCACGACCAGTTGGCGGGAACTGTTACTGAGTTTGAAACAACGCGGCTTGTGCGGCGTGGAGTTCGTGGTGACCGACGATCATGCCGGGTTGAAGAAAGCCATCGCAGAAGTCCTGCCCGAAGCGATCTGGCAACGCTGCTACGTCCACTTTCTGAGAAACGCATTGGATTATCTGCCGCGCAAAGCCGATGACGATTGTCTCCAGGAACTGCGTTGGCTCTACGACCGGCGGGACCTCCAGGAAGTGCGGCAGGACCTGGCGACATGGTTGAGCAAGTGGGGGCAGAAATATTCCAAACTCTGCGACTGGGTCGAAGACAATATCGACGAGACACTAAGCTTCTACACGCTGCCGCTTCAGCATCACAAACACATGAAATCCACCAATATGCTGGAACGGCTCAACGAAGAGATCAAACGGCGAACGCGCGTGGTGCGGATATTCCCCAACGCAGCCAGCTGTCTGCGTTTGATTCGGGCGCTGACCACCGAAACGCACGAGAACTGGATCGAAGCGATCCGCTACTTGAACATGGACCTGTTGAAGGAACACAAAAGGGACTGGCACCGTCAGACGCCGGCTGCCTAAACGCGTCCCAACGGGCCGACCCCAATGATCGACTCGGATGTCGATCGGCGATTACAGAGCATCCTGGAGCGAACAATCGCTGTGGAAAACTTTCGAGGGGACGAAAGAAAGAAAAAGAACCAAAAAAGAAAGAAACGCAGAGGCCTGATGGAAATGACGCCTCAGAGGAAATCCGCCAAAAGGCGCGGATTCCCTCTGAGGCTTGGAAAAGCTTCGCCAAAAACGTTCAGCTTTCCCACATTCCCACAGGCCCGACGGCGATCGACACTCAAGAACTGAATTTTTCGGAAATACTTTTTGCAGAACTTGACGCACACAACTGCGCTCCACACACTTTGAGCCTCATCACTGACCCAGATCGTCAGATCACCCCGCTGGCGCAGGCTCTCGTTATATTCCGCCCAGTTGATCACCCGATACTGCGCCTTATCAAACTTGTGCCGTCGGGCTGCGTTGAACTTATGTGGCATCTAAGTTATCCCCGGTGTTGAAAAACACGATGATAAGGCATCCTTCGGGATGATCCATGCAACAAGGTTCTTCGATGCCCCCTAATTTCAAAAGGGGTTCAATGGCCCTGCAACGGGATTTCTCGCGGACTGAGATTGGATTGCAGCAACGGACAGTTAGGGAGCATCGATCGCCATGACTAATCCGAACATCGTAACCGAAGACGAGTGGCTTAAAGCACGCAAAGCCCTGCTCGAGAAAGAGAAAGCGTTTACCAAAGAACGGGATGCACTTAGGCGGGCACGCCAAGCGCTGCCGTGGGTAAGAGTCGAACAGGAGTACGTCTTCGACGGACCGAACGGCCAACGCTCGCTCTCGGATTTATTCGGTGGCCGTAGCCAACTCATCGTTTATCACTTCATGTACCACCCGAGTTGGAATGGTGATGCCTGTCCGAGCTGTTCGTTTTGGGCGGACAATTTCAACGGCACAATCGTTCACCTTAATGCTCGCGATGTCAGCATGGTCGCTATTTCCAAAGCGCGCTTGGACCAAATCGAGGCTTACAAGAAGCGCATGGCTTGGTCCTTCGAATGGCTGTCATCGCATGACAATGACTTCAACCGCAACTATGGAGTCGGGTTCAGCGCTGAGGAAATGGAAAAGGGCGAGGGCTACTACAACTACGCCACGCAGCGCCTCGCACGCGAAGAACTGCCCGGAATGAGTGTGTTTGCGAAGGACGACGATGCTGGCGTCTTTCACACTTACTCAAGCTACTCGCGCGGCATCGACATTCTCAACGGCACCTACAATTACTTGGATATGGTTCCGAAGGGACGCGATGAAGAATCGTTGCCGTGGAATCAGGCATGGGTACGCCGCCATGACGAATACGACGAGAAGTAGGTAAAGCGGCGGGTGATCTGGCGTGAGACTGCCCGTTCAAGGAGAGGTGGCGAGCACGGCGTTTATCGCGGATAATCGTTACCGGGAACATTTTAGGTTTCACAAAAGGCGACTGGGTCGCTGACAGGAGCCACTTTTCCCCTCAGGCGGTTTGCCGGGCAGGTGACTTCCCAATTGAGTTTAAGTACAGCCTGTAATATGTTTTACCGGTGATCCAGCCCGGCAAAAAACTCGCACACAACGAAGTCCTATCTGCCATCGAGCCCGGGTGTAGCTCGGCTGCTCAGTTCTGATGTGCGGGGTGACTGTGGTCGCGAGCTACGCCCAGATCGA
This sequence comes from Terriglobia bacterium, assembly GCA_965218085.1. Taxonomy (GTDB): domain Bacteria; phylum Acidobacteriota; class Terriglobia; order 20CM-2-55-15; family 20CM-2-55-15. The sequence goes on along the minus strand of CBDCKF010000001.1, from coordinate 175,588 downwards.
ACAACGATAAGGAGCTGTAGGAATGGCTGAGAGAAGCGACCTCATCAATCTCATCAAGATACCGATTCTGATCGCGCTTGCCGTGACCGTCGTCCGTGCAACTGTGGAAGCGTTTGGCGCGCCTGCCGCGGTGAGCACGATTCTCGGTGTGGCATGGCTGCACATGCTGTTTCCGGTCTATTTTGCGATGAAGATTCTCCAACTGGGTTTCGAGAAGCCTTTCATTACCCTGATCAAGACCACGGTGATGTGGGCCGTGCCCGTTCGCGTGGCTGTGGCCATCACCTACGTTCTGGCTTACGTTTATCAGATCGACAGCGTGCGTTTTCAGACGGCCAGTTTGGGGCCGGTCGGCGAAGGTGTGACGCCTCTCGAAGGATATCTGCTACTGCCCCTGTTGAACTTCGGTTCGTGGATGATTGGCGCTGTGATTCTGGGGGCGATAACGGGTGGCATTACCCTGATAGTGAAGCGGCGATCGGTTACCAAGAGTTTGGCGTAGCGTCTCGATTTGCGAACAGGGGTCGGGCGGAGTGGATCAAGGGGTCGACCTGAATTCGAAGGCCAGGTTAAGAAACACGGCTTAGACGGATATTTTTGTCGGAGGAATAGGAGCCGTCCCGCCGGGACGGCTCATTGTAGATGTTTCGACTGAGTTGTTGGTGGGTGTGCCGTCTTTAGATCAAAAGATCTTAATCTTGATCTCCTGGATCTGCGTAATCTGTGGCCTGCTTCTTGTACGCTTTCACCAGCGCATAAGAAATTACGCCGATAATGGCGTAGGGCGCTGCTAACAAGAAGATGATGCCCTGGCGAAATCCTTCGGCCATCTGTTGTCCTTCCACAGAGCTTTCAAGTGCCGTTCGACACATGGCGCACTGACTCCATCCCGTTCCTTCCAGAGTGAGCATCGCCCCGATCACGGCTAGTGGACCCATAAGTTTCTTGATGATTCCCATAACTATTACCTCAAGACTTACCTCAAACCTATCTCAGCGTTAACACTCGGTTGACCGAGTCGGCGGCGTCCGGAGCTATGAAGAAAAACAGAATCATCGCCAGCACCAACGGACAGAATGTAATCAAAACCAGGTTCATCTTCTCGAACCGCAGGTGCATGAAGAACGCCGCGATAATAACCACTTTAGCCAAAGTCGTTCCGACAAGCAGTATCGCTTTGATGCCACCCGGCATGTCGACGTAGCCGATGCCCAGCGCGAGCAGCGTCAACACCAGGAGCCAGCCCCAAGTAATGTAATAGGTGCGGTAACCCGCAGGGTGAGTTGCCTCGGTCATCCACAACCTCCTACCAGTAGTGTCCCAACGTTTAGATGGGCGTCGCCCATAGGTTATTGAGAATGGTCATGTTAGATCGGCTGAGAGCCAAAATCGATTTGAATTTGATTGCGTACTGGCGGCATCCTTCCGCGACTTTGCGGCAGGAGGCGGCCTATGAATTCCGGCAAGACGATCTTCTCTCAGCTGATGGACTTTCTTCCCCGTCAAGACTTTCGTCGATGCGTCGATCGCTACCGTGGCAACTACAAACTCCAACGTTTTTCCTGCTGGGATCAGTTTCTGTGCATGGCGTTCGCGCAATTGACCTACCGGGAGAGTCTGCGCGATATCGAAGCCTGTCTGCGTTCGGCTGGCACGAAGCTTTATCACATGGGCATTCGCAGCCGCGTCTCCCGCAACACCCTTGCGAATGCGAATCAGGTGCGCGATTGGCGTATCTATGCCGACTTCGCCCAGACGCTGATCTCCATGGCTCGCGAGCTCTATGTTGGCGACAGTTTCGGTGTCGACCTCAAGCAGACGGTTTACGCACTCGATGCCACAACGATCGATCTGTGTCTTTCCCTGTTCCCGTGGGCACGCTTCCGCAAGCACAAGGGAGCTGTCAAACTGCACACGGTTCTGGATCTGCGCGGCAATATTCCTTCCTTTATCCTGATTACACACGGCAAAGTTCACGACCTCCATCTTCTGGATCAACTCGCCTTCGAGCCCGGAGCCTTCTACATCATGGATCGCGGTTATCTGGATTTCCGGCGCCTGTACAAAATCAGTGTCGCGGCGGCGTTCTTCGTGACACGCGCGAAAAAGAATTTCGTCTTCAATCGTCTTTATTCACTCGATGTGGACAAGTCCACCGGAGTCCTCAGCGATCAGATCATCAGCCTACGCGGCTTTTACTCTCGCAAGCGCTATCCAGAAAAACTCCGCCGCATTCGCTTTCTCGATCGAGAGCACAACAAGTACCTCGTCTTCCTGACCAACAATTTCGCGCTGCCAGCGGCGACCATTGCCCAACTCTATCGCTGCCGCTGGCAGGTCGAACTGTTCTTCAAGTGGATCAAACAGCACCTACGCATCAAGGCGTTCTACGGCACAACCCCCAATGCGCTGAAGACTCAAATCTGGACCGCCATCTCGGTCTATTTGCTTGTTGCCATCGTGAAAAAACGGCTCAATGTCAACGCCAGTCTCTACCGAATTCTCCAGATCGTCAGCGTCACCGTTTTCGAAAAAACGCCCCTTTTAAAGGCCCTTTCCGCCCTCGACTATCAAGATTCAGACTCGGAGAACTCCAAACAACTGAATCTATTCAACTAACGTTGGGACACTACTGACCTCCTACAGCAAATAAAAAAACGCGAAGATGAAAACCCAAACAACGTCGATAAAGTGCCAGTATAGCCCGGCAATCTCAACCCTGTCGCCGGAATATTGTCCGGCTTGCGCGCGGATTGCCGTGTATGCCAGGAGGATCAGTCCAGTTAAGACGTGGAATCCATGGAATCCGGTCATCACGAAGAAGCTTGCGCTGAACTGAGGCACGCCCCATGGGTTGGTGTTGAGCCGCGCGCCTTCTTCGATGAAGTGGGCCCACTCGAAGGCCTGTGATCCCAGGAAAATCGTCCCACCGACGATTGTCATCAGGAGAAATCGAACGGCCTCTTTCTGCTTGCCCTGCTGCGCCGCCCCCACAGCCATCGCCATGACAGCGCTGGAGGAAATCAGCGCGAAGGTCATGAAGGTGATCAGCCGCATGTCGAAGACTTCTGTCTGGTCGGGCCATTCCGGGCTCGCAGCGCGAATGAATCCGTATGCGACGATGAACCCTGCGAACGTCAACGCGTCGGAGATGATGAAGACCCACATCATAAACTTGCCCCAACTCGTTCCGAACGGGTTCTTACCACCGCCCCAATCTGACGCCAAAACCCGTTCTTGTTCGGCTACGGTTGCTTCCATCAAAACTCCTTAAATCAAGCCAGAATCAACAAAAGAAAAAGGTAGATCCAAAGGCCATCCATAAAATGCCAGTACGTCGCGCACAAGGTCACCGGTTCGTGATTCGAGACTGTGTATCGGTTTCGTAACGTCTGGATCAGGACATATCCGAGCGCGGCCAGGCCTCCGAGTATGTGGAGAGCGTGCGCGCCCGTTAAAACATATAGAAAAGAACTGTGCAGTGTCGTCGGCAAGTACACGCCCGCATCGACGAGCTGCTTCCAGGCAATGACCTGGCCTACAAGGAAAACTAGACCCAGGCCCGCAGTGGTGCCCATCCAGACTTTCGTTGGACCCATCCGGTCTTCCCGCACGCGGCGCCGAGCCCACTCGATCGTGACGCTGCTGGCCAGGAGGACGAACGTGTTGACCCATAGCATGGCAGGCAGGGCCACGTTCTGCCATGCCGGGGCGCCCCGCATTACGATATAGGCGCTGGACAGGCCAGCAAACAGCATCGCTATGGCGGTCAGCGCCAGCCATAGTCCCAACTGGCCCTTCGAAACCGGGAAGGCAAAATCAGGTTCCCCTGGCTCACCGTCCCCTCCGCGACCTCGGCCCCACGGGGGTGCCGGAGGCGGTCCGACATCGAAGAGATCCTCTTGCTGCTCCGTGCTCTTTACTTCTTCAGTAACGACTGACATTGAACACCTACACTCAGACACCAAGCGCAGTTATGGCGTCAAACTTGACTCGGTCTCGCCGGGCGGTTCCGTCTGCATGACAAAGTCTTCTTTTGCGCCCGGCAGGCTGAAATCGAACGGCCACCGATGTACTGTTGGTAATTCTGCCGAGAAGTTTCCATGGCCTGGAGGTGAAGGCACCGTCCACTCCAGCGTCGTCGCGTTCCAAGGATTCATTTCTGCTTTCCGTCCCGCCCAGATGCTTATGAGGAAGTTTCCGAGGAAAAGCAATTGTGCGGTCCCCAGAATGAATGCCGAGATGGAGATGAACTGGTTCATGCCCTGAAGCGGTACTAAAAAGTCGTACTGCAGGGGGTCGTAAATCCTGCGCAGATGTCCGACGACTCCCATTGCATGCATCGGGAAGAAGACGCAGTTGACGCCGATGAAGCTGATCCAGAAGTGAATCTTTCCCACCGTATCGTTCATCATCCGCCCGAACATCTTTGGGAACCAGAAGTGGATTCCCGCAAAGCCGGCGAACAACGGTGCGATCGCCATTACCAGGTGGAAATGCCCCACGACGAAATACGTGTCGTGCATCGCAATGTCCGCGGCCGAAGTGCCCAGGACAATTCCGCTCAAACCGCCGCTCACGAAGACGGACAAGAACCCGAGTGCGTACAGCATGGGCGGTGTGAATCGTATCCGGGCCCCCCAAAGCGTGCCCAGCCAGTTAAAGGTTTTTACGGCCGAGGGGATCGCGATCAGCAAGGTTGTCAGGGTGAACAGCGAACCCAGTACCGGACTCATACCGCTCATGAACATATGGTGTCCCCAGACGATGAAGCTCAAGAATGCGATGGCGGACATGGAGTAGACCATCATCCGGTAGCTGAATATGGGCTTGCGGGAGAAGGTTGACAGGATGTCCGATGCGATACCCATTGCCGGCAAGATCACGATATAGACTTCCGGGTGTCCGAAGAACCAGAACAGGTGCTGCCACAGAAGCGGGTTCCCACCGGTGTGCTCGATGAGTTGCTGATTCATTATCAAGCCGCCGGGAACGAAGAAGCTCGTTCCGCCCATTCGATCAAACGTGAGAAGTATGCCTGCGGCCAGAAGCACCGGAAAAGCCAGCACGCCTAGAATCGATGTGACGAATATGGCCCACTGTGTCAAGGGCAGTCGCATCATCGACATGCCTTTCGTACGCATTGTCAACAGGGTCGTGATGTAGTTGAGACCGCCCATCAATCCGGACACTGCGAACAGTGCAATGGCCAGGATCCAGAGCGTCATACCGTTACCTTGCCCCGGTCCGGCGTCCTCGCCCACGGCACTCAAAGGCGCGTAGGCCGTCCATCCGCCCATCGGCGCACCGCCGGCCACGAACAGGGTTCCCAAAATCACGATACAGGACACAACAAATGTCCAGTACGACAGCGCGTTCAGGAAGGGAAACGCCATGTCCCGGGCGCCGATCTGCAAGGGAATCAGGAAGTTTCCGAAACCGCCCGTCAGGATTGCGGTGAACAGGAAGAACACCATGATCGTGCCGTGCATCGTGACCAGCGACAGATAGAATTCCGGCGCCATTATGCCACCCGCGAAACCGGTCGGGAAGATGTCACCGAGAACCGGCCACTGTTCGGACGGCCAAGCCAGCTGCAGTCGCATCAGCATCGAGAGGATCCCACCGACGACCGCCATGGCCGATGCCGTGATGATGTACTGAACGGCGATGACCTTATGGTCCGTACTAAAGATGTATTTTCGGATGAAACCCAGTTGCGGGTGAGTATGTTCTACAGCTGTGCTCATAATTAATAGTCCCTAGTCGTCAGCGCTCTGGAAGGGAAGTTGTTCCTCGAGCCACTGCTGGAGCTCTGCTTCGGTTTCATCGACCGTCAGCGCGCCTATCATTCGGTAGTGCCCGAGACCGCACAGTTCTGCGCAGGCAATCTCGAACTCGCCGGTCTCGGTCGGAGTGAACCAGCTTTCAATAGTCATGCCCGGAACGGTGTCCTGCTTGATGCGGAAGTTCGGTAGATTGAAGTCGTGGATGACGTCAGTCGAGCGTAGCTGAACCCGCACGGGCTGATTGACGACAATATGCATCTGGTTCAACGTCATGATGTCATCTGTGCCCACCGGGTCACTGCGGTCGAGTCCTATGAAATTGGTGTTGCTGACCAAACCCGGGTCCAGCTGTCCGAATAAGCCGTCGGGGCCGGGATATCGTATGACCCACTGGAATTGCTGCCCGGTGACTTCTATTATCATCGCGTCCTCGGGCGGATCCGCGAAGTAGATGTCGGCCCAGACGCTCTGACCCAAAAAGACGAGAACCGTCAGAGTGAGCGCCGTGATACCGATCAGGATAGCTTCGGCCCTCGCATCCTCATGCCAGTAGCTTGCCCTGTCATCATCGCCTTTGCTGCCATAGCGCACTACGAAATAACCCAGGAGTGCCTGGACCACTATGAAAGCGATACCCGTCGCAATAAGGGTTGCCACGAACACCTGATCCACCGCCGCGCCATGGATCGAAGCCAGAGGCGTGAACCAATACTGATCGGCCGTGAAAAGCCAGATTGACACGACGATGAGGATGAGAAGCAGGCCGCAGATCGCGACGCCCGGTGCGGTGACCCGGCCGGTCCCGCTGCCATTGGCCATGTGAACCCTCCTTTATCTACGGATGAAAAAATATATTTGCGGCGTAAATGCCTGAAACTAAACGTTCACTGTACCAGAATATCCGGGTCAATGCCATCCTAATATTTCGCCTGTTTCCGAATGCGCGGCGGGTATCGATTCCCCTCGGCCGCCCCGGAATTTCAGGCCGCAATCGGGTAACCGATTTCCGGAATTGGGGATCCAGAGGACGGGGTCAAGCTCGTTAAGGCGATTCCAGGGCGGACACTCTATTCTCGAGCGCGTCAATTCGTTTCCTCAGCTGCTCGGCCTCGGAGGAGTCAAATTTTTCTTCCAACCGCCGGAGTGCGGCCGTGATCTTCGTGTATTCCTGCCGCAGACGGCCTGTGCGGGCATCCAGGTTTTCCGTGAGTCCAAAGAGAGCCTCGACCCTGTCCCGGAGAGGCATCAGGATTGTCGAATGGTCCACCAGCCGTTCTTCGATCGAGACGAGACGCGCGGCCATCGTCGATTGGAGGCCTTCGACCGATCCAATGCGTGTATCGATTGTCGCCTGGAGGCCTTCGACCGACACAAGCCGTTGCTCCATCGTGTCGAATCGTGTATTCATGCTGTCGAACCGTGAATCCATGGCGTCGAACCGTGAATGCATGGTTTCGAACCGTGAATGCATGGTTTCGAACCGCCCGTCTACAGCCTCGAACCGAGCCGTATGGTCTTGCAGTATTTCGTAAATGCTAGCGAGAGTGATCTTCGCTTTGGGCATGTGAAACTCCAACGAGGGGAAGGGGCACGGCACGTGAATATTAACACGCAGTTCGATGTCAGCAGGACGCAATGAATGCGTGCGTAATTGGCTGGTTACAGTGGAAGAGGGAATCCCGGCTGGAAATCTTAGACCCACGGACAGGCGACTGCACGATCGCCACTCCTGCTTTCGAAAGTCGGAACTTCCTCCGAACATGTGGGCTGCGCGATCGGGCAGCGCGTGTGGAATCCGCATCCGGTCGGCTTCTGGAGGGGATTAGGGACATCGCCTTGCAGTCTGAGGCGCTCGTGCTTCTGTCCGGGCTCGGGATGGGGCACGGATGAGAGCAAAGCACGGGAATACGGATGGAGGGGATCGCCGTAGACCTGTTCGGCGGGCCCTGACTCGACGATGTCCCCCAGGTACATAACGGCGATTCGGTCCGATATGTGTCGGACGACCGACAGATCGTGGGCGATAAAGATGTAGGACAGGTTGAACTCATCCTGGAGGTCTTGCATCAGGTTGATTACCTGGGCCTGGATCGATACGTCCAGTGCACTGACCGGTTCATCGGCGATGATGATGCGCGGGTGCGTGGACAGCGCGCGCGCGATCCCGATTCTCTGGCGTTGGCCTCCCGAGAATTCGTGTGGATAGCGGCTGGCCTGTTCCCGGTTCAATCCAACCTTGTCCAACAGCCAGATCACACGGTCCTTGCGTTCGGCCCCCGTGTCGTTCGTGTGGATTTTTAACGGTTCCTCGATGATCTGGCTGACGGTCATTCTGGGGTTGAGGGAGGAATAGGGGTCCTGGAAGATCATCTGAATGTCGGAACGGTAGGGCCGCATTGCACCGCGATCGAGCTTGTTGAGATCGACGATGCCGTCTGGCGAGTAATAGAGAATTTCTCCGGAGATGTCCACGTGGTAGTTCATAGCGCGGAGGATGTTCAGGGCCGCTCGGCCGACGGTTGACTTGCCGCACCCCGACTCCCCCACTAGCCCGAGCGTTTCGCCCTCATGGAGAACCAGGTCCACGCCATCCACGGCACGCACAGACGCCCGCTTGCGCAGGAATATGCCACCGTGTACAGGGAAGTGGACGCGCAGGTCCTTGATTTCGAGGATTTTTTCCATCCCGGCTACGGGTGCAGCGCCTCCATCAGGTGGCATCGGACCCAATGCCCGGGAGAGGTTTCCAGCAGTTCGGGTTCGATACTGTCGCAGTGAGAGACCTTTTCCTCGCAGCGTGTGGCGAACTTGCATCCGGCCGGAAGTTCGTGGATGTTGGGAACGTTGCCGGGGATTGTCCGGAGTCGTCCGTGCTTTTCCCCGACGGTTGTCGGCAACGACGCCAGCAATCCACGGGTGTAGGGATGCTGTGGATTGTGGAAGATATCCTCAACCGGAGCGACCTCCTGCATTTTGCCGCCGTACATGACGGCGACACGGTCGCAGGTCTCGGCAACGACGCTCAGGTTGTGTGTAATCAGCAGAATCGCGGAATCCCTCCGCTGCTCCTTGATATTCAACATCAATTCGAAAATCTGGGCCTGAATCGTCACGTCGAGAGCCGTCGTCGGTTCGTCGGCTATCAGGAGCGATGGATCGCAGGCCAAAGCTATCGCGATCATGACCCGTTGCCGCATGCCGCCCGAGAACTGGTGCGGATAGTCTCCCATTCGCGTATCCGGCGCCGCTATTCCGACCAGCTTCAGCATTTCGACCGCGCGATCGAAGGCCTCTGATTTCGAGCAATCTCGGTGAACCAGAATGATCTCCATCAACTGCATACCGATCGTAAACACGGGATTGAGCGAAGTCATGGGTTCCTGAAAGATCATGCTGATCTCGTTTCCACGGATCTTCCGGACGTCTTCCCACGAAAGGTCGAGCAGATTCTGTCCTCTGTAGAGAATGGATCCGGAGACAATTTCTCCCGGCGGGCTGGGGATGAGGCGGAGAATGCTCAGGGCTGTAACGCTTTTCCCCGAGCCCGACTCTCCTACGAGTCCCAGGACTTCGCCAGCGTGAATGTCCAGGTCGACTCCGTCGACGGCTTTGGCTATTCCCCCTTCGGTCCTGAAGTGAGTTCTCAGACCTCGTATTTCTACAAGTTTGTCTTTCATTACGACGATCTCCGTATGAACTATCGAAGCCTCGAGTGTTCCTTCGGATCGAAAGCCTCGCGAACGGCCTCGCCGATGAAGACTATCAACAGGAGCGTGAGGAAGACGGCGCCGAGCGGGAAGAAGACCAGCCACCACTTTGTCAGATTCATCACTCCCTGGTTGATCAATTCGCCCCAGCTTGGAGTCGGAGCGGGGAGTCCGAAACCAAGGAAATCCAGAGCGACCAGGGCCGAAATGTTTCCCACGATGGCGAATGGCGCGAATGAAATCACCGGTGTTAGCGCGTTCGGAAGGATATGCCGGAACATGATCGCGGACTCCGAGGTGCCCATAGCGATGGCCGCACCGACATAATCACGCGCCTTTTCTCGGTAGAATTCTCCCCGAACGTAGTATGTGATTCCCATCCAGCCGAACGTCGACAGAATGACGATCAGTAGCCAGAAGGATGGTTGGAGCACTTGGTTACGTCCCGGCACATAGACAGGAACGATGATCGAACTGACAATGATGATCGTGTACAGAAACGGCAGCGACGACCAAATCTCGATCAAACGTTGACCGAGGATGTCCAGCTTGCCGCCGAAGTAACCCACGAGTGCGCCAACAACTATTCCTGCAGCGTAGCTGAATATCAATACGAGTAAGGCGAACGTAAGCGAGATGTTATAGCCGTATGCCAGACGAGCAAAAACGTCTCTGGCGCGATCGTCCGTTCCGAACACGTGAGATGCTGAGGGCGGGTGAGGGGGGGATCCGTCGATACCGAACGAGGATTCGTTGGGGGTGTAGGGCAACGGTGGCATCAGTGCCCAGTTTCCCTCGCCTTCTTCCTGAAACTGTTCCTGCAGTGCCCGGAAATCCGGCTCACCAATAGCGGCTTGGCCGAAGTCGGAAGCATCGTAGTAGCGGAGCATCGGAAAGTAGTAGGCTCCATCGAAGCTCAGAACGAGTGGCTTGTTGTTGATCAGCAAAGGGAGGAAGAACGACATGATGTACGTTACGAGAATCAACAGGAAGGAATAGTATCCGCGTCTGAAGCTCTTGAATTTCCGGAAACGCTTTCTGAGTATCGAGACGGATGCTTCGGAGTGCGCCTCTTGCACGAGGCCGCTTTCGTCCATCGGCATCCCGGGTAAATCTCTTTCTTTCATTGCTGCGTCAGACTCACATCGCACCTCGACGGTCGGTCACTTAAATCGGATCCTGGGGTCCGCGACCACATAAATCATGTCGGAGATGATGTTGCCCAGGAGCAGAAGCAGGCTGCTGATCACGAGGATGCCGAGTGCTACTGGATAGTCCCTTTGAAGGATAGCGGTGTAACCGAGATACCCCATCCCGTCTATGTTAAAGACCCGTTCTATGAGGAAGGATCCCGCGAGGATCAGACTGATGAAGTGCCCAAGGCCGGTCGCGATTGGAATCAGGGAATTCCGAAGCGCGTGTACGAAGATGACGCGCGGTTCCGACAGCCCTTTCGCGAAGGCAGTCCGAATATAGTCTTGTCCCATGTTTTCCATCAGAGAGTTCTTCATCAGAATCGTCAGGGTTGCGAAGAATCCGACCATGTAGCAGAGGACAGGTAAGGCCATGAAGTGCAGTTGTGCTGTGACTTTCTGGCCAATATTCAGAAACTCCCAATTGTCGGGACGGAAACCTCCGAGCGGAAAGAGGTCGAGAAAACTGCCTCCACCAAACACTACCAGTAGCGCAGTTCCGAGCGCCCAACCAGGTACGGAATATCCCATGAACACGACGAAGCTCGTGGCGAAGTCGAACCGTGAACCATGTTTGATCGCTTTGATGACCCCGAGGGGAATGCAGACGAGGTAGCTCAGAAGGAAACCCGAGAGTCCGAAAAAAAGAGATACGGGGAATCGGGATTTGATGACGTCCCAGACCGGCTGTTGGTAGATGTAAGAGCGGCCGAGGTCAAGGTGGAGGAGGTTCCATAACCACGAGGCATATCGCAGGTGCACAGGCTTGTCGAAGCCATAGTATCGCCGCATCTCGTCGATGGCTTCCTGCGGGATACTCGTCAGCGTAAGACCCACGGCGCCCGCGCCACCCTCACTGGCCGCGGCCATCCGGAAAGCCATGATCTGGCGTTCCACGGGCCCACCCGGGACGAAATGCATGATTACAAAGACCGCGAGTGTGATACCCAGAAATGTGGGTACGATTAACAGGAACCGCCGGATAAAGTAAGCCGTCACGTTAGCGCTTCGATATCAGCAGCTATTCGTATTCCAGCCAGTAACGATCTTCTGTCTCCCCAACTTCCATGGAGCGACTGGGGTCCTGCCGGGCCAGGGCCAAATCAGCCTCTTTATCGGGGTCAATCCACCACAGCTGGGGGATGCCGGGACCTCCACTGGCTCCGTCGAACCTGGCGAATCGGCCGATGTAGCCATCGGGTTGTCCAAAACGGTTCCGATATATGATTCGATCGAATGGGCCGTTCCAGGTGAGAATGTACGAATAGAGATTAGCCAGGATTCCATCGATTTCACGGATGAGCTCAGCGCGTTCCTCCACGTCAAACGTTACGTCGTAAATCTCTGTCAACTCATCAATCCGGGCGTTCTTGACTCCGGTGATGTTATTCGTGTTGTCTGGGTCCGCCATCGAGGAGTGATAGGCGGTCTCCGGATTCGGGAAGACCAAGGCGCCCCAAGCTTGCAGGGCCGTTTCGAACCTCCGTTCGTTGACGAGCTGAAACTGTGTTTCTGGAGTGACGAGCCGGAGATTCATGGTAATCCCCACGCGGCGCAGATCTTCTTGGAACGGTGTCAGGATTCGCTCAAAGGTTGGAGTTCTATAGAGCAGCTCGAACTCAAGCGGTTGGCCATTATTTACTAGTCTCCCCTGGTTGTCACGTTCGGTCCACCCAGCTTCGGCCAGCAGCCCGAGTGCGCGTTCGGGGTCATACGGTGTGGATGGATTGTCTTTGTTTTCATAGACGCCAGAGTAGTACGATTTTTGCGGGAGGTACTCGTTGTACATCAGTGCTTCAAGAAGTTGCTCCCGATTGAAGAGCAGATGCAGCGCCTGACGGACCCGGACATCGTCGAACGGCGCCACACGCATGTTGAAAGCGATTCCTTGTACGCCTACGGGTTGGTCGTTGTATATTTTTCGCTTCTGAATCAGCCCGCGTTGGACTTCGGCGAAGTCGAGTTCCTCGACCCATCTCTGCGAACTTGCGACCCATCGATAGTCCAGGTCACCCCTCTTGAACATTTCGAAAGCCAGGCTGTCGTCCCGAACCACGACCGAACGGTAAGCATCGAAGTTACCAAGGCCGACACTGGCTCTAGCGCCCTCGGCCCAGTAACTGTCCCTTCGCCGGACGGTAATCGAATTGCCCCTATCGATATCTTCTTCGTGAATTGTGTAGGGCCCGCTTCCCGGGAGTAATTTGAAGTTCCAATCACGCAAGTACGTTTCACCGTCAACACCAGCCAGGACATGTGCCGGGAACACCTTCAGAGAAGCTGAAAAATATAGGAAGTTGCGCCAGTTCAGATCCTTGGCCCGAACACTGACGATATATTTGCTTTCGGCGACAGGCCGTTCCAGTTTGCCGAACGTCAACTGGTTGCTCGGCGCTTGCAGGCCCGGATCTGTAAGAAAGTCGTAAGTCGCGACTACATCTTGAGCCGTAACCGGCGTGCCATCGGAGAAACGGGCGTTCGGATCGATCCGGAAGCGGTAATCCATATTGTCTTCGGAGATTTGCCAGTGTGTAGCCAGGCCGGGCATGTAGTCGAATGTCGTCGGATCCAATCCCAGCAAGGTTTCATAGATCACCGTGGCAGCAAAGTAGTTAAACGAGGAATTCGATTCCGGCCCTTCCGTGCGCAGCGTGCCGGGAAAACCTGGGATGTCGTTGGTCAAGGTGCCGCCCTTCACTGCCCTTGGGTCGCCAATTAGGTCGAAATCGACGTTCGTCTCCCAACCCTCCCCTGTGAATCCCGCACCTCCCTCCTCCGCGGACACGGAGGGATCGGCCCCGGCGTCAGGGTCGGGGAATACGGGGTAATCATTCTTGTCGAAAGAGACATTCCCTTCCGGAACTCTGAGATCAGGGGTGATTCCATCCCCTTGTTCGGTTGAATAACTGCAACCTGCGACGACCAGCAGGGCTACAAGAGCGCAGTAGGCAAGTTTTCGCATAACCTTGGTTCCTCCAGGATCTTTCGAGGGTGCAATTGTAGTCCGCAATCAAGCGATATGTAAACGAAGCGGGGCATGACATATCGTAATATCAAACACTTCGACAAACATTCACCTTGAGTCTAGACTCAGGCATGTCCCGATCCTCTGCTGCAGCCGTTCCTCAGACGGACACTTCCACCGAGGTCCGACTTGAAAAGCTCTACCATGTAATTCTTCTCAACGACGAAGAGCATACCTACGACTACGTCGTCGAAATGCTTCAGAAATTGTTCGGTTGCACCGAATCCCGGGCCTTTTCGCACGCCGTCGAAGTCGATACGAAAGGGACCACTATACTTTTGACGTGTGAGTTGGAAAAAGCGGAGTTGAAACGCGACCAAATTCACGCCTACGGCCCGGACCCTCTGATGCCCCGATCTCTCGGTTCCATGGCCGCAATTGTGGAACCTGCCACCGGATAAAGAGTTTCAACGCAGAGGGCGCGGAGAATAAGAAGTCTGCGTTCTCTGCGTCTTTGCGCCTCTCTGTTGAGATTTAGATTGCCAGGCCGCCGTCGACCTGGATGACTTGTCCGGTTATGTAGGCGGCTTCTTCCGATACCAGGAATTTTGCGATACGGGCGACTTCCGAGGCTTGACCGTAGCGGCCGAGCGGGATTTGCTTGAGTGCCTTCTGCCGATATTCTTCCGCCAGTGACAGTGTCATATCGGTGTCGATGAGTCCCAACGCCAGGGCGTTGACCGTGATGCCGGCCTTGGCCAACTCCTTGGCAAGGGCCTTGGTGAAGCCGATCATGCCGGCCTTCGATGCCGAATAGTTCGTTTGGCCCGGCAGGCCCACCAACCCACTGATGGAAGAGACGTTGAGGATGGTTCCGGAGCGCTGCTTGAGCATGGCTGTGGCGACGGGACGTGTGAAGTTGTAAACGCCTTTCAGGTTTGTGTCGATGACTCGGTCCCAGTCGGCTTCGCTCATGCGGACCAGGAGTTTGTCTCGCGTTACGCCGGCGTTGTTGACCAGGATGTCGATGCGCCCCAAGGTCGCACGGACCTCTTTCACCACTTCCGTTGCACGAGCGCTGTCAGCGACATCAGCTTTGAACGCGAATATTTTTTCGCCGTCGGCGATTTCATCGGCCAGATCACTATTCCTGGCATAAGTCAGCACCACTCGGGCACCGTCGGCGGACAAGGCCTCCACGATGGCTCGACCGATGCCCCGGGTTCCACCCGTGACGATGGCCACTTTGTCGGACAGGGACAACGGACCTCCTCAGCGACAGCCGGACACTTCAATAATTTTGGTTTACCGCACCGGCGAGACCGTGATCACGGGCCGGATTGTATCAGATGAAGTGAACAGTCGGCTGTGTCGGGACAGCTTGAATAATCGATCAGGACACAAGTACTGCGGCCAGGTCCAGAAGTTCGAGGTCCAGAGGCTTCGACTTGCCGGCGACTTCCTTGAGCGGTGTCGTTTGAGCGGTGCCATTCAGCGATCCGACCAGACAAGCAAATTCTTTCCTTTTAATCGCTGCGATGGCGCCGGCGCCCAATCGAGTTGCGAGTAGCCTGTCAAATGCTGTTGGGGCTCCGCCCCGCTGGACATGCCCTAGAATCGTTGCCCGAATTTCGAAATCAAGATCGGCTTGTTCCCTGAAGTGCCGGATGAGAGCTTCCGCGTTGCATTGGGCGCCTTCGGCAACGACGGCGAGTGCGTGCTTTTTCCCCTTTTCATAGGCTGTCTGGAATTCACGGGCGATCGCCTCCGGACTGGTTTCGCGCTCGGGAATGGCGACGGCCTCCGCGCCACCGGTGATGCCTGCGATCAGGGCGAGGTAGCCGCAATCGCGGCCCATGACCTCGACCACGAGGCCGCGCTGATGGGACGAAGCCGTGACCTTCAATCGATCGATCGCTTCCAAGGCAATGTTCAAGGCCGTATCCAGTCCAATCGTGATATCGGAGCCGGCGAGATCGTTGTCGATCGTCGAGGCTATGCCTACGACTGGAAAACCCGCCTCCGATAGCGCAAACGCACCGTGTTGCGAACCGTTTCCCCCGATGACCACCAGGGCTTCGATTCCGCAACCCGAAAGCTGGTCCAGGGCTTGTGCGCGGCCCTTCTCCGTGGCGAACTCCGGGCATCGCGCCGTTCCCAGAAAAGTCCCGCCCTGTTGAATGATTCCGATGACGGCGCGGCTTCCCAGCCGCGCAATTGCGCCACCGAGCAATCCGTTAAAACCCCGTTCAACGCCGAAAACTTCAAAGCCCGCGTCCTGTCCTGCGCGGACGACGGTTCGGATGGCCGCGTTCATTCCCGGGGCGTCGCCCCCGCTGGTCAACACCGCGATTCGTTTCATAAAGAGAGTCTACAGCAAGACCACAGGACGGATTATGGGGACAGCCTCTGAACCCGGGAATGGACATCGAGAATTCTTGCAATTCCGAAATCTGGTGTTTAGGCGGTCGTTCCCGTCAATCCGTCAGCCGACAGACATTGACCCGGTCGGCGAAACTCCCTATTCTTTTGGTGTAGTACTTGCGGCAATGCGCCGTAACGGGCTACTCAGGCAAATATCTCAAGAGGAGACTTACAGGCATGGATTTCAATTTCAAGCCCAATCGTTATCCCGAAGATCTCATCAAACCTATGAGAGAAGATCTCACGCGCTTGGGTGTTCGGGAAACGCGTACACCCGAAGAAGTCGACGAAGCGATTCAGAACACCGAAGGGACGACGATGGTCATTGTCAATTCGGTGTGTGGTTGTGCCGCGGGAAAGGCCCGGCCTGGCGTTGCCATGGCTTTGGATCATGCCGTTAAACCGGACCAGGTCATTACGGTGTTTGCCGGCGCGGATATCGAGGCCACCGAGCGGGCACGAGAGCTCTTTAAGGGTTACGCTCCCTCATCTCCTTCGATTGCGCTTATGCAGAACGGCGAAGTGGTTTACATGCTGGAGCGTCACCAGATTGAGGGACGAGAGGCACCCGAGATCGCAGCCGTACTGACAGACGCGTTCGACCATTTGTGTGCGCCCGTTTCAGACGGATGAAAATTTGCGATGCTCTTGGAATCGGGCATTCGACGGCTTACACGCCGCCGGTTGAGTTTTCTGGAAACGTGCGCGAATCTTGCTTAGAATGTCGGGACCGATGATCGCAAAACAGTTTCATTGGCCCGCAGTGTCCCACGTCGAGATGAGGCGGTCTGCGTGAAGGGGGCCGCTTAATGCCAAGTCGCGTGTTTGTAGGGAACCTCCCCTATGAAGCGACGGAGGGCGAAATCCGGGACCACTTTTCCTCAGTGGCGCCCGTTTCCCGCGTCTTCATGCCTCTGGACAGGGAAACGGGGAAACCGCGTGGTTTCGCATTCGTAGAATTCGCCGAGGACGAACATGCCTCCTTGGCGATCCAGCAGCTCCATCAACAGCCTTTCAAGGACCGTCCCCTGGTTGTGAACGAAGCCCGTCCAAGCGAAGGGCGTCCCTCCGGCGGATTTCGACCGGGAGGGCCTTCCGGCGGCGGGTCGGCCCCGTTCAGACCCCAATTCCAGAGACCCGGTTCCGGTGGTGGACCGCCTCCCGCCGGAGACGCTCCCCGCACACCATCTCCATCGCGTTCCCGACGCCGTGGCAAGCGTTCCTCCTGGGAAGAGGCACCGAAGAAGGAGCCGATTCCGGAGTTACGCCGTGCACAGATGTTTGCTGGCAACGAAGATGTCGATGACGACGAGGAAGATATCGAGTTTGAGAACTTCGCGACCAGTTTGCCCGAAGATGACGACGAAGAATGAGAGTCGGGATTTCTGAAGCGTCCATCCCCCAGCTTATCTGATTTACAAAAAGCATGAGTCAGTCCCGCTTTGTCCTTGGTGTCGACCTCGACGGTGTTTGCGCAGACTTCTACAGGGGCTTGCGACCGATTGCGGCGGAATGGTTGGGAGTTCCGATTGAATCGCTCCCGATGGAAGTCAGTCACGGACTGCGGGAATGGGGGATCGATTCAGCGCCCGGTGGATACGAAGCCCTTCACCGTTTCGCGGTGACCCAACGGAATCTGTTTCGGGAACTCCAACCCGTGGATCGGGCGGCGGCGACCTTACGCCGGATTTCGGCCCGGGACGTGCGCATCCGGATCATCACTAATCGACTCTTCATCAAGTACTTTCATCAGCAGGCGGTCCGCCAGACGATCGAGTGGCTCGATCATTACGATATTCCGTACTGGGATCTTTGTTTCATGCGGGACAAGGCGGCGGTCGGAGCGGATTTGTACATCGAGGATTCACCCGATAACATCGAGCAACTCAGGGGAGACGGCTATCCCACGCTTGTCTTTTCGAACTCTACAAACCGCAACCTGCGGCCTCCGCGTGCCGAGTCATGGGAAGACGTCGAGCAGTTCGTGAGAGAAGCGCTGGTGAAGTGGAGAGCTTGACACAAACCTTGTTGCATGGATCATCCCGAAGGATGCCTTATCATCGTGTTTTTCAACACCGGGGATAACTTAGATGCCACATAAGTTCAACGCAGCCCGACGGCACAAGTTTGATAAGGCGCAGTATCGGGTGATCAACTGGGCGGAATATAACGAGAGCCTGCGCCAGCGGGGTGATCTGACGATCTGGGTCAGTGAGGAGGCTCAAAGTGTGTGGAGCGCGCCGCGCCGCACGTCACGGGGTGGCCAGCGGAGATACTCGGATCTGGCGATCGAGACATGCCTGACGCTGCGCACGGCGTATCGGCTTGGGTTGCGGCAAACGCAGGGACTTATGGGATCCATCGGCACGCTCATGGGGCTGGATATACGGGTGCCGGACTTCTCCACACTGTCGCGTCGTGCAAACGGCTTGAGCATCGCTCAGGTGATGATGCAAGCCGGATCTGTGCCTGTCCATCTGGTGGTGGACAGTACCGGCCTCAAGATCTTCGGCGAAGGGGAATGGCTCGCGCAGAAGCATAAAATCAAGGGAATACGCCGCCGCTGGCGCAAACTCCACCTCGGACTGGACCTGGCCAGCGGTGCGATTGTTTGCGCCAATCTGACTCACGATGACGTTGGAGACAGCACTGCATTACCCGGGCTCCTGGATCAACTCGATGCCCCGGTCGCGGGCTTTCTGGCTGACGGCGCCTATGATGGAGCGTCTACACGAGATCTGCTGAGGGAACGGTATGGGGAGACCCTGGATGTGGTTATACCGCCGCCAAAGAACGCAGCGATCCGACCGCAATCGGCGCGGGATCCAACCGTTCGGGATCGCCATATTGCTCAGATCCGCAGCAACGGCCGCATGGCCTGGCAAGTGGCCACAGGGTACAACCCGCGCAGCCGGATAGAAACGCAGATCGGCCGTTGGAAGGGTGTCATCGGCCGCAGACTCCAATCCCGCAGCTTCTCCAGGCAGATCACGGAGATCCAACTCGGCCAAAAAGTCCTGAACACAATGACCGCACTCGGACGGCCTGTGTTCGAGCGTATCGCCTGACGCTACCGCTTGGGAAAGGGCGAATTCCATCTCCGCCCCGATCCATGCAACAACGCTATCCGAAGACACGACAAGGCACATCTCGCCAACTCAAGCCCGTTTCTTCTGACAGTGCCCACGCTCATCCTGCCATTTGGATATCCGCTCGATCTCCGCCTCCTCGCGCCTAGCATGTAACTCATCCAACCGTTTTCGAACGCCCCGGTCTCGGCTCGCTCAGGCAATTCATCCAACCGTTTTCGAACGCCCCGGTCTCGGCTCGCTCAGGCAATTCATCCAACCGTTTGACACCTTTCTCGAACTCCCAAGCCAAATTTGAAAACGCCATTTCGATCTTTTCCGAAATGGCGTCCTGTTGGGCCCGAAGTCTCTCGATCTCATCGGTGATAGGGGCAATCTCGCTGTCCTGTCGCCGAAACTTTTCGAGGAGCTCCCGATCTTTGCGGGCATTAATGATCTCATTGATAATGATTGCCGCGAAGACGAGCGGGCCAAGGATCAGAATGATGATGATGCTTTCCATTACGTCTTCCCTGGTCCGTCCTGGACTAACGTATAGCGTTGGATTTTGCACCGTTGCTATCGTATCGCAACCCCTACTCGGACCCCATTTCTGCATGAATCTTGTCGGTACCCTACGGCGTACGTTGGTATAATCTCGGTATGAAAACAGCAATTTCACTACCGGACGAACTGTTTCTATCGGCTAACGAGTTGGCGGAGCGGCAAGGAGTGTCGAGGAGCGAACTGTACGCCACAGCAGTTTCTGAATATCTGGCGAAACACCGTGACCAGGATGTGACGTCTAGGCTAAACGAGGTTTTCGCCGATGGATCGAGCGGCTTCGATCCGGCGTTGAGGGCCGCCCAAGCGCGAAGCGTCAACTCTGGCAAATGGTAGTTGCGCGGTGCGAGGTGTGGTGGGCGGACCTGGATGTTCCGCGAGGATCTGAACCGGGTTTTGCCACCCCGTCCTCATCGTCCAGGCCGATGCTTTCAATCGAAGCCGGTTGAGAACAATCCTTGGTATTATCCTCACGTCGAACATGCGGTTACTCGACGCTCCAGGGAACGCCCTGCTTCCAGCGACAAGCACCGGGCTCCCGAAGGACTCCGTCGCCAACGTCACTCAAATCGTGACTCTCGACGAATCCTATCTCGCCGATCGAGTTGGACAAGTTCCCCGAAAACTCATGGCTCGCGTCGATTCCGGACTCAGGCGGGTCCTGGATTTATAGTCGGCGCTGTAGTTTCAAAAACGCCGTCCAGCGCAATGCCGTTCACCACACCCACGCAGGTCACTTCCCACGGCAAGTCTCCACCGCTCCAAGACTCTGTTTCTTCAAAGACGCAGATGGCTGGTGTCCCTGTCTTGTCTGGGGTGTATGGGAAAATAAAACCAGAGGGGACCGCTGTGAAGGAATATAAGTGCGAAGGCAGAACGTTCCAGTTGGATGACTCGAAGGGTTGCTATGTGGCAGTAACCTACGAGCATCTGACAGGGCATGTGGGGGTAAATCTTGGGGACCGAGGCACGGACGAACATCCGTATACTTGGCACACAGAAAGAGCGTTGGCCAACCCTGCCTCGGATTGTGTAACTCCCGATGGGCTGAAGTTTGGCATTATTACTGGTGCTTCTTTTAAAACTAATCTTGATGCTCTGTGCGCTCAGTTGTTGCTCGACTTCCGCTCCCAAGAGGCACGCAAAGCGTTTGACCCCGCAAAATACTGTGCGGAACTCCACGATGCCGTAAAGAACCTGGCGTGATGATGGGATGGTCGCGTTAGAGGATAGAGCTAGTCGATGAACCATAAACGAGACAGCTTGGTTCCGATCAGTGATTCGCTCTCCGAACTGGACGGCCATGTACCGACGATCCGCGATGCTTCGCCCCAGGCGCGGCACCACTTCACCCGCTTCGATCCGGTGAACCAGTTGGTTTCGGCCAGCGAAACGGACCCCGAGTCGGACCAGCGGGGGCATTTGAACAGGATGTTGCGTTTAGCTCTACCGTTTTTCGTAGACGCAACATTCTGCGTGCAAACGCTTGCTCAAATGCGGCGGCACCCCGAGTTCGCAGTGTGGGTAGGCGATTCATGCCTCCACGAACCGCATCGTCGATCCTCTAGAGACCGCTCTGGGTCGCCTTGAGTCGGATCGCCGCGTTGCACCATGACAGGCAGCTCCTAAGATCGAGAGCCGACGTACCTGATTTCCTCGAACGACAGCCCTTGAGTTGATGAGCCATGGACAACGCCAGGTTCAAGTCGTTTCAGTGCGCGCTGCTTGGATATATTTATAGAGTGTGGGTTTGGATACACCCATAACTTCACAGATTTCCTTCACCGAGTGCTTTTTCTCGTCGTACAGGTTGACGGCGATAGCGCGTTTCGCAGCGTCCAAGGATTTTGGGCGGCCACCTCTGCGGCCCCGGGCGCGTGCCGCGGCAAGTCCAGCCTGCGTGCGTTCGCGGATAAGATTGCGTTCGAACTCTGCCAGTGCGCCGAACACGTGAAAGATTAGTTTGCCCGAACTCGATGTCGTGTCGATGGACTCGTGGAGACTCTTTAGGCCAATACTCCGGGCCTCTAGCTGCGAGACCAAGTCAATAAGATCCTTGAGAGATCGGCTGAGCCGATCCAGTCGCCATACAGTCAGCGTATCCCCATCTCGTGCATAATCGAGGGCGTCTCTCAATCCCGCCCGATCCGCCTTGGCCCCACTTTGCCGGTCCTCAAGAATCCGCTCGCAGCCCGCCCGCGTAAGGGCGTCCTTCTGCAGATTCAAGTTTTGATCGTCGGTGGATACGCGGGCATAGCCGATGAGCATCGCAAGAGCCTCAGTGGGTTAACATTCTCGTTGCATCCGATTGTATACTAACTTTGAAAAGTTGACTGAGTTTATCTACCCTGAGCGGGGTGGATATCCGGCTGAGGCGGGGGCGGGGCCCCATGTTTAGAAAACCCTCGTTTTCTTAACTCCCAGGAACGCGTTGGCTCACGCCTGTCATCGCACGATGGCAGCTGCAGGGGGCGCGTGTGAACCCACCCGACGTTCCGGCATGTCCTACCGAATGGCACGTCCTTTCTCGAGAATAGCTCCCCTAGGGGGAGAAGGCGGTTGCGCACTCCAATTGCGCCCAAAACCGCAACATCCTGTTCAAATGCTCCCGCTGGTCCATCTTGAGCTGGGCTGGGCCGAACAGGAAGTCCGGCGCGGCGGTAAGCCGTGAGATCTCACTGGTCTGCCAGCAGACGCACAGGAAAGGATCAGGGTCGGAGACCGGCACGGTTCTGTCCGAAACAAACGGTCGTTTGATGAGACGGTTCCATGCCATCCTGAGCGGCTCCGGTTCCAGACGGAGCCTTAGTCGGCCGTTCGGCGGGCCGTTCCTAGCCGCGCCAGCGCATAGACAATGCCAATGGCCGGAACCACCGAAAATGCGAGCGCAAGCTCCCAATCGCCCCGCACGCTGCCCGCAACAATTAGCTGCGCAAGACGCAGGTCGGCGATCGCGTTCGCCGTCAGGAGCGCCACCAGGGCGAGGATCGTCTTCGAGGCGAGGCGGGGCCGCAACACGAGCAGAAGCACGCCCGCGGCTCCCAGGGGGTGCAGGAAGATCAGGAGCAGCCGTTGCCAGACGTCTCCACCATTCGCGAATGCTCCAACCATGGACGTGAGTCCTACGAAGGCAGCGTGGATCACAGCGAGCACCGTCACCGAAATTCGGAAGCTGGTCATGAAACCATGATCGGTCCCTGATGGGGATCTACCCCATCCTCTGAACCGGCTGCCAGTTGGCGGGCCGGGCCGGCGGCATTGTCAAGTTAAACTGTTTGACGACATTATCGGGGTCGTTTGCTAATGCTAAGTTATTGATTTTTAGTTCTTGTGCCGGGTGGTTCTCTAAAGCGTTGTTGCATGGATCGGGGCGGAGATGGAATTCGCCCTTTCCCAAGCGGTAGCGTCAGGCGATACGCTCGAACACAGGCCGTCCGAGTGCGGTCATTGTGTTCAGGACTTTTTGGCCGAGTTGGATCTCCGTGATCTGCCTGGAGAAGCTGCGGGATTGGAGTCTGCGGCCGATGACACCCTTCCAACGGCCGATCTGCGTTTCTATCCGGCTGCGCTGGTTGTACCCTGTGGCCACTTGCCAGGCCATGCGGCCGTTGCTGCGGATCTGAGCAATATGGCGATCCCGAACGGTTGGATCCCGCGCCGATTGCGGTCGGATCGCTGCGTTCTTTGGCGGCGGTATAACCACATCCAGGGTCTCCCCATACCGTTCCCTCAGCAGATCTCGTGTAGACGCTCCATCATAGGCGCCGTCAGCCAGAAAGCCCGCGACCGGGGCATCGAGTTGATCCAGGAGCCCGGGTAATGCAGTGCTGTCTCCAACGTCATCGTGAGTCAGATTGGCGCAAACAATCGCACCGCTGGCCAGGTCCAGTCCGAGGTGGAGTTTGCGCCAGCGGCGGCGTATTCCCTTGATTTTATGCTTCTGCGCGAGCCATTCCCCTTCGCCGAAGATCTTGAGGCCGGTACTGTCCACCACCAGATGGACAGGCACAGATCCGGCTTGCATCATCACCTGAGCGATGCTCAAGCCGTTTGCACGACCGGACAGTGTGGAGAAGTCCGGCACCCGTATATCCAGCCCCATGAGCGTGCCGATGGAACCCATCAGCCCCTGCGTTTGTCGCAACCCAAGCCGATACGCCGTGCGCAGCGTCAGGCATGTCTCGATCGCCAGATCCGAGTATCTCCGCTGGCCACCCCGTGACGTGCGGCGCGGCGCGCTCCACACACTTTGAGCCTCCTCACTGACCCAGATCGTCAGATCACCCCGCTGGCGCAGGCTCTCGTTATATTCCGCCCAGTTGATCACCCGATACTGCGCCTTATCAAACTTGTGCCGTCGGGCTGCGTTGAACTTATGTGGCATCTAAGTTATCCCCGGTGTTGAAAAACACGATGATAAGGCATCCTTCGGGATGATCCATGCAACAAGGTTCTTTCCAGGATCCCCGAGGATCGACGATCGCGGATCCGTACGGCCCTCAGGACGTGGGTTTTGTCGCGGGTTTCTCCTTCCCGGCCCGAGGCCGCGATTTCTGCCGTTTCTCCAACGTCCGGCGGAACCGGTAGGATCAGAAATGATGGAATGCTTGCCACATCGGCGCGGCGCAGCCTATACTTGACAGTAATGAAGGCGCTTTTATGCAGGCACGACTCGTGGCTCAACTAACCGTCCGCAATGTGACCCAGCAAGTGATTCGCGCGCTTAAATGCAGAGCGGCTGCCCATGGCAAGTCCGCCGAGGCCGAACACAGGGAGATCCTCCGTAGGGCATTGCTTGAAGGAGAGGAGAACTTTGCCTCTAGAGCCAAGGAGCTGCGGCAACGGCTAAGATCCTCCATCGACAGCAGTGAGATCATACGAGCCGATCGAGATCGGAACAGTGCGACGTGACGGGCTATGTGGTTGATGCTAGCATCGTTGTGAAATGGCTTGTCAAGGAAGAATGGTCCGACGAGGCATCGAGCCTGCTGGAATCCGAAGCGACACTCGTCGCGCCGGAACTCCTTTTCGCGGAAGTCTGCAACGCGCTTTGGGCCATGCGTCGCCGTGGCGACGTCGGTGGCGAGGATTTTGCCGATGCCATAGAAGCGCTGAGAGTGGCACCGCTTGCGGTACCCTTCTCTATGCGTCAACTCGCCGCTGCCGCCTCCCGACTGGCGATTGATCTCGACCATCCGGTCTACGACTGCTTCTATCTCGCGCTTGCGGTTCAGGAGCAATATCCGGTCATCACGGCCGATGGGCGGTTCCATGACAAGGTGCGGGGGCACCCCTACCTATCGGACCGGATCACGCACGTGGCAGCCCTGGGATGATTGCTGAAATCCCGCACTGCGTTCTGGATGGAGAAGCTCCCCCGCCAGCGCCCGCCCACGCCGATCCCGGAAGGAAGACTTTTTTGACATGAGCATCTGCGAGGGGCTGAAATCCCGACGCTTGAGTCGGGAGGCGGGCCCTTCGCGTACCCCCGACAGTTGGCTGTGGTGAGCTCGTCGATTTTCGACAGCTAATTGATTCTGCAATGGCAATAAGCAACCGCTTTCGAATCTCATTGTGGCGCTGGGGCTCAATTCTTGCCATGGCGGTCATCGGAGCCGTTGTTTTCGAGGCCTCGTTGCCCGTTGGTTGGTACTACGTGAGAGCCCTCCCCGACCCACTCGACGGGTACTCCGTCTGGTTCCTGTGTGTCGCCATCTTGGCAGCACTGCTTTTCTTGGCGTTTCTGGTTGCTGAGTCGATTCGATTCCGTCTGCGGCACATTCCTGGGCTACTCCACTACCCTCCGTTCTGGTTCTCAGTTGTGCTTGGGCTCGTGTTCGCTCTGCTGGTCGATATCCTGCTGCCACCGTTACAAGCGGGGGTCGTCCCGTCGTGGAGGCAGCTTGATGTCCTTCTTCCGCTAGTGATCGTTGCAGTCATTGCAGTCGGGATTCGGCAACTGCCGTGGAAACGGCCTGCTAGATCTGAGCCAGACCCTGAGCTCCCTGCTACGGTTACGTGGCATGTAGTTCAAGAATGGTCTCGTCGAGAGGATCCTCTAACAGACGGGCCTGACCTGCTTGGGCATGAACCGATCATGGAGCGGATTCATGATGCGGTCGTGCGCCCTGAAGAACGAGCATTCGCCTTGGTCGGTCCTGTCGGTAGCGGGAAGACGAGCATCCTCAACCTGCTGAGGCAGAGACTCCTCCGAACCAAAGGAGGCCGGCGGGTGGTTATCGCCGAGGTCAATTGTTGGGCGATGCCCCGCTCCGAGGACGCTCCGCGCGTGGCTCTGGAACGCGTTATCAGCGCCTTAGACGACTTTGTTGACACACTGGCGCTCAGAAGACTCCCGGATGCCTACCAGCAAATCCTCTCCGCGGAGCCAACGGGAACCATCGCCAAACTGTTCAGTATCGGCCGCACGAGAGACGCGACAGAGCAACTCAGCGGCCTGACACCGCTGTTGGAGGCTATTGATGCTAGGCTCCTTATTATTATTGAAGACGCTGAGAGGGCGGTACAGGCCTTTGAAACAAGGCATCTGGAACGCCTCCTGTGGACACTCCGCGACGTCGACCGCGTGTCCTTCATTCTGTCATTTGACCCCGAGCGTGCAAGCTTTGACTACACTAAGTTGTGCGACAACATTGAACGGTTGCCGCGAATCACGGGCGATCGGGTAATAGACATCCTCGCGCCAGCTTATGAACATTGGAAAACGGCAACCGAAGGCTACATCGACCCTCTTCTGGAAGAGAGAAAAGACCGACTTGGGCTCGAGAATGTC
This sequence comes from Terriglobia bacterium, assembly GCA_965218085.1. Taxonomy (GTDB): domain Bacteria; phylum Acidobacteriota; class Terriglobia; order 20CM-2-55-15; family 20CM-2-55-15. The sequence continues at coordinate 149,085 of CBDCKF010000001.1, read as the reverse complement.
ACCAACCCTCTCGTCCGCTACATGCGACGCAGGGACGGCGATACCGCCGCCCATGCCATCACCGATCTGTTGACCACGCCGCGCAAGCTGAAGCATTTCATCCGCGAAATTGACCAAGCATGGGAGGCGTTGCGAGGGGAAGTAGAGCTCGATGACCTGATTGTTCTCACAGCGTTGCGTCACGGTGCCCCAGAGGCATTCGATTTTATAGCCGTCAATGCCGAGCCGGCGAGATCCGAACCCCCAAGGGACGACCCCATCGAGGGCACAGCGGTAAAGACAGTGAGGGCTCGCTGGGACAGCCTCCGCAAGTCATTAACCAAACCAACCGAGGTGCAAATACTTGTCGACGCGCTCGAGCTACGGCAGTTAACGGGTCAGACTATATTCGCCCAATCTTTACCACAGGGCATTCATAACGACGGACCCGTTGATTACTTAGGCCGGATACTGGCCGGCCGAATTCCACCGGGAGAGATTCGGGATCAGGAAGTCCTCAAAGACATTGTGAGTTGGAAGAAGTCCCGCTCCGCACAAATGCTGAAGAGACTCTTAGCCTCTACCCCTGAGTCGAACCAGTATGTTGACATCTGGGAGCACTACGACTGCCATCTTTCTGAGGATCAATTGATCGAGATAGCTACCGGACTGATCGCCGATGCGCTGCGGCGCCTCAAAGCCAATGCATCAATAAATCACCCTGCGATGCACGCCGCGTGGCGGAGATACACCCGTCGCCTTGGGCGCGATACGAAGACGGATTGGCTCATCGATCAGATTCGGATCGTGCTGCCCATCAGTCTCGGCTTCGCGACCGACTTATTTTATTTTTGGGGGTCCGCTGAGAACGGCATCGTATCTGTGGAGCATCGAAACCGGGTTCGAATGGCACTGGTCGAGGACGCTCGTACATCATTCGTCAATGTTGACGCCCTTCTTTTATCCCTCGGCCCAGAACATGAGTATGCCCTAACACGACTGGTCCATCCGCCTCCGCTGAACGAACCGCCGGATCCGATACCATGGGACAGTTGGGCATCGCTCGTTCCTATCATCATCGAAGCTGCCAAGGTGAATGAAGACCGAATTGTTCCTGACGTGGCCATCCTCGTTGGGGATACAGCTGTGGGCGTTAGGACGGGTCAATTCGACCAACCCTATGAGTTGAAGCGCGAGCAAATGGTCGAGTTCTTCGGGAATCAGACTCATGTGATGCTGGAGATCCTTGCGGAGTACGGCGGCAAGCATGAGTATGCGTTGGCTGCCAAAGAGGAGGCGACGAAGTGGATCGCCGAAGGGCGTAGAGAGTCGGGCGACCAATAAGGTAAGGCCCGGACGGGATTGATGGTAGGCCGAGCCAGCTGGACGACTGACCTGTCAGTCTCCGGCGTGGTCGATACCGAGCGGATCCTGGATCGCAGAACGGACGCTACGAGGGACCTATTCGTTACATCGAACTCAGAGATACCTTCCAATAAACCTTGTTGCATGGATCATCCCGAAGGATGCCTTATCATCGTGTTTTTCAACACCGGGGATAACTTAGATGCCACATAAGTTCAACGCAGCCCGACGGCACAAGTTTGATAAGGCGCAGTATCGGGTGATCAACTGGGCGGAATATAACGAGAGCCTGCGCCAGCGGGGTGATCTGACGATCTGGGTCAGTGATGAGGCTCAAAGTGTGTGGAGCGCGCCGCGCCGCACGTCACGGGGTGGCCAGCGGAGATACTCGGATCTGGCGATCGAGACATGCCTGACGCTGCGCACGGCGTATCGGCTTGGGTTGCGGCAAACGCAGGGACTTATGGGATCCATCGGCACGCTCATGGGGCTGGATATACGGGTGCCGGACTTCTCCACACTGTCCGGTCGTGCAAACGGCTTGAGCATCGCTCAGGTGATGATGCAAGCCGGATCTGTGCCTGTCCATCTGGTGGTGGACAGTACCGGCCTCAAGATCTTCGGCGAAGGGGAATGGCTCGCGCAGAAGCATAAAATCAAGGGAATACGCCGCCGCTGGCGCAAACTCCACCTCGGACTGGACCTGGCCAGCGGTGCGATTGTTTGCGCCAATCTGACTCACGATGACGTTGGAGACAGCACTGCATTACCCGGGCTCCTGGATCAACTCGATGCCCCGGTCGCGGGCTTTCTGGCTGACGGCGCCTATGATGGAGCGTCTACACGAGATCTGCTGAGGGAACGGTATGGGGAGACCCTGGATGTGGTTATACCGCCGCCAAAGAACGCAGCGATCCGACCGCAATCGGCGCGGGATCCAACCGTTCGGGATCGCCATATTGCTCAGATCCGCAGCAACGGCCGCATGGCCTGGCAAGTGGCCACAGGGTACAACCCGCGCAGCCGGATAGAAACGCAGATCGGCCGTTGGAAGGGTGTCATCGGCCGCAGACTCCAATCCCGCAGCTTCTCCAGGCAGATCACGGAGATCCAACTCGGCCAAAAAGTCCTGAACACAATGACCGCACTCGGACGGCCTGTGTTCGAGCGTATCGCCTGACGCTACCGCTTGGGAAAGGGCGAATTCCATCTCCGCCCCGATCCATGCAACAACGCTTACCAGTGGCTCAACTACCGCACCTTTGGCCTGGATCATCCCTTACGGCTTTCCTGGAAACGGATCTATGCGCAGTTCGGTATGGACCCGGCTAAAGCGGAAGACACTTATGCCGTTGACAGCTTCCGCAAGAAAGCCCTTCGGGAACTGATAAAGATCAAGATTGCGTGGCCGGGTCTGGACTATGCCACGCCTCGGGGAGTCCTGGAATTGTTACCGACTACAACTCCATCCGTTCCCCCGCTTCAGTTCCCTTTGCTTCCCCGCTGATACGCCGGAGCGCGCGGGCCACCATCGCAGCTGAACAGGGAGGGGCCAACCCATAAACTTCACCATCCAGGGGCGTAACCTCGAAATGCTCCGCGTCGAACTGGATCACGAAGAAGACGCGATCATCGCCGAAATGGGACGGATGATCTATAAATCGCTGCAGGTCCGCTGGCACATGACGATCCCCGGCGAGGGCTTTTTAGGTAAACTCTCCGGATCAATGAAGCGCCGCATGGTCGGCGAGATAGCCATGCAGTGCCAATTCAGCGGGCCTGGTGAAGTTGGATTCGGGGGCAGTGCGCAGTGCACCATCATTTCGGTTGAACTCGTGTCCGGCCAGTCTATCACCGCGCGGCGCGGCGCGTTCCTGGCCGCCGCGCCCGCCGTCGGCATCGGGATCGCCGCCGGCCGCTTTCTCCAGTTTGATCTTCAGGCCGACGAGGAAGTGTCCAGCGAACTTGGCTCAATGGTCTACCATGAGGCTACTGTTGAGTACACCGTACGGCGGGCTGCCGGCCTTCGCGCGGCGATCCTTGGCGGCGAGGGGATTGTCCTGGTTCACTTCCTCGGGCCGGGTCGCGCTTCCCTGCAAACAATGGCCCATTGCGCTCCCCCCGTCCATGCGGCGCGAAAATAACCTTCAGAGCGGCCTTGGTGGGTTGCTCGGCCTTCTGGCCGCTCCAACGGGCCGCTTTGTTCTTGAAATCGCCGTGAGGCCAATTCTCTGGCGCCGGCGGGCGCTTTCCCGTGCCTAGCCGAACCCCACCAAGCGGTCCGCCCCGATCCGGCGATCCCCCCGATTCAAGTTTTTGCACAACCGCCGCAGTGCATACTACTTGCTCTTAATTACTACTTGTTCTTACTATTTGTATTAATAGATGAACGGCGACAAATCGACCGGTTTGTTAAGTCCTTGACCGGAGAAATCGACCGGTTTGTTAACGGAAAACTCCCCGTAATCACAGCTTACTTGTGGAAAACTCGCGCTTAGGGACACGTCGAGACACTGTCACTTTCTGTCTCTATTCGCCTAGTCTGGATCGTCCCTGGCCACGTCTGGGCCGCTTCGTTTCGAGTCGGCTGGTTGTGTTTTTGTTGAGCCGGCGCAACGCCTTCGCCCGACCGCTACGCTTGGCCTTGCAGCCATCCGTGAGGGCGTTGCTTGTCCCGGCCCGCCATCTTTAAGTTGATCCGTCCTGCCCTTCGCTCGATCTCCGTTCCGCAGTTTGTGATTTTCCCTGTCTTTGGTGAAGGGAAAACACAGCAAACCCCGAAAGGAGAAAACTTATGGCCCAGACTCTCAAGCCGGCGACGATCCGACTTACCGAGGCGATGCTGTGCAACGCTCTCGAAAATAATGTCGGCTACTGCATCGTATGCGGTGCCGATCACGATGAGTGCGAGCCCGATGCCAGCCGCTACCGTTGCGACAACTGCCGCAGCGGGTCCGTCTACGGAGCCGAACTTTGCTTGCTTCGCGACTACATCGTCATTGAGGAACAGGAGACAGACTAGGGCGTGTTAACACTAACGTAGTGCCTCGACGATGAGAGCGAAGTGAAGGAAGGCGAGGAACATGACGTCGAGTTTATCGAAACGGGAGAAGATACGCCGGAAACCCTTGAGTCGGCGGAAGAGCCTCTCGACTTCGTTCCTGTGGCGGTAGAGCACGCGGTCGTATTCCCACGGCTCCAGGCGGTTGCGCTTGGGCGGCACGACGGGAATCCACCCAAAATCCAGAGCCAATTGGCGGGTCTGGTCGTCCTGGTAGGCACGGTCCATCAGCAGCGGTAGCGGCTCGGGTAGTGGCCCCAGACCGGCGAGCAGCTCGCGGCCCTGCGGGGCGTCGTGCGCTTGGCCGGGCGAGAGCGCAAACGTTATCGCCGTTCGAGCATTCGCGGCAACCAGATGAATCTTGGTGGTCCATCCACCGCGGGATTTGCCGATCGCTTGCGGACCGTTTTTTTTAACGCTCCCGTGCCGTCGGGATGAACCTTCACAATGGTCGAGTCCATCGAAACGGCTTCGACCCGGATGCGGACCAGTTGCTCGCGCTGGAGTTTCTCGAAGACGGCGTCGAGCACGCCGTTCTTGGACCAGCGGTTCATCCGGGTGTAGATGGTGTGCCAGTTGCCAAAGCGCTTGGGCAGACCGCGCCACTTGCAGCCCTGCTCAGCCACATACAAAATGGCGTTCAAGACCGTCAGGTTCGAAAGACTGACGTTGCCCCGCTGACGCGGCAGTTCCGGCTCGATGCGACAATACTGCTCCTGTGTGATCTCTATGCGTGATTATAAAACATTCATACTCATTAGTGTTAACACGCCCTAATGACTTTCCTCAACGACATTTCAGGCGCGGTGGTGCCGCTCGTGCTGGCGCTGGCCGTTTTCTTTTGGAAGGCGCACCGCTGGCGTCATCCCGCGCGTGGCTTTTGGAGCGCGTGTCTCATACTCGTTGCCGTGGTTGCTTTCGTCGCGCGTCTCACTGCATTCGTCCTCCAGCAACTCGCGGCCTACGACAGCTCACGCGAGGAGCTGGCCGTTGTTATGCTTGCCTTGACCGTGGGCGTCTGGATTGCTGCGCGGCTGATTCTCAGAGCCGAGCTGAAACCCTTTCGGCGGGATGCTTCGGAATCATCGGACTCGATCACTACGCCTACTCTCTAGCGGCCGCTTGTGGACAGATCGAGACACTGCCGCTTTCTCTCTCTATTCGCAGATCACAAGCGCTTTGTCTGTCGTGTCCCCTTGGATCGCCCCTTTGGGCTCATCTTGATCGTTGAACGTGGCGGGAGTCCACCGGGAAGCCCTCGTTTGCAGTTGTTCGCTCTGACTGACTGGCCCCCAAACTCCGCGCCGAATGTTGTCTTGCCATTTTCCCGTTGCCTTGGCTTGTTCCGGCGGGGACCGGCGCAGGGGCCGCGGCCAGATCGCGCAGCTCGCCCCGTGAGCGTCTGTCACGTCCCCCGCTCTTTGGCCGGTTATTCCCCGCCTTCCTGCACTCGGCTACGGACCCCCCTGGCCGGGTTTGTCCGGTGTCGCCTGTTCAGGTGAGCGACACACGCTCCAAACCCTTTAAACAGGAGGATTCAATCAATGGCTACCAACAAAACAAAGCCCGTCGCAGAAATCAGGGCCGGAGCCGTCAAGGCGACCATTTGGGAAAACGAGGTCGGCGGACTCACCCGGCACAACGTTACCTTCTCGCGTCTCTACTGCGACAAGGGCCAGTGGAAGGCCACGCAGAGCTTCGGCTTCAACAACCTGCTCACCCTTGCCAAGATCGCCGATCAGGCGCACACGCTCATTACCGAGCGCAACGCCCAGGCCGCCGCTGCGACCGAAGCGGCCGAGACGCTGGCAGCGGAAACCCGCTCCGGGGCAGAGGGGACCGCCGCCGCCTAACACGGCCGCACCTACGGGCGGCGGGATAATCTCCGCCGCCTTTTTTTCTGGACGCCTGAGCCGACGAGGGCGCGGCTTGAGCTTTCTGCGGCGGGCGGTGAGGGGCGTTTCGGCGGGTACTCTACTATGGGACCCGCCGCAAACGGTCGGCGCAGCGCAATCTGAGCCAGCTTTTTCAGCTCCGCTGGTACACCATCAGCGTCGTCGTATGACATCGAGGGTGAATTGGGCATCGGCGTGTCCCTGCTCGGTAGCGAGCCCGAGCCACTTCACGGCTTCGACTAGGTTTTCGGGCACACCATCGCCTCTGGCGTATATGTCGCCGAGGTTGAATTGGGCATCGACATTCCCTTGCTCGGCGGCGAGCCGATACCACTTCACGGCTTCGGTCTTGTCTTGTGACACACTCTCGCCGATTTCGCAGGACACACCGAGGCTGAATTGGGCCATGTCGTGTCCCTGCTCGGCAGCCTTGCGCCACCACTTGACAGCCTCTTGACGGTCTTCGGGCACACCCTCGCCTTCGTCGTACCTGAAGCCGAGGGTGAATTGGTCCTCGGCGTCCCCCTGCTCGGCTAGGAGCCTGTCGGGAATAGATTCACGGATCGGAAGAGCAGTCCGGACCTGAGATGGCTGAAGAGATTGGTAGAAAGAGGCATTATGAAATGCTTTCTGATCGACGATCTGGACCAGGGCTTGTTGATGCCGCCGTCGTTACACGACTGGCTACCGGAGAATCACCTGGCGCGATTCGTGGTGGATTTGGTGGACACGTTGGATCTTTCGGCATTCTACCGGTCCTACGAGGAGAAGGACGGGAGGGGGCAGGCGGCGTACCATCCAGTGATGATGGTGCGGTTGTTGATTTATGGCTATTGCACCGGAGTGGTCAGTTCGCGGCAGATCGAGAAGCGGACGTACGAGGATGTGGCGTTTCGGTACCTGAGTGCGGATTCCCATCCGGATCACAGCACGGTGAGCGAGTTTCGGAAGCGGCATTTGGGAGCACTGGCGGGACTGTTCCTGCAAGCGCTGCAATTGTGCCAGAAGGCGGGGCTGGTGAAACTGGGGCATGTGGCGGTGGACGGGAGCAAGGTGCAGGGGAACGCGAGCAAACACAAGGCGATGAGTTACGGTCGGATGTGTGAATCCGAGGAGAAGTTGAAGGCCGAAGTGGAAGAGTTGCTCCGGCAGGCCGAAGCGGCGGATGCGGCCGAGGATGAGAAGGAACGGCGAGGACAGGCCGACAAGTTACCCGACGAGGGCTCTTGTCAAGAAAGTTGTGTTTGAGGAGGGGATCATAAGTCCTCCTCAAAGCGGGATTGGAACATGGCGTTGAGCTGATGAAGAGCGGAATGGATGGAAGTGGCCGGAGATTTCCAACGGCCGTTGTGGAGGTGTGAGACGGCGAGGCCGAGTTTGAACTTGAGGGTGTCTTCGGAGTGAAAGTAGCCGCCCGAATTGCGGCGCATAATTTCCAGTTGTCCGTTGACGGCCTCGACGAGGTTGGTGGTGGAAAACGATTTGCGCATGAGGTCGGGATACTTGAGGAAGGCGAGATAGTGAGTCCGTTTCTTGCGGAGCCCCGCGATCCAGGAGGGATAGTGCTGGGCGAAGCGGTCACAGAGTTCCTCGAACCCTTGGTTGCCGACATCCTCACACCAGGAGGACTTGATGGCACGGAAGCGTTGCTGAAACTCGGCGGCGTCGGATTTGGAGAGATGGCTCTTAGCATTGCGCTGCATGTGGACGGTACAGAGCTGGATATCAGCATTGGGAAAGAAGCCTTCGCTGACCTTGAGAAGGCCGGAGAAATCGTCCTGGACGAAGATCATGACGCGTCGGAGACCGCGCTCGATCAGAGAGCGGAGAACCCCCTTCCAGTCTTCGAGATTCTCGCGGCCGGGTTTGGCAATGCAGGCCAGGACACGCTTCTTGCCGTCGCGGCCTAGACCCACCACCAGGTAGATACAGGCCGGACGCAGCCGGTCGCCGTCGCGGAGTTCGACGTACTTGCCATCCACGAATAGGGCCAGCAGATCCGTGTCCAGTGGCCGGCTGTTGCCAAGATCGAGTTCTTCGATCAGGCCCGACGCCACCCGTTCCAGATCCTGTTGGGACCCGGACAGGCCCATCTTCTGAAGCGCCTCCCGGGCCGCATTGACCGAACGGGATGAGGCCAGCAGTCCCAGCAAGATGGACTCGATTTCTTCAGGGTAGCCGCGCTGATACGGGGATGGTAGGTTCGCGGGACGGAAATCCCCGTTACGGGTTCGAGGGACACGGATATCGATCGGAACGCTGCCCACTTGGAGGGAGCGATCGTAAAAACCATTGGGACGGTCGTCGGGGCGGTGTTCAAGATGCAGGTCCCGTTCGGCCACACTGAGGCCCGACAACAGGGTCCCCAGTACCTCGCGCAGGCTCAGATCGGCCAGCCCGGAGGCCAGCAGGGTCTGGATCTGTGTTTTTGTGGATTCAGAAATTTGTTCTGATGGTACGCTTTCATTCGGATCTGTAGACATTGGGTTCAACTCCATAACTGAATAACTGATGACTCAGGTCTAGGGCTCCAGCGTGAACTGGAGCCCGCTTCAATTTCAGCGGGCGACGGGGGCTGTGGAAACTGCCGGGCCTATGGAAATCGGGGGAATCGGTCGCCTTCGGCGGCTTCTTCTTGATGATTTCCACAGGCCCTTGGAACACCTCCGGCGTCCGCACAGTTCCCACAGCCCGGACGACGAATCTATCATTCTCTCTCAACTGGAAATCACGAAACACAAGATTTACGTTACTCCCGGAAAGCCGGTTGAAGAAGATTCGACAGGCCCGGGCGGAATTGGAAGCGGAAGCCCGGCAGAAGGCGGCGGATGCGAAGGCGGACCCGGACAGCCGGATCATGCCCGACGGGGTGCACAAAGGCAGCTTCGTACAGGCCTACAATGCACAGATTGCCGTGGATAGCGAAGCACAGATCATCGTGGCCGCCAACATCACGCAGCAGAGCAACGACAAACAACAACTGGCACCGATGTTGGAACAGGTGAAGCAGAATACGGGAGCCTCCCCGGTGGCGTGCAGTGCCGATACCGGCTATTGGAGCCCGGAGCAAGTCACCGACAAGCGGGTTGAAGGCATCGACCTGCACGTGGCGACAGGCAGGGATAAACATGGCGCATCGGCCGCTGTCCAACGTCAATCAAAATTCCTTCTCGTATTGCCTCAATTAAAAATGTTACCCAAATCCAGTCGGTTGCCTCATTGAGAATGTTACCGAAAGATCGGTCAAGTTGAAGGGATCTTCCGGTCGTCGAGGCTGTGGGAAAGTGGGAAACTCGAAGAGTTTTCCAAGGTCGCGACGCGACCGGCTTTTCCACAGCCCCCGTCGCCCGCCGCCTCGGACGCCGGTTGAATCGGGCGGAACCGATCCAGTTCGAGCCACTCGCCATCGAAAGTCACCAGAATCTGACGCCGCCATTCGCGGACGCGCCGCTGCAGGGTCCGTAGCTGCCCGTTGGGATAGCGGCCCGGGTAGAGGTGCTGCAGTTCAAGAAACAGTGACTTGGATGTTCGGCCGGGATCGAATTCAAGCCATGACCGCATCTGCTCCCAGACACCGTCGAATGGGTCGGGTCGTGTCCGCCAGGTGTGCGGCACACTCGGCTTCTTTGTTTTCCGATACCGGCGCTTTGCTCGTTTCTCGAAGGCGGGAGCCGGGAGTTTCGCCTCGAGCAGGGCTCGCTTGGTCTCGTTGTCGCAGTCCGGGGACACCGGGGCGGCCCGCACGAGGTCGTCGGTTGGCGTGGGCGAGGCCAGTTCCTTCGCATGTCGCCAGAACGCATCCTGGAGTGTCTCAAGCTGTCGTAGGAGATCGACTGGATCCAAACGTTCGTAAATCGCAGCAAGTCGATCGCGAGTCCCCTGGTCGAGCGCATCCGAATTGGAGAGCCGTTGATAGGGCGTTTGCGCGATATGGTAGCGTTTGGTCACCTGCGATCCATCGCGGATCTTGGTTTTGAGCTTCATGGACGGCTGGAAGAAGTTCACGTAGAGCCGGACGACCCTGTAGAGTTCGGAAAGCTGTCGGTAAGCCAGCGATCCTTCGTAGCGGTCGTAACCGACTAACTGGCGTACGATCGAGCCGTTCTTCTGTTCGACGAAACACTGGTCGTTTTTCCGGCGCGCGCGGCCTCGAGTGAATTGAATCGTTTCACGCCCGCAGTAGGTGAGGAGTCCGTAGTTGATGAACTCGGAGCCATTATCGGTATCCAGGCCGACGAGCTGAAACGGAAGGATCTGCCGCACCGTCGTGAGAGCCTGCAAGATGTCCGCCTCGGTGCGTCGTAGCAACGGCAGACACTCCGTCCAGCCGGTCGCCACGTCGGTCAACACGAACGTGTGGAGAAAGGGGCCTTCCGAATTCCCGCCGCAGTGGGCGACCAGATCCGCTTCCATGAATCCCGGCCGCGTCTCCTCCCAGTCCGCGAACGTTCGAATCGGAATGCGGTGTTTGAGTAACTGTCCCGACTGGGTCGTGGTCTTGCCGCGCGGTCGATGATCCAGTCGAAATCGACGGAAGATCCGGTCCGCCGTGGCGGCGCTCATCTCCAGCAACCGCGCCCGAGTGTCATCGGACAATGACAGGTGTCCGTGGCGCTCCATCGCCGGGATCAACTCAGGCAGAAACGGAACGAGCCGTTTGCCACAAACGTAGTTCACAGTACGCCAGGCCGCAATCAGGGCGTCCTGAACCGCGGGGCCGTACCGACGGATCCGGCCACGCCGTTCCTGTCCGGGCCGTTCACCCCTCAAGATTTCGTTCAGAAGTCGCGTCGCGTGTTTCCGATGGAACCCGGTCGATTCCAGAAACTCATCGAGAATCCGATTCTTCTCGGGTCGCGCCGCATTCTTGTATCGGACCGCCGTTCGCAGAGCCAATTCTCGTCTTGCCGACAAAGTCATGTGTGCCCTCACTTCCCACCTCCGTTCTCATAGAGTTGGGTAACATTTTTAGTGAGGCAACGACCGACCTCCCGGTAACATTTTCAATGAGTCAATGCGGTCGGGAGTTTTGATTGTCGCTGATCAGGCCGCACCCATCCAGGTATCGGATGAAGGTGACCTTCTGCAGCAAATGAGACAGAAACTCCAAAGCGAGGCCGGCCGGGCGGTTTACAAGATGCGCAAGGCGATTGTGGAACCGGTATTCGGACAGATCAAGGAATGCCGGCACTTCCGCCGGTTCAGTCTCCGCGGACTGGAGAACGTGCAGGCAGAGTGGACGCTGGTGTGCCTGACACACAATCTATTGAAACTGTATCGCGCGGGACGGGGTGATACAGATGTCGGCAGCATGAATCAAGGTCCAGGGTTCTTGGAAAGCAGCTTCTACAGACAACATACAGGCTGTCTCCGCTCCATTTGGATTGTCTGTGACTCTTTTCGCCGCCTCTTCATCCAATACGCCGCCTTGCATCCTTCAATAACCTTATTGCCGACAGGCTCCTAGACGGCGCAATTCCAGGAAGTAAGTCGTTTCTGTAGCAGCCATCAACAGCTCTTTTTGAAGACCCTTTTTATGGGCACTCGCGCCGGCGGGGTCCGGCTCCCACAGAACGTAGCGTGCGGATTTCCCGCTACGCTCTTCAGAAACGGATTCACAACACAGCGAGTGACTGGAACTCCCGATACGGGAGAGCCAGTTGTGGAGATTCCTACAGCTCAACAACTTGTTCTCCTCTATCCACTCAAAACATAGGTATTAGTTTGCAATCTATATAAAAAATAAAGAAAATATAGAAACTCAGGGCTGGATATTTAAAATAGCGAAACCATGTCAGGTCAAGCAGGCAGCACTGGAATTAAGAAAGTGAATTCTCCTATAAGACCAGTCGTTCAACGTCCCGAAAACGCTTCCCTACTGACGTTACGCTCGATCGGCCGGAAACGAAACCTGTTCGCTCAGACTATTCGCGCGGTGAGAGACCAGGCATTCACTCCGGAAGCTATTAAAATGTTTGATCGCCGTTGGCGTGTTGGGCAAGTAAGCGAGATGCTTGGAATCACACCTCAATGGCTTCGAAAAGTTGAAAAGCGGCACAATCTTTTCCCGGACCGTGCAGAGGGTGAACACAAGCGTTTGCAGGGCTACACCCTTCCTGAAATAAACCACCTTCGCAAGCATTTCAATCTCCTGCCCTGGCGAGAGGCTACCGAAGAACCCGGGGTTGTTGCGTTTTCGAATTTCAAGGGGGGCTGTGGCAAGACAACAACTTCAGTGCATTTTGCTCAGTATATGGCGATCAAGGGCTACCGTGTCTTGTACATCGACTGCGATCCTCAAGGCTCTGCAAGTATGTTGTTTGGGGTGCAGCAAACCTATACCGACAAAGACGACGATCAGACACTAGAACGTTTCCTGGCCCGGGAGATTTCGGAATTCAGCCGCTGCATAGAACACTCGTATTTTCCTGGTATCGATATCGTTCCTTCCGATATTGGGTTGAATAATTCGGAGTACCAGTTAGCTGCGAACATCCGCACGAATCCGGGAGTACTTAACGACCTTAGGGATGGTATCTATTCGGTTTGGCACGACTATGATGTCGTCGTCTTGGATCCTCCCCCGGCTCTCGGCCTGCTGTCACTCAGCGTGTTGAATGCCGCAAACGCGCTTATCGTACCGATGCGGCCTTCAGCGATCGATTTCGGTAGTACGGCTGAATGTTTCAAGATGATGTACGCCAACATTGAAGCGATGATTCGAGCTGAATACCCGATCTATTATCATTTTGAAACGCTTCTGATAAACGATATGGACGACTCGAAATCTGCGCACATCGACATCACAGAGGCGATGAAAACAATGTTCAGTAGCGAGGATCTGTTTGACGGCATCATGAAGAATTCTGCGGAATTTGATAGTGCGGTCAAAGGGTTGTTAACAGTCTATGACCTTAGTAAACCAATTACATCACACCAGGTTCATTCTCGGTGCCTCACCTATTTGAATCGAGTCAACGAAGATATTGAGACGCGTATCCGCAAAATCTGGCCCAGTCACCATGAGCGGCTGCGCAGCGTAGGAAATCTTTAGGAGAGATAAGTGGCAAGAGATAAAAAAACATTCGGTGCTGCTGCTGCGATTGCAAAAAACGCGTTTCCCGAACACGAAGACCGCGCCAATTTGGTCATCGCACGCTATGAAGCCGTGGACAATTCGCAAAACAGTATCAAGGCCAATCAACTATTGGTTGAGCCGCATGAGTGCAAGCTGTGGGATAGGCACAATCGAAATTACGACCGTCTGAATGAAATCAACTGCCGCGATCTCATCGACAGTTTCATATCTTCAGGTAGGCAAGAGACACCAGCATGGGTTCGCAGGGTGAGCAGCAATGGCCCAGGCAAATACGAAATCATTGCAGGAGCCCGTCGATTTTGGACCGTTAACTGGCTCCGGAAAAACAACTATCGAAATTTCCGGTTTTTCATCGAGGTTCGTGAAATGACAAACGAGGAGGCATTTCGCCTCAGTAATCTCGAGAACCTTGATAGAACTGATATTTCTGACTACGAGCGCGCTCTTGACTACCGAGACGCATTAGATTTTTACTACAACGGCAAGCAATCTGAGATGGCCGACCGCCTCAAGAAAACCGAATCTTGGGTATCTCGCTACCTCACACTGGCCCAACTCCCGGAGCAGATTGCCAATGCGTACGCTGACTGGAATCATCTCAAGAAAGATCATGCGAAGGAGTTGCTGAAGATCCTTAATGATGATGCTTTGCGTCCTAAGATGCTTCAATTAGCGACAGAGCTGCATGCCAAGCACCACGACAACGAGATCCACAAGCACAAGCCGATGTCTGGTGCCGAGGTATTCAAATGCCTAAAATCGGTCAGAAAATCTGCTAGTACGAAGTTTAGTTCTGGCCCGATCAGATCCTATGGGCCCAAGGGCTCAACGCATTTGGATCTCCAGAGATCGACCAGAACAGGGCTGAGCTTATTCGTGCCTAGGAAGAGCGGGGCAGACATAGACGATCTCATGGTGTCTTTCAGGAAGTGCCTGGAAGAGTACTACAGAAGCTAAATCTTGCAGATTTGCAAGAACCCTATAAGTCATTGCAATTAAATGGATAAATTCGCTTTACCATTATCTCAAAAACGGTTGAAGTTGGTCGTGCCAACAACGCGTGGAGGGATTGGGCCGTCTAGGAGCCTGTCGGGAATAAGAAGTCTGCAACCAAGAATCAACAACTTACAGACCAGGGATGGCTCGTAAGTTGTTGATTCTTGCTTCGAGGGAGCCAATTCCCGACAGGCTCCTAGAGACCCTCGAGAGGCGCTTAGGCGCCAGCGCCGGCCGTATTGGGCCAAATCGTCGGCCAGCAGAGGTCGTTCCAATCGGTGTGTAAAAAGAGAAGGCGGTGTACGCTTTCGGTGAATTCGAAACCGTAGGCAATCCCGGCAGCAACCGGGAGAAAGGTACACCACCCATGAAGAAGAAGAACATACCGGCATCAGTGGCGTCAACGAACGCGTATGAAGGTTTGGAGGACTGGGCGCGATCCCGGGTCCAAGTCTGGCTACAGGAGCTGCTCGAGGACGAAGTCACTCAATTTCTAGGTCGGGAAAAGTCGGAGCGGAGTCCGAATCGACGAGGATACCGGAACGGCCACGGGAAGCCGCGACGATTCGCAATGATGAACGGTACGATGGAGGTTCGACGACCTCGGGTTCGAAACACCGCCGAGCGGTTCGAGAGTCAGATCCTGCCGTATTTTCGACGGAAATCGAAACAGCGGGGCGAGCTACTTCCCGATCTCTACCTCCACGGTCTGGCCACAGGGGACTTCGAGCAGGCCATGCGCGGACTGCTTGGCGCTGGCGCTCCGTTGTCGCGAGCATCGATCCAACGACTGAAATCGACCTGGCAGTTGGAGTATGACGAGTGGGTCCAGCAGGACCTGTCCGGCCTCGAGGTCGTGTACCAGTGGGCAGACGGCTTGTATACGTGAAAGCGGGGATCGCGAAAGAGCGAGCGGCATTGCTGGTGATCATCGGAGCCTTGTCAGACGGGCGCAAAGTGGTGTTGGCCTGTGAGAGCGGGCAGCGGGAAAGCAAGGAGTCCTGGAGCCGCATTCTGCGCAATCTCCAGAGACGGGGCCTGAAGCTGGGACGGCTGACTGTCGCGGACGGTCACCTGGGCATCTGGTCCGCGCTGGCTGAGCAACACCCCGAGGGCCAGGAACAACGCTGCTGGAACCACATCGTGGGCCGAGACCCGCGCTTACCAGAGGGGTGGAACGTCCCCTCCCGGGTAAACCCCTATGAGCCCGGTAGCCTGGGGTCAGGCGCAGCGGAGCAATCGGCTGTGTCGAAGCAGACCCGACACGTTAGCCTCAGAACCCAGTCCGGAGGCACGGGCAAACGTTCAGGCCGTACCGAAAGGGAATGTATGGCGCCGTCATGGCATCTCGGACGGGTATTACTGGGAGAGTCCGGGAACGGGGTGGTCGAGTCGCCTGTGTTTCGACGAAGACAGCAACGACTGCGGATGCATAGGGACAAGAAGCAGTCGTCACCCCCGGCGTTTCGAGCAACGGCATGAACGGAAGGAAAGCGTGAGGGAACGGTCGAGATCCTGCGCGGTCGGCGGAAACTCCGCCGCCGTAAGCGGACCTATAAGGCGCAAGCCGAAGTGGCACGCGACGCTGCGTAGGAAGTCGGAGGAGGCCATAGAGTAGCGATGAAGGCGTGGACAACAAAACCCGCCGGAGCGAAGGGCCTCTACTCGAGTCGTGCTTCTGAAGAAGGAGGGATTGCGTGACTGCCCGAAAGGCTCAATGCACGCCGCTAGAAAAGGTCCGGGTACTTCAGAGGAAGCTATACCGAGCGGCCAAGGCTGAGCCGCACCGCACGTTCGGAGTGTTGTTCGACAAGATCTGCAGTTTGGAGGTGTTATGGGTTGCATGGGAGCAGGTTCGGCGCAACCGCGGAGCGGCGGGCGTCGACGGCGAGACCATTGAAGCCATCGAGACGAAAGGAACGCAGTCGTTTCTTCTGGAACTAAAAGAGGAGCTTCAGCGGCAGAACTACCGGCCCCAACCGGTGCGCCGAGTGTTCATTCCCAAGTCCGATGGGCGGCGGAGGCCGCTGGGAATGCCAGGAGTGAAAGACCGGGTCGCACAGGCAGCGGTGAAGATTGTTATCGAACCGTTGTTTGAAGCGAGCTTCCGAGAGGGGTCGTATGGATTTCGTCCCAAACGGAGTGCGAAGCAGGCGATCTACGATATTCGCAAATGGATAACCTACGGCTACGACAAGGTCATCGATCTGGACCTGAAGAGCTACTTCGATACCATCGACCACGGTTTGCTGATGAAGCTGGTTGAACGGCGGGTCCGAGATCCGCGCGTGCTGCGGTTGATTCGGTGTTGGCTGAAGGCCGGAGTGATGCACGAAGGGATTCTGGAAGAGACCTTGATCGGCTCCCCGCAAGGGGCGGTCATTTCGCCGCTGCTATCCAACGTCTACCTGCACCCGCTCGATCTGTACTGGGAGCAGGAAGTGAAGGATACCAAGATGGTTCGGTACGCTGATGACCTGGTGGTGTTGTGTCGATGGCGGCCTGCCGAGAGCTACATGTCGAAGCTAAGGCATTTCCTGGCACGACTGCGGGTGACTGTCAATGAAGACAAGACTCGCATTGTCGACGCACGGGACGGCTTTGACTTCCTCGGTGTGCACTTTCGAAAACAACCCACTCGTCGAGATGCCACACGCTATTTCTGTTACTGCTGGCCATCGCGACGATCGATGCAGCGGGTGCGGGACAAGGTGAAAGCGGCGATCGGCCGCGATTATCGCCCGACGCTGAAAGAGAAGATAGACCGATTGAATCCTGTCCTTCGTGGATGGTCGGCCTACTTCGGTTGGCTCAACTCAGCCCAGCACTTTCGGAAGGTGGATCAATATGTCAGTTTCAAACTTCGACGATGGTTGCAGGTCAAACATCAGCGCAGGCGACGCGCGTTTTGGAAGACGCCACTGGCCTATTGGAGACGGGCTGGTCTGTACGCTACCCAACGTCGCATTGTGCACACGAGCTGAATGCCGCCGGGGGAAGGCTCCCGGAGAGCCGTATGAGGGAAAACCTCACGTCCGGTTCGATGAGGGGGTGCTGGAGACGGGACAATGGAACAGATTGAGGCACCGGCGTTGTGGCGAAAGCCGCCGGCCAACGGCTACTCCCTGTTCCACTAGTGTCCGGTTAGAAGTCGAATAGAACCAGCTGGTTAGGATCTTGGAGTTCATTGAATTGGGAATCAGGCGCGTGAAAGGCCTGCAAAATGGGCTGTTTCTCAAGAATCGTAATGCTGAGAATCTGTAGGATTTGGTAAAGACTCCTATCGATGCCGAGGCGCTTCCGGATGATGGCGACGAGAACATAAGCCGAAATGGCGATCCAGATCTGGGTCTTCACCGCATTCTCGCTGGTGCCGTAGAAGGACTTGATTCGAAGGTGTTGTTTGATCCATTTAAAGAAAAGTTCCACCTGCCATCGCGACTTGTAGATCTGAGTGATGGTGAGTGCAGGCAACGCGAAGTTGTTGGTCAGGAACTTCAACCGCTTGTTCGTCCCGGCATCGAAGTAGCTGATACGCCGCAACGGATCGGGATAGGTTTTGGCGGATTTGTTCGTTGTGAGGATGACCGTCTGGTCGGATCGCAATCCCGCGGTCGTGTCCACCCGACGGGAGTACCGCCGCCGCAGGACGACGTTCTTCTTAGCACGCACCACAAAGAAAGCGGAACAGAGGGAGAAGAGAAAGAGCCGTTCAAAATCGATATAGGCGCGGTCCATGACGTAGAAGGCACCCGCTTCGGGTGCGATCTCATCGAGAACGTTGACGTCATGGACTTTCCCGTCTGTGACGTGGATAAACGCGGGAATGTTGCCGTGAAGATCCAGCAGTGTATGCATCTTGACCGCGGCTTTGTGCCGGCGAAACCGGGCCCATGGGAATAGTGAAAGACACAGGTCAATGGTGGTCGAGTCCAGGGCATATAGACCTTGATCCAACTCGACGCCGATGGGGTCTTCGGCATATAACGGCCGCGCCATGCCGATCAGGACCTGTGCGAAATCCGCATAGATCCGCCAGTCGCGCCGCTCGTTGGCGTCGGCCAGTGTCGTCCGCGCCACCTTGCTTCGGAATCCCATGTGGTAACGCTTTCTGCCGAGGGCGCGTAATCCATGACTTGTGAGAAGACGGTTTGGCCTGAGTTCATGCGCTATTGGTATCACCCCTCTCACCGTAATATTGCTAAAAGTGTGATCGGCAGGTTCAAATCGAAAAATCGCAGAATGTCATTCAACTCACTGTTCATCTATAAGTTGCCGGCGGCTGTCGCACAGTGTTCCGGACACTAGTGTCCCTGTTCCTGTCGTTA
The DNA here is from genome assembly GCA_965218085.1 of Terriglobia bacterium. Taxonomy (GTDB): domain Bacteria; phylum Acidobacteriota; class Terriglobia; order 20CM-2-55-15; family 20CM-2-55-15. The sequence goes on along the minus strand of CBDCKF010000001.1, from coordinate 130,362 downwards.
CCGCGCCAGCGCCCTACTCTGCAGTCGATGAACGTGGTCGATCATCTGCCGAAAACCGAGCAGCCCGCGGCCAGACAGCTGCTCCATGGGATGGCCTTCGCGAACTCCCGCGCGGCCTGTGAACGAAAGCGGGATCAGTTCGTCCGCCGATATGAGAAGAACTATCCCAAAGCGGCTGAGACGCTGTTGCGGGACTGGGACCGGATGATCACTTTCTATGAGTTCCCGAAACAACACTGGGTGCATCTGAGAACGACCAACATCGTCGAATCGCCCTTCGACATGGTTCGCCTCCGCACCAACGCCGCTCGCCGATTCAAGCGTGTCGAGAATGCAACGGCAATGATCTGGAAGCTACTACGTGTCGCTGAGAAGACCTGGCGACACTTAAAAGGATCCGAACTCTTACAAGAGGTCTATGATGGTCAGCAATTCGCGGACGGCATCAGAGTCGTGACGAAATCGAAGGCCGCCGCCTGATGACTTTTACACACCTTTTGTAATGACCTCGCGAGGTTTCCGGAGTCCTGATGCCGTTTCGCTGGACGGAAACGTGGACGACCGGGCAGTCGACGATCCAACTCAGTGAAGTGAGGTCGAACGCTGCGATCGACCCGACGCGATTCGATCGCCCGGAGCCAGCGGCCCTCGATCTTCAGTAGATCCGCTCCGAGTTATCTCGGAGTATTCGATGGGCGAGATCCTCGGCTTGGGCATGACCTTCCGCGAGACGCGAACGACGCCGATGGGCCTGCGGCCGCTAGGTTTTGACACCGTCGCGATCTGGCGGTAGGATACCGCGATTCGCGCTTCCCATAAGGAGAACCTGATGAATCCAATCTTCGTTCGTCTTTTTCTAGCGACCCTCGTGTTGGCGCTGGCGGCCTGCGCGCAGGAACCGGCGCCTGAGCCGGAGGCGGCCCCGCCCACGCCGGCCGACGCGGGCCCTCCCCGGAGCATCGTCAACCTGACCGGTGATCTTTACCGCGGGCAGAACAACCTCCACCACAACGTCTTCCTGGTGACCGAGGAAGGCATCATCATGACGGACCCGATCGACCGCGATTACGCCACCTGGCTCAAGGCGGAGCTGGACTCCCGCTTCGGAGTGCCGGTCCGCTACGTCCTCTACAGCCACAGCCACTGGGACCATGCCTCGGGCGGCGAGGTTTTTGCCGACACGGCGGAGTTCATCGGCCATGAGAACATGACCGAAGCCTTGATGGTACGCGAGGGCGTGGCCCTGCCCGAGAACGCAGCGGCGATGGACGCCAACGGCAACGGTACGATCGAGCCGTCGGAGGCCACCGGGAACTTTCAGAACAACTTCGCACTGTTCGACGCGAACGCAGACGGCATGTTGAGCGGCGGCGAGGTCGCGCGGGGACCGGTCAGCGACGTCTATCCCCCAAACGAGACGTATTCTGACCGGACGACGATTACGCTCGGAGGCAAGACGGCTGAGATGATCCATCCAGGCACGCAGCACGCCGCCGACATGTCGGTTATTTACTTTCCGGAAGAGAGCGCCGTCTTCGTCGTTGACTTTCTGAACCTGAGACTGATGCCGTTTCAGACGCTTCCCGGCCTTGAGCTTGAGCCCTGGCTGGAGCAGATTCGCTTCGTCGAGGCGATGAACGCCGAGATCGCCGCACCCGGACACGGTGAGGTCGGCACGACGGCTGACGTGGCCGAGGCCCGCCAGTATCTGGAGGGCCTCCGCGACGGGGTAGCCGAGGCCATGGCCGCCGGCATGACGCTGGAGCAGATGCAGGAGTCGATCACGTTCGAGGCCTACAGCGACTGGGGCTTCTACGAGGAGTGGCTGCCACTGAACATCCAGGGCATGTACAACATGCTCAGCGAATAGTTTATCGATTGCGGTCAGAAGAAGCCCGGCCCCACGCCGGGCTTCTTCTGTTTGATCGCACGAGAGTGACGACGGGGTGCCTGGCAAGACCCGAACGAACGGATGAAACGACGATGTCGAACGATCCGCTGACCCGCCTACTCGTAAGCCTTTCACTCCATGACGCTACCACGATCGTGGACGCGGCCCTGGCGGTCGGGCGGGATGCCCACACTCTTCCGTTGACGGTCGTTGTTCTCGACACCGGGGGTCATCCGATCGCGCTGAAGCGAGAGGATGGCAGCGGAATTCTACGCGTGGATATTTCGATGGGAAAAGCGTGGGGTGCGTTGGGAATGGGTATGTCGAGTCGAACCATTCGGGACCGGCTTCGCGATCGGGCGGCGTTCCAGGGCGCGCTGGCAGCGGCATCGGGAGGGCGATTTGTTCCGGTCCCCGGAGGCGTGTTGATAACCGATAGCCAGGGGCGGGCGCTGGGCGCCGTGGGAGTGAGCGGCGACGCCTCCGACAAGGACGAGTATTGCGCGATCGAGGGAATCAAAGCAGCCGGACTTGCCCCGATTCCGAAGGACCCAAGCCCCAGCTGGCGAGATGCCGGCCTTTGATACGGGCTGACGTGGACCGGAGCGGTTTTCCCGGTGAACTCTGCTAATATGGTCGACGCTGAAGAAGCTCCGGATCCGTCGGCGGATCTACGCCACTTGGGACGAAGCTCGATCCGACATCTTCGATTTTATCGAGTTGTCTACAACTCAACGCGGCGACACAGTCAACGTCGGCGGCGTGTCGCCTCGACAGTTTGAGGCCGACTATTTTATGAGGCTCTTGAAACCCCTGGGAAGTCCAGACAATTGCCTCTGAACTACAAAAACATTTGGAGCTGGAGAACGAAGGAGGATGAACATGCGTTTCAAAGCCCTTGTTGGATTTGCTGCCATCGGGATAGCGATATTCAGCCTGCCGGCATGGCCGCACCATGCGCACGGAAACTACGACGTAGAAACGGCGGACATTGAAGGCGTCGTCACGGAGGTCCATTTAATCAATCCCCACTCTTGGGTCTACATGGAAGTAACGCAAGCCGACGGCCAGAAGCAACTGTGGGCGCTCGAGGGTGGTGGGAGAGGCGGAGCCGAGAGGCAAGGGCACATTAAGGTAGGAGACGAAATCAAAGCGCGATGTCATGCCTCGAAAGACGGTACACCTACCTGTCTGTTAGGATTTATTAAGTCACCGAGCGGAGTCGTTCAGAACTGGGACGAAGCAGGACCCTCTGTCGACCTCCCGACAGATTTCTGACAGCACTTGAGTGAGGGCGGCATCCCTGCGGCCAAATAAGGTTCGGAGGTCCGAGACATGTCACCAAAGCTGAGACGTATTTTAAAGATCAGCGGCATCACCGTTGTCGCAATCGGCCTGCTCGTTGTGGGCGCGGCTGCCGTTGTGCTCGGACCGTTCTTCATGACCCGTCAGACTATCGTGGATGGTTTCGAGATCGAGGGCATTCGAATCCTCCAGAACGGAATCGTAAGCTTTGCTGTGGTACCCGTTGGGTCCGACCAGGTGGTGCTGATCGACGGGGGCACGGACACTTCGGGGCAAGCCATCCTGGCGGAACTGTCACGTCGCAATCTCACGCCGGATGCGGTAAGGGCCATCCTGATTACGCACGGTCACGGCGACCACATGGGGGCCATATTGGCTTTTCCTCGGGCCGAAGTGATGGCTCTGGAAACTGAAGTCGGCCTAATCGAAGCAGGCGGCCGAGGACCCGCCGGGATAGAGGTTACCTCCGCTCTTCAGGACGGCCAGACCGTCACAATAGGCAACACGCAGATCCGAGTATTCGCCATACCCGGCCACTCCCCAGGACATGCTGCCTACGTCGTCAATGGAGTTCTTTTTCTCGGTGACGCCGCTATTGCAGGTCGGGACGGCACACTATTGAACGCCCATTGGTTCTTCAGCGACGATACGGACCAAAATCGGACATCCCTGATCAGACTGCATGAACGCCTGGTTCAGGAGAACGTCGAGATCAGAGCGATTGCGTGCGCGCATTCTGCGGTCCTGACCAACGGCATTACGGCTTTGGCAGCGTTCGCTGAAGCGGGCCCGTCGTAATTCGTGGCGATGTTGTCCTGTCAATTCGGGCAGGCGCCACACACGGCGAGAGATAGGCTGGGCGATTGGCCAGTTGCGAACGGAAAGTGAAGCATTCAGTGCTTCCGAAGACCCCAAGAGATCCACGCTGGCCAAGGCGAATAACGGACGTCAAGTGGAGCGACTTCAGAGTTGCCTGGACGATGCGGTTCGCATGGGAACCGTGCTGCTGATCGATCGGGGTTACAACGATTACGATAGCCTGGAGGTTCGATATGGTCGGGAGACTGATAGTGTCGATTGCGATGGTCTTGGTGTTTTCTTCTCAAGCTTCTTTTGCCCAGGAGTGGCGGGAGTTCGTCAGTCAGGAAGATGTTTTCTCCTGCAATTTCCCGGGCGAACCGGAAGTAACGGATATCGTCTGGGAAACCGAATACGGCGCCTCTATACCGGGTCGTGTCTATACCGTGAAGCAGGGCCCGAGCACCTACTCCGTGACTGTCGTTGACTACAGTCCGGTCGAGGCCATACTCACAGAGAGATCGCAGGATTGCCCTCCTGGTCTTGAGCGCTGCAATGGATTAACGTCATTTCCCGGCCCAGGCTACTGGAAGAATGATGTGCGCGGCGCGATGATCCATGCGGCGTTCCGGATGATGCAGCGCGATATCACGTTGACGCACTATATGTGGAGTTTCCTGGGCTATGAAGCAATAGAATCCAACGAACTGCAATTCATCAACAAGGCCGATCAGTCCCGGACATTCGCAAATATCTATATGCACCACAACAGGCTCTACATCATGGAAGGCACTTCGCCTCAAAACTACCCGCCTCCGGCCCTCTTTGTGCAATCGATTGGCCTCTACGAGGAGGACGGGACAAGAGCGAATCATGAACGCGTGTACTTTAACGGACCCGAAGTTGATCCAGACGAAACTAACGAGTTCCGAGGACGACTTCAATTGCCAGGGCTGGGTGCCCGTTAGACAGATGCGTACAAAAGGGACATGGTGCTCAGCTGAGAGGGGACGACTCCTAATGCTCATTGCATCCAAAACACAGGAAGATATCTATGCGCCTTGGACCGAGTCGAGCAATTAAACGAAGGGTCCGCGATCCTGCAGCAGAATTGCAGCCAGGTGCTCGGGTCCGCTACCGGGAGCATCGACCGAGCATCCCTTGCCACTGTTAAGATGTAAATGTGAATACGCTAGCCTGCGTACCTCCGCCCCGGCAAACGTTTTCCGCGTAAGTTTTCCGGATCGCGACTCGTGACCCAGCGGCGCTGGGTTTTGACACCGTCAGGGTCTAGCGGTAGGATACCGCGATTCGCGCTTCCACGATCAAAGGAGAAACCCAGGCTCGAGGAGCTTCGCTTCGTCGAGGCGATGAACGCCGCGATCGTCGCACCCGGCCACGGCGTCGTTGACACGACGGCCGGCGTGGCCCAGGCCCGCCAGCATCTCGAGGAGCTCCGAGACGCAGCTGGTCTTCCGGCACGTTTCGACAGCGCTACGGCGGGGCCGCTACTCCGTGACGGTGGTTGATTACAACCAAGCTGAACGCAAACTTACCGAGTAGGCGAAGGACTGCCCGGCGGACCCCGAACCTTGAGATGGGTTTACGAATATCGACGGCCACGCGCTCACTTCCGAGCCGAGCCGATTGCTGGCCTGAGAGCGGTTCCGTCGCCGTGACGACGGTAAGCCGGTTGGGAACCTTGGCTCACAGAAAACCGCAGTCTATCGGAGGGAACCATGGGTATATCACGAAGGAGGGCACTCCAGTTAGCCGGTACGGTCGTCGTAGGCGGTGCAATCGGGATCGTGGGGCTCCGAAGGGGGGGGGGGAACTCGAACACGCCACTGAACTACGAGTTCCCAGACGGCGCTGGTGTCAGGAACGATCTTCCACAAACTCCAGCGTGCGACGACACAATGCCATCGGGATCTCAAAGAGAGGGTCCTTTCTATACGCCGAACACTCCGCTTAGGACGGTACTGCGTGAACCGGATACGGTTGGCACGCCGCTGACCATCGAGGGTCGTGTGCTTTCCACGGACTGTCGTCCGGTCGCAGGTACTGTCCTCGACGTCTGGAGTTGCGACGGAAACGGAGTCTACGATAACCAAGGTTTCAAACTGCGTGGTCATCAGTTCACCGATAGTCGAGGTGCCTTTCGCATCGAGACCGTTAAGCCGGCTGACTACCGGACCCTTATGATTCATCGTCCACCACACATTCACGTTAAGGTGCAGGGCCCTGACACATCGCTACTTACTACGCAGCTCTACTTTCCCGGAGAATCCCTCAACAACGAGGATTGGCTCTTCAACGAGTCTCTGCTCATGCGTGTAGAGAGATCGGGTGACCGGGCTCTACATGGGTTCTTTGACTTCGTCTTGGCACCGCGCCCGGAGGCCTGAGGCCGTTGCGACCTGAGAAGCCGGCTGCAGTGCTTTGGAAGCATGTAGGCGTCGGTGGCGGTCGTCCGGATTAGTCTCTGGGTTTCGGTCTCGCGGGTCCGGAAATTGAAATCGTAATCGATATTCGCCGGGAGGAGCGGCTATGAGATATGACGGACGCCCAACCCCGGAACTGGCGATGGCCCACGGAAAGGAGAACCCTCATTGCCTGCTATGCGGCGGGATGTCTTATTCCGACCCGCGAATATCAGCGTGATCAACCGTCGCGACAGCCAGGCGTGCAGCGGGCGTGTCTCATCTGGAACGGCCTTCTCCGCTCTCGAGGAAGGCCGTTCCGGGATCTTTGAACCAACGGGGTGGACAGGTCGCTCCACATCAACAGGCTGCTGAAAGACTCGGTTTTTCGGCAGCCTGCGCCGCGGCACAGGGTGTGCCACCATTTCCAATGGCTGCGAGCCATTGGAAATGGTGGCCACGAGGGAGTCGCGCCTCGCGAGTGGCGTGGCTGAAGAAAGCCACTGCCGGTTTTTAAGTGGCAACCGAAGTATCCGAAACTCTGTGACTAAGCTCCGCTCTGTTCCTTCCTCGCACCTATTGCATACTGGATTTGTCGGCATCCTCATTATCCATGTCAGGGTAATCGTCGGATAACATCGACGTTGTACTGGTATTGAGTGCCGCATCCCCCAGACTTCCGGACAGCTGATCACCTATGGTGTCTCTGGTTCATCAAAGACATCCTCAATTACTTCGCCCGCGTGATTGTAGGCGGCAATTCCGCCGAACAGGTTGGCGATTGCTGCAACTGAATGCAATTCCTCGCGCGTCGCCCCGGCCTTTTTGGCCGCGAACGCATGGTTCTTTGTCGCAGCGGATTTCTGTACCAGGAGGATAGCCACACAGATCAGTTGAACCGTCTTTGCTTCAAGTGCCTCCGGCGTCAATGCGTTCATGCGCCAATTCTCTATCAGCTCAAGGGTTTCGGGATCGATATCATAGGCCAGCTCGATACGCTTGCCGATTTTCGGCGGAACAAAGCCCATCATTTCTTCGTATCGCTTCTTGTAGTCTTCCGGTTTACTCATTGTCAAAAGCTCCTCAGTCCTCTTGTTGGACGTCATGCTTCCGTCGATGAATGGGTTCGAGATCGCCGAGTCGATGCGCAGGAGAGGCGTCGATACACCCATACTCATGCTGACTGCCCGGGAGGAATTGAAAGACAGAGTCCATGGTCTCCGCTCGGGCGCCGACGATTACTTGACCAAGCCATTCGAAGTGGACGAGCTGTTGGCGCGCATTGAAGTACAACTCCGGCGGACCTCCCAGAATGTCGAAGGACGCTACTGCGGCTTCGGCGGCATGCGGGCCGACTTTGGTCGAAGTGTCCTCGTCCGCAAGGATCAGACCGTTGAACTGTCCGAGCAGGAGGCCGATTGTTACACTATTTCGTACGTCACCGCGGTAGAATCATCTCTCGCGAAACGCTGCTGAAAGAGGTTTGGGGCTACAAGGCCTCGCCCATCACGCGAACCGTGGACGTCCACGTTTCCTCACTGCGTCAGAAAGTCGAAGCGGATCCTAAATCTCCATACTTCATCGTCACAGTTTATGGACACGGGTACCGGTTCGAGGGATAGCTTTCCCCAAGCCACTCTCGACTCCGGTGTTGCTGTTTCGAAAAATGACAGAACAAATCTGCCCCTTTTTTGACGGCGGACCCACTGGCGCAAGACCTGTCGACCATGTCGACACCAAGGCTCGCTGGTCTGTTGAAAGATCGCGTCTGCAGCGGCTCGTTCGTTCCGAATATGTTCGAGATCTGGGTACTGCTTGGTGGCTTCGCCACCGTATGCTTTGAGTCTGTTTTCGAGCAGTAAACCCGAAAGAATCGCAAGAGTGGATACGAAACTCGAAACCGACTACATATAGCTACTAGGAATCGGATCAGCACAAGTCAAAGCAAAGAGCCCACGCATCTGTCGCTAAGGCAAATGTAAACAAAAGTAAATCAAGAACATTCTTGATGACATTGACTACGTTTGTTTGGTAGGAGTTGCAGTTGGCCACTGATTTTGGTTAGTCTAGGCGTTGCGGGGGCTCACTGGACGGTTTCGCAGACGGCGACCTGCTAGGAGCCTGTCGGGAATTGGCTCCCTCGAAGAAAGAATCAACAACTTACGAGCCATCCCTGGTCTGTAAGTTTTTGATTCTTGGTTGCAGACTTCTTATTCCCGACAGGCTCCTAGGCGCGACCGGCGACGACGTCCCAAGCCAGCCCTATGCCCTCAGCTGGGCCCATTCACATTGGAGGAAATCGTGATGACGAAAATCGCTGTAAGGCTGTCGAGCGGGTTACTGATCCTGGTTCTGAGCTGTCCTGTAGCCTGGTCGCAGGCAACGGCAGAGATCAGCGGGAGCGTGAGTGACCAGACCGGTGCGTTAATACCGGGTGTGGATCTGACGGTGACTCAAACTGACACGGGTATCACGCGGACTGTTGTGACCAATGAAGCCGGAGCCATGTTTCTACCAAACCTGGCGATCGGCCCCTATCGCTTAGAGGCATCGCTGCCCGGGTTCCAAACCTACGTTAAGACCGGTATCGTGCTTCAAGTCGGCGACAGGCTCGACATCGACGTGATCCTCCAGGTCGGCCAAGTGGCCCAGACAGTCGAGGTTCAAGCCAACGCTGCACTCGTGGAAACACGGAGTATGGGCGTCGGTCAGTTATTAGAGAATGAGAGAATTTTGGAACTGCCGCTCGACGGGCGTAACGTCACGGATCTGATCACCCTGGCCGGTGGATCTGTCGTAACGGGTGCGGCCCGCTTTAACACAGGCGGCTCGGGTCAGCCTTTAGTATCGGTTGGCGGCGGGCTCGGCTTCGGGACGGCCTATACCCTGGATGGAGCCGCTCACGTCAACTACATGAATGCCGCCGCCATGCCCACACCCTTTCCGGACGCCGTGCAGGAGTTCAAGGTGGAAACCGCCGGATTGTCTGCCAGCCAGGGAAAGGGAAGCGCAGTGAACATGGTGACCAAGTCGGGCACCAACGAGTTTCACGGCAACGCGTTCTGGTTTGTCCGCAACGACCTGTTCAACGCCAGGGAATACTACGCCCGGGAGGGCAGTACGCTGAAGCGCAACCAGTACGGAGGGACCGTCGGCGGGCCGATCGTTCCGAACCAGCTGTTTTTCTTTGCGGGCTATCAGGGTACGACGCTCCGTCAGGATGCGGCGTCCAGCCGGGCTTTTGTTCCCACGGCGGCGATGCTCAACGGGGACTTTTCGGCCTTCCAAGCGTGCTCAGGCGCCAGAGCCATAAATCGCGGTGGCTTCCGCAACAGCATGATCGACCCCGCGCTTTTCAGTCCGCATGCTCTGGAGATCGTCGACAGAATCGGCTTGACGCCGACTGGTCCGTGCGGTGAGGTGTCATTCAACACCAGGAGTATATTTGACCAGCATCAGTTTTTGGGAAAGGTAGACTATCAACTCAGCGACAGGCACTCGCTGTTCGGACGATTCCTGGTGGACCTGGACGATCGACCCGACGGCGCTTCCGCGAACTCTGGCCAAAGCATACTCGCGCACAATGGGTCCGGTGCCGACAACCTGCTCCATTCGTATGCGATCGGCTCGACTTATCTGATGGGCGACAGTATGGTCCACTCGTTTCGGGCGTCGATCAATCGCGTGAATAGCAATGTGGTCGCTGGCGCGTCGTTCAATCAATGCGATATCGGTATCGACATGTTCTGTCAGAACGCAAATAGTTACTGGCAGGTGACCGGCGCGTTCCGTCTCGGAAACCGGCACCCGGACCCGACTTTTTGGAAGGCGATATCCTTTGGGCTTTCCGACGACCTGAGCCTCATTCGGGGCGACCACCAGATGAATTTTGGCGTCCAGGCGACGCAGGGCAGGCAGTACGAGAAAGCCTGGTTTTTTGGAGTGGGCTGGATGCAATTCAGGGGTTTTGCCACCGGCTCGCCGATGGCGGATTTTCTGACGGGGCAGGTGAGCCTGTTTTTTGATGCCGGGACCATCGAACAAACACCGAAACAGACGACACTCGCACTGCATGCGACGGACTCCTGGAGCGTCACGCCCAACTTCACGTTGAACTACGGCCTCCGGTGGGAGCCCCACCTTCCCCAGGTCATGACCAACGGCCGGATCTACAGCTTTGACATCGATCGTTTCAACCAGGGCGTCAAGAGCACAGTGTTCCCCAATGCTCCGACTGGGATGTCCTATCCCGGAGACCCGGGTTTCATAGGGCTGACAGGCGCCGAAAAAAATGGTGGCGGTTTGCGCCACGTGCCGGTTTTGCCTGGGATGTCAACGGAGACGGCCGGACGTCGCTGCGGGCCTCCTACTCGCTCAGCTATGAAACGCTGGCCGGGCTCTGGAAAGAGGATTACGTCGCCGCCGCTCCCTGGACGAACCTCACTGTCATCCCCAGCGTGCCGATGGCAGCCCCCTGGTCCACCACACCCGGCGGAGATCCTTTTCCCTTGAGCACCGGCACGGATGCGGGTTTTAACCCCCATGGGCTGTACCAGGTCCATCCCACCGACGTGGACATGCCAAGAATATCCTCGTGGAACCTCAGCCTCCAGAGGCAGTTTGCGACGGACTGGATGGTGTCAGCAAGCTATCTGGGGAGCCGTACGTCGAAAATCTGGGCCCAGAATCCGATCAATCCCTCCGTTTTCATCCCCGGCAATGCCGATGCCAGCGGCACGTGTTTCGACTCCAGCGGGGCCGCATACCCGTTCACCGTGGTGCTGGGGCGAGCCGAAGTGCCGGGTCCGGGGCCGTGCTCCACGACGGGTAATACGGATGACCGGCGCCGTTTCAGTCTGGCACGGCCTCAGGACGGCCAGATCATGGGAGCCGTGGGCCAGATCACCACGGATGCCAGCATGCATTACAATGGCTTGCTCGTTTCCCTCCAGCGGAGAGTCGGCAACCTGGTCCTCAATGCCAACTACACATGGTCCCATTGCATTGGAGACCTAGCGGACACGAACGGGTCGGGGCCCGCCGCGGATGAAACCCTCACCAATCCATTCGACGTCGGCTTTGATCGAGGCAATTGCGACTCTGACCGGCGGCATGGCTTGAATTGGACGACCGTGGCCACGACCCCGGAGTTCGCCAACCCCACGTTGCGCCTCGTGGCTTCGGACTGGCGGCTGTCCGGGATCTATCGGCTCAGCGCGGGATCTCCACTGAACATCCTTTCCGGCCAGGACAATGCTCTGGTGGCTACCGAGTCCCAGCGGGCGCAGCAGATCATGGACAACCCATTTCGGGAACAGTCGGGTCGTCCCGGTACCAGCTATCTGGACCGCAACGCGTTTGAGGTCCCGGCTTCAGGCACCTTCGGGAATGTGGGCCGAAACAGTCTTCGCGGTTTAAAAACCTGGGCCTTCGATTTATCGCTCTCAAGGGCCTTCCAGCTCGGCGAGAGCCAGCAGATCGAGTTCAGGGCCGAGGGCTACAATATCACCAACAGCTTCAGGCCACTGAACCCCGACACCGACGTCAGTAGTGGAGTGTTCGGCCTGATTCGAGAGTCCGATTCGCCGCGAATTTGGCAGTTCGCCTTGAAGTACAATTTCTAGCTAGCAGTGCGCGGACGCCGTGCGACGGGGAACCTCGCCGCACGGCGCCCTAGCTCATAATGAGGACCTCCAAAGGAGAGTGAACGATGAGGTGCGCGATGTTGTCGACACTGTTACGGCTTAGTGTTGGATTCTTTTTGGTTACTGCCCTGGCGTTCGGACAGGAAGGCGACGGCCTGAGTCTTGGCAACGCAGAAATCCAATCCGCGTCACAGCTCGCCTTCGGCCCGGACGGCGTTTTGTTTGTCGGCGACTCGCTCCAGGGTGCGGTCTTCGCGATTGATACGGCCGACAGCACACCTGCGGTGTCGGCCGTGAAGCACGAGATCAGGGGGATCAACCAGCAGATCGCAGCTCTTCTGGGCACTTCCCCGGATCAGATTCTGATCAACGACGTCCAGGCGAATTCCCTGTCCGGTAACGTTTATGTGGCGGTTTCCCGGGGCCGTGGTCCCGATGCTATTCCGGTGATCCTGCGCGTCGATGTCTCGGGGAGTATCACGGAGTTTTCGCTGAACAACGTCCGGTACTCGATGGTGCGCCTGGCCGACGCGGCCCAGTCCATGCCGGGGCTGACTCGCGACACGCCCGAGGGCAGGCAGAACGCAAACCCAAGAGTCGAGAGCATTACGGACATATCCTACGTCGATGGCAGAGTCCTTGTCGCAGGGTTGTCGAACGAGGACTTTGCGTCGGACCTGCGCTCGATTCCCTTCCCGTTCCCGGGTACAGTCCAGGGCGCGGGAATACGGATCTGGCATTCGGCGCATGGCCGCTATGAAACTGCGGCACCGGTGCGGACGTTTGTGCCGTACATGATCGATAACGAACAGCACATACTCGCCTCCTATACCTGCACGCCTCTGGTCAAGATTCCGGTGAGCGCGCTGAATCCGGGAGCGAAGGTTTTCGGCGAAACTATCGCCGAGTTGGGGAACGGCAACCAGCCTCTCGACATGCTCACTTACACGAAGGACGGCCAAGAGTACATTCTGATGTCCAACACTACACGGGGCGTGATGAAGCTGGCAACCGAGAACCTGGGGAGCTACGAGGCGATCACGCCGCCGAACCCTTTGTGTGCGGAGGAACCGGTCTCGCGCGCAGACCGGTGGGGGCCTGAGCGGGCGGTGTGCCGGGGCGATATCTATGGCGTTCCCTATGAAACCATCACCGATCTTGAGGGGGTTTGGCAACTGACGAAGCTGGATGATGGCCACGCCTTGGTTCTGGCCGACAGCAGTGGATCGTTGTCTTTGGTCGAAGGCAATGTAACCGCTTTCGCTGCCGATCCCAGCGGAACGATGGATCTGATGACCATCCCGCTTCCGTAGACTGCAGAGGCTGTTGGTTGTCGACGCACGGGGGTGGGCGTCCGACATCGTCCTTCACAGCCGATTTGCGAGATTCAGAGAGGGTTCAACTATGAGAAACAGTTTCGTGGGGTTCTCCTTAGCCGCAGCCGTGCTGGCCAGTTTGACCTCCCTCCCCGCCCTTTCCGCTGGCCAGACTCTTGAGCCTGAAGGCCGCCAGGTGTGCCAGGCGATTGATGGTCGGTGCAACATGATTGTACCGCCCAACGTTCCCTTTGGAGACGAGGCCGGAGACTTTGAAATACCCTGGACCCGAGGTGGTAAACCGGACTTCAGCGGAGTTTATGCCTATTCATGAACTCGTGTTTGATCACCAGGTAGTCGTCCGACTGAACCCACTGTTGGGCATAGGGAACCAGGATTTGCCCGCTAAATCCGTACGGCAGGCAAAGCGCGGTAGGATCATCGATTGTAAGGTTCCCGGTGAACGGTCGAAAAAATCCGGCTTCTCCCAACGGCGTCAGAGACGACATTTTCGTGGCGTCGTACGCAACTTCTCTCGTATCATTCCTGTGGATGGGCGTCCTCATCCTGAGAACGTGGAATTGACTTGGGGCGGGCACTCCGTGTGCAGCAAACGCAAGAGTGATTCCCGGGCGGACTCGACTTGTCCGCCTCGCTACATAGTCCCTTTAGCAAGGAGGTCAACTGTGTCTTTGCTGCAATGCACATAGACTGGCTCTGCAGGAGTCGTCGGCATTCCGATCCAAACCACGAAAGTATTCGAGAGGTGACAAATGGCTGAAGAGGTTGTAGCTCAGAATCCCGCCGTTGTGGCCGAAGACCGTGCAGCTCAAAATCTGGCCGTAGCGGCACAACACTTCCATGATGAACAGACAGATAACATCGAAGAGGGACTTAAGTTATACACGGAGCAACCCATCTGGGAAGCGCCCAATCCGGGGGGCATGCTTGATCGGGCTTGTCATGGAAGGGACGCCGTAATGAAGAATTACAAGGAACTGTTTGCTTCGATGAAGAATATGAAGTTTCAGCATCTCCGGCGGTTTGCTACCGAAGATCGAGTAGTGGACGACAGCATCTTGGCCTTCGATGTCGCCAGAGACGGTTATTTCGTCGGGGGGGGTCTCCAAGGGAGACAGGATTGAAATGCGTCTGGTTCACATCTTTGAATTCGAAAACGGCAAGATTTCAAAGGAGACGGTGTTTGACATGGGGCGCGTCCTGTAGACCCTCACGTCGAACCTGAGAACACTCTGAAATGAAACTCTTGCGTGCAGTTCACTAGCGGAGATCTTCAGATGAAAATTAATCGCTTAACGTCTTTGGCATTGGGAGCGGGCCTCCTAATCGTTCACCTCCCGACGTTTGCACACCACGGAACTGGGATATCGTACAACTTGTCGGTTCCACCTATCACGACGAAGGCTGTCGTAACGGAATTCCATTGGTCCAATCCCCACCTCGGAATATTTGTGAACATAGAAGACCAGGACGGCAACGTCGAAAATTGGGGGATCGAAGGCAGCAGTCCGGGACGCATGGCACGAGCGGGTTAGGATAGGAGGGTACTACAGCCGGGGGATGAGGTGACCATCACATTTTACCGTTCCAAAATCCCGGGAGCCCGAGCTGGGGTTATCGCGAAGATCATCCTGTCCGATGGCCGAGAAGTATTGCGGTTTCAAAGGGATGAACCGCGGACGGATGGAGGGGTTCGGTAACATGCGACAGCAAAGCGAACCTGCGAACAGTGCGCGGACACTGTCGGGAATCGGCCGTTTGGCGAGGTTCCCGGAAACACGGATCCACTTCATAACCTTGGCTGCCTTGGCTGTGGCCGTATTGTTATGGCCGGTCCCCTTCGTTGGGGCCCAGGAGCCACGGGCAGCTGCCGCCGCCCAGTATGATCCGACCGATCTCTCGGGGGTTTGGACGCGCAACCGCGAAGACCGTGGGGTGAGCCGCGAGGTTCCTCCGATGACGCCGGAGGGAGAGGCGCGATTCAACGCAAATACTCCCTCATACGGACGGCCTCTGGGGAGCCCGTTGAACGGCGAACATATCGGTCGGGTTCGCGCTGTCCCCCCGGCTCTCGGAAACTCCCTGGTCGGTCAGTGCAATCCGGTGGGGATACCCCGAATCTACTATGACGCCGAACCTTGGGAGTTCATCCAGACCGGAGATGGGGATCGGATTTTGCAGTTCTTTTCCTGGACGCGGCCCTTGCGCGAGATCTGGATGGACGGTCGTGAGGTTCCCGAGGATTGGTCCCACTTCACGCCAACCTGGTACGGATACAACGTAGGCCGCTGGGAGGGAGACACGCTGGTCGTCGAGTCCTTCGGCTACGACTCCAGATCCTGGCTGGATCACTTCGGTTATCCACACAGCGAGGAAATGCGGATTGTGGAACGCTTCCGGCGCATCGCAACGGACAGCCTGGAACACAATATGACGATCAACGACCCACGGACGTATACGACGCCATGGGTTGCCGAGACCAAGACCTTCAGGCGGGTGGCGCGCGGGGAATTGATGTTCGGCGACTGGTACGGCATGTTCGAGGAACACTGCGTGCCGTTGGACGAGTTGAGATTCAACGACCGAGTGCGGGACCCGGCCGGAGGCGTCAACGACTGACGCCGGCGGGCGGACTTCTGAAGGGATCGCAAAGACCGTACCTGGAGTCGATTGTTTTCAAGGGAGGATAGGTATCGTGTGGAACTGGACAGTGTTAACAGCGATCGTGTTCGCGGTTTCCATAGGGCAGACTTCGTTCGCCCAGGAGTGGACGGAATTTACCACTCTGGAGGATCGCTTCTCGATCAACTTCCCGGGTCAACCGGAAGTGAGTGAAACGATCTGGATATCTGAATATGGCGCCGATCTTCCGGCGCGTGTCTACTCGGCGACCCGCGGCGAGGGTCGCTATTCCCTGACGGTGGTCGACTACAACTATGCCGAGCCCATACTCACGGCCCAGTCCAAGGAATGCCCGGTCGGAGCCGAACCCTGCGACGGGTTGACGAGCATCGCCGGTGCCGGGTACTGGAGGTTCGACGTGCGTGGGGCGATTGTGTATGCCTCCTGGCAGTTCATACAGCGCGACGCCGAGCTGACGCACTACATGTGGACCGACATCGCCCGGGTCGAAACCCATCTACTGCAGCTCACCAACAACGCAGACCAGTCCCGTACGTACGTGACGGTCTCCATGTACGACAACCGACTCTACATAGTAGAGGCGACCGTGCCGTCGGATTATCCGCCACCGGGACTCTTCCAGCAGTCGATAACGATTCACAGGGACCCAGAACGAGATGAACAACGCCGCCGAGAAATTACTCAGATCCAGTACTACAACGGAGCCCACATCGACGATGTGGACCTGGGCGGAGGGAACCGAGACCGTGCAACCGGTGAGGTCATCGACCCGAGTCTCGAAGAAGGAAGGGGACGGGGAGAAGATCCAGGTGTCAATGAGAGATAAGTCGGGCACCCGCGGAGAGAGGGGAACCCCTCGGGCAACCATGGAACCGGAATCAATTTCCAAGGGAGTGTATGACAATGATAGCGACGATAGCGAAGAAGCTGCATTCGAGAATGGTCCTGGGGGCCGCTCTATGGGTGGCGTTGGTCGTTCCCATACCGTCAGCAGCGCATCACGCGCACGGTAACTACGAGAAAGAGATGAAGGATGTCGAGGGTGTGGTGACCGAATTTCACCTGATCAATCCCCACTCCTGGGTCTATATCGAAGTCACCGACGCTAACGGCGAGACAACGCAATGGGCGATCGAGGCTTCCCCCAAGGCAGGGCTCGAAAGGATCGGCGTGACGACCGACTACATCAAACCCGGAGATAGAATTAAGGCGCGGTGTCATTTCCTCCGGGACGGATCGCCGGGCTGTCTCGTGGGGTTCGTGAAAGCTGCCGACGGGAGCGTTAAGGATTGGGACGGCCTCGACTCGGAAATTCCGGCAGGTTTCTAAGGTCCGCTTAAGTGCGGCTCCGAAGTGTCCACTACACGGGACTTTTCGGCGGAACGCTGCTGACCATCAGCAGCAGGGTACCGCTCCCTACGCTGGAGCAATACCTGGAATCAGCGAGTCGGTGGGCTGACATCACCCGACGGATGGGAGTCGACGTGGAACTCCTCAACCATCCGCTCTTCGATGATCTTTTCATGAAGCTCGAGAGCCTTGAGGCCCGACGGCCTAGGGAACCGCATCCCCTGGTCGTCGGGGAAGATGCCTACCAGCGGTTTGTGGGCATCATGGCCGAATGTACGCACGCTCACATCGCACGCCGGCCGTCAGAATGAAGTTTGTGAAAGGAGGCTAACTAGGGCGTGTTAACACTAATGAGCATGAATGTTTTATAATCACGCATGGAGATCACACAGGAGCAGTATTGTCGCATCGAGCCGGAACTGCCGCGTCAGCGGGGCAACGTCAGTCTTTCGAACCTGACGGTCTTGAACGCCATTTTGTATGTGGCTGAGCAGGGCTGCAAGTGGCGCGGTCTGCCCAAGCGCTTTGGCAACTGGCACACCATCTACACCCGGATGAACCGCTGGTCCAAGAACGGCGTGCTCGACGCCGTCTTCGAGAAACTCCAGCGCGAGCAACTGGTCCGCATCCGGGTCGAAGCCGTTTCGATGGACTCGACCATTGTGAAGGTTCATCCCGACGGCACGGGAGCGTTAAAAAAAACGGTCCGCAAGCGATCGGCAAATCCCGCGGTGGATGGACCACCAAGATTCATCTGGTTGCCGCGAATGCTCGAACGGCGATAACGTTTGCGCTCTCGCCCGGCCAAGCGCACGACGCCCCGCAGGGCCGCGAGCTGCTCGCCGGTCTGGGGCCACTACCCGAGCCGCTACCGCTGCTGATGGACCGTGCCTACCAGGACGACCAGACCCGCCAATTGGCTCTGGATTTTGGGTGGATTCCCGTCGTGCCGCCCAAGCGCAACCGCCTGGAGCCGTGGGAATACGACCGCGTGCTCTACCGCCGCAGGAACGAAGTCGAGAGGCTCTTCCGCCGACTCAAGGGTTTCCGGCGTATCTTCTCCCGTTTCGATAAACTCGACGTCATGTTCCTCGCCTTCCTTCACTTCGCTCTCATCGTCGAGGCACTACGTTAGTGTTAACACGCCCTAGATGCGTTACGTATCAGCGTTTTCGATTCTCATCGTCGTATTGCTCGCGACGACTGCAGCCGCGGGGCACCACTCAGCCTGGGCCCAGTTCGACCCGGAGGATCCTGTCGAGGTCCGAGGGACTGTGGTGAAGGTCGAGTGGACGAACCCACACATCTGGTTCTACGTAGACGTGGAAAACGAGGCCGGCCGGGTCGAAACGTGGGGATTCAGCGGCGGGGCGCCGGCAATGTTGCGCAGCCGCGGGGTGTCGAGGGATGCTTTGAAGTTGGGAGAAATAGTGATAGCCCGCGGTCTTCGGGCTCGTGACGGGTCGAACAACGCGACAAGCCGCGGTGTGACGTTCGCCGACGGCCGCGAAGTGTTCACAGGGGCGCCGGAGGAACAGGTTCCCCGGTAAGACGATGATGCTGCGCCGGGGGCCAGTGACGATCTTGTGATCTTGCCCCGGGCCTTTCTACGCACAGAGAGAAGGTGGATATGAGATATGGCTTTACTGTTTCGGTCGCTGCAGCAGTCGTCGTGGTGTTGGCGCAGGCTCCCGCAGAGGGACAGCAATACTGGCGGGAAACCCGGGAAGCCTGTCAGCCGTTCGAGGGGAGATGCTTCACAGTCATGCCGCCGAATCTTCCTTTCGGAGAGGAAGCCGGAGATTTTGAAATTCCGCGCCTGAACGGTTGGCCGGACTTCACGGCAGTGTGGGCGGGCCCCGGTTACACGCACCAGATCGGACCGGGCAATACGAATGGCCCGTTGATCCGGGGTTTCGATGCGGCGAAGATGGCGCCCCTGACACGGCTGGGGGAAGCGGAGCTATTCAGGCCTATGACGGGCGATTTCGACTACGACGTCCGGACGCACGATCCGATAGCACTGTGCCTGCCGTATGGATTCAACGGCCAGATCTTGGTTCCGGGCTACCCGCAGCAATGGATTCAGTCGGAAGACTATCTGGTGATACGCCACGAGTTCATGAACAATTTCACGCGTGTCATTCCCCTGGATGGCCGTCCGCACCCCGAGGGCCTGGAATTGACCTGGGGCGGGCACTCGGTCGGTCGCTTCGAGGGGGACGATCTGGTCATCGACACGGTGGGCCTCAAGTCCTGGTGGCTGGACAACCCCCACGCGAATGGGAGCTTGTGGCACAGCGATGCCGAGCACGTGATCGAGCGCTTGCGGTGGATCGGTCCGCGGGTGGTCTGGTACGAAGTGACGATCGACGACCCACTCTATTTTACCGAGCCGTGGTCGGAAGAGTTTTATATGGTCCTTCACCCCAACTTTGAGGTTCTGGAATTCGTGTGCAATGAGAACGATCGATGCAGCGGTGGCACCTGCGAACCTGCCGATGTGCAACTGGACCAGTGAGTTCGAACCTGTGGGTCCTCGGAACTCTAGCAGCCCGTGGTAGATCTCTCCGCTGGGGACAGGTAGCTCCTTTTCGCAATCGAATGCCGGTGTAACTCATTGATTTTAGGATGGCGCAAAAATGGTGACAATCCCTGGAGTCACGGATCGTACTTCTGCCACGGGCTGCTAGCCCAATCCCGGGAAAGGGGTGCCTGAATCTCTTTTAATCGATGACAAGTTCCTGGCGTTTCTGTCGCGAGTCGCGCATGCGGACCGACCGATTGACCCGGGTCGGAGTCCAAGATGCACCGTAGTCCGGAATCAAATCCCGGGACTCGCGCCGTCCCGATCGAGGTCCGGATCGCAATCGAGGACCTCGTCCATGAGTTCGCGCACCGTGTCGATTTCGGACCTGCCGAGACAACGGCGGATCTCTTTGTTGAGGACGGGTGGTACGCATGGGGCGAGAAGCGAAGTGTCGGCCGCGAAGCCATTCGGGACGCGTATCGGCAGCGCGCGGCGCGCGGCGTGAGAACCGCTCGCCATCTCTGCACAAACCTGCGTATTTCGATGCTCAGCGACAATGAAGCCGAAGGGCGGTCGATTTGGCTCATCTTCGCCGAGGATGGCCCACCACCTCATCCAGCTGCACCCTTGCTCGTTGCGGACGTAGAGGACGTTTACGTCCGCGAGAACGGCCGGTGGTTGTTCCGGTGGCGGCAGCTCACGGATGTTTTCGTGGCGCCGGAGCGGACTCCGGTCTTGCCGCTCGATGCCAAGGCGTCGGAAGGAAACGCGTAAAGCAAATAACCGCCGGCAAATTCCGCGTTATGGTTCCCATATATGAGGTTGAGCGTGTTGAGCAGATCACTTCCCTAGCTGGGACTGCGAAAAAACAGAAGATGATGCCTCAAAACCAGAAAAACGGTCTGGGCATCCCAGTCAGAATGGACTTCCCAGGGAGCGACAGTCGCTCGGCGGCCTCATTGACTATGAGCAGTAAGCGCTACCTCTTGCTGCCTGCGTCTGATGATCGGCGGAGTTGTAAAGTGCTGAGGTGAATGCGAATGTCAGTATTTGCGTGATTCTCTTGTCGATGCCAGGATAGCGTTGTGGCAAAGAGAGGCGCGGTATAGTAAAGCGCACACGGATAGTCAGATTATAGAATTCGGTTGTGTGAATGGCAAAAGATGACAGGCTGATCGGGTGGGCTGCAGCCTTGAGTGTGAAAAAGACGCGTCCCGGATAGCCTGATACTAGCCAGTCACAGGAAGGAACAGTATGGCGAACAGCAGTGGTCGATGGCGATTCATTTCGCGCGTCGTTACGATAGCTGCGTTGACGCTTGCAGCGCCGATGATGTTGACGCACACGACAACGGCACAGGGCCGAGCGGGGCAGCAAGGCGCTCCGGCCCGTCCTTCGGACACGGACGCGCGCCCGTACAACAAACCCGATTTCAACGGACTGTGGAGCCATTTCCCGCACGAGTACGGCCTCCCAGCCTGCCCTGAGTGCGCCGAGCAACATCCAATTCGGATACCAGGCTACGGCTACTACGGCGACGTGCCTCCCCGAACGCCGGAGGGAGAACGGAAGCTGCAGATGACCCGGCACGGGCGCGGGTTCGAGCCAGACAGCGAAGGGGCGAACCAGTATCCGGACCTGGATCCCGCCTATAAACGGGCGGGGCTGCCGGCGTTCAGCAACGATCCGGAGGCACGCTGTGACATGATGGGACTTGCCCGCTCGATTGTCATGGCCGGCCCCAACTCCAACATGGAGATGACACATACGCAGGTGAATGACCGCATCATCCATAGGTTCGAGTGGTTTTTTGATCACCGCGATATCTGGATGGACGGCCGGGAGCTGCCCGATTCCGGCGAATACCTGCCGCGTGTCAACGGCTACTCGGTCGGCGAATGGGAGGAGGACACGCTGGTGGTGACCTCCACGGGATTCGACGAGCGGCAATGGGTGGACATGTACGGTTTCCCGATCAGCGAAGACGGGGTCCTGGTTGAACGCTGGGAACGTCCGAGCCCGAACCGGCTGCGCGTCCAGTTGACGTTGACCGACCCGGTGAATTACACGCGGCCGTGGACGAGCACGGTGAAGACCTGGGCCTTGATTCCGAAGGAGAGGATGGCGGTCAGCGGCTGGTCAGGGGTATTCGAGGACCGCTGCATCCCGAGCGACGAGGAAGCGTTCAACACCGTCCGCGACCACGCTGCCGGCGTGGACTAGCAGTGGCCGTCGTTGCGACGGCCACGCGCCTGAATTTGATGATTTGACCATGGAGACAAAGACCCATGAGAATTGAACGACGACTCGCCGCACTACTGATCATTCTGCTGCCCGCCGTCGCCGCAGCGCATCATGGCAGCTCGATTTCCTACGACACCTCGAACCTGTGGACTACCTGGGCCACGGTCACGGAATTCAGCTACATAAACCCGCATCCGACTATGAGGTTCGACCGGACCACGACAGACGATACGGTCGAGCACTGGGTTTCTGAGTTGCTGGCGGCTCCGGCCCAGCTCGTTCGGGCGGGGTGGACGCGGAGGCGTAGCGACGACGCGCTCAAGCCGGGTACTCGAGTGAAGCTCTACATTGGGACGTCTCGCGTCGGCGGAATGGCTGGGATCGTGATGAGGATCGAGAACGAGCAGGGCGAAGCCCTCGTCACGGGCCTGGGCGCCGAACGCGCAGCCGCGAATGCCGTTGATCTCGACGGAGTGCCTGGGGGTCTGCAACCATCGGGTGACGAGCCGGTGCCCGGGCCGTCTCCGGGGGCCGACCAGTAGGAATAGAGAGATCGCAAAGCAGGTTCCTGGGATATCGCATGCGACGCGGAGTATTGATCCCTCTAGGAGCCTGTCGGGAATAAGAAGTCTGCAACCAAGAATCAACAACTTACAGACCAGGGATGACTCGTAAGTTGTTGATTCTTGCTTCGAGGGAGCCAATTCCCGACAGGCTCCTAGCCTTCTGTTTGGGGCTGTTTGTGTCTGTTGGCGGCCGGGCCGGCGGCCAGGCTCAACCGGAATCGCCGTCCCTGGCACGGGATGTGTTTGAAAACGTCCCGCTTTTCGGCGATATGCCGGTCGATCAATTCATGGACACGATGGGCATGATATCAGGCGCAACGAGTATCAACTGCGTCGATTGCCATTTCGACGACGGTAGTCTCGGCTGGGGAAATTACGCCGTTGAAACCCCGCGAAAGCAGACCACGCGCGCGATGATTCGGATGGTCGGCGAAATCAACAGAACCAATTTTGGCGGTGTGCCCCTCGTGACCTGCTTCACGTGTCATGACGGATATCCCAGGCCGAAAGCGACGTTGAACCTGGAGGTCCAATACGGCGTCCCCCCTGAGGATCCCAACGAGGTTTTCTTTCCGACGGAGCCCGCTCCGAGCCTGCCCACTGTCAATGTCGTGTTTGACCGATATCTGGCGGCACTGGGTGGCAGGGACCAGCTGGACAGTTTCGTCGCGTTGGGTACCTATACGGGATATGACACGAACTTGCTTGAGGTTCCCCTGGAGATCTTTGCCGCCTCACCCGATCGGCGCACGACAGTCGTTCAGGCGCGGTTTGGAGCGAGTGTCCGCACCTACGGTGAGGACGCGGCTTGGATCGCCTCCGCAGACCGCCCGCTGCCCCTGATCGAGCTCACTGGGCCCCATCTGGCGGGCGCCAGGATGGACGCGATGCTGGCGTTTCCGGCACAGGTCCGGGAACTGGCCACGCGATGGAGGGTCGGATTCCCGACGTTTATCGACGACCGTGAAGTGCAAGTTGTTCAGGGTATTGGCTATGACGATCTTCCCGTCAACATGTATTTCGACGCTGAATCCGGCTTTCTCGTGCGGCTCGTCCGGTTCGCCGAAACGCCGATCGGCAACGTACCGACACAGATCGACTACGCGGATTATCGCGAGGTTTCCGGCGTCATGATGCCGTTTCGCTGGACCGAGACGTGGTCGAACGGGCAGTCGACGATTCAGCTCACCGAAGTTCGCGCCAACGTGCCCATCGATCCCGTACGGTTCGAGCGGCCAGCCCCAGCCGAGCCGCTTGACCTTAACTAGTCGGCATTCATTGGCTCCGATGTGAAGACTAGCTAGCCGCGCTTTATTCAGGAATCTGAATCGTTAGGAGGATTGAT
The DNA here is from genome assembly GCA_965218085.1 of Terriglobia bacterium. Lineage (GTDB taxonomy): Bacteria > Acidobacteriota > Terriglobia > 20CM-2-55-15 > 20CM-2-55-15. Next base: position 106,285 of record CBDCKF010000001.1, on the reverse strand, counting down.
GCCGACAAAGTTGTACAACTGAGGGTAGCGCCCACATTCGTGTTGAAATACAACATAAGGATCCGTTCCTTAGCGGACCAGAGCGCGATCGAGGACGTACTGGCCGTAGAGGATGACGTTGTCCCATTCGATCGGGCTGACGTGCTGGGAGCAGGGTTGCGGCAAGGCCTACCTTGGTGACAGCCTCCGCCAGCCTTGTCCGTGTGATCTGCTTGCTTGCCAATTGGCTTTGAGACGAGAAGATCATGGCCGGATGTCTATAATAACGTCCCTTTCTCTGGACACCGATGCCGGTCCCCGTCGGAGAACTCCGACCTGCGGCCCTCCTCTGGTAATGCCCTGCAAATAGGTCAGCGGACTTATGCTTACGGGTGGAGCAGGTGGTAGGATCACGTGATGAAGAAGCTGATACTTGCGTGTCTGTTGGCCGCGACGCCGGCGCATGCGCAAGAAGGGCCGGGACGATTGATGCTCGAAGCGGGCATCGACGGCGGCAGCGCCGTCGCGTGCCCCGGGCACTACGTCGGTATCGAAGGGCGCGTGGCGGGGCCGCTGTCCGTGTACGGCAGCGTGGACAACTACCGCTGTCTGGACCTGGCAGGGACGTCCAGCCGGGTTGGCGCATCCGTTCGGCTCGGACATCCCAGCTGGATCGTGCGACCGGCCGTGCGAAGCGGGCTCGCCTACGATGGCGGTAAGATCTTCCATACCGTCGGCGCCAGCCTGACGTTGGGCCGGCGGTACGGCGGCCGCATCATCGTCAACCGCCAGGCCGTGTCGGAAGGCCCGGCGTTCGTGCTCATTCAGATCGGCGGGTACATCGCGTTCTGAATGTCGGGGATCCTGCTCATGAAAACGATCGCCCGCCGCCTCGGATATGATTCAGCCCCCGCTCAACACTTTGGTGATCTCCTTTTTCCGTGCTCGTCTTCGTAGAGCCACTCTATCTGACAGCGAAAGAACCGACCCATCTGCTTGCGGGACCGCCCATCGGTAGGCGGTGTTGCACAGAGGAGCGATATGATTACGTGCGAATTTAGTGATCTGAGGAATCCGGCTCGTTCGGGCCAAGTGGAATCCGATCTGTGAGGCAACGGCCACCCGGAGTCTGCGCGGCAAGACGATTTTGGGTCATTATGACCACAGGATAGTGTACGTAGCACTTAACATCGGCATGGAGTACCGAATGTCTTCTGCCGCACAGACCTCAAGGGAAGGGTTTATCCATGTTCAACATCAGCAGACGCCGGTTTCTGGAGACGGGCGGCCCGTTGGCCGCCATGTCCGCTATGACTCGAACGGTGGCGGCGGCTACTCCCTCCCCCCAAGCGGACATTAGCGGGCTGCCACGCGTCCAGCAGGAGCTTGTCGACCCGCCTTTCGTTCCTGAGCACGAGCAGGTCGCCACAGACGGCCCGAAGATCGTCGAGGTGGAGCTTGTCGTCCACGAAGGCAAGCGGGTGATCGACAATGCCGGGACCGAAATCGATGCTCTCATGTTCAACGATTCCATTCCGGGGCCCCTGATCATCTGCCACGAGGGGGACTACGTCGAGCTCACGCTGAAGAATCCTGAGGGCAATGTCTTCGAGCACAACATCGACTTTCATGCCTCGACGGGCGCGCTCGGCGGTGGCGACCTGACGCACGTACGGCCGGGCGAACTGGTCCTGCTCCGCTGGAAGGCGGTCAAGCCGGGCACCTTCATCTATCACTGCGCACCGGGTGGATCGATGATTCCATACCATGTTGTTTCCGGCATGAATGGTGCCGTTATGGTGCTGCCAAGGGCCGGCCTCAGGGATGGCGATGGCACGCCCATCCGCTACGACAAAGCCTACTATGTCGGCGAGCAGGACTACTACATCCCTCGAAACACCGACGGCAACTTCATGAGGTACGAAGGCCCCGCCGACGGCATCGCCGATGTCCTGGAAGTCATGCGCACGCTCACGCCGTCTCATGTGGTGTTTAATGGCCGGGTCGGCGCGCTCACCGGCGATGGCGCCATGACGGCCCAGGTTGGCGAAACCGTCCTGTTCATCCACTCCCAGGCCAACCGGGATTCCAGACCGCACCTTATCGGCGGACATGGGGACTACGTATGGGAGCAGGGTTCCTTCGCCGATCCCCCGGCCCGCGGGCTTCAGACCTGGTTCGTCCGGGGCGGTTCGGCGGGGGCGGCAATCTACACTTTCAGGCAGCCGGGCCTCTATGCTTACCTCAACCACAACCTGATCGAGGCGGTAGAGTTGGGCGCCCTGGCCCATGTCGTGGTCGATGGCGAATGGGACGCTGATTTGATGACGCAGGTTCAGGCTCCGGCGCCGCTTCCTGAGTAAGCCTCCCTGACATCCGAGGCGACTCTCGGGAATCCAGGTACGGCTTGAAGGGGCTATCCAGTTAATCGAAATCGGCGTAGCAAGCAGAAACGTATAACCGTATACGGTAGCTCCAGCTACGGATCGTGAGTACACAGAGCCCACGAGTCCCTGACACCGAGATGGGTTGTGGACTTCGCAGAAGGGTGCTGTCAAGTGAAGCCGAATCTGCCTGTTTTGCGGAAGGATTTGGCTGGCTCCTGGACCAGGAATCACTGACTCAGTGTCCATAGCGGGCGGCGTGAATGCTGCAAAACTACCTGGCTTGACAGTACCGATCAACGGCTTGTCCCGAGAGCCGCCTGCTCGTTGACAGCGAGGGTGTGACATGTTTTCCTCCTCCCCGGGAAGGATCGCCCGCGCACGATGAGGCCTGGAAGGACTGACTCCTCGTCGACCCGAACGGTGCCCGTAGCGGATTGGTGCCTTGATGTGTCGTTGGGCGGCGTGACAGAGACATTCTCGACGCCGTTTAAATGGAAGTGTAAGGACCGATGCCCCGAAAGAAACAACCCACCGAAGGCAGAAAGTCTCCCGGCGAGGCCGCCGAGCGGCTTGACGCAGAAAGGATTCGGCAACTGGCGCCTCAGTCGACCCTCGACCAGGACAACCCCGTGGTCCGCCCGATGCCTGAACGGCCGACGCTTGTAGATTTCTTCAGGCTGCGGTTTGAGACAGTCAGCAGCCACTGTTTCCAGAGCGCCCAGCGTGCTCTCGCCAACGGGGCGCCCGAAGAGGCGGTCTTTGCATGCCTGATTCACGATACGGGATTCGTCCTGAAACGGCCGGACCACGGTTTCTGGGCCGAGGCTCTCTACCGGCCATACGTTTCCGACAAGGTGGCCTTTGCCGTTCGATACCATCAGTCCCTGCGATTCTTCCCTGCGCCCGAGTACGGGTACGAATATCCGGAACTGTACAAGGAACTGTTTGGGCCTGATTATGTTCCGGAACCGTATATCCAGGCCGAATACGACTACGTCCGGAATCATCGCTGGTACGATCATGCGATGCAGATCGTTGCCAATGACGACTACAGCTTTAACCCGGGCGCCGGGCCCTCGATCGAACCGTTCGTCGATATCATCGGCCGCCACTTCAAACAACCGAAAGAAGGCCTGGGGTGGGACAACACTCCAAGCAGTTTCATGTGGCGAACGATCATCAACCCGAACCGTCCAGTTTGACCCCAATCGGTGGGTGCTTATACTTTCCCGCGCAAACTATCTCCGATGAGATGTGCGCGAGTGGGTTGTAGAAGGTCCGGCTTGCAGTACATAATTTCTGGACCTTCGACGGTCGAACGGCGCGCCTTGATGCGCAAGACAGCGGGCCCTGGAGCATTGCCATGATGATGAAACATCGTCTCTCCCAATTCCTGGTTCCCTTGGTCGGGGTATGCGCCGCGCTGCCGGCTTTCGGTGCTGCTGAACCCCTGTCTTGCGCGGATCGCCCCATCGTCGCCAGCGCGGTGCGCACAACGGAGGACGTTCAGGCCTTCGTGCAATGCGCCTATGAGTTTGTCCAGGAAGTGGGATTTGAGGAAGCCCGCCGGGCCTTTCACGAGGACGCGCGATGGCGAAGCGGCCCCATCTACGTCTTCGTGGACGAAATGACTCCGGTACCCGGGGCGTCCCGTGCATTCGTCTTTCCACCCGACCCGTCGAGAGAAGGATTACCGTGGGGAGTGCTGACCGACGACTTTGGTAGCGATCTGGTCCTGGAATTTTATCGTGTCGCTTCGGACTTCGGTGAGGGTTGGGTCCACTATTCCTTCACGAACCCAGCAACCGGCAGGGCGGAGCCGAAGGCTTCCTACTTTAAGGCCATCGAGTGGAATGGCACGCCGGCCGCGATCGGGGCCGGGATCTATAATCGCGACTTGCCTGGCACCTGCCGGAGCGATGAGGTCAACGCCGCCCTGCTCGACTCCGCTCCTTCGGAGGCGCGTTTGCAGGAGTTTGTCCGTTGCGCCGCGATGGAGATGGAATCGCAGGGATACTTCGCAACCCGGGCGCTGTCCAGCGATCCACGTTGGAATAGTAGTTCGATCTATGTGTTCGGACTGGATAGCTACGGCAACACGCTGTTCAGCGGCGATCCCTACAGCCAGACGTATGGCGTCTTTTCCCGACCTTCCGAGTTGAACGCCCATCTGGACGGCCCCTTTGGCGGGCGGGATGTCGTGAGCGTCGGCGATGCCTTCGGTGAAACCTTCCTGTACTACTCGACGATCAATCCGGCCACCGGGATGCAGCAGCGCAAGGCGGCTTTCGTCAAGAGGGTCGCGGTCTATGGCCTACCAATCCTGGTCGGTGCCGGCTATTATCTGGACACAGGGGTGACGCCGGGGTTCGAAGGAGACAGTAACGGCAGTGCGGGACGCCCAACAGAGGGCGACTCCGGTAGTGGTGGGCAAGGCGGGGGCGCAACACTCCTGTATTGGCAGGCGCCAACCATCCTCAACCCATACCTCTCTAGCGGTACGAAGGATGCCGAGGCGGCATCGCTCGTCATCGAACCGCTGGCCGAGTACAACCCGAACGGCGAAATAGTCGCCGTTTTGGCCAGCCGGGTCCCGACCCTTGAGAACGGTGGTGTCTCGGACGACCGGATCCAGATCACCTGGAATATCCGGGAGGATGCGGTCTGGTCCGACGGCACGCCGTTCACCGCGAACGACGTTGTTTTTACGTGGCGATACTGTACTGCACCCGGGAGCGGTTGCACCTTCGCGTCGAGCTTCGAGAATGTGGCTTCGGTCGATGCAGTCGACGATCGAAACGTCACCATCAGGTTCGATGGTCCGACGTCGTTCCCCTATGCCCCGTTTGTGTCCTACCTGAACCCCATCCTCCAAGCCTCGCAGTTCGCCGACTGCCTGGGCGCGGCGGCCGCCGACTGTACCGATGCGAACTTCGGTCCCATCGGCACTGGCCCATACGTCGTGGCCGATTTCCGCACCAACGACAGCGTCCTCTACCGGTTCAATCCTCTCTACCGCGGCGTCGAGTCCGGCCTGCCGTCTTTCGGTGAGGTGATCCTGAAAGGTGGGGGCACGGCGGACGCTGCGGCGAGATCCGTTCTTCAGCTCAACGAGGCTGACTATGCCTGGAATCTCCAGGTCGAACCCGAAACCCTTGCTTCGCTCTCCGACGGCGGGGGCGGAACCATTGTCTCGGCCTTCTCCACGTTAGTCGAACGCCTGATGATCAACCAAACCAATTCCGATGCCAGTCTCGGCGATCTGCGTTCGGAGTATGCAGACGGTATGAATCCACACCCGTTCCTGACCGATCCGGTCGTCGGCCGGGCTCTTTCACTGGCCATCGACCGTGACACCTTGGTCAGGACCGGTTACGGCGGGCATGCCGGCCGGCCGACCTGCAACGTCTGGCCGGCTCCACCGGCCGCATCGCCCAACAACGATGAATGCCTCGTCCAGAACATAGATCTCGCAATAGAGATTCTCAGTGATGCCGGGATTGTGGATTCCGACGGCGACGGCGTGCGGGAGCGCGAAGGCGTCCCGCTCAGGGTTCTATTCCAGACTTCGACGAACGCAGTGCGTCAGACGACCCAAGAGCTGATCAAGGGCTGGTGGGCGGAGCTTGGTGTCGAGACCGAACTGAAAAATATCGATCCAGCGGTCTTCTTCGGCGGTGACCCGGACAGCCCTGACACTGTGGGTAGGTTCTACGCCGACGTGCAGATGTACGCCGACGGCGGCGTGGACACGGAGAGCTACTTTGGCTCCTGGCTCACCGGCCAGATCGCTGGAGCGGCCAACTCGTTCCACGGTCGAAACGTCCAGCGCTTCCAGTCTGACGAATACGATCGGCTCCATGACGAGCTACACAACACGGTCGATATCGAACAGCGCAACCCGATCACGATTGCGCTCAACGACCTGCTCGTCGGAAGGTACTCGATCATCCCGCTGATTCACCGCGGAAACGTGTCGGCTCACTCGAACGACATCGAGGGCGTCTGGATGAACGCCTGGGATTCGGAGCTGTGGAACTTCGAAACCTGGACGCGCCGTGACTAGGCGATCAAGCGGACCCCACCACCTGGAGGCGGCGGTAGGGCACCTTGAACTCGTTGGCGACCCCGGTCCGCCCCAGCATCGCACATCCCAACGTGCTCATGCGCCTGAAGTGCCGGTCCGCGTCCGGCAGCGGGATGCGCCAAGCTCTCGTTTCTGCAACCTCGGCCCCCGCATTTAGCAATGGCCAAACAACCCGAATCTGATCGTCAGGAATCTTTGCAAAAACTCTGGAGAGGCGAGCCTTGGCTTCCTGGTCAACCTGGTCGGCAAGCTGGCGGACCCAGAGTTCGTGGCCGGTCTGCAGGAGTTTTTAGCTGAGTCCGGGCGGTTGAAGCGTCTGTATAAAGGCACAGGTAAGGGCAATTCTATCCAGCGATACCTGAAGGTTCACGCCACTCCGGACTTTGTGTCCGAAGAACGGGAAGCACCTCCGAGACACTTCAGCTTGATCGGTATAGCATAATCGTATGAGTCCGACAGTCTTTCGTGAGAGTGGATTGCGCTTTTACTTTTTCTCTCGCGAAGAAAAGCGAATGCACATTCACGTGCAGGGAGCCGACGGAGAAGCGAAGTTCTGGATCGAGCCCGAAATAGATCTGGTTCAGAACTATGGCTTGAGCCAGCGCAGCCTCAAGAAGGCGATTCAGCTTATCAAGGAACACAAAGATGAAATCGACGCAGTCTGGAACAAACACTTCCCCGGTTGAGATCACCAACATTTCGAAGCACGGGTTCTGGATGCTGATCGAGGAGCGTGAAGTATTTCTGCCATTTGACACATTCCCCTGGTTCCGCGAAGCCCCCATTGGCCAAGTTCTCAATGTCACCCTGCCACAACCGCACCATCTTTACTGGCCGGATCTTGATGTTGACCTTGCAGTCGAATCCATCGACCACCCAGAGAGGTTTCCCTTGGTCAGCAACTGGCGGCCTGGCAAGGACATGCAGCAGCCGGAGCGAAAGACGCCCCGCAGCTGAGACTCGATTAAGCTGCCGGGCGCGGCGCGGTACCATCAAGGCTCGCCGCTTCACCGAATGGGCGCCGGAATCACTCTACCCTGTCTCACCCAGCTCCCGACATTCGCGCACATTTGTACCCAGCGCTCCGGCCTGAAGTTCCGAGTTATCAGGGACCCGTTCGAGGAGTCGTCGGTTCCACGGCCAACTCGAGCGGCTGCCCGTTCTGCCCCGTGAATCGGATTAATCCGGACGCGGCCTGCTCCGTTGAACCGCTGAAGAGGATGAACTGGGTCGTCCATCCGCCGGAATCCACAAAATGGGGGAAGAACAGGTCGGAGGCGGCGGCCGCGTTTTCATCCGCTGGCGCGGTGGTCGTGACCAGCACATCGTAGCGTTGGTTGATCGCCAGCCGAAGACCGACGACGGCGATGTCGGGCGTCGGGGAGGCAATCCTGAGAATTCCCGAGAAGGGCGTGGCCAATGCGGGGAAGGGCACTGTCAGAAGAAACGGGCTTGAGTGGGCGAGATGTGCCTTGTAGTGTTTTCGGATGAAGAACCCATTTCGCTATTTCAAGACCTCGCCCGAGATCATTCGTCTTGCCGTGATGATGTATGTGCGCTTCCCACTGTCGCTACCGAATGTCGAGGATCTTCTGCACGAGCGAGGGATCGAGGTTAGCCATGAGGCGGGCCGGTTCTGGTGGAACCGGTTCGGCCCGATCTTCGCTGCAGAGATCCGCAAGAAGCGGATGGATCGAAAGCGTGCGTTTTCGGTTTGGCGGTGGCACCTCGATGAGGTGTTCGTAAAGATCAACGGCGAACGCCATTACCTTTGGCGCGCCGTCGACCAGGAAGGTGAGGTGCTGGAGGCCTTTGTCTCGAAGAAGAGAGACCGCAAGGCCGCCGTGAAATTTCTCAGGAAACTGATGAAGCGCTGCGGCAGACCGGATGCGATCGTCACGGATCGGCTGAGATCGTACCGGGCGGCGTTCGGCGAACGGGGCGGAGCCGGTCTGCAACAAGCCAGCCGCTGGCTGAACAATCGGGCGGAGAATTCACACCGGCCGTTTCGGCGACGAGAACACGCCATGCTCGGTTTCAGGCAGATGCGAACCCTCCAGAAATTCGTCACCGTTCATTCTTCCGTCTACAACCACTTCAATCTGCGACGACACCTCTGCTCACGGGACCATTTCAAGATCAAACGCGCAGCCGCGATCGCCCAGTGGCGTCAGCTCGCGGCGGCCTAATTCCCTGTCGGCGGCGGAGAACTCGGCCCTGCGAACGCTCCTCTGACAGTGCCCCGGGGAAGGTCACTACCGGGATATTTAGTATTAACTACATCTGCTGCGGAAATATCCCATCTCAACAGGTCTTCGCGATAGTCGGCCACCTTTTTGGCTATCACTGCCACACCTTGATTCATCGCGTAAAGACAGACTGGCAAAGTTGGGCCTCTATCGACAAGAGAGTATGCCTTGCAAGGTAAGCCTTCGACCACAGAGACAAGCTCAAAGCCGGTATGTTCGTTGAAGAGGCCAGCGAAGGCATGTTCCTGAAAGCGCCAGAAATCACAGGGTTGCTCGTGTGCGGGCCAAGTCGGATGGGTCGAGAGATACACGTAGGCTCCGGATCTCATGACCTTGTTCATTTCAAGTACAACCTTCCATGGAAACAAGAGGTGTTCAAAGACGGACACGGATATCACTAGACCCAAAACAAGCGCATAACCAGTGCGCCAACGGCCAGGTTGCGCGCATAAAATTCGAGGCATAGAATCCCGCTCCCGGATCGTTTTATCCAGGTATCGGGTTTCTGTTGGATCTGTTTCAGTTCAGCCTCGCTGGTGTTGGAGCGGTTGACAGAAACCGGGACCTCGATCGCCCGGGCTCAGGGCCATGATCGGGTCAGCATCGCAGAGGTTGATGCAGCACATCCACGGCACGGAACAAGACCGGCAACCACCGGTTCCAGGCCAGAATCCTGAAGAGGATGCGCCGCCCGGTGCGCACGAGCTGACAAGGCACGAACATGAAGGCGTTTAGAAACGTCTTGAACTCCATGTGCAGTACCGTCTGTTTCTCGGCCTGATACTTCTGGCCCCAGCGTCCGGTTTCGGGCAGCAGCAACGCAAACCACGCCTTCAGTGTCCAGGCCAGCGACGCCATGACCATGTAGGCCCCGTTGCGGGTCTGATCCCCGACCGGCATCCTCAAGGCCTGAACGCCGTTCTTGAGCTGCTCAATGAGATTCTCTTGATTGCACCGTTGATTCGCACGGAGCACAATCTGGCTGGCCGAATCCGAGCGGTTGGTAATGTAGAAGAAGTATCGGATGTCGTCGAACAACACCTGTTCGCCTTTGGCCACCGACAGATTCTTCCGCACCACGACAACGCGGTAGTCCCGGTCGCAGGCTCTGGGCCGATACGCAAACTCGGCCACATCCTCGCCCTGCAACCGGATATTGTCGAAACCGCGCTCCCGAACGACTTGTTCCTTCACGTTGTCGGGACGTTGGCGCGGTTCGGTGGCCACCGCGTACTTGGCGGGCCGTTCCAGACGCGTCCATTGGTGCGGTTTCAGTTCATCGGCCAGCGCCACCAGATTCTGCATGGCGTCGATGCCGAAGATGAATCCCACGCCCGGGTCGTCCCATCCATCCAGGTGCCGGGTCTGGCTGAAGTCGGTGTCCCCGCGCAGCAGGATCTGGCGAAACCCGCCTCGACGGCACAGCGCGATGGCCTGGTCGAACCGTGCGGCCGCTCCCTCATGCGAGGGCCGGTTACCGCTGCGATTGACCAGGTACAGCGGCTCTTGAGTATTCGCCAGCGAAATCACCAGCGGGTGATACCCCCAGGTCCCGTTGTAGGCCACGTCCATTCCTTGCTTGCATTCGCCTGTGGTTTCAGCCAGTGTCCCATCGGCGTCCAACACCGCTTCTTCGAAAAACGCCTCGGGCTGCTGGCGCCAGACTCGCAGCCGGACTTGATTCGTCGCCTCCATCAGAGACTCCACGTCGCTGGGCTCAAATCTCCGGCAGAAGTCTCCCGCCGTCGTCGGGTCCGGAATCCGTTGCGCTCCCAGCGCATCCAGATACACTTCGTCGTTGCGCCGCAACTCGATGCCCTCCAGGCACGTCCCTCCATTCAACGCGTTATAGGCGATGTTCAGCACGTGATCCGATTCGTGATACGGCAAGTGCCGCTTCAGCACATGCACACTCTCGTCGATGGCTTTGACCCGCCCCGTCCGCCGCACCACCAACTGCATCATCCCGATTCCGCCCACCGCCGTGCCGCGCGTCCGCTCTCCCATCTCATAATGAATGTTGCTCGCCGAAAACATCGGCGCCGCCTGATCTGTCCAATTCCGGTCCGCAAGCCGGCGCTCGATTCGCCGCTTGCGGTTCTTCATGTTCTTGCGCGTATAATCGTTCATCCGAAATGCCTCCTTTTCCGTAGACTCTTTCCAAGTCTTTATTCACACGGAACGGGGGCATTTCGGGTACTTCTGCTGCTATGCCGCTATCAATACCTCGTTAATCACGCTTGATCAGGGACTAGATCAAAGGATTTTCTCGAAAAATGACTCGATAAGTTGTGAGCGTCTCCCACAACATCTACCTCGTGTCCTCGCCGAATGTCAAAACCGACGTACTCGATCGCAGTCGGAAACAGGGGGCGTAGCGACACATCCGTGCTGCTTGTCCAAGAACCAATTTCAAGAATTCTTGGGGAGGGAAGCGAGCGGCTAAAAGAAACAAAACGCCCCAAGACGCCGTGGTAGGGATCCTTGGCATCACTCTTGCGAAAAGGTCGATGTAGGAGATTAATCGTTCGCGCAAAGATGGAGTTCATTGCTTAGAATTCATGTGATATGCACGACCTGGTCGGACAGTAAGAGGGTCTATTGTAATCGTTCTCGGAGTGCCTCATACGGCGTTTGTCCGCCGAAAGTGCCATGGGGTCCGGGTGCCCGCCAGCACCAAAAGCCGTCTAAAATAACGTTCGTTTTTTGAGACACCCGTGGAGCCTCTTGCAGTGGAGATTGCCTGGGCCAGAAGAGGGAAAAGTTATAGACCCTGGTTAAGGAGCTGTTCCAGATCTAACCTGTCAGCGTGATGTGTTTTACCGGTTCCTCTCCGGATCGTTCCTGATCCAGATATTCCGATCCACCGGTTCACCTTCGCAGATCACCTCCAGGACGGCCAACAGATGTTCCCGCGTGATATCGGAAGGCGTGTACGTTTGCCCGACGAGATCGAACAGGACTTCGGCTTCCGGTTCCTTCAGACCCAGCCACCGGGAAACCCACTCAAATCTCTCGGTATCATCAGACGCTGCATCCCGGCCAGCGGGTTTGTAGCGTCGGTCCGTTTCAGGAACGTATCCTCCGATATCGGATGCCACCCGAAGGATCTTCTCCATGTCGAACACGCCCCCGATTCGGACCGCTTCCACCAGCCGGTTGATATTGTCAACGTTCACGCTTCGCACCGATGATGTCACTTACTTCTCCCCTGCTGGCGATCCCCGGTCAGTCTGCAAACTTTCAATCATCGCCCATGGTATCTCCAAGGGCAAGAATGACAGTTCTTTGGAAAAATGATCGCCGGTAAGCTGTACCAATCCTTCCCCGGGCGGGAAGCACAGCTGAGGTAATCTGAAGGCTATGGAGAATTCGGGACGTTATCACCACTTACGCGTGGACTGGGTGGGCGAGTCGTCCACCCGGTCGATCACGCTGTGCGGCGTCGAGGGTGAAGACATCGGGACGGGACCGACACTCTGCCCCGACTGCGCCCAGGTCGGCGATGCCTTGAAAGTTTGCGGGTTGGGACCGAAGAGTCTGCGCGAGTTATTCGACACGCTCCGGGTGATTGACCCTTCCGAGGTCAAAGCGAAGATGGAAACGCTGGGCGCGGTAGGGGCGCTGCTGGATATGCAGGATCGGGAGCCGCTTAACTGAAAGTCCATCGCCTGAAGGCGATGGGTTCGGGCGACACAAACATGCTCGGCCGGCTGAAGCCGGCTTTCGCAGTCGCCCAGACCGCCGCCTTTCGGCGGCGGCCCTTCGGAGGTTCCGGTCCCTTCGGGACCTCCTGAAGGCTTCGCCTAAAGGCGATGGGTTTCACCCATCCCCGAGGGGGACACTAACAGGGGTCACAATTGAACCGCTCCGGAAAACCCGGGGCGGTTCACACCCTTGTCGACAGCTCTGTGAGAATCGGATTGAGAATTTGATTGAGCCGAGTAAAGCGATGAGGATCCGACAACATCTGATCGGGACTCTGAATGAATGGTCTTTCCGTCAGTTCATTGGCACATCCGTGAACGAGAGCCTCAAGGGTCTCCTGGGTGGTCTCAAGATGAAATTGAAGCCCCAGGACTCGGTCGCCGTAGACAAAGGCTTGGTTCTCACAGGCCTGACTGCTTGCCAAATGAAGAGCCCCTTGGGGCAGGTCGAAGGTTTCCCCATGCCAATGAAATACCTCGACTTGCGGAGAAATGAGTCTCCCCAGTGCATGACGCGTCGCCTTTTCAGAAAGCTCGATGGGAAACCAGCCGATCTCTGGCTCGGGATTCTTGTAAATCCTGGAGCCCAGAACGTCTGCGATGAGCTGGCTTCCGAGACAAACCCCCAGGATGGACTTCCCGGTTTCGATGGCCTGGCTGATGAAGTCCTTTTCCGCCTTGAGCCATGAATACTCCGACTCGTCATGGGCACTCATTGGACCTCCCATCACAATCAGCCAGTCAATATCGTTGATGGAGGGAAGCGGTTCATCCCGATAAAGCTCGGTGAGGCTGACTTGCCATTCACGCTCCTTGAGCCAGGGAAGAATAGCCCCCAGGCCCTCGAAGGGAACATGTTTTATGTAGTGCACTCTCATATCAGGGGTTCCGACAGTAACGGAGCAAAATCGCACGTTAAGGGCCGCTCTTGGGATCGCCTAGCGAGCCAGGACCTGTCGCCCTCGGTTTCTCAAGGAACCATCTGGCGCTACGTAGCGGTAGATCGTCGCCTTGGTTACGCCTAGCTCCAGGCATAGCTCGCTGACCTTCGTGTCGCGCTGCGCCATCGCTGCCTGAGCTAGCCGCACCTGCGCTTTGCTCAGCGCGTGAGGGCGCCTTCCCTTCCTGCCCCTGGCTCGTGCAGAGGCCAATCCAGCGAGGGTCCGTTCCCGGATCAGCTCTCGTTCGAATTCCGCCAAAGCCGCGAAGACCAACTTTCCGCTGGCCGTCGTCGTGTCGATGCTGGCCCCTTGGCCGGCGAGCACCCGGATCCCGATGTCCCTGTCGTTGAGGTCCTGCACCAGGTTGACGAGATGGCGGAGATTGCGACCGAGGCGATCGAGCCTCCAGACGACGATCACGTCTCCCTGCCGCGCCGCCTTGAGGAAGGCGGCGAGCCCCGGGCGGTCCTCACGCTGTCCGGACGCTTGGTCCTCGTAGATCGCCTCGGCGCTGACGCCGGCCTCGCGCAGAGCATCCCTCTGCAGGTCGAGGCTCTGGGAACCGTCCGCCTTCGAGATCCGCGCGTAGCCGATCAGCACTGGCGTCTCCAAAACGACCCAGACCGTGTGAAAAGTCGCCATGAAGCTGCCGGTCCCGTCAGTAGTGCGAAATGGAAGCACGACGACGTGATGCCGGCGGCTACGCAGGACCTTGGTTCTGTCTCCCTGGTTCGCCGCGGCGATCCTTTTGGCCTCTGGTAGTGCTGGAAGCGGGCGTTTCTGGCGTCAAAGAAGGGCGAAATTCCCCTTCACGCCGTTGCGGCCGAAATCAAGGCGGGAATTCCTGCGAGGTTGATTGCGCGTCGCATGTTGTAGGCCAAGGCGGTGAGGCTGAACTCTCCGCGGACATTGCCGAGCCGGCGCGTCAGGAACGCGCCTTGGCCCATCCACTGCTTAATCGAACCGAAGGGATGTTCGACCGACTCCCGGCGACGATCCATCACCTCGGGCCGGGCGGCGAGACGGTTCGCCATGCGCTCCATCGTTGCTTCGTTCTCGAAGCGCGTGATGCACCGATAGGTGTTCTTGGTACATCGTTCGCGTAGACCGCAGCCTCTGCATGCGGCGCGGTTGGCGTAACTGACAAGATACGTGCCTGTGCGCGACTTACCCACGCTTCGGCGATACAACGGCACCAGGCGCTCACCAGCGGGGCACCGGTAGGTGTCCGTGGCGTCGTCGTATTGGAAATCGGACTTCGGGAAGTGGCCACTGCGTCTGGCCGTGCTCCGGTCGGGCTTCGGAACGTAGGGCGTGATCCCGGCGGCTTCGCAGTCCTCAATGTCTTCGATCTTGTAGTAGCCTCGGTCCGCGACTGCGTCGATCTCGTCGACAGCCAAGTTCTCCCGAGCCGCTGTAGCCGTCTCCGCGAGCAGACCCAGGTCCGAGACCTTGCTATGGACCTGCTGTTCGGCGATCAGGTTGTGCTTGGTGTCGACAGCGATCTGGACGTTGTAGCCCACTCCGACCCGTGTCCCGGAATGCATTGACCGGGAGTCCGGATCCGTAAGCGACAGCTGGGCTTCTCCGGTATCGTCCAGCGTCTGCCGATGCCCCTCCAAGGTCTCCTTCCTCTTACGGATTGATGCGATCTTCTCCTGAAGATCCGCCACGGCAGTCGCTCTGCCGCCGGCATCATCCGCATCAACCTCGTTCATCTGGTCAAGGTAGCGGTCGAGTCGGTCGTCGATACGCTGCAGGTCCGTCTTCAGCTTGGCCCGCGTGAAGTTGCGGTCCCGGTGGTTCACCGCCTTGATGCGCGTGCCGTCCACGGCGATCAACTCCCGCCCGTACAGATCGAGTTCCCGGCACAACCGCACGAACTGCCGAAACACCGCCCGGAACGCATGCCGATTGTCGCGCCGGAAGTCGGCGATCGTCTTGAAGTCGGGCTTCAGCTGGCGTAGCAGCCAGATCGCCTCGAGGTTGCGATGCGTCTCTGTCTCCAGCCTGCGGCTCGACCGAATACGATTCAGATACCCGTAGATATACAGCTTCAGCAGATCCGCGGGATCGTAGCCTGGACGGCCCTTGTCGTTGGGCCGAACGCGCTGGAATCCAGCCGCCTCAAGGTCGAGGCCGTCGACGAATGCATCAATGAAACGGACCGGGTTGTCCGGTCCCACGTAGTCGTCCACAGCATCGGACAGAAGCAGAAGCTGGGAACGGTCTTCACCGGTGATATGTGCCATGACACATTTTACCAACCCCCATGGGGGGACCCGAAGCCAGTTCACCGACTCCCGCCCGGCTGTCGCCGACTTTTCACACAGTCTGGACCGTTTCTGTGACACCTGAGAACGGAGCGAAATCCGTGCCGTGGGCGGTCTCACAATCGGTATCTTAAACTACGACTCGGAAACCCTCGGCTCCAATCGGAAGAGACATCAGTGTCGGCATCTATTTTCTCAGAGACGGAGGTGGCCAGGTTGGCCAGCTTTCCCGAGGAAATCCCGAGCGATGACCTGATCATCGCTTCCCGAAAGATTGAATTCAGGGGGAACGCCCCTTTCACGATCCCCGCATCGGGCATGTCCGGGTGCTTCGACGAGAAACCGGAACGCCAACTCGATCAGGTCCAGGTGGGCCGGCTCTTTACTGAGAAGGCTTTGGGCAAAGACGCGCTACGTGCCGAACAGAAAGGTTGCTGCCTTCGCCCGCGAAACCGCTACAGTGCTGGCCCACATCGCCGGTACATCCGATTGGTTGGCTCTAGCGGCTTTCGTGACAGTTGTGCGGCTTCCGCTATACTGGAGAATGAGGTTTGAATTTCTAACTTTACAACTATGTAACAAAGGGGCAGCCGCCATGCCAATCGTCAAAGTAAAGGGCAAATACCAAGTGACACTGCCGTCCTCAGTACGCGATCAGGTGGGTATTGCTGTTGGCGATATCCTTGAGGCCACGGTGGAGAAGGGGAGAATAACACTCACACCGAAGAGCATTGTCGATCGCGAGATTGCCAGGGGTCTCGAAGACTTCAAGAAGGGTCGCTCCATCGGTCCGTTCGAGACTGCTGATGTCGCCGCCAAGGCCCTTCGCCGGACGACCAAACACGGCCGGTAAGTGAGGGTTGCATTTTCAAATCGTTCTGTCCGCCAGTACAGAAAGCTTCCGGCGGCCGTTCAGGCGCGTTTCGACAA
This sequence comes from Terriglobia bacterium, assembly GCA_965218085.1. Classification (GTDB taxonomy): domain Bacteria; phylum Acidobacteriota; class Terriglobia; order 20CM-2-55-15; family 20CM-2-55-15. The sequence continues at coordinate 89,732 of CBDCKF010000001.1, read as the reverse complement.
ACAACTCGGTTTTCTTCTTTTAAACCTCCAGCATCCCTCGCTCCGATCCAAGAAATACGATGAGGCTGCCAATATATGGCAGGCCCGCGTCAATGACCATTACCGCTTCTATTTCCAGATCCACGGCGATACATATCGCGTTTTGAGCATAACTGGACATCCCAAATAGCTCCACGGATCGTTTCGCTCATCGAACCGGCGGTTTGATTATGTTGAGTCGACCCCGAGCTGCATGCCCGTGAATAGCAGGAGCTCATCGAGGACCTCGAAGGGCTGCTGCTTCGGGAAGCGGTTGAGTAGGCGCACAAAGCCGACCTGGTAAGCGAAGCCGAGCGGGTTGTGCGCGCGACGGCAGCCCTGAACCTCCGCAAGATCAACCGCGTCGAGGGTCGCCCGTTGGGCGAGGTAATGACGGCGGAATGTCATCGGGGGGCGACCGTCGTAAAACCGGTCGGTTCCGCGACAGGTAACGGGGAAGCCTCACGACGCAGGATCAGGACGCGGATTGCGTTGCAAAACCCTGTCGCACAAGTCATTGTTGCAATTCTATGGGGTCGTGGGACTTTTGCGACACCCCGACAGGGGGGGGGGTGATGATGCTCATTGGGTATGCACGGGTCTCCACCCACGACCGACGCTGCGACTCCAGCACGACGCGCTCACCGACGGTGGCTGCGAGAAGCTCTTCCGCGAGAAGCTCTCCGGCACGAGCACGACCCTTCCGGCCAGAGAGAAGCTCCTCGCGTTCGCGCGCAAGGGCGATGTCGTCGTGGTGTGGAAACTCGATCGCCTTGGGCGCTCCCTCCGCGATCTGATTGATGTGGTGAACTCGCTCCAGGAGCGCGGGGTCGGATTACGGTCTCTCCAGGAAGCCATCGACACGACAACACCCGCCGGCAAGCTCACGTTTCACATCTTTGCCGCACTCGCCGAGTTCGAGCGCGACATGATCCGTGAGCGCACCAGTGCCGGCCTCGCCGCCGCCCACAAGCGGGGCGTGGCCATCGGACGGCCGCGAGCACTCACGCCTGAACAGATCCTCATGGCCGAGGCGATGACGGCCGACCCAGCCATCTCAACACGTCAGGTGGCGGAACAGTTGGGTATCCACCGCTCGACGCTCTATCGGCACCTCAACGCTCGTCAGAAACGCTCCCCTTAGCGTGCAAAATCGCACCGATCTGCCTGATACCCTCAAACGTAGAAATCATGGCTATCCTCGGCGGCGGGTCGCCAGCGCGCGCCTGATCCTCAACGGCAATCGCGGATTGCGCGGTGAGGTCGCGGTGGATTCTCTGCTCGGTGCCGCCTCGATGAAAGTCGCCCTCCAGTAGAACCCATGCCTCACAACGGTGCATTCCAAAGGAACAGCGTCTCTCTCCAGGCTGAATTGAGTATCGGGACCAGTGCAGGATCAGAGCTCTATCACCGAATGAAGGCAGCAAGAAAGAGCGTCCTCGTGGTTTCGCCCTATTTAGACGAGCATCTCGTGGACTGGCTGCTGTCCAATAGGTCCCGAATGTTGACCTCCACGGCGAGCAAGCGGCAAGCTCCCACGGCCATGGCCACCCCAACAAAAGAGGCCGACGACGATTCCGACTAAACCCCTGATCGCCCCAATGCTTAACACCGCGCCAAACAGAACCGGGAGGATCGCATTGAGCACACCTATGGGCTTGGCAAGAAATCTTTTGATTTGAACGCCGCAGGCGGCCGCCTCGTGTTCCTCATCTTCGCGGCACTGGCCGAGTTCGAGCGGGAGCTGATCCCGCGAACGCACCAAGGCCGGTCTTAAGGCCGTGCGGGCACAAAGGTGGCAAGAACTTCGCGCTGTCGAAAGCCTAGGTGAGGCCGGCCCAGGCCGCGACACCTCAGTGCCCGAACTCTGTATCAGACCCGTGACGCTCTACGGATATGTCGGGCCGCTGGGCCAGCTTTTCGAGCAGGGCGAAAAGATTCTTGCCACCTGAACCGGAGGTTTGGACAGTGACGCTGGCGGACACGCGCTTAACGTAGGATTTCGGCTCAATCACCACGGCCATGACAGGGTCCCCGCTTGAATGGACATAACGGTGGTCACGCCTGTGAGAATAACTATGACGATTGTAAGTGCAAGGATTACCCACGTGAGATACGCCATGCGCTTTTGAAGCTTTATGTTTTCGCGGGCTCCAAGGACAGTCCCGTATTGAATTAAAATATCCCGGACAGATCGGTCGACATTGCGAAGCCACCCTGCCCGACCGGCAATCTGCTGTCTTATCACCTCAGTGAGTACAATCTCCTCATTCCGCCACAAATCCGGATTACACGGGTAGAAGACATTAACATTATGGGTAAACCATCTCCCCTTGGGCGCGGCAAAGTTCTGTAACTCGGCTGACACCGCAGAAATATCTACACTCTGGGTAATGTGGTGTGCAAGGTTTTCCAAGAGACGAAGCGGTTTGACCTTATCGTTGGGTTTAAAATCGGTAGAATCCCTCATATTGTTCAGATAGCTCTCAAATCCAGACAGAAGAGCGGCAAGCGCCCAACGGCTGAGCAAACCCTGCATAAATTGGTTGACATAAGATGCGATTGGTCCCCGGTTGGTTCCCCCGTAATGTCGCATAATGTCTTCAGAAAAATCCGCTTCGCGGGCGACGATAACGGAGTGAAAGCGGGAATGGATGTCGTCCGACAGCGGCCAAACAAACTTCATCCCCCGCAACTCCTTCGAATTCCATGCATAAAAATCATTGGAGATATTTAGAATGCTGAGCCATTGGTAGTGAGTGTAATCGCGGGCGCTGTGCGGTGGAAACGGGACGGCATTACGCAGTGTTAAGAACTCGCATGTTGGGTATTCCCCCGCCAAACTTCCACTGGCGAAGAGGCCTGGCAGGTGGGCGCCAAACCAGCCAGCAGCAAGCTCCCGCATTTCATCGCGGAGCGTCATGATATCGGTCGCCTTTTGTGCGGAGGGATCCACAATGCGATGCCCCCGCCCCCGAAGTGGCATAAGGTAGGTTTGCCCCTTTGCCTCAACGCCTGCTCGAATCTCCTGTTTTGCCCTTCTTCCAGAACGAACCCTATAACGATGCAAGTAATTGAGGACGTCAGGCTATACATTGCCGCCAGCGCGTATTCCACACCAGACGGCAGCGGTGCTTTTCGGCCAAAGTCGAAGTGTATGCCTCCACTAGGCCGCTGGATTGCTCCAAGATTGAGCCAACCGCCGCCGTCCGGCGATTCGCGAGTACGTTGGACCCAGCGCGTGGGATTATGATGAAGTCCCAAAGAGTCATCGGTATTCCAGCCGAGACTCTCGAAGCCGCGAACCAGTTTGGAAATCTGCGATGGGGTATAGAACTCGACGGCCCAGACGCACCGCAAATCGATAACTTCATCTGAGGGTGGCTCGGTCTTCGCATTGTCATCTGCGTCGTGCTTACGATACATCTCCAAAAGCTCGTGCCGCTCGGGGTCTGGTATGAATGAAGGGAATTTGCGGTAGCCGTATTTCTGAATGCGGAAGAAAAGGCTCCGCCGAGACGCTACATCGTTTGGTTCCTGGTCCGGCACACGGTCGTTAGTTTCTTTTTCCGGGCCTCTCGTATCACCTCTCTGGTCAGCAATGTGGGTCATAAGGCTCTCACGTATAGATAAGGTCGCTGTATGGCCTGACCTCCTGGGCCGTCAGGCAGGGGAGCATGTTTTTGGGGTCATATAGCCCGCAATCGGAGAATGTCAACAAGTTTGAGACACCTGGGTTCAGAATTTAAGCTACCACTTGCGTCTCCGCAGGTGGGTTGATCCACACCTTTGCCGGCGGTCCAAGGATCGTCCTGGGTGCGCCGACAAAACGTTCTGGATGCTCGCGACGAGCGCGATCCAAGGCACGCTGGCGTCGCTGGACGACGGGGCCGGTGCGACCGTCATAGACCATCGCCGGTGTCAGCCAGTTCAGGCCCGAATGATAGTGGACGTTGTTGTACCAGCCGAAGAAGTTGCGGCAGAACGCCTTCGCATCCTGGATGCAGCCAAAGCGTTCCGGGAAGTCCGGCCGATACTTCAGCGTTTTGAACTGGGCCTCGGAGAACGGGTTGTCATCGGAGACATGCGGTCGGGAATGGGTCTTGGTCACCCCCAGATCCGAGAGCAGTAAGGCCACCACCTTCGATTTCATCGAGGACCCGCGATCCGCGTGCAGAGTCAGCTGATCCTGCTCGATCCGATGCTTGTCACAGCTTTCACGAATCAGTTTCTTGGCCAGGCCGGAAGATTCGCAGTCGGCCACCATCCAGCCCACCGCCTGGCGGCTGAAGATGTCCAAGATCACGTACAAGTAGTAGTAGGTCCACTTTCGCGGGCCCTTCAGCTTCGTTATGTCCCAACTCCAAACCTGATTCGGTCCCGTGGCCAACAGTTCCGGCTTCTCGTAGACGGGATGACGCCGTTGGTTCCGCCGCTCGCGAACCTCCTGATTCGCATCCAGAATCCGGTACATCGTGCGTACCGAACACAGATAGCGTTCCTCGTCCAGCAGGGCCGCGGCGACCTGTGCGGGCGGCCTGGTCCACGAAGCGCTCACTATGCAACACGTCGAGGACCTCTTGGCACTCCACCCCGCTCAACGCCCGATGTGATCCGGCAGGTGTCGGCTCCACCGCGGGCGTGGCTTCCCGTCGCCGGCGGCGGTAGAGCGACGCGCGCGGAACGCCAAAGACCCGACATGCCGGCGCCGTTCCCAACTCGCCGGAGAACTTCTCGGCCGCTTCCATCAGTTGTTCTCTTCGTTGTCCGGACTCTTTAGGGGGATTCCCAGGAGCGAGGCAACTTTTTTTCGGATGCCGATCACCGTTTCGGCTTGCTCCAGCTTTCTCTCGAGCCGCCGCGTCTCCCGCTCCAGTTGCGCAATGCGCTTATCCCGCGGATCCTTCGGTTGCGCTTTCGGTCCTCGCTTCGCCCCTCGACCGGCGAGCTCGCCCGCATCGTGTTGTCGCCGCCAGGTGCTCAGGCTCGACGAATACGCGCCCTCCCGGCGCAGCAACGCCCCCATCTCGCCTGGCTTCGTGCACTTGTCGGCCTCCCGCACGATCCGCCTCTTATACGCGGCGGTGAACCGACGGCGTGTCGCCTTATCCGCAACCTCCGGGTCCGGGGCATCCCCGTTCCGTCCGGCTATGGCGTGCTTCTTAACGGCCCGCTCAACATCGGCCTGAACGAATGGGTCCATCAAACCATAATCGTGAACCTCGACCTCATGTCCCCAGACGGCTACGATCAAGCGGTGTGTAGCATTAAGATAGGCTTCTACTTCTAACGCGCCCGTCTCCCATTTCCTCTTGAGAACGTTGAGGGCTTCGGCGAAGCACAGCGAAGTGGTGTTGAACGGTTTCGGGTAAGAGTTGAAGAACCCTCGTACAACGTCACTGTCGGGCTCATCGATGTAGAGCTTTACGAGCGCTGACGCATCCAGGTACCGGGCCTTCATCGATGTTTTAGACATCTTGCTTCTTCTTTAAATTTCGATCTAGTTTACGGATTTGGCGCCCACTGAGCGTTAACTCTCCTATGCCAGGCACGTCGATCCGAACATCCGACGATGCCTTCAGTAACGCGGCAGTCACGTCTTCGGTTGGGTGGCGCACGCGTGCCTCGGTGGTCTGATCCGTGAACAATCCAGTTGTAAGGCGGTCGACCATTACGGCTGGCATCTCACCGTCTTTGTCCTCGTGCCACTCCAACAGCATCTCTGTAGCGTAACCAGCTCGATCAACATCAAGGGCAAGCTGTTGAAGCCTGAACTCTTGGTTGGCATGCTGGCGAAACCACTGATCGTTCCAGCGGATATAAAACACGGAGGTCAGAGCGAATCCCAATACACCCAGTGGCAAACGTCCGAGTTCCAACCATAACGCTACTCCTTCCGTTGCCGCTTCCGGAAACAGCAACGAACGAGTAATCACTCCCCCTGATGCAAGGAGAAGAAATATAAATAGCGCATGTATCGGAAGCCGCTTGCGTTGAGTCTCGGGCGTTAGCGCGAATTTCTGAGAGCGATCGGCGATCTTTTGCTGTAACGAGCTACTTTGCGCCCGGCGAGCGTGGCGGGCGCTACGATCATCAAGCTCACGGCGGCGCTCGTCCAGAGCCTGTTCGTGAGTTTCTAAAGCGGTAGACCGTTCTTCATGTTTGGCTTCCAAAGCTTTGGTTTTCTCATCCAACGATGTGCTTAATGCCCGCTTGTGTTCCGCCATCTCGGCATCAAGCTGCATTCGATAATCGTGTGTCTCTCTTACGAGCCGCTGCGTCAGGGCCTCGAGGCGTAACACGCCTTCCTCGCGTCGCCGGTAGAACTCCGCCATTTCTGGACCAAGAGCTCTCTCTATCGCCGCGGCGTGATTCAAAGGAATGAACTGCCGCTGAACGGCCACTAGTGACCGACTTACTTCGACAGGATTAGAAGGATCTTGCGAGTAGGAGATTTGGATTGTGTCATCACCACGATCTCGGTCGCGCCTGATGGTCACTTCCAGACTCAACTCCTTGAAGGTGATCCTAGCCCTCTCCCAAGTCGCCAGGCCTTCTTGGTTAGCGTATTGCGCGACCGGCGATTTTTGAATCTCAGACAGGGACACCGGCTCGTTTTGCTGATATCCATCCATGACGTAGATGGAAACAAAACACTGTTCCGGTTTTTGTTTCAGTTCATTAGCTATCTCCTCAAAAGCCTTCAGGATCGCTGTGTCGGTGGACGTGGACGTGGACGAAGAGAACTGCGTATTTGCTCCCAACTAACCCTCCATATTTAGCAGACACTCGCACAGCCACGGGGCCGGTCTCATTTGATGTCGAACATCACGGGTGGCTGGCGCCCTGTCTTCCTATCGAGAACGTGTATATTAATCCACTTGCTCGATACCGACCCCGGGAAGCGCTGCGGCGAAAGATCCATGGCGCGAAGCATCCCCGGACGACGGCGGGTGAGCGGTTCGGATATTCGGCGACCGATTCTGTTCATCAACAAGCTGTTCGACGTGGTTGCATGAGACGAAGTCTGGTCGAGCCGACCAATCGCTCTCTTGCTGTTTTTTGAAAGTTGCAACACATCCCGCTGAACACCTCCCACGGCAGAATCGTCTCGATGGCGGCGAACGGGTCACCGCCCGTTTGCTTGGCCTCCAGCAAGGCCCGGCCGATACGTGAATACAGGCGGACCTTGTCTTTGATTGCCTTGCCGGACTGTTGGAAGCGATCGGCGTGGCGGCGCTTGGCGCGGTTGAACAGCGTGCCGATGAGGCGGTCGTGCAGATCGATGACCTCGTCGATCAATGTGGCGCGAGTGTCGAGCATGAGCGCCGTCAGGGTGGCGTAGCGCCGCTTGCTCTCTAGGTCGCGTAGATGCTGGGCGGTCATCTGGCCGCCTTCGCGAGCCAGTTTCATTAGGCGGTTCTGGTGGACAGCCGTGCTCCAAGCCCTCCGGCAATCCAAGCGCGCGGATAGCCTTTAGTGTCCCCATCGGGGATGGGTGAAACCCCTCGCCTTCAGGCGATGGACTTTCAGTCGCTCTAGCCCGCATTTCTCAAGAATGATGGCGAAACGAGCAATGGGTAGACGGGATAGGGGTCGTGAGCGGTGTCGCGGGAGCAAAGAGGCCAGCTGAGCTGAAAAACGGAGCCTGAGTGATTGGTGTTGAAGAGAATGGCAAGGTGAAAGCGGATTACAGAGACAGCAATCCCTACCAAGGTCGAAACGGGTGGGATGTCCGAGCGGAGACGTTTAACAACGTAGCGGGATTTTCTGGAGGTTCGCGTAGATCTGAGCAAACACGTTGGCATAGGGATACCCGCCGGCCATCCGAATCCAGATCCGGCGGACGGTGACGTGGATCTGCGCTCCGATCTTGAGCAACTTGAGGCGGATCGTGGTGCACTGCGCACGCGCGAATTCGGTACCCTGCAATCCGAGCCGTCGCAAGGCTTGCATCAACATGTACGCGACCGATGAGAAGTAGAGCCGGAGTTGATTGGCGCGCATGGTGGCCGTGCTGGTCCGGTCGGCAAACAATCCGAGCTGTTGCTCTTTGATCCGGTTTTCCATGTCCCCACGAGCACAGTAGATCTGTTCATAGATCTGCTTTGGGGTGGGTTGGCCTTTCGGTAACGAGGTAACGATAAACCGCGGGTTGGCTCCCTTGGCCAGATGTTCGGCCTTGCCAATGACGCGTCGCTCTCGGGTCCAGCTGTCCAGGGTCCGATACTGAAACGTCTTAAAGACGCGCGCCGACTTTCCGGTCCTGTCGAATCGCTGCTTCGCTTTCTCCATCGGAGTTTCAATCGCGCGGAGCAGCCGCTTGTTCTTCGCCAGTCCGATCACGTAATCGACACGGTGCTGGGCCTCGCACCAGCTCAGGATCTCATCGCGGCAGAAACCCGAGTCGGCCCGAATCACAATCTGGACTCGGGGCCACTCCTGCCGAATCTGGCCCACGATCCGTTCCAGTTCCTCCACCGTTCCAGCCGCACCATCGATGTCAGAGGATCGCAGCCGGGCACAGAGCAGAAACTCCCCACAGAAGATGTAGAGCGGCAGATAACAATAGTGCCGGTAGTAGCCGTGAAAGAAGCGGCCTTCCTGATTCCCGTGAATCGGATCGTCGGTCGCATCCAGATCCAGGATGATTTGCCGTGGTGCTCGCCGATGGGCTTGGAGAAACACGTCCACCATCAATCGATCCATCGCCGCTTCATCCCGCCCGATCTTCTTGTACGGGTGGCTGGCCGCACCCTCGGTCGAGAGCTCCAGCCGGTTCAGCGTGCTCTTGCCCGCCAGCGCCTTGCCCCGGTCCCGCTCCTGCTTCCGAGTTCGCCCCTTCGGATCGGTCTCATCGACCATCACGGCCAGGACTGGATCTGAACGCAGTTGATCGTGATCGTTCAGATCCTCATAGCCCAAACACAATCCGTAGACCCGTTGCGCCACCAGTGGCTCGATGCGATGTTCCACAAATCGCGGATCCCGATAATCCTGGAAACATCCGGCAAACTGTTTCAGGATCCCGGTCCGTTTCTCCACCTCCCGCAGCAGCAATCCGCCCGCGTCCGAGCTGATGTCCCCACCGTCGAATTGACCGCAAACTTCGCGTGAACCTAAAGCGTGAAATTGAACCCGTTCTGTTTTACACTCTGTCATGTTAAAGGCCGCCTCCGTCTGTGTGTTGAAAGTTCTTCGCACAACCTTCTATGCCAGACAGGGCGGCCTTTTCCGGTCCTTTACACTTCCTTCCGTCTCTCGTTTACCTTAGATCTCTTGAGAAATGCAGGCTAGGTGGACCAGGATGTGCTTCGGTCTTGGCGGACCGGGCGGCTGGCGAAGCCAAACCAGTCCACTTCCCATGCCGCCTTCTCGCACGCTCAGCAGCGCATCGAGGGCCCGACGATGAGGATCGCTGAGAGGGGCGGTCAGCGCCTCATATACCACACGCGTCCCGCGCGTCAGCGCTTCGCTCAAAACGCGCTCGATGACGTCGAGTGTCGGTAGGATGATGCGCTGCTGCCGCAGCCTCTCGACTAAAGCTTCAGCGAGGACGATGCCGCGGTCGGTCTGTTGAGCCGGTCCGGCAAGCTGCTCAACGAAGCGTCGGTGATCGGCTGCGCTGAATGTCGTCAGGTTCAGCCACGCCTGCAATTCTGCTAGGTGCTCCCGGCGGGTTTCCGGACGCTTTGCGTACTGCGGCCAGCTGTCCGGCTCGATGTGCAACTGCCGTCCGATAAAGGCCAGCAAGGTCGCGGGCGGCTCGCGTTGAGTCGGTAGGGCGAAGCCCGGGTAGCGCAGGTAGCACAACTGCACGGCGAAGCCGAGCCGGTTGTGATTGCCGCGTCGTTGCCGGATCGACGCCAAGTCGAATTCGGAGAAAGTATAGTGACGGATCAGCTCATCGTTGGTGGTCGGAAAGGCAAGAAGCGAAGTGCGCTCGGCGGGCGTCAGCACACTGCGGCGAGGCATCGTCAGTCTTCTGTGCGCAGGTATTGATAGAGGGTTTCTCGACTGATGCCAAACTCGCGGGCCAGGGGGGCCTTCCGCTCTCCAGCCTGCACCCGCTGGCGTAGCTGGGCCGCCTGCTCCAGCGATAGCGATTTCTTGCGGCCCCGATAGGCCCCACGCTGCTTGGCAAGGGCGATGCCCTCGCGCTGACGTTCGCGGATCAAGGCCCGCTCGAATTCGGCGAAGGCCCCCATGACCGACAGCATCAAGTTCGCCAGCGGCGAGTCCTCACCGGTGAAGGTCAGGTTTTCCTTGACGAACTCGATGCGCACGCCGCGATTGGTAAGCTTCTGCACGATGAGCCGCAGGTCGTCCAGGTTGCGCGCCAGCCGGTCCATGCTATGCACCACCACTGTGTCGCCCTCGCGCGCAAAGGCGAGCAACCTTTCCAGTTCCGGACGCTGCGTGTCCTTACCCGAAGCCTTGTCGGTAAAGAGCCGATCGACCGGGACATGCTCGAGTTGGCGTTCCGGGTTCTGGTCGAAACTGCTTACCCGGACGTAGCCGATGCGTTGACCGTGCAAGGTGTCCTCCTGAATCCAATCTGTCAGGAAGAAATCTATAACCCTTGACGGGATGTGTCCATCAATTCAAAAGAGGACTCTATTCTGACGCCGCTACGCTGCCTTCCCTGACGTTAGGCTAGTGTAGGACGTCAGAAATAACGTAACTATGTAAGTCGCTCTGGGCACAGGGCCGACTACGCGCGTGAGCGTCCTGGTAAGTTACAGTCCGTTGGGCGGGGACCACTAGGGTATACATCAACCTGACGTGCAATCTCGGCCCGCTGCGGTGGTCGTGGGGGAAAGCGTCAAAGCACGAAACTCCGGCGCTCCTGATGAGAGGTAATCGAAGAACGCGATTTTGATGAGCCAACCGGACCTCGGCTTACTTTTCAGCGACGATGTAAACCACAAAGGTGTCGTCCGCGTCGCCTTTCTCGATGGGCGCAAACTCTCCGTTTCCTTCCTCAGTCTCTTCATCGGTGCCTTCCCAGTAGACAGTGGCACGCTGGAATCCTGCTTCGAGCAGTAGCTCCCGAATCTCGGGTAAAGTCCAGAGCCTCCAGTCATAGGTAAAGGCTTTCTTGATCTTTGAGCCGTCGGAGAAGCTGAAGTGGATGTGGCATAGCATGTCACCATTGATGGGGTTGTAGGCTTCCTGGTGCCAGATATAGGTGAACCGCGTCAGTTTCCTGCGTTCGCGCATTTCCCGGTGCGCATCCGGGCCCCCGAAGGCATCGAGCATGAAGAGACCGTCATCCAGAAGTCCGTTGTAGACGTTCTGGAAGTACTGTCGTAGCAAGTCCCGGGTCTTGAAGATCCAGTAACTGAAGTTCATCGCCAACACGATGTCGACGGGTGCGCATGACACCTCCATCACATTGGCGTTGATGAGTTCGATGCGCTCCTGAGCTTTGGCGGTCAGTTTTGCGATGTGGTGCTCGCGCCCCCATTGCTGAACGTCAGCATCCAGATCGACGCCGATCGCGTGGTTGCCTCTTCGCCGGCGCACCCACTCGCACGACGTATTCGCGCTGCCGCAGAAATCTTCGCGCAGCCACTTTGCCTTACGGCCGCGCAACTGGCGATAGGTGTCGTCGACGAAGTCGATTTCGGCATCCACACACTGGACGGCGTCTTCGTATAGGAGGCGCCGGTCGGAGCGCTGGGCCATTGTCGTCCCTTTCTTTTTTCTGCAAAACGTGGACTTTGAAGGCATGCTGGGTGTCCTTCCGAATGATTGCCGGTATTTATGACTGATCCACACCGATTCATGCACCAATGCCTTTCGAAAGCCTAAACCCTTGAAAGCCCATCTGGGGCTAAGGGGGTTACAGAACCGCTCCCTTGTGCAACCCTTCCCCGGATGGGAAGCACAACTGAGCTAATCTGAAGGCTATGGTGCAGCATCTGTTCAATCTCGAGTCCGCACTCGAGCTCTACGACGCCATTCAGCAGAGGATCGCATCCTACGAGGCACGCCTTCTGAACGAACTCCACGCCCTCGAACCTGAGCAGCGTCGTGATCAGCCCGTGCCCGAACATCCCAATCCCGCCAAGGAGAAGGCCATTCGCAATCGCGGTGAGCACAAGGCCCGCGCCACGCTATGGCGCTTCGCCGGGGTGGACTCCACCCGTATCGACAGCATCAGTATCGGTGCGGCCCGGATCATCCTCACTGAAGTCGGTCTGGACCTCTCGTCATTCCCTTCCGAACACCACTTTGTCAGCTGGTTGCGCTTGTCTCCTCGAACGCCCATCTCAGGAGGCAACCTCCTCCGAAAAAAGAAGCCGAACGGCACCGGCGCCAATCGCATCGGCGGTGTCCTGCGTATGGCCGCGGTCTCCCTCCAGCGCTCCAAGTCCGCCCTCGGTGCCGCGTTCCGTCGAAAGGCGCGCCACAAAGGCGGCGCTGTCGCCGTCTTCGCCATTGCCAGAAAGCTGGCCACTCTCGTCTATCGGATGCTTCGCTACGGACAAGACTACCTCGACATCGGCGAACAGGCATACGAGGCCCAATTCCAACACCGACGACTCGCCAGCCTCGCTGCCGCCACTCAATCCCTTGGCTACACGCTCGTCCAAAAGGAGGTCGCTAATGGTTAAGTTTCAGATCAGGTCCGGAAGAATACCTGCTTTTTTCGATGGGTTGCCGTTGAGCGACCTGCCCGGATTTCTGGAAGCGGTTCCGTCAGGCGGCCCGCCAACGTGCAGCCTTGAACAGTCTTTTGTCAAAAAAAGCGGGTGCTCTATGACGAACACCCGCGAGTGGGATGGTGGAGGAAACAATTACTACACATTTTAACGACGGTATGGTGTTTTTGTTACAACAAAACCCGAAATACGGGAGTTCCCGGCTCACTTGTACTGCCGGGATGGTCCCACGATGTGTTTTTCGGGTGATTGCGATTTTCATTCTTTCCCCCGCTTGATCCACTCCAGTTCTTCCGGGATCGCCTGAACGCGCCCGCCGGCATCGAGCCGGACAAGGACCTGGTCCCGCCCGTAGGGCGCCAGTGCGAATTGAATTCCTTCAATAATGCCTTCCCGGTGCCGGCCACGCCGCACCAGGCGGACCGGTTCGCCTATTTGGGGTTACGATAGCAACGGTGGTAGAGTCGACGACTGGCGCGGTGGCGGTAGGCAGAGGGGGTAGCTGTTCCCGGCGGCTTTCGCCGATTCCGGTGCCTCACTCCTCGCCATGGCTCCGTTTCCAGTCGCACCGGGTGGCCGGAGGCAGTTGCCCGCCTCCGGCTCCCACAGAACGCAGCGTGCGGATTTCCCGCACTGCGCTCTTCAGAATTGGATTTACAGCACAGCGAGAGACTGGAACTCCCGATAGCGGAGAGCCAACTTGGGACGCTGTAACGGAAAGTGCAGCTGAATCCGGTTGAATACCTCCCACCGGACGAAGCCTGCACGACTACGACTGCTGAGCATTTGGCGCCAGTAACGTTCCACGGCCCGAGCGACGTGCTGCAGAGCCCGGAGGTTCCCAGCAATGCCATAGTAGGCGTAGTGCCCGCGCAAGACTCGGTTCAGATTGTGCACTTGCTCCCGGACCGGCAAGTGACGCATTCGCCTCATCACGCCGCGTAGATGAGCCAGACTGCGTCGAAGTCGAGACTTCTCTGTTCGCAGTCCCACTCTAAAATTGCCTTTGCGATTACGCGTACAGTACAGGGTCATGCCCAGAAAATAGATCGTCTCTGGACGTTTTCTCCCGCGCCGGACGACATCGCGCTGGGCATAGCGACCGAATTCGACGAGCTTCGTCTTGGTCGGCTCCGGAACCAGTCCAAACTTTCCCAGTCGCTTGCGCAGAACGTTCTGGAAACGAAGCGCATCGTCCCGATATTGGAAACACACGACAAAGTCGTCGATGTACCGCACCAGATACGCTTCACCCTTCAGGCGTGGCCGGACCATCCGGTCAAACCACAGGTCAAGCAGGATGGTAGAGACGAGTCTTGACGACGGTAGCCCGTGCGGAGCCTGGTACGAGTGCAGCGCTTTCACGGGCACTCTCACCGAGTAGGCATGGCCACTTGATCTCGTCTCCCCAAGCAGAACCCGGGGTCCGAGTAGCAATGGAACGAAAACCTTGTGTTTTCGTACCGACCCGGGGGCAAGTAGAGATCTTGAATTCATCTCGCGGGTTTCTGAGGGCTCGGATCTCACCGCGTTGCACCGCCTTGGTCCGGCCGAAGTAATAGCGCCCGTTCAGGGTGATGTGCTCGCGCACCAATGGGAAAGACGCTCGACGTCCTTGTCCCGGATCACGTTGCCCTCCGCGCGTAGCGGGTCGAGTTGGAGCGACGAGAGATAATTCGCTAGTATCTCTTGTGAATACACCTCGACTGTATGTAACGCAAGGGTGTTAGGGCGCGAAGAGCCGAACGAACCCTGAGGATTATCTCTCGTTGGGACCCCCGATGGCCTCCCCCACTCGTTTCCACTCCTCGAAAACGACCCTCGCGCCCGCCGTCGAGGCCTTCTTTGCCGACCGTGATCTGGCGCCGGCGACACGCCGAGCCTATCGGGCGACCTATGGTTCCCTGATCCAGGCGTTCGGTACCGAGATGCCGGTTACGGCACTCACGGCTGTCAATCTCCAACACTGGCTCATCCGACGCTGGGGAAAGAGGTCCCCGGCGACCTGGAATGCAAGACTCGCCGCGTCCCGAGTTCTGATCGGCTACTGCCAGCGCCAGGGCTGGATCGAGCACGACCCGACCCGGAGCCTGGAACGGCGTCGCACCCCGCGGGATGAGACACGGGCGATCCCCTTCGCCGCGCTCGATGCGCTGTGGTCCCGCGCTGATATCGGGCTGCGCGAGAAAGCCCTGTGGCGCATGCTCTACGCAACGGCCGCGCGGGCCAGCGAGGTCCTCGCCCTGGACGTCGAAGATCTCGATGTAGGCCGTAAACGTGCGGCGATCAGCGGCAAGGGCGGCCACCGAGAGATCATCGTGTGGGACGCGGCGACGGCCCGGCTCCTACCCCGCTACCTGGCCGGCCGCCGCCGAGGGCCGCTCTTTGTGACCACGGGTCTGCCCAACATCGTTCCGGCCGAGCTCGATCGAAGCCCCGACGGCCGGGGGCGGCTGTCCTACCAGCGGGCGTGGTCTTTGTTCCGTGAAGCATCGGGAGGGCAATGGACACTGCATCAACTCCGCCACAGTGCGCTGACCCATCTCGGCGAGGACGGCGTCTCGGCCCCCCCCCTGCTCATGGCGAAGTCACGCCATCGAGACCTCCGGACGCTCTCGCGCTACGTGCGTCCGGGGACCAAAGCGGTTGCCCAACTCACCGCCGAGCACGACCCGGCAAGGCGTGGGAAGCATCCACGCCGCTAGAGCTGTCACGCACAGAAACGGCATGATCTCCGAAAACACCAGGTTTTCGTTCCATTGCTACTCGGACCCCAGAACGGTCAGCCGCTGGAGTTGGACGTGGCCCCAACTGCAGCTCCGACGGGTCCCTGAAGGCCCGCAACTCCAGGCCGGAGCGCTGGGAACAAATGTGCGCGAATGTTGGGAGCTGGGTGAGACAGGGTAGAGTGCCTCCGTCGCCCATTCAGTGAAGCGACGAGCCTTGATGGTAGCGCGCCGAGACCAGCCGCTTAATCGAGTCCGGGTAGCGGATCGAGTCTCAGCTGCGGGGCGTCTTTCGCGCCGGCTGCTGCATGTCCTTGCCAGACCGCCAGTTGCTGACCAAGGGAAACCTCTCTGGGTGGTCGATGGATTCGACTGCAAGGTCAACATCAAGATCCGGCCAGTAAAGATGGTGCGGTTGTGGCAGGGTGACATTGAGAACTTGGCCAATTGGGGCTTCGCGGAACCAGGGGAATGTGTCAAATGGCAGAAATACTTCACGCTCCTCGATCAGCATCCAGAACCCGTGCTTCGAAATGTTGGTGATCTCAACCGGGGAAGTGTTTGTTCCAGACTGCGTGGATTTCATCTTTGTGTTCCTTGATAAGCTGAATCGCCTTCTTGAGGCTGCGCTGGCTCAAGCCATAGTTCTGAACCAGATCTATTTCGGGCTCGATCCAGAACTTCGCTTCTCCGTCGGCTCCCTGCACGTGAATATGCATTCGCTTTTCTTCGCGAGAGAAAAAGTAAAAGCGCAATCCACTCTCACGAAAGACTGTCGGACTCATACGATTATGCTATACCGATCAAGCTGAAGTGTCTCGGAGGTGCTTCCCATTCTTCGGACACAAAGTCCGGAGTGGCGTGAACCTTCAGGTATCGCTGGATAGAATTGCCCTTACCTGTGCCTTTATACAGACGCTTCAATCGTCCAGACTCAGCTAAAAACTCCTGCAGACCGGCCACGAAGCCTGGATCCGCCAGCTTGCCGACCAGGTTGACCAGGAAGCCAAGGCTCGCCTCACCAGAGTTTTCGCAAAGGTTTCTGAAGATCAGATTCGACGTTCGATTCCCCGGCACCGATCCGTCCGACTTCGTGGGGGGCGATGCGATGCAATCGGGGACAGGCTGTTCACTGCCTTGGCCCTGGAGTTGAATGCCGCCAACCGTATCTTCACCACACTGCCGGTGGTACCCGTCCCGGAGAGGCCGTCCCAGGAATAGACGGCGGTAGGGGGCCCCTGCCAAGGCCCCCTTGCCGGTAGAGCGGCACTCATTAACGGGCAATTCTGACCCATGAAGGACTGATCTCTGTTAGTTGAGCGGCTCCTGATCCTGCATATCCAGCAGCGCCCCCACAGCGCCCAGCGTCTCCATCTTCGCTTTGACCTCGGAAGGGTCGATCACCCGGAGCGTGTCGAATAACTCGCGCAGACTCTCCGGTCCCAACCCGCAAACCTTCAGGGCAGCGTCGACCTGGGCGCAGTCGGGGCAGAGTGTCGGCCCCGTCCCGATGTCTTCACCCTTGGCGCCGCACAGCGTGATCGACTGGGTGGACGCCTCACCCACCCAGTCCACGCACAAGTGGTGATACCGTTCCGGATTCTCCATAGCCTTAAGATTACCGCAGTCGTGCTTCCCGCCCGGAAAAGGGTTGACAAACGAGCGGTTCTGCAATGCTGCCGGACTCGTTCCATCGCTTCTGGCGCATGACTCACCTGTGACGGCCCGTGAGGTCGGCAACGAACTCCCGCACTCGGCCGAGGCGCCGCATTGTCGCGTCCATGTCCACGAAATCCTCGTCCGTCCGGGCAAGATAGTTCTCCCCGTCGCCAAATGCGACCTCGGCGACCGCCGCAGAAGCCCCGCCGCGAAATCTGCCCGCCTTTTTGAGCCTGATGTCGCCAGACTGCTGGGCGTTGTCCTCCAACAGTCCTAGCACCTCATACATGAACGGTGCCCGAACCCCCGGCCCGCTTCGCTCGCTGAGGCGCACGGTCAATCGGATCGCGTCTTCGATCTGGAGATACATGGCGACTTCGTGCGGCTCCTGCGCCATCGTGTTTTCCGCAAAGGCAAACCAGTGAACCTCTCCCGCCGGATTGTGCGCGTATCCCCAACCCGAACAGTTCCACTTGGACTCCTCCGCCATCCGGTTCTCCAGTTCAGCGTAGAAGCCTTCCCGGCACCACCAGTTCCACTCGGAGGGAGGTACGTCACGGTACCTGTTGGTCTCCTTCTCCCAGCCCTGGAGATGCGCCCGGAAGTTGTCAATAATGGTGTCGCCGGTATCGGGAAACCGGTCCAACACGTCGAGAAGATCACGCCGCAGGAACCGGCCACATCTCTCCGCCGACGGAAGGTCCTGCCGCGAGGCGTTCCCGGTCTTCACGTACACCGGAACGGGCTTCCGGTTCGGATAATGCTTCACCGCCCTTTCGATGTAGCGCTCGATCTGGTTCGAGTGCTCATCGGTACCCACCTTGTCCTCGACGATAAGAACGAGGCCATCCTGGTTTTCGTCATTGATCTGTGCCAGCACGTCAATGCGGTAAACCTGTGTGTCGATGTCGAGAGATGTGACGATCGGAACATCGCTCTCCTCGATCTTCGTGACGAGCAAAGCGCGCAGCATGGCGGTGCCGAGCTCATGGACACGGGGGTACGATTCCCGATACGCGGGTCGTGCCCACGCAAGGATGTAGGCAAGGACCGCATCTTGAGCGAGTTCCTTGGTGGCATAGCGGAACAGGTTGGGAGCTTTCGAGTTCATAGCTTTCTCCTGAGTTATACCCTTTGAGGGAAGTTTCGGAAGGCAGCTGCACGTCAACCCACCCCCTCCTGTAGAACGTCAACTAGGGCCACGAGCGTGGTGCATGCGCCGGCGCGCCGGGAAAAAGCGTGGCAGGCTGCCGGAGGGGACATGATCGTGGGGGATGACAACCCCCGGCAGGGTTGCTCCGTCAGGGCGGTGCCAGTCAGCAGCCCGGGTGAGGAATTCTGACACGGTCCTATCGTGTCCTTCGGATCCGATATTCTAAATCCCCTTTTGCGTAAATTAAGGTTCGATGCCGGGGAGGGTGAAGCATGAGCGATCCCACTTGCGGTAAATGCCCGAACTGCTAGGACGTGTTTCCGATAGCGTCCGCTTCCTAAGGTAAAGGATTCGGAGTACCGGACGAAGTACGACTGTGGGTCGGAGTTGGCGACGATCTTGAATGTGGGCGGTGTGAGGCCACGTTCAGTGTTATTTCATTGACGCCGACGCGGTTCTTGCTCCACGGGCACCCGATAGCGCGGGTTAAGGTATCCCAGACCCTACGAAATCGGAGTTTTCGAAGTTGGCACGAAAGTTTTCGTGGTGGATCCGGCGCGAGTCTTCGAGGTCGTTGATCGTGCGCTCCGAGTGCATCGGAAGGTCACAGTGAGCATAAACACGGTCTGGCCGTCCTGGTCGGGCTATGTTGTGGAGGTTGTAGACGCCAGATGTTGAATTCCCGGACACTGAATCTCGAACAGGCTATCGACCTGATGCTCTCCGAAGTCAGGAAGTCCTGCTTCGACCGGTGGGTGCTGCATAACCTATCGGACCCCCGGTTCTGCCGCGCTTCCTTCGACGCCGGTGTCGACGACGCTATTGAGGCCTGCGCGTTCGCTTTCAAGGGCATGGCCGTCCATCTCCATGAGATACAAGCCCGACATGATGCAGGCAGGTCTAAGAGGGAAGAAGCCGCATGAATTCTGTCACCGCGAAGTGTCCCGAGTGCTGGTCCCTGCCGCCGGTTGAAGACTTACCATGAGGACAGCCAGCGGAATCAGCGCAAAAGGGAAGGTGTCATCGCACCAGAACCGCATGTCTCATTGGTGCGCCCTGGAACCGAGTTTCCAAGACTATGAATCATGAGATGGCCTATTGAGACTCGGAAAAGCAAGAAACCACACGGTCGGCTCCGGGTCGGAAGACCATAAACGATCGTGCTCTGTCACAGCGATGCGCCGTTCGCGCCGCGAATCGAAAGGCGATGAATTTGGCGTATAAGCGCGGTTTTCACTTCAGCATCCGCTTCAATACCTTGCCCGTTGGGTTCCGCGGGAGATCTGGAACGATCTCGAAGGCCTTGGGTACCTTGTAGGCAGCCACACGCTCCTTGCAGAAACTCCGCAATTGTTTGTCATCAAGTGTGGCCCCTTCCGCTGGGATCACGAACGCCTTGGGTGCCTCGCCCCGTACCGCGTCCGGTATTCCGATAACCGCCACTTCTTTCACCTCCGGATGCTGGCCGAGGGCATCTTCGATTTCGCGCGGGTAGATATTCTCTCCGGCCGAAATGATGAGATCCGTCTTGCGGCCAGTGATGGTGACATACCCCTCCGCGTCCATGCGACCGAGATCTCCGGTATGCAACCAGCCGTCGGTGATGGTTTTGGCTGTTTCTTCGGGGAGACCACGGTATCCCGCCATCACGTTCTTGCCGCGGACCATGATCTCGCCAACCTCTTCCTGCGCAGCGTTGTTGCATGGATCGGGGCGGAGATGGAATTCGCCCTTTCCCAAGCGGTAGCGTCAGGCGATACGCTCGAACACAGGCCGTCCGAGTGCGGTCATTGTGTTCAGGACTTTTTGGCCGAGTTGGATCTCCGTGATCTGCCTGGAGAAGCTGCGGGATTGGAGTCTGCGGCCGATGACACCCTTCCAACGGCCGATCTGCGTTTCTATCCGGCTGCGCTGGTTGTACCCTGTGGCCACTTGCCAGGCCATGCGGCCGTTGCTGCGGATCTGAGCAATATGGCGATCCCGAACGGTTGGATCCCGCGCCGATTGCGGTCGGATCGCTGCGTTCTTTGGCGGCGGTATAACCACATCCAGGGTCTCCCCATACCGTTCCCTCAGCAGATCTCGTGTAGACGCTCCATCATAGGCGCCGTCAGCCAGAAAGCCCGCGACCGGGGCATCGAGTTGATCCAGGAGCCCGGGTAATGCAGTGCTGTCTCCAACGTCATCGTGAGTCAGATTGGCGCAAACAATCGCACCGCTGGCCAGGTCCAGTCCGAGGTGGAGTTTGCGCCAGCGGCGGCGTATTCCCTTGATTTTATGCTTCTGCGCGAGCCATTCCCCTTCGCCGAAGATCTTGAGGCCGGTACTGTCCACCACCAGATGGACAGGCACAGATCCGGCTTGCATCATCACCTGAGCGATGCTCAAGCCGTTTGCACGACGCGACAGTGTGGAGAAGTCCGGCACCCGTATATCCAGCCCCATGAGCGTGCCGATGGATCCCATAAGTCCCTGCGTTTGCCGCAACCCAAGCCGATACGCCGTGCGCAGCGTCAGGCATGTCTCGATCGCCAGATCCGAGTATCTCCGCTGGCCACCCCGTGACGTGCGGCGCGGCGCGCTCCACACACTTTGAGCCTCCTCACTGACCCAGATCGTCAGATCACCCCGCTGGCGCAGGCTCTCGTTATATTCCGCCCAGTTGATCACCCGATACTGCGCCTTATCAAACTTGTGCCGTCGGGCTGCGTTGAACTTATGTGGCATCTAAGTTATCCCCGGTGTTGAAAAACACGATGATAAGGCATCCTTCGGGATGATCCATGCAACAAGGTTCTGGCCTACGTCTTCAAGGTCCGTAAACGTTTGATTAAAAAAGGTTAGTTGGCCTTGAATGTCACCAGCGGATGGCTTCCTGGAGTGCGTAAAACGGGTCGAGGCCGGATCGCTTGTTCCGGGTCTTGAACTTGGTATTCCGGTTGCTCTAGTGAAGGTCTGAGGAAGTAAAGGATATGCTCAAAGCACAGTTAGCTATGCCGGTCGTTGTCATTATTATTCTGACAGCGTTACTGGTGCCTCTGCCACCTGTCTTCCTGGATCTCCTCATTTCGGCCAACATTTCTCTGTCCGTTGTTGTTCTGCTTGCATCTGTCTACGTCATCAAGCCGGTTCAGTTTTCGGCGTTTCCATCCATCCTGTTGCTGACGACCCTGTTCCGGCTATCGCTGAACATCGCTTCGACACGGCTAATTCTCCTCAACGGAGGGGAAGGTGTGGGTGCGGCCGGTAACGTGATTGGTGCCTTCGGACAATTTGTTGTTGGGGGGAACTACGCCGTCGGTCTCATTATTTTCATCGTCCTAATCATTATCCAGTACGTCGTGATCAATCATGGCGCGGTGCGTATTTCCGAAGTAACCGCGCGATTCACCCTGGATGCTCTGCCCGGAAAGCAACTATCAATCGACGCCGATCTCAACGCTGGAATTATCGATCAGGAGGAGGCCCGTACGCGGCGCCAGGAAGTCGGCAGAGAAGCCGATTTTTACGGTTCCATGGATGGAGCCATTCGATTCACGCAGCGAGACGCGATGGCCTCCATCCTGATTACCCTCATCAACATCGTCGGCGGCCTGTTCATTGGTATGTTCCAGAACGGGATGGCTGCGCTGGTGGCCTTGGAAACTTTCACGATCCTCACTATCGGTGATGGTCTGGTTACCGCGATTCCTTCGCTCCTGATCTCGGTTGGTGGGGGTCTGATAACGACACGTGCCGCCTCGGATCAGAGTTTGGGTGAGGACGTTGCAGGACAGTTGTTTAAAGATCCAAATCCCGTCTTTTTCGCGGCTGCCATCGTCGGTGGCCTGGGGCTGGTTCCCGGTTTGCCGACAACCGGATTCCTTGTGCTCGGAGTGGCATTGGGCGGTATCGGTTTGATCGCATTGAACTTGTCGAAGCGGCGTGCTCTTGAACCCGAGATCGAAGCGCCGCCTCCCGAAGAAGCAACAGTGGAGCGGGCGACCGCGTTTCTCAAAATCGACAGTCTGGCGGTCGAAATCGGCTATGGATTGGTGGGATTGGTCGACACTCAGGTGGGTGGCGATTTTCTCAGCCGCATCCGTTCTGTCCGCAAGCAACTCGCACAGGAATTGGGCATGATCGTGCCCCCAGTTAACATTACCGACAATCTCAAGCTGGGCTCCAGGGAATACTCGATTCTTCTCAAGGGTTCTGAGATCGGCCGTGGAGAATTGATGATGGACCGCCTTATGGCGATCGATCCGGGGAACACGACCGGAACGATCGAAGGCACGGCTACCAAGGAGCCGACATTCGGATTGCCTGCGTTCTGGATAACGACAGAAAACAAAGAGCGAGCGCAACTGATGAACTACACGGTTGTGGACGCTTCCACCATCCTGGCCACGCACCTCACCGAGATGATCCGGTCGCATGCCCATGAGTTATTGGGTCGCCAGGAAGTCAAGACACTGATCGACCACGTCAACGAAACACATCCTAAGCTCGTTGAAGAACTGGTACCCAACACGTTGTCGGTTGGAGAAGTTCAAAAGGTTCTTCAAAGTCTGCTCCGGGAAAAAGTATCTATTCGTGACCTGGTTACCATTTTCGAATCGCTTGCTGACTACGGCGTGCGCACGAAAGACCCCGCGACGCTGACCGAAGCAGTCCGATCTTCGCTGAGCCGTTCGATCACAAGATCATTGATAAACGAGAGTGGTGATTTGCCCGTGATTTCGCTTTCCCCGGACTGGGAGGCGCGGTTGAAAGAATCTCTGATCCAGGATGAGTCGGGAGCATATCTGGCGTTGGATTCAAAGGGATTCGAGGATCTGGTTCAGGCACTCGGTGCAACGTGTCAGACCTTGACAACGTCTCAATGGACCTTGTTGTGTTCGAGCACGATACGGTTCCATCTGCGGAAGTTGATCGAAAGATTCATTCCGCAGCTGACAGTCGTTTCGCCGAATGACATTCCGCCGAACCTGCAGATTGTGTCGCAAGGAGTTGTCGGACAATGAACGTAAAAACATATCAAACACGGTCGATTAAAGAAGCCGTGGAGCATATCAAGCGCGACCTCGGTCCCGACGCGATGATCCTGGGCACGCGGCCGGTTACCACTCGCAAGCCATGGGGTATTAAGCGCCAGCGATGGGAAGTTACCGCCGGCAGCAAGGAAGTCGAGCAGACGGTTCCGGTGGAAAACACAGTCGATCAAATCGCGGCTGATGTTTCCGATTCCCTGTCTATATCACCCGACAGTGCGCGGACGAGGGACGAGCCCCCGGGTCGGGAAGTTGAGAAAAAACGGGCAACTCGGTCAACGGAAGCTTCCGGTGTCGCCATGTCGGAGTTCGAGGCTCCATCCCGTCTTATTCGCAAGGCTGAAGCTCGAATCGAAGAAGTTCTTGAAGAGATAGATGAACTCAAGCGATCCGTGCGATTTCTGGGGCAGGCCATTCCTCAACGGGGAGGTCGACACGGCGATATTTACAGCGAGCTGGTTGGCCAGAGTGTGGATCCGGAGTTCGCGGAGAATCTCCTCGCGAGCGCCGCCCGCTTGAATCCGAAGTCGGGCAAGACGCGAGATGCAGTGCGTGCGCTCCTTGCAGAGATGTTCGTAATCGAATCGCCGGACGAGTTGTCGTCGGATCAACGAATTATCAGTGTGTTTGTGGGTCCAACCGGAGTCGGCAAAACTACGACCATAGCCAAGATTGCGGGTCATGCGGCCGGTCGCCACGGTAAGAAGGTCGCGTTGATATCAACCGACGCACAGCGCGTTACCGGACAAGAACAACTTTCGCGTTACGGGCAATTGCTTGGCATAACGACGTTCAGGTGTGCCGAAACGGGCGCACTCGGAGACCTGGTAGAGTCGCTGGACGATTACGATCTCGTGCTCATTGATACTCCGGGCTGCAGTCCATCTGATCTGGCGCGACTGGGCAAGCTCGAAACCGCCCTGGACGGACTGGGGGCTCGGGTCAAGCTTGTGCTCAGCGCCACGACCAAGTCTGAAGACGTTTCCAGAATCTATAAGCGTTTCCAACGGCTTTCACCCCGGTCGGTGGTCCTCACCAAGATGGACGAGACCGAGACCAAGGGTTCGATGGTCGGGGAACTGCTCCGGTTCCTGTTGCCTGTCTCCTATATCACTGAAGGGCAACATGTGCCGGAGGACTTGTTGCTTCCAAATGGAGCTGAGCTGGCACGGCTCAAGGTTCCGACACGCTGAACATGGGAATTGAGACCAGGGATGAAATGATGGGAATTACACAGCAGGAAGTTGGTATTCCGGCGGTAGAAAGAGACGATCTGATCAACGAATCTCTCCCGATGATCAAGCACATCGCCCATCGGGTAGCTGTTCGTTTGCCTCCCAACGTCGAGATTTGCGACCTCGTCAATGCGGGTGTCATCGGGCTCCTTGACGCCGTGGAAAAGTTCGAGCCCGAACGTGGTGTCAAGTTCAAAACCTACGCGGAACTGCGAATTAGAGGCGCAATGCTGGACAGCTTGCGTGAGCTGGACTGGGCACCGCGCTCGCTCAGAAAGAAGAGCAAGAACCTCGAAAGGATTTACCAGGATCTGGGGCAGCAACTCGGCCGTCCGCCAACCGATGAAGAAATCTGCCAGGAACTCGGTGGCAATATGGATGAGTTCCATGCGCTCATTGACCAACTCCATGGACTGACGATAGGTTCGTTTGAAGATATCGGGGAGAAACGTGAGGACGGTTCTGGAGAAAGCTTCATCAATTACTATCCTGACGATGGCGAACAGGATCCCTATGTGCAGTTCGAGCGTGACGAACTGGCCAAGATGCTGGGCGGGGTCATAGACATGCTTCCCGAGAGAGAGCGTCTTGTGTTGTCCCTCTATTACTACGAAGAGTTCACTATGAAGGAAATCGGATCCATGTTGGGTGTAAACGAATCGCGAGTGTCGCAGATTCGTACCAAAGCCATCTTACGACTCCGTTCCAAGATGAAAAAAGTATCACCCGGTGTCGAATCGGCGTTTCAACTTCTGAGTGAGTAATGGAACAGAAAGTACAGCCCTACAATTACAAGCGCCCTGATCGTATTTCAAAAAACCAGCTCCGCTCGCTGCATTTTGTTCACGACCGGTTCGCGAGGAATATTTCCTCAGCTGTTTCCGCTTTTCTGCGGAAAGTTGTGGAGATCAACCTTGACAGTATCGACCAGGTCACTTATGCGGAGTTCATTGAGGCAGCCTCTGATCCGACGTGTTACTCGTCGGTCTCTCTGAAACCGTTGGAAGGTTCCGCGGCCCTGGAGATAGGGCCGGATGCCGTATTTTCCATTCTCGACCGCTTACTCGGAGGGGAGGGAATCCCGCTGAGCGTTGAACGCACGATGACTGAGATCGAACAGAACGTTGTCCAGCGGGTTCTCAAGCTGGTAGTAGACAATTTGCGTGAAGCCTGGAGACAGATCTATCCGATCGAGTTCGGCATCATCGCCACCGAAACGCATCCGCATATGGTTCAGATTGTTTCGCCCAACGAAATGGTTGTCGTTTTCAAATTCCAGATGCGGACCCGCGACGTGAGCACGGCAAAGATCAGCCTCGCTTTTCCCACACTCGTACTCGAGCCGATAATCCACATTTTCGATAAGGAATTGTCAGGTAGGAAGAAGGCGACAGCCGGCTCAACCCTCGTCAGCAACATCGACAAAGTCCCAGTGAACGTCGCGATCGAGACCGCGGAGACCTACTATCCGATGCGTTCGGTACTCTCCCTGCAGGAGGGTGACACCCTGGTTCTGGAACAGAAAAAGGATCTGCCCGTTGTGCTTCGGATCGGCGGCAAAGACAAATTGAAAGCCACGGCCCGGCTCGAAGCGAACAGTAAATCATTCGTGATCGTTGAGGCGGCTACGGCTGATATAGGAGGTGCGTAAATGGATGTAGTACCTGGAGAAACAACGCCAAACGATGCGGGAGACAGCATGGATGCCTTCATGGACCTCCAGTTGGCCGCTTCCATTCGGTTTGGTGAAACCGAGATGCTGCTCGATGACGCGATCAAGCTGGGGGTCGGATCGGTAATCGAACTCAATTCGAGTATCGACGAACCCGTCGACCTAGTCGTCAACGGCCGAGCGCTCGCGCGCGGCGAGGTGGTTGTCGTTGATGGATTTTATGGGATCAGAATAACGGAGCTGTGTGGTGCCGACAAACGTCTACTTACCCTCGATGCCTGATCAGATCGGGATCTATCTTGCTCTGGGTCTGTGTGGCCTGTCGATTATTTTTCTCGCACTCCATGTGCAACGGAAGTTTGTGCGAGCCAGTGGGGCTCTGACGGCATTGAACAGAGAGTGGGAGGATGCCCAGGCTCGATTCTTCAAGATTGCAGAGGCTGCACAAAAGCAAATAGGCAGCCTTGAAATTGAGCCCCACCTTGTGGGTCGGCAGGTGAGCCGGCAGGAATCGAGCGGAGAAATCAGCTTCGCGGTTCGAAACCGAGTTATTGCGATGGGGAAGAGTGGGGCTACTCCCGGGGACATTGCCCGGTCGGCCGGACTCGAAGAGGCAGAAGTTAACGTTCTTTTGGGTATGTCTCGCGTCGAAGGCGGAAAAAAGTAAGGGGTTCGCCCTTTTCTTCCTATCGGCAGAATCGGAACAGTTCTTTAGTGGGAATTACAAGGGTGTCGATCCCTTTCCTCAAGTGTCAACGAGAGTGTGAGTTATCAGGGTTCGGCCGCTGTGGTCCGATCCGGATGGTGTCTGGCACGCTTCTTGCAGTCATGAGTCGGGGAATCTGTTGTTGGATGGAGTCCAGTATTGAGCGTTTCTTATGAGTGATGCAATTTTTGCAGCGTACGAAGCCCTGGAAGCAAGGATGAAGATGGTGGACATCATCGCCAACAACCTTGCCAACGTTCAGACGACAGGGTTCAAACGTGACTTCGGACAGGTTCTCGAGGAAGCCGTTTCCGCGACGGAATTCAATGTGGAAGTGGTCAGTCAGGTCGACCTGTCGCCCGGAGTCATCGTTACCACCGGTCGAGAGCTGGACGCGGCCATCGACGGTCCGGGCTTCTTCGTATTGGAGACTGACAACGGCACCCGATACACCCGCAACGGAAGCTTTAGCGTCAGCTCGGATGGAGAGCTCGTTTTGAAAGACGGACTCAGGGTTCTCGGAGGAGGCGATGTTCCGATCTTCGTCGGTCAGGGACAAGTGCAAATTCAGGACGGAGGTGACGTTTCCGTGGACGGGAATGTAGTTGGGTCGCTCCGTATTGTCGATTTCGACGATCCGAGATACCTGCGGAAAGAAGGAATGTTCCGATATGAATGGATCGGCGATCCAGCCGGTGTCGCTGACACCCTCGAACCCAGGGTCAAGGGCGCTCACCTGGAACGATCCAACGTCAATTCGATTAACGAAATGGTCGAACTGATGGGGGCTTTTCGAGAATTTGAATCGGTTGCGCAGACATTAAAGTCGATTACGACAGACATGGATAAACAACTGCTGGCCGAACTGGCAGATTTGACTTAAAGAAACAAGGAGTTGGCATGTTAAGAGCCTTACACACTGCAGCAACTGGAATGCAGGCCCAGCAAATCAACATCGACACGATCGCAAACAACATTGCGAACATCAATACGACGGGATACAAACAGGCCCGCGCAGAGTTTCAGGACCTTCTCTACCAGGATCTGCGTCCTGCTGGGACAGCGTCGTCGAGCTCCACCGAATACCCAACGGGTTTACAGTTGGGTCTTGGGACCATGCCCGTGGCAACGGCAAGGGACTATTCACAAGGAGATTTTCGACAGACCGAGAACCCGCTCGACGTAACGATTTCCGGGCAGGGATTCTTCCAGGTGACGCTCCCAAGCGGTGAAACCGGGTACACACGCGATGGGTCTTTCCACACCGACCAACTGGGAACTCTGGTCACCGCCGACGGCAATCCCATATCGCCTGCCGTGACGATTCCGGCCGGCGCCCAGGGGATCGTCATCGGATCGGATGGCACTGTTTCCGTGACCCAGGCAGGTCAAACAGCGTCAACACCGGTCGGAACGATTCAGATTGCAAATTTTCAGAACCCGGCGGGTTTAAGCGCGGTAGGGCGCAACCTCCTCATGCCATCGACCGCGTCCGGTCTGGCCACCGCGGGAAATCCGGGAACGAACGGGCTGGGCTTGCTGAACCAGGGCTATCTGGAGCAATCCAACGTGAACGTGGTGGAAGAGATGGTCAACATGATTGTCGCGCAGCGGGCATACGAAGTGAACGCTAAGGCGGTTCGAGTCGCTGACGACATGCTGCAGCAGGTCAACAACCTCGTTCGGTAATTGATGGAGAAATTGAAATGATTGCTTTTGCACTGACCGTTCTGTGTTGTCTGACTGCGCCGTCCGAAGTGAGTCTGGACAAAGACACGATCCTTCTTGGAGATCTTGTCGAGTTCGCCCAAGGCGATCTGCGCGCTACAGTACTGCTCGGGCAGGCCCCGAATCCGGGCCTCGCACGGCGGATTCACGACTACGAAATTCTGGGCAAGTTGCGTGTCAGCGGGCTGAGAACTGAGGATCTGGACCTTCCGGATTCCGTTCTGATACGTCGGCAGTCTACGCCGTTAGACGGTGACCAGGTTCGGGTTCTCGTCCGCCAGCTTTTTGAGCGCCACTTTCCGGAGGCCCGCATCGAGATTCAAGATCTGATTGTCCCCCCGATCGAAGTTACGACCCGGGACGTTCAGATTTCCACGTCACTGCCGACAACTTTCAATCCGGCCGGCCAGATTTCAGTTCGACTCGATATTCGCGCCGATGGTTTCTCCCGCTCCGTGTACGTTCAGGTCCGGGTTCGAATCGAAACGCCCCAGCCTATACTCGAGCGCGCGATTCGGGCGCACTCACCGATTCTCGAAGGCGACGTAGGGTGGCAATTCGCCTTGCTAGAAGGTTCTCTGGACACAGTCCAATCGCTGGATCAGGTCCGGGGGATGTTCGCCAAAGAGGACCTTGAGGCGGGCCGTGTGTTGACAACGCGCCAGCTCTATTCGCCCGTACTGGTTCGCCGCGGTGACGCTGTGACGGTTGTTGCGGCAGTCGGAAACATCAGGATCTCCGCAATGATGAAGGCACGATCCGGGGGTGAGTACGGCGAAACGATTATTGTCGAACACCTGAATGGGTCAGGCCACGGCTCGGGTTACCGGTCAAGGCATGGTTGAAGCCCTGGTGGGAGGACGATAATGAAGCGCACCATGATCGCAACGCTGTTTCTCGCTCTCGCGTTACCACTGAACGTTGCCGGTCAAGACTACCTTGAGGATTCCAAGATTTCTCCGCTCGAAGAGTACTTGCGGCAAGCGCGCGCCGGAGGAACAGAATCCGCAGATGAGGGCCCCTCCCTGTTTTCGCCGTCGGCCTCGAACCTCTTTCTCTTTGTGGATGTGAAGGCGCGCAATGTCAACGACATCGTAACGATTCAGATTCTTGAGAATGCTTCCGCATCGAATACGGCCAATACATCGACGGATCAAGACGGGGAAACCAACGCGTCGGCACCGTCGTTCTTCGGCCTGGAAACGGGAGCTTCAGCCCTGAATTTTGCCAGTATTCTTCAAGGCCTTTCCGACCTGTCTTTCTCCGGTGAGGGAACGACCTCACGCAGCGGAACGCTGACCGCGTCACTTTCGGCACGCGTGGTGGAGGTGCTCCCGAATAATGACATGGTTCTCGAAGGCACTAAGCAGGTCACGATCAACCAGGAAAGTCACAGGCTGACTCTGCGGGGAGTGGTCCGGTCTCGCGACGTGAGTCCCTTCAACGTGGTGCGCTCCAGTTCGATCGCACACATGGAAGTCAAGTTCGACGGAGAGGGAGTCGTGACCGACGCCAACGAGCCGGGCTTCTTTTACAAACTGTTCCAACTGATTTCGCCGTTCTAGTGGCCACTAATTATGAAAAAGAAGGATAAACACATGTGGGTACGGATTATCGCGGTCGTGCTTTTGTTGAGTTTTGCGGGACCGGCGCCGGCGGCCAATTCACGCCTCAAGGACATCAGCCATATCGCTGGTGTGCGAGGCAATGCCTTGATCGGTTACGGCCTAGTCATCGGTTTGAACAAAACCGGCGACCGTCAGCAGACATTTTTCACGAACCAGCCACTGATCAACATGTTGGAGCGATTCGGATTGACGATGACCAACAACGCAATTCGGGTGGAGAACATTGCTGCGGTCATGGTGACGGCCGAGTTGCCCGCTTTTTCGAGAGCCGGTTCACAGATTGATGTAACCGTCTCCTCAATTGGCGACGCCACAAGTTTACAGGGTGGCATCCTGCTTCAAACCCCTTTGATGGGTCCCGACAGCACCGTTTACGCCATGTCGCAGGGTCCACTGGTGCTGGGCGGGTTCTCTGCGGGCAATGGCGCGAATGGTGTCACTGTCAATCATCCGACAGTGGGACGGATTCCGAACGGTGCCACAGTCGAGCGGACGGTCCTGACCGGGATGCCGGAAGAGGTACAAATACTTGAGCTAGTGCTTGATAGGGCTGACTTTACCAACGCGAACCGGGTCACCAATGCGGTCAACAGTGCCTTTGGCGGACCAATTGCACAACCCTTAGATTCAAGGTCGGTTCGTTTGACGCTTCCGATCGATTTTCAGCGCCGCCCGATCGAGTTCATTGCAGCGCTTGAGGCCGTTTCGGTTGAGATCGATACCACGGCGCGGGTGGTGGTCAACGAGAGAACGGGGACAGTAGTGATTGGAAGCGAAGTCCGAATATCACCCGTGTCCATTTCTCATGGGAACCTGAGCATTCAGATTGAGACGCAGTTTGATGTGTCTCAACCACCAGGGTTTTCCCAGGGTCAGACGGTTGTTGTCCCCCAGCAGCAGGTTACGACCGAAGAAGAGCAGAGCGGTTTCGTAACGATGGGGGAAGGGGCGACCGTCCAAGATCTGATCGGGGCTTTGAACGCGCTTGGGGTGACACCCCGAGACACGATCGCTATTTTGGAGGCGCTCAAGGTGTCGGGCGCACTGCAAGCCGATCTGGAGATCATCTAGTGAGAGCGACCTCTGACGGGTGGATGGTGACAAATCGAGGATTCAAATGGATCCGGCGCCTGACCCGTCACTGATAACTACGAGATAAGAAATGGATTTTGACGTCACCAGCATCACTAATCAGGTCCGGTCAGGCGAGATGGGCCCCAAGGAGATTGCCACTCAGGTTCAGGCAATGTTCATGGAGGTTTTGCTCAAAAGCATGGAAGACGGCCTCAATGCGGAGGGCGGTCTGTACGGAGACTCCGCTACGTCAGATATTTACAGAGGCATGTTGCGCCAGGAGATGGCCATAGCCATGTCCAGCGAGCTAGGGGGGCCCCTGGTCGAGGAGTTGGAACAGGCGATCCGGGATCGGTCCACCGCAATCGCACCTGCCGCACCGTCGACCCAGCAAACGCTTCCCGTCGATGGGAGGGTGAGCTCACCCACAGGATGGCGTCGAGATCCGATCACCGGCGAAGTGCGCTATCACCGCGGAACTGACATCGCAGCACCCAAAGGAACGCCGATCCAAGCCGTGAGTGGCGGAAGGGTCGTTGAGAGCGGTGTGAAGGGTGGCTACGGGGATGCCGTTGTAGTCGAGGCCTACGATGGTCGTAAGATGCTCTATGCTCACAACTTAGTGAATCATGTGGCGGTGGGAGACCGTGTGCGACAGGGTGAGGTCATTGCCCAGGTCGGTTCGACTGGCCGGTCCACCGGACCGCACGTTCATTTTGAGGTGACGGAATGACGGATTCCTCACTGGAATCGTTAAAGATGTTTGGCCTTTTTGCCGAAGAGATACGTAGAGGCAGAGTCTGCCCGACGTTCGAAACAAGAACATTTCGAGCGAACGAAGCTTCCATAGAGCTTGGACCGACCGCGCCGAATGCGGTCGGCTTAGCTAAGACACGGCCCTAATCATTGGCCAGGAGCTTGTTATGAGTATTGACCGAATCGATATCACCCACCACGGGATAGACAACAATCGGTCCTTGAACAAGGCGCAGGAAGCGCGTGCTAAGGACCCAACAGCGAGGTCGGATCGAGGGACCAGCCCCTCACCCGACGACACGGTGGCCCTGTCTTCGAAGGCTCGAGAAATCGGACGGCTTTCGCACCTGGCCCGGGAGTCCGGCGATCGCGCTGCACGCATCAACCAGATTCGAGATGCGATCCAGAACGGTACTTACAAGGTATCGGGAGAAGAAATAGCGAACAAGATCATCGAGGCGCATCAGAAATAATCGGGGACCGCGCCATCCCGAGCAATAAGTAAAGTCAACGAGTGAGTTCACCGCTACGGCGGTGCGAGATACGCCATCGGAATAGAGTGGAACACCCACCGCTCCGATGCCACGAACGAAGAGAGAACTGAGATGAACGAACCCTCCGCTCCCCTAGCAGGGAACGATCTGCTTGAGCGATTGCTCGAGCTGGAAAGTGCGAAAAAAGAAGCGCTGCTCGAGTTCGATGCGAACGCATACGAAACAGCCTCAGCCGAACAGGCGCTGCTGGTTTCTCAAGGGACGCTTGAGAAATCCGAGTTGTCTCGGGAGCGCGTTGTCGCCCTCGCACAGAAGACCCGCCTGAACTTTGCGCTTCTGCTGAATCTCATCTCGATTTCTCCCTCCTTTGCATCCATGCAACAGAGCTACACCGCGGACGGCGTTCGTGAGAACTCGCTGAAGCGGCATGTAGTGGTTCAGGGATAGAGAATGTCCGGGATTACTTCAGCACTTCATGCGGCCTTGAGCTCGATGGAAACGGCGACGCGGTCGCTGAACGTCGCATCGAACAATATCGCCAATGAGACAACTCCCGGCTATGCCAAGCAGCGACTCCTGGTCCAACCGGCGTTGAACACGGGAGACAGGTTTCTCACCGGTACCGGCGTTGAAGCGGTGAGGGTCGAAACAGTGCGAAACCGATTGCTCGAAGAGAGGCTCCTGCAGGAGTTTTCCAAGAGTTCGGGCGACGATATGTTGCACGCGACGCTTCGAGACATCGAAACATTGTTCAACGACGCAGCCGACACCGGCATGTTGACGACGATCACAGATTTCTTCAATTCGTTTCAGTCACTCGCGTTGGATCCTTCTTCGATCAATTTCAGGGAACAGGTTCGAATCGCCGCTGAGAACTTGAGCCAGAGTTTTTCAGTGCGGGGTGAGGAACTGCGGCGGGTTCAGAAACTGGCAGATCAGATCACCATAGATCACATCAACACGATCAATGTCTTGGCGAAACAAGCCGCGGATTTGTCGCAGGAGATCAAGGCTCAGGAGTTGGGCGGTCATACGGCTCACGACCTGCGAACCCAGCGCAGCGAGTTGGTCAAAGAGATGTCCCAGTACATCAGCGTGAGGGAGATGACCAGCGGCAATGACTACCAACTCAACGTGGGTGGCACCCTGCTGATTTTCGATGGTCGCACTGTTCCCCTGATAGCAGACACGTCCGGAGCCGGCGGTTTGGTTGCTGTGAAGATTGAGTCGATGGATATCGGCTCGAGCCTGACGACGGGCGAGATCTATGCTCAGCGGCAGATCCGGGACAAGTTTGTTCCCGACTATCTGGCGAAGCTAGATAAGCTGGCGTACGAGATTTCGCAGCAGGTCAATGCTATTCATTCGGTTTCCTATGACCGCAGCGGTAACACAGGTGTCAATTTCTTCGATCCCCTGGCCTCCTCTACTGACGCTGCTCGGTTGCTGAAATTGAACTCCGCAATTTCAGCGGACTTAACCAAGATTGCTACCGCCAAAGTCGCAGCCGGCACCGACAATGTGGCTGCGACCGATATCGGAAATCTACTCCATAAGCAGGTGTTCACCGGCGGCTCGGTAGTGGATCAATACCGTACTCTGGTTTTCACGGTAGGAAGTGACACGAGCAACGCCGCGGGGCAAGCGGAACATTCTGGGGCATTGCTCCATCAGCTCGAGAATCAGCGTGATTCTATATCCGCGGTCTCGGTGGATGAAGAGACGATGAAGATTATGCAGTTCCAACGTGCGTATCAGGCCTCAGCGAGAGTGGTTGCCATCGTTGACGAATTGCTCCAAACGATCTTGTTGATGGGACGATGAGAGTTACTCCAAGCATGGCCGTGCGGGATTTCCTGCGTGATACCGAGGGTATACGTACTCAGATGCTCGATGCGCAAAACAAGGTGTCGACGGGTCGCGCCATCCTGCGCCCATCTGATGATCCACGGGGCATGTCTGACATTCTTCGGCTTCATGCGGACAAGAGCGAAGCCGCGCAGTATCAGAGAAACCAGGAGTTTGGAAAATCGCGCCTGGAGTATACCGACACAGCGTTGGAGAGTCTTCAGAGCATGGTCGAGCGCGTGCGCACACTGGCTTTGTCCGCCATCGGATCTGACACGAGCAGTGACGCGTTTGTTGCCGAAGTTGAAGGTTTGCGAGATCAAATCCTTGGAACCGTCAACACGGCGTTCCAGGGAAGATTTATCTTCGGTGGGAGTGACGGCGACACGCAGCCCTTCCAGAAGGACGGTGCCGGAGTGGTGACGTACAAGGGCAATTCCGACGTCGTCAAGGTACAGGTGGGCCGCGTCGCATCACTTCAGACACAGATTCCCGGGAGCGAGTTGTTTGGAACGGGCAACGACCTGTTCAAGGCGATGACCGACCTGATCACGGCCATGAAGTCCGGCGTCAAGAGCAACATGGACGCCGCCTTGCAACCAATCGAGGCTGCATGGGAAGGCCTGTCAGTCAGCCGGAGCCGGGTCGGCAGCCTGATCAACGTGGCGGATTCACTTGCCCAGGAAATGAGCGCTCTGTCTCTCGCAAGAGAGGCGAGTCTGGTCGAGCTGGAATCGGCAGATCTCACGAAAACGCTAACCGAATTCCAGTCTTATCAAAACGCTTTGCAGTCCACCCTGGCGGTCGGAGCCAGGATTTCGCAGCTGTCGCTGCTTGATTATTTGAGGTAGGAAACCATGAAAGTCATTGAAACACCCGAAACCATCAGTCAGTCGGATATCCAGGGTCAGGAAACGATCATCCATTTTGAAGAAGGATTGATCGGTTTCTCCGATTTTAAGAACTTCAACCTGTTGGACAACGATTACCTGGCGCCTTTGCGGCTGCTGCGTGCCGTTGATTCTTCCGACGTGGGGTTCCTGGTATTGGATCCGACCAATCGCATTCCCGAGTACTGCCATCTGATCCCGAAGCGGGAATGGGAGTCCATAGGTGTCGTCGATCGAAAGGATCGCCTGGCCTTTGTCACCGTGATTCTCGGCCCGACGGCAGAGAAGAGCAGCGGCAATTTCCAGGCGCCGCTGCTGGTCAACCACAAGGAAATGATCGGCAAGCAGATTATCCTGACCGACTCCGAATTCTCGGTTCGTCAGCCGCTCGTCTCCTGATCTGCAACTCCGGTTGCCGGCAACTGACGCATCCGCTCACGGCCCCCTGTAAGGCCGGAGAAGAACGGCTTGCTACGGTGGGGCATTGGGGATATCATGCCGCCACGGTAGTGATTACCGAAGGGCCGGAGGCGCCGCTCGCACAGGCGGTTATTGAACAAGGATGCTCGTTGTTACGCGAAAGAAAGATGAACGTCTGATCATCGGAAACGAGATCGAGATTCAGGTTCTGAGGATCGGTCGCGACAATGTTCGGATTGGCATAAAAGCACCTGCCCACATCTCGATCTACAGACACGAAATCTACGAGGCGATCAAGAACCAGAACGTCTCGGCCGTCGAGTCCCAGATCCCGGACAAAGATATGCTGGAGAAGATCGCCCAAGGCCTGAAGTCCGAGCCGAACACTGAGTAACTCCCTCCTGTCCTCTTCCCGTTAACCACACCGACACTAAGGCTCCGAGAAAGACAAAACGCAGAGGCGTGGAGACGCGAAGGGTATTGGGCGTGTAGAGATCCCCTTAACCATCGGTTT
Organism: Terriglobia bacterium; assembly: GCA_965218085.1. GTDB lineage: Bacteria > Acidobacteriota > Terriglobia > 20CM-2-55-15 > 20CM-2-55-15. The sequence continues at coordinate 53,507 of CBDCKF010000001.1, read as the reverse complement.
TAGGTTTCCTCCACTCCGTTGGTAGTCCGAACAGGTACTCGTGGATATAGCAGCCCGTGGCAGAAGTCTCGAGGGTCGCGCGCAGGGGTCTTCGGGTTGCAGGCGCGAAGTGGGGAGCGGAACGATGTTTTTACATCGTGACCGACGTGGGACAAAGCCTGCGGCCCGAACCTCCCTGCGCCCAAAGGGTTGCGGCGAAACGGGGCTGTCTTCGTTGTCGTCGACTCCTCCCAATGAATGAGTATTGTTTCGTCGTCGTGACGTCTGGTCGTCGTCAGGTCGACTCCTGGAATCCAGCCACGTTTGGTCGTAACGCGGCCCTCGAGACTTCTGCCACGGACTGCTAGCGTCCGCAAAAAAACGGTTTCTTCCTTAGCGTTTCTGCGCCTCCGCGTTGAATCTTCATCCGAACAATAGAGCACGGCTCGTCGATCGCCAGTCGTCGCCTCCGTTCTTAACTCTTAACTTTTAACTTCCTTTGCTATCATCAATCGATTGAGCCATATGCGACATCGGAGCCTGTTGTCAGTTGCCGGGGCATATTTGGTCGTGACCAATCTGGTCTGGATCGCCTATGACACCCGACCGCCATTCTGGGATATGGCCGGTCACCAGAGCGCGGCGCTCAGGATCTATGAGGCGTTCCGGACGACTTCCCTCCTCGAAGCTCTCGGGTCCGTCTCGATCGGTCTGACCGGCTATTACCCGCCCCTGTATCAGTCGATCGTGGCACTCTTCTACGCCGTTTTCGGCAGGACCGCCGATGCGGCGCTTTGGGCTAACGTGCCGGCGATTCTGCTGCTGCTGATCGCAACCTACGGTATCGGCAAAACCGTTCTTTCGCCTGCCGGAGCTGCCGGAGCCGCTGTCCTTGTGAACTTTTATCCGCTTATGTTGTGGCTGTCGCGAGAAGCGATGATGGACTACTGGTTGACAAGCATGGTCGCAGTTGCGATGTGGCTGCTCGTTGCCAGAGGGCTCGGGAATCGGAACTGGTCGCTGGCCTTCGGCCTCGTGTGCGGGTTCGGCATGTTGACGAAGTGGACATTTGCGCTTTTCATCGCATTGCCGTTTCTTTGGTTCGCCCGCAAGAACATACGGAACGCGGCTGTCAGTGTATTCGCCGGGGCGATCGTCGCCGGATACTGGTATGTGCCGCAGTTGGCGGTGATGTCTGAATTTCTGGGTATAAATACGGCTGACGGCATTGGAGAAGGGGATCCCGACCGCTTTAGCTTTCAGGCTGTTATCTTCTATGTGCGAGCCTTGGAAGGCTACCAACTGTTTCTGCCTCTTTTCGTTGCGTTTCTTGCCGGTGCTATTTTTCTATGCCGCCGGTTCGATCCCCAATGGACACCGATCGTCTTCTGGATTCTCAGTGGATGGTTTGGCTTGATGCTGTTTCAGAATAAGGACCCGCGATACAGCGTTCCTCTGCTGCCAGCAGTAGCCTTGATCACGGCCAAAGTGTTTGAGAAAAAGCAGGTTCTGCTTGCCGCAGTGCTACCGTTTCTTATTTTTCAGCATTACCTGGTTTCATTCGGAATCAGGTCTCTTCCGCAGACAGTCGTATTGATGGAAGGCGTCCGAGGGCCTCTGACTTACGATTGGAATGTCTACACCCAAACTTACTTCGGTCTGTGGGGACGTCCCGCAAGTGAGAACTGGCAGATCGACCAGGTACTCGGAACCGTTGCGTCTCGTGATGGCTCCCCTGTCCGGCTCGGGATCGTACCCGACATTGCCCGTTTTGACTCCAGGGCTTTTGAGTTTTACGTTGCACTCAGACGACAGGACGTTTCCGTGAATCGACTATGGGCGTTCGACGAAGCGGCGATTTCCGACAACGACTTTATTTTGGTGTCGGAAGGCAACTACGGGACCCCGGGATCGTTCTTGTTCTCTCCGGACCGGCAGCTTATCGTTGAATACATGCGCAGTCTTCCCGATTCGTTCCGCGCGATCGACACTTTCGTGCTTCCCACGGGCGAGGTGATTCAGCTCTACCAGGTCGGCGCATGACGAAAGGACACCCAAAAGCCGGTGAGAATCTGCCCGCTGACGGGGAGAAGATCGACAAGGTCAACAGGGTCGTTGACGACTTGCTCGAGACCCAGGCTTACCAGGTGGAGACCCTCCAGTGGCAGGAAACGCAGTTGGCCAAATTGAAGGTGACCAACGCCTCTCTTCAGGAAGCCGTCGCCTGGCGTGAAAGCCAGGTCAAGGCTTTGAACAAGTCCGAGGACTATCTGAAGGCAGAAATTGACCAGCTCGAACGCGCAATTGCCTCGAACGTCCAAGCACTGGCGTGGCGTGGGGAGCAGGTCGAAGAACTTGAACGGGAATTGGTTTCACTAGGCGAAGCGCTGTTGTGGCGTGGTGAGCAGGTGGTGCAACTCAAACGCGACATCGAATATCTTCAAGAGAGACATGAGGCAGTTTTGGCTGAGCTTCGGAGTCAGCTTCGTAACGTTTCATCCCAACTTGAAAACACCGTTGGGAGCACAGGTTGGAAGTTCGTCTTGTGGGTCCGACAAATTAGAGACCGAGCCCTGCCGGTGCGATCACAGCGCCATCGTGCATATGAAAAACTCATGACACGTGTGAGGTCTCACCTGGGAGGGTAACCGCACGAACACGCATCGGAATTCGCATATGCCCGTGGGTGGCACTACGCTGAACGACCTCGACCGCGTAAGCATTTTCGATCCAGTCACAGGTTTCATACTTGTCGAGAGTGCCCTCGGCAACAGCCGGAGAGAAGTGGTAGAAGCCGCCCTGCAAGAGCGGTAGATCCATGATGAAATCGACCGATACCTGATCGCCGACTCGAGCCGGTTGCAGCCTTTCACCCTCGAACATCGCATTTGTTCCCGTTACGTCCTCGCCCAGCCTGTTACGCAACATGAAACCGATGTTGGGTTTCTCGACGTCTTGGAGAAATTCTACTGAAATACGGATCGAGAGCCGGTCGCCCTGGCCGACGCGGGTCATTGGAAACCCTTCGCTACCGTAAACACCGATTCCCTCTATGCGGGCCTTGCCGTTTCCGTGCCGGTGATCCATGTTCGGGATCGACTTCAAAAACGCCGGCATCCTCGAAAGCGCTTCTTCCGTCATCACCAGTTCCGGTGAACCCTGAAGCGCCTGGCCGAGTTCCTCTTCTCCCATCATTTCCTTTTTACCGCGGGTAATCATAGCAGCGGTGTATCTGGAAACGACTTCGTCGGGTGGTCCTTCGAGAATCACCCGGCCGTGATCGACCCATACGGCGCGGTCGGCTAGACTCCGCTGAGCTTGAATATCGTGAGAGACAAAGACGATGGTAACTCCTTGATGCTTGAGTTGCTGAATACGGCGCATACAGCGCTGCTGAAAATAAAAATCGCCGACAGAGAGCGCCTCATCGATCACCAATATGTCCGGATCCATGTGGATGGCGACTGCAAATGCAAGGCGCACAAACATGCCTGTTGAGTAGGTTTTGACGGGAAGATCGACAAACTCACCGATTTCGGCAAACCCCTCGATCGAAGGCATGCGCTCACGGGTCTCGGCATCGGTAAAACCGAGAATCGCCGCGTTCAGGAAAACGTTTTCACGACCGGTGAATTCAGGATTGAAACCCGCACCCAATTCCAGCAACGCGGAAACCCGCCCACCGACAGCCACCGTGCCCGAGGTCGGCCCGACAACTCCCGCAATTATTCTGAGCAGGGTGCTTTTGCCCGAGCCATTCTCTCCAATTATCCCGAGGCAGCAGCCACGGGGAACTTCCAGATTGACGTCTCTCAAAGCCCAAAATTGTTCGTGATATTGCTTTCGGCCGAAAGTCAGGCTTTCCTTAAGGTGGTCCCATGGACGGCGGTAGATTTTGTAGCACTTGGAGACTTTGTTCGCTCGAACCATATCAAGTCGCTTGGAGTCCGAATGTTAACCGTTCGATCGCCCGTCTGTGGCGCCCATGCTTCCTACGTTGACAATGATAAACTGGCTTCGGATTTACGCCAAGTAAGGTAAATGACTGGTGAAGAAGTCAGTTCCAGAGTCAAAAGGCTTTAATCTCGATCGCTGGGGGTCGAGCCTGGGGTGGGCCTATTGCCGTCAGCAAGTTTCGAAACGGAACCCGAGCTCCCTCGGATTGAGCTGTGGGATGATCGCCTAACCCATGAAGTCACACATCTTTTAGCAGATTTGGAGAGGTTAATAGCGGATGCCGTTTATGGAAGAATCATTGGAATGGCCGTTGTCCAGAGTGCTGCCCGTGTTGCAGGAGCAGATCATGGAGCGCTCAACTTACCACGGGATACCTACATTAAAGAATCCTCTGGATTTCTGGATGTATCAGCAAATTCTGTGGGAGACGCGCCCGGACGTCGTTATCGAGATCGGCAACTATTGCGGTGGCAGTACACTTTTGCTTGCACATGCGTGTGATGCGTTGGGTAAAGGACGGATCATTGGTATCGACACCGACCATGAGAGAGTCCCTCCCGAGGTCAGCGCCCATCCGAGAATTACGCTATTTACTGGAGATGCTTCCGAGATGTTACCGGCGGTCGAAGAATCGCTCCAGAGTCACGAGCAGGCGATGGTCATCGAAGACGGTGCGCATACTTACGAGAATACCTTAAGAGTGCTTGAGGGGTATTCGCACCTTGTCGGTATTGATAAGTACTTTATCGTTGAGGATGGAATCTGCCATCACGGTCTGAATATCGGACCACGACCAGGCCCATACGAGGCCGTCGAAACGTTTGTCAGTATGAACAAAAACTTTTTCGTCGACCGGGATAGAGAGGGCTATTGCATCACCTGGAATCCGAAGGGCTACCTGAAAAAGGCGTCTTAGTCTGGAACGTTCAGCTATACAAGAATGACAGAAATACCAAAGGTTGATGACGGCGTGACAACTGAAGTCGAGCGTCTCCGTGATCGTTACTTGTCTCTCTTGGAGAGTTGTCTGACGGGAACGATCTACGAAGATAGACCCTTGGAGGCCCTGGGCACGACCGGCTACGATCCGACGCTTCGGGAGGTGGGAAGAGACTGGCCGTCTACGGCGCATACCATGATCGGTGTCAAGCGTCTTCGGAACCTGCGCAGATTGGCTGCGGAAGTTATTCGCAATGAGGTTCCCGGTGACCTGATTGAAACGGGTGTCTGGCGTGGCGGCGCCTGCATTCTGATGCGCGCTGTCCTGTACGCGTATCAGGTGACCGATCGCCGCGTCTGGGTCGCGGATTCTTTCGAAGGAGTGCCCCCTCCGGATCCGGACCGTTATCCGTCGGATCTCGGTTCCGACTACCATACATTCGATGACCTGTCCGTGTCGTTTGAAACCGTGAGAAGCAACATCGAACGCTACGGCTTGCTCGATGATCAGATCGTGTTTCTGAGAGGCTGGTTCAAGGACACCCTGGCTACGGCGCCCATTGAACGGCTTGCTTTGTTGAGGTTGGATGGGGACCTGTATGAATCGACGATCGTCGCCCTGAATGCTCTTTACGACAAGCTCTCCGTGGGTGGCTATGTAATTGTAGATGACTACCACGTAGTTGAAGGCTGCAGGCTCGCGATCGGGGACTTTCTGGCTGCGCGGAGTATGTCACCCGAACTGTGTGAAATCGATGGCGTCGGTGTGTTCTGGCGAAAGACTTCTCTCGATTGAGATCGTTTCTTCCAGCGAAGTTTAGAATGGGTCACAAATACGACTATGCGATCGACCTGGACGATGATTCCGCTCCCGCCCGAGTCGTGCGGATGGTCGGTTCCGACAAGCGCGTGCTCGAGATCGGTGCCGGACCGGGTTCGATATCCCGCGTCCTGACCGAGACATTCAATTGCAGAGTCACAGCTCTGGAAATTGACGACGAGGTCATTCCGCAGCTGGAAGCTTCGTGCGAGCGTGTTCACAGGGCTAACTTGAACGACGCTTCCTGGCCGGAAGCCCTCCATCAAGAAGATAAATTCGACGTCGTTGTTGCTGCGGATGTGTTGGAGCATGTTTATGATCCTCTGTCCGTGCTGAAAGAAATGACAGCCCTGGTCGGCGACGACGGCTACCTCGTGGTTTCCCTTCCTCATGCTGGATACAGCGGTGTGCTCGCGAGCCTTCTGGATGAGGACTTCAGGTATCGCGAATGTGGTTTGTTGGACGAGGGGCATATTCGATTTTTTGGAATCAAAAACATGCAGGCGCTCTTTGACGATTCGGGTCTGGCCGTCGTGGATGCAGAGTTCGTGATCCGGCTTCCCGAAGATACCGAGTTCGCCGAAGTGTGGGGGAAAACCGCGCCACTGGAACGCAGCACAATTCTGGGGAACAGGTGGGGTTCGGTCTATCAAGTTGTCGTAAGAGCGATGCCGATTCAATCGACTACCCGGACAACATCCCTTCTGGAATTCTCGGGAGAGGGACTCGTTGAAAACTCGTCACAGGGGACTTTGCCTGAAACAGGAACCGGAGGGCCCTCCGAAGAAATGTCCGAGTCAGTGAAAGTGTCCGAGGATTCGAATGTCTTCAGGAACAACAAATCGTTGGGCGCCGACGTTGGCCTGATCGCGTTTTACTTAACTCAATTTCATCCGATTCCGGAGAACGACCGGTGGTGGGGAAAGGGCTTCACCGAGTGGACCAATGTGACAAAAGCCGAACCGCTATTTCAGGGGCATTACCAAGCTCATTTGCCGGCTGATTTAGGTTTTTATGATCTAAGAGTGCGTGACGTGCGGCATGAACAAATCGCGCTTGCCCGGCAGTACGGCATCGACGGATTTTGCTATCACTACTATTGGTTTTCCGGTGCCCGTATTTTGAACGGTCCTCTTGACGACATGATGAGCGATCCCTCGAGCGATATGCCATTTTGTTTGTGCTGGGCGAACGAGAATTGGACCAGACGATGGGATGGTGCTGACGATGAGATTCTTATTGGGCAAAAACACTTACCGAATGACGACCTGGACTTCATCAAGAGTGTGACCCCCTTTTTTGGTGATCCTCGCTATATTAAACAGAACGGTGCCCCTTTTCTGATCGTGTACGAACCTCAGCGTCTGCCGGACCCTCGGAAGAGTGCGAGGATCTGGCGGGAGCACTGCGAAAGCATTGGCATCGGTAAGATCCACCTTTGCGCGGGCCTGACCAATGAGAACGAAGATTATGCCAAGTTCGGGTTTGACAGCGGACTTCAGTTTCCACCACACAATCACAACTGCGGGAACGTCAATGAAGCGATTGATTTCTATACACCCTTCCATGGCAATGTGGTGGAATACGAAACACTTGCCGAGTCCTATCTTGATCGTGAGTATCCGCACTCCAACGTATTTCGCACTGTGGTCCCGTCATGGGACCAGACACCGCGTGTCGGATCAAGGGCCTTCGTGACACTGAACGGAACCCCCCCCAACTACGAGTATTGGCTCGCCGAATCCATTTGCAGGACAATTCGCGATTTTCCAGGAGAGGAGCGATTGGTCTTCATCAATGCCTGGAACGAATGGGCAGAAGGTTGTCATCTCGAGCCGGACCGCCGTTTCGGGCGAGGTTTTCTTGAGGCCACGTTCAGGGCGAAAATGAATCAATCCGTGAAAGGATCGTTCGAGGACAGGGGGTTGCCCGAAGTGGCTGAGCCTCCGACGAGCGTCAATGCTATGAATGAAGAACTGAAGCGTGAGCTGTCGATCGAACGAGAAAGGCTGGCGATGCTCGAGCAGGAACTCGCTACGGAAAGGCACCGGTTGTCAGGAGTTTATAAGGAGCTCTCGACCAAGAGAGAGCGGCTCGCGACGGCTGAGGCGGAACTCTCTCGTTTGAAGGATGGAGGAGGTCGGCGCTAAGAGTCATCAGTTGGAAGATAGGGCTGGCGAGGCGTCGTTTTGAGGCCTCAACTGATGACCGTTGATTTGTTGCTCTGTTCCTCTCTGTTTAACTGCATCACGGGAAAAAGCCCGGCTGTTGCCGGGCTTTTCTATGGGCTGCTTGTTTACCGGCCTGTTTTTGGGGGCGATCTATTGTTGTTACATCGTCAGGCCAGGGACGGCTATCGCCCCCTCGGAGTTTCTAGTTCTACCGGAGCAGCTGGAGTACAGACTGCGATGACTGGTTCGCCTGAGACAGTGCGGCTAATCCACTCTGAGTCAAAATGTTGAACTTCGTCAATGCAGCCGCTTCCTCCGCCTTACCAGACAATTACTCTATCGGAATTGGAGCCACAAACCGTTAGGCTCCTGTGACGAAATTTGTTCCGTCAATTTTCTCGCGCACCTCGGGCGTGGAATTCAGGAAAGGCTCAAGTCCATGACTCCCGTAGTGAGAGGAGAGAAGGGCGAGTCGAGCTCCGAGTTTCAATCCCGAAGCTGGATCAATATTGCCGAGTGGGCAAGATCGACCTGATAACGGGGGCGCTTCGGCGCTTAGCCGTCGATGTCGAGTCGCGGCTGTGCCTGAACACTGGCTCCGTACTGGATCAGGGCCTGGGCCCCCGTATCGATGTCCTTCAATTCAGCCTGCGTCCGCTCGCGAATGAGATCGAGCTTCCAGTGAGTCTCAGCGTCGATTGCGACCACTTCCTTGGCAAGCCCGACAATTTCATCGTTTAGGCCGCGAAGCTCCTGCATCATTTCAGGAGTGACCGAAGGATCGTGGCGGATCTGGGAGATCCACGTTGTCAGCGTCGACTCGATGGCGGTGAGTTCCACCATAAGGTCGGCCCGTCGGTCGAGCAAGCTTTCGACACCGTCGACGTTGTCGTCTTCTAAGAGCCTGAGTTGCTGTTCGGACACGCTGCGAAACTCTTCAAGCAATTGCCTCTCGCGTTCGAGGCTCGTCACTATTTGCGTCGGATTCATCTGATTCTCCTGGTGGTTTATCCGTGCAGCGTCAGCTGGCCTCTAGCGGCTCGGGAGGCCAGCAGTTCGGTAGGGACCTCTTCTGCTTTCTGCTTCTGAGCCAACTCAGTCCATGCAGTACGGAGTATGTCTAGCACTTTGATTGCCTCGTCCAAGTCGTTGGCGGAGAGCTGTCGCGATCCGTCTACGATTTTCGAAATAACGAAGCTGTAGAGTCGTTCCAACTCGGAGGAGATCTCCTGGCCACGGTCCATATCGAGCGAGAGATGCATGTGCTGAACGATGGCCAGCGAGCGATCACACGCGTTGGATTTGGCACTGATATCCTTGTTCTCGATGGCGTTGACTGCTTCACGAAGGAAGCGAATCCCCCCGTCGTAAAGCATGACAATCAGCTGAGTCTGGCTGGAAGTCGTTATAGACGCTTCCTTGTAAGCAGTTGATTGATAGTTCGAATAGTTCATAGGTTCCTCTCCGTTTGTACGGATTTGGCCCGTACGTTTCACTAGAACGCAGCCCCGATGGATCCGAGTGCGCCCTGTTGTGAGGTGAGTCGGGACATGGCCAGGTCAGCCGCTGAAAACATCTTTTGAAGTTCTATCCGTCTCAGTTCCAGGCGCAGTTGCTGCGCTACAATCTGGTCACGGATGTTCTTCATCGTTGTATCCAGTGCGTCCCGAGTCGTCTTAATCAACCCCGCAGTGCTGTCAATGTTCGCGAGCGCCGATTTCAGATCGTCAAAAACGCCTTCCACGGTGCCGTCACCCTGGAACAGTTTCTGAACATCGGCAACCGCCGTGTCAATCGCAGTGTTGAACTTTTCCTCGTCCAGCTTCAGAGTTCCCGCTTGCTCGAACTCGACGCCGACTTCGGTAAGGTATGAGTACTGACCGTTGTTTCCGTTGGATGTCAGTATTGTATTTTTTACATCTGACAACGCCTGTCGCAAAATCGAGTCGTTGGACAGTGGTCCCGGTTTTCCGGTGATGCTGTCGATTTTCGTCTGATTGCCGAAGAACTCCTTCAAGGCGTTATATTGTGTGATGAAAGTCTTGACCTGCTCTTTAAGGGTGTCGTAGTCGTTCGTTACGTTGATCGATGCGGAGCCCGCCTTCACCAGTGTTACAGTGGTGCCTGGAACAGCGTCAGTGACCGTGTTTGTGGCGCCCGTGATCGCGAGGCCGTTAACGGTAAAAGCTGAATCTTGTGCGTCCTGGCTGTTGCCGACCGTGGGGCTCTGGCCGACAGCGAACGCGACAACGGGGTTGACGCCGTTGGTCAGGCTGTTGTTGATCGTGAATCCGTTAATCGCTCCCGTCACGCGACTCGAAATCACCAGTTTGTGGTTCGTACCGTCGTTCACAACCGAGGCGACGACACCCGAATTCTGATCATTGATCAATGTCTTGAGTGCGCTTAGCGAGGTCGCAGTGCCGATCGTAATGTCGGTCGTGGTCGATCCGTTGATCGTGAACGAAATCGTGCCGCCATCAGCAGCGGTATCGGTCGTGTTCGTGTATCCGTTTGTGGATGCGGTGACCTGGGCTTTTGCCAGTTGCGTGATGACAAGGTCGTAGGTCCCTGAGACAGCGTTGTCGCCAAGCGTTACAGTGGCCACGTCCTTGTCGGTTGTGGCCGCCTCAAGGTCTGTAAATGCCGTAGCCAGAACCAGATCCCCAACGGGATCCTGCAAGTCGGCAACTTCGACGCCGAAAGATCCCAGAGCGGAATCCTTTTTTCTGAGGTCGCTGTCTTTTGTCTGTAAGGCTTCTAGGGGAGCACTTTCGGCTTCGATAGTGACGTCAATGATTTGGTTGAAGTCAAAGCCGTTAAAACCTGAAAAGTTAATTTCGCCCGCCATGGTTGTCTCCTCGATCTCTCAATCTCGTCCGCAACCACGTTATCGGCCCTCTCCGGATGCCTCTTTAGGAGAATTCGAGAAAAGTGATGCGTCAAGAGTGACGAGTGACAAACTCGCAACTGCTCGCTTGTCACTCGTCAATTGTCACCCGCGACTTACTCTTCTCTCCTATCGGAGAAGCTGTAGTACGGACTGAGATGAGGAGTTCGCCTGCGATAACGCGGCTAAACCACTCTGGGTCAGAATGTTGAACTTCGTCAACGCAGCCGCTTCCTCGGCAATGTTGGCGTCACGGATTCGGGATTCCGAAGCCCGCACACTGACCGACATCGTCTGCGCCTGGGATACGGCGAAACTCAGCCGGTTCATTGCCGCACCGACCCGGCCCTGGACCGTGCCGAGAGTACCAATGGCGGTCTGGAGGGTCGAGATCGCTGTCGCTGAGTTGGCCTGGCTGGTGATGTTCTGCGTGCTGACGCCAAGGCCCTGAGCGTCGACTGCCGTCGTCAGAGCGAACGAGACGTAGGTGACAACGGCCGAAGTACTGGTCTGTGTGTTACCTACGAAGACCGACCGTGCGCTCAGGTTCGCATTACCGGTTTCAATACCCGCGGCCGTTGCATTTCGGGTAATTTCCGAAAGAACCGACTGAAACTCGGAATCCAGTGTGGCTCGGGAACCCGTGAAGGTGTCCGAAGCGGCCTGGCTGGCCAGAGTCAGAGCGCGGTCAAGCAACGAGGCAATATTGTTCAGCGCGCCGTCTTCGATCTGCAGCTTGCTGATGGCGTCGTTGGCACTCCGGATACCGACCGACAGTCCGGTGTTGTCCAACTTGTGCCGGTTAGCCACAGCGAGTCCAGCGGCGTCGTCGGCAGCACTATTGATACGCAGACCGGATGTCAGACGGGACAAGGTCCGCTGCAAGCCGTTTTGCGTCATATCCAACGTTGACTGGGCCTGAATCGATGAAAGGTTCGTGACTACTGAAAAGCTCATTTAAGTTTCCTCCATGAAACTGAATGTCCCGCATCCCTGCGGGCGATTTGGGTTAATTGCCCTACTGGGCCGAGGGTCCACTTGTAGACCATCACACACCTTATCGATTCAGCGGGTGTCGAACTTTAGCCTGTGTGTCAAAAAATCGACACCTGCCCGCCATGTTTTTCCAAATGTGTGATCTGCTTGCGTTTGCAGGAGCGGGAACGGCGCATCTGCTTTGGTGCCCGGCTTGCATTAATCCCCACCATGACCCACGGTATCTCTCTATGCATGATCGTTAAGAATGAAGAAGATTGGGTCGCCAAGGCCGTCTCGAGTGTCATTTCTATAGTTTCCGAAGTCATAATTGTGGACACGGGGAGCACGGATCGGACTCTGGAGAGAGTGGAGGCCTTCTCCCCGAAGATCATTCACAGCGAATGGACCGACCATTTCGGAAACGCCCGCAACATATCGCTCGCCGAAGCGAAGCATTCCTGGATCCTGGTCCTGGATGCCGACGAATGTATTGCCGGCGGTGACCTGAACAAGTTGGAGACGGCGATGTCGGGGCCCAACGATGGTTACTCCCTCACTCAGCGGAACTATGTCTATCAAAACCACGTCTGTGGTTGGGAAGCCAATACCAGTGACTATGAAGAAGGTCGTCCCTACCCCGGGTTTGTCGACAACCCCCTGATTCGCTTCTTCCGTAACGACCCAAAGCTGCGTTTCCAGGGTGCTGTCCACGAGATTGTCGATCCTACTCGATTGCCCGAGACCCTGCTGTTTTCCAGCCTCCCGGTTGTCATCCACCATTTCGGAAAGGTCCGTGGAGAGGATCGTGTCCTCGAAAAGCAACACTTGTATCTGAAATTAGGCGAAAAGAAACTGCAAGAGGATCCGACGAACGCTAAGGCTTACATGGACTACGGCATCCAGCTTCAGGAATTGAAGCAGCACGCCGAGGCCCGCGCGCCGTTTCTGAAATCGTTTGAGATGTCGGGGAATCCCTTGAGCCTGTTCCACTGCGCCGTGTCCGAGAAGAACCTCGGCAACCACGAAGCAGCCGGCGATCTTCTTGACCGTGCGTCGGATCGCGGCCTCGATACCTTCGAGCTCCATCTAGAACACGGCAACGTTTCTCTGGCGCTGGGCGATTACGAAAGGGCCCGGAACTACTACCGGACTTGCCTGGAGCGAAGCATCGGGAATCCTGTGGCGACCTTCAATATCGGTTTGACACACAGAAAGATGGACGAGTTGGACAAGGCAATTTCTTACTATCGCCGCGCGCGTCATCTGGATCCGGCCTTTGCGGAACCCGCGTTGGAACTTGCCTCCATTTACACCGACGCCGGTACCTTCGAGAAGGCCGCCACGACCCTGGAAGATCTTCTGACGCACCATCCCGAGCGTCGAGATGTCCGATTGGCCCTGGTGAAGGCGAACCTTCAACTGAAACGTCCGGATATTGCGCTGGAGTTGCTCGGTGGCCGGTTCCCCGGCGATGCCGTTGCTGAATCGTTGCGAGGAGCGGCCTATCTGGAATGTGGTGACCACGATAGGGCTCGGGAACACTTGGAAGTGGCCATCCGAGGCAATCAGTCGATCGTCGATGCTCGAATTAATATCAGTCATGTCTATGCGAACGCGGGCGAATTCGTACGTGCAGCCCGCCACTTGGGTCACGGCTATGAGAAGACGGGCAACGCATCTCTTCTGCCCACGCTGAGCATTTACGAAGCTCGAGGAGGCCTGCTCGACGACGCTCTTCTTCACCTGGGAGAGGTCATTTCTGCGGGTCAGGCGGAGCCTGATCACTGGATCTATCGGAGTTTGATACTCGAGCGGAAGCAAATGTGGGGCGAACTGAATGAACACTTCCAAGTGATGGCCGAACAGGTGCCTGAACTTTGCGACTGGATCGGTCAGAAGCGGGGAGAGCCCCAGGTGGCGGCCGCCCTTTCATCCTTGCTGTCAGGTCCCCGGCCGAGATCTGTACCGCAGGAAAGGTCGCACGAAGCATGAACGTGGCTATCTACAACAACGGAATCCCGTTCCACGGGAATTCGCCAGTGGAAGGACCTCTCGGAGGCAGCGAAAGTGGCATCGTCTATATGGCGCGTGAGCTTGCGGCCATCGGGCATTCGGTGCGTGTTTACTGCAATTGCCCGGAACACGGAAACTACGACGGGGTTCACTACCAACATCACCACCGCTTTTTCGAAGAATTCCGCGTTGCGCAATGGGATGTTTTTATTTCTTTTCGTTCGTTCGATCCGTTTCTGATAGGCCGAATCGCGCCACGGATGATCTTCTGGACGGGTGACGCGTTCGACCAACCCGCTATATCCAATCTGGGCCATCAGACAATCCAGGAGAACGTCGATCTTCACTTCTGCGTGAGCGAGTGGCAGCGTTCGACCTTCATCGACACCTTTCATTTGCCCTCGGAGAAGGTCATTGCGACGCGAAACGGCTTTCGAGAGGATCTCGTCCCGGCCAAACGGGAGAAGATCTGGACCAACGGGATTTATTCGAGCACACCGTTCCGAGGACTAAAGGGCCTGCTGGAGATGTTTCCCAGGATCCGGAGACGGGCTCCCAACATGTCCCTGGACGTTTTCAGCAGCATGAAAGTCTATGGTTGGTCCGACGAGAACGATCGTGAAGCTTATGGCAATCTATATAAAGACGCTGAGCAGCCGGGCGTGACTATGCATGGTAGCGTCGGCCAGAGTTTGCTGCTGGAAGAGTTGTCCCGTAGCGGCTTCTTGCTCTATCCCAATACCTTTGATGAAACTTCCTGCATTGCCGCTATCGAAGCACAGGCGTGTGGAGCCGTCGTCGTCACATCCGCAAAGGCCGGACTGAACGAGACGGTGGCCGACGGCGAGACGGGATACTGCATCGACGGTGATCCGTCGACGGAAATCTACCGGCACAAGTTTGTTGAGGCCGTAACCGGATTGGTGCACAACCGGGACCGGCATCGTGTGATGTCTGCGGCCGCCCGCAACCGAGCCTTCCGGCACTATTCCTGGCGGTCGATCGCGGATGAGTGGTCCCAACTTTTCGAAAGTATGGAGCCCCAATTGGTTCCGCCCCGTTGGTCAGGGCCCTTGGTCATGCTCCAGAAAGGCCATATGTATCTGGAAAAAGGAAACCGAAGTGCAACAGAGAAGATCTTGTGGAGTCTCCAGACACAGCCTTTCTTCGAAAAAGAAGTGCAACTTTTGGAGCAGAAGTTGTTGAAACCCATGGGCTCGGCCGTTCCGGCCGGCACCAGCGAATCCTGAGCTTGAAGTCGGAATGATGACCGTCATCAAGCCCCCGAGTGGAGTGATCAGATGAACATCCGATTAAATCAGGACCCCATCGACGTACCCGGGCAGCTCACGACCTGGGGTGAGCTGTTGGACTGGCTCGAGACGGACTATCTTACCTCAGGTCAATGCATTACGAGTGTCAACATTGGCGACCAGGAAGCAATGAGCTACCGTGACAACTCTCTTTGCGGTCAAGAACTCGGCAGCCTGGAGCAGATTGACATCGAAAGTGGAGACTTTGACAGTGTGGTGCTCGAATCGCTGGGGGAACCCGACCGTGAACTGGATCAGGTTGCTGAAGCCGGTGCTGCGATCGTTCGCCTGTTCGAGAATCGCGACCAAGAGCAGGCCTACCAGGCGCTGTCCCAGTATTTGGAGTCACTTGCAGTCCTGTTCAGTATTTTTTCCGAAGATCTGGGTTGGGTCCACGATGAGAGCGGCGATTCCCGGCCAGTTCTGGTCGCCTCTCTGGAGCAGGCTTTAGGGCAACTGATTTCTGCGCAGGAGAACGGATTCTGGATTTCTGTCTGCGACGTTCTGGAGTACGAGATCGCCCCCGTGTTGGATGGTTGGAAGAGTTTGGTTAAGAGGACACGTGGCCACGTTAACTAGTACCAAGGCAGCTGAGGTCGGTTTCGTCGTCGATGCCGGGCCCGAGGTGGGCTATGGACATGTCGTTCGGTGCCTCCGCATCGCGGAAGGTTTGATTCCGGACGTGAGGGTGAGCTTTTATCCTCTCTCGGAGCCCTGCGCACAGTTTCTCTCCGAACGTGAACATGAGCTTCGGTTTGATGGACAGTTCCCAGCGATCACAGTAAGCGATCTTTGCCGTGCGCATCCGGTTACCGATGCCATCGGGAGCTAGGGCTGCCGCCACATCAGCATCCGTGATCTGGGATTGGCCCAGTGTGATTCTGACGTCGTTATCGATGGGAGCATCACCCACATCGTTCCATATGACGTACATTCCAACCGGAAGATGTTCGTGGGACCCGACTACACTGTTGTCGACCCCCGGAACCAACAGCGGGGCAAAACGGATGACGAGATCTTCGTAACCCTGGGCGGTGGAATCCGTTCTGATTATCTCGACGCTGTGGTCGATGCGTTTGCCGATCAAGGAGTCCGGGTGTGTGCGACACAAGGCTTTGATCGAAACGTGTCGGCTTCTTCCAACCCTGGAGTGCGTTGGGTCCGCAGTCGCGACGAAATTCAAGAAGCTGTGTCGGGCTGCCTGCTGGCGATTACCAACGCGGGAATTTCACTTTATGAAATGTTGGCAGCGGGCGTGCCTACGATAGCGCTCAGCGTCGATGAGCGCCAACTCAAGACGGCGATTGCTTTTGAGGAGAGAGGCGCTGTCGAAAGCGCCGGCGTAATGCCTGTACTTCATCCCGACGAAGTCGTCGAACGCGCAATGGAGATGCGCAAAACCCCATCGCTGATGCGCAACCTTACCGAAGCCGGTCGCAGATTGGTCGACGGTCAGGGATTGTTCCGGGTCAGAGAAATCGTGAGGAGAGAATTATGTCCAACAATGTAACTGTTAATCTGTTCGACCGTTTGCAGCAGGAGTCCAGCGAGACGTTTTTCGTCGCCGAGGCCGGTCTCAACCATGGGGGCTCCAAAGAGAAAGCGATGGCCATGGTGCGCGCGGCGAAGTGGGCCGGAGCCGACGCGATCAAATTTCAGACGTTTAAAGCCGACCAGCTCAACTCTAAGACGAAAGCCCGACTCACCCACACCAAAGACGTCGATCTGCACGACCTCTTCAAGAAACTGGAACTGGACTTCGACGCTTTTCGCACCATCTACGGCGAAGCCAAGCGACTGGGCATCGAGTTTCTTTCGACCCCGTTCGATGAAGAGAGTGCTGACTTCCTAGAGGAACTCGGTGTCGGAGCCTTCAAAATAGCCTCAGGCGACATCACGCACAGCCCTCTGGTCAAACATATCGCTCAGAAGGGTAGGCCGATTCTTTTGTCGACCGGAATGAGCACGCCCGAGGAAATCGAGAAAGCCATCGATTGGATATTCTCCCAAGAGAATCACCAGATCATTCTCTTGCATTGTGTCTCGGCTTATCCGCCGAAACCGGAAGAGTTGAACTTGAAGTCGATCGAGTTCCTGCGGGATCGATTCGGTTTGCCCGTCGGATTTTCAGATCACAGCGTGGGTACCATCGGTTCCACAATTGCAGTGTCGTTGGGCGCTCAGGTGATCGAGCGCCACTTCATGCTCGATACGCGTGGTGAGGTTCCCGATCGCGATGTCTCGTTCGACACGAAGCAATTGAGGGCGCACATCGAAGAATTGCGTGCGATTGGACCGATTCTGGGTCGGCGTGACAAGTTTGCCACCGAAACTGAAAGCCAGAACCTGACGGCGTCCCGTCGGTCGCTTTACGCCAAACGCCCGATCGCTCCCGGAGAGACGATATCTCGCGATATGTTGTATGCCCTTCGACCTGCCGTCGGGATCTCCCCGGAGCACGTTGATGATGTCGTGGGCCGCGAGGCGCGAGGCGCGATAGACGAAAACGCACCTGTGCGATGGGATTCCATCGGATGAAGCCTGTAAACGTTCTCATCACAGCGGCTTCACGTCGTGTCGGTCTGGTAAGGGCTTTCCGCAGGGCCGTTGAGCGTTTCGGAAAAGGCAAGGTCATCACCACCGATATGAACTCAATGTCCCCGGCTCTCTACTTCGGCCATCGCAACCACATCGTACCCCTAACCAGTGATCCCGAATACATTCCGATCATGGAGAGCATTTGTGATGTCGAGAACGTCCATCTGATCATTCCGACAATCGACGTTGAATTGCCGATCTTTGGCCGAAACCGAGCGCGCTTTGAACGCAACGGCGTTTGGGTGTCGGTTTCGAGCGAAGAAACGAGCGAGATCTCCAACGACAAGTACCGAATGCATGAGTTTGCGCTCATGAACGGGATAGAAACTCCGGCAACCCGTCTGCCTGAGGATGTCAATTTCGAACAGATCACCTGTCCGGTTGTCGTCAAACCGAGAAACGGTCGTGGAAGCGTAGACGTGTTCGAAGCTCACAACGAAAAACAGCTTCGCTTCTTCTGCGATTATGTACCTGACGCCGTCGTCCAGGACTACCTGGAGGGCACAGAATTTACCGTCGACGTGTGTGCGGACTTTGAAGGGCGAGTGGTGTCTGTAGTACCGCGCGAACGGGTGGTGATACGTGCGGGTGTCAGCGACAAAGGAACTACGCGGCACCACAAGAGGGTGATCGAATTCGCCACCACGGTTGCAGAAAGCCTGGGTATCGTCGGTGCCGCAAATGTCCAATGCAAATGGGATGGTCAGACAGCCAGCCTTATCGAGGTGAATCCTCGATTTTCCGGAGGAATTCCTTTGACGATCGCTTCCGGAGCGGATTTCGCTACATGGCTCGTCCAGATGAGGGGCGGCCGGTCTATCCCGTCCCAGATCGGGAAATTTCAGAAAGATTTGACCATGATGAGCTTCGAGGAAAGTTTATTTGCGAGCGAGGGAGAGTTGAAGGTAACACGGAACCGCGTACCTCGTGGTCGGTTCGCGCGAACGAAGTCCGCGACGGCGTACGTTAACTAGTGATCTGAGATCAAACGGGAAGCGCCAGCTAACGCCAAAAGCGGATATCAAACATTCGAACATCATCGGTCCATCACAACAAATATCTAATGTCTTCCCGTTTTCTCCAATCGACACCTGAGATCGCCTCGCCGGCCTGGCTTGTTTCCCGGAGCGGAAGGGCTGATTTCATGGATCGCTTGTTGCGGGGCTTGATCCGTGCCGAATCCGTTCGAGAGACTGGAGACTTTGTCGCCAGCTTGCTTCTGGAGAACACGGCGGCGGAAAACTGCTCGTTGCTGCTGCTGGACGAACTCACTGAAGTTCTGCATGTTGTGGGAAACGAGACTGAGTCTGCTATGCGTCCCGGATTGTCCCTAAGCGATTCGATCGAGTCACCGGATGGAGCAAATGGCGTCGCTGCCTGGGTGGCTTCACAGTGCGTACCCGTCCGCCTGGAAGAAGCGTCAAAGGACGAGCGATTTACCCTAGGCGCCGGATCCGCTGGCATCGTTAATTCGCTCATCAGTTTTCCGCTGAAGACCGGTGGAAGGGTGGTGGGCGTTGTCAACCTCAGCAGTCCGACGCCGGGGGTATTTTCCGATCAGGATGAAGGCATGGTGTCGGTTGCGGCCGAGCACATTGCCGTGGCCCTCGATCGCACCCGCCGATTCGACGGACTCAAGCACGAGCGAACCGCCCTGAGCGAGCAGGTCGGGGACTATCAAAGTCGCCTTGCCCAGTCCGAGAAGATGTCAGCGGTCGGTAGGTTGCTGGCGGGAATCGTCCATGAGTTGAACAATCCTCTGACGACAATTCTCGGCTTTGCCCAGTTGCTGGCCCGCACTGCTGATGGAAACAAGAAGAACCTCGACCGGATCGTTTCAGAAACCGAGCGTTGCGCCCGTATCGTCGGGAACGTATTGCGAATATCCCGGCCGGGTAAGACAGACACTCAAACCATCGATCTGAATTCAACTGTCAGGGAAACTCTGGAGCTTGCGTCGTATCAATTGCGATTGAACAAGGTCAGCCTCGGACTCAGGTTGACGGCGAAGAGCCCCGCTATTTCAGTCAATCCCTGTGAATTCACTCAGGTCCTGCTCAATATCGTGACGAACGCCGTCCAGGCGATCGGTGAAAATCGTGAAAAGGGTTCCGTGGACGTATCCACGGAGATTTCCAGAGACCAGGTCAGGATTCATGTCCGGGACAATGGCGGGGGCCTCCCTCAGGACCATATTTCGAAGATATTTGAGCCGTTCTTTACCACGAAGGAAACGGGGACCGGTCTGGGACTGAGCCTCTCACGCCAGCTCGTCGAAGCGAACAAGGGAGAAATTTCAGTGGTCAGCGAACAAGATCGGGGGACCACGTTCACTCTGAAGTTTCCGCTAGCAGCCTGTCGGACTTTTGGGGCCGGAGTTGGATGTCGGGCATGCGAGAAACAGGGGCATGAGCGAACGATTTCTTGCTGTGGATCGAGACACGCCGTACTTGTTGCCGCCGTCGGTCCAGGATTGGCTTCCGGAAGAGCACCTGGCGCGGTTCGTTGTAGAGGTGGTGACGAAGCTGGACCTGCGTGACCTGGAGAAGGAGTACGCGGGGCGGGGTTCGAAGGCCTACCATCCGGAGATGCTGCTGGCGTTGCTGTTCTACGGATACGCGACGGGAGTGTTTGCGAGCCGGAAACTGGAACAGGCGACGTGGGATTCGCTGGCGTTCCGATATATCGCGGCGAACACGCATCCAGATCACGACACGATCGCGGCGTTTCGGAAGCGGTTTCTGAAGCAGTTGAAGCCGTTGTTCGTGCAGATTCTTCTGCTGGCGCGGACGATGGGATTTTTGAAGCTGGGGAAGATCAGTCTGGATGGGAGCAAGGTCCAGGCGAATGCATCGAAACATAGCGCGTTGAGCTGGGGGCACGCGACGGAGTTGGAAGAACAGTTGAAGGCCGAAGTCGCGCGCCTGATGGAGTTGGCGGCGGCGGCCGACGCGGAAGTGCCGGAGGGAATGGACATCCCGGCCGAACTGAAGCGGCGCGAGGACCGGCTGAAAGCGATCGCCGAGGCGAAAGCGAAGATGGAGGCGCGCGCTGCGGAACGCCATGCGGCCGAGCAGGCCGAGTACGAGGCCAAGATGGCCCAACGCAAGGCCCGGGCCAAAGCGACCGGGAAACGGCCGGGAGGCAAGCCGCCGCAACCGCCCCAATCGGGCGTGCGCCCGAACGACCAGATCAATCTGACCGACGAGGAATCGCGCATCATGCCGGCGGGCGGGAAGAGTTTCCAGCAAGCCTATAACGTGCAGGCGGGGGTCGACACCGAGACCCTGCTCATCGTCACCGAATCCGTCACAACGCACGCCAACGACAAACAGGAAATCGAACCGGCGCTCGGGACTCTCGATGCACTGCCTCAACCGCTGGGAAAGGTCGAGGCGATACTGGCCGACAATGGCTACTACAGCGAAGGGAACGTGAAGGCGTGCGAAACGGCCGGCGTGATGCCCTACATCGCCATGGGCCGTGAGCGCCATCATCCACCGGTGGAACAGCGTTGGACCGAACCGCCACCGCTGTCGCCCGACGCGAACCCGGTCGACGCCATGGCCCATCGGCTATCGACGATCGAGGGCCGGGCCGTTTACGCTCAGCGCAAGTCCACGGTCGAGCCGGTGTTTGGAATCGTCAAATCCGTGCTGGGATTCCGGCAGTTTCACCTCAGGGGACTCGACCCGGTATCCGGTGAATGGACACTGGTCAGCATCGCCTGGAACCTGAAACGCCTGTTCAATCTCTCCGGGCAGGTCTCCTGCCCGACTGATCCCCGCTCCAGCCGCCCGTCCGGACGCCAAAAACGCGACTCCGGGCTCCTGCGTGGATCTCTGGCGTCCGAATCCGGCTCTCTCTTGCGACGTCTCAGGTCGATCGTCTCGTCAATGTTCAATCACACGCTCGGAGACGCGCCGTTGCTACGGTCAAGTCCGACAGGCTGCTAGCCGAAGCGGATTCGGAATCTGAGGTCGCGGGCGAGGGGCCACGTCGAGTTCTTGTTGCCGACGATGAACATCACATTCTGGATCTGGTTGAAGCCGTCTTATCGGATGCGGATTGCGAAGTCGAATGTGTGGGTTCGGGTGCGGAAGCCATATCCCGGCTTGAGGCGAACGACTTTGATCTCGTCATCAGCGACATGAGAATGCCTGGTATCGGTGGCAGAGAAGTCATCGAGTGGATCCGCTCCCAGGGCAAGAGCGGGGAAGTGCTCCTTCTGACAGGGGATGTCGCGAGTCGGGAAATGAAGGAATTCATCGCGCTCTCTGGTGTCTCGTGTCTTTCCAAGCCGTTTCGGATTGGAGAACTCGTTGATGCGGTTGAAACCGCGATGGGTTCTTCCCCGACTGCCCCAGGAGAAGGGAAATCGTGGAAGTAGGGCCACGCACCGTCGCAATCGTGCAGGCCCGAATGGGTTCGACCCGACTGCCCGGTAAGGTCCTAATGACCCTCGGCGGCCGATCGATGCTGACGTACCTAGTCGATCGCCTGCATCAGACCCAATGTCTGGATCAGGTCGTGGTCTCGACGACCGTCCATCCTCGGGACGACATCATTGTCGAAGAATGTCGCAGGCACCACATTTATTGTTTTCGGGGCAATGAGCACGATGTGCTTTCGCGCAGCGTTGTTGCATGGATCGGGGCGGAGATGGAATTCGCCCTTTCCCAAGCGGTAGCGTCAGGCGATACGCTCGAACACAGGCCGTCCGAGTGCGGTCATTGTGTTCAGGACTTTTTGGCCGAGTTGGATCTCCGTGATCTGCCTGGAGAAGCTGCGGGATTGGAGTCTGCGGCCGATGACACCCTTCCAACGGCCGATCTGCGTTTCTATCCGGCTGCGCGGGTTGTACCCTGTGGCCACTTGCCAGGCCATGCGGCCGTTGCTGCGGATCTGAGCAATATGGCGATCCCGAACGGTTGGATCCCGCGCCGATTGCGGTCGGATCGCTGCGTTCTTTGGCGGCGGTATAACCACATCCAGGGTCTCCCCATACCGTTCCCTCAGCAGATCTCGTGTAGACGCTCCATCATAGGCGCCGTCAGCCAGAAAGCCCGCGACCGGGGCATCGAGTTGATCCAGGAGCCCGGGTAATGCAGTGCTGTCTCCAACGTCATCGTGAGTCAGATTGGCGCAAACAATCGCACCGCTGGCCAGGTCCAGTCCGAGGTGGAGTTTGCGCCAGCGGCGGCGTATTCCCTTGATTTTATGCTTCTGCGCGAGCCATTCCCCTTCGCCGAAGATCTTGAGGCCGGTACTGTCCACCACCAGATGGACAGGCACAGATCCGGCTTGCATCATCACCTGAGCGATGCTCAAGCCGTTTGCACGACGCGACAGTGTGGAGAAGTCCGGCACCCGTATATCCAGCCCCATGAGCGTGCCGATGGATCCCATAAGTCCCTGCGTTTGCCGCAACCCAAGCCGATACGCCGTGCGCAGCGTCAGGCATGTCTCGATCGCCAGATCCGAGTATCTCCGCTGGCCACCCCGTGACGTGCGGCGCGGCGCGCTCCACACACTTTGAGCCTCATCACTGACCCAGATCGTCAGATCACCCCGCTGGCGCAGGCTCTCGTTATATTCCGCCCAGTTGATCACCCGATACTGCGCCTTATCAAACTTGTGCCGTCGGGCTGCGTTGAACTTATGTGGCATCTAAGTTATCCCCGGTGTTGAAAAACACGATGATAAGGCATCCTTCGGGATGATCCATGCAACAAGGTTGGGTATATCGCACTTGCGGGCGCACCAGGAAGAGCGGATTTCTCAGAAGAGGCTCCCCAGGCCATCCAGCGGCTACGCACGGCCAGCAGCTACAGCGTGACATCCGCCGTGCCCGATCTGACGCCGGAGGAGATGGTCCTTGATTTCGTCGACAACATCTATCTGGACGACCGGCAGCCGCCCGCTGTTTCACAACGAGTGGCAGATCTTGCCAACACCATCGTTGCGGGATCCACATCGGATTTCCAGAAGGCGGCACGGCTCGAGCAATACCTGCTTTTGAACTATCGATATGACCTCCGTGTTCCACTACTTTCCCCATTCAACGACGTAGTTGACGCCTTTCTCTTCGAGCGACAGGCCGGCTACTGTGCTCAATTCGCAACCGCCATGGCGGTCATGGCCAGATCGGTGGGTCTTCCGGCGCGGGTAGCGACGGGCTATGTCCCTGGCGTCTACAACAGCCTGACTGGAGCCCACACTGTGAGACTTCAGGACTCCCACGCCTAGGTCGAAATAAAGTTTATCAGGCGAGGGTGGGTCGCCTTTGATCCAACTCCCCGGCCCGATTCACCATGGGCTCTGGACGCAGGTTTTACTAATGCTACGCGGACTGTTCAGGAAGTGATGAGAAGCCAGGTCGCCGGCTGGCTTCTCGGTGTGCCCACTGCCGCGACAGGCGCCATGGTCGCCGTGACCCGTCTCAACGGCCTGCCCGGGCTGGCCCTCGCCCTCTCAGTCGGCTTCGTGTTGCTTGCGCTGTGGGTGGCAAGAGCGAAGCTGGGGTTGGGCCGGGAACGGAGGAAAAAGGTCAACGGATACAGATTACTGGATGGCGCGACCCGTGGCGAGGTTGTGCGGGCTTATCTGAAGGCCTTGCATCTTATGAGTCACAGAGGATATCCGAAAAGGCAGGCGCACGAGAGCCCGGCGGACTACGTCACGAAACTTGAATCGGAAAACTTTCCGGTACCAGACACCTTTCGCCGGATCAGCAGAATGGCCACATGCGCCCTGTATGATCCCACAGCTCTCGAATCAGGCATGGTCCCTGATGGCTGGCGGCTGCTTAAGACTTTGCGCGCAATTCCTAAACTCACGTGACGGCATCGTCCGGGCCCGAAGGTAATTCTCGCGCGTCAGCGTAAGAAGCAGGCGCCGCGCCCTAGCAGCCCTTGGCAGAAGTCTCAAGGGCCGCGCGCAAGGGTCTTCGGGTTGCAGGCGCGAAGCGAGGAGCGGCCACCGAGGTTTGAAACCGAGGCCGCGGGCGCCGTTTTTCCATCGTGACCAGCCTTAGCGATGCCGGGCAAAGCCTGCGGCCCGAACCCCCCTGCGCCCAGAGGGTTACGGCGAAACGGGGACCTTGAGACTTCTGCCAAGGGCTGCTAATCCAAAAGCTGAGCAACAGCCTCTTTCAGGGCGTCGTTCACGCGTCTATATGGATTCTCAGATTCGCCCCCTCCGTTGGGATGAATGGGATCTCCGATAGCGATCTCGACAGGATGCGCCTGAAGGTTCCCGCCACGGGGCCAGGCTTCGAAGGTGCCGCGTATACCGACCGGAACGATAGGTATGTCGAGTTCCACGGAAAGAATGGAGGCGCCTTTCTTGAACGTCGTCAAATTGCCATCGAAGCTACGTTCGCCCTCCGGAAAGACCAGCAAAATCCGGTTCCGTCGAAGTCCGACAGCCGCGATCCGCATGGCACGTGTGAGATTCGCATTCGGATCAACAGGCACAATATTGACGCTGTTTCCGAGACGGCTCATGACAGGCCCCTCGAAGTAATCGGAATATCCAAGGATGAAGATGTCCCGAATCACTCGGAAAGGGAGAACCGAACAGAGCAAGAACGGATCCAGATAGGACACATGGTTGGGACAAATGATAAAAGGTCCGGAGGCCGGCAGCTTTTCGAGCCCCCGTACTTTCGTGCGGAACGGAATCCTGGCAATCGCTCCAAATAACCGGATCGTCGGAAAACCGAAAAAGGTGAGGCTGCGGCGGGACTCCCGTATGTACTGACGCGCAAGGTCCTCATCCCCATTGGCCGTTAGCTTGTCTTTCCAACCCCGGGGCCCGGCAACACTGATGCGTCCAGCGTCTTCAAGAGCCTGGACGAGTTCTCCAATTGTGAGGATTTGATTCAATCTGTCTTCGGGTATCTCGACACCCAAGTCGGCCTCGATCTCCGCCAGGAGCTCGATCCGGCCGAGGGAATCGAAGCCCAGATCGAGATCGAAATTCATGTCGGGCCCCAACGCACCCAAATCCGGCTTTGCTGTATGGATGGCCTTAGCCACCACCTTCCCTATGCCGTCGGTCAACTGCCCATGATCGGCGGTCAAACCCTCCGGACTCGTTTCAGATTGAGAACGAGCGGTTTCTTCTTCATAGATCTGGAACCTCTTGAGCTTGCGCGTCACGGTCCGCGGCAGCGCTTCATTACGGACCGTAAGTGAATGGACTCGCATAAAGGAGGCCAACTCTTTCGACCGGTTCTCCAGCTCGTAGCGGATCATTTCGGCAATCGCCGTCTGTTTGCGTTTCCGAAACTCATCCAGATCAGGGACCACCACCGCATGGAGGGTGTCTCCGGGCCCTGCGGTGTCGGGAATCCCCATCACGCACATTTCTTTGATGAACGGGCACTTTTCGTAATGCTCTTCGACCTCTTCCGGATATATGTTCTTGCCGCTTGCCAGGACGATGACATCCTTACTTCGACCGGTGAGAGTCAGGTTGCCGTCGTCGTCCAATTGCCCGAGATCCCCGGTGTACAGCCATCCGTTCCGCACGGCCTGATCTGTAGCCTCGCGGTTGCGGTAATAGCCCTGCATCAGAACGCCACCCCTTACAGACACCTCACCAATGCCCGAATCGTTCGGACTGTCGATACGGATGCTAACGCCTCTGAGAGGAACCCCGACGGTTCCGATGGAACTCCAGCCCACGGGCGTCATCGTGGCGGCGGCGCTGGTTTCCGTCAGCCCGTATGCCTGTACCATGGTGTATCCCAGCGCCTGAAAGTCGCGAGCCACGCGCGGTTCGAAGCGTGACCCTCCTGTGATCAACAGATCCAGTTCGGGGCCGATGGATTGGTGAATTCTGGAAAAGAGCCGGCGGCTCAGTCGAGGGTTCTTTGCGGTGCGCGCAATACCCATCAAAATTTCAAAGAGCTTCCGCTGTGGCCACGGAAGCTCCTCCACTTGACCGAAAATCCTCTTGTGCACTGCATAAAAGAACTGGGGTACGCAAACAAAGAAACTGATTCGATGGCGCTTGAAGGCTTCAACGATGCGTTGGGGAGAAATTGCCGTCAGAAAGACGACTCCACAGCCGGCAGCGAGAGCTCCCAGAGCGTTGGCGACGAGCGGCAGCACATGCGAGAACGGCAGTACGGATAACATCCGGTGATCGGGCGACAATTCGAGCAATTCCACGATCCCGTATATGTCCTGCGAGACGCCTTTGGCGGGTATTTGTACGCCTTTCGGGTCACCGGTCGTTCCCGAGGTGTACATCAGAACTGCTGTGCCGTCAGGTGACGGGGCCGGCGTCCACTCGGTGCCATCCCCACGCTTGAGAAACGACTCCCAGTCCTGGACGCGGGCGTCAGTGGCGGTCGCGACTATGGGAACCTGGGGGCCCTCCCGTCCTTTCAAGGCCTCCAGCGTCGTTCCCAGATTCGATCCGTCCGTAAACACCAGACTGCATTCTGCGTGGTCCACAAGCCTTCGAACCGATGACGCCGGCAGGAGTGTCGATAGCGGTACTCCGACGCTTCCGATCCGCAAGACTCCCAGCAGCGCGAACACCCAATGCGGACTGTTGTCCATCAAAATTCCAACCCGGTCGCCCGCAACAATCCCCGAGGCGGTCAGACTCGCCGCTATCCGGTGCGACTGATCGGAGACCTCACGGTAGGAGTACTCCTCAACGCGATCGGGGCGATCCACGGCAAAGGCAAAACGGGTGGGCTCCTTCTCGGTCCACTCGTCGAATTTCTGCAGAAACCACGTTTCGGCTATCGGATGGGCGGGCTCTCCGGAAACTTCAGTGCGCATAGTCATTACTTACAAGCAGCCCGTGGCAGGCACGATTCTTCCCTCGGCCAAAGCCACTCATGCTAGCATACGCGCGATGGATTCCCGGCCGTTGATTGGCACTCCGGATCGTCACCCACCACCGATTCAAACCGTGTGGAAACGTGGGTCGATCAGCGGAATGATCACGGCTTGTGAAGCGGTCCTCCAACCCTCCCGGTATGCACTCGATGATGAAAGCTAAAGGTCTTCTCACTCTACTGTTGATGACTCTCGTTGGATGCGCCTCCTCCGGCCCCGAGTCGCAACTGATCAGCGACACGGCAGCGGCCCTGGGCGGCGCGGATGCCCTAGTCGCCGTCAACACACTCGTCCTGCAAGGCACGGGAGACGCATACAATCTTGGCCAGAACCGCAACCCGGACGCTGAACTTCTTCGATTTGAAGTAGCGGAATACCGCAAGGCGATCGACTTTTCCAACATGCGGTGGCGGCAGGAACTCGTCCGCATCCCACGCTATGTCACGCCCAACACCAATCCACAGACCCAGATCACAGCCATCGACAACGGTATCGGATTCAACGTTGCAGTTGACGGGAACGTAGAACGCCAGTCCGAACGCGACAGTCGGGCCCGGCACGCCGAGTTGTACCACCATCCGATAGGTGTCCTCCAGCTGGCGCTCGATCCGGACACCCAGATCTCAGACCTGCGGACAGCGGGCACAGAGCGGAGCGTGAGTATCGTTGCTTCAGACGGCACGGAGCTGACCCTCTACGTCAACCGGGAAACAGGTCTTCCCTCCAGGGTTCAGTCGATGGCGTACTACACCCGACATTTGGGCGATGTCTTTGTCGAAACCCAGTTTGAAGGCTATGAAAACGTGGATGGCTTGCAACTGCCAACGACTCTGACTTCGATGCTGGACCGCTTTGAATTGCTATCGGTCACGGTATCGAACAGTGTCAACGGCGATACCGGCGATCTCGAGGCCCCAGACGGAGTAAAGTCCCGATCGGTTCCTGTCCCCAGTGCAATCGTCGAAATCGAGGAAATCGGGCAAGGCCTGTGGTATCTGACGGGACAGTCGCACCACAGCCTCGTGGTCGAGTTCGAAGACCACCTGACCTTAGTCGAAGCACCGCAGGATGACATGAGAACGCTGGCGGTCATTGACGCGGCGCGCTCTCTCGACCCGGAAAAACCTTTGACTGAAGTGATCAATACGCATCACCATTTCGATCACTCGGGTGGCATCCGGGCCGCCGTGTCGGAAGGATTGACGGTCATTACTCACGAACTCAACCAACAGTTTTATAGAGATTCTGTCTCGCGAACGCACCGGTCCACGCCGGACGCGCTCGGGAAAAATCCTCAGGCGATGCAAATCGAGACCGTCAGCGAGCCATACGAGCTGAGCGACGCTCGGCGAACAGTCCAAATATTTCCGATCGTCGGCAGCCCCCACGCGGACACTCTATTAATGGTCTATTTCCCGGCGGAAAGGGCCCTTGTCGTCGCGGATGTTTACTCCACACCCAATCCGAACGCCGCCAATCCACGCTTTCCGCACGTCGCCAACTTGATTGAGAACATCGAAAACTACAATCTCCGTGTAGACCGCGTGTTGCCGATCCACGGACAATCCGAGCCGTTCTCGAGCGTCACTCGCGCGGCCCAGGCGGAGGCCCGGGCGAGGGCCGCAGAGTCAGAATAAAGGGAGGACACTTCAGAACCGCAAATCGATTCTGAAGTGTCTGTCCCCTAAAGTCACTCATGGCCGAAACCACGACAGGCACAGCACGAAAGTTTGGATTGGCGACCTTGATTGGCCCCGGCATGATGGTAGCCGCTACGGGAGTCGGTGCAGGAGACCTGACAGCGGCAACAGTCGGCGGAGCCGGTTTTGGCCTGGTGTTGATATGGGCCATCGTTCTGGGCGCATTCTTTAAGTTCGTTCTCAACGAAGGACTCGCACGTTGGCAGCTCGCCACAGACAAAACGATTCTGGAAGGCTGGGCCGAATATCTGCCCCGCTGGGTTCAGGTCTATTTTGGCGCCTACCTCCTCCTCTGGACAGTGGCGGTAAGCGTCGCCATGGCCAACGCCTGCGGACTTGGAATTTCCAACCTGACGGGCGGCGCGATCCCGACTTCCTGGGGAGCGGTAATCCATAGTCTCGCCGGTGGCGCACTCGTATGGATCGGCGGCTTCCGGGGTTTCGAAAAACTAATGCGTGCGCTCATCGGCATCATGGTCATCGGGATTGTCGCCTGTGCAGTGCTGACCTTTCAGGATTTAGGCGGTGTCTTCCGCGGCCTTTTCGTTCCGACGATTCCTTCCGGAAGCACGACTTCCCTGCTGGCACTGATCGGCGGCGTCGGCGGTACGATTACGGTTATCAATTACAACTATTGGATGCGGGAAGACAAGATCACCGGCGCGGGTTCGTTGCGGTATGTGCGGATCGACCTGCTCATCGCTTACACCATGACGGCAGTGCTGGCCATCGCAGTTCTGATGATGGCCAATCGCGCTTTCTACACGAGTGGCGTTGAATTGAACAGCTCTACGGCTGTAGGGCAGATGGCTGCGATGCTTGGCGCAACGGTCGGAGGCCTGGGATCCCTGGCTTATTCAATCGGTTTCTGGGGGGCGACTGCATCATCTCTGCTCGGAGTATGGCAGGGCGTTCCTTACATGTTTGCGGACATCTACGGAATCGTTTGCAACTATCCGAAAGACGTGCGCGAGCGACTCACACAGGTCACGAGCACGCCGTACCGCATCGCGCTCGCCGCCATGACGTTGATTCCGATCCCGTTCGCTTTTCTCAACAGGCCTCTCTTGCTGGTGATTACGTACACTGTTGTGGGCAGCTTTTTCTTCCCGTTTCTGGCCGCAACGCTACTCTACTTGAATAACAAGATTGCCTGGAACTCGCCGGTTCAGAAAAACGGCTGGGCCACGAACGCCGTTCTGGTAATGGTCCTGGTTTTCTTCGCCGTCATTGCTGTGCAGGATATTGCCAACGCGTTCTAGAGGCTTGGGCTAAGAGGTCGATATTTAAGATTTCGCTCGGTCGTTCATTCAGACATCCTGTCTGAACGACCGGCGACCCTCGCCATCATCCTGATGGCGAGGCCTGTTGGGATCGTCGGAAAGTTTAAGTCAGCCCGAGACTGACCCGCAGCGGTCCGACGGTGCGGGTGGACGGCTTTCACAATAAAGAGGCGGCAGCCGAGGCGTCTAGAGTAAGAAGATAATTGGATCGGGCCAGGAAGAAGTCGTTAAGCACAGTACTTCTAACTCAGTACTCTAGAACCCTTTTGAGGCCAGAAACTCGCTGACAACGATACTCGCGTCTTCCCGTTCGCCGTCGACTCGGTAATTGAGCTGTCGCATTTCCGCTTCAGATATGAGACCGCCCAATAGCCGAAGGGCCTCTCCAACTTCGGGATGTTGATCCAGAACTTCCTGCCGGACGATGGGTACCGCGTCGTAAGGTGGAAAATACTGACGGTCGTCAGCGAGCATTGCCAAATCCAACACATCGATCAATCCGTCAGTCGAGTTTCCCGCGATCAGATCGACCTGCCCGTCGGCCAGAGCCTGGTATGTAAGACCCAGTTCCATCACGCGTGGCGTATCCGGGAACCGAAGGCCGTAAGTTTCAGTCAAACCTGGATAGCCGTCTTCTCTCTGCGAGAATTCGTATCCGAAACCCGCGATCCAGTCTGATGAGTACGCGGCAGCATCAGAGATGTTCCTCAGGCCAAGGGTTCGGGCGTCCTCCCCACGGACGAGTATCGCAAAGGTGTTGTTGAACCCAAGAGGCTCCATCCACTCTACGTCGAACTCCTCACGATACGCTTGCCGAACTCTTGCAAGCACCGTGTCCGGGTCGCTCGAAGGCGGCTCGGCCAATATCGCGGCCAAGGCGGTTCCGGTGTATTCGACATAAAGGTCGAGTTGACCCGCGACCAAGCCCTGATGGCAGACAAAAGAGCCACCCAAATTCAACCGTCTGTCTACGCTCAGTTCTGTCTGATTCTCCAGATGCTGGGCGATCATCTCTCCCAAGATGATCTGCTCGGTGAAGTTCTTCGATCCAACAACGATCCGATTCGGGTCCGAACAGCCTGCAAGCAGGCTCAGACCGACAAAGATCAGTAGAATTCGAGATCGCAATGTCGACCTGTGACTCAACTTTCACTCCTCGTTCGGTGCCGACTCCAGTTCCGCTCGATGCGGCCCAGACCGAAATCTGCGATCAGAGCCATCACAGCGGCAGGCAGGGCTCCGACAAGAATCAATTGCGAATCGACCATCGAAACACCAATGAAGATATAGGTGCCCAGACCACCGGCACCAATAGCTGCTGCGATCGTAGCCAGACCGACTGAGATCACAGTGGCTACCCGGATCCCCGCAAAGATCACACCCATGGCCAAGGGGATTTCGACTCGCCGCAATAGCTGCCAGTCCGTCATACCCATTCCCAGGGCCGACTCACGAACGGCGGGATCCACATGTGTAATGCCCGTGTAGGTGTTGCGAATGATCGGCAACAAGGAGTACAGCAGCAAGGCGACAATAGCAGTTCGCGCGCCGATGCCGCCGATGAACGGAATCGGTATGAGAAAACCGAATAGCGCCAGGCTCGGTATGGTTTGCATGATGTTGGCAAACGTCAAAATCGGCCGACTCAGCCATTCGCGGCGCGTCATCGCCACACCCAGCGGAAAGCCAATCGAGATGGCGAGCGAGATCGAAATTCCGACAAGAGCAATGTGTTCGAGCGTCAGTTCGGCAACCTCGGCCCAATTCCGGATCATGTACTCGAAGACGTTCATGTCCGGGATCCTAAGAATTTACGCGCTTCAGGTTCGTCAAGCTCCTTGAACTCCTCGGGCGGCACCAACGCAAGAAGGCGTCCTTCTTTCATCAGTCCGATGAGGTCGGCCAGGAGGAAAGCTTCGCCAACATCATGGGTCACGAAGACCATTGTCTTCTTCAAACGGTCCTGCAAACTTCGAAACTCCTGCCGGATCTCTGTTCGGGTGATCGGATCGAGTGCTCCGAAGGGTTCGTCTAGAAGAAGCAGGGAGGGATCGATCGCCAGGGCACGCGCCACCCCGACCCTCTGGCGTTGCCCGCCCGACAATTCGTCGGGATAGCGCTTGCGGAACTCATCCGGGTCAAGACCCACCAGTTCGAGCATTTCTCTAACCCTCTCCCGGGTTTCGTCGAGGGTCCAGTCTTCCAGCGACGGAACAAGCCCTACGTTCTCAGACACTGTGAAATGCGGAAAGAGCCCGACTTCCTGAATTACATACCCGATATGACGGCGCAAACGGATCGGATCCCACTCGAGCGTTGAGAGGCCGTCCACGGTAATCCGGCCACTTGAAGGCTCTAGCAAGCGGTTCACGAGCTTCAAGGTCGTCGTCTTACCCGAACCGCTGCGACCGAGAAGAACAACGGACGTGCCTGGGAGAATTCGCAAATTGAGTCCTTCGATGATGGACTTTCCAGAATCCAACCGGTAGTCCACGTTCTCGAATTCGATGCTGGCAGGCGGATTGTGACCCTGAGACATTGGGTTCCTAAGCATACCGTATAATTGACCCGCATCCGGTTGAGGGATGACCACGCGCTACTCAAGACGGAGTGTCCTTTGAGTTTGAATTTGTCCTGGATCGAAATCAGTGGCAGCCGGCTCCAGAAGAACCTGCAAACGTTCCGTGGCACCCTCTCCTCAGAGACCCGTTTGATGGTTGTGATCAAGTCCAACGCCTACGGTCATGGTCTGAGTGTGGTCGCAGACGTCATCCGGGACCAGGTCGACTGGTTCGGCGTCGACTCACTAGCCGAAGCCCTCGAAGTTCAACAGGTCGCCCCTGGAAAACCCCTATTGATCCTGGGATATTCCAGAATCGAGGACGCCGCTGAAATCGTGGGGCGGGAATTCCGACAGGTCACCTACCGTCAAGATATGGCACACGCCCTGTCTGAGGCGGCCAAGGACACCGGCAAGCCGGCCAGAATCCATCTCAAAATCGAAACCGGCACGAACCGCCAGGGCATCCCATTGGACGAAGTCGCCGCTTTCAGCCAATTCGTCTCCCGGCTCCCGGGGATCGAAGTCGAAGGCGTCTATACGCACTTCGCCAATATCGAGGACACACTCGACCCCTCGTTTGCGAAGCTGCAGCTTGAGCGTTTCGGGAAAGCGATTGCACAGATCGAGGAAGCGGGCATTCGGCCGGCCCACGTCCATGCTGACGCAACAGCGGGTATTCTGCTCTATCCGGAAACGCATTTCACCATGGTCCGTCTCGGTATCGGCGCTTACGGCGTATGGCCCTCACGAGAGACTCAGATCGCCGCGAGAGAGCGTGGCCGGGTGGTTAAGCTTGAACCCGTCCTGACGTGGAAAACGCGAATTGTGCAGTTGAAGAACATCGAAGCGGGTGAGTTTGTCGGATACGGGTTGTCGTTCCGGGCCAACCGGCGGACGACACTGGCCGTTATCCCCGTCGGCTACTATGAAGGCTTTGATCGTGCGCTTTCCAACGCTGGCCAGGCGCTGGTCGGAGGAGTGCCCGTTCCCATCGTCGGCCGTGTGGCCATGAACATGACGGTGCTGGATGTAACGGACGTCGCTCCCCGAGTGGATGACGAGGTGGTCCTTATCGGACGTCAGGGAGAGCGCGAAATTACTGCGGACGAACTGGCGGACAAAGCGGGGACGATCGCGTATGAAATTTTGTCCCGTATCAATCCGCTCCTGGAACGCAGGCTTATCTGAGGGACCGGGGCGAGCCAACATCGCTCTTGCTAACGTGCGGTTAATTTCTCGGTTGATGTAACGACTCGATGCCACGCACCAAACTGATCACTATGCTGGTCTGCATGTCCGTCCTGGCCGGTTCTCTGTTTTTGTACGGACAGCGATTCGGGCGGTTCGGGAGAATGTACATCGAACAGAACGACCCGCCGGCAACCGAGTTGATCATCGCGCGCTGGATATTCGGCGGCAACGGCCGATTTGGGAATATGGGCTGGTCCCACAATTATCCATACTCAGAACAACACATCGCCCAGTTGATTTCTGAAGCAACGGCGATTGACGTCAATTTCATGTCCTACCGAATCGTCGAACTGGGCAGCGATGATGTCTTCGACTACCCTTTCGCCTACATATCTGAGCCGGGAGAGATGGCACTCACACGAGAAGAAGTCGAAAACCTTCGCCAGTTCGTCAATCGGGGAGGCTTCATTCTGGTTGATGACTTCGATGGGCCCGACCAGTTCCGAACAATGCGCGATCAATTCCGCCGGGCTTTTCCCGACAAGGAATTCGTCTCGCTGACCATCAGCCATCCGATATTTCATGCCTTCTTCGACCTCGAAGACCTTAACGTAATGGCTCCATATGTCCCTGGAGGAAACACGGCCTATGTGGGTTTGCTCAACGATCAGGGCGACATCGCCGTCATCGCGTGCTACAACAACGACCTCGCGAATTTCTGGGACTGGATCGACGAAGCGCGCTATCCTCTCCGCCCTTCCACCGAAGCATTCAGGATGGGTATCAATTTTGTGATCTATTCAATGACGCACTAATGATCCTCAACCTCAAATCAGTCCTGCCGATGCCGATGTCTATGATGATGCAATCGATCCTAAGGATGCTGATCGTCCTCGGACCGATGGCGCCTATGGCAGCGACGGGGCAGAATACGCTGCGTATCGACGTGGAGCTGGTGAACGTCGTGGCGACGGTCACCGACGGTGAGGGACGCTACGTGGCAGGACTGAATCAGGATGATTTCATCATTACAGACGAAGGTATCCCACAAAACGTCGCCCACTTCGCGCAGGACAACGATATCGGGCTGAGTGTCGGCATTGTCCTCGATACCAGCGCCAGCATGTTGCAGCGGATCGACACGGCGCTGGCCGCCGTCGAACGCTTTGTAGGCACGCTCCATGAGGATGACGACGTGTTCTTCATGACCTTTGCCGATCGTGTCTCGCTGGTCCAGGACCTGACCCGCGATCGCAGAAGACTCTCGAGAGCCCTACTGGAAGCCCGACCGTGGGGTGGAACATCCCTTTATGATGCCCTGGTCCAAAGCCTCGAAACGGTGGCCAGAGGGCGTCATGACAAACAGGCGGTTCTCGTGTTGACCGACGGCACCGATACATCCAGTGAATTCGGCCTGGGTGACGCCCGCGACGCTGTCGAGGCTACGGAGGTCCTCGTCTATGGGCTCGGCATCGATGCCATGCGCTTCGGGGATCCGGTGGAACATGTCCGTTTCGACTGGCCGGGAACAGTCTTGTCCGGCAACGCCAACGTTCTTCAGAGGCCCTTGAGAGAAGAGCCTGTAGACATGGACGTACTGAATGATTTCGCCGAAGCCAGTGGGGGGCAGGCGTTCAGAGTCACGCGGACATGGGAAGATGGCAGAGCCGACGACATCGACCGGGTTCTTGACGAAGTATCCGCAGAACTTCGAAACCAGTACTCACTGGGGTACTATCCGTCCAATCCTGGGGACGGGCGTTTCCACAGAATTCAGGTTCAAATCCGGGATCACGTCGACTACTCGGTTCGTACCCGGGCCGGCTATACGGCAGCCCCCTGAGATTGAGCGATCGGAACTTCCCTTAAGAACCGGGCCGTTTCCTCGGGAATCGACGGATTGATAAACATTCCCGAACCCATTTCAAACCCGGCCACTCGCGAGACATGCGGAATGATCGAAAGGTACCAATGGAACCTTGTTGCATGGATCATCCCGAAGGATGCCTTATCATCGTGTTTTTCAACACCGGGGATAACTTAGATGCCACATAAGTTCAACGCAGCCCGACGGCACAAGTTTGATAAGGCGCAGTATCGGGTGATCAACTGGGCGGAATATAACGAGAGCCTGCGCCAGCGGGGTGATCTGAGGATCTGGGTCAGTGAGGAGGCTCAAAGTGTGTGGAGCGCGCCGCGCCGCACGTCACGGGGTGGCCAGCGGAGATACTCGGATCTGGCGATCGAGACATGCCTGACGCTGCGCACGGCGTATCGGCTTGGGTTGCGGCAAACGCAGGGACTTATGGGATCCATCGGCACGCTCATGGGGCTGGATATACGGGTGCCGGACTTCTTCACACTGTCGCGTCGTGCAAACGGCTTGAGCATCGCTCAGGTGATGATGCAAGCCGGATCTGTGCCTGTCCATCTGGTGGTGGACAGTACCGGCCTCAAGATCTTCGGCGAAGGGGAATGGCTCGCGCAGAAGCATAAAATCAAGGGAATACGCCGCCGCTGGCGCAAACTCCACCTCGGACTGGACTTGGCCAGCGGTGCGATTGTTTGCGCCAATCTGACTCACGATGACGTTGGAGACAGCACTGCATTACCCGGGCTCCTGGATCAACTCGATGCCCCGGTCGCGGGCTTTCTGGCTGACGGCGCCTATGATGGAGCGTCTACACGAGATCTGCTGAGGGAACGGTATGGGGAGACCCTGGATGTGGTTATACCGCCGCCAAAGAACGCAGCGATCCGACCGCAATCGGCGCGGGATCCAACCGTTCGGGATCGCCATATTGCTCAGATCCGCAGCAACGGCCGCATGGCCTGGCAAGTGGCCACAGGGTACAACCAGCGCAGCCGGATAGAAACGCAGATCGGCCGTTGGAAGGGTGTCATCGGCCGCAGACTCCAATCCCACAGCTTCTCCAGGCAGATCACGGAGATCCAACTCGGCCAAAAAGTCCTGAACACAATGACCGCACTCGGACGGCCTGTGTTCGAGCGTATCGCCTGACGCTACCGCTTGGGAAAGGGCGAATTCCATCTCCGCCCCGATCCATGCAACAACGCTTACTATTTCGGTCTCAGCTACCGCTGGGATGTGTCACCATAATTAGGCGTTCCCCAGCACAGGCTGTCGGCCCTGAGAACGGGCCTCCAGTCGCGGCATCGAGCGGCGGGTCGGATGCGGTCCGCGAGAAGGGAGAAACCATGACACGGACCCGAAAGATACCGCATGCGGTGCTGGGGCTGTCCATGACGGTGTGGGTGTGGACCGCGCCCGCGGCACTCGGCCAGGCCGACCGGGCCGCCCAGACTCGCCACATCTTCCCGCAAATCGCCGACGGCGGGGGGTGGGGCGTCCTGTTGATGGTCACCAACGTCGGCGACACCCCCGCCGAGTGCACGCTGACACCCTACGGTGTCGGTCTCGACCGCTTCTCCGACGTCGGCATCACTCCGGGGGTGACGGGGGCAACCTTCTCGGTCGCGCCTGCCGAACTGTTTCCGGTACCGACCCGCGGATTCACCGACCCGCCGGTGCCCGCCGCCACCGGCGGGCCGGGCTTGCGGACCGGCTACGCCACCTTGGAGTGCGATCAGGCAGTAGCTGCCCAGATCCTCTACCAGCTGAAGGATGGCGACGGGCGCACGAGCGGAATGGCCACCCTGTTCTCTGCACAACCTGGCACGGTGTTCCGCGGCATGCTCCTGCAGGATCTCGGCCCCGCCGCCCGAAGGCTGGGCCTAGCCGTTGCCAACGACGCGCCTCAGGCCGCCGAGTGCACGCTCGCGGTCTACGACTTCCTGACCCAAACCCGGCTCGGGGAATACCGTTTCGCCATCCCCGCCCACGCGAACACCGCGCGGTTCGTCGATCAATTCATCCCGGGGTTGCCCGCGCAGCTCTTCGGGTCGGTGCGGCTTGAGTGCACGGAGCCGGTCACGGCGATCGCGCTGCTGTTCGACCACGCCCTCTTCACGACCCTGCCTCTGGCTGTCCTCAACGATTGAGTGCCTTGGCTCGCAGTCCCCGGTCACGATGCGGCACCGGCTTGCCCTGCTGCCCGGCGTCGTAACCCGGGTGAGTTCAATCTGCCCTGGACACCCCTGTCGGCCCCGCTCGACGTGCTCATCGGCGTGCTACTTCCCTACCTCGTGATGGTCGGCGTCCCGGGGCTGATTCAGAGAGTCCTTCTCCACTGGAGGGGTCGACCGCCCCTAACCCATTCTGGCGCTGGGCATTGACGGCAGTGCCGTCTTCTGGATCGTGACCGGCTACAAACGGAGGAATGGGGCCGACGGGACCGCTCAATCCAGATAGTAGCCGGAGGCGAGCAGGATGGGCAGGCCATAGACGACGACCCGCTTGACGAAGGTCACCTTCCTCTGGAGTCTCCCGGTGGCCGGGTTGCGTGCCGTGTAGTAGAAGAACGTCTCCCCGAACGCGTCGCCGACGGCGATGACGTCACGGCCCCCGAAGGGACCCTCCCGGTGCGCGTTCAGCTCCGGGGCCAGCGCCCCGAACCACTGGCTGTAGGGATCGCCGCTGAACAGCGTGTTGCCGTAGGTATCCAATCCGAACAGGTAGATTGAGCGGCTCCGCCAGCGGGGATCGCTCGACAGGGCCCGGACGGCGAAGTACCCCTGTGATTCCAGCTCCAGGGCCGCGCAACGGACGAACTCGGCCAGCCTTTCGTTGGAAGGCTCATCCTCGAGCAGCAAGGCGTTGACCTCTTCACTTCTGCATGTGCCGGGGAGATCGCGGCGATACGCGCCCGCGCCGATTGAGGCGGGGGTACCGTCCCAGTCGAGGCCCTTGAGATAGGAAGCCTTCGGCGCATCCATGCCCGTTACTGGGTTAGTGAAGGTGTAGTAGATCCAGCCCTCACCGAAGTTGCTCACGAGGCGATGTTGTTCTTCGTACCATTGGCCGCCGAACCCATCGGGCAGCGGTCCCCAGGGGTTTCCTTCCCTCGCCCCGTCGGGGGGGTAGACGAGCGATCGAGACATCTCGAACATGGGCGACACTTCGTCGACGAAGACATAGGTCGGGCCGCTCCTCCAGCGCTCGTCCTCGTGAAAGGCCCGGCGGGCCTCCTCGAAGCCCATTTCCTGGACGTACTCGTAGGCGCACTGAACGAACGCCTGAACGTCCTCCGATGTGCGCACCGCGCTGGCGGTGACCGAGCGATCGACGCACGGAGGCGGTTCCCCCCCCATTGGCGCGGGCGGGCGCTGCGACGGCGAGCAAGAAGGGAATCAGCAAGAATAGCGGGCGGCGGCGCATTATCTTGCCGACAGGTTAGCAAAATCCGGACGGGCGGACAAGGATTCTGCATCACCGAACTCAAATTGAGCCCCAGGCGGCGGGGTATATTCATCAGGTCAGGGGCTGTCAGATGGGTTTCAGGGCGCGCCTTTGATTGGGGGCAGGCCGAACAATTTCCGGTCCCGATCCCGCTCCAGGAAGCCATCCAGACCCTTCATCAAGCGATCCTTTGCGGCCTCGTCGTTAGCGGTGATGTGTTCCATATAGCTGCCCATCAAAATGAGCCGCCGCGTCCTGAGCGGTCGAGACCCTCAGATAGGCAACGGTTTTCACGGCCTGACCATGGAATACGGCTTTGGGTATTTTATCTAACAGATACGAAACATGGAATGCGTTACATGACTTATGGCGCCTTGGCGAACCTGGTAAACGAGCGCCGATCTCACCAGATATATAAACCTTGTTGCATGGATCATCCCGAAGGATGCCTTATCATCGTGTTTTTCAACACCGGGGATAACTTAGATGCCACATAAGTTCAACGCAGCCCGACGGCACAAGTTTGATAAGGCGCAGTATCGGGTGATCAACTGGGCGGAATATAACGAGAGCCTGCGCCAGCGGGGTGATCTGACGATCTGGGTCAGTGAGGAGGCTCAAAGTGTGTGGAGCGCGCCGCGCCGCACGTCACGGGGTGGCCAGCGGAGATACTCGGATCTGGCGATCGAGACATGCCTGACGCTGCGCACGGCGTATCGGCTTGGGTTGCGGCAAACGCAGGGACTTATGGGATCCATCGGCACGCTCATGGGGCTGGATATACGGGTGCCGGACTTCTCCACACTGTCCGGTCGTGCAAACGGCTTGAGCATCGCTCAGGTGATGATGCAAGCCGGATCTGTGCCTGTCCATCTGGTGGTGGACAGTACCGGCCTCAAGATCTTCGGCGAAGGGGAATGGCTCGCGCAGAAGCATAAAATCAAGGGAATACGCCGCCGCTGGCGCAAACTCCACCTCGGACTGGACCTGGCCAGCGGTGCGATTGTTTGCGCCAATCTGACTCACGATGACGTTGGAGACAGCACTGCATTACCCGGGCTCCTGGATCAACTCGATGCCCCGGTCGCGGGCTTTCTGGCTGACGGCGCCTATGATGGAGCGTCTACACGAGATCTGCTGAGGGAACGGTATGGGGAGACCCTGGATGTGGTTATACCGCCGCCAAAGAACGCAGCGATCCGACCGCAATCGGCGCGGGATCCAACCGTTCGGGATCGCCATATTGCTCAGATCCGCAGCAACGGCCGCATGGCCTGGCAAGTGGCCACAGGGTACAACCAGCGCAGCCGGATAGAAACGCAGATCGGCCGTTGGAAGGGTGTCATCGGCCGCAGACTCCAATCCCGCAGCTTCTCCAGGCAGATCACGGAGATCCAACTCGGCCAAAAAGTCCTGAACACAATGACCGCACTCGGACGGCCTGTGTTCGAGCGTATCGCCTGACGCTACCGCTTGGGAAAGGGCGAATTCCATCTCCGCCCCGATCCATGCAACAACGCTGCCAGGGAGTAGGAATCGAGCCAGTGCGCGGCTAGGGGATTCCACTGCCAGTCGCCGTCCATGCTCAGTTCCATGTAATCGTCTTCCCGGCCCGCCTTTTCGAGAATCTCCCGGAGGTCGTAGCAGAAATCCCCCTTGACTTCGAGGACCAGGGCGGCCGCTCGCCGCTCCGGGTTCGTGGCTTGCCAACCGAGCAATTGCCGGGCAAACGGATTCATGCAAGCCGAGGTCTTCCCGGCCCCGACCGCCCCGAAGATGGCGATTCCGGTATACAGTCCCCGCTCCGGGATCACGAGCCAGTCCGGGCTCGGAACCTCCCGCGCCTCGACCGGGCGATGCGTCTCGCCGACGACGATGGCCGGGCTCTCGTCCGATGGGGCAATCGGCCACGGGGGCAGCTCGCCCTTGCCCTTTTTCTTCCGTGGACCGGATTCGAACCAGACCCGCCAAACGCCCGAAATAAGTGTCCCGCCGATGAACACCACGACACCGGGCATGGCGGCATACCAGCCGTGCATGAGCCACAGAAGCACCGGTGCATTCAGAGCCATGAGCGCGACGACGGGGTTCTCCGATCCGTCCGGAAACGGACTCCACACATACCGGCCCGTCGAGGCGGCCACCGCCAGGACAAAGAGGACAATGTGACTCCATTTCATGCCGGATCATTCCTCCGGAATCCGAGCCTTCCCGCAGGGATCATTGTGGCGGGAGCGACCCTCCCTTGGGAGGGCGGCCCTAGCAGCCTGTCGGACTTGACCGTAGCAACGGCGCGTCTCCGAGCGTGTGATTGAACATTGACGAGACGATCGACCTGAGACGTCGCAAGAGAGAGCCGGATTCGGACGCCAGAGATCCACGCAGGAGCCCGGAGTCGCGTTTTTGGCGTCCGGACGGGCGGCTGGAGCGGGGATCAGTCGGGCAGGAGACCTGCCCGGAGAGATTGAACAGGCGTTTCAGGTTCCAGGCGATGCTGACCAGTGTCCATTCACCGGATACCGGGTCGAGTCCCCTGAGGTGAAACTGCCGGAATCCCAGCACGGATTTGACGATTCCAAACACCGGCTCGACCGTGGACTTGCGCTGAGCGTAAACGGCCCGGCCCTCGATCGTCGATAGCCGATGGGCCATGGCGTCGACCGGGTTCG
This sequence comes from Terriglobia bacterium, assembly GCA_965218085.1. Taxonomy (GTDB): domain Bacteria; phylum Acidobacteriota; class Terriglobia; order 20CM-2-55-15; family 20CM-2-55-15. The sequence goes on along the minus strand of CBDCKF010000001.1, from coordinate 11,257 downwards.
CGTCGGGCGACAGCGGTGGCGGTTCGGTCCAACGCTGTTCCACCGGTGGATGATGGCGCTCACGGCCCATGGCGATGTAGGGCATCACGCCGGCCGTTTCGCACGCCTTCACGTTCCCTTCGCTGTAGTAGCCATTGTCGGCCAGTATCGCCTCGACCTTTCCCAGCGGTTGAGGCAGTGCATCGAGAGTCCCGAGCGCCGGTTCGATTTCCTGTTTGTCGTTGGCGTGCGTTGTGACGGATTCGGTGACGATGAGCAGGGTCTCGGTGTCGACCCCCGCCTGCACGTTATAGGCTTGCTGGAAACTCTTCCCGCCCGCCGGCATGATGCGCGATTCCTCGTCGGTCAGATTGATCTGGTCGTTCGGGCGCACGCCCGATTGGGGCGGTTGCGGCGGCTTGCCTCCCGGCCGTTTCCCGGTCGCTTTGGCCCGGGCCTTGCGTTGGGCCATCTTGGCCTCGTACTCGGCCTGCTCGGCCGCATGGCGTTCCGCAGCGCGCGCCTCCATCTTCGCTTTCGCCTCGGCGATCGCTTTCAGCCGGTCCTCGCGCCGCTTCAGTTCGGCCGGGATGTCCATTCCCTCCGGCACTTCCGCGTCGGCCGCCGCCGCCAACTCCATCAGGCGCGCGACTTCGGCCTTCAACTGTTCTTCCAACTCCGTCGCGTGCCCCCAGCTCAACGCGCTATGTTTCGATGCATTCGCCTGGACCTTGCTCCCATCCAGACTGATCTTCCCCAGCTTCAAAAATCCCATCGTCCGCGCCAGCAGAAGAATCTGCACGAACAACGGCTTCAACTGCTTCAGAAACCGCTTCCGAAACGCCGCGATCGTGTCGTGATCTGGATGCGTGTTCGCCGCGATATATCGGAACGCCAGCGAATCCCACGTCGCCTGTTCCAGTTTCCGGCTCGCAAACACTCCCGTCGCGTATCCGTAGAACAGCAACGCCAGCAGCATCTCCGGATGGTAGGCCTTCGAACCCCGCCCCGCGTACTCCTTCTCCAGGTCACGCAGGTCCAGCTTCGTCACCACCTCTACAACGAACCGCGCCAGGTGCTCTTCCGGAAGCCAATCCTGGACCGACGGCGGCAACAAGTACGGCGTGTCTCGATCCACAGCAAGAAATCGGGTTATGTTTCAGAGTTTCTGCAAAAAAGGGGTCCTGAAATAGGAAGGGGCCAGGGTATCTCCGAGAAAGTTGGCAACCAACAACTTTGAAACGAAGGAGATGAACCGATGGCCCGAACTAAGATTAAGCGAAAGGGAGTGGATTGGAAAGAACTGTTAGGAGAGGAAAAGGATCTGCTGAAAAGCGTCGTGCAGGAGGTGGTTCAGGAAATTCTCGAGGGGGAGATGGAGCAGGTTGTGGCCGCGGCCAAGAGTGAACGAACGGCGGGGCGGACCGGATATCGGAGTGGCTATTACGGGCGGGACCTGGTCACGCGGGTGGGCAAGCTGGAGCTGCGCGTGCCGCAGGACCGGGCCGGGCGGTTCAGCACGGAAGTGTTTGAACGCTACCAACGCAGCGAGAAAGCTTTGGTGGCCAGCTTGGCCGAGATGTACGTGCAGGGCGTGTCGACGCGCAAGGTCAAGGCCATCACCGAAGAATTATGCGGGCATTCGTTTTCGGCCAGCACGATCAGCCGGATTAATAAGACACTGGACACGGAGCTGAAAAAGTTTGCGACGCGAGCATTGGAGGAAGAATACCCGTACCTGATTCTGGATGCGCGCTACGAGAAGGTGCGCGAAGACGGGGTCATCCGGAGCCGAGCAGTTCTGGTGGCGATCGGAATCAACTGGGACGGGAGGCGCGGTGTGTTGGCGGTGGAACTGGCGGAACGGGAAAGCACGACCAGTTGGCGGGAACTGTTACTGAGTTTGAAACAACGCGGCTTGTGCGGCGTGGAGTTCGTGGTGACCGACGATCATGCCGGGTTGAAGAAAGCCATCGCAGAAGTCCTGCCCGAAGCGATCTGGCAACGCTGCTACGTCCACTTTCTGAGAAACGCATTGGATTATCTGCCGCGCAAAGCCGATGACGATTGTCTCCAGGAACTGCGTTGGCTCTACGACCGGCGGGACCTCCAGGAAGTGCGGCAGGACCTGGCGACATGGTTGAGCAAGTGGGGGCAGAAATATTCCAAACTCTGCGACTGGGTCGAAGACAATATCGACGAGACACTAAGCTTCTACACGCTGCCGCTTCAGCATCACAAACACATGAAATCCACCAATATGCTGGAACGGCTCAACGAAGAGATCAAACGGCGAACGCGCGTGGTGCGGATATTCCCCAACGCAGCCAGCTGTCTGCGTTTGATTCGGGCGCTGACCACCGAAACGCACGAGAACTGGATCGAAGCGATCCGCTACTTGAACATGGACCTGTTGAAGGAACACAAAAGGGACTGGCACCGTCAGACGCCGGCTGCCTAAACGCGTCCCAACGGGCCGACCCCAATGATCGACTCGGATGTCGATCGGCGATTACAGAGCATCCTGGAGCGAACAATCGCTGTGGAAAACTTTCGAGGGGACGAAAGAAAGAAAAAGAACCAAAAAAGAAAGAAACGCAGAGGCCTGATGGAAATGACGCCTCAGAGGAAATCCGCCAAAAGGCGCGGATTCCCTCTGAGGCTTGGAAAAGCTTCGCCAAAAACGTTCAGCTTTCCCACATTCCCACAGGCCCGACGGCGATCGACACTCAAGAACTGAATTTTTCGGAAATACTTTTTGCAGAACTTGACGCACACAACTAGAAATCGTTCGCTCATGCCCCTGTTTCTCGCATGCCCGACATCCAACTCCGGCCCCAAAAGTCCGACAGGCTGCTAGACCCCCGGAGTGCGCGGCGCTGAGGGGGTCTGGGGCCGCACGAGGCACAAAAAAGGGGGGTCGCTCCCGCCACTCTCCCCCCCTCTGGTGCGGCGCTGACCCTGGGGTTGCGCAACGGCCTAACCACAAGCAGGAATGGGAGATATGGGACAGAGAATTTGCGCATGGGTCGTGCGCATGAGTACCCGCTAGCAGCCCGTGGCAGAAGTACGATCCGTGACTCCAGGGATTGTCACCATTTTTGCGCCATCCTAAAATCAATGAGTTACACCGGCATTCGATTGCGAAAAGGAGCTACCTGTCCCCAGCGGAGAGATCTACCACGGGCTGCTAGCCATGCGCAGGCGGGTGCGGCATCGGGCTTGCGCATTGGGGGTCCGATTTTCAAGGGTGTGTGACCTGGTTTTTCGTGCGTGATCAAGGCCGAGATCCTCTCGAAAAAAGCACGGGGGTGCGATCTCATGCCGGAGCCTCGTAGAGCCGCACACCGTCGGGATAAATCCTCCGGGATCGCCATATCTCAAACGTGTCAATCCGGATGTTGTACGGCAACGGTTTTGACAGCAGATCCTTCAATTCCCGATAGCGGCGCACGGTGTTTTTCTGGCCGCCGCAGCGCGCAAACGTTTCGGAATCGAAGGTGTCGATGCCCCTGGAAACCGCGTCCAGTTCCTTCTGCAATTCCTCCTCCCGGTAGCTTCCGGCCTTGACGCCCTCCCGATCCCGCGCCCATCCGTTCAACACGCTTCTCGCACGCTTGTCGGCATCCGGATTGACGCCGATTGCAGCCACATGAATCTTGATCCCCCGCTTCCGCATGCCGGCCCAGACATGCTCGTGTGTCTGGCCCCAATGCCGCAGTTCGGTGGCGGTTCCGTTGCCCGGATCGACATAGACAAACGTGGTGGTCCGGCCTCCGGCAACGGGTAATTTCAGGTGGAAATACCGGGTGACGCTCCCGGCCGATCCACCATAAATCCGCTTCGGCAGGCGGTTCTTCGGGACGCCGACTCCTTTGCAGTACCAAACCTTTTCCTCTTCGGTCGGGAGCCATTCCAGTTCAGGATGTTCGATGACGTAATCCAGAGACAGGAGTCGCCGAAGATAGCCCGCCGGATCGGCACGTCTCCGGTGCCGGATATTGGGAACCCCCAACTCCCGGTAGATGCCCTTGAAGGTGATCCGGCAGGCCCGCGTGCGGTCCTCGTGGCGAATGAGGGGAATGGGCTCTTCCACGGCCAGTTTCAGGGCTACGAGGCTCTGAACGAAGCGCCCCGCGCGGCTATGATGGGCATGGAAATAAGCGATGTATTGAGCGCGGGTAAACATGCCGCTATGGAGACAGACCATCGCGACCCACTCGGCGTCTTGCTGGCTCCATCCGAACAGTTCAAGATTCTTTTCACGCTCTCGCAAATGCGCAATCATGGCGTCTCGGTGATAAGGGTTCTGTCCGTTTCCAGGTATGTGACCTGGATGCCCATCGGGTTGACGACGACCAGGTCGGCCGGTATGACCGGCATGAAGACAAACTGCATCGTGGCCGTCCATGCTTCCTGGGATACCTCCCGTTCCTGCCGGGTCCGGATCAGGACGAAGTCGGCCACCGCTCCGTGCGGCTCGGTGGGATTGGCCTGAATCCGAAGGATGACATTCTCGACGCGGAGTTCTTCTCCGGTGATCCCGGCGGCCAGCATGGCGATTTCTTCGTTGCTGGCGGTGAAGGCCGTGTTGGCCAGATCGGTGCTGAGGAACCGGAGGCTGCGCGGCCAGTATTCCTGGGCCGTTGCGCGGCGGCGGCCGAAGTGGTCATGGAGGAAGCGGTTGAGGAAATACTTGGTGGTCGGGTCGCGCGGGTCGGCCTGGGCCTCGACCGTCTCATAGGCCAGGGCTTCGGCCCGGCCGACTTCATCCACCCGAACAACAATCGGCCGGGGCGGCTCGACCGAAGAGAGCCGCACCACGGCGATGGTGACGAATAGGAGCAACAGGCCGAGGACGATGGAGAACACGCGCAGGTGACGGTTCGAATGGATCGTCTCGCCCCATATCTCGGCGTATTCCCGGCCGGCGTCAGATTCTGTGTCTTTGGATTTTGCCACGGATTGTTATGCTCCCTTGAATTTAGAAACACCCTGCGCGGCCTGGCCGATGAGGCCCATGATTCCACCGCCACCGCCGCTTCCCGAGACGAGTTGTGAGGCCAGCGTGCCGATCATGAGCGAGGACAAGACTCCCGCGGCCACCAGGGGAACGATGCTGAGGAACCAGGCCGTGCTGTGCCACCAGAAGCTGTTACCGGGCGGGGGCCCATTGATGATCGCCTCGATCCAGCCCATGCTGGCCGCGAGGAACACCCGCATCAGCGCCGCCGCGATCGCGCCGTAGAGGGTGTAGGTGAACATGCCCTTGAACCACCCCCAGAACAGGAATGCGAGGGGCTCGACCAGGAGAAAGGGAATGAAGAGCGGCCCGAGGATCAGGAGCACGCCCAGGGCGAGCTGCGCCCATATCACCTGCCCCATTGAAACGGCATAGATCACGATGAGACACAGGAGAATGAGCAGGAGAAACAGCTCGAAGATGATGGTGTGGAGAAAGGCCATGAACAGGTAGGACAGGTTCGTGAGGCCATTGAGGACAATGTCGAGCATCCCGCTTCCCGACCCCAGCTCCATGGACGAGGCGCGCGCAAAGAAGTTCTGGGAGAGCCGTGTAAAGGAGACGAGATAATCCTCGCCGGTGTTGGCGATCAGGACGCCCTGGAGCCAGTTGCCGCCTTCGGTAATGGCGGCTGTGAACGACAGGGTCGATCCGGGAAGGGGTGTGTTATAGAAGCTGAGCATCGCCCAGGGGAACCAGAGTGCGATGACGATCCGAACGAGGTCCCATGGCCGGAAATCGCCCGTGAAGGCGATGCGCAGACCGGTCCAGGCGACGAGGATGGCGGCCAGCCCCCGCCACATCGCCATACCGGTCGCCATGACTTGCGGGGCGGCCGCGGCGATAATCTGATCCATGATGCCGCTGACCACGGTGGCCACGTCGGGCGCGGCCGCCGGGTCGGCCGGTATGGTCGGAACGAGTTGGAGCATCAGCACGAGCATCATCAGTTCCCGGCAAAGAGCGGATGCAAGCGATAGCCGCCATACATGGATTCGATGCGCGCGCCGGCGCCCAGCGCCAGTGCGGCCTGTTGCTGGGCCCATTGGGCTTCAAGGGCCGCACGTTCGGCCAACCTGCGTGCTTCGATCTCCCGCCGGAGTTCCTCTCCACGAAAGCGATCCGCTGCCGCTTCTGTTGCCGCCATGGCGCGGCTGCGTCCAATTCCGATCAGGGTTCGGATTTCGGCGAGCGATGCGAGGGCATCACCCTCGGTGAGCGCCGGCGATGAGCGATTTGCCCCGCCGGTATCGGGGTCCGCATCGACCCGCTCCCCGATGCGGTTGACGGCCGCGATGCTTGATTCGCGGATTTCGATCAGGTCGGCCCCGGCATCCGCCCGGGCGCCGGCATACTCGAGGCGCCGGTCGCCTTCCACCCGTTGCCGTTCGAAGCTCGCAACGGCGGCATCGGCGGCATGGGGGCCGCTCTGGTAGATAGTGCGGATGTCGGCCTCGGTGACGGTATCCGCTTCTTGCAACACGTCGCGCCAACTTCGACTAAAGGATTGGCTGCTGTCGGCAAAGTCCCGGATGGACCCGACCATATTCCCGGCCGGGCCGGTGAAATCCGAGTGCCAGTCGCGCGCGGTGTGGAGCAGATCCGTAGGCGTTGCGACAAGATCGGCCATGGGGTCTGTGATCGCGCCCAGCAAGCCCTGCGCCCCGTCGCGGACCTGGGTGAGTTGGCTCCGGGCGGTCTCGAGCTGCGCGACGAGCTTTTGAAGCTCCCGGACCTGGTTGGCGATCATCGTCCGCTGGTTGCCGTGCATCATCGGCCGCAGGACGAACCAGATGAGCAGGTCTTCGGGGCTGGGGATGCCGAAGATGCCGAAGGCCGGGACGGCCGCGGTCAGTGCAAAGACAAGCCCCCATGTAATGACTCGTTGTTTCATCATGGTCTTCAGTTCCCGGCAAAGAGCGGATGCAACCGATAGCCGCCATACATGGATTCGATGCGTTCGTCGGCGCCCAGCGCCAGTGCGGCCTGTTCCTGAGCCCATTGGGCTTCAAGGGCCGCACGTTGGGCGAGGCGCCGGGCTTCGATCTCCCGCCGCATGACTTCGGCGTTGTAGGTTTCGGCCGCGGCGGCGGAAGCGTCCCAGGCTTCCATTTGAGCCAGCGCCCCCAGAAGTTGTCCCTGGGAGAGATTGCCGGCCAGGATCGCTTGTTGCAGCGCCGTGTCGGAAACATTGTTTTCCCCGGCTACGGTGTCGATCTTGACTTGGACTTCGGCGGCCGTGGCGGCAAGAGACGCCGCGGCATCGGCGCGCGCATGGGACAGGACCACGCTGCGGTCCGCGTAGTCGCGTTGCCGCTCAAAGGTCGCAACCGCGGCATCGGCGGCATTGGGACCGCTCTGGTAGATATTGCGGATGTCGGCCTCGGTGACCGTGTCCGCGTCTTCCAACACGCTGCGCCAGCTCTCACTGAGCGATGTGCCGTCATCCATCCCGGCCAGCGCGCTAACGAGGCTCCCGGCCGGGCCGGTGAAATCCGCGTGCCAGTCGCGCGCGGTGTTGAGCAGGTCGGTGGGCCCGGCGATGAGATCCGTAATCGGGTCGGCAATCGCGCCGATCTGTCCAAGCGCGGAATCCCTCAGATGCTCGAACTGGCCGGTGAGCTGCGCGATGTGGGTGTCCATGCGCGTCAGGGCCTGAACCTGGTTGGAAATCTGCGTGCCCTGATTGGCGATCATCACGAGATAGTGAATGCTGTCCTGAGCGGTTCCGCGCCGGACAGCACCCGGAAGCCAGAAAGCTCCGATGGCGATGAGGACGATAAATGTTTTCTTCATTGGGGATGCTCCTTTAGTTGCCGGAAAAGACCGGATGCAAGCGATAGCCGCCGTACATGGATTCGATGCGCCCGCCGGCGCCCAGCGCTAGTGCGGCCTGTTGCTGGGCCCATTGGGCTTCAAGGGCCGCACGTTCGGCCAGGCGCCGGGCATCGATCTCCCGGCGAGAGGTTTCCGCGTTGTAGGCATCCGCCGCCTGGGCGGATGTTTGGTAAGCACGAAGCCCGGCCAGCGCCACAATAAGCCGCGCGCGCGTGAGCGTAGCGGCGAGCCGGGTTTGAGCGAGGCCCGTACGGGTGACGCTGTTGCGCGCTTCAAGATCCGCAACAACGCGTTCGGCCTCGTCCAGTGTCTGGGTCAGAGACGCGGCGGCATCGGCCTGGGCATGGGCCAGGACCACACCGCGATCTGTGTAGTCCCGTTGCCGCTCGAAGGTGGCAACCGCGGAATCGGCGGCATTGGGACCGCTCTGGTAGATAGTGCGGATGGCGGCCGCGGAAACCGTGTCGGAGGTTTGCAACACGTCGCGCCAGTCGGGAAGCGGCACGGGGGTATTGAGCAGAGCGGCGGGCGCGGCGAGCAGCTGTGGGTAGGAATCGCTGAACGCGCCAAGCATGTTGAGGGTGTCACACGCCACCGCGGCCTCGTTTATGGGAGTCGCTTCGGCGCCCGCCGCCATGCCCTGCGCCGAACAGTCCAGGCTCGTAAATTGATTCAGTAATGTCGTGTAGCGCGTGATCCGATTGAGGATCTCCTGAATCTGATTGCCGATCTCGGTGGCTTGCAGGTCCAGGTCGAACTGCGCGCTCGCGCCCGGGGGCATGGCAAGGACCCCAGTGAGGGTGAGAGAAAGAGAGAAAGCGATCATGTGTTTGATCGTCATTGGATGCCCCCAGTCGGCGGCGGTGCCGGCGGCACGAGGACGTCGCCGGTGAACCAGATGCGCACGCGGTGGCCCGCGCGAATCGTGATGGTGGGCAGGCGATTGAGGAAGCGGTCGAGAATCCGCACCGCACCTTCCCCAAGCCCCTGGCTGGCTCCGGCCTGGAAACCGGGACGGCCTCCGGCATAGGGGTTTGAGCCGATGGCGGTCAGGCCGGAAAGGATGCCGACGGCGCCGGCCGCCGCAAACATCGAGAAGTAATGTCGATCGACTGCGTCCTTGAGCGCGCTTTCCCCAATCTGGTTGAGGCCGTTAAATTCGAGTGAGACGGTGCGGCCGTCGGGCCAGATGATGCGGTGGAAGGCAACGGCCAGGCGCTCCTGGTCGGCCCCGGAAACGGCCTCGACGGTGCCGACGGCGCGCGCGCCGCGCGGGATCAGGACCCGTTGGCGGTCCGCGGAATAGAAAGGGACCGATACGTTGGCGAGGACCGGACCGGGAAACTCGCCACTGAGCTCGGTGACCAGAACGGCCTCCAGAAACGATCCTTCATAGATACGGTCCCAACCGTCGGGATCGGTCGGCCGGTCGACGACGGGCGTTTCCGTTTCGGGTTGCAGCAGTGCAAGAGAAGGGGCCGGGCCGGCCGCCGCCGGCGCGGGCCGCCCGGTAGTGGCCAGATCCCGGTCGTTGAGTTCGGTGAGTAATTGGAGAAATTCTCCAGCTGTGGAAATGGACTCTTGGGCTGTGACGGCCGGAAGGGCGGCCTGGGGAGCGTGGGCGGCCTGGACCCGATCGGAAAGTGTGCCGGGGAGCTCGGCCACAGCCGCTTCGGAGTTCCGATAGGACAGCACAAGCGGTTCGGTGCGAAGGGAACGTCGACGGCGCTCCATTTCCTCGAGCCGCAGTGTTTCCAGTAACACCGCCTCGGCTTCGGACCGGGGCACGTCAACGAAGGGGACGGGCTGATCATCAGGAATCAAGCCTGTGCCGGGGCCTTGACCGGGCAGCCCTACGATGCCCGCGCCCAATATGGCCGCAGTTGATTCCTGTGCGTTCTGTAGTTGGGCCAATTGGCGCTCGGCCGCCTCGGCTTGCCGCCGGGCTTCGGCTTCGATTGCGGCCTGGGCCCTCTGTTGCAGATCGAAGCCGGCGGCCTCGGGAACGTCAATCTCGGCTTCGGGCCCGCCGCCGCCGGTGAAAGTATAGGTCAGCAGCGTTGCGGCCAGGAGCAGGGATATGGCCGCAACGCCAATCTTGGTGATGAGGCCCGCCGGGCATGACGCCGCCCGGCGGGACGGGAATCTTTTTCCATACGCTCATGACTAACGCTCCGGTTCGTAGCGCCAGATCGCACGGCGCTCTCCAATTTGCAGCCAGCCGGAATCGAGGATGCGCCGCACAATGTACAGGCCGTCTTCGGTGAGGTCGTAGGCGACCAGCGTGGAGTCGCCATCCACGGCTTCATACAGGGCCGGTGATTCCTGGGCGTGTGAGCGGAGATAGGTGAACTGGCCGTCGTGCCACATGGCTTCGACATTGAAGGGGGGTTCGTGTGCCCGATCCGACAGGCTGTAAACAAAATGCAGCCGCGTGGGATAGTCCGCCCGAAAGTCCTCGACGGCCGCCGCGGCCTCAGCGCGGGCCTCCGCAGCCAGGGTGTCGGCCGCGGCCTGGGCGTTGCGCGCCGTCTCCTGAGCCTGTTGCGCCATGACCTGATAGGCGGTGACTTCGGAACGGGCAATGAAGGCCGGGGTGTGGGGCTCGGCCGAGATGAGGGTGTCGTCCCCGATCGGCGGCGGCTCGATCCGGACGACCAGGTGCGGCTCCCCGCCCTCGGATGCGAGGAAGGAATAGATCCGTCCGGACTCGCAAATCAGGGCGACGTTGGTGTCGACACCGGTTGCAATGGGTTTCAGGAACGCGACATTCGCCGCGCCGGTCAGATGCCAGTATTCGGAATCCCCGACAACGAAATCGAGGATGTTTTCGGTCTCCGGCAAAACGATGACGGTGGTGTGCCGCACCTGCGTTTGAATGTCCACGAGTTGATCGACACCGGGGATCGCCTCGATGCGCAGCATGGGCCCGCCGTCCTGGGCCCCAGCCGCCGGTAGGGGAGCGATCGCCCATGGCAAGAGGAGCGGAACCATAAAGCCAGCCCACACGACCCACAGGATTTTCTTAAAGCACTTCATTGAATGGTTCTCCTTATCGTCCTGAATATGTGTTTCTTATTGTCCCGTGCCCAATAGTTCGAGGGCGCGTTGCAGTCCGTGTTCCGCGATCATCTCTGCGCGCCGTTCCGAATCACGGGGGTTGGACGTATAGAGCCAGTAACTCGCCGGATCCACTTCAAGCCGGAGGATCGCGGCCCCTCCGGCGCGCTTCAGGTACAGCTCCATCTTCGGAACGAGAGAGCGGATCGTGTCCATTTCGTCTGGATTGAGCCGGAAGATCTCCCCGACCTGTTCGGGGAGATTCGGGTTCGCCAGGAAAATCTTGGTGGGCATGGATTCCAGCAGCCCGGCCGCCTCGGGCGTACGGGTCACGTCCCCGGCGCTCTGTGTCGCCAT